>OZ244619.1:0-1597500 GCA_965218365.1 Candidatus Latescibacterota bacterium
TGACGATATGGGGGTTGCCGCGCTCCAGGTCCCAGAAGTAGTGCAGGTTGCCGTTGGAGAGGATGACGAAGCGGCAGTTCTGCGAGCGCGCGTACTTGCGCGCCTGCTCCTTGCCCACCAGCGGGTCCTTGTCTTCGGACTTGGCCTCCAGGACCACGAGGGGAAATCCCCGGTCGTCCAACAGCAGGAAGTCGACGTAGCCGGTGGAGATCCTTTCGAAGTCGCGGCCCAGGGCGTCCAGGTCCGATTGTTTGACGGTGACGCTGGGTTCGAGGCGGATGTTGGCGGGGCGGTCACCCTGGGCGAAGAAACGCCATCCCGCTGCTTCGAGCAGCTTGTTGATCCGTATACGCGCGGCGGCTTCGTTCATGGAGATGTCCTCTTCCAGCCCGGGCAGGTGCCGTACCTCGGACCCCACTCCCCTCTCCGGCAGCGACCCGCCGGGATACAGCGCCCGCATCGGCCGCCCCAGCCTTCCCCTAATCCCATCTTGATTGGCGCCGGGCACGGCGTTATTTTAAGGCCTTCACCCATTACGTCAACCAACTGGCGCCAGCGGACCCGGATCCCGCCCCAGCCGCAGCCGCGGGCAATCCATCGTGCCACAACGCTTTCCCCACCACAGAACGGAGGACATCCTTGGCGACCATCAAACCCCATACCGTGGCCATCGTCGGCGCCGGCATCGCCGGCCTCAGCTCCGCCTTCCACATCAAGGAGAAAGGGGTGGAGCGCGTGGTCCTGCTGGACAAAGGCAAGGTGGGCAGCGGCTCGAGCAGCAAATCGGGAGCAGTGAACACCATGCTCATGCCCACCCAAACCGGCACCCGGGCACGCGCCATCACCATGGATATCTTCGAGCGCTTCAGCCGGATCCTGGAAGACTATTCCTTTCACCAGGTGGGCTGCATGTTCATCCAGAACGAGCAGCAGTACCGCGACGGCGAGCACGAGCAGGAGATGCACCGCCGCGCCGGGGCCAGGTTCGAGGTCCTGCGCCGCGCCGAAACGGAGAAACGCTTTCCGGCGTTGCGCATAAGGGACGACGAGTACTGCGTCCTCGATCTGCGCGGGGGATGGAACGAGCCCGACACCTACATCGCAGCCCTGTCGGCCAAGGTGCGGGAGATGGGGGTGGAGGTGCGCGAGGACGACCCGGTGGAGGAGTTCATCGTCGAGGACGGCAAGGTGAGAGGAGTGCGCAGCCGCAACGCCGGGGAGCTGCGCGCCGACGCCGTGGTGTGCACCATGAATGCCTGGGCCAACTCCCTGCTGGCCACCGTGGATCAGCGCGTCCCGGCCCACAACTACGTGCACGAGCGCTTCGTCACCCCGCCCTTCGCCGACCCGCCCCAGGTTCCCGCCACCAACGACAACGCCATCCAGGTCTACTACCGGCCCACCGAGGACAACCGCCTGCTCTTCGGGACCGGGGAATCCCACGAGCCGGTGTGCATCACCGCCCCGGGCATCGATTTCGACTACTCCCGGCTCGAGCTCCACCCCGCACCCGGCCCCTTCATCAAGGAGGCCATCCGCGCCCGCCTGCCGCAGATGGAGGGGGTGGACCTGGTGGACCACCGCATCGGGCTGGTGAGCATGACGGTGGACACCATGCCCACCATCGGGCCGGTGGCTGCCCTCCCCGGGCTCTTCCTTGCCTGCAACTTCAACTCCGGCGGCTTCGGCTACCACGCCGTCGCCGGTCTGCTGACATCGGAGTTTATCGTCGACGGACAGACGCGCATCGACGTGGCGGAATTCTCCCCGGACCGCTTCAAGAACGTGGACGTGGACGCCTTTCTGGTCGCAGACCTCAAGTACAAGGAAGCGTGGAGCACGGCCCCTTCCAACGCGGAGGGCCGGGACCCCGTCATTCGCCGCCATTGAAGCGCTGCCGGTGCGCCGCGGCTTTCAGGTTCCTTCCCCGGCAAACCAGAAGGCGTAGAGCTCGGCCTGGCGCATGGAAAAGCGGATGCGCACGGTGCGCCCCCGCAGTTCCCCCAGGTCCTTTCCACCCTTCCAGCGCACCGCCTCGTCGATGCGGTCCACCTCCACCGGGACGCTCTCTTCCTTGCTGTAGCCCGGCAACGGCCGGTCCTCCTCCGGGTCGACGATCTCAGTCCTTACCTGGCCGCGCCAAGAGTCGGCGTTGATCCGCAGCTCGCCCCCGGTGATTTCCAACCTCTTGGTCAGCACCGAGCCCGGCTCCACCCCGCCCTTGAGGGCGACGAAGCCGTCCAGGCGCAGCCGCGCCATGCAGATGGCCCCCTGGTCGAGGCCGGCGCGGTTCTGCTCCTCCGCCGGGGTGGCGCAGCGAGACCTGATCCCCGAGTAGTAGAAGTACAACTTGCCGCCGAGCACCAGGGGACCGTTGCTGGTGACGATCTGTCCGGTGTCGAAGGCTCCTCCGTCCTCCACCCCGGAAAGCTCGAGGAAGGGAGCGCGGTTCGCGACCCGCTCCCAGGTGCGCAGGTCCCGGCTCGAGGTCAGCTCCACCGACTTGCGGCTGTCCACGTTCTCGTAGAGGGGCGGGTGCTTGCCGGACCAGTGCTGCAGCACCGGCAGCCCCAGGTAGATCCCCTCGTAGGGGAAGACGGGAAAGTTGTAGACGTCGGTGCGCCATTCCTCGGGGCGGTTGTAGACCGGGGTGAGGTAGGCCGGGTCCTCGAAAAAGCGGCGCAGGCGGAGGCGGCCGTTCTCCTGGTCCACCTGGTCGGCGTGGAACACCAGCTCCTGCTCGCTCCAGTTGCGGAAGTCCTCGCTGGTGGTGAGGTACCAGGAGCGCCCGTAGGGGCCGCGGTGCTTGACCGTGGCGATGAACAAGCCCTTTTCGGCGTCGAGAGTGAAGTGGGACTGGTCGGCGCTGGGACAGGGCGGATAGCCCAAGTCCTCCCAGTGCACGAGGTCGGCGGAAGCCACCGGGTGCAGGGCGCGGTCGCGGTAGACCATGCCCTTGAAGCGGAGCCCGGGATCCTGCTCGTTGGGATCGAGCACCGCAAAGAGGGAGGAGCATTTGTAGATGACGTTGTTCCCGGTGCCGATGCGCTTGCCGTCCCAGGTGAGGCCGGGGTAGTCGTGCATGCCCATCTCCGGCTTGTGCCAGTGGATGCCGTCATCCGAGGTGGCGTAACAGATCAGGGCGGTTTTGGGCATGGCGCCGGTCTGGTCCACCACCAGCTCCGGATCCAGGGTCTCCCCCTTGCCGCAGTAGACCATTTTGTAGCATCCCGCTTCCCCGTCCCACACCGGGATGTTGCGCACCTGGCAGGTCTGGTTCTCCCAGCGGTTTTCCGGGCGCACCACCGCATTGCCGGCGAACTTCTCCGGCTGGTGCAGCTTGCGCGCCAGGTTGTCGATGCGCTCCAGGTAAAAATCGTCGATGAAGAGATATTTCATTCGCCTTCCTTTGTCGAGAGATTGCTGGCAAACAGCCGGTGGCCGCACCATAGAATACCACGATTTGAAATTTGCGCTATATTACAGGTCATCTGCAGAGAAAAGCCGGTGGCCGCTTCCGCCATCGCTTCATCCACCGCAAACAAAGGCAGGGACATGGAATTCCAGCACTTGAATACCGCCAGCGACGATACCGCCACCATCCTCGTCGAGGGACTTGAGCGCGACCTCAAGCTCCTCCACCTCACCGACAGCCACATGGCTGAGGGCGACGGACGCGACCCCGAGGCCGCAGAGCACGTGGAGCGCTACGGCGAGCTCTTCAGCGAGCTGACCCCCGGAGGAGCGCCGCCGCGGGAAGTCTTCCAGTCCATCCTGCAGGAAGCCGGCCGCATGCAGGTCGACGCAGCCCTTCTAACCGGCGACATCATCCACTTTCCCTCCTTCGCCGGAATCGAGACCATCGAGCGCGCCATGGCGGATCTTGGCGTTCCCTTCCTCTACACTCCCGGCAACCACGACTGGTACTTCCCCCACCTGGGGTGGACCGAGGCGACGCGCCGGAAGTACTATCCGCGCTTTCACGGGCTCACCGGAGGCAATCCCCCCTGCCAGGCACTGGATCTGGGAGGGGTTTGCCTCGTCGCCCTGGACAACAGCAACTACCAGGTCAGTTCCGAACAGGTGGCCTTTCTGCGGCGGCAACTGGAAAAGGGGAAACCCACCCTGCTCTTCGTCCACATCCCCCTCGCGGAGGAGTCTCTGTTTCCGGGGGTGATGGAGAAGTGGAAGGCGCCGATCATGATGGGGGCGGAGGAGGACTGGACCCCGGAGTCGCGGCAGAAATGGATGGTGGACGGCAACGAACCCGCCACCCTGGAGTGCATGGAGCTGCTCCAAGGAAAACTCGGCTCCCACCTCGGCGGCATCTTCTGCGGCCACGTCCACTTCTCCCACGCCGGGGCTTTCGGGGAGAACTGCCTGCAGTACGTGACCAACCCGGGATTCGCCGGCGGCTACCGGATCATCGAGCTGAAGAGGCATCCGCACTAAGGCCTGCGCGGTGGGGACGTCATCCTAGAACAAGCGCCCGTACTCGGTGAAGCCGATCAGGGTACGCACGAAGAATGACCAACCGTGGAACTCGTCGGCAAGGCGGAACCGATTCTCGAAATCCTTCCGGTTGCGCATAAGGCCGATGATGGTGTAGAGATTGTAGCCGAAATAGCGGGAGCGGTTGGTCAGACTGACGAAGGCGGTGCGCTGCTCGAAGGTGAGGCGCTTACGCGCCTGGTCTTCGAGGCGGTAGGGCAAGGGTCCCAGACCCTGCAGCCCCATCCTCAAGGTAACCCGATCCATCAAGGGATACTCCAGGCGCAGGATAGGGATCGAGCGCCACTCGGAGCGCAGGGCGGTGCCGGCCTCCCGGTCCAGCAGGCGCAAGAGCATGAACTTGTATTGCGGCGTCAGGCTCAGCTCGCCTAAACGCCAGGTATACTGCGCCCGGCTGGACAAGGTCCAGTAGTCCATGCGGCGGCGGCGCTGGAAGACGCCGGGGACCACCTCGCCGCCCTGCTGCCAGTTGAGCAGCAGGCGCAGCTTCTGCACCAGATGGAGGGAGGACCAGGGGTTGAGGCCGCCCTCCAGATAGGTCTCGTTGACCCAACTGTCCCGGTAGAGCAGAAGATCCTCCCGCCTCTCTTTGTTGAAGAACGAAAATACGTTTATCTCCAGGGCCCCGTCCCCGGCTTTTATGCGGCCGCGGCCCGGCCTTTCCACCAGCGCCAGAAACTCGTCCGCGATATCGTCCTGCAGGCGGCGGAAGTGGTTCTCTAAGAAGAGACGCCGCACCCGCCGCGCCCCTTCGCGGCGATAGCTCAGTATGGCATAGGTGGATTTGTTGCGCCCGGCGCCTGCCATCTGGCGAACGGCGTAGCGTCCTGCAACCGCGGTCCAGCGCCGGGTCAGATCCAGTTGTCCGAAGAGATGCCCGCCGCGCTGGTCGGGGTCATAGGGAAGGTCCGCATCCTGATCGTCCTCGCGGTGGTCGGGCTCGCCGTTGTTGTTGCGGTCGAGGCCATAGGTGTAGTCGTTGGGTTCCACATCGAACATCAGGAATGGTTCTTCGTAGTCGGGCAGGCCGTTGAAGTTGCGGTTGGTATCGGGCCAGCCGTCGTTGTCCTCGTCCTGGCCCGGAAAGACCCCGGTTGGGTCCACGGAAACCGCGTCCCTGCCGGCGCCCAGGACATGTCCCAGGGGGACGTCGGGGTAGCGGTCGCCATCCTCGTTGTCCTGGACCAGGCGCCAGTAGAGGGTTGCGTTGGTCAGACCGGCGAGATCGCCGTAATCGTACACCAGTTCCGGTCTCAGATAGGTGCGGAGCTCGGTGGTGTAGTGCGGATTCATGGAGAAGTACTCCGCGCCCACGCGCCCGCGCCCGAACCAGCGCATGGCCTGCAGGTAATAGGCGTCGCCGCCCCCGGCAAAGCGGGGCGCCTGCTCGAAGCGGCGCTCCCCCTCCAGGTGCGCCGGGTAGCGCGCGTAGAGCGCCGAGCGCGCGTACTCGCCGTTGATCTCCAGGCCGGCGAGGCTGAAATTGGCGTCCGCGCCGTAGACGAAGAGGGCGGTGTTCTCGCCTATGTGGAAGCGCACTCGTTTCTGATTCGACAGGTCCTGGACATTGCCCGGAGCGCGCCGCACGGTGTGGTAATAGGTGCTGGTGAACTGGGAAGCCAGATCGCGGGCGGTTGCATTCTTCTCCCATTGGACAGCCACGTCGATGCGGTAGTCGTTTCCTATCAGGGCCTCTACCTCCACGGAGCGGAACGCCGCTTCCTGCCTAACGTCGAACATGTAGATCAGCACCTCATCGCCATCGGCGTGGTGGACGGCCCGAGGCGATTCGACCACGTAGTTGGCCAGCAAGCCCTCCAGGTTAGTGGCCGCGCTCACGTCCTGTCCGCTTTCGTGGGCAAAGCGATATAGGTAGTCCGCATAGTAGGGGACTTCCCTGTGGCGGTAGAAGCTGCCACCGGCAAACGCATAAAAACCAATGGGCGAAGGTCGGCTGTAGATGACGGGACGGAACTCGCCGGTGGACCTGGAGACGGAGCCTACCTGGGTGGGCACCCCGCGGCGGTGGCGGATCACCTGCGGCGGGAGGTCGGTCCGGACCTCGCCGTCGAGGACGAGGCTGACTTCCTGCGCCACGGCGCCGCGCCCGTCGGCGGGCGAGTCGTCGGCGACGCGCACCACGATGAATTCTATGAGGGGATGGTCGGGCCTCACTCTCCCCTTGAGGCTGTTGCCCGGCCGGGTGCTCTGGTAGACGTGCAGGTTGACCCCGTTCAGGCCCAGCCTCAGGGCCCCGATGCGGGTCTGGGCTCGGCCGCCCAGAAGCAGGGTGTTGCTATCGGACACGAAGGTGCCCTCGATATCCCAGGGGGCCGAAATGCTGGTGGGGTTGGCGGGCTGGCGCTCCAGGCGCGAGGCCAGGGCGGTGATTTCAAGGCCCGGCGTGGACACATCCAGGCGCAGGCCGTTGAAGTCCACCTTCGACAGGGTGAGAGGGGTGAAGCGCGCGATTAGCCCATCTCCCACTATGGCGCTGAAGCCCCGTCCTCCCCAACTGTCGCGCCCTACAATCACGTGGTCGAACAGCGGACGCAAGGCGTTCATGTCCTTGAACATGCGGCTGCCGAACTGCTGCCCCGGGACTCGGGTCTCCGTCCAGGTGTAGACTTCGTAGCCGGTGATGAGGTAGGTGCCCAAGGAGCCGTAATAGGCCCGCGGCCTGTCCGCAAAGGGAAAGGAGTGGTCCGGTGGGTTGGTGAAGTGCCGAAAGGAATAGTTGCGATAGGGCGCGAAAGTCCGTTGCAGGAAAGACGACGCGGTCTCCACCTCGGGCAGCTTCAGCCGCGCCTGGTCTTTTTGCCCCTCGGCTACCGCCCCCCACGCGGCGAGAACCAGATAGAGGATCCCGTAGTAATGAATCCGATGATGTCTCATGGATCAATCCTTCCCGGCCATGGATAAAGTTCCAGCGGCCTCCCCGGGGCAGTTCCGATACCTCCGGGTCTTTTCCCACCCGCCCTTACTTAATGCCCGGCGGAACTATGGCCTTCATCCGGGACCAGGGCCGGAGTTTCCCCGGCGGCGCCGTAGTCGCGCACTTCCAGGGGCGGGTGCCCCATGGGCCCGTAGCTGTCGAACTCGGCGCACTGCTCGGCCCCGGGGACGAATTCGACCTCGATCCCGGCGGCGCTCACGCTGCAGCGCCGGAAACCGAAGCGAGTGTCGGCGTCGGGCCAGCGTTCGGCCAGTTGGGCGGTGTTGCCGGCGGGCTGGGTGCGGTAGAGGCGAATGCCGTCGACGACCTGAACCGGGCGCCCGGTGTGGACGTGGCCGCAGAACAGGATGTCCACACCCGCGTCCTGCAGCAGGCCCCAGAGGCGCTGGCGGTGGGGCGGGTCGATGCTGAAGTACCAGTTGTCGTACTGGTCCGCGGCGGTGAGGTCCCAGGCGGGCTCGTCGGGCTCTTCCATGAAGGGCCAGTAGTGCATCAAGGCCACGTGATGGCGGGCGCGGGGCAATCGGGGCAGGCGCTCGAGCAGGCGCCAGAGCCTTTCTTCGTGGGGCAGGCCCGACCCGGCCACGGCGGCGAAGAAGCCGGTGAAGCGCACCTGGCGGTAGAGGAAGGTCCAGTGGACGGGGCCGAAGTAGGAAGCGAAGAGATCCAGGCGCTGACCGGTCACGTTGAGGTCCGGATCGTACCAGCCCAACCCCTGTTGATCCCACTTGAGCTTGAGCCCCTGGCGCGCCGCGTGCTTGTTGCCCACGTCCATGTTGCCGGGGATGACGAAGGTGGGAAAGGGCAGAGTGTCCTGGTCCTCGCGCGCCTGCCGGTACTCGAACTCATGGCTTTCGCCGTCGCGGGTCAGGTCGCCGCCGTGGAGGAGGAATTCAGCCCCGCTCGCCGCCATCTGTTCCTTGATGGCGGCCCAGCGCCGGTTGATCGCCGGGCGAAAACGGTAGGAACGCGGCGTGCCCATGTGGCTGTCGTTGGCGTGCAGGAAGGTCCAGGTCTCCATTGCCTCTTCCTCCAAATTCAAGGTCCCTGCAAACCCAGCTCGCGGCGCACCATGCGCGCGGCCTGCACCAGTGAGCTGATCTTGGCGAAGGCCACTGCCCGGGGCACGAACCACATACCGCAGTCGGGGGCCAGGTGCAGGCGTTCGGGCTCCAGAACCTTCAGGGCGGCGCGGATGCGATCTGCGATGCAGGAAGGCGACTCCACCTCCTCCGTGCCCAGGTTCAGCAACCCCAGAACCACCTCCTTGTCGCTGCAATGTTCGAGCAGCTCCGGCGTATGTCCCGGCTGCTCGTACTCGATGCTGATTTGCTCGGCGCTCGAAGCGGCGATGGCCTCCAGAACCTCAGCGTAGTTGGGATCAGCGCGCTTGGAGCCGATGGTGGCGTAGCCGTAACAGACATGGACCACCCGGGTAGCCCCGATTCCCTCGAAGGCCAGATCCAGGGCTTTGCCGCCCCATTCCAGCGCCAGGTCGCGGCGGAAGTGGAAGTCGGGCTCGTCGAGCTGAACAACCTCCACCCCGGCCTCGTCCAGGGCGCGCAGCTCCCGGTTGATCGCCGCCGCGGCCGCCATGCCCAGGGCCTCCGGGTCGCGGTAGTATTCGTCGGCCAAGCGCGCGGCCATGGTCAGCGGGCCGATGACCGTCATCTTGGTGGGACGACGGGTGTGGCGCTTCAGGAAGCCCAAATCGTCCACGGTGATAGAGCCGGGCCATATGATCTCCCCCACCGCGCGGGGCGTCACCGCCTCTTGCAGGCGGGCTTCCACCTCCTGGTCCAGATCGACGAAGCTCATGTCGCGCTGGTCCATGTCCCAGGGTCCCAGCTCTTCCCGGTCGATGCCGCCCAGGCCGAAAAAGTAGGTGTCGAAGCGCTGCCGCCGCTGCTCGCCGTCGGTGATCAGGTCCAAGCCGGCGCGCTCCTGGTCGGCGATGGCTACGATGGTGGCGTCGTCCTGGGCTTCGGCGAGGACCTCGGGGTCGGGGCGCCAGAAGCTGGAGCTGGGCGAGGTCACCCGCTGGTGGCTGATGAGCCAATTGGGTTTGCTGTAGCTGCCCACAAGTTGGGTGGTCAGGAGCCGGTGCATCTCACTCGAACCAGTAGGAGTAGAAGCGCGCCGCTTCCAGGGTGAAGCGCAGGCGCACCACTTTGCCCTGGTGCGCGGCCATGTTGCCCTCCTGCCAGCAGACTTTGACCCGCGGCCGGTCGCCGTCTATGGGGACCGATGCGGCCAGCACCTTGTCGTCTTCACCGAGCACCTCGGCGCGCAGGTAGCCTGCGGAACCCTCGCCATTGCGCACATCCACGTTGACCCACAGCTCGGCAGCGGGTACGATGAAGGGTTCGGTGAGCACCCGGCCCTCTTCGCCGGCCGCATCCAGGGAGACAAAACCGTCGCGGCGCAGCACCGCCAGGCAGATGGCCCCGATGTCGGGGTCGGGGTCCGGGTGGACCGAGGACTCCTTGCGGCCCGAGTAGTAGAACCAGAGCTCGTCGCCGCGCACCACGGGGTAGGAAGGCGGCAGGTTCTTGTTGAGGTCGTAGGCGCCGGAATGCATTGGCGACCAGGGGATGAAGGCCCGCCTGTCGGCCACCCGCTCCCAATTGTGGAGATCGCGGCTGCACCACAACTGGATCAGGGTGAAGCGCAGAGTGTGGCTGCTCCAGCGCGCGCCGCGGGCGTGGTAGATGGCCGGGAGGGCGAGAAAGATGCCCTCGTAGCGGAATACTCCGGCGTTGTAGATGTCCACGTTCTGCCAGTGCCATTCCGGCGTGTTGGGAAAGGGCTTGAGATAGTCGGCATTGGCCGACTGCAGAAACTCCTCGATGTGCAGGCGCCCCAGCTCCTGGTCGAGATCGTCGGACTGGATGGCGAGCACCGGTTCGCTCCAGATTTCGAAGTCAGGGCTGGTGCTGATCATGTGAGAGCGCCCGTAGGTTCCCGTTTTCTTGAAGCAGAGGATGTACTGCTTATCCAGCGGGTCATAGCTCAGGTTCCACTCGTCGAAGCTGGAGAGACGGGCGTCCAGCCGGATCCAGTCTATCCCGTCTGAGGAGACCAGGAAGTCGAGGTAGCGCTCGAACCTCTTCCCCGGCCACGGCTTGCCCTCGGCATCGACCCGTTCCGACGAATGCTGCACCCGGCCCCCCGTGTCCACGTTGATGACGTGGGAGGTGAGGCCCTTGAAGCGGCGCCCCGGGTCGGGGTCCGCGGGGTCGTAGAGGGCGTGGGCAAGGGGCACCATGTCCCGAGGCTGGAGCTCGGCGCCGGCCGGAGTCCAGTGCAGGCCGTCGGCGCTCTCGTACCACCTGCCCTCGGCCACGATCCTGTAGGCCTGCAGCCGGGGATTCCAGTGGGGGGCGCTGCGGGTCTGCACGTTGTGCTGGCCGCGGGTGAAGTCGGGTCGAATAACCGCCCCCTTCTTGGATGGCTGGTGCAGAGTGCGGACGAGGTTCTCCACCGCGGCGACGCCGTGATCATCGACAAAGAGTTGCCGCTGTGCGGCCGGCACCGCGAACTTCGCGTCATTACTCATCGGTCTCTCCTGTGGGAAGCCATTGCCTGCGGCAATGGATGGCGACCAAGCTCTCGCTGAAGAATGTGGGACATTGGCACAGGTCCTGTCAAGAAATGGGGGGCTCTTCCAGATTGTCTTGGTGCAAGTTCCGACTCGAGACCTTGGCCGGCCGGGGCAAAAGCAGGAGGCACCTGCCCAATCATGCGTAGTTGCGACCCGATAACGCGCCCCGACGAGCCTTCCCCCTGCATCTCCTTGACAGCGCAGTAGAAGTTCGCGGCAATGGTCGGCATGCCAAACCCTGCAGAGCAATGAGCGGCACTTCGTGGATCCGGCGCCGGCCCTCTACCACGAATCGACGCCGGCGAGCTTGCGGCCCAGGGGAGTGAGCCGGGCCTCTTCCACGTCCAGGTCGAGGCCGAATTCGGCGTGCATGAGGTGGGCAACGTCCCATTCGTTCCAGATCCGGCGGTCGTCGCGGCCGAAGGCGGCCCCGCCGCTGATGGTATGCTGCCAGTGGTGCTCGTTCCAGACGCGGCGGCCGCCGAAGTCGAAGGCCCCCGGGGTCCGGCGCAGGAGGTCGGGCAGGCGGGCAAGCTGGGCCCGGCTCAATCGCGGCTCATGCTGCGGCGCCGGAATTCGCAGAATGGATTCCACCAGGCCCTCCTCGAATCGCGCGACCACGGGAAGCTCTTCCTGGAGGGCGTAGGAATGGGTGACCTCGACGGTAGTCTCGTCTACGAATTCGACCAGGGACTTTCTCAGGAGGAGCTCGCGGCCCTGCGAGCGCACCCGCCAGCCGGGGTAGGTGGGATGCTCGCCCAGGAGGGCGTCGATGCGGGCGTGAACCAGATCGCTGCCGCGATGCTGCCGCAGCCAGTGCTCGACCAGGGCCTCCGGCACCCCCAGAGCGGCGGCGACCACGGCCTGATACGTCCGCGCCAGCGGCAGAATCCCGCTGCCCTCGGGAGCGGCGGCCGGGTGCATGAGCATGTACTGGGCCAGGCGCGGGCGCTTGGAGGTGTTGCGCCCGTGTCCGTGCAGCAGGGCGCTGTGCCAGATGAGCAGGTCGCCGGCCTTGCCCGGTATGGGTCGGATATCGAGCCCGGTGGGATCCGGAGACTTGGGGTGGCGGTCCGGCGGTTGGGTTTTGGCCCACTCCTCCAGCTTGCGGTGAAAGCCTGGTACGCATTGAAATCCGCCCTGGTCGGCCGCCGTGTCCGTCAGGTAGAGCACCCCCTGCACCTTGAGCGGGATGGGGCGAATCGTCGAATCCATGTCCCAGTGGATGAAACCCTCGTCCTCCCACCGGGGACCGACGGGAGAACTGGCCGCCACCCGGTCACGGGAGACGATGAGCTTCTCCGTACCCAGGAGCTCGGCGAAGGCGGCGTGGACCCTCGGCGCCTGGCGGTTCTCCCACAGGGCCTGATGGCCCGTCATGTTCACCAAACCGCCACCGGAAAAGTGCACGATATCGCAGCACTCCTCGAGGTTGGTGCAATCCTTGCCGGTAAAGGCCTGCACCGCGTCGAGGACGGCATCGAGGTTTTCCTGGGGTACCGCAGCGGGGATGACGACGTAGCCGTTCTCCTCCCAGAATTCGCGGTCGCTGGAGCTCAGTACAGTCATTGCGCTCTACTCCGGAAACGAAAATCCCGTCCGCCGCAGAGCGTCCGGGAAAGCGGTTGTAGTGACGGCGGGCGTGGCCATCCTCATTCTCCTATATCCACCCTTCACAGCCGCGGAAGGGCATGTGGGTGCCGGCCTCGTAGCGCGGCCTGGGCTGGTAGAGTTCGGTATTGATACCCGGGGCCGGGTCGCCGCGAAACAGAAAGGCGCTGGGCCAGTCTTCCTTGACGATGCGGGTGGTGGCGGGCATGTCCTGGATGGAACCGCCGCGGCGCCACAACGCACTCCTGTTGGGCTCGGAGCCATGCAGGATCAGGGGGTGGTGCACCGAGACATCGCCGGGTTCGAGCTCCAGATCCACCGCCCGGCCGGGATCGAGGACGGCGGAGTCCACCGCGTTGAGCAGGATGTCCGCGTCCCTCCGGGACGAATGCCGCTGCAGGCCCAGCCGGTGGGATCCGGGGATGACCCGGACGCAGCCGTTGGCCCGGGTCGACGGCGACACCGCAAACCAGACGGTGATCACTTCCATCGGTTCCAGAGGCCAATAGTGGCCGTCCTGGTGCCAGTGGATCCCCTTGCCGGAGCGCGGCGGCTTGGCGATGTAGTCGGCGGCGAAGAAGGCGACGTGGGGGCCGACCAGGACCTCGGCCAGGTCGAGCAGGCGGTCGTCGCTGAGGAAGCGCACCCAGAAGGGATCCTGCGCAATGAGCCAGTGCCCCAGGCCCTCCGGTTCCAGCTCGGGATGATGCTCCATGAGCCAGTCGATGTGGCGGTCCACCTCCCGCACCAGGGCAGGGTCCAGGACCGAGCGCACCACGGCGCACCCGTCGCGTTCGTAGGCGGCCTCCAGGCCGTCGAGCCGGCCTCGGTGGAACTCCTCGATCATCCGCTCTCCTCCATTCCTCCAGCGTTCATCCCTCGCCGAATCCCCCGCCAAGGCCGGTATGCCTTTTGACCAAGTCCTTAAGGTATCCCTTCTCTTTCATCGAGGCGAGCTCGATGGTGTCCGCGTCCAGCTCCAGTCCCCTGGCGCGGGCATCTTCTAGGGCCTCGTCCATGGCATCGCAGCAGTAGAACTGGGGCCGGTAGGTGTAGAACATCATCACCCGTTCCCGATCCCTCGGGAGCCACGGCAAGGCCGCGTGATTGAGCCGCAACGGCATGATGATCATGTCCCCGGCATTGGCGCACACGTTGATGAAGCCTTCCTTCTGGCGCACCTCCGGATCGACGGGGTAGGCGCCCTTTTCGTAGAACAACTCGGATGGATAGATGAAGCTGGCCCGGTGGGATCCGGGCACCACAAGCAGGCCGCCGTCCCCCGGGCGCACTTCGGTCAGGTAGACGAAAAAGGTGGCCCAGTCGGTGTAGATTCTGCGGTTCACCAGGTCCGTGTAGAATCTCGGTGCGTCCTCGTGGATCTCGCTTTTGATATCCTTGCGCAGATGGAAATTGTGAAAGGCCTGATCGCAGTTCTGGGTCATGAGGGTGCCGTCGGTGAGGCGCGGCATTTTGTTGGTGACGTGGCATGCATAGTCCAGCAATTTCGGCGAACTGGCGATTCTCTCCAGCACCTTCTCGTAGATGAAGGCGTTCCTGTACTTGTAGCCGTAGCTGGAGTCCTGCTTTATGTGGCCCTGGTCCCTGGTGATGCGCTCCGCACTTTCCAACGCAAGGCCCAAGGTGTCGCCGTCGATGGCGTTTTCGACCTTGAGATAGCCCAGGGTGTCGAATAGATAAAGTTCCTCTTCGGTCATTTCTCACCTGCTTTCCTGGAGTGGATGGTTGATTTGTCCGCTGTGCCCCCGGTCGGGTGAAGACGTGAAATATCCCGGCGTCCGCGGACGCCGGCAGTTAAGGTTCCCTGGCCGGCGGCACTCAGGGGATCTCGAGCACCACCTTGCCGAAGGTCTGGTTGCCGGCGATGAACCGGTGGGCTTCGTCGGCGCAGTCCATGGCGATGACGGCCGCGATCACCGGCCTGATGGCGCCCGCGGCGATGCGGGGCCAGACGCGCTGCCGCAACGCCGCGAGGATCTCTGCTTTCCGGGCGACGCTACGCGCCCGCAAGGTCGAACCGACGAGCTTCAGGCGCTTGGCCATCAGCACCCCGATGGAGATGGATGCTTGGGTCCCGCCCATGGCGCCGATGAGCACCAGGCGGCCTTCGAGCCCGAGGCTCTGAAGATTGTCGGCCAGGTAAATGCCACCCACCGGATCGAGGATGACGTCGAAGCCCTTGCCCCCGGTCCACTCGGCCACCTTGTCGGCGAAGCGCTCGCGGTGGCGGTTGCTGCCGCCGCAGGCGCCGAGGGCGATGCAGCGGGAGATCTTGTCTTCGCTTCCGGCGGTGACGTAGCACGGGTTGCCGAAATCCCGGCACAACTGGATCGCGGCGGTGCCGACGCCGCTGGCGCCGGCGTGCAGCAGCGCCTTCTCCCCCGCGCTCAAACCAGCTTCCATGTAGAGGTTCAGGTAGGCGGTGGCAAAGGCCTCGGGCAGGGCCGCAGCTTCGACCAGAGAGAGACCTGCCGGAACCGGCAGCACCTGCAGCGCCGGGGCCACCACCATCTCGGCGTAGCCGCCGCCGGCGAGCAAGGCGCACACTTCGTCCCCAGGCTGCAGCCCCGCGACCCCTTCTCCGACGGCCTCCACCACCCCTGCGCATTCCAGGCCCAGTACCTCGCTGGCCCCAGGCGGCGGCGGATAGCCGCCCCGGCGCTGCAACAGGTCGGCGCGATTCACCGCGCTCGCCCGCACCGCGATCCTGACCTCGCCCGGTCCGGGCGCGTTGATCTCGCAGTCGGACCAGGTGAGCCTGTCGCCGTCGATCTGTATGGCTTTCATGGCAGCGGCGGATTTGCAACTCGATAGGGGAAAGGTTGTCGGACCCAGGAAGAATACGAGAACAGGTCCCGGGGAGCAACCCTCCGGTTCCCGGCAGCCGCTGGCGGTTGGGCTCGCGGCGCCTGGCGGCCACGGGCGCAAAGTTGACGCCTGAATGCCTCATACCTATTTTCACCGCCGTTGCCCCGGGCTGACCGGGGCCCTGCCGTCAAGAGGGGTGGAGAAAAGTCCCGGAGACACGGGCAGAAGGAGGAAAAACCCATGGCATCGCGTTTGACTGCGGAGCAGGTTGGATTCTACCAGGAGGAAGGCTATCTCATCTATGACCAGCCGGTGTTTTCTCACGCCAAGTTCACTGCCCTCAAAGAACACTGCGAAGCGCGCATGACGGCCTGGGAAGATGCTCTGGGCGAGCCCCTGCAGACCATCGACCGCTCTCACTTCATCGATCCCAAGCTGAACCAGTGGCTCCTGGCCGGCGAAGTGCTCGATCTCGTCGAGCCCATCATCGGCTCCGACATCGCCCTCTTCGCCAGCTCCTTCATGACCAAGACGGCGGCGGCGGTCAGGCGCGCTCCCTGGCACGAAGACGCCTCCTACTGGGGCAAGCTGGCCGACCCGGTCGAAGCCTGTTCCGTATGGCTGGCCATCGACACCTCGGTAATCGAAAACGGCTGTATGCAGGTCATCCCCGGCTCCCACCGCCAGCGCCATCGCGAGCACGTCTATCTGAGCGACGCCAGTGAGTCGCTGCTGAGCCGGGAGGTGAAGCCGGATACCTTCGATGAATCAAAAGCCGTCGACTGCATTCTCGAGCCCAATACCTGCTCGTTGCACGACGCCTATTTGCTCCACGGCTCCAACGCCAACACCGGCACCATGCGCCGCTGCGGATTTCAGATGCGCTATATGCCGACGACGGTCAAAGCCAAAAACTACAAAGGGCATCGCATGTACCTTGCCCGCGGCAAAGACCACGCCGGCAACGAATACGGCGATCCCGACGAAGTGAACGAGGAATTTCTGGCGGCAAATCCCCGGCAGCGGCTCCTTGCCCGCATAGCCCGGGAACTCGGCTGAAGCGCGGCAGAGGGATTCACGAAGAAAACGGTGGCGCCTGCATTAGCCACTCCCGGCTCACCAGCGGTGCAGCCAGTGCGACGCCGCCGGGAACCAGATCCGGTCCACCCCCCGCGCCAGGATGATCCCCAGCACGTAACCCACCACCAGCCCGTAGAACAAGGGCTTCCCGGCCACGTAGGTGCGCACCCCGCCGTAGCGCAGCAGGCTGAACTTGGCGACCCACACCACCAGCAGACTGAACCAGTAGAGCCAGGCCCCGATGGTGAATTGAAAAGCCAGTCCCACCGGATGGAGGGGGAACCAGTGGAAGCGCATGCGCAGGTAGGCCACCCCCGCGGCCTCGAAAAAACCGGTCATCCACACCACCCACTTGCCCGCCGCCGCCACCGTGGGATTGTTGATCAGGCGCACCATGGCGTCCAGGGTGCGGTCGTTGCCGCTCAGACCGTGGATCATCATGGAATAGGATTCGTAAATGGTGGTTCCGGCCACCGAGAGAAAGCCGGCGGCAAAGGCGACCAGCACAGCGGCGGTGACCCACACCGGCTGCCGCTCAATCGAAAAGATTCGCAGGTGGTGCACGATGGCCGGCCACCCCGGTATGCGCCCGCCCGATCCGAAGAAGACATTGCTGGTGAACATCTGGAAGCCCACCACCGAGCGCGGCGACAGGTGGATGGTGCCCACCAGGTGGAGGATGAAGGACTCGCCTTTGAGGTGTGGATCGTTGGGGATGAGGTAGGCGAAACCGGTAGCCGCCATCAGCTTGACGGTGACGAAGTGGACCAGGGTGAAGAGCAGCAGCAGAGTGACGGCGAGCAGCAGGTTCGCACCCAGGGCCATGACCCAGGCGGTGACGTAAGCTCCCGAAGCTGCCAGGCCGAAAAGCGCCCAGCGGTAACGCCGGGTACGGCGGGGGTCTCCGTCTCCGGTCAGCGCCTGGCGCCAGATGGCCCCAAGGTGCCGCCGCGCCAGCCAAATGGACCACAGCGCCACAAAGATCAAGGCGCCATAGCTTTCCATGTAGAGAATCTCGTGCACGCCCAGCGGGTTGTCTTCGACGCCGACGGAGGTTCCTATCCGGTTCATCGCCCATTCCTTGGGCAGAGTCAGCCAGTAGAACACGATGAGGCTGGCGAGAATGTCCAGGGGACAGAGATAGGCGACGGCGAGCACCAGGGGGAGCAGGCGGATTACCAGGCCGCGGGCGATGTTTTCGCCCAGATCCACCTGGTACTGGTCGAAGAAGATCTTCACCATGGGCAGCCCGGGCACGAAGTAGGTGACAACGTTGTAGACCGCGGGCAAGAACACCACACCGGCGCCGGCCCAGAACAACCAGGACTTGAATACCCGGGGGACGCGTCCGGGACCGTCGCAGCCGGCGCTGAGATCCAGGGGCATCTGGGCCAGGGGAAAGGTCAGCTTTTCCCGATCCACCCACTGGCGGTGGAAGAGCACGAAGATGCAGAATCCGAAGACGACCATGCCCATGGACACCCCGAACCACTGCCCGATCGCCTCGACCCATCCGCCCCAGGGTATGCCGGCGTCGCGCTCCAGGCCGTACCAGAAACCGTCAATGACCCGCGGCTCGGTGCTGGTGAACACGTGCCAGGGCAGCATGTCGAACAAAAGCTCGACCCAGTGGTTCTCGGGGCTGGCGGCGTGGGTGGGCATGGCGGCGAGCTTGACCACGTCCCACATCCAGCCATTGGCGGGAATGGTGCCCACCACCCATCCGGTGGTGAATATGGTGAGCAGCTCGCCTCTACGCAGGGCCAGCCGCGGAGCCAGGGTGCGGAGCAGAGAGTTGGCGAAGAGCCAGAAAACGAAGGAGATGAGCACCATCAACGGCAGTTGGGAACTCACCGAAAGATGGAGCAGATGCACGACTACGGCGAAGGAAATGACCCCCAGGAGCACGGCGCGCAAGGTGATCGCAGGCCCCCCCGATGCGGCCGCTTCGGAGGACCGCAGACGCGCGCCCTTTCCGTCTGTTGATTGGCGGGTAGGTGGGGTGGCCTCGGTCATTCAAGATGGGGGCTGAATAAGCCGTCCAGGTACCTCCTCCTGGGCGGTGGCCGGCTGACGGCGGCGAGGGCTCCATGCTCCGGCTGACGGCGGCGGGGGGCCCGCTTCCGGGCTCCCGGGCCACGAAGATTCCGCGGGCGCCGGGGACAGAGAAGAAATTTCGCCAAGGCTCCCGTGGTTAGAGCAGTCGCCCGAATTCGGTGAAGCCGATCAAATTGCGCACGAAAAACGACCACCCGTCAAAGTTTCTGAAGCGCTGATATGGATCGTCCCAATCCAGCTCTTCCCGATGCAGGCCAACGATGGTCTGCATGTCGTAGCCGAAATAGCGCGAACTGTTGGTCATGGTGATCACCGCAGTGCGCTGCTCGAGACTGTTGCGCTTCTCGGTACGGTCCGCGAGCCGGTAGGGCAGTGGACCCCAGCCTTGCACCCCCACCTGCAGCGCCGTGCGCCTCATCAGCAGATACCTCAGCTTGAGGATGGGGATCATCCTGTACTCCGAGCGCAGGATGCGCCCCGCCCCCTGGTCCGTCAGGCGCAAAATCAGGAACTTGAACTGCGGCCTCAAGCTCAATTTGCCCCAACGCCAGGTGTAGTCCACCCTGCTCACCCAGGTCCGGAAGTCCAGATGGCGGCGGCGCTGAAAAAGTCCGTTGGCCAGCCGGCCGCCCTGTTGCCAGTTGAGCCGCAGGCGCAGCTTCTGCACCAGATGCAGCCCCGGCCACGGGCGCAGTTGCCCCTCCAAGTAGGTCTCGTTGACGTAGCTGTCCTGGTAGTTGAGCAGATCCGGGTGCACCCTTAGAATACCGCCCAGGCGCCGCACCGCTCCTTCGAATTGTTGCGTATAAGCATCTATCCCCTCGAATACTCCCTGGACATATTCGTTGAATTCATCGGCAATGTCGTCCTCCACGCGGCGGAACTGGTTCTCGAAAAAGAACCGCCGCACCCGCATGACCCCTTCCCTTCTGTAGTTCACCTGGGCATAGGTGGAGCGGTTGCGCCCGCCGCCGGCCAGCCCTGCCACCGCGTAGCGTCCCAGGGCAAGGGCCCCGTGGCGCCCCAGGTTCAACTGCCCGAACAGGTGGAAGCCGCGCTGGTCCGCATCGTAGGGGTAGTCGGCGGCCCAATCGTCCTCGCGGTGGTCGGGCTCGTCGTTGTTGTTGCGGTCGAGACCGTAGGCGTAGTCGTTGGGCTCCACCGCGTACATCAGGAAGGTCTCCTCGTAGTCGGGGATGCCGTTGAAGTTCTGGTCCGTGTCCACCTGGCCGTCGCGGTCCTCGTCCTGGCCGGGGAATACTCCATCCCCTTCCCGGGCCCTCACCTGGGGACTGCCTAGAACATTGCCCAGGAGGACATCGGGCCAGCGGTCCCCGTCCTCGTTGTCCTGCACCAGGCGCCAGATGACCGACTCGTTGGCCAGGTTGGTCATCACCCCGTAGGCGCGGTCCGAGCGGTAGCCGTAGTCTCTGGTCAGGTAGGTCTCCATCTCGGTGGTGAAGTCCGGATTCATGGAGAAGTACTCCGCCCCCACCCGGCCGCGCCCGAAGCGGTGCAGCGCATTGACGAAATAGGCCGAGCCTCGGTGGTCGAAGCGCGGACTGCGCTCGAACAGAGGCTGCTCCCCGGCGCGGGCCGGATAGCGCCCGTAGACCGTCGAGCGCGCGTACTCCCCGCTCACCTCGAGCCAGGGCAGTGCCAGATGCATATCCGCACTGTAGGTGAAAATCGCCGTTTTCTCTCCCACCTCGAAGCGCACCCGCCGGAGGTTCGAACCGTCCTCAACCCGGCCCCGCGCCCGCAACGCCTGACGGAAAAACGTGCTGCGAAAGCGCTGCTCGAACTTGGCCGCTCCGGCGTTTCCCGGATACTCGGAGACCCCGGCCCATTCCACCAGGTAGTCGTCGCCTACCACCGCTTCCACTTCCACCGACTCGACAACGGGTTCCTGTCCCAGATCGAAAAGGAAGATCAGTTGCTCGGGCCCGTCGGCGCGCAGAATGCCCTCGGAGGTCTCCAGGGCGAAATTGGCCACCAGTCCCTCCAGATAGGTATCCTGGCTCACGTCCGCTCCGGCGTCGTGGGCCAGGCGGTAGAGATAGTCGGCAAAGAGGGGTATCTCCCGTCCCCGGTAGTAGCCAGGTGGACCGGCCAGACTGGTGTAGTAGACCGGCAGGAACTGGCCGGTGCCCGAGAGGGTGCGTCCCACCTGAGAGGGGGCGCCGGCGCGATGGCGGATCACCCGGGGCTGCAGGTCGGGACGGGGAAGGCCATTGACCACCAGCCGCACCTCCCGCACCGTGGCGCCGGCGCGGCCGTCGCCGGGCGCGTCGTCGGAGACCCGGACGATGATCCACTCGTAGAGCGGCTGGTCCAGGCGCAGCATGCCTTTGGAGGTATTGCCCGGCTGGATGCTGTTGTAAGCGTGCAGATTCGCCCCGCTCACGCCCAGGTGCAGACGGCCGAGGTCGACCTGGGCACGGGCGCCCACGAGCATGGTGGAATGGTCGTTTTCTATCTGACCGACATTCTCGGCGGGCTGGTAGGTCTCCCTGTTCGGCCGCGCGATGCGCGAGCCCACGCCGGTGACCTTCACATAAGGGGTCGACAGATCCAGGCGCAGGCCGTTGAGGTCGGTCTTCGACAGGGTCAGCGGGCTGAGGCGGGCAATCAATCCGTCCCCCGCAAGGAAGCTGTAGCCCCACCCCCCATAGCCGTCCCGCGCCACCGCCACGTTGGAGAATACCAGGTGCCAGCCGGACCAGTCCTTGAAGAGCTCGCTGCCCCAGCGCTGTTCCGGCTGGCGCCGCTCGATCCAGTAGAACAGGTCGTATCCCGTCCGCAGATAGTTCCCCATGGGATCGTAGATGTCTCGCTGGCGATCGAGACCGAGGGCCACACCGGCCCCTTGTTGGGACCCCACCGTGCGCACCGACCAGGTGTGATCCGGATATTGTATGAAGGGATCGTAGACGAAGTTCCGGTAGGGAGGGCGCTCGTAGCGCAGAAAAGGCCTGGATGACTCCACCTCGGAAACCGCCGGATGCTCACCATCATCCGCAACGGCCGCCAATCCCGCCAGCAAGGCAGGGGCGGCCACCACAAAGACCGGAAATCCGGGAATGAGTCGCCAGTCCATAAAAGTCTCCAAATCACAAACCTCTTCTGGGCACGACTACTATAAGAAACCGGGAGGGCAGGCACCAGTAGGTACGCCCTTCTCCAGGGGGGCAAGGGCGCAAAATACCGCCCGACCGGGCCCAGGATCAAAACCGGCTTCGGGAACTCACCTCAGCGCCCATCCGCAAGGGTGCCATCCGCCTTGATTGCCCCCTTTCCCCTGCGTATTATTTGAAGCCGAATCAAGGCCCCCGGCGGCCGTCGCCCTGCCGCGCCCGTTTCGCTCTTCCCGGGCTCCAGCGGGAACTTCGAGCAGGCTTCTCAGTAACCGCTTCCAACCTCCGTCCCAACCCAGGCCAATTCAGTATGGCGGCCACCAGATTCCCCGCCGACCCTCGAACCCCCCATCCCGGCGCCTCCACCTCACCTCCGGGAATTACCTGGCGCGCCATGATCCTGGGTCTGGCGACCACGGTGGGCATGATTCTCTACGTCATCTACATCGCCCAGCGCACGGGGGTCGGCTCGTTCGTCCATTCCCAGTTGCCCTTGCTTGCGCTGATGCCCTTCGTCCTCTGCCTCTTCGCCAACGTGGGCCTGGCGCGCATCTGGCCCGCCAAGGCTTTGAAGACGGGCGAGCTCCTGACCATCCTGGCCATGCTCTGGATCGTCGGCACCCTTCCCGGCTGGTTGGGGCGTTGGGCCTCCATCGTCGCTTCCCCCACCCACTTCGCATCCAACGAAAACCAGTACGCGGAACATTTCTTCGACTACCTTCCCTGGCACGTTTTAACACCCACCACGGCGCGGGTACTGGACACTTTCTGGCTCGGCCTGCCCGCCGGCGCTCCCATACCCTGGGATGGCTGGATCGGGGTGACCCTGCAGTGGCTGGGGGTGTCCCTGGCCATGGTGGTATTCGGCCTCTGTATTTTCGTTCTCTTTCAGGTCCAGTGGGAGGACCGGGAAAAATTGACCTTCCCCCTGGCCCAGTTGCCCCTGGACCTGGTGCGCGGCATGGACGGGCCCCGCCGCCTGCCCGCGCTGTTCCACCGCCGCCTGTTCTGGATCGGATTCGGGGTAGTGCTTCTGCCCATGCTCTTCAACCTCGCCACCCACTTTTCGCCGGGCCTCCTGCCTCTCGCCTTCAATACTCAAATCTTTCGCCTGGAACTGAGCGAGTACCTCTACCGGATCAACATCCGCTACATGCCCATGGTCATGGCCGTGACCTACCTCTGCCCCGTCGACATTCTGGGCAGCCTGGTCCTCTTCCGCCTCATGAGCCTGGTCAAGGCCGGGATGCTGGTGCGCACCGGGCTCTCCTTCGGCGCCGAAGGCCAGCAAATCCAGGGCGAGCGCCTGCTCTTCATGGAAAATTACGGGGCATTGATGTTCATCGCCCTGTGGGCTATCTGGATCGCCCGCAGCCATTTGCGCCACACCTGGCGATTGGCCAGAGACGGCCGCGGGCCTCCCTCCACCGTGGCGCGCTACCGCCTGGCGTGGATCGGACTGCTGCTCTCGGCCGCCTACGTGGTGGGCTGGGCGGTGAGCCTGGGAATGAGTCTGTGGCTGGCTCTGGGTTCCTTCCTGCTCATGTCCCTGACATTCTTCGTAACCGCCAAGCTGATCGCCGCCACCGGCTTCGCCTATCTGGTGCCCTACCGGCCCTTTCTGAAGGGGGTGCCTTTCGTCGTCGACCTGGTGGGGACGGCACGGCTCTCGGCGCGCGGCCTCACCGGATTCCACCTGTTCACCAGCTACGCCTTTTTCGGCGGATCCCTGATCCCGGCGTGGCCGGCGCTCACCCATCACCTGCGCCTGTTCTCCTTGAGGAAGCAGCCGCTCAGAGTAATCGCCGCGGCCCTCGCCGCCTTCGCCGTGGCCTTCGCCGTGGCCGCGGCGGCCAACATCGAGATAGGCTACCAGGACGGGGCCACGGGATTCACCTCGGAATGGTGGATGACGGCGCGCTTTTTCGACCCCCTGGTTTATCTTCTGAACAACCGCACGGTGCTGGACTGGGAGAAGACCGGAGTGTTTCTATGCGGTGGAATGCAGGCAGCCGCCATGACCTACTTGCGCAGCCGCTACCACTGGTTCTCCCTGCATCCGGTTGGGCTGGCCTTTCAGGAGTCGTTCTGGCTGGACCTTTACTGGTTCAACCTGGCCATCGTCTGGGGGGTCAAGGTGGCCCTGTTGCGCTACGGCGGAGCCCGTGCCTACATTGGAGGCAAACCATTTTTCTACGGCATGGGGATCGGCTACGTCATCGGTGTCACCCTCTCCGCCGTGGTGGACCTGATCTGGTTCCCCGGCAACGGCCACATCGCCTCGGGTCCCCACGGCATCGGATAGTTTTGCCGCCGCGTCCCGTCAAGAAGCCTGGTCGGACCGCCCCGCCACAGAGGCAAAATAAAGGAGCCGGAAATGGCTGTGTTGAACGCTCGAGACCGTCAATTCTGGGAGGAGAACGGCTACGTCGTAATTCCCGCTGCCGTCCCCCAGGAAAACCTGGACGCGGTCATCGCCGCCATGCAGGTCTTCTGCGGCAGGAACTTCGCCAACCGCGACGAGTGCTACGACATCCCGCGCACCCCCGGCAGCAGCTTGCTGAACATGATGCGCCATCAGAGCCTGTGGGAGAACCGCCAGGCGCCGCGCGTCCACGGCGCCTTCGCCGAAATCCTGGGCACAGAGGAGCTCATCGTCTCCCAGGACCGGGTAGCCATGAACCCTCCCGTCGGGCCCCGGTGGGAGTACGAGGGCTTCATCCACTGGGACATGGATTCGACCGTGCGCCCCCTCCCTCTCAAGCTGCAAGGGGTGCTCTACCTGGCCGACACGGCGGCGGACCAGGGCGGCTTTCAATGCGTGCCCGGCTTCCATCGCAGGCTCGAGGAGTGGGCGAAAACTCAACCCCCGGACCGCCACCCCAAGTGGCCGGATCCCACCGGGCTCGACATTCAGCCCATTCCCGGCAAGGCCGGCGACCTGCTCATCTGGCACAGCGCCCTGCTCCACGGCAATGGGCGCAATACTTCGGAACGCCCGCGCCTGGCCCAGTTCATGCTCATGCACCCGGCAACCGCCGGCAAGGGAAGTGGGATTCTACCCCTGGCGCGGGCATATGAGGCCGTGGTCGCCGCCGCCCTGGGGGTGCCCGAGGCTTACGTGGAACGCTGGCTGCGGCAGCACCGCGCCAGCGACCTGGTGCACGCGCGCATCGACGCCCTCCTGGACGAGCACCCCACCTACCCGGCCTGGAAGGTGCGCTCACAGGGCCGCGAGATCTACCTCAAAAAGGCGCTGGTCAGGCCCCTGGACGACATCACTGTGGAAATGGCCCGCGCCGAGGCCGAACGGGAGGGATTCCCGGTGGTAGCCCGCTTCGAGGAGGGCCTGGTGGAATCGATCCTGCGGATTCCACAACCGCAGCACCAGCCGCGGCTGAGCCCCGCCCAGCTTGCCCGCCTTCCCGATCTCCTGCGCCGCACCCCGGCTGCCTTCGACCTGGGCGACAGCCGCATCTGGAACGAGCATCACTGGCAGCATACCATTTGCGGCGGAGCGGCTTTCGGCTGCGGCGACAGCCGCATCTGGAACGAGCGCGACGTAGCCCACCTCATGCACGCCGAATTCGGCCTCGAGCTGGACCTGGAAGAGGCCCGGCTCGCGCCCCTGGGACGCAAGCTCGCCGGGGTCGATGCCTGGTGAGGGGTCCATAGGGGAATGGTGCCAAGGGCAGCATGATCCAGAGCATGGGGACCGGTCTTATCCGCGCCGGCACATAAAAAAAACCGGCCGACTTGCCAGCGGGCGGCGCCTCTCGGAAGAGGCCGCGCCCAACCTGACAAATCGGCCAGAATTTGCACGGACCAGAAGACCGCAATGCGGCTTCCCGGCAAATCTTTCCAGCTTACTTCAGCAAGGTCATGGACCGCGTCGCGCTGAAGTCACCGGCCTGCATGCGGTAGAAGTAGACCCCGCTCGATACCTTCCCATCCCCTCGATCCAGCGCATTCCAGCTGGTCTTGTATGAACCGGAGCTCAACTGCTCGTCCACCAGAGTAGCCACCAACTGGCCTGCGGTGTTGAACACCTCGAGGCGCACCTGACTCTCGAAGGGCACGCTGAACTCGATGGTGGTCTCGGGGTTGAACGGATTGGGATAGGCGTCGCCCAGGGCGTAGCTGTCGGGCGTGCTCGCCGGTCCGAGCTCTTCGACCGCGGTCATGCTGCTCAACCTGCCGGTGAAAATCCCGTGGGGGATGTATATCAGCATGCCGCTGCCCTCACTCGTCCGTTCGGTCGGGGTGGCGATGTCGACACCGGTGGCGGGATACATGCCGTCGTACTTGCCGCTGCCGTCGCCGATCAAACGGATATGCTTGAGGGTGCTGCCGTAGTAGTAGGGGCCCAGCTCCGGCTCGAAGGTGTGAAAGAAGAGACCGGTGCCGTCGCGGCCGAAGGCGCCGAAGTTGTAGCCGATCTGGTTGTGCTGGTCGATGGCTATGGACATCTTGCCGGTGGGATGGGCGTCCATGGACACGGTCACCGCCTGGTTGCCCGTAGCGTGGGAGGCGATACCCAGCTCCTGGGCGGACTCGGCGGAGAGCCAGTCCTTGATGCCGTCACCGGTGGTGTTGCACCACTTGACGTTGCCTTCGTGGTCGGTGTGCACGAAGTGGTCGGTGGCGTGGTCGGTCATCCAGATGCCGTTGTCGTTCACCGCAAAAATCGAGATCCCCAAATGAGCGATGCTCTGATTGCCGTCCTCGTCAATGGCGATCCGGTGAAACCAGTCGAGCATGTCGTTGAACCGGGTCATTTCTCCCGAGGTCTTGTCGTAGACTTCGATGCCGACCAGGAGAGGATCGCCGCTCCTGGTGCCGCTGTAGACGTTGTCCCGGTGTGGAATGACCCACCAGATGCTTTCGCGGGCGGCGCCCTGGCCCTCGTCACCGTAGGAGGTATCGAGATCCAAGGTCTTGGCCGCGTCGTTGCGCTTCAGCTTGAGGATGCCCTTGGTGGTACCCAGGTTTTCGTTGGCGCTGCTGCGGCTGCTCCAGTGGATATTGGGGTCCAGGTCGTCCGGGCGGTTGCCGCTGGCGTTGTTCTCCTCCTGGGGATCGAAAGCGGTGATGGTCCACTGTTCGTAGGCGGTGGGATTGGCGACGTAGTCGCGGTCCACGGTGCCGAAATAGCAGACGTTGGGCGGCGTTTCCTGGTATGGCGACCAGGTTTCCGGGGGATCGACGTTGGTGTCGACCGAATGCTGGCCCCAGGCGCCGGAGTGGCCGGTACCCACCAGGTTGGCCTCGAAGTCGTTGAAGGCGATAACGTCGTACTCGTAGTCGCCCGCTCCGGCTGCGCTGCCGTCCCAGGCGGTTCCGTCCCAGGTCCAGCTGTTGCTGCCGCTCTCCAAGTTCATCACCGGAGAGTGATTGACGTATTGCGGCTGCGGCGCCACCCTGATCCAGGCGCCGTGGGGTCCGGTCTTGCCGGTCTCGGTGGAGTTCATGTCGTAGATCACCACCGTGACCCGGGCGCGCTGGTTCAACTCGAAGGGAATGGTCACCGAGCCCGAGCCGCCGTAAGCCACATCGGGAGTGGTCACCTCCATGCGGTTGAACACGCTGAGACCGCTGCGGTCGGGGGCCTTCCAGGTGCCGCCTCCCTCGATGAACAGGCCGCCGCGGGAGTCCCCATAGGTCGCAGTCGCACCGGGAGTTCCGGGATAGCCATACTGTCCGGTATAGGTCTCGCCCCAGACCGAGCCCGCCACCAGGAGCAGGCCGGCGCAGAACATACTGGTCAAAATCTTCTGCATTTCAATTCTCCTTTTATTGGAATGGATGAACGAAATTGCATTGAGAAGAGCACTTGACGACTTCGCTTACCAACCTCACCTCCTTCAGCGAATGAACGTCAGATGGGTGTTGGCGGGATTTCCCTCGAAAAATATAACCTGACTTAAAACATGTATAACCTGACATAAAACATGGAGTTAATCTCGCATTGGAGCCGCTTGTCCCAATTGGGGAAGTAATATATGGAATATTTGCGGCGAAAGTCAATCTTTTCCCGGCGCGACGCTTACCCACAGCCGCCTTCACTTCTCGACCACGGCGGCGCCGGTTCCCTGCCGCAGAGTAACCGTGCGGCCGCCCACAAATGACCCGAATCTTTCCCTCGATCCAGCGGGCCAGCGCACCACCACGTCGGCGGCCCCCGCCGCGGCGCCCAACCCCGCGTGAACGCGTGGATCGTTGGCGGCCAGGTAACTGTAGGCAGTCCTGATCTCACGGGTCTTCCCGGCATCCCCCACCCCAAAGGTAACAACCGCCCCCAAGGCGGCACTGCCGTGCTCGTTGAGCACCCGAAAAGCAATCCACTCGCCCCTTGCGGCCACCACATTGAGCAACAGGTGGGCGGGGGCGTCGCGGTTGACCACCAGCACGTCGACGCCGCCATCGTCGTCCACGTCGCCGAAGGCCGCTGCCCGGCTCGTCGCCACCAGAAGCTCTGAGGTTCCTCCCCGGGGCAAAACCTCCTCGAATCGGCCGTTCGGCCTGCCGCCGAACAACAGGTTGGGCTCGGCGAAGGGATCGGCCGCGGTCCGGGTGGAACTGCCGCGATCGATGCGGCCGTTAGCTGCATAGAGGTCGAGGTGTCCATCGTTGTCGAAATCGAGGAGACCCACCCCGAAGCGGGTGTAGAGGTGGGTGCCCCATGCCAGTCCCACCGCCGCGGTGGCATCGGTGAAATAGGTTCCCTGGTTGCGGTAGAAGGAATCGGTCTCCGACTCCAGGTTGACCACCAGCAGATCGAGGGTGGAATTGTCGTCCACATCGACGGCGCTGACCCCCATGCCGGCCTTGGCTATGCCACTATCGTCCAGAGCGCAACCGCGCAGCAGCGCCTGGTCGACGAAGGTGCCGTCGCCCCGATTCATCCATAACTGGTTCATCACGCTGTCGTTGGCAACGAAGATATCGGTGCGGCCGTCACCATCGAAGTCGCCGCACACCACTCCCAGGCCATTGCCGAAAGCCGCGTCCAGCCCCGCCGCCAGCGACACGTCCGTGAAGGTACCGTCGCCGTTGTTGCGGTAGAGCAGGTCGCGCACCGGCGCCTTGTAGTCCTGCGGGCTGCAGTAATCGGGTCCACCGAGGGAGTTGGCGCACTCTTTCCTGGTTTCCAGGGACCAGTCGATATAGTTGGCCGCGAACAGATCCAGGTCCCCGTCCCCATCGTAGTCCAGGAAAGCGGCTCCCGCTCCCCAGCTCCGGTCCCCCACCCGCGCCTGCCCGGTGACATCGGTGAAGCGCCCCAGACCGTCGTTCTGCAGCAAGGCGTTGGCGCCCACGTTGGTGACGTAGAGGTCGGTGTCGCCGTCGCCGTCGTAGTCTCCCACGGCCACCCCCATGCCGTAGCCGCCATCGCCGCTGCCGCTCTCCGCAGTGACGTTTTCGAAGCGACCTGCGCCCTTGTTGCGATAGAGCTGATTGAAGTATTGGGGCCCTCCCTCCAGGCTTCCCCCCTGCACCAGGTAGGCGTCCAGGTCGCCGTCGCCGTCCATGTCGAAGAGGGCCGCGCCGCCCGCCATGATCTCGGGCATCAGATAGTGTTCCCGGTGTCCGGATTCGTGGACGAAATCGATGCCCCGTTCCCGCGCGGCCTCCTCGAACCAGGGCCCGACCTCGTTCCGGGCAAGGGCTGTTTCGGCTGCACCGGAACCGGGTTTCTCGCGGACATTGCAGCTCATGAACAGCAGGGCGGCAGCCACAGCCGGCAGCCATGGAACCGCAGCGGCCAGGGTCATTGGTTTTTCCCCTCCCCCGCACGCAATTGCCGCACTTCCTCCAGGAGATTGCCGATGCGCGGCGATCCGGGGTCGAGGACGGCGGCGCGTTCCAGCGCCCCTGCGGCTGCATCCAGGTCCCCGAGCTTCCGCGCTGCCTTCCCGATCCCCACCAGAGCAGGCGCCAGGTTCGAATCAAGTTCGGCCGCCTTTAGAAAGCTGGCCAGCGCCGCTTCCCAGCGTCCGAGCTCGGATTGGCTCCGGCCGAGGCGCAGCAGCAGCGAGGAATCGTGTGGGTCGTAGCTCAGGCCCTGCTCAAAAGCCTCAATGGCCTCCTGGTACTTTCCCATTGTCGCCAGGACCGCCCCCTTCCCCTCATAGGCCCTTAGCTGCGCCGAATCCTGGGCAAGGACGCGCTCCAGGTGCTCGAGTGCCCGCGCTGGATCTTCCAGTCCCGCGTAGATAGACGCCACGGTCAGTTGCAGGTCCACATCATCCGGGCGTATCAGCGCCGCGGCCTTGAAGGCCTCCAGGGCTTTCTCGTGCAGCCGCTGGTTCTGGTAGACCACCCCGAGTTTTTTGAGCACCCCCGCATTGTCCGGGTATTGGCGCCGCAGTTTTTGCAGCAGCACGCGGGCAGCCTCCAGCCGGCCCGTGTCGACGAGGCGGGCGGCCCTGGTGAACTCCGCCAGCAAGCCGGTCCGGTAGGAATGAATCGCTTCGTCCCATTCGTCCCGCAATACGGGACCTCCCCCGGCGCCGCGCCGCAGTTCGGACCTTGCATCCGGCCAGCGGCCGAGCTGGCGGTATGCCGTCCCCAGGAGAAGGTGGGTATAGGCGTAGTCCGTCCCCTTTCCCGCCAGGGCTTCGAGGACCTGGGCCGCTTTTGCCGGCTGGTTCTGCTGCAGCAGCACCCGCGCCAGCCCCCAGCGCCCGGCCGGATCCCCGGGGTCCGCCTCGATGGCGCGCTCGAATGAGCACCGCGCCGGATCCAACTCTCCCTGGTCCAGATGCAAGAATCCCAGGCGCCAGTGCGCCGGCGCGTATTCGGGCTCCAGGGCGATGGCGCGCCCGATGGCGGTCACCGCTGCAGCCCGGTCTCCCAGCCTCATCTGGACCCTGGCCAGGCGGTACCACCACCGCGGCCGCTGTTGATCCAGGGACAGAGCTTTGCGGTAATTCTTCAGAGAAAGGCTGTCGAGGTCGTTGGCTTCGTAGGCGTAGCCCAGACGCATCCACAGCCCGGCGTCGACAGGGTCGGCGGCAACCGCCTGGAGATTTTTCTCTACCAGGGAGACAATGGCCGGGTCCCTGCCCTCCAGGACGGGAGGAAGGGAAAAGTCCTCGGTTGGTGGAGACCGGAGCAGGAAGAAGGCGGCGGCGATTGCCGCGGCCAGTAAAAATATGAGGCGCATGGCCACCTGTCCTGTACTCAAGGGATTGTTTTTTCGAATCGACAGGGGTCCATAGATGTTTGAAAAATAGCTGCTTCCCCCGTACTTGACAACCGGGGCGGCGGCCCTACCTTCTGGCGCGGAAACAGGGGCCATCAACGGCCCCGATTCCCTCCCGATGAACCAGACCGGCGCAAATTCGAGCAGAGGCACGGCACGGCCGACGCGGCACCTTCACCAGGTGGCGGCTCTCGTCTTTCTGGTCGCCGGCGCCGGCGGCGCATCCGGCACCGAGCCGGCGCCTCGGTTCACCGATCTCACCCAGCAAGCGGGGGTGGCCTTCCGCAACTGGTACGGAGACAGCAACGCCAAAACCATCCTGGAGACCACCGGCACCGGGGCCGGGTTCTGCGATTACGACGACGACGGAGACCTCGACCTCTACATCGTCAACGGCGCCGTGGGGTTCGACCACCCGCGCCTGCGCGACCTGCCCCACGACGTCCAACCGCCCGCCGACGGCAGTACTCCCCGCAACGCCCTCTTCCGCAACAACGGCGACGGAACCTTCAGCGACGCCACCGCGGAAGCCCGAGTAGGGCACACGGGCTGGGGCGCCGGTTGCGTCTGCGGCGACTACGACAACGACGGCGACCGCGACCTCTACGTCACCTACTACGGCGCCAACGTCCTCTACCGCAACAACGGCGACGGAACCTTCAGCGACGTCAGCGCCAAAGCGGGAGTGGACGACGGAGGTTACGGTCAGTCCGCCGCTTTCGGCGACTACGACAACGACGGCTACCTTGATCTCTACGTCGCCAACTACCTGGAATTCGACCCGGCGACCACCATCCTCCCCGGCGAGCGCCGGGGCAACTTCTTCGGCCACATGCGCGGGATTCCCACCATGGCCTCGCCCGAGGCTCACGATCCGTCCCCCGATGTCCTCTACCGCAACAACGGCGACGGAACCTTCAGCGACGTCAGCGCCAAAGCGGGCATCAATCCCCAACTTGGCCGCGGCATGGGCGCCGTGTTCTGGGACTACGACGACGACGGCGACCAGGACATCTACGTGGCCAACGACGCCAGCGCCAATCTGCTCTACACCAACAACGGCGACGGCACCTTCGACGAAAACGGCGCCCGCATGGAGGTCGCCTTCGACGCCGACGGCAGCGCCGAAGGCAGCATGGGGCTGGCCTCTGGAGACTTCGACAACGACGGGCGCAAGGACATGGTGGTCACCAATTTCGAGGTTCAAACCACCACCCTGCACCACAACCAGGGCAGCTACTTCGCCGACGTCTCCCTGGAGTCCGGGGTCGGCCTGGCCACCATAGCTCCAATGCAGTGGGGCGCCATCCTCTTCGACTACGACAACGATGGTGACCAGGATCTCTACCTCGCCAGCGGCCACCTCACCTGGGCGCTGGAGGACTACTATCCCCAGTCCAGCTTCGCCCAGAAAAACCAGCTCTTCCGCAACACCGGAGGCAGCTTCGAGGAAGTGACCAACCGGGCCGGAGACGGGCTCATGGTCATCAAATCGAGCCGCGGGGTGGCCAGCGGCGACTACGACGGCGACGGCGACGAAGATCTCTTCGTAGTCAACAAAAACGATTTCCCCACCCTGCTGCGCAACGACACCCAGAACTCCAACCACTGGCTCATGCTGCGCACCCGGGGCGCGCCGAGCAACCGCGACGGCATCGGCGCCAAGGTGCGCGTGGTCAGCGCCGGCCTGGCCCAGGTCAAGGAGGTCCGCGCCGGTAGCAGCTATTTGTCTCACAACAGCTTGTGGCTGGCCTTCGGGCTCGGCTCCGAGGGCGTCGCGGATACGGTGGAGGTGCGCTGGCCCAGCGGCCTGGTGCAAAGATTCACCGCGGTGCAAGGAGACCGTTACCTGGGTGTGAAGGAGGGTGGCGAACTGGTGGAGGGGCTGCCCTGAGAGGTGCTCACGGCGCCGCGCCCATGGCGGCCAGCATCTTGTAGGCCAGGCGCTGCAGATAGTCGTCGTCGCCGGCGCGCACGACCTCGCGGAAATGTTCGACGGCCCCGGCCCTGTCTCCCTGCTCCATGAGCAGGGTGGCCAGACCGAAGCGCGGACCGGCGAAGTCGGGTTTGATGCGGATGGCCTGACGATATCCGGCCACCGCCCCTTCCACGTCTCCCTGCTGGTAGAGAATGGCGGCCAGGTTGTTGTGGGCCCGGTAATGGGTGGGCTCGAGGCGGATGGCCTGGCGCAGGGTGTGCACCGCAGCCGCCACGTCTCCCTGCTTCTTGAGCGCCAGTGCCAGATTGTAGTGGGCGTTGGCATGGCCTGGGTTGAGACGAACAGCGGCACGGTAGTGCTTCACGGCCTCGTCCAGGGCTCCCTGATCTCTGAGCACGTGGGCCAGTAAATAGTGTGCCCGGCGGTGGTTGGGCTCGAGGCGGAGAGCGCTGCGCAAGGCCGCTTCGGCGCCTTTCAGGTCGCCCTGATCCTTGAGGACGTTGCCCAGATTGCTGTGGGCGTCGGCATGGTCCGGACGGAGCCGGATGATCTCGCGGTACTCGGTAGCGGCGCTGTCCAGCCGGCCCTGCCCGAAGAGGATGAATCCCAGATTGGTGCGCGCCCTGGTGTAGCCGGGGTCGAGGCGGAGAGCCTGACGATAGGCCCGCTTCGACCCCTCCGCGTCCCCCTTTTTATCGAGTACCACGCCCAGATTGTAGTGGGCATCGACGTGACTCGAATCGAGGCCTATGGCCCGGCGGTAGGCCTCGATGGCGCGGTCCGCATCCCCCTCCTGGTAGAACATGGCGCCAAGGCTGTAGTAGGCCGGGGCGTAGTCGGGATCGAGGCGGAGGGCATGGCGCAGCGCCGCCAGGGCGCCGGTCTTGTCGCCCTGTCTGTAGAGGGCGATACCGCGCTCGTTGTAGGCAGCGGCGCTCTGCAGGTCGAAGCGAGGGCCCTCCTCCGGGCTGACCTTTCCACCTCCACCCTGGTTCTCGGAGCACCCCAGGACGACCAGCAGACTGAGAAGCAGTCCCAACGGCAACATGGTCATTTACGTTACTATATAGGGTCCGGGGCCAACTTGCAAGCAAGGATGCAACGAGGGCCCCGGACCCTTGATCGCGATTACGTCATGCATCTCCACCGCCGCCGCCACCGGAAGCCACCCCTGAGCGCGGTCCGGAGACTGGGCCGCGCAACAGCCGTGGAGGAAGACCGCAAGGAGCGAGCCAATACGCTGTGGGGTTTTGGTAAATCGAACACCGAACCGGGGTTGCGCCCCCGGACTGATTCCCGTAGCGGGAACGAATCCAATCCTATTCTTGGAAAGGAGAGTGCTACATTGCTCTGCAGAGACTGCAAAACGACGGAATGCCAGGTGTCGCTCCAGGTTCGGGCACCTGCAACGGGAGCAACCAGTGGTCCGGGTGGACGAAACCACGGCAGAGACAGGTGACCGAACCATGCCCGACCTGCCGCTGATCCTGGACTGCGACCCGGGAGTCGACGACGCCATGGCAATTCTCCTGGCTCTGGGAGCTCCCGGGGTCGAGGTGCTCGGGCTATCTACGGTTTGCGGCAATGTGCCCCTGGACCGGGCCACGGGTAACGCACTGCAGGTGCTGGAACTGGCCGGACGCACGGATGTGGGGGTGTACGAGGGGGCCCGGCGACCCCTGCTGCGGGACCCGCTCCACGCCGAACATTTCCACGGCCAGAGCGGCCTGGGGCGGGCGCTATTGCCCGGGCCCGGCGCAAAGCCGCGGGGGAACGGAGTCGATTTCCTTGTCGATGCCCTGAGCGCGCGGCCGGGAGAGGTCACCGTGGCGGCCATCGGTCCGCTGACCAACCTGGCCCTGGCCGAACAGCGGCGGCCCCGGATTTTGCGCCGGGCTCGAAAAATCGTGGTCATGGGCGGCGCTGTTCGGGTTCCGGGCAACGTGACCGCGGCGGCGGAGTTCAATTTTTACGCCGACCCGGAGGCGGCGCGCCAGGTGGTGCACTCCGGGGCCCCGCTGGTGCTTGTGGGTCTGGACGCCACCCGCCAGGTGGTCCTGGAACGCGCGGACATGGACCCCTGCCAGGGACCCCTGGGCCAATTCTGCCGTGAAGCCGCCGGAACCGGCTTTGAATTTGCGGAGAGCCGCAGGGGGGATGGACGCTTTCATCTCCACGATCCGACCGCCGTCGCCGTGGCCCTGGCACCCCACCTGGGGAGGGCAGAGACCCTCCGCGTCGATGTGGAGAGCGAAGACGGACTCAGGGCCGGACAAGTGGTCGTTGACGAGCGCCGGGGCCGGCCGGTGCTCTGCGTCCTGGGCGTGGACTCCGAGGGTGTGGTGGAATTGTTCCGCCGCCACGTCCTGGCGCGCTAGCGGAGTCGAGGGGATCCGCTTTCCGTTCGGGATGGCAGGCCCGGTCGACGCGGCTGACAACAAGCCCATTGGAAAAGGAATGGAACCTATGGTGCGGCCGTACCCTGAAAAGGAGCAAGTTCACCAGGTGTGCACCGTATGAGGATCCAGCGGAAACCAGATGTAGTCCACCAAGTCGGAGAGCATCGCCCCGACCACGTAGCCGATTCCCAGCCCATAGAAGAATAGCTTGCCCTTGTTGTAGGATCGTACCCCGCCAAAGCGCAGAAGGGTGAACTTGGCCAGCCATACCAGGGCCAGGGTGGCCCAGTAACGCTGCGGCGAAGGGGTGTACTGGAACGCCAGCCCGATTGGATGCAGGGGGAACCAGTGAAAGTTGGCGCGCAACAGGGCCAGGCCCATGGCCTCGAAAAAGCCCAGGAGCCAAACCGCCCAGCGCTCCGGGTGCGGGAGGCGGGGATTTTCAATCAGCTCCACCATGTAGTCGAAGGCAGCGATGCCGGCCCCGACACTGCGCAGCATGCCCCCACTGTAGCCATCGGTCAAAGACGCCACCGCGGCGGCAAAAAAGCCCACCACAAAGGCCAGCAGCACCGCCGCCGCCACCTTCCAGGGCTGCACTCGCATGGAGAAGATTTTCAGAATGTGGGGTATGGCGGGCCACGCCGAGACGCGGAAATTGCCGAAGAAGGCGTGGCTGGCGACCACGCTGAAGGCCACCAGACTCTGGGACGAAAGGCGCACCGTGCCCACCAGCTCGAGAATGAAATCCTTGCCCTTCATGTGGTCCCAATCGGGCAGCAGGTAGGTGAAGCCGGTGGCGGCGACCAGCTTGGCGATGAGGAAGTAGATCAGCGCGGTCAGCAGAAAGACCCCCGAGGCCAGGGGCAGGCTCATACCCAATCCGACCATCCAGCCGACCACGTAGAGAGCCGAAAGCACCAGGCCGGCCAGTACCAGCCGGTAGCGCCACACCTCGTCCCGCTCGCCCTCGCCGCTGCGCACCAGGCGCCACACCCGGCGCAGATGGCCGCGCGCCAGCCAGAACGACCACGCCACCACGAAGAACATGGCTCCGTAGCTCTCCATCTGCAGAATCTTTTCCCAACCCATGGGATGTCCCGCACTCCCCAGGGTGAAACCGACCCGATGCATGGCCGCCCCTTTGAGCACGGCGAAAAAATAAAAGGCCACCAGGCTGCCCAGGATGTCCAGCGGACACAGGTACATCATGATCATGAGCAAGGGCAGAATCCGCACCCAGAGCAGGGGGAAGGGATCTCCCAGCTCCAGGTCGTAGGCCTTCCAGTAGAACTCAAGGGGCGGTACCCCCGGGGTGAAGTAAGTGCCGATGCTGTAGAGAATGGGCAGGAAGGCGGCGGCGAACCCGATCCAGAACAGGCGGGTGCGAAAGATTTCCGGCATGCGCCGCGGTCCGTCGACGCCGCGGGTCAACTCCAGGGGCAACTGCGCCATGGGAAAGGCGAGACGCTCCTGCTCCTCCCACTGGCGTTGAAAGAGCACGATCAGACAGAATCCGAATGCCACCAGGGCCACCGACACGCTGAGCCACTGCCCCGTCGCCCCCAGCCAGCCATCCCAGGGCACCGGCGCTCCCTGCGGCAGTCCCAGCCAGAAGGCGTCGATTACGCGACCGGAGGTCTCGGGGAATACGTGCCAGGGAAGATAGTCGAAGAGGGTCTCGGCCCACTGATTTTCGGGCGAGTCGAAGTAGGCCGGGGCGGCAAGGATGAGGGCCCAGTAGGCCATCCACCCGGAACCCGAGATGGTGCCCGCCACCCAGAGCATGCCGAAAATGGTGAGCAGTTCGCCGCGCCTGAGCGCCATGGCCGGCCACAGCCGCTTGAGGCCAACGTTGGCGAAGAGCCAGAGCACGAAGGCACCGAGGACCACCAGGGGCAGTTGGGACTTTACCGCGATGTCTATACCGTAGAAAATGGCGGCAATGGTCAAAGCCCCCAGCACCATGGCGCGCAGGGTGATGCGCGGCGCGTGGCTGCGCTGCACTTCCCCGGCGCCCGTCTCACGGGAACTCCCTTCTTTATCCGTGGGCGAATTGACGGCTACGGGCATGTTGTCTCGGAGAAAATCGCTCAGTCGGGTAGGGAATCAGGAAGTGGAGGTCGGCCCTGGCGGCGTCCCGGTTCACTGCAGTCTTTGATATTCGGCTGCAAATTCAATCCCATCTTCACTCCCGCTCCCAGCGGCTCGGGTCCATCCCCGGAGCCGCCCGCTCCATATGGGCCGGCTTGTTGGGCACATCGAAGTCCCAGTAGCGGGTATTGGGGTCGGCGAACAGGGGACGGACCTGTGGCGGCAACCGCGCCAGGTCGGCTTCGTCCCAAGACTCAACCTCGCTGACCGGGCCTGACCACCCGGGCCGATAGGCAGCGGAAATCATGGTGCGCGTGCGGTCGCCCAGGTTGGGCAAAGTGCCGTGAAAGGTGCGGTGGTTGAGGAAGAGAGCGGATCCGGCCTTGCATGGCACCACCACCTCCTCGGGATGGCGCTCGTAGCGTTTGTAGGGGTTGGCGTCGGCGTGCATGCACAGGTGCGAGCGCGGGACGACCCGGAAGGGCGACACATCCATGGTCAGGTCGTCCAGGTAGTAGAGCACTCGGATGGTGAATGGACAACTGCCCTGATACCCGAAGATGGTGGATCCGTAGGGCTGCCCGTCGGTGTGCAGGCTGATGCCGGGGGTGCCGGGCTCGGAGCGGTCGCAGCCGGCGCGGATGAACACGATCTCGGAGCCGAACACTTGGCGCAGAAAGCCGATGGTCGGGGAATGGGCGATCAACTCGGTGACAGCGCCGCCCCTGAACTCGACGTTAGGAGTGCTGCGCTGGTGTTCGCTGTAATCCCTGGGTATGCTCTCCCAGGTTTCGGCCTGGTCCTTGAGGCGGGCAACGTGCTCCGGCGAGAGTATGTCGGGTATTACCAGATACCCTTCCAGCTCCACCTGCCTGATACGCTCGCCCAGACTCAGGGCGGACCAGTCGCGGGTGTCGGCCTTTCTTGCGTCCATTGCATTTGGCTCCGAGTGTCGAATGGCGGCAATGCCCGGCTGACGCCCGGGAATGCAAGCACCGGCGCTATCCGGTTGATGCCGCCAGGTCCGGTTCAAATTGTTGAGAAAATATTCGCCTTCCGACCCCCTGTCGAGGCGGCCGAGAGCTCCTCCCTTTTCCATATCCGGCCGAACCAGGCGATCAGCTCGGCGTTCTCTTTACGTAGACCGGACTGCTCCACGCCCGGGCCCGGTTCACCTGCACCACCCTCACCCAGTACGGCCACTCTCCATCCAGCGGCGCGGTATCGCGAAACTCCATCTCGAGCCGCTGCGGACCCTCCTCCGCCGGCGCCGACCCCACCTCCACGAACTTGCCGACGCCTCCGGCCTCCACCACCATGGGCGCCCGCTGCACTTGCTTGATGCCGAACTCGAAGGAACAGTGCTCCGACTGGAAGCGGCCAATCCCGTCACCTTCCACTCTGCACACCAGACCCATGTCGTTGCCTCCGGTGGCGGCGGTCCACCTGAGGCAGTGGGGGCCCTCTTGCCGGATTGAGTCGGCACCGCTCTGCAATCCGACCCCGCGCGCGTCCTCGATGCGTCCTCCGTCCAGGTGCAGACCTCCGTCCCAGACCACGAGCTGATCTCTGGCGGTGCCGCGCTTCTCCGTCCCGCCCCAGAGCACCCGCAGGGATCCCGCCTGCACCCGCGCCGTGCGCCAACTGCAAAGCACCTCGACCCCGCGCAGTAGGTCCACCCTTTCCACCGCCGCCGTGCCCTCCACCTCGACCCGCATCAGCGGCTGGCCGTCCGTTTCGAATTCCTCGCCCATGAGCCGGCCGTCCACCTCCACCCGCAGCAGGATGCGCTCTCCACTGGTTGCATAGCAGCGCCGCGCTTTGAATGCCTCCCACAGCGCCTCCCGGGTCAGTCCCTCGGCAAAGACCGCGGTGAGCCCGTTGCGCACCGTGCGCGACAGCCTCCGCCCCGGCTGGCAGGCGCCCGGCCGCCCCATCACCCCGTCCGCACCGGCGGTGACCCCCACCTTGTAGCCCCGGCGCAAGGCGTCTTCCACGAACCATTCCGAGGTGCCGTGGGTCGAGTGGATCTCGAAGAGGGGCTCGATGGCGGGCTCGTGAAAGTCCAGATTGGTGGGCCGGCCGCCCACGTGCAGGTTGAGGATCACCTCCTCGCTGCGCATGGCAGCCAGGAATTCCGGGGCCCGCGGCAGGTCGGGCTCGGGATCCGGCTCCTCCTCCCGGAAGAACCGACCCGAGCGCCGCAAGCGCTCCTCGTCGCCGCGATAAATCACGTTGCGGTCGCCGCCGTCCTCAGTGGGGGGACTCCACTCGCAACCCAGGAAACAGGCAAAGTGCCCCGGGGCGTAGAACTCCCGCGACACCCGGCGCACATGGTCCCATATCTCCGCCCCGACGTAGTGGTCGTTGGCTTGCTGGCTGGCGAACTGCAGCCCGGCCACGTCGCGGGCATAGGTGAAGTGGTCCTTCAGGGAACCGGCGCCGCAGCCGATTTCGGTCTGGCCCGAATGCAGGTCGCCCCAGTAGACCTGCAGCGCCGGGGGCGCCGGGTGGATGCGCACCGGATTGCTCACCGCCTGCAATCCGGCGCCGGGGGCCTGAAACCGGGGGCGATAGACTCCTGGGGCCTGCCAGCGCAGGGCGTAGCGAAATACACCCCGGACGTCCACTCCCTCAACCCTCGAGCTCATGCCCTCCTCAGCGCCTACCTGCGGCGGCGCCTCCAGCGGAGCGGGATTGCCCCACTTGTCCTCGGCGCGCACCCTCATGAGGATCTCCTCCTGAACCGTCCCCTCTGAAGGAGCTGTGGCCACCAGCCTGAAGGGTGGTCCGGGGACCAGGACGAAGGGGGGCGGATCAAGCAGCCGGACCCAGTCGTCGCCGCCCTCGGGATTGATCAACAGGAGAAATCCCACCGACCGCGCCGCAAAGGTAGGAGCCCCCCAGCCCTTGCGCCCGCCGCACACCAGATGGACCCGGTCGCCGCGGCGCAGCTTCCCCTCGCGGACGCGCAGCTCGATGTGATGATTCCAGGGATCGAGATCGCCTCTGGACTCGTGGACCGCTTCGACCGCAGCCGGGGCGCTCACCTCCATGTCCTCCCGGCTCAGTTCGGTCCAGTCGAAAGGCCAGCGCCAGGCTACCCGCAGGCCGCCGCCGGCGCCGATTTCCGTCTCCCCCAGCTCAAAGCCGAAGGCGACGCGCACCCGCTCTCCCGCTACCAGGTCTCCCGCGGGCTCGCAGCTTGCCGTGCCGTGCCGCCGCAGGCGCTCGGCGGCGCTCATCCCGGCCATGTGCCAAACCAGACCCCGGCCCGGAAATCCGCTGGCCAGCAACGTCGATTTTCTCGCCTTGCAAGGAGTTTTCATTGCCACTCCAGAACCCCTTCGTACCTGACCTGCTTCGATCCCTCAACTATTCTGCCGATCTCGAAACAGTCGCAACCCTTCCCCTGCAGATGCGAAATGACCTCCTCCTGCGCATGGGGGGCGGCCACGGCGGCCATGCCTACCCCCATGTTGAATGTTCTGAGCATCCCGGAGTCGGCTACCTTGCCCGCCCGGCGGATTACCTTGAAAACCTTCTGAGGCCTCAACCTGGAGAGGTCCACCAGGGCGTCCAGGGAGTCTGGCAGGATGCGGTTGAGGTTGTCCTGGACGCCGCCGCCGGTTATGTGCGCCAATCCTTTCAAGCCGGGATGGGCGAACAGATCCTTGACCGCAAGGTAGTAACACTTGTGAGGGCGCATGATGACGTTCAGAAAGGTCTCCCCCCCGATGTCGCGGCTCTCGAGGCGGGGATCCATCTGCATAAGCCTGCGGATCAGGGTATAGCCGTTGGTATGCAGTCCGTTGGAGGCGATGGCCAGGACCGCATCCCCTGCCTTGATCCTGGATCCGTCGATGATCAGGCGCTTCTCCACCACCCCGACAAGGGCGGCGCTGAGCACGTATTCCCCCGCTCCTATCACCCCGGCCTGGACCGAGGTTTCACCGCCGGTGAGGACACATCCCTGGGCCCTGCAGGCAGCGGCCATGCTGTCGACCAGGGTTCTCACCGTCTCCGCTTCCAGCTCGCCGCAGATGATGCAGTCCTGAGCGTAAAGAGGCTCAGCACCCATGACGATGACATCGTTTATCAGGTGGTTGATGAGGTCGCTGCCGAGGGAAGCAGCGCGGCGGTGCTGAATGGCCAGCTTTTGTTTGGACCCGGGTTCCTCCATTTTGAGAACGAGAACCGGATGGTCATAGCCGGCGAAACGGGCATCGACGAGACTGCCGAAGGCACCCATTGTGTTGAGCAGGCGCGGGTCGCCGCGGTCTATGGAAGCCTTCATCCGGCGCTTGACCGCGTCGGTCTCATTCAGGTCCACACCGCTGTCCGCATAGGACAAACCGTCGCTCATTTCTCCTCCTTCCGGCGGCCGTTCGGGGCGTTCCTTACAATATTGACCCTGTCCCCTTTTAGCAATACATTATCTGCCCCTCGTCATCAGGATGCGCCAGATGTCCGACCCCAAAATCGTCGCCACCGGCCCTCTCGCCCAGGTTGCCGTCGATATTCTGCAGGAATTCGGCGAACTGGTCACCGCCCCCGACTTCAGCGAAGAAAACCTTATCCCACTCCTCGACGATGCCGTTGCACTCGTAGTCCGCGGCGAAGGTGTGGCCAGCGCCCGGGTCATCGCCGCCGGACCTCGCCTCGCGGTAATCGGCCGCAGCGGCGTGGGCTACAACAACATCGACATCGCCGCCGCCAGCGCGCGCCGGATACCGGTGGTATTCACCCCCGGCGCCGGTGCCCGCGCCGTGGCCGAGGGCGCCATGGCCCTCATGCTCGCCCTGTGCAAAAACCTGTTCTACTGGGACGAGCAACTCAAGGCAGGAAACTGGCACAGCCGCTTCGAGACCCCTCCAGGCGACCTGGAGAGGGCAACCCTCGGCATCGTCGGATTCGGCCGCATCGGTCAGGATCTTGCCCGGCTCGCCACCCCTTTCGACATGACCATCCTTGCCCACGACCCCTACGTGCCGGCCGAGACGGCAGCGCAACTGGGGGTTCGCATGGTACCTCTCGAGGACCTTTTTGCCGCCGCCGACTTCATCAGCCTGCACGCTGCCGCCACCAATGAAAACCGCGGCATGATCGACGCCGGGCTGCTGCGGCAGGTCAAGCGCGGCGCCTATCTGGTAAACATGGCGCGCGGCGACCTGGTGGAAAGCCTCGACGTGCTGCATCAGGCCCTGGAGGACGGGCGTCTGGCCGGGGTGGGACTGGACGTCTTCGCTCCCGAGCCCCCCGACGTGAGCCATCCCATCTTCACGCTGCCCAACTGCCTCACCACCCCCCATGCCCTCGGCACCACGCGCCGTGCCACCGCCAAGATCTTCACCTCAATGGCGCTGGACGTGGCCGCGGTCCTCAAGGGGAAGCGCCCCCGTTTCGTGGTCAATCCCGAGATCCTCGCCTGAATATCCCCGGTCGAATTCCCGATCCTCCCTGGGGATAGCGCAGCACGGGGCTCGATAGGTGGAAACCGGCCCCATGGACCCGATCCGGGACCAGTTGCCTGCTCGGGTGTCGACCTGCCAGGTTTACGGCAGGCGCAGAACTCACCACCCGTGCATGCGGTGGCCGCCGGCGGGAAAGAAGACTAGATCGACCAGTCCCGAGAGGGTCACACCCAGGGTGTAGCCCACGGCCATGCCATAGAAAAAAGGCTTGCCTCCCAGATAGGCGCGCACCCCGCCGTAGCGCAGCAACACCAGTTTGACTGCCCACACCAGAAACAAACTGAACCAGTAGACCCACACCCCGGTGGTGGCCTGGAACGCCACTCCCATGGGATGCAGGGGAAACCAGTGGAAGCGGGTGCGCAGAACCGCAATTAGAGCCGCCTCGGACCAGCCCACCAGCCAGATGCACCACTTGCCCAAGGTCGGAGCCGCGGGGTTGTTCATCAGATGGGCCATATCGGCGAACAGAAAGCGTCCAAGGCCCGCCGCGCTGCCCTGCTCGTAGGCCAGACCAACGGTCGATCCGGCCGCCACCAGGAATCCCAGCGGGAAGACGGTGAACACCGCAGCCGCCATCCACCACGGTTGGCGCTGCAACGAAAAGACGCGCAGATGGTGGGCGATGGCCGGCCACGCCGGGATGCGCGTGTCCCCGAAGAAAGCGCGGCTGGAGAAGACCTTGAAGGCCACCACCTGGCGCGGTTCCAGGCGCACGGTACCCACCAGCTCGACGACGAAGGACTGGCCCTTGGCATGGGTCTCGTTGGGAAAGAGGTAGGGGAAGCCGGTGGCGGCGATGAGCTTGACGATGACGAAATAGGTCAGCGCCATGGCCCCGAAGGTCAGGAGAGCCAGGGGCAGACTCATGCCCAGCCCGACTCCCCAGCCGAGGACATATACGGCCGACAACCCCAGGCCCAGCAAGGCAGAACGATAGCGCCCCACCTCGCGGCGGTCCCCCACCCCGCTGTAGGCCAGGGTCCAAACCCGGCGCAGATGACGACGCGCCAGCCAGATCGACCAAAAAGCCACGAACATCAGGGCGCCGTAGCTCTCCATGAAGACGATCTGCAGAAACTCGGGAACGGTCCCGGTAGCCCCCACCCCGGAAAAGCCGTCCACCGAGAAGCCGAAACGGCGGATGAGGCCGACCTTGAGGATGTAGATCAGGTGGAATACCACCAGGCTGCCGAGGATGTCCACCGGGCACAGATAGGTGACGGCGAGGACGATGGGCAGAACCCGGAAAGTCAGCCCGGGAAAGTGTTCGCCGAAATTAAAGGCGAAGCGCCTGGTCCAGATCTCCAGCGGAGGCAGCCCGGGCGCGAAGTAGGTGACCATGTTGTAGAGCAGGACCGGAAAGACCACGAAAAAGCCGGCCCAGAACAGGCGCGAGCGGAACAGATGGGGGATTTGTCGCGGTCCGTCCATTCCCCGGGTCAAATCCAGCGGCAACTGGGCTAGGGGAAAGGTGAGCTTCTCCTCTTCTACCCACTGTTTGTGAAAGAGGACCAGGAGACAATAGCCGAACACCACCATGGCGGTGCACACCCCCAGCCACTGGACCAGCACTCCGACCCATCCGTCCCAGGGCAGCGGCCTGCCCGCGGGCAGGCCATAGAGAAAGGGATCCAGCACCCTTCCCGTGGGCGGCGCGAACACGTGCCAGGGAAGGTAGTCGAAGAACAGCTCGGCCCATTGGTTCTCCGGGGTCGCCAGGAGGGTCGGCGCCGCCATGATCGCGGTCCAGAAGCTGATCCAGCCGCGCTGCGGCATGATGCCCACCACCCAGACCATGCTAAGGATGGTAAGCAACTCTCCGCGGCGCAGCGCCCAGCGCGGGGACAGCTGTTTCAACCCGACGTTGACCAGGAGCCACAGCACGAAGGGCATGATCGCGGTCATGGGAAACTGGGAGTTGACGTAGCGCCCCGCGCCGATTCCCTGTCCCACCACGACCACGTAGTAGAGCATGCCCGCCGCGGTCAGCAGGCCCAGTACGACGCCGCGTAAAGTGATGAGCGGCGGCGCTTCTTCAACTCCGTTCAAAGATGGGCTGCAGTCCTCGGACATGTCGGCCCTCCCCTATTTCCTCCCAGGCAATAAAAAAGCAGGGGAGGAGCCGAGCTCCCCCCCTGCAAAGAACAAGCGCTGAAACGGGCCTACTTGAGCAGAGTCATCGAATGGGTCGCGGCAAATTCGCCGGCCTGCATGCGATAGAAGTAGACGCCGCTGGACACCTGCTGGCCACTGAGGTCGACGCCATTCCAGGTGGTCCTGTAAGAACCCGCGCTCAACTCCTCGTCCACCAGGCTGCTGACCAGCTGCCCGGCTGTGTTGAAGACCTCGATCTTGACGAACCCGTCGCTGGGCACGTTGAAATCGATGGTGGTCTCCGGGTTGAAGGGGTTGGGATAGGCCGCGCCCAGGGAGTAGCTGGCGGGCGTGCCGGCGCCATCCACCGCCTCTACGACGGTCCCGACGCCTTCTCCGAGCTTGCCGCTGGCCACGTCGTACGGAGTGTGCAGCAGCATGCCGGGGCCGTACTGGCTCTCCGCCGGATAGGAACCGCGACCGCCTTCGTGGTCGACGAGCCTCAGACCGCAGGTGCTGTAGAGTCCGTCATAGTCACCGCCGCCGGGACCGTTGCCCTCACCCTCGTAGATGGCATTGAATCTGGTGCCGCCGGGACGATAGCGGCCCCAGGAGACCGGGAAGCTGATGGCGAGGATGCCGCTGCCGTCGCGGCCGACTACGCCGAAGGTGGTGGGACCATTGACCCCGTGCATGTTGAAGAAACCGATATTCCTGCTGCCGGGATCGATGGACGAGCCGGTGATGTTGATCGGGGGACTGGCCACGCCGCCGATCGCGGCCGCCGCCTCGATGCTGAGGCGGTCGCCGTAGCCGTCTCCGTTTTCGTTCACCCAGAGAACCTCGCCGCTGCTGCGGTCAATCCCGACGATGGCCTGGTGGCCCCAGGCAGAGGTCAGAATGAAGTCTCCCTGCACGTCGACCTGGCGCGGACCTCCGGACCTGACGGTCTCGTTGCCATCGTCGTCGGTACCGTAAACGTGGTAGAAATCGCTGAGGTCGAAGGCTTGCAGGGTCTCGCCGTTGGCCTTGTCCCTGACCTCCACCGCGCTGAAGGGAACTTCCTGAACCCCGTGCAGGGTCTGGTAGATTACGTTACCCTTGGGAACCATCTCGAGGACGCGGTCGCCGTGGACATTGACCGAACGGCCGTTGTCGGCCCAATCGGTGACCAGTTCCCAGGACTGGGCGGCGCGGTTGATCGACAGCTTGTAGATGCCCTGGTTGGGGTCCTTGTACTCGTTGGACCAGTAGACGTCCAGGTCCACGTCGTCCTGCTTGAGACCGCTGAGGGTGCGCGCCCCTTCCCAATTCATGGCGGAGCTGTAGGTCCAGCGCTCCCAGGCGGTGGGATTGGCCAGATAGTCCGTGCCCATGGTGGCGCGGATCATGTCGCCGATGGTGTGGAAGTCGGTGGAGCGCTCGTATTCCTGCACGAAGATCTCCACCGGGTCCTTGGTGAGGTCGATGTTGGGACGGGTGAAGCCCGATGGTCCGGTCCCCGGACCCACCAGGGTCAGAATATCCAGGTTGTTGACCACCACCACGTCGAACTCGTAGGAACCGGCGCCGGCGGCATTGCCCTCGAAGTCGGTGCCGTCCCAGGTGATGCTGTTGTTGCCGGCCTCGATGGCCTGCCCGCTAGGCGGCACGGTGGCGACGTAGAGATCCTGAGCTGCATAGCGCTGCCAGGCACCACCCGGACCCCGGTCGCCCGTGGCCGAGTTGCCTGTTTCGTAGATGACGATCCACGCCGTGCCGCGCTGGCTGGAATTGAACGGGATGGTCACCGAACCACTGCCGTCCCAGCCCACGTCCTGGGTCGAGGCGCGGATGGGAATGGGATTCCCCGACCTGTCGGGGAGTATGAAATTATCCCTTTCGCCGAATTCGAAGCCTTCGACGAAGGTATCCTCGGCGGTGGCGGCGCCGGCAACCATGGCCATCAGGGCCCCTGCCAGCAAGGTGCGTTTGAGAATTCTCATTTTTCTCTCCTTCAAATTAAGTTTGACTTGACATCCTTCAGCAAAATCTTAAACCCCGACTCACCTCCTTTCCTGCAGGGTTGCGATTCAGGGCCCGCATCCAGCGGATCCCCAAAATCCCTTTCTCTACCGATTTTGCCAGATTTTGATATCCTTCTAAAGCTCTAATTCAAATAATATTTATATACCAGTACCTGATTGTCAAGTCTTTTCTCCCACTCGCGCGGCTGACTGCATCCTTCTCTCCGCGGCGAAGGACCTGGCCGCCGCCGCCGCCAAGGGACCTTGACGAGCGGGCTGAACCACGCCTAGATTAGCCCTCTTCCGGTGGCCTCGAAGGTGAGGCGGGCGGAGCTTCAAAAGGGAAACAGGAAAGATGGAAAAACACCTGCGCTCCATGGAAGTGCTCGAGCGCAACCAGGAGTACATCCCCGGCGGGGTGCTCTCGGGAGCGCGCAAGGTGGAGCCGGTCATCAGCTTCAGCCGCGCCCGCGGCGCCTACCTGTGGGACCTGGACGGCAACCGCTACATCGACTACCACGCCGCCTTCGCCCCCCACCTACTCGGCCACAACGACCCCTACGTCAACCGGGCCGCAATCAAGGTCCTCGACGGCGAGATCAGCCTCTTCGGCTCCGGCCCTACGGTGCTCGAAGGCCGCCTGGCGGAACTCATCTGCACCCACGCCCCCGCGGTGGAGAGAGTCCAGTTTCTCAACACCGGATCCGAAGCCGCCCTCGCCGCTCTGCGTCTGGCCCGCACCGCCACCCGACGCGAACACGTCATCGCCATGCAGGGCGGTTTCAACGGCTCCCACAACGAGCTTGCCTGCAACGTCCTCACCCCGCTGGAGCGGATCGGGCCCCGGGTCTGCCCCGGCGAATACCCCTACGTGCCCCTGGGTCCGGGCCTGCCGGAGGCCCAGGAACGACTGGCCCACGTGGTCAACTTCAACGACCTGGACTCGGTGCGCTACGTCTGCGAGCGCCATCCCGTCGCCGCCCTCGTCACCGAGCCTGTGCTCCAGAACCTCGGCGTCCTCAAACCGCGACCGGGCTATTTGCAGGGCCTGCGCCAACTGGCGGACCACTACGGCTTCGTCCTCATCTTCGACGAAGTCAAGACCGGCTTCCGCCACGGCTTAGGAGGTTACAGCCGGATCAGCGGGGTCCAGCCCGACCTGGTGGTCTATGCCAAGGCCATTGCCAACGGCTTTCCCCTGGCGGTCCTCGGCGGCAAAACCGAGCTCATGGACTACTTCGCCCATCCCGACCCGGACCGGCGTCCGTCCATCGGCGGCACCTACAACGGCCACCCCCTTTCCCTTGCGGCGGCCATCGCCACCATCGAGCGCCTGGTGGCCGACGGCGGCGCCGTCTACCGCCACCTGGAAGATCTGGGCAGCCAGATCCAGGCCGGCATCGAAGCGCTCCTTGGTGCCCGCGGAGTAGAGGGCATGGTGGCGCGGCTGGGCTCGGCCTTCACCACCTACTTCATGGACCACGAGCCCCGGGACTGGCACGACCTGGCGGCGCACCACGACTTCCAGCGCGACGTGGCCATGCGCCGCGCCCTGATCGACGCCGGCGTCTACTTCTTCCCGGTGGCGACCAAGCAGTGCTCCATCTCGGCGGCGCACAGCAGCGAGGACATCGCCCTTACCCTGGAAGCCCTGGACAAAGCCCTGGAGACCGCTTTCGGCGCCTGAGCCCGGGAGCGGCGCATTGGGCGCTAACTCAAAAGCGCTCGAATCCGGTAACAACCTCCACAAACAGCCTCGTAAACTTGCGCTTCTCCTCCACCCGGGGATCGTCGAACTCGGCTTTGTGGCGGTGGAAACCGGTGTTGGCGACGATGCTCGTGCCCACATAGGTCGACTTGATCGTCAGCATCGCCAGAAAGTCGGTGGAGGAAAGGCTGCGGAAGCTCTCCACCTTGTCGGTGGAGCGGAAGGCCAGGCCGCGGCGGATGCCGAGGAATGGAAGGCGAAATCCCTGCTGCCCCACCTGCACCTTGATCTCATCGCTCACCACGTAGTCCAGGCGCAGGATCGGGGCGGCGCGAACCTCCCACACCAGCGGTCTCTTGTGCGAGTCCAGGGTCAAGCGCTGCCACAGCCGCTTGTACATGGGACGCAGGACGAAGCGCTTCCACTGCCAGCGGTAGTCCACCTTGTTCACCATGGTGTAATCCACCCGGGTGTCCGCCTCCGACCCGGGCCTGCTCCCCGGAGCGAACATGCGGTTGTGGACGCGCTTCACCGTGGCTTCCAGATTGAGCGGGGCGAAGCGGGTGTAGCGCAGGCCGAAAAAGGAGGTGTGGACCCGGCTGTTCTGCTGCAGCAAAGGATCCGGGTCCGGCGGGCCCAGCGGCATCCGGGGACTGGGCCCGCGGGCGGGATGGAAGACGTACACCGGATCGGGGATGGAATCCTTGACCCGCTTGGAGTCGTGGTTGAGTTCCAGCATGAAATGCCCGGGCCGGGCATGGCTGTAGGCGGCGCGCAGGTAGGCGGAGAGGGCCCGCCCGCCGGCGGCGATGGCGCGGAGTCGATAGTAGCCGGCGCCCAGCTCCAGTCCGTGCAGGGGACGAACGGTGGCGCTGAAGTGCTTCCCCTCGCGGTCGCGGTCATAGGGATATTCCGGCTTGTCGTCGTTCTCGCGGGCGTCGATGACCCCGTTGTTGTTCATGTCGAGACCGTAGACGAACTCCTGGGGATCGGAGTGGTAAAGCAGAAAGGGCTCCTCGAAATCGGGGACCCCGTTGGCGTTGCGGTCGTTGTCGGGAATATTGTCGTTGTCTGCGTCGAGGCCGGGAAAAACTCCGGCCTCCTTGGCCGCGCCGCCGAAGAAGTCGTTGGCGTTGTCGTCGGCGAAGCGGTCGCCGTCGTCGTTGTCGTCCACCAAGGGAAATTCCGCTACTGAGTTCCCCGTGCCGCGGTAGAGCACCACGCCGCCGCGGCGGCTGTCGTAGCCCCCTCCGTACTGGGGGCCGATGCGGAAGAACTCGGCCCCCACCTCGAGCCGGTGGAAACGCGGCACCGCGCGCAGCAGGTTCAAGTACCAGGCGCGGGTGCGGGTGTCGTCGTTGTGGCCGCCGAGCACCGGGAATTTGCGGTAGAGGGTGTTGGCGGCGATCTCGCCGCGCAGCTTCAGGCCCACCAGATCGGCGCTGAAATCGAGTCCATAGAGGGTCTGGCCCGAATTGAGCCCGTGGTCCACGGCGATCTCGGCCTGGTTGGAGAAGTCGCGCACGTTGCCGGGGGCGCGACGCAGGGTATGGCCGGGGACCCGGAGGCCTCCGCTGCTGGTGATGGGGACCTCGATGCGGTAGTCGTTGGCCACCACCATGCGGAAGCGGGCGCGGCGCGGGGTCACGTCCCGCGGCAGCGGAAAGGTGACGGTTATCACCTCCGTGCCGTTGGCCTCCCGGTGGTTCCGCACCCGCCGTCCTCCCGCCCACTGCGGCTCCAGCGCCAATTGGTAGTGGGGACTGCGGGGATCGCTGCTCAACAGGGTATCCACCCCCGCCGAGGTGCCTTCCAGGTCCATCACCACGCGAAACAGGGCCGCTCCGCCGGCACCGTCCTCAGGAGAATCATCGGCGAAACGCAGGACGATGGACTGGGGCGGTTGAATCTCCGGGAAGGGCACGCCGCCGCGGAGATAGCCGTCCTTGCGGTCCGCCTCGCTGTTGAGCTGCTGCTGGTTGACGAAGGTGGCGCCGAAGGTGAGGGCACCGGCAATCTCCGTTTCCCAGTGCCCCCCGAAGGTATAGACCGGGTTGTCCTCGATGACGGTGACGTCGCTGGTCTCGCGCAGGTCGTAGTTGTACCTCAGCGGATCGACGCTGACGGGGGTGGAAAAGGCCGGGAAACCGGGAAAATCGGTGTTCTCGAAGCCGCGCGAGGCCAGCAGGGTCAGGCGGTGTGCTGGAGAGTGGATCTCCCAGCGCACCCCGTTGAAGGCGGCGCGCTGCATGGTCAAAGGGGAGAGGGTCTGGCGGATCTCGTCGCCCACCGTGAGGGCGGCGTTGAAGGTGTTGTAGGAGCTGCGCGCCACCAGCAGATTCTGAAAGGTGGCGCGATAGATCTCGTTCTTGGTGACGACGCTCTTGCCCGGGCGGCGCTCGTCCATCAGGAAAGGACGATATCCTTCCCCCAGGTACTCGCCGAAGAAATTGTAGCGCGGATCGAAGCGCAGGCGGGCGCGGTAGGGCTTGAACGGGGTCTCGGCGTAGTTGGCGTAGGTGTGGGCCGCGGGGCGCTGGAGAAATTGCAGCACATCCGCGTCCTCGCTTCCTTGCAGCCCGGACGGCGGCAGCAGAACCGCGCCCAGGGCCAGGCCGCCCCAGCGCCCCATGCTCCGGATGATTGCTCTAGTTGCCATTTCTCCCCAGCTCATCGCAGCGCCTCGACCCGCACGCTGATCTCGAAGCGGAATTCCAGATCAATGCGCTCGGCGGGCAGCCCGTGCTCGTCGAAGGCGATGACCACGTCGCGCAAATGCAGGCGCACCGAGCGCACCTCCGGGTGCAGCAGACCGAAGACCAGCTTGCCACGCTGGCGCTGGCCCTTGAACAGCGGCCCATCGCCGCGGTAGAGCGACTTCTCGACGAGGGCCAGGCGCTGGCGATACCACTGCTGGTCGTTGCCCCCGGGGCCGCGGCGGGCGCGATAGTATTCTTCGAAGGTGTGGACCGCCTCCCCTTTCTGAGTCCCCCAGGGCCGCAGCCGGCCGCCGCGGTCGGTGACCAGCTCGGCGTCCCGGGCGGCGAACCGGACCCGCGGCCGGCCGATGTTGTTGAGGTCCAGCTCGAACACGGTGAAGCGGTCCGGGGCGTAGCCCAGATCGTTGTCCATGCGGGTGCCGTAGGTGAAGGGGTTCAAATTGACCCGGCCCTCGCGGGCGTCGGGGTACTCCAGGTTGAGCGCCTGCTTCGAACGGTAGGCCACCTTGATGACCAGGCCCTCGGTGCGAAAGACCGCGGCGCTGTCGGCCGCATCGACGGAGTAAGCCCCGTTGTCGCCGGGCACGAAGGCGAAGCGCACCAGGTGGGATTGGGGCACCGGCAGCAGGCCGCAGCCGGCGGCCCCCAGCCACACCGCCATCATGGGAACGAGCAGCCGGGTCACGGTGGGCTCCCTTCTCCCGGGGCCCGGGTCTTGGTCGCCAGGTAGACCCGGTGGATCCCGGCGCGCTGCGCCGCCTCCATGGCCTTCAGGGTGTGGCCGTGGGGGGTATGGCGGTCGGCCAGAATGGTCATCCTGATCTCCCGGCCCTCGCCTACGTAGGGCCGCAGGGCCTCCTCCAGCCCCGCCGCGTCGATCTTCTCTCCTTCCAGGTCCAGTTGTCCCTTCGCGGTGAGGTAGAGCTTGACGTGCCGCGCCTTCACGTCCGCCGGATGGGCCGCCGCGGGCAGCTCCACCTCGAGGCTGATGGGGCGGGCGAAGATGGTGGTCACCATGAAGAAGATCAGCAGCAGAAACACGCCGTCGATCAGGGGGGTGAGGTCGGGCTTGATCTCGTCCCAGAAAAATTCGCGCTCAGGGTCCATGGCTGTCCTCCTCCATGCGCGCGAAGATCACTTCGCGGACTCCGGCCTGGCGCGCCAGGTCCATCACCAGAACGACGCGCTCGTGCTCGACCTGGGGCGCCGCCTCCAGCACCAGGGAGCGGTCGCCGCCGCCCGCCGCCTCCTTGAAGACTTCGGCCAACTGCGCCGGCTCCACGGTGGAGCCGCGCACCTGGATGGCCCCCGAAGGATCGATGTAGACGTTGACGTCGCGGTCGTCCTGAGGCGCGGCGGCGGTGGCCGAGACCGGCGGCATCACCACCTCGAGCCCGCGCAGGGCGTAGAAGGCCGTGGTGATCATGAAAAACACCAAAAGCAGCATGACGCAGTCGATCAGCGGCGTCAGGTCCGGAGGGTCGGACTCGTCGAATCCGGGGGATGGGGCGTCGTCGTAAACGTTCATGGACGCTCCTCCTCCACCAGGGCGTGGCCCAGGGCGTGGGTATAGAGCTCCAGGCGGCGCATGACGCGGCCGGCGCGCAGCGCCAGGTAGCGGTGCAGCACGATCACCGGAATGGCGATGATCAGGCCGGTGGCCGTGGTGATCAGCGCCTCCGAAATGCCGTCGGCCACCTTGCTTGGATCGCCCACCCCGGCGGTGGCGATGGCCGCAAAGGCCTTGATCATCCCGGTGATCGTGCCCAACAGACCCAGCAAGGGCGCGATGCTGCCGATGGTGCTCAGCACCGGCAGAAACTGGCCCAGATACTCGCGGCAGGCGGCGTTGGCCTCCCGCCCCAGCTCGGCGCGCTGCTCCGCCGGCCCCTGCCCCTCTTCCACCAGCGCCAGATACTTGCGCTGCACCGCGGCGTAGACCGCCGCCAGCACCCCCTTGCGCGCCAGCAGGTGGGCCAACAGGTCGGCGCCCCGGAGCTCCTCCAGGCACCCCAGGACCGCCTCCATTTCGGCGCGGGCGCGCTCGTCTCCCGGAACCCGCAGCAGCACCCACAGGCGCTCCAGCCCGAAGGTGAGGGCGGCCAGCGAGCACAACGCCAGGGGCCACATCAGCGGGCCCCCCTTGTCAAACTGATCGAGGATAAAGGAATCTATGCCCATGGGTTTCTCCTCGCCTCACCGGCGGGTTAGAGTCGGTAGTCGCGAATCCAGTCGCGGTGCTCCCGAGCAAAGCGCACCATGGCGCCGAACTGCAGGTCCGCCTTTTCTATCTTCAACAGGCTGTCGTAGACGGCCACGGCCCGGCGCCACTGCCCGGTCTTCTCGTAGCACACCCCGATGTTGCAGCGCGCCGCCACCTCCGACAGGGTGCCGGGAAAACGCGCGGCCACCGCCTCCAACTGCCGCCGTGCGCCGTCGTAGTCGCCGCCGTCGAAGGCGGTCATGGCCTCCCGGTAGAGGCGGTCGGCTTCCAGGTCCTCGAGGTCCACCAGGCGAGACCGCGCCCGCGCGGCCTCTTCGCTGTCGGGGTGCTGCTCGATGAGCGTCCGGTAGGCTTGGCGCGCCGCCGCATACTTTTTGCCGCTGTAATGGAAATCGCCTGCCATCATTGCCGCGGTGCGGGCTTCCAGGCTGTGGGGATGGTCGTTTTGGACCTTCCCAAGCGCCTTCAGGAAAGGTCCTTCTTCTTTTAGCTCCAGGAGGCACCAGGCCCGGGCCAACTCCGCGGCGGGCCTGAACTTTCCGTGCTCGACGCGGGCATAGGCGGTTGCCGCCCCGCGATAGTCTTCTACCAGATAGAGGTTGTCGCCGGCGAGATAGGCCGCTTCGCCGGCTTCCACGTGGCCCCCATAGTCCGCGGCCAATTGCAGCAAGGTTGCGGCGGCCTCCCGGTGCCGGCCCAGGGCAAAAAAGCTTTTTCCCAGGTAGAGCCGGGCGGGCAGAGCCAGATCCTCAGGGGGCTTCGAAGCCAACAACTCCTGCAGATGTTGCAGCGCCCCGCCATAGTCCGCCAGATTCATCGCCGCCACGCCGAGCAGGAAGAGCCGCCGTTGGATATCGGCGCCGGAGAGGCCGTCGGTCTCCATGCCGAGGAAGACCTCCCTCGCCGGAGCCCACTCGTTTTTCGCCATGCGCACGATGCCCCGCAGCAGCAGCACCTGCTGCTGCAGACCCGGCGACACCATTTCCAGCCGGTCCAACAACTCCAGGGCCTCGGCGTGGCGGCCGCTGTCGATCTGATAACGGGCGAGGCCCAGGTCCCACTCCATACGCTCGTCAGCGGTGGCGCTGGCAGCGGCCCACCGGCGGAAGCGCCGCACCGCGGTATCCTGGTCGACGGTTTTGACCAGGCACAGACCGATTATCCGGATGGCCTGCTGCCGCGCCCGGCGCAATGGGGATCGACCGCAGTAGGCAACCAACTCTTCGAAGGCGGCAGCATAGTCGCCCACCTGGTAGCTGGATACGCCGCGCACGTAGAGGTGCTCGTAGGCAAAAGGGTCCTGCAGGAGGGTGGTATCCACCCTGGCGAGGAGCTCGAGGGTGGCGGCATAATCGCGGGCTTGAAAGGCGATCTCCGCTTCGGTGTAATCGAGCTCGGCGCGCACCGAGGGGCCGAGCTTCCCTTGTTTAGCGCGGGTCAGGACCTGCCGCGCTTCTTCCCAGTCCCCGCTCGCCGTATACAGGCGCACCAGCGCCAGTTGGGCGCGGCTGAACTCGGGGGAGGTGGGCTCGATCGCGCGGAGCAGAGCCAGGGCTTCGCCCGTTTTCTGGCGGGGCTGGTAGAGCAGAGCCAACTCGACGCGGGCGATGTCGCGCAGCTCGCCGTCGTCGATCTGCAACAGGGCCTGGTATGAGGCCATGGTCGCCGGCCAGTCGCCCCCCTCGGAGTGGATGCGCGCCAGTTGCAGTTGAGCCCAGGCGGCCGACCGGGTGGCGCCATAGTTATCTCGAACCGCTTCATACTGCTCCTGGGCGGCAGCCCCCTCGTCCAGACTCTGGAGGCAGAACCCGGTGCCCAGCAGGGCCTCGGCCGCCAGGCTGTCGGGGGGATTCATCCGCAGCAGTTCCCGGTACGCCGCCAGCGCTTCGCCGTAGAGGGAATCCCGTTCCGTCTCCCGGTGCCGGCGCAGCGCTTCCTGGCGCAGGGCCTCGCCCACCCGCAATTGGGCCTGTTGCAGCGAAATCCCCGCCTCTTCGGCGTGTTCGCCGAAGGCCTGTACGTAGAACCGGTGCGCCGCGGCCGATTCTTCGAAGCGCCCGGCTTCGTGGGCCAGCATCATGAGCTCGGCCTGGACCTGGGCCCGGAAGAGAGGATCCACCACCTCCTCCAGGGCGGTGCGGTAGGCGGTCAAGGCCGCGTCGGTGCGTCCCGCGTCGGCGTGGATTTCGGCCAGGCGCAGGTAGGCGGTTTTCACCAGGGCTCCCTCGGTGGGAAAGCGCTGCGCCGCGCGGCGGTACCATTCCATGGCCGTTTCCAGGGAATCGAGGTGGCGATAGCCGTCCCCCACCCGGAGGTGCGCCTTGCCGAGCAGTTCCCGCTCAGATTCCAGAAAGTCCTTGCGCAACACCTGCATGAGGTCTTCGACCCGGCGCCGTCCATCGTAGGCCTGGGGATCGTAGTGTTGGGCCAGTTGCTTGAAAGCGGCTAGGGCTTCTTTCCGGCGCTGCAAGCGCTCGAGACACTCGCCCAGCTGGAAGAGAGCCCGCAGGGCCCGGTCGCTGCCGGGCTCCGCCGCGGCCACGGCGCGGAATTCCGCCGCGGCGCGCTCCCACGACCCCATCCTGTAGGTGGACCAGGCGAGGTGATAGCGGGCGTCCAGGGCGTATTCGCCGTGCGGAAAACGATTGCGGAAACTCTCGAAGGCGGCGGCGGCCTGCTCGTAGTCCTCGCCGCTGAAATAGGATTTTCCCTCCTGATAAGCGGCGCGCTGGCGCAAATCCTCCAGAGCCAGCGAATCGCGGCTCACCACGTGGTAATAGCGCGCCGCCTGGCGCAGGGACTCCCGGCCCCGGGCTGCGCCGCCGTCGGCCTTCCGGAGCTCCTCTTCACCGCGGCGCCGGTAGCTGCCGGCCACCTGGTAGGCCGCCGCCACTCTGAGGAGCAGGCGTTCCCCTCTGACCTCGACCTTTACCCGGGACGGCCACAGGAACAAGGAGGAGGGGGTATTTATGAGGTCCTCGTAAGCGGCGACGGCCCCGTCAAAATCCCCCACCACCATGAGCTTCTGGGCCGCGTCGAATTCCTTGCCCAACTCCCCGGGGGAATCGTGGAACATGCTGGCGCTCACGGCTCCCAGGAAAATCGCGGCAAGGGTCAGTTGAATCATATCGTTTCGTTCTATGGGTCCATGGCCCGGACCGATGATTGCGGTTGGAATCAGTAGCGCTCGAAGCCGGTCACTACCTCCACGAACAAGCGGGTGAGCTTGCGTTTTTCCCCCGTCTCCGCTTCGTCGAATTCCATCCGCTGGCGGTGAAGGCCCGTATTCGCGGTTACCTTGCTGCTCAGATAGTCCCCTCTGATGGTGAACAGGATCATGAAATCAGTGGAGGAAAAACTTTGCGTCTTATCCACCTTGTCGATGGAGCGAAAGGCGAGCTGCCGCTCGATGCCCAGGGCGCGCAGGCGAAAACCCTGCTGCCCCACCTGGAGCACGAGCTCGTCGTTGAAGGCGTAGTCGAGGCGCAGAATGGGGGCGGACTGCACGGTGGAGATCAGGGGACGGTCCAGCGACCCCAGGGTCACCCGCTGCCAGAGATTTTTGTACATCGGGTGTATCGTTAGTTTCCTCCACTGCCAGCGGTAGTCGGCCCGATTCACCCAGGTGAAGTCGCTGCGCCGGTCTTTCTCGACCTCTTTGGTCGACTCGAGGTCCTGCATGCGATTGTGCACCAGCTTCACGTTGCTCTCCAGATTCAACGGGGCGAAGCGGGTGTAGCGCAGCCCGGCGAAAGAGGTATGCACCCAACTGTTGCGCTGCAGCAGAGGATCGGGGTCGGGTGGATCGAGGGGCGTCAGGTTGCGCTCCGGATCGAAGACGTAGACCGGATCGGGGATGTTGTCCCGCACCCGCTTGGAGTCGTGATGGAGGCGCAGCTCGTAGCGCCGCGGGTCGGCGTAGCGGTAGGTAGCCCGCAGGTAGGTGGAGAGGGCCCGGCCCCCCGCCACGATGGTGCGCAGGCGATAGTTTCCGGCGCCCAGCTCCAGGTCCGGCAGCGGACGGAGCGAGACCAGGAAATGGCGGCCGCGGCGGTCGCGGTCGTAGGGATAGTCGGGTTTGGCGTCGTTCTCGCGCGGGTCGATGACGCCGTTGTTGTTCATGTCCGGACCGTAGACGAACTCCTGCGGATCGGAGAAATAGAGCAGGAAGGGCTCCTGGAAATCGGGGACGCCGTTGCCGTTGCGGTCGTCGTCAGGAATGTTGTCGTTGTCCTCGTCCAACCCCGGGTAAACCCCCGCCTCGGGATCTGAAGCCCCGGGGAAATCATTCTCGTTGTCGTCGGCATAGCGGTCGCGGTCGTCGTTGTCGTCCATCAGCACGTACTCCGCCGCGCCCCGTGCCCTCCTGCTCGGTCCTCCCAGGTCGGTGTAGAGCACCACCCCGCCCCGGCGGCTGTCGTAGTCGCCGCCGTAGCGCGGCCCCATGTAGAACAGCTCCGCCCCCAAAGTCAGGTGGTGAAAGCGGTTGACGGTCTTGACCGCGTTCAGGTACCAGGCCCTGGCGCGGCGGTCCAGCTTGCGGCCGCCGAGGACGGGGAATTTCCGGTAGAGGCTGTTCATGGCGATCTCGCCCTGGAGCTTGAGGCCCACCAGGTCCGCGTTGAAGTTCAATCCGAACAGGCTCTGCCCGCTGGCCAAACCGTAGTCCAGCACCCATTCTTTACGGTTGGAAAAATTTCCCCTGCGACCACGCGACCGGTGCAAGGTAGTATAGGGCGTCGTGGAGACTCCCCCGATCGGATTGGGATGTCGCTGCGCCGCGGCAATGCGGAAATCGTTGGCGGCCTCCACCCGGAACCGCGCCCGCCGGGGGGTCACCTCCGCGGGCAGTTCGAAGGTGTAAACCACCTCCTCCTCGCCGCTCACTTCCCAGTGCCCGTCCACCTGGCGGCCGCCGCTGATCACGGGTTCCAGCCCGGCATGGTAGTGGGGACTTTCAGGATCGCTGCTGAGCAGGCTGTGGACGCTGCCGTCGGTAGCCTCGATCTCCAGCGCCACCGCAAACACCGCGGCGCCGGGGCCCTTCTCCGGGGCCCCATCCTCGGTTACCCGCAGCATCAACACCAGCGGGGGCAACATCTCCGGATAGGGCAGGCTGCCGCGCAGCAACCCTCCCTTGCGATCGGCCACCGAGTTGAGCTGCTGTTGGTTCACCAGGGTCGCCCCGAGGGTCAGGGCGGGGCCGAATTCGCCCTCCCAGTGACCTCCCAGGGTGTAGACCGGGTTTTCCTCCTCTATCACCACCAGGGTAGACGAGCGGAGGTCATAGCCCGGGCCTTTGGGATTGACCACCACCGGCGTGGAGAAGCTCTTGAACCCGGGAAAATCGTCGTTGTCGAAACCGCGCGAGGCCAGCAGGGTGAGGCGGTGGCGGGGATAGACCACCTCACCGCGCACCCCGTTGAAGCCGGCCCGCTGCATGGTCAGCGCGGTCAGGGTGTGGCGAATATCGTCCCCTACGGTGAGGGCGGCGCTGAAGTCGCCGTAAGAACTGCGCGCCACCAGGAGGGTATTGAAAAGGCCGCGATAGACGTCGTCCTTGCCGACGAGGCTGGCCCCGGGCCGCTGCTCGTCGAGGCGGAAGGCGTGATACCCCTCGGCGAGGAATTCACCGAAATAGTTGTAGCGCGGAGTAATCCGCAGGCGCTCCCGGTAGGGGCGGAAGGGGACCTCGGCGTAGTTCTGGTAAGGCGCGAACGACGACCGCTGCAGCAGGTCGAGGTTTGGTTCCCCCTCCTCGGCAAAGGCGCCCAGGCTTCCCATCAGGAGCAGGAGCGGTATGAATGGAATCAGGCTCATAGGCACGGTTCAGAAGTGCTCGTAGCCGGCCACTACGTCCACAAAGAAACGAGTAAACCGCAGCTCTTTGCCGGCGCTCAGTTGGTCGAATTTGCGGTTTTGGACCTGGATGCCCGAATTGGCGGTGAGGACGTTGCCCAGATAGCTGCCCCTCACCGTGAGCATGAACATGAAATCGGTGGAGGAAAAACTGCGGAAGGTCTGCACCCGGTCCTGGTAGCGATACGTCAGGAGTCTGTCGACGGGACCCAGGCGAATCCCCTGCTGCCCGAACTGCACCTTCAAATCGTCCGTGAAGCGGTAGTCCACCCGCAGGATCGGCACCGACTGCACCTGCGAGAGCAGTGGGTAGTCGCGGGATTTCACCGTGACTTTCTGCCACAGGCGTTTGTACATGGGCCAGATGGTGAGATTCCCGCGCTGCCAGCGGTAGTCCGCCTTGTTCACCATGGTGAAGGTATTGCGCCGGTCCGCCTCCACCACGTCGGTGTGCTTCAGGTCGCGGGCGCGGTTCTGTACAATCTTGAAGTTGGACTCCAGATTCAGCGGCGCGTAGCGGATGAAGCGGACGCCGGCGAAGGAGGTGTGCACCCAACTGTTCTGCTGCAGGAGAGGATCCGGCTGCGGCGGCACCAACGGAGTGACGACGCGGGCCGGATCGAAGACATAGACCGGATCGGCGATATTGTCCTTGACGCGCTTGGAATCATGGTTCACCTGCACCTCCAGGCGTTGGTCCCGCCGGTAGCGGTAGCTCCCCTGGAAATAGGAGGAGAAGGCGCGGGTGCTGGAGGCAATGGCGTGCATGCGATAGCGTCCGGCGCCGACTTCGAGGCCGGGCACGGGCTGCAGCGCGGCGGTGTAATGCTGGCCCCGGCGGTCGCGGTCGTAGGGATAGTCGGGCTTGGCGTCGTTCTCGCGCACGTCGATGACGCCGTTGTTGTTCATGTCCAGGCCGTAGACGAACTCCTGGGGATCGGAGAAGTAGAGCAGGAAGGGCTCCTCGAAATCGGGGACGCCGTTGGCGTTGCGGTCGTCGTCGGGGATATTGTCGTTGTCCTCGTCGAGGCCCGGGTAGACCCCGGCTTCCAACCCCAGGTCACCTGCAAAGTCGCTCTCGTGGTCGTCAGCGTAGCGGTCGTTGTCGTCGTTGTCGTCCACCAGGGGGAACTCGGCCATCATCTGCGTGCGGCCGTCTAACCCCGTATCGGTGTAGAGCACCACACCGCCGCGGCGGCTGTCGTAGCCGCCCCCGTAGCGCGGCCCCATGTAAAAGAACTCGCCCCCGAGAGAAAGGTCGTACCAGCGCTGAAAGGTCTTCAGGACGTGGAGGTACCAGGCTTTCGTCGGCGCGCTCAGGCTCTGCCCCGAGACCACGGGAAACTTGCGGTAGAGGGTGTTCATGGAAAGCTCGCCCTCGAGCTGGAGGCCCACCAGGTCCGCCGCGAAGTTGATGCCGTAGAGGGACTGTCCGCTGTTGAGCCCCCAATCGAGGACGAGTTCCTTCTGGTTGGAGAAATCATCTATGCTGTCGCCGGCCCGAATCAAGGTTATGAACGGGGTTTCGCGGTCTTCCTCATTCAAGGCGACGAAAAAGACGTGCCGCTGGGCCCCGGCAATGCGGTAGTCGTTGGCCACGGTGAGCCGGTAGCGGGCCCGCACCGGGGTAACGTCCTCGGGAATGCTGAAGATGAACAGGAGCTCGTCCGCACTCTGGACGACCCAGTGATCCGCCTTCCGTCTGCCGCCGACTACCGAAGGGACCAGGGCGCGGCTGAAGTGCGGACTTTCCGGATCGCTGCTGAGCAGGGTATCGCCGAGCCCCACCACCCGGGCCTCCAGCTCCAGGGTCACCGCGAAGACGGCGCCGCCGCCGCCGTCCTGGGGCGAGTCGTCGGTGACCCGCAGCAGCAGCTCCTTGGGCGGCAGAATCTCCGGGTAAGGCACGCCGCCCCGGAGGAAACTGTCTTCCCGCAGGGCGGTGGCGTTGATCTGTTGCTGGTTGATGAAGGTGCCTCCGAGGGAGAGCACCTGGCCCACCTGGGTGGCCCAGTGTCCGCCGAAGGTGTAGACCGGATTGTCCTCGTTGACTTCGACCGGCTCGTCCAAAACGCGGTTAAAGGCACCCCGCTCTATGGGGGTGGAGAAGGATCTGAAGGTGGGATACTCCGCGCTGTCGAAACCGCGGGAGGCCAGGAAAGTCACCCGGTTGTTGGTGAATTCCAGATCCCAGCGCAGGCCGTTGAAGCCGGCCCGCTTCATGGTGAGCGGGGTGATATGGTTGCGGATCTCGTCTCCCACGCTCAGGGCCACGTTGAAGCGACCGTAGGAAGTGCGGGCCAGAATCATGTGGTTGAACATGCCGCGGTAGACGGCGTCCTTGGCGATGAGACTCTTGCCCGGGCGCTGGTCGTCGAGGCGAAAGGCATGGAATCCCTCCGCCAGGAAATCGCCGAAGAAATTGTAGCGCGGGTCCACCCGCGACCGGGTGCGATAGGGGTAGTAGGCGTACTCGGCGTAGTTGCGATACTCCTCCAGTTGGGAGCGCTTGAGGAAGCCGGCGAAGAGGTCTTCCTCCTGAGCGGCTCCCGGGTTGGACCAAAGAAAGGAGGCCAGCAATGCCCATCCGAAATTTTTCCTCATGGCGCCTCCATCTTAGTAGGCGATGCCGAGCGTGCGAAGCACGGTCACCGGGCGCTGGGCCCTGACCTCGATGCGGCACAGGTAAATGCCGGGGGGCAACACCCGGCCCCCGGCGTCATAGCCGTCAAAGGGAACGGCGACGGGGCCTGACTGCAGCAGGGCGTGGTCCAACAGGATGCGAACGCGGCGCCCGGAAAGATCGAAGATGGCCACGCTCACCGGCACTGCCACCCGCACCTTGGATAGACCGAAGTGAATCCGGGTCCCGCCGCCGCGGCCGGGTCTGAAAATCTGCGGGACGAGGCGGGCGCTGGACGGGGAAAGGACGGTTCCCGTGGTTCCGGAAACGGCAACCAGGGTTCTTCCCGTTGACTGCGGGAGAACCGGCTGCAGGATGGTCGGATCGGCGCCGTCCGCGAGCGTCCCGAGGGAGAGGGTCACCACCTCGGCCCCCCTGAGAAACGCGGTGGTGAACCTCAGCTCTATATCGGCGCGGCCCGCAAGGCGATAGTCGAGGAGCAGGCGCAGGGATAGATTCGGCCTTTGCACCGAGAACTCGTCGCCGATGATTTCATACCCGCCGGGTGGGACCCTCATTCCGTCGATCAAAAGCTCTTCCAGCTCGCCCCAGCGGTTGAGGATGAGCATATCCACGCCGTAGTCCTGAGATTCCACCTCGATGGTGGCCTTGTAGCTAAGGGACACCGGCTCCCCTGCCGGCACTCGCCGGGGCTCGACCGCACCGAAGGCGGTAGTGGCGATCAGGCTCCGGTCGAAGGTGATCACCACCTCCTCCAGTGCCGGACTGAGGCGGGAATCGACCGATTCGAACTGAACTCGGTACCACACGTAGCGGGTGCGCTCTTCGATCTGCAGATTGATACCCTCGTTGCCGTCCCCTGCTTCAATTAGGGGAAGCTCCTCCCACTCAGGTTGTGCGTCCAACCGGCGCGAAGCATAAACCTGCCAGCTCAGTTTGGTCCCGGGCGGCACCTCGGCACGCCAGAACAAGGTGCCCAGGTTGGCGCTGGAGATCTCGGACCCCACCTCGTAGGGAGGCGAGGCATATTCACCGGCGGACTTGAACCCGGTGCCGTAGACCTCCACCTCACCGACGATCACCCAGTTGGGCAGATCCTGTCGCGTAACAGTAATGCGCACGAAACGGGCCACGGCAGGCCTGGGCGCGCCCTCCTCCAACTCCATCCAGGTTCCGTCGAGAGTAGTGTCTATGAGGCGGTTCTGGTTGAGGAGATTCTGGGCCACGGGAATCCAGAGGTCGGGGGCATCGGCGGCGGCGACGTCAATGCGGTAGCCCTTGAGATAGAACTGCGGATTCTCCTCCCCCAGCTTGCCCCCGGGCAGAATGCGCACCCTGTTGACGAGGCGGTTGCCGCCCAGATCGATCTCGATGGACCGGCCCACGACCTGGGCTTCGCGGTCGAAGTGCCATTCGGTGGAAAGATTGCCGTCGGTGATCCTGTAGGAGCGGGTGAGATCCTGGCTGCCGGACCAGGCAGCCATTTCCAGAGCCAGGTTGGCCCCTTCGAAGGAGGCCAGGCGCAGCTTGCCGGCAGCCGTGACCTCCACCCCTTCCAGGTTCCCCCGGGCGAAATCCTCGGCGCCGGCGGTCACCCACTGGTCCGCCGCCCCCGGCCGCAGCAGAAGGACGACGAGTGCGAGCCCCCAGAGTATCATGACTTACCTCGCTTGACGTAGCGCCGCGCCAGCGAGCCTTCCTGGGTCAGCGCGAACACCACCACGTTGATCCCCAGGCGGATGGCCGGATCGCTGCTCGGACGGTGCAGCGGAGCAAAGTTGGCGTTCCATATCAGGTTCTCGGCCGCCCGGGTCAAATGGCGCTCCGGACGCCGCCACCAGAAATCCCGGTAGTTCTGCTGCGAGTAAACCAGCACCAGGCGACCCTCCAGGTGGATGCCTTCGAGATAGGGCGGAATACCCTCGAATGTCGGCGACGGTTCTAGACCACCTTTAACCAACCCTTTATTCAAACCAGACACATTGGCGTAGATCGCCCGCCAGTAGCTGGTCGGCAGGGTGTCGATGTCGTAGTAACTGTGAAATAAGGGATGGTCAGGGGCCAGGGGCTCGAAACTCCAGTCCGTACCTTCCCCCAGGCCCTGGGTAGCCAGGGCCATGCGAATCAGGTCGCGCAGGGAGAGCAGATCGCTGTAGGTGCCTTGCATCCACTCCATCATCGGCGCGCCCACCTGCTCCACGTAGGCGAAGCCCCCGGAGACCAGGTATATTCCCAGTTGCTCCGCCTCCACCGCGCTCGGCTCGAACGGACGGCCGCTGGTCAGCAGGATGAAGGGACTCTCCAACACCTCCGGCGACGGCAAGTCCAGATCTTCGTCCACCACCGCCTTCAGCCCCGTCTGCTCCTCCAACTCGGCCGCCAGGGAAGCCAGCGCCCGGATGTTGGCGCTGTGGCGCAAATCGGGTAAATCGGACATCTCGCGATCCACATCGCGAGCTACGACCCTCGCCCTCCACCGGCCCCAGTTCTCTCCCTCCAGGCGCCGCACCGAGGGAATGGCCACCGCCGAAAAGTGCACGTACCCTTCCAGGTTGCGGCGGTCCGACGGATCCTGCACCACCAGAGCCCGGTAGCGACCCGTATCCAGATGCTCCACGTCGAGCAGCTCCAGACCCAGATCCAGGTGATCCGCCGCCTGCACCGACACCTCGGCAGGCGGCGAGCGCAAACGCCCGCTGGAGGGAAGACCCCTGGCAAAAGAGACGGGGCGCGGCGGCAGAGCCGGCACCTCGAGCCGGGTGCCGAGCAGGGGAGGATGAACCGGGGCGAGGGCGTACTGCACCGCCGAGCGCGCAGTGGGACGCGACGCGGTCACCGAACGCTTGAGGACAGGCAGGCTCGCAGGTCGTTCAACCCGGCGCTCGAGATACGGCTGCTGCAACGGCCGGCGCTTGACGAACTTGCCCGACAACACCGGCTCCGGTCGCTCCAACACTTCGCGATAGGTGATGGCCACCACCAGCACGCCGTGAATCAAAAGGGCGAGCCCGACGAAAGACCACCAGCGCTGAGAGCGACCCCGAATCATGCGGATGGTCATTGGATCTTAACCCCCACTACTTTTTCACTTCGACCGTCAAGGTGAATACGTTCAGCGGTCGGGTTCATCGCTCAAACGAAAGGCCGTACATATCAATCCTTCCCTCAATTGATCCCAGCTCGTCGTCACCGGGAGGTGCGCACGCATACAGCAGGTCACCTTTTGCCCTCCAAGCTCTGGATCGGTCGTTCAGGACCTGCTCACTCGCTTCGTCAAGCGAATAGACCTCATCGAACAGTGAAGATGTTGTTGTCTTTGATAGGCACCTCGAACCGAGGGTGTAAAAGGACTTTCAGGTTGAGCTCATATATACCTGAAATTTGGGTGTCGGTCCAGGGTAAGTGAGGGATCGACCCAATTCTTATACTGGTCCTCAGGCGCCAGGGGCGGGCCTCCAAGGCTCTGGCAAGTCCTCCCCTCGGTCGGGGTCGGACTTGATAAATTTATCGGTATGTTGCGGAGAAAAGTTGAAGGCTGTCCTTGATAACATTCCCACCATATTCACCTGATCGTGTTTCCACCCTCGCGGCAACAGGTATGGCACTGGGCACAATTACCGAACCTCTATGCCAATTCCACTAACGATAAAAATATTTTGACAAATTTAATTCTCAGTATAGGCTGATTCCATAACCCTCACAATGGCGACCATGGCGAAGGTCCCATAAATCAAATCGCGCCCATTATCCGTTCGTTCTCAGAGGAACGCCGTGCTTTTGAACAACCGGACCACAACAGCCCTTTCCGCCATTGCCGCGGCGGTTCTGCTCGGCGCCTGCGGGTGCTGGATCACGCCGGGGCCATCCTCGCTCCCTCCTGGTCCCCCCACGGCGGCCGGATCGCCTACCAGGGCGTGGAGACGGCGGCCGACGGAACCTGCTCGGAGGAGATCGTGCAATTCTGAAAAAGCATTGTGTCTCAAGGGAAATTATCGGGCTTGAAAACTACGGAAATCTTGCCTTGCGATGTGGGCGTTAGTATCTTCGTAGCCAGAAAAGGCCGAATATTTTGTCCGCTTGAAATTCAGGGATGGCACGTCTACTCTCTTTCAAAATTCCCTTTTCAGGAGATGTTTTCAATGCCTTCCGCAAAAGTAGAATTGAAGATCACTTGCACTGTAGAGAAAGACGGCAAAGACTATCTGTCATGGTGCCCCGAGCTCGATGTGTATAGTCAGGGCGATACGGAAGAAGAGGCCGAAAATAATCTGGTGGATGCAGCTCGGATGTTTGTAATCTCCTGTCTTAACAGAGGATGCCTGAACGAAGTTTTGGCGGAATGCGGATTTGAGGCCCAAACCAATGCAGTTGAAGGACAAGAACATCCCATAAGCATTCCGCTTCCCGTGGGGATCTCACATCGTGATGTCCAAAGAAGGCGTTAAGCGGCCCATAGTGATTCCGGCGAAAAAGAAGTAAAAGTGCACATCATAAAAAATGCCCTCCAAATAGCTGAATTCACCAGAAAAGAATATTTCGATCTACTGAAAAGCACATAATTCCACCCAGGCGGCGTCGCCGCCCTTACCCCATCCCATTTCTCACTCCGACCTTTAATTCTTTTGAACAACTGGACCGCAACAGCCCTTTCCGTCATTGCCGCGGCAGCTCTGCTCGGCGGCTGCGGCACCAACCCCATTGCCGGTTCCGCCTTTTGCGGCGACGGCGGCTGCAGCGAAGACCTTCAAGGGACCTTCTCCAGCCTGCCCGAACAGGGGCGCATCGTCTTCGTCGAAGGGGCCATCAGCGGCCGCCTGCACCTCTACCACGTACGTCCGGACGGCAAGGAGCTGGTCAGCCTCAACGCCGCCAACGATCCGGCGAACTACCTGTGGCCCTCCTGGTCCCCCGACGGCGGCCAGATCGCCTACGTCACCAGCCTCGGGTCGAGCTCCGTGTACCGTCTCTTCAGGATGAACGCCGACGGCAAGGGACGCCTGCGGGTGCTGGATCACGCCGGGGCCATCCGCGCTCCCTCGTGGTCCCCCGACGGCGGCCGGATCGCCTACCAGGGCGTGGAGACGGCGGCCGACGGCTGGGACATCTTCGTGGTCGCCCTCGGCGATACGACGCGGACCAACCTGACCAGCTCTCCGGGGGAAGACCAGCTTCCTTCCTGGTCCCCCGACGGCAGCATGATCGCATTTCAGAGCGACCGCCATGACGGGACGGATATCTACGCGGTCGGCGCCGACGGTTCCAACCGGGTGCTCCTGACCGGGGGCGACGGCTCCAGAAATTCGGCACCGTCCTGGTCCCCCGACGGCGAGCTGATCGCCTTCCAGTCCAACCGGCATCAGGAGGCCGGCACCGAGGGGGTTTACTTCGACGAGTTCGATATCTATACCATGAACGCCGACGGCGGCGATGTCCGGCGCCGCACCTTCGGGTCGAGCCGGTTTACCGCTGCCGCCTATCCCAGTTGGTCCCCCGACGGCAGCATGATCGCCTTTGAAGCCCTGGAGGTGGACCCCTCCTTTCTGACCCAGTCGAACATTCTCATTCTGGATCTCGAAAGCGGCGCCCTCTTCCAGATCCCCGACCTGCCTCCCAGCGTGCGCTTTCCGCGCTGGTCGCCGATGCCTTGAGGAATGGGAAAGGCGGAGCGAAAAAAATTTCTATCCTGCAGGAATGAATCGCCTCGATCCATTGTCGAACTATAGTGGAGAAGATCAGGTCCGAGCAGAAGCTGATCGACCAGGCGCGCCAGGGGAACGAGGCCGCCTTCAGAGCCCTGGTTCAGAAGTACGAATCACTGGTAGCGGCCACCGCCATCGGCATGCTGGGGCACGGGGCCGACGCCGAGGACGTTGGACAGGAGACCTTCATCCGCTTCTGGCGGGCCCTGGAGCGTTTTCGCGGCGACGCTGCGGTGGGAACCTATCTGACCCGGATCGCCATCAACCTGTCGCTCAACGCACTCGAGCGCAGGAAGCGCGCCCGGGGACGCCTCGGCAGCCTGGATGCGGAGGAAGACGCCATGCCGCCGGACGCCGACGGACGCGATGACGCAGAGAAGCGGGAGCGCAGAGAGTGGGTGCAGGCGGCGGTCGCCAAACTCAAGCCGGAGCATCGCGCCGTGGTGGTGCTGCGCATGATCGACGGTTATTCCACCAGAGAAACGGCCGCCTTGCTGAAACTGCCGGAAGGTACCGTCCTCTCCCGGCTTTACCGCGGAATGGAGAAGCTGAAAACGCTTCTCGGGTCCGCACTGGAGGAATATGGACAATAGGGACCGCGAGTTGTTGATGCGCGCTTTGAGCAACGAATGGAGCGCGGAAGAACGACAAGGCTTTGCCGAGCTCCTCGCCCGCAAACCCGAATTGCGCGCCGAGTGGGAGCAGATGCAACAGGTGCAGCGCCTGCTGGAGGGGAGCAGGAGCACATCCTTCAGGCCCTTCTTCGCCAGCCGCGTGATGCAGCGGATCGAGGCCAGCGGCCAACCGACCGCGGCGGAAAATCTGGCGGATGCCCTCGTGCGCCTTTTCCGGCCCCTGGTGCCCCTGGCCCTGATGCTCACCGCCTTCATCGCCTGGAACAACTGGAACAACAGGGAGCTGCTCGCCGCCGATCCCTCGGCCCTGGAAGTCCTCTTCGCCGTTCCGCCCACTACCCTCGAGGCGACCTACACCCTGGATATGTGAGGATCCATGCAAGCCAAGGCCAAAAGCGCCGCCATCATTATCGCCACCCTTCTCATCGGCATGCTCCTCGGAGCTCTGGCCTATGGGCAATTCCTGCAGCACCGGTTTCGCGCCATTCCCCGTCCCGGCCATTTTGCCGCCTTCACCGAAAAATTCATCGAGCCCCGCGACGCGGACCAGCGCCGCGAGATCAGGCGCGTCCTCAGAAGCGCAGCTCCGCGCCTGCGGCAACTGGACCGGCAGCACCGGGAATCCATGCGCGCTCTGCTGGACTCGGTTCACGCCGAGCTCGGAACCCTGCTCACCCCGGAACAGTTGGAGCGCATGGAGCAGCGCAGAAGGCGGTTCAGGGAGGTGATCGGACCGCGGCGCTTCGAGCGCGGCAAACCGCACCGGCACCGGGACCACGATTGAGGAGGCCGCCCTCCTTTCCTCGGCCCCTGGGTCGGCCAGCTGGACCCGCTTCTTTCTCCTGCCCCGAAACTTGACAGCCTTTCGGCAACCTGGTACTCTAGTTGCTGATTGGATATCGATCCCGAAAGGCTACGATGACCACGTCCTCCTCCAACGGATCGACGCACGGCGATCTCGCCTACCAGGAGCATATCCTGCAGGGCGTTTCCCGTACCTTTGCCCTCACCATTCCCCAGCTCCCGGACCCACTGCGCGACGTGGTGGGCAATGCCTACCTCCTCTGCCGCATCACCGACACCATCGAAGACGAGCCGGCCCTGTCCCCCGCCAAGAAGCAGGTGTTCTCCGAACGCTTCGTCGAGGTCGTTGCCGGGCGCGCAGAACCGGAGCCTTTCGCCAGCGAGCTCGGCGCCCTGCTGTCCTCCTCCACTACCCCGAGCGAGCACGACCTGATCGCCAACAGTGCCCGCGTCATCCGCATCACCAGCGGCTTCAGCACGGCCCAGCGCAGCGCCCTCGAACGCTGCGTCAGGATCATGTCCCGCGGCATGGCGGAGTTCCAGCAGGGTGCCACCCCCGCCGGCCTCGACGACCTGCCCCACCTCGACCGTTACTGCTATCACGTCGCCGGGGTGGTGGGCGAGATGCTCACCGAGCTGTTCTGCGACTACTCCGCCGAAATCGACCGGCGGCGCCAGGAACTGCTCGCCCTGGCGGTCTCCTTCGGCCAGGGGCTGCAGATGACCAATATTCTCAAGGACGTGTGGGACGACCGCCGCCGCGGTTCCTGCTGGCTGCCTCGGGACGTCTTCCTCAGAGCCGGTTTCGAGCTGGGGTCCCTGCCCGCCGGAAAAGACCACCCCGGCTTCGTGGCAGGACTGCTCGAGCTGGTGGGCATCGCCCGCCGCCATCTGGCCAACGCCCTGCGCTTCATCCTGCTCATTCCCAGCCGGGAAACCGGCATCCGCCGCCACTGCCTGTGGGCCCTGGGGATGGCGGTGCTCACCCTGCGCCGCATTCACGCCACCCCCAGGTTCAGGGACGGACAGGAAGTGAAGATCTCGCGCCGCAGCGTGTGGGCGGTGACCGTGATCACCAGCGCCCTGGTGCGCTCGAACCTCGCCCTGAAGGTTCTCTTCGAGGCGCTGACCAGGGGTCTCCCCCGCGCCGGTGTGGGAAGGCACCTCTGCTCACACAATTGACAGCGAAACGGAATTGGTGTTAGAGTATGGTTCGCTTGTGGCGGACAAAAGGGCGCCGATCAACCAGGAATGGAGAGTAAGGATGCGAGTCATTTTAGCCCAGCCGCGGGGATTCTGTGCCGGTGTCGAACGCGCCATCGAGATCGTTGAAGCGGCCCTGAAACAGTACGGACCTCCGATTTACGTGCGCCACGAAATTGTCCACAACCGCCGGGTGGTGGAAAACCTGAAAGCGAAGGGCGTCCGCTTCGTCGAGCAGATCGACCAAATTCCCGATGGAGCCATCACGGTGTTCAGTGCCCACGGGGTATCCGAGAAGGTTGAGCAGGATGCGACGCTGCGCCACCTGCAACCCCTCGATGCCACCTGTCCCCTGGTTTCCAAGGTGCACAAAGAAGGCCGCCGCTACGCCGCCAAAGGTTACGACATCATCCTCATCGGTCACCAGGACCATCCCGAGGTCGAAGGCACCATGGGACAGATTCCCGGCAAGGTCCTCCTGGTCAGCGAGGTGGAAGACGTAGAAGCGCTGGAAGTGCGCGATCCCGGAAAGGTCGCCTACATCACCCAGACCACCTTGTCGGTGGATGATACCAGGGAAGTGATCTCGGCACTGCGGCGGCGCTTCCCCCACATCCAAGGGCCGGACGTCAAGGACATCTGCTACGCCACCCAGAACCGCCAGGCCGCGGTGCGCGCCCTTGCCGCCCAGGTGGACCTGCTGCTGGTGGTGGGGGCACAGAACAGCTCCAACTCCAATCGCCTGTGTGAAGTCAGCAGCGACAGCGCTGTGCCGAGCTATCTGATCGAGGACCCAGCGAAGATCGACCCCGAGTGGCTTCTGGGGAAAGAGTGCATCGGCATCACCGCCGGGGCCTCGACCCCCGAGGAACTGATCCACGAGTTGATCGAGAAGCTGCGCGAGTACGACGAGCTGGATATTTCGACCATGGACGGCATTGTCGAGAACGTGCGCTTCAGCCTGCCCTCAGTCCTGCACGAGGTCGCCGCGCCGGAGTAGGGCAAAGCCCCGGGCCGGCAACAACCTGACCCCAAGCCCGAACCGGTCAACAACCCCGCCGGATTAGAAACTATATCTCAGACTCACATCGATGAAGCTGTCGCCCCGGATCTCGTGGTGCAGGTCCGCCTGGTCGATACCGAGGAGATGGATGGACTCCAGGTTCACCGACCACCGATCGGAGATGCGCCGTCCCCCTTCCAGCGCCAGGACACGGGTAGCGCGGTCGGCGTCGGCCAGAAAACTGGCCGTAATTTCGCTGCTCTGAACATCGTTGAAGGCCAGGCGAGCGGCGAAGAAGAGATCGTTCTCGAGGGTATTGGGCGATCGACTGGGGGTCGCGTTGCGGCCGCGCTCATCGTAATTCCATTCGCCCAGCAGGCTCAGATCGGCGGGGGAGCCCAATACGGAATAGAGGGTGTACTCCCCGCCGAAAACGGAGGCGACGTAATCCTCCTCCCCGCCGGAGAGGTTGCGGGCGCCGGCGCGCCGAATGGCCTCCAGCTTGAACAACCATGAACCCAAGGTGAGCTGGGCGTCCAGCCCGAACTGGCGGATCTGCTCGTAGTGCTGAACCAGGGCTGGGGACCCGCCTCGATCCGGAACCGGTTGCAGAAAAGGCTCCCGGCTGGTGCCGGCGAAGGCGCTCAGGCCCAAATCGAGGGATGCGAAACTGTGACTGTAGCGGGCGGCCAGGTCCAAGTGCCGCTCTTTCCTCCCGCTCTCGTACTCGACCTGATCATCGTCTATCACCAACGCAAGGCGCAGGCGCCCGGAGGGGCCCGGAAAGGTACGCGCACGATGACAGGGCAGCGCCAAAAATTCCATCACGCCCCAGTCGGCGGACCAGGTGAGGTTGATCATGGGTTGCCCCAGCTTGGCCTCTCCGTTGGGATGTTCGACCAGGTCGATCTGATTGACGATATCCACCAGGTGCTGCGACTCGGCGACGCCCCAGAACACCTGGTCCAGACCCAGGCGCAGCTCCCATTCGCCCTCTCCGATGGCGCCGAAGAGAAGAATATAGGCCTCGCGCAGATCCGCATGGGTGCGGCGCCGGTCGGCGTTGTCGTAACGCCAGAACAGCGCCACGGCGAGGCTTCTTCCACCGGAGTCGGAAAGGAAAAGTTTAGGTGCGGCAACCAGGCCGCCGGCGTGGGAGCCCTGGCCGGAGTGGACTCCGGATTCGGGAAACCATCGGCTTTCCAGGTTCAAGCGCCCGGAAAAGTCGAGGTCGATCCCGGCGCCGGCGCGCACTTGCATGACCAGGACCAGAATCCAGACAGAGCTGAGAGCAGCGCGGATGAGAAGAGAACGAAGCGGCATCAACGCGTCCGTTTCAGTCCTGTGCGGGTGAAATCGCGGTCGTCGAGGTCGGTCTGAAACTGAAAATCGCTCCAGGTCAGAACCGTACTCTTCCCGGTCAAATGGTTTTCCATGGTCATCGTGGCGGCGCGCCAGAAGCGGCCCAGGTACTGCTCGTAGTCCTCCAGAGTAAGAGTCTTAAGGTGGGCGTCCTTGCGGTCGAAGTAATGCACCTGCCAGACGCGCAGTTCGTCCTTGTCGCGCCATACCAGTTGGCGGCTGTATCCGGACTTCTTGTCCACCGGGTATCGTTCGGTCACGGTGCAGGTCAAATCGCCGCAAGCCTCGTCGCGCAGGTAGCGGTAGGTGAACTTCTCCACTTCCTGGGCGGTCATGTCTTCATAGGCGAACTCACTGCCCATGAAGGAGCCCGAGCGGTTAGCCGAGCTGATGCGCTTGACCCGTTTCAGGGCGGGCAGGTAGAGCCATTGATCGTCGGCGCTTTCCCGGTGCGCGTGGACCAGCAGCGCCGTGCCCTGGACGTCGCGCGGCTCGTCGAAGACGAACAGGCTCTTGTCCCCGTCTCCCGCGACCTCGAGGATCTTCACCTGGAGCCGGCGCCGGCTCTCCTGCCCGTGCTTGTTGCGCAGCACCATGGTTTGCTGGGCGGCGAAGTTGCCGAATCCTTCCTCGCGGGCGCGGGAATCGCGCGCGATGGCCAGTCCGGTTTCCTCGGGGGTGGCTCCCGCCTCTGGAGGAATGGTGCATACCCCGAGACAGATCAGGATAATTGGCGCGATAAACGGGAGCGCGGGCGGTGCGGGGGAAAGTGCGGTAATCATGAATTTCTCCGGTCTAAGGGGTGGGTCGCGGCAGAAAAGCCACTCATCAGAGCCTCACGAGCCCAGCAGCTTCAAGCACCCGAGGATTTCTTCCTGTTCCGCCAGATCGAACTGATTCGATCCGATATACATGAATCTGATATTGCCGACCTTGTCGACGATAAAGGTCGAGGGGCGAGCCATGTTGTAAGCGGGGTTGTAAGCCAACAGACCGAGCCAGTGATAAACCCCGTAACTCTTGATGACGCTCCGTTTTTTGTCCATCAGCAGGGGAAAGGCGATGCCCCTGCGTTCGGCGTATCTGCGCAGTTTCTCCGGATACTCCACCGAGACGGCGAGAGGCGCGGCGCTCCATTCAGCGTAGGTTCCCAGGTGTTCCTGCAGAGTCGCCAACTGGCGACGGCTGTTCGGTCACCACGTCGTCCGTAGAAAGGTCAGGATGACGTGTTTTCTGCCGCGATACGATTCCAGCGACACCTCTCCGCCAAGGTGCGACGGAAGCGTGAATAAAGGGGCCGGGTCACCGATGGCGAGAATTCTGTTCTTCCGAGGCATTGCGAAATGGTTCTCAAAAGCGGTTGGTAATTTCAAGCCTCGTCCCTTGGGGCCTAGCTGCTGCGGGAGAAGGCGGAGTCATGAGTTTTTCCGGTCGATGGCCATGAGCAGCGTCGGCAGGAGCAGAAAGTCGGCGGCGAGGGCGAAGAGGATGGTGACCGTGACCAGAAGACCGAGGGCCCAGCTCACCTCGAACCCCGACGTGGCGAAGACCAGGAAACCGGCGGACAGAACCGCGGTCGTCGTCCACAAGGCATGGCCCACGGTGCGGAAGGCGAAGCGCACGGCCTCCGGCGCCGGGAGGCCCTGGCGCCGGGCTTTCAGGTACTTGCTCAGAAAATGAATGGTGTCGTCCACGACAATCCCGAATACGACGGCGATGACCACCGAGGAGGCAATGCCCACGTGGCCGACCAGATAGCCCCACAGGCCGAAGCTCATGGCGGCGGGGATGAAATTGGGGAGAAGGCTGAGGAGTCCGATCCGCACGCTCTTGAAAATCCAGATCAGGATGAAGGAAATGAGAGCCATGGCCAGAATCGTACCGCGCAACATGCTGTTGATATTGCGCAGTGAGAGGTGGGCGAAGACGACGCTCAAACCCGATGCTTCGCGCGCAAAATCAGGTGCATTGGCGCGCAGCCAGGCCTGTGCGCGCTTGTCCAGTTCACGGATATCTCGAGACCAAGCGTTCCTGGTCACGACCACCATGCGGGTCGCGGATTTGGCTACGTCTAGGCGGTCGTTGAGGTCGCTGCCGAAGGGAAGCGAAAGCTCGTATAGCAGCAGGTACTGCGCCGCCAGATCCGGGTCTTCAGGGAGGCGATGGAAGGCCGAATCGTCGCCGTGCATGTTTTTGTTGAGCCGCTTCATGATGTCCGTAAAGGCCTGGACGTGGGTTACTTCGGGTTGCTGCCGGTACCAATCGGCGAAAGCGTCAACCTTGCGCAGATAACCGGGATCGGTGATTCCCCCTTCGCTCCCCGAGTTCAGCGAGTACTCCAGCTTGTCCACCCCGGTCAGGTTCTCAATGACGTAATCCGTGTCGCGTCTGAACTGGTAGCGCTCGTCAAAATACTGAGCCATGTTGTCGCTCAGCTCGATGCGCGGAATGCCGAATATCAGGACGACGACCACGAGGGAGAGGAACCCCAGCAGGAATCGGTTGCGGGCGATGACGAAGTCGGCGAGGCGGTCGAAGAAGGCGCTTCCCTCGGACCGGACCCGGGGCGCACGCAACGGAAGGATCGCCAGCAGCGCCGGCAGCAGCGTCATGGTGTATATGAGAGCGCATAATACGCCGAACGCCACGTAGTTGCCCAGAACGTGAAAAGGCGGCGAATCCGAGGCGTTCAGGCTGAGGAATCCAATCGCCGTCGTGACCGAGGTGATAAGTACCGGGTAGGCATTGATGCGGATCGATTCGACAATCGCCGCCTTTCTGTCCAGACCACGCCTCATACATAGTAAAACACTCGTGACGATGTGGATTGAATCCGCGATGGCTATGACCATGACAATGATCGGCACTCCGGCGTTGGTGGGGCTGAATACCACGCCGTTCCAACCTGCAAACCCCATGGTCGTATTGATGACAAACAGGAGCACGGCGACGATAGCCACGGTGGCGAGAATCGAGCGCAGGAGAATAATTGTGACACCTACGATGATGAGAAACACAATAGGTGTCAGGGTCTCCAGGTCGTTCCGGGTGGCATCGGCGAAAGCCCGGTTCATGACGACATCGCCGGTCATGTAATAATGAATATCCGGGTGGCTCGTGCGGGCTTGCTCGAGGAGCGCATTGAGATAATCGGTAATTTCGACAACGGCCAGGTCCGGGTTTTGGGGCAGGATGAAATTGATCGCGACTCCGGCCGTACGTCCGTCATGGGAGACCAGACGCCCGGCAATCTCGACCGCGTCCGACGCAATCCCCTCAATTCGGAGCAAGTCGGTAGCGCTCAGTGCCCGGGCGTCCTGGACGAGCGGGGCGACCATGAGCTCATCCTCGGATGCTTCGCTGTGGGTATAATTGGTGAGGGAGTTGACCCTGCTGGAATATGGAGCGCGCCACCCGGCTGCGGTGAGCTCCTCAACAGCGCCCAGGGCCTCGCGGGTAAACACCGATCCTTCGCGCGGCGCCACCGCAATCAAGGCACTGTTGGATACGGAGTAGGTGTTCTCCAGGGCCTCGAATGCTGCCAATTGCGGATTGTCTGCGCTGAAAAGAACGCGGTAATCGTTGGTGACGGTGATAAAGCGAACACCGACCGTCGCGGCCAGCATCACCAGGGTCGCGAGGGCCACCACCGGCCACTTGAGGCGCAGAATGGCGACGACGTAGCGTTCCAGGCGCATTGTTGTTCTCCGGGGCGTCGAAAGTGAGGAGTTGCGGATTGTCTGCGCTGAAAAGAACGCGGTGACCGCCGGTCAGTGAAAATGCGAACACCGGCCGCGATGGCCGGTGTGACCAGCGTTGCGAGTGCAGGCCATTGACGGCGCGAACATCGCTCACCAGGAGCTGGATTTTGATGTATAGACGTGATCGGGCATCTTGTAACTCACTCCATCCTCGTCGTACACCGAGATTTCGAGAAGCTGAGAAAAATTTTCTGATCTGATCGCCTGGTTGGCCTTCAGAAGTCTCAAAATTCGTTGTTTCCAGCGGTAACTGAACAGTGTTACCGGAGCAAAGGACTTTGGAAACTGGAACTGGTCGGCGAGTTCGTTTCCTATGAGGGCGCGCGAAAGGCGGTAGGCCAAAGTTGTCAATTTTTTCTTCTCAACAGGATCTGAAATATCCGCAACTGTCGGAATGGACTGGATCAACATATTCGCCACGGTTACCGATTCGGGCGTCGGCGGCGGCTCGCACATGTAGGCGATCTTGTAAACTTTTTCCGCATCCTCTGCGTTGGTGTAGAGGATGGTCTCAGGTATCCCCATGAGATAGCCGGTGTAGCGCCAAACATCGAGAACACTCGCTTTTTCTTCCTCGTTGAAAGTAGCGGCCACCAACATCGAGTATTCCAACAGGCGCTTGGAGAAGACGGAGATGGCAAAACCAAGGTGCGCCGAGCTTATCGGGGTGCCCCAAACTTCGTGATTCCAATCGTCGGATTTCGCCAGCAGGGTCCTTATTTGACTGTGAACGAAGCGAATGCGGGTCGATAGCCTGTATCCATCGCCATCTCTCCTCAAGCCGCCGGGGTAAAAAATATCCAACATGTGGCGGTTATTCTGCTGGAGGCGCCTTTTGGTTGACGCCACCCGCCCGGTAATACTGAACGACTTGGCGATAAGCGTCGAAAAGCCTTCCACCAACACCCCCGTAACGAATGCGACGAGCATGAGATTTACGTTGGCGTGGAAGGAGCGTCTCCCCGGACGAAAGGCTTCGTAGTCAAGCCAGGGAGGCTCTGCAAGATTATTGAAGAAATCGCGCAGGGGCTGCGGCGCGATGCGCAGAACCTCATCCCGCTGCTCTATGCCAGCCCCGATGAAGCGCTGCAGGTCATCGCGCGGCAAAGAGGAGAGTTCCTCCATCACCGGATCCAGCTCCGGGTCGCCAATGGCGGTGTGCCTGATATAGCTGTCGGCCGCTTCCTGGTCGTAGAGGCGGGCTTTGGCGTACCCTTCGGCGTATGCCGAAGGTGGCTGTAGCGCTTTCATATCGCTAGCAACCTCTGAGAAGTCCATTGCCAATGGACAATGAGAAAATTATCCGAAACGGTTTTTTCGCGGACTATAACCCGGCATTTTAGAGTTTGAAATCAAAAGGTGTTTGCAGAGTCAGTCGAGCGTTCCGACCCAGGGAAATTTACCGCGAATGGTCGCCTCGGCGATAAATGCGACCAGTGTGAATCCGGGATGCATCGGTGTCCCGGTAAATGGGACCCCGGTTCATTTCCACTGCGGTTTTCCTGTTTTCTCTGGCCTGGACCGACCGCGAGGACCGGCGGGAATCAGTTCATTCGCCACCGGCCGGATATTCTCCTGTGAGGGCCACCAGGGTGCATTGTGGCACGGAGGCAAGGACTGAAGGTCTATTTTTCCGCGACCTTCTCTACTCCATCGCCTTCGTGATTGCGAATCCGGTCCACGTAGGTGCGGCCCTTGTCCACCGCCTGACCGACGCCGCGGCGCACCGATTGGCGCGATTTCCGTCCACTCTGGGGAGCCAAAAGAATTCCGGCTGCCAGACCCAGGACCAGCCCGCCGGCCGCGCCGACGCCCAGAAGTCCTACGGAAAGTCCGATGGTTTTAAAATAGTTATCCACTTGAGCCTCTTGTTGTAGTAGAAAGGGAAGTTGAAATCCGGGGATGGGGGAATTTGAATCGGCTCCGCAGTCCGGATCCGATTTATGTGAAATCATACTGGTAGACCAATGATAATTAGGAGGGGTTGATTAGTCAACTGATCGCAGGGATAGTGGAATTTGGGCAGCCTGCGACCAGGTATTGCCATAAACGGGGAAGGAGCCGGAGACTCCCACCCCTGCGGCGCGGCCGACTTTTACTCCCCAGCAGAAGCGGGAGGCGTCCCCTGATGGATCAGCTTCTCGATCAGATTGCCGGTGTAGGAAAGCCCCACCGTATAGGTCGGGCCGGCGAAATACCTGCTGCCGCTGGCGGTCAGGCGCGCCGCCGCCTCCAGGCTCAGGTCGGGATGCAGGCCGACGAGGACCATGGGCACCAGGTAGGTGACGCTCTGGCTCAGGTTTTCCGGGGTGCCGGGGTTGCTTACAGCGTCGTACTCCGCTCCTGCGACGCCTTCGTACTTGAGGGCAACGAGGAGCCTTTCCATGGGGCTGTAGCCTGCCTCCAGGTTGAAAACGATCTCCGCGCCGGGGGTGTAGCTTCGGTCGGGTTCAACGTCATCGGTGTCCTTGTATTCTCCGCGCAGGCGATATCCCAAATCGAGATTTGCGTAGGCCGGGACGGGCCAAAAGGACCGGCCGATTTGCGCGACAGCGTCAAAATCCCATTGGCCCCCGGTTATGGAAAGGGCTTCGGGAACGGGCCGGTATTCGCCGACGGGGAGCTTGAAACCAAGTTTCAGGGTGCCGACAAAGTCGGCTCGTTGCAAGAGGTTGATCTTGGCAAATCCACGCAGATCGCCTATACCCGATTCCGGTTCAAGAGCAGGCGGCGGAGTCGCTATATCATTGGTCTCATCTTTATCTACAAACTTATTGCTGATATAGGGAACCTGTAGGCCGAGGTCGAATTGGTCCGTCAGGCCATAGTAAAGGTTGAAATAAACCTGCTGTGATTGGAAGCGGGCGTCCCAGGGAATTTCAACCGCCTTTCCATCCGCATCATAGTGTTGATCGGTGGATTGCGACATGTAAGTGACCTTGCCCCACACGTGGCCCTTGTCAAGGGTCCAGGCACCTCCCCATGCAGTGTCGGGCAGAAGAGCGGTGAATGCCAAGGCGAGGAAGGGGACTGCCTGGGGGACGAGCTTCCGGATCAGAAGCTCCACGCACCGATTCGAGACAGGGACGGAAAGGATCATTTCCAACTCCTTTTTGAAAAGTCTCCGAGGTTTGCCGGAGGATTACCGGACAGGCCTTGGAGAGCAGATTTGCGAGAAGAAAATAAGATAAAATTGTGAGAAGACAAAATATCGGAGAGCATTCTCCGGGTCCACGCGGAGGGATTCTTTCTACTCGATTTACAGGTCCAGGGAGACTATCATTGAGGAAAGAAGGCCTCGGCGCCGAGGAGGTGCTGCTGTTCGAAGGCAACCCGGGAAGCCGGTTGATCGCGCCGCTCTGTCTGCACCGGGGCCATCCTGTGCAGGTTGGCCGGCCAGGGCAGAGCCCCGGTAGATGACCGGTCTAGAGGGCGACCCCTTGTCTTTCGCTTGCCATCAGTGACTGGTTGTGGCGCATGATCAGGCACAGACTGTCGACGTACTCCTGACCCATTTCCGAATACCCCATCAGTGCCGAAGCCAGTGTAAATCCGTCCGCACGCTCCCCCTGAAGCCGTTTCTGGGTGCGAAGCAGGCGCAGATCCTGGTAGGCCGGGTGGCTGTTGAGATTGCGCATGTAGGATTGCACCGACCTGCGCGGGCTGTCGAAGACGGCCACTTCGTGTCTGGCTCCCTCCTCGCGCCGCAAAGGTACCAGCCCGCAACCGGCCTCAAAGCACCACTCGCCGAACAAGTTGAATCCCTCGCGAGCAAAGCGGGAACATCCCCAGCCCGACTCGAATGCGGCCTGGGAAAGGACCAATTCAACCGGCAGGGAGTCGATCCGACGCAACAACCGGCGGAATACCTCTTCTGAAGGTAGGGGTAGATCGCCGAGGCCGTATGCGGCCGCCCGCTCCCGCAGCCAGGCCGATTCGGTGGGGTTGATCCTGCCCACCCGGCGGAATTTCTCGTACAGTCGCTCCAGCGTCTTGCGCTCCGCTTCCAGACGCTTGTTTTCGGTTTCGACTAGAGGTCGCAAAAAGGCGAAAAAACGGACTTTGCGCAGCCTGCTGTCGGTAATGGCGCGGAAGTCGTCGAGGCCTGACTCTTCCATTTCAGCGGTGGTCTCCTCCATCCCCAGGGGGAAAGAAGGGATTGCAGGATCGCGCGGGTATTGAGGGGCCGGCTGGAGCTTCCCGGGAACCGCAGGGTCCAGCGCCTCGGAAACCGCAGGTTCGCGGACCACTACCGACGGTTCTGCCGCGCCACCGAGCGTCAACACATTGCCCTGCGCTCCTTCAGTCCGGTCACTGCAGCTCAGACTCCAGAGGCAGGCTCCAGCCAGCGCCAGCCCCAGGGCGGCGCGCGAGATATGTCCTTGCAAGAGCTCGCGCCAAGATGCAAGTCCCGCACCTTGGGACTGTCTCCTCCAACCAATCGGACCTCCCTTATGGGAAAAATTTGCCCTGTGTCCATAAAATTTTTCCGCCTGCTTCGACCCTTGGCCCCCTGCAACACCCTCCTCCCGAACCATGCGGGCACCTTTTTCAATGCCGTTCATTATCGCGTAACCCCCCTTGGTACTGGCACTTACATTAAGGATGGAGATTTTCCCGAAGTGCCCCATATCGGTTCACCGGGATTTTCAGGCCATTTTCTCTCGACCATAAAAGCGCAAAATGCAGACCAGTCTTTTAATGGGGGTCAGGCGAACCCCGGATTCCGCTGCAGGAGGCCGATTTGTCCTTGACCACTAGCGCTGGGGCGTCTATTTTGGTTCGGGATTCAACTTTAGCCGCGAGTGCAGGATTATGACCGATCAAAGCCCGAAATTCGCCCCCGATACCCGGCCAGCCGCTAAGAATCCGTTGGCAGGAGTACAGGAGGAAACCGCGGCGGTCATGGCCTGAAGCTCGGAAACCACCGGGAGTAGCCACCGCCGTCGAGTTTGACTCGGGGCGGTTTTTTTGTGGCCTCGTCGCGGCATGCATCCATCGACGCGGAGGCGGCAAGTTTTAACGAGGGAACCTGAATATGGGGAATAGACAATCTGTAAACGTCGAGGTATTGCCGGTGCGGGCAGCGGGGACCGTATCTCCGGTTGTAGGGACCGCCATGCTCAGACCGCGGCGCCGATTATAGTTTGCTGAACCTTCTTTTCAACCCGCCCGCTGTCGAGCCCGACTCGCAGCGGGTTTTTTTGTACCCAGGGAGGAGATCCGATGCTTGCAAAAAAATTCGACTTCAAAACCGAGGAAGCCCGCCTCCGGTCGTTATGGGAAGAGCTCGGCGTCCACCGCTTTGCCGCCACCGAGGGACAACCCATTTACTCCATCGACACGCCGCCACCCACGGTCTCGGGAAAATTGCACATGGGCCATGTCTACTCTTACTGTCAGACCGATTTTGTCGCCCGCTTCCAGCGCATGAGGGGCTGCGCCGTGTTCTATCCCATGGGCTTTGACGACAATGGGTTGCCCACCGAGCAGTTGGCCGAGCGCCAACTGGGACGCCGGGCGGAGGATATGGAGACGTCCCGATTCCGCGCCCACTGTCTGGCGCTGAGCCGGGAAGCGGCCGAGGAATACCGGGCCTTGTGGCGGGGACTGGGTCTGTCGGTGGACTGGACCCGGACCTACCGCACCATAGAGGCGGTGCGCCTGGCCCAATGGGCTTTCGTCGATTTGCGGGCCAAGGATCTGGTCTACCGGCGCGAGGCCCCGGTCATCTGGTGCCCGGGGTGCGCCACCGCCATTGCCCAGGCCGACCTGGAGGAGGTGGAGCGGGAGAGCGCCATCCATACCCTTGCCTTCACCTTGGATGACGGGGATATCCTGCCCGTCGCCACCACCAGGCCCGAGTTGTTGCCGGCCTGTGTGGGGCTATTCGTCCATCCCGAAGATCCGCGATTTGCCGCCCTGGTCGGGCGCCGGGTGATGGTGCCGCTGGGCTGCCGCCCGGTGGAGGTGCGGGCCGATGCCGGGGTCGACCGGGACAAGGGCACCGGAGCGGTCATGTGCTGCACCTTCGGAGACGCCGCCGACGTGGAGTGGTGGCGCTCGTACGATCTGGAGTTGATCGAAATCCTCGACCGGCGCGGGCGCCTGACCCGGGGGCCGGGCCGGGGTCTGCCCGCCCTCGAAGCTCGTGCCCTGACCCTGAAAGCCCTGGATACTTCCGGAGCTCTGCTGGATGGAGGGGTCGTGCGTCAGGCAGTGCGGGTGCACGAGCGCTGCGATACCCCGGTGGAATTCCGGGTGGCTCCCCAGTGGTTTGTGCGGGTGCTCGACTACAAGGAGGAACTCCTGGAAATGGGGCGGCAACTGGACTGGCGCCCCGCCCATATGGGCCTCCGTTATCGCCAGTGGGTGGAGGGCCTGGCCTGGGATTGGTGCATTTCAAGGCAGCGCTTTTTCGGGGTTCCCTTCCCCGTCTGGTACTGCTCTGCCTGTGGGCGGGAAACGGTGGCCGGGATGGACCAATTGCCGGTAAATCCACAGCAGAGCCGGCCCCCCGAGTCATGCTCCTGCGGAGCCGCCGACTGGCGCGGGGAAAGGGATGTGATGGACACCTGGGCCACCTCGTCCCTGACCCCGCAGATCGCCGCGGGCCTGGGGCGGGACGATGTCCTCTATGGCCAGGTTTTTCCCTTCAGCGTGCGTCCCCTGGCCCACGAGATCATCCGCAGTTGGGCTTTTTATTCCCTCGTCCGGGCGCGGCACCACTTTGGCCGCCTGCCCTGGAAGACGGTGGCCGTGTCCGGATGGGGCCTGGCACCGAAGGGGTGCGGCAAGATCAGCAAAAGCCGCGGCGGCGGTGCGGTCGCCCCGGCACGAATGCTGGCGCTCTACCCGGCCGATGCCTTGCGCTACTGGGCTGCCAGCACCGGCCTGGGACGGGACGCGCGCATCAGCGAGGAGAAAATCCGGGCCGGCGGCCGGCTCTCGACCAAGCTGTGGAACGTGGCCCGGTTCAGCGCGCCTTTTCTCGGAAAGGTGGGGGCAGGGAAAAGGCCGGATCTATCCCCGGCTGACGCCTGGATTCTTGCCCGGCTCCAGGAAGTCATCCGCCAAGCGACCGAAGCCCTTGAAGGCTATGACCACGCCGCGGCCAAAAGCACCGTCGAGGCCTTTTTCTGGGGCGACCTCGCCGACAACTACCTCGAAATGGCCAAAAAGCGACTTTACGATCACCGCGGTCACTTGCACCTGGGAGCCTGTTGGACCCTGGAGCGCTGCCTCGAAGCAACGGTCAAGTTGCTGGCTCCTTTTCTGCCCTACGTCACCGAGGCGATTTACCAGGCCCTGTATGCCCGCCGGGCCGGGGGAGGATCGTTGCATCAGGCAGCCTGGCCCGAAGTGGACAAAGCCCTGCGCTCATCCGTGGCCCTGCGTCTGGGGGAGGTGCTGGTGGCCGTGGGAACTGCGGTGCGACGCCGCAAAAGTTCGGCCAAATTGCCCCTGGGCACGCCTCTGGAGCGCTTGCAGGTAGTGGCCTCCGGCGCCGAGTCGAGAGCCTGGTTGGCGGCAGCCGAAGCCGATATCGCCAGCTTGACCCGGGCCCGGCGGGTTGAAGTAAGGGCGACCCCGGAGGCGGGCATGGAGGTGGTGCGATCCGAAGGAGAGACGACCCTTGCCCTGGATTGGGGAGAGCACACTCCGCGACCGGCTGGCTTGGACCCGGGTGAAATCCCCTCCTCGCAGCAGGAGAGAGTGGAATGAATCAAACCGGAGAGGCGGATTGCACCGCGACCCCGGGAAATGAAACAGGCTGGGTGGAAACCAAAATCAGGGTGCTAGCACTTGCCAGTCCTCATCGAATCAGTACCAGCCTGGCCGATTGGGTGAACTCTCCCGCCTGGAGCAAGGCCCAATAGATGCCCGAGGCAGCCTCTTTCCCCGAAGCGGTGCGGCCATCCCAGAGTACCCGGTGCGCGCCGGCCTCGGTCCAGCCTGCGTGTAAAACGCGAACCTTCTGTCCCATGAGGTTGTGCACCGAAATTCGCACCTGCCCGGAGACAGGGATAGTAAATGGTATGGTGACGCTGGCATTGAAGGGAGCCGGAAAGGGATCGCCCAGACCGGAATCCAAAACAGCCCCCGTGCCCGGCGGCGGCTCCACCCTTTCCCCCTCGATCTCGAGGTGCCTGCCCCCGGATGATCCATGCGTGGTGACCACCTTCACCTCGCCGCTTGCGGCTCGGCCCGGGACTTGGACGATGATTCTGCCATCGCTCCAGGTCACATACTCTGCGGGGGCAGGCCGGACATTGGGCGACAAGAGGACGTAGCCGCTGCCCCTTGTGTTGCCGAAGTTGCCTCCCCTCAAGGTCAGACGATCCCCGGGTATCAAGCGTCCTGGAGAAACTCGGCTCAAGTAGGGACTCGTCACCTCAAAAGGGACGGTGTTACTCGTTCCTTCCGGCGTCCTGACCCGGAGATTCCCGGAGCGCGTATTGGCAGGGATGCGGAACCTGATTGTGGAAATGGACCAGGTGGGAAAGGAGGTTATAACTTCCGAGCCGATCCACACCGAGCCGTTCCCTCGCGAAAAGCCGAAATTTTCTCCGTATACGGTGACCAGGACGTTGGTGCGGCCGCTCTCGGGAGAGATGCTTCTGACCCAGGGCGAGGTGATTTTCAGCGGGACCGTGTCGCTTCCTCCCACGGTCTCAACCTGCAAGTCGCCGCCGCGCGCCCCGGTCGGTACCCGTACCTGGATCAGGCTATCGCTCCAGCTTGCGTAGTGGAATGAGCCGGGTTCCTGGTCCCCGTGAAATATCACCCTGCCCACCCGCCGGACCGCACCAAAACCAGATCCCCGGAGGGTCACGACCTGATTGTAGCGGACCTTGCCTGGATCTACGGAAATGATTTGCGGCTCCTGTGACGGAGCCAGTTCGAGCTTCCCGTATCCGGATTTGTTGTCCCTCCCGAAGGTTTCGATATCGACTGCTGCGGCAACAAGTTCCTCCCACAAAGCGGAGCGCGAGTAGGAGGGGTTTGCCGACTTGATCAGGGCGGCCGCCCCGGCGACGTGGGGCGCTGATGCGGACGTCCCTGCGTAGGATCCCTGCCCGTAAGAAACGGTGGAAACCCGGGTAGGGGCGACCAGATCGGGTTTGATGCGTCCATCGGTGGTGGGGCCTCGAGAGCTGTAGAATTCAATCTGCCCGGCTTTCCAGTCTCGATGATTGATCGCCCCGACGCTCATCGCTCCGCGGGCGTCCGCAGGGATTCCAATACTGTTCCGAGCCACCGAATACTCCTCAAATTCCTGGTTATAGGACCAGATTTTCAATCTTTTCGACAGGGCACCTCGGGCTTTTGCGACAGCTATCCCATACTCTCCTGATCTTTCCACTGTGTAGTTTATCCATTCCACCGGAGGGTCCCTGCCAACTCCATTCTGAATGGTTATGCTGCGATCGACTTCTCGGGGATCCCTCCGATTGTCGAAAAAATAGAGGGATAAATTGTAGTCCTGGGCGGTAGTAGGAAAGTCGTTCCAGGTCAACATCACCTGAATCGAATCACCTGCCGTTGCCTGAACCGTCAACGCTTCATCCTCCCTGGCAAAATTGTGCCAACCGTCGGAATCCCGGTCGGACCAGACTCCGGTGTAATGGCTCTTTGCTTCGTTTCCCGCTGCATTCACCCACAGGATGTCATTATCGGCGGCGGAGTTCACAATGTCGCAGGCCAGTCCGCGGCCATCGCCGAAACCGGTTCCCAACCAACCCATGGAATGGCTGATTATGTCGATCCCTTCCCGTATGCAGAAATCCATGGCATTCTCCAGGTCGACCAGATCACCCACCTTCAAAAGGGTGAGCTCGGCGTCGGGAGCTACATCGTACAAAATCTCGGCACAGGCCGTCCCATGTCTATGCCTGAAATGCTCGTCGCCGGCGTATATCCCCTCACCCGTGTAGTCGCGATGGCGCCAGGATTCAGGCATGTCCCCGGCCAGTCGGTCGGCTCCCTTGAATCCTCCGTCAATGATGGCCACCCTGGCCCCTTGTCCCCTCACGTTCTCCAAGTGAGTGACCCTGGCGCCGATACGGGCTGCTCCCTCGCTGATCGTCATCTGGGAATAGGGACGGAAGGGCTCGCGCACGAAGCCGACTCCCGGCAGCTTGGCTAGCGCCAGCAGCGAGGAGGCTGGAACCGAAACACGCATCAGGCTTTTTGACCGGGCCAGCACATTCCCTCCGAGGGCTGCCATGGACAAGGTGTCGATGGACGCCGCGCCATGGCCAGGATATGGGACCAGAGTGACCACAACCGGCTCCTGCCGATCACGAGAATCCGCCGGGTCGGATGGCTTGGCCGCGGGGTGTCCCTCCGCGGCCAGATCCCACAACGAGCTTTGGATTTTCGCAGGTCCTTCCCTCTTGGGAGGAGTGGAATCCAGGGGCTGAGCCCAGGCCAGGGTCAAATGTCCGGCCATGACCGTGAAAAGGACCGAGATGGAGGCGGCGACCAGGGTGGGAATGGGCGGGTGCAAGTGGACGGACATTGGACCACCTCTGGCCAGGAAATGGAACCTGGGGAAAAACCTTTCCCAGCGGTTTGTCGCGGGTGTCGGTTTATTCATAGGAAAAATAGTAATGGTGATGCATCCTCGCCGTTTTCCCCTTCCCGCCGCCACTGCCATGAAAAGACCACCGGTCAAAGGAACGGTTCCATGCCGGAATGAAAGTTCCAACCCCGGGGAACAGGTTATTGAATCCCATCGTCCGGCCTTTGACCCCGAGGTCTGGAATTCCACGGGCCCTCTGTTGCAAGAACAAGAAACTGCACAATCTGCAAAAAATGGGAATGTATCGACCAGTTGTACTGTCCAATGGGTAAAGAGCGAAGACGACCTCGGCTGCAATACCCCGGCTGGATTTAAAGCCGGCGCCCGGAAAATTTAACTGAACGCGAGCCGACCATTAGGACTACAGATACTACCTGGAGTACATCCAATGCTGCGTAGTCGAAATTACCTGTGCCTTTTATTATTTGCCCCCGTCTCGCTCATTGGCCCGACAGTTGGTTGCACAGGAAAAATCGACAGTCCACTCTTGAATCGACCTCTGGTAATTGATGGGGACAACGCCGATTGGGGCGAAGCCCGTCTCTTCCTGAAGGAGATCCAGGGGAACCAGGGGAGCCTGGAGGAACCGAGGCGCCGATGCGGATCAATTGCAGACAATGTTTGAACGGTCCGTAGAACGCAGCGAAGTTGAACTGATTGGTCCCAATCCGCACCAAAAACGCCGCCTCAGCCTGGAAAGTGGCGGGCCCGTCCAACTGGCCGTTACCTTCACCGACCTCCGTTTGGTCTACGAAGCCAAAGTCCCCTTCTCCGAAATTAATGCGCTCTCCGGTGCCAAGCCCGATTTTGCCAAACACCTTGGATTGGGCCTGGAGACCGGTAAATTCGATTTCGGCGCCATGCGCGGGCGGATGCCCGGCAGAAGAGGAGGAAGGGGCATAAGCGGCGGTTTGGGCGGTGGAATGTCTGGTGGCGGTCCATTCGCCGGTGGCGACAGGCGCAAAGGGGGCAAGGCAGGAATGGCGCCGGGATCATGGCTTTCCCCGGTCCGGGTAGCCCTCGAGGGCAGTGCTCCCCGTCCGTTCAACCAGGACTCCGATGCTGCGGCGGCGGCCAGAAGCTGCCGCTCAAATAACCCCCACCGCAGCGCAATCTTCCAAAATGACGGCGGCGGCATTGTGACCCGGCGCCCCCGTGACTTCGCCGCCAGGATGGGTGCCGGCGCCGCAAAGATAGAGATTGGTGATGGGAGTGCGGTAATGGGCCCAGCCTTGTAGAGGCCGTTGCGCCAGAAACTGCCCGGGGATCATATCGATATGGCGGATATTGCCGTCGGTCAAAGCCACCCGGCGCTCCAGGTCGGCAGGGGTGAACAGGGACCAGTCCACGATGACGTCGCGGAGATTGGGGGCAAAGGCTGACAGGGTATTTATCAGCCCTTCGCCCACTTCCCGGCGCCGCTCCTCCCACGTCCCCCGGCGCAGGCGCACCGGGGCGTAAAGCGCCCACACGGACATCACGTGACCGCCCGGCGGCGCCATACTCGCGTCGTGGCCGGAGGGAATCTGCACTTCCATCACCGGCCTCCGCGCCGGCTCTCCGCGCCGCGCCTCATCCCAGCAGCGCTCCAGATAGGCCACGGAAGGACAGATCTTGACCTCGGCGAGCCAGCGCGGGTCGAGGGCGGCGTCGAAATAGGTGGAGAAATCCGGCAAGGCCTCGAGAGCGGCGTGAAACTTGAGATAAGCCGCCCGGGTCTTCAGTCTTGCGACCCGGCGCGCAAAATCCGACCCTAGATGATGGCCCCCGACCAGCTTCAGAAAGGTGCGCTTGGGGTCGGCGTTGGAAACCACGACCCGGGCGCGGATCTCGGTTCCGTCGGCGAGGGCGACACCGGCGGCCTTGCCCTCGGTCACCAGAACCCGCTCCACCTCAACTCCTTCCTGCAGCACCGCACCGCGCGCCCGCGCCGCTGCGGCCATGGCCCGGGTAATAGCGCCCATGCCGCCCCTGACGATGCCCTTGTCCCTGGCCCTGCCTAGGAGACTGCACTTGATGTAGGCGTAGCACCAGGCACTGCCCGGCGCCGCCGGATCACCCACATCGTGGGCGTGAACGAAGGTCCCGCGCACCGGCTCCGACTCGAAAAACGAACACACTACCTCCTTCATGCTGACCTTCAGCAAACGAGCCAGGAAAGCCTCTTCCCCGGTGCCGCGCACCTTGGCCGCAATCTCACCGGGGTCCGGCGGCGGTCGCAGGAAATAAGGATGAATGATGGCAGCAGCCTGTCTCCAGAACTCCTGCCAGCGCGGGTAGTTCGCAGCATCGCGGCGGGAGAAGCGGCCGATTTCTTCCTGCGTCCGCTCGACATCGTCCCAGACCAGCAGCCGCCTGCCGTCGGCGAAGGGCTGAAAGCGCTCCGGGTCGAGGGAAAAGACCTCGAAACCGTAGCGGCGCAATTCCAGGTCCTCGATGACCTTGGTCTGCAGCAGGTGGCAGATGTAGGAGCAGGCCGAGAAGCGGTAGCCGGGGAACAACTCCTCGGTCACGCATGCCCCGCCGAGCACAGCGCGGCGCTCCAGCAGCAATACGTCCATTCCTGCCGCTGCCAGGTAGGCGGCTGCCACCAGCCCGTTGTGGCCGCCGCCCACAATGATTACGTCGTGATCATTTTTATCCATGAAACAGTCTCCTGCCGCTGCCGCCAAAGGGTTTTGCACCCTGCGCGCCAGCACCAGGGACGGAGCAAATGTCCCGCATTCCCAGCCCCGCGTAAATTTTCAGTCCGCTGGAAGTGAAGAGGCTGCACACCCAACTCCAACCAGGGTTTCTCCTCCCCCTGTCCATAGCCTATATTGATTGCGATGAAGCGGAAATTCACCGACCCGGACCATACCCCCCCGCGATTCGATCGCTCTTTCCTGCCCCGGGCCTACCTTGAATTCGTCGTCATCGGCGACACTCACTACATCCTCGATCCGGAGCCCTACGCGGTCGAATTCGGTTCGGTGCGGCAGTGGACCAGGCGCATCGAATGGGCCCTCCGCAGGGTCGCTGCGCTGGACCCTGACTTTGTAGTTCACCTGGGGGACTTGACCGAGGAGAATCCCCAGAAGAAAGGTTTTCCGACCTCCAAGCGCGAAGCCCTCGCCCAACTGGATCGCTGCGGCATCCGGCCTCACCACGTAGCCGGCAACATGGACATCGGCGACAAGCCTGACGCCACCATGTGGTCCGAGTGGGTCAGCGCCGAAACCCTCGCCTCCTACCACGAGCAGTTCGGCCGTTCCTGGTACAGCTTCGACCGCGGCGGGATTCACTTTGTCGTGCTCAACTCGCAGATATTGAACAACCCCCTGGCCGCAGCCGCAGAGCAGAAAAAATGGGTCCAGGGGGACCTGGAGGCGAATCACGGCAAGCCCATATTTCTCTTCATGCACATGCCCCCTTTCTTCGTCGATCCGGGGGAGCCGGACCGGGGGTTTTACAACAGTGTCGACGAGCCGGCGCGAAGCTGGCTCACCGAACTACTGCGCCGCCACCGGGTCCAATGGCTCTTTTCGGGCCATACCCACTTCCAAGCCTTCAATCGCGTCGGCGCCACCCGGCTTCTGGTGGCTCCATCCACCACTACCTCGCGGGCAGGGTTCTACGAGGCCTTCTCCGTCGCACCTCCCGCCGAACAGGGCCGCAACGACACCGCCAAGCTCGGTTTCTACCTGGTCCGCGTCGGCGCTGAGGGCACCAGGGTCCACTTCGTACGCACCGGCGGCGCCACCGGCGGGAACGAATCCACCCGGGGGTGGCGGCGCCTGCTGGCGCGCACCTCTCACGACCTGCCCGCATCGCCACTGGGTCTCTATCTGCGCACCCCCCTGGCACAGCAGAGCGCAGGAGCCCTGGCCTGGCCCAGCGTCCTGCGCCAGCGGGTGCGCGACGACCATCCCTTTCTCGCCTGCCTGGAAGCGGGGGTGCGCCATTTGCGGGTACCGGCCTCCGACCTCGCCGACGAGCTGCAGAGCCGGCGTCTGGCCTTGCTGCGGGAGGAAGGAGTGGAGATCACCGCGGTCTGGCTCTGGTCCGACCTCCGGGGTCTCACCGCCTCCCTGGAGGAGTATGCCGAGAGGGTCGACAGCATTGAACTGCAGGTAGCGGGTACCCTGTGGCCGCCGCCTGATTGTCTGCAGGCCCTGGTCCGCTGCGGCCGCCATCTGGCCAAGCCCGTGGTGCTGGCGCCCTTGCTGGCACGGGAACCCAGCGCCGTGAAGTATCACCCCAGAACCCGCATCGGCTATCGTCCCGGGGAGCTGGCAGAACTGGACCGCCGCCTTGCCGCACTCGGTGTGCGTGTGGACCGGGTCGTTTGCCATGTCGACGCGGACGCCGCTCCCTGGGACGCCATCCGCAGCATCGGCGCCTGCCTGCCGCTGTCCTGTGTAGACGGCTTCGACTGCGTCGTCGAATTCTCCGGCACAGACGAGACGCTGGCGGCCGACCGCGCCGCCGAAGCGCTCTTTGCCGCCGCCCTGGAGCCCGGCTGCCGCCTCTTCCTGTCCCCCTTCGTCGACCTCGACCGCACCAACGACCCCAGCTATGGACTGCTGGATCGCCTCTCCAATCCCAGGCCGGCCTTCCACGCCCTGCGCAACCTCAACACCGCCCTCTTCGCAACCCCGGAGCACCTGAGTTCCCTTCCGGTTCAGCAAGCCGGCTCCACCAGAGTACTCGGCCTCGCGTCCGGGGGAAGGCGCCACTGGCTGATTCTGCCCCGGGGGCGGGCGCCGGTCTTGCCCCGCCTCCATAGCCCGGGCGGGGGCGACCAAATCTCCGTGGTCGATCTGACCGGCAGCATGCGCAGACCCACGAAGAAGGCTGAACTAGCCGGGATTCTCGCAGATGTCACGGGCCCCTGTCTGATCTCTTCCTCCTGAGAGTCTCTGAAAAATCTCCAGCCGTAGTCGCCCCCCTGCGGCAGCGCTGTTGCACCATCGCAGGAAGGCCATTCATCCTACCACCCGTGGATGAAATGGCCCGCTGTGGGAAACCAGATGAGATCTACCGTAACCGAGAGAATGATCCCCACCACGTAGCCGATTCCCAGACCGTAGAAGAAAGGTTTCGCGCTCAGATAGGCGCGCACGCCGCCGTAGTGCAGCAGGGTGAGTTTGGCGAGCCAGACCAGAAACAAGCTGAACCAGTAGAGGACGCTCACGATAGTGTACTGGAAGGCCACGCCCACGGGGTGCAGGGGGAACCAGTGGTAGCGCGCCCGCAGGACCGCCAGCACCACACCTTCGAAGAAACCGGTCAGAAAAACCATCCAGCGCTCCGGGTCCACCATCCGCGGATTGGCCAGGTTGGTGACGATGCTGGTGAAGTGGGCGATGGTTCCGCCCGAGGAGTAGGCCAGGCCGTCGCCGCCGTAGGCCATCTCCAGGGTCGAGCCCACCGCCACCAGGAAGCCAACCGGAAAGGCGGTGAGAATCAACGCCACCACCCATCGGGGCTGATCGCGCAGCGAAAAAATCTTCACCACGTGGGGCAGAGCCGGCCAGGTGGGCAAGCGCAGGTTGCCGAAAAAAGCGCGGCCGCCGAAAAAGCGGTAGGCTATGTAATTCTGGGGCGAGATATGGGCAGTTCCCACCAGCTGGTGCACGAAGGTCTTGGCCTTCATGTGATCCCAATCGGTGAGCAGGTAGGCACATCCGGTAGCGGCGATCAACTTCATGATGACCAGATAGGTGAGGGACGTGACCACGAACACGAGCAGGGCCAGGGGCAGGCTCATGCCCATGAAGACCATGAAGACCAGGACGTAGGCGGCCGACGACAGCAGGCCGATTAGAGCCAGCCGGTAGAGCCTTCTTTCCCCGGGGTCGCCGCCGCCGCTGCGCACCTGGCGCCATACCTGGCGCAAATGTCCCCGCGCCAGCCAGAAGGTCCACAGCCCGACGAAGATCATGGTGCCGTAGCTCTCCAGGTGCAGGATGCCCCTTTCCGTCAGCGGCACACCCTCGCTGCCCAGGGTGAATCCGAAGCGTATCATGACCACGCGCTTGACCACCGCCAGCAGGTGGAAAAAAAACATGCTCCCTAGAATGTCCAGGGGGCACAGGTAGGTGACCGCCATGACCAGGGGCATGATGCGGAAGTAAATCAGCGGGTAGCCGGCTCCCAGCTCGATGGAATAGCGCTCCCAGTAGACGTCCAGGGTGGGCAGCCCCGGGGTGAAGTAGGTGCCGACGTTGTAGAGTATGGGCAGGAAAACCAGAGAAAACCCGATCCAGAACACGCGGGAAGCGAAAATTGTGGGGATACAGCGTTTGCCATCGAAGCCCGCGGTGAGGTCCTGGGGCAACTGGGCCAGAGGGAAGGTCAGCTTCTCGCCCTCCTCCCAGTGGCGCTGCAGCAGAACCACCAAACAGAAACCGAAAATCACCATGGCGATGGAGGCGACGAGCCAGTGGGCTACGGCTCCGTACCATCCCTCCCAAGGAATGGCCGCCCCCTGGGGCAAGCCCTGGAAGAACCCGGAGAGGACGCGGTCGGTGGTGGCGGGCAGATAGTGCCAGGGAATGTCGTTGAAGAGGACTTCGGCCCACTGGTTTTCGGCGGTGGCGAAATATGCCGGAGCGGCAAGCCAGATGGCGAAGTAAGTGGTCCAGCCGATGTGGGGCACCGTGCCCACGATCCACAACATGCAGAAGATGGTGAGCAGCTCGCCCTGTTTGAGGGCGATTTTCGGCCACAATCGCTTGAGCCCGACGTTGAGGAACAACCAGGTTACAAAGGGGACGTAGACAATGATGGGCAGTTGCGAGTTCACCAGTCCCCCCATGCCGCGCCCCTGGATCTCGGTTATGGCGTAGTAGAAGGTGACGGCGATGGTAAGCGCCCCGAGCACCAGCGCGCGCAGGGTGATGTGAGGTGCGATTTTCTCCGATGTGCTCATGGAGCCTGGCCGGCAGGGGAGTTGGTGATGAGACCAATTTTGGGTTTGGGTCGCCCTAAATTAGACAAAATTTCACTGAATTCCCAAACGCAGGTGAGGACGCGCCGCCAGGGTTGGACGAGCCCCGGCGCCCGAACCTGCCCCCGGGGCGGCCGCTGCGGATGGAGATTGACAATGGAAATTGACAGCGGGGCTTCGAATGACCATACTTCCGCGCCAACCCGACAGGACGACTACGCAATTGGTTGAATTTCGCAAATGGCGAGTCCAACCCTCGCAAAGGAGCCCCCATGGCCCGGTCCGGAACTACTGCCCGCCTCTTGAAGGAGATGCCCTACGAACAGAGGATTTGCCGCACTGAACACTATCCAATGTGTCTGCAAGGCCCCGATCCCGAGGGTGGGCCCAGGGCGGGCATTCAGCTCAGTGTCGACTCCATGGCCGACGCCGGGGTCCAGGCGTGGACCATCGCGGCAATGCGCCACCGGCCCGGCGGCGGTATCGGGCGCTCGTGGCCCTTGTGGCCGTCGGCAATGATCCCCCGTCCCGCAGAGTACGAAGCCGGAGCTGAGCGTCTTCGTGAATTCATCGCCGCCGCCCATCAGCGGGGCATCTTCATGATGAGCTATTACCCCTTCATTTTCACCACCCCGATTCAGGAGTTAAATCCCGACTGGGGCATACACATGCTCGACGACGGCGGGGAGGAGGTGTGGAACGAGGGCTGGCTGTGCTGGAATTCGCCCTACCGCGACTGGCTGCCCCGGTACCTCAGCGAGATGATCGAGTACTTCGACCTGGACGGGGTCTACTTCGACGACATGAACTGGGGTTCCCACTCCGACGCCGGGCAGCGCCGCACCGGCGGATGCATCTGCAGGTTCTGCCGGGAACAGTACCTGGAGGAATGCGGCCGCGAACTGCCCACCGTGGTCGACATGGAGGACGCGGATTTCCGCAGCTACATCGTCTGGCGCTACGGCAAGTTCATCGACGGGGTGGAACACGTCGCCCGGGGAGTCTACGCCGAACATCCGGACGTGATTCTGGATTGGAACTACTACGGCCGGCCCTACGGCAGCCCGGACATCGGCTGGATGGCGTCCCACCCCTTGAATCCCCTGCCCACCTCAACCCGCTTCTTCATGGAGGCGGGCCTGGACAACCTGGGAGTGAGCTTTCCCGCCAAGCTGCTGCGCGCGGCCGGACCGACCTTCGGCTTCTTCTTCCATGCCGCTCGCAGCATTTCCGAAGTGGGCTCCGCTCCCGACCCCGAGCCCCACACCGGTGCCATCGCGGCGCTGTCCGCCGTCGTCCGCGGCGGTGCGACCGTAACCGTCTCTCTCGATGCTGGAGCGCACACCCATCACGGCAGCACCCTGCAATCGATCTACTCGGCGGCGCGCGAGCTGCAGCCATACGTGGGCGGTGAAGCGATCAGGCACGCCGCCCTGCACGTCTCGCAGCAGGGCAGAGACTTTCAGTATTACCCCGAACCTGACGAATTCTGGAAACTGTGCCGCGGCAGCGACGAGATGCTCAAGCGCTCGCAAATCCTCACCGAAGTGGTCTTCGACCGCAACCTGACCCTGGATACACTGCGCCAATACAAGGTGCTGGTCCTCTCCAACAGCGGTTGCCTGGGAGACGGCCAGGTGAAGGCCATCCGCGAGTTCGTGCACCGAGGAGGGTGCCTCGTCGCCACCCACCGCACATCGCTGTGCGACGAACTCGGGCGCGAACGCGGCAACTTCGCCCTGGCGGAGGTGCTGGGGGTGGACTACGCCGGCGCGGAGGATCAGGAGGCGGTGGAGCTGGAGGGCGGCAAAATGAACCCGGGAGAAAGCAATATCCTCGTTCCCCAGACAGAGGAATTGAAGCGCCGGTTCGGACATTTCGTCGCCTTCGGCGCCCCCCAATCCCGGATCGAGCTCCGGCCAGACTCGGATCCCGAGATTCTGTTCACCAAAAGCAGTCTGAAGTGGAAAGGCACCAAGTCACCCCTCGGTGACGAATTTTACGCCGGCGCCGATTTCGATTCGGGAGAGCCGGCCCTGAGCCTGAACCGCTACGGAAAGGGTACGGCGATCTATCTCAGCGGCGACCTGGGTCAGGGTTACTACCGCGATCCCCTTTCCCAGTTGAAGCGGCTCATGGACTATCTGGTGCGCACCGCCACGCCCGCGCTGGAAGTGGAGGCCCCGGAAGTGATCGACGCCACCGCTTTTCGCCGCAAACCGGGACAGTTGATGATACACTTGCTCAACAACCCGCTGCCGTTGCTGCCCTGGTCCATCTCGAGGGAGGACCGCCCCAACTATTTCAGTGTCAACGAACTGCTGCCGGTCAGGGACGTGGTGATCCGGCTGAACGAGTTCAGGGCGCGAGCGGTGCGCCTGCCCCTGCGCAACCAGGTTCTGCACCCCGGACCGGATGGGCAGCGGATCGTGGTGCCGGCGGTGGACCTGCACGAGGTGGTACTGGTGGACCTGGCTGAATAAGGCGGGCAAGTAGCCGCGGACCCAGGTTCCCCCATCTTGAAACTTCCTCATCTGCATTGCTGCCTTGGAGCCTGCGCTCTACCCTCGGGGACCCGTTCCTGCCGTCACCACCTCGAATCACCATTTTCTCAACATATCGGCAATCCGACCGATTTATTATCGGGAAGTCCTTGCAAACCCGGATGGAAATCATTGGCGTCCCAGGTGAATTTTCATATTTCAATTAAATTCAAATAGTTAACGCGTGTCAAATATGTTCTTGACAACTCCACTACTTTTTTACATAGTACACAACACTCGGTACATAATGCTCGACATTCGACATTCGACGAATAAGTGAAAAACCCAGATCCGCGTGCAATCCCATACGCGGGTCTTGTTCAATGAGCGGCAATTCCATGCTTCAATCCACAACCAGGCTTCGGTGGTCTCGAAAGGAGGTGGAAAGGAAGAGACCTGTCGCAAGGCCGTCCAATACCCAAAACTTCATCAAACGCCTGAGTCTAGCCCGGGAACCTTAAAGGAGGAGACACCATGAGATTTTTCAAAACCAGTTTGTTCGCTTTGGTGCTGGGTGTGTTCACTATGGGAATAGCCGTAGCTGAGACCTATCCCCCTGGGCTCGTGAACCCAGACAACCAGAACGATCTGGTCATACCCGTCACCAATTCCAGGCCGAACCCTCTGCGCCTGAGCGTATCGAACGTCGCCTACGGCGGCAGCGGCGGAGTGGACATCCCCTTCACCATGAACCAGCGTGCCACCGTATGGGTCGCCATCTACGAGATCGGCTCCCCCGACACCGGCCCCACCAACATCAACGGGGCCGTGGTGCGCTACGTAGCTCAGGACAAGTTCATCGCCACCGCTCCTAACGAAAGCGGCATTGCCCTTCCCGCCGGCAACAACGTCATCAGGTGGGACGGCCGGGACTGGAATGGCGAGGCCGCGGGCGCCGGCAACTATGAGTTCGACGTCATAGCGGTCAATAATCTGGATCCCTCAGCCCTGGTGGGTATCAGCAGCAACGGCATGCCCGACCACATCTTCGATCTGCGCAACGGAGACAACTGGTGTCACCTGGCTGCGTCGGCGAACCCTGACCGCGGCCAGTTCTGGGGCAGTTTGGCCCTGGGTAAAATAGGCACCGACTACGTGGCCAATCCCAGCGCCTACGAGCTCTGGAATTTCGAAGAGTCGGTCCAAATGCTCCCGAGCGGCGATACCGTCGGCGGCATTCGCCCGGACGTGGACGATCCGACTGCCTTCTACGTGTCGATGACCCCTAACGGTCCGAATTGCGGCGTCTACAGGTTGATCCGCAATGACGCCTCCAAGACCCTGGACCGTGATCCCAATTTCGCCGACAACGGCTTTTCCCATTTGCCTCTGGCCGAAACCGAGCGCTCCCTGCACCTGTCGGTCTGGAAAGACAAGCTCTATACGGCAAACTGGAGCACGGCGGAAATTCCCGCCCCCTCATTCTGTGTCTGGGACAAAGCCACGGGCGAATTCCTCCAGAACGTCGACCAGCACCGGGAGTTCTTCTGGAGATACCGCATCGACGACAACGGCATGGAGAGCTTCAGTGCCGGCGGTGTGACCTCCACCTCGGTCAACGAGACCGGCCTCTGGGTGACCGGTTGGCGAGGCACCCAGGTGATCAAGATCGATCACGACTTCAACCTCATCTGGTCCAACGGGCCGGGAGACTTCTACGACGACCAGATTTCCGTGGAGCGCGCCGCCGCTCTCGGCTTTACGGGCAATGTCGCCAACGGCGAGCTCTCCCTGGTCCTGGATGCAATTCCGGACTACAAGAGCAGAGTTTTGATCACTACTGCGCGGCACAACACCATCGGGCACCGGGCCTCCATCCTGGGCCGCGACGGCTCGGGAATCGGCAGAATCTGGGCCGGTTTCAACATCGGACCCTACAGGCAGCATGCCAACACCAACGTCGCGGTCATCCAGAACAACTGCTCCGGGCACGGCGGCGATCTCTACTGCGGAGAGAATGCCGGCAGCCCGGGTCCATACGACGGCCTGGTCTTCAACACCTTCTACGACATCGTGCATCAAGAGTTCCGGACATATGAGGCCACCGAGCCGAGAAATCCGGCGATGGCCATGCACATGGGGTTCGACATCCAGACCGGAAAAATGGGTGCTGATGTCACCGCGGTCGAGGAGGTGGATGGCGCCGGCACGCCGGATAGCTACAGCCTGGGCGCCGCCTATCCCAATCCCTTCAATCCCGAGACCGCCTTCGACTTCACTATTGCGGCGGACGACAACGTGAGAATCGACGTGTTCAACTCGGTGGGCCAGCGGATGGATACGCTGGTCGATAACTTCAAGCCTGCGGGCACCTACAAAGTCACCTGGAACGGCCGCGATGCCAACGGCGCACCCGTTTCCAGCGGCGCCTACTTCTATCGCATGCAGGCAAGTGAGTTCTCGGATGTGCGGGCGATGACACTGCTGCAGTAGCCTGCCCGTCGGGGTAGCACGAGAGTTAGTTTCGTACAGGGGTAGATCGTGAGATCTACCCCTGTACGTTCTTTAGCTGGCTGGAGGTTTCTGCAGCCGGGACGGGAAGGGGCCCATGATCAGCGGAATCGCGAAAGGATGGCCGTTGCGCATGCTCCGGCTCCCGCTTGTACTGCTCGGTCTTTGTGGTTTCGCCCGCGGCGACGACCTGCACCTCGAAAAAGTGGCGTCCGGGAGGCCGTTCCTGCGCTGGGAACGCGGATCCTACCGCAACTTCGCCCTGCAGAACTACCGGAACGCTCCCCACCATACCTCCCCATATACCGACATACCCAAAGGACGTTACGATTCCTTCGGCAACTTCCTGGTGCGGGGATACGATCTCTACAAGTGGGACGAGATCCGCACCCCAGGGCAGAAGTTCGGCAGTGCCATATTCAAGCAAAACCCCGGCGCCTGGAACGCCGCCTTCGACTACATGGTGGCCGGAAGCGACGGCTACGGCCAGTGGGGATACCACCTCATTGTGGGGGACGGGCTGATTGCGCGGTTCACCCCCTTGACCCTCTACAAGGTGGATTTCAACGGGGCCCGCTTCGATCTGGCCACCCCCTACCTGAAGCTGACCACGGTTGCGTCGCGAGCGGAGCGGCCGATGGATATGGCGAGAGATCTTCGCCAGGCAAACGAGGCGGTACAGTTGCACCTCCAGAAAGCCGACGATTCCACCCTGCTTCTGGGGGGCCGGGCGCAGGCCGACGCGGGTAACCTGCGACTGGGCCTCAACTGGGTCAACCATCACGTCTACCAGAGCACCCGCACCGGCAACAGCCTCAAGGGCCGCCTGAAGCCGGACCACCCTCTGATGGAATGGATCATCGTGCGCTTCAAGGACGACTCTCCGGCAGATGGCGCGGGGGGCGCGGCGGTGCAGGATGTGCAACTGGTTGTCAACGGCGAGGTCCGGCCCGACCTGGTGCCGCGGGTGTTGAGTCATCCCGCCGATCCCCCTCTCCAGGTGGGTTTCACCTCCGCCATCACCGGTCAATTCACTGTCCTGCCTTACCATTATTTCACCGCCTCCTCGTCGGCGACGCCCTATGTCAACGAATTCTACTACCGCGACCGCGACTTTCCCCTCTTCGCCGATTATTTAACCCGGCTGGACCACGAGGACGGACTCGATGTGAGCGCTGTAGGCAATATCTCCGGTCTCCTTTCCACCTACGCAATGGAATCGCCCCTGGGCATGCTGCGCGCCGACGGCGAGCGCGAGCTGGTCTTTCTCTTCGACGTGAGGTCCGAACCGGTGATCCGCTCGGTGGCGGTGGAGGCCCTTCTGGGCAACGACTACCACGTGGACGTGGCCATGGTATACCTCAGGTCCGATTTTTCGACTTTCTACCCGGACCGATTTGCGGCCAGCTACTACCACGTCCTCTCGCGGTCCAGAGGCAACGTACAGGATATGTCCAACCTCAAAAGGAGGCGTTTCGAGGTGGGCGAGAACACCGGCCATTTCGTTTACAGCGCCGACCTCAACCTGCAGTTGCCGGGCCTGGAGATCTCCGCCGAGTACGCCCGCTCCAGCGTCTATTCGCGCTACCCCGCCGAGATCGACGAGCAACCCGCGTTCGATGATGCTCCGCGCTTCGCCGACCGGGGCTCCGCCTATTTTCTCAACGCCGTTCACCACTTCGGTCGCGGCTTGGCCGGCGCCGAGCTGTTCTCCATCGCTCCCGGGTTTTCCACCGAGTTCCGCTCCTACAAGCACTGGGAGTCGACGTTCTGGAGAGGCCATCTCCAGGGTCTGCTCAACAATTACATGTACTGGAAGACGGTGGACGACAACGACGATGGTGACCGCTATCCCGACATCCGCCACGGAGCCCTGGTGGGTATGCTCATCGACCAGGTCGGCACCGACCTCAACGGCGTCTTTCTCAATCAGGACGAGGACAACGACGGGGCGCCGAATACCAACCGCAACCTCAACCGCATCCCTGACTACGATGAGCCGTTTTTGATGTTCGACGTCGAGCCCAACGAATACGTCTATGGCCTCGACCGCAACAACAACGACGAGCCGGACGAGCGCGAGGACGACGGCGAAGCGGACTATCCCTACGACTACGATGAACGCGGAGTCCACCTGTTCGGCCAGTGGAACCTGTCGCCAAACTGGTATTTATCGCTGGGTCACTATTCGGTCAAGCAGATCGCAGGCGCCGGACAAAGCCGCTCCACCTACGGGCTGGTGGGCTACCGCAGGCAGGGGTCCGGGTGGCTCAGACGAATTTTCTTCGAGAACAACAGCCGCAAGGTAGAGGACGGGATCGCCGACGAGTTCATGAATTACGAGGACGACGCCGGCTCCCGCGACAGCAACTTCGGCGGGCGCGGAGTAGTTTACACCGCCGACGCCTTGCCGGGCGAGGGCATCGTGAAGTTTCTCAAAGTCGGCTTCGCACCGGATTTGCTGCTCTACCAGGACAGCTTCGTCAACGAATCCTACTTCGAGTGCCGCTCCCAGCTCCCACGGGGCCTGCACCTGGTTCAAAAACTTCGCCTGCGCTTAAACTGGCAGCGGGGCGGGAAGCTCCCCAGCGGCCTGTTCCAGCGCGAGCGGCGCCTGGACCTGTGGACCTCGGTCACCCGCCTGCAGTTTGCGCTGCATTGGGGAAAACTGCATATCACGCCGCAGTACAAGCTCATGGTGTTTCGCTTGGTGGATCGCGAACGCGATTTGCGCCTGCAGTCCGAGTTGCGCGCCATTCCCATTCTGCGCCTGCAATACCCTTTGCTGGCACGGACCACCCTGAGTGCCGGCGTTCAAGGCCTGGGACCTCTGCCCTACCGGCGCAGGGACGAGCTTTCCCGGCGCAACAGCTTCGAGCAGCGCGCGGCGTTTTTTACAGTGACCAACCGCTCGAAGTATTTTGGCTACGAACTGGTGACCATCGCCGGAGTAGCCCGCGACAGGAGGGACTTCGACGACGAGACCCAGCGCTTCCAGGAATTCGATTACTGGAATCTCTTCGCGCGCGCGCTGGTGGGCTTCACCGAATTCGGACGACCCTTATAGGATTTTGGAAGGAGGAGAGCATGCTGACAGCGGAGCAGGAAAGGCAGTTCAGAACCTTCGGATTCGTGGTGATCAGGAATTTCTTTCGTCCGCAGGAGGTGGACGCGATCAGAGACGAGTTCAATCGCGCCGCGGAAAAAGCATCGCGATGGAAAAAATTCGACGGGACGAAAATGCAATATTTCAAAATGCTGGGCTCGGACACCCCGTTCTATTCAACCTTGCCCGAAGATCCCCGGTTTTATGAAGCTGCCGAACAGCTGTTCGGAGAAAGAACCTTTGCCTTTGAAGTCAACGCCTACAGATACGTCGGCAACACTTACTGGCACTACAACGACGGGTGCATGAACACTTACGGATGCGGTGTAAAATTTCAATTCGCCCTGGAACCGGTGGACGGCAACAGCGGAGCGCTGAGATTCATCCCATGCTCTCACCAGAACCCGTTCCAGGACCAGCTCGCGGATTACCCCGTCCTTGGCAAGCACTTCAGAAAAACCCCGGATTACGCCAAGAAAGCCTCCGGGCAATTGGACAAGATTCCATGTTGCCAAACCAGCTACGATCCCGGCGATGTCGTAGTCTTTGATTTGCGCATCATGCACGCAACTTACGGGGGCAGCAACGACAGGCGAATGAGTTGCGTCAGCTTTTTCCACTACCCTGAAACACCGCAAGAATTGGAAACCATGCGCCACATAACTCCCCGGTACCTGCATCCCGAACCCCATCCAGAAATGCCCTGGCACGATGGGATTGCCGAGGAATGGTTGGCCAACCCCAACAACAGCGAAAAACGGAGGCAATGGATAAATTGCCTCGCAGAAATCAGCCGTACCTCCGAGGAAGAGACCGGAATGGAACTAAAAGACTCCGGACATGGATCGATGGTGCCAGTTCCCAGGGAATCCTGCTAGGGCGCCCGCACATGAAACACCTGCACAGCCGCTGGCGCCGAGGTGCCAGCACCGCAGCGCCAGCGGGCTCTGCGTCCGGGAGGATTACACCGACCCGGCTCCCCGCGGCGCGCCGTAATTCTGCCGCGGCCGAATTCACCCGGAACTGGGCGCACAGCCCCTAGGCATCGGAAAGTACAGCCGGATTTGTCAGCAGCATCGGACCCGCCCCGCGGCGACACCGCAGGCTCGTCACACCACGCCGACCAATGGGCGATTTCCCCCCGCAGCCTGGTGATCGGGGTGCTCTCGGCGATGAGTATCGCGCTGATCCTGCCTTATACCATAAACGTGATCCACGGGTCGCGCATCGGACTCAGCTCCTGCACTCCCGCTGCCTTCATTCTGTTCTTCGTCCTTCTCCTGACCGTGCAGGTCTTGTTCGGCCTGGTCAACCGCTCCTGGCTGCTGCGCCCCGGCGAACTGGTGGTCATTTTCGCCATGATGGCCATGGCCACCGCCCTTCCCACCCGGGGCGGGGTGCAAAAGGTCGTGGCCATTGTGAGCGGCACCATCTTTTACGCCACCCCGGAAAACAACTGGGCCGAGCTCATTCATCCCATCCTGGCGGAGTGGCTCGTACTCTGGGATCCGCAGGCAGTCGGCGATTTGTACTACGGAGGCAGCGTTGAAAGGATTCCGTGGCATCTTTGGCTGCCGGTCTTGCTCCGCTGGTTCCTCTTCTTCGTCGTCTACCACCTCACCCTGTTCAGCGCCCTGGTGATTTTGCGGCGCCAGTGGGTGGAACACGAGCGCTTGGCTTTCCCCCTCGCCCAGGTGCCCCTGGCCATGCTCAAAAACAACGGCAGCCCGGATTCGATCATCAAACCCTTTTTCAAGAATCCGGTCATGTGGGCAGGCTTCATGTTCTCCTTTCTTATCAACAGCACCAACGTCCTGCACAACTATTTCCCCTTCATTCCCGCCCTCATGGGAGACGTGGAGTACATGACCTTCCGCGGCAATATCGAGCTGATTTTCCGCATCAATTTCCTCATGTTCGGCTTCGCCTACTTCATCAACGCCGCGGTCGCTTTCAGCATGTGGTTCTTCTACGTGGTCCGGGTCGTCCAGGGTGGCACTTTCGCCATTCTCGGCATTCAACTGAGCGAAAACCTGGGGCCGGGCAGCGCATCGGGAGCTGTGGGAGGCCCCATTATCGGCCATCAGATGATGGGAGCCCTGATCGTCCTGGTGGTCTTCGGCCTGTGGCAGGCGCGGCCCCACCTCAAAGAGGTACTGCACAAGGCCTGGAACCAGGACGCTCCGGTGGACGACTCGCGGGAGATCATGTCCTACCGGGCCGCGGTGCTCTGCTTTCTGGGCGGGGTGACCTTCATATTTTTCTGGCTCTGGGAGTCGGGCATTCCTGCCTGGATCGCCCCCATCTTCATCTTTGCAACCCTGGTGATCATGATCGGACTCGCCCGCGTCGTCGCCGAAACCGGAGTGCCCACCATCACCCCGGCCATGGCCCCGGCTACCTTCGTGATGTCAGGTCTGGGTGCCACCGCACTGGGCATCAAAGGCGTGGTTGCAGCCGGATACACCCTGGTCTGGGCCGGCGGCTTCCTCTCCTTCATTACCGCTCCCATGGCCAACGCGCTACGCATGGGCTCGGAGATCAGCCGCCGTCGCCGGGCTCTTTTCCCCGCCATTGGAATGGCCCTGGTCGTCACCATGGTGGCGGCCACCTGGTTTCAGATTTATCTGGCCTACAAACATGGAGGCCTCCACCTCAATTCCAAATATTACCAGGGTTTCGCGCTGTGGCCCTCGCGCTTCGCCGAGCTCAACCTCAACAATCCCGGCGGACCGAGTGCAGGTGGGTGGATGTGGACGGCGGTGGGGGGAGCGGTCATGGCGGCCCTGATGGTCGCCCGCCACACCTTCTTCTGGTGGCCACTGCATCCAATCGGCTTTACGGTGAGTGCTTCCTGGGTGTTGAACCATATGTGGCTCTCGATTCTGTGCGCCTGGCTGATCAAACTCGCGGTGTTGAACTTCGGCGGCCCGGCTTTGTACGAACGCACCAAGCCTTTCTTCATGGGTATCATCCTGGGGCAGTTCGTAGCTGCCGGCTTCTGGCTCCTGGTGGACGGTTTCACGGGTATGAGGTTTAATCATATCAGAGTATATTGATTGTGCAGCCCGCACGGCAGGATGGGAACGAACCCGGTCGAGCCACCGCTGGGATCAACCCTGGAGGCAGCATGCCTAACTGAAAGGAATGGACAATGAAACAGGAAGACTACGATTTCTTCAGGGACAACGGCTACCTGTCGTTGGGAAAGATCTTGAGCGACGCCGAACTCGTCCGCTTCGGGAAGGCTTTCGAAAGGGATCGGCGCGACTTCACCCGTTTCTGGAACGAGAACGGTATCTGGCAAACCCAGAACTGCGACGCGCTCCTGACCGCGCCCGAGTTTGACGGGATCATCCGCCATCACAGGGTGTTGGAACCTCTTGGAGTATTGATGGGTGGCGAGGTATGCTTCTCAGAAATCTGCCTGCGCCACATGGATCCCTACGCCGGCGAGCCGATTCCCGGGATGACGTCGTGGGATGGGGGCGTCGGGCGCCGCTGGCACCGGGACGGCGGGGATCGCTTCATCTGGCCGGAACATCCATTGCGCATCGGCTACGTCCAGTTGATGGTCTACTTGACCGACGTCAATGGCGCCACCCACAGCTTCTCCGTTTCACCCGAACCGGTCGGTGAGGAAATCCTCGACAGGGACGCTCAACTGGAGCGCTGCGGCGTCAGCGATCTGCACGGCTGCGCCGGTACGGCCATCCTGTTCAACGTGTCCCGCCTGCACACGGTCACCGTGCGCCACACCCGGTTCGAGCGCAAATCGGTGCAGATTTACTATGGCCACCGCCAACGCCCATTCCTCAGCGACCAATCCTACATTCCCGCAGCACTGTGGCGCGTCCATGCCGACGAGGAAGTTCGCGGATTTTACGGCGTTCTCAACGATAGAACTCGGAAGTACCTGGAGCGCACCGGCGGGCGCGAGGAGATTCCAGTGGAAGAGGGGATGGAGATTCTGGCCAATATCGAGGAAGGCTGACCTTTATGAAAATCACCCGGATCGATTGCCACATTCTCGCCATCCCGGAGGTAGATCCAACCGCCTGCAGCTCGGCCCAAGACGACATGGTGGTGGTCGTCCACACCGACGAGGGAATCACCGGCATCGGCGAAACCGACACCAACCCGTGGGTGGCGCGGGCATGCATCCGTTCCCCGGGCACCCATTGCATGGATCTTAGCCTCGAAGAAATGCTCGTCGGCGCCGATCCGCTGCAGCCCGAGGCCATCTGGAGCCGACTCTACAGCGGCTCCAAAATGACCGGGCGCCGCGGCGCCTTGATCTGCTCCCTGGGAGCCATCGACATGGCCCTGTGGGACATCCGCGGCAAAGCGCTTGGAGTGCCGGTTTACAAATTGCTCGGGGGCGCGGTCAAGGACAGCATCACCCCCTACGCCAGCCTGCTGCCCACCGGGCGCACCGTCGCCGAAGCCCGGGACAGCCTGGTGGACAAAGCCAGGGAGGCCAAAGACCGCGGCTTCGAGGCGGGCAAGATGGAGGTCTGCATCAAAGGCCCCTACACCCACAACAACATCCGCGGCAGCGACGAAGACATCGTCGAGATCGTCGGCGCCTGCCGCGAGGCCCTTGGTCCCGAATTCACCATGATGGTAGACGTGGCTTACTGCTGGTCCGGGGCCCGGGAAGCCCTGCGCGTGCTCCGGCGCCTGGAACCCTACGACGTATTCTTCCTCGAAACCCCCATCGACATCGACGACCTGGGCGGCTACGCCTTCCTGCATCGGCATTCGCCCATACCCGTCGCCGCCGGCGAATGGCAAAACACCCACTGGGAGTTTCTGGATCTGGCGGACAGGGGAAAGGTGGACGTGCTGCAGCCCGACGTGGGCAGGGTCGGCGGATTCACCGAAGCGCGCAAGGTCTGCGACCTGGCCTCCGACCGCGGCCGGCTCATCGTGCCTCACTGCTGGAAGAGCGGAATCGGCATTGCCGCCAGCGCCCATCTCTGCGCCGCCACCGCGTGCTGCCCCTTCATCGAATTTCTGCCCGCCGAACTGTCCGAAAGCGCCCTGCGCCGGGAGCTGGTGGCCGATGAACTGACCATGGAAAAGGGGCGCATCCCCCTGCCCCAGCGCCCGGGTCTGGGGATCGAACTGGATCCCTCCGCCCTGGAGCGCTACGAGGTCGACCCCGAGAGCTGAAGGGAAACTCTCAATCCTTCCACTGAAATATGACCCCCAGCATGGACTTCTCGCGGTGGTAGGCCATCTCGTAGGCCTGCACCATCTCCGAGTAGTGCATCCGGTGGGTGATCAAACGCTTGGGCTCCAGGCCTCCGTCGGCCATCAACGAAAGGGTGTGGGCCATGTTGCGCTCGCGGGTCCAGCGTTCCTCCGCCGCCGCCGGAAACAGGTATCCGCCCGGCGTCGACACCGCGATCAGGGAGATCCCCTTGAGGTAGAACCACTCCATTGACAGGGGATTGAAGTCCAGGGGCTTTTCGCCCCGCTCCGGCAGGCTGACGATGGAAACCCGGCCGCCGGGCCGCACAACCTGCAAGGCGGTGCGATAGGCCGGCCAGGGATTGGCGGTGAGGATTACCAGATCGACCCCGGCACCACCGGTGAACTCGTCAAGTTTGGCCTCCAGGTCCGGATCGTCCGACAGGAATCCGGCGTGGGCCCCCATGCGCTCACCCATCTCCAGGCGAATCGGACTATTGGCCAGACCGATCACCCGCGCTCCGAAGACCCGCCCCAGGCCCACCGCGCCCAGGCCCAGCGTCCCCAGGCCCACCACGGCCACGTTCTCTCCCGGCATGAACATGGCTTTGCGGTAGCAATGGGCGCTCAGGGTGTAGAGACCGGTGTAGACTGCATCCTCGGAATGCACCCCGGCGGGGACCTTGACAATGGGTGCCTCCCTCTGATCGAGGATGTACTCGGACTGGTGCCAGTTCTGGGTGAAAACGCGGTCGCCAAGTTCCAGGCCTTCCACGGCACTTCCCATTCCTCGAACCATGCCCAGGCTGCTGTCGCCTACCGGCCGCGGATAGGTCGGCGCCCCGGGCACATCCTCTGCCCCTTCGTAGTTTCCCCTGTCCGTGCCGATCTTGAAAGCGCTGATCTCGGTCTCTACCCAGACCTCGTGGGGTTTAAGGTTGTCGCTGTCCAGTTCCTGGTCCTCGAGGCGCAAATCGCGGGGACCGTGGAGAATGGGAATCTTCATGGATTACCTCCTTTGACGTGGTTTTTCGTTGGACCCGGCCACCATGAGACCGCGGTGTTCCCGCCCGAAGGGCAGGTTGAAGGCCTCCTCGAAAGGTCTGAAGGGAACCATGGCGGCGATCTCGTCCAGGCGTGCGAGCACGTCCGCGGGCAGCCCCCCCTTCTCCACCACAGCCACATTGGACTCGACTTCGACGGAAGAGCGCGCCCCGGTCAGGACGCAGGAAATATCCGGATTGGAGATGACGAAGCGCAATCCCAGCTCTGGGAGCGACATGCCGATCTCGTCGAGAAAACCGTAGAGAGCGATGTATTGGTTCCGCCGCGGCAGGCTCAGCCACCGCGCTCCGTGCCGCACCTCGGCGTCGTAGCGCCGCGCCAGAGCCCCCTGCTGCAGCGGCGACCCCACCACTACGCCCATGTTGAGCTCCTTGGCCGCCGGCAGGACCACGTGCTCGGCCTCGCGCCACAGTAGACTGTAGTTGAAGGCGGTCAATACCACATCGAAGCGTCCGGTGCGCATGATGGGCTCGATCTCGTATGCCGTCGTTCCCCCTATTCCGGTATGGCGGATGACACCTTTCTCCTTGCACTCGTCCATCACATCCAGCACCGGCCCGAGGTAATTCTCCGCGTCCGTCCACCAGTCGTACTGCCCGGTCCGGTCCGGTTCGTGGATCATGAGGATGTCGATGTAGTCGCGCTGCAGCAGGCGCAGGCTGTTGTCGATGGACTGGCGCAGGCCCTGGGGATCGCGAGGGCGAAAGGGCTGGGGCCTGCCGCCCAGCTTGGTGGAAATCACCACCGGTGTCTCCACTCCTGCGAGGGCTTTCCCCAGCACTTCTTCACTGTCGTTGTAGCCGGGCGCCGTATCGATGAAATAGATGCCCAGCTCCAAGGCGCGGTGCACGGCATCTCTGGCCTGCTCGTAGGGACCCCCTTTCGCGGATACGAAGGCTCCACCAAGTCCCAACTCGCTCACTTCGAGACCCGTTCTTCCCAATACTCGTCTCTTCATTACTGCTCTTCTCCCTCGACCCGGTTTTCCGCCGGTTCCATATCCGGCGCTGCCATAGGACATTCCTGCGGTTCTTCCATCCCGGCGCCCATCCAGGCGTAGCGCGCCCCGGGGCGGTGGGCGTAACCCACGTGGGCACCGCTGCGGTCCATGGCGATGACGGCGATGTGATCGGCATAGGGATCGCGCAAGTCGCGCAGGTCCCTCAGTGCCTCCTTCACGGCCGGGGCCAGGTCCAGCCCCATCTTCATGTAGAGGATGATACTGCGGGTTGCGGAGGTGCGCAACACCACCTCCCCGGTGCCGGTCGATGCGGCCGCCCCCCAGCGGTTGTCGGCGTAGGATCCGGCGCCGATCACCGGCGAGTCCCCCAGGCGTCCGGGATAACTCCAGGGCCAGCCGCTGGTGCTCACCGCGGTCGCCAGGTTGCCTTTGCCGTCGCGGGCGATGAAGTTGACCGTGCCGTGGGGGGCCTCCGGTGCCCACCCGGCCATGGGCTGGTTCAGGGTCCTCACCATATCGAGGATCTCGCCCTGCGAGTCCAACTGGTCCAGCTCGAGGCCAGGGTAGTGGTGCAGCAGTCCCTGGCGCCACTTGGCCTCTGCGGCGGGGGTCAACAGCTCTTCCGCTGCCATGCCCAGCTCGCGCGCCAAGCGCTCGGCCCCGGCACCGACCAGGAATACGTGCGGCGTCTTCTCCATGACCCGGCGGGCCAGGGTAATCACGTGCACGCAGCCGCGCACCGACCCGACGGCGCCAGCGCGCAGGGTGCGTCCATCCATGATGGCAGCGTCCAGACGGACCTCGCCGGGCAGGTTGGGCAGTCCGCCAAGGCCCACGCTCTGATCCCGCACATTGCGCTCCACCAGGTGCGTCCCCGCCTCCACCGCGTCCACGGCGCTGCCCCCGCCCTCCATCACCGCGAGGGCGGCCGGCAGCCCGATCTTGCCGTTGATGCTGCTGACGACGATCAAGCTCGCCTCCGGCAGCGGCGCGACGACTTCAAAGCCGTCGAGTTGAGCTTCAAGAACATGGCAGTCCCCTCTCCGGGCTGGGTCACTCCCACAGGTTAGTGCTGAGATATTTCAATCCGGAATCGTTCACCGTAACAACGATTGTTTTTCCCCGCAATTCCCCCCGGAGGAGGCGCGTCGCGGCGCAGATATTGGCGCCTGAGGAGAATCCCGCGAAGATCCCTTCACGGCGCGCCAGCGCCCTGGCAGACGCAATGGCCTCGGCCGCGCCCACCTGGACAAATCCATCCACGTGCTCCTTTTGCAGCAGGGCCAATTCAGCCAGGGAATAGCCGCCGCCTTGAATGGGATGATCCGGGGTCGCCACCCTTTCCCCGGCCAGGACTGCAGCGCCCCGCGGCTCGACCACGAAACACTTGATGTCGGGGCTGTATTCCTTGAAGGCGGCGGCGCAGCCGGCAAACGTGCCCGCACTGCCGACGAAATCGCAGAACCCATCGATTTGAGACCCTGCCTGCTCCAGAATCTCCGGCCCGGTGTGAAGGTAATGGGCGCGGAAATTGCCCCGGTTCCTGAACTGGTCGGCGCGGAAGGCGTTGCGCTCCGCCACTATCCTGCAGGTCTGCCGCTCCACCAGCTCAAGGTCCGCGCCCGAGACCTGCCCGGGAATGGAACCGGGCATCTGGTCGACGAGAACTACCTCGGCGCCCAGGGCCGCCAGCATGCGCGCCCTCTCCACCGAGTTGCCTTTGGACATGACCGCGATCAGAGGGTAACCTTTGACCGCGCAAACGATGGCGAGCCCGGTCCCCGTATTGCCGCTGGTCAACTCGACCACGGTCTGTCCCCGGCGCAGGGAGCCGCCTTCCTCCCCCTCTTCAATAATCTGGCGGGCAATCCGGTCCTTCTTGGAAAAACCCGGGTTCAGATACTCCAGCTTGGCAAGGATCCTGCCGTCCAGTTCCTCGGTCAGCCGGCTCAACTCCACCAGCGGTGTCCGGCCGATGGCCTCGATGGCCGATTTCAGTACCATAAGGCTCTCTGGCGCGGGCTACTCGAGCCACCACCGCAAAAAGACCGGACCCGGCCCTCTCCCCTGCGGCGGGCTGAGGCCGGGTGGCTCCTGGCCCGCCGGCCGTTGGTCAGGAGTCTGGTCCCTTGCCCTCGATCTGATCGACCAGATGGATGGAATGGATCGCATCGCGCAGGTCGGAGATCGGGGTTTTGTTGTTGAGGATGCAGTCGACGAAGTGCTCGTGCATGGTGAGGGTGCCCTCGTAGCGAGGAACGTCGTCCCTGTCGACGCCGTCGACCTCCCAGCCGCCCAATACTCGACTCTCGTTGTCTTCGTGAATTTCGATTTCCCCCGGGATCTTCATGTAGCAGCCAATGGCCACTCCGTGCAACTCGGAGCGCAGGACGCGCCCGCCGGAAGCCCGATTGCCGAAAACCGCCCCGGTCGCTCCGTTGTCGAAGCGCACCAGGGCGGTGTAGTGGTTGCGGCTCTCACTGCCGAATTTGTCACGGTAGGCATGCACTTCCACCGGTTCGCCGGAGGCCATGTAGCGCAGCAGATCCACGACGTGACAGACATCGTTCCACAGCGTCGTCGAGAATTCTTTGCCGTCCCCGCCCAGAATCTGCTTGTTGAACGTGGCCGTGGCCAGCGATACCGGCCCCTTGGCGGCAACGCGGCGCATGGCCTCCCGCGTCACCGCGGCGTAGCGGCGCTGAAATCCCACCATCACATGGACGTCGTTGGCAACCGCCGCATCGAGCATGCGCCGGGTCTCGGCGCTATTGGCGCCCGGCGGTTTCTCGATGAAAACGTGCTTGCCCGCATTGATGCAATCGAGAGCGGGACCCAGCACCCACTGCTCCTTCATGACGCAGTAGACGACGTCCAGATCAACTTCGTTCAGCATGCGGCGATGGTCGGTGAACACATGGTCGAAGTGGTATTCCCGCACAATTTGGCCCAGTCGTTCCTCGTCCAGCTCGCACACTGCTTTCATCTCCACCTCCGGTAAGCGCGCTACGCTGGGGTAGTGCGCTCCCCGGCTGCGACCGCCGGCGCCAATAAATCCTGCCTTCAACATCGGGACCCTCCTTCTCTCGGCCTGTGAAGCCCTCGCCCTACCAGCCGCCGCTCCTATTGAGCCGCACCCCGGACAGCGGATCCTTCACCACGGCTTGCATGAATTACCCGGGTGGAAAAATCAAATATCCCCTATGCTCGGTACGGGCGCGGAACAGGCAGCCGCTCGCGGTGACGTAAAGGCTCTTGCGGTCGGCATCGCCGAAGGTACAATTCGTCGGCCTGTCCGCCGGCACCGGATGGGTCGCCAGCACCCGTCCGCGGGGAGAAAATACGTAGATCATGGGTCCTGGTCCGCTTTCCTCCCATCCCGCCGTGGCGACGATGTTGCCGTCGGTGTCCAGGCACATGCCGTCGATGCCGCGATGGGGATGAAAATTGTGCAGCACCTCGTAGGGGCCCAGGGCGCCCTCTCCGTCGATGGGATAGGCGCGCAGCTCCAGCTTTGCGCCATAGTGGCTCTGGGCCACGTAGAGCCACCGCTGGTCCGGGGAGACCAAAAGGCCGTTGGGCCTGGTAGTGTCGAAGGTAGCGCGGCGGATCTCCCAGTCGCCGCCTGACCCGGGGTCCAGACGGAATACCGACTGGTGATCGAGCTCCAGGTCGTCGACCTCCTCGCCGTAGCGCGGGTCGGTAAACCACAGCCTTCCTCCGGCATCGAAAGCCAGGTCGTTGGGGCTGTTGAGGCGCTTGCCTTCGAAGCGGTCGGAAATGACGGTGGAGGTGCCGTCGGGGTGGTAGTGCACAATCCTCCGTCCCCCTCCCTCGCAGGCGTAGAGCCGACCTTCCCGGTCGAACAGCAGCCCGTTGGCCTCGTTCGTCGCGGTGCGGAATGGGATGCACTCGCCACCGTTGCAGTCGTAGCGCATGATGCGGCTGTTCGGTATGTCGGTAAAAAGGACCGCCTCCCCGTCCCAGGCAGGCCCTTCGGCGAAACCGAAGGGACCGGCGACGCGCTCAAATTTCCAGCTCATGGGGCCATCTCCATTTCCGTGTTGTATTGGGCGGGTCCGGGCACACAGGGACATTGCCGCAGTTCCCGGCTTCGGCCGCGGCGCGACTCAACCCTTCACCTTGACCGGAATTCCCCGGCGCGCCGACTCCCAGGCGGCTTCGGTGAGCTGGATGACACGCAAGCCGCAAAGAGCCGGCACCTGGACCTCGTCCTTGCCCAGAATGGCGTCGACGAAGTTGCGGTCCGGGCTGATGGCGGCAGGGAATCCGCCGGGCTCGAAGCTCTCCATGGGGTGGTGCGCCGTTTTATAGGTGATATGGCCATTGCGCATGTAGAAGGCGGCTTTGCTGCCCCAGATGGTGATATCTTCCCATATGCCCCTTGCGGGCCCCCTCCCCACTACGGACAGATTGCCCAGCGCCCCGCCCTTGAAGCGCACGCAAAGGGCCGAATTGATATCCACCTCGGAGTCGAAGTACTCCATGTAGGCCTGCACCTCTTCCACTTCCAGGCCGGTCATCCACAGCACGATGTCCAGAAGGTGGCTGCCCGAATCGTTCAACTGCCCTCCTCCGGAGAGGGCCAACTGCTGGCGCCAGGCGCCCCTGGCGCCTTCGTACCACTTCTGGTCCTGCAATGCCGCCACGAACTGAACCTCTCCCAGTTCTCCAGCCATGATCTGACTGCGCACGTAGCGGAACTGGGGCGCCAGATGGCGCTGGTAGGAAATCATCAGAATCTTGCCGGCCTCCTCCGCCTTGCGGATTACCTGCCGGGCGTGGTCCACGGTGCACACCATGGGCTTTTCGGTCAACACGTGGAGGCCTCTGTCCAGAGCCGCAACAATCAGGTCGAAGTGAAGGGTGTGGGGGGTGGAGATTTCCACCGCGTCCATCTCCACCCGTTCCAGCATTTTCCGGTAATCCCGGAATGTCGGTTTATCCTCGAGCTGCGCAAATTGCTCTTGCGCCTGACCCAGACTGAGGGGATCGAGGTCGCACAGTCCTACCACCTCCACCTCCGGAATTTCCAGCACTTGGCGCATATGCCCCCTGGCATTGGCGCCACAACCGATGAATCCCACCCGGATCTCCCCCATCTCCATCCTTTCTCCCGAAAAAGGAATCGCTTCAGCGCACCTCCGCGCCAGCCGGCATATCCCGGTCCGGCGCCACCAGAGCCAGCACGTCCCCGGCGCCGATGGCGGCCAGCACCATACCCTCGGAGACAATGCCGCGCAGCCTGGCGGGCTTGAGGTTGGCCACCAGAACCACCTTCCTGCCCACCAGTTCCCCCGGTTCGTAGCTCTCGGCGATGCCGCTGACCACCGTGCGCCGCTGCTGCCCCAGACTCAGGGTCAGCTTGAGCAGCTTGTCGGTTTTGGGCACTTTCTCGGCCTCCACCACCTCGGCTATCCTCAGTTCCATGCGGGAAAATTCATCCATACTGATCTGCTCCGCCATTGCATCCGGATCCTTGTGCTCCTGGTTGTTTTTTCCTGCGGACGCGGCGCCCTGGTCCAGTTCGGCCTTCGGAAAAAGGAGGGGCGCCTCCTCCGGCACCCTGGTTCCAGGCGGCGCCAATCCCCAGCGCCCGGCATCTTCCAGGGTGTAGTCCCCGAGACCGAGACTGGTGCGGATCTGAGCCGCTTTTTTCGGCATGGCCGGCTCCAGCAACACCGAGGCAATGCGCAGTCCTTCAACCACGTTGTAAAGCACCGTGCCCAGGCGCTCCTTTTGCTGCGCATCCCGCGCCAGTCTCCAGGGCTCCTCGTCGTTGAAGTAGCGATTCAACCGGCGCACGAACTGCATGACTTCCTCCAGGGCGGCATAGAATTTCGAGTCGTGGACCAGGGAGCGCGCCGCGGCGGCCAGAGCCGTACCCGCATCGACGATTCCGCTGTCCCCCTCCTGCAGCCGGGGCAGGCTCAGAATCCCTCCGCAGTGGCGCGTGAGAAGGGCCCGGACCCGCGCCAGGAGATTGCCCAGATCGTTGGCCAGATCGGCGTTGTAACGCTCCACCAGAGAAGCTTCGCCCACCGCGCTGTCCTGGCCATAGACGGTATCCTTGAGCAGGTAGTAGCGCACCGCGTCGGCGCCGTATTTGTGGGCCAGCTCGAAGGGGTCGACCACGTTGCCCAGGGACTTGCTCATCTTGCGCCCGTCGGCGCCCACGAGGAACCCGCCCACGTTGAGGCGGCGGTAGAGAGGAATATCCGCGGCCTTCAACATGGTGGGCCAGAACACGGCGTGGGCTTTGAGAATATCCTTGCCGATGAGGTGCTGGGCCACCGGCCAGAAGCGCCGGTACTTCTCACCGGCATCGAAGTCGATAGCGGAGATGTAGTTCAAAAGGGCATCGACCCACACGTAAGTCACGTGCTTGTCGTCCCAGGGCAAAGGCACACCCCAGTACAGCCGCTCCCGGGGCCGCGAGATCGACAGGTCTCCGATGGGTTCGGAGAGCATGGACAGAACCTCCTTGCGATAGCCCCGCGGCCGGATGAAATCCTCATGGTCCAGGATATGCTGACGCAGCCAGGCGCGATACTTCTCCATGCGGAAGAAATAGTTGCCTTCTCTGCGGCGCTCCGGCTTCAATTGATGGTCGGGGCACTTGCCCTCCACCAATTCCTTCTCGGTCAGAAAGCGCTCACAGCCCACGCAGTAGTCCCCCTCGTACTCGTCGTAGTAGATATCTCCCCGAGCGTGGACCCGCCGCAGCACGTCGGCAACCACCTTCTTGTGGCGCTCCTCGGTGGTGCGAACGAAATCGTCGTAGCCGATGTCCAGCACTTCCCAGGCAGCGCGGAAGCGGCGGCTGATCTGGTCCACGAAAGCCTGGGTCTCCTCGCCGGCGGCGGCGGCGGCCTGCCAGATCTTCTCCCCGTGTTCGTCGGTGCCCGTGAGCGAGTAGGTATCGTAACCATCCAGGCGATGGAAGCGAGCCAGAAAATCCGCTATCACCGTGGTATAGGCGTGGCCTATGTGGGGCACGTCATTGACGTAGTAAATCGGGGTGGTGACGTAGAAGGCTTTGCTCATGCTTCCTCCGGCTGCAAAACCTGGAGGGATTCCAGGAAAAACCGTTCACGCGTTCCCCGTCGGCCTGGGATCGAACACGGCCGAGGTGAGACCCGGGTGGCCCTTTTGGCCTCCGAACCCGAGGGTCCTATGCACCGGGAGAGGGGCTGCCTCTCCCCTTTGCGGGCGCCCTCAGTCCCTTCATCCTCGATCCGGCGCGCCACGGTCCGGGGGGAACATTGAAACGGCTTTTATGATAGGGGTTGCTCTCGACCAGGGCAACCGCCGGAATCGGATCCTGGGGAATGGACTCCCGCCCAGGTGCGCGGGAGGGCCGGCCCGGATGAAGCGGAACCCTAGGCGAGCCTGACCACCTCGTCTTGAATCGGCGTGGTGACCGTGGGTCCTGCCCGTCCATCCACGTAGACGTTGATCTCCAGTCTCACCCCGAATTCGGCCAGGTAGATCCCGGGCTCCACCGAAAATCCCGTTCCCGGCAGAACTTCGCGGGTGTCGTGGGTTTCCAGATCGTCCAGGTTCACCCCCAGGGCGTGCACCTTCGGACCCGGTCCCAGACTGTGTCCGGTGCGGTGGGGGAAGTGGGAGGCGTACCCGGCCGCGGCTATATGATCGCGCGCCACCCGATCCAGTTCCCAACCCTGGAGCGATCTGTCCGCGCCCCAGTTCCGGCGCAAGCGCTCCACCACCTTGTCGCGCGCCCGGGCGACCAGGTCGAAAATGCGTTGGCAAGTTTCCGGAATCTCGGCTCCGGCGTAGCCGACCCAGGTGATGTCGCCGAAAACGTTCTGCTCCCCCGGGCGCCGAGCCCACAGGTCGATCAGCACCCAATCTCCCCTCGCGATCGGTGGCGAACTATCGGCCCCGGGCTCGTAGTGGGGATTGCCGCTGTTGGCGTTGGCGCCGACAATGGGCGGGTGGTCCGTTTCCAGGTTGCGGCGGCGAAACTCACCCAGGATAAACTGCTGTACGTCGAACTCAGTCAGGGACGCTCCCCCTCGCAAACCCTCGCGGATGTAGTCGAAGGCGGCGTCTTTGACCTCGGCCACCTGGCGGCACGCGTCCAGATGGGACTGCAGGGCGGCCGCGCTCCACAGGGTGAGCGCCACCTGGGAGAGAGGCGCGGAAGAAACCACCTCAACCCCGAAGGACCTGATCAGTTCCAGAGTGCCGCCATCCACCCAGGAAAGTACGGGCAACTCGCCCCTGGGCGAGTACTCCATGGCCACCCTGGCACACCCCCTCAATGCGCCCCGCACCCGATCGCACATTTCACCCCAACCCGCGTAAGTCTCGACCTCCATGCCCAGACCTGCGAAGACTTCCTTCTCAATAGCATGGGCAATGATCCTGGCCTCCCCTCGCGCGGGCAGGAGCAGGAAGCTCCTGCGGGTCGTCGCCCTCATTCCCTCGACAAGTTGCCACAGGACCGGATTGCTGCCACGGAAGTCGTAGACCAGCCAGGCATCGACCCCGGTTTCGCACATGTAGCTCTGGGTTGCATTTATCTCCAACATCCACCGTTCCTTCCGGCTAAAGAGGGCGGGGCAGCTCCGACACCCCCTCCCTCGGACTATCCTGCCCCACCGCCTGAATCTTTTTCGAAGTGATTGCGCAAAACCCTTCCGGTCCAGGAAGCCTCTATCCCGGCGATTTCCTGCGGCGATCCCACGGCAACAATCCTGCCCCCCGCTTCGCCGCCTTCGGGCCCCAGGTCGATGACGTGGTCCGCGGCGGCGATCAACTCCATCTGATGCTCCACCACCACCACCGAATTGCCCTCGTCCACCAGACCCTGTAGCAGGCCCAGCAGGTAACGGGTGTCCTCCAGGTGCAAGCCGGTGGTGGGCTCGTCCAGGATATAGAACGTGTGGGTTTTCCGCGCCCGGCCCAGTTCGGCGCCCAGCTTCACCCGCTGCGCCTCCCCGCCGGAAAAGCTGCCGGCCGGCTGTCCCAGGCGCAGGTAGCCCAGACCCACCTGGTCCAGTACCCGCAAGCGGCGGGCGAGTTCCGGAATCGCGTCGAAATCCACCAGGGCTGCGTCGACGCTCAACTCCAGGACTTCGGCAATGCTCCTGCCCCGGTAGCGTATGTCGAGCACCTCGGCCTTGTAGCGCCGGCCGCTGCAACTGGGGCAGACCGACTCCAGATCCTCGAAATTCCCCGGGTGCGAGGCGGCGACGCCACTGCCGCTGCATTGGGCGCATGCCCCCTCGGACGCATTGAAGCTGAAGTGGGCCGGTTTGTAGGCGCGCAACCGCGCCTGGGGCAACTCGGCGTAAAGCTGGCGCAGGGGGCCCAGCAGGCCGGCGTAGGACGCCACGTTGGAGCGCGAAGTGCGGCCGATGGGTTTCTGGTCGACGGCAACCACCCGCTCGAGATTTTCCAGTCCCGCACAAGAGTCGTGGGCAAGGGGCGGGCCCTCTGCTCCCTGCAGCCGGGCCGCCAGCAAAGGCTTCAGGGTGCCGTTCACCAGGGTGCTCTTGCCCGAACCGGACACTCCGGTGATACAGACCAGGTTCCCCAGGGGGAGGGAAACGTCGATGTTCTTCAGGTTGTGGCCGCGGAGACCGCGCAATTCGAGCCAACCCCCGGACCCGGTGCGGCGCCTTTCCCTGCGGCCAAGCCGCAGCGCGCCGCTGAGGTATTGTCCGGTAAGAGTTCCCGCGGCGGCGATTTTCTGCGGTGAGCCCTGGGCTACGATGCGTCCGCCTCGAACGCCGGCACCCGGCCCCAGCTCGACCACGTAATCGGCAGCGCCGATGATCCCGGCCTCGTGCTCCACCACCAGAACCGTATTGCCGGCGTCGCGCAGTTCCTCCAGGGCGCGGCGCAGGCGCCTCACGTCGCGGGCGTGCAGCCCGACGCTGGGCTCGTCCAGGACGTAGAGAACCTGGGTCATACCTGAGCCCAGCGCCGCCCCCAGGCGCAGGCGCTGCAACTCGCCGGTGGAGATGGAATCCGTCCTGCGCCCCAGCCCGAGGTACCCCAGTCCGAGGGACTCGAAGCTGAGCAGCCCGAGGCGAATCGGCTGCCCCAGAGCGGCACCGATTGCAGCGCCGGGCCCGGTGAAATCCATCTCCGCGAACAGGGCGGCGGCGGATTCGATGGAGCGCTTGCACACCGAGGCGATGGAATGCTCGCCGATCCTCACCGACAGAGCCTCGGGCCTGAGCCGCGTGCCCTGGCACTCGAGGCACACCCGGTCCCCCAAACGTTCCTCCAGCCAAGTCAATTCGGCGCCGGAGGCCTGGCCGCGGCGCTGCTCCAGCCAGCGCTCCACCCCGGCAAACCCCCCTCGCCGCCTGGTCCCTTTCCACAGCCGGGAGGCCATCTCCGGGGGCCATTCATGCAGCGCTGCTTCGGAGTCCATACCCGCTTCACGGCAGTATTTTTCCACCTTTCGGCGCAATTCCCGGTGACCGAACTCCTGCCACAGCGGTGCCAGCGCCGCCGCCACAGCGGCTGCGCCGCGGTCGAAGACCCGGTCCATGCTCGGGCCGCTGCTCACCCCCAACCCGCCACATGCAGGGCAGGCTCCCTGCGAACTGTTGAAGGAGAACAGCGCCGGCGAGATGGGATGGAAGGGTGCACCGCAAGCCGGGCAACCGGGCCGCACCGAGAAGGCCATCTCTTCGCCGGATTCGCCGGCGACCACAACAACCCGGCCGGCTCCGGCCTCCACGGCCGCCTGCAAGGAGCCCTTGAGACGGCGGCGGTTGTCTTGCCTGACGGCCAGGCGATCCACCACGACATCGAAGCCGCCCTCTCCGAGGGCGGCCTGATCTACCTCCTCAAGGAGCCGGATGACGCCATCCACCCGCAGGCGGCGGTAGCCTCGTTCTTCGATCCACTCCAGGGCGGCAACGGCACTTTCGCCTTCTTCCAGCCGGCGCGGCGCCAGCACCAGCAGCTTCGTAGCGGCGGGCAGACCGGCAACCTTCTCGTAAACCTCCTCGAAACGCTGAGACTCTACCTCCGCCCCGCAGTCAAGACAGAAGGGACGCCCCAGGCGGGCAAAAAGCAGGCGCAGGTAGTGGTATGTTCCGGCCAGGGTGGCCACCGTCGAACGTGGATTATTCTGGCTGCGGTCCTGGCCGATGGCGACTGCCGGGGCCAGCCCCTCGAGGGTCCGGACCCTAGGAGCCTTGAGCCGCCGCACCAGCCCCTGTCCCCTGCGGTCCAGGGTCATCAGGTAGCGCCGGCGCGCCTCGGCGTAAATGGTGTCGAAGGCCAGGGAAGTTTTTCCCGAGCCGGAAACCCCACTGATGGCGATCAGGCTGGCGTGGGGAAGGTCCAGGTCGAGGTTGCGGAGATTGTGTTGGCTGGCGCCGCGGATTGAAATGGTCGAGGGGTTCATTTTTCCCGGCCGGACCGGCTCCCGGATGAAGTCTCAAACCTCGCCGTGGCCGCTATCCAGGCGAAGCGCAAAGCGTGGAAGAACAGGGTTGCCAGGGTCCACAGGGTCAGCACCACGAACGCTTCTTTTTCGCCGCCTGCGGCGGCTCCCGCAGTCAGGATCACCAGGGTTATATTCCGGCGCGCGGCGAAGAGGTGGAACACCGCGTCCACCGGCCGGTAGTCGAATAGCTCTCTGCCGTAGCACCCCTTGAAGACGCCGCTGACGACCTTGTCGAGGGCGAAGGCTGCCAACGCGGTCCAGGTCCACACAGCCTCGGGTGCGACGGACAGCAGCTTTCCGGCGCTCAAGTGCCAGCCCCAGGCCAGGTACCACAGTCCCAGTCCCGGCGCCGCGAGAATGTGCTCCAGCGCTCCCATCCTGGCGCTCAGGTGAAGCCGGAGGCGCGCTAATTTGCCGTCCACCGAATCGAGAATGACCCCGGCCCACGCGACCAGCGCTCCGGCACCGAGCCATCCCCACCCGAAGCAGGGGATGGCGGCCCAGATGCACAGCACGGAAAGGACGGTGACCAGATTGGGAGCCACCTCCCTCTTGCTCAGACGGCGGGTGAGCCAGCGCACCGGATAGTAGTAGCCGTAGCGGGCGACCGCGTCGATGGCCCCCTTGAAGGTGCGGCGGTACATCAAGCGATCGAGGCAGCGGAGCTGATCGGTCGCCGCCACCCTCACCATGTAGGGATCCATCTTCAAGCGCAAGGAGGGCACGTAGGAATCGAGGTCGCCAGGGGTCCAGGTGCGCAGCCCGGCCGCGGCCGAGGACGCTTCCAGCAATCCCCCCAACGAGTTAGGAAGGGCTGCCTCCGGGGCCGGCAGGCATCGAGCCAACCGGTCCATCCCTTCAGCGTCCAGATACAGCGCCGCAGTCCCTTGCTCCCCCTTCACCCGGCAACCCGGCCCGCTCTGCAGCAGGTGGGTCAGGATGCGTTCGTCGTAGAGCACGTCGCCTTCCAGCACCACTGCATCCTCCTGCACCCGGGCCAACTCCTGGTTGAACCGCGGCACACCCTTAACCGTGGTGAAAGTGCGCTCGACCTGGTACAGTTTGTCGAGGTCCGGGCGCAACTTCGCCGCCCGCGCCGCGGTTTCGGGAGAAACCCAGATGCGAAAGCGCCGCGCACCCTTGAGGGCCAGCTGGCGCATCTGGCGCTCGACCAGGGTCATGCCCCAGAGCTCGTAGGCGGCGGCGGCCCTGGTCGCATCTATGCAGACCAGCGGCGGGGGATGGGTGTTGTCAAGGGGGATCAGAGACCCTCTAAATACGGCAGAACCGTTTTCAGGGCATGCTCGTAATCTTCCATGGAGTCGACCTCGGTCCAGGGCAAATCGCCTCCTTCCACCGCGCGCAGCAGACCAGACTCGATGAGGGGACCATAGGCTGCGGTGGGAAACCCGTCCATTTTCCGCATGAGGACGAGGCGCTCCACTTCAGCGCGCACCAGAGCGGCGCCAGCCCCATCGAACTTCACCAGTTGCACGCTCTGAGATTGGGCCGCGCCCGGATCCAACTCCTTGCCGATGGCCCGGACCCTGCCCTCCTGGTCGATGGCTACGTTCATCTCGCCGGCCTGGCGCTCTGAGCGGGAATCCACCGCGAGCAAGTTGGGGAACTCCGCCGCCAGCATGCGGTGCAGCATCTCCGGATGGAAGAGGATGTCACAGTTGAAGAGGAAAATATCCCCATCCAGTTCGCCGCGGGCCAGGTAGAGGGAGTAGATGCTGTTGGTGGTCAGATAGTCGGGGTTTTCTATATAGCGCACTGCCTCGCCGTAGTGCCGGCGGATCTGGCCGGCTTCACAGCCGACCACCAGGACAATGTCCTCCACCCCCACCGCCCGCAGGGCCCGGACCTGGTAGTCGGCGAGAGCCTTGTCGCCCACCGGCACCAGGCACTTGGGACACCCATTGGTCAGAGGGCTGAGGCGCGTGCCCGCTCCAGCCGCCAGAATAATTGCTCGCATCGTCCATCCGTCCTATCCGGTGCCACCGGAAATATTTTCACCTTGATTGCCCTTTCTCCGCTGCGGGTGGTGCTCAATCCAGTGCCTTATCCGGCGCATGAGCACCCGGTCTTCCGCTTCCATGCCCAGTAGGTAAAGGAGAGAGATATAAACCCCCAGAAAAACGGCGAGGACACCTGCCGTCGACCAGACCATTCCAGTGAAGACATCCTCGCTCAGCCATGCCGCCAGAGCCGCGCCAAAGGCGGCCACCAGCGGTTTGAGCTGGGAGCGGCGGAAGGGCCTGATATGATAAATCAATTGTACTTGAGCCAGGCGCAGAATGTTGACCAGCAGCATGGAAAGGGTGGCCCCGAGGGCGGCGCCCACAATGCCGTAGCGCCCTATGAGCCAGAAGTTGAGGAGGAAATTGGCCGCCAGCCAGAGGCTGTTGTTGAAAAGATTGAGATAGGGCCGGCCCGACATGGCCAGCATCGGTCCGATCAGGGCGAAGGTACCCTGGACCATCATGCCGATGCAGAGCAGAAAAAGTATCTTGATTCCCACTTCGACCTCCGCGGCGGCCGCCACCTGGGTGCCGGACAGCAGAACCAGGATGTGGTCGCCGACAATCAGGATGCCGGCAAAAACAGGGAGATTTACGGTCAGAATCCAGCGCGAGACCACCACGAAGCGGTGGGCAAGCTCCTGATGTTGCTCGCGGTAGGTAAGCTCGCTGACCACGGGACCGAAAATCGGATCGAAGGCTTGCGGCGCCTTGAGCATGGCGCTGGCGATGCGGCGGGCGAGGACGTAGACCCCCACCAGGTAAATCTGCTCCTTGGGCACGAACCATCCAAGCATCAGAACGTCGAGCTGGGTCAGCAGGCCCTGGAGAAGATCGGTCAGCATCACCGGAAAGGAAAATCGCGTCAGGGCCTTCCACGAGAATCCTCTCCCGAGACGGGAGAGGCAATGGGGAAGAGAAAACAAGCGCTGGAAGTAAAAGGCGGCCAGAAGGCAAATTCCCACCGCCATGGCGAACTGCACCCAGGCCACATTCTCCAGGCTCGGCGCCGTAAAGCCGGCCACTAGGCCCCCCGCAAGCAGGATCAGGGGACCGGCAACGGACATGACGTAGACCCCGTAGCGCACGATCCGCAGGGCCCTGACCGCGGCGATGAAAATCCATGCCACCGCTATGAACGGCGCCGACCAGGCCAGGATGCGCAGCGCCGGGGCTACAGGCTTGTCGTAGAAAGCTGCCACCCAATCGGCGCTCAGGAAAACGGCGATGGCCACCGCGGCGCCCGCCACCAGGCCAATCCCCAGTGCGGTGGCTACGACGCGCTCGGCGCCGGCCGCATCGCCCCTGGTTCGAGCTTCCACTACGAAGCGCACCACGCCACGCTGGAGGCCGAAACGCCCGACCCGGTTCAGGGTGGCCACCAGGCCCCAGGCCAGCGAATAGAACGCCAGAACATCCAGTCCGAAGAGCAGGGTGACTACCCAGATGAAGGCACCCCTGGAGACCCGGGCAATCTTACCCAGGAAAGTAACGGCGGCTCCACCGGCGAGATCTTTTATATCCTTCTCGGCTTCCGCCTGCCCGGTGGGCAGCCCCGGTGATGATGCCGTTGTTTCCATCCCCTCCTGAGGCGGTTCTTTCTCTGCCAGACCTCGATCCATACCGCAGTTCATCGCGCTGCAAATATAGAGAAATCGCCGCATGCCACCAAAACCTCGGTCCCTCGGACCAAGTGGATAAGCCCCATTTTGATCGCTATATTCCCCAACCTTGGATGGTATGCTCAAATTCGACCCACGTCCTATGCCCGAGAAATCCTACAAAGTGCTGGTTTTCGCCATGGAGTTTCCGCCTGCGACGGTGGGTACGGCCACTTATGCCAGTCGCCTGGCACAGGGGTTGAGCGCCAAAGGAGTGGAGGTCCTCGTCCTGGCTCCCCAGGGGGAACGGCGTGCTTGTGACGAGTTCGACCGGGACCAACCCTACGGCATAATTCGCATCCCCTGTACGGCCGGCGGACCCTGGCGTTACCTGGTGGTGCTGCGCTGGTTGCGCCGCACATTGCGGCGATTCCAGCCCCATAGTCTTTGGACCACCAATGGGGCCGCAACGCGGGTAGTTGGCCTGCTATGGAAGGTGGGGGGGCGCAACCTGTCGGTGGTCTCCTGCATTCGAGGGTCTGATATCCTCACCCACCTTCCCGGCAAAGGACTCGTTGCCCGCCTGCAAAGCATTCCCCAGCGGCGCTGTTACCGCCACTCCGGGGCCATCGCCGCCGCCAGTGCCTACCTCAAGCAGGCGGCCGTCTCCAAAGGGGTGTCCGGGAAGAAGATTTTCATCAATTCCTCCGGGTTCGATTTTTCCCGAATCGCGGACTATGGCTTCGATCCATCCCGCCCTTTGAGCAAATATCCGTTTCTGCGCGATCGCCGGATAGTGTTGACCGTCACTCGTCTGACCGGGCGCAAACGGGTGGATGTAGCGATTCGCGCGGTGGCGCGGGCCCGGGAGAAGATTCCGGACCTCTGTCACATTGTGGTGGGAGATGGTCCCCAGATGCCCCGGCTGCGGCACCTGGTACGGGAGTTGGAGGTTTCCAGCGACGTATTCCTGCTGGGAGCCCTGCCGCCCATGTCGGAGGAACTCTACGACCTCTATAGTTGTGCGCGGATTTTCCTGATGACCAGCGTCAACGAAGGTATGGCCAACGTCTTTATGGAGGCTGGAGCATTCGGACTGCCGAGCATAGGGGCGAACCACAGCAGCACTCCCGAAATAATTGTGGACGGCGAAACGGGAGTTCTGGCGGTTGCCGACGACGTGGATGATATCGCCGCCAAACTCCACAGTCTGCTGCTCGATCCCGAGCGCTGCCGGAGGATGGGAGCCAGAGCCCGGAAACAGGTTGAGGAAAGGTTCAGCGCCGCGGCTCTGGCAGAGAGGAGCTATCGCGTGCTGCAGGGTGTTTCAGGCTGAGAATGGGTCTGAGCGGACGGGTTCAACCCGCTTCCATTCCCGCGAACAAGCTGCTTGCCGGCATGGGGGGGAAGCTGCCCCGCAAGCCGCCGAGAGTGTAGTGTTCCACCGCCATCATGTGGGGCCTTTTCTCGATTTGCGCCTGCACCTGGTCAGGGGTTCCGAATTGGGACGCGTGGGCGCAGACCGCCTTCTTCTTCTGCTCCGCATAAGCCCCGATGTCGACGGTGGCGGCTACCGAGTCGGCTGACACTCCGCAGAATTCAGGATCCACCACCGCCATTGTCGCGCTCGAATGGCGCTCCCGGGTCTCGCGCACGGCCTCCAGTTCATAGGCCGGATAAAACAGACGCTTGGGCGCCGGCTGGACGAGGCTGCCGCACGACCAGAAGGCCGCGGTAGCGGCGCGGTGGATGGTGACGTGGTCGATGTGGGGATAGATGCCGTGGGGATCGAAGGTGATCATCACCACCGGCTTGAGCTCGGCGACGATGGGCAGGAGCTGGCCCTCCAGCGCCAATATGTCCTGGTTCATGAGGGCGCGGGGATTCTCGCGTCCGACCTCGTGGGGAAACCCCGAATCGCAGTGGTCCAGCCAGATCGGCGGTTCGACGCCCATGGCGGCGCAGGCCCTTTCCAGCTCGACGGCGCGCAACCGACCGCGGTCCTCCCCCTTGGGATTAAGATCCCCGTCGATCCCGGGATGAACGATTTCCCCCTCCTCGCCGCGGGTGGCGCAAACGAGGTGGACCCGGTGCCCTTCGGCTACAGCTTTTGCCAGGGTACCGCCGCAGATGAAGGACTCGTCGTCCGGGTGGGCGAACACGGCCAGCAAGTTCATCTTTCTTCTCCTTTACCTCAGTCTCCACAATATTTGGGTATTCCGCCAATTAACTATAGCATATCTGGGGCAAATTTGGTATTTTATTATGATGAGACAAATTTGATGTTGTTCCAGATTATCGTTACAATTTTTGTAAATCGATGGACTAATCTATGTCTGGAGCACCCGCATCTGCAAGGTGGCGGGCACCCAGACGCGCATTCACCAAGTGGCTCCCACCACTTCACAAGGAGGCATCCATGAAGCGACTTTTTCACCTTTTGCTGGTCCTCTGCCTCGGCGTCGGTTCCGCTTTTGGGGATGACCACGAGGCCGATGTTCCCGAGATGGAGGAGGTCATCGTCACCGGCTCCAAGCTGCCACAGACGCCGGGGAACGTGACCCAGAAAATCTCCATCATCACCGCCGACGAAATGGGGTCTCTGGTTCTCGGCAACGGCAACTTGGCGGAGATGCTCTCCTACACCCCGGGCAACTTCGCCAACGTGCTGTCCCGCAACGACGCCAACTGGGGATCCTCGGGAGGCCTGGCGCACACCTACAAGGGATATATGCTCGACGGGTTGCCGATCGACGCCTTCGTCGACCTCCAGAGCCTGGATGCCTGGGCCTTTCAGCGGGTCGAGGACCAGCGCGGCTCCGCCTCCGTCCTCTATCCCACCTATCTGGCCATGGACTTCGCCGGCAATCAGTCCCCCCTGGCCGGCACTGCCAACTTCATCCTCAAGGAGCGCGTCAGGGAGACGCGGACCAGCGCTTCGGCCTACTACGGCTCCTACAGCACCATTGGCGGCCGTTTCTTTCACCAGCGCTCCGCTGGCAACCTGCACCTCTTTTTCGGGGGGCACCACGAGGACTCCGACTACACCGACTACGGCACCGAGGACTCCTGGCTGCAGATGGACAGCAACCCCGCGTACGAGAAGACCAAGCTGTACATGCGGGGCACCTACTTCCTCAACGACAGCGGCCAGCGGGCCTCCCTCTACGCCCACCGCACTTGGCACACCGGCGACTCCGGGCGTATCAACCGGGACTTCGCCCATACCTACACCACCCTGAACGCAGGCTACATGCACCCGGTTTCGGACAAAATCACCGCCAACGCCAAGGTCGGCTACCGCGACTATGTGCGCCGCTGGGAGGAGGACGGCATCTGGGAGGATCCCAAGAGCCGCGAGCTGCGCTCCGAGGACGGCGTCGACCAGTCGGTCATTCCGACCGATCTCTCCGTCTCCGTCATCACCCGCGAGTCGGACGTGCTCACCGTGGGCGCCGACTACCAACTCGCCTCCTACGCCACATCCCGTGAGACCGGCGAGGTCAGCCCCGGCAACGACGCCACCGCCACCGCCCTCGGACTCTACGCCCAGGAAGAGTTCCGGCTCAACGGGATCACCCTGCGGGCCGGGGCGCGCTTCACCACCATCGCCCACGACATCGAGCTGTTGCAGGGCGCTCCTCCGAACGAGGACAGCAATTCCTGGAGCAAGCTCCTCTACAGCGCCGGGGTGCGCTACAACCAGAGCGACGCCCTCGCCGTCTATGGCAACCTGGGCACCAGCTTCAAGGCGCCCTCCCTCAAGTCGGTTGGCGGCACCGTGCCCCCGGACGGCAAGGGCGGCCACCTGCCCAATCCGGACATCACCCCGGAGGCGGGCACCAGCATCGACCTGGGCGTGAACTACCGGCCCATGGAGGGTCTGCAGGTCGGCCTGCGGGGCTTCAACATCGCCCTTGAGGACCAGATCGTGCAGCGGGTGGTGCCGGTGGCGGCGGGGGATCCAGCCCAGTCTCAGGACATCAACGCCGGCGGAACCACGACCAACGGCGCCGAACTGGAGGTCACCCACCGCCTTAGCGAGATGGTGGAGTGGTTCGCCAACTACACCTACACCAACGCCGAGGTAACGGACAACGAGGAGGAACCAGAGAAGGTCGGCGCCAAGATCAACTTCGTGCCCGACAGCGCTATCGGCCTCGGCGTCCACCTGACCCTGGCGCAGGGCCTGCGGGCGACGATCACGGCCCAGTCCTACAGCGGCATCTACCAGGACATCAACAAGGACTCCGAGCCCCTCGACGGCTACCTCCTGGTGAACGCCCGGGTCCAGTACGCCGTCAGCACCCAGGACGGGTACGATCTGACCCTCTTCCTAGAGCCCTACAACCTCACCAACCAGACCTTCGAGATGCCCTGGGGCTTCCAGGATCCCGGATTCTCGACCAACGCCGGTCTGATGGTTAGCTTCTAGCCTATGACCGCTGTAGTCTGCAGCCCCACGGCAGCCCTTCCTTCGGGAGCGGCTGCTGTGGGGCGCCAGCGGCTCGCAGTCCTCTTTTCGCTTCTATACGCCCTCCTTCTCGCTCCTGATCCGGTTTTTGCCGAGGCTGTGGCCGCCACCGACTTCCGCGGCCGCCGCATCGAGTTGGACAAGCCGGCGGAGCGCATCGTCTGCCTCCTCGAAAGCGCCCTCAGCGGTCTCTACATGCTCGGCGCCGATTCTCACCTGGTGGGGATTTCCACCAACGTCTATCAGGGGAGCGTCTTCCCCTACTACGAGGCCATGGACGAACGCATCCGCGACCGCACTCTGCCGACGCCGGGAAACTGGGATTTCATCAATATCGAGAGCATGGTGGCACTGCAGCCCGATCTGGTCATCGTCTGGTCGGGTCAGGAAGAGTCAATCGCCGCACTCGAAGAAAAGGGGATTCCGGTCTTCGGGGTTTTCATCGAGCGCTTCGAGGACATCCATCGGGAAATAGCCGCACTCGGCGAACTGACCGGGACCGGTGAACGGGCGGCCGAACTCCTCGCCCTGGCGCAGCAGGAACTGGAGGCGGTGCGGCTCAAGGTCCTTCCTGCCTCCGAAGACAACACCCCGCCCCGAGTGTACTTCATGTGGGCCCAGGGACCTCTGGTAAGCGCCGGCCGCAACAGCACTGTACAGGAGTTGATCGACTTGGCGGGAGGGACCAACGCGGCGGGCGGCAGCGAGCTGGAGCACCTTGTGGTCAACCTCGAGAACGTTCTCGTCTGGAACCCGGAACTGATCGTCATGTGGTGCAACGACCGGCTCGACCCCGAGGACATAGGCGGGCTGTCCGGCTGGCGCTCCATCGCCGCGGTGCGCAACGGCCGGGTCCACGAGCTTCCCGATCCATTCTCATGCGACTTCTGGACCCTCAAGTACATCTTCACCCTCGATCTCGTCGCCCGCTGGTGCCATCCCGATCGTTTCCCCGCCGGTGACCCAGAGGAGTTGCGCAGCAGTCTGCTGAACAAGCTCTACGCCGGGCGCCTGGGGGAACTGCCGCCTCTCACCTTCGGCCAGGGAAAGCGCCGATGAACACCGTCTTCCGCCGCCGCCTCCTCTACGCTTTGCCGCTGCCGATCCTCTTCGTCTCCCTCCTGCTCGGTCCCTCGGCCAGCGCCGAGGCGGGAAAAATTCTCGTCTGGCTTTACGGCCTGCTCTTCCGCGAATCCGTTGCCGGACCCGAAGAAGCCCTGATCGGCACCATCGTCTGGGAGGTGCGCATGCCGCGCATCCTCCTAACCTTTATGGTTGGGGGGGCCCTGGCCGCGTCCGGCAACGCCCTGCAGGCTATGTTCCGCAACCCCCTGGTGGCCCCCTACATTCTCGGCCTCTCCTCGGGCGCCGCCTTCGGCGCCGCCCTGGCCTTGACCATACCCTTGCTGCCGGTGCAGCCCACGGCCTTCGGCTTCGCCCTGTTCGCGGTGGGACTGGCCTACTTTCTCGCCCGGACCCGCAAGACCGTATCGGTGGTCTCCCTCATCCTCTCGGGGGTGATCGTCACCGGAATCTTCACCGCCCTGCTGACCATCGTGCAGTTTCTCACCGACCCCTACAAACTGCAGACCATCGTCCACTGGACCATGGGCAACCTGCACAACTCGAGCTGGGCCAAGCTCCGGTCCGCGGCTCCGGGAGTGGGCCTCGGAGTGGTCTGGCTCTTCCTCTTCCGCTGGCGCATGAACGTGCTCGCCCAGGGCGACGAGGAAGCCCGCGCCGTCGGCCTGAACCCGGAGCGCGAACGGGTGCTGATCCTCATTCCGGCAACCCTGGCCGCCTCGGCGGCGATCGCCGTGGCCGGCGTCATCGGCATGATCGGCCTGGCGGTTCCGCACATGGTGCGCATGCTGCTGGGGCCCGACAATCGCCACACCTTGCCGGCGTCCTTCGCCTTCGGCGGTGCCTTTCTGCTCCTGGTGGACACCTTCTCGCGCACCATGGCGGCCTTCGAGATCCCGGTGGGGGTCTTTACCACACTGCTCGGAGGACCGTTCTTCATCTTCCTTCTCAAGAAAGCGCGGATCGGATGGGAAAGCTAGAAGCGGCAATCGAGGTCAAAGATCTGTCCTTCGCCTATGAAGGAAGACCGATCCTCGACCAGGTGTCACTGGAGATACCGGAGGGTCAGTTCACCGTACTTCTCGGCAAGAACGGCAGCGGCAAGTCGACCCTCATGCGCATCCTCGCCGGCCTCCTCGACTTCGAGCGCGGTGAAGTGCAGATCATGGGGGAAGAGATCCGCTCCTTCTCCTCCCGGGGGCGGGCCCGGGTCCTCGGCTACCTGCCCCAGCACCACCGTCCGGTTTTCCCCTTTTCGGTGGAGGAAGTGGTTCTCACCGGCCGCGCCAGCTACGTAACCTGGGTGCCCAAGCCGGAGGACGTCGCCCTGGGCATCGAAGCCCTGGAAAGGGTCGGCATCATTCACTTGAGGGAGCGCCCTTATACCGAGCTGTCCGGGGGCGAGCAACAACTCGTCCGCATCGCCAGGGTCCTTGCCCAGCAACCTCGCCTCATCCTCCTCGACGAGCCCAGCTCGCATCTCGACTTCCTCAACCAAGCCCACCTGCTGCAACTGATCCGCGAGTTGGTCGACGCCGACCTCACCGTCCTCGCCGTGCTGCACGACCCCAACAGCGCCTTTCTTTACGGAGACCACTTCGTCTTCCTCAAGGACGGCTCGGTGGAGCGCCTGCCGGCGGCCGAGCGCCCTTGGGACAGGGACTTTCTGGAGCGGATCTACGACACCGGAATGGATTCGATCCCCTACGGCGACCGCGCCCTTGTGGTGCCCAAGGGGTGACCGCCGCCGAAGGAGAAAAAAATGCTTAAAGAACGAATTATTCCATACTTATTCGCCACATTGCTTGTCGCCGTCCAGGCCTGGAGTCACGAGAATGCCCAGCCGCTACACATTCCGGAAGCCGAACCTGCCCGCACCCGGGCGGCGGAAGACTCTGCCCAGGGCCGCGTCGCAGGTACGGCAGTGACCGATGAAGACGAGGAAACGGGAGCCCTAGGCAATATGCTGCGCAGCGAGGAGTTGAGTGCCGGTTTGATCGCCGCAGCACTTGCCCTGGCCCTTTTCCTCGGCGCCGCCCACGGACTGGAACCGGGGCACGGCAAAACCATCGTCGCCGCCTACCTCGTCGGCACCCGAGGTACGGTGAGCAACGCCCTTCTCCTTGGTGGGATCGTCACCTTGACCCACACCACGAGCGTCATTCTGCTTGGACTGGTAGCCCTCTTCGCTTCCCAGTACATCCTTCCCGAACAGATTCTTCCCTGGCTCGGCACGGTCTCCGGACTGCTGATCATGGGTCTGGGCGGCTGGCTCCTGGCCAACCACCTCAGGGGAAAAGGCCATGGTCACAGCCACAGCCATGGGGAGCATCACGCCCACAGCCATGAGAAGGAGCATGACCACGGGGACCACGGACATAGCCACGAAGAAAATCACCGCCATGGAGAAAAGCACCACCACGGAGACCACGATCACCCTCATGGGGAACACGATACCGGCCACGGCCACAGCCATGAGATACCGGGGAAGGTGACCCTCGGCAGCTTGCTGGCCCTGGGTATATCCGGCGGGATCGTGCCTTGTACGGGTGCCCTGGTGATTCTGTTGCTGGCAGTGGCCCTGCAGCGCATTGCCTTCGGCCTGGTGCTCCTGGTGGCTTTCAGTTTGGGCCTGGCCGCAATCCTCATCGCCATCGGCATACTCATCGTCAAGGCGAGACCCCTGGTAGAACGGTTTTCGGGCGACGGCAAATGGATTCAGCGTCTGCCCGCGGTGAGCGCCGCTGTCATCATCGTAGTCGGCCTAGTCATTACGGTCAAAACCCTGACTGGCGTGGGTATTTTCGCCGTCAATGGGTAATTATTCGGCGGCGAATTCCCGGTCCTTCCTCGAAACCGTTACCTCATCCGTTCCTGGGGTGTCCTCTGAGGAAAGCAGGACCTGCCTCTAGTACGTCGCTTCCGGCGCTACGCACCTGAACGGGGCCAGACGCCCGAAAGCGGCGCGGCTGCGTGAATTTTACTCTGAAAAATTGAAGGGACGGCAGGATCGATCATGGAGATTTGCCCGGCAGGAAAATGGCGGCCTCAGGGCACCCTTTTCAGGATTGATCCTGGGAGAGGATAAGTTGAACCCTGGAGGGGCCGAAGGAAGTGGCTGAGACGCAACAATCTCCCCAGGGGGAGCAGCTTAACTTGGGGTTATTGCTTTACCTGAAGAAATACATCGGTTGGGTTTTGGCCAAAGCGCTGCAGCAGCTTTTTCGTGTTTTGTCTGACCTGCCAAGCGCTAAGCTTCACATTGACGATAAGTGGCGTTCCATCAATGCTTCTGTGGGCTGCAAATCGTTTTCCGGTCGGATTTACCGGCTCGGTATTGACCATATATGTCTTCACACCAGATTGTATCGGGGCATCATCGACTGTGAGCAGTCCGTCCGAATAAAGTTTCTCGACAGTAATTACGAGTACTTCCATCCAATTTCCTAGCCTCTGTTCGCTCCCGTCCCAGAATCTGATTGCCGCCGGACATGGGGTGCCGCGTGGGGGATTATACTCCGATAGTGCAACCCAGTCTGGCGATTCCGGCGACGGCTCGGGGGCCGGTTCAATCTCGGCAGACGCTTGTACCGGTTGTGGAGCATGGACAATAATCGGCTCGCCCGCCGGGGTCGGCCCTCCGGATGCCAAGTTGGGGCGCCAGAGCAGCAGCAATTTCAGGGCGCTTTTATGGGCAGATTCGCCAGCGATGGAAACATCCAGCATCCGCCTTTCCTCCAGTGTGCCCTTCCGAAATACATCGTACAGTTCCCAGTGGTTGCCGTCGGTAACCCCGGCGTAATCAATGCCCGAAATATTGGAATAAGTGATCATTTGCACCTCGTGGGCATTCAGCGGCTCTCCCAACCTCTTGGCTTCCACGGTGGCTGCCGGCTTGTCGTCGAGTCCCAGCAGCGCATAATCGGCACGTTTATCGCGCACCTTGTACTCCGGTGTCACCACCCCAGGGTCGGATACGTCCCACCCCAACGCTTTCAGAAGCGGATCAATCAGCCCCACTCGCGTGCGCGTTTCGTGTCCCCGCAACACGGCTTCATGGGATCGAATTCGTTTTTGCAGCAAATCAATAACGCCCACCAATTCATCAAGCAGCATGGCCGATCTCCCGTGCAAGCACTCTTCAAGGTTCCCGATTCCGAGGTGGAATGTCAGGGATTATAAGCGACCCTTGGAGGGTGTCAAGCGAATGGGCTCCTGGCCGTCTCCTCGCCATGGAGACATCAGCACCCGGGCACTGTGCGCATGCGCACCCTGACCTCGAGAGAACTCTCTCCCTGCCCCGCAAGGACCCCCGGATCGGCGACACGTCCCGATAGTCGCGGCCCACGGCGACCCGCACGTGACGGTGGTCCGGGATGCTGCGGTTGGTAGGATCGAAGCTGGTCCAGCCCAGATCCGGCAGGAGGCATTCCACCCAGGCGTGGGTGGCCGATTCCGGAGCCTCCCCGGCTTCCGTGTCGGCGAACAGGTAGCCTGAAACGTAGCGCGCCGGAACGCCCCAGGAACGGGCGATGGCGATCATGACGTGGGCGTAGTCCTGGCAGACCCCCTGGCCACTCTCGAGAATGTGATCGATGGGAGAAATCGCCGAGGTGCTCCCGGGCACGTAGGCGAAGTTGTGGTGGAGCAGGTCGGAAAGCCGCAACAGGGCCTCCAGCGGATCGTCTCCCGGCCTGATCCTCAGACGCTCGACGAAAGCACCGAGAGCAGGGCAAGACCGGGCGAAGACGCTGGGGTGGGTGAAGTCCCAGTGCGCAAAGGATCTCTTCCACGAGCGCATCTCCTTCCAGGCACCGGGGCCCAACGAGCCAGGCAGCGGGACCGAGGCGGCCATTTCGACCCTGGCGCTGGCGACTATCTCCAGGGAGTCGTGCTCGCGGTGGAGATTGAGGAGGTGCTTGGTGTTGCCGAAGCTGTCGCTGGCCGGGTTCAAGGAGGCCGGAGGATCCGTCGCCGATTCAAAGTAGAGGAGGCGCTGGCGGCGGTCTTCGAGCGGCTTCATGCACAGCGCCATCACACAATGCCGCACCGGGGATGGGTAGAGGTAGCGGGAGATGTGCTCGATCTCGTAGCGCGTCCTGGCGGGCATGGGTCAACGCGCGGGGGCGTCTTCTATGGGGTAATCGAAATAGGCTGAGGATAGCACGTGGTGCAACTCCCGGCAGTACTTCCCCACCTGGTTCAGAAACTTTCCGCGGTCTTCGCTGTCGGGCCAGTCGTAATGGACCAACGCGACCAGGCGGCCCGCCAGTCTCGCGCCCCGGCGCTGGACCTGGCGTCCGAACCAGGTCCTATGGCGTCTAGAGTCGCCGCCGCCAGATCGAGCGAGCGGCAGAGGGAACCGGGCAGGAGCGGATCGGTGACCAGCAGGTCCAGCACCTGGTCCGGCTGCACTTCGCCGCTGAACCTGCCGCTGTAGGCTTCGAAGGCGTGATAGGCGTGCAGCAAGGTGGTCCAGTCGGCATCGGAGGTGCCGTTGGGGCCACGGGTAGCGGTTAGTTGAAAAAGGAAGAATGCCACGGCGCGCTCCGCCCGTTCGACGAAGCGCCCGAACTGCATGAAGCTCCAGCCGTCGTCGAGGTACATGGTGGCCTCGGCCACTCCCGCGAAGGTGTCGATCTCCGCGGCCGTTTCGGCGTAGAAGCTCTCGGGGGAAGTCTTCCAGATGGTCTCGATGTCCAGCTTTTGGACGCGCAGGTAGGTGAGGTTGAGACGGACCCACATCTCGGCGCTGATACAGTAGCGCATCTGGCGCGCGTTCTCGCGGCCGAGGGCGAGGCAACTCCATAGGGAATCGGGGTTCGAGCGCTCGAAGGTAAGGTCCCCCGCCAGGGTGTAGGAATCGGCCAGAGCATAGTTTTCGCTGTCCAGTTCGATCTTGCCGAAAGGAGGTTGCCGGTTCATGCTGTCGTAGAGCCGCCTCCAGCCGAAGTAGATTTCCCTGATGGGGCGGTCCACCAGAGCCTCGGCCTGCAACCCCAGCAGGCGGCACAGATGCTCTGCCCGCTCCAGGTAGCGGCCCATCCAGTAGAGACCCTGAGCGCTGCGCGCGAGCATTGCGTTACTCCTCCAGGACCCAGAAGTCTTTGCCGCCGCCGCCCTGGCTTGAGTTCACCACCAGGCTGCCGCGGCGCAGAGCGACGCGGCAGAAAGCCCCGGGAACGATGCGGGTACGGCGACCGTGGAGCACGAAGGGGCGGAGGTCCACGTGGCGGGGCTCGAAGCGACCTTCGATGCAACAGGGTGCACGGGACGGGGCGAGCACCGGCTGCGAGACGAAGTCGGCCGGGTTGGCGCGAATTTGCCCGGCGTACTCCTCGCGCTCCCCGGGGGACGAGTGGGGGCCCACCAGCATCCCGTAGCCGCCGGACTCGCCGACGCTCTTGACCACCAGATCCTGGAGGTTGTCAAGAGTGTATTCAAGGTCCTCCGGGCGGCGGTAAAGGCGGGTTTCGACGTTGCCCAGGATGGGCTCTTCGCCTAGGTAGTAGCGGATCATCTCGGGCACGTAGGCGTAAACGCTCTTGTCGTCGGCGACCCCCGTTCCCGGCGCGTTGACCAGGGTTACGTTGCCCAGCTTGTAGGCGTGCATCAGCCCCGGCACCCCGAGCAGGGAGTCGGGACGGAAGACCAGCGGGTCGATGAAGTCGTCGTCCACGCGCCTGTAGACCACGTCGACCCGGCGCAGGCCGGTGGTGGTGCGCATGTAGACGAATCCGTCGTTGACCAGGAGGTCGCGGCCCTCCACCAACTCGGCGCCGAGCTCGCGGGCGAGGAACATGTGCTCGTAGAAGGCGGAGTTGTAGACTCCTGGAGTCAGGAGCACGATGGTTGGGTTCGATCCTCCCCTCGGAGCCAGTTCCCGCAGAGTTTCCAGCAGCACCCTGCCGTAGTGCTCCACCTCCCGGACCCGGGAGTCGCGGTAAAGGCGGCGCAGGCTGGCCTTGACCGCCTTGCGGTTGGCGAGCATGTAGGACACACCCGAAGGGACCCGGAGGTTGTCCTCGAGCACGCAGAATCCGTCGCTGGTGCGCACCAGATCGGTGCCGCAAATGGCCACCCAGGTCCCCCGTGGGGTATGGAGAAACCGCGCATCTCGGTGCGGTATTGGGGACAGCCGCGCACCACGTCCACCGGAATCACGCCGTCCTCGATGATGGCGGCATCCCAGTAGACATCCTCCAGGAAACGGTTCAGAGCCTTGAGACGCTGGGTGAGGCCGGCCTCGAGCTGGCGCCATTCTTGGCCGGACATCACCCGGGGAAGGCAGTCGATGGGAATGATGCGCTCGTCGGCCTCTTCGTCGCCGTAGACCGTGAAGGTTATGCCCTCGTTCGAAAAGGAGCGGGTCACGCGATCCTGGATGTTGGCCAAGTCTTCGGCGGAGAGCCGGAGGAGTTCTTCGTGGACTCGCTGGCAGTGCTGGCGGGGTGCTCCGTCCGGCAGGAACATCTCGTCATAGATGGCAGGATCGAGATCGTAATCGTCGAAAAACATGTCTGCAACTCCTGCGGACGGCGTGTCGGTGGAATTATAAGAGACCCCGGGGGGTGGGTCAAGCCGGGCCGCCGCCGTGCTCTCCGGTCCTGATTGGCCGGAGGAGAATTTTTCGGTTAATTTCCTCCATCGGAAAGCCGCCTTGCGCACGTCAGGGAAGCAGGGGCTTGGTTGCCGCCGGAGTTGTTGGCCAGGATCGGGCTCTCTTCCTGGTGCTTTCGTCCTCCACACCTCACCGACTCGCCCCGGGGCATCGGTTTTCAGAACCAGGAGGAGAACCATGTCGGACTGGAAAATCAATATCAAAAACGTGCCGGTAGAACATCAGGTATGGCAGTGGCAGATGGGCAACTATGAACGCTACCGCCAGCATGTCTCGGTTGCCCTGGGGAACCGGGAAGACCATCCCCATCCCTTCGACGTCGAATTGACCCGGGGTGCCCCCGGGTGCGCGGCCGTGTCCCGTCCACGCCCACAGTCATCGCTGGGAGTTCTTCATCGTCGTGGAGGGAAAGGCAGTTGTGCAGCGCGAGGGTGAGACCTTCGAGGCCGTCGCCGGTGACTGCCTGATGCAGCCTGCGGGTACGCGCCATCGCATTCGCAATGGCAGTGAGACCGAGGACCTGGTCTTCTACGTCATCGCCAACGAGCACGAAGAGGACCAGGGCGAAAAATTCGAGGTCTGAGGTCTTGTGGGTCGTTCAATAGCCGGGTTGCCTAGAAGCTGGGACGGAGCGACAAAAGGGTTGAAACCCCGGTGCGGAATAGCGACGTTATTCAGCCATATCTCTCCGCACCATTGAATCTCAGGTGCATTCTTCCCTCAAGGAGGAGAACCAATGAAATATCTTTTTGTCGACGACCATTTCGTCGAGGAAACCGACAATCTCGCGCGGGTTCTGCATCAACCCGAAAAATTCGGTGCGGTGCTGCGGCCCGAGTACCGCTGGGAGAACATCGGCGTCAACATCAACACCGCTCCCATGTGGGACCCGGCCGAAGAGGTCTACAAGCTGGTCTACGGTGCTACCGCCGAGCCCCCCGATCTGAGTCCCGCCGACCTTCTCATGACCACTGTTTCCGCCCCCAGGAGGGGCCAGGGCTTTTTCTGCTACGCCCTTTCCCGCGACGGGGTCGAATGGGAGAAGCCCTTTCTCGGGCTGCACCAATACGAGGGCACGTCCTACGACGGCAGTCCCCTGGGAACCCGCAACAATATCATCCCCAACGGTGTGGCTCCCGTCCGCGACCCCAACGACCCGGACCCTTCGCGGCGCTACAAGGCGCAGCACCACGCCGACGGAACCCGCAATAAGAAGAAGAAATTCGCCGTGTCCCCCGACTGCTTCACCTGGGAGTGGCTCGACGTGCCGCCCATCCCCAAGGGAGGCACGTCCACCTGCACCTACGACGAGGAGAAAGGACTCTTCATCATCATGGTGAAGCGGTCCGGACCCTACGGCAGGTCGGTGTGCCTTTCCACCAGTACCGACTTCGAAGATTGGACCGAGGCGGAGATGGTCTTTCACGCCGACGAGCAGGACCAGGAGAACGGCAAGGAGAGATTGGCGAAGTTTTTCGAGGACCCGGAATATCAGAGGCCCATCGTGAACCGGCCCCAGGAGTACAAAACCGATGTCTACCAGGTTTCCGTGTTCCCCTACGAAGGGTTGTACATTGGAATGCCGGTAATGTTCCACCAGTCGGGGAAACGCCCGCCCATGTACGAGAACGTGGACGGACGCAAAAGCATCGAATTGATCTGCAGCCGGGACCTGCGCAACTGGGAGCGGGTGGCGGAGCGCCAGCCCTTCATCGAGCAGTCCCCGGTCGGCGACGGCAGCGCCTACGACACCGCCCAACTGGGGCCGGCCAACCGCCCCATCGTGCGCAACGAGGAGCTCTGGTTCTACTACGGCGGCTACCGCCACCGCTGCATTTCCCAGGCGGGAGCCTGGGCGCGGGAGTACCTGGATGGAGGCGCCATCTGCCTGGCGAAACTTCGCCTCGATGGATTCTGCTCCCTGCTTGCAGGAGTCGAGCCGGGTAGCGTGCTGACCACTCCGGTCGCGGTGGAGGGCAGCGAACTGCACCTCAACGTGAATTCCTGGCGCGGATCCGTCCGGGCCGAGCTCATCGACGCCGCCGACGGCAGGGCTCTTGAGGGATACACGATGGATGAGAGCATGCCGGTGGTGGTGGACGAAGTCGACGCGGTGCTGGGCTGGAAGAACAAGGCCGACCTGTCCGAACTGGCGGGCAAGACGGTCCGGGTCCGGTTCACCCTGCTCGACGCGGAATTGTACGCCTTCTGGTTCGCCGGCTGAGGCCCATGCGCCTGGCAGCGCGGCCGGGATTTATGGCCACAATATCTGAGGGAGTAATTCGAGACCGATGAATTTTCATTTCAAAGATGGTTATCTCTACTGCGAAGAATTGCAGGTCAAGGCCATTCAGGAGCAGCTGCCCCACAGTCCGTTTTATCTCTACAGTCTTGCCCAGCTAGAGGCCAACTACCTCGCCTACGAGAAAGCTCTCGAGGGGGTCGACGCGATTGTGGGCTACGCGATCAAGGCCAACAACAACCTGACCCTGCTCAAACACCTGCGCCGCATGGGAAGCGGCGCGGTGCTGGTGAGCGGCAACGAACTGCGAATTTCCCTCGCCGCCGGCTTCGACCCCAGGCGCACCGTCCTCAACGGCAACGGCAAGACTCTGGACGAGCTCTGTCTCGCCGTCGAACACGAAGTGCTGATCAACATCGACAGCGAGTTCGATCTGGCGCACATACAGCGCGCAGCCGCACAGATCGACAGAACGGCCGATGTGCTGATCCGCATCAACCCGGACGTGGATCCCCAGGTTCATCCCTACGTGTCCACCGGCATAAAAAATTCCAAATTCGGGATTCGCAACGAACGACTTTCCTGGTTTTTGACCCAGATTCGTAGCGATCCCCGCCTCAATCTCGTCGGCGTCCACTGCCATCTGGGATCGACCATCAAGAAGGTTGGGGTCTTCCGCGACGCCACCGAGCTTATGATAGGGTTCATGCAGGCCATCCGCGACCAGGGGTTCGCCCTGCGCTACCTCAATATCGGCGGGGGCCTGGGGATCGACTACGAGCACAGCGGCGAGGAAATCCCCACCCCCACCGACCTGATCGATTCGGTCCGCGACCTGCTCCTCGACGGCACCGTGCTCATCATTGAGCCGGGGAGGTCCATCATCGGCAACGCAGCGCTATTCGTAAACCGGGTCACCGGTGTGAAGAGCAACGGCAACAAGAGGTTTATCGTTACCGATGGCAGCATGGCGGAGCTGATCCGGCCGAGTCTCTACGATGCCTACCAGCACATTCAGTTCATCGAACCGGTGGAGGGCCGCATGGCAGAGTATGACGTAGTCGGTCCGGTGTGCGAGTCTGCGGACTTTCTGGGGAAAGGGCGGCAATTGCCCGCACCCCACGAAGGCGCAGGCCTGGTGGTCCGCGACGCGGGCGCCTACTGCCATGCCATGAGCTCGAACTACAACCTCAAAATGCGTCCGCCGGAGTACCTGGTGGACGGCGGCCGGCTCACCTGTATCCGCCGCGCCGAAACCTACGAGGATTACATGCGCCTCTTCGAGGCCTAGGGACCCGTGCCATCAACCCGAAGAGCGCCGGTCTGCGCTCCCCAGGTCAAATATATCTGGGCGGACCATGAGAAAGCTCGGAGGGCCTGGGCGGTTTCCGAACCCCGGTCGAGCCCCCTTCCCCAAGGCTCTTAATCCCTTGCCGCCAACACTTCCTTCTCATAGCGCTTGATTTCATCCATCCACTGAAAGTTGCCGGGGATGTTCCGGCGGGCACAGGCATATTCCCAGACGGCCTGCCAGGGCATGGTTTTCATCTCTTCCATGAGGGCCAGCCTGGCGGTGAAATCCCCTTCGCGCTCGTATGATCTGAGCAGATGGGTGGGTTCGAGGAGGGCGAACAAGAGCGCCTTGATCATACCGCGGGTTCCGATGATCCAGGCGGCGACCCGGTTGATGCTGGCATCGAAGAAGTCCAGTCCTACATGGACCCGTCCCAGATAATCGCCGCGCACCAGTTCGTGGGCGATCTGCTGCAAGGTATCCGTGAGCAGCACCACGTGGTCGCTGTCCCACCTTACTCCCCGGCTGACGTGGAGCAGCACCCTGGGAACGAAGAGCAGGACCGCCGACAACTTGTCGGCGATTTCCTCGGTGGGATGGAAATGGCCGGCGTCGAGGCAAAGAACAAGCTGATTCTTGGCGGCGTATCCCAGGTAGAACTCGTGGGAACCGACTACGTAGGACTCGGATCCGATGCCGAAGAGCTTGCATTCCACCGCGTCCAGATTGTGGGCGGAGTCGATGGTTTCGGCCAGCACCCGGTCGAGGGATTGGGCCAGATGTTCCCGGTGCACTCCCCGGTCCGCCGGCAGGTCCTTGTAGCCGTCGGGGATCCAGATATTGGTGACGCACGGGGTTTGCAGGGCTTTGCCCATGGCCGCGCCAATACGGCGGCTGACTATGCAATGCTCGATCCAGTAGTCGCGCACTGCCGGGTCGAGACTGGCCAGGGTAAAACCGGAGGAAGCCATGGGATGGGCGAAGCAGGTGGGATTGAAATCCAATCCGATCCCGAGCTGCCTGGCCCAGTCTATCCAGTTGGCAAAATGCTCGGTCGAGATCCTGTTCCTTGCGATTGACCTGTCCTCCGTCTCCGCATAGATGGCATGAAGGTTCAGCCGGTGTCTGCCGGGAATGAACTTCAGGGCCATTTCGAAATCCGCCCGCAGCTCCCCGGCGCTGCGGGCCCGGCCGGGATAGTTGCCCGTGGCCATGATGCCGCCCTCGGCAATATTGCCGGCGCCCTCGAAGCCCACCAAGTCATCCCCCTGCCAGCAATGGATCGATATGGCCACCTCGCCGAGACGTTCGATCGCCTTCTCCGTATCCACTTCAAATTCAGCATAGCGATCCCTGGCGGCAGCATAGGCTCGTTCGATGGTCGACATAACCAGACCTCCCTGGAAACGATGGATTGATACGGGCTTGTCTGCGCCCTTCCCGGACCCGGCCGTCGGCGCCATTCTCCGGAGCCGGTTTTCTCCTGGGGGCCCTGGCACCGGCCAGAAGAAACGCAAGAGCCTCCCGGTTGTCGAGGTAAAGAGATTACCACCAACCTTCGCGACCGGCGCCGATTGCCCTCCATCAAGCAAGATTGCGCCGGTGCGGCGCTGCCAGTACCTTCTTTCCGACGCGGCCTCCCCCAACCAAGCAACCATTTCGCCGCGCTCCTGCACCCTATTTCTCCGCGACATCGCAGTGCGGAATCAGGAGATATCCATGTTACCGCGAATCAGCACCACCCTCGCTGCAGGGCTGACCGCCCTCGGCGTCCTCGTGCAGTGCAGCGAACCCGAGCCTTCGCCTTCGCCGCCGGCCTCCAAATATACCGGCGATCTTCCCCACTTGCAGGAGCGCGGCGCGCTACGGGTGATCGTCCCCCCGGACCAGATCTCCTACATGCCCCGCCAGGGGGAGCAGGTGACTTTGGACTACGACATCGCCCGTGACCTGGCCGAGGCGCTCAAGCTCGACCTGGTGCTGGTCAAGGTCGGGGACTTTTCCCGCATTATGGGAAAACTTCTGGAAGGCGAGGGCGACCTGGTTGCGGCCAGCCTCACCATTACACCCGACCGCGAGAAAATGGCGGTTTTCTCAATCCCCTACCTTCACGTCGACGAATTCCTGGTCACAAGGTCGAACGGCGACCTGCCCGCCTCGGTGGCAGACCTCGCCGGCATGGAGATCAGCGTGCGGCGGTCGAGCTCCTACTTCCAGACCCTGGTGCAGCTCCAGGAGCAGGTGCCGTCCCTGCGTATCCACACGGTGGCGGAAACCCTCACCATCGAGGGATTGCTGCGCGGAGTGGCCGACGGAAAATTCGCCGCCACCGTTTCCGATGCTCATCTGTGGCATGCCCTGTCCGGCTACTACGACAATCTGGCGACGCCGCTGGTGCTTGCCCGGGATCGATCCATCGCCTTGATGATGCGGCCCGGCGACACTCAGCTCAAAGCCCGGGTGGACGAATTCCTCCTCGCCCGCCACTTCACCCGCCAGCGCCAGAAGGAATTCACCGACGACCTGCCCGGGCTGATCGAACGCGGGCGCCTGCGCATGATCACGCGCAACAACGCCATGACCTACTTCATTCACCGCGGTCTGCAGGTGGGGTTCGAGTACCAACTGGTGAAAAAGTTCGCCGACGAGCACGGCCTGCGCCTCGACATCGTCATTCCCGACAGCCACGCCGAGCTGCTGGACTATTTGAACCAAGGCAAGGGGGACATGGTGGCCGCCGCCATGACCATTACCCCTGAACGGCAGACCAGGGTCGACTTTACCAGACCCTACAACGAGGTGGACGAACTGGTGGTGGTGCGCGCCGAGGAAGATTCGGTAAAAGGCCTGGAGGATCTGGCCGGGCGGACCGTCCACGTGCGCGCCAGCTCTTCGTTTTATACGACCTTGACCGGGCTGCAGAATTCCCTGGAAGGCCTTCAAATCGCTCTGTTGCCGGATGATGTGGAGACGGAGGATATCCTCGCCGGGGTCGAAGAGGGTCTCTACGACATAACCATGTGCGATGCCAACCTTCTCGACGTGGAGCTTGCCTATGGGCACAGGCTCAAAGCCGCCTTCAGCATCAAGCCCACCGTGCTGGGCTGGGCCGTGCGCCAGGACAATCCCGCCTTGCTGGCCGCTCTCAATCAGTACATCGAGCGCGAAAAAGGCGGCCTGTTCTTCAACATGATGAAGAAGAGATATTTCGAGAACAGCCGCGGCATCGCCAGGGCCAAGGATTCAATGCGGGTCCATTTGAGCGGAAAGTTGTCGCCCTACGACCCCCTGGCGAAGAAATACGCCCTGCGCTATGGCCAGGACTGGCGCATGATTACCGCCCAGATGTACCAGGAGTCGAAGTTCGATCCCAAGGCTGTAAGCTGGGTCGGGGCCCAGGGGTTGATGCAGATCATGCCCGACACCGGGCGCCAGTTGGGGTTCACCGAGCTGCAGGACCCGGAGGAGAGCATCCACGCGGGGACCAAGTACATGTATCAGCTCATCGACCGCTTCGATTTCGATCTACCCATGGAAGCGCGGATTCGCTTCGCCCTGGCATCCTACAACGCGGGCTATGGCCATCTCCTCGACGCCCGCCATCTGGCGCGGGAGAAGGGATGGGATTCCAACCGATGGTTCGGGAACGTGGAAGAGGCGATGCGCCTGCTATCCCAGCCGGCCTACTACAAGCGGGCGCGCTACGGCTTCTGCCGCGGCGGTCAGCCGGTCCACTACGTCGAGAACATTCAGAATCTATACGACGCCTACGTCGCGGTACTGGAGAACGCCGGCGATCGGAATTAGCTGCTCGAAGGACTGCGGAAAGGGATGTTTTGAGGTTGTGCGGAAAAGCTTAATCCGCGCCTTGGCTAAAGTGTGAAGAAGAGTACGGTTGCGCTGAAGTTAGGCGAAGAAGCTTCGGGCGGAATTGCGGAGTGAAGGCAGTAGCACAGATACAACTACCCAAAAATTACCAGAATATTCTCGTAGTTGGCCACCACCCCCCTCCCTGAAAAACCGACGACGATTCTTCCCGGGTCTGATTCTGCAGAGATAGCCATAGTGACGTGAGTATTTCAGAGTATACTTTGAAATACTCATGAATTTTTCAAGCCAAACGGGAAAACAAGAAGACCCCCCAAACAGCAGGAATCCACTCGGGCAACCCATCAAGGGAGGTGGGTTCGGGTAGGCCAAAGGCTAGCTGTGAAGTCGGGTTTGTGTTTCGAGTCCAACCGGACCGAAACTACGGGCTTGATCCATGAGGGCCTTCCTTTCATAAGATATGGCTCGCACGGAGCGGGTGCAGTGAGGGCACAAAAGTCATTTTTTCTAGTCTCAGGAGAAAGATGACAAGTCGATGCACGAAGAGCTAGCTAGTGTCATGTCGTATAAATAGATTTACAACGAGGTGGTCATGTCGTAGGTTTCTGTTGTTCCCTTTTCTGAAAGGAGAGACCTAGGGCGATGGGACGTCCGTCAACCCCGTTAGAGCTGAGCGAGTCGGACCGAGAGCAATTGCAATCGATGGCCCAATCACGGAGTCTTCCGCACGGGTTGGTACGGCGAGCCGAGATCATCCTTCTGGCGGCCGAAGGCTGGCCCCATGAAGCGATCGGTGGGGCGGTGGGCGTGTCCCGGGTTACGGTCGGCAAGTGGCGCCAGCGCTTCCTTGATCGCGGGCTCAACGGCTTGCACGATGAACCACGCCCCGGGGCGCCGCGATCGATCACCGACGAGCAGGTCGCCGAGGTGGTCTACAAGACGCTGAAGACCAAACCCAAAGACCAAACCCAGTGGTCGCTGCGCTCCATGGGCGCCGAAACCGGCCTCACCAAGGACGCGGTGCATCGCATCTGGCGCACGGTTGGTTTGCAGCCCCACCGACACAAGCACTTCAAGCTGTCCACCGATCCTTTCTTTGTCGACAAAGTACGGGATATCGTCGGCTTATACCTGCATCCCCCCGAGCACGCCCTGGTTTTGTGCGTGGACGAGAAGAGCCAGATCCAGGCGTTGGAACGAAGTCAGCCCCTCTTGCCCCTGGGCCTGGGCTACGTGGAAGGGGTGACCCACGACTACAAACGGCACGGCACCACCACCCTGTTTGCCGCTCTGGACATCGCCACAGGGGAGGTGATGGCCCCGTGCAAGCCCCGTCATCGGCACCAGGAGTTTCTCCAGTTCCTACGCCCCATCGAGGACCATGTGCCCCGCGATCTCGACGTGCATCTCGTCGTCGACAACTACGGCACGCATAAGCATGCCAAGGTCAAGCGCTGGCTGGCGCGGCGCCCCCGATTTCACCTTCATTACACCCCTACCTATGCTTCGTGGCTCAACCAGGTGGAGATTTGGTTCAACATCATTACCCGCCAGGCGGTTCGGCGGGGCTCGTTCCGCAAGGTATCAGAGCTCATCGAGCGCATCGAACGCTACACCGCCCAGTGGAACGCCAACGCACACCCTTTCGTGTGGACGGCTACGGCGGATTCCATCCTCGCGAAAATCAAGAGACTTTGTGAACGAATCTCTACGACATGACACTAGGAGCCGGGCCATCTGAGTTGCCCTGGCGAGACATCCGCTTTCTCCACTCATCTGCCAGTGTCCAAGCCTCCGAATCGGGAAGAAACAGGTACCAATCTGTCCATCCGTTCCGTGATTTATTGGTGACTTCACTCGACGCTCTAGAGAATGATGTATAGGCGCCCTCGTGCCTCCCGCTCAAAATGAGCTTTCCACCCCGAATTTCACCTGTATAGACTTGGTCACGATATGTGAACTTTGCCTTTGTGCCTTCCGGTGGCGGAAAAGGGCGTGCGAATTGGCGCCGACGATCCATACCTGGAGCGGAGTCAGAGTGAGCACGGCCGGCTTCCAACCACCAATCACGAAATTTCTCTACCTCCGATCTGCTTCCTGGATGACAATTTCTATGGACTAAGGCGGCATTATCAACGCTGGTGGCGCCGCCATCCGCGTATGGGTTAACATGGTGAATCTCACACTCATCCCACAGGACCTTGTGGACATCGTCCTTCATCCTGCAGTATTGGCAGAATCCCGAATCACGAAAAAAGACAGTTTTTCGCTCAAGTTCAGAAAATGATCGTTTTTCATCTAATTTTTTTGGGGAAAGTAACTTCAACATTTCTTCGGTAAAGAAGGCGTGCCTTCGCCGAATTGTGTTTGCGATATCGGAGCGTGTCTGTGTCAACTGACCATATTCTCTGTAATATAATTTATACTCAGATTCGCGACGATTTTTTCAGCCTCGGCTGCATTGGCACGGCGTCTTTCGAATTCATTCAACCTATTGGCCAAATGAGCCTCCCACGTCCCACGGACATACTCATCCAATAGGGAGTCCGTGAGAAGGAAAAGGTGGATAAGATAGTGACCCACTACACGAGGTTTACTACTCAGGGCCTCGTATAGTTTCCGGCAAATCGTTTTAAATCTCCGAGCTTCAACCGAATCCCCAGAAAAGCCAACCTGAGAATGATAGAATTCGTCAAGATTACTTGATTTTATGTTACAGAATTTTGTCTCCTTCCTCACTGTCCAGAAGAGCATGAAAATTTGCGCCACAAGTTGGCGCCGCCTGCTTTCGTTGCCAGCCTTGGAAAGCTCCGTAAAAATGGGATCTCCGGGCCATCTTTCTATTCCAGTCTTTCCCCCTACCCTCAAGACAAACTCGGTGAAATTACCGGGCCAAGAATCCCTTTTGTCCTGGGGTGTGAGCGGTGTTCCACCTTGCAGACGGACGAACAGATCTCTGATTTTATTTTCATTTGTAGTGATAATTTCGTATACGACGATCTGCTGGCTTCGTAGTTTGTCCTTGAGATCCTCGGGAAGGTCAAAGAAGCGTTTTCCTCCCCACGGGCATGGATCGTCCTTGACGAAATTAGGGAACCGAAAGCCGGAATCGTCAGAAGGGTCAAATAGAATAAACGCGCCTTCACTGTAACTGTAGATTGCATCGATTCGCTGCTGCCCATCTACGATATCGAAATAAGTATTTGTAATGGAACCCGCCGATTTTTCATTCTTGTGAAAATAGAATGCGGGAATCGAGTAGCCTCGAAAAATCGAATCAATAAACATGCGCTTTTGCATTTCAGTCCAGCGCAATCCCCGCTGATATTCGTGGTTAACCCGCAAGATGCTTTGGTGCCTCAGTTCAATAAGGTCGCCAACTGTGTATTCGCTCTTTACTTCGACCTTCATAATTCCCTCCCCTGATTGATTCCACTCTTTCGGCTGTTCCCGGTTACTCTGGCCGCAAGAGCGCCATGAATTGCTCGAAGTCCCTGGAAACATCGCGTTGAATTGGCACGGCTTTGGCTGCCAGATCCGCTACCTTGTCGGGATCCAGCTTCGCCGCGTAGGCACAGCGAAATAGGTGGCGGAACCGCCGCAACTCATCCAGGCCGGAGGCAGTCTCGGCGGACAGAAAAGCCGGGCGGATCCCCTGGATGTCTAGTTGCATTCGCCTGAGCAGGTCTGCGTGATAGCTGGCTCCGTCGACGCGGTTCTCGAAGAACCGCGCTATGTCCTCGAACAACTGCTCGAATACGCCGTAGAGGTTGTGAAGCTGGTATCCCATACTGTCTACCCCTTCGGCACTGTGGGCAAAAGTCCCCAGGCGAGCCTCGATCCGGTCTCCGATGCGGCTGATGTCCCGGAAGCGGGCTCGCAGTTCCGCGTCCAGGACCGACAAGGTCCCTTTATCCATAAACCTTGACTCCGGACCGAACAAAGGATTCGGATGAATGGTGGCGGTCGAGGTCGATCACGTCCACGGCTCTGCCGGTGGCATCCTCCAGTGCTTTCATTATATCCAGCACAACGGCTGAACAGCCTCCCACGGCCACGTCAATGTCGGAGGACTCCCGCCAGGAATCGGGTGAACAGAGCGAACCCACAATGTAGGCCTTGTCGATTCCCAGTGGTTCCCGCAGTTCCAGCAGAGTGCGGCGCACACAGTCGATCAAATCGGCCTGCTCTGCCGCCAGCCGCTGCCGGCGTTCCTTTATGGCCTTGTCGAGGAGACTGGTGTCGAACATATCCCGTACTCGAGAAGTGAATGGTAATGAATTCCGAACTTGCCGTGCCTGGAATGTAAAAATAGATGTGGAGAGAAGACCCCGCCAGCCTGGTAGAGGCGCAAGCTACCTTAGGCCTCCCTTGGCGGGATGCCGATTTCACTCGGCGCTGAAGTCGCTTCCGGCGCATTCCCCTTGGATTGATATCAAGAGCTGAACCGAAGCGCTGCACGAAGGTGAGGGAGTTGCCGGCGCGCGAGCGGCGGAGACAGGAAACGCGGACCGTAGCTACCAAGAAAGGCACGAAGAGCGAGCTCCCTTGACAGCCCGCTACCATCAAACCGACATTGATATGGAAGTGGCAGGTCAGTGGTGGCAAAGTAATGGCAAGTCCTGCCAGGAAAGGCGACGCTTATGCTGTCAAGACTATACGTGGACAACTTTCGTTGTCTGGAGAACTTTGAACTCGATTTCGACCTGACAAACGTCTTCCTGGGTCGGAACGGCACGGGCAAGACTTCCGTCCTGAACGTGCTCAGGAACCTCCAGAACCTGGTCGCGCGGGGATCGAAGGTGGACGAGGTGTTCCCCGCCCGAGACATTTCGCTTTACGGCCAGCGCAACGAGCAACGATTCGAAATCGAGACACGGGTGGGCGAAGAACTCTACCGTTATTCCCTCACGGTTCAGCATGACGTTTTTCGCGACAAGAGGCGAGTCTGGGAAGAAACCCTGGAACACGACGGCAAACCGATCTTTGAATTAAAAAATGGTAACGCGCAGCTATATCATGATGACTACAAAAAAGGCCCTTCGTTTCCCTTCGATTGGTCGCAGTCCGGAATAAGCTTCCTGAACGAAAGGCCCGACAATCAGAAGCTGACGCGATTCAAGAGGGAGATCGCCAACTACGTCATCGTCTGCTGCTGTCCTCCAGTCATGTCGGCAGAAACGAGAACGGAGGACGAGTTCCTGGATCCCATGATGGAAAATTTTGTCGGATGGTACCGCCGCGCTGCGCAAGAGAATATGCGCTCCATCGTTTCACTCTTCGAGACCCTTCGCGAAGCGCTACCTGGTTTCGACTCGATAAATTTGACGGAATCCGGGGAGAACTCCCGCGCCCTCAAAGCAATCTTTAAAGGCCCGTCGTCCGAGCCGGTCCGCTACGGTTTCGATCAGCTCTCCGATGGCCAGCGGGCCCTGATCGCCATGTACAGCCTTACCCATCTCTCCTCGGATCGCCGGGTATCGCTGTTCGTCGACGAACCCGACAACTACCTCGCCCTCGGGGAAATACAGCCCTGGCTCGCCGAAGCCGTGGAGCGGGCCGGCGAGTCCTTGGGGCAGGTTGTCGTTGCATCCCATCACCCCGTGACGATTGACTACATGGCAGGCGCGAACGGCAGATGGTTCTTCCGCGACGGAGACGGCCCGGTGCGGGTGAGCAAGGAACCGAACAATACCGTCGATGGCCTGTCGCTGTCCGAAACCATAGCAAGACGCTGGGAATGAGCGTCCGAACCGTATTGCTCTGCGAGGACGCGGCCACCGACACCTTCGTACGGCGATTTCTGCGCCGACGGCAATTCAAGCCTCACGACATCATAACTTTACCTATTCCACATGGCTCCCAATCCGGCGAGCAGTGGGTTCGGGAAAAGTACCCCGACCAGTTGAAGGCCATTCGCAGCCGGCAAAATGTCTTCCTGATAGTCGTCATCGACGCGGACACCCACACGACACAGTCTCGCCGATCCCAGCTTGATGATGAGTGCAGGACCCAACAGGTACCTGTGAGAAACACAGAAGATCCTGTGATCATCATCGTTCCGCGGCGGAATATAGAGACGTGGTTTGCCTACCTGGACGGCATTTCGGTTGACGAAACAGTGGACTACAGCGCCTATAAGTCGAAGGACCCCCGTCCCTTTGCCGAAGAATTGTACCGAATGTGCCATGAGGACCAAAAGCTCAGGCCACCCGTGCCGCCGTCATTGGACGAGTCGTGCCAAGAGTACCGCAAGCTCGAGCGTTGAGCATCCCTTCCACGCTTGTCCCCACCGTCAGGTGGGCCCGATTTCCCGCCACAAACTCTACCTCACTGAACGTCAGATCGAGCCGGTTCAGCACCGTGAAGGGCATCGAAACATTCGCCCAATTCCACCCCTACCGCATCCCTACAAACTGCGCTCCAGTCCGGCCTCCAGCGCCGCCTCGATCCGCGCCCTGGTCTCCTCCAAGTGGGCGCGGCTGTAGGCATCCGGACCGCTGTCCTCCAGCCGCGCCTCGATCCGCGCGGCGAGGGCCAGTAGATCCACCCGCGCCAGGGTTCGGGCGTCCTCGGGGATTCCAGGGACAGGTCCGACCACCAACCCGATCAGTTTCTGCAGGTGGGCGCGCTGCAGGTTGCGGCGAAAGCTGTCGATTGTGTCTCCCGTCTCCAGCTCCCTCCAGATGGCCCGGCGCAATCCGTCGAAGAGGTCGACCATGCCAAAGGTCTCTCCGTCCTCGTAGCGCAGCTCCAGATCCTGCAGCCGGCTCAGCAGAATCGGATCGTAGAAGCGCTCCAGGGGCTGTCGCTGAATCGCCAGCACCATCTTGTGGATGGGAAAGTCGATGCGCTCCACCTCGAACACCGACCAGGTGAAATCGATCCTGCGCTCCGGAGCCAGCTTGTTGAGCAACTGCGGCGGCCAGCGGAAAGCCCCGGGTCCGAACACGTGCTCCACCAGGAAGTCGAGGGCCTCGCGCTGGCGGTCCGGTGAGACCGGCTGCAGCGGGATCCGCCCGTGGGGATCGCCCACGTGGTCGCGGTAGTGGTGGAGACCGCCGATGTAGCGGCTGACGTTGGCCGCACCCATCCAGTAGGGCCTGAAACCCCAGCCGAAAACCCGCAGCAAGGTCTGGTAGCGCTCGCCTTTGCGCTCGAACTTGTCCTCCACCTTGGCCCACAGCTCCTGCGCCAAGTCTACCTGGTCGCGGTAGTGGGCGATGGGGTCGTCGCGCAGGTCCCAGCGCGCCGCCCTGGGATCGATCCCCCGGGGTCCGAAAATGGCGTCCTCGTCGGTGCTGTAGGCTAGGTCCGGAGCCGCCACCCGGGCGGCGATGCGCTCCAACTGGGCGCCTTCGCTGGCGGGGCTGTCCGCCTCCAGGGGCCGGTAGGCGTACTCGATGGCCCAGTAGTCGTAGGGCCCCAGGGTGGTCTGATAGTACTCCCCCTGCTGCCTGCCTTCCGGGGCGATATTGACCGGGTTGTAGTCCATCACCGAACTCGAGATACCCTCCTTGTCGGTGACCCGGCGGTCGTGCAGCTCGTCCAGGGCGTGAAGGGTGCTGCCCTTGAAGTTGTGGCGCAGGCCCAGGGTGTGCCCCACTTCGTGCGCCACCAGCATCACGATCAGTTGGCGGATGAACTCCTCCTCGCCCACCTCGGCGCCGCCGGACCCCGCGCGGGCGGCCAGCAGGTTCCATCCGAAAGCGGCCTCCTGCATCAGCCCGGCGGCCATGTCGCAGAATCCTCTGGTGTAGTCCCCGGTCAGACCCGCGGCGGCAGCGAGGGAATCTCCGACGGCCAGGCGCCCCCTTCCCACCGGATCCACCATGTCGGTGAACTCCAGGTAGACGTAGCGCACGAAATCGGCGCTGATGCGGATGTCGGCGTCGAAAATTTCGCCGGTGAAGGGATTGGTGCGCGACGGGCCCACGGCGTAACCCTGGCCCGGCTGCACCATCCAGCGCACCGCGTTGTAGCGTACGTCGGCGGCGTCCCAGTCGGCGTCGTCCGGCTGCTGCTTCACCGTGATCGCTCCTTTGAAGCCGAGGGGATCGAAGGCCTTGTTCCACACCAGAATCCCCTCCCGCACCGCGGCGCGGTACTCCACCGGGATGGTGTTCTCGAGCCAGAACACGATGGGCTTTTTGGGGGGAGAACGCTCGAACCTGGGCTCGGCCTTCTCCAAATGCCAGCGATTGACGTAGCGCACGTAGGGGTCGTCGCCGAGCACCGAGGTGTAGTCCTGGTAGAGGGTGGTAAAGTGCCCCACCCGGTCGTCGGCCGCGCGCGGGCGGAAATCCGACGTGGGCAGGGCGGAGAGGCTGTAGTGGTAGATATGGCGGAAACTGCGCACGTCGGCCAGGGTGGGAATGTCCATCTTGGGGGCGTCGGTGCCGAAGTGCAGCACCACGTCGATTTCGGTGTTCTGCGGATAGTTCTTCAGGTCACCGAAGTAGCTCTTGTCGGCGTCGAAGCCGTAGGCGGTTTTCTTGATGTGCTCGCTGAAGATGAAGCTCACCAGGGCGATGTCCTGGATGAAGAAGGAGCCTGGATCCACCAGCACCGCTCCGGTCTCGGGGTGCGGTTTTCCCTCGATGGTGCCGACCCCCAGAATGGAATCGGACAGGCCGCGGTCGACGGCGCGGTGGATGGCGGCGTCGGACTGCGCCCGGTAGTAGACGTTCTTGTGGACGAAGAACACCTTTTTGCCGACGCGCTGAAAAACGAATGGGAAGGTGCCCCAGCCGCGGCCGACGTAGACCAGCGAAGCCGAATCGAAGAAGTAGCCGTCCCCCTGAGTACGGGTGATGCTGCACAGGTGGATCCGGTCGAACTGCTCGGGCCTGATGGCCAGGTAGACTTTGTTCTCCTCCGGGTCGCGGTAGAGCTCGAACAACCCTTCCATCTTGTCGAAGTCCTCGACAACCTCGGCGAACTCGGCTCCCTCCTCCTCTTCCCCGTCAGCCCCTTCGGCTCCATCCTCCTCTTCCCTCCCTGCCGTAGCCTCGGCCTCCACCTCCTCAACGGTCTCTTCCGAGACCACCGCCGCTGAGGCGGCGAAAACCTCACTCTCTGGCTCCGCCCACAGGACCCCAGCCCCCCAAAAAACGAGGAGAGCGAGCAGCAGCACGCCCCCGAGGGGGCTCGCCGGCTTATTCCGTGCCAATCTCATTTTCGCCTCCCGTCCTGATTTATTCACAATAGACCCGGACTCTGTCCTCACCGTCCTGGACATTGACCTGGATCTCGCTCAGTGCATCAATCAACTGCTCCAGGCCATCGGTCCGCAGGTTGAGAAGGTCGATGTCCACCCCGTTTTTCTTCATGGCCTTCTTGATTCCTTTCGCCGCCTGCTCCGGAAGCAGGGTGTGCAGCTTGACACCGGCCTTGATCAAGGCCAGCGGCACCCGGAGGTCGACGTGCTCGCCTCCATCCGAGTCGATGATGACTCTCAGATACCTGGCCGCTCCCGGGCGCGGATGCGCTATCCCCTGCGCCAATCCTGTCGCTTCGGGCTCCTCGTCGACGAGGGAGAGCAGGCGCTCGGCTTCGTCGACGCTCACCTTGCCCTCAGACAGCATCTCGAGCACTCGTCTGCCATTTTCGTTCATGGTGTTCCTCCTCTTAGTTGCTACCCTTGGCTACTGAATGGAAATGGAGCCGTTTGTTGTCTTGGCTGTGAGCTCGGCCTCGCCTTTCCCCACCATCCCCTCAACCTTGCGGCGCCGGTCCACAGTGGCGACGAAACCCGGTACCTCGCAACGGACTCGCCCATTGACCGTCGCAGCCGTTAGCTTGAGGCTCGGATCGGCGTCCAGAGCTACTTTGATGATGCCGTTCGAGGTGGATAGTCTGTTGACGGTCCCTGGGGCCATGCGCCCCTGGAACCTTATCGACCCATTGGTGGTGGAGGCATCGAAGCGCCCCCTTCCGTCTTCGATGGACACCCGGCTGTTCGAGGTGGCCACCTCCGCCGAGCCCGAGAAGGTCTTGAGCGTGACCGCGCCGTTGCTGGTGTTGGCCTCCAGCTCGCCCTTGAACCTCTCGACTTTAATGCGTCCGTTCGATGTCCGCAGCGTCCCGCCGCCCTCCGTCCCACGCACCTCCACCGCCCCGTTCCTGGTCGCCAGGTCGACGCCGGCGGCAACGGGCACCACCACCTCCAAGTCCACCCCGCGTTGGTTGCCGAAGGGTCCGGGAAGGAATCCCCCGGATTGCCTGTCGGGGATTGCCTCTACTATTACCCGGTCCCCTTCCTGCACGGCGCTGTACTTGATGCTGTGAGGGTTTTTCAGCTTCGCCCGCACCCGCATCGATCCGGGGCTGCCGGTTTTGACCCGGACGCGGCCGTTGAAGCCGCGCACCACGAGGCGCGGTTTGTCGCCCACCGTGAAAGTGTCGTCACGCATGGATGTCTTGGATTTCTCGTCGGGCTCATCAAAGGCTTCAAAGTTTTCCCCGAAGGGTTTAAAGCCTTCCTCAAAGGACTCTCCAAGGGCTTCATAGCCTTCTCCGAAGGATTTAAAGCCTTCCTCAAAGGACTCTCCAAAGGCTTCATAGCTTTCCCCGCCGGCACCGTTTTCGTTCTCCGACCGGGCCCGGGGCTCTTCGCCCCCCTCACGGGTCTCGACCCGGCGGGTGCCTTGCAGCGCCTTGAGAAGACGCTCGGCCTCGTCTACGCTTACTTTCCCCTCCGAGAGCATGTCGAGGACTCTGCGCCGCTCTTCAGTCATGTCATCCTCCTAGTCGATTGAAATGGACACGCGGTCCCCGTCCGAGTCCAGGTCGAGGTGCAGGCCGCGCAACGAGGTGAGCGTGTAAAGAAGCACGGGGCCGGCCACCAGTATGGGGCGTCCCCATCCCCGGTGCCAGCAGAAGGCCGCAGCCAGCACCACGACGGGCGTCCCCAGAATCACCATCAGGACAAGGGCAGGCCACAGCAGTACGAGGGGGATCCACAGCCGAATACGGCGCTTGCCACTTTGGATGCGAAGCCGCAGCAGCGCCGGCGGCAGCATCAGGAAAGCCTCCGCAGCGCCTCTTCGACGTCGATCTCGCCGCTCTCCAGGCTGTCGAGTACTTGCGCCGACTGCGGGTCTGACTCAGGCCTGCGTCCGGACCCGGCGGCGCGCTGCACCGTCTCGACCAGTTGGAACTGCTCCGAGATGCCGTTCAGCCGGTTCTTGACCGTCGGATAGCTGATGCCGAATATGCGCTCCATCTCCTTGATCGAGCCGTGGACCTGGACGAAGGCCATCACGAATATCTGGTCCTCGGCGGAAAGACGGGCAAGAACGGGCGGCTCGAATTGCCCTTCGATGGCCATGCCCCCGTCCGGCAGTAACACCCGCTCCACCACCATGCGCGCACCCCCGGTAAGATCGGTCAGCTCTTTCCAGTCCTTGATGATCATGCCTCCTTGTTATTGTATTCAGCGAATATTTTAATGAATTTATTCAACAAAATCAATTATAAAATTGAAATTTTCAATTTATTCCCAAATTCCACCGATCTGCCGTCCCGGCTGGGAATCCCTTATCCAACCTTTGCCTCGGGCAATCTATCTTCGCCATGTGGAGATCGATGCCGGGCTTGACAGCGAGGGGCAGGCCGCGGAGTTTTGCCCCGGCGTCGAGTTGGCGCCGATTATGCCGGGGGCCGGTGGATGAGTATGGAAGGGCAACTGCCCATCTGGTTACTGCTGTCGCTGATGATGGAATTCGGCTTCGGGCAGTTGTTCAAATGGGCCGAGCAGAAGGGCTGTCACGCCCCCACCGTGGTGACGACCAACTACCTGGTCCTGGCTTCCATCCTGCTGATCTTTTTATGGTTCACGGGAAGATTGCAAATTCCCCCTGCCGCGGTGGGAGTAGGGGCGATCACCGGCGCCGTCTTCATCAGCTCCATGTCGTTGATGACTCACGTGCTCAGGCTTCTCCGCGTGGCTTCGGTGCTGACCGCCTTCCGCCTCTCCATCGTGGTTCCGGTGGGACTGGGGGTGCTGCTGTGGGACGAGCCTCTGTCGGGGCTCCAGATTCTGGGGTTGGGGATGGCCCTGGTGGCCCTGTTGCTCATGTCCCGGCACGCCCAGCACCGTACCGCGGTGCGCGGTCTCAAGGCGTTGGCCTTGCTGGCCATGATCTTCGTGCTCCAGGGAATGAGCACTTCCTGTCTGCGCTGGGTGCACTACGCCGGCCTGGACCCGGCTCACCTTCAGGTGCTCATGGTCATCGGCTTTACCGCGGGGACGATCGGGGCCGTCCGGGTCGTGGTGCTGGGGCGCCGCCGTCCGCAGCGCCGGGACCTGGCCATGGGAGCCGGCATAGGAAGTTTCAATCTGGTGGCCCTGACGGTCATATTGCTGACCCTGCAGCGGGTGCCCGGCACCGTATTCTTTCCGCTGATGGGCTGCGGGGTGGTCATTCTGGACAATCTGACCGCGCCCCTTTTGTGGAAGGAGCCTATCAGCAGAGCCGCCCTCTGCGGCGTGGGAGTGGGGGTGCTGGCGGTAGTGTTGGTGCTGTAGAAAAACGAGAAGACAAGGAGGATGACTAATGAACGAGCGTTACCGGGCCGCTGCCATCGGACACACCGGCCGCGGCAATTACGGCCATTTGCTGGAAATGGCCTACCAGGGGCTGGAGCAGGTGGACTTCGTTGCCATCGCCGACCCCGACCCCGAGGGCCGCGCCGCCGCCGGGGAGCGCACCGGGGCGCGGCGGCTCTATGCCGATTACCGCCGCATGCTGGACTCCGAAGACCTGGATCTGGTCAGCGTCTGTCCGCGCCTTCCGGACTGCCGCGCCGAGATGGTCATCGCCTGCGCCGAGGCCGGGGTGCGCGGCCTTTTAATCGAGAAACCCCTGACGCCCACCTTGCGCGAGGCGGACGCCCTGCTGGAAGCCTGCCAGGCTCACGGGGTCAAGACCGCAGTTGCGCACCGGCGCGCCAATCCCTACGAACAGTACGGCAAGAAACTGGTGGACGGAGGAGCCATCGGCCGCCTGCAGGTGCTGCGCGGCCACGGCAAGGCCGACCACCGGGCCGGGTCCCAGGACCTGATGGTTCTCGGCACCCACATGATGGACAGCATGCGCTACTTCGCCGGAGCCGACGTGGCCTGGGCCCACGGGCACGTCACCGAGGGTGGGCGCGAGGTGACCCTGGAGGACGTGCGCCAGGGAGACGAGGGCATCGGCCCCATCGCCGGTGACGGAGTGGCGGCCTACTACGTCTTTGAGAACGGAGTCACCGCGCACTACGAATCCTATCGCGGCGATACGGGCAGGGGGCTCAACAGCCGCTGGTTCGGCTTCGAGGCCTACGGCACCGAGGGCATTATCGCCCTGCGCAACTCACCCAACGGTGAGATGTACATCTACCGCCAGGGCCTGTGGATCCCCGGGGAGGAGAACGGCCGCTGGGAGCGAGTGCTGCTGGACGAGTGGGAGCGCTTCCCGGCGAGCGAGCGCACCCACCAGAGCAATCTGATCATCGTGCGGGAACTGATCCGGGCCATCGAGGAGGACCGCCCGGTGCGGGCCTGCTCCAGCGGCGAGGACGGACGCGCGGCCCTGGAAATGATCATGGCGGTGCACGAGTCCCAGCGCCTGGGCACGCGGGTGCCCCTGCCTCTGGCCAACCGGGACAATCCCTACGAGACCTGGCGCCGGCATGGTGAGAAAGAACAGGGCTCGTCCGGCAAGCAGGGGCTTTGATTTCCGTACGGGTGAATGATGAGTTTCGACAACGCCACTATCAAGTCTTTCTGGCTCGCACTCGCCATGCTTGCCGCCGGTGAACTGAAGGCGGGTCAAGGGGTGGGATTCAGCAATTTCTTCTCCCTTGATCTGCGTCCGGCTACGACAATTTCCGAAACTGATGATACTTCGGTTCCCGACCAGCCGCGGCTGGCACCGCTCTTTCCCAATCCATTCAACAGCACGACGAGGTTGGAATACCACCTATCTGAGAGCCGCGCCGGTAAACACGAGGTCAGGCTTTCGATTTATTCCATACAGGGCCAGTTGGTGCGCAGACTGCTGGCCGGGGAACTTCCCGCCGGACGATACGCGGCCCTGTGGGACGGCCGGAGTGATTCAGGCCGGAAGGTAGGCTCCGGGGTCTATATAGCCTTTATGACGGCGGGTTCCGCCCGCGTGGCTCGCAAGATCCTGTTTCTCCAATAGTTGGGGCAACTGCAGGGCGAGAAGAGGACCTCGAAACCTGCACCGGGGAGAGGACCATGCAATTGGCCCGTGTTTTTCCAGTTGTAGTTTCGTGGTGGCTGCTGGCCCCCTATCCTGCTTTCGCGGCCGATCCGGTGGTCACGAATGTTTTTGCGCGGCAGATACCCCGAAGCCCTCTGGTGGAGATCACCTACGACGTGGCAGATGCGGACGGAGACAAGTTGTTTGTGTCGGTGGAGATCTCGGCGGATGGCGGCTCCAGCTTCGGGGTGCCGGCGCGGGCCTTCAGCGGCGACATCGGTGAAGTGGTTGCAGGTGCGGGCAAGCGGATAATCTGGGACGCGGGTGCTGACCTGGGCAAGGAAGTCGGGGATCGATATCAGGCAAAAGTCATAGCCAGTGACGAGCCGCCCGGGATGGCGCTGGTGCCGGCGGGAGAGTTCTCCATGGGATCCCATTCGAATGCCGGCTATCTGGCCCCAAGAGACGGACAACCGGTGCACCTGGTTTATCTGGATGCCTACTGGATCGGCCAGTACGAGGTGACCAACGAGGCGTTCGGCCGATTTGTCGCGGCAACGGGCCACACCACCACGGCGGAGGCGAAGGGCAGCAGCTGGGTCTATGCCTCGGGGCCTGCCTGGCAGCGGGTCCTGGGGGCTCGCTGGAACGCCCCCCTGGGAACTGGTGGAGACATCTCCCTTGTTCTGGACCACCCGGTGGTGCATGTGAGCTGGTTCGATGCACGCGCCTACTGCGCCTGGGCCGGGAAACGCCTGCCGACCGAGGCCGAGTGGGAGAAGGCTGCCCGCGGCAGGCCCGCTTCAACACCATGTTCTTTGGTTTCTGGACCAACCACGTCGCCTTCCATATGGGCCTTCCCGAAAGATCTCAGGAAACCCGGGATATCCTCATCGAGGGAGCGGAGATGCTCGCGGACCACCGGATTACCCATGACAACGACAGTGTCGGCGCCATCCCCTACTACCCTCCTCTGCATGATCGGCTCACTCCCGCGGGGCAGGAGGAGGTGATGCGCTGGTGCGAGTTCTGGACCAGCCGCGGCCTGCGTTTATCGTGCAGCTTCCGCGTCCTCAACTCGAGGTTCTACGCGGAGGACACGGACAGAGTGGACTACGCCAGGCGGTTCTACGCGATATACGCGCCCCTGCTGCGCCAGAACGGCTGGGCCGATATGGTGTACACCATCATCGACGACGAGTTCCGCGGAGTGCAGGCCGCAACCAGAGCCGCCGCGACCGGGCTGTTTCTCAAGAGCTTGATGCCCGAACTGACCATAGCCGCCACCGGGATGACGAACTCCAGGGGCCTGCCTGAACCCAATGTGGATGCCTACAAGATCGCCTCTCAGGCTGTGACCACCTGGGCCACGGATGTGGGCTACAGTATGGGGCCTTTTCGGGATTCGGGACCGGAAAGGGCAGCGGAAAAAGTTCCCAAGTTCCTCTTCGAGCGGGCGGCGGCGGGGGACCGAATCTGGCCCTACATCCACGGCTCCCTGGATTTCACCCAGGATGGCTACACCCTTCGCAGCTTCTTCTGGCAGCTCAGTGCCTACGGCTTTGACGGTGCCTGCCTCTACAGCGTTACGGACTGGGGAATGGAGGAGGCGAACCTGATACGGCCCGACCGCTTCGGGCTGGCCCAGGCGCAGGCCCTCGAGTGGCCGCCGTTGGGCGTCGGCCTGCTCTTCTGGCCTGGGGACGAGCGCCTGCTGGAAAGCGCCCGGCTGGAACAGGTGCGCGACGGCATCGAGGACTGGGAGTGCTTCATGATGCTCGACGAGCGGCTGCAAAGGGCACAGAAGGATCCGACAAGGTACGCGGCATGGATACAGCATGCGGAGGAGGCGCTGCGATTGCGCTCCGGCCAGGTAAGCCCGTTCACCATGCGGCCCTCTTGGGGTGTCTTCGAGCACAGTGCCGACCAGGAGTTCTTCACCCGGGCAAGAAGAGCGCTGGGGGAGGCGCTGGACGCTACTCCGGCCGAATTGCGCCAGCCGGAGAAGAAGTGAGAGGGCACCTGACGATCTCCTCCCTGCCATACCGCAAAACCGCCCGGTGGCGGTGGATCCCGGCGTGGGAGGGTGGAGTAACCCGGCAAAAGGTGAGCATGCCAATCGCCTGTTCGCCCTCACCCTGCAACTACACGCGGCCGACGCTACTCGGTGACCGGATCGACCGGCAGGAGAGTTGGCGCGGAGAAACCGGCCGTGGTTCGGAAGCCAACGGACCCCTTGCACTCAGTTCCCTCATGCACCGGGCTGCGCCGCGCCCGGCGGGCGTCGAATTCAGATAGTCAAATGAACGCGCCTCGAGCACAAGCACTGGCCGGCTGGGCTCAAGCCGACATCACTCCATCTCTGGGGTTTCCCATGGGTGGACGGGGTCCGGTCTTCGATCCGGCGCAGCAGGTGGCCGATCCACTCCTGGCGCAGGTCGTCGTCCTGCAGGACCACCGCCGGCGCCGGCTGGTACTCGTTTCCCTCGACATCGTCGGCAGCACCCCCTCTGTCGCCGATCCCATCCGACACCGGCTGGCTGCCATCGCCGGCACCCGACCAGAGGCGGTGGTGCTGAATTACTCCCATACCCACAGCAGCGGCATGTGTCTGCTGGACATATATCCGTACGAGGGAGAAAAACCCACGCAACTCCAGCACTACGAGGCAGATTTGGGGAACACGCTGTGCTCGCTTGCCTACGGCGCGCTGGATCGGCTTTCTCCGGTGCAGGTTTACTGGCGCAACGGCCAAAGCGAACTGGCTATCAATCGCCGGCGCCAAAACGAAGAGGGAATCACCGAACACCGACCGAACCGGGAGGGGTACTACGATCCCAATCTGTGGGTGCTGGAGCTGGAGGCGTCCGCTAGCCGGGCCATTCTTTACAGCTACGCCTGCCACCCGGTGGTGTTGTACCGGGCGGAATGGCAGTCGATCTCCGCCGACTTTCCAGGCGCAGCGCGGACGGCGGCGCGAGAACGGCTGGGGGAGACAACCCACCTCCAGTTTTTCCAGGGACTGGGCGGCAGCGTGCGGCCGCGAATGCTCGCCGACCTGGAGAACGCGGTTTTTGTGCCCGGGTCGCGGGAAGCTCTCCGCCAGGCCGGTGAGCAGTTGGTCGGCGAATTGAGCGACATCCTGAACCGGCCCGGCGCCGAGATCGAGCCGGAGCTGGCGGCGTTCATGGCTCACGCGCTCGTCAGACCCGGTCCCCGCCTGGCGCCGGAAGCCATCAAGGAACTGGGTCCCACCTGGGGTGGCGCCGACAACTATTGGCGCCAACGGTTGCGCCGCGGGCCGCCCTGTGACGAGGTGCAACCCTGGCCGGTGGGTTTGATTCAGCTAGCCCCTGGATACCTGATTGCCTACATCGCCAGTGAGGCAGTGGCCGAATGGAGGCCGCAGATCGAAGAGGTGTTGCCAGGATACGAGATGGCCTGCTGGGGGTATTGCCAGCACGTCCACGCCTACCTGCCAACCGATGAGCTGATTGCCGCCGGCGGCTACGAGGTGGATGTCGCCCCACTGTGCACCAACTTCTGGCCCCAGCGGATCGCCACTGGAACCAACCACCTGGTCAAAACGGAGCTCGCGAGACTACGGGAACGGTTGGAGCGGGAACGAGAATAGATAGACTCCTCCCACCTCGTCGAGAACACCGATTGGCGCTGCCTGGTATGCCCCCTATCCTGAAAAATGATGGCAGGTGCGCTGGACCTCTGGAGAGTCATGCTAGGTCAAGTGCCGCAACAGGTTAGGAAAATTGCCCATGGTTTCAGATATTAATTGCGACTGTTTACCCAAAAAGGTACTTTCGTTTCAGATAAGTAACGCTTAGCGGTATATATGCGAACCAATGGTTCGGGTAAATGCAGTCAGCCGAAATGGAAAATTGGAGTGTGCTGACGCCGGCAAACTGAGGAATATCACAAGAAAGCCGCTTCAAGTACTTGTGATTCCATTCCGGATAGGATCTGAACCCGAATTTGCAGTTTTTCACCGTTCGGACGGCGAGATGTGGCAATTCATTGCCGGTGGCGTTGAGGACCAAGAAGACGCACTGCAGGCTGCCCGGCGGGAGGCGGCAGAAGAAGCATCTATCCCGGGTGATTTATCGTTTGTTCGGCTGGATTCAGTTGCTTCGATCCCGAGGACATCATTTGTGGAGACTGAGCACTGGCCGGAAAATCTGTTTGTTGTACCCGAGTATTCGTTTGCCGTTGATGTTGGCGACCGAGAGTTGGCACTATCCTCAGAACACGACGAGGTGAAGTGGGTGCCTTACAACAAAGCCGTATCCCTCCTTACATGGGATAGCAATCGGGTTGCTCTTTGGGAGCTTAATGAGAGGCTGGCCAACGACTCGCAAACGTGAAGCCTTGAGAACTTTGCTGTAGTTTTTGGCTGCGTAATCCCACATCAGCTAACACATCGGTTTTCGCGGCGGCGCTTGTCGCGCCTTGGCCTTCGGCAACCCCTTCAGGGTTCGCAAACCGTGAAACGTTAGGCGAAAGCGAGCCCATCCACCCCAAACAGAGACGGTCGGAGGACCTCTTCAGCCAAGGAGCCTACTATGGAGCGCATATTCGCAAACCTCTATCGCTTTGGCGGTGCTCCTAATAAGAGAGGAACTAGTCATAGCTACTTACTCGTGCGCAAAGAGGGCAATCTGCTGCTTTGCCACCAGAGTGGTCCCCCTCCCAAGGAATTCGATGAAATCGAGCGGTTGGATGGCATCGACAGTCAATGGATCTCTCATCATCACGACACCATTCGCAACGGCCTCCACGAGGATTTGTACGCCCGATTCGGCTGTAAGCTCCATCATCATCGTGCTGACCGGAGTGGTGTGCGGCGGAAGACAAAATGTCCTTATGTGCAGTTTGGGGACGAAGGCTTGGAGCACGGCTCCGACTTCGAGGCGCTGTACTTCCCTACCTGCTCGGCCGGACACAGCGTCTACCGTTGGCGGCATCGAGGCAAATACTATCTGTTTGCGAGTCACGCCCTCTACATGCATGACAACAAGTGGTCCCTTCAATTCAATCCACACCGAATGACGCAATGGCGTCCTCAGCTCACCAAACTCGGGAAGCTACGAGTGGACTATATATTTCCAGGTTACACGGCAATCGAAGACGATGGGTTCTACCGCCTCAACAATCACATGAGGAAAACACTTTCCAGTGAGCTGAGAGCAAAATTCGAGGAAGCTGTCCCGAGCTAAGAATAGCGCTCGCCATCGGCTGACACGCCGGGCTGCGGTTCCGTCGCATTCGCGCCTTCGACCTAAACCTGCGGCAAGTTCGCAGCCCGCCAGGCAGAGTTGCACCTGTCATTGTGCCGTAACACGAAGTCTCCGACACACAACGTGGCGCACCTCATGGTGAGTGATGCCAATGCCCTTTACGATCATCTAAGCAAGTCGGGAGTACGGAAAATCAAGGGACTTCGCGATCAAAGGTACGGTCTTCGGGACTTTGTCATCGCAGATTCTGATGGCAACCGGATAGATATAGGCCAACCCCTTTAAGGAGCTCCAACAGCAAATTGTGATGATCGGGCTGGAACTCGTCAATAATTTTCAATTTTGGAGGCTAATTATGAAGACCGAAGACCAAAAGGCTGTTATCAAAGCAGCCAAGCGAGGCGATCTAAAGACGGTCCAGACGCTAATAGGTGGCAATGCAGATCTTCTGACCGCAAAAGACAAAGACGGTTCAACAGCGCTGCATTGTGCTTCCTGGAAAGGCCATGTTGGCGTAGTGGAGTATCTTCTTGATAGCGGAGCAAACATCAACGCTCACAACGAGAACACTCACTGGGGAACTACACCTCTTCACGCTGCCGCTCACGGTAACCAACGAAAAGTCGCGGAGTTGTTGCTCGAAAGGGGAGCGGGGAAAGAAGCGAAGAATTTGAATGGACGGACGGCTTACGAAGAAACTTTTATTCACAATGCCACGGCAGTTCGAAGGTTACTCGAGTAGGGAAAAAGTCGTCCAAAAAGTCTGAGAGCATAGCGACGACGGCGGCTAACAGCACAGATTGCGCTGCTGCTCGTTACCTGCCTTGGCAGCACTTGGTATGATCTGGAAATCAGAGGGGAACAAACGCGGTTACTCCCGACTGATAGCAGCAAAGACTCGAGGACACCGTGCCCGAAAGTTTTAGAGCTATAGAAATGCTGAAAGAAGTCGCGGTCTTCCGTGACTCAGATGAAAAAGTAACCGGACAGAAAGGGACGACTTGTACACGGTTCAGCGATGGTCAACAAGAGTGGGTTGAAAAACAATGGGTATCTGGTGACTGGGTTTTTCCCGGAGATTATGAATACGGCGTGGAGAAGCGGGTATATGAGGTGGCAAATTCTCTGGCTCTTCCCGTGCCTCGTCTTCTAGTGTCATGTCGGATAAATAGCTTTACAACGAGGTGGTCATGTCGTAGGTTTCTGTTATTCCCTTTTCTGAAAGGAGAGACCTAGGGCGATGGGACGTCCGTCAACCCCGTTAGAGCTGAGTGAGTCGGACCGAAAGCAATTGCAATCGATGGCCCAATCACGGAGTCTTCCCCACGGGTTGGTACGGCGAGCCGAGATCATCCTTTTGGCGGCCGAAGGCTGGCCCCATGAAGCGATCGGTGGGGCGGTGGGCGTGTCCCGGGTTACGGTCGGCAAGTGGCGCCAGCGCTTCCTCGATCGTGGGCTCAACGGCTTGCACGATGAACCACGCCCCGGGGCGCCGCGATCGATCACCGACGAGCAGGTCGCCGAGGTGGTCTACAAGACGCTGAAGACCAAACCCAAAGACCAAACCCAGTGGTCGCTGCGCTCCATGGGCGCCGAAACCGGCCTCACCAAGGACGCGGTCCATCGCATCTGGCGCACGGTTGGTTTGCAGCCCCACCGACACAAGCACTTCAAGCTGTCCACCGATCCTTTCTTTGTCGACAAAGTACGGGATATCGTAGGCTTATACCTGCATCCGCCCGAGCACGCCCTGGTTTTGTGCGTGGACGAGAAGAGCCAGATCCAGGCGTTGGAACGAAGTCAGCCCCTGCTGCCCCTGGGCCTGGGTTACGTGGAAGGGGTTACCCACGACTACAAACGGCACGGCACCACCACCCTGTTTGCCGCTCTGGACATCGCCACAGGGGAGGTGATGACCCCGTGCAAGCCCCGTCATCGGCACCAGGAGTTTCTCCAGTTCCTACGCCCCATCGAGGACCATGTGCCCCGCGATCTCGACGTGCATCTCGTCGTCGACAACTACGGCACGCATAAGCATGCCAAGGTCAAGCGCTGGCGGGCGCGGCGCCCCCGATTTCACCTTCACTACACCCCTACCTATGCTTCGTGGCTCAACCAGGTGGAGATTTGGTTCAACATCATTACCCGCCAGGCGGTTCGGCGGGACTCGTTCCGCAAGGTATCAGAGCTCATCGAGCGCATCGAACGCTACACCGCCCAGTGGAACGCCAACGCACACCCTTTCGTGTGGACGGCTACGGCCGATTCCATCCTCGCGAAAATCAAAAGACTTTGTGAACGAATCTCTACGACATGACACTAGGCTCCAATGACGAAGAAAGGAAGCTGCTAATTAAATACGTCGCAGGTTCATCTGTTGGGTGGCCCTGCGACGACAGCAGCCTTCTCGTTCCCGTCCTGGTTTTCTTCGACGCTTTCAAGGAGATCGAATTCACGCCCACATTGACTCTGTATAAGATGGACGAAGAAAAAATCCACAAATACCGGCTGGATCAGCTTCAGTTCATCTTTCCTGAGGAGTCTGTCTGGAAGAAGCTGGACTCCCTCTACGAGTCGTTCCTTCAGAACATCCAGTATTGCGCGATTCCTTTTGACCGGATACTGAAGAATACGATCCTGTGTGAGGGCACCCTTTTCTTCTTTGATTTCGAGTGGACCATTGCGGGACCATACGAATTCACGCTTGCCAGGACGGCTGTCGAGTTCAACGAATATGATCATCCTGAGATCATGTCCCGGGTGACCTCGATGAATCTGTATCATCTGTTTCTTCTGCGATTCTATATGTACGGTCAGGAGCCAGAATCGGTAAGCGCCTATCTTCGCAAAAATCTTGAGGATCCCAGACTCTGGGAGATCTTCGATATCGTAACCACGGAGGAATATGAGGACAACCCTTGGGCTCAAAGGGTCGGCCGCCCCCACTGTTCCCCTGATTCGACCCCTGATGCCATTGGCAGGTAACACCGAGCGCCCGCCTTCGATTCGCTCCGGAAAAACCTGCTTTGCAGGTTCGAGCACTCCTCGACGTTATGTGCAACACAAAAAACAAAGGCCAGCAACAATGCGAACCCTGAATGCTTTCATGTCCCTCCTGTTGCTCCTGACCTCAGGTGGTTTATCATACCATTCCATATTCAACAATTTGCGCCGCACATAAGGCAGAGGTTGCGTTGCGGCGCTGTCGCGCCTCAGCCCCCGTGGGCAATCGCTCCGGGATTCGAAAACCGTGGGTACGTTCCGCGAAAAATGAAACCCCTGACCTCACCAGCTTCCTAGCGTTTGAAATCGTGATAGCGTATCTAGTCATAAACCACCCACAGGAAAAGTGGATCCTGGCTGAAGTCCAGCCGGATAATCTGTCCTTATCCATATTTGAGATCCTATAACTCCGAGGACGTCAGAGTCTCCAGAAACCCGAACTAGCGCTTTTGTCGATCCTGTCCGCCGAATTGTACCCGTGGACAGCAAACTACTCTGCTGAACAGTACACCAAACTCATCGGCACTTATTCTGACCACATCGCACTGCCCGAGCTTAATCGCACGCGTCTATTTGAGTGATCGGGGCCTGCCCGGAGGCCCTGAACGTTATAAGCTATGCCCTAACTTTCTGTTGCACAGGCAATAATGATCATTTTTGGAATTTTCCTCGTTGTTTGGATTACTTTCGCTGAGGCGCAGATTCCGATGGAAAAATTTATAGTTTCCGACGGTGCTGAAATTGCATACGTAGATGAAGGCACTCCTAGATTGGGTACGATTGTATTCGTCCATGGCGGTCCCGGATATCATTCCGCATATCTGCGTGGATTTGCCTCAAGTATAAAGGGTGACTTTAGAACCCTTCTATATGATCAGCGGGGCTCGGGTCTGTCCAGTAAGAGCATCAAAGAATCATCGATCACCATTGATCGTTATGTTGAGGATCTACACGAACTCCTCAGGGATAGAAAAGCAGTGGACGTGATCCTCCTTGGTCAGAGCTTCGGGGGAATTGTGGTTCTCGAGTATGTCCTTGCCCATCCAGACGGTGTGCAAGGGGTTATCCTTGAGAACGGCATGGCTGATGCACGTATCTCAATGGACGACCGAGTTAGAGGGGCATTTGACTTGTGCCAAAGAGTAAGTCTTCCCGAAGTAGAGAAGGTGGTCAGGAAGTATCAAGAGGGGCATGCGCTTTCACTTAGTGAGTTTGACAAGCTGACTGGCGATGAGTTGCAAGAGGAGCTTTATTGGTACGACGCGGATGCGGAAGGGCTTGGGTTATCCGACGATTGGCATACACAATGGGGCTACACAGATGAGACCGCCTCGGAAGTCGAATGGATCTGCCGGCGATTCTGGGATCAGGGCCTTTTCACAACCTACTCGGTATTGGACAGGCTTCACCAGATCAAGAAGCCCACTCTGGTGGTGACTGGGCGGCACGACCATGTGATCTCGCCACGCCATGCAGAGGAAGTAGCTCGTCGCTTACCTCAGAGCCAGCTACGTATTCTTGAGCAGTCAGGTCACTACCCCCACATTGAGGAGCCACAGGAGTTCCGCCGCATTGTCTACGAGTTCGTAGAGTCTCATTAGACAGTCACGGCTTACAACAGCTCCATAGTCACTGCGCTGCTGACGTCGCTTGTCCCTGTCGGGCAACATCTGACGCTTCGCTTCGTGTGTTCAGGTATGGGCAAGACGTTATGGGAAACGAGGCCTTGGCAAGGCTGCCAAAAAGTGAGGAAGGAATGACTATAGATAGCCACGGACAGCGAAAGCCGCGGCGGTTATCCCGGGAGGTAATCTACGAGAGTCCGTGGATGAATCTCTATGTCGACAAGGTGGAGTTTCCTCAAGGCAGGATAATTGATCGCCATTACTTTTTGGATTTTAAGAAGGAGGCAGTCGCTGTACTCGTTGAAGATGATGAGGGACAGATCCTGATGATCGAAGCCTACCGATACACGACCGACACTACCGAATGGGAGATTCCAGCAGGAGGACTTGAAAAGGGAGAGTCTGTGCTGGAAGCTGCGAGGCGCGAAGTCATCGAAGAGACAGGATATGATCCGAGTAATATGGAAGTGATCTACACTTTTCATCCCTGCAATGGCATTTCAAACCAGGTGTTCCACATTGCGAAGTGTTTGGCAACAGGGACCCAGGGGGAGTTTGACAGGAATGAAGTAAGAAGTGTGAGATGGTTTACCCGTGATGAAGTCAGACAACTGCTCAAGGAAAGGAAACTCAGAGATGGATTCTCACTGACCGCCCTATTGCTCAACTGTCACCCGATGGCCTGACTTGAGACATGGGATTACAGTTTGACGAACGGCATTTCCCATGACACGCCCACTTGCGCTGTGGCGCCTTTGACGCCTAGGCCTGCGGCAACGCCAATCGGCGTTCACAAGTGGCGGGAACCTTGGGCGAAAGAGCAAACCAAAATCTTTCAACCATAGTTTCTATTAATACTCTGCACAGTCCGTTCAGTGAGATGCCGGCCTGCCCGTGCGCCGGGGAACAACCATGTCGAAGGCCGGTGCGCCTTCCAGTAGGAACGGAGATCCCCCAAAATCGACCTGGGCAGCAAGGTATACCGGTCCTTTTGCCCCTTGCCCTGGCGCACCCGAATCAACATCCGCTCGCTGTCGATATCACTCACCTTGAGCCGCACGACTTCGCCCACTCGCAGCCCTCCGGCATACAGCAGGGCAAAGATGACACGGTGCTTCGGATTGTGGAGCGCATCGAGCAGGCGCAGCACTTCCCCCTGGCCGAGAATCTCCGGCAGTTGACGACCGCTCCGTGGCCTTCGCAATCCTTCCAAGGGTAGCGGCTGCTTCAGCACTTCTCGGTAGAGAAAGCCGAGAGCACTGTATGCCAGGTTGAAGGCTGAGCGGCTTACGCCCCGGTCGAAGAGACCCTCCAAATACGATCGCACTATGGCCTGCTGGTCGCCGCGATAGCGCCGTTTCCATTGAAGGAAACGGCGGCAGTTCCCCATGTACGACTTCTGCGTCTTCCCCGCGTATCCCCCAGCCCCAGTTCGGACTCGACCCGGTTGATGGTAATAACTGGACTTTTGCAAACTCCGGCTCAGGCCAGCTCGAGGCAGGTGACGATCCGTTGCTGATTCCACCCCAGCGTGGTGGCTTGTTCAACGGCCCAATGGATGGTTTTACTGAGCGTTTCTCGGGACACGGCTCGACAGGCTTGGCCGATGGTCGTCAGCACGCTATGAGCCCAGCCACACGCACGGCCCTGCCCCATCTGGGCTATGAGGAGACTGTGCGCCAGCATCACCAGAGATACAGGTGCCGGGTCTGGCCCTTGGCGGTGCGTAGCTGACCGTCCCCCATGCCCGGATGTTGCTTGCCGTCCCGGTGAAAGGTCTCCGTGCCCGTCCAGCGTTTGCGATAGACGTTCAATATGCGACTGATCTCCCAGTACACCCGATTGGTCACCAGGTACTTGACCGGCTTCTTGCCGTTCTTGCGATCCCACAGAATCACCAGGCGAACGGGATGATCGACATGGGGGAGACGAACGGTTCGGGTGAAAAACCATTGCTTGCGATCGCCGATGTCGACCCGTTGGCGGTCGCCGGGTGCGATCCCGGCGGCCCACTCCGCCGCCTTCATCTCACCGCCCTTGAACCAGACCTTGCGGTTGCTCTTCAGATCCCCCACTTAGCCGCGCTTATGGCCCTGGATATGATTAAGGCTCTCAGCACTGCTGAAATAGCTGTCAAAGGCGAAATCCCCGGGAATCTCTCGCTCCACGACCCAGTCTACCAACTCCTTGAACAGGTGCGTGTGATTCTTGAAAGGCGAGGCCGGGTCGACATCGGCACATGCTGCCCGCTTGCGAAAGCGGCGAAACTCCAGTGGATAGTGCTTCCCCGACGTGCACACGTAGTTGGCGATCACATAGTCATGCGCAATCAGATGGCGCCGGTCGGCATGGTCCCAGAACCATCCCGCGTCCTCGATCATCTCTCCGCTATGATCGACCAGGGTGTTGTCGATGGCGATCACCCCCCGCGCTGAATAGCGGGTCGAGGAATGACCCTGCAACCAGGCCAAACGATGTTCGTTGAGTTGCTCCACGTCCCACGGCACCTGGGTAATCCAGCGATTCAGGCAGGATTGATCCGTGGTCTGGGCAAACTCGGCGTTGATCGCCGAAACATTCTTGCGCTCGGCCACCATCAGCCCGGTCAGAACTTCGGCAAAGTGCCAGCGCTCCGGGGTGTTGGCGAACATCCCGCCAAACTCGTCCACGGCTTGCTCGACTATAGTGGGAAAGGAGATAATGCCCGGCATGAACCCCTCTCACAGCGTCAGGGGATCTGCAAGGCGGGGGAGGCCTTGCCTCGCCAATATACTCATGCCGGCCGCATATCTGCTACCGAAAACCTGGACTCATCAGCCGGAAATACCCATTTTACAAAAGTCCAGTTCCAAACTTAATTAATGCATGATCAACGGTTCGGTGCGGCAAGTTTGGCGCCGCTAGTTCCAGGTACCGCCCATGGCCTACGCCCCTGTGCCATCGAAGGATGACGGTGGCAATACCGGAATGAACAGCTTCATAGGCGGCTCTGCGTGGGGCCAAGTCATGCCCTCCAAAATGGCTGAACATAGTAACAGGAGACCGACTATGAATTCCTTCCTTCCCCCATTCCCCTATTTTGTGATTCTCGGTCTTTTGCTGTCGATCAATGCGGTTTGTTTTGCTTCCCCCTCCCTGGAGGATCAAGGTCGCCCCGCCGCCAAGCCAATGGCAGATTTGAACGTGGGGGAACCGCGTACGGTGCGGCTGGTCTACTTCGCACCCAACGACCGGCCGTTTCGTCCAGATATGGAACTAAAGATGAAAAGGACCATTCGCCAGGTTCAGAACTTTTTTGCCGAGCAGATGCAGGCACACGGCTACGGTAACAAAACCTTCCGTATAGAAACCGATGCTGATGGCGAACCAATTGTTCATCGCCTGGAAGGACAATATCCAGACGACCACTATCCCCGCGACGCCCATGGAACAGTTTTTAGGGAGATTGCACGGGTGTTCAATCTCTTTGATAACGTCTACCTTGCCTTCATGGACGTCAGCCAAATTCCCATCCCGAGAGGAGGCAGGATTACCAAAGATGGGGGACAGGCGTCGAGCGATCCGGGATTTCGCTGGAATATTGTCGCCCATGAACTGGGACACGCGTTCGGCCTATCTCACGATTACCGTGACGATTCGTATATAATGTTGGGAATACCAGCAAATCGGTTGTCTGCGTGTGCCACCGAATTTCTGGCCGTGCACCCTTATTTCAATCCACAGGTCACAACTGAAAAGGGGCTGCGGCCATACACCGAATTCATTTCGCCACCTGAATATCCGGCGGGTGCTACGAGCTTCTCCGTTCAATTCAGAGTCCTTAATCGACACGGATACGGTCTGCACCAGATTATTGTGCTCACCACTACCGTCGTTAACCCCCTTGCCCGACGCGGAGCTCAGGAAGTGAAGGCGTGTCGTGGCTTGGAGGGCAAGCATGAGGCGGTCGTCGAACTTGAATTTGAGGACCATTCTGCCGATTATTTCTATACCCATGTCTTCCGTCCGATTCATGTGCAGGCCATCGACACGGATGGCAACGTTGGCTACGCGACCTTCAACCTTGTGGAAGTTCCCCAAAACCGTATCGCCAAGCTTGAGGGGCATGAGAGTGGGGTAAGATCGGTGTCGTTTTCCCCCGGTGGAACAACCCTTGCCTCCGGGTCGCTCGATGGAACGGTTAAGTTGTGGGATGTCGAGATGGGAACGGACATTACTACCTTTTCCGGGGGGCATCCTGTGGCGTTTTCGCCTGATGGAACCATTCTCGCCTCTGGTAGTTCAGGATCAGGTTTGGCCCTTTGGGACGTGGCCACTCGTGAGACCATTGCCACCCTTGGGGGGCATGGAGGGGAGGTCACCTCGGTGTCTTTTTCTATGGATGGCGGAACTCTCGCTATGGGGTCAGGAGATGGGACGGTGAGGCTTTTGGATGTGGCTACTCGTGAGACCATTGCCACCCTTGAGGGGCATGGAGGGGAGGTCACCTCGGTGTCTTTTTCTATGGATGGTGGAACTCTCGCTATGGGGTCAGGAGATGGGACGGTGAAGCTTTGGGACGTGGCCACTCGTGAGACCATTGCCACCCTTGAGGAGCAGGAAGAGGAGATCACCTCGGTGTCTTTTTCTATGGATGGTGGAACTCTCGCTATGGGGTCAGGAGATGGGACGGTGAAGCTTTGGGACGTGGCCACTCGTGAGACCATTGCCACCCTTGAGGGGCATGGAGGGGAGGTCACCTCGGTGTCTTTTTCCTCCGACGGGAAAGTCCTGGCTTCCGGTTCAGAGGATAGAACGGTCATACTATGGGACATCCTTACGAAAGAAATTTTCGTCAGGTTCGGCCATACTGCTGCGGTTTCGTCGGTGGCGTTTTCAGGGAACGACACGACTCTTGCCTCGGGATCCAGTGATGGCATAGTCCGGCTTTGGAACGTATCCGAGTGGACGGGTCCCCGACCTCTATTGCTGGTGAAAATATCGGGAGACAATCAGCAGGGCACACCCGGTGGAGAGTTGGAAAATCCTTTCGTCGTTGAAGTTAGAGATCAAAACGACAATCCCCTGCGGGGAGCTGAGGTCGCCTTCAGGATTTCCTCGGGGGATGGATTCCTCGGTGGGAGGTTTACTGTTGAGAAGGCAACGACAGATGCTGAAGGGCGCGTAGAATCTATCCTCACTCTTGGTCCCAATTCGGGAGTAAACACCGTTGAGGTATCTGTCGCCGGGCCTGATCCTCTGGTTTTCAACTCGGTGGGCGTTGGGACCCCTTCCGTTTCGGTTCCGGAGGGTAACTATCCGGCGTGGCATCTGCCCGAGGCCGCCATCATCCGCCTCGGAAAAGGAAGGATTGGCGCCACGGACAGGTCCGTTGAGTTCTCACCGGATGGACAAATCCTTGCTGTGGCAAGTAATATCGGTGTCTGGCTCTACGATGCGGCGACCTTGGATGAACTCTCCCTGCTGCCCATTGGGCTTGCTAACTCGGTTTCTTTTTCCCCTGACGGCACAACTCTTGCCCTAGGGTCAGGTCGGGGGGCGGACGGGGGGCTCACCCTATGGGACCTGGCGACGGGTACCCGCACTACCACACTTGGGGGAAGGTTTTGGGTCAAATACGTGTCGTTTTCTCCTGACGGGAAGATTCTTGCCTCGGGCACAAGTGGTCCCAAGACCGAACTTTGGGACGCGGGGACCGGGACACATATCGCCACCCTCCGTGGACATACGTCCCCTGGTAGCTCCGTGTCCTTTTCTCCCGATGGTACAATCCTTGCGACCGGGGAAGAGGATGGCACGGTCAGGCTGTGGGACCTGGCGACGCACGCCAATACCGCCACCCTCGAAGGACATAGGAGGCTAGTCGAGTCTGTGTCCTTTTCACCTGACGGGACCACCCTCGCCTCCGCGTCCTATGATGGCACGGTCAGGCTGTGGGACGTGGCCACAAGTACCCATTCGGGCACCCTCCGGGGGGGTGAGACAAATATGTTCTGTGTGACATTTTCTCCCGATGGAGCCACCCTCGCCACGGGAGCATCGAACGGCACCGTCAAGCTTTGGGAACTGGCGACTGGGGAAAACATCGCCACTTTCCCTCCCCATGCGGGTTTTGTTCGCTCGGTGGTGTTTTCGCCGGATGGAACGACCCTTGCCTCCGCGTCTGAGGATGGAGCGGTCAATCTATGGCACCTGGCGACGGAAAGCGCCGCCAGCATTTCAGGGCATACCAGCGTTAGATCGGAAATGGCATTTTCCCCCGACGGGTCGACGCTGGCTTCCAGTTCAATTTCATGGGGAGGGCTGGTCCATCTATGGGACGTTGCAACGGGAAGAAATATTGCTACCCTCTCTGGGCATGATTGGCGGCTATCGTCGGTATCCTTCTCCCCGGATGGGACGACTCTTGCTACCGGTGCCGCGGATAGGACGCTCAGGCTGTGGGACCTGGCAACGCGCTCCACTATTGCCATCCTTGAGCATTCGCATTGGGTTAATGCGTTATCCTTTTCCCCGGATGGTACGATCCTCGCTTCCGGGGACGGAGATGGCAATATCAACTTCTGGAATACGAAGACGAAAGAAAAAATCTCCTCTCTTTCCAATTCCAGGCTTAGGAATAGGATCAGGGAGCTGTCATTTTCACCTGATGGAAAAACCGTCGCTTCCGGCTCGGACGTAGGAGACGTCAGGGTCTGGGACGTGGAGACGGGCAACTCTACCGCCATCCTTGAAGGACATAGGGACGAGATCGTCTCGCTTTCCTTTACCCCCGACGGAGCGACTCTGATAACCGCATCGAGGGAAGGCATAATAAATGAAACCTTATCGAATGAATACTGGATCAAGCTGTGGGACCTGGCGACGGGCACAGAGGTTAATACCCTGAAGGGAAATTACGTAGATGTTATTGCTGTTTCCCCTGACGGGACCATGTTCGCCACCGGATCGCAGGATAATAAGGTCAGGCTGGGGGACGTGGCGACGGGTGCCACCATTGCCACTTTGGAAGGGCATGCGCACGGGGTCAACGGGGTGTTGTTTTCCCCCGATGGTACGGTCCTCGCTTCAGGGTCGCTTGATGGAACAATCCTCCTCTGGGACGTGCAGCACTCAATGCCCCATCCTCAGACCCTGGCCATGGTTTCCGGCGACGATCAGGAAGGGCTGCTCAACTCGCAACTGGAAAATTCCTTTGTCGTTGAGGTAAGGGACCAGAACGGCAAGGCATTTGAAGGTGCTCAGGTCATGTTTACTATCACCGCCGGCGATGGGACGCTTTCCACAGAGGCTGCCACCACCGATTCCAGCGGCCGCGCCTCAACCATCCTGACCCTGGGGCGCAAACCAGGGGTTAACATTGTTGAGGTAACGGCCCAGAGAGTGGAGCCTGTGAGCTTTACCGCCGTCGGCGTTGCTGTTCCCATGACGCTTTCCATAGTTTCCGGAGGCGATCAGAAGGGTCCGGTCGGAACGCCACTGGAGAATGCATTAGTGGTCTCGGTGCTGGATCAGAACGGGGAGCCGTTTGCCGGGGCGGTTGTCACCTTTGCCATCACTTCCGGCGATGGGACGCTTTCCGCAGAGGCTGCCATCACCGATTCCAGTGGCCGCGCCTCCAGCACCTTGACCCTTGGGCGCGGATCGGGAACCAATACAGTCGTAGTAACGGTGGTCGGCCTGGATCCGGTGACCTTCAGCGCCCTCGCCGAAGCCTCGCCTGACTTCGACGGCGACGGGGTGACCAATTTCGCCGGCTTCTTTCTCTTTGCCGACGCTTTCGGCACCACCGACGCGCGCTTCGACCTGGACGGCAGCGGGGTAGTGGATTTCGGCGACTTCTTCATTTTCGCCGACGCCTTCGGCCAGCCGGCGCGGGCCAAATTGCTGGCCCTGGCGGCGAAGCTGATTGGGCTGCCCGAAGGCCCTCAGCTGCGGCAGAACGTGCCCAATCCCTTCAACAGCCAGACGGAGATTTCCTACTTCCTGCTGGCTCCCGGCCCGGCGCGGCTGGAGGTGTACGCCCTGACCGGCCAACGGGTGGCGGTTCTTCACCAAGGCGCCCAGCCAGCGGGTCTACACCGACTGCACTGGAATGGGCGTGATGACGATGGCCGTACCCTGGCCAGCGGCATCTATCTCTACCGGCTGGTGACGTCGGAGGGTACTCTTTCCCGTAAGCTTGTGCTGCTGCGCTAAGAAAGAAGGGGAAGAGGAGACCAAGCCCCCATCGCTCCCTTGCCCAAGTCTCTGCTCGCCTCCTGTTGGCCGTGCTTAGAAGTTTCTCGAAGAAATTTCCTTCAGAAATTGGTTGTCCAACGACATATCCGCCACCAGCTTCTTCAACCGCACATTCTCCTTCTCCAGGGCCTTGAGACGCTTGGCCTGATCCATCTTCAGGCCTCCGTATTCCTTCCTCCACCGATAGTAGGTCTGCTCGGTTATCCCCATCTGCTTGCACGCTTGGACCACCGTCTTCCCTTGGGCCAAGCGCACTCCCGCCTCACGTAGCCTGGTGATAATCTGCTCGGTGGTAAATCGCCTTCTGGTCATCCTTGCCTACTTCCTGAAATCCAGGTTCCTAACTGGACTTTTGCAAACTCCGGCTCAGGCCAGTTCGAGGAATGTGACGATGCGCTGCTGATTCCATCCCAGCGTGGTGGCTTGTTCGACGGCCCAATGGATGGTTTTTCCGAGCGTTTCCCGCGACACGGCTCGACAGGCTTGGCCGATGGTCGTCAGCACACCATGAGCCCAGTCACGCGCACGGCCCTGCCCCATCCGCGCCATGAGGAGACTGTGCGCCAGCATCACCAGATACAGGTGCCGGGTCTGGCCCTTGGCGGTGCGTAACTGACCGTCCCCCATGCCCAGATGTTGCTTGCCGTCCCGGTGAAAGGTCTCCGTGCCCGTCCAGCGTTTGCGATAGACGTTCAGGATACGACTGATCTCCCAATACACCCGGTTGGTCACCAACCACTTGACCGGCTTCTTGCCGTTTTTGCGATTCCACAGAATCACCAGGCGAACGGGATGATCGACCTGGGGGAGACGCACGGTCCGGGTGAAATACCACTGCTTGCGATCGCCGATGTCGACCCGCTTGCGCTCCTCGGGGGCTACTCCGGAGGCCCACTCGGCCGCCTTCATCTCCTTGCCCTTGAAACGCACCTTGCGGTTGCTCTTCAAATCCCCCACGTAGCCGCGCTTGTGGCCCTGGATATGATTGAGGCTCTCAGCACTGCTGAAATAGCTGTCAAAGGCGAAATCCCCGGGAATCTCTCGCTCCACCACCCAGTCTGCCAACTCCTTGAACAGCACCGTGTGATTCTTGAAGGGCTCGGCCGACTCGCCTTCGGCGCCCTCTTCGCGCTTGCGAAAGCGGCGAAACTCCAGTGGATAGTGCTTCCCCGACGAACACACGTAGTTGGCGATCACATAGTCGTGCGCAATCAGATGGCGCCCCTCGGCATGGTCCCAGAACCAGCCTGCGTCCTCGATCATCTCCCCGCTATGGCTGACCAGGGTGTTGTCGATGGCGATCACCCCCCGCGCTGAATAGCGGGTCGAGGAATGACCCTGCAACCAGGCCAAACGATGTTCGTTGAGTGGTTCCACGTCCCACGGCACCTGGGTAATCCAGCGATTCAGGCAGGATTGATCCGTGGTCTGGGCAAACTCGGCGTTGATCGCCGAACCGTTCTTGCGCTCAGCCACCATCAGCCCGGTCAGATATTCGGCAAAGTGCCAGCGCTCCGGGGTGTTGGCGAACATCCCGCCAAACTCGTCCACGGCTTCCTCGACTATCGTAGGAAAGGCAATAATTCCCGGCATGAACCCCTCTCACAGCGTCAGGGGACCTGCAAGGCGGGGGAGGCCTTGCCTGGCCAATATACTCATGCGGGCGGCATATCTGCTACCGAAAACCTGGACTCATCAGCCGGAAAGTAGGGTCGAGAGCTGGCGCGCCGACGGTAGGGTCCGGTGACGATTCCACCGCTTTCGCGATGGGCCTCAGTCCGGCTCCCCTGATCACGTTTCCAACTCCCGCCACGTCAAACCCGGCGTGCCGGTTGCCGGCACCGGGCTTTCCTGTTGATTTCCTCTCAAGGGTTATGGGACCTATTGTACCGGAGGGGCTTTCAACCGGTGGTAGTCCACCCGATACTCGGAGAATAGCCCGAGTTCGTTGTATAGCCACCGCCTACTCCACCTCTTCCAGCCAAAACCCTGACCTTGGCGCGCGCGCATCAGATGGCGTCTGATCTTCTTCTCGACCCAGTTTTTCACATACCCAAAACATCGACTCGACTGCCCCACACGGAAGTAGTTGACCCATCCGCGCAACACCGGGTTGATCAGGCCAATGACCCGATCAATCGGTTGGGAGCGAAAACGTCGAAAGAGCTCCTTGAGCTTGCGGAGGAGCGCTGTGCGTGCCTTCATCTTCGGCACGTTGCGCACCCCCCATACCCCCCGAAAAGTCCTGGTTCGACGGAAGTCAAACCCCAGGAAACCGAAGTTCTCGCCCCGGGTAAGGTCGATTCGCCGCGTCTTGTCGTGATTGAGCGCTACGTCGAGCTTGGCCAATTCTTCCCGAAGTCGTCGACAGACCGCCTCGACGAGCCATTCCCACCGTCGGTAGCCGTCGACCAGGACCACAAGATCATCGGCGTACCGGGCGTACTCGATATAGGTGTACCGCCCTCGTTGAGTGACCCGTTTCGCCCGCTCCAGCATCTGGTCTACCTCGTTGAGGTAGAGGTTGCTGAGCAGCGGGGAAATGACACCTCCTTGAGGAACGCCGCGTGAACCGCCGGTCTTGAGAATGGACTTCAACAGTCTCAGAACCTGCTGGTCATCAACCCGTTCCGCCACTTTCCTTAACAGGATGTCATGGCGGATCCTGTCGAAATACGAAGCCAGATCCACGTCTATTACCGAGGTCTTGTTCTGAACCACCGCTGCCGTCACCCGCCGAATGGCCTGATGGGCCCTGCGCTTCGGCCGGTACCCATACGACCCCGGTTGGAAATCAGCCTCGAAGACAGGCTCCAAAATAAGCTTGAGCGCCCCTTGGACCACGCGGTCTCGTATGCTGGGAATCCCGAGAGTACGGGTTTTACCCTCTCCCTTGGGAATTTCCACACGACGATTCCTCATGGGCCGATAGGTCTCCGAGACCCGTTCATCACGTAGGCCTTGCAGAAACGCCTCCACGCCGGATAGCTCGATGGCTGCAAAGGTCATGCCATCGATGCCCGGGGCTCCGTTGTTGCGTTTGACCCCCATGTAGGCCTCGTGGAGTGTTTCCCCCTTGCATACGTGGACGTACAGTCCCCAGAAACGCCAGGCCTTGTCAGCCTTCGCCTTGAGGTATATTCTCCTTCTCAGGTCCTGCACCTTGATGGGCGTCTTTGTCATTCCGCCCGGGGCTCCCGTTGTTGTCGGAGAATGGTCAACCGCAGGGCGCCTTCGCTCCACGGGCATTACCCCGCTTCCCCGCTACTACGCACCCCTCCGCCACCCTCTCGCCTTCTGCCCCCTTCCCGGTGTTCCCGGTTATAGGGCCTACCTTGCTCAGGCGATTTCGCGCCAGGGCGAGGAGGGCTTCTCCAGTTGCTCGGCAGGTCCTGGTCATCGTGCCATCGCTATCACCCCGCCGAAGTGGAGCAGCCGTCTCATTCAGCCTTCGGCTGCCCATGCTGCCTTCGCCGATGGGCTGTCGGCTCGGCCTTCGGGGCTTCGCACTTTCGGGGCCACCTCTGCGTTCACTTTCGTTACGGCCCGATGACTCGCAGTCTCCCCAGGGAGACTCTGTCGATAGGCTTCAGGATGTTGGTTTCCCGCCACCCTGCTATCCAAGCTACGGGGCTGCTGACTCTTACCCCGGCAGGACGGTCTCCTGCTGAACATGCCAGCCTTCGCTGGACACACTATCCATTTTGCAAAAGTCCAGTAATAACTGGACTTTTGCAAAATGGATATTTCCGGCTGGTGAGTCCAGGTTTTCGGTAGCAGATATGCCGCCGGCATGAGTATATTGGCGAGGCAAGGCCTCCCCCGCCTTGCACGTCCCCTGACGCTGTGAGAGGGGTTCATGCCGGGTATCATTGCCTTTCCTACCCTAGTCGAGCAAGCCGTGGACGAGTTCGGCTGGATGTTCGCCAACACCCCGGAGCGCTGGCACTTTGCCGAATATCTGACCGGGCTGATGGTGGCTGAGCGCAAGAACGGTTCGGCGATCAACGCCGAGTTTGCCCAGACCACGGATCAATCCTGCCTGAATCGCTGGATTACCCAGGTGCCGTGGGACGTGGAGCAACTCAACGAACATCGTTTGGCCTGGTTGCAGGGTCATTCCTCGACCCGCTATTCAGCGCGGGGGGTGATCGCCATCGACAACACCCTGGTCAGCCATAGCGGGGAGATGATCGAGGACGCAGGCTGGTTCTGGGACCATGCCGAGGGGCGCCATCTGATTGCGCACGACTATGTGATCGCCAACTACGTGTGTTCGTCGGGGAAACATTATCCGTTGGAGTTTCGCCGCTTTCGCAAGCGCGAAGAGGGCGCCGAAGGCGAGTCGGCCGAGCCCTTCAAGAATCACACGGTGCTGTTCAAGGAGTTGGCAGACTGGGTGGTGGAGCGAGAGATTCCCGGGGATTTCGCCTTTGACAGCTATTTCAGCAGTGCTGAGAGCCTCAATCATATCCAGGGCCACAAGCGCGGCTACGTGGGGGATTTGAAGAGCAACCGCAAGGTGCGTTTCAAGGGCAAGGAGATGAAGGCGGCCGAGTGGGCCTCCGGAGTAGCCCCCGAGGAGCGCAAGCGGGTCGACATCGGCGATCGCAAGCAGTGGTATTTCACCCGGACCGTGCGTCTCCCTAACGTCGATCATCCCGTTCGCCTGGTGATTCTGTGGAATCGCAAGAACGGCAAGAAGCCGGTCAAGTGGTTGGTGACCAACCGGGTGTATTGGGAGATCAGTCGTATCCTGAACGTCTATCGCAAACGCTGGACGGGCACGGAGACCTTTCACCGGGACGGCAAGCAACATCTGGGCATGGGAGACGGTCAGCTACGCAGCGCCAAGGGCCAGACCCGGCACCTGTATCTGGTGATGCTGGCGCACAGTCTCCTCATAGCACAGATGGGGCAGGGCCGTGCGTGTGGCTGGGCTCATAGTGTGCTGACGACCATCGGTCAAGCTTGTCGAGCCGTGTCGCGAGAAACGCTCAGTAAAACCATCTATTGGGCCGTCGAACAAGCCACCACGCTGGGATGGAATCAGCAGCGCATCGTCACCTGCCTCGAGCTGGCCTGAGCCGGAGTTTGCAAAAGTCCAGTTATAAGCATTTTCTACCTAAACCCAAGGCAGCCATCCTGGCTGGCCCCAACCACCCCAGGGCCGCACAGCACAGAACACAGCAATTGCTGGCTCCGGTCGCTACGCTCCCTCCGACCAAATCCGCTTCGCGGGTTCAGCAATTGTGGGGACGTTAAGCGACATGGGATAGAACCAGTTGAGATTGTTCGGTGCATCGCCACAATAGATTGAGATTTGCCGCATTTCTTTCTGTTCAATCGCTAGCCATGCAAAGCGAACGGAGCATGATTTGAGCGAACCAGAGCGAACCCAAGAGTTTTTCGCCAAGCGCGCAACCAGATGGGAGCATTTCGTAAAAAAAGAGTGGCTGCCCGATGATTACGAGCACTATTACACGCTTCTCGCTTGAGGGATTTTATCCACTCAAGACGCAATAAGAATTCTGGACCTTGGGCGCGGTGGTGGTATCGAGTTTGAGTGGATTTTCCGGCAAGCCCCGAATGCCCACATAACCGCCGTCGATCGATCCAAACCAATGCTCGATTGTTTGCGCGAGAAATACGGTGAGCGTCTCGACCAGTTCCAAATCATTCAAGACAACTACCTCGCCTGTCCTCTGTCGGAGGAAGCATACGACTACGTCGTGACGAGTATGTCGGTGCACTACTTCCCTCCTTCCAAACGTCGTGAGATCTATGAACGCATCGAACGGGTGCTAAAACCTGGCGGCGCTTACGTAGAAGGGACCCATTGTAGCGACTCTGAAGAGGAAGAGCGCCAAGTGCTCAATGCGTTCGAACGACGAACTGCAGGACTGGATGGCGCAGATTCTGGTGAATGGAAGGTTAACCCTATAGTTGCATAAAATTGGGGCAAAAGGAGTGCTGCAGCCTAAGTAATTCCATTGTCGTCCCTCTGTAAATTGGCTGCCAGGTATGCTGAATCAAGGACAAAAGCTACCTATCCTGGAAATCACCATAAGTGATGTTGAGAAACTGGCCAATTGAAGTCTCATATGGGAGAGCCAAACAACTATTGCAAACTGATTTTTTGCAACGTTAGGGTTAACATCCCCCTGCAGCCTACAACCATTAGCCGTCTCCTGAAACAAGCTGGTTTTGCCGGCGTTGAATGGTTGGCTGGCGAGCGTTGGGTTGTTTTGGCACGAAAGACAGCCTCTCAGGGCTCAGGATGCGACTACGACCAGCGGGAGTTAATCTGAGTGGATAAGCGATCCCTGCAGGCTCTATCAAAAGACGAAAGAACAGCAGCATTGCAGGCGCTGGCCGAAGCCAGTCTTGCCGACTTCGATTTGACGGGAGGCTCGCTCCTGTTGCTGCAGGATCTAGTGAACAGCTCATTCCGGGTTCAACATGACAGCCGACAGTGGTATCTTCGTATTTACAATCCCGGCAGGCATGATACATCAGTTATCGACTGGACTTTTGCAAAATAGGTATTTCCGGCTGATGAGTCCAAGTTTTCGGTAGCAGATATGCGGCCCGCATGAGTATATTGGCGAGGTAAGGCTTCCCCCGCCTTCCGCATCCCCTGGATGACGTGAGAGGTGGTCCATGCCGGGCATTATCGCCTTTCCCACCATAGTCGAGCAAGCCGTGGACGAGTTTGGCTGGATGTTCGCCAACACCCCGGAGCGCTGGCACTTTGCCGAATATCTGACCGGGCTGATGGTCGCCGAGCGCAAGAATGGTTCGGCGATCAACGCCGAGTTTACCCAAGCCACAGATCCATCCTGCCTGAACCGCTGGATCACCCAGGTGCCGTGGGACGTGGAACCACTCAACGAACATCGTTTGGCCTGGTTGCAGGGTCATTCTTCGACCCGCTATTCAGCGCGCGGGGTGATCGCCATCGACAACACCCTGGTCAGCCATAGAGGGGAGATGATCGAGGACGCGGGCTGGTTCTGGGACCATGCCGAGGGGCGCCATCTGATTGCGCACGACTACGTGATCGCCAACTACGTGTGTTCGTCGGGGAAACATTATCCTTTGGAGTTTCGCCGCTTTCGCAAGCGGGAAGAGGGCGCCGAAGGCGAGTCGGCCGAGCCCTTCAAGAATCACACGGACCTGTTCAAGGAGTTGGTGGACTGGGTGGTGGAGCGAGAGATTCCAGGTGATTTCGCCTTTGACTGCTACTTCACCAGTGCCGAGAGTCTCAACCATATCCAGGGCCATACGCGCGGCTACGTGGGGGATTTGAAGAGCAACCGCAAGGTCCGCTTCAAGGGCGCTGAAATGAAGGCGGCCGAGTGGGCCTCCGGAGTAGCCCCCGAGGAGCGCAAGCGGGTCGACATCGGCGATCGCAAGCAGTGGTATTGCACCCGGACCGTGCGTCTTCCCCAGGTCGATCATCCCGTTCGCCTGGTGATCTTGTGGAATCGCAAGAACGGCAAGAAGCCGGTCAAGTGCCTGGTGACCAACCGGGTGTATTGGGAGATCAGTCGCATATTGAACGTCTACCGCAAACGCTGGACGGGTACGGAGACCTTTCACCGGGACGGCAAGCAACATCTGGGCATGGGGGACGGTCAGCTACGCACCGCCAAGGGCCAGACCCGGCACCTGTATCTGGTGATGCTGGCGCACCGTCTCCTCATAGCCCAGATGAGGCAGGGCCGTGCGTGTGGCTGGGCTCATGGTGTGCTGACGACCATCGGCCAAGCCTGTCGAGCCGTGTCGCGAGAAACGCTCAGTAAAACCATTCATTGGGCCGTTGAACAAGCCACCACGCTAGGGTGGAATCAGCAACGGATCGTAACCTGCCTCGAGCTGGCCTGAGCCAGAGTTTGCAAAAGTCCAGTTATCGAGTCTGAACTCTTGTTCTTGGAAGCTCTCGCCAAAGGTGGCTTTCCAGCGCCTCGCCCGTTGCGTAAGCACAGTGATGGAATGCTTTGGGTGGCGTCGCAGAGCCCCGTTGTAGACGCAATTCGAATATCAATATGCTCTTGGCTCCCGGGAGAGATATTGGAACATGACAAGACACCACAGCATTATGCCAACGTAGGAACCATGTTGGCAGAACTCCACGAGTTCTCCGCCAAATGGAATCCACCCGAGGGGTTTGTACGTCCCCGTTGCGATAGTGAAGGTGTATACGGCAATCACGGTGCTTCAGGAGAGCAAGTCATGCGAGGCTGGGACAACATTGACGGCCCGCTTCGAAGGGACCTTGAAGATGCGAAGAGAGCACTTGAACAGGCCGAGAACGCTATTGGGACGGATGGCGGTCGCTACGGTTTGATCCACGCTGATCCAAGTTTCGGCAACGTCCTGTTTGATGGCGAAATATCATACCTGATCGATTTCGATGATTTCGGATACGGCCACTATGTCTTCGATCTCGCAGTTTTCTTGGCTGGGGCATGGGGCAAGCAAGGTTTCGAAGAGAATCGCGCCGCTTTGTTCGAAAGATACAGGCAAATACGAGAACTGTCGCAGGCAGAAATGAGGGCATTGCCCACAGCCATGGCAGCACGAGCTGCCTCGCTCATTTTCTGGGCTGCGGCTCAGTCATCGAAGCATCCATGGATTGAAGGGCAGTGGAAACGCCTCAAGGAATTCATGGAATCGTGATCGAAGGAAGGCATTAAAAAAAGCCAGACGCACTCGACGGGATTACGGCCGCGCGCGACCTGCAGCCTTTGGAAGCAGTAGAGCCGCACTTCCAGACCGAAGTAGAGGTAGAAACCCACATCTCTTAACAGCGCGGTTGGCGCTGCGCGCCATGCGGCGCTTGGCCTTCGGCACAGCCCGAAGGGCTGTCGGGAATTGTGGGACGTTAACCGAAAGCGGGACGCGACCACCGCCGGCTCATCGAATGGCAAACCAAGCCACAGTGAATTCTATTGAACGAGCTGCCATTTGGGTTACAGGTGGCCGAAAATGCTTCTTCTGCGGGCAGCTTCTCTCATTCCGCAATCTTGAAGTTGATCATCTCATACCGCGTAGTTCTAAAGCAAACACAGTTGACGAACTAAGGAGCGAGCTTGGCCTGCCCTCTGACTTCAACCTTGAAAGTTTCCTTAACCGTGTTCCAACTCATGCTGACTGCAACAGGCGGAAACGTCATGACTTGATGAGCCGCCACAATCTCAGATACTACTTCGAGATTTGGGGAAAAGCGCAGCCGAAGCTGAGACAGGAGTTAGAGCGATTCAAGACGCAATCAGATGTCGACGAACTCGTAACCCAGCTACTTGGCCAGATCCACGCTGGAGCAATCTCAGTCCGCGAGATCGTAGATCTTATCTCTGTAAAATCTCCTGATCTCGCCATCCAGCCGTCAGATCCGATGGTAATCTGTTTAAGCTGCATGGTTGAGGATTTCGAAAATCTGCCTTTTCCGCCACCCCAGTTATATGACCGCATGGAGCAAGACCTACTCACGAATCTGCGAGGGCACCTACGGCGGCCACTGGCAATGACAGAACCTTCCGCACGTGATGGCGAGTCCCTATCTGTGCGAGTGGCGGTTTGGTACAGCGATCTGGAAAGGATAGAATCGGCAGGGATAGAACCTTGGTCGATTACCGAGCTTGTCCCATACACTGAGCTATACAACGAAGTGGGTCCTAGTCTCTATACTGAGGCTCTCCAGGATTCGTTGGATAGTATCCTGACAGCAGAGCGTGAAGGCTGTCCAGAATGCGGCGCCCCCGTGGCTGTGAGTAGTGGTGCGAGTGAATCAGGAGAGTATGTGGTAGCGACGTGTACGTCCTGCGGTTGGAATGACTTCCACGGATGACTAGGTCTTTGCCACTCGCTAAGGGAGCCGCCTTCGGTTAACACCTCCGGGTGCGCTCCGGTCGCATTCGCTCCCTTCGGCCTGACGACAACCCGCTATCGAGGGTTCGGCAACCGGAAGACGTTAGCCGACATGCGAATGCCCTTCTCTTGAAGGAAATTCCTTGAATAACTTTGCTGACCGATTCATTCTGAGGACGAGGGTGCTTGGCCACCCTCTGTGTGTTGGTATTGATCCCTATATAGACAAAATCCCTCCAGTTTTCAGTCGAAAAGACATGGCAGTCGGGTCTCCGGAGACGTCGGAGGCGGTGTCTGACTTTTGTCTAGCAGTACTGGATCAGATTGCGGGAAGGGTTGCAATTGTAAAACCTCAGATCGCCTTATTTGAGCAACTTGGCTGGCGAGGAATCAGGACTCTCGAAAAAGTCATTCAAGCGGCACACGAGCGGGGTATGTTGGTGTTGCTAGATGCAAAAAGGGGGGATCTCGGTGCAACGGCTGAAGGTTACGCGGTTGCATACCTCAGCGACTCGAGTTCTATGGCCGCGGATGCAATTACGGTAAATCCGTATATGGGCCGCGAAGCGATCGAGCCTTTTGTCCGCCGGGCTCGCGAAAGTGGCCGGGGTGTGGTAGTTCTGGTTCGAAACAGCAATCCGGGTGCGTCCGACTATCAGGACCTTCGGGTCGGCGATTGGACCCTGTTTGAGGAAGTAGCTGTTTCACTGAGGTCGTACCACGACGCTCTGATGAGTGAGGAAGTAGGATGGGCGTCCTTGTGCGTCACAACTGCCGCGACTCGACCAGATGACTCATTGAAAATACGGGCAATACTGCCTAATGCTCTGGTCCTCGTCTTGGGCTACGGAGCTCAGGGTGGTTCCCTGTTGGATACGCTTCAGGGATATCGGCTGGGTCCCGGAGGATTGGAGGGGGGGATCGTGAATTCCTCCAGGTCTGTGCTTTATCCAGAGACTGGGCACACGGAGAATGCAGCCATGTGGGAAAACGCATTTCAACGCAATCTCGATGACATGATTGAGGCGCTTATGAATGCGGTTCGACCAGAGCACGTCGGCTAACAGCGCGGTTCTCGCTGCGCGCCTTTTGGCGCTCGGCCTTCAACAACCCCTCGACAAGCTCGGGGTTCGCAAACCGGTAGACGTTATGTGCCATGACCTCCGCTTTCTGCGATCTGTTTGGATCTTCCTATGGCATTTTCCTTATGCTTGACAAGTGTACCATAATTGGCACATTGGAGGATGATGGACAGAGACAGGCCACTGCCGGTTCGCTTCTTCCGTACGACGACAGGGCGTGAGCCGGTTAGAGCATGGCTGCGCAGCCTGGACCGAGAGACGAAGAGGATCATTGGTGCGGACATCAAGACCGTTCAGTTTGGGTGGCCCCTTGGAATGCCGGTGGTACGCAAGCTCGAGAGCGATCTTTGGGAGGTCCGTAGCACCCTGCCCAATTCGATAGCCCGAGCAGTCTTTACTGTCTACGATGGCACTGTCATCCTGTTGCACGGTTTCATCAAGAAAAGTGAGAAGACCCCCGCCAGCGATCTCACTTTGGCACGATCCAGACTAACGATGCTCCGGGAGGCACGATGAAAAGACATGTCGGCAGCAGTTTTGATGAGTTCCTCACAGACGAGGGCCTTCTCAGTGAAGCAGAGGCAACGGCCGTGAAACGCGTTATTGCCTATCAGTTGATCCAGTTCATGGAGGAAAACAAGCTGTCCAAATCGGCGATGGCCAAGCGCATGCAAACCAGTCGGTCAGCGCTGGATCGTCTGCTTGACTCGTCCAATCCCTCCGTAACGCTACAGACCATGGACCGCGCTGCGCGGGCTCTGGGCAAAAAGCTCCGCATCGAGCTGATCTGATTTCGCCTGGTGACCAGCCTTGTAGGCTATCGCATTTTTTCACGGCCCATAACACAGCGGTGTTGCGCTTCGGCGCTGACGAGTCTTGGCCTCCGGCAACCCGCTTCGCGGTTCGGGGCCACTGAAACGTTAAATGAAATTCGCCTATTGGGTCCTGACGCTCCTCGAAACATGACGCTGGAGTTCCATGTCCGAATGGTTTGAAAACGAAGACTTCTGGACCGAAATGTATCCCTATATGTTCCCAGAAGAGCGATTTGAATCTGCCGAGGAGGAAGTCGAGAAGATTCTTTCGCTGGTGCAGTTCAGGGGGACACATATCCGTGCCCGGCTGCGGCCCCGGGGCGCTGTCGCGCAACCGCTTTGCGGTTCTAAAAGCTGTCTGAGAGGATTACTAGTATGCAATGGTTGCTTTTGACGATCTGCCTGTCGCTCACTGCGCAACATCTCCCGGCACAGGTGGTGGTGATTCCCGAATACAAGACCGTCCGGTATCCGGAACCGCCGGCCCCGAAGGGTGAATTTCAGCGACCCGATGTATCGGGCGAGTTTCAGCCGCTGCGCCTGACCACGACCGACGTAAGCTGGTATGACCACCTTCCGCCTGAGTTCCAGTTCACCTTGAATCAACGGGCAACCGTGTGGCTTGCGGTGTATCAATATTCTTCGAGAACGGGACCGCGGGGGCCGTGGGGTGCGTGGGTAAGCACGGGACCGCAGGATCTTCTCGTGTACGTATCCCCAGGCCAGGCATTTGAAGCGGGATCGCATTCGCTGCAATGGGATGGAAAGGACTGGCTCGGCCGCGACCTGACCTACGGGATATACGAGTTCGACCTCATCGCCATCAACAATCTCGACAGGCCGGTCCTCGCGGGTCCGGCGGCCCGCACGGGATTTGGCCGCACCCTGATCGATACGCGGCACGATCCGCCGGAAATCTGGATTCAGGAATGTGAACGGCAGTTGGACGAGCGCGGCCACCGCGCCGGCGATATGATTCGCGCTACCCTGGGAACGGACTACATTGCCGATCTGACGGCCTGGGAACGTTGGTCCTACAACGAGGTCCTGGACTTCGACGGCGCCCGCACCATGAGCATGCAGTTGGACGACCTGGATAGCGAGGTGTACTGGACGACCCACAGGGGGCACCATGACCAACCACTCCTGGCCCGCTTGGATGCCGAACGGGGTGGGCTCTACAAGATGCGCATCGATCGCGCCGCCCGGCGTTGGATCCGGGACGCCACTTTTGCGGATAACGGATTTGCCCGGAACAAGGAAAACCGGATCATGGACATCAAACCGTGGCGCGACGTGGTGTACGCCGCACACGAAGGTCAGGTGGTCGGCGATCCTGTGTGTACGGTGGAGGCCTGGAGCAAGGAGACGGGAGAGATTGTTCGCGAGATTGACGTCACTGAATATTTCACCCTGATCAAAGTGCAAAACGGCAAACCGACTGGCGGCATTCCTTCAGGTCCGATGTACCTTGGAGTCAACAGCCACGGCATCTGGATGACCAGTTGGAGTGGCGGCACGCCAATCGTTTTCTCGGATCACGCGGGTGACGTCAGGTGGATCAACCGCTTGGGAGACCGCTTCGGAGACCACCTCTCGATGGAGGAGGCTGCGGACACGGGCTTGCCCGCATCCGGAGGTCTCAATCTGCAGATTGAACCAGACCCAAGTGGCCGCGCCGTGTTCTTCGCCACTGGAGGCAACGACCGCGGCGCCTATTTCTCCGCTCTCGGGCGCGATGGGGCCGGTCTCTTCGATGTATTATTCGAAGAAAGGCTCGTTCCCGGCCCGGATCGGGCCAGCTTACCATCGTAAAAGAGGAGGGCCCTTACGATGGAATCTATTACGCCGTGGGCTCCCATCATCTGGTGACCGGTGTCCGGGGATACCCTGAAGGCGAAAAGTACGGCCCGGGAATGCTGCTTTATATTCCCTACGACCTGGTGTCGGGACAATGCGATCACGCACGCTCGAATTGAAGGATGACGGCGGACAGGAGCCTCGTGATTTTCAATGAGCCGAAGGATGTTCAGGGGACCGCCTTTCTTTCCTTGAGTAGAGGTAGAAGCCCACGTAATTTAACCAACATTTACCCCTGCGCCGCATGCGCCGATTGGGCTCCGCCAACCTGCTTCGCAGGTTCGGTAACCGAGTATCGTTATACGACAGCTTACTATAACATTCACATTGTCTGAATTGCCTAAGATCACACCGCAACATTCAGCCGGGAAGAAAAGAGGGTATGAGAGTCTTCAATATACAACCTGATAATACGTTCACCGAGTATGTTCAGTTGCCTTACCAAGTCGATCACGAAGAGTCCGTGCTCGAGAAGTGGCTTGAGTCCAACCCAGGCGCAATTTTGGAAGACGATGGCATCCTGATCATCGGACGTCAGGTCTCTACCAACTTGGGAGGATTCATCGACTTGCTCGGTGTGGACCGCCAAGGCAATGTAGTCGTCATTGAATTGAAGCGAGATCGGACCCCTCGGGATACTATCGCTCAGTCCCTTGAGTACGCATCCTTCATTGAACGACTCGACACTGACGAACTCGAAGTCATTCTTCGTTCTTACCTGAACGACGCTTCGCTCAGCCTGGCCGAATATCATCGGGCGTATTTCGAGTTGAGTGGGGCTGAGGCAGTGGCGTTCAACAAGGATCAACGGATCGTCCTTATTGGGCAACGCATCACCTCTGGGATTCGACAGACGGCCTCTTTCCTGCGCTCGAAAGGTGTCCGAGTCACATGCGTTGAGTTCACTTTTTTTCAGGCCGACGGGGAAGGTGATCGAATCCTGTCCCAGGAGACTGTGATCGGCAAGGAGTTCGACAAATTTACACCAAGCTCTTCTGGCTCTCTGCCTGTTGTGACCGAGGACACATTCCTAGCTTCCCTTGACGACTACGGCAGAACCTTGTTCTGCCGGATTATCGAGTTGGCTAGGGGTAAGTCCTTGCCTATCCACTGGGGAACCAAAGGGTTTTCTCTGAATGTCGAAGTCAACGGGGTCCACGTTGCCGTTTGTTTTGGGTATCCACCTGACTGCGTGTATAAGCAGAGCCTATACACGGGACTTTATGGAGGGGTGGAGAAGAAGACCGCAGTACCTGAGCAGATCATTCAGGCTCTCTGGAAGCAGGCTGAGGCTACGGAACTTTTCGCACCTGCCGGTCAGGAACTCAAGTGCCAGCTCACGCGTAGCCTGACTGAAGCCGAAGTGAATTCTATCGTGAGGTGGTGTGAGTCGGTAGAGCAGGCCATCCACCAGTACGGGCTGAGACAATAATGGATCAAGAAACGGATTGACACGGAGGATGAATCTATGCGGAGAAAGTAGCCGTCGCGTAACACAACGGCTAACAGCACGTTTTGCGCTGCGTCTCCCTTTGGGCGCCTTGCCCTGTCGGACAACCCTCCGCAGCGCTCCAGGTTCGCAAACCGGCAGCCCGTTAAACACAAGCGGCTGACAAGTGAAGACCCACGGAGAAAACAGATGAATTCCAAGCTCTATGACCTTCCTCAGATCTATGACATCGCGTTCTCCTGGGATCTATCTGGGGAGATTGGCTTCTTCAAAGGAATCTTCGCAACGCACGTGCCTTTCCCGGTGAGACACATTCTGGAGCCAGCCTGTGGATCTGGACGCTTTCTGAGGACATTGCCTCCCCATGGGTTCCAGGTCACAGGCTACGACATCAACCCCGTCATGGTCCAATACGCTGAGGACTCTGTTGCGGCTGCCGGTTGCGAGGGGAGTGTCCGGATTGTACTGGCCAACATGGCCTCCGATGAGATCCCTGGTGAGTTCGATGCTGCGCTCAATTCGATAAATAGCATTGGATACCTTCATTCCGACGATGATGTGGTTTCCCATCTGAAGGCTACGGGTTCCTCACTCCGTGAAGGCGGAGTTTACCTTGTCCATCTGAATTTCGCATACGAGGGCGAACTCCCCGATGGTGATCACTGGACCATGGAACGTGACGGCGTCATTGTGAAAACCTCGTGGCGAATTCTCAACGAAGACAAAGAATCAAGATTGAGCCGCCAAATTGGCTCGTTTGAAGTCGAACAGGCTGGCAATGTAGAGCAGTTTGATGTTCACCATACTCTGAGGCTTTGGCTCTATTCCGACCTGCAAGAGTTAATCCACCGGTCCGGTCAGTTTGAGCTCGTGGCGATTTACGGAGAAGATTTCCAAGAACTGAAAAACAGGGAACACCTGTCTGGAGAACTTGGAAACGTCTACTTGACGCTGCTGAAAATTTGAACCCCTTGGATGGCTCACCCGTGGAACATGGCATTCGGATACTGGCCTCGTTGCTCAAGGGGCCACCTGCGCTTGACAGCACGGTTTGCACCGCGTAGCATTCGCCGCCTTGCCCTATTGGGCAACCCCTCGACAAGATCGGGGTTCGCAAACCGGCACAACGTTAAGGGAAAATGCTCGACTGATCTCTCGATGTCTGAGCACCTGTTAGCGAGAAAGATCAACGATGGTCCCACTAATCAGTAGTATTTGCAAAGGCAGTGTCGGCGTTTGCCAGCTACCTCGAACATGGTGGAAAACGGTGACACGTGCAGTCGATCTTCTCGATCCGAGTTACCCAGATAACAGTGGCGGTCTAGACACGTGGTGTCTCCAGGCGATGAATCTGGATGTCGGCGAGACCTACGATTATTTGCGATCCGAATTACCTGACTATGTCTCGTTTGAAAGATGGATATTGGCCAAGAAGGACGGGAGTTTGCCTGCTGCTCAAGTTGAAAGATTCAACGAAATCGTTAAATATCGGCGGCACATCCGGAGGCACAAAATCAAGGAGACTTATGACGACATCGGATTCGATCCAGAAGTAGACACCTATACCTCCGCCTTGCTACTAAATACGCTGCAGGATTGGCATCTCTTTCACGCCAACGACTTTGTTGCAGATCAAATTCCATCCGGCATCCCTCCACTGGTCAGCAGCATCGAGGTTGGTCCACTTGATGTTATGCAACTGTCCCGCACCTGGTACAAGCTGCTCCTGGCCGCAAGGGGCTTACTCCGCGATGATTACCCTGCATGTGGCATGGGATTGGATCAGGGCGTTTTGGACGCACTTGGCCTCGATCGCGAGGCGGTAATTGCCTTCATCTCGCAAAAACAACCGACCTACATGAGATTTGAGAATTGGGTTACTGCTCAAATAGGCGAGGTAGATCGCAAAAAAGTCGATTCTTTTCACCGCCATTTGCTGGATCGGGAGCATCCAGTGAAGCGACAGTCAGAGATCCACAAATTTACTGGCTGCGATCGATCAATCAAAAGCGGCGTGCTTCTCAATCATCTCGAAGATTGGCATGTTGCATATGAGACTTGGATTCTTCCGCGAAAATGAACGGGATTCAAGACCGCTGAGACGCGCACTTCCCTTAACAGCTCGTTTTGCGCTGGGCCACCTTTGGCCCCGTGACCTTCAGCAACCCACTTCGTGGGTTCGCAAATCGTTATCTTAAATGGAGTTAAAGAACCTTGTCCCATCTAGTAGTCTTCGATGTTGGAGGTGTTCTTGTAAAGCTTACGGGAATGCCCGATTTGATGAAGTTGACAGGCCTTAGTCCGGATGAAATCCGTGACAAATGGATATGTCTTGAGGTCGTTCGAGCGTTCGAATCTGGCCTGATTTCTTACGAAGAGTTTGGCTCCGAAGTTATTGCTGAACTGCGCCTTCCGTTGACCGTTTCTTCGTTTCGAGGAGTGCTCCGAAGTTGGATGGGAGAGTTGTTCCCCCAGGCGGAGGCCATCGTGTCTGCTACAGGACGTAAAAACACAGTAGCCTGCTTATGCAATATGAACTCCGTACAGTGGCCTGGGATCCGAGATCAACTCGGGGTAGGCAGATGGTTCGACCATGCATTCCTCTCCCATGAAATGGGCAAGGTCAAACCAGACTTGTCCACCTACGAGCATGTGAGTGAACGCATGGGGGTCGAACCTGCGAGTATTGTGTTTTTCGATGACACCCAAGCCAATGTTGACGAAGCTATCTCGTGCGGGTGGGCGGCACACCGCGTGCAGGGAACGGAAGAATTAAGGCCGAAGCTGGTGGAATTGGATCTATTGTGAAGGTCCACTTCAGGTAACATCGGGTTAATTCTGCGCCGCGTGCGCCACTTGGCCCTGACAGGCAACCCCTTCGAGGTGTATCAACCCGCCCAGCGTCATGTGCAAGCGAAAAACAAAAGAATAGGACGCACCCATTTTTTCGAGGAGAATTCTCCTACGGCATTATATTACTTGCACAAAGCAAAGTGGAGGTAGATGAATGAATCAAGATGTGTCTTCTGTGAAATCGTCGAGGGAACTGAGGATGCGAGGGTGGTATACGAGTCGGATTCTGTCATCGCGATGATAGATCCAAGGCAAGCAAACCCAGGGCATATTCTGGCGCAGTTAACGTCACGTTTTGCGTTGCGGTGCATTCGCTCCTTTGCCTGTCGGCAACCCGAAACGCCGGGCCGCAAACCGGGAACGTTTGCAGAAATAAAATTCAGAGGTGACTTGAACCTATGAGACTCCTAAATGACAAGGCTGCAGTTGTAACCGGTGGAGAAAAGCGTCTCGGCAAGTCATTCGCTATGGCGATGGCACGGGAGGGCGCTGACGTTACCATTGTCGGCCGAGATTCTGGCGCGTTGAGTCTGGCACGCGAAGAAATTGAGGCGGCAACGGGGAGACGCGTTCTGGACTTTTCCGGCGATGTCTCGAAAGTGGACGACGTGCGAGCGCTGAAGGTCAGCGTTCTCAAGGCCTTCGGACAGTTGGATATTTTGGTTAACAATGCAGCGGGATGGTTGGAGGGAACCTTTCTTGAATCAGGTCCCGATGACATAGATCGCACTATTGATACCACCATAAAGGGGCCGATTTGGTTGTGTCGTGAATTCTGGAATCCGCTTCGCGACGCCGACCCTGGTCACATTGTCAATATCACGACCCTGGGTGCCCGCGAGAGTCGGAGCAATGCCTCCCCCGTATATGTGGCAGCGAAATTTGGTCTTGCGGGCTTCACCGATGCACTTCGCCGCTTGCCTATCAAAGACGGAATCCATGTCACAGAAATCTTGCCCGGAAGCGTAGCAAGCGAGTTCTCCCTGGATGCTTCTGTGGACGAGGTTTCTGCTAAATACGGGAATCGGCGCGGTCCACCAGTTGACATCGTCGATACGCTGATGTTTGCTCTTACCCGATCTCCGGCTACGATGATCGAGGAAATCAGGATTCCCGCAGTTGGGGACTGGCTTGAGGACTGGTCGAGATACTGAATGCCAGGATTCGCACTTCTGCTAACATTTCGATTTGCTCTGCGGCGCCGAAGGCGCCCGGCCCTACGGGCGACCTGGCCTCTGTCACTTGCTTGCGTGGAAAAGCTCACGCTATTCCTACGGATTAGACCCGGTTTCGCAGCCCGCTAGATCGTTGCATTCAAACCGACCTCGCAGCGTATGATGACACGTCTATGATCAAGAGGTTGCACCACGCACAGATTACCGTTCCAAAGGGAGCGGAAGATAGGGCCAGACAATTCTACTACGAAATCCTGAAGTTGCCCGAAATTGAGAAGCCGGAAGCGCTGAGAGCACGGGGCGGATTCTGGTTGCAGGTAGGAGACCGCCAAGTCCACGTCGGAACCGAGGATGGCGTGGATCGACGAGCTACCAAGGCACACTTGGCCTACGAGGTGACAGACATTTCTTCCTGGAGGTCTCTGCTTGCTTTTGCGGGGTTCGAAATTGAAGAATCCGTTGCAATTCCCGGCATCGACCGCTTTGAATTCAGAGACCCCTTTGAGAATCGAGTGGAAATCCTCATGGAGACTTAGCTTGAGGCAGAAGGCAACATCTTACGACAAAGAAACCGCGCAGTTCATCCTGAATGACAGCCAAGAACCCCATTGTCTAGATTAACCTGAGCGCTACCGATTGGACCGAATAGAGACCTATTACAACAGAAAGGACGAGAACCAACGTCTCTCCAGTGGCCGGGGCGAGTTGGAATTCCTTCGCACTAAACAGATCATAGAGCAGTTTCTACCCGATGAAACTGGTTTGTCGATAGTAGACGTTGGTGGCGGATCCGGACCGTACGCCTTCTGGCTGGCGGAAAAGGGCCACAAGGTCGCCCATTGGCTTTCCCCCAACGGTGTCGGGTTCGTGGCATATATCTCAAGGTTTGGGTCGATGTTCGATGGTTTCATAAGTGGCTTATTTGAGGATCCGGAATATCTGGATATTGTGCGGCAAGACTTGGAAACAGGTGTCCACCGTTCCAACAAGGACAATACCAGATACTTTACAGATGCCTATTTCCATCACCCGGATGAGATCGAACGGGAAGCTGAGGAGGCACATTTACAGATCGTGGACCACATCGCCGCCGAGGGCGTGGGGTGGGTTTGGCAGAATTTCGATCAAATCTTGTCGAATCCGCGACAACGGGCAATCATGCTCGAAATGATAGACCGAACTGACCGAGATCGCTCTCTCTTGGGTGCGAGCGGACACATTCTTCTGGTGGTAAAGAGGCGAGAACTCCAATAACAGCACACGTAGCATCGCTTGGCTCCTTAGGCTAAGACAACCTGCCTCCGGCGGGTTCGCAAGTGGCCGGAACGTTAATGAAAGCGCTTAGAAGCACGAGATCGAAAATATTCATCGGATCGACACGCCTATGATTCGGAGAAAGGCTGTACGAGCGGTCATTATGACGCCGGATCATCAGGTACTGCTGATGAAGGTCCAAGAGCCTGTCACAGGATTTCAGATTTGGATAAAGAGTTTGGTTTATCCGTACGCAGGGAAAAAAGCGGAGATCAGAAGGGGTATCCGTCTCAACCTTTCTTTATGAAGATTTGGCAATACCTATCGGAAAGATACAACATGCAGCGCGGCCGCGGAGATGTGATTTTCTACAGAAACATAGAAGGTAAATGAAGATGAGGAGGAGGGGCTAGTCGGGTGGTGCGCCAAATGAAGTTGCGGAACCTATATGGGCTGGCGTACCGCAGGCCCCTTCTCCGCTCAGGAGATACGTGATGGGTTGGGTATTATGGGTTGCGGCTATAGTAGGCTGTATGTTACTCACGGCCTGTATTTTCATGATTTTCATTGTAGCTGGACATCATAGAGACGTTGCTGCTCACAACAAGGTAATGGACGAAGGATACAAATGGCTGAGGAAGATGAATGAGGAGCAAAGATCAGAGGCTTTTAATAGAACCGAAGCAGGTATGGACTGGACGGAAATAAGGGATGTTTGGAGGGAGATCGTTAAGCGCGGGGCTTGAGCGCCTTAAATCCACAAGAAGGAGACCTGTGAATTTTTTTTATCTCTCAATTTTGTCTTTGTCATTGTGGTGGGTTGTTTCTTGCGAGGGTCCCGAGGGTCCAGTAGGTCCTGTGGGTCCCCAAGGATTTTCTGGGTTAGATATTCGGGTTGAAACCTTGACGGGAACCGTTCGCAACGGCAATTACACTGAAGCGAATAATCGCTATGCGTCCATTCCTCTTGGGGGTTTCAGTAATGAGCCGGCTGTTCTTTTCTTTGGCGTCGAGAATGCAAATGGAGTATTCGTGAATACGGGATTTTCGTCGGTTATCTGGGGAGGTTCGGATACTGATTATACGGTTCCCGGTACAAGAGGCTGGTATATGTTGATTCTTGATTCTCAAAAATTGCTCATAGAAAAGAAATATCAGGTGAAGTTAATCAGGTAGGGGAAATCAGATTCCCTCATAAAGGAGGCGATATTAAGCTCCTATTGATTGCTTTGTTGGCGATTCAGTTTCTTCCCTTATCGGCAGAGGAAGAATTCTACCAAACATATTATTCAATGGAAGAAATTCCGGAAGATTTGGTCTTGCAGCCTTATTCTTTTCCTGTTGGTTTTGAATCTCCCGATTTGAGCCAATGTCTTGAAGATGATGACCATGCTGAGTGCGAGAGTCTTACGTCTGCCAGTCTCCCCACCTACGCCGATAACTTGGAAATCACCACCTGCCTCTACGGAACATTGGGAATGTTTGCCGAGTTTCAGTCTCATGCCACGTCGGATAGACAGGAGCGAGAGAATCACAGGAAAAGGGCCTTGGGATACTACGAAAAAGCCGTAATTCTGGCTTCTCGGGATGAGGAAAAATATCACTTGCATCTCGCTTCGTTTATCAGTAGCCAGGCCCTGCTATACGCTAAAACCGGGAATTTGGATAAAGCCATTGAAAACTATCAGACCATCACCAAATACACAGGTGTAGGAACAGGGAGATTGCGTGACGAATTGGCTGCCAGGGCGGTAATGCATACGGCCAATTTGCGTTTGCAGGCAGGACACGATACCACCGAGGTAAGGAGATATCTGGAAGGCATGAAAGACCATGGCAGCGAGAATGTGGCCTTTTATGCCAAGTTTGCGCTTCTGGATATCCACATAAAGGCCAAAGATTTTGATACTGCCAAGCGAGAGCTCGCTAAACTGCGTACGGAATATGCCGATGTTGATTCCGTGGGGGGTATGGATCTCGAACGTCAATTTGGGTACAAGAAACATATTATTGAACAAAAGGAAAAATTCAAAAAAGCTGGGATAAAGCCACGCCGGATATATACGGAGGAATGACATGCGAAAAATTTGTTTGCTTATCTGTTCTACGTTGCTGCTCATATCTTGTCAGGGTTCTTCCAATTCCAAGGGACCCGAGGAATCCACGGATTTTGTGGTGTCGGGCAAGATCACGAATAATACGGGAAAGGATATTTCCGGAGCAGAGATTATAGCTTTTTGGGGCGTTGTCACCGGGAGCCCGGATTATAGTTATGTGTTTGGGAAAACTGTGCCCGACAAAGATGGGACTTTCGAGTTGGTCTTCGACCGCGATCCCCCCGCAGAGGCACTCAATAGTATTTCTGGTGGAGTTGTGGGCGTGGCCTACATTGTTGTGGTTATGCCTTCTGAATTAACCGAAGAGGAAGGCGTTTTGTCGGAAGATTACGACTACGAAAATTTGACGATTGGAGGGGCGCCGAGGCACTGCGTTATTTTCAGTGTCAACTACAAAATTGATGAGGGCGGTGAGCTGGTGTGGCCGACTCTCTTTGAAGGGTATGGCGTAGGCAAGGGAAAGGAAATTGAGGACTCGCCGTTTGAGGAATTTGAGCCGGTAGATTCAAACACAGTAGAAATTATCATAGACAGCATTGAAAACCTGCAATTCGTGAACTGGTCTTGACTCAAGCGTGGAAAGTGCGCCGGGGGTCGCAGAACGGTGTTTAAAACCCGGAGAGGGTTCACGGGCACCGTTCCCCGGCGTTCAAACATTCACACCTCTCAGGCTTGCATATGCTAAATATACATGAAATTACAGATTGTCTGAACAAACACATGGAGGTTGGCCATGAATATGGTCTTCGCGAACTCCACAGGGCCGTTGAATCTTCATGCTCCCCTGACCGGGAAGATCTGCGACAATCCGGAAATGAACCTAAATGGAAATCCCGCGTCAGGACGGCACTGAGAACCCAGAGAAAAAAAGGAACAATAGAGAAACCGGCTAGAGGTCGTTTTATACGCAAGAGAGTTTTTTTTAAAAGACCAACAGGCAGGCAAGGGGATCGACTCGAGCGGCATATTAACGAAAGATTCGATGCGCTGGAAACGAAGTTGAATGTGCGTTTCGATTCTTTGGACAGGCGTTTAGACTCGATAGAAAAATCCTTCCGACTCCGAACTTATCCACCTATTTAATCTCACCATTTTAGAGGAGGTAATCAATGAAGTTAATCGCACTAATTTTAATTTCTACACGGAATACAAAAAGGCCCTATAGTTTCACACCATTACCCTACGGAGGAGAAATCATGGTCAAGTCCCATTTTTAGTTGAAATAGATCACAGGCTCTGGTGAGTATTATCCCGTCATCGCGAGCTGTTTGATGCCGAGGTCCGCGTGGAGTGCGTGGCGGAGCGTAGGCAGGTGACGATAGCCTTTAACTCTGCGCAGCCGGGATTCGATGTCGAGCAGCGCTGTGGCCGCCCAACGGTGACGTTGCGAGGAGTTGGTCCAGCGCCGCACGTTTTTCGTCAGCTGGCCCAAGAGGCTGTTGACGTTTTCAATGCAGTTAGTCCTCCGGAAAGAAGCACTCAGCATCGGCACCAGTCCCAAGCGATGGAGCGTCAACGTTTCTTCCATGCCTTCCTCGAGGCTCTTGAGGGCGGACTTGGTTCTTCAGTCGCAGGCCGGGTTTGAGCGCCTCCAGGGCCGCTTTCGCCTCTTCATAGGTCGATTGGTTGTACGCCGCCTCTATCTTGCGACGCACAGCGGCCTGCTCACGCTGAGGCAAGTAGGACACGACGTTCTGGCGCTTGTGATACGGGCAGCGCTGCACACAGGCATGGCCTTTCAAAACCGACATGACCGCCTTGTAGATCCCCTTGGCGCCGTCGATCACCACCAGCATCCCGGCCTCGTATGGCAAGCCTCGGTCGACCAGGTCAGCCAGGAAGCGGCGGCAGACCCGTTCGTTCTCGGTGGCGGCCTCCACGAAACCCAGCGGGACCTTCTCTCCGTCGAGGGTGACCCCCAGGGCGATGATCAGCTCTTCATCCGCAAAGCTCTTGCCGTCGAGAAACAGGGCCACCAAGTCGTAGGCCTCCAGGGATCGCTCCTGGAATGGGCGTAGCTTGGCCGTGGTACCTTTCACGTAGCGACGGGAAACCGACGAACGGGACAGGCCGAAAGCCTCCGGCACGGTCTCGGCACAGTCCTCGTAGCTGCGAGTGGCCAGACCCTTCAACACCCGCCGCAGCAGGCCTTCGTCCATTTTCCGTGGCGTCCGAAGGGCTTGGTAGGCTGCCAACGGAACCTCCATGTCGCGGTCGACATGGCGTACTCGCGGCCCGGCTATGGGCACCTTTTGATCACCCAGGTATACCGAGCCCGGCTGGCAGCCCCATCGACGGCACGGCTGATGGGAATCCTTGCGTTGATACCGCCGCCCAGCCAACTCCTCAACCGCCCGGTGCAGCTCTTCGGCTACCGCCTCCAGGCCGAGAGGGACCAGTAACTGGATCGCCTCGATACGAGCATCCAGACCCTCCACCATCCCGGTGGCCTTTCGATGCTCGGCTCCGATCTCAACGATGCGCTTGACGCGTTTCTTCCGTGCTTTTACCTTGCTCATGGCAGGCTCCTTTTTGTTGCTGATACGAGATTGCTGTGCGGCTTCTCGTACCAAAGGTGATAATTGGAGCCTGTACTGTTTCAACTAGTGTCTCGTCTTAGAAATAACTTTACAAGATTGTGACCATGTCGTAGGTTTCTCTTACCCCCCTTTCTGAAAGGAGAGACCTAGGGCGATGGGGCGTCCGTTAACGCCGTTAGAGCTGAGTGAGTCGGACCGAGAACCATTGGACTCAATGGCCCCATCACGGAGTCTTCCGCACGGGTTGGTGCGGCGAGCCAAGATCGTCCTTTGGGCGGCCGAAGGCTGGCCCCATGAAGCGGTCGCTGGGGCGGTGGGTGTGTCCCGAGCTACGGTGGGCAAGGGGCGCCAGCGCTTCCTTGATCGCGGGCTCAACGGCTTGCATGATGAGCTGCGGCCTGGGGCGCCGCGATCGATCACCGACGAGCAGGTAGCCGAGGGGGTCTACAAGACGCTGAAGACCCCGCCCCAAGACCAAACCCAGTGGTCGGTGCGCTCCATGGGCACCGAAACCGGCCTGACCAAGGACGCGGTCCATCGCATTGGGCGCACGGTTGGTTTGCAGCCCCACCGACAGAAGCACTTCAAGCTGTCCACCGATCCTTTCTTTGTAGATAAGGTACGGGATATCGTCGGCTTATACCTGCATCCACCCGAGCATGCCTTGGTGCTGTGCGTGGACGAGAAGAGCCAGATCCAGGCGTTGGAACGAAGTCAGCCCCTGCGGCCCCTGGGCCTGGGCTACGTGGAAGGGGTTACCCACGATGACAAGCGGCACGGCACCACCACCCTGTTTGCCGCTCTGGACATCGCCACCGGCGAAGTGATGACCCCATGCAAATCCCGTCATCGGCACCAGGAGTTTCTCCAGTTCCTACGCCCCATCGAGGACAACGTGCCCCGCGATCTCGACGTTCATCTGGTCGTCGACAATTACGCCACCCACAAGCATGCCCAGGTCAAGCGATGGCGGGCTCGTCGCCCCCGATTTCACCTTCACTACACCCCTACCTATGCTTCGTGGCTCAACCAGGTGGAGATTGGGTTCCACCTCATTACCCGCCAAGCGGTCCGGCGGGACTCGTTCCGTAAGGAATCAGAGCTCATCGAGCGCATCGAACGCTACACCGCCCAGTGGAACGCCAACGCACACCCTTTCGTGTGGACGGCTACGGCCGATTCCATTCTTGCAAAGATCAAGAGACTTTGTGAACGAATCTCTACGACATGACACTAGCGAGGCGTTATGAGAATTCCCAAATTTCTTTCTTCGGGGAGCAGGCATGAACGCCGCTAATCCCTTGAAATCAGCCATCGAGCAGGGCGATGCCTCAACCATCAATGAACTTCTTGATCAGGATCCGGACCTGATCGACCTGGAGTTTTTTTGGACCGATCGAAAGGGACGGCGGCGGTCGATCACCCCCATTCGCTATGCCAACGCCTGCGACCGACAGGAGAGCATCGATGCCCTTTTGGCTGCGGGTGCAACTCTTGATTTCATGAACCATTCGCTTTGGCAAAGCGTTGCGAACCGGAACATGGCGCAGGTGAAGCGGCTGCTCGCTCGGGGGGTTCGGCCCAATCCAGGACTCAGGGGCGCGTTGGGCAATGTTGGACCATGGCGCTACGAATTCGTGAACCTTCTCATCGGCGCTAGTGCCGATTATGAGGATGGATCGTACATGGATATTCATCGCGGCGATTTGAGCGCCCTTGAGCGGCGGATTCAGCAGGACCCGTCAGTGATTACTCGAATCCACGAAGACAGTTTGCTTCGCGACATACTCCTATAGCTTGTTCTCAAGCAGGACAATAACACCAACTACCGCTGCGGCTGCCGTTTGCCACCCTGACCTGCCCAGACAAAGGGCGTAACCCTTTCGCTGCTTTTTCAAGGGGGTAATGTTGTTGATGCCAGATTTTGACTTCAGTCTTAATTGGTACCATGGTTCACAGGAAAAATTGAAAAATCTCCAGGCCGGCAGTTCGATCACGCAGAACAGGGATGTGGCAAAGGCCTTCTCTCACAGACCCTCTCTTGTTTCTATGTCAGAGGGGATTGGGTCCATGTCTGGTAATTTTAATGTGAAGCATAACGGCGTCACCCCAGGTTATCTCTATGCCGTCGCCGAGGAAATCGGCCCTCGCGATGTGCGTCCACATCCCCACCCGGTAAATTCCTCTCGCTGGGAGTGGCTGACAAACCGGGAATTGAAGCTGAAACTCATCGCACGGACAACCGTACCGGAGAGAGAAACTCTGACAGAAGAAGAAACCGCGGAAATAAGGCGGAAACAAACAGAAAAGGGCGAGGAAACTTTCACGGAATGATTCCTTTGAAAAGGTCAAGCCAACTGCGGGCGAGCCACTTATCGGCGGTTCAATAGGCCGGTCAGCAAAAAGAGAAATGAAAATCGAATCTGCCCATGATGTGAGGGTTGCCCTGGACGAGATGGGGTTTGATACCGCTCACCTCGAAAGGATCGAGCCGATTCGGAAGAGGCACGGGAATCGCCTTTTCCGGATCGCTTTGGGGGGTTCTTCTTACGTCCTGAAAGTATTCGGAGACCCCCATGCCTCAAGGGAAGTCGGGGTCTATGCCCTGCTCAAGGACCTCGGTGTCCCCACCCTTGGCATGGTTGCAAGAACGAACAACGCGCTTCTCCTCGAGGATGTTGCAGTCAGCGCGGACCTCAGGCTTGCTCTCGAGGAGGATGCCGGGAGGGCAGAAGTTGGGGTCGCTCTGGCGGTCTGGTATCGTGCCCTTCACGATGCAGGCTCGAAATTGGGGACAGCTCGGACCGATCCTTCATTTCTGTGGCGCGAGATCGATGAATTGACTACCGGGTCGATTTTGGAGGTGGCCTCCAAGGTCGGATGCCCAGATCGGTCCAGGTGGGTCACTCTTGCCGATAACATCGACAGAGTCAAGGACGCCGCCATGACCTCTGCCGAAACCTTGACCTACAATGACTTCCACTGGACCAATCTGGCTTTGACCCGGGAAACGGAGCCAATCAGGGCCGTAGTGTTTGACTACCACCTTCTGGGGCTGGGCATGCGGTATTCGGATTGCAGAAACGCGACCGGCTCTCTGGGACCGGAAGCTACGGCTGCGTTCCGGTCCACCTACGGTGAGACCGATCCCGGGGAGAGAATCCTGGACGACTTGATGGCTCCTCTCTATGGTTTGGTCGAGGCCTTTCGCCGGCCCCAATTCCCTTCCTGGGGGAAGGCCAGTCTCAAGCTCGCCGAGACCGGGGAAATTCACCGCAGGTTCGACCGGGTCATGGAAATCCTGTGAGAGCAACTCCTGGGCAGGTGCTCTCGGCAGACTCCTGGTAGATTGGCAGTCCCGCGCGGCAACCAATCAGTCCACTTGCCCGGCGGCGCTGTCAAGCACCTATAGCAATCTTCCAACCTCAAATTGGTAAATTTTAGCAGCCATGTTACCCCTCGTCTGGTCCGAAGGTCAGCTTACCGTTCGCGCGGTCAAAACAGAGGAAACTCCCGCTTTCCACGCCATGATCCTGGAATGTGCCGACACCATGCCGTTCGATCCAACCTTTGCCGAGGTGGACGAAGGCGAAGTTCGGGCCCTGGTGGAGCAATCCGGGGCCCAGGAGTCGCAGGATCGCGGTTTCCGGATGCGCAGTCTTCATGTCGGTCCCACCCAGCACCTGGCGGGCTATTTTCATCTTTCGGAGGACATGCCCCGGCCCGGCGAGGTATGGATCTCCATACTCGCGATCCGGCCCAGGTTCCGCAGGAGCGGAGTCGGCAGGTCGGCGATCAGAACCCTGATGCGAATACTGGCCGGCCGCAATTTCCGCTGTGCCCTGGGGCGGGTATACCTGGCCAATGTGCCCGCCTTGCGCTTCTGGACCGAACTGGGATTCACCGAGATCGTCCGCCACAGAGATGCATACGTCCACTACGAGATGGAGCGGCCTTGCGTCGTCTTGCAAGCATCGTGCAATCAGCCGAATGAACCACTGGAGCAGAGCAACATCAGATAACCCGGAGCTCTTCGCTACCCTTCTGATTGCGCCATCCCTTCGGCAGGCGGCTGTCGCTGGCCCGCCAACCATGTACACTTTAGCCGAATTCAGACAGGGAGGGATGGGATGAGCGAAGGCCGAGTCGTTCAAAAAACCGAAGCTCCCGCCACGGTCGAATCGCTGCAGACTGATTTCCGCACGCTGGGCGTCAAACCGGGAAGGGTCGTGCTGGTCCATTCGTCCCTGAGTGCGATGGGATGGGTGTGTGGAGGATCTGTGGCGGTCATCATCGCCCTTGAGGAAGTCTTAGGCTCAACTGGAACGCTGGTGATGCCCGCCCACTCGACCGAGTTGACCGAACCGAGCAGGTGGGAAAGTCCGCCCGTTCCCGAGTCGTGGTGGCCGGTAATTCGCGAAAATATGCCGGCCTACGATTCCTGGCTCAACCCAACTCGTGCCATGGGCAATATAGCCGAGACATTCCGCAAGCAGAGAGGAGTTCTCCGCAGCGCCCATCCGCAGTTCTCGTTTTGCGCTCGAGGGCCCCAGGCGTCGCGCATCACCGACAATCATCCGTTGGCCTTCGGCCTGGGCGAGCATTCACCCCTTGCGCGCATCTACGACCTGGGCGGCTCTGTCCTTCTGGTCGGAGTGAATCACAGCAACAATACTTCCATGCACCTGGCCGAATACAGGGCGACTTTTCCAACCAAACGCGTCATCCAACAGGGCGCTCCAATCTCTACTTCGGATTCGAGGAGATGGACCACCTTTGAAGATGTTGACATCGACAGTTCAGATTTCGATCGCATCGGCGAGGACTTTCTGCGATCGGATGCGGGAAGGGCCGTCCGCCGCGGCCGGGCCGGTCTCGCCAGTTGCCAGCTCATGCGACAACGCGAGGTGGTGGATTTTGCCGTTGCCTGGCTCGAAGAGAACCGGACGGCCGGAGCCTCGGGCGCATAAACTGTGAGCTGATCAAGCCGTTGGAGAAAGGTAGAATCCTGTGGATGAGCGAACCTTCGATCTCACCATACCGGTAACCCGGCAATCTCGGACACCTTGAATTGCGGTTGGAACGGGTCAGGTTCCCTGAACGTGGCGATCAACCTCTGGAAGAGAGGTCCAATGAGAATTTTACATAGCTCTTGGCCTGGGGCTATTTCGCCGTTGCTGTTTCGCCTTATGGAGAGAATTTTCAAGCATCCCAGAAAGAGACATTTACCGCCGACCCTCTTCTGTCCATACTACATCGTGGGGACAGTTGAAAAGATCCTTACTCAAGAAATAGACCTTCTCGACCCACACCCAATCAGATTGAAATGAATCAGGCTCAATATGACCACAACGTCGACTCGGCTGACCACCGCGGTTGAACACTACTTCACCGACCTGCAACGGATCCGGGCCTCCGGCAGCGCCACCGGCGAGCGCTCCAGCTACGGGCCGCTGGCCAACCTGCTCAACGCCGTTGGCGGCGCGTTGAAGCCCAAGGTGTTCTGCGTCGGCGAGCTCGCTGATCAGGGGGCGGGCCATCCCGACTTCGGGCTCTATGCGGCAAAGCAGGTGCAGAAGGGGCAGCCTCGCCCGGGGCAGGTGCCGGAACGCGGCGTGGTCGAGGTAAAGTCCGTTGACGACGATGCCTGGCTCACCGCCGAGGGCGATCAGGTCAGCCGCTACTGGCACCGTTATGGCCTGGTGCTGGTGACCAATACCCGCGACTTCGTCCTGGTGGGCGAGGACGCGGAAGGACGTCCGGCCAGGCTCGAAACCTTGCGGCTGGCTGCAAGCGCCGGGGAATTCGAGCAACGCCTGGAGAAGCCGCGCGCTTTCGCCCGCGAAGCCGGCGCCGGCCTGGGGGAATATCTGTGCCGGGCGCTGGCGCACCGGGCGGCACTTTCCGAGCCGAAGGACCTGGCTTGGCTGCTCGCATCCTATGCCCGCGATGGATTGGCGCGGGTCGAGGCTGCCGGCGACGACCCGCTGCTGAAGACGGTGCGCTCCGCCCTCGAGGAAGCGCTCGGGGTGCGCTTTGAGGGCCGGCGTGGCGAGGCGTTCTTCCGCTCCACCCTGGTGCAGACCCTGTTCTACGGTCTCTTTTCGGCCTGGGTGCTTTGGGCGCGGCAGGCCAGGCAGGCCGAGCGCTTCGACTGGCGCACCGCGGTCTGGCATCTGCGCGCGCCGGTGCTGCGGGCCCTCTTCCACCAGCTCTCGGGCCCCGGACGCCTGCGGCGCCTCGACCTTGTCGAGGTGCTGGACTGGACCGCGGCGGCCCTCGATCGGGTGGACCGGACCGCCTTCTTCTCCCGCTTCAACGAGGGCGAGGCGGTGCCCTACTTCTACGAGCCCTTCCTCCAAGCCTTCGACCCCGGGTTGCGCAAGCAGCTCGGCGTCTGGTACACCCCGGCCGCAGTGGTGCGCTACATGGTCGCCCGCGTCGACAAGGCGCTGCGCGACGATCTCGGCATCGCCGACGGGCTGGCCGCCGACAACGTCTACGTCCTCGACCCGTGCTGCGGCACCGGCGCATACCTGGCCGAGGTCCTGCGTCGCATCGCCACCCACCTCGAAGGACGCGGCCTCGGCGCCCTCGCCGGCGCGCGGGTGAAGCAGGCGGCTCTGGAGCGGGTCTTCGGCTTCGAGATCATGCCCGCCCCCTTCGTCGTCGCCCATTTGCAGGTGGGCCTCACCATGCAGGCGCTGGACGCAACCCTAAACGACGAAACCGAGCGCGCCGGTGTCTTCCTCACCAACGCCCTCACCGGCTGGGAGCCGAAGAACGACAAGCCCCTGCCCTTCCCCGAGCTGGAGGAAGAACGGGACCGCGCCGAGCGCGTGAAGCGGGATACACCCATCCTGGTGATCCTCGGCAATCCACCCTACAACGGCTTCGCCGGCATGGCCGTGGACGAAGAACGGGAGCTTTCGCAAGCCTACCGCACTACCCGGCGCGTGCGCCGGCCCGAGGGGCAGGGGCTGAACGATCCCTACGTGAGATTCTTCCGCATGGCGGAACGACGCATCGCCGAGAGGACGGGCCAGGGCGTGGTCTGCTTCATCTCCAACTACTCCTGGCTCGACGGGCTGTCGTTCACCGGGATGCGGGAGCGCTACCTGGAAGCGTTCGACGCCATCCGCATCGACAATCTGCATGGCGACCGCATCATCTCGGAATATGCGCCTGATGGTCGGACCAGTGAGACAGTCTTCGCGCTTCGAGGACAATCGCCGGGCATCAAGGTAGGCACCAGCATCGCCTTGCTTTCCAAATCGGGTACTGGCGCCGATAAATCGAAAGGCAGACTTATCCTTTACCGGGATTTCCATCAGGCAAGAGCCGATGAAAGACAGAGGGCGTTGTTGGACAGTATCGACGCCCCCGGCATTGATGCAGGCTATACGGCGTTGGAGCCCAATCTTCGCCTCGGTTTACCATTCAAGCCAGCGGCGGTAAGCGAGGATTGGTTCCATTGGCCGGCGCTGCCCGATCTGTTCCCAATCTCGTTTCCGGGAGCCAAGACGAACCGAGATTCATTTCTCGTGGATATCGATCTCGATCGGCTCAGGGAGCGTATCGCCGATTACTTCGACGTAAGGTTGAATCATGAGGAAATCGCCCGACGCTACCCGGTCATTATGAAGACCGCCCGGCATTTTGATTCTCGGTCAATACGTGATTCGCTGCTTGCGCGCGGTGGTCCCAACGAAGACGGATTCATCCGCTTCGCATACCGTCCATTCGACAATCGCTGGCTTTACTGGGAAGCAGAGACCAAACTCCTAAACGACAAGCGCGCGGACTACAAGCCCCATGTCTTTGAGGGAAACCTGTGGATAGTCGCACAGAAAAAACCGCGCCGGGAATGGTCATTCCCTCAAGTGATATCACAATTTGGGTGTCATGACCTTATGGACCGTGGCGCGACTTGCATTCCCGCCCACCTCCTCGACGACGGCCTCCAAATCAGCGGCCAGGGAATACAACGCCGCCCTAATTTGTCCCGTGCAGCGCAACGCTATCTCCACCGTCTCGGCGCAAACGTAGAGGATCTCTTCCATCACCTCCTCGCCACCCTGCACGACCCTGCATACCGCGAAGCCAACGCCGGAGCGCTCCGGATGGAATGGCCGCGCATCCCGCTGCCGGGCTGGCCAGATGAAGCTGACGGCGCAGCACAGACGCTCGCTGCATCGGCAGCGCGGGGCCGCGAACTCGCCCGCCTCCTCGATCCCGACACACCGGTGCCCGGCGTTACACAAGGCGCGCCACGCCCGGAGATCGCCGTCATTGCCGTTCCCTCTACCACCGGCGGCCGCAACATGACCGGCGACGATTTCGCACTCACCGCCGGGTGGGGCCACTTCGGAACAGGTGACGCTGTGATGCCGGGCCAAGGCCGCATCGTCGAACGCGAGTACTCCCCGGACGAACGCGCCGCGCTCGGTGATTCAATAGCCACGCTCGGCGCCAAAACGCTGGACGTGTACCTGAACGACCGCGCCTATTGGCGCAACGTCCCCGCCGCCATCTGGGACTACAAGCTCGGCGGCTATCAGGTGCTCAAGAAATGGCTGTCCTACCGCGAGCACGATGTCTTGGGGCGGGAGCTGACGACGGAGGAAGTTCTGTACTTTGCGGAGATGACGAGGAGGATAGCAGGAATTTTGGTGATGCCGAGTTAGAATGTTTGAGTGGAACTGGCAGAGGTTACGGAATGGTAATGGTGAAAGTCATGCAAAAACCAAATGAACCAATTGTTCTCGAAAATACAATCATCACTCACGTACAAGATCAATGTCTACCCACGCCCTGTCTAGTTCGCGCGGTCCTTCATCTGTCGCCCAGACTACGGTTTTCTATCGATTCCGATGAGTTCCCTTTAATTCTTCAGAGATTCACATATGAACCTTTTTGCATTTCCTTGAAGAGCGGCGGAAGAATTAAGGTACGGATCGGGTCATATGATCACAATAAAGTTTTTGAACATGGGTTCAAAGGTTCCTTATATCCCGTTCAGAGTCCCTGCACTGTAGCCCAACCGGATGTCCTACTTCGATCCGTGCAATTCAGCGTTCTCAATTTCAAAACGTTTTATGGTACGCAAAACAAACATATCAAGGTAGATGGAATATATCGGCGTTTGGGCTTTGCAAAATTAGAAGCTGATCGTTGGCAGATTGATATTAAAGAGAACCTTAGGTTGGCTGAGGATCGGAAGATACTAAAGCAAGAAGGCGGATATGCCATAACGCACAATGGGGCCATCAACTGTTTGAACAACGGAGTGTTTTCCGTAGAGGAAGCCGTAAATCTTCTGGGTGGATTGCGAGCTTTTCTCTCATTCGCTCGCGGCGCAGCATGCGGACTGACCCTGGTAAAAGCGATTGATGAAAAAGGCGAGGAACTGTCCATAACGTGGGGGTCCAATTACGTAGAACCCTGGAACGAAAACAGGCACTCATGGCTCGCTCAATTTGACGGGGGCGACAGCCTTTCTGAAGCATTTCCAGAGTTTTGGAAGTTGTTTGCAGAAAAAGAAGAAAAAGGATGGAACGACACCATTCGCCGGGCTATAGATTGGTATTTGAATAGTAATAATAGCGCCATCCACGTAGGCGTTGTGCTGGCTCAGGCTGCCCTTGAATCCCTGTCTTACAGGATAAATCAAAAAAAGGTGGAGCCGATAGCAAAAGCGTTGAAGATGGCACTGAAAGAGGTCGGAATTGATGATGGGATACCTTCACACTGCTTGCATCTCAAGGAACTTGCGGAACGAAATAACTGGACGCACGGCCCCAAAGCGATTACCAAAATTCGAAACGATATAGTTCATGCCGAAAATCAATATGGCTGCATTCGTGTGGAGGCACATCTGGATGCTTGGCACCTCAGCCTGTGGTACATAGAACTGATCTTACTGAGAAAATTTGAATATGACGGTCGATATAAGAACCTTTTAATCGTTGGAGGCGAAGACCCATTCGACCATGTGCCTTGGGCAGATGGACATCTCGAAGCGAAGACTACGGAGTGAAACTCTTGTCCACCATCATTTCCGCAATAATGCTTCCAACTATCTCGGTGCCTGGACGAAGTGGCCGCCGGCCAGATGCGCGTCTCCGACAAAGGTTTGGTGCCGCCGGTGCTCGAACACCTTGCTGACGAGTGGCAGGTTCTCGCCGGGCATGACGGCATGGCCGACAGCGCGGGAGCGCGAACTGACCCGCCTTCTCGACCCCGACACCCCGGTGCCCGGCGTCACCCAAGGCCCGCTGCGCCCGGAGGTCGCCGCCATAGCCGTGCCCTCCACCACCGGCGGCGGCAACATGACCGGCGACGATTTCACGCTCACCGCTGGGTGGGGCCACTTCGGAACCGGAGACGCGGTGATGCCGGGACAGGGGCGCGTCGTCGAGCGCGACTACACTCCGGAGGAACGTGCTGCCCTCGGCGATCCGATACACATGCTCGGTACCAAGACGCTGGACATCTATCTGAACGACCGCGCCTTCTGGCGCAACGTCCCCGCCGCCATCTGGGACTACAAGCTCGGCGGCTACCAAGTCCTCAAGAAATGGCTGTCCTACCGGGAGCGTGCTGTCCTCGGGCGGGATCTGTCGCCGGAGGAAGTGCTGTACTTTGCGGAGACCGCGAGGAGGATTGGGATGGTGTTGCTGGCAGTGGCCGGGAGCGCAGCAACATCACCGGCACTTTCTCGGGGTCCTCACAGAGAGAAATTCACAGCCAGCTGATCTTCCCGGATTTCCCCAGATTCATGGCAGTAGTAGGCTTGGTAGAATTCGAAATCACTTCGATTAGTGACCTGGCACTTCTTGAGAATTGGCTTGATGATCCTTAGTTTGTCATCATTTGAAGTCTTGATGCCGAATATTACACCTTTCAGCGAGCTAAAATTGTAGGTCAATGTGCGCTGTTCCTTCGTCTTTAGGTCGTCTAAGAGCCCATATAGGATCAAGCGGCTTTCTTGCTCATAATTCCAGTCCTTGCTCTTAATGGCTATATCGCGGTAGAAGTTGATCCAATAGCTATCCCGCCAAGCATGTTCATCGCTTGGGCCGAGATGAGAGCTACACTCACTGAGGTTCCCATCCTGATCAGTGTACCACACCTCTTTTAGCAAATTCCTCGGCAATCGTCCAAGGGATCGGAAAAAGCCGACTTCACCTGCTCTATCCCTATACTCAACTTCATGAAAGGAAAAGTCCTTGCACTGGCCTGATTGGTTCAATGGGAGACTGGACCTCCCTTGGGTGGCCTCCGCTTGAAAAATCAAGCATGCTCCCCGGTGATGGTCACCATAGTGCCCCCATGTTGAGGAATTTCGGTAATCGTTCATAAAGCAAGCCACATACCAATTCGGGTAGAGAAGCTGTCCAAGTTGGCTAATGTAGACTTCGGGAAAGTCGAAAAACAGTAATTGCCGATTCTTCTCCAGAATGCTTGCAGGATCCGACTTGGCGGTGAGCTTGCCTGTGAGCGAGGCCGACGACGATATCCATCTGGATGTCGTCGATAGGAGGAAATTCAGAGGGCTTTCATCGTCTATCCTTTGCGCTAGGTCAGCAATACTGGGCGTATGGCCGAAAACAGAGGAAGAAAACGATTCCCATGGTTGGCAATCAGGTGCCAGTCCATGATCGATATGTGCATTTCGCACTTCAGGCAATGCGGTGAAATGCAATGAGAGAAGATAGAGCAATAACTCGTCGTAACGAACCTTTCGCTTCGTATTTGCTAAGTTTGCGATGAATCCATGTAGGCTCCCTTGCTCAAACACTCTATCGCAGATGCCATCGAAAAGTTTAAGGGCGTCAGGGGTCGGCTGGTGGACCATGTCTCCCAGAACAGGTATTTTTTCAGGCTCTATTTTCGTGCTGTCCCCGACGATTCTCGCAAGGGTATATGTCATGTTCAAGCAGTAGAGGTAATGTCTGAATAGGTTAGTCCAGACAATTGAGTCGCCTTGCCAAACAATGTCTCGGAATCCTTCCATTGGATCGTTTAGTTCTTCTGGATGCGCAAAGTAAATGCTCTATTTCTCCAATTCTTGGAATTCCCCGAACAGCTTGTCCATACTTCTAAGTCGATACAGCTCTGTCATTTCTAAATCTATATATTCTTGAGATTACAACTTGTGCAATATTTTCTATTTCCATAGAAGAGCGATCTTCAGTGTAGTCTACCTTGCGTCTATTCCACCGACGGGCTATCTGAGTGACCTTGCTGTAAAGAGACCGGCTCTTTAACGAAATTTCATCCACTACTTCTAGAGACACAGACTCGGACAACTGTCAAGAGCAATATTCCGAGTCACGAATTATCATCCAACATTAGGACTTGTCACGAAATAACTGCTGCACTTTCAGGAGGAACAGTGCTATCTTTGCTGTGTGGACATCGAAACGCTGCGAGCGAAGTACGCGGCCCTGGCGCCGGTGTTGAGCGAACGGACGCGACGCCTGTGGGCGGCCGCCGAGGCCGAAGCGATAGGGCATGGCGGCGTTGCTCTGGTCGCCCGGGCGACGGGCATGTCGCGGACGCGGATCGCCCGCGGCATCCAGCAGCTGAGATCGGACGAACCGTTGGATCCGGACCGTACGCGGCGGCCGGGCGGAGGTCGCAAGCGGCGCGTCGACACGGACGTGACGCTGTGGTCGGACCTCAACGCCTTGCTCGAGCCGATCACCACCGGAGCACCGGACGACAGCCCCCTGCGCTGGACGTCGAAGAGTATCCGCAAATTGACCGCCGAGTTGCAGGCCCTCGGCCATTCGCTGAGTCATCGCATCGTCAACGAGCGGTTGCACGATCTCGGCTACACCCTGCAGGCGAATCGAAAGACCAAAGAAGGGACGCAACACCCGGATCGGGACACCCAGTTCAGCTACCTCAACGAGCAGGTGCGCAGCGCGCAGAAAAAAGGCCATCCGGTCCTTTCGGTAGATACCAAGAAGAAGGAGTTGGTCGGCGATTTCAAGAAGGGTGGCCGGGCATGGCGTCCGAAGCGAGACCCGGAGCGCGTCAGGGTTCACGACTTCGTCATCCCCACCCAGGGCAAGGCCATTCCCTATGGGGTCTATGACCTGAGTCGCAATGAGGGCTGGGTCCGTGTGGGGATCACGCACGACACCGCCCATTTCGCGGTGAACGCGATCCGAAGCTGGTGGAAACCCATGGGACGTTCGGCCTACGGGGGTAGTTCGCACCTTTTGATCACGGCCGATGCCGGGGGCAGTAACGGACCCAGACTGCGACGGTGGAAATGGGAGTTGCAGCGCGTTGCCGATCGCACCGGACGGACCATTACGGTCTGCCACTATCCTCCCGGCACCAGCACATGGAACCGCATCGAGCATCGTCTGTTCTCCTATATCGCCATGAATTGGCGCGGCCAACCCCTGGTCAGTCTGGCGGCGGTGGTCCATCTGATCGGTACGACGACCACAGCCACCGGGCTTCGCGTTCGCTCTGAGATCGACCAACGTTCGTATCCCAAAGGGGTGGTCGTCACGGATGAGCAAATGGAGCACGTCAAGCTCTCCCCGCATACGTTCCACGGCGATTGGAATTACACGATCAAACCGATCAAAGCACGGTGAAATAGATCGTTTATTTCGTGACAAGTCCTTAGATCAGATTATTAGGTATCAGCTCGCATTGCACGAAGTCTTCTTTTTTCCCCGATCTCCATCAATTGTTTAGCTTTTTCCTTTTGTTCATCGGTGGGTTCCGGTAATTCTTCAAACCAACGAGACCACAAGCTGACGATACCACTTATAGATATTTCATCAGTTTGACCTCGGTTAATCTGAGATCTAATAATTGAGAGTAGCTCTGGCGCGAGTTCCTTCTTTTCCATGAATCTCTTAAAAACCCAAAGATATATATCAACCAACTCTAGACCTATGCTATTTGATCCAGACTCAAACGAAATAGGTATATCGGGTATTCCACTGAAGTCTATTTCGGGCAAACCTGGTCCGTTAATTAGAGGCGAGTCCCGCATGAGGGCGAAATGCTGAGATAGGGTTTGTTGCGCCTTATTAAACTGTAATTGTTGATCAACAACTATTCGCGAAGCTTCCCCCAAATCCTTTTTTAACCTTACTGCGATACCAAGCATCACGGATTGGAAGCCGATTATATTCGGAGTTATCTGAAGTAAATCACTTTTTCTTTTTACGTTATAGCGGATTTTTTTAGGTTGTTTTTCTGCCCACAACAACGCATCTCCAATTACCTGTCGTGATCTTGAATCTGGAAGCATGTCGACCCGAGAACGGATTATTCTGCATACATCTACAAAAATAGCTTCTGCACTCTCATCGTTGAGGTCAATCCTGGCGGCCCATGCCTGCTTTAAAGTGTCCTCATCGAATAACGATGCCACTTTTAGAAGAAAAATATAGCGGAGTGGAGTCCAATAACCTGTCCACGTTACGGCGGGATTCAATCCTGGGTCAAACGTTTGATCAAAAAAACATATCAGTGCATGATCTGCTTTGGCGACGCGATATATATCAAAAGTAATTTCGTACATACTCTGGATTTTGAGAAGATGGGGAAGAATGTACACCAAACCCTTATTTCCCATCTCGTTTGCATGAAGCCGCTCAACTTTGAAATAATTTCGCGCTTCGACCAATTGCATTTTTGCATGTACTTCTAGGTCTTTTATAGAAGATAGGACACCGTAATAGAGCGATGGATGATTCGAATCAAATAGATTCGCTCCCGTATTTCCGCTCTCATCTACATAAAAAAACATCGCCGATACCGTATCTAATGGTGAGGCTCAACCCAGTCGAGAAGATATATCGCAAAAATGCAGTCTCTTGTCCCATGTTCCTTTAACGGTTCAGGGTTGCAGACGCCTGCCGTCCCGAAGGGTTGGCACGACGGCTACGTAAGCAGACGGCGTGACAAAGGCAGGTGTACCGGAGGCCGGAGCGACCGAAGGAAACGACGCTGCAACCCGTTGTTAGCAGAAGTTGCGCCATCCGCGGGCGGGCCAGGACGGCCTGTCCGCGCTCTTCTATATTGCATTTTCGATCTCACTGTAGCGGGTTGTCACGTGTCTCTCGAAGGCAGACTTGAGTCGTTCTGAAGCCCAGATGCCCCCTCCTCTTTGGATTGAGTCCACGAGAACCGTCGAGAAACCGTAGCAGATGTAATTCCGAAAATCACTGACATCAGAGTCGAGGAAGCCAGCATCCTTCAAACCACGAAAGATCCGAACAGCCGGCCAAATCGGATTATGGAGCAGGATTCCGGCTAGAATTGCTTTCGTACCGATGAACGCCTGCTCGAAGTCGATGAATTTGTGGATCCTGCCGTGAAGAAGGAAGACGTTCTCAGGATTCCAGTCGAGCTTGATCAGGAGTTCCTTACCAAGCTCTATCTCAGCAACTGAACTGCGAAGGTCGGCTATGATAGGGTTTTCATCGTACTGATCGCACAGCCGATCGAGACCCTCAAGCAGCAATGCAAGGTTCTCCTCCGCGCCTAGCCCACCATAGTACTCTTCCTTGGTCTTGCTGTCTATGCCGGTTGAGACTGTAAAAAGCTCCACCAATCTCTGAGTGTAGTCGTCAGCAAGCGACTTCATCTCCTCGCACGGGAGGAGCAGCTGGTCTGCAAGTCTCTCGCCTGTAATCCTTTCGATGGTGATGTGCTTATCTTGCTCGGACCAGATCAATCTCGGAATCAAGTTGGACTCGCTATAGTGAATGTAGAACCCAACCTCCCGGCGGTACTTCTCCGCTGGAGCTTCGTTTTCGTTGTATGTCTTCTTTACCTTGCTCCTATCTGGAAGAACCTCGATCCGGCTCTTCCTTCCCTGCGGTAATTCTTGCATTGAGCTCTACCCAAGTGTATTCGGCCCCAGAGATGGGGCCGTTGATCCAGTGGCGCAATTTCTGTTAACGTTTCGCCGTGCCCGAACCGCGCAGCGGTTGCGCGAAGGCCCTTGTGGCCCGTAGCCGTGGGTGCTCGTGTTATGCGATGCTGGCGAGGCCACCATCTCGGCGAAGCCCCTGGGGGGCCAACGTACAGCGCACACTATCGGCTTGGTTTGTCCATGGACCCGATGACCTCAACTATCTCACTCACCGTCGATATTTCAGGCCCGGTCCAACGCTCTACGTCCTTCCTGTCTGGGTCATACACATCACCGAGGTCTATCCGCTTCAGAACCGGGTACATTCCGACCCGTGCAGCACCAGCGAGTTCCTCGCCGCTCCCGTCCCCCACGTAGATGCACTTGTTAGGACTCACCCCGAGCCTCGCACAGGCTAGATCATAAATCTCCGGGTTCGGCTTCTTGAGCTTCACCTTGCAGGAAAAGACCGGCACATCGATCAGCGGAGAAAGAGGAGAGTCATCCCAAAGGGTGGGCACATCAGGACCACAATTTGTAATCAGCCCTATCTTCAGTCCGATGTCCCGTAGAACCTGTAGCGATTCGAGCACATTCGGTTCCGCCTTGAGCTCCTGTGAGATGTACAAATAGTGGTACTGAGCCATCTGCGTAACTTGGCACCGCGTGACATCAATGCTCAACCTGTCCTTGAACAGATACTCGTAGAATTCTTCCAGAGATGCGAACCTGCCAATTTCCACTCCCTGCTTGTTGCCCATCTGCTCCCAGAGGAGTTCGAACGGCACTGAGACCGAATCGGCAATCTGCCGGATCACTCGATCAAACTGCTGCCGGGAGAAGTGTCCAATGAGCGTACCAAAGAGATCGAAGCACACAGCTTTGTGAGGCATCCGCGGATTGCTCCAATAGAAGAACTAGGATTTGGTTTGTGCACGATGTTTGGTGTTGCAGGTGTCCGTCCTTGCGCCAGTTTCGTATAACGTTTTTCAGTTACCGAACCTGCGAAACAGGTTGCCCGTAGGGCCAAGCGGCGTATGCCGCGGAGTGGTAACGGATTGTTATACGGCGTTTGATCCAAATGCTGGAATTTCAGTCAGTCCATTTTTGCTCAGATAGAAAAGCCTGCAATTCTGCACGCACCGCTTCCAAAGATGCCTGAACATGGTCTATTTCTCCTTGGGTTGCCCCTTTGAGTTTTAAATTCTCAATTCTCAACTCGAGAATCTTACTTTGGCTGATAAGGCCGTAACCTTTTATGGCTAAGAGAGAGTTTGGAAAACCGATATTCTGTTGTTCCCAAAGCAAACTCGATTGAAAGCGATGCAAGTCTTTCCCTTTGAGTTTAATGGAGACATCCTGTTCGGGATGAATCTCGTTGAATCTGAATATATGCTGATTGAGGTCGCTCTTGGTAAGAATAAGATTGCTGAAATCCCGGAATCCATCGAGGTGTTTCTCTATTCGATTTGCGATCTTCATGAAGTTTTCGTATCCAAACATCTTGTCATTCATCTGCAATTCCCACCATCTATCTTCTGATGAAGAGATGGATGGTAGGACCACAAGAATAATGGCAAAGAGCCCAATGGCGGAAGGAAGTTTCATGGTCATCTCCTCAAGAGGTAGGTAAGAAGCCTCCAATTCATTCAAATGTTCTCAGACGAAAATTTCCGTACAAATCAGAATCTTTGGACAGTTTGCCCAGCTGCCACGCTGTCTTGTCCTGTTCGAGAGAATTGGTTCTGACAAATGCCGTATAACGTCTGCCGGTTTGCGAACCCGCAAAGCGGGTTGCCGAAGGCCAAGGCGCGATTAGCGCCGTAGTGCAAACCGTGTTGTTAAGCGACGGATGCCTCACAGAGATTTGCAGAAGAAAACCTCCCCGATTCCGCCCTCATTCAAACCTGCGATAATTCCACATTCGGTAAACCCCATATGGCGGTGCCAGGACTGAGGATCCGGTTCGTCTGCTTGCGATGAACTGTATAGTTTAGCGTGGCCATTCTTGCGCAAGACTTTCTCCACATGAAATAGCAACGCTCGACCAATCCCTCGTAGTCGAAAAGGCTCTAACACTTGGATTAAGGCAATGTAGGGTACGTTCGACCACAGGTGCTCTAAACGAAGATAACCCACGGCCCGCTCATTTTGCTCCGCAAGGAAAATTTCATGGGCTTCGATTTTTCGTCGGAGGATCTCAGCAGCCAAATACCCATCCTGTCCGACAAAGTCTATGTCAGCGCTTTCTGCGTATCTAACATGGACAGCCATGTGATCGTTTCACTCGTCCTGTCGCATAACGTCTCACGGTTTGCGAACCCGCGCAGCGGGTTGCCGCAGGCCAAGACGCCAAAAGCGGCGCAGCGCAACACCGATGTGTTACCTGATGGCGTCCCACAATATAGCAATTCAGCACCACCGACGGCGGGGTCCGCCAAAGGCTGCGGCCCGGTTATGACCCCACTCTGCCAACCCAACAATTCAAGCAATCGACCTCATCCAACCCCCGGGGGACATGGCCGTCGAGGGGAGGACGGCGGGACTCTGAGCAAAAAGGCCACGACGGTGAGGGGTGGGGCGGTAAACGCTATCCCACAACTACCTCATTCTCAGCTTCTATCCCGGGGAAAAGACGGCCATGCGTTGCCCCGATCAAAGAGATGTCTTTCACCGCAGCAGCTGAAACAGCCCATGCACCGCCCCATTTGACACAGCCCTCAACCGATGACTCGATGGCTTCACTATACCGTATAGCCACATCCGACCCCTCCAAATCAACATCGCCTCCAGAAACCGAATTTGCCCTCCAATAATTGAAAATCGCTTTCAGGTAACACTAACACAAGCCCTCGAGAAGGTCACGAATACGAGGCCGATGGACCTCTACGAACCACGGGTCTAGAAAAGGCAAATACTCCCGCTGCCGAGATTCCGGAAGGAAGAAGAAGTCGCACTTATGACGTCGTCGGCAGGTGGGCGCCCCGCAATGACACTCCCAGACATCACCATCGACCGCATTCAACGAGTAGTCAAAGAAGAGTTCCTCTCTCGGACGAATATCGCGCATTGCCAATACGAATCGTTGCCTGTCAATAGAGTACACGAAAACATTTGGATCACAGGAGTGATTAAAGAAGCCTGCGGGCTTTTGCATTAGCACGGTCGTGCCATCCGGCAGCCAGTCTCGATGTATCGGATCTTCGCCCAATTCTGGCCTGAGTGGGTGGTCCTCGTCAACGACGCGAGTATCGTCGATTCGGTGAATGACCTCACACCGGTCTATATTGGCCGTCGAAAACACGCCCTGGCCGTGTAACAGTGATTTCTTGACAACAACCTTGTTCATTCCTTGACAGCAGTTGGTTAGTTCGTTTCAGGTAACGTTCCGCCGATTTGCGAACCCGCGTAGCGGGTTGGCGTAGCCCAAGGCGCCCGGAGGACGACGCAGCGCAACACCGCGCTGTTACCTGAAGTGGATTCCGTAGCGGTGGCTGCGAAAAAAGACTATTGCCGACACTTCAGTAAGAATATCATTTCGGGTGCCTCGGGCCCTATCGGTCTCCGATCAAAGGATCCGAATTCTCCTACACTCTCAAGACCTGCAGCGCAGAAAAGCACTTTGAGGTGTGGATAAGTATAGAAACACATCTTCAATGGCTGTACTTCCTCAGACAGAACTTGATCATCCTCACACAAGCGGTAGAAGAACCTGCCCGAGAAATTCAGATTGACCAGATCAATCTCGTCCTTCACAAAGTACCGTCGGATCATCCGATTAGTCCCATCTTGTGCAGGCCACTCCAGGTCCAAGTATTCTTCGCCGACGCCCGATAGAATTTTGTCGAAACGGGGATTGAACACATCAAACGCGAGGATACCACCATCTGCCAGGTGTCTCCCGGCGTTTTTCAGAGCCGCCAGTTGATCTTCCGTAGTGTACATATGCTGCATAGGTCTGAATGGAATGACTACCAACGGAAACCGATCACCCAAGTAGTGGGTCCGAAAATCTCCCTCTATAACTCGTGTTCTCCGTCGCACGCTTCCGCTTTCTTTGGCGAGCTTTGTGCGCAAGACTTCCAGCATTGAATGAGAAGCATCCAGCCCCGTGACATCAACACCTTGTCGCGCCAGCGGCAAGGTAATTCTCCCAGTACCGAAGCCAAACTCGAGGACAGGTCCACCGTACTCATTGGCTAGATCGAGGTAGAAATCCCTGTCCACCAAACCCTCCTTGACGCCGTATGCAGCGTCGTAATGCTTCGCTCCCGAACTACTGTAGGAATCACCAATCATTTTGAGTTGCCTGGCATACTGTTTGTGGCAATCCATTTCAGGTAACGTTCTCGCCGTGCCCGAACCGCGAAGCGGTTGCGCGAAGGCGCTTCAGCGCCGAAGCCGGGCACGGACGTGTTATAGGATGTGCCAGATGGGAGGAAGGGAAACATCCCCGACACATGTCATGCTTTGAGCGATGTCCAATATCTTCGGCAAATGAACGCCAGTTCGTAGAGTGCCGCAAAATCCTGATCGTCAGCGGAAAATTGATCTGCTGCCTCGCTGTACTCGATGGTCTGCACTTCAGTGATCGAACCTCTACCGTAGGAATCCGACGGTGAGCCGACCTCGTCAGCATCTGCGCACGAAACAACCCGTACATGAATGGGGTGGGGAAAATGAGGTAGCCTCGGCTGGGCTTCTTGTGATACGCAATGGTACATCCCGATCGGTTTAATGTTGCTCAAAACTGCACCCGTTTCCTCCATGACTTCTCGATGCGCCGCCTGCAGCCAGCCCTCTCCGGGTTCCAACGTCCCCCCCGGTAACACCCATCTGCCATTCTCGCGCATAGTCACAAGGCACTCGGTTTCCGAGACAAATGGAATTACATAAGACGAGCCGCAGCACGATTCTACGAGTTCGCAATACACCATCTCCTCATCTGGCATTTCCTATAACGTTTTCCGGTTTGCGAACCCGCGCAGCGGGTTGCCGAAGACCAAGCCGCCTGAAAGACGGCGCAGCGCAACCGTGCTGTTATATGAAGGCTCATTCTCTCAATCTGACTGTTTCTTGTAGGAAACAAAGGTCATCTTGTCATTGACCACGTGCGTCGTGCCAGTTTTCCTGTAACCCATTTTTTCATAGAGATAGCAGTTGCCTTCTTCTTGCAGGATCGTCTGCAGCTCCCAGGTCTTGGCATGAACAACGCCCTCAACAAGCGTGATGGCTGCCTGACCATACCCCTTCCCCTGATGCTCGGGGACGACAAACATCGGACTAATCCTTGCCCGCATGGTCTCCTCATTGTAGACGATTCGAATTGCTCCAACTCGGATGTCTCCAACCACGATGAAGTAGTAGGTGCTGTTGGCCTGGGCTAATCTTTCGGCAATCCGTGTGACATCCTCATTCGCCGGATTTGTTTCATAGTCCTGATACTTGGTGAGTAGCGGCAGGAACGACGCAACCTAAAGTTGGTGAATAACCTCAGCGTCTCCAGCGGATGCCTTTTCTAGTCTGACTCGCACAATTAGCTTTCATATAACGTTTCGCCGGTTTGCGAACCCGCGTAGCGGCTTGCCGCAGGCCAAGGCGGCAAAGCCGCCGCAGCGCAAAACGTGCTGTTATCGGAAGTAGACTCAATTAGGCATGCGCCGTCACAACTGGTTGAAAATAACCAGACTGCTCAGGTGTATGCCAGGCAATTTTCGTAAACCCGGCTGACTCCAGAGCTAGAGTGAGCTCTTTGCGCCGAATTGCCCGGTAGCGAGTCCTAACCTCTCGTACTTGCCATCCACTCGGTTTCTGGCTCATTATGAAAAGCCGAATCAAATAGGTATCTGATTCCTTCGACCAGTCCCAGATCTGAAACGTTATGACCTCGCGCTCCGGTACACCCTGAACGTTGGCACCCATAAACGACGGTCTTTCCGCGAGCAGCCAATCGTAATCGCGAATACTGGCAATAAACAGTCCATTACCCGCAAGTGTGCGCCGAATGCTTCGGAGAGCGAGAGTCAAGTCTTCGTCAGTCAAAAGATGCGGTATTGAGTTATCACAACTTATCGCGACGTCAAATTTGTGGGCGAAGGCACATTCCACCTCACGAACATCGGCAACAGCGAATTCAACCTTCAGTCCCCGGTTAGCTGCTTCTGATTTCGCCCTGGCAATCGCCTTCGGGCTAAGATCGGACGCGAAGACTTCGTATCCTCGCCGCGCCAGGCCAATTGCCTGGGTGCCTATGCCGCATGAACAATCCAGGACACGCGATGCATTTGCTGACGACTCGCATTGAATCAGCTGATCCAGCACACACGACTGCCGTTCAACTGCCGATTCCCAGTCTGCGTAAACGTGATGGTAATCAGCTGCCAAGTCATCGTAAAAGCGTTTGACGGATTCGCTCAACGTTGATAACTCTCTCAAACAATTCTATTTCCGATAACGTGATGCCGGTTTGCGAACGCCGAGCTTGACGAGGCGTTGCCGAAGGCCAAGGCGCGATCAGCGCCGAAGCGCAAAACGTGCTGTTAGCCGACGGGAAATCCACTTTTCGAATTTCGCGCCTGAAATTCAGATCTTGTATTCGTCCTAGGAAACGGTTCGTCGGGAATGGTACAAGACCAAGCAGCGCAGAGCGGACCCCAACCCTGCGAAATCCTGTAATCGATTAGCTGCTCAGGCGCGACACTGGCTCGTACCGTTGTGCAGTATTTCTCAAATATTCCCGTAGCGCAAGACCGATCCTCAAAACGATTCTATAGAAATTCACCGAAGAAAAGCTGATTTACTAGCACTTGTGCAGGTTCGCTTGAATCTTGGGCAACTCCGAAGATGGTGGCACGGACGCTATCATACCACTCGTCGGCGTCCCGCGAAAGAAGCAGGACCTTCGCGTCAGGGAACTGTTGAAGAATTGGTTGCCAAAACAGACAAGCAGGGAAATCCAAAGCAGCAGCGTAGTCGCCAAGAAACTTGCGCCAATCTGGAGGATTGGCGTCCCCAGCCTCCCTCCATGTGCGTATGTGATCGGGATGCAAGAAAACTTCGTGCATATGGTAAGAGCGTCCGACACCAAGTGTTTCCAGGGCGAGACTCAAAGATCGTGTCCCCGTTCGTGGTAGGGCAGCACCAATCAGCACCATTGTCTAGTTCAAATTTCTCGCGGAACTATGACTTCAATTTCATGTCGGCTAACGTTTTCGCCGTGCCCGAACCCCGCGAAAGCGGTTGCGCGAGGGGCGCGAGCCCGGAGCCGGGCACGGGCGTGTTAGTCGTTCGTGACGCTTCTTCTATTTGCGTCGCTGATCCGCAATATACTCACGTAGCTTCTCGATCACGGGTGGGTCAATATCTCGCAACGGGGCACCAGCAGGGTGTTTGTGAAAATTGACCTTCTCGTCCAGTTGGGCTTCAGGGCTGAGGATTGGACAGGATAGGTCTCCCAGCCGCCCATCAGGCGCAGAGAAGGCTCCTTGTGGATAAGGCCAATCAGTCCATCGGCCAGAGGTAACCACGTCGCCGGATTGGGTCTTTTCGAGAAGCCCAAAACTGACAAACTGATCGAGTTTGTAAAACCCAATGTGTTCTTCGGGGTGCCGGAGTTCCTTGTGAGTATACCCCAAGGTCCCAAGACACGTGGTCACTGCCGACGCATCGGATTTCCATATCGCCCAATCGATGTCGCTATGGACGCGCAAGACTTCGCCTAACAGAAAATCTAACGCCCAACCTCCACCCAGCCAGTGCGGGATCGAACGAGCTGTCAATGCCTCATGAATCTCTCGAATCAGCCCAAGCTGGACAGGATTCGGATCTTCCAAACACCCAGGAATTGCAATCTCAGACATAGGTCCAGTTCATTGAAGAATTCGCGACTCAGAACACTGAAGCGGCATGACGGCTAACTGCTTGTATGCGAACCATTGGTTCGCATAATGGTCGCCAAACTGTGTTTATCTGAAACAAAGGTACGTTTTCGCGCAAACAGTCACAACCAGCGGATCGAGGCCGGAATATTTTCTGAACTCCTTGCCCCGGTCAGGGATGGGACGATTATCCCGAGATCCGGCACACCTGGCGTGCATTGCTACGGCGGGGGTCGCCTCTTTTTGCCTGGGAGAAAATTGCGCAATTCTGATCGGCTTGAAACGAGGTGGGGCAATCCTTCTGATCGGCCGTGCTTCAGCTTTGGAACCCTCGTTTCGACAAACGTTTCGATCTCTTCAGCGATGGCGGCAATGACCAGGAAGAGAACCTGAATCTTGCCGGCGGTCCATGCTGAGTATGGATAGGTTCCTTTGGGTGAGCTTCGCCAGATTGGATTGCAGAACGTCCACGAGGATGAACCTGTACAGGCTGACAGCCTCGATCATCTGCGAGGGGCGTTCAACTTCCGGTTCAGCGCACGCAACCCGGATAGGTTCTGCCGCGGATGTGGAAGTAGCGCGGACTCGCACCTTCGCCCGTGTGGCGGGATCGGGCCGACATATAGGACAAGGCAATAGCGCGCCGCCATTTGTCGGAACGGTTGGGGGCCGTATAGTGGGGGGCCAGGGAGTGAAAGAAGACCCCGCCGCCGGCGCGCACCGGGGCCAGCACCATTTCGTCGAAATCGTAGCAGTCCTCCCTGATTACGAAGTCGTTCGTGATTCCCACGTGGGGCTGGGGACCCTTCTTGTGCCAGCCGGGGAGCACGCCCATACAGCCGTTTTCTGCGGTTGCGTCGTCCAGGGCGAACCAGCAGGAACATAGCTCCATGGGCTCGATGGGCCAGTAGGGAGAATCCTGGTGCATTCCCTTCTGCGATCCGACCTCGGGTGGCTTCATGAGCAGGGCATTGCGGAACATCTTGATGTCCGGTCCCAGAATCTGCTCGATGATGCCGGCGATGTTCTCGTTCATGCCCAGCTTGCGGAACAGATCGTCGTTCTCGACCAGTTCCGAGACCTTGCGAATCCCGTCTCCCGGATGCTCGACCCGGAGCTCTCCTCTATCAACCCGCGGTTCCACCTGAATCTTGATATTGCCCGGCGGCCGGCCCTCGTGGGTGTACTGGCGCAGGCGGCGGCTCAGCGACTCCACTTCCTGAGAAGAGACCAGATCCTCGACCACGACGTAGCCGTCGCGGTAGTAGGCCTGTAGTTGCTCCGCATCGAGTTTTACCGCTGTTGTGGTGTCCATGGCGTCTCCCTGCTGTGATTGATTTGATTGGCGCTGGGGGTCCGCGCCGGCGCCCTCCTGCCCAACAAAGAACAACGACCGCACCCACTCGGGATGTAGCCGTTGTTATCGTGCCCTTGCCCTGGCCAGCCGCCAGGGTTTGTAACCCCTCGTACCCGGACCGACCTTCTCAGAGCGCCGCTTCCCCGGTCTCCCCCGTGCGGATGCGCACCACTTCGTTGACCGTCAACAAAAAGATCTTGCCGTCGCCGATTTTGCCGCTCTGGGCTGCTTGGCGCACTGCGTCAACCGCCTGCTCGGCGACTTCGTCCGCAACGGCCGCTTCAACTTCGAGCTTGGGGGTAAAGTCCATAGTGTATTCAGCACCACGGTAAAGCTCCTTGTGACCCTTCTGCCGTCCAAATCCCTTCACCTCGGTGACCGTCATTCCCATTACCCCCAGACCGGTCAGCGCCTCCTTTACTTTCTCCAGCGCGTTGGGCCGGATGACGCATTTCATCAGTTTCATCATGTCCCTCCCTGAATTGCTCTCATGATCTGGTCAACACCTGGTCAAAACTCCATGTTGTATCCCTGTTCGTCGTGGAGCGCAAGATCCAGACCCTGGTTCTCCTCGTCCTCGCTGACCCGCAGGCCGACGATGGCGTCGACGATCTTCAGGATGATCGCCGACAACACGCCGCAGTAGACCACGGTGAAAACGATGCCTATGAGTTGCACTCCCAATTGCTTGCCGATTGTCATGCCGTCGGCCAGACCCTGACCGCCCAGTCCCTTCGCCACGAACAAACCGGTCAACAAAGCGCCCACGATTCCACCGATGCCGTGGACCCCGAATGCATCGAGAGAATCGTCGTATCCCAGCCTGCGTTTGAGAGTGGTGGACCCCCAAAAGCACAGCAAACCCGCGGCCACGCCGATCACTATGGCACCCAGCGGCCCCACACTGCCGGCGGCCGGGGTGATGGCCACCAGCCCCCCTACGGCCCCGGTTACGATGCCCAGAACGCTCGGTTTTCCGTGTCCCTTCCACTCCGCGAACATCCAGCTCAAAGCTGCCGTCCCCGTCGCCACCTGGGTGACCAGCATGGCCATCCCCGCGGCGCCGTCGGCGGCCAGCGCACTGCCGGCGTTAAAGCCGAACCAGCCGACCCAGAGCATGGAGGCCCCAACCACGGTCAGGGTTACGCTGTGAGGGGGGATTGGGTTGCTGGGATAACCCTGGCGCTTGCCGACAATGAGGGCGGCCACCAGGGCTGCTACGCCCGCGTTGATATGGACCACGGTGCCACCGGCGAAATCCAGTACGCCCAGGTCGCCGAAGAAGGATCCGGCTCCGCTCCAGGCCATGTGGCAGATGGGCGCGTAGACCACGGTGGACCAGATGACGGTGAATAGAAGCACGGCCGAGAATTTCATGCGCTCGGCAAAGGCGCCGGCGATCAGCGCCGGGGTGATGATGGCGAAAGTCATCTGGAAGGTGACGAACACGGTCTCGGGAATGGAGCCGGACAGACTGTCCAGGCCGACCCCGCCGAGCAGGGCCTTGCCCAACCCCCCCACAAAGGAATTGAGGTTGGTCACTCCCCCCTGCATGCCCGAAGTATCGAAAGCCAGACTGTAGCCCCACAGGACCCATACCAGGGTCACGATTCCGGTGGTCGCGAAGCATTGCATCAATACCGACAGGACGTTTTTCGCCCGCACCAGGCCGCCGTAGAACAACGCCAGGCCGGGTATGGTCATGAAGAGCACCAGCGCTGTCGAGGTGAGCATCCAGGCGGTATCGCCGGAGTCGAGCTGGTCGGCGCGGACCGCCTCCGGCAGGGCCAGAATCAGCAGCGCCAAAAATGCCCAGCGCGCACCCGGCGCCAGTCCCTTGGCGGACGTGGACAGACCGAATGGGGTTTTCATAGTTCCTCCCTTTCAAGACGTCTTTTCGTGCTTTTCAAGTTCATCTCAACCTTCACTTCACATGTACTAAGGTATAATACATAGCCAGATGTGGAGCAAGCGCCTTCGGGCATTTCATTGGCGCTGCGCCGCTGTTCAGCCGCGTTCGATCCACTTGTAGGCCGCCTTGGAATTCTTGTGGAAGTACTTGGCGGCGGCCTCCCCTCCTTTGGCGCTGAAATAGGAATACACGATCCCCTGGACCTGGGCGTAGGTGCCGCTGGGCTCCGACACGGGCCAGTTGCTGCCGTAGATCAGGCGGTCCTCGCCGAAAGCGTCCCATAGCGCGTCCAGCACCGGCGCGTAGAATTCCACCGCCGCAGGAGCGGGGCGGACCTGGCTCGATTCCATGAGGCCGGACACCTTGCAGTAGACCTGCGGGTGCTCCGCCGCCTTTTGTATGCTCTCGGCCCAGCTCGGGTCGGGCGCCCGGCCGTCGATGCGCGCCTGGGCGACGTGATTGATCACGATGCGCAATGCGGGCAGGCGCCGCGCGACCTCGACGACGCCTTCGAGGTGCTCGTGACCCACGAGGGCGTCCAGGGCGAGATCTCTGTCTGCCAGCCGCTCCAGATCGGCCAGGAAATTTCCCCCCGCCAGGCCGGCAAAGTAGTCCCGGCGCCCTTCCGGGTCGAGGAGGCTGCCGGCGGAGAAAGCGCCGAGGCGGATACCGCGAAAGAGCGGATTTTCTCCGAAGCGTTCCAAGTGCAGAGGGAATTCCTCGCTGCCGGGGTCCAGGCGCCCCACCAGTCCCACGATAAACGGGTCTTCCGCCGCCAGGTCGAGGATCCACTGATTGTCTTCGACCCAGGGGCTGGCCTCAACTACAACTGTGGCGGTCACCCCTTCGGGCTCGGCCAAGGCCTTGTAGTGCCGGGGCAGAACGGTGCGGTAGAGATGCTCCTGGCTTGGCGGCGGCCACGCTACCCCCTGGGGGCGGGCCGGGTCGTAGAAATGGGTGTGGGTATCGACGATCATGTTGCTTCCCTTTCTCCTCCGTAAATTGCTCGAACCACCTGGCCCGAACAGACAGGTGCTGCGGGTCCGTTGCAAAGTTTAGGAACCGGTTCCATTGTCCGCAAAAATCCTCATATCTGGAAATGGGACAGGTCGACGGCGCGGCCGGGATTTGATCTGAAGAAACATTGTGGATAGCTTAGGGCTGCAATGTGATCCCCCGCCAATCCCGGAACAGGAGAAAAACAATGGCAAAATACCGCGCCGGGGTCATCGGCTGCAGAGGCATAGGCATAGCCCACGCCTCTGGGCTGGTAGGCCTGGACGACGCCGAATTGGTCGCCGCATGCGATTTGTCGGCGCAAAGGCTGGAGGAATTCCGCGACCACTGGAAAGAGACCTGGCCGGATATCTCCCTTTACGACGACCATCGCCGGATGCTGGCCACGGAAGGGCTGGACATCGTTACCGTAGCCACCTCCGACCACGCCCACGCCGATCTGGTGGTGGACTCGGCAAATGCCGGGGCCAAGGGTATCTTCTGCGAAAAGCCCCTGGCCACCAATCTGGCCGACGCCGACCGCATGGTTGCCGCCTGCGAGAGCAACGGGACCCTGCTCTCGGTGGACCACACCCGCAGGTTCCAGCCCCTGTGGCAGCACGTCAAAGACCTGGTCGACCAGGGAGCCATCGGCCCGGTGCAGTACGTCGTCGGCACCCTGAGCGGGAGCCGCGCCATGCTCTTCCGCAACGGCACCCACATCATCGACCTCATCTGCCACTTCGCCGGATCCGAACCCCAGTGGGTATTCGCCGAACTGGAGGATGGCTACGAAGGCTACACCGAGTACCGCGGCGACGGCGGCCACGAACCCGGGACCGAGCCGGGCGCCCACGGCTACATCCACTTTGCCAACGGCGTCCGCGGCTTTTACATCGGCGGCCACAAGAACACCCCCCTTCCCAAGATGGCCTGCAAAATCTTCGGCACCAGCGGATACATCAACGCCGACGGCTTCCCTTCCGGGACTCAGGTCAGCATCACAACGGATGAGAAAAGCGAACCCATCGAGGTTCCCGAAGACGGAGCCCAAGGTATCGCCCTCGGGGTCCGGGAGCTGGTGCGCAGGCTGCAAGAGGGTGGTGAACTGGCCTCGCCGGGACGGGCGGGACACGCCGTGGTCGAAATCATCATCGGCTTCCTGGAATCCCAGCGCCGCGGCAACGTCAGGGTGTCTCTGCCTCTCCCCCGCTAGTGCCCGCTTGCGCAATTCCGCGTGAATTCGGCCGCCGCTGCATCCCGTCTCGCGGCGTTGCCCTCGTTCGTACGCTTACTCACGCGCGCAGACACTGGTTCGCCGGGGCCGCAAGCTACCATCCGTGCATGTGATGGCCCTGGGAGGGGAACCAGACCAGGTCCACCGCCACCGAAAGAGTCACCCCGGCCACGTAGCCGATCCCCAGACCGTAGAAAAAGGGCTTGCCGTTCTGAAAGGCGCGCACCCCGCCGTAGCGCAGCAGGACGAGCTTGGCCAGCCACACGAGCAACAGGCTGAACCAGTAGAGCCTGGTGCCGAAGGTGGTCTGAAAGGCCAGTCCAACCGGGTGCAGCGGGAACCAGTAGAAGTGGCTGCGCAGCACGGCGATGGCGGCCGCTTCCAGCCACCCCAGACACCAGATGCCCCACTTGCCCCATTCCGGTACGGTGCGGTTGTTCATCAGCCGCACCATTTCCTCGAAGACCCGGTTGGCCTTGCCCCCCAGGAACACCGATCCGCCATCGCTGTAGGCCAGTTGAATCGTCGCCGTCGCGGCCACCAGAAACCCCACCGGGAATGCCACCAGCACCACCGCCGTGACCCAGCCGGGCTGCCGCTGCAGTGAGAAAATGCGCATGATGTGAGGCATGGCCGGCCACGCCGGAATACGAAAGGTGCCGAAGAAGGCATTGCTGGTGAACACCTGATAGGCGATCAGTCCCCGCGGCGACAGATGGATCGATCCAATGAGGTCAAGGATGAAGGACTTGCCCTTGACGTGCGCCTTGTTGGGCAGGAGATAGGCGAAGCCGGTGGCGGCCACGAGCTTGGCGGTGGCGAAATAGGTCAGGGCGATCAGCGCGAAGGCGGCAACGGACAGGGGCAGACTCATCCCCAGGCTCACGCCCCAGCCCACCACGTAGGCGCCGGAAAGCACCAGCCCGAGCAGCGCCAGGCGGTAGCGCCTGACCTCGCCCCGGTCTCCCGCTCCGGAGCTCACCATGCGTCCCAACTGACCCAGGTGTTTTCTCGCCAGCCACACCGACCACAAGGCCACGAAAACCAGGGCGCCGTAGCTCTCCATGTGCAGAATCTCGGCCGCGCCGAGACGCTGTCCTTCTTCCCCCAGGGAGAACCCCACCCGCTGCAGCAGCCACTGCTTGATACCGCCGACAAGGTGAAAGACGACCAGGCTGCCGAGAATGTCCACCGGACACAGATAGGTCAGGGCAAGGACCAGGGGCAGCACCCGGAAAGTCAAAATGAAGCCATCGGCGACCTCGATGAGGTAGAACTTCCAGTAGAGGTCCAAGGCCAAAAGACCCGGAGTGAAGTGGGTGGCGATGTTGTAGAGAATGGGCACGAAGACCAGGGCGAACCCGATCCAGAATCTCCCGCTGCGGAAAATCAGGGGCATCCGCCCCGGGTCGTCGAAACCCCGGGTCAGATCCAGGGCCATGCTGGCGATGGGGAAGGCCAGCTTTTCCCCCTCGACCCACTGGCGCTGAAACAGGACAAAGAGGCAATAACCGAACACCACCATGGCCATCGACACCGCGAGCCAGTGGCCGATCGCACCCGCCCAGCCGTCCCAGGGCAGGTCCATCCCCGCCGGCAGACCGAACCAGAACGGCTCGATCACCCGCGCGGTCGCAACCGCGAAGACGTGCCAGGGCAGATAGTCGAAAAAGGTCTCCTCCCAGCCGTTCTCGGGCGCCGCGAAGTAGCTCGGCGCCCCCATGATCGAGGTCCAGTAGGTCATCCAGCCCAGTTGCGGAATGGTGCCCACTACCCAGAGCATGGCGAAGACAGTGAGCAGCTCGGCGCGGCTCAGGGCCCGGAGCGGGGAAATGCGCTTGAGGGCTATATTGAGAAAAAGCCAGATCACGAAGGGCATGAAGACGGCCATGGGAAACTGCGAGTGGACATAGCTGCCCACCCCGTATCCCTGCCCAACGAAAACGATGTATGCAAGGCTGGCTGCGATGGTGAGAGCGCCGAGAACCACGGCGCGCAGGGTGATGCGCAAGGGGGCGTCGAAGTCGTCTTCCCGCTGGGGGGCTTCTTCGGGCGGCGCCACTGCGGCCGGGCTCACGCCGCTACCGGCGGGCGGCGGCTGGCCCATGGCCGCGCCGCTTCGAGCTGCGCCGCCAGCCGGAAGAGGGTGGCCTCGTCCCCGAAGGGGGCGACGAACTGGGTCCCCAGGGGCAAGCCCGCCCCATTCCAGTAAAGGGGCACGGACATGGCCGGCTGGCCGGTGGCATTGGCGATGTAGGTGAACGGGGTGAAGGCGGCCATGCGCCGGCGCACCTCGAAGGGATCCCCGCCGGAGAATTCAAAGGTGCCCAGGGGCACGGGCGCCGATCCTGTGGTCGGGGTGAGCCAGACGTCGTGGTCAGCGAAGAAACGGGCGATACGCCGGGCCGTCTGCTGCAGGATCTGCACGTGGGCCAGGTATTCGGGGGCGCTCACCTGGCCTCCCCGGGCGGCGAAGGCCCAGACGAAGGGCTCGAAGAATTCGGCCGCGGGAGCACGCCCGGTCTTGCGCCCCAGGTCGTCGACGATCCATCTGAATCCCGCCGCCAGCACCGTGGTGAAGCTCTTCCACAGCAACTCGAAATCGATGTCCGGGCCCGCCTCCACCACCTCGTGCCCCAAAGCGGCGCACAAAGCAGCGCTCTCGCCGACCGCGGCTTCGGCGTCCGGGTCCCCCGCTCCGCCCAGAGGAGGGCGGGCGGTAAAGGCCAGGCGCAGCTTGCCCGGGTCGGCCCCCACCTCCTGCAGGAAGGGACGCCGGGGCGGCGGAGCCCAATAAGGATCGCCCGGGTCCGCGCCCGAGGTCGCGTCCAGGAGCGCGGCGCTGTCGCGCACCGAGCGGGTCAGGGCATGCTCGGCCACCAGGCCGCTGAAGATATCGCCGCAGTGGGGTCCCAGGGGGTTGCGCGCCCGCGTCGGTTTGAGCCCGAACACACCGCAGCAAGACGCCGGCACTCGAATGGATCCACCGGCGTCGTTGCCGTGGGCCATGGCGACCATGCCGGCGGCGACCGCCGCCGCGGCACCGCCGCTGGACCCGCCCGGAGTGCGCTTCAGATCCCATGGGTTGCAGGTCGGACCGAAGAGCCGCGGCTCGGTGGTCGGGCCCACCCCGAGCTCCGGCGCGTTGGTCTTGCCCACCACAATCAGGCCGCAACGCTTGTAACGCCGCACCAGCTCGGTGTCCCCGGTCGACACGTAGTCGCGCAAAAAGGCCGTGCCCTGGGTAAAGCGGAAACCGGCGTACTCGGCCAGCAGGTCCTTGAGCAGGAAAGGCACCCCGGCTAAGGGGCCGGCCCCGGGGCTCTGCGCCCTGGCGCGGGCGTGTTCGTACATGGGCGTGACCACGGCGTTGAGTCGGGGATTCAGACCCTCGATGCGGGCGATCGCCGCCTCCACCAGCTCGGCGGCGCTGACCTCCTTCTTGCGCACCAGTTCGGCCTGACCCAGGGCGTCGAGCCAAGCCAGTTCTTCTTCCCCGGCCATCAATCTCTTCCCTTCGCCAAAAGTAAAATGCGGAACACTGCTTATGGAATATAATTAAGGCCCTGTTTACACTCAAATTAAAGGTTATCTTCAAAGCCCTCGGCCAGGGTCTTTTTCACTTGCAGCAGCGGGTCCGGTTCTGCACCTTCTTAAGAGCGACCGCAACAAAGAGGGTTCCCCCAAACCAAGCCCGAAGGAGAGAGACATGAAGATCAATTCATTCACTCAGAAAAGCGCAGTGGAGATCCTCGACAACGGCCTGACCCGGGAAGACCTCAGGAGGCGTGGCTATCTATCTATTGCCGCCGACTGCCTCGACAACCTGATCCAGTACGGGACCGAGCTCTATGGCCGCAGCCTCTCCTTTTTCCTGTGCCTCTACCGGGACACCGGAGAAGCCGCCTACCTGGCCAAAGCACGGGCATTCGCCGACCAGGCGGTCATGAAGCTCTACTACGATGGTCTCTTCCGGGGCCAACCGGCGCGCAACTGCCACTGCAACGTGGTCGGGGTGGGATTCCTGGTCTACTCCCTGCTTCAGCTCCACGTGGTCGAGCACTTCCGGCCCCAGGACTTCGGCGAATATGTCGATATCGACAACTATTAGCAGGCTTCCGGGGCCGGTTGTTTTCATAGCCATTGCCGCCGCCCTTGCCCATCCGGCCGCCGCCCAGAACCCGCCGCAAGTGACTTCGGCGCGGCCCTACCTGCGCTGGGAACGGCCGCCCTACCACAACTACGCCCTGAGCGAATACCGCAACTACCCCAACCACACCATTCCCTACGAAGACGGGCCCAGGACTTTCTTCGGTCCTATGGGCGACGAGTTGATCACCGGTTACAATCTCTACGCCTGGAACGAGACCCGCGCCCCCGGCCTGGAGTACGGCAGTTCCATCTTCAAACCCAACGAGATGCACAACCTTACCTGGAACAGGGTCTACGACGCCACCGTCCTGGGCCGCGACGGCTACGGCAACTGGGGTTACAGCCTTATCGTGGCGGACAACATGATCGCCCGCCTGTCGCCCCTCGTCCTGTCGATGACCGACTTCAACGGCATGCGCCTCGATCTGGCCCTGCCGCGGCTCAAGCTCACGGGGCTGGCGTCGCGCATCGAGCGGCCCCACGTCTTCCGCATTGCCTCCAACTGTTGTCTGTGGATGGATGGAAAGACCCATTACGCCGATGACTCCACTCTTCTTCTGGGGGGACGGGCCCAGGCCGAGTTGGGCCGCGCCATCCTGGGGATCAACTTCGCCAACTCTCACATCTATCGCAGCACCCAGCGGGGCAACAGCCCGAAGGGGGTACTGCGGCCGGACCAGCCCCTGATAGACTGGGTGATCGTGCGCTTTTCCGACGACTCGCCGGCCGACAACAGCGGCGGCGCCCTGGTTCAGGAAGTGGTGCTCGTCGTCAACGGCGAGCACCGGCCCGACCTCAGGCCCCGCGTGATACGCCACCTGGCCGGTGCTGCTCCCCAGGTGGGCGCCCTGTCTGCGGCGACGGGGCGGTTTCGCTCCGTGGATTACCGCCTGTTCCGCGGCCATCGCCTGTTCTACCGCGGCCGCGACGAAATACCTCTCTTTGCGGACTATTTCTACCGCCTCGACCACGAAGCCGGGGCCGACGTGAGCGCCGCCGCCCTGGTCGCCGGCCTTGTGGCCAATTTCCAACTGGAGCCTGCAGGGGAGATCCTGCGGGCCGACGGCCAGGAGCAACTGGCCTTTCTCTTCGACCTCTCCGGGGAACCGCGGGTTGAGTCGGTGGAGGTCGAGGCGCTGCTGGGCAACGACTACAGGGTGGACGTGGCTACCCTGACCGAGGTCAGCGCCCGCGCCCGGAACTACTACTCCCAGTACACCACCACCTTCTACCGCACCGCGGCCCGGGCCGCGGGCAACGTCCGCGACGGGGGCAACTTGGAGAAGGTGCGCTTTCAGGTGGGCGAGAATACGGGAATTTTCACCGGCAGCGCGAACCTGGCGTTCTCCATGCCCGGCCTGGAGGTGGAGGCGGAGTACGCGATCTCTGCCCTCTACTCGCGCTATCCGGCTCACGCCGGGGGCGAGCCCGACTTCGGCGCAAGTCCTCGATTTTCGCGACGGAGCAAGGCCTATTATCTGAACGCCACCCACTGGTTCGACGGCGGCCGGGTGGGGGCCGAGTTGTTCTCCACCGATCCCCGCTTCACAACCAGCTACCGCACCTATCTGGCCGGGCAGCCCCCTCGAGGCAACGTGCTCGGCATGATCAACGAGACGGTCTACTGGGACCTGGTGCAGGACAACGACGACGGCGACCGCTTCCCCGACCGCCGCGTCGGCAACATCGAGGGGTTCGCGGTCGACGGCGAGGCTTTCGACCTGGACGGTGTCTTCCTTGCCCAGGACGAGGACAAGGACGGGTTTCCCGAGATCAACCGCGACGGGGACCTCGTTCCCGACTTCGAGGAACCCTTCCTGATGTTCGACGTCGAGCCCAACTTCTACGTCTATGGCCTCGACCGCAACCACAACGACGAGCCCGACCAGCGCGAGGACGACGGCAACTTCGATTACCCCTACGACATCGACCAGGAAGGTCTCCACCTCTTCGCCCAGATCGACCTGAGGCCTCATCTGGCCCTGGCGCTGGGACGCTTTCGCGTGGACCAGCTTGCCGGGGGAGGCCGCAACCGCACCACCTATGTCCTTCTCACCTTGGACCGCAAGTCGGTAGACGGCCGCCAGAGGATTTTTTTCGAGAACAATCTGCGCCGGGTCCAGGATGACATCCCCGAAGAATATCTGGTCATGAACGAACTCTCCGACCGCACCCGGATTTTCAGCTTCGGCGGCTTGAGCGCCGGCAACAACATCGGATTCATCCTGGTCAACAAGCCGCCCATATTCACCAGTCATTTCGCCCCCGACCGCCTGTTCTACCAGGACAGCTACGTCAACGAGACCTACTTGGAAGGCCGCTTCAACCCCTGGTCAACCCTCGACGTGGTGCAGAAAGTGCGCTTCCGAACAAACTGGCAACAGGGCGGCCGCCTCTACAACGGCCGCTTTCAGCTCGGCCGTCGCCTCGACCTGTGGACCTGGGTCAACCGGGTGCAGTACACCCGGCGCTGGGGCCGGCTGAGCCTCACGCCCCAGTACAAGTTCATGCGGCTGTCGCTGCGCGACGCCCGCCGTGGCAACCACCTGCGCTCCGAGTTACGCTCCATCCCCATCCTGCGCCTGGAGTATGCCCTGTTGCGGCGCACCAGCCTGCGCGCGGGGGTGCAGGGGTGGGGCGGACTGCCCTACCGGCGCCGGGAGCATCGGTCTCAGCGCGACAGCTTCACTCAGCGCACCGCCTTCGTGACCCTGATCAACCGTTCCAAGTATTTCGGCTACGAGTTGGTCACCCTGGTGGGGGTGACCCGGGACGAGAAGATTTACGACGCCGAGTTCGAACGCTTGCGGACTTTCGACAGCTGGTCATTCTTCGCCCGCGCCCTGGTGGGCTTCACCGAGTTGGGGCGGCCCATCTGAAGAGCCGCCCCGGGGGAAGGAGAGAGATGGACGCCAAGGAGAATCGCCTGCAGGCTGCGAAGAATCTGGTCGGCCTGCTCGGGGATGATCTGGACTTTGAGGGAGCGGACCGCGGCTTCAGCCCGTTCTTTTCCGACGTCGGTCTGGAGGTGGACAATGGCGGAGGAATCGCCTCCCTGTTCCTCTACTACAACCGCAGGAAGACGGTTTTCCTCGAGCCCTTCCTGCCCCTGCCGGATCCGGTGAACCCGCACCGGTGCAGCGCCCTGGGGATAACCCAGCACTTCAAGGAAGCTAGGGCGCGGATAGCCTTTTGCAGCCACAACACCTGGGTGGTGGATTGCGAGGGCTTGCCGGGGCTGGAGTTCAATCCGGGCGGGCATGCGGAGCTCACCGAGAAGCGCCGCAGAGAAGTGGACCCGGATTCCCTGATCTTCGACGGCTATCTGCCCACCGTGGACCCGCGCGACCCGGACCCCACCTTTCCCTTCGTCCTCGGCCTGCGCCTGGTCCGTGGCGCGGCGGCCGGCGGCGACGGGCTGGTAGAGCCACTGCGCATCGACGCCGATTCTCAAGGCCGGCTGGTGCTGGTCTTCACCGCCCGCATGCTGGAGGTGGACCACCCGTCCGTCCTCACCCGGCTGAGGGAGGCGAGCACTTCGTCCGCTGCGGCGATGCAGCGCACCATCGCCTGGTGGGCCGAGTCCATGGGTGGACTCGACCCGGGCCGCGCCGACCCTGCCGAGGGCGCGGTGCTGGCGCGCGCCGTCTACACCCTGCTGAGCAACAGCGCCGCGGCCCCCGGCCAGTTGCGGGGCCGAATTTGCGCCTTTCCCAGCCGGGGCACCTACCCCACCGCCTATCTCTGGGACAGTTGTTTCCAGAACCTCGGAACCGAGCTCTTCAATCCCCAACTGGCCGCCGACAGCCTACAGCTCTGCGTCGAGAACCAGCGGGTGGACGGCAAGATGCACGCCTTCATCTGCTCCACCTGGGTTCACCCCGGCCAGTCCCAACCGCCCCTGGCCGGCTGGGCCGCGCTGAGGCTGGTGGAAAAGACGGGAGACAAGCGCCTCGCCGCCCGGCTCCTGCCCGGCTTGCGCCGCAACACCGGATGGTGGCTGTCGCAGCGCATGACCCGCTTCGGCTTGGCCGCTGCTCTCAACGGGATGGAGGTAGGCTGGGACGATTCGCCCCGCTTCGACCAGGGTCCGGTGGTGGCCTGCGACCTCAACAGCTACCTGCTGCTGCAGATGCGCGCCTGTGCCCGATTCGCCCGCATGCTTGGCGACGAGACCCAGGCTGAAGAGCTTGGCGCCGAAGCAGAAACCTACGCTGCCCGCTTGGTGGAAGTTCTCTACGATCGGGAGACGGGGCTGTTCTGGGACCTCGATGTCGAGCGCGGCGAGCCCGTGCGCATCAAGACCCCGGCCTGCTTCCTTCCCCTGCTCGCTGGTGTACCCCTGCCTCAGGGGGCGGCAGAACGAGCCGTGGCCGACTACCTGCTGAACCCGGACTGCTTCTTCGCCGAGGTCCCCTTCCCGGTGGTAGCCTACGACGAGCCTTCCTACCAATCCGGAAAATGGTGGCGGGGTCCCACCTGGATCAACGTCGGCTATCTGATGCTCAAGGTGCTCGACAATCTGAATTTCCCCAGCGCGGCGAAGAGCGCCAGGGAGCGCCTCTACCGCATGCTGGTGGCCGACGGCAATCTGCGCGAGTTGTTCGATTCGCAAAGCGGTGAGGGCCTGGGCGCCTTTGAATACGGCTGGACCGCGGCCATCTGCCTGCGCCTGCATCAGGAGCTCGACGAACCTTGATCAGGAGCATTTTGCTGTCTTAATTTCAGAACCGCACGACCGGGTGGTGCACCGCCCATTTTCAGCCAGAGGGACCTCATGGACTCAACCATCAAAGCCGATATCAGAAAAGAGTACGACGAGAAGGGCTGCGTAATCGTCCGCAACGCCATAGACCCGGGTCTGGCTCAGGAGAGCGTCGACCACGTCCACTGGCTGAGCAAGAAACATCCGGACGTCCGCCCGGAACGGTTCCATCACGAAATGCTGGTGCACGACCCGTTCATGCATCGCCTCGCCGGAGACCACCGCCTCCTCGACATCGCCGCCCAGTTCATCAGCCCCGGCGTCGCCCTCTTCGGCGCCCACTACATCGCCAAAAAGCCCTTCGATGGTCAGGCGGTGCAATGGCACCCGGACGGGGCCTACTGGCCTCTCGAGCCCATGGAGGTGACGTCGCTCTGGGTCGCCGGAACCGAATCGACGGTGGCAAACGGCTGTATGCAGGTTCTCCCGGGAACGCAGAACAATCCCCTGATGGAACGCAGTGAGCTTGTCGAACTCGACCCGGACAAGTACGTGCTCCGCCACGGGATTCGTCCGGACCGGATCGACGACTCGAACGCGGTGGACCTGGAGCTCGGTCCCGGAGACGTCTCGATTCACAATCCCAGGATCATCCACGGATCGAACCCCAACACTTCGGACCAATGGCGCGTAGGACTGACCCTGCGCTACATCCCCACCACCACCTGGGTCAAAAGGGACCGCCACCAGTGCATCCTTTTCCGCGGCGAGCCCGATCCGGGGATTCCCAACCTCTATGCCGAGCGCCCCGCTTTCAGGCCCGGAGAACACATGCCCTTCCAAGGCTGCGAATCGTGGAACGACTGAAGCAGGGCCGCAATTAATGAATCCGAAAAAACGTCCGAACCATCGATTGTATATCGAGACTCTGCGCAAAATGACCCCTGAGAAGAGGCTGCTGAAAGCCTTTGAGCTTTCTTCTTTTGCAAACCAACTTTTTGTCCACGGGTTGAAAAAGAAATTCGCCCACATCTCGGCGCCGGAATTCTCTCGAATGCTCAAAGATCGCCTGGATAAATGTCACAACAGGAACTACTGAAAAAGGTCGTGGAAACGCTTGCCCGAAACGGCATTGACCACATGATTACCGGTTCCGTGGCTTCGAGCCTGCAAGGGGAACCGCGATCGACCCATGACATCGATGTAGTAGTTGCCCTGCAAGAAACTGACATCGAGAACCTGGTTGAGGCCTTTCCGCCTCCCGCCTACTACCTGGATGCAGAATCCATACGAGAAGCCATTTCCCACAGGTCGATGTTCAACCTGATTGATCTAGTAGAGGGGGATAAGGTAGACTTTTGGATTTTGACCGATAAAGCGTTCGATCAGTCGCGTTTTAGGCGCAAGTATGCAGAAAAGGTGGTGGGATTGAGCCTGAAAGTATCCAGCCCCGAAGATACCATACTTGCCAAATTGCAATGGGCAGTGAAATCGGGGGGAAGCGAGAAACAGTTCACGGATGCCTTGCGCATCTTCGAAGTTCAACACGGCAGCTTGGACCTGGAGTATCTGAATAAATGGGTTGTCGCTCTGGGTGTCGAGCAGATATGGAACCGCCTGCGAGATACTGCAGAAATTGTTTAGGAATCTCTGACAGGCCCTCGTTGGTCCCGACCTCCCAGTCCATTAATCCTTCCGCCGGCTTGCAAACCCCGATATTGTCGCGAGGCTACTGAAGACCAAGGCGCGACAGCACCGTAGGGCAACACCGATGTATAACCTGATGTGCCCAACTGATTCTATCACTTGTCTTCATCTACGGCGAGATCTACAAGGAGCTCCAATTCTATCGTCGATCCCCTTACCCAGGCATCCTTCTTGAACTGTTGGTGAAAGGCATCGATCTCATGCCTTGACTCCTTGACAACCTCCTGGGCGCGCGCCAGGTCTTCGGACCGCATATAGGAGAGGAGATATGCTTCGTTGTTCAAAGTCAGAAGAAACCAGGACTCGACTTCCATTCCCTCGTCACGCAATGTAGCCAAGGCTTCTTCTTTTCGCTCTTTTATGGTTCTTGCCCATTCTGCCGCACGATCCTCCGAATTTTCCTTCAGCTTTATCAATTTTGCCTTTACGTCCATGCTGACCTCGACTGTTTCAAATCAATGCCTTGACATTTCATGCAAAGTTTTTGTTCCGCCGAACCGCGCAGTGGAGGTCCGATCCCCGCCAGTGCCGAGCCGAAGCGCGAAGCGGTAGCGCCCAGGACGCAAGACTGAAGCCGGTCACAAACGTGTTGGCAGAAGCGCCCTATTGCAATCTGCGGTTGGAATTCTCGTATTCTGCCAGAAACTCGTACACCTGACGATGCCAATGAGCGTCCTTCAGAGCGTGGTGGTCCTGACCATCCGGTTGGGGCAATTCCGGATTGCCGAGCCTCCAAGCCCACTGATGCAAATCCCAACACTCGAATGGCCAATTCTCAGGCAGGCCGTTCAAACCATAGGGCAGCAACCTGGTGACCAGATACCAGTCGTATGTTGCGATGTACGACCAGAACTCAGCCGGTGAATCGCCGACGAAGGCGAGAAAATCGGCCCCAATTTCCTGAAGGCTCTTCCAGTCTCCGGAATCCCTCGGGGACAAATGCGGGAGCACATTCTCCTTTGTCCAGGGAAGCAGTTCATCGGCATTGAACTCAGTGGAGATAGCATAAAACTCGCGATCGTCCTCTGCTACAGCCCCAAGGCTGATGAGCTCTACATGCTTTCCAGTGTCGTGGTACTCGGTGTCTATCCAAAATCGCATCCTAGGGCGAACCCTTTCTGTTAACGGTTGTGGGTAAATTAGGCCCGAGGTGATTGTCCGTCAGGGCAAAGGGCGCAGCGCCACGCCGCATTTCCCCGATGTTAAGACAGGGGGAACAATACTTCCCATCTAACACGGCCGCTGGTGGTAAGGTCCTTGGCGCGATTTACCCAAACGCCTATCTTTTACATAAGTGCCTCAGGGAGGCCCTCCTGTCCGCGGTAAGGGTCATAGACCCACCCTCCTAATGCAAAGATCGACCTTCTTTCGCCTGACCGCGCGGACAACAGGCAATAAAGAAAGAGGGTTTCCATGTATACAAGCCTACCTCGTAGTCCCGATCTGCAGCATATCAGGAAACGCGCCAAGCAGTTGCTCGCTGAGCATCGAAGGGGTGACCGTTCCGCTGGTGATCGTATTCGCCATCACCTCGCCCGATTTGCTGGTGTTGCACCAAGCGAAATCCTTGCCGCAGACTTCTCGTTACAGGATGCACAGCATGTCGTGGCACGTGAATTCGGGCAGGGTAACTGGTCGCGCTTGGTGGCCGTTGTCGAGTTGATGCGACAGGTGCACCAGACACTCGAAAGCGGTGGTTGCGTTCACGTGATTGCGGGTGACGCTGACGAAGCACATGCGTTCGAGGGGCTTTTGAAACCTCACTATAGCACAGATCAGCTAGGATTACTACCTCCCTACGTACGGGGTGAGCGTGTTCAGTCAGCTCTGTCTCGCTCCACTCGCATTATCTCGAAAATGCCGATTCTAGTAGCAGAGTATCGAATACTTGGCCTGACTTACCTTATGGAACATCACCACAAGCCAGAAGGTCCCTTTCAGCTTGATATGAAGATGGCTCGGACTCTCGCCATATTTCCCAGATCTGTTTTCGCCAGGAAACCCGTTGTGCATGGCATCAAAAAGCACAACGATGAAAAGTCTGAATTTGACCGCGTGCTGGAGCTTAGCACCCCACAGCTGGGCGAACTATTTGGCTCAATCATCGTCGTAACTCTTTGAATTGCCCCAAGTTCCGTGATACTTGATATGCGCCGCGGGTATTCCATCAACTCAATAATTGAATCGATGCTAATTTACATGTCGCTTTAGGTCTCACGGTTTGCGAACCTGCGAAGCGGTTGCGGCAAGGGAAATAGCCCGAAGCCGGGCACAGACGTGTTATGCGATGCGCTAACCTCAACAGTTTCCGTCCTCCTGATCAGAGAAGGGCTGCACCCGGTACCAATACCGGTACGCCTCCTTGAATCCATACTTGCGTTGCAGAACCAGAGCCGGCTTGTTGTTCGCCATCACCTGCAGGTAGGCCAGACGCGCTCCCTGCTCAAATCCCCATTTGAGGCGTGCCTCAAGGAGGAAACGGCCGAAGCCCTGACCCCGATGATTGGGATCAACCAGCAAATCAAAGAGCCCCACGATGGAGCCCGCAACAACTGCGCGGGCGCAGCCTACAGATTGGCCATCAGTCCGTGCGATAACATAGGCAGAAGGAGTGGAGATCGCCTTGAGCAAACTGCGAAGTACCTCAGAGTGCTGACTGCGATCGGACAGACGTCTCCAGGTTTCGAGCCATTCATCTGTTGCACACTCGTATAGCGATATGGCAGAGGACCTATTTGAACTGGCCTCAAGCCACTTGGTTTGAACCAGTGTATCGGCATCTCTAGAGTACTGAAGCTGCGCCAATGACCTGTCCAAATTCCCAGGTTGACAGGCAGGAAAAATCTTGAAAAAACAAGGTAGCGTTGCCCGCGCGTACGCAGCTTCACAACGAACCAGCTTCTCCCGCAGCGGGGTTGTGGATCCATACAGCGGAACTACACAGTTGGCACGGCGACTGTATCCTTCAGACATTCGAAGGATCCAGCCGTCGTAGAACTCTGTTTGCAGCGCGGGTAGTCCGTTCAGCGCCGCCTCTTCCAGCGCAACAACAAGCTCTGAACTTTTCGTTGAATCAAGTACTATCGTCATAGGTTTTGATTTGCCTATTTGGCGCTTCGCACAACGTTTCAGTGCCCCCGACTCGCGCAGCGGATTGGCAAGGAGGGAGAAAGTCACCCCACCCTCTCAGAGCGACGGTCAAAGAGCTGGGGCCGCATCCAAGATCGAGTACTCTGAGGCTCGAGACCTCTCCGATGAGATCTACCAGTGTCCCGTCGCAGAGATAGGTTGACAAAATTGGCCGCCGAGGCGCCCGGATCACAAGGCGCCTGAGCGAGTCGTACCAGTTGGGTACGGCGAGTGAAGGCAACGCCGTGAGCTGGGATGGATCGGCGGAAAAATGGCGACATATTTCTGCGACGGGACACTATCCCCAAATCCTCAAACCCTACGTCAAGCATTGCCCGAACAGCCTCCGGTGCGTATCCATGCCCCCAGTAAACCGGCGACAATTCATAGCCAATGTCACCCTGCCGGCTCTCAATGTTTTCCGTGCGCACTCCGCAGTCGCCGAGGAAAACTCCGCTTGACCGTTCTGTGATAGCCAGCTGGAATTTGCTTCTCGGCTTCGCCTTTGACCACCCGATGCACTTGTCGACAAAGAGGCCACATTCCTCTCGGGTGTAAGCTGGTCGGTAGTAGGAATTCCAGATACCTCGGATCCTTCCTGAACTCCGCAATGGCGTCCACGTCCTGTTTGGTGAACTCCCGAAGGAAAAGTCGTTCAGTCAGTTTCTCCATCACCGAGGTCCCGTCCTCAGCGCAGGACCAACAGCTTGCCGTGCCGTTCAACGCCGGCAGCGCGCAGGCGGATTAAGTAGACGCCGGAACCCACATCTCTGCCTGCCCTATCACGGCCGTCCCACACCACCTCGTGGGTCCCCGCCTCGTACACCCGCTGGGTGAGAACGCGGATGTTCTGGCCGGCCAGGTTGACGATCTCCAAGCGCAGCGGCGCCGTGCGGGGCAGGCGAAAGGGAATGACGGTGCTGGCGTTAAACGGGTTCGGACGACCTGGTTCCAGCGCGATGTCGAGGGAAGCCGCCGCATCGACGGTCTCCCGCACCGCCGTGTAGCTTGGTCCATTTCGCGCCAGGTCGATGCCGCTGCAAGGAGAAGCTTGGGACTCGCCTTTGCTCTCATCCGCGTCCCAAACGAGCAGACGCCCACTATTTTGACCCGAGATGGCGATCATACTCCCGTCCGGCGAAAACTCCATGTACCACGGATTCAGGTCCGTCGACACTCCGCGGCCCTCTATCCGGGCTCCCGACTCCAGGTCGAACAGACGCAGCGGCTGAGGGCCCGGTTCGGCCCAAGCCATCCAGCGTCCGTCGGGACTGAAGTCAACAGTGAGGACATAGTTCGGGGTCGTTGCGAAGGAGTCGACGAGTGCAATGGGATTTGTGCTCCAAAGCTGCACCCCGTCGAAGAACCTGGCTATACCCAACAAGTGGCCCTCAGGATTGAAACCAAAGGAATGGGGTCCAAAACTAAGGCTCGTCGACAACTTGCCCAGCAGTTTGAGATCGGTGACGCGCCACAACCAGGTGGAGGGCGAATTTTCCCAATAACCACTTCCCACCAACAGCGATCCGTCAGGGGATAAGCCCACGGTACTCAGAGTTCCCCGGGGCCCCTCAAATTCTATTTCGGCGCCGGTGGCCAGGTCGAACACCGAGGCCTTCCCGTCCTGCCAGCCCAGGGCCGCCCGTCCGACCCGGGGGACAAAGGCAACTTCATTGATGAATCCCTCGCGGACAGGGATCGGGGTAGTGAGATCGCGGAGAGGGCGGCGCCAGAGTCCGTTGCGATCCGCCACAAACAGGTCGCGGCAATCGCTGCCGAACGCCAAACTTGTGATTATGCTCTCATTTTCCAAGGTCAGCAGCGGTTCGCCGGAGGTAGTGTCCCAAAAGTGAATGCTGCGCGAATACGGGGTGGCCAGCCACTCCCCGCCGGGACTGAACGCCAAGTCTTCCACCCAGGGGACGAACACCACACGCCGCCTCATCCGCAGCGAGCCCGTACTCAGGTCGTAGCGCTCGATGGAGCCGGCGTCCGTGTTGACGATGGTCAGCTGCATCGAGTATTCTCCCAGAGCCGGATACCCTCCTCCGTGTTCAAGGGGGACGCTGTCCACGTACTGTCGCGTCTCCAGGTCCCACGAGCGCACCGAACGAGCGCCTTCCTCGTCCGGGTTCCACACCCACAATTGCGGAGGGTCACCACTAAAGCCGATCGGTCCGCCGTTGAGTGCCCCGATCTTTTCCAGCGGATCCAGTCTCCACACGTGAATTCCCTGGTGCGTGCTGGAAGAGCCGCGTATCACGGCGTGTCTTCCGTCCGGGGCGAGCAGCAACTCCGATGCGTAACCCGCATGGGGCATCACGGCGAGCTCGCCGCCGGATTGCAGGTCCCACAGACGCGCGGTGCCGTCGTCGGCGGCAGAGAGGAGCCGGCGGCCGTCGGGGAGCATGATCAGATGGCGCACGTTGTCGCCGTGGACCAACAGGAGTTCCTCCTCGAACCCGGGCAGACGCCAGACGCGGATGGCGCGATAGCCATTGCTGGTGATCAGCCGATCCCCGCCTTGAAAGGTCAAAGCGCGCACCCATTCGCTGGTGTGCTCCGCCACCAACTCCCAGGTGTCCGTTGACCAGACCTTCATTCCGCCTTGGGAGTCTCCCGTTCCCAGGAGGCTGCCGTCGGCGCTGAAGCCGAGGGCGGTTATCGACCAGGTGTGTCCGGGAAGAACGGCGGCTTCGGCCAGGGTCCTGAGATCCCAGACCACTACCGTAGTGTCTTCATAGGGCGCGGCGAGGAATCGTCCGTCGGGGGAAAAGGTTTGATCTGCATCCCTGAAGGAGAGGGAAGGGGTACGGGCGCGCTTCAGGTGAGCGAGATCCCGCAGCGTGGTGCTGTCGAAAAGGTGAATGCCGTCGCCCCCCAAGGCCGCCAGGATACTCTCATCGGGCGAATGGCGGATGGACTCTATCGAGCCGTAACCGAAGGCGCGAGGTGGACTGCTGAACTGGGCATGAGTTGCCCATGGAACGAAATTCGCCAAGAGCGCGAGGCCGGCCAACGCTAAAAGCCGTTTGGCAGACGCACCCATGAGATGCTTGATAAAAATGGGTGATCCGCAGTGCCCGAATGTCCGTCCGGGCGCGAAGGAGAAAGCCATACGGCAATATACAAACATAGTCGTCATTTGCGCACCCCTTGCTTGCCCAAACGGAGGCTGCAGTCTATACCAAGAAGGTACGGCTCCGCACCGGTCTGTATGGATTCCGGAAGTACAACGCCGCGGTAGAACCCCATGGAAATGGGTGGCTTTTCCTCGGGGATACGGTCACCATGGGGATTGGCGTGCCGCCCGCTTCTTCCTAAATCGCATGACCTCAGTCTATCGCGACCCGCCGATAAGGGCGAGCGCGGCCTCAATGCTGGCGATCGCATCTCGATCTGCCCCCAACGCCCCACCGATCAACCTTTGTGCCTCTTCACGATCCCCGGCTTTGAATTCCCCCCTGTCCTTGGCGGCGGCGCAAAGATCGTACAGCGTACTCAGTGACTGCAACTCACGGTCGTAATGGGCCGCCGCCGCTTTGAGCAATTCGGCGGCGTCGGGAAACTGGGTGACGAGACCCCGGAGGTAGGCGGAGGCGGAAACGCGCCTCTCCTTCAGAACATGGGCGTGGTATCGCGAAGGTTCCAGCGGAACGTCTTCCGATTCGAAAGCTTTTTTCCAGAGCTCGTATGCCGAGAAGCCATGCGGACTCGCCCGGCGCCTGGCATTGCGTTCGTCATCAGCCGCATATCGAGTTTCATGGGCAAAGGCAACCGCGTTCCGAAGCGCCATCAGATGCAATGCCTTCTGATCCGCTGAGGCCGGCTGATCGAAGACCTTGATGTTGAACCACTCGACCGGATCAGTGTGCCCGATGGCGTCATAGCGAACGGTGTAGGTGACCGCTACGAATGGGTGACGGATCGTGTAGGTCTCATCCTCTACATTGTATCCGACGATCAAACCCCAGGAGTAGGCATGGTGCGCCGGGAGGTCGCTCGCTTTCTGTTCGAGACTCATCGGCTGCCATGCCAACACGGGGATGCCTCGCTGCAGACTCACCCGAACCGCGTCTCTTGCCTCCCGCTTGAGCGCAGGCAGATCGACCCCCCTATCGTGTTTGGTTGCCTCGTACGTACGGAACACAGCTAGCTGGGGAAGGAAGTCCAGCGCAGGCCCCCAGTCGAGGTTGTCGTGCATCAGAGGTCCCCCTCCTTCCTTCATCTCGAAGTGGAAGGCGTGTCCCATGACTCCCTTCAGCCGGTCTACGGACCACTCCGGACGACCGACGGTCTGCATCAAGGGAACGAGGCAGGAAGGAAGTGTCTTGCCGCGGTCGGCCGGTTTGACATCTACCATCACGTTCATCGGTTGGATCCCTTTCGGTGAATTCGTCGTGTCCTTCTCTTCGCCGTATGTTTCCTCAATAACGACGGAGGTGAGTATCAGGACGATCACTGTGCTCGCCAGAATAGCCACGATATGCCCCTTCCCTTCCTGCCCGCCTTCCTTCATCGGGAGGATGGCCGGAAACGTTTCAAAGTTTTCCAACCCGTAGCAACGCAGAGGGTTGCCAACAGGTCCAAGCCAGCGTAGCCGCCCCAACGCATGGAGGCGCGCTTTGACCTGTTCTGCATGTCCGTGTATTCCATCGACACTCTGACAGGCTCAGGTGCGGAAGTTGCCGAAACAAGTGCCGTGACAGAGGTCAGGTTGCCTCCAAGCGGCCAAGGCACCACCACGCCGCCACCGAGAACAAGAATTGGAGAACGTTGGTCTGCCAACTTCAGATCGCATTCTCCCTGACTGCAAGCAACCGGGATGGCCTGATCAAAACCGCTGTTTTCCCTTTTCCATTTGCCATGTCACCTATCCTGGTGCGGGTTGCGCCAAGGCCAGGCTGCTCCGAAGCCGGGCACGGACGTGTTATATGCAGTGCGGCATTCAAAGGCTGACAACACTTCACTCCCATTGCGCTCGGTAGACTCCAATTATTCGGCAAATACTCTTGGAATGAAGACGTTCATGCCATATCAAGCGACGCAAAACCTTCCCCAAGGACCAGCCGCCATGGACATCAAAGAAATGAACCCTGGAAAAATCTTGTTCTGCCTTCAATTTCTGTAACGCCTCTATTGTTACGGTGCGATGTCTGAGTAAGATGTGCTCCCACGGCACCTCGCTGTCAGCGGGCGAGATGGTGGGACGAATGCCAATGTTTGGCAAGTAATAGTGAGTTTCTACGTTGGCGATGTGGACGAGAATTTCACGGATCGTTCGCCAGTTCGCCCAACTTGAAAAGCGGTGATATGGCGGATTCCAGTCCAAGACATTCTCAGGCAATTCAGCGACTAGCCTCAGAAGGTCGGTCCGCGTGGCATGAAGTAATTCGATGGTCTCATCAATCAGAGAAGGCGATACTGGCTGGTAATCCCAATCGAACAGTATCTCATTCCCACTAACCCTTCCTGCGACCTCCACTTCGGATGGCTCTGACCCAACCCGGCACGGAAGTCCGCTCCTCTCGCGAAATCGGGTGTACTCCAGCAGTTTGTCGGGGACCTTCTTAACAACCTCGCCTTCAGTCTCCCCCCAGGTAGAAAAGCCGAGATAGGACGGAATCCAGGCATGGTGGCCCCCTTCCCCCTCTTCGTCAAACGCCCTGTGGAGGTAAACTCGTGAATTCACTCGCTAACCCTTACCCCGACCTATCTGACATACTTTTTTGGTTCTCGTCCCCTAATTCGCATTGCATATATCGTTTCCCGGGTTGCGAACCTGTAAATCGGATTGCCGCAGGCCAAGCGGCCTATGCCGCGCAGCGCAAACCCGGATCAGCGCTGGGCAAGGACATTCGAATCGAAAAGATAGGCCAACTTGGCGAACATTGCCCGCCGACCATCCTGGGGCGTTGAAATACCAGGTAGAAGTGGCTTTCCGGGGTAAATTCGTAGTCCATTACCCAGTTGGAATTATGGTCCACCCGATGCGCAAGACGCTCGTCGATGCGCTCGTAGTAGATGCGACTTGCCGCCTTGCGGGTGAACTGGTAATTGGCGCTGAAGCGCAGAAACCAGGTCTTGCGGTGGCCCTGCCAATATGCCCTGCCGCCGAAAAACGCGAATGTCGCTTTGTCGAAAAGCGTGGCATCTGCACTCAAGTCGGTCTTCCGCACGTTGCGGTCTTGCCGCCTGCCGATCTTTTGGAAAAGAACGAGCCGATTCCAGGTCGAGCTGTAACTCGCCTGCAGGTTGAGCTCTCTCCAATCGAATAAGACATCGTCGTCGCGTTGTTTTCCCAAGCGTCCTACGGCGACGAAACCAAATCTATCTACATCCACACTACCCCAGAGCGAAGAGTACCTTTCACGGACTTTTTGGTCCTCGTTGGTTTGGTAGAAAAACGTGCTTCTCAGCAAGAAGGATTGCAGCCTGCGATCTTCAGGATTTTCATGCCGGTATCCGAATCTCCCAACCCATTTGCGGTAGGCCTCGTCTTCCAGGCCTGTCTCGTTGGGGCGGAATCCGTCCTGAATCTCGGATAGAGACAGATTGGCGAACAAACCCCCCTCGTTCGACCAATAGGTGGAAGCGTGGTACGCCCAGTGCAGGACATCTTCCACGTGGTTCATTACATATTGCATCCGGGTGGACCAGTCCCTCCGCAAAGCGAGCCGGCTATTCATTGAAATCAGGCTGAGGTCCCGGTCCGCCTGGTGCTTTTGAACTCCCATGAAGCCTACCACGGCGCGCTCGCCCAGGTCGCGATTGACGCGGACGTTCAAAAGGTTGGCCTGTTTCTTCAGGTCGCCGTCGTAGCGGTCGATCAATTTGCCATAGGTGTCGAGTATGGCAAAGTTGTAGTCCCCGATTTTGCCGCTCGTCTTCAACCCTACGTCAATTTCCTGGACCCGGCGGCTGTAGAACAGGTTGAGGGGAAGACGAAATAGATCGGCCCCATCACGGAAGAAGGGCCGGCGTTCAGGCAGGGACAGCTCGCGGTCACTGGTCAAATCGATAAGGGTGGGATCCCTTTCCAGTTGGGAGAAGTCGGGGTTGAGTGTGATATTCGCAGTGAAGTTGGTAGATGGCTGGACCAGGAAATCCACTCCGTAGTCGCGGTCGTCCGGCAACTCCTCCAGGGCGCGATAGGTAGCCTAGGGGAGGATGCCCAGTTTCCTCTGTTTAGACGCATCGCCGAAGGACAGACTCCGCAATTCGCCGAACTCCGAAATTCTGCCGAAATCTCCGCCCGTATCGGACCAGGAATACGATTCTCCATCTATGGGGTGGGCGCGCCAGAAATTGATCCCCCAAGTCAAGTTGTCGGTGGAGAAGCGCAGCTCGGAGAACGGAATGGCGAATTCCGCGGTCCAGAAATCCTCGCCCTTCATCACTCGGGCTTCCCAGCGGGCATCCCAGGTCAGGGTGAAGACGGACTCATTGCCGATGTGTTCGTCCATCTGCGTTCCCAGGGAATTGACGGAGAATACGTATCCATTGCGATCGTCGTCGTAGGTATCGAGCACGACTTCGACCGCGTCGTCGTACCGGACGCGCGTGTCCCGGCGGGTCAGGGTCTCGCGCAACCGGGTCATGTCAGGCTCGAAGCAGCGGAATCCTATGTAGAAGGTGGCATCGTCGAAAAGTACCATTGCCTCCGTCTTCAATTCGGCCCGCACACCACGATTGGGCTGCGCTCGAAAAAAGTCTGCGGCCTTCTCGGCGCGGTCCTAATCCTTCTCTGCCAGGTCGCCGTCGATCAGAATCTTTTCTTCGATGCGCAACGCGTTCACCACCCGCTTTTCGATGGAGGACGCGCCAGGAGGCAGTGGGGTCGCAGCCGCAATCATTCTTCCAGGTGGGCAATCCGGCAGGAACCTGCAATCTGTCCTCTTCCTTCCTTTTCAAAGGATGGGGTGAATGACATACTCAACGGGATATCCGGTGTCCGCGTGAGAGAAATTATATGATCGGCTCAACGGGATCGGAAGAATCCACAGTCGGAACATGGCTATCTCCATGTATCAGGGCGAAATACTGTCGCAGTCATGTCGCCTGACTGCTGTTACATGAGGTTTCGCTACGATGCGAACAGGAACGATTCATCCGACAGATACTTCTCACATTGCCGGATCAAGCCTTCAGGCAGGGGGCCACCCCAGGCGCACCGCCGTGTCCGAGCCGCGATCAAGGCGCCTTCCACCAAGCGCACCGATGGCGAAGGGGTGACGCGGGCGTAGCCGGATAGAAAGGCCCTGCGCATGGCGGGATTATCCACATCCACGAGGAACCACCCCACGTCGTCGAGTTGGTAGCTCAGGGCACAGTTATCGAAGTCGATTGGTGCGTAGCGGCCTTCGTGCTCGACACAGTTCCTCGCCCGGAAATCGCCATGGGTCAGCCCCCAAGACTCTCCGGATGTCTTGCGAACTTCGGTCAGGACTACCACCGCCCTTCGCAACACCGACAGTTCCTCCTTGCTCAGCCTCTCGTCGCCCCGAGCGTTCCAGTAGTCACGGCTCACCTCTTTTACGTCCCACATCCAGTCGATGCGCATCCGATTGAAGCCTGCCGGCCTTGACCATGCGCTCCCGTGGTTGTGGACCTGCCCAAGGAGCTCGCCCAACGCTCGCAACCTATCCTCCGACAGCTCGACAGGCTCATCCTCCCCGACCACGACCTCTCCAGGCACCCAGCGCTGAACCGTACACACCGCTGCCGGCCCCTCCGGCCGATGATCGAGGAGTTGGCAGACCTCGCCGGCTTCGTCGGCTACGGGAACCTGGACCTCAACCCCTGTGTCCCTGGCCAAGGCCACGAGCCAGGCACAAAGTGATGCGACTTGCCGGTGTACCTCGACGAGGGGGAATGGTTCATGGGCGTAGCGCACGGTGACAAGGTACGACGGAGTCTCACCCTCTGTGGTCACGCCAAGTGCGAAGTCATTGTAGCCGTAGTTTCCCATCTGCCCAGCAATCGACATATGCCTCGGCGCGACGCCGCAGCGTGACAGAGCCTCCTCAGCCAGCCGACGCAGCCTGCGTTCCTGCTCCTCCCAGGGACGCCCGTTAATATAGCTATTCTGCCCATCGGTGAGATCCTCGGACCGGTACAGGGACTGTGGCTCGGCGAGGTGCTTCAACTGCGCCCAAGATTCGAAGCCGTTCTCGCGGGCCACGACGAGCTGGGCATCGGCCAACTGCCAGCGCGCTCGGGTCAACTGCTCCGGATGGTGGGATTCAAGACGCTGAAGGGCGTCAGGATCGCCCGCTCGCAAGCCACGTTGAAGATCCTCGGCTTGCAAGCGTGCCTGCTCGAGATTGAAATGAAATGAAAATAGCACTGCAGCCATCACAGGTCAGAATTTGCAGAGAGTAATATCATGTAACGTCTTCCGGTTGGCGAACTCCGATATTGTCGAGGGGTTGCCGAAAGCCCAGGCCGACAAAGGCGGCAGAGCGCAAACCTCGATGATATATGACCTTGGCCTTCGTCGAAACTTAACCCGAGAACTAAACAGCCCTCTCGTCAATGCCCGACAGAAATCTCCAGCCCATTGCAATCCACGACGCCGAAGTCTCGTACTCCATAATCTCGATCCCCAATTTCAACGGTGATGTTGGCCCCAGCTTCGCTAAACTCTGCAAAAACCGCGTCGGCGTCCTTAACCCAGAGAAAAATACGGACTCCCGTTGCGGGTTCTTCGCCTCTGACGAAATGAATGGCCGCATTGTCGCGCCACACTACGGTATAAAAGCCTGAATCATGACTGAAGTCAAACTCGAAGCCGAATACGTCACGGTAATACTCCGCCGTCGATTGGGGATCGCGAACTTGGATGACGGGCGCACCCTGTATCACCTGATTCACCTCGGACTTTGGCGGTGCCGGCATCTTGTCCTCCTGTCCTCGAGATTCTCGATTGTAAATGTCATATAACGTTGTCGCGGGCTGCGAACCTGTCCGTGGGTTGGTCGGGTCTTTGGTGTGGGGAGGACAGGTTGGGTCGAAGAGAGCGAAGCGACCGAAGCCAGGAACGGCTTGTTGTAAGTTGTGCCGGATTTTCTATGGAGAAAACCATAGCGCCGCGAAACTCACCCCATGTGTTTCCCTTGTCTTTCTTCGGTCCCAAAAATCTCGCCGTGAAGATGCTGTATCTGGCGTGCCAACTCGGTCTGCAGAGGATCGATTGCAGCGATCTGTCCAGCAAGCCCTGAGATGAGTTCGTGAACGGGCGCCTCCGGAACTTCAAGCCCAACTCGTTCAAAGCCTCGATCAAGAATCTTCTTTGCCTTCTCCTCCTGGCTTCTCAGCACCGCTTTAAGGGCAGCAATCGCATTCATAAGTGCGCTGTGCGTTAATGACCAATCTTTTCCTTTCACAGGTTCATTGTCGAGGTCATATTCCCGATTCCGCCCAAGTGATTGCGCCAAGATCTCTAGGTCAACCCTCCAGAAGAGTGGCATATTCTTAAACTGGACAAAGCAGAGGCGACGTTTTTCCGAATGCTGAAACTCGGGAGCAGAGCGGAAAGATTCTACCGGCGCGACTTCTGCAAGTATTTGCGGTAGATGACCCATTGTTTCTTGAAAATGTTCATCAGGAATTTCCCAGAATACATCAATATCGCTGTAGGCATCAGCCCCTCCTGCAGCCAGTGAGCCTTTCAATTCAGCCGCTGATCCAGGGACGACATTCCGGAGGGACGCAAGGATATTCTCTGCCAGAGACGTTCTGCACGCGGTATTTAGGTTTAACTGATCCACTGCGGTTAATGTTCGACTGTGTGTTTGATGTGCGGTGGTAGAGGATGGCGTGTCTTTTGCGCCCCTTTGCTTGTGGACTCGGTAAACACCGGCATGGCTTATAACGTTTTGGCGGTGCCGGAACCGCGCAGCGGTTGCGCGAAGGCGCGACAGCGCCGAAGCCGGACCACGGGCGGTTAGCCGAAGGTGGCCCTTAGATATCTTAACTGCGTTAGATTGAAAGTCATTGGCCAATCACGAAAACGGAACGTCCAGTGCAGCTACTCAGACTGCTCTACTGCGAGACGTGCACCAAGTGGGGAGCATTAGGGAATTGTTAAAACATTGAAAAATGGGCGAAATCGGCCAATAAAGACCACTCTGACCGGCTGATTTTCCAAAACTGTATCACACAAGCCAATTTTCAATTTTCTCGCCTATTCCATATATAACAACGAGTTGAGCTCTTTTTGCTAAATTCTGCTGGACGGCGGACTTGGTGCCATTTAAAATCCCGTAACAATAACCTAATGCACCCACCAAGTGTTATCAAGAGCCCGCCCCCCAACCGCTCAAGCAGCATAGCTACTCGGTTGCCTACAACAACGCTCGCCCGGACGGCTCCCAGCGCGTAGACGGCCAACGCAACAAACTCAATGACAACTGAACTAGAGCCGAGCACCAGGATCTGGGTAGGCACAGAGCGGGCCGGATCGATGAACTGTGGCAGCAGCGCCATGAAGAACACAAGGGCTTTGGGATTGGCCCCTTGGACGACAAAACCTCGGAGAAACGACCGCGATATAACCGTGGGGCAAGGGTCGAGCTCAGCGGCTCTTCGCGAGAGTAGCATTCGCACCCCCAGCCATATAAGATAGGCCGCTCCAACCCATTTGAGGACGATGAACAGCTCACGCGAGGCTAACAGGACTGCGGCGACGCCGCTCGCAGACAGAGCAAAGTACAGCGCGTTAGCCGTCAAGATTCCAAACACCGCGTCGATACTGGGGCGCAGGCCACGCCCCAAGGCGACGGAGACGACCAACAAAACGGCCGGACCTGGAGTGAGACAGAGAACAGCCTCTGTAATACAGAAAGCTATCCAGGCTTCAAGCGACATTGTATTCCAAAAGTGACCATCAGGCTACGGGGGTCTCGGCCTCGTCTGCTAAGGGCAATTGTTCACACCACTTGACAAAAGTCATTTCGGCTAACGATTTCGCCGTGCCCGAACCGCGAAAGCAGTTGCGCGAAGGCGCTGCAGCGCCGAAGCCGGGCACGGGCGTGTTAGCGGATGCCCGATTAAAAGTCCAGTTTTCAGTGTTCCTTAGGTGATGTTTTTGAGACTGTAGAAATTCGCTCCTTCATGCTGATCGTTTGGGCTCGCATGGCCCTGGGCACCCTGGCTCGGTTCTGGGAACCGGCGTGCAAGATAACTGGATGGCAGAGCACCGCGTCGCCAGGCTTGCCGGTCAGTTCGACGACTCGAACGGGTGTACCGTCGATTACCGTCGTCTGGTTCATGAGTCGCTTGATTCGTTCATCTGGCGATCCGACTTGACGGGTTAAGTACGTAAACCACGGATGCGACTTGAAGAAGCGTTGCAGCAGGATCTTGCCTCTCCGCTCTCTGCCCGAGAGAGTGCGGTAAAATCGCAGAAGAAGATTGGGCGAACCGCCGACAATAAGAGTGCCGCCGCCTTCGTGTTTGACTTCGGATAGGAAGTTGAAGGTGAAAAGACCCTTACCGCCGTCTATGAATTGAAAGGGATCTGCATCACAGTGCCACATGTCGGCGGTTATGTTCCACGGAGCGGTATCTTTGTCGGGAACAGTGAAGAGCAGTCTGCCCCAATCTATGGGCTCTTTCCAATCGGGTCCAAGGAGCTGAGTGATCGCATCAGTCAGTCTAGAACTCGCGTTGCTCCAGATTTTCTTGTTTCGTCGGCACCGTTTGCCGAGACCACCTGTGGAGCTCTGCCAGGATTCGGGGGAATTGCGAACATACCCGTAATGGCGTTCGAGGTGATGCCAGGCAAGATTGTGCGCCTTGTCGACACTATCGGGCTCAAAGGCCGCTCCCAGACGGACGAAGCCGTGCTCTTGAAAGTGCTGGATCTCTTCGGATGAAAGGACAGATCTCAAAGGAATCTCTCCAATGTAGTGCTATCGTTTAGACAAGAAATCACTTCTCTTGCTAAAACTCAGACAGTCCTCGGTGTGACATACATCATGAACGCGATAACGGGCGCCTCTTTGTGGTTGTCGCATATCTGGCATTGTTGCCGATTTCCGCTAACTGCTTGTATGCGAACCATTGGTTCGCATAGTGGTCGCCAGGTGGTAGTTAGATGAAATGAAGGTACATATTCACCTAACCGCCGCAAACCCGGATCAGCGCCGTGCAAGGACATTCGAATCGAAGAGGTAGGCCAGCTTCGCGAACATTCCCCGACGGCTTCTCTGATCGTGCACGAGGACGAAGTAGAAGTGGCTTTCCGAAGTGAATTCGTAGTCGAGAACCCAGTTGAAATTGTAGCTCACCTCTTTCAGCAGTTGCTCGTCCACGCGCTCGACATACAGCCGGCTGCCCACCTTTTTTGTGAACTGGTAGTTCGCCTTAAGCCGCACGAGCCAGGTTTTCCGATGTCCGCGCCAGTGGGTCCAGTTTCCAAAAAAATCGAACGTCACCTTTTCAAGCAGGTTGGCATCGGCAAAAACTCCGTCTTCATAGTCATATGCAGCCAAGTAGCTTCGCAGAAGAGACAGATCGAACTCACGCCAGAGACAATCAGCCCTCGGATCCCCAATTAGAACATCTCCGAAATCAAACAATCCCGATAGGATCCATGAACCGTTTGCTTGCTCAATGTACCACGCTTCGCGCGTAAGCTCTGTATGCAAAATAGCGGAGCAAGTGACAGCATTAGGATCAGGCAAGTAGGCCTCCATGAAGGAAAGGACCTGCTCAACAAGAGATTCGTGAACTCCCCCACGTGCCTGATGGTCTTGGCACGCCGCACACTGCTGACGAACAAACTCTGCCCACTCTGGGACGGGTAGCAATTCATTATCGATTGAGAAGACAATCGCCGATTCGCCTTCCTCAAACCTAGTCAGTTTGCTGTTTGATATATCGTGCTTCGCGCAAACCTCCCGCATCGCTGGGAGATACATCTCCTCAGTGTGGTTACAGGCATGATACTCTTGATCAGACCGAAAAACCGGCAGCAAACTTTTCACTTGTCTCGTCTACTCCTATCGTTTTCGCCGTGCCCGAACCGCGAAGCGGTTGCGCGATGGCGCGTCAGTGCCATCGCCGCGCACGAACGTGTTATGTGACGTGGGATGCTCCATTCTTAGCTGCTCGCCGAGCGATGGTGATGATCTCAGGGCTCGTCTCGGTCAGCGGACTGCGGTCCCAGTCACCGTATTGCTCCTCGATCTGGAACCCAGCGTTTGACATGAATAGCGACAGAGAATCCGCATCTAGGAACCTTAACGTGCTTCGACTGAGGCGCGGTCGGTCCCAACTGGAGCTGCTAAAGGTGGCCGTGAATGAAACGATTTCACCGTCAACCGGCGTCTCCACCTGGTGCGCCATCCTCACTACCGAACCCGAATCGTCCACGATTTCGACGGCGTTGTCGGGAGTCCAGGCTTCCCATCCCCGGGCCCGCGGGTTTCGGGTTTCGAAGGCGAAACGGCCTTCAATGGTAAGAGCAGAGCAAATTGCCTTGAGCGAGGCTTGGAGTGCAGCGTCGTCGACGAACACCTGAAAGGCGTGACCCGTCATCACCACCAGGTCAAACTCGCGCTCCCAACAGACTGAAGCAAGGTCACCGAGAATCCACTCAATATCCAATCGCTTGCGTGCCTGCTCGAGCATCGCCTCAGCGGGATCGAGTCCATACAATCGACCGGTATGACCGGTCTCTCGAGCCGCATGCAATAACGCACCCGTCCCGCAACCCACGTCGAGCACCGACTCCGAGGACATTACCAGCGGCAGATAGAAGCCGAAGTCAGCCCTCCCAGCACAGAACGCGTCATAAAAGCCTGCGAGGCGGGCGTCAGCGAACAAGCAATCAACCATCAAAATCCCCAGCAGGCACCCTCAAAAGAACTTCTGAATCGCCAAGAAAGAACGTCCCCCTCTTGTTGAACCGAAAACTCTCGTCGGGTACGACGAGCTCCAGTCTATCACATAAAAAAGAGCCAGTCGGAGCTGAATTCTGCAGCCGTGCACAAAGCTCAAGGCTCTCGTCTATGGATATGAACTCAGCAATGGTCATGTGCGGAGCTATGTCGCGCCGGCGATACGCTGCGCCGGAAAATGCCGATGTGCCGTGGAGAATCTGCTTCAAATCATCGATGGGCTCTTGTGGCCTTATAGGATACGAGACACCAGCGTGCTTGGTTGAGGCATGCGGCTTGTCGTAATAAAGAGTGAATGGCTGGACATCAGTAGTGACGTTATTGATTTCATTGATAAGATCAGCCGTCATTTCCTGGCTCAAGGGGTCTGACAAAGAGATGTGGGTCCCGCAGGAGGCAGCCGAGCGGGGATCATACCTGGATCGCAAAAGGTCAATCTCCTGTGATACCTCTGGAGGGGGCATGATAAGGATGAGGCCAAATCGGTAGTCGCGTTGCCAATCTTCCCACTTCGATGTGTCTTCTACCTATGGAATCACGATAAACTCTCACAGGGTGATGGCGTCGGCGAAAACCGATCGCTGTCCATTTTCCTCATTCAACGTCATATAACGTTCCCACGGTCCCGAACCGCCCACCGGTTGCACGAGGGCGCGCCAGCGCCGAAGCCGGGCCACGGGTGTTGTGTGACGTGCACTATTTCCCTCTTAGTCTACGAAGTCATGGATCCTTTGATACACGCTCAACTTGGCCTGATCCAATTCTTGCCCATACTCCCGGAAAAACAAGGGAACCCACTCACCGCCCAGATTTATGCGGATGGTGTAGTACGCGGCGGCAAAGTCCAAATATCGATCTCCTATTCCTGCATAGCCCCAATCAATGTAGCCACTCAGGTGGCCATTGAGGACCATGAGGTTGGGAAGGCAATAATCCCCGTGGGTGAACACCACGTCTTCTGGCGGAAGGTCGGCTCGTATGCTTGCCAGTTCATCCCGCAGGACATTCCTAGTGCCGCCTTTGGGGATCTGACCATCCAGCACTCCTGAATCAACCAGGTCTGTAGCCCAGGAAAAATAGCGTTCAAAGCGCCAATCCAATGGGCACGAATCGACTGGAACTGCGTGAATCTCGCGAAGTCCATGAGCGAACATCCGTAGCAGACCTGGGGTATCTGTCCTGGCGTCTTCGTGGACACCAGAGACGCCAGCTATTCGGGTCATCAGCAGATACTGAGTATTGTTTTCCTGGTGAAAGCAGACCACCCTAGGCACACTCAGTTTGTCGTGCAACCAGGACATGGCCGCTATTTCGGCGCGAAGATCGGATTCTTGCGGCGCAGCGAGCGCATCTCTGATTTTGAGGAACAAACCCTGCTTGCTCGGGTGAGTAAATGAGAATACATCGGCGCACGATTCAGTCTTGAGATTGTCGCCATTTGAGGCGAATCCCTTCAGATGGGCTTTGACCGGACCTGGTAGATCTCGGACTATCAACGTCAACCTGCGTTCGAGAATTGCCTAAAATGCATTTCACATAACGTTTCCCGGTTTGCGAACCCCGAGCTTGTCGGGAGGTTGCCGAAGGCCAAGACGGCGCAGCCCCGCAGCGCAAACCGTGCTGTTAAGTGACGTAGGATACATTTCAACTTTTGGTAACGGAGCCTACCCAGGTCAGCAACTGCTCGACCATCTCACGAATCAACCCAACAGCTGGCTTGACGTCAACAAGCAGAGTCGGCACGGTCCTTCTACCTGCCCAGTCGAACGCCTCTTTGGTCATCGCGTCCTCTACCCAAGCGCAGATCCTGTCACCCACAAATAAGTCGATTGCTGGCACTTTCTCGGCAGGTTCGAACGGAGCCGGCGGAAAGGGAATCGTTGGCCACTCGGGAAGACCAAATAGTGGGGCGATCAAGCGGTTTGCCTCCCCCATCCAACCACTTGCCCATACCATGTCGAACTGGTCGCTCAACTCGTGCAACCACCGGCCGTGAGTGTCAGACAAGTAAACAGGATAGTCGTCTTCTGGGAACAACCAGTATGGATTGAAACCACTTGGAGACTGAGCGAAACCGTAAGGATTGAGGACTCCATCAACATCGACCAGGAGCACCGGTCTTGTGGCCGAGGGCGATTTCGGCATTCGAAAGGGAGACAAGTCACGCCGGAAGCGAATTTGTCTCCCTTCATCTCGAACTCCACCATCACGGCACCACCCCATGGCCTCGTAGAAAGCGATTCCTCGCTGGTAGCCTTCTACGCTCCACACTATCGCCTCATCGTAGCCGTCCCCAACCAGATAACGTAAAGCGACCGACGCCAATGCCTTGCCAATACCTGTGCGCCAGTACGACGGATCGACAGCGATAGTATCAAGTTCGCCGAGGTGAGCATCCACCGGATCTCGGCTGGGTCCGATGCCGACGAACCCTGCAATTGAGCCCATATGCTCGGCTACCCACCAACGATGTGGGACAGGCTGAGCAAGATCATGGCGCCAACGTTCAGCAAGGGCTGGCGTCACAGTTCTATCGGCCTGCGATAGCAGTGTGCCAAATCCAGCATTCCACGAATCGACATAAATCCGTGCTACAATCTCGGCGTTAGCGGACGTAGCTGATCGGATCGTTGGTGGTAATTCTCGTGTCCTGTCTGGTCTCATCTGATTGCTATTGGTGCTTCATCCTGTGTCACATAACGTCCTGGCCACTGGCGAACTCGGCGGCAGCCGAGTTGCGCGGAGGTCCGAAAGCCCGGAACCGCCAGTGGACCTGTTAGCTGCCGTTGGAGGTTCCGCCGCCCGAGATCCGCTTCGACTCAGTATCCAGCCAGTGGCACACGACTCGTCGGATAAGTTCCCGGCCTTCGTTCAGGGTCATGGGTTTGGCGGAGGCTGCGTTCGCTGGTGACCATGTCTGGCGGCGTCCCCGGCGGCCTGGGGGCTGTTCGCCGTATGACAAAAAAGTTTCAGCTGACCCTTGGTCGCCCATCCAGCACCGACCAACGGAACAGGTATTCCCCATCTCGCTCCAGAATCGCTGGATCGCCGTCTGCGAACGACTCACTCAAGGACCTAAGATCTGCGTCGTCCCCGGAGAGAACTACCTCCCACACGTTGGGGAATCCAATACCGCATAACGTCTCCCGTGCCCCCGAACCGCAAAGCGGTTGGGGGAAGGCGCGCATGCGCCGTAGCCGGGGCACGGTGTTATAGGAAGTGCCAGCCGAGCCTGGGTACACGCGGCTCGGAGTTACACCATCACGCTTCAACGGCTTCCGCTATATACTGCGTGTATGCGTCGCGGTAATCAGGTTGCCACTCTGCGAGGTCTGATCGCCATTGACGGGCAGCCATCCACCCAAGAGCAATTTTCTGTGCAGTAACCAAGTCAGGCCCTCCAAGGCTTCCAAGTCCTGCCGCGCTGCGCTTGACGGCCATTCTGTGAATCAGATCTCGATGCCCTGGCCGACCGCGCTCGCCCGAATTAAGAACCTGAAGATAAGCTGGATCCAGAACCCACGGCTGACGTTTGGGGCGAATATCGATCAGAACCACACCCTCTCCATCTGGGGGCGGATCTCGTACCAAGCCGTTGCAGAGGTGGAAGTCATCGAAGCAAATGTCAGATCCGCATTTCTCATGGAGGAAGCTCCAATGGAGGTCGACTTTTTTTAGAAGTTTATCAACGGATCCCGGAGGGTTCTGCTCGATGGATCCTTGAAGCCAACGAGAAACTTCCATCGGAGTTGTCTCATTCAAAGTGGGGTCTTGAATTTTTTCGGCCAGTTGGTAGAAGCGGACTCCCGCCTCAAGCAGCAGCTCAAACTCCCTGCCCTTCCAGGCATTGCCCAAAGGACCAAATGGAATGGCTTCCAAAGCAAGCCAATGAACCTCGATTCTTCCCAGCCGCGATCCTCCGGCGTAGACCTTGGGCACTAGGTCAGGTGCCAGGCGATAGAGTTCATTGCACCAGAAGTTCTCTCGTACACTGGTCCCAACTTTGATAATCACTACAAGACCTGTCTTTCGGTGTAGACCTCGGAGAAGAACAGCGAACAATCCATATTCTTGAAGGAAAAGCTGGATATCGCTAGTACACCTCGGCGCAATTGATACATTTTATTATTGTCAGGCCATCAAGGCTTTGCCCGTGTATGTCCATTGGAACGGCTTGGCCCTAGTGCGGTTGAAGTATTCGATAAAGGACAAGACGCGTTCTTTGAGCTGTTCCACCGAGGAGAAGCTGGCGCGTTTGAGCAGGCGGCGGACGAGGATACTGAACCACAGTTCAATCTGGTTGAGCCACGAGGCGCGTTTGGGCGTATACACGAAACGAATGCGGTGCCTGGAATCGGCCAGGAAGTCGGCGCGGGTGGCGCACGAGCGCAGGATCCCGCGGCGTCCCTTCTTGCCCAGATCCTGATCGAGATCGCACAGAACCGCCACCAAGTGGACCAGGGATTCGGATGGGTGCGTGTTGAGGTTGTCGACGATGAAGATCCATTCGCCCTCCAGATCGCTGGCCACCGTCTGCAACAGGTGGTGGGCGAACTCCTCCTCGCTGCGCGTGGGGGCCATCGTAGGGGCCAGGATGCGACCGGTGGCGACCTCGAAGTTGGCGATCAGATTGTGCGTGCCGTGGCGGACGTAGTGCGCCTCCTGCCGCTCGACAAATCCGGGGATCGCCGCCTTGGTGGGATGCAGGCGCTCCAGTGCCTGCATGCCGGTCTTCTCGTCGCAACAGATCAGATGCACCCCTTGCTCGTGCAGCGTCAGGGCCTGTTCATACAGGGTACAGACCGTGGACACCTGGTGGCGAAACCGCTCCGGGTCCTCCGGCTCCGGGTTGAGCCAGGAGCGGATCCGATGCGGCTTAAGATCCGCCTGATTTTAAAAAACGCCCCACCGTACGCACCGAAATGCTGGACACGACGTTCCGTTTTACCGCCTCTTCGGCCACCTCTCGGGGGGTCCAGTGGGACACCGGACGTTGCGAGTCCTCGGGGGGCTCACAGGCGATGGCGATGATTTCGACGATTTGCTCGGGGGTGAAGATCCCCTGCCAGCCCGAGCGCGGGGCATCCCCCAGCGTCTCGGTGACGCAACGGCGCAAGTCCGAAGCGCAGGCGCTTTCTTCGGCCGCCTGCAAACGCTCTCGGGCCGCCGCCCAGCGCTGCCGCCAGCGGCCCACCGTGCCGGCGTCCACGCCCAAGTCCTTGGCCAGATCCCGGTTAAGGACTCCCCGGGCGGCGGCCAGCACGATTCGTGCCCGCTGCACCAAACGCTGCTCCCCCGTGGGGCAACGAACCCAATGCTCCAAGACCTCCTGCTGTCGAGCGCTGAGCTCGATGTCAGGGGCAATTCGCATCTCTTCGACGTGCTCCTTTGTCATCATACGGGGAGCCGTCGTGGGAAGAAAAAGGCAACCAGGAGGGGACCGCCCTGCTCAAAGATAATAAAAGGCTAGAATTGCGCCAAGCAGCACTAGCGATCTCCGTGATTGCTTCTGTTTGGTTGGCGGCTTCTAAAAAATCACCCAAGACCGCGTCTGATCGGGATACGGTTCCGTCGCTTTCAAAGATTTTCACGCCTGCACTCCTCTTTGGTCTGGCTGGCATTTTCCTATAACCATTCGCGGTGCCCGAACCGCGAACCGGGTTGCGCGAATGCGCTCCAGCGCCGAAGCCGCGAAGTGCGCTGTTATAGGCTGTGCCCGGCCCGCCGCTCGCCGCTCACGGATCAGTAGATTGGGCCGCGTCTATCCACGGCACTGCAAATATATCCTGCCAGTCGTACTGGAAAGTAGGCGTGATCGAGGAAACCGCTTGGGCGGTGAACAGAAACCAGTACTTCTTGACCAGTTCTTCTAGGTAGTCAAGGCAGTCGTCCAGCTCCTTGAATGTTGGAGCAGCGACATTCCCTGTGAGAGCCCTCTTGTCGAGATGTGCGACCTTCCTGTCCACGAACTTTTCAAGAGTCGCCGTTCTCTTTGCGATCTCATCCAGCTCGGCTTGCACAACAGTCGGATCGATGTGTTCACCAGTGGTTCCGCCGCAAATGCGATCGAACTCGCCTCCGGCGATTGACTCTGAGATGGTCCCACCATTGAAGAGAGAGACGCACCTCTCCCTGTTCACAATAACTGGGTAGTCCTTGATCTCCTCAAGGAGCCGGGTGAGCGAGACACTGTCCTTTTGGGCCTTCGTCAACCGTCTGACTGCTGTGAGACCAAGCGACGCGTAGGCATTTCCGAGGAATCCATAGAAGGCGCTAGGATTGTGCAACTTGGGATTCGCCTTGATCATGTTCTGGACCTCCCAGAACACGTGGCGCTGAATCAGGACACCCTGCAATTCCCCATAGATAGCATTCAGCCATCGTAGCCACTTCTCGAATCTCTGTTCCACCTCTCGTGCCTTTCGGGGCGAAGCCTCAGCGGTCAAGCTCCTCAGGGGGGCCGGGAATGGCCCAAAACGTTTTCGTGCCCCTGAACCGTGACGCGGTTGCGCGAAGGCCAAGGCGGCACAGCCGCCGCAACGCAACACCGTGCTGTTATGCGTTGGTGCGTCCTACTGTGTTCCAATTCTGGACGGATCCAAAGCGGAGCACATCACAAAATCCGAATGACCGCTTAGCACACACTTCGAGAAAATCCTCCCCGGAAATCAGCGACGTAAGTGCCTGTAGAACACCTGTATGAGTAACGACCAGCACGTTTCTGGTTTCGGCGAAACTGCCAATCTCCTGCAGGCCGACTGTCACCCTATCGAGAAAGTCGGTGGTGGACTCGGGTCCTGGAATCAAATCGGGATTTACGTGACCTGATTCTTTGTCAATGCATTCAGGAAACCGCTCTGCTTGTTGCTTGCGTGTTAGTCCTTGAAAGGCTCCCTCGCATCTCTCAGCTAAATGATCTGACTGACGCAGGTTTGGAAGGCTTAAGTGCCGGGACAGGATTTCTGCCGTCTGGACCGCCCGACCGAGGGGCGAGGAGAGAATTATGCCGAAATTCTCAAATTCCAGCTTTCCCGCAAGTTCGTGTACTTGGCTGATGCCAGTATCGGTCAACGGAGAATCCAGTTGGCCTTGTGTTCGGCCTTGCCGCTTCCATATCGTCTCGCCATGCCTGACACACACGATGGCATTTTCGGCCGACACGGCGGATGGGGGCACAGGCATCTCCAAACCAAGTCTCAGTCGAGAAATCATTCTCGTCCGCACTTACGCATAACGTTCCGCCGGTTTGCGAACCCGCGCTGTGGGTTGCCGCAGGCCAAGGAGCTGCCGGGCTTCGTTCTGCCGTTAATAGTCTACACCACGCACCCCGTCAAACACTCTGCCCAGCGCATCCAGTCGGGAATGGACGTCCGGTGAAAGACCGCCCAAAGCTGCGCAGCCGACGTTTTCCTCCAGTTGTTCCACTGTCGCCGCACCAGGGATCACGGTGGCTACATCCATGTCCGCCAGCAGAAATCGTATTGCAAGCGCGGCCAGACTGATCCCGGTCTCCTGATGGATCGCATAGAGCTCTGCAAAGCGAGCCCGAAGGTCGTCGTCCATCCAATCGGGAGGATGTTCTATCCACTCTTCACGAGGAACGGCCAGGTCCCCCTGCTGCAGAGGCGCCCCGAGTACCACACCTTGGCCCAATTCCCTGGCCAGTGGCAGAAGGTATTGTCTCGCGTTGCGCCAGATCAGGCTGTACTGAAATGCAACCAGGACGACTTCCACCGGGAGAGTAATCTCCCGCAGTATCTTCGCCAGGAGGTGAGCATTGTTGCCGGAAATGCCGAGATGCTTCGCCATGCCCTTCTCCCTGGCCCACAACAGGAACTGCGTCACCGGCGCGTCACCGTAGTCGTAAACGCCGTCTGCGCAGATGTGCCGCGTCTTGCGCGGCGTGACCTCGTCCTGCCAATACACCCTCCAATCGGCCTCGTGGATGTAGAGGATGTCCACCCAATCGCGCCGCAGGGCCCGCAGCGTCTGCTCGAACTGCGCCTTGAAGGCGTTCAACTCGCGGTACGGGCCGGTCCGCCAGTCCCACCGTCCGCACTTCGTCCCCAAGAGATAGGGTTCCTTTCGCCCCTGGAGAGCTTCTCCTAGGACTTCTTGAGAATTTCCGTAGAGGGGAGCAGTGTCGAAATAGTTCACTCCCAGTCCCAAAGCGCGATGGACAACACGAATAGCTTCATCGCGCGCCGTCGCTCCCTCACCGATGAAGGCCCCACCCAAGCCAACCTCGGTAACCTCCAGACCTGTCTTTCCCAACGGCCGTTTGCTGATCCCGGTCATACGCCAAGTCTGCTTCGAATGAAATTCCGGCGGGCCTTTGCACACTCCAAAGGCGTCTTACTGCCCGTTGGGCCGTTCTGTTCGACCGCGATCCAACCGGAGTGCTGTCTTTTCGCATCCCAACAGTGCTTATGCCACTTAAGTACATTGGAGTCTATGGGACATGTCTTACAATACGCCGAGATGGTCGCATCTACTTCTTGATCGGCAATATCTCGATCTGCACCTATTAAGAAACCCAAATCCCACATGGGATCACCAATAGACAATAAATCCCAATCAATTATAGAAAGACCGTTCTCACCGAATAGTATATTAACAGAGAAAAAATCGCCATGAACCAGTGTCTCTAAGTCAGGGATCGGTTCGTCTGTGTTGCGTAGAAAATCTATCTGAGCGGATATATTGGCATAATCCGAGCGCCACTCTGGTGCATGTTGATCCAACTCATCGGCCATTTCCAAGCTGAGAAATACACGGTGTCGGTTGGGAGTTGATTGACGAATCAGAGCAATGAAATCTGAATCCAAAACATCGAATGATATGCCATGTAGATTAGCCAGGAGACGAGCTGCTTCGATTCGGGTTTGATGCTGCCATGTCTGGCGATATACTTTTTCCAATAAGATCGCGGCTTCATCCTGGTACTCGGCATGCCCTAAAATTGATGCCGTCGGTACGGAATAGTGGGGAAATTCTTGAAAAGCATAGACATTTTTACGCAGTGTATTGCGAATGCCTAATCGGGAATAATCTTCGAATTCTGCGCCATAAATCTTGAGGATCGCTTGCATCGACTGCTTTGCTATCTCAATTTGACAGTCCCATACCTGGCCACCGCGACCCCCCCTGATATCTTGCGCGGAAATGAGGCGATAATTGGTCTCATTTATACATCGATTTATCCATGATTCTATGTAAATTGTCATCTCAACTTCACCCAGCCATAGTCGTACTTCGCAGATTAGCAATTACGCTTAACGTCTTCCGTGCCCCCGAACCGCGAAGCGGTTGGGCGAAGGGCCGAACGGCCCGGAGCCGGGGGCACGGTGTTATAGGATGTTCCAGCCCTCGCAAAAGGATGACGCACTCTACGGTCTGCCTAACCGAGAGACCGTTGCCAATATGTCAGTCAGGAAATCTGGTACCCAGTTTTTAGATACAGGAATTGCCTCCAAACCAAATTCAAAGATCCATTGCAAACAGTGGACGCTCCAGCAGAGGCCACCCATATCAAGGTGCCAGTCTGTGACTTCCTCCCGTATTCCTTGATCTTTTAGAGCAGACTTGTAGGCACCAATTAGTGTCTCCCGGGAAATATGTTGGTCTTTCCCTTCGTTAATCAGGCAGTAAAGATCTCCCAGATGAGGACTGATACACGCATTTGCCCAATCGACGGGAACAATGCGTCCGCTGACATTTAGGAGATTCTTGGCGTGATAGTCATTGTGGTTCAGTGTGGGGGGAAGCTCTTGGTATAATCGGTGCAAGTGCCTTGAGAAGGAGTTAACCTGTCTCCTCAGGAGATTAACCATTTCCCGGTGCTCCGAACCTGCGTGCTCAGTCACATAGTCAAAGTCAAGCAGAAGTTGCTCCTCGGTCAGCAAATGCTTTTGAAGATCAGAAGCACTGATCTTTCCGATTCTGTCTGTAGAAGCCCGAATGTCCGCGAGCTTGCGGGCCGCATCTAAGAAATTTGAGTTTGACGGCTGTTGTTCAAGGTCTGTACCTCTCAGATCCTCCATAAGCAGAATATACTCAAAATCGCTCGCGTAGCTTTCTAAGATAGTCGGTGCATCTATTGCGAGAGGGATCAGACACTCTTGGTATATCTCCAATTCCGTAGGACCTTTGGTGGGAATACCTCGCTTGGCGATTAGGGTGCGACGCCGCTCATCGTCCAATGTTAACCGGAACACTTGCGAAAGAGACCACTCCCGAAGTGGATCTACGCCTACGACTTTAGCAGGTTTAAGAGGGTCGGCAAACAACCCCAACCAATCAGGGAAACTATCCGCGGTCTTTGTTTGTAGCATCAAAAGATCCCCCGTCTCGGGGCTGGAATTTCCGATAACGTTTTCGCCACTTGCGAACCCCGATCTTGTCGAGGGGTTGCCGAAGGCCAAGCGCGTATGCGCCGCAGCGCAAGTGGACGTGTTAGAAGACGTGCGGACCTCTTCTATACGGCAAGCGAATCGCAATTCTCTCTCAGCCACGTGTTTTCTTTTGAGAGTTCCGCAAGATCCCCACGTTCGTAGAAGATGGACCAGGGGAGGAGTCCCTGCCTGCCCAGAGTCTCGGTCCTGCGATACTCTTCCAATTGCAGATTGCATAGGGTGTCCAAGATTGCTTTGGAGTCCGTACCATAGGTGTCAGAAAGTACGGTTAGTCTGGCCCTGAGATCAGGCTTATCAGAAAATCCAGCCTTTCTCCAGTGGTCTTCTCCTCGGAGAGGCACCGCATACCAGGCAAACTGACTAACATCGCAGAGAGCATCACCTGGTTCAGCAAAGTCCCAGTCGATTACCCCGTTTAAGGTTCGCCCTTCCCAGATAGTATTCCAGGGTCCAAGATCCCCGTGCCGGATGGTCATTCCTGGTCGCCACGTCACATGGGGAACATACCATTCAGCATTCTCTGGTGGCTCAAAGTCTTTCACGGCATTGTGATATCTGGAGAGAAAACGGGCGACCTCAGCGAGGCCCTTCTCCTCACCCATCACCTCCGGCCATGGTCGCAGAGCAACTTCCCCTGGGATGAACGAAAGCACCTCTCTTCCCAGTTCGTCGAATCCGAGGACACGGGGAGATCCTGAAAAGCCAACCGCTTCCAAGTAGTGCAGCAAGGAATGGACGGCTGGGGTCCAGCTATGGATAGGCCTGCGCACGGTATCTCCAATCCGCACAACGGGATTGACACAACCTTGGACGGATTCACCCTCTTCCAGCATCGTCAGATTCTCCCAAGCCTCATTTGCGATTGTCCTCTTGTCTGGCCGCATGGCCTCTAACGTCCCCGGTTTGCGACCCCGCGCAGCGGGTTGCCGAAGGCCAAGGCGCGTAGCGCCGTAGCATAAATGGATGTGTTAGAAGAAGTGGCATATTTAGTTTCTGTAAAAGAAAAAGAGAGCCAACAACGCTCGCCGTTAGGCGCATTTTCAAAACAGGTGCGCCGCACTTTCAAGAAAACTTCGACGTTTGTTTACGTCTGTAATGCACTCGGCAAAACGGTGCGCGCCATAGAGAATCTTCAGTCGGTGTTCATCACCGCCACCATCTTTTATGGTTATCTTCTCACGCCAGTAGTCCAATGCGCGAGGATCGTGCTTCGATTTCACGGAGTAGCTGTTTTCAGCTTGCGGAAATTTAGGGAGGCCCAGCCACAACTTCATATGTTGCTGATGAGCTGCCAGTCCTCTATTCGCCAACGAAGAATACCCCAACGCGTGAAGATCTAACAGAGCTACGGCATGGTCTATGACATGGATCGGCCCACCAACGCCTTTTTTGGCGAAGTTATCTGGTACAACATAGCGGGAAACTGCTTCGATCATGTCGATATGGCTCTCATAGGAAGGATCATCCAGTTCTTGAGGTACCGAAAACTCACGGGGATCTGCTAATTTCTCATTACCTGGTACACGTGCCCATCCCGGCCCACGTCCCTCAAAAGCTTTGAGCAAGTTAATGATACCTTCAATAATCGCAGGAAATGCATAATGTGGCGCGGTGTGCAGTGCCTTCAGTACTAACGACGCGAAGATAGTATTGTGTCCTGAATCCCGACATTCGGTGATACTGGGTTCTAGTGCAGTGGCAACAGACGGGATTAGATCCGCGTTTGGTCTCTGATCTGGTTTGGTAGAAAAGAAGATCTCATTGGTTGAAGATTCTCCATCTCTGCTGAACCACATTGATTCTGAGTTGACCATGCGTCTCACGAGATTATAGACCTCGGCCTGAACCTCGTCTGACAGGGCATTCTCAACACAAAAGAAATATGCAGCAAGCATCGCAGCGCCTGGATGGCCAGACATACGATTCTTACCGATCGCCCTGCTCATACCGATGACCCCTTTAAGCAAAAACTCATCTACGATACTAGCCTTGCTATTCATTAAAAACTCCTGCCTAAAAACTGAACGGCGAATATATCGTACCTCTACCTTTATTCAGGCGATTTCTTACTTAAGCGCTGATTCTTTTTTCCATTTCTTCTAACCTTCATCTGCCCCTGAACCGGCGCAGCCGGTTGGCCCAAGGTCCGAATGGGCCGAAGCCAGGGGCAGAATGTTAGGTGAAGGCGACTTTGCCACGTGGCGTGCATGCCACTAGTGCTGCTTGGCGCAATTCTAGCCTTTTATTATCTTTGAGCAGGGCGGTCCCCTCCTGGTTGCCTTTTTCTTCCCACGACGGCTCCCCGTATGATGACAAAGGAGCACGTCGAAGAGATGCGAATTGCCCCTGACATCGAGCTCAGCGCTCGACAGCAGGAGGTCTTGGAGCATTGGGTTCGTTGCCCCACGGGGGAACAGCGTTTGGTGCAGCGGGCACGAATCGTGCTGGCCGCCGCCCGGGGAGGCCTTAACCGGGATCTGGCCAAGGACTTGGGCGTGGACGCCGGCACGGTGGGCCGCTGGCGGCAGCGCTGGGCGGCGGCCCGAGAGCGTTTGCAGGCGGCCGAAGAAAGCGCCTGCGCTTCGGACTTGCGCCGTTGCGTCACCGAGACGCTGGGGGATGCCCCGCGCTCGGGCTGGCAGGGGATCTTCACCCCCGAGCAAATCGTCGAAATCATCGCCATCGCCTGTGAGCCCCCCGAGGACTCGCAACGTCCGGTGTCCCACTGGACCCCCCGAGAGGTGGCCGAAGAGGCGGTAAAACGGAACGTCGTGTCCAGCATTTCGGTGCGTACGGTGGGGCGTTTTTTAAAATCAGGCGGATCTTAAGCCGCATCGGATCCGCTCCTGGCTCAACCCGGAGCCGGAGGACCCGGAGCGGTTTCGCCACCAGGTGTCCACGGTCTGTACCCTGTATGAACAGGCCCTGACGCTGCACGAGCAAGGGGTGCATCTGATCTGTTGCGACGAGAAGACCGGCATGCAGGCACTGGAGCGCCTGCATCCCACCAAGGCGGCGATCCCCGGATTTGTCGAGCGGCAGGAGGCGCACTACGTCCGCCACGGCACGCACAATCTGATCGCCAACTTCGAGGTCGCCACCGGTCGCATCCTGGCCCCTACGATGGCCCCCACGCGCAGCGAGGAGGAGTTCGCCCACCACCTGTTGCAGACGGTGGCCAGCGATCTGGAGGGCGAATGGATCTTCATCGTCGACAACCTCAACACGCACCCATCCGAATCCCTGGTCCACTTGGTGGCGGTTCTGTGCGATCTCGATCAGGATCTGGGCAAGAAGGGACGCCGCGGGATCCTGCGCTCGTGCGCCACCCGCGCCGACTTCCTGGCCGATTCCAGGCACCGCATTCGTTTCGTGTATACGCCCAAACGCGCCTCGTGGCTCAACCAGATTGAACTGTGGTTCAGTATCCTCGTCCGCCGCCTGCTCAAACGCGCCAGCTTCTCCTCGGTGGAACAGCTCAAAGAACGCGTCTTGTCCTTTATCGAATACTTCAACCGCACTAGGGCCAAGCCGTTCCAATGGACATACACGGGCAAAGCCTTGATGGCCTGACAATAATAAAATGTATCAATTGCGCCGAGGTGTACTAGACAGTTCCTACTTTGCGTTTACTTGCGATCGTTTCTTCGCGCACCTTCTTTTTGAAGTCCTCTCACCTCATTTTCTTACCTTTTCTTCGGCGGGCGCTCCGTGGTTGCTGACGTTCCTTGCTCTCGACTTGTCCTCACCTTGTCAAGCCATTCTTGCCGTGTGGCTAGTGTCATGTCGTATAAATAATTTTACAAGATGGTGTTCATGTCGTAGGTTTCTCCTACCCCCCTTTCTGAAAGGAGAGACCTATGGCGATGGGACGTCCGTCAACCCCGTTAGAGCTGAGTGCGTCGGACCGCGAACAATTGGAATCAATGGCCAAATCACGGAGTCTTCCGCACGGGTTGGTACGGCGAGCCGAGATCATCCTTCTGGCGGCCGAAGGCTGGCCCCATGAAGCGATCGGTGGGGCGGTGGGCGTGTCCCGGGTTACGGTCGGCAAGTGGCGCCAGCGCTTCCTCGATCGCGGGCTCAACGGCTTGCACGATGAACCACGCCCCGGGGCGCCGCGATCGATCACCGACGAGCAGGTCGCTGAGGTGGTCTACAAGACGCTGAAGACCAAGCCTGAAGACCAAACCCAGTGGTCGCTGCGCTCCATGGGCGCCGAAACCGGCCTCACCAAGGACGCGGTGCATCGCATCTGGCGCACCTATGGTTTGCAGCCCCACCGACACAAGCACTTCAAGCTGTCCACCGATCCTTTCTTTGTCGACAAAGTACGGGATATCGTAGGCTTATACCTGCATCCCCCCGAGCACGCCCTGGTTTTGTGCGTCGACGAGAAGAGCCAGATCCAGGCGTTGGAACGAAGTCAGCCCCTCTTGCCCCTGGGCCTGGGTTACGTGGAAGGGGTTACCCACGACTACAAACGGCACGGCACCACCACCCTGTTTGCCGCTCTGGACATCGCCACAGGCGAAGTGATGACCCAGTGCAAATCCCGTCATCGGCACCAGGAGTTTCTCCAGTTCCTACGCCCCATCGAGGACCATGTGCCCCGCGGTCTCGACGTTCATCTCGTCGTCGACAACTACGGCACGCATAAGCATGCCAAGGTCAAGCGATGGCTGGCGCGGCGCCCCCGATTTCACCTTCACTACACCCCCACCTATGCTTCGTGGCTCAACCAGGTGGAGATTTGGTTCAACATCATTACCCGCCAGGCGGTTCGGCGGGACTCGTTCCGCAAGGTAAGAGAGCTCATCGAGCGCATCGAACGCTACACCGCCCAATGGAACGCCAACGCACACCCTTTCGTGTGGACGGCTACGGCCGATTCCATCCTCGCGAAAATCAAAAGACTTTGTGAACGAATCTCTACGACATGACACTAGCAGCGCAGGGCTACTTTGGGCACCATAGCTGAGATTGTTCAGGAAATCGATTATCTCGTCGCGCTTCCCGCCAATGAGATCGCGAGCCCCAGGTGCCGACAGGCCACCTTCCAATTCCCAGTGATTCCTGTGAATTAAGGTATCGATCAGAATCATCTTTGCCTCAGCTGATCTGGAAGTAGGGTACTTCTGTGCGTATTCCTTCAAATAGTCAGTCATTCCGGCTGATATAAGGTGCTTGCCGCGAAACGACTTCTGGTACTTCCCCCAAGTCAATTCCCAGTTGCAGGCTCTACAACGCAGCAGAGACTCTTTGCCGAAGTCATGAAAAATTCCAATCCGGCAGTGAGGACAGCTTGCCAGACCGCTGTTCGCCGCCCTGACCCGGAAGATATCCTCGATCCTCACGAGAAGACCGATTCCCACATCGTCGATCAGCTCTTCATCCCTGATGCCCTGAGCGTCCTTTGCATAAAGGTCAGCGATCTTTTGACGCGGCACTCTTCCTGCCCAAACAGGCCTACCGCGTGCAGCCTCAGTCACCTTTGCTTTCACCTAACATTCCGCGCACTTGCGAACTTTCCGCAGGCAAGTCAGGTCGAAGGCCGTCAGGCCTGAGCCGCAAGAGCTGCTGTTATGCGGCGTGTTGGTCGTCTCTATAGAAGTGATCTGATCTCACCAACCGCTAACGGTAGTCTCCGAATCTGCCCTTCGAAGTCAAAGCGTGAGAGCACTGAGGTGTTCACCGTTCCCGGTTTCTCAATATAGTGCGACAGCTTATCAGCATAGTAGACCGCCCAGACGACTCCGAATGTTTTCCGGTCTTCGACTGAGAGTGGCCGCTCAGAAAGATAGCCTCGTAGGAAATCCAGCATCTCTTTCTCCAATAGAGATCGTCCCCCAGTGAGATCTTTCATTAACCATCTGTGTTGGACCATTACAAGATCTACAGTAGCTGGAGCAAAAGAGCAGTAGACGTCGGTGAAGCCGACTTTCTCTCCATCCGTGTGGACGTTGGGACCCCAGACATCTCCAGGCGTTGTCATCCACCGCACTGATGTTCGTGTTAGGTGCTTGTAGGTGGTTTGCAACTCGGTCTGAAGGGTCTTGATGGAGTCGCGGAGATCGCCAGGAAGGGAACGGGAAAGAGCTCGCCGAAGTCTGACCTCCACGTAGTCAGTGAGATCTATCTTCCGCATCCTGGATTTTTCGAACTTCTCCGATGCCAGATGAATCTTAGCAAGTCCACGTCCCACCGCACCCAATCGGTGGAGGTGACGAGAGCTACAAGGTTCCCCACCGAGATCAGTCTCCACGGAGAGCACAACAGCATCTCCGATCGCGATACAAAAATCTCCGGAAAGAGTGGGGACAATCTGGGGGACAGGGGCTTCGTTTGTTGAGAGATGATTAACGAACTCGACAACTTCCTCGGCACAGAGCTGACCCCGTGCCCAGTTCAATCGCGCGAAGAGCGTCGACCCATTCTTCTTGAATGAGAAGAGCCGTATCGTGCCTGGGACCGGTATGAGTGAACCATCGAACTGCCAAGCTGACCGAAGGGCCTCCTGGATCCTCTCCTTTGGTGGAATCTTATCCACTAACTGCTCCGTCGATACATGGTTCTCAACAGCCTTTTCGAAGACCAACATGCCGTATAACGTTCCCGCCGTGCGCGAATCTGCGCAGCAGGTTGGGTCGAAGCCCGCCAGGGCTGAGCCGCGCACGGTCTGTTATGTGTCGTGCGACCCTCTATCCGTCGCCGAATGTGCCAATTGCGATCTTGTAGTCGTGCATGTCGGCGAACCCCACCTTTTCCGCCACCCTGACCGATGGTGTGTTGCTTGCCCAACAGTCCCAATGAGGATTCATCCCTGAAGCGAGGGCGTGCCTGACAAACTCTCCAGCCACCACAGTAGCAATGCTCCTGCTCTTGTATGCTTCGATCGTCTCGATACCTATGCCGCACTTGCCTTCGCTCACGTATTCTGCTGTACACCAACAGACAACTGAAGTCCCATCGAGCATCGTGAAGCCGAATCCCTGGTCGAGGAATGTTTCGAAGGATGGCCAGCCTCCCAGGATCTCATCTTTGACCGAGCCAATGTGCGCAAAGTTACTTTGGAGCAATTGGGCGTCGATCTGCCTGAGCTCCGGCGGAAGCGATGGGACGGCAATGCTCGATGAACTGTCCCGAACAGAGCAGTAAATCCGTCTTTCCACCTCATTGTCCGAGAGCGAGCCAAAAATCTCCTCCAGTTGAAGGCTCCAGGCATCTGGTGAATAGTAGAGCTTGAAGAACCCGAGTTCTCTCGACTGACCCTCTGGCTGGATTTCAGTCAAGAAGATCTCTCGCAGCCCTTTGTTGACTTCAACGCCTTCAAAGTCTCCTACGAGATAGATACACTGGCCTTCCCAAGCTAACACGGTCCTCGGCGCAGCTAGATCGTCTGCCCAGACTCTAGCGGGGGTTTTGCCATCAATAATGCTATCTACAACGAGGCGGAGGTTGGGAGTGTCAAAGTGAGGCCGAATCGACCAAGTCTCTTCACTGTGAAGTCGGTGCATGGTGTCTTACTCTGTCTGCTTTGCTGTAGACACTCTTGAGGGTCGAATTTCTCATAACATTTTGCCGTGCCCGAACCGCGAAAGCGGTTGCGCAAAGGGCGCCAGCCAGAAGCCGGACACGGATGTGTTATGCGATTGGGCTCGAAGTACCTCCGAGGTCCTCAGGAATCTGAAAGGCGACACCTTCAGCGGCTTTTCTCCGCCCTTTGTGCTTTCAAGGCGGCAACTAAGCGGTAGGAGTCAGCCAACTGCTTTCCGTCATCTTCTTTCGTTTCAAGTCTCCGACACGCCTCTTCCAACGAAAGAACCGCGACTTCGGAGACCTGCTCAGCCCCCTTGGGATTCATGGGTTTTCCCGAGATTTCAACCTCCCCATAAGCGAGTAGCCGATAGAACTCTGGCCAGGGCAAATGAGGTCGATATGGTTTGTCAGCGAGTGAATGACAATGCCAGGCACCCACCAAATGAAAGGTTTTCAAGACTGCTCCTGCCTCTTCTATCAACTCCCTTTTGATTGCGTCCAAGTATCCTTCCCCCGGCTCCAGAGTTCCACCGACGATGCACCATCCATTCTCGTGCTTAACAACAACCCATGTGTCATTCACACAGGGAACGAAATTCACGTTACTAATCAGCTCGTCTGGTGGTGTGACGCCCATCTCCAAGACAGCACGAATTGGCCCCCAGGGGAGAACCTTCTCCTCAAAGAGTTCAGGGAACAACGACTTGCCTATGTTCACAGTTTTGTCTGCCACCTGTGAGATTCTCTCATCAATCCTGAGAATATGCCTGTCGCATAACGTCTTCGCCGTGCCCGAACCGCGCAACGGTTGGGCTACGGGCCGTATGGCCCGTAGCCGGGCACGGTCGTGTTATGCGCAGTTTCTTCTTCAGCGACTTCAAATTCCTTTGCGATCCCTCGATCGTGTGTCTGTCACGAGAGTCCCGCTGTGATAAAGGCCGTTCATCGAACGCCTTCGCCATGCCTGAGTTGAATCATAATACGACTTACTTGTGTCAACCTCTGTAATTAGAACGCTCGCCAGATTGCGACGCAACCGACCAACAATGACTCCGTCTGGCCGAACAATGAAGCTCGCCCAACAACTCTCCCGGGCTGACGTATTGCTACAGCTGATCCAGACATAGTTCTGTGCTGCGGCGGTGGAAATGGGAGTTGCAGCGCGTTGCCGATCGCACCGGACGGACCATTACGGTCTGCCACTATCCTCCCGGCACCAGCAAATGGAACCGCATCGAGCATCGTCTGTTCTCCTATATCGCCATGAATTGGCGCGGCCAACCCCTGGTCAGTCTGGCGGCGGTGGTCCATCTGATCGGTACGACGACCACAGCCACCGGGCTTCGCGTTCGCTCTGAGATCGACCAACGTTCGTATCCCAAAGGGGTGGTCGTCACGGATGAGCAAATGGAGCACGTCAAGCTCTCCCCGCATACGTTCCACGGCGATTGGAATTACACGATCAAACCGATCAAAGCACGGTGAAATAGATCGTTTATTTCGTGACAAGTCCTTAATGTGCCAGTGGACGATTTAGTCAGACCGTTTTTCAGCATGGGTCCCTGCGGGTCAACACTGGAGATAAATACTCACTGGATTTTTGCAAACTCCTGCTCAGGCCAGCTCGAGGTAGGTGACGATTCGTTGCTGATTCCACCCCAGGGTTGTAGCCTGTTCGACGGCCCAATGGATGGTCTTACTGAGCGTTTCTCGCGACACGGCTCGACAGGCTTGGCCGATGGTCGTCAGCACAGTATGAGCCCAGCCATTCGCACGACCTTGCTGCATCTGGGCCATGAGGAGACGGTGCGCCAGCATCACCAGATACAGGTGCCGGGTCTGGCCCTTGGCGGTGCGTAACTGACCATCCCCCATACCCAGATGTTGCTTGCCGTCCCGATGAAAGGTCTCCGTGCCCGTCCAGCGTTTGCGATAGACGTTCAATATGCGACGGATCTCCCAATACACCCGGTTGGTCACCAGCCACTTGACCGGCTTCTTGCCGTTCTTGCGATCCCACAGAATCACCAGGCGAACGGGATGATCGACGTGGGGAAGACGTACGGTCTGGGTGAAATACCACTGGTTGCGATCGCCGATGTCGACCCGTTGGCGGTCGCCGGGTGCGATCTCGGCGCCCCCTCCGTCGCCTTCATCTCACCGCCCTTGAAGCGGACCTTGCGGTTGCTCTTCAAATCCCCCACGTAGCCGCGCTTATGGCCCTGGATATGGTTGAGGCTCTCAGCACGGCTGAAGTAGCCGTCAAAGGCGAAATCCCCAGGAATCTCTCGCTCCACGACCCAGTCTACCAACTCCTTGAACAGGTCCGTGTGATTCTTGAAAGGCGGGGACGGCGCGCCCTCGGCGCTCTCTTCCCGTTTGCGAAAGCGGCGAAACTCCAGCGGATAATGTTTCCCCGACGAACACACGTAATGGGCGATCACCTAGTCGTGGGCCATCAGGTAGCGCTGATCGGCATGGTCCCAGAACCAACCCACGTCCTCGATCATCTCTCCGCTAGGGTCGACCAGGGTGTTGTCGATGGCCATCACCCCTCGAGCTGAATAGCGCGTCGAGGAAGGGCCCTGCAACCAGGCCAAGCGATGTTCGTTGAGTGGTTCCACGTCCCACGGCACCTGAGTGATCCAGCGGTTCAGGCAGGATGGATCCGTGGTCTGGGCAAACTCGGCGTTGATCGCCGAACCGTTCTTGCGCTCGGCCACCATCAGCCCGGTCAGAACCTCGGCAAAATGCCAGCGCTCCGGGGTGTTGGCGAACATCCAGCCAAACTCGTCCACGGCTTGCTCGACTATGGTGGGAAAGGCGATAATACCCGGCATGGACCACCTCTCACATCATCCAGGGGATGCGGAAGGCGGGGGAGGCCTTGCCTCGCCAATATACTCATGCGGGCCGAGTCCGTGCTACCGAAAACCTTGACTCATCAGCAGGGAATACCCTTTATGCAAAAGTCCAGTACTCAGATAAATTCTTGAATTTTCTTCCGAAAGTAACGGAAACTGGGCGATGCGTTAATACCTGGGTCCATTTGTGGCGTGATGCGATCCGCCCATGTTGACTTTTCCCTGCCGATTGCTGTCCACCCTTTCCTTTTCAATCCAATTGCGCCGCCTTGGGATACCGCGTCCGCCAGAAGTTCCCAGGTGCCGCAAATGGCGTCGTTTACGTACCCATGAAGGACATTGCTTTTTGCTTGCGGGTAGGCCGCCTTGATCGCGGCAATGTCGCCGAGCAACCAGGCTTCACCTTCTTCAATGGCAATACAAAAGCGAGTGGCTGGTTTGGGGTTGCAAGCATTCAGGACGGTGAAGAGTTCCTGGCGCAGTTCTTTCAGGCACTTGTCATCAAGATCGCAAACCACAATTACCGCTGCTGGATAATTGGCGGGATATTCGGCAAAGGTCTTTCCATATCCACGGAGCAGCTTGGGAAGCTGGTCGAGCAAAAGGCGTTGCCTCGCATCGGTACTGCTCTTTAGGCTTCTGGGAATGCGGCCGACTCCCCGGTATTCAACGACCCTGAATGTATGTTGATCGCCGATGATCTTTGGCATCAGAATGTCGAGTGCCTTTTTGCCGGACTGGTCTTCGACAAGTACCTCGAAGTGCATCCGATCACCTCGCGTCGAGATAGTCGCTGTACCAGAGTCCGCCCAAGGGCAAACCCTCCTCGACCATGTTGTTTACCTTCGAATCTTCGCTTGCCCGTCGAATAGTCGAGAAACCGTCCGCGCCCTTTTCCAGGATCCAGACTTCCTGCGGCTCCAACGCATCGACGAAATAGGGTTGGTGCGTTGTGACAAAAACCTGCGAGCCGTCACGGTCGCTGGCGTGTTCGCGGAATTCATCCGCCAGGGTCTCCAAGAGCTTGTGGTACAGGCCGTTTTCCGGCTCTTCGATGCAGAGGAACGGAGGGGGTGACGGGTCTTCAAGCAGCAACAAATAAGCGAATACCTTGAGCGTTCCGTCCGACACTTGCTGGGCGTAGAAGGGGTCCTGAAATCCTTTGTCGTTGAACCTGATCAGCAATCGGTCGTCCATGGTTCTTTCCGTGTCGATCCGGTCTATGCCCGGGATTTTCTCGGTGATCCTTTTTAAGATATCCTGAAAGCGTTGTGGATGTTCGCGCTCCATGAACTGGACCACGTTACCCAGATTGTCGCCTCGGATATTGAGACGGCTCTGAGGGCCGGCCTGGGGCAAGCTGCGGGCTGCGTCCGGGGTGAAGTAGCTGAGATACCACCCCTCGATAAATTGACGAAAAGCGGAAATTCTCGGGTGTTGTTTCAAAGCGCCGAGCGTTGCAATGCCGAGCTTGCGCTGGTCTTCTAACTCAATACCCTCGGTCTCGTTGGGTTCCTCCTTTCTTAGAAACTTTATTAACTCTACCAATTTCGATTTCCTCGCCTCGATGTCATCTTGCTCCATTACTTCGTCAAGCCTTTTCTCGATGTCTTCTTCCTGATACCCTTCCTCTCCCTTCCATGCCACGCCGCTACCACCATCCAGCCATAAAAACGAGAAGGGGCGACCGTAACTCTGGCCTTTTCGCCTTTGCCTGAGGCGTTCTCGCAGTACGTATGGACGCCCAGACTTGTCCGCCGCAATGGCAATCTCGTATGTAATTGGCCGGGCGTTTCCGTGTTCCCGGTAGTACACCTCGAACTCGATGGGGCCTGCTTGTCCCTGCGCCCGGATTTTCTCGAAGCCACCGCTCCCCCGGGCGTCGCATGCCTCCTCCACGCCGAGTTTCAGGGCGTCGGCAAGGAATCCGAACGCATCGAACAGGGCGCTCTTCCCCACTCCGTTTTTGCCAATTACCGCCGTCATGGAGGTGAGCGGTTGGTTCGTCTGTTGGTTCCACAAGCGGCCCAGTGTCACATTCTTGAGCACCTTGAAGTTCTTCACGCTGAAGCCTTCTATCTTGGCCATTTCACCGTCCTATTTTCATGCAACGAAAAGCCATTGGCATGGTATATTTCTCTTTCCGGCATGTAGGCAAACTCACAGGTTACGCGAAACCCGACACATCAATTTACACGACCAGAAGGCCTCTTGGGCGATAGATGCGCAATCCGAAAGTAGCCGGGGACATCGCCGAAACCTCTCCGGTTATCGGCAAGGTGCCCCGCGCCCCCTTCATCCTGAATCCGCCGGCTCCCCGCCCATGAGCGCCGATTTGCCGCGCTCCTTGAAGGCGTCCATGGCCCCGTATTCGTGCAGTTTGTTGCGCAGGGTGCGGGTGCTGATGTCGAGCAGAGCAGCCGCCTCGGTGCGGTTGCCGTTGCAGGCCTCGAGAGTCTTCATGATGAGGCGGCGCTCCATTTCCTGGACGGTGGTGCCCACCCCCGGTCCCTGCTCGTCGGCAGCGGCGGGACGGCCGGAACTGAGCTCGCCGGGAAAGTCGCCCACCTGCAGCTCGGGACCGCGCGCAACCACCACGGCGCGCTCGGTGTAGTTCTCCAGCTCGCGGATGTTGCCCGGCCAGTCGTACTGCACCAGGAGGTCGATGGCTTCGCTCGAGACACCGGTGATGTTCTTGCGGTTTTCTTTGCTGAAGCGGTTGAGAAAGGAATCCACCAGCGCCGGGATCTCCTCCTTGCGCTGGCGCAGCGGCGGCAGGCCGATCTCGATGACGTTGAGGCGGTAGTAGAGATCCTCGCGGAAGGTCCCGGCTTCGATCTCCTTGTGCAGGTCTCGGTTGGTGGTGGCGATGATGCGCACGTCGACCTTGATGGTGTGGGCGCTGCCGATGCGCTCGAACTCGCGCTCCTGCAGCACGCGCAGGAGCTTGGCCTGCAGGGCAGAGCTGATCTCGCTGATTTCGTCCAGCAGCAGGGTGCCGCCATCAGCCATTTCAAAACGACCCCGGGTCTGCTTGATGGCGCCGGTGAAAGCGCCTTTTTCATGGCCGAAGAGTTCGCTTTCCACCAGTTCCTGGGGCAAAGCGGCGCAGTTGAGGCGGACGAAGGGATTGTCGCGGCGGGGGCTGTTGTAGTGCAGAGCGCGGGCAACCAGCTCCTTGCCGGTGCCGCTCTCGCCGGTGACCAGGATGGTGGCGCGGCTGGCGGCCACGGTCTGGATCAGGTCGCGGACGCGCTCCATGCTGCGGGCTTTGATCACCATGTTCTCGATGCCGTACCTGTCCTGCAACTCGAAGCGCAGGCGGCGGTTTTCCCTCTCCGTCTCCTGGTACTTGAGGGCTCTTTCCACCACCAGCTCGACTTCCCCTGGATCGGCGCCCTTCTGAATGTAGTCGAGGGCTCCTTTCTTCATGGCCTCCACCGCGTCCTCTATGGTGCCATAGGCGGTCATCATGATGATCTGGGTATCGGGTGCTCTGGACCTGGCCGCCTCCAGCAGTTCCAGACCGTTCATCCCCGGCATGCGGATGTCGGACAGGACCAGGTCATAGTCGCCCTCCTCCAGCTTGCCCAGGGCGCTTTCAGCCGCGGCTGCGGTGTCGACTTCGTAGCCTTTGCGGCTGAGCAGTTCCTCGGTGGCTTCGCGGACGTAGGAATCGTCGTCGACGACGAGAATGTGCTTCTTTGCCATGGTGCTCTTGCCTCGCTCTAACTTCGTGGCAGGGAGATAATGAAGCAGGTGCCTCCGGACTCCCGCCTTTCGGCGCGGATGAGACCCCCGTGGGCCTCGACGATTTTCTTGCAGGTGACCAGGCCGAGTCCGGTGCCGTCTTCCTTGGTGGTGAAAAAGGGAGTGAAGAGCTGCTGCCGCACTTCCGCGCTCATCCCGACCCCGCTGTCGCAGAGGCGCAGCATCACCTGGGGCGCATCGGGGGTTTGGTTGGTGGCCACCTCCACGTCGATGACACCGCCGGAGGGCATGGCCTGGGTGGCGTTCTGCAGCAGGTTGAGGATGACCTGGCGGAATTGCTCCGGGTCGACGTTGCAGACGATGGCGCTTTCGGGGTGGCGGCAGTTTATGGTTATGTCCGCCCGGGTGCACGCCGGGTCGACGGCGAAGTAGGAGGTGGTTCCCTCGACCAGTTGCACCAAATCGACGGGGTGGGCGTTGAGCTGCAGGGGACGGGTGTAGGTCAGCAGGCTGGAGACGATGCGATTGAGGCGGGAGATCCCTTCGCTGATCTTGCGCACCAGGCGGCGGCGCGGATCGTGTTCCTCCAAATCGCGCTCGAGGAGGGAGGCAAATCCGGCCATGCCGCCGAGAGGATTGCGGATTTCGTGGGCTACGGTGGCGGACATTTCGCCCAGGGCGGCAAGGGTATGGACCCGTTGCAACTCGGCCTCCAGGCGCTTGGCCTCGGTGAGATCGGTGAACACTTCCACCGCGCCCAGCACCTGTCCGTCCTTGTCGCACACCGACGCGGTGCTGAAGCCCAGGGGAATGGCACGGCCGTCGGCGCGCTCCAGGGTCTTCTCCCGGTTCGACAGGGCCTGGCCGCTGTCCACGGTGTAGAGAACAGACTTTTCGCGTCCGGCGTGGAGACCGATAATTTCCTCGTAGGGACGGCCCAGCACCTCTTCCCCGCTGCGGCCGCTGATGGCTTCCGCCGCCCGGTTGAAGAGGGTGATGTTGCCGTTCAGATCCACCACCAGGACCCCCGCGCTCAGGCTTTCGAGGATATTGTTCAGGTAACTGCTTACCCGATCCTTTTCCTCCAGGCTCCTGCCCAGTTGCAGATTGGCCTCTTCGAGCTTGGCATTGAGGGAGGCGAACTGTTCCTCCAGGTGCCTGTAGGCCACCACGTACTTGCGCGTGGTCTCGTCGAAGAGGGAGTCGGCCAACACTTCTTCGAGTTGGGCCCCGGTCTGGCCGAAATTCAGGGTGTGCTTTTGTGGCTCGTTCATTTCTGCCTACCGCTCTCGGATTGGGGCGCTGCCACCTCGCCTGCCCCGGGGTCCGCTCCCTGGCGGCGCTGAACTCACTTTCTTCTAATCAATACGTAGGGCCCCTTGGGCACCACCGCCAGGCGCGCACCGGGGCCGCACCGAGCCAGGGCCTGCTCCAGTCCCTGCTCCACCGAGTCGACGTGGTCCAGCAGCAGGCGGCCGTGGTAGCGCGGCGCAATGCCTTCGGAAAAGAGCTTCACCTCGGCTTTGCCCAGGACCTTGCAAAGCTCCTGCAACTGCCATTGATCGATGCTGAAGAAGCCGGGATCGCGCAGTGTCTCGAGAAAGTCGGATACGCTTTCCGTCTGCAGCAGCAGGTCGGTAAACTCGACGCTGCCAATCCCTTCGGCGCATTGCGCCGCCAGCACGATGACGCCGCCCTCCCTGATGGCGGGCAACACCGCGGTGAGTCCCTTGACCGCCTGGTACAGGGTCAGGTCCAGCGGATAGCCGGCCGCGGTGGTGAGCACCACGTCGGCGGGCTCGTCCACGAAGACCCCGTTCTGCTCCTCCACAAAGCGCACCCCGGCGGCGTGGGCCTCTTCCAGGTCGCCGCAGAAGATTCCGGTGATCCGGCGCTGGTCGTTCATGGCCACGTTGAGGCTGAAATCCACTCCGGCCTTGCGCGCCACCTCCAGGGCCTGGCGGTGAAAGGGGTTGCCGGCGATGACGCCTTCGGCCGATTTGGGGTGGCCGATCAGCTCGGGACCGTGCAGCACCCGCATGGTTTCCACTCCCATCAGCCCCGGACAAATGGCCTTGCGGCCGCCCGAAAACCCCGCCATCAGGTGAGGCTCGATCAGAGAAGTGGCAATCTTCAGATCGGCCTCCACGTAGATTCTGTCGATCCATATGGGGGCACCGCCCGAAGTTTCGCCGAGGTAAACCAGGGTCTCCTTGTCGCGCGCTTTGTGGTTGACTATGCGGTAGTCGCGGGCGATCTCGGGGCCCACCAGGGTAATCAGCTCGTCACCCTCGTTGGGCCGGTGCAAGCCCGTGCCGACGAGGATGGTGATCTGCTCGCGGGGAATGCCCGCTTCGTCCAGTGTCCTCAAAATGGGCGGCAGGATGGTGGCATTGGGCACCGGGCGGGTAATATCGGCGATCACTATACAGGGGTTCTTGCACCCCGCCGCCAAGGTGCCCAAGGAGGGCGTCCCCAGGGGCCGGCGCAAGGCCTGCTGCAGACGCTCCTCTACCCGGTCGAGGCCGGGGGTCGCGGCCATGCGCAGCACCAGGGCGTGGCCGGGCACTTCCACCTGGAGGCCGTGGCGGCCATAGTCCAGACCGAGCTTCACCGCGTCTCCTCCAGCAGTCCGCGCAGATAGGCGCGAAAGGCGGCGCCGTTGCGGGGATCGGCGAGGGCGAAATCGGCAAAGGCGCGGTAGTAGGTCAATGGGGTGCCGATATCGTAGCGCCGCTCGTCCGGACGCAGGCGCACGCAGCGCACCTTCCTGCCCTGGTGAATCAGAATGCGGATGGCGTCGGCGATCCACAACTCGCCGCCAATCCCGGGCTCGATGGCATCGATGGCGGCGAAGATCTCCGGGGTGAAGATGTAGCGGGCCGCCACCGCCAGGGAACTCGGGGCATCTTCGGCCCTGGGCTTTTCGACAATATCGGCAATGGCGAAATCATCCCCCGCCTCGCCGTCCGGCTGCACCACCCCGTACTTGCTGAGTTCGGCGCGCGGCACCTCCCACACCCCCACCGTGGCGGCGCAGCCGTGGCGCTGGTGCGCCGCGATCATGCGCCCGACCACGCCCGGGTTCCGCGGCGAGCTGACGATGGTGTCGCCGAAGCCGACCACGAAGGACTCGTCGCCGACGAACTCGGCCGCCAGGCGCACCGCGTCGGCGTTGCCCGTGGGCCGGCGCTGGCGCGCGTAGAGGAACTCCACTCCTGCCGCCTCGTAGTCGACCTCCCCGATGGCCTTTTCGCCCGCCCCCAGATGGGCAATGAGCTCGGGGTCGTCGTCGAAGTGGTCTTCGATGGAGCGCTTTTTGCGCCCGGTGATGAACAGGAACTTCCTCAGGCCCTGCTCGATCATCTCCTCCACCACGTACTGAACCACGGGCTTGGAGCCCACCGGCAACATTTCCTTGGGCTGGGACTTGGTCGCCGGCAGCAGGCGGGTGCCCATGCCCGCCACCGGGAGAACCGCTTTGCGAATCGGCGCCATTTAGACCAGATGAATAGGAGGGGAAGCTGCTGTAACTACTAAAAATAGGCCACAATTCGGCGTAGATCAAGCCCGCCCCTTGGGGTGCTTGACGCTGGAGGGCGGCCCCCATATAATTTGAGCATTCATCCATGGCTACCACCTCACTACCTGCCCCGAGCCGGCGCCTCGGCCGCTCCATCGAGATTCACCGCTCCCCCCCGTCGCGCGGCCGCATCCGCCACGCCCTTTTCGACTTCGACGGCACCCTGTCCCTGATCCGCACAGGCTGGCAGGAGGTGATGGTGGACCACTGTGCCGGCGCCCTGAAGCGCACCCCGACCACCGAGACGGAGGCGGAGCTGGAGCGCGTCTGCCGCGATTTCATCAGCCGCCTTACCGGGGCCCAGACTATCTACCAGATGCTGGAACTGGAAAAAGAAGTGGCCAGGCGCGGCGGCGATCCCCTCCCGGCCTCCACCTACAAGCAGCAGTACCTGGACCTGCTGCAGGAACGCATCCGCCACCGGCTCGCGGCCCTTGCGGAGGGGCGCCTGCCGTCCACCGCATACCTGGTGCGCGACAGCCTCTCCCTGCTCCAGGGGTTGGCCAGGCGCAACACAACCTGCTATCTGGCCAGCGGCACGGACCACCACTCCGTCGTCGCCGAGGCCGGCCTGCTGGGACTTTCCCCTTTCTTCGGGGACCGAATCCATGGAGCGCGGGAGGACTATCGCACCTTCTCCAAGAGAAAGGTGATCGAGGACATCCTGGCCGCCAACAGGGACCAGGGCGATACATTGGCGGTCTTCGGGGATGGTTACGTGGAAATTTCCGCTGCGGTGGAAGCCGGAGGTCTGGCCATCGCCGTCGCCAGCCGAGAGTGCGGCGGTCCGGGCTGGGATCCGTGGAAAAAGAAGCGCCTGCTGGAAGTGGGGGCTCACATCCTGGTGCCGGACTGGCGGGAGGCGGATTTGTTGCTGGCCTACATCTTTGGGGAAGTCGATGCCTGATTCCGGAGCACGCAGCGGGGAGGCGGGAGAGGCGGTGACCCTTGGCCTATGAACCCACAGACCTGCGCCGAATCGAAATCCGCCCGCTCAGGGAGCGCAGAAGCAAGTACCAAATCGACGACATCCGCATCGACCCGGACGCTTCTCCCCCGGATCCCGGCCCTCTGGCGGCGAAGGTCCGCCTGATCGCGGCTCGCATCCGGGGGGCGCGCGAGCGCGGCGCCGCGGTGGTGCTGGCCTTTGGCGCCCATCTGGTGAAGAACGGTCTCGGCCCCCTGGTGACCCGCCTTGCCGAGGCCGGCTGGATCACCCATCTGGCCGCCAATGGCGCCGCCACCATCCACGATTGGGAGTACGCCTTCCACGGACGCTCGGAGGAAGACGTGCGCGCCAATGTGGCTCGGGGATGCTTCGGAACCTGGGACGAGACCGGCCGCTATATCCATCTCGCCCTTCTCGCCGGCGCCGTCCAGGGCAGGGGATACGGCGAGTCGCTGGGCAAGTTCATTTGGGAAGACGGCTGCCCCATTCCCGGGCGCGCGGAGCTGAGCGCCAGCCTGGAGGCCTGGTGCCGCAGCCCCGCCGACGATCCCCTGATGCCGGCCCGGGCCGAGCTGCTGCAGACCCTGGTGCGCTTCGACCTGCCTTCCGGTTTCCTCCACGTTGCCCACCCGCACAAGGACTTCTCGCTGACCGCCGGCGCCTACCGCCGGCGCCTGCCCTTCACCGTCCATCCCGGAATCGGCTACGATATCATCGCCAACCATCCCCTGTTCAACGGCGCCGCCCTCGGGCGCGGAGCCGATACCGATTACCGCGTCTTCGCCGAGAGCGTGGGCAGGCTGGAGGGAGGGGTCCTCCTCTCCGTGGGCTCGGCGGTCATGGCGCCGCAGATTTTCGAGAAAGCCCTCTCCATCGCCAACAATCTGCGCCGGCAACAGGGCCGCCCGGCGCTGCGACCTTTCATTGCGGTGAACGACCTGGCCCCGGTGGGCTGGGACTGGTCCCGCGGCGAACCCCCCAAGGACGACCCGGCCTACTATCTGAGATTCTGCAAGTCCTTCAGCCGCATGGGCGGAGAGATGGTCTACGCCGGCGGCGACAACAGGGTGTTTCTCCACAATCTCTATGGCGAACTGGGATCTGCTTGATGTACTGCTGCCGTGGCAGCCGGCGTCCAACCGCATCCGCCGCCAGGAGCATGCCGGGGTGCGGGGCTGCACCTCCGGCTCCCTCTCAGGCTTTCTGCACTACTCGGCGTAGGTCCGCTCGATAAGCTCGGCGTGACTCTCAACCAGCACGCCGGGAACGATCTTTTTGAGGCCGCGGGTCAAGGTGCCATTCTCTTCGCTCAGGGGCTCGGGCAAGAGCGCCACCTTCTGGGGTCGGAGGTATCCTGGAAGTCCGGCGGCGCGCGCTTCGCCGAGAAACAACTGGCGCACCCGCTCGGCGAGGACCGGATGGCAGCGCAGGTCGTCCCCGCCCGCATCCGCCAGTCCGGCGGCCGCGGCGTACTTCTTGGCCTCTTCCGGGTCCACGCTCACCAGGGGCAGGGGATAGGTCCGGGCCTGGTCGCCGCACACCACCACGTGTTCCACCAGACCCGCGCGCGCAAAAATGCGCTCCAGCAACTCGGGATTGACGAACTCCCCGTTCTTCAACTTGAACTGGCGTCCCACCCGGCCGCTGAAAGTGAGAAAGCCTTCGTCGTCCATGCTGAACAAGTCCCCCGTCCGGTACCAGAGCTTTTTACTGTCTTCATCCTGCACCAGCACCTTTGCGGTCTGCTCCGGATCGTCCAGGTATCCCTTCATGACGTTGGGGCCGTGGACCCAGAGCTCTCCCACCTGCTCGCCGCTGCCGCAATAGGAACCGCTGCGGGGGTCGCCGTGGCCCACTTCGGCGCCGCCCTCGTCCATGAGCTTGACCTCGATGAAGGGCCGTCCCACCGTTCCCGTCTTGCGTCCTTCGAGATGGTTGGCAGCGATCAGGGGGGCGCACTCGGTGACTCCGTAGCCTTCGAAGGTGTTGATGTCCAAAACCTCGTGGAAGAAGTCCAGGGCATCGGGATCGGCCTTGGCGGACCCGACGATGAGGAGCTCCAGGTGCCGGCCCACGCGCTGGGCCAGCTGACTGCGGACCTTGGCGACAATGCGCTGCCCGAGGGCGGCGTGAAAGAGTCGGTCCGACCAGCCTGCCCGCCCCCTGGCCAGATTCTGCTTGGCCGCCACCGAGCGCGCGATCAGCTTGCCCTTGAGGCCGCCGGCGTCGATCTCCTTGCGCACATTGCCGAAGACCTTGTCCAGAACGAGGGGCACGGTCAGGAAGCCCTCGGGTTCCGAGAGGCGGATATCGGTGAGCACCCGGTCCGGAGAGCGCGCCATGTCCAGGATCCAGCCCTTTGACAGGGGGAAATAGATATTGATTATGCCCATGGAGTGGTAGTCCGGAGCCGACTTGAAAAATCTCGTAGGCTCGCGCTCGCTGATGACTTCCCACACTTCTTCCAGGTTGGCGACGATGTTGGCATGGGTCTGGATCACCCCCTTGGGCAGGCCCGATGACCCCGATGTATAGAGGATTTTGGATTCGTCGTCCGCTGTCACTTCAACCTGCGGCGGGGTATCCCCCTTATCCATCAACTCGGCCCACCCCAGGATACCTTCCTGGCTGCCCTCGGTGAGCACCAGTTGCGGAGCGCCCCGTACCTGGTCCTGGACGCGCACGTACTGGTCGTAGCCTACCTGGTCGACCACCAGGCATTCCAGCGCCGAGTGGTTGATACTGTGAACCAGGATCTCCGGGGGCGACTTGGTGCACAGGGGTACCGAAGATATGCCGCAGCGGTCGGCGCCAAGGAAAACCAGCAGCGGTTCGAGGCCCCCATCGGTGAGAATGCCCACCCGCTGCCCCTTTCCGAGCCCGATCCCGGCGAATCCCGCCGCCAGCCGGTCGCGGCGCTCCTTGAGCTCTCCGTAGGTAATGGGCTGGTAGCTCAGCTCGGCCTCCTTGCCGGCCACCGGCTGCAGGGTGCGAACCGCAGCTTTGTCGCGGTTGCTTTCGAAACTCCGCTCCATCAGGTCGTTCAGGGTTTTATCTTTCACTTTCCTATTCCATCCGCCAATAGATTTTGGTTGACAAAAGCATTCGTTCAGGTCAATATAATACCTATAATCCCCTTTGAAAAACCTTTTCCGCTTCTTGTATATTCGCTCCGCCCCAACCAGGCCGGGGCGGAGCGCCCCGGCCTTCTCCGGCTTTCCCTCCCCCGCACTACCCGCCACCACCCGCCACTATTCTGGGAGCACGTCCCTATGAATGCACCTGCCGCCCTCGCGGTTTTCCCTTTGCGCCGCGGTCCGCGGACCTTCCGCAGCCTGGTGCTGCCCCTGGCCGCGATCGTTGCCGTCTGCACTCCCACCCGCGCCCAGGTGCCGGGTTACACCGGCGGCATGGGCACCGTGACCGTTGAAGGGCGCCAGTTCTACCGCCTGAGCTTCCGCCCGGACATCCCTCTGGGCATGTGGGGTCTGGCCCTGGACATCGAGCTATTTACCGACGAGGACGGCAATTTCAGTGATCGCGCCTGGCGCTTCGGCACCGCCACCGAAACCTTCGACACCTTCCTCCGCAAGATTTACTACCTGCGCTACGCCAAGCCCCAGGAGGACACCTATTTCAAGGTCGGGGCCCTGGACGGGGTTACCCTGGGATACGGCCTGATCATGAGGGACTATCGCAACACCCTGGAATATCCGGGCATCAAGAAGACCGGGCTGCAGTTCCATCTCAGAAACCGCGGTTCCCTGGCCCTGGGATTGGAAGGGGTGCTCAACAACGTCCAGGATTTCCAGGAAGGGGGCCCGCTGCTGGGCCTGCGCCTCTCTGCCAGGCCAGCGGGCAAGCTCGAAGTGGGTCTGATCTACGTCCTTGACGTGAATCAGTACAGCGGCCTGGTCGACAGCGACGACGATGGCTTTCCCGACGCCGTCGACGCCTTTCCCGGCGACAAAAGCCGCCTGCTCGACAACGACGGTGACGGCGCCGTCGACCAGAGGGACGTGGACGACGACAACGACGGCATCATCGACATCGACAGTGGCAGCGGCCTGCCCGCCGATATTATCCATGACTTGCGCGGCATCAACTCGCGCCACGGCAACGACGTCTTCCCCCTGGACTCCGAGGTGAGCCGCAAGAATCCCTTCAACAAGGGAGCAGTGGGCGGAGACCGCTTCGGCATCGTGGGCTTTGACCTGGCCCATCCGCTCATGGATGCGGAGCGCCTCGACCTCAGGCTTTACACCCAAGTCGCCTTCCTCCACGACGATGACGACGAGCTCAGCCCCAACGAAGCCGAGACCCGAGGGGTCGGAGCCGGCAACCGCAAGGCCGAAGGCATGGGGATCGCCATCCCGGGTCTCTATCTCGGGACCGGACCCCTGGTGAGCCAGCTCGAGTTCCGCCACTTCCGCGGCGACTTCGATTCAGCCCACTTCGACAATCTCTACGACCTGGACCGGGCCCGCCTGGACCTGGCCACGGGCAGGGCCACTACCAAGGACTCGCGGCTGCGCCGCGACACCAGCGCCTCCGGCGTCTACGGACGCCTGGGCACCGATCTGGGCAGCGTGGTCACGGCCGTGGGCGATTATCAGTACCTCGCCGGGGGCGACGATCCCAAGCAGCAGCTGCACGTCCACGCCAGTCTGTCGCCCCAACTGCTGCGCGATATTCCGCGCCTGGCCCAGGCTCAGGCCTACTATCAAAAGAACAATATCGGCGCCCGCCTCAACAAAAACGGAGATCAGGGGTCCAGAGACGCCTTCTTCGAATCCACCGAAGATACCTTCTACGGCTACGCCCTGGTTCTGGAGATGTCCGGTGGCGTATCCGTTTTCTGGGATACCCGCTTCGTGTTCGAGCGCGACGCCGATGCCCGCCTGCGGCGCGAGAAGATCATGGACATCGAGATCGTATTCAATTTTTGAGGCGAGTGGTACGGTTCCGGCAAGAGGGCTGTTTTTTTGTAAAACAGCCCTCTTTTTCTTTCCAATTTATTTTTTCACAGCTTATTTATGTTGAAATTTCAAATTTTTCTCTTGAGACACTTGCCAATGTTTACTTAATAGAGTATAATTCCATAATTAGGTATACATAATAAATTAAACAATTGTCTTTTGGGAGGAACTTGTAATGAGAGGTGCCGACGCAGTGATCCAAGCCGTGGAGCGCCAGGGGGTGGAGTACATTTTCGGCCATCCCGGCGGCGCCGCCATGCCCATCTTCGACGCTCTGCTGAATTCGCCCCAGCTCAAGCTCATCCTGACCCGCCACGAGCAGGGCGCAACCCACATGGCGGACGGCTACGCCCGCGCCTGCGGCAAACCCGGAGTCGTCCTGGTCACCTCGGGCCCCGGAGCCACCAACACCATCACCGGGATGCTGACCGCGCACATGGACTCCGTGCCCGTGGTCATTCTCACCGGTCAGACCATCACTCCCATGCTCGGCAAGGACGCCTTCCAGGAAGCCGATGTATTCGGTATTTCCATGCCCGTGGTCAAGCACTCCTACCTGGTCAGGAGGGCGGACGACATCCCCCGGGTCATGATGGAGGCCTTCCACATCGCCACCACCGGGCGCCAGGGGCCGGTCCTGGTCGACCTTCCCAAGGACGTGGCCACCGCAGAGTGCGGCGCCGCCGTTCCCACCAAGGTCCACCTTCCCGGCTACCACTGGCAGACCAAGCCCAGCGAGGAAATCCTCAGAGAGGCGGGGGAACTGCTCAAGGCCAGCAAGCGCCCCCTGCTCTATTTGGGCGGCGGCTGCATCGCTTCCGGAGCCCACCAGGTGGCCCTCGCCTTTGCCGAGAAGACCCGCATGCCGGTTACCAACACCCTGCTGGGCAAGGGCAGCTTTCCCGAGCAGCACGAGCTCTCGGTGGGCATGCTCGGCATGCACGGTACCGCCTACGCCAACAAGGCGGTCATCGGCTGCGACCTGATCATGTCGGTGGGCGGGCGCTGGGACGACCGCATCACCGGCAAGCTCTCCGAATTCTGCCCCGACGCCAAAAAGATCCACGTTGACATCGACCCGGCCGAATACGGCAAGGTGGTCATGCCCGACGTCTTTCTGGAGGGCGACGCGCGCCAGGTCCTCGAAGAACTGATCCACTATGTGGAGCCGCTGGACAGCGAAGACTGGCTGGCCCAGATCGAGTCGTGGAAGGAGAAGTACCCACTGAAGTACGGGCGCAAGGGCGGCCTCAAGATGCAGGCCGTCTTCGACCGTCTCTACCACCTCACCGGGGGCAGGGCGGTGGTCAGCACCGACGTGGGCCAGCACCAGATGTGGGCGGCCCAGTTCTACAAGACCCGCTTCCACCGCCAGTGGCTCTCTTCGGGGGGAGCCGGCTCCATGGGCTTCGGCTTTCCCGCCGCCATCGGCGCGCAACTGGCGCGGCCCGACGACCTGGTGGTGGCCATCGTCGGCGACGGCGGCTTCCAGATGACCTTGTGCGAACTGGCCACCGCTGCGGTGAACAACATCCCGGTCAAGGTTCTGGTCATGGACAACCAGTATCTGGGAATGGTGCGCCAGTGGCAGAATCTGTTCTTCGACAACCGCCTCTCGGGGGTCGATCTGGAGGGCAACCCGGACTTCGTCAAGCTGGCCGCGGCCTATGGCATCGAGGGCATGCACCTGCGCCGCACCGCCGACATCGACAAGGTGCTCACCCAGATGCTGGAATCCGACGGCCCCAGCGTCGTCCACGCCCACTGCGAAAAGGAAGACAACGTCTTTCCCATGATTCCGGCCGGCGCCGCGGTCCACGAGATGCTGGTGGAGCCGCCCAGGACCAGGCTGGCCCAACCCACGGGGAGTACCTGATGAACGATTCCCGCGACCTCATAGCCACCGAGCCCGACCTCGCTCTGGTGATCCCTCCCAAGCAAGCCAAGAAGACCACCATCGGCCTGCTGGTCAACGACCGCCCCGGGGTGCTGATGCGCATCAGCCAGGTCTTCAGCCGCCGCGGCTACAACATCGAGTCGCTGGTGGTGTCGCCGGCCCACATCCCCAACACCTCGCGCATGACCATCACCTGCACCGGCCCCGAAGACGTTCTCCACCAGATTATTCTGCAACTGGACAAACTGGTGGACGTCATGCACGCCAGGGACCACAGCGAAGACCAGGCCGTCACCCGCGAGCTGGCCCTCTTCAAGGTCGGCTGCAGCGTGGAGGAGCGCACCGAGGTCTTGCAGATCACCGAGGTCTTCCGCGGCAAAACCATCGATATCTCCGACAAAACCATCACCATAGAAGCCACCGGCACCACCGAGAAGATGGACGCCCTCGACCGCCTGCTGGGCAAGTTCGACCTGCGCGAAATGGTCCGCACCGGCAAGGTGGTCATGGCCCGGGGCAGCCAGACCACCTAGGGGCCGATTGGCGATTCCGAGGGGATTCTCCACCGCTGTACCCTTACCCTGGTTTCGGATCAGGGAGCTTCTTTGTGCCATTCATCCACATGAAAAGCTCAAGCGTCTATGACCCTGGATATCGGTCCCTCGGCTCGTACTCGGACTTACCGGTGCAGGCACGAGCAAAAGCTGCGAAGGAGAAGACCACTCTCGGAAGAACATTTTCAGGAGGCCATAATGAAACGGATAGCAACGTTCATTGTCCTGTATGTAACGCTGGCGCAAGCCAACGACGAAATCACCATTGAAAGAAGTCTGTAACATGAATTGGAGTTGGTTGTTACGAGCAGTTTCAGCAAGCGCCGTCCTGTGGACGAACACACTGGCGGGTGAGGACTTCCTGGGCGGCAACGGCGGTTTCGAGCTGGGAGATTTTAGCTCCTGGACGGTCGTCGGTGGCCAGGCCTGGGATGTCGTGGAGTTCGATCATCCCGGCAAGAGCGGGCGCTTCTACGCCACGACCTGCAACGAGATATGGCCGGGGGATGGCGGTTGCAAAAACGGCAACGGAGAGCGCGACACGGGTGTGCTCTCTTCTGAAGTCTTCACCGCTCCGGGGGGATTCCTGGAGTTCAGGATTTCCGGGTTCAACGGCCCCTCCTGCGACAACAACCTCAGCCAGATCTCGCTGAGAAAGGCTTCCGACCACGAGGAACTGCGCAAATCACTTCTTCCCTGCCAGAATCCCTTCAAGCTGCACCATTGGAGCCTCGAGGACCTTGCCGGGGTCGAAGTCTATATCCGGGTAGAGGACGCGGATGCGGGCACTGCGTGGGCGGTGATGGCCATAGACGGATTCCGGCTGACGAGTGAACCAGCGGACAGCCTCGCAGCCGCCGACAGCGCTCTCTACCTTTCCGATCTCTCGACAGACGAGATCACCTTCACCTCACGACGCGACGGCGGGGAAGCGATCTACACCACAGCCGGCGGCGAGGTCAGGCCCGCAGTCCCTCACGTGGACTGGAAACTATGGAACCCTTCCTGGTCGCCGGACGGACGGTCGCTGGCCGCGGTGTCGAATCGCTACACCTCGAATCAGGAGATATACCTGTTCATTTTCGATCCTGACGGCGCCGCAGCCAGGGTCCGGGCCCTGACGTATCACCCCGGGGCAGACTACCAGCCTGCCTGGTCGCCAGACGGTCGGCAGATCGCCTTCATTTCGGACCGCACCGGGGACGGCGATCTGTACCTGGTTTCCGCCGAGGGGGGCGATCCGGTTCGGCTGACACAGGGAGCGCCGGCCTCAGATCCCACCTGGTCGCAGGACGGCGGGCGCATCGCCTTCTCCCAGGAAGGAGACATTCGCTCAGTCGATCCTCTCTCGGGAGCGGTCTCCGTCCTCTCCGATGCCCCGGAGTGGGAAGGTTATCCCGCGTGGTCTCCCGGCGGTGGCCGGATCGCGTTCTCCGCCGATGGGGAGCTCGCCATCCTCGACCTGGGGCAGGGCACACTCCGCCGGATCACCCGCGGCTACTCCCACGTATCGGACCCGTCCTGGTCGCCGGACTTGGCCTTCATCGCCTTTTCTTCGAATCGCGAGGGGCCGCCCCATGTCTACGTGGTGGAAGTGGCGACGGAGCGCATCGGACGGATCACCCGAAACGGTCGGGGCGGATTCCAACCGGTCTGGTATCCCGGAGCAACGGCCGCTTCCACTCCACCAACAGTGAAAGTGCGACCTCCCCCCGGCCACATAACGGAAATGGAGGTGACTATCCTGGGCGGCGCGGCCGCGGGTCTGAACGTCGAGTTCTCTCGCGCCATCGCCGGTCGCCCGGCCGACTACATCTGGGGTGGGGTCACCGACGCGGCCGGCCGCTTGGCCCTGACCATCTCCAGTTCTGACCGGTCCGGCGTCAGCGGCTACTACCGCGCCCGCGCTTGTAGCGCTGGAGGCCAGGAAGTGGGCAAGTGGAACAGTATTCCCCTCAACCGCAACCGGCGTCAAATCCTGGAGCTGACCCTTGGCGGGGGCGCGAGGGTGGTGGCGGTTGAGCGGCTTGGCGCTGCAAAAAAAGTGGCGCCTCAAGAGAGATCTGCCTTCTCAGCCCTTGACCCCATCTACCCCAACCCCTTCAACGCCAGCACCCTGATCCCCTACCGTCTGGCCGCTGCCGGACCAGTGCGGCTGGAGATCCACAATATCCTGGGCCAGTCGGTGTACACGCTCGTGGACCAATTCCAGGCCGCCGGACGCTACCAGGTTCGCTGGAACGGCCGCGACCAGCTCGGCGCTGCGGTGTCAGCCGGGGTCTACTTCGCTCGACTGCAATACCTTGGCGGGGTGAAGACGCGGCGGCTGCTCTATCTCGAGTAGACTGGGGAGCAATTCGCCAGGTACGCCAGCCGATCCTAATTTGGATTTACCATGAATCCACCAAAATGAGGATTATCCATTGAAAACGATCCGGTTGTTCAGCGTCGGTTTCTTGGTGGTCTCCGTTCTGTTCCCCCAGAAAAGCCACAGCCAGGACTATACCCGGATGAGTTTGCCCGAAGGGGCCAAGGCGCGCCTCGGTAAAGGTTCGGTAGTATTAGGAGTTTCGGGTGCAGAGCCAATCTCTCAGATCGCCTATTCGCGCGATGGCACGCGACTGGCCGTCGCCAGTAGTATCGGGGTTTGGCTCTATGATGCACGCACCGGGGCCGAGGTCGCCCTGCTTACCAGGTATTCCGATAGATTCTTCTCTGTGGCCTTTTCTCCAGATGGCGGAACCCTGGCCAGTGGGGGGCAGGAAGGCACGCTGTTGCTGTGGGATCTGGCAACCGGACAACTCAAAGACTCCCTGGAGGGCCATACCGAAAATGTCACTTTCTTGGCCTTCTCTTCGAATGGGAATACCCTGATCAGTGGGGGGCAAGATTACATTAGAATCGGGAATAATTCGGTTGTTACCTGGCTGCGGCCCGACACGATCCTGCTGTGGGATCTGGCCAGCGGAAAATTAAAGGAAACCCTGGAGGGGCCGGGAGATGGAAGCGCTTCCGCGACCTATTCCCCCGAGGGTAAATCGCTGGCCAGTTGGAGTGGGCTCGGCATTCGGTTGTGGAATGCCGACAGCGGGCAACTCAAAGCCACTATCGGGGGCGGTTTCCTGGCCTTCTCGCCGGATGGAAGCGCCTTGGCCACTGCTGACAGGGAAGGAATCCAATGGTGGGATGCTGAGAACGGACAGCATATAAAAACCCTTGCGCAACATACTAATGGATTTCGATCTCCTGCGTTCTCGCCCGATTGGACCGCTGTGGCCACTGGTAGTTGGGACGGAACGATTCGGTTCTGGGATGCCTTCACCGGACGACTCAAGGCGACTCTCGAGGCGCATAAGGATCAGGCCATTTTCCTGGCCTTTTCTCCAGATGGCGGAACCCTGGCTAGCGGGAGTTATGACAAGACGATTCGATTGTGGAATGCCGACAGCGGGCAACTCAAAGCCTCCCTGGAGGGGCATAGGAACGGGGTCAAGTCCTTAGTGATTTCACCAGACGGCCGCACACTGATCGATATTGGAAATTCACCAATTAATCTTCAGTTTTGGGATGTGTACAGCCATCAACTCAAGGCCACTATAGAGAGTTACTGGGCTGTATATTTCCCCGAGGCGGCATCTCTGGCCACCTCCAGTGTGGACGGCGAGATTCGCTTGTGGGATGCCGACAGCGGACAACTCAAGGCGGCCTTTACAGGGCATACAGATCCTGTCAATTCCCTGGCGTTTGCGCCGAACGGCCGCACCCTGGCCAGTGGTAGTTTTTACCGCGGCATTCGGTTCGCGATTCGGTTGTGGAATGCCGACAGCGGTGATTAACTGGGAGTGGGTGAAAAGATACGTTAGGGATAACAGTCTTCCTGGACGAGCATGCATGAGTAGAGGGAAATGAATTCCTGAAACAGGGTCCGGAAACTACAGCCAATCCTGTCACTGACGACTGCACAGTCTCAACTCCGAAGAAATCCCTATGAAACAGCTTTCCAACTCCGAAATTAAGGAATTCTTGGAAAATTCCTCCTTGTACGTCTGGCGGGAATTCGAAATGCCCGAGGTCAAGCCCCGAAACCTTGAGATTGGAGAAATGGATGCGTTCTGCGAAAAGTGTGGACAACTCCGGCCGTTTCAAGACTTGAGATCAAAAGGTAGCGGAATTAATAGTCCAGACCAATATCTGCGGTCTGGGACTTCCTACTTCCAGTTCAGATGCGTCTCATGCAAAATATTTAAGCGCGAGTATCATGTTCAGCAAATCGTCAATGAAGAAACAACTCGACTCCAGAAGTACGGTGAGCTACCCAAAAGCAACTTGAGAGAAATTCTGGTCTACAACTGTTCTTGAAGGACGACCTAGAAAACTACGAAAAGGCTGTCGTCTGTCTTTCTCATGAGTACGGGGTTGCTGCTTTCGCTTACTTCAGAAGAATCGTTGAAAACAACATAGATAAACTTCTTGATCTAGTTCAGGAAGATGCACAATCCTCAAGTGCAACTACTGAAGTTACTGAACTTGCCAAACTTCGGAAGGATTCTCCGATGAGTGAGAAGATCAAGATTGCAAATCACGCTCTGCCGGAATACCTAAAACCTGATGGACTGAATCCGCTCGGGAGGCTCTATCAGGTCCTAAGCGAGGGCATTCATAACCTTTCTGAAGAAGAGTGCTTGAACAAAGCAAAGATAACGAGTGGGTGTCTTGCGTACCTAGTCAGCGAGCTGGCTTCTCGAAAGAGGCGTCGGACTCAATTCAAGAGTATGGTCGGAGGGCTCTGAAGCTAGTAATCCGCTCAGGGGACGCAAAATTCACAAGCTGTACTCATTCCATACTCGCCGCTTGTGACCGAGGTTAGGCTCTATAAATGGAATGGTTTAGATGAAGATATATGCAGATACCTCAGTCTTTGGCGGTGTATTTGACTACGAGTTCTCTGGCCCGAGCAGACAGTTTTTAATGAAATTGACGCTGGCCGGTTTATCTTGGTAACCTCTGCTGTTGTTGAAGCAGAGATTGAACCAGCCCCAGAAAAAGTCCGGCTGTTTTTCGCCAACTATTCAACATCAGCCAATATCGTAGATGTTAGTGAAGAAGCCTTGGGGCTTCGGTTAAATTATTTTCAACTAGAAGTAGTTAACGAGGAATCACTTGATGATGCTCTCCATGTGGCAGTTGCTACCGTGTCAGGCTGCGATCTCATAGTAAGCTGGAATTTCAGGCATATCGTTCATTTTGACAAAATATCGAAATATAATGCAGTCAATAGGCTAAGTGGTCATGGTCGCATTGGTATATTTTCCCCATCACAGGTAATTCAATATGGCAACTCGTGAACCTGCATGTGTCGTCTTGAAGCGTCGCGGTGCGGAGTACGTTGCAAAATTGTTGTCAGGGAAGTCAAACCAAGAGGAGCTGGAGTTCTGGCGCAAGCGTACTGAAATTTTACGCTCTCGACAAAAGCCGAAAAAATCAGAATCTGAGTAAGACATTGCCTAATAGGTCGCTCCTTCTAGTTCGCCCTCAGGTCGGGCCCGCATCACCTGACAAAACGCGCTGAAAAGACCGTCCGCGACCACGTTTTACGCTTCACCTACACCTTCCACTACATGGCCCCATTCGCCTGGGATTTCGGATACGAGGACCCCTCTTCGTCTGGAACGAAATAAGAACGCCGCACCTTCGCGTCCGCCTTGGCAACCTATACCTCCCCCACTTCCACGACCTGAGCCGGGAAAGCACGGGGGTACTTTGCTCAACACACTTCCATTCGTCCTTCCCCAAGACGAAGAGGGATCTGCTGATACCGCTCCCGGAATATATCGCTGGATTACATGAATAACGCTGGAGACAGGGGATATGGAGATAAGAGTGGCGTTCCAGAAGAGCGCACGGCTGAAGTTTGGAAATGGGTTTGAGATTGTTCAAGGGGTGGGAAAAAGCTATTTTCTGGCTATCTAAGGTTACAGCGAAAAGGCATTACGGCATGAACCCTGCTGAAACCCATATCGATAAAGACACTATCCAGGCCATGGCGCAACTGATTGTTGAACGCTTTGACCCCGAACAGGTCATTCTCTTCGGAAGCCATGCACGAGGACAGGCTGCAGCGCACAGCGATGTGGACCTGTTGGTCGTAATGCGCGTAGAGGAAGAACGAAAGCAGCGGGGCAATCCGATTCGGCGAGCGATTGCCGAGCATTTCGTGCTGCCCGTTGATGTGCTTATCCGCTCTCCGGAAGTCTTCGCCGAGCAGCGCAAAAATTCATATTCCCTGGTCCACAAAGCGTTGGAAGAAGGTGAAGTGTTGTATGAACGACGTGGGACCTGAGCGGAACTGGTTCGAAAAGGCGCGGCTCAAGACCTCGATATGGCCCGCCGGGCATTGGGGCCAGGAACCCCTTTGCCGGCGATGGCTTGCTATCACTCCCAGCAATGCGCCGAGAAATATCTGAAGGGCTTTCTAACCGCTCATTCGATGCCTTTTCGCTACGTGCACGATTTGGTTTACCTCACCCAACTCTGCACAACACGAGACCCGGAATTTGAGAGACTGATGCTGGCGGCCGAAATTTTAGATGAGTATGGAGTGACCATGCGCTACCCGACCGAGGTTTCAGAAGAGCCTAATATTGATGCGGCCAGGGAGGCGGTTCAGCTGGCCAAACAGTTTGCGGATCTGACCACACAAAGTTAGAACCGGACCAGGTCCCCCAAACCACCCGATAAAGCTACCCGGAGGGACCGCGCCGCAGTGCAAATTTGCAATTGAAATCTTGGGCTACACCAACGCCCTTCGCAGGGGACGCGAACAGGGCAAAAGAGTGTAAGTGAGAAAAGTGTTGATTCCCGATGAGTAGCGGAGGTATAATCGAGGTACGAAGAAGAAGCGGGCGCTTATGGACGAGCATTATGTGAATCAGATCATCAACGGATTGGGTGGCACCAAATCCTTGATGGATGAGATGGACGAGTACCACGAAATCGTTGCTCGTACGGGAAAAGAGCACTCCAGCCTGGTGGTGAAGTACCCAAACCAGTGGGTTGCGATGGGGCGGGAGGGAGTTCTAGCCGCTGGCAACTCCATAGATGAGGTGCTTGAGACCGTTGAGGACCGGGGGCTGCACGGAGCGGACGTAGTTATCGAGTTCATGGACCCGGACCCTCCCCTGCTGATCCTGCGATCATCCGCAATCGCCGGAGGTCGCCGGTGAGTGACAGCCGTTACACCTATGACCTGGTCTGCATCGGCAGCGGACCCGCCGGTCAGCGCGCCGCCATTCAGGCCTCCAAGCTGGGCAAGAGGGTGGCCGTGGTCGAAAAGCAGCAGATGGTCGGCGGCGTCTGCATCGAGACGGGAACCATTCCCTCCAAGACTTTCCGCGAAGCCGTGCGCCGCGCCTACTCGCGCCCGGGCCTGGAGGCGCACGAGCGGTTCCGCCCCCGGGCGCGTCCCACCATGCAGCAGCTCGTGGCCCACGTGGAGCGGGTCATCGAGCGCGAGCTCTTCGTGCTCCAGGAGAATCTGGCGCGCAACGAGATCGAGGTCATTCGCGGGCGCGCCTCTTTTCTCGACCGTCACACCCTTCAGGTGGAAGCCCTCGAGGGCCGGCGCAAGTTGTCGGCGGACAAGGTGCTCATCGCCGTCGGCACCCGCACCAGCAATCCCCCCGGCCTGTCCCCGGACGGCAAGACCATCCTGACCTCGGATCACGTCCTCGACCTGGACAACCTGCCGCGCAACCTCGCCGTGGTCGGCGCCGGGGTCGTTGGTATCGAGTACGCCTCCATGTTCGCCGCGCTGGGGGTCCAGGTGACGGTGATCGACCGGCGCCCGCGCCCCCTGGAGTTCCTCGACCACGAGATCGTCGACGAGCTCATTCACCAGATGCGCAAGGCCGACGTCACCTTCCGCTGCGGCGAAGCGGTGGAGCACATGGAAGTGGTTTCGGTGCCCCAGCCCAAGGGGCTCATCCAGCTCGAGTCGGGCAAGCACATCGTCGCCGACGTGGTGCTGTTCTCCGCCGGCCGCATCGGCGCAACCGACGACCTCAACCTGGAAGCGGTGGGACTGCGGGCGGATGAGCGCGGCCGCCTGAAGGTGAACGAGCACCACCGCACCAGCGCCGAGAACATCTACGCCGCCGGTGACGTCATCGGCTTTCCCGCCCTGGCCGCCACCTCCAGCGAGCAGGGACGCCTGGCCGCCTGCCACATGTTCGGTGTCGAAGCCCAGCCCATGGGCCACCACTTCCCGGTGGGCATCTACGCCATCCCGGAGATCTCCATGGTCGGAGCCACCGAGGAAGAACTCACCCGCGAGCGCGTGCCCTACGAAACCGGCATCGCCCACTACAAGGAGATCTCGCGTGGCCAGATCCTCGGCGACGACTCGGGGATGGTCAAACTGATCTTCCACCGCGAGGACGGCCGTCTGCTCGGAGCCCACTGCATCGGCTCGGGCGCCACCGAGCTGGTCCACGTGGGCCAGGCGGTGCTGGGTCTGGGGGGCGGCCTCGACTACTTTATTCGCACCGTGTTCAACTATCCCACCCTGGCGGAGTGCTACAAAGTGGCCGCCTTCAACGCCGCCAACAAACTCGCCCTGGTGCGCAGTGCGGTGATGACCCAGGAGACCGCCACCGCCGTTGCCGTCGACGGCCGGGGATAGGTGCGCAAAATCAAGGACAAGCGAGAAGGAGAGCGATCATGACCCCCGAGCAAGTCATGCAGAACCCACCCAGAATCCTCACCCAGGAACAGCGGCAGTCCTATTTCGACAAGGGATTTCTTCTGGTGGAAAGCCTCATCGACCGGGATTGGATCGAGCGCCTGCTGGCCGCCACCGACGAAATGGTCGAGCGCAGCCGGGGATTGACCGACTCGGACGCGGTCTTCGACCTGGAGCCGGACCACACCGCCGCCGAGCCGCGGCTGCGGCGCCTGACCAGCCCGGTGGACCAGCATCCGATCTATTGGGAATTCGCCTCCCGGTCGCCGCTGGCCGACGTGGCGGCCGATCTGGTCGGACTCGACGTCAAGTACCACCACTCCAAGCTGAACTTCAAGTGGTCCGCAGGCGGCGAGGAGGTCAAGTGGCACCAGGACATCACCTACTGGCCCCACACCAACTACAGCCCCTTGACCATCGGAACCTACCTCTACGACGTGGACGACGACCAGGGTCCCCTGGCCGGGGTGGCCGGCAGCCACCAGGGTCCTCTGTTCGACCAGTACAACGCCGCCGGACAGTGGGTCGGCTGCATCGCCGAGAAAGATCTGCCCCGCGTCGACCTTGACCGCGTCGAGTACTTGACCGGTCCGGCCGGCTCCATCACCGTCCACAACTGCCGCACGGTGCACGGGTCGAAGAAGAACCTGTCGCCCAAGGGGCGTCCCCTGCTGCTCAACATCTACTCGGCGGCCGACGCCTTCCCATACACCGCCAATCCTTTGAACAGTCCGCAGTATTCGGGGGCCATTGTGCGCGGCAAGGCCGCGCGCTGGGCCAGCCACGACCCGCGTCCCTGCCTCATTCCGCCGGATTGGTCTGGCGGCTATACTTCCCTCTACGCGCTGCAGCAGCAGGAGGATTGGGAAGCAAGCGAATAATCGGTCCGGGAAAATATCCAAGCCATCTTCGATGTCCCTGCTCATGGGCCTTCGCGCAGTCGGTCTGCTCGAATTTTCAGAAACTCCTCAGGCGTCGCAATGCTCACTCCCGGCTGCGGGAAGTCGTTGGGATTGCGCGTGATCAGAACCTGGGCTCCAACCCGGATGGCAGAGTGGAACTGGATGGCGTCCTCGAAATCATCGCACGGTGAGTCGATGGCCTGGTTGATAATCTTGGCGTCAGGTGCCACGCAATCGAATGTATCCCGCAACAGTTTCAATACATCTTCAGCCTTGGTTCTGCTTTCGGCTTTGCGAACGATGTAGTAAATATTGTTGAAGCTGATGGCTGAAATAAACGCCGTAATTTCCCCGCGCTCGGCCAGGGTCCAGACCCGTGATGAGGCTCGATAGTGGGGTTCTCGGCGAATGAGCACATCCAGCAGAACATTGGTGTCCACCAGCACGATCCTCACCTTAACCCATATTTCTCGGCCAGCGCGTCTTCGAGCATCTCGCGCTCCGCTCCATCCGCTGGCAACTTGACTATTCCGGATGCACGGAGGGCAATCGGTCCCAAAGTGCCTTCAGGATCGAGTTCCTGGTCAATGATGCGAAAAAGCCGGACAAAAAGGGCTGACACGCTGGTTTTCTTTTTTGCTGCGATCAACTTGGTCTCCGCGATAACTTCCTCAGGGGCACTCAGGGTTAACTTTTTAACGGCCATTTAAGCCTCCTGTCATGCACATTTATACGTATTGGTTTTTTGAAATAATACGTAGATTCAAGCTCAGGTGTCAAGCCATTCAAAAGCAAGGAGAGATCAAAAAGGCGGGGTGAAGGAGGCCTGAATCGGCCGATTATTCAAGCTGCACACGGTCCGCAGACGGCTACATCCGGATCCAGTCCGCCAGCTTCTCGTGCTGAAAAATCATGGTCTCCTGGATGGGGATCTGGTGTCCCGTCCCAGCCTCCCGGGCGCGCCGGTACATGGCGTAGGCGATGGCCACGTCGACGTAGGCCAGACCCACGGCGTTGAAATAGACCCGTTCTTCCGCGCTCCCCCTTCCCCCTTTTTCACCGGCGACGATCTCCACCAGGTTGGCGTATATGTCCTCGTCGGCGAGGACGCCATCCTTGTACATGCGGCTCAGGGTCTGAGTCCGGTGCTTCACCGTCTCCCAATCGTCGCAGATGATCTTGTCACATTGTCGCGCCACCTCGTACTCGTCCTCCCAGCCTCCGATATGGCTGTAGAAGGCTCCTGGCTTCATCCAGGCTGCCTTGAGCAGAGGCGCCTGGGCGCTGGTGGCGGTGACCAGGATATCGGCCCCCTCCATGGCCCGCTGCCCGTTGGTGGAGGTGGCGACGAAACGGATGTCGGCGAAGAGGGGGGACATCTCCTCGACGAACTGATCCTCCTCGCTGGAGTATTTGGCGGCAACGCGGCACTCCGTCAAGGAGGGGAAAACCGTCTTCATTGCGATCAGGTGCATCTTGGCCTGCTCGCCCGCCCCGATGAAGGCGATGCTGGTGGAATCGGGCCGGGCGAGATGCCTGGCGGCTAGGGCCCCCATGGCCCCCACGCGCATGTTGGAGCAAAGGGTTCCGTCCATGAAGGCGATGGGGAACCCCCTCTCGATCTCGGAGAGGATGAGGACGGCGGAAAGGTTCTGCATCCCGTATTTGCGGGGATTATCCGGGAACACGGATACCCATTTGACCCCGCAGATTTTTTGCGGCAGCAGCGTCGCCGGCAGGCAGTTGATGCGTTCCTGGGTGTCCTGGTTGAAAATCTGCACGACCTTTTCCGGGAAAAGGATCTCGTTGCGGCGGAAGGCGAGCATGGCCTTTTCCGCGGCGCTCATGGCCAGCCGCATATCCAGGCATTCGGCCCGGAGGAGGTCTTCCTGTGCCAGAAACGTACATTCGATGCGGTTCTCGCCGCTCATAGCTGCGCCTTTCTCGGTTGTTGTGGCAGGGTTATTGACAGGATTCCGCAACAGGAAAGTTATCCACCAGGAGCACTTTTTTCAAATCTGAACACCCACCTCCCGGCCTCGACGACCGTTGCCGCGGGGGCCGCCTGGCGCCTTGACATTGGCAGACGAGGCTTCGATATTCGGTCCGAATCCCGAACGCCGGTGGGCTCCGGCGCCCAGCCTCCGGACCGCCATGCCCATCCAATCGCTCCCCCCATGACGACCCAACGCTGGTACAAGGCCCAGAACTGTGAACGCAACTGGTGGCAATCCCGCGCCGACGCAATGGACCTGGATTTCTACGCCGCCGTCGCCCGGGACCTGCGCCGCGAACTGGGCGGCATCCTCACCCTGGAGCCCCATACCCGGATCCTCGAAATAGGCAGCGGTGCCGCCGGCATCCTGACCCATCTCGGCGAAAGCAACGAGCGCCACGGGGTCGATCCGCTGGAGAATTTTTACGCTTTGGTCGAGCGCTTCCGGGCCTACCGCGATCCGGCGGTGCACTACCGCACCGGGAGCGGCGAAAAGCTAGTGCTGCTTGGCGCAATTCTAGCCTTTTATTATCTTTGAGCAGGGCGGTCCCCTCCTGGTTGCCTTTTTCTTCCCACGACGGCTCCCCGTATGATGACAAAGGAGCACGTCGAAGAGATGCGAATTGCCCCTGACATCGAGCTCAGCGCTCGACAGCAGGAGGTCTTGGAGCATTGGGTTCGTTGCCCCACGGGGGAACAGCGTTTGGTGCAGCGGGCACGAATCGTGCTGGCCGCCGCCCGGGGAGGCCTTAACCGGGATCTGGCCAAGGACTTGGGCGTGGACGCCGGCACGGTGGGCCGCTGGCGGCAGCGCTGGGCGGCGGCCCGAGAGCGTTTGCAGGCGGCCGAAGAAAGCGCCTGCGCTTCGGACTTGCGCCGTTGCGTCACCGAGACGCTGGGGGATGCCCCGCGCTCGGGCTGGCAGGGGATCTTCACCCCCGAGCAAATCGTCGAAATCATCGCCATCGCCTGTGAGCCCCCCGAGGACTCGCAACGTCCGGTGTCCCACTGGACCCCCCGAGAGGTGGCCGAAGAGGCGGTAAAACGGAACGTCGTGTCCAGCATTTCGGTGCGTACGGTGGGGCGTTTTTTAAAATCAGGCGGATCTTAAGCCGCATCGGATCCGCTCCTGGCTCAACCCGGAGCCGGAGGACCCGGAGCGGTTTCGCCACCAGGTGTCCACGGTCTGTACCCTGTATGAACAGGCCCTGACGCTGCACGAGCAAGGGGTGCATCTGATCTGTTGCGACGAGAAGACCGGCATGCAGGCACTGGAGCGCCTGCATCCCACCAAGGCGGCGATCCCCGGATTTGTCGAGCGGCAGGAGGCGCACTACGTCCGCCACGGCACGCACAATCTGATCGCCAACTTCGAGGTCGCCACCGGTCGCATCCTGGCCCCTACGATGGCCCCCACGCGCAGCGAGGAGGAGTTCGCCCACCACCTGTTGCAGACGGTGGCCAGCGATCTGGAGGGCGAATGGATCTTCATCGTCGACAACCTCAACACGCACCCATCCGAATCCCTGGTCCACTTGGTGGCGGTTCTGTGCGATCTCGATCAGGATCTGGGCAAGAAGGGACGCCGCGGGATCCTGCGCTCGTGCGCCACCCGCGCCGACTTCCTGGCCGATTCCAGGCACCGCATTCGTTTCGTGTATACGCCCAAACGCGCCTCGTGGCTCAACCAGATTGAACTGTGGTTCAGTATCCTCGTCCGCCGCCTGCTCAAACGCGCCAGCTTCTCCTCGGTGGAACAGCTCAAAGAACGCGTCTTGTCCTTTATCGAATACTTCAACCGCACTAGGGCCAAGCCGTTCCAATGGACATACACGGGCAAAGCCTTGATGGCCTGACAATAATAAAATGTATCAATTGCGCCGAGGTGTACTAGCCTTTCCCGCCGACTACTCCCACCTGGTCATCATCGACAACGTCCTCGACCACTGCGCCGAACCGGACCGGGTCCTGGATGAAATCCAGCGCGTGCTCAAACCGGAGGGGGTGGTCTATCTGCGCCAGAACACCTACCACCCGTGGGGCCGCCTGGTGCGCTGGTCGATGGAGCGTTTTCAGATAGACCAGGGACATCCCCACACCATTTCCAAGGGATATCTGCGGCGCCGCTTCGAGAAATTGGGGCTGGAGGCGCGGCGCTTCGAGCATGGCGGCTACTGGGCCACCTGGAGTGCGGAGATCCGCTCTCCCCGCACCCTGGACCGGGTCAAAGCCCTGCTTATGGCCACCCGCGACCGCACCCTCTACATTCTGCAAAAACCGGCTCTAGCCGCATCCGCCCATTTCTGAGCCCTTGACTTGCCCCCATTTTTGCCTGCTCAGAAGCGCAGTCCGACCTGGTCGAGCACGTTGCTCGCGTCGACCTGCAGTACCAGGTCCTGCTCTACCGGCAACTGGTAGGTCAGATTGAGATCCAGCACCGTGCAGGAATTCACCTCGTCCACGTACACCCCCGAGCTCATGGGGAAAGAATCGATGTAACGGAGTTGGCCGCCCAGGGTCAGCCCCCACTCAACAAGGTCATAGCCCATCCCCAGCTTGACCTTGTGCCGCGGCGCGTTGAGGGCGATGTCGGCGCTCCCTTCGGCCCTGGAGAACTTCAGATTCTCGAACCAGTTGTCGTTCACGAAGGAATAGTTCCCAATAAGCCGCCAGTGATCGGCCGGATAATAGGCCAAGCTCAGATCCAGCCCGCGGATGGTCACACTTTCAAAGTTGCGGTAGCTCATGATCATCGCGTAGGGATCGGATGCCTGTTCCGGCGAGACCGTGCCGTAAGGGATGGCCGCCGCCGCCCAGTGAGGATACCGGCCAGCTCGTCCGCCGGCGTGCCGTTGTTGTTGCCCTGAACCACCCCCGGCACCTGGGCCGCGTCCAGTGCCGCCAGGGCCACTGCCACCTCGGCGTTGGCCGGATCGGCCAGCGCCTTGCCGATCCCTTCCCCCAGGGCAGCGCCCAGACTTTGCGGATCGAGAAAGACAGTAGGTGTCTCCACCGAGATCGCGCCGACGAAATTCTCGATCCTGGACTGGTAGAGATCGGCGGCCACCACCACCTTGTCTGCCACCACCCCTTTGTAGCCCAACTCGATGGTCTGGGTAATGGCCGACTCGATGCGAGGCACGTCATAAGCCGTAATGGGGGTAGTGCGGTCCGCCTCCACGAAGAAGAAAGGCGGCCGATCCGGATCGGGATCTTCGCCTATAGGCTCATTCTCAATGTTCAATCTGCCCATGACGTTGCGCAGGCCGGGCAACTGTTCGGGCACTACTCCGGGCAGGGCCGCGGCCAACTGGCCGGCTGCGGCCCGGGCCTCTGCGGCGGCCATGCCCCGGGCCATCAGGGCTCCGGCGGCCAGCGACTGGAAAGCAGGCCCAAGCTGTGCCAGCACCGCTCGCCGGCCGATCCCCCACATCACGTTGGTTACCAGTGGGTGGTCCATGGCCCTATAGCCGTCGGGCCCGATGGGGAAACCGGCAGCGCCGGGAGCCAGTCCCAACTGGGCCGCCTGGCCGGCCACAAGGGGAGCAAAAGGGGAGCGGAAGAAAGGCCTGCCTTCTGCGTCCCGCCTGAAGGTGAAGCCGTAGCCGGTGCTCTTCCTGTAGTTGCCCTGGGTCCAGATATCGATGGACTTGAACTCTCCCAGGTCAAGCGCCGCAAAAAGGGGGAAGAATGTCGGGCCCAGACCGAAAGGATCTCTGGAGGTTTGCAGGTCGAGGTAGAAATTGTTCGCGGTGGGGGTGCTGAAGGCCCGGTTGAAGGTCACCCTCAAGGTCTGGGTCTGCCGCGGCTTGAACACAAGGGCCGCCCGGGGGGAGAGCTCGGGATCTTCGAGGCGGCGGTGGTAGTCGTAGCGCAGGGCCAGCACCAGGTCCAGCATCTCACTCAGGGCAGTCTCGCTCTGCAGGTAGCCGCCGAACTCGTTGAGGTCGTCGTCGTCCTCGTTGCGGCCTATAATAGTGCCGTCGGTATCGGGCCCGGGTAAGCAGGGCGTCGATGCCGTAGGTGAAGCGCTGGCGCTGACCCAGGCTGGAGGTGTGCTGCGCCTGCAACACGTTGAGTGACGACCTGTCGACGACGGGCACTCCCGTGCGCAGCAAAAAGGTATCGCCAGCATCGTTCCAGTTGCGGAAGGCCTGGAAGAACCAGTCGGGGTAAAGCAGGCGCAACTGGGCGAAGTTGTACTGCCAGTCCAGGCGCACTTCGACGCTCTGGTTCCTGGTGTCGGGATCGCGGGTATTGAGAGGCGGCAAATCCGCTCCTGCATCTATCTCCGCCTGCCTTTGCGCCTGCGCTTTCACCTCCTCCGGGTTGGTGTATTCCCACTCCGTTCCCCTATAGTACTGGCCCGAAATCTTGTGGCCCAGGCGGTCACCCACGACGCCGGCGTGGCGAACCGCGGTATGGCGCAGGCTGCGCTCCCCCATCCCCAGGTACAGGTTGGTGCCCTGCGAGGAAAAAGGGGAACGGGTGATGACGTGCATGACCCCATCGGCGCTGTTGGGCCCGTAGAGGGCAGACCCGGGGCCCAGGACCACCCCTATGCGTTCCACGTCTTCGTTGGTGAGCGCAATGAAATTCATGGCGTTGACCCGCAGCGAGGGAACCCGGGCGATGCGGTTGTCCGTCAAGGTGAGCAGGGTTCCGGAGAAGACATTGTTGAAGCCGCGCACCACCACGTTGGCATTGGCCAGCCCCCTCTTGGCAATGTCCGCCGCCGGCAGATTCTTGACGTGGTCGGCGACGCTCAGCGCCGGGTTGTTGCGAATTTCGCTGCCCTCGACCACGGATACCGAGGCCGGGGCGTCCAGGATTTTTTCCTGGCGGCGGGAGGCGGACACCACGCTCTACCCGAGAAAAATAACCTGATCCGCCAGAACCACCTCAAGCCTGGTGGTGCGACCCTCCTCCACCTGCACTTTCTTCCGCACCTCCGTTCGATAGCCGACTAAGGTGATCTCGACTTCGTACTCTCCCGCAGGAAGGGCCAGGCGGAACCGCCCTCCGGGGGCCGCTACGGTGCCGGCTCCTCCCGGCAGAGTCTCTTCCTTTTACGGTGATATTGGCACCGGACAGGTCCTCGCCCTCCTCCCCGGCGACCGTCCCCTCGATAAATCCCCCCGGCTGGGCCCAGATGACCCCGCACCATAAGATCACACCAGAGACAGCAATCTGTACATTTTTTTTCTCCTGCGAGCGTTTCGGAGGCTTGGAGCTGAAACGCAGTTTGTGAGGATGTTCCTCCCCGTAATTTGTCCACCTGTTGCGGAAGATTCTGTCCCCGATCCGGGGCGATTCGAGAGCACCAGAGCGCCCTGCACAGCAGCTAGAAAAAAGCGGGGAGCAGCCATGCTCCCCGCTTTTTGCATCCTTTCCGCTGTACTCAGAAACGCAGCCCCACCTGCCCAAAGACCAGGCGGCCCACCTCCGGGGCGCCGACGAAGGACCGGTAGGCTTGGTTCAGCACGTTGCCGGCGTCGACCTGCAGCACAAGGTCCTGCTCCAAAGGCAACTGGTAGGTCAGATTGAGATCCAGCACCGTGTATGAATCCACCTCGCCCACGTAGACCCCCGAGTTCATGGGGAAGGAACCGGTGTAGCGCACCTGGCCACCTACCTCCAATCCTAACTGGGCGAAGTTGTAGGCCGCCCCCAGCTTGGCCTTGTGTTTGGGGGCGTTGAGGGCGATATCGGCGCCTCCTCCGGGCCCATCGCCGGCGGACAGTTGCAGATTTTCGAAGAAATTGTCGTCGACGAAGGAGTAGTTTCCGGTGAGCTTCCAGTCGGCGCCGGGGTAGTAGGCCAGGATCAGGTCGAGCCCGCGGATGGTCACCTCGCCGAAATTGCGGTAGCTGGCGATCACCGCGTAGGGATCGGAGGCCTGCTCGGGGGAGACGGTGCCGTAGGGAATTGCCGCAGCCTTCCCTACTAGAAGATCGACCATCTCGTCCACCGGTGTCCCATTGTTATTGCCCTCCAACACTTCGGGCACATTCATCGCGTCCAACTCCGCCAGGACCGCGGCCAGATTGGCGTTGGCCGGATCCTCCAACGCCTTGCCGATTCCTTCACCCAGGGCCGCGCCCAGAATCTGGGGATCGAGAAAGACGTTTGGGGTCTCCAAGCCCAGAGGGGCGACGAAGTCCTCGACCCAGGACTGGTACAGATCCAAGGCCACCACCAGGTTGTCGGCCACTACTTCTTTGTAGCCCAACTCTAGGGTCTGGGTGATGGAGGACTTGATGCGCGGCACGTCATAGGCATTGATGGGCGCGCCGTCCGCGGCCGCAAAGTCGAAACCTCTGGTCTCCGGGTTCAGCTTGCCCAGCCTGTTGCGAAGTCCGGGCAACTGCTCGGGCACGACGCCCGGCAGGGCCGCGGCCAACTGACCGGCCGCCGCCTGGGCGTCCTCGGCCCCCATGCCCCGCGCCACCAGGGCGCCTGCCGCCAGGGTCTGGAAAAGGGGCACAAACCGGGCCAGCACCGCTTGCCGGGCGATTCCCCACATCACGTTGGTGGTCACCGGGTGGTCCAGGGCCAGATAGCCGTCGGCCCCGATGGGATAGGCGGCAGCGCCGGGGGCGAGCCCGGCCTGGGCCGATCGGGTCGCGACCAACGGAGCAAAGGGCGAGCGAAACAGGGGCCGTCCCGCTGCGTCCCGCCTGAAGGTGAGCCCTTTGTCCGAGCCGCTGCTGTAGGTTCCCTGGGCCCGGAGATCGATTGACTTGAATTCCCCCAGACCGAATTGTTTGAAGAGGGGGGCGAAGTTCGGATCTAGCCCGAAGAGGTCTCGTTCCGACAGCAGGTCGAGGTAGAGGTTGTTGGTCGAGGGCGTGCCGAAAGCCCGGTTGTAGGTCAGCCTCAAGGTCTGGACTTCGCTCGGCTTGAAGACCAGAGCGGCGCGCGGGGAAAGCTGGGGATCCTCGAGGCGGTTGTGGTTGTCGTAGCGCAGAGCCAGGACCAGGTCCAGCGCCGGATTCAGAGAAGTCTCGCTTTGCACGTAGCCGCCGAACTCGTTGAGGTCGTCGTCGCCCTCGTTCTTGCCGGTGATGGTGCCGTCCGTATCGGGCCGGGTCAACAGGGCGTCAATGCCGTAGGTGAGGCGCTGACGCTGGCCCAGACGGGAGGTGTGCTGCGCCTGGAATACGGTCAGGGAGGAGCGGTCGACGATGGGCTTCCCCGTGCGCAGCAAGAAGGTATCGCCCGCATCGCTCCAGTTACGGAAGGCCTGAAAGAACCAGTCGCGGTAAAGCAGCCGCAACTGGGCGTAGTTGTAGGTCCAATCCTTGGCCTGACCCGCACCCACACCGGTCAACTCGATCTGGTCCCCCCGGTTGTATCCCGCCGACAGAATGGCGGTCAAGTCGTCCGAGGCCCTGTAGTCGAAACGCACTTCGGCGCTCCTGCGCTCGACATCGAACCCGCGCTCCTCAATGGTTGGATCCTTTTTCCGCGCATCCTCCTCATCCGGGTCGTTGTATTCCCAATCCGTCCCGGTATAATACTGGGCTGAAATCTTGTAGCCCAGGCGGCTTCCCGCCACCCCGGCGTGCCGCATCGACCCCTTGAGCAGGCTGCGCTCCCCCATCCCCACCTGCACACTGGTCCCCTGCGAGGTAAAGGGGGAATGGGTGATGATGTGCATGACCCCATTCGCACTGTTGGGCCCGTAGAGGGCGGAACCCGGCCCTGAAACCACCTCGATGCGCTCCACGTCGTCGTTGGTGACCGGGATGAAATTGTAGGCGTTGAGCCGCAACGAGGGCACCCGGGCCAAGCGGTTGTCGGTCAGCGTCAGCATACTCCCGGAGAATACATTGTTGAAGCCGCGCACCACCACGTTGCTTTGAACCAGCCCCGTCTTGGCGAAGTCCACCCCCGGCAGGTCCTTGATGTGGTCGGCGACGCTCAGCCCCGGGTTGTTGCGGATTTCGCTGCCCTCGACCACGGAAACCGAGGCCGGGGCATCGAGAATCTTCTCCTGCCGGCGGGAGGCGGAAACCACGCTCTGCTCCAGAAAAATGACCTGGAACTGGAGCACGAAATCGAGCTTCACGTCCTGCCCTGCAGGCACCACGAGATCTGCCCGCATGGCGCTTTTATAGCCGATGTGCGAAACCCTGACCTCGTAGGCGGCGGGCGGCAGATCCCCAACCCGGTAGGCGCCTGTCTCGTCCGAGGTCGTCGCCTTTTCCTCCTCCAGGGCGGGGCCCTTCACTATGACAATCGCCCCTGACAGTCCCTCTCCGGACCTGTCGAGCACGCTCCCATAGAGAACCCCTTTTCCCTCCTGGCTCTCGACTGCGCCGGCTCCCAATATCAGGAACAGACCGACCAGTATCGATTTATTCATGAAATACCTCCTTTTGGTGACAGATTTATCTGCAAATCGGTGTATCCAATTTGACATTTGCAACATAATAAGAATACAGTTACTCAGGAACAAAATTAATTTTCTTCCTGACGAGTCAACCCGGGCCATACAAGTCAATATCCCATGGCCGCCCGGCATCGGCTGGCGGAGGACCCCACCGTGGGCGCCGCCATCCTGGACCGACTCATCCACAACGCCCACAAAATCGAATGGGCAGTGGAGCTTGATAAGGAGCGCAGAACCTTTTAATCTGAATTTTGTCTTACATTTAAATAATGATTGTCGGCAAGGAGAGAACTGCCATGAAACAGATGCGCATAGTACTGGCAATGGCTCTGGTCAGCGGGCTGCTTCCAGGGGGCGGAGATGCGCAGGAGGAAATAACGGTGGAACTGCCCGGCAGGGCCACCATGAATTTCGTCTGGGTCGAGCCGGGGACCTTCCTCATGGGTTCCCCTTTCGAAGCACCCGAATACCGATATGCCGCAGAAAGACCGCAGCACCAGGTGGAGATCACTGAGGGGTTCTATCTGGGCAAGTACGAGATCACCCAGGAGCAGTGGCAGGCCGTCATGGGTCGCAACCCCAGCTACCGACCGGGCGCCGATCGGCCGGTCGAGCAGTTTACCTGGGAGGCCGTGCAGACCTTTGTCCACCGGCTCAACCAGGCTGCGGGCGATTCGCTCTATCGCCTGCCTACCGAGGCAGAATGGGAGTACGCGGCGCGGGCGGCAACGACGACGCGGTGGTCCTTTGGCGACGACGAGAGCAGGCTGGTAAACCATGCCTGGTACCTGAGCAACAACGACCCCGAGGGGCCCAAGGAGGTGGGCCTCAAGCAGCCCAATCCCTGGGGTTTGCACGATATGCACGGCAATGTGTGGGAGTGGGTGCAGGACTGGCACGGGGACTACTCCAGCGCGAGCCAGGTAGATCCTGCGGGTCCGGCCTCGGGCACCCACCGCGTCGTGCGCGGCGGTCTTTTCAACGGCCACGTGCGCTCGGCCTTTCGCGGCTTGCTCGAGCCCTACTTCGGCCGTTCCGGCATCGGCGCACGCCTGCTGCTGGAAGCGCAGGGAGCGCACTTCCTCCGCCAAGGGTCAGAAGCGACCTCTGCATTTCCTGAAAGCTGGGGGCGGATCAAAGCTGGCGAGCGCTGATCAATCGCTCAGGTCGCAATTTTTTCTACTATCTCGTCTTTTCTTATCAGACTTCCAAACACGCCACTAGCCTGTCCGGTTCAGGCCGAATAACTTGGCCCTGTCTGCCAGCATTTTGAGATCTCCCATCTCTGGCCAGGTAATTAAAGAGGTAAATCCCGTCTGCGCCGGCATTCCACAGATTCATCCTTGCACCACGCCATGTCAGAGTTGAATCAGGGTATGTCTGAAAGGTCCCGCTGTACTTCCTGGCCTTAGATAGCGAAGCGCAGCAGCCAAAAACCATCCATCCCATCGCCGCTCCCTACGGGCGGCGATCATTATTTTCACGATACGGTTCAGCCCAAAACCGAACCTGACGAAAGGCCGGATCCCGCCGAGAAACAACGAAACGCACGCCTTGTGATTCTGAATGGCGGCACGATGCAGTTCGCCTATTCGTTCGCGAGTTCCGAGGCCATCATCCCGGCTTACATCCAGCTGTTGACCGGATCGAGTCTGCTCGTCGGCGTGTCGCGGGCTATGATGCGAATCGGTTGGGCCTGGCCTCAGATCCTGATTTCCAATCTGATCGAGGGCCGGGAACGGAAGATGCCTCTGTCCGTACGGGTCGGGCTCGGCCGCGCGGTTGTCCTGGTAATGATCAGCGTGGCCACGTGGCTGCTGGCGGAAGAGCCGCCAGCCATCCTGTTGGGAATCTTCCTGCTCCTGTACGCCGTGTCGACATCCCTCATGGGAGTGACAAACGTTCCGTGGATGGACGTGATGGGAAAGGTCATCCCTTCGGGGAATCGAGCCCGCGTGTTCGCGTTGCGCCGCCTCTTGGGCGGTAGCCTCGCGATCGGCAGCGGGGTGGTGATTTCCTATCTGTTGAGCGACGCCTCCAGGTTGGTTTTCCCGAGAGGCTATGCGGTCCTCTTCATGATCAGCGGGGTCTTTACCTGGGTTGCAATCCTGCTCTTCGGGATGATTCGGGAGCCGATCGAGGACGTGGCGCGCGCGTGAACCGAAATGCGGTCGTACCTTGCGAGTGGCTTCCGCCTGCTGCAGGAAGACGCGGACTACCGTCGCCTCTTCATCTTGCGCTATCTCTGGGCGGCCGCTATGATGGGGACTACTTTCTACGTTCCCTTCGCCCTGACCGATCTGCACGTTTCGACCGCCTATATCGGACTCTTCGTTTCGGTCATGCAGTTCAGTTCGATCCTTTCCAACGCATCTGGGCCTGGGCAGGCACACGAGGCGGCAGTCGCACCCTTATGATCGGCGGCACCTACCTCCTCGCCGCGTCACTGGCGATCCCGTTGTTGCCCCCTTTGGTCCCGGCTATTCCAGTAAGGCCACTGAGCGTGTTCGGAATAGACGCGACATTCAACTCGCAAGTGCTTTTCTTTTCTTTAACGTTCCTCTGCAACGGGTTCTCGACAAGCGGCATGTTCACCGGGCGCATGGCCCTCGTCCTGGACCTCGCACCTGAAGATCGGCGCTCTACCTACACGAGCTTCATGAATACCCTTGGCCTTCCTCAAGGGTTGATGCCGATCATGGGAGGCGCGCTCGCAAGCTGGCTCTCTTTCACCCACCTCTTTTTGATCGGTCTGTTCTTCCTCCCCACTGCCATCTTCCTCGCTCATCGGATCCAGAAAAAGAGTTGAAGCACAGGCGCAGACGGGTGCCCCGCATCACCGCGGTCGCAAGCTCTCCGGTGCTGTCGAGCGGAGCCCCGTTTCCCGCCGGTCACGGACCTTCAAGAGGAACTGTAACTGCTTACATATCAAATTGTTGCAACAAGTACACCAGTTGTTGCAACAAGTACACCAGAATCGAGAAAAACCAGATGAAAAATTGGTTTTCCCCTTTGGGATTTCTTATCTTCTTGCATTCTCTCAGCGACTTTATATAAAATTGAGTGAGGCTCCCACCCCATGTCCAAGACCTTAAAACTCGCCTTCGTCGGATGCGGCGCCATCTCCCGGTTTCATCTGGACGGCATCCAGGAAAGCGCGCCCTCGGTCCAGGTAACCGCCGCCATCGATCCGGACCGCGGCCGGGCCGAAGCCATCGCCGCCGAAACCGGCGCCCAGGTGTTCTCCTCCCTGGAGGAAGGGCTGGACCGGGGCGACTTCGATGCCGTCGATCTGATGCTGCCCCACGATCTGCACGAAAGCGCCACCCTGCAGGCCCTGGAGGCGGGCAAACACGTCCTCCTGGAGAAGCCCATGGCCCCTGGCCTCGACCGCAAGCCCCTTGAGGCCGGCCCCGAACAGTCACTCGGCGAACTGCGCACCGCTCTGGCCATTTACCGCTCGGCGGTCAGCGGAAAGTGGGAAAGTGTCTGGTCGTAGTTCAGGCGAAAGCAGCAGGTTTACATGTCCCTTGCGCGCCCATACCTCTTTTCTATATTAATCCAAATTATTGTGGCTATGTACGAGGCTGGATTCCCTTCCTTTCCGAATTTTAACCGACTTCAAAAAGCTCTTTTCCAATATGGCAAAGAAATACGTCTATCTTTTCGGCACTGAAAAAACCGAAGGCGATGCTTCCATGCGCAACTTGCTGGGAGGCAAGGGCGCCAATCTGGCCGAGATGGCGGGCCTCGGCCTGCCGGTCCCCGGCGGCTTTACTATTACCACCGAGGTCTGCACCTACTACTACCTCCACCAAGCATCCTATCCCCGCGAGCTCAAGGGCCAGGCGAACAAAGCCCTCGCCGCCGTCGAGAAGACCATGGGGAGCCGCTTCGGAGCCCCGCGCAATCCTCTGCTGCTCTCGGTGCGCTCCGGGGCCCGGGTTTCCATGCCCGGAATGATGGAAACGGTGCTCAACCTCGGTCTCAACGACGAGATCGTCGAGGGGCTGATCGCCCACTCCGGAGATGCCCGCTTCTGCTACGACGTCTACCGACGTTTCGTGCAGATGTACGGGGACGTGGTTCTGGGATTGCGCCCCGAGGGCAAGGAGATCGATCCCTTCGAGGCCCTGATAGAAAAGAAGAAACACGCCCGCAAGGTAGAGCTCGACACCGAACTGAGCGCCTCTGACCTGGCGCAACTGGCAACCGAGTTCAAGGAAGAAATAAAAAAGCGCCTGGGGCGCAGCTTTCCCGAAGATCCACACGAGCAACTCTGGGGCGCCATTGGTGCCGTCTTCGGCTCCTGGCAAGGACAGCGCGCCATCCGCTACCGGGAAATCGAAGGCATCCCCCACGATTGGGGCACCGCGGTCAACGTCCAATCCATGGTCTACGGCAACATGGGCGACGATTGCGCCACCGGCGTGGCGTTTACCCGCGATCCTTCCACCGGTAAAAAGACCCTCTACGGCGAGTACCTGGTCAACGCCCAGGGCGAGGACGTGGTCGCCGGCACCCGCACCCCCCAGCCGGTGGCCAGGCTGCAAAATCATATGCCCAAGGCCTACCGCCAATTCCTGCAGGTCTGCAAGAAGCTGGAGCGCCATTACAAGGAAATGCAGGACCTGGAATTCACCATTCAGAAGCACCGCTTGTGGATGCTTCAGACCCGATCGGGCAAGCGCACCGCGGCGGCGGCGGTGAAAATCGCGGTGGACATGGCCAATGAACGTCTGATCTCCCGGAATGAGGCGATTCAGCGGGTCAGGCCCGAAGAGCTGGACCAACTCCTCCACCCGACCTTCGACGCGGCCGGCAAGAAGGAAGTCATCGGCCAGGGTCTGCCGGCCTCTCCGGGGGCGGCCACAGGGGAGGTGGTTTTCCAGGCGGAGGAAGCGGAGAAGTTGAAGGCGGGGGGGGGCGAGGTCATTCTGGTCCGCCTCGAGACCTCGCCGGAGGACATCGGCGGCATGGACGCTGCCCAGGGCATCCTCACCGCCCGGGGGGGCATGACCTCCCATGCCGCCGTGGTAGCCCGCGGAATGGGCAAGTGCTGCGTCGCGGGTTGCGGCGATATCACCATCAACTACCAGAAGAATCTCTTCGAAGCGAACGGCCACGTGGTCAAAAGGGGGGATTGGATTTCCCTCGACGGTTCCACAGGCCAGGTAATGCTGGGCAAGGTACCCACCAAAGAGGCCAAGTTCTCGCGGGATTTTTTCACCCTCATGAGCTGGGCGGACAAAGCCCGCAAGCTCAAGGTCCGCACCAACGCAGACACCCCTCACGACTCCGCCGTAGCCCGCAAACTCGGCGCCGAGGGCATTGGCTTGTGCCGCACCGAGCACATGTTTTTCGAAGGGGACCGCATCGTCGCGGTGCGAGAGATGATCCTGGCAGAGGATGAATCCGGCCGCCGCCGGGCTCTGGCCAAACTCAAGCCCATGCAGCGGCGCGATTTCGAGGGCATCTTCAAGGCCATGAGCGGCCTGCCGGTCACCATCCGCCTACTCGACCCGCCGCTGCACGAGTTCCTGCCGCACGAACCGGCGCAGCAGCGCGAAACCGCCCGGGAAATGGGAATCTCCCTGCAGCAACTCAAAAAGAAGGTCGCCGCCCTGCACGAGTTCAATCCCATGCTGGGCCACCGCGGCTGCCGCCTGGGGGTCACCTTCCCGGAGATCTACGAGATGCAGGTCGAGGCCATTTTCGAGGCCGCCCGCAACGTCAAGAAACGCGGCGTTCGGGTCCTGCCGGAGATCATGATTCCCCTGGTCGGCACGGTGCGCGAATTGACCGAACTGAAGAATATGACCGACCGCATCGCCGCCACCATGGCCAAGAAGACCAGGACCCGGATCGATTACCTCGTCGGCGCCATGATCGAGATCCCGCGGGCCGTTCTAGTGGCGGACCAGATCGCCGCCACCGCCGAATTTTTCAGCTTCGGCACCAACGATTTGACTCAGTTGACCTTCGGCTACAGCCGTGACGACATCGGCAAGTTTTTGCCGGTTTACCTCGAGAAAGGGATCCTCGACGCCGATCCATTCCAGACTCTCGACCAGAGTGGAACTGGTCAGTTGGTGCGGCTCGGCACGGCAAAGGGCCGGGAAGCGCGCAAAACTTTGAAGGTAGGTATATGCGGCGAACACGGCGGCGACCCAGCCTCGGTGGTTTTCTGTCATGAGGCAGGGTTGGATTACGTCTCCTGTTCTCCCTACCGCGTGCCCATCGCTCGCCTGGCCGCAGCCCAGGCCGCACTTTCGGCTAAAGACTTATGAGCAGAATCATCGCCATCGCCAATCAGAAGGGTGGAGTAGGCAAAACTACCACCGCCGTAAATCTGGCTGCCAGCCTGGCGGTAGCGGAACAGTCTACCTTGCTGATCGATATGGACCCCCAGGCCAACGCCACCAGCGGCTGCGGCATCCAGGAACCCGAGGTCGAAAAAGAGAACATCTACCACGCTCTGCTAGGGCACAATACTCCCGAAGCCGTCATCCGCAAGACAGAAATTTCCTATCTCTCTGTAGTTCCGTCCCACCGGGATCTTGCCGGCGCCGAGGTGGAACTGGTCAACATGATCGCCCGCGAGCAGAAGCTCGAGGGGCTTCTCGAAGAGCTGGAGGGCAAGTACTCATACATTATCGTCGACTGTCCTCCTTCCCTGGGGCTGCTGACCATCAATGCCCTCACCTCGGCCGATTCGGTGCTCATCCCCATTCAGTGCGAGTACTACGCCCTCGAAGGTCTGGGGAAATTGCTCAACACCATCCGCCTCATTCAGCGCCACCTCAACACCAAGCTGCAAATTGCCGGGGTCCTGCTCACCATGTACGACGGTCGCCTCAGGTTGGCGCGCCAGGTAGCCGAAGAGGTTAAATCCTATTTCGGCACCAAGGTCTACAAAACCGCCATCACCCGCAATGTCCGCCTGGCCGAGGCCCCCAGTCACGGCCAGCCCATCTTGCTCTACGACATCATGTCCCCGGGCGCGCAGAACTACATGCGCCTGGCCGGGGAGGTTATCAACCATGGGTAAGAAGCCTGTCCTCGGCAAGGGCATCAATGCGCTCATCCCCGAGTACACCGACACCGGTTCCGAGGGCGACTCCGGGCGGCAGATCATTTACCTGAACGTAGACGAAATAGAACCCAACCCTTACCAGGCCCGCACCGAGTTCGACCAGAAACCTATTGACGAGTTGACCGACTCCATAAAGGAGAAGGGAGTCATCCAGCCCATCGCGGTAAACCGGGTGGGACAGGGATATCAACTCATCGCCGGCGAGCGCCGCTGGCGCGCCACCATGATGGCCGGCTACGACACCATTCCGGCCATCGTTCACGAGATCGAATCCCCCCAGGAGTTGATGGAGCTGTCCCTGATCGAAAACGTCCAGCGCGAGGATCTCAGCCCCGTCGAAGAAGCCGAAGGCTACCGCTCCCTGCTGACCAATTGCTACCTGACCCAGGAAGAAGTCGCCCGCAAAGTAGGCAAGGACCGCTCGACCATAGCCAACCTCATGCGCCTGCTCAGCCTGCCGGTGGAGATCCAGGGACATCTCAAAAAGGGCATTTTGCAAGTCGGCCACGCCCGCGCCCTGCTCGGACTCGAGGACGAGGAGGAACGCCTCGAACTGGGCCGCCGGTGCGTTGCGGAAAAGATGACCGTGCGCCAGGTGGAAAACGCCGTCAAAACGCATCGCGGCAGTAGCGGCAAGGCTCCCGCCCCCCAAGAGCAAGCCAGGGATCCACACCTGGTGGCCTGCGAAGAAAGGCTGCAACACCGCTACGGCACGGCTGTCCATATCCGCCGCAATCCGAAAAAGGGGCGGGTCGAGATCGAATACTACGACAACGAAGATCTGGAACGCATTCTCGACCTGCTCCTCAGCGACGGCGAATGATCCCCGCACTCGCGCTGTTCCTGCTTCTCCTCTGTCTGAATACCTGTAGTTTGGTCCACCAGGAAATCGCCAACGAGCCTCCCGTTCTACAATCCAGCAATGCCGATACCACGCGCGTGAGCCGCGGGCCGAAGGGGCGGGTGGAAGTGGAGGTACGCGTCTCCGACGAAGACGACGACCCCCTTTATTACCGCTGGATGACCTTTCGGGTCAATGCTGCAACGGCAACATCCATCGGATCCAGCACTTTTGCCGGCCGCGAGGAGATCCAGCAACTGATGGGCCAACTACAGAACGCGGAAGAGATTCCCAACCGCTTCGACGCGCCCGCCGATCCCGCCACCATCTGGACCGCCCCGGAGATCATCGACGGTTCCATCGAAAGTTACCTGCTCGTCGTCGCCATAACCGACCGCCAGTGTGAGCTGGTCGCCGCGATAGCGAATCGCCAGCAATGCGAAGAAGAAGCCCTGGAGCAGCAAATCGTCAAAACCTTCTTCGTCGAGGTCTCTCAGAGAACTCCCACACTCGCGGCCCCTGCCGACACCGTGGTATCCTTCACCAGCCCTCTGGTCGCCATAGAGGTATCCGGCGCCGATGAGGACGGCGACGATCTGACCTATTTATGGGAACAAACAGGTGGGACACCATTGGAGAACCTGCGGTCCCTGCGAATTGACAACAACCACTCGCAACTGACCTTCATTCCCCTATTTCTGGGAGACTACCGGTTCAGGGCGCTGGCCTCCGACGGTCTCGACACGGCCAGCGCCGAGCTCGTTGTGCACGTCGTCGTCGACCGCGAACCTCCCGAAACCGGGATGGCAGCCCTGTCCCTGCCGGACGGCAGTCCCTACCAAATTGATATATACGAATACCCGAACCAAAAAGGTGAAATTCCCCTGCTGGCACAGTCGTGGTTCCAAGCGGTCCAGATCTGCGATTCGCTGGGCAAACGCCTCTGCACCCCAGCTGAATGGCTCCATGCCTGCCGGGAGCAGGACGAGGGTCTCTTTTCCTCTCCCGACGATCCTGCCCTCTTCGCCGGCCAATCCTTTGGTCGTCGCTTCTGCAATACCCAAGGTTCGGAGGTGGCCGGCAGAAATTTGGAAGATCTTGCCGCCTCGGGCACATTCGTCAATTGCTTCAGTTCGGCAGGGGTCTACGATCTGTGCGGCAACGCCGGGGAATGGTTACAGGTCTCCAATGTCTCGGGCGAAGTTCTGGGTCAAAGGGTTTTGAGCAGCAACATTATTGCGGCAAATGATGCACGCTGCGATTTCCTCGGCACCCCCCTTGCGCCTCTCGCGTCCGACATCGACTTCAGCTCCACCAGGCAACTCGACAGCCTGGCAACCCTGCCTGCCTATGCCAACTATTTTGATAGTGTTACCGGTTTTCGCTGCTGCCGCTAGGGCGCCCTGCCTGGAATAGCTCGCCGGATCGCATGGCCCGCTGGGCCCGAGCTGCAAAAGCGGGAATTGAGCCCGACTGGTGGAATATGCCATGTGGACGTATGGCCGCAGGCCGCTACTGCACGGCGAATAAAATCCAGGGTAGGCCTTGGAGCGCTCACAAGGCGGACGGAGGCTTGTCCGCAAAATCTCGCCGAGGCACACAACTTGACATATCCATATCGGGCTCTTTAGCTTCAAGCAGAGGGGATTCACCATCCCGCGCAAATGGACCAGGAAACCATATATAAGCTGTTACGGCAAGTAGCCACCGGCGCTCTCACACCGGAAAATGCCCTCGACCAACTACGGGACTTGCCTTTTGAGAACCTCGGCTTCGCCCAGGTGGACCACCACCGAACCTTGCGCACCGGCTATCCCGAGGTCATTTTCTGCCAGGGCAAAACCCCCGAGCAGATCTTGAGCATCGCCGAACGCCTCGCAGAACGGGGCACTTTTGTCTTGGCGACCCGCACTGCACCGGAGGCCATCCGAACCCTGGTGCAACGCTTTCCCCACGCCCAATGCGACGAGACAGCTCGCACGGTTCTCATTCGCCCTCCCGACGCCCCCATACCGGAAGAACTAGGTCTTATCGCCGTGGTCTCAGCCGGGACCTCCGACCTGCCTGTAGCCCAGGAGGCGATTGTTACAGCCAGGGCCATGGGTGCCAAGGTGGAATCGATAATCGACGTAGGTATCGCGGGCCTTCACCGCCTCCTGGCACATCGCCACCAGTTGAGGTCTGCCCGCGTCATCGTGGTTGTAGCCGGAATGGAAGGTGCCCTGCCCAGCGTGGTTGGAGGACTTGTGGACAAACCCGTAATCGCGGTGCCCACGAGCGTGGGTTATGGAGCCCATCTCAACGGCATTGCCGCCCTCCTCACCATGCTCAACTCCTGCGCCTCCGGGGTGACGGTGGTCAATATTGACAATGGATTCGGAGCCGGTTATTCAGCCGCTCTCATCAACGCCCTCGCGGATAGCAAACATTAGGGGCACCGACAACTGTGCAGGTCTCTACGGCCATTCTGGCCGGGGGTCGCAGCCGCCGCATGGGCCATGAAAAGGCCTTGCTCAAGCTCGGATCCTCCACTTTGATCGAACGCGTAATCGCCTCCGCCGCTCCCCTGACTGCGGACTGGATGCTGATCGCGCCCAGGGGGAGAACTTTCACCCATCTCCAACTCCCCATCCACCCGGATCTGCACCCTGATCTAGGACCCCTGGGCGGACTTCATACCGCCCTCAAAAGGGCCGGCTCTCCCCTGCTTCTACTTCTGGCCTGCGACCTACCCTTCCTCACCACCGACTTCCTGCGCTTCATGCTCGATCAACTCGGCCATCACCAGGCCCTCGTTCCCAGAAGTGAAACAGGCCTCCAGCCCCTGTGCGCCCTCTATACTCGCTCCTGCCTGCCCGCCGTCGAAGCGGCCATACAGCGCCACCAACTCCACATGCCGTCCTTCTACGACGAGGTGGACCTGCGCGTTCTGGATCCCCGCGAATGGCAGGCTTTCGATGTCCACAATCTCCTCTTTACCAACCTCAATACTCCCGGGGAGTACCAGCGCGCCAGCCGCCTTGTCGAGCAGATGCCAGACCGGTTCCAAGAGGTCTCTCACCGGCCCTTGCGAGATCGATGAGACGGCTGCTACCCTGTGGGTTCGGGGAATATCCTGCTGATCGAAGACGCTTCAGCACCCCGGCCGCAAGGAGCAAAATCGAGCCGTTTCAGGGCGATAGGGCGAGTGAGCGCAACGCCGCTGGGAGGGAATACCGCGGCGAATGAATTCCCGGGTACTGGTGGGTAGACCCTTTAGAACCCTACGTCGAGCACGCTCAAAAGCAGCAACAGGGGCAGATAAACCACCGAAACCTTCAGCAAGCGGTGCGCATCCAGGTTTGTCCTGGAAAAGGTGAGGGCGATACCTGCAGCGAGCATTCCCAACCCCATGATGACCGCCCCCCACAGATAGATTGGCCCTGACATCCCCAGAAATGTCGGAAGGGTGGACACCAGGATCAGCACCAGGGAAAAGCCGATGATCTGACGACAGGTGCGCCTGCCATTCACCTCAACCACAGGCAGCATCTTGAATCCGCCGCGGCGGTAATCCTCTCTGAAGATCCAGGCAATGGCGAAGAAGTGCGGATGCTGCCAGGCGAAAAGGATCAGGAAGAGGACCCAGGCGCCCGCTTCAAGTCCACCCGTTGCGGCGCTCCAGCCCCCCATGGGAGGGAGAGCGCCGGGTATGGCCCCAAAGGAGGTGTTCAGCCAGGTCAGCCGCTTCATGGGGGTGTAGATCACCACATAGAGGAAGGCCGAAAGCAATGCCAGGAAAGCGGTAAGCAGATTGATCTTCACCATCAGGACAAAAACCCCGGTCAGCACCAGGCAAAGTCCAAAGGACATTGCGCTGGAAGGCTTGACGAGGCCGGAGGGAAGCGGTCGATGGCGAGTGCGTTCCATGAGGCGGTCCACGTCGCGCTCGAGAAAGTGGTTGAGTACGGACGCCCCCCCCGCAGCGCACGCGGTCCCCAACAAGGTATAAAAGAGGTGGGACCATGAATGGATGCCCTTGCCGCCCCAGAAAAACCCCAGGCTGGCGGTACACAGCACAAGGGCCGAGATTTTCGGCTTGGTCAACTCCAAATATGCAGAAAAAGAGGGCACGCTTGCTCCATCCACCTGACGACGCGCAGTTTTTTTGCGAGACTTTAAAATAGGGGTGGATACCCTGGAAGTCCACTCCCGGCGCGCTTTTGCCTGTGCCTGAGCCCGTTTGACAAAGCTCAAAGGGCCGAGTATAATTGGCCCCTGCCAGCCGGGATCCCCCCTTTTTGCGACCCAGCCCATGACCCGGAAAATAGAGCAAAAAATTTCCGATCTCATCGATCAACTGGAGGCCCACAACTACCGCTACTTCGTCCTCGCCGACCCGCTCGTATCCGACCGGGAATACGACCTTATGATGTCCGAACTGCGGCAACTGGAAGAGGCACACCCCCACCTCCAGCGCCAGGATTCCCCCACCCGGCGCGTCGGCGGCCTGCCCACCTCCGAATTCCCCACGGTGCGCCACACCACCCCCATGCTGAGCCTGGACAACAGCTATTCCCGCGCCGACGTTCTCGCTTTCGACCAGCGGGTTCGAGATGCCCTCGAGGGTGAAGAGGTGGCCTATGTGGCCGAGCTCAAAATCGACGGCGTGGCGCTGAGTCTTTCCTACGAGAACAGCCTGCTGTTACGCGCCGCCACCCGCGGCGACGGAGTCCAGGGCGATGCGATCACCGCAAATGTCAGAACCATACGCTCCATCCCCCTGCGTCTGCGCCAGCCGCATATCACCGCCGAGATCCGCGGCGAGGTTTACATGTCCATAGCGGACCTCGCCGACCTCAACCACGAGCGCCAAGAGGAAGAACAGCCACCCTTCGCGAACCCGCGCAACGCCGCCGCAGGTGCCCTGAAACTGCAGGATCCGCGCCTGGTAGCGCGCCGCCGGCTGCGCTTTTTCGCCTACTGGCTGCGCTGCCCCGAACCGGTGGCCGCAACCCATGTGGAACACCTCCGAACTCTGCGGCGATGGGGATTCCCCACCAACCCCCACTTTGTGACCTGTCCCACGATCGAAGCCGCGTTCGATTTCCACGAATACTTCCAGATCCGCAGAGATGAACTGCCCTACGAGATCGACGGCACCGTGGTCAAGGTGGACAGCCTGGACCAGCAAGAACGCCTCGGAGCCACCGCCAAAAGCCCGCGCAGCGCCATGGCTTTTAAATTCACCGCGCGCCAGGCAACGACGGTGCTGCACCGGATTCATCTGCAGGTAGGACGAACCGGCGCCGTCACGCCGGTGGCTCTGCTCGAACCCGTCCCCCTGGCCGGCTCCACCATTCAGCGCGCCACCCTGCACAACGAGGAGGAAATCAGCCGCAAGGACATCCGGCCCGGGGATACGGTCGTGGTTGAAAAGGGTGGAGACGTCATTCCGAAAATTGTCTCCGTAATCGGCGCCATGCGACCCGAAGGCACCAAGCCCTTCAAGTTCCCCGATGAATGCCCAGCGTGCGAGGCGCCGCTGGTCCGTGACCCGGACGAGGCGGCGGTCCGTTGCGAGAACCCGGCGTGCCCGGCCCAACTCAAGCGCCGCCTGCAGCATTTCGCCGCGCGCCGGACCCTTGACATAGAAGGATTGGGACCGGCCATCCTCGCGCAACTGGTTGAACGCAGGTTGGTAAAAGACGCCGGCGATCTCTACTCCCTGGACCTTGAGAGCCTGACCAGCCTCGAACGCATGGGAGAGAAATCCGCCCGCAACCTGCTGGACCGCCTCGGCGCCAGTTGCACCCGCCCCTTCCCCCGGGTCCTCTTTGCCCTGGGTATCCGCCACGTGGGCTCCACCGTTGCCCAGACCCTGGCCAGCAACTTTTCCTCCATCGGCAAGTTGTCCGCAGCCAGTGAGGCGGAACTGGAAGCCGTCCCCGAAATCGGCCCCACCATCGCTCGCAGCGTTGCCGCCTTTTTCGGCGCCCCCGGCACCGAGAACTTGATAGATAAATTGAAGGACGCCGGCTTGCAATTGGAGTTGGATGAACCCGCAGCCGAATTCGCGGAGTCCTATTTCACCGGAAAGGCGGTGGTCCTCACCGGCAGCCTTAACAGGTACAACCGCGACGAGGCAGCCGCTCTGATCGAAAAATTGGGGGGTCGAACCAGCGCCAGCGTCAGCAAGAAGACCGACCTGGTAATCGCCGGCGAGCAGGCCGGCTCCAAACTTGCCAGGGCCCGGCAATTGGAGATCGCCGTGATCACGGAAGAGGAATTCGAGGAGCACCTGAAGGAGGCCGGCAGAGCATAGTCCACCGGCACTCTAATCGGGGCCGGCTCCGCAGGCGCCGGGAGCACCGAGGCAGAACCTTGGAGAGGTTAGACCGCACCGCTCTGCGCGGTTCCGGTTTCGGGGTCGAGCCTGCCGCGGGAGGCTTTGACTGTGTAGCGCAGCCCATACTGGGCCGGATTCCCAACTGGCCAAGAGCAATCGAGGCAGATCCTTACTCCTCGGACAGTTCTTTCTCGATCACTCTTTTGCCTCCTTCCAGGGCATCCTCCCCGTACTTCTTCACCTGCTCACCCGCCTTCTTCAACAACTCCGCCCCGTGCTCGCGCAGTATCTCCGCCCTGGTGCGCCAATCCTCCTGAGCCGCCCGGTGGGTGAAGTAGAGCCCGATGAGGAGGACAAGTCCCAGCCAGAAGGCCAACCTCATCAATTTCCTCAAAATGCTGCCGCAGAGCAGACCCACCAGGAGAGCAAGCCCCAGGGCAATGAGGGGATGGGCATGGAAGTATGTAATCAGCGGATCCATAGCCTACTCCAGCGAGGTGAACTCCCATTCTTCAAGCGGCTCCATGGAATCCAGGTCGGGTGCCACTCCCACGCCCAACCCAGGCAGTTGCAGGGAATCCAATTCGATGCGACCGTCCCTGATGCCCAGGACCAGAGAATCTCCCAATTCGTGGTAGAGGCCCCGGTGGGAGCGGCGGCAACCCTGGCGTTCGGAGGCGGAAAGGTGATCCAGTCCGCGCACATAGTGGTGCCCGTTGCGCTCGGCGTGGGCGATGCCCAGGGCGGCCAAATGGACCAGATCCTGATGCAGCGCCACGATGGGGAGATTCATCAGGTCTTCGCCGGTGAGAAAGTAGCCCTCGCCAAAATGGCGCGCCAGGGCCTGGTTTGTCAGAGCCTTGAGCACCCCCTTGCAGTTTTTGGAGGAAACGCCGAGATAGCCCAACTCGACCGCGGCCTTGAAGACACCCAAATCGTCGTCGGACTCGTCTATCACCATGGGTTTGCGCGCCGAAACGGAGCGGATCCCCGCTGCCAGGGCGGGGTCCAGTGCGGCGCTGCGTTCGAGCGGCTGTTCGATGTAGATGATGCTGGCGTAGAAGGGGTCCAGGTCCCGGTCTTCCTGCACCCGCGCTATCAGCTCCAGAAAGGTCTCCATGTCCCTGTATTGTTCGTTGCCGTCCAGAGACACAAAATACGGCGCCTCTCTCTTGTCCAGCAACCTGGCTGTGCGGCGCAGGCGCTCCAGGTCGCCTTCCAGGTCTCCGTTGACCTTGATCTTGAAGTAGGAGATCCGCTGCTTCTCGATGTACTCCTCGAGGGACTGGGGCAATCCGTCGTCCAGGCGCTCCGCATCGGGAATTTCCTCGGACCAGATCGGATCGGCCAGTCCCACCGTGTGGCGGACGTACATGCGCCTCAGCGGGGCAGGAGCAATCACGGCTGCCGGCGTTACTCCCGCCAACTCTGAGTGGATCTCGGCGAATTCGACCCCCAGCACATTGTTCCTCAGCATTTCGTGATAGGTCGTGCCGAGAGCCTGCCCCAACCCATCAATGAGGGCCCTTTCCATAAGAGTGCTGCCATGGGCTGAGGTCAGATGGTTCAAATGCTTCGATTCACCGGCGGCCAGGGAAGCGTGGTAGCCTTGCCGCCAGATGGCGAAAACGCTCTTCGGCGTCTTTCCGGCTTCCCCGTAGGCAGCCGCTGCCCCGCGTGCACCCGCGATCAGATCTCTGACGTTGTGCTCGTAGTCTTTGGCCGGATCCTTGTCGAACCATTTGGGGGGCAGGATATCCGCCGCCATGCCCTCGGTCCGGGTTCCGTCCTCGAGTTCGATCTCCATCAGGACATGGAGTATGGGGACGGAGGTGAGGGTCGCCAGCCCGTATTTGAACGGCATGCGGGTGCGCACGTTGCGCATGAAGAACCGCACCTCTTTGACACTGACCTTATGGGCCATAATTCGACTCATTTCCTGGAAATGAAAATCCCACCGGACCGTGCGGAGGGAACAAACTACCGCACCTTTCACTCTCCAGCAAGAAAAGCGCTCCGGGACCTGGGCGATCCCGGAGCACTCACCCTATTGTTCCCCCTAATCGCCTCAGGCTGCTGGGGCTAATCCTCTCCGGCTTTGCGGGCAAGAACGGCGCGCGCCTTCTCCAACTGGGCCCGTACCGCACCCGGGCCGGTGCCACCTTCAATATTGCGCAATTCCAGACTCTTCCGCGCCCCCAGCAATTCAAGTGCTTCTTGACCGAATACCTTCGAGTGCCGGCGCAACTCCTCCAACCCCAGATCGGTCAGGCTCCGGCCCGACTCCGAAGCTTCGTGCACCAGCCCGCCGACAATTCGGTGGGCATCTCTGAAGGGTGTCCCCTGCCGAACCAGGTAATCGGCCAGGTCCGTCGCCAGAACGTTGGCGTCGAGCGCCTGCGCCATGCGTTCGGGTCGCAGGTCCATGGTTTCCCAGACCGCGGTGAAAACATCAAGGCAAACCGCCGCTGTCTCCAGCGCATCGAAGCAGGGCTCTTTATCTTCCTGCATGTCCTTGGCATAAGTCAGGGGAATCCCTTTCATCGTCGTCAGCAACCCGATCAGGTCCCCGTAGACGCGCCCTGTCTTGCCGCGGATGAGTTCCAATGAATCCGGATTCTTCTTCTGCGGCATCATGCTCGATCCGGTGGCAAAAGCATCGGCCAGTTCGACAAAGCCGAACTCCGCTGCCGACCAGATGATCAAATCCTCGCAATACCGGCTCAAGTGCATCATCAAGATGGACAGGGCCGCCAGGCATTCGAGCAAAAAATCGCGGTCGCTGACCGCATCCAGGCTATTGGGCGCCACCCGGCTGAAGCCCAGCTCCCGCGCCATGAATTCGCGGTCCAGGGGAAAGGCGCTGCCAGCCAGGGCGCCGGCCCCGAGCGGCATCAGATCCGCCCTCTTCCAGGTATCCTGGAGACGCCCGTCATCGCGTTCGAGCATCCAGAACAGCGACAGTGCGTAGTGGCTCCACAAAATGGGCTGGGCTTGCTGCAGATGAGTGTACCCCGGCAGCACCACCTCCATATGGGTCGAGGCTGCGGCCACCAGCACCGTTTGAAGGCGGCCAATCCGCTGGCGCACTGCGGCCATCGCCTGGCGCAGGTAGAGACGTTCATCCACGTTGACCTGGTCGTTGCGACTGCGTCCTGTGTGCAGCTTGCCCCCCAGGGGGCCGATGAGTTCGGCGAGGCGCTTCTCCACTGCCATATGGATATCCTCGAGCCCCGGATCGAACCGGCCTTCATGGGCAGCCAGCTCTTGCCGCACCTGACTCAGGCCTTCCACCAGGCGCTGTTCCTCATCGCCGTCAAGAACCCCGGCGCGGTGCAAGGCCCGGGCATAGACTACACTGGCGTCTATGTCCACCTCGAGCAGCTTGCAGTCGAAACCGATGGAAGCATTGAAGCTCTCCATCAATTTGTCCGTGGCTGCGCCGAAACGCCCTCCCCATGCCGATTTATTGATGATCAGTCCACCCCCTGGCCCAGAATCTCGTCAAAGGTATCCATTACCTCGCCGATGCGATCTTGGCCCACCACCAGCGGGGGCAAAAACCGGACCACATCCGGACCTGCTGTAGCCACCAGAATGCCGCGCTCGCGGAAGGTCGGCAGATAATCGGCGGCGGGACGCTCGGTCACCGCCCCGGCGATCAGGCCGCGGCCGCGGATCTCCTTGACGCGGTCAGGCCAGGCCTCCCTAATCTTCGCCAAGCGCGCGATCATGTACTCCCCCTTGTCACGAACCTCGTCGAGAAAGCCCTTCGCGGTCAGTTTCGAGAACACGGTCAGAGCCGCAGCGCAGGACACCGGGTTGGCCCCGAAGGTGGCAGCGTGATCGCCGGCCTCAATGGCATCCGCCACCTGCTGGCGCAGCAGCGATACCCCGATGGGCAGACCGCCCCCCAGCGCCTTTGCCAAAGTCATGATGTCCGGCTCAATCTGGTACTGCTGATGGGCCCACAGGGTACCCGTGCGCCCCAACCCAGCCTGAATTTCGTCGAATACCAGCAAAATTCCGCGCTCGTCGCACAGTGCCCGCAGCCCTCGCAGGAATTCTCGGGTCCCCACGTGGATACCGCCTTCGGCCTGCAAAGGTTCGACCAGGATGGCGCAGGTCTCGTCGCTCACTGCCCTGCGCACGGATTCCAGGTCGTTGAAATCCGCGAAGTCGACTCCGGGCAGCATAGGTTCAAATCCCTTGTGGTACTTGGGCTGTCCGGTAGTGGATATGGACCCGTAAGTGCGCCCGTGGAAAGAGTTGTTCATGGCGATAAAACGATACTTGGGCTTGTCAAATTGAGTATGGCCCCACTTGCGGCAAAATTTCAGCGATGCCTCCCAAGCCTCGGTGCCGCTGTTGCAGAAAAAGACGCGGTCGGCGAACGAGTTTTCCACCAGGTGCCTGGCCAGTATGGTCGAAGGCAGGGTGTGGTACAGGTTGGAAACGTGGATCAACTTCCCCGCCTGCTCGGTGATGGCCTCGAGGATTTCGTCGTCTCCATAGCCGAAAGCGTTGACCGCAAGGCCACTGACGAAATCGAGATAGCGATTGCCATCGGTGTCAAAGAGGAAGACTCCATCGCCCCTTTCGAGGGCGATGGCGGGCCGTCCATAGGTTTGTAGAATGTACTGGCTTTCCCATGCAATGATGTCTTTTGTCCTCATCTCTCCCTCCGTCTCAGTGGACTATCTGGGTTCCTATACCTTCGTCGGTGAAGAATTCCAGCAGCATCGCGTGTGGTATCCGCCCGTCGATGATGTGGGTCTTGCGCACCCCGGCTTTCACCGACTTGACGCAAGCATTGACCTTGGGGATCATGCCTCCCGCTACAATACCCTCCCGGGAAAGGCCCTTCACATCTTTTACATGGACCGTGGACAGCAGGGTAGTCTCATCGGAGGGATCCTTCAGAATGCCCTTCACATCGGTTAGAAAAACCAGTTTCTCGGCCTGCAGGGCCGCGGCGATTTCGCCGGCGGCGGTGTCGGCGTTGACATTATAGCTCTCCCCTAGCGCACCGCAGCCGATCGGAGCTACCACTGGTATCTTGCCCGAACCGATAAAATCGAAGAGCGGGGCAGGATCGATGCGCTCGACTTCACCCACAAATCCGATGTCCACCATCCCTTCGGCCGTTCGGGCCATGTGCTTGCGCACGTGCATGACACCGGACTCTTTGGCCGAAACCCCCACCGTCCGGCCGCCCAGCGATTGGATGGCTGCGGCGATGCCGGCATTCACCTCCCCGAACAACACCTCCTCCACAACCCTCATCGTGGCCTTGTCGGTTACCCGCAGGCCATTCACCCGCTCGCTCTCTATTCCAAGCTCCCCGAGGCGGCGGCTGATGGCAGGACCGCCGCCGTGGACGACCACCGGCTTCATGCCGACGCTCTCCATGAAAACGATGTCCTTCAGCACGGTGTCGGCCTGGCCTGGGACGCTCATCGTGCTACCCCCGTACTTTACCACCACCACCTTGCCGCGAAAGGTCTGGATGTAAGGGAGGGCCTCGATGAGGACAGCGGCCTTGTCAATATATTCCTGCAAAGCTTGCATGGATTCTCAAGAAGCCTCACCACGGACCGCGGCGATGTGCTCTACCACGGCAGCAGCCTCCGGGCTGGTGCGCGAGACGATGAAAATGGTATTTTCACCGGCTATTGTGCCCATGATCTCGGGCCATCCAATCCGGTCGATGGCCTCGCAGACACTCTGGGCGTGCCCGGAGACAGTGCGGACCACCACCAGATTCAGGGCCCGGTCCGCAGCCAGGAGGAAATCTCTCACTTCGCGCTCGAGGATTTGCCGGTCCCGGAGAGTCACCCCGGATTTGGGCAGAGTGTAGCGAAATCCGCCGTCGGGGCGGGTCACCCGAACCACCCCCAATTCGCGCAGATCCTTGGACAGGGTCGACTGGCTGACTTCTACCCTCTGCTGCAACAGAGCCGCCGCCAAACTTTCGTGGGTTTCGATTATTTCTCCCTGGAGCACTTCCCTGATCTTGGCTTGTCGGGTTTGTTTACCGCGCATTTAAATAAATACTTATTCAAATTTTTGAATAATTATTGAAAATATACCCCGCCTGGAATCCGCTGTCAAGAGTTTAATCAGGATTTCCTCGTCGGCGGTGCTCAAACCCTCTCCTTCTCAGCGGGCGCCACCGTGCTCCTTCTTCCCGAGGTCATCAACTCGGCCAGACGCTCTTTCAATTCGGCGGCGCTCAACTCCCGCGTCAGCACGCCTCCCAGGGCCAGAGATATAGCTCTATTCTCCTCGGAAACAACTACCGTCACTGCATCGGATTCCTGCGACAGGCCCAGAGCTGCCCGGTGCCGCATCCCCAGGCGCCGCTCGCCGATCTCCTCGGCCAGAGGCAGGGTGCAGCGCGCCGCAATCAGGGTTTCGCCCTCAATGACCACGGCTTGGTCGTGAAGGGGTGACCGGGAGGTGAATATGGTGGTCAGCAGATCCGCCGAGACCCGCGCGTTGAGCGGGACACCGGAGTCGACGATGGTCCTCAATCCCACCTCCCGGGTCAGGACGATGAGGGCTCCGTAGCCCAGTTGAGCCAATTGCTCCACGCTAGTGGCCACCTCGTCGATAACGCGGGTCTCCTCGATCTTGTAGAACCAGTGGAACAGTCGGCCCTGTCCGAGAACGCCGAGCACCCGGCGCAACTCGGGCTGGAACAGAATTACCAGGAGAATCAGGAGAATGGAGAGCACCTGCTCCAGCAGCCACATCAGAGCCTCCATTTTCAGCAGTGGCGCCACCATGGCCGCAGTCACCATCAAAAAGAGCCCAGCCACTATCTGCGCCGCCGGCGTACCGCGGATCAACCCCAGAACGCGATAAAAGATAAATGCGACAATAAGGATATCGAATATGGAAATTATGGAAAACGGGATGAAACCGAAGATGTGGAACAGAGTGAATTTGTCCTCTATCACGTCTTGTAGGATCCTCGCAAATTTTCAGTCAAGGCGACCGGTAATAGCTTCGGCCATGCGCACCGCCCGCACCGTCTCACGCACATCGTGCACCCGCAGAATGTGGGCCCCTCCGGCCACACTCAGTGCGGCCACCGCCAGGCTGCCCTCGAGGCTTTCTGCGGGGGTCAATCCCAGATGCTTCCAGATGAAAGACTTGCGCGAGGCGCCCAGGAGTACGGGGCACCCCAGGTCGGCGAAGACGTCCAGGTGCCGAATAATGGCGAAATTTTCCCTTGGGGATTTGCCGAAACCGATTCCTGGATCAACCGCCAACCTTTCCTGGGCCAAACCTGCCGCCCGCACCGCGGCCACGCGCTCTGCCAGAAAGCCCTTGAGTTCGCCCAAAAGATCCTCACAGCATCCAGGATCTCTGCGGTGACCGTGCATCAGAATAACCGGAGCGGCGCTGGAAGCTGCCACATCGATCATCTCGGGGTCGGCGCAGAGAGCGCTGATATCATTGATGATATCTCCGCCGGCGCGCAACGCTTGCCGCGCCACCTCCGCCTTGGTGGTATCAACCGAGATGGGGACGGCGCTGTATCGGCGCAACTCTGCGACCACGGGCACTACCCGGTCACACTCCTCGGCGGCATTCAGGGCGCGCGCTTTCCCGTAGATGGGAGGACGCGAAGATTCGCCACCCACATCGATGATATCGGCGCCCTCTTCAATCATCTGCAGACCGCGCTCGACCGCAGCATGGCACTCATTGAAGCGGCCGCCGTCGAAAAACGAATCGGGAGTCACGTTGAGGATGCCCATGATCTGTACGCGGGAGTGAAAGTCCATGCTGCGACTTCCCAGGTTCCAGATCATTTTCCCTCTTCCCCGGTCGCCGGCGCCTCCTTGATCTCGGCCTTTGCGGAGCTTCCCTGGGTCGCGGACTGCTCGCCGCCCTCCCCTTCCAGAGGTGGGGCCGCCAGGATGCGGTCGATCTCGGCATCGTCCAGCATCTCGAATTGGAGCAGCGCCTGAGCCAGGGCGTGCAGCTTGTCCTGGTTGTTCTCCAGCAGATCCGCGGCCTTCTTCTCAGCCGTGAGCACCAGATCTATGATTTCCTGGTCGATAGCCTGGGCGGTCCGTTCGCTGAAGTTCCGGGTCCTGGCGAATTCCTTGCCTAGAAAGACCTCGTCGTCCTCATTCCCGAAGGAGAGGGGGCCGAGACGTTTGCTCATCCCCCACTCGCAGACCATGGAGCGCGCCAGGGAGGTCACCTGCTTGTAATCCCCCTGGGCTCCGGTGGAGCGTTCTTTGAAAATCAGGGTTTCGGCACAACAACCTCCCAGAGCCGTAGCCAGATGGGTGCGCAGTCGCGTCTCCGAAACCGAGTGTCTTTCGTCGGCCAGGAAAGACACCATGCCCATAGTCTGCCCGCGTGGAATTATTGTCGCCTTGTGAATGGGCTGGGCACCGGGCAGGAGTTTGGCCACTATGGCGTGGCCGGCTTCGTGGTAGGCCGCCAGCCTCTTGTCCTCTTCGCTCAACACCATGCTCTTGCGCTCGGCTCCCAGCATGATCTTGTCCTTGGCCTCGTCGAAATCGGCCATGGCCACCTTTTCCCGGTTGCGCCGCGCAGCCATGAGAGCAGCTTCGTTGGCCAGATTGGCCAGATCGGCCCCGGAGAGTCCCGGGGATCCCTGCGCCACGCGCTTGAGATCGACGTTGTCGGCCATGGGGATATGGCGGGTGTGCACTGCGAGAATGCCCTCTCGACCACGCAAATCGGGCAGGTCCACAACAACCCTGCGATCGAATCGTCCGGGGCGCAACAGGGCCGGGTCGAGCACGTCCGGACGGTTGGTGGCGGCGACCAGAATCACCCCTTCGTTGGACTCGAAGCCGTCCATTTCCACCAGCAGTTGATTGAGGGTCTGCTCGCGTTCGTCGTGACCGCCGCCGATGCCGGCGCCGCGGTGGCGGCCCACCGCGTCGATTTCGTCCATAAAAACGATGCAGGGAGCGCTGGCTTTGCCCTGCTCGAACAGGTCGCGCACCCGGGAGGCTCCTACCCCGACGAACATCTCGACAAAGTCCGAACCGCTGATGCTGAAGAAGGGAACCCCGGCCTCTCCGGCTACGGCGCGGGCGATGTGGGTCTTGCCGGTGCCGGGCGGCCCTACCAGAAGAACTCCTTTGGGGATGCGGCCGCCCAAACGCTGGTATTTCTTGGGGTCTTTGAGAAATTCGATGATCTCCTCCAGCTCTTGCTTGGCCTCGTCGGCCCCGGCCACGTCTCTGAAAGTCGTCTTCTCCTTTTCCTCTATGAGCAGTTTAGCCCGGCTCTTGCCAAAGGAGAACAAACCTCTGGCCCCTCCCTGCATCTGCCGCAGCATGAATAGCCAGAAGGCAATGAAGAGCAACCAGGGTAGGAAACTCAGCATCAAGTTGTACCACTGAAAAGGCTTTTCCTTGAATCTGAAATCAAGCCCCATTTCCTCCCACTCGCGCTTGGTTGCCGTATCGATGGGTCCCAGATTGACCACGAACTTGCCGCCGTTGTATAGGGTCCCGTGGAATTCACTTTCGCCGATGATCAAACCTTCGGCGATGTCTCCGCTCTTCAAGTATTCGGTGAATTCTTTGTAGGATATATTCCGGGCATCGGAGGGCATGCTGCCAAAAAATTTAGCTGCGAAGACCAGGACCAGAATAAAAAGGATCCAGACAGCCTGTGTCCGAGAGGGTCGGCGCCAGCGCTTTTCCTTTTCACTGTCATCCCGCCTATTTCGATCCCCCGAGGCCATCCTCGGAGCCCTCTCGTCCCCGGACGGAGCACCGTCCTGCATCTCTTCGCCGGCCCGGGAGTGCCGGCTGCTATTTTCCTCGCTCTTGTCGGTCATCACACTGTCTTCCGTCAATTCGTTAAGCAGGGATTGCGATCCAGTTCCACCAGCAAGACCTCCCGGGAGGTGGGAAGAACCCGGAAGCGCTGGCTGGAGCGCAACCCTACTACCCAGAGAATCTCTTCACTCCTGGTGAGCACCAGGACTTCGTCTCGCAGAATGCGCGGCCATTTAAGGTCGATGAGAAAATCGCTCACTTTCTTGTGGCCTTTCATTCCCAGGGGCTGAAAGCGGTCGCCGCGCCGCGGGCTGCGCAGAAGCAGTTGCGTTCCGGCCAGTTCAGCGTCAAAGACCGCGCGCAATGGCCCAAGCCTGGGTTTCAGCAGGGGAAAGCAACTGACGGGAAGAACCCGGGTATTCAAGGAAATACCGTGGGACCGGATCCTGGTGTCGCCGGGGACATGAATGGCAATTTGGACCGGCGAAGGCGCGCCACGACTCAAGATAAAGCGCTCTCCTGAGTGCTGGCTCCACAACTCCGGGGAAATCTGACGCAACCTGCAATTCCGTTGTCGGATCTGGTCCAGAACGGTTTCAACGCGGGCAAAATCAAAAGGCCCTTCGCGCTTGGAAAGGCCCTGAAATAGCGTTCGGATCACCCGTCGCTGTATTGCTATATGATAATTCAGAAATCTCTCCCTATCAAGGACAATCTTGCGGGCAGAACGCTCGCAAACCACTGCGCTCAAAGCAGCTATAGTCCCCTCGGCGATGTAGCGACCCTCTTCTCTGACGATCTGCGCGGTGCGCCCGAGAGTGGCGACAATGTTGGGGTTGAAGTGCCGCCGCAGATAAGGGAGAAGCTGGTGACGCACTCGATTGCGCGCAAAGCGCAGATCCCTGTTGGACATGTCTTCGCGGAAGGAGATATTGCAAGCGCGGGCATATGACTCGATAGCGGCGCGCTCAAAAGACAGCATTGGGCGGACATAGCGCTCACCCCGCACGAAATCCATCGCGCCCAGACCACTGGTGCCACTGCCCCGGAAAAGGCGCAGGAGAACGGTTTCGGCCTGGTCGCCGGCGTGGTGTCCCAGGGCGATTTTAGTGCTGCCCGACTCCACTGCTACGCTTTCCAGGAATTGGTAGCGCAGACGGCGGCCGGCAGCTTCCAGGGAAAGCCGCCGCCGCCGTGCGAATCGGCTTACGTTCCGGCACACACAGGTGCATGGCAGGCCCCGCTTCCTGGCCGCGGCGGCGACGAAATCTCGGTCGGATCCCGATTGGGGACGCAACTGGTGGTCGAGGTGAGCCACGTGGAGTTCCATTTCCAGGCTTCCCCTGAGCTTGTCCAGAATGTCCAGCAACACCATGGAGTCAAGCCCTCCCGAAACCGCCACGACTACCCGTTCACCTGCTTTCATGCCCGCACCCATATCCAGCACCTGGCCTACCTGTGCTACCATCTCCTCGATTCCCCGGTCGCAACCGCGCTGGTCCACTATTAATCTCCTGGTAGCATCTCACTCAAAGCGGCGGAGAGACCATCCCATATCCTCGCAACCAGCTTTGAACGTCCGACATGACGGCAAGCATCGATTCAATCCGACACTGTAATCGCCACCAGCGCCGTCCAGACGCTGACCCTGTCATCCACGTCGCGTGCGCGCACACGATAATAGTAGGTTTCCCCCCGGCTGACGGTGTCATCCTGCCTGGTGGTACTGAGGTCGTTGGGCAGGATATCAACAAAATCGCCGTCAACCATGCTGTCGGGCACTGTAGTTCGCTGTACCTCGTAACGAATGATCGCCCCGGCAGCAGCGGTCCAATTAATGGTCACAATCGGAGGATAAAGCAGATTGGAAGGGGTGGTCGAAGAGAGCGACACGTCCTTGGGGGGATCCACTCCGCCTGTGGCCAAGGGCGTCGTTGCCGAGCGCGGGCTTGTATTTCCGGCTGGGTCCAGGGCTTCCACCTGGTAGAAATAGGTGGTCAATTCCTGCAACCCTGTATCGACAAATGCAGCCTCGGTCGCTGTGCCCACCAGCTTGAAAGGCCCGTCCTCATCCAGGGAGCGGTAGATTTGAAAGCCCTGCAAGCCCGTCAGTCTGCCTCCGGCTGCGTCAGTGGTGGGCGCCGTCCAGGTAATATCCAGCATTGAAGGATCGTCCACCAAGGGCACACCCTCCAGAAAGGTCGGAACAGCAGGGGGACTGTCGTCGGTATGAACCGTAGTTCCGACGAAAGCCGACAGCCTGCTTTCACCCTGCGAATTCAGAGCGCTCACCCTGTAGAAAAAGACTTCTCCCGCGGCCAGCCCCGAATCGATGTAAGTAATCTGGCCCGTGGTGAAGGGCGCTCCTTCCACCCCCTCCAGGCGCTCGTAGCCCTCGTCCGAGCGCGGCGAGCGATACACGTTGTAACCCTGAAGATCCCGCTCCTCGCTCGCCTCCCACTCCAGACGCACCCGACCGATCTCCCCCCGCGCCCGGAGACCCGACGGCACCGGAATCCCGCCCGTCTCCACCGACACCGAAGGCGACCGCTCCCCCGTATTGCCCGACCCGTCAAACGCCACCACCCGATACCCATACCGGCGCAGTTCCTCCAACCCTGTGTCCACATACACCAGCTCACCCGATCCCACCGTGTCCACCGCCACAAACGACGCCCCCTCTCCCTCCGAGCGCCACACCACATACCCCGACAATCCCGTCAGTGCGCCCCCGTCCGCATCCGAACGCGGCGCCTCCCACCTCAACCGGACCTCGCCCGACGAATCCTCCACCGGCACCGCCGACAGATTCATCGGCGCACCCGGGCCCACCTCGTCCGCCAACACCGTCGCCCCCACAAAACCCGACAGCCCACTCTCCCGACGCACCGTCACCGCCGTCACCCGGTAGAAATACCGCGCACCCGGCGCCACGCTCGAATCCACGTAGCTGATCTCTCCCGTGGTGAACGGCGCGCCCTCCACCCCCTCCAGGCGCTCGTAGCCCGCGTCCGAGCGCGGCGAGCGATACACGTTGTAACCCTGAAGATCCCGCTCCTCGCTCGCCTCCCAGTCCAACCGCACCCGGCCAATCTCCCCACGCGCACGAAGACCCGACGGCACCGGAATCCCGCCCGTCTCCACCGACACCGACGACGACCGTTCCCCCGCGTTGCCCGACCCGTCAAACGCCACCACCCGATACCCATACCGGCGCAGTTCCTCCAACCCTGTGTCCACATACACCAGCTCACCCGATCCCACCGTGTCCACCGCCACAAACGACGCCCCCTCTCCCTCCGAGCGCCACACCACATACCCCGACAATCCCGTCAGTGCGCCCCCGTCCGCATCCGAACGCGGCGCCTCCCACCTCAACCGGACCTCGCCCGACGAATCCTCCACCGGCACCGCCGACAGATTCATCGGCGCACCCGGGCCCACCTCGTCCGCCAACACCGTCGCCCCCACAAAACCCGACAGCCCACTCTCCCGACGCACCGTCACCGCCGTCACCCGGTAGAAATACCGCGCACCCGGCGCCACGCTCGAATCCACGTAGCTGATCTCTCCCGTGGTGAACGGCGTCCCCTCCACCCCCTCCAGGCGCTCGTAGCCCGCGTCCGAGCGCGGCGAGCGATACACGTTGTAACCCTGAAGATCCCGCTCCTCGCTCGCCTCCCAGTCCAACCGCACCCGGCCAATCTCCCCACGCGCACGAAGACCCGACGGCACCGGAATCCCGCCCGTCTCCACCGACACCGACGACGACCGTTCCCCCGCGTTGCCCGACCCGTCAAACGCCACCACCCGATACCCATACCGGCGCAGTTCCTCCAACCCTGTGTCCACATACACCAGCTCACCCGATCCCACCGTGTCAATGGCCACAAACGACGCCCCTTCTCCTTCCGAGCGCCACACCACATACCCCGACAATCCCGTCAGTGCGCCCCCGTCCGCATCCGAACGCGGCGCCTCCCACCTCAACCGGACCTCGCCCGACGAATCCTCCACCGGCACCGCCGACAGATTCATCGGCGCACCCGGGCCCACCTCGTCCGCCAACACCGTCGCCCCCACAAAACCCGACAGCCCACTCTCCCGACGCACCGTCACCGCCGTCACCCGGTAGAAATACCGCGCACCCGGCGCCACGCTCGAATCCACGTAGCTGATCTCTCCCGTGGTGAACGGCGTCCCCTCCACCCCCTCCAGGCGCTCGTAGCCCGCGTCCGAGCGCGGCGAGCGATACACGTTGTAACCCTGAAGATCCCGCTCCTCGCTCGCCTCCCAGTCCAACCGCACCCGGCCAATCTCCCCACGCGCACGAAGACCCGACGGCACCGGAATCCCGCCCGTCTCCACCGACACCGAAGACCGCTCCCCCGCGTTGCCCGACCCGTCAAACGCCACCACCCGATACCCATACCGGCGCAGCTCCTCCAACCCTGTGTCCACATACACCAGCTCACCCGATCCCACCGTGTCAATGGCCACAAACGACGCCCCTTCTCCTTCCGAGCGCCACACCACATACCCCGACAATCCCGTCAGTGCGCCCCCGTCCGCATCCGAACGCGGCGCCTCCCACCTCAACCGGACCTCGCCCGACGAATCCTCCACCGGCACCGCCGACAGATTCATCGGCGCACCCGGGCCCACCTCGTCCGCCAATACCGTCGCCCCCACAAATCCCGACAGCCCACTCTCCCGACGCACCGTCACCGCCGTCACCCGGTAGAAATACCGCGCACCCGGCGCCACGCTCGAATCCACGTAGCTGATCTCTCCCGTGGTGAACGGCGCGCCCTCCACCCCCTCCAGGCGCTCGTAGCCCGCGTCCGAGCGCGGCGAGCGATACACGTTGTAACCCTGAAGATCCCGCTCCTCGCTCGCCTCCCAGTCCAACCGCACCCGGCCAATCTCCCCACGCGCACGAAGACCCGACGGCACCGGAATCCCGCCCGTCTCCACCGACACCGAAGACCGCTCCCCCGCGTTGCCCGACCCGTCAAACGCCACCACCCGATACCCATACCGGCGCAGTTCCTCCAACCCTGTGTCCACATACACCAGCTCACCCGATCCCACCGTGTCCACCGCCACAAACGACGCCCCCTCTCCCTCCGAGCGCCACACCACATACCCCGACAATCCCGTCAGTGCGCCCCCGTCCGCATCCGAACGCGGCGCCTCCCACCTCAACCGGACCTCGCCCGACGAATCCTCCACCGGCACCGCCGACAGATTCATCGGCGCACCCGGGCCCACCTCGTCCGCCAACACCGTCGCCCCCACAAAACCCGACAGCCCACTCTCCCGACGCACCGTCACCGCCGTCACCCGGTAGAAATACCGCGCACCCGGCGCCACGCTCGAATCCACGTAGCTGATCTCTCCCGTGGTGAACGGCGCGCCCTCCACCCCCTCCAGGCGCTCGTAGCCCGCGTCCGAGCGCGGCGAGCGATACACGTTGTAACCCTGAAGATCCCGCTCCTCGCTCGCCTCCCAGTCCAACCGCACCCGGCCAATCTCCCCACGCGCCCGGAGACCCGACGGCACCGGAATCCCGCCCGTCTCCACCGACACCGACGACGACCGTTCCCCCGCGTTGCCCGACCCGTCAAACGCCACCACCCGATACCCATACCGGCGCAGTTCCTCCAACCCTGTGTCCACATACACCAGCTCACCCGATCCCACCGTGTCCACCGCCACAAACGACGCCCCCTCTCCCTCCGAGCGCCACACCACATACCCCGACAATCCCGTCAGTGCGCCCCCGTCCGCATCCGAACGCGGCGCCTCCCACCTCAACCGGACCTCGCCCGACGAATCCTCCACCGGCACCGCCGACAGATTCATCGGCGCACCCGGGCCCACCTCGTCCGCCAACACCGTCGCCCCCACAAAACCCGACAGCCCACTCTCCCGACGCACCGTCACCGCCGTCACCCGGTAGAAATACCGCGCACCCGGCGCCACGCTCGAATCCACGTAGCTGATCTCTCCCGTGGTGAACGGCGTCCCCTCCACCCCCTCCAGGCGCTCGTAGCCCGCGTCCGAGCGCGGCGAGCGATACACGTTGTAACCCTGAAGATCCCGCTCCTCGCTCGCCTCCCAGTCCAACCGCACCCGGCCAATCTCCCCACGCGCACGAAGACCCGACGGCACCGGAATCCCGCCCGTCTCCACCGACACCGACGACGACCGTTCCCCCGCGTTGCCCGACCCGTCAAACGCCACCACCCGATACCCATACCGGCGCAGTTCCTCCAACCCTGTGTCCACATACACCAGCTCACCCGATCCCACCGTGTCCACCGCCACAAACGACGCCTCATCTCCCTCCGAGCGCCACACCACATACCCCGACAATCCCGTCAGTGCGCCCCCGTCCGCATCCGAACGCGGCGCCTCCCACCTCAACCGGACCTCGCCCGACGAATCCTCCACCGGCACCGCCGACAGATTCATCGGCGCACCCGGGCCCACCTCGTCCGCCAATACCGTCGCCCCTACAAAACCCGAGCGTTTGCTGTAGGCCATCCGGGTGTTGACAGCGGCGATGCGGTAATAAAAGGTTTTTCCGGCGAGATTCAGGGAGCCGGCTGGATCCAGCGAGTCGATAAAGCTGGTAATTCCGGTGGTTATCCGCGATGTAGTGTCACCTTTCTGGGAAATGAACTCGTACTCTCCATCCGAACGGCCGGCGCGGAAGAGGGCATACCCGGCAAGATCCTTGTCGGCCACCGGCTGCCAGTTCAACAGAATCCGACCCACCCCCGCCTTGGCCGTCAATCCCGTGGGCGTGGTAGGAGATTTTCGCAGGGAACTCGATTGCGGATCTATGGGGTTGCTGCGATCGCGGTCACAACCGAGCAAGATCAGCATGACAATTGTCGGGAAGAGTGCACGAAGGGGACGCTTCATGGAAGCTCCTGCCAAATGGTCGAGGACGATGTGCCTGCTGCAATCCTGGGAATAGAGGGGAAAAGGAGAAGAAGACCCCCGGACAGAGACAGACTCAGAAAAAAGCCCAAACCTTCTTGACGCTGAAACCCATGCAGGGACGGGCGAGGCGAGCGTCGAAACTTAATCCTTCTTTCTCCGCGCCGGCGCCAAGGACCGGGCGCTCGTTGGAGTCGGTTCCTTTTACCTCGCTTAACAGCATGCGCGCACCGCTGACCGCAAAAGCGGCGCTCAACGCCCAGCTTACCTGGCTCTTCACGTCCCGGTTGGTGGTGCGGCGGTAGAGCTGGTCGGCCTCTACGGGGTCGTTGGAAATTTCGTAGCGCCTGTATAGATCATTTGCTTCCCGGCGCAGGTCGAATCCTTTCTTGACCAGTAGCGCGCTGCTCCCCACAAGGGCCAGCCCCAGGGAGCGGCGCAGGGTGAAGAAATTCCGGTCCTCGGCCAGGACCGCCTGACCCATGAAGGACCAACTAACTAGGACCATTACGGTTAACCTTAATTGTCCCATACACTCCTGATTTATTGCGGATTTAATCCTGGTTCTAGACTAGGGACATGGGTAAACTTTGTCAACCGCCTCCGCCTCTCCGACGGCAGGATCTGCAGCCGAGGATTCCTCCTCTCGTCCACTTTCCGGCGACACTTGACAAATGAACGAATGTGCAGTATATATAAAATAGCCGAACCCTCACATCTTTTACCTTCCAAATATTCCCAGAGGTAGGCCCCATGCGTAAAAAGCTGACGGAACGCCAGCAGACGATTTACGACTTCATCGCTCGGACCATAAGAAGTCGCGGCGCCCCTCCAACCATCCGCGACATCATGGAGGAATTCGGCATCAACTCCACCAATGGCGTGCGCACGACTCTGGCGGCGCTGGAGAAAAAGGGCCACATTCGCCGTCACCCCCGCCTTTCTCGTGGGATTGAACTTGCCGACTACGTCGAGCGCACTCCCCTCTCCGACGCCGTTGCCGAGGTTCCTTTGATCGGCAGAGTAGCTGCCGGCGAACCGGTACTGGCGGTGCAGAACATCGAGGATACGTTGCAGGTGGACCGCACCCTGCTGCCTGCCTCGGGCGACCTCTTCGCCCTGCGGGTGCATGGCCAGAGCATGAAGGATGCTGGCATCCTCGACGGCGACATCGTCCTCGCCCGGCATCAGCAGAACGCCGAACGCGGCGATATCGTCGTCGCCTTGCTCGACGAGGAGGCCACGGTCAAGCGCTATTACCCCGATTCACATTGCATCCGCCTCATGCCCGAGAACGAGGCTTTCGATCCCATAGTCATCCCTGGCGAGGCAGAGAACTTCAGGATTGCCGGCAAGGTAGTGAGCCTCATGCGCCGCCTGTGAACCAAGCATGAGGCTCCCGCCAGGAAGCGCCAGGCGGCGCGCAGACGCGCTGAACATTTTTGAGGGCGGCCTGCGGGCAGCCGACCCCAGGCAGTGCATCTCCCGCTCCATGTCCGTGGAAGAGGGAGAACTGCGCATCTGCGGAATCCCATATGCCCTGGACCGGATCTCCAGGATCATCGTCCTCGGCGCCGGCAAGGCTACGCCGGCCATGGCCGCCGCGGTCGAAGAAATCCTCGGCCCTCGCATCAGCGCCGGGGCCATCAACACCAAGTACGGACACTCCCTCCCACTCGAATTCATTGTCACCACCGAGTGTGGCCACCCCCTGCCCGACGAGGCCGGGGTGGACGGCGCCGCGCGCATGTTCACCCTGATCGAGGCACTCGGCCAGAATGACCTGGTCATCTGCCTCCTCTCGGGGGGCGGATCCGCTCTGATGCCCGCCCCGGCAGCGGGAATCTCCCTGGCCGAGAAACAAGAGACCACCCAGGCCCTCCTCGCCTGTGGGGCCAGCATCGACGAAATCAACCCGATCCGCAAACACCTTTCCCGCGCCAAAGGCGGCCTTCTCGCCCGCCACGCCAATCCCGCACAGGTCGTATCCCTGCTGCTCTCGGACGTGATAGGCGACCCGCTCGACACCATCGCTTCGGGTCCGACCTATCCCGACTCCACCAGCTTTGCTGACTGCATGGAAATCCTCGACCGCTATGGCCTGCGCCCAAAGCTCCCCGCTGCAGTGCGCCGGCGCCTCGAGGCCGGAGTTGGACAAGAGGTCGAGGATACCCCCAAAGAGGGCGACCCCTGCTTTGCCCGCAGCCGAAACCACCTCATCGGCAACAATCTCCTCGCTATCGAGGCCGCCGTCCAATGCGCCGGAACTCTGGGTTACCGTCCTCTTGTGCTTTCCTCTCGAATCCAGGGCGAGGCCAGGGAAGTTGCTGCCGTACACGCTGCCATTGCCCAGGAAGTCTCCACCTCAGGCCAGCCTGTCTCCCCCCCAGCCTGCATCATAAGCGGCGGCGAGACCACCGTAACCCTGCGCGGGCGGGGAAAAGGCGGCCGCAACCAGGAACTCGCTTTGGCTGCCGCCTTGCCCCTGGAGAACTGGCAGCAGATCACCTTGCTGAGCGGGGGAACGGACGGCAGCGATGGCCCCACCGAGGCAGCCGGCGCCATCGTCGACGGAACTACCGTAAAACGGGCCCGACTGTTGGGTCTATCCCCTGCCGCCTTCCTGGCGAACAACGATTCCTACCATTTCTTCAAAGCCCTGGATGACCTCGTTATTACCGGCCCAACCCTCACCAACGTCATGGATCTGCAGATCATCGTGGTCACCTGATCCTGCCCTCTTTCCCTTGACACCACTATTGGCCACGGTTAGAATTTGGTTTACAGGTCTTCCATATGGCCGCCCAAGCCGTGGTCTCCGATCAGCGCCTAACCCATTTTCGGCCCCTCCATGATCCTCCACCTTATTGCGGTCGCCTGCACGGTCCTGCTTCTGACCCGCCCCCTTGGCGCCGCCTCCAGTTACGCCGGCGAGTTCCTCGCCCTAGGTGCCGGCGCCCGCGCATTGTCCCTGGGGAGCGCCTACGTTGCCATTGCCGACGATGCCACTGCAGGCTATTGGAACGCGGCAGCTCTCGCCACCCTGAAAGGACGCCAGATTCATCTGACCCACGGTCAACGGTTCGCTGGACTTGTGCGACACGACTATTTGGCCCTGGCGCGGCCGGGAAAACGGATCCACGGTCTCGCCCTCAGCCTCATGCGGACGGGCGTGGATGACCAGAAGGAGACCATCCTGCAGGATCCGGGCGGCGCCATGGGACCCCACAACCGGCCCCTAGTTTCCTCAACCTTCAGCAGTTCCGACTACGCTTTGTACCTTTCCGGAGGCCAGCGGTTTTCCGAACGTGTATCTGCCGGCGCCAGCCTCAAACTGATCTACCGCACCATCGGAAATTTCAGCAGCGCCTATGGCCTGGGCCTCGACCTGGGGTTGCTCTATCGCCTGCGCCGCGAAATTACCGTGGCGGTCAGCATCAGAGATGTTACCACCACTCCCGTATCATGGGACCCCGGTTCCACCGACCGCATTCAGCCCTCTTTTCTGGCCGGCATCGCCTATTCCCGTCCTTTGCTCGGCGGCCGGAGCATCCTCTCCCTTGCATCCAGGCTTGGAGGCGACGCCAAGGACGCATCCGGCTCGGAACCCTTCAATGGCGGCCTGGAATACTGGTACGAACACATTGCTCTACGGGTTGGCATTGAAGAGAGCCGTCCCACCTATGGCCTGGGTCTGCGCCTTCCCCGGAGCCTCGAACTGGACTTGGCCCGCTTCGACCACCATGAACTTGGACACACCTACCATTTCTCCGCCGGTTACCACTTCTGATTTGCCCGTGGATGGCGGCGCGCCTACCCGCTGCGGCTACGTCGCCCTGGTTGGCCGCCCCAACACCGGCAAATCCACTCTTTTCAACGCCTTTCTCGGGCAGCCTCTCTCCATAGTCACCTCCAAACCCCAGACCACGCGGAGCCGGGTGCTAGGCATTCTGACCCTGCCCCGGACTCAAATCATTTTCCTGGATACCCCGGGCCTGCTCGAGCCCAGTTACAAACTCCACGAGAGTATGGAGCGCCAGATCTTCACCGCCGCGCGCGAGGCCGATCTGGTATTGCTGCTCATCGATGGTTCCCGGCCGCGCGACGGACGAAACCTCATCCGCAGCTTTCTGGAGGGAACCCAGGCGCCCTTGATCGCCGCCCTCAACAAAATCGATCTGCTTTCCCCGGCGCGGCTCGAAGCCGAAGCAGTCGAACTGCGACGAGAATTCGGCTTGAAAACTCTGCTCCCTTTGTCCGCCCTCAAGGGGGACGGGGTCGAGGATCTCTTGAACCATATGGAGAGCCTTCTGCCCCGCGGCGAAAAGCTTTACCCCGACGCTATGATCGCTGCCCAGCCGGAGCGCTTTTTCGTCAGTGAATTCATCCGGGCCGCTGCATTCAACAATCTGCTTGATGAGCTGCCCTATGCCCTCAACGTCGTCGTCGAGAACTTCGCCGAACGCCCTAAAAAAACCTACGTCCAGGCCCTGATTTACGTCGAGCGCGAGAGTCAGAAGGGCATCGTCATCGGCCGCAGGGGCAGCCTGCTGCGCAAAATCGGACGCGAAGCCCGGCTCCAGATCGAAGAATTTCTCCAGCGTCCGGTCTATCTGGATTTGTGGGTGAAGGTGCGGCCAGACTGGCGCAAAAAAGAGAGAGACCTTGCAGAGTTCGGATATACCTAGTGAACCGGCAGAGAGACCTTGCAGAGTTCGGATATACCCAGTGAACCGGTGGACGACGCCCTCCATATTTCATCTGCTCGTTGAACCGAAAAAAAGTAGCGCCATATCCGCCTGAGGGCGCCATTTACGGTATCGAGGGGTGGCCGGGTCCCCAAGGTGGTCACCTAACAGATAAGGAGTATTTCCATGAAGGTTCTAGTCGTAGGCAAAGGCGGACGTGAGCACGCCCTGACCTGGAAGATCGCCCAGAGTCCCAGGGTTCGGCGGATCTACGCAGCCCCGGGCAGTCCGGGCATGGCTCAGCACGCCGAGTGCGTCGACATCCGGGTGGACACGCCCTCTTCCAACCTTGAAAAGCTGACGGCCGAAATCGACCGCCTGCGCCACTTCGCCCTCGAGCAGCGGATCGACCTCACCGTGGTGGGCCCGGACGATGTCCTCAGCGCCGGCATTGTGGACCGCTTTGCGGAGAAAGGCCTGAAGGCCTTCGGTCCCACGGCGGCAGCAGCCCGCATCGAAAGCAACAAGGTTTTCTCCAAGAACCTGATGGAGCGCATCGGCGTGCCCACGGCGAGTTACCGCACCTTCACAGACAGCGCCGCAGCCGCGGCCTACGTGCGCCAGCGCGGTGTCCCCATTGTGATCAAGGCCAGCGGCCTGGCTGCGGGCAAGGGAGTGGTGGTAGCCCGGTCGGAAGCGGAGGCCTTCCAAGCCCTTTCTTCCATGATGGACGAAGGTGTCTTCGGCGCAGCGGGGGAGGAGGTAGTCGTGGAGGACTTCATGGAGGGCGAGGAAGCCTCCCTCTTCGCCATTACCGATGGTGAGAAATTTCTCACTCTGGCACCCGCCCAAGATCACAAGGCCATATACGAAGGAGACAAAGGTCCCAATACCGGCGGCATGGGAGCCTATGCCCCGGCTCCGGTGATGACCCCGGCGCGGGTCAGGGAAGCGGAAGAGCACATCATCCGCCCGGCACTGGAGGCAATGCGCCGCCTCGGCTGCCCTTTCCAGGGCGTGCTTTACTGTGGGCTGATGCTGACGCAGGAAGGTCTTCAGGTGGTTGAATTCAACAGCCGTCTGGGCGACCCCGAGGCCCAGGTGGTTTTACCCCTGCTGAAAAACGATCTCGTGGACGTTCTCGAAGCGGCCTGCGAGGGCCGCCTGGACCAGATCCGCATCGAAAACATCGATTCCGCCGCGGTGTGCGTGGTGGCCGCCTCAAACGGCTATCCCGGTTCCTATGAGAGCGGCCGCGAAATCCGCGGCCTCGATCGCCTGGAGGGACGTGAAGATCTGCACGCCTTCCACGCTGGCACCGCGCTTGAGGACGGCCGTCTGCTCACGGCCGGAGGGCGGGTTCTGGGAATCACCGCCATCGCCGCCGATATCCCCGAGGCGGTGCGCAAGGCATACGTGGGCGCCGAACAGATCTCATTTGATAACCTTTATCTGCGCAGAGACATCGGCCATCGCGCCTGCAAAGGCCTCGGTGCTGAAGAATCCCTTCCGGCTTGAGGGCTGGCCATGGGCCCGAGAGCTATCGGAAACACAGAATGTAGAAATCCTCGCGCGGATAGGAGAGAGGTTGCACCGAGGCCCCCAGATCACCGGCAAGGCGCTCCACCCGCAAAGCGTAGTTCTGTCTCATCCCCTTGTCCTTGCCGCTAAAGGATCTGCTCGGAAAAGAGGTGACCACGTGGGGCGCGCTTATCTTCTTGAAAAGTCCAAACGACGCGTTTTTCCTGGTGTGTTCCAGACAGGGAATGGACTGGAATAAAAAAACCACGTCCGCTTCGAGGGTGGGGATTTCGCTCAGGATATCAAGACATTGCGCCCCACCTGCCTGCTTCAGGCAAGCAAAGAAGGTGTTTATAGATGCGACCAGCCGTCTGTCAATGTCGTAAGCACAATAAGTGACGCCCTTATCCACCCCCATCCAGAGGAGCGCGAAAGGATTGAAACCGCAGGCCAGATCGACGATGGAACGGGGGCTGCCGATTGCGCTCCATATTTTCCCGAAAAGCTCCTCGAGGACAGGCAGGCGTTCGGCAGTCGATCTATGCTGGCTGAGCAATTTTCGACAGGTCGCGAGCCGCGCCTCAGCGCCGCCGGAAGCTGAAAGGCCCTCGATCAATTCCTCTACCTCGGAGAAATCGACTTGGTCGAAATATGCCCCATATACCTGATGCAATTTGCTCTTGGCAGCTTTTAGAGCCTTCCTGTATCCCTTGTTGCGCAGCAGGGACCAGGCTGCCACCCGCAGGAGAGTCTCCTCGCATAGATATCCGTACTTCTTGCTTCGCCTCAAATTGTCGACAACTCTGCAGTTTTTGATTGCTGTAGAAGTGTGCGGGAAAGGCATTGGGCTGCGGAGGGGAGAAACCATTACGCCCTGGGGAAAAATTTTGCGACACAACCCAGCAGCCTGTTGTAGAAATGCAAGTTATGTACGGTGAACAGACGTTGCGCCATAGGCTCGTTCATACGGTATAAATGGCGAAGATAGGCCCTGGTATATTGGCGGCAGCACCTGCAATTGCAATTTTCGTCCACGGGGGCGAAATCCCTGCAGTACCTCTGGTCTCCGATATGGAGATTGTGATAGAAAGATCCGCCTCTCAACCTTTCCGCGCTCAGGTCGCCATCAAATACATACAACCTCCCGTGGCGGGCTTCGCGGGTAGGGATCACGCAATCGAACAAGTCGTATCCCCATTCGTGGGCTTTAACTATATTTTCAGGCCTTCCTATCCCCAGGGCGTGCTTGGGTGCTTCAGCCGGAAGCACCTTGCCGACAAACTCCACCATGTCCACAAGGCCGCCATCCTGGTCGACAGGCCATCCCCCGAAGCCATAGCCGTCGAATCCCAGGTCGACCAGACTCTCGGCGCAGGCGCGGCGCAGCGCGGCGTCATTTCCTCCTTGCACCACCGCGAATAAATGAGGTCGCCGGGCAGATGCCTCCCCGCTTTCCACCAGGCGGCCGTATTCCTCCTTGCACCTTCGGGCCCATTCAATGGTGTAGCTAACGCTCTTTTCCTGCAGCTTGCGGTCGCCGCTCCCATGGGTGCAATAATCCAGGCAGAATATGATATCGGCACCCATGCGGACCTGCTTGCGGATGCAGAGCTGGGGGGTCCACCTCTTCTCTCTCCGTCCCTTTCCCCACCTGTAAGTTACCCCCTTCTCCGCGATTCTACCCGACATGGAGCCTTGATTCTTACGATTGAGCATTGATAAAATCTGAAAGCCGCCCGAATCGGACATGACGGGCCTGTCCCACCCCATAAAGCAATGAATTCCCCCCGACGCCGATATTACGGTGGCCCCCGGGTCGGAGGCCAAATGCAGCGAATTAACCATGAGACCGGTCACTCCGCAGCTGACAAGATCCTCCATGTCCAGGGTTCTCACCACACCTCTGGTGGCATCAGGAATGAATGCGGGCAGGGAAAGACGGCCGTGCCTCGTCCCTAGATGGGGCAAGATTCCTCCTCCTTTTCCCGCTCGATGGCAATGTCCACCATGTTAATTTGACATCCCTGGTCCATGCGAATATATTCGGCCAACTGCCAGCGAGGCTCCCATGTCCTCAGATATCCTGCGCCTGCGCAATATGCGCTTTTTCGCCCACCACGGCCTCTTCGCCGCGGAGAAGGAACTGGGCCAGCACTTCGAGGTCGACTTGGAACTCCGCGGAGATTTCTCCGCGGCAGGACGCGACGATTCCCCGGATCAGAGCCTGGACTATCCGCAGGTCTACGAGATTGTCCGCCAGGTGGTAACCCAACAGCACTTCAAACTCGTGGAGGCCTTGGCCGAACACATAGCCCGGGCCGTCGGCGAGAACTTCGCTCCCATTGAGATCACAGTCCGGGTGCGCAAGCCCAATCCGCCTCTCGAAGCTCATTTTGACGGCATCGAAGTAGAATTACGGCGCTGCTATGCCTGAACGAGCCTATATCGGTATCGGTTCCAATTTGGGAGACCGCAGCGCCTATCTCCATTCCGGTCTTGCGACTCTGTCCGCACTGGTGGGAGTGGAGCCGGATGCCCTGTCCTCCATCTACGAAACGGCCCCCGAGGACTACCTGGACCAGCCATCCTTTCTCAATGCCGTGTTCTCGCTGCAAACCGAACTGAAGCCCGAGCAGTTGCTGCACGCCATGCATCAGGTAGAGGATAGCCATGGGCGCCTGCGCACCATCCACTGGGGCTCCCGCAGCCTTGACCTGGACCTGCTGCTCTGCGGCGGGTGCCGGATCGACAGCCCGGAGCTGATCCTGCCCCATCCTCGCCTCACCACCCGCAGCTTCGTCCTCGTTCCCCTCTGCGAGACCGCCCCGGAACTCTGCCACCCCTGCACCGGTAAATCCTTCAAATCCTACTGCGACGAACTCGAGTCTACTCAGCAGGTGCGCAAGGTAGGCGCCTTCGGGCCCGCGCGCGTACGAACCAGGGCCGGCGCCTGAAATTTCGGCCGGACCTGCCGCCGAAGTCTCCCTCGTCATGCTCTTCTCCTTCACCTTCCAGGTCAAGCCTCACGTCTTCAGCCGAACAGGGCTCCCTTGGAGCAATGCTTGCCCACCTTACAGACGTTGAACATTCCAACGACACCCGCAACTATCAAGGGCCGGATCCCGCTTGCGATCTCCACCTTCGTCCAGGTTCTATTGCAGCAGACTTATCTTGCGCGCCACCTGCTTAGATCCACTCCGCAGCAGGGCCACATAAGTTCCGTTTGCAAGTTCGCGCCCGTCCTCGTCCAGCCCATCCCACAGGACCTGGTAATTTCCTGGAAAATGCAACCCCTGGCGCAACAGGCGGATCCGCTGCCCCAGGCAGTTGTAGAGCGACAGTTCCATGGCGGCGGCGGCGGGCAGGCTGAAGGGAATCAGGGCGCGGCGGTTGAATGGATTCGGATAGACTGGGTCGAGGCGCAACTCCTGCGGCACGCTCTCCTCGGTCACAGCGACCACTGAAGGTTCAATTACAGCAGCCGAAAGCTCGAATTCACTGCCTTGCGACGCACTGCGCCCCACGATCAATACAAGGCTGTCCACACTCACCACCTCTGTCTCACCTTGCCCGGCAGGGTCCAATTCCACCGCATCCAGCTCTCCCATTCCTCCCCTCATGGCGTAGGTCCAGACATGGAAGGATCCCGTTTGCTCTCCGAAGAATTGCAATGCCAGACTTCCCTGGTGGCGGAAGAGGACGTAGATGCTGCCCCACTCGGCGTCGATGGCGCCGCCTACCTCCATAAAAGGCAGGCGGGGAGCCGGGACAGGAAGGACGCGCCGACCTCTGAGCGCGGCGTATCCGTAGCCCTCGTCGTCGACGGCGTAATTACCCACGATCCACCGTGCCCAGGCCTTCTCGAATCCCTCTTCCCCTTCGATCTGGTCGAGAACTTCGTCGATCCCGGCGATGCCGTTGCCCGGCTCCTGCACCAGCGCCCGGATCGATTCCACTCCATATCTCTCGGCCATAAACGACATGAAGAGATAGGTCGCCCCGTAATTGTAGGCCCTTTTCTGCCAGTTGGTGAGACCTACCCTCGGATCCTGCAGAAATGCCGGCACCGCAGCCGGATCGGCATCGGGATACCCGGCCAGTTCTTCGGCATATCCGGAGAGCCCCTCGTCGACCCAGGATTCCTCGTCATCGTCGTGGGCCCAGTGAATGAGGTGCTGAAACTCGTGTGCCAGGGTTCCCCCGGCCAGACTGCGTCGGAGACGGACGGTGGCTGCATCCAGATAGATGGTATCCCGGCGCAAGCGGGGATCGGGATGCTGAGCAACCCTCGGGTCAAAGAAGCCGGCCAGGTCGGGGCGATCCGGATTGGTGTTGCCAAGATCCGTGACCAAAATGAATATGCGCTCATCCCCATCGACATCGGACGGCTCGCCGAATGCCTCCGTGGCCAACTCGTAGATGCCGCGCTCGGCATCCGACGGCACCGCGTGGTCGAACAGCTCGCAGAGAAAATCCACGTCTACCTGCAGTACAGGACCCCCATTGGCGTCCCACTGGGCGCTTTCGACGAAGACATAGCAATGCTTCCCGACGTACTGGCAGACCGCCCGCTCCAGGAAAGATCTGCCGCCGACGACAAAGTCGCGCTCGCTGCCGACTTCGATATCCCCTTCATCCTGCCGCGGGGCCAGGACTTTGGCGGCGGGCAGAGGGAACTGGTCCGGATTCCGGCGCAGCCACTGGGTTCCGCAGACGCGGGCATCGACCACCGAAGTTGCTGTTCCGAGCAGGAAGAGGACGATTATTAGTATGTGGCTTCTGAAGGGAAAATGGAACATGGCAAGTCTGGAAAAGGAGATTGTTGGCTGCAATGAGGGAGCGACTCAGAACCGCCTTGAAAGCAGCAAAGCGGCACGGCCGCGGGAGGCATGGGCTTCCAGGTTGAACGCCGGCGCCGCTGCCCTGCCCTCGTCGTCCCGCTTTACAGCGCGGGCGGCGTGGATGGCGGCGACCAGGTGATTGACCACTACCAGCCCGGTGGTAAACAGGGCCTGGCGTGCGGCGGTCTCGCTGGAATTGCGCAGCTCCCGGTAGCGCTGGCGCGTCCCTTCCCGGTCCCACTCCCAGAAAAACTCGGGTGAATCAGGGTAGAGCTTGGCCTCCGGACCATCGCGGTATAGCGCAAAGCGGTTGTGCTGCAGGCGGCTCTCGTAAAACCCCAAATCGTCATAATAGGTTTCGTTTTTACCGGCGGTGCGCGCCCGGGCGTGGTCGGCCGCAAAGGCGCGAAAGTGGGTTGCGCGGATGTCCTGTAGATGTTTCAGGCCAAAATAGCCCCCCCACAGCCCCAACTCGGCCGCCAGAAAGCGTGGTGCGCTTGCGGCCTTGCCGGCATGGTACTGCCCCCATCCCGGCAACAGGAGGGAGTAGAAGAAGGCGCGGCGCCCCGACTTGCCCTCACTGCACTCTGGGGACGCCAAAACAACGAGAAAGAAAATGGCGCTGAAAAATCTGCGCATGGTTCCCCCTCAAAAGGGCTTGTATGCGGTCACCATCGGAACCTGACCACGCGACCCCCGGTGCAGGGAAAAAATAAAGCGCGTCCGCCGCTCCAGCCGGGCAGCGTCCGCTCCTCGAGACCGCTGCCGCGCCATGCGCGCCGCATCGATGGCGCTGAACAGGTGGTTGATCATAATTACCCCGGCCACGTTGCTCGCCCTTTTCAGCAGCTTGTTGCTGTCGTCGCGGCGCTTTTCGTAATCCAGCCTCAACTCGGAGACATAATTTTCCACCGAGTCTATCTGGGTGGGTCGGGCGGGGTTGCCGCTCCGGTCCTGCAGATCGCTCCACCCCGCGCCGAACTGGTAGTACTTGCCAATGAGTTCGTAGTATTGCTGCTTCTCGGTGTCCTTGCAGTCCCTTATGGCCTCGGTTACGGCGCCTATGTAGAGAGTGGGGTTGGCGTTGGCCACAAATGAGCTGCAGGGCAGGGAATGGGTGATGGAGCTACGCGAGGAAGGCAATACCCGCCACTCGATGTAGTCCTGCGGATTCCAGTTCTCGTCCGCCACCACGCGAAACTCTTTCTCGATGTCGTTGCCTTCCCCCTTCCAGCTCAAGTACAGCCCCCACAGCAGGGCCTCTACTCCGAAGAACGCCACCGCCCTCTTCGTGGCGCCCATGTAGTACTGCCCGGCGCCCGGGGCCAGAACCGACAGCAGCAGCGCCCTCCTGGCCGATTTGCCGCTCTCCTGCTCGGCCGCATCGGCTTCCGCGTCCCCTGTCACTCCGTTCTCGCCGCCGCGCATCAGTGACCACCTCTGCAAGGAATGCGGTGAATCCCCGAAAAGGCTCGGCAACTCGGCGGCGGCGGTTGAACTTGCCGCCAGAGCGCCCAGCAGCGCCATCACACTCCATTTTATCATCATTTCCGCTCCCTCTCAGGACAGGTTACAAGTAGCCGAATAATACGGTAAGATAGAACTTCCACGGATTCTTGTCCTTCACCTCGTCGATTCCATAGGCCGCATCTACCTGAACCCGGGTAGGCAGGCCATAGTAGGAAAGGAGGTCGCAGCGCAATTGGCCGCCCACATCGCGCAATGGTCCCTTGCGGCCGAAGACCGGGTCCCGGTCGCCCACATTCCCATCCCAGGCCTTGCCCACATCCCCGTAGACAGCCCCGTAAACCCTTTCGAGGTAGAGGTGGAGAACGCGCCGGCGTATGTCGGGCAGAAGGGGAAAGCGCAGAGTCAGGTTGCCCAAGGCCGCCTTGCGCCCCTCTATGCTGTAGAAAGTGTAGCCCTTCATGAAGGGCAGGCCGCCGAGGCGATAGTCGAAGAAATCGCCGATCAGTTCGGGATCGTCCACCTGGTCGCTGTCGATCCACCCCCCGAAAAAGCGCACTCCAAGGGCGGTATTCCAGGGCAGGGGCATGTCCTCGCGCCAGTCCAGAGTGAACTGGTTGTAGAAGAGGTCGACGTACTCCTCATCTATGAAACTGGCCTGGTCGTTGAACCCCTCGAGAAAGAAATTGAACAAACGGCTGTAGCGGAAATAGAGGCGGCGCCCGAGAGGATTGATGTCGCGGTCCTGGCGCCGGGCAAGGGCCTCGAACCGGTAGGTCAACCCCAGATCAATGCCGTTGAGATAGGTGTATCCGAAGGGTTTCTGCTCGACGCGCTCGAACCCGAGTTTCCCGTCGCGTCTGGGCACGAAAGCATCGTACTCGACACTGGCGTCGTAGCGATCGTAGGTCGCCGAAAGGGACACCTGGGCGGACCTGCCGAGCTTGCCGCGCAAGCCGAGGGAGACCTGGTTGAGATTGAACTTGACCCCGTTGATGATGGCTGCCCTGGCGGCGGAACTGTCCCCCCGGGATGAATAGCGGCGCTGGTGAAAAAATTCAACGAAGAAGGTGGGGCGCCACTCCCGGAATTCATAGAGCGCGAAAAGGTCGCGGTCGCCATTGCCGGGCGCCAGCGCCACCCCGGCGAAGATGTTCTGCCTCCCCAGCGCATCCCCAGCGCCCGCGTACATGCCGAGTTTGAAGCGACCCTCGTCAATAACCAGCCGCGGCAGCAGCGCCGCCTTGAGGAAGGCTATACCGGAGGTCCGGGATTCCCCTTCGCTTGCAGGGGCGGCCCCGGAAAGGGCAAGCCGGGGGGATTCCGACCGCACCGGAAGCAACCCCGTTTCGCGCCCTTCGCCCCCATCTACTTTGCGGATCCCGTATCCCTCTTTGCCATAGGCGGCGAAGGCCACCATGCCCTGGGGATCCGCATTTGGGTGGAACCCTCCGCCCTTCAGATTGGTCAGCTGCCGCACCTGCCGGGTCTCCAGATCCACGGCGTAGATGTTGAAAATGCCGCTGAAGTCCGAGGCAAAGATGACCTCATCGCCATCGGTGCTGAAGACCGGATCCCGGTCCGTGCCCGCGCTAGCCACCAGCACCTCGAAGCGAGAGTCCGGCGGCGACACCGGGGCTGCCGAGGCGAACTGGACGTCCTCTTTGTGCTCCACCCGCAGGGTGACGATATCGCGCTGACCGCGGCGGCCGATGGAGAGTACCAGATGACGGCCGTCCGGAGACCAGCGCGGGGTGTAGAGTTGGGTGCCGTCGGCGAAATCGGTCAGCAAGCGCACCTCTCCTCCGCCGGTCTTCATCAGTCCCAGGTTGTTGCTGCCTCCCTGGTTGCGCACGAAGGCGATCCAGCGGCCATCGGGGGAATAGGCCGGGTAGAATGCCCGCAGGCCACGGCTCAACCGCCTTATGCGCGGCGACTCCGGACCGAATCCTCCGACCACCGCGGGAAGGGTCCAGAGAATCCCGGAGGCCAGTCCACCTTCTTTGCCCTGCAAATCGTACTCGTAGATATCGGCCTGGCGCGAACCGTATTTGTCCGCCCGGTCCTTGCGCACGAAAAGCAAGCGGCGGCCGTCAGGTGACCAACTCAGGGAGGAAGGAGAGACCCTGGGCACTAGGACCTCCTCCTCGCCGGACTCCATATCGCGCAGCACCAGCGCGTGCAAGCCGTAGTGACGCTTGCGGCTGGACAGAAAAGCCAGGTTCTTGCCGTCGGGGGAGAAGGCGGGCCACATATTGGAGAATCCTTCCGCGCTGACTACCTCGCCCTGGCGCAACTCACCCAGAGCGGCGATTTGCTCCTCGTACTCCCGCTGCATGGAATCGCGCCAATCGCGGTATAGTGTGCGGCTCGACACCTCCAGGACCTCCTCGATGGCACTGCCGAAGGTCAGGTCGGACCACTTCGAAGCTGCACGACAGATCGAGGCCAGCTTCTCTTCTCCATAGGTTCGGACGATGTAGCGCACCAGGGCATAGCCGTGGCCGTAAACATACTCGTTGCCGAAACCGCGCTTGCCGAACACTCCCATATCGTCAAAAGCAAGCAACTGCCCGTTCAAAACGGCGACGCGCAGGATCATGTCGCGGTGCGAGTCCCAGCGGTCGAAGCGCGCCCCTCCTACCTGGTACTGAGCGATTCCCTCGGAGAACCAGTGGGGGACTGCGATGGTCATCAGGGGATAAGAAGCGACCATGTCGGGGAACCCGATCAGGACGTCAGGGCGATTCTTCTCGCGCTGGTAGCCGAAATACTGGAAATACAGGGCAGGCATCCGCTGCGGACCTTTGCGCGCGGCCCCGAGAGAGACGATGTGGACGAACTCGTGGGTGATGACGTTGCGCAGCCAATCCGAGGTGCCGCGCAGTTCATAGTCGTGCTCCAGGGCGGTAACCCAGATCTCAATGGTGTCCTGAAAGAAGAAGGCGGCGCCATTGGCATTGTCGTCGTGGTCTTTGAGGATAATGCGCACCTTGGAGCCGGGCTCGTAGCCGTAGAGCCGGGTCACGGGACCGTAGGCCTGCTCCGCAACCTCTGCGGTGCGCGCCGCCGCCCCTTCCAGGCCCTGGTGGTAAAGGATGCGGAAATGTTCCGTCTCCAGGAGCTGCCACTCCAACTCCGGATGGTTCTGGGACCAGGCCGCAGAGGTGCAGCTAAGAATGAAAAGGAAGAATTGAAATGGGCGGCGCCTCATCTGCTCACCGCCATTTTGACCACTGTGGCGGCCTCGCTGCCATCTTCGCCCCTGGCCTCCAGGCGGCAGAGGTAGAGGCCGCTGGCGTAGTTGCTGGTTGACCAGGTAATTTCGTTTTCGCCAGGCGATCGCATCTCCCCGCTGCCCTCCAGACGCTCCACCCGCTCGCCGATGGCGTCGAATACCTCCAATGCAAGCCGGGCCGGGCGATTCAACAAGAAGCGCAAATGCGCCTCGCCGCCATCCTCCACCGGATTGGGGTAGCAATAGACCCGTTCGGGGGGCAACAGCGACACCTTGTCGGAGACGGAATCTCCCGGCGCTGACAGCTGGGGATGGGCGCGGGTGCCGGCGGCGCTGAAGCCGGCCTGGCCCCACCCGGCCAGGCGGCCCTCATAGGCCGGGAAAAATCGTTGCGGTTCCCAGAGGTAGAGAGCCTCGCCGGCGAGGGCGGCCAATTCCAGGCGGCCATCGCCGTCCAGATCCGCCCCCAGGGGCGAAAAGCGCACCGGCCCCGCGGTCAACAGAGGAAAGGCTGGAAGTGGGGTGCCATCTCCTCCGAAGCCGTAAATACCTTTGTGGGTGCCGGCGAAGATCTCCTGCCGGCCGTCTCCGTTCAGATCGAGCAACACCGCCGATCCCTCCAGGGGGCCAGCCTCCTCGAAGCGGGGCAGTTGCACCGGAAAATCCGCCTGCACGATGCCGTTGCCCTTGAGCGCGTGAATCCTGTCAGGGCCGAGGGCGACGATCTCCGGCAATCCATCCCCGTCCACGTCCCCCAATACGGGAGCGGCCCCCAGCGAATCGGCCAATTGGCGCACTACCACCGGACCTTGGGCAGACCAGATGCGCACCGCCCCGGCGCTGGTGGCCGACACGATCTCGGCGGCGCCGTCTCCATTCAGATCCCCACTCGCCGGTGCCAGCAGCGCTTCCCCGGGAGAAATCAGCACCTTCTCCGACCCATCCGGACCCAACACCCACAAACCTTCGCGGTCGGCAAGGACCAGTTCCAGCGCTCCATCGCCGTCAGCATCGGCGGCGGCCAGAGCATGGGCGCTACCTGCCTGGCGCAGCAGGACGGCACCGGTGTGGGCGTCCAGCAGCACCAGCTCGCCAGCGCCCAGGGCGAGCACGGCGCGGCCGGGGAAAAGGCCCATATTCGCCGTAACCAGACCCGTAACGGGAATCCCCGCCAGGACTTGCGTCCACAGCGGCTCATGCCCTTCCGCCTCCCAGGAGCTCACTTCGGTGCCCCGGGCCGCGAATATCTCGACCCGGCCGTCGGCGTCCACATCGGCGGCGGCTATAAAGTCCGCACCTTCAAGGACCCAACCGGCCAAACCCTCCTCCACCCGGGCAAGCCCCACCCCCCGGGCGCTTTCCACCAGTAAATCCACCTCGCCGTCGCCTTCCACGTCGATTCCCTGCAAGCGCTCGCCCTGGGGAAGGGGACGCGGCCAGCCGCGCCAGAGGCGCCCGAAGCTGATCCCGACCCGCATGCTGTCCCCAGGACTGGAGAAAACCTCTATCCTGATGCCGCTGGCCGCCCCGGTGTTGCTGCGGCTATCCGGCTGGGTCTCCCGCCCGAACACCGTCTGCCCCCCAGCGAAAAAGGGATCCCGCGGGGTTCCCTCAATCTCTCCCAAGCCCGCAAATGTGGCCTGGCCGATGTCGCGGAAACCATCCGCCTCTTCCAGTGCAATGCCCTGCCGCGCCGGGTCGTTGTTGATGGCGCCGACGGAGATTTTGTCCTCGATCACCGCCTCGTCGACGTGCCAGATCAAAATTCCCGATCCGGGTATAAAAGCATCGTATGCCTCCACCCCGAGCCAAACCCCGCCATTGTCGGCCCGGGAGAACTCGATCTGCTCCGCGTCCAGCCACACCCTGTCCTCGGGCAGGGACGCTCCGGCGGCTCCCGGCGGAATCCCCCGATGGCCGCGTTGCTGCCGGTTCTCCAGCAGAAAGTATTCGGTCGAGCTGATGGGAATGCGCACCGCCTTGGGCAGGTTCACCCCATGCAAATCAGTGGCGGCCAGCACCACCGTGGTGTCGCGTTCGACCACCAGCGGCTCTATCCAGCCCAGGCGCGCCTTGCTCCAGGCCATGGGGTGGGGCGGCACAAAACCGACGGTCAGGATCAAAGTATCCTGCAGCACGAACCCCGCCGCATTGGAGCCCACGTCCATCAGGCTCCAGGTCCCCAGGGCGGGCAGACCATCGGCGAAATTCGACAGCCCGGGCAGACCCAATTGGTGCCCGAAGAACCTGGCCAGAAGACCGTTGAGACCGGCGCGGCCGTTTTGGCTGCGGGCTTCGGGGAGAATCCAGCCGTCCTCGATGCCGAACTGCCCCTCGTCCGCCACCAGCGGCTCCCCCAGGAATCGGGCAAGGTCCACGCTGTCGAGATACACCGAGCGGATGTCGTTCAACTCTCCTGTCTCGTAGCCGGCGCCGGGGTGGAAGATCAGGAAGCTGTTGAAATCGGCAAAGCGGGGACCGCGAGGATCGGCGTCGGCCAATTCCACCGCGTCGCGGAACAACTGCCCCCATTGGCTGCCGATCTCTTCCTCCGAGCGCCCGGTGCCGTAGCTCAGGGCCGGGCGCGGCAGGGTATAGGCATTGGTCCGACCGTGCGGGAAAACCTCGAATTCGATATCCACTCTTCCTTCGGAAACGGTGCTGTAATAGCGCGCCAGGGCCCGCAAATGGTCGGCGAAATAGGTGGAATCGTGGGGTGGAGTGTCGTAAGGGGCGCGGTAGCCGGGCCTGGCTTCCCGGAAGTGACGCAAATCGAATTTTCCCCTGCCCGTAGTGGTGGGCTCATCCGGTTCTTCCAGGGGGAAATCAACCCGTAGCGCCAGGATGCGCCACTCCTCGGCGGCCCAGGTCGCACCGGCAGTGCAGAAAAGCAGCGCCAGGAAGGTCTTGAGCAGCAGCAATGGGCGTCGGGAGGTTAGAAGTTGTGAAATGAGAGGAATGGCAAGGTCAGAAGGCCATATTCAGAGAAAAGCGCGTATTTTCGTCCACCGGGGTATCGGAGCCGATTATGTAGGCCACGTCCAGCTGAAAGATGTTGTACTTCAGGCCCACACCGAGGGTCCATAATTTCAACTCGCCGTCCTCGTCCAGCGAATATCCACCGCGCATGGCGAAGAAAGCGTCGCCCTGGCCGTAATCGTAGCGATACTCGCCGCCGATGTGCAGATCCATCTCCTCGAACTCCCGGCTCAATGGTTGGTCGGTCCAGGCGGTGAATAAATTTCTTACAAAGGAACCATCGGCGATCAGAGGCTTGTAGATATCCATGGACAGGAGCACATCGTTGTATTCTGAATCCAGCGCCTGGTAGGCAAGGCCGACGACCACGTGCTGGGGCAAAGGATCGGCCTGGCTGGCATCGATGTAGACCATCTTCGGCCCCAGATTGCGCAATGCAGCGCCCAGACTGAGAGAAGGCGAAACCCTCCACAACAACCCCAGGTCCGTAGCGAAACTGTTGCCAACCCCCTTGCCGCGCTCGATCCCGGCCCCCTGTCCCGCCAGGTTGCTGCGGATGAACTTGAGCCCGATTCCTGCCGCCATGTTGTCGGAAACCTGGTCCCCATAAGCCGCCGACACGGCTACGTCGTAGCTGCGGAAGGTCCCCTGTTCGTTGCCGCGCTCGTCGGTGCGCAACTGCTCACCCAGGTTGAGCAAGGCGATATTGAGTCCTACATTTCCCCATCCCTCCAGCGGTTGGGCATAACCCAGAAACTCATAGGACAAATCGTCCGCAAGTCCGGGCAACCATTTCATATGGGTAAAATTGATCTGCTTTTTGGTCTGACCCGACAGCGCCGCCGGATTGAAATAACTTGCCGTGGCATCGTCGGCAATTGCCACGTAGGATTCGCCCATGGCGATTCCCCGCGCTCCCGGCTCTATCAGCAGAAGCAGTACCGCCGCCCCGCTTTCGGAAGTAGCTGCCGCCTGTCCGGCACCAATGCAGACGTACAGCCCCGCCAGCAGCATAGTGTAGGTTTTTTTCATAATCTGGAAGTCCTCCTTCGACCCAGGCCAGGGTAAACATTACATGAAAAATAACAAAAAAAACTTTCTCGCGCTCAGCAAATGATCATTTTAGAACTTGCAGGACCCCTCTGCGTTCCGCTTTTTCACCCTCGGAAACCTGCGCCCGCACACTGTAAACATAGGCGCCGTTGGCGAGATCGACGGATGGGTTCCAGGCCACCTGGTTGAAACCGATCTCGGTCCCCCCTTCCACTTCGTCCACCAGGCGTCCCGACACCGAGAACACCTGAATGCGGACCCTGCCTGCGGGCACCTTCAGGTTGTAGGTGAAATGACCCTCCATCTGCATGGGATTGGGATAGAAGAGTAGGTCGGAGAGAGGGGAGTCCTGCTCCTCGGCGATCTGCACCTGAACCTCGGCCCTGGCCGAGTTGTTGAACGAATCCCAGACCTTCAGACGAATTAAATGCTCACCTGGTTCCAGGGTGGGAAGCGGGTATTCCAGCACCCCCTCTTTGTAGCTCCCTCCTTCGATGCTGAAAAACTCGGTCACTATGAATACCTGCTCGTCGATGACCAGCTCTATCTCGTGGCCCGTCTCCCCGGTTATATTTATCCCGCTCTCGTCGCGTATCACCGCGCGCAGAATGGAGCCGTTGGGAAGGGTCAGCCCTCTCCGCCCACGAAACCCAATGGAGATCTGCGGACCCTCCTGGTCGGGTTCCACCCCTTCGGCGGTGCCGGACAGGACCAAATCCCGGACCGAACCGAAGCCGGACGGGCGACCCTCGCCCCAAACAAAGGCACTGACGCTGCCTTCGACCCCCTGATAGGTGATGTCCTTGGGCACCCGGAAGGCGGTTTCAAAACGGCCCCGCTGCACCATGAAACGACCACGGAAGAGGGGTCCGCCTATCTGTTTGTAGGTCAAACCATCCAGCAGACTCCGCACTGCCGAATCGAAGACCTTCACCCCGGCGCGTCCCTCGAAGTCTTCGACCTCGACACCCTTTTCATCCACTACCTGCCCACGAATCCGCACCTCGCTCAACGCCTGCAGGGTGTCCGCTATCTCTATTTCCACATTGTAACGCGGCATGGCCAGACGCGTGGCCGGATCACCAATGAGCGAATAGCGCTGGACATTTCTGCGGTCCAGATCCGACAACCGCACCATTTGCTTGGCCTCCATCAAGGCCAGACCCACCGGGACATAAGCGCGCCCGGAGCGGTACATCTGCTCGTGGAACCTGAAGGCCAGGGTCATATTGCTGCCATGGTAGCCGACCCTCGTGGCCGCAATCATTCCGATAATCCCGCCCTCAGGCAGCTTCAGCAAATCTTCGGGCATGGAGCTGCGCACGGGATCGTCAAATGGTCCCACCTGGCTGGCCGCCATGTACATCAGTGGCAGCCGCCCGCCATTGTCGATGGCGCCCAAATCGCGGGAAACCACGAACATGCGCTCGTGCGCAAGGGTCCGCCAATTGCCGTGCCCCAGGAAGGTGAGAATCAGAGCCCCTTCGTTGAAGCGCCTGATATAGGCATCGCGGGCGCGGGGCTTGCCGCGACCTTCGAGGGGAAACTGGGCCAGGTAAAGCTTCACCAGGTCCAGCTCCGGGGGAAAGAAATCAGCCGCCATGGTCTCCGCGTCCCACAGAAACCACCTCTCGACGGCACCGGGATTATCAAAATTGTTGAGATCGTCGGCTACCAACAGCACCCTGCTTTGCCAGAGACCAACCTCGGGACGTCGATCATAGTCGATCACTTTGTTCACCACCAGGTCCGCTTCCGCTTCGGTCTGCACCGTCAGCCGGCCAATGGCCATGTCCGGCAGCGGATCGTCGCCAGCCACCCTCACGTACCATTCGTCGTAGGTGCTGTCCCCATCCTGAAAGGGGGGAATCCAGTTGCCCGGGCTGGTGCCCGTGTTGTTCTTGTAGTCATAAGTCCCGTCCCCCAACAGCACCACGTAGAAAGGGGCCGGATCCCAATGCCGGGCTGCATGTTTGAGAAAGTTGCGGATCGCCGCCGGGTCGATCAGGCCCCCGGAAAACTCGTCGTAGACATCCTCTACATCCACCACCGCGGTGCGCAACGGCCTCCCCAGGCGATCGTCCTCGGACCTCCACGCCGCCAAGCGGTCCGCCGCCCGGGAAAAGTCTCCATGGGTAATGATCAGATATTCTGCGCCGTTGCCACCCTGCTTCAGACCAGAAGGCGGATCGAGGTCGAGACGCAGGGGCCGTTTAAAGCGCGAGGAACCCAGGGCAAGGTAGCTCCGTGGGATGTCGCCGGACTCGTCCTGGAAGGTCGCGGTGCCTGCGGCGGCGGCGTAGACAAAATCGCGAATCTCGGTGAGACCTGCTGAAACCTCGAAGATCCGGGGCTCTTCATCGGCAAAACCGAAAAGTTGAAATTCGGTGGTCCCCGGGCTCCGGGGAAAGTCGAAAACCAGTTCGCTGCGCTGGGCCGCAAACTGCCTGCTGTACTCCAGTTCGTACCAATCCAGGCGAGTCAAGGCGCCGTCTTCGTGCACCAGACCCAACTGGTTCAAACCTTCCCGGGCGCCCCGCGGCGCCTGCGCCGACACAGTCTGGGATGGGGCGCCAAAAAACTGGAACTCCCCCAAAACCTCGTCGTTCCACTTGAAGGTGAACCGGTGCTGCCTGTTGGTCCACCCGAAGAAGTGCACCCGGATGTCCACTGGATCGGGCACGGCCCCTTGGACCACAGTCGAATAGTTGCGCGCCTTGCCCTGAAAATCCTCCCAGTACCACTCGTATCCTGAACGCACGGAAAAGGTCTGGATCAAGATGATCTCCTCGGACTCCACATGCTCGCGCACCCTGTAGCTCTGCGGCCGCAGCGGCGCGTCCGCCTGCAGGGAGCCGCTGCGCTGGCCGGGGCGTATCCCGGGAACATCGCCATTGAACTCCAGCCAGTACACGTTTTCGTGGGTATAGAGATTCTTCCTGAAACTATAGGCTCCACTGTGGACATTGTACTCCCAGCGGCTCACCGGCTCGCCGTAGAAAAGGATGGAATCGTCCCGCCCCAGGCTGCCGTCTCCTCCATCCTCCACCAAAATGGCCTGTTCCTTCAGGAGGACCTCGGCAGGAAGCGATATTGACAGGGGCAGGACCATTCCCCCGCCGTACAACAGGCGGATGCGGGTCGGGTCGACCGAGGCCAGATCGATGCCCGCCGACTCCAGGTCGGCGCCGCTGAGGCGATAGATTCCTCCTTCCCGCACAACCACTCGCAGGCGTTGGGCCGCGGCGCTCTGCCCGACAGGCCTAGCCCTCCGGCCTTTCCGTGGCCGCCGCCAATCTCGCGACTGCTCGTAGTTGACCAGGGTCTGGCGGTAGAACATCTCGGCCCAGCGATCGTTCCTGCCGCCCACCTGCGACCGCCCTCTGCGCTCGAAATGCAAATCCACGACCACGCGGTCGTAAACGAGAACGGAACCATCCGCTTCCCGCCCGGGTGCAAAGATTAGTTCGACGACGCGCTGGTCGCGCACAAATCCCTCGTTACCCAGGTAGGCCGGCCCCTGGAGTTCGTCGGCCAAGGACCGGAGGGAGGCGATACCTGTGGGGGGGGCTGCTCGCGCCTCGACGACCTCGAGGCGCACATCGCCTTCGAGCGGCAGCCCTACGAGCCAACTGCGGCCTGAGGCCAGCTGCAGATCGACCGGTTCGGCATCATAGGCGACGCGCAAGTAGCCGGGGCCGCTTTCCACAACGCGCATGTCCGCCTGCAATGTGGTCACCAGCAGCAGGAAGACGGCATGCAGAGCAGCGCAAAAGCTCTGCGATCGGTTAGGAGGAAAAAGAGGGAGGAACAAGCCTACGAGGAACAACCTTCCCGGACTATTTTCATAAACGAGTGGAGATTTTCAACTGATGCTCCTTTAAGATGCCTTCGGGGAAACCACCTTGAAATATTCCGGCGGTCCCGGGGGTCGTGAAAAACCGGCACCAAGGGCTTCGAGACAGCATCTAAGGTGAAGCCTATCTCCTTGTTTGTCAAGGCGTTCCCCTTGACTAATCAACCAGGCTTTCCTATTTTCACAGTCCTCAAAGAGAAGAGCAAGGAGATTGGCCATGGCCAGGGTATGTTGCATTACCGGTAAAAAGAGCAAAACCGCCAACAGTGTGAGTCACTCCCACCGCAAGACCAAAAGGGTCCAGCGGCCCAACTTGATCAAAAAACGCATCTTCATCCCCGAAGAGAACCGCACGATAACGCTCAAGCTCAGCGTCCGTGCCCTGCGCACCCTGGCCAAGAAGGACATCAGGGAGGTCATCAAAGAGAAGGGGTTGAAGCTCTAGCGCCGCCACACCCTATCTCCTCCTCCTGTTATTGCTCGACCAAGTCAGGGAGAAAGCCGAGGGAAACCGGCCCGGCCGGTTGCGGGCGCGACCGCCGGCGCCCACCCTAGGTCAACATGTCTCCGATCTCGCGTTGCACCCATTCCTCGCGCACCTGATCGATCACCTCCTTGAAATACTGCGCCGTGCCGCTCAGAATCAATCGTTCGACCGAACGGATCTCCTCCTCGGTGTAAACCCCCGATTCCTTCACGAGTTCCATATATTTCATTCTGTCTTGCAGGTCCAGCCGCGCCACCGCGGCCAATGTGTCGAACAATTTGTACGCCGACTGACTGGCCAGGCAACGCTCTATTATGGCAGCCAGACGCTCGTTGTTGACAATCGTCGGCAAACGGCCCTTTTCCATGAATGATTTCCTTTTGAGATGGAGAACATGGTGCACTTCTTCCCCACCTGCTTGAGCAAGGATCGGGCCTCAGATCCGAGGAGACTCGCGTCATTTCATGGTAACCTTCGCAAATTCAAGCAATTAAAATTATTCTAAGGGCTTCTGCGCGGGGACGCCTTCACTCTTTGGGCCGAAATAGAGGAATTATTTTCCCAACCGGCGGAAATTCCCACCTCCAAGAACTTCGAGAAGACCTTGTTTCCCTTTTCTTGCACATCTATTTTTCCGCTAACTTCAATGCCGCTCCCAAAGGTCGACGCAACTGTCAGTTAAATTTTCCTTCATTCCTGCAGCTCAAAAACTTGCGAGGTAGGCTACTATGCTCGACGAAGAATTGCTGGACATCCTGGCCTGTCCTGAAACCAAGGAACCCGTGCATCTGGCGGATCAGTCCGTTATCGACGCGGTCAACGTCCGCATCGAACAAGGCAAGGTGAGAACCAGGGGCGGGAAACGGGTAGAGAAAAAAATTGATGCAGGCCTTATCCGCGCCGATGGAGCTTATCTCTATCCGGTGGAAGACGATATCCCCATCATGCTCGTCGACGAGGCGATTGCGCTGCAATAAAGCCCGGCTGTGGGCACCCTGGCTATGGGCGCTCAGGCGGTGAAAAACGCGACCGTGGTCCAGCAAATGGCCGCCAGGACCGCAGCCATGGAAGCTTGCGGGATCTGCGTTTTGACATGGTCCATCAGGTCGCAGCCGGTGCACATGGAGCTGAGCACCGTGGTATCCGAAATGGGCGAGCACTGGTCGCCGTAGACGCTGCCGTCCATGACCGCGGCAAAACACAAAGTCATGAAGAGTTCGGGGTGGGCAAGTCCGTGGGCCCCGGCAACCGCCCAGGCCAGGGGCATGGCCAGCGGAAAAGCCACCGCATAGGTGCCCCAGCTCGTGCCGGTGGAAAAGGCGATAACCATGGTGAGAAGCTGGAGCAGGACCGGCAGGAGGAAGTAGGGAATGCTTTGCCCCAGTTGCTCGACCAGAAAGATGCCGCCCCCCGTTTCTTTGCTGATTCCGCCGATGGTGATGGCCAGCAGGAGAATGACGGAGCCTAGTACGACCCCCTTGAGGCCATCGTGAAAACCGGCGATCAAATCTTTCAGCGACATGCCTTTGGCCAAGGCCATTGCGGCGGCCAGAAGGAGCGCGATCCCGAATGCCCATTGCACATTGGGCGATCCGCTGGCGATAAAGGTTCCCACGGCGATACCGATGAGCGCGCCAAGAGGCAGAAAAAACTCGAGGACGTGGGGCTTGTAGCCGGCGGGCACGTTGCTCCCCTGCAGCTCTTTGGCGCTCAAGGGAGCGGCCCCGGGGGCGTCGAGCTGGCCGGTCTCCCGCGAGCGATCCATGGCCGCCCTGAGCTGCTTGCCCAGGAATAGGGGTCTCTCAATGCTGAGAAGGAATGTACCCAGCACCGCAAAGATGGCGTAGAAGCAGAATGGGACGCTCTGGAAGAAGAAGGTGATGCGGTCGGCTTCAGTGGCAAGGAAACTGACGCCGGACACGAAGATGAAGGCTTGTATGTAACCGGGCCAGGCGTTGAATGCGAGTTGGGAGGCAATGGGAGAGGCAGTAGAGTCGACGATGTAGGCCAGTTCCTCGTGGCTGATCTTCTCGTTGTCGGCAATAGGTTTGACGGTAGTCCCCACCAGCACAGTGCTGACGGTCCCGCCCTGAAAGAAGACGACCCCCAGCATCCAGGCGACCAGTTTGGCGCTTTTGGGGCCGCGCACGAATCTCCGCGTCATGAATTCGGCAAACGCCTTGGCTGCACCGGTGCGCGACCAGATCCCCATGAGCCCCCCCAGAAGCCACAAGTAGAGGAGGAGAACCCCGGCGGCGCTCGTGGAAGCCAGGGATGGGACCAGCACGTCGCCGGTGAAGTCGTAGCGGGTCAAGACGAGGGCGCCGGAGAGGATACCGCCCAAAAGTGCGGTGACGGGTTCTTTGGTGAGCCAGCACAGGAGAACGGCGACCACCGCCGGCAGCAGTGACCAGAATCCCCAGTGATGTTTGGCGAGAAGTTGATAATAATAGGTCCGGGTTTGTCCACCGCGGGTTTCCACCGTGGCGACGAATTCCTCCTTGACCGGGGGCTCTGTGCTCGAGCCATGAATTTTTGCCGGATTGAGACGGGCCTGGTCCAGAGGAACCGCGGCAAAGTAGGAGGGTTTGCCGCGGTAGATGTAATACAGCTTTCCTTCGTCGTCGGTGAGAACGTCCAGTTCGATCTTTTCAACCGTCCAGGTTGGAGGCACACTGACGCCTACGATCCAGGATAGAATCAGGGCGAGAGCAAAGATGGCAAAGTTGCGAATGCCTGTGGTCATTTATTCCTCCGGGGTAAGGATGCCAAAACACCGTGCAAGCGCTCTTCCAACAAAGCAAGTGAAAGAGTTGACTCCAGGGCCCTGCTGCTGCGGACAAACCGCATGCCCGATTCTCCATTTCCGGACGAGCCCCTTCCCTGTCACTCCAAGCCGCTCTGCAACCTGCAAAAAAGAAATTCTGAGCGGAGGAGTCAAGGAGATTCGCGCGGCCTAGGTGGCGGTGGGACGGCATTCAACATTTGCGCCGCGGGCGGAGGGAGCAAGTGGTTCAATGTTCCGAAGATTGAAAGATACAGGGGCAGAACGTACATTGTGAACGTGGAGATACCACCGCACTGGCGAGGAGTATCCATTTCTTGATTGAGGCGCAAGAAGGACGCGAACAGGTGCAATTGCAACTTCCCCAGCGGCGCAACGCGCCCCCCGATCACGGCATTCGCGTGCCCGCGCCGGCGATGCGGACTTTCATGGCGCATTTGTTCGCAAAAGCAGGGGTGCGGCGCGAGGATGCCGAGTTGCTCGGTGGAACTCTTACCAATTGCGATTTGCGCTGCGTCTTCACCCACGGCACTCAAGCGGCCGCCGCCTACATGACTCATCTGCGCCACGGGGAGATCAATCCTCGTCCCCGGATCAAGGTCGTGCACGAGGCCCCCGGCGCCCTGGTGTTGGACGGCGACGGCGGCCTGGGGTACTTTCCCTGCTGGCGCGGCACCGAGCAGATCATCGCCAAAGCCAAATCCTGCGGGGCAGCGGTGCTGACCACCCGCAACCACTACCATTTCGGCGCCGCCGGGATTTATACCCGGCAGGCCGTCGAGCACGGTTGTATCGGGCTGGCCGTTTCCAACCACCGCAATGAGCGACCGCCGGAGCAGCCGGTGCACCGCACAATTACTAACTCCCCCCTCAGCATCGGCGTGCCCGCCGGGGAACAGCCGCCGCTGGTATTGGATATGGGCAGCAATATTCTCGATTTCGATCTGGTGCAATCCGCCGACCACTTCCGTCCATTGTTCAAAGCCCTGGGCCTGAGCAACGCGGTTCAGATTCTGGGCGGCGTGGTGGCGGGCATTTACCTGGAATCCAGCCGCCGCGGGCCCTGGACCGCCGACCAGGGCTCCTTTATCGCCGTCTTCGACGCGGCTCAGCTCATGCCCCCCGGGCAGGTCCAGGGCCAGGTGGACCAGTACGTGCGGGAGGTGCGGGCAATGCAGCCGCTGCCGGGCATGGAACGGGCCGAATTGGCCGGCGGTTTCGAGTGGGCCTGGGAACGGCACAACCGGCGGGCGGGAATCCCGGTGGGGGATCAGCACCGACAAGCCCTGGAGGAGATAGCGGCGGAGTGGGGAGTGGAACCACCTTTTTCGGCGTGGGAGGAGACCCGGTTCTGATGTCCGGCAAAGAAGATGCCCGCCAGAGTCCGTCCGCGCGCCCGGTAGATCCGATCAAGTTCGAGGTCATCCGCAACGCCCTGGTGGAGGCCACCGAGGAAATGGCCGTCGCCCTCCGCCGCAGCGCCTATTCCACCAACATAAAGACGCGGGCGGACTTCTCCTGCGCCTTCTTCGATGTCCGCTTGCGCCCGGTGGCTCAGGCCTTCACCCAGCCGGTGCACCTGGGGTCGCTGGCCATTCTGGTGCCGCGCGCGGTGCGCCGCTACGGGGCCGAAAACATGGGGCCGGGGGACGCCGTGCTGGTCAACGACCCCTATCTGGGCGGCGCTCACCTCAACGACATCACCCTCATTTCGCCGGTCTACTGCGGCGGGGCGCACCTGGGCTACGTGGCCAACCTTGCCCACCATGTCGACGTGGGCGGCGGCGCCCCGGCCAGCATCGGAGCATTTCGCGAGGTCTTCCAGGAAGGCATCGTCATCCCCCCGGTGAAGCTGGTTCGAGGCGGAACCGTGGTCGAGGACGTGTTCGCCCTGGTGCTGGCCCAGATCCGCTCCAAGAGCGAGACCGCGGGGGACTTCCGCGCCCAGATGGCGGCCAACCACACCGGCGCCCGGCGCCTGGCCGAACTGGTGGAGCGCGAGGGTCTGGAGCCGGTGCGGGCTTACATGGACGAATTGCTCGCCTACACCCGGACCCGCATGGAGACCGAAATCGGGCACCTGCCCCACGGCCTTTTCCGCGCCCGGGGGGTGGTGGACAACGATGGCTTCACCGACAAGCCGGTGCACCTGCAGGTCGCAATCAGGATCGACGAAGAGGGGGTGCTCTTCGATTTGAGCGGCTCCGACCCCCAGCGCAGGGCCCCGGTCAATTCAACCTACGCCCAGACCTTTGCCGCCTGCGCCTACGTGCTCAAGTGCCTTACCGACCCGGACGTCCCGGTCAACGAAGGATTCTACCGCCTGGTACGGCTGGTAGCACCGCAGGGAACGGTGGTCAACGCGCGGGCGCCGGCGCCGGTGGTGGGGGGCTGGGAAACCCAGGTGCGCTTGTCGGACATTTTGCTCAAAGCCCTCGCCCAGGTCATGCCCGAGCGAGTGCCGGCCGGGACCAAGGCGATGATGTGCCAGGTGGGCTTCGGTGGAACGGACCCGCGCACGGAGGAGCTCTACGCCTATTACGAGACCGTGGCCGGCGGCTACGGCGGGCGCCGCGGGCGCGACGGACCAGACGCGGTGCAGTGCCACGGTCAGAATACGGAAAACGCTCCCATCGAAGAAATCGAGCTTAATTACCCGGTGCGCATCACCCGCTACGAACTCATCGACGACTCCGGCGGACCGGGGCGCTGGCGCGGCGGATTGGGGCTCAGGCGCGACTATACCTTCCCCGATCACGAGGTGTCTTTCACCATCCTGGCCGACCGCGACCGTTGGGGGCCATGGGGCCTGGAGGACGGCCGCAGCGGCCAGCGCGCACGCTATGTCCTGCAGGAGAAAGACGGCAGGGAACGAGAACTGGGCTCCAAGACTACCTTGCAGCTCAAACCCGGTCAGATAGTGAGCTACCGCACCTGCGGCGGCGGCGGCTTCGGACCGCCGCTTCAGCGCGATCCAGCCCTGGTAGGCCGCGACGTGTGCCAGGACAAGGTGAGTCCGGAGAGCGCCCGGGCCGATTACCACGTGACGGTTGACGCCGGCGGCCGGGTGGATTGGGACGAGACCCGGCGCCTGCGCCGGGAAGGATCCTAGAGATGGCCTACCGCCTCGGTGTAGACATCGGCGGCACCTTCACCGACGCTACCCTCATCAACGAGGACAGCGGCACCATTTCCAGCGCCAAAGTGCCTTCGACGCCGGCGGCGCCGGCAGCGGGCTTCATGGCTGCGGTGGAGCGCATTCTGAAGGCCAACGGGGTGGCGCCCGGGCAAGTGAGCTACATCGTCCACGGCACCACCGTGGCGACCAACGCCCTCATCGAGGCCAAGGTGGCGCCCACCGCCTTTTTGACCACTGAGGGCTTCCGCGACATGCTGGAGATCGCTCGCCAGACCCGGCCCAGCCTCTACGATCTGCACTTCGAGAAGACTCCCCCATTGGTGCCGCGCAATCTGTGCTTCGGCATCCCGGAACGGCTGAGCGCCGTCGGTGCGGTCCTGGCGCCGCTGGACGAAGACACGGTACGCCGGGTGGCTGAAAAGCTACGGAATGCCCGGGTCGAAGCGGTGGCCGTTTGCCTGTTGCACTCCTACGCCAATCCCGAACACGAAAACCGCGTGGGCGCCATTCTGCGCCAGGCCCTGCCCGGGGTCACAGTGTCACTTTCGGCCGCCGTGGCCCCGGAGTTCCGCGAGTATCTGCGCGCCAGCACCACCGTGATCAACGCCTGCATCCAGCCGGTGGTGGGACGCTATCTGGCCGCCATCCAGACCGGGCTGCAGGAGCTCGGCCTGAACCCCGAGTTCCTGGTCATGCAGAGCAGCGGAGGTGTAATCAGCGCCGCGGCCGCGGCCCGGAGGCCGGTCTTCATGGTGGAATCGGGGCCGGCTGCCGGAGTCATCGGGGCAGCCCATCTGGGAACCACCTGCGGTTACCGCGATATCATCTCCTTCGATATGGGGGGCACCACCGCCAAGTTGGGGCTGGTACAGGACGGTCAACCGCAGATTACCAAGGACTACGAGGTGGGCACCAGAGCCCATGCCGGTGGAGGGGGGCGCGGACAGGGTTATCCTATTCGCACCCCGGTGGTGGATCTGGTGGAAATCGGCGCCGGCGGCGGCTCTGTGGCCTGGGTCGACTCGGGGGGAGGGCTGCGGGTAGGGCCGCACAGCGCCGGGGCCGACCCCGGGCCCGCGTGCTATGGCCAGGGCGGCGAGCGGCCTACCATCACCGACGCCAACGCGGTCCTGGGCCGGCTCAACCCCGACTATTTTCTCGGCGGGGAAATCGGCCTCGACCTGAAGGCTGCCCGGCGCGCCATTGAAGAGCACTGCGCCGGGCCCCTCGGCCTCGAGGTGGTCGAGGCCGCCCACGGTATCGTCGAGATCGCCAATACCGCCATGGTCAACGCCCTGCGCCTGGTCTCGGTGCAGAAAGGATACGATCCGCGCAACTTCGCCCTGGTGGCTTTTGGCGGCAGCGGTCCAGTGCACGCCAACCGCCTGGCCCAACTGGCCCGGATTCCCACCGCGGTGATCCCGGTCAGTCCGGGCACGGCGTCGGCGCTGGGCCTGCTGCTCACGGATCTGGAGCACGACTACGCGGCCTCGGTGCTGCAGCGGGTCGAGGATGTGGAGCCGGCTGCAGTCGAGCGCCTGTGCCGATCCCTGGAAGAGCGGGGACAAGGAGCCCTCGAAAGTGAGGGGGTCGAAGAAGGGGCGCGGCAGATGGTGCGCCTGGCAGAGTTGCGCTATGTGGGCCAGAGTTTCGAGTTGACCGTGCCCCTGAGCGGCGCCCCCCTGGACCAGGGCTCGATAAAATCTCTGCTGGTGCGTTTCCACCAGGCCCACGAACGGGCTTACGGCTTCAAGGCGGAAGGCGAGCCGGTGGAACTGGTCCACGTGCGGGTGCGCGCCATCGGCCGCATGGCCAGGCCTGAAAGCAGGCGCCTGCAAGGAGCGGGCGGAACCTTGGAGACCGCCCGACGCAGCGTGCGCCCGGTGTACTTCGCCGCTCCCGGCGGCTTTGTCGACTGTCCGATTTACCGCCGCCAGAGCCTCGGCTGCAGCACCGTGGTCAATGGTCCCGCAGTTATCGAGGAGACCGACTCCACCACCGTGGTCGAACCCGGCTACGCCGCCCTGGTCGATCCCCTGGGGCATATGCTGCTGCAACCCGCGTGATCCCCACTAGGCTGCCCAATGCCGACCTCAATTTCAAATCCAGGGTGCTCGAGTAGCCGCCCGAAACTCCTTCCCGCGGCAACCACATTGCTTCAGCTATTGACTCTGTTGTCACTTCCGCAGTCGAGGGAGTGCCGGATTGGTGGGTAGGAACGATCTTGCCGGAACGTGGATATTGCTCGCCCTCCTGGCAACCGCTGCGGACGCCCAGGAGCGCTCGTATGGACTGCGCGAACGCCGCAGCGCCGATGTCCAGGTCTCCAGCGCCGGTCCCGGGGGACAGGCACTGCTGCGCCCGGTGTTCGAAGACTTGAACTTCACCCAGCCAGTATTTCTGACCCACGCGGGGGACGGCAGCGGCCGAATTTTCGTCGTCGAGCGCTCCGGAATCATCCGCGTATTCCACCAAGGAGACGAGGCGACGCGGACATTCTTGGATATCGTCGACAAGGCACTCGATTTCCGTCCCGAGATAGGGCTTTTGGGCCTGGCCTTCCACCCCGGCTATCGCTCCAACGGGAGGTTCTACGTCTATTACATCGCCGGCGGACTGGTATCGCGGCTGGCCGAGTTTCGCGTTTCCGACCAGGCCGACAGTGCCGACGTCGCCAGCGAGCGCATCCTCCTCGAGGTGCAGCAGCCCGACGACACCCACAACGGCGGCCAGTTGGCCTTCGGGCCCGATGGATACTTGTACTGGGGCCTTGGCGACGGAGCCAATCCCGACGACGTCCATGGCAACGCCCAGGACCGGCGGACCCTGTTGGGAGCCATTTTGCGCCTCGATGTCGACGGGGGCGAGCCCTATGCCGTGCCGCCGGACAACCCCTTTGTCGGCAATGACCAGGGATGGCGCGAAGAGGTCTGGGCCTGGGGACTGCGCAATCCCTGGCGTTTCAGCTTTGACCCGGCCACGGGCCAGTTGTGGGTCGGAGATGTGGGGCAGGATCGCTGGGAGGAAATCGATTTAGTGGAAAAGGGAGGCAACTACGGCTGGAATATAGTCGAAGGCCCCCAGTGCCTGGAGGGCGATTCCTGCCCCAAAGAGGGTCTTATTCCGCCGGTCTGGTCCTATGACCACAGTCAGGGACGTTCAATTATCGGGGGCTACGTCTATCGGGGCCGAGCCGTGCCCGCGCTCCAGGGCCTGTACATCTATGGCGATTTCGGCACCGGTTGGATCTGGGGGCTGGAGGTCCAGGGCGGCCTGGCGGTCGAAAACAGACTGATCGCCACCAGCCCGGGGCATATTGCCAGTTTTGGCCAGGACGAGGCCGGCGAGCTCTACGTCATTAATTTCGACGGGCAAATCCTGCAGTTTGGGCAGAGCCCGGAGGAACCGCAGCAAAGCCATGTCCCCGCCTTGCTGTCGGACGCGGGTGTCTTCGCCCATATGCCAAGCCGGGAACCGGCGCCCGGATTGATCCCCTATGCGGTCAATGCGCCTTTGTGGTCGGACGGGGAGGGTAAAAACCGCTGGCTCGCCCTGCCGGATACCGCCCGCATCCACTTTGCCGTCGACCGCTCCTGGGGCTTTCCCAACGGGACCGTACTGGTGAAGAATTTCTTTTTGCCCGGGGCCGGACCAGGCGGCCAGGACCGCATAATCGAAACCAGATTGCTGGTCAAGCGCACACGGGGCGAGGTGTGGGACGGATTCAGCTACGAGTGGAACCAGGCCGGAACCCAGGCCGCTCTGTTGCAGGGACGGACGCGGCGCGTGTTCCAGGTGCCGGACCAGACAGCGCCGCAAGGTCGGCGCCAGCACCAGCACCTCTTTCCCAGCCGCTCCGACTGCATTGCCTGCCATACCCCGGCCTCCGGCTATGTTCTGGGGGTGCGCACGGCACAGATGAACCGGATGTACGACTACGGAACGGTGGTTGACCATCAACTGCGGAGCTTCAACCACATCGGCCTGTTCACCGAGGACATTGGGGAGGACTACGACGATTGGCCCCGCTTGCCCGATCCGCTGGGGGCGAACGGATCGGCCGCCGAGCGCGCCCGCGCCTACCTGGACGCCAACTGCTCCCACTGCCATCGGCCCGAAGGCGGGGGACGGACGGGCATGGATCTGCGCTATGACACGCCCCTGGATCGGACCGGGTTGACTCAGCCCGCGGCACTGGGCGATTTGGGCTTGCCCGCTGCACTGCGGGTGGCGGCGGGAGCCCCGGAGCGCTCGGTGCTGTACGGCAGAATGCTCGACTTGGGCCGCTGGCGCATGCCTCCCGTGGCCAGTGGCCGGGTCGATCAGGCCGCCGCCGCACTGATTCATGCGTGGATCGCGAGCCAGGGAGGAACCGTGGTGGAGGAACAGGCAGGTCCGCCGCCTTTCGAGTTGGCGCAGAACTATCCCAATCCATTCAACAGCAAAACCGTTCTGTCCTATCAGTTGGCGAACCCAGGTCCGGTGGCCCTGACCCTGTACGGAATCAACGGCCAGGTGGTGCGGCACCTGGTGAAGACGGTTGCCGCGACGGGGAAACACCATGTTGTATGGGATGGCCGCAATAGTGCCGGGAGCTTGGTGGCCAGTGGTGTGTACTTCGCCCGTCTGAAGGCTGGAAAACACAGCCGGATACGCAAACTTCTGCTGCTGCGCTAGGGTCTTTTCGATCTTTTTTGGCGGCCAGGACGCCGATGTGCAGGAAGGGATTCGCCTATGCGCCGCTATTTCCTTTCGGACCAGTCGGGGCCCGCAACCGGGTCCAGGAAAGCGTAGTTTTCCGCCGGGGTTTCCACCTGGAGAAGAAAATCGCGCAGGGCGCGCTCCATGCGGGCGGCGACGCGGGGGTGGCGGCGGACCTGGTTCTTCCTTTGGCCCGGATCCTTGCGCATATCGTACAGTTCCGCCCTACCTTCCTTTTCGCCCCGGGGAATATAGCTCCAGTTTTTGTTGGTGACGGTGGGGCCGCCGTTGCGGATGAAGGTGGAGCTGAAGGCGTATTGGCGCGGCCATCCCCGGCTCCTGTCCTGTAAGAGAGGGGTAAGGGCGTGGCCATGCAGGGAAGGCCCCTGGTACTCCACCCCGGTCAGGTCCAGAAAGCTGGGCAGCAGGTCGACGGACTGGGTGATTTGGTCGATCCGGCTTCCCGCGGCGGCACCCGGAGCTGCGATCAGCAGCGGGATGTGGGCAAGTTCGCGGTAGAGCGGCCAGACGCGCTGGTCGTCGGGATGAATATTGGATTTGCCGGTGCGGTTATGTTCTCCCAGGAGCATCCCGTGGTCGGAGGTGAAGACGACGATGGAATCGCGCCACAGGTCCAGTTCCTCGATTTTGGTCAGGACGTGGCCGATCCACTTGTCCACCAGGTGCACCTCGGCGGCATAGTGGGCTTTGAGATTGGCCAGCTCTTTTTTTGAGTAGGCGGTGGCGGGGCCATAGTTGGGATGGATCTGGGGCGGGCCGTCATAGCCGGAGGCGTCGTAGCGCCGCACCAGGTGTTCGGGCGGATCCCAGGGCTCGTGGACGTCGAAGAAGTCTACCCACAAGAGGAAGGGGGTGGCGTCGTGGTTCTCCTCCAGCCAGCGGCTGACGGTGCGCGCGGTGCGGACGCAGAAGCGGTCCTCCTCCCAGGCCCAGTCGCGGTTGGTCCAGGTGTGCAGGGTGGCCAGATTGCCGAAGCGCGTGCGGCGCATGTGCTCGTCGACGCGGGTCCTGGCGTCCGCCGGAACGGTGAGACGCGGAGCCAGGTTGCCCTTGAGCAGGGGCCTGTCCCCCTCCTGGCCGCGGATCCATTGGGCCCCGTCGAAGCCGCGGTCGAAGTGGTGCCCCCGGCTCATCAGGTGCGGCGTATCGGCGACGAGCTGAGTGCTGTAGCCGGCGTCACCGAACAGGGTGCTGAGCACGGGGATCCGGCGGTCGAGGGGTTGCCAGCCGTGGAAGGGAAAGCTGAAGCGTCCGGTGAAGAGGTCGGTGCGATTGGGGATGGTGGGAAAGGAGGACAGGTAATGGCGCTCGAAGGAGACCGCGCGCCGGGCGAAGCGGTCGAGGTTGGGGGTGCCGATCCAGGTATTTCCGTTGCAGCCAAGGTAGTCGTAGCGGAAGGTGTCGCTGAGGAGGACGATGACGTTCATATTTCTCTCCCTTGCCGGCAGGTTGGACCCGAGTGCTGGTGGCCTGAGGTGCGGTTCTAACTTGGGGCCTGAGGCGGCAGGACGCCAGAAGCACGTGCCTGTTTCCCGAAATTGGTTCCCCCCGGGCGCCGCCGCAGTCAGATTGACAGACTCCAGGTGGTCCCTTTAAGTTCAACACCCCATTAAGCCCAATTCCCCATGTCGCTTTTTCAAAGTTTATAGAGGAAAATCACCGTGCTCAAATTCAGCTTCAGGGCTCTCCCCCTGTTGGGGATTGCCTTGGTCAGCATGGCGCTGGCAGCCCGGACTCCCGCCGCAACCTTGAGCGGTTTCGTCACCGATCTCGACAATGGCGAGGCCCTGACCCTGGCCACAGTCCTGGTGGAGGGGGAGGGGGTGCGACTGGGATCGATGAGCAACAGCAGCGGCTACTACGCGGTCAAGGACATCGGGGCCGGGGAGTACGTGGTGACGGTATCGCACATAGGATACCAGACCCGGCGCGATACCTTGCGCTTCGCGGCGACGGAAGACGTGCGCCTGGATGTGGCCCTGGAGCCCCGCCCTCTGGACATCGCAGAGGAGACGGTGGTCGAGGCCGAGCGCAGGGAAGAACTGGAGCGCGCCATCCAGAGCAGCTTCATCTCCCTGCAGGTCGAGCCCTTGCAGCAAATGCCGGCCATTGGCGAGGCCGATCTGCTGCGCAGCCTGCAACTGCTGCCGGGAATCCAGTCGGCCTCGGACGTCAGCAGCGGCCTCTACGTGCGCGGCGGCGGTCCCGACCAGACCGCCATTCTTCTCGACCACATTCCCCTCTACAATCCCTCCCACCTCTTCGGGTTCTTCTCGACCTTCAACGGGGACGCCATCAAGGACGTCCAGCTCTACAAAGGGGCCTACCCGGCGGCGTTCGGCCGCACCCTGGGGGCAGTGCTCGACGTGAGCAACCGCGAGGGCAACAGGCAGCGCTTCAGCGGCCGCGGCGGCGTCAGCCTGATTGCCAGCCGCCTGCTGGCCGAGGGGCCGGCGGGCAAGGGCTCGTGGATGCTGGCCGGACGCCGCACCTACCTGGAGCCGGTGCTCAGCGCCATTCGCGCCGGCGGGGTGGACATCCCGATGAACTACTACTTTTACGACTTCAACGGCAAAATCAACCAGCGCCGGGGGGACGACACTTTCACGGTGAGCACCTACTGGGGCCAGGACGATCTGCGGGTGGAAATAGAAGAGGAAGAGCAGGAATCCTTCGTCGACCTGCGCTGGGGCAACCGCGCCTTCACGGCGCGCTGGACCCGGGTATTTTCGCCGGCCCTCTTCGGCCACTTCATGGCGGCCGGCTCGACCTACAAAAACACCCTCCTGTTCAGTTTCTTCGACACACCTTTCAGCATCGGCAACCGCATTCGCGACTGGTCCCTCAAGGCCGACGTGGACTACTTCGCCAACCGCGACCACACCTTCACCCTGGGCCTTCTGGCCACCCTCTTCGAGTTCGACTATTCCCAGTCCTTCAACCAGCAGGACGAGCCTCCCCTGCAGCAGAGGTCGGCGCTGGTCTCGGCCTACCTCCAGGACGAGTGGCAGGCGGGGCCGGGGACGCGGATGCGGCTGGGGGGACGGGGCACCTATTTCAGCGTCGGGGACCGCTTCCACTTCATGCCGCGGATGTCTCTGAGCCGCGCCCTCAGCGACAAAGTGCGGGTCAAGGCCGCCGCCGGGATGTACCGCCAGTACCTGCAATTGATCACCACCGAAGCCTTCAGCGGCGGCGATTTCTGGGTGCCCCTCGACCGCAGCGTCGAGCCGGGCCGCTCCTACCAGGGAGTGGCAGGAGCCGAGTGGAACCCGTCGCGGCGCTACCAGCTCTCGGTGGAGGGCTACTACACCGACCTGGCCAACCTGGTGGTCCTGGACACCGCGGTGGCGGTGGACAGCGACGACACGCGCTCGGACGACATTTTCAAAAGCGGGGGCAGCGGTTGGGCAAGCGGAGTCGAAGTCTTCTTGCAGCGCCGCACCGGGGCGCTCACCGGCTGGGTGGGATATACCCTGGGCTGGACCCGGCGCACCTTCCCCGAGCTCAACCGCGGCCTCGCCTTCCCTCCCAAGTACGACCGCCGCCACGATCTCTCTTTCGTGGTCTCCTACCGGGCGGGAAAATGGCGTCTGGGCTCGAACCTGGTCTACGCCACCGGACAGGCATTCACCCCCGCAGCAGCTCGTTACACGCTGCGCGAGCCGGCCACCGGAGTGGTGGATGACTACGTACTACCGGCGCGGCGCAACAGTGGCCGGCTGCTGCCCTACCACCGCCTCGACGCCAGCGCCAGCCGCGGGTTCGGGTTGTGGGGCCTCGATGTCGAATTCTACTTGCAAATCTTCAACCTCTACAGCCGGCGCAACGAATGGTTCGTGCAATATCCGATTGCTACCACGGAGTCGCCGGAAGGCGAGGTGGTAGAAGTGGAAGTCGAGCCTGAAGTGATTCGCCAATTGCCCATCGTGCCGACGCTGGGCTTCAATTTTTCGTTTTGAAGAGGACATGTGATGGCCGAACCCCTTGCAGAGCAAATCATACGAAAGGTTGAGCAAGCAGCCGTGCTCTATCACCGGCTGGTTTTGGTCGCCTCACCGACAGGCACGGGGAAAACCACTGCGTTGCAGGAGGTGCAAAATCGCACCGATGCGCCCTTGGTGAATGTCAACCTTGAGCTTTCTCAACAGATGCTGGAGTTGACCGAGCGCCAGCGAGTTTTGCAGCTACCGCGTCTTCTTCAAGAGATGGTCAGGAATGCTGGCGATGAGACCATCCTACTCGACAACATGGAAGTCATCTTCGACGTCGGTCTTAAACAGGACCCTCTTAAACTACTCCAGGGCATCTCTCGCAATAAGACCGTGGTGGCCGCATGGAACGGCACCATCGTCGACGATTATTTGACCTATGCCGCTCCGGGGCACCCGGAGTACAGACGCTATCCGATGCGTGATTTCCTGGTAGTAAGCCCAGAGATGACGATATGAAACCAGCAAATTTCACTGTAAGAGAGCAGATGCGATGAAATACGGGGACCTGATCCAATTTGAACCTATTGAGTCCGTGATCCAGTTGCGGGACGCCGACGAAGCCACCGCGGCCCGGCAGCTTGTCCAAACTTACGTCATCTCCGAGGAAATGGCGGAAAAGCTGACGGGCTTGGTTTTCCCCCAGTTGCAATTCGAGCAGCCCACCGACAACAAGGGGCTTTTAGTGGTGGGCAACTACGGCACGGGTAAATCCCACCTCATGTCGGTGATCTCTGCGCTTGCGGAGAATCCCGACCTTGCCTCCTGCCTCAACAATGCCGACGTGGCGAATGCTGCCGGAAAAATCGGCGGCCGGTTCAAGGTAGTCCGTACCGAGATCGGAGCCACCACCATGTCCCTTCGGGACATGGTGGTGGCCGAGTTGGAGGAGCATCTCGTGGCGATGGGCGTGAGTTACAGTTTCCCCTCCGCTGACGAGGTATCCAACAACAAACGATCCTTTGAAGAAATGATGACCGCGTTCCACCAGGAATTCCCGGACCATGGCCTACTTCTCGTGGTGGACGAACTGCTCGATTATCTGCGCACCCGCAAGGACCAGGAACTCATCCTGGACCTGAACTTCCTCCGTGAAATCGGCGAGGTTTGCAAGGACCTGCGCTTCCGCTTCATGGCCGGTGTACAGGAAGCCATCTTCGATAGTCCCCGCTTTTCCTTTGTGGCCGACAGCATCCGCCGGGTGAAGGATCGGTTCGAGCAAGTGCTCATCGCCCGCAAAGACGTCAAGTTCGTGGTGGCGGAGCGGTTGCTCAAGAAGACCGGCGAGCAACAGGTCAAAATACGCGAGTATCTGACGCCCTTCGGCAAGTTCTACGGCCAGATGAACGAGCGCATGGATGAGTTCGTCCGACTCTTTCCGGTGCATCCCGATTAGATAGACACCTTTGAGCGGGTGACCGCCGTGGAGAAGCGCGAGGTATTGAAGACACTCTCTCTGGCCATGAAGAAAATGCTCAACCAGGACATGCCGGACGACCATCCCGGGATTATTGCCTACGACACCTATTGGACCAACCTCCGTGAGAACCCCTCGTTTCGCGCCGTGCCGGACATCAAGGCGGTCATCGACTGCAGCGAAGTGCTGGAGTCCCGCATCCAGCAGGCGTTCACGCGCCCGGCCTACAAGCCCATGGCGCTACGGCTCATCCATGCCCTTTCGGTCCACCGGCTTACCACCGGCGACATCTATGCCTCCCTCGGCGCAACGGCCGGGGAGTTGCGGGACGGGCTTTGCCTATATCAACCGGGTATTGAGGAATTGGGCGGCGATCCGGCCGACGATCTGCTCTCGCAGGTGGAGACCGTCCTCCGGGAAATTCACAAGACGGTCAACGGTCAATTCATTTCATCGAACCCGGACAACCGGCAGTTTTATCTCGACCTGAAGAAGACCGACGACTTTGACGCGCTGATCGAGAAGCGTGCCGAGAGCCTCGACCCCTCCCAGCTAGATCGCTACTACTACGAGGCCCTGAAACGGGTCATGGAGTGTACGGACCAGACCTACGTCACTGGCTACAAGATCTGGCAGCACGAGCTGGAGTGGCTGGAGCGGAAGGCAGCACGGCAGGGATATCTCTTCTTCGGCGCGCCCAACGAACGCTCCACCGCCGTCCCACCCCGGGACTTTTACCTCTATTTCATTCAGCCCTTTGATGCGCCGCATTTCAAGGATGAAAAAAACTCCGACGAGTTATTCCTGCGGCTCACCAACATGGACAGCGAGTTCCGCACGGCACTCGAAAACTACGCCGCGGCCCTGGACTTGGCCTCCACTTCATCGGGGCACGCCAAGTCCACCTACGAGTCCAAGTCATCCCATTTTCTGCGGGATTTGGTGCAGTGGTTGCAAAAGCACATGACCGATGCTTTCGAGGTCACCTATCAGGGACGCAGCAAGTCGCTCACCGAATGGGCCAAGGGCAAGTCTATCCGGGAACTGTCCGGCATCGGCTCCCATGAGCGCATCAATTTCCGCGATTTGGTCAACACTATCGCCGGCGTTTGTCTGGAAGCGCACTTTGAGGATCAGGCACCTGAATATCCCTCCTTCTCGGTGCTCATCACCGGAACCAACCGGGACCAGGCCGCGCAAGACGCACTGAGGGCCGTCGCCGGCCAAAACCGCACTAAACAGGCAACAGCAGTACTGGATGCCCTACAACTGCTCGATGGCGAACGCCTCGATCCTGACAAGTCCAAGTACGCCAAATACATCCTCGGGCTACTCGAAAAGAGGGGCCATGGCCAAGTGGTCAATCGCTCCGAATTGATTCAGGACGACAAGGGGGTGGAGTACCTGGACAAGGACCGTCAGCGTCTGGAGCCTGAATGGGTTGCTGTCGTCCTGGCCGTCCTGGTCTATTCCGGCGATCTGGTGCTCTCCATTCCGGGCAAGAAGTTCGACGCCACCGGCCTGCCGCAGTTGGCAGGGACTGGCGTGGACGAACTCGCGGAGTTCAAGCACATTGAACGGCCCAAAGACTGGAATCTGCCGGGCCTCAAGGCTCTGTTTGAACTGCTCGGTCTCACGCCCGGCTTGGCGCAGCTAGTCACCCAGAACGAGGAAGACCCGGTCCGACAGTTGCAGAAAGCCATTTCCGCATCGGTGGAAAAGCTGGTGCTCCTGCAGCAGAGTCTGCAACGCGGTCTGATCTTTTGGGACCGGAACCTGTTGGCCGAGGAGGAAACACAGAAATTCCGCGCACGGCTCGATGAGACCAAGACCTTCTTAGAAACGCTCCAGGTCTATACCTCGCCCGGCAGACTCAAGAATTTCCGCTACGACGCGCAGGAGGTCGCATCCCATCGGGATGGACTCGATTCCCTGGCTGAGATCGAATCCCTCCAGGAACTGGTGGCCGATCTCGGCACTACTGCGTCCTTCCTCTCCACCGCCGAGGCAGTGCTACCTGCGGAACACGAATGGGTGAACAAAACGAAAGAGGCACGTGACGAGGCTCTTGCTCAACTCGGCGATCCAGCCAAGCGCGGCGGGGACTTCCGCCAGCAGATCCAGCGCAAATTGGCTGACCTCAAGACGGCATATCTACAGACCTACTTGGGGTTGCACGCTAAGGCGCGACTGGGCGTGAACGAGGACAAGCGCAGGAGCGCGCTGGTGAGCGACGAGCGGCTCAAGGTGCTGCAGAAGCTATCCACCATTAAGTTGATGCCGCGCCAGCACCTCACCGACTTTCAAGACTGCCTAGCTGAATTGAAGAGTTGCTTTGCCCTCACAGAACAAGCAATGGAGGCCGCACCCGTCTGCCCGGACTGTGGCTTCAAACCAAGCGCGGAGCCGACTATCACTCCTGCGGGAACGGTGGTGGACGATTTGGACGACGAGCTTGACAAGCTGGTGGCCAGCTGGACCCAGACGCTACTGACCAACCTGGAGGACCCGACCACTGGGTCTGGTCTTTGGGCTTGGTCTTCAAAGGGCAACCTGGACCTGCTCAAGCCCGATGCCAAGAAACTGGTGGATGGCTTCATCGACAAGCGGGTCCTCCCGGACGAACTCGACCAGGACTTCATCCACGCCTTGGGCGAGGTGTTTTCCGGTCTCCAGAAGGTACCGGTCAAGACCGCTAACCTGCGCGCCGCCCTGCTCTCCGGCGGTTCACCGGCAACGGCGGCGGAAATGAAGAAGCGGTTTGAGGACTACTTGGACGAACTCACTAGAGGTAAGGATCCCGGCAAAGTAAGGATCGTGCTGGAGTGAACACATGACGCAGGATGAACTGATGGGACTGTTACCTAACCAAGATGCTGACCAACCAGAGGTACGGGGTGAGGACTTGGTCACTGCACAAGTTCAGCCCAAGCCGCCCGACTTGTCCACTGCACAAGTTGAGGAACATTCCAATGACTTGTCTACTGGACAAGTTCCTCCTTTGACAAAGCTCTCTGCAACCCACTGGAAAATCATTGACTTATGCGATGTGCCTCGTCGTCTGGCCGATATTCTGGAAGCCCTTGGCGTGACCAACCGGGGTTATTTCAAGGAACGCCACCTCGATCCACTGATTAAGTCCGGGATTGTGGAAATGACCAACCCAGAGAAACCCCGGGCGTCGAACCAGCAATATGTCATTACAGAAGCAGGAGCCCAACTAAAGGCACGGCGCATGTCGGGAGAAGATGACCGAAGTGAGGACAAAGATGGCTAAACATGACGACAGCTCATCTCTGTTCCCGGAAGCCCATACCGCCAAGTCTCAGGGGCCGGTGGAATGTCTGGGCATGACCTTTGAAAACGATGAGACGCGCCGGGAGTATTTCTTGGAGAAGCTGCGCGAGAAGCTCAAGGACCCGGAGTTCCGCAAGATCGAGGGGTTTCCGATTGGTGAGGACGAGGACATCCTGGCCCTGTCCGATCCGCCGTATTATACCGCCTGCCCGAATCCGTTCATTGAGGATTTCATCAAGCACCATGGGAAGTCGTATGACCCGATTACCGATAACTATCGCCGGGAACCATTTGCTTCGGATGTGAGCGAGGGGAAGAACGACCCGATCTACAACGCTCACTCATACCATACCAAAGTTCCCCATAAGGCCCTGATGCGGTACATTTTGCATTACACCCAGCCTGGTGATTTGGTTTTTGATGGTTTCTGTGGAACAGGGATGACAGGTGTCGCTGCTCAGTTGTGTGGAGAAGAAAAAGAAATCGAGACTCTCGGTTACGAGATTAAGGGTGACGGAATTATCCTCGATGAGAGGGGATTAGCTATTTCAATGGTCGGAAAGCGCCATTCGATACTTTCGGATTTATCCCCCATTGCTACTTTCATCGCTCGACACTACGTTGATTTTTCTGATCTTGAATATTTTGAAAGGGAAGCTCTTCAAGTCATTAATGAAGTTGAAAGATCTCTTTCATGGTTATATCACAGTAAATCTGGCGAGGTTTTGAGTGCCATCTGGTCCGATGTTTTTCTTTGTCCACATTGTAGCAATGAGCTTGTTTTCTGGGAAGCCGCGTTGAAGAACGGAAAGATACAAAAATCATTTATATGTCCTGATTGTGGATCAATTGTCGGGAAAAGCGCTTCAAAAGCAACTAGAACTCAAAAACTCGAAAGGGCATTTGACACCAAATTTGATTCTGTTCTGAATCAAGTTGTTCGCGTTCCAAGATTCGTGCTTGTAGAGCAGACCGTTAAGTCTAATTCAAAGCGAACAAATGTCAAGATTTCTGATGCAGACAGGAAGGCATTTGACGAGCATTTCCAAACTTGTCAGTGGCCAAATGTTCCCACGGACACTTTTTTCTCAGGCCGCCAAACAAATAAACTAATAAATGGTACTGGCATATCACATATCTGTCATATGTACACCCCAAGAGCTCTATTCGCGATAGGAGAATTGTGGAAACTTGAACTATCATCATCTCGGCACACATCGCTTTTCCGTTTTTGCCTGAGTGCAATTAATAACTACATCTCGCGGAAGCAGGGATTTTTTGGCGGTGGTGGTGGAGTTTCAGGAACACTGTTTACACCCTCTCTTCACTTGGAGAGAAACGTGTTCGATGTTCTGCGTAGAAAAATCTGTAAAATTGGCAAATTATCAAATGTCGTGGGCAGAACGTGTGCCATTTCCACACAGAGCGTCACTAATCTAAGGAGCATACCAAGCAACGTAGTTGATTACGTATTTATAGACCCCCCATTTGGAGAATCACTTCAATACTCAGAACTGAATCTTTTTGTTGAAGCGTGGGTACGTGTAAGAACTCAAAAAGAAGAAGATTGCGTTCTAAATTATGTTCACAAGAAAGATCTTCCGTTTTACTCTCATATGATGGCATCGGCATTTAGGGAATATGCGCGTGTTCTTAAGCCAGGACGATGGATAACTATTGAGTTTCACAATAGCCAGAGTGCTGTTTGGAGCGCCATTCAGCAATCTATCGAGTCATCCGGTTTGGTCGTAGCCGATGTTCGTGTTCTTGATAAACAACAGCGTTCGTTCAATGCCGTTAACAGGGCTGGGGCGGTTGACCAAGATTTAGTGATCTCCGCATATAAGCCAAATGGAGGACTTGAAGAACGGTTCAAGCTGTCTGCTAGCGCTAAAGATGGCGTTTGGGACTTCGTTAGAACGCACTTGAAACACCTTCCTGTACTTGTGGCAAAGAACAATCAAGCTGAGGTAATTGCCGAGCGACAGAATTACCTTCTATTTGATCGGATGGTGGCCTTCCATGTCCAGCGCGGCGTAGCGGTTCCCATGTCAGCAGCCGATTTCTATGCTGGCTTGGAACAGCGATTCCCCCCACGTGACGGTATGTATTTTCTGCCCAACCAAGCTGCTGAGTACGATAAGAAGAGAATGACAGTCAAGGAAGTTCTCCAGCTTCAGCTTTTCGTTTTCGACGAAGCATCGGCCATCCAGTGGCTCAAGCAACAGCTTACTAGAAAGCCCCAGACCTTCCAAGACATCCATCCGCAGTTCTTGAAGGAAATCGGGGGCTGGCATAAGCACGAAAAGACCTTGGAGCTTTCCGTACTGCTTGGAGAGAACTTTCTGCGCTACGACGGCAAGGGCGAAGTCCCCAGTCAGATTCATAGCTATCTTTCGTCGAACTTCAAGGAACTCCGCAACTTAGCCAAGGACAATCCATCGCTCATGGCCAGCGCCAAGGATCGTTGGTATGTACCCGACCCGAACAAGGCCGGTGACCTAGAGAAGCTGCGCGAACGAACCCTGATGCGAGAATTTGAAGAATACCGGGAATCCAAACAGAGACGCTTGAAGGTATTTCGCCTTGAGGCTGTCCGAACCGGATTCAAAAAGGCATGGCAGGAACGCGACTACGATACGATCATAGCCGTGGCTCAAAAAATACCCGAAAACATTCTACAGGAAGACACCAAGCTTCTTATGTGGTACGACCAGGCGGTAACACGAACGGGAGATGAGGCATGAAAGAGCGGAGATGGAACGGTGCGCGATGGTGGAAGTGTGATTTTCACACGCATACCCCGGCCTCCAACGATTATGGGAAGGGCCAGAATCAGACGGCTCTTCAGGAACGATCCCCCAAGGAATGGCTGCTCGACTACATGCGTGCCGGCGTCGATTGCATTGCGATCACAGACCATAACACCGGGGCGTGGGTTGATCATGTCAAGGCAGCACTCGGTGAACTTGAATCAGAGAATCCGGAGGGTTTCAGACCGCTTCACGTTTTCCCGGGCGTGGAGATTTCGGTCAGCGGCGGCGTACATCTATTGGCAATTCTGGGGTGCGATAAGAAAACGTCGGACATCGACTCACTGCTCGGTGCCGTTGGATTTCCTTCTGAACACAAAGGTTCAAGCGACGCCGTCACAACAAAGTCGTTTATTGAGGTGGTCGAAACGATCGTATCGAACGGTGGCATCCCAATTCCCGCCCATGTGGATGAAGAAAACGGGCTTTTTCGATTCCAGGGGACGACATTACAGCAAATATTGCAGTGCAAGGACATTTTCGCCATAGAGCTACGGGATCCGGCGTACCAGAAACCACAGCTATATATTGACCGACGTCTGCGCTGGACTGAAATACTCGGCTCGGACGCCCATCATCCCTCTGGTGGCGCGGGACAGTCATATCCGGGCAGTCACTTCACCTGGATCAAGATGGGGTCGCCCAGTATTGAGGGGGTGCGGTTAGCCTTATTGGACGGTGCGCTTTCCGTACGCCGGTCCGACCAGGATACGGATGACCCAAACGAACACGCGCCGTTTGCGTTGGATTCTATTGAGGTTTCACAAGCACGCTACATGGGTCATTCCCAATCCTTCACTATTGGGTTCAACCCCTGGTTCAACGCTATCACCGGAGGCCGGGGCACAGGTAAATCGACTGTTGTCGAGTTCCTTCGTATTGCCCTTCGACGGGAGGCTGAATTGCCGGAGACGTTGCAACCGGAGTTTGAACAGTATAACCGAGTCTATCAAGACCGAGAAGACAGCGGACTGCTTACAGAAGATGCTGCCATCCGAGTGATTTGTCGGAAAGACGGCGACCGGTTTCGCGTCCAGTGGAATTCGGTCGGCGACCTTGAACCTATCGAACGAGAAGTGAATGGACAATGGCGACGTGCAGAAGGCGATATTCAGCAACGATTTCCCGTGCGAATCTACAGCCAGAAGCAAGTGTTCCAACTTGCCAAAACGCCGCTTGCGTTGCTTAAAGTTATCGATGAGGCCCCCGATGTCGATCAGCATTCCTGGTCTGAAAAATGGAAATCACAGGAAAGCCGCTTTCTTTCTCTCCGCGCCAAGGCAAGGGAAGTAGAAGCCGGTCTTGCCGAAGAACCGCGTCTTCGTGGAGAACTGGACGATGTGGAACGAAAATTGGCTATCTTTGAACAGGCAGGACACGCCGAGATCCTTAAGGCCTTTCAAGAACGGACCCGCCAGAATCGTGAGGTCGAGGCATGGGAAGAAAGCTGGACCGAAACAGGAACGCAGTTGCGCAAAGTTGCGGCTGAAATAGTTCCGGACCTTTTGGACGGTTCCTCCTTCAATTCTGATTCAGCTTCAGACGAGGATTTGCAGAAGCGCGCCGCCAAGACGCACAGCCGGTTGGATGAAATCCGAAAATCGGTCGAAACTCTTGCATCGGACGCGGATGAAGTTACCGACGAGTGGCAGAATAGCAAGGATGAGTCGTACTGGAAAAAGAGCGTTGATGCTGCCACGCAAGCCTACCAGGAATTGACAGAGAATCTGTCTCAAAAAGGGGCCGGCGACCCTGCGGCTTACGGCGAATTCGTACAGCGTCGGCAAGTCATTGAGCAGCGGCTGAAGGAACTGGACGAGCGAAAAAAACAGGTTGATGATCTGAACGGTGAGGCAGATACGTGCTTGCAGCATTTGCTGGAAATTCGCCGGGAGTTGACTGCGTCTCGTCGATCATTTCTCAATTCTGTCCTGAGCGGCAACCAGTATGTCCAGATACAGGTCGCCCCTTATGGTGCCCGCGAGACGGTCGAAAGCGAGTTTCGTCGATTACTCCAAAGAGAGGATGGGACGTTTGAGAAAGACATTGGATCGCCGAATGACGGAGGATTGCTTGGCGAACTTTATGAGCAGGATGACGGTGCCGAGGTGATTGAAGAGAATCTTTTGAACATCAAGACCCGTGTCACAGAGATCGCGTCGGGTGAATACGGCACGGGAACAGTGGCAGATCGGCGTTTTGCTACCCATGTCGGCAATCTCCGGCCTGAAGCTATTGATCGCCTTGACCTGTGGTTTCCAGAAGATTCTTTAGAGGTCCAATATAGCGCAAGGGGCGATGGACAGCCTTTTCGCTCAATACAGGAAGGTTCGCCTGGCCAGAAGACCGCAGCGCTCTTGGCGTTTCTGCTTTCCTATGGGGACGAACCACTGATCTTAGACCAGCCGGAGGACGATTTGGACAATCACCTGATCTACGATTTGATCGTGACCCAATTGCGGGCGATCAAACGCCAGCGACAGGTCATTGTGGTCACACACAATGCGAATATCGTCGTCAATGGCGATGCCGAACTGGTGGTGGCCCTCGCGGCACGTGGTGGAGAAACGCAGAAAGAGTGCGAAGGCAGCCTACAGGAGCAACAGGTAAGAGAGACCATTTGTGCAGTGATGGAGGGTGGACGTAAGGCCTTTGAAGATCGTTATCGCCGCATCGCGCTGGAAGGACGCCATGTTTAACAGCCCGGAAGAACTGCTGAAGAAGATACGCCTTGGAGAAGATACTTCGCTGGAACTCAAGGCCGTCCGGTTCAGGGGTGACCGGGTTTCCGGTCCTGGTCGCGATGAGTTGGCCGCCGAGTTGGCTGCTATCGCCAATACTCACGACGGTGTACTTGTCTTGGGCGTAGACGACAAGACGCGAGACATCATAGGCATTCCGATAGACCATCTTGATGCTGTCGAACGCTTTGTCTATGAGATTTGCAATGAGAGCATCACGCCGCCAGTCCATTTTCGTTCTTTCCGTATGCAGCTCCCTGATGCCATGGGGAATCTCCGGTCCGTGCTCAACGTAGAAATCCCACGCAGCCTTTTTGTCCACAGGAGCCCTGGAGGATATTTCTTTCGGCAAGGAAGTTCAAAACGAGAGATGCCGCCCGATTATCTGACACGGCTGTCCCAGCAACTAAGCCAGGCTCGGCTGATTCGATTCGAAGAACAATCGGTGCCGCAATCGAGCAGGGACGACTTATCCGAAAAGCTGTGGACCAACTATACAACACGGTCTAATGAATCCGCGGGTATCGTGCTCCTTAAACGCGGTCTTTTGTCGAAGGAAGCAAGTGGGGCCGTCCGGGCTTCGATTGCTGGCATTCTGTTCTGTTGCGAGGAGCCAGAGCGTTTTTTGCCTAATGCCTATATTGAAGCCGTGCGCTATCGCGGAAAAAAGCAGGATTCCAATTATCAGATAGACGCCCAAAAAATTCGCGCCCCGCTGAATCAACAGATCGAGCAAGCAATGACCTTTCTCAGGAAGAACCAGACGGTCTCAGCCGTAAAAATTCCGCATCGGGTCGAAGTGCAGCAGTTCAGCGAAAGAGCGGTTTTTGAAGCGATTGTCAATGCTGTGGCTCACCGCGATTATTCCATTTTCGCCTCAAAAATACGGTTCTTCATGTTTGAAGATCGGTTGGAAATCTACTCGCCAGGTACTCTCCCGAATACCGTGACCGTTGACAGCATCTCCCTCCGTCAGGCTACCCGAAACGAACTGATTACAAATCTGCTTGCAGAGACGCCAGTGGCGGGAACGGTCGGCGATGTGGGACGTAGTTTTTACATGGAAAAGCGAGGCGAGGGTGTTCCAATCATTTTAGACGAGAGCGAAAAACTTTCCGGAAAGAAGCCTGTTTATCGACTTATTGACGACTCCGAACTGTTACTGACCATTTTTTCGAAGAGCATGGAACGTGCGGATGAGCATTAATGCAAGCGGTCGGTATCTGGGACCGGATGCACCATGAGTAACTGGCGCGACCAGATTCTCCGCGAATTCACGCCCCACGTAGCCCGTCTGACACTGGTCGCCGACCCTGACGGGCTACTTTTGGAAGAAGGCATTCTTGCGGGCATTCGTGAGCGGGGATTTGAACTCATTCCGTTCGAGGATCACATCGCCTTTCGGTATGCCTACGAGACCAAGTTCCGTTTCCGCTGGGATCGAGGCGAGCAAACAGAACTGGTGGTCGTACTGCACTCCGAGGCCCGCGACCTCAACCGCTTGCCATACGACCTGCTCCAGGCTGGTCGCCGGCTGTCATTCAGCCTGGGCGAGATTTTTCCCAACCTGAGCTATCCGGTTGTGGCCGCCTTGGACCGACGAGACTTGGGCGAACTGGACGATGCCCAGGAGCAGGTCGCGCCCGATGTGCTGGGAGATAACGCGACCATAAAATTTGTCCTGCGGCATGTCTTCGATATTGCGCCTGAACTCATCAAAGAGCCATCCGATTTATTGCGTATGCTGCTGCGCCGCCACCACCGAGAACAGCGGATTCCGTCCTTGTTAGACGAGCGATTTGTCCAGTTGCTCCGCCAGCAGCATGGATTTGAAGACTGGCCACTCGAAACGATCGTTTCAGACCGGCAGGAATTTTTCGCTTTTCTCCAGGAACGCTGGCCCCTTTTTCTCGACCGGGCAGCAAGCGAAGAAGGTATCGGCGTTCGGGAGCGCACGGAACCTTATGCTTTAGAGTTTTCCGGCCCTACGGATTTGCCATTCGATCACGACGATATCCGCATTTATATAGACAACCTGTTTCTTGAAGGACTGCTCGAAGCCGTTCCATACGAACAGGCCGAATCGTTGTCAAAGCCTTGGCTCGTTATTGGCATCCGAAGGGATGAGCTGGCGGACCGAGAGCGCCGCATGGATGGCCTTCTCTGCACTTTTGCCTCCACTATTCCGCAAAAGGATGCACGACACGACGATTGGTTCCACTTTGCCAAGACTTGGGCCGAACTGGTAGCCCTGTCTCAGGAATCGGATGCGATTTTGCCAGAGCCTGTAAGTCGAAAGATGGAGACGTTGCAAGCGCAAATTGACGCTTCGCTTGTGCCTTGGCTGGTAAACCGTTATGCGGGATTGAGCAACTTGCCGCCAGATCCACCGGTCATGCTGCACCACATTCCCCGTTTCCTTGCTAGGCATATCAATGATGCCAAAGAACACAAGGTGGCGTTCGTCCTTGTAGATGGCCTTTCGCTAGATCAGTGGATCGTCACCCGCAAGGAGCTCGCCAAGCAACGCCCCGAGTACCGTTTCCGAGAGCACGCAGTGTTCGCTTGGATACCCACCATCACCTCGGTTTCGCGTCAAGCAGCCTTTGCCGGCGGTCCGCCTATCCACTTTCCGAACAGTATTGACACCACGAACAGGGAGCCAGCCTTATGGACAAAATTTTGGGTGGGCCAAGGGCTGACACAGCAAGAAGTCGGATATGCCAAAGGGCTTGGGGACGGAGCACTGGATCGCGTAGAGGAGATGATTGATCGGCCACGGATGCGTGTAGTCGGTTTGGTTGTTGACAAAGTAGATAGGATCATGCACGGCATGGAACTTGGCACTGCGGGGATGCACAATCAAGTTCGGCAGTGGGCCAATCAACCGTTCATGGGGAACCTCATTGACCTGTTGCTGGATAATGGATTCCGCGTCCACCTATCTTCGGATCATGGAAACATCGAAGCCGCCGGATGCGGGCGACCCACCGAGGGCGCGGTTGCAGACCAGCGTGGTGAACGGGCGCGCGTGTACTCCGATTCAGTGCTGCGGAGCCGAGTCAAAGAGCGATTCCTTGACGCCTTGGAATGGCCACCGGTTGGGCTGCCGGAAGACTATTTACCTCTACTGGCTCCTGGCCGTTCTGCATTCGTCCATGAGGGCGAACGCCTTGTCGGCCATGGTGGCGCATCGCTTGAAGAACTCATCGTCCCCTTTGTGCAGATCGACAGGAGGGGGCCATGAACTGCCGGCAAGCCCAGATTGGCTTCAGTCAACGTATCCGACTTGAATGGTTCGAGCAGACAGCCAATATGATACTGGCAGGAAACGATAAGACTGCCATCAACGACTCTCTGCAAGCTCTTCTAGAAGATAAGGTCTCAGTAGGCAGTCAGGCCGTCAGAGGCGGCAGGGAGAAAGTGATTACCATCCTGTTGAAGACTTGGTTGACCGTACCGCGTGAATTAGAGACGCTGCGAGACGAGGGCTTGGACATCTTCCAAAGGCTACCTCGTAAAGAACGCATTATTCTTCACTGGGGCATGGTCTTGGCAGTCTATCCGTTTTGGGGTGCAATCGCCGCTGATACTGGTAGGCTTCTACGCCTACAGGGCACAGCCGCAGCAGCCCATGTTCAGCGACGGGTCAAGGAGCAATACGGAGAGCGCGAGACCGCGTACCGGGCTGCCCGGCGTGTGCTTCGATCATTCATCGATTGGGGAGTTTTGAACGAGACGGGGGACAAAGGCGTCTATGCCCAAGGGGAACAGCACTCAGTTGAGGAACCTAGGCTTATCGCCTGGTTGGTGGAGGCGTCTCTCCACTCCCGTGCAAACGGGTCGGCAACCACTAAAGACCTAATTGGCAGTCCATGCATCTTTCCATTCCGCTTGGGCCATATCTCAGCCGAGCAGGTTGTATCCATCTCGCCTCGTCTAGATTTTCTACGGCACAGCCTGGATGATAATCTTTTGATGTTGCTTGAAGAAAATCGACCTAGTAGAAGAAAAGGGTCAAAATGACCTTTTTCCCTACGAACCAGCCCGAGACCAGGCCGGAAGTGATTCGCCAATTGACCATCGTGCCGACGCTGGGCTTCAATTTTTCGTTTTGAGGAGATAAAATGCAATGACTCCTGAATCTAGCCCGTTCAGACCCGGACAACCCGTGCCAATCGAGTTCTTTGTCGGACGTCTACCCGAAATAGAGCAGCTTCGCAGCATGGTCAATGCCAGCACGCAGGGCCGCTTCAAGATCGGGTTTGTCAGCGGCGAGCGGGGTATCGGCAAAAGCTCCCTCGCTGCTTTCGTCCGCCGCCTCGCCGAACGCGAGCGCGATGTCGCGGGGTGCCACGTCTTTCTCGGTGGCGTTCAGGACCTCCGGGAAATGCTGATCCGGACCTTCAACCTCCTCCTGAACGAGAGTGCCGACAAGCCCTGGCATGAGCAACTCAAAGCCTTCTTCGGCGATCGCGTCAGCAAAGTGGGACTCTTCGGAGTATCGCTCGAGTTGAATCTCCAAGATAGGGACATGCTGGCCTTGGAGCGCGACTTCCTGGCGGGGGTGAGACGGCTGCTGGGGAGCCTTGGAGAGCACAAAAAGTCGCTCTTTCTGATCCTCGACGACATCAACGGGCTGGCCGGCTCGGAGGATTTCGCCAACTGGCTCAAGAGCACCGTGGATGGGATCGCCACTTCCCAAGAGGAGATGCGCCTCTGCATCCTCGTGGTCGGGCTCGAAGAAAGGCGCCAGGAACTGGTGGAGAAGCAGCCGTCCCTGGCCCGGGTCTTCGAGCTGATCGACATCACTCCCTGGTCCAACGAGGAGGTTCACCAGTTCTACGGCGACTCGTTCCGCACCGGCGGAGCGGAGCTCTCCGAGGAGGGGTTGGAACTGCTGACCAGATTCACCGGCGGGCTGCCGGTTCTGGCACACGAAATCGGGGATGCGGTCTGGCGGACAGCCAAGGAACCGGCCATCGTCCTTAAAGAAATTCTGGACGGTATCTTCACGGCCGCAGAGGTCATCGGGAGGAAACTGCTGAATCCCCAGATATTCAGTGCCATCCGCAGTGAAAGCTATCACTCGATCTTTCGCAAAATGGCGGATGTGCCTGGAACCCGTTTCCAGCGGGCGGAGCTTCGAGAGCTCCTCACTGACGCGGAGGAAAAGGGCCTGGATAATTTTCTGCGCCGTATGACCAACCTGGGAGCATTGGAGAAAGATCCCGAAACCAGGGGAGGGTACCGCTTCCCCAACCTTCTTCACGCTCTGTACTTCTGGATGGAATCCCAACGCCGACGACGTGAGGAAAAGACATGATGCGCTATTTTCTCATTGCCCTGTGCCTGACCGGCTGCGCTGCCGAGCGCCAGCCGGGGGACCTTTTCGGCTCGGTGGAAGGAGAGAGCGAGCTGGTGGTGGACGCTGTGCTGCTGGTCGGTTACACCCTTCCCGATCTCTATGTGCGGCGCACCCTGCCTCCAGGTCAGGCCTACAGCCGGGAAGAGGCGGCAGTAACCGACGCCCAGGTCCGCATCTCGCAGGGTGACCAAGTCTATGAGTATGCACCCGCCCAGGCCGAGCCCGGACACTATTTGCCACCGGTTGAGGCTCCCCTTGTGGAGGCCCTGACCGAGTACCGGCTGGAAGTGGATGTGGAAGGACAAAAGGTGCAGGCGAGCACCACCACTCCGGAGCGGGTGAGGATCAGGCAGGCGGTGCTCCTCGACGAGGAAACTCTGGAGATCATGCGGACCCTCAAGTCCTTTGCCGATGTCGGTGACCAGGTCTACACCGCGCCGGAGAACCAGATTACCTATCTGGATGGCCTGCTCGAGCTTCACCTGGACACCGTGGCGGTGGCGGGGTACCAGGCGGCCATTTTCGCTCTGGAGGAGAATCCTGAATTCGTCGACGAGGACCTGGTGGACTTCTACGACGAAGAGAATACCGACGCCTTGCGGGCCAACCCGTCGCCGCCCCTGGCGGTGAGCGAGGGTATCGTGCGCTGGCCGTGGATCGCCGTGGCTTTTATCGGGCGCTCTCTGGTTAAGGTCTACGCCCTGGACCACAACTGGTTCGAATACGCCCGCTCCAGCCCCGACCTGCAGGAACAGGGAGGATTCGGGGGGCTGGCCGGTGAAAATTTCGAGCGCCCGTTCTTTCAGGTGGAAGGGGGAATCGGACTGTTCGGCTCGGCGTCGGTGGATTCGGTGGGGTTCGTCATCCTGCCGCGGCCTTGACGGAGCGGGTCGGCACCGGGATGTCCGGGCTCGTGGACGGCAATCCCCACGGACGATTTCTACTTGGCCGAACTTCCGCTGTGGTGTATCTATCGGCAGGTTTGTGAAGCGGCATTGTTCGACCCTGGAGAAATGAGTGCAAGCAGAGAAAGACAAAAAGGAGAACTTAATTGGGTCAGGAAGTGTTGATGGTCATCGGGTTCTTGCTAGGCTCCTATTCGATCGTCGGCAACGACGCGATCCAGACCCTGGGGACCTTTCTCAGCTCCAACTCCCACCGGCCCTGGTGGGTACTCTGGCTCTTCGCCAGCGGCATCATAACGGTGGTCCTGGTGTACGGGTGGTCGGTCCATGCCGGCGACGTCTCTTATGGCAGGCTGCAGGCGATCCCGGTGCCGGATCACTTTAGCTGGATTTACTGCATCCCGCCCTTCGTCCTTCTCCTGCTTACCCGCTGGGGCATCCCGGTCAGCACCACCTTCCTGACCTTGACGATCTTCGCGCCCGAGGCGCTGGAGAGCATGCTCATCAAGTCGCTGCTGGGCTACGCCACCGCCTTCGTAGTCGCCATCCTCGTCTACAAACTGGTCACCCGGAGCCTCGAGTCCCGCTTCAACCGGACGGAGGGGCCGATAAGTCCCTGGTGGACCGTGGCTCAGTGGTGCTCGACCGGTTTCCTCTGGAGCCAGTGGCTGATACAGGACTTGGCGAACATCTATGTTTTCCTGCCGCGAGACCCGGTCGGTCGGACGCCAGAGCTGGCTCTGGGATGGTTCATAGCAAGCATCGCCGTCATTCTGGGTTTGCTCGCCTTTATCTTCTTCAACCACGGCGGTGCCATCCGGAAGGTGGTGCTGACCAAGACCAACACCACCGACATCCGCTCGGCGACCTTCGTGGACCTGATCTACGGCATCGTGCTGTTCGGGTTCAAGGAGGTCAGCCACATCCCCATGAGCACCACCTGGGTCTTCGTCGGCCTGCTGGCCGGACGCGAGATCGCCATAGCCTGGCACGAGAGGCACCGCAGCCGCTCCGAGGTGTCCCGGCTGGTGCTCTCCGACCTGGCCAAGCTCCTCGCCGGCCTCCTCGTCAGCGTCGCCCTCGCCCTGCTGCTGCCCTGGGTGCAGAAGCAGTTCGGTATCTAAGGGAATTTTGCGTAGAGCAGACGGGGAAGAAGGTCGGTCTGGCGAGGTGACATGTGGACGGCGGCTGCGGCAGTGCCTGGTTCAAAGTATGGATCGGTTCCCGATGCATCGCCGGCCGATCAGCCTTTGATTTCCGGGCAATCACCTGTAGTGGCGGGCTGCACTTGAGCCTGAATCTAGGTGTCGCAATAAAAATACCGGAAGCAAAACACCAACTCCTGCCCGGTCTCTCGCAACCCGCGATTATCGCAGCCGCATTCCTGGCTTTCCACCTCTTGCTTGTCTTCTGGCGCCCCCAACCCCTTCTGGGGCGCTGATTTCCTGTGGTATACCTCCGGCCCCCTAAAGGGCTTCTTCATTCTGCTCGCCGTCCTTCTCCTCATTCCCGGCTTCCGGACCCAGGTCCGTACCTGGTTCTGTGCCCTCCCGATTACTCTCTGGGACAAAGGCCGCCGCACCTGGCTTACCCGCTTGGCGATGCTGATCGTAGCTCTAGTAGCCTTCGTCGGACTTTCCTCCGAGCTCCACCTCCTGGGTGACGGATACCTCTACCTGCGCGAACTGGATGCAGACATCTTGAAGCGCATGGACCGGGCGCCGCTCACCTTCACATTGATTCGATTGCTTCACAGCATGGGCAGCGGCTTCTGGGAGACTGCTGAGAATACCTACCGCATATACAGCTTTGCCTCCGGGGTACTCTACGTCCTGCTCACTTTTCCCGTTGCCGCGGCTCTTGGGAAAAGCCCACAGGAAAAATCCATCGCCCTGGCCTTCCTTCTGACCGCAGGATACGTGCAACTGTTCTTCGGCTACGTTGAAAACTACGCCCTCTACATGCCGGGCACCCTCCTTTACCTGCTCTTAGGGCTGCGCACCATGGAGAATCGCTTGCCTCTCCATGTTCCTGCCCTCCTGCTCGGCATGCTCGTACCCCTCCATCTCGCTTTCGCCGTCTTTGCGCCTTCCCTGCTAATCCTCGCCTATCTCAACTTCCGCAACAGGCAAAGAGGCAACCCGCGCTACAAATCGGTCCTTGCCATCTCGGCCGCCCTCTGTTTCTTCCCGCTGAGCGCGGTACTTTTCCTCTACCTGACCGGGGTCGAGTTCGTGGCCTACCTTAGCCAAAAAGGCAGCCATTTTCTGCCTGTGTTCACGGCTCCGGGGTTTTACGCTCCCTATCGCCTTTTTTCGCTGCCGCATTTTCTCGACTTCATCAACCTGCAACTGCTCTCCGCTCCGGCGGTGTGCATGACCTGCTTCCTGCTCCGCAGGAAGGACTTGGGCCACCACTCCTTCCTCCTCTCAGCCGCAGCTTTTCCCCTACTGTTCACCTTTTTCGCCAACCCGGAAATCGGCGCTTTTCGCGACTGGGACATTCTGGCACTGCCGGCCCTGCCCCTGACGCTATGGGCAGCTCCTGCACTGCTGGCGCGAATCCGTGAGAGCGACCAACGCTTCCACAGCGCCTTCCTCATCTGCGCTGCGGCGGGGCTGCATACCCTCCTGTGGGTCGGCCTGAACGCCAGTGGCGGCTCCGCCGAAGCCAGATACATCCATCAGGCAGGCAAGCTCAGCGGACACGCAAGTTCCTATGGCTGGGATACCCTGGGCTCCTACTATCGCCAGCAAAACCAAAGCATGGACGCACTCAACGCTTACAAACAAGCAATCGCCGCCGACCCCAAAAATCCTCGCCACTGGGTATCCCTTGGTCTCGTCCATCTGGAACAGGGCAGAAACGCCGACGCCATCGAACACCTGAAAAGAGCGGTCGAACTCCAACCGGACCTCGCCGCTGCCCATGGGAACCTCGGCGCCGTCTACTCGGAAATTGGCCAGTACCCCATGGCCACGGGGCACCTCAAAAAAGCCCTCGAACTTCAACCCGACAACGCGGTCGTTTTTTTGAACCTCGGCGCCACCAGCTATTACATGGGACAGGACGAAAAAGCAGTTCCATATCTTAAAAAAGCCATTCAAATCGACCCCAACCTTACAAACGCCTATTTGAGCCTGGGCTTGGCCTACCTCGCCTTGAAGCGCATGGACGAGGCAGAAGCCAACTTCCAGAAAGTGCTGAAACTGGACCCCAACGGCCCGATGGCCTCCAGAGCCAAACAATTTCTGGAGGAAACCCGTAGCCGGTAAACAGCCCCTTTCCTTCTTCCGGTAGCTCTCCAAGAAACCGTTTAAAGCCCGGTCAAGCGGCAAGTCCTGACGACCGCGTGCGGAATTGTCCCATTTCAGCCAAGAAGTCCTCCAACCAAGCGATTGCGCCGACTATTCCGTCCGCAAGATCCAGATCCCGACTACTGAGGACCTGACCTCCGTTGCTGTCAAGCGGGCTTGTCCCACACCCCCACCATGTCCGCCTGCGGGACATCGGCAAGCTCCACTCGCAAGGTATCGGCCCCTGCAGGTGTGGCTTCGACCACGTCGCTGATCAGTAGCTCGGTCTCCTGGGAGGTCATCACGGGGAACTGGTAATGCCGGTTCACGTACTTCAGCGGCTTCCCTGCCTGGGCGCGCTCTGCGGCAAATTGCAAATGCCGGCGCAGCCGCGCGCGGGTGTAGCGGTTAGCGAACTCCGGAGTAGAAGCAAGTAAATTCCACCCAACTTCTACCAGGGAGTTGTCCGTTTCCATACCTGCGGCGCTGCGTCCCGCGGCGAGGGCGGCAGTCAGAGTGGTTCCGGTGCCGGTAAACGGGTCCAGAACCACATCCCTCTTGATCGAGAACATGGAAATTAGCCGATAGGCGAGCTCGAAGGGAAAGGCGGCGCTGCGATCCCGTGCCTCCTTGCTGACGAGGGTCTGCGGTGTGCCCTTGATATCGTACCAAAGATCTGAAAACCAGGTATTTCGCTCTTCCCAGAAAAATGCGCTTTGACGGCGCAGTCTTTTTTCTTCCTCGTTTCCGAACCATCGACGGCGGCCCTTGCGGAGCACAAGAACGTACTCGTGCTCGTAAGTCACGTACGCCCCCGCGGGCAACATGCCGGAGCCCATGAATTTGTTCGGCGCATTGGTCTGTTTGCGCCAAAGGATGTCGGGCAGGACAGCATAGCCGAAGCCCAGGAATGTCTTCAGAATCCGCCAGTGATTCGAGTAGAGCCGGAAATCGCCGTCCAGTGTCCGGGTAGCATCGCCTACGTTGATGCAGGCAATCCCTCCGGGCTTCAGCACCCGATGGCATTCGGACCACGTCCTGTCGAGCAACTGGTGCATCAACTCGAAGGCTTCATTTCCTTCACCCGCTCCCAGGTGAACGCGGATGCGCTCGTCCTGGTCGCCGAATCCATCGTCCCACATGGCGATCATGGGATATGGTGGCGATGTAACGACCAGGTCCACCGACGCCGTCTCGAGCCTGCGCATGTCGTGGGAAGAACTGCACAGAAGTTTGATCTCGGTCTCCATTGGCCCTCGTCCGTTTGGGGCAGAGGTTAGAGGAAGAGCCTGACTCCGTCAAGGAACAGCAAATTCCTGAACGCGCCAGCATCTCCTCGCAGGACAATGTCTTGACGAAACGCACCCATTGTGCCATCACTAGCTCGTGGCAAGCAGCTTCGATTGGAACATTGAGAAGAACCGGCAACTCGTCGAGCGGCGGGGAATTTCGTTGGCGCGGGTTATCTCATCCATCGAGCAAGGTGGACTGTTGGATGTGTTGGAGCATCCCAACCAGGACCGCTATCGGGGACAACTGATCTATGCTGTGGACATCGAGGAATTTGTTCACCTCGTCCCATTCGTGACAGAGGCAGACGGCACCCGATTCCTTAAGACGATCATCCCCAGCCGCAAGGCGACGCGCGACTACCAAGAGGAGGTGAGCATGGTGAAGGACGAAATGAGTACGGAAGAGCGGAAGATTCTCGATCGGTTTGAGCGCGGCGAGCTACGCCCTGCTTCCGGTGTTAAAGGCGAACTCAAGGCGGCACGACAAGCCGCCCGTAATACCTTCAACAAGACCCGTCGTGTTAATCTGCGTAGGTCGGAGATGGGTACTCTGCGCTGACCGCGGGCGTCAATCCTCCGCCGCCACGCCAAGCTGCGCGATCACCGACAATTCCCGCATACGCAATGGCATCAGGGCGCCGCTCCTTCAACCGGCGCGATCAGCTATTCGCGCGGTGCCTGGAGCATCCTCAAAATTCCTCATTCACCCACTTGCGACAGGCTTGACCGCCTTCACCACGGTGACGGGTACGACGTGCCACAGGCAGTCCGCGTCGAAACCGGCCTCCTTCAGCGCGGCGAGCTCGCCTTCGACGGGAAAGTAGGTGTCCTCCCCGGACCATTCCTCGAAATGGCTCCAGGCGCGCTCCACCTCGATGCCGCAGGATACCAGGTGCGCAGCCCAGGTTTCGTACTCGGCCTGGCGCGTGCTGGGGTCGGCTGACATGGTCGCATCCGCGTTGACGAAAACCCCGCCGGGGGGCAGGGCGGCGAAGATGGCGGCGAAAATCGTCCGTTTTTCGGCCAGGGTGGCCACGTGGTGCAGAGCCAGGGAAGCGACCACCGCGTCGCAGGGGGGCAGCGGACCTTGAAACGTGCGTTCGCTGTACTGCACTCGTGCAGCGAAGCGCGCCAGGCGCACGCGGGCCTGACCGAGCATCTCGGGGTCGGCGTCGATGAGCTCGATTCCGCATTCCTCGCAGCGCCGCAATACGGCTTCGGCCAGCGCGCCGGTACCGGCCCCGAGGTCGAGCACTTTTCCCGGCTTTGCCGCGGCAACGGCCTCTGCCGCCCGCGCCAGCATCTCCTCGTAAGCTGGAATGAAAGCGCGAATGCTCCTGTCGTAGGCCTCGATTTCAACGCGCAGGTGGCGCCGGACGGAATGGCTCATCGTCTTTCCAGGGAACCTGTGTCCATGAAACGCCCGCTTTTCAGGGAACACGGACATCGCGCTCTTGGTCCGGGGCGGAGGATTCGCAGGGGTTCGTCGTCCTGCCGGGGCGGTGACGAAACGAACTGGAACTTCAAGAAGAAATACAAATCCAACGCGATGGAAAAATGTCAAGGGAGAGACCAGACCAATTGACGGGAGCAGCCGGGGTGAACAACATAAAGTCTGCGCCTCTCCCGGGTTTCATGCAGTTCCAACGACCAGCAAGGAAGCAGGGCCGGCTCGCCTCGAAGGTAGCGGCGGCTCAGGGAGACAATACCTCCAGGTTGAAGGAGGATGTAGAGATGAAGCGAGATCCTGCCGTCGAGGAAACGAGCAACACCGGCATCGCGACCTGCGTGAGGGCGTTCGGCAACCGCCAGCCGGAGCCTTCGCTCCTCGACTCGAGCTCCCCGGGCGCATCCGGGGGAGAGCCTGCGCAGCCGTGATTCTCACGCCCGCTGATCCAGAGCTCGACGAGCTCTGTGGCCGACTGAGGGACCTGGGCGAAGGACTCGCCCGCGATGGCGCATGGCCCTATGAACAACTGCGTTTGTGCGGCAGGTACGGTGTCTTCACCTGGTTTCTCTCCCGCGCCAGCGGCGGGCTGGGCTGGGGCCCCGAGGAGATCGTGCGCGGATATCTCGCCCTGAGTTCAGCCTGCCTCACCACCGCCTTCGTCCTCACCCAGCGCAGCGGCGCCTGCCGGCGCATCGAAGCTACGGACAACAATCGTCTCAAAACCAGGCTCCTCCCCGATCTGATCTCGGGACGCTCATTTGCCACCCTGGGGATCTCCCACCTCACCACCAGCAGGCGCCACCTGTCCGAGCCCGCACTGCGCGCCGAGGAGACCCAGCGTGGCTTCCTCCTCAACGGCTATAGCCCCTGGGTCACCGGCGCCGTCCATGCCGATACGGTCGTCGCCGGAGCGACGCTGCCGGATGGACGCGACTTGATCGCCGCCCTGCCAACCAAGGCTTCCGGCGTCACCATACCACCCCCTGCTTGCCTCACTGCCCTGACCGCGAGCCACACGGGCCCGATCAACTGCCGGGACGTGGAGATCGGCCGCGAGCAGATCCTCGCCGGACCGGCGCCGAACCTGATGCAGGGGAAGTCCGGTGCAGCGACCGGCGGACTCGAGACCTCGACCCTGGCCCTCGGCCTTGCCCGCAGCGCCATCCTATTCTCCGAAGGGGAGGCGGCCAAGCGCCCCAGCCTTTCTGCCCCGGTGCGTGCCCTGCGCGAGGAGTGGACCGATCTCCGCGATGGGCTTCTAGCGGCGGCCGCCGGCGACTCCGGTCTGTCCAGGACGCAGATCCGAGCCCGCGCCAACAGCCTGGTGCTGCGCGCGACTCATGCCGCGCTGGCGACGGCGAAGGGCACCGGCTACGCCGGGGGACATCCGGCGGGCCGCTGGTGCCGCGAAGCGCTCTTCTTTCTCGTCTGGAGTTGTCCCCCGCCGGTGATGGCGGCCAATCTGCGCGAGTTGGCCGGACTGCCCGCCGAGGAGGGGACCGAGTGGGGCAACTGAGTCGACAACTTGCACTGCGCCGAAATTATCGACTCGAACGGCATGAATCGCAACGCCGAAGAGGTAGCTATATGTCAATCTCGATTTCTACGGGGCAGTGGTCCGATCCCATTATCTGATTGTGCAGTTCTGCACTTTTTAGTCGATTTTTCAAAGAATCCGAGATGCAGAAGTAATCAAGGCGCCATCCTACATTTCTCGCTCTTGCCCCTCCCATATAGCTCCACCACGAGTATTTTTCCTCTTCCGGGTGCAAATATCTGAACGTGTCTATGAAACCTGCTTTTATGAAATTCGAGAATCCTTCCCTTTCTTCAATTGTGTATCCTTTTTTTCCTTCGTTGGCTTTGTCGTTTTTCAAGTCAATGGGCTCGTGAGCCACGTTCAAATCGCCACAGAAGATGACCGGTTTTTTCTTTTCGAGTTTTTCGCAGTGTCCGAGAAACCCAGGGTCCCACTCGTTGTACCTCAAAGGGATTCTCGAGAGGTCGTCCTTGGCATTCGGAGTGTAGACGGTAACGAGATAGAACCCGTCGAATTCTGCCGTTAAAACTCTCCCTTCATCATCGACCGGGTGGCCTATTCCCCTGGTGATATTCAAAGGTTCAACCCTGCTGAACACGGCGACACCTGAATAGCCCTTCTTCTCGGCACTGTTCCAATATTCATAATCATATCCTGAATCACTCATCTTCACATCTACCTGTTCAGGATGTGCCTTGGTTTCCTGAAGACATACAATATCCGCGTTCAGGTCTTCAATGGAATCTGTAAAGCCCTTCTTTATCGCCGCTCTGATGCCATTCACATTCCACGAAACTATTTTCATAATTATTTGTGGGGAATTAGTTCAAAAATTGTCACTTCGTATTCGGCCCGCGCCGCACCGTTGAGCCGACTGCGAGCCCAAGGCGGCCCAGAGTGGCCGCTGCTCTGGTTACATCCCATTCGTCTTCCACAGATTCGATATACGGAAATATTGCGGTAGTATCAACAGGGGCAGCAGGACCCGCCGCTAAAATCCATCCGTCGTCCAGAATACATGATGGGATAGAAGCCCCTGGTCCCACGCCTCCGGCTGCCGGTGCAGCAAGTCGCCGAGGCAATCGAACTTCCGCGGCAGCCGGGATCCGTCGATGACGCGGTACATGAGATTCCCCAGTTCCTCGACCTCACAGGCTTCAAACCCCCGGGCAACCGGCGCCGGGAAGACGATCGTATGGGCATCTCGCCCGGTGGCCGCAATCCCCTGACCGATCAACGCCGCGAACGCTCTCCTCCCCCCGTCCAGCTCAAAAATATCGTTGCCGGCGACGAATTCTTTCACCTCCAATCCCTCCGCGTCGCCGGTCTCCGAGAGTGAAACGTAGGCCTTGATTGCGCCCTCGGCTTCGGCGACCCAGACCCGCGGCGACTCGGTGGTGAACCAATCCTCCCAGTACCCTGGATGGTCGCGCACGATCGTGCCATTGAAGCGGCGGGCATAGGCATCGTAGAGGGCGGCTAATGTCTCCAGCTCAGCGACCACCCCCAGATCTGCAGGGCGGATATGGAAGGCACCGTCCGCCTCCGCCGCCATCTGGGTCCGAGCGTAATAAAGCGGGATTCTCTCCCAGCCTTCGGCGCCGTAAATCCTCTGATCGCCGGCCAAGGACGAGAGGGCGATGCCCCGTTCCCGCATGAATCCCACCGCGTCCTGCAGCAGCCGCGTCGCCAGCCCCCGGCGGCGGTACTCGGGCAAGGTGCTGACCTCGCCGATGCCGCCGACCGCAACCGGAACCCCCCCCAGGTACATCCGGCGCAAGAACAACCGCACGGTGCTCGCAATTCTGCCGCCGTCCACCGCAACCCGAATCCCTTCCAGATCTTTCCACGGGTCATTGGACCAATGGTTGACAAAGTGCTGACGGGGAACGCTGAACACCGTTTCCGCATGGTCGAACCATGCTTCCAGCTCCGCCGCGCGGAGCGCTCGAAATTCCACCTGGTCTACCCTTCCGATGACGGGATCTCGCCACTGAACGGGCGGCCATTGCGCCCCGTCGCACGCCGCAATGGGTTTGGCGCGGAGTCCCGCAGCAGAGATGGCGGATCGGTCCTCCAACGACCTGGTTCTCGAACAAATCAACAGGGAAAAGATAGTGAATTCAGAAAGCCACTGACAGAATGAAGGAGGCCGCTCCTGGTGCGGTAACGCACGGGACCGCTCGCTTCGGCGCCGCTTGACCCGTTCCCCGGGGCCCTGTATTATTCCTGAATCTGCACAAACTTGAAGGGAAGAAACCACCTTGACCGCATTTGAAAAGGGCAGCAACGGAAGCGACCTGCGCTCCCGGGCGGAGCGCTACCTGCCGGGAGGCGTCGGCGCCTCGGGGCGATTCAATCCGGCCCTGGGACGCGCTCTCTACCTGGAATCGGCGCAGGGATGCCGCATCCGCGACGTGGAAGGCAAAGAGTACATTGACTTCAACCTCTCCCACGGGGCCGCATTTCTGGGCTACAACCACGAGGCCACCCGGCGTGCCCTGCTGCAGGCGGTGGAGGCCGGCGTCCTCTGCGGTTACGAGACCGCGGCACACACTGAACTGGCGCGCAGAATCACCGCCATCGTCCCTTGCGCCGAACGGGTGCGCTACGCCAACACCGGTTCGGAAGGCACGATGATCTGCCTGCGCCTGGCCCGGGCCCACACCGGCCGCGCCAAAGTGCTGAAATTCTGGGGCCACTTCCACGGTCTCTACGACTACGTCATGTACAACGCCCATTCACCCCTCACCCCGGTCGAACCTGGGACCATCCTGGAGCCGTTGCGCGAATCCCCCGGTGTCCCCGCGGCCCTCGACGATCTGGTGGTGGTGGTGCCGTGGAAGGACGAGGCCGCTCTGGAGCGGGCCATCCGCGCCCACGGCGAGGACATCGCCGCCATCATCATGGAGCCGGTCAACTACAACCAGGGCTGCATTGTCGCCGATACCGCCTACATGGAGTTCGTCCGCCAGTTGGCGAGCCAGCACGGAATCGTGCTGATATACGACGAAGTACTATCCGCGTTCCGCACCGGCCCGGACTGCGCCCAGGGGTATTACGGCGTCACCCCCGACCTCTGCGTCTTGGGCAAGGCGGTGGCCAACGGCGCAGCGCTGGTGGTAATGGCCGGCAAAGCGGAGATCATGGACCTGGTCGGTCCGGGGGGAAAGGTGGTCCAGAGCGGCACCTACACCGGCAATGTTCCGGCGGTGAACGCGGCCCTGGCGTCGGTGCAGGAGATCTGCCGCCCTGGATTCTACGACCGTATTTACGCCGCCGCGGAGCGCCTGGAGACGGGCCTGCGGGAGATCTTCGCGCGGGCGGGGGTTGCCGCCCGGGTCCAGGGGCTCGGCGCCCGCTTCGGCATTTTCTTCGGATCCACGGCGCCGGTTCGGCGTTTCGACGATACCTTGGGGCGGGATCAAGAGCTGAAAGAGAACTTTATCCGCGCCTGCCTCGGGAAGGGGGTTTACTTTCACGATTACGGCTCCCTGGTGGCCGGCCATCACGGCATCTCCGCCGCCCACACCACGGCTGAAATCGACGAGGCCCTCAATCGAATCGAGGCCGCCGTCCGCCTGCTCTGACCGCAGCAAAATACCCCCGTGCAGCCCTTGGCGACACCGCTAAATATGCAAGTATGAAGGAGATCCTGGAGGCATGAACGCGCAACAAAGGTACCTGTTCGACTTGACCGGTTTCCTCCATCTGCCCGCGGTCCTCACCCCGGAGCAACTGCAAAAGGCGCGGGCGGCCGCGGCGCAATATTTCCAGACCCCGGCCGAGGACCTGCCCGCAGATATGGGCCTGGAGATCGACGGGCGCCGCTACACCAACAGCTTCGCCTTCCACAAGGACCTCGAGACGCAAAAACCTCGAACGTCGCCGATAACCAATTTCAGGCCTACCCGGAAAATTGGAATGAAACTCTGTCCCCCGAAACCCTGGAGCTGGTCAGGTGAAGACGGATTGAACAGCACGGAAAAGGGCGATGAGCGATATCTTCAGCGCTGCACGTAACGGCGACGCCGGTCAGGTGGCCGCCCTTCTGGCGCAGGACCCGCGCATGGTCCACGCGGTCAACGAGCGCGAGCGCACCGCCCTGCACTACGCCGCCCGCGAGGGTCACGCCGACGTCGTGCGCACCCTGCTGGAATCCGGCGCCGACCCCAATTGGGTGATCTATCCGAACAAGGAGATCACCCTGCCGCGGAACCTGGCCAGCGCCCGCGGCCACGACCACGTGGTGGCCGTCCTGGACGAGTGGTCGATGCGCCACCAGGCGGAAACAGCTTCCGACCTCGGGGCGGAGATGAGCGCTACGGCGGCGGCGGGAGATATGCAGCGCCTAGGCCAGCTCGGGCGAGACCCCCGGGCGGTTCACGCCAGCGACGACCAGGGCAATACTGCCCTGCACACGGCCGCCGAGCATGGCCATCGACAACTTGTGCTCGCTCTGCTGGATCTGGGGGCCGACCCGGACGCGCGCAACAAGAAGGGCCTGCTACCCATCCACCGCGCCCTTTCCAAGAACCCATTCGAGGGGGATAAGCCCGACCTCGCCACCGCCGGTCTCCTGCTGGAACGCGGCGCCCTCTGCGACCTGTGGACCGCCGCTGGCCTCGGCGACCTGGCGCGGCTCGAAGAACTGGCGGCCATCACCCCGGCCGCCATCCACCGCGATAACCCAAGTCACCCCCTCAGCATCGCCGCCATGGCGGGACAACTGGCGGCGGTGCGGTGGTTGCTCGACCACGGCGCCGACCCCGATGCGACCTGCATGGTGGGCGCCGAGACCCCCGATCCCTACGAAGAGCGCGGCGCCCCCCTCCTCTTCGCGGCCCTGAACCAACAGGGAGACGTGGTGCGGGCCCTGCTCGAGGCGGGGGCGGACCCCAACGGCTCGATGATGGCCTGCCCCAGCGCCACCAGCGCCGCCTACGAGAACGGCTACGATGACATCGCCATGGATCTTTTCCGCTTTGGCGGCGTTCCCGATACCATATCCTGCCTGGCCCGCGGCAACTACGCTGCGGTTGTCCAGGCGTTCCACTACGACCCCGAAGGCGCCAGCAAGAGCCTGCTGAAATCGCAGGACGCCCATATGGTGCGCCTCTGCCTGCGCCACCGACCGCAGCTCACGGAAGCGGAGCAGTTCAGCGCCATGTTCGAGCTGATGCGGGTAAACAGCGACGATCTCGACAAGGCGCGGAACAGAGCCGGGATTCTCGCCATGATGCTGGAGCACGGATTCGACCCCAATGTCCGCAGTCAGGAGAACGTTTCCCTCCTGCACCGCACCGTCGGCTGCATGTGGCGGGGCCGGTGGATGAACAGCCAGGAGGTGATGATCGAATTTACCAGGGTGCTGCTCGACCACGGCGCCGATATCGACGCCAGGGACGACGACCTCAAATCCACCCCCCTGGCCTGGCACGCGCGCTACGGGCACGAGAAGGTCGTCGCTTATCTGCTGTCGCGCGGGGCGGCCACGGCGCTGTCCGACGACCAGCCCTGGGCAACGCCCCTGGCCTGGGCCCGCAAGAGCGGACACGCGAGCATCGCCGCCCTGTTGAATGGAAACGGGAGCGGACCCAGTGGCGTCACCTGACCTCGCCATGGTCCAACTACAAGACTCGGCTGCGGTTCCAGCCCTTCCATCTGCCTGTTAAATCCGCCATGACCTCAGCAAACCTCAGCCCTCGCCGGCGCTTTCAGGCTGCCCTGGACACTCTGCTGGAACAGGTGAGGGACGACCGCCATATCCTCGCCGCCGTCCTCTGCGGCAGCCTGTCCCACGACCAGGTCTACGAGCGCTCAGACATCGACCTTGTGCTGGTCTGCGCCGACGGCAGGAAAATGAAGGGGAGCGACCTCGCCCGAATAATCCGAATCGGTGCCGCCCCTTCCAAACCAAGGGAGGTATGAGTATGAGACTGCCTATTTCCGGCCTAAAAGCCTTCGCTTCCGTATTCGCAACGGTCCTCGGCCTCCAGAGCATTGCCTACGGTCAGCCATTGACAGAAACGGGCAAGATATACTGGACGACCATGACTTACCCTCATTTTATCAAGCGCGCGAATCTGGATGGCTCAAATTCGGAGCGCCTCGTCACAAAAGGCCCCGAGGCACTCGGCATCGCCTTGAACTTGGTTGGCGGCAAGGTGTACTGGACCGAAGATTACGGCAGAATCCGCCGGGCGGATCTGGACGGCTCCAATGTCGAAGATCTCCTCGAGGGTGTTGGTGCAGAAAATATTACCCTCGATGCAGAGAGGGGAAAGATGTACTGGGCAAGCGCAACAAGGATCCAGAGGGCGGATTTGGACGGCTCCGATGCTAAAACCTTGGTCACCGCGGAAGGCGACTACCACCGTTTTAGATCCCTTGCCCTGGATGTAGTGGAGGGCAAGATGTACTGGATCAGTGTGGCAGAGGATGATCCAGGGAAAATCCAGCGGGCGGATTTGGACGGCTCCAACGTAGAAGACTTGGTGACCGCCGAGACCGCACACTTGTCCTTTTACTGGAGCAGCTTATCCCTTGATGTGACGGGAGGCAAGATGTATTGGGTGGCACAAATTGGGAGATCACACTCTGACACGATTTACCGGGCCGACCTGGACGGTTCAAACGTCGAAAACCTTCTTCACCCGTCCGTTTCCGTGGCCGGCAAAATTGCCGTTAATGTTGTCCTTATTGGTGCCTTTACCCTCGATACGATCGGGAGAAAGATATACTGGGAGCAACATTTCTGGCTTCATGGTGACTATCCCAACGTTACAGCCCACTGCGCCGACCTGGATGGTTCCAACAAGGAAAGGATAGATTTCGCTCCTCCATGGACCTCCGTCTTCGACCATGGCAGCGGCAAGTTGTATTGGACCAGCGGCTACAAGATTCGACGGACGAATTGGGACGGTTCCAATTGTAACTGCTTCAACATCGAAGACCTCGAAGACCTCGTCCAAATCTCCATTCCTTTTTCTCCAAGGGGCATTGCCTTGGACAGAGTGGGGGAGAAGATGTATTGGACGGATGGAGGCAAGGAGTCAATCGAACGGGCGGATCTGGACGGTTCCAATGCCGAGATCCTGGTTGCGGAATTGCTGGATCCCAAGGGGATCCACATAGATGAAACCGGGAGAAAGATGTACTGGACAGAACTCGACAGGATTCGGCGGTCCGACTTGGATGGGTCGGATGACGAGGTTCTGGTTGAAGAATTATCCCATCCGTATGGGATTGAGATAAATGGATTAAGGGGCGAAATGTACTGGAGGGACCGGAATGGGGTTCAGCGGGCCGATCTGGACGGCTCTAATGCCGAAGTTCTTGTTGGGACATGGTCATCTGAGAGGTGGATCGCGGTTGACAGAGTCGAGGGCAAGATATACTGGACGGATTCCGGAAAGATTCGGCTGGCGAACCTGGACGGCTCCAAGGTTGAAACTTTCCTTCCCGAGGACGAGATCCAAGGACGCTATGCAGCTACATCTCCCAAAGGCCTCGCCGTGGATGCGGTCGGAAGAAAGTTGTACTGGTCGGCGAATGAACTCTTTGACCCATATCTAGGATACTATGGCCTCAGTGATATAAAAGAAGCCGATTTGGATGATGGCTCGAACGTCGTTACAGGTTTTGGGATACCCGAGGCTGCGGGGGATATCGCACTTTATTTACCCCAATCGATCCCGACCTTGGTCTCGACCCTCGGAACCACTTTGAAGGCTCCAGCAACCAGCCGCCTGGGACCCAACTTTCCCAATCCCTTCAACGCCGGCACCCATATCGCGTATCGCCTCGCCACCCCCGGCCAGGTGAGGCTGGAGATCTACAATGTCCTGGGCCAGCCGGTGCGGACGCTGGTGGACCAGGTCCAGCCCGCCGGCATTCACGAGGTTCACTGGGACGCACGGGACCAGCAGGGAACGGCTTTGGCTTCGGGGGTATATCTGACGCGCCTTCACCACTCCGGCGGGGTCCATTCGCTGAGGCTGCTCTTCCTCAGATAATCTGTCTGGAAACTCAAAACTACGGGGGGTATAATACCACAGGCGCCGTCTCTTCAGCCTGTTGGTGGGCTCCTACGCCTTGACCCACTCCTCGGAGCCGCCGGTCGCCTACTTCTTCTTCCGGGAGTCTTCGTAGGTGCTGATGTACTCTTCCACCGTGGTGGAGGCGATGGTCTCGGCAATCAGCTCCAGCGGCAGGTCCTCCACCTTCCTGAAGCGAACACACGATTTCCCCATGTTCAGTTTCTTGCCGCTGGCTTTGAAGCGCTCTTCGAAACTGGTCTTGGTCCCGGCGTGACTGTAGACGCACATCAGGTAGAGGGACATGTAGTTCTTCTGCGCCGCCAGCGCCGCGTACATGAGGGGCTGGCCGTTGTAGGTACGGGGATAGCGCTCCAGGGGAATTTCGTAAGAGATCATGCCCCAGTTCATGGCCTCCACGTAGCCCGGGGGCAGATGGTCGAGGACCAGGGAACGCACGGTCACCATCGCCTTACGGCGCTCTTCCGGCAGTTCTTCCAGGTACTCTTCCACGCTCGTGGCCTCGCTCCTTGCCATTTCAACTACTCCTGCGCTCGTCGCGATAATAGGGTGATTGTTTCAACATCCGGCGCCTGATCCTCTCCTGCCGGGCTTCCCGGCACCGGCGCTCCGGTGCCATAAACTACCGCGGCCAAGGGCTCTCCTCGGAATCACCATGGCGCTGGACCACGTAGGTGCCGGCGAGCTTGTCGTGCCATCCCTGATTATCGCCGTCGATGAGAATCCACACAAACCCAACGGACATGCACAGCCCCGAGATCCACTTGCCTATCCACTCGCGCAGGAGCATGGTGAAGAAATTGGCGTTGCTGCCGTCTTCCCTGACCACGCGCATGCCCAGGACCTTCTTTCCTGGGGTGGTGCCTCTCATGAACAGGACCAGTGACCAGATGCAGAAGGCCAGCAGCAGGGCCAGGACCAGGATGGTTTCGCCGGACCCGGCGGGCACCGCCAACTTGACGATGAGGATGATCACCGCGGCGGCGAAAGGTGCCAGGAGGTCGAGGCAGAAAGCGCCCAGCCGTCTCGCCGGCGACGCCAGCCGGCCGATCTCCCCGTTCACCACGTAGGTGCGGCAGATAGAACACCAGCGCGTACCGGCGGCGATTTGGAAATTACAGCGAGGGCAAACACCCATGGCCTCGTTCTCCTTGCCCGCAGCGTTTTCACTGCAGGAGACGCTTTCTCCCCAGGCGGCCCTCCCGGAGCGCCCTAAGGCCGGTTCTTTTCCGCGCCGATGGGAGGAAGCTCGATAAATCTACGTAGACCTCGTTTTCGGTGCGAGGGAAGGGGCTACCCGTGGTTGCTGGGGCAACGACGGCGGCATAGGTTGTAGCAACCCTCGACGAAATCAAAGAAGGAGCTATCTAACATGGCCATATCCCCGCGCTTTGCGGCAACCCCTTTCCCCGCGGGGGTGGTGGGCAGCCTCCCCAGGCCCCTGATGGTGAAGGATCTGTTGCCGGATGTTCCCGGGCCCGAGTCGGTGGCCGCGGCGCACTCGGCCCAAATGGACGCGGCGGTGCGCTATGCCATTGCGGTTCAGGAAATGGCGGGTATCGATCTGGTCAGCGACGGCGAGTGGCGGCGCCACGCTTACACCCACGTCATCGCCGATATTGCCACCGGCTTTGCCGCCGACCGGCGCACGGAACCGCCGCGCTGGGGCATTTCGGTCACCGAGCCGATGGCGGTGGTGCGGCCGGGTCTGATCGCCGAGGAGGCTCGTTTCCTGGTGGAGGCCACCCGGCGCATGACCAAGGTCTGCGTGCCCTCACCCTACTTGCTCGGGGTGCGGCTGTGGGAGGCGGAGGTGTCTTCCCGAGCCTATCCCACCCGCGACCAATTCATCGAGGCTCTGGTACCCATTTTGCGGAACGAGTTGCTCGAGCTGCAGCGCACCGGGGTCACGGTGGTGCAGATCGACGAGCCCCATCTTTGCGTCCTGGTCGACCCTGCCTACCGCAATTCCTTTGACGATTCCCAGTACGAGATGGATCTGGCCGCCGACAAAATCAACGAAATGCTCGACGGAATCGACCAGGTGCAGACCGCCCTGCATCTGTGCCGCCGTAATTGGGGCCGCAAGGGCTGGGGCGCCGAGGGCGGCTACGGGCCTATCATCGAGACCATGAGGAAAATCGAGGTGGACCAGTACGTCATGGAGTTCAGCATTCCGGTGGCCGGAGACATGGCCATTCTGCGCCAGTTGCCCGAAGAAAGGCTCATCGGGCTGGGGGCGGTGGAGTGCCGCTTCGAAAAGATCGACACGCCTGAAGAGATCGTCGCACGCGTCGAGGAGGCGCTGAAATACGTGGATTCCGATCGGCTCAGCATAAACCCCGACTGCGGTTTTTCACCGGGGCTGGAAGGGGAGATGTCCTTGGAGGAGCCCTACCGCAAGCTCAAGAACGAAGCCGCGGCAGCGCGGCGCTTGCGAGAGCTCTACGGTTGAGCGGCGAGAGGGCGGGGTTATCTGGAAGGTTTCTGGCAAGCCGGGAAGAAAAGCTCCGGTCAGCACCAGGGCCCCCGACAACCATGTCGGCGCAATTCCGCGCTAAACAGTGAAACAGCCCGTAGTAGATCGTGCTAGTGGCCCGGCGAAGGTTCGCCTGCCGCGGCTTGCCACTCCTGGCTTGCACCAAGTCCCTGGCAGTCTCAATAAGATTGGAGGGCTTCAAGGTCCCGGTCCCGCAGTTCGGATCTAGCGATAAACGAGATGACGGGAAAGGCTTCCGTGCCCACCTTCGCCAGCCTGGGGCGCAGGTGCCGTATCAGGCCGGAGGTTCGCTGAGCACCGAGGCGATCCTTGTTAAAGACGGCCTTGATAACGAGAATCTCGCCGCCGTATTCATCGAAATCCGGCCGTACCGAAATCAGTTCAAACACGTTACCGCATCGTTCCCTCAAGGTCACTTCGACCATGTCTCTGACTTTCGCCAAGTCAAGTTCTGTCACTGCCGGCTCCTTTCGTTTATTCACTCTGGACAATGGCGCTTCAGGTCGTCCCTCTCACGATTGTTTCTACTTCCAAAGATGGAAGCCACTGGCGGCACAAATAGCTATTCGGACGGATTGTTTCCCTGAAATCGGCACCGGCCTGATCTCTGTTTGGCTGGACGAGGCTTGTTTGTCAACGGATTTTCCTCCTTGCGCCTATTTAGAAGTATATGTGAAGCCTCGGCAAACCTCAATGAGGCCGGGGCGTTTCCACCCCGGAAATGAGCACGTCTACGGCACCAACGAGATGCAGCTCCTCATGGCTTCAATGAGGCCGGGGCGTTTCCACCCCGGAAATATGAGCGCCTTGCAGGAAAATGGGTATAGGGACATAGGGTGCTTCAATGAGGCCGGGGCGTTTCCACCCCGGAAATAGGCGGACGTCGCCTCCTCTGCCGCAGGCATAGCTACCCTGCTTCAATGAGGCCGGGGCGTTTCCACCCCGGAAATCCTGGAGTTCCAGGAGGGCGGCGAGGCCGCGTTCTTCAAGGCGCTTCAATGAGGCCGGGGCGTTTCCACCCCGGAAATTACCTGTTCGAGCGAGACGTGGCCGTTCACGAGGACGAGCTTCAATGAGGCCGGGGCGTTTCCACCCCGGAAATCCGGGCCATCCGTGAGGATCCGCCGGCTACCACCCAGGCTTCAATGAGGCCGGGGCGTTTCCACCCCGGAAATTCCGAGCTGCCGCCGGTGGAGTGGGAGGTAGCAGACCACGCTTCAATGAGGCCGGGGCGTTTCCACCCCGGAAATTTGGGCTCGGGTGTTTCGGGTGTGATAGGGATGTTCACGCTTCAATGAGGCCGGGGCGTTTCCACCCCGGAAATGACGCCGCCGAGCTACGAAGCGCGGACAAGCTGCACCGCTTCAATGAGGCCGGGGCGTTTCCACCCCGGAAATAGACCCCGCGGAACTCCTTGTGCGCCTTTGGCTTTCCACCCACTTTGCGAGCGCTGAATGCTGTGCTCTCGCGGACATTCAAATTATTCTCCGAACGCAAACCATAATACTGCCTATCTCCTTGTAATACAATCAAAAACGCCCAATGCGAGAGCTGCCCGTCCTTTTCCTTCCACCGGAGCGCTCGCAGGGGACACGGCAAATGCTCCGTTAGACAATTGTCGCCTGCCGGGTCGGCACTTCATACGCCTTGCCCAGACTTTCTACCAAGGGATCCACTTGGTCGGCAGGTCCCAAGTCCATTATCAGTATGTGATCCTCCGCCGACTTGATCAAGCCTTCCAAACGCGCGGTCATCTCGGCGCGGCGCCGCGCCGTCAGCCGGCACTGAAAAACCGACAACTGCAGCCACTGGCCGTAGCCTTTCATAACCTTGAACACGCGGCGCCAACGTTTCGGCTCGGCTATGTCGTAGACGACGATGTAGAGACGCTCCTTAGCCATGGCCGCTACCGGGGAAGATAGTGCGGGTAGGGGACAATTTCGCCCTGCAAATGCCGTGCGAGCAACCTGGCCTGCACCTCGATCAGCCGCCGCATGGAGACGCGATAGCCAAAAAGCGGATGCGTGGTTTCCTGCTCCATACGGCGCTCGAACGCGGCGATGAAGGCCTTGCGACCACCGGGCTTCAGCGCGCACGCCGGGCCGTTAAATACAAAATCGCCCGGTTTGACCTCGCCGTTGTTGACGGCCTGGATTACGCAGGAGTCCGCAACGATGGGCCGGAAGGGCTCCATCAAATCGAGAGCCAGGGCCGGGCGGCCGTGGCGCGGACGATGGTAGAAGCCCAGGTAGGGATCGAGGCCGGTCGCCGAGATGGTCGTCGTGAAAACCCGCGTCAACAAGGCGTAGGCCAGCGACAGCATCGCATTCACCGGATCGGTAGGCGGACGGCGATTGCGCTTTGCAAAGGCGAACGCGGCCAAGCCCTCCTTCGCACCATCGGCGAGCATTTTCTCAAAACAGGAGAAATAGATGGCTGCGGCCTCGCCCTCAATGCCCAGCAGTTGACCGTCGTCCTGGGCGCGGGGCAACCGCTGGACGATTCCCTTCAGGCGCACCAGGACTTCGTTCTTGGCCTCGGCGTCCCCATGGACGCGCCAGTTGCGGCGCAGCATCGTGCGCCCATTGCGCACCTTCGCCGCCACCAGGTCGCGCGCAAAGGCAAGGCTGCTACGCCCGTCAGAGGCGGCCCGGTACTGCGCCTGGCGCACGGCCACGTTGCCGTGGCCGGTCCCCACGGTGTGGCCGAGGAACCAGCCGCCGGTGGAGAACCACGACACCGGAATCTCGGCGCGCATCAACGCGTGCAGGGCCGGCGTGGTCACCGAGACCGGGCCGAAGAGGGCAACTTGGGAAACGTCGATCATGGGCACCTCCAGGGTCTCTTCCTTGGTCTCCACCACCAGGCGCTCGCCGCTTTTGCGCAACCGCGCCCCCGGCGTTTGGACATAAAGCGGAAGCGCCGGATCGTAGGACGGGTTCAGCGGGCGCGGAGGATACCCCTTGCGGAACAGATTGGTCTCGTCCGGCAGGCAGATTCCGGCGAGCGAACAGCGCGGGCACTTGGGACTGTTCTCGAGCGGCGGGGGCCGACGACCATTGGCCGCGGCGGAGCGCAGACCCGTGATCGCCTCCAGAGTCCGGGCGCGGAGTTCATCGTCGATAACGACCTGTACCCGCTCGCGTGAGCCAGCGTACCAAAGCACCCCCTGCTCGACCTTGTAGCCATTGTCTTCGAGGATCATGGCTTGGGTGCAGATTTGGACGCGCTCAGGCTCGTAGGCGCCGGCGGCAACGTGGGGGCGCTTGCCCTTCTTGAAATCCACCGGCATCGCGGTCCCACCTTCGACCTCCACGACATCCATCTTGGCGATAACGCCGAGACGCTCCGAGGAAAGAGTGACGGCTCTGGCGCGGGAAAACTCCGCGCCGAGCTCGTCGGGGGTCGGCAGGCGACCACCACCCTCGTCGACCCGGCCGTGGGCGCGCCGCCCCTCGGCCGTGTCCCCGCTTTCGGCCCACTCGCCTTCCACCCATTCCAAATAGGCCAGCCGCGGGCAATAAACCCATTCGTTGACCATGCGGGCCGGGACCAGCGGTGTGTTGGCGTCGGCTGGCGGCGGGGGTAGGGGTAGGGTGAGTTGGTGGTCGTGGGTCATGGGATGGGGCCTAAAACCCGTTCTCTTATATAATTAGTTAAAGACAGCTTTAGAAGTGATGGGCCAACGTCAATGCCCGGCGAATTCGCAGTTCTCGCATGAGAACAAAGCTGCAATCCACGCAGCCGTATCCACGAACATCAACCTCACCGGTACAGCACTTCATCATGGCGTGCGGCGGCGTCTCCCGATTCCGATGCGCCAACAGGTGGGGCCTGGTACAGCGAATCCGAGGTGGCGAAAAGGCCACCGCCCCTATGGCTATCGCGGCCGAGCATGATCGGTCCCGCAACCGACACGGTAAAGCGAAGGCGCACGCGGGCAGTCAAACCGCCGCCGTTTGGACCGACGTTGAGTTCCAACAACTCGACTTCGGGCTTGGGCAGACCGCGATGCTCGCATTCGGCGATTACATCGCTCACGACAGCGGCGTCCGGGTCTTTGCCCCGTCCTGCGTGGCGCGTCGGGCTATAAGGGGTGCGGCTTTCCCATATGCGAGCAGGGCCGACGAGCGGATCGCCGGCCGCCAAGGCACACGCGGGGCCGAGAGTGAGGACGCCGAGCCTGCCAGCTCGCACATGGGCCAGGGTCGTCGCTACACTGTCGAAGCAGGTACGATCCTCACGCCTCCCTTTTGTGGTGTGGTCGCAGGCCCACGGCGCGGCCACGATCAGGCGGTCAATGCGCCCATCCCCGTCGGCGTCATCCGTAGCGAGAAAAACATGGTCATGCCCACCCGACCGCGCCGGCGGTCCCTCGCGTTCGTGTCCAGAGAAAAGCCGAGGCACATGTCCGTTATCGTCCCGCGAAAGCGCCATCAGCGCACGTCTGACCGCGTGCAGCAGCGATGCGGCGTCGGCGGTGGCGATACTTGTCTCGGGCGCTATCGAGAAGACCAGCGCGTCGTGTAATACGTCCTTTTGCGGCACCATCAGGCCCAGACCGAGATAGCGCCCGTTCCCAATGACGAGGGGACCACGCACGGCTTGCGCGAAAGCAATCTCCACGTGATGCAGGCCACGCGCCGCAAATCGCGCGGGCATGGCAAACTCTTCTGCCCGGGCACCGTTGCGGTCGAACGGCTCGCGTTGTACGCGAATAGACTCTACCGGCACTGCCACCCCGGCATGACGCAACGCCTGCATGACATCGCGGGCGGCCTTTGCCTCGCCGGCCACGCGCTTAGCTCCGGCGGTTCCGCGTCCCGTCCGCATGACCGGCAGGGCCATCGGTGTGATTGTGCGCCAGACGCGGCAGTCGTGCTGTGGGCTGTCGCCGACGCCATAGTGGTCGAGCATTCCCCGCTCTTCGGTCCGAACGAGATTCCATAGGATTTCCCCGGTTGCGGGGTCAATCTCCTCAAGGCCGGAAAACGCCCAAGCCATATCATCGGCCCGCAGTGGACAGTTCGGAGGGACCTCGACCAGTACGCGGCGAATCGCACGATCGGCATGGCTGTAGCCAATGGAGGGAAGCGGCACAATCCGCACCCGGGCGGCCTTGTCCGCCTCCGTGGCCTCGCGGCCGATGAGCACACGGTCAATCTTCCCAGCCTCTTCGGGCAGCGCCTCTTTCAGCCGGCAGGCTACCTTGTTGCGCAAAGCCACGACGAGTTCCGCCGCTCGCGGGGACGGCCACGGTACGAAGGATTCGTCGTGCGTAGCTGCGCGCATCTCGAACAGAAAGTGTTGGGGCGGAGTGTCATACGCGACCTTGTCGAAGCGGGACTTCGGCGGCTGAGAGAAAAGCTGCTGGACCTTTTTGCCCTCTTTTATATAGGTGAAGCGCGTCCTGTTTGCATCGTATCGCTCTTTGAGGCTTGCAAGCGATCCTTCCCCTGGACAGAGCAGCGCCTTGCCGGCCCCGCCCTCGCTCGGGCGATGCACAACGCCGCCATGACGGGCGAGACGTGCCTCGACTTTGCCTGCGTCCAGAAGCTCTGCCCGAGCCCAGGCCATATCGACGCCCCGTCCCAATTGATAGAGCCGTTCCGCGATCTGGCAGATGGTTCGAGCGTTGTCTTCAGCATTCCCGCTGCCATTGAACGTCCAGATAAACAGCAACGGAGTTTCCGCGTCGAAGATACGAGGGCGGACCAGTTTGGGACCGCGAATAAAGTTGATAGCAGGACCTTTCTTTTTACCTCTTTTGATGATTTTGTTAGGATCGCCGCCGAAATTGTCGAGGTCGTTGCTCGGCACATAGTTCTTGAAAACCTGACCCCTCCGAATCACAGGCGAAGCAATTACTGGTGCTTCGAGCGTCTCCAGCCATTCGAGCGCCTCCTTGTCCTTGTTCGCCAGCTTGGTGCCTCTAGCGGCACCAGTGACCAGCGCCTGAAATAACCGCGCTGGTGTGGGTGGCCAATCACCGGCCCCGTGATACCGCCCGTCGTGGAAACGGATTGAGAGAAGAAGTGCACGGCTCATAGTCGCCTCAAGAAGTCTTGACATCTTCTTTAGCGAGGTTTTTATCAAAGCTGAAAGCCTTATCTCTTTCAACACCGAAACTCTTGGCTACTGCCGAAGCGTAGCTCTTAGCTAAGCCTTCCGTCATCTCGACTTCCTGGCGCGTGCCATCACGCTTAACCAATCTCCATTGCGGTGCCGCCTCGGCATCGGGAACAAGAAGGCATCCTTGACGGAGAAAGGGATCTAACGGGGCGGTAGCGGCGACGAGAGAAAGGCCGAGAATATATCGCCGCAAGGCCTGTGGGTTGTCTCCCTCAAGCCGATGTAAGGCTACCAAGTTTACAGTAACATCGCGCTCAATGGTACCGTGTGTGAGCACGCCACCAGGCGAATCGGTCGCGGGGACGTGGACAAATCCACGTTGCGCGAGAGGGCTTTCCCTTTTACCCTCTGCATTCTTCTTGTCCTCTTCTGAGAAAACTTCAAGTGCGGCATAATCGAGGGCCGGATTATACTGTGCTGAACTTGTTAGAGTATCTATATCCCAAGCGCGAATTACGGACTGCACAATTCTTGGGAGTTTGGCTTGAGTATCTCGAGAATCCCAGACCCCGAAAACGAGTGAAGTTGGCGCAAGTTTTGCCAACGCGGAAGCATCTCCCGAATTGAGAAAGGAATCAAATGCTTCTTTTGCTGTGTTCCCGAGTTCAGACGACCGGATGAGCGCATCGCCGAGACGATGCCCGACTTCAAAGATTGAGACGCTTTTCTGGTCGTCTTGATCTCCATACTTGATTTCGATCTGCGGAACGAGTTCCGAATAAGGCTCGCGCTTGAAAATCGGCTCTATGCGATTCGCCTGGGAACCGACACTGTCGATCAGAGCGACCTTCGTTCCATCGGAAAGCGTATCAATGTTATAGCCGATATCCGCGTAGGTCGGCGGAAAGATGACGCCCCCTTCCCCCTCGACGGGCACAAGCTTCTGTTTCAGGTGCAGCGCCACGGGACCTTGAACGTCGTCGGCCCAGGCATTGATGGTTTCGTGCGTAAGAGAGATACGGTTGGTCATTTTATTCCTCCAGTTCGGCAAAAAAGCACTTTTTGTATTGCTTGTCGTCACCTAGATGCGCTCGAAAAAATCGAAAACGATCCTTCGGTAGAAATGTATGCGGCGCTGCTAACGCTACTCGACAAAGAGCGACTGGTAAGATATCGTCCCAAGCCGCGTATCGTATCTCATATGTGGAAAGAAACGTGGGGCGTGCATTTTCGAGACCTATGGCCGCGAGTAGTTCCACATGCGGCGCAACCTTCAGCAAAATGCCCTGTTTGTCGAGTGAAGTACCGATCCTCAAGGCATCCCAGCCACCACGCGCGTCGAAACCGAAACGGCCACCTACAGCGCAACCTTCACTAAATGGATCCTGAAAAGCCCTTTCTTCGAACCTCCGAAAGATATCTTTGAAGCCTTTGCTGGCCTTTTTCTTCGGATCACCGAACAGCATGTTGTGCACGAGTTGAGCGCCAACTTGCTGGCCTGCAAATAATTTGAATGGCTGGCGTCCGTCCCCTTTCAGCCAATGCGAAATCTGAACAGAGATGTTGCCTTGTTGTAAGCGAACTGGCAGCGATCTCGCGGTCAGGGCCTTCCCGTCGGACCTCTTTAACGCATTGGGGGGCGCTGGGAACTCCTCATTTGGTTCGGCGTTACTTGGCCACGGGCCTTCAATACCCGCCGGACAGACGGTCATAATCTCTGCCCCTACCAGAAATTTTAGAACCGCTTCTAAAGGCTTTTGCTCTCCCTTCGCAACAAGCCTGAACTTAACATCCGCTTCATCGCTCCAATCGAATCCCCCCTCGGCATCACCGCATAGCAGGTCAGCAGCTTCCAAGAAGCCGAGACAGGCAAAGACCTGACCCGGATTGAAGAGATCTACAGGGATCGAAGATTCAGCCATCAGGCACCCTCCCCGGCGTCGTTGTCGCGTGAGGCTTGCTGGTCTGCGGCGCGCAACAGCGCCTCCCACCAAGCTAGCCCCCACGGTCCCCATCGTTTCTGCAACCACGCAAAGCGCAGTGCGACATCGCGGGCACGCTCTTCAAGGACGGAGGGCGGACCGTCGCTGCCACTTGTGGGAATGACAGGCCGCGACCAGCCGTGATGTGCCGCGACCAGATGCAGAGCGAGTTCCTGGAGGTCGAACGGCAAGGCAGTGAAATTTTCATCCCTCTCAGCGCAGGGCAGCGAGCCGAACTCATGGCGATAGCCGTCTAGTCGCTTGATGTTTATCGGCCCTTTAGTCTTGGCATAGATTTTCCCGTCGCGTGGTGCGTTGAAGGCGCGCTGCCAGCGCTCATGGCGCTTGCCTTCGTCGTGCAGTCTTGCCGCAACAGTGAGCATATCGGCATAGGCATCCGGTAGCCCGAGGGCGTTCGCCAAAGCGCGCACCTTGCATTCGACCCAGATTTGATGCTCCGCCAGTTCCTGCGGAGGCCCGGCGGAACGATCTTCTTCCGTCTCAGAATCGCTGCGCCACTTCTCGACGAGGAGCCAGTGAGTGACGTCGCCTTCGTCCGTTTTATCGACCTCAAACCGATGACGTTCTCGCCAGTTTCCATCAGACTCGGGACTCTCTTCCGCCGCAACGGAGCGCACCCGAAATCGAATGACCGGTGAACCGTCGGACTGCAGAGGCAACCATTCCTTGTCGCCGTCGATCACACATGGCGAGCCGCCAACCTTCTCGTTAAGCATACCATCCTCGGAAAGACCGCCGAAGCGCCTATCCATGACCAATGTGCCGCCTACTAGGTTTTTCTCCAAATTCTCCTTTGCTTTTTTCTCTTCTTTCTTGTCCCCCTTCATAAGACTGTCTCCGTGTACCGTGTCCCGTAAATCCATTGAGGGAGACAAAATATAAGCAATAACGTCCTCCCGCCTCAGCGCCGAATCCTGATCGCCAACTCCATCTTGGGATTGGCTATTGATGGCGTTTGCTGCACACTTCAAAAGCCATTCAACCACTTTGTAGGTCTCGGTTTCGAGTTTCTCGCTGGCATGTGGCGGCGCTGCTTCAAAGAACGTTTCGATGTCTTTTTTCATTGCCGCTGTCCCATCTCCACGCACGGGCAGATGCTTGCGCCAGACGACCGCAGTTTGCGGCTTTTGATCTTCCTCCCATCCACGCAACCAAGGCTGGATATCGTCCGGTCGTCCCGTATGTTCGTCCAACGAGGTCAGCGACCACGCGTCAACGAGGGCGCGGGTCAACGCCGGACGCAGTGGCTCCGGCGTCGTTGCCTCCTCAATCGCTTTTTGCAGATCCCGGTCTTGCTCCGCGCGCTCTTTGAGATCCAGAATCGCGCCGGGGCTTGCGTCACGTGGTCCCTCGCAGTCAGAGGCCTGCAACGACTTCTCTTTGCGATCCACATCGGGGCTTGCATCGCCCTCCTCAACATTTTCCACATCGGCGGGACGTAAAGCATCCAATGGTTTGCGGAGACGGTCTAAGCGCTCCTGCCATTCCTCACCCTTTTCCTTTGCGCGGGACGCGGCAATGACCTCTATACAGGCGTTTCCCTTGCCTCGCCGATTCACACGGCCGAGCCGCTGCACCATGCGTTCCCACGCGACCAGGTCGCAGACCATGTGATCCGCGTCGAGATCAACGCCCACTTCACCCGCCGAGGTCGCAATCAGAAAAGTCGGCTGCTCCGGCGGTCCCCCGGCGTCGCCAAAGAAACCGTGCTTCTTCAGCCAGTCAGAAAGTGCTTCCCGTTCAAACACCCGCCGCCCGCCAACCAAGAGTTGGGAAACAGGTTTGCGTTCTTCCTTCTCGAACTTCTTGTCAATCCTGTCCTTCACCTTCACAGCATCCTCTCGGCGGTCGCAATAGACGAGCACGCGGGCCGGCCCCTTGCCGAGACTCCATGCCCGCTCGGCAAGCTGCGGCACCAGCTTCGGCGCCTCATCGAGCACCTGGATCGCAAGCCGCTTACGTGCTTCAAGGCGCTTCCGGACAGCCTCGTCCTGCCGATGTTCGGGAGAAAGCCGAAAGACCGCTTTTCCGCCTTCGCCATCTTCGCGCCCTGTGGCCGACAGCGAAAGCAGCTTGAGGGACGGCACTATCTCCCGGTCCTTTTGCGCGTGCGGGCCGAATGCTTCGGCTCCGTTTGCAATCGCTTCGAGGAGATTTTCAAACGGCGGAACCAAATGCGCCTCATCGAGCACGACGAGTGCATCCGCGCCGAGCAGGCCCGCATGATAGGGCCGCATCTTGCGCGATACACCATAACCCGAGAACAGGAGCCGCGAGCCGATCATATCAACAGTACCGACGACGATGGCTGGCGCAGCCGGGTTCGCAAGCCACTCCCGATTGTCCACATGCTGGCCGCGTAGCGTACTCACGCTCAATTCGGAGCCTTCCGACTTCTCCCGGATTTCATCGGCGACCGTCGTCGCTTGATCGACCACCGCCCGCCTATCAACCACATAGACCAAACGCCGAGGCACCACGGCTCCGGTTTTCAGGGCCAGATACCAGATCGCCATCACCGAGGTCTTGCCGAGGCCAGTCGGGATGTCGAGCGCGGCAGGAATACGGTCCCTGGCGAAATAGTCGTGGAAAAGACGTTTCTGCCACTCGAACGGCGGAAACCCCATCAGTTCTTCAAAATCTTTTTTAAAATCGTCATTCACGATCAAGACCCTCCCATGCTTCCGGCCATTACATCACAACTGGGCCGAACCTTCAGCTCTGCGATGTCTTGTTTTTCTCCGCAAGGACTTCGCGCACCACTTGGGCCATCTCCCGCTTGCTTTTCCGCAGCAGCTCGATCTCGTATGGCGTCAACATCCGGTAAGCAGGCGAGGTGCCAATTATCCGCTTGAGTTTGGCCGTCCAAGGAGTGAGTCCAGTGTTCTCACCATCACTTTCTAAAGGCTGCTCCGCGTCGTTGTCGGAATTCATGTAATTGCTCCTGTGAGGGTCGACCCGGTTCCCAACGCCGGCATGAACGCGTTCACGGGAATGAGCCGCTCATTCACGGGGTCAATGCCCAGGCTGAATATTTCCAGGGTGACAGCGCCAAACAGCGGTTGCGCGCCTTCCTCCCGGAACACAATCGGCGAAACGTCCTCGCGGCCGTCCAGCCGCATCCAGGTCCTGCCAAAGGCTCGCTCAACGCGGCTGCCGTCGGCTCCTTCGCTCCAGCCTTTCCCCGCTTCAGCACCAACCCTGACCCTCAAGCCCGCTCAACATCGAAGACGGTCAGGTTGCGCGCGTCCTTGCTGAACTCAACGGCGACCAGGTGAATCGGCTGACCCAGGCCGCGGTACTTGTCGGCGTAGCGCCTCTCTTTCAACTGCGCCATGGCCGCGCCACCGGACGCCATCTCGACCACCTTGAACTCGAAAAGGTAGACGTTGTCTTTGAAGCGAACCGCCATGTCAAGCCGGCCCTGGCTGCTGCTGTCCTCCACCGCGACATCCAGCCCCAGCGCCGCGAAATAGGAGTAGAACACGCTGGCGTAGTAACCCTCATAGCGGGCTATGTGGTTGTTGGTGTACCACTCGTGGGGAATGCTGGTGAAGAAGGCGTGGAACAAGGCCTTGAGGCCAGCAAAATCGTTGGCCTCAAGCAGCCGGTAGAGCCGGACGCTGTTGGCCGTCTGCCGCGACGCGTCCTTCACCAGGTAGCGCAACAGACTTCGGTTCAGGCTCTGCCGCACTTCCCGGTTGGGATAACCCAGCCGATAGAGGGGCTCGCCGCCAAGATTCTCCTTGCCCGTGATGGTGAGGTATCCGGTCTGAAACAGCAGCGCCTCCGTCGCCATGTCGTCCACGTCGAACGCGGACAACAGGTCGCTGCTGCCGACCAGATTGTCCAGGGCCAGGGAACTCACTTGCCGCTGGAACAGAGTTTCGACCAGGAACGCCGGCGTGCCGGTCTCGAACCAGTGGGCCTTGAACTCGCGGCTGTCGAAGAGCAGGAGAATGTCGAATGGGTTGTACACGTTTTCTGCACCCAACCAGCTATAGCCATTGTACCAGTCGCGGATTTCATCCCGGTCGAGGTCGGGCAACTCCGGCGCGAACACCGCGTCGAGATCCGCCTCGGTATAGCCGCAGATAGCGGAATAGCGCGGGTCCAGGGTGATGTCCTTGAGGTTGTTGAGGCCGGAGAACAGGCTGACCTTGGAGAACTTGCTTACCCCGGTCAGAAAGGTGAACCGAAGGTGGGCGTCTGCAAACTTCACGGTCGAATACAGACCTCGCAGGAAGTCGCGATTGGCCCGTGCGACCTCCGGCACGTCCAGGGCATCCAGAATCGGCTTGTCGTACTCGTCCACCAGAACCGCGACGCGCCGACCGCTGCGCTCGTGCAGCGCCTTCATCAAGTGGCGGAAGCGGGGAGACGCGCCGTCGTCGCGAGGAATGATCTCCGCCTCGTCCTCCAAGGCGTTCAATTGCGCCGTCACTTCCTTCCGCAAGTCGTCCGGTCCCCGGTAGTTGCCGCTGCTGAAGTCGAGGCGCAGGACGGGATAACGAACGGACCAGTCCCATTGGTCGTGGATGTCCAACCCCTTGAACAGGGGCTCATTGCCCTCGAACAGTTCCTTGCAGGTGTCGAGGAACAGGCTCTTGCCGAAGCGCCGCGGGCGCGACAGGAAATAGTGCGTGCCCTCGTCGAGCAGCCGCCGGATGTAGGCCGTCTTGTCGACGTAGTAGCAGTCCTCCTCCCGAATTTTGCGGAAGGTCTGAATGCCGATGGGTAGTCTGCGTCTGGGCATGGGCACGTTACTCCGGGCACCGGGCGATGTAATCCTTTACCGGTTCCATTGGGGAAGCACCGCAAGCGAAGGAGACTCTTTCACCCCTCGTAGTGTTGCCCGAAGCCGAGGAGGTGTCCGTCCGGGTCGCGAATCCCGAACTCCTTCATGTCGTACTCTCTCTCGATATAAGGTTCGTAATCGACGATGGCGCCCTTCTCCTTGAACTCCGCGAAAAGCGCGTCGGCGTCGTTGATCCAGATGTAGGCGTCCCAGTAGCCGCCCTGGTCGCGGTTGATGACGATGCGGACGTCAGCCCCGGCTTCCTTGAGCATGATGGTGAAACCGTCGCGGGAGGGCATCGCGAACGAAGGCGGCTCGCCCCAGAGCTTGGGCAGGTCGAACCCCAGGATCCGGTGGTAGTAATCCACCGACACTTGCAGATCGCGCACCATGAAGTACGGTGCCGTCCCTCTGAACTGGCGCTTATCGGCGGGGGATTGCATGGCCCGTTGCTCCTTTCGGTAAAAACCGCTCTCTTGAAGGTCTTCGAAGGTGGAGCTCGCGGGGCAGGATCCTACACTCGATCGAGGTACTCCACACAGCGGTCCACGGATTCAACGTCGCCGAATTTGGCATCGATGTCGAAGAGGTTCCACTCGACGGCGCCGGGGATCCGGTCGCCTATGGCTTCCTTCACCGCTATGGGACGAAAGCCTGCGGCTAGGCCGTCGCAGACGGTCTGGCGCACGCAGGCGCAAGCGGTGACTCCGGTGACCAGGATGGTGTCGATGCCGGCGCTGCGCAGAAACCCCGCCAGGTAGGTGCCGTTGAAGGCGCTGGCGTGTTTTTTCATCACCAGCGGCTCGCCCTCCATGGGCGCGATGCGGTCGTCTATGGCCCAGAGCTCGGGCTTGTTCTGGGGCACCGCCTCCGCCGGAATCTTGTGGTGCCACAACCCCATATCCGTGTAGGGGTCGCTACGATCCGTATTCTGGTAGCAGGTGGTCACGAAAACCACCAGGTGGTTGTTCCTGCGGCAGGCCCGCAGCAGGCGTTGCACCGCGGGAATGACCTGCTCGTCCATGTTCTCGCAGGTGAAGGGATTGCCGGGGCGGGTCCAGGCGTTGGCCAGGTCGACGTTTACCAGAGCCGGCTTCCTGCCGAAACCGACCCGGCGCTGGAATCCCCGTTCACGGTAGCGCCGGCGCGCCTCGGCAAAGGCCGCCTCCAACGCCTCTTGCAGATCGTAGTCTGCCATTTCAGCACCTCTTTCGGGAGGGGATGGGCAAAGGTCTCATTTAGCGGTGGATGCGGAACCGTTGCCATTGTCGTGGTCCTGGTGGGCAACGACGAGAGAACCTTTGCCCACCGCGGATCCTGCCACATCCGCTGCCGCCGCAATTCTGCCACCTCTCATGGTTTTCCTCCCGTGGGTGAGTTCAAGGCCGGTGTCGCCACCAGCCGACACCGGGACAATTGAAGATACCCCCTCTCCCGCGGCGCACAATGCAGCGGAACTCACGCCGAGGGGCGCCATTTTTCTGCGAAGACTTGCTGCAGCAGAACCTCGAGAGTGAGATAGCGGCAGAGCTCGGCGGAACGGTCACCACCGTCACAGTGCTCTTCCCATGCCCGCCGCACCAGGAGCCGGGGGATGTATTCCGGATAGAGAGCGGCGCGGTCGTTCAGGATTTTGGCGCAGAGCGCGCGCCCCGGCTCCTGGCGTATCCAGCGGGAATAGTCGACGAAACCGGGGTTGCCGCGGCGCAGAGCGCGCCAGGCCCGCGCCGCCCAGCGGGGCCAGGAAATGGGGACCCCGGTGGCCTGCCAGGGAATGCGACGGTAGAATTGGGGGAAGGTGCGGAGCAGCATTCTGTGATATAGATGATTGCCGCGTTTGAGGTGGTCCGGGGCGGCGTAGAGCATTTCCTGGAACTGGTTGTCCATGAAGGGCAGGCGGTACTCGAGTCCCTGGCAGGAGCCCAGCACCAGGGCATAGATGGTGAAAGAGCGCATGCGGTGATCGATGTAGAAAGCATGGGCCGAGCCGAGACGGGCGAAATAGTTCTCCAGCTCGGCTACGAGGCCGGGGTGGGCGCCCCTATCGACGCCCAATCTGAATTCTAGATGGTGGGCCAGGGCGCCGCGGTCGAAAATGTGGCCGCCCCCGGCCAGACCGTCGCCCCCAGCGCCGTTGAGCGCGATGGCAAAGAGGCTTTTGATGTGCCGGATTGCCTCCACACCGTGCATGTGCATGAGGTCGAGCATGCCGTCGCTGCGCCACACCGCGTCCAGGCGGGGGCCGATCCAGTTGGCGGCATCGATGGGGAAGAAGTGGTGCTCGACACTCTTGAGGCGGGCGGCGCGGGCGGCGATTCGACTCTCGGGACTGCCCGGGCGACCGAAGGTGACGGCGGGGAAGGAAGAGCCTGGCAGGGCGGCGAGAATGGCCCGCGAGTCGAGGCCGCCGCTGAGCACCAGTCCCACCTGCTGCGCCGGGTGGCAGCGCCGCCTGACCGCCGCTGCGAAGAGGGCCCCCAGCTCGGCGGCCAGATCGTCCGCCTGCACGGGCCCGAGGGGAGCGATGCGGTCCCACCACCAGTAGCGCCGGATGGCGGCCTTGCCGGCCTCAAGGTCCCAAGTGAGCACCGAGGCGGCGGGAAGCCGCCGGACTCCCTCGAACCAGGTCAGATTGTCGTGAAGGTAACCGATCCCGAGAAAGGACCGCAGGGCGGAGCGGTCGAGGCGTGGAGCGAATCCGGGCAGAGCGAGGAATGCCTTCACCTCGGAGGACCAGGCCAACCGCCCCTGGTGCTCGGTCCAGTAGAGGGGCCGCAGGCCATAGCGGTCGCCGAGCAGATGCACCTGGCGCCCCGGGGCGTCGTAGAGCACGGCGGCGAACAGGCCGTCCAGGCGGTGGAGGGATTCAAATCCGTCACGGAGGTAGAGATCCAGCAGCAGTTGGAGGTCGTTTGATGACCCGGGATCAATCTCCGAGCGGTTGTAGAGCTCGCCGTCGAGCCACAGGTGGCGTCCGGCGCGGGAATGGGGCTGAGGCTGAACCTGGAGAATCCCGCTGTGGCAGCGAGTGGCGGCGAAAACCTCCTCCTCGAACGGATCGTCCGTACGCTGGCAGGAAGCGTGGCGCAGCAGGTCGGCCATGGCCGCCAGCGGGGTCTCCCCGCCGCACCCTTCCCTGCCCCGGCCGGCGCAACCGACTAGCCCGGGCATGACCGCCTAAGCCCGGCGCTGAAGTGACCATCGGATCCACCACCCCGGCTCAATGGACAACGCACTCCTCGATTTGGCCGAAGAGGCCGAGAATGCGCTCCCGGTCTTCCTGCTCAAGAGGGGGTCCCAGTATGGCTTCCCTATTGGCCTCAAGATGGACCCTGTTGGCGGTCCCGGTGAGTACCGAAGAGACGGCCGGGTGGGCGGCGGCGAATTTGTAGGCGGCGGCGGTCACGGACTCGACCCCGGGGCGTAGCAGCCAGTCCAGCGGGCGCTGGTCGGGCACGGCGCCGGGGTCCAGCAGGCCGCGCTCCTTCAAACCGGCGATGGCCTTCTGGAGGCGCCCCGGATCGGAAAGGGCGCGGCGGACGGCGAACATTACCAGGACACCCACGTCGCGTTTCAGCGCCGCCGGCAATATCTCGTACTCCGCCCCCGGAGCGAGCAGGTTGTAGCCCACCATAATCGAGTCGAAGTGGTCGTCGGCGAGGGCTTGCCGCAGCATGCGGTGGGCGCCGTCGCTACTGTACCTCTCGGTGATGCCCAGAAAGCGGACCTTGCCCTGCCGCTGCCAGCGTTGCGCCTCCCCCAGGTAGCGGTCCACCACATGCTCGTAGAGCTCGGGCTGAATACCGTGGAACTGAAAGAGGTCGATGCAGTCTACCCCCAGCCTCCGCAGACTGCGGTGCAGTGATTCCTCCAGAGCCGCCGCCGGCTGTACTTCCCCCTCTTTTTCCTCCTTCGGCCTGAATTTGGTGGCAATGATGTAGCGCTGGCGCTCGACCTCGCGCAGGGCGCGCCCCAGGATGAGCTCGCTATCCCCGTAGCCGGCGGAGGTGTCGATAAGGTTGATCCCCAGGTCCAGGGCGCGGCGCACCAGCCGGACCGCCTCGGCCTCGGGGACCCCCGAACTCTGTCCCAGCCGGCTAGGTCCTCCGGTTCCCAGTCCCACCAGCGATACTTCCAGCCCGGTCCGCCCCAAACGTCGATACTGCATAATTCTACCTCCTCCTGCCATTGACGGCGTTCATGGATGCTGCGGGTGCGCCGCCGACGCCAGTTGCAAGCGCTGCGGCGGCAGCGCCGAAAGCTCGGCCTCTCCCTCGCGAATCTTGACAATCTGGTCCATGGCCACCTCGTCGAAAATCTGCACAGAGCCGGTGGCGGGCCAGGTGATCTCGACGAATTCTATCCGCCGCGCCTGCCCCAGACCGATCTCCTGCTGCAGGCTCGAAGCCCCGAAGCTGCCCCCGGTCGAGACCGTGGCATGGATGTCGCGCGGCCCCAGGTCAGTGCCCACTCGCACCCGGATGCGGGCGCCGATGGCGTCTCTGTTGGAGCGCACTCCTTCCAGCCTAAGGGTGATCCAGTGGTTGCCGTGGCCGGGATTCTCGAAGAGCACGTTCTGGTAGACGTCCCCGGAATAGGCCCCTCCAATCACCGCGAAAATGTCCTGGTCGCCGTCGTTGTCCACATCGCCGAACGAAATACCGTGCCCTTTCTGCAAATGCCCGAACCCTCCCGAAGCCGTCACGTCCTGGAAGAACCTGCCCCCTTCGTTGCGGTACATGAGATTGGGCATCAGCGACTTGAGGTCGGGCTCCCCGGTGCCGATATAGCAGTCCGGGAAACCGTCGTTGTCCAGGTCGCCGAAATTGGCCCCCATGGCCAGTATGATCTTGTCGAGCCCCGCGGCGCGAGTCGCATCGGCGAAGGTACCGTCGCCCTGGTTTCGGTAAAGCCGCGACGACTCGGCTCCGGAAGGCCGCCCCATGAACACCGCCGCTACATCGCCGGGTGTTTCGACGTGGAAGCTGCCGGCGAAAAGGTCCAACCAGCCGTCGTTGTCGTAGTCCCAGAACCAGGTGGGAAAGCTCTTGAATGGTTTCTCGACCCCGGCCGCCGCGGTCACTTCGGCGAAGCGCCACCCGATCCTGGTCTTCCCCTCGTTGCGGTAGAGGGCGTTGTCCTTGCCGCGGCTGGAGATGTAAAGATCCTGCAGCCCGTCGTTGTCGTAGTCGCCCCAGGCCACGCCCTTGACGTAGGCCACGTGGTCCACCCCTGCCTCCCGGGCCACGTCGAGGAAGGTGCCGTCGCCCAGGTTGCGATAAAGCTGGCACGGGTGTGTGTCCACGTTGTCCGATTCGTTGCCGACGAAGAGGTCGAGCCAGCCGTCGTTGTCGTAGTCGACCCAGGCCACCGCGTGGGTTGGATTGAAGCTGAGCAACGCCGCCGCTTCGGTTACGTCGGCGAAGGTGCCGTCGCCCTGGTTGCGCAGCAGCGAGTTGGGATGAAGCCCCTGATCGTGCATCCAGGCGCCTCGGGGCACCAGCACGTCGCGGTAGCCGTCGTTGTCGTAGTCGGCCTGAAAGAGGTTGAGGCCGCCGATCTGTCCCACCAGGCCCGCCGCTTCGGTTACGTCGGCGAAGGTGCCGTCGCCCTGGTTGCGAAAGTAGCGCAACTGGTCCCTCAAGCCCCAGGACGAGGCCATGATGTCCAGATAGCCGTCGTTGTCGAAGTCCTCCATGATGCTTCCCCCGGACAAGGCGACCAGGTCGAGCCCGAGGTGCGGAGCCAGGTCGCGGAAGCGCTTTATATCGTAGTCTGCTGCGAAGTTGTCCGGCGCGATCAGCCATCGCGCCGGCACCTGTTCCGGGTAGGCGCCGATGGTCATGTAGGCGATGTTGAGCAGCCAGCGGCTGCTCAGGTCCTCGGGAGCCTGCTCAAGGACCGCTTCGTACTGCGCAATGGCTGCGCGCGATCCGCGCTGCAACTTGTGAACCCCGCTGCTGCGAATGGGAAAGAGGCACGACTCGGAAGTGTGGTCCAGCAGGCAGTTCTCCTGCTCGCCCAGGCGCAAGTGGGCGATGCCCAGCCAGGATCCCAGCTCCAGCAAACGGTTCCGGCTCTCGGGGCCGCCGCGCCTTTCCAGCTCGGCGCGGACGCGTCCGAATTCCTCTATGGCCCCTTGGGTATGTCCGGCGAGCAAGAGCTCCATGGCCAGATTGAAACGCAGGGCGCCGGTGTTGCCGCGGCCTCCGGCCCGGGCCAGGCGCCCCCTCTCCAGAAGTACCCTGTCCTCGTTGAGAAAGATGTTGGAAGCTGGATCGCTGGCAGCCGCGACACTGTCGAGCAGGGCAGCTATGCGGGCGCTGCCCCCAACGTGGGCCTGCTCCCCCGCGTCGTTCCCGCACCCCAGGGACTGCGCCAGCAGGAGGATGAGGGCCCAGCCGCCGAATCCCGCTCTTTGCCACGTTCTGTGCATACGCCGTGTGCGCCGCCCACTCGCTGACGACTAGGAATTCAGGAACTCCGCGATCAGGGGGCGGACGCGCCGGTGGCCGTCGACGCCGCGCCCCGGATGGATGATGAGGCGGTAGGAGAAAACAGCTCGATCACCGGCGGGTATGGTGAGGCTGGCGTCGAGGCTCTCGTCGGCCTCGTAATCGTGAACCCCGAAGGGATTGGCGGCGAACAGACCGTAGCCGCGCACGTGCCAGCGCGAGGGATGGCGGGGATTGTCCCTGTGGTCCGCCACCGAGAGGCCCCACTGCCGGCCGTCGGCCAGAGGTCCGGAATAGTCCACCCACACCGCCGGGCGGCCCCAGGTGACCTCTTCGCCCTGGCCGCTGTCGTAGATTTGGCCCTCCGAATTCTCGATGCGGCCATGGCCGCTGGCATCCATCGAAGTAGCCACCCGGAGCGCCAGCATGCCGCCTTCCTTGGTGTCGCCCAGGGTTACCTCCCCGTACCTTGCCCTCAGCTCGCTGCGGTGGTCGAGGATGCGCAACTCCCCCTCAGCGCGGACGTGGATGGTGCGGCGCTCTTCCAGAAGACGCTGGCCCTGAGGCCCGAACCAGTCCACCATGCCGTCGATGGAAACCACCTCTCCCCAGACCCCGGCCACGGGGTCTCCGCGCTGCAGCATGGAGCCGTGGTCGGTGCTCTCGTCCCAGAGGTTGTAGCCGTTCACCAGGCCGTGAGCTACGTAAAGGCTGCGGTGGTGGTAGTGGTCCTCGGCCTCGCCGGCGATGCGCTCGGTGGGATAGCCCCGGGTCAGGCGCTGGCCGCCGGGGGTAAGCAGCGGGTAGAAATATGGGCGGCACTCGTAGTGCCCATAGCGGTACTCGGTGAAAAGTTCCCCTTCCACGGAAATGCAAGCCCTGGAGTTCTCGCGCTCCAGCTCAATGTCGATCATTGTAATCCCTTGTCGTATGTGGCCGCGAGGCTCAGGCCGTTGCGGCGCAACAGCGCTTGTACTTGCGGCCGCTGCCGCAGGGACAGAGGTCGTTGCGGCCGGGCGCCTTGCCGCCATCCGCCGCCCGCCGCCGCGCCCATTCCATCACCCGGGCCGGCGCTCGTCTCTGACTCAGTTCTGCGGCCATGTAGCGCATGTACGGGTCGGCGTGGGCAAAAAACATCTTGTAACCCTTGCACAGATAGTTGAGGCCCTCCTCCCCACTGGGAGTTCTGACGAAGCGGTGCTTGGGGCAGCCGCCGTTGCAGGCAAAACGGAACTCGCACTCGCGGCAGTAGCCCGGCAGGGTATCTTTCTTGTCCTGCCCGAACCGTTTCTGCCGGGGACTGTCCACCATCTCGCGGATGCTCGCCTCGGCCACGTTCCCCAGTCGGTAATCGGGATAGACGAAGTGGTCGCAGGAGTAGAGATCGCCGTTGTGCTCGATGATCAGCGCCTTGCCGCAAGTCTCGGCGAAGATGCACAGGCTGGCGTCCTGTCCCATCCACGATCCCAGGGCCACGTCGAACATCTGCACGAAATAGTCGCCCACGTCGTTGAGGACCCACTCGTCGAATACCTTGCACAGAAACCGGCCGTATTGCACCGCGCCCACCGACCACCTGGATACCTGAGCCCGCCCCGCAAAGCCGGGGTCGATGAGCTCGAGTCCGTCGGCGCCGGGTTGGCGCGCGATGCGCTCGACGATGGGTATGAACTGCATGAAGTGGCTGCCGATTCCCTTGAGGAAGCGATAGACTTCGAGCGGACGATCGGCGTTGTGGTTCTGCAGCACGGTGAGGGTGTTGAACTCCACCTGGTGCTTCTTGAGCACTTCAACGCCGGCCATCACCCGGTCGAAGGTAGGCTTTTGTCCCTTGTCCACCCGGTATTGGTCGTGCAGGGGGCGCGGACCGTCGATCGAGACGCCGATGAGAAAGTTGTTGGCGGCCAGGAACTCTCCCCACTGGTCGTCGAGCAGAATGCCGTTGGTCTGGAAAGCATTGGTGATCTCCTTGTCCCCGGCGTAGCGTTTTTGCAACTCAACCGCCTTGCGATAGAAATCCACCCCCATCAAAGTGGGCTCGCCGCCCTGCCAAGCAAAGTTTACCTGGGGCACGTCCTGGGCCTCGATGTACTGGGAGACGTAGCGTTCGAGCACTTCGTCGCTCATGCGCCAGTTCTTGTTGAGGTGGGGATAGAGCTTCTCTTTTTCCAGGTAGAAGCAATAGGTGCAATCGATGTTGCACACCGAGCCGGAAGGCTTGGCCATTATGTGCGAGGCCGCCGGCTCGCGGACGGGAGCGGTTGCAGTCGCCATGGCGAGATGGGCCGTGATGAAATTGGATTTCAGGGCAGGTGGTGATTATGATAGTATCTTTGCCCATTGGATGCAATGGCGTTGCCAGCTATGTCCACCATCTTCATCGGCGATATCCACGGCTGCGCCGCGGAATTCGAGGAACTGCTCGGAAAGACGGGATTCCGCCGCGGTCGCGACCGCCTCCTGCTCACCGGGGACGCCTTCTCCCGCGGTCCCGATCCCTCGAGAGTATGGGAATTGATCGAGCATACCGGGGCCGAAATGGTGCTGGGCAACCATGACGACAGGTTGCTGAGCCAACTGCGGCGGCGGCGCGGCGGCCAGGATCCCGGGTTTCGCGGCGCCAGCCAGAGGCAGGTCCTCGATCTGCTCGAGCCGGATGCCGGCCGTCTGCTGCCCTGGCTGCAGCAACGGCCCCTGTGGATCGAGGCCGACGCCTTCATCCTGGTCCACGCCGGGGTCAACCCGGAGAAGGGCCTGGCCCACACCAGCCGGGAAGAGTTTCTGAAGATTCGCACCTGGCCCCCCAGGGACGGCCTCGAGGGGGAACGCTGGCACGACTACTACCAGCCGCAGGAAAATGTCCTTGTATTCGGCCACGACGCTCCGGGCGGCGTGATTATTAAAAGGCGTCCCAACGGCATACCATATCTTGTCGGCCTGGATTCAGGTTGCGTCTATGGAGGGTGGTTGAGCGCTTGGATTCTTGAAGAGGAGCGCCTCATCCAGGTGGTGAGCCGGCTGCGCGCCTAGGAGTTGTTCCCGAGACTCCGGAGCGGGGGAGGCTCTGCGCCACTCCCCGCGCCGCCGCATCTGTCGCGCCTGCGAATGCGGTCCATCTGACCCTTGCAGGGCAAGTCCGTTTCAGCCGCCCTCTTCAATTCACCCCAGATCTCCGGTCCTCATGCCCGAACTTCCCGAAGTAGAAACCGTGCGCACTGCCCTTGAGCACCACTTGGTGGGCCGCAGAATCCTGGGGGTAAAAACCAGCGCCGCACGGCTGCGCGAGCCCCTGCCCCGAGAACTCCTGAACAACCTCGAGGGAGACCGCTTCGTCCGCGCCAGGCGCCGGGCAAAGTTCCTCCTGCTCGACCTGCAGTCGGGGCAAACTCTGCTGGTCCACCTGGGGATGAGCGGAAATCTGCTGCTGCGCAAGGGGGGCCGGAAACACGATCACCTGATCCTCGAGCTGGACGCCGGCCCCCCTCTGGTGTTCAACGACCCGCGCCGATTCGGTCTGGTCCAGGTGATCAGCTCCGACGCTGTGGAAGCTTCTCCCTACCTGGGCAAACTGGGGGTAGAGCCGCTGGAAAAATCCTTCGACGCCGACTATCTCCGCTCCCTCTGCAAAGGCCGTACGCGACCGGTAAAAAACCTGATCATGGACGCCTCCATCGTCGCAGGGGTGGGGAATATCTACGCCAGCGAGGCTCTGTTCAAGGCCGGTATCCGGCCCACGGTGGAGGCGCGGAGCATCGGTCCGCGGCGGCTGGCGCGGCTGGTGCAGGAAATCAAGAACGTGCTGAGCACGGCCATTAGTCAGGGAGGGACCACAATCGCCGACTACAGAGGATCGGGAGAGGGGGGGCGCTTCCAACAGCAGTTGTGCGTGTATGGACGCAACGGGCAGGATTGCCTGGTCTGCGAGAGGCCGCTGAAAAGCGTGGTTCTGGCAGGCAGGAACACCTGCTATTGTGCCCGCTGCCAGCGATGAGGGCCGGGGATTCCCGCTTGCTGCTGCGGCGCGGTGCTATTCGCCGTTGCGCTCGGGGGTGGTGGTGGTGATTATATCGTCGATCAAGCCGTAATCCTTGGCTTCCTGGGCCGACATGAAGAAATCGCGGTCCGTATCCTGGGAAATCTTCTCCACGTCCTGGCCGGTGTGGTGGGCGTAAAGGTGGTTTATTTCCTCGCGCAGACGCACGATCTCCCTGGCGCGGATATCCAGGTCGGTCGAGGAACCGGTGATGGTTCCCATAATCAGGGGCTGGTGGATCATGATGCGGGCGTGGGGCCAGGCGAAACGGCGGCCCCGGGCTCCGGCGGCCAGCAGCACCGAGCCCATGCTGGCCGCCATACCCATGCACACTGTGGATACCGGCGATCCGATGGACTGCATAGCGTCGTAAACCGCCATGCCGTCGGAGGCCGAGCCGCCCGGGCTGTTGATGTAGAGCACGATGTCCTGCTGCGACTCTTCCGCGTCCAGGGCAAGCAGGCGGGTGACCACCGCCCTGGCCGACTCGTCGTTGACCTCGGACCACAGAAAGATCTTGCGCTCCTTGAACAGGCTCATCTCCAGGCTTTTTTCCTGCAGGCTCCTGATCACGTCCTCTTCGGGTTCCGCCATTCTCTCGCTCTCCTCGAATCCTGTGGATACCAGCCGCCAGATGAAGGGTGAGAATATATTGGCGGCCCAACTCCGCGTCAAACCAGCACCTTCGGCTGGACGCGCCTTTCCGGACGGCCGCAGCACCCCTGGCGGCGGCGCCTCTTCAATGCGGGCAGCGGCGCCAGATGCGGCCGCTGCGGACCATCCAACTCATATTCCGGCCTCTTGCTCATCCCTTCCGGTTCGATCCTCGACAGGCTTGCCGAAGGGGGCGGCCGCGAGCCGCTGCGCCCAGAGGCGCAAATCGTCGAAGAAGGTGTAGAACATGGGCACGACCAGCAGGGTCAGCACCATGGAGGCGAGCAACCCACCGATCATGGTGCGTCCAAGAGGCGCGTAGTTCGTGCCGATCATTTTGGCGTTGCCCACGGCCATGGGAATCAATCCGCAAATAGTGGTAAAAGTAGTCATCAATATGGGGCGGAAACGATGGCGGCCGGCTTCGACCAGAGCCTCGTAGCGACCCATCCCTTCGAGGCGCAGGCGATTCGCCAGGTCGATCAGCACAATGGCATTGTTCACCACTACCCCGATGAGGATAACCGAGCCGATGACGGACATGTTGTCCTGCGGAGTAGAGGTCAGGTACAATACCCAGTAGACTCCGAGGAAGGAGAACGGAATGGAGACGATCACCGAGAGCGGCAGCAAAAAGGACTCGAAAAGCACCCCCATCAGCAGAAAGACGCAGGTGACCGCCATGACCAGAGCGAATTGGCGCGAGCGGTCCACCTCTTCCAGGCGCACGTAGCGCGCCCCTTTGTCCCAGCGGTAGCCCCGCGGCATCTCGAACCCCTCCATCGCCTGGTCCACCTGCTCGAAGAGCTTCCCTGCGTCATCCTTGGCAGCCTTGGCCGTAACCGTGATCATGGTCTGGCGTTCATAGCGGCGGATGTTGTCCAGACCTTGCTCCACGTAGAAGGAAGCAAGGGTTTCCAGGGAAACCTCGGCGCTGTCCCTGGTTGCGAAGGTGAGGTTGCGCAACTGACTCAGGCCCTTGCGGTCCGCCCCCTCCAGGCGGACTCGAATGACCAGTTCCCGGCCCTCTTCCGTCCTGAATTTGCCCAGCTCGATTCCATGGAGCCTGGTGGAGGGCCAGCGCGCCCCGATCTGCCTGGAAATGGCCTGCGCCTCGACCCCGTAGCGCTCCAGCTTCTCGCGGTCGAGGCGCACCTGCAGCTCGGGACTGCTCTGGGCCATGTCGGTGCGCACCTCCACCAGGCCGGGAATACTCAGCAAGCGTCGCGCAACCTCCCCCGCCAGTGCCATCAGCACCCGGGTGCTGTGGCCATAGAGATTGAGTGAGAGGGCGGTGTCCTGGTCCTCGCGATTCCAGTTTATGATCATGCTGACCCCGGGGCGGGTGGGAACACGCTTTTTCAAATCCTCCACGATTTCCTTGTACTCGAGATGGGGCTTGGGGCGCAGTCCCAGCCAGTGGACGAGGTTCTCGAAAGCCACCTCGTACCATTCGAGGCGTTCCTCCTCCTTGAAAATGATCCCCACACCGCCTCCCTCCCCCTGCCCGAACCAGGCTCGCACCACCTCGATGTTGTAGTCTTCCTCGTGATTCAACAGGGTATCTTCGACGCTGCTGATGAACCCGTCCATCTCCTCCATGGACAACCCCGGGGGCATGTAGAAACGCATGTAAATGTTGCTGCGGCGCCCTTCCTGCTGGTCGGTGCGCTTCATCCCCTCCATGGGGAAATAGATGCTCGCCATGGCCAGGACTACGACTATCAAGGTGTCGAGCCGGTGGCTCAGCACCCATTTCAGGCAGCGCAGGTAGAGACCGCGCAGGCGCACTATCCCGTTGCGTTCGGGGCGCGCCTGGGCAGCGGACAAGCGCTGGGCGGCGAGGGGAATAAAGATGAGGGCGATGAACAAAGAGGCCAGCAGTCCGACGATGACCGGCATGCCGATGCGCAGCATCCAGAAGGAGAAGTAGTGGTCGTCGCTCATCAGGATCAGGGGCAGAAAAACCACCACAGTGGTCAGCGTCGCCATGGTCACCGCCAGGCCCACCTCGCCGGTGCCCGCAATCGCAGCGGCGCGCGGTGCGGTCCCGGCCTGGCGCTTGCGGTAGATGTTCTCGACGATCACGATGGCGTTGTCCACCACCAGTCCCAGGCTCAACATCAGTCCCATCATGGTGGCTATGTTGAGGGACCAGCCGATGAAATAGAGCGCCGTGGTGGTCGCCAGAATCGAAAGGGGGATGGCCAGGGTGATTATCGCAGTCATGCGCACGTTGCGCAGGAAAAAGAGCAGCACCAGGGCGGCGAATAATCCGCCCCACAGTCCCGAGGATTTCAGATTGTCCAGGGAGCGGATGATGTGCTCTCCCTGATCCCAGAAGATCTTGTACTCGAAGCCATGGAACCGGGGCTGCTTTTTCAAATCCTCCAAAGTGGCGCGCACCTGCCGCGAAATGGCCACGATGTTGCCGTTGGAGACGCGCTGGATCCCGACCCACATGGCTTCCCGGCGGTTGGTCCGTTGGGTCCAGGTTTTTTCGGGGGTGCGCCGCCGCACTGTGGCAATGTCGGCCAGGCGCAGATCGCGGCCGGCATCGAGGACAATATCGCGGATTTCCTGCACCGACTGGAAGCGACCCAGGGAGCGCACGTGGATCTTCCTGCCGCCTTCGTGGACGTAGCCGCTGGAAACGGTGAAATTATGGTTGCGCAACTGGTTGACGAGCACGGCCACGTCGGCGTTGTGGCCGCGCACCCGGTCTTCGTCCAGTTCGATGAGAATTTCATCCCTGCTGCCCCATGCCTGCACCGCGCCCACCCCGTCGAGACGCCGCAGCACCGGGCGCAGATGGGTTTCAACGAAGAAATGGGGATCGCTGTAGCCCTCTTCGAAGCGCACGTTCATCCACATTATTTCCTCTTCGTCGCCATCGCCCCAACCGCCCATCTCGATGAGCTCGACATCGGGCAACTCCGGTCTGAGCCGGTCCATGCGCTCGGCCAGCTCGGCCCATGCCCGTCCCATGTCCGCCTCCGGCTTGAAGCGAATCGTCGCCGTACCTCTTTCGCGCATGGCCCTGGTACGGATTCTCTCCACCTGGGACAGGGTGGACAGGGCTTCTTCCAGGGGTAGAACAATGGCCTTCTCCACTTCCTCGGGGCTGGCGTTGGGATAGGGTATCCACACCCAGAGTCGGTCTCCTTCGATCCCGGAGGGAATCAAGCTTAGAGGAATGCGAGTGTAGGCGATGGAGCCCACCGCGAGCAGAGCCACCAGGACCATTATTGTGGCTATTGGGCGATCCAGGGACAGGCTCGAAAGCCGGAAGGGGTGGTTTTTTGCCATCGCGCAGTTTTCTCGAATGCCTGGCTGCCGCTTTTCAGGGACGGCGGTCCAGTAACGAGTACACAGTGGGAATCACGATCAAGGTGAGAACCGTTGAAGTAGCCAGGCCCACGATCACGGTAAGGGCCATGGGGGTGCGGATCTCCGCCCCCTCCCCCAACCCCAGCGCCATGGGCAGCAAGGCCAGCACCGTAGTCGCGGTGGTCATGAAAATGGGGCGCAGGCGGACCCTTCCGGCGTGGACTATTGCCTCCGACTTTTCGAGGCCGCCGCGGCGCAGTTTGTTGATATAGTCCACCAGCACAATCGCATTGTTGACCACAATTCCGGCCAGCATGATCAACCCGATGAAGACCACCACGCTCAAGGCCACGCCGCCGACGTAGAGTGCAGCCACGACCCCGATCAAAGCCAGGGGCACGGTGAACATGATGACCAGAGGATGCACCAGTGACTCGAATTGGGCGGCCATGACGATGTAGACCAGAAAGACGGCCAGGCCCAGGGCAAAGACCAGGCTGCGCAGCGAGGTCTCCATCTCGCGGTTCTGGCCCCCGAGCAAATAGCTGAAGCCGCTGGGGTAGTCCAGGCGGCGCAAGGCGGCCTCGATGCTGCGCGCAGCCGTGCCCAGGTCGATTCCGCTGATGTTGGCGCTGATCAGGGCCGCCCGCTGCTGGTCGACGCGGCGGATCTCGCTGGGACCTTCGCTCACCCGGATATCCGCCACCGCCTCCAGCGGAATGGGTATATCACCCTCGGGATTGATCACCAGCCGTCCGAGTTCCTCCAGCCCGAGGCGATCCACTTCCTGCAGGCGCACCAGAATGGGGATCTGCTGCTCGCCGTGGTGGAAGCGGGTGGGCACCCGTCCCTGCACCTTGTTGCGCACCAACTCGGCCACGTCCTTCAAATTGAGCCCATAGCCGGCCAGACGCTCGCGGTTGTAGCTAATCTGCAACTCGGGATTGCCCGGCTGCAAAGAGGATCGGACATCGAAAAGGCCGGGCAAAGCACCGAGCACGGTCTCGGCCTCCTGCCCCAGTCTTCTCAAGACGCCCAATTCGTGGCCGCGGATCTCCACCGCAACTGGAGCCTTGAAGCTGAAGATGGTCGGACGCGAAACCTCGATTTCGACCTCGGGGAAATCCCCCAGGGCCCCGCGCAGGCGCTCGATGAGGACCCTTTCCTCAACCGGATCCGCACCCTCCTTCATCCTGACGGTGACCACACCAGTGTGCTCTCCCTCGGCGGCGCCGCTCCTGGCCGAACTCTCCGTTCCCACCGAGGTGGAGACCCGGCGTACCCCCGCCTCCTGCATAACTTTCTTCTCTATCGCCGCCAGTACCCGGGAAGTCCTGTCCAGCGGAGACCCCACCGGCAGCGCAATTTCCAGGTTGAACTCCCCCTGGTGCACCTCGGGGATCAGTTCGCGGCCCAGCTCCGGCACCAGCTTGAACCAGCATATCAGTAAACAACCCAGGGCACCTGCGATCACTGCCAGGGGCCGGCGCAATGCCCGGTCCAGGAGTGCCGGATAGACCCTCTGCACGAACCCGAAAACCTGCTCGAAAAGAAAAAGAAAGGGCAGGACCAGGGGGGGCAGGACCATCCCCGCCAGAAAAAGCGCTGCGATGGAGACCAGGGCGCACAGCAGGACTCCCACCTGCAAAACAATGGCAATCAGGCGCAGGAGGGTCTGCAGGACGAAGCGGACGACGAGATAGGTCAGCACCAGGGGCATGGGCAGAGCCTTGCAGACAGTGCGCCAGAACCCGGAACCTGGGATCCAGATGCAGTAGCGCTGCACCGAATCCGCCAGGTCCGCTGCCGATCCGAAGCTGAGGATACCCGGCCAGACCCGGTGAAAGATGGCAACGGGACCGCCGTGGCTGGCCGCCGCCCAGGCATTCATCCTGGCCTGGAAGGTGCCCTCGGGTTTGATCCACCAGCACTCGATGGCCTTGGCCAGCCACCACAGCAACTCGAAAAGCAGGATGGCGGCCGCCTTCAGCACCGCGGCGACAAGAGTGGCGGCGGCCACTAGGATGCGCCAGAGCACTTCATAAACCAGATATGGGGGCGCCATGGCCGCGCCGGCCAGACGCCGGCCAAGGGGCCGGGAGGAATCGGCCACAATGTCCCGTCCGCGCTGGAGGGCGCGAAGCTGGAGAAAGTCGCTGTGGCGCACCTGGTCCAGCAGACCGCCCTGGTTCCGGCTCAGCCGCCGCGAAGCCAGCATGGGGACGAAGTAGAGCGCCACCCCCAGCGAGGCAGCCAGGGAAAATACCACGGTAAGGGCCATATCGCCGAAGACCTGGCCGGCTATGCCTTCGACAAAGACGATGGGAAAGAATACGGCAATGGTGGTAAGGGTCGAGGCCAAGACGGCGCTGCCCACCTCCCCCGTGCCCCGTGCCGTCGCGGCGACGAGGTCATCGCCCTCCTCGCGGCAGCGGAAGATGCTCTCCAGGACGACGATGGCATTGTCCACCAGCATGCCGATTCCCAGAGCCAGACCTCCCAGGGACATAATGTTGAGGGAAACCTCGAAGACGTGCATGGGAGCGAAGGTGGCAATGATGGAGACCGGAATGGTCAGGCCGACGATGAGGGTGTGGACAATATTGCGCAGGAACACGAAGAGGACAACGATGGCCATGGCGCCACCCAAAAGGGCGCTCTTCTGAACCTCTTCGATGGAGTGGACGATAAATACGGACTGATCCGACAGTATCTCCAATTCCGCCGCCGGCGGCAGCTGGTAGGTGATATAGTCGGTCATGCGCAGATGCTCCATGGTGCGCATGGCTGCCTCCCGCTTCTTCGCCTTGAGGTCGTCTTTTCCCTCCTCTTCTTTCTCCTTCTCTTCTTCCTCCTTCTCTTCTTTTCCCTCTCCCTTTTTCAGGTTCTCGACGTAGGTCCGTTGTTCCGGAAGGCCGAAAAGGCGGTGGTGGATGCGCCGGGCAACCGCCACGATATTGGCATCGGCTTCCTTGTAGATCTCGATCTCGACGCTTTCGCGACCATTGACCCGGGTGATGACCTGGCGGTCCTTGTGGGCGAGGAAGATTTGCGCCATGTCCCCGAGATGGATCTCGGCGTCGTCCCGCCGCGCCACCACGAGCTCGGCGATTTCGTCGATGGAACCGAGCTCGTTGAGGGTGCGGATCAGATACTCCACCTGACCCTCGCGCAGACTGCCGCCGGGCAAGTTGATGTTGCTCTGGGACAGGAGGGTGTTGACTTCGCCGATATCGATGCCCAACAGAGCCATCTGGCGCTCGTTGAGCGCTACATGGATTTCCTCCTCCAGACCACCCTTGACCTTGACCGCGGCCACCCCCTGAACGCTTTCCAACCGGCGCTTGATTTCGTGCTCGGCCAGGTGGCGCAAGCGGTAGAGGCTCGGGGTACCGTGGAGGCCGATGCGCATGATCGGGTCCAGAGAGGGGTCGTAGCGCAGCAGCAAGGGCGGTTTGGCGTCGGGGGACAGCCTTACCCGGTCCACCTTTTCGCGGATGTCCTGGGACGCGGCGTTCATGTCCGTATCCCAGTCGAACTCAAGGATGACGTCGGACTGGCCGGCCCTGGAAATGGAGCTGATGCTGACCAGGCGGCGCACGATACCCAGCTCTTGCTCGAGGGGACGGGAGACGAGATTCTCGATTTCCTCGGGAGCGGTGCCGGGGAACTCGGTGCGCACGGTGAGGGTGGGGTAGGTGATGGTGGGCATCAAATCGAGGGAGAGGCGCTGGTAGGAAACCCACCCGAATACGCAGACCGCCATGACCACCATGAGAATGGCCACCGGCCGCCGGGTGGTTATGGCAAAGCGCGAATTGCCCGGGCTGCCTGAATCAGTGCCTCTTTCGGTCACCGGGGACCGCTACTCCTGGCTGGAATCGGCATGGACGATCCTGACCCTCGCCCCGTCCCTCAACCCGTTCTGCCCCACCACGATGACGGGCGTGCCCGGCAGCACCGCGGACAGGGCCTCGATGTATTCACTGTTCTCGAAGCCGGCGTCGAGCCGGATCCGCGCCGCAGTGCTGTCTTCGACCAGGTAAATGAACTTGCCGCCACCATCGTATATCACCGCCTCCTTCGGCACCAGCACCGCCTCCTCGTGGGTGTCGGTGATGATCCGCACCTTGACGAAGATACCCGGCCGCAGGAACTCCCAGCGGTCCTTCAGACCCACCGTCACCTTGAAAGTGCCGCTCTTGGGATCCACCACCGGGCTGATGCGCTTGACCTGCCCATTGAAGCTCCTTCCCTCGAGGAACTCCGAGGTGACAACCGCCTCCTGGCCGGCGCGAATGGAGGTCAGGTGCTGTCCAGGAACGAAGACGCGGGCGATCATGTCCTCGAGCTTGACCAGGGCGAAGAGCTTCTTGCCCGAGGTGGTCCTGCCGCCGACCTGGATGTGGCGCTCGGTGATGACCCCTGAGAAAGGAGCGCGGATCAAGGCGTGCTCCAGCTCCATCGTGGCTTTCTGGTGGCGCAGGCGGGCCTGTTCCAGTGCGAAGCGTTTGTCTTCGTACTCCTGGTCGCTGATCAATTTTCGCCTGAACATCTCCTCCATGCGCTCGAAGCCGCTGCTCAGGTGGTTGAGATTCACTTCGCTTTCGCGGGCGGCGACCCGGAGTTCGTCGTCGTCGATGATCACCAGGGGGTCCCCCGCTTCGACCCGGTCCCCCTCTTCCACTTTGACCGCCTTGACCAGGTGGCCGCTGAGCCGGGAGTGGATCCCAACCGCGGCTTCGGTCTCTATTGTCGAGCTGAAAAGCAGGAACGAGGAAATGGGTGCCCTGCGAGCGGCCGTCGTTTCCACCGGAATTGCAGCCGCGGCCGGGGGGAGGCTATCGCTGCGCGCACTGTCGGCAAGAGTGCTGTCGGTGCCGCTGGCCTCCTTTCCACCCGCCGCCTCATCGCCTCCGCCACCGGAACCGCAGCTCTGAGAGAGGGCGCAGAGAACCGCCAGGGCCAAGCGACCCATCCACCAATTGACCATTTCTCTCCTCTTGGAAGGTCCCTGCGGCCATGCCGGAAAGACTTGTCTATGGTGCGGAAAATAATACATTTAAATGGATAGCCGAAGTAACCAAATAGGGTGAACAGTGTCAAGTAGGTTGACTCCCGGCCCCATACTCGCGAAAATCCCCACGCCAACCCCAAGGAGACCTGTCCCATGAGCTTGAAAAACGTCGATCCGCCCCAGGCCAGGGAATTGCTAGAGGGCGATGAAGGCTACACCTACCTGGACGTGCGTTCCATCCCCGAGTTCGAAAACGGCCATCCTGCCGGAGCGGTAAACGTTCCTATTCTGCACCAAGACCGCGGGGCAATGGTCCCCAACCCCGATTTTCTCCGGGTGGTGGAAAGCCATTTCGACCGCAGCGCCAAGCTCATCGTCGGCTGTCAGTCCGGAGGGCGCTCGACCCGCGCCGCCGAGGCCCTGACGGCTTGCGGCTTTACCGCCATAGTCCACATGGACGGCGGCTTCGGAGGCGCCCGCGACCCACTGGGCCGCGTGGTCACCCCTGGCTGGGCCGAGTCGGGATTTCCGATCGAATTCGGCGCGGCGGAGGGCCGCAGCTACCAATCACTGGCCAGCCAAGGCGGTGGGTGAAAAATCGCCGGGCTCAATCCCCTCTTCCAGGTCGGTCTCGACGTCGCCGGCCGTTCCTGCCTGATCGTCGGCGGCGGCGCCGAGGCCGAGGACAAGGCGGCGCGCCTGCTTGAAGCCGGCGCCTGCCTCACCGTGGTCAGTCCCAGAGTCGTCCCGTCCCTCCAGGAATGGGCACGGGAACTCAGACTCACCCTCTTTAAGCGCTCCTTTCAGCCCCCCGACCTCGACCATGTTTTCCTGGTGGTCAACACGGTCGCCGGCGACCCGGACCTCACCCGCCGGATTTACGCTCTGGCGCGGCGGCGCAAAATCCTGATCAATTCCTATGACCAGCCGCTTTTTTCCGACTTTGGCATGGTCGCCCTGGTGCATCCGGGCCATCTGCGCCTGAGCATCAGCACCAGCAATGCTTCTCCCGCCCTGTCCCGCCGCCTGCGCCAGGACCTGGAAAATCTCTTCGCCGACGAATTCGTCGCCTACCTCGACCAATTGGCTCAGGTCCGGAGCCACCTCAAGACGCGCGAGCCGGACCGCCGCAAGCGCGCCAGCCTGCTGCGCTCACTGGTAGCCGACTTCCGCCTCGAAGCCCGCCTCCACTTCCCGGAGAACTGGCGCCGGCGCCTGCAGACCCTCCTGGAGGAGAGCGGGGACAGCTAGCGGCCGCGGCACCCTAACGCATCACCACAATCTTTCCCTTTCTCACTATCTCCTCATCCGGCGCAATGATGAGGTAGACATACACCCCACTGCCGACGGCAAATCCGGAGGCATTCTGGCCGTACCAGCGAAGGGGTTCCAGTCGGCGCTCGGCCGTGGCAGACCAGACCGGTTCGCCGCCCAGAGTCAATATGCGCAGCCGCGAGCCAGGGGACAGTCCGCCGAAGGAAAGAACTTCGTCCGCTTTGGGGCGGTAGGGATTGGGGTACACCCTGATGGCGCTCTGCGGCACCAGATTCAGGCGCTGCAGAGCGCGGTTGTCCGCCTCGGTGGATTCGGCAATGGCGTTCTCGGGATCCACCTCGAAAAGGAAGACCATCTCTCCGAAGCGGTTCCAGGGAATGACGATATCCTCCGCCGCACCCGCCTCCAGGGGCGCGCCGCGCTCGGCGTCGTAGAAGGGACGGCAACTGGTGGAGTCAGGGGCGCACCGCGAGATCCGCACGCGGTAGGGGGACTCGAGTCGGCCCAGGCCTATGTTGGCGACCCTCAGGCGCAGATTGTCCCTGGAATCGGCACTCAGATCGCCGCTGAAAATTGCCAGATTGGGCAAGCCCTCAACGACACCGTACTGACCCAGGGTTGCTACGATCAGTTGGGTGGCGCGGCGCACCAGTTCGTAGTTGATGCTGTCCGGGACATCGGCCACGGTGTGATACTGGGTGTTGATCCTGTAATCGCCATTGCGCACTCCGGGGGTCTCCGAGTCGGTGGGAAGATAGTTCTCAATGGCGAGAATGGCGTCGTAACCGCGCGCCCAGAATGGGGCGTGATCACTCAGGCGGGCTGCAGGATCCTCCAGCACGTCCAGCTTTAGTCCGATGCCATAGCGCTCGTTGGCCTCCGCCATCCATTGCACCATCCAGCGCGAGGCCGGGTTGGTCACCAGCTCGAGACGGTGGCGCCGATTGTTGAAGCCGATCATGTCGAAATTCATCACCCCAATGATCTTGTCTTCGCGCTCCGCCGCCTGCAGGGCATAGGCCCGACTGCCCCACAATCCAATTTCTTCGCCGGAGAAGGCGATGAAGCGCAAGGACCAGGGAAAGGACCGGGTTGCCAGGATGCGGGCGCTCTCCAGAAGCAGGGCCACCCCACTGGCGTTGTCGTCGGCCCCAGGCGCCGCATCCGTACGCCAGTCCCAGGAACCCCGGGTGCGCGAGCCGATGGCGTCGTAGTGGGCGCAGACCACGTAGTATCCTGCCTCCGGGTCGGTGCCCTCCAGGGTGCCCACCACATTGTACAGGGCAACACCTGGATGGGGCAGCTCGGGGATGCTGAATTCTTCGATCCCGACCCGGGCCGGTCCGAGGGATGCGGTCAGGCGGTCGCGGATATAGGCGGCGGCCTCGAGTGTTTCCCGGCGGAAGGCATGTCGGCTGCCCAGATTGTCAGCAGTGCTTGTTTTGTCCGGATCTACCAATGCCAGCACCCGGACGTGGCGCTCCAGGTTTTCCAACTCCACCTGAGCCAGGAGCTCGACCACCGTCTCCGCCGCTGGCAGGGAGGCCGGCCTTGCCCGGGGAACATCCCCAAGCCAGCCCCTCAAACTGTAGTTTTCGGGGAGTGACCAGAGGAAGCGGTAGCCCTCCAAGGCCGCGGCAAAACGGTCCCGCGGCAGACGCAACAGGGCCCAATCCGACCCTTCCGCATGGACCAGGGTAGCGCTTTCCCGGAGGGGAAATTCCAGGTGTTCAGTGAGAAAATAGCCGTCCCCGGGAGCGGGCCGGTCGATGATGAAGGGATGGAATCCCTGCGCCTGTAGTTGCCGCAGGGTGGGGTCGTCGGCGCCGACCAGGATCAGGCCCGGCGCAGCAAAGCGCACCTGCGGAGCCAGGACGGCGATATCGCGTAACTGGCGGGCGGAATACCATCGTATTCCAAGGAGCAGGTCGGCCTGGAGGAGACAAGGGAAAAAATGAAAGAGGACGAAGGAGAGCACCAAATGCCGGCGCAAGGGGCACCTACTTTCTCCTTCAGGCGATGACCCCACCGCGCCTTGTCCCGCCCTGGCCTACTCGCTCCCCATCACCTGGGACGGAGGATCTTCGGGGCTGGTCGATGCGACCGGGGAATCACCCGGACGCGCCTGGTGCAGGGCTTCCTTGAGTAGGCGACCGGGCTTGAAGTGGGTCTTGCGCCGCGCCGGGACGTAGATGATTTCGCCTGTCCGGGGGTTTCGGGCTGCCGGCTTGGGTCGGGTGTTCTTGACCTGGAAAACGCCGAATCCCCTGATTTCTATGCGGTTGCCATTGATCAGACTGTCGCGCATTGCTATAAAAAGGCTATCGACCACCTTGGCTGCCAGATTCTTTTTGCACCCTGTGCTACGGCTGACGAGAAAGGCTAACTCCTTCTTGGTGATGGTAGACAAGAGCGCACCTCCTGGTGGACGAATGGGCGCCGCGCACATCTGCTGCAACGCAGGTTGAATTACAGTTTACTTGTTGAGAAACAAAGCCTTAAATACCCTTAGAGGAAAGTACGACTCCGCCAGACCTGTGTCAAGAAAAATCTTACAACCCACCTATTTTCCCGATAGTTACAGATAAACGGGGGTTGTTTTTCCGAGGCTATTTTTTATAGTAGGCAAACCACCAAATTCAGTTGACTCAGCCCTCTCCGAGGATGCTTGAAACCCACCCTTAAAGCCCTCTTCGTTCTTCCCCGGCCTCTCAACTGCCTGATTACTGCCCTTTCGGTCTATGTCGGCGCCTTCACCGCCGGGGTGCGCTGGCCTTCCACCGCAGTTCTGCTGGCCGCTATCTCCGCCGCCCTCATCGCCGCCGCCGGTTATATCTCCAACGATTTGAAAGATATAGATATTGATCGGATCAACCGGCCCCGCCGGCCCCTGGCCTCGGGTTGTCTCAGCCGACGCGCCGCAACGCTGCAAGCCTGGCTTGTTGCCCTGGCCGGCCTGGGACTGGCCTTGTACCTGGGGCCCCTCGCCAGTCTCGTCGCCGGCGCCATCGCCCTTTGCCTGTTCATCTACAACCTCTACCTGAAGCGCCGGGCTTTTTGGGGCAACCTGCTCATCAGCGCCCTGAGCGCCGCAGCTTTTCCCTACGGGGCGCTTGCCGCGGACACCTTGGGGCGTTCGTGGATTCCGGCCGGCTTTGCCCTGTTTTTTCACTGGGGGCGGGAGATCATCAAGGATTTGGAGGATATGGAAGGCGACCGCGACCGCGGCGCCCGCACCCTTCCCCTGAGCCGGGGTCCCACCAGCGCCATCCGGCTGACTTCGGCTGTATATTTGATCCTGGTGGCTTTCACTCTCCTTCCCTGGATGCTCAACCTCTACGGAAGGTTCTACTTGCTCATGGTCACCGGCGTCGATCTGGCCTTGCTGTGGACCCTCTTGCAACTCCACCGGGGCAGAGTCGGATCGAGCGACACGAACCTGAGCCGGCTCCTGAAGGCAGCCATGTTCCTGGGGTTACTGGCGATTGTAGGCGGCGAGCTCTACTTTTAGAGCTTCCGGTCGGACCTGGCCCCCTGCAATGCGCCGCGGCGCACGAGACCGAGAAAGGCCTGCACACCATGGACCTCGCTCCGCCCCGAGGTACTCGGGACTTCTTCCCAGCGGACATGCGCCTGCGGAACTGGTTGTTCGGCCACTTCCGCGAGGTAGCACGCCTCTTCGCTTTCGAGGAGTACGATGCTCCGATGGTCGAATCGGAGGAGCTCTACACCCGCAAAGCAGGAGAGGAAATCGTTCGGCAGCTCTACAGTTTCGCCGACAAGGGCAACAGGCGCCTGGCGCTGCGGCCGGAAATGACCCCGTCCCTTGCCCGTCTTATCCTGCGCAAGGGCGGCTCAATTCCACTGCCGATCAAGTGGTTCAGCATCCCGCAATGCTGGCGCTACGAGCGCATGACCCGCGGCCGCCGGCGCGAGCACTACCAGTGGAACATGGACATTTTCGGAGTCCCGGAGGTAACCGCCGAAGCGGAATTGCTCGCCGCCGTAACCACCTTCTTCAGGCGGGTGGGACTGGGACCCGAAGATATCGGCATCAAAGTCTCCAGCCGCAAAATTTTGCAGAGCATGTTGGCCCAAATTGGCATTGCCGACGACAAGTTTGCCCAGGTCTGCATACTTGTGGACAAGATGGAGAAGGTGCCCAGGGAGATTGTCGGCGAAGAGATGAAAGGCCTGGGAATCGCGGACTCTGCGGTGGATCGAATTGCCGAGATTATTTCCCTCGACTCCATCGACCAGGCCGCCGAATTGGTCGGGGAAACCCACCCGGGTGTCCGCGATCTGCGCCGGCTGTTCTCACTGGCCGCAGGCTACGGCTTTGCGAAGTGGCTGATTTTCGACGCCAGTCTGGTTCGTGGGCTGGCCTACTACACCGGAGTTGTATTCGAGGCTTTCGACCGCGGCGCTTCCTTGCGCGCCATATGCGGCGGCGGCCGTTACGACCGCCTCTTCTCCACTCTCGGCGGCAGGGACATGCCGGCCTGCGGCCTGGGCTTTGGCGATGTGGTGATCGAAGAGATCCTCAAGGACAAGGACCTTCTGCCCACCTTGGAAGGCAAAATCGACGATGTTGTCTTCCCCTTCGATGCAACTTTGCGGGAGCCTGCGATGAAGGTAGCTAGAAAGTTGCGCCGCGCCGGAAAGTCGGTGGATTTGATCCTCGAAGCCAAGAAGGTTAAGTGGGCTTTCAAACACGCCGATCTCGCCGGGGCCACGCGCATGATCCTCCTGGCCCCGAACGAGTGGGCGGTGGGCAAGGTCCGGGTCAAGGATCTCCATACTGGCGAGGAACGAGACATGGCCGTCGACGATCTCTGAAGGGTTGCCTCAAGGCCGCTTTCCGCTGCAAGGAAGCCCCGAAATCGCCCGCGCTCGCTACCAGCACTAAGCGCACTCGGCCGGGGGCGTTAGTCTACCTAGCTGGTCAGTTTCCGGCAGGGCGGTGACCGGGTTTTCCAGCAATCCGATTCCCCCCGAGAAGCGCAGCCGCAACAGATCGCCCACCATCAGCCCGCCGGCCAGGTCGGCTTCCGAAAAAACTATGGGAGTACCCCAGTAGAGGGCCAGCAATTGGCCCGCCTGCAGCGGCAACCGGGCGAGCAGGGTGCGCTCCAGGTGAAAGAGCCCATCCGGCATGTTGAGCGCCTTCTGCCCTGTCTTGCCTTCCTTGAACCCCACCCGCTGCCCATGGCGAATAATCTCGCACGACACCGTCACTTCCCTGTCGTCGTACTCCGAGGCGGTCACCAGCAGCGGTCCCAGGCTGGCGCAGCCGCCTTCCCAGTTTTTGGCCTGGGGCAAGTTGAGAGGATTGTCCGCTTCCATGCTATTGTCGGAGACGTCGTTACCTCCGGTGTAGCCCAGACGCTCGACCTGCCCCTCTCGACTGAGACCGTAAATGGAAACCAGTTCGGTCTCGGGCACCAGGCGCTGGGTATTTGAGGGCCGGGTGAGGGGCTGGCCATGGCCCACAATGGCATCTGGATCGCCCTTGGGAAAAAGCTCGGGCCGCCCTCCCGCTGCACATTCGCGATACTTCTGATCGTAGACGTTAACCGGTTCTCCCGTCGCCTGCTTGGCCTCGATTTCGCGCAATCTGGCACTGTCCTCGTGAGTCACTCCGGCCAACCACACGCGCAGGGCGTTAGGTCGGTCCGCGGGCCCACTGACCGGCTTGGTCAGATAGGGTCGGGCGCGGTGGCGGTTGTGCAAAAGGTCCTCCAGCCTCAGTCGCCTGGCCCCGGAGGCCACGGCCGCGAGCCGCTCCACCGCCTCTTCCAGCCCGTGCTCGTCACCCCCGTGGCGGTAGTAGATGGCGTGGATGGAATCAGGCGCGGCTCCCGCCTGGCTCAGATCGACGACCTCCTCCCCGTCAACCAACCCCACGTGCGACCCTCCGTTATGGGGGTCGAAAAATTGCAGCAACTTCATTCTGCACTCCGATTCAAATAGATGATGGTGGATAGAACAAAGGTAAATCCGAAGGCGGGGCGATCCCCGCCTCCTCTGCCCGGCTCAGCAAATCGCCAATGGCGGCTTCTCCATCCGCGCCGTAGTCCGAGGTATGCTCGTTCACATAGAGATCCAGGTGCTCCTCCATGACCTTCTCATCCATCTCCGGCGCCTGCTCCCGGATATATTGGCGCACTTCTTCAGGATAGTCATGGGCGTACTCCACGCTCCTGCGCAGAGCATGGTCGAGGCGCCGGATCAACCGCTTTCCCAGATCGCGCCGGGCCAGAATCCCTCCCAGGGGGATCGCGTGCCCGGAGGTCTTCTCCCACCACTCTCCCAGGTCGACCACCTGGCGCAGGCCATAGGCGGGATAAGTGAAGCGGTTTTCGTGGATGATGACTCCGGCGTCCACCGCGCCCGCCTGCACTGCCGGCATGATCTGGTTAAACGGTAAGACAACCAGATCCTTCAGGCCTGGATTGAACAGGCGCAGCAGCAGGGCGGCTGTAGTCAGCTTGCCGGGAACGGCGATCTTCTTCCCCTCCAGGTCTCCGGCGGCCGGAGGCTCGGACGCCACCACCAGGGGACCGCAGCCGCGCCCGAGCGCGCCGCCGGCGTGCAGCAGGCAGTAGTGCGGGCGCAAGTGGGCAAGAGCGTGAAAAGAACCCCTGGTCACTTCGATCCGGCGCTCCAGGGCCAGCCGGTTGAGGGTCTCGATGTCCTTCAGTACCAGGCGGAATGGGGGCATCTTCCCAGCCCTGCCATGCACCAGGCCGAAAAAGATAAAGGTATCGTTGGGAGTGGGAGAATATCCCAGTGAAACAGTGCTCATCCGGCCCCGAGCCTCATTTGTGTCCTTCGTTAGGGGCGACGACCCGTCCAGGTCGCCAGGGTTGCCGCCCTCCCCCCGGCCTACCTGGGCCATGGGCGCGGTCCCCCGGGAAAGCAGGTGGCGGATGAAATCCAGAGTATGGACGGGACGGCACTCTAGCCAACCCCTCCTTCGCGCAGAAGGCGGAGCGCAGCCTCCTGGGACCGCGCCAGGGCCAGAGGTAAATCCCATTTGTCGGTGCGGCGATCTTCAACCTGGTTGCTGATGCTGCGGACCTCCACGAAGGGAATGCCGTAAAGGAGGCACAGATGCGCCGCCGCCGCCCCTTCCATGTTCTCGCAGACGGCGTTGAAGCGCGACGCCCGCTCCTGCCCCAGACGCGCCAACCCGCTGCACTCCTGCACGGTGACGAATGGCCCCAGCAGCAGGGCCGGGGCCGTTCCGCTCCAGCCTCCGCGCAGGAGCGCCCGTCCCCGCTCCACCCGGTCCCGATCCACTGGAAAGGAATTGAAATATGCATGTCCCCGCTCCACTACGGGAATACCGATGAATTCAGCCCCGTGCCATCCATCACCGGTCCGCACCCCCAGATCACCATAGACCTCCGCGCTGGCCAGGGCCAGGTCTCCCAGAGCCAACCCGACTCCCGGGTAGGCTCCGCCGACACCCACCTGCAGCACCATGTCCGGACACCGGGCTTGCAGGACGCAGGTCAGAGCATGGGCGGTGTTGACCGCCCCGATTCCCGTTTGCACCAGGCACACCTCGGACCCGCCCAATTGCCCCGTGCGCCACTTCTTTCCCGCCACCTCCTGGACCACGGCATTTTTCATGCGGCGGGCAAGGTCGCGCTGCTCCGGCTCGGTAGCCGTCAAGATCAGAATCTCGCCCATAGGCCTAACCGGTTTGCCTGAGATGCTGGTTGAGAGCCCCATCGAAGGGGAGGCCACGGCGTTGTCCCGCCGCGGTTTTTCACAGATGATATTACACGGTTTCCCTTTTTCTTTGTCAAGAATCCAGTGCGGCAAGACCCGGTCTTGCGGCGCCCGCCGCCGGCCAATTCGCCCTCCGCCTCAGTCTTGTGCTGCACTTCCCGGCGTCGTATCTTCAGGCCGCAATCCACCTGTTCCACCTTCTCAGGAGAAGAATCATGCCCGGCCTTTTCGGCAAGGATTACTCCAGGCAGCAACTTGTGCATCTCACCGGAGACATGAGCCAGTTGGCCGGCGTGCGGCGCGCCGAGTTGGTGGAAGGCAACGAACGCGGCGCCGATCTGGTAGAGGTCTTCAATGCATCCGGTCTCGGCTTCTCCTTGCTCCCGGGGCGTTGCCTCGACATCGCCTCGGCACACTACAAAGGCATGTCCCTCTGCTTCCGCGGCAATACCGGCGACGTGGGTCCGGCTTTCTACGAACCCCAGGGGTTCGGCTGGATGCGTGGATTTTTCGGCGGTCTGCTCACCACTTGCGGCCTCACCTTCGTGGGTCATCCGGAAACGGATCCCCAGGAGGAAGACGAGGAACTCGGGCTGCACGGCCGGATTTCCTTCATCCCCGCGAAAAACGTGAGCGCAGCGGCCGGATGGGAGGACGAGGACTACGTGGTCCGGGTCAGCGGCAAGATGCGCGAGGCGGTGGTCTTCGGCACCGATCTGGAGCTGACCCGGGAGATCTCCACCGTGCTGGGCGAGAAGTGCCTGCGCATCTACGACCGGGTCGAAAACCTCAGTGTCGACCCCTCCCCCCTTATGCTGGTCTACCACACCAATCCCGGTTTCCCCTTGCTGGATGCCGGTACCCGGCTGGTAATCTACACCAGGAAGAGCATCGACTTCACTGACGGCCGCGAGGTCGGGCCGGAGGAGTATACCTCGACCCCCGGACCGCGCAAGCAGGCCCGCGACGACGTCTACATCCACCGCCCCCGCGCCGACCGCCAGGGCAACGTCCACGTGGGAATGATCAACGACCGCCTCGAGCTGGGCCTCTACTGGAAATTTCTGCGCCGGGAGATTCCCTTCGTCAACCAGTGGCAGCACTTCCACCAAGGGACCTACGTGGCCGGGATCGAACCGGGGAACTGCAGCGTCCAGGGCCGCTTGTGGAACCGCAGGCACCGGAGCTTGCAGTATATCGCTCCGGGCGAAGTCCGGGAGTTTCACCTGGAGATCGGGGTGCTCGAAGGAGCCGGCGAAATCCGCGCTTTCGAGCGCCAGGTAAGGCAAGGGGTGAGAGGAACCAGCAAGAAGCACTGAGAGCGTCCGCATGGCGGATCCGGGGACGGAGGCCGGAACCCGGCACCCGGCCATGCGAACTGGTTTCCGGCAACCCTGGAGGAGAAGCAAGGGCGGCTGGACCTTTAAAACCTCCTTCGAAAGGCCAGAGAGAGAAAGTTCATCTTTTTACTTTCTGTCTCTCAAGTTCAAAGGCTCTTTCCTTTCTCTTCAAGGATTTTCTCGTAACAGGCTATGAGGCGCTCGGTGGTGCGTCCTTCGGTGTAGTGCTGCAGGATCCGCCGCCGACCGGTTTCACCCAGGCGCCGGCGTTTTTCCGGGTCCAGCAGCAGGGAGCGCACGACCCGCGCGAAGGCCTCCACCTCCTTCAGCGCGAACAGCAACCCGGACTTGCCGTGGACAATCACCTCGCGGCAGCCGCGGATATCGCTCGCTGCGATGGGCACACCCATGGCCGCCGCCTCGAGCAGGGCGCGGGGGATTCCCTCGCGGTAGGAAGGCAGAACCGCCACGTCCATGCTCAAATAGAGTTCGGGCATGTCGCTGCGCTGCTCCAGGACGATGCAGCGGTCAGCGATTCGATGGCGGGCGATCAACTCGCCAGGATTGACCGCATCCCGCTGCTCATCCTCCTCGGAAATGGCCACTACCAGGAAGCGGGCCTGGCGGAACTCGCGGGCGATACGGCCGGCCATCGCGAAGAATTCCTCGAAGCCTTTTTCCCGCACCAAACGGCCGACCATCCCCACCACCAGGTGCCCCGCTTCCAGGCCCAATTCGCGGCGTTTGTCCTCGCGCCCGCACGGATACAGGCTGCGGTCGAAGCGGCGCTCGTCGATGCCGTTGCCGATCAAATGCAGCCGTCCAGGGGCTTTGAAGCGGTGCGCCCGGGCGTAGGCGAAATCTTGGGCGCTCTGAAAGAACAAGTGATCGCACCAGTGCGCGGTCCAGCGCTCTGCTCCATGGGCCAGCAGGTTGTGCAGCCCCCTGCTGTTTTCGTTGAACAGGAAACCATGGACCGTGTGCACCACTGCGGGCGCCCGCGCCAACTGCCCCACCACCGGGCCCAGCAGTCCGCCTTTGGGATTGTGGGAGTGCACGATATCGAAACCCTCGCGGCGCAGAGTGCGGTGGAGAGCGGCGGCGCAGCGCAGGTCGGTCAAAGGAGCGATTTCGCGCGCGAAAGGAATGTGCAGTATCTCCAGACCACACTCCCTGAGCCGGTCCCCGTAGCCCTTCTCGCCGCAAATCACTCCCACCTCAAACCCCGCCTCACGCAGGCGCATGAGGCGGGCGCGGAGGATGAGAAAAGCGATGCGATCGGTGGGAACGATATGGCCGACCCGCGCCCTCATTTTCTCACAATCCTCCCTTTTCCCAAACTTTCTCCAGCGCTGCGGCCACCACCGCGCATGCTTCTTTGTCCGACAGCAGCCGCACCTCCTCGCTGAACGGCTCCACCATCACAGGTCCATCGTAGCCGATTTCCGCCAGGGCACCCAGAAAGCGGGCACAATCGATGACCCCCGTCTCCCCGGGCAGGGTACGCACCTGGTCCACCTGGGAATCCCGGGGAATGCCGGCCGGCGACAACGAACGAAACATTCCTACCCGCCTCTTTGCTCCATTCTTCTCACACCGCGACATTATTCCGCGCCCTGCCCTGCAAAAAAGAAATTACATTGTCCACCGCCCCTTCATTGAGCAGCTCCATGCCCTCGGGGGTCATATCCGCCGCGTGGGGGGTGAGCACCACCTGCTCGCAGCGCAGAATCGGATGGTCTGCCACAAAGGGTTCCACCGGAAACACATCCAGCGCCGCCCCGGCCAGATGTCCGCTCCCTAGCGCGTCCGCCAGGGCGTCGAGATCCACTATCTCGCCGCGCGCCCCGTTGAGCAGCAACGCTCCCTCCTTCATCAGCTTCAGCTCCCTCCTGCCGATCAGAGAGCGCGTATCCGCGCTCAGACGCAAGTGCAGGCTGACCACGTCGGCGCGGCGCAGCAACTCGTCCAGCTCCACGAAGCGCACCCCCAGCTCCAACCCCCTCTCGGGTGATGGATGGAAGGTCCAGGCAATCGCCTCCATGCCCAAGGCGCGCCCCAGACGCGCCATCTCCGCCCCCGTGTGCCCCGTGCCCACGATCCCCAGCACCTTGCCCTGCAGCCCCACGTTTATCCTCCGGGTCCAGCGCCCGGCGCGGATCTCGGAGGTCTGAAACGCGGCGCGCTTGGCCAGGGCGAACATCATGCCGAAAATGTGCTCGGCCACCACCGTGGCGGTGCGCCCGGGCTGGTTGGAGATCACGATTCCCAGCTCCCGGGCCACTTCCAGGTCGATCATATCGGTGCCGATGGAGCAGGTGGCGATCATGCGCAGGGCGGGCAATGCGCGCAGCTCCCTTTCCCTCCAGGTCACCAGACCGCGCGAATTGATGATGATGTCGAAGCCTCGGCCGCGTTCGATCTTCTCGTCGCTGTCCCGGGGCCGGCGGTCGTAGAGAGTCACCTCGCCATAGGGCCGCAAGCGCTCGAGTTGAGGCGACCCTGCGATCTGCCGCGGATCGTCCCCGGGAACCAGGATCTTCACAGGTGCGGGCATGGTGGTTCTCCTTCATTGCCGTCCATCAGGTGCCGGTATCCGCGGCCGGATGGCCTGGATTGCCGCTCAGCGATGCAGCCCACCCTGGTGCAGATCCATGGCCAGACTGCGGAAATCGCGGATGCGGTGGACCGTGCACAGATCGGCGTCGTGCTGGTTTTCGGCGTCGCAACTGGTGCGCGACAGGAAAATGATGTCGTCGCCGGCGATCACCGGGCTGGGATACATGAAGCTGCGCTTGATATGGCAGGGCCAGCGCGCCACGCAGCCGGCGGGGAACCAGTTGAGACAATCGATGCTGTAGTAGAGAAAAAGCCAGCGGCGCTCGTTGCCCGGCCCTCCCATGAAACCCGATTCCCGCATGCGTTTGCCCCAACCCAGCGCGTCGTGGGAATTGGTTGCCAGATTTCCCAGCATCCAATACATGGCATTGGGTTGGTCGTGGAGGATGAAGAACTTGCACTGCCCTCCGGGCCAGGAGACGAACTGCCTGAATTCCAGCCGATCCTCGTCCGGGTCGTAGTCCAGGAGGGCGGCGATGTTGGTGCTGGAGTAATCGTCAATGGTGCAGCGCGTGAAGACGCGGATGCGGCCATTCACCTCCACCGTATTCGGCTCCACCCAGCCGAACACGCAGGGCGGGTCGCGGGAAATCTGCGGGCTGCCACCCGGAGGGAAGTGGCCGCCGTTGAGGGAGCCGGGAAGCTCGGGCCGCGGCACGATGTTGGAGTAGCTCCAGGATGCGGGATCGAGGGGCGAGCGGCTGCGGTCGTGCTTCACCATGACCATGCAGTTACGGTTTCTGTCGTCCAGCTCTTCCTCGGTGGCGTAATCCATTGCCCAGTACAACGCCTCGGGGCGGACGACCATGGCGGTGGAGATATTCCAGAACGGACCCTCCAGCACTTTCCGGGGCGGACTCCAGGTGCGCCCCCGGTCGTCGCTGGCGACGATGTTGAAATCCTGGTTGCTGGTATGCTGGACGAACATCAGGAGCCGGCCGTCGAGGACGAAGGGGGTGGCCTCCTCATAGGGCAAGGGCGCCAGTTCTTCCCAGGTCCGGCCCTCGTCGTCGCTGAGCAACATGCGCACGGTGCGCTCGACCTCGGGCCGGCCGCGGCCCCACTGGGGGGCGGCGATGAGCAAGCGGCCGTCGTCCAGCCGGGTCATGTTGGGGTCATGAAAGAAGTACACTCCGGGGTCCGGGATCCGCGCCGCGACGACGTACTCCTGGGCGAGAGGTTCAACGTTGGGGTTGGTCATGATCGTGCTCCTTGGTGAGGCGGTTGGGTTTCTGTCGTCGGCCGCCAGGGTCTACCTCCGTGGCGCCGCGTCCGCCCGGATTGCACATCGAGTTGCGGCGCAGCGGCGGTCGGCCGTGTACCGTCTTCCTCCTCCGGAATCTTCACTGCTGCGGACCTGCCCTGTGCCCCGAATCAATCGATCCGGTCAACTCCAACCCGAGGTGCGGGAGAAACAATATAGCAAGAAAGTCCCACGAAAGTGACCACTGGTGGACAACCGGCAGGTTCACGCCTGAGACGGGAACTATTTTCGTCGGCATTTTCTCCGGGCCTTACTTTCTTACGTGCTCACATTTATATTCTAGTCTCGCAGGCCCGCAAACAGCTAATGGTTTTGAGCATGCATGAAAAAGGAAAACCTGCGCCGCATTCGAGACCACACCGAACTGTCCGTAGCGATGACACTGGAGAGCAACCATGCCCCTCACCGACGCCCAGATCCGCCATTTCGAAGAAGAAGGCTATCTCGTCCTTCCCGACCTCCTTCCCGTTGAAGCGAGCGCCCCCCTGAGACAGGAGCTGACCGATATCGTCGAGTTCGAGGCGCGGCGCTTCCACGCCGCCGGAAAGGTCCCGGATACCTTCGACGCGGCTCCCTTCGACAAACGGCTGGTCAAGCTCTGCGAGGCTGCCGACGACCCGCAGGAATTGAAGGAAGCGGTCACCGGGGGCAAACGCATGAAGACCGAATCGGTGTTCAAGCTCTGGACCCATCCCGTCCTGCTCGACGTGGTGGAACAGCTCATCGGCCCGGAGATCCTCGCCCACCCCCAGTTCGCCCTGCGCTCGAAGATGGCCTTCCAGGCGCGCTTCCCCACCATCGCCGACGACATCTTCCACCAGGACGGCGGTTTCCTCCTGGAAGAATCCGAGCACACCCGCATGGTCAACTGCTGGATGCCCCTGGTCGACGTGACCGCGGACATGGGCGCCATCCAGTTCGTCCGCGGCAGCCACAAGTGGGGGATCCTGAACCGGGCGCGAGAACCGATTATCGGCGAGGAGCACTACAGCCCCGAGGACGTGGTGACCTGTCCCATCGGCCTGGGCGGCACCCTGCTGTATCACCAGCAGACCGCCCACCGCAGCGTGACCAACACCACCGACAAGGTGCGCTGGAGCATCGACCTCCGCTTCAGCGACCTGACCGCCCCCTCGGGCCGGGCGGCCCGCGGCTTCGTGGCGCGCAGCAGAGCCCATCCGGAGCAGGTGGCCACCCACTACTACCGCGACTGGGCCCGCTTCTTCGACAACGAAGCGACCGGCGAACGGCACCGGCCGCGCCCGCCGGTAAAACTCTGAGGCGCGTCACCACTTCGCAGGACCTCAACGGAAACCGGTGCCCTTTCCAAGGCCTCTCCGCCCCGCATCGGAAATGTTCCCCGCCTCGGTGCGGCGAAACCCGTGAGGGTATTCCGTGGCCAGCCCCCGGGGCACCGACCCCCTTGACGAATGCCAATACCTTGTTGACCAGAATCCCGCGCCGAAAAACCCGCATCGCCCTTGTCGGCCTCGCCCTCGGCGCCTCGGCGCTGTCTTTGCCTCCAGTCCGAACTGCAGTACGGTCCACCTTGCTACTCAGCGATTTTCTCGCCGGGGATTCATCCTCTCTTTTCAAGATGTCGAGCCCGACACCGCGGACGAGCCGGAGCATCTTGCCGGCCCCGGACGGACCGGTGCTCTTCGATCTCTACAGCCCACCCCCAGGAGAACTGCGAGCCGGCCTCGTCCTTATCCACGGCTTTGCCCACCGGGGCAACCAGGACCCGCGCATCCGGGAGCATGCCCGGCGCCTGGCGCGGGCGGGCTTCGTGGTCATGGCCCCCGACCTGCACGACATGAAGACCTACAAGCTGGGCTTTGCCGACGCCCGCTCGCTGGAGGCCTGTATCGCTCACCTGCGCCGCCTTCCCCAGGTCGATTCGGCCCGCGTCGGACTGCTTGCACCCAGCTTCGCCGCCGGCCCGGCGCTCATCGCCCTGAGCCGCAGCCCTCGCCCGCTGCGCTTCGCCCTGATCGTCGGCGGCTACTGCGACCTGCGCGAGACCCTGCGCTACACCCTCACCGGCGCCTATGGCGAATCCGGCGAGCAACGGCGCCAAGGTCCGGTGGGCAACCGCCGCAGCCGCTGGAAATTCCTCGCCGGTAACCTCGACCTTCTGCCGCCTTCTCCAAGCCGCTCCGAGCTGAGGCTATTTCTGGAGCAGCAAATACTTAGTCCCCAGCGGCCGGTAGGGGCCCATCTACACCGCTTTGCCGCGGCAGAGCAAGCCCTTGTGCGTTTTATGGGCAACGAAGATCCGGCCCATTTCGACTCTCTTTACGCCGCGGTTCCCGCGCCCGTGCGGGCCTGGGTGGACACCCTTTCGCTGGACCACTACCTTGCCGCCAACCGGACACCCCTCCTCCTGGTGCACAGCACCACCGACGGCAAGGTCCCCTACACCGAGAGCCTGCGCCTGAGCCGATCTCTGCCCCGGACCACCTCCTCCCGACTGTATATCATCGACCTTCTCGCCCACGTCGACCTGAGTCTTCGCCTGGACTCCCTGGCCGCCCTGTGGAACAACACCCTGCCCGGTTTGGGGCGCCTCTGGTTGCTGGCCTACCATCTGCTGGGCCACGCCCGCTGAAGGAGGCCATTCATGGTGTTCATTCCAACCCTCCTCTCCGTGATCGCCCTGGCCGTCACCCTTGGCGCAGATTCACCAGCCAGTGGATGGAAGCCCACGGCCATCCCTCTGCTCAACTTCAGCTCCGACCACGGAACGGGCTACGGTCTGCGAATCAATCTGTTCCACTACGACGGCTCCACCGTGCCCTACAACCGCGCTTACTCCTTCCAGGTCTTTGCCACCACCCGCGGCAAGCAGGTCCACCGCCTCCGCCTCGACGCACCGCAGCTGAAACCAGGACAACGGCTTGAATTGGAAGCGGTCTTTGAGAAAGAGGAGTTCGCCAATTACTTCGGCGACCTGGATGCCGACACCCTGAGGGCATACAGCAAAGAGGAAAAAACCTATCGGCAGACCAACCCGCGGCTGCAGTTGACCTGGATCCGCACTCTGCGAAGCCCCTACCGCGGCCGCGCCGAATTGCGCTTGAGCCACCGCGGCATTGTCCCCAACGCCCCCGGCACCGGCCTGCTCGACCAGTTGCGGCCACTGGGCGCCGATGGAGGATTCCTGGTCCAGGCGGTCGGCGCCCTGCGTTGCGATACCCGCGACGACTACACCAACAGCAGCCGCGGGGTCCTCGAGGAAATTCAAATGGAATACAGTTGGGGCGGGGAGGGCGCCTTTCCCGGAGCCCGACTGGGCCTGCAGCACCGCCATTTCCTCGGCCTTTTCTTCGGAATGGTCCTGGCCCATCGGGTCCAGGCGGATTTGACCTGGGGAGGTTTTCCCTTCTACGAACAACTTTCCCTTGGAGGCTCGGACACAATACGCGGTTTGTCGGCCGCCCGTCGCCGCGGAGAAGGGCGGCTCCTCGCCAATGCGGAGCTGCGCTGGCGCGGTCTGCGCCTCTCCAGGGGCCAGCGCATTTACGCGGGCATGGTGCTTTTCGGCGACGCGGGTCAGACCTTCGCCCGCAGCGCCGGTCCCGGTCTCCGGCGCTGGGAGCGCGGCCTGGGGGCCGGCCTCCGCTTACACTGGCACAGCACCATCGTCCGCGCCGACTACGGCTCGTCCGGGGAAAACACCAGACTCTACATGACCTTCTCCCATGTATTTTGATGGACCCGACCGGCGCCGGGTTGGGATGGCGCTCCCCGCTCTATTCAGGTCTGCGGATTTCCTCGGTGTCCCCGGCTTCAGGCCAGCTCGGGCGGCAGGTCGATTTCAAAGCGGGCGGCCGCGGCGCGGAGCTTGGCGACCGTGCCGGGGGGCAGCGGCACCCCGTGGGCCGATCTCTCTTCGAGGGCTTCCTGCTCCAGGTCACCGGGCACCTTCAGCGCTCCGGCGCCCTCGTGGGTGGGCAGTGCGGCCATGGTATCGGCGAGCCGGTCGACGTCGTCGCGGAAGGCCTCGAGGTCTGTGAAAGTGGCGATGTCGATGGCCGCGACGAAGCTGTTCTGCGTCCCCCAACTGACGTCCCCGCCGCGCAGCCAGGGGCTCAGCAGCGGGTTGCCCGTCATCAGGCTCGACATGCACTCGAACAGCAGCGCCAGGCCGTATCCCTTGTAGCCCCCGGCGGGACGAACGAAAACGGCCTTGGCCGGGTCGGTGGTCACCTTGCCGTCTGCGTCCAGGGCCCAGTCCGCGGGAATGGAAATCCCCTTGTCCTGGGCGACGCGGATCTTGCCGTTGGCCACTACACTGGTGGCCATGTCGAGGCTGATCGGAACGCGGTTGCGCCCCGGTACGGCGATGGCGATGGGGCTGTTGTGGGTGCCGCCGGTCTTGGCCCCGGGGGGCGCCATGTTGGCGGGGCAACTGGTCACCACGGCAATGCCTGCCAGCCCCTGGGCGGCCGCCAGGTGAGTGTAGTAGGCCATGCATCCTTGGTGCCGGGTGTTGCGGATGAGGCCCCAGCCGATACCCACCTCGCGGGCCTTGGCAATCACCTTGTTCATCGCCGCTACGGTGGCGATGGGCCCGAAGGCGTGGTCGGCCTCCATCAGCAGGATTGCCGCGGTTTCCTTTTCGATCCGCACCTGGGGCCGCAGGCGCACCAATCCCCTGTCGACCCAGTCGATATAGGCTTCGACGAGCTGCACCCCGTGGGAGTCGACGCCGCGCATGTTGCTCCACACCAGCACCTCCGCCTCCAGGGCCGCGTCCGCCTCAGGCATTCCCATGGCGGCGAATATCCGAGTGGCGAAATCCCTTAGCCTCTCCTCTCCGATCCGTACGTCGCTCATTCTCTTCTCGCTCCTCCTCGCGGGGTTATGTTGTGGTAGTTGGGGTTGAAATTTCGATTCCGGCCAACCTTCTCCGGCAAGGGGGAGGAGGCTGGCGCGAGGCCCGGGCCTTACAGCCGATCGACGGTATAGGCATCCAGCAAGGCTTCGTCAATATTCACCCCGAATCCCGGGGCATCGTCGACCGTGAAATTTCCGTCGCGGGGAACGGGCCGCAGAAGACGGTAGAGCTCGTTTTCAATCCCCTCGCGGGAGGGGCCGAATGTCTCCGCCATGCACGGCAGCGGCAAGCAGGCCGAAAGATGCAAACCCCACGGTGTGCCGGCCTGATGGAGCCATGTCGGAATACCCATCTCTGCGGCCTCACGCGCGATACGCAGACACTCGGTAAACCCGCCGGCCCAGCTGATATCCGGTTGAATCATCTCCGCCGCCTTCCAGCGCAACAACTCGCGAAAGCCGTAGCGGGTGAACTCGTGCTCTCCGGAGACAATCCACGCTGGATTGACCTCGCGTACCAATCGTGCCATACCCTCGTAGTCGTCGAGCGCTATGGGTTCCTCGATCCACTTGAGACCTGCGGCAGCAGAGGCTGCCGCGAAACGGAGGGTGTAGTCCACGTCCCAGCGCAGGTAGATGTCCGCCATCAATTCCACTTCCGGTCCAATGGCGTCGCGTGCGGAGCTTACCATCTCCAGATTTTTCGCCAGGCCTTCTTCGCCTTGCCCAAGCCCGTTGCGCAGGGGAATCTTGCAGGCGGTGAAGCCGTTTTCCGCATAATAGCCGACGTCGTCGCCGGTTGCGTAGGCGGGTATTTCCAGGCAGGGCGTATCGGTGATCAAGCTGTATACCGGGGCGTCCACTATCTTGCCACAGAGGTCGACAAGGGCCAGTTCTATTCCGCTCAGGGCATAGATTACCACACCGCGCCGACCATAGATGGAGGTTACGTGGTAGAGCAGGTCCCAGACCTCCTCGACATCCAGCGGATCGCGGCCGTGGACATAGTACTGCAGATGCCTGTCGATAATCATCGCACCAGCAAGCCCGCCGCCGCCGAGACCGTAACCTTTTAACCCTTTATCGGTTGTAATTTCCACGATCAAAGCCCCCGCTTGGGCTGCGAACGGACCTCGCCAGTCCACATGACCAACACCGGGGGGAGGCCCCGGTGTTTCGGTATCTCCCCGGAAACCGCCGCTGGCAAACCCCGAGTCAGGCATCGCGCGCGGGTTCAGATTCACGTGCCAGGTGCGGATGCGGACTACGGTGTGCCGCTCCCTGGCTCGTCCTTTCCAGGATTCGGTGGGGCAGATTTTGCTGGACCGCACCATGGTGACTCCTCTACGATTGCTTGGCGAACGACCCGTGGCTAAGCCAAATGCAGTCAGTTTTTCCCTGTGGAGACCTCACATTCTCTCAAAAAACCGCGGGGAAAGCAATGGGCAAGAGCCCCGACTTGAGCATACCTTTTTGGTCCAGTCCAGTCCAGTATATAATTTCTTTTTGAACCTGGGGGTGTTGATCGGTGTCGCTCCTTTATGAGGGGACTTGGAGAGGGGAAATTTTGAAGCCATCGGATGCAGTTTTAATGCGGAGGATAGTGGCAAGGGACCAGAAAGCCTTTGCGATTCTGTTTGCGCGCTATCGGCCTCAAGTGGCCGAGAATCTGCTTTGGATCACGCGCGACCCGAACCTGGCTGAGGATTTGACCCAGGAGGTTTTTCTCAGAATCTGGGATCGGGCCGGGCAATGGTCGGGGCAAGGGTCTTTTCGAGGTTGGATGTTCCGCATGGCGAGAAATCTGTCGCTGAATCAATTGCGCAGCAAAATCCGCCGCCGCGAACAACCCCTGGAAGTGCCCACGCTTCACGACGAAGAGGAAGAAGAACAGGGCGTTCCGGGCTGGATGATCGACCGGGCTGCACTGGGAGCGGACGTGCAGTTGGAACGCGCTGAACAGAGGCGCATTTTGCAGGAACTGATCGACGCGCTGTCGGAGGAAAAACGCGAAGTGTTTCAAATGGTGTACGGAGATGAAGTGGCGCTCCGGGAGGTGGCCCAACGCCTGGCGATTCCGGAGGGCACCGTGAAGTCGCGGCTGTTTCAAGCGCGCAGGCAACTTGCGGAAGCATGGAGTTGGATGCATGGACCACGGAGCATTTCTTCCCAGGGTCGATTCCGACCGAGCTCCTCGACCGATGGAAGTCACGACATTGGAAAGCTCAACATCTGATCACGCTCGGCCCTACATTTGCGAATGGAGTTGATGGGGCGAATCCTCCCATTGGATTCTGGTCACGTGATGTTTCCGATAGGATATTCGATTCGGCGCGACTTTTCGAGATCCTACCGATTTGGTGGGCGTTGAATGAGGGGGATCGAAATATAGACTTTCACGCTTTCCAGGTGGCTAAACGTAAGGTAGACGCAGTGTTAAGAATTTTATATGGAAATTCATTCAAACAAGCCTTTTTTTAGGCCTTGTTTGAAGCACCGGAGGTCCGTGGGCAAATTTATCGCCATCCGTTAATCGCCAGGAGTTACTCGTATGAGATCAGCTAGCAACATTTTTTTTGGTGAATTGAGAAAACGCAAAGTTTCAATATCCCTAGTTGCTTTCTTAATGCTTCTTGGGTCAGGGGTCACGCTAATCCAGCCACTCCTATTCAAGATGCTATTCGATTCTGCGATTCCCGAAAAGGACACCACATTGGTATGGTGGTTATTGGCCGGCATGGTCACGGTGCCAATCCTCGCCATTTGCCTTGCGTATCTTCAGGGACATTTACGTGTCCGCATCGGCGAATCAGTTGCCCTTGCCCTTAGAAAGGAGGCTTTTAACAACCTGATACACGCTAGGATTACTCAGGTCGAAAGCATTTCTACAGGCGGAATTGTTTATAGGATAACTCGTGACGCAGGCAGGATTGGTGAAGTCTACATTGCCCAGGAGTTACTTCCTGTCGCATCGAGCATGATAATGCTGCTTGGTACTTTAGGTGCAATGTTCATGCTCAATGCGAAGCTGACCGGAATTCTTCTAATTGCAATGCCTGTGACATATATCGTAACCAGATATTTGAGCCAATTTTCTACGTCTCTGGACAAGCAATTAAACGAAAATTCTAAAGAAAGCGAGAGCTTCCTTTACGAGGTTCTTAGGGGACTTCGTACTATTCGAATATTTCACGCTGAGGGTCGCGAGAAGAACCGTTGGGCAGAACTTATGGATAGGCGAGCTAAGCTGAAAAAGAAAGGTGAGGCTCTTCACCAAATAATGCTAAATTTTCCTAATGATATAATAAACGGTCTTGTTGCCGGAGTATTATTAGGGTATGGTGCTTTCCAAGTTATGTCTAATAACCTAACCATTGGAAGCCTAATTGCGTTCATGGCCTATGCGCCAAGGGCGTACATTGCACTACGGTCCATTTTGACAACCTATGTTGGTACAAGGCTAATAGACGTATCTATCAAAAGTTTGGATGAGGTATTTGCCTTATCTCCCGAACCAGGTCTAGGGCAAAGAAGGCGAAACCTTCCATCCAAAAAGATAGCTCCAACGGTTGAATTTTCGAATGTCCATTTTAAGTACGACCGCAAATTTGGGGTCGAGGACCTTTCCTTCAAAATAGAAAGGGGTGAGTTTGTTGGCATAGTTGGTCCGACTGGGGGAGGAAAAACGACAATAATTGATCTCTTGACGCGAATGCAGGAGCCTGACCACGGCGTAATTTACGTCAACGGAATTGACATTCGGGACTTATCTCTTAAAGAGCTCAGAGAATATATTTCGGTGGTTCCACAGGATGTATTCTTGTGGAACAGTACGCTCGCAGAGAATATCGCCTATCCTGACATTAAATTCGAGATGGCTGGTGTAGTCGGTGCAGCTCGCCACGCTGGGATCGACGATTTCATCAACCAGCAGCCGGAGAAGTATCTGACGATAGCCGGAGAAGGTGGCATCTCGTTATCTGGCGGTGAAAGGCAAAGAATTGCTATCGCCCGAAGCCTGCGAAGATCTGCTCGAATTCTTTTGCTTGACGAAGCAACTTCTGCTCTTGATGCCATGACGGAACTAAAGATTCGTAGAGCAATTGACCACGCCCGCGCCTATAAGACAACAATTGTAATCGCCCACCGATTATCAACCGTACTTCATGCCGACCGACTTTTCGTGATAAAAGATGGATGCTTGATAGAAAGTGGACCCGCAGAGGCACTCACGAAAAGCGGCAAGGTATTCAGCGACCTATTCCGCGCACAATCATTAAAGTTGAAGGAGAAAGGAAATGCTAGTAGTTGACCTTTTGTCACAGCTTTGAAACTCCCCTGATTTATTTGGCACCTCCTTGGACATGATAAATTAGCACGTGTTCATTGGTTCTCGTGACTGTGCTCCTTTTGTGAACCCCCAGCATGGCACTTCTAGCCCGCCTCGCTTCTGCGATGATGCCCATAGTCTGGCAAAAAATCGCGAAGAGATTCACAAGAACTATACAGTTCTGTGAGAAGTGTCTTTTAACAGAGACAGGAGGAAGGTGATGAGTCTTTCGGTGATTGCGCCTTGGCATAAGATTTCGTGGGATGCGTTCGTGCAAAAGGGATTGCCCGATTTGTTGGCGGAGCGGGTGCCGCTGGAGGGTTATCGGGTGGTGTCGAAGGACGAGTACGTCTGTGAATTGCACCTTGGGATCCAGGGAGGCCGGAAGGTTGTCTTCAGTGACATTCCCCAGCCCGACGAGTGGGGACGGTTCAAGGTGGATGGCTTTTTCCGAACGGTGGTTCCGGCGCCGACGGAGGTGGATCTCGATCGTGCTGAAATCCGCTGTGTGGGGGAGCAATTGCGCGATTATATCGCCGGGCGGTTGGGAAATATTCCGGATGTGCCGGGAGATGCTGTCGCAACATGGATGCCGTTGGGAGATTGGATCCACTCATTTTTGACCGAAGAACCCACATCGCAGTATTTGCAGACCACCAATTGGCAGGATATGCACGTCCACCTGCGGCGGGTGACGTTTATCCCCATTCTCGGCGATCCCGAGGAGGGGATAGAAAATTGCTATCATCCGTCGCACGATAGCAGGGTATGCCCTTATTGCACCCCGGAAGGGCCGAACATCGGGCGAATTTTTGAGGTGGCTCAGGGGGCGTCTATCCGCGATGGCAAGCTGGTGATTGAAGACGATGCCCCGGAAAAGCGCCTGGGAATCGGAGCTTCGGTGGTTCCGTTCCTGGAGCATAACGATACCATTCGGGTTTTGATGGCGGTGAACATGATGCGGCAGTGGACCGGGGCGCCGGGACCCGATATGCCGCGCGACGAGCAGGGCGCATGGCACACCTATCACGCCCAATACGACGGCAAAGAACCGGAATCGGAGCCCGCGATGGTGCAGACAGGGCTTGAACCGGACGATCCTCATTTTTGGACGGGATACAATTTGCTGACCGCGTTCATGGCGTGGAATGGGGACGCACACGAAGACGCCCTCGTGATCAGCGCGTCGGCCGCCAGGCGGATGATGCTTCCCGATCCCGTTGCGCCGGGCGATAAACTGAGCAATCGACACGGTTTCAAGGGGGTTGTGTCGCGCATTGTGCGAAACGAGGAGATGCCCCGATTGTCCGACGGCACTCCGGTTGAACTCATTGTGAGCGTGTGTGGTTTGCCGTCGAGGTTGAATATGGGACAGTTGCGCGAAGCGGTGGCCGGGCGCATCGCGAAGGCCGAGGGAGAGCCGATTGTTGTTCCCGTCCTCAACGCGCCCAAAGACGACGAGATCCGGGCTCGTTTGCAGGCTAGGGGGCTGGCAGAAGATGGCATGGATACTTTGACCCTGAGTGGTGAAACCCTGCCGCGTCGCACCACCGTGGGTTGGGTATACTGGGGCCGCACGTCGCATCTGGCCGCGGATAAAATTCACGCAGCCGTAAAGCCGGACCAACGCTGTCAGGAGTTGGATGAGGCAGATTTTTTGGCGTTGCGGGACGCGGGTGCATTCGGAGTGATCGGTGATTTGTTCAATACCTGCTCGAGGGATCGAGACGATGCCCATACCCTTGCCGACCGCCTCGCCTTGGGACCTATTGCCCCCACCGCCTCGTCCCCCCAGTTTGACGCTCTGGTGAGACATTTGGCCAAAGGTGGGGTGGCCGTTGCACTGGATGAACACGGCGCGCGGTTTTCGTTGCAACGCGGTGGAGATGTGGCGCTTGCGCGTCCGGTTCCCCATCCGTGGTTGCCCGGACATTCGCTGACCCATGTGGGTGGGAAAGACGTGCCCCTCCTATTGCTGAAGGCCAACAAGCGCTTGAGCGAGATGATTGCCAATGGTGCGCCGGATGTGTTGGTGCAGCGCGCTGTTGAAACACTGTCCGAGCGCGTTAGCGCATTTTGCAAGTTGCCACCTTTGAAGTTTCAGGAGCGCGTCCTGTTCAGCGGGCGTTCGGTGGCCGTGCCCGCACCCGAATTGAGATACGATCAGGTGGGCGTACCCGAAGAAATGGCGTGGACCTTGTTCGGGCCGTTTGCCGGGCGCGAGGTGGGCGCCGAAGAGGTGGATAGGCGGTCTAAGAGAGCGGAAGAAGCTCTGGATGCAGCGATGGCTGGATTGTGGGCTGTGGTCCTCCGCAAACCCACGGTTTCGCCAACGGCTTTTGTGGCCTGTCGTCCGGTGCGCGTGGAGGGGGTCGCCATTCGGGTGTCCGTGTCAATTTGCCATATGATGGATATGGATTTTGACGGCGATCAGGTGGCGATTTTCGTGCCGGTGACCGAAGCAGGCCAGCGGTCGGCTGCAGATCGCCTGTCGGCAGTCGCCCACCTGACTCGGGATCCGGGTCTGATCGCACGGGAAAAGATACATCCGATGCACGACGCCCTGTTCGGTCTGGCCTATACGAGCATGACAGACGAGGGCTTGAAAGAGATCGGGGAGATTGTCGGAAATGGCGTTGAGCGCAATGGAGATTTCGTTGACAAAAATCAGGTGATGGCCTGGATGGAGGATGCCATGGCACGCGATGGAGCGCAAGCCGCCCTGGATCTGGCTGCGCAATTGTGGGAAAGAGGATTTGAAGCGGCGTGTAAAACAGGTGCTTCGATGAGTGCCTTTATCGGTTCGTCCCTCCAGATTCCCGATCCACCGAAAGGTGATGGCCCGGATGTCTGGCGCGACTATCCCGATGAGGTATCGGCCGTGTTGGCGCAGTTCCGAGAATATGACGACGATGAACTCGGGGTTCTCGCGCTTCTGGCGCAATGTGGAGCGCGAGGAAACTGGCAGCAAATCAGGCTCTACGTGGCCCCTCAGGGCGTAGCCCGGAACGCCCAGGGTGGATTCACACCCCTGAAGCACGGTTTTCGCGAGGGGCTGACACCAGAGGAGCTTTTTGCGCGGGCGATTGCTACGCGCTGGGGATTGGCAAATGAGCTGGCCGAGATGATGGCCATTCAGAGCGATCTGGAAACGCAGAGCGCCCCCGGCGGGTATGGGGTTCTGGCGCGAGCGCGCAGATCGGAAACACCGGGCTTCGTATTCGCCCGCGCGGCGGAAAAGGGCGAACGCGATCCATTGACCGATGAGTACAGTCGGTTATTCGTAGGGCTGGCGATGGACGGTTGAAAGCAGGGACTGGCGGGCGGTCCCAGGAAAAAAATTTGCTGAATCGAAAGTGCCTCATCGACCGGCCTGTTAGAAGCGAATTCGAGCGCGCCACCTTCCAGGGCCGCGGTCAAAGCCGTTGCCTGCCGGCTGGCCGAGAGCTATGGCACCTTGCTCACCCAGGGGTTCGAAGGGGACACCGAGCTTTCCAGAGGGGAGTGGCAGCGCGTGGCCATCTCCAGGGGGTTCATGCGCGATGCTCCTCTCGTCGTCCTCGACGAGCCACCGCCTCCCTGGATCCGCCGGCGGAGGCCGACGTGTTCCGCCGCTTTCTGGTCATGGCCGGCGGGCCCGCCACCATCGTGGGTCTCTCACCGCATGGGGTCGGCGCGGCTGTGCAATCGGATCCTCGTCCTCAAGGAGGGCGCCCGCTGATCGAGAACGGAACCCTCGACGAGCTGATCACACGGAGCGGATAGTACGCCCGCATGTGGGCCCTGCAGGCGGGCTGGTACGACAGGTAGAGACGAGATAACCAGGCAGGCCGGTAGCCGACCTAGCATTCGCCTGCACCGGCCGCCATGTGGCGGTGGGACAGCCGCCCTCGAACCCCATCGCCGCGTTCACAGCCCCGGGTCCGCATTGATCCAGCCCATCCCCGGGGTAGGGGTCAGCGGTCACGCATTGCCGCCCACGCTCTACCCTCGCATGCGACATACTCCGACTGCGGCCGAAAAATTCGGTCCACCTCCTCCTGTTCCCGGCAGTGGGCAATCCAGCCCGCCATGCGGGTTGTGGCGAAGGTAGAACTGAACAACTCTGGCGGGATGCCGAGTTCGTGAAGCAGCACAGCCGTATAGAACTCGGCGTTGGCGAACAAACGCCGTCCCGGCTTGTATTCCTCCAGTAGTCGCACCGCCCCTGATTCTACTATTCTGGCCAGATCGAGCATGCCCGTGTCTCCTTTGGCCACGCACAGCTTCTCCGCCGCTTGTGCGAGGACAGCCGCTCACGGATCCCGCACCTTGTACTCACGGTGCCCGAAGCCCATCAGGCGCTCGCCGCGTTCGAGGACGTTCCTGATGAAGGGCTCTGCTCCCTCGGGAACGCCGATTTTCTGCAGCATGGCCAGAGCCGGCTCCGGGCCCCCGCCGTGCAGCGGCCCTTTCAAGGCGCCGAGAGCGCCGACCACGGCAGACCTCAGATCCGAACGCGTCGAAGTGATGACTCGTGCAGTGAAGGTCGAGGCGTTCATGCCGTGATCGACCATGGCGTTGAAGTAGGTGTCCAGGGCGCGGGCCATGGCCGCGGTCGGCCTCCGGCCTGACAGCATGTAGAGAAAGTTCTCCGCCATACGAAGCCCTGAATCGGGATGAATCACGGGTTTCTGAGCCATTAATCGCCCCGTGGCGGCGACGATGACAGGGGTAGCACCCACAAGCGCCATATCCGCCTCGGCGTCCTCGAGGTGGAGCGAATCGAGGGCCAGCCGCAGTACTTCGATTGGCGTCTTCCCCGCTCCTACGGCGGCCTCGACGAGGGTCCGGGTGGGTGCCGGCAGGGACCAGCTCGACACCCGGGACCGGAATGCCTCGAACTGCTGGCAGTCCGGAAGCTGGCCTTGCCACAGCAGGTAGGTGGTTTCCTCGAAGTGCGCGTTGGGGGCAAGTTCCTCGACAGAGAATCCCGCCAGCCACAATCTACCCTTCTCCCCGTCGATTCCGCTCAGCCGCGTACGCGCGGCGACGACGCCCTCCAGGCCTTCCTTGATCCAGTTGCTCATGTCCAAGGCTCCATTTGATTGTTGTTTGACAATTAAAAGCCTCTAATATATATTGTCAATATTGATTAAATAATCAATCTATTATGATGAGTACTTCGCGCTATTTATCCTCCGGAGAGGCCTGTGCCGAGCTTGGTATTCGGCCCCAGACCCTTTATTCATATGTCAGCCGCGGCCTGATCCGTTCAGCTTCCGGGGATGAGCGTCATCGAACCCGGCAGTACTATCGCGAAGACATCGATCGTCTGAGGCGCCACAAGGAGCTTCGGGGGCATCCCGAAGTAGCCGCCGAGCAGGCCCTGAGAGCAGGAGACCCCGTAATGGAATCCGCTCTGAGCCGAATCGACGATGACGACCTCTACTACCGCGGAATCAGCATCGGAGAATTGGCGCGTAAGAACACAGTGGAGGAGGTCGCCGCCCTCTTGTGGACCAAAGATCGATCCCTGCAGGTCGAGGCATTCGCTGAGGAGGCCAGGCTGGATGGGGTCAGTCCGGCTCTAATGGCCGAGCTTGCGCCGCTGCCGAAAGTCGAGCTGATGCAGGCACTGCTCTGCGTGACGGGAGCGGAGGACTCCGCTGCCTTCGCCACTTCCCCGCCTCACATTTATAAGTGCGGCGCACGCATTCTGCGGCTCATGACCCTGGTTGCCACCGGGCGGGACAGAACCGGAAGCGGCATCGCTCGAACCCTGCAGAAGGCCTGGCTTCCCGGACGACCGGAAACCGTCAGGTTGATCGAAGCGGCCTTGATTCTTTGCGCCGACCACGAGCTCAATGTTTCAACCTTCACTTGCCGCACCGTGGCTTCAAGCGGAGCCAATCTGTATCTGGTTGTGACCGCCGGGCTCAGCGCCCTGCTAGGACCTCGTCACGGTGGAGCAACCTCCCGGCTGGAGGCTTTGTGGGATGAAGCCGCAACGAACGGGGTGGGCGATACAATTGCCAGCAGGCTCAAGAGGGGGGACCCAATCGAGGGTTTCGGACACATCGTCTATCGAGGCGTTGACCCTCGGGCCAGGACCCTCATGGATCTGCTGGAGAATGCGGTTCCCAATACATTGGAATTGACCATGGCAAAAGAGTTGATAGAAGAAGTGGGAAAGCGGACAGGTCTTCACTGCAACGTGGATCTGGCCCTGGTGACCCTGCGCCGGGTCCTGGGATTGGAGAAAGGAGCGGCCCAGTTGCTGTTCTGTCTCGGCCGCGTCATTGGCTGGATCGCCCACGCCATCGAGCAATACCAGACCGGGCGCCTTATACGGCCGCGCGCCAGGTACACGGGACCGGATCCACGCTGTGTCTCGGGCTGATCCAGCGGTGCCGGGGAGCAGCGCCCGGAGGTTGCCTTTACGAGCGATGCTTCAGGACGGCGTCGCGGCTTCTGGCCAGCGCCGCGGCGGTATGGGGTAGGCGCGGATTGAGTTCGATGCTTACGGGACCGGTGTATGGGCTCGACTCAAGAGCGGCGAACACCGTTTCCAGGGCCTCCCCCGTAAGCACGCCGTCGAGCAAGGCCCAGTGCAAATCGCCCTCGCCGTCGTTGTCGTCGAGATGAACGTAGCCGAGCCGATCGCCGGCAGCAGCGATAACGGCGGCCGGGTCTTCCCCGGACATTTGCAAATGGCCGCTGTCCAGGAGGAAGTAGAGGTTGGGATGGTCCAGGGAGGCCAGATAGGTTAGGGTCCCCTCGGCGGTCGGCAGTGCCTTCCCAGGGAAGTGCTCGACGCCGAGGGTGATGCCCTGCCGGGCTGCATGATCGGCCACCTGCGTCAGAGACTCTCCGAAATGGGACAGGGCTGCAGGATTTTCTCCGGGCACTACGTAGGTGGTCCCGGCACCGAGCGCTGCCGCTTGGTCCAGAGCCTTGCGGCAGTGGTCGATGGCCGCCTGCCGAGCCCTGGCCGTCGTGCCGTCGAGGGAGGCCTCGTTGGCCATATTGAACGACAGCCCAAGGCAGGAGACCTCCATACCCAGATCCTGGATCCGGGCCCGGGATGAGTGGCTGCAATAGGTCCCGGCCTGGACGTCGATTGAGCGGAAGCCGATGGCGGCCACGGTGGCGAGAGCATCCTCCTCGGGACCTGACAACGCCCAGGCGCAGCAGGATAGATTCACAGGACTATTTCCTCCGTACCAGGCGGAGAAGGGTCCTGGAAGTCTGGAGACCGGCCGCGCAGACAGACACTGTCCTCAAGCCCCGTCGCGGCGGTAATTTGCGCCAGCATGGACTCTCCTTCCCGGAACTGGTTCTCGGCGCCAATTATCTCACACCGCGCCACCTTATTCCTGCATAAAATATACAGCAAAAATTTGAACCAAGATCCACCCGGAAAAGGAGTCCCAACCCCGAGCTCCACCAAGCAACGAATTTATTGACATATCCCATTGGGTTCCATATATTTAAGCCCCATTTTTACCAACGATCACCGGACCGCGCCCGTCTCGAGTTTGGAAGTGGGCATGGAAATAAACCTCAAAAATCCGGACTTCTATATCAACCGCGAGCTCTCCTGGCTGGACTTCAACCGGCGCGTCCTCGAAGAAGCCCAGGATGGGAGCAATCCTCTCTTGGAGCGGGTCAAATTTTTGGCTATCGTCGCCAACAATCTGGACGAGTTCTTCGAGGTCCGGGTAGCTGGCCTTCTGCAAATGCGCGAAGCCGGCACCCGTCCCACCGGACCGGACCGCTTGCCCCCGGAACAGCAACTGGAAAAAATCGCCGCCAAAGCCCACCACATGGTGGAGGTCCAGTACCGCTGCTGGAAAGATGACTTGCTGCCTGCTCTTGCCACCGAGGGAATATACCTGCGGGAGGCCCGCAAGCTGGAAAGCGACCATCTGGCCTTCATCCGGCGGTATTGGACAGAGGAGCTGGAGCCTATCCTGACACCCATTGTCGTCGACCCTGCCCATCCCTTCCCCCGGGTGATCAACAAGGCCCTTTGCATCGGCGCCTTGCTTGAATCCAATGGACAGACTGCGCTGGGTGTCGCCACCGTGCCGAGGGTGCTGCCCCGCATCTTGCGCCTGCCCAACAAAGGGAAAGACATACATTTCGTCACCCTGGGCGATATTATGGAATTTCTGGTCAACGAACTGTTCAGCGGCCACCGCGTTCTCGGTTCAGCGGCTTTCAGGATAACGCGCAACAGCGAACTCTACGTCAACGAAGAGGAAGCGGACAACCTGCTGGAAGAAATCGTCCAGAAGCTCAACGACCGGCGCAAGGGAGACGCGGTGCGGCTGGAGATCGCCGCCAATGCTCCCAATCAACTGGTCAAACAACTGCAGAACCAATTCGAATTGAACGACGACCAAGTCTACCGCGCCGACGGCCCTGTCAATCTCAACAGGGTCATGTCCATCTACGGCGATGTGCCGCGGCCCGACCTGAAGTTTTCGACCTTCGCGCCGGTGAAGCAGAATCTCCCCAGGAAACCCGAGGCCTTCTTCGAGACCGTACGCCGACGCGATATCCTCCTGCATCACCCCTATGAATCCTTCGACACAGTGATCGATTTTATTAATATGGCCGCCGAGGACCCCAATGTCCTGGCCATCAAGCAGACCCTATACAGAACCGGTGAAGACTCGCAGGTTTCCCAGGCCCTGATCGACGCCGCCAATAACGGCAAGGAGGTGACAGTCCTGGTCGAGCTAAAGGCGCGCTTTGACGAAGCTTCCAACGTCGAAAGAGCCAAGATTTTCGAGGAGAGCGGGGTCCATGTGGTCTATGGGGTCATGGGCTTGAAGACCCACTGCAAGCTTTCCATGCTGGTGCGCCGGGACCGCGACCGGCTGCGGCGCTACGTTCACCTTGGGACTGGAAACTACAACCACATCACCGCCCGCTTCTACACTGATCTGGGCATGATCACCGCCCGCTCTGACATCACCGCCGACGTGGCCAAGGTCTTCAACCTGCTAACCGCGCGCGCACCCCAGACTTCCCTGCAAAAACTTTTAGTGGCCCCCTCCAACCTGTTGCAAGGAACACTCGAGCGCATCGGGCGCGAGTCCGAACACGCCCGGGCCGAGCGGCCGGGCGCCATTATTGCCAAAATGAACGGCCTGGTCGATCCACAGGTCATCCAGGCACTGTACCGTGCCTCTCAGGCCGGCGTCCAAATCGACCTGATCGTCCGTGGCATTTGTTGCCTGCGGCCCGGACTCCCCGGCGTCAGCGAGAACATCCGGGTCTACAGTGTTATCGGCCGCTTCCTGGAGCACAGCCGGGTCTTCTACTTCGCCAACGGCGGCGACAGGGAGGTCTGGGCCGGCAGCGCAGACTGGATGAACCGAAATCTGCGCGGCCGCGTAGAAGTGGTTTTTCCCATAGAGAGCGAGAATTTGAAGCAGAGGATTTACGGCGAACTCCTGAAACTTTGTCTGAGCGACAGGGTCAAATCCCGCATGCTGCAGCCGGATGGGAGCTATACTCGCCTGCAACCTTCTTCTGACGAAGCAGCCGGCATGAGCGCCCAGGACGCCCTCATGCTCATCGCTCTGGGCCAGGATCCGCAGGTGCCTGCCAACCCCCCCGATTCGGGCAATGGCCAGGCTCGAGCGCGACCCAAGGTTTCCTCCGCAAAAAGCCCCTGACTCGGGCAAAATGGGGATGAATCCGCCCCCATCCAGCTTATAGCAGCCACAGGGCGCAGGCGCAACAAAGCTGTGGCTGGACCGCATCCTTTCCAGGTGTAATTCGACTGTCACCGCACCGTCTTGCCGGGACTATTGCCGCCTGGGCACAGGTAGCGCGGAACCCCTTTATAGCGTATATTTCCGGTTGTATACATCGCAGGCTTGCCTCTTCCGCAGGAAATTACGACAAATGAACTACGACATCAGCGACCTACTGAAAGAGTGGCAATTCAACCCAAACGAATTTACCGCACGCCGGATCAAGTCCAAAGGCGGCAAGGAAAAAATCCAGATACGCATGGATCTGGGCATTATGCAACTTGAATTGGATGGCCGTCCGGACGGTCAACATCCTCACGATCATCCCTCCTTGCTGCACTACTACGAGACGATAAAAGAAGATATCAGCCTGGATGAAGAGGAATGCGAGGGACTATTCCAAGAGGCATGGCAGTACTATCATCGCTACCTGAGCCTGTTTTATCTTGAGGACTACGCCGGCGTCGTACGCGATACCGAACATGTGCTGGGCATATTCTCGACCGTGCAAAAATACGCCCATAGCGAAGAAGTCAAGTGGTACTTCGATCAGTATTATCCTCACAGCATCATGATGCAGACCAGGGCAAAGGCCATGCTAGCTCTTGGTGAGGACGACTATCAGGTAGCCCTCCAGGAAATCCAGGCGGGCATTGGACATCTGGAACAATACCTCGAAGAGTGGGAAGGGGAAGGCCTCGAAGAGGATCTGCCCGAACTCTCGTTCCTGCGCGAATGGCACGAAGAGGTGGAACAGAAAAGGCCGCTGTCGAAGCGCGAGCAACTTGAACGCGACCTGAACGTGGCGGTTGCCACGGAGAATTTTGAGGAGGCCGCTCGGCTGCGCGACAAAATCCAGAGGATGTGGCCCGGACCGCGCCGCCTTTTCAAGCCCGAATGCTGAAAGGGACCCTATGTCCGCCCAGATGCAATACTAGTGGGTTGTTGATAAGGCCACTAGCCAATACCCAACACATCTCCCATGGAATATAAACGCGGGGTGGCCTGCGCCACAAAGCGAGCAGCCCGCAACGCCCCGAGGGCAAATGCATCGCGGCTTGTAGCGTGGTGGCGCAACTCTATGTACTCGCCGGGAGCCCCGAAGAGCACGGTGTGATCGCCAGCCAGATCGCCAGCACGAAGAGCGTGTATGCCGATCTCTTGCCGGGTCCGCTCCCCAACCAGGCCCTGGCGTCCATGGACGGCTACTTCGCTCAGGTTGCGGCCCAGTCCCTCGGCCGCCTTGGCGGCCAGACCCAGGGCCGAACCGCTGGGCGCATCCACCTTCATGCGATGGTGTGCTTCGACTACTTCTATGTCGTAGTCGTCGCCAAGGATGCGGGCGGCTTCCTCTACCAGCTTGAACAAAACGTTCATTGCCGTGCTGTAATTCGGCGCAAACACGCAGGGAATGGGCTCCACTATCCGATGAAATTCGGTTAGTTGCTCGTCCGAAAAACCCGTGGTACCCACCACCATGGCTGCGCCCTTTTCCGCGCACACGACCGCATCTTCCAAGGTCGAATCAGGCGTGGTGAAAACGATCGCGACACAGTTCTTTTCTATTACGGATTCGAGGTCGTCGCCCACTTGCAGCCCCAGTGGGCGAGAGCCAAGGACCTCGCCGAGGTCCCGGCCAACAGCCGCGTGACCAGGACGTTCTTTGCCGCCGGTCAGGTTCAGGTCATCACTATCAATGATGAGACCGCCCAGACGCTGTCCCATGCGTCCGGCCACCCCGCAAACGACTATGTCGACCATAGCGCTCGTTCCATAGGACCGACTTCGGCCTTGTTAATATGCACTATATGCGAGCTCCTCGACCAGCTCGTCTTTCTGCAGACGGGCATCGATATCCACCCCGAAGAACTCGGCCACCGGCGCCAGTGTGGCAGGATCGTTTTCATGAGCCTTACGCGCCGCCTCCACTACTACCCGGGCACCGGCTCGGGTCATTTTCCCAAGTGGGCGCCGGCAGGGTCCGGAGGGCATGCCCAAAAGATTCATCAAGGTTTTGATCGCAAGGGGATTGCGGGCTTTGCACTGCACCGGGCCATAAGGGGTTTGCTCGGTGGTTAATACTGTGACGATGCCGAAAAGTGGTTGCAGGTTTGCAGCCAATTCGTCCGCCGCGACCCAGTCGCCCGCGTTGAGCAGCTCGGTCAGACGCTGGATGGGGCGGGGAATCACATTTGAGGCCACAGAGATTACCCCTACAGCTTTGATCCTGTCGCTTTTCATCATGGCCACAGTTTTGTCATCGTCGCCGGAAAGAATGGCGAAGTCACCGCCGCAGAGCCGCCTGGTCTTTTCCATGTTGTCCAGATCACCGGTGGCTTCTTTGACGGAGGAGACGTTTGCGTACTCGCCGGCCAGAATAGCCAGGTCTTCGGCCGACATCATGGTGCCGGTTCGACCGGGAATGATGTAGGGAATCACCTGGAGCTGTGGGAATTCCCGCGCCACGGGTTCGAGGTACTCGCGCCTTATTTCCAGAGAGCTGGGTCCGTTGTAGTAGGGATCGACCAGGAGCACGGCATGGGCACCTACGTGAGATGCGTGTTCGGATCCCACCAAGGTTTCGCGAGTGGAGTTGCTTCCCGTGCCGGCAATGGCCACGCAATTTTTCCGAGCCTGCTTGCAGGTGCGCGCGATCACCTCGTTGTGTTCTTTCTCGATCAGGGTGGGGCTCTCTCCCGTTGTCCCGACCGCCAGGACTCCCTTGATCCGGTTGGCGACCTGAAAATCGATAAGCCGCTCGAGGCCGGCAAAATCAATACCGCCGTCCTCCTTCATTGGGGTTATCAGCGCAGTATGACAGCCTTTGAACATAGACCCTTCCCTCGTCCCTTGCAGGAAAGCTTCAATTTTGCGAGCATAACCAATCTGGTGTCAGGGGTAACATAATAACCAGGCTATAATACATTGTCAATCGGGGTGATCAATGCCCACTGAAATCAACCTGCGCTACGGCTGTAATCCGCATCAGGGTCAGGCTCGTTTTTACATGTGCAGCGGAGGCGACCTCCCCCTCCGGGCCCTCAACGGAGATCTCAGCTACATCAACCTGATGGACGCGCTCAACTCCTGGCAGTTGGTACGCGAACTCAAGCAGATCTTGGACCTGCCCGCCGCCGCCTCCTTCAAACACCTGAGTCCAGCCGGAGCCGCCGTGGCTGTGCCCCTGGACTCCGCCCTCAAGAAAGCCTACTTCGTTGAGGAAATGGAACTGAGCCCCCTGGCCACAGCCTATGCCCGTGCTCGCGGCGCAGACCGTCTGGCCTCATTCGGAGACTGGATTGCCCTGAGCGATAGTGTGGACCGGTCCACTGCTCAACTGATCAAGGTCGAGGTTTCAGACGGTGTAATTGCCCCAAACTACGAAGACGAAGCCCTGAAAATTCTCAAAAGCAAGAAGGGTGGACGCTTCCCGATTTTGCGGATCGATCCGGGCTACGAGTCTTCTCCGCTGGAACGCCGCGAGGTCTTTGGTTTAACCCTGGAACAACAGCGCAATACCTTTGTTCCGGACGATGCCTTTTTCTCCGGAGTGGTGACGGCGCGCAAAAACCTCCCCGAAAGCGCCCGCCGTGACCTGACCGTAGCCACCATTGCCCTGAAGTACACCCAATCTAACTCGGTCTGTCTAGCCCTCGACGGACAGATCATCGGCAACGGCGCCGGTCAACAGTCACGAGTCCACTGCGTGCGCCTGGCCGCAGCAAAGGCGGACAATTGGCGCCTGCGCCAGCACCCCTGCCTTCGCAAAATGACATTTAAAAAAGGCCTGCGGCGGTCAGCACGCATCAACGCTATCGACCTTTTCTTGCAGGAGGAGGTCACTCCGGCCGAGTTGAAAGCCTGGGCCGCGCATTTCCACGAGGTACCCCGGCGTCTGACTCCAGAAGAAAAGCGCGAATGGCTCAATGGTATGAGAGGAGTAGCTCTGAGTTCGGATGCTTTTTTTCCATTCCGCGACAATATTGACCGGGCTCACAGAAGTGGAGTGGAGTACCTGGTCCAAACCGGCGGATCGGTACAGGACCAGCAGGTGATCGAAGCGGCCGACCAGTACGGTATGACCTTGATAAATTCGGGGGTCAGGCTCTTTCACCACTGAAGCTTCGGACTGCCCGTGGTCCCTGGTGGCCTTCCCTGGAATACCTTGGGATTATTTCGCTGCGGCGTTTCCGATGCTGCAAGCTGTGCTTCGGACGGCACATCAGGTGGCACCAAGGTCGCTCCTACATAATCGGCGCCAACCAACCCCCATCCACCGGCAACGCCGCGCCCGTGATCCACTCAGCATCGTCCGAAGCGAAGAAAACACAGGCGCGGCCAATATCGCGCGGAGTGCCGAAGCGCGGCAAAGGGGTCCGCTCCAGCGCCGCGGCAATCTGCTCCTCGGTCTGATAATCCTGTATTGGCGTCTCAATGTAGCCAGGACAAATGACATTGACCGTTATGTTGTCGGCCGCTACCTCTACCGCAGTATCGCGCGTCAGGTTGACCACTGCAGCCTTGGTCGGAGCGTAAGCCGGCCCGCTGCCGCCGTGAAAAGCATGCACCGAGGCGATGTTGATTATCCGGCCCGCCTGCGATTTTTTGAGGTGGGGCAGGGCGAATTTGGTTGCAAGGAAAACCCCCTTGAGGTTGACCCCCACAATCCGGTCCCAGGCGGCGACCGACAACTCCTGGCAATTACCCACAATGGTAATCCCGGCGTTGTTGACCAGAATGTCGAGGCCCCCGAAATGCTCGACGCTGCGGGAGAGGAGATCGCGCACGGCTCCCTCGTCGCCCATATCCGTCTGCACAAAATGCCCCTGTCCTCCCAATTTTTCGACTTCGGTTACCGTGGTGGTGTGCACATCCCGGTCATGGTATTTTCCCCTCTTTGGATCTTCCTGGATATCGGCAACCACCACGTGCGCCCCTTCGCGGGCAAACTCGAGGCAGATACCCCGCCCAATCCCTGAACTCCCGCCTGTGACAACTGCTACCTTATCTCGCAGACGCATCTTACTTTCTCCTCCTTTTAACCCCGGTGCCCACAAGAAGAGGGGTGGATAGGCCTTGCCCTCTGTAGGATCTGGCGAAATTGTGCTCGATCAGCATACCCTGCCAGGGCCCTCCCCGCCGGCTATCAGGCGGCGGGGAATTTCATTATGGGACCTGAACATAATTGCCGAAACCCGCATGTTTTTCGATAGTTTACCTACCTGCTACTTCAATGTCAACAAGGAGCGACCATGGGCTTCCGACGCAGTTTCTTTCCCATCTTGTGCCTGCTCTCAATCCCGATTCAAATCCCAGCAGAAACCACTTCCGCCGATTCCGTGGATCTGCCGACACATGCGGATTTGAATGCCCGGGTCGAGGAGAGCCGCAAAGCCCGGGATAATTTTCTGCGCCATTGGCTAGACTCTCCCCTCCCGGTCTCACTGCGTTCGGAGTTCAAGGGCCTGGACTATTTCCCAGTAGATCCCAAGTTCCGTCTGGTTGGGGATCTTCATATCTATGGCAGGCGCCGGCGAATACAGGTACCCACCAACGCAGGTTCGGTAGTGGCCATGGAAAGATTCGGCCGCTTTGTGGCCAGGATCGAGGGTAAACCCTTCCGCTTGGAAATCTATCGCAGCCTGGAAGAGGACGAACTCCTCGCCCTGTTCAAAGATACCACGAGCGGCCACCAGACCTATTCAGGTGGTCGTTACGTCCATTTGACATCTATTGGGAATGGTAGTTATCTACTTGATTTCAATATGGCTTACAACCCATATTGCGCTTACGACCCTGACTACATTTGTCCCATGCCACCTCCTCAGAACAACCTTTCCCTGAGCGTTCGTGCCGGCGAGCGAACATTTGGCACCAATCTTGCCCAATGAAGTGCCAACCCTTATCTTTAAACATTTATTTATTAAGCCATTAGTGGAGGGTATCTAAAATTGAGAGGAATGTTTGCCAGAGAGTTGGACTTCAAACTGGAAGAAACGGAAAATACCTACGCGGCCTGCCGCGCCTTGTCCCTTCGCGCCCGGCATGTCAACTATGAAGCCAGGGAACCGTCTCAGGGCGAAGAATCCGAGTCTCCCGCGGGTCCGGCTGTCATCGCTTTGTCCGACTATGCGAGCGGCCGGATTGTTCTGACCACAGAAGAAAAAACCTCGTGATTCTGCGCCCGCCAACGCCCGCTCTGCCTTTAACTTATTTTCAAACCGCAACTGCCGAAAACGGCTCATCCTTTTCCATTTCGTCGGCTGCTTACAGGTCGCCACCCCCTTAACCCATGCTTGTTTCTCCCATATTCTCAAGAAGTTAATCGGCCTAGCCTGGTATCAATTCCGAGATCCCGCCCAAAGTATTGATATATTTCAGGCCTTGGGTTATATTTTGCCAACCCGGTAGGATTCATCCTGTCCGGCGAATCAAAAGCGATCAAATTGTAGTCCTGGAGGCAACCTGCTCTATGCGCTGGATCCCGATATTGGTCCTTGGGTTTCTCCTGAATTTTCAAAGTCAAGTTCACGGGTATGACTACGGGCGATTGAGGGGCGAGTCCCAAGGATCCACCCACCCTTACACGCTGTATTATTTGTTTTCTCCTGACGAAGCTGCACATCACCTCCACGCCGAGGAACTTGAAGCTCTGTCCCGATCTCTCCGGCGGAATTTGCAGGTCGTCAGGATCGCCAGGTTGGAGCAGGCGTCCGATGGGGACTCTTACTCTCTCCCCGGTTTTCGCCGCCACCAGGGTTTTCCCGGCAAACTATTGAGTTGGGTTGAATTGACAGAAAAAAAGCGTTCGGCGGCAATGTTGACGGATCAACTCAGTGAGGAAGAAAATTTTGCTCTTCTCTTCGACAGAAAAGGCGAACTTGTCGCCAGCGGGACGGGAGGCGATCTCAGCCGGATTTTATCGGCCATCCCACTGGAGGTTACTCGCACCGAAGTAGACGAGAGCACCTGGGGAAAGATAAAGGAATTATTTCGATAGGCTCAGGTTGAAGAAACCAGCAATTGCGAACACGGGGCTTTAGTTCTCAGGCCCCTTTTTTTATTACCTGATATGTCGGAAACGGGTCCTCCGGTCAAATTCGAAATGCGGCGAAAGGAAAGTTTTGCCTGTGCCGTGCGCTTGTTGAGCAAAGGGGCTCTTATCTACCATCGCCTGATCGTGGAAGGGGAAGAACACTTGCCCCGCCAGGGTCCGGCTCTGTTATTGCCCAAACACCGGGCCTACCGCGATATCCCGGTCGAGGGGGTGCTCCTTTACAAAATTACCCGGCGCTATGCCAACTACGTGATGAAGGTAGGGCTCCACAAGCTGCTGGAATTATCGGGTGGGATCAAGATCGTTCGGCCCAAGGATCTTCGCCGCCTAAAAAATCGAGAAAAAAGAAAAGCCCAGATCCGCTGGGCCAGAGAGCACAACCAAGGAGCCTTGGATTACCTGGCTTGGCTCTACAGACGTGGAGAGCTTGTCGTTTCCCACCCGGAAGGGATGCGGTGCCAGGACACAATCGGCCACCTGCAAAAAGAAATTGTCGAACACATGCTGGACGTCGAGCACCGCCATGGTTTGAGAATACCCATAATTCCCATCGGGTTTGAATACGAAAGTTATAAAAAGCCCCTTTCACGAGTCTACTTTCGCATTGGTGAACCTTTTTTTTCTGACCATGTCGGCGATGTGAACAAAGTTACGGACTTGGTCGAAAAACGCCTCCGGGTGCTCAGCGGTTTTGATTAAAGATAGGTCCGGATCTCCTAAAATTAGGACAGGAATGTCGTGTCACAACTGAGAGGAATTGGCCTCAGGCCAATCGGGATTGCCTTGCTGGCCCTGGGCTTTTTGCCGGACTTCGGCGCCTCTGCATACGGTCATCTTCCTCCAGGCGAAATCTTCAAGGCTTTTCATTTTCCAGATCGCCTTGTCCCTGTTATCGACGGCGATCTGAGCGATTGGGACCTTATAGACCAATCCTTCGTGATAACCACGGAAGATTTTCACGATCTCGTCCACGGTGCGGACCCCAACCCTGGCGATTTCTCCGTGCGCTTGATGGTGGGCTGGAACAAAGCTGAGAATAAGCTCTATGTTGCAGCGCAGGTTAGGGATGATGTCCACCAGATAGATCGGCCCGAAGGAACGGCCCCTCTGCGAATCTGGCAAGATGACAGCATGAACATCTTTGTCGATTCCGACCACTCCGGTGGACAGTATGCCAATTTTCGCGATCTCAGTGCCGAAGAGCAATTCAAATTGAACGGGTCCGCAGCCCAGCACTTCGTCATTGCCGGACCTCCTCCGGACGAGGACTTCTTCATCAATTTTTCCGCGGCGGGCTGGTACGCTCTGGCCGACGGGCCCTTCACCGCTGCCGCCTATGCCCTGGACGGCATGGTGGGAGGTCCCGCAGTCCTATCCTACGAGTTCATGCTCACGCCTTTTGATCGAGTGGACATGAGGACGAACATTTTCAGCGAGCAGCATATCCTCCAAGAGAACGAGACCATTGGCTTCAATATTGAGTTCAACGATTTTGATACGAGCCCCGTCCTTTTCGATGCCAAGTGGTCGCTGTCGGGAGGACAGAACGCACATATGCTTTCCGAGCGTTTTGCGGACCTGATGCTCATGCCTCCGGCGCAAATTTCCAGCGTGCAGGCTGCCAGTTGGGGGCAGGTCAAGGCGTTGTTCAAACCCTGAAATGTCATGCCAAGTTTCACCTTGTCACGACATTTCAGGGTGGCGGCACTAGCTTGTGTTGGGTGCCGGTTCGAAACCGTGTCAGCCTCCCAGGATTCTACAGCAGGCACGAGGCAGACCGGGAAATTCCGGAATGATTTGGCGCAAGACCGAAGCAACCGAATTTTGGGTTTTCGGTTGCTTCACTCCTCGGCAAAGTTGGTTTTGAGTACTGCCCAGCTCGCGGTCTGGATATCGGTGGCAGTTTGTTCTCCTGCCGTAGTGACCTGAAGATAATCGGGGATGGATCCCGGGGTGCCGCGCTCTGTAGCACCCTCGTCCCAGCCGCTCGTCTCTCGAGCGGTACCCCAGCTGGTTGCCAAGATGCCGCTCTGGTCGAAGGCAAGGCGAACCATGGCGCGTTTAAGTTTGGTGTCTCCCGCCAGAGGGGCACCCTTGCCGTCGTCCGCCACATCCATGAGTTCGGCATTTTCTTCCGGATTTCCATTGTACAGACTGAGTTGCAGCTTGGTGTTGGGCAGGGCAATGGCTGGACTCACCTGCTGGGGGTCGATGGCCAACATGGATTGTTTGTTATCGGGTTGGTAATTGGCAATGAGGAACGTGCCGTGAGGGCCGATGTGACCTCCCTCTATCTGCAGCATGATCTCTTCGCCGTCCTTGGCCAGCCGAGTGATGGTCCACCCGGACAAATCGATCTCTACGTTGCTCCGGTTGTACAACTCGATCCACTCGTCCGCACTTGAGGCATTGCTGCCCATCCACATAAGCTCGCTGAAAACTACCTGCTTCGGCTCCGAGGCGGCAAGTGGAGCAGCCAGGAAGATGAAGGCGAATAAAATGCGAAATCCCATATGATTCCCTCCTTGAAAGGGTTGAAAAAGAGATAGATGGGGATTGGTGCCCCAAAGGCTTTGATCCTGTGGGAGCAAGATCCGTGCCGGGGGCGTCGGTACAGAGCTAACTTGTTGTAAAAAAGATGGGTATGGTTTGCTCCAGGAGGGAAACCCGGAAAATCAGGAGCAAAGATGGATAGACCGTGAAACGGGCTTGATACGCCAAAGAAACACTAGAAAGGCGGGTGTATGGAGGGGTGGGGGAATTCCTCAGATACTGGTCGAATCTCGAATTGCGGTAGAACTGATATCGGCACGAAAGGATGCTTCAGGAACAATTTCGAACATCTTTTCATAGCCTCGGGGCAACTCTAGGTCTTCCAAGGTCATAAATCGTCCATGGTGAAGTCTCCCCGCCACCAGGAAAGTACAACCATTCGCCGCCATTTCGCTCAGGGCTGCCTTGAGTCCTTGGGCCCCTGCTTCATAGTAACTCGAATCAATCAGCCGCACCGCTGTATCGCAACCGATCACAAAGCGGCAATTGCCGAATAGACGCGATTTCCCCAAGAAAGTCGGCGCCCGCGTCAGCACCACGGGAAACCGTCCCCTGACCTGTTCCAGGCGATTTTCCAGGTCTGCCCGCGACAGAGCAGGCTTGTCTACATTTTCCACCGAGATCTCCAGGCACGGAGAAAGTCCAAGCTGCTGCTGAACAGCCACGGCCAACTCAGCATGACCGCGGTGGAATGGATTGAAGGAACCGGGGACAAGCAATCTATTGCCCCGCTCAACCTCCAGTATTGCCCTTCCTCCAACTCCAACCGCGACCACATCTACCTCTCCCCGCAATAGCAGGTCGATTGGGTCCCGCGCGGAGAGGACGCGCTTTTCGACCCGGACCCATGCCGGCCACTCGGACCCTGGAAGGGGCATGCCACAGGCCTCTTCCAGGGCAGTGAGAGCGAAGCGGCTGAGTATGTCTTCCTGCTTGAGGCGGTCTGCTCCGCCTTTGACGAAATCCAAGGAAAAAAAGCGATATTCATCTTCGAGGCGCAGCGCCAGGAAGGCCTGCTCATCTCCGCGCCTCACCCGGTTTGTAGCCAGGGCGGCCGTACATCCCAGCCCGAGGGCAAAGCCCGTGGGTCTGTCCAGGATGCGGAGGCGGGCAAATGCCCGGGTAGCAAGGTCGCGGGCAGTGTCTGCGTTTGCCCGGTGCGGTCCCGGGGCCCCCAGGTAGTCCTGCACTGCCCGCTCGTGGTAGGGCACCTGAACCTCCACTACCGCCCGCGAGGCTCCCGGGTGGTTCAACAGCCAGGTCACAAGCTCGCTGCCGCCGCCTGTAGTCGCCAGCACCAGGCGCACGCCACTGCCCAGGACCGCTTCGACCCGATTCCAGATCCCTGCATCTGCAACCATTGCTTCAGCCTGTAACGAAGTCGTAGACTCCCCTCAACCCCCATCCGGTCAGGAACAATCCGCTGAAAAGGTTGAGGATCAGGAGCACGGGGCCCATCTGCAGCGGTCGGGGCAGAAAGCGGCGATCCGTCCAGATCATGAGAAGGCACCATAGACCGCAGGTCAGGACCCCGCCGAATATGGCCGCTGGAGTCACGATTTGAACCGGGTTGCCCCCTAGCCACATGATCGCCACCCCGCCGATGCCGCAGTAGGCCACGACCCAGGGCCGCAGAGAGCGCAGCGGAATATCCCTCACCCGGGTGACCAGGGGCCGCAGACACTCGTTGGTAGTCCGCACATAGAGTTCGTATGCCCCGAGAATAGTGCCGAAAAAAGCCGTGAAAACTCCTAACTGGTAAAGATAGAGGAGGTTGGGGTGCAAGAGAGTGAGAAACTCGGCCTGTACCGAAAGCAATTGCAGACCCGAGGGTACGACCTGTCGGGGATAGAGCACCACCGCCCCCAGGACCATAAATGCCAAAGTGAATAAAACGATACAGCCGAATGATACCGACATGTCGATGAAGGGCGCGCGCAACCAACTCTTTCCCAGCTTGTAATTGTCTGGGTCAGTTGCCAGGGCGACCCCGTTGGGGTGATCTTCCACCTTTCGCCCCATCAGTCCCCAACCCTTCTCTCGCAGCATGCCTATGTAGCCGAAATAGTCCTGAGTGCCGCCCCCAATGGCCCCAAGGTAGGTTCCTAGCTCAACCCATGCGGAACGCGCCGCTATGTCCGGGTATTTGGCGAAAACCCAGGGAGCATAGGCCGGCATGGTTGGGATGACCGTTCCGGCGATCACCTTGACCCAATCTGGCTGCAAAACCAAGGCAGCCACCAGGATACTCAACAGCAAAAGGCCGGCAATTAGAGTCTGGGTACGCTCCAGGGCAGCGTAGCTCTGCACCATGGTCAGGGCAATTGCGGCGGCTACAAAGGCCGTTCCCCAGACGCGTGGATCACCCCAGAAGTCCACATTTCCCAGATCGAAGATCCACACCGTCAAGCCGCCCAGCATCTTGGGCAACCCCGACAACCACAGGGGGAAACACAGCACCGTCGCGATGGACAGCACCCACACCGCCCACCCACGCGGTCCAGGAAGGTACTTCCAGCGCTCAATGGGGTGCTCGCCGGTCAAGGTGGTATAGCGCGCCGCAGTGTAGACCTGGACAAACTTCATAAGGCCACCGCCCACGAAACACCACAGCAGCGCATAGCCGAACAGCGCCCCTCCGCGGGAGGCAAATACGGTCTCGCCACTGCCGATGGTCACCGAGGCAATGATGGCCCCGGGCCCGAAAAATCGCAGCATAGCGGTCAATTTGCGCGATTTCAAAGCTTCTGTAAGGGGCGGATAGCGCAACGCTTCACTCATGATTTCGCTCTCCTTTCCGGTCCTGTTCCGGAGCTATGATAGCCCGCCTCAGACCCTTTGTCAATCAGCTCCAAACCGAATGCTGCCGCTGGTTTTGGGACCAACAATCAACGGTCTTGAGGCCCTTTCATTTTCCATATATTCCCCAGAGAAAAAGCGACCACCGGCTTGTTGCAAGATTCTGGTGGTCTGCGGTTCCCGTCCCAGACGTGACGCCCAATGGTGGACATCTAATTGCGGAGCACAAGAGAAATTACACCCTGTTTTAGCTCGCCGAGCTTGACAGCAAGGACTCACTATCTTGACAGCGAGGACTCACTATATACCTTAAACTGTTCCGACTTTTTTCTACACCAAATTTCAATCACTCAGGTAGCAAATCATGAACGCATCCGCGAATTGGAAAGAACATCTGGCCGACCGCATCCCGGCAGCCTGGGGTGAAGAGATCGACCACTTCGAGACTCAGATCGAGCTGAGAAAACAAAACAAGCTTGACGAGATCATCTTCATGGAGACCCGCCTGCGGCGCGGGGTCTACGGTCAGCGTTACGACAACGGGGAGCGCCGCGACGGGGCCTATATCCAAAGTTTGAACTTTCCCAGTGGCAAGCTTACCAAGGGCACCAACGCCATGTGGGACGCCCCGGGGATGCAGCGCATCAAGATCCCCTTCGGCGGTCTCAACACCGAGCAAATGGAGATTCTTGCCGATCTCAGCGAGGAATACTCCGATGCCATCTGCCACGTCACCACGCGTCAGGACATCCAGCTCCACTTCGTCCACATCGACGACACTCCCGATCTTATGCGCCGCCTTGCCGCCGTCGGTATCACCACCCGCGAGGCCTGTGGCAACTCGGTTCGCAATGTCACCGCTTGTCCCCTCTCCGGCGTCTGCCGCACCGAGGCCTTCGACGTTACACCCTATGCCCGATCCTGCGCCTATTTCCTCCTGGGACATCCCGATGTCCAGGACTTCGGCCGCAAGTTCAAACCCGCCTTCTCCGGCTGCAAGCACGAGGCCTGCGGCCTGACCTCTATGCACGACCTGGGGGCCATCGCCGCGACCCGAATGGTCGCCGGAAAGGAGGAACACGGCTTTGAACTTTACGTAGGTGGAGGGCTGGGGGCCGTCCCGCACCAGGCCAAGCTTTTTGACCCATTCGTCTCCGAGAAGGAACTGCTGCCGACGATTCAGGCCCTTTCGCGAGTTTTTGCACGCCTGGGAGAAAAGGCCAATCGCGCCCGCGCCCGCATCAAATTCCTGGTGGCCAAGCTGGGAATCGAGGAGTTCCGCCGACTGGTTCTTGAAGAACGGGACGCCATTCCCCAGGACGAGCGCTGGACCGCCTATCTGGACGACTTGCACAGCTGCAACGAGGAAGGCCTCAAGCCCGGCCAGGCCCTCGACCGGCAAGTGGGGGAAGAAGGCTTCGACGAGTGGTACGAAACCAATGTCTATCACCAGCGCCAGGAAGGCTACGTGGTGGCCACGGTCGCCTTGCCCCTCGGCGACATAACCGCCGAGCAACTTCGCGCCCTGGCGGCTATTTCTCGGCGCTACGTCAAGGACACAGTGCGCACTACAGTGGAGCAGAACATCGTCCTGCGCTGGGTCAGAGAAGCCGACTTGCCCGAACTCTATGGCGACTTGAGGAAAATCGGACTCCATCAGGCGGGGGCGGGAACAATTGTCGACGTCACCGCCTGCCCCGGCACCGATACCTGCAGGCTTGGCATAGCCTCTTCACGGGGTCTGGCCGCCGAACTGCGCAAGCGCCTGGCCGCCCAGAACCTGCACTTCGACCAGGCCGTCAAAGACCTGCGCATCAAGCTCAGTGGATGCTTCAACTCCTGCGGCCAGCATCACATCGCCGACCTGGGGTTTTACGGGATCAGCCGCAAGGTAGGCGGCTACACGGTGCCCCACTTCCAGGTGGTCCTGGGTGGTCAGTGGTCCGAGAACGCCGCGTCATTCGGATTGCCCATCGGGGCAGTGCCCTCCAGGCGCATCCCCGACGTGGTGGCTCGCATGACGGAGAGCTACATTCAAGGCCGCGCCAAAGGAGAGAGCTTTCAGGACTACATCCGGCGCATCGGAAAAAGAGAAGCCAAAGCCATGCTCGACGACCTCACCCAGGTCCCGCCGCACGCTGAAGATGCCTCCTACTACAGCGATTGGGGCGACCCCCGGGAATTCACTCTCGGAGACATGGGCAAAGGAGAATGCGCCGGCGAGGTCGTACCTTTGATCCACTTCGAACTCTCGGACTGTGAGCGCGAAGCATTCGAAGCCCAGGTCCTGCTCGACGAGGGAGACTACGAAAAGTCCTACAGAACCGCATACAGCGCCATGTTGCATGCTGCCAAGGCTCTGGTCAAAACCCAGTATCTCGACATTCCGGAGGATGCCCGAACCATTGTGGCCGAGTTCCGCAAGCGCTTCTATGACACCAAGCTATTCTGGGACACCTATGCCCAGGACAAGTTCGCCCGTTACCTGTTGCGGGCCCATGAAACCGAGGTGACGGAATACACCCAGGATCTGGCGCGCAAGACCAGCGAAGAAGCCGGCCTCTTTATCGAGGCCACCTATCGCTGCTTCGACGCCATGTCCACAACCAGCCCAGCTCCTTGAACTCCGGGTTCCGGTTGATAGAATCCAAGGCAATGGACCTTTACCGAATCAACGTCAAATTCTTTCTCGAAATCTGGACCGTCTCACCCGACGACACTTTCCGGACCTTCAACGGCTGGATATCCAACAGCTCTGATGAGGTTCTGATAGACGTAGCCGACTACAGCCACATTCACGCCGGTCCGGTTACCCTCCTCGTAGGCCACGAAGCCAATTACAGCATCGACAACGCCAACGACAAACCAGGTTTGCTCTACGCCCGCAAAAGGCCAATGGAGGGAGACCTTCCCACCCGTTTGAAGTGCGTCTTTGCCGCTGCTCTCAAGGCCTGTCACCGCCTGGAACGGGATCCGGATCTGAAAGGCAAGGTGAAATTCCGCGGCGAGGAGTTTTCCTTGACGACCGTTGATCGACTCCGAGTTCCCAGCACCGCAGAGATCCAAACCTCTCTGGGCATCGTCCTTGAAAAGCTCTACGGAGGAGCCGGTTCTGCGGTGGAATACACGGCCGATTCCATCGCCCGCCCGACCTTTCAGGTCAAAGCAATCAGTTCCTTTACAGTCTCTGGCCTGCTGCACAATCTCGAGGCTTGACAGTATTTGCCGCTTAGGCTTACTTATCCCTTCAATATTTCTTCGGACCCGTAAGACTATTCTGCCATATTCAGGAGGAAATCATGACCTATGTCATTGCCGAACCCTGCCTCGACGTAAAGGACAAATCCTGCGTCGAGGTATGTCCGGTCGATTGCATCCACCCCACCGACGGCGAAGGAGAGCCCATACTGTACATAGACCCCGACGAATGCATCGATTGCGGGGCCTGTGAACCGGAGTGCCCGGTGGAAGCCATTTTCGCCGAGGAGGATCTTCCCGAAGAGTGGATACACTTCACCGAGATCAACGCCAAGTATTTCGAACTGAAAGATTCCCCTGGCGAGTGGGACCAGTATAAAGAGGACAACGCAGAACAATTTGAAAAGAATGAATAGTCGCCCGGGGGTTTACGGGCGCAGGTCATAGCCGGGATGTCCGCGTGACATTCCGGCTTTTTTTGCTCTTGACGACTCCAGACGGGAATCACTAATTTTCCTGCCTGAAATCATCGCTGCCAACCACCCCTACCAAGAAGTGTCCAAGGCAAAAATATGGCGAAGCAAATAAGAAAGGCGAAGGCCAAAACAAAGAGCAGGAAGAAGGAGAAAGCCCAGATCGATGCGGACAAGCTATGGTTCATGTACCGCAAAATGAACGAGATCCGCTTCTTCGAAGAAAATGTTTGGGACGTCTACACCCGCGGCCTCATGCCCGGTTTGGCGCACCTATACATCGGCGAGGAGGGTGTGGCCGTTGGCACCTGTGCGGCTCTCAGGGATGACGACTACATCACCAGTACCCACCGCGGCCACGGCCATTGTCTGGCCAAGGGCGGCGAACTCGATCGCATGATGGCAGAGATCATGGGCAAGGAGACAGGCTATTGCCGCGGCAAGGGCGGCTCCATGCACATCGCCGACATGTCGGTAGGAATCCTCGGGGCCAACGGCATAGTCGGCGGTGGATTCGGAATCTCAACCGGAGCGGCCCTCTCTGCCAAGAAGCGCGGCACCGACCAGGTAGCCGTGTGCTTCTTCGGCGACGGCGCCGCCAATCAAGGCATCATGCTCGAGACCCTCAACATGGCCGTGATCTGGGATCTGCCCGTCATCTACGTCTGCGAAAACAATCAGTACGGCGAGCACACTTCCTACCGGAAAGTGACCGGCGTCGAGGACATTGCCCAGCGCGCCGAGGGCCTGGGAATAGAGGGGGTCATCACTGATGGATCGGACGTGCTCGGGGTCTACCAAACCGTCTCCACCGCGGTTGCCAAGGCTCGCCAGGGCAAGGGTCCGACCTTGGTCGAAGCCAAGACCTACCGCTTCCGCGGCCACCACGTGGGGGATGGAGGCCACTACCGCACCAACGACGAGGTAAGGTGGTGGATGGACAACAAGGATCCGATCAAGCTCCTTGGAGACCACATGTGCAAAACCAAGGTTGCCACGCAGGAAGAGTTCGACTCTCTGCAAAGGCAGGTCGAACAGGAAGTCCTGGACGCCGTTGAGTTTGGCAAAGACTCACCTTTGCCCCCACCCGAACAAGCCTACGAGGACCTATATGCCTGATCAGGAAATCACCTTCAGAGAAGCTATTACCCAGGCCATGCGCGAAGAAATGCAGCGCGACGAAACTGTATTCCTGATGGGCGAAGACGTGGGCGATTCCGGTGGAATCTTCAAGTGCAGTGAGGGGTTGTTCGAGGAGTTCGGCCCCGAGCGCGTCATGGATACTCCCATTGCGGAGGCCGGTTTTGTCGGTCTCTGCGTCGGTGCCGCCATGACCGGCCTGCGTCCCATCTGCGAGCTCATGTTCGGCGATTTTTCCCTCCTCTCCATGGACCAGATCATCAACCAGGCGGCCAAGATCCGCTACATGTCGGGGGGGCAATGCAGGGTCCAGCTGACCATTCGCACGACCATGGGCGCCGGACGTTCGTCGGCGGCCCAGCACTCCCAAAGCCTGCATGCCTTCTTCGCCCACATTCCCGGCCTCAAGGTGGCCGTACCTTCGAGTCCGCGCCATGCCAAGGGCCTGCTCAAGACCGCCATACGAGAGGACAATCCCGTCGTCATCTTCGAGGACAAGATGATGTACAACGACACGGGTTCCGTACCCGAGGGAGAATACACCATACCCTTCGGCCAGGCCGAGATTATGCGGCCCGGCGGCGATGTAACTATCGTCGCCACCTCCAGCATGGTGGGAGTATCACTAAAGGCTGCCGACCTGCTGTCCGAGGCCGGCATCGACGCCGAGGTCATTGATCCTTGCACCCTATTTCCGCTGGACAGGGAAACCTTGCTTAACTCGGTCCGCAAGACCGGATACGCCCTGGTCGTGGACGAAGGGGTGCAACGCTACGGCATAACCGGCGAAATCGCTTCCATTATCAGCCAGGAGGCATTTGATTTTCTGGACGCCCCGGTATCCCGCATCGGCGCCGCCGAAGTCCCCGTGCCCTTCAGCCCAACCCTGGAATTCCCCACCATACCCGACGAGGAGCGCATCGTCCGGACCGTGAAATCCATGAGGAGTTGATCCGTGTCCAATCCCGTCTGTTTGGTCACGGGCTCCAGCAGCGGCATCGGTGCCGCCATTGTGGAGGTGTTCGCGGAAAAGGGCTACGACGTAGTCGTCAACTACAACACCGGTGCTGACCGGGCCGCCGCTATCACCACAAAGCTGCACAAGCAGTTCGGCGTCGAAGCGCTGACTCTTGGCGCCGACCTGTCTCAATCCGAGGCCCCCTTCAACCTGGTCGACCAGACCTGCGAGCACTTCGGCCGCCTCGACGTTGTCATCAGCAACAGCGGCGTGATCAACTACATCCGCGACCAGGACGACAACTTGGTGCGCTACCGCTTCGCGGACACCCCGATTGATCACCTCGACCGCGAAATGGCCCGCGTCCTGGACCTCAACCTCATGGGCGCCTACCGCCTGCTGCAACGCTCGATCAAGCTCATGGCCGCCCAGGCAAAGCGCGAATCAGAATCCGGCCACTTTATGCGTCACCGCAGCTTTCTAGCCATCACCTCGGTCTCGGACGTCGCCCCGGACGCGACCCGCATCCCCTATGGAGTAAGCAAGGCCGGACTCAATCACGCCATCCTGGGGGCCGCCTTCGAAGCCGGCCCCTACAACATCACGGTGAACGCCTTGCGGCCGGGCGTAGTTAACACCCCGCTCACTTCCAGACCTTCCGGCATCGTCGACCCGGACAACGGCCAAGAATACAGCGTAGCAGAGACCTACGGACTGATGGCGGAAGGTGGCGCCCAACCCATCAAGCGCATCGGCACGCCTCATGACATAGCTGTGGCTGCCTATGCTTTCACCCAAATTCCTTTCATGACCGGCCAGTTGATCGCCGTCGACGGCGGCTTCACCCTGGCAAATGCCTTCCCCAACCGCGAGCTGTTCCTCCAGGAAGGCCTGCGGCTCAGACGGGAAGAGGGAAAAAAGTAAACGCCGCCACAGCATGGAAGTGCTGCGCCGGCGCTTATTTGAGATCCTGCCGCAAGTTTCCGGGGAGGCTCAGGCGATCGCCTCGGGTCGATTCACGAATGCTCTTTGATACTCCCCATTTGTATCTCTATGTCTTCGCGATGGGCGATCCTCTCCAACTGCCCATCGCGGATCCAGGCCATACGGTCGGCCGCGGTCAACATTTTGTCGTCGTGGGTCACGGTTATGATGGTCGTACCCATCTCCATCTGCAGTCGCTTCATGTAATCGATAATCTCCTGACCGGTGTTGCTGTCAAGATTGCCGGTGGGCTCGTCCGCCAGGATTATGCGCGGCCGGTTGACGAAGGCGCGCGCAATGGCCACGCGTTGCTGCTGACCACCGGAAAGCTCGGAAGGAATGTGGTGCGCCCTATCGCCAAGTCCGACGATCTCGAGGCACTCCAGGGCGCGCTCCTCTCCTTCCCGGGTGCTCATACCGGCAAACACGGTGGGCAGAGCTACGTTCATCAATGCACTCATAACCGGCAGCAAGTTGTAAGTCTGGAAGATGTAGCCTAGCTCAAAACAGCGTACCGCCGCCAGCTTCGGGGGGCTAAGGCTCGCCAGCTTTATCCCGCCGATCAGGACCTCCCCGGCAGTAGGAGTCTGCAAGGCGCCGATCATGTTGAAGAGGGTGGTCTTACCCGAACCGGAAGGCCCCATGATGGCGAAAAATTCGTTCTCGTAGACCTGCACCGACAATCCCCGCAAGGCGTGAACATGGGTCGACTCGTCCCGGCTCCTGGCGTTGTAGACCACCTTCACCCCGCGCACGTCCACTATGTTGCTACGCCCATTTCCTGACATAACCCGCCAATTCCTCCTGACTCTGGCTTGTGACCCTGATCCTGTGAGCGCATCAATTTACCCAGGGCGGCCCCCCAAGTCAAACTACCAGCGCTACCCGTGGAGCAAGCCGGGTCCGAGAAATGGCTTGACGCCCTTCAATTCTACTTGGTATAATTTCACATAATCCTTCCCCGAATCTCCAACTCCCCCGGCCCGGTCCAAGACGGGCTTGGCGCAGGAACATCATCCATGCCGCAAAGTGAGCAACTCATCGATATAAAGGAAGTGGCCGACACCTTCGGCAAATCAGTTGAATCCATTCGCAAGTACAAAAATTTCGGAATCCTGAAAATTTCCGAAAAACGCGGTAACAAAGATCTCTTCGACCGGGAGGAAATCCTCAAGGTCAGGGATCGCCTGCACGATCTCCGCCTCAAGGGATTGTCTCTGTCCCAGATTGCGGACCAACTCGACCAGGCCCGGGGCCGGGAAATGATTGTAGCGGATCCGCTCCATCCGTCCTCCTCCGCCTCTGGAGTTGCGGACCAACCCGTGGAAGTCCTGATCGCGGTTGAGGAAGCTGGAGTGCGCGCCGCGCTCATAGGATTTCTCCAGGACCATGGCTATGTGGTCTGGGAAGCCGGGGACGGAGAAGAGGCCCTCGCCGTGATCTTCAGCAGGAAACCGGGTCTGATCCTTCTGGATTTGCGCCTGCCCAAGGTGGACGGCTACCAGGTATGCCGGATCCTCAAAGGGAATGCAGCAACCTCCTGGATCCCCATTATCATACTCACCGCGCCCGGCACAACGTCCGAAAAATTAAAGGGAACCGAGCTCGGTGCGGACGACTACATCAACAAGCCCTTCGACCTGGAGGAACTGCTCGGCCGCATCAAGATGTTCACGCGTCGGGTCTACGTCGGCTAGCCCGGCCATTGGCAGAGGGAGATGGCATCCTGATCCCTAGGAACTGCCTTGCGGACGCAGCCGGGTGATTTCGTCGCGTAGATGAGCGGCTTTCTCGAACTCGAGCCGGGCTGCAGCTTTCTTCATTTGCTTCTCGAGATCCGCTAGGAGCTCACCCAGGTCTTCAGTGTCGCCGTAGCTCACTTCAGGTTCGGCCGCCACTTCCCCCTCAACGCCGCGCACGCTCTCCAGCACGGAGGTGGTCTGCAGGATCTCCTCGCGGCTGCGGTAGATGGTCTGCGGCACGATATTGTGCTCGCGGTTGTATTCCTCCTGCAACCGGCGCCGACGGCGGGTCTCGCCCATGGCCCGCTGCATGGACCGTGTTATCCGGTCGGCGTAAAAGACCACCAGCCCGGAATCGTTGCGCGCCGCCCGGCCGATGGTCTGAATCAATGCCTGTTCCGAGCGCAAAAACCCCTCTTTGTCCGCATCGAGGATCGCCACCAGCGAAACCTCGGGCAGGTCGAGTCCCTCGCGCAGCAGATTGATTCCCACCAGAACGTCGAATTCTCCGAGGCGCAGGCCGCGGAGGACGCGGACCCGGTCCAGAGTCTCGATTTCCGAGTGCAAATAACGCACCCGAATGTCCATCTGGTCGAGAAAATCGGTGAGTCTCTCCGCCATCTTCTTGGTCAGGGTGGTGACCAGAACACGCTCCTTGCGGTCGGCGCGCAGGTGGATCTCCTCCATCAAATCGTCGATTTGTCCGGCCAGAGGCCGTACCTCGATGCGCGGGTCCCTCAGCCCGGTGGGACGAATAACCTGCTCCACGAAAACGCCGCCGCATTTCTCCAGTTCATAGGGACCCGGGGTGGCCGATACGAAGATAGTGGTACCCATGTGGTCCTCGAACTCATCGAAGACCAGCGGCCTGTTGTCGTATGCCGAAGGCAGCCGGAAACCGTGCTCCACCAGCATGTCCTTGCGCGAGCGGTCGCCCCGCCACATTCCCTTGACCTGCGGCACGGTGACGTGGGACTCGTCGATGAAGAGCAGTAAGTCCGCAGGAAAATAGTCCATCAGGACATAGGGCGGGGCTCCGGGTTCGCGACCGTCCATGTAGCGGGTATAGTTCTCGATGCCGGAGCAATAGCCCAGCTCGCGAATCATCTCCACATCGTACCTGGTGCGCACCTCGAGGCGATGGGCCTCCACCAGCCTGTCGCTGGAGCGCAACTCAAGCAGGCGCTTCTCCAATTCGACCAGGATTCCTTCACATGCCCGCTCAACCTGTTTATCGTCGGTCACGTAGGCTTTGGCCGGATAGAAGGTGGATTCCCGGCGCCGTTCCAGCACCTCCCCGCTGAGAGCGTCCACTACCGAGATGGCTTCGATCTCGTCACCGAAAAACTCTACCCGCACCGCACGATCCTCCGAAGCCGGCACAATTTCGACGATGTCTCCGCGCACCCGGAAGCTGCCTCGCTGCAACTCAAAGTCGTTGCGGTTGTAATAGATGTCGATCAGATTGCGGAGGATATGGTCGCGTTCGACAAGTTGGCCCACGTGCAGGTCGAGCTTTTGCTCGCTGTACTCCCGGGGCGAACCAATTCCGTAAATACAAGAGACGGTGGCCACGATAATGACGTCGCGCCGCTCCAAAAGCGATCCCATGGCTTTCAGTCGCAAGCGGTCGATTTCCTCGTTGAGTTCGACCTCCTTTTCAATGTATGTGTCCGTGCTGGGCTTGTAGGCCTCGGGCTGATAGTAATCGTAATAGCTGACGAAATACTCGACGGCGTTGTTGGGGAAATAGCCCTTGAACTCGCCGTACAATTGCGCCGCAAGGGTCTTGTTGTGGGAAATGACCAGGGTCGGCCGCTGCAGTTTTTCAGCCACGCATGCCATGGTAAAGGTCTTGCCACTGCCGGTCACTCCCAACAGGGTCTGGCATTGCCGGCCCTCCTCTATGGCCGCAACCAATTCCGCAATTGCCCGGGGCTGGTCGCCTCTGGGGGTGTACTCGGAAACGAGTTCGAACTGGGACATAAGAACCTTTGGCTGGGGAACAAAGCTAATCTAGCTGAGCCATTAACGGTTGTCAAGAAACCCAGAAGCCGCCCACTCTCAATGAATTTGCTGCCATTATGACATAAATAAATCATTTACTGACATACCTTCGTCTCTGGAAAAAACTCAATTACTCCTATTATTATCAACAAGTTAAATCAGGAATATAGGGATGGCATAGAGATTGCTTAATACATTTGCATTGAACCCAATGGCAGCGCCAAACCATTACTGAAAGGAATTGACATGGCAAAAGTAATCGGCATCGACCTGGGCACCACCAACTCGTGCGTGGCCGTCATCGAAGGCAAAGAACCGGAGGTGATCGCCAACGCCGAGGGCGGTCGCACAACCCCATCCATCGTCGCCTTCACTCAGGACGACCAGCGCCTCGTCGGACAAACCGCCAAACGACAGGCGGTCACCAACCCTACTCACACTCTCTTCTCCATCAAGCGTTTCATGGGGCGCCGCTTTGACGAGGTGGCCGCCGAGATCGATGAAGTGCCCTACACCGTTGTCCGGGGTGCGCGCGATCTGGCCGTGGTTCAGGCCAGCGGAGAGGACCATACCCCTCCCCAAATCGCGGCCATGATCCTGCAGAAGATGAAACAGACGGCCGAGGATTACCTTGCCGAGGAAGTCAAGCAGGTGGTCATCACGGTGCCGGCCTACTTCAACGACGCCCAGCGCCAGGCCACCAAAGACGCCGGCGCCATCGCCGGCCTGGAGGTCCTGCGCATTGTCAACGAGCCCACGGCGGCGGCCCTGGCCTATGGGCTGGATAAGAAGGGACCCAACGAGCAAATCGCCGTATACGATCTGGGAGGCGGTACCTTCGACATTTCGGTTCTGGAGCTGGGAGATGGGGTTTTCGAGGTCAAATCCACCAACGGCGACACCCACCTGGGCGGCGACGATTTCGACCAGGCTCTCATCGACTGGCTGGCAACCGATTTCCAGCGGGAGCAGGGCATCGATCTGCGCCAGGATGCAATGTCCCTGCAGCGCCTGAAGGAAGCGGCCGAAAAGGCCAAGTGCGAACTGTCGACTTCGACCCAGACCGAAATCCACCTGCCCTTCATCACCGCCGACCAGAGTGGACCCAAACACCTGCAAACGAGTCTCAGCAGGGCTCAGTTCGAGCGCTTGGTCGATCCCCTGATCGAGCGCACCAAGGCTCCCTGCCTGCAGGCCATGGAGGACGCCGAGCTATCCCCCTCGGACATCGACGCCGTGATTCTGGTGGGTGGTTCGACCCGGATTCCCAGGGTGCAGGCCGTGGTCGAGGAACTCTTCGGACAGGCGCCCCACAAGGGGGTCAATCCCGACGAAGTGGTAGCCCTGGGCGCGGCCATTCAGGCGGGGGTGCTTGCCGGCGAGGTGGACGATGTCCTGCTCCTCGACGTGACCCCGCTGTCGCTGGGCATCGAGACCCTGGGGGGTGTAATGACCAAGCTGATCGAGCGCAACACCACTATCCCCACTCAGAAAAGCCAGATTTTCTCGACCGCAGCCGACAACCAGCCCTCGGTTGAGGTGCACGTGCTACAGGGGGAGCGCGAGTTTGCCAACGACAACCGCACCCTCGGTCGCTTTCATCTCGATGGCATCCCACCGGCGCCGCGCGGCATGCCCCAGATCGAGGTGTCTTTCGACATCGACGCCAACGGCATCCTCAACGTCTCGGCCAAGGACAAGGGCACCAACAAAGAACAGCGCATTCACATCGAGGCTTCCAGCGGCCTGTCGGAGGGGGAGGTGGAGCGCATGCAGAAAGAGGCCGAGCAGTATGCCGAAGCGGACCAAAAGCGGCGGTCCCAGGTGGAGCGCCGCAACGAGGCAGAGCAGCTGGTGTATGCCACCGAGAAGTCGCTGGAAGAACACGGCGGCAAGCTTGCCGAGGCCGACAAGAAGGCTGTGGAGGACGCCGTCGGCGCCCTGAAGAAAGCACTTGAAGGCGAGGACGACGAGGCGATCCAACAAGCGATGGAAGCACTGCAGCAGGCCTCGCATAAATTGGCCGAGGAAGTCTACAAAGAAGCCCAGGCCCAGCAGGCCCAGGAATCGGGAGGAGACGCGGCACCGCCGGCAGGCGATACCGGTCAGGGGCAAAGAGGGGGAGACTCGGGACCGGTGGACGCAGACTTCAAAGTCGTCGACGACGACAAAAAGTAACCGCAGCGTGGTATCCCGCTGCTTTTTGCGGCGGGATACCACAACATAATTTTTGCAGAGATGGATACCGGCACCGGGACAGGTCCCCCCTCGCTCCAGTGCACCGTTTCAGGCCTGGGGCATGAACATCAGCTTCATCCCCTCGCGCCTCTCGGCCAGGTCGAAGGCGTGCTGCCATTCACTCAGGACGAATTGGTGGGTAATCAGCTTGTCGCTGGGAATCAGCCCTTGCTCCATCAGCTTCAAAGCCCGCTTCCAAACCGGCCGCCGCTGCGCCAGAGCTCCAATCACCTGAATTTCCTTGTAGGCGATCTGTTCGAAGTCGATCTCCACCGGCCTGCCCGGCAGCCCCATTTGGGCGTATTTGCCGCGCTTGCGCACCAGGATCAATCCCAGCCCCATAGCCGCGGGTGCTCCTGAACACTCCACTACAGCATCCGCCCCATACCCCGTGGTCAACTCCCGCACCCGCTTCACCGCATCGCCGGCCTCGACGTCCACCGCGTAGTGCACGCCCAACTCCTCGGCCAGGCGCAGGCGCCTGCGGTCCGCCGAGGTGCCGCAGATCAGAACCGTCGCCCCTTCGGCCAGCGCAACCAGCGCCGCGGACAATCCAACCGGACCGGGACCCGTAACCACCACGAAGTCTCCGGCGGAGACGCCAACCTGCTCCGAAACCGCATGGACGCAGCAGGCCAACAACTCGGTAGTGGCCCCAGCTTCAAAGCTCACATTATCCGGTAATTTGTGGGCAATGACCACGTTGCAGTAGGGCGCGAAACATCCATCGTACCAATAGCCCAGAACCTTGCGCTCGGGACAGAGATTGTAGTGTTCACTGCGGCAGTAAATGCACTTGCCGCAAAGGTGAATACTCGGCTCCGCCGTCACCCGGTCACCCAACTCCACCTCGTCGCCCACCTGTGCTCCCTTCTCCACCACCACGCCGCTGAACTCGTGACCCATGACCACCGGAGTGCGGATGGGATAGTTTATGGAATCGTGATAGATATGAACGTCTGACCCACAGACCCCGCTCGCTCTCACCTCTATTTTCATCTGGGTCGGCGCAGGAGGCCGGTTCTCCACGTCCTGCAATTCCACGAATCCATTGCCGCGGGCATATTTGACCACGCCCTTCATGTCTACTCCCTGGCCGAATCTTTGAGCCTGAGCCGATCGCCGGCCTTGATCCTGCCTTCGCCCTCCACCACACGCACGCTTGAGAGGCGGGCGCCGATGATCTCCCTCACCTCCACCACCCCAATGCGCTTCCCGGCAACCATGCCCTCCCCCTCAACCCGATCAGGACCAGGGTAGACCTCGAAACGGTAAGCCGGTCTCAGTTTGTTTTCGCTGCCGATGTTGATGTATACCTCCGCCCCGAAAACCGAAAGGACCTGCGGTGCTTCCCCCGTCAGCTCGAGCTCGCTGGGCTTGACCAGTTGCGCTAACTTCAGCACCAAGTCCTGCATGGCACTGACCGTAACCTGGCCGATGGCGGTTGCCATGAATTCCTCCGACCCGAATTCCAGTTGGTGCAGCTTCATGAACTGAATGTCCTGGTCCCTCGGCCGACCCAGAAGATCGAGGCCCAGGCCGCGGTCTACGCTCTCCTGCCTGGTGTGGATGACGCCCAACTCGCTCCCGCTCTTCACCTGCAGGGCTTGCAGCTCCAACTCCGCCGTTCCCGAGTAGGATTTATATCCACCCAACATGGGATCTCCCACCGTAACCCGGCTCAAGTCGTAATCCTTGATGGCTCCCACCAGAACAATATCCGCTTCCACGAGGCGGCCAACCCCCACCGCCCTTTCAGGCTTAACCTCCTTCTGATCGCCCACAAACACGGCGACGACCTCGTAGGGGACAACGCGCCAATCCGGGGAATCGGCCATCTTTTCACTCAACATCGCGGCCATCTCCTGCTCCAGATCCCAGATCCCTTTGCGGAAACCGGATTGGTTCTTCAGGGGCATAACCACTATGTACTGCAGAGGGACGGCGGTCGAGTCCGCGGTGAGTTGCTTGCTATGCAGATACTGGTCGAGCACTTCGCGCTGTTGAGCCTGCACCGCTTCCCCTTTCTCCTCGGGGGGAGCAGATTCGCCCTTTCCCAGCTTGTTTACGGCCGCACAACCAATGAGACAGAAGATCGACAGACTGGCGACGAGAATTTTCATATCTGGACCACGCGGCAATAGGAGGATGCTAAAGGGAAGACGTTCAAGTATGTCGAGAATCCTCTCAAAGTTCAGACAGCGGGGAAATCAGTTCCGGTCAAGATAAAAAGTGGATGGATCCATGCGCTGTCAAGGCGACTCGGGCAGACCTTTCCCACGGGCCCCCGATCTTGCCCGGCCATTGTTTTTGGCCTATTTTATGGTTTTCGAATCTCAGCCGCTTTAGCTCAACTGGGAGAGCACCTGATTTGTAATCAGGAGGTTATGGGTTCGATTCCCATAGGCGGCTCCAGAAATACCGCCGTTCAAGACGTTTCCCCGGAGCACGGAACTCTCCGAGCAAAAGTTTCGGAGCGTTTTCTTTTTGCCCTGTCCGCAGCCGGCGAACCCACAAAAGAGCTTCGATCATGTTCGAGACCATCCTCGCCATCGCCCTGATTCTGATCGTCCTTCTTTTCTTCCTCCTGAAACGGACCGGCTCCGATGCGGCCCTGGATTTCTGCTACGACCCCGCCGATGGTGAGAGATCCCCTCATCGGTGGGGTTACAGCGACACCAAATTCGAGTTCGACGGTCCCCGTAGTGTCCGGGTAAAGGGAAGCCGCTACCCACTCGCCGGCTACGACATGCCCTATTTCCTCCCCTTTGCCGAGGAAGTTCTGGGACTGGAGATCCGCCCCCAGGACATCAGTGCGGAGAACGATGATAAGCGGGTAGATGAACCAAGGGTAAACGAGAATTTTTTCGCCGCCGTCCAGGCCAACTTCGGCGTCGACCAGGTCTCCCTCGACCCCGAGGAAAGACTGGTTCACAGTCACGGACAGCTCAGCGTCGACGAAATCTACCGGGTCCTCTACGGCGAGCCGCTGCAGCGCACCGTCGATTTGGTACTCTACCCACAGAGCGAAGAGGAGGTGCGCACTATCGTCCAATGGGCCAACCGGCACAATGTCTGCCTGGTTCCCTACGGCGGCGGCACCAATGTGAGCGGCGCCCTGTCCTGCCCGGCTGCGGAGCAGCGCACCATCGTCTCCGTCGACATGTGCAGGATGAATCGCGTCCTTTCGATAGACGGGGAAAACCTGCAGGCCTGTATCGAAGCCGGAATCTCCGGCAAGCAAATGGAGCAGGAACTCAACGCCGGAGGGTACACCTCGGGGCACGACCCCGACAGCATCGAGTTCTCAACTCTGGGTGGCTGGATCTCGACCAACGCCAGCGGCATGAAGAAGAACAAGTACGGCAACATCGAAGATATCGTCCTCGAGGCCACCCTGGTCACCCCCACCGGCGACATCGAAGCCAAGAAGGTGACGCCGCGAAATTCCACCGGCGTTCAGCCCCGTGCGTTTCTCTTCGGCAGCGAAGGCAATTTCGGCATAATCACCAAGGCCATCCTCAAAATCCATCCGCTCCCCCAGGTGCGCCAATACGGATCTCTCATCTTTCCGTCTCTGGAGCAGGGCGTCCGCTTCTTGAAAGAACTGCGCCGCGAGGAAGTCCTCCCTGCAAGCATCCGTCTGGTGAACAACTTCGAATTCAGGTTCGGACAGGCGCTCAAGCCGGCGCCAGGGTTCTTCAAGGGCATGGTCCAGCGTGCACAGAAATTCCTGCTGCTGAAGATCCTCCGCTTCAAGCCGCTGGAAATGGCGGCCTGCAGCATAGTTATGGAAGGATCCAGAAGAGAGGTCCGCCATCAGAAGAAGGCAATCTTCAAAACCGCCAGGAAACACGGCGGGATCAGTGGCGGAGCCGGAAACGGACGCCGAGGCTACATGCTCACCTTCGGCATTGCCTACATCAGAGACTTTTTCAACCAGTTCCAAATTCTCGCCGAGACCTTCGAGACCTCGGTGCCCTGGGACTGCATTCACCCCGTGTGCCAGGCGGTGCAGACCAAGCTGAGCGAGCAGTGCAACGCCCATCAGGTGCAGGGCAAACCATATCTTTCCTACCGGGTCACCCAGACCTATCACACCGGAGTCTGCATCTACTTCACCCTGGCCATTTGCGGCAAAGGGCTGGAAAAGCCGGACGCAGTCTTTCACACTATCGAGCACAGTCTCAGACAAACCATCCTCGACCACGGCGGCTCCCTTTCCCACCACCACGGGGTCGGCAAGATCCGCCGCGATTTCCTGCCGCAGATCCAGACCAGAAACAGCCTTCAGGTCTTGCGCCAGGCCAAGGAAGCCATGGACCCCAACAACATCTTCGCCATTGGCAACGGACCCTTCGGGGATTCCTGAAGTTTCTCCATCCAACCCCTGACGGCCATGAGCATGTTGCGCGAGAAATCGGTAATCATAACCGGAGCTTCCTCGGGGCTGGGAGCTGCCCTGGCCCTGGCGCTGGCCCGGGAAGGAGCCCGCCTCGCCCTCTTCTCTCCGGAAAGAGAAAGGCAGCTTGAGGTCGCCAGTCTGTGCGAGGAAGCCGGCGGCCGCGCTTTGGCGGTAATCGGCGACGTCACCAACCCCGAGGACTGCAAAAAGCTGACCGACGAGACCGTCGCCCGCTTTGGATCTGTGGATTACCTGATCGCAAATGCCGGCATCAGCATGTGGGCCAGCTTCGCCGAGATAAAGGACCTGGATATTTTTCGCCGGCTGGTCGAAGTCAACTATCTCGGCGCCCTGAACTGCGTCCACCACGCCCTCCCGCACCTGAAGCGAAGCAAGGGGATGATTGTCGCCATCACCTCGATACAGGGAAAAATCGGGGTGCCCCTGCACACCGGCTACGTCGCCTCCAAGCATGCCTTGCAAGGATTCTGCGAAGCCCTCAGGATGGAGCTCGAGGACAGCGGCGTCGACGTCCTCACCGTGCTGCCCCACTGGCTGCGGGGCACCGAACTAAGACAGCACGCCCTGGGCCAGGACGGCCGCGAACTGGGCGCTACCTCCAGGAAGCACAGCCGGGAATCGGTCTCCATCGAGGCCGCCTGTGAAGCCATCCTCGCAGCGATCCGCAAGCGCCGCCGCGAGCTGGTCATTCCCTGGAAGCTCAAGCTCCTTCTCGGCCTCAACCTCCTCAGTCCAAGGTTCGCCGAAAGAATAATCAATTCAGCCATGAAGAAGCAGCACCAGTAGAGCCATGAAACTGCTCTTCAAGATCTGCACTCCGGCGCCCACCTGGTCACCCGTATCCCTTTCCTTGACATCGACAACCATCCGGTATTTAGTATCAGCCAATTCAATTTGCCGCCGACGGAGGCGGCCGCACGCCCGGTGGATCCGCGCCAAGCTGAAAACCTCATCTTTGGGAGACGTGAATCATGACCCCTGAACAGCGCTACCTGTTCGATTTGACCGGCTATCTCCACCTCGAAAACGTTCTCATCGATGAAGAGCTCAAAAACGCCCAGGAGGCCACCGAGCGCCACCTCAATACTCCGGAGGAGGAGCTGCCGCCTGGTTTCGGCATCGACGGCAGGCGCTACCTGCATGGATTCGCCTTCGACAAATGCCTGGAGGCCCTGACCATGCATCCGGCCACCTGGCCCATCATCAAGGAGTTGACCAACGACAAACCCCGATTCAATAGCGGAACTCTGACCGCCGATCTTCCCGGAGAGGTTACGGGGGGCGGGCTGCACTGCGCCCGCGAAGACTTTGGCTGGGAAAGCACCCGCTACGAGTGCCGCGACGGGCGCATCTACTGCGACGACTTCGTCGTTTTTCCCTACATGGACGACGTCAATCCAGGCGATGGGGGCCTGGTAGTTGTTCCAGGTTCCCACAAAGCCAATTTCCACCGGCCTCACGAACTCTTCAACCTGGACGACTTCGGCAACGGAACCCAGCCGGCCATAGTCAACGTCACCCCCAAGGCCGGCGATGTGGTCATCATGCCCGAACTGCTCACCCACGGCATACTTCCCTGGACTCCCAAGGACAGAATGCGGCGCATCCTGATCCTGCGCTACGCGCCCCAGCACAAGGGGGGTGGAGATTTCCCCGCAGAGATCAAGGCGAGATTGTCGCCAGAAACCAGGGAGCTGATAGAGACCGCGCACTACACCCACGTCAAGGAGATCGTCAAGAAGGGCCGGGCGGCTGCCTGAAGGAGGACTCACCCCAATGAACGAGCCGAAAAGTGATGCGAGATACACCATGGGGCGCACCCAGGGCGAGGAAGACCGCCTGATTCAGCAGTCGCAGCTCTACGACGCGGTGACCCGGCGTTTTCTCTGGGAGGCGGGCCTCGGCAGTGGAATGAAGGTTCTCGATATCGGCAGCGGGCCCGGGGACGTGGCCCTGACCGCCGCCGGGCTGGTCGGGGAAGCAGGTTCCGTCGTGGGGGTGGATGTCAACCCGGCGATTCTCGAGACCGCGCGGGCGCGGGCGCAGCAAGCCGGGCTCGCCAACGTCGAATTCGTCGCGGGAGACGCCCGCACCCTGGACCTGGGCAGCGATTTCGACGCTCTGGTCGGCCGTCTGGTCCTCATGTACATGGCCGATCCGGCCGAGGTGCTGAAGCAGCTCGCGACCCGCGTGCGCCCCGGAGGGATCGTGGCTTTCCAGGAGGTCGATTTCACCCCCTACCGGCAGATGTACCGTCCGGATACTCCCGTGGCCAACAAGCTGATCGACTGGGCTCTCGGAGTTTTCGAGCGTTCCGGGGCGCACGTGGCCATGGGTTTCGACCTCTACCACACTTTCGTCAAGGCCGGTCTGCCCGAACCCTACATGCATTTCGAGTCTCCGGTCGGCGGCCCGGAGGGCTGGGCCGGGTATTCATACATCGCCAACGGCTTCCGCAGCCTGCTGCCGCTCCTGGAGGCGTACGGGATCGCGACTGCGAAGGAGGTCGGGGTGGATACCCTGGCCGAGCGGGTGCGGCAGGAGGTGGTGACCTCGAAACGTCCGCTGCTCCTGCCCCCTCATGTCACCGCCTGGGCCCAGCTTCCAGCCTGATTCTCCGGCGATCCGTTGCCGGCCCTGACAGCCGCTGCCGGCCCTGACAGCCGCTGGGTAAACCGCTCGGCCAATTTCAAGCTTGTGTGCAGAGGGCACCAAGCCTTGCCGCTTTCGTCTCGCCGAGTGCCGGAAGCAACTGCTGGAAACCACCTTTTCCCTCGCATATCCCGGGAGGAAATACTACCCGCAATGCCCAGGACCTTGTTGACAGCCCTAATCCTGTTGATGGCAGTAGCAGCCATCTGGGCAGAGGAAACCCAGGTAGACGAAGAGGGGGAACTCAGCGTCCGGCTCCCCAAGGGCGAGACCATGAAGTTCGTGTGGATCGAGCCGGGGACTTTTTTGATGGGCTCGCCTAAAAGCGAGGTGAATCCCACATCGGACGAACTGCCGCAGCACGAGGTGACCATCTCCCGCGGGTTCTACCTGGGGAAATACGAGATAGCCCAGGAACAGTGGGCCAGCTTGATGGACACCAGGCCCTGGAGGGGAGAACGCTTCGCCCAAGACTGGCGTACTTACCCGGCGGTATACATCTCCTGGGAAGATGTTATGGAGTTCATCGCGCGCATGAACGAGCAGGCGGGAGCGGCTATTTACCGTTTGCCCACGGAGGCGGAGTGGGAATACGCCGCCCGGGCGGGGTCGACGACACCCTGGTCGTTCGGAGACCGCCTCAGGGACCTGTTCAGATACGCCTGGTTCGAGAACAATGCCTGGCTCGCGGGCCGCCAGTTCGCCCATCCGGTGGGCCTTCTGTTGCCCAATCCCTGGGGACTGTACGACATCCACGGGAATGTATGGGAGTGGGTGCAGGATTGGCACGGAGACTATGACGAAGCCCCCCAGGTGGATCCACCGGGGCCGGCGGCGGGCACTCTGCGGGTCTGCCGCGGGGGCAGCTTCACCAGCAGCTACCAGGACCAGCGCTCGGCGTCCCGCAGTGCGAACCTGCCCGAGGAGCGCTTCAGCAACGTGGGCGCCCGAATCCTGCGGGAAGATCCGTCCACCGCGGTGAAACTCCAAAGTTGGGGGCGGATAAAGTCGCGGGCGAAGGAAGCTTTTGGGCCGATCAAGCGATGAAAACCCTCGGCGGTTACCTTCACCCCATCCGGTTGTCCATGGCTTCCGCCCGCACCAAGAAAGCAAGGACCTCTTCCTGGAGATCGGCGGGCAGATCGGCGAAATCCAACCTGGTGCATCGAGCCGGCATCCGTTCCCGGGCACTGATCCAGCGGTCCCCCTGCCGGAACCAGCGCATCACCTCGGGATTGGGATGCCGGCGGACATAGTAGCTGGTTTCGTCCGCGAAGATTTCGAGGACCATCCTGATTCTCCTGAAATTTGCGCTGCTGCACCAACGCAAACCAAAATACGAGTCTGGTGCATTTCGTTCAAGCTGACGCAAGCCCAGGCTGCCCCTGAGTCTTCAGGCCTTTCTCACCGGTGTCATCTCGGGAGTCCATTCAGATGCACATTCAACCCCCGCTCAGCACCCTGGGACCCCTGCGAAGGGAGCTTAACCGGGTTCTGGCTGCCATCGAGGCAGAACACGCCCTGGAGCGCCTCCGGGAGCGGGACCACACCTTGTGGAAAAAGGGGCCGGACCAGATTGTCGACCGCCTCGGCTGGCTCCACAGCCCGGAAACCATGGCCCCTCGCCTGCCCGAAATCTACGCTCTGGTGGACAGAATACGCACCGCCGGATACACCCGCGCCCTGGTTCTCGGCATGGGCGGTTCCAGCCTGGCCCCCGAGGTTCTGCGCTCCACCTTCGGCGTCCGCCCGGGCTATCTCGACTTGCGGGTGCTGGACAGCACCGACCCCGACGCGGTGCGGTCCCACGCCCAGAATCTGGATCCGGCCACAACCCTGTTCATTGCCGCCACCAAGTCGGGCTCTACGGTCGAGACCCTGTCCTTCCTGAAATACTTCTACCAGCGCACCGCCGTGACAGTGGGCGCAGGTGCCGCCGGCGCCCACTTCGTAGCCATCACCGACCCCGGCAGCGGCCTTGCCGATCTTGCCGCGGAACTGGGGTTCCGCCAAGTCTTTCTCAACGATCCCGAAATCGGCGGGCGCTACTCCGCCCTCTCCTGTTTCGGCCTGGTACCGGCGGCCCTGATCGGGGTAGACCTGGAGCGCTTGCTGCGCCGCGCCGCAAGCGCGGCCGATACCAGGTGCACAACAGGCCTGCTGCTGGGCGCCGCTCTGGGGGCGGGTGCCCGGTGCGGCCGCGACAAGCTCACTATGGTATGCTCTCCTGCCATCGCCGCTCTGGGGGCCTGGATCGAGCAACTGGTGGCCGAAAGCACGGGGAAGGAAGGCCAGGGCATCCTGCCGGTGGACGGGGAGGCCCCGAGCCCGCCTGAGGTCTACGGGAAGGACCGCCTTTTCGTCTACCTGCGCCTGCGCGACGACCCCGTCCACGACGGGGCCGTGAAGGCCCTGGCCGCCGCCGGCCAGCCCCTGATCCGCCTCGACCTGGAAGACCTCTATGACTTGGGCGGCGCCTTCTTCCACTGGCAGGTAGCCACCAGTCTGGCCGCCCATTGCCTCCGGGTCAACCCCTTCGACCAGCCCGACGTGGAAGCCGCCAAGGCCCTGGCCCGCAACATGGTGGACGCCTACCGGCGGCATGGCCGTCTGCCTGCCCCGGAACCCGTTTTGCATGAAGGCCATGTGGCGGTCTACAGCGATGCACCGGCCACCTCCCTTGGTGCGGCGTTGGATCATTTTCTCACCCCCTGGTCCGGTGGGAGCGCGCCAACCTACATCGCCCTGCAAGCCTACCTCAAACCCGATCCAGGTAACGAGGCCGCCCTCCAGGCTCTGCGCCAGGACCTGCGCAACCGCACCCGGCTGGCCACCACCCTTGGCTATGGGCCTCGCTTTCTCCACTCCACCGGGCAGCTGCACAAGGGCGACGCGGGGAAGGGCCTGTTCATCCAGTTCACCGCAGATGCGCCCGGGGACGTGCCTATTCCCGACACGCCCCACGCCGCCGCTTCGAGCATCAGCTTCGGCGTCCTCCAGGCCGCCCAAGCCCTGGGCGACCTCCAGGCCCTAGTGAACGCCGGCCGCCGGGTTCTGCGTATCCACCTGGGTCAGGACGCCAATGCCGGGATGCAGCAGGTGCGCCTTGCCCTTCCCGGATGAGGTGGCAGGAGACGATTCGGGCAGCTATATTGTGGGCAATGATTCGGAAATCCTCGACGAAAAGGTGTGCTGTCAACTACAGATTGATTTTTCAAACTGCCCAGTCAACGCTACCCTCGATGAGGTGCCGCCCTTGAACTGAGCAAGGGATACTTGATCGGTGAGCGTAGCCAGACCACAGGGACATTTTTCTCTTGTTCCAATTCACGGCTACCTTTGTCGTTCCCGGCATGTAATGGACGAGGCGATCAGGACAGCCAACTCTTCTGGCGGTAGCCAATAAAATGAACTCAGCTAAGACTACCAAATCGAACCTTGTCAGCCTAGGAGACCGCTCCAATCCGAGCACAAAAAGTTCCGCCTGCAAGGGTCCAATTTGATTGGCAATTAAAAATTCCCCAAACATCGTTATATCTAACTCAGGGAAGCGAGGCCAGCCTTGCCCATTAATTCCAAACAGATCCCTGTCATAGATTTGTTTGCTGGGCCGGGAGGACTTGGCGAAGGTTTTTCGTCTTTTTCCCATTCAGGTTTCCGGCCTTTCCAGATCAATCTCTCCATAGAAAAAGATAGCTTTGCACACAGGACTCTTGAACTACGAAATTTTTTGAGAAAGTTCCCTCATGGAGAAATTCCTGAGGCCTACTATGATTATCTGCGTCAGGTAGATTTGCCAGAAAAGCTTCGCCGAAAGGCCTTATTCGGTAAATTCCCAGAGATGATTGCACAAGTGAAAAATGAAGTCCGGATGGCAGAACTTGGAGAAGAAAAGCCTGAAACTGTCTACACTTGGATCCGGAGAGCTTTGGGGGGATCATCTAACTGGGTGCTTATCGGCGGCCCTCCCTGCCAAGCGTACTCTATTGTGGGTAGGGCTCGAAACAAGCGTAACTCTGATTACGAACCAGAAGAAGACAAGCGGCAATTTCTATATTTAGAATACCTGCAGATAATAGCAGAACATCAGCCACCCATTTTTGTAATGGAAAATGTAAAGGGATTATTGTCGGCCACACTGAAAAACCAGCTTCTCTCCGAGCAGATGTACGAAGACCTTCAGGAACCGAAAAAAGCACTGAAATATAATGGCCGTCCTGTTCTTCCCGGTATTTTGAGAAAATCATTTCGTTACAAACTCTATTCCCTTGTAAAACGTGGAGAGACTAATTGTTCAAAACTTTCTGATTTTGTAGTCCATATGGAAAATTTCGGCGTTCCACAGGCCCGGCATCGAATAATTATTCTTGGCATCCGTGAGGACTTTGATCCCGTTCCTCGAACACTTAGACCGGCAAGCCCTGTGCCTGCAAGCAAAGTACTCTCCGGACTGCCAGTAGTCAGAAGCGGTCTCTCCAAGGAAGAAGATAACGCCGACGCTTGGAGAAGACATCTACGTGAAATCGTCACATGCCCCTGGTATGTGTCACTGAACAAAAAGAATGATGAGAAAATCAAAAAAAACCTGAATGCTGCGTTAAACAAAATTCAACATTCTGGTGGGAATCGGGGCAATGAATTCATCACTTATGATACATCAATTGAGTATCGACCAAGGTGGTACATTGATCCATGCATAGAAGGAGTCTGTAATCATAGCACTCGAGGGCATATCGTCAGCGATCTCCATCGTTATTTCTATGCCGCCTGCTATGCTCAAGCAGAATCTCGATCTCCAAGGTTAAGAGATTTTCCCGTCGATCTTTTACCCAATCATAAAAACGTCAGACGTGCATTAAACAGAGGTACTCTTTTCGCTGACCGCTTTCGGGTGCAAATAAACAACAAGCCTGCAACGACAGTGACTTCCCACATTTCCAGAGATGGACATTACTATATTCATCCCGATCCAGCACAGTGTAGGAGCCTTACTGTCCGGGAAGCAGCAAGACTTCAGACTTTTCCGGACAATTACTTTTTTTGTGGACCACGCACATCGCAATACGTTCAGGTCGGTAATGCCGTGCCGCCTTTGCTGTCAAGGCAGATCGCCGCAATTGTCTACGATGTATTGGAGCAAGCTGGTGTATGCCAGTAAAATGGACCTTTTTGAAAATTTCGACCTGGTTTCGTTTCGCAGGGATCTGTTCGCCTGGTGGAAAGTGAACAGGCGATTGTATCCCTGGCGCGAAACGCGAGATCCGTATCAGGTCATTATTGCTGAAGTGCTTTTGCACCGGACCCGGGCAGACCAGGTGGTGCCGGTCTATCTAGAGTTTTTGAAAAGATATCCATCAGTTAGCGAATTGGCAAAAGCCTCTGCTGAAAAAATTGGAATTCTGATCCAATCCCTGGGTTTGCACTGGCGCGTGGAAATGCTTCAGGACATGGCCCAACAGTTGCATACTCGATTTAATGACCAGGTTCCCACTGAACGCGAGGATCTGGAATCTTTGCCAGGAGTCAGTCACTATATTGCAACGGCGGTTCGATGTTTTGCTTACAAGTATACTGATGCTCTGCTGGATACTAACACCGTCCGGATATGCGGGAGGCTTTTAGGTATTCCTGTGACAGATGGTTCAAGGCGCAGCAAGAAATTCCGAAACTTAATGCAAAACCTTCTTGATCCTGATCATCCACGTGATTTTAATTTCGCTCTTCTTGACCACGGTGCTCTCATCTGTCGTAGCCGCAATCCTCTTTGCCATAAATGTCCAGTGAGAACTCACTGTTCCAGTGGCAATAATTTGTCAGGATAATAACAATGTCTGACTGGAATGATGTATTGCAAGATATCAACCGCCGGTATCCTTTTCTCAGGCGGATGAAAGTATGTGGCGCTGAACACTATTCGTCCCCACTTCCTGGAGCTCTTCAGGCCAGCACAGATATTGCCGGCAACTTGCTTGATAAGGAAACAGATTTCCGACGTCTGGCGATGATTTTCCCCCTTTTACTGGACTGTCCACAATGGATTGCTGTCGGGTGTTCTCTTGCAGCGATCAAGCGGGACTTTCTACCTGCAGTAGAGAGTCTGGAACCATTCAGGAGTGGTCAAAAGCTGTTGTTGGATGACAGTTATGTTGTTGAATATGTGAAGGAAGAAGCTGTTTATGGAACACCGTTTTTTTGGATGAAGATGAGCGCAAAAAGCAAAGCTGGTCAAAAGCCTGAAAATACTACCAGGGCATTTCGTGTCAGTGAGCGATTGCGTTTCCAGCCAACAGATACAAAAAAACCTTTGACACCAATAGAGAATATTGATTTCCAACCGCCTGATCATCCTCTTGACCAGCTTCTTGAGATAAAGTCCTGTGGCAACCGTTCAATATTTCAGACCAAAGTTTTGCTTGTCTCTCGATTGACCAGAGTGCGCCAGTTTGCTGAGCAGACCTACATTATTAATCCTGCATCTCCGGAGCAGTCAGTTTCGTTGCGCGATTTATTTCAGTGGGGTGGCATTACGGTAGAAGCCGAACTTGAACGATGGGGCCATCAACAAATTGACGCAGAACCTGTCATTGGAATTGCTCCCGATCTTATCACGCTTCGGGAATACCTTTTCACCCGTCAATCGTCAGATGTGCTGATCATTCTTGACGGGAACCTTCCATTTGCTAACGACCTCCAAGCACTTGATGAAATCCTTGATGGAGGATATCCCGTTTTTGCTGTGATGGAAAACCAGAATCTGGACGATCTCAAACATCTTGAGGATCGAAGTTTTAAGACTTGGTTATGGTCAGGGCATGACCTGCAGCAGTTTGAGCATGCCGAAAGCATTGACTTATCCAATCGGCAAATACCCTTCCGTCATTTTCATCGCACGGTCCAGAATTACGATGCCCGGAAAATTGGGGAAACGATATGTGAAAGCTCAGGCTTGGATAGTGCAGCAGAAAAGTTACAGAGATTCTCGAAACAGTGTCATTCAGGTGATCTCGAACTCAGAAGTATTGAATGCAGATTTTACTATTGTCTACTTAATCTTTCACGATTACTTCGTCCGTTTGGTGTTGAGGATGGAGCCGACAGGGATAACAGCTTGAAGGACCTTCTTGAAAAGACACAGTCCGATGTTGAAGATAAGGCGATATGGCTGGGAAAAGATGCAGTAGCTACAGCACGTGAGTTTGTTGATCAAATTAAGACTCTTATAGAAAACCAGAATAGCACCCCAGATAAGATAGCTGAACTTGAAAAGATACTGCAGAACACTGCTCAAAAAAATCAGAATGCTATTGTTCTGGCGGATGCTTCTGAGGTGCTAGTGTCATGTCGTATAAATAATTTTACAAGATGGTGTTCATGTCGTAGGTTTCTCCTACCCCCCTTTCTGAAAGGAGAGACCTATGGCGATGGGACGTCCGTCAACCCCGTTAGAGCTGAGTGCGTCGGACCGCGAACAATTGGAATCAATGGCCAAATCACGGAGTCTTCCCCACGGGTTGGTGCGGCGGGCCGAGATCGTCCTTTTGGCGGCCGAAGGCTGGCCCCATGAAGCGGTCGCCGGGGCGGTGGGTGTGTCCCGGGTTACGGTCGGCAAGTGGCGCCGGCGCTTCCTTGATCGTGGGCTCAACGGCTTGCACGATGAGCTGCGGCCTGGGGCGCCGCGATCGATCACCGACGAGCAGGTAGCCGAGGTGATATACAGGACGCTGAAGACCAAGCCCAAAGACCAGACCCAGTGGTCGGTGCGCTCCATGGGCACCGAAACCGGCCTCACCAAGGACGCGGTGCATCGCATCTGGCGCACCTATGGTTTGCAGCCCCACCGACACAAGCACTTCAAGCTGTCCACCGATCCTTTCTTTGTCGATAAAGTACGGGATATCGTAGGCTTATACATGCATCCGCCCGAGCACGCCCTGGTGCTGTGCGTCGACGAGAAGAGCCAGATCCAGGCGTTGGAACGAAGTCAGCCCCTGCTGCCCCTGGGCCTGGGCTACGTGGAAGGGGTTACCCACGACTACAAACGGCACGGCACCACCACCCTGTTTGCCGCTCTGGACATCGCCACCGGCGAAGTGATGGCCCCGTGCAAATCCCGTCATCGGCACCAGGAGTTTCTCCAGTTCCTACGCCACATCGAGGACCATGTGCCCCGCGATCTCGACGTGCATCTCGTCGTCGACAACTACGGCACGCATAAGCATGCCAAGGTCAAGCGATGGCTGGCTCGTCGTCCCCGATTTCACCTTCACTACACCCCCACCTATGCTTCGTGGCTCAACCAGGTGGAGATTTGGTTCAACATCATTACCCGCCAGGCGGTTCGGCGGGATTCGTTCCGTAAGGTATCAGAGCTCATCGAGCGCATCGAACGCTACACCGCCCAATGGAACGCCAACGCACACCCTTTCGTGTGGACGGCTACGGCCGATTCCATCCTCGCGAAAATCAAAAGACTTTGTGAACGAATCTCTACGACATGACACTAGTTACGGATAGCTACTGGCAGAACATCTTTCCCAACCGAAATGACGTTTGCTTTGTTACTTCATCTGGACTTGACTTTGAGAAGGATTACGATCATCTCATCGTATGCGGGTGGCTTGGTGCAGAACGGATACGAGAGTTGTTCGATTCCTGCATCGCACCCTCTATGACTGTTCTTATGTATCCCTTTGAAAGAGAGTGGTTGTGTTCAGCAGTTCGCAAATGGTACAGGAAAAAGAAAGCCGAACTTACTGCAGGACAGAAAGCTAAGATTCTACAGACACAACCAGAAACTCTCTCGATTATACAAGAACCCGAAGAGGAGAAACTACCTGTTGGAGTTCCTGAAACCGGTTTTGACATTGCAGAGTTTGAACTTCGCCTCCGAACTTATCGACGAAACCTCTATGCCAACCCGTCCGCTTCAGGAGAAACTACAACAGAGGCACACTTTGTGGCTTTTTCTCACGATATGCTGGCGTATCTCCACCCGAATCATAAGATGCCTGTAGTAACCGATTTCATCACTGGCCACGCTGACGAATCAGCAGACATTCCTTCCAGGAATGTCTCGCAACTGAAAGTCGGTGATTATGTGATCTTTCGAGCAGGTTCGGACAGTGATCTTCTTCGAGATCTGGCAGATGGAGCGCTTGCTAAAGAGGGTAAAGGTGATCTTCGGAGGGTAGCCGGACTATGGAAGAAAGCATTGAGAAAGTTCGTCTTTGAGCATCCAGATAGATTTGAGGGGGCTTTGATAGAGTTATGGGATGCGGGACTTAAACGCACTGAAATTACTTTCCGGGGTTGGCTAAACGACGAACATCGTATTGGGCCTCTCTATGAGAAAGATATTGAAATCATTGCGCATGTGAGCGCCAATCAAGAACTTAGCCTGCAACTTGACTATGTTCGAAGGGCAATCACAGAAGTTCGAGGCGCCCATCGCCAGGCGGCCCGTTTTCTTGCTAAGAAGCTTATTGCTCGGATCCGTCCCATGCTACAGCAAGGTCTTGACGAATCACATAAGATAGACATTGAAGATATCGGACGGGCTTACGTGGTCCGTGTTGAAGATATCAGTGAAGATGTAACCAGAGTTTCTGTTAGCCAAGTCAATTGCCCATTCAAGGGTGAGTTCTGATGGCCAGAATGGTCCCTCCCTATTATGCAGAAGGGATCAAAAGCACTGGAGAGAAACAAATATTTGATCGTCTTCGGGGTGATCCTGCGACTACTGATTGGATTTGCTTACACTCTCTCAATCTTGCAAAGCACATGAAGCGAGTCTATGGCGAGATCGACTTTGTAGTTCTGGTTCCCAACGAAGGAATTTTCTGCCTGGAAATTAAATCGGGAAGGGTAGCTCGCCGTGAAGGTATTTGGACCTATACTGACAGATACGGTGATATTTCCACCAGTACGGTTGGACCTTCCGGCAGGCCAGAGATGGCATGTTTTCCTTACTTGAATCTGTCCGAAGACACTTCGGTCGGCAACATCATTTCACCAGACTCCTGTATGGTTTTGGGGTGATGTTCCCGCACATCTCCTTTTCACAGTATGATCCTGAGATCGAATCCTGGCAGATTTATGATAGGGATTCCGGTCGCCAACCAATAAGCAGGTATATTCTCAATCTTGCAGTAAACATCCGGCGCAACGTCCAATCCCAGGCCTGGTATAATGAACAGGGATCTCGCCCTTCACTGTCAGATATACAGGAACTTGTGGATTTTCTGCGAGGCAATTTTGAGCGAATCGTCAAATTTGCTGATTTGCTACTTGAAACAGAGGAACGGATCCTTCGGCTGACTGAGGAACAATATCGCTGCTTTGATCAGCTTCAGGACAACCCGCGATGTTTGTTCGATGGTGGTGCCGGGACCGGCAAAACGCTGCTTGCGCTTGAATTTGCCCGCCGCGAAGCATCATCAGGCAAAAAGGTCTTGCTAATTTGTTTCAATAAGCTGTTAGGGCAATGGCTTGCTTCACAGAAAGGGTACACACTTTCCCGGTCTGTTGAAGTTGATTACTTCCACCATCTTCTTGACCGTATAATTGCTGATTCGAGTGTTGGCAATGAATTTCGTAGAACAAAACAAACTGAAGATCAAGACTATCTCTTTAGTGAGCTGTATCCCCTGTTTGCCCTTGATGCCCTATCTGAAAACGTTATTGAATCGTATGATACTCTTATCGTTGATGAAGGTCAGGATCTTATTCGGTCCGAATATCTGGATGTCTTTGACGGTCTGATCAAAGGTGGCTTTGCCGGTGGCACATGGGCGATTTTCTGCGACTTCCATCATCAGACGATCTACCGAGGGACCACTGAGAATACAATGCTTTCTGAACTTGCGCAGCGCACATCTCAGTTTACACGGTTTCGTCTGCTTACCAATTGCCGGAATACTCGTCCTATAGGGGAAGAAGTCTCATTCATTTCAGGATTTAAAACTCCGCCGTTCTTACCCGCGAACGTAGAAGGGATACCTGTTGATTATAGATTTTACACTGATGACGCTGACCAGTGCAGACAGGTAAACGAAATTATCAACCTGCTTCGTACTGAGGGTATTAAAAGGGAGACCATCACCATTCTCTCGCCAGCAATCTTTGACCGTTCTTGTCTTTCTAAAGGCGATCACATTTCTTTCAAGGTAACAGATCTCACTCAATCTGGGTTGCCGGAATACTCAGAGGACACTATTGGGTTCTCAACGATCCACGCATTTAAAGGTCTTGAGAATTCGATCATTATCATCTCCGATATTGTACATTTGCTTGACGACCGGTACCGGGCGTTGCTGTATGTGGGCATGTCCCGTGCGCGGCTCAGGTTGTCAGTTTTAATTTCTGATTCAGCACGAGAAGAATACCAGGAAGCGATTCGCAGAAGCCTCCAGAAAGGAACAGAATGAGAGTGAGAGATCAGATCATAGATTTTTTGCGCGCTGAGTTGATCGGCCCGGATCCAATTCCACCAGATGTCCAAGACAATGGTGAAGAAATCCTTATCACTGATCCGCCCCGGTTACGTTATGGGGCTGGCGTGCTTTTCCCACAGGGCGTTCCTGCTGAAAAGTCCGAGGACGTAGAAAGTACGGAAACGACTGGATTTGAAGTAGATATAGAAACAGAAGAAACGCACATTGCCGTTAAGGAAGACAGTGAGAATCACGAAACAATTGAGGACCAGAGTGCCGAAGAAATCACCTCATTGACCAATTCTTATCTGCCTTCTGCAATCGGTTTCAGTTGTCTGGCTACCTTACCGAAAGCTGGCTTTCTGGTTGAAGTCAAAGCCGGCATCTATCATGCAGAACCCCGGGAATACACAACGAAAAGTGGTGAAACGAGAACAGGTCATCAGTTCCTTCGCACACCTCTTGAATGCGTCCTTGAAGTTCCCTCTTCTGACCTAGATGGTGAGGAAATTCAAAAGTGGTCGGGGAATGTAAAAAATAAAATAGGCGAAGACGTAAATCTTCAAATTCAGATTCTCAGCAGACCCCGGCAGTCAAGGGATATTAAATGGTCCAGGCGTCTTTTGACTGTTGCGCTAATCAACTGCCACGAATCAGCGACAGGCCGGGCTGATAATAGCAAATGCTTTTTTCAAGTCGAACTCAGGTTACGGGCTGCTGACCAAGGTGCTCCGTTCCTTGAGTATCCCGATAGAGAAGGCGAACCTCTGGACCCTGAAGAAGATTCTTTGCGGCTTCTGTATCGTCATCGTAAGACGTATGCGGTTGGCCATGGTTGCGCTGCTGATTGGCACGAAGTAGATGAAGGCCGCGCAGATTTAATTCAGTCGGACATCATACCAAGCTACGAAATCAAACCTATCAACCCGACAAGCTTTCCAGATCTTGACCTCAAAATGTATGATCTGAGCACGCTTGGTGATGTAGCAGATATAGATCCTGTTCTTAACTCTCTGTGCGAAAAATACGAAAAGTGGATAGAGCAACAACAAATCACTGTGGATAGTCCAGACTTTCCTCAGGAATTTCACGACGCTGCATTACGCCATCTTGACAACTGCCGAGAAGGTCTACGCCGTATGCGTTCCGGCCAGGATCTGCTTAAAGCCGATTCGACGGTTATGCGTGCCTTTCGGCTTGCTAACCATGCGGTGTTGCTTCAGCAATTGCATTATAGCCTTCCCCTACGAATCTGGACAGATATTAGTCAAAAGAAAATCGAACCTGTGGTATGGCCTGACCCGGCTAATCCGCCGCCTGGCCTGGGTTCCTGGCGGCCTTTTCAAATTGCGTTCATCCTCATGAATCTTCGTTCGATTGCTATACCTGAGGACAATGAACATGAAATTGTGGATCTGATCTGGTTTCCTACAGGTGGTGGTAAGACAGAAGCTTATCTTGGACTCACCGCATTTACCATTTTCTTACGGCGTCTTATTAATCCCGACGACGCAGGTACTACGGTGTTAATGCGCTACACTCTACGGCTCTTGACGGCGCAACAATTCCAGCGTTCTGCTTCTCTGATCTGTGCATGTGAAATGATCAGGAGTGATATGTCGGATGAAGAACTTGGATCGGCTCCCATCACCATTGGTCTTTGGGTAGGTAGGAGTCTCACCCCCAATAAGCGGAGTGATGCGGTTATTGCCTTGACCCGACTCAGTCAGAGAAAAACACGCGAAAATCCGTTTATCGTTCTTCAATGCCCATGGTGCGGTGCTCAGATGGGACCTATAAGTATAAAGAACCGGGTGAGGAATTTTGGGTATGAGAAAAAGCTGCGGCCGTCGACAGTGAAATTTAGATGTTATGATTCAGCCTGTGACTTCAGCGGGGAATTACCATTAAAGGTTATTGACGAAGAAATCTATGAATATCCACCGACACTACTAATTGGGACCGTTGACAAATTTGCCCTATTGCCCTGGTTTCCAGAGGCACGTGTGCTTTTTGGTATCAGAGACGGAGATAATGTTTCACCGCCAAACCTGGTTATCCAAGATGAGTTACACCTGATCTCCGGTCCATTGGGTTCGATGGTTGGCCATTATGAAACAGTTGTTGACGAACTATGTTCTCAAACAAAAGAAAACCGTAAAATCAGGCCAAAAATTATTGCATCAACGGCAACCATTTATCATGCGAAAGAACAGGTCCAATCTCTGTATGCCCGGAACGTCTTTCTTTTTCCTCCTCAGTGTCTGCGTGCTGGTGATTCGTTTTTTGCGGAGGAAGATGGCCGTTCACCGGGCAGATTGTATGCTGGCGTTCATGCATCTGCGCTGCCCTCGCATGTTACGGCGCAAGTGCGGGTAATAGCAGCCCTGCTACAGGCCACGCTCTCGGCTAAAGTGTCCCGTGAAAATGAGCGAGACCCTTACTGGACTTTGATTGATTACTTCAATAGCCTACGCGAGCTTGGACATGCCGCTACGCTTATACGTGCTGACATCCGTGAATATCTAAATGCGATGTGGAGCCGTAAGAAGATCAAAAAGACTGACACTTTTGATGAACGAAGGTTTATTAACCAAGTGCTCGAATTAACCAGCCGTATTTCCAGCACTGATATTCCTGAATCACTTCAGAAGCTGGAAATTAATTATTCTGCACAAGATCGTCCTGTGGACATTTGCCTTGCAACCAATATGATCTCCGTAGGTATTGACGTTTCCCGACTTGGTTTAATGGCAGTAGTTGGGCAGCCCAAAACCACATCTGAATACATTCAGGCCACCAGCCGGGTAGGACGCGGACATCCTGGCCTGGTTATCCCCATCTACAATACAGGCAAACCCCGTGATCGCTCACATTATGAACATTTCCGGTCATTCCATGCGAGTATTTACCGCCATGTTGAACCAACCAGCGTGACTCCGTTTGCGGCTCCTGTTAGAGAGCGTGCTCTTCACGCCCTTCTGGTCGCACTCGTTCGTTACTGGGGTCCTCGTGATACCAGGGATCGACCTCAACCATTTCCCGACGTCGGCTTAATAGAGAATGTCCGTTCAGTTATTGAGGCCCGGGTTTCAGATATAGATTCTGTCGAACGGAATCTGACTCTGAAATATTTCGATGAACTGGTTGATCGTTGGAGGCGAGTTCTTCCTCCAATATATGGTAATTTTGGTCCACCTGGTCCAAATATACCCCTTATGTATCCTGCTGGAACTATGCCGTTGGAAGAGTGGATCGGACGGTCATGGCCTACTCCATCTTCCATGCGGAATGTAGATGCCGGTTGTGAAGCGGAAACAATCAGGCAATATCCTGAACCAGATGAGGTATATTAATTGAAACCGATACGACGATCCCACCTCATTTCTCCATGGGGAGTCGGCAGCATGGTTGACTTTCCCGGTGACGAATCTTTGATGGTTTGCGGTCTTGATGCCTGGCCGTTTGCAGGAGAAGAATGCCCAATAGATTTCAAGTTTGAAGAGGAACGTCTTCAGGCACGATTACGAGTCAACCATTTTCGGTTGCCTCCTGACTATCGAATACCCGCAAAAGGAGTGCAGCATCCGAACCTGAAAATTCCTTTTGTTCGATTTCCCCAATGGCACTATTGTCCTCGATGCGGAAACTTGCAAGAACTCACTCCCTTTGGAGGTCCGCAGCAGTGCAATGCCCCGAACTATGCCGAAGGTCTTAACTGCGTTTCCCTGAATCAGCAAAGACGGCCAGGATTGCTACCTGTTCGTTTTATAGCGGTTTGCGACTGCGGCCATATCCAAGATTTCCCTTTTATGGAATGGGTTCATCCAAGCGATGATTGTACGCCTAATTGCAAGTTGCGCTTACGTGCGGGAAGAAGTGCGGCGGGACTCTCGGGGATTACTATCCAGTGCTCCTGTGGTAAATATCGATCAATGGCAGGTGCTTTTAGTGAAGATGCATTGGAGAAGGTGAATGTGTCATGCGGAGGACTACGTCCCTGGCTTGGTGACATGACGCCCGAGTCAACAAAGTGCGGCAACAGGCTTCGGGCATTACAGCGTGGTGCTTCTAACGTTTACTTCGCTCATGTCGCAAGTTCGATTTATCTGCCGCTATGGGGCGAAGAAAGTTCTCGACGGGTTGTTGACCTGCTGGAAGATCCAGAGATATGGCAGAACCTTACGCGTGTTCGAGTTGATGATGGTCGCATTGATTTGGCACGTTGCAGAGGGATTTGTGAGTACAACCCCAAATGTAAAGACATTGACCCTGAGGAATTATGTGAAGCAGCACAACGACGCCTTGATGGTTCGGAACAGGTTGCCAGAGCTGGTGAGCAAACGGAGGAAGAATATCGGCAAGCTGAATATGAGGCAATGACAACAGCCCGAGGCGGTGAACAAACAGATCTCTATATTGTCCCAAGAGACCGGGCAAAATATGACTCGCCTATTCAAGACTTTTTTACGAACGTCATGATGGTCCTCAAATTACGGGAAACGCGTGCCTTTTTCGGATTCTCACGGTGTTTGCCCGATGATGGTAGAAGTTCCCAAGAACATATTGAAGATCTGCGCCTTGATACCTCAATTAACTGGCTCCCCGCTATCATGGTTCGTGGCGAAGGTATATTTCTCAAGCTGGATGAGGAAAAATTAGCGACCTGGGAACAGAATCTTGGTGTTATTGAACGATTTACTAGACTGCGGAATAATTACAACGAAGTCCGGCAACACCGTGGACAGAGCACAAGACAGTTCTCTCCAAAATTCGTCCTTATTCACACAATGGCGCATCTACTGATCAACCAGCTTTGTTTTGAGTGTGGCTATGGTAGTGCATCGCTTCGTGAACGTATCTACTGTGATGAAGAAGATTCTTCCTGTCCAATGAGCGGGGTACTGATTTACACAGCATCAGGAGATTCTGAAGGGACGATGGGTGGTCTCGTCAGACAGGGTGAACCAAACAGGCTTGAAAAAGTTTTGATCCGGGCACTTCGGACCGCGCTCTGGTGTTCATCCGATCCAATCTGTGTAGAGAGTAACGGCCAAGGGCCTGATTCGTGTAACTTAGCTGCGTGTCATACCTGTGCTCTGCTGCCAGAGACTTCATGCGAGGAAGGTAATCGCCTGCTTGACCGGGTGTTGGCAATTGGAGACCCAGAACAGCCCGAGCTTGGGTTCTTCTCGAACTACGTACAAACTTTGTAGCAGTAAAGTCGGCAACTTTTCAACGTTTTACTCCTCAACCTTTGTACGAAATGATGACATTTCCTATACTACAAATTAGCCGACACCTTCCGTCTCTGGAATACGGAAGAAAGTCCTGAACTTGAGGTCAAAAATGTGCAGCCATATCCTGTTTCTAAAAGAAAAAGAGCAACACTTCTAATAAAATTGACCTCAGTGTTGTTTGGGCTAATTATGAATAGAAGAGGACTATCATGACCGAAGCGGACATCGGCCTCATCGGCTTGGCGGTAATGGGGGAAAACCTGGTCCTGAACATGGCCGCTCACGGCTTCAAAGTGGCGGTATACAACCGCACCACCTCAAAGGTGGACGCCTTTGTCCAGGGAAGGGGCAAGAACCGATCCATCGTCGGCACCCACACCCCCGAAGAGCTCATTGCCAGCCTCGCCAGGCCGCGGCGCATAATGATAATGGTCCAGGCCGGGGCGGCCGTCGACCGGGTCATTGACAGCCTGACCCCGCTGCTGGACCCAGGGGACATCCTCATCGACGGCGGCAACTCTTACTACGGCGATACCATCCGCCGCACCCGGGACTTGACCAAAAAGGGCATCCTCTACATAGGCACGGGGGTTTCGGGCGGCGAAGAAGGCGCCTTGCGCGGACCCAGCATCATGCCGGGAGGCCATCCCGGGGCGTGGCCCCACGTGAAACCGATCTTCCAGAGCATCGCCGCCAAGGTGGAGGACGGCAGCCCCTGCTGCGACTGGATCGGCTCGGACGGCGCCGGACACTACGTCAAGATGGTGCACAACGGCATCGAGTACGGCGACATGCAGATGATTTGCGAGGCCTATGCCCTGATGCGCAACGTCCTGGGCATGAGCCCGGGGGAGATGAGCGAGGTATTCAGCGCATGGAACAAGGGTGAGCTGGAGAGCTACCTGATCGAGATCACCGCCGCCATCCTGAGCCATACCGACGAGGACAGCGGGCGGCCCATGGTCGACCTGATCCTGGACGCCGCCGGACAGAAGGGCACCGGCAAGTGGACCGGCATCGAAGCCCTGCAACTGGGCGCCTCCACCGCAACCATCACCGAAGCGGTCTTCGCCCGCTGCATTTCCTCCATGAAGGAGGAGCGCGTCGCCGCGTCCAAAGTGCTGGCCGGTTCGAACGCCAAGTTCGAGGGCGACCGCGACGCCTTCGTCGAGGACGTGCGCCGGTGCCTCTACGCCTCCAAGATCTGCTCCTACGCCCAGGGATACCAGCTTCTGGGCATGGCCGCCCGCGAGCACGGTTGGGAGCTGAACTACGGCGGCATCGCCCTGATGTGGCGCGGGGGCTGCATCATCCGGGCCCAGTTCCTCGGCCGCATCAAGGAGGCTTTCGAGGCCGACCTCCAACTGGCCAACCTGCTTCTCGCCCCCTACTTCGCCGGTGCCATCGCCTCGAGCCAGGAGTCGTGGCGCCGGGTGGTGGCCACGGCGGTGCGGCTGGGAGTTCCCGTGCCCGCCTTCGGCAGCGCCCTGGCCTACTACGACAGCTACCGCAGCGAGAAGTTGCCGGCCAACCTGCTCCAGGCCCAGCGCGACTACTTCGGCGCCCACACCTACGAGCGCGTCGACCGGCCGCGGGGCCAGTTCTTCCACACCAACTGGACCGGGCGAGGCGGCACCACCGCGTCCACCGCCTACAACGTCTAGGGTCTAGAAGAGAAGGGGCATGCAGAAATGTCCTGGACCTGATGTCGCGAAGTTCTTTGACCGTCCCCGTCCGGAGCGAGGGCTTAATCGGCTATGGATTCCGCAGAGATGGAAATAAACGTTGGACGAAGGACAGTTGCTGAATCCATCCTATTCGACGACAAAATCCGCCCTCCCCGCCCGCTCGACTGGCCGTGAAAAGCTGATAGCTATTCTTGAGTCCTGGATAAAAAGTTGACAGTGGTGGTAGAAAATGGAGAGAAAGATCAACAGTAGTCTAGACCAAATCGTCTCACGTCTTCTGACCGTTGACCCATATAGGATCGTTCTTTTCGGATTCCTTGCCGCGGGCATGGAGAAGGCGGAAAGTGACATGGATTTATTGGTCATCCTGGACTCTGAGACCATCTCGCAAACTTATGAAGAAAGAAGAATGAAAAAAAGCTCATAGTGAGAAACAGTATCCGAGAGATCAACAAGCAGATTCCTATCGACCTGCTCGTCTATACAAAAGCCGAGTACAATCTTCTTCAGAAGCATGGCACTTCATTTCTCAAAGGGATAGAAAGTTCAGGGAGGACGTTGTATGAGAAGCCAAGCTAAAGCATGGCTGGATTCGGCTCGCGATGACCTTCGAGTTGCAGAAGAGATCATCGACAAGGACGAGCTGACACATATGGTCGCCTTTCACTGTCAGCAAGCGATGGAAAAATCTTTCAAAGCAGGCGAAAAATAACTATAGCTCAACTGGCATTAACCCCTTATACCAGGAGGTTGATGTGCTTGATATACAATTAATCGCTGTCGTATTACAGGTAATTATGCTAGGTATGGTCGCTTACACTCTTGTACGGATTACAAAGATTAGTTCAGCGGATGAGAGTGCCGAAGTTGATTCAGTTCAACCTAAAATTGATGAAGAGGAAGATGTATTAGAGAGGGATTTACGCGCCATTGATGAAGCAAACGAAAATGACGTGGTAGATTTTGCAATAGCTGTGTTCGATAGACATCCTGAATCTCGAAAAGCACTTGAAAAACTTTTATCTATTTGCCGGCCTTTAACATCCGAGCCACACGATCTTCTGGTGCGTAGAGAAGCAGTGATTCGTCTGAAAGATGCTTCAGAAAAATACCTTCGAAATTGCTCAATAGATGAGTTGCCATTGGCAAAGGAAGTACAGACAGAAATAGATAGACTAGCAGATAAAATCATGGAAGATGTCCGAACCCAGCAACGTGAAGGGCTGGAAAGCCAGATAAAGCAAATTGAACTTAAAGTGAAAGTAATTTGTAAGAATGGAAAGATATCCGATATAGCTTTAAACGATATCGAAAAAATCGACAGCGTCATTGACAAAGAAGCATTACGGCAATATGAAGATTTGCAAAGTAGATACGATAAGACCTCAAAAGAGTTAATACGCAGCCTCAATCAGGAAGGAAAAGCAAAAAATGTTCAAGATTACAACCTACAAGCTCTCAAGGCTGCTAAAGAGGCATTCAAATATTTCAAGGAAGAGAATGTAATATTTAAGAAGGAGTTCGATATTGGGAAGCTTGCTGGGCTGTTAGGTGGTTGGGATCAGCAGCAATTGCTGGCGGCAACAAATACGTATATTTCGACGGTATATGCTGAAATATTTCAAAATCTTAAACCAGAAGACCGGCTCGATATGACAGAGCAGATTATTCGAGCTGAAAAAAAGCCGCTTAAAGACTAAGTTCTCTATGACCAGTGCCGAAGCCTTAGCAGAACAGCGAGTGCGTCGCTCGCGATTTTCAGAGATAGAATCGGAAGCGGCATCTAAGAATATGCTGGCTTTATCGCTTGTACCGCAGTCCGTAATGTGGGAGCAGAAGGCGGCAAATTACCGTGGCTGGGAGGATGCGTTTGAAAGCAATCTAGAGGAATTTAGGGGGCAAACTAAGAACTTGCGAGAACGATACAATCAAAGATTTAATGACCTAATTGAGGAGCGAGGTTATAGCAGTTATGCCGAAGCTAGTCTTGATCCTGATTTCAAACGGTTAACCGATAACGCTAGATATGCAGACGTAAGGGAAAGGTGGGAATACGAAAGTTTCTTTGCTCAAGAGGGAGGAGAAGGGGCAAGACGAACACTTGGTTACTTCGATGATACAGGTAATGATAAGCTCTATGATGATGGTCAATTTCAGGCGCTCCGAGAAGGCAAGAGAGTACAAGTAGATGGAGATACTCTTCACGGACACCATATAAATGATGTGAGTTCAGGATTGGAGGGAAATCCCACCAGTATAGAACATCTTCTCGATCCGAATAACATTCTCCTGATGACACCTAAAGCGCACAGAGAATATGGGCATGGCGGTGATACGCGCTTTCCTACTTCAGGTGAAGCCGAAGAAATAACTCAACGGGTACCTTTGATTACGAGAGAAAACCGCGAGGCGATTGTAAATGAACCCACTTTTAACAATGAAATACCCTTTGCGCTGGGAACTGCTTTAATAGCAGGCTCTATATCAGCAATAATAGAAGTTCGACGGTTGTGTAATGATCCTCGCCCTTGGAATCAAAAGACTGCCATTGTGGTTTGCTCATTTGCCTTAAAAGGAGTGCAAGGTGGCCTCATAAGCTACGCGGCGCTTCGCAGTCGAGATGCTGTAACAGCAGACTCAGAGATACTAGACGTAATGGAATTTTCAGCAGATTCAGTCAATCAATTACCACTTTCTATTGCTGAGGGTATAGATGCAGACTCACTTCAGAATCTATTAGGCGGCGCTGTAGGATTAGAGGTTGTTGTAGCTATTCAAGCAGGGATGGTAGTCGCACGAGGACTGCGGAGGGGAGAGTCCTTGGGAGATGCGAGTAAGGGCGTTGCACAGTTTGTGTTGGTGGCTACTGGTGAAAACCTTGCATTCCTTCTACTTGGTGTTGCTTTGGACTCCGCCATTCCAGATCCAACTGGTATAGTAATAGCCTTGCGAGTCGTGTATAGCCTTGGAAAGGCAGGTGTAAACCATAAGAAAAATAAGAAAAGTAGAATCGACTGTTTGAATAAGAGACTTGAACTATCCTATGAATTTGCTGTGCAGCAACTCCGATTGCCGCCGCCATCGAGATAGAGAGATAATTATGGTTAATAAATCACAATCCCTTGAGGAAGCGCTTGCTTTATCCCTTAAAATTCATAGTGCGCCCCAGGCGCGAGCGAAAACTCCAGCCCAACGAGTCCTCGTAACCACTTGCTTTGTGGTGTATCTTAGGTGTATGTCACGCACCAACGTAAACATCGACGATCAGGCGTGTGCGGAGGTAATGCGCCGCTATCGGTTGACGACCAAGAGGGAGGCAATCAACTTCGCGCTTCGCTCGCTCGCGGCCGAGCCCCTGTCCATTGACGATGCCCGTCAGCTTCGAGGGTCAGGTTGGGAGGGCAATCTCGACACCTTGCGATCCAGTCGCGCGACGTGATTCTGATCGACACCTCGGGGTGGGTCGAGTACCTGCGGGACACACTGGCTTATCGGCCTGCTGCGACATCCATCATTTTCACCAATCCTCCTCGAACCTATCCATATTTCGATCAATTGCTATACCATCGACCGCACGTCTGATAGAGACGGCGATGCGATCATTGCAGACACCTACCGGCCCTGGCGGCCAATCATCATCCTCATACTGAACGGCGATGGAGAGCAGAACCGCTTCGTCATGCGGGATCTTTGATACAACATCAGTAAGGAGACTACCGATAAGATGGTCCCAGGGCTGTTCAAGAAGTTCATGTGGTCCTTCTTGAACCTCGTAGCAGTATTCGTCCCAGCCGGTCTTGTGGTTGTAGTCGTCACCGAAAATTCCCGAAGCCTTGAGTCGCTGTAGGCGGTATAGGACCTTTCGTGCGTAAACTTCGAAACGAGTTGCCGCATAAGTGCTGACCGACCTCCGTACTTCGTGCAACCACTCAACTTCCTGTAGCTCATCTTTGTTCATTTAGCCAACAACCGTTATTTACCAGATGCTGTGACCTTGACTATTCTGAGATCTCTGAAAACCTCGCCTCTCTTTTATCCGGCCAGATCAACCACCCCGGCTGATCCGCAATTCCCTACCCCTCCTCCCGCCGCACCGGCTCACCGGTGAGGTAGCACCTGGTGATGTCGATGATCAGGTCCACGTCCTCGCGGGCCCGGGTCAGGGACGAGCGGCATTCCACCCCCTGGGTGATGCACTGGTGGAAATGGCGCAGCTCGTTGGTGAAGGCGCTGTCCCAGGGAATGGCCGGCTCCTTGCGGTAGGTGGTGCCGTTCTCGTCGATTCCCTGGACCACCAGGGTGGACATCACCCGGCGCGAGAAACCGGTGGGATAGGACAGCAGCACCCGCTTGTCATGGCCATAGACCTCCAGGGTCTCGCGGAAATCCCACAGCTTCTCCAGATCCACCCGGGTGAGCACGCAGCGCGCGCCGTTGGGATACTCCATGACCGTGGTGATGGCACGGTTATTCTGCCAGATCTCGGCGTTGATCACCGCGCTGGGCGAGCCCAGCATGGTGCGCAGGCTGTAGAGGTCGTGGATCAGGCCATAGGTGATGCCGCAGACCGGCTCGGCCGCCTCGTAGAGCTCGCCAAAGGCATTGCGCAAAGTTTCCCCGTAGGCCTCGCGGCCCTCTGTCCGGGCGCTGTCGGGCAGGTCGTCGAAGCGCTTGACCCTGAACTGTCCCAGGTGGAGCCAGTTGTTCGGGTGCAAATGGTTGATCTGGACGAAGTCGAAGCCGTCCATGGCGTCGATCTCGCGCTTGGCCATGAGAAACCCCGGATCGTAGATCTTCATGTAGGCGGCCTGCCCCACCTTGCCCGACTTTTCCGCCGCCGCGATCATGGCGTCCGCTTCCTGCAGCGAGGCGCACACCGGCTTCTCGATGAGGACGTGCTTGCCGGCCTCGAAAGCCTGCAGGGCGGCACCGGTCTTGGGATCGGAGTGACAGAGCAGTACCGCGTCGATATCCGCGGCCATGAGATCGCCGATTTTGTTCAGGTGCCTGGGCACCTTGAAGCGCCGGGCTACGTACTCGGCCGCCTTCGGCGAGATGTCGCAGACGGCCGCGACCTCGAACTCTTCGTCGAGCTCGAGCAGATTGGGCAGATGTTGAACCTGGGCTATGTGGCCGCAGCCAACGACGCCGATGCGTACAGGTGCCATAGTTCTTTCCTTTGGCTGGAGGTTTAATTGGTCTCTGACGAAGGGACCGGGTCGATCAATAATGGACGTGGACGTATCCGCTGCGCGGCGCCAGAGCGTTCCACTCCTGCGCCAGCTCGTTGACCTCCTTGAAGGTCTCGAGCAGCGGCTCCCACATGCTATCGCGGATCTCGGTGGCGGCCTGCTCGTCCCCGGCCTCCAGGGCCTGTTTCAAGGCCCCGGCACATTGCTCCTGGATGCGGGCGCAGTTCTGCGCCACTGTGGCCACTCTGCGGGTGGTCTCCAGGTGCTGGTCGATGAGGTCGTTGACGGGGGTGGTGGAATCGGTCTCGGTGTTATAGTCGCTGGAAGGCCTGAAGTGAGGCCGCTGGCGCTCGCCGTTCCCATCGTACATGGTGTGGGTCGGCTGGATGTGGGGAGTGACCGACAGATACATGTAGACCGGCTCGTCCCCCAGGACCCTGACCGAGTGGGGCTCGTCCACCAGGGCGTAGCACATCTGCCCCGGCCCCAACTCCTTGATTTCGTCGTTTATCTTGAACTCCACCCGCCCCGAGAGAATGATGAAGATCTCCTGCCCCAGGTCGTGGGTGTGGTAGCCCTGGTGCGACCCCGAGCCGGGTTCCAGCTTGCAGAAGCGCGCCCTGATCTGCGGGGTGATCAGGATATTGCGGATATCTTCGCGGCAATCGTATACGGTGAATCCCATGATCTTCTCCTCTGCTGATGGTGAAGTTGATTAATCTTTCCGTGCCCGCCCAGCTCACGACGAATCGTCCAGACCCAGGGCCACGTCTATCTCCTGCTGGTAAGCCCTGACTGTTCCGGCCAGCATTTCCTCCATGGTCACCGCCCTTCCCAGGAGCGCCGACTCGTACGCCCCCACCACCGCCGCCACCGCCTTCTTCCCGCCCAATCCGTCCACCTCCGGTTCCCGGCCCTGGAGAATGGCCTCGCCGAAATCGTGATACTCGATGGCCAGATGCTTGGCGTCCACCGCGTAACCGGGTAGCGGCGAGTCCGGCATCTCGTACTCCACTCCCTGCTCGCCGAAGAGGCGCGCGGTGATCTCGTTCAGGTGAAAGTCGGGCAGCAGCTCCAGGATCTCCCGCCCCTTGAGCTCCCGCCCCTCGAGACGCAGCACCACCGGCCTGCCGTTGCGCTCCCCGGGGGCATAGAGGGCCCCCATTCGTCCGTGCACGCTGCGCTCCCAGCCCCGGCTCTCCCGCCCGCCGGCCAGGGTGAACTGCACCATCGCCCCGGTCTTCATGCGGTAGAGAGCCACCACCGCGTCCTCGCCGGTGGCCTCGACCGTATCGGGATAGGTCCTGGCGCGCCGGCGGTAGGAGACCAGGGGGTGGTCGTCGTAGGCCGTGGGCCGCCGCCGCACCGGCTCGACGATGAACCCGGCGCCGTAGATCTGCTCGTACTCCCCCATGTAGTAGCGGATGATGTCGGCGTAGTGCACCCCCATGTCCAGGCCGATGGCCCCCTTCACCTTGAGATGACGCCAGGGGGTGATCGTGATGGTATCGTCTCCCCCCAGGGACATCTGGATCATCAGGTGGATATCGCCGAGGATTCCCGCCTCGATCACCGCCCGCGCCAGGCGGTTTACCGGATCCCGGCGGTAGTTTTCGGCGGTGGCCAGCAGCGCCCCCCCTGTGCGGGCGGCGTCCATCATGACCTGGCAGGCGCGCATGGTGATGGCCATGGGCTTTTCCACCAGGGCGTGTTTGCCTGCCGCCAGCGCCGCCGCCGCCACCTGGTGGTGGGTCGAACCGTCGGTGACCACGTCCACCGCGGCGATGTCACTGCGGGCAAGAACCTGATCCAGGTCGGTGAAAACCATGGGACGCCGGCCCAGGAGGCGCTCGGCCTCCCCCGCCACCAGTTCGGCGTTCTCAGGGCGCACGTCGCACAGAGCGACCAGATCGACGTTGGCGATGCCGCTGTCCTCCAGCTCCTTGTAGCCCATGGTGTGGCGATGTCCCATGCCGCCGCAGCCCACCAGGCAAATCGGCACCTTTTCCACCACTACCTCCTCCTATCCTGCCATGTTGCGGTTGCAATCAATCCGGGCTTCAACCGGGAGAGAAAATGCACTCTGGATCCGTTGACCGCAATTTTCCCGTAACCTATCTTTCCCCCGCTTGATTCCACCCTGGTGCCCGGTCCCGGACACCGGGTCTCCCGACGTGATCACCCTCCTCAGGAAAGGCAGAATAATGGCCGCAGACCGGGCACAGGACCGCATCTTCCACCGCGCGCTCCGCGAAGAGTGGCCGCAGATTTCACACGGAGAAGGGGTCTACCTGGTCGGCACCGACGGGAGGCGCTATCTCGACGCCTGCGCCGGAGTCCACGTGGTCAGCATCGGCCACGGGGTCGAGGAAATCGCCGCCGCCATGAGCGCCCAGGCGGCCGAGGTCTGCTTCACCTACGGGCGCTTCCTGACCCGGGCCCAACTGGATCTGGCCGCCAAGATCTCCTCCATCACGCCCCCGGGCCTGGAGCGCGTATTCTTCGTCTCCGGCGGCTCCGAGGCCACCGAATCGGCACTCAAGATGGCCCGCAAGTACCACCTGGAAACGGGCAATCCCAAGAAGCACAAGGTGATCTCGCGCTGGCAGAGCTGGCACGGAAACACCATAGGAGCCCTCTCCATGTCCGGGCGCTCGCCCTGGCGCGACGACTACGTCCCCTACCTGCTCGACTTCCCCCACATATCCCCCTGCTATCCCTACCGCTGCCCCTACTGCAGGGACTGCGGGGAATGCCGGCTCGACTGCGCCGCCGAACTCGAGCGGACCATCGAGCAGGAGGGAAGCGACTACATCTCCGCCTTCATCGCCGAGCCGGTTCTCGGCACCTCCGCCGCCGGGGTCGCACCGCCCCCGGACTACTTTCCCATGATCAGGGAAATCTGCGACCGCCACGACATCCTCATGATCGTCGACGAGGTGGTCACCGGTTTCGGCAGAACGGGGGTCAATTTCGCCATCGAGCACTGGGACGTAATCCCCGACATCATGGCCACCGGAAAGGGCTTGAGCAGCGGCTACACCCCCATTGCGGCCACCATCGCCCACGACAAGATCTACGACGCCATCTACGCCGAATCCTCCGCCTTCGTCCATGGCCACACCTACGGCGGCAATCCCCTGTCCTGCGCCACCGCCCTGGCGGTGCAGAACTACCTCGAAGAACACGACCTCGTCTCCCGGTGCGCCCGCATGGGGGAGCTCATGCTGGAAAAACTCGCCCCCCTGCAGGAACTGCCCTTCGTCGGTGAAGTGCGCGGCAAGGGCCTGCTCACCGGCATCGAGTTCGTCGCCGACCAGGACCGGCGCACCCCCTTCGATCCCGCGGCCGGCGTGACCGCCAGGATCGTCGACCGCGCCTTCGACAAGGGCGTCCTGATCATGCCCGGTGCCCCGGGCCTGGTAGACGGAGTCCGCGGCGACCACGTCGCCATCAGCCCGCCCTACACCATCAGCCCCTCCCAGGTCGAGGAAACCACCTCGGTGATGGAAGAATCCATCAGGGAAGTCGGCCGGGAACTGGGGTATTGACCGGCCGGGGGCAGGGACGGGAACTCCCCCTGCTCCGTCCCCGGCGCCGCCTCATTCCCCGAACTGGAAGGCGAAGAGCTTGACGTTCTTGGAGTAGAACTTGAGCTTGACGGGCCTTCCGGCCAGCGATCCCAGGTCGGATCTGCCCTCCCAGGTTACCATGTTGGCAAACCCGGTGGCGCTCAGGTTATCGGCTTCGGCGAACCTGTAGCCCGGCAGCGGGGTGTGGTCCGCGGCCAGCACCTCCACCTTCAACTCGGGCTTGCCGGCGCCCCAACCCTGCCACGCACCGCGAATGTTCACCCTCAGCGTCCTGCCCTCGAAGACGAAAGCCTTGGTCACCACCTGGCCGTAGTCCTGAGAGCCGCTGTCGATGGACACGAAGCCGTCCAGAGGCACCACGGCCAGGCCGATTCCCGACCGGGGGCCGTCCTCGCCGAACTCCTCCATGAGACGGTCCATCTGGACCGACGCGCGCCAGTTCTGCCCGCCGTAGTAGATGAAGATCTTGTCGTCGTGGACGATGGGCTGCAGGGCGTAGACGGTCACAGAGTCGAAGTCCCCTTCGTCCCCCGCCTGGATGAAGGGCTCCCGGTAGCGCCGGTCGTAGTTCACCCCGTCGCGGCTGAACACGAGCTGGGGCAGAATGGTGGTGCTGGTCTTGCGGAAATTCCACAGCATGCCGAGGTAGATGCTCTCGTAGGTGGTGGCCCACATGCTGTAGAACTCCAGGTCGGGAGGGTCGGCGGCGTCTGGCATGAGAATGGTCTCCGGTTCGCTCCACTCGATCAGGTCGGGACTCTCGGCGCGGCCGAGAATGCGCATGGCCGGGGGGCACAGGTGACGGCCGAAGACGGCGTGCTTGTTGATGCAGTTCTCCATGTGGGCGGCGTAGACCTTGCGGATGGGATCCCAGCCCATCATTCCGGTGGGCCCCCAGATGGATTCGGGGCGGTCGATAACCGGATTCTGCGGGTGGGGAGTCCAGTTGAAGGCGTCCCCCGAGTAGTAGAGATTCCACACGAATCTCTTGTTCCTCCCGGGGACGTCGGGATCGGAGACATCGCGGTCGGTTTCGCCGTCACCTCCCGGCTCATCCGTGGCAACCTGGGACATGGCCTTGAAGCGCCTGCCGGGGTCGCTCTCGTTGGGGTCGACGAAAATCCCTCCCTTGAATTTCCGCCAGCCCTGCGGCCCCACTATGTTGTTCGCCTTCGAGCCCTGGAACTCGACCTGCCCCAGGTCCGGCTTCTCCCAGTGGAAGCCGTCCTCTGAGAAGGCGTAGCACGTCCCCCGGGATTCCTTAAAGGGTACGCTGGGGACCAGCTTCTTGGGTACGCGGCGCGTGGCCGAGAAGTGCCAATTGCTGTACCACATGCGGAACTGCTTCTCTTCCTCGTCGTAGAGCACCGTGCCGTAGTGCAGCTCGGTGCCTTCCCAGGGACGGTCCCTGCGAACGACCGGATTGTCCCGGTATTTCACCGCCGGATTCATCACGAAGGCAGCGTCCTTCAGACTCTCCACGAGGAAGTCGTCCAGAAAGAGTTGCTTGCGGGTCCCGATGTGAATCAGCCCGGGGTTCCAGGTGTCGTCTCTAGGCATGAAATTCTCCTTGTCTATATTGAGGGTCCGTACTCGGTGAAGCCCACGAGGGTCCGCACGAAGAACGACCATCCGTCGCGGTTCCTGAAGCGCTGGAAGAGATCGTCGAACTCCTTGCGGTCGCTCCTGATCCCGACGATGGTGTAGAGGTCGTAGCCGAAATAGGCCGAGCGGTTGGTGAGTGTGAAGAAAGCGGTGCGCTGCTCGAATCCATTGCGCTCCCCGACCTGGTCCTCCACCCTGTAGGGCAGGGGACCCCATCCCTGGATACCCCCCCGCAACGTCGTCCTCCGCAGCAACGGGTACTCCAGGCGCAGAATGGGGATGGTGCGCAGCTCCGAGTAGATACGGCGGCTGCCGTAGCTGCCTTCTCCGGGCCGGTCGGCTCCCTGGTCCACCAGGCGCAGGAGCATGAACTTGAACTGGGGCACGACCCGCAGCCGGCCCAGGCGCCGGGTGTACTGGACCTGGCTCACCACGGTCCACGAATCGAGCCGGCGGCCCCTCTGAAAGAGGCCGCTGTGCAGCTCTCCGCCCTGCTGCCAGTTGAGCCGCAGGCGCAGCTTCTGCGCCAGCTTCAGGGCCGGCCATGGACTCAGCCGCGCCTCGCCGTAGATCTCCTCGACCCAGCTGTCCTTGTAGAATAGGAGATCCTTGCGCATGAAATTGGAGAAGGAGGGCGCGTTGAGGCGCAGCAATCCTCCCCTGGATCCGAGATTGATGGTGCCCGGCTTTTCCACCAGCACCGAGAACTCGTCGGCGATGTCGTCTTCCACCCGGCGCAGGTGGCTCTCCAGGAACAGGCGGTCAAGGCGGCCCTGCCCTTCCCTCAGGTAGGTCAGCAGGACGTAGGTCGAGCGGTTGCGCCCGGCGGCGGCAATCTCCTCCACGTCGTAGCGGCCCAGCGTCAGGGACAAGTTGGAGGTCATGCCCACCCGCCCGAAGAGGTGGTAGCCGCGCTGGTCGTGGTCGTAGGGATAGTCCGGGTCCAGGTCGTCCTCCCGTTCGTCGGGCTCGTCGTTGTTGTTGCGGTCCATTCCGTAGGTGTACTCGTTGGGCTCCACGTCCCACATGAGGAAGGGCTCTTCGTAGTCGGGCAAGCCGTTGCCGTTGCGGTTGGTCTCGGGGATGCCGTCGCCGTCGGCGTCGAGGCCGGGAAATACCCCGTCCGAATCGCGGTCGAGACGATCCCTGGGACTGCCGAGGACATTGCCCAGGCGTTTGTCGGGATAGCGGTCCCCATCCTCGTTGTCCTGCACCAGCTCCCAGTAGACGGTCTGGTTGACGATCGCCGCCAGATGGCCCGAGGTCAGGGCATCCTCGAAGGGGACGTAGGCGCGCATCTCCGTCCTGAAATCCGGTTGCATGGAGAAGTACTCTCCGCCGAGGCGGCCGCGGCCGAACCAGCGGGAAAAATTGACGAAGTAGGCGGCACCGCTGCGGGCCGAGCGCGCGCCGCGGCGGTAAGCGGGCACACCGTCGAGCTCGGCCGGGTAGCGGGCAAAGAGGTCCGAGCGCGCGTACTCGGCGTTGATCTCCATTCCCGCCAGGCGCAGGTTGGCGTCGGCACTGTAGACGAAGAGGGCGGTGCTCTCCCCCACCGCAAACCGGGTTTTTTTCAGGTTCGACAGGTCGCGCACATTGCCTTCCGCCCGCAGCGCGGTCCGGTAGAAGGTTGCCCGATACTGGGTCGGGTAGTTGCGCGCCCGCGGATTGTCCTCCCACAAGGTCGCCACCTCCACCAGGTAGTCGTTCGCCACCAGTGCTTCCACCGCCACCGACTCTAGATGCGGCTCCCGCGACAGATCGAACAGGAAGACCAGTTGATCCTCGCCATCGGCGTGCAGCACCGTCTCGGGGGATTCCACACTGTAGGCGGCCAGCAACCCGGGCAGATCGGTGTCGCCGCTCACGTCCTCGCCGGCTTCGTGGTCGAGGCGGTAGAAATAGTCGGCGTAGAGGGGGACCTCGTCCCGTCCCCGGTAGTAGAGAGGAGCCGACTGATAATATCCGGTGAAGGTATTGTAGATCAGGGCGCGGAACTCCCCGGTGGAGCGCGACACGCTGCCCACCCGGATGGGGGCGCCGGCCCGGTGGCGGATCACCGCGGGGCGCAGATCGAAGCGCACCTCGCCGTTGACCACGAGCCGCACTTCCTGCACCGCGGCCCCGGCCTCACCGTCGGCCGGCGAATCGTCGCCGAAGCGCACCACCACCCAGTCGGGCATGGGATATTCGGGCCGCACCACGCCCTTTAGGCTGTTGTCCCCCCGGGTGCTCTGGTAGACGTGCATGTTCACCCCGTTCAGACCCAGGCGCAGACCGCCTAACTCGACCTGGGCGCGGGTACCCAGGAGCAGGGTCGAGGCGTCGGCGAAATCCGTACCTTCGCGGGACCACTGGGGAATAAGGCCGCCGTCCCAGAAATAGCGCGGCCTTTCAATGCGCGAGCCCAGGATGGTGGCCTGCAGCCGCGGGGAGGACACATCCAGGCGCACCCCGTTGAAGGTCACCTGGGACAGGGTCAAGGGGGTAAAGCGCGCGATCAGCCCATCGCCCACAACCACGCTGTAGCCCAGGTCCTTGTAGCTGTCGCGCCCCACCAGGGTGTGGTAGAAAACCCCCCGCAAACGGTTCATGTCGCCGAAGATGGCGCTGCCGTACTCCAGCCCCGGGCGGCGATTCTCCTCCCAGCGGTAGAGATCGTAACCGGTGAGGAGGAAATCTCCCAGGGCGCTGTGGTAGGTTCGCGCGCCGTCGTGGTAGGGATAGGCGTGGTTGGGATACTGAGTGAAGGGGCGAAAGGCGTAGTTGCGGTAGGGGGGCTGTTCGCGCTGGAGAAAAGACCGCAAGGGCATGAGCTCGGAGACCCCCAGTTGCGGTTTCTCTCCTCCACCGGCATGCACCGCAGCAAGCAGCAGGATGAGGCATCCAGTACAGATGGATCGAAATCGGGCGCTTAAAGGGTGGCTTCTGATCGCTGCCTTCAAAAGTCCACGGGAAACTGGCTCATACACCTTTGTCTTCTCTCAATCAACAGCCATCTTCGGCCACGACATCATCACTCTGATCCCAGCATTCCGCCATCTTTCCCGGGCCCTGATCTAAATTGTTTCATTGTCAACCATTGTCAAGCAGAATCGCCTCTGCGCCATAGCACCCGGGGGAATTTGATTCCGCGCCCGGAAGGGGTATATTCTTGCGTCATGACTTCCCTCAGCTTTCGCGCCCAGGTGCCCACATTCGACGCCAATGTCGGGGTCGGTCACCTCCACGACCAGCCTGCCCCTTTCGAATCGCCGGACCAGCTCTTCGCCGAGATGCAGCGGCACGGGGTCGAGCGCGCCCTCATCTACCACCGTCAGGGCGAGAGCATCAGCGCCTTCGAAGGCAACAAGCTGCTCACCCGGTGGACCGCCGAGAAGGGCCCCTTCACCTTCCAGTGGGTCGCCAGCCCCGACCGCGACAGCATGAAACAACTGCGCGAACTGCACCAGGACGGCAGGGTGAGCAGCGTGCGCCTGCACAATATCCAGCCCCAATACGCCCCCTTCACCGACTGGATCTACGGCGAGCTCATGGAGTGGCTCCAGGCCGAGCGCATTCCCACCTGGATCTCCCTGGCCGATACCCCGGCCGCCGAGATGATTCAGATGCTCAAGCTCTTCCCCGACCTGGTGACCGTATTCGTGGGCGCCCACTACGTCCACGCCATGCTGGTGCGGCCCCTGCTCCGCAACCAGCGCAACTCCTATCTGGAGCTGAGCCGCTACGAAGTCCTGGGCGAGCTCGAGGCCCTGAAGGAGGAGTTCGGCGCCGGCCGCTTGATCTACGGGTCCTACTATCCGCGCTTCGCCATGGGTCCCATGCTCTACTACGCCCACCACATGGGACTGAGTCAGGCCGAACTCGCTTCGGTGTGCTCGGGGAATCTGGAAAAAGTGCTGGGAGGAAAAGGATGATCGGCGGCAACCTGGTAATCGACTTTCACGGCCACGTGGGACGCTTCGAGATCTTTCTGGCCTTCGACGACCCGGACACCATGGTGCGCGCCATGGACGCGGCGGGCATCGACAAATCCTGCCTTTTCAACATCTTCCACCCCGACGGCACTCAGGGCAACGACCTTACCGCCACCTTCGTCGCCCGCCATCCCGACCGCCTCATCGGCTTCGCCTACGTGTCACCCACCATGCCCGAGCGCATGGTCCCCGAACTGGAGCGCGCCTTCGACGAGCTCGGCTTCGCCGCCATCAAGCTCTACCCGCCCTACACCCCCTACAACGCCGACCATCCCGCCTGGGATCCGGTTTACCAATTCGCCCACGAGCGCGGATTGGCCATCATCGTGCACACCGGCAGCGACGAAGAACCGCGCTTCCTCGGCGCCGCGGCGCCGCGCTTTCCCGGAGCCGTCTTCATCGCCGCCCACGCCGGCAATTCGGAACCCTATCGCACTCAGTGCGTCGAGGCCGCCCGGCACAGCCCGAATTTTTACGTGGAAACCTGTTCCACCTGGCGCACACCCGGCGCCATCGAGGAACTGGTGGAGAAGATCGGCGCCGACCGCGTGCTCTACGGCTCCGACACTTCCCTCATGGACCCGCGCTGCCAAATCGGCAAGATCATCACCGCCGACATCAGTGACGAGGACAAGCGTCTCATCCTCGGCGCCAATGCCCGGCGCCTGCTCAGGCTGTAATTCTCCGAACTCCGGGGACAACTCCTGATCGGAGCCCCAGGCCCGGGGCAACCGCGGCGAAAGCGCACCAATCCGCGGCCGCAGGAATGCGCAAGTCCGGGCGCCGCAGGCCTGTTCATCCTGCACCTGCCCGGCGGCGGTTCAGCCGGAGGGCATTGCACCTCTGGGACCGGGAGATTCGATCCTACCTGAATCCGAAGTTGCAGATCGCATCATCAGCGAACAGGAGGACTTAGTTGAGGACGTGCTGCTCACGATCTCAGTGAATACCCGAATACTTTCAGAGATTTTTCCCAACAAGCTCAAAAGACGTAAGGTCTGCGTCTATGACTACGACGGTGGAGAGGTAGGCAAAATTAAACTCAGCGAGATAGCCGACTTACTCCTCCACAATAGATACTTAGTGATAAAAGGTCACCACGTAGTGGATTTGCTGTCCGACGAGAAGTTTTTGACCGAAGAGCCTCAGATGGGACTGAAGATCAATTTCCACGAATACCTCTCGGAGGTCGAGAAGGTTGTCAGTGGACTGTCCGTCAGAGACCTCATCGGCAAGCTGTGGGGAATCACAAAGGCTTTGTCTACGTCGTCGAGCATCAAGGACATCGTACTCTTGACTCAGAATCTCTACACGCTCGGCGATTCAGTTGTGGGTGACCCCACCCAGAAAACTAGGGGTCCCTTGAAGACCATTTTGGATCGAGTTGCAAGGAACTATATTGACAGAATGTATCCGACCATTTAGCCCCGATAGGTGTCAGCATTCCTTCTGCTGTGGCCTTCCGCACGCCGCGGTTCTACCTGGAGCCTGATCTTGACCACAAGCAGATTCGGACCGAGGTTGAGGTGAATGGCAGTCCCGAGACTCTTGTCATGGACTACGAGGAATTCTTTAGGGAAGTCTCAAGGGCATCCGGCAACGGCAGGCTCCATAGGGAGCCTCGTCAATAGCCGGTCGTCGCTCCTCCAATCTCGGCCAGCCTCCCGCCACGACGCGAGCCGAACGCGACTCCTGGCAGGGCATTCTTGACAGCGCAGGCAGGAAGAGACAGGGAGGAGGAACAGGTGATTGAACGACACGACCACACGCCAGTGGCCCTCTACGCCAGGGTGTCCAGCGACCGGCAGGACGTGGACCTGTCCGTCGCCGCCCAGCTCAGGGCGCTCAGGGACTACGCTCAGAAGAAGGACTACATGATCGTCCGCGAGTACGTGGATGAAGCCGAGAGCGGGCGCATCGGCGACAGGCCGCAGTTCCCCTCCGTAGGGCTTCCTGCGACCCCGGTAGAATGCGGTCGCGATCGCCGGGGGTACGGGCCGTCGATTCAGGCCACGCCGTATTTTGGGGCCACCAAGGTGAAACCAGTGGACGGTGTATCTGTAGCCGTACTTGCCCGAATGGATCATCCCGGTCCCGGCAAAGCCAAAAAGCTGGAGTGTGAATGATCGGTGCCGAAACCTTGACTTGACGGTACCTTGGGATACGGCCCGCTGTTGTGGTGGAAGGTATCCGGAATGTGAGGGAATCTTCACAACCGGCGTTATGCTGGCGTCTCTACTAATTTTGGTATTCTCTCCTACATACGCGGTGGATCATCTCAAAGAAAAGCAGTATGAGAAATACCTCCAGGTTCACTCCACGTCGAGGATGTAGCGCGCTAGCGGCGAGAGCCGTTGGGCCGGTTGCGGGCCGCAAGTACTCGCGCTGGTTAGTCTGGTGCGGGTGCTCGCGGGCGATAAAGGCGCAGTGCAGGATGCGGCGAGGGGCGTCGGTGAGGTTGCGATACGAGCTGTGCCAGAGGCTGCCGTTGAATACGGCGACCGAGCCAGCGCGGCCTGTCAGATGTACTTGCTCGGGGTGATCGGCCAAGGGATCGGCTAGGTGGTCGGCGATCCTGCCGGGTTTGTGGTGTCTGGCGGGGACGCAGCAGGTCGCGCCGTTGACTTGGGTGAAATCGTCGAGCATCCACAGGAAGTTGACGACGTGGTACAGTCCGCCGGGCACGGTGGGCTGCCCCCAATCCGCGTGCAGGGCCGGTAATCCGCTGCCGGGTAGTGGATCGTGCCCGTTGAGCGAGTGCAGCTTGAACGGCCGCTACAAGACGTGAAAGACCGCCGTCAGCGGCACCGGCTGGAGGTACACAGCGTCGAAGACCGTCCCCTTGTTGACCAAATCGACGAGGCGGCGCACGCCCTCCACCTGGGAAACCTCAGCGCCGGCTTTGTCGCCCTTGCGGGCAAAGATCGCGTCAAAAGCATGGCGCAACTCGGCCAGCCAGTCGGGCGCGATGACCTCTTCCAAAATGATGAAGCCGTTGGTGTCCAGTGCGCTGCATTGAGCGGGCTTCAGCGGCTGGGGGACGAACCTCCCGTTGCAACAATTCGCTGTCCAAAGCGGATGTTCCTACGCTTAGCTACCGGCTTGTTGTTGCGCGCTACGCGGATCGCGGGCACTGTCCGGCAGGGGCTCGAACGCTTAGGCCGCTACCTGACCCGGCCGGCCCTGGCGTTGGGGCGTCTGCGCATCCTCGATTCGCAGCGGCTTTCCTTCGCGCTCAAAACGCCGTGGTCGGATGGAACCAGCCATCTCCTGCTCGCTCCGATGGAACTACTGGAGAAGCGGGCCGCTCTGGTCCCCCCGCCCCGGTTCCATCTCCTGCGCTACCACCGGGTCCGGACCTATCCGGAGGGGGTAGGGCTGCCGGCGGTGCCCCCGCAGAGGGGCCGCCTCAGCCGCAGTTCGAGTTCGCCGCCTGACCTCCTCCGCGATTCGCTCCCTGCACCGTGATCCGTACGGAGGAGTGCACTCTTCAAATACCAGGTTGACCCCCCTGAAACACGACGAAATCTATTACAACGGTGCTCGGAGCATTCCCCAACGATTCTGTGCAGGGCGACAAGCGATTCATCAGGGACCCTGCTGGACCCTTGCGTGCGTTTTCAGCGAATTGCATTGCACCGATATCGGTGCCTTATTTTTCCTATACATCGTAAGAAAGCTTCCTCGCTGCCCTGCCGCACCTGCTCTGCCAACAACTGGTCACTTGGAGGGGTCATGGGTCGTCTGCCTTCTCTCAATAAGATTAGGCGGACGTCGGCGCGGGGATAGAGAGGGATATCTATACCCGGGGTCGTTCTTGTCATCGGTTAGAAGCATACGCGGACTTGGCGTCTCAGGGCCCGACCGGAAAGAGCCCAGCCCTCTTCGGTGGAGACGAAACGGGTGGCAGGTAAAAGGCCGGGCATCTCGCCGAAGACATGCGATTTGAAGAGTTAGAGAATTTCCGGGCGGCGCTTCTCGGTCCAAGTAGCTGCGTCGGCCACGGCTTCGCCGCTGGCCAGAGTCAGGGGGTCGGGCAATGCGTACGGGGGACTTTGACTTGGCGGTATTTGGATTCGCCTAGGGTCACAAGCGCTGGTCTGGGCGCGGTTAATTTTAGCTAGAGAGTATGGTAGGGCCATTCGGCGACCATCGCAAAGGCGTTGGCAGCAAAGGCGGAGTGGTTGCTATTGCCGACTTTCCGAAACGGGATAAAGGGTCAGTCCCGCTTTCCCCCCCGCTCCCTCATCGGCAATAATCAGTGCACCGTCCACTGCGAAGGTAATGCCCTCGACCTGACGGTGCCACTGGGCAGAAAACTGCCTGGCTGCAACGACCTGACCGTTCGGCGTAATCTCCGCGATAGCTCCCTGACGAGCAGCTACGACAAAGTAGTTTCCTGACACAGGGTGTCGTTCGATTCCGGAAGGCTGGAACTTCTTCCCCTTGATGTGCCGAGAGAATTCAAGGACAGGTATTACGGTACGTGCATCTTCGAGTAGCTGTTTTTCGTCGATCGACCAATGATATATGGCCAACTGTTCCTTCAGGTCCGCTCGACGAGATCCCTTGCACATCAGCAAGAGTGTCCGCCGGCTTTCGTCGTAGGCCAAGCCCTCTATTTCGCATTCCCGGCCGACTCCGGTAGCATAGATACTAAAGAGAACGGACTCGCCGGCGGCTCCCTCACTGCCCTCGTACAGCCGCCCTGAACTTGTGACCAGATAGACCTGATCGTCAGCGGTCGCAATGCCCTCGAAATCATCGCCAACTGGATTCTCCATATCCGCTAGTTGGAAGGCCTTTACGATGGACCCGTTCCGAAAATCGATCTCGTAAATGACCCCTTGTTCATCATTGTGCGCCAGGAGTCGGTTGTCCACGGTCATTGCCAGACCGGAGATTTCCTCAAGACGCCCGGGCAGCTTCCAGTGCGTCGCGGTCTCTGCTTGCAGGCTGTAGCTTTGGAGGGATATCTCCCTTTGTGCTACCGCCTGGGTGTCCACCAGAGAGCGGACCATCGAAGTGTCCGGATCCATGGTTGCCGAATCTTCACCCAGACCCGCCAACGAATCCTCTCCATCGCTCAGGGAAATCAGGTAAACAAAAACCCCAGCGCCAAGGAAGGCGAGCAGATATTTATCTCCTCGATTCCGCATTGCAATTATGCCGTTAGCGTCTCGAACCTCTTCAGTCTCACGTTGTTGATATAACCTTTTCCGCTCTCTTCAATATCCCGGACCAAGGAGGACGGATTGACCGATTTTTTCAACCGGATATCAAACACAACGACGCCGGTTCCATCCGCGTTCTTGATCACATCCGCTACCTCCCAGCACTTGGCACTGGATTTCAGAATCACAGTCGTTGCTCTTTGAGCCTCATCGACCTTGGTGGTGTTCACCCTGATCTGCGCATTGTAGGGTTTCCTGGTGGTAGCAGGGTTGCTGCCTGCTCTGGAGCTCCGCCCTGATTTTTCAGTATCGACAATTTTCCAGCCCGATATTTCTGCGGGCTGCGCGCCGAAATTGCTTTTCCACACGCCGAGCGTTATGGCGACGAAAACCAACGATGCGAGGTAGGCCACGGTGGTGAGCTGGGTGCCGGCCGCCAGCCCAATCCCAATTACCATGAACATGTACACGGCATCCATCGCCTCGTCGAGTGAGGTCCGAAAGCGCACCGCGGCCACAATACCCGCCAGGCTGAAGGCCAGGGCAAGACTACCCTTGACCAGGAAGACTACCAGTGCAATTGAGACGGGCACAACGAGCAGAGTGTGTGCAAAGGATTGATTGTATTTCTTGCGCGGCCGGGTCCAGCGATATACCCAGGTAATCGGCAGAGTAACCCCGAAGGCCAGCACCAGAGCGACCATGACCGGGATGGTATGTGCCGGATCGATGAGCCGGGCCACCCCTTCTTCGATATTTCCGAGCGGAACGGAATCGGTCCCGGGGTCCAGACCTTTTGCAATGAAGATGCGCCCGCGCTCTTGAGCGACGTAATGGAGGATCTGGGGGAAGAGGTGAAAGATCCCGCTGAGAGCCAGAAGCCACCCGAGATAGTAAATGAGGAGACGTATGATGATATTGTTGAGCATATATATCCTCCTTCGTTAGCTAGAACGTGAGACCAGCGCGCACGTACACTCCCGTCAGGTCATCGCCGCTTACGGCTGCCACGCTAAAGGTCTGCAGGCGCTGCAGGAAAGACAGCCACAATCCACCTCCGATTCCCGTGTGCCAACTGTCGGCATCGTCAGGATCCTCGGAGTAAATCACCCGGCCGGCGTCTGCCGCGCCGAACAGGCCCAGCTCACCCGGCACCAGAAACTTGATCTTCGCCAGCACCAGGCGCAGCTCGGAATTCCCGTACAGCGAGGCCTCTCCGGCGAATCGGTTTTTGCGGAAGCCGCGCAAGCTGCCGTTGGATGCATCACCGGCGATCAGGCCGGGTCCGCCCAGAAAGGCGCTCTCGTGGAAGGGAAAGGTGCCCCACACCTTCTTGCCGCCGGCTCGCAAGGCAAGGGTCGGCCTGGTGGGAACAGGAGCCGTGAAATATGCCCGCGTTTCCCCATTCATGCTGGCGAAGGCCGACTCCACATCCCAAACTCCCGGATAGAGGGCTGTGCTGACCCTGACCAGAACTCCCTGGGTGGGATACCCCGAATGGTCGCGCGCGTCGTAGGTGATCTCACCTTTCGCCCCTGCCTGGCCGAAGGAACCCGTGCCGTAGTCGTACTCCGGATGATGACCGATAAATTTCTCCTCGTTGGAACTCAGAGGGGTGTTCGAATACTTGACAACCGGCCCGAGGCCGATGGTCAGTTCCGGTCGCGGCGACTTCATGCCGCCATGAGACTCGCCTCCTTGATGCGCGCCGGGGCCGAACTCGAGGGCTGGCGCGAAAACGAAATGATTCTGCTCCACCTCATAGAAGGAAGCCGGACGCGGAATCTCCCTTTCGTTGCCGAGTCCGTTGAAGCGGATCACCTGGATCCCGGAGTACTTGAGCTCGATCTTCGCGTCCAGGCCAAACAGCGACCGGCGGAAGGTTCCGGTATAGGAGACAAAGGGCTTGAGGTGATTGACAGCCAGGCCGGCGTTGAAGGAATGACTTGAGGAGAAGGGGTCCTTTCGATAGCCGAAGTACTGCCTGCTGCCTACACCTCCTGCGAACACGCCCAGGTCCGGGGTTGCCATGAAGACCGGGAAGGTAATCGTCTGCATGCCCCAATCCAGGGCGTAGCGTGCGCGCAGAACAGGTGCGGGAGGACGCTTGTAGGGACTCTCGTCGACTTTCGCTCCCCTGCCCTTGGCGAACCGGTTTTGGCCGCGATAATCATAGAACCGGGTCTTCGAGGCTCCAGCCCGGGAAGAGTTGGTGAACGTGTCGTCCCCCCCGCCGCCATCGATGCGCACGGCAATCCGCCCCTCGGTCCCCGATATTTCCGCGCGGTCGGCTCCTCCCCGGAGGTATATGCGCACCTCCCGGGTTTCCTGGTGACGGAACGTACGCCGGAAATAGGGGTCTTCCCTTCTCTCACCTGGACCTTCCATGAGACCGATGCGGACCGCGAGGTCGCCCCCCGGCAGGTGCTCGCACTGGGCGTACTCGTCGCGGTCGGTCGCCTGGATTTCCGCCTCGCGGGTAATCAGCTCGTAGTAGCGGCCAACAAATTCAGGCAGGGCGTCCCGCCTCGATTTGAGGGCCTCTGCCAGTTCTTCCCCAACGATCTTGTAATAGGGCGGTGGGACCCTGCGCACCGCATCCTCGATGACTGAATCCGGCAAGTCCTTGCGGAACTCCGTTACTACCGAGTCCCATGCCGCCTTGTCGAGCTCGACCAGGAACTCGCGATCCATTTCCCAACCCGTGGTCGACAGGCCCACCAGGCTCGGGTACGTGTCTTTGAACTTGATCTGCCTGGGAAGTCCCTTGCGCGCCACCGCCATGGCAAACCCGTCGAAGTCGATGAAAGCCTGGTCGCGGTCCTCGGGTACCACAACCCAGGTAAAGCAGTCTCCGTCCGGGAACCGCGCCCACTTCCACTGGCCGAAGTGGCGGTCCTTGTCGCCGATGAGGAAGTCCATCAGCTTGGCCTTCAGGTAGGCGCAGGGATCGACGCGGTTGCACGGGGTTTTTTCCAGGTGCTTCCACAGCTTCTCGGTGCCGCTGACCTTGCGGGAAGCGGCAAAGCCGGGAGTATCGTCCACCCCTTCGGAAGGGTGCTCCTGCAGCGTTCCGATCAGGCCGGCGAATTCCTCGCGGTACTCCCCCAGCCGAGGATCGTCCGGAATGACCACGAGGGTATGCCGGGAATGAAGGATGCCGGCCGCCTCCATCAGCGGATCGGCAACGAGCGCCCCAGTCGGCAGAAGCGAGCCGATCAGGTCCTGAAGAAGATCGTCGGCGATCGTGTCCTTGAGCTCGTCCCATATTCTTTTGGTGGGATCCTTGTCCAGGGAACGAACCGTATAGCGGCGCCCGTCCTCTCCCGTAAAATGAAGGGAGATGGACTGTCCGAATCCGCCGGTGCGCAGCGGCGTCAGCCCGCCTCCCACGCGGTCGAGGTCGAGGACCGCAACCTCGATAGGGGTGGTCCAGAGATCGCGGTAATCGCTGCCGTAGAGCCAGCGTTTGAACCCCCCGGCGCGGAACCTTTCTCCCGGAACTACCACGTGGGTCGTGGCGCCCTCCCCCGGGATGGAGCGGTGAATCCGCCATCCCGGAGGAGGGGAATCTTCCCGGGGCGCGGCTTCCGCCGGCCCGGAAAGGGCGAGCGCCAAGGTGACCAGAACAACCGTTTGCCTGGGAAGCACCATCAGACCCCCGGGCAGGTTTTCACACCTGAGCTCTCCGTGTCCTATCGGCATTTTTCTCTCCCTTCCTATGAATGCTGATACTGAAGTTCAGGCTCGTATCAAAAAACTTCCCCATAGTCATCGAAGCAGGGTGAGCTTGCGCGTCTGAACGCTCTCGGTGGTAACCAATCGGTACAGGTACACCCCGCTGGCCAGGGGGCGGCCCTGATCGTCGCGGCCGTCCCAGTGGACGCGGTGGGTCCCCGCTTTCTCCGGACCCTGGTGCAGTACCGCCACCCGTTGCCCGGTCAGGGCGAACACTTCCACATGCGCCGCACCCGGCCGCAGCAGGAACCAGGAGATGACGGTCTCGCTGTTGAACGGGTTCGGGACGTTCTGCTGCAGTTGCGGTCCGTCCTGCAGGCCGATCATCTCCCGGGCCAGCACCAGCAGCTTGCCGCTGGCCGGATCCCCGAAGTGGTCGACGAAGAGGAAGAAGTCGGAGAAGTCGACGGTGCCGCTGCCGTCGAGGTCGAAGCGGGGGTCGCTGCCGCCGAAGGCGTCGGCGAAAAGGAAGAAGTCGGAGAAGCCGGTCTCGCCGTCGCCGTCGAAGTCGGCCGGTTCGTCTACGTCCGTGACCTTGACGGTGACAGTAATTTCATCTTTAACCTCGTATGCAACAACAATTTGAATTTTTACGGTATATTGGTTCTTTGTTTCATAGTCGAGTGGTGCCCTGGTTTTCAAATGGACTGCGCCGTTCTCTGAAAATCCAACGCGGAATGAATGTACGTCGGGCCCAAAGAGAGAAAAATCATACTTGACGGGATTTTCAGGCATCGCAATTCCCAGAGCAGCACCGACGTTTTGACCTGATGGTGTGTTTTCTGCAACCGAGCGGGTGGTACTGTTACCCTCGGTGAACCTTGGCCAGTTTTCCGTTGATGGTTCAGGTTCAGATACGTCGGTGACGTGAACAATGACCGTGATGGAATCGCTACCACCGGCGCCATCGGAGACGGAGACCACTACGGTATACCGGTTTTTGGTTTCATAGTCGAGCAGTGCCTCCGCAGCCAATTGGCCGGAGTTGCTGTCAATAGCAAACGCCTCGGCATTTTCGCCACTGAGGCTGTATGTCAAGGTATCGTCATCCACTTCCGTGGCCCACACAGGTATCCCGATGTTTACCCCGGGCGGTGTGTCCTCTGCGATAGAGCGGGTGGTGCTGTCGCCTTCTCGGAATACGGGTGGGTTGTTCTCAAATACGTCTGTGACGTTAACAATGATCGCGATCGTGTCATTTCCAAATTTGCCATCGGTGACGGAGACCACTACGGGATACCGCTTTTTGATTTCATAGTCGAGTGGTATCTTCGTTTTCAATTGACCGGTGCTGGTATCAATAGAAAAAAACGTTGATGCCTTTGTGCTACCCCAGCTATACGTCAAGATATCACCATCTGGATCCGTGGCTGACACAGGCACCCCGATGTTTACCCCGGGCGGTGTGTTCTCTGCGATAGCGCGGGTGGTATTGTCCCCCTCGGTGAATGAGGGTCGGCTGTTGGTTAGCCAATCAGGCGCGAGGGTAATAGTGACGGTGATGTTGTCGCTACCGCCGTTGCCATCGGAGACGTTGACTGTGACGGTATATCTGTTTTTTGTTTGAGAGTCGAGGGGTGCCTTAGTTTTCAATTGGCCGGTGCCACTATCAATAGAAAACGACGCAGCATCGGTGCCACCGAGCGTGTATATCAAGGGGTCATTATCCGCATCTGTGGCTGACACCGCATGCCCGATGTTTCTATTCGGTGGTGTGTCCTCTGCAATAGCGCGGGAGGTTCTACTACCCTCGGTGAATACGGGTGGGTCGTTCGTTGATGGTTCAAATACATCCGTGACGTTGATAGTCACTGTGATGATGCCCGAGAGATAGCCATCGAAGGCGGAGACCACTACGGTATATCTGTTCTTTGTTTCGTAATCGAGTGGTGACTTGGTTTGCAATTGTCCGGTGCTGCTGTCAATAGAAACCGACGAAGAATCGGTACCACCGAGACTATACGTGAAGGTATCACCATCTGGGTCCGTAGCCGACAAAGGAATCCCGATGTTAACCCCGGACGGTGTGTTCTCTGCGATTGAGCGGGTAGTGTTCTTGCCCTCGGAGAACACCGGTGCTCGTTTTATGTCCCTGTCTATCTCCGTCACGTCGATAGTCACTGTGATGGTGTCGGTGAGACTACCATCCGAGACGTTGACTGTGACGGTATACTGGTTCTTTGTTTCATAGTCGAGTGGTGACTTGGTTTTCAATTGCCCGGTGCTGCTGTCAATAGAAAAACCTAAAGCATCGATGCCACCGAGCGTGTATGTCAAGGCGTCATGGTCCGCATCCGTTGCCGACACGGGAATCCCGATATTTTGATTCGACGGTATCTTCTCCGTGATCGATCGGGTAGTGTTCTTGCCCCCGGTGAACACTGGTGCCCTGTTTACGTGCTCCTCTACATCTGTCACGTTAACAGTGATCGTGATTGTGTCTTGTTTGGTCCAGCCGACGTCTCCCCCTCTGTACACATAGAGGTCAACCTTTACCGTATAGGAGTTCTTTGTTTCATAGTCGAGGGCGGTCCTGGTTTTCAACTGCCCGGTGTCGTTGTCAATGCTGAACGAGACGATATCAGCAGTAGCACCGAGTTCGTATCGGTGATTACGCCACCCAAGCTCCTCCGCTGCTGCCGGCGCCCCGATGTTTGTGCCTATCGGGACGTTCTCTTCGACTGAACGGGTCGTGCTCTCCTGAGTAAATGCATATACGTCAAGGACGTTGACTGTGACATCAATGTGATCCAGAACAATTTGCTCTCCAACGACTTGCATCTCGAACGTATAGATTTTCCTGGTTTCAAAGTCCAGGGGGGCCTTGGTTTTCAACTGGGCACCACCGGTCTCTTCATCTACGTCTACGGAAAAATATTGGCTCCCGCCATAGAGAAAGAAATAGTAGTTGGTTATGTTTCCCTCAACTGCAACCGGACTGCCGATTTTTTCGCCGGCCGGGGTGTTCTCGGGGATAACTCGGGCAGCGCTGTCATCCTTAAAATTTATTGATGGTGGGGGTGCAAACGCCGTTGCGGTAAAGTTCAGACGCGCATATACAACACCTGGGGGGTTATCTTTAACCTGGACTTGGACTACGACTGCACCGATAACGTCTGGCAGCGTTAGCGTCGTTTGCGCCTCTCCTTCGTGGTTAGTATTTACTTCTTCATAACTCAGCGAACCGCTGCCTTCTACAATGGTAAATTTCATGGTCGCCCCAACCCACGGGTCTCCATCAGGCTGAGTTACGCTAACGACAAACGGAGACAGTGTTGTCCCTGTCGGGGCGCTCTGATTATTACCTTTAATTATCCTTATTGGGGGTGCAAACGCCGTTGCGGTAAAGTTCAGACGCGCATATACAACACCTGGGGGGTTATCTTTAACCTGGACTTGGACTACGACTGCACCGATAACGTCTGGCAGCGTTAGCGTCGTTTGCGCCTCTCCTTCGTGGTTAGTATTTACTTCTTCATAACTCAGCGAACCGCTGCCTTCTACAATGGTAAATTTCATGGTCGCCCCAACCCACAGGTCTCCATCAGGCTGAGTTACGCTAACGACAAACGGAGACAGTGTTGTCCCTGTCGGGGCGCTCTGATTATTACCTTCAATTATCCTTATTTGTGCTGTCGCCTCTTCCAAAATTGAGAGGCAAATCAATGAAGTAAAAGAAACGAGAAAAAGCTTAGGTTTCATTAGTTTTGCTCCTCGTAAGTAAGGTTGGTTCAGACGTAGTACAGGTTGTATACGATGTGAAAGAAGACCGGGGCCGTAGGCGCCAGGGAATCTATCCTGTCCAGAATTCCGCCGTGTCCCGGAATGGCGCTGCCGGTATCCTTGAGACCTATGTCTCGCTTGATTGCGGAGACGATCACGTCTCCCATGAACCCGACAATGGCGATAAAGCCGCAAGTGATCAGAATTTCCGTTTCCGTGAAGGGCGTGAGGAAGCGCAGAAAGTAGCCGACAACCATGGTGGTGATCACGCCGCCAATCAGCCCTTCCCAGGTTTTTCCGGGACTCACCCTGGGAAGAATCTTGTACCTTCCCAGCAGCTTCCCCCAGGTGAACTGGAAGATGTCGTTCATCTCGGTGATGAATACGATGAACAGCAACAGTCCTCTTCCCCCTGCATCGAACCCGGGAAGGCCGGGCAGGGAAACCAGAAAGGCCAAGTGACTGATCGCGAAGACCGTGAATATCAATTGGGTCGGAAGAACACTCATGGACCGACTGATGTCTTCGGTTTCCCCCTTGACGACGAGCATGAAGGGAATCCACAGATACATGCACACCGGGATAAAGATGAGAAACAGCCCGTAGTGGCCGATGTAGGCGAAGTAATACTGAATCGGGATGGCGAGGAAACACCAGATCAATACGCTGCGGTCGGCATCTCGTACGTTCTTGCTGATGGATGATATTTCCTTCAAGGCGATAAAGGAAAGCAGCCCCAGCGAAACAAAGGTGATGACAGGATGGAGAATGGACGCCAGGACAAAGATGACAGCCATTGCCCACCAGGATCGAGTCCTCACCTTCAGTTCGGTGAAGTCGCCCTGCGGTCTCGCCTTTCCCAGTACCCAGAAAAGCAGGGTCGCAAAGACCAGGAGACCGAAAATCAGCCCGATGACCACCGCTATTTCCAGTTGTTCCATTAACAGGCTCATTATCAGTTGCCCTTATCGGCCAATCCATTTTTTATGCGGATTATCGAACTGGCAACCAGCAAGACGCTCATCCCGGCCAAAACGTAATCGAAGGATACCATAGACCCGGGCCAGAAGAAGAACAGGAGGCAAGTGACCCCTGTAACCAGGGCCCTGTCGCTCTTGCCCATGGGGCCGTCGTATCTCCGGTTCCCCGTCGCCGCCTTCACCAATACCCCGATGAACTCGTTCAGCATCGAAAGAAAAACGAACGACAGCACCCACCATGGATTCACGCCTGTCAGCTTTACCAGGGGGAGATACATCACCGCGTCGGAGAGAACGTCGCCCAACTCGTTCAGTATTTCCCCGGGAACGCTCTTCATGTCCTGCATCCGGGCCATCATCCCATCGAGGGTATTCAGGGCCATTCTCACAAGCAGAGCGACCGCAAATATCCAGAGCATATGCCCATTGGGAAAGAACCAGAACAGGACCCCGATGACAGTCGACAAAAGTAGGGCCGTCCAGGTAATGCCGTTGGCGCTGACACCGGCTTTGTGCAGCACCTTCAGGAGTGGCTTCAGAAGTTGCTGAAACTTCGGTTTTATCTGGTACGCCGAAATCATATCAATATTGCAGCATGACAAGAGGCACGCGCAGGGTCAATGCTTCCTCCATGAGGTCAACTGAGCTTAGTCCCCGAAGTTGTAGACGAAGGAGAGCCAGGGGATGGGAAATCCCTCGATTTCGAGGATGATAATGGCACCTGCGTCAACAGCTATCCTGGAGCCGAAAAAGCGGAGGGCGAGGCCCAGTGGCTGTTCCTCAAGCCCGAGATCTTGGCCGGTGATGATCCAGTTTTCCGAGACCAGCGCCGTGCTTTCGGAGAGGCGGATATTGCCGCCGAGAAGGAGGACCGGGTGCTCGGCGAAATCTACGCTCTCGCCTTCCTCGGCGATGTAGCCCAGGCCGATGCCACAGGTGAAGCTCTTGTCGGGGCTGCCTTTCGTCCCTACCACAAAGGCCATACCTCCGGCCCCTTCGTTGGCGAAATTCATATACAGAACACCCGCCGAAAGAGAGAGGTCGCCGCTGTCGTAGAGGCCGACCTTGGGAGCCAGCGACAGGATCTGCTCGTCCAACCCGAATCCAGGGATAACCGACAGACCTGCCGCCACGCCAAGGCGGTCGGTGAAACTGTAGGCAACCCCGGGGAAGAATACCCAGTGACTGAAAAAGTAGCCGTCTCCTCGGCGCAATGGCCTGCCGGTAGGTGCGAACATCAGGCGGGTGTAGTTCGGGTCGGGACGGGCGAAGGCACCGGCGAGTCGCTTTTGAATGGCGACGACGGACGATCTCGGCACCTTTACTTCCAGGCCGGCCAGGGTCTCGACGAGGATGTGAGTTTCGGTCTCCTGGATGATGGTGCCCTCGACCAGGGTGCCGTCGGCGAGGGAGATGGACACCAGCGAGTCGGCGGGGGCGTCCCCGCCGTCTTGGGCGAAGCTGGCCTGCACGGACAGGACGCAGACCAGCAACAGGGCGACGTTGAACAGCCGGGTCTTTTTCAAGGGAAATACTGGCCGCGCAATCTGGTTGTTCATAGTTCCTCTCTCTTTGGTTGTCGCGGGCAACGGATGGCGAGCGCCGGCAACAGGAGCAGAAGCGCTCTCATCCGGGACCACGGGAAGTGGGTTGCCTGACGCCGCGGTGAAGGCGAGACTCGCCAGACTCGCCGACAGCTTGCTCGATGAGCTCGCGATGCCAACTCTCACCTGCGCGGAGAAGGCAGTGGCCGATCTGTTCAGTATGTCCATCAGCCTGGACTCAACGGGAACCGATCGCTAGTCGGCAGCGGTCGTCTCACCACAGTCTGGCAGGCCGAGGTCGTCAACGTCGCCCGCCACGTCCCGCAATCCCGCCGGGATGCACCCGCTCAACTGGTTCTCACGGAGAAGTAGCCCCATCAGGTTGGACAAGTCGCCCAACTCAGGCGGTATCGAACCCGTTAACTCGTTGCCGGAGAGAGACAGCGCCACCAGGTTGGACAGGGCCCCCAACTCAGGCGGTATCGAACCCGTCAACCCGTTGTCGGAGAGAAGTAGCTGCAGCAGGTTGGACAAGTCGCCCAACTCAGGCGGTATCGAACCCGTCAACTCGTTGTTATGGAGATACAACCCCGTCAGGTTGGACAGGGCACCCAACTCAGGCGGTATCGAACCCGTCAACCGGTTCTCAGAGAGGGCCAAGGATTGCAGGTTGGACAGGCCGCCCAACTCAGATGGAATCGAACCTGTCAACTCGTTGTTATGGAGATCCAGCTGCATCAGGTTGGACAAGTCGCCCAACTCAGGCGGTATCGAACCCGTCAACCGGTTGCCGCTGAGCGACAGCCGCGTCAGGTTGGACAGTCCGCCCAGCTCAGACGGAATCGCGCCCTTCAACCGGTTGCCGCTGAGCGACAGCTCTGTAACGTTCCCGTCTCCGTCCGTGGTGACGCCGTACCATTCTCCGAGGGGTCTGTCGCTCAGCCAGTTTGTGTTGCCTATCCAGTTCGGTCCGTCAGTGGCGTTGTAGAGGGCTACCAAGGCGTCTCTAGCGGCTGGAGCGGCCGGCCCCACCGGGGACGGGTTCTTGTCCTTGTCGCCCGAGCAACCCGCGATCACGAGCACCGGCAACAGGAGCAGTAGCGCTCTCACCTCTGGGAAGCGGTTGATCCTGTGCGTCAACATGACGTCTCCTTCCATTGTGTATCCTCCTCATGGCTCAGGGGGGCGAGATTGAACGGCCGGGTCTTTTTCAAGGAAATACTGGTTGTCCGATCCGATTTTTCATAATTCCTCCTTTGTGGCGTAGCCGCTACTAAAAACCTGCCATCGGATCTGAATCTCCTAAAGCTGAAGCCAATGCCACACCGGCCACAACCAATAGCGCCACTCCGCCCAAAACAACTTCAAGGATCGTTTTCCGAACGTTCAGCTCTTTGTCCACTATCTCGACCTTGCGTATCTGCTGATAGGGGATTTCTGTGCGCTTCAAGGTGCTCACGGATGTCCTGTGGATAATCACCACGGCCTCCTCGGCGACTTCCTTTATGGTCCCCCTTCAAGCAGTTTCTTGTTCTCATTCTCGTCAGCGTAGTGCACGCGCACCGTCTGCCCCACTTTCAAAGGAGAGGGGTATTTCGGGGGCATATCCAATTGACTGACCCCCGCGCGAAGCAACGCACAAGGGCGCCGTACGCACCCCGGTGGCCGGATCTTTGAGGGCGCGTCGCAAGCGCTGACCTGCGCGTGCCCCGGTGGCGATGATCCCACCCACCGAGGCCGCCGTCAGGGCGGCCAGCACGGGTTCCTCATCGGCGAGCCGATCGGCTTGAGTGGCGTCGAGCAGGCCGCCTTTCGTGCACAGGCGGATGATGCGGCGCGCACTCGTCTGCACGATCTGCTGCACGTCTTGGTCGGACAACGGCGGGGCCGCTACGAAAACCGGAGCTTCGTCCCCATCGACATAAACCCCGTCGGGCATGAGCACGTGCAGATGAGGATTGAGGTTCAAGGAGGAACCGAATCTCTGGACAAGACACTAGCTCCGCAGGAGAATACCTAGAAATGGAACGTCAGTCTAGTGCCGACTCTGTCGGGCTGGACAACAGGATCGACCCCGAGGGCGACTCGGTCCACATCAAACTCCATCAGATGCCCATAGTTGGATTGCTGACTCTGCTGGTTGATTCTGTTGGCAGAGATTGGTGCATCGATTATTGACCATAGGTGGCCGCCCAACCAGAGAAGAAGCCCCACGCCGAGTCTCCCATCGTCATCATCAGGATCTGGATCATCATACAGACAATCCACATCCACACATAAAAGAGAATTGTCCTCTACCGCGCTGATCATGAGTCCCCATCCCAGGACTACGGCACCGAGCTGAGCCACTCCCTTGCCGTGCTGGCCATTGTAGAATTGCCCGGCTCCAGGAATCAGAAGCGACAACCCAAAAGCCCGCAGGGGCTGCTTCTGTCTGGCCCCCATGCGCCCTCCCAGCCCCATCACAGGTTCCTTGGTCATTCTTGTGATTTCATCCATCGTGTAGACGAACACGGTACCCGCCTGCGTCTGTATTTTCAGCGACTCGCCCGGAATTCGCTCAATGACAGTTCCGCGGACAATGCTCCCATCCTTCAGGAAAACGACATCTTCCATCTCCTGGGCGAAAAGCGGCGAGGTTGCTACGAGAGCCGTCAGGCATGCAACTACGATAAAACGTGACAAATGTGGCATATCTTCCTCCTTTTTGAAGGGATGAAAAACGCTGGGTGCGACGCGCCAACGTCCTTGGTCACGCGGTGCCATTCCCGCGATTTGCTCGACTTCGTGGTGCCGTTCAGTTCAGCCCGGGCTGATCATTCCGTGGATCCGTATTGGCCGGGACCCGCCCCTGGAACGCGCCAGGCCGAGTTCGACCCTGGGCTGTCGCCCCTGGGGTTCACCGCCAACACCTGCACCATGTACCAGGTCCCCTGCATCAGGCCCGTGATGGTGTATTGCTAGACCCCAGCACTCAGCACGCTGGACTCCTCCCCGTTTCTGTAGAGACCCAACCTCGTGACGTGGCCGCTGGAGTCGGTGGTTACACCGTGCCATTCCTCGATAGGCTTATCGCTCAGCCAGTTGAATTTGAACCTCCAGTTGGGACCGTCTGTGGAGTTGTACAGCGCGACCAACGCATCCCGAACGGTAGGCTCCCATGGCTCCCCGATACCCGCCGGCAGCGCCGGATCGGACGGATCGTTGAGGTACGTAGCGATGAGATAGGCGTCAGCAAGATCGACCCGACCGTCCGCGTTGACGTCCCCCTGCGATATATTGCCGTTGTTGGGCATGACGATGGAAGCATCCTGGCTGTACAGGGCCACCAGCAGCGCGTCAAAGAAGTCGACATGGTCAGTGTTGTTCACGTTTCCCAGGATCCCACCCGAGAAAGCCGCCGTCTTCCCCCGCGGCATGCTCTCCAGCGCTTCGACGACGACCTCCACCGAATCCTGGCCAACGGCCACGCGAAAGGCCGGATCCACGTAGGGAACCAGTCCGGCCCCCGAGACAGTCAACCCATAGACCGAGCCCGACTCCCCAGCCCCAGCAGTAGCCATCGGCGAACCGCCCGAAGACCCTGCCGGCGTGCCCGCCTGCCCGTCCACCAACACCATCCGCCGGGTCAGGCTTACCCCGGCCCCTTGCAAGCGGTAGAGATAGACCCCAGCCGCCACCGCTTGTCCCGCCGCATCCGTGGCATTCCATTGCGCCGTGTGAAAGCCGGCTGACTGCTCGCCATCCACCAGCGTGGCAATGCGCTGCCCGAGAATGTTGAACACCTCCAGCCGCACCTGCACGCCGGCCGCCGGCCCGCCGGAAACCAGCCGCACTCGCCCCTCAACCAAGGGCTCAGCACCTGCCTGCACGACCAACACCAAGCCTATGACCAGGAGACCGTTGATCATACGCGGGCCGACCGCATCCGGACGAACCGTGGACCTGCGAATCGCTCTTCGATTTCTCATTTTCTCCTCTTCTCCCTGCCGGTGTGGAGACTGGCGGCGGGAGCGACCGTGTCTCACCGGTGCCGGGCGCGGCATGAGCAGAAGTCCGGGCTCCAGACGAAAGTCGCGCGGCTAAGGGAAGTTCCGGCGCTGTGCCGCTTTCAGCTCGCCCCAGGTAGTTCTGGCGATAGTGGTGGCGCCATCAATGCGGTGGAGTTCCAAGACAACCTCTTTCTCCTCCGTGAGATACAGGATGTCCCGCTCAACGGCATAGGTTCCACTCATCCCCAGTTCAGCTTCGGCAAGCATCTCCTCCTCGTCGAATTCAGCGAGAAACTCGTCGACAATCCCCTGTTCAAATGCCGGGTAGTCTTCGTCGGAGACTTCCAATTCTTCGGCAAACAAAGCTGCCATGGAGCGAAGTAACCGGATCATGAAGTCGAGCAATTCCAGCTTCTCACCGTCGACTACGAAGTGGGCATTATCTATATCGAACCAGAGGCTGTCACCGTCGACCCGGTAGGTGCCGGTATGGTGAAGTTCACTCGTGCCTGTGAAATCGAAAAAGTCTTCCAAAAACGCGGCATCCTGCCAGGTGCCTTCATAGGTGTAGGTGCCATCTATCGCGAAGGTCAGGCGAATGGTCGCTTCACCCTCTTCGTCAGAGATGGTCCCCTCCCAAGTGCCGTGGAGGGCCTCTTCCTGGGCAAGGCTGGCCTGCACGGACAGAACGCAGACCAACAACAGGGCGAGGTTCAACAGCCGTGTCTTTTTCGAGGAAAATACTGGTCGTGCCGTTCGGTTCTTCATAATTCCTCCTTTATGGCGGACCCGCTACTAAAAACCTAGGAACGGATCTGAATCTGCTAAAGCCAAACCCAATACCACACCGGCCACAACCAATAGCGCCACTCCGCCCAAAACAACGACCAGGATCGTTTTCCGAACGTTCAGCTCTTTGTCCAATACCTCGATCTTATGTATCTGCTGATAGGGAATTTTTGTGCGCTTCAAGGTGGTCCCGGACGGCCTGTGGGTAATTACCACAGCCTCCTCAGCAACTTCCTTTATGCTCCCTTCAAGCAGTTTCTTGTTCTCATTCTCGTCAGCGTAGTGCACGCGCACCCTCTGCCCCACTTTCAAAGTAGAGGGGTATTTCGGGGGCATTTCCCATTGACTGACCTTCGTTGTCGTGCAGCCCATCTGCAGCGGCAGGACGAGCAAGAGCAGGAACGCGATAGGGGATGAGATCCGGCGCATGAGGAACCTCCTCTGTGAGTGTATTAAGTGATCTTTTTCTCTCTCGTAGTGCGCGTGTCGAGGCTAGGCTTCTTTGTATTTCCTTCCTCCGCTACAAAGCCCGTGAAATTGATCCCATTGCTTTAGTCATCGCGTATAGACTCGGCTACCCAAATGGCCAAAGCGACGCCGGCTATAATCATAACGAGGACGAAAGGTGGCGCAGGTTTTCTCCTGGCAGAGAAGGTGAAGGGGCAAGCCGTCGCAGATAACATTCTGGCCAAGGGATGTTCTGCATTTACCTTGCTTAGACGGCCTACGCCTCAGCTCAACCGCGGTCTTGGCCCCCGGGGCATATGGGATATATGGGCATGGACAAATCACAAGCGGCCAGCAGGGTGAACAGAGCGGAAGCGATGACAGCGCGTATCATGTTTTCATCGGGTCAATCTCTCCCGTAGCTGCTGGCCTGAGATCGTCCCGTTTAGAAACTGCAAAACCTGGTAGTGAACCATCGACTCTAAGTGCAGGCCCAAAAGAACCCCGCTATGTAGAGCATCAGGAAGAATCAGCCATGCTGATTTATCGCCAATCTTGGGGAAGTCTATCGACTTATTTGGCCCAAAGTAGCGTATCCCTAACTTGGGATGTTCCACATCATCTTCTCTCCAGCCAAGAGCAACTATTGCCCACTCCTGCATGATGTGTTTTTTGACCACAGCATAAGGGCCACCAATGCGATTTGTCGGGTTCCTTACAGCTAAAATGGTCTCGTTGTCCACTGTACTCTCCCTCCATTGAAAGGTCGAGCGGACCTCGATAGCGGCAGCGGCGACCGCGGCCGGGGAGGGTGTGAGGTCTATGTATTCCGGCCGACGGTCGCTCCCCCGAAGTCGTCCGCACGGCGCAAAAGCCATCCATGAGCATCAAACCGCCTCGGCGGCGACCTGTGCTTCTTGGATAGAGCCAACCCCGTCGCCTTGAGCTATTTCCTCACTGCCGCGATAGACCGCAAACCAATAGCGTGTGGGCGTCTGCCCATCGTCTCCGGCGACCAAGTGCTTGCCCTCTTCGCCATGACAGAACCAGCGCCCCGTCGCTTGGTCCCTTTTCCAGCACCCGCTCGGCTCTTGAGGGCTTGGGGCGTCTTCCATTAGCTCGCAGTACTTTCTGTTCGATCCCGCCGTTTCAGTTCCACTAAATGTGAAGGCGCTGATTGGAGTGGCGGCTCTGGCGGAGACGATTCCACATTGAATCATTCAAGTTGGTTGGAAACACATGACTTATAATTTTATATTAGCAAAATATGAGTAACTTATGAGTAACTCTTAAGGGTTTTTTTATTACTTTTTGGTGATTTTTGCCCAAAAAGGCACAATAAGATATAATTGACCCCGGCGGGGTCTATGGCACCTCGAATCCCGTTGCAGAATCCAGCCGGAACCTGACGACCCTGAATCCCGCCTTCCGATGGAGTGATGAGTTGAAAAACGCCGACGAGCGCGACCAACAGATAGAGGCGCTGCAGAACCGCCTCTCCAGGCTGAGCGAGGCCAGCCTGCACATCAACGAGAGCCTCGATCTCGACGCGGTATTGCAGGGGATCCTGGACAGCGCCCGGTCGCTGACCGACGCCCGCTACGGCATGATCGCCACCTTGGACGATTCAGGACAGGTGGACGCCTTCCTGGCCTCCGGCCTGACGGCCGAGGAGAGCCAGCAGGTATGGGAGATGCCCGAAGGGCTGAAGCTCTTCGAATACCTGAGCAACCTGCCGGAACCGCTGAGAGTCCGGGACTTTGCCAGCTACACCAGGTCGCGGGGCCTGCCCGAGTTCCGCCCGCCCGCCGGGGTACGCGTAAGCGCCTGCCTGGGGGCCCCGATTCGCCACCGGGGCAAGGCCGTGGGCAACATCTATCTCGCCAAGAGGGAACCCGGACAGGCGTTCACCCGCGAAGACGAAGAGACCTTGGTCATGTTCGCGTCCCAGGCGGCGCTGGTCCTCGCCAACGCCCGCCGCTACCGCGACGAGCAGCGGGCCAGAGCCGACCTGGAAACCCTGATCAACACCTCGCCGGTGGGCGTGGTGGTCTTCGACGCCCGGACCGGCGTGCCGGTGTCCCTCAACCGGGAGTCCAGAAGGATTATGGGAGACCTGCAGACGCCGGGATGCCCCGTGGAGCAACTCCTCGACGTACTCACCTTCCGGCGGGCGGATGGACGCGAGATCGCTCTGGACGAGTTCCCCCTTGCCCAGGCGTTGAGCACCGGCGAGATCGTCCGCGCCGAGGAGATCGTCATTCAGGTCCCCGACGGCCGATCGGTGACCACGGTAATCAACGCCATGCCCATCCGTTCGGAAGACGGCGAGATCGAGTCGGTCGTCGTCACCCTACAGGACATGACCCCGCTGGAGGAGCTAGAGAAGTTGCGGGCCGAGTTCCTGGGGATGGTGAGCCACGAGTTGCGCCTTCCGCTGACCTCCATCAGAGGCTCCGCCACCACCCTGCTCGACGCCTCCTCCGACCTGGACCCCGCCGAACTGCGCCAGTTCCACCAGATTATCGTCGATCAAGCCGACCGCATGCGCGAGCTGATCGGCGACCTGCTCGACGTGGCGCGCATCGAGACGGGCACGCTGCCGGTTCGTCCCGAACCAACGGAGATCGCCCGCTTGGTGGACCGGGCCAGGAACACCTTCCTGAGCGGCGGCGGCAGGAACACCCTCGACCTCGACCTCGCGCCGGACCTGCCCCTGGTCATGGCAGACCGACCGCGCCTCGTCCAGGTCCTGGGCAACCTCCTGTCCAACGCGGCAAGGCACTCGCCGGAGTCGTCCGTCATCCGGGTGACCGCCGTGCGGGAGGACCTCCACGTGGCGGTCTCCGTCGCCGACGAGGGCCGCGGGATCTCCGCCGAGCGGTTGCCGCATTTGTTCAGGAAGTTCTCCCGCACCGACGGCGAGGACGGGGAACGCGCAAGCGGCGGTTCGGGTCTCGGCCTTGCTATCTGCAAGGGGATCGTGGAGGCGCACGGGGGCCGCATCTGGGCGGAGAGCGACGGGTCCGGACGAGGGGCGCGGTTCACCTTCACCCTACCGGTGGTCGCAGAGGCCGGGACCGGCCCGGCAACCCCCGCTCCTCGGCGCGCCGCCCGTGCGCGGCAGGCGGCGAGAAAGGGTGGCCGCATTCTGGTGGTGGACGACGACCCGCAGGCCCTGCGGTACATCCGGGACGCGCTCTCGAAGGCGGGCTTCACGCCGATAGTGACCCCTGATGCCCAGGAGGCGCTCCTTCTCACGGAGGAGCAAAGTCCCCACCTGGTCTTGCTCGACCTGGTGCTGCCCGACGCCGACGGAATCGACCTGATGAAGGACCTCCTCCGTATGGCCGACGTGCCGGTCATCTTCGTCTCCGGGTACCGCCAGGATCAGGTCATCGCACAGGCCTTCGAGCAGGGGGCCGCCGACTACATCGTCAAGCCCTTCTCGCCGATGGAGCTGGTGGCGAGGGTCCAGGCGGCCCTGCGCCGGCAGACGAATCCGTACCGGGGCGAGCCGTCGGAACCCTACGTGCTGGGCGACCTGACCATCGACTACGCCGAACGCCGCGTGACGGTGGCCGGCCGGCCGGTGCAACTGACCGCCACCGAGTACAAACTGCTCTTCGAGCTTTCGGTCAACGCCGGACGGGTGTTGACTCACGACCAGTTGCTGCGATGGGTCTGGGGCCCGAAGAACTTCGGCGATGTGCGGGTGATCCGCACCCTCGTCGGGAAACTCCGCCGCAAGCTGGACGACGACGCCAGCAGCCCCACCTACCTCTTTGCCGAGCCGGGCGTCGGCTACCGGATGCCGAAAGGACGGGAACCGGAACAGGAGACGGGGTGACCGCGGCGACCTTGACGGCGGCGGGCCTCCATTGGAAACAAGCGCGAACCTGGAACGAAACCCGCCGCAAAGCGGCCTCATCCGCTCCGGACTCATCTGCTCGGCTAGTTCCACCAACCCACCAAAGCGCCGCAGTTTAAGCGCTCTCAGCCGCTCAAATCGCCTCGGCCTCGTACTGCCCGAACTCCTGCGGTTCATCTCGCTTTAGCTGCCCGCCTTTTCGTCTTTCCCCTTCTCGATCACCATAAAGGGACAAGGCACTTGCACCTCGATGAGCTTGCACTCGGCCACGACCTTCACGGCGAATCCAGGCCAGGGTTGCAGGTCGTCAACGGGCTGACACTCGACCGGCGGCCTCTAGCTTCTCTCCAAAGCGGACAAAGCGCGACTCAAATAGTATCTCTTCCTCCATCCTGCTTTCCTGAGGGCTTGGCCCGGACCTACATCTGATTCCCGATCAAGGTGTAATTCTGGTGCCACTAACGCCCCGGGTGTGGACGCCCTGGAACGCCTCACGTCCGATCTGCAGGCGTCGTCTCAGCTCGTAGCCAAGGCCCAACGGCTGGCTGCGGGACTCGAGGCACCCTAGGCCCAGCCGGGGCTAATTACGCCTTTTTCGGGAAAAATCATCAAAAGGTTATATATTTCTATTAATGATCACTGATACATCACATTGTTTTTACTATATTTTGTGTCTCTTAAAGATTTATCGTGGAGAGAGTGACCACTCTTAACCTCAAACCACTGTACTACCCTCCACTACGGAGGATACCGTGATAAAAAGCACGAAAGAAGGGCGACGACCGCGAGAAGAAAACGGCGTGCGACCGAGCTGACAGTATGCTTTTTGATGGGATAATGCCTGAATACCACTGCTGTATTAGGTCACAGTTAGGCCGGTGCCGGATATGGTCTCCATCATGACTACTTTGGACCATCGGCAGGTTATAAGTATAAGGTAGACGATAGCTCGCATGGACCGTCTTGATACTGATGAGCATCATCTCCATTGGGCAAGTGAACAGGGCAGTTGAAATTCTTCTCAGTATGAAAAACAAAATCCCGGTAATGAAAACTTTTCGCCCATGTCAACACTATAAATTCTGCTTATGGAACAACCAAAATCCACGCTTATAGATGTTTCCTCATCTATAAGTATCACTTATCATTCTCCCAAGCCTACAGGAAGATATTATGCACTGGGACCTCTGGACCCATAGTAAGAAAGAGAGCGGGAAAGAGAACTTTGTGCTCTTCCTGATCTCCATCATCACGATTGCGGCCTACTTAGCCATTTCAGGATGCGGCGATGGCGAGCGATCGGCCCCGGTCGTTTCCCAACCTCACCTAGAGAAGGAAAACGATCTCACGTCTCCCGAATTGCAGGGGTGGCTCGACCAAAGGACCCCGCGCGCCAAGCCGGCCGATGTCATGGTGAGCGCGCACCTTGAGCCGAGCCCCCAGTCGTTTGATTTCAGCGGGGTAGGGACGTGGTATGGCGAGAGCTTCATCAGCGCCTTGAATCCCTCGTTGCCCTTGGAGGGCGGGCTGAAGTTTGTGGCCAACCCTGAAGGCAGCGCCAAGGTGATAGAGATCGCCTACAGCCCCAAGACCTCCAACTCGACCAGTTGGTGCCCCGCAGAAGGTCTTGATATCAAAAAGCAGACCGTGGGCGGGCCGCTCTACATCCAGGTGTGCGATTCGGGGCTGGCTCGAGTGCAGGTGTTCTCGCTGAACGACATCCTCATCGACACCATAGAGTTTCACGTCGGGGAAAGTTCCGATGAGGCCGATCAGGCTATTCAGGCCGGCACAGGCGACGCCCCGATCAGGCACTGCAATGTGCTGTATAACGCAAAGAGCTCCAGTATTTTCAGGATCCACCTGGACTCGGATGTGCACTTTCCCGGCGCGACCAGGCATTGGCAGGAAATCCACGAGGAAGGAGGTTCCTACAGCAGTTCTATCGGCGGCATAGCACTGGATCTGGCGGCCGGCAAGATGTATTGGACTCAATTCTACGAGACCACTAAAGCCCAGGTGTTGTACCGCGCCAATCTGGACGGATCCGGCAAGGAAACGGTGGTGCCGTTGCTGCCTCCACACGATGACCCGGATGTGGTAGGCCTCTGGCTCTCCGGGGATTATCTATACTTGGCGCAAAAGATGAATTCGGACGCAGACGAGAATGACTCGAACAGCGGGCCAGTTTGGGGCATTCTGCGGGTTCACAAGGAAGGCACTGGAAGCGTTGAAACCCTGATAGACAACATTCCCTCCCTGCGCAGAATGGTGTTGGACGAGAGGACGCAAACCTTCTACTACGCCCATTATACGGCTCAACGGGCGGAGGCGGCCGGAGGAGAGAACGAAGACGACGAGGAAGGGGATGCGGTCGTCGAAGGGCTCCAGGCCGATGGAAGCTATGTCACCCAAGGAGGGATACTTTATCGGGCATACGTGGCCCGTGTGGCCATCGATGGCACGAACACAGAGACCTTGGGTGAATACCAATGGCATGATTTCCTGCGCGCTCTGGGTTTCGCGGTAGACACCCAGGAAGGCAAGGTGTATGTGATGTCCACTGCCCGGTTTACGGACCCGCAAACCGGAGCCACGCTGAGCGCGGAGACCGACGTCGAACGAATGAACTACGACGGATCGGGGCGGGAGGTAGTCGTAAGCGACTTGGAGCACACAAGCGATTGGATGCAGCCTTTTTTCTCGGGGAATTACCTCATGCTGGACCACGCAAACCGGAAGATTTACTTCGTGGATGATGCCTACTTGCATTCAGCGGATTGGGATGGGGGCAACGTGCAGCGAGTGAATTCCGATGTTATTTCTCACTCGGGATCGGCGCTGGCCATCACCTTCTGCGGGAATTGACAGGAGAGAAAGGGGAGACATGCTGAGCGAAGACACCATCACGCTACTAATGATCGCCATGTTTGCGGTCATCGCATTTCTGAATCTGCTGTTATTCTTCAAGTTCCTTGGCCTGTGCAGCAATAGGCATGGGAGTTTGGTCCTGTATTTCCGTCAATCTACCATGAGTTCAAACGCTTTGGCGGGCTTGGAAGTTTCCCGAAGAAACTTCCTTCAGGATCTGGTTGTCCAGCGACAAGTCCGCCACTAGCTTCTTCAACCGAACATTCTCCTTTTCCAGGGCCTTGAGACGCTTGGCCTAATTCATCTTCAGGCCGCCATTTTCCTTCCTCCACCGGTAGTAGGTCTGCTCGGTTATCCCCATCTGCTTGCACACCTGGACCACTGTCTTCCCTTGAGCCAAGCGCACCTCGGCCTCCCACAGCTTGATGATAATCTGCTAGGTCGTACATCGCTTTCTTGACATCCTTGCCTCCTTCCTGAAATCCAAGTATCTAACACATTACCTGGACTCGTTAAAGGGGGCAAGGTCATAGGCGCATTCTACTCTTTAGGTGGATAATAATCATGAAGAAATTCCAAGAAAAAGTTAATCATGTGATTTTCTTTAATGTTTTCCGCACTCCCTGGATATTGATGGCTAAAGTGATCCAACCAAATTTTTTCTAATAGGCGTTTATATAGAATTTCCCCTATTGTGTTACCAATGCTTTTCATTCCTTGGCCTTTAAATTTATCGAAAATTTCATAAAGTTCTTTATTTCTGCGGTCCATGGTTGGAATTACAATAGCTGTAGATGAGTTAGATTTTTCTCTCTCTTTTGTCCATGTTTTTGCACGGCGCTTCAAATTAATGATAGAAAGACTTAGCTTTATCTTAATGTCTATCTGGTGGAGTCCGATTATTTCTTCATTGGTTTCGGCATTCCGATAATGGGCGGGCTCAATTTTCTTTTTGTTTTTTTCTGTAATAGAAGAGGTTTTTCGATGCAGGTCCATGATTTTGAGCGATTTGTCTTTGTAATACACGCATTCGAAGGCCGAGCACATTTGCAGCTTATTTAACTCGCCCACGTCTTTAGGATCTATAATGTCTACAATTAAGCTATTGTTTTTCCCGACCCTATAAGCCCAATTGTCATAAAAAACAATATATTTTTTCGGGCTAATGGGAAAAAAACCTGGAGTCCTTTAGACGCCCATCCCGCATGGCTTATTTTATGTTTTTGATGGGGGAATAATGGATTGTACAAAACAACAGGATGATCAGAGGTAATAAATTCTATTTCTGTTTTATTGACCAGAACCTTGTATGCTAAATCCATGGTCACAGGAAAACCTGACATCGCTATCCCAAGAGAATAGACTGCAGGAAGTTCAACACCAATTTCATATTTGCTGTCACCAAATTGGCTGATGTCATAGCCACATGATTGGGCTAAATCTTCAAATTCAGCAGATCGAACTAATATCTCTCCCATTATTTCATGGCATTTTTCAACGAAATGTGCTCCACTTTCGGTTCGACTGCGTTGCAATAACAAAAATATTACAAGACTTATGTGCTCGTCAGATAAGGGTTTGGGTAAATAATTGCAATTATTTATTTTTTCAATCAGGTTCGCTGCTATACCTTCTATTCGGCTTAGTACATTTTCAACTTCCAGAATTTTCCCATAAAAGTAGTTTTTATAACATTGGTCCTTAATGCTTGCTGAATGTTTTTCCTTTTTTGAGACAATAAAAACATTGGTATTTTTCCCATCAGGGGAAAATCGATTGAGGTAAAATCTGGGAACCTAATGATGTTTTTTGTTCTGTGGCATTTTGTGAAATCGGAAGAGAAGTTTGAGGAGTTGACGGGGGATTAAAACAATCTCCCGATAGAGATATTCCAATGGGCATAGGCATAATGATTGTAAGGGGTTTTCCAGGTTGTTTTTGGCCGCCTATAAGCATGGTGGCGGACAATCATATCCACCTGCAAAAGCAAAGACGGAGACCAAGCATAGCCACCACCTATCAACCCACCCCAGCCGAAGATTCCCCCGAAGGCTTTAAATCCTTCCCGGGTGAAACTCCATCCGTTCCATCTTTTCAAGATCATATGAGATAGACCCACGTCCATTCTTCCAAACCATCCTTTCCCAATTTGCCCGGAAGAGAAACGCAAGGCGCTTAGGTTCAAATTCAGGGGGAAAGCCCAGCTCTTGTCAAATCTGGAAATGCCATAACCGCCATATTTGTCAATCACGGCAGCAAAGGCCATTCCCGCGAGTCCTTTGTCTCCGATTGGCCGATACATCCCCACATGCCCGCCTAGGGTGCCTTTGGGAAGGATCGAATCATGATAATCGCCTTTCAGGCTCCAACCCGCTCCCCAGTATCCCCGCAAGCCTTCCCCAAAAGCAGGGAAGGCCAGCAGGACTACAAATAAAGCACTATTTATAGCAACAAGGCGGAATCGGGGGTATGGGAATATCTGTTTTAACATACACCTTTCCTTCAGGGGAGAGCTTAAGTAGCCGTCCCACAATACTGATTGGTCCCAGCCTTTCCACTAGATAAGGGGACGGATTCCATTTTCCCAAGTTTGCATCATATTTAATCCCACTTAGCCCCACAATCAGTTCTCTGTTTTTGCTTAGCTGCCAATTCCCCTGTCCATAGGAAATCAAATTATCATCTTCCCCCCAACTATCCCGCCAAATGAGATTATAGGCTTTGCCATTGGATTTAAAAATCCAACCCTCTATTTCTTCTGCCCCTGTGCGGGATTGTATCCACTGCCCCACCAGCTTATCAGCAAGCGCAGGGAGGGAGGGGGAAAGTAAGGTGCTTCTCCCCTCCCCACACCCCGGCAGAGACACCAGAATAAGGAACAAAGGAAAGCCCATCTACCAACTTCCTACGGTGATATTGCCGCCCTTTTCAACGACAACCGCAGAGATGTATTTTTATACTTACCTCTCTGACCCAGGGCTCTATAAGGATCTTCCCAGAAAAATTTCCAATAATACTCTGTCTCCGAGTCCTGCGCAGGACTGCACTCAAAGGTCATATATCCAGATTCTCCTCCATCAAGTACCATCAATTCATGCTTTCTCTTTAACTTTGCCCGAGGAGAATTTACCAGCATGGAATAGCCTCCTCCTGGATGATCAATGCACTCAGTGAACCATTCCCCCGTCTGAACAGCATTTGAATCAGCACCAGCACATACCGACAAAGCTATACATATTGCAAATACACAGAGGATTCTCATAATGCTATCCCTTTCCCAAATATTTTCTTGCTCGAGGTTTAGGATTGGAGTTGACCCGGTTTGGTGGGTACCTAATCACTTGTTGAAAAGGAGCCCCCCATGCCTAAATCACGTATTCCCTATCCCCCCGAATTTCGCCAGCAGATGATCGAGCTGGTCCGCTCTGGACGCTCGCCAGGCTCCTTAGGTGTAGCCTGATCTTTATGCGGAAGACAGGCTTTCTCATTCGGAGAATAGGGACGGAAGGCAACGGGCAGGGGGTTGTCACTTTTCTGACCGTTCGGAATGATTCGCCCTTTCCATCGACCGATGATGAGTGAAGGGAGTCGGAGGGACCTCCCCCCTACCAGATCCAGATACGTCAGCGGTTTCCCCAGCATCCCGGAAACAAGCCTTTCCATCTTTTTCAGGGCATCCATTCTTCGAATATTGTGCCTGCCTGTGAACTCGTTGAGATATCGGAGGCTGGAATAGACATTCCCCTATTGAAAGGGATTCTCGGGAAATTTCCGGTCTGGGTAGGTATGGCTATTTCCTGACCCGGTGAGGATGGATTGAGTTTCATGATACTCTCGGGCCTCCACTATTTTAACAAACTGAGCAGTCACGCCGCGCGCTCGGATGAATTCCTCAACCTCGTCCAATTCAACATCTCGATAGAACTCCTTGCGCGGATTCACCAAGTTCAATCTTCGATCCTCAAAGTGAGAGTGGAGGGCGGCTTCCAATTCAGGTGCATCTTCAGAAAACATCATGACATGTAAGTCAAAGGGGAAAGGAACGGAAGAACCTCCAAGTTCCTTTATTCGATCCATCGGTTCCATTCTTCTTGTCATGCCGATTTTCACAACCCTCTTTCCGAAAGACCCCTCATTGGAGATGACATAAATAAATCCAGACTTCGTCAACTGAGCACGAGCTATTGCCCTTTCCTTCTTGTCATGTGCCTCGCTCAGCTTGTGTTCCAAGGATGCAATTTGCGCAGCTAATTTTTCTAGTTGCTTTCCACTTGCTCTCTCGGCTTCATTTCGTGCCTTCTTGAGGGCATCTTGGTTGCGCAATTCCTCCAGTTCGGCTTCCTTTCTGGCCTGCTCTATTTCCCGCTCGGTTCGCGCTTGCTCCCGCTCCTGTTGCCTCAACACCCGCTGTTCTTCTCGCTCCTGGTTCCTCTTTTCTTTGTATTCGTGGGTCACCCTAATCTCATTCAGTTTCTCCTCAAAATAATGGGAAGTAATCGACAGGTTAACGACTTCCCCAAGTTTATTGATTCCTTCAAATGCTCTCCTCACGCGCTCTTCCATCTTTGTGGCGTTGTTCCATGAGATTTTGGCTACGGCTGCATCACATTCCCCATTAAATGCACGTAAAAGAAGCTTGGTGTATTGGCGCTCCATTTTTCCCCCTTCAGCACGACTCCCGCCTACGGTCCACTCAGTATCACACTGGGCGGCTAACCCCAAACGGACCAACTCCCGATGTCGATCCTTCACAGCTCTCAATTCAATTTTGTATTCTTCTGTGGTGTCGAAATCAAAGTGCGGTGCATAGAGCCCAAATGACATATCTTCAAGGTTCTCTTCTAAGAGCGACACCTCCCCCTTCAATTTCTCATAGGTACCGACCGCTGCTGAATACTGTTTTTCCAGCGTCGTGCGCTCGTCCTGGCACTGCTTCAGGAAGGATGAGTGTGATGCCTTAGCAGTAAGAACCTCTTCCTTCAACAGTTCGTTATCCGCTTCCAGCTTTTTCTTTACCGCCATTGCTTCCACCTCAACGTCTGTAATAGAAGTGAAGCGATCTGCAAACGTCCTGTGTTCCCGGTCCTGCGCCTCTATCTGGCTTGTCAGTTGCACATTTTTCTTCCAGGTTTGCTTGGCAAAGAGAACCGCCGCCGTAGCAATGGAAATGAGTAGAAGTAGAAGGAGGACTTCCATTGGAGTCATTTGGATTTTGTCTTTGTTGAAAAGGAGATGAAGTATAGGAAGAAGAAAGGGCGATTTATTGGTACCTCTGTCAAGACCCTGACCCCTGACCCAAGGGTCAGGCTAACTCCCTGAAGGTCGTTTGCGACTCTTTCGACTGGAGTCCCTGAACAGTCTGGCTGCGGATCCAAGGCACCCGGTCATTGTTGGAAGAATCCGGAACACGAAGAGTGGACTGCAAGGCGGAATAAGCCATACCGCCCTAAGGGCAGGGAAGCATTCTCCAAGGCGGGGTCAGAGCCCCTTAAAACAGAACACTCATCCGATCCATCCCGTTTTCTCGTCCTCTTTTTTCCTGACTATCGGGGGAGTCAGACCGGGGGTCAGAAGGCCCCTGCAGGCCCTGACCTGCCCCCATGAGTGGTCCCAGCTTCTAAGTTAGAGCCGGAATCCTAAGGGATCCATCCCACGGGGATGAATTTTCAGCGAGGGTCCGAAGCAGGATGACCACTGGCACCGAGAGCCCTGATAGACCAAGGCGTAATTAGGCCCTCTTTGGGTATACTCCCTTCTATATCTTTCGAGATCTTTCGAGCCGAACTCGATGTAGTTCGTCCAGAGCGGACCAATTCGATCATCTGCTGGCGAAATTCGGGGGAATATAGAATGCGTGATTTAGGCATGAAGGGCTCCTTTTCATCAAGTGATAAAGTACCCACCAAACCGGGTCAACTCCACTTTGCGCAGTCGATCGCTGGGTTGTATTTTGCGCATGACAGCGTGATCTCCTTCCTGCCAGCGTTGGCGCCAAAGGTGTTTGGAAAACTCCTTTGGAAGGTACTTCACGCTGTCACTTTTTGCAGAAAATCTAGGACATTACCATGGATGCAATCTCATCTGTTCCTTTATCCAGAAGCAATCCAGTGAATTCATACGTTATTCGTGATGTTCCCTTTTTTCTATGCATGAAAATAGTAGAGCACCTCGCAATGCCAGAAAATGAGTTGCCTATTGACCGTGCTGGATGGAATGGCACGAGATATTGGGCAGTTTGGAAAAGTTCCTACACTGATTTGTGTGATCGGATTATCTGTCTTTCGGACACCGATGTTATGATAATATCCAAGCATTACCTGGGAATGGATGCGTATTTTGATGAATAGAAAAACAGAACAGATGTTTCTCGTACTGGTTGCCGTCCTTCACCTGGGCGCCGTTATCGGAAGCGCCGAATACGGCCGCCATGCCCAGCAAAAAAGGTCAGGAGAAGAAATATTGACTTATGGGGCTGAAATGGTGCTTCCCTTTGTGATATTGATAGAACAGTTGGAGAGGATAAATCACACCACGGCCCTCACCAGGTCGAACCTAAGAAAACGACAAGAACAAATCAACGATTCCTTGTGCGCTCTATTTTCTCCCGATCAAAGGGAATGCATCCAGTTGCTCAGGCAGCCTTCCAGGTCTGGGGCTATTTGTGATGATGTGTGGTTTGGAACGCCAGAACAGCGCAACGACGGAGAACTTGCGAAAATAGGCCTACAATTGGTGGGGGCAAGGTTTTTGGAATGTGTTTCCAGGGGATTGATCGATATTGATTGTAGGACGTACTGAGGACCTTAAAGGCAGGGAAATATTGAATAAACCGAACAAGGAGAAGGACAAAACCCCTGAGAGAAAGCCGTCAAAATGTGATGATGCTGCCGCAAAATGGATCGCAGAGTGTAAAAGGGAAATGGTACCAGGAAAATCAATGACAATAATTGCATGGACTATAAAGAAGAAGGGACGGCAAATTGATACCTATGCGCCCCGCACTATTTTTCTGTGCGCTCTTTATAAACAACCTTAAGAGGAGTTTGCTTTCTTAGGCTACTCGTATCCCTTCGCACAATGCTTACGGGCGCGGTCAAGATTTCCGCAAATTCTTCAATTGTTACTTCATCTTCGCACTTGTGGACGTGAATCTCATTGCCCACAATTTCATACAGTTTTTTATTAGTCATCTTCTTTGTTTCCTCCTTCCTCTATATGATTTGATAGTCTTGTTCCAAATCTCTCCTTAAAAACATTATCATACATTTCTTTTACTTGATCGTCTGGAGAGATTTCTTGCCACTGTCTGCACATAATTTTCAGATTCAAGGAACCTCTGATCAACTCTGCTTTTTCGGGAAACCATAGCCCATGTTGGCTTATACTCTTTATATGGGGAGAAAAGGGATCGGTTTCCTGCATGTTTTTGTCGATTTTTTATCAGGACTTTACGATCCGGACGGATTAATCCCTACGTCGACCTCAGCTCATGACGCGCCAGATAAAAATTGGCCAGCGCAAACAAGGTAAAGATCTGTGCGGCGTTCTTGGTCAAGCCCCGATAGCGCACCTTGCGGTAGCCCCACAGGTGCTTGATGACCCCAAAGGCATGTTCGACTCGAGCACGGACGCGGTTGGATTTGGTGTTAAAGGAGCGATCCGCACAACTCAGTTGCCGCCCGCGGTTCGCCTTGCGCAGAATGCGCCACTCCACCCCATCGGATCCGGCCTGTTGTTGACGCTCCGCGCTCACCTACGCCTTGTCTCCATAGATTACCTTTTCCTGGCCATGCACACACTCCTCCATGATCTCCGAATCATGCACCGAAGCCGAGGTCACCACCGCACGGTGCACCCGCCCTTGGGGATCACTTCCTACATGTGCTTTCAGGCCGAAATGCCAACGTGTCCCTTTCTTCGTAGAGCCCATCTCCGGGTCTCGTTGCCGAACCCGGTTCTTGGTCGATGAGGGCGCCTGGATGATCGTCGCGTCCACGATGGTACCCTCGCTGAGCAGCAACCCCCGCTCGGACAAATACTGCTCCGTACGCCGAAACAAGGCCTCGGTCAAATGATGGCGCTCGAGAAAGTGGCGAAACTTGCCTGTTGTCGTCTCATCCGGAATGCGGTCCAAATCCACCCCGGCAAAGCGCCGCATCGATTCCACGTCATAGAGGCTGTCTTCCATCGCCGGGTCACTGAGTCCATACCACGGTTGCATGAAATAGATGCGCAACATCACCTCGGGTGGGATCGGCCGACGGCCGTTACCCGGTTTGGGATACTTTGGCACCATGGGCTTGAGTAGGTGCTTCCACGGCAACAGGTCGTTCATCTCGGCCAGGAAGCGCTCTTTGCGGGTGGTCTTTTTCTTGTGGGTGTAGGCCAACTCGGAGAAACTCATCTGATGCATCGCGATTACCTCCTCTTTGGATTCTATAGTAATCAGGTGATCGCTAGGGGAAAAGTTTGTCAGGATACTTAATCAGAGGTTCCTAAATAGTGTTGCTCCGGTGTCATCGGGTTCTCCTTTTCACCGTCCCACCCTGACCGCTCTTACCCGGTTGTTGTAGCGATCGCTGATCAACAGAATATTGTCGCCGTAAAAGCACAATCCCTGAGGCATGTTGAGCCGCGCCCGGGTGGCCGCACCGCCGTCGCCGGCATCGCCCCCCTCGCCGCTGCCGGCCACCGTCTCCAGGGTGCCGTCCGCAGCGATGCGCCGCACCTTGTTGTTGCCCGAGTCGGAAAAATAAACCTGATCGGCGGCGGAGACGGCTACCCCTGAGGGCGTATCGATCTTTGCCGCGGCAGCCGGCGTGCCGTCGTCTGCGCATCCCGGCCGCCCTGTGCCGGCCAGGGTGGAGATGATGCCATTGCGGTCCACCTTGCGCACCACGTGATGGGCGGAATCGGCAAAATAAAGCTGACCCGCGGCATCGAAACAGATGGCCATGGGATCGCCGATGCGCGCCCGGGTGGCCGCACCGCCGTCGCCGCTGTAACCCGGCAGTCCGATTCCGGCCACCGTGGCTATGATTCCCCTGCGGGCGTCCACTCGCCGGATGCGGCCCACCCCGTCGCCGATGTAGACATCGTCGCCGGGGCCGTGGGCAACCGCCAGAACGCTGACCAGGCAGGCGCCCAGAGCCGGGCCGCCGTCCCCCTTGTCCCACTGAAAGGCGGCCCCCGCCAGGTTGCGGATGATGCCGTCGCGTTCCACCCGGCGCACGTGTCCGTGGCGGGTGTCGGCGATCACCACCCGGCCGCGGGAATCCACCGACACGTCGTGGGGGTTTCCCAGGTAGGCCTCGGGGGCGGGACCGTTGTCCCCGCCGTAGGCGCGGGCGCCGTTGCCCGCCACCGTGCGGATACTGCCGCTCTCCGCGGCGATCGCCCGGATGCGCTGGTTCCAGGTGTCGGCGATGTAGATGTCCCCGTCGGGGCCGACGGCCAGACCATCGGGGCCGCAGAGAAATGCGCCGCTGGCCTCCTCCCCGTCGTGTACGCTGGTGCCCCCCAGGGCCGTGGTCACGATCCCGGTCGTGCCATCGCAGCGCCGCAGGCGGCCCGAGCAGTCCCCCCAGTAGACGGTGCCGTCGGCATCGGCCCAGATCCCCGCCTCGCACGAGTTGCACCGGGTCCGGGTACCGTGCAGGCCCTCCTCGCCGAAGCCGGGCACTCCGTCGCCCACCAGGGTGGTCACGATCCCGGTAGCGGCATCCACCTTGCGCACCCTGAAGCCGTATTTTTCGCCGACGTAGAGGTTGTCGTGGGAGTCGAAACAGATGGCGTCCGGCATCAGGGTGCTGGCCTCCACCGCGGGGCCGCCGTCGCCGTTTGAGGCCCGTTGTCCGTTGCCCAGTACGGTGGTGACCGTCCCGCTGCGCCGGTCGATCCTGCGGATGCGGTCGTTGGAGTTGTCGCACACGTAGAGGTTGTCGCGGGAGTCTAAAGCAAGGTGCTCCGGGTGGTAGAAAGCCGCCTCCACAGCAGGTCCGCCGTCGCCGTGGTAGCCCATCAGGCTCAGGCCCGGTCCGGCAAAGGGCCGGCTCGCCCCGCGCTCGGAAGGATAGTGGCGCGCGCTGTGGCCATAGACGGTCTCGATTATCCCCGTCTTCGGGTCCACCCGGCGTATATTGTTCATCCACTCGCTGGAAAGGAAGATGTTTCCCTCCGCGTCCACCGCCACTCCGCAAGTGCAATCGAGCTCGGCCTCCACCGCCAGGCCGCCGTCGCCGCCGCGGCCCCGGCGGCCGCTGCCCGCAACCCGGGTGATGATTCCGGTCCGGCAGTCGATGCGGCGGATGGTGTCGTTGCCGAGGTCGGAGAGGAAGAGGTTGCCTTCCCTGTCCTGGCACAGGTCGTGGGGGTGGTAGAAACGCGCCTCCAAAGCCGGACCGCCGTCGCCGCGGTTGCCCGGAACGCCGTCGCCGGCGAAGGCGTGCAATATTCCCTCGCGGTCGATGCGCCAGATCCCATGGGCGTAGTAGTCCACTACGATGAGATCGCCGTCGGGGCGCCGCACCACACCCAGGGGCCAGCCGGCGTCCGCCTCGCGCGCCGGGATGCCGTCGGTATAGCCCACCCCGGCGACCGTCGTTATCCAACCCTCCGGAAGGGCATTGAAGCGACTCTTCAATTCCATCTGCTCAACTCCTCCATTACCTGTGTTCTACCGCCCCGGTAGGAACGGCGATCATCTAGGTGGGACCGGCGACGGGACCTGCTGCCGGGCCGCTGCGCGGGGGCGTGGACCCCTGGCCGGCGGCTGGCCTCCAAGCCCATGCTATATGCCCCGGATCATGCCCCCGCTGGCGCTGGTATGGGCCAGGGGCGGACAGGCGGCGATTTCCTCCTCGACCAGCTCCAGGCCCCAACCCGGCGCCGCGCCGAGCTCCACGTAGCCCTCGCGCTGGCGCTCGAAACCGCGGCATACGGCAAAGTAGGAGGGGTCGTAGAACTCGGCGTGGTACTCCTGGATCTCGAAATTGACGATGGTAGCGCCCAACTGCATCTCGGCCATGGCCCCCACCGGCGAGCACACGTTGTGCGGCGCCATGGTGATGTGCTTGGCCTCGGCGATAGCGGCGATCTTCTTGAGTTCGGTGACCCCGCCGGCATTGGCGATGTCGGGCTGCAGCACGTCGGCGGCATGGGCCTCCACCAGACGCGCAAAGGGGAACTTGGTGTAGAGCCTTTCCCCGGTGGCTATGGGAATGTGGACCTTGCGGCGCACCTCGAGCAACTCGGAGATGTTCTCCTCGGAAACCGGCTCTTCGTACCACAACGGCCGGTACTCCTCCAGGCGCTTGCCCAGTTGCACCGCGGTCATGACGTTGAACTTGGCGTGAGCCTCGACGAGGATATCCACGCAGGGGCCCACCGCCCGCCGCACCGCGGCCACCCGGTCCTGGGCAAGTTGCGCCTCCTCCAGCGAAATGTTGTAATAGTTCGCCTGGCCGAAGGGATCGAACTTCAATGCAGTATAGCCCATGTCGACCACCTTGCGGGCCTCCTCGGCGTTCTGCGCCGGGGTCCCCGGATTGGTGTACCAGCCATTGGCGTAGACCCGGATCTTGCGGCGCCGCGCCCCGCCCAGGAGCTGGAAGACCGGGCGCCCCAGGATCTTGCCCTTCAGATCCCACAGGGCGATGTCGATGCCGGACAGGGCGGTGGTGGCCAGGCGCCCGCCGCGGGCGTGGGGGTCGTGATAGAGGGTGGTCCAGTGGACTTCGCTGTCGAGGGGGTCCGCCCCCGCCAGGTAGCGCTCGACGAAATGGCGGGTCAGGCTCTTTACCTCGTCATCGTGCTCCATGGAGCTGGCGTCGCCGAGGCCATAGAGGCCGGGGTCGTCGGTGTTGAGTTTGACCATGAGCCAGTTGCGCGAGGCGTTGCGGTGGCGGGCGGAGAACTGGCGGAATTCAACATCCTTGACAGCGGGCATCTGCTACCTCCTTCTGGGCTCACCGCGGGACCGGGGGCAAAGATCCGGGGCGGTAATGGCTCCCGGACATGGGCCCGGTCCGCCGGCAGCGACGCAGAACCGACCGGTCTGCTCCAGGGATCTTAATGTACATCCGGCGCCGGGATGTCCTCTCCCCGGGGAGACTCCGGAACGAAGCGCCAATTCTAAAAAGAATCGGGGGCCGGCGCCAGCTACCGGGGCATTGACAAGGCTGCCGATAAATCCCTTTATCCCTTCTGCATTTGCGCCAACTTCAGGAAAACTTCAGCAGGTCCTCGGCGCCCCGGGCGGGCAAGGACCTGCTTGGAGACCGGATGCCCGAGCACGGAATTGCGGACCGGGCGGGGATGAATCGGAATGAGCGCGGATACGAAATTCGTCGTGCCCACGGGTCAGCGCCAACTGTTCATCGACGACCACGGCATCGAAAGCATGGACAATCTGGGGCGCAGCCTGCACCAGCCCTCCAAGAAGGGGGCGGTGATCCGGCCGGACTTCACCATGGGGGAGCGCGGGGTGCAGACGCGCAGCGCCCCCCACTGGGACCCGGAGGTGAAGGCCTTCCGCCTGCTTGCCGACGGGGCTTGGTACCGAAGTTGCGACGGACTCCACTGGATCAAGGAGGACATACAACCGCAAAGCGGAGACTGCAATCCCGGATACCACGTCCTGCGCGACGGCGCCGATGCCGGGAAGCGCTACAAAGGCTTCACCATGCATACCCTCAATCTGGACACGGGTCGGGTGGTGAAGGACGATTCGGAGATCGCCGACCCGGAGGGCAAGCCATGGCCGGGGAAGAGATTCGCCAGCCTGCTGGACTTCGTGGTTTCGGACGACGGCATCCAGTGGAAGAAACTGCCGCGCTCGCTGCCCAGCGCCGACGAGCAGAACCTGAGCTACGACCCCCTGGGGCGGCAGTACATCGCCACCATCAAGCGCGGCGGTACCTATGGCCGTTCCCACGCCATCACCACCAGCCCGGACTTCGAGAATTGGAGCGAACCGGTGCTGGCGATCCAGACGGACGCTCTCGACCAGGAACTGGGCCGTCTGCACATCGCCGAATATCTCGAGACATCCAATGCCGACTACCTCAGGCCCTTCCCCGATTCGCCCCAGTGGCACTGGCACAACGTCGACATCTACAACGCCGCAGTCTTCCGCTACGAGGGGATTTTCCTGGCCCTGCCCGCCGTCTACCACGCCCGCGGCGAACGCTGGACCAGCCACACCCTGCGCTTCACCCTGATCCAGTTGTGCTGCAGCCGCGACCTGCACACCTGGGATCGGGTCGGCGCGCGGGAGACCTTCATCCCCTGGTCGCCAGGCGCTTCCGGGGCCTACGACCTGAACAAGAACATGCCCCCTTCCTATCCCCTGGTGCACGGCGACGAGCTCTGGTTCTACTACACCGGGGGCAAGGAGTACTCGGTGTACCCCGATCCCGATCCCGACCGCTTCGCCGTCTGCCTGGCGCTGCTGCGGCGCGACGGCTTCGTCTCCGTGGACGCCGGCGGCGGGGAAGGATCGATCCTGACCAAACCCTTTGCCTTTCCAGAGGGGAAACTGCGGATCAACGCCGACGCAGGTCATGGCCTGCTGCGGGTCGAGGCCACCGACCTCGAAGGCGGTCCGCTGGCGACCTCGGCCGCCATCACCGGAGATCACCGCAGCCTGGAAGTGCCCTGGAGCGCCGGGGCTCCCGCCGCCGCCGGCCCCGTGCGCCTGCGCTTCACCCTGCGCGACGCCCGTCTCTATTCCTACTGGTTCGAGTGAGAGTTCAGTTACCGACCCGGGAATCCACCTGACCTTCATCCCTATTCACCGCGAGGCCGAAATGAAATACCTGTTCATCGACGACCACGACCTGGAAGAGATCGACAACCTGGCGCGCAAGCTGCACCAGCCGCAGAAATTCTCCGGCAACGTGGTCCTGCGCCCCGAGCACCGCTGGGAGAACTGCGCCATTCAGATCCGCACGACGCCGGCCTGGGTGCCGGAGGAAGGGGTGTTCAAGGTCATCTACATGGCCTCCGCCGAAGGGCCGGATGCGCACGTAACCCTGGACGTTACCGGTCACCCCACCGGAGGCGAGTCGTTCTTCTGTCTGGCCACCTCCAGCGACGGAGTCAACTGGGAAAAACCGACCCTTGGGCTGCACGACTACCCCGGCCTGCTGTGGACCGGCAAGCCCATCGGCATCGAGAACAACATTCTGCCCACCGAGGGCAGAATGCTGCTGGCGCCCATCCACGACCCCCTCGACCCCGATCCGGGGCGGCGCTACAAAGGCATGGGCTGGTGGCCGGAACGCTCCGGCCTGACCCCGGCGGTGTCCGCCGACTGCATCAACTGGACCCCGCTGACGGAGAGCAACGTGCCCAGCTCCGACGAGGCCCACCTCACCCACCTGCGCGACGAGAAGCTCTTCGTCGCCATGGTGAAAAACCGGGGTCCGGACGGACGCGCACCCTATGGCCGCAGCTTCTGCCTCAGCACCAGCTCCGACTTCGAGAACTGGAGCGGGCAGGAGCTGGTTTTCCACGCCGACCAGGAGGATCAGGAGATCGGCATGGAGCGCATCGCCCGCTTTGTGGAAGATCCCGAATACCTCAGCCCGGTCTACAACCGCCCCGAGGAATATCGCACCGATATCTACAATTTCCCCGCCTTCAAGTACGAGGGCCTCTATCTGGGCCTTCCGGTCATGCACCACTGGATCGGCAAGCATCCCCCCCTCTACGAGAACGTCGACAGCCGCAAGTCGGTGGAGCTGGCCTCGAGCCGCGACCTGCGGTCCTGGGAGCGGGTGGCGAAGCGGGCGCCCTTCCTGGAGCTCTCCAAGGTGGGTGACGGCAGCGCCTACGATACGGGCCAGATCCTGGTCACCAACGGTCCCGTGGTGCGCAACAACGAGCTCTGGTTCTACTACCTCGGCTGCCGCCACCGCAGCCTGTCCATCGCCGATACCCTGAATCGCGAATATCTGGACAGCACCGCGGCGTGCATGGCGCGGCTGCGCATGGACGGCTTCGTATCCTTGAAGGGAGGGGCGGAATGGGGCTCCTTGCTTACCAAGCCCGTCGTCGTGGCCAACGACGGGCTTCACCTCAACGTCGACTCCTGGCGCGGCCAGGTCAAAGCCGAAATTCTCGATGCCGACGGGAACCAGCCGCTGCCGGGCTACGCCGCCGAGGACTGCATTCCCGCCGTAGTGGACAGCATCGACGAACCGGTCCGCTGGAAGGATAAAGGCGATCTCTTCGAGCTCCGGGGCAAGACGGTGCGCATCCGCTTTTCCATCCTGCGCGGCGAGCTCTACGCTTTCTGGTTCGCCTGAAAATCCGCCGGCCCCCGGCGCCGGCATATGAAGAACCGCCCCGGACCCGAAGGACCGGGAGAAAGGGGCGAAACCAACGGCACTTGCCATTATCAAATTCCCGGCGGCCAGGATATGACCGCCCAACCCCTGGAGACCAGTACATGCGGAAAAGCAAAGTTCTGGACAAGATTCGCAAGGGCAAATGCGCGCGCATCTGCGGCTTGGGGCATTATCTGCCCTTCTTCGTGCGCTACGCCGCCCATTTCAAATTCGACGGCATCTGGTTCGACCTGGAGCACAGGGCCATGGACGACCGCGAGGTCCAGAGCGTCCTCGCCCTGACTCATCAATACGACATCGACTGCATGCTGCGGCCCCCCACCACCGAGCGCACCCGGCTCTATCGCTATCTCGAAGACGGCGCCACCGGGTTCATGATTCCCTTCGTATCCAATGCCGGCATCGCCCGCAGCCTGGTCGAGGCGGTAAAGTTCCCTCCCATGGGCAACCGCGGCCTGGACGGCGCCGGTCTCGACGCCGACTTCGCCCTGGGATACTGGGACGATCCCGATACCTACCTCGAGGGCGCCAACCGCGAGACCTTCATCGTCGCCCAGATCGAAACCAAGGAAGCGCTGGACAACCTGGACGAAATCGCCGCGGTCGAGGCCATCGACCTCCTCTTTGTGGGACCCGGCGACCTCGGCACGCGGTTGAAATTCGTCGAAGGAGGGGACCTGGAGGAGGCCATAGTCCAGGTCGCCGCAACGGCGAAGAAACATGGCAAGGCCTGGGGCATCCCCGGCTCCTCACCGGAGGCCATGGCCCGCTATCACGCCCTGGGGGCGCAGATGCTCGCCATGGGCGGAGACTTCAGCCTGATAAAGGTGCTGGAGGAAAGCAGCGCCGAGTTCGACAAGCTGCCGGGAGAGAAAGACCTTGATTGAGCGCAGTCCGGCCGCGTCCAGCGGAGCTCAGCGGCGATGCGGACCGGCGGCGCCGAGCGCGACGGACCCGGGCGGCGGGCAACAGCGGGCGGGACGGACATGAAGGGCATCGTCTGCATCGGCGATTCGATCCGCATGGGCTATATACCTGTGGTCGAGAAAGAGCTCGAGGGCTGGGGCCGGATACTGGGGATAGGCGAGGTCCAGGGAGGCAACACCCGCAACGTCCTGGCGCACCTCGATGAATGGGCCATCCGACCCGCGCCCGACTTGGTCTACCTCAACGCCGGACTGCACGATATGGCCAGAGGTCCGGGGCCGGGGCCGGAAAACCGGGTGCCGCCCACCGAGTACGGCGGCAACCTGCGGCGGATTTTCACCCGCCTGCGCCGGGAAACGCAGGCGCGCCTGCTCTTTGCGCTCACCACTCCGGTGGATTTGCAGCGCCAGCACGCGGTGGACTACGGCGTCAACCGCACCAGCGACGACGTGATCCTCTACAACGCGGAGGCGGCCGCGGCGGCCGCGAGCCTGGGGATCCCCACCCTCGACCTCTACCAGGTTGTCGTGGACCACGGCGCGGGCGCCATGCTCGGCGAGGACGGCGTTCACTTCACCGCGGAAGGCTCGGCGGTTCTCGGCCGGGCGGTGGCTGCATTCATACGCAGGGAGGGGCAGTAAGAGAGACGTTCGAGCAAGATCCGACCTGGGTCCACATCATGAACAACCAAATTCCTTCTGGAGGAGTCCTCGTGAAAAAAGATCTACTCGCCGCCTTGTTGTGCGCCCTGGTCCTCTTGGTCTGGGGCTTCGTATCATGGACCCTGTTGCCCTGGCACAATACGGTCGCCAACAAGTTCGACAGCGAAGCTGCGGTCGCCGAAGTGCTGAAACAGAATGCACCGAGGGCCGGGATTTACTACCTGCCTTTTGCCCAGGAAGATCACAAGCCGGGGGAAACGGCCGCCTTCGTCAACGTTTTGCCGGACGGTCTCGACATGAGCATGGGCGGGATGATGGGAAGGGCGGTGGTGGGTCAATTCGTCGCCGCCCTGCTCGTCCTCCTCCTGCTGCGCAACACATCCAATCTCGGCTACTGGGAACGGATCGGCTTCGTCGCCCTGGTCGGCGTGGTCATCGGTTTCGCCAGCCATTTCCCCTACTGGAACTGGTTCGGCTTCTCCACCGACTATGTGCTGGTAACCATTGTCGACTCGGCCATTGCCTGGACCTTGGCAGGCCTGGTAATGGCCAGATTTGTCAAGGGAAAAACCACCTGGTAGAACCGGTCTCGAGGACATTGGCACGGAGGACGGAAGAATGCTTGCGCGAGAGGACATCGTTCGCGGCCTATACAATACCGGCCTGAAGTCCGGGGACGTGGTCCTGGTGCACTCGGCCATGCGTACCTTCGGGCCCATCGACGGCGGCGCCGGGACGGTCATAGCCGCTTTCCTCGAAGTGCTCGGGGCACGGGGAACGCTGGTGGCGCCTACCTTCACCTTCGCTCACGAAGGCGAACGCGACCCCGTAATCGATCCCGCCGCCGACCCTTCGGAGATGGGCGTCATCACCGAAACCTTGCGGCGCCACCCGGAGGCGCTGAGAAGCACCGCCTACCGCCACAGCTTCGCCGCCCTCGGTCACCGGGCCCGGGTCATCACCGAGGTGGACCCGGCCCTTTCCTCGTTCGACCTGCGCTCCTCCTTCGGGGTCATGCTGGCGCTGGACGCCCAGATAGTTCTCCTGGGGATGACCTACGCCAATTCCACCAGCCACCACTTCGCCGAATTTCTCTGCGATGTCCCCTACCGCCACACCATCCCCATGGGGGTCAAGGTGCGGCGCCCGGACGGCACTATCGTGCGCCAACCCATGGTGGACTATCAACCCAAACCCGGAGCCGGGGGCGATTATTACGGCTCGCGCCACCCCGACTTCAATCGTCTGGGGCGCATGCTCGAGGAGCGCAACCTGGTGGGCATGGCCGGCATCGGCAACTGCGCCGTGCGCCGCTTCTCCATGCGCGATCTCGTCGACCTGGCCCAGGTGGAAGCCGCCCGGGACTACAACATCTTCCGCACCCCGGAGGGCCGGCCCGACTACTGCACCCCGCTCGACTTCGGCACCGTGGTGCTGAGTCCGGAGATGCTCGACGGCGCCGGCCGCCCGGGCCGCAACACCTGGTGCGTGATGGATCCCTCCCGCCTGAAGATGCCCGGCTGAGCCTGCCCCTCAGATCCGGTAAAGGGTCTCCGAATTCTTCGCGAACATGGCCACTCTCTCGTCCTCGCTGAAGCCCGCGGTGATTTCGGTGTAGGCGTCGACCACGGCAGCGTAGGAACTCCACAACCAGTCCACCGGCCAGTTGGAGGCGAACAGCGACCGGGCCGGGCCGAAGGTTTCGATGCAGTGCAGTACGTAGGGCCGGATACTGTCGACGGTCCAGGTGTTGTCGCCGATGCCGAGGCCCGAAATCTTGCAGATCACGTTGTCGGCTTCGGCGGCCGTGGCCATACCGCGCTTCCAGCTGCGGAAGTATTCCGCGGTGCGTTCGGTGGGGAACCCGGCGTGGTCGACGACGATGGGAATATTGGGGAACCTGGCGGCGAGGTCGCGGAGCTTGCCCATGTCCTGCCACTGCACCGGCATGCTCGACACCAGGTTGTATTTCTCGAGCAGGGCGAAGCCGCGGTGGAAGTCGAGCTCGACGAGATAATCGCCGTAGGAAAAATCGCGCACTCCCTTCATGTGGGGAAAGCGGCAGTGGCGCTCGAGCACCGCTTCGACGCCGGCATCCCTGAGGTCGGCATGAGCAACGATGGCGTGGGGGAAACCGGTGCGCTCTGCCGCCTCCTGCAACCATTCGGTTTCTTCTACCGGATCCTCGGTGCCTATGGCCGCCTGCACATGCACCGCCTTGGTGACGTTGGCGTTGCGGGTCTCGGCGATGTAGTCCTCGGCCAGGTAGTTCCGCTGCGCCAGTTTCTGGATCTGATCGCCGAGAAAGGGATGGGGCACCCCCGGCTGCCAGTGGCCGTAAAAGAGCTCGGGATGCTGCATGTCGTAGTAGTGCACGTGGGCGTCGACGAATTCGAGTTTGGACATGAAAACTTTCCTTCTGTAGAGGTGGTTGCCCGGAAGCTCCGAATTACGAGCCCCGGGAGAATCCGCGGTTTCCGGCCTCACCCACTGCGCCGCGGCCGAGGCGGTCATCCTTCCTGGGCAGCGCTGGCCTCACCAAGAAGCGCTGGAGTTCATCCATAGATCGCCTCGCGGCTTTCCATGGCGAAGCTCACACCAGTGCTGAATTCCTCGAATCCGACCTTCCGGCAGATCCCTATGGCCTCCTCGTCGGCCGCGGCGACGCCGACATCGACGATGCGAACGGCATCGATGCGGTCCAATCTGCCCATGAGATGGGCCAGGAGCGCGGATCTCACACCGGGCTCCCGGCAGCCGGGATCGACGCAGGGAAAAGTGAGGCGGCCGAATTCGGCGCCCGGGCCATGGTCGCAGGCGCCCCAGCCGGCGATGCGGCCGTCGCACTCGGCCGCGAATACCTCGGTTCTGTCTCCGTCCAGCAGACTTGCCATCTGCTCCGCGCGGCGTTGGCGCCAGGTCTTGCCGCCGCGGACGCCGAAGCGCTCCTCCATTGATTTCTCAAGGCAGGGGGTATGGTCTCCTGCCGCGCTGAAAATGGCGCCGAGGCGCTCGGCGTCCTCCTTCCCTGCCTTTCGCAAAACCAGGCCGGGTGCTGTCCCGGCCTCCCGTTGCGGCTTCAGGGCGTGCTTCCAGGCCGAGTAACTTACCTGCCTGTGGACCTCCTCGAAGCCCACCTTCCCGTATACCCGCCGCGCCGGGCGATCGTGCTCCAGGGTGGAGACCAGGAGGATCTCGCAGCCTTTGGCCTCGATCATCTCCCGCACCGACGCGGAGACCAGCCGGGTGCCGATGCCCCGGCCCTGCCAGGCCGGATCCACCGCATTGGCCCCCACCTGCCAGGTGTCGAATTCGGCGCAGGGAATGGAGGAACAGTATCCCACCACCTGTCCGTCCGTCTCGGCCACCAGCACCCTCTCCAGATTCTTCTCGAAGGAACGCCGGGTGGCCGCGGCTTTGTCGCGGACGCCGCCGCCGATGCCGTAGCGCTCCTTGATGGCCTGAGCGGCACAATAAGGCCCGAAGGAGAGCAGGGTGATCTCGAAGATGCGCTCCAGGTCCTTTTGGGCGGCCGGTCCGAGGAGAATCATTTCAGCCTGGGCCTCCCCCGTCCTCGGTCCCGAAAGCCGCCTCCATTTCGCGCCGCACTCTTAGCGCTGCATCCCCTTCGTCGCAGTGGACGTCCTCCCAGCGCAACTGCCGGCCGGCGCTGACGTCGCGCCTGAGGCGGACATTGTGAGCCAGGCCCAGCGGCAGGGCGCCCATCTCCAAGGACTTCTGCGCCAACATCTGTCGGCCCCAGACGCAATAGCCCCCTTCGCCGTCCAGAATCTCGCCGGCCTTGAGATCCTTCTTCGCAGTGGCGACTACATCGGATCGAAACCCGGTGGGCGCACCGGTGGGCTCGCCGCGCAGGGCCACCGAGGCCACCGAGACCCCCAGTTCCAGCCCGATCATGTGGACCGGCCGGAAAAGGGCGGCGTAGTTGCAGGTGGAGTCCGGCAGCATTCTGTACTCCTCGAAACAGTGTCTCACGTAGTCGTTGTCGGCCTTCACCACCACGTAAGTCCCCACCATCAAGTCGTTTTCCACCGGACGCATGTCGCGGTGCAGAGAGGAGACCACCTCGGTGGTGCCGGCGCACTGGAGGGTGCCCCCGGCCGACTTCGGCTTACACACCTCCGCCAGCTCCCAGCACGAGGCCGGGGGGAATCCCAAACCTCCGGGCTGCGGCCTGAGACCCGTGGTATTGCACACCGCGCTCATCTCGATCGCGGACTTGGTGCCGTCGATGAAGCTGTTGAACATCTTGGGGTTCATGCCGCCGCGCTCGGCGGTCTCGCGCCCGAAGTGGAAATTGTCCCAAACGGTCTCCGGAGTGGACCGGTGGAAATCGGGGTGGTAGCGCGTGCCCTTGCCGGCGCAGGTGACCTCGAAACCGCAGGTCCGGGCCCAGTCCACATGATCGCAGATCAACGCCGGCTGATCCCCCCAGGCCAGGCTGTAAACCACCCCCGCGGCCCGGGCCCGCCGCGCCAGCAACGGACCTGCCACCACGTCGGCCTCCACGTTCACCATGACCAGGTGGCGTCCTTCCTCGATGCCCTGGAGGCAGTGGCGGATGCCGGCTGCGGGATCGCCGCTGGCCTCGATCAGCACCTCGAGGCCAGCGGCGCCGATGAGGTCTTCGGCATTGTCGCAGATGTGGGTGGCGCCGCTGCGCCGCGCTTCGTCGAAAGAGCCGGCGCCGATCCGTTCCTCGGACCAGCCGGCGGCGCGGCAGTTGCTCCGGGCGCGGTCAGGATTCAAGTCGGCGATACCCATCAGGTGGAGGCCGGTGGTCAGCCGCGCCTGGGCCAGGAACATGGTGCCGAACTTGCCGGCGCCCACCAGCCCGACGCGCACCGGATTTCCGGCGGCGGCACGCACCGCCAACATGGTGTGGAGATTCATGGAAGTCCTCCCTGCAAAGCCGGGCAGATACTGGGGCGCCGGGTGTTGATGCGGATTTCTCGCTGCAGTACCTTACCTGGTCGGAGCCCAATAATAGTGCCGCACAACAGGTGGGGCAATGAGCGAGGAGCAAAAATGAAAACTACCGCATCAGGCTATGTCTACGACGGCCGCGAGGCCCCGCCGCACCAGCAATCCTGCGCCTTCACCACCGCCTACCTGATGCAGGACGGCACCTTGATCGTAGCGGGCCGTTGGGGCAGCCGGCGCGATTCCCCGGACGGACACTGTTGTATCTTCGCCAGCGGCGACCACGGGGACACGTGGGAGAAAAGGTACGACGGCTACGGCCGGGGCGACTGGGAAGGGGTGGTCGGCGAATTCAAGGGACTCACCTGCACCGAGCTGACCCCGGGCGAACTCACCGCCACCGCACTCTGGGTGGACCGCTCGAATCCTGACCTGCCCTTCGTCAACCCGCGCACCCAGGGCCTCCTGCCCATGCGCATCGCCCATTCCACCTCGGCGGATGGAGGCCGCACCTGGACCCCGCCCCGGCGCATGAACACCAGTCCGCACCAGGCCGCCTCGCCCTGTACCTCCGCCATCATCGAGCTGGCCGGCAAGGTGCTGGCCCAACCCTACGAGCAGTGGAAAGAGTACGAGGATCCGGCTCCGGGCCATCCCCGGGCGCGCCTGCGCCTGTCCCACGACCGTGGAGCTACCTGGCCCGACTACGCGACCGTGGCCAGGGATTCGGTCAACGTCCTCGCCTACTGGGATCAGCGCCTGGCCGTCCATCCCGCCACGGGCGGCCTGGTGGCCATGTTCTGGACCCACGATTTCTCCGCCGGCACCGACGTCGACGTGCACGTCGCCTGGGGCTCGGCCGACGGCCGGGAATGGTCGGTCCCGCGGTCCACGGGACTGCCGGGGCAGCATTGCCAGCCCTTGGCGCTGGGAGACGACAGACTGATCGCGGTCTATTCCCACCGCCGCCATCCGCAGGGCATCGCCATGTCCATCAGCGAGGACTTCGGCAAGACCTGGGACCGGAGCCGCGACCTGATGGTCTACGACAGCACCGCCGGAAAAGAGTCGGGGGCGACCGGGTCCCGGTCGTCGGAGGAGATCTGGAAGGACATGGAGCTGTGGCGCTTCGGACATCCCCGCGCCGCCCTCCTGCCCAACGGTGAAGTGTTCGTGGTCTTCTACGCCGGAGACGACAACATCAAGAGTGCGCGCTGGGCCCGGGTTGAACTCTAGCCGGTGCATGCCCTGCCGCGGCCTTTCGCAGCTCAACTGGAAGTCAACTGCTCTCTGAGGCGGCGCGCCACAATCTGTTCCTCCCCTTCCTGCAGTGTCACCGTAGCCACGTAGAGCTCGTCCCTGTAGCCGCCCACGCCGACGTAGATCGGAGGGTCCCCCCGGACCAGGGCTTCCTGAACCGCGGTGGAGGATGGTCCCTTCCAGGACGGATCGAAGTAGATGACGGGTTGGGGTCCCTGGCGCGGCGGATTGTCTTCTTCCAGGCCCAGAGTGAGGCCTTCGATCCCTTCGAGGACGGCGATGATGGTCCGCGCCATGGCGCGCCAGCGCCTCCAGCGCCCCTCGTGATCCAGGCCCGCGAAGCGCTCCAGGGCGGCCAGCAGTCCGACGATCTCTTCCTTGCTCACCTTCGCCGAGCGGCCCACCCCGGCGTAAGGCGACATGTTGAGGCGGGCGGCCTCGATCAAATCGGCGCGGCCGCACAATATGCCGGTGGACTGAGGCCCTTCCAATCCCTTGCCGCCGCTGTAGGTCGCCATGTCGGCGCCGGCGCCGATGTAGCGGGTAAGGTTCTCCGGCGGCGGCACCATGCCCGAGGCGTCCACCACCACCGGGACCTGGTGCGCATGGGCGATCTCGACCGCCGCGGCCAAGGGCAGATCGCCGTGGCGCCAGGCGCGCATGATGTAGGCCAGGGCCGCGGTCTTGGCGGTTATGGCTTCCTCCAGCTCCCACGGCTTCGCCGCCCGCGGCGTGCCCCACTGCACCAGGCGGGCGCCGGCGGTGCGGTAGGACTGGGCGTATTCAATGCGATGGGTGGCGGGGATGAGCACCTCGTTCCTCATCCCCGCCGTATCCGGCAAGCGGGCGATCCTGGCCGGGTCGGCTCCGGTCATGCAGGCGGCCGCCTGCAATTGCATCCCGGCGCAGGCGCTCGCCGTCACCAGGCCGGCCTCCGCTCCCGTGTGCCGCGCCACCACCTCTCCCGCCTTCTGGTTGAGCTCGTGCATGTCGAGATAGCAGGGGGCAGCCTCCGCCATGGCCCGGAGAACCTCCGGTGCCATGATGCTGCCTCCCACGAAGCTCACCCAGCTATAGCCGTTGATCGCCGGTTTCAGGCCCAGGCGCTCGAAAAATGGCGGGATCCGAAGCTGCTCTTCCATATTCTCCTCCTGTCAGGCAAGTGCCGAACTGCGCCACATTGATCGCTGCGGACATTAACGATATATTAGCCGTTTTGGCGGCGCAAACGCAATTCAGGGCCGGCGCACACAGGCACCAGCGGGGGAAGTAAATGGCACTTCCTGGAGCAGTGGACCTCAGAGGGCTGGACACCGTGGAATTCACCTGCGATCTCGACTTCGCCGCGCTGAGCTCGGACGACCTGGCCCAGAAGCAGGCCGGCGACCTCTTTTCCTCCAGCCCCGTGCGCGAGGAGTCCCTGCTGTCGAGCTGGACCCCGCCCAACTGGATCGTCGAGGCCGGGCGGGTCAGACAGATCCGCAGCCGCTCCCGCGAGCGCGAGAGTCGCCGGCAGCGGGTACGGCGCGAAACGGCTTCCATGAAGCCCTACGTGGTCATCCAGAACCCGCCTGTTTCCCTCCTCGCCTTTGGCGATTGGCGCTGGACCGACTACGCCTTGAGCGGCAGCTTTCGCGGCGGCAAGGACGGCCCGACGGGAATCGCCTTCCGCTACCAGGACGGGCGCCACTATTACGCCCTGACCGCGGAGGAGGGCAAGGGCCTGAGCCTGGTGCGGCGCCAGGGGGACGCCCACTATGTTCTGGGGCAGGTGCACCTATCGTCCACGACGGAGGAGCACCAGGTCTACATCGAGGCGGAAGGGTGCCGGCTCGAAGCGGGAATCGTCGGCGGACCCTTTATCCGCGCCACCGACCACACCTACGGTCACGGGAAAGCGGCGCTGGTGTGCGAAGGGGAGTCGGCCTACGGTCCCATTCACGTTAAGGGACACAAGGTGAGCGAGTCGTCCCTGCCGCTGCCGCCGGCGCCGGAAATGCAGCTTCTGGACCAGGGCGCCCTCGCCCCGCCGTTGCGGGAAGGGCGGATTCTGCTCATGGACCTGGACGGCGACGGCCTTCCCGAGCTGGCCGCCGACGGCGCCGATGGCAACGAGCTCCACGGCCAGCACCTGCGCCGCGGCCTGCTCTGGTCCCTGGGCCCCTTCGAGCATCCTCTGAGCCGCGCCGGAGACGTCCCGGTGCAGGCCTTCGACATCAACGCTGACGGCCGCCGCGAGCTCGTCCTCGCCGCCGACTTCGACATCTGCGTCCACGACGCGGAGAGCGGCGCCAAGCTCGCCAGCGTCCCCACCCCGCCGGCCAATCCCTACCGCGAGCAAGCACCCTACCCCCATGAACTGCTGCTGGCCGACGCCCTGTGCCCGCTGCGAACGGCCCCGGGCGCGGCTCCGGGGTTCTACATCAAGGACCGCTACTGGAACCTGTGGGTCTACGACTGCCACCTCAACCTGCTCTGGCACCGGGCCCTCAACACCGGACACTTCCCCCTGCCGGTGCAACTGAGATCGGGGGAAGCGGACTCCATCTTCGCCAGCCGCACCATGCTCGCTCCCAACGGCGACACCCTCTGGGATCTGGACCTGCCGGACCACGCCGACGCCATCGGCCTCTTCGCCCTGCGCACCCGGCCCGGATTGTACGTGGCCTCGGGAGAGGAAGGCCTGATGGAGATCGAGCCCCACAGCGGCGAAATACTGACCCAGCATCGCCGCGGCCACGTGCAGTACTACACGGTGGGCAAGTTCCTGCCGGACCTCCCCGGATACCAGCTTCTCACCGGAACCCAGTGGCGCGAGCCGGGCATCTGCATCCTTTACGACGACGAGCTCAACGCCCTCCAGCGCTGGCCCGAAATGTGCCTCCATCTGGGCAACCAGGCGCTGCCCTGGGGTTCCACCGGCGCCGACCTGGTGGTGAGCCGGGCCGGCATACTCGACCCCTTGAGCGGCCGCCAGCTGCGCCCGCTGCCGCCGCAGTGCGGCCAAATCCGCCAGTTTGCGGTGCTCGACCTGCTCCACTACGGTCCGGGCTGCCTCTTCGTGGTCAACGACGAGAGCTGGCAGCTCTGGGGCCCCGGCGCCAACGTGCCCCCGGTGGCCGGCCGCTACCGGCCCAACGCCCTGAACCCGGCGGGATACCTGCCGAGCCTGAGCTTCTAGTGTCCGGTCGCAGAGATAGGTTGACAAAATTGGGCCGGCGAGGCGCCCGGCGAAGACACGGATGAAACCCCCCCACCCGATATTTTCCAGGAAAGGAATAACCGCCATGTGGAATTGTGACGCTGCCTTGATGGCCGGGTTCGTGCTGCCGGCTCTATGCGGGGTGATCTGGTTCGGACTTCCCGCCGGGGCCAGGACCGGCAAGGACGGCTGGACCAACAGCCTCCAACCCGCCGGTGCGAAAGCGCCGCCGCTGACCCTGGCGCGCGACGGCGGAACCGACTACGTGATCGTGTTACCCTCCCGACCGACGCCACAGGAAGAAAAGGCGGCGAGCCTGCTGGAAACCTGGCTGGGGCAAATCACCGGAGCGACTTTCCCCGTCGTTGCCGACACCTCGGCGCCGACCGCGCGCGAGATCAGCGTCGGCGCCACCAACCGGATAGAAACCGGCGAGCCCGACCTTCCCCGGGACCTCGGCGACGAAGGCTACGCCATCGCTGTCGCCGGCGAGCGCGTATTCCTGGCCGGAGGCGACCGGCGCGGCCCCATATACGCCGCCCTGGCGCTGCTGGAGGAGGATCTGAGTTGCCGCTGGTATACCCCGGGTGCCAGCCGGGTGGTGCGGCGGCCGACCCTGGAGGTGGGCATCGTCCCGCGCCATTACGTGCCTTCCTTCGCCCTGCGCGATCCCTTCTACGAGGATGCCTTCGACCCGGAGTGGTCGCTCATGAACCGCACCAACTCCCACCAGGCCCCGGTGGCGGAGGAATGGGGCGGCCACCTGGGCTATCCCCCCGGCTGGTACGTGCACACCGCCGACAAGCTCGGCGGCGGCGACCATTTCGACGCCCATCCGGAATACTATGCCATGATCGACGGCAAGCGCGCTTACCAGCGTCCTGGCGGGCACCCGGGTCAGCTCTGTCTGACCAATCCGGAGGTTTGCCGCATCGCCGCCGCCAAGGTCCTCGAGGTGCTGGACGCCCACCCCCAGGCGCGCCTGATCAGCGTCTCCCCCAACGACGGCGGCGACTACTGCCAGTGTCCCCAGTGCGCCGCCATCGACGCCGCTGAGGGCAGCAAGGGCGCCGCGCTGCTGCGCTTCGTCAACCTGTTGGCGGAGGCGGTGGCCCCGGTGCACCCCCAGGTCCGCGTCGTCCACCTCGCCTACCTGGGCACCGACACCATGCCCGCCACCCTGCGCCCGCGCGATAACGTGATCGTCATGTTCGCCGCCGACTACGACGCCTGGCGCTGGCCCTTCATTCCCTACGCGCGGACCCGGGTGACGAGACAGCGGCTGGAACCGTGGATCGCAATAGGCGCCCGCGTCTACGTCTGGGACTACGTGACCAACTTCAGCCACTATTCCCTCCCCATGCCCAACATGAAGGTGGTGGAGCAGAATCTTCATTTCTTCGTCGAAATGGGGGTCGAGGGGGTCTTCCTCCAGGGCGCCTACCAGAGTCCCGGATCGGCCCGCGGCGCCATGCGTTCCTGGGTGTGGGCAAAGAAACTGTGGGATCCCGCCCGGGACGTGCGCACCCTGATGCGCGACTTCACCTGGGGCTACTACGGCGACGCCGCTCCACCCCTGCTGCGCTACAATGACCTGCTCTGGGAGCTCCACGACGAATACTATGACCACTTCGCGGCGGAATACGCCGGCGGCCGCGAGACCTTCTACAACATCCGCTACGACCCGGACGTGGGCTTCCTTTCGGCGCAGTTTCTCGACGCCGCCGCGGCCCTGTTCAAGGAGGCCGAAGAGCTCGCAGCAGACGACGAGACCCTGCGCCGGGTCAAAGCGGCCAAGCTTTCGATCCTCTACGCCAGGCTCTGCCGCGGTCCGGACTTCGGGCCGGAGGACTACGGCGCGATGATCGACGAATTCGCCGCCATCGCCCGAATGGAGGGAATGCAGCATACCAGGGAAGGGGGACCGAATATCGAGGAGAAAATTCTCTTCTGGCGCCAACTTCACGGCGGCAGCAAGTGAGGAGTAAGAGGCACAGGGGCCGGGGGCCGGGGAAATGGCAGCCGCCCCCGAAAAAAGGGCGCCTTCCACGCGCTCCCTCCTTCTTGTTTTACACCCGCCTTGTTCGTATTCTCTTTTCGAATTCCCTCAATCCTCAATCCAAGAGAGCAATCCCATGCCGGTAATAAAATCCAGGGACCGCGATACAATCAACCACGGCTTTCAGGGCTATGGTGAAAGGGTGCTGGTGGACGAAAAAGCCGAGTCGCACCTGATGACGTTGGGCGACCTGGTATTCGAGCCCGGCTCCATTGTGCCCAGGCATCACCACGACGTGCAGGAAGCATTCTACGTCTTCGAAGGAACCACCACGGTCTGGCTCGGCGACGAAGAGATCGAGCTGGAGCCCGGCGACGGCATGCTGGTGCCGGCGGGCCTCTCGCACAAATTCCACAACCGCTCCGGCCGTCCCTGCCGCATGGTGTGGGTATACGAGGAACTGGGCGCCGCCACCCACTTCGAATAGATCGCCGGCCGCGGCCCCGGGCCCGACCGCGGCCGCCCGCTCTCCACTGCGGACAGGAGGAGGACAATGCAGCCAGGACCTGAACAACTGCTCGATATGTATCGCAAAATGCGCACCATTCGCGCCTTCGAGGAGCGCATCCACAGGGAGGTAGCCGACGCCACCGTACCCGGCTTCGTGCACCTCTACGCCGGGGAGGAAGCTTCCGCCGTCGGCATCTGTGCCCACCTGAGCGCAAAAGATTATATCGGCAGCACCCACCGCGGCCACGGACATTGCATTGCCAAGGGCTGCGACGTCAAGGACATGATGAAGGAGATCTACGCCAAGAAGGACGGCCTCTGCGGCGGCAAGGGCGGCTCCATGCACATCGCCGACTTCGAAAAGGGGATGATGGGAGCCAACGCCATCGTCGGCGGCAGCGCGCCTTCGTGCGTGGGCGCCGCCCTGACGGCCAAGACCCTGAAGACCGGCGCCATCGTCGTCGCCTTCTCCGGGGAAGGCTCCACCAACCAGGGCGCCGCCCTCGAGTCGCTCAATCTGGCCAGCGTCTGGAAGGTGCCGGTGGTCTTCGTCATCGAGGACAACGACTACGCCGAATCCACCGCCAGCTCCTGGGCCAGCGCCGGCGATCAGCTCGACCGCGCCCGCGGCTTCGCCATCCCGGCGCGGCGGGTCGGCGCCGGCCACGACGTCCTCGAGGTCTACGCCGCGGCACAGGAGGCGGTGGAACACGCCCGCGCCGGCAAGGGGCCCTTCCTGCTCCACGTCAAGGTCCCCCGCTTCTACGCCCACTACGAAGGCGACGCGGGGACCTACCGCCCCGCCGCCGAGGTCGAGCACCTGCGCACTAACCGAGATTGCCTGCAAACCTTGCGCCGCCGCGGCGCCGACGAGGACCTGCTCGATAGCGCCCGCCTCAACGCCATTGACGAAGAGGTGGACCTTCTCATCGACGAAGCGGTGGCCGAGGCCAAGGCGGCCCCGCCGCCGGGGGCGGACGACCTGCTGACCAACGTATATACTTCCTACTGAGGAGGCGTGCCATGCCGCTGAAAACCATGCGCCAAGCGCTCAACGAAGCACTTGCCCAGGAGATGCGCAACGATCCCACCGTAGTCGTCCTCGGAGAGGACATCTGCGGCGGTATGGGAGCGCAGGGCGAGGAGGACGCCTGGGGAGGACCGCTGGGGGTCACCAAGGGTCTGATGCCCGAGTTCGGGCGCGAGCGCGTGCTCGACACGCCGATCAGCGAGATCGGCTTCATCGGCGCCGCCGTCGGCGCGGCGGCCACCGGACTGCGCCCCGTCGCCGAGCTCATGTACGTCGACTTCCTCGGAGTCTGCCTCGACCAACTCCTCAACCAGGGGGCGAAGTTCCGCTACATGTTCGGCGGCAAGGCGGCGGTGCCGCTCACGGTGCGCACCATGTACGGAGCCGGTCTGCGCGCCGCCGCGCAGCACAGCCAGAGCCTCTATCCCATCGTCACCCACATCCCCGGCCTGAAGGTGGTCATTCCCTCCTGTCCCTACGACGCCAAGGGGTTGCTGACCCAGGCCATCCGCGACGACGACCCGGTCATTTTTCTCGAGCACAAGGTCATGTACGACGAAGAGGAGGAGGTCCCGGACGAATCCTACGCCATTCCCTTCGGCGAAGCCAACCTGACCCGCGAGGGCGATTGCATCACCATCGTCGCCATGGGGCGCATGGTGCATTTCGCCAACCAGGCCGCCGACCGGCTCGAGGAGGACGGAATCAGCTGCACCGTCCTCGACCCGCGCACCCTCTCCCCTCTCGACGAGGACAGCATCATCGAGTGCGTCGAAGAGAGCGGACGCCTGGTGATCGTCGACGAATCCAACCCGCGCTGCAACCTGGCGACGGATATCTCCGCCCTCGTCGCCCAGAAAGCCTTCCACGCCCTGAAGGCGCCGATCCAGATGGTTTGTCCGCCCCACACCCCGGTGCCCTTCGCCCCGGAACTGGAGGACCTCTACCTGCCCAGCCCCGAGAAGATCGAAGCGGCTGCCCGCGCCATCGCGCCGTGAAAGCCCCCGGTGAATTGCAGGTGAAGGCCATCAGAATGCCCAAATGGGGCATGTCCATGACCAGAGGCCTGGTGGCGGGGTGGCGGGTGGAGGAAGGCGAGGCCATAGAGGCCGGCGACGAAATCCTCGACATCGAGACCGAAAAAATAGTGGCGGTCTACGAATCGCCCTGCAGCGGCATCCTGCGGCGGCGCCTTGTAGACGCCGGTGAGACCGTGGCGGTGGGGACCCCGCTGGGGGTCGTCGCCGAGGCCCCGGTCGCCGACGCTGAACTCGACGCTTTCGTCGCCGAGCTGCGGGAGGATTCCCCGGCGGCGGCCACAGCCGCAACGGAATCCGGCGGACCAGTTGCGGAAACCTTGGAAGTGGGCGGCAGGCGCTGGCGCTACCTCATGATGGACGGAGGTGACGGCACCCCCCTGGTGCTGCTCCACGGTTTCGGCAGCGATCTCAACAACTGGCTCTTCAACCAGCCTGCCCTGGCGGCCGCGCAACGGGTTTGCGCCCTGGATCTGCCGGGCCACGGCGCCTCGAGCAAGGAGGTGGGCTCTGCCGGGGTGGATTGGATGGCGGCGGCGGTTGTGGAATTTCTCGATGCCCTCGGACTCGAGAAAGCGCACTTCGCGGGACTCTCCATGGGCGGCGCCATCGCCCTCCATCTCGCCTGCAACCACAGTCCCCGGGTAGCATCCATCACCCTGATCTGCTCCGCCGGCCTGGGCCCGGAGATCGACGGGGACTACATCGAGGCCTTCCTCGCCGCCAGGCGCCGGAAAGAATTGAAGCCGGTGCTCGCCAAGCTCTTCGCCGATCCCCGATTGCTGCGCCGCGAAATGATCGACCAGGTATTGAAGTACAAGCGTCTGGACGGGGTCGAGGCCGCCCTCGCCGCCATTGCCGCCGGGTTCTTCGGGGAGGGCCGTCAAACTTGCGATTTCAGCGGGCGCATTGGCGGGCTGCCCGTGCCCGCGCAAGTGATCTGGGGGCGCCGGGACCGGATCATTCCGGTGCGCCACGCCGAGGCGTTGTCCGCGGCACTGAGCTGTCACATCCTCGACGACGCCGGGCACATGGTGCACATGGAAAGGGCCGGCGCCGTCAACAAGCTCATCGCCGAATTTCTGCAAGAGTGTGGGTGAAAAGGTTCCTCGCTCCTCCGGGCGGGGCCGGCACAGGGGGCTGCCTATCCGCTCCGAAGCGCAGCCACCCCCGAGTGCGGAGAACGGAATCCTTTACCAGTCGAACATGCGGATCAAGGAGAAGGCGGCGCCCTCGGCGTCGGCCACCACGGCGAAGCGGTCGATTTTGAGGTCACGCGGTTCGATCGGGAAAGAGCCCCGAGCTCCTGTAGGCGGGCGACGGCCGCATCCACGTCGGCCACCCCGAAATAGACGGACCAGTGGGGCTGCACCTCCCCCCAGTCCGCGCCTATCCCGGTGAGGCCGGCTTACCGGCCTGCCGGCGACTTTGAACAGGGCGTAGGGATATTCTGCGTCGGAATCGGGTTCGCCTCCAAGGGCAGCACCCCGGTGTAAAACTCCCTTGCCGCCTGAGCGTCGGTAGTGGCGAGCTCGAACCAGGTGAGGGCACCCGGCTCCCCAATAACGCCGGCCCCCAAAGTGCGTGAGGGGAATACCTATAGACGCAGTTACGCCTTCTGGGGATCCTGAATGAGGGACATGCGGCCAACGTCGAACACGTCGAAGGGTTCGGCGATCACCGTGCCGCCGGCGTCGCGGGTGCGCTCCGTGGTGCCTTCCAAATCGTCCACCGTTACGTAGACGCTCCAGTGCGCCGGCAGATTTTCCTGCTCCGTTCCTGGCCAGGCCTCCTCCGAAGCGCAGACCGGCAGACCGCCTTGAGTGATAATGGTGTACATCATGTTCTCGTCCACCGGATTATCCTCGTACTCCCAGCCGAACAGACAGCAGTAGAAGTCCTTGGCACCATGCCCGTCGTGGCAGAGCAGATCGGCCCAGGACGGAGTCCCGGCGGCATAGTTTGCTACTCGAGGCATCGTTATCGCTCCGTATTGAGAAAGATGTCGGGAAGATTTCCACGCGGGAATCCGCTCCCGGAACAGGCCACGGACTTAATTGGCCCGTGGGAACCCGGTCAAGGATGGGTGGGGTCCCACGAGGACACCGGGACTCCTGGCAGACGGCGACGACTACCTGAGCAGCAGCAACCGCCCCGTCTCCGTCCCTCCGGGGAAGCGCAGGCGGGTGAAGTAGACCCCCGACGCCACGACCGAGCCGCGGCGGTCGCGGGCGTCCCAATGGACCTGATGGAAGCCCGGCTGCTGGACCTCGTCCACCAAGGTGCGCAACGGCTGACCCAGCACATTGTAGATCTCCAGGCGCACTTGGCCAGACATTGCCAAGCGGTATGGAATTAGGGTGGTACTGTTGAATGGATTGGGAAAATTGGGGCCAAGACCGCTGGCGAACGGAAGTTTTTGGACTGCGGAGATAGAAGTGGGAGCAGAAGGTACTGTAATGTACGGCGACATGTTCCACAACCGAACAGTATTATCACCCATGCCAGTGGCCAAGGTGCCACCATCCGGGGAAAATGCCACGGACTCGACCTGAATTTCCCCCACTTCAAGGATAGCCAGGAGTTGGCCGCTAGTCACATCCCACAACACAACATCACCAAAACCGAACTCTTTGTTATCGTCATAATTCCAATTCCAGTACTCTACCCCAGTGGCCAGAATCTTCCCGTCCGGTGAGAACGCCATCGAATTTACCTGTACATATTTGTAGTATATAGGGGGATCCATTCTAAGTTTCCTGAGTTGGCCAGTTGATATGTCCCTCAAACTCATCGGTGCAGTTTCATCCCCGCTGGCCAGGGTACCTCCATCCGGCGAAAATACCACCGATCTGACAGGGCTCCCATGCTCAGTCCAAGTTGTCTTGAGTCGGGCGGTGGACACCTCCCACAACTTGACTGTATGGTCCGCACTGCCACTTGCCAGGCTGCCTCCATCCGGCGAAAATACCACTGATGTGACCCCCTCCTTATGCCCTTTAAGGGTAGTCTTGTGGCTGCCTGTAGGCACATTCCACAGCCGAACCGTACTGTCATGACTCCCACTGGCTAAGGTGTGACCATCCGGCGAAAACACCACCGATGAAACCCTGTCCCTATGCCCCTCCAGGACGGCCAGGACTTGCCCCTTGCTCACATCCCACAGCCGGATCGTGTAGTCCCAACTGCCGCTGGCCAACGTGCTGCCATCCGGAGAATACACCAACGAACTGACCATGCCCCTATGCCCCTCCAAATTTGCTATTTGCTTGCCCGTGGACACCTCCCACAGCCGGATCGTCCGGTCCCAACTGCCGCTGGCCAACGTGCTGCCATCCGGAGAATACACCAACGAACTGACCCCGCCCCTATGCCCCAGGAGGGTAGCCTTGGGAATTAGATCTCTCCACTCATCGTCCCAAAACCGCACCGTCCCATCCGCACCCCCACTAGCCAAAGTACCACCATCCGGCGAAAACACTACGGTATTAACCGAACCTGTATGCCCCTCCAAGGTGAGCAGGAGTTGAGTTGTGGCTACTTCCCACAACCCAACCGTCCCACCCACCCCGCTTATGGCCAGGATACGGCCATCAGGTGAAAACACCAACGAAGTTGCACCTCTGCCCACAGTCCAAGACTTAAGGGGAACGGTATTTTGTCGCCCAGTGGCCAAATCCCACAACCAAAGCCCGCCGCTCCGGTCCACACTGGCCAGGACGCGACCATCCGGCGAATACATCACCGAACTGACCACATCCTTATGCCCCTCCAAAATTGCTATTTGCTTGCCCGTAGACACCTCCCACAAACGGATCGTCCGGTCCCAACTGCCGCTGGCCAACGTGCCACCATCCAGAGAATACACCAACGAACTGACCACGCCCCTATGCCCCTCCAAAATTGCTATTTGCTTGCCCGTGGACACCTCCCACAAACGGATCGTCCCGTCCCTACTACCGCTGGCCAACGTGCTGCCATCCGGAGAATACACCAACGAACTGACCACGCCCCTATGCCCCTCCAAAATTGCTATTTGCTTGCCCGTGGACACCTCCCACAAACGGATCGTCCCGTCCCTACTACCGCTGGCCAACGTGCTGCCATCCGGAGAATACACCAACGAACTGACGCCCTCCCTGTGTCCCTTAAGGATCGTCAAACGTCGACCGCTTCTTATATCTAACAGACGAATCGTTCGGTCCATACTACCGCTGGCCAACGTGCTGCCATCCGGAGAATACACCAACGACGTAACCCCTCCTTCATGCCTCAGCTGTGGTCCAATGCTCACATTCCACAACCGGATTGTGCCGTCCCAACTGCCGCTGGCCAGGGATTCGCCATCCGGCGAATACGACACCGATGTGACCCAATGCCCATCCAGGGTCGCCAGGAGTTGACCGCTGGGTACATCCCACAAACGGATCGTTCTGTCATGACTCCCACTGGCCAGAGTGCCACCATCCGGGGAATGCGATACGGATGAGACACCTCCCCTATGCCCCTCCAAAATTGCTATTTGCTTGCCCGTGGACACTTCCCACAAACGGATCGTTCTGTCATGACTCCCACTGGCCAGAGTGCCGCCATCCGGGGAATACGATACGGATGAGACACCTCCCCTATGCCCCTCCAAAATTGCTATTTGCTTGCCCGTGGACACTTCCCACAAACGGATCGTCCCGTCCCCACCCCCACTGGCCAGAGTGCCGCCATCCGGGGAATACGATACGGATAAGACACCTCCCCTATGCCCCTCCAAAATTGCTATTTGCTTGCCCGTGGACACTTCCCACAAACGGATCGTCCCGTCCCCACCCCCACTGGCCAGAGTGCCGCCATCCGGGGAATACGATACGGATGAGACACCTCCCCTATGCCCCTCCAAAATTGCTATTTGCTTGCCCGTGGACACCTCCCACAAACGGATCGTCCCGTCCCCACCCCCACTGGCCAGAGTGCCGCCATCCGGGGAAAACAATACGGATAAGACACCTCCCCTATGCCCCTCTAGGATTGCCAGGGGGAGGTCGGAGCCTGCATCCCACAAGCGAATCGTCCCGTCCCCACCCCCGCTGGCAAAAGTAACACCATCCGGCGAATACGTAACCGAATAGACCAACGGCCTGTGTCTGGACACAGTGTAATTAAGAGTCAGCGGCGGCAGCGGCAAAGGTTCAATCGTCTCCACATCCCATAGCCGAATCGACCCGTCCTCACCCTGACTGACCAAAGTGCCACCATCTGACGAATATACCATCGAACTGACAGCTCCCCTATGCCCTTCAAGAATCCCTAGTTGGTCGCCCGTGGACACATCCCACAAACGGATCGTTCCGTCATAACTCCCACTGGCCAAGATGCCACCGTCCGGGGAATACGCCACCGAACCGACCCCGTCCTTATGTCCCTCCAGAATCCCTTTTTGTTGACCAGAGGACACGTCCCATAAACGGATCGTCTCATCACTATTCCCACTGGCCAATGTCCCACCATCCGGGGAATACGCCACGGAGTAAACCCATCTCCTATGCCCCTCAAGGATCTCTTTCTGTTGACCACTCGACACATCCCACAAACGGATCGCGTCCTTACCCCCACTAGCCAGAGTGCCACCATCCGGGGAATACGCCACGGAGTAAACCCATCTCCTATGCCCCTCAAGGATCTCTTTCTGTTGACCACTCGACACATCCCACAAACGGACCGTCCCGTCTTCACCCCCACTGGCCAGAGTGCCACCGTCCGGGGAATACGCCACCGACCTGACCCTGTCCTTATGTCCCTCCAGAATCCCTTTTTGTTGACCAGAGGCCACGTCCCACAAACGGATCGTCCCGTCACTATTCCCACTGACCAACGTGCCACCATCCGGGGAAAACGCCACCGAAGCGGGCGAAAAAGTCCCTCCGAGAAACATCATCTTATACCTACCGGTGGAAACATCCCACCATTGGGTCGTCAGGGTTCTCCGGTCATGGCTCGCACTTGCTAATGTCCCACCATCCGGGGAAAACCACACGGAATTAACCCTGTTCATAACGGAATTAAACCTTCCCCTATGCCCCTCAAGGACCTCTTTCTGTTGACCACTCGACACATCCCACAAACGGACCGTCCGGTCATCACCCCCACTGGCCAGGGTGCTACCATTCGGCGAATACACCAGAGAATTAATCCTTCCCCTATGCCCCTCAAGGACCTCTTTCTGTTGGCCGCTCGACACATCCCACAACAAAATTGTCCCGTCATCACCCCCACTGGCCAGGGTGCTACCATCCGGCGAATACACCAGAGAATTAACCCTCTCTCTATGCCCCTTCAAAATCCCTTCCTGTTGGCCGCTCGACACATCCCACAACAAAATTGTCCCGTCATCACCCCCACTGGCCAGGGTGCTACCATCCGGTGAAAACGATACGGATAAGGCCGCCAATGTATGCCCCTCCAGAATCCCTTTCTGTTGACCACTCGACACATCCCACAAACGGACCGTCCGGTCATCACCCCCACTGGCCAGGGTGCTACCATCCGGCGAATACACCAGAGAATTAACCCTCTCTCTATGCCCCTTCAAAATCCCTTCCTGTTGACCACTCGACACATCCCACAACAAAATGGTCCCGTCATCACCCCCACTGGCCAGGGTGCTACCATCCGGCGAATACACCAGAGAATTAACCCTCTCTCTATGCCCCTTCAAAATCCCTTCCTGTTGGCCGCTCGACACATCCCACAAAAGGATTATCCCCTCACGACTCCCACTCGCCAAGGTGGCACCATCCGGCGAGAAAATCACCGAAGTGACCGGAGCGTAAGTCCAGCCCATACTGTAGAGGGGCACTTTCGTTTGGGTGTTGGCATCATAGAGCCAAATACCGCTAAAAGAGGACACTGCTACCAAGGTGCCATTGGGTTGGGTTGCGACATCCGCCGACAGGACAGAGACGACCAAAAGGGGAAACTTGAGCAACAGGAACTTTTTCATACAAGGCGCTCCTTTGTCTGGACCCTGATACAGCAATTATAGGTTTGTGTCGTCCCTCAGTCAACGGACCCCGAGGCGGAGCGACCTCCTGGTCTCCGCATCACCCTGGAGACCTTGACGCAGCCGTCCTGTCGACCTATTGGTTAGGCTTAAAGTCCCGCGATCTCGTTCTGGCTCGGTGAGCTCCCGGCCAAGGTAGTGCCAGGAATTTTCGCTGGTCATAACTGGGGAAGGTCGGACAATAGGACGCATCCGAAATCCTCTATATTTTACAGATAAATAACCCCCGCCACCAATCGAAACTCAAAAACACACCCGGCCCCGGAGAGGGAAATTCCGCCACACCGACGGGCCGACCTCGACCATAACAAACAAAATCCAATCCTCATGATAGCTACAAGGACCCACGGCGCCGCCCCCTTCAGGGTCGTGGTGGTTCACGGCGGCCCGGGAGCCGGCGGCGAAATGGCCCCGGTAGCAGAGGAACTGGCCAGGAGGCGGGGAGTAGTGGAACCGATCCAGACGGCGACCACCTTGGAGGGCCAAATCGAGGAGTTGAGCGCGACCGTGGGCGACCGTTGCGAGCCTCCCGTCGTTCTTCTCGGGTTCTCGTGGGGGGCCTGGATCAGTCTCCTGGTCGCCGCCCGGCATCCCCGGCTGGTCGCCAAATTAATCCTCATAGGCAGCGGTCCGCTGGAAGAGCGGTACGTTCCCCGGCTGCGAGAAAACCGCATGAGCAGATTGGACGAATCACAGCGACAGGAGTATGAAGCGATCAGGGCGGGACTGGGCAATCCACAGGAAAAGAACCGGGACGCGCTGCTGGCGCGATTGGGAGCCGTGCTGGGGCCGGCCACCGAGAGCTACGCCCCGATGGATGACGGCGGCGAAATGGACCAGGAGGTGGTCTGCGATGGAGCCATTTTCCAGCGGGTGTGGCCGCAGGCCGCCGAGCTCAGGCGCAGCGGCAGGTTGATGCAGGAGGGCGGCGCGGTTCAATGCCCGGTGGTCGCCGTCCACGGCGACTACGATCCACATCCCTGGGAAGGGGTCCGGGATCCCCTGGCCTCCAAGCTGAAGAATTTCCGCTTCGTGCTGCTGGAAAGATGCGGCCACAATCCCTGGATCGAAAAGTTCGCGCGGGAGGAATTCTTCCGCACCATCGAAGGGGAGTTGGGCTGACTCAAAGGTGCGGAGGCGAAAGGTTCACCGGTTCCAGCCGACCGTAGTCAGGGTGAATAGACACTGCACCAGGATCACTCCTTAGCGCAGCAGCATGAACTTGCGCGTCTTGACGCCTTCCTCCGTAACCAGCCGGCACATGTAGACCCCGCTGGCCAGGGGTCGGCCCTGATCGTCCCGCCCGTCCCATCGGAAGCGGTGGAGACCCGCCTTCCGCGGACCCTCCTGCAACACCGCCACCCGCTGACCTGACAGCCCATACACCTCCAGCCGCGCTTGGCCGGACGCCAGCAGGAAGTAGGATATCACCGTCTGGCTGTTGAAGGGATTGGGCGCGTTCTGCTGCAATTGCGGACCTTCCGGCAGCCCGATCAACTCGGCGGCCAGGGCCAGCAGCTTGGCCCGCGCCGGCTCGCCGAAGACATCGGCGAAAATGAAAAAGTCGCCGAAATCCACCACCCCGCTGCCGTCCAGGTCGAAGCGCGCATCGGCAGTGCCGAAGGCGTCGGCGAAGAGAAAGAAGTCGGCGAAACTGGCCACCCCGTCGCCGTCGAAGTCGGGCGTAGCCTCGGCGACGGCAGTGAAGATAACCGGGTCGAGATCACCCACCGTTACTGCAACTGTGATTGGCCCCGGACCGCTACCGAGGGTCAGGGTGGCGGCGGCGCGGCCGCTAGAATCGGTGGTGGCGGTTTCCACGGACACCGTTCCCCCGCCGGCCGTGACCGTGAAGGTGACGGTGGCACCGGCCAGGGGATCCCCGTGCTGATCCAGCACCAGGACTGTGAAGGGCTGGTCCAGGATGGCGCCGGCCGGTCCCTGCTGCCCGTCGCCGGGGATCTTGCCCAGCGTCCGAGGATGGGGCTGCAAGTTCCACAGCAACATGGTGCCGTCGGAGGCCCCGGAGGCCAATGTGGCGCCGTCGGGTGAGAACGCCACTGAATGGACATAACCCGTGTGCCCTCGCAGGGTGGTGGTCGTGCTCTCGGTCCCCAGGTCCCAGAGCTTGACCGTTCCCAATGACCCTGAGACGAGGCTCTTGCCATCGGGCGAGAACGCCACCGAACGGACCGTATTCACATCCCAAAGAGTGGCGATAGGGGTGCGTGTCACCACGTCCCACAGCCGGATCCTGTTATCCTCTGAACCCGAGGCGAGGGTACTCCCATCGGGGGAAAACACCACTGAATTGACATCATACTCATGTCCTTCCAGGGTGCCAATCAATTCTCGATTCGCGACGCTCCACAGCTTGACCGTCTTGTCATAGCCTCCTCCCGAGGCCAGGAGGGCGCCGTCGGGGGAAAACGACACGGAAGTGACCCCTTCCGTATGCCCTTCCAGCGTCCCGAACAGTTCCCGGTTCCCCACGTCCCACAGCTTGACCGTGCGATCCTGCGACCCTGAAGCCAGGGTGGCGCCGTCGGGGGAAAACGTCACCGAATAGACCGGACCCCCATGTCCTTCCAGGGTGGCCACCTCCGTCCGGGTTGCCACGTCCCACAGTCGCACCGTTCGATCAACCCACCCCCCGCCGGCCGAAGCCAAGGTGGCCCCATCGGGGGAAAACGACACGGAAAGGACGCTGAACTCATGCCCCTCGAGGGTGGCGATCGGTGTCCGTGTCGCCGCGTCCCACAGCCGGACCGTGCCGTCGTAAGACCCCGAGGCCAGAAAGGCGCCATCGGGCGACAACGCCATTGAGGACAAGATCCCGTGACCTGAAAGACCGGCGGCATTGCCCGTTTCGACGTCCTGCAGCAGCACCGTGACGGCCGAGCCGAAGACGAGGGTAGCCCCATCGCGTGAGAACGTCACCGAATAGACCGGACCCCCATGTCCTTCCAGGGTGGCCACCTCCGTCCGGGTTGCCACGTCCCACAGTCGCACCGTTCCATCATCCACCCCCCCGGCCGAAGCCAGGGTGGCGCCATCGGGCGAGAACGCTACCGAGGCGACCTGGTCCATGTGCCCTTGCAGCGTGGCAACCTCGGTCTGTGACGCCACGTCCCACAACCGGACCGTGCGATCCCCCCTTCCTCCGGCCGAAGCCAGCAGCCCGCCATCGGGCGAGAACGCCACCGAGGCGACCCGGGCCGTGTGCCCTTCCAGCGTGGCCACCTCGGTCTGTGACGCCACGTCCCACAGCCGGACCGTGCGGTCCTGGAACCCCGAGGCCAGCCGCGTCCCATCTGGCGAAAAGGCCACGGGGATGTCCCCATACGAATCGCTGTCCCGCGGCACCTCCCAGGTGCCCGTCACGCGCCGGGTCTCCACGTCCCACATCTTGATGACCTGCTCGAATGACCCGGAAGCCAGCCTCGCCCCATCCGGCGAAAACGCCACCCTGACGTCTCCCGAATCCGCATGCCTCAGGGTGCCGATCCGCTCCCCGGTTTCCACCTCCCACAGCTCGACCGTGCCGTTCCCCAGTCCCGCCGCCAGGGCGCCGCGCAGGGAGAACGCCAGCGAATGGGCCCGACTCTCCGTCGGCAACAGCGCCTGCGCTCGGGAGGTGGCCGCCTCGTACAGCCACACGCCGATGACGCTGGCCACGGCCAGACAGCGGCCGTCCGCCGAAAGGGCCACCGCCCGGTCGCCTGTTCCCAGGCGACCCTTGCCCAGGCGCGCCGTCGCCGCCGGGGGCAGGTGCCAAGTGTGGTAGTCCCCCTCCAGCTCGGCCACGGCGGCGCCCACACCCTCGGCAGAAAACGTCACTAACTCGCGTCCGCCGAGGGACACGCCCACGATGTTCGGCCCCGGTTGAGGACCCAGCGTGAGGATTAGTTCTGCCCGGCCGTCGGCATCGGTCGTGGCGTGCTCCACGGCGAACCGGCCGCTGAGCTGGCCCTCGCCGGTCGTGACCCTGAAGGTGAGGGCCGCATTGGGCAGGGGATCGCCGAATTGGTCCCGCACTTCCACGACCAGGGGCTGGGCCAACGCCACCCCGGGCGCGCCCTGCTGGCCGTCACCGGAGACGATCTCCAGCGCGAAAGGACGGGGAAGAGGACGGGGGCCCGTCCACTCCGACACGTCCCACAGCGTGACCCCGCCCAGCGCGGCACCCCAGGCCAGGGTGTTGCCATCGGGAGAAAACGCCACGGACCAGACCCCACTCCCCACCGGCACCTCAACGGTGGCGATCTCTTCTCCACTCGCCACGTCCCATAGCCGGACCGTCTTATCGTTCTCACCTTCAAATGCTCGAATGTTCCCCGACCCGGAGGCGAGCAGAGTGCCGTCGGGGGAAAAGGCGAAGGCATTGGCCTCGTTCGTATGTCCTTCCAGGGAAGCAAGTCGTTTACGGGTCCTCACGTCCCACAGCAAGATTCCCGGAATGCCCGCCAGATGGGAGTTCGAGGCGAGCAGCGTCCCATCGCGGGAAAACGCGACCAGCCCTTTGGCCCCCGGGAATCTGGCGATCTCTTGTCGAGTCGCCACGTTCCACAGCGCGACCCCGTCCCACGCGTCACTCCAGGCCAGGGTGTTGCCATCGGGAGAACGCCACGAACGTTAACCCCTTTGTATTTGCGATAGGAGTATTTTCTCGTGTCTCCATATCCCACAGCATGACCCTGGCATCATCTCGGGGGTGGTCTGCTTTGGATCCGTAGGCGAGCAGGGCCCCGTCGGGCGAAAACGCCACCGAAGTGATGATATCCAGAGGTCCCTCTATGGTCGCGATCTCGTAGGGCAATACTTCCGCAAGGGAATACGACGTCTTGCTCACGTTCCCTTTCGCATCGACCGCGACGATAAGAAGGTGATGCTTGGGCCGGGAGGAAAGGTTCGTAAAGCCAAGTGCCGAAAAGCTGCCGTCGTAGCTGAATTCCACGGCGGCCACCTCCTGTCTCGTCAATCCACGGCACCAATTCGATGTACCAATCAAGCCCACTTGGTGAAGCCCCTCGGAATCGCTGACCTGGAGCTGAACCGGGACGCTTGTCGTGCCTGGCTGATATCTCGTGGGCGAAGTGATCGCGACGGTTGGCGGCGTTCCCGCCTCAATCGGACTGGCGGGATTGAAGCAGGTATGCACGGACAAGAATTCCGCAGCGCACGTAGACAGGACCCCGCGGGTGTCTCCTCCATACGACATGATGTACCGGTTGTCCCTGAAATCGTGGTACAATCCGAAGGTATGTCCGAGTTCATGGGTAACCGTGAAGAAACTGAAGTCATCGGGCACCACCAGCTCACCGCCGTTCTTCGTCCGCCGCCGCCCGACGCCTCCTGCAGGATTGCCGTCACCCTGACGAAGCGCATCGGTACCGAGGACGATGAAGTAGATGTTCGCATCCAGATCGAAGGTCTGCTCGAGTTCGGCAACCACCGCGGTACCGAGGGTGTTGTCGTAGTGGCTGAAGGGATGCTGTCCGTCGACGCGATGCACCAGCGGCTCGCCCTGGGCATCGGTTTCGATGCCGAAGGTCCAGTCGCCGTAGCCGTGGGCCTGCATCTGCTCGCGGTAGAAGGTCTGACTCTGCTTGATCACCGTCTTCATCGAATCGACCACCTCGGCGCGATACGACCAGTCATTCGGCAGGAAGTAGATCATCCGCACCGTGCGCGGTTCGCCCACGTTTAGGTCCGCCAGCGGCTTGGCCGCGGGGCGGGGGTGATCGCGGCGCCACCGCTCGTAGTCGTCAAACGCGCAGATACGCACGCTGTCCGGCGGCGGGGGGGAAGCGTTGGCTGCCGGCGGTGGCCAAAGAAGGACGCTGGCAACCCCGAAAAAAACGGCGGCGAGAACGAAAGCTTTCATGGCTGTGTTTCCCTGATCCCTCATGGGATCTGCTACGGGTAGAGTTCCATCTTCAATAGGAAAGATACGCTCCAAGAGGACAGGGAATGTCCGTTTCTTCTGAGCCGGTTTTTTTTTGCGATCCCCCGCGCCAGCAACAGCTTCTGCTTTCAGGAATTGAGTATCTTCGGCTAGGGCCTCCGCGATCCTGCTTCCGGCAATGATCGCCGTCTGCGCAACGGTCCGGCGGTGATCGCCGTCTGCGCAACGGTCCGGCGGTGGGCGTCGGCGATCTCCCGCAGGATCTCTAGCTATATAGCCATTGGGTTTCCCCTCAGGGGATGCGAATCCTCCGGCAAAGCTACCACCGGCAAAAGGAATTGCATCGATGCTATAGCCAGTGACGATAAGGGTCTTTTCCGTATCCATACGCCTGCATCTGCTCGCCATAGAAGGTCTGAACCCGGCAAATCACAACCTTTATCGAATCGACCACAGCCTGACGATACGGACGGTCATTCGGCAGGAAGTAGATCATCCTCACCGTACGCGGTTCGCCTGCGTTTTAGTTCGCCAGCCGCTTGGCCGAAGGGCGGGGGTTATCGCGCCGCCATCTGATTGCGCACGACTACGTGATCGCCAACTACGTGTGCACGTCGGGGAAACATTATCCGCTGGAGTTTCGCCGCTTTCGCAAGCGGGAGGAGGGGGCCGCCGGGATCGCCCCCGAGGAGCGCAAACGGGTCGACATCGGCGATCGCAAACAGTGGTATTTCACCCGGACCGTGCGTCTTCCCCAGGTCGATCATCCCGTTCGCCTGGTGATTTTGTGGGATCGCAAGAACGGCAAGAAGTCGGTCAAGTGTCTGGTGACCAACCGGGTGTATTGGGAGATCAGTCGTATCTTGAACGTCTACCGCAAACGCTGGACGGGCACGGAGACCTTTCATCGGGACGGCAAGCAACATCCGGGCATGGGGGATTGTCAGCTACGCACCGCCAAGGGCCAGACCCGGCACCTGTATCTGATGATGCTGACGCACAGTCTTCTCATGGCCCAGATGCAGCAGGGTCGTGCGCATGGCTGGGCTCATACTGTGCTGACGACCATCGGCCAAGCCTGTCGAGCCGTTTCGCGGGAAACGCTCGGTAAAACCATCCATTGGGCCGTCGAACAAGCCACCACGCTGGGATGGAATCAGCAGCGCATCGTCACCTGCCTCGAGCTGGCATGAGCCGGAGTTTGCAAAAGTCCAGTACCTAACGAACCCCAAGGAAGTCGTCGACGCCGATTCGGGCCTCTCGTAGAATGGCGCGCAACGTTCCCTCAGCCATATCTCTGGCATGACGAGGTACGGTAACTTTTCCACCTGTCTGTGCGTGACGCCAAACTTCGTGACTGCCCGGCCCCGGACGGTCGAACGCATAGCCAAAATGCCGCAGGCGCTGAACAACATCCCGATACTTGAACCCGGAGAGCCGTCCCATTACGGCATACTGACGGGTACCAGCAGATCAATTGAGGCGTTGCCCTCCGGGAGCGTCGCCAATGCACCGGGAAGCGGGTCACCGTGTTCAAGGCACGACTCTGCAATTTTGCGTACGAGACCTTGCGCAATCTCAGCGGCCTCGGTGACGCTGCGTCCTTCCGCAACCAGGCCCGGGACATCGGGACTCGTGGCCAGAAAACCACCTTCATCCAATGGCTCAATATGGAGCCGGATTGCTGATTCGTTCATCAAGGTTGTCTCCATTTGGAAACCCAGGCCTTTAGACCTGGAAAGAAAAGGACTGGACAGTGGGTTCGACGCTCCTGCCGCCGCCGTTCAGTTCGTCCTCAGGGGCAGCAGCGCGGACGTCTTGCCCGTCTGTCGGGGCGCGTGCACGGCCAAATACCTTCGCTGCTCGATCAGCATCGGCACCTGTCCAGGTCAACCCGTTCCAACTGCGGGACATAGTAGTGAATATCCGGCCTGATGGGACCGGCCGTGTTGAAGATACGAATCGGTTGGCAACTCAGTAAAGGTCTTGCCCCCGTAGCCGTGGGCCTGCATCTGCTCGCGATAGAAGGTCTGAACCTGCTTGATCGCCGTCTTCATCGAATCGACCACATCGGCGCGGTACGGCCAGTCGTTCGGCAGGAAGTAGATCATCCGCACCGTGCGCGGTTCGCCCACGTCCAGGTCCGCCAGCGGCTTGGCCGCCGGGTGGGCGTGATCGCGCCGCCACTGCTCGTAATCGAAGGGCATGCTGTCCACCGGCGGGGTCGAGGCATGGGCGAGCCCCAAGGGGCATAGCAGGAAGGAGAACAACACCTTCAGGGCGGAATAAAGAACGGAGATCCTCATCAGGAACACTCCTCGGTGGTCGCGATGGTTGTCGGAAGATTCCTTTCAACTGCCGTCACGGCGAAAAAGGACGGTGGCTCGGGCAAGCGCGTTTCAGTTCTGATCTCACACTTCAACCATCAGGGGGACCCTAAGCAACGTGCCTGCTCCTGCTTTTTGTCCGTCGCGGGAGATCCGCCTTGAGCGCCCACGGGATGATTGAACACCAACAACGAGAAAGCGAGATTGAGGGCTGTGAACACAACCGAAGTCGGAGCATGAATTTTCATAAATATGACCGTTTCATGATGTTTTCCCGAACGCGGCGGCAAATATCAGAAAGTCACCAAACCCGATGGCGCCGTCTTCATCCAGATCGTATCGTACATCGTATCCGGCATCACCTTGACTTTGCCCGAATACGGCGGCAAACAGCAAAAAGTCGCCGAAACCGACGGTCCCGTCGCCGTCGAAGTCGGCATTACCAGGTTGAGTTGGAGTAGGAGGTTGGGACGTTCTATGCGGCGAGATATCCCAAAGCCTTACAGTTACATCCTCCGACCCTGAAGCCAAACTGCCATCTCGGGAAAACGCCACCGAAAGGATGCAACCCGTATGTCCTTTCAAGGTAGCAAGCAGCTTTCGGGTCCTCACCTCCCACAGCGTGATCTCCCCCTGAATCTGCGAGGCGAGCAGGGTACCATCGGGGGAAAATACCACCAAAGCTCCCCCTTTCAGTGTCCCAACCTGCTTTCGGGTGCCACGTCCCATAGTTTGACGCCATCTTCAATTGACCCGGAGTCGGACCGGGACGCTTGTCGCGCCTGGCTGATATCTCGTGGGCGAAGTGATCTCGACGGTTGGCGGCTGCCCCTCTGCAATCGGGACAGCTGGATTGAAGTAGGCATGCACCGCCAGGGCACCGCCGTTCTTCGTGTGCCGCCACCCGACCCCTCCCACACGTTGACGATTACTCTGGCGAAGCGCATCGGTACCGAGGACGATTGCGTAGATGTTCGCATCGAGATCGAACGTTTGCTCAAGCTCCGCAACCACCGCGGTACCGAGGGTGTTGTCGTAGTGGCTAAAGGGATGCTGTCCGTCGACGCGATGCACCAGCGGCTCACCTTGCGCATCGGTTTCAAAACGGAAGGTTTTGTTACCGTAGCCATGCGCCTGCATCTGCTCGGCATAAAAAGTCTGAACCTGCCGAATCCTGACTTTCATCAAATCAACCACAGCCTGACGATACGGACGGTCATTCGGCAGGAAGTAGATCATCCTCACCGTACGTGGTTCGCCTGCGTTTTAGTTCGCCAGCCGCTTGGCCGAAGGGCGGGGGTTATCGCGCCGCCACTGTTCGTAGTCGTCGAAGGCGCAGAAGCGCACGCTGTCGGCCGGGGGGGAGAGGAATAGGCGGAGGGCTCGGGCGGGAAGAACCCCACGGCGAACTGCGATGGCAGCTATTTCCGAGACCCACCTCCACGTCTCCCCTGCCTTTGACCTGGATTCAGGATTTGGTGAAATTGTCACTCCGGGTTCACGGAGAAACCATTCCATCGACTCACCACAAGCCCATCTCAGGACGGCATCATGACCGACCTCTTGCTCAATCCGGTCGAAGTGCGGGTGCTGGGAGCGCTGGCGGAAAAACAGCTCGCCACCCCCGAGTACTACCCCCTCACCCTCAACGCCCTGCGCAGCGCCTGCAACCAGAAATCCAACCGCGATCCGGTGGTCGACTTCGACGACCGCACCGTGGTCCGCGCCCTCGAGTCGCTGCGCGACAAACAGTTGGCGCGCCAGGTCAGCGGCGGCGACCAGCGGGTTCCGCGCTACTATCACCTGCTCCCTGAGCGCCTGGACCTGACGGTCCCGGCCCTCGCCGCCGTCTGCGTCCTGATGCTGCGCGGCCCTCAGACCAGCGGCGAGATCAGGGGGCGCAGCATCCGCCTGCACCCCTTCGACGATCTGGCCGCGGTGGAGGCGGTTCTGGCCGCGCTGACGGACCGCGACCAACCCCTGGTGGTCCTGCTGCCGCGCCAGGCCGGCCGCAAGGAAAGGCGCTACGCCCACCTGCTGGCCGGGGTCCCGGAAGTGCCACCCGCCGAGGGCGAGGGACCGGTGGAGCCCGCTGCCCTGCAGTTGCGCGACGAGAACCAGCGCCTGGAGCAGGTGGAAAAAGAGGTCGGGCAGCTCCGCGCCGAACTGGAGGCCCTGCGCCGGGAATTCAGCTCCTTCAAGGGACAGTTCGACTAGGGCGATTGTGAGGAACCATTGTCGCCGGGTCGAAGCCGGAGGAAGGCTTGATCAGATGGGAGAGGTTACGAGCCCTCGGGTTTGCGCCGCAACTTGAAGGGCAGATAGATCAGGTAAAATAATCCCAGGGCCACGGCGTCGAGAATGGGAATGTACCAGGGCCACGGCGCAAAGAGGAAGGGAGATTCGGTTACCGGTGGGCGGCAGAGGTAGAGATAGTTGCTCCCCAGGGCCAGATTGACTCCGATGAGAACGATGGCCAGAAGATTGAGCAGAACAAAGGCGCGCAGCACCGACCTTGCCGTAGGCCGCATGCCGAGGCCCCAGGTGGCAAAGAGCGCAGCCGCGACGATGCCGCCGTGAGCAATGAAATATTGAAAGAAGCGGTAGTGCGGAAAGGCGGCGTCCAGCTCCGGGGTGACCATCGCGTTGGTGGCTCCTACCAGGCCCCAGAAGTAGGTGATCTCGTAGGCGGTTTGCCGGCGCAGGACGAGGGTGGCAGCGGCGGCAAAGATGGTGATGCCGCATACGTGCAGCGGGAGATGGTAGCGCGCCAAATTCTCCATCCCCTCAGAGGAAAGACGGTGGTACAGGTTCAGAAATGCGTTGAGCAGGAGCACGGCGGCGAAGGCGGCGCAGATGGCCCGGGTCGCCGCGGCCGAATCCAAACGCCTGACCGCCAGGGTCAGCAGAAGGGGCAGAGCGATGCTCGACGCCATGACGGCGATATGGGGGAGGCCGAAGAATTCGAACGAGCTTGCTGGCATTATTTCCCTCGATTTCAACGGCGCTGAAGCGAGCCCTGGTGACCGGGGATCTTCCCGAAGGCTACGATAAAACCTGAGGGCCGGCTCAGGAAGCGGATGAAGCGGGCGCCGGAGCCAGGCGGGTGGCGGCGCTCAGGTGGCGCACCACTTCGGCGGGGTCCCGGGTCCGGTCCAGCAGGTCCATCTGGCGCTGGGACCAGGTGGGCCGCGCGGCCAGGTCCAGGACGCGGTCCAGATAGGTCCGGCAATCCAGTCCCTCGGCAATGGGCGCGAGGTGGGCCACCAACTCCCGGACCATCTCCGGCACGGACTTGAGATCGTGGGTGTTGGAATCCACCAGGCGCGCCTCCAGACCATAGCGCGAGGCGTGCCATTTGTTCTGGCGCACGAGCATGGGGTGGCAGTCGTGCTGGTAGGTGCCGGCGTCGACCTGGTCGGAGAGATCCTTGACCAAGCACTGAATGAGGGCCACCAGGGCCAGGGTGTCCTCCAGGGAACCGGGGATGTCGCAAATGCGGATTTCCACCGTGCCGAAGCGGTGGTGGGGGCGCACGTCCCACCAGATTTCGCGGATGGATTCGATATAGCCGGTATCGATGAGGTGGTTGATCAGCCAGACATACTCGCTCCAGTTGCGCATGAACGGCGGCAGCCCCGCGGTGGGCAGGCCCTCCATGATCCGGGAGCGCCAGGAGTGCAGGCCGGTGGTGCGCCCCTCCCAGAAGGGGCTGTTGCACGACAGAGCCAGCAGCGTGGGCAGGTGGCGCAGGATGCGGTCGCAGATCATGATGGCCTTGTCGCCCCCGTCCACCCCCACGTGGACGTGGAGCCCGAAGGTGAGAAGTTGCCGGGCGGTGTCCTGGAGCATGTTGATGAGGCCGTGGTAGCGAGCGTTGGGAGTAATGGCCTGATCCCCCCACTTGGAGAAAGGATGAGTAGCCGACCAGAACAGCCTGGTGTTCACCGCGTCGGCGGCGGCTTCGACGGCGGCCAGCTTGGGGCGCAAATCGGCCTCGGCTGCGGCGACGGTGGCGCACACTCCGGTGTTGATCTCCAGGTAGCACTGCATCAGTTCGGGCTTGACGCTTTCCTGCAAGGCCGGCGGCAGGTGGTCGAGGATATCCCTGTTGGCGCTTTTCAAGGCCAAGGTATCCGCGTCGACCAGGGCCAGCTCGATCTCCACCCCGAGACTGGGCCGGGTGCTGACGTGGAATTCCAGATTGCTCATTGAGGTCCCCAATGGTAAATGTGGTGGCTCAAAACAAGGGTTCGCGGGACGAAGGGTCAAGTCGCGCCGGGCTCTTTACGCCGCCAGTGCGTTTTGGCGCCGACGGTGCCCCATCCGCAACACCTTGCGGACCGATCCTCACGGAGAAGGCTTTTCAGGGGAAAATCCAAAAACCGTCCCATAATAGGTCGATAAAGACGGTTCATCCCCGCGTGTGCGGGGAACATTTTTCCCGCATCTGATCCTTCTCCTCCTGTTCCGGTTCATCCCCGCGTGTGCGGGGAACATCAGGGAAGCCACCTGAACCTCTCGCGGACGGCCACTAGGCATTGCAGAGGCGGGTGGGAATACTGAAGCGGTTGCCCAAAGAAGCTGACCCTTCCCCTCAATCCCAACACCCTTCTCTGTAAGCCTCGCGGCGGATGTTCCCCACCGGAGTCTACCGCCTCGATGTAACGCCGCGCCGGTTCGAAATGCCGGGTGATTTCCTCGATCAGCCCTTCCCGGCCTGCGTCGGTGAGCACATCAGCATAAGCGATGTAGCCATCGTGATGGAAGGAATCCACGTCCGCTCGGGACGGAGCGGACAATCGGAACAGCGACTCCTGCGCAGTTGCAGGTTCCACGCCCTATTCTCCTTGCAGGGGCACCACGTCAGCATAGACGTTGCCCGGTGACGCGGCGGGTCTGTCGCAGGTATCCTCGTCGCCGTCCGTCGGTTCGGCCATGATTTACCCCCTTGATTTTTCGATTCCTCATCCAAACTGCCCCCGGTCGTCGGCTGTTTCTGCGACGGTCGCCGAAATGCGGCAGAGGTGAGTCCCCGTCCATTTCCGCAAGCCGGCGTACTCCAACCGCCTTCCCCTGATGGCGAAGCCTCGCAGCGGACAGGACGGCTAAAATGGGTGGGAACGAAACATTTCCTCATTCGTTTTGAAAGATGAGAGGACGCGGCAGCGCAAGCTGGTCAACAGGGGAGGTGGTCTCATGGCCGATGATTTCGCAAAAGACACCTCGACAGGGGATGTGTTGGCGGCGGCAAGGCCACCGGCCAGAACGAATCCTCCCGCGAGCGCGAGCGGTGCGCCGTCGAATCCATTCCCGGGCACATGCACCTCATCCATGCCTTGGGGGATGACCTCCCCCGTCGCCCCGGTCGCCTCCCGGTCCCGAGCTCCCCCGAGGAGAGGGGAAGTTCCATCCCTTTCCTCCACCTCTTAACCAGGGAGCTACGACATGAAACGGCTATCCGCACTACTGAGTCTTATGCTGGCGTTTTCTGTAGTTGCCTGTGGCAAAGACTCCAGACCAACCCAATCCACCGAACCATCTCAACCAACCGAACGGTCCCCAGCCGCGAAAGTAGTGGCAGCGAAAGAACACGGAACCAACCATCCCCCGACTTTCAACATTTCCACGGAAGGCCGAGAGCTGACCCTCCTGCTCCCGAGGGGTCCGGCGCCACTTCTGGACCTGGGCCCCAACCCCGCGACGGACCCGGACGGAGCCGAAATCACCTACCGGTTCGCGTTCGCAGTGCCCGGTCTCGCGGGCATTCAGACCCCGGCCGAAGCGCTGTTCAAGATCACCAGGGAAGGCAACAGCTTTGTCCTCCAGCCGGACGGTCTCATAACCCCCGCCCGGTTCACCACGGTGTACGGTGAAGTCGCAACCATTCCGACCTTGCCGTCCGCAATCTACGCCAGTGATGGAACCGATGAAAGCGATCCGGAGGCCTTCAATGTGCACCTGGTTTACGACGGCTCGGCCCAGTTCTCCGCCCCGGCCGTGTACCAGGAAGACCAACGCTGGGAGATCCCGGCTCCTATCGAGATCTACGAAGGAACGACCATGCCCGCGAGGGAGGATCTGCCCGCCTGGACCGCGGTTACGGCGGCACCGCGGCAATGGGGGTTCGCCTGGTCTCCTCCCTCCATCCGCTGTGAGATCGTTACCACCTTCGATGAATACACCCTTCCGGACGGCGGCGGCGACAACGCCCTGTTTTCCCTCGAATCGGAGGAGAGGGCGACAGCCGGGACCGTGTCACTCTCCTTCAAGACAGCGCCGGACTACGAAACGCCTTCCGACAGCGACGCGGACAACCAGTACCGGGTGCGCGTCGTAAACACCCACGACATCCATCGTCTAGGGGGTGAAGGAACTCCGACAGGGTGCAGCGGATCGGTGCTCGACGTGACCATCCGGGTCAAGGACGTAGGGGTCCCGGTGCCGCCGGAAGAAATGGAAGCCGGATTTCAGGAATCCGACGACACCCGGTTGGACGTGAACTGGAGCGCCTCCGCCGGGTTCAGCGAAAACGGGTCCGTGGTGGAATTTCCGGCAGGCTTCGAGGTCAGCGTTTACGACTACCGCTACCGGGCTGCCGGAGCAGCGGCCTGGACCGAAGTTACGGATACCGATCTGACCGAGACCACCGTCACCATAGAGGATTTGACCGAAGATGCCTACGAGATTCAGGTCCGTGCCAGCAACAGCGAAGGCACCGGATCCTGGTCAGCGACAATACCAGCCGGGAAGGTCGAACGCAGCGTTTCCTTCGGGGCATCTCACTACAGCACTGTGGAGGGGGATCCCTCCGGCGTCGAGATCGCGATTCATCTGAATCCGGCCGCAGGAGCTTTGCCGATCACCGTCCCCATTGCTGTGGTAGAGGAAGAAGGAGCGGGGCCTGAAGATTATTCCGGCGTACCGTCGAGCATCACTTTCGCGCAGAACGAAGGCATGCGGACCTTCACCTTGATGGCCATGGAGGACAGCGACCAGGATGAAGGTGCCGAAGAGCTCCGGCTGAACTTCGGTGACCTTCCGGCCAACGTGACTCCGGCGACGCCAGCTACCGCAGAAGTGGTCCTGGAGGAACCCATACCAGTGATAGTGGGCCTCCGGATAATCTCCACTCCGGACAGGGGTACCACTTATGGACGTGGGGAAATTATAAAGATAGAGGTGATTTTCGACCTGCCGGTGAGGGTAACGGGGGCACCATTCCTGGTTTTCGAAATTGACTCGAATCCATTATGGGAAATAGCCGACTACAAGTCTGGATCAGGCACCGAGAGGCTGGTCTTTGAGTACTGCGTTGCTCGGAGCGACCGGGATAGAACAGGAATATCGGTTGAGGCAAATCAGGTTGTCCACTACAAGGGGTCCACCATCACGGCGCTTTCCGGCGGTGCCGATGCCAATCTCGACCACGATGGTTTGCCCGACGATCCGAACCACAAAATTAACGGATGCCTCCGCGACGAGTGAATCCGAACAGGGAGGGGATTTTGATGCTGGCCGCCCCTGAGATGGGTCGAATCCCCTCCTTCTCGGCTTTCACCTGGCCTCGGCGGCGACCATCCGCTCCGCCGAGACAGAGGCTAGCCGACCACGAAGCGGATGGCGAAGAGCACCGCCACCGTGACCACCGCCGGGTTCAGCTCCCGGCGGCGCCCTCCCAGCACCTTGACGAGCACGTAGGTAATGAATCCGAGACCGATTCCGCTGGCGATGGAATAGGTGAAGGGCATGGCGACGGCGGTCACGATGGCGGGAACCCACTCGGTCAGATCGTCCCATTGCACGTGGCGCAAGGAACGCGCCATGACGCATCCCACGAACATAATCGCCGGGGCGGTGGCGTATCCCGGAATCGCGGTGGCCACCGGCGCGAACACCAGCGCCACCAGGAAGAGCCCCGACACCACCAGAGCCGTGAGCCCGGTGCGGCCACCGGCCCTCACCCCCGCCGCACTCTCGATATAGGACGTGGTGGTGGACGTTCCCAGGCAGGCGCCCACCATGGTGGCGGAGCTGTCAGCCACCAGGGCGCGGCGCAGGCCCGGAACACGGCCGTCGGCGTCTGTCAGCCCGGCCTCGTTGAGCACGGCGACCAGGGTGCCGCTGGTGTCGAAGAGATCCACCATCAGGAAGGTGAAAACAATCGCCACCAGGCCCACCTCCAAGGCTGCGGCAATATCCAGTTGCATGGCTGTCGGGGCCAGGGAAGGCGGCGCGGCCAGCAGCGATGCGGGGGCCGGCGACAGCCCTCCGATCCAGCCCGCCAGCGCCAGCGTTAGAATGCAGATCAGGACGGAGCCGGGAACCTTCCAGTGCTCGAGGGCCACGATCACCGCGAATCCGAGGGCGGCCAGAAACACCGTCCAGCGAGTAAGATCGCCCAGGGTAACCAGAGTGGCCTCGCTGGCCACCACGACGCCGGCGTTGCGCAACCCGATGATGAGGAGGAAGTAGCCGATCCCCGCGGCGATGGCCATCTTCTGCGAGCGCGGAATGCTGTTGACCACCCACTCGCGCACCGGGAGCACGGACAGGACGAGCATCAGGACCCCGGAACAGAACACCGCTCCCAGGGCGATCTGCCAGGACATGCCCAGGGTGCCCACCGCCACCGCGGTGAAGTAGGCGTTCAGTCCCATTCCCGGGGCCAGGGCGATGGGATAGTTGGCGTAAAGCCCCATGACCGCGGAGCCGAAAGCACCGGCGAGACAGGTGGCCACCAGCACCGCTCCGGGGTCCATTCCCGCGCCCTGCAGAACCATCGGGTTGACGAAGATGATGTAGGACAGGGTCAGGAAGGTGGTGCATCCTGCCAGCACCTCGGTCCTCACGTTCGAGTTCCGTTCCTCCAGGCGGAAGTAGCTCATCGATCCTTCAATCCTCCGGGCATGGGAAAAATTCAGTTGGATCCGGTCATGGCACCTGCCCTCGGCACGGCGTGAATCGAACCAGGGCGACGGAGGCGGATTCCGCCCGGAGACTCACAGCTCTCTCACCCGCTCTATACCCAACTCCTCCAACCGCGCCGCCATCTTCCGGCGCCCGGAACCGGCCTTTTTCATCATCTCCCGGCTGTAAACCCAGGGCTGCTTCTCGCTCAATCCCGCGGCGACCGTCAGGTGCAGATCATTGACCGCCAGCAGGTCATCCTCCGGGTCCGGCATGTAGCCGATGAAAAGGGTCCGCCGCGGACGGCCGTCGCGCCGTTTGAAGGCCGAGTGCCACAAACGGTTGTCCCACAACACCACGTCCCCCGGTCGCGTGCGGAGGGAAAGCGCTCCCGGAATTGCATGGGGATCGAGGCGCAGGCGGGGTCTGCCCCGGTCCCAGTAACCGCAGGAGCGGAACAGGGCCGCAGAGAATTCGGCGTGGTGGCTGCCGGGTATGAGGTTCAACGATCCCAGGTCCTTGTCCTGCTCGTCGAGATATACAGCGGTCTTGAGGGTGACGATCTTGCGCCCCGGTTGACCGTCGGTGTGCCACGGGGTATCGTCGCGGTTGGCCCACATATCGCTGCCGCCGATGTAGAGGCACTCCCTGCCCCAGATATCGCGCATGGCCTCCATCACCCCGGGATGCTCGATCAACTCCGCGAAGGTATCATCCGCCTGGACGAAGGGGCTGAGCATCCGGGTGCCCTTCTCGGCAAAATAGTTGTAGACCGGGGCGTCTGCGATGACGCGATCGTGCGCCTGCTGCAGGTTATCCAACTCCCGGTTGCTCAGGCAACTCCTCAGGACGATGAACCCGAAGGTGCGAAACTGTGCAACTTCCAGATCGGACAACATCGAATATGTCCTCCTTCTTGCAGCAACCAAAATAGGGTTTGGGAAGCACTCTCAACCCCCTGGTAACGCCTAGGCCCCAAATGCCACCTCATCCACGTCGACACCCCAGCCCAGAGCCGCGAGTGGCGATTTTCACGCGCTATTGTCCGTGGTGGTTGAGCGTGGAATTTGGAGCACGACAATGCGATTATGCCGAGGAAAACCTACGAGGCCCTGCTGGAGACGGTCAAGCCGCCCTATCGGCATCGGGCCGAGGGGGAAGTGGATGCGTTTCGGGGGTAAGGGGGTGCTTGTGCATTACACGCCGGAGACAGTTACTTCTCTCTCCAGATCAAATGCAGGTGCGGAATTGTGATAACCGTAATCTTCTAACCGTCGCTGCCAAGTTTCGTAGCTTAAGCGGGAGATATCAATTGTGCCTCGTTTGCTTTCATCGAGGTTGTATCGATCGCTTTCGTCGAGACCTCTAGGAATCTTTACGCCGCCGATGTCAGTGAGGATATAGCGATCATGAAGTTCCTCTCCAATATTCCGTTCCTCCCAACGGCGGACTGTGAGCGTGAAACCATGGGGAATGAGACTCGGGAGATATTTTTGGCATTCGTTTAAAAAAACGTTCCAAGCCGGTTTTTTATCGTTGTGCATGGTGTGGTATTTGAGTGTGACATCACGGCTACCGTCACAAATAATTTTTAGAAACTGTTCTAAAGGATGCCGAAATCTCTGTTCTGACGGACGAAAATGTGGATCAACGAAAAGGATTTCCGCTGCACAGCGCAGCATGGGTTTGAGGTGTGTTGCCATCGAAGCCGCAGTCCTGAGTACCGGTTCTTCACGAGGCACACTCCAAAGTGGAGGCGGATCCATTCCAGGAAGTACATCTTCTCCGCATATGACTTGGGGATTGTCACTAGGGTTGCAGGCTAAAATTGCATGAAACTGATGGCGTTTGTTTTCTTCCTCAGCATTTTCAAACCAAGTGTATTGATCATTCCAAGTGCTACCGGAACGGCGGACACGTATTCTCCCCAACTGTTCCAGCAAAACTGAGATCCGTTCTTTCTTAACAAAGGATTCAGCAGAAGATCCAGCATAAAACGCATTCTGAACCCTTGTCTTCCACGTTTTTCTGGGATATTGAGCTACTACACGGCCTGTTGCGCGGCCATCATCAGGATCGAAACCAAAATGTTTGATAAAGTGGGAATAATGTAGATCTGTGTGCCACGTTGCGACAAGTTCGGGTTCCAAAGCGTATGCACAGATCATCGTTAGAAAAGCTCCTTCACTCGCTCGTCGAAGAAGCCTTCCGGCCAAGGTGCATAGAAGTCGCCGTCATCCGTTACACTAATTGGGGTGAACTTGGTTCCTTCTGGCGTTGGCCGAACATAGACCACAGACAAATCGCCTGGCGTCAATATGTGATCTGTCTGTTCTCCTTTTGTTGTTTCACGCACACGTCGAAGCAACCGCAGCAACAAATGCTCAGAATGCGTTTCGATGACCACGGTGCGGTTGGTATCTTTTATTTTTTCTAAGATCTCTTGAGTAAGTTTTTGAGTAAATTCTTTGATAGCTGCTTGAATATTATGATCGTACTTTTTCTTAATTTTTAAGAGGTCTTTGAACCGAACATCAAGAGGATCTCTGTCTTTTATAATGCCATCTAAGAATACTTCAACATCTAGAGGACCTTTGTCTTTTATCATGTCAATTTCAATAGCAGGATCATCGATGTTTTTTATTCTATCAAGGAGTTCTTTCTTGCTGTTTTCCCGCATAGTTGAAAACTTATCTTCAGCCTCGGTGGTAGAAAAATCGCTGCTCTCTATGCTGTCAATGAAAACGTCACCCAGAGCCACTTGAACGGCAGGATGGACGTGAAGCTCTGGCTGTTCGACTGCAAAGATTCCAGGGCTATTGCTATCATCCAACGCCCCCACTATAACGGGGATAACTTGCGCAATGCCAACACCAATATCTGAAAGACGGACATCTATATCATTGTTTACATCATGAAGGCGAGGCCATTGCCCAAAATCAGTGGAATTGTGTTTCTGGGAATGGATACTATATCCAAGATTCAAAACATTTTGTAGATAGTGGTTTGTTTTTTCGACCACCTCAGGATCTTTTGAAAGTATATCCCAGGCTGCAAGTCCGTTTTCCCATGATGTATCGGACGTTTGGGGAACTTCACGGAATGGGCCCAAATGTCGAAAATCAAAACTAACATATCCGTTTGCCAATCCTTGCGGTTCAAATAACCAATTCTTAAACAAAGCCATTTGGAATTCTATAAAATCCCTATGAGTCTGACTAGTATTAGTATTCACATATATTTCGAATGGGAAATCCTCTGAGAAAACTTCTTCCTTTTTTTTACGGATCAGCTTCTCGCCATTCGAGCCATCCACTGTATCGTCAGGTGTTTCTTCTAGTTTCCAACTGAAGTGCACCAGTTCTTCGCCATTCATGCCAATCCCTATTAATAATGACTCTACATTATCGGGATATTCTTCTTTATAGCCTGTTATTACTTCGCACCAAAGATAAAATTGATCTTGTATATCATCCGCAACTATGTTATTGATGATCTTATTAAAGGCACTGGCAAATTCGACACGGATTCGAATTTTTCGATCTAACTCATGGCGGTGTACCAAGGAACGAAAATCGCCGAAATCAATAGTATAGCCGCCACTCATTTCTATACCGAAAAATCGGGCTCTAATTCTTTCAAATGGGGCCAGCCAAATTTTGTTGTAATAATCAAGTGCCTGCAACACCGTTGATTTGCCCGCGCTGTTTTTACCGAACAATAAGGTGATGGGGCGAATGGGAATGGTCACAGCATCGCCAATGCATTTGAAATTTTCAATGGTGATAGATGTAATTTTTTGTTGGATAATCTCATCGAAATTTTCAGGCTGGAATACTTCTTCAAAGAAGCTTTCCATGAACCTTTTGTTAAACAACGGTCCCTTCTCAATATCAGGGTCAACTTTCTGTCCATAGATTTTAATAAGGTTTTCCACATCTAAATTGGCCATGATTTTCACAGGTTGGTGAAAGAGTTCCAAATAAGTTGCAAACTCTTGAGTTTAGAAATGACCCGGTTTATTCGGGACCTGTTCAGCATACAACAAATTTCCCAACAACAGGCAGAATTGTCAAGAAATTTATCAGGGAACGAGGAAGGCTCCCCGTCCCCTGATAATCACCTAGCTACTATCGCCGATTCGACGGCCAGTTGTCTACGACAATTATAGCTAGCTGAAGGACTAACGGCAGCCATTTTGTCATGGAATCACACCTCCTTTCATATAGAATTTACGACACTTCATTTGATTTTGGTCCTTACGGCTCACGAGACAGTTTCGGTCCGCAGCGGGTCCTAAGAACGCCTATTTCTAAATTTTTCCCAACTCTTGCGCAGGCTCCCAAGTTTTTTATCGGAGCGGGCATTTCGCCCATTGGGGTTCGTGATACTGTTCCCAATGCCCAACCTTTTCTCGATTGTTCCTACCCGTGCGTCACTGCGGATTCTTCTAGCCATAATCATTCCTTCTATTTTCGGATTTGCGGCTGTCTTTACGGGTTACTCCCATTACACGCATATTTCGTGCCAACCTTACCCCAAAGTCGATTTTTCTTGGAATTCCTATACCTTGTACTTCTTCTTCCAGTTGTCAAACGTCTGACGATTAGGCAATCCCAACCGTTCTGCGGCTTCTGTTTTCGTTTTAAATTCCTTCTCGGCACGCTGAAGATAGTGACTGATGACTTCGCTAATGAGATCAGGCAGGCTAAAATCCCCTCCTAATGGGCGGTTTAAGATACCTCTGTTCCCCTTATCGTAAGTGGGTAAGAAGGCCTCCTCAATATCTTGTTTTTTGAGAATTTCGCCGTCTGTCCACACCATTGCACGTCTAAGCGTGTTTTGCAATTCGCGTATATTGCCCGGCCAATCGTGGTTCAGGAGAACATTTTTTGCGTTAGGGGAAATTTTTTTGCGTCGGTACCCGGGCTGCTCCTCGCTTTCCTGATTGATCTGTTCGATTAAATGGTCAATCAGCAGACCCAAATCCCCTGGGCGGTCCCGCAAGGGTGGCAATTTGAGGTAGGCGACTGCAATCCGATAAAACAAGTCCTCTCGAAATCGTCCTTCACCCACCTCCTCAATGAGCGTCCGGTTTGTTGCCGCTATAATTCGTACATCTACGCTGATAGATTTGGATGCACCGAGGGGGTCGATCTTGCCATCTTCGAGGACGCGCAACAATTTGACCTGCATATCTTTGGGCAACTCGCCGATTTCATCCAAAAAGAGCGTACCGCCGTTGGCCAACTCAAAACGACCTTTGCGCGGGGCCTTTGCGTCGGTAAATGCGCCTTTTTCGTGCCCAAACAGTTCGGATTCCACGAGAGCTTGCGGAATTGCGCCGCAGTTCAACGGGATAAATAGCTTATTCTTTCGCGGGCTGTGTTTGTGAATGGCGCGAGCAAAAAGTTCTTTCCCGGTGCCGGATTCGCCTTCGAGCAAAACCGGAACGTTCCGCAACGCGACACGCTGCGCTCTCTCGACCAAATGCGCCATAATCGGACTTCGGTAGTGTATGTCTGCAAAATTTGCCGATTCTATGGGTTTCTCTGCGCTGACCAAGCGGAGCTGTTCGTCGGGTTTGTGCAGAAGGTCGGGCAAAAATTCTGCCGAAATATCGAAGGGGACAGACGCCGTTTGAACGCCGTATTCTCTTGAAGACTCGATCAATTCAGCGGGAAAGCGCGTTTTCGCTAAGATGATCCAGACCGCAGCCATTGCCGGCGTACCAGGACTAAGGTGAAAAGTCAATTCCACTTGATCACGGTGTTCGCCCAAAGCCGCTGTGCAAACGCGCACCGCAGCTTCATAAATTTCACCAAAGTGGGTTGGACTCGAAAGCTCCTCCTCATACAGTCGGTACGGCGTCGAGCTCCTTTTTTCTGCCCATTCGACGTACGCGGTTACACGGTCATCGGACAGGTAATTTGTAATCAAAAATACCTCGTCAAACCCAAGCTTTTCCACCGCCTGTGCAATAGGACCCTCGCCAACATCATCTCCTTGTGATGCGCGCAAATCTGTAGTGCCGACCCAGCACAGCAAAACTTTTTTCATCTCAGGGTACCATCTCTACACGGATATTTTTGACTGATCAGAACCGATAAACCACGTCTTCTTCTTCGAGTTCCGGGTAAGCATCCAAGATTTCTGGGATGGACTTACCTCTAGCCAGCATAGGAAATTATAAAGGGCCTTTTAGGGGATCAGGTCAAGCGGTGGAGGTGTCTTTGGAGCGGCTTGGCTGTGCGTAGCGGCGCTCTTGATTCGTGCGTCGGCCCTGCTTGTAGAAGGGGCCTTTGCGTGGCGTCAGCGGCCGATTCGGCCGGCCCGCTGGCTGGCCGCGCCACAGCCGACATAAGCGGCCGCTGACGGGAACGTCCCTTCTAGAACTCCTCGCGGGTGGCCCAGGCCTTGATGAGGTGATGGGCGATGGCGATGGGGCCCGGCAGGGTCAGCCGTTCGCTCCCGCCCTCGAGAGCCAGCAGTACCTCCCCTCGATCGAACCAGTGGACGTCGGACATCTCCTCGTCGTCCATGCGGATCGTGGTGGTCGCGGCCTCGGCGAGACAGCCGATCATCAGTGAGCTGGGGAAGGGCCAGGGCTGGGAGGAATGGTAGCGGACGTTCTTCACGCGCACACCGGCTTCCTCCATAACCTCGCGGGCCACCGCTTCCTCGATCGATTCGCCCTGGTCCACGAACCCCGCCAGCGCCGAGTACATGCGCAGGCGCGACAGGCGGCCGCGCGACTGACCGAGCAAACAGCGGTCCACGGCGGAGTCGCCGACCACGGTGATGACCACCGGATCGGTGCGCGGGAAATGCTGCGCCTTACAGGCGGGGCATTCGCGTACCTGGCCGCCCCGCTTGCTGTCGGTGGGATTGCCGCACACGGCGCAGAAGCCGTGCCGGCTGTGCCAGTCCAGGTGGGCGCGGGCCTGCGCCAGGATGCCGGTTTCCCGGCCTTCCAGCAGGCTCGCGGCTTCACGGCAATCCTCGAAGCGCCATGGCGGATCCTGCCCTGCGGCCCAGGTCACCGCAGCCGGGCAATCGGACAGGTCCACCGCGAAGCAGGCAACCCCCTCCGACAAGCCCAGCAGCAGGGGCCGGGCATCCGGGGCCAGCGACCGGATCCGGTCGGTCTCGATCCACCCGAGCCGCGGCTGCGGGTCGCCGCTCAGCAGCACCTCCAGACTCCGGAAGGGAAGGAACCTGCTGGAGGCGGCGCTGCGCGCGGCGTCGATCCACGCTTCGTCGCGGCGTTCCCGCTCACCGCGTTCAAGAGGATTTCCAGCGAAGGTATGAAGGTGTATCACGACCGGAATTCCGTCCTTGTTTACATTACAGCTCAGCCAGGGGAATACCGACCTCGTCCGCGCTCATGCCCCCATGGAGGCCGGCGTGCCGCAGCCCCGAGAAGCCGGCGGAAAAAAATATCAGTCTCCTGCTCTATTTAGATGGTGCAAGATAGGCAAACCGGACAGCGCTTCCAACGGTGAAAGAAATAATTGTTCCATTACCCCTCACCAAGGATGGGAGATGAGTGAACGGCCAAATATTCTGTGGTTGCCCCTGGAGGACACCAGCCCGCGGTTCGGGTGTTATGGCGATGAGTTGGCGCGCACGCCAAACCTCGACAAACTGGCGTCGGAGGGATACCGCAATCCCAATGCGTTCTCAACCGCGGAGGTGTGCGCCCCGAGCCGGGCGAATTGGAACCGGGAAGCGTAAATGAACGTTTGGTGAGCTTGGTAGACCTGGGGCTGACCGTGGTGGGAGTGTACTGAGTTGAATCGAGAGTGCTACGCTTGAAGACGACGCCTTCTCCCACAACCCATACTATGTTCAGATTTTAGATTATAGATCCGCCGCTTCCAGTCAAGCGTACATGTCATCAACCAGGGCGACCAATCACAAATTCTTCGACAGGGAGGCAACGCATGTGATGTCTTGGATGAGCCACCTTCAAAAGGTGTAGGAAAAGAGAAGAGTCGGCCCTATCCTTCCTTTAGCAGTTCACCACGAAGCGCCCGGTGGACAGCGGACATGGAAGGAGAGAATCGCCATGAGAGAATCCAGGTTACCAGCTCTCCCTGGCCACGTAGAGGGAGCGATTTTCCATTGGAAGGGAGACACGTCGACCACCCAGCCGATGTGACTCGATCATCCCCATCAAGGTCTCTTGACTACGCCGTGCAAGGTGAACAGGACCCATGGTCTCCCGGTCTAGGTCAAGTGCTTCGGCGATGTCCGCAAGCCCCATGACCGTGCCTGAAACATGCGATACCCCGGGAAAAGGCGCGTCCTTATAAAACATCCCGTCTTTTTTTCGGAATTGGACTTCTCTGCCGTTGTTCAGGATCCGGATTTTGCCGCCGCTGCCGCAGACCTCGAATTCGAGTCCGTTGCCAGCGGTATTGTACCCGTGCACTCCATTGGCAAACCGGGTATAGCCGCTCGTGACTGGCGGATCTACGGTCAAACGGTTGCCGTCCCAATCCGAGTCCTTGCATAAGATGGTGCCTTGAACAAAGTCAACCTCCGGGTCGCCAGCGAGGAAGAGGAGCATGTCTGCGGCGTGCGTCAATCCCCACAGTGCCGAGCTTGCACCGCATTGGGCGATAGAGCACTGGACATCCCCGATTTCGCCGCCATCGACAAGTTCACGCACCTTTCGATAGAGCGGCGTGAATCGGCGTTGGGTGCCGTAGTTGAATTTGACTCCATACTTTCCCACCATACTCACCATGACATCCGCCTCTTCCATGGAACAGCAAAGCGGTTTTTCACAATAGATACCCCTGACCTTGTTCTCTGCCGCGAAAACGGTTATTGCGGCATGCGGTCCGGGGCGCGTGGCGATACAGACAATATCCGGTCTCTCTTTTTCGATCATCTCCTGATAATCGGTATAGGCGCGTGCTGCTCCGTAGCGTTGGCGAATAGCTTCCGCTTTTTCGGCGAATACATCCGATACGGCAACAAGGTCGGTTCTTTCACAAGCAACAGCAGCGGCGGCGTGCGAGAAGGGTAGCCAGATGAAACTATCAGGGCGGCGGGCTACTTCATCGTCAATGGTTGCCCCCATCCGTCCACAACCGATGAGGCAGGTTTTATATTTCCGTGGCATATTATTCTCCTTATACAAGCAGGCGCGCTGCCGGCGGGGTTCGTCCTTTTCCGTTGACTCAGTCCTCGGCGAGGATCTTTTGGATCATGCCCTCCAAGTGGTCCGTCTGGCCAAAAGAGACGTCCCTGAGAATCCCCTTGCGGTCGACCACTAGGGTGGACGGCGTTCCGCGCAAGGCGAACTTCTCAAAGGTCTCCGCCGAATATTCCCTGGCCCTCAGATAGTCCTTCACCCTCTGTATGAGCTGCATTCTGTAGTTCTCGGGCTGCGAGTCGAAGTCGGGCATCTGGGGGTATATCACGTTCATTATCGCTTCGTGGCCAGGCTCCCCGGACACCCTCGTAAGGTTGTCCATCCCTAGCGCAAAGGGAATCTTGTAGGGCAGCCTGTCTCCCTCCTGCAACTGCCCTGTCATTGCAAGTGCCCTCCTGGTCTCCCCTATCACCCGGCCGGTCTCAGCCAGCAGCCTGAGGTTGTCCAGGGTGTTTTTGTCAAAGTCCTCAAAGGCGGTGGCCAGTCCCAGGACCCGCACCCCGTCGTCCTTGTGCCCGTGGTAGACGCGGAGCACGTCAGGTATGGCATACGTTAAGCATCCGGGACAGTTGACCTGGAAGACCTCCAGCACCACGATGTGACCCCTCTCCCGGGCGAAGTTGGTCGGGGCGCCCTGCACCCAGCTCGAGACTCCAAAGTCGGGCGCCATCTGTCCGACCTCAACCGCCATGATATGTGGATTCCTTTCACCATTATAGAATTCAAGGCTAGGGGCTATGGTCCGTGTCGATGGGGGTTTCCTCGTTGGCCAGGAAGCGCTCCGTGGTATTGTGGGTGGCGGGGTTGGTGCGGAAATCGGCGATCCAGGGCTGGCGGAAATAGGCCTGCTTCTCGCGCGGCAGACTGTGCAGCACCGCCGGGGGGATCTTGAGCCGGTGCCAGTGGGTGGCAAGGTGCGAATAGGCGTGGAGAATGGTGACCCGCGGAGTGTCGCGGCGCCACACCGGTCCGGCGTGGCACAGGTTCTCGGTGAAGAACACCGCGCTGCCGGCCGGGCAGGCATAGGTGGTGAGGAAGGGACTGCGCTTGCCCTCCTCCAGCGCCAGGTGGTCTTCGTGAATGGGGAATTCAGACTTGTGGCTGCCGATGAGGAAATGGGTGCTCTGGTCTTCCATGGCGATATCGGTGAGCTCGAAAATGACCCGGACCATGCCGGCATGGATGCGTCTGTTTTTCACCCGGTAGCCGAAAATGGGGTCGGCCTGCTTGGGGCCGCCACCGTGGAGGTGGCCGTGCTCCTCCCCCTTCCGGCGCCAGACGCAGGCGCAGCTTTCCAGCCGGATGTCGGGCCCGATCACCTCGCGGATCACATCGATCACCCGGGGATGGTCGATAAGAATGCTGGCCGGGCCTCCGGGAACGTCGCGGTGCTCCGGCGGCAGCGATTGGGGGTCGTGCTTGATGCGGTCGACCTGATCGACGATGGCGGCGACCTCGGCCTGGGTGAGGACAGAGGGTCGCACCAGAAAGCCGGTGAGGTCAAAGCGGAAGCGTTCTTCTTCGGTCATGGCCATGTGGTATCTCCTGGGAAGCGTTTCTCCCCTCGGGCATGAGAATGGTCCGGCCCAGGTCAGCGCAGGAAGCAGGGGGACGCCTCGGCGACCGCCTCCGGGTGGATGATGCGCAGCAGGGCGAGCCCGCCTTCCCCGCCGTCCTGCCACTGGATCTGGAGGCCCTTGAGGGCGCGCTGGGCGCCGGCTCGGTCCCCCGACAACGAGCCGGAAAGCCCTCATTCCACCGCGAAGCCGAGGTCGTCCAGCGCCTGGCGCAGGGCGGCGCGGTCGCCATCGTCGAGCGCGGCGCGGGGAGGACGGACAGGGCCTACGGGCAGTCCGCCCATGGTCAGAATCTCCTTCACCGCCCCCAGCACGTCGAAGCGCATCAAGGTGGAGATCACCACGTTGGCGCGCGCTTGCAGGGCCATGGCCGGACGGATATCGCTCGCTTCGAAGAGCCGGCGCATCTCCACGAACAGTCTGGGCATGATGTTGTAGGTGGAGCCGATGGCCGCGTCGCTGCCGGCGACCATGCCGCCGAGGCAGATTTCGTCGGGGCCGGAGATCAGGTTGAGCCGCTCCCCGCCCAGTTGCACGAGGCGCTGGAAAAGATAGAAGTTGCTGTCGGTGAACTTGAGGCCGCTGAAGTTGGGCACGGCTTCCATGGCCTCGAGGAACTGTTCGGCGGTAACCTCCTTGGCGGCAGTGTGGGCGAGCCAGTAAACGTAGAAGGGCAGATCGGTGGCCGCGCCGATGGCCGCGTAGTGGGCGACCGCGGCCTGGAGATCGTTGGGCCGATCCACCGGCGCCACCGAGGCCACTGCGTCCGCCCCTGCGGCGGCGGCGTGCCGGGCCAGTTCCACCGCATTGGCGGTGGAGGTCGCGCCCACCTGGAAGATCAGCGGTACGGCACCTGCCACCGCGGCGATGGTCGCCTCGGCCATGGATTTGCGCTCGGCTACGCTCATGGCGCTCCCTTCGCCGGTGCCGCCGCAGACGAAGAAGCCGCCCGAGCCGGCGTCGATCAAGTGTCTGACCAGGGGCTCGATCCGCGCCGGGGCCAGGGCGCCGCCGTCGTCGGTGAAAGGGGTGACGAGCGCGGGCCAGATTCCGCGCGCCAGTTTGCCGGCCATAGTTCTAATCCTCCCGAATTGAAGGGCGGCCATCGACCACCTGGCCGCCGCGGATGGTGGTGACAGGCTCCCAGCAGCCGCCGGGGCGCTCCTCGCCGTTGACGTCGCGCAAGGGCGGGGCCGACTCGTTCCAGCGCAGCACCGCCAGGTCGGCGCAGGACCCCGGGGCCAGGGTGCCGACTTCGCCTTGCAGGCCCAGCACCGCGGCGGGGCGGGCGGTGGCGCGGGCGAAAACCTCCGCTTCGGCCATGCCGGCGGCGATGAGCTTGGACATGGTGCGGGGCAGGTCGTGCTGGGGACGGCTGCCGACGTGACGATTGTATTGGTCGGTGGAAACCGTATCGACGAGAAAGCCCTCGGCAATGGCGGCCTCGGCAATGGGAAAGCTGAAGGAGTTCATACCGTGTCCCAGGTCGAAGAGAACCCCGCGCCGGCGCGCCTGCCACACGTCGCCGGCAATGCGGTCCCCGTCCATAAGGTTTCCGGGCAGATCGTTGAGGGAATATGTCACCACGTCGCCGGGGCGCAACAGGGCCAGTTGCTCGCGCCGGGGCCAGTCGGGTTTGAGCCGGGGGCCCACCAGCAACGGCTTGCCGCTTGATTCCGCCGCCTCCAGCCCGGCCGCCAGAATGGGACGTGGGTCGAGATCGGGGCAGGCTCCGCCGGTGATGGTCACGGCAATGCCCCAGATGCTGCGGCCGTCAGCGGCGATGGCGTCGGCGCAGGGCCTGGCATCGGCGTCCTCCGGGTGGTTGAAGCAGCACACCGGGTGGGTCTCGCCGTGTTTGCACAGATTGAGGGCCAGGAGCACCCGGGTGCGCGAGGCCTCGATCACGGTGCGGCGGTATTCGCCCAGGTTCAACGTCCCGGCGTCGCCCTGGGACATGACGGTGGTGACGCCGCGGGGCAAAAAGTGGACGTCCGGGTCGATGCCGAAGCGCGACTGGCCCCGGGCCGGGTGGGCGTGGAAGTCGACCAGGCCGGGAAGGAGGAGGGCATCAGGGAATTGGAGCACGGTGCGGGCAGGCCCCGCGACGCCGGGACCGGAGGCGACGATGCGGTCGCCGCGGATGGCCACCGCGCCGGGACCGTCCAGGCCGCTTTCGGCGCAGAAGAGGCGGGGCGCGCTCACAAGGAGGTCGTAAGCTTGTGCGCTCATAGTCGGAATCCGATCCGCTTCAGAATAAGGAGCGACTGTGCGAAGGCGCAAAACGCAATTGATGAAACAGGTTTCCCGATTCCCTTCAGGAGAATACCGGATCAGGCCTTCTCCAGCAACTCCCTCACCTTCTTGTTGCGCGTCACCTCCGCCGGCCGCCTGCCCTCAGCATTTTCAGCCTGGGGATCGGCGCCGTATTGCAGCAGCACCTTCACCCCTTTCAGGTCTCCCTTGGCGGCGGCGCCGTGCAGGGCGGTGGCGCCGGGAGCGCTGGGGTCCTCGACCCCGCTGTCCACCCCGGCGCCGCGCTCCAGCAGCAGATCAAGCATGCCGGGGCAGCCGCGGTTGAAGGAAGTAGCGTGTTTGAGGGCGTCCCAGGTCACGGTGCGGGACAGGCTCGGGCCCGAGCCCGCGATCCGGGCGCCGTGCTCCAGGAGCCAGGCCATGGTCTCGAGAGCAGAGCCTTCGCAAGCGAAGATCAGCGGCGGCCCATAGTCGTTGCCCACCCGGTCGACCTCGGCCCCGTGGGACAGGAGGATCTTCATGGCCGGCACGCAGCGGTTGTAGAGCGCGGCGCGGCACATGGGGAAATTGCTGTACTCCATCGCGTCCCCGCCTTGTTCCAGCAAGTATAAAAGGATCCCGGTCCGGTTGAGCACGGCGGCGTAGGTCAGGGGCCGGTAGCGCAAAATCCCGGTGCGTTCTCTGGGAGTAACCCCCTGAGGGAGGGGCTGGTGCAGAAGGCCGGGTTCGGCCTCAATAAGGTGTTTGACCGCGGACAAGTCGCCGGCTTCAATCGCCGCTTTGGTCTTGCGGTTGTCAAGGACCATCGGAGGTTCCGGGATTAATTCCAGAATGCTTCATGTCAATGAAGTTTATTCCTGAGAGTAATGACGTAATTTACTTGCTAAACTGTTCTTCAAGGCCACAATTCTTTCCCTATTATTAAGGAAAATTGCGATAAGCCCCAGCAAATTTAGGATCACCCCTATAAAAAATTTTCCAGGCCGGCCCTTAATCCATCTGTATCATATGAACAATTCAGGAAGGGTTCTCAATGTGTAGATTTGCTGTTTTGATTATTATCCTCCTCTTTCCTCTCCCTCTGAATCTGGAGTCCCAATGGCGCGGCCTCCGAGTAGCTCCTGAATTTCGATGCAGCGAGTACCGACGCAGTCATTATTCCTATCCCGCCTCAATTGAGCGAAAGATCGCAGAGCGCTTGGGCGAAATGGCGTGCAGGTATACCGGCATAATGTTCAACAATCTTAAAGAGTCCGATATTGAGCATATCGTTAGCCTGTCCGAGGCGCACGATTCTGGAATGTGTGGTGCATCCAAGGCAGAAAAGAAATCATTTGCCAGGGACCTGATTAACCTAACTCTGAGCACACCCAAGGTTAACCGATTTGAGAAGGGCGCTAAGGACGCAACGGATTGGTTGCCTGAAATCAACCGCTGCTGGTTTGCTCATACCGTTGTAGAGGTAAAAAGGAAGTATGGCCTAACTGTGGACTATCGCGAAAGAGATGCGCTCCAGAGTGTATTATCGAATTGTGATTAGTAGGATATTGGGGAAATTCCAATTAAGGGACTAATATGATCTTGGAGGTGATTCATAGTGATCCAACCTTCTTTTAACAATGGCTTCCCCTTCACGCCGCATTCGAGTCACGCCCAGCCACATGCGCCAGGACCTGGGCTTCCCACTCCTCCCACGTCGGTTTGCTTCCTTCGCTGAGGACGACCAGCGGTACCTGACCGACCCCCAACGCTTTGTGGCGGACGAATTCGCCGGCTTGGCGCTGGTCCGCGCTCATCCCGGCGCGGTCAGGTGTGGGATAGTAGCGGAAGTCGATGCTCCAGCGCGACTCCCGGGTCCGGTTAACCTTGCTGGTATGGACGCAGAGATTGGACATGAACAGGGCGCCACCGGGCTCGAGGGGGACGGGCACCGGGGTGCCGCGGGCTTCCACGTCTTCCTCCATGCGCACGTTCAAATCCTCGCCCCGCGCGCCCTCCAGCAAGCCCCAGCGGAAGCTGCCGGGAATGACCCAGCAACACCCGTTCTCGACCGTCGCTTCCACCAGCGGCACCCACACCGTGACCATGTGCAGCAGCTCGGTATGCTTCTCCTTCTTGCCGATGGCCGACTGGTCGATGTAGAGGCTGTCCTGGTGCCACGGGAAAGAGGTGACCACGCTGCCGGGAAGTTTTGTGCGAATGGCGGGCATGCACGTACTCGTGACTTCGGGGCCCAGGAGCAGGCCGAGCACCTCGAGGATTCCCGGGTGGTTGTAGAGATCGAAAAATTCGCGCCCGAAGGAACCTAACCCCCAGTTGCGCGGCAGTATGTCCAGCTCCTGGCAGATGGCGGCATAGCGCCGCTCGAAAGATTCCTCTTCGTAGCGCGACGAAATCCTGCCTTCGGCGTAGAGCTCACGGCTGTAGGCGTCTACCCCGGCCCGGATGAAATTGCGCATGGGCTCCAGGTCCCGGTTGTCGATCAGGTCTCTGACCACCACGCAACCATCGCGTTCGTATGAGGTTTGGATTTCCTTACCGGTCATCGTCAAAGCTGAAAATTAGACCTTCTTTGAAATGGATTTTTAGCAAATAATTAAGGAACATCCCAATTATATTCCATCTTTGTTGCAGGTTATTTTTAGGTATATTTGTCGGGTTACCTGGGAGAAATTATAGGGACGTTAACAGGCTCATTTGCCCGATCTTTCCAGGGTCGGCGCACTTGGTGCGTCCCGAAGAGCTGTTCGAGCACTCCATCATGCGCCTGCTTCCAACGTTCCTTCGCCCCAGGAGGAGTCTCGTCCCATACGCGCACGTAGGAGATGCACGAGTAGGTCCTGATCTGCGATGCCTTCCCCTTCTCGTACAGTCCTCGCATGACTTTGCGCATTTCCGAGTCAGACAGCGGAACTCCAGATGGGATGGTGTCGAGCCCGAGGGCCTTGGCCTCCTCGGCGTATGACGCCCCGCCGTCGTCCTCGGCACTTCCCTCGGGGATCGGAAGCCTTTGCACCTCCATGTGATCCTCGCGGATGGCGATGTCGAATAGATAGTAGGGCTTCTCCCGCATATCGGCCTTCGTGATCGGGTTCGTCTCCTCGATCAGTTGGTACCAGCACGGGGGTGTAATCCCCTTTCCCATGATCCGGATTTTGTTGCCGAGAGATTCGATTTCTCCCTGCAGCTCGTTCCTTTTTAGACCTGCGTCTGCCAGGGCTTGATCAAACTCAGCTATAGCACGTTTCGCCTCCCTAAGGTCTTCATTCGCCTTATCAAGCCGCTTACCGGTCTCCCCTTCCCTGTCTTCCAGCATTCGGATTCGTTCCTGGAGTCTCTGCTTCTGCTTTTCCAGTTCCTCGACCTGCTTGCTAAGGTTTTCGATTTCTTGCCTGCGCTCGTCTGGATCCTTCAACGCCACCTCGACCTCCTCGGGAGTGGCCTTCGCCATGATCTCTCTCCAGGGGTCGAGTTTGTCGCCCCAGTAGCGGTTCACTCCAAGGAGGGCGAGCAGCATCAGGAACACCAGCAGGATAAAAATCTCAGCGATCGTCAGCCCCAGGACTGCACCTCTCCTATATCCCTCCTCCATCTCCATGGCCGCGACCCATTCCTACATTTAGGACCTGCGTTTAAAAATATTCCATATCCTATTGTTGCTGCGTTTGGCCTCCTCGAAGGCGATGATGGCCTGCTGCAGTACTTCAGCGAGCCTGAGGCCTTCGCCCTGAAGGGCATTCTGAAGGCTGTTTAGTCCCGTATTGATCTGCTGAATCTCACGCTCAGCGTCCTTCAGCTTCTCCGTGTACCTGCCTGCTGTCGCCAAGACTTCCACAATTTCGGCGATGGCCACCTCCAACTTAGCCCGACCATCAAACTCCTGGGCCGCGGCTTCAGCGAGTGCCTGGAGCTTTCTGACGTTAGCATCGAGCGCCTCCTCGTACCGCTTGCCTGCGCCAGCCATTCCGGCAAGCTGCTCCGTCACTGCTCTCGCATTGATCTCCAGGTTCGAGATCGCGTTGCTCATGCTCGTGTTCTCGGCTAAGTGGTTGAGCGCTTGGGCGCTCGCCTTTGCCTGGGCGCCGATGGCCTCCAGGTTTTCGGCCGTCTCACCACTTCCGATTTGGATTCGCTCGATGGATTCGTCCATGTTCTTCACTTGCGCTTCGAGTTTCTCCAGCGCGCTTTGAATCCCCGCCCACTGTTCTTTCGTTCGCTGCCTTGCCTCATCGGCCTTCTCGGCAACGGCATTGTAGATCACATGTAGATTTTCAAGCCCAGCCTTAGCCTTTTCTTCCAGCCCGTCGTGGAACGACTGCATCATCTCGTCCATGTGGGCGTGGGTGGTCTTCGCCTGTAAGATGGCTTGGTTGGCGTGAGACGCGAACGCGTTAGTAGAGTTCTGGAGTTGCCTGCGCAGCTCAAAGGCGTAGCGCTCTAGATCGACTGTGACCCCTTCGATCTCCGTCGGGATCCGGATGATCGTCTCCTGACTATCAGTCCCGTGGCGTTGTAGCGTCATACGCATGACGATACCGGCCATGGTTGTGAGGAGAGCGATCCCGAAGCTACCGATCATCTCGTCGGTGCGTTCCTCAAGGGTATGCTCACCTCCCAATAGGAGGAACAGGCTCACCAGTGCCGCGCATAACGATGTGAGCGTATACAGCAACCCAAGGTAATAGACCTCATCTCCCAGACGCGGATGCTCGCTCTCTGGACGAATCCGGCTTTGGGAACTCCTGTACCAAAGCATGATGGCGATCCCAAACAGAGCTGCGACAATCCCGCCGAGGATGGGCTGTCCTCGCGAGACCAGTTTTGCCGCGGAGATTATGACGAAACCGATCCCGAAAGCCCACTCGAACGCATGCTCCGTTTTGAACACGTTGAACACGCGCAACCTCTGCGTCACAGCGCCTGCTGCCATACCACCTTTCCTCCCATCGCCTCTACCCAGTCCGTCCACCAATAGTAGTGCTCCGGCGTCTGGTATTTCTCATACTTGTGCCATTCGAGTCGGAAAAGACTCACCTCTACTCGCGAAAGATCGGTTCTGAGTTCGCGCGGGATTTCTTGAGGGGACGGATACGGCTTGTAATGTGACAGCATCTCGGTGTTTTGCAGCAAATCCGAGATGACGATCAGGTGCGTGGGTTTCGCGCCTTTCTCCGCTCGGCGGCTGCTCGCGTGGCGGGGGGTTATGACGGCAATGGTTTCGAGAATGGGAGATGTCGGTTGGGCCTTGCTCTCTTCCGCCGGGAACAGGGCCTCGATCGTCTTGACGAATTGTTCCCAGCGCCACTGTGTGATCACTCCTCCTTCGGTGACCTCATCAATGGCTTGTCGCTCCTCGGGATTGCCCCCGGGGTGGCAAATCTGCGCGATCGGTCTCTCGGGAACTCCAGTGCTCTCTAAACGGTAAAGCGTCACCCGTTCTCCCTCTCTTACGGCAAACCCATCATGACGCCCGCTTGCGGCCGGGCTCGTCAATTCGCGCAGGATGCGCCTTAGTTCCGCTTGGTGCTTGTCGCTCAGAGGATCAGACGTATCGAGCAGCACCACCACTTCCCGGCTCGGGCCACTCTTCTTCGGACACCCCTGGTGGTCGAGGTCTTCCCCCTTCTGCGTCCATAATACGCCCATCAGCACAGCTACCCCCAGGACTGCGACGATCGCGAACGTTCTCGCCCTACTCCCGGCTTTGGCCCTGCGCTCTTCACGCGACTGTCTGTTCATTCTACGAGTCTCTCCCGTGTGCCCTCGCTCTCCATCCCATCTTCAAGGGTCGGGTACCCGGCTTGCGCATCGAGGTATGCTCTGCGTATCGCCTCTTCGGCTTGCTGAAATCCCTCCCAGTCCTCGTTGTAGTCCGGCCGCCGAACACCTTGCCACGGCGGTGCTCTGAACATGTCCTGATCGATAGTGAAAGCTTCACCAAAGAACTTCGGACTCGGCGTAGTACGGGCCTTCTCATTCGCCTCTCGGTACGCGGCGATGATATGGTCCAGATGGTACTGATACTGGCCAAGTTGCATGGGGAATTGCCGCACGATCCCTCTGGCCTCGTCCGTGATCAGCCGGTGGTTACCCCTCTTGTTTTCCACTTGCTGCCGCTCGTCCCGGATTCTTTCAGTGTACTCCTCGTAGATTCTCTGCAGGTTCTCTTGTCTTTGCGAGATCTCTTGGCCGTACTCCTCATTATGCTCGGTTGCCGCCCGATGCACCACTCCGTACCCCGGGTACACATCGTCGCGGTTCAACCACTTGGATGCGGCGAAGATGCAGCACCCGGCCCCGATGACGGCGAGGAGCCCTGAGAGCATGCCTTCCAGTCCGAAAGGATTATTCCCAAACCTCTCGAAGGTGTCGTCGGCCAACAATTCACCCAGGGAACTTGCTCCCTGCGCTGCTTCCGTCGCCACGGCGAGCATGCTGTCCCGGAAGTGCCCGACGAGCAAGTTCCAGAGAAGCATCCCCGTTGCTCCCAGCGCCACCATGATCCAGCCGGCAGACTTTGGCAGTAACCCCACCGAGTTCTTCTGCCGCCATCCCTCGCCGATCACCCCTCCCAGAAAGCCGGCGTTCACCACGCCGATCGCCAGCATAATGGCTATTGCACCCAGGAGGCCGTATTCGTGTACTCCAGCGAGCATCATGGCGTTGGCCACTGCTTCGATCACGACGATTCCAATCAGCCACCAGTACCAAGTGTCTCTCTCGTTGTTCTCGGCTACCCGTTCGAGCTTTGCTGTTGTCTTGAACGCTTGGAGCGCCGCCCGGGCTTCCCGGGCTTCCCGTTCCTTCTGCTGCAGGCTGGTGCGATCCTCCATTCCCTGGTCGGCAAGCGCCACGATACCTTGGTCCCTGATCCCTTCGACTCTATGCCGGATTGGAGCCATTCCCTCCCCCGCTTCCAGTTCCAGGGCGTGGCGTTGCTGAACGAGATACCTGCTCACTGCCGCATGGCACGCTTTCCCACGCTGATTCACCCAGGCGAGAATCTTCGTGTACATCTCGTCCGGCTGAACCGCATCCGATGGCGGGAACTCCTGCTCGCCGTTCTCGCGTCCTGCCTCGCGGATCTTGTTGTCCCTGATCCACCGCTCGCAGTCGAGCTCCACGTACTCCTGCTTCGCACTATCCCAACCCGGGACTGTGGTCCAATTCTCACCGTCCCCGGTTTTTTTTATTTTTTTCACATTCATCACCCTGATTTTTTCTTGTGACGGAGTTTCGATATTCGGTTGCCTCTCCTCCCAGAAATTTTTACATCCTCGACGCGGGGGTCCTTCGGCCCTCTCGCCAGTGCGAAAAACTTCGATGGAGCCGTCGAGAAGCCCACCCTTCTGGTTGCCCGGAATCAAGAGGATGGGGACAACTCGCGGCAGCCGTTTCTCCAACCAGGACGGCGTCCAGCTACGTCCCGTCGGAACCATTGTCCATCGACCGAAACCGAGACTTTCTGTACGATTCGGACCAGTATAGTGAAATAATGGCAATGATTCAATAAGGTCTTACAGGGGCTTCCCTATCAAGGCCAGCCACCGCTCCCCCTTCTCCCTTGACCGCCGGGGTCCGGCCTAATATGATGAGACCACACACCGCGGACATTCCCCCCTTTCGAGAAAGGGAACCATGCAAGCTAATCTCGTCACCTTGATCCGGATATTCCTGGTATTTGTGGTCATCGGCCTCTACCAGGTCAGCACTATCGCCTGCGCCGTGGCGGTTTTACTGACCATCGCCACCCTCTACATGGACGCCCTCGACGGTATCATCGCCCGCCGCCTCGGCACCGAGTCCGACCTCGGCGCCATGTTCGACATCGCCGGAGACCGCATCGTGGAGAACGTGTTCTGGGTCTATTTCGCCGCCATCGGAATGGTCAGCTTCTGGGCCGCGACCATCGTCGTCGCGCGCAGCTTCCTCATCGACTGGCTGCGAACCCTCGCCTTCATCGACGCCGGCAAGACTCCCTTCGGCAGCAAGACCATGATGCACAGCCGCTGGGCCAAGGCGCTGGTGAGCTCCCGCTTCAGCCGGGGGCTCTACGGCTTCACCAAATCGGTGGTATTCGTCTACCTCGGTGCGGTGCTTCTGATTCAGTCCGGGCAAGCCGAGTATGGCTGGTCGGTCGGAGTGTCCACCGAGATTCTGCTGCTGACAGGTCAGGCAATCGTCTGGTTGACCGTGGTGATGTGCCTGGTGAGGGGAGTCCCGGTAGTATGGGACAGCCAGGAGGTTCTGTTCCGCAAGATGTTTCCCGGTCTGCTGCGGGACTAGCCGTTGCCGTGAAAGCCGCTATTTTCGATCTGGACGGGACCCTGCTCCCCACCACCAGCGCCGAAAGAGAGTTCGTCCGCTTCGTCCTGCATACCGGACAGCAAACCGTTCCGCAGGCGGTTGGCGCCCTCCTGTCCTGGATTGTCCACGTCCCCACCCACGGCCTGCGCTCAAACAAGACCCACCTCCGCGGCATTGACATAGACCATTTTACCGAGACGGCCGCGGCTTTCTGCCGCCAGCACCTGGCGCGGCGGATCCCGGAGCAGACCAGGGACATGATCGAAGCCCATCGCCAAGGCGGGGATATTCTCGGCATCCTGTCGGGTGCGCCGCAGCTCCTGATCGAACCCCTGAAGGACCTCCTGGAATTGGATTTCGTGGTCGGGACCGGGCTGCTCTGCAAGCGGGGGCGATTGACCGGCGATCTGGACGATCCGCGCCTGTCCGGACCGGAGAAAGTACGGCGGGCGCAGGAGGTGGCGCGCGCCTGTGGTTTTTCTCTGCGCCACTCCGCGGCCTACGCCAACGCCTTCGAAGATCGCTTCCTGCTGGCCGCGGTCGCCCGTCCCCGGGTCGTCAATCCGGACCGCCGGCTGGCGCGGCTGGCGCGCAAGAACGGCTGGCCCATCTCGATTTGCCCCTGAAGGACGAATCACCAGGCCGCCTAACCCCCAGTTGAGTTAAAGGGGCGGAGAGGCGCTAGGGATCGGTGGCAGCCTGCGCCTCACTCTCTCCTATTTAAGTAGCGCCGGCGACCACTATGGAATATACTTTCCCAAGTCAAGAACTCATCAGCTTACAGGAGGTCCAGGTGTCGGCAAAGATGGAGGCTCGCGAACACCGTGGCAAGCAGGAGAAAGAGAATGAGTGATCTGAAGATTCGCGACGTCCGCGCGATCATGACCCAGCCTCCCGGGGCGCGCACCCTGGTGGTGGTGAAGGTGGAGACCAGCGAGCCCGGGCTTTACGGCCTGGGATGCGCCTCCTTTTTCTCGCGCCCCACCGCGGTGGCCGCAGCCGTAGACGACTATCTCAAGCCCTATCTCGCCGGTAAATCCCCCGACGACATCGAGGACATATGGCAGTCGTCCAACTCTTCCTCCTACTGGCGCAACGGACCCGTCCTCAACAATGCCCTGAGCGGCGTGGATCAGGCCCTGTGGGACATCAAGGGCAAGGTGGCGGGGATGCCGGTCTACGAGCTCTTCGGGGGCAAAGCCCGCGAAGCCGCGGCGGTGTACGTGATCCCCGGGGGGCGCGATCTCGCCGAGTACGAGGAAAACGTGCACGCCCTGCTGGAACAGGGCTTCCACCACTTGAAGCTGGGCTCGCTGCATCCCGCGATGCCGGGCAACGAGCCCGGTCAGGGGCCGCTGGCGGTCAGCCCCAAAGCGACGGACCCCTTCGAGCCCGCCCCCTTCGCGCGCAGCATCGTCAACGCATTCGAGCATTTCCGCACCACCTTCGGCCCCGAGCCGGAGATACTCTACGACGTCCACGAGCGCCTTCCTCCCATCCAGGCTGTGGCCCTGGCCAAGGACGTAGAGCAGTTCAAGCCATTCTTCCTGGAGGACATATTCTCCCCGGAGGACAACGACTACTTCCGCCTCGTGCGCCGGCAGACCAGCACCCCTCTGGCCATGGGCGAGCTCTACAGCAATCCCCAGGAAATGGTCCCCGTGATCAAGGACCGGCTCATAGACTTTATCCGGGTGCACGTATCCACCATCGGCGGACTGACTCCGGCGCGCAAGCTGGCGGCCCTGTGCGAAGCCTTCAACGTCCGCAGCGCCTGGCACGGCTCCGCCGACGTCTCCCCGGTGGGGCACGCCGCCAACCTCATGCTCGACATGAACGTGTGGAACTTCGGCATCCAGGAGGCATCGGTTTACCTCAACACCAACGAGACCTTGAAGGAGGTGTTCCCCGGCCTTCCCGAGGTGCGCAACGGCTACATGTGGCCCAACGGCAAGCCCGGCCTGGGGATAGACTTGGACGAGAAGCTTGCCGCCCGTTTCGCGGTCGAGGACCCGGCGGCCCCCGCCATCAGGATGTGGGGCAACGCCCGGCGCGCCGACGGCACCGTGATCAGGCCATAACCACCCAATCGCTCAGGAGGACAAACAATGAGTAAAGAGAGAGATCTCAAGGGCACCGGGCCGTGGCAGGGGTTTTTCCCCGGCGACTGGGTAAGACCGCGGAGCAACCCCGGGACGTGGATGCCGCTGATCGACGTCTCGGAGGTCTTTCCCGGCAACCGGAGTGTTTCGCGCCGGGGCGAGTACAACCTCTACGACGCCCCCGTGGGAGTGGAGCTCAAGATAGAAGAGGCGGCCAAGGCGGACATGGTTTTCGACGGCGAGGCGGAGTGGGAGAAGGGGGGACTCTCTCCCGGAGACGTGTGGTACGAAGAAGGGCGCTACCACATGTTCTACCACGCCATGGGAGCGGGCACCTGCTACGCTGTCAGCGACGACTGCTACCACTGGACCCGTCACGAGCTGGGGGAGGTGGAGTACAACGGATCGAAGAAGAACAACATCCGCGCCAACCACCCGGAGGGAGGCATCTTCGAGGACCCCTCGGCGCCGCCGGAGGAGCGCTTCAAGGCCATGAGCGCCGGATCCGGCTGGTACGATCCCGACACCTGGGAGAAGCTTGATGACGAGGAAGCCCAGAAGCGTTGGGACGCCATGCACTACGAGGGGATTGACTACCAGGGTCCCAAGGTAGTTCTGCGCGGCTGGATGATGGGCTGGACCTCGCCGGACCGCTTCCACGGCTGGAAGCAGATAGAGGAGCCCCTGGCGGAATACTCCGTCAACGGGGGTATCGTCGCGGGCTACGATGAGGCGAGCGGCACCTACTACGCCTACCTGCAGCCGCAGGGCTTCGCCCCGGAGGATCCCCGGGGCATCGGCACCGGGGTCCAGGAGGTGGAGATGGTGCGCCGCGCCAACGGCGTCTGCCGCACCAGGGATTTCCGCCGCTGGCCGGCGGCGAAGCTGGTGATGCACCCGGACTCGCAGGACGACCTGGACATCGCCTTCTACGGCCACAGCTACTTCCCCTATCCCGGACGCACCGACCTGCACGGCATGCTCACCCCGGTCTTCCACCACATGACCGGGCAGATGGACGTGCAGATCGCCTTCAGCCGGGACGGGCTCATCTGGTACCGCCCCGAGCGCCGGGCCATCCTGACCCTGGGTCCGCCCGGAAGCGGCGAGGAGGGCATGATCGGTTCTTCCGGAATCCTGGAGCTGCCGGACGGGCACTGGGGCGCCCCGTACTGGGCCGAGTCCAGACTGCACAACGTTCCGGAGGAGTACCAGGATTCCCTGTTCCCCCGGCAGCAGCCCAGAAAGGTCGGGTGGGCCCTGTGGCAGCCGCACCGCTTCTGCGGATTCGAGGCGCGTACCGAGGGGCGCTTCACCGTACCCACCATTTACAGGGTCAACGACGAACTGCGGCTGAACTACCGCTGCCAGCCGGGCGGCTGGGTGAGCGTCGAGCTCATGCGCATGATGCCGTCCATGTTCCACGGCGACGTCGATCCGCTGCGCGGTTTCACTTTCGAAGAATGCGACCGCCTCACCGGCGATTCCCCCGACCAGGTGGTGACCTGGCAGGGCAGGAGCGACATCTCCGGGGTGGGCGAGATGGTGGCTATCCGGCTGAAGATGTTCCAGGCCAAGGTATTCGCCTACCAGGTGTGAGGCGCGGGCGAATCGGGCAGCTGCCGGGTCAATCGCGCCAGAGAACGACCCCCATGTGATAGCGCTGGTGCGCGGGAATGCGCTGGCAGTAGTAGGCGGTGAGGATGGTGCCGTCGGCCAACTGCAGGCTGGAGGGGTACCCCCCGTCAGTGCCTTTGGGACTGGTGTTCGACAGGTAGACGTCGTTGCTGAACAGGACCCGCGGATCGTCCCAGGCGACACCCCCGTCGCGGCTGATCATGGCGCAGACCCCCAACATACCCCGCAAGCGCACCCCGTAGGTGAGCAGGACCGATCCGTCCTGCAGCTCCAGCAGGTGGGCGGGCATGTGCCGCGCGGGCGTCACCGCACCGCGGCAGGTCCAGGTCTGCCCGCCGTCGCCGGAGGCGAAGATCTCGGTTTCGGCGGTCCTGGCGGTGCGGCTGGCGGCCAGCATGCGTCCATCTCCCAGGGACAGCAGGTCGGTCTCGTTGTACCTGTCCGCGCCGATGAGACGGGCATCGCCCCAGGTGCGCCCGTCATCGTCGCTGAAGTAGACCCAGGCGCTGTCGCAGGTTTCGTCCTCCACGTGGCCTTCCGGGGCAGAGTAGCAGGAAACCGCCAGGCGATTTCCGGGAAGCTTCACGATGTCCCCGAACGGCACGGCTCTCGTCACCCCGGCAGGATAGTTGAAGGACCCTTCCAGGGCCCAGGTCCGCCCCATGTCGGTGGAGCGGCAGACCACCGCTTCCTGGTTGCCCATCTCCTCCTTTTCCCTGGGCCGGTCGAGCAACTGGCCCCGGGGCGGGGCGAAGCGGCGGCCGCTGCACAGGACCACGAAGGCGCCCTCGTGGCTCAGACCCGCCGCCAGGTCGCCGCGGGTGCGGCCCGGCTCGTGGTGCACCGGAACGCTGAGAAAGGACCACAGCCTGCCTCCGTCATTGCTGATCCAGCACTCGGACGACCCTTCCCACAACTGGTGGCAGGGCTCGCCGAAGATGGTGGCCACGATGCTGCCGTCCGGCATGAGGGTGAGGTTGGGCCAGGCGCACTTGTTGTCCACGGCTACGTAGCGTTCGAGAATGTCCATCTCTGCTCCTCCGCGTTTCGGGGGAATGTGAGGTCGTCAAGAATTGCCTGCCGACCTAATAGGCTCTTTTGGGAATTCTCTGTCAAGGAGCCAGGGCAGTCAAGGGTCGGGCAAGGGCCCCGGTGGTCGTCCGCAGGTTCTTCGACGGTGCCTGGGTACGATATGGAAATGCACATGGTTGTGTCCCCTGGCTTCGGCAAATTGAATCACGTATGTCTTCGTGCATCCGAATACATTCTTGAGGGCCAGGGAGACGCGGCGAATCAAGGGTCCCAACTCGGCGGCTTCCTGCTCGGTAAGTTCATCGAGGAACTCAGTGTGCCGCCGCACAATCAACACCATCCACCCGGGCAAAGCGGTGTTGAACGCATGCGCGAGGTCCCAGTACTCGCTCTGGTAGATATGGTCCCAGATGGGCGCCTTGCCCTGCCTCCTTCGCTCCGACATGCGGCCACGTACTTCCCTTTATCGATTCGGTGGAAGTAGACCAGGGGCACCCTCTCTCGCATCGCTTGGCGCAAGCCTTCATTGTCGCGATGGGCGGGGTCGGTTCCACGGTACATGTAGCGAAGAAGGTCTCCGGATATGGAGTCCGCGTATGGCCCTGACGGCACCGTCGTGATAGACAGAGGGAGTCTCATGGCGCCCGGTTTGAATATTCCTTGAGGGCCTACGAGGTGAATCACCCGGCCGTCGCACTCGAAGCCCTGCTCCAGGAGCCGACGTGGCAGCACATCTCCGTAAATCTCGACCTGCTCTTCCAGCCAGTTGAAGGCATGTTGTCGGATGCGTGCGTCTGATTGACCTGTCACCATGGCGGTCAGTTTCGCTCCCGCACCGGTATGGGCGGGCTGTGGGTCGGAACTCGCATCTGGATCTAGTGTCCCGTCGCAGAAATATGCCGCCATTTTTCCGCCGATCCATCCCAGCTCACGGCGTTGCCTTCACTCGCCGTACACCACTGGTACGACTCGCTCAGGCGCCTGGTTTGCCGGGCGCCTCGGCGGCCTAATTTTGTCAACCTATCTCTGCGACGGGACACTAGGGCAAACCAAAGATAAGGCAGGGGTCTGTGCCCTACTTATAGTTCTTGGGTAGTTATTGTAATTGTTTTTTCTGAAAAACAATGTTTCTTAACTGTTTTTCAGGTTTTGTAACGATTTTAAATAAATGATGCTCTTACCTCCCAAGTGGCGATCCCTATTCTCCCAAAACGTAGATAGGCCTGCAACCGGCGCATCGGGCAACGGTGCATGAAGACCGACCTGCGCTGCTCCCTCTACGTGCTGGCCTCGGCGGCCTCCGCCGCCGGCGGACTCCTGCTCACCGAGATCGCCCTCAACTTCTACTCGGCCACTCCCCTGCAGATCGCCTTTCTGGCCAACACCGTCGGCGGCATCTTCCTGCTCCTTCCCTGCCTGCGCGGCGGCCGTCCGTGGCGGGGCTGGTCCGCAGGGGAGTGGCTGCGCTTCGCCGTCTCCGCGGTGGCCATCTACGCCGCCGGGTTCGTGCTTCTCTTCGCCGCCATCGCCCGGATCGGCGCCAGCAAAGTCATCCTCCTCGGCCGCGTCGAAGCCATCTTCGTGGTCGCTCTCGCGGTGGTCTTTCTCAGAGAACACTGGTCCGCCCGCCACTGGTTCGCCACCTTCCTGGCCCTCGCCGGCGCCTCCCTGATCAGCTTCGACCCCGGGGTCCTGCAACTGGCGATCTCCTGGGGCGACGCCCTCACCCTGCTGGCCTCCCTGGTGGTGGCCGCCGGCATCGTCATTCTGAAGCCCCTGGTGGTGCGCCGCGATCCCCAGTTCGTCACCGGGCTCGGGCTGCTCGCCGGCGCCGTCTGCCTGGGGCCGTTCCTCTACCTGGGGCCGGCCGCGCCGGAGGTTCCGGTCCTGGCTGCAGCGCCGCTCTTGCTGGTGCTGGTGGGGGTTCGCGGTCTGCTGCTGGGCATATCCTGGGCGGCCTACAACGCCGCCATGAGGCATATCGACGCTTCCCGCTGCGCCGTGCTCTTCCTCTCGGTCTCTTTCCTCACCGTCGCCCTGCAGGTGCTGGTCGACGCCGCAGCCCCCGGTCTTGGCCTGCGCTTACCGTGCAACCTGGCGACGGCAGTGGCCGGCGGGGTGGTCATCTCGGTGGCGGTCGCCCTGGTGCAGCGCCACCCGGAGGGCAACCCGGCGTGAGGGATGAAATGAGGGCCGCCCTCGGTTGAATCTGATACGATGTAAGCTTTGCGGTCTGGTCTCCAGAGGATACTTGAGTCAGGATCAGACCTTTCACGTCGGAGGTAAGGTTTTTTACAGAACGGCAAGACCAATCGAGGCAAGGACTATTTGGCCGGCAAGCTGGCGCCATAATGGCGGCTTTTCTTCGTTGATTCCTGTATTTCTGAAACTTTCATTATATTTGCTTCAAGGTAGCGCATTCGAACCTCGACCGCCTGGTCTGGAGAGCAATTCATGAGACATAAGATTACCATCGCCGCCCTTCTTTATTGTCTGGGTTTCACCTTTGTCAGTCACCTAGCGCAAGGATACGCCGAAAACCGCACCGAGGAGCAGGTCAGCCCAGAAGCCCAGCGGGAAGGCAGAAAAAGAATGGTAACCGCTGCCACCCTGTACGGGTTCTACTTGTATGGACCGGGGACAGCGCGTTTGCTCGATATGGAATCTGCGCAGCAAATCGTCGGATTGGAAATGCTGATAGGCGGCGGGTCCTTTTTTTACTCGCTCAAGGCCACGAGAAATTACCGGCTCGGGGCCGGACGTTCCCAACTGATTCTCGGGGGCAGTCTGGCCGGCACCCTGTACGGGCTTGGGGTGCCCGTGTTTTTTGAATCGGAAAACGACAAGGCTTATTTGGCGGCTGCGATGATCGCTACACCGGCAGGAGGACTGATCGCCCACAAGCTCAGTGCGCACCGATGGTTTGAAAAGGGTGAAAGCGATTTGATCGTCAACGGTGGATTGACCGGCGGGTTGTACGGCGCCGCCATTCCCTACCTCGTCGACATCGAAGACCTCCGGGATTGGGCCCAGGCCAAGATCTATGTCGCCTCCGCGATGGTCGGTGCGCCGGCCGGCGTCTGGGCCACAAAAAGGTTGATTCGCGGCAAACCGATCGACCAGGGACGGGCCCACCTTCTCTCCCTGGGAGGAGTCGTCGGCGCTGCCTATGCAACCGGCATCCTCAGCCTCGCGGACGTGGAGGCCCCTCGCGCCTACGTTCTCGCTCTCATGCTCGGCCTACCGCCCGGGACTTATTCCGCCTACCAGTGGACGGGTGAGGAGGAGTACTCGATCAAGCGGGCCAGATGGATATCCGGTGGTGCCTTTGTAGGCAGCCTGTTCGGCTCCGGCGTTGTCCTATTGGCCGAGGCGGAAGACCACAAACCTTATGTCCTGGCAAATATTCTCGGATCGGCCGCAGGAATCTGGTACGTCCACCGTTTCACCCGGGACAGGGACGGGACATCCGCCGCAAGCAGCAATCAGTCCTCCATTGCAGACCGGGTCACCGTTTCCCTGCCGTCGCTCAACCACTGGTTCACCATGGGCTTGATGATGCTGCGCAAGCCAGCGTTCGGTGCGGACGCCCCGGTGGAACTGGTGCGGATCACGTTTTGAACGGAGCTTGCCGTTGCGCCTCGGACATCGAGGCCGGGCCCGGTTGCAGGTGGTCTTGCGGTTCGCAACAGGGAAAAGAAACGGAGGCAAAACATCTCTCCGGCGCGAGGATTCATCCCCGCAAATACTGATTGAACCACTCCAGGTTGCGCCCGGCGAAGTCGAGCAGCAGTTTGGGCTCGCGCAAACCATGAGGAGTGCGCGGATAGACGACCATTTTCACCGGTACGCCCCGCCGCTTGAGGGCGCGGTAGAACTCGTAGCCTTGCGAAATGGGGACCACGGTATCTTCCTCGAAATGCTGAATCAGGGTCGGCGTCGAAACACCCTTGAGGTGAAATAGGGGCGAGCGCTCCAGGTAAATCTCCAAATCGTCCCAGAACTCTGCGCCGAGGTAGTCGGTGATGCAGGTCGGAATATCCGTGGTGCCGGTGGCACTCACGAGATTGACCGCACCAGCTCCGACCGAGGCCGCCTTAAACGGTTGTTTCGGGTGATGGTCCAGGCGGTTCGGTGCGGCTGGTTGGATAGGCTGCCACATGGTGGTTGACGTGGCTGACCTGCAGCGGCATGAAGGGATCGAGGGAAGCGGCGTAGACCTCCGGAGGCCGGGTGGTATCCTGGACGACGAACACGTCGGCCGTCGACGCCCAACTGGGCGGGCTGCTGCCTGCCTGAAATGCCACCCAGCGCCCATCTGGTGAGTAGAGCGGCGAACCCACCCCCTTTACGGGAACCAATGATTGAACCTCACCGGTGTCCACCTCCACGACCGAAATATCCGCCAGCGACCAGGCGTCGGTTTGCGGCGTCGGGGTGTGGGTGAATGCGACCTTCCTTCCATCGGGAGACCAATCGAACCTCGACTTGCCGAAGCAACTGCCCACGTTGAAATCGCCGCTGGTGAGTAGTCGGGGCCGCTGCTTTCCACTACCCCTCGCTTCCACAGAGATCACCCACAATCGATTCATCTTGAAATTCTCGTCCACCACCCTTGCGTCGTCCTTCTCTTCTGCCGCTCGCTTCTCGGAGGGCGTAGGCGCATCGCGCATGACAAAGGCGATCCACTTCCCGTCGGGCGACCACTTGAAAAAGCCCACCTCCGTCTCGACATCGGTCAATTGCCGAATCTCGTCGCTTGCGGGGTGGAGGAGATGGAGGTTGGTCTTTCCCGACCGGCTCGAGGTGAACCCTATCCACTTTCCATCCGGCGACCATTGCGGATTGCTGCAGGAACCGTCGCCGAAGGTGCGCTGAACGACGTTGGATCCGCCGTCACTTGTATGGATGTGGGTGAGGTATGCGCTCTTTTCCGGGGTCATTAGCGCCCGGGTCACGGTGAAGACCACACGGCGTCCATCAGGCGCGACGTGGACATCATCTATCGCCGTGACCTTAATCACCTCTTCAAGAGAAAGGGTTCCGGACATCACACCTCGGAAGGTTTCGTATCCCCTAATTCTGTTGTAATCCCACAGGGAGAGGAGGCCTCAAAAGGAATCAGGTATAACGAAGGGACCTTTTCCAGCCGTTGGGAAGACGTGGGACGGACCAACGCTGGTCGGGGCGCCAATTCTCCCAGCCATCGCAGAACGGCGATCCACCACGCTCGATGGTTCTGACCACTCGGTCTGCCTCGGACCGGATCGACGCTACTTGATCGTCGGTGAAAAACCTGCGGGCGATGAGCTCCTCGAACTCGTCCAGATCCTTCCACGACCAGGACATGTCCGGGGCCACGACTATGTCGAGCACGTAGTCGTGAAACTGGATTCCACCACGTAGGCGGCGAAGCGGGGATTGGAAATTGACGTACCAGGTCTTGAACTGCCATTGCGCGGTCCAGAACAGCCATATCGAATGCCAGGAATCGGGAGGAGTGAGGGTCAAGACGTGGATGTTTGATGATTGCCTGTCTTCGAAATCACCCACGCTTGGATCAAGGCTTTCGATGTACAGGTCAATCCGCTCTGACAGGCCGAGGGAATAGCGACTCTTGATGCCGCGCGAGGCTATGCGGGCACCAGGGTGGGAGTAGAGCGCGAGGTGACTCGACCGATCCTTCACCACCGTCACCGGCCGGGCGGTGCCGATCCCCTCACCCCACATCTCGTACTGAACTATCCGGGTACCCGGTTTCCAACGCGCGGAAGGGTCCATTCTATCAAAGTGCGAGGAAGGCGCCTTTAATGGCGCCACCTTCTTAGCCCTCCTGAAGAATCTATGTCAGACCAGTTGTCATGCCAGCCGCCGCCGCGCAAACGGAGTAGATCAGTTTCATTGGAACGTCTCGTTAGGTCAGTTTGAATTTGCGGATCTGTTGAAAAGGGGGCTTGAGCCAGCAAATACTTAGCCCGAGTCCTCGCCCCCACTCTCGCCGCCTTCGCCCCCGCCGGAATGCTCGCCGCCACTCTCGCCGCCTTCGCCCCCGCTGCCGTCTCCTCCAACTTCAGGATGGGCGCTCCACGTGGCGAAGGGTTCGCTGGTTGCCTCCAGGGTAATCGCAATGGTTTGGCCGGGTGCCAGGTCAACCGGCGGCGTCGGCCCCAGTTCCGTCCCATTCGACAGGTGAACTTCCACCCGCACCTGCGGCAGCGTCGCCGAGGTGGTGTTCTCCACCGTGCCGGTGAAGGCGTTGGTCGCCGCGTCATACGATAGGATGAGTCGCGCCCCGGCACGGGTGTGGTCATAGGTCTGGCCGGTGCCATACTGCTGGGCGGACTCCTCGTCGCTGCTGCTGGTCGAGGACGCGGGATTCTTATCTGAACAGGCAGCCAACAAGGCAGCCGCAAGGCAGTAAAAGTAAAAGAGTTTCATCGCAATGCCTTTCAAAAAGAGGTGGTGATCTCCGACTTTGTCAGGTCGCACAAGAGAATTGAGTCGCTGCCACGCAGCCTTCTTTGACGCTTCCAAACAAAGGAGGTTCCTCAAAAAAACGCGACGTTGTTTTTCGACGATATCACGGCCGCGGCGTGGCGATGCGCATGGCGACCCGAGGGGGCCAGTTGCGCGGAAGGCCCGGCAAAGGTTCGCGGACGACCTCGAAGCCGGCGCGGCGAAACAGCGGTTGGGTGCCAAAATAGACGTTGTCGTCGCCGGTGCGTTCCGCGCCGGCGCGGGGATAGGCCTCCACCGCGGGAGCGCCTTGTTCGCCGGCATAGGCCACGGCGGCCTGTATCTGGGCCAGGGCGATGCCGCGCCCGCGCTGGTTCTTGCGCACGGTGACGCAGGGAATGACCCAGACCGGCTCGTCGTCCACCGGAGGCGTGGCGCGGGAGCGGACGACTCGCGTCAGTTCGCTCCGGGGAGCGACCGCAATCCAGCCGACGGGCTCTCCGTCCTCGTAGGCCAGCAGACCCGGGGCCCGGCGGCGTTCGGCCAGGCGGGTCATCGCCTCCCGGCGGCGCGGACCCAACGGCCCCGTGCCGGGCAATTCCCGCATCTGCGCCTCGGTCATGCGCGGAAACATACACCAGCAGCCGGCGCCCCAACTTCCCCTCAGGACCTCTCCCAGGTGGTCCATGAGCTCCGGCTTCAACGGCTTGAACTGGATTGTGGCTCGGTGGGCAACGGACAATTGTTAATTACCTGAGATAAAGGAAGGTCAGCCACCCGAGAGAAGATCAGCAAGGTCGGGGCGGAGCCTGCCGGAGGATGCAGAACGGCCTCCGGCACCGCCTGGACCTCAGCTCACCCGCGGCTGCGCAACGCCGATGAGGCTGTCCCGGGTGACGATCTTGGCCAGCTCCTCCTCGCTCATCCCTTCGGTCCCCGCCGGCCTCATGGGCAGCACCAGGTAGCGCAAGTCGGCGGTGCTGTCGTGGACGCGGATCCGCACCTGCGGAGCGATCGCGGTCCCGAACTCGGCCAGCACAGCGCGAGGCTGGCGCACGGCGCGGCTGCGGTAGCTCCGCGACTTGTACCAGTCCGGCGGAGGGCCGAGGAGGAAACGCGGATAGCACGAGCACAGGGTGCAAACCACCAGGTTGTGGGTATCTGGGGTGTTCTCCATTACCAGCACGGGGAATCGCCCGGTGTCGATGCCGAGCTCCGCCGCGGCGCTTCTCGAATCGGCAACAAACCGTTGGCGAAAACCGTTGTCGACCCAGGCCCGGGCAACCAGCCGCGCTCCCTTGGCCGGGCCGATGGAGTCCATGTGCTCGATCCGGGTGCGCATGTCGGCGGCCGAGAAGATCCCTTTCTCGATGAGGAGGCTGGTGACCGCCGTCTGCATCAGTTGGTAGTGGGACAGGGGTGTATCTTCCAGATCCGGCTGGGGCGGATGGCGATGGTCCGCACCCACCTCATCGCCGCCGTGCCCATGACCTTGATGGTGTTCGCCTCCGTGTTTCTTGTCGCTCATTGCGTTCCTCCCGGCAGCGGCCCAAGCCAGTGCTCGTAAATCTCGATCTCGACCCGGTCCCCAGCGCTGCCCTCGTAGTCCGGCCACAGCACCCGGCTGGGGAAGCTGACTCGGTACAGCACCTCGCGCTCCGCGTCACGGTTGCCGTAGGCGAGCTGCTCGGGATTGGGGAAGCTGCCGCAGATCCGTTCGACCTTTCCCGACTTCCCGCGGCAGTACCACGGGGTGCGGACGTGGCCGGGCGGAAAGCGCCGCTGTACCCTTACCCCGTCACCCGGCGCGAACCTGGTCTTCATCTCTCACCAATCTCCCGAAGAATGTTATCCCCCTGCTTCGGCGCTGGTGGAGCGGAGATCGAGGGCATGCACAGGCCCGAATCCCAATCCTTCACGGCAACTCCTCGCGGCTGCCGGCCTCGATCTCGGCCATGCGCTCGCCGAGCTCGCTCACCTCGATGATCCTCTTTTCGAGCAGGATGTTGGTCATCGAGGCCATCCAGCGCTCGTAGTAGCTCAAGCGGTCGTAGGCATCGGCTCCCAATTCTTCGATACCCCGGCGAAGTTCGTCCACGCTGAGTATTTTCCGTTCCCCGAGAAGAGTCATGAGAGCGTCAACTTTCTTCTCCCACGGTGCCCGGTCGTGATCTTCCCGGTCGATGGGGCCGGCATCGAGCCCGCCCATGTCGTGGTGCCTTCTTGCGGTCATTACCGGTACCTCTTTACCCGATTTTTGAAATCCTGGGACCGGCGTCCTGCAATGCATAAGGCGCTTACCGCTTTTTCCTGCCGGCCACCTTTCCCCGGGGTTTCACTCATACCATGAACCTACCAAAATCCAGCATGGTCGCATACACCATGAGGCCGAGGATGAACAGCCAACCTGCCACCGCCAAGGGCGCGTGAAGCCGCAGTAACCTGGGGTGAAATTTCTCCAGCACGTAGAGGCAGATCTTGCCGCCATCCAGGGGCGGAACAGGCAAAAGGTTGAGAATTGCAAGGTTGAGGCTGAGAACGATGGAATAGTTCAACAACTTGATCACGTCGGTGCCGGCAAATTGACCACCCTGAACGACGATTCCAACCATTCCCGAAAGTTGATCCGGACGGTCCAAAAGCAGGGGGATTGCCGCCACAAAATCATGAATCGTGTTCAGTGTTTGTGAAACCGGCATAACAAAGGCGCCGGTGAATGAAAAGCCGGAGGATATCAGGTTCAAAAGTGAGAAGAAAAATAATGGAAGGATGATGTTCGCCAGCGGCCCCCCCAGGGCGAAAAGAATTCGCTTGCACGCCGGGATCTGAAAGAACTCGGCCTCGTCCTCGATTTCAGGCAACACATATCCCCCTACGGGAATCCACGAGAGTCGATATTCGGTGTTGCCCCTTTTGATCCCCCACAATTTAGGGCCGAGACCTATGGAAAATCTGGCAATGGGTATCTTCACCCATCGTGCGGCGAGAAAATGACCGAGTTCATGGAAAAGAATCAGCAGGCCGACCAGCCAGAGGACGATGAGGTAGTTCATGGTCTTGTTCTTTCCACTAGCGGGGTGAATCCCCGCATTCAGAGCTTTCGCCGGAAGCACCTCGGAATCCGGTCCCGGTTCCGATAGCATGACGACGGCTGTATTCACCCATTGGGGGCAACCCACCGGGATATCAGGCTACCGCAGCAACAACATGCGGCGGGTGACAGCAAAGGAGGTGCCTTCCAGGCGGTAGAGGTAGATACCACTGGCGGCCTCCTGGCCGCTCTCGTCCCTGCCGTCCCATGCCTGTACGTGCGCCCCGGACCCAAGATGGCCGTCGGTCAGCACCCGCACGATCTGACCGGCCAAATTATAGACGACCAGGCGCGTGGGACCGTCCATGCCGGCCGCGATTCGGAAGCGGATCACCGTGGAGTCGTTGAAGGGGTTGGGCGCGTTCTGATCCAGGAAGGGGCGGGCGGCCTCGGCGCGCAGCCGGTAGGCCAGTCCCTGGACCACAACCACCATATCCAGACCCAACCTGGCAAAGGGAGCCAGCGCGGCCGGAACCGGCGTCCCGGATCCAACTTCGACGATGGTCATTCCCGAGTGGAAGGACAAATCGACCCACAGCGTCCCTTGGCGATAAAAGGATCTGCCCAGCCAACTCGCCAGTTCAAGGGACTCCTCCACCGCAGTAATACCACCAGAGTCCTCGACGCCTTGGGGCAGGGGCAAGGGCACTTCCACGGTCTCCAGGCCGTCCGCGTTGCGGATGCGGCGGTCAACGGCGATAAATGAGGTGTACTCGGTGAGCAGGTTGTAATCCAGGCCTAGCTGCGTAATCTGGTGCCGCAGGTCGGCGCGGGAACCTGCCCGCACATCGTCACTCAACTGGTCGATGCGGTGGCGGGCCCACAAATAGCGCAGGGCCTTGTTGGTGGGCTGGGCTTGAAAGGAGGATACGTCGAATTGGGCACTATAGCTATTGTCGCCGCTGCGGCCCCCCAACAGCACAGTGCCCGCAGCGTCGCCGCGCCACTTGCCAAAGATGATGATCGGCCGGTCGGCCAGCATATCGGGGATGAAGGGCGGCTCCACCTCATAAGCGTCAAAGTCGTCGAAGCCCGCCTCTACTTGGGTGAGAACCGGGGTGCTGATATATGACTGGAAGCGGGCAGCCTCGGTGGGTGCCTGCCCCTCTTCGAGGACCACGAATGGCTCGCCTTGACCGGCCCGAGCGAGGCCCTCGATGAGGAAGCGGTTGACCGCCGAGCCAATGCCGAAGGCAAACAGGCTGGATTGACCCAAACGCTGGCGCACCAATTCAAAGGCGTCAGCTTCAAAGCTGACGTAACCATCGGTGATCACCGCCACGATGCGGGCATAGCCCTCCCCGGCCACGGGCAGGCCGAAAGCCCTGCGGAGCCCGGTCAGCAATTCGGTGCCCCCTCCACCAAGTTGACCGTCAACGAGGGCCCGGGCCTGCTTAATATGCTCTTCGGTGGCCGGCAGGGAACGGTCGCTGAAGACCGCCGCCGAGCCGGCGAAAAGGACGATGTTGAAGCGGTCCTCGGGGCGCAATTGGCCGAGCAGGTTCTCCATAAGGCTCTTCGATACCGAGATGGGAAAGCCCCTCATGGAGCCCGATACATCGACCACAAAAATAAACTCCCGCGGCGGGATCTGGTCCGGCTCCGGACGGGCGGGAGGCTGGGCCATGAGCAAAAAGAAATTCTCCTCCTCCCCCTCGTACAAAAGCAGGCCGGACTCAACCTCTTGGCCGGCCAACTGGTAGTGCAGAATGAAATCTCGGTTGCCGCCAAAACCGGCTGCCGGATCGAGGGTCAGGCGCAACTCCTCCCGAACCTCCTGCTCGACGACCACCTCGTGGCTGGGACAGTCGTAAGCCTGGATGGGCAGGCCGGCCGCCAAGGCCATTTCGACAGTATAGGTGTAGTCGGGATCTTCGCCCTCGTGCAGATAGGGAATGCGGTCGGCGCCGCCCGGGGCCAGAATTTCGTAGACAGCTTCGGGGGAGTAGCGCGGGCCGACCACGGTGGGCAGGACGAATTCGTACTGTTTGTCGGTGGGCACCAACAGTTCCGTATAGGACAGGCGCACGGCAATGGAGTCGCCCGGCAGGATATTGGCCACGTTCATCCTGAAGACGTTCGGGCGCTCCTGTTCGAGGAGGGAAGCGGTCTGGCCTTGCTCGCGCGCCTCTTCGTATTCCCGGCGGGCCTGCTCGCGCTCGCGGATCTCGGCGGTGATTTCGCGGTCTCCGGTGTTCATCACCATGCCGTACACCGCGGCCCGGGTCGAGGCCGGGAATATGTACACGGCTTCGAGCGGGCGGGTGCCTTCGTTGCGGTAGACCTGCTCGATGCTCACGTCGGCGATGACCCCGGCAATGTGAACTTGGGCGGACACCGACTTGAGCGGCAGTTGGTCCACTGACGGATCGTCGGTATCGACGAAGAAGAAGGGGGCCAGGGTCTTGTCGACCGCGGATGGGGCTTGTTGGGCCGAGGCAGCCAGGGTTCCAAGCAAAAGGACCAATGCGGTGAGGCTGGAGCGCAGGTTCATTGTGGCACCTCTCTGAAATGAGCAGGGCTCGAGTGGGAAGCGGGAAAAAGAAAGACCATCAGCGCCATGGGGCGGAAGCGGGACGGCGAGAAACCCTGCGAATTTGGAAAAAGAGGTTGGTCCGCGGGGCGGCTTGCACCCTGGAAGAGGTAGTTCATGGTCTCCTCAGTTTCGATCTTCCGAAGTCTGGACCTTCCTGGCTGCGATCAAAAGCATTTGCGGCAATCCCTTCAGAGGAGCACTCTCCCACCCCTCGGCGGCGTCGCCGACCTCCTCGAATTTGATCAGCTCGGCGCCTTGCTCGACGGCGGCGTTGAGGTACTGGGAAACCGTCCAATGAAATTCGAACTGCTTCAGGTGGCCAGGTAGATTGGCGAGCAGATCCTCAGAGACATTGTATTCATGCGGCCCATGGTCGAAATAGCTTACCTGAACTTCCAGGGAGGTGGCCGAATCCTTCCATATTCTGCGGAAGGGATGGTACTCGTTGACCAGGAACAGACCTCCCGGGCGCAAAATCCGGATGGCTTCGCGGTAGTAGGCCCGCAGGTCGGAAACCCAGACCCCTACGTGCCCGCCGGTGTACACCAGGTCATAGCTGGAGCTTTGCAGGAGGCTCAGGTCGGTGACGTCCGCTTCCAAGAATCTGATGACCAGGCCCAGCTCGGCGGCGCGACCGCGGGCGACGCTCAGTTGTTCAGCCGAAATGTCCACCGACGTAACCCGGGCACCCATGCCCGCGAAACCGTAGGCGGCAAGATTGTCGCCACTGCCCAAAACGCAGACTTCCCGATTCTCGACCGTTCCGATCAGGTCCAGCTCCTGCTGCAGAAAAACCTTCCCGGGCTGCCGGTGGGCGATGCGCCAGGTACCGCGCCTGTCGTGCATGGCCGCCCAGTCTGGTGAACCCAAATTCCAGCGCTCTCTGTTCGCACGGTGATAGTTGTTCACAAGCAGAAAGTCCGGTTGGCGATCACAACATTCCAGGTCACGGCTATTTGTACATCTGAATGGAGAACATCCTGTAGCCATAGCGCTCATAGAAGCGATAGGTGCGCAACCAGTCCACGTTGTTCGATCCTACCATGGAGCGCCTGATCCCCTCCGCTTTCGACCTTGACAGCAACGCCCTGACAAGCCGGTCTCCAACCCCCTTTTGGCGGTGGTTGAGGTGAACGAAGACCTCGTGAATATGGAAGAATCGTTCGCCCTCGGGCTTGAATAGCGCATGTTCTTGCACCACTCCGGCGGCGTAAGCTATGACGACTTCCTCATGCTCGCCGACAAAGGAGTAGCCCGCCTCGAGCCATGACTGGAGGCGCTCGTCACCTTCCGCCAGGGCGGGATAGCCGGTCGTACAGCCTTCATCGGCCCACAGTTGCGATAAATCCACTGCGGCGGGAAAATCGCCGGACCGCGCAGGCCTGATCTCGTATCCTTTGCCCGACGGTGGTGCCTGATCCTTTTTATCTGTCATCTACTCAGCGTGTACTCACCATCAAAATCTGATGGAACCGGTAGCGGATTCTGGCGGCCAGTCACGGATGCATGGCGCCGGCCTTATCCTGATATAAGCGACCTATTATTGGACGCGCTCAGGTAGTGCCATGAGGATCCTGCATTGCCAGGTAGTCGTCGTGCCTGGAGGCGACATCCGGCTCGGAGTCTTTGCTGGCCTCCCAAAGAAAGATTGTTTTTGTATTCTTTGAAAATTTCGCCAGCATGGTCAACAACGAGGCAAGCGCCTTTTCCTGTTATGTTTTCAATTTGACGTATGGATTCAAGAATGCAAAAATCTGGTACATCGGAACATGGATCTGACCGTGCAGACAAAATTGCAGTCACGGGTACATTGGTGTCAACAAGACACTTGCCCGGCAGCTTGCTCATTTGGATCCCTCTGATTCTGCATCACTTTGTTCTATTCGCTTGTTCATCGCTGCTTCGGACCGTCTGATAATGTCTCCCATTTCATCGCCGAAAAAATTCTCTGGCCAGTTCCGAATGTTACCAAATTGGTCAATTTCTAGAGGCTCTAACGCTGCAGGAATTTTGGTTATATTGGCAAAGTAAGCCGACACTTTATCCTCTTCTATTCTTTCACCCTCTGCAATTCTCCTTTGTAGCCGCCGTAAAAAGTGATCGGAATGGGTTTCAATGATCAACTGGATATTCCTGTCACTGCCATTTTCCTTGGAATTGATCGCATCAATCATAACATCGGCTAGGGCCGATTGAGCACTGGGGTGAAGGTGGATTTCCGGCTGCTCCAGCATGTCCGCGTAGGCAACGCCGTGAGCTGGGATGGATCGGCGGAAAAATGGCGACATATTTCTGCGACGAGACACTAGTGCGCTTCCAGCCAGTTCTTGCCGATGCCTACCTCCACCTCCACCGGAACGGTCATGGGCAGGGCGGTGCGCATGCACTCGGCGATCAGCGGCGGCAGGGTTTCTTCTTCCGATTTGTGCAGGTCGAAGACCAGTTCGTCATGGACCTGAAGCAGCATCCTGGTTTTGCAGTCCCGCGTCTTCAGCTCCTGGTGGATCCTGTTCATGGCCAGCTTGATCAGATCGGCGGCGCTGCCCTGAATGCGCGAATTGATGGCGTTGCGCTCCTCGCCGCGCTTGGTGGTTTTGTTGCGCGAGTTGATGTCCCGGAGATAGCGCCGGCGTCCGGTCATGGTCTCCACGTAACCGTGCTCCTCGGCGAACTTGACCGTTTCCTCCATGTACTTGAGGGTGCCGGGGTACTTGGCGAAATACTGGTCGATCAACTCCTGAGCCTGGCCCCTGGGAATGTTGAGACGTTCGGCCAGACCGAAGGCTGAGATGCCGTAAATGATGCCGAAGTTCACCGTCTTGGCGCGCCGCCGCATCTCGTCCGTAACCCCCTCGAAGTCCACCTCGAAGATCTTCATGGCGGTGGCCGAGTGGATGTCCTCGTTGCGCAGGAAGGTGGTCATCATGCCTTCGTCGCGGCTGAGCTCGGCGGCGATGCGCAGCTCGATCTGGGAATAGTCGGCGGCCATCAGATAGTAGTCGTCGTCGCGCGGCACGAAGGCCCGGCGGATCTGACGGCCCATCTCCGTGCGCACCGGGATGGTTTGCAGATTGGGGCCGTACGACTGGATGCGTCCGGTGGCGATGACGGCCTGCTCGTAGGAGGTATGGACGCGCCCGGTCCCGGCGAATACCGAGTGGGGCAACTGGCTCACGTAGACGGAGTTGAGCTTGGTGCACATGCGGTAGTGGAGGATCTGTTGCACGATCTCGTGTCTCGGAGCCAGGCGCCGCAGCACCGCCTCGGCGGTGGAGTACTGCCCGGTCTTGGCGGTGCGCTTGGCGTGGTGATCGATCTTCAGCTTGTCGAAGAGTACGTGGCCGAGCTGTTTGGCGGAGTTGAAATCGACCGGTTCTCCGGCGAGCTCGGTGATGCGGTCCGAGGACCGCCGTATTTCCTCGTCGAGCAGGGTGGACAGATGCTGCAGTTGATCGACATCCATCCGCACTCCCTCGTGTTCCATTTCCACCAGAGCCGGCACCAGCGGACACTCGATCGTATCGAACACGGTCTCCTGCCCCATCTCCTCGATCTTGGGACGCAGAACCTCGGTAAGTTGCAGGGTTATGTCCGCATCCTCCACCGCATACTCCACCACCTGCTCGAGGGGGACGTCCTTCAGGGTCCCCTGGTTCTCGCCTTTCTCGCCGATGAGGCTGGTTATGGATACGGGGGTGTAGCCGAGAAGGGCCTGGGCCAGGTAGTCCATGGTGCGCCGCAGGTCGGGAACGGCCACGTAAGCGGCGAGCATGGTGTCGAAAATGCGGCACGAAACGCTCAGACCGTGCCAGCGCAGCACGGACAGGTCGAACTTGATATTGTGTCCTATGAGCTCTTTGCCGGCGTCGCCGAACAGCGGACGGAATTCGTCGATAATGGCCATGACCCCTTCGCGGTCGTCCGGCATGGGAACGTAGCAGCCGGTGTGCGGTTTCAACGAAAAGGCGAACCCCAGAATGTCGCACGTCTTCTGATCCAGGCTGGTGGTTTCCATGTCGAAGCAGCAGGAAGGCGCGCGGGAAAGCTCGTCCAACAGGTTGCGGCGGGATTCGGGGGTGTCGACACAGCGGTAATCGTGCTCCACGTCGGCGATGGACTTGAGCTCATCGGTGGAGAACAGGTCCCCCTGGGTGGCGCCGACCTTCAATTGGGGCGCGGCCGAGAAGTCGTCGCCGAAGAGCCGTTTCCCCAGGGTGTTGAACTCGAGCTCGACAAAAAGTTTTTTCAGGTCCTGGTCGCGCCTCTCCTTGACCGTCAGCGCCTCGGGGGTGACCTCGAGGGGAACGTTGCATTCGATGGTGACCAGTTGCTTCGACAGCAGGGCAATCTCGCGGTTCTCTTCGATTTTCTCGCGCTGCTTGCCTTTCAACTGGCCGGTGTTGTCCAGCAGGTTCTCGATGCTGCCGAACTGAGCGATGAGCTTGCGCGCCGTCTTCTCGCCGATGCCCGGAACCCCCGGCACGTTGTCGCTGGTGTCCCCCATCAGCCCCAGCATATCGATGACTTGATCGACCCTCTCGATCCCCCACTTCTCCAGCACCTGGTCCACCCCCATGGTTTCGAGGTTGTCCCCGGTATTGCCCGGCTTGCATATGAACGAATGCTCGGAAACGAGCTGTCCGTAGTCCTTGTCCGGGGTCACCATGAAGGTGGTGAATCCCGCTTGGTCGGCCTGCCTGGAGAGGGTGCCGATCACGTCGTCGGCCTCCCAGCCGGGAACGCGCAGAACCGGGATGTTGAATCCCTCGATCAGGCGGAACAGGTAGGGCAGCGCCGTGCTGAGATCTTCCGGCATGGCGTCCCGCTGGGCTTTGTACTGGGGATACTGCTCGTGCCGGTGGGTGGGTTCGGGGGTATCGAATACCGCGGCGATGTGAGTGGGATTGTTCTTGTTGAGAATACCGAGGATGGTATTGGATATTGCGAACACCATGGACACGTTCATTCCGGTCGAGGTCATCCGCGGGTTGCGCAGCAAGCCGAAATGACCCCGGTAGGCCAGGGCCATGCCGTCCAGCAGGAAAAGGGTTTTTTGGGTGTCGGCCATGTCGAAGAACCTCCAGGTTTCAGAACCTCGTGCAACCACCCGGTAGTCCGCTCCGGCGGAATCGATGGTTAGAACCTACAGGTTAAATAAGGCACCAATTTAGGGGCCTTTGTCAAGGCGGTGAACGTGCGCCCGGACCGGACAGGCTCAATCATGGCGCCGCCGGGACCCGCTCCACCGTCTGGCCGCAGTTGACGAAGTTGGTGTTGGTCATGTCGATGGCGCTGGTTTCCTGCACCTGCACACAACGGAGCCCGTCCTGGATGGTGGCGCCGGAAAGGTCGGCGTTGCCGGCTGCCGCCACCCGGATGCCGTACCAGCCTGCCCCGGACGAAACCCCGGCGTCATCGGCCGCACGGAAGGTGATGTCGCCCGCCCCGGCGTCGAGAGCGCCCTCGACGATAAGTTCTCCGCGGGAGCCGTCCTCGCCGCCGCCGGTTGCGTCGCCCGGGGCGAAGGCCACCGTCGTTGCGGCCGGGAGGGTCAGCTTGACCCCTGGTGGTACCCTCACGTCGCCGCCCAAGGTTATCAGATCGTCCCAGGGTTCCAGGCGGAACAGCCTGCCCTCCCCCGGAGCCAGGGAGACGGAGAAAGAAGCGGAAAGTCCGTTGCTGGTAGCTACCATCTCTCCGCTGTGGAGATCCTCGACCAGGTAGGAATAGTTCAGACCGTTCAATCGCGACGGATTCAGCATGATGGTCACCCACCGGGGAGGATCGGAAGGCCGGCAGCGGCGGTTGACCACCATCAGGTAGCGGTCGCCGGCGGCGTGGGTGAAGGTGCCGAGATGGAAATCGGCCGGGTCGGAGAGACGCTGAACGAACGAGGCGGGAGCGTCGCCGGCGAAGACCGCGTCGGAAGTCAGGCGCAACAGGGTGTCGTCCAGGTCCTGCAACATCCGGTTGAGGGACTGTACTTCGGTCCATTTGGGGGTGATTCTGTAGTTCCCGTCCACCAGGCCCTGAAAATCGGCCACCCGGTTGTCATTGAGATGGCTGGAGTACATGAAGTAGAAAATGCCGGTGGCGCCGTGGGCCAGGGCCAGATTGACCTGAACCCGGATTTCCTCCGGGGTCGGGTTGCGCAGGCCGCGGGGCCAGTCATGGGCCTGGACCACCGCCCACAGAGGTATGCCGGCCCCCTTGGCCACCTCCCGCGCGGTCCCATACCAGGTGACCCAACTATCCAGGGCGCTCTGCAAGCCGGCCTCGTAATCTGTCTGATCGAGAGCGGGCACGTCGAGCCGGAAGGGGTAGAAATCAACCAGGAACTCCGATGGCGCAACGGTGTTCACGAAGTGCTGCATGAAATCTCTGCGGGTCTGGTTGAACGCCACCACCCCGGACTTGCCGGTGTGCGCCTTGATGAATTCGTTCACGTAGCCCAGGCTCTCGTCCTTTTCCGTCCACCGGGGCTCGTCGTCCAGGTAGAAGCGCCAGGGTGGGTCCGCCGAGGTGCCGTCATAGGCGGCCAGGTCGTTCTCGATACCGCGGTCGAAGTCACCGGCGAAAAGCCTGTAGCCATGATTGTCGTGGGCCCTGATCCTGTCCACCCACAAGTCCTCCGCCCCGCTCCACTCGATCTGGTAGCGCACTCTGGCGCCGCCGGCGGGCACGAAGTAGCGAAGCAGAAAATCCTGGTATGTATCCACGGCGTGAAACTCCAGTTTGCGCACCGTGCGCTCGCGCAGCAAGGCGCCGTCGGAGTGCCTGATTATTCTCAGAGTGGCAATAGGGTCGAAGCCGCGGTTGTCGTCCGTCTTCAGGCGGAAGACATGTATACCGTATTGCGCCCGATTGGCAATTACCCTTCCCCGGCTATTCACTCGTTGTTCGACGTAGCGCAGAAAAATGCCGGCGCCCGCCCTGGTCGGGGTGTCCAGAATGATGCCCGGGGCGTGATCCGCCGTATTCACGTGCCAGGCGGCTCCGTCCTGCACGCCCACAGGATGGATGAAAGTGTCCGCGTCCTCCGCCTCCAGGGTCTTGGACCAGAATCTCCGGCTCGTGCGCCACCCGGGAGGGATATTCCAACTGTACAATTGAACGTTGAGCCCCCGCTGGCGTGCCAGATCCATGAAAACACCATTGACCGAGGCGTCGTTCCTTACTTCGAGAGCGGCGTGAATGGTGTTGAAGTTGGCGGCCGCCACCTGGTTGATCCGGGCTGCGAACTGCCTCGATTGATTGTTGAACAAGCCCGGGAACCAGGCCCCGATGGGAAACTCCCGGGCCAGGCTCGCCTTCTGAACCAGAAGCAGGAGGGCGGCGGCAAGGAGGATTTTTACGGCGCTCACGCTATTCCCCCATGTGATCGAGGGCATCCCCGAATGGAGGCTCGACCATAGTCGGGATGCGTTCTTTCATCGGTCCCCAGGGGACATCGCAGCAGGCCTCCCCGCCGGGGAGATAATCGTGCGAACCGCCTCGAGTGGTTCTGGCGGTCCACTTGAAGTAGTAATACCCTCTTTCTTCCTCTTCCGGGCTGTCCCCGGGGTTGCCCAGCGCGGCCCAGGGGACGGCCCCTTCGAGCCACTGACCCGCAAGGGCGACCTCCACTTCGGCGAGGTTCTCTCCTGCGCTGACCACCCACCCATCTCCCGCCAGGCGGCGGTATATCTCCTTGGTGATGCCGCCATCGCGGCCGACGATTTCGATTCGATAATCGGCAAGAAAATCGACCCAGGGGGGCGTGGCCTCACCATGGGTCGAATCGGCGGAAACGTCGAAGAACAGCTCCACCGAGGTTCGGGTCGAATCCTGAAAGGGAGCCTGGAGAAACCTGAAAATGAAGGTGAAGAGCTCACGATCCTCCATGCCTTCGGCGCCCTCCCGGCGGAAAGAACCCAGACCATAGGCGTAGGTTATGATGTCTATGCTGCTGTTGGAATCCGGAGCGACGTCGTAGAACTCGTCCCCCTCGCCGGGACCGCTGCGGCCCCAATCGCGCCAGTCTCCGTCCACGGCGAAGCTCGAAGCATCCTGGGCATAGGCCGCCTCCGTCCCGTATCCCCAAACAAGGACGCAAAGCCAACCGAATAAAACGTTCCTCACCATCCCCACAGCAGCACTCCTTTCGGTAAAATTAGTTGCGCCGGCTCCGAACCCGATCTTTCCCCAGGCGGGGAGGTCGCGGCGCACGCCGGGCTACTTGAGGTAGACCAGTCTCCGGGTCTGCGCCCCACCGGGGTAGCTCAGGCGAACGAGATAGACCCCGGCTGCCACCGCAGCCCCGCGCTGGTCGCGCCCGTTCCAGGAGACCTGGTAGACCCCGGCGGCCTGGACCTGGTCGACGAGCGTCTGTTGCGCCTGGCCCAGGACATTGTAGATCTCCAGCCGCACCCGGCCGCCGGCGGCCAGGCTGTAAGCGATCCGGGTGCTGGCGTTGAAAGGATTGGGCCGGTTGGGATACAGCTCGTTGACCGCCGCTCCTTGCGCCGCCGCCACTTTTGCCGCCACCAGGTGCTCGACCGCCACCACCCGCATACCCCCACCCAGAGTCAGCTCCAGGAACTGGCGCCGGTCCCGGTTGAGCGGGATGCTGTTCCATTTTCCGACCACCCTGCCGTCGGCGCTGCGGGCGCGGGCGCGGTAGAAACCGTTGACCCCCGGGAAGAGGGTCAGCTCCAGGCGCCCGGCCGCGCCGGTGAGGGCGCTCCAGGCGTAGTGGGGACGGCGGCCGGAGATGGCGCGGGAAAACTCCACCGTCACACCCCCGGCCATGGCGCCGAGCACGGTGGCCTTTACCTCCGTCCGCGGCGACATGTCCCACAGCAGGGCCGTATAGTACCTGCTCTCACTCCCGCTGCGGCTGCTGCTGCCGCTGGCCAGGGTTTTGCCATCCGGCGCAAAGGCCAGCGAAGAGACCCAGCCCGTATGCCTCTCCAGGGTGAGGGTAGCCTCGACCCGGCCGCTGTCCACCTGCCACAGCCGGATGGCGTCGTCGTGACCACTGGCCAGGATTTTGCCGTCCGGTGAGAAAGCCACGGACCAGACCCAATCTCCCAGTCCATACAACGCGGGCCTCTCGAGAGGAATCCTGGTTTGTCCGCTTTCAACATCCCACAGGCGGACCGTTCCATCCCAGCCGGCGCTGGCCAGGGTCATGCCGTCCGGCGCGAAAGCCAGCGACTCGACCCGGCCGCTATGCCCCTCCAAAACGGCCTTGAGTTGTTCGCTGCCCACGTCCCACAAGCGGATGGTGTAGTCGCCGCCGCCGGAGGCCAGGGTTCGGCCATCCGCCGTGAATACCAGGGACTCAACCTCACCCGTATGTCCCTCCAGAGTAGTCTTGATTTGACCGCTGTCCACGTCCCACAAGCGGATTTCATTGCTACTGGCGCTGGCCAGGATTTTGCCGTCCGGCGCGAACGCCACCGCACGCACAAAGCCCGCATGCCCCTTCAGGGTAGCCTCGAGCCTGCCGCTGTCCACCTGCCACAAACGGATTTCTCCGCCGCCGCCGGAGGCCAGGGTTCTGCTGTTGGGGGCGAACGCCACCGCGCGCACAAAGCCCGTATCGAGATGGTCTCGGAGCAGGCCGGTGCGAGGATTGTAGAGCCAGATGCCGATGCTGCTGGGCACCGCCAACCAGGCGCCATTGGGTGAGTAGACGATTTCACCGGAAAGAAGGCCTTCACCGAAGCGGTCCCGGGTGCCTGCAGGCAATAGCAGGCGGGTATAGCCGCGGGCGAGGCCGTCCTGCACCAACATCCCGGTGAGCAACAGGAGGGTGAGGTTGAACAACCGGGTCTTTTTCATCCGGGGATTCTCATGAGGTCAAAAAATTTTCAGGTGAGTGGGGGAATTCCATCATTCAATACGCAGGTACCCCGGTCTTTTCGCCAATCCAATCGATCACGGCACGAAATGCCGGGCACTGTTCCGCCACCTCTCGTAGGCCTGCATCTCTGAGAATGGCATAGCTGTCCACAATTTCTCGATAAGGCTGCTTGAGATGTCTCCGAAATAGCTCCTCGACAATTTTTTTGGGGGCTTGTCTTGGTTCTGATTTTCCAGAGGCTGCTGCCAGCCGCTGGGCCTATTCTGCATCTTTAATCGGGATTGAAGTTGACTCGAGGCAGCGAGAAGCAGCACTTCCAGGTCGTGTTTCAAGGCGCTGGCAAAAAAACGCGCGATATGACTGTCAAAATCAGCCCGTCTTACCTCCTGCTCCAATTTCTGTTTTACAAGTCGCGTTTGCACGTCCCGTAGTTCTTCCACATTGTCGTGCTTGTACTTGGTATTAGCATAGTCAATATTCGGGTAGAGATCGGGTAAGCCGACCACGAGATCGCGTGTATCATGCACCAACTTCTCTACTACCCGTGGTCCAATTTTATTGAAATACTTGGACTTGCTACCGAGAGGAATCAGTTGAACACCCCAGCCATTCTTCCTGAGCTTCTGCCTCCATACGCTCCACAGTGCCGACAGGGCTCGAGCGTCCGAACTCCCTTCCACAAAAATCCACACCTTCATGCGCCGGCCTCCAGTTCGCCGGAGCGGTGCAGGTCACCCAACGTCTCTCCCGTAACGTTATTCAGCATTTGCACAAGTGTCTGGCGATCCGCGGGACGATGCCATACGACCTTTGCGTCATCCGCATTTCGCGCCATAACGGCAACATCGGCCAGATCGAAGCAGTCGAGCAGATCAGGGCTGTGGGTCGTCACCAGCACCTGAGTGCGCTCCGCCGCTGTCTTGATCATTTCGGCGACAATGGGCAACAGGCCGGGATGCAAACCCATCTCCGGTTCGTCAATCGCCACCAACAGCGGAGGCAGCGGATTAAACAGAGCTGTCGCCAGGCAGAGGAAACGCAGCATGCCGTCCGACAGCTCCCACAGATTCATGGAGCGAGACATGCCCTTCTCGCGCACCCCAACGAGCACTTGTGGCGGCGTTCCATAGGTGGTATCGCAATGAATTTCCTCAAACGCGGGGAAGGCTGCACGCAGAAAGTCGCGCAACTCGTCCGCTGCTGAACGATAATCATATCTGGTTAGAATTTCGTGGAGCACGGTACCCAGGTTGTCGCCGTTAGGAGATAAGGTTGTAACCGGCCTGATATCGGCAGCCTTGGTTCGGAGCGCAGAAGACCGCGTCACATCGAAACCCGGATAGGACAGCATGTTCGCCAATAGAACGCGTACCCAGGAAGGAATTGGGAACTCGTTGAAGAAGCGGATTTGTGAAAGCAACAACGCAGGTTCCTGTTGGGCGGGTTGTAGCGGATCGCTTTTCGGGGTAGCTTCCGCCGGACCGGACTCGCGGACAACACCAGGCGAAGGCTGCGCCTCATCAAACGGTACCAATCCGCGTAGACTTCTGTCGAATATATATCGTTGGTTTGGAGTTGCCTCCAGAAATTTGAGGGGATCACGGCGTCCCTGTCCTGGCTCTCGAGTTCTGAGGACCTCGTATTGCGGGTGCACCTGCTGACCCAGGGCATCGGCCTGGAGAACGACCTGGTACACCAAGGATTTTCCCTGCTCAGAGGGGAAAGCATCCCATATGCCAGGCTTATGAAAAGTGAGTTTCCAATTCAACTTCCCATTCTCGTTTCCTGACGTGAGCAGGGAACTGGCCCCATAATGCCAACCAATCGCGGTGTTTATTGGATACTCGCAACACTCGGCAATCAGTTGCAGACAATCGATCAGCGCACTTTTGCCGACGGCATTCGCACCGATCACTACGGTCAGCGGCTTGAAGTATGCCTTGAACTCGTCGAGAAGCCGGAAGCCCCCGATCTTGATTTGCGTAATCATGGAATCCCACCTTTCGATGTACAGAGAAAATAAGGCCCATCCTTTGATTCTCTGTCAAGGCGATGAGGCACCTGAAGGTCAGGTGGTGAAATAAACCTGTAGCGGCGAGGATCTCGCAGGGTCCTCGTCAGGGCCATCACCTGCCGCCGGGCGCCGGCGCCGCAGTTTTATCTGCCACTACGTCGGCAAGCACGCCAAGGACTTCGAGCCGCCCCAGGGCTATCATGTGTCGCACGTGTGAAAAGTGGGAAACTTTGGGACCGGCTGATAACACTCTCAGGAGGGGAGCGTCAGGCCGACTGCATCAATTGGCGACAGGCGTTCCTTGATGGAACCTGAGTTGCCAGCCGTGTTCCGTGCGGGACCAGATCGAGCTGCGGTTTCCGAGTTCTTCGACTCCGTCGTACGTCACCCGGCTTACATAGGTTGCCAACGCTGCATCAGGACTGATCAGGCGCGCCCGAAAGTTCGCCCGGGGCAGTCTTGCGGCTATAGTCTGGCTTTCGATTCCTAATGTGTCTTCCCGGCTATAGACGCGTCCGGACCTGCCAAACTCAAAAAAGTCGGGTGCGAGCGTCTCCTCCATCCAGTCCATGTCGAAGCGAGTCGCGGCTTTCCACAGGCCTTCTTCCAGTTGCTCCAGTTGTTTCTTTTCTTCGCTGCTGAATTCCATGGGTTTGTAGCGTTCCTCCAGCTTAGAGTCGCTGCTGAACCTGACCGCCGGGCTTGCCCTACAGGTCGTGATCGCCGAACCCGCGGCCGGTCCCGGGGTTGGCCCAGGGCGCTTCCAGCCCGGAAGCTCCCACGTGATCGCGGCGGAATGTGCCGTTCATGATCGTGATCACCTTCATGGCGGATCCCTTCTCCTAATCGGCGCAGTCGATGAGGCTGTGTCGCTCCGGCCCCACGGAGACGTAAGGCCTACTGGCCCAACCGCTCTTCTTCCCATTTCCCAGTTCGTCCCACATTCTACCGATGTGGTCATGGCGTTTGCTCCTTCAGGAGCTTGGCCAAGCCGCGGGCTAGGTCGCCGCGCAAAACGCCGACCACTTGGGCGTCCTCGCGGCCGAACCTCTGAGTCAGCACTTCCATTGCCTGTACTTGAAAGACCCGGGTACTCCCGCGCTCCAAGCGAGCCAGCTCGCGCAGCGTCCGCGGGGCGAGCTCGCTGCTGGCAAATACAAATGCCAGCATCCGAGCGCGGCGCACCGCCGACAGGCCGACGACCGTGGCCCCGGAGCGGCAGCCGATCCCCAGAAGCGCGGACAGTCGCGCCGACGGGTCGAGGCGGGGCAGCACTCGCTCAGACATAGGCTTGCGAGATGGGCACCGGTCCGCGCGCCGCCGAAATGTTGGCTGCTTGGTGCATGCCGATTACCCGGCTAGCGGATTCGGGGGAAATGAGGAGGCCGGCGCGGCAGATGCGCGAACATGTTTCGTGATAAGCGCCCATATTGGACTCGGCCAAATCGGGGATCAAGGTCGCAGGTTGTGAGATGACTTCTGGTTCATTGCACCACCGCTTCTTCACCAAGATGCTGGCGAATCCACTCTCTCAGCGGCACGTCTTCTTCTTTGGGCGAAGTGTAGCCGTGCCCGCCGCTCGGGCTGGCACCCAGCAGCTGCTGCCGGATCGGGTCGCAGCGGTCCATCAGGTGCTCCACCGTCATGTCGTCCCGCGGGCGCAACCAGCGGTAGCTGTAGCCGTAGAACAGCGCCTTGCGCGCGTCGGGCGAAAGGTTGTGGCCGGCCGCGTGCCAGATCCGGCGGTCGAAAAATACCGCGTCTCCCGCCGCCACCTGGACCGGCACGGCGCCCGCGGGATCCAAGTCGTCGTCCGCTGGCATCTCGGCCTCGTTTTTCAGGTGCGAGCCGGGTACGACATGGAAGTTGCCGCGGTTGGTCTCAATGCAGTCCGTGAGAAAGTACGCCACCTTGAGCGAGACCCTCGGCCGGGGATGAGTCTCCAAGTCGAAATTGAGCCGGCCGCTGTCCTGGTGCCATCCCAGCCGCTTGCGTTGGGGCGCGACGCCGTCCAAAGGCGGAGTAACCATCAAGTGCGAGTGATAGAGCTGGATATGCCAGCCCAAAATTCCGAAGACCTTGGCGAACGTCTTTGGCCAGTCGAGCAACTCCAGAAAGAGCTCGTCTTTGCCGATAAAGTCGAACAAGTTGTGCATCTGGTGCTTCTCCAGCCCCTTTTGCGGCCGGTACTCAGCATCGAGGCGATCGACGACGGGGATGAGTCGATCTACCAAATCTCGTGGCAACACATCGCGCACTATGAAGAAGCCGTCTTCCTCGAACCGGAGGCGTTCCTCCTCGGTCAAGGTGTGTTTCAGGCAGCTCGAATCCATAGAAATCCTCCAAGAAGGTTTTGGTAAAACAAGGCACCTTTTGGGGCCCTCCGTCAAGGCGCTGAGGCACCCCGCTGGTGCAGCCGTAAGCTATCCACTTGCGGCGACGGTCCGCCCTACCCGCAGCTGGTGCCAGGGCGTCGTTGCGGGCATTGACCCCGCCCCAGCGCATGGCGACGGCACTGTGACCTTGGGCGGCCGCCGCACGGATTGCCGTTTAATCGAAGCACTCTTCCTGATTTGTGCGAATGAACCGGGTGGACAAGCCAGTGTTCTGGAACTCGGTGAGCAGGCCCTTTTTGAGAATCTCCTGGTAGTGGGACGCCTCACACCATACCTCCTCCTATGGCTTTCGAGCCAATATGGCCCAATGCCAGGAACCCGGGAATCTCTTCCCAGCCAGGGTTTGCTCGGCTTCATGCATCCTTTCGATTTCCCAGCCGGCGAGGAGTTGTTGTACTTCCTCACAATCAGAATAGTGATGCTTGTGATCTCCATCATCTTTTTCGGGATCGACGAACGTATTATGCTCCAACTCCCTTCCCTTGCCGCACCATTCGTTGCGAGTGCTATTGAGGGTCAGAAACAATAGGCCGGTCTTTCTCAGCACGCGCTGAATCTCATTTAGGGCTGACTGAATATCCGCGAGTGTCCCGTGATAGATCACGTTGAAAGACAGGATAAAGTGGAACTCGCCATCGCGGAACGGCAACTGCGACATTTTGTCCTGTCTGATGTCAGCCTCGAGCCCTTCGAATTGCAGCCATTGGGTGCAGTGTTGAAAACCACTGGCAGTAGGCTCAATCCCGAACGTTTCGAACCCCTCGCGAGCAAAAAGAACCACGTGGCGCCCGAGTCCAAAACCCAGGTCCAGAACCCGAGATACTCTTTCCTTGCGAAGCCTGGGAATAAGACCCCGTACTACATTATCAGGTACTCTCCAAGGATTTTGGGCACCATTCTGTTGCCACAGTGTCTCGAAATCCCGCATGTTCTGTTTCATTGGTCAGCTCTACCTGTCTATTCGGCACGCCTGCCGAGTTAGTCCTGGTACACCACCACCTTTATTCCATATGCAACAGCCCAAGGTTCATAGCAGGGCACCACAAAGTGTCATATTCCAATAAATCACACCAGCGAATAGCACCGGCACACATCAATCAACAGCGCGCCAACGAATGTCGTACTTGGTAGATCGCCAGCCCGTGGTGACCTCCTGCTACAGTGCCGTTGAAAACAGTTGAGCCCGCGCCACCTGGAACCGCAGCGAGAGGTTCCGGCCCTCGAGCGCCGACAGGTCGCTCCGGCCGTTCCAGGTCACTGTTCTGGCGATGTGGTCCCCTTCCAGCACGTCGCAATCTTCCACCCCGAAACCCTCGATCTCCTCCAGCGGCGAAGCCGGCGTGGTCGGCCGGTGCGCCAGCCCCACCTTGACCCAACCGCCCTGCTGAGTGCGGAAGTTGAGGCGCAGTTCGACTCCCTGGCAGAGGCGTTCTACGGTGGAGAAGCGCCCTTCGATCGGCACTTCCAGCGCGACCAGGCGATCCGGCTGCCACAAGGCCCAGCGGTACTCGCTCATGGGTTTGTCGGCGGTGGACAGGAAGGCGCCGCCGCCGTCGTGGCGCTGGAGATAACACAGGACCGGCAGTCCCCAATCGTCGCCGACGGGCACCAGATTGGGGCTGGCGTAGAGGGCGCCGTACTCTTCCCCGTGGATGTGGCGCCCGATCAGGGGCCGGCGCTCGGGGCGATGCCAGAGCCAGCCGTCGCGGCTGCTGGCAAGCTGGATGTCCAGGGTCGAGGAAAGCCGGTGGTAGATGGTGGGAAACATCAGGTGGCGCCGGCTGCCCGGACAGCGGCAGTAGCAGGGGGTGTAAATGTCCTCGTCCGGAGCATCGTGGGCATCGACGGTGAGCACCAGGCGGGTGGGGTGCCATTTGCCGAATTCGGCCCCGCCGGTGCGTCGCACCGAGCGCCGCCGCTCCAGGTTGCCGCGCAGATAGGCCACGTACTCGCCGCTGTCCTGGTCGAAGGCAGCGATGTTCTGGGTGTCGAGCTGGGTATGCCCCGCGTCGTAGAGGGGCTCTTCCAGCACCGTCCAGCGCAGCCCGTCTGGGGATACGGCGCCGCGCAGAATGTGCCGAATATCGGCTTCGGCATCGATCTGCTCCGGGGTGTAGCCGTTGAGCTCCATGGCGCGGCGCACCTCGCGGATTTCCAGCTTGGTCTGGCGCTGGTTGGGCACGGGCTGGCCATGGCGGTAGAGCTGGCCGCGGGCCTCGATGGCTTTGTAGCGCGCTTGCGGCGGCGCGGCCGGATCGCGGAAGAGGGAGTGGATGTCGAAGGTCCGGTGGTCCTGGATGATATTGTTGGCTGTCGAGCCCTGGTACTCGTAGAGGCCCAGTTCGGGTAAGTCCCAGTTGAAGCCATCGGCACTTTCGGCGTAGCGATTGAAGGCACCCGATTCCTCCGCCGAGGTGCGCTGGTCGTACCACAGGCGCAGCCGCCCTTCTTCGTGCAGCACCATCATGTGGCTCAGGCTGTTCTGCTCCCAGGGGGGATCCGGCCGCATGAAAACTGCGGACATACGCGCCGGTTGCACCTTGAGGGCGATGCCCTGCGGCGGGTCCTGGAGCCAGGCTCGACCCTTTTCGTCGCGGCCGGCCTGCCCCGGCCAGATGCCGAACCAATCGAGAAATGGCTGAGGTATCAAATCCGTTGCGCTCATTTCGGGCTCCTATCAATAGTAGTGGTAGCCGATTGCATCCGAGTTGACCCTAAATTGGCGTCACGACCGGGTCAACACCCAGTTGCTTTACACGGACGGAGGAAAGGCAAAATAAAGGGGAATTTTATCACTAAGACTACAGAAGACGATAATACCACTGCCTTTAGGCTGACTCGTTGTCGGCGATTTACTGCTCAATCTCGGCTGTGTGAGACCGATAATAGGACCAAGCATTTGTTAAATCTTCAGCCGTCAAGGTAGGGTAGATACGCAACAAACCTGCTTCGTCTGTGCCTAATTTTCTAAGTTGTACCAAAGCCCAAACCGGAATACGTGTCTGCCTGATGCAAGCGTCTCCGCCGCAAACCCCGGGCGTTTTGTCAATGCCATTGTAGGAATACGAGGGAGAATTTATGCAAGAGGGCTCTTGCCGGTCTGTCTTTTCCTGCGCTTCAGAACGACGCGATATTGTGCGATTTCTGTCTTTGCTCACCTTCATTCTCCTTGCTTTGCCAAGGACTCCTGCCTACAAAGAGATTATAACAGCCGGCTTAGACATGAGCAATTCTGCCAGTGTTTTGCCCCATGGCACCGCAACCATTCCTCTACACTCTCCGCAGTCGCTTCGGCTTGGCCTTGGCCGTCAGCGGCGCCAGCATTTTTTCGTACAGTCCGAATAGATGCTCGACGCGCTCGCGGTCGGAGGTGAATCCGCTACGGCGGTAGAGCCTATCGACGGCGCGGTCGAGGGCTTGGTGTGCTTTGCGCAGGTCGACGGGCATGAAGTCGGGGTCATAGAGATCGGCCAGCGTTGCGTCCGGATGGTTGGCACGGGCAGTGAGGACGGCTTCCGCGTGGGGCGCGAGGCGTTGCAGTCGTGTTGTAGGTAGGGACGGGGGGTAGTGGAAAGGTGTTGTACACCACACCGACAGAGTACATGTAGTCGCTTTTCATTCGTCCTGTGACCGTCCGAGTCCATGCCATGTGCATGGCGGAAGTAAGTAGGGCGAAATCACAAAGGGTCGCCTCAGGAAGGATACGCAGCTTTTGGTTTGCAACAACATCGGTGCTGAGCCAGCCGATAGGTATATAAGCACGACGTTCTGAACTGGTATTAGGAATAACCAAGTAATCCTCGTTTAGGCGCTCATCAACCCCGACCAAAGTAGGATAGTCAGCCATTTTCTGTGTACTCACACGCTTACTCGCTGCCCGGTACGCGCGAACTTCCGCAATCCTCTTGCCGACCATCGGCAGTTGCCTTAGTTCTGTCGGGGTAGCTTCTCGCAGATAAAGGATCCAGCGGTAAAAGCCGTTAATGAACTCGTCACCTCCTATATAGCGGCGGAAAAATTTGGATGCCGTTGGTTCAGACGCGAGAAATTCTTCTTTTTCCCCCTCACTGAAGGTCAGAATCCCATTGTCGATCATTTGAGCGCCGGTCTTTATCCGCCGAAATCCGTTAATCGGCCGGGGTTCCGATTTTACTACAATGTGCGGATTGGCGAGTCCGCCAGCGTCGAATAGGTAGGCCGAGAGCGCCGCATGTTTGCTTTCCTGCGGATCGCCTTTGGGCGCGTCGTAGGAAAACAGCCGCTTCTCTCTCGGTACATCGCCCCGTTTGGCCAGTCCGATAATGACGACGTGAACGTGCGCCATGCCACGAGCGTCCGATCCCCAGGCAAAAGTGCGATGGGCAAAGGCAATATCCAGCTTGCAGCGGTCGAACAAAATCGGCCAAAGCTGCGCGACCTGCTCGCCCTGCGTGATGGAATTGGTCGCCACAAAGCCGATCCGCGCCGCGCTCTGCTGCACGTATTCGCCCGCCTTGATAAACCACGCGGTGACGTAGTCGAGGGTGCCGCCGCTTTTGCCCAGGGCGGCGATGCGGCGCACCTGTTCGCGCTGCTCGGGCGATTGGAACTTCGCCCCCCCAAATGGCGGATTGCCGAGGACGTAGGAACATTCCTCCGGCGGCAGCAGTTCGCTCCAGTCCGTTTCCAGCGCATCGCCGTGCCGGATTTGCGGCGACTTCTCCAGCGGAATGCGCGCGTAGGTCTGGCCGAACTCCAAGCTCAGCCGGTTGTTCATAATATGGTCCATCATCCACAGCGCGACCTCGGCGATGCGCGCCGGGAACTCGCTATTCTCGATGCCATAGAACTGATCGACGTCGACCACGGACATTTTCTCTGCGAATGCAGAAAGCTGGGTGTCCGTGTGCAACTCGCGCAATACATCGATCTCTAGCAGCCTCAGCTCGCGGTAGGCGATAATGAGAAAGTTGCCGCAGCCGCACGCCGGGTCGAGAAGCCGCAGCTCACCCAGCTTGTCCTGGAACGCGTACAGGCCGGGAATGCGGCGGCTGTCGCGCCGGGCCTTCAGGCGTTCGAACTCGGCCCGCAGGTCGTCCAAAAACAGTGGCTCGATTACCTTGCGGATGTTCTGCTCAGTGGTATAGTGAGCGCCCTGAGCGCGGCGGTCGGCCGGTTCCATCACCGATTGGAACAGGGCGCCGAAGATGGCCGGGGAAATCGCAGTCCAGTCGAACAAGCAGGCGTCAATGAGGCTCCGGCGCATTTCGGCGTCGAAATCGGGAATGCGCAATGGCCCGGCGAATAGCTCGCCGTCGACATAGGGGAAGCGCGCCAAGTCCTCGTCCAGCCTGGTCTGGCGCCGCTCCTCCGGCGTGTTCAAGACCTGAAACAGCCGCGCCAGATAGGGGCCCAGGTCGGTGCCGTCAGTCGAGGTGCGCTCCTCAATGAACTGCAGGAAAATGTCGCGCGGTTCGAAGATGCCGGTGTCGTCGGCAAACAGGCAAAATACCATGCGCACGAGGAAAAGCTCCAGGTCGTGGCCGTCATAGCCCGACTCGGCGAGGGCGTCGTGCAAACGCGCAATGCGCTCGGACGCCTCGATGTTGACCGGGTCCTGGTCGCGGAATGTGCGCCGCTGCACCCCGAGGATGAAGCCGAACTTCTGGACATGCTGCGGCAGGTCGGCGAGGGCAAAGCGGGTCTCCTCGCGCTCGTCCCGGTCCAGCAGTTCAAAGGTCTGAAAGTCGCAGAGCAGTTGGTAGCGGGGGCGGTCGCGCTCGGGCAGCGCGTCGAAATAGGTGCCGGCCTGTTCACGGGCGGCGGCAAGATTGCGGCCGGCGCTCTTTTGCTCGACCAGCAATACGCCCGGCCAGAACAGGTCAATGAAGCCGTGCGTATCGTCCAAGCGGCGGACATGCTCCTCAAAGCGCGCAACGGTGCGGCGGCGCACCCCGAAGATCTCGAAGAATTCGTTGTAAAAGCTCTGAGTTTCGCCGCGCTCGTAGGTCGCATCGGCCCACTCCGAGGCGAAGCGGGCGGCGCGGGCGCCGATCTCGTTCCAGGACAATCTCATGTAATCGGGGCCTCTTGTTTGCAGTGCGAGCTAAGCCATATCTTGGGGCGACCCAGCGGATAGGTCAAAAGATCGAGAGTCATCTCAGCAAAGGGGGGCCATCTCCGGGGTCAGCAGGAATGGTAAATTCCGCCCTGCACGGCTCTGAGAGTTGACATCCTCTCCACCTGGTCCTATCTTACTCTCATTCGCCCCTTGGCAGTACGTTGCGCTCCTCGCGATCATGAGCACAGCCGATCCCTGGGGGCTTTTCATTTCTGGCGGCGTTCCATGACGAAAGTGGCAATTCTCATAGACGGCGGCTACCTGCTCAAGCGTCTTCCGACCGTCCGCCCGAAAATCAAGCATGGGGATGCGAACGCCGTCAATTCGGCGATACGCAAATTGGTCACCTCGCACCTCGAGCGTGAGAACAAAATTGCTTGCGCGGCCAATGCGAACTCCTTGCTCTATCGCGTTTTCTACTACGACGCCATCCCCTATGACGGCAAAGAGCACAAGCCCATCAGCAATCAGAGCATCGACTATGCAAAGACCATCGAGGCTAACTTCAGAAACGACCTGTTCAAACATCTACGACATTCTCCGAACACCGCCGTGCGTCTCGGGGAGGTGCGACGTGAACGCGGCTGGGTGCTGAAGGAAACCCCGCAGAAAAAGCTCTTGAAAGGCGAACTCACAATCGACGACCTCGAAGATGACGACTTCGCGCTCGGCCTTCGCCAGAAAGCGGTGGACATGCGAATCGGGGTCGACATTGCTTCAATCACGCTGAAACGTCAGGCAAATACAATCATCCTCGTGGCGGGCGATGCCGACTTCGTCCCCGCAGCGAAACTTGCGCGGCGGGAGGGCGTGCGCATCATTCTCGATCCGCTCTGGCGCTCGGTCTCTCTGGAATTGTTCGAGCATATTGATGGCCTAAGCAGCGATTTTCCCCGCCCCGCCCAAAAATCGTAAAACTTGAGCAATAAGAAATCGAGTCTCGCACCAACGCTTCTTGATCTTCCCCGCAGTTAGCCATTCAGTAAACCCATATTTTATTGGTATCCTGGTCTGTCCAGTCATGTAATCAGAGACTCCTTCAACTCCTCATAACCCTGATCCACCACTCGATTTACCCCCTGGCGAATTCTTCAAGTGTGTTATTAATTCCCGGCGACCCATCGGCAACATGCGAATTGTATCTCGATTCTCCACCCAACATCTCCTTTGTTCGCGGGTGTATTCAGGCAACAGCTTCAGACCACCCGCCACCACGGAGCGGCGAGCACGCGGTCCGTGAGCCAGAAGGTCTCTTCACCATTGTAGAGAACGATTCCGCACTGCGCCTTGTCGGGATACTCACCCAGGAAGGTGTGCAAATGCCGCACGTCACTGGTGTGGACGGTAGCGGTAGCCTTCACCTCCACCGGCAGCAGACGCCCGCCCGATTCGATGACGAAATCGACCTCCGCACCCTTGGTGGTCCGCCAGAAGAGGATCTCCGTTTTTTCGACCCGTGCAGCCGCCCAGGCGAGCAGGTCGCAGAGCACCATGTTTTCCAGGTGCACGCCGCGGGGATGCGCATCGCCCGCCAGGTGCAAAGCCAAACCGGTATCGCTCCAGTAGAGTTTGGATGACTTGACCAGCCGTTTCGTCCTGTTGACGGAATAGGCTGGCAATCGCACCAGTTGGAAGGACACCTCCAGTAAATTGAGATAGCGCTGCACCGTGGAGGGGGCAAGGTTCACGTCCCGGGCCAGATCTGCCTGGTTCAACAGTCCCCCAAGGCGCAGGCAGGCTGCCGTCATCAACCTGCGCAGATCGGTGATTCCCTCGATGGCGGATAGACGCGGGATGTCCCGCTCCAGGTAGGTAACCGCGTAGCCTTCGAACCATAGCCGCCGGTCGTCATCGTCCATCAGCTCATGGGCCGGGACGGGATATCCTCCGCGCCGGGCAAGGGCCACCCACGGCTCTGCTTCGGCCGGCTCCGCGAGCAGCACATCCCGCCATGCACCAGGTGGCTCATCCACAAGCTCCGTCCACAGACCGGGCCTGGGCAACCCGCCTTGCTCGCGGCGGGTCATGGGCCAGAGCGTCAAGTAACTGGCGCGGCCAGCCAGCGTTTCGCCCACCTCCTTCATAAGCAGCAGATTCGCCGAGCCGGTCAGGAGGAAACGGCCGGCAACGCGGTCTTCGTCGACGAGGCGCTTGATGGCGAGCAGCACATGCGGCACCCGCTGCACCTCGTCAAGCGTGATCCGCACTGCCCGGGAAGCAAGGGCACCCGGTTCGCGTTGGGCCTGCTCAAGGACGCCGTAATCGTCCAGGGTGAAGTAAGATCTGTCTGCCCCGATGGGATGCATGCGGGAGAGGGTGCTCTTGCCGGTCTGTCGGGCGCCGGTGAGAACAGCCACGGGCATGACCCTCAGCGCTCGCTCCAGGCTCTGGGAAGCAAACCGAGGCAGCAGTCGATTCATGCTCATATACCCATGATATGGGTGAATATCACCCACGTCAAGGGCGATTTTACCGTGATTAGATGGATAAGCCAGCGGCCCTAGCGGCAATAAATCGCCTTAAGAAGCTAGGTGGGGCGGAGGCCGCTGCGCACCAGGGCTTCCCAACAGCGCAGGGGCGCTTTTTCCAGGAGCGCCGAGACCTCCGCCTGCAGGTAGCTGGCGGTTTCGCCCCCGGGACCCAGATGGGCAAGGCGGCTCAGCGCGTCCATGGCAAAGCCGACGCAGATGAGGTTCTCGTCGCTACGGATGATCTCCTGCAAGGCCCGGGCAGCCGGCTCAAGCGCCAGGCCGGTGGTCGCGGTGCCGTGGGAACAGAGGATGACCATGGACCACAGCGCATTCTCGCGCACCGCCGAGCGCACCGGCTGGTAGCGCTCCACGCCCCAATCAACGCCACCCCCCTCGCACACATCGCATTCATCGGTGGGCCGCACGAACTTTATGCTCCGCCCCTGGGCCAGGTCCATTGCCAGCCGGTTCTCCTCGCGGCCCAGACTCTGCAGCAGGGCTTCGATGCAGGCGGGAATCAGGTCACGGCCGGTCCCCGTGGCCACCGCGCGGCGGCCGAGGCAACCCAGGGTGCCGGCGGCGACGGCGCGGACATACACCGACGGATCCGCGCGCAGACGCCCCACCACGGCCTGCAGAACCTCGTCGTTGAGGGGACTGACGTCCCCCAGGCCGTACACCCCCGCCTTGCGCACCCATTTGACCGGTGAATCCGCCGCCTCGAGAAAGGTTTCGGCCGCCTCCGGTCCGACGGCAATCAGGCCATAGGTGGCGGCCCTCCGCACACTCTCCCGCTCGTTGTACAGCGCCTGGCCAAGCAGCCGCAGAGCCAGCGCCGAATCGCCGATGGAGGCCAGCTTGTAGGCCGCGCCGATGCGCGCCGGCTCCGCCTCTTCGCCTTTGGCGTGCAACTGGCTAAACAGGCGGCCGGCCTCAATTTCCCGGTGAACCGGCGACAGGGCGGCGGCCTCGGGCCGCGGCGGCGGCGTTCTGCCCGTCTGCATCCAGTGGTGGTGATAGCGCCAGACCGAGGTGACGTCGTCGCCGGCTGCGGACAGATCGATGTGGGTCAGCGGGTCCACGCCAAGGCCGTTCCAATCCACCTCTTCCGGCGCTCCATTGCCCCCGGCGGGATCGGTGGTTCGATAGATCCAGAATCGCCACATGAAGCGCGGGTTGTCTTCCCAGGTGCGCCAATCGTCGCGGCGATGGTTGCCTCGATGAAACATATTGTGCGAGTACAACACGATACTGCCGGCGCGCAGCGGGGCCGCTTCAAAAGGCTGCACCAGGGGCCACTTCAAGTTGGCGACCACATCCCGCATGCGCTCGTCGTGCGCGGTGCGGCGGCGGACGATATCCCTGGGGTCGTAGGGGGAATCGGGGCCGCTGACGGGCTGGCGGTCCATGCCGCTGATGTGGCAGGCGAAATCAAGGTGGTCGGACCCGGCGAAATTGTCCTGGTTTTCCTCGTGGTTGAAGGCCCAATAGTGCGAGTAGGGCACCGTCGCCGTCGGACCCATGTCCTCGCGCACCGCCTGCGGATAGTAGAGCATTTCGATTTGCACCGCCTGGTGGTGGCGCTGTTTGCGGCTGTTGTAGGGGCCGTTGTCGTCCTTGTGCCAGTGCTGGTCGCGGGCGCCGCTGGCGAAGGTCGCGTTGTGGGTGAAGGGCACAATGGCCCAGTTCTCCCCGGCCAGTTGGTTGCAGGCAGCGACCACGCCGGGGGCGTTGATCACTTCGAGCACCTCCGCAACGAGTTCGGGTGTAACGCGCTCGCCGGCAGCGACCGCCTGTTTTTCGCGCTGGTGGATGCGCTCGTGGACCTCTGGTGGAAGACCCAGGCTTTCCGGAGACAGGACAACCAGCCCACGGCTGGCGAAATCCCGCACCAGCTCTTCCGGGGCACTGTAGGCCAGTGATGCCGGGGCCGAGGAAAGCTCCTTCGCGGTCATGGCAGTTTGTTCACCGTTCTTTTTCAAACGCCGTTCACCCGGCGGAGGAGGTAATAAAGTCGAGATAATTCTCCTGGTGAACCACCCGGAACGAGCTGTCGGAATAGGCTTGGCGCCAGGCGCCAGGCGGTCTGGAGACGGACCGGGGGGACCACTTTACCTCAGCCGCGCCCAGGTGGCCGCCCCACGCTTCGACCAGGTCGATTTCCTGCCGGTCGTAAGTGCGCCAGAAATAACTCTCGGCCAGGTGCCCGGTATACAGGTTGCGCTTCAGTCTTTCGACCAGGACGTAGTTCTCCCACAAGGCACCCGCATCGTCGCGCAAAGACAAGGGGTTGAAGTTGCTGATCACCCCGTTGCGGATGCCGTTGTCGTAGAAATAGTAGCGCCTGTTTTTGGTTATTTCCTTGCGCAGATTGCGGCTGAAGCCTCTTCGGCTGTAGATCACGTAGGTTTTCTCCAACAGGTCGAGATAGCGCTCCACAGTGATCTTGTTCATGCCGAGCTGCGTACCCAATTCGGTCACCGAGACCTCCCGCCCCACCTGGAAGGCAACCAGTTGCAGCAGGCGCAACAACTTGTCGGGATGGCGAATGCCCTCCAACTGAAGGATGTCTTTTAAGAGATAGGAGGCGACCAACTCTTTGAGGTAGGTCTCGCGCTCTTCGTTCGATTGCATGAGAACGACTTCGGGATACGAGCCGTAGACCAGGCGCATCTCGAGATTGGCCCTTGTTTCATGCGCCGCCTCGATAGCGCCGATCTCCAGTTGCGCCAGGGGCAATAGCAGGAGGGTATACTTGCGGCCCGTCAAAGGCTCGCCGGTCTGTTGGGTCAGATCGAAGGAAGACGAGCCGGTGGCGATAATGCGCAGGCCTTCGACGTGGTCAACCAGTAGTTTCAGATTCAAGCCGATTTGCCTCACGTACTGAGCTTCGTCAACGATGAGTGTCCGGCGCCCGCCGACGAACGTCTTCAGCTTGGCCAGAGATTGACTCTCCAAATATTCGCGCACATTGATGTCCTCACCGGTCACTTGAAGGGCGTCCCGCTCGTAGAGTTGCGCGTACCGCCGGATGAGCGTGGTCTTCCCAACTCGTCTGGGACCGTATACCACCACGACCTTGCCGGGAGCGACCAGGCGCATGAGCCGGGACAATTGTGCCTGGGGAATATAAAATGCCGTCATTATACTGACTTAATTAAGCTTATTTAAGTCAGTTGTCAAGTTTCAATTCTCTATAATTCAGCCGATGATCTGGCCGACTGCTGAACCTCTGCACAGTTTTACGACGGCTGTGCTCGCACCTTAGCTTGCAACGGGAGAACGATTTCATGATCGATAAAATTGCCACATCTGCAGTCTATGTCTCCGATCAGGAAGAGGCCATTCGGTTCTGGGTGGAACAGGTGGGATTCGAAAGGCGCAGAGACCATCCCATGGGCCCCGAAGCCAGATGGGTTGAGATGGCACCGCAGGGCGCAGACTCCTGCATCGTCATCTACCCGAAAAGCATGATGGAAGATTGGGCCGAACGGAAGCCGTCACTCGTACTGGTACGGGTTGCGGGAGAAGCCGCAGTGAAGTTCGCCGGTGGGGAAGGAGCGCTCCTTGCTCCCAGGGCGGTGGAACGGCGCACTAGATCAGCCGGCCATATTCGGTGAAACCGACCAGCCCGCGCACAAAGAACGTCCACCCATCATAATTTTTGTAGCGCTGGAAAGGATTGTCGAACTCCACCTCGTTTCGATTTATCCCAAAGATCGCGTGCAGATCATAGCCGAAATAGCGCGAGCGATTGGCCAGGGTCACGAAGGTGGAGCGCTGCTCGAAATTCTCCCGCCGCAGAGTCCGGTTTTTAACCCGGTAGGGCACCGGACCCCACCCCTGCGTCCCGGCTTGCAGCACCGTCCGGCTCATCAGCGGATATCTCAGTTTGAGGATCGGAATGATCCGGTACTCGGAATGCAGGACCCGGCCGGCCGCGTGGTCCTTCTGGCGCAGGAACAGAAACTTGAATTGGGGAGTCACCTTCAGCTTGCCCCAGCGCCAGGTGTAGTCCATCCGGCTGACCACGCTCCAGAGATCCAAGCGGCGCTGGCGCTGGAAGCGGTCGTTGGGCAGCCGGCCTCCCTGCTGCCAGTTGAGCCGCAGGCGCAGCTTCTGCACCAGATTCAGCGTCGACCAGGGATGCAGTTGCCCCTCCAGGTAGGTCTCGTTGACAAAGCTGTCCTGGTAGAACAGCAGATCCGGGTGCCGGCTGCTTCTCCTGCTTTTGAATTCGTCCGCAATATCGTCCTGCACCCGGCGAAAGTTGTTCTCGAAATAGAGCCGCCGCAGCCGCGCAATCCCTTCCCTGCGGTAGCTCAGGAGCGCATAGAGAGAGCGGTTGCGGCCGCCGCTGTCGATCCCCTCGACGGCGTAACGCCCCACTCCCACCGACCCGTGCCGGCTCAGATCCGCCTGAGCGAAGAGATGGAAACCGCGCTGGTCCGGATCGTAAGGGTGGTCCGCCTCCCAATCGTCCTCGCGGTGGTCGGGCTCGTCGTTGTGGTTGCGGTCGAGGCCATAGACGTACTCGTTGGGCTCCACCTCGTACATCAGAAAGAGCTCCTCGTAATCGGGAACGCCATTGGTATTGCGATCCGTATCCACGATGCCGTCCCTGTCCTCGTCCTCGCCGGGGAAGGTTCCGTCGCCATCCCCGGTTCCTCCGGGACTGCCGAGAATATTGCCCAGGGAGAAATCGGGGTAGCGGTCCCCGTCCTCGTTGTCCTGCACCAGACGCCAGATGACCGTATGGTTGAACAACCCCAGAAAAGGACTGGCGCCGCGGCTCGCCCTGTAGCCGTAATCCTTGTGCAGGTAGGTCTCCATCTCGGTGGTGAAGTCCGGGTGCATGGAAAAGTACTCGGCGCCCAGTCTGCCGGGACCGAAGCGGTGCAGCGCATTGACGAAATAGGCCGAGCCCCGGCGCCCGAAGCGCGGACTCCCATTGAGCAGAGGCCGCTGCTCCAGGCGCGCCGGATAGCGCCCAGACAGCGCCGAGCGCGCATATTCGGCGTTCACCTCCAGCCACCTCAGCACCAGGTGCGCATCCGCACTGTAAGTGAAGATCGCCGTGTTCTCGCCCACTTCGAAGCGCAGGCGCTGGAGATTGGATCCATCTTCCACCCGTCCCCTGGCCCGCAAGGCAGAGCGGTAGAAAGTGCTGCTCAGGCGCTGCTCGTACTTGGCCGCGGTCTCGCTGCCCTCGTTCAGGTAGAGGCCGGCCCAGTCCACCCGGTAGTCGTTGCCGACCACCGCTTCGACCGCCAATGACTCGACGTAGGGTTCGCCTCCCAGATCGAAGAGGTAGACCAGTTGCTCCTCTCCATCGGCGCGCAGGGTGGCCTGCGGGTCTTCCAGCTCATAATTCGCCAGCAGCCCCGGCAAATGAGTTTCCTTGCCCACGTCCGCACCCGAGGCGTGCGCCAGGAGATAGAAATAGTCCGCAAAGAGCGGTATCTCCCGCCCGTGGTAGTAATTGCCAGGACCGCCGATACCGTTGTAGTAGACCGGAAGGAATTCCCCCGACGAGAGGGTGCGCCCGACCTGGGAGGGAACCCCGGCCCGGTTCCGGACCACCTGCGGCTGCAGATCGGGCCGCGGCCGGCCATTGAGGATGAGCTGCACTTCCTGCACTACAGCTCCACCGCGTCCATCCGCCGGGGCGTCGTCGGCAATGCGCACCAGGATCCATTCGTAGAGGGGCTGGTCCAGGCGCAGCATCCCCTTGATGCTGTTATTGCGCTCGTTGCTGTGGTAGGAATGCAGATTCACCCCGTTCAACCCCAGGCGCAGGGCGCCAAGATCGGCCTGGGCGCGAGCACCCGCCAGCAGGGTGGAATGGCCGGCCTCGACCTGCCCTGCGTTTTCGGAGGGCATGGACGATTCCCTGTTGGGCCGGGAAATGCGCGATCCCACGGCGGTGAGCTTCAGGTGAGGGGTGGACAGGTCAAGGCGCAGACCGTTGAGGTCGGTCTTCGACAAGGTCAGCGGCGACAGGCGCGCTATCAGCCCGTCGCCGACAATGGCCCTGTAGCCCCAACTTCCGTAGCCGTCGCTGGCTACCGCCATATTTGTGAATACCTGGTGCCACCCGGACCAGTCTTTGAAGAGCTCGCTGCCATGGCTCTGCTCCGGCTGCCGCCGCTCGATCCAGTTGAACAGGTCGAAGCCGCTGGTCAGGTAGTCTCCCAGGGGACTCCACAAGGCCTGCGCCCGGTCGACACCGATGGCGAAATTCCCGCCCAGCAGCGACCCCATGGTGCGAACGGACCAACTGTGTTCGGGGTAATTGGTGAATGGAACGAAGGCGAAGTTCCGGTAGGGGGTCCGCTCATAGCGCAGAAAAGGCCGTGCGCCCGGCACCTCGGAAAGGGCCAACCGGGGTGACTCCTCCGCGCCCGCCGCAGTCCAGGCGATCAGCAAGATCGAGAGACTCCAGCAGTGGGCATGGGACAATCGCCGGTCCATAAGCTTACCACCACCTATCGATAGTGTGTGACGTCGACCAATCTAAAAAAATCTTGGATAAGTATAATAAACCAGAAAATGGAGATTTGCTGAGGAAAATTCGCGCGGAGATTCCGCGTGCCCGCAATCCGCTCAATTCTGAAAGCGCAGATAGAACAAAAGGATGGGGGCTGCACACCTGAGCGGCCCCCATCCTTTTGTTCTATACAAATATAAACAACCGCCTCGATCCGGTCAAGTCAAAATATTTTAAATTCAATATAAATATATAGATACGACAATTTTTTCTTGACAAAGGTAACACCCTCCACTACTCTTTGTCAAGGCGAAAATCCACCGTCCAAATACTCCCGAGTCGCAGCCACTTCTACCCATAATGGAGGGAATCCATGGAGAATACCATTGCCGCTCTCGTCGATATGCCCGAACCCAACGGGCGGATGCCCTTTCACCTCTCACCGGATGGACGGCTGCTCGCCCTAGGTGTACAGAGACGCACCCAGGGCCCGCGGGGACTCAAGTTCGACGAGTGGGGCGTCCCCCGGGAAATGGCCGGCAGTTCGGTGGTCGTCGTGGATACAGGCACCGGAGAGGCGACGCGGCCTTTCCCAGAAAGCAGCGTAAGCTGGGGGGCGCAGTGGTCGCCGTCGGGCGACAGCTTGATCGCCTGCGTTCAGCACGAAGGAGTGGCCTGTCTGGGTCTGTGGGAAGCTGCCACCGGGGAGGTCGAGTTGCTGCGGAATGCGCCTGTTCTTGTCCGCTATGGTTTTGATCTGCCAGTGTGGACGCCCGATGGAAAGGGCATCGTAGTACCCCTCTGGCCAGCCGAGCGCGACTACCGGGAAGATGGCCACGGCCCCGAGCCCAAGATCGACGTCAGATCCAACGATCCTGACACCGCCACGGAGGCCGACCCCGATCTACGGCGTTGGCGGCAGTGCGACCTGGGCCATGTCAGCCTTGCGACCGGATCCGTCAAGACGCTGCTCCAGCAAACGGCCACCAGCCGATGGCGCATCGCTCCCGACGGCCGGCACGTGGCCTGTACGCGCCACCTCGAACATGTAGTGAGCTTGCAGCACTCCCTGTTCGAGCTTTTCACCGTGGCTATGGAGACCGGAGAGGAAAGGCTGCTGGCCGCGGACATCGCCGGCGCCTTCGGCATCAACTACGCCTGGTCCCCGGATTCGTCGAACATTGCCTATTCCTCCACCGGCAGAGGCCGGCCCGACGAGCTCTTCATAGTCGCCGCCGACGGTTCCGCAGACCCGGTGAATCTGACTCCGGAGCCGGAGTTCGACCTCCTGCTGAAATACGACACGCCGCGATGGAGTCCGGATGGTTCGAAGCTGCACTCACTCGGCGGCAAGGCCTGGTGGCAATTCGATATGGAATCCGGCCGGCACCGCTGCGCCTCGATTCCGGATGAGTGGTCACTGCGCCATTGGATCGCCCGGCCGACGGAATCCACCATTCAATTGACCCAGGAGGGGGACCTGCCCGTCGTTGTGCAGAATCGGTCCGACCTGAGCGAGCAGGTCGCCCATCTGGGCAAGGAAGGAAGGCTGAAGCCCGCAGCGGAAATACCGGGCACCTGCGTGAGTCGTATCTGGCACATGGAGGAGGACCATTCCTCCTCGCGCTGCTACCTGATGGCGGAGGAGGCGAACCGTCCGCCTTCCGTGCTGCGCATCGGGGCTGGAAGCCATGACTGGTTATTCTGCCTGGCCCCGGAAGTTCAGGTGTCCAGGCTCGGCCGCAGTGAACTGATAGACTTCGAGGCAGCCGGGCTGCAATGCCGCGGCATGATGTTGCTTCCACCCCAGGGACGGCCGCCGTATCCGATGATCGTCAGTGTGTACGGTGGATATCGAGGTGCGGGAGCGATCAATCGCTTTGGTCTCCAGGGGGTTCCGCATGCCGTCGGGCCGCAGCTCCTGTGCGGCGCCGGCTACGCGGTGTTGTTCCCGGAAGTGCCGCTGGGAGAAAAGAACCCGATGGCCGGTCTGGTATCGCCGGTGCTGGCCGCCGCAGACCGGGCGGTGGAACTCGGTCTGGCCGACGGCGAACGCCTGGGTCTGATGGGTACGAGCTATGGCGGCTACAGCGTTGTGGCGCTGGTCGCGCAGACCGGCAGATTCCAAGCTGCACTGGCTGTGGCCCCTTGGGGTGTGAATATGACGAGCATGTACAGCCACCATATAGGATGGTGCGAAACGGGCCAGGCCCGTCTCGGCGGCTCGCCGTGGGAGAACCGGGCCGCCTACATCGAGAACTCGCCCTTCTTCTACCTGGACCGAGTGTCCACCCCACTGCTGCTTGTCTGCGGTACAGGGGACCAGGACGGTTCCGATCAGGCCGAAGAGACATTCGTCGCCCTGCGCCGACTCGGCAAGCGCGTCGAGCTGCGGCTCTACAAGGACGAGCACCATGGCACCGGATCCTGGTCCCGCGAAGCTCTCGATGATCTCTATCGACGCGTTGTGGATTGGTTCGATCGCCATGTGGCCAAGGGCGCTGCCCCATGAGCAAGTCGTCTGAGAACGCTTCTCAAAACCCATAGGAGGAGATATGTGGCCGACCTTGCGAGACTTTTTGAGCGTGCCCGACGAACTTAAGGGGCAAGGTTTTCGAGGCGAAGCCCGGACCATGGAAGGGAGGCGCCCATGGGTTGTGGGCCGCGGCCGCGGCTGCCGGATCGGGCGCCGAATCGCAGGGCCTGTACCGGGGTATGGCGCCGGAAGCCGATCTCTTTCTCGTCGCCGAATACTTCCGCGGCCAGAGAGAGGATTCCGAAGGGCGATACGCGGCGCATCTCAAGGCGCTGGAATGGGTCCGGGACAACTGGAGAAAATACCAGATACGAGCGGTATTGTCGGCACGCCGATGCGGAGTCGACTCGAGCCTTCTGCCCTGGCAAACGGGCTCGACCCGTATCTTGTGTGAAGAAATAGCGGCCGCAGGCGTGCTCGTAATGGCAGGGTCGGGGAATAACTCCGACCGCACTGCCGGGACTACGGAAGCCGCGGCCCCGTCGGTCCTTTCCGTCCGAGGGATCGCGATTCCACCGGACGGGGACCTGGACCGGGCCGGAATGTTTCCGGGGAGCCGGGGAACGACCTGCGAAGGAAAATGGATTCCGGAGATTCTGGCGCCTGCGGAGAACATCGTCCTTCCCTACGGAACCGACGAAGAGATCGAAAACCACTTTTACGGCAAGACAGACGATCTCCCTCGGCGCTATGCTCGCACAATTGGGACATCGTTCTCGGGGCCGATCGCCCTTGGAGCCGCCGCCTGCGTGTGGCAGGCGCATCCGGGTTGGTCCGCCCTGGAAATGAAAACAGCCCTTATCGTTTCGGCGCTGAAGCGTCCTCGGTGGTCGGACCTGCGCGCCGGTCTGGTTTCAGTGGAAGGTGCTTTGGCTATGAATGGGACGGAGCGCTCACGCGCGGCGGCAGCGAGCCCCTACCAAACCTGGTCGGGGTGGCGGAGAACTTCGGTCGAATACCGGATGGATCAACTCAGTGACGACGATTCTGAGCAAGTTAAGGATGTCGTCCTCTCTTTTCTCGGCGATGCACTCCCGGACGCGGCTGTGAAACCAATCAGCGCGTGTTTAACCCATCCGGAACCTGAGGTGCGCGCCGCTTCCCTGTGCACCGGTGGCGGCAGGCGGTGGAGAAGGGAGACTTTGTTGCGCCTCGATTTTCTTTGGTATATTTCAGGACCCTGTCGCCGGCGGCCGCAGCCGTGACCCCTGCGCGGCCTGCGCAGCGGTTACAGGCAACTCCCCGCACGGAAATGGTGGGTGAAAGGAGTTGAAGATGCTCGACAACGTAATCCTCCGACTGGTGGTTCACTATTTTGCCACCTTTCTTTTTTTCAAGGGCCTTTTCCTGCTGTTTCCCGAGATCTTCACTTACATTGCCGAGGAAAAAGCGCGTTCCGGATCAACCGCATTGTCATTTCCCCAATTCGCCGCCGATCCGAGCCTGATACTGGTAGAGAGCGATCTCTACCACCCCAAGACCTTCGGGCCGGTCACCCTGTCTCTGCTGTTTTCGTTCCTCTTCGCCCTGCCCGTTACCTGGGTCTACCGCTGGACCAGGTCCCGGGACCAGTACAACCAGGCCTTTGCCCAAACCCTTCTGGTCGTGCCCATTGCCATCGCCCTCGTCGTCTTTCTCGTCAAGGACAGCATCGCCCTCGCTTTCAGTCTCGCGGGAATCGTCGCCGCGGTTCGCTTCCGCACCGCCTTGAACGAACCCATGGATGCCACCTACATGTTCATCGTCATCGGCATCGGCCTGTCGGCCGGCATCCATCTCGGCACCGTGGCCATTCTGGCCTCCATAGCTTTCAACGCCGTTGTCCTGGGGGTCTGGCGCATGAACTACGGGGCGGAACCTGCGGTCCTCTCCGGGTTCAGGGTGGTGCGTCCGGTAAAGGAGGGCTCGTTGCCCGGAGTCGGCGGGGAACAGGCGAGCATGGTCACCAGACCGTATAGCGCCAGGCTCATGATCCACACCACCCGGATCAGGGCGGCGCAGCGGGCCGCTATCGCGCTCCTGGCGACCTATGCCAAGCACTGGCGGCAGGTGCGCACGGTCAAGCAGCAGGACGGCACGGCGATCCTCGAGTTCGAGGTGCGGCTGAAGAAAACCACCGATGCGGCCGCCTTCGTCGGTGCGCTCGAAAGCAGCACCGAGAGCCATGCCGCCAAAGTGGAACTGGAAAAGCAAGGTTCAACCGAGTCGAGGAAGGAACAATGAGCTCCCTGGGGAACCAATTGCGCCTGGGATTTCTGCTCTTCAGCCTTTTGTTTTATGCGCTTGCATTGATCCTGGGGGAGGACGAGGCGAGCGATGCGGTGGCGGACGCCGGAGCCGGCGGCGCGGACAGTGTGGCATCCATCCCCGCTCCAGGGGCAACCGCCTCCCCCGGTGAGAACTTCGCCCTGGCCAACTACGACCTCGAAAATCCGGCGCGGCGTTTCAAGCTGCCGAAGCAGTGGCGGGAAATCTCCGGCTTGACCATGCTCGCAGAGAACCGGATCCTGGCGCACGATGACGAAAGGGGCGTGGTATTCGAGATCGGTTATGGCGATGGTTCGATAGTAAAGGCTTTCGCACTCGGCGATGGGCGCGATCCTGTCGCCGACGACTTCGAAGGCATCGCCGCGGCTGAAGGCCGCGTTTACCTGGTCTCGAGTTCGGGAAGGTTGTACGAGTTCGACGAAGGCGGCGGCGGGGGAACCGCGCCCTACAACATGTATGCGACCGGAGTTGGACGAGACCACGAAATAGAGGGACTCGCCTACGACCCGGAGCGACGGGTGCTGTTGCTGGTCAGCAAAAACCCCAGGAACCCCCGGCAGGCGGGCAAGGTAGCCATATACCGCTGGTCGCTGGACACCAGGCAGCTCCTGGAGGATGGCCCCCTCCTCATAGCGGCCGCCGCGTTCTCGCGCCGCATCGACGGTAAACAATTCCAACCTTCGGGCATCGAACGGCACCCGGCATCGGGAAACTACTTCGTCGTCGCGGCGCGCCAGCACGCGGTCGCGGAGATTACCCCGCAGGGCCAGGTCCTCGCCGTCAGGGAGCTGGCGGCCGGCCGCCACCCCCAGACCGAGGGCATCACCTTCGCGGCCGACAACACCTTGGTCGTATCCGACGAAGGGGTGGGAAAGCGGGCGACTCTGACCTTTTACCGGGTTTCAATGGGACGGTAGCGCCGGGCAGGTGTTGTCCAGGCGGGCGCAATTTCTACCATCCACCCTGGCGTTTTCTTTGAACGGACCCATAACAACAGGGCGCCGCCGCAGCCGTACCTGCCCCCGGGTCTAATACATGAGACCGGCGCGCAGGTACACCCCGGTCAGGTCCTCGCCGTCCATCAGCGCCGCGCTCAACGTCGCCGTGCGCTTCAGAAACGAGACCCAGAGCCCGCCGCCTGCGCCTCTGTGCCAGCCCCCGGCATCCTCCGGGTCGCCGTCGAAGAAAACCCGACCCGCGTCGACCGCAGCGAAGGCGCCAAGCTCACCCGGAACCGGGAACCGGATTCTGCGCAACCGCACCCGGACCTCGCCGTTGCCGTAAAGGGAGGACTCACCGGCGAAGCGGTCCTCGTGGAAGCCGCGCAGATTGTGGCGGCCGCCGAGCGCTGCGGCTTCGTGGAACGGGAAGGCGCCGAGGACTGCTTTAGCGCCAACGCGCAGGGCGAGAGTGGGGAGGCCGGGAACGGCGGCCGACAGGTAGGCAGAAGCATCGCCGGCAACATGGCCGAAGGCCGAGCGCGCGTCCCACAGGGCTGGGTAGAATTTGCCGCCGAGCCTGAAGCGCACTCCGCGCCGGGCATTGCCCGGATTGTTGCGGCCGTCGTACAGCAGTTCCCCTCCCACCCCGACCTGCCCGAAGGCACCCGTCCCGTAGAGCGGCGTCTCGTAGGTGGCGATGAACTTCCCCTTGTTGTCGCGCACAGGGGTGTCGGTGAACTTGAGGAGCGGACCACCGCTCAGAGTCCACCTTCCCGGCGCCGGAGCGGAGCCCCAGGAGAGCGCCGGCGCGAAGAGGAACTGAGCCTGCTCCACCTCGTAGAACGACTCGGGGTGGGCAATCCGGACGCCGTTTCCGAAGCCGTTGAAGCGAATCGCCTTTATAGCGGAATATTCCAACCGAAGCAAACCGTCCAGATCCCCCAGGAGTTGCCGGAACTTCCCGCAATAGGCGACCGCGGGCTTCGCTCCGGCGCTGGCGGCCGCACCCAGGCTGAGGCCGTGCTGCGACGCATACGGGTTCTTCCGGTAGCCATGGTTCATGCGGGCGTAGAACAGCCCGGCGTAGACTCCGAGGTCCGGGCTGTAGCTGACCACCGGCAGCGCCACCGCCTCTCTGCCCCAGTCGACCGCGTACCTGTCCGTGACCGTACCCATGGGAGCCAGCCGCTTGTACGGCCGTTCTTCGATCAGGGCCTGGCCCACGTCGAAGCGGTTACGCCCTCTAGAGTCGTAAAATCGGGTCATCCTCGGTGCCGCCCGCGAGCGGTTGGCGTAGACGTCGCCGCCGCCGCCGCCGTCCACGCGCACCATGATCCTTGCCCTCTCCCCGTGGACGGCGATCCGATCGTCGCCGCCGTGCATATAGACCCGGACTTCCCTGGTCTCGCGGGGATACAGGGTGCGGCGGAAGTACGGTTGGCCCGGTTTCCCCGCCAGGCTGATGCGAACCTCCAACCCGCCGTCCTCCCGGTGTTCCAGCTCGAGGTACTCGTCCTCGTCCGTAGCCTTGATCTCGACCTCCCGGCTGATCAGTCCGTAGTAGCGCGCCGCGAACTCGCCAAGATGGTCGCGGCGCCCCTTCAGCGCCCGGGTGAGGAAATCCCCCACCTGCTCGTAGTACGGTTGCGGCAAGCGGCGCACCGCGTCTTCGATCACCGGGTCGGGCAGCTCGGCCTTCACCGCGGCGACCAGGGAGTCCCAGGCGCTCCACTCCAGCCCGGCCAGGAGCTCGCGATCGATCTCCCAGCCGTTGCGGGGAAGTCCCCAGTGATCCGGGTAGTATTCCTGGAAGCGGACGTACTTGGGCTCCTTGCGGCGCACAAGTTTCATCAGCAGGCCGTCGAAATCGATGAAGGCCTGGTCCCTGTCCTCGGGAATGGGCATCCAGGTGTGGCAGTCTGCGGCGGGAAACCGGGCCCAGCGCCACTGTCCCGCGTGCCTGTCCTTGTCGTTGACGAGGAAATCGACGAGGCGGGCTTTGAGGTAGGCGCGGGCGTCGACGCGTTCGCACGGCGTTTTCTCGAGGCGCTTGTAGACCTTCTCGGTGCCGCTCACCTTGCGGGACCCGGCAAACCCCGGCTCATCGCCGGGGGCTTCGGACGGATGTTCCTGCAAGGTGCCGATGAGCCCGGCGAACTCCTCTCGATACGCTCCCAGGCGCGGATGGTCGGGGATGACCACCAGCCGGTGCGGCGCGTGGAGGATGCCGGTGGCCTCCATCAGTCCATCCACCACCAGTGCTCCCGCCGGCAGCAGGGCGCTCATGAGATCCTGGATCACGTCCTCGACGACAGTCTCTCTGAGTTCCTCCAGCAGCCGTCTGGATGGATCCTTGTCGAGGGAGCGCACCGTGTAGCGGCGGCCGTCCTCGCCCAGGAAATGGAGCGAAATGGACTGGCCGAAGCCACCCGTGCGCAGGGGCGACAATCCGCCGCCCACGCTGTCGAGGTCGAGAACCGGAACTTCGATGGGCGCCGCCCACACCTGGCGGTAGTTGCTGCCGTAGATCCAGCGCTGCAAAGGGCCGGCCCTGAAGCGCTCGCCTGCTACGACCACGTGGGTCGTGTCGCCCTGCTCCGGGATGGAGCGTTGAATCAGCTTGCCGGCCTTTGCCGCAGGCGGTGACGGGTCCGGATCAGGAGTTGGTATGGGTTCACCTGTTCACCCTTGCCAACGGAATTTCATGGATGGTGGCTGAACCGGGGAAAGGGATTGACCCTTTGGGTGATTCTCGATCAAGACGCTGGAGGTTGGTGGTCGGGTTCTCCGTCGGTAATGTTCTCTTCCCATTCCCCATCAGACTACGGGCTCCGCTATTCACTGCCCGCATATTTCCCTTGGTGCTGGACTTTGACGGGAACATAAAAAACGCGGAGCAGACGAGCTACTCCGCGTCGTGAAGAAGGCAGGAACCGGTGCTTACTGCTCAGCGCTTGCCGCGCCAGCGCTTGCCGCCGCCGTAGAACGCCTCGTCCTTCATTTCTTCGAGCATTTCGCGCTGCTCAGGGGTCAAGAGGTTCTCCAGGGCGGTGCGGTGCTTTTTGCGCGTCTCGCGCATCTCCACCCGGTGCTCCTGGCGCAGTTCCTTGAGCTGCTCCTTCTGCTCGTCGGAGAGGTCCAGCCTGGAGAACGCGCCCTTGCCGCCGCGCCGCATTTCGGACCGATCCTTGCCCCAGCCCCCGTGCTCCCGGAAAAACCCCCCGCGCCTGGAGCGCATTTCTTCCATGGTCTCCTGCTGCTCCTCGGTCAAAATTTCCTGCACCGCTTCGCGATGCTCTTTGCGCATGGCCGCCATGGTCTCGCGCTGAGCCTGCATGGCTCCCATATGCTCCTGGAGCAAATCCCGCAACTGTTCCTTCTGCTCGTCGGTGAGGTCGAGATGCTCCAGCATCCTGCCGATGGCCCCTCCGTGTTTCCCCTTTTTTCCTCCGTGATCGGCTACCGCCACGGTGATGAGCGCGCCGAGTGCCAGCGCGACAGCGGCTGCGATGATCCATTTCTTTTTCACTTCGATTCTCCGCGTTGAGCGTTAGTTGGTTTCACCGCCTTTGTTGGCGGCGGATGAGAAAGGGCCCTTTCTCTTTCTACGTCCATTAGACATCCGGTCGAATCTATTCATTCCCCGGGTTATCATTTTTTCGAGGCAGCTCGCTCCAGGTTCCCACGCGGCTCAACGGCGGTCGCCCTGCACCCCCAGGACCCGGAGAATATCCTCGGCCGGCTCGAGGCTGCCAACCTCCACCGCAAGCGCCGGATCCGGACAGTCGCAGCGGTAGCGGTTGAGCCAGACCGCGGTCATCCCCATACCCAGGGCGCCCAGGATGTCGTTCTCCCAGGAATCACCGACCATCGTCGTCTGCTCAGGTGCAACCTCCAACTGCTCGAGGGCATACCGGAAAATGGGCGGATCGGGTTTGGCCGCCCCCACCTCCTCGGAGATGGCCAGGGCGTCGAGTGCGTCCGCCCGGATGCCGAGGAACTCGAGCTTGTCGCGCTGGCGCCCCGAGGGTCCGTTGGTTACCACCCCGATCCACACCTGTCCCCGCAAGGCATCGAGGAGCTCGGGGACGCCCGGCACCAGGCGCGGGTTCGACTGCTGCGCGCAGGCGTAGGCCGAGGCGGCCCCGGCTACCGTCTCGTCGTCCGGCCACAGCCCGTAGCGGCTGCAGATGCCGCGTATGCGCTCGAGGCGGGCATCGTCGTCGGACAGGCTGCCATCCAGGGTGAGCAGGTAGTTGGCGTGAAGCTCCAGGTCGTGGACCAGCTCCAGCTCCTCGAGCGGCACCGGCGCCAGGTCGGGCAGCAGCTCCTGAACCGCGCGCAGCCCGAGGCGGCGCGAGTACTGGAAGTCGACCAGGGTGTCGTCGAGGTCGAAGAGAACCGCCTGGATGTCCGATGAACTCATGAGCCGCTCCATTCAAGCGCCGGACTTGCGGTCCGGTGAAAAAAGTTGAAGATAGTGCCTGCCCCTGGATCGGGAGGGTGGTCGCCGAGGGAAGGGCTTACCCCGCGGCCGCCTGCTCGCTGGCAATCTCGAAAACCGTATCGGCGACCCAGCGCTTGAAGCCCGGGTTGTCCATGTAGTGCTTGAACAGCTCGGTGTCGTCCTTCATCACCGAGGTCATCACCCGCAGCAGCGCCTTGTCGTGCTCGATGCGGGCGTTCTCGCGGTCCGAGTTCCGCTGCGCGTTGCGGAAGGCGGTGTCCGCCGCCACCCGGGCGGGAATGGTCTCGGTGATGAGCTGCTGCACGCGGTCGGCGTCCTCCCAGGCGATGTCGCCGAAGAGATCGTTGAAGGCCCTGATGATGTTGGACAGCCGGTCCAGCTCCGGATCGGGGCGGTGCCCTCCCCCGGAAGCCGGCACCGGGTCGATCCCTGCCTCCATGCCGGGCAGCAGGATCTTCTGCATCTCCTTCTTCTCGACTCGGTAGCTGTCCAGGTCGATGGCGTCGAGGATCCCCTTCGACAGGTCCTCTTCCTCGGGGGCGGGAAGCTTGGGGATCAGAAAGTTCAGGAAGATCGAGCGTTTCTCCCAGCCGGCGTCGTTGTAGGGAAGCACGGACGACAGAAAGGCGTAGGTGCGTACGAAGCCCTTGGCCTTGCCCTTGAACTCCACCTGACGGTCCTCATCCAGATCGCTCTTGTACAGGGCCACGCAGACGTCGAGGATCGGATCGAGCTGGTCGCGCTCGGCTCCGCCGAGGTAGCGCCGCACGAGGTCCTCTACCTGCTCTTCGGAATAGACCTGGGCGCCGTCCAGGTCCGCCTGCAGGTCGTGCAGCTTGTTGGGGTCGGTCTCGTCAGCCAGGATCGTCGCGCGGTAGTAGTCGGAGAAGGCGTCGCGGATGGTGTCGGCGTCGTTGAAGAAATCGAGCACGAACACGTCGTGCTTCTTGGGGTGCGCCCGGTTGAGGCGGGAGAGGGTCTGCACCGCCTTGATGCGGGACAGCGTCTTGTCCACGTACATGGTGTGCAGCAGGGGCTCGTCGTAGCCGGTCTGGAACTTGTCGGCGCAGACCAGGAAGCGGTAGGGGCCCGCCTGGAACCGCTCGGCGATTTTTACCGAAGGGAAGCCGTTCAGCGCCGCCTCGCTGACCTTCTCCCCGCCGAACTCGTGCTCGCCTGAAAAGGCGACCAGAGCCCGGTAGCGGCTCTTGCGCTCCTGCAGGTAACCGCGGATGGCGTGGTAGTACTGGATCGCCCGCACGATGCCGTTGGTGACCACCATCGCCCGCGCCTCGCCGCCGATTTTGTTCTGCGCCAGCACCTGGTCGTGGAAGTGGTCGACCATGATCTCGGCCTTGAGCCCGATCGCATGGTCGCTGCTCTCGACGAAGCGGCGCAGCTTCTTTTGCGCCTTCTTGACGTCGAACTCCGGGTCCTCTTCCACGGTCTTGGCGAGCTTGTAGTAGCTCAGCACCGGCATGTAGTGGGCCAGCACGTCGAGGATGAACCCCTCCTGGATCGCCTGCTTCATGGTGTAGCTGTGGAAGGCGTGGTGCCTGACCGCGCCGTCGGGCTGCGGGTCCGGGGCGCCGAAGATCTCCAGGGTCTTGTTCTTGGGCGTGGCGGTGAAGGCGAAGTAGCTGGCGTTGGGAAGCAGCCTGCGCGACTCCATCAGGCGGTTGATGCGGTCCTCGAAGGTTTCTTCCTCCTCTTCGCCACCGGCCTCGGAGAGGGCCCGCGCCATGGCCGCGCTGGTGCTGCCGCCCTGGCTGGAGTGGGCCTCGTCGATGATGATGGCGAAGCTGCGTCCGCGCTGCTCGTTGCCGATTTCGTCGAGGATGAAGGGGAACTTCTGGATCGTCGAGATGATGATCTTCTTGCCGCTCTCGATGAACCGGCGCAGGTCGCCCGAGCGCTCGGCATGCCCCACCGTCGCCGACACCTGGGAATACTGCCTGATGGTGTCGCGGATCTGCCGGTCGAGGAGGATGCGGTCGGTGACGACGATGATCGAGTCGAAGACCGGAGCGCCGTCCTTCTCGAGCCCGATAAGCTGGTGGGCGAGCCAGGCGATGGAGTTGCTCTTGCCGCTGCCGGCCGAGTGCTGGATCAGGTAGCGGGCGCCCACGCCGCGGGCGCCCGCGTCTTCCAGCAGGCGGCGCACCACGTCGAGCTGGTGGTAGCGCGGCCAGACCTGGGTGCGCTTCTTCCTGCCCGTCTTCTCGTCCTTCTCCTCCACCACCTGGGCGTAGTTTTCCAGGATGTTGGTCAGGCTTTCCCGGCTCAGCACCTCGCGCCACAGGTAGTCGGTCTTGATCCCGCTTGGGTTGGGCGGATTGCCGGCGCCGTCGTTCCAGCCGCAATTGAAGGGCAGGAACCAGGAAGCCTTGCCCCTGAGGTGGGTGCAGAACCGGACCTCGTTTTCGTCCAGGGCGAAGTGGGCGACGCAGCGGCCGAACTCGAAGAGCTTCTCGCGCGGGTTGCGGTCGCGCTGATACTGCTGGACCGCATCGCCGGCCGTCTGCTTGGTGAGGCTGTTCTTGAGCTCGAAGGTGAAGACCGGCAGGCCGTTGATGAACAGCCCGATGTCCAGCGCCCGCTGGGTTTCGTCGCGGCTGTAGCGCAGCTGGCGGGTGACCGTGAAGCGGTTCTGCCTGAAGCGCTCCTGCGCCTCCGGGTTGTCGGCCGAAGGCGCGCCGTAGAACAGGTCCAGGTCGTGGGCCCCGTGCCGGATGCCGTGGCGCAGCACCTCGATGGTGCCGCGCTTGCCGATCTCCCCCTGGAGCCGGGCCAGGAAGCGGCGGCGCGTGGGGCCGGCCTCGGACAAATCGAGCGCCTCTGCCGCTTCCGGCTGGGTCGCGCCCAGGAAGGCGGAGAGCTGGGCCAGATCGACGCAGTACTCGCGGTCGTAGTCGTGGAAGTTGCCGCCGCTCCATCCGGACCCGGCATAGGGGGCAGGAGGCTCGCCCACGGTGGGTCCCGGAGGAGGGTCGCAGGGATGGCCGGCCAGCGCCGTGCAGATGAGGCGTTCGAGGCCGCGTTCGGTGGTGTCGGTGGGCACGGTGAAGCCTACCGCTCTGCGAACGGGTTTATGACCCGGAGGCCATCGTAGTCCTGTTCCGCACTGAGGTCTTCTGAGTATACCGCATCGCAGCCCAAGGCGCGCGCCGCCGCAAGAATGGCACCGTCCCAGTAGGACAGCCGGAAGCGTCGGCTGATGGCAATGGCCTCGAGAAAAACGTCCATCGTCATGGTCTGAATCCTGAACAGCAGAATCGGCTCTAGGAATTGCAATGCTCTATTGCCAGAAAGACTGCGGATTCGTGTCGGCCGGGTGGCTTGGTGATAGAACTCCTGCAGCACCTGAACGGACGCGGCGAGGTCGGGTTCTGTCAGGACTTCCCGTGCCCGCGCCCGCTTGTCGGCCTCCTCTGGGACCTCGCTGACGGCGTACAGCAAGACATTGGTATCTACGAGTCGCATGGCGAGGTTCAGGGTGCTTCGGAGATGCTGCGCTGCCGCTCGCGCTCGGCGACAGCCTCGGCCCTTGCCGCGGCGCGGTCGTACAACGCCTCTCTGGGCAGGTTGTCGGACATCCGCAACCCAATACCCTGCCCATCGAAGTCCGCAAGCACTTCCCGCAGCAGCCTGCACCGACGCTGATAGATGGTTTCGCTAGACTCGGCACTGGCTTCACCCCCCGCATCCGGCTCCGCCGCCAGATGTCTCAGGTAGTCTCGCACCAAGGCCGATACCGAGGTGTCCAGCTCCGCCGCCCTGATGCGGGCGAGCCGGTGGGTCTCTTCGTCGACGGATACGGTGATGTTCTTCATTTTCACAGCCTCACAGTTTCTGCGTAGCACAATATAGGTGCTCATTGGCCGCTGGGCAACACCGGCGGCGGCGGGGGAGCTTTGAGAGTCTTCGCCTCACGTTCGAGAACAGCTCTAACCTTCTATTCCTACACTCCCTGGAACCAATCCAGGAACTCCTCTATCGTGGCTCCACTTTCGAGATTCTCGAACAAGGCGGATACAGGCACTCTGGTTCCGGTAAACACCCAGGTTCCGCTGAGCCTGCCGGGCACGCTTTCGACCGCCGGCCATGTCACGCGGTAGTCTCATACTGTGATTAATTTGTCCCTTATGAGGTGCAAACCGAATACTCTTGTCTCACTGTCAGCAACAAAATGGCGGCGCCGTGGTCTCTACAAACGCTATGAACCTGGCAACTTGTTCGCCTTGGCCGCGACCTCAGTCCATTTTGTTACCTTCTTCAATACGGATCCGCTGATGTGGTCACAGAAATCGACAATCCGGCAGCGGTCGAAGAGCAAGCCAGCTTTGCTTGAGACACTGTCCCAACCGAGTCGAGAAACAGCTTCCGCAACGAAGAACATGCGCATAGGAGTAAGAGCCGGGGGTGAGAGTAACCAATTACTACAGAATACATCGGGCTGAAGTTGTGTGAGTCCTTTCTCATAGTTCGTTCCAGTCTTGCATTGGCCAAAGGCTATGAGCTTTTCTGGCAGCTGGTCGGCAAAATGTTTCCACGCGACGACATCCAGTTTGTCATCTTGAGGCGAAGCACTGCTGCGCTTATAGTATCCGTCTCCATCCTTTATTCGTTTGCAAAGATCGTTGACCTTTCCTGGAAAATTAGACCCAGCGGCGGTACCGAACACGATGCTCTCCGCACGGGTACCAAGGTACTCCCGGGCCGCTTCTGAGGCGAGTTCCTCAAAGAGTTGTGTACCGTCAATATTCGCGTGTTTGTGGTTGACGTCCATTTTCAGTCGGGTCGCCAAGAGCAGATACTTGTAGATGATATACTTATGGTTCTCGGCTTTCTGGTTGGTATGAAGAGTGTATCCATGTTCGCCGATTACAAACGGATAACCATCTCTGCAAGCCTCTTTGCGTCGCTCGATCTCGTGGTACGCCTCTCCAACAACTTGCGGTATTTTTTCTTCTTCTGGCACACCGCCAGAGTAGTCGTTTTCATCAAGCCTGCCGAGGTTGGCGGATAGGGCATTTATCGATGTGCTGCCTTGCTCCCAGCAAACTAGCTCGGCGTAGTCAGCAAGCTCATGTTCTGGTGGACGAGAGGATGGCGTCCCTGGCCATTTGAACATCAACCATCCTCCGTAAGGCGTGTCTTTTTACTAGGCTTGTGCTTGCGTTCCATCTCTTCATATAGATCATCCGCGAGACTTGCTACCGATCCGGCAATTCTGAGCAGTTCCTCCGAACCATTGTAGCCTGTAGAAAGCATACTGTGCGCTTTCTGGAGTTCGCGTTTTGAGGCAAGCAGGGACTCCTCGAAAACAGTGGATGATGGACGGCTCGCCTCATAGGCATAGGCGAGGGTCTGCCCATCCCGAAGGGCGGCGACGGCCTCCTTGTTGCTCAAGACTTCATCGAGCCACCGAAGATGGGGGTTCTGTGTCTCGATGACGGGAGGTATTTCCTCCTTCTTACTACCATACATCCAGCAGCAAAGTTCACCGAGTTCGTTTTTCTTGTCTAAGGGGACCGGCTCTTGGTCCTCGTCGGTCTCCGGTCGCAAGCCGATAAAAGCACTGATACCGTCGTAGCCGATTCCGGTATAGAGATGGGAGAAGGAAAAATGGTTGCGCCAGCGATCGTCGCGACGGAATACCTTCATGCGTTCCGCTTGTTCAATCACCATAAGGCCGCGGAATAGCCTCTGGACGGTACTGTGGGTATCACCAATCTGTTTTGCAATGTTCTCCAACTCGACGCCAAAATTTCGATGTACCTCAGCCATGTATAGGGATTTGGCGTAGCTGCTCCATTTGGCTGGGCCATTTACATGTTTGAAACCAAGATAGCGCCAAGCATCTTCCCGGGTACCACTTACCGTGGGAAGCTCTTGGAGTGCTTCCTTGGCGTCTTCGGTGATTTCAGGAAGCTCTACTTCCACTTCGACAAGCGAGGGATCCAGAAGGACTTTGACTGCGGCGAGGCGGCGGTTTCCTTCAATAACGACGTTCTTCTCGCCCTCGTGTGCGACGATCAGGGGCTCGTGAGGGAAAAAACCACTGGCTGCGATGGACATCACCACTTCTCTTACGTCCATCGCTTCCCATAGAACCCGTATCACGTCGGTCTCTGTTGCATTGTCAGTCAGGTCAAACTCAGGAAGTCGGGGATTTTTGACGTCGAATGATAAATCCGAGACTTTCATCGGGCTGATCTCTGAGGTATTCATTGAGGTCTCCTTTTAAGCCGGCACTGCTTCCTCATTATGCGTGTCAATTAATGCAACAGAGTCAGGAAGTTGAACATGGGAAGGCGCAATCAGTAGCTCCTTCGCCTTTTGCTTGCGCTGGAGACTGTACTGAAGCGAGAGATGGAAGGTGCCACAGGTTTTATACAGATCTCTGATGAAATGTGCATCGTCGTAGGACATAACCCAGTTGAGCGTTTTCTGCCGCCGTATATAGTGGGAAAGGTTTTTGTGGTCTTGCTCCTCATAAAAATTCATATAAAGGCGATTGCCGTTTGACCAGTAGGGAGGGTCGAGATATGCGAAGACACACTGCCGTTCACCCCCACGGGGCAGATGTTTAACGAGGAAGCTAATCGCGTCCATGCTGGTTACGTGGATTTGCCCGCGTTTCTTCGCAATTGCGAGAACGCGCTCCGCGAGACTCTCTCTGTAGAAACGGGCATCAATCCGCCATTTTCCTGTTTGCTCGTAGCCGCCGATAGGAGCGCTTCCGAAAAGGACGCCAGAGCGATTGCAACGGTTCAGGTAGAAGACAGAGAAGCCAAGGTCAAAAGATTCACTGGTCTCAGCATTCAGATAAATGCGCTGTTGTCGTCTCCATTCATCAATACTTACCGGGACTACCCGGATGGCCTCGACGAACCGCTCTGGTTCGCCAAGGACAGCGTTCCAGAAGGCGGTGATGCGAAAGTCTATATCGTTCAGGTGAAGCTCCGAGACGACGCCTTCACGAAGAAGGCGTAACGCAGCACCTGCACCTCCGGCAAAGGGTTCAAAATACGAACAGCCAGAGAGGTCATTCAATTCGATTACTTCCCCAAGGAAGGCTGTAAGGGACGCCTTTCCGCCTGGATACCTGAGCGGGCTGTCGAATCTCATTTCCGATTGGTCCTTCTGCCGTTTCTTGCTGCCCATGTCCAATCTGGAATGTTGGCCTTGTCCGTTACGTCGTCAGATTCATCACGTTGCTCAGTCTCGTTGGCCTAGTCGGACAGATTGGCCGCTGGCACCTATGGTCAAATCGTAACCGTGTAGTGGTTCACCACTACCGAATCTGCGGCCAGATCACCATCCCTCTCAAGCTCGTCGAGATACAGCCTGATCGCGTCGGCGACCAAGTCACGCACCTCATCCTCCGTTTCCCCCGCCACGCCGACGCCCGGAAGTTCCGGTACATACGCCCCATACGCTCGGGGCCCGTATTTCTCTACAATGACCAGATACTCAGTCTGCGCCATCTTGACCCTCCGTGTAGCTTTCTTTCAAGCCGGCCTGTTTGAGCACTTGGCTCAGCGTGCCGGCCTCGATGTCTGCGTTCCGACCATCCCCTTTCGACCGCCGTATGGACGGCGTGTCCTGAAAGATAGTCGCGGAGCGGCCAGGGGGTTCCGTGGTCAAACAGGATTCTCATGTTTGACCACGGCGTCGAGGCTCTTGACCTCGTGCTCCAGCACGGCCTTTACCTGCCATTCCTCCACCCCTGGGAACCAGTCCAAGTTTTCCTTTATGGTGGCTCCCTCGGCCAAATCGCCGAACAGGCTCGACAACGGCACCCTGGTTCCCTTGAAAACCCAGGCGCCGCTGAGCCTGCCGGGGACGCTTTCGACTGCGGGGCACGTCTCCCAGTCCGTCATACGGTCACCTCCTTTTCGATTGTGTCCTCTTCGGCCGATTCCTCGGCGTCGCCGGGGGCGTCTTCCTCAGGCAGCTCAGCGGCCGCCTCGCGCACATCGAGCTTGCCGGTGACGACATCGGCGATTAAGCGGGTCAAGTACTCGCGCAAGTGATCGATTTCACGGTTTGTTCTCACGGCCGCAGCATTAACGCCTGAAATGCCTTCGGTTACACCATGGAAGATTGCCTCCTGTTCCGACGGAGGCGGCAGTGGAATTTTCAGACGACCGTAACGAGTCGGATTGAGATTAGACTGATGTAAACTGGGGATAGCCTCCCTACGTGCGATAGCCACGAAGCCTACATCGTTCAAAAGGAGATTGAGGAATTCTGGACTGTTCTCGGGGCGGGTCCGCATTCGCACAAGATAGGAAGCGAAAGTTACGGGTCTCCCTTCCGAACGAAACAGACCGACTTTAGCTACTAGTTCAGAGCTATTTGTGCGGTTAAAAAGGAGATCTTTGTCCTGCAGCAGCAGGCTTTGATCAACAGAGGTAACCCCACCGTACCTTGGTACCATTACCTCTCCATCACGAATGTTCCCCATTGTGAGCAGGGCAATAGTACCGACATCGGATCCCGAATCTGAGATTCCATACTCCATCGAGACAAAAGCCCGCTTCAGAGGAAGCACTTCCCAATGCTCCGGCACGTCCCCCAGCCACTTCAATCCAGAGTCCTTGTAGGTCGGGTACGGTCTGCCAGTTCGGACGTCGATCTGGCCCGTGACGGCCTGGTGGATGATGGCCTGCTTCTGCTCCTCCAGCAGCGCAATCAGCTTCTGCTTGGCGAGGATGTAGCGCCGGATGCGCCGGTCGGCGTGGTCGAGGAAGCGGATGATGGCGGCTTGTTCGACCGGGGGTGGCACCAGAAATGGAATCTCACGCATACGCACCTCTGCCAAGTCCCACTGACCAATTCGCACGCCGTCCGATGCTCGCGTGAAGGCTGGAACGTACGCCCGAGAGCGAACGGCAGTGTGGAAATAGTTGGCCCCCACCCCCGAAACCACGAATACAAAGTAGGCAGGGCTAACAATTCCATCGTGGCAAGACACACCATACGAACCTTGCCATGCTTTCATTTTATTCATAGCAAACTGACCGGCACGCACGACTTTGTAGTTGCTCAGGTCATCAGGAATGTAGTTGTGGTTCTCATCAGCCTTTATTGTGTCTCGTAGGATCACCCCCTTCTCACGAACTACAGAGAGAAGGGGAAGGTCTGGCCTGTTCCGCTCCTCGTGGCGCCTCAGGACATTACGTAGCTTCTGTAAACGCCAATGCTTTGGCACCTCCCCAAGCCACGACACACCCGAATCCTCAACGTAAGGATAGGGCTTGAGACCGGGGATCATGTCTTGTAGCCCTTCACGCGCCTGAACCACGTATCCACGGTCTCGAGTTCCATCTCGAGATCGACAATGTCCGGGGCCACATAGTTCACGAGCGCGCTTTTGTCGTGGCGCTTCGCCCACCGTGACACCCTGCTGTAGCTGGCTTCAAACTCGGTGTGGTCGGCGTCGGAAAAACGGGCTAGTACCTTCACCATTATCGGACGAACCTCCAATCCACCCTCCGCGAGAATCTGCCCTACGATCTCCTGACTGAAGATGCGTTCCCAGGTTTCCGACAGGTTCCCTGCCCAGAGAGCCACGGCCTCCTCGTATCTTTGCTGGTCCCAGGTGGTGGATTCTCTCTTGATTCGAGCCAGTTCGTTTTGAAGTTCGTTCATCCGCGCGGGGACGTCTTTGGCTTTCCACGGATATTGGGTGCTGCACAGGCCAGGCTTTCTTTCGTCGGATAAGCTCCGGATTACTGACCGCTCGGCAACCGAAACACCTCGGCCACTAGCTTCGCGCTTAAGGTCCGCTACAAAGGCCACGTCGTGGGTAAAAATGATGACTTGGCGATCAGTGGCGAGAGTCGCCACACGTGTGGCCACGAGACCACGACGAATGTGGTCGAGGGAGGTCACAGGGTCATCCAGAATGAGAGCCGATTTCGAGCCGTCGAGGTTTGCTTCGGTGAAGAACGCGGCGAGGCCTAGTGCGGTCCGCTCGCCTTCGCTGAACACTCGCGGCAGCTTCACCTCCTGGCGTGCTCCCACCAGCCTAGGTTGATGGAGCAAGGCCCCCCTATCTGCGCGGGTGCGGGCAATGGTTACCCGTTCGAGCCGGAGCCGATCCGTTTCCCGGATGAAGGCGTCCCGGACCACGTCAGTGATGCTCTCCTCGGAGAACTCCATAACTTTTTTTGTGATCGGTCCAGTCGCGGCGGCGGTCTTAGCATCTTCAAGGGCTTCCCGCTCCTTCAAACGTACGATTTCCTTGATGATCGCCTCGCGGGAGTTCTTGATCTGTTGCAGAAGCTCGAGTTCTTGGCACCTAGCCGTAGCCGCGGCGAGTCGTTGCCGAACAACCTCCGAATCCCCAAGCCCTTTTGCTAGTTCCCGCGCTTCAGTTGCTGCTTCAGTGACCTTGGTCAGAATGGCGCCGCATTCGATGCCGGGCGTTGCAAGCCGTTTTGAACCCGTCAGGGTGTCACGTGCCTCTTCTCTGGCTTTCTCATATTTGTCTAGTAGTACCCGGACGGCCTTGATAAGATCTATGTGAGTAGGTTCGAGATCCCGCAGGTTACCTACCACGGCCTCGGGTGCAATAACCAGCTTCGAGAGGTTCTTAACCTGCGCGCCATGGAACTGCCGAGTATCGTCGAGCCGTGTCTGAGTGTCGTCCTTGACGAACGCCTCAAATCTAGAGAGCCGGTCGCGACCCTCTGAGTCCAGTGCCTGCTGACACAAGACGCATCGACTTTCATCATCCGCGACCGGGAACGACCGTTCGGAATAAGCCTGATTTTCCGAGAAGCGTCGTGCGGACTCCCACAGCACCTTCCAAGGAGAGCTGCCGACGCCAGGAAGGGGTTCCGACTCGAAGGATCGAGCCAAATTCCTTGCGGCTTCCTGGAAGGTATGGAGTTGGTCACGGCTTTTCTGGAGCCCGGCGAGGCCATCGTCACCAAGTACCGAATGGAGCATCTCGATGTGGTTGTGTAGAGCCTCCAGCTTTTCGGCCTTCCGAGTTAGGCTCAGTTGCTCCTTTTGCGGATCCGTGTTCCGCAGAAAAGCTTCTTCCACCCTGAGTTCATCGATAGTTTTGAGCGATCCATCGAATTGGGTGATCAATTCGTCAAGCCTATCAAATGGAGTACTACCAGAAAGTTGCTCCAGAAAACTGCCGGTTGAGGTGGACTTCACCTCGTCACCAACAACAGGTAGTTGCACCGCCGATCGGGCGTTTTCGCCTAGCCTAGTGTCGATGCGGTTCCTCACCGCGACGCAGGCGCTAATAAGGCCGTCCATGACGACGAGAGCTGAGGGCCGATAGGGGAAGTCCGAGTCAGTAGTGATATAGGCATCCCTGCATGCACCGTCATAGAAACGCATACGCTGCAGCTCTGGCCTTGCCGGATTGGGCCACGAAATTGCTTCATTCTGATCACCGATACGAACCGAAAGACTTGCGCTGGGCTTCTCCATCGCGGTGTCTCGGAAAAGGTCTGATAGAACCTCTTCCTGGTCCCGGGTCCGCGTGATCCGCTTCAGCAGTCTCGCGTAGCCGGACTTGCCGCTCCCGTTGTCGCCATACACGATGGTCAGACCATTGGGGCCGAATGTGAGTGGTTGGTTGGAGGCCAGAGCATTCACATGTTCGGTCTTACCAATGGATATAAGCCGAACCGATGGGTCTTCCGCTGCGGTTTTTGGAAGGTGCTCCAGACCGAAGGTGACAGCCGCGCGTCGATCAGAGGAGACAATATCATCAACCAGTCGGTCGTAGTCTTCGCCGGATAGTAGCTCTCCGGTAGCGGTCCTTCGCATGACCTCGCGTTGCCACGCCGGGCGTTCCTTGCTCCAGGCAACGATCCGCTCTTCCAATGCCATAGGTGTTCCCTCCCGAAGTGATTATTGATCAGGGTAACTTCGTACTTCTATCCGTTCCAATGATCTCGGCTAATATCCCTTCCGTTTCTTTCTCCAGCGCCAAAATATCCGCCCGGATCTCCTCCAGCGTGCGCATCGGCTGCGGCTTGTAGAAGTACCGGGTGAAGCTGATCTCGTAGCCGATCCTCACGCTGTCCGCTTGGTACCATGCGTCAGCGGCATAGGGCAGGACCTCCCGCCGCAGGAACGCTTCGATGCCGCCCTCGAAGGTTATCTCGGTGCTGGACATCGCTCGCTCCTGTGGTATCGGTTGCCCTCTTCCCTCCTGCTCCATGTGACCGTGTACTGTTCTGCACCAACGGTTCCTTTCCCTTTCGTCGGCTCGCCAATCCAGATCAATGTTCCGGCGATGTTGCGGACCACACTGCCGGAGTCCGATCCTTGGCACGACGGCGGATTCTTGAACGAATCTCCTCGCCATTCTCGACCAACTCTTTCGATAATTCATAAACCTTCTGGGCGTTAATCCAGAACTCTGGAGTCTGACCGAAGTACTCGCCGAGGGCTATCGCAGTCTGGGCCGTTACACCGCGCCGCTCGTGAACGATTTCATGGAGCCTCGTGGCGGGCAGGTTGATGTCCCGGGCCAATCCGTTGACGGTCAGCCCCATCTCCTCAATCTGCTCCAGAAGAAATGCACCGGGATGGGTGGCGATTCGATTTGTGGGTACGTTCATCAAATTTCCTCTCCGTTCCTCATTAATAGTGGTTACTCAACTCAACCTCGAAGGCGTCCCCATCCTTCCATACGAAGCATATCTGCCACCCGCGCGAAACGCGGATGCTGTATTGCTCCTGCCGATCCCCTTTGAGCCGTTCGAGCCGATTCCCTGGGTGGCACCCGAAGATCCTGGAGACTGGACGCGTAGTTGAGGCGATCCAGCTTACTTCGCGCTCTTTTCAAGAGTTGCCCGGGAAAGGACGCTTCGCGCACACCGTGGAAAACCTTTTCAGTGCGCTTGTCGGCAAAGGATATTATCATGGCAAGATATTACGAGTAGCGTAATACGTCAAGAGTAAGGCCGGCGCATCCTGATCCAACAATGGCGTGGTAGCGACTCATTCTGTCATTTGCCTCCGTCCCCGATAATCTTCTCGAGCAGCCCCTCGGTCTCTCTCTCCAGCGCCAGAATATCAGCCCTGATCTCCTCCAGCGTCCGCATCGGCTGGGGCTTGTAGAAGTACCGGGTGAAGCTGATCTCGTAGCCGATCCTCACGCTGTCCGCTTGGTACCAGGCGTCAGGCGCGTAGGGCAGGACCTCCTGCCGCAGGAACGCTTCGATGCCCCCTTCCTCCTGCAGCGGAATCTGCTCGGTGTCGCGCAGATCGGTGTCCGGTTCGTACTCCACCACGACGCACCTGCCGTTGACAGTGGCTTGGAACCGGCCGCGCAACGGGTCGGCCTCGGTGCCTCTTTTGTGGATCTTCTTGATGATAGGCGGTGCGGTTTCGCCGCGCTCGCAGCTTTCCTTCAGCTTCTTGATCTCGGCGGCCTTGTAAGCGCGGCCGGGGTCGGCCCCTTCGAGCCGCAGCGGCCGCTCGACCGTCACCTTATAGTAGCCGAAGACGGCATTGTCGAAGATCTTGCTCTGCTCACTCTCCTCGAAGGCGAGGAAGGTGTCGCAGATGCGCTGGATGTCCTCCTCGCCGAGCTCGCAGTTCTTCTTGCCCAGGTTCTTGCGCAGCGGCCGGTGCCACTCGCTGGCGTCGATCAACTGCACCTTGCCTTGGCGATGCTCCGGCTTGCGGTTGGTGAGCACCCATACGTAGGTGGCGATGCCGGTGTTGTAGAACATGTTGAGCGGCAGGGCGACGATCGCCTCCAGCCAGTCGTTCTCGATCATCCAGCGGCGGATGTTGCTCTCGCCCTGGCCGGCGTCGCCGGTGAACAGGGAGCTGCCGTTGTGCACCTCGGCGATGCGGCTGCCCCCCTGCTTCATCTTGGAGAGCTTGTTGGCGAGAAAGAGCATCTGGCCGTCGCTGGAGCGGGTGACCAGGGAATACTCGGGATCGCCGCCGTGCTCGATCACGAAGCGCGGGTCGCGCATTTCCTTTTTGCCGCCCATGCGCTCCAGGTCGGTCTTCCAGCTCTTGCCGTAGGGCGGATTGGAAAGCATGAAGTCGAACTCGCGGGACGGGAAGGCGTCGTTGGCCAGAGTGGAGTGCTCGGGGCCGCCCACGATGTTGTCGGCGGCGTCCCCCTCGCCCTTCAGCAGCAGGTCGGCCTTGCAAATGGCGTAGGTCTCGGCATTGATCTCCTGGCCGTAGAGGTGGGTGGAGACCTGCTTGCCGTGTTCGGCGGCGAGCTGCTGCAGCACGTCCTCGGCCACGGTCAGCATGCCGCCGGTGCCGCAGGCTCCGTCGTAGATCAGGTAGGTGCCGGACTTGATCTGGTCGGCGACGGGCAGAAAGACCAGCTTCGCCATCAGGGTCACGGCGTCGCGGGGGGTCCAGTGCTCGCCCGCCTCCTCGTTGTTCTCCTCGTTGAAGCGCCGGATCAGCTCCTCGAAGATCGTCCCCATGCCGTGGTTGTCGAGGCCGGGGTGCCGGACCGTGCCGTCGGCGTTGCGCACCGGGGCCGGGCTCAGGTTGATGTCGGGCGAGGTCAGCTTCTCGATCAGCGTGCCCAGGGCGTCGGCCCTGGAGAGCCTCTGTATCTGGTTGCGGAACTCGAAGTTGTCGAGGATGTCCTGCACGTTGGGAGAGAACCCGTCGAGCCAGGCGCGGAAGTCGGCCTCGAGCTGCTGGCGGCTGGCGCGGGCGCGCAGGTCGCGCAGGGTGAACTTCGAGGTGTTGTAGAAGGCCTGTCCCGCGATCTGCCGCAGGGTCGCATCCTGCTCGACGACTCCGGCCTCGTCGAGGGTGGCCTTCATGTCCAGGACCGCCTGCTTGCTGTCCTCCAGCACCGCGTCGAGCCGGCGCAGCACAGTCATGGGCAGGATCACGTCGCGGTACTTGCCGCGCACGTAGAGGTCGCGCAGAACGTCGTCGGCGATGCCCCAGATGTAGTTCGCAATCCAGTTCAGGTCGCGGGTGCTCATTCTCGTAGTGCTCCTCGAAGAGTGAAGGATGAAGTCGGTCCGAGAGGTGAAGCCTTCGAGGCGGAAGATTTCACCGCCCTGAGCGTAAATTCAATGCGGGCATAGTAGAAAGTGCTCAACCCCTCGAAGCCGGAGTCGGTGCCGACGATGAGCCAGAGCCCCCCATTGCTGTCGGTGGTGACATGCACTGGATTGCCGGCGTTGTCCAGGGATTTGAGCCGGTACTCCTCGCGCTCCACCTCGGGGTGGGCGGCGTTGCCCACGACGACCATGGCCTCGCCGCCCTTGGACTGGTTGCCCTTGTCGATGTTCATTCTGAGGATTTCCCCGACGGCCTGAGGTTCGACGGTGGACGCTCCCGCCTTGACGAACACGCTCTCCCCAGGGGAACCGCCGATGCCGATCAGGCCGGAGGCAACGTTGGTCGCCAGATCGAGGGAGGCGAACACCTCGTAGTCCGCATCCTCCCTGAGCCCGTCTATGCGCCTCTTGAAGAACATGAAAAGATCGTCGCTGCGATTGTGTCCCTGGATGTAGAGGCCATTGCCTTCAAGGCCCGGGGGAAGAGGGCGATAACCGGAGTCGAGTTCGTAGATCGACGGCTCGAAATCTGCGGGAAGGTCGGCGAAGCCGGCGGTCCAGCCCTCCGCATCGCTTTGAAAGGTGAATTCTAACTCGGCCCCGTTTGCCCCCTGGGTGGAGGTACAGGAAGTACTGGCCAGGCAAGCGATAAGAACAATGGCCCCCACAGCCGGCGCCATCCGCCGAAGCAGGGCCTGATCATTCGGGTAGGGTAAGAAGTTTCTCATCAGGTACAATCCATTTTAGGGCGGGAACACCCGGGCGGTCAGGCGATGAATCAGCAGGGGAACCTCTGCTTGACGATTGGAAGCGGTCTTCGACTGCCGGATACCAACATCAGGGGCCGATGATCTCATTCAACCCTTCGATGGTTTGTTCCAACTCTTGAGGGGATGCACGCCCCAGTCTTCGTCCAATCCGGTCTACAGACAGGGTGCGGACCTGCCCGATCTTGACCCAGGATTGCCTGGGAAGATCTTCAGATCCAAGGGGCAAGGTCAGAGGGAATCCTGCCCGTTGCCGTTGGCTGGTAATCGCCATGGCGATTACCGTACCGGAGCGCTGATTGAACACCTCATGGCTCAAGATCAGAACCGGACGACGCCCGGCCTGTTCCTGACCCCGGGTAGGACTCAGGTCAGCCCAGCGGATTTCTCCTCTCAATATTCGGGCCAATTCTTCAGGTCCTCCGCGAGGCCTTCGTCGGCCAGTCCTTGTTCGGCTACTGGGTCCAATTTCGCACATTCACGGGCAAGCCGGCCACGGCTGAGCCGTTCCAGTTTTTCAGCTACGGCTTCCTGGATCACCTGACTTCGGTTTTTAAATGCCCGCTGTCCGACCAGGTAGTCCAGTTGCCTGACGATTTCCTCGTCCAGGGTAATCGCGATTTTTGCTTTGATCATGACGATTCCTCCCAGGTATGACAATTTATCATACCAACAAAATTTGTCAACTGCCAACCTGGATTTATATCGCCGCCGCAGGGTCCGGCGTTGCCACCGCGGCCGGCTCACGGCGCGTAGCGATAGACCACGGGCAACTGCGCGGCGTCCGCGATGCCCGAGTCCGCGTGGTAGTAGATGTTCACGCGCCCGGTGCCGCAGTCGCCGAAATAGTCGCAGGTGAGTACGCCGGTAATCCCCTGAAAATCGGCCGTCGCCCCGATCTCCCGGCGCATGGCGACGCGGTCTATGTACAACTTCCCGCCCTCCTCTACGGCGACGGATTCGATGGCGCTGAGAAGCAGCGTCGTGGCGTCGTAGGAGTGGAAAAAGAAGTTGGCGTCGGCAGCAGCCTGGTACACGGCCGACAGCGCCCTGGCGTCCTTGCCGGTCACCTGATTGGCGTTGGTGCCCAAATCCGAGTCGTGCCCCGAAAGGTAGACCCCTTCCGATTCCGGCTTCCCGAGGAACTCCTGCGTACTTGTAGTGGAGCCGGCGATGAGCGTTACCTCTTCCAACTTGTCAAACTCCTTCGCCTGGCTGACGAAATGATACCCCTCGGCTGCAAAGAGCGGCAGGAAGATGCCGTCCGGTTGGGCTGAGGCGAAATTCTCCAGCACGGCGCTCATGTCCGTGTCGCCCTTGCTGACAGTGGCGATGGCGAGGACTTACCCACCGAGCGCTCCCGCCTCGAAGCCGAGCGGTTCATCCTTTCCTCCGCACGCTGCCGCTAGCGCGGCAAGCAATGCGGCGGGGAATACTCTGTTGACCATTGGTGTGCATCTCTTGAAAGCTTGCCACGCACTGGCGCATACGAACTCACCCGAGGTTGCGTATCGCACTCGGCAACTCGTCGAGATCGTCGACAACCGCAGCGACAATCTCAGGCGCCTCCCAGAACTCGTCTCGCTTCCAAATCGCTTTCATCCCGAAGGACTTGGCGCCGCGAATATCGGCCTCGGGATTGTCGCCGGTCCAATATGGTTCCATCGAGATCAAAAGCGCCGCCTGTAGCATCAACTTTTCCTTCGCCCGTCCAGGCGCAGAATCAGGATGGGAACTCCAGCTTGACGATCGGAAGCGGTTTTCGCCTGCCTTCCAGGATCATCAAGGACCGATGATTTCATTTCAATATTCGGGCCAAACTCGATGTATGGAGAATTTCAGGCGCCATTTTGAATTCTCTGTCAAGGTGCCGACTGTCGGGGAACCTGGTACTCCGGTTCCACCCCGATTTCAGTCAATACAGCGGCAGCCTCTTCAAGATTCACCCCGTCCCTGGAGTTCTTGATCGCCCGTTTCAACATGTAGATGGCATCTTCATTTCCGCTGCGCGCCATATCCAACGCCTCTGCCCAACCCCTTTGTCCATAGCCGAAGTCGCGCTCGACCACCGGATTGTCATAGTGCTTCCAATAGTATTTGAGATCGTCCGACTTCCATTGGGGATAAATGTCGTCTCAGGTGAGTTGGCTGGGACCATGGGGCTCCAGCATGTGCTCGGCGATGGGTGCGCCAACCGCCTGGTAGCGGTTATCCAGCGACAGGCGCAAGCGGTCTTCGATGTGGTTGGGCAAAGCCCGGTGGATGGTCAGTGCCGGGAAAAAGAGGGTATCCCCGGCTTCATAATCGCTGCAATGCCATACCGGGTTGACATCTTCATGTGCCGTCTCGCCGACAATCAAACCGCCGGCGCCCAGCGAAAAATGATGATCCAGGACGCGGTTGACCTTGTGCGATTCGGGAATGACCGCCAGGCCGCCCAACTCGATCGGGCAATCGCCGATGGGGGCCCAGCAAGTCAGGTTGTTGAAGCTGCCCTGGAAGTGGACGAAATCCTGATGCTCGGGAGTGGTGTGTTCGGTGTACCGGGGGAACCAGATGCGGGCGATCTTCTGTGGATGCGGCATGACCCGCGCCCCCAGGATCTTCTCGACCATATCCATGTATTCGGGCCAGTGCGCCGAGCGGTGAAAGTTCTCGATTTTATAGACCTCGGCATATCCGGCACTGTATTCGTTATCGCCTTCGGTGTAGCGCATGCTGATATCTGCGATGCCGTCCATGGGGTCCGTTCCAGCCCGCAGCCAGCCCACCTGCTGAATCATGGCCATCATTTCGCGGCGCAACTCGAGCGTCTTGTCGGGACTCTGCAACCGTTTGAAGAAGAGATAGCCCTCGGCGGCGATGCGGCGGCGCAACTCCCCGGCGTCGTTCATGGCATCGTTGGAGACGCGCAATTCCTCAAGTTCGTCAGACATGGTATTCCGGACTCCCTTCAGTTTGATTTGCCCCTTTTCCCGGATGAAGATTGAGGACCATTCGGCCTCCCCTGTCAAGGTGCTGAACCCCGGACTTGGAGCTTGGAAGGGATCGTTTCTGATAGCGGGCGTGACTTTCTTTTAATAGACTGGCTGCGCCTGATGGGAAGGCGTATTGAGGTCCCCAACAAAGAAGGGATAGGGTATATGACCGGGTTTGCAGAGGTTCTTCGCGTCCCGACCGCCCTGGGCGTCATGCTCGCGCTGAGCCTGGCTCCAGCCGAGGCCAGTACAGGCGGCAAGATCGCCGGTGTGGTCAAGGACGCCGCTACCGGCGAGGCCCTGCCCAATGCCAACATCGTGGTGGTAGATACCGAGCTTGAAACCGAGGCGGACGAAAAGGGCCGCTTTTTCATTCTCAACCTGCGGGCGGGTACCTACACCCTCAAGGCCACGCATATCGGCTACGCGGACTATACCGTCGAGGAGGTGCGGGTCTCTGCCGGCCTGAGTACGCGCATCGCCGTTGAACTGACATCTTCGGATATCCAGGTCGAGGAGGTGATAATCCGGGCAGAGCGGCCGATCATCGACAAAAACGCCACCAATGCAGTGCGCATCGTCGATGCCGAGGACCTGGAGATCCTGCCCTTCAGAGGCGTGGGGCAAGTGTTCAATCTGCAGCCCGGGGTGGTCCTGGACGAGGGGAGGTTGCACATCCGCGGCTCCCGTTCCGACGAGATCGGCTACTATGTCGATGGGGCCAGCGTGCGCAATCCGGTCACAGGGGGCATGGCCGTCCACCTGATCGACGAGGCCCTGCAGGAGATCTAGCTCCAGGCCGGCGGCTTCAACGCCGAGTACGGCGGTGCCAACGCGGGTATCATCCTGCAGGGGCTGCGCACCGGCTCGCCCGATTGGCGGGTCGGCGTGCTGAGCGAGACCGATAATTTCACCTCCGCCTACAAAAAGCGCTTCGGCATCGCCTCCAGCCCGATCCGCAACGCCATCGAGAACAACTACCCCGAACTGGATGCGGTGTACGACCGCCACTACGCCGGGGAGATCGCCGAGGACAAGGTAATGGACGCGCTCATCGCCAAGGCCGAGACCCTGCCCGACGGCGAGGGCAGCCTGGATGATTTTGCCGCCCTCATCCGCAATACCAACCGGGCCGACTTCTTCGGCTTCGACGCCTTCGAGCGCCAATTCACCGCGGTGGCATCCTTCGACATTACCGGCTTCTACCGCGATGTCGAGGGACAGTTGCAGCTCCAGCGGCAGGATGTTTCCGCCAATGCGCAAAACGCCAACGCCTACAACTTTCTGCAAAACGGCGATTTCGCCACCACCAAGGGCCTGGAGTTCGTCTTCAAGCTGCGCCGCGTGAAGCGCTTGCGCACCGAATTCAACTATACCCTGTCCGACGCGCGCGGCACCAGATCGTCGAGGCCAGCGGCGGTCCGACCTACAGGCAGCTATACGAAGCCATCAACCTGGGCAACCGGCAGCACTACTGGATCGCCCAAGGCGGCGATCTTTTCGGCGGTCCGCGCCAGATTCGCCTGGGGGTCGAGCTGGACCTCTAGTGGATGGGAAAAAAGGGAAGGCGACCGAGTGAGAAGGGCGGCCCGCGCCAACCGTAAACCACAGGATGGAGCGGGGGGACATGGTGACCGCAAGCCCACCAATTTCTGCCAAATTACAACTCAGCTATTCTTGCTACAATCTCGGCATCCGACATCGGTTCGTTTCTCACAAGCAGATGCTGTCCCGCCCCGATAATCCGGTACACATCTTCAATCCACCTGGTGTCCAAGGCATGGCCGGTATTGTGGATTATGAGATTCCGGGGAGCAACAAGTGTCCCCGCGGTGCGGAAATCACCTGCCTGGCGCAGGCTCGGAATCGGCAGGGTCTCCAAATAGGCATCATCGCTGCTGTTGTCGAATCGGGCCGCGTCGACGACGACGTTTTTGACACTGGTGAATCCTGCCGCAAGCAATCCCCACAAACCTGCCTCACCGATTCCGATCAAGCTGACATTCGAAGCATCGCCTGCGGCCGTGAAGCAGCTTAACGCCGTGAGAATATCCTGCACCCGTAAGGCCGCCGTTGTCCGGTTGTAGGTGGTGAATTTTTGTGCGTCCTCCGGCCTCGAATATTTCCCATGTTCTCCGGTCGCGAAGACGTCGATATCGAGGACCTTGCGGCCCGAGCTCAACAAATCGGTGATAATCGGCAAGGGCTCACCCGTCTCCGAGTCGATCAGCCTCTCCTTCCCTTGCGCATGCGCGATGACGACTACCGGGTCGTTTCCTGCAGGCGGTTCCGGACGAAACAGGATGGCAGGGATGGCATCTCCCACCCCTTGCCTGCCGATGACAAGGTGGCGCGCTGAATAGTTTGTCCGCCAGGTCGTTGGAAATGCGCCCTCAGGTTCGACGAGCGTCACCTCACCACTGCCTGGCAATTGCAATCCGAGCGCATGCCCCAGCACAGCACCCATCTCCTCCTTGAACCTCCGATGTTCGAACTCGTTTGCCGGTTTCCCTTTGGCCATGGCTTCTCGAGATCGATTCACCCAGGCGGGCAGAATTTCCTCCTGTTTCAGAGCCTGCGCCGGCAAATCACGGTCCGAGAAAACCAGCAACGCCTCATCCGCTTCGACCTCGTAGGGGACCTCTTTGAACCCTGACGTGTCCTCCGCCCCCAAAAGCCATTTCGCGAACCAAGCATAGACCGCCTCCCGGCTCTCCTGGTTGTAGTTGTGCTCCGCATCCACCTGAACGTGGCGCACCTTGTCCAGGGCCTCGAAATGGGCGTAGATGCTGCGGATGGCAGGATATTCGACGGTCGGCGTTTTTGCCGTCCAGTCGCCTGTCGCTGAAACGAGCAGAAGAGGACGCGGTGCCATCAATGCCCCGATTTCAAGGTTGCTCGCTTCCAGGCGCAGATTCGGGGCGTTCTCGCATATACATCCCCCCTGCATCGTCGCGGAGATCATATTGACCGGGGCGGCAACCTTGATGCGTTGATCAACGGCCGACAAGATGAAAGTTTGAGTTCCACCGCCCGACGCGCCGGTGCAACCGATGCGTTCCTCGTCGACCTCCGGCAGGCTTTGCAGGAAATCAATGGCGCCAATACCGTTCCGCAGTTGGAGCGCCATGGCACTCAAGCCCCAGAGTCCTTCCCTGGCGCCGCCGTAGCGGTGTTCGATCTGTTTGGCGCTATCGTTGTAGCCGATCATATCGTAGGTGAAGATGACGTAACCCTGCCTGGCGAAGTTTATGCACCGGGCCGGAATGGAACCAATTTCAGTATCTTCCAGCCGTCCCCGTTTCCAATGTCCATGAGGACTTACAATCCCCGGAAACGGAGCGGATTTTCCTCTTGGACGGTAGAGGTTACCCGTGGTGAAAAAGCCTGGAAATGGTTCGAAATAGACCTTTTCGACAGTGTAATCTTCCCGTTCGATTTTTGCGAAGATCTCAGGGTTGAGCGGCGTCGGCTCATGAGGCGGCAGTAAACCGGTGGCCACGCGAATCTGCCGGCGCAATGCCGCAGCTTTCTCAATCCACTGGGCTCTGGTGTAATCCGGAAAGGTATACGGGGTGCCGACGCTTCTTGAGACCGCGCCTCGAGCATCGTGGACCGTCCGTGACGGCTCGGCAAAAACATGGGCGAGTTCGCAGTGTCCTTGAGCCATTATTTTTCCTCAATGAGAACAGAGTGATGGTGCGGCTTGGGTTCGACCGCGGAGTCGAGTGCATGTGGGCTGCACCCGGGCAATGAGCAGGAGTTCACCGACAGCCGCCGCGCGCCGGAGATTTCATCCTCGGTTCCCGAGGCGGCTGCATATCCATGGTGGTGTTGCCGGCCCCTTGCTGTTCCTCAGCTTTCCTCCAGACCCTCCGGCGCCAGCTCGCCGATGGAGCGCTCCAATGCGGTGGCTTCGCGGACCGAATTGGCGGCGGCGCAGACCTGTTCCGGATTGGCAGTCGGCGGCAGCGGCGTGTCGTACTGGTAATCGGCTTCGGTTTTCTGCCGCTTCCAGATCATGCGCATCTCGCGCCAGGCCCCGGCCAGGGTGCGCGGTTCGGGCATATCGTCCCTGGTTTCCTCATACAGCTTCTTCAGGTTGTAGCAAGGAACGCCGGCGTACATATGATGCTCGATATGCCAGTTCATGCGCCAATACAGGAAGGAAACCAGCGGATTCAACCTGACCGAGCGCGAGTTCTTGCGGAAATCGGGACTGTTCTCGCGCAATCCGCAATGCTGGGTCAAACCCACGAAGTACAACAGCCAGTTGGCGGTAAATGCGGCGAGGGAGATAATCAGCGGCAGCACCCACAGACCCGTAACCAGCGCCGCCACCAGGACGCCGCCGTGGAAGAGGAGCAGGATCCGCGACCAGATGATCGAGCGGCGATGCTGATCCGGTTGGTCCCGGTGCAGCGCCTTGATCCACTCGTTGATCGGAATTTTATCGGATCCCACCAGACCCGCCGCGCCCAATATGCTCGTCGCCAGGGTCGAGAACAGCCCGCCTTTACTGAACGTGCGCCCGCGCTGAGTCAGGAGGTTGAAGGTGAACAACTGCAGCATGAAGGCGGACGCCAGCGATGGTTTCAAGGGCAGCAGGTTTTCCCGGTCTCCTTCCTGGTGCAGGGTATAGCGATGATGGTAGGTATGGCTGCTGGCATAGTCGAAGGGGTCCCACCAGCCGATCAGGCTGCAAAGATAGAGAAAGATCCTGTTCAGTCGTTTGGTCTTGAAGACGGTGCCGTGACCCACTTCGTGGGGCGCAACGCCGGTGAAGAAGCTGGCCACCGTGCCGTGGGCGAAGAGGGCGGCGAGAAACGGCAGCCACCACTCCTGCCGCCAGAAGGCGAACACCAGAGTGCCGGTGAGGACGAAGAGCCCGAAGTGGCCGCCGGCCTGGAACCAGCCCTGCAGGTCGCTGCGGGCGGACAACCGGCGCAGACGGCCCGGCTTCAAGGGGCTGCGATACCAGTCAACCCGCAGGGTCTTGCGCACCTCGGAAAGTGGTTGGTATGTCATTTCAGCATTTTCCTGCGCAACCGCTTGCGGCTCTTCGGCTCAACAATCGAGTTCTACTTCTGACTCCGCGTGTTCGGATATCGCACCCAGCGAGAGGTCGCCGTCGTCGGACCACCCGATGGGATGGACGCCGCAGCGAACCATCGCCGTCAATCGGCGGGGCGCTGCCGCGCCAGGGCATCCTCGTAGCGCGCCCGTGCCGCCCGCACCTGCTCGCGCCGGGAAACCTCGGGAACCGCGACATCCCACCAGTGGCCCCCCGCTTCGGTGCATGCGATGGGGTCGGTGTCGATCACGATGCAGTACGAACGCGGGCACTCCCGCGCCCGCGCCATCGCCTGCTCCAGCGCCGCGATGGAATCCGCCTTCTCCGCCACCGCCCCGAGGGCCCGGGCGTGGGCCACGAAATCGATGTGGGAAGGCACCTGGTGGCGGGCGTCGTCGAGCTGGTTGTTGAAACGCGCCCCCCCGGCGGCCTCCTGGAGACGGGTGATGCAGCCGTAGCCCCGGTTGTCGAGCACCACCACGATGATCTTGTGCCCGAGCATCACCGAGGTCGCCAGCTCGGAGTTCATCATCAGGTAGCTGCCGTCGCCCACCATCACCACCACCTCGCGCTCCGGCAGCGCCATCTTGACGCCCAGTCCCCCGGCGATCTCGTACCCCATGCACGAGTAGCCGTACTCGAGGTGGTAGCCATTGGGGCGCGCGGCGCGCCAGAGCTTGTGGAGCTCGCCGGGCAACCCGCCGGCGGCGCAGACCAGCACTGTGTCGGGAGCGCTGCTGCGCTGGACCGCTCCGATCACCTGCGCGTCGCTCGGCACCGCGCTGCCCCGGGGCGGCGCGGTGACCGCATCCACCGCCTCGCGCCACTCGGCGCCGAGCCCGCGGTCCAGGTCGGGAACGCGCCATCCTTGCAGATCCCGGCTCAGCGCTTCGAGTCCGACCCGGGCGTCGCACAGCAGCGGGAGGGCGGCGTGCTTGGCCGCGTCGTAGGCGGCCACGTTGAGCTGCAGAATGCGTCGGGCGGGATTGGCGAACAGGGCCCACGACCCGGTGGTGAAGTCCTGCAGCCGCGTGCCCACCGCGATGATCAGGTCGGCGCTCGCCGCCACCGTGTTGGCGGCGCTCGACCCGGTGACTCCGATGGAGCCGAGATTGAGCGCATGGTCCCACGGGAGCGCGGACTTGCCGGCCTGGGTCTCGGCCGCCGGCAGGTTGTGAGCCTCGACCAACTCCCGCAGGGCCTCGGTGGCCCGGGCGTAGTGCACCCCGCCGCCCGCGATGATCAGGGGCCGCTTGGCGTCGCGGATCGCCTCGACTGCCGCGCGCAGCTCGCGCGCATCGGGCGCAGGCCTCCTTACCTGGCGCAGGCGCGGCTCGAAGAAGCTCAGGGGCCAGTCGCAGGCCTGCGCCTGAACGTCCTGGCACAGCGCCAGGGTGACCGGGCCGCATTCGGCCGGATCCGTCATCGTTGCGAAGGCGCGCGGCAGCGCGGTGAGCAGTTGCTCCGGACGGGTGATGCGGTCGAAGTAGCGGCTCACCGGCCGGAAACAGTCGTTGGCGCTCACCGTCCCGTCCTGGAAGTCCTCGATCTGCTGCAGGACCGGATCGGGGGCGCGGCTCGCGAACACGTCGCCGGGAAGCAGCAGAACCGGCAGCCGGTTGACGTGAGCGACCGCGGCTGCGCTCACCAGGTTGGTGGCTCCGGGTCCGATTGACGTGGCCACAGCCATGGCGCGCCGGCGATTGCTGGCCTTGGCGAAGGCGATGGCGGCAAGCGCCATGCCCTGCTCGTTGTGGCCGCGCCACGTGGGCAGGCGATCCCCCGCCGCCTGCAGCGCCTCGCCCATAGCGGCCACGTTGCCATGGCCGAAAATGGCCCACACCCCGGCGATGAACGGCACCCCGGGCTCGATCTCCTGCGCCCCGACATAGCGCACCAGGGCCTGCGCTGCGGTCAGCCTGACACTCTTCATTTCACCCCTGTTCCTCCGGCGGTCGAGCCATCTCTCGGTTCAAGGTAACCTAGGCACCTCTGCGAGCTTGCGTCAATGCCCGGAACCCTCCTGCCGGCCGCTCAAGTCCCCTCCGGATCGTCAACCCGTTTTCTCGTTTCCAGGGGCGGCCCGAGGCATCACTTGGCGCCGGAAACCAGGTTGGACGGCCTAGCTTGCAAACGCGACTCCTCCCCTGCTATCGAGCTCGGCGTAGCGCCGCGCGAACCCGGCGCTGCCGTCGTCGTCGACCACCTCGAGCCTGGAGCCGGTCTCGAAGATGGGCAGTCCGGCCTGCCGGTAGCGTCCGTGAAAGGCGCTCCGGTTTCCGGCGATTTCGACCATCTCACCACCGCTGCGAATGTAGCGGTAGAAGTGGCGGGGCTCCTTCACCGTGGTGTAGTCGACGGCGTATTGCTCGATCGCTGCCTCGTCGACCTCGACCCCGAGACCGGGCCCCCGGGGAACCGGGTAATAGCCCCCGCGCACCTCGATCGGAGTGGCGAGCAACTGACTCTCGTAGATGTTCATGCAGGTGATCGCCGGCCACCGGGCCTCGCTGCAGACAGAGCCTACGTGGGCCGCCCACGCGGTAGTCAGCCCGGCGCCGGCCAGTTGCAGCCAGAACGGCTTGTTGGCGGCCGCGGCCACCGCCTGCTGCCCCATGATCTGGGCCGCTCCGCCGCCGATGATGAGGCCGCCGGCGATGTCTTCGCGCAGCATGTCCATGACCGGGGGGCGGTCGACGTGCATGGCGATGGGGCGGTCGAGGCGCGCCCGCAGGTGGCGGTTTCCAGCCACGTCCTCCTGCGGTATGGGGGTCTCGATCATCGCCACCTGCTCGTACTGCTCCAGGGATTTGAGCAGGGGCACGGCGTTGGCGGAGTTGACGAGGTGGCCGTTGAAGTCGAGGTCGAGGCGGAACTGCCGCGGGACCACCTGTTGCACCGCCTCGATGCAGGCGTGCAGATCCTGCCACGGTCTCGCCTTGAGCTTGGCCGAGGTGTAGCCCCGGGCCACCGCGGCCGCGCACTGCCGCGCCCAGTCCTCCGGGCCCATGTCGCAGGTCCACCAGGATATGGGACACCAGTCGCGGATCTTCGCGCCCAGCAGGTCGCGGACCGGGACCTGCTCGCTCCTCGCCACCGCGTCGAACAGGGCCATCTGGACCCCGCAGCCGAGGCCGTCGTTCCACAGCAGCGAGGCGGCCTCCCTGCCGAGGATGCGGTCCTCGATGTCTTCGGGGATCGGGGCATGAGTGGCGCTGGGGATGGTCTCACCCCAGCCGACGGCGCCGTTGTCCAGGGTCAGCCGGCAAAGCTGGACCACACGCCAGGGAGAGATCCAGTACTTCAGGTGGCGGCCGGCGCGGGCTTCAAAGGGCACGTCGAGATGGATGAGCTCGACCCGGGTAACCTTCATTGCGGTCCTCCTCCAAGCTTCCTGGTGCAAGTCGGGGCGCGGACGGGGCCGTGGCCTCCGGCCGCGGTCAAAGCGGGCGTCCGTACTCGGAAAAACCGATGACCGCCCGCGCAAAAAATGACAGAGTGTCGAACTCGCGGGAGCGGTGGAACCGGTCGTCATACTGCCTGCTGTCTTTGCTGACCCCGAAAATGGTGAACAGATCGTAGCCGAAATATGAAGAGCGGTTGATGGCGTTGAAAAACAGGGTGCGACGCTCCAAACTCTCGCGCCGGCGCACCCGGTCTTCAAAGCGGAACGGCGCCGGTCCCAACCCCTGGATGCCGCCCTGCAAGGTCGTCCGGCTCATCAGGGGATACTCCATGCGCAGGATCGGCATCCAGGTCAACTGGGAGCGCAAGGCACGGGCGGCGTAGGAGCCTCCCGGCCGGCGGTCGGCCTTCCGGTCCACCAGGCGCAGCATGGTGAACTTGAACTGCGGCTGAAGGGTCACCCCCATCAGGCGGATGGTGTAGTCCACCCGGCTGACCACGGAGGAATAGTCGAGACGGCGGGTTTTCGTTCCGCCCTCAGGCGTTCCGCCGCCGCGCTGCCAATTGAGGCGCAGGCGCAACTTCTGCACCAGGTTCAGGGTGGAACATGGATTCAGCCGCGCTTCCAGGTAGCTCTCATTGACGTGGCTGTCCCGGTAGTTCAGCGGATCGTCGACGAAGTGGTTGGCAAAGACGGTGGCGTAGCCCGGGGTGAAACCGGATCCGGTGGAGAAACTGTGCCCCTGGTTCGGAATCTCGTTCAACAGCGCGAACTCGTCGGGTATGTCATCTTGGACCCGGCGCATCTGATTCTCCAGATACAACCGGCGCAGGCGCCACACCCCCTGCCGGCGGTAGGTGACCAGGGCGTAGGTAGATCGGTTGCGCCCGGCTCCGGCCACCTGCCGCACGTCGTAGCGGCCCAGAGTTACGGACAAGTAGCGGTTCAGGTCCACCTGCCCGAACAGATGGGTGCCGCGCTGGTCCGCATCGTAAGGATAGTCCGCGTCGGGATCGTCTTCGAGGTGATCCGGCTCGTCGTTGTTGTTGCGGTCCAGACCGTACTCGAACTCGTTCGATTCGACGTAGTACTGGAGAAACGGCTCATGGTAGTCGGGAACGCCGTTCAAGTTGCGGTTGGTGTCGGGAAGACCGTCGCGGTCCGCGTCCCGCCCCGGAAATACCCCGTCGGGGTCGACGAACTGATCGTCCTTCGGGGTCCCCAGTATTTTGCCGATGCGGACGTCCGGATAGCGGTCCCCGTCTTCGTTGTCCTGTACCAAGTGCCAGTAGACCGTGTCGTTGGCCAGGGCATCCAAGACGCCGCCGTTGAGGGAGTACTCGCCCTGCACGTAGGCCCGCATTTCGGTAGTGAAGCCGGGATTGACGGCAAAGTGCTCGGCGCCCAACCGCCCCCTGCCGAACCAGTGCGTCGCATTGATGAAGTAAGCCCGCCCACGGCGGTCGAAGCGGGGGCCGCTGTCGAAGGCGGGGACGCGGTTGGCGTGACCCGGATAGCGGCCGTACAGGGCCGAGTGGACATATTCCGCCTTGAGCTCCACCCCCGCCAGGTCAAGGCTGCCGTCGACGCCGTAGGTGAAGAGCGCGGTGTTCTCGCCCAGGTGGAACCGCACCCTTTTCAGGTTCGACAGGTCCTGCACGTTGCCTCTGGCGCGCGCCATGGTCTCGTAGAACGAGCTGCGGTACTGCTGCGCGTAATTGCGGCCGTTGGGATTTCCCAGCCACAGAGTCGCCACATCGATGCGGTAGTCGTTGCCGACGAGGGCATCCACTTCGACCGATTGCACCGCGGATTCCGCCCGCAGGTCGAACATGTACACCAGTTCCCAGTCTCCATCCGCCCTCAGTACGGCCCCCGAATTCTCCGCCTGGAAGTTCGCCAGCAAGCCATCCAGATTGGTAGCGTCGCTGACGTCGTGCCCGGCCTCGTGGTCGAAGCGGTAGAGGTAATCGGCGTAGAAAGACACCTCGCGGCCGCGGTAGTAGAGGTTGGCGGTGCGCTCCGGGCCAGAAAAACGATTGTAGACCTGGGGGCGGAATTCGCCGGTCGCACGGGAAACTGAACCCACCTGGATGGGCACTTTGGCGCGGTGGCGGATCACCTGGGGGCGTATGTCCGGGCGCGTTTGCCCGTTGATGATCAGACCGACCTCGTGAACCACGGGGCCGCCGCCCCCGTCGCCGGGCGAGTCATCGGCGAAGCGCAGGACGATCCAGTCCACCAGGGGCCGTTCGGGCCGGATGACCCCCTTGAGGCTGTTGCCGGGCTGGCTGCTCTGGAAGCTGTGCAGATTGACCCCGTTCAAGCCGAGGCGCAGGGCGCCCAACTGCCCCTCGACCCGGCCGCCCAGCAGCAGGGTAGAAAAGTCCGCGGTGTGCCGTCCCTCGTCGACCCAGGCGGGAATGTCCCGGTAGTAGTCCGGCGGCCGCTCCAGGCGCGATGCCAGGCCGGTGAACAGGATGCCCGGTCCGGCGGCGTCGAATCGCAGGCCGTTTATGTCCACCCGCGACAAAGTCAGCGGGGTGAATCGGGCTATCAATCCGTCCCCCACCACGACGCTGTAGCCCCAGTCCTTATAGCCGTCGCGGGAGACCACGAGATGGTCGAAGACCGGTTGAAAGATATTCAGATCGGCGGTGACCACACTGCCGTATTCCAGCCCGGGCCGGCGCTGCTCTATCCAGTGATAGAGATCGTACCCGGTGAGGAGCGAGTCTCCCATGGAGCCGTAGAACGCGCGCCTGAAATCCTCGTAGGGATAGGCGTGGTCGGGATAGTTGGCAAAGTTGCGGTAGGCGAAATTCTGGTAGGGGGTCGAGCTGCGCTGCAGGAAGGACCGCGGCGGTATCGTGGATGACAGGTGGAGGCGCGACTGGTTCTCAGCGGGTGCTTCTTGGGGCGCCCAGATCAAGAGCGCCACCCAGACACAGCGCCGGGAGATGGCGGCCATGGCCCGCAGTGCAGCGAATTTGGGCTGCGACTTCGAGCGCGATCCTGGGTGACAGCACGACACCGGCAGCAAAGACCGATCCTTTGAGGATGTGAACTGGCTGAAATGGGCAACGACCAGCGGAAACGAGCAAGGCCGGCTCACCTAGGGCTCGACCCAGTGGCGGTAAAACGGCTTTACGTTGGCAGGCAGTCCCTCGTAGACATGGCGCTTGACCAGGGGCTCCGTGCGCATACTGTGGTTGCCGACCTCGATCCAGTACTGCCGCTCCAGCGACCCATCCCTGCAGAGTCCCATGTTGAACCACCACGGGACCCAGCGCAATATCAGGCAGGTACGCCGCTTGCCGGAGTTGTTGGGCATGATGCTGTGCCAGGTGCGGCCATCGAGCATGAGCACGCTGCCGGCTTCGCCGGTGGCCTGCAGCTCCGTGGGGTAGCGCGCAAAGCGGTCGACCTCGGCGCCGGGGGACTTGCCGTATCGATGGCTGCCGGGAACCACGGCCGTAGCGCCATTGGCTTCGGTAAAGGGCGTCAGCATCCACATGGTGTTGATGAGGACAGGCCCATGAGGCAGGGACTCGAAGAGTTTAGCGCAGATATCGTCGTCCTGGTTGTAAGGCCAGTCACAATGCAGGCCGCGGCGCAAGGTGCCCATACCGGTGGCCACGCCGCAGTCCTGGGCCAGATAATGGGGCCCCAGAAGCGCCCCCAGCGCCCCCGCCAGGTGCGGTTCGCAAAGGTAGGGAACGAACGACTGGTCGTGGTTGAGCAACCCTCGCGGACGCGCTTCCTTGCCGTTTTTGACGAAGTCCGGTTCGGTCCACTGACTCGGGTCTTCGCCGTCTTCGGGGAAGCGCTCGGGCATCAGCCTCTTCGCCGTGCCCTCGACGCTCTCGCGCACCTGCGCCACCTCGTCCCCGGGAATGACGCCGGGAATGACGCAAAACCCGTCGATCTGCATGTGCATGACTATCTGGGCGACGTTCATGGGTTCCTCACTGCTCGGCAACAGGTTCGGGAATGCGTACCGCCAGACTGGTGCCCCATTTGACGACATGAGATTTCACAACCACGAGGATATCCTCCTGCGAATCAATAGTATATTGCTCTACCGCGGTTCCATCAACGACCCGGGGTTGTTTGGAGCAGCGCTCGTCCTGCCGGTCGGTTTATAATCAATGGCCGGGTCGTTGTCCCATGCGGGACCCGGCCCCCAATCTACGCAGCCGGCGGCGGCAGCAATTCACCCAGGTGCGCGCCAAAGAGTTCGAGAATCCTCTTGCGCCCGAAGTCGGCTTGCGAATGGATGCGCTTTGGAATACCATTGTCGAATCCGATGCCAGAGACGGGCGGGGTAATCGGTGCTTCACCATACCCGGCACGGCCTTTTCCAATGGAAGATCATCCGGGACTTTGCGACCGAAAGCGAGTGATCATGAAGAAAACAGCAGTAGTCGGCCTGGGCAACATGGGAATCGGCATGGCGAAGAACCTGATCGCGGCCGGCTTTCCGGTGCAAGGGTTCGATCTGCGCCCGGAGCGCATGGATCTGCTGGCGGAACTGGGCGGAAGCCTGGCGCCCGCCTGGCGGACCTGGCAGACTGAGGAGAATTTTCCGGTCCTTCGATGGAACCTCTTAATTGACCTCCAAGGAGACAAACATGAAGCAAGCCTACGAACGCCCGTTTCGGCCCACCGAAATAACTGATTCTACCGTAGCATCCTTTCCCTTGTTGAACATGGCCAATCAGCTTATGAAGGAGGATGTGCTTGAAAAAACGGGACGAAATTCTCTGTCCCTGGCGCGTGGAGACGATTTAACCGTCGTCTTGATCGTCTTAAGGGATCAAGCGGTGCTGCACGAACATGTTGCTCCGGGCCCGATCACCGTCACCGCTTTGTCCGGACATCTTGAGTTCTCGACTGCCACTGAATCGGAGCCATTGATGCTGCGGACAGGTGAGGCTGCCGTTTGCGCAGCCCATTTACCTCATAGTGTCAAAGCCCTGGAGGACAGTGCGTTCTTGCTCGTCATCGGCGGCCGGGCGGCATAAGGAGCAACACGGGCCCGATTCTCAATACCACGCGGGGCCGCGGACGAACCCGAACTGCAGCCGGGGCGACCTCGCCGGGGGCCGGTCTGGCCGCGTAGGGGCACAGCCGCACGAGCCCCAGCAGAAACCGGATATTCATTTAGCAACGCCTACTGCAACTCCCCCCTCTGCATGCCTTCGCGGATGTCCTTCATGACAGGCCGCTATATTCACCACATCGGTGCCTGGGACAACGCTGCCCCCATCCCCCCTGACACGGTTACCTGGGCCCACCTCCTGCGCCGAGTCGGATACGATGCCGTCCTCTCCGGGAAACAGCACTTCGGGGGGCTGGACCAACTTCACGGCTTCCGGGCCCAACTTGCTCGTGACCTCCACGCTGAGAAAGATCTCGGTATCGTTGATTGGGAAAACGGTACTCCCGCCGCAGACCGCCCCTGGCCCGGGCTTGAGGAGGCAGGGCCCGGCATTACCACGGAAATCGAAGTGGACGATCTGGCGGAGGAACGAGCGTTGACTTACCTCCGCGATCAGACGAGCCAAAACCGGCCCTGGGCCCTCAACGTCTCTTTCATCGCCCCCCATTTTCCGCTCGTTGTGCCGCAACGATTCTGGGATCTGTATCCCCTCGATGAAATTGACCTCCCGGAGATTCCGCCGGAACATCTGGAAAACCAGCACCCGGTCTTCAAGCGGATGCGGAGCATGTTCGGTTGCGTCGATTTTCCCGCAGAACTGGTGCGGAGGGGACGTGCAGGTTACTACGGTCTCATCACCTACCTCGACGAAAAAATCGGATGTCTCCTTGAAACCCTTGAAGAAACCGGACAGTTGGATAACACCGTAATCGTGTATACCAGCGATCACGGCGAAATGAATGGAGAGCACGGCATGTGGCGCAAGTCCAACTTCTATGAAGCCTCCGCCCGCGTTCCGCTTCAAATTGTCTGGCCCGGACATCTCCCCGCCGGACATCGGGTCGATGAGGTTGTTTCGCTCGTAGACCTGGTCGCAACCGTCGTTGACATCGCTGGTGCGACGCCGGTCACCCCATTGGACGGCGACAGTCTTCTGCCTCTGATGCAGGGTGAGGCGCAAGGATGGAAGGACGAAGCCTTTTCCGAATATCTTGCCCACGGTGTGGCGCGTCCGGTTGCGATGCTCCGGCAGGGTAGATACAAACTCGTCTACAGTTCGGGCGACTCACCGCAACTCTACGATCTCGAGACCGATCCAAATGAGTTCCATGACCTTGCTGGAGATACCACATATCAGTCGATTCTCGAAGACTTTCAAGCGCAACTGCTATCTCACTGGGACCCGGTCGATCTGGAACAACGCGTGCGACGCAGTCAGAAAGAGCGGATGCTCATTGACTCTGCTAGCGGCGGAGCCCGGCGCAGGTTCAGCGGGTGAGGAATTTATCTTTGGGCACGCTGATATATAATTCCCTGACAAAAGGAGAAACCCGCCATGGCTCCCGTTAAACTATTGGTATTCGTCGGCACCGAAGGCATCTACCACGACCACGCAGGCCAGGGCCGCTATCTGACCGACCTGCTGAACCAGGATGACCGCATCCAAGCCGACTTCTCGCGCGACTACGAGATTATGGCCAACCGCCTCTCCGCGTACGACGCTACGCTCTTCTTCACGGATGTCGGCCACTTCACCCAGGCCCAGGAACAAGGTCTTTTGCACTTCATCGAACGCGGCGGCGGCTTCTTTGGCCTGCACACCGCGGACGCCTCCTTCGGCGACAACGCCGGCTACCACCAGATGCTCAACGGCTTTTTCGACGGCCACAGCCCGTACATGGATTTCACCGTCACCATCTCCGACCCCGATCATCCCATTGCCACCGGCCTCGAAGACTTTGCCGTAACCGACGAGCTGCACTACCTCAAGCACAACCCAAGCCGCTCGCATCACCTCATGCACGCCTATGACCCCGGCCGCGACGAGACCCAGGTCATGGCCTATCATCATACCTACGGTCAGGGCCGAGTGTTCTTCTTCGCCCTCGGCCACGATATGGCGGTGCTTGAAAACCCTTCCTTCCAGGAAGTGGTGCGCCGGGGTTCCCTGTGGGTGGGTAAGAGGTTGTGATTGTGCCGCGCAGACAATGCCTGGTTATCGACTGAGGGGGAGCCGCCGGTTGGAGGCAATTCACCCGGGTGACGGAATTATGGTGGGACCGGAACACAGAATTTGATTTGGAATCTGCCACAACATTGTTATCTTTTCGAAACCAAGTAACTCCCAAGTGAAATGTTTTTTGGGATCCTTTCTTAAAAATCCCTTTACCAATCCACAACATACCAACCTTTCGACCCGGAGGGAATTGATTGTGATGGTGGAGAAAAAACATATCCTATTCCTGCTTTCCACAATAATTCTAGTTGCCTGTGGGGGCGACGAGAAGGCCGTAGATCCCGAACCAGTTGCTCCTGACGAAAATCTAGTCGGCTCTTGGGCTCTAGTTGGCACCGACATGGTCGACATCATGGCACAGGGGCTAGCGGACTACTTGCGCGACGAAGATGTTGGCCAAGACGAAATTAATGAAATCATCAAAGACCTTCGCGCAGAGATGGGGGAAAGTGTATCAATAAGTCGGTCAACAGTCCGATTTAATCAGGATGGGTCGTGGGTTGACGATAGTGGGGGAAGCGGCACTTGGCGCGTTGATGGAAACACGTTGATAATAGTTGAAGAAGGCAAAGAGGAACGAGTCAAGTATTTCGTCGATGGAAATGACCTCACCCTCATTTTCTCATCCGAGTTATTGCTTGATGCCCTGCGCGAAGATGATGACTTTACTGATGAAGATATAGCTTTGTTTGGTGAGATTTTCGATGTGGAAGACGATACCCAAATTCGCTTCTTCTACAAGCGCCGGTAGGTGACCAAGGCCCATTCGGCATCTGTATAAACAGAAATTAGCCCGGACCATTTCGTTAGGTCCGGGCAATTTTTTTTAATGCTCGCCATGCATTCCCCACGCGCATGGCTATATACTTGTTGGTTAGACCTGCTTTAGAAAGGAGAAACTGTTCATGGCTCCCGTTAAACTGTTGGTATTCGTCGGAGCCGAAGGCATCTACCACGACCACGCATGCCAGGGCCGATTTCTGGATCAGGAAGGGACGACGGTTGGCCTTAGCTTGCTTATTCCTGGAAAAGATCCAAATGGGTACCAGTGCGAACCAAGTGCAGTTCCTCCCCAACTATGCGATATACCACGAGCCAGTCCGGCTCGATATGGGCCTCCCGGTATCCTCGCAATTTCCCCCGCAGTGGATGGTCCCGATACCGTGCAGGTATCCGTTTTCGCTGAATCAATAACACCAGCAAGGCATCCAACTTGTCCAGATCTTTGCCTTGCCTCTCGGCTTTTTTGGCGTCCCGCTTGAACTTGGAGGATCGAACAGGGATCAGCATTCAAGCTCTGAGATCTCGGGACAGTTCCTCTGCGGATTCGAAGCGCTTGCCCTTGCCCTCCTCCAGTTCCTTCATCGCCTTGGTGGTGGCGGCGTTGGGCACCTTGACCTCGAAGGGCAATCGCTTCTCGTCGGCCACCCGCAACAACAGCAGGCGAATCGCATCGGACACTGACAAGCCCATGGCCTGTAGCGCTTCTACGGCCCGTGCCTTGGTATCGCTATCGATCCGAGCGCGTACGATGGTATCGGCACTCATTTAGGTAATTCCTTCCGTGAATTGTAGTCTCAATGTAGCCATGCCAATCGGCCAGGTCAATGATTCCGGCGCAAAATCAAGCGGTGCCTGGTAGTCGATTCGCAACCTCGGATGAACCTCCGGGTATCAGTCTAGTGGGCCGGCAACAGGTTTGGGGCTCTCCGCCACCATCCGCCACGATTTACCAGGGAGGATCCATTTCGCGGCGATCTGGATCGGATTCTCGATGGGGAGCACTTGGTAGCCACCGTCATCCGTCTTCTCCACTACATAGAGGTACCACGAATCCGTCGCCTGCTTTTCCGTCGTTTCAAACGCCTTGCCTATCTGAGCGCGCGTCAGCTCCACGACCTCGTCTTCATCCCAGGGACGGCCCCTTCCCTTCACCTCGATCAGCCGAACCGCCTTGGTCCTCGGGTCAGTACTGCGGATATCCCAGCCGGTTTGACGGGGATCCCCAAGCTCCGGCTCTCGGCCTGCTTCTCTCTCGTATCGCGCCGCAACTTTTCGGTACTCTTCGTCCCCGAGAGCCGCGGGCCGGTCTTCGTTGGAGATCCCGGTCTCGGCTGCATCATCCTCTTCAGGGTTCGGCGCGATCTCCCCTTTCAGCGAACTCCTCAACTGTTCCGCCAGGACGTTCTGTCGGGCAAGAGCTCTGTCCCTGGTGTAAGAGCCGCCCGTTGAACCAGACTCCTCGCGCTCAAGCTCACCGGGTTGTCCTGTCTGGTCGTCGACGGCCTTGCCATCGCCGGACAGATTAGGCTTTCCACGCCCAGAGGCGCCGGAAGTGCGCGCTTGGTCCGTAGGAGCATCCGCTCCCTGCCTTTCGTCCCCGGCCGCTGCGTCGGTACTCGCCGGTCGAGTCGGCTCGTCCCCCGGACCGGTTGCTTCTTCATGATCCCTATCCAGCCGGAACGCTGGCGGAAGTTCGAATTTGGGAGCATGGGAACGGCGGAACTTATCCGCAGCCAAACAGAAATCCTGTTCCACGTCAATTGCCGTCAGCATGCCAGTGAGGTCGGCAGCAAGATCTGCACGCTGTCCGAACGAATATTCTCGGAGTAATTCCTTGGCAGCGTCGGACGCGAAGTGAATCGGGCTGCCCGCGACGGTCATAGTGCCTTCGTGCAGGCGGGCGTTCACTGGCACATGCTCGGAGTCACCGTTAAGCACACGCACATCGAGAGTAAGCTCGCGAACACAGATCAGCCTCGGTGGCTTTTCGGTCTCGATTCTCGCCCCGTCGCTTTCCTCTTGCTCGCTCCCCCGAACCCGTTGGAGAAGCTGACAGGTGAGGTCGAACCTGGAGACCCAATCAGCGGAGAGTGGCGTCTCTTCTTCGCAATGCCACTCCATAATGACCGAAGACGACAGAAGCAGCAGGCGCATCGCTTCAGCAGTGCAAAGTTGCTGCGACCTGGAATGGCCAAGGTGTCCGCCCGTTACAATTCGCACCTGGTGTTGGCTTGGGAGAAATCTCCTATCTTCAATGTCGTCCAAATAGGTGTTGTCGGCCTCGGTCAAGATGACCCAATTCCGTTCAGCAAAGACCACCGCCTCCTTTGCGGCTTCCTCCCATCGTTCAGAGAGCGCTGCATCCTTTGTACAGTCTTCCAGGCAGTAAGCATAGGCGGTCGGGAGCACATCGCGCACCTCGTTTGCTAACCCTTCGGGCGAAGAGCGGGCACGCTTCCAGACCTCCCGGATGTAATCCAGGGCCTGATGGCCTGTTGTGGTTTCCGGGAACTCAAGGGGGAAGTCGGGATGTTTCAACTCCGTCCGCAACACATCTTCGATCCGATCCAGCGGCACAACCCAGCCACCCAGCCCGCCTCGGTGACTACCCCCGACCCGCCGGACGATCCGATCGAGCGGGAAACGCCGGTTGTCACCCGACGGAACTGTAAGCACTTGAAGTGCTTGATCCAATAAATCCGCGTCAGTGTTCGTTGTTACCTGTTCGCGGCATTCAGCAAGAAGCTGCGCCAGCTCTTCTGCATCGAGTCGAGAGCCGGCGGCCGAGAGTCTGCGGAGCGATGTGGCTTCGGGAATGGCCGTACCGAATTTCACCCCCTCCTTCTCTAATACGGACAGAAGTTCGGACGAAAGTTCCGCAACCGGCGCGTCCTCCCGTGCCGGGTCGGGGGCTGGAAGTACGTCCTGCGGACGCCGGAGTTCGCCATCCTCACAGGGCACCCATGCCAGTTTGGATAGCTTGATCACCCAGGCACTCGGGGTTCCATGGCGGGTATTGGAATGGTAATAGAAATACGAACACTGTCGCAGCCCCTTGGCATGGAGGAACTGGGAACCGTCCTCGATCCAGGAAGCGAGAGCCGCTCGCAGTTTTTTTGGTGCATCCGGACCGGGAAGACTGGGCTCGATGTCGAAGTCCAGAAGCCGATAGCCGTTGTTATTTGATTCGCCGATCACGCCAACGTCGCAGCCAAGAAACTCCGCGGCACACTGACGATCCCATCGGCCAGCATAGTCCTTCAGGGTCCGCACTTCGAGCCTTCCCCTTGCGCCTGCTTTCTCGAAGAACGCCCGCCATTCCCATGAGCTTGCATGCTTTGGATCCTGGTCCAGGTAAGCCGACGAAATTGCATGGAACGCCGGAAACAGGAGAGAGCGGTCCCGACCGTGCTCGACATACGGGGTTGCCAGGATTGCCTCGCCGACTGGCAAACCCCGCTGATCGCTCTCCGATTCCACGAGCACCTGAGTCAACAGGTCAGGACGATTACGGTGCTTCGACCAGTGCCCGAGTGGTACGAGCACCGACCAGTCCGGATTCGCCGATGACATCAAATCGTTCACGGCAGCCTCAACGACCTCCATTAGACTGATGCCGCGGGCGTGGCTCTCGATCCAATCCCAGGCTTGCGAAAGGATCGTCTGCTCAGGCTCGTTGCTTCTCCGTTGGCGAAGCGTGGCAACCCATTCGTCCCCCAGGCGGTTCTCGTCCGGGACGAACGGCTCAACGAATCCCCTGGTTTCGGACCCACCCGGTTCCCTTTTGGTTGGAAGCCTCTCATTGAGGAATACAACCTCGGTCACCGGGTACCATTTTCCCTCCACGGAACGAATGCAATGAAGATCGACCTCCCGCCAGCCCTCATCAGAAAGCAGATCAGCGACAGCAGCCCATAGGCGAAAAAGCAGGCGCCGCCGGCTCTCGTGCTCTCCGGGGAACTGTTTCCACCAATCTTCCAGACCACCCTGCCACACTTGCTCCAATTCTTGCGGCGACATTTCGCCGAGAAGGCCAATTCGGCGCAGAAGCTTGAGCGCATCGGGTCCAAGCACATCCCCCATGAGCACGGACCCTTTCAGAAGAACCGCCGGGCTCAACTCCGGATATTTGCTGAACGCTCTCGCCAACGGGGCGGGCGGAACGACGGTATCGCCCGGTTTCGCGAACGCCAGCGTGCCGGTCTCCCCGGTCCAGACGGGAAACACCGCAGCTTCCTCAAGGCGATTCCGCAACCCCGATAGCCAGTGCTCCTCGGCAAGCAGTGCTTCAAGTCATCCAGCTTCGGGTGATGGCAACGCGAGGGCCTTGAAGGCCGCCTTGGCCCTGTCGGGCACCGCAAACGTATCAGCGGACCACTCGAGGAAGCCCGCCACTATCTCCGCGATGCTGTCCGCGATACCGCGCTGCCAGGGATTGTCCTCGATCTCTCGTAGCCCGGTCCGGGAGATGTTCAACAGCCAGTCACCATTGATGTGCAGGCCGAAAGGCAGAGTAACCTCTGTTGGCAAGGTAGCCCAGACCCGTCCCCTGGCCGGTGGCTTGGGCATGCCGTCGTTGTCCAGGGGCAGCACCCCCAACACCCGGCGATCTCGGGCCGCTTCAGCGTAGACCTGCTCGCGCTCTTCCTCGGAAGGCTGGATTCTCCTGTGTTCGAGAAAACACGCAACCGCTTCCCTGGAAGGTCGAAATTGCGCCCGGAATAGCCGCCAGAGCCGGTTTTCGTCGTGCGTAGACGCGGTCGCCACCAAGCTCTCCCCGGGCTCTTCACTGATGCTCAATTCCCACGCCTGACCGCTCACTTCCAGACGCTTCAGCCCGGACGCCGCCAAGATCGCGAGTAGGGTGCGATCCCCCTCGGGTAGAAAGTGCGCCAAGTCCGACTGGAGGTCCGCTCCTTCTTCCGTTGGCCGGTGCATCTCGAAACGGGTCGTGAAACCAGGTTCGGGTGCCGGAATCGAGTCATCCCAAACCGGGATTACCGCCCCCAGCAAATCGCGTTGCACGTCTCCATACTCCTGGCCCACCACCTGGGTGGTCTCATAGCGGAATGTCCAACCGCTCCCGGAGATTCGGGCCTCTTGAAACCTCCCGAAAACGCTCTTGAAGCCGATACCCATGAAACCCACGGACGAGGCGCCCTTGGTCGACCGGAAAACCTTCGAGAGTCCCTCGACGTCCTCCTCTTCGAGCGAATGATCTCCGTCGTGCTGGAAGGTCAAAGCGTCGCCGTCTTCTCCAAGCCGAACGGCGATGGAGTGTGCCCCTGCATCGAGTGCATTCTGGACAAGTTCAAACAGGTATACCCATTGATTCTCGAAGGCCAACTCGAATGCGTGTAGTATGCCCCGGCCATCGGGGGATCCGTAAAACGCCAGGTTCTCCTCGGCCAACTTTGAGACGAATGCTCTTCGTTCATTGTCTATGGCGTTCATCCGATTTACCCAGTTCGCTCCTTGAAGAGTCCCAATACGGGACTGATGGACGGGACAGGTTACAGGGACTACTCGTAAACCAAGGCCAGGACTCAGTCGGCAGGTGCAGCCGCAATTCGGTAGACGATGTTCACACAGGTACCGATCTCCTAAAAGTCGATGTCAAGCCCCGTCTCCCATGTTTTTGGATATCCTTTTGGCTTCCTCACGGATGAACGGTATTTCGCTTGCGCTTTTAAAAGGGACCACCCATGATCCATCCTTCCGAATCAACCATTCGTTCATCTGTACTGGAAGGCGTTGGTTCGAAATATGAAAGCAGTACAAAAATCCACTAAGGACAACCCGGTACAACCTTCCCCAATCATTTGAGACATAATCTGGCTCAAGAATCAAATCCTCGAGAATTTCTCCATCAAAGAGTGGAACTATCCACATAAAGCCGTACTTCCACGGTTCACCTGGGTTCTCGCTGTGCACCATGAGGCGTATCGGCTCTTCATGAGGTCCGAGGTTGACGTTCTGCCACATCGGATGTTCAGAAGCTACGCTCATTCTCCAGATGAGCGAAAGGAAGAAGAGGCGTACCTTCTTATAGTCGAGATTGGAAAGCACACGCTTATGCTGAAATCTCTTTATCCCGATCTCAGTGCCGCCAAATAGCACTTCCCTAATATATTTCTCGTTTCGGCTCAGTTGTTGCTCGCAATCCTCACACAAGAGCCTTTCCCGAATTCCTTTTTGCAAAGGTTTGCCTATGACGCGTTTCCCTGACTTACGCAAATGAAGACGATGCCTGGAGTCGTAGATTGGTTTGTAGAAGAACTCTGGAATAATGTGCGAATTCTTGAGGACATTTTCATCTTGACAAAGGCGACAGATCATCTCGTTCTCCTTCCGGGATAACGGACTACTGCTGAGCAACAACCCAATATCTTCGCCTTTCGCCTAAACTCACGTAGAATACCCTGGGGAGGAGGGCCAACCGGCAATCCGGGATCTACTTTGATGTAAGACCCTTTAATGTGTCAGGACCAATCCTATTGTTCCAACTCCACCAGGAACCCCGTTGGCCCAAGGCGTCCGGGGTCCGAGAAGCGCTCTACAAGCCCGCTCCTCCCCTTTCCTCCGGCGCGCCCAGCCGATGAACCGCCTACTCGTCGCCGGTCAGAATTTGAAGGTACTCCTGGTATGCGTAGGCGCGGTCGCGCCGCTTGCCGGTGATCTCAGCAAGGATGCCAAGGTCTTCCAGCAGTTCGATCGCCTTGCGGGTCGGAGGGGCGGTTAGCCCGAGCAATCCGGATGCCCTGGGAACGGTTACGACCGGGTTGCAGGGTAGAAGCTCGAGCAACTGCATGGCGGCTACGGTCGCCCGGCCCGAGTCGATGATGCGCCTGCGGTCGCGTCCCACGAGGGCATGCAGCGCCCGGGCAACGTGGACTCCGTCTTCGGCAGCCTCGCGCACGCAGGCGAGGAAGAACCCAATCCAGCCCTCCCAGTCACCGTCGCTGCGAACGGCCGTTAAGCGGGCATAGTACTCCTGCTGTACCCGCCTGAACGCCAGGCTGAGGTAGAGCAGCGGCTGGTCTAACAGATTCCAATGCTCGACCAGCAGCGCGATCAGGAGCCGGCCGATGCGGCCGTTGCCATCGAGGAAGGGATGGATTGTCTCGAACTGCACATGTGCGAGACCGATCCGGACCAGGGGCTGGAGGCTGCCATCCTCATGCAACCACCGCTCCAGCGCCGCAAGCGCCTCGGGGACGATCTCGGGCGGCGGCGGGACAAAGAGGGCGTTGCCCGGCCTGCTACCGCCAATCCAGTTCTGGGATCGGCGAATTTCACCGGGCAGCCTGTCCGCTCCTCGAACACCACGCATCAGGATGCGGTGCGAATCACACAACAGGCGGATGCTCAGCGGCAGACCCTCGGGAGCCGCGATCTGTCCCCGGGCGTGTGCGAGAGCATCCACGTAGTTGCAGACCTCGCGGACATCGTCGGGGCGCTCGCATTGTTCCGTGGCCTCGAAGGTGAGAATGTCGCGGAGAGTGGCCTGGGTCCCTTCGATCTGCGAAGTGACGACCGCCTCCTTGCGAACGAACCCGTAGAGAAACCAATCGGTGCTCGGCACCATCGAGCCGGCCACGTCAAGACGAGCCAGGGAGGTCCGCGCCGCATCGTGGAGCTCCTCGGTGGGGCCATCCAACACCAGGGCAGGATTGGTCGGAGGCAATTGGTGAGGAACGAAGGCACGGAGCTCCTCCTCAAAGGTGCGGGTAATGCAATATTGACCACTCTGACGAGCCATAGCTGGGAAACGATCCTTTCCTAATCCTTAAGTGTAGAAAACGATAGTTTCTTTGTCAAGACACTATGAATCGATCGTTTCTTAGGTAGTTGTGGCGCAGACGACACGCGGACTCGGCCAGCACAAGCCATCTCTCAAGATATTGGGACCCGGGCGATGCACAAAAAAACGGGCGGCGCCGGTCCGTTCAACCGGCACCGCCCGAAAGGCCGAATTCCCTGGTCCTGGCCTAGTGATGCGACCGACCCCTCCCGCGCTTGTGCTTGCCCTTGCTTTCGTGGTCGCCCTCGCCCTCACTCATCTGGCGGTCTCCTCCCCGCCTGCCCCTGCGGTCCCAGCGCTCCTTTCTCAGCTTCTGGAAGCGCTCGAACTGCTTTTCGCTCAGCACCTCTCTCAATTCTCCGTCGGTCTCCTCGCGCAGCGCCTTCATCTGTTTGCGCGCCTCACGCGGGTTCTCGCGGTGCTCGGCGAATAGCATCTGGCGACTCTCCTTCTGGGCTTCCATGATCTCCTCGACCTTCGACTTTTGCTCTTCACTGAGGCCGAGCTCCTCGAAGAGGTGGGCGCTCGCTTTGTCGCTCCTGGTCTCCTTGCCCTCGGTCTCCGGGTCGGCAACGGCCGGAAGGGTCCCCAGGATCAGGACGGCTGCGGCGGTCAGGGAGGTGATGGTCTTCATGGCGTTCCTCCAATCGAGTGAATTACGGCGCGGCTGATTCCGGGCCGTTGTCCTGCTTTCACGAGATTGGACAACGCGGACACTCCGTTCATTCCCCCATTAGTCGAAAGTGAGAGCGATACTGAAAGGTGTTTTCTCAACTGTCATAGTTCCACTCTACGGCTTCCTCGCCTCGAGGAGGAACTTCGCCGCAAAGTACCCGAGCTCCTCGCCCGCCTCGAGACACTCCTGAATCGCGAGCAGGTAGCGCAGGTGCGACTTCACCGTGAAGCCCGGAACTTCCCAGGGAATGGCCTTGAGGTAGGAGACGATCGCGCCCACGTCTTCGAACACGAGGCGGTCTTCCCACTTCTCGACGGTTGCGATGCTGAGACCGGCCGCTTCCAGCATCGGCACGCAGCGCTCGGCCGTGACGTCGGGTAACTCCGGTTCCGCGTCGAAGGCGGCCTTCAGGTCCCACAACCACATCCCGTGCACCTGCTGGGTCAAAAAGGTGCCGCCAGGCGACAGGACACGGGCGACCTCGCTCGAGTTGAATTCCGCGTGGCGGTTGAGCACCAGATCGAACTCGCTGTCGGCAAAAGGCATGGGGCCGGTATCGGAGACGGCCGCCTTCACCACCTCTACTCCCAAAGGGGAAAGCCGCTCACGTGCGAGCTCGAAATTCGGAGCGTAGTCCTCCGTGACGACGACCCTCGCCGGCCAGTGTTCCCGCAGGCTCAGCAGCTTCTCTCCCCCGCCGGTGTCCAGGTCGACCACCGACGAGGAGCGCTCCATCAGTTCGGCCGCGCGGTCCAGGTAGGACCAGTGCTCCCGGCCCGACTTCATCCGGCCATCGAGATAGGAGAAGTCCCACCCGATGAAGGGCTGCCGCTCCTCCCGCAGCCAGGTCTCCACGAGTTGCGCTCGATCCTCGCTCAGCACCTCGATGACTCCTTGGACGACAGCTCGCTCTCTTTTCTCCGTCTCAGCCTTACTGCAGGAACCGCCATGTCTAACAGAAATCCAGGTCCGCCCCCAGGTTCGCCTGCAATACGCGCCTGGCGTAGAGCCGCCGCCATCCACGCGCCGGCGCCTCGGGCGCCGTCCATTCAGCCCGCCGGCGGGCGAGGACATCACCGGGTACCAGCAGATCCAGGCGCCCGGCTTCCACGTCCAACTCGATCAGATCCCCGTCGCGGACGAGTGCCAGGGGCCCTCCCACCACCGCCTCCGGGGCCACGTGCAGGGCGACCGTGCCATACGCCGTGCCGCTCATCCGTCCGTCGGAGACGCGCACCATGTCCTCGACCCCCTGCGCCGCGAGGTGCTTGGGCAAGGCCATGGAGCCGGCTTCGGGCATGCCGAGGGCAACCGGCCCGGCCCCGCGCAGCACCAGGACATGCTCCGGGGTAATGCCCAACGCGGGGTCGTCCACGCGCACTGCGTCATCCGGACCGTCGAACACGACGGCAGGCCCTCGATGTTTGTGTAGGTGCGGGGACGAGGTGGCCTTCTTCAGGACGGCTCCGTCTGGGGCGAGCGAGCCTTTCAGCACCACTAGGGACGACGCGGGCCCCAGCGGTGCGTCCAGGGTGCGGATCGCGGTCTGCCACGCGGCGGGCGCGGCAACGTTCTGCAAGAGTGCGCCGAGCGATTGACCGCTGACTCCTGCTGTATCGAGGTCGAGCATCGGCTCCAGCGCCTTGAGCAGGACGGGCACGCCGCCGGCCTTGTCGAAATCCTCCATGTATCCGGCGCCCGCCGGCTTGCAATCGACCAGTAGCGGCACCTGTCGGGCTACTGCGTGGAAGTCGTCCAGCGACAGGTCCACCCCCGCCCGGCGCGCAATGGCGAGAAGATGCACCACCGCGTTGGTCGAGCCGCTCAGCGCGGCCAGCACCTTGAGCGCGTTGGCGAAGGCCGCCGGCGTTAGTATGTCCCGCGCCGAGGGTCCCTCGGTGGCCAGGGCCACGGCCCGGCGGCCGGTGGTGACCCCAAACCGCAAACGCTGGCTTGAGACTGCAGGCGGGGAAGCCGCGCCCGGCAGCATCATCCCCAGGGCCTCGGCCACGCAGGCCATGGTCGAAGCCGTGCCCATGACCATGCAGGTTCCGGCGGTTGGGCACAGGCTCTGCCTGACCGCGTCGATTTCCTCGGAGTCGAGCGCACCGGCCCGGTGCTGCGCCCAGTAGCGGCGGCAATCCGTGCACGCGCCCAAGCGCTCGCCGCGCCAGTCTCCGGTTAGCATCGGCCCGGTGACGAGGTGGATGGCGGGCACGGACGCGGAAGCCGAGGCCATGAGTTGAGCGGGAAGGGTTTTGTCGCAGCCGCCGAGCAGCACCACCGCGTCCATGGGCTGGGCGGCGATCATTTCCTCGGTCGCCATGGCCATGAGGTTGCGGAAGAGCATGGCGGTTGGAGATAGGAGAAGTTCGCCGAGGGAAAGGGTCGGAAAGACGAGGGGCAGTCCGCCCGCTTCCAGCACGCCCCGTTTGACTGCTTCCACGAGCTGGGGCATGTCGCGATGGCAGGTGGTGTAGTCGGACGAGGTGTCGGCGATGCCGACGACGGGCCGATCCAGGTCCGCCTCGTCGAAGCCAGCCGACGCGAGAAAAACGCGGCGCAGGTAGCGGCTGAAGCCCGGATCTCCGTAGTGGGTAAGGTTGCGGTCGATGCCGGTGGCAGAGGTGGGCATGGGGTTCCTATTTGGCTATGCCTTGGTGGGTTAAGGTATGGCTTGGGTTGGGTGGGCTAAGATAGGACTTGGGCAGGTGAGGATCAATGTGGATGGGGTTGGTCAGGACCGGAGGCAGGCGAAAGTGGTGGTAATCACCGAAACCTTAGTTCCAGGCGGAGGCCGAGGGCGTCGCTCACCTTCCGCAGCGTAGATAGCTTGATGTCCTCGACATGGTTCTCCAAGCGGGGAATAGCCGTTTTCTTCGTACCAATCCGGTCAGCCAACTGTTCCTGTGTGAGACCTGCCGCTTCCCGGGCTTGCTTGAGCAGAACGCCTATCTCGAAATCGCGATAGCCGGTTTCGAAACCCGTCGCAAAGGTGGAGTCCTCCTGCTTTCTAGCGGAGATATACTGCTCGACATCACTCATAATACAGTATCCGGAGAGTTTAGCAGATTGAATTTGGTACGGATCTTGCGAATACGTAACGGCCGGTTTCGAGAAGCCACAGGGCGATTATCGAGTTCGATATTCCCGAATGAGGGTATACTCGACGAGTTGGGCAATATTCTGAGATGTGAACACCTTTCCCCGAGTAGCGCGCAAAAGCTTCTTCATATCTTCTTTACGGACGCCAAAGCCTCGACCGGCAATACAGGCGACGACTTCAAATTTCGGCTGCCCAGGCGGCTGGCCTTCCAAGCTCATCTCACCAAGATGCTGGACGCGAGTCACCTTGTCGCGAGCCGTACCATCGTCTTCGGTAAGCTTGGCCTCTATGACGATCTTGGAATTGAATTCGTTAGGCACGATAAAATCAGGGGCTTGATCGAAACCTTGGATGCGCTCTGCGCGCTTGGTCTTGCGAAAGCTGACTCCGGGTCTGTCCAAGGTTTCCTCGATAGCTCATCTCCAGCATATCGCCAACCAGTTCGCTGACGGAATCCCGATGCCCAGCGAAGGGCCTGCCAAGCAGGCGTTCGTAGAGCATTACTGGATATGGAATCCCGAGATTGGCAAGGGATTGAAGACTGACCAATCCCTCGGTTGAGTCAGCTTTGTCGAGCCGGTGAATCTTGTCAGCGGCGACCTGGGGAGCGCCCTCGGATAGTAGATTACAGGCTGTTGTTACCAGTGCATTGATGCGTAGGGCCGCGGATCCTCTTGGGGGTATCGGCGCATCCGGATGCATGCGAATGTTCCGGTCTATCGTGCGCGCTGAACCTTGAGGGACATTAACTTCTGTCTGTTGAGTAGCGACATAGGCCCATTCCGGCGGGGTAAATCCCAACATGCAGCGCAGCACAATGAAAGCAACAGGGACATCGTAAACAGCCTCAATTACAGCTTCTGGCTTAAAATCGCAGAAATTGCTGGTCTCCTTCTTCAAGGCCTCGCAGCCTTTCTCGAAGACCGGATATTCAACGAATCCAGCCCCCTTAGGCAGGACCATAAATTCAGATTCCAAGCAGCTGAAGACTTCCTTGACGTACTCGTCGAGGTTGGCTTCGACCTCCTCGAAGGACACTTCAAAAGGAAACGGCATCGAGCAGTTCGCTATCCGATTGCTGAGTGAAGAGTTCGCCTGATAGTTCCGACGGGAGAGTATTGTCCTCAATTCTCTCCAGGATTTCTTCCATTTCACCAATGTCAGTGACCATTTCGTAAAATCGCCCCAGTTTGACCTTTGTCTCAAGATCTACATCCCATTCTTGTCGTAGATTCCAGATAGCCATGCGAGTGAGGTGGCCAAAGGCAATGCAGCGGGTGTCTCCCTTGGTGGGGGTCATGCCGGCCTGACGCAGTAGTTCCAAATCCCTATCAACGATCTTTGCTAGCCCTTCCAACGACTCGAACAGCCAGCGACGTGGTTTCATTCCGGTTGCGCGGCAAACAAATATCGTATCGACGATGGAGGAAGAGGTCCCACGAATGTGGATCGATCCCCTCATCTCGGCCGGACAAGGCAAGGAAGCCGAGCAGATCAGTCCGGAATCGAGAATGGCAACCCCAATGGCGGAATAAGCTTCCAACTTGTTGTGGTGGAATGTGAAGGCCAGCGGGGCTCCCGGCTTAAGGGCTTCAGCCATACGCTGATAAACGGTCGCTAATCCCTCGGTGAAGTGATCGAGACCCCGGTCGTGGGTAACATTGCCGGTAAGCTCCTCGATCGAACGGGAGGAAGGCAAATCGAAACCTTCAGCCTTATCTCCAATAAGCCGGCGCAGCCAAACGTAGCAGAAGTCCATTAACTCGCCGTATTGCACATTCCCGAAATAAGGGGGGTCCGTGAATACAGCATCCAGACTTGCCGGTTTCAGCCTGGATTCGGTTGAGCTGGCACAGCGGATATCGATGCGCCGCTTTCGGTATCCGCTGTGCTTTTCTCCAATCCATTCCCCTGCTACTGGAACCTGCACATAGCGAGAGCCCTGCCGCATGAATTCGAAAGGAGCATCGCAGTATGCCTTGGCCTTGCGATACTTGTCTATGATATTCAACCAGCCTCCAGAGCCGACATTTACGCCTGTACCGTTGGTGATCCCCAGCAGGTTGGATTCACACTGGATTAATCCCACCGGAAATCCATGGATCGAGAAAATGTCGAGCGATTTAAGCGCCATGACATCATAGCGACACAATATGTTCTGATATCGCAGCAGATCGGAGAGATTGGTCGACAAGGCGTGACGTATGCGCTGGTCCTCGATTGGGACAATGCGACGTGCGCTCAACTCCAGCCCGAGTAATTGGCGCTCGTTGAACATCTCCCGGTAGTATCTGTAGCCCCAACGGTGCAAACGGTCGGTCTCATCACCTGGGAGAATCTCGTCTTCAGGTACAAACTCAGGTGCAAACTCAGACCACCGATGGGTAGCCGCCATGACCTGCCCAATATCTTTTTTATCGGGCTTTTTAAAGAAGCGGCCAGGGTGTTGTGCCTTGCGTTCTGGATTGTGGTACTCGATGGCAAACAGTCGATGCTGAAGCGGGCCAGTTTCGGGACGAGGATATTTGTTTGTATAGCCACAATGGGGACAGTTGCACCGATTACGACGAGCAGGACCCTCAAGCTTTAACTCAGATGAACAAGCTTGGCAGCCTCCGCGATCCTGCGGATCGCTAACTTCATTCAGATTCCCACAGACAGAGCAGACCAATACATGCTTGGGGTGTCTCTGGTCCTTCGCAAGCCGATAGTTGGGAAATAGATCGATCCGTTTTTGGCAGGCTATGCACTCAAGAGTTTTTACCCACAGAAAGTATTTGACTGGCACATCTATGTCGCCAAAGTTCGGGCAGTCCATTCTATATAGAGCCCCAACCTCTTGCTCCAAATAATCTCCCAGTGAGTGGCTCTCCGCATCGTAGGCAGGTAAGTCCAAATGTTCCAGTTCCTCGCGTACGATCCAGGCTGCCATCGGGTTGATATCGTAGCCCACCACGTCGCAGCCGACCCGGTTGGCTTCAATGAGGGGTGTGCCCCCTCCCATGAAAGGGTCGGCTACACAACGATCTGGAAGATCATTCGATTGGTAGAAAAGCTCCTCCAGGGAAGCATCTCCGAACTCGGCTAGTGCCAGACCACGGAACAAAGTACCGGGTCGGCGTGCAAACCATTTATGCACAGCAATAATCGGCCGATAATGCTGCTGTATCTGCTTCTCTTTCAGCGCCAGTGCAGCGATAAAAGGAACATGGAATCGTTTTTCAATGGACACAGATTATTCCCTGACTAAAAACGACTGTACGAGCTTTGATCGGGGAGTTCTCCTGCTTGGCCGAGTCTAGTTGGTCCCGCTTCCTCATTGGTGAAGTACAGATCTATATATCGGTGAGAATGCTATTGGTCGCGCGTCTTCAATGGCCTCTTGGTCCTCCCCTGTCAAGGAGCCAGGAAAGCCGATCCCTGTCAAGCATTCTACATAAGTAAAGCCGAATACGAGCGAATACGGGAATAATAACCATATTGAATAACGTAAGTTGCTTTATAGATTGAACTTAAAGTGCTGTTTGATTAAGGTGTAAGGAACGGTTCGCGTTCAGCGCGCTCCTGGCGTTCCCACGCTTGGCCAGGGATACCTGCTCGATATTACATATAGGCAAAATAAGGCACCTTTTTGGATCCGCTGTCAAGGCGCTGAACACACACCGCAAGAGGCAGGAAAAGCTTCCTGATGGTCGCTTGAAGGTCCTTCGAAAGAGCTCGCAGTACGGGTTTGTTTCCTGTCCGTCCGAATCAGGATCAATCCGGTACCTAAGGACTGTTGAGGGTGCATCAAGCCGTACGGCCGGCGCAGAAGGCGGTCGGGAAGGGAGGTCAGACGGCAAACTTTAATCGCGGTATTGACACTGCTGGCAGTCCTATTCCTTCCAGATAGCCTCGGTCCGACGCCGGATCAGCTTGGGCTGCGATATTCCTCAGGCCACAACCACAGGCCGCACATTAGCAGAGCTCTACGGAAAACACACGGGCGAGCAGGGTGGCCACCCTAGCCGATGACCCCAGGACGGACCGCTCGAATCGCGGTCCGCAGCCGGCGTCTCCTCAACTGGTTCGAGCGCACGACCTGGGCATGAGGCCCTCGGAAACCGGGTTAGCGAAGGATCTGCAGCTAAGGCGGGTTACCAGAGCCGCCAGCTTTTTTGAGCAGTTCTAGGACGAGAGCAGAGCGCCGCGCCTCGGCACCAGACACTTAAACCATACGAGGTCTCAGTGGACAACCTGTGGAACAATCTCGTGAAAGGGCTGCAAGAAGGCGCGGCCGCGGCCGCCGACAAGGCCGGCGACTTGACCCGTCTAGCGCGTGCCCGGCTCGATATCGCCGCGGCCAAAAACCAGCTTCACCGCACCCAAGCGGATCTGGGAGCGCGGGTCCACCAGCTTCTCGAAGCCGGTACCGACCCCGTGACCGACGATCAAGTACAAGCGCTGAACCAACAGATCAAAGAGCAGAGTGCTGCGCTCGCCGATTGCGAGGCGGCCTATGAAGCGCTGCAGAGCACGTTGCGCGCAGATGGAGAGCGCAACGCCGATTAATAGTCTAGCGGCAGCAGCGTCTGCTGGGGAGTGGCTTTGCTTTTGGGCCGGTGTGCTGCAAAGCAGCCGTTCGGTTTCTCGCTGTACTGGGCCACCAGCGTCATGCCGTCGGCCTCGCCGGCAATTCCCGTAACTTCGTTTAGCAACAAGTCTTGTTCCTGAGCCGTCATTACCGGAAATCCGTAGTGGCGGTTCGCGTATTTCAACGGGCCACTCTCTGCCGTGCGCGCGGTAGCCCATTCTGCGTGCCGAGCTAGCCGGGCGCGGTTGTACTCGTTGGCCGCAGGAGGTATGGAGCGCAGCAGGTTTTGCACGACCGGCATCAACGTCTCGTCAATCTCCACGCCGACCGAGTTCCTTCCCGCTGCTAGAGCGGCTGCCAGCGTCGTTCCAGTCCCCGCAAACGGATCGAGCACCACGTCTTCTTTGACGGAAAACATGCAGACGAGCCGGTGGGCCAATTCAAACGGAAAGGCCGCGCTGCGCTCGCGGGTTGGCGCATCGACAAGCCCTTGCGAAGTTCCCTTTACATCGAACCACACGTCCGAAAACCAGACGTTGCGCTCTTCCCAGAAAAAGGCACTCTCACGACGCTTAGCTTTCTCTGGGGCCGTTGTGAATGTTCGCCGCCGCCCTTTTCTCATCACGAGGATGTACTCGTGCTCGTAGGTCACATAGGCCCCTACGGGCAGCATCCCAGACCCCATAAATTTGTTGGGGGCGTTGGTCTGTTTGCGCCAGAGTATATCGGGCAAAGCGGCAAAACCCTGGTCGAGGAAGCTGCTGAGGATGCGGGAGTGATTGGAGTATAACTGGAAATCGCCATCCAAGGTTCGGGTGGCATCGCCGATGTTGATGCAGGCAATGCCCCCCAGCTTCATGACGCGGTTGCACTCCAGCCAAACCGCATCGAGCAATTCGTGCATGAGCGCGAAGGCAGCCCGTCCGTTGTTACGAGACAGTGGCGCCGCGATGCGATCGTCTTGGAGCGCGAAAATATCATCCCACATTTCCACCAGCGGATAGGGCGGCGAGGTGACGATCAAATCAACCGACTCATCAGGGATTTCCGCCATGGACTGGGCAGGGCCGCATATCAGCTTAGCGGTGGTTTGCATTGGTTTTATCTTTCTATCTGTAGTGCTCCGTTTTGATGCTTAGAAGTCAAATGAGAAGGTAATCCCGTTTTTCTTTTTTTCGTAAATCACCAATTTTCCTTGGAGTTCTTCGCCAAGCATGTCCTTGGTAGAGTAAGTCGATGGCTTGATCGAGACCGCTGTATCACCGATGAAGCCGTCTATCCCTTGCGATTCCTCAGCCGGGGTCGATAAACGGTACGTAGCTCCTTTGTATTCCGCGATCTTGGATAGAATGGCCTCCTCAAAGCACAAGCCGACAAATGTCTTCGCCACGACGAGGTCCTCAACCCACTCGCGTACCATAGCTTTGTCAATCTGCTGAATAGCTGACTGAAGTTTTTCTACCATTGCATATACCTTATCGGTCGCGTCATCCAACGCCTCCGGCTTTTTCTCTCGGTACCAAGCGTCCCACTCGCTAAAGGACTTCCCCCCGAATTCGCGGAATAGTTCGGTCATCTGTCCGACGACCTTGGGCCTTGTACCCTGTGCATTCTGATTGGCGAGGTTCATGATCTGAGTGGTGTACTTGGGAAACTCAGGAGACCTTCCCGACACTGCTGACGCAAGTTCTGCATTGCTAAGTTGGAATTTAGGCATTGTGTCGCTCCTCAAAGTTTTTAACTCGCTCTATATGCTTGGTGCAAGTAGCTGTCCTCGGCAAAATAGTTCTCGTCCAGTTTTTTACATCGTATATGATTCCGGAGATTCAGATACAAACCCCGTAACGAGACTTCAAGTTGTCGAGATGCTTCATAAGCCAGTCAGGGGCCGTTTGACCCCAGCTACTCCATAATTCATGGTAGCTCATTGCCCTGAATGAGGGACTTGAGCCACAGACCCGTTTGGCGAATTTCTCGATCTCACGCCGGTGTTCAGAAAATTCTGAGTAGCGGGCCGTATTGAGCGGCTCCCAGTAGAGGTACAAGAGAGTTGCTGATTTGCCACAAAAAGTCTGGGGATTGGTTAATCCGAATGCGTGTTTAATCAACTGGGCTACGTCCAGCCAAACGTAACTCTCGGGTTCCTTCATAAGGCGCAGCATCTCGGTGAACCAAGCCGTCTTACACCGGTCGTCGTCAATATGCTCGTATGCAGGCGAGAACTTGGCACTTTTACTTGTCAGGTATTCGGTAAGTTTCGACTCTATTCCGATGATGCCGGAATCGCCCTCCAGAAAGACGTCAAGGTTGGGTGCATTCCCTCGAAGCCCGGTCGGGCATTTTCGCTCAAAGTGAAGACTATCGAATGGTTCAGCATCAAGAACCTTCATGGCGGCAATCCGGCGTTTGAATGGTCCAAATGAATTGACCGCTAGGGCTGAGGAAGAGTGGGCCGCTCGGAACTTGCCATCTAGCTCGTTCCCATCTCCCTTCCGAAGTTCCTCCTTAAAGTCCTCGACACGAACAAGCGGTACAAGGTTATCGCGAAAGGATTTCACGTACCCCTTGCTATCAATTTTGAGCGTTGGATCAAAACAGGCCAACGCGGCTTTCAGTGCCTGTTGTGCGGCATCCGTAACAGCCATGGTTTGGATCCTCTCTTCCGGTTTCAGTCAGTACAAAGCGTGGTATAACTTCTATCGCAAATGCGGTCTTTACTGACGTTACGCAACCTCTGCCTTTGCAGGGGCCGACCCTTACTCCCGCTTGCTGCATAAGGCTGCGTAACATCACTTTTTTACTCGATCTATATGCTTGATGAAGGATAGCTGTCCTCGGCAAAGTAGTTTTCGTCTAGTTTTTTCACATCGTACGTGATTTCGGAGACCACGCCGACGCCGTGATTTATCATCAGACGGGCAAGTTCCTCACCGTCTATTAACCGGATAAATTTGTTGCCCGCCGAGATGAAACGCGCCGTTTCACGTGCCTTTGGACCGAAGAACGAAGACGTGATAAACACGCCCTTATTTGCTCCTTTCGCTTCAAGGCTGCCGGAGAAGTTGCGGATTTCAGGTTCTCCAACTTGGCTTTCCCAGCGTTTTGCTTGGATGTACACCTTCTCAAGGCCCAAGGCATCCTGATTGATGATGCCGTCTATGCCGCCATCGCCGCTTCGTCCAACTGCTTCACCTTGGCCATAGCCCATTTTCTCAAGCAAACTGACTACCAATCGTTCAAAACTGTCGGGCGATACCTGTTTCACCCTCTCCAATAGCTCTTCGGCAAGTCTGTCACTTAACTCCCGATAAAGCACCGCAATCTGTTCATCGGGAGTACTATCCTCAGAGTCAGTGCCAACCCCATCATTAGAAGCGGTGTCCGATGCGTCAGCATCACCTCCGCCCAGTCGCACTGCATCTAGGGCGTTCCATCGTAATGAAAGAAGATCGTCCGCGCCCGTTGCGAGCAGTTCTTTCCCCTGTGGGGTAATTTGGAAGTGCGCACGCGAAGGAGACTGCAAAAAACCGGCCTTTTTTAAATAGGAAAGTGCCCAAGTCACGCGATTTTCCAACCTCGTTTGTCCTCCCGACGGTACTTTCTCTAGTATATCATCATTCGTCAGCGAGAAACGTTCGATAACCTTCTCTATGACATACTGCTTGGGCATTATGTCTTCTTTTGCGCCATCCGCTATTTCGAGAATTGGCCGATGCAGTTCTTTCTGACTTGGAACAGCCATATTTTGAATAATCTCCCTTCCGGCTTAGGCCGGTACATCGTGCTTTCTATGAAATCATAGAATCACTTCAGACCGGCATAGCGGTCTATCTTGTGCAACTCAACACCGTTGATTGCGGCGACTCAATGCCGTATCCTTTCAGTAGCACCCCTGCACAAGGAGGACAACCATGGCCACACCCCGCATTGACGACCGCGACTGGTCGGCTCTGACTACCGGCCAACGCATCAGCCAACTCGAAGTCGAGGGCTACCTCGTCTTGCCCGACTTGCTCGACGCCGACCACACCGCCCGCCTCAAAGCCATCACCGCTACGTTCGAGACCACTGCCGTCGATTTCAGCGAACGCCAGCGCGGCCGCAGCAACATCCAATTCGACGGCGGCGAAATCACTGCTTTGCTCGGCCACCCGCCGACGCTCGCGTTCCTGCGAGAACTTTTGGGCGACGAAGTGATTTTCATGCACTACGGCTATGCGCGCTCCGAACCCGGCCACCCCGGCATCAGCCTCCATGCCGATGGCCAACCCTACGGCTCCAAAATTTTCGGATTTGAAGGCTCTTGCCCGGTGTTGATACGGGTGCTCTACTATCTCGACGACCTCATCCCAGAGGTCTCGCCTTTCCGCGTGGTGCCGCGCTCGCACCTGTGCCTGCACGCCGACGCCAACCCCTATACGCGCTACGAATCCCATCCCGAAGAAGTCATGGTTCCCTGCAAGGCCGGTTCTGCCGTGCTCATCCACCACCGCGTCTTCCACGGCAACTTCCCCAACGTCGGTGCCTACCCGCGCGAAATGCTGGCCATCGCCTACCGACCCGCTTGGGCCGGGCCGGTTGACGAGATCAGCCCTTGGAGCGAGGAAGACCATCCAGACCTTGCCCGACGAAATCCGCCCGCTCTTTGCCGACCGCAACACGCGCCACTGGCCGCCACATCCACCAACTTTTCGAGTCCTGGCACTTTGACCGTGATGTTGACGTCGACCAAGGCGAGTTATCCTTGTTCTAGGAAGTTTGTCCGGGATTGTTGACCTCCACGATCACCGCGTCATTTATCGGGAGGTCGAGGCTAGTGGGCAACCGGTAGTTGGGAAGGCTGGTATTCTGCATACTGCCTTCCCAACCCATAAAGTAATCCCCTTCCTTTTCTCCGTGCCAACGCGGACAGTGGCTATGTTGGCGTAAACCACATCAACCCACCCCCTGTCGAACTCGACGAGCACGGTGCCCGCTAAATCGACGCGAACCAATCCCTATCCACTTCCACATCCTCCACCACCCTTTTTATTACCCTCACCCCGAGTTCGAGCTCTTTTATTTTTTCGATTAGCAATTCGCCGTCAATCAAGTCTATGGGCGTCGCGCCGTCCCGGGTGGCTTCTCGTTGCGCCTCTAATGTAAAGCGGGCCGTCGTCAAGATGAGACCCTTTTCCGCCCGTCCCACCATCGCGCCGCGAAAGTCCCTGACCACGCGGGCGCCAACGCTGCCGCTGTAGCGCTTGCACTGAAACAGCACGGGAAAGCTAATCAGCCCCGCGAGGCGGATTATTCCATGCCCGTCGATTCCGCCGTCGCTCGATTTTCCCGTGACCTCAACCTCGATAAAGCCCGATTCCCGCAACAGCCTTTGGCACAATCGTTCGAATGCATCGGGAGGAATGTTGCGGAGAGTATCGAGCAAGTCCTCACGCCAGAGATCGGTTTCATCTACGGAATCTTCGGCCTGGGCCTCTTCCTCAGTTTGAGCTTGTTTGCGAGCTAGGTTCTTTTGACGGACCAATTCCACAACTTCATCGGGATCAACATGCCGTGTTTTCCGGCCTTTTTCGGTAAGAGACCACACACCTCTCTCCGAGTTATCAATCAACCCTGACCACTTGAGTCTGGTTATCGCAAAACCCACCCTGTAGTCTACCATCATCCTGTTTCCTTGACCGGCCGGGACTTGGAGAACCGCAGGGGGCAGCCCCATATTTTCAACAATATTTCAAATACCTTATTTATCAGTTCACCCCTGGAAGCGCTACCTCCAAGCTCGTGGAGCGTAGCAAGGATCGGTGTTAGTAAATCATCACGGCCCGGAACCTCATCTGCATTGACCTTGTCAGTCATCGCAAAAACTCCTCCCACAATATTACGGTATTGGCGATTCATCCAGAATCGCGCTGAAGCCGGTCGCGGTGCAAAATCCTGCACTCGCAGCCCGCTTCCAACTCATAAGTAAATAACGCACCCATTTGTGCCCTCCGGCAAGGCTCTCGGCTCACGTTTATAGCGGTTCCCGGTCCGCCGCGGTTTAACCTGCCAGACGGCCTTCCTCGGCGAGATATCCTCGCCTCCCTTACCTTTCAGTCCCCCATCCCCTCAGTTCAGAAAGGTGCCTATTACATTGCCCTGCATGCCGGTGAAAAAGTCGATGATCAGCCAGCAGCCGGCGGGGACGATTTCACCCACGATCAGGCCGAGGAAAAAGGGTACGGCTCTGTGGTAGAGGTTGGGCCCCCCGTATTTGAGGATGAAGCTTTTGAGAATCAAGGCGGCAAATACGCTGAACCACATGGAGCCGAAGGCCGAGCTGATGGGGAAGCCGAGGGGGTGGAAGGGCCACCAGAGGAATTTGTAGTGCAGCAGTTCCAGGACCGCCATGATGCCGGCTCCCACCCCCACCTGGATCCAGCCGTCGAGGTGAGGTCCCAGCGGGGCGGATACCACAATGTCCATGAAGCGGTAGGGGTACCAGGCGGAGTTGGCAGCGTAGAACTGGTTGAGGTTGATGGCTCCGTGCGCATAGGCGGCCTCCAGGCGGATCCACATGGCAACGGCCAGGGTGATCAGGACCGTGCCCATGATGGCCCAGAACAGGCGCCTTTTGTGGCGGCCGATCTGCTCGGCCAACTTGAGGCCGTTGGTGCAGGCGCTCATCAGCAGGATGAGCACATCGGTGGCCCAGACGTAGGTGGTGGCCAGGGCGGCCCCGCCGCGGGGCCCCAGCAGCGCGGTGCCGACCCCGGCCGAGACGAAGTCGGGCCCGGTGATGGGCGGGAACATGACCGCGACTCCACCCTCCGCCACCACCCGGGTGATGGTCAGGAAGAGGACGAAACAGGCGCCCAGCAGCAGGGGCACTATCCACAGGGGCAACCCGGCGCGCCACAGCCAGACGGTCATAACCCCCAGACCCAACAAACCGCCAAAGACCGCCTGGCGGTACGACATTATCTCGTCGGAGTCGTCGACCTCCTCGGCCCTGGTAATGGCCTTGCGCCAGACCATGCGCAAATGGCCGCGGGCGTTCCACAGTCCGAGGAGCACCAGGACGATCATGCCGCCCATGGCCTGGTACATGACGATGGGGTGGGCGTAGTGGCCGAAAGCCCCCACCGGCCCCGGGTCGATTTCGATCCCCAGGAAGCGGAAAAGGCCCTGCTCGACCACGTTGACGAGGTAGAAGAAACAGAGACCGGCGGCAATGTTGCGGCTGATGAGGAAGGAGAATCCCACCAGGGTAAAGCTGAGGGTGAAGCCCACCCCGATGGAGCCGCGAAACAGGGCAATGGAGCCAAAGTTGGTGCTGATGGAGGGAAAGTAGTGGAAGTAATTGTGCAGGGCGTTGATGTTGCCGATGGCGAAGGGGAGGAGGAAGCCCAGCCACATGACGCGGTTCTTGAAGAAGGGGGGGATCACCGAAGGCCGCTCCGCATCGCTGCGCCCCTCCTGGATCATGTGCAGGGGCAGTTGCATGGTGGGATAGACCAGGCGCTCGCGCTCGACCCACTGGCGGCGCAGCACCACCGAGACGCAGACCATGACCAGGTACAGGGCCAGGCCGAACAGGAGCCAGTAAAGCAGCGGAGCGGCCCAGGCGTCCCAGGGCACGCCGGCCTGGGTTTGGTCCGCTCCTTCGTAGTACTGGCGCACCACCCGCTCGTCCTTCACGGTGGCCCAGTCGGGCAGAAAGGGCAACAGCCGCTCGGACCAGTCGTTCTCGGGCGTGGCATAGTACTGCGCCCCGGTGGCGATTGGCATGACGTAGGCGGCAAAGCCGCGGGCGGGCAGGGTATTGGCGATGAGCAGGAGGATGTACACGACCGCCAATTCGCTCTTGTCCAGGGCCAGGCCGCGGTGTGTCCGGCGCAGGGCGACATTGACCAGACCGACCAGCACGACAAAGAGGAAAATGGCCCCGGGGCTGGTGTTCCACACCCCCATTTGCGAGCCCTTGATGATCATGTCGCCATAGGGGATGGCCACGGCCATGAATGCTGCCAGGGCCAGCCCCACGGCTATGGCCCGGAAGCTGCAGCCGCGGTAGGGACAGGGTGGTCTAGCGTCCAAGTCTATAGTTCCTCAAAGGCCGAAAAAAGTGCCGATGGGAATCCTGTTTTTTGGTTTTGCAAAAAGGAGGGTTCTCGAGCTTGAACAATCTGCCGGTTGGGCCAGGATCGGCAGAACTCCCGCTCCGGGCCGGTCAGAACCGCCCGCCTCCGGGAGGAATACTCACCGCGCGGGGCCGCAGACGGTGAGGAGGTAGCCGTCGGGGTCGCGGAGCTTGAATTCATCCTGATGAGCCAGGGGATTGAAGCGCAGATCGATTTCTATTTCCGATTTGAGGTCCCTCGCCCGCTGGTAGGCGGATTCCAAGTCTGCGGTTCTGAAGTGGATCTCCACCCCTCGTCCCAGCGGCCCTTCTTCCCCGGAGGCCAGGGAAGGATGATCGTCGAATCCCAGCTTGTGCAGCAGGATGACCACCTCGCCTTCAGCGTTGACGATGCGGTCGAACTCGGACCCGCCGTGGTTGTTGCAGCACCCCAACTGGTGCTGGTACCACGCCGAGCTTTTCTCCACGTCGGCGACCCCGATCATGGTCTCGGTATTCATGCAATCCTCCTATTCACCCTTCGATGAAAGCCATTCCTGTCATCATGCCTCGTGTTGGACCGCATGCATCCGAACTTCTCGATTCAGTCTATCTGCCAAAGTTTCCCGGGTCACTTCGAGATCATAGCGGGATTGGAGATTCATCCAGAATTGGGCTTCCATCCTGAAAAAGTGTCCCAGTCTCAGGGCCGTATCTGGCGTGATGGATCGCTTCCCGTGTACAATTTCATTTATGCGTCGCGGCGGCACGCCGATTGCCTTAGCCAAACGATACTGACTCAGCTCCATAGGCTTGAGGAAATCCTCCAACAGAACCTCGCCCGGATGGATTGGTGGAAAGTCGCGCTTGGTCATTTTACCTCCTCAGTGATAATCAACGATTTCGACGTCGAAAACATTGCCGTCGCGCCACACGAAGCACACACGCCATTGGTCGTTGACGCGAATGCTATACTGCCCTTTTCGATCTCCGGTCAACACTTCGAGTCGGTTGCCCGGCGGTATACGCAGGGTCTCAAAAACCGTGGCAGCGTTAAGTTGTTCAAGCTTGCGTGCGGCTACTCGTTGAATATTCTGTGGTAATTTGCGGGAAAATTGGCCCTGAAAAAATTTCCTGGTTTCCTTGTCCTTGAAGGATTTTATCATGGATCAATATAACATAACGGCTTTCGTTAATAACGGCAAGCGTTATTAACCGCAATTCTCCTTTCACCCATCAACAAACTCGACGATCGCCCGCGCCAGCTCCTCGGGCTTGTGATAGCCGATGTCGTGGATGGTGTCGGGTATCCAGCGGACGCGACAGTCGGGGATGGCAGCCGCCGCCAAGTCCACCAGGCGATTGCGGGCGAGAGCGAATTCGCTTTGGGCTTCGTCCGGCAAAGCAGCGGCGGGCACGATCAGGGTGGGGCACTCGATCCGCGGCCAGGCGTCGGATGAGGGGTCGTCCCACATGGCGCGAAGGACCTGAGCCTGGTTCTCCGGGCGCAGGATGTCGTATATCTGCCCGTCGCGCTCGTAGACCATGGTCTGCACGATGCGCTCCACTTCCCTGTTCCAGCACACCGAGAGTTGCCCGGCAATCCGCGCCAGGAACTGGGCGCGGGTGCCCGATACGTTGCGCGGCGCAAGCCTGCGGCTGAAGGCTTCCCAGGTGCCGCCGGGTATCATCTCGGGGCCGACGAAGCCTCCGTCTATCATCACCAGGGCGCTGACACGCTCGGGAAAGTGGGCCGCGGTGGCGACGGCCACATTGCCGCCCCACGAGTGCCCGAAGACAATGGCGCGCTCAATGCCCAGCACATCCAGCAGCCCGACCGCGTCGGAGGCGACGGAGTGCCAGTCGTAGCCGTCGCTGGCCTGCGTCGTCTTGCCGTGGCCGCGCTGATCCGGGGCAACGATGCGGAAGCGGCCGCACAGAAAGGGAGCCACGATGTCGTACCAGTGCGCCGAGGACGCCAGTCCGTGCAGCGCCAGCACGGGAGCCCCGTCGCCGCCCCAGTCGAGATACCGCATGCGCAGGGCGCGCAGCGGCGCCCACCCTTCGACAGGATTGCGCTTCTCAGAATCAGGTTCCGGCATATTTATCCCCTCAATCGCCTCAAAAGGAAGGTCTGGACGGCTCGCTATCGTGGTTGGAGTTGCCGATGGGTGTCTTCGGCGTTCCCATCAAAAGACACCCATCCCTGTCTCACTCACCGCTCTCCGCCTTGTGGTTGCACCGGCGTTTCCTCTCAATAGCGCATAGAAAGTTGGACACCATCCAACACCAGCGGCGTTTGAGCGGCTTCGTTCCGGCGTTCCAGCATAAGCTCGACTTGATTCTCGCCCCTCCTGACCTGTTCCGGCTGCAGCTGGCACTCCAGCCAGCATCCAGTTGATCCGGCCTGCTGCTCTTCGCCCGGCGCCAGTTTCAGTGCGGCACCGTTGAGTTTAACCGATAACTTTTCCTCTGCCACCAGGTCCCAAAGATGCAAGCGGAAACGCAGCTCCGGGATGCTGCGTGAGTTCGGGCCTTCACCCACCTGAAAGTGAAGGCCGAGCGGAACTCCTGCCTGTATTTCCACCTCGTACACCTGCCCGAAGCTCGAGTCGCCGTCGAACTCATCGATCCCGAACAGCTTATCTTTGCCTGCCATGGTTGCCGGGTCGCCGATCTCCCGCCATACCTCGGGATCGCCCAACCCGGGATTGAAGATGTAGATGCCGTCGGCGCCGGCGTTGAACATGTTCATGGCGGCGGCGCGCCATGCTGCCCTTGTTCCTTCCCAATTGTTGAGCACCGGGATGTAGGACGGTTTGCCGAGGCGCTCGGGTTGGCCACCATACAGGGTTTCAAGCCATTCTTTGCGGATCCTGTGCTTGCCCTTGGAAACGCCGAGGAAAACCCATTGATCCCAGAACGCCCAGTCGATACAGGGATACACCGGCACATCGTGCCGGTGACCCAGCTCGATGATATCCACAAACGACTCGCTCATTGTCGACTCGCCGCCGCCTCCAGGAATCAACAGGTCGAGCAGGTCTTCCTCGAGCCATTGCTCCAGGTCAACGCCGATGAAACGCGCATCTGCTGCATTGAACGGCGTGCGCGCCGCCAGCAGCAGCGGGCGTCCTCTTTGCTCTCCCACCTCGTCAGCAAGATTCCGGACTCGACGCACCAGAGCGCTCATCATGTCCAGATGCTCCTGCTCCACCGGTTGCATATCCAAGGTCGGACGGAAATACGGGTAGTGGCGGAAAAAGTCCATCTCCACCCCGTCCACGTCGTAGTTGCGCACCACCTCTTCGATGATTAAAAAAATGTGGTCTCGAACCTCGGGGAAAGCAAAGTCGAGGGAGGTCCAATGACCGCCGCCGCCGGGCTCGCCCATGAGGAACCGCGGGTGGTCGCGCTTGAACGGCGACAGACCGTAGTCCCAGCGGCGCGCACCCGCAGCGTAGGAGTCGTGGGCGTCGTTCATGCGCAGCGACCAGAACGCCTCCATGCCGTGCTCGTGGCTGAAGTCGGTGTGAATCTGCAGGGTGTCGCGGCCGTATTTTTCCACCAGTTGCAGCGGCATCTCCTTGCCATAGAAGCCGCCCAGTTTCGTCTGGTGCGAAAAGGTGAGTCCGGCCATACAACTGCAATACCAGTTGCTGTCCACCTGCGATCCGATCAACGGCGTGTTGCGCGCATTGAGGAAATCGTCGATGATCTCACCCCCTGTGCGCACGGTGAGGCCTTCGGCGGCGTCGTGTTCCAGTTCTGCTCCCGTGCGCGCGTAGATGGCATCGTCCCCATCGTTGTTGTAGATGATGCGCCGTTTGCGCCAGCGCGCTTGTCTTCTCGCTTCGTCCATCAGTTTCCTCCGTCGACAGCGGGTGTGTTGGAAAATCAAAGCTTTCCCAGTATCTCGGCCACCTTTTCTTCGAACTGTGCCTGCCATTCCGGCGCCACCAGGCAGTCGGTGTCCTCCTGGGCTCCTCCCCTGTTCTCCAGCTGTTCAACCGTGGGCGTGTAAAAGATATACCCGTTGGTAACCCCGGCGACAAAGGTGAATTGGTGGGGAGATCGCTTCTTGATATCGAGCCCTATCTCTACGGGCAGTTCCCCCGGAAAGGTGATCAGGATGAAATCTCCGACCCTCAGCCCCACTACCTCCACCTCGATCGTTCCGGTGTCGGAGGCCGAATTCGACGCCTGTTTCTGCTTCAGCATATCGATGTTTATCTGTATTTTCGTCAGTTCCTCCATGGTGTAGATATTCTCGATATAACGGTCCATGTTCCTCTTTTTTTGGGCATCGAGTCGGGCAAGGTCGTCTCTCCCCATCATCTTTTCGTGCAAATACCGATACGAATAGTAGGATGGATACTCGGGGAAGAGGCGGTACTTCACGAACTGGGTAAGGAAGGTCTTCAGGTTGAGATTGGTCCCCTTCAGAAATCTCTTCCCCCTCGTGGTGGCAGACGTGAGGGAGAGGGTCAAGGACTGCAGCAACCTTCGCTGCTCCTGCTCCATCTCGACGATGAGTTGCCCCAGGTCGGCCCGCGGCAACTCGAGGGTCTCGTTGATCAGTTGCAGCGTACCCTCCCCTCGAGTCCGGATCTTCCTCAAGGCCTTCAACGTGCTGAGACCGAGCAGGTTTCCCAGCGGCTCCGCGTCGCGGAGAAAGTCTATATCGTTCCCTTTGTAAAAGGCGGGATTGACGTCCGCGCCACAGCCTTGGGTGAACAAGGCAATGGTGCCTGCGCTCAGATTCTCCTCGATCACGCTGGAGGCAAAGCCGGATATGTCGGCTGTGTTTCCGCCCCCGGGAACCTCCTGAATCGGATGGCAGGCGAAGTTGTAGACGACCGCCAGGGTGCTTCCATCGTCCCGGTCGAGTCGCAGGATGCCGATTTCAGGATCGACCGGCCCAACCCCCACTACCTCTTCGTCGGGGGGAAGGCAGTACAGTTGCCGGACATCCGCCTCCCTGCCATTTCTCAGTTTGAGTCTGCGGTTTTCCATGATCCTGTCTTCGTGGCCGCTGCCCGCGCCGGCGGAGACGGGCACCATCTCTTCCGACGCTTCCTTCACCGCCCGGACCGTCCGTTGCTCGACATCGGCACACACCTCGCCATGACAGTGGGTGGCGCTGATCAGCAGATGCGCCGGCTCCAGGTTCAACTCTCTTTCGAGTTGCGAACGCACGTTGGCAAGGAAGTCGTCTTGAACGGTGCCGATTTCGGCGATGGTCACCACGTCGACTGAAACGAGAACCGCCGTGGTAGCACCATCTGCCATTACCAATGCTCTCGCATATAGAGGGTCGTTGACGGGGCGTGGGCCGGTTTGGGATATCTCCACTTTCGCGACCCCAGCGCGTAGCTGGGCACCTGGTGCACTCATTGTCGTCTCCTCACGTTGATATCCCTCCATGGAGGTGAAGCGGAATCCACCAAACCTGAAAGCTTTGCAGATGAACACCGTGTCGTCAAGGGAAGCAGACTGGTGCGGCGACGCACGGCCGGGCATGGTGGCTGGACAAACTCGCCCTCCGCGGTCAAAAGGCGAGAAACCGGGCCGGATTCGCCACCGTCATGCCGTCGATATCCGCGGCACTGAGTCCCTGGGCCCGAAGCCGTGGGACGATGTGCTCGAGGATGTGGGCGTAGCCGTAACCTCCAAAGGCGGTGAGATCCATCCGGTAACAGCAGTCTTGGGCGACCATGATGGAATCGAGGTAGCCGCGACGCACCAATTCGGCTATTGCATCCACCCGCAGATTGTCGCTGGGATGCTGGCGCCCCAGATGGGCGTAGTAGATATCGCGGCCAAAGGTGTCGAAACTCAGCTTGCAGCCGGTATCCGCCAGATGCCGGTAGAGATCGAGATCGTCCCGGAATCGCGCCCCCACGTGACTCATGATTACCCTCGCGGGGTCGACTCCGTCGCGGCGCAACAGCTCCAGAACCTGAATGGGCGAGTGGGGACTTTGACCCGGATGTATCGAAATCGGCGCCCCCGTCTCCAGGTGCGCCCGGGCCGCCGCACGCAGGCACTTCTCTTCGTTGGGATGCAGGGGCCAGGAGGATCCGATCTCTCCGATGAGGCCCGAACGGACGTCGGTATGGCCAACGCCGTTCTGCACGCAGCCGACGATTTCGGCCGCGATGCCTTCGACGGTTTTTTCGTCCATCTCCGGCGGATGGGAGGGAAAGATGTAGTAACCGCACCCTGCGACGATGTGCAGGCCGGTCGCCGATGAGATTCGGCGCAGTCCCTCGGGCTGGGGGGCGATGCCGTTGATCGTCTGGTCGACGATGGCCCGTCCGCCGGCTGCCCGGAACAGGGAGGCCTCCGAGATGGCCAGATCCTCCTCCAGCATCTGCAGGTTGTGCCGCGAGCTCGTGGAGTTGCGCCGCACCCAACCCAAATTGCTCAGCTGAACCGGCTCTTCGGCAAGCGCTTTGCCCCGCTCATCCTCCGGTTCTACGTAGTAGCAGGTGAGGTCGAACAGCAGATGTTCGTGAATCAGGGTCGAGCCCAACTCCTCCGGGGCGAGCGCACCGCGCACCGTCATGATCTGCTTGTTTGCCACAGTGAGGACTCCTCCTTCGGAACAGGGCATAAAGGTGTCCTGGCCAGCGCCGGCCGTCAAGGGCGGCGGTACATCTTGACACTCGGCTGGTGAGTAGAAGCCCAAACATCCTGATTCCCGCCTACAGCCGGTAGGCGAACAGCTTCGCCTGGAACATCCTGAGGCGCATGACCACCGACTCGCCCACGGCGGAGATGTCGCTGTTGCCGTTCCAGGTGACGGGGCGATCGGTCTCGTCGCCGAGCAGGCGGTCGCAATCGGCAAAGGTGAATCCAGGAACCGGGTCGAGATCGGGCTGAAACATGGTGGGGTTGCGCTGCAACAGCTCGACGGCGATCCAGCCGGCCGGCGCACACCGGTAGTTAAACCGCAGCTGATTCTCCTTGCGGTAGATGGATGGGATGGTGAAGCGGCCCTCGAGCTCCGCTTCGATGCCGCAGAAGCGGTGGGGTTCCCACATTGCATAGCGGATCTGTCCCGGGCGCCGCAGGGGCAGCAGCTTATCGACCACTTCATCGCGCACATTGTGCAGCCTGGAGGTGCCGGTGTGGGGCACCGCCCACCTGCCGTCAGGCAGCTCCAGCAGTCCGCTGCGCCAGCAGTGGGTGCCACATTCGTCGCCGCTGCCGGGTTCGCCCGTGGTGTGCGCCGCCCGGCGGTCGGTCCGCGTCCAGAACAGGCCATCCCTGCTGAAAGCGAGCTGCGAATCCATGTTGTCGCTGGCGCGATGATAGACCGGCACGATCATGCCGTGCAGATCGGTGCGTCCCGGATAGGGGAAGTAGTTGGCGCCGTAGAAGTCGATGTCGTACGGATCCTGCGCATCCGGCCGCAAAATCAGCTTTGGCGCCGGCCATTTGGCGAAATTCCTGGTGCGGGAGAAGGCGATGGTGCGCAGCTGGGTCTCCTCTTCGATGCTGGCACTGCCGATCCCCTTCAAGGCCTCTGCCTCGAACCCCATGATCTGCTGATAACAGACGTACTGCTCGGTGTCTTTGTCGTAGCGCGCCGATATACCGCCGTTTACCGGCCGGTTGCCCAGCATCTCAGGCATCGGCGTCCAGCGGTGCCCATCAGCCGATGTCCAGCCCAGCATGCGGCCCCAAATCTCCGCTCTCGGTCCGGTATAGCTGCCGCCCTCGTATTCCTGGGCATCGAAACGCTTCTGCGCTTCATCCCCGTCTAAGGGTTCGCAGGTGGCCGGGTCGTACCAGGCCATATCTCCACCCATCGCTTTGAAACGCTCTTCCGGCGCGCAGTAGGGGTCAATGAAGACGCCCGTGCACCCTTCGATACCTTCGCCAAGCAGATTATTTTCCGTAGAACCATCGTACTCAACTTGGTTCAACAGCGGCCGCCTCCACTCGAAGGCGTCGTCGCTGGTTGCCAGACACGTTCCAAACCTCGCCGAGTAGATCATCTTGAACTCGTTGTCCGCCTTCCAGATGAACAGCGGCGAGACCGAGCCCTGCTCCCACGGCTCCGTTCCTTCGAGCAATGGCTCGGAACGACTGGCATGCTCGACGCGCAGCTCAACTCCTATCGCTCCGTCGTAGAGATCGTAGGTGCCCTGGCGATCGACGCTGCGGTTGCCGCAAAAGATGTCGGTGGTATCCACCAGGGGATTCCAGGTGCCGGGGTTGCGGCGGATCCGCGACGAGCGCAGCTGCGGCTCGGTGAAGGGTGAAGCTTTCTTCTTTGCCATGAAATTCCTTTCAATGAGATTCAGGTTGCGCCCGAGCTTATCGGAGTCCCCTCATCAGGACAACGCTCGATGCGAGGTATAGATAGAATTAGGGCACCTTTTGGGCCCTCCGTCAAGGCGCTGAACCCACCCGGGGGGCAGGGTCCGGGTCCGTCCCCACCAGGGAAAACCGCAAACTTCCGCCCGCCGGGGCCCCTGATCTTCGCTGCTCCTCCTCGCTGCGGACAGGAAATATAAAGGACCTTTCAGGCCCTCCGTCAAGGCGCGCAGGACGGACCTGGCCCCGGAAAGGTCCCCCGTCCCCGAGCAACGCGGGAAACTCAGTCGATTGGGAGGAGCGCCGGCGCAGGCGGCCGGGCAGACCACCATCCACGACGTGGAGACCCACCGCTCATGCATGGACGACGTGATCGGGTATTTTGGTTCGGTCATACTTATCATGGTCTGATTTATCATATCGAATTTTACCCCAACTACCCTTACGGAATGGGATTATTGCGGCGTCGTTCGATTCTTCAAGTTTCGAAGGAGAAATTTCGTTGGGAAGCCAGTCAGCCGGTGACGCAACGTTTGGTGTTCCCCAAAATAGGTCAGCTCCCAGCCAACTCATGCTGTCAGGAAGCCCCATATTTGTCAGGGTCGTATCCGGCTGGGGTAACATTACGAGATCGTAGGACTGGGCTATGGCCGTATCTGAATCAACAATCTCGGGATGCAAAACAAGCCCATTCGGGGTCAAATCGTCGGCAAAGCCTTTTTTGAACACTATTTTTCCTGCGTCTGGGTAGTTTCCAGGCGTAGGGTAACCCCCATGGCCGCCTGCACTCACATAGATAACAGGATGATCTCCACCCACCGGAGAGACTCTTTCTTCGATGTTGATGGAAGAAAGAGAATCTGTAATGTCGTAATAAGTAATGCTTTGCCCATGAAACAGATAATCAATGCCAAAAATTTCCGCCGCGTCAGGGTCGCGGCTTGTCACCATGACATTGATTTTCTGCCAATCTCCCTCGTGGTTATTTTTCCAATCGTTAAAGGGATAAAAGGTGAAGTAAGTAATAAAAACGGAACCTTTGCCGTCCGAGGAATCGGGACGTTCAAACACGCGGGCATACACGGAATTCTTGAACCGCCATCCTGCCTTAGCATCATTCCCACCCGTCCCAAGATACGCAGGGTTCCAGGATGCCCTATCGTCTCCGGGGTAGTCAAAAAATAGCGGCTTCACCCACATGTTAATCGACTGAGAAGTCTCTCCTGGCCGTATACCGTCATAGAATCTTCGTTGAGTAGTAAGAAATGCAAATTGATTTCGCGCAGCATCGACCCTGGGAAAATTCAAAGGAGGGTTCCAATCGGCTAAATAGGACGCTCGCAGGAAGGAACTCCCCGATGTATTCAGGGAGACCACCGTGACATTGGACAAGGAGTCAGCGCCCATGATTTCAACCGGTTCAGGATTAAGCACTATACGGCCGGATATTGTTGGATGCTCCGTCAGCACCATTATAGGAGCGAACTTCTTGGCGAGTAGTTTGTCGCGCGTCCCATCCGCATAGGCATGATTGACAAATGAGAGAAGAAAGAATACGAGCAAAACCAACCCTGCATCAGCAGGGCTGATGTGGTGATTTTTGTTGATCCCGACATCCATAGTATCTATCCCCCAATTTGCTAAGGTCCTGTATGAAGTCTACGCTCAAGGTAGACCCTAAATCCTACCAGTACACTAATTAATTGAGCCTCTACCCGTATATTGAACCGCTTTGAAACGGGATTCGTCACTCCAAATCCAAAACGCATGTGGCCAGAACTGACACGCTCGCCCTCATCATAATACTCTTCCCTATACGATTCGGTCGGCGTAGGCCATATATATCCCAATCCGAGGAAGATATACGTGCGGGGTATGGCGAGATATCCATACCAATTTACAGTGGCACTTAGCCATTTCGAGAACTCGGTCCATGATCCCCTTCCTCTTCCTAGCGAGAGATTCGCCTCAATACCGTAGTTTGTATACGGCGCGTTTCTTAAAGAAAGTCCCACGCCGCCTATTGGAGGGTCTAAAAGTATTGTAGAAAATGTACCCGCTGATAAACTCACGAACCGTTGATCCTTCACCGGACGACTGAGTGTATGTATCTGTCGATATTCGATGTCAACAGGCCTTTTCCGCCTTGCGTCCAACTTAACCGAGCGGTCGTCTGTATCGAGGACAAAAGCTTTCTTTATTATCACGGTATCTAGCTTGTCCTGGTAGGTAACCCACACTTCATCGCCCTCTTTGAATAGATTTTGGTCAATCGTCTCACTCTGGCGCGTGGCCACCACCTTGGTCATAGGTGCTGCACACCCTGTGGAAAAAAGCGCAACAATCGTGAAAATGAAGCAAATGAACTTGACTCCTATCGCTCCGTCGTAGAGATCGTAGTTGCCCTGGCGATCGACGCTGCGATTGCCGCAAAAGATGTCGGTGGTATCCACCAGGGGATTCCAGGTGCCGGGGTTGCGGCGGATCCGCGACGAGCGCAGCTGCGGCTCGGTGAAGGGTGAAGCTTTCTTCTTTGCCATGAAATTCCTTTCAATGAGATTCAGGTTGCGCCCGAGCTTATCGGAGTCCCCTCATCAGGACAACGCTCGATGCGAGGTATAGATAGAATTAGGGCACCTTTTTGGCCCTCCGTCAAGGCGCTGAACCCACCCGGGGGGCAGGGTCCGGGTCCGTCCCCACCAGGGAAAACCGCAAACTTCCGCCCGCCGGGGCCCCTGATCTTCGGCGCCGGATCGCATGAGCGGATAACCCTTCATCTTGACTGCTGGTGTCTGATTTCATATAATGAAATCATTTCGCCATCATATTTTCGTTTCATATCAAAGAGGTACTCTTTGGCGATTATCCTGAAGAACATGACAATTCGCGGCCTGGATCCTCAGCTTGCCGCAGAGTTGAAGAAGGAGGCCAAGCGGGAGGGCAAAAGCGTGAACCAGACGGCCCTGGAAGCCCTCCGAAAGCAATTCGGATTGCACAAACCGCGCCGGTTCACCGAAGTCCATCGAGACCTGGATCACCTGTTCGGATCTTGGGACGAAGATGAGTTCGTCCGGATTCAGCAGAAGATCGACTCCCAGCGGAGTATCGATTCGGAACTGTGGCAGTGAACGAGTACCTGATCGATACCAATATCTACTCGCACGCCATGCGGGGAGTGCCCTCGATTGCCTCCCTTCTGCGGCGAGCCTCGCAAATAGTGTTGAGTTCCATCAGCATCGGCGAGTTGCTGTCAGGTTTCAAGGACGGTACACAGGAGAGCAAGAACCGCGAAGAGCTCGCCCAATTCCTTGATACACCACGGGTGTCGGTATGCGGGGTCAGCGAAGATACGGCCGAGTTCTACGCTGAAATCCTCTCCGGGTTGAGGAGGGCCGGAACCCCGATCCCCACCAACGACATCTGGATCGCGGCTCTGGCCATGGAGCACGGCCTGCGCCTGATTTCGATGGACCGTCACTTCGCGTCAGTGCCGGGACTGCTTCTGTTATCACCGGAAGCATCCGGGTCGTAAAGTATTGACCTGACAACCCAACTCTCCCCCACCTTTTTCTACTCCTCCTCCGCCGCCCGGGTGATGGCCGCGATTTTGTCCGCGAAGCGCACCTGGCTGTCGTCCTCGGGCGCGTGGCCGATCACGCGGCGGGCGCTGGCCAGGGCACCATTTGGAAGCGGTCGGTATCGTGGAAATGCGTGTGAGCATCCACGATCGCCGCTTGCTCAGGGGGAGGCGTGCTCCTTGGAACACCACTGGACCAGGTCGCTCAAGTTGGCCACGTCCTCCATCGTGGTATCGAAACCGGACATCCAACGCACCTGCGCCTCGTCCGGATCTACGGTGGCGAAGAAAAATTCCTTTTCGAGGTCGTCCAACCACTCCCGGGGAATCCTCGCGAATACGGCATTGATCTCCACGGGGTAGACGATCTCCACCCCGTCGACCCCGCGCACCCGGCTGGCCAGCGCCGCCGAGAGCTAGCTAGGGTGTAAATCGATTTCTCGCCATCCTTGGCTCCTTTCTGAGGTCCATCTATAACACTGTAACTGGCCTTGTTTATGGGGTCAAGGTCATTCCTTCTCTGGCTCTATCAAGAGCTATCAGTTTTTGAGAAAGCACGGATGAGGGACGTTTCGAAGGCCATGCTCCTGAAATTGTATCGAGACCTATGGCCAACCTGGTCTGTAACAATCCAAAGATCGGATGACGATCATTTATCGGTCGTAAATCGCTTTCTGGTCGTCCTCGCCTCCTTCTTGAAATCCATTTCCCCAACCCTCTATCTGGACTCGTTTAAGGGGGCGAGGTCAGTCGATTGAACACTTCGCGATAGGTGATGGCAACCACCAGCACGCCGTGAACCAGGAGAGCGACACGGATGAAAAACCATCAGGGCAGGGAGCGACCCCTAATCATTCGATGTACCATCCGATTCGCACCTCCTCTATTCCTTCACCTCGACCGTCAGGATGAATAGGTTGTTGTCTTTGTCCTCCTCCTCGTAGTGAGGATGTAGAATAACTCGAAACTTGAGCTCATAGGTGCCCGGATTTTGCGTGAAGGTCCACTCTTGGGAAGATGGGGGAGGGGAAATTATCCTGTACGAGGCTCCAGGCTCCAATTGCCCTCTATCAATGCCGCGAAAGGACCCCACTCATCCACGGCGGACCTGATGATTTTATCATCTTGGCGCAAAGAAATGGCAATGTATGACCTTCCTACTGGTTGCAATCCAAGGTTCTTTATCTCCCAACTCACCCACACGTCCTGATCCACGCGAAAGATGGTGGTAGGGTCTTCGCGCGGACCAGTCCGAAACTCTAAGGATGTGGCCTCAAGATCGTAGTCTGGGAGGGCTTGGATCGGCTTTACGGGGTGGGAGTTCTCCCCCTTTGGAGAGCAGTGCAAAAGAAAGACGAGCAAACATGTCAACAAAAAAAACTTGGTCATGATTCATCTATTTCGTTTTGACGTATCGCCGAGCCAGTGAACCTTCCTGCGTCAACGCATAGACCACCACGTTGATACCTAACCGAATCGCCGGATCGCTCGTGGGTTTGTGCCACGGCACGCCAGCGTAATGGGTACCCGCCACCCCTGGCGTTCCCAGTATAACATTGGGTGCGCTCGTCAACGCCCGCTCCGCCCTGCGGTACCAAAAATCGCGATAGGTCATTTCCGAATACACCGCCACCAACCGGCCGTCGATATGTACGCCCTCCAGTACAGGGACTTTGCGCTCTGGTGGAGCGACTCCGCCGCCTGTTCCACGAGAGTACTTCTCGTAATGCCCCAGCACGTCCAAGTACACCGCTTCCCAAAAGCTGACAGGCAGGGTATCGATGTCGTAATAACAATGACGGAGTGGATGATCCTTTCCAAGCGGTTCGAAACTCCAATTAATACCTTCGCTATACCCTTGGCTCGAAAGCGCCTGGCGAATGAGATTGCGCAAGGAAATCAGGTCCCGAAGCTCGCCCGTCTGGAAACTTTGAAACTCCCTGCCGGCATGCTCGACATAGGCAAATCCCCCAGAGACCAGATACTTCCCCAATGCGGCCACCTCTTCCGGCAATGGTTCGAACTCGAACATACTTGTCAAAAGAATAAAGGGACTCTCTTGAAGTTCAGGTGAGAGCAAGGTCAGATCTTCGTCCACCACCGCCTTGAGGTTGGTTTCGGCTTCAAGCTCGATGGCCAGGCCCTGCAGCGCGCGAACATTGGCTGAATGACGCCAGTCCCCTCCCCACACCAGCTCCCTGTCAGCCCACCTGGGATATCCTAGAGGAACGGCGTATGGGTCGCTGGTCGCTGACACGCTCGCCACGGCAGACGGAATGGCCACAGCTGAAAAATGCACGAATCCCTGAAGATTCCGCCGGTCATCGGGATCCACCACTACCATGGCCCGGTAGCGTCCCGTATCCATGGCGTCGATATCGAGCAGTTCCAGCCCCAAATCCAGATTGTCCTTCGCCTGCACCGCGATCTCAGCCGCGGTAGAGCGAAGGCGGCCGGACCCCGGGATACCGCGGGCAAGATCCAGCGGACGCAGGGGAAGCTGAGGAGCGAATTCCCGGCTGGTGAGCAACTCCGGGGCGGGGGGTGCGGCGGAGCGGTGGAAAACCGCGCGGGCAAACGGTCGAGGCGCCTCGACAGAACGACGAAAAGTGGGCACCGGAGAGGGTCTGGCGATACGTCTTTCCAACATCTGCTGACGCAACGGCCGGCGCTTGAGAAATGTCCCGCTCAGGGACGGCTCGGGTTCTTCGTACCAGGTACGCACTGTTATCGCGACAACGAGAAAAAGGTGCACGCCGATCGCAATTGCCAGAAAATACCACAGCCGAGACCGATTCTGCTTTCTCTGAATGCTGGTCACTATCCTATTCCTTCGCCGTGGCCCATTGGGTCAACTCGTTGATCCCCTAGTTTGTCGACTTCTTGGCGGATCACTACCTCTTCCACACCGACGTCGAACTCCGACCCAACTTCCGGCGGCCTAATCTCCCCGTCATTATCCCCTTCGGAAGAACAACCAACCGCAAGGAGAAACATCTGGATTCTCACCAACATCAACACTGGGGCAGCATCCAATCTCAAAGCCTTTCGAATCCGGTCACGACCTCCACAAACAGGCGCGAAAACGACCGTGTCTCCTTCACCCTCGGGTCGTCGAACACCGCTTTGTGCCGATGAATCCCGGAGTTGGCGACGATGCTGGTTCCCACGTATTCCGTCCGGATCGTCAGCATCGCCATGAAATCGGTGGCTGCGAAGCTGCGAAAACCCTCCACATTGTCAACGGACCGGAATGCAAGGCGCCTGTCGATCCCCAGAGACGGCAGGCGAATGCCCTGCTGCCCCAGCTGCACCAGGATCTCGTCGCTGACCACGTAGTCGATGCGCAGGATGGGTGCCGAGCGTACGGTCCACACCAGCGGTGCGCGCCTGCTGTCCAGAGTCTGCCGCTGCCACAAGCGCTTGTACATCGGCTTGAAAACGAACCGTCCCCACCGCCAGCGGTAGTCCAGCTTGTTCACCATGGTGTAGATCATCCGGGTGTCCTTCTCCGAGATGGCCGTGTCCTCCAGATCGAACATCCGGTTGTACACCACCTTGAAATTGGTTTCCAGGTTCAAAGGTGCGAAGCCGGCGTATCGCACCCCGGCAAAGGAGGTGTGGACCCAGCTGTCCCGCTGCAGGAGCGGATCCGGATCGGGTGGGTAGAGCGGCGTTCGTCTTCCCGTGGGATCGAAGATGTAGACCGGATCCGGTATGCTGTCATTGACCCGTTTGGAATCGTGGTTGAGATGAATCGTGAACCGCTTGGGATCCGCATAGGAATAGGCTGCCCGCAGGTATTTCGATACCGCACGGCTACCCTCGGCCATTGCCTTCATGCTGTAATAACCGAGGCCAGTAGACAGTCCCGGCGCCAGCGGCAGGTCCGCGGTCAGGTGCCGGCCCTTGCGGCCCCGGTCGTAGGGATAGTCGGCCTTGGCATCGTCTTCCCGGGAATCGATGACTCCGTTGTTGTTCATGTCGAGTCCGTACACGAACTCCTGAGGATCGGCGAAGTAGAGCAAAAACGGCTCTTCGAAGTCCGGAATACCGTTGGCATTGCGGTCGTTGTCCGGGACGTTGTCGTTGTCTTCGTCCAGACCGGGAAACACGCCGGACTCCCTCGCCCTGCTGCCGAAGAAATCGTTGCGGTTGTCGTCGGAGTACCGATCTCCATCGTCGTTGTCATCCACCAGCGGGTACTCCGCAAGAACCCTCCCGTACAGCCCCCCGCTGTACAGAACCACTCCGCCGCGGCGGCTGTCATACCCGCCGCCAAATTGTGCGCCGGAATAGAACCACTCTCCGCCCACGCGCAACTGGTTGAATTGGGGAAAGGTCTTGAGCACGTTCAGATACCAGGCCCGCGTGCGAACGTCGTCGTTGTGGCCATTCAGAACCGGAAACTTGCGATAAAGGTGGTTCATGGCGATCTCCCCGCGCGCCTTGAGGCCTATCAGATCCGCCGCAAAGTTGGCGCCGTACAGGGTCTGACCCGAGGTGAAACCGTGATCCAGAAACAGCTCGGTCTGGTTGGAGAAGTCTCGCACGTTCCCGGGAGCTCTTTTCAGGGTGTAAAAGGGAGCGTTGGATCGAGTCGCGAGAACCACCTCGATCCGGTAGTCGTTGGCGATTACGAAACGGAATCTCGCCCGGCGAGGCGTGATATGGATGGGCAATCGAAAGGTCACCTTGATCTGGTCCTCCCCGTTCGCCTCCCTGTGGTCGTTGACCCTTTGCCCGCCGTCGAGGAGCGGTTCCAGCTCACTTACATAGTGTTGACTTAGGGGATCGCTGCTGAGCAAGGTGTCCAGACCACCCAACGTCGCTTCCACCTCTATCTGCACCTCGAACAGCGCCGCGCCTCCCGTTCCGTCTTGCGGCGAGTCATCCCGAAGGCGCAGGATGATCACTGTGGGCGGTTGAATCTCGGGAAACGGCACCCCGCCCCGGAGATACCCACCCTGGCGGGCAGACTCGCTGTTTAACTGCTGCTGATTCACCACCGTGGCCCCGACGCGCAGGGCTGGATGCAGGTCGGTCTCCCAGTGGCTGCCGAAGGTGTAGACCGGATTCTTTTCATTCACTTCGACGAAAGGTGTGAATGCGGGGTTGTAGGAGTACCGCACCGGGTCCACGGTGACCGGTACCGAGAATACCCTGAAACCGGGGAAATCGGTGTCGTCGAACCCTCGGGATGCCAGGAAGGTCAGGCGATGCCGCGGATAATCCGCTTCCCAGCGCACCCCGTTGAACGCCGCCCGCTGCATGGTCAGAGGGGTCAGGGTCTGCCGAATCTCGTCACCGACGGTCAACGCCGCATTGAACCGCCCATAGGAGTTGCGGACCACCAGCAGGTTCTGGAAGGTGGAGCGGTAGATCTCGTCCTTGGTGATGACGCTGCCCCCGGGCCGTTGCTCGTCCATGCGGAAGGCGCGATACCCGGTGCCCAGATACTGGCCGAAGTAGTCGTACCGCGGATCCAGACGCAGCCGGTTGCGGTACGGCTTGAACGGACTCTCGGCATAGTTGGCGTACGGATGCGCAGAGGGACGCTCGAGAAACTGCACCTTCTGGACCTCATCTTCGTCCTGCGACCATGCAGCAGGAGTGGCAAACACCAGAAGGACGAGCGTCCAGAAGACGGTTCGATCTATTGAAAACTCGTTGTGGCACACGAAAATCACGATATCGGTTCCACGTCCACGGTTATCTGAACCATGACCCGAGGCAGATGAGCGCGGTCGGCGAACAATCCGCCAGCGGCCACATCAGTGACCGCCTTTTTCGAATGGTCGGGGGTGAAGGATTCTATTCCCAAGGGTTTGTTCCCGGTTCAGTGCGGCACGGTTAGAATCTGTATTCGACTATCCAATCGCGGTGTTCCCGAGCAAAGTTCACCATCGGGGCATAGTGCTCATCTGCGTCACCGGCGGCGAGCACCGAGTCGTAGATCTCGACGGCGTCGCGCCATTGCCCTTTGCGCTCGTAGCAGACGCCCAGATTGCAGCGGGCGGCCATTTCGGACAGGGTGTTCGGATAACGCTCGATGACCGCTTGCAACTGGTCGCTGGCGCGGTCCAGTTCGTTGAGCTTCAAGGTGGCCATGGCCGCTTGATAGAGAAGGTCGGCTTCCAGATCGGCGAGGTCTACCAGCAGCCGGCGGGCCCGGGTAGCTTCTGACGACGTCGGATATCGCTCGACGAGACGATGGTACGCCTCTCGGGTGGCGGCATAATTCTCAATGCTAAAGTGGTAACTCCCAGACATCATGGCCGCTTCTGGCGCCTGGCGACTGGAGGGAAATCGGCGTTCCACGGTTTCAAGGTCCGTCAACATGCGAGCAGGCCGCCCCAACTTGAAGTGACACCACGCCCGCGCCACCACCGCTTCGGCCTGTCGCGGTCCCCTGGTTACCAGCTCGTACGCTGCCAGCGCCTTTTCGTACTCCTCCAGGGCGTAATAGTTGTCGCCCGCTAGAAATGCGGCTTCGCTGCCGTCCAGATGGTGCGGGAAGGCGGCAGCCAGCTGTAAAAACACCTTCGCCGCCTCCCGGTGGAGCCCGAGGGTGTAGAGGCACTGTCCGAGATATTTCTGCGCTTGCCGGGACCGTTCCTCATCGGGCCCCGCGGCGAGCAGGGCGCGAAAATGGTCTGCCGCCGCTGCGAAATCGCCGGCATTCATGGTGCTGATAGCCAACAGGTAGAGCCGGTGTTCGCGATCGGCGCGACGCAACAAGCTAGTCTCTATCACCGAGAGAACCCCGGCCGCATCCTCCCATTGGTTGAGGGCGACCATCGCCTCGCCGCGAATAAGCAGCGTCTGCTGCTGCTGCCGGTCGTTTTGCACCTGCAGGTTTTCCACCAACTGCAAGGCGCGCTGGAATTCTCCGGCGCCGTACCAAATGCGCGCCTTGCCCAGCTGCCACTCGACCTGCGCCTCCTTGCTGGCAGCCGCGGCGCGCCATGTCTCCATCCGTTCAACCGCTGCTTCGGCGCCGTGTAGTCGCACCAGGCACAAACCGATGACATGGATCGTGACCTGGCGCATGCTCGTTGTCGAGGTGCTGGACAGGTAGGAATGGAGATCGTCCACCGCCTTGGCGTAGTTGCCGGTATGGAAATACGAGGTGCCGCGCACGTAGAGCCGGTCCAGGGAAAACGGCTCCACCAACAACGTAGTGTCCACGTTGGCAAGCAGCTCGAGCGCCGCTTCGAACTCCTCATTTTGAAAGGCGAGCTCGACGCGGGCGTACTTCAACTCGGCGCGAATCGTCGGGTTTGTCGCTCGCTCGAGCCCCTTGTGGATGACCTCCCGCGCCTGCTCCCACTTTCGTTCGGCCGTGTAAATGCGCACTAGCGAGACTTGAGCGCGGCCGAATTCCAGCGAATTCGGCGGGATCGACCGAAGGAGACCCAGCGCCCGTTCCCTGCGGCCGAGCCGGTCCGCCAACAACGCCAACTCCACCTGGGCGATGTGGCGTACATCCGGGTCCACCGCGTCGAGAAGATTTTCATAGGTGTCCAGTGCCAGGGCGGATTGATGTCGCATCTCGTGCAGGCGGGCCAGTTGCAGTTGGCCCCACTCCGATGCCCGGGTTCCCGGGAACCGATGCGCGAGTTCCCCAAAAGCCGAGGCCGCGGCATCCAGACTATCCAGATTCTGGAGACAGAGCCCGATTCCCAGCTGCGCCTCCGCCGCCAGGGTGTCTGCCTCGGCACTGCTCCGCAGTTTGCGATAGACGTCCAACGCCTCCGCGTTCAGCGAGTCTTGCGCCGGCAGACCCTCAGCCGCTCTCGCCGCCTGCCGCAACGATTCGGCCAATCGCAGCTGGGCTTGTCCCACACTCACGCCGACTTCCTCAGCGAAATCGGCAAACGCGGCGAGGTAAAAGCGGTGGGCGCGGGTCGACTCGAGAAAGAGTCCCGCTTCGAACGCAAGGCCCATCATCTCCGCCTGGACCTGAGCGCGGAAGATCGGCTCTTGGACTTCCTCCAGAGCCCGGCGATAGGCCACCAGGGCCTGTTGCACCCGTCCTTCATCTCCATGGATCTCTGCCAGGCGCAAATAGGCATTCTTGAGCAGCTGTCCGTCGCTGGGGAATCGCCGCGCCGTCAAGCGGTACCACCGTATGGCCTGATCGAGGGAGTCGAGCCGTCGATAGCCGTCACCGACCCGCAAGTGTGCCTTGCCGATCAGCTCGCGACGGGTAATGGGCATGCTCTCGCGCAGCGCCCGTATGAGCTCTTCACGACGCCGGTCCACGTTGTAGGCGTCGGAATCGTAGCGCTCGGCGATTTGTTTGAACGAGCGCATCCCGTCATGCCAGCGCTCCAGCCGTTCCTGGGCAACGCCCCGTTGGAAGAGGGCGCGCAAACCGCGGTCCGTATTCGGCTCCAAATCGAAAACATCCAGAAACCTCGCGGCCGCCTGCGACCAATCCTCCTCGTAGAAATGCGCCCATGCCGTGTGGTATCTCGCCTGGAGGACGTAATCGCTCTCGGGGAACAGGCGCACGAACCGATCGAACCCATCGGCTGCTTCGGCGTAATCCGTGTTTTTGAAATAACAGTTGCCTACCTGAAAAGCAGCCCGCTCTCGCATGATCTGAGGCGTGGCTGGATCGTCGGCCAGGTGTTGATAGTAGGTGGCAGCGGTGCGAAAATCCTCCTGCTTGGGCACTTCGGCGCTGTCTGCATACGCTTCCAGCTGCTCTTCGGCGCGGCGGCGAAAGCTGCTGGCTATCTGGTAGGCGGCCGCGACCTTCAGGAGCATTCGTTCCTCACCCACCTTCACCTTCACCCGATCTGCCCGCAGCAACAATGAGCTCGGCGTCTCCATGAACCCGTGATACATCTCCATCGAACCCTTAAAGTCTCCCATCACCAGCAGCTTCTGCGCTTTCTTGAACTGATTGGACAGCTCCCGAGGAGAGGTCTCCAGGAAACTGGCGGTGACGGAGGCCAAGAGCGCCCCAACGATGGCGATGGCAATCATCGGCAAAACCCTCTAGAAATATTCGAAGCCAGCCACGACCTCGACGAAGAAACGGGTGAACTTGAAATCCTCCCCGGCGCCCAATTCATCTAACTTCCGGTTGTGCAGCTGAATGCCCGAGTTGGCGGTCAGAATATTTCCCAAGTAGCTGCCGCGCACAGTGATCATGAACATGAAATCGGTGGACGTGAAACTGCGGAACCGATGAACCTTGTCGGTGGAGTGGAACGCCAGGAAGCGATCTATGCCCAGAAAGCGCAGTCTCACACCCTGCTGGCCGATCTGGACCTTCAATTCGTCGGTCACTTGGTAGTCCACTCGCAAGATGGGCGCCGACTGCACCTCGTATACGGCGGGACGATCGCGGGAGCCGAGGGTTACTCGCTGCCACAGCCGTTTGTACATTGGCATCACCGTAAACCTGCCCCACTGCCACCGATAATCCGCCTTGTTGACCATGGTGGCAGTGACCCTCTCGTCCCGCTCCGATACCCGGGTTTCCTCTAGGTCGAAGAGCCGATTGGTGATCCGTTTGACCGTGGTCTCCAGGTTGAGGGGCGCAAAGCGGGTGATCCGCAGACCGGCAAACGAGGTGTGAACCCAGCTGTTTTTGAACAACAGTGGATCGGGATCCGGGGGTTCTTCCGGGGTGACGACGCTGGCTGGATCGAAGACGTAGACCGAATCGGGAATGCTGTCTTTGACCCGCTTGGAGTCGTGGTTCAAGCGGATCTCGTACTCCTTAGGAGATGCGTACCGATATGTCGCGGTGAGGTAAGAGGAACGCGCCCGGCCGGTCCCCGCCTGCGCGCGTATGTGGTATTGTCCGGCTCCCAAGACGAGCCGCGGAAACGGTTCGATGGAGACGGTATAATGTTCGCCGCGGCGATCCCGGTCGTACGGATAGTCCGCTTTGTTGTCGTTCTCGCGCACGTCGACGACCCCATTATTGTTCATGTCCAGGCCGTACACGAACTCCTGGGGATCGGAGTGATACAGCAGGAATGGCTCCTCGAAGTCGGGAATGCCGTTGGCATTGCGATCGTCGTCGGGGATGTTGTCGTTGTCTTCATCCAACCCGGGATACACCCCCGCCTCCAGTTGGTACGCGCCCGGAAAGTCGTTCTCGTTGTCGTCGGCGTAGCGATCGTTGTCGTCGTTGTCGTCCACTAGTGGAAATTCAGCGGTAATCGGGCTGGTCCCGTCTCCGCCGGTATCGGTATAGAGCACAATCCCTCCGCGGCGGCTGTCGAAACCACCCCCGTACTGCGCGCCAACCCGAAACAGCTCGGTGCCGAACTCCAGATTGAGAAAACGCCGGAAGGTCCGCGTCGCCTGCAAATACCAGGCTTTGGTGTCGTGGTTGATGCTATGGCCGGTAATGATCGGATACTTGCGATACAGCCTGTTCATGGAGAGCTCGCCACGGACCTTGAAACCCACGAGATCGGCCTTGAAGTCCGCGCCGTAGAAGGTCTGGGCGCTGTTGAGGCCGTAATCAAGCTCCAGTTGCCTAAGGTTCGAACCGTTCCTCACGTTTCCGTGGGCTCGGCGCAAGGTGAGAAATTTCGTCTCGCGCGACTTGAGCGTGGCGAAAAAGACATGCTCTTGAGCGGCGGCGATGCGGTAATCGTTGGCGATGGTTATGCAGAATCGCGCCCGCGTCGAGGTTATGTCCGGCGAGATTTCGAAGGTGAAGAGCAGCTCGTCATCCCCGCGCACATTCCAGGCACCGCCGGAGAAGGGCACCCCTTCCACCGCGGGCGTGAACTCGGGCAAGAAATTTGGGCTTTCCGGATCGCTGCTGAACACCGTGTCGATGCCACCTACCGTTGCCTCCAGCTCCAGCACCACATCGAAGACGGTGGCGCCGTCTTCGGGCGACTCCGGAGAATCATCCCTGATGAGCAGCAGTAGTTTCTCCGGTGGCAACATCTGTGGGTAGGGCACGGTGCCGGCCAGGGCGCTGTCCTCTCGCAGGGCGCCGGAGTTGACCTGCTGCTGATTCAGAAAAGTCGTTCCAAAGGTCAGGACGTCACCCACCTGGGTCTCCCAGTGGCCGCCCGCAGTGTAGACCGGATTGTCCTCCTCGATGATCAGCTCCTGGGTCAGATCTCTAGAACTGACCCTGTAATCGTCGTCCACCGGTGTGGAAAAAGTGGGAAAGGTCGGAAACTCGGAACTGTCGAACCCGCGGGACGTGAGCAGGGTGATCCGGTTGTTGGCGAACTCCATCTCCCAGCGCAGACCGTTAAAGCTTGCCCGCTGCATGGTCAACGGGGTCAGATGGGTGCGCACCTCGTCTCCCACCGTGAGGGCGAGATTGAAACGGCCGTAGGAGCTGCGGGCGACCAGAAGGTTGGCGAACATGCCGCGATACACACCGTCCTTGGATACAAGGCTCTTCCCTGGGCGCTGATCGTCCAGGCGGAAGGCGCGAAACCCTTCTGCCAGGAAGTCCCCGAAGAAGTTGTAGCGCGGATCTACCCGCAACTGGGTGCGGTACGGATAGTACGGGTACTCGGCATAGTTACGGTACTCCTCCTGCCCCGGATGTTGCAGGAACCCCGCAAACTCGTCCTCCTCCAGGGCGACGCTGTCCGTCGCAGCGAAGAGCAGCGTCAGCGAGAGTCGCCAGAGGGTTGAGGAGCGTCTCGCTGGCTGGCAAAGCCTACGAGCAAGCCCTACGGGTGGAAAATGGGGAGCGAGCGCAACGCAGCCAGCCAAAATGGATCGGCGGCGAAATACGAGGTGCGCTGTCGAGCAGAGCATTAGTATGCGATCCCCAGGGTCCGCAGCATGGTCACCTTGTCCTCCGCGTGCACTTGGATCTTGCACAGATAGATCCCCGGGACCAGTGGATCGCCATGGTTGTCAAAGCCGTCCCAGGGAATGGAAATACGGCCGGCGACCACCATTTCGTCCTCTGCGACGGTACAGATGCGTCGCCCCGACAGATCGTAGATGGTTACCGTCACCGGCACCGGAATCTGGATGCGGGTCAGATCGAATTCGATCTTGGTGCCGCGCCGGCGATCCGGCTTGAACACACGCGACCGCAGCTCCACACTGTTGCGGGGAACCAGACTGGATAGGAAATCGGTCACCTTGACGAGACTGGTCTGATGGCCGGTGCGAGATTCCACCCGCTGCAGGTTGTCCGGATCCGAGCCCTCTTCAAAGGAACCCAGGAACATGATGACCTCCTCGGAGCCTTTTAGAAAAACCGTGGTGAAATCCAGCTCAATGTCGGCGCGGTCCGTTATCCGGTGTTGGGAAGCCAGCCGCACCGCCAGATGGGGACTCTGGACGGATTGTGGACCTGCCTGAATGATCTCGTACCCATCCGGAGGTATCACCATTCCGTCAACGCGCAGCTCGTCCAATCTTGCTGGGCGATTCAGCGCCAGCAGATCGATGCCGTACCCCGTGTCCGGATTGCGGACCACCTGCACGGTGTAAGTGAGGCGCACCTCCTGTCCCATCTGCGCCTTGACCGGAAACACATGGCCCTGGGTCGAGGTCGCCAGCCGGCGCGGATCGAACTCGACGCGCACCGATTCGACCATAGGGGTGATAAACGGATTGTCGGTTTCCAGCAGGATGCGGTACTGGGCGACTCGCGCGGGATCCTGGAGGGGGAAGTAGACCCCCATTTCACCTTCCGACGGGTCGTACAGCGGCAACTCGCTCCAGAAAGGCAAATCGGGCACGTTGCCAGCCGCTCGAAACTGCAGGCGCAATTGTGTGCCGGGAGGCGCTTCTGCCTGGAAGAATCCGGCGCCCACATTCATTTGGCCCCCCAGATCTTGAATCGGGGAAAAATATTCGCCGCTCGCCTGAAAGCCGGTGCCGAATACCTCCAGGTCACCGATCACCACCCAGTTGGGCAGATCCTGCCGGGTGATCGTGATTCGCACATGCCGCCCCAACATGGGGACCGGCTCTCCATCCTCATAGCGCAGCCAAGTACTGTCGGCGGTGGTGTCGATCAGCTGGGCCGAATTGAGGAAATTCTGCGCCACCGGCACCAGCGCATCCGGGGCCTCTTCGGGAGCGATATCAATGCGGTACCCCTTGACGAAGAAATCGGGCCTTCGGGCTCCCACGTCCCCGCCCGGTAGAATGCGAATCTGATCGACGAGGCGATTGCCGCCCAGGTCGATGTCGATGGTCTTGCCGACGACCTGGGGGTCGGCTTCGAAATTCCACTCCGTGGTGAGATTGCCGTCGGTGATGCGACGGAGCGGGTTCCCGTCCGCTTGGACAATGACGCCCAGCGCGAAGTTGATCCCTTCGAAGGAGGTGAGGCGGAGGATGCCGTCGTCCGTGACTTCGAGCCCTTCCAACTGGCCCTGCTCGAATCCTCCGGTCCCCGTGGTGAGCCATTCGTCGGCGCCAAGGGGCAGGGCGAAAAGCGGAAGTATCAAGGCAATTATTCTCATTTGCAGACCCTGGTGGACAGAAGGTCATTCATCCCGCACCTCTGCCGATTCACACACGATGTTGTTGTCCAGCTCCGTTTCTCCAAACCGGCTCCACATGTAAATTGCGAAGCAGTATTCGAATCGGCCCTCCTCTTTCAGAGTGTAGGTCCGGAGAGCGTTCCAGCCCTTGGTGAAATCACCCGGAGAAAGTTTGCTTGGATAGTTACAGGAATATCCGGAAGTACTGCGCCACAAGGCGCCATTGACGAAGATTTTTTGGTACAGGCTGCATTTTGGAATCTCCAGAAGCCCTGCGTTTTGCCACTCGTATTCGAAATACACAACATCGCCAACCTTTGGCGAACCGGTGATCGTGCGCCCCGTTACCGGGTCCTTTAGGAACACGTTTCGGGCCATGATATCATATTGTGCGCTCACGTTCACAGGCCTCGTAGGCGGTTCATTTTCTCCGCTGGGGGAACAGCTCCAAAAGACAGTGGCGAAGAGAAAGGTCCACCGATTGCCTGTCGCTCTTGCCCCTTTCTACACTTTCCCGCCTATGGCGTTTCGATCCCCTACCGGCGACAGAATCGCGCAAAGCTACCCGGAGCCAGGAGCTAGTGTCCCGTCGCAGAGATAGGTTGGCAAAATTGGGCTGCCGAGGCACCCGCCAAACCAGGCGCCTGAGCGAGTCGTACCAGTGGTGTACGGCGAGTGAAGGCAACGTCGTGAGCTGGGATGGATCGGCGGAAAAATGGCGACATATTTCTGCGACGGGACACTAGTGCTGCCGCCGCATCCTTGTTCGTCGCATAAAACCGAGAGGCAACAAATACCCCTTGAGTTTATGTCTATTAACGACTTTTTCGATGCTCTGTCAAGAGAATGGACGCTTGCACTGACCGAATAAGGTCCTGAATGATCGTTGGTCGGCGCGCAGAGTCCTTCGGGATTACTCAGAGTAGAAGAATTTGCCGTCTTTCGGTCCGTATCTAGGGTCAAGCAGGTATTTGAGGGCACACCAAGGCCGACGGAAGGTTTTGTCAATTGACATTCTGCCAAGGGTAATTCTCTCGCTTCCTTTTGCGAAAGGATCAAGCGGTTGTAGAGTAACTTCGAATTCACCTGTAGTTTGCATGCTCTCCTCTGTTCTCCATAGATCAATACTTGCCGCAAACAGCTTCGATCATTCTGAAAGCCTAATGTCCTCGGCGTCATGTGAATAATGAGGAGGACATACAGGCGGTAGGCCAGCCAATGTCCTACAAAGCTTGGATGACATCTGGCTGTACACCATCCTGACCACTCTGTTTCACATCTCGCTCGATCTCAACCATGGTCCCGAACCCCGGCTGATGTTGATCTCGAGAAGCGTCTTGCCGAATGGCAGCAGTATTACAACCTGCACCGGCCTCACACCACCCACGCGGGACGAACGCCCTTCGAGGTCCTACACGAGAAACTCACAGGCAAAGCGCGTGCACGTCGAAGGCGAGAGAAACAACGTCCAAAAACACCGAAGTGATCGTCAGGCGATCTCCGAATTGTTACATCGCCGACCACCGGATTACCCATGACAACGACAGTGTCGGCGCCATCCCCTACTACCCTCCTCTGCATGATCGGCTCACTCCCGCAGGGCAGGAGGAGGTGATGCGCTGGTGCGAGTCCTGGACCAGCCGCGGCCTGCGCTTATCGTAAAGTTCCCAAGTTCCTCTTCGAGCGGGCGGCGGCGGGGGACCGGATCTGGCCCTATATCCACGGCTCCCTGGATTTCACCCAGGACGGCTACACCATTCGCAGTTTCTTCTGGCAGCTCAGTGCCCACGGCTTTGACGGTACCTGCCTCTACAGCGTTACGGACTGGGGAATGGAGGAGGCAAACCTGATACGGCCAGACCGCTTCGGGCTGACCCAGGAGCAGGCGCTCGAGTGGCCGCCGTTGGGCGTCGGCATGCTCTTCTGGCCAGGGGACAGGCGCCTGCTGGAAAGCGCCAGGCTGGAACAGGTGCGCGACGGCATCGTAGAAATGCGTGTGAGCATCCACGATCGCCGCTTGCTCAGGGTGAGCTGTGCTCCTTGGAACACCACTGGACCAGGTCGCTCAAGTTGGCCACGTCCTCCATCGTGGTATCGAAACCGGACATCCAACGCACCTGCGCCTCGTCCGGGTCTACGGTGGCGAAGAAAAACTCCTTTTCGAGGTCGTCCAACCACTCCCGGGGAATCCTCGCGAATACGGCATTGATCTCCACGGGGTAGACGATCTCCACTCCGTCAACCCGGCGAACCCGATTGGCCAGCTCCGCCGCCATCGAGTTCTCGTGAAGCGCGATCCGGCGCCAGAGGTCATTCCCCAACAGAGCTTCGAACTGCGCCGAGAGAAAGCGCATCTTGGAAGCGAGTTGCAGGCCCTGTTTGCGCACGTAAGGAAAATCGCGACCCAGTTCGGGATTCAGAAAGACGACCGCTTCCCCGATCAGCAAACCGTTTTTGGTGCCGCCGAACGACAGAACGTCCACTCCCACGTCTGTGGTAATTTCCCTGAAATCGCAGTTCAGAAAGGCGGCGGCATTGGGCAAGCGCGATCCATCCATGTGCACCAGCAAACCCGACCGGTGGGCGCGCTCGGCCAGGGCCCCGATTTCCTCAGGGCGATAGACGGTGCCCGCCTCGGTGGGTTGGGTAAGGGAAACGAGGCGGGGTTGGGAGACGTGCTGGTTCCCTATCTGGTCGATGTAGAGATCGATCGCATCGGCGCAAATCTTGCCATCGACCGCCGGCGCGGCGAGGAGTTTGGCATGCTTGTCCGGCGCTCCGCATTCGTCGACATGGATGTGGGAGGTCTCGGCGCATATCACTCCATCGGTCGAACGGGTCGTCTCCGCTATGCTCAATACATTGGCGGCGGAACCATTGAAGACGAAATAGGCCTTGGCCTCCGGGGAGAAATGCTCTCTGAACGCCGCGGCAGCCCGCTCGGTGAACGGATCGTCTCCATAGGAAGGCACGTGCCCCACGTTGGCCGCCAGGATGGCAGCCAGAATCTCGGGGTGCACCCCCGCCTGGTGGTCGCCGTAGAATCCTCTCTTGTGGCTCATCATCGATCAATCCAGGTTGTGGGTAATAATCAACTCCAGGTTGGTGAGCGCGAGGACATCCGGCCGCCGGGGATCGTCCGGCGGCAAGGTCATTCCCTCCGGATCGGGAATGTGGCGCTCCACCTTCACCCCGATTTCGTTCACCCCCTGCTTCACCCCGAACCGAGTGAGCAGCGCTTCCAGCCGGCCGACCCGGTACCATATGGCAGGAAAGTCCGGTTCCACCAAGTCCTGCCGCGAAATCTCCTCCCCGTTGAGGGCAAAGCGAACCTGGTCTTCGGGGGTGAAATGGCGCAGGCCGATCACCAGAATAACCTTCTCCAAGCGGCCGCTTTTTGCTTCCGCTTCCAGATCGTCAGCCACCCTCAGGTGAAGCGCGTACTCGCGGCCCTCCTCCAGATCCAGCGGCAGCTGATCGCACAGCAGGTAATGTTTATCGCAGCGGGCACTCGCGGCGGCTGACTTCAGATCTCTGAGCAAGGCGAAATCCTGCGGCCGCTGGTAGTCGCGCCCGGCGCTCTGTTCCCGGGGCCACCAGACATGGAGGCCGGACGCCCCCGCTTGCCGGTAGAGCAGATTCGCCGCTTGCAGCATCTCGGTGCTGGGACGTATCTGGGTAAACTGGTCGCTCATGATCTCGCTTATGCATCCCAGCACCTGGCAATCGGTGCCCCGGGCTGCCCGCACGCATTCTTCCACCACTGCAACGTGCTCGTTGGCCGTGCTGGATCCCACCGGAGCCACCAGATCTGCCGAGCCCTCCTGGACCCAGCGGGCCACATCCAGTCCGACCTGGCGGCGCAGCATCTCCAGCCCCTGGTGCGCGAAGAACCGGAACAGGTGGCGGATGGGCCGCTCCCTGCCCTCGCCTATTCTGCGCGTCGCCGCTTTCATGTCGGCGACGAACTGGGTCATCAGCTCCCGCCCGGCATCGACCTCGTCCCGTTTAAAGAAGTGGGGATCGGCACAGAGGTTGATCTGCAGTCCGTCCAGTTCGTAGCGCGCGCACAATTCCTCCACCACCGACAACCGGTAGCGGCGCACCTCGTCGCGACCGAAGTCCAACCGGGCGCAGAACGCCGTTTCCGGTTTGGCATGGGTATCGCCATCCGGTGCCGGGGCCTGGTAGACACCTCTGTACGCTTCGGAAGCGGGGGTCAGATCAGTTCGATGACACTCGTAACCGAGCAGATACTCAGGATGCTCCAGCAGAAACCGGCTGGCGGGCAGCCCGGATCCATCCAGATGGTGAATCGCCGCGTCCGACTGATTGATTTGGAGCTCCAGAAAGACCTGGAACCCCTTCTGGTGCGCCGCCTCGATTATGGCGGTCCACGGATCGAAGTCGTGTGCCTTGAACAGCTTGAAGTTCTCGGCAAGGCGCCACCAACCAAGAGCGTGGAGAAAGGAGACGTACTCGCCACCTCCGGCGGCGCGCGGAGCGAGACCGTATTCCCGTTCCAGGCGCGGTTGAATCTCAGTGACCGGTTCCCCTGCCCCGGTGTCGTAGCACAAAAACTGGTTGCCCGCGTCGACGCGGAATACCAACGCGTCAACACCGGTCCCCACGAAGGGAAAAACGAAGTCGTTGAGGATGCGGTCTCTGGCCTGCTCGACTCTCAGGTCGGCCGGCGTTTCGGTTGAGAGATAGCATGGACCCAGCCAATGGGTCCCGCTGTCGGCGACGAACAGCTGATAGGAGGGGTCGGAACCGTTCACGAACCAGCCCCCTCCCCTGATTTGTATCGCACCGTCACCTCCACGTTGCGCAGAATCAAATCACCCAGTTGCCGCGGGTCGTCCGCCGCCGCCGCGAACTCCCCCTGCCCTCCACGTTCCACCACCACCGTCAGCAGATTCTCATCCTGCGCGGGCAGGGTATCGCCCTCGAGCGTGGCGTCGATTCGTCCGAAGATCCAGGTGGCCGCCGGGCTGGCCGGCTTTAGGACCGCCTCCTCCGGCACCGGCACCCCGTTGATCTCGAAGCGCACGGTATCGTCCGGCCGCAGGTGCAGGATGCGCACCCTCAGGCGCACTTCCCGCAGCCATCCTCGCCGTGCGGCGGTCTCGAGATCGTCCGCCACCAGGAAGGCAACCTCGTTTTCGCCCTCCGCCAACACCAGCGGCAGGTCCTTCGAGGCGATGAAATGCTTGTCCCCGCGGGCAAGCCGGTCGGGATGGCCGATCTCCTGCAGCATGCTCCAGTTGGCGTGTCCCGGGTCGATGCGCGGCCACCAGTAATAGACGCCGTCGACACCCGCCCTTGCGTAGGAGCAGATCTGCGCCCGCAGGATCTCCTGGGTGATCGGGCGCAGGCTCAAATCGTCGTGGTTCGGATTGCGCGTGCCGGCGAAGACCGCACAGGGGCAGTCCCGGGCCGCATCCACGTACTGCGCCAGATAGCGGGCCCCTTCGGCCGCCGCTACCGGAACGGTGGGCACCACCAGGTCCACCAGCTCCTCCTTCATCCAGCGCACGATATCGGCGCCGTCGGCATACTCGAAGTCCTGGTAGCTCCTGGCGTCGAGGGCGACGTGGAAACGGACGATCGCCTCGAGCCTGCGTCCGCGCTCGCGGCCGAAGCGGTCGAGGATGCCGCGGACCTGCCGCATGAAGTCGGTGAGCAGTTCCCGCCCCTTGTCGATCTCCATCTCTCTGAACAGGTGATAGCTGCGGCAGAAGTTGATCTCCAATCCGTCCAGATCGTAGCGCCCGCAGATCTCCTCGATCTCCGCCAGGCGTTGATTGCGCACTTTTTCATGGGCGAAGTCGTTGACCAGAGCCGGACCGCGATCCCGGCGCTTCTGGTCGTGATAACCCAGCATCAGCTCCGGTTGCGACAGCAGAAAACGAGTTGCCCGGGCGCGCGACCCGCCGTAGTCGAACCAGAGGCGGGGGGCCGATACGTGGGCGTCGTTTATGCGGGTCTTGAGGTAGAATTTCTTGCCGGCGGCATGAACCCGTTCGAGCATCGCCTGGTGCGGATCGAATCCCACTTCACGGAAGCGCCTGAAATTTTCCGCCAGGTTCCACAACCCGCGCGTTCCCTCCGCCGAAAAGATTTGTTTGTTGCGGTGGGCGAACGGAAAGCGGTCCAGCAGCTCGACGGTATCGGCGATGCACTCCCCCACCTTGGTGTCGTAGAACATGTAGTGGGTGCCCTGGCAGATGCGATAGACCAGCCCTTCCACCTCGGTGGACAGCAATGGTTCCACCAAGGTGTCCAGCACGCTCTTCCTCGCCTCTTCGACGCGGATGTTGCGGGGGCCATCGTCGGAAATGTAGAGATGGTGAAACCACTGGGCGGCATCTTCCAGGAAAATGTGACGCAATCTGCCGTCGGTCACTTCTCTGCTCCCTTTTGCATCGCCACCAAGGTCGCGGGGGTTGCAGCAACGCCCGCATCCACCGGCTCTCCTTCCGAGGACCTTGCCGCAACCGCATGCCGCACCTGCATCGTTACTCTGTGCTCCTTCATTGAATTCCCACCAGTATGAGTCGAACCGACAATCAGGGCATCTATCGCAAAGATGTATCGCCTGTCTACGACGGTCAACTGTAAGGATCGGTCAGCGCCCCCTTCTTGGCCGGAGGGCACATGTTGCGCCGGAGATCCTTCATGGCGGCCAAACCGAGGTCGTCCAGAAAGAGCTGGCGCTCGCCGGTGGAAGGGTCGAAGGCCGGGCCGGAGGAGTGTTTGGTGGAGGGAGTCAAAGTAGTGGTGAGGGCTATTATGCAGAACAGTCTATCTCGCCCATGTGAGTCATTTTTCTAGCTCCTCGATGGTCTTTTTAACCCCGCCCCAACTCTTATTTTCCTTTACATTCGTAGGGATGTGGTCTTCAAGCAGAACCCTGAAACCAACAAAAGGATCCTTACGATCCCACCTCCAACTAATACGACACGCAGAACACGCATAATCAGGGAGGCGGGGCCAATCCTGTCCCCAGACACCCACATCGCCGCCGCGCATCATTGCATAATTCGTATAACCTCCATCCCGCGTGGTCTCCCTGAGCTGCAGACCGACCGGATCGATCTCATGCTTGTTCTCGTACGCTCGGAAGCCATGAGATGTAAACTCGAACACGTTACCCATTACGTGATACAGACCCCATGGATTCGCATACTTCGGATTCGCGTCCACGTCGCAATAGAGTCTATGCGCCCCAATCCCCCTGCATAAATGACGAAGCGCTTGCGCGGGATCATCACCGCACCACCAAAGCGTTTCCGTTCCCGCGCGCGCCGCGTATTCCCATTCCGCTTCCGTAGGCAAACGGAAGGTCCGCTCGGATTCCTCATTCAAAATAGCCATGAAATCCTGGATTTCGATCCACGAGACACTCCCTATGGGGACACGAGGAAACCAGACCTCTCCTTCCTCACCCATTACGGCAAACCATTGACCTCTGGTCACTTCATACTTCCCCAGGTAAAGGCTTTGGTGATCGTGACCGGATGTTGGGGGAATTCAGCAGTATAAAAAATATTGGCAAAACTAGTAGGGCGGTCCCTCTCTACACGAGCATTGAACCGGTCCCATTCGTCCTTTTGCTCTTGGGACGTACCCATGAGAAATGTGCCCGGTTCGATCCGCACGAACTCCATCGATACCCCCTCGGGAAGCGGCACGGTAATCTCCGGATTCGCCCACAGAATCGCCGGGTACAGACACAGGAAAAACAGGCTGATTCTCATCTCAACGCCTCCACTTTGTTGGGGGCCGAGCGGGAAGGCAAAAGCGTAAACCAGACGGCCCTATAGGCCCTCCTAAAGCAGTCCGGATTGTACAAACCGCGCCGGTTCACCGAAGTCCATCGTAATCTGAATCACCTGTTCGAATCTTTGGAACGAGGATGAGTTCGCCCAGATTCAGCAGAAGATCGACTCCCAACGGAGTATCGATCAGGAACTGTGGCAGTAGCAATCTGCTTATACCGCTACGACTAACACCTCAAAGCGTTCTTCGGGAACTGGAAGTCTATCTTCCTCAAGAGATACAACGTATCCCCCTATCGCCTCTTTGATATTGGCAATTGCTTCTTGTTTCGTTTCCCCTTGACTTACGCAGCCGGGCAAACCTGGACATTCGACAACCCAATAGCCATCCTCGCCGGGGTAAATAATCACTTGTCTCAATGTTCCACCTCCATTGCAAATTTTTCAGGTTGGGCAGTCGTTAACCATTTGGCGATGTGCTCTCTACTCCTTCTTCGGCGAAGCGCACATGGCTGTCGTCCTCGGGCGCGTAGCCGATCACCCGGCGGGCGTTGGAGACTCGCAAAAAACGTGTAGTGTCCGAACAGTCAAGCAACGATCAATAGGACAAACTGGTTTGATCTTTATCATAACTTCTGCAATTCAAAGATCTTGGTTAGGTGTGGAAGTATGTTGTAATTCGGATGCCTCTGGTTGGAAAACTTACTACGGTAATATTCGATGTCTTCGATTGCCAGATTGTCACGTTTCCCTCGATTACAGCTACGGCATGTCACACAGGTGAGCTTCAAGCAAGCGATGAGTGGCTTTTCGATGTGTTCGAGTGTCGAGGCTGTTCCTGGATCAAGCGTGTCACCCCTCCTCACCGAACAACATTCTGTGTTGCACGAAGCATCGGTAGACATGATTTGGGATGCGCGAGAGAGTCAAGGAATTGAGTATTGATACCCGCCTTGTCTATATGAATAGCCTCGGCGGGTGGGTCCCGATCCGTTACCAAGGATTGAGCGTCATATAGTTTCCAATAGTAAGACCTCCATTCGATAACCTCGTTCGAACTGCCGTTCCGCTCGAGAATGTCGTCAGGGAATTCGGCCTTTACGATCAACTGGTAAGATCTCTCAAGCTTGGAAACGCAGGCATGTCCGGCCGCAACACTTTGAATTTGTTGTAGAAGGGGAAGATCATCGGGGCAATCAGCAAGAATAGACGGCCAAGAAGCACGCATAAATTTAAGCTTAGTGTAGATGACTGGAACTGTAGTTTGGCGGTACGTGATCATTGCTGGTCTCCTATTCTCAAATTAGGTTCCTCATCATGTTTGGAGTGGCCGTACCCGACGCGGACGAGACCATGAACTCAATGGAGTAAACGGCGAAAATCCCGAGTCGGTCCGAGATCCATAGGAACTATAGAGAACCTTTCAGGTGGCTAAACCCAGCAGTTTCCCCAAGGTCTCACTCCTTGCGCCCCATGGCGGGTTTCTCCCTTCGCCCGAGTAGCCACCGTCACTCCCCCACCTCACCTAATCCTCCCGCGCCGCCCGGGTGATCGCCGCGATTTTGTCGGCGAAGCGCACCTGGCTGTCGTCCTCGGGCTCGTAGCCGATCACGCGGCGGGCGCTGGCCAGGCTCCAGAAGTTGTGCGCGTTGCCGCTGATGCCGTAGAAAATCTGGAAGGGCACGCCGTTGGGGTCGCGGATGTCCTCGGTCTCGATGCTCCTGACCACCAGTTGGACCTGGTCGCGCACGCTGAGATAGGCCCCGAGGCCACGGTGCATCTTCTTCAAATTCTCCGGGCCGCAGTTATCGATGTCCGTCTCCCGGGGTCCGCCGACGCGCAACTGCACGTTCTCCAGCGCCGGCCCTTCCTTGCCGCAGGCGAAGAGGAAGCCCAGCAACTCGTAGGAGGCCTTGGCCCAGCCGTAGAAATTGTCCGACAGGGGCAGCATGTCCGGGGTGACGAAGTCCAGGCGCCCCGACCAGATCAGGTTCTCGTAGTAGTCGGCCGCGTGGTTGGAGCTGACGATCACCGCCCGCCGCACTCCCTCCTCCTGGCACACTCGGTAGACGTTGTGGGCCATGGCGATATTGTCGGCCTCGGCCCAGAAGCGCTGCTTTCCCTCGGCGCTGCGGACGAAGCCGCAGTGGACCACCGCGTCGGCGGCGCTGAAGTGGCGGCGGTAGGCGTCGCGGTCGCGCCCCAGCAGGTCGGCGATGCGGATGCCTCTCACCTCCCGGCCCTCGCGGTCGGTCTTTCTCACGTCCAGCAAAACGGTCTCGTAGCGTTCCTGCAGGGCCGGCAGCATGCGACCGGCGACGTAGCCGGCGGCGCCGGTGACGACGATTGTGCGCTTGCTCATGGAATCTCCCTTGTTGTGGGGTTTAAGCCGAAGATGGCGGAAAGTTGACCAGCGGTTGCCGGGCTCAGGCGCAGGTGTCCAAGCCGACCGGCTGGGCGCGCATCCCCTTGGAATCGAGGTTGATGACCCAATCCCGCCCCCGGCGCCGGTGCTTTCCAACACTTCCCCGGCACATTATCATACATTTGTAATGGGGAATATATGAAATCCGGGAGACCATTGAACAATCGCCGCACGAGAGCCCTCCTTCTGGTTCTGCTGCTGGTGGCGGTTGCCGGCGCCGCCGCTGTCCTCCTGCTCAGGCCCTCTCCACCGACCCCCACAGCGGCGCTGCCGCTGCCGGAGATCCTGCAGGGCAAAGACCCCGGCGTGGTCGCCCTGGTCGAGAAAATCCTCGCTGAAGTACGGTCCGATCCCGACAACCCGGAGCTGCGGATGCGCCTGGGCTACGCCTACGAAGCCAATTTCCTCGACTCCCTCGCCCTGCGCTGCTACGAGCAAGCCCTGGAGTCCGACGCTTCCAGGGCCCGGTGGTGGTACCGCCTGGCCAGGGTCAAGACCCGCCTGGGGGATCGCTCCGGGGCGGTGGACGCGGCCGAGCGCGCGGCCTCCTTGCATCCCGACTACGCGCCCCTGCACTGGCGCCTGGGCTTCTGGTACCTGGACCAGGGTCACCTCGAAAAGGCGCAGCGATCCTTCGATCGCGCCGAGGCCCTTGACCCCGGCGCCGCCCCCGGACACTGGGGGCTGGCCCGGGTCATGCTGCAGAATCGCCGCCCCGAGCGCGCCGCCGCCATCCTCGAAACCCTGGCGCAGAGAAGGCCGGACGACGCCTACGCCCATCTGCTCCTGGGAACCGCCTATCGCCGGATGGGACGGCTTGGAGAAGCCAAGCTCGAGCTGGAGCGCGGCGCCGGAGCCTCCCCCAGGTGGCGCGACGGCTGGGACGAAGAGATGGACAGCTACCGCATGGGGCTGGTGGTGGAACTGGGCAAGGCCACACGCCTCGCCGACGAAGGCCGGCCCGATGCGGCCATCCCCATAATGGAAGAGTTGTGCAGGAAGTATCCCCAGGATCCCCGCCTCTACGACAAACTCGGCGGCCTCTACATCGAAACGCGGCGCTACAAGCTGGCCCTCGCTACCTTCAAAAAGGGACTGAGACAGCATCCCGACAACGCCCAGTTCCACCTGAAATCAGGAGCTCTGCAGGCGGAATTGGGGAACTTCGCCGAGGCCCTGGAGAGTCTGGACCGCGCCGTCGCCCTCGATTCCACCTTGAGCCCGGCACACCAGAGACGGGGCCGGGTGCTGATGGAGACACGGCGTTACCACGAAGCCGCCGGCGCCTTCGCCCGGGCCCTGCGCCACGATCCCGACAATGCCACCCTCCACCTGGAACTGGGGCTGGCCCGCTACGAGCTCGGCCGCTTCGCCGCGGGGTTGGACAATCTCCGCCGCGCGGTGGAGCTCGATTCGACCCGCGGTCGGGCTTTCGTAGCCCTGGGCCTCACCCAGGCCAGGCTCGGGGCCTTCGACGACGCCGAGCGGGCGCTCCGGCGCGCCGCCGCCCTCGAACCACATTTCCCCCGCCTGAAGGCCTACCTGGACCAGGTAAGGGAAATGCGTAGCCGGGAGGGCGGCCAATGAGGTCCCCCGCAAAGCGCGCCTCGGTGCTCCTGCTCGCGGCGATCCTCCTCGCCTGGGGCTGCCGTTCCTCCCCGGAGGACCACGAAGCGCCGCCGCAAACAGGTCCGGCAGCGCAACCCTCGCCCTGGTTCGAGGAGGTCGCGGCGCAGCGCGGGATCGATTTCGTCTTCGAGTCCGGACACCGGGAGCGCTACTACATGCCCGAGAGCATGGCCGGGGGCGGCGCCCTCTTCGACATGGATGGGGACGGCGACCTGGACGCCTACCTGGTGCAGGGGGGAAGGCTGGACGTCCGCCCCGGGGAGCGACCCGGCAACACGCTCTACCGCAACCGGGGAAGCGGCCGTTTCGCCGATGTCACCGCGGGCAGCGGCAGCGACGACCGCGGCTACGGCATGGGGGTGGCCAGCGGCGACTACGACAACGACGGCGACATGGACCTCTACGTCACCAACGTGGGCGCCAACGTGCTGCTGCAGAACCAGGGCCGGGGTCGCTTCGCCGACGTCACCGCCGCCGCCGCCGTCGGCGATACCGCGTGGGGGGCGAGCACCATGTTCCTGGACTACGACGCCGACGGCGATCTCGACCTCTTCGCCACCAACTACGTCACCTGGTCCATCCGCCGCGACAAGGTGTGTCTGGGGCCGCTGGGGGCGCCCACCTACTGTCCCCCGGGACGCTCCAGGTGGAGCAATCCCACCCCCGACGTGCTCTATCGCAACGAGGGTGACGGCACCTTCTCCGACGTCTCGGCGGAGTCTGGAATAGCCGCGGCCAGAGGCAACGGTCTGGGGGTGGTCAGCAGCGACTTTGACAACGACGGCCACAGCGATATTTTTGTGGCCAACGACGGCACCGTGAACCACCTCTGGCTCAACCAGGGCGACGGCAGCTTCGTCGAAGACGCCATGCTGCGCGGCTGCGCCCGCGACGAAAGCGGCCAGATCAAGGCCGGCATGGGCGTGACCGCCGAAGACGTGGACGGCGACCTCAATTTCGATCTGCTGGTGGTCAACCTGCGCCAGCAAACGGATTCATTCTACCGCAACCGGGGAGCGTTCTTCACCGACGAGACCGCGGCCGCGGGACTGGTTCTGGACAGTTTCGCCCTGACCCGCTTCGGGGTCGGGTTCACCGACTTCGACAACGACGGGCTCCTGGACGTCTACATCGCCAACGGCCGCATCGACAACAGCAACAAAGTGCTGTTGTCCGCCGATATTTTCGCCGAGCCCAACCTGCTGCTGCGGGGCGAACCGGGACTGCGCTTCCAAAAGGTGGAGCCCATGGGCGGGACCCGCGAGCTGCTTGTGGGCACCAGCCGGGCCGCGGCTTTCGGCGACGTGGACGACGACGGCGGCGTCGACGTGCTGGTGGTCAACCGCGACGGCCCCACCTACCTGCTGCGCAACGCCGTCGCCGGCAGGGGCGGTTGGATTGCCTTCAAGGTGCTCGACGCCAGGGGCAGCCCCACCCTCGGCGCCAGACTCACTTTCAAGGTGGGAGAAAAGAAGATGATCCGGGAAGTGCGCACCGCCTACAGCTATCTGGCCGCCAGCGATCCCCGCGTTCACGTGGGCCTGGGCGGCGCCGGCGGCGTGTCCGCGGTGGAGGTGCGCTGGCCCGACGGGCACAGAGAATCATTCGGCGACTTCGAGGCCGGCCAGCGGGTTGGGCTGCGCCGCGGCGAAGGCCGTACCCTTCCTCGGAGCAGCGCCAGCGCGAATGCAGGGAGACCCCACTTCTGAGCCCCCGCATTTGGCCGGCTGCGCCGCGTCTGCCACAGCGCCGGACGGGCCACCACCGGGGGACTCATAATCGCCACAGGAGAGAAGCCATGAAGACCGAACTGAGCCAGGAACAGGTTGAATTCTACCAGCGCGAGGGCTGGATCATCGTCGAGGACTTCCTCGACCCCGCGGAGCTGCAGGAGCTCTGCGGCGCGGTGGAGGAATCGGTGCAGCAGATGGGCACCAGAAAGATCGCCGGCAAGGGCAACGAGATGATCGTCGACGGCAGGGACCAGTACTACGACCGGGTCTTCCTGCAGCGCCTCAACATGTGGAAGATCAACCCCACCGTCAGGAAGTACATGCTCGACCCCGGGCTCGGGGAGATGCTCTGCAGGTTCGCCGGAATCGACGGCGTCCGCGTGTGGCACGACCAGACCCTGCAGAAGCGTCCCTGGGACAACCCCACCTCGTGGCACATAGACGTCCCCAACTGGTCCTTCCATACGCGCAACGCCATCTCCATCTGGATCGCCATGGACGACGCCACGGTTCAGAACGGCTGTCTTTACTACATCCCCGGTTCGCACAAGATCGCCAGGTACGACAAGAAAGGCCACTTCCGCTCCCAGATCGACTACCTGTTCGAGGAGTACCCCGAGTTCCGCCGGATCAAGCCGGTGGCGGCGGCCATGAAAGCCGGCTCGGCGGGCATCCACAACGGCCTCATGGCGCACGCGGCGGGACCCAATATGACCCATTCCTCGCGCCGCGCCATGACCTGCGCCTACATGCCTGACGGTGCGGTCTTCAACGGCATCCAGAACATCCTCACCGACGAGCAGGTGGCCTCGCTCAACCCCGGGGACCTGCTCGAAGACGAGAGTCAGACCCCGCTGGTGTGGTCGCGCCACAAAGTCGTGGCGTGATGGCTTTCGCGCAGTTGGGGAAATGTGGCGGACAACCGGGACTACCGGCCCCACCTCCGGCCGCCGCCGGGTCGCAACGGCGGTGCGGATCGGCGGCCGGGACCCCGATACCGAGGAGGTGATCACCCTATGGTCAGCCTGTCGGCGGACGACGTCCGCTTCTTCAAGAAAGAGGGCTACCTGGTTAAGCGCAGGGTACTCGATCCCGCGCTCATGGAGCGGGCCCGGGAAGCCATGTGGGAGGCGGCTCCTCCCGAGCTCGACCGCGACGATCCGGACACCTGGATTGGACCTCTGAACAAGCGCGGCGACGAACAGCGGAACTCCATCGGCGGCTATTACTGGAAATACCGCGAGATCGGCGCCGAGGACTGGATGCTGCGGCTGCTGGGCACCGACCCAGCGGTCTGGGGCATGGCCGAGCGCCTGCTGGGCAAGGGGACCCTGCGGCAGCCCGAGCGCGTGCGGGGCATCTACTGCAACCTGCCCGAAGGAGACGCTCCCGACCGCGTCCGCACCTGCCACTGCGACGGGCACCCCTTTCAGCTCGGAGTGGTAGGCTATATCGACTACGTTCCACCCATAGGGGGCGGTTTCAAGGTATGGGCCGGGAGTCACCGCAGCTTCTACTACGATTATCACTGCCGCTACGGCAACCGCCCCACCGCGAACCTGGAGAAGGACGTGGCCTTCTACAACCGCCGTTCCTGCGTCGAAATCGACGGCGAGGCCGGGGACATCGTGTTCTGGCACCACCGCCTCGGACACGGGTCCGGCCACAACCGCTCGCGCCGGATCCGCCTGGCGGTGTTCCACGACTTCGTCAAGAAGGACCTGGACGAGAAGATGGACGCTCCTCTTCCCGATGATATGTGGGAGGACTGGTCGGCGGAGATCAGGAACGTGGACGCTTATTGACCGGACCCGCCCGGACCGGGCGCGGAGGCGCTCCGTTCGAGCCCCATGAAGCGGGCCATGTTGCCCCCTAGAATGAGATCCATGTCGGCGGCGCCGATGAAGTCGCAGTAGTTGCGGATATAATCCAGGCTCTGGCGGTAGGTCCAGTGCAGCAGCACGATGGGTATGTCGGTTCCCCACATGATGCGCTCGGCGCCGATGCGCTCCACCATGGTCTCGAGGGTCGGGCGGATCTGCGGCATGGGATAGTCCCAGCGCGACTGCAGGAACACGGCGAAGAGAATCTGGATGTGGAAGTTGGGATGGTCGAGGGGCGCCGTCTCGTAGACCGCCTCGGGCACCTCCAGCTTCTCCTCGTCGGAGAAGAGGCGCCAGGGGAAGCCGTGGGTATGGACCACCCGCACCTCGGGATAGCGCTCCATCCAGCGCCGCAAGTTGCGCAACTCTTCGAGATAGGCCTCCAGGGAAGCGCCGCTGCCGATGGTGAAGAACACCGGGATCTCCAGCGCCGCCACCGCGTCCCAGAAGGGCTCGAAGCCCGCGCCCTCCCAGCTCTCGGTCTGGCCGTAGAGGGGGCGGTGAAAGGCCATGAACTGCAGCCCGGCGAGCCCCAGCTCCTTGATCGCGCGCTCCAGCTTGCGGATGGAGGCGTCGGTTTCCGCCTCGATTTTCCACTCCTCGACATAGGCCAGCCCCTGGATTCGCCGGGGGAAGCGGCGCACGCAGTCGGCGATGAACTCGTTGGCAAGTCCCATGTAGGGCGTCCGGTGGAGCAGAGCCCAATCGACCCCGGCGTAGTCCATTTCCGCCACCAGGCTTTCGGCGGGATAGGCGAAATCCACGATCCACGGCGGCAAGGCCTGTTTGACATAGTCCTCCCCAGCCACGGTCCATTGCACCAGGCCGTGGGGTCCGGTGCGGAAGCCGGCCTCTTTGAGGGCAGCGAAGCTCCACCCCTGCGACAGGTCGACGAGACCGCTGACGTCCGCCGCAGCGCGGTCGGCCTTGCGCCAGCAAGGCTGCTGGCGCGCCAGGGCCATGAACAACTGCAGGTGGCGGCGGAATTCCTGCGGATCCTCGAATCCTCCGTGCTGGCGCGGAGGAGGAAAGCAGTAGGCGTGTCCATCGTAAATCATTACCCCGTCCCTCTCGCTACGGCCTGCGCGGACCGGTCCGGTAGGAATACAGGCTGGCGGCGTTGTCCGCCTGCAGGTGGAGGCGGATCTTGCTGCCGATGAAGGGGGTCAGGTCGCGGCGCTCCTCCCCCCAGGTGACCTCGAAGTCGGTGGAGTCGTCCCGCACCATGCCGTTGCACTCCTCCAGGGAGTAGCCCCGGGGCACCTCCAAACCGTCGATGATGCGCAGCCGCAGTCGGCCGAAGAGCACCAGGGCGTTGAGCGCCAGCCTGGGGCCGCGGACGAGAATGGGCTCGGTCATGAGCTCGGCGCCGCCAACGCCGCAGCGCAGCGCTGCAAAGGCATCCCGGCGCAGGGTCAGCATTCCGATGGAGCTGTGGAAGTTGCCCTCGGTGCCGTGTCCCTGGGGTTTGCCCGAGTAGGCGATGTAGAGGGTGTCCCCTTTCAAGGCGGGGGGGCTCAGGCCGCAGGCGGCCCAGCCTCCGTCCCACGATCCGGGCGACCCCACCGAAAAGAATTCCTCGCGGCGGCCGACCCGGTCCCAGTGATCGATTTCGCGCGCGGTGGCCAGCTCCATGGCGCTCAACTCGGTGGGATGCCAGACCCACAATATCCCCAGGTACTGGTTGCCGTAGACGAAGGGAACCATCTGGTAGAGCTGGATGCCGGGGGGGTCCAGGTCGTCCGGTTTGAGCACGGATTTCAGGGGGCTCCAGTGGACGAAGTCGGCGCTGGTGGACAGGGCTATCACGCGGCGGTAATTCTTCCATTCCAGCACGAAGTGGTCCATGAGGGAGTTGTAGCGCCGCGAGGCGGCGATGTAACGACGCTGGATGGGATCGCAGGCCAGCACTCCGGCGTCGCCGGCGCGCGCCACCAGCAGCCTGTCCTCGAAATTCCAGTGGATCCCGTCGGCAGAATGGCAGGCGAACATGCCGTGACGGTCGGCCACCGACTTCATGAAGCCTCCGCGCGCCTGCGGCTCGGCAGGGCCCGGACTGCCCGAAGGTTGGTGATACATACCAAGCTTGTAGCGCCGCCCCGGGTCCTTCTCCAGGGTATCCAGGACCACGCCCCAGGGATCGCCGTTGGTGGCCAGCACAATGTTGTTGGCCCTGGAGCCCCGGAACTCATACAGACCGAGCTCGGGCCGCTCCCAGTGGATGCCGTCCCTGGAGGTGGCGTAACAAAGGAAGGTGGGAGCGCCGGCGTTCATTTCGTCTATGCTGCAGCCCCAGGTCCAGTACCACATCTTGAAGAGGTCTTCCTCCTCGTCGTAGTGCAGACCTCCCTTGATCTGCACCGTGCGGCCCTCCCATGGACGTTCCGGCTTCAGCACCGGCTCCATCTGGATCCGGGCGGGACGCTGCACCTTGCGCAAAAAGCCGGGATGGTCCTGCACCTCGGCGTCGTCGACAAAGAGATGCAGCCCCGGGTCATAGAGTCCGTTACAATCGCTGTTTTCGATCATTCCCATCTGTCCTCCTGGCCGCCGCCCCCGGGGACCGCAGCCGCTTTAACCTCCTGCAGCAGGGCACCGGTCTCACCCGGCGTCTTCCTCCCCCATGCTCATTAGGGTGGACTCGTCGCGCCAGCGCGGACTGGTCTTCTCCATTTCCTTGGTGCGCCGCGCCAGGCACGAACAGTTCTGCGCCAGCACCTCGAAGATCCGGTTGGCGACGATCCGGTGCCCCAGGTCGTTGGCGTGCACTCCGTCGTAGTGGATCATCCAGTCAGTCTCCCCGTAGGCGTCGAGCAGATCGACGAAGAGGCAGTCTTCCTCCTCTGCCACCGCGGCAGTCCCACTGTTGTACTCCTTGAAATCATCCAGGTTGCCGCGGCCGTATCCGCCCTCCTTGCCTAACTCGAAGTCCCACATGTAGTAGGGCCCGGGCAATACGATCACCGGATCCAGCTTCTCGCGCACCCGCCGCAGCAGACTCACCATCACCTCCCGGAACATGGACCACGAGGTGCCGCCGCGGGCGTCGTTGAGCCCGTAGGAAATCACCAGCAGATCGGGGGCTTCGTCGATGACGTGGCGCTGCAGGCGTTCGTCCGCCGCCGGTTTGCCGCTGTTGGGATAGGCGGGTGATCGGCTCGAGATCAGATTGGCACCGATACCCGCATTGAACATCGCCAGCGGATTTTCCTGAAAATCGTCGATCAGGGCGGCCAGCCGCGGCACCCAGCAGCGCTCGGGCGCGGTGGACCAGCCCCCCGCGGTGGTGCTCTCGCCCAGGGCGACGAACTTGGTGAATTCCTCGGAGCGGTAGTCCCTTTTCGCCTCCATCCTAGCCCTCCTGCAGGCGCCAGAACTCGACGCCGTTGTCGTGGAGCATGCGGCGCGCCACCAGCAGGGCCAGCTCCACGTCGAAATAGTCGCTCTGCACCAGATCCGCCAGCACGTCGGCCACCAGCTCGCGGGCGACCACCAGCGAGCCGTAGCTCTGCTCCAGGATGGTGTGATCGCCGCCCCAGGCGAAAATCTTGTTCATCGGCACGGTCTCTATCCAGGAAGTCAAGGCTTGGCGGTAGCCGGCGTAGGAGATGCCGTGCAGCCAGCAGCCGTCGATGAAGACGTTCTCGTGGTTATTCGCCATGAGGCCGGCGAGGGTGCTCCAGGGATAGCCGCCGTGGAACAGGTCGACGCGCAGATCCGGATGTTGGTAGAAAAATTCGGTGAGGTGGACCGGGTTGCTGTCGCCGATATGGCTGGTCATGCCGGTGTGGATCTGAAGCGGCACGCCGGCCTCGACGCAGAGTTCGGCGAGGCGGTTCATCATGTAGTCCTGAAAGGTCTTCTTCTCCTCGGGAGTGGCCTCCAGGACGCCGCGGTCGAAGATCCTCGCCGCCTCCTGCCGCGGCGGGCTGCCGAAGTCGAGGCGGCGATTGTAGGCCAGGCCGCACTTGAATCCGGCCGCCCCGTTTTTCAGGCTGCGCGCGAACATCTCTTCAAACAGCTCCACCCACTGCTCGAAATCCTTTCCGGGAAAGTCCTCCAGAAATTTGTCGAGCCGCCGTCCCTCGTGGATGAATCCGTCGAGGCGAATCACGTTGATCAGGGTATGGGAGCTGGGTTCGGTGTTGGGCAGGATTGCGAGACCGGCCTTGGCGTCGAGCACGGTGGCGGTGGTCCCCATGCGCGCGGCGAGCTCGGCGCCGCGGCCTTTCCGGTCGCGGCTGTACTGGCGAATGCGCTGCGATGCCCGGCGCCATTTTTCCCCGTAGAGATCGTTCTCCTCTATGTCGAAGAGATCGCGCAAGGAGATCAGCAAGTAGCGATAAAATACGGTGTTGCGCACAACCTCCAGATAGGGGGCCATCAGGCTCCAGGCGCGCTCGGAGCCGTCTTCGAGCTGCGGATCGCTGAGGTAGTCGAAGTCCGGCGTCTGATCCAATCCGGCCGCCCTTAAATTGCTGCTCAGGTATCCGAAGTAGAGGAAGTAGGGCAGATCCAGTTCCTGCTCGTGGTCGGTGCTGAAAGCCTTCCAGCAGTGCTCGTGATAGTTGAACACGGGCATCGCGGCAATTTCGTCACCCAGTCGTTGGCGGATTTTGTTCATTTGGACTCCTTGTTGTTTTTAAATGTCAAGCGCCTTGGTCCACGTAAACGGCGTAAACCCGGGCGTCTTCCGCCCTGATTCCCTCCCACTTGACCCGGATGCGCACCGGGTTGGCGAAGTCGTCGAGAACCTCGTGCCCGCGCCATACCACCGGGAGGCGCAATCCTTCCTCGCTGATGGGGATACAGTCCTCCCCCGAGTAGCCGGGCAGGGGCTCGAATTCGCGGTTGAGAATCTCGACCCGCAAGGTGCTGTGCTGCGAACAGCCAGCGGCGTTCAGGTAGACCCTTGCCCCGGCTCTCTCCAACTCGATAGGGCAGGAAATACAGTGGGGCGGCTCGATGCCTTGGGCTTCGCGGCGCTGGACGAACTCTGACGCCGGCGCCAGAAAGCCCATGCGGTCCCGCGGCCAAGTGGCCAGGCGCACCCCGGTGCGGCGCGGCGGATCGTAGCGCCAGACCCCGTACCAGAACAGAGTGCGGTCGCCCTCGTTGGCGAACCCCTGGCCCTGCAGCAGCCGCGGCGGGCCGTCTTCCAGCTCCTCGTAATAGGGCACGAACTTGAAATCGGGCACGGGCTCCCTGAAATGCATGGCGTCGTTGCTGGTCACCATGCCCAGATCGCAGGTGCCGTAGCGCCGGTCATTGGTCTCGTTGTGGTACTGCCCGTAGAGGCCGATAAGTACATTGCCCCTGTTCCACAGTGAGGCGCCCATGTGCACCTGCTCTCCCCGGTGGAGCTCGAAATCCATGGGCGGATGGGGCGGCACCGGGTCGCGGCGGAACCCGGGGACTACGGCCTGAGTCCAGCGATCGAAGTCGTAGGAGGCGTAGGTGGCCAGGGTGCGCTTGCGCGCCCCCTTGATCGGGTGGGCCACGCTCCCCCCCTGGCCGTTGAGGTAGTAGCAGCCGCCGAAGCGGACGAGGCCGCCGGGTTCCAGCGAGCTGCCTCTCAGTATGGGGTTGCGGGGCGATTGCTCCCAGCGCAGTCCGTCGGCGCTGAAGGCGGCGCGGATATCGCTCGGATGGACCTCGTAGACCATCTTGAAGCGCCGTCCGGGATTCGGATCTCCGGGCTCGTGGATGACCAGGACGAAGTTGGCCATTTGATCCTGGGGCTGTCCGGCCTCCGCGAACTCTACCAGATTGTTGGCTTTGTCGCCGCCGTACTCCACCAGGCCGAGCTCGGGTTTCTCCCACTCCATCCCGTCCCGGGAGCGTGCGTGGCACACTCTCCGGACCTCGTCCTCGCCGCGCCCCAGATACCACATCCGGAATTCGCCGTCGATGCGCAGCACGCTGCCGTAGTAGCACACCTCGCGACAGTCGGGGTCTCCGGGGCCGCCTTCGGGCACCACCACCTTCCCCGGATGGTCGGGATCGAATCCGTGCCCCGACTCGAAATTGGCCTTGCGTCCGGGAACGAGCTCCAGCAGCAGCCCTTTGTTGAAGGGCATGGAATAGGTGTCAAAGCCAAAGAGAACCGCCGCGTTGATGGACTCCTGGGGACCGCCGTTTTGAACGATCATTACCTGTCTCCTTTTCCCTGATTCGGCGCCCGAACCGGGCGTGGGAGCGCCGCCTCTGGCCGCCGGCGCCAACCTGTGCGAAAAATCACGGCAACGCCACAGCCCCGGTCCCCCTCCTCGGTCGGCTGCCGGACCGGGGTTTTCTAGATGGGCCTCCCGAACTCGGTGAATCCGACCAGGGCCCGCACGAAGAAGCTCCAGCCGTCGAATCCTTGAAAGTTCTGAAAACTCAGGTCGAACTCCTTCTTGTTCTTGTTGACCCCGATGGTGGTGTAAAGCTCGTAGCCGAAATACCGGGAGTTGTTGGTCATGGTGATGAAGGCGGTGCGCTGCTCGAAGCTGAAGCGGCTGGCCACCCTGTCGTTGCGCCGGTAGGGCAAGGGGCCCCATCCCTGCATCCCTGCCCGCAGCGTCGTCCCCACCAGGAGCGGATACTCCAGGCGCAGAATGGGTATGGAACGCAACTCGTCCCGAACCTCCCGGTCGCGCTCCCGGTCGACCAGGCGCAGGAGCATGAATTTGTACTGCGGGGTCACCCTCAGCTTCCCCCACTGCCAGGTGTAGCCCAGGCGGCTGACGGAAGTGTGGAAATCCAGGCGGCGCTCCTTCTGGAAAAGGCCGTTGTAGAGCCGGCCGCCCTGCTGCCAGTTGAAGCGCAGGCGCAGCTTCTGCACCAGATCGAAGGTCGACCAGGGACGCAACCGGGTCTCGAAGTAGCTCTCGTTGACATAGCTGTCCTGGTAGAAAGTCAGATCAGGGACGAAGCGGCTGCTGAAAACCGGCGGATAATCGTATATGAACGCGTCGATCACGTTGCCCCTGCCAAGGCCGCGGAAGCTGAAGTTGCGCGTCCTGTCCCCCCTGTCGTCCGTGGCCACGTACTCGTCGGCGATGTCGTCCTGGACCCGGCGCACGCTGTTCTCGAAGAACACCTGCCGCAACCGCTCGATGCCCTGGCGCTGGTAGGTCAGCAGGGCGTAGGCCGAGTGGTTGCGGCCGCCGCCGGAGATCTGCGCGGTGGCGTAGCGGCCCAGGGCCAGGGACCAGTGGGGGCTGAGGTCCAGTTGCCCGAAGAGGTGGTAGCCGCGCTGGTCGTAGTCGTAGGGGTAGTCCACCTCGCCGTCGTCCTCGCGCGGGTCCGGCTCGTCGTTGTGGTTGCGGTCGAGGCCATAGGCGTAGACGTTGGGCTCCACGTCGTACATGAGGAAGGGCTCTTCGGAATCGGGAATGAGATCCCCGTCGCGGTTGGTCTCGGGCCAGCCGTCGTTGTCCTCGTCCTGGCCCAGGAATACTCCATCCAGGTCATATCCCTGGCTGTCGTTGCCGTAGCCCACGAGATTGCCGATGCGCCGGTCCGGAAAGCGGTCGCCGTCGTCGTTGTCCTCCACCAGCTCCCAGTAGAGGGTCGAATTGGTGATCCCCATGACATTGGAATGAAACAGGGCGTCCTCCCAATGGATATAGGTGCGCATCTCGGTCTGAAAGCCTGGATGAATGGCAAAGTACTCGGCACCCACCCGTCCGATTCCGATCCAGCGGGTCGCATTGAGAAAATAAGCCGAACCCCGCCGGGCCGAGGCCGGGCTTGCGTCGAACAAGGAGACGCCCTCCGATTGCCCCGGATAGCGCGAGTACAGTGCCGAGCGCGCGTACTCTCCGGACACTTCCAGACCGGGCAAGGCCAGCTTCATATCCGCACTGTAGGTGAAGATTCCCGTGCTTTCTCCCACCTCGATGCGCCGGCGCTTGAAATTGCTGAGGTCGCGCACGTTGCCGGAGGCGCGCCGCACCGTCTGGAAATAGGTCGCCAGGTACTGTGCGTTGTAGGTTTTGCCGCGCGGATTATGGTTGCTCAGGAGGGCCACCTCGACCCGGAAGTCATTGCCCAGGAACGCCTCTATCTGCACCGACTCGACCCGCGGTTCCTGCGACACGTCGAAGATGAAGACCAGTTGCTCCTCGCCGTCGGCGCGCAGGATCTGCTCCGGCGATTCAACCCGGATATTCTGCACCAGTCCCTCGAGGTTGGTGTTCCCGCTCACGTCGATGCCGGCCTCGTGGTCCAGCCGGTACAGATAGTCGGCGTAGAGGGGAATCTCCCGTCCGCGAAAAATGGCCGTGTTGGGAATTCTGGTTAGCGGAGAAATGTAGTTGGTGGGCCGGAAGGTGCCCGTGGCCTGGGATACCGCGCCCACCTGGGGCGTGATCCCCCCCCAGTGCCGCACTGCCCGGGGCAGAATGTCGGTGCGCATTTCGCCGTTGATGACCAGGTGGACCTCCTGCACCACCGCCCCACCCACGCCATCGGCCGGCGAGTCGTCGGAGAAGCGCACCAGAATATAGTCCATCAGGGGCTGGTCGGGACGCAGCACTCCCTCGAGTGAATTGCCCTCCCGGATGCTGTTGAACAGGTGCATGTTGGCCCAGTTCAACCCCAGGCGCAAGCGGCCCAGATCGGCCTCGGTGCGGCCGCCCAGAAGCAGGATGGAATCTTCGGCATAGTGGGTCTTCTGGATATTCCACACCGCCGCCACTTCCTGGTAGGCGTGGGGACGCTCGATGCGCGATGCCAGACCGGTGAACTTCAACCGTGGAAAGACCAGATCGAAACGCACCCCGTTGAAATTCACCTTCGACAGGGTCAGCGGGGTGAAGTGCGCCAGCAATCCGTCGCCGACAACGAGGCTGTAGCCCCAGTCGCCGTAGCCGTCGCGTCCTATCACCAGACTGTCGAAGGACTGAATCCAGGCACCGCCGCCCTCCTCAACCGCGTTGTCCTTGAAGATGGAGCTGCCGTACTTCAGACCCGGCCAGCGCCTCTCGTGCCAGTTGTAGAGATCGTAGCCGGTGATCAGATAGTCCCCCATGGGCCCGTAATATGCCTGCGGCGCCTCCACGAAAGGCCGGCGGCCCGACCAGGAATGGTAGGGGGGATAGGAAAAATGCTCGAGGGCGAAATTGCGGTAGCCCTGCCGGTCCCAGCGCAAAAAGGGCCGCGCCGAGGTCAGTTTGGGACTCCCCTGGGTGCGGCTCGGAGGACCCTCGTCCGCGGCGGCAGTGCCCCCCATAACCAGCAACATGGCCAGGAGCAGGTGGAATCGAAGCGCAAAAAAGGACATGATCTTTTCTCTCATTATGCGTCAAGCCGGAAAAAAGCGGTGCGCTGAGAAAGAGAATGCAATGGCGCAAAGCCGGGCGGACATGGCACTTGGCGCGCGCACCCTAAATGGCGCGCCCGAACTCGGTGAACCCCACCACCGCCCGCACGAAGAAGGACCAGGCATCGAACTCCCTGAAGCGCTGGAAGTCCTCATCGAAGTCAGCCTCGTCCTTGTTCAGCCCGACCACGGTGGTCAAATCGTAGCCAAAATATCTCGAACGGTTGGTCAATGTCGCAAAAGCGGTGCGCTGCTCAAAGCTGAAGCGGCTCGCCACCCTGTCCTTGCGCCGGTAGGGCAGCGGACCCCAGCCCTGCAATCCCACCTGCAGCGCGGTGCGGCTCAGCAGCGGATAGCGCAGGCGCAGAATAGGGATGGAGCGGATCTCGTCCTGCAGGGCCAGATCCCGCTCCCGGTCGTTCAGGCGCAACAACATGAACTTGAACTGCGGCGTAGCGCTGAACTTGCCCCAGTACCAGGTGTATTCGGCGCGGCTCACCCAGGTCCAGTAGTCGAGCCGGCGCTGCTGCTGGAAGAGGCCGTTGTGGAGCCGGCCGCCCTGCTGCCAGTTGAAGCAAACCCTGAATTTCTGCACCAGGTTGAAGGTGGACCAGGGGTGGAGCCGGCTTTCCAGGTAGGTCTCGTTGACATAGCTGTCCTGGTAGCGCAGCAGGTCGCGCACGAAGCGGTTGAAGTAGATGGGAGGTCCGTCGCCGAAATAGACCCCCCTGCTGCCTTCATAGAAAATGCCGCGGCCGGCGAAATGGTTGATCCGCGGACCGGGGTCGTCGTCGGTCACCATGAACTCGTCGGCGATGTCGTCCCGGACGCGGCGAAAGTGGTTCTCGAAAAAGAGCCGTTGCAGCCGTTTCACCCCCTGCCGCCGGTAGTTGAGCAGGGCATAGGTCGAGCGGTTGCGGCCGTGCCCGGCGATCTGCGCCGTCGCGTAGTGACCCGCGGCCAGGGACCAGCGCCGGGTCAGATCCCACTGCCCGAAGACGTGGTAGCCGCGCTGGTCGTAGTCGTAGGGATAGTCCGCCTCGCCGTCGTCCTCGCGCGGGTCGGGCTCGTCGTTGTGGTTGCGGTCGAAGCCGTAGGCGTAGGCGTTGGGCTCCACGTCGTACATCAGGAAAGGCTCGTCGAAGTCGGGAATCCGGTTGAGATTGCGGTTGGTCTCCGGGATGCCGTCGTTGTCCTCGTCCTGCCCCAGGAATACCCCGTCGGTGTCAAAGGCCAGACCGTCGTTGATGACGCCGGGAAGATTGCCGATGCGCCGGTCCGGGTAGCGGTCCCCGTCGTCGTTGTCCTCCACCGTCTGCCAGTAGATGGTCTGGTTTGCCAGGCCGAAAACATTGGTGAAAGTCAGGGTATGCTGCCAGTCCAGGTAGGTGCGCATCTCGGTCTGGAATTCCGGGTTGATGGCGAAATACTCGGCCCCGGCGCGGCCGCGCTCGAACCAGCGCGTGGCATTGACGAAATAGGCCGCTCCCCGATCGGCAAAGCGCGGGCCATCCTCGAAGGAAGGCAGCCCCGCCTCCTGCGCCGGATAGCGCGAGTAGAGACTGGAGCGCGCATACTCCCCGACAATCTCCATCCCCGCCAGCCGCAGGCGGGCGTCGGCGCTGTAGACGAAGTGTCCCGTATTCTCACCCATGTCGATGCGCCTGCGCTTCAGATTGGAGCCGTCGCGGACGTTGCCCTGGGCGCGCAGCACGGTGCGGTAGAAGGTGCTCAGCATGCGCGCTACGTGGGTTTGGCCGCGCGGGCTCTGAATGCTCATCAGCGCCACGTCAACCCGGTAGTCGTTGCCCAGGATCGCCTCCACCTGGATCGACTCGACCCGGGGCTCCCCGGCCAGGTTGAAGAGAAAAACCAGTTGCTCCTCGCCGTCGGCATGGAGAGTTGTCCGGGGGGACTCCACCGCCATGTTTCCCAGTAGAACCTCCAGATTGGTATTGCCGCTCACATCGACTCCGGCCTCGTGGTCCAGGCGGTAGAGGTAGTCGGCGTAGAGGGGAATCTCGCGCTCCCGATAGAAGTTGCTGCCCCACCAGTTGCGCGGGGCATTGTAGACGTTGTAGTTGGTGGCGCGAAACTCGCCGGTGGCCTGGGAGAACTTGCCGACCTGGGGACTGATCCCCCCGGGGTGGCGCACCACCTGCGGCACCAGGTCCGGGCGCGCCTTTCCGTCGACGATCAACTGCACTTCCTGAACCACCGCCCCCCCGGTCCCGTCCAGCGGCGAGTCGTCCGCGAAGCGCACCATGATCCATTCCACCAGAGGCTGGTCGGGACGCAACCGTCCCTTGAGGCCGTTTCCCCGCCGGGTGCTCTGAAACACGTGCTGGTTCACCCAGTTCAGGCCCAGTTGCATCCTCCCCAGATTCGCCTGCACCCGGCTGCCCAGCAGCAGCACCGAATCGTCCGCGAAGTGCACGTTTTCCACCGCCCACACGGGCGGATCCTCCACGTAGGACTTGGGCCGCTCGATCCGCGACCCCATGGCGGTAAACTGCAGATAGGGGGTCGAGGCATCCAGCCGGACCCCGTTGAAGTTCACCTTGGACAGGGTCAGCGGCGTGAAGCGGCCCATGAGGGCATCGCCGACGATCAGGCTGTAGCCCCAGTTGCCGTAGCCTTCGCGCCCAATCACCATGCTGTCGAAAACGGGAATCCACGGTCCCCCCGTGCCCAGTCCTCCGCCCGAATCCTTGAAGATGCCGCTGCCCCACTCCTGACCCGGGATGCGGGTCTCTTGCCAGGCGTAGATGGGATAGCCGCTGATCAGATAGTTTCCCAGGGGGCCATAGTATGCCCGCGGGGCGTCCACGTAGGGGATAGTGTGGTTGGGATAGTTGACATAGTTGTTGAGGGCATAGTTGCGGTAGGCGGGACGGTCCCAGCGCAGGAAGGGACGCGGCGCCACGGTCTGCTCCAGCGGCAGCTCCTGCCCTTCCACCGCGGGGGCCCACAGGACGGCCGCCAAAAGCCAGCCTCCCTTCCTGAGGGCTCCACCAACCATCCCTGTCCCCGGCAGCAGAAAAAGTCGCATAAACACTATATACAAAATGTAGATGGATAAACCAACAGGAAATCCTGGAGCAGGCCCCCGTAAGTCCGGGCACGAACCGGAGGGCCGAGACCCGCGTTACCCAAGGCGAGCGGGCGTTGCGGAAATTGTGGGGCTGGCGGAGAGAGCCCCAGGCCGGGAGCCGAAATCCCGCCGCCGAATTCAGGCGCCAATGCGTGCTGAAACTAGAGGGGCCGGCCGAACTCGCTGAAACCCACGATGGTGCGCACGAAGAAGGACCAGGAATCGAACTCCCTGAAGCGCTGAATCTCGGCGTCGTAGTTCTTCCCGTTCCTGCTCACCCCGACCGTGGTCAACACCTCGTAGCCGAAGTACTTCGTGTAGTTGGTCAGGGTCGCGAAGGTGGTGCGCTGTTCGAAACTGTTGCGCACCGCAACCCGGTCCTTGCGCCTGTAGGGCAGCGGGCCCCAACCCTGCACCCCGAGCTTCAGAGTCGTCCGCGGCAACAGGGCGTAATCCAGGCGCAGAATGGGGATGGAGCGCATCTCGTTCAGATAGTCGCGCTCCTGCTTCCGGTCGGTGGAGCGCAGGAGCATGAATTTGTACTGCGGCGTCAGGCTCAACCTGCCCCAGTACCAGGTGTAGTCGGTGCGGCTGACCCAGGCCCAGAAGTCGAGACGGCGGCGGCGCTGAAAGACCCCCGGACGCAGCTCCCCGCCCTGCTGCCAGTTGAAGCGCAGGCGCAATTTTTCCACCACGTTGAGCCTTGACCAGAGCTTGAACCTGCCCTCCAGGTAGGTCTCGTTGACATAGCTGTCCTGGTAGGGCATCAGGTCGGCGACAATGCTGCTGCTGAAAATGGGCGGTCTGTCCTGTCCGAAGAATTCCACCGTATTGGGGGCGCTGAGACCGCGGAAGGAAAACAGGTTCGATCGATCCGGAATCTCGTCCAGTACTACGTAGTTGTCCGGGATGTCGTCCTTGACCCGGCGCAACCCGGTCTCGAAGAAGAGCCGCTGCAGACGCTCGATTCCCTGGCGCTGGTAGGTCAGCAGGGTATAGGCCGAGCGCGTGCGCCCGTGGCCGGCCATCTGCCCCGTGGCGTAGCGGCCCGCCGCAAGAGACCAGTCCCTCCCCAGATCCACTTGCCCGAAGAGATGGTAGCCGAGCTGGTCGGAATCGTAGGGGTAGTCGGTCTCGATATCGTCCTCGCGCTGGTCCGGCTCGTCGTTGTGGTTGCGGTCGAGACCGTAGACGTAGACGTTGGGCTCCACGTCGTACATCAGGAAGGGCTCTTCGAAGTCGGGGATGAAGTCGCCGTCGCGGTTGATCTCGGGCAGGCCGTCGTTGTCCTCGTCCTGAGCCAGAGTCACTCCGTCCAGATCGTAGTCCTGACTGTCGTTGGTGAAGCCCACCAGATTGCCGACCCGGCGATCGGGGAAGCGGTCGCCGTCGTCGTTGTCCTGCACCAGGTCCCAGTAGACCGTCTCGTTGTAAATACCCCGGTAGGGACCGTTGCCGAAACTGTCCTCGCGGAGCAGGTAGGTCCGCATGCTGGTACTGAAGTCCGGGTTGATCGCGAACCACTCCGCACCCGCGCGGCCGCGCTCGAACCAGTGCAGTGCATTGATGTACCAGGCTGAGCCGTGCTGCGAAAAACGCGGGCTCCGATCGAAGAGAGGAAGGCCATCCTGCTGGCCCGGATAGCGCGAGTAGAGCGCCGAGCGCCCGTACTCCCCCTTGATCTCCAGCCCGGGCAGGGCCAGCTTCAGATCGGCGCTGTAGGCGAAGATGGCGGTGTTTTCGCCCACCTTGAAGCGCACCCGGCGCATATTGGACAGATCCTCCACGTTGCCCTCCGAGCGCAGCGCCGTCCGGTAAAAGGTGGTCAGATAACGGGCATGATAGGACTTGCCGCGGGGATTCTGATGGTTCAGCATGGCCACCTCCACCCGGTAGTCGTTGCCCAGAAACGCCTCCACCTCCACCGACTCCACCAGCGGTTCCGCGCTCACGTCGAAGAGGAAGACCACCTGGTCTTCACCGTCGGCGCGCAGCAGTCCGCCGGACGATTCGACCTGGATGTTCTCCACCAGGCTCTGCAGGTTGGTAGCCTTGCTCACGTCGATGCCGGCCTCGTGGTCCAGACGGTAGAAATAGTCCGAGTAGAGCGGCACCTCGTCGCGCCCCCGGTAAAAGAGCCGGGCCCCTCGGAAGTTTGTATAGTTCTGGGCGCGAAAGCGGCCGGTGGCCTGCGACACCGCTCCCACCTGGGGCGTAAGGCCCGCCCAGTGCCGCACCACCTTCGGCACCAGATCATGACGCAACTCGCCGTTGACAATCAGCCGCACCTCCTGCACCGCCGCACCCCCGCGGCCGTCATGCGGCGAGTCGTCCGAAAACCGCACCACGATCCAATCCATCAGCGGCTGGTCCGGACGCAGCCGTCCCTTGAGGCTGTTGCCCACCTGGGTGCTCTGGTAAATGTGGGAGTTGGACCCGCTCAATCCCAACTGCACGACCCCCAGATCGAAATGCAGGCGGCTGCCCAGAAGCAATACCGTGTCGTCGGCGTAGTGGGTCTTTTCGATGGCCCAGGTCGACGGTACCTCCTGGTAGTTGTGGGGGCGCTCGATGCGCGAGGCCATACCGGTGAACTGCAGGTAGGGAGTGGACAGATCCATCCGCAATCCGTTGAAATTGGTTCTCGACAAGGTCAGAGGTGAAAGCCGCGCGATCAATCCGTCCCCTACCAGCAGGCTGTAGCCCCAACTGCCGTAGCCGTCCCGTCCAACCACCAGGGCGTCGTAGACCTTCTCCCAGATGAGCTGGTACATCTCGTTGGGCTTGAAGATGGAGCTGCCGAATTCCTGCCCCGGATAGCGGGTCTCCTCCCAACTGTAGAGGTCGTAGCCGGTGATGAGATAGTCGCCCAGGGGGCCATAGTAGGATCGCGGAGCGTCCTCGTAGGGAATGGTGTGGTTGGGATAGTTGACGTAGTGGCGCAAAGCGAAGTTGCGGTAGCCCGGCCGCTCCCAGCGCAGGAAGGGACGCGCCGAGACGATCTCCTCCGCTTCTCCGGCGCGCAGTTCCTCGGCATGGACTCCGGCCGGCAAAGCCAGCAAAGCCAGTGCCAAACCCCCTGAGCGGAAACGGCACCAGATGGACGCAAAGGCGGAATTCTTCCCCAAGGGCTCGAAACTTCCAGCCAAAGGCGGCCTCCTTATTTTCCTAAGCAGCCTGAGACAAGGCCTGCGGTGAAAATGAAACTGGGCGGATATCGATCAACAAATACAACTGTGCGGAAACGAAAATAATGGACCGCAACGGTCGAATTCCATTGAATATAGGAAACTTATCGGGCGGCTGCCTTCTATCGGGTGAACCAGAATGGATCCGCACCAACCCGGCTTGCACCTGGCACTGAGCGAGTCTATACTGTCTGCATCCGCCGGATGGAGTGCCCTGATGTCCGGCTTTTCGGGCACCTTCGCCGGATGACACCGGCACCTTTCGGGAGGTTAACTTGAACATGACCAGGGCACCAGCCCAGGCAGAGTCAACAGAATCCATGGTGGCCGCCGAAGTCGCCCGCTCCCTCAGGCGCAACTGCGTTCCCTACCTGTTCGGCATGCCTGGAGGCGGCAGCTCGATCGACCTCATCGAGGCCTGCCGTGTCCAGGAAATCCCCTTTGTTCTGGTTCAGCACGAAACCTCCGCGGCGATGATGGCGGTGGTATGCGGCGAACTCACCCAGTCCTGCGGGGCGTGCGTCTCCATCATGGCGACCGGGGCGATCAATCTGGCCGGCGGGGCCGTATACGCCTACCTGGAGCGCCATCCCCTGCTCTGCATCACAGAGACCTACGGAGAGCGTGAGGCCTCCTTGATGTCGATCCAGAAGATCGACCACGGCCGCACCTTTTCATCCTATTGCAAGGACACCATCGTGCTGCATCCGGCGCAGCCGGGAGCCCAGATCGACGCGGCGGTCGGACTGGCCGGGACGGAAAGACCAGGCCCCGTCTTCGTCGACTACCCGCAGACCATGAGCTCCGACCCTGAGTCACAGACCACCGCCGCGGTCAAGGAGGCACCTCCAGCCCCAGCGCGCCTCGAAGGCGACCTGGAGGCCATGGCCGCCGCCATCGCAAAAGCGGGGAAGCCGCTGATCATCGCCGGACCGGTGGTGGCGCGTCAGCAGGCAGGGGACCAGTTGCTGGCCCTGGCGGAAAAGCTGCAGTGCGCGGTCATGGCCACCTCCAAGGCCAGGGGGGTCATCTCCGAGGAGCACCCCCTCTATGCCGGGGTCATGTCCGGCGTCTACCGCGACGAAACCCTCGAAGGCCGCATGATGGGCAAGTGCGATCTGGTGCTGGCGCTGGGCATGGACCGCATGGAGCTGCTTTCCCCCTGGAAATACCGCCAGACCCTCCTCGCAGTGGACGCCATCCTGGTGACCGAGGAGACCGTGGGCGCACCGGCCCTGGTTGCCGCCGGACCGCTGCCCCAACTGCTGGACTCCCTGGCGGAGATCACCCCGGCGCGCGCCGCCTGGTCGCTGGAAGAAATTCGCGACTACTGGGCCGAGGCCCTTCGCGACCTGGGTGCCCAGCGGGCGGGCTTGACCGCCACCGCCGTTCTGCAGCGGGCTCGGGAGATGGCCCCGCGCGACGCCATCCTGACCACCGAGGCCGGCATCTACGGACGGGTGAACCTCTACGCCTGGAAGGTGTACGAGCCGGGGACCTGCTTCGATTCGAGCGGCGCCAACACCATGGGATTCTCCATACCGGCGGCCCTCGCCGCCGCCCTGGTGCGTCCGGCGCAGAAAGTGATCTCCCTGGTGGGGGACGGCGGCTTCCTCATGCGCGCCGGCGAGCTGGAAACGGCGGCGCGGCTCAAGGTCGCCCCGGTTATCGTCATCTTCGACGACGGCACCATGGGAATGATCCGCATCAAGCAGCGCGCCAGGGGCTACGCCCGCAAGGGAGTGGATATGGAGCAGACCGATTTCGTCCGCCTCGCCGAAAGCTTCGGCGGGGTCGGGTGCAAGGTCCACAGCCTGGAAGAGTTCGACACCGCTTTCGCCCGGGCGCTGCAATCGGACCGGCTCCACGTCATAGACGTCCGCGTCGACGCCGAAATCTATGCCTCCCACATCAAGCCCATTCGCGGAATTTAGCGGCGCGCTCCAGCCTACCACAAATAGGCCGCACGGCGCTCTCGCTCCTCGTCCCGATAGCGCTCCAGGGCGGCCTCCACCGAGCGCACCAGTGGGGATCCCCGCCCCAGCAGCGGCAGCTCGTCGATCCAGTTCTGCAACTCGGGAGCGCGCAGTTGAGCGTGGTAGTCCGCCCATTTGTCGATCCAGGCCGAACCGGCGGAACCGTAGTGGGGATCGGCGTCGATCGCCCGGCGCAAATAGGCCAGGCTGGCCGCAAAGTCGGGGCCCTGCAATTGGGCCACTCCTAGCGCCGACTCCGCCCGTGAGGCCGTAAGCCGGGAGCGCCGATACTGCTCCTCGGCGGCGGCGCGGGCGGCAGGAGAAGGCACGTGGTAGCGCGACAGGGCGCGGGCGCGTTCCTCGTCGAGCTCGGCCGCGTCCAGAGGCTCGAGGAAGTAACGCTGCAGGGCGCCGAACGGGGTGCGCGGCAGCACCGCGAAGGAGATCTCGGCCAGGCGCCCGCCACGGTAGCGCCGCAACAGCCGGCGGTCGCCGCTGGAGTAGCTCAGGCGCTGGTCGTCGTCCCGGTAAATATAGGGCGCCTGCAATCTGGCGATATCTTCGGGACCGGTGGTGATCAGCGCCAGAATCCCCTCCAGGGAGGCCGTCTCATAGCGGCATTCCCTGGTCCAGCGCCTGCTGGTCAGATGGGGCTCCCGGGCCAGCACCCGGGCGCGCTCGGCGATCCAGGCGGTGCTGAAGCGCGGCGGCTCCGCCCCCTTGAAGCTCAGGGCGACAAAATCGACCAGCCCCATGCGCACGATGAAAGTGTGAGGGAAGACGGCCGCCTGGGTCTTCACCAGGCTGAGGGTCTCGTTGGGGGTCAGGTGGTAGAGGGGAACCCACTGCATCAGCACCCCGTCCTGGCGCAGCACCCGGTCCACGGCGCGGTAGAACTCCAGCGAATAAAGGGGGTGCACCCCTTCGGCGGTGGGAGGCGGAGGCTCCATGGAGACCACGTCGTAGGAGCCCGGAGCGGCGCGCTCGACGAAGTGGCGGCCGTCGTCCAGATGGATGGAGACCCGCGGGTCGTCGCCGAGGCCGGCGTTGAACTCCCCGAAGTGGTCGAGGGCCATGGCGATCATCTCCGCCGAGATATCGACCACGTCCATGTGCTCCACAGGGTAGCGCAACAGCGCCCCGAATGATTGTCCCGAACCGATGGCGATGCCGAGAACGCGCTGCGGGGTCCCGGGCCGCGGGTAAAAAAGCGCCGGCAGGTGTCCTTCGATCACCTGGACCGGAAGCTCTCCCTGGCGCACCACCGCCAGAATCTGGTTCCCGGCGGCGATGTAGCGATTTTTGGGCCCGGCAAAAACCGATGCGGTGGTGAGCGGGCCTTCGATCAGATCGACCAGGCGGGCGTCCTCCACCTGCCGGCCCACCCCCTCGGTGCTCACCACCCGGCGGCTGAGGTCGCCGCGCAGGAAGTAGATTCCCGCCGCCAGCGCCAGGGCGCAGAGGCCGTGCCCCCAGCCGGGAATCCAGCGGCGGCGGTCTGCCTGGCTTCCCAGGCGGGTCTCGGCCGCCGCCCCCAAAACCAGAGTGATCAGGGTGAGAACGAAGAGGGCGCCGGCGAGACCAAAGCTGGGTATCAGGAGATAACCCGCGGCAAAGCCGCCGGCGCTGGCACCCACCGTGTTCCAGAATACCAGGCGACCCGAGGAGCGGCGCAACTCGGCACTGTTCCGGGTGGAAGCGGCAATGAGGCCGGGCAACCCCGTTCCCAGCAGCAGCACCGGAATGAAGATCACCAAGCCCACCTGAAAGAGGGGAGCGAAGAAGGTGTAATCGGCCGCCTCGCTGGCGAAGTGCCAACTTGGTTCCACCTGGAACCCGGTCCCGGCCAGGCCGTAGTCGGCCAGGCTCCACCAGTCCAGGCTGTAGAGCACGAGCAGGGCGGCGATGGGCTGCACCAGGGCCACCACCCGCAGGGGACGGACACCGGTGGCCAGCACCCGTGCCATCGCCATGCTACCCAGGGCGAGAGCGGCGAGGAATACGGCCAGCAGGATGGCGGTGAGGTAGACGCTGGACGTCTTGAAAAGGGAGAAATAGCGCGCCCAGGCCACCTGGTAGCCGATGGCCGCAAACCCCGAAAGCAGAGCCAGGGTGCAGAAGAACGCACCGGGGCCGGGCTCGCCCGCGCCAGCCGCGGCCGGCAGGTGCAAAGGCGGCGTGCGCCGGAAGGCAAGAAGGGCCAGGGCGGCGATGGCGAGATTTCCCACCCCGGCGGCCATGCTCGTGCCGTTCATCCCCAGCGAGGGGATGGCGAAGTAACCGGTCAACAGAACGCCGAGCACGGCCCCGGCGATGTTGAGTCCGTAGAGAACGCTGGTGAGGGACCCCACCGCGGCGTCGCGTCCGACCAGCCCGTCGAGGAGCAGGGGCAAGGTGCCGCCCATGAAGAAGGTGGGCAGCAGGAAGAGGGCGAACAGCAGTCCGAAACGCAGCAGAAAGAGCGCCGCAGTGCTGTCGGCGGCGACCCCGTAGAGGGAGGCGTAGACGCTTTCGCTGCACTCGAAGAGGAGCGGGAAGGCGAGAGCGTAGAGACCGATGCAGGCTTCGAAAAGCCCGTAGACGAAGAGAGGCGAGAAACGCCGGCTGCGCCAGTGCTTCCCCACCACCAGGCTGCCCAGGGCCAGTCCAATAAAAAAGCTGGTGAGCACCGTCGACAGGGCGATCTGGCTCGCCCCCACCACCAGGGTAGCCTTGCGGATCCACACCAGTTGGTAGCCCAGGCCGAGCGCCCCTGAAAGAAAGAACAAGGCGGCGGCAAGCAGAACGGAGCCCCGGCACGGCCTCCTCATCCCCACCCAACCTGGATGAGGTCGAGAACGAAGGGGCGAATCATGAGGTGCTTCACTCTTCCCTGTCCGCCGCTGCCAGACTATGGAAAAACTTCTCTGCTTCGCGGGCTGCGTGCAGCGGACTGAGGGGTATGATCTCCAGGACCATCTCTCCCCGAAATTCGATCTCTTCAAGGGTTTTCAGCAAGTGGAGCCAGTCCTCGGCGGGAATTATGCCCTTCCCCGGGGAAGTGTGCATGCGGGCAAAAGGCTCGTCCGCGGCAAAAGCGTCGCTGACGTGCAAGTGGCACAGCCTGTCCTTCAGCGCATCGACGTAATCGCGCATGGGGAAGCGGGCGAACTTCTGAATGTGGGTTGTATCAAGGCAGATCTTGAGATCGGGGAATTCTCTCGTTGCCCGCCGCAAAATGGAGAGATTCCACAACTGCGGATCATCTTCCATCTCTCCGTCCGAAGCGTTCTCCAGGGCGATGGTCACCCCTTTCCCGCGGGCGTAGTCCAGCACTCCGGCGGCGAAGTCGAAATCCGGATCGGGACCGTCGAGGAAGAGGTTGCCGGCGTGCACCACGAGGATTTCACTGCCCACCCAGGAAACCGTATCGATCTGCCGGCGATACTCCTCGATGGTGTCCTCGTTGCCGGTGTGCCAGCTCGCGCGCACACCTTGGAGCATGTGCCTCAGCCTTTCCCTGTAAGCCTCGTCGAAGAGATCCGCCGGTTGCGCTTCCATGGCCGTGCGCGCCGGCGAGAGCCACTCCCAGCTGCACCAGGTGGGCCACAACTCGACCCCGAAGCCGTGCGCGGACACATCTGCAATCACCTCTTCGAGACTGTCGAGACCGCGGTCCAACGCGAAGTTTGTCCCCCCCTTTTTCAGCGGGAAATAGTGAATGTAATTCCACAAGCTGACGCTGTATCCCAACTGCATATTGTCCTTGTTCCTCTCCCCCGTATCTGCTTATTTTGAATCTCCAAAGATAGGCCCTTTACGGAGACAGGCCAATTCATGGGAGCGGCAGACCCACGAAAAGCTGGAAGACAATCCGGACCGGCATCATGACGCGCTACATTTCCTCGATCCATCCACCCTGCAATATCGAGGCCTGACCATGTCCTACCTCTCCCGCCTGGCGCGTTGCGCCGGTTGCAGCCTTTTTCCGGCTCTCGTTGTCTGGAGTGCCGGGGCCGGAGCCCAGCGCCTGGACCTCGACCCGGTCCTGGAAACCCGGCCTTTTCTGCGCTGGGAGCGCCCGGCCTACCGCAACTACGCCCTGCAGAGCTACGCCAACTACCCCGATCACACCTTTCCCTATGCGGATTCGCCCCGGTCCTACTACGGGCCGCTGGGAGACTACCTGACCACCGGCTACGACCTCTACAGCTGGAGGGAGACGCGGGTGCCGGGACAGGAATTCGGCAGCGCCATTTTCAAACCCAACGACGCCGGCACCCTGGTGTGGAACAAGGTCTACGACGCGGTGGTGATAGGACGCGACGGCTACGGCGACTGGGGCTACAGCCTCATCGTGGCCGACGGGCTCATCGCCCGCTTCTCGCCCCTGACCTTGTCGATGACCGACTTCAACGGCTTTCGCCTCGACGTCTCCACCCCCCGCCTCCAGCTCACCGGACTGGCGTCGCGCAGCGAGCGACCCCACACCTATATCTCGCGCTCCATTTTCGTCCTCGGCCAGACCCACATCGCCGACGACTCGACCCTGCTCCTGGGCGGCCGCGCCCAGACCGATCTGGGGCTCATGCGGCTGGGGTTGAACTGGGCCAACACCCACGTCTACCAGAGCACCCAGCCGGGCAACAGCCTCAAGGGGGTGCTGCGCCCGGACCAGCCCTTGATGGACTGGATCCTGGTGCGCTTCTCCGACGACTCGCCGGCCGACGGCAGCGGCGGCGCCCTGGTGCAGGACGTCCGCCTCATCATCGACGGGGACCCGCGCCCCGACCTGGAGCCCCAGGTCATCCGCCAGCGCGCGGGGGTCGGACCCCAGGTGGGCACTCTGTCCCAGGCCACGGGGCGCTTCCGCGCTACCGACTACACCTCCTTCAGCGGCCACAGACTGTTTTACCGCGGCCGCGACGAGGTACCGCTCTACGCCGATTTCTTCTACCGCCTCGATCACGAGAACGGCATCGACGTGAGCCAGGACGTCAATGTGGAGGGGTTGACCACTTACTTCCAGGTGGAAAGGGCGGGGGCGGTTTTGCGGGCTGACGGCGAGGAGCAACTGGTCTACCTTTTCGACCTGTCCGGGGAATCGCAGGTGGAGTCGGTGCAGGTGGAGGCGCTGGTGGGCAACGACTACCGGGTTGAGGTTGCGCTTTTGAGCAATCAGAGCGCGCGCGCCAAAACCTACCACGCCAAGTATCTCAGCACCTTCTACCGGACCGCACTGCGGGCAAGGGAGAACGTGCAGGATCTGTCCAACCTGCGCTGGGTGCGCTTCGACGTGGGCGAGAACACCGGACTGTTCACCTACAGCGCCGACCTGAACCTGACCCTGCCCGGGCTGGAGATCAAGGGCGAGTACGGGCGCTCGGCGCTCTACTCGCGCTATCCCGGTCAGGCGGCGGGGGAGCCCTTCTTCACCGCCAGCCCCCACTTCGCCCAGCGCGGCTCGGCCTATTACCTCAACGCCGTCCACTGGCTCGGACGGGGACGACTGGGAGGCGAGTGGTTCTCCATCAACCCCGGCTACACCACCAGCATGCGCACCTTTCTGGACAAGACCTCCGATCTCAACTACAGCAATATCTCGGGGATGCTCAACGAGACGGTCTACTGGGACCTGGTGCAGGACAACGACGACGGCGACCGTTTCCCGGACCGCCGCGTCGGCAACATTGGCGGATTCCTTCCCGATGAGAAGAGCTTCGATCTCGACGGGGTGTTTCTCGACCAGGACGAGGACAACGACGGCATTCCGGAAATCAACCGCAATCTCAACACCGTTCCCGACTTCGACGAGCCCTTCCTGATGTTCGACGTGGAGCCCAACGTCTACGTCTACGGTCTCGACCGCAACCACAACGACGAGCCCGACCGGCGCGAAGACGACGACCAGATCGACTATCCGTACGACCACGACCAGGGCGGATACCATCTCTTCGGACAACTGGATCCGAGCCGGAACCTGTCCCTGGCTCTGGGCCGCTACGTCATCGAGGAGATCGCCGGCAGCGGCCGCAACCGCTCCTCCTACGCCCTGCTGACCTACCGGCGCCGGGGGATGGAGCGACCCTGGCGGCTGTTCCTCGAGAACCACCTGCGCCGGGTGCAGGACGACATCGGCGACAACTACGTGGTCACCGGCGAGAATGCGTCGCGGGTCGAAAACTTCAGCAGCGACGGCCTGCGCCAGGAAATCCAGGCCGACAAGTACCTGCACCACCCTCCCATCTTCTCGGGCACCCTCGTCGCCGATCTGAGATCGTACCAGGACAGCTACGTCAACGAGACCTACCTGGAAGGCCGTTTCAACCTGTGGACCTCCCTCGAGGTGGTTCAGAAGCTGCGCCTCAGGCTCAACTGGCAGCAGGGCGGCCGCCTTTACAACGGCCTCTTTCAGAGGGAGCGGCGGCTGGATCTGTGGACCTGGGTGAACCGGGTGCAATACACCTGGCGCCGGGGCAAGCTGCACCTCGTACCGCAGTACAAGTTCATGCTCTTGCGCCTGACCGACCGGGACCGCGGCCTCGACCTGCGCTCCGAATTCCGCTCCATCCCCATTCTGCGCCTGGAGTACGAGCTCCTCAGCCGCACCAGCCTGCGCGCCGGGGTACAGGGCTGGGGACCGCTGCCCTACCGGCGCCGCGACGGCCTTACCCTGCGCAACCGCTTCGAGCAGCGCACCGCATTTGTGACCCTGACCAACCGCTCCAAGTACTTCGGCTACGAGTTGGTGACCATAGTGGGGATGGCCTGGGACAGGAAGGAATTCGACGCCGAGTTTCAACGCTTCAGATCCTTCGACAGCAGGACCTTCTTCGCCCGCACCCTGGTAGGCTTCACCGAGTTCGGACGGCCGCTCTAGGATTTGGTTATGAAAACCTATCGCATCGCCATAATCGGCCTCGGCGGCATGGGACACCACCACGCCGAAGCAGTCAGAGCCGAGAGCAACTGCGAGCTCGTGGGCGCCGCCGATATCGACCCGGGCCAGGCGCGCAAATGGCGGGAGCGTTTTGCCGTCGCAGCGGTCTTTGCAGAGTACGAAGAGATGATGGACGAGCTCGAGCCGGACATCGTCATCGTCGCGACCCACTCCCCCGAGCACTGCCCCGCCACCCTTGCGGCAGCCCGGCGCGGGATCCACGTCTTCTGCGAAAAACCCATCGCTCTCAACCTGGTCGAGGCGGACGCCATGGTGGCGGTCTGCCATGCAAACGAGGTGCGCTTCGCCATCAACCACATCAAGCGCGCCAGTCTCTACAATCGCCACGTGCAGGAAAGGATCGGAAACGGTGAGATCGGCCAGCTCATTCAGATCCGCGCCTTCGAGAAAGGGGGCCGGCGCAGCGGAAACGCCCTGATGGAGATGGGTACCCACCTCTACGACTGGATCCGCCTGTTCGCCGGAGACATGGATTGGGCCCACGCCCACCTGCTGCAACTGGACGGCAGGGAATCAGCCATCGGCGACATCAAACACACCCAGGAGGTGGATCCGAACGATCGCGACTCCGGCCTGGTCCTGGGTGAGCGCGGGTCCGTTTCCTTCCGCTTCAAGTCGGGGATACACGCTCAGGCCGAGTTCCTGGCGGAGCCGCGGGCTAATGACGACGCCTACGGTCTGGATCTGATTGGAACGGAAGGCCGCATGGCCCTGCGGGGCAGCGTCGGCACCGAGCTGTTCATCCACCGGGGTGCGCATCAGACTCCCGCCGAGGGGTGGCGCCGCGAGTCCCTGGCAGCGGAGGATATGGACGAGGAGGGAAAGCCTCGCGACATGACGGCGAAACGGCTGCTGCTGCAACGCCTCATGGTGCGCGACCTGATGGCGGCGATCGAGGAAGGACGCGATCCCGTCGCCAGCGGCCGCGACGGCCGCGACTGTCTCGAAATGATCCACGCCACCTGGGAGTCCCACCTGCGCAAGGGTCGCGCCCGGGCTCCTCTGCAACCGCGGGAGCACGTGCTGGAACGGTGGCTGGCGGGGGTGAAGACCCCCGGCTAACGGCGCTGCCAACGAGACCGGGCGATACTACCCCTGGGGAATGCCGTGACCAAATCCGGAAAACGCCATGGAATTGCGGACGATCCTGGCACCAGCCCCCCTCGCCGAAGTCTGGACGGAGGGATTCCATTTGCCTACCTTCCTCTTTCACCGCCCTCCGCCCACCGAATCGACCGAGGAGCACCCGAGATGGCTCGCAAGCTCTTGACCGACAAAGAGATGCAGAGATTCATCAACGATGGGTTTCTCATGCTCAGGTCCGGTCTACCCCCCGAGTTTCACCAGCAAGTCTTCGCCGAAATCGACTCCGTTTACGAAAACGAGGGCAATCCCGGAAACAATCTCCTGCCCCGGGTTCCCCTGCTCCAGCAGGTATTCGACGATCCGCCCATTTGCGGCGCTCTGGAGAGTATCCTCGGCGCCGATTACTTCCTCTATCCCCATCGCCATTGCCACTTCCGCATACCCGGCTTCGTGCCCCGGAGGGGCATCAACCAGGACCCCGTGAAGGGCCGCTTCGGAGGAAAGCTGCACAAGGACGACATGAGCCACCGGCGCAGGCATCGCACCCGCTGGGCAATGTGCCTCTACTATCCCCAGGATACCACCGCGGATATGGGCGCCACCACCATCCTTCCGGGCAGCCAGTATTACACCTCCCTGGCCGGGGTCGACCTCCGCCGCGAGTTCCCCATCTGCGTCGACGCCGGAACCATCGTCCTGACCAACTACGACATGTGGCACGCGGCCACCCCCAACACCAGTAGTCACAAGAGGGCCATGGTGGCCTTCCTCTTCGCGCGCATGAGCGAACCGCAGGGCCCGAGCTGGGACTGCGAGAACCAGGACTGGAATCCCGGTCCCGGCGTCGCCCATCCCGAGTTGAAGAAGCACCTGTGGGACTGGCACTGTGGCCGGAGCGCCGGAGGATTTGCGGAAAGCGAAAATTTACCCAAAGGGTCGATCGACGAGCTCGTCGGAACCGCAGCCGCCAATTCCGCCCTCGGCGAGACCAACCGGGCGATGTGGACCCCGGTGGATGAAACCCAACAGGAGGGCGCCTCGGAGCCGCTCTGGCTCGACACTATCTACACCCTCGCCGCCACCGGGGAAGCGGCCGTTCCCGCCCTGATAGACGCCCTGGCCAATCCGTCGGAGGGCATTCGCAGGGGATTCACCTACGCCCTGAGCGCCATCGGGGAAGCGGCCGTTCCCGCGCTCACCAAGGCTCTGGAACATGCCGATCCGGGTATCCGCGCCGGTGCGGCCGAGGCCCTGGCCGACATGGGCAAGGATGCCGGGGACGCCCTGCCGCAACTGATCAGTTGCCTGCAAGACCCCGCAGACGAGGTAGCGGGATGCGCCGCCGAGGCGCTCGGCCTGATCGCCAGCGCCCCGGGCGGCGTTCCCCGGGCGCTGGCAAGAACCCTCGGTCATTCCACCGAGAGGGTGCGCATGAGGGCGGCCATGGCGCTTGCCCGCCTTGGGCCAGAAGCAGAGGACGCGACGCCCGAGCTGGCAACGGCGCTGGACGACGACAACCGCTACGTTCGCGGCAAGGCGGTCCACGCGTTGTTCAGCATCGGCTCGGAAAAGGCACGGGAAGCTCTGTTCCGCCACCTGTTCACCCATCGCTGGGACAATCTGACCTACGGACTCAAAACCCACTGACCGGCATGAGGCCGCCGCTCCATCCGGGGGCACCGACGTGAGCCGGAGCGCAACCACCGCCCCGCCGCAGAACCTGGACCGCTGGGGGATCACCCCCCGTTGCATCCTGATCGGTGCGCTCTCGGCGCTCGCCATCGCCCTCATCCTGCCCTATACCCTTAACGTGATGCGCGGGTCGCGCATTGGTCTCAGCTCCTGTACGCCGGCCGCCTTCATTCTCTTCTTCGTGCTCCTCCTGACCGTGCAGGTGGCCCTCGCCCTGCTCAGGCGCAAGTGGCACCTGCGCCCCGGCGAGCTGGCGGTCATCTTCGTGATGATGGCAATGGCCACCGCCGTACCCACCCGGGGGGTGTCGCAGAAACTGGTAGTGGGGATCACCGGGGCGGCCTTCTACGCATCACCGGAGAACAGGTGGGACGAACTCATCCAGCCGTTGCTGGCGGAGTGGCTCGTCCTCGCCGACGACGAGGCGGTGCGCGACCTCTACTATGGGGACAGCGCCGACCGCATCCCCTGGCACCTGTGGACTCCCGTGCTGTTGCGCTGGCTCCTCTTTTTCGTCGCCTACCACCTCATGCTGCTGAGCGCCCTGGTGATTCTGCGGCGCCAGTGGGTAGAGCACGAGCGCCTGGCGTTCCCCCTGGCCCAGGTTCCTCTGGCCATGCTCCAGGACAACGGCAGACGGGACGCGATCATCAAGCCATTTTTCCGCAATCCGGTCATGTGGGCAGGTTTCACTTTCTGCTTCCTGATCAACAGCACCAACATCCTGCACAACTACTTCCCCTTCATTCCGGCTTTGATGGGGCAGGTCGAGCATCTGATTTTCCGCGGCCAGATCGAGATCATGTTCCGCGTCAACTTCCTCATGCTGGGGTTTGCCTATTTCATCAATACCGGGGTCGCCTTCAGCATGTGGTTCTTCTACCTGCTCCGGGTACTCCAGGGCGGCATCTTCGCGCTCCTCGGCATCGACCTCGGGCAGACCCTGGGACCGGGGGAAGCGACCCGGGGGGTGGGAGGGCCCATCTTCGGCCACCAGATGATGGGAGCACTGCTCGTCATGGTGGTATTCGGCCTGTGGACCGCCCGGACTCACCTCATGGAGGTTCTGCGCAAGGCCTGGAACGGGGACCCAACGGTGGACGATTCGCGCGAGGTTATGCCCTACCGGGCTGCAGTGCTCTGCTTTCTCGGCGGCGGCGGTTTCGTCTTCCTGTGGCTGTGGCTTTCGGGCATCCCGGCCTGGATCGTCCCCATCTTCATCCTCGCCACCCTGATGATCATGATCGGGCTGGCCCGGGTGGTAGCCGAGACCGGGGTGCCCACAATCACCCCCGCCATGGCCCCGGCCAACTTCGTGACCTCCGCCGTCGGTGCCACATCCCTGGGTATGACCGGTGTGGTGGCTACCGGCTTCACCTTGATCTGGGCGAGCGGGTTCATGGTCTTCATTACCGCACCGATGGCCAACGCCCTGCGCCTGGGATCGGAGATCACCCGCCACCGCAGATGGTTCGTCTTCGCCATCGGCGCCGCCTTGCTGACCGCCATGGTGGCGGCCACCTGGCACCAGATCCATCTGGCTTACCAGCACGGAGGCCTGAACCTGAACACCAGGTACTACCAGGTCTATGCTACCACCGCCCCCCGTTTCGCCGAACTCATGCTCAACAGCCCTACCGGACCGCACCTGGGCGGATGGATCTGGACCGGGGTGGGCGCAGCGGTCATGGTGGTCCTGATGGCCGCCCGCCACAGCTTTGCCTGGTGGCCTTTCCACCCGGTCGGCTACGCTATCAGCGCTTCTTGGGTGCTGAACGCCACCTGGATGTCGATTATGTGCGCCTGGCTGATCAAGCTGGTGGTGCTGAACTACGGTGGACCGAAGCTCTATGAACGCACCAAACCATTCTTCATGGGAATCATTCTGGGCCAGTTCGTCGCCGCCGGTTTCTGGCTTCTGGTGGACTCGATTACGGGGGTGAAGCACAATCATATCCGGGTGTATTGACCCGGTTCCGGCCTGCGGTTTTCGCCGGCTCCGGACTTCCCCGGACAAATCCTGGGTCGCCGCGGCTGCAGCCTGCAAAAGGAGGAAAGCGCCATGAAACAAGAGGACTACGATTTCTTCAAGGAAAACGGCTACGTCTCCCTCGGAAAAATCCTGAGCGACGACGAATTACACCGCTTTGCGGATTTGTTCGACCGCAACCGGCGCGACTACAGCCGCTTCTGGAGGAACAACGGCATCTGGCAGACCCAGCACTGCGAGGCCCTGCTGACGGCGCCCGGGTTCGATGACCTCATCCGCCACCCGAAAGCCCTGGATGCCCTCCAGGGCCTGATGGGAGGAGAGGTATGCTTCGCGGAAATCTGCCTGCGCCACATGGGGCCTTACGCCGGTGAGGCGCTCGACAGCATGAGAACCTGGGATGGAGAGGTGGGCCGCCGCTGGCATCGCGACGGCGGGCAAGACCTGATGTGGCCGGAGCATCCGCTGCGCCTCGGCTACGTCCAGCTCATGGTCTACCTGGCCGACGTGGACGAGACCACCCACAGCTTCGCCATTTCGCCCCAAGCCTTCGATCAGGAGCTTCTCGATGCGGAGGCTCAGCTCGAGCGCGGCGGGTTCCGCGAACTGCACGGCAGCGCCGGTACGGCCGTACTGTTCAATGTCTCCCGGCTCCACACCGTCACCGTGCGTCCTACCCGGGCCGAGCGCAAATCCGCCCAGATCTACTATGGCCACCGCGGGCGAGAATTCCTCAGCCACCAATCCTTCGTACCCGCCCGACTTTGGAGCGACCATCCCGACCCGGAGGTGCGAGGTTTCTACGGCGTGCTCAACGGCCTGACCCGGGAATATTCCGAGCGCATCGGCGGACGGACGGAGGTCCCGGTGAACGAGACTCTGGATATCCTGGAGGATATAAGGAAAAACGTGAACCTGCCCCAAAAATACGGTCCCCGCTGGCGCTATACCGCGGGCGGGACGAGGAGGAAATGAGGGGATTGTCGGTTCGGAACGAATATTGCTGGAAAAAAACAGGCGCCGTACCGGGACCCAAGGTCCTGCCGCAGCCAAAGCGTGATATTCGAACCATAGGTGCCCAAAGGCTGCAAACCCGTACTTCGAGCATTACCGGACAACTCTGAGAGAGACAGCAAACCATCATCAAAGACCTTACATTGTCCTTTGGTACGATTCTGGCGCCTTGACCGATTATTGATGAAACGGTGCCTGATTAGACCCATAGGTGGTAGAGGTTGGCCTCCGATTATACTGCCCTTATTCTCCTCCCCACAAGGAGCTGAATTGGCTTGAATACAGTACCCATGCCGAGCGAGGTTCTCTCCAATACTACCGGCGTTCAAGACAGCCGGAACAAGCTGCGGCCACGAGATAGAGCGGTCCACGACTGGTACCGTTTTGTTCTGTCCTTTCCACCCCACCTGGTCCAGGACTATGTAAGCCGGTTCGACCTCGGTCCCTCCGACACGGTTCTCGATCCGTTCTGCGGGACCGGCACGACATTGGTTGAATGCAAGAAACAGGGCATCGGCAGCATAGGCATCGAGTCGACCCCAATGGCCTATTTCGCGAGCTCGGTCAAGGTCGATTGGTCAGTCGATTGCGCCGGGCTTCCGGAATATGCCGACCAAGTCGCTTTGGAGACGAGAAGGACTCTGGATCAACAGGGCATCCATGAATGGGACGACGCGCCACTGTTCGCCGCGATGGGGGGCCGGCGTTCTCCGTTGCGAGGACTCTCTCCGGAAAGGTCGAAGCTTTTGCTGAAGAACTCGATCAGCCCGCTCCCCCTGCACAAGACGCTGGTACTGCTCGATGCCATCGATCAGCAAGGCAATCATCACTTCCAACAATATGGCCGACTGGCACTTGCAAGCGCGCTCGTGAATCGTATCGGCAACCTTAAGTTCGGACCGGAAGTGGGAGTTGGCCGGATCAAGAAGGACGCTGCAGTTGCGGATGCCTGGCTCGACTGTATACGTACCATCGGCCATGACCTGGGCCTCATCAAAGAGACGATAGATGTGCCCGCTCAAGTCATCAAAGCCGATTCCCGCGGAGCCGACCGAGTTCTGAGACCGCAGTCCGTCGATGCTGTTATTACTTCTCCACCGTACCCGAACGAGAAGGATTATACCCGTACCACACGCCTTGAGTCGGTCATACTCGGACTCATACGCGACAGAAAGGAATTACGATCCCTGAAACAGAACCTTGTCAGGTCGAATACCAGGGGAGTGTACAAATCCGACACAGACGATCGCGAGATTGCGAATAACGTCGAGATACGCAGTCTCGCGGACGCCATCGAGAGACGCCGCATCGAGTTGGGCAAGACGTCCGGATTCGAGCGGCTATATCCCCGGGTAACCCAATTGTACTTCGGCGGAATGGCACGGCATCTCGCCTCCCTTAGAACAGTCCTCAGACCGGGAGCGAGGCTCGCCTACGTGGTGGGCGACCAAGCGTCCTATTTGAGAGTCATGATCCGCACCGGAAAGTTGCTTGCCGACCTTGCCCGATCTCTGAACTACAGAGTCACCGGCATCGACCTGTTTCGGACCAGGCCGTCGACGGTTACCGGCGATCAGCTTCGAGAAGAGGTCGTCATCTTGGAATGGCCGGGTAACTGATCGAGAGGGGGCAACCATTCCTACAAAGAACCGCTATGTAGCTATCATCGAGGCAATTTTCCACGCCAATTATGAGAGCGGACAACGAGAGGTGAATTTCGAACGAGAGGAGATCTCCGCGTTCGCTTCCAAGCTTAATATCCGCCTTCCCAAGAATCTGGGCGATCTGATCTACAGCTTCCGGTACAGGACGGATCTTCCGGCAAGCATTCTGGAAAGAGCACCGGTCGGAGAAACTTGGATCATTCGCTCGGCGGGGAGAAGCAAATACTACTTTGCACTGGTCAGCGACCAACCTCTTGCTCCCAACCCGAACCTCGCGTCTACCAAGATACCCGACTCGACTCCTGGGATAATCGCCAAGTACGCGTTCAGCGACGAACAGTCCGTGTTGGCCCGCGTTCGCTACAATCGGCTGATCGATATTTTTCTCGGAATCACCTGTTACTCACTCCAGAACCATTTGCGGACGACCGTCCGGGCTATGGGCCAGGTAGAAACAGACGAGATTTACGTCGGGGTGGATAAGAGCGGATCTCATTACGTTGTGCCCGTTCAGGCCAAGGGTGGGAACGACAATCTTAACAGGGTACAAATCGAGCAGGACATCGCGCTTTGCACCGACAAATTGCCGTCTCTGATCTGCCGGCCCGTTGGAAGCCAATTCATGCAGGATGACGTGATCGCACTCTTCGAGTTCGAGCAGGAAGGCGACGATATAAAGGTGGTATCGGAGAAGCACTATCAGTTGGTACCGCCGGACGCCGTGAGCCTCGAGGACTTGGCCAGATACAGGCAGCGATTGTCCGATGGGACGTAATCGAGCGTCCTTATAAAGTGCATCAAACCAAGTATCCTCCAGGTGCTGTCAACGCACGTCTTCGTACTCTCGTCCTCTGAACTACTTGAGCAATAGGCCGCTCTCCTATCCCGGCCCGGCTCAATCTCATTCGCTCCCAAGGCACCCAAGTCCCAGGATCTGTGCAATCGGGTTTCCACAGATCGAATATCCGATCACATGGCAGTTGGATGAACAATGAGGGTTGACACCTGGTCTTGCAGTGCTATATTGCGCCGAATTCAGCCAAGTGCGACCGCCGTCCAGGAGTGAGTGGCCGGGTTCGACGACCTTAACCGCTGGGCTTCCACAATAGGTGGAAGGAGGAAAAGCATGGATAATTCAAGGGTCGGCTATTCATCCGTTTTCGCGACCATTTTTGCATACTGCATAATTCCCTCCGTTCCCGCGCGGTCGCAGCCGGCCGAGGTTGAAAAAGGAGTTTACGTCGGCATCATGCTCGCCGTCCCCTTCGCCCAAGACCTGCACCATCAAGCTTCCTTCTCCGTCGCCAATATAGAGATGACGGCATCGGGCGATCTCGAAATCGGCTACGGAATCGGGTTCGCGGCAGTTTCGGGCAAAGGGATTTCCGATTATGCCGCGCTTGAACTTACCGGCACCTGGTCGAGACTGCCCTCCGCTCTTGAGGTTTCCCTTCCCGCCCTCCTGATCCTGGGACTCTCCAGAAGCGGGATGGAGCTGCCTTCCGGTTTCAGCTATGATGGGGAAGTAGTGGTGCTGCAGTCGAAGATCGATCTCCTCCTTTACCCTGGGAAGTTAGACTCGGGTCCCGACGACGGCGCCAAGCCATACCTCGGAGCCGGGATGGGCATCGTGAGATCGGACATGGTCATGGATATGCAGAGGGATGCGCCGACGCAGAATTTTATCTCGACCCTGGAGGAGCAGGGGCTCGCCCAATTGGTTCCTCGAAAGATAGACGAAATAGAAACCGATCTTCAGTTGACCCTGCGCGCGGGCTTGAACGTTCCCTTCAGCAGCATGGATCTGGACCTGGGATGGCAGTTCTACAGAACCTACGTCAAAGGGAAAGACAACAATTCCCACGTGGCGGGCGGAATCATCAAATACGATTTGTAACCGACTGCGCCCCTCGCCGGGAACGCAGCTTCCTACCTGCACTAGACCTGCGATTCCTGAGTGCCAGCTCCTTTGGTCCACCGTCTGCTGGGGCGGTCCGGAGCCTGGTGAGTTCAGGAGCGGCCGGCTTATTTTCCGATCCATGCTCAACCGTGGCAACCACTGGCAAGTAATATGAGGCAGAGCATGAAAGCTATTGATGTGCACGGACACTACGGCATTCACAATCCGAGGGGGAGGACCGGCCTGGAAACCGAAATGCGCAGTGCCACTATCGAAGAGGTTTGTCGCCGCGCCCGCCAGGTGGAAATCTGCCTGACGGTGGTGTCGCCGCTACAGGCCTTCCACCCTTACGGGGGCAAGGTGCTGGAGGCCAACAAAGACGCCTGCGAGCAGGCCGAGAGCTGCGACGAGGTCCGCTTCTGGGCCGTACTCGACCCGCGTTCGGAGCCCACCTACAAGCAGGTCGAGGAGTTGCTCGGGCATTCGCGCTGCAAGGGGATCAAAATTCACCCGGTCAACCACAGCTACGAGATCCGCGACTACGGCGATGAGATTTTCGCCTTTGCCGCCGAGCACCAGGCTGTGGTGCTGACCCACAGCGGCTGCCCGCTCAGCTTCCCCGAAGATTTCATACCCTTTGCCGACAAGTACCGGCAGGTGGTGCTGATTCTGGCGCATCTTGGCAACAGCGCCGATGGCAACCTGGCGCGCCAGGTCTATGCTTTGCAGAAAGCGGAAGGCGGCAACGTGTACATCGATACCTCGTCGATCAAGTCGATGACGCCGGGGCTGGTGGAGTGGGCAGTACGGGAAGTGGGGGCCGAGCGGCTTCTCTTCGGGTCGGACTCGCCGGTATATTTCACCGCCTGCCAAAAGGCGCGCATCGAGTACGCCGAAATCGAGGAGGCGGCCAAACGCGCCATCCTCTATGAAAACGCGGCGCGGTTACTGGGCGAAGAGTTAGCTGTGGGCATCGGCTAATTGGCCCCATGAGGAGGTTAGCCAGATGCTTGACGCTGCCCTCGTGACGGACGACCTTTGGATCACCCTATCTTTTTACCATGGCTGAACTATGGCTGACAAAAAGCGAATTCTGACAGGAGACCGGCCCACGGGACGGTTGCATCTCGGGCACTATGTGGGGTCTTTGAAAAACCGCGTGGCCTTGCAGGATGAATACGAGTGCTACTTTCTGGTGGCCGACCTGCACATGTTGACCACCCAACCCCAGAGAGAATACATCGATGCACTGCGCGAGAATATCTATGAGATGGTATTGGATTATCTGGCCGTGGGCATAGACCCGGAAAAATCGACCATCTATCTGCAATCGGCCATTCACGCCGTGTATGAAATGAATCTGTTTTTGGGGATGCTCGTGACCTTGCCCCGGGTGGCGCGGTTGCCCAGTTTGAAAGATATGGCCCGCGCGGCGAATATGGCCGATGAAGCGATTCCATTCGGCCTGATCGGTTATCCCGTGCTGCAAAGCGCCGATATTCTGATGCCGCGCGCACATGTCGTGCCGGTGGGAAAAGACAACGAGGCGCACGTTGAAGTGACGCGGGAAATTGCGCGCCGGTTCAACGCCTATTACGGCGATGTTTTTCCAATACCCGAACCCCTCATGGGCCATGTGCCTACCCTGGTAGGAACGGACGGACAGGCCAAGATGAGCAAAAGTCTCGACAATGCGATCTTCTTATCCGACGATGAAAAGACCGTGGAAAAAAAAGTGCGCGGTATGTACACCGACCCCAAGCGCGTTCGCGCAGATATTCCGGGCACTGTTGAAGGCAATCCCGTATTTGTCTACCACGACGCGTTCAATCCCGATGCCGCTGAGGTTGAGGACCTCAAAACCCGCTACCGACGGGGCCGCGTGGGCGATGTCGAAGTCAAAGAAAAATTGGCTCGCGCGCTCAACAACTTCCTCGCTCCTATCCGCCAGCGCCGAGCAGATTTTGCAGCGCAGCCGGGTTATATCGAGCAGGTGATTTACGAAGGCACGCTCAAAACACAGGCAATTGCACAGGAAACTCTGGTGGCAATGAAAAAGGCGATGGGTTTCACCGGTGTATGGAATCGGATTTCCCGCAAAGCCCGAGATAGAATTAAAAAGCAAGCCTAGTGTTTCCCACCAAGCCATCAATCGGATTTCTCACCGAATCGCCGTATTATTTCTCCACATAATTTCGCCATTCCAATCATCGGTGTTGGCTGGCGCCGCGGGAAAATCAGATGACCATTGCAATGACCGACCAGCAGCGGGATGAGCTCAATGGGAGGGGATTCACGATCCTGGAGGGTATTCTTGACCCAGCCGAGGTGGACCGGGTAGCGACTGCCATGGACGAAGTGGCCGACCGGGTCCGGGGGGGTCGCGGTCTAGCCCCGGACGCCAGCATCAGTTTGCGCAACGCGATTGCCAGGCACGAGGCCCTGCTGGATTTGATCGACCACCCCCGCATTCTGCCCCTGGCGGTGGACGCCATGGGCTGGAATATTCAGAATCGCGACAGCGTCCTCGACTACAAGGCGCCCCAGGCCGAAGGCGCCGATCGCGAGCGCCTGTCGCTGGGATGGCATTTCGACTACGAGGAAGAGTTTGCCGGCACCACCCTCGACGGTACCATGCCGCTGCTGGACTTCAAGGTCGGCTGGTACTTATCGGACCATTCCGAGCCCGGTCACAGCACCATACTGCTTGTACCCGGAAGCTTCAGATGGAACAGGGAACAGCGGGCCACCTGGGAATCCTGGATCGACCCGGCCGCGATCTTCGAGCTCCGCGTCCCGGCCGGCAGCGCCATGTTGTGGCGGCCCACCCTGGTGCACAGCGTGACCCCGAACCGGTCCAAGAGTTTTCGCAAGGCCCTCTATATCAGCTACTGTCCCCGCTGGATGCGCCCCAGCGGTTACGTCGATCAGGACCCGGAGTTGATCGAGCGCAGTTCGCCGATACGCCGCCAGCTTCTGGGCGCCATGGGCGACGGGTCGCACCGTCTCGGCAAAGATCCCGCCGATAATCCCTCCTCGCAGTACTGGTTCAGCGACGACTGGGATTCGGTTCCCTTGAAGGCGTGGGCAGAGGAGCGCGTCGGACCTGGACCGCATAGCTGGGGCCTCGGCTACGGGGCTACCTTCACCAAGGGACCGGGGTTCGAATTTACCCAGACCAAGGTCCCCGAAGGAACCTCGCCGGATGACGGGGAAACCCGGTGAGAACGCACCCTTATGTTTAATGGATCGGCGCTGAGCGGCCACCAGAGGACTCTGGTTGCATGGCAGCATGGGTAGGGAGCAAGGGGGCCAAGCGATGGCGGCAAGGTAAGACAGCGCCTCCTCGTAGCACTCAGAACGCGACTTACCCCCTAAAGAAATCCTGGACCAGGGCGACAGCGGAATCTTTAGATTTTACCGTGCGCAGCTTCTCTGCCCAGGATCGTCCCGGATGAAGAGTATCCCACCAGCTTCGCTCTCCTTGATATCGACCTTTCCCCGGGTCGTGGTCGCCGAACCCTTCAAGGCAGCGATTCCATGCGGGAAGATAGTGGTCGATCAGGAACCGCTCGGCCAATGTGATCCATACCGGCACCACGGCAAGTACCCGAAAGGTGAAATGCGACGGATCGAGATTAACTACCTGACCGATTGATCTTGAGTGCTCGGTGATCCGTCTGCGCAACATTGGCTGACCGAGATCCAGAGGTTTCCCCTTTCGAGAACCTGGTGGTACGGCTTTGCCTACGTATATAGGCCTATTCTTATCCTTAATCGAGCTATAAACATCAAGGTCGCCGGAATAGTACAGTGAGTATATTCCCGGTCCAAGAATATTCTCAATGGACTCGGCATCGAGTGGTATTCGATTCTGCCTTTCGAAATGAACGATCAACCCCATCATGAGATTCTCATAGGTCAAGGGATCGTATAAATCGAGTGTCATGGCTGGCGCAACTCCACCACAGATTCGTAAAGCCGCGTTCCATTGACCACTTTACCGGCACGAACGGCAGAATCGACAATACTGCTCCCGACCCGCTTGGTGCGTGGAACATGGACATCAATTGCTTCCAATCCATGAGATTCGGCGATCTTCGCAAAAAATCGGTCAGTCGGGATAGAAACGCCCTGTAGAATACTGTTTCCGATCACAACGAGTGCGGTCGCCCCTGGGCGAAGACACCATTTCGCTCCTGTGATAAATCGGGCACAATCGTTAAAGTAGCGCGTGGCGTAGTTGGCCCAGCCCGAACCTCCATAGAGACCTTTCTCCGGATTCTTTGCTCGTACCTCCTCAATGGAATCGCGGATTTCCTCATCCTGAATTGCGGGATCGAGATGGACTTTGTCTTCGTCCCTGGCATTCTGCCAATAGGTCCCGAAGTTAAGCCTTTCAAGATGCTTCATGTCACCGGGATTACGACAAAAATCAAGCCAATAAAGGTGAGGCCGCGTGTTTCGATTGTAGTGATAATTGTTGAGATAAGGAGGGGAAGTGACAAGTAAATGAACGCTCTCCGGCGCAAGCCTTTTATACTCTTCCAGAAATGAGCCGCTGATAACACATCCATCCTTTCTGTCGCGCCGATTGCGCGCTTGACGATACCAATCCGCGTCATCGGCCATTTGTGTTACCTTGCCACTAATGGCTTCCATAACCGGAAAATCATCGATTTCAGAACGACCTACCGTACTCTTCCGTCCGAGGCTGGGTTCGTAGGAATAATTGGAGTAGTCGACCATGGTAGCCGCAAACGCGACTCGGAACAGGTCCGCAATATTCTCAGATCGTTGAGCTTTGATGAAATCTTGAGAAAACAGTACCTTACGAAGAACTTTCGGACTGTAAAACGGGACGCGGGTGCGAAAGCCTTTTGGCGGAGATGTTTGGGGTTCTTTGTCGCTGACTTCGATATCATGCAAGAATGATCGAAACTCGGTAATTGCCTTGCTCAGGCTGGCATTATCGACACGGTGGGCCTTGAGCTTGGTCCGGGACACGAATGCCGCGTAGGGGTTTATCTCAAAGCCTATGGCGTCGTGTCCTGCACGATCTGCCTCGACAAGTGTTGTCCCTACACCCGCAAAGGGGTCGAGAACGGTACCATAGCCATCCATGTACTGACCCAGTGCATCTTCTACGAACTGTTGAGAGTATCCGGCAATCCACGGTACCCACCGATGTACAGGTACACTTCGATTGGCCATGAAAGCTGGATCTCGAAATCCCTTGGCATCAGGTTTGTGTGACAGGGACTCAACGGCAAAATCGAGGGAAAGCTGCATGGTACCTATCCCCCTGAGATTGGCTGTGTCACGGCGCCGCCTGCGACGCTGGCTGGCAGGTAGTCCCCATTCGTCTCTTCCATGTCCATACTCCCCCCTTCAACTGATACGGTGTTAATAAACGATCCTACATGGATAAATTCAAGGGACTGAAGGTAGGCGCGCTGCGCGGTTGTAAATCCTCCCCACGCCTCTTGCTCGACCTGCAATAGCATTTCACCATGGGTTCCAGGCGTCCGGTGCCGGAGGCAACGATCGAATCATCTGCTTTCCCTCTGAATCAAGGGTCGGCGGGGGTAGGGCGAAATTTGCAAACCCGAGACCATGGATTTGTTCATCTGCCAGCAAGTCTCGTTCCATAATCGATAACAAGCGGCTTTCTTCGCCCTCCCATCCTTGACAGAATTCCGAAAAAAGGTGTCTTATTCTGGCGGCGGCGTACTCATTGGCAAGGAGATAAACACCATGATCCGCACCCCGTTGAATTTGTTGTTGCAGCTTGCTCTGGTGACTGCGGTTCTGTTCCCCGGAGCCCACAAAGCCCTCGCTGACGAGCATCTGGTGGTTGCTGCGGACGTTGTAGACCGGGAGACGCTTAAGGATTTCGTCCTGGGAGCGAAAAGCATGCTGGAATCCGTCGACAACGAGGAAACTCTGAACACCGTATTGGCGGAGTTAAGGACCGAGAAATGGAAACACGGTTCGATCTACATTTTCATCACCGGATACGACGGCACCAGCTTCTTTCACGCGACTATTCCCGAGCGCGAAGGCACCAACAATTTCGGGCAGGAGGACCGCAACGGGGTCAAGTTCGTGCAGGAGCTGGTGGCGGCGGCCAAAGCCGGGGGAGGGTTCGTGGAGTACCTCTGGGACAATCCGGCGATAGAAGGACCGGACGAATCCCCCAAGGTCAGCTACGCCGCTCCTGTGGAGATTCTGGGTTCGGACTACTACATCGGCGCCGGGCTCTATCCCACCCCGGGGGAAACGGACGTGACCCCGAGTTCGTGGGGCGAACTGAAACAGCGGATCTAGTGTCCCGTCGCAGAAATATGTCGCCATTTTTTCGCCGATCCATCCCAGCTCACGGCGTTGCCTTCACTCGCCGTACACCACGGGTACGACTCGCTCAGGCGCCTGGTTTGCCGGGCGCCTCGGCGGCCCAATTTTGTCAACCTATCTCTGCGACGGGACACTAGGTTCGCCTTATATCCTTTTCAGGAATTTCCGTGAGTAACTACGACTGGATCATAAAGGGTGGCCGCGTCATCGATCCGGCCAACGGAGTCGATGACCATCTCGACCTGGGCATCTCGGCCGGAAAGATCGCCGCGGTCGGGAGGGATCTCGACGCAGCGGCCGCCGACCGAGTACACGATGCCGGCGGCGACTTGGTGGTGCCGGGCCTCGTCGACCTGCACGCTCACTATTACCAGGAAATAACCCCGGCAGGGGTGGACATCGACCACTACGGCCTGGGGCGCGGTGTGACCACGTCCATCGACGCCGGCAGCCCCGGCTGCGACACGTTGGACGACTTTCGCGCCTTGGCGGTTGAGCGCTTCAAAACCCGCATACTTGCCTTTCTCAACATCTCTCGGGTGGGCCTGTCGGTCAGTTATGCTGACGACGGCCGCGAGCTGGAGCACCTCGATCGCGCGGAGTTCATCAGCGAGGCCGACTGCGCCGCCTGCCTCGAATCCAACCGCGACCTCCTCGTCGGGGTCAAGGTACTGCTCTCCGCTTCCCTGGCCGACAATGGTCGCAACGAGGCCAAGGCCTTCCGCGAGGCCCAGGGGGCGGCAGCGGCCACGGCCACGCCGCTCATGACCCACCACAGCCTCTCCACCGTTCCCCTCGACGACTGCCCGGGCGCCATGCGGGAGGGCGACATCTACACCCACTGCTACCACGGCTTCGAAAGCACGATCCTGGACCCGGCGAGCCGCCAGGTCCATCCGGCAGTACGGGCGGCGCGGGAGCGCGGCGTCCTCTTCGACATCGGCCACGGCATGGGGGCCTTCAACTGGACCGTCGGGGAGATCTGTGCCGCGCAAGGGTTCTGGCCCGACACTATCAGCTCCGACCTGCACACCGGCAGCTTCGAGGGCCCTGCCTACGACATGCCCACGGTGATGACCCGGATGCTGCATCTGGGCATGCCGCTGAAGGAGGTCATCCGCCGCTCCACCATCGCCCCGGCTGCCGCCATCGGATGGTCCGACCGGATCGGTACCCTCGGCGCCGGGCGCGAGGCGGACATAGCAGTACTGGCCCTAAAGGAGGTGGACATGGATCTCGAGGACTGCCAGGGACAGATGCGCCGGATCGGCCGGCGCATCGTTGCCAGTGCGGTGTGGCGCGCCGGGGCAGCGGTCGAGGCCACCGAGCCGCGCTGCTTTCCCAACCGGCGCAGAATCGAGGAGTCGAGGGAGAATTGGTCGAAACTGGTGATCAGGGATCCATCCCTCGATTGAACCCGGTCCAAGCCCAGGCCCCTTGCCTCCCAACTTCCGCAACCCACAAGGACGAACAATGAACAGAGGACATGACGCCCGCCCTCCCGACATCGTTCTCATCATGTCGGACCAGCACAACCGCGCGGTAATGGGATGCGCCGGCCATCCGCTGGTGCGGACCCCCAACCTCGACGCCCTCGCCCGGCAGGGGACCCGCTTCACCAACGCCTACTGCCCCTTTCCTCTCTGCGGTCCTTCGCGGGCTTCCTTCATGACAGCCCAGTATCCCAGCACCATCGGGGTCTTCGACGGAGACGATTTCCCCTCTTCGGTGCCCACCTTCGCCCACGGCATGGGCGCCGCCGGATACGAGGCGGTCCTTTGCGGCCGCATGGGCTGGGGCGAGCTGGACCAGTTCCATGGCTTCGAAAGGCGCATCCACGGCGACGTGATTTCCTTCGACGCCATCCACAAGGAGGTGATTGGCCGCGGGTTCAACAAGACAGGCGGACAGACGCGCTACGCGGTCGAAGTCGCGGGTTACGGCCGCACCGGCTTCCAGCTTTTCGACCAGAGCGTGGTCGACTCCGCCCGTTCGTTCATTGCCGGGCGCGACCCCGGCGCCCGGCCTTGCTGCCTGGTGGTAGGACTGATGCTTCCCCACAATCCGCTCATCTGCCAGCGCGAGCTTTTCGAGTACTACCTGGAACGGATCCCGGCGCCCGAGCCGGTGTCGCGGGACTACCTCGACCGGCTGCATCCGGCGATCAGGAGATGGCGCGAACGCAGGGAGGTGGACGCCTTGACCCCGGAGCAGAACCGCCGCGGTCTGGCCGCCTACTACGGCCTGGTGACCGAGCTGGACGGCAGCGTCGGGCGCATCGTCGAGGCGGTAAAGGAATCATCCCGGCAGGAGAACACCATCTTCATCTACTGCTCCGACCACGGCGACATGGCCTGCGAGCACGGCATGTGGTGGAAGAGCAATTTCTACGAAGGTTCGGTCGGCGTTCCCCTCATCGTCTCCGGTCCCGGGGTGGCCGCGGACCGGGTCAACCATTCGGTGGCGAGCCTGGTGGACGTGGGACCGACCATGCTGGACATGGCAGGCGCGGAGCCGGTGCCCGACGTGGCCGGCCGCAGCTTCGCAGCGGGCCTGAGCGGCGCCGGCCGCATACCGGGCTGGGCCGACGAGGTGTTCGCCGAGTACAACGGATTATGGGGCGACCAACCGGGTTTCATGATCCGGTCCAAACAGTGGAAGCTGAACTATTACCACGAGTTCAAGTCGTGCCAGCTTTTCAATCTGGAAGAAGACCCGGGCGAGCTGCGGGACCGCGCCGCCGACGCGGAATGCCGGGAGATCCTGGAGGAATTGCTGCGCAAGGTCCAACAGCGCTGGGACGGGGACAGGTACCTGGAGGCCTACCAGAGGCAACTGCGGTCCAGCGAGCTGATCCGGCGCTGCGGCCACGAACTATCACCGCACCAAGTGGTCCATTTCTCCGGAATTCCCAACTACAGTCAGTTCGACTACTCCCAGTTGCCCCAACCACCTAGGCCGAAAGGTGGGGACGGGTAAGGCTTGTTGGCGGTTAGAGCCATTCAGGAGAAATGCGGGCCTGGAGGGATAGCTGGAGAAGGGTAAGAAGTCGCGAAGGCGTCGAGAAAATCGACAAAGATACTATATTTTGGAATTTGTATGTCCGCCAATTCATAGCGTCATTTGTTGGTGTCAGTATATAGTCCCCTTCGGAAAAGAGAGTTTAAGGAATGGGAATTCTCGACGCTGCCTATTTTTCCTTTCGACGTGGGGCACGCCAAGCGGGGCATGTCAAGCCATCGGTTCAGGAGGTTCTCGTGAAAAGGGGAGATTCAATCATGCAAGCCGTGCAAAAACTTCAAACAGCCGTTTCCCGACTTTCGGCGCAAGAACTCGCCCGTTTCAGGGAATGGTTCAATGAATTCGATTCCGAAGCTTGGGATCGACAATTTGAAAAAGATGTGAAATCAGGAAAGTTGGAGCGACATGCCGACCAGGCAATTGCAGATTTTCGGGCAGGGAAGTGCAAAGAATTGTGAATCACTTCGCAAGCCCTTCATTTTGGGAGTGCTATCGAAAACTCCCGCGAAATATCCAAAAACTGGCAGATGAAAATTTCCAATTGCTGAAGCGAAATGCGAGACATCCATCCTTACATTTGAAGAAGGTTCACGGCGGTGAACAAGCCTGTCTTGCGCCAATGGTTGGCTTCGGCTTACGGGCCGGGAAGGTCACTAATATCTTGCCACCTCGGCTCTGGCGCTTGATAATGTCGTCGAATATGGCATTGGGGTCGTGGTTAAATTGCGCTGCGTATTCCTCGCGTAGTTTCCTCGTCTCTTCGACGATCGGGTCGCGCATCTTCAGGCCTCCATCAGTTCTTGTGGGGTACAGATTGTCGGGGGTTCGTACCCGTGATTCCGGCACACCGTTTCAATGTCGGACCGCATGGCCGCGTTGGCAATGTGAGTACAGTTCCACGTCAGCAGGTAGTCCATACCGTTTACAGTTGCAATCGCAATGTGGTAGGCATCAATTTCCGCAGAATTTGGAATCGGGCCTTCGGTTTTGAGAGCATCGCCGAGCCTTCGAACTTCCTCCGTTGCTTCGAGCTGAGATATGCCCTTGATCGCCTCGAGGCGCAGGCGGGATGCCAAGGGATCTCCAAGAGCAGCTTCGGCAAACACGAACTCAGAAATAAATAAATCAAAGGTCGGCCGGCGCTTATCCCACCACTCAATTTCAACGGTACAAAGGCTCCAATTCTCGCTCTATCAATTCAATCTCCTGGGGATGTTTCTCCTTTATTATTTGAACAATTTTGCCGCTTTGGACATGATCAACAAACTTCTGAGTTTTAAGAGCTAAAGCTCTCGTACAATGGTGGTTAACAGTCGTATCCCAAGAAAGATTTCGTATTTTGGCTACTAAATTGAAAGCCTCCGTATGACTTATACCATTTCTCATCATTTGAATAACTTGAATTTGATCCTGCAATTCTTTAGGAATTTTCCTATTCCCCTGGGATGAAGTTTTTTCCGCGGACGTCCCCGGTCTTTCACCGTCACCATTATCGTCAGGCAGTGGGGTCTCCCGAGGACGGTCCACAGAATGCAGTCCGGCAGCCTGTGCCTCACGATGCAACAGGTGCAACACTTTATTCCGTGCGCTATCGAATATCGCCTGCTTGTCAATTGGCTGGCTTTCCAGGTTTGCGAACTCGTTTTTCCAGTCGGTCAGTTCCGATCGGAGCTCGCTTTCCCAATGATTGAACATGCGGCGTTCCTGCACCCGGTTCTTTGGACGCTGCGGTTCCGGCAAGGCTGCAATATGCCTCTCGAACAATGCATCCAATTCGTCATCATTGTTCAATTCCCTTTCCCGCCGTTCAATCTTCTCAAGAAGTTCGAGTTGACGGTCTTCGCTGGCTCCTGTAACGCTCCGGCGCTCTTGCTCCAGCAGTTCTTTCATCAGGCGGGCCAATCGGTTGGCCAATTCGTCATTCAGATTGGAAAAATCGTTCATTCGATCCTCCGGGGAGTAGTGGTCGATCAACTCGTCCAGTGGTTTGGTAACGGGCAAATGCGCCTGTATATGGGCATCAATGTGGCAAAGGTCGCACACCAGTTGATGGGCGTCGCCACAGTGGTTCTCGAATCGCCAGCGTTTCCACGCCCGCCATTTGCCGCAGCGTTCACAGTCTTTGCCGAATAGATAGCCACAGTTCCGGCAATGATGACTGGCGGCATGGGATACCGTTCCGCATTTCGGGCACCAGACAACCGGTGCATCGCCAGGAATTTTCTCTCCACGCGGATTTAGAGACCATTCCCGCTCATCCTCGGGCAATCCGTGAGTTACTGAATTGGCGGCCGAATCCAGTATCACGCAATTGCCTCCGTCCTCTTTCGGGCGCAAGCCCCGGCCTACCATCTGCAAGTACAGAGCGAGACTCAGCGTTGGCCGGGCAATTGCGATGCAAGATGCGTCGGGCAGATCGAATCCCTCGGTGGCCACGATCACATTGACCAGCACTTTGATTGTACCATCTCTGAAACCGGCTATAGCTTTACTGCGCTCCTCGCTGCTGGTATCGCCGAGGATAACGGCAGCCGGTATGCCGGCGTCGTTGAACACGTCCCCCAAGTTATGGGCGTGGTCCACCGAAACGGCGTAGGCGAGGGTTGGACGATTAACGGCGTGCATTTGCCAGAACTCCAGCACTCCCGCCGTAATTACATTCGGGCGGTCCTGATTGGCAAGTTCAATACCTGTTTCGGTGAATTCACCGGAAAGACGGTCAACCTCGCCGCCGATTATGCGCTCTTCCAGAGGCGGCAGCAGGGTCCGGGCATCGCACAGCCAATTATCCGATTGCAATTCAGCGACCTGCGGCCCGCAGCGCAGAGTGCAAAACAGGTGGTCGAATCCCTCTTTCTTCGACATCCGCCAGGGCGTGGCGGTCATGCCCAGGATGCGGCCGGGCCATTGCTGCATCGCCCGCTCCCAGCCCTCGGCGGCAGCGTGGTGCGCTTCGTCGATCACCATCAGATCATCGGCGTCATACCTGCTCCAAACCTCCCTCTTAGCGGTGCGGCGCCCCACGGTCTGCGCCATCAAGATGACCGCGCCCTGGCTCATGGCCGGCGCGTCGGTTCCCGGCGTCCACGTCACGTTGGTCATCGCCGAAACGTGGGCATCGGTGAGCATCCTGCAGGTCTGCTCGGCGAGTTCCTTGCGGTGGGTCAGCCAAACCGCCTTGCGCCCGCCCGTGAGCCAGGAGGCCAGCAGCGTCCCGGCGATGATAGTCTTGCCGCCGCCGGTGGGTAGCTGCATCATTACCCGTGCTTTGGCCTCGGCTGACAGAGCCTTCTGAACCTGCTGCAGCAAATCTCGCTGGTAGGAACGGAGTTTCAGCATAGCTAATTACCTTCGCCTGGATCTCCCGCTTGCAGGCCGCTACGGATTTCTACCACACAGCATGTTTGAAGTGAGTCAGGATGGTTTGATCTTTTGTTATCAGGGCGTTGCCGTTCAACGCTGCTTGTGCCACGATGATGCGGTCAAAGGGATCGCGTGTCCATGAATAAGGTTGAGCACACTGGACAACTTGATAGAAATCTTTATCGCATATACCAAGCCCTATTGCGTCTGATAAGGCGGAGACAACCGTTTTGGGTTTTTGAGTGATGCGTTCGATTTCGAATAGAAATTGCAACTCCAGGCTGACAATTGGAGAGATAAAAATGTCGTTTGCATTTATGTAGAACCTGGCTGTTTCGCTCAATCTTTCGGTTTGACCAGCGAATAACCACACGACAACGTGAGTATCAAGGTAGATCAAGGTTGACCTCGTTGGCCCAGGTGATATTTACCAGATCTTCCGGATTTCCTCTGATGACATGCTTCCTCTTCCGCAAGTTCCGAAGTTTGTCCGTGCTTTCCAGGGGTGCGATTATAAGTTTTCTATCTCCTTTACTGATTTTGACTGGAACGCCCGTATTCAAGATATCATCCAGTATCTGGTAGATATTTCCCCGCAATTCGGTTGGCGTGACTGTTTTCATGTTGATCCTCCAGAGAATAGAGCGCTTCACCAAAGACTGTAAAAACCAAAGTACGGAAAAAGGCGTACGTGTCAATATTTTAAGCGTACGTTTTTCTTTCCGGATTGGTCAACAGCTTGCAATGTTGGTACGGTCATTCTCACTCAAACAACCACTGCGAGATTCGGCAGTCATTTCACCAACCCCTTTCTCCGTCCGCGGCGCAGAGTGCGCTTCTGATCCGCAGGCCGCGAGCGATAGGCGGTGATGACATGCCCGCCGCATATCACGACCTTGCGATTGGCAAGGCGCTCCAGCACCTGGATTCCCTGCTTGAGGATCTTGATCCCTCGGGCCACGTCCCGCTGAAGCAAAATCCAGGTCTCGCCGTCAACCTGCGTTCCCAACGCAATAATGAATGGGATATCCTTTTCGCGAATGCCCCGCTGCTGCATGCGCGTCTCTGCGTGGTGAGTGTAAACGATATCGGTCATTGGTCGTCTCCTTCTTCTGTGGAATCGGTCTTTTGAGATTCCGCCTTTTCTAAAATGTTCTTCAATTTCTCCGATGGGTCCTTGGCCACCAATTCTCCGAAAAATTTCCTATCCTCATCCGACAATTTATTATAGAAGTTTGGCAATTTGTCTTTGAGCCATTTCTCCCGCTCCTCACCGGCGTCCTCCGCCATCAGTTCGCCGGGAATTTGGGAGACCCGCACATGGCCGGTTTCAAGAGCCATTCTAGCATCATCAGACCCGTTGGCTATTCGGTCGAGCTCGGCACGGCAAATGTCGTAGTAGGGGAACTTCAAAGACGATCCGATATCGAGATCCCCGTCCTTCACGTAGGGGATGTCGGAAATTTTGAGATCCTCGTCAACGATATCTAGGTCGGGGATTTTGAGATCCTCGACCAGCTTGCGCAAGTGGCTGGCGAACGGGTTATCTACGGAGGGGTCAAAGGGCTCAACCACCCAACCGTTGCTATCCTCAAACAATTGCTCACCGAAGAGATCGGCTTTGTCGATGGAATCTGCTTCTGACTTTATCCCCTCCTCCATGACCACTAGGCCGGATCCGAGGCTCCCACGCCAGAAACCGTCGGTCTCCTCCAAACAACTTTTTGCTTCTTCCGCATCCTGCAGCTTCTCCCGGCGCCAAGCCAGGCTCCCCTCGGCCAGAAGCGTGAAGAACAGCGGCGCCATGTTGATGATCTCGGTGGCACTGACACCGTATCGGCGTTTGATGAGGTCATAGGCAAGCCGGGCCTTCGGTGCAATCTGCGCGCCAATATGAACGCGTTCGGGATCGGAGGTTGGTGTCTTGTTGGATTGGGTAAAGGGCAACTCGCCGGTGAGTATTCCTTGTTCGACGCTGAGTGCCTTGGCAAGCCTGTTCAGAGTGTGCTCTTGGGTTTTTCTGCATCGATGCGATTCGTTCTCCAGGCGTTGGATCGTACGCTCGGAGATTCCGGACCGTTTAGCGAGATCAAGACGCGTCATATGTTTTGTCTCTCGCAGCTTGCTAAGGCGCTCAGGATCGATTTTCATACCAAGGCTCCTTACTTTTTTTGGGGACTGCTTATATCAAAATCACCAAAAATATAGCCTGATAAGACCAATTTAACAACAGACATTATTGGATAAATACTAAAATAAAATTCTAATTTAAGAGATATAATTGAAATAATGTCCACTCTTCTACTCATGGGATATCTTTCGAGGCACCGTCCCGGCGCCTCAGGGGAGACAAACGCGGACATTTCGGGGTAGTTAGGCAGACTGGCACTTCTACGGCAACTCTACGGCAAACCCATCATCCCTGAGGCCATAGAGCATGTGGGGAATTGTCCTCCCCCACCTTCACCAACAGATGCTTGACACCCAGGACGCTTTTTCTAGGTTCGAGAAAGAGGGCTCTTTTCCCTACCTGCCCTTGTGGAGGTTCCCATGACGACTACCGCTTTGATTACCGCCGACGAGTTGTGGCAGATGAAGGACGATGGTTTCCGCTACGAACTCGTCCGCGGAGAACTGATAAAAATGAGTCCAGCGGGCCACCAACACGGCAGAATCGTGCTCAATTTGACAGGGCCGCTATTCCAACACGTAAAGACACATAACCTGGGTGCCGTCTATGCGGCCGGAACCGGCTTCAAACTGGCCGAAGATCCCGATGTGGTGCGGACCCCGGACGCGGCTTTCGTCCGGCGCGAGAGGGTCGAAGAGGTGGGCCAAACCGAGGGCTTTTGGCCCGGCGCCCCCGACCTGGTGGCCGAAGTCGTCTCACCAGGCGACACCTACGCCGAGGTCGAGGACAAGATCGCCGATTGGCTCGACGCCGGCACCCGCTTGGTCGTGGTCGTCAATCCAAGCACCCAAACGGTCGCTCTGTACCAATCGCGGAGTGACATCCGCATCCTGACCGCCGACGACGTACTCGACGGCGGCGAAGTGGTGCCGAACTGGACCATGCCGGTACGAGAGATATTTCTTTAAACAGGGGCGGATGAACTTGAAGGAATTTGAGGGGTGTCTGGGGTACACACCCTACAGGGGAACCACACAATAACAGACGTCGGACACTCCCCACCAGTTCGCGGCCGCGTGCCGTTGGGGACGGTGTCAGGATCGGCGACGGTACGATCGCCGAGAACGAGTCGACGCAGAACCTCGCATCCCCCGCAACATGCAGAGCCTTGCGCGCAGCCACGTCCCCACTGGGACGGCGCTCCCGAGTATCAGGTAGCCGGAGAGCCGACGCTCTATCAGGCCTTTCCGTGCCCCCTGGCGCTATTCTTCTTATAATCGAATCAGGCCTTTCTTCTACTTCAAAGCGCTCAATTTCAACCCGGCCCGGTAATCACTTTTCATGATCATCCTGCACGCTTCCATCTGCGATCACCAGTTCCTCCTCTGGGGAGAAGCATCGCCCGATGCCGCTGCCCCGCTGCCCAAAAAACGAGGGCGACCGCCTAAAACACCAACACCTCAGCCCTTCCCGTACGATCCCGGTGCCGATGGATTGGCTGCGGCTTTTAAAACAGCCGGAATTGATGTCAAGGTAACAGAAAAAGACCTCGAAGAGATCGTTGCCTGGTTGCCCACCAAGGCAAAAACGCCCCTGCCGTCCTCGCCTCTGATTGCAGAAAGTCCCAACTCTCGAGCCAAGGACAAGCTCGTACCTTGGCGCCTCGTAGCTTTACCGCTATCCACCGAACAGGTCATCGACACGCTCTGCTTGTGTATGGGCAGAGAATTGCTGGCACCCGGTGTGATCCTCGGCAAAGATCTGGTTTTCTGGAGCACCGCACTGCGTTTTGCCGGTGCGCTGGTAGTTCGCCAGAGACTCCTTCCGGATATGGAGCGCAAGGCCGGTGTCTACAGAGCCTGCTGGAAGCCCGTTTTTACCGCCGAAGAGATACCCCGCCTACACCGGTTGGCCCGCGCCCTGCCAGCCGCCGGCCGCTCGTTGAGTCATTCGAGCACCGCACCACCTGAAAGCGCTGCGCTCGCGCTGCTTTCCGGTTTTATCGGAGGAACTGTCGACAGCCTCGTGCGCTCGGCCTTGAGTTCCATCGATGCGCGCCCCCGCAAAGGGGGACGCAAGCGGCGCAGCCGCTTCGATAGTCTGCACGATCAGTGGTTGCACGCCCTGCGCGCTCCGAATGGCAGCATGAGAGGCAGGAAAACGGACCTGGACGAACTGGCCGACCAGATACGCCAATGGCAGCAGCCTTTACAGACGACCATTTCCGCCCCTTTCCGGCTCAGCTTCCGGCTGAAAGAACCCGCAGAGAACGCGCCCCAGGCTCACTGGACTCTCGAGTACCTGCTGCAGGGAACGGAAGACCCCAGTCTGCTCATACCGGTCAAGGGCACCTGGCGACCCCGAGGTGGACGGGCGACGCTGTTCAAGAAAAAAGGATTCAACGCTCGAGAGTACCTGCTCGCGACCCTCGGTCAGGCCGCCGGTCTCTGCCCGCCCGTAGAGCACAGTATGCAGACGGTCCAACCGGCCGAATGCACTCTGGATGTCCAACAGGCCTTCCGTTTCCTCGACGCCGAAGCCGCCTCCCTGGAACAGGCAGGCTTCGGCGTCCTGTTGCCGGCCTGGTGGACGCGCAGGGGCACCAAGCTGCGCCTGAGTGCCCGCGCCGAAGTAAAAACGCCCAAAATGACCAGTGGCAACGGTATGTCGCTGGACCGCATTGTGCGATTCGACTGGAAGGTAGCACTCGGCGACGAGCCGATCTCGCTGAAGGAACTCCAAGCCCTGGCCCGACTCAAAGTTCCCCTGGTCAAAGTGCGGGGCCAGTGGGTCCAGGTGGATGCCGCAGAAATTCAGGCGGCGCTCGACTTCTGGAGAAAGAACGCCACCGGCAAGGCTCGCGTGCGCGAGATCGTCCAGATGGCCCTGGGTGCGGAAAAGACACACGGTCCTCTGCACTTCGAGGGCGTTGCGGTCTCCGGCTGGATCGACGCATTTCTCAAGCAACTGGAGGGGCGGTCGAAGCTCGAGCCTATCGCGCTGCCAGAGGGCTTTTGCGGACGCCTTCGCCCATATCAAAAACGCGGCTACGCTTGGCTGCACTTCCTCAGGCAGTGGGGGCTGGGTGCCTGTCTGGCCGACGATATGGGCCTGGGAAAGACCATTCAGGCCTTGGCGCTCATCCAGCAACATTGGAAAAACGGCGAGCGCCGGCCCGTATTGTTGATCTGTCCCACTTCGGTGCTGAACAACTGGCACAAGGAAGCCGCCCGTTTTACCCCTGACCTGCCGGTCCTGATCCACCACGGCGTCAAGCGCAAGAAGGGAGCGGCGTTCAAAAGAGCCGCAAAAGCACAAGCCATGGTCGTATCCAGCTACGCCCTGCTCCAGCGCGATATCGCCACTATGCAGGGAATCGATTGGGCCGGAGTCATCCTCGACGAAGCCCAGAACATCAAAAACCCCGAGACCAAACAAGCCCGAGCCGCGCGCAGTCTGCGCGCCCACTACCGCGTCGCCCTCACCGGTACGCCGGTCGAAAACAACGTCGGCGACCTGTGGTCCCTCATGGAATTCCTCAACCCCGACTTTCTGGGTACCCAGGCCGAGTTCAAACGCCGCTTTTTTATCCCGATTCAGGCCGAGCGCAACGCCGAATCCGCCCATCGTCTGCAACGGCTCACCGGTCCCTTTATCCTGCGCCGGCTCAAAACCGATAAGAAGATCATCCGCGATTTGCCCGAAAAGCTGGAGATGAAAGTGTTTTGCAACCTGAGCCGGGAGCAGGCTTCCCTCTATGCGGCCGTGGTGCAGGAAGTCGAAGAAGAACTGGAAGCCGCCGAGGGCATCCAGCGCCGCGGCCTGGTCCTGGCGACCCTTTCCAAGCTCAAGCAGGTCTGCAACCACCCGGCCCAGTTCCTGGGAGACAACTCCCCTGTCCCCGGACGCTCGGGCAAGCTGGCGCGCCTGAGCGAGATGCTGGAGGAAGCACTGGCCGCAGGGGACCGCGCCCTGGTCTTCACTCAGTTCGCCGAGATGGGCACTATTCTGCAGCACCACCTCCAGGAAGAATTCGGCCGCGAAGTGCTCTTCCTCCACGGCCGCGTGTCCAGGAGGGGGCGAGATTACATGGTAGAGAAATTCCAAAGCGACGATGGCCCCCGGCTTTTCGTCCTCTCGCTCAAAGCCGGCGGTACCGGCCTCAATTTGACCCGCGCCAACCACGTCTTCCACTTCGACCGCTGGTGGAACCCGGCGGTCGAGGACCAAGCCACCGACCGAGCCTTCCGCATCGGCCAGACCCGCAACGTCCAGGTGCACAAATTCCTTTGCGCCGGCACCCTGGAGGAGCGCATCGACGAGATGATCGAACGCAAGAAGGAGGTGGCCGAGCAGGTGGTGGGCACGGGCGAGGCCTGGCTGACCGAACTATCCAACAACGAGTTGAAGGAGCTTTTCGCACTGCGCCAGGAAGCCATAGGAGAGGGAGCATGAGTTGGAGAAGATTCGATTTTTTCGAGCCCTCGCGGCCGCGCAAGGTCAAAGGCGGCATCAAAGCCAAATCCCGGCGCGGTGCCTTTGGAGAAAGCTGGTGGGCGCGGCGCTGGATCGAAACCCTGGAAAGTTTCGCCATAGGCGCCCGCCTGGGCCGGGGCCGGTCCTACGCCCGCAACGGCCAAGTGACCTCCATCCGCGTCCGCATGGGCAAAATCGTTGCCAAAGTCCAGGGATCGCGCCTCCGGCCCTACGCCGTGGAAATCACCGTCGAGAAACTGACCCGGGACCAGTGGCAGGCCGTCGTCGCGCAACTCGCCGAACAGACCCTCTTTGCCGCCAAACTGCTGGCCGGCGAAATGCCCCAGGACATAGAACGGATCTTCACCGAGGCGGAGGTATCTCTCTTCCCTGAGCGAGGGGACGACCTGGAGACGGACTGCACTTGTCCGGATTGGTCCAATCCCTGCAAGCATATCGCCGCAGTCTACTACCTATTAGGCGAAGAGTTCGACCGCGATCCGTTCCTGATTTTCAAGCTGCGCGGTATGGAGAAAAAGGAACTGCTCGACCAACTCAAAGACATCGGCCGAAAGCGTTCTTCCCCGAGGACGGTCGCTCAGGGCAGCCCTGCCGAGCCGAAACGCCAACCGCCCCCCGAACCGCTACCGCCGGACCAGATCGCATTCTGGGAGGATCACCCCCTGCCGGATGAACTACTTGGAGAAGTCCGGATCCCACCCGTATCGGCGGCCCTTCCCGGACGTCTGGGGCACTTTCCCTTCTGGCGCGGCAACCAGCCCTTCCTCGAAGCACTGGCGCAGATTTACGGCCAGGCTTCCCCTCGGGGTCTTGACCTCATTCTCGGAGGGAATCAACGTCCCCCTGGCTCCAGCGACTGATCGCTGCAGAGGCCAGGACAACCGAAAACCTCTTTCCCACCATTACCACCCGTGGACGCGGTGACCGCTGCTGGGGAACCAGACCATGTCCACCACGCTGGAAAGCATCACCCCCAGGGCGTAGGCGATTCCCAGCCCGTAGAAAAAGGGCTTGCCGGCCAGGTAGGCCTTCACCCCGCCATAGCGCAGCAGAATCAGCTTCAGCACCCCGGCGATGAAGAAATTGATCCAGTACCACCAGGTGGCGTGGGTCTGCTGAAAGATGAGGCCGATGGGATGGAGCGGAAACCAGTGGAAACGGGCGCGTAGAAAGGTGATTCCCGCCGCCTCGAAGAGCCCGCTGAACCAGATGGCCCAGCGCGCCAAGCTTGGCGTGGTGGGATTGTTTATCAGGTAGGTTATCCCGTCGTAGAACACCACGGTGCGTCCCCCGACGTAGAGCGTGCCCCCCTCGGCGTAGCACAGCTCCAGCAGGTTCCAGGCGGCCAGGACGAACCCCAGGGGAAAGGCCACGAAAATGGTCGCCGTCACCCAGCGGGGTTGGCGCCGCAGCGAGAAGATGCGCAGATGGTGGACGATGGCCGGCCACGCCGGGATGGTGAAGGAACCGAAGAAGGCGAAACTGGTGAGCACTTTGAAGGGCACGAGCTTCTGCGGCGCGATGTAGGTGGAGCCCACCAACTCCAGAAAAAAGGACTCCCCCTTCAGGTAGGGCCGGTTGGGATAGATGTAGGCCACGCCGCTGGCCGCCACCAGTTTGACCGTGACGAAGTAGGCCACTACCATCAGGACGAACATGCCCAGGGCCAGGGGCAGACTCACCCCAAGATGCAGAGCCCACACCAGAAAGTAGACCAGCGAGGCGGCCAGCCCCAGCAGCGCCAGGCGGTAGCGCGCCACGTCGGCGGCATCCCCCGTGCCCGAGCTCGCCTGCTGCCACACCGCTTTCAGGTGCCTCCTCGCCACCCACACCGACCACAGCCCCACGAATACCATGGCCCCGTGGCTCTCGGTGTGGAGAATCATCTGGGCCTCGGAGAAACGGTTGTTGGCGCTGACCCCGGTGAAGTCCAGACTCGGGGTGCCGAACCGCCGCATGAGAAGGGTCTTGAACTGGTTGAGGAAATGGAAGAAAACCATGCTGCCGAGAATGTCCACCGGGCACAGGTAGATCACCATCAGCATCAGGGGCATGACGCGGATAAATCCCGACACCAGTCCGTTGCCGAATTGGTAGTGGTAGTAGGTCCAGAACAAGTCGAAGGAAGGCACGCCGGGGGTGAAATAGGTGCCGATATTGTAGAGTTGGGGCAACATAACCACGCCGAAGCCGATCCAGAACAAGCGCGCGTAGAACAGGTTCGGCAGCCGCCGCCGGCCGCCCGCGGTCAGATCCAGCGGCATCTGGGCAAGAGGAAAGGTGAGCTTCTCGGCCCCCTCCCACTGGCGCTGGAAAACCACCATCAGGCAGAATCCGAAAACCACCACCGCCAGAGACACCCCGAGCCAGTTGAACACCGTGCCCAACCAGCCGTCCCAGGGCAGCGCCATGCCCTGGGGCATGCCGTACCAGAAGGAATCGGTGATCCGCGCCGTCGCCGGGGGAAAGACGTGCCAGGGAAGGTAGTTGAAGAAAGCCTCGGCCCACTGGTTTTCGGCGGTGGCGAAGTGGGTCGGGCCGGTCAGGTTGGCCGCCCACGATCCCATCCACGCGGGGATGACGGCCACCACCCAGGTCATGGAGAAGAGGGTGAGCAGCTCGCCCCGGGTGAGGGCCAGGCGCGGCCACACCGCTTTGAGGGTTACGTTGACGAAAAGCCAGAGAGCGAAGGGCATGAAGGCTATCAGCGGGTACTGGGCCACCGCTCCCAGGCCCCCCGATCCCTGGCGCTGGGCGATCTGGGTGAGGTAGAAAAACAAGGCCGCAATGGTAAGCGCCCCCAGGACCACCCCCTTCAGGGTGATAACGGGTGCGTCCCTGTCCTCCGAATTGGCAGCCGCGGAAACATCGCTCATACAAGCTTTTGATCCTCGCCCGTGAAAGTCCAATGAGGCAAGCGCTCGAGCGCAACTCCCCCTTGTTCGGGCCATACTTTATTTGCAAGTTTAGCGGACAAAGACGATAGATCAATCCCCATCCTCGATCAAGGAGATGTCCCCTGATGGTTTTCGACCTGGGCACCCGGAAACAACTCTTCCTCGACCAGCGCTGGTTCGCCAGTCAACGCGGGATGCGCCTCACCGTCAACCCCGCGCTCAAGGCCGAGCGCGTCCTGGTTCCGCAGGAGCCCTGGGAGCGCAAAGGCATCCACGCCTACAATACTGTTCTGGAGCACGATGGAATCTATAGAATGTGGTACGATGCCATCGCCCCTGAGAGCAGCGGTATTCCGCGCAGCCTGTGCTACGCCACCAGCGCCGACGGTATCCACTGGGAACGCCAGTTCGTAAACCTTTACCCTCTGCCCGGCATCGCGCGCAACAGCATCGTGATGCCGGGGGTCAACGGCAGCGTCATGGTCGACCCCAACGGGGCGGACGAGCACCGCTTCAAATCGCTGGCCCTGATCACCGAGAACGACCTCTGGCCCCAATCCAAGGGCTGCATCTGCGGCGTCTACCCGGGCTACAACCCGGAACACTGGTGCGAGCTCTACCTGTGCACCAGCCCGGACGGCGTCCACTGGCGCCGCCACTCTCCCTCGGCCATGCCGTTCTTCCACGACTCCCACAACGTCTTCTTCTACGACCGCCGATTGGGCCGCTACGCCGCCTACATGCGCACCCACGAGAGGCACCGCACCGTGGGGCGGACGGAGTTCGACGATCCCATGCAACTGCCGTGGCCGTTCAAGGAGAATCCCGCCGCTGCCGGCGGTCCTGGCGACTCGCGCCGGGCAGCCGGCGGCGAGTACGAACTGGCCCTGTCCTGCGACGAATCCGATCCCCCCGACACCGACCTCTACACTCCCAGCGTCCATCCCTACCCCTGGGCCGCCGACGCCTACTTCAGCTTCACCACACCTTACCGTCACTATCCGTTCGGCGACACCGGCGATACCACCGAACAGGGCAGAGACGAGCGCGGGCGCTTCCGCAACGACGGTCCGGTGGAGATCCAGTTGGCGGTGAGTCGCGACGGCATCTCCTGGTCGCGCCCGGACCGCCGGCCCTACGTGCCCCTGGGACTGGCGGGCGACTGGGACGGCGGCCAGGCTTACATGGCCCACGGCATGATCCGCAAGGGCGACGAAATCTGGCAATACTACAGCGGCACCTACTATACCCACGGAGCCTATGACCCGGACGACGCGGATGGCAGCGGCGGGGTTTGCCGCCTGGTCCAGCGTCTGGACGGCTTCATTTCGGCGGACGCCGAGTACACCGGCGCCGAGTTCACCACGCCGCTGGTGCGGTTCTCAGGAGCCCACCTCAAGCTCAACGTGGACTGCTCGGCCATGGGCGAGGTGTGGGTGGAGGTCCGCGACGGGCGCAACCACCCCATTCCCGGCTACACCCTGGCCGAGTCCGTCAGCGTGGACCGCAACCACATCGCTGCACCGATGCTATGGCGGGAACGGGACAACGTGGGAGAACTCATGGGGCGCCCCCTGAGGTTGCACTTCAGGCTCAGGGCCGCCAAGCTCTTTGCTTTCCAGTTTGCCGCCGAGGCCTAGACTGCCTCGATGGGGTGCGCCGCTGCCCAGCCTGCTGAGGCCAGTGGGCTGAAGCCCCTCGTCCTGGCCCAGGACGCAACAGGATTCTACCTGGCCGTTTCCCCTTCCACAGGAATGGGGCCCATGGCCCAGCTCCTTTCAGAGACATTCTACCAGGAGGAAGAATGAGCATGAAAAATGGATTCGCGCCGCTCATACGGGTAGGCTCAACCGCCCAGCGGCTTGCCCAAAAACCCTACGAAAAACGCCTCTGCCGGATCGAGTCCCATTATCCACCCCCGCCGGAAGGAGGCAAGACTCCGGTCTCCATCACCCCCGAGGAATATGCCGAGGTTATCGGCGACTGCGGTTATGAAGTCATTGTGATCAGCGGCGAGCACGACCGCGGCACTCCCCGCTTCCCGTCGAAAATCTTCGCACCACACCCAGAGCTCAAGGACGACCTGCTTCCGCGCTTCATCGAACTCTGCCACCAAAAGGGAATCGTCGTCCTCTCCTACTATCCCATCATCTTCTCCAAACCCTTGCGCCGGGTCCATCCAGAGTGGCTCATGCAGTTCCTCGACGACGGCCGCCCGGAGCCGGAAAACGAAGGCTGGTTCTGCTTCAACTCACCGTTCCGCGACTGGCTCCCGGACTGCCTGAGCGAATACATGGAACTGCTGGACATCGACGGACTGTACTTCGACGACGTCAATTGGGGCTCTCATGCCGATGGACCCTACACCCCTTCCTGCTGTTGCGGCCATTGCGAAAAACTGTTCCGCGACGAGACCGGCTTCGAGATCCCGCGCAAGATAGACTTCGATTCAAGGGCCTTCCGCCACTTCGTCAACTGGCGCTACGAGAAGCTCCTCGAGTTTCTGCACCACCTCTTCGGAGCCGTAAGAAAACGGCACCCGGACGCGATTCTCGACATGAACACCTACTACTGGCCGGCCTCGGAGTGGTCCCAGGGCCACCCCCTGGGTTCCTTCCGCCTGGAAGAGGTGGGCGGTCACTCCTTCGTGGAGTGCTTCCCTTACACCCACCGCTATTTGCGCACCCCCGGCTTCGCGGCCAAGGTGCTGCGCGCCACCGGAACCCCCTTCTCCCTGTTCCTGAACGGCTGCCAGGGCATGCGCGGGTTCAGCTCGGTGCCCTATCCGGAACCCCACGGGGCTAGCATCTTCGGCATGGTGGCCCTGGCCCATGGGGGAGGCATCTGCGGCGCGCCTTACGGCGGCTCCAGCGTCCACGGAGGCTACCTCTACCTCACCCGCGACGCTCACGAAGAGACCTTCGCCGAGCTCAAGAAGCGGGTGGACTACGTGGAAGGTGAAAGCCTGAAATACCTGGCCCTGCACTGTTCGACCCAGAACCGCGACTTCCAGCCCAACGAGATCTGCCGCGACCTGCTGGCGCGCTCCAACTGGATCGGCTATCTGCGCCAGAAATACATGTTCGGCGCCTACGAGATGCTCAACCGCTCGCACCTGGCGCTCGATTTCGTCCTCGACGAGCACCTGGTGGACCAGCGCTTGTCCGCCTACCAGGCCCTCTTTCTGTCCAACAGCGCCTGCCTCTCCGAGGATCAGTGCGCCGCCATCGCCCGCTTCGTCGAGAACGGCGGCACCCTGATTGCGACCCACGAAACCTCCCTGCTGGACGAGCTGGGATACGAGCGCGAGAATTTCGCCCTGGCCGAGACGCTGGGGGTTAATTTTTGCGAGCGCCGCCACGACGGGGAGGAGCACGGAGCGGTCTATCTTGCCCGCGACGATAAGATACGCGAGGAAAGCGGAGAGCTGCTCTGTTTCTATGGCCGCGATCTCCAGGTGGCCCTGAGGCCGGGAGCCGGCGCCCTGTGCACCCGGAGCAATCTGGCCGCCCATGGCGACGATCTGCAGGACGGCCTGTCCGCTTACCGCCCCGGAGGACAGCACGACACCGGGGAACCGGCGGTGGTGCTGAACGAATACGGCAGGGGACGGGCGATCTACATTGCCGGCGACGTGGGTGGAGCCTTCATGAACAGCCCCTATCCACCGCTGATGCGCTTTGTCGCGGGACTGGTAAAACGCACCCCGCCGCCGCTGGAGATCGAAGGCCCTCAGGCCCTCGAGGTCACCGCGGTGCGCCGGCCCTCGGGAGAATTGATGGTTCACTTGATCAACAACCCCACCCCTTTGATTCCCTGGCGCATCGCCGACGACGACGACCTCGACCGCCTCGGACCCGATATGGGCTCGTTCAACGCCGTTTTGGAGCTGGCGCCCCTGCGCGACATCCGGGTTCGTTTCAACGGTCTTGAAGTGAGCTCGGTCCGCCTGCCGTTGCAGGGTGCGGACCTGTCCATCGAGGACGGCGCCGTGGTGGTGCCGGAGGTCAAACTGCACGAGGTATTGCTGGTCAATGAATAGGGGAAACACCGTGCTCGAGGGCGTCGGCTCCAGCGCCCAACGGCTGGCATCGAGCTCTGCCACGAGAAGGGGATCCTGGTACTTTCCTACTATCCCATCATCTTCTCCAAACCCCTGCGCCGGGTGCATCCGGAATGGCTCATGCAGTTCCTCGACGGCGGCCGTCCCGAGCCTGAAAATCAGGGCTGGTTCTGCTTCAACTCTCCTTTCCGCGACTGGCTGCCGCACCCCAACGCCATTCTGGATCTCAACTGCTACTACCTGCCGGGGATGGATAGTCCGCGGAACACCCGCTGGGTTCGTTCCGGTTGGAAAAGGTGTGGGCGGCCGCTGCTTCGTGGAGGCCTTCCCCTTCCATCACCACTACCTGCGCAACGGATACGTATAGGAAAATAAAGAGCCTTTGGGGATTCTCTGTCGAGGCGCTGAGCCCAGACAAGGGTCAGGCCAACTCCCTGATGGTCGCTTGCGGATCCTTCGACAGGACTCCCAGTACGGTCTGGTTGCGGCGGACACCTATTCGGCAACCTAGGCCGCCGATGAGAAACGGCAGACCGTGGAAAGTCCGGCTGTCACGAGGCGACTCCTCTTTGTCCTCGAGCACCTCTATGCCGCAGTTCCACGGGCCGGATGGGTCGAGAAGTGCATAGCTTATCCATGGGGTTCCTCCTTGGCTCTCATAACCTAACCCACGGCCAGGCCATAGAAATCCGCTTCCCCTTTTCGTAAGAGTGCATTCCGCCGTAGCGCAGCAGCGCGCCCCCTTGCCCCAATAGCGACAACACGGTTTATTTCCCCCGAATCCCCTCAGCGATATAGCGAATGACCACCAAGCGAGAAGCCTGGACAACCTGCCCCGTGAGCAGCGGCGCGGCATCAAGGACCTCGCGCATCTAACGGCAGCATAGGAGATTGAGATATGGATGCAGAACGAGAGAAGGCGCGGTGGCGGAAACGCCGGATTATCTACAACAACGACGGCGACGACGTGATCGAAGCGCGCCCTGAGGGAGCGGAGCACGAACACGACGTAGCCGAATCTCTCATGGTGCGCAAGACAGGAGATACGGTCCAGGATTTCCTCGATGCCCGCAGCACTCCACTGATCGGCTCGCAGGTAGACAGCAACTGGTTCGCCAGCGCCATGGCCGGCCTCACCTTTTCCCACCCCACCAAGCTCGGCGGATTCTACGGCAAGGGCGTTCCCCTCGAGCTGGTAGAAAAGTACGGGCGCGACCCTCTTGAGATCCAGCTGGACTTCAGCCGCGAGCATGGCATGGAAGCAGCTTGGGGCCTGCGCATGAACGATGTCCATGATGCCTTCCCCATGGGTTCGCGCAGGTATAACTACGGTCTGGCAAAGTTCAAGCGAGAAAATCCGGAATACATGATGGGCCGGGAAGGGGACTGGGAGAAATACGGGAGGAGCAACCTGCGGTGTGCATGGACCCGATTGGATTTCGCCATTCCGGAGGTGCGCGAGCACATCTTCGCCATCATTGAGGAGGTGGCGGAGAACTTCAACGTGGACCTCATCGGCATGGAGTTCTTCAAGTACTGGCCGTTCTTCCGCGAGTCGCTGGATGGAGATCCCGTCGAACCCGAACACGTGGAGATAATGAACGACCTTCTGCGCAGCATTCGGCGCATGGCGGACGACGTTGCCAGCCGGCGCGGCCGCCCGCTGCTACTGGCGGCGCACACCCCGTTCAGCCTGGAGGATTGTGTACACGTTGGCGTGGATCTGGAAACCTGGCTCCAGGAAGGGCTGATCGACCAGTTCATCCCAGGGGGCAATCATGAGTCGGTCTTCCGCGATTCCTACACCGACATCATCGCCCTGGGACACAAGTACGAGATCCCGGTCTATCCCTGTATCACGTGGGCGTTTTGGGATCGCTGGGTATTTCACACCTTGAGCGATGGCAAATACAGGCAGTTCGACGACTGGCTCGAAACGCTGTACGGGGGACAGCCCGAGCGTGTCGGCAAGCCGGAGTATGTCTCGCTGTTCAACGGGTGGGAGGGCTCATTCCCAGCCTGGCGCGGCGCTGCCATCAACATGTTCGACGCTGGAGCCGATGGCCTCTACCTCTTCAATCCCGCGCTCGGCGAGCCGCGAGTGTGGCGGGAGATCGGCGAGGCGGCGACCATGGCGGGAAAAGACAGACTCTATGGCATCGACCGTTTCGAAGGCCCCAACAGCTTCACCGAAACCCCGGAGGCAGCTCTCCCCGTATCCGTGGGTTTTCAGGTGGGTGAGGATGTGGGATCTGCAGGTGCGAGGAGTATCGATTTCAGCCTCCATCTTTGGAATCACGTTGCCGGGGATGACCTCTCGGTGAAACTGAACGAGGCATCCGTCGAGGGATTGGAACCGGCCGACCCGGACCGAAACCCGGAGGAAGGTCAGTGGTTGCAGGGCAAGCTCAATGCCAAGCAAATCAATCGAGGTGAAAACCGGCTGGAAGTGGCGGTGAAAAAACGGGGCGAGTCCGCCTCATCTCCGGCCGTGCTGGATGCGGCGCAGATGCGCGTCCGGTGCGAACCCTGAGCCGGAAGCAGGTGCCTGCGGCGGTAACGCCAGCGCGAGCCGATTGGCGATAACGCGGTTTATGATGCAGAGGGAATGAGATCCATGACACCTGACCAGCGCTTCTTTTTTGACCTGACCGGCTATCTCCACCTAGCCAACGTCCTTGTAGAGGATGAACTGGAGCAGGCTCAAGCCGCGGCGGATCGATTCATAAACACTCCACCGGAAGAACTGCCGTCCGGCTTCGGCGCCGACCTGGAGCGCGAGGATCTGACCACATACAATCACGGATTTGCCTTTGACGAGGCCCTGACGAATCTGGTCATTCATCCTAAGACCTGGCCTATCGTGTTGGAATTGACCAATGACAGGCCACGCTTTACCGGTGGAACACTGGCACGCAATACCTACGAACAGACATTCCATCCACTGCACAGCGGCCGCGAGGGACCCGGTTATCATCGGGAGTTGCCGTTCTATTATTGCAAAGACGGCAGAATTCACTGCAGCGATCTGGTGATTTTCGTGTATCTCACCGATGTATTCCCCGGCGACGGCGGCCTGATTTTTGTGACCGGTTCGCACAAGAGCAACTTCATAGGTTCGGAGGATTTTTTCTTCGAGCGGCGGTCCGACTACAAAGGATACGATCCCGGTGTTCCACCGGGCGTGGTCAACATGACGCCGCGCGCCGGCGACGTGGTGATTACGACCGAAATGGTCTCTCACGGTGCGCTCGTATGGAAAAGACAGGATCGGGAACGCCGCTTTTTGATCCTGCGCTATGCGCAGCAGCACACCGCTTTCGGATCGTGGGGTTCATTCCCCGAAGAAATCAAGGAGCGCCTGTCAGCTGATCTGTTGGAGTTGATTCAGCCGGCGGGCTACATCCAAATCAAAGAATTGGTGAAGCGGGACAAAGAGGTCCCGCATTGAGGAGATTTACAGATGCTTCACCATTCCAGTAAATAGATACGCAACGGCCCTGCAGCGTTACAGGTAGTGGAGTATAGCCATGATAAGATTCGCCATCGTCGGAACCGGTTGGCGTTCACACTTCTTCCTGCGCACCGCCGCCGCTTGTCCCGACCGCTTCGAGGTGACCGCCCTCGTCTCGCGGACTCCCGAGAAGAAAGAAGAATTCCACAGGCAATACGGCGTCACGCTCGTTCCCTCGTTGGACCATGCGATCGCCACTAATCCGCTTTTCATCCTCACCAGCCTGCCCATGGCCGTCAACCCCGGTGTGCTGCACCAGCTGGCGGATCGCAACGTAGCGGTCCTCTCCGAACGCCACCCCGGCAAGACTCTCGAAGACCTGATTGGGCTCGCAGAGCGCGTCAAACAGGGCGCAAAAATCCAAGTCACCAACCAGTTTTTCCTGCAACCACATCACGCCGCCCGCCTCGCCTTCGTGCATTCCGGCAAACTCGGCCGCGTCTCCCAGGCGCAGATCTCCGCTGAGCGCGGCTTTGGCCTGCTGCGCAAGTATCTTGGGGTGTCGTTTGAGAACCCCACTATCACGGCGACAAGCGTCACCTCTCCGCTCATGAAGTTCAACAACTATCTCGAGCCCGAAGCCGGTGCCACTCTCGTCGATTCAAACCAGACCATCACCTGGTTTGACTACGGCGATCGCTTCGGCGTCTTCGACTTCGACGATGCGCAGTACGGATCGCCCATTCGCAACCAGCGGGTGCTGGTTCGTGGCGAACGCGGGGAGCTCATTGACCACCACGCCAGTTATCTCCGCGACGATCTAACCCACATCGAGGTCGACTTCACCCGTCATAGTGCCGGACCGGAAGGCAACCTGGAGGGGAACTATCTCAAGGGGTACCAGGCCGAGGGCGAATGGGTGTACCGAAATCCGCTGGCTCCTGCGGCCCTGTCAGACGAGGAGATCGCCATCGGCGATTGCCTGCTCAGAATGGCCGCCTGCCTCGATGGCGGTCCACCGGTGTACTCATTGGAAGATGCCTGCCAGGATTGGTACCTGTTCCTGCTGATACAAGAGGCCCAAAAAAGCGGCCAATCCGTCAAGGCAGAGACCCAACCCTGGGCGACATAACCATCCACTACTTCCCTCCCGCGATGCCAGGTTGTCGGCCACCAAACGCAATCCATCAGGAACTGCTACAACCCCTCCGCCGCCATTAAGTCCGCTTCACCTCCATGTACGTGCCTAGAATTTCACTCTGACCGCAATCATTCACCTCCGAGCGCGCATAGGCAACCAGCAGTGTGTCGGGCATCACCTCTTCAACCCAGTCGTAGTTGCAGCCGTCGTATGCCTGTGGCCCGCGATAGAAGCAGAAGTGTCCGATCCAGGTGTGCCCCTCGTCCAGGCTGAACGCCAGCCAGTCTCCGGTCCGTCCACAGGTTACGGCGATGACGCCGTTGGCCATCAGGCAGGCATTGGGCCAGACGCCGCGGTCGGCAATCGGGTCGGCATGGCTCCAACTCTTGCCTCCATCGTTGGAACGGCTCATGTAGAGCGGCGAAAAGGTCGAATTATAGGTCCCGCCCGTACGCATGAAACAGAGGATATCTCCGCCCGGAAGCACCAGAAGGTCGGGTTCACAGAAGCTTTCCACCCTGTGCTGGTTCCCGGCGGTCAGGTCGAAGGCCACAGTCGAGAGATAACGCCAGGTATTGCCTCCATCTGACGAACGCACGACGAAGGTGCGGTACTTGATATCGGTGATGAATTTTCCGTATAGAGCCGCCAGCATGCTGCCATCTTCCAGACAGACGACCGCGTGGTCTACAACTCCCTCAATCTTGTGCTGGCCGAACCCACCTTCCCCCCTTGAGAGTTCGGGAACATCCACCAGGAGGGCTTTCTCTGACTTGTGCGTAAATCCGTTGTCCGTCGAGCGATCGAGTCCGGTCTTGTATACGCCATCTTCATCGGTCACTTCGAGCTCGCCGCGCCCCAAATGGAGAATCTCACCATCGCCCAACTGACATGCGTTGTAGGTGGGCCAGGCCGGCGTGTCGCGCCAGGTTTGCCCCCCGTCCCGCGAACGCCTCCAGCTCGGTACGGCCGCAGCACAGTCGACCCACTCTTCACCGTGTTGCTCACACCCCAAAGAGGTGCCGGTCACCAGCTCGCCACTGGAGAGTTTGAACAGAAATCCAAGAGGACCGGGCGTCCGGTGGGATGGGATGAGGATCTGGGTTTCGCCTACCTGGACTTCAAGCCCCGGGTATTGGTAGTAGCCCCTGCACCAATGATCGCGGGTTACGTAATCTGGTCTTGGCATCATGCACTCCTTTTTTGATAGGCACTGCGAACCACAGGATTCTTTCATCATTTGGCCGCAACTGGGCCCGTCTTTCCGTGTTGCTGGTCGTTACCTACAGGTAGACACCAATCTTTCTTCAATACGAGACTTCAGACTCCACTTGGCGCACGAGCTCTTTGATGTTCGCAACATTCGTACGCATCGCCTCCGTCCTCGAGCCGCTGGGGGGCGTAAAGTGAGTGGAAACTGACAGGTAGACGTCGAGGTTGTGGTCCCTCAGGTTGCGGAGGACGGTCAGGTAGTCCACGTCGCCCTCCCCGATCGGACAGTAGTCGAACTCCAGCTTTAAACCGTCTTTGACGCGCAGGTCCTTGAGATGGACGCCGTAGATGTAGGGGCGAATGTTGGTGAAGCCGGCGGTGGCCACGTCCAGCTCGCCGCAGTTGATGTTGTCTGCAGGACCCCACATCGCCTTGATTCGGCGCGAGCCCACACTTTCGGCTAGGCGGCGAAAGTTTCCGGTCGTGTTGGTGTAATTCCACGGCATCATCGACACTGCCACGTCGATATCGTGGCGTTCCGCCATCTCGGCAACGATGGAGAAAGCTTTGGTGAGCTTGTCCATGTCTGCGTCAGCTATGATCCCACCCCTCGTAATCCAGCGCATCGGCCAGGTAACCTTGTTTGGTATCTCTCCCGGCCACAGGAAGCTGAAGACGTTGACAGCGTCGAGACCGAGGTAGTTGCTGATCTCCATCAGCGGCTTGTCGCCCTTCAGATCGCCTCTGCGCAGGTACCACAGGTTCTCGGTGCCGAGCTCGGCGGCGAGGTCCAGCGCCTCTTCGAAGGGCAGCAACGGCTCGACGAGGAACATGGGAAGTTTGAAGCGGTGCGAGTTCACTTGGGCAATCTCCTGTTCAGAGTGTGAGGACAATGTGTCAGTCAGTAGCTTCTACCTTAAGCAAAAACCGTCAGGTCGATTGACTGGCCGCACCAGGCCGGCCTTGCTCCCAGGCGAAAAGCGCCGCCCGCACCCTCTCAAAGCGCAAGGTGATCTTCTTTCCGGCAAGCCCCGTCCACCAACTGATAGGAAATATAAAGAGCTTTTTTGGGATTCTCTGTCAAGGCGCTGAGCCCAGACAAGGGTCAAGCCAACTCCATGATGGTCGCTTGCGGGTCCTTCGACAGGACTCCCAGTACGGTCTGGTTGCGGCGGGCACATATCCGGCGGTATCAGGGTCAACCCGGAACCCGAGGGCGCCATTGAGATGGCACCAAGCCGTACCGCTCCAGCGCAGGGAGGCAGTCGGCAACGCAGGTCAGGCTGAAAACTCGAACGGGGGCGGGGGGCCCCCGGCGACCAGGCGGTCGATGTTCGGGGTGGGTATGTGCTCGTTGCCCAGGGCCCCAATCGTTTCATAGCGCTGCTGGCCGGTGCAGACCCAGAGAATGTTCGAACGCATGGTGTTATCCTCCATCCTGTTTATTCAATTTCCGTATATTAACCCACTATGCCCAACGCCCTCAACGCTCTCCTCCTCGCCCTTGTCCTCGCCGGATCGGCCCTGGCCAGCGATGCCGAGGTTCGCGGCATCACCATCTCCACTCACGGCATTGGCCGCGACTGGGGCAGCGACGCCATCGTGCCGACCCTGGAGGATATTCGCGCCGTCGGGGCCAACTGGGTGGCGATCCACCCCTATGCCAACATCGACGCCGATGGCTCACTGCGCTGGTCGAAGATTGATCCTGAAAATCCTCCTGCCCATATCATCCGTCCCATCCTCGAAGCGCACCGCCTGGGATTGAGCATCTGCATCAAACCCCATATCGCCTATTGGCGCTCGCCCTTTTCCTGGCGCGGCGAGATCACCTTCCAAAACGACGAGGAATGGCGGCGATTCTGGCAAGGGTATCGCGAGTGGATCATACAATTGGCCGCCGTCTGTCGGGAGGCCGACGGCTTTGTCGTGGGAACCGAACTGGACCTCACCCTGGCGTTTGAAGCAGAATGGCGCGGCCTCATCGAGGAGGTCCGCAACCACATCGACGCGCCGCTGACCTACGCAGCCAACTGGACCCATTACGAGCGCGTTACCTTCTGGGATGCACTCGACGTCATCGCCATCCAAGCCTATTTCCCCCTCACCGACGATCCCAATTACGACGAGCAGGACATTCGCGACGGTTGGGCTGCGCGCATGCGCCAGCTCAGCGCCTACGGCGCCCGGCACAACCGCAATATCCTCTTCACCGAATTGGGCTACAATCAGTCTCACCAAGCCCCGATCAAACCCTGGGCCTACCCCGTCGATGGCGAGAACGCGCTCCCCGTCCAGGTCTTCTGCCTGCGCACCGCGCTCGCCGCCATCGCCGATGAGCCGCGCGTAGTCGGTGCCTTGCTCTGGAAATGGTTCCCCCACCCCCACCCGGTCGGCCGCAACTTTCAGCTAGCGATCCCGCCGATCAAGCACGTCATTGCCGAGGCATGGCTTGGCCCGCGATAAGCCCGGTTCCACGCACCGAGGCCGCGGTGAGGACGGCCGGTATGGTGCCGAAGCCGGAACTGCACGAGATATCGTTGGTTGAGGTCTGAGAAGGCACCTGGAGGGAATCGCGAACCCCCTCAGATGGCGGCGAGGGCCCGGTCCAGCGAGATTTCCCTGAACTTCTGCTCGGGCAGGCAGCCCGCTGAGATGGTTTTTTCCCAGTATTCCCGGTTTGGGTCCGGTGACGACCCAGGTGCCGAGTCGATTACTTTACGGGCCCAGTCCGCCAGGGCCGGATCGGCGCACCTGACCGCCAGGTCCGCGTCGGCGGCGCAGCCTGAGCTCGAGTAAACGAAGCAGCGCCCGATATTCCGCCTCGCGCTTTCGATTCCCACCGGCTCGATGCGGATCTCGCTAGTCCTACCCTCCGGCACCAGCAGGATGTGCACTGATCTATCGGTTATGGCCGCAGCGCGCTCGTGCTGCTCTCCGCCGATGAGCACGTTTTTATGGTGCGGCCATATGTCGAACATGGAATAGTTGGCAACAGGTTCGTTTTCCTGGAAGGAGAAAAAGTCGGGGTAGGCGAAGAACTCGGCTCCTTTTTCGCGGTAGCGATCGTAGAAGGCGGTGACATAAGCCATGACCAGAACCACGGCTCCGAGACCGTCGAACCTGGTGGGAGCGAGCAGTCCCAATCGATGCGTGGCTTTGAACTCGGCGAAGAAGCGGGTGTGGGAGACATCCCGTCCCCTATAGGAGATGCTGAAGTCCGATCCTCTAAGTCTGCTGCTGTGCATGATATTTCTCCCTCAGTCTTCCTCCGCGGCAACCTCGAAGCCGTATTCCCGCCCCGAATGTTCGAGCCAGCTCGCCAGGTAGTCGGCGAAGCTGCGGCGGACGACCACATCGAAGGATTGAAAGCTGTCCTCGTTGGACCGCGGGATCAAGAGGACCGCGGCCTTGGCCAGATTGGTCTGGGCGCATTGCCCGGAAGCGAATACCCTGGGATGAAGGTCCAGGGTGCAACCCTTGGAGAGGAGGTCGCGGGCGCGGCGGCCGGACAGGTTGATGGTGGTGTAGCTGCTCGTGGTGTCGGTGACGGAGGCGTGACGGCCTTCCAGGGCCTTCCGCAAGGACGCGATCAACTCTCCTTCCCGGTTCTCCCCGACCATCGCCATCCATTCGTCGGGCCCCAGCCAGCAGACCAGAACCTCATCCACTGCCGCAACCGTATTGGGTTGGACCGGCGCCTCGAGGCCCAGGATCTCACCCGGAACCTGCGCAAACCGGGGATCGACCAGGTCGCCACGCAGGTTGACATACCCGCGAAATGGTCGCTCGGTCATGGTCACACCCGGATCTTCGAGCGTCCCTTCGAGCCCCTTTGCCCGGAAGCCGGCAAGCGGGGATTCGCGCTTCCTAGTCGACATTCTGGCGCTCTCCGTGGGGATCGTAGAAAACCCGGTCGACGATCCTGGCGGGGGTGATCTTGCCGTCGTAGTTGTAGACCTGGACCGTCTCGCCCAGGCGCGAATGACCGCCGGCCACCAGGGCCAGGGCAATGGAGCGCCCAAGGACAGGGCTGAGGTAGGACGAGGTGACGTGGCCGGACATGGCTCGGGGAAGGGGTGCCGAGGGATCGTCGACGATCTGCCCGCCCTCGGGCAATACCTCGCCCGGATCCTCGCTGAGCAAGCCCACCAGTTGCTTGCGGTCGGAGCGCACTAAATGGGAACGGTAGAGCGAACGCTTGCCCAGGAAATCCTTGTTCCCCGCGACCATGTGGCCCAGGCCGAGGTCGACGGGAGTCACCGAGCCGTCCGTGTCCTGACCCACGATGATATAGCCCTTCTCGGCGCGCAGTACGTGCATGGCTTCGGTTCCGAATGGAGTGATTCCATAGGGCTCACCGGCCGCCATGACCGCCTCCCAGACATGGCGGCCGAAGTTGGCGTTGACGTTGATCTCGTAGGTCAACTCACCTGTAAAGCTGATTCTGAAGATGCGCGCCGGGACCCCGGCCACCCTCCCTTGGCGCACCGCCATAAAGGGAAAGGCGTCGGCGCTTAAATCGACGTCGTCGCACAATTCGGCGGCGATCTTGCGGCTGTGAGGGCCGCATAGGGAGATGGTCGCCCAGTGGTCGGTGACGGAAGTCAGGTAGACCTTCAACTCGGGCCACTCGGTCTGCAGCCAGCGCTCCAGCCACGCCATGACAGCAGCCGCGCCGCCTGTGGTCGTGTGCATCAGGTAGTGGGTATCGCCGAGGCGTGCCGTGACCCCGTCGTCCATGACCATGCCGTTCTCATCCAGCATCAGACCATAGCGGCAACCGCCCACCGACACCTTCATGAAAGGATTGGTGTAGACACGATGGAGAAAAAGGTTGGCGTCTGCCCCTTGAAAATCGATTTTGCCCAGGGTCGATGCGTCGAGGATCCCGGCCCCCCTGCGCACCGCCAGGCACTCGCGTTCCACCGCTTGCTCCATCGACTCGCCGTGCTGAGGGAAGTACATAGGACGCTTCCACTGTCCCACGTCCTCGAAGACGGCGCCGCGTTCAACGTGCCACTGGTGGACGGCGGTCTTGCGCACGGGATCGAAGAGAGGGCCATGCTCGCCGCCCGCCATGACCCCGTAGCTCACCGGGGTATAAAGGGGGCGAAAGGTCGTAGTCCCGATGGAGCCAGGATCGGTGTCCAGATGCTCGGCCAGGACCCCGATGCCGTTGACGTTTCCCAGCTTGCCCTGGTCCGGGCCCATTCCCAGGGTGGTGTAGCGCTTGACGTGCTCAATGGACTCGTAGCCCTCCCTCGCCGCGATCACAATGTCCGCCGCGGTGATGTCCATCTGCAGGTCCACGAATTGCTTGGGGGCCCGGCTCATGGGCATGGGGGCGGGAATCGCCCAGAGGGGCCGTATGGGCTCCTCCACCTGCGCTTCAACCAGCGGCCCCGGCTGTGAGGGCTCGCCATTGGCCAAGCCTGCCTCCCGGGCGGCTGCAGCGCCTCCCTCCAATCCGGCGGCAAGACAGGCACCCAGGTCAAAAACACCGCTGCAGGCCCCCACCGAACGTTCGGCCTGGACGGGCTCGCCCGGCCCGAAGCAGGCCTTGTCGGCGTCGTATCGGGGCCGGCCGCGCGCCTGGGCATGAAGCTGAACCGTCGGGCTCCATCCGCCGGATACGGCAAGCAGGTCGCAGGCCACCGTGCGCCGGGCGCCGTCCACGCTCCTGCCGTCCGGATTCAGGGACATGAGTTGGACAGCACGGAGCCGCCTTTTCCCCTTGGCGTTCACCACTACGTGGTTTTCCACCACCTCGATTCCTTGTTCGCGGGCTCGTGCGCCTTGTCCACACGAAGAGCGCGCCTCTACGATCGCCTCTACACGGACGCCGGACGCCGCCAAGTCGAGAGCGGTGCGATAGGCGCTGTCGTTGTTGGTGAACACCACCGCCCGCGTGCCGGGCTTCACAGCATAGCGGTTTATGTACTCCGAAACGGCGGAAGCCAGCATGATGCCCGGGCGGTCGTTGTTCGAGAAGACCAGAGGCCGTTCGATGGCGCCGGTTGCCAGCACGACCTGCCTGGCGCGAATGCGCCAGAGCCTCTGGCGCGGCCCCTTGCCCTCGCCCGGTGGAAGGTGGTCCCCACAGCGCTCCAGGGCCTGGAGGAAGTTGTGTTCGTAGTAGCCCACGGCAGTGGTGCGGGTCAGCACCTGCACCTCGGACATGGCCTCCAGTTCCGCCACCGTCGCCGCGACCCATTGCTCTGCCGCAGCGCCGTCGATTTCGGCGCGGCTCCCCAGGAGGCTGCCCCCGGGCTCGGGGCCCTCGTCCACCAGGATCACCCGGGCTCCCGCCCGTCCCGCTTCCAGAGCCGCCGCCAGTCCGGCCGGACCACCTCCGGCGACGAGCACGTCACAGTGGGCGTTCATATGGTCATAGGAGTCGGGATCCGGAGCCGTCGGCGCAGTGCCCAATCCCGCCGCCTTGCGGATCGCATCTTCGTAGAGGCGCCAGAAGCCCGCCGGCCACATAAATGTCTTGTAGTAAAATCCCGGCGGCATCAAACGAGAGAACCAGCCGTGTACAGCGCGCAGGTCGAAGTCCACATTGGGGAATGCGTTGACGCTGCGGGCAGTCAGACCTTCGTAAAGTTCCACCTGCGTGGCCACCAGATTGGGAAGGGTTCGAGCCCCTTCTCCAACCTGAACGATGGCATTCGGCTCCTCCGCACCTGCCGCCACCAGTCCCCTGGGCCGGTGGTACTTGATGCTGCGAGCCACCAGACTGACATCGTTGGCCAGCAAGGCGGAGGCCAGAGTATCGCCTTGGTAGCCTTCGTGGCTTTTGCCGTTGAAGGAAAATCTCAGGGGCCCTCTGCGGTCGATGCGACCCCCCGAAGGGAGGCGTCGGGAGAAGCTCACGGACCCCCTCCCGGCGGCGGCTCGCCCGGCTTGTATACCGCCCCTATCTCGTTGGTCACGGTGTCGCGCTCGACGTTGAAGTAGCGTCGGCAGCCCGAGGCATGGTTCCACTGTTCCAGGTGCCTGCCTCTGAGGTTCCTCCGGTAGAACAGGTATTCACCCCACTCCTCGTCCGACAACTCTGCGGGATGGAGGGGACGGACGATGTGGGCCTCGCCGGAGTAGGTGAACTCCGACTCGTCGCGGCTGCCGCACCAGGGGCATTCGATCAACAGCAAAAGCTCGTCTCCATCAATGGGCGACGCCGGCGGCACCATGCTCGTCGATAAGGTGCCCGCTGGCGAAGCGCTGCAGCGAAAAGGGCTCGTTCAGTCGGTGGGGCCGGTCCTGAGCCATGGTGTAGGCGAATACCCAACCCGACCCCGGGGTCGACTTGTAGCCACCCGTACCCCAGCCGCAATTGAAGTAGAGGCCCTTAACCGGGGTCAGGCCGATGATCGGGCAGGCGTCCGGGCAGGTGTCGACGACGCCAGCCCATTGCCTCAACATGCGGACCCTGCTGAAACTGGGAAACATCTCGACTATTGCACTGACCGCGTGCTCCAGGGTCGAAGGGCTGCCGCGCTGGCCATAGCCGTTGTAGGCGTCGATCCCGGCGCCGCACAACAGCTCGCCGCGGTCGGTCTGGCTCAGATAGGCGTGAACCGCATTGGACATGACAACCACGTCCAACACCGGTTTGAGGGGTTCCGACACCCATGCCTGGAGCGGGTGACTCTCCAGCGGCAGGCGCAGACCGGCCATGCTGGCGATATCCCCGGAGTTGCCCGCAGTTACGCAGCCTACCTTCCCGGAGCGGATAAATCCTCTGCTGGTCTCCACGCCCGTAACCGCGCCGCCTTCGCGGCGAATACCTACCACCTCACAATTCTGAATGATTTCGACCCCGACCGAGTCGGCGGCGCGGGCATAACCCCAGGCCAGGGCGTCGTGGCGGGCGGTGCCACCCCGGCGCTGCAGCGAAGCCCCCAGAATCGGGTAGCGAGTGTGGGGGGAGATATCGATGCAGGGCACCAGTTGCTTGATTCGTTCCGGGGTGAGGAATTCGCTGTCGATGCCGTTGAGAAGGTTGGCGTTGACCCGCCGCCGGATGTCGCGCAGTTCCTGCAGGGTATGTCCCAGGCTCAGCAGGCCGCGCTGACTGAACATCAGGTTGAAGTTCAGCTCCCGAGTGAGGTTCTCCCACAGCTTCAACGAGAACTCGTAGATGTGGGCAGCCTCGTCCCAGAGGTAGTTGGAGCGGACTATTTCGGTATTGCGTCCCGTGTTACCGCCGCCCACATAGCCCTTTTCGACCACGGCCACATTGCCGAACCCCTGTTCTTTGACCAGGTAGTAGGCCGTGGCCAGACCATGTCCGCCACCGCCGACGATTACTGCGTCGTAGGTGGATTTTGGTTCGGGGCTGCGCCAGGCGCGCTGCCAGTTTTCGTGGTAGCTGAGCGCGTTTCGGGCTAGGCTGAAAATGGAGTACTTTTGCATCAGAACAAAGCAAGGTGGAGGATGCTCAAATGAAAAAAAGTCTAATAAAATCACCTCTCCATGACAACAAACCCGCAGAACCGGCAGCCGTCCAGCCGCGTCGTGATTGTCCACCTCGCTACTCGCGCAGGCAGGGCTACCCCGGTCATGCCGCGTCCACCCGTTTGTCGACGTCGCTTGCAGATTGGAACCAAGTCCTAGGAGGCGCGGACCGGAATTCCCATTGCAAAGTACAGGTCGACGCTGGCTCTTCACCGGCCGGTCAGGAGACCGGTGGACGACGCTGTATCCATGGCCTTGCCCTCTCGAAAGAAGCCGAAGCTGCCAGGACTGTCTCCTCTTCCCCCATCCTCCCTACGATCTGCAGACCAATGGGCAACCCGCCCCGGGAGAAACCTGCGGGAATGCTGGCGGCGGGGTGTCCGATGACGTTGATGGGAAAGGTGAAGGCACCGTTCCAGTACTGGTCGGGGTAAGTCCTATCTGGCGACCAGGGGCCGGGATACTCGCCATTGGGGAAGGCGGGGAAACATGCCGTCGGCGAAAGCAGGAGATCGAATTCCTCGAAAAAATCGGTCATACGGGCTTTCAGTAAATCGATTAATGCGAGGGTCCTGGCGTACTCTGCAGCCGAGACTTTCGCTCCCTGCTCGAGAAAGAACAGGGCAACCTCGGTCAATTGGCCGGGATGTGACTCCAGGTAAGAACCACTGACAGCGAAAAAGTCCGCGGCAATTATGGGCCCGAAGGTGTCGTAGGGAGGATCCATGGCCAGGTCCGATTCCTCGAGGTGGCAGCCCAGTTCCTCGAAGACCAGGGCCGCAGCGGAAGTCACCGCCAACACTTCGGGATCCACCTCCGCGAATCCGAAATCCGGACTCCAGGCGACCCGCATACCCGCGATTTCGCCGTCCACCGCGGCGATGAAATCAGGTGGATCTCCCCGCAGCGAGGTGGGGTCTCTGGCGTCATATCCGGCGAGAGTCTGGAGCAGCAGGGCGGCGTCCCGCACGGTGCGGCTCAGAGGCCCGTTCTGGGAGAAGATATAAGGCATGGTGTGGCCTTCCCCGCCCGCGTAGCCCGATACCCTCCCCTGGGTCGGCTTGATGCCGTAGATACCGCAGAAATGGGCGGGGATGCGGATGGAACCACCGCCATCGCTGCCGGTGGCCAGGGGGCACAAGGAAGCGGCCAACGCCGCCGCGGCACCGCCGCTGGATCCTCCCGGTGTTCGCAGCGGGTCCCAGGGATTGCATCCGGGTTCGCCCAGACGGTTCTCACAGGCGCCGACCAGACCGAACTCAGGGACGTTGGTCTTGCCCATGATGACGCCACCTGCAGCCCGCACGCGCTCTACCACAGCAGCATCCTTGTTCGGTATCCGGTCCTTGAACACCAGCGATCCCTGGGTCGTGCGGATGCCCCTGGTCATTTGGGTATCCTTGATCGAGATTGGCAGTCCGTGCAGTGGGCCCTGATTGTCGCCGCGCCCTAGGGCCTCCTCGGCGGCTCTGGCCGTCCCAATTGCTTCGTCGCGGGTCAGGGTAAGGAACGCGTTGAGTTTCGAGTCCAGCCTGTCGATGCGCCTGAAGCAGAGCTCGGTCAACTCCACCGGCGAAATCTGTCTGGTGGAAATCAGATTCAAGAGCTCGGTGGCTGAAGCGAATGCCAACTCCTGGTCCAGCATGTTCCCTCCTCTCTTTGCAGTTGCCAGCCGCGTAAGGTGGCGTGAACACGCCAACTGGGTTTCAAAAGTAGATACCGTGGTCCACAAGTCAATTGGACACCTGAAGCGCAGGCGGTGCGGTAAACCCTCGTTCATGGATAGTCCCCAGGGTCAGACCAAGGGGTTCACCACAGGGCAGCCCTTGCTTGATGTCCAGCTTATTAGTTTTTATACTTAGGAACTATCGATTCAACCTGAATTCGTCGGACCTCCCTATGAAAATCGGCTTTGGCAGTCAGGTTTGGCTGAACGACAACCACTTTGAGAACTTCCCGCGCATGCTGGACGAGTTGTCGCTGGTGGGCATGGATGGCTTCGAGATGTGCTTTCCATTCCTGATCGACCAGTACGAACACCGGACCGGCGAGCTGCGCCGATTGCTCGCCATGCACGATTTAGAGTTGGCCAACTACTACACCGGCATCGCCTTTCACGATCCCGAGCAGCGCCAACAAGGGATGGAAGAAGTGAAACGGCGCTGCCATTTCAGCGCTGAACTGGGGACCGAATACACCTTGCTGGACGGCGGCCAAAAGCAGGAGGGGCTCTCGGCGACCGAACTGGACGACCGAATCAAGGTGGTGGCGGAAACCGCCAACGAACTTGGAGAGTACTCCCGTTCCTGCGGACTGACCCTCGCCTGGCATCAGCATTGGGGAAGTATCTTCGAGGTGCAGGCCCCGTTTCACCGCCTGATGGAACTGACTGATCCGGAGCTGGTGCGGTTCTGCCCTGACGTCGGCCAACTCACCCTGGGTGACTTCGACGTAGTGGAGACCATCCAGCGGTATGTTGACCGCATTGGTTTCGTCCACTTCAAAGATGTCACTTTTTCAGGTCGCCCTCAGGGCGAATTGTGGCCCGGTGGTCCGGTGGTTCCCTCGGACGACGGGGCCTATGAAATCGACTCAAGGGGACGGTGGGTCGAGTTGGGGCGAGGTGTGGTCGATTTTCCGGCAATTACCAAGGTATTGCTGGCAGCAGGATTCGACGGGTGGATTTCCGATGACCTCGATTTCAGTTGTTACTCTGCACGAGCGGCGGCACAGGCATGCAAGGATTACATCAACGCCGCTCTGGGCATCTGGGGGGAAAGAGACATCCGTCGCGGCCGGCCCCCCCGCAGCTCGACCTGAGGACTCTGGGCGGTCTAATTCTTACCCTTTCCCACTGAATTTAACGCAACCTTCAGCACAAGGAGCAGCATCGATGGAATCCACTGACATAGTTGGGGTCGAAGTAGAAAGCGGAGGTAACTCTTTCGCGGTGGAACAGGCGGTTCTTTTTCCATTCGACGACGTCAGCGTCCCTTTTCGTAAGGATGTGCTCATGACCCTCGTGTCTGGCAGCAGAAGCCCAGGGGAACATCGTGAGGGCGGAAGTTACGACCCCGACCATCCGGGCAAACCGGTGCTCGAGCTGGGTGGTCCCGGAACCTGCGATTCCATGGAGATCATCTTCCCAACCATCCTCAAAGTAGAAGACGAATATCGCATGTGGTACTCCGCCCGCGGAAATTCTTCCGCCGATGCCGGGCCCTGCTTCTACTCCGGAGGACCGTCCATCGATGCGTTGCGGAGAGTGGGCTATGCGGTGAGCAAGGATGGCCTGAATTGGGAGAAACCCCGGCTGGGGTTGGTGGAATACAACGGCAGCAGGGAGAACAACCTGGTGGATGTGGATGGGTCGAATTTGTGGTTCGCGGCCTACGATCCCGAAGACCCCGATGGGAGCAAACGCTTCAAAATGATCAGCATCGGGGATATGATGCACCTGCAGGTCCACTATAGTGCGGACGGCCTGAGCTGGACCAACGGCAAGGAAGTGGGACACGGCATCGAGCCTGGAACTTCGCCCTTCAAGTTCAAGGGTTGCTGGTACGTAAACGGCCAGGGCGGCCCCGGTCCCTTCAACAAGACCATACCTCATCCGGTGGACGGGGCAGCCAAGCGCGAGATGATGACCTGGGCCAGCTATGATTTTGAAAACTGGACCTTGGCCGCAGTCCCCAGTTTCAGGCGCGATCCCATCCCACCCAGACCCATTCCCGACTTCGAGTGGCACCGAGGCGAACAAGTGCACGAAGGCGCCGCTCTTTGGGACCGGGGCAACGTGATCATCGGCTTCTACGGCATGTATCACAACCAGACAAACGACCGGGTATATGCGACCCAGGACATCGGCCTGGTCGTGAGCCATGACGCCATGCACTTTCGCGAGCCCGTTCCCGACTTCAAGATCGTGCGCTGCTTCGAGGAGAGTCCAGTAGGACATCCTGGCCTGGGAGCTGGCAGCAAGCTGGTGCAGGGAAGTTTCGCAAATTTTGGCGAGCGCACTGTCCATTACTACTCGACCTGGGAATATCCTGCTCGCGGCATGGTGCGCGTGGCTACCTGGCCGCGAGATCGTCTGGGCTTTTTCTCAGGTGTCTCCAGGCCCGTGTTTCAGGGCCAGGGCTACAGAGACATCGCCGTGGAACCTCACATCATTTCCTGCCCTCTGGCACTCAAAAGAGACAATGTCGGTCTCTACGTCAACGCAGACCTGGTGGGGGAACACAGCCAGCTCAGAGTGGAGTTGCTCGACCAGGCCTTTTACCCTGTTCCAGGGTATTCCGGCGACGATTGTGTCCTCTTGACCGAACCCGGCTTGCGCCAGCGCGTCGCCTGGAAGAAGGGAGAGATCATCAAGGGCATTAACCACCCCGTACGCGTACGCGTTAATTGGGAGGGCTTGCGTCCGGAAGACGCCCAACTTTTCGCAGTATATGTCGCCTAATCCACGGAGTCGTGAGTCCAGCGATGAACCCGGGTCGACCATGCGCCCGGAGCGCTGGGGCGGGATCTCTGGACAGAATCGACAAACCAGGGAACGGCAATTTAAAAAATCGAAAAAAATCCCTTCCTTTCCCCCTGGCGCACGAAACATGGTGGAGTGATCCCAAGCATAGACCCCAGAAAGCGGTCATAGCTGAGAATTTCCCCATTGGTTAAAGGAGGACGTGGTGGCAACCCGCTATCCCCAGGCCATTCTGCTAAGCTGTGAGATCCCCTGGAACGATCAAGAGGAACTGCTTGAAGACATCTTCCGCAAGGAAGTTCGAGCCGTGCTCGCCAAAGGATTCAACCATCTATACATCTTTGGCACCGCCGGCGAAGGCTACGCGGTAACGCTTTCCCAATTCCAGGAAATCGTCCAGATCTTTCGCGAAGAGACCGACAAAGATAACATTTTTCCCATGGTTGGCGTGATCGGTATGTCGACTGCCCAAGTGGTGGAACGGGTCGGATTTGCTTTTGACCAAGGATTCCGCGCCTTTCAGATTGCTCTGCCACCATGGGGAGTACTCGACGACGACGAGTACATGGTCTACTTCAAGGACGTCTGCAGTATCTTTCCAGAGGCACGCTTCATACACTACAACCTTCCCCGCGGCCGCCGCTTGCTCTCTGGACCGGACTACCGCCGGCTGGCAGACGAGGTACCCAACTTGGCGGGAACCAAAAACACCCGCACGGACATCAACGATATTTCCAGCATCGCTACTCATGCCCCCGATTTGCAGCACTTCTACGGCGAATGTGGTTTCCCTATCGGCTGTCTCTACGGCGAGTGCTCTCTCTTGAGTTCATATGGCGCTCTCTTTCCAGCCAAAACAAAGGAGTTCTTTCAGTACGGCGTCGACAAACATTGGGACAAGCTTTTTCCGATGATGAAGGAATATATCAAGGTAATGACCGATTTCGATGAACCTACGGTTAAACGTAGCGGCATCGACGGTTGCTACGATAAGATGATCGTGCGAGGCAGCGGCATCGATATGCCACTGCGCTTGCTTTCCCCCTATCTGTGCTTTGATATGGAGGTCTATGATGCTGTGATGAAGTTAATGAGGGACCGGTATCCGGATTGGCTCGAGTAAATTGACTCGCTTCTTCGGGCTTGCCTACGCGCCTGAACGTGCAACAAGGGAAGAAGCCGGCTCCACTTCATTTCATTTTTGCCGGCTTCAGGACTATGATTTGACCGTCCCCTCACAGTTTTCCTACCTCCAGTGAATATTGTAGATCTCACCGCGTTCCATTTCCAGGCGCATACTCACGGCATTGTACTGATAGTGCTCGGTCGTCGCCCCTTCCCAGCGCATCACATGTCTCGTGCTGTCTCCAGAGAGGATTCGGGAATGCGACTTCCCCATTCCAGGAAACGGGGTCCCAAAAGGATCGCAGAGTTCTGCCCGCAACCAGCCGTCGATCCTGGCGTCCAGGCACAGTTCCTTTCCTCCCAGGATAAAGGGACGGGTCCACAACATACCCGCGCTAGCGCCACAAGCTGACAACCCCAGGAAACGACCTTTGGGAAAGCGGGCGGCACGGATCTCCGCATTCACCTGTCCTTTTCCCGTTTCACGCACCTCGTTGTGGCGATGGGAACTAGCGGTGTAGAGCAGAAGCCATTCCGAACCGGCGTCAACCAGGCGGTTCGGGGCGTGGATCATTCCTGCCTCTTCTTCGCTTTCCCGCGGCACCCAGGGCATGCGCAGAGGCCGCTCCCAGCGCCGCCCATCGCGGCTGAAACATAGCTCTATGTCCATGGTCTGGTCGTATACCAGATAGCTGCCCATCATGCCGATGTGCCAGCCATCCTGGCGATGGACGCCAAGGTAGTAAAACTGCTGGTCCAGCCTATCATGCTCGTCGGGAACGATCAGCAATTCCGGGTCGCTCCACTCCTTCCCGTCCGCGCTGATGCGTCGGTGGATGGACCTCAGCATAAACGGGGCGTTGTCGTGCTCAACCCGGCGCGGACTGCCTTCCTGGTTGCACATGGGCCAGGGAGCGTAAAATTCGTAGCGGCCGCTTTCCGGTTCACGAAAAACATAGACCGCATCGTTGGCGCGCAATCCCTTGAGCCGAACCAGCTGATCCGCCGTGCAACTCTCAAGCAATCGTCCCCATTTGGCCTCTCTTCCTCCAAGTACGAAGCGCTCCAAGGCTCCTTCGACCGGCCCCTCCCCTCTCTCCTTCTTCGCAGGAGCCAATCCCGGTATCCAGATCCATGATCCCAATTCCAGCGGATGGTAAATGACGGGTTGATCAAAGTTGGCCACCTCCCATTGCAATCCATCCTCGCTCTGGGCTACCACATAGCGCAAATAGGGACGATTGTTGACCCAAAAGTACATCCGCCATCCGCCATCATCCGTTCGCAACACCTGGGGTTGTCCATAGCGCTCCACGCCTGGGGGCAACCCCTTAATCGCCAACCTGTTGCTATCCTGCCCTTCCACCTCCACTTGGCCAAGATCGGGTTTCTCCCAGTTGAGGCCATCCACGGATTCGGCCACAGAAATTCCCATCATCTTCGTCTCCACCTCCGACGCCGTATAGTACATGCGCCAACCTCCCTTCTCGAAGCCGACGATGGAACTGGCAAAGCTCATACAGCGCTGACCATCCGAGGGCCGGTCCGGTCGCAGTACCGATCCCAGCTTTTCCACCGGTCCGGGCACCCGCTCCAACCCCACCATAGCGCTTATCGAAAAATCGTCGAAGAAATAAAGCATCCTCAAACCCCCTTATTCTCATCTCTAAAATCCGCCGCAATCCCCTATAAATTGCATGTGGTCACGCCGGATATCCACCGTGACCACAAAAATCAGAATTCTGTCCTCGAAGATAGTCTAAAATCTATAGCGGCCGCCCATACTCGGTAAAACCCACCAGCGCACGAACGAAAAACGACCACTGATCGAATTCTCTAAACTTCTGAAAGGTGTCATCGAACTTCTTCTTACCTTTGCTCACTCCAACCACGGTGTAGAGATCATAGCCAAAATATCTCGACTGGTTCGTCAGCGTGACAAACGATGTGCTTTGCTCAAAACTTTGACTCTCCCTGAGTTGGTCTTTCACTCTGTATTGCAAGGGACCGACACCTTGTACGCCCGCTCGGAGAAAGGTCCGGCTCATCAACGGATACTCCAGCTTGAAAATGGGGATCGACCGGGTCTCATAACGCAAGTCCCGGTTGCCATAGGAGCCGTCCACACGGCGGTCAGCATTCTGGTCTTTGAAGCGCAGGAGGATGAACTTGTACTGCGGCTTTACGCGCAAATTGCCCCAATACCAAGTATATTCTGTCTTGCTGATCCAAGTCCAGAAATCCAGCCGACGATCTCTCTGCTCGAGGCCGATGTAATGTTGTCCTCCTTGCTGCCAATTGACCCTCAACCGCAATGCCTGCTCCACACCCAGGTTAGGCCAAGGCCGCCAATGTGTTGCTACATACGTCTCGTTGACATAACTATCTCGATAAAGAAGTAAATCGGGCCGAAACCTGCTGGAAAAAATCGGCACACCTTCAAATCCACCCGCCCGCTCAAAGCCGCGATAGCCGAACATGAGACCCCGACCAGGTGTTTCGTCCAGCACGGTGATTTCATCGGGGATATCGTCCTGCACCTGGCGGAAATTGTTCTCAAAAAAAAGTCGCCGCAGTTGCTTTACTCCCTCGCGGTGGAAGGTCAAGAGCGCATAGGTAGATCTGTTGCGGCCTGCACCTGCCACCTCCTGGACATTGTAGCGCCCTGCGGCCACCGACCAATGCCGGCTCAGACCCACCTGGCCGAAAAAGTGAAAGCCGCGCTGGTCAGAATCATAGGGATAGTCCGGATCTCCATCGTCTTCGCGGTGGTCGGGCTCGTCGTTGTTGTTGCGATCCAGACCATAAGCATAATCGATGGGCTCCACATCGAACATCAAAAAGGGCTCTTCGTAGTCGGGGATGGAATTACCGTTCCGATTGGTATCGGGGAAACCATCGCCATCGTCGTCCTGACCCGGAAAAACCCCGTCTACATCGAAATCCCTTCGATCATTGGGGAGACCAGGAAGATTGCCAATGCGCTTGTCGGGATAGCGGTCCCCATCCTCATTGTCCTCTACCAAATCCCAGTAAACCGTCTGATTGGCCATCCCCGCCAGATTGCCCTCAGTCAATCCCACTTCAAACGGAACAAAGGTCCGCATCCCAGTGTGAAAGCCGGGATTCATTGAGAAGTACTCCACCCCCGCTCGTCCGGGTCCCCACCAACGGGTCGCATTGACGAAATAGGCCGAACCTCGCTCCACTGAATGCGGACCCTCCTGGAAAATGGCCTCCCTCTCCCGCTGCGCCGGATAGCGCGAGTAGCGCGCCGAACGTGCGTATTCTCCATTAATTTCCACACCCACCAGATCCAGGTCCACATCCGCGCTGTAAGTGAACAGGGCCGTGTGCTCCCCTACCGCAAATCGCCGCCGCCTCAGGTTCGATCCGTCCTGCACATTGCCTGGAGCACGCAGAACCGTCTGGTAAAAGCTTACGTTGTATCGGGTGGGCAGATTCCTGGCTCGAGAATTCTCATTCATCAGGAAGGACACCTCCACCCGATAGTCATTCCCCAGCAGCGCCTCCACTTCAACCGATTCAGTCAGCGGCTCCTGCCTCAGATCGAACATGAAAATCAGTTGCTCTTCACCATCGGCACGCAACACCTCGTCTGGCGATTCCACGTCAAAAAGGGCAAGAAGTCCATCCAAATTGGTATCCGCACTCACATCCACACCCGCCTCGTGGTCCAGGCGGTAGAGATAATCCGCGAAGAGTGGGACATCCTGACGACCCCTATAGTAGCGAGGCTGGTTCTGGTAGTAACCGCCAAAGGTATTGTATACAATGGGACGAAACTCGCCTGTGGCCCGCGACACGCTGCCCGACTGAATAGGCACCCCATCCACGTGCCTGACCACCTGCGGCCTCAGGTCCGGGCGCGGTTCGCCGTTGATGACTAGCTGAACATCCTGCACCAGTGCCCCTCCAGTTCCATCGGCTGGCGAGTCGTCCAAGAAACCCACTACCACCCAGTCAAACAAAGGCAGGCTGGATCGCACCACTCCCTTGAGCGAATTGCCCGGCTGCGTGCTCCGATAAACATGCAGGTTAGTGCCATTGAAGCCAAAACGCAAATTGCCGATTTGGGTTTGCACTCGACTTCCGACAAGCATGGTGTTGTCGTCGGCAAAGTGGCTATTTTCAAACGAATAGGAAGGAGGAGTTTCATGGTATGACTTTGGCCGCTCAATCCGCGAGCCCAATGCGGTGAGGTCAAAATGGGGGGTGGACACGTCCACGCGCAAGCCATTGAAATTCGCCATCGAAAGAGTCAACGGCGAGAAACGCGCAATAAGCGCATCGCCGACTACGGCGCTGTAGCCCCAGCTACCGTAGCCGTCGCGCGCCATCAGCATGTTGTCGAAAACGATAGTCCAGGGGTGATAGTCCTTGAAGATATCGCTGCCATACTCCTGCCCTGGCATGCGGTCTTCGGTCCACCAGTAGATCGGATAGCCGGTTACGAGATAGTCCCCCATCGAGTTGTAGAAGGCCTGAGGTTGATCAACGTAGGGATAGGAATGGTTAGGATAATGGCCAAATTTCTGGTAGGCGAAATTTCGATAGGCAAGACGATCTTGGCGCAGAAAGGGATAGGAGGGTTCTACCTGGTCCAGGGACAAGCGTTGTTCTTGCTGAGAATGAATTGCTCCCCCGCAGACCAGAAAGCCGACCGAAAAAGCCCAACATAAAACACCCGAGAGGTGAATCGAGAAACGATCAAACCTCCCGGGTGAGAAAAACCCATTACTGGAGCGGGCATCCATCCATAATTGCCTTATTGCGCTGACACCTTGAACTCGAAAGGATAGGTCACGCTCACTGGTAAGGCACGCACCTGAACAGCAGCAACGGCACCCCCGCCAGGTTGCACACCCTCTATAGCGTCTGCGCCACCGACCGACGGTCTTGCCGCTTGAGCTCGCGCCGCCTGCAGCGAGCCCACATCAATCGGCCGGAAGGACCATCTCTGGACATCCGACTGGATGCACTCCACCACCCTCTCATTGTCAACAGTGGACTCCGTGATCCTAGCATCTGATATTGCCCCTCCAACTTCAATGGTGAAGCTGACCTCCACCCTGCCTTCCCTCGCTTCTCCTTTATCGAACTCGTCTGTGAAGCATCTGTTGAGCGCCGTAAGGCGCTGTCGTGCCACCGCGCGAATTGCACTTATACTACGAGTGCGGTCGTCAGGGAGATTGCCCAGTACACGGGTAGGTCCACCTTCCGAAATCATCAAGTCCTCGCCCGCTTTGGCCTTCATCGCATCGGCTTCTACAATGCTACGCTCTACGCCGTGACTAAATTCAAAGCTCAGGTCCACAACTTCTTCAGGCCTATCAAAAGCACCAAAGCGCAGGACAAAGTCCTTTATCGTCAGAACAACTGTCTCGGTCTTTGGGTCTACGGGGTTGAAGACGATGAAGCCGCCGTAGTTTTCACTCTTGAAGACCGGCTGCTCTTCTTCATAGTTGTTGCTGCGCACAGTTCCCATCCTCAACTCGAACCGATAGAACTCGTTGCCACTTTGGCCTCGACGAGAGCGATAGTAATTCTCAAAGTTGTTCTGTACTGCGGAGGAAGAAATCCCATAAGAGCGGTGAAATTCGCCACGATCAGTTTCAAGGATCACCTCGCTCGGATCGATCATAACCTTGGGAAAAGTGCGGTTGAAAATCGAAACCTTGAGTACAGTAAAGCGGTTGGGGGTATATCCAAGGCGCGGATCGATCCAGTTGCCGTAGGTGTAAGGGTTAGTAGAGTACTTACCTTTAGTCGATTCATCTGGGAACATCTCGTTCAATTCGTCGTCTGTCATAGGTTTGACCTCTACCCGCATGCCAGACCACTCATAGGACACGGCACCATCCTCTTGCACTATGTACTGTGCGCCTTCAATAGAAGTACCCTCTTCTAGCGGGGCAAGGAGAACCTGTTGCTTAACGGCAGGAGGGAAGAGGAAACAGCCCGCCAAGCTAAAAATCAGCAAGCTCGGAACCCACAAGCTCGATCGTGTCCAGAGGGATATTTTGCGGTGAAAAGAGCAATTCTTCACTTCGTTGTCTCCTTGTAGAAGTCGATCTGTTGCTGAGCAATTCCACCCTCCTGCAGCAGGGCGAAAACTACGAGATTGACCCCAATTTGCAACTGGGGTTCATTGCGGAATTCCTTCTCCCAGGCAATCCCATATGCCTTGTTTGAAAAGACTACCACCAGTCGATCTCCCAGAAAGATACCTTCGAGATAGGGAACCTCAGGGCGAAAATCTCTTTGAAAGTTGACACGGTCTTCGCTACGCTGCGGCGGCGGACCGTCCTCAAAATCGAAAAAGCTGTGATAGATAGGATGATCGTTGGGAATAACCCTGAAACGTGCATCCCGACCGAGCGCGTCTTTCAACATTTGACGTAATGACGCCTCCGCCGGGCTATATTCAATATCGGGTGTGGCATTTTCCACAAGAGCAAAACCGCCTCCCCGCAAATAGGCCTCTAAATTTTTAATTTCAGGTTCAGTAGGCTGAAACGCCGCACCAACTGTGATATAGACAAAAGGGGCTCGAAAAATATCGCGTTCATCAAGATATAGGTGGTCGTCAACTTCAGCACGAATCTGAGTAAAATCGTTTATTGCCTCCACCAATTCAAAGATGGCTCGCTGGGTAGCAGGTTCAAAATCGTTGCCCCAGGCTAGAGCAAGATAGATAAATCCGGTTATGTTTTGCTTGTCAGTGGGATCTTGGATAACCAATCCCTTGTACTTGCCGATGTCTAGAGCATCCAAGTCGAGGAATTCTTCCTGCATGCTGATACGCTTCTCTGGCTCCTTCGGACTAGCGATAACAACACGTTGGATCTCAGGCTGGACAACTTCGAGTCCCAAATCGGCGCCCGTATCCACGCCAAAGCGGAATGTTTTTATCTTGCCTATGAGATCAGGACGGCGAATCTGGAGTTTTCGAGTGATCTCGGGTTTTGCCGCACTTACCTGCCGGGTCATCGTACGCTTAGGAATCTTGCGCTTTTCAAACTCAAAGGGCTTAGTCATACGAGGTTTGCGTACAACTAGATGCATCACAGGCGGTTTGGGTGCCTTCTTCTCCCGTTCGAGGGTGGCCAAATAAATTACAGGTAAGGCCAAAAGTACGAGAGCAACGACCAAGGCCCCGTAGAAAATCCGGCGTAGGCGCGCCATTAGCTCTTCCAGCCTTAAAAAATCTGCCGGTTTGGCAAAACGCCTTCTAATTTCAGGACGATCTGTCACAAGTTCCCCCCCCAAATGATAAAGTTCTACAAACGCGCCGTTTCAATCCACTCTTTGTGCATACGTGCGAAACGATAAGCTTCCTGTTGCTCGGCATCAGGTCCATCGAAATTATTTAATACTTGGTCGTAAACCCCCACTGCCTTTCTCCATTCGCCCAAGGACTCGTAGCAGACCCCCATATTGCTAAGCGCACCGATTTCACTTTCGGTACCTGGATATTTCTGGGTAATCTCCGTGAAGCCGTCAATGGCTTTGCGAAATTTATCCTCATCTCCAGACTCCAGGGCCTCCGCAAAGACCGCCTCAACTTGGGCATATTCTACATATGCCACTACCTCTTTGAGATTGGATAAAAGTTCGGGTATCTTTTCGGCCTCCTCGCTGTTGGGAAAGCGACGAAGCACTGCCTCGTAGACTTCTATGGCTTCCTCGTAACGCTCTTCGTTGTAAAGAAAATCACCCACAGTGAACTGTGATTTGGAGGCTAGGGGGCTTGCCGAATAATCATCCGCCATCTTCTGGAACGCGACAATAGCATCCTCTTCGCGTTTTAAATTGTACAGGGACCACGCCAAGTTATAGGCAGCATCATCAGCAAGATCGGCATTCGGGAACTCGTTCAACAGAATTTGGTAAAATTGCAACGCCTTTTCAAATTCCTCCAAGTTGTAACGGGCTTCACCTGCACGGAAAAGTGCATCCGGCGCTAACTCGGACCGCGAGTACTCGGCAGCTAGAACGGCAAAGACTTCTGCAGCCCGTTCAAAGTTGGTCAGGTTGAAAAGGGAATACCCCAAATAATACATACCGTAAGAACGGTTGGGGTGACGGGGAAATTTCTCAAGATACTGGCTCAGGATCCTGGCAGTTTCTTGGAGGTTCTCCTTTTCAAATAGAACCTGCCCAAGTATAAAACTCATATCCCCCGAATAATAGGAATCGGGATATTTTTTCAAGGCCATCTTATAAGTAGATATAAGAGCATCCAGGTTCTGCCTTTGGTTGAAAGTATCACCTAAAATAAAATAGGCCTTCTCCTTTAGAAAATAGGGGTTATCACCACGAGATTCGGGAATGTCCAAGGCAATGATTTCACGACAGATCTCTTCGACTTTGGTATAGTTATTGAGTCCATAATAAAGCTCTGTCAGCACTACCAAATGTTCTGTCCGTTCTTCCAAATCCGTAGAGGACTCGACCAATGCGGTATAGTCGTTGATAGCCTCCTCCTCGCGCCCCATCTCCAAATGCGCCAAACCGATCATTCTCCGGGTCGAGACCACGAGATCCTCGTTGTTGCTTTCCAACAATGGCTTCAAAAGGGCAACTGCTTCGACATATCGCTTTAGCTTGAGTAGGCTGACCCCGCGTCCATAATTGGCGCCCTGCCGTATCTCCTCGTCTGTTGACGCCGCACTGGCTTGGGCTAAAGCACCTATGGCATTCTCGTAGTCATCCACCTGTATCAAAGTACGGCCCTTCATGTAATAGAAGCGGGCCCGTTCCTCCTGATCCGTAACGTGCTTAAGGCCATTGTCGAGGGCTGCTAAAGCTCCTTCATAATCCTGGGCTTCGGCCAGCAGGCGACTAGCCTCTAACATTGATTTGGGCAACAAGCCCGAGCTAGGATCAATTTTGTAAAATTCCGCTATCGCTGTCTCTACGTCCCGTCGATCCCGGTAACATAGGGCCAATTCAAACTGAGCGGCATGACGTTCAGCGGCGTCTGGAAAATCCTCAAGAATGCGTTCATAACCAAGAGTAGCATCCTTAAATTTACCGTCCTGGTACTTAATCCGTGCCATTTGCAAAAGCGCACTGCGCAAATAGTCTGGATCAATTTCTTCGTCGACAATGACTTGATAGAGATCAAGTGCACGGGCAACGCCCTCCTGGTCCCCCAACATTCCCTTCATTTGGAAACAAAGAGCAGCGTTGAACTTAGTTGCAGCCATAGCTAAATCGCTCTCGGGATAATCACGCTCGATATCTCCATAAACTTCTATGGCTCGATCATAAGCTGCTGCCGCACTGTCCGCAGCCTCTCCCGACCGATAACCTTCGGCCAGTTCAAAGTGTGACCGCGCAACCTTGTACTCAGCCCATGAAGGAGAAAAGCCAGCCGCCGCCGCGACATCCACGTAGGCATCCAAATAAAGTTGGTATTCTTCAATTGCCTTGGGATAGTTCTCTGTTTTGTAGTAATGTTCGGCCAACAGGGACTGCATGCTGGCTTGAAAATAGCGATTCTTGCTGCCATCTATGGCTTCATGATAGGTACGCACTGCACCTTCATAATCACCACTATCGTAATACATATCGGCCAAGCGAATATACCCCTCAGATACAAGCCGCTGCTCTTGGGCAAATGCATTGATCACTTTCTTATAAGCATCGACCGCACTTTCTGAATTGCCACTCCGGGCATAGCAATCACCGACCTTAATCTGTGCCTTTGCGGCTAGTTCAAGGGCAGTTTCGTCGACCAAACCAGCAATCTTTTCCCGCCGCATTCTCAACAACTCGCGCTCGCTCATTTGATCAATACGCTGCCGATCCACTACATCTTGGTACCAAGGAGCAGCTTCTTCAAATTTGTCTTGATTATAGTATGCCTCCCCGATCTGAAAGAGCGCTCGCTCTGCCTGGTAACCAGCAGGGAAGTGCCGAACGAGTTTCTGAAAAGCCTCAATGCTTTCTTCATACTGCTCCGTGTCAAAATATGCCCACCCGGCATTGTAAAGCACATTAACCAGCCATCGGTTGTCAGGATAAAGCTCTTCAAAAACTTTGCCTTCTTTGATAACCTCCTCGTAATCACCGCTTTCGTACAGCACGGAGACTAGTCGATTGCGAGCCAGAGCCTTTAACTTGGGAGATGTAGCCGTTTCCTCGCTTCGACGAAAATACGACGCCGCTTTCCGAAAACCTGCCCTTGCCTCCTCCTCCAGCGCGGTTTTGCGCTCAGGCTGACGGCTACGATAGGATTTTATTTGTGCTTCCTCAGCCTGCTTGAAATAGGAATTACCCGTCTGGTAAAGAGCAATTTCCTTGATGGGAGCTTCGATCTCGCCTATCTCTTCGGTAATCTCCTCAGCGACGAGCAAATTACTCTCGATACTATTGATCCGCTCGTAATTTTCAATTGCCTGTTTGTAGTCCTCTTGGCCATAGAACTTTTGTGCCTGCTTGAAGGAAGCGCGCACCTCTTCCGGCGTGGGCACTAAGGTAGAACTAGCTATGAGACCAATCAGAGAAGCAATAAGAAGTAATGCAGCCATAATTTGTATGCCTGGGATTTGTAGGTTATAAAACAGGTTCTAAACCAACCACCATTCGGATAAAAAACTGCTCAAAGTTAATATCCAAAACATCGCGGATCGGATCTTTCATTTCGCGCTGGCTGATTTGATAGCCCGCAGTGAGAACTTGGTCATAACCTGCGTAAGTAAAGCGATTGATTATCATGAATAGGAAATCTTTGGTATCGTAGTTCTGGTTCTCGTCTTCCAAATTACGGTAAAGAACTGGCAACCCTGGAAGACCTTGTATTCCTGCTCTGAACCAGCTCTGCTCGGTGAATTTATACCGAACCAGAATCATTGGGTATGAGAACCACTCGCCCAATTGGTGGACAAACCCGTAGTCATCCGTCAGCTTGCGGAACATGAATTTATAGCGCGGGGCAATCTCAAACCCTGACAACCTCCAAGTGTAGTCAGTGCGAAAGACCGAGGTCCGCAGCTGTATCCGATTCACACCATCATCCATCCCCATGCCGTCGACCTGACGGTTAAACTCGTACTTAAAATTGGCCTCGGCAAAAAAGTTCTGAAGGGCAGTAAATCGGCCATTTACAAAAAAGGTGTTGACCCAACTATTTTTCATCAATAAATCATCTTCAACAAAAACCCTGATAACTCCGCGCGGATTGAGGCGATCAAAATTGGCAATATCACCGTAACGGGCAACATTATCGGGAATGTCATCCTTCACTCTCTTGAAAAAGTCGACGATACGAAGGTCACCAACTGCGGGAAATTCCCAATAATATTCACCTACGATGTAATTCGATCTGCTTCGCATTCCACCCCGGATGGCGGACATGTCGTAACGCCCGACCCTAAGATCAAATCTATCCATCGGACTTTCGCGCAGGTAAATATGATATCCCTTGCGATTTAGATCGTAAGGATAGTCAGGCACATTATCGTCCTCCCGCAAATCGATCACACCGTTATTATCCAGATCCTCCCCGTAGGCGAAATCATCGGGATCGACATCGTAGAGCAGAAAGGGCTCAAAATAATCAGGCACGGAATTAAAATTCCGATTCGTATCCGGCTGTCCGTCCAAATCTTTATCAAGCCCAGGGAAAACACCATTCAGGTCTGAAAAACTGGGCAGAAAAAATTTATCAGGAAAGGGATCCTTGTCGTCGTTGTCGTCAACGCTGTTCAAATCCAAAGTGAAGTTCAACGCGTCCCTAACCGTCCCCAAATCTCCGGCGAAGGGACCCGGGGGATCAGTGTATTGCCTCAGGGTCAAATCAGTAACTGTGAGTGTGGTGTTATATTCAGGATCGAGACGAAACAACTCACCACCTATCGCCATTTTGGCAGAAAGTTCTCTTTCGGCATTAAGGAGCCAAGCATTCCCACCCCGGTCATGGCGTCCTCCCCTCGGACATTCATCGCATAAAGGCTGCTTTCCAGGAAATCTGAGAAAATTGGCACTATGTGCCCACTCGCCCTTGAATCTGAATCCCTTCACATCTGTCTTCAACTCCAATCCAGTTATAGTAACCCCAGTATCGCGCCCGTAGTCAAACCGCACCCGGCGGATATCGGAACCAGCCGTACGTCGTCCTTCTGAACCGGCCACCTCTTCGAAATAAGTGGCTGTGTTGCGCTGCCTAGGATCCTTCTTGTCCAGCCGCGGATCTTCGTTGTAAATCTCGGAAACACTGATCTTGTAATTTCCGCTCACCAATGCCTCAAAAGAAACCGACTCGATAAACACCGGGTTCCCCTCTTCATCAATCTCGGCCACGCTCCTAAGAATTCCCTCATTATTGAATTCAGGCAAGGGAAACCAATACAAGACATATTCCTTGCCATCCGCGGTTAGAAATTCCTGCGCATCGGGATCTATAAACGGATAGTCTCCTCCTAGTTGTCGCCCGAGCAAAACTTCCACATAGGGCGGAATAGACCCGACCCCACGAGGAAAGCGAGCGTCCCCGTTTGGAAAATCGAGATTGTATCTATCTCTATGGTGCTTGGTGATAAAGGGCTCGATGTCTGGCCGTGGCACCCCATTGAGTATGATTTCAACATCGAAAACCCTGGCGCCATCCCCATCAAGCAGTGAACTATCATCTATCCGAACCACCAAATAATCAATGATCTGATTCACATTGGGCAGTTGTCCCTTCATACCGTCCCACTTGGGCGCAGAGCGACTGTCGACCCGGAAAAGATTGACATAGGATGCTGCCAACTCAATTGTGTTAAATCGCCCCCGCCAATGCCCTCCAAGCAAATAGGCTGCAAAGGGATTGGTGGCGAGAACCGCATCCCGTGTGTCAAAAATTGGGCGATCCAACCGCGAGGTTGCAATTGTAAAATTGTGGGTCTCATTGGCCACATCCCAGCGGATGCCGTTTAGCGCAGCCAAGTCCAAGACCAAGGGAGAGAAATGTGTCCGAATCCGATCTCCAATTATAAACCGAGTGTGCCAGTTGTTGTAGTTGTCGTCAGCCACCATTAGCCGGTTCATATAATTCGTGTAATTTCCCGGTTTGTTGACTGTGCTCCCACTAAAGGGTTTTACAGGATCGTCGAACCGGCGCGTCTCCTCCATCCTATAAACCTCGACACCGTTCACAAGAAACTGGCCAAATTCGTCATAGACTGGATTTGCCGTACGGGTCAGGACATTACGCGGCCACGGCCGGTATCCTTCAATGCCGTAGTTATCGTAGGTCAACAGACCTGGACGGTAGAGCAACAAGCGCGAGCCAGTTGTGTGCGGATCAAGTAGATCAGGCTCGCCTTCGCTCCAGGCAGTGGCCGCGAAGCTCAGTAGAAGGCCTAGTGAGATAAAGATAAGTCTAAGCATTCGCTCAATTCGTCCTTACTTGGAGGAAAAATTCGGAGGTTTCGACTTCGCCCACAGTAGCGGAGCCAACGTTATTAATGTAGGACTTGCGCAAACCCAAATTCATACTTACCTGGTAGCCGATATAACTACTGTTGTTTTGAAATGCCAAGATGTAGTGCCAAGCATCGAAATCCTGGAAGGGTCCAGCATTGTTCCGATATCGATGTTTGAAAAATGGAAGTCCCTGTATGCCACCGCGGAGAATTGTGTTTTCGGTAAGGGTATAATCGACGCGCAAAATGGGGGCGAAAGTCATTGCGTTTTCTATTGTCCCTTGGAAAATTGAAGAATCTTCGCGACGATAGCTCCACTTGAGCATTGGAGTCAAGACCAATCTTGCCAACGGCTCCCACCCATAATCGATGCGGTTGACCACGGCCAAGGACCAATCTGTACCATTGTTCTGAAAAATCCCACCATCGTTGCTTATCCTCAAGCGACGATTGTTTTCGTAGCGCCAAGTAGAATTAAGGTTAATGTGTTCAATGCCCTTGTAGGTGAACTTGGCGAAACTCAGGCTTGCCCAACTGTTTCGGTAGTTGAGAGGATCATGGCGCAACTTGATTTCGTAGTTGCCTCTCACAATTGGATTTGACACATATTCATATATGGGGTCGGGAAGGTCGTCCTTTACCCGCTTGGTACGGTGATGCAGGTCTAGATATACTTCCCAACCGAGTTTCCGGCTGTACTCAACCTTGGTGTAGAGAGACTGGTTTTGACCTGAGCCCGCAACCTGATCGACATCGTGCCCACCGAAGGTCAACCTTAGGTCGGGACGCGGCCTGAAAGTAACAAAAAAGTGCCGGCCTTCACTGTCGCGTTCGTATGGATAATCCGGCTTATTGTCATTTTCGCGCGAATCCACCACACCGTTGTTATTGAAGTCGTCTCCGTATACAAATTCCTCGGACTCGACATAGTACATCAAGAAGGGTTCAACATAATCTGGTAGAAGGTTGTCGTTGACATTAGTATCAATTATCCCGTCCCCATTGTCATCCAGGCCTGGAAAAACCCCAAATCCGATGTCTCGCAAAGATGCGGGTTCCAAATTTTCCCTGGATTCCGGAGTCGACAAAGTAATATCATCTTGGAAAATAAGACTAAGGGGATCCTCATGCTCCCATGAATCCGGCCATGGGTCGAGATCATCGTTGTCGTCAATAAGCTGGAATTCTTTAAGTCTCAAGGCTTTACCATCATCCCAATAACTAAAGGATGTCCGGTAGTTAGGAGGCATCTTAAATACCTCAAAGTTTAAATCGAAATTCTCGAAGGCGCGTTTACCTACTATTGAAAATGCCTGTGCATCGAGTGTATTGCGGGCCCCGGCATTTCCTGCTACAGGAAAAAGGAGGTGGTGATTGCTGATGCTGTAATCCCCGTGAACATCAAATCCAATCCAGGCTAAGTCCGCCTGAGCCCCCCACATCTCCAATCCCGTTGGGAAGCCATGAGCAAAATCAACCCATTGCAGATTTGATTCATCCTTAGTATTTCCACTGGCACGTGTAACATTACGCCAATCATCCCAAGTGCGCCCTTGGATACCATGCCAAGAAATTGGAGTACCTATGTCTATAGCAAAATCATTGCCAACCAACATGCGAAAGGAGATATCATCAAGCCCCACGGGCATTCCATCCTCACTTAAAACCTCTTGAGGCACGTCAAAGCGGTAGAGTAAAACATCGAATCCATTAGCCTCAAGTGGTCCCATCTGACCATCCAATACTTCACCCACATCGAACAGGCTCCCGCTCAGAAGGGCAATGGATAGAAAGTTCATTACGCGCGGCAACCATGATTGACGCCGGCGAGCGTGCGGAACATCTTCGACCCGCATCCTTTCGGATACAAAACGAGCGTTCTGACCCACGCGCATCGCATCTGGAACTTTCCGGATCTCCGGCGATGCCTGGCTAAGTTCCCCATTCACGTACATCTCAATGGCGTGGACGCGGCCACCGCCAATACCATCTTCGGGCGAATCGTCTGTCACAGCAATGAAAATAGATTTGGGACTAATCAAATTGCCCGGAAAGACACCTTTCCGAAATGATCCTTCGCCTCGCTTAACAAGCGAATCAGTGATATGCGTATTCACGTATGAAGCCCCAAACCTGAGAATACTACCTAACTGTGTTTCCCAATGGCCCCCATAGAGATAGGTCACAAAGTCCAAGGGACGAGACAGGGCAAAAAGGCGCAACGGTTCGGAGATTCGAGTAGCCAACACAGAAAAGCGATTGCGTCGCGAGTCGGCGTCCCAGCGTATTCCATTCATCCGGAGAACGCCAAGCATCATGGGATTATAGTAGGCTTCAACCGCCCTTCCCACAGTAAAAGCAGTGCCCCATCCTTTATACGTATCGTTGGCCACCACCAAGTTCTGAAATAAATCTCTGTATAAATTGTCCTTAAATATTGTGCTACCTCCAAAAGGAGAAAGGGTTCGGTATTCATTCGTCCGATAGAGATCGAACCCTTTCAACAAAGTGGCACCAAAAGGATCATAAGTCCGCTGGTCCTCGTCTAGCCGCAACACTTGACCCTGGCGTAGAAGGCGCACATCTCTAAAGCTAAAGTGGGCATAGTTTTCATACGACTCATTCTGCCAAAGGGGATAATATTCCCTGCTAATATACTGGCCATCCACCCGTGCGGACGCCAACAGAACAAGAAGAACCACCAACAAGGAATACGCCGTAGTAATATATCGCTTGTCGTCCATAAGCCTCTCTCTCAAAGAAACGCTCAGTAAGCCACAGCTACTGGCCGTATCCGAATTTCATCCCCTCGGTCCAAACGAGCTTTGACACGAACTAGGTAAATCCCTGGTGGAACCACATCGCCTTGATCGTCCCTGCCATCCCAAAATCCAGGGGTGCTGGATAAATCACGGCTGATCGGGGGACGCAAATACTGACCGCCAACAAGACGGGATTCGAGTTTACGAACCACCCGGCCACTTAAATCGAGGATACTGATTTCCATGTCCTGGGGCTCGCTCACCCGGGAAAGAGTGAACTCCACAACTGTCGCGTCGTTTCTGCCGTCTCCGTTGGGCGTAATCACTTCGGGATGGACGCGCACAGAACTTAGGACCGATCCTACCACATCGGTGGCACGAACACTCCAAGATCGGCCAGCGGTGGTGTTTTCTTCGCCGTTAAGAATCTCGTCTGAATTGGGAGCAAAGAACTGAGACGAAAAGTCAAATTCGTTGGTAAGAAGGCGTGCCACAAAATTAACTTCTAGTGTTCCGTCACTGTTCCACCCTGGCTCGACAAAGGAAATCTCAAGACCATTGCCCAGAATCACCCTCTCCTTTTCCGTTACCCCTGCCGGCAAGGTGACCTCCACATTGGTGGCCAGACTGGGCATGGCAATGAACAACCGTTCCACTCCGGCATCATCGTCACCGAAAGCGAGGTCGAGGGTGTAAGTATAAGTGGTGTCACGGCCTAAAATCACACTGTTGGGCACAACCCACCCTCGGGCCTGGGATACTGGGAAAGTATCCGTGAACTCAATGGCCAGACTGTCCAAACGGGGTGCGAGATCTTCGAATTCAGCACTCAAATTGACCCGATATTGCAGGAGATTCCGGGGTTCTGGAACCACCAACTCCGCGTCAAATTCTGTGATTTCATCATTCCAATCGCTCCAAGCATTCTCGTCATCCTCGTTTGCACTCCTAAATTGCAACGAAATAGACGCGCCCTCGGGGATATTACCACCCCAGCGGATACGGCCGAAATTTTTTCTTCCCGGCGACCCTAGATCAATCGCCCTAGAAACATACGCCCCAGACGGTGTAGCGCCCGTTCCAAACACCTGAATTTCGGCCACACGGGAGCGTCGCAATGGGTCAACTTGGGCGATAACTACGCGCACGAAACGGGCAAATAGTTCATCAATCTCTACAGTTGTTGACTCTTTTTCTTCGATGTCGTTGAGAACGCCCATTTCGGTCCACTGGAAACCGTCGTTGCTCACTTGGACTGCGTAGCCGCGGAGAGAATTTGCTTCGAAATCTTCCATATTTTCGCCTGCGGTGAGCACGCGCACTTCGTTTACCAAGCGCGGGGTAAGGAGGTCAACTGTCGCCGCGGTATTAATCGCATCAACATTCACAGTCCAAACGCTTCCAGGGTCCCCATCGAAAACCTCAGGTCGATTTGAGGACGGTTTTTTGAGAGCAAGATTTTCTCCCTCGACGTTCCGCAAAGTGAGGCCACCCTCAGGCCGACCCAAATCTATCCCTCCAGAGAAACCATAAATTATTTCGGCATTAAGGCTGTCTGTCCTACCCGAAACACCATCCATATCCAAATTGCCACCCTGCACGGGGAACCAGGCATCGTCGCCACTTACATCGGCGGTGGTCCAGTCGCTGCCGGCCTGCTCCTGTTCGGTCCAACGCCATATTTCATTCAAGCCACTCGGGGTACTGACCCACGATTCATTTTCGGTAGCTATTTCAACTAACAACCCGCTGCCCAATCCGCTACCTCGATTTTGCACAATAACGGCAATGTCGTTGGCTTGGCTGCCAATTTCAATGGCGTACTCTTCCATGGTGGACCAATCCGCGTCAGACCCAAAAAGAGTACCGTTGAAAAACACCTCATACTCGTCCACCGCCGTAATGCGCAATGTCCCATCTCCAGCAGCAGCGGCGCCAAATGTGTAGCGGAAATAAAGGGTTTGTCCCCACTCATCCACTTTCCATTCAGCCGCCCCTAGGCTCGAACCCAGCAACAATAATGCAAGTCCAATAATTTTACTAATCGGCTTCATAAATTCATCATCCCATAGCGTTTGTGTAAAATTCAATAGGCCACGGCCACCGGCCGGACCCGAATTTCTTCTTCCCGACCCAGAACAGCTCGGACCCGCACCAAGTAGATTCCTGGTGGGACTACATCACCATCATCGTCTCGACCATCCCAAAATCCTGGGGCCTCGGAAGCATCACGGCTGAGGGGTGGACGCAAATACTGGCCGCCGACCAGACGGGATTCGAGCTGTCGTATCACCCGACCGGAAAGGTCGAGAATACTAATTTCCATGTCCTGGGGCTCACTCACTCGGGAAAGCGTAAACTCCACCACCGTAGCGTCATTGCTACCGTCACCGTTAGGAGTAATTACTCCTGGATTGAGCCGCAACTTACTAAGAACCGGACCTCTGGCCCCCATGGCGCGCACTCTCCACGACCCGTCAATGGTATCCTCGTCGCTATTGAGTGCATCTACCTCTCCAGGACCAAAAAGTTGGGTGAAAAAAACAAACTGGCCTGTCAAAAGGCGAGCCACAAAGCTGATTTCAAGGGTACCATCACTATTCCACCCTGGCTCGGCAAAGCTAATTTCAAGGCCGTCGCCCAAAATCACTCTTCCTTTCTCAGTAATTCCCTCAGGCAACGTGATCTGCACATCTGTGGCCAAGCTTGGCATGGCGATAAACAACCGTTCCACACCGCCGTCACCCGCACCGAAGGAGAGGTCGAGAGTATATGTAAAAGTGGTGTCACGGCCCAAAACCACGCTGTTTGGTACAACCCAACCCCGAGCTTCGGATACCGGGAAGGTATCCGAAAATTCAATAGCTAAACTGTCAAGACGGGGCACAACATCAACAAATTCGGTACTCATATTAACCCTGTATTGCAATAAAGTCTTGGGTTCAGGAACAGAGAAAACAGCCTCGCTGTCGACAATCTCCTCACTCCAATCACTCCAAGCGGTCTCCTCATCCTGATCCGCGCTCCTAAACTGCAAAGAAATTGAGGCGCCTTCAGGAATCTCTCCCCACCACCGAACACGGCCGAAATTTTTAGCATTGGCTATCCCCAAATCCAATGCCGCAGAATGGTAGGTCCCAGAAAAAACTGCTCCTTGACCCAGTACTTGGATCTCGGCGACCTCGGAAATGCGCTGAGGGATGACTTGGGAGATTACAACCCGGACATAACGGGCGAAAATCGGGGCAAATTGGATTGATGGACGCTCGAAGTTTCCGGTTTCCAATATGTTATTGAAAACCCCAACCTCGGTCCACTGAAACAAATCATTGCTTACTTGAACTGCAAAACCCACCAGTGAATTAGGTTCAAATGTTCCATCCTTGGCTGGGTTGGTTAGGACGCGAACTTCAGAAACCAAGCGACGGGTCAAAAGATCAATGGTGGCGGAGCCATTCAGCGTCTCGTCCCTGACCGTCCACCATGTATTAGGACGACCGTCAAAGGCGGCCCCACGTTCAAGTGAACGCCTGCCTATCGCCAAATTCTCCCCCTCTATACTACGCAACGTAATGCCGCCTTCGGGGCGACTGAGATCGACGCCACCAGCAAAGCCGGCGATGACCTCAGTACCTAAAGTATCCTCCCATTCGGTTACAAGCGTCCGATCCATATTCCCTTGTTGCACCGGATTCCACTTATCCAGCTTGTTCAGTTCAAATGTATCTTCAATAAGCCAGCCAACATCTTCACCCTCTTCTTGGGGCTCCGCAGTCCAAAGCCAAAGCTCGTTCAACCCAGCGGTGGTACTAATCCAACTTTTCTCTTCGGTATCTAGTTCAAGCAGTATACCATTACCCTCTTTACCACCACTGTTACGCACGACAACACCAATGTGATTCGCTCTCCTCTCCAGAGAAACGATGTACTCGTCCATGCTCTTCCATTCGTTACCAGAATCGGTAACCAATTTACCATTAAAAAAGAGCTCAAATTCGTCCACAGCCGTGACACGCAGGGCAGCACCAGTTGGAGCCGAGGAATTGTTGAAGGTAAAGCGGTAATATGTGGTATGTTCCCACTGCTTTGCCTTCCACTCTGCTGCATAACTACTTTCACAAATCCCCACTAAGGCAATTGCCAAAATCGAAATCGAAATTAGTATTTTCATGCGACCCATTATTCTGAAATTTTTAAGCATCTGATCCTATATAAGGCTGACTATCCCCCACAGTAATAGCCTTAGTCCCTGGGTTTACAACCATTTTCTGGTAAACCCCGAATGGCCTCCATCGTTTGGCTTTATTTTCCCATACGTACTCAGGTTTTTCTTTGGGGTTAGAGATTCCAATAAGGCGAAATGCCTCTTCCTCGTCGAAGGTGTCCATGAACTTAAAGGTAAATGTCACGTAATTTGACCTTCCGTCCTTTAGGACCACAAAAATCCAGACTCCATTTACATCTTTCCATTGAATTGTGTCTATATTATTGTGTTTATGAATAAAAATATCAGACTCCCCTAGCCGCTTCTCTAATGTTTCCCGAGTTTCGCCCAACAATTCATTAACATTCAACTTGGTTAATGGTGGGACACTTCCACTGCAGCCAAAACTAAACACCAGAAACATAAACAACGAAACTATGAGCCACCCAGAAATAAAGAAAATTTTGGCAAACTTATGCAACAAATTGACAATATTTAAGTTAGTCGACATTGTAGAAAAAATAGATTAACCTTACCTGCAAATAATTTCCGTTTTAACCATAACATTGGCAATATAACTGACCTTTGTCAAGGATTTTGTTTATTTGCAACATGATAATCTTCACCAAACCATTAGGAATCAAATTAAAATTCTGTTATTTTTAGATTTATGGTTATTTGAAATGGAGGACATTTTCCTTTTATCGATTGCCAAAATAGTTTGAAAAATTGGAGCGACCTATCGTTGTCCTGCAATAACAATGATAATTATTATCTGGAATTCGGCCGGGCTTTGTCAAGGAAAATATTCTTGGGCTTCGTCAAAAATTTTACTAATTTTATTCACTGATTTTTATATTTTTCCCCCTCACACTAATGATTAAAGGCATAAGTACCAAATTATTCAAAATATTCTTGGGTTTTGTCACTTGATTTATTACATTGTGATTGTTTTCAATTGATTTTAATAATATGTCCCGTTAATTTTTGAAAAGGAGAGTTCAATGGATACTTTAGTTTCTGGTGGCATTTTGATGATCCCTCTCGGACTTTGCGCACTACTGGGCTTGGCTTTCATCATCGAAAGATTTTTGGTCCTAGGAAAGGTTCCAGACGACACTACCGCCCAAAATGAATTTGAAGAAGCGGAACGTATTCTTCTAAATGATGGGGAGGTTGCAGCCGCCCAGCACTGCAACAATGGCAGTGGTCCACTCAATTACATTTTTGCCGCCCTCATCAAGCGCTTTGACACACTAATGGTTGAACTACGCGAGTTCAAACAAACCAACGAGCGTCTTGGACAATTAGCCGAACAGGCTGGCGCTGGAAGTCTTGGCAATTTTCTTATCCAGCAAAAGGAGTTGTCTGATCTTAAAGAGGAGTTGATATTGGAGACCGAAGAAGCTGGGAAGAACTATTTGGGAAAGTCGCTTGTATTGTTAAACACCATTGGTAATATTTCCCCGCTTTTGGGGCTTTTAGGCACCATCTTGGGAATGATCACTGCTTTTGAGGCCATCGCGGTAGCTGGAACTGGTGATCCCAAAGTGGTCGCAGGCGGCATCTCACAGGCTCTCGTCACCACGGCAACGGGATTGTCCATAGCTATTCCTTCCATTGTAGCGTATCGTTACTTTGCTCGTCGGGCAGACAACCTCCGTTCTAAACTGAATGTCTACGGTCATGCGTTTGCCAATACTCTGCTAGTGGCTGGTCAGACCCAGATGGAAAAAGAATAAGGCAACTAATGGCTATTGTACATCGACGCTCACGGGAAAGTTTCTCTGGAGAAGAGAGCACAGATTTAACCCCTTTGATTGACTGCGTATTCCTTTTGCTCATTTTCTTCATGGTTACAACGGTCTTTCTTCATGCCAAAGGGCTTGATGTGGATTTACCCGCAAAAAGCGAAGCGACCGAGCAGGAGAAAAAGAAGGACATCAATATCTATATTGACCCTGACGGCAGGATTCAACTCGGTGGCGAAGACGTTTCCCCAGACGGACTAGTTAATCGAATAAAAGAAGCCATGGTGGAAGCCAACAACGAGAACATCATTGTTCAGGCCCATTCAGATTGCGCTCAGAAACATGTGATCTTGGTAGTCGATGCAGCCAAAGCAGCGGATGTAGTCGGCATTGCCTTTGCAAAAGAAGAAGGAGGTAGTCTCTAGAATGCCTAGGCGGCGAGCTTCCATGGAATCGGAGAGTACCGAACTCAATCTGACCCCAATGATCGATTGTGTATTCCTATTAATAATTTTCTTCATGGTCACGACTGTCTTCAAAGAGCCTCACAGCCTGAAGGTTGAGCTCCCGGAGGCACGGCAGTCCAACATTGTGGAAGAGAAAAAACTCGTAGCCAGCATCGATAAGTCAGGACAGATGGAGATCAACCGTCATTTGGTGAGCCTAGCTGAACTTCCAAGTCTTCTAGCACAAGAAAAGCAGAATACTCGCAGTATCACTCTAATTATCCGCACGGATAAAGATACTCGCCATGGCCCTGTTTTGGAGACCATGGAAATTGCCAAGAGACTTCAAATTGAAAAAGTCGTCTTGGCCACAGAGGAACTTAAGGACGAGTAGCATCCTTTTTGTTTAGGCCCCTTTTTTGTAACTTTCGATTCTGTCTATTGGATCTTTTCCACAGTACACCGTACATAGACAGACTAGTAGGTGACTACTGGATTTTTGCAAACTCCGGCTCAGGCCAGCTCGAGGTAGGTGAGGATTCGTTGCTGATTCCACCCCATAGTTGTAGCCTGTTCGACGGCCCAATGGATGGTCTTACTGAGCGTTTCTCGCGACACGGCTCGACAGGCTTGGCCGATGGTCGTCAGCACAGTATGAGCCCAGCCATTCGCACGGCCCTGCTGCATCTGGGCCATGAGGAGACGGTGCGCCAGCATCACCAGATACAGGTGCCGGGTCTGGCCCTTGGCGGTGCGTAACTGACCATCCCTCATACCCAGATGTTGCTTGCCGTCCCGATTAAAGGTCTCCGTGCCCGTCCAGCGTTTGCGATAGACGTTCAATATGCGACGGATCTCCCAATACACCCGGTTGGTCACCAGCCACTTGACCGGCTTCTTGCCGTTCTTGCGATCCCACAGAATCACCAGGCGAACGGGATGATCGACGTGGGGAAGACGTACGGTCTGGGTGAAATACCACTGTTTGCGATCGCCGATGTCAACCCGTTGGCGGTCGCCGGGTGCGATCTCGGCGGCCCCCTCCGTCGCCTTCATCTCACCGCCCTTGAACCAGACCTTGCGATGGCTCTTCAGATCCCCCACGTAGCCGCGCTTATGGCCCTGGATATGATTGAGGCTCTCAGCACGGCTGAAGTAGCCGTCAAAGGCGAAATCCCCAGGAATCTCTCGCTCCACGACCCAGTCGACCAACTCCTTGAACAGGTCCGTGTGATTCTTGAAAGGCGGGGACGGCGCGCCCTCGGCGCTCTCTTCCCGTTTGCGAAAGCGGCGAAACTCCAGCGGATAATGTTTCCCCGACGAACACACGTAATGGGCGATCATCTAGTCGTGGGCCATCAGGTAGCGCTGATCGGCATGGTCCCAGAACCAACCCACGTCCTCGATCATCTCTCCGCTAGGGTCGACCAGGGTGTTGTCGATGGCCATCACCCCTCGAGCTGAATAGCGCGTCGAGGAAGGGCCCTGCAACCAGGCCAAGCGATGTTCGTTGAGTGGTTCCACGTCCCACGGCACCTGAGTGATCCAACGGTTCAGGCAGGATGGATCCGTGGTTTGGGCAAACTCGGCGTTGATCGCCGAACCGTTCTTGCGCGCGGCCACCATCAGCCCGGTCAGAACCTCGGCAAAATGCCAGCGCTCCGGGGTGTTGGCGAACATCCAGCCAAACTCGTCCACGGCTTGCTCGACTATGGTGGGAAAGGCGATAATACCCGGCATGGACCACCTCTCACATCATCCAGGGGATGCGGAAGGCGGGGGAGGCCTTACCTCGCCAATATACTCATGCGGGCCGGATCCGTGCTACCGAAAACCTTGACTCATCAGCCGGGAATACCCTTTTTGCAAAAGTCCAGTGACTACTTAAACTAAATTCCTGCCTGTTTTCTTGCTATTTCCCAAAAAGTTAATTATGTATTCCTAGTGAATCATAAATCCTTAGTGGCTAGCAAGTCACATAATGGAGTAAAATTATTCGGGGGTTGGGTCCCAAATAAGGTGAATTACGTAAAATCTTGGCACCTTCCCGTTGATGCGAGGTTAGAATTCTTCCTCCGTTTTCCAATATCGGAGCAAAAAGGATCTCAGGCATCCACAATCTTTCATGCTCCAAATTTTGGTTTCTTCTTCCCACGGGGCATTTAAGTACTTAAACCTAAATTCCGATTCCTTTTTCTGTTCTGCCCGTATACTCACCAAAATCTTGCTCCTTCCCAGCTTCACTCACGGTTTGATCCTAATGGCGAAATTGCCCCGTAGTTTGTGGGGAGGCTTAAATTATTGTTGCCGTCCCCGGTCCTTTTCCACCTACTTTCGAACTCCCCTGTCCCTTTTTATTACCCGCCTTTGAGTCTGTTTCCAATGCCATCTTCAATGTTCTTCCCATCCTCTCCCTCCAGAAATTGGGCTTTTTCCTGCATCCACAACCCAAATGATGGTTTTAAATGCCATGGTCAAATAAGGGGACGGGACATTAAAAGGAAATGCCGGAGGCAAAACCTCGCAGAACATCTCCTTGTATCTCTCGGACAACGATGTCCAAATGGCCGGTAGGATAATCAAGTACGAGTAAAGGAATCTCTGATTAAGTATCCTGCCAAACTTTTCCCTTGGCTTTTACCTGGTTACTATAACTGGACTTTTGCAAAAAGGGTATTTCCGGCTGATGAGTCAAGGTTTTCGGTAGCACGGATCCGGCCCGCATGAGTATATTGGCGAGGCAAGGCCTCCCCCGCCTTCCACGTCCCCTAACGATGTGAGAGGTGGTTCATACCGGGTATTATTGCCTTTCCTACGATAGTCGAGGAAGCCGTAGACGAGTTTGGCTGGATGTTTGCCAACACCCCGGAGCGCTGGCACTTTGCCGAGGTTCTGACCGGGCTGATGGTGGCCGAGCGCAAGAACGGTTCGGCGATCAACACCGAGTTTGCCCAGACCACGGATCAATCCTGCCTGAACCGTTGGATCACTCAGGTGCCGTGGGACGTGGAACAACCCTAACGTTGCAAAAAATCAGTTTGCAATAGTTGTTTGGCTCTCCCATACGAGGCTTCAGTTGGTCAGTTTCTCAACATCACTTATGGGGATTTCCAGGATCGGTAGCTTTTGTCCTTGATTCAGCATACCTGGCACCCAATTTACTGAGGGACGACAATGGAATTGCTGAGGCTGCAGCACTCCTTTTGCTCCAATTTTATGCAACTATAGGGACAACTCAACGAACATCGCTTGTGGCCTGGCTGCAGGGCCCTTCCTCGACGCGCTATTCAGCGCGGGGGGTGATCGCCATCGACAACACCTTGGTCGACCCTAGCGGGGAGATTATCGAGGACGTGGGTTGGTTCTGGGACCATGCCGATCGGTGCTATCTGATGGCCCACAACTACGTGATCGCCAACTACGTGTGCAGGTCGGGGAAACATTATCCGCTGGAGTTTCGCCGCTTTCGCAAGCGGGAAGAGGGGACCGATGCCGCGCCGGCCCCGTCTTTCAAGAATCACACGGACCTGTTCAAGGAGTTGGTCGACGGGGTCGTGGAGCGAGAGATTCCTGGGGATTTCGCCTTTGACGGCTACTCCAGCAGTGCCGAGAGTCTCAACCATATCCAGGGCCATAAGCGCGGCTACGTGGGGGATCTGAAGAGCCATCGCAAGGTCTGGTTCAAGGGCGGTGAGATGAAGGCGACGGAGGGGGCCGCCGGGATCGCACCCGGCGACCGCAACCGGGTTGACATCGGCGATCGCAAACAGTGGTATTTCACCCAGACCGTACGTCTTCCCCACGTCGATCACCCCGTTCGCCTGGTGATTCTGTGGGATCGCAAGAACGGCAAGAAGCCGGTCAACTTGCTGGTGACCAACCGGGTGCGTTGGGAGATCAGTCGTATCTTGAACGTCTATCGCCACCGTTGGACGGGCACGGAGACCTTTCATCGGGACGGCAAGCAACATCTGGGCATGGGGGACGGTCAGTTGCGCATCGGCAAGGGCCAGACCCGGCACCTGTATCTGGTGATGCTGGCGCACCGTCTCCTCATGGCCCAGATGGGGCCGGACCGTGCGAATGGCTGGCCTCATAGTGTGCTGACGACCATCGGCCAAGCCTGTCGAGCCGTGTCGCGAGAGACGCTCAGTAAAACCATCCATTGGGCCGTCGAGCAGGCCACAACGCTGGGGTGGAATCAGCAGCGGATCGTCACTTACCTTGAGCTAGCCTGAGCAGGAGTTTGCAAAAATCCAGCTATAAGCAAACAAAATGAGGAGGTAATCGCGATGCAACAGATCAGTTTCTCCGAGTTGGCCTACACCCACAAGAAAAAGACCACCCGCAAAGAGCGCTTCCTGGCCGAGATGAACGACCTGTTACCGTGGAAGCACCTGCTCAAGCCCATTATGCGAAAGTATCCCAAACCGGGTAACGGCCGCCGGCCGATCCCGCCCGAGGTGATGTTGCGCATCTATTTTATGCAACAGTGGTATGGACTCAGTGACCCGGCGCTGGAAGACAGTCTGTATGACGTGGAATCGATGCGTCGCTTTGCCAGGGTGGATCTGGCCCACATTCCGGATGAGACGACGATCTGCAAGTTTCGCCACTTTCTCGAGCGCCATGGTTTGACCGAAGCCTTGTTTCGACGCACGGAAAAGTATTTGTCCGAGCGGGGGTTGTTGCTGAGCGAGGGTACCATCGTGGACGCGACGATCATCCAGGCGCCCTCTTCGACCAAGAACCGGGATCGGCAACGGGACCCGGAGATGGGCTCTACGAAGAAAGGGACGCGTTGGTATTTCGGCCTGAAGGCGCATGTGGGGAGCGATTCCCAGGGACGGGTGCACAGTGCCGTGGTGACCTCGGCGTCGGTGCATGATTCGGAGATCATGGAGGACTGTGTGCATGGCGCAGAAACGGTTATCTATGGAGACAAGGCGTGTAGGTGAGCGCGGAGCGTCAACAGCAGGCCGAATCCGATGGAGTGGAGTGGCGCGTCTTGCGCAAGGCGAACCGCAGCAGGCGACTGAGTTGTGCGGATCGCTCCTTTAACACCAAGAGCAACCGCGTCCGTGCTCGGGTCGAACATGCCTTTGGGGTGATCAAGCACCTGTGGGGCTATCGCAAGGTGCGCTATCGGGGCTTGGCCAAGAACGCCGCACAGGTCTTTACCTTGTTTGCGCTGGCCAATCTTTATCTGGCGCGTCATGAGCTAAGATCGACGTAGGGATTAATCCGTCCGGATCGTAAGGTCTGGACGAAAAATCGACAAAAACATGCATGAAACCGAGCCCTTTTCTCCCTATATAAAATGAAGAACATTTTTTTGCTCCAAGAGCAATGGAGCCAGAATTAAACGAGTAATTTCGCCACTACTGAAGAGGATAAGGGGAATTTAAATTTCTCGAACCGAAAGCCGTGACGGTTTAATCCGGAACGTAAGTGGATTAGTATGGGTGGCCTTCTTGGTGTTCAGGCTCAAATTCCAACCCGTTTTATTGCTCCAAGACTTCTCCTCCAAACAATACCTATCCCAGTTGCTCGGCCAGAATCTCTGGCTGCTCCTGAAATCGGCGCAGGTCTGTGAAAATTTCCATCATTGATTGCCACGGGGTTGGTCTTCTTTCAGAATGAGAGAAGCCTCAGGCAGTAACCACACGCATACCCGCCGCCGTCTGGACGATCCCGAAAATTGCCCTGACTCCTGCCAAATTAAGGAAAAGGCGGCCTTTCCCTCATCATTGGGATTCACCCTTGCCGATACGGTCGCAGGGCTCAAATCTAAACGACGAATCTTTCACGGGGTCTCCTGGCACCCTAACATTCGGCCATCAGCGCACGAGCCAAAAGAGGCATGAATCACCCTATCATACCAGTGAATTGGCTTTTGTAGCTACAATCGCCAGAAACCCTTTCCAGCCTGCCCCGCAACCTCCGGCCAATCCCCTCCGAAACTGGAACCATTCTACCAATTCGTATGCGACCCGTCGGTGCGCGAAAGATGCGGAGCCTCCCAGAACTTGAATTTTTGTTCCTGTGCGGCTTCCTCGTTGAAAGATACCCCTAGCCCAGGACTGTCTGGCAGTATTATCCGGTCTCCTTTCAACTTCAGTTGACGGGGAAACATCGAATTGTCGAAGAATTCTTCCGTCGGCGACGCACGAATTTCCATCCATGAGAAATTGGGAATGGCCGCAGCTAGATGAACAGTTGCCGCCGTGCAAATCGGTCCCAAAGGATTGTGCGGCATCAGGTCAATGTAGTGGGCCTCCGCCATCGCCGCGACCTTCATTGACTCGGTGAAACCACCCACATTGCAGATATCCAAGCGCGCAAAATTGGCGATTCCTTGCTCAATGTAAGGCAGAAACTGCCACTTGCTCGAGAACTCCTCACCAATCGCAAAAGGAATTTCGGTCATAGTACGGAGGGACTGGTAGGCTTCTGGACACTCGTCGCGTATCGGCTCTTCCAGAAAGTCTATGGTCCCCCTAGGAATCCGCTGACAGAACGAGGCGGCCTCAGCCACCGACAGGCGATGGTGATAGTCGATTCCAAGGGTAAGCCCGGAGCCCAATTCCTCGCGCAACGCCTTCAACCAATCCGCCGTCAATCCGATCGATTCGCGTGGCTCGAACAATCCATTTTTCTCGGACAGTGGGTTCGCCATACTTGTTCGAATCACTTTCCAGCCCTTGTCGACCAAAAGCCTTGCATCTTCGATCAGTTTCTCCAGTGAGGACATCCCGCAAGTCGGAAAGCACTGCACAGCATCTCGCTGCTTCCCGCCCAGCAGTTGGTACACCGGGATACTCAGCGACTTTGCAACAATGTCGTGGAGAGCAATATCAATCGCCGATATGGCTGCGGTAAGGACACGGCCGCCCTCGAAGTACTGGCTCCGGTACATCTCTTGCCAAAGAGCACCAAGGGCACTTGGGTCGCGACCGATCAGAAACTCCCGATAGTGATTAATTGCACCTACTACCGCCAACTCTCTTCCAGACATGCCCGACTCTCCAAGGCCATCAATTCCTTCGTCCGTTTCAATCTTCACGACAAGCTGATTTCGATGGCCAATCCAAACGGGAAATGGTTTAATTTCCGTAATTTTCAAACGATACCTCCTCGCATCACAAAAAAGCAATATTCTCGAGTTTTTCGAGAAAAAGTAATTTGATCAATCCGCTGCTTCCCGTTCAGCAGGCGAAGAATTGCCAACCTGTTTCATAGGGTGCGTTGTGAGGTTTTTCTGGTAAGGCTATATTCATTCTCATTGCAGCGCAACTGTTCAGGGTCGAAGGAATTTCTTCCTTGATCTTCAGATGAGAACATCTATGGAACCATTAAGGGGAGACCTGAAAAGTCAATTATTCAGCGATTTATTGGCCGGAATGACCGTCGCACTAGTCTTGATACCTCAATCAATTGCCTACGCTGATCTGGCCGGAATGCCACCCTACACAGGCCTTTTGGCAGCGGCCTTACCAGCCATTACCGCTTCCTTTTTCGCCTCCTCACCCTATTTGCAAACAGGTCCTGTAGCTCTCACCTCCCTGCTGTCGTTTGGAGTGCTTAGCCAGCTTGCAACACCCGCCACGGCAAACTATATCTCATTGGCCGCCTCCCTTGCTCTCTTCGTCGGTGTTTTCAGAGTCCTGATCGGAGTGTTCCACTTCGGTCAGATCGCCTATTTGATCTCTCAGCCTGTTCTTCTAGGATTTACAACCGCCGCTGCCCTTTTGATTATCTTATCACAACTCCCCAAATCTCTCGGCATTGATATTGGGGACCGCAGCGTAGTCAATGGCGCCATTTACAGCCTCAGTCAACCTCAAAACTGGTTCTTGCCCGCGGTCCTTATTGCTGCCGTATCGATTGCAGTAATCACGGCAGGACGCAGCCTTCACAAACTTTTTCCCGGGATTCCGCTGGCCGTTGGGCTCGGCCTCCTTGTCTCGACATTTTTGCCCTATGACGGAACCATTGTGGGAAATATCCCCAGTATTCTCCCCAGGCTCTCGCTCCACCTCCCCTGGTCCAGCTTGCCGAGCATTGCCCTGAGCGCCTTCGTCATTGCTCTGGTTGGCTTCGCCGAACCTGCTACCATTGCACGAAGTTATTCCACACTCGATAAAATTCCCTGGAATGCGAACCGTGAATTTATCAGTCAAGGAATGGCTAACATCGCCGCCGGGGTAGTGGGTGGTTTTCCGGTCGGTGGTTCCTTCTCTCGCACATCAATCAACCGGCTCGCCGGCGCCCGAAGCCGTTTCAGTGGTCTCGTTACCGGTTGCGCGGTCCTCGCTTTTGCGCCATTCAGTCATATCCTTTCGAATTTGCCAACGGCCGTTCTCGGCGGTATCGTCATCGCTGCGGTACTGAATCTAATCAAATTCCAGGAACTTTGGCGCCTCAAAGCGTACTCCCTGCCGCAAGCCTGTATCGGCTGGATTACATTTTTCGCCTGCTTCTTCCTTGCCCCCCGAATTGATATCGCGATCCTTTCCGGCATTGGCATCGCAGTCGCCCATCATCTCAGACGGGAACAACACCTCGTCATCGACAGTTGGTTCTACGACAACGCGGTCCACATTAAGCCAAAAGGCGTTCTATGGTTCGGGTCGATCGCAAACTTTGAAAGCGAACTCCAGCACCTTCTCAACCGCCACAAGGAAGCCGGCCAGGTTTTCCTTCATCTCGAGGGTTTAGGCCGAATTGATCTAAGTGCGGCTGTAAGCCTTTCCAGTATAATGAAAACCGCCAAGGAAAGCGGTATCGAGGTCAGCATCGAGAACGTCCCGCCAATGGCCAAAGCCTGGTCAAAGCGTCTCTGGCAGCAATAATTCAATGCATCGAAAGAAACAATGACCGAAAAGGAAATGGAATGAGCACATCATCACTCAACTCCAATTCCCACCTGAAACGCGACCAAATCCCCCAGGTCGTAACCGAAGAAACATCACCCCAGCGTCTGATTGTGGACGACTGGCACACTCATCTTCTTGGCCCCAGGGCAGGCTCAAGGCTCTCGCTATATGGCATTGACCACCAACTTACTTACCACTATGTCAGGCGCAAGCTTTTTGGCGGTAGTTACGTAGATCCGGACACTTTCTATGGTTGGGATATCGAGAAACAGGGAGACTTCACCTGGAATACCCTGTTTGTCGATGGTCCTTCGGACTGCTTCGACGAAGGCTGCCGCGGAGTAGTGGTAGCAATGGAAGCCCTGGGTCTGGATCCCAACAACACCACCTTGGACATGGCCCGCCAGTTCTACGCCGATACCGACCCGGAAGAAATCCAGTGCCGTTGTATGGAGCTGTCCGGAGTACGCCGCATAGTAGGGACCCAAGACGTCTTTAACGACGAGGAACGCAAATACTATGAGCATGGTGATTGGGACGACAAATATTTGTCTGGCTTTCGCCTGGACGAGTTGGTTCTCCAATACCCCCGAGCGATGGCCAAGTTGTCAGCATGGGGCTATAAAGTCGATCCGGACCCGACGCGACCCGGCACTATTGGCGAGATTCGCCGTTTCTTGTACGATTGGCACGCCAAGCTGTCAAAGGTGGTCTATGGCGCCTGTTCTTTCCCTCCCAACTGCCAAGTCCACGATATCAGCACACTTGAAGGCGCCATTCTCCACCATACGGTATTACCTGTCCTTAGGGACCTTAAATCTCCGTTTTTCATGATGCCGGGCCCCATCCGACAACTTCAATCGCGGTGGCGCGACGCAGGAGATGGGGCTGGATTTTCCGATATGCGTCCTTATCAGGAGTTGGTTCGGCGCCACCAAGACAACGCCTTCTTCATCACCCCATTGCACAACGCCAACCAGTACGACGCAAGCGTCATGACCTGCCACAACCACAACGTCATGGCAATTGGCCACTGGTGGTTCAATTATCATCCCGGCTTGGTGGAGACCGACCTGCGGATGCGTCTAGAAATGACTGGAGACCGCTTTATCCCATTCAACTCAGATGCGCGCGTCCTCGAAAACCTCATACCCAAGTGGCGCCGGTTCCGACAAATCCTGGCCAAGGTACTCACCGAAAAATACCTTGACCTGCACGATGCCGGACGCGGCATCACCCGAGCCGGCGTAGCCAGGACTCTTGAGACCCTGTTCGAGCCGAACCGATTTTTCACTCTCCTCAACTAGACAAGGCCTTGGGAAAAAATCTCAGGGAGATCACTCGGCCATGGCTGGGACCAAAACTAATTTTTTTATTTCATTTTCGATTATTTATTTGCACTCAATTCAATGAGAGTTCTGCTACAGCGTGTCAGTCGCGCGCAGGTTCAGGTGGACTCCGAGGTCAAAGGCACCATCGGCCCAGGTCTGGTTCTGCTCGTGGGAATCGGCCCGCAAGACGACGACAAATCGTTGCGCTTTTGTGCTGAAAAATGCGCCAACTTGCGAGTCTTTGCTGACGAGACCGGCAAGATGAACCGCTCAGTCCGGGATGTAAATGGCTCTATCCTGGCTATCTCCCAATTCACCCTCTATGGTGATTGCCGCAAGGGTCGCAGACCTAGCTTTGTTCAGGCCGCCCCTCCGGAGCAAGCCGGACTACTCTACCAACGCTTCATCACCATACTAGAGGACCTGGGCATGGAGGTTGCCCAAGGGGTATTTGGCGCCCATATGTCAGTCGAGATTCACAACGACGGTCCCGTGACTTTGCTTCTGGAAAGCCCCTGATGCAACCCCCCGACAACCCCCACCTCGTCCTGGCCTCCCAGTCACCGCGGCGGGGGGCCCTGATGCGACAAATGGGCTTGCCCTTTGAGCAGCTACCAAGCCCGGAGCCAGAACCTTCCCTGCTCGATGGACTGCCCACGGAGCAGGTGCTAGAAGCTGCCTTGGCCAAAGCTCGCGCGGTTTACGGTCTCCTGCAAGATCGGCTCGACGAGGAGCGACTTACCATGGTAATAGGTGCTGATACCATTGTTTATCTGGGAAATACTATTCTGGGCAAACCCGCCGATGCAATAGAGGCTGCGGCCATGCTGAATGCCCTTTCCGGCCGCATCCACCAGGTCTATACCGGGTTGGCTCTTGTTTGCTCCGACGACCGCCAACTACGCGACTTTGCCATGACAAGGGTTTATATGCGTCCACTGTCAGAGGCGGAAATCAGCGCTTATATACGCACTGGTGAACCGCTGGACAAAGCCGGCGCCTACGGAATCCAAGGCTGGGGCGCCCGTTTCATTGAATACATAGAAGGTTGTTATTATAATGTAGTTGGCCTGCCTTTGGCACGCCTTTGCACCTTGCTGACAGAGGCGGGGTACGATCTTGTCGCGAGGACTCAAGAGGTTGGCAAGCAATGAATGAGAACACGAGCCTATCCCAGCAATTGCGCCGGGCGCGCGAAGAGCGCGGAGAAAGCCTGGAGGACATTCACAAAAAATCCAGCATCAGCCTTGAGGTCCTCCGCGGCTTGGAAACAGATCGATTTGACATTGTCGAACCGGTATATACCCGAATGGTCCTGGCCGAATATGCCGATCGTCTCGGAATGGATGCAGAGTCGATCCTGCGCCAATTCGACAGGAGCATCGCTCCTATCTTGAAGGTTTCTCAGCCACCACCTCTCGGGACCGCTGCTCCGATTCCTTCAAGGTCTCTGCAACCTGGTGTGCTGCCGCGTTGGCTATTTAGGGGCGGACTCGCCGCCCTGATCCTCTTGATTGTTGCAGTCGTAGCATTCCGCAACGGCGATCCTCCCCCGGATTACCAGGGAATTTCATCCCTTAGCGGGTCTGCCGACACCGTGAAAAAAAAGAAAATGGGGGAGGACATTGACGAGTTGAATGGAGTTGTAGCGGCACCGGACGAAGGGCACCCGCCTTCCTCCATGGCAACACCAATGCCAGCCTCTGTCGCAACCCGGCAAGCGCCGGACCTTGCCGCAACCCCGGACACGCCAACCCCTGCCGCAGTTGAGTCAACCACCACTCCGCTTGCCCAGAGAGAAACTGGGGAAGAGGTCTCCCTTTCACGACAGGATTTTCGGCCCTCTCTGGCCACGAATGATTCAGTTCTGGTCCTGGAGATAGAAGCCGTGGATTCTACCTGGGTCCAGATCAAATGGGACGAGGGCGGCATTTTCGAAGCCACCGTTCTGGCGGGATTCAAGCGCCGCTGGGAAGCCCGAAACCATTTCCTGATCCATTCGGGCCGCGCTCACGGGATTCGCTACTGGTTCCAGGGTGAACTTCTGGGCGGAGGCACCTTGGGCCACCCAGCCAAAGTATTGCGTTTCACGGCATCCAATGAGGGAGTTACTTTGCTCGGCGCGGATTCCGAATTCCCGGCCTCGACGGCAACCAGAAGTCCATGAGGCGGCTTCATGTTGAGGTCGCCTTACCTCCTCCTCTGAATCGGGAGCTCATCTATAGCCTGTCCGCCGTACAAGCGCAGCAGGCGCAACCCGGCAGTATCGTTTTAGTTCCCGTAATTCAGCGCTTAATGACCGGAGTAGTGATTGGATTTGTCGATCCCCAATTGTCGGGAGCCAAGCTTACCAAAGAGGATATCCGCGAAGTCTCCCAGGTGCTCGGCAGTGATTCCCTCCTGGATCCTGATCTGATTGAATTATGCCGCTGGGTGGCGGGCTATTACTTTGCACCTTTCGGCAGTGCGTTGGGCATTGCCCTTCCACCGGGTCTTCAACTCGCTTCCAAACGCCTGGTGCGTCTGAATACGAAGACAGCGTTCCCAAGGCCATCCCATCCCTTTGAAAAACAACTGCTCAACCAGTTGGCAACCCACGGTCCCCTTAAATTCACAACCTTGCAGCGACGCCTTGGAAACCAAGGGCTCGAAGGTGCATTGCGCAGACTGGTGCAAAGGGGGCAGGTGGAAATGGTGCCCTTCTTCGAGTCGCCTCCCGTCCTCCGGCAAGTGCACATGCGCCTCGTCAATAGGGACAAGGCCGAGTTGGCCTTGCCCCAACTACGGAGGAAAGCCCGGCGCCAGGCGGCATGTCTCAGCTATATGCTGGATTGTGGTTCCACCTCTAGAAAAACCCTTGTACAGCAGGGGTTCAACTCCTCCCTGCTCAATACCTTGTCCGCACGTGGCCTCATTGAGCGCTTTGAGTGCGAAGTCCTACGCGATCCCCTTTCCCACATAGAATCGGGCGCGCCTACCGCCTTCGACCTAACAGCGGACCAGCAAACAGCGCTGAAGGCCATTATCGCCGCCCTGATTGGAGGGGAATTCTCTCCAATCCTGCTTCAAGGGGTCACCGGCAGTGGCAAGACCGAAGTCTATATTGGCGCCGTAGCCCAAACCCTGGAGCTGGGCCGAGGCGCCATTGTCCTGGTGCCCGAAATCGCTCTTGCCTGGCAGGTGGTGCGGCACTTCAAAGCCCGCTTCGGAGCCCAGGTAACCGTGCTCCACAGTCAATTGTCCGCCGGAGAGCGTTATGACACTTGGCGCCGCCTGCGGCGCGGAGAGCAGCGCATCGTCATCGGCGCTCGCTCCGCCATTTTGGCACCCATCCCGCGCCTAGGCCTCATCGTTGTGGACGAAGAGCACGACAGCTCTTACAAGCAGGAAGATCCGGAAGGCCGGCAGCCTCTACTTTACAACGCCCGGGACCTCGCCCTGGTGCGGGGGAAGAAGCAGGGAGCCGTGGTGATCCTGGGCTCGGCCACCCCGAGTCTTGAGTCCTACTGGAACGCACACTCCGGCAAGTACCACATCCTCACCTTGCCAAGACGCATCGACGCACGACCCTTGCCGCGGGTGGAGGTCGTCGACATGCGTCAGGAGCCCTTTCAAAAAAAACAGCGGGCTATCTTCTCGCGTACCTTGCGGCTCAAAATCAGGGAGCGTCTGGAACGTTGCGAAAAAACCGTCCTCTTACAAAATCGCCGTGGATTTTCCCCTTTCCTCCTCTGCTCTTCCTGCGGCGCGGCTACCCAGTGCAAAAGCTGCCGCGTCTCTCTGACCTACCACCGCAGCCACAACCCCGAGATGCGCTGCCATTACTGCAATGCCCGTGCTCCCATCCCCAAAGCCTGTCCTCAGTGCGGCAGCGCCGAACTGCGTTTCGAAGGCGTCGGCACCCAGCGTGTGGAGGAGGCGCTGCTGGAACAGTTTCCCGGCGTGCGCGTCATTCGTATGGACCTGGATACGACCAGTGGCAAAAATGCCCACGACGAATTGGTGGAACGATTCCGTGGCGGCGAGGCCGATTTGCTCCTCGGCACCCAGATGGTGGCCAAGGGTCTCGATTTTCCCGAGGTAACTCTGGTTGGGGTCATCTCCGCCGATACCGGAATGCACTTGCCCGAATTCCGCGCCGCCGAGCGCAGCTTTCAACTTCTCACTCAGGTAGCCGGGCGCTCGGGGCGAGGCCCCATCCCGGGGGAAGTCGTAATCCAGACCCATTTGCCCGATGCTCCCGTATTACAGGCCGCAGCGAGCCAAGACTTCGCCGCCTTTGTCGACCAGGAATTGCAGGAACGGCGAGCCGCCGGTTACCCGCCCTTTGGCCGCCTAATCCATTTTCTATGGAGCGGCCGCGACGAAGAAACTCTGGAGGAGATAGCCCAAGACGGCACCTCCCGTCTGCGCCAGAACATCGGTGGAGAGGCCTGGCTTCTGGGGCCGGCCCCTGCTCCCTTGGCACGACTCCGCGACCGCTACCGCTGGCAGGCCCTGCTGCGCGGGGCTTCAGCCCGGCAAATCCACGCCCTGGCCGGTCGAGCTTTGCCGAACCTGCGCAAGGCGGCGGGAAAAAGAAATGTCCGCCTCACTATCAATGTCGACCCCCTCACAATGATGTAACTTCCCAGGTCCAAAAATGTCTGTTTGCCTTCTAATCATCATCGCGGCCCTTGCGTGGATACCGGTGCACCTTCAAGGCCAGTGTAGCGAGTGGAGAGCCTACACCAGCATGCGCGAAATCAACAACCTGGTGGTTCACGGCAACGCAGTCTGGTCCGCCACTTCCGGTGGGGTATTGAGCTTTGACCAGACCACCCGGACCTACACCCGCTACACGGTGCTGGATGGATTGGCGGGCAACAAGGTTCTGAGCGTGGCTGCGGACGAAAGCGGCCATCTCTGGTTTGGGACCCATCTCCGGGGATTGAGCCGGTTCCGACCCAACCTAGGAAGTTTCGACCCGCCCTTTCTTGATTTCAAGGATCTGGAGATAAACGCCCTTAAAACCATGGCTGACCGCATCTTCGTTGGCACCGAGCGGGGAGTGAGCGTCTTCCTGATCGAAAAGGAGGAAGTAAAGGAAACCTACCGCCAGTTGGGAAGAATGCCCAAAGACACCCCCGTGACCGCGATCGAAGTTTTCGCGGGCAAGCTAGTGGTCGGCACCACTAAGGGTGTTTCTTGGGCGGATCTGAGCCTTCCAAATCTACAGGATCCGGAGAGTTGGAAAACCTTATACACGGCGGGACGGACGGGCGACTTGATGGTATTCTCCGACACCCTCTACACTGTTACTTCTTTGGGCATTTGGCGCTTCGATCCTGAGCGTGACGGCTTCGTTCATGATAGCAAAAATTCCCCCGCCGACGATGCCAAACTTACCAGTCTAGGCGCATTCAAGAACAAGCCCATCACCGCTAGTAGGGCAGGGGATTTCTTCCAGCGCAACGAGGCAGGCAGTTGGATCCTGGTTCCTCCTCAGGAACTACCTCAAGTCCACGCCCTGTCACGCGTCGACACAGTCCTCTGGGTCGCCACCTCCCAAGGGCTTCAGGTCATCGGAACGGATCCACCGCCGCCACCGTTGGAGCCCAACGGGAACCGCTTTTACGAAATGGAATGGCTCGACTCGGGAGAACTATGGGTCGCCAGTGTCCCCAACGACTTTATTCGGCCCCCCCACGGGCTCTACCATTTCGACGGAAATTCCTGGGCAGTATTCGATACGAGCAATGGCCTACCATCCGATGTTACCGTCAGTCTGGAGGTCGATGGGGAAGGTCAGCTCTGGGTTGGCACCTGGGGCGATGGTCTGGTGGTGCGCGACAAAAATGAGGAATGGCAGTTGCTAAACCACACCAACTCAATTCTTCAGGGCATTGGAACAAGGAGATCTTTCGTTGTGGTGAGCGACATTGAGCGCGACGCAAACGGCCTAATGTGGATTAACAATGTCCAGATCGGTCTGGCCGTCATGGACGGCCTCAACCCTACCCGGACCATGCTCTACGACCAGGAAACCCTGGGGATTTCCGGGGATATCAGCAAGTTGACCATCGCCTCCGACGGCATCAAGTGGATTTCCACCCCTCAGCAGGGCATCCTGCTCTTCGACGACGGAGGTACCCCCTTTTCCATTGGAGATGAATTCTCCCTCAACATCAGCACCAGTTCCGACAGTCGGCTCAGCAGCGACCGGGTAAGGGAAATTGCGGTTGATTCCGGCGGCCGTGTCTGGGTGGCGACAAACAACGGTCTGAATGTCATCAGCGGCACCTATTCCAGGGCAAGCCGCGAATTCCAAATTGACGACTGGCGCGTCTACACCACCGAAGACGGCCTTCCCTCGAGCGAAATCAAGGCAATCGCGGAAGACCCTGATGGCAATATGTGGGTAGGCACTGAAGGGGGGCTGGCACAGATTGCGCCGCATGGCGGCGTAGCCTTCGCCTTCACCACGAGGAACAGTTGCCTGGTGGACAACCGTATCAACTCTCTCCTCTTCGACGATGCCAATGGAGAATTGTGGATCGGCACCCTGGATGGCCTGAGCCGCCTGAAAGTAGCACATGGCAAAGACGAGAACACTGCTTATCTGAGCATCTACCCCAATCCCTTCGTGCTCGGAGCGGACGGCGAGGAGATGGTCTTTTCCGGCCTGCCTCTCGGGGCTTCACTACGAATACTTTCCCTCGGCGGCGAAATGGTGTGGAAAACCGAAGGAACCCCGGGCAGCAGCAGCATCGTCTGGAAGGGCCAGAATACCTCCGGCTTCCTGGTCGGCTCCGGAATTTACTTCGTCGCATTCCGGGACGAGTCGGGCCACATGAAGCCCATGGAAAATTCGCCGTAATCAACGCCCACTAGGAATGGCCATGCTCCGGCATACCCATACATTCCTGACCATCCTGTCCATTTCCATTCTGATCGCTACCAGACTCGCCGACGCCGACCTGCCCTTTACAATCGCCCGCCTGCACTACAACGGCGGAGGGGATTGGTACAGCGATCCTTCCTCCCTGCCCAACTTGCTGCGATTCGCCAAGGAAAACACTGGCATCAATGCGGCCTCCGAAGAAGCGAGGGTGCAGATCATGGATGAAGATTTCTTCCTCTACCCTTATATCTTCATGACCGGACATGGCAACATTACCTTTTCCCCCGAAGAAACTCTGCGTCTGCGCCACTACCTCGAAAGTGGCGGATTTTTGCACGCAGACGACAACTACGGCATGGATGAATCCTTTCGCCGCGAAATAAAGAAGGTCTTTCCCAAAAAAAATCTGGTGGAGTTGCCGCCCGACCACGGCATCTATAACTGCCACTTCGAGTTTCCCCAAGGTCTTCCCAAAATCCACAAGCACGAAGGCCAGCGCCCCCAGGCTCTGGGTCTCTTCGATAGCGACCGTCTCATCTTGTTGTATACCTTCGAAAGCGACTTGGGCGACGGTTGGGAAGACGAGCAAGTGCACGATGTCCCCGCCGCAAAGCGCATGGAGGCGTTGCGCATGGGGGCCAATATTATCGTCTGGGCTTTGACCCATTGAGCGTCCACCCATGACAGTTAACCACCCTTCCTACCAATCCATCCTTGTTCATCTGGGCAAGCTGCGTCGGCGCGCCCTCCTTGTGGATCTGAGCGCATGCCTGTCGCTTGGGCTGACGCTCGGAGTGATTCTGATGCTGGGATGGGTCGGCCTGGAAGCTTTGTTCTACTTTTCGCCGCCGTGGCGCACCGCTTTGGGTCTGGCCGCCGGGGGCGGGATATTGGTTGCTGCTTCTGTTTACCTGGCACGCCAACTGCCCGGCCACCTCTCCATCAAAAGACTCGGCTTGGAGCTGGAGAATTGCTGTCCCGAACTGCAACAGCGCCTTATAAGCACTCTGGAACTGTGGCAAAACCGGCGGGCGCATCAACTCTACTCGGGGGACCTGCTCAGGTCCACGGTCGTCAGGGCCGAGGCTATCCTCAAATCAATCGACCCCAGCCGCATTTTCAGTCTGCGCGATCTCGTTGTCCACTTCCGCTGGCTGGGCTTGGTAACCTTGTTGGCCCTGGGGTGTGGTGTCCTCTTCACCGATTCGCTGGCACAGGCACTTCATCGCTGCGCCCATCCCCTCACTGACTTCCCCCGGCCGCCAGGCACCCGCATAGCTGTCTCACCAGGAGACCTGGAAGTCGTCAAAGGGGAAGATGCAGTTCTGGCCATTCATTTCAGCGGCAAACGTCCGCGCACGGCCACTATTTTGAAGAGGGAAGTGGAAGAGGCTACCTGGCATCAAGAAGAAATCGTCGTCGATAGCTTCGACTCCCTCTCCTACACCTTCAAAGAGGTCAAGCGCACCTTTTCCTACCAGGTTCGCGCCGGCGACGGTTCCACCCAGGATCACTGGATAAGGGTCATTGATCCGCCGGCCATAGACCGCCTGCGCCTAAAATACCGCTATCCGGACTACAGTGGCCTGTCTCCCCGCATCGATGAAGAAAACGGGGATATCGCCGGCCTGCCTGGCACTGCCGTCGGCTTTGAAATCCTGGCCAGCAAGCCCCTGGCCGTAGCGGCGCTGGTCCTCGACGACTCTCTCGCCCTTCCTGCGCGGATCGAAGACAAAAGAGCCTACGTCGACCTTGTCCTCGAGCGCCACGGCCACTACCACATCGAACTGACCGACCTTGAGGACGCCGCCAATCCCAATCCAATTCGCTATTCCATCCGAATCATCGAAGACCTGCCCCCGAGAGTGTCCATCACCGACCCGGGACGTGACATGGACCTGACCGAATCCATGCAGGTGGTCCTTGCCCTCGAGGCCACTGACGATTTCGGAATTTCCCGGCTAGTCCTTGTCTTTCGCGTCAACGAAGGCACTGAGGAGCACAAGAATCTTCCTGCATCGTCAGCATCCAAAGTTCATTTAATCCACCGTTGGGATTTGAGTTCTAACGACCTCCTTCCCGAGGACCGCATCTACTACCGCGTGGAGGCGTTTGACAACGACACGGTCTCGGGGCCGAAGATGGGCTCCAGCCGGGACTACATCCTGCGATTTCCATCCCTCCACCAACTCCTAGCCGAAGTTGGCGACGACCAGGATGAACATCTGGAAAGCCTGCAAGAACTCGCCGTTGACAGCCAGGAGTCTGGGGCCTATCTCGATGAAGTCAGACGCCAGCTCCTCAAAGAGGAAGAGTTGAGTTGGGAACAGGAAAAAGAGATGGAAGCCATCCTCGAGCACGAGGCGGAACGCGCCCGGTCCGTTGCAGAGCTGTCCAGGACAATGGAAGAAACGATGGGACGACTCGAGAAAGACAGCCTGGCCTCGGAAAAATTGCTCGACAAACTGGAGGAGGTGCGTCAACTGATGGCCGAGGTGACAACGCCCCAACTTCAGGAGGCTTTGACGGCCATACAGAAAGCCATGGACAAGGTTGATCCTGCCGAATTGGCAGAGGCCTTGGAGGAGTTCAAAAAAGACCGGAAAGCCTTCGAGGAACGCCTTGACCGCACGATTGACCTGCTCAAACAGGTGCGGGCGGAACAACGTCTCGAAGCGGCAGTGCAGCGTGCAGCCGACCTGGAAAAGCGCCAAGCCCAGATCAACACAAGGTTCGACCTCGGAGCAGACAGGAAACACCTGCAGGCGCAGGAGAACAGCCTTATGCACGACACCGAGCGCCTGCAGCGGGTCTTGCAGGACCTGGCTGAGAGTATGGAGGAGGTGGCGCAAAGCACCGCCGGCCAGCTCCTGGGGCAAGCCACAACAATGGAGGATCAAAACCTGAGCGGCCGCATGAAGGAGTTGGCCGAAGGGATGGAGGACGGGCACGAAAAGCACCTCCGCCGTCTGGGCCGGAGCCTCGAAGAGGATCTGGGCCAGCTCAGCGCCGATCTGCGGCACCTGGGGGACGAGTACGGGACCGAGCAGAAAGAACAACTGAGCCAGCACATGCGGCAGGCCATCTACCAGCTATTGCGCCTATCCCAGGCTCAGGAGAATCTCCGCGCCCAGATTCAGGTGCCCCTGGACCCTGCCACCACTGCCTTGGCCCAGGACCAATTTGCCTTGATGCGAGGAACCGGTCAGGTGGTCGAACGCCTTGCGGAAGTAGGTAGAAAAACCATGAGTCTGAGTCGTGGATTGAACGTGACTTTGGGCTACGTTCTGCGCAACATGCGTCAAGCAGCCGACCAACTGAGCCAGCGCGACGCGACCGCGGCATCCGCGGCGCAAAGGGAGTCCATGGGTTATTTGAACGAGTCAATCCTGCTGCTCAGGGAAAGCCTGGACAACCTTGCCCAATCACGCATGCCCTCAACCTTCGGCGAGGCCATGCAGGAATTGCTGGGGTGGGCCGAAAAGCAGAACAATATCAACCAGGCCACCCGCAAGGTCCTCGGGAGGCAGGGGCGGCAAATGCCCAGCGCGGGCCAGCCGGCCAGGAGTCTGTCCGAGGAGATCGCCCGGCTGGCTGTCGAGCAGCGACGGATCTACGAGGCTCTCACCGAATTGGAGCGCAGTATGCGCGGCCATCGCGGTGCCCAGAAACGAATACAGGCCATAGAAGAGGAGATGGACGCGGTGCTCCGTGACATGGAGAGGCGGCTGGACCAGCACACCCTGGACAAGCAGAACCGCATCCTGCAGCGCATGCTTGATGCCAGCCGCTCCATCCACTCCCGGGGCTTTGAGGACAAGCGCCGCGGCGCCAGGGCAGAAGATCATGCCTACGCTGGACCGACCTGGCTGCCCGCCGACCTGGGACAGTCCTACGACTTCTTGCGCGAAGCCATGAAACACGCCCTCGAGGGTCCCTATCCAGAGGAATACCAGGCCCAGATCCAGCACTACTACGAACGGGTCTACCAGGATGCCATCGAGCGGGAAAGCGGGATTGCACCTTGAACCTTGCCTGCGCCATCCTCGCTCCTGCCCTTCTATTCGGAATCTCGATCATCTCCGCAGCGACGGACGAATCGACCCTGCACCGCCAGGTTGAACGCCTGCAACAGGAGGGAAATTACAAGAAAGCTATTGCGACCATCCAAAAAGTCCGCGAAACCCTGGATCGGGATCGGTTTCTGAGCTGGAAGCTGGCCGAATTGTATGTCCTCGACCAAGACTACCCGAAGGCGGTCGATGTCTACCTTCTCAATCTTCACCACGAACCCCATCGTTATGCCCAGGTCGAAGGGGTCCTGCGGTCCCTGGTGCGTGGAGGGCAAGCCTCGCAGGTAATCCAACTTCTCAAAACGGCTGCGGAAATAGCCGAAGATCCCCTGCCTGCCGCCCTGCTCACCTCTTCCTTCGCCCTGGAGGCTGGTGATCCCCAGAGCGGCTACGAGGTTCTGAACCGAATTATCCACCGGCCGCAAGTGCCTGAACTACTGTTTCAATTCGCCTCGCGTTGCGAAGCCAAGGGCCACGACCTCGTCGCGGCGCGCGCCTACGCGCTTTTCACGGACCACCGCTCCGATTCGCCATATGTCTATCAGGCCCTCTTGCGTCAGGCCCGCATCGCCGAGCGGCGCCGGGATTTAAACCAGGCTATCGCCATTTACCGGAAGCTTGCGGGAGAGTTCCCCGGCGAACCCGAAGCCATGGAGGCCCTGCTGGAATTGGGCCGGCTGCAATTGGATGTAGTGGACGACGTGGAAGCTGCGCGGACCTCGCTCCAAACCGTCCTCGAGGCGTCTGGGCAGGGAACCTGGCGCGCCGAGGCTCTGGCCCTATTAAGCGAGTGCGCATTGCGCCAGGACGATCTGGAAAACGCCGCCGCCCACCTTGAACGACTGCGCCACCTTGGGCCCGCTTTTGCCTACGAGGCCGACTACAAACTGGCAGAGCTGTCCTACTTCCAGGGCAACTTCGACGCTGCCACCGAACTCCTCCAAACCCTGGTTCAGGAGAACCTCAGGGAGGACCTGACCAACGACGCTCTGCAGTTGCTGCTGCGCATCGAAGAGCACAGAAGCCATCCGGAAGCCCTGGGGATGCTTGCCCGGGGGCAGTTGCGCGAGCGCCAGAAACGGCTCGCTGAAGCCGAGGAAGCGTGGATCTGGCTTGAGACTCGCTCCCCCCTTGGGCTGCGGCAGCTAAGTCTGCTGGTCCAGGCTCGAATTCGGGCATCCCGGCAGCAACCTGAAAAAGCCCTGGAGCTCTACGCCCGCTTGACTGAAACCTATCCACAAGGCCCTTACGTTTTAGACGCCCAGATGGATCGGGCCCGAATCTACCTGGAGCAGAACCAGGTCGACCGTGCCCTGAAGATCTTCGAGACCGCGCTTCTGAGCTCTCCCGGCGACCCCCGATCCCCGGAGGTCCGACTCCAGATTCAGCGCCTCCGACGTCTGCAGAAAGAAAGGAAGACTGGATGAAAAGGCCTATCCACTGCTTTCTGCTCTTTCTTTTGTCTTATCAACCACTCGCCGCCGAGCGTCTTCTTATCCCCATGGATCTGACCCAGAACGACCACCTCAAAGCCTATGGTCTGGCTTTTTGGTCACTGGAGCGCGGGGTCGATGTCGAGTGGCTGCTCAACTACCGCGGAGGGTCTTTCATGCTGGACTACCGCGACCTTATCGCAGCCGAAGCTCATATTCGCGGAGTGTCCTTCTTCCCCGTCTCCGCCGCCGAGGCCGCCCCCATCTACGCTGAGATCGATGCCTCCAACATGGAAGTGGTGCGCCTGGAAAAGGCCCCCAGGATCGCCATCTACACCCCCCCGAACTCTCAACCCTGGGATGACGCAGTCACCATGGCTCTGGAATACGCTCAGATCAAATACAAAAAAGTCTGGGACCCGGAAGTATTCCAGGGCGTTCTGGGAGAGTTCGACTGGCTGCATCTGCACCACGAAGACTTCACCGGCCAATACGGCAAGTTCTATCAGAGTGAAGGGCACAAACCCTGGTACCGGGAGCAACAGCGCCTGTACGAAGCCCAGGCCCGCCAACTCGGCTTCGACAAGGTCTCGGAGGAAAAAAAGGCCGTTGCCCGGGCCATCTACGACTACGTCCAGGGAGGGGGATTTCTCTTTGCCATGTGCTCGGCAACCGATACCTTCGACATTGCCCTGGCCGCGGCCGGGGTCGACATCGTCCACCAGATCTACGACGGCGACCCGGCCGATCCAGAGGCCCGGCAAAAGCTCGACTTCAGCCGCACCCTCGCATTTGAAGACTTCGCCCTTGTTGAGGATCCCCTGTTCTACGAGTACTCGGACATCGACACCACCCCCACCCCTCTGCTCAGAGCCCAGGGTGCGGAGGCCGAGTACTTTACACTTTTTGAATTCTCGGCCAAACACGACCCCGTTCCCACCATGCTGACTCAGTGTCATACCAATATCGTCAACGGTTTCATAGGACAGACCACGGATTTCAAGCGCGAGCTCATCAAGGAGTCGGTGGTGGTTTTGGGCGAGGTTGAAAAATCCGACGCCGTCAAATACATCCACGGCCAGAGCGGCAGGGGAACCTTTACATTCTACGGCGGCCACGACCCCGAGGACTACAAGCATCACCTGGGAGATCCGCCCACCCAACTGGAACTTCACCCCAATTCTCCAGGATACCGCCTGCTACTCAACAACGTGCTCTTTCCCGCAGCGAAAAAGAAAAAGCGGAGGACTTGATCCCTGCCCACCCTTGGATATTTTGGAGTCACCTGAGTACGCGGACCGCGGGAGCCACCCGCTAAAAGCGGTGATCCATCTAAATCAGCAGAAAGGATATAAATGGCCACAGGGGATGTGGAAGCGGTTGAACAACTGGCGCGGATCAAAAAGAGCATCTACAGGGAAATCGGCAAAGTCGTCATTGGCCAGCGCGAAATCGTCGAGCAATTGCTCATCGCCATGCTCTCGGGAGGTCACTGTCTCCTGGTCGGGGTGCCCGGACTCGCCAAGACCACCCTGATCCACACAGTAGCCCAAACCCTCGACCTCTCTTTCGGCCGCATCCAGTTCACCCCGGACTTGATGCCTTCCGACATTACCGGCACCGAGGTTCTTGAGGAAGACCCCGAAACCAGCCGCAAGAGCTTCCGCTTTGTCCCCGGACCGATTTTCGCCCACATCATCCTGGCCGACGAGATCAATCGCACCCCACCCAAGACTCAGGCGGCCTTGTTGCAGGCCATGCAGGAACATTCGGTTACCGTCGGGGGCCGCACCATGAAATTGCGCGAACCCTTCTTTGTCCTGGCTACTCAGAATCCTATCGAGCAGGAGGGCACCTACCCCCTTCCCGAGGCCCAGCTCGACCGCTTCATTTTCAATTTGTGGATCGACTACCCCGACCCGGATGAGGAGGCCGAAATCGTGCGCGTCACCACCAGTGCGCAGGAGGCCGCGGCCACTCCCATCCTCAATGGCGAGGAAATCGTCCATCTGCAACACCTGGTGCGCAAAGTGCCGATCGCCGACCACATCATCGACTATGCCGTGCGCCTTGTGCGCGCTTCGCGGCCGGCCGACGGACAGGCTCCCGACTACATCGGAGAGATGGTCAACTGGGGTGCAGGACCGCGCGCTTCGCAATATCTGGTTCTGGCCGGCAAGGCCCGCGCCATCCTCGCCGGCCGCCATTCGGTGGCCATCGAAGACATTCAGTCAGTCGCCCTTCCCGTACTGCGCCATCGCCTCGTCGTCAACTTCCACGCCGAGGCTCAGAACGTCAACGCCACTAGCCTGGTGCAACGCCTGCTCTCCGACGTTCCCATAGATGGAGATTCACCGGCGTGATGGTCAACCTGCCTCCAAGCAAAGCAGGGAAATGAACGCTCCCCGCACCTCCATCTCCTACCTCGATCCAGAGACCATCTCCCGGTTGAGCCGCCTCGACCTCATCGCCCGCTTCGTCGTCGAAGGATACATCACCGGCCTGCACCGCAGTCCCTACCACGGCTTCTCCGTCGAATTTTCCGAACACCGCCCCTACATGCCCGGCGACCCCCTGCGCCACCTCGACTGGAAGACTCTGGCCAGGACCGACCGTCCCTACATCAAACAGTACGAGGAAGAGACCAACCTGAAGTCCTACATCCTCCTCGACACCAGTGCCTCCATGGCCTTCCAGGGCAGCGGCCCAATGGCCAAATCTCACTACGCCTCCTCTCTCGCCGCCGCTCTTGCCTACCTCATGCTGCGCCAGCGCGATGCCGTCGGCTTGATGCTGTTTTCCTCCCGCATCCAATCCTACGTCCCCCCTCGTTCGCTTCAGAGCCATCTCCAGGTAATCCTAAAGGAGATCGACCGCATCCCGACCGGTTCCGACACTCGCTTGGCTCCCTGCTTCCACCACCTGGCCGAACGCATCTCCCGGCGCGGCCTCGTCGTCGTGATCTCGGATCTGCTCGACGATCCCGAAGAGGTGCTGGGGGGCCTGAGACACTTCCGCCACCGCGGCCACGAAGTCATCGTCTTTCAAATCCTCGATCCGCGCGAGCGCGATCTGGAATTCAGGCGAGAAACCAGATTCTTCGACCTGGAGAACCCCGACCAAGTCCTCACTACCCAACCCTGGCACATCCAGCACGAATACCGCGACATGATGGACCGCCTGATTCGCACCTACCGGCATCGCTGCGCCGAGGCCCAAATCGACTTCGCCCTTCTCGACACCACCACTTTCTTTGACGTGGCTCTGTCGCGCTACCTGGTGCGCCGCAAAAAATCAGGATGAGAAGGCCCCATGCCGGAATACCTCCCGGCATCGTATCAGCCTTCCCCATGGGTTGAATCTTGACTTTTTGTCAAGATTATCTATTATAATCTTGACTTTTTTGTCCAGATTAATTCCCCCTTATTCTCCGAGGAGTTCAGATGAGCGCGACTGCAGGCATCGAGGAACTCGCCACGCGCGAATACAAATACGGCTTTGTCACCGATATCGAAGCCGACTCAGCGCCGCCGGGCTTGAACGAAGATATCATCCGCTTTATCGCGGCCAAAAAAAACGAGCCCGAGTTCATGGTTCAGTGGCGCCTCAAGGCATATCGCCAATGGCTGAAGATGGAGGACCCAACTCGCAGGAAATCCAGTGAGCGATGGGCCAAGGTCGACTATCCCGACATCGATTACCAGAACATGGTCTACTACTCCGCCCCCGTACAGAAGAAGGGACCTGAGAGTCTCGACGAGGTCGACCCGGAACTGCTGTCCACCTACGAAAAATTGGGCATCCCCCTCGAAGAGCAGAAAATGCTGGCTGGAGTCGCCGTGGATGCTGTGTTCGACAGTGTTTCCGTGGCCACTACCTTCAAGGAAAAATTGTCCGAACTGGGCATCGTCTTCTGCTCTTTTTCCGAGGCTGTACAGACCCATCCCGATCTGGTGCAGAAGTACCTGGGCTCGGTCGTCCCCTACAACGACAACTTTTTCGCCGCTCTCAACTCAGCCGTATTCAGCGACGGCTCCTTTGTCTACATCCCCAGGGGGGTGCGCTGCCCCATGGAGCTTTCCACTTACTTCCGCATCAATGCGGCGAACACCGGCCAGTTCGAGCGCACCCTGATCATCGCCGATGAGGGGGCCTATGTTTCCTACCTGGAAGGTTGTACCGCCCCCATGCGCGACGAGAACCAACTCCATGCCGCGGTGGTGGAACTGGTCGCGCTCGAAAACGCCCAGATCAAGTACGCGACAGTGCAGAACTGGTATCCCGGCGACGAGAACGGGGTCGGTGGCATTTACAATTTCGTCACCAAACGCGGTGCCTGCCGCGGCACTCGCGCCAAAATTTCCTGGACCCAGGTCGAGACCGGCTCGGCAATAACCTGGAAATATCCCAGTTGCATCCTTCAAGGAGACCACTCCGTCGGCGAGTTCTATTCGGTAGCTCTTACCTCAGGGCGACAGCAGGCCGATACCGGAAGCAAAATGATCCACATCGGCAAAAACACGAGCAGCACCATCGTCTCCAAAGGAATCTCTGCCGGCCGCGGCCAGAACACTTACCGCGGCTGGGTGAACATCCTCGGAAAGGCCGCCGACGCCCGCAACTTTACCCAGTGTGACTCCATGCTCATCGGCGACCGCTGCGGCGCCCACACCTTTCCTTACATCGACGTAAAAAACAATAGCGCCCAGGTGGAACACGAAGCCTCAACCTCCAAGATCGGCGAGGATCAGATTTTCTATTGCAACCAGCGCGGCATCTCGACGGAGGACGCCGTCGCCTTGATCGTCAACGGCTTCTGCAAGGAAGTCTTGGCCGAACTGCCCATGGAGTTTGCGGTGGAGGCGCAGAAGCTTCTGGGCATCAGCCTCGAAGGCAGCGTCGGGTAGGCGATAGAATGGCCAGGTATCAAAAGATGTTCTCACCCGAAAATATTTTCCGGAGAGCAACTGGGGCTAATCCCTGGGATCGGCGGGAATATTTTATTTTTGGAAGGAAAGGCAAGAGGGAAGAAAATAAGAACCTCAGGCATCCGCCTCCCGCGCTTATCCGACGCCATACCAGGCAGAACGCCATTAACAGGCCAGGGAAAGAAAGGAACCCAACGCACAATGCTGCGCATCAAGAACCTACACGTCCGCATTGAAGACACCGAAATCCTGCGCGGCATTGACCTGGAGGTGAACCCAGGAGAGATCCACGCCATCATGGGCCCCAACGGCTCCGGAAAAAGCACCCTCGCTCAGGTCCTGGCCGGCCGCGAGGACTTCGAGGTGACCGCCGGCGAGGCTCTCTTCTGCGGCCGGGACCTTTTGGAGATCGAACCCGAAGAGCGCGCCCGCGAGGGCATTTTCATGGCATTCCAGTACCCGGTTGAAATACCTGGGGTCAACAGTACCTACTTTCTGCGCACCGGGCTCAACGAAATCCGACGGCACCGTGGCGAGGAAGAAATCGACGCCTTCGACTTCCTCAGCCTGATCAAGGAAAAAATGCAACTCGTAGAGATGGACGAGAGCTTCCTGAAACGCTCGGTCAACGAGGGTTTTTCCGGCGGCGAAAAGAAACGCCACGAAATCCTCCAGTTGGCGGTTCTCAAGCCCCGGTTGGCTATCCTCGACGAGACCGACTCGGGTCTCGACATTGACGCCCTCCGGGTCGTGGCCCGAGGGGTCAACAGGCTCCATACTCCCGAAAAAAGTGTGGTCATCGTCACCCACTACCAGCGCCTGCTCGACTACATTACCCCCGATTTCGTCCATGTCCTGGTAAATGGACGCATAGTCAAGTCGGGCGGAAAAGAACTGGCTGTCGAGCTCGAAGAAAAGGGTTATGACTGGGTAAGACGGAAAGTAGAAGCGGTGAAGGCTTGAGAGATATGGCAAAAGCCAGAGATTCGGACAAGAGGGATTGGTACCTTTCGAGGTTTGCTGGATTTGAGAGGAACCTCAATGGTGGATCGCCGGCCCCTGTCAGTGCCCTTCGGCGGGCGGCCCTGGAGTGCTTTGCCGAGTCCGGCTTTCCCACCAGCCGCGACGAGGAATGGCGCCACACCAACCTGTCCGCCCTCACCCGCATTGCCTTTCATCCGGCGCTCCAACGCGACCCGGCCATCCTGACCCCTGCAGACTTCGAACCATTCACTTTCGCGGGCCTGACCTGTACCCAGATGGTGTTCGTCAACGGTCATTACGCTCCGGAGTTGTCCAGCTTTGCCCCCCTGCCCGAGGGAGTGCGGGCCACCAGTCTGGCCAGGGCACTTACAGAGGTTCCGGAGCTTGTGCAATCCCATCTGGGCCAATACACCTCGTTCAAGGAACAGGGATTCGCCGCCCTCAACACCGCCTTCATGCAAGATGGAGCCTTTCTCTACGTTCCCAAAAATACCGTTGTCTCCGAGCCCATTCATCTGCTTTTTCTCTCCAGCCCCGGAAAAGACCCCACCGTATCCCATCCGCGCAACCTGGTGGTCGCTGCCGCAAACAGCCAGGTCACGGTCATCGAAAGCTACGCCGGAATAGACCGCAAGGCTTACCTGACCAATGCGGTGAGCGAGGTCGTCGCCGCCGAGGATTCCGTAGTCGAACACTGCAAGATCCAGCGCGAAAGCGCCGCGGCCTTTCACGTGGCGACACTGCACGTCGCCGAGGGCCGCAGTTGCAACTTCACATCTCACAATCTGGCCTTGGGCGGGCGCCTTGCGCGCAATGATATCACCACTGTTCTCAACGGCGAAGGGGTAGAGTCCACCCTCAATGGACTCTACCTGGCCGAGGGGAAAGGGCACGTAGACAACCATACCTTGATCGAACATGTCCGCCCCCACTGCAGCAGCCACGAACTTTACAAAGGAATTCTGGGCGGCGGATCCAGAGGCGTCTTCCGCGGCAAAATCCTCGTCCATCAGGAAGCGCAAAAGACCGATGCCTATCAGTCCAACCAGAACCTGCTGCTCTCCCGGGAAGCCGACGTGACTTCCAAGCCCCAGTTGGAGATCTACGCCGACGACGTCAAGTGCAGCCACGGCTCCACCACGGGCCAGCTGGACGCCGATGCCATCTTTTATCTCCGCTCTCGAGGTATAGGCCACCAGGATGCCGCGGCAATATTGACTCGCGCCTTTGCCGGCGAGGTGCTCTCCCGCATCAAACTCGAGCCTGTGCGTTCCCGGCTCGATCGATTGGTGGGGGCCAAACTCAGATCAGCACACCGCGACGAAAGGAAGGAATGACAGCAGGCCAACCCGCAATGACCCAATCTCCGGAGCAAGAATTAGCGCCTCTGGATGTAGAGACTCTGCGCCAGGACTTTCCCATCCTGCGGCAGCGCATCCGCGGCAAAACTCTGGCTTATTTCGACAACGCGGCAACCACCCAGAAACCGCAAGCGGTGATCGATGCGCTGGCGCGCTATTACTCCGAAGAGAACTCCAATATCCACCGCGGCGTTCACTTTTTGAGCCAGCAAGCCACCTTCGCCTACGAGCGCGCCCGCGGCCGGGTATCCCTCTTCCTCAACGCTGCAGACAGCAGCGAGATCATCTTTGTGCGCGGAACAACCGAAGGCATCAACCTGGTTGCACAGACCTATGGGAGGCAACGGGTCGGCGTCGGAGACGAGATAATTATCTCCCATCTCGAGCACCATTCCAACATCGTGCCCTGGCAGCAACTATGCGAGGAGAAAGGCGCGGTTCTAAGAGTTGCGCCGGTCGACGACAACGGAAATTTCCTGCTTGAAGACTACGAGAGGCTCCTCAACGACCACACACGAATGGTCGCCGTGACCCATGCCTCCAATGCGCTGGGTACAATTATCCCGGTGGAACGAATCATTGAACTTGCCCACGCCCGCGGGGTGCCCGTCCTCGTCGACGGCGCCCAGGGAGCGCCACATCTGCCAATCGATGTGCGCGCGCTGAACTGCGATTTTTATGTGTTTTCGGGGCACAAGCTCTTCGGTCCCACGGGAGTCGGCGTGCTCTACGGCAAGAAGGAGCTTCTCGAAGCCATGCCGCCCTACCAGGGCGGCGGTTCCATGATCCAATCCGTAACCTTTGAAAAGACAACCTACGCGGATGTGCCCAACAAATTCGAAGCCGGCACGCCCCACATCGCCGGCGCCATTGGTCTGGAGGCGGCTATCGATTACGTCTCCAGAGTTGGTCTAGAAAGGATCGCTGCCTACGAAACGGATCTGCTCAACTATGCTCACCAAGCCCTGGCGCAGATCGAGGGTCTGCGCATCATTGGCACTGCTGCGAAAAAGGTGGGGGTCATCTCCTTTGTCATGGATTCCGCTCATGCGCACGACATCGGCACCATCCTGGACACAGAGGGTGTGGCCGTCCGCACCGGCCACCACTGCGCCCAACCCCTGATGCGACGCTATGGCCTTGCGGCCACTGCCCGCGCTTCCCTGGCATTCTACAATACCCGCCAAGAAGTCGACGCCTTGGGTGCGGCACTCCACAAAGTCACCGAGGTATTCCACTAATGACCGAACTCCGCGAACTCTATCAGCAAATCATTCTCGACCACAACAAAAATCCGCGCAACTTCGGAAAATTGGAAGGCGCCAATCGCGTCCAGGAAGGGCTCAACCCTTTATGCGGTGATCACCTCCACGTCTACCTCTATCTGAACGACGACCGGGTCATTGAAGACATTCGCTTCGAAGGATCGGGCTGCGCCATTTCCAAGGCCTCTGCTTCTCTGATGAGTTCGACTCTGAAGGGCAAGAATGCCGATGACGCCCAGAAAATATTCGACCAATTCCATGCTCTGGTCACTACCAACGATGACGATATAGTAGACATGGAAAAAATGGGCAAATTGGCCGTCTTTGCCGGCGTACGTGATTTTCCCATGCGGATCAAATGCGCCACTCTGGCATGGCACACCATGAAAGCCGCGCTCGACAAACGAGATGACACCGTAACGACAGAGTAAGAGGAGGTATTCCGTGCAAGAAAACTATCCCGCCGACAGTCTCGCCGCTCAGGTTGTCGATGTACTGAAGACTTGCTATGACCCGGAAATCCCCGTCGATATCTACGAGTTGGGCCTGATCTACAAAATCGAAACTCCCGCAGAGGACCACGTGGATGTCACCATGACTCTTACTTCGCCAGCTTGCCCCGTGGCAGGATCGCTTCCTCCCGAGGTCCAGAAAAAGATCGAGGAGGAAATTCCGGTAGTTGAGAAGGCCAGAGTTGAAGTCGTATGGGATCCGCCATGGAATCCCGATATGATGTCTGACGCAGCCAAACTCGAATTAGGTATGATGTAATATGAAACTTAGTGCCCAGGAAGAATACGGCCTGCGCTGCCTGCTTCAACTGGCAAACTGCGAATCGAGACAAAGCCTGACCATTCTTGAAATCGGCCAACTCGAAGGTATTTCCTCCCACAATGTCGCCAAACTCCTGCGCATTCTGCGCCAGGCCGGTTTTGTGGAAAGCGTCCGCGGTCAACATGGCGGTTATACCCTTGCCCTCCCATCCGACCGAATCGTCATTGGTGAAGTGCTCGCCGTTCTGGGTGGGCGTCTCTACGAGCCAGGATTCTGCGATCACTTTACCGGCAGCGAAGAATGCTGCCAGCATTCGTCCACAGAATGTTCTGTTCGCGCCTTATGGGGAAGGGTTCAACAGGCTGTAGATCAGGTTCTTCGTCAAACAACCCTTCAAGACTTACTCTACAGCGATCAGGAAATCCGAACTGATTTGCCTTCGGAAGTTCCCGGCAACTTGCTAGACATTTCGAACATGTAAAAAATGGTGATGGACAAAGAGGCCCTGCTGAAAATTAACGGCAGGGCCTCTTTGTCTGAAACGAAGAATTCGGCAAGGAATAAATTTTGGAGACTACATTGATGTTGGTGGCCTATATTTTTCTTGCTTGAAAATTTAAGATTGGTTATTTTTTCGCAACTTGATGATAATTTTTTGAGAGTTTAACTAATTATCATCCACTTGCCCAAAGGAGAGGAGAATTTTCATGGCAGCAAAGAAAAAGGCCGTTCCAAAGAAGAAGGCCGCAGCAAAGAAAAAAGCCGCCCCTAAAAAGAAAACCGCAGCAAAGAAAAAAGCCGCCCCAAAGAAAAAGACCGCAGCAAAGAAAAAAGCCACTCCAAAGAAAAAAGCCACTCCAAAGAAAAAGACCGCAGCAAAGAAAAAAGCCACTCCAAAGAAAAAGACCGCAGCAAAGAAAAAGGCCGTTCCAAAGAAGAAGGCCGCAGCAAAGAAAAAAGCCGCCCCTAAAAAGAAAACCGCAGCAAAGAAAAAAGCCGCCCCAAAGAAAAAGACCGCAGCAAAGAAGAAGTAGGTACCTGAGAAAAAACAGAAGGACTGCAGTAGGACATTTATCGTTCTTTGCTCTCTACCATTGGAAAGAGCGCCGGCATCCAACATTGCCGGCGCTCTTTCTGTACCCCTTCAATTTTTCTTTCCCCTAAATCGCCATGCTTAGCACTTTCTCCTTCAGACTGTTGTAGATCGAAGGAACATATTCCGGCAACTGGGGTTCGCGCAGATCAAATCCAAAAGCACGCTTGCTTAACACTATGATAGGAGGTGCCTGTACGCGCTTGAAGTAATTTATGCGCACCTGTCTATCCACCCACTCCAGATCCTCTGTCCAACTCCGCGAGTCCGAAAAGTAGGAACGCCAGGCCTCTCGGTCGAACCAGCCCAGTCGTTCAAAAAGGTCTCCGTCGATAAACCACTGCAGAAAGTCCGCAGGATGCCTGCGGTATTCAATCATTTGTTTCACTACTGCATCGTGGTATCCGTATTTGATGGGATCTCCCCATCTTTTGTTGACGTCCTGATCTGCGGACAACTCGGCGCTGGGCACTGTCGCACCACTAATCAGATTGGCTGGAATCACCTGGCCTCCGAAGATGCGCTCATTAAGATATCCGGCCAGTTCAACTACCTGAACCTTGTAGAGATCTGCAATCGGAGCTACGGCGCCATTGACGTCGCCGTAGAGAGTGGCGTAGCCCAGAGCCATTTCGGTTTTGTTGCCATTGTTGGTAAAGATCAGGCCGTATTTGGCCGCCAGCCCTGAAAGGATGTCCGAAAAACGAATGCGGTTCTGAATGTTTTCGTCTACCAACTGGGTATAGTTCCCCCTCCACCCAGCAAATTCTGTTTCCTTAATCCTGGCGGACACCCGCTCATAAAGATCCTGGATCGAAGAACTGATGTATTCGACACCGAGCTCGGCGCAAACTCTACGGGCGTTTTTCTGGGTGACGGAGGAATTGAAGCGCGTCGGCATATTGACCGCAAATACGCGCTCTGGGCCAAAGGCCCTAACCAGCAGGCAAGCCACTGTGCTCGAATCGATGCCGCCACTGACGGCGATGAGAAACTTGCTCTCCCTTCCGCGGATGTAGTCCAAGTGGCGCAGGCCGGAGAGGATGGCCTGGTAGACCGACTCGATCTCGCTCTCGGTGTCCGCGACTTCCTTGTTTCCGCGGGTGAAGATAATCTCTTCCCTCCATCCACGTGCCCGGCGGAGGATCTCGCCGTGGGCATCATAGGCCGTTGTATCGCCGTCGAAGACAATGATGTTCTTGCCGTTGTTCTGTGCCCCGGTGTGGTTGACATAGAAGAATGGCAGGGGAGACCGCTGCAGGATCCGGCGCACGACTCGATTCCGCTTGTCGTTCTTCTGCCATGTCCACGGCGACGAGGAGAGGTTGAATACGGCCTGCGCCCCGCGTCCGCAATAGACCTTCAAGGTATCCAGAACGTCCTGCTCCCAGCGGTAGTCCTGGCACCAGATGTCCTCGCATAGTTGTACGCCGAATTTAAATGAGCCCCCCTGGCGCAGTTCGATTTCGAACGGTATCATCCAATCGTAGACCGAACATCCCTGCTCCTGTGCCAATTTTCGCACCGAGTAGAAATGGCGGTCGTCGTCAAAAAACCGGTAGTTAGGATGCAAGGTCTTGGGTTGTATACCCGCCGCCAAACCGCCTGGAATATTGCACCGCCGCGAGTAACGCCGGTCCGAACAGACGTAGACTGCATTGTACTTGCGGATACGACCGTCTTCGCCAATCAGATTACGGTCCACCGCTACGTTCCCGAATACCACCGTCAATCCTGCACTGGCCTGACGAATAACCTCGCTGTAATCTGCATAGTCCTGGACAAGGGTATCCATTTCCCACAAATCCCCCAGGATGTAGCCGCTTATGCACAATTCGGGAAAGACAACTATCTCAGCGTCCTCCCGGCGCGCACTGTGGATACACTTCTCCATCCTGGCAACATTGAGATCGGGGCGGCCGGGCAAGACCTCCATCTGCACCAGGGCGATTTTGGGAAGATCGTCGAAGGCCATGGTTGAATCCATTTGGGCGGGTATCTGCAAGATCCCCCGGTCCGAGCGCCAAAGAAACAGGGTTGCGGGGATTTCCGAAAGCCTGTTCAGCTTACTTAAAATATAAAAATCCTCATTCCGGCTGAAGGCGGGAATCCAAATGGAAGAGAACCTGGTTTTCTTCTGTGGCACTCAAAGGGCAAGACATTATCTTATTTAGTTGGTTTTGACAAATTCGTCCCGGCTTGAAATCCCATACTACCGTCCCTTACGTTTCGTCAAACAAGGAGAGGTCATGAAACGATCCATTCTACCCGCCGTTGTTATATCCTTGCTCGTCCTGACCGGTCCCGTCCTGGGCGAGTTGAAATTGGGCTACATCAACTCGAATATCCTCAAGGAAAGGTTGCCGGAGTTCAAGGATGCCCAGCGCCAATTCGACCAATTGCGGCAGAAATACGAGCGCGAAATCGGCGACCGCCAGAGCAAACTGCTCAAAATGCAGGAAGACTTCCAAAAGCAGGAACTTCTGATGAGCGAATCCAGAAAGGCGGAACTGCGAACTGAGTTCGAGGAGAAGAGGATGCAGTTAATGGAATTCGAGGCCAAGAAGATGGGCCCGGAGGGGGAATTGGTACAGAAAAACATCGAGTTATCCGCTCCCATCTTCGAGTGGATCAACGACAGTCTGCAGCATATGGGCCGCGAGGAAGGCTACGATTTTATTTTTGATGTAGGCGGCACCGGTGCCATCGTCTACGTCGCCGAGGAAAAATACGATCTTACGGAGCAACTCCTGGACCGCCTCGACGAATCCCGCGCAGCCAGAGAGCAGGAAGAGGCAAAGGAGACCGAAGACGAGAACAGTGAATAATCCAGGGCCATCAATTAGGGGTTTCTTTATCCCAGTCCGAAAAGCGGGGATTCAACCGGGCGCACCCAAATCCAGCCGGCGCAGACGGGGATTCTCCGCAGTTCCCGGAATCCTGCCGCGCTTGGCCACGGGTCGGCCTTCCACCTCCTTGATATCCGCAGTGAAATCTACCGGAGAGGCCCCACTGATAGCACTACCCACTCCGAATAGGTCCACCGGGGCTCCGCACTCGCGGAAGTGTCGTATGCGCACTGCGTCAATGCCGCCCGAAACCACGAGCTTGACGTGGCCGTACCCTCCCTGATCCAACCGCGACCGCACCTCCTCGACCAGCGCGGCGGTTACCCCGCCACGTTCGCTCGGGGTATCCAGACGCACACCCCAGAGTCTATCCCCCATTGCCTCGGCCACCCGCAGGCTCTCCTCGGCTTCGTCCTTGAAGGTATCGACCAGGGCAAGGCGATTGACTTCGGGGTCGATATGGCGGTCAAAAGCTTGCATCGCCGCGACCGTATCTCCCATGACCAGGATCAAGGCGTGGGGCAAGGTCCCGCGCGGATCAACGCCGGACAGTTCTGCCCCACCCGGGGTCGCACAGCCCATGCAGCCCCCCACCACGGCCGCGTACTCCATCCAGGCGCTGACCCCCGGATGCACATGGCGCGCCCCGAAACTGATAACCGGGATATCTCCCGCCGCCTCGGTGCAGAGCGCCGCCGCCGTCGCCCATCCTGTTCCACTGCTCAAAATGCCCAGTAGAGCGGTTTCATAAATACCAAAGCGGCGATAATGAGCGCGGACGCGCAACACCACCTCGCCAGGCTCGATCCAATCTCCCTCTTCCAGGCTCCAGACCTCGCCGCTCCCCTCCAGAGCCCGCCGCAACAATGCGCGGACCTCGCGCATACCGCACAGCAAAGCCCGCTGCCGGCAGAAAAACTCCATCGCCACCACCGGGTCCAATTCCTCGGCGGCGAGGATAGCGCTGCTGCGCCGGAAGTACACGTCCGCGTTGTGACCTCTGAGGGTGGTCTGGCTGGGCGCAAAGAGACGGTCGTCGTCCATCCTCAGTAACACCCCTGCTTTCGAGTTATGGACGCCCCCAGAATCTTCTCCATGTGGTCCAGGGCCCAATCGTGCTGAGCCCGATCAAAACTGGCCACGCAATCAGCCGGCACTTCTACTTTGTAGTCCCGGTTGCGCAGCTCCGATACGGTGTGCAGCACGCAGATATCCGTACAGTCCCCCATCACCACGACCTTGTCCGGCCTCAGATCTTTCAGTTGCAGCGCCAGATCGGTTTCGAAAAAAGCGCTGTAGCGCCGTTTCTTGACTATCCTCGCATCCCTGGTCGAAGGCGCCAATTCCTCGATGATCTCCTCCTCCACACTGCCGTATATACAGTGGGGGGGGAACATCTCGAACTCCTTGTCATCGGGTTCATGGCTGTCCTGGGTGAAAAAAACCACGGCTCCGGCGGCCTTCTCCTGCTGCACCCGCGCTTCGATCCGCGGAATGATGGCGCGGGCCTCATCGCCGCAGTACAAGGTTCCCTCGGGTGCCATGAAGCCCTTCTGCATATCTATCACGATCACCGCATTTGCCATGGTCCTTCCTCCTAAAAAATAATCAGTAGTTCGCCAAAGCTCCGCCGCATCGCCGCTTACCTTCAGGAATACATTCCTCTCCGCAAACCACGATTATTGTTGTACCAACAACCATATACCGGACAAATGATATATTAGAAATTTGCCCCACCCCTACAACCCCCTAATCCGCCTTCAACGCCGGCAACAAGGGCTGCCGCAGGGCCCATATAGCCGCGGCGGCACTGGCCGCCAAGCCGGCGGCAAGCACCAGAAACAAGGAAAGGGCCAGTGAGATCCACGAAACCTGAGCACCCGAAGCCAGCAAATGCGGAACAACCGCGACCATGGCCGCAAGAGCGCCGATCAACATGCCCATCCCCAGTAGAAAACCGTTTTCCGCCAGGAGCATCAAAGTCAGCATCCAACGTCGAAAGCCACAAACCCGCAGGGTGGCCAGCTCCCCGCAGCGTTCAATGGCGTTCCTCAGCAGAAGGATTCCCAGGCCGAGGGTTCCCCAGAGCAAACCCAGCCAGCCCAGAGTTTGAAATGTGGAGAGGTAAGTATTTTCCACCGCTTGAAAATCGGCCAGTCTTTCAGTGGTGGGGGTGACGTCAAAGCCGAATAGACTCAGGGCCCATTCCAGGTTCGAGGCAAGGTCCCCGGGTGGATCTGCCGCTGTTTGAATCAGGAAATAGCTGTATCCTGTGCGGCTGGGAAAGTAGCGCTTGAAATTGGTCTCCGAAATCAGCAACTCGCCTTGAAAGATACTGCCCTTCAGGAGGCCAACCAGACGCAGCCGCAAATCCCGTCCCCCTTCATCCTGGACCAGCAAGTCGGCGCCGAGACCGCGGTGCAGAATCCAACGGGCTGAATTGTAATCGCCGATAGCCGCAATCACACCCGGCTCCGGCTCCTGTTCCAGCAAGCGCCATGGATTCTCGACGTCTTCCAGGGTCTGCTGAAATTGAAACCCACCCCGTTCGATCAGCTCAGAGGGAACGCCCAGCAGCCGCGGCCTTCGCGGCTGGTAGAGATTGAGACAGCTGACGTCCTCTCCGGGCAGACTCCGCACAGGAAAGATCCGGGTACCATCCTGGATGAGGGTGTCCTCACCGGCGAATCCCAACTCCAAACGTCCCTCGGTGGAGTTCAAGTCATGGTGCAGGGGAACGTCGGCTTCCGCCACAAGAGTAAATCCTCCAAGTCCCGATTCCTTGTGGACAGAAGCGGTATCTTCTGCCCCGACCCTGCGGTTGATCCCTACCGCTACGATAATGAAACAGGCGCAACCTACCAGAGCGGCGCAGATCATGCTGCGCCCGGGACGACGACTGCTATTCCTGATTCCCATGCGGACCATCCCGGCGATGCCGGGATTCAATGCTGAATGCCTCCACCGTCTTTCCCGCCGCAGCCAAAGGGAAAGCAGAGCCAGCCCCGCTACCAGCAGCAGTGTGCCGCTGGCAAAGAACAAGCTGACCGCATCGGCCGGATCGACAAAGAAGGTCATTGTAACCAGAGCGCCTCCGGCCACCAGACAGGCAATGGCCACTACCCGGGTCCGGCGGCGGGACTCGATCCCCTCCAGCGCGACGGTTGCGCTGAGCAGCGCCCGGACCGGAGCCCTGCCACACTGCCTCACCGTCCACCCGATAAAAACCAGGACCACGGCTACCGAGACCATGTAGCCCGCGGCCAGGCTCAGCGGCTGAATGTGGAGATCCAGAAATGGGGTGCCCACCGCCGCCGACCACCATGTGCGCAAACCCGCCATCAACAGCCAGGCGTAAAGGATCGCCCCACCCACACCGGCAGCACTGCCGAGCCCGGCCAGGACGCCACCTTCGGCCATGAAGCGCCAGCGCACAAAGGCCAGCGGATAGCCCAGCGCCAAAAGAACCCCGATCTCTCTTGACCGCTGCTCCACTCCGAGTCTGAAAAGCGATCCCACCAGCAGGGTAGCGGAAATTATGAGGAACGAACTGAACCCCAGGAAGAGCATGCCGAAGTCGGTGGCGCCAGCAGCAGCTTCGAGACCCTGGACTCTGACCGGCTGAAACGCCAGACCTTGCTCCTGGGGACGGATCCTGCGCACCAGTTCCTGGTGAAACCGCAACCGGGTGGCGGACAAATCGGCAGCGGCCGGGGCGCCGATCCACATGGAAGTCAAGTCGCCGAAGCGGCTGCGCCATAACCGCTGTCCGCTACTTGCTGCCACAAAAGCTTTGGGGGTAGCGCCGAAGTCGTCCCAGTAGGCCTCGTCCACGCGGCGAATCGAGCTCAAATCGATTGCAAATGGGGGATCCCAGGCGGAAATGTCGTTCGCGTCGTGTATTCCCGGAAATTTCGGCGTCAACAGCGGATCGGCGGCCATTGCCCTGAGGGCCACCACTCCACGCAGGCGAAATTTCTTCTCTTCGGTCCGCAGCTTTTCCCCTGGACCGAGGACAAAGTAGCTGACCTCGATCAAATCTCCCTCCCGGACGCCCAGGTCTCCGGCTGCCCATTGGTTGAGCAGGATTTCATCCTCGGCCAGAATGGGCGCCGGTGATCCATCGATCAACTCGAATTCGCCGAAGGAGTCCATTGCAGCAGCCCCGGCATCGAAGGCTGCAATGGCCGAATAGGGGACGGCACGGTCTCCGGATTTTATCCTGGTGGCCAGATAAGTCAGAATGGGTTGCAACGGTGCCTTCATTTCCAGCGCCAGCTCTCGAGCCGCTGCAATGATGTGGGGCTGGAGGACAAACCGGTTGCTTTCGAGGGCGAAGAAACCCGACCCCGGTCGCAATGTCAGACCGAGGTCTTCAAGCTGCAGAACTCGGTGCAGTGCATCCTCTAGAATTTCGGTGGACCCGGGTGATCCCGAAGCTGTCCTGGAGGTCGCAAACAGGGCGTTCACGCGCCCCTCCTGCTCCAGCGCCTTTTGCAGATCGGAGAGCGCGACATAGGCATTGAGCGGCAGGGCCTGATGGGGATGGAGAGCCAATCGGCCAAGTCCACGGTCGGGGACGACTCCTGCCAGAGTGAGTCTGAGAGTCTGGACCACGGCGGCGGAATTTCTCCGGCCGTATACGGATTCGCGCCGGATATCGCTCTGTCTCTCGAAGGACAGGAGGATGTGATCTCCAACCACCACCTGCATCTCCCTCTGTAGAGATTGGTTGAGGACTACGGGGGCAAAATTCTGGTCTGGATTTCGGCGCAAAAAGTCCAGCACTCTCACTGCCGTCTGCTCACTCCCTCCCAGGCTGGCAAAGGCCTCGTCGACCCCGGCCACCTGGACGCGGGATGCGCGGCGGCGGGTATGTGCGGCTGTGGCGCTGCCGTTGAGAAGAATCGCTGGAACGATTCCCTCGAAGGAGACTAAAAAACCAGGGTCGGCGGCCAGATCCGCCCCCAATTTCTCCCGGAAGAAGCGCTGCGCGACCAAGGCGTGATCGATTTTACCTAGCCGCTCCAGGGTCAAATCCCGCAGGCTGCCGCGCACCGAATCCCCCACCAGGAGCGCACCTGTGAGCACCGCCGTGGCCAGCGCCGAGGCCAGCATCACCGCTGTATGCAGGCGCCTGAAATGGATCAGACTTCGACGCAAGTACCGCCCTTCAATTCAATGCGGCGGTCGAATCCGGCCGCCAGATCGAGACTGTGGGTTACCGCTACCAGAATGGTTTGCGCCGACCTGTGCAACTCAAACAGGAGGTCGGCCACCGCAGCCGCCGTGGAGTGGTCGAGATTGCCGGTGGGTTCGTCGCAGAGAAGAAGACGGGGCTGGTTGACGAGGGCGCGGGCAACGGCCACGCGCTGGGATTCGCCGCCGGAGAGCTCCCCGGGGAAGTGATGGAGACGGTGGGAGAGACCGACCGCCTGGAGTAATTCAAGCGCCCGGGCCTCGACGTCGTCCCCCCTGCGCCTGAAGACCATGGTGGGAACGAGCACGTTTTCCAGAACCGAATACTGCGGCAGTAGGTGGTGATCCTGAAAGACGAAGCCGATAATTTGATTGCGGAAGGCCGCCAACTCGGGTTCGGCGAGGGCGAAGGGGTCCTCGCCGGCGATGGCGATCCTTCCCGACGAAGGGGCGTCCAGGGTGCCTATCAGGTGTAACAAGGTGCTTTTGCCCGAGCCCGAAGGGCCCGTTACGGCCAGAGACTGCCCCTGGGTCAGCGCCAGGGAAATGCCTTTGAGGACCTGGACTCCTGCATAACTTTTGCGGACCTGGGAGACTTCCAGGGAAAAATGGTCACTCATGGGAAGGGGGAGCCTCTTCGATTTTTTCGGAGACAAAGTCGGGAATGAGAACAGCCCTCATCCTCTCCCCGGTATTGCAGATGCAGCAGGCTACCTTCACCTGTGCCCGCGCAACCTCCACCTCGCCCCTCGAGAAGACGAAGCCATAGGTCAGAGATTTGCGGCCTACTTTCAAGACCTTCAAATGGATGTCCAGCACATCCTCGAATTTGGCCGGATTCAGATATTCGCACCATGTCCTCAGCCGGGGCCAACTGATGTGGTCTCCATCCCGTTCCATAAACACGCTCAATCCCTGGGCGCGGAGGAATTCATGCTCCGCGGCTTCCATGAAGACGAAGAAGCGGGAGAAGTGGACAATGCCGGCCATGTCGGTGTCGGCAAACTCTATTCTCCGATGCGTCCGGTATGCGCAGGCCATGGCAATCTAGGATCCGGGTCTGTAGAGAGTGACCAGAAAACCGCCGAAGGCGGCCAGGAGAATCCCCAGCACGAAAGGCCAGCGCAGAGCCCCCAGCCCGTTAGCGGGAGGATGCGCCGCCAGGGCAACCAATGCATTGACAATGGGGGCTCCGGCAAAGACGATCGACATGACCACGCTGGGCGTCCCCCTTGCTCCGAAGGCCAGCAGGACGCCCAGGGCCCCGAGTGCACCGGCAAAACCCGCCGCCAACGACCACCCTGCGCCTTTCGCCGAGAAACTCCAGGAAGCCCCACCGATCCAGAGCACGATAGCCGACCCTGCCACCGCGGTCAGTAAATAGGCCACCCCCACAAGGAGGTAGGCCTTGTAACGCCCATAGACCAAATCCCCCATGGCCAACTGCCCCGTATGCAGAAAAACTCCATAGCAGCCCCAGGCCGCAACCGCCACCAGCGCATAGATCAACCAGGTCATCGCCGAACTCCCTCCTAATTTTTCTTAGCGCCTTGCGAGCCGGGCGCTTCGGGCGCCCTCGTTGGTACGCTTACGCGCGCAGGCACTAGCTCACAAATTCTCGATACAGCTCCACAGTCGCCGCCGCCATCACCTCGTCCCCGAACCTTTGATGCACCGCTTCTTTGCCCCGCCTCGCCAAGCGCTCTCGAAGCCCGGCGTCCTTCATCAACTCGTCTATGGCGGCGGCAACTGCCTCCGCCGACCCCGGCTGCACCAGAATTCCACCGCCGGTCGCCTCAATCAATTCGGGGAAGGCACCGTGGCGCGGCTGCACCACGGGCACCCCGTTGGCCAGGGCCTCCAGGACGAAAAGCCCTTTGGGTTCCTCATAGACCGTGGGCACGGACAAAATGTGCAGTCCGTTGAGGAAATCGATTTTGCCCTCGCGGTCGACGGCGCCCAAATATTCTACCTCTGTCCTCAGACCCCATGCATCGATCCGCCCCATCAACCCCTCGAGGTAGGAGCGATCCCGCTCTCCGAGATAGCCGGCGATCTTGAGCTTGAGGGCGCCCTTGCCCAGACGCCGGCTCAACCGGTAAAACGCCTCCACCAGCAGGTGAAGCCCCTTTTCCGGACAGATGCGGGCCAGGTAGCCCACGGTAAACACCTCCCCGCTCAAGTTCCTCCTCTCCACCCCGTGGCCCAACAGATTCAGGCCGAGCTCGACTACCCGTATCTTGCCTTTTGCAATTCCCAGATGATGAGCCATGAACTCGGCATAATACCTGCAAGGCGCGACGAACCCATCCACGTCCCGGCAGCGGAGGCGCAGAATCTGCAAAGCCTGCGTTTTGTAGGGTTCCACCAGTTGCTGCAGAAAAAGATCCTCCCCTTGCAAAGAACAGAGGACTGGAACTCCCAGCTTTTTCTTGATCTCGCGGGCAATTCCAGCGAACATGGAATTAGTGAGCTGGACCAAATCGGGTCCGTAGTCCTCCCCGAGCCAATGGATCAGCTTGGCCAACTCCTTGCGCTGCTTTCCCTCCTCTCCTTGCAGCACCGAAACCGCGAGCGCTCCCAAATCCTCGGCGCGGGTTGACGGACTGAACCGGGACAGCCCGTTCAACAGCGAGGGGCGATCGAAGAGGCGGTCCAGGAACCAGGGGGTGTGCCTGAACAGAGCTGCTTTCTGTTGCAGGTAGACATTGATGCCCCCATAAAAAATGCGCCCCAAACTGACGTTGGCGTCGTCCGTGCGCAGGGGAGTGTAGGTCGGAATGAGGGCGACATCGATCCCCAGCCTCTGCAACGCGGCCGCCAGAGCGTTGTCGCGGATACAGCTTCCGCAGTACATGCCGGCAGCGCCGGCGGTGATGAAAGCGACTTTCATCAGTCGTCGGTGGCGAAGAACTTTTTCACTACGGAAGAACGCGGAGGCTTGGTAAGCAGAGAAACGACGATCATGGCCGCGGCCGATACAACCAGCATGACCGCTACCGGCATGACCCCGGTCCCACCCAGAGTATATCCAGGAGTGCGCCACCCCTGCAGGAAAAAATAGCTCCACAAAATCACCACGCTCACAACGGACGCCAGGCCGCCGTATTTCGTACTGCGCTTCCAGAAGAGCGCGGCCACAACCACCGGAAAGAGCGCGGCGAATCCGCTGAAAGACCAGACGGCCAACTTGAAAATGCTCCGCGCCGAAACCAGGGAAAGCACGTAGGTCAGGGCGAGAATGGCGACCACGAAGAGTCTGCCCCAGAAGACCTGCTGCCTTTCCCCCATGCGGTCGTGAAAGCCATAGTGGCGCACGATATCCTGGGTGAACATGGTTCCGATGGAGAGCACCTGGGAATCCAGCGACGACATGATTGCCGCAAAAACACCCGCTGCCAGGAGTCCGGCCAGGACCTCTGGTGCGTGCAGCTCGATCATCTTCACCAACACCGAATTCGCCGCCGCCCCTTTGAGACCGGGAAGGTCGACGCTGCCCAGAACCCCGAGCAGCACGCTGGGAATCCAGACGATGGCAATACAAAGGGGGTAGAACATCAGCGGATAGCGAAAGGTCTTGGCGCTTTTGGCGGTGAGGCAATGCATGAACATGTGGGGGAACATCCCCACCGAGAGCGGAATGCAGGTATAGGTCAGCAGCTTGACGGGATTTATTTGCTCACCGCGCACGAGTAGTTGCGGATGATGCTGCGCGACTGAGGACATGGCCTGGGAAAATCCCCCCATGCTGGAAACTATGCTGAAAAAAGCCACGGCGCCGAGAATCATGAACACCAGAGTCTGAAAGGTATTGGCCCATGCGGTGCCGCGCAGACCGCCGTAGCAGACATAGGTCAGGACAACGGCGCAGACAAGGAGCCCGCCCACCCACTCGGGGATCTGCCCCCCGCTGATCTGATGCAAAGTGATGCCGCCTCCCATGACTCCGATCAAAAGATAGGGAATCACCAGGGCGATGAGCACGAGGAACAATAGCAGGCCCAAGCCATTCGAATCCCAGCGCGCCCTGAAGTACTGCACCTGGGTTAGATAGCCGTGCTCTTTTCCGAGCGCCCACACGCGTGTCCCCACAAAGAAGAAGACGCAGGGGATGATCAGAGCCGAAGCAGAAGCCATGAGCCCAAAGACTCCTATCCCTTCATGATAGGCCTCGCCCGAGGCGCCCAGAATGGCAAATGCGGTCATGTTGGTTCCGAAAAGCGACATCAACAGCAGGAAGGGCCCGATACTGCGGCTGGCGACGAAGTAGTCTTCGCCGGTGCCGCGGAAGAAGCGGTGGCTGAGGCTGCCGACCAGCAGGACAATGGCCAGATAGGCGAAGATGATCGCGACAGTCACTGGTCCGTCTCCTCCTCAAGGTCCAGGTGGCGGGGCCAGGCACAGGTGACCAGCAAGGCCATCAACACCGCGGCGAACAGGCAGAAGCAGATATGATATAGCATCCCGATGGGCAATCCCAGCACCAGTCGCGGATCGTGCCAGAACCACAGATCGTTGTGCAGCAAGTATAGTACGAAGAGGGCACCGTAAAGCAATCGACGAAGAAACGAACTATTCATGGCATCCTGACCCTGTAGCTCAGCAAAGACTCAGCTCCCGGCTGGCCGGGAGCTGGCACATTTGTCCCAGCGGTGCAAATACGGCGTTCACTTCCTCCTTGAAGACATCGCCACTCAGTATATCGATGATCCCCTGCTTGCACTGCGGGTACTGCCTCAGAAACCGGGCGAAGCTGAATTCTCTGGTGTAGAAGGCGTAAACCAGCTTGCGCACGGCCTCCATACCTGCCGCGAATTCAGGACCGAAGCGGCCCAGTCGGGCGGGGCCGAAGTCCCCCATTTCAAAGGCCGTGAGAATGGCGTCCGCGGCCCATTCGCCCGACTTGAGGGCCAGGAGCACCCCCGAAGAATAGATGGGATCCAGAAACCCGAACGCGTCTCCCACCAGAACCCAGCCGTGGCCGGCAATGCGGCCGGCGCGATAGGAGAAATCACGGGTCACCTTGACTGGAAAAACCTGTTCGGCACCCGAGAGCCGCTGCCTCAGGGCTGGACACTTTTCGACTTCGTCGTCGAAAATTTTCTGTGCTGCATCGCGGCGCCCCTGCAAAAGATAGGGCAGCGATCCAACCACCCCCACGCTGACCCGGTCGCCGGGAAGGGGGATGAACCAGAACCAGGAATCCTCGTTGCTGGTGTGAAAAACGAGAGTGGCGCCGGCGTCGATGCTCTCGTCGCGCAGACCCCCCGCGAAATGGGTGAAGATAGACGCTTTCATCAGTGCGGGCTCGGTGGATTTGATCTTCAACCTGCGCGCAAGCAGGGCGCTTTGACCCGTCGCGTCGACCACCACCCTCGCCCCCAGCTCCTCCAAACTGCCGCCCGCATTTCTCGCCACCACCCCGACCGCCCGGCCCCCTTCGAACCGCACCTCCTGGACACTGACTCCGCGCCGGACCTCCGCTCCTTTCGCGGCGGCGTTGTCGAGGAGAATCTGGTCGAACTCGCTGCGCAGCACCTGCCAGGTCATCGAACTTTCGTGGGGATTGGTCTCGAAGAAGTAGAACGGTTTGGAGCCTTTGCCGGTCCGGGAGTAGAACTGGACACTGTATTTCTCGGGGAAGTGACTGGCCTTTAATTTTTCCAGAACGCCCAAGCGCGCGAAGGTCCAATATGTTCCCGGCATCAGGGATTCGCCGATCTTGAAACACGGCCTGGGGGCTCGCTCCAGAAGCAGCACCCTGAGTCCCATTTCCGCCAGCAGGGCTGCCACAGTACTTCCCGCAGGTCCACCGCCGACGACGATCACGTCACTCAATCTCTGAATCTCCTCGAGTATTCACCAGCCAGTTGATGTACTTCAGCGGAGATCGACAACCCTCCTGGCCTTGAATTCAAAACGCGGCAAGGACCCCCGGGGAACAATCTCGACCTCGACGCGCAAGCCCAGAGAATGGCGAAACTCATTGACAATAGCAGGTGCGATCTCTTCCCCTTCGCCCCGGGCGAGCTCCACCCGGACCTTCAGCTCGTCGAGCACCTCGCGGCGATAGACCTCCACCGCGAACTCGCCCACCGCGGAAAAGCGGCGGACTACATTCTCGACGGTACTGGGATAGACAATCATGCCGCGGATAATGAGAGCGTCGTCCAGCCTCCCTACAACTCCACCCTCCAGGCGCTGCAAAGGACGCCCGCAGGCGCAGGGACGTTCATGCAGCCTCACTCTGTCGCCGGTGCGATAGCGAATGGCAGGCATGCCGACTCGCCCCAGATTGGTGACCACCAGCTCGCCGTCCGTGGCGGCCTCACCCGAAGAAGGATCCACCACCTCGAAGATGAACTCTTTCTCATTAAGATGCATACCTTTGCGTTCCTCGCACTCAAAGCCCCACGCCCCCACCTCGGTAGCTCCGGCGTGGTCGAAGCAGCGGGCGCCCCAGGCGTCCTCGAGGCGCTGCCTGGTCGCCCCCATGGCGGCTCCGGGTTCGCCCGCGTGGATTGTGGTGCGCACCCTGGAATCCGCCAGGCTGATACCCGCATCGGCGGCGACCTCGGCCAGATGCAGGGCATAGGTTGGGGTGCAGACCACCACCGAGGCTCTTTCCTCAACAATCGCTCTCACCCGCTGCTCCGAAACCATTCCCCCTCCCGGAATGGAGAGGGCCCCGATCAGCCGGGCGCCTTCATAGCCGCTCCAGAAACCGATGAAGGGGCCAAAAGAAAAGGCAAAGAAGACCCGATCTCCCGCGTCCACTCCTGCGCCGGCGTACACCTCAGCCCAGCAGCGCGCCCACCACTGCCAGCTGTCCTCCGTATCCAGCCAGCGCAGGGGGCCCCCGGTCGTTCCCGAAGTCCGGTGAATGCGGATGTAGCGCCGCCGCGGGAAGGTCAGGTTGGAGCCGAAGGGCGGATGGGCGATCTGGTCGGCACTGAACTCCTCCCTGGTAGTGAAGGGCAGACCCCGGGAGGCCTCGAGGCTCCGCACATCCTCCGGCCGTTCGATTCCCGCCCCTTTGAGCTTGTGGCGGTAAAAAGCGTTGGTCTCCAATATGGGGGCGAGCATATCCCGCAGTTTCTGCAGCTGCATCCGCTCCAACTCTTCGCGCTGGGGAACCCCCGCCCAACCGCTGCTCATCAGACCCACCCAGCCGCCCCGGACCCCCGGGCCGGCGCCACTCTCGCGAAGGAAACCATCAGCTCGATCCTTTCAGATCCAGGCAAACTATCTCCTCCTCGTTGCGCAAATACAGTCTGCCTCCGGCCAGGGCCGGCATGGTCCAGCATTTTCCGTTCAGCACCTGGGCGCTGGCTCTCTCCACGAATCCCTCCGGCGTGGCCTGGGCAAGGGCCAATCTGCCGCTCTCGCCGAGGATGACCAGATGGCCGTCGGCGACGATCAGGGTACCCTTGCCAAAACCGCGGTGCCTCCACCGCTCCGACCCGCTGCCGGCCTCGATGCACTTCAATATGGCATTGTCGAAACCATACAGGTGATCCTGGTGCAACACCGAGGATGAAAACTGGTTTTTCATCACCCGGGCCCTCCAGACCTCTTCGACTTCCACCCCACCGGCGGTGCTGTTGAGCTTCACCATGGAAGCCCCTTTGTCGTATCCCGAGGAGAGGAAGATTCTGTCGGGTGGAACGAAAACTGGAGTGGCGGCATTGACGTCGTAGCTAGTGTCCCAGGGATAGGTCCAGAAGATACGCCCGTCCGCCGGGGCGACCGAAGCCAGTCCCATGGCGGTAAAAAAGACAATCTGGCGAATCCCTCCCACGCTGACCGAGATCGGCGAGGAGTAGGCCGACTTGCCGGCCCCTGAAGTCCACACCAGATCGCCGTTTCTCTTGTCGAAGGCGGCTATGGTCTTCCCCGCATCGGACTTCTTCAGAGGGTTCGCCCAGGAATTCTTCTCCTGGCCACCTGTCTCGACCAGGAGGAGTTCACCTTCGACCAGGGGCGAGGCACAGAATCCCCACCTGGGAGTTTTGCCGCCGAACTCCTTTCCCAGGTCCAACGCCCACACCATTTGGCCGCTTTCGGCGTTCAATGCGGTGAGCCTGCCGCGGGCGCTGAGGGCGAAGACTCGGTCGCCGTCGACGGCCGGGGTGGAACGCGGTCCATTGCCTCCCTGGTGATCCTCAAAGAGCTCGTCGGCTTCGAACTTCCAGATCTCCTTGCCGGTTTCCGCGTCCAGGCAAAGGACGTATTCTGCGCTTCCCCGGGCGAACATGGTATAGGCACGGCCCCTGGCAACGGATAGCGCTGAGAAACCTTCTCCCGCCTGAATACGCCACAAGGTCTCGGGTCCCTCCGGCGGCCAGGTTTTCAGCAACCCGGTCTCGGTCGAAACCCCATCTCGATGGGCCCCGCGCCACTGCGGCCATTCCCCACCGGCGGATGCGGTGGACTCGGGGGCGGACAGGAGAACTCCGGTCAATCCGATCAACAAGAACGTGCGCTGCATTGCGACCTCCTTGGTTTGCTTGTCCCGCCTCTCAGGTATAGCGCGCATTGCGGTACTTCGGATGGTAGAACTGCGGCAATAGCTGATCCACCCGCAGCAGCCCCTTGCGCGTCAGCTCGACTGCTTCCGAATCCCAGGCCAACATGCCCTCGGTTTTCAAGTCCTCATAAGCCTGGCTGAAGGCTGCGAGAATATCCACGCCGAACTTCTCCCTGAAATAACCCCTGGATATTTTCCCGATCTTCAACTGCAAGATCATCTCCCGGGTAAGGCGCTCTTCCGCGGTGGTGGCGAAGGCGCGGTCCAAGGGCAACTGACCACCCTCCAATGCGGCGATATAGTCGCCCCAGGCGGCCGCGTTCTGAAAGTGCAGCCCTCCCATGTGAGAAAAGGAAGCCACTCCGGCCCCGATCAGGTCGCTGCTCCGCCACAGAGAATCGCGGTAGACAAAGGCGCGGGTCCTAGCTTTTTTCACCATGGTGTAAGCGCTGGAAACCTCATATCCAGCTGCAGCCAGACGCTCGAAGGCATAGTGGTGCCACTCCCGCTTGGTCTCCCAATCAGCCACCCCGGGCCCTTGCCCATTCCCCCTGAGCGCCGCCTTGGAGTATAGAGTGTTGTAAGGCAGCTCCATCTGATAAACGGTGACGCTGTCCGCGTCCATATCGACGGCCTTCCGGACCGTGTCCTTCCAGCTCGACCAAGTCTCTCTCACCATCCCTGCGATCAAGTCAACGTTCACCTGATCGAAGTCCAGGGCCTTGATCCAGGGGACCACCGCGAAGACTTCGCGGGAGAGATGGGCCCTGCCGTTTTCCCGCAGGATCTCGTCATTGAAATTCTCCACCCCCAAACTAAGGCGGGTGACGCCGATATCCTTTATGGCTTCCAATTTGGTCCGGGTCAAAGTCCCGGGCTCGCATTCGAAGGTGACTTCCTCCGCCCCATCCCAGGACAGGGACGCTTGGAGCCGGCGGGCGAGGGTGCGCAAATCTCCGCTGCTGATATAGGACGGTGTCCCTCCGCCAAAGTAGACGAAGCCCAAGGTCCTTCCCGACACTCGGGGCATATTCCCGTAGATCTCCACCTCCCTGGCCAGGGCCTCGAGATAGGTGCGGATCTCGGCGCTGTTTTTATCGACGTAAACGCGGAAATAGCAGAACTTGCAGCGCCGCCGGCAAAAGGGAATATGCAGGTAGAGTCCCAGGCCCGCAGGGGAGGGCCCGGGAGGAGAATCGAGGACCTCCTTCACCGCCGAGAGGTTTTCTCCGCTCCAGAAAGAATAGGGCGGATAGTTGGAAACGAAGACGCTGCCCACTTCCGTCTTCCAGGCTCCCGTCGGCGTCGTGGCTGGATCCGCTTGTACCCGGGGATTACTCATACTTTTGCTCTTTCTTGCCGAAACAGTAGAGGATTCCATTCTTCGAGCCCACAACCAGCTTGCCGGCGGCGACACTCGGCGAGGCGGAGATGGACGATCCCGTCACAAATTCCCAGACCTGCTCTCCCGACTCGATATCGAGGGCGCCGATCACCCCTCCCATGGTGGCGAAAAAAACCTGGTCGCCGGCGATGACCGGCGAGGAGTCCAGTTTCGTCCTGGCTGCGAAAGCCCATAGAAGCTCCCCTCCCGCGGCATTGAAGGAGCGCACCATCTTGTCGCGGCCGGCGACAATAACTCTCTCCTCCGTCACGGCCGCCGAGGCGTAAAAGGGAAATGCACGCTTAGGATCCTTGTAGCGCCAGAAGGTCCTGCCGCTGTGCAAATCGATCGCCAGCATTTCGTCGGCAAAAGTTCCCACGTAGACGCGGCCGTCCAGCACGGCGGGACTGGCGCCCACGTACGCGCCCAGATCGATTTTTTTCTTCCGGGTGCCGTCGCTCACGTCTATGAGGTGCAAAAACCCGTCGCAACCGCTCACGACCACCTCTGCGCCGGCCAGCGCCGGGGTACCATGAATATATCCATCCGTCTCCAATTTCCAAATCAGGGTACCGGCCGCGGCGGAAAGACAGTAAAGGTTCTGGTCATAGGATCCGAAGATGACCCGGCCGGCTGAAAAATTGGCCGATGAAACAATGCCGGCAGCGGTGTGGAAGCTCCACCTGCGCTTGCCGTCGCGGGCGTCGACGGCGTGGAATAGTCCCGACTCATCGCCGAAGTAGACCATATCGGCAAATACGGCCGGCGAGGACTTTATCTGGTCCGAAGCCCGGTATTTCCACTGCAGCTCCCCGTTTTCGAGATCGATAGCATAGAGATATCCGTCCAGTGAGCCGACGAAGGCCGTCCCTGCCCAAAGGGCGGCGGTCGACTCGATAGCCGATCCGGCCGCGAAGGTCCAGAGAAGCTCGGGACGCGCTGGCAAGCCGCCTTTGGCCACCCCGGTCAACTGGGGATTGCCGCGAAAGCTGTTCCAGCGGTCATGGCCATAGGTGGATTGCAGCGGATTGATGAGAACAATTATGCAGAGAAATACCTTATACATATCGCCTCCTTCTGGCTACCCCAGCATCGGGATTTCAGGAGCCGTATTGAAGCGCCTTTAATAGGACGATTGGTAGAGCTGCAGCCAATCGTCCTGGCCCAACCGGCGCGGATTGAACTTCCCGGTCCACTGAGAGGCCGCCTCCTGCGCCAGGTGCGGCAGGTCCGAGCGGACCACCCGGCAATCCCGCAGACGCCGCGGCAGAGCAGCTGCCGACTGCAATTCGGCGATGCGCGCGAGCAGGCCTTCTGCACTACCGTGCAACTCCCGGTACAATTCCTCTGCCACCGCCCGGTTGAAACCCACGACATGAGGCAGCATAAGGCCGACGGCGACTCCATGGGGAAGGCCATATGCAGCGGTCAAAGGGTTGGCGCAGGCGTGGACCGCCCCCAGCATGGAGTTCTCGATGGCGGCGCCGGCCCAGTGCGCCCCCAACAACATCCGGCTCCACGACGCCACATCCCCGGGCGGATTCAACACGGACTCGAAACTCGATTCCAGCAGGCGCCAGGCCTCTCTGGAGAACATGGCCGAGACCGGGTTCCTTTTGGTGGTCACATAGCTCTCCAAAGCGTGCGCGATGGCGTCAATTCCCGCCGCGGCGATGACCCGGCGGGGCGCGCTCTGGACCAGCATGGGATCGAGAATGACGGCGCGGAAGCGCGCTTTCTCGTCCCCACAGGCCATCTTTCGATGAGTTCCCTCCTGAGCGATGAGGGCGAAAGACTGAGCTTCGCTGCCCGTCCCCGCAGTTGTCGGAACTCCGATGGAAGGCAGCATGGGCAGGGTCGCCCTGCCCTCGCCCCAGTAGTCCTCCATGCGGCCGCCCTGGGTGAGGAGGAAGTTGATGCCCTTGGCGCAGTCCATGGCACTGCCGCCGCCGAGACCGACGATGAAGTCGATGCCGTCCTGCTGCCTGGCGAATTGGAGGCCTGCCTCCACCTCCCGCGTCGTCGGATTCTCCACCACCCCGTCGAAAACAAAGTACTCCAGAGATTCACCCTGCATGGAGCGGCAGGCTCTCAGCGCCAGCCCTGCGCGGACAATGCCGGGGTCGGTGACTAGCAGGACGCGGCGTCCGTCCAGTTCCTTGATCAGCTTCCCCAACCGATCGAGAGTATCCGGACCATAGACCAGGCGCGCACCTGGGTTATGGATAAAAGGCCTCACCGAGGAAATTAATTTTTCAGAGTTTGCAGCGCTCGCTGGCGGTAGAGGAACTCGAAGAGGTTCCCTTCGTGAGGCTGGTCCCAGGAAACCCGGGTGGTGCAGATGGGCCCCAGATTCAAGCGCTCGATATGGGCGCAACCCAGCAGATCCAGGATAAACTCCGAGTCCCCGGTGACCGCCGTCACCACCAGGGTCGGCCCGATGCGCTGCAGGATTTCCCTGTGGGGGACCTGGACCACGCTGACAAAAGGGAAGAGAAACTCCGCATTGGCCAGCGGGTGATCGCAATCCTCGCACCAGAGGACGGTGGGCAGCAAATAGGTGCAGCCATCTCTTTCGACCAGGCGTTCCCCACTCCTGAAGCGGGCCGTGAGGTCCTCGGCGCCCCCCATCTCGAGCTGAGTGTCTATCAGGTCAGTCAGTCGGCGCGCCAACGACGACTGCGCAAAAGCTGCAATCCGCGCCTGCGAATGGTCCAGCGGCAGCGCTTCAATCCGGGCCAGACGCTGCGCCAGGGCGGTGGCGATATCGCGGCCGTGGGCGGGCACCCAGATGCCGGAAGCATTGATGCACGACCTGCCGCCGTTTTCGGCGACCGAGGCCACCATGAGATCCAGGTAGTCTTCCCACTCCTCGACCTTGTCCCCAGCGAGGATTATCTTGCTGCGTCCCGGACCGTGAATCTGCACCCCGGGATCGTCTCTCCAGGCCTCCACCGTGGCGTCGGCACCGAAGAGCATGGAACGGCCGCAGTGCAGGAGAATCTCTGCAACCCCGGTATAATCGGTGGGATAGTAGCCGAAGGCGCGGGGCGGACAGCCCGCCGCCATGAATGCCTGGGCTAGACGCAGAGGGGTCCAGGGCTCCTCGCGGCCAGGTTTGAGCACTACGGGGACCTTGAGCGCCAGCGCCGGAGCCCACAGGGAGTGCACTCCGGGCGAATTATTCGGCAGCACCACCCCCAGGGCCTGGGTTTGGCAAATATAGCTCAGGGGGCGCTCGTCCTCGCCGCCCCATCCTCCGTCGAGGGCTCCGAGGTCGAGACCGCGAGTAAGGCCGTCCAGAACCGCATCCATCTGCGAGAGGACCTGGTGGATTTTTCTCATGTTGCTGCGACAGAGAGCCTCGGGCAGACCCGTGGTAGCCGAAGTCTGGCGCACGTAATCCTGGGGCCCCTGGACCTCCTCGCCCAGGGGTAGATCCTCCTCCAAGAACAAACGGGCTGCTTCGTTGCAGATTCCCAGCAGTTGGGCCGCGGAGAGATCTGCGAGAGCGCGCCTGTTCGCCGCCGCCGCGCCCAGATCCCTGGCCACCAACCCCCTGTTGGCCTGACTCACGAAGGCCACAGGCTCACCCGAACCCAGGTGGTGCAGGCAGGCCAGATCCAGGCTCCTGTAGGGCATCCCCGCGCGCAGAATCGGAATGTGATGCATCTAATAAACCCCCACGACCACGGACTCCTGCAACTCCGACAGCAGGCGCAGATTCCTCACCCCGTCCCAGGGATAGGGAGCGATGGGCGCGGCCTTCTCGGCCTCGTCGCGTTCCAGAAAGCGGGGCATGAAAAATTCCCTGGTCAAGGTCGTCAGCATGACCCTCCCCGTCTTCCCATAGTCTACCACCTGGTGCGGAGGGCCGGGCGCAACCAGCTCAATAACGGCGCGAGGCTGGGGAGAGTAGTAGGTAATGGCATATTCGTCGGCCGGGTCGAAGGGCTTGGAGCAGGCCAGGCCCATCAGAGTGTTGCCATAGGTGGGCACAAAATCCACCCCCGGCGCCAGCTCTTCGCGCGCGAAGCGGTGGAATTGAGCATTCATCTCGGTGCCGCCGCAGAAGATGCCCCTGATGCCGGTCCTGGACAAGGAAATCTTCCCGGCCAGGGCCTCCAGAAGTTTAGGGGTAGTGAACAGACAGCGGACATTGTCGTGGAGGCGCAGGATTTGCAGGGCCTGGTCGACCACATGGGATTTGTAGGCGTCCAGCTCGCGGTGCTTGCCATACTTGATCAGCTTGTTCACCCAGCGCGGGTCCAGGTCCACCATGAAGCAGATTCCCCCCCTTAACTGGGCCAGATGCTCGACCGCGAGGCGCAGGCGCCGCGGCCCGCTCGGTCCCAGCATCAGCCAATCCGCCCCGCTAGGGAACCCTTCCTCGGAGAGCGTCGCGCTGAACATCTCGTAATCGATGCGGAAATCGCGGATGTTGACCCGGTACTTGGGAACCCCGGTGGAACCCCCGGTTTCAAAGACGGAAACCGGCTCGCCGGCGAAACCCCCGGGCACCCAGCGCCGCACCGGCCCCCCGCGCAACCACTCGTCCTGAAAATTACCCAGGATCTTCAGGTCGTCATAGCCGCCGATCTCGCGGCAGGGATCGAAGTCGAGTCCGGCGCCGAACTCCAGCCAGAACGGGCAGCCGGTCTGCGCTCCGAAGTGCCAGCGGACCATCTCGCGCACGTGGGCGTCGAGGCGCTGCCGCGCCGCCTCGATCTCTTTCGCCGAGGCGGATTCTACGCCTTCCATAGCAGCATCCCCTTACTCCGCCTCAATTGCAAACAGCCTGTTGCGACTGGCGATGTAGAGCACTCCGTCCCGGGCTGTCGGGGTGGTGTAGACCGCACTTCCCATATTGACCTCGTAGAGCAGCTCCAGCTTTCTGCCCTCCTTCAATACCGCCACATCTCCGTCCTCGTCGCCAATGTAGACCTTGCCGTCGGCCAGGAAAGGGGATCCCCAGACCGCCGCATAGGTATCGTACGTCCAGTACTTCTCTCCGGTGCCGGCGTCGAGGCAGTAGACGAATCCACTGAGGTCCGCGGTATAGAGCAGCCCGCCGCTTATGGCCACGGTGGACAGGGTGCGGTTGTATTCCTGGTATCCCACGTGCCAGACCACCCCGCTGGCGCTGACATCCCCTTTGCCCCTGGCATCGATTGCCCACAGGTGGCCGACCCCTTCGCCGTGCTCCGGATCCTGCCCTACGCCCACATAGACCTTGTCATCGTAGAATACGGGGGTCGAGATAATACTGTTCCGCGTTCCCCTTCCCCCCAGTTCCCACACTGCATCCTTGGGATTGCAGTCGAACTTCCATATGAGCTCCCCGGTCTCCGGTGCGAAGGCGTAGATCCAGCCGTCGCCTCCGGGGAAGACAACCTGACCTTTGCCGTCCACCACTCCGTAGACCGGATTGGACCATTGCCCGTGGAGGATCCGGTCCCCCGGAGAGTTGTCTTCCCACACCACCTCGCCGCTCTTTTTGTCCACCGCGATAAAACTGGGGGCGAAAGGGGTGGGAACGTGGATATGCCCCTCGTCCACTCCATTGCCCGTCACCACGAAGATCAGGTCGCCGACCCCGAGGGGGGAACAGGTAGCAAGGTTGTGGGGAAAGACATCCAACTCCGCCATCATGTCCAGCTTCCAGATCACGTCCCCGTCGATGGCGCTGCTGTCCTCCTCGGCGACGAAGGGACCGTCGTTTTCTCCGTCCAGGAAACCTTCCGTATCGACGCACACCAGCTCGCAGCGGTTGGAGACATAGTAGAGACGCTCGCCTTCGATGTAGGGAGTGGAGCACACTCCCTGCCTGGGCCAGTCGTTAACTCTTCCGGCCGCGAGTTTGGTGTGGGTGGACTGCCACAGGAAGCTGCCGTCCCCCGCCCTGAAGGCCATGATCACGCCGCGGTCGCCACCGAGCCTGGGGTTGCGCAGTCCCTGGTTGTTGGTGCCGACGAAGACCTTGCCCCCGATTATCACCGGCCCGGCGTAGGTTTGCGACCCCAGCGGCGTCGTCCATTTGACATTCAATCCGCTGGCAGGATCCCATTCCTGCGGCAATCCCCTCTCTTCCACCGCCAGATTGCGGCCCGGGGTAAAACCCCACATCGCCGTTTCCTGGGCACTGCCGCCCAGAGCTCCCGCCCACACCACCACCATCGCCACCATCGCAAAGCGCCCCATTGTCATTCTCCCGGCCATACTTTGACGTTGTCGTAGTAAATTTCAGCGGGAGAGTAGCCGTACAATCCCGGACTCCCTTCCCGGTTGGGCCGAGGATCTCGCGCGGTGAGGGTCCAATCCCTGGGTTCCTCTGCGCTCCGCCGCCAGACCTTGCCCCGGACAATTGCCTCGTCGTCCACCACCTCCACCGTCAATTTCATGGTGTACCAGACATCGGGTTCCCAATTGAAGGGGGTGGTCACCGCCATTCTCAAATCCGAAGCCCAGGACCGGATCTGCAACTGCTGGTGGTTCCCCATCAGGTCCAGGGTGTAGCGGTTGGCGATCAATCCCATGTCCGGGCGCTTGCGCTTGTCCCAGGTTCCCATCAAATCCGCCTGAATGGTATACCCCTTCAGGGTCGGAGGGCCGAGGTAAACATTGGAGCGGTGCAACCCCACCTTGGCCGGCGGCTTGACCAGCACCCTGTTGCCCTCCAAATCGCGCACCTTGAACTTGGACCCGGCCCCGACCCAGTGAGCTGGATTGCCGCCCACCTCCACGGCTTCGAAATCCTCGCGCCAGGGAAGTCCGGGAACGACCCGAACCCGCGCCTTACCCCTCGCCCCTTCGACCGTGGCCAAAACCCTCCCGGCCTGCGCCCCCCGGCTCTGGTCCAGAGTCAGATCCCCGTCCCTGCCGATGCTGCCCGCCAGACCCTCGAGGGCCCACTCCGCCGCCGCCGGCTCCAGGGGACGTCCCTTGTCGTCGAAGGCGCGCAGCTTGAATCGAACCATGTCCTGGGGTTGCATCACTACCTCCGCGGGTACGACGAGCACAGAGGCTGCCAAAGCGTCTTTGCCCGCTGCTTCCTCGAGGGGAGCCGGCAGCTGATCCGGCGCAACGACGATCCCGGCGTCCCTGTCACCAAAGCAGTAGAGCCCTTCTCCGGTGGCAAAGTAAATGCGTCCGTGAGCCAGAGCGGGAGAGCCGAAGATTTCGGCGGGGCGTCCTTCCCTGGTCGTGATCTTTTCCCTGTCGAGTTCTCGGGGCCCGCCTTCCCCTACATCGACTATGTGAAAGGATCCGTTTACCTCGGTGGCGAATAATTTATTGTCGGCCCAAACCGGCGACCCCTTGCCTACCGTGCCCAGGCCGTACTCCCAGTAGGCCTTTCCGGTGGCCGCGTCGAGGCAGTGCAAGTTGGCGCCATTGTCGACAGCGTAGACGCGACCGCCGCCAATGGTCGGAGATGAGTAGCCCACCGCACACTCATCGTAGCGCCAGATCTCATGGGTGGCGGAAATATCCCCTCTGCCGCTGCCGTCGATGCAGACCACCCGGCCCATGGCAGTATTGTCCACGTTCTCCTCGCTGTGGGCGGCATAGACACGGTTGCCCGCCACCAGCACCGAAGAATTGATGCCGCGCCTGCTGAGCAGGAAACTCCACACCCTCTCCCCCGTCCGCGCCGCCAGCGCGTGGATGGCCCCGTCGGCGTTGCCTCCGACCAGCAGCCGCCTGCCCCCGATGGCGGCCACCACCGGGGTGGAGTAGGTAGTGTCCAGCGGGCGTCCCCCCGGCGTCGCTATCCACACCACCTCGCCGCTGAGCTTGTCGAAGGCGAAGTAGCGATGTCTGGGCAGGGTGTGGTCGCCCCAGCCGAGGTTGAGGAAACTGATGATGACCTGGTCTTCATCCACAACCGGGGTGTGGACCCTTCCGCCGTAGCCGGAAATGCGGCCGAACTCCTCGGTGAGAGACCGGGACCACAGTACCTGGCCATCGCGGTCAAAACAAAATAAGAGTCCGCCGACCCCGTGAACGTATATATTCCCGGTCTCCGGATCCCCCGCCGGACTCGCCCATCCCACCCGGTTGAAGGGGATGGTGGTGTGAAAGACGTTGAAGCGGTGTTCCCACAGCAGCTTCCCGTTGGCCGCGTCAAAACAGGCCACGCGCTCCTGCTCGGTGATATCCTCCCCCACGCGGCCGGTTACGTACACCCGGCCATTGAGCACGACCGGGGTGGAGCGCCCGCTGAAATCGGCTCTCCAAATCAGGTTTTCGCCCTCCGTGGACCAGTGCGAAATCAGGCCCTTCTCCATTGAAACGCCATTTTGGGAAGGACCTCTCCAGGCGGGCCAATCAGCTGCGCGGGCGATGGAGTAACCCGCCACAGCAAGAAAGGATAAAACAAGTGCGATTATTCCGACTCTCATGTTCCCTTTCCAGGCACCTTCGACCTTGTTTGACATTAATGTTGAGACTGGATATACTCGGGTGGCCTTGCCTGCAAATCTACGTCGAACTTACAGCGGGTACGGACCTATTTCGCGGGCTTCAGCCAAATCAATGCACCTTCGCCGGGAAATCCGGGAGAGAGGAACCATGTCGCCGTTTTTTACTCCAACCTGCAAGTTGATTCGCCCACGGGAAGTCTACATTGGCAAGCAGGGCCTCACCTATCGCACCGGCATCGCCGCCGAAAACACCGGCTCGCAGGGGATCTGCATGCACCTGCTGAACATTCCTCCGGGTCAGCGAGCCAAGGCCCACTTGCACGAAAGCCACGAGACCGCCGTTTACGTAATCAACGGCAGGCACGGAATGTGGTACGGCGACAACCTGGAGGAGCATCTGTGCATCGACAGCGGCGACTTTGTCTACATCCCCGCCGGGGTGCCGCACCTGCCCTACAACCCCAGCCAGTCCGAAACCTGCACCGTCGTCATCGCCCGCACCGACCCCAACGAGCAGGAGAGCGTCCGCCTCCTTCCCGAACTTGACGCCGCCCACGGCACCTGAAGCCCAGCTTCCCGGCAAGGGCGCAAAGGCATTACTACCCCCCAAACTGAAACGGCTCGACCCCCTGACAACCCGGTCTGGCCACGAACAACCCACCGGCGTGAGGCTCCTTTTTCCTTTCCTCATCCGTCATCCCCAGGGAACCACTGGTCATATATAAAGTATCGAGATCCTTGCCTCCGAAGGCGCAGGAGGTCACCTTGGATACCGGCAACTCGATGGTGTGCAGAATTTCTCCGTTTCCGGGATGCCAGCGGCACACTTTGCCCCCATCGTAGTGGGCGATCCACAGCATGCCTTCGGCATCGATGGCCATCCCATCGGGCAACCCGACCTCACGGGGGACCCGGAAAGCAACCCGCTCATTGGCTATGTCTCCCGTTTCCACATCGTAGTCGTAGACCCGGACATCGTACCTGAGGGAGTCGATATAGTACATTCTGGCGCCGTCCCGGCTCCAGACGATGCCGTTGGAAATCCCCACCTCTCCCAGCATTTTTCGCACCCTCAGATCCGTGTCCATGCAATAGAGAGCGCCCGCTCCTTTCACCGGATCGATGGCCATGGTGCCGGCCCAGAAGCGGCCTGCCGGGTCGCACTTGCCGTCGTTGAAGCGATTCTCCGGCAGACCGGGCTCCGGATCGTGGATGAGGGTCAACTCTGTGCTCTCAGGATCAAAGGCGGCAAATCCGTCCTCCACGGCCAGCATCAGCCCGCCTGCCGCCCGCACCACCACCGTGCCCACCGGCTGTCCTACGTCCATTTCCCGATCCGCATCCCCGGAGGGATCGTGGACGTGCACCTTGCACCCCATGATATCGACCCAATAGAGCACCTGCTCGGCGCCGTTCCAGATGGCGCCTTCCCCGAGCAAGGCGCCAGCGTCCAGGGCCAGTTCAACCATCCTGCTCATTAGGTCCCTCCTGCGAACCATTGAAATGCTCCACCCCGAGGGGGGCGCCGCGGAAAAGGCGGTCCTGCCATTTGCGATGCAGAGGCCCGGGCAGAACCCGGCGAGGGCCGCCCCTCCGGCCAGAGGGTCTACAGCAGCTTGACCACATTCAGGCCATCCCCGATCTGCCCGGAGGCGCGCTCCAGGGCTTCGTGCCCTCCCATGGCCACCACTTGGCTCTGGCCTCCCATATCTCTCAGCACCGCGGCGAACTTTTTGAAGTCGGCCGCGGTAGTGGCGAGGATTTCATCCCGCATCTGCTGGCGAAATTCGTCGCCGATGCCGGTGAGATAGCGCAGCAGCGAGGTGTAGCCCCTGGCATCGGGCAACTGGTGGGCGTCCAGGTCGCCGACCGCGCCGATGATGGCCTTGGTGAGCTCGTCGTCGCTCAACTCGAGCTCGGCGAGGAACCGGCTGCTGCGATCGAAGGTTCCGAGAGTATCCAGGAGATTGGGATCGCGATAGGAGAGAAAGGATAGAACCCCGGAAAAATGATCGAAGTAGCAAAAAGCGCCATAGGCCCCGCCCTGCACCCTCACCCGGTCCCACAGCCAGGTAGTGCCCAGATAGCGGGAAATGACGCCCACGGACCCGTGCAACTCGTAGCCCAGCTCGTAGAGGTTGGCGGCCTTGCCCACGTAGTTGACCTGGGCCGGCACAGCCAGCCCCTCGCCGCCTCCCTGATGAGCCGGCTTCCAGACCGCGGGACGCAGATCGGCGGCGGGAATGGCCTCGAGGAAATCCGCCAGAGGATCCCGGAATTCAGCGCAGTCCGCCGCGTCCATGGTGATGTTGACCAGCATGGAGTTTCGACTAACCAGGAGGCGCCGCATCTCCTGGAGCCTGGCCGCCACCGCGGGCCAGTCCCTCTCCACTTCCTCCACCAGCCGGCGCAGAAAAAACAGATAGCTCACGCCTCTCATCTGCTCGGTGACCCAGCCGGTCTCGTCAAAGCGGGAACGCAGGCGCACATTGACCAGGCGGTGTCCACCGGGCACCAGACTGGCCTCTTTAGCGGCTTTCTCCTCCAGCGCCATCTGCTGGAATCGCTCCTTGTTGTCGAGCTCGACTTCCAGCAGGACGTCGCGCAGGATGTCCAGCATCTCCCCGGCCCGAGCGGACATGGCCTTGGCTCGCAGCAGGAGGCGTCCGACTGAGGAGGGCTTGCCGTGCTGTGCGCTGACGAAGACCTCGGCGCCGATCCCCCCGGTGCGGGAGCCGATGCGCTGGGCCAATCTGACGAAGTCCTCCTTGCCTGTGCCCATCTCCAAGAGGGCGCGGCCAAAGAGGGGCAGGTAGGGAAGATATTCCTGGGGCAGGACACGCAGATCGAAGCCCAGGTCCAGATAAACGATGCCGTTGGTGAAAATATCGTGGTGAAGAGTTCGTACCCCCTGCCGCTCCGTGACCTCCAGCGGGATGGTGCTGATCTTGCGCTCCAGGTCGCTGAGCTGAAGACGCGGCAAGGTCGCCAGAGCCTGGGGCGGATCGGGGGTCTCCTGCAGACGCCTCAGTTCGCGGCTGGCGGCAGCAACCGCCTCCACTCCCTTGGAGTCCATGGCGGCCCGGGCCCGCTCCAGCCTGGCGCGCTCCTCCGCCTCCTCGCGCTCCCCCAGTTGCGCATCGGGCTCCAGCACCAGGGTCGTGCGGTGAGGGTTGTTCAGGAGGTGCTCGCGGATCAGGCTGTGAAACTCGAACTCGCCGCTCCGAAGGCGGGAGGCAATGCTGCTCAGAGGCCGCTCAAACCCCAGATGGGCAAAGGGGTCGCGGTCATAGATCCAGGTGGAAAGGGCGCGCAGCATGAGCGCCAGGCCGCGTGGACAGCTTCCGGTGTTGTTCTCGCGCAGGCGGAATTCAGCAGTGTTCATGGCGGCCGCGACCATGTCGCCCTCAATGCCGTCGCGTACGAGGGTTTCCAGGGTCTCCAGGATGAGCTCTTCCACCGCGTCGACGCCCTGGCGCTGCACTCCCCGCAGGCCGACGGAGAAGTAGATCTGGCGCAACTCACTTTCAATGCCCACCCCGACCACTTCCTCTCCCAATCCCGAATCGATCAGGGCCTTGTGCAACGGGGAGGCGGGGGTTCCGACGAGGATGTGATCCAGAATGTGGAGAGCCATGGTGGTCTCACTGTCGAGGCCGTCCTTCAGCAGCCAGTTCACCGCCACCATACTCTGGTTGGCGCTGCCGCCGTCCTGGCTTACCGCGTAGGGATGCACCAGGTGCCTGGGGGCGCTGAAGCGCCGCTGCGGAGCGATGGCGGAATCCACCTGGCGCGGATCGAAGTCTTTGAAATACTCTTCCAGCAGAAGAAGGCGGTGCTCGGGATCGTCGTCGCCGGAAAAGAAGACCCTGGCATTGGCGGGGTGGTAAAATTTGCGGTGGAAACCCTCGAACTGTTCAAACGTGAGCTCGGGTATGTGGCGCGGATGACCGCCGGATTCCACCCCGTAGGCATTGTCCGGGAAAATGGAGTGCTGGGCAAATTCCAGCAGCAGGTGCTCGGGATCGGAGTAGGCGCCCTTCATCTCGTTGAAGACGACCCCTTTGTAGACCAGGGGATCTCCCGCGTTTTCCAATTCGTAGTGCCAGCCCTCCTGCTGCAGAACTTGAGGCGTCAAGCGCGGATAGAAGACGGCGTCGAGGTAAACGTCGACGAGGTTGTAGAAATCTCGCAGGTTCTGGCTGGCCACTGGATAGCAGGTTCGGTCCGGGTAGGTGAAGGCGTTGAGGAAGGTATTGAGGGATCCCTTGAGCAACTCAACGAAGGGCTCCTTGACCGGGTACTTGCGGGAGCCGCACAACACCGCGTGCTCGAGGATGTGGGCGACCCCGGTGGAATCCGTCGGCGGAGTGCGGAAGTTGATACCGAAAACCTTGTTCTCGTCGGCGTTGACCAGGGAAAGCAGCTCGGCCCCGGTTCTGTGCCTGTAGAGATAACTCCTGGTGTCGAGCTCGGGAATCTCCTCTTCCCGAACCTGTTCAAAACCATGGTCCTGCATCGGCGTCCTCTTTCTTGGGTTGGCAGCGTTCTTCACCAGGCCGGAGCGCGGGTGGACCCGGGCCCCGGCGTTATGATGCTAACCAACGCGGATGTCGGGATCAAGCTGCCCCCCTTCCCGGGACGATCTTGCCGAGGACCACGGACCGCCGCGCCCCGGTGGCGGCGGGCAGGTTTCCCCATCGCCCCACGAGGGTCTCGTTGGCCAGAACCGCGAAGGCGAGGGCCTCGCGGCCGTCCGCCGGAATTCCCAACCCTTCGACCGAGGCTACCCGCAACTGCGGCAACCCCGTCCCCAGTTGCTCCATGAGCACGGGGTTGTGGACCCCACCGCCGCCCACCCAGAGCTCTTCCATTTGCGCGCCGGGGACGAAGGCGGAAATCCCGGCGATGATGGAGCGGGCGGTAAACGCGGTCAAGGTGGCCACCAGGTCGTCGGGCGCCAAGTCCGCCTGCTGCAGCAAGGCGCTCAGAAAGGATGACCCGAACTCCTCCCGCCCGGTGGACTTGGGCGGTGGTCTGTGCAAGAATTGGTGTTCCAGAAGGCGGCTCAGGAGTTCGTCGTCCACTGCGCCGGCGGCGGCTCTGCGTCCGTCCCGGTCGAAGCGCTCGCGCCCGCCGCTGAAATGGGCCACCGCCCCGTCGACGATCATGTTGCCCGGGCCCAGGTCAAAGGCCATGACCTCGTCCACGGTGGCCGCGGCCGGCAAAACAGTAAGGTTGGCGATGCCGCCGATGTTGAGCAGCAGGCGACCGCGCTCGGCATGGCCGCAGAGCAGGTAATCCGCCAGCGGCACGAGGGGAGCACCCTGCCCGCCCACGGCCATGTCGGCGGGGCGGAAATCGGCGATGGTGGTAATTCCGGTGCGTTGGGCAATCACCGCCGGCTCCCCTATCTGCAGGGTCGCCGCCGGGGTTGCCTGCGGCAGGTGGCGCACCGTCTGCCCGTGGGAACCGATCAGATCCACCGCGGCAGGCTCCAGTCCAGCCGCGGCGATAACCTGCAGCGCCGCCGCCGCAAAGGCCTCTCCCAGGGCGAAATTAATGCGGCATAGCTCGTCGAGCCCGGCCTCCTCCTCGAACAGAGCGAATATCTGCGCCCGCAGCCCGGACTCCAGCGCTACGGTCTCAAACGCCAGAATCTCGCAACGGGTATCTTTCCCACACCCCGTAACCTCGGCCACGAGCGCATCGATCCCGTCGGCGGAAGTCCCCGAGATCAATCCGACGATGCGGCGCCTGTCCTTGGCGCAAATTGTTCCCAGCATGGCGGTCACGGGGGCGTCGGGGAAAGAAGTTCAGGATGAGCCGGGCGGCCGCCGCCCCTCGAAGAGCCCGAAAAAGGGCGGCCCAGCACGGCGACAAATCCGAAGATCATGGCGAATACCAGGGAGAAACGTCCGTTCACCATGGCGGCGTCGCTGACCCCCAGGACCGCCATTGCCACCAGCATTGACACCGCGCCGGCGGCGAAAGCTCTGACCTGGGGATCCTCGCTGGACCTGAAGACGGCAAAGGCCAGGCGCAGGACTTTCAGGCCCAACCACCCGAAGGCGACCAAACCGGCGATTCCCATCTTCAGCAGCAAGGTCAAATAGAGATTGTCCACGGTCCAGGTGGGGGTGCGCTCGAAACCCATGAATTCCTCGTTGAAGGTCATAACCTCGATGGTCGTCCCCTGTCCGCTGCCCAGGAAGGGGCGCCGCTCGATCGCTTGGAGGGCGACCACGTAGGAGGAGAGGCGGCCGAGCACGTGCACGTCGCGCTGGAGGTCCACGAAGGTGCGCGAGCGTTCCAGGGCGTGGGCGCCAATGGCCGCTCCGGTGAAACGCTGGAAAAGGAGAGCGGTGGTCGCCAGAAACGCCAGGATGGCGACGAGCAGGGCGACGGTGCGCCAGACCTTGTGGCCTGGACCCCGGCGGTCGAGATGGCGCAGGCATACGGCGGCGACGAGGCCGGCGGCGAAGGCCACCCACATACCCCGTCCCACCGTCAGGACGAGAGCCAGACCCATGGGCACGGATAGTCCGGCGAGGACGAGGCGGCCATAGCGCCGGGGGTCGTGGATGAACTGGTTGGCGACGAACAACAAAGCCAGCGGCAGGATCATGCCCTGCAGGCGGCCGACGCGCGCAAACCGGCTGCCCATGGACAGATCGACCGCGCCGAGGAACTCCAGAATGTACTCGACCCCCACCACCAGGCCGGCCAGCAGCAGCCAAGGCAGAAAGAGCCTAACGACCGCCCGCTCCTCGACAAAGTGGGTGACCAGGAAGAACGCCGCGTAGTAGAGCGGAAAGCGCGCGTCGCGCAGGATCACCGAGGTGGAATTGTTGTAGGACATCCCCACCGCCATGGATACCAGGGTCAGCCCCAAAAAGACTAGAACGGCGCGGTCCACCGCACTTCTGCGCAGCCGCAGTCCGCGCCAGTAGACCAGATCGATGACGGCGAAACCGGCGGCGGCCAGCAAAAGCCCCTCCTGGAAGCGCAGTCCGCCGGGCAATACGAGCATCACCTGCACCGTGCCCGGCAGCACGACGGTGGTCACCAAAAGGACGGCAAGAGTGCGGCGCACCGAGAACAGGGCAAAGGCAAAGCCCAGCACCTGGGCGCTGAACATCCAGACATAGTGCGGCGCCAGGAAGGCGGGCAGAGCCACCATGAGCACCAGCCCCAGGCTTACGCCCAGGAGCAGCCGGCGGCTGCCCGGATCTATCCCGTCGAGCCCGGGGCGAGCCATCGTCACCTGCTCTCACCTCCTCCCCGGCGCCGCCTCCAGCGGCCCACCTGGTGGTCCAGGATCAGGGCAGCCGGCCCCATCAGCGCCGCGTCCAAGGGCAGGCGGAACCGGGTGTGAGCGAAGAAAACCATGTGGACCAGCGACAGCGACAGCAGCAACGACCCCGCGACCCAGGCCTCCGGGCGGCCCCGCAAGCGCCAGAACCCCCACATGCCCAGGATCAGCAGCGGAGCGCTGGAGAGCAGGGCAATAAGGTTGCGCTGCGCCGACTCGCCCGGCGCCAGCGGACTCCAGAGCCAGAAGAGCTTGCGCAGGGCCAGTTGGGCAAAGCGCTGCGGCGAGTCTACCATTTCGGCAACGACCTGGCGGGCGAGGGCGCGGTCCCGCGCTACGGCGGGCTCAATTTCTCCCACCAGGGCCTGGGCCATGGCCAGATAATCCGTCCCCCGGCGGTAGATTCCACCCGCCTGAGGCTCGTTGCCGATCATCAGGTTCATGCCCAGGTTCGACGAGAGGGGCACGAAGTAGCCGGTGACCGCGGCGTTGCGCGCGGTCCAGGGAGCAAGGGTCAGTCCCATGACCCCTAACACCAGCGCAACCCGGGCACTGCACCGGGCCCCGCTCAGCGGAGAACGCCGCCACCAGCCCCACAGCAGCAAGGGCACCCACGGCAGCACCACGGGCTTGCAGAGCAGCGCCAGCCCCAGGACAAATCCCAGCAAAGCGGCATTTCTCAAGCTGGGAAGGGCCTCCAGGCGCAGGGCCAGGAGAACGGCGGCGGTGGTCAAAAAAACCAGCAGGGTTTCGGCCATCAGCACCCCGGTAAAGAACACCAGCAGCGGATAGGCCGCCCCCAGCGCAGCGGCGATCAGTCCGCACCTTTTCCCGCCGAGGCGCCTGCCGATCCCGTAGAGCAGGGCACAGGTGGCCGTCCCCAGCAGCGCCTGCAACAGGCGCACCGCAACGGGCGCGTGGCCCCAGACCTGGTAGATGGCGGACAGCATCAAGGGATAGAGCGGTGGGCGGTAGGTGCCGGAATCGGGATGAAGCAAGCCATGGTGCCAGTAAACTCGCGCCAGGGCATCCCAATTATCCTCGTCGGTGGAAGCGTCGAGGCCCTCCCGGGTCAATCCAAAACCGGCGCGCAGGACCAGGGCCAGCGCCAGGACCAGCCACAATATCCGCCGCCCTTCTGCTCCGGCCGCGATCACCTTTCAGTCCCCGGCTTGCGCGCCACCAGAATGAAGTTCCAGGTGTCGCCCTCAACCCGGTGGAGGCGATCCAATCCCCAGGCCAGCAACTGGATAAGGGCGTATAGCGGGCGCAGCACGAAGGCGGCGCCCACTTTCTCGAAGGGCTGCAGGTAATAGCACAGGCGCGCCCCGGCGGTGACCCAATAGCCGGCCATGGGGCGCACGCTGAGGGCCTCGAGGCCGGCCTTGCGGGTCAGGTGGGCAAGCCCGTACTGGGTGAAGCGGAAGTAGTCGTGCGGTTCTTCGTGGATGCCCCAGATGTGGGGAGCGGTGAGAATCAGGCGGCCTCCGGGCTTCAGCACCCTGCTCATCTCCGCCATCATCTCCGCCGGCTCCGGCACGTGCTCAAGGACCTGGGAGGAGAATACAGTGTCGAAGCTGGCGTCCCTGCAGGGCAGTTTGACGGCGCTGGCCCACACATCCGGAGGCGCCGAGGCATAGCGCCGCCGATCGCTTTCCAGGCCGGTGCAGGATCGGGCGTGGGCGTCGAGCAGAGCGCCATAAGGCCGGCGCCCGCATCCCACGTCCAGCAGGCTGCCGCCGGCGTGGGCCCGGAGCGCGGCGGCAATGTGCTCGCGGTTGAGCTTGTGGACCAGCCAGTTTACCGAAAAGGGGGAGGCCATGCCCTTGGCTTTTACTGGCGGTCCCGTGCCGTGTGCGGATAGTAGTCGATCACGTCCCCGGCGGCGTCGATCACATAGGAACCGGGATAGCGGATGGCCGTCGGGCACACGTGCCCGGGGACCGCGAGGAGATAGGTCCCCACCTCGGGGAGCTCCCCCGGCCAGGAAAACACCCCATGCTCTTCGTTCTGCAGCACGAGGCTGGCATCGTGCTTGCCCAGTAGGCGCGCCCTGCTCTCCAGGGGCAGATCGGCGGGAACCGCCTTGGAGCCCAGGTCGGTGGTGATGGTCTGTTGCTGCGGATAGCGATCCACCACCTGGTTGAGAACCAGGGCGGCCCAGCGAAAGGGCATGTCCTTCATCATGGCGCCGTATTCCGCGTCCCAGTAGACGCAAGTTCCGGGAGAACCGCGCATACCTTCGGCGCGGGCGTAGTAAGGAAAGGAAAAGGTGTTGCCGGCAACAATTTGGGGCACTTCCAGACCGGCCTCCTGCAACTCTTCCTTGAAGGCGAGAGCCGCGTCTATCTGGCGCTGCGCCGCCGCCCGCCGCTCCTCCGGCTCGGCGCGGTGCTCGTGGCCGTCGTAGAGGTGCAGCCCAACCACCTCCAGGTACTGGTCGGCGCTGGCCGCCCGGTACAATGCAACCGCCTCCTCCCCGGGTCCGATTCCGGTGCGGTGCATGCCAGAGTCCAGATCGAGCATGACCTTGATCGCCTGATCTCGCGCCGCCGCGGCGCCGGCCAGCACCTGCAGGTGCAGCGGGGCGCTGACCAGGGTGCAGACCTGGGCCTGGGGATGGGCCGCCGCCAGCTCGGCAAAGCGCTCCGCCTTGCACCCCTGCACCATGGGATAGGCCAGAACCGCCTCGGCGGCCCCGGCTGCAAGCACCATCTCCAGCTCTTTCAAGGTGGCGCATTTGAACGCCCTGATGCCGGCCTCGATCTGCTTGCGGGTAACGGCTTCCGACTTGTGGGTCTTGACGTGGACGATCAAATTTTGCGGTTCGCCGGCGAGCTCGCACAGGGCCTGAATGTTGTGGTCCAACTGCGCCTCGAACACCAGCATGGCCGGCGTCTCCAGAGCATCGGGGTCGCCGACCTTGTAGCCTTCGTACTCAATCATGGCACGACCTCGCCGAATTTTCACTGCGAAGAGAACCGCCAGGAAGACCGCTATCCGTCAATTCCCCACCACCTCGATGCTGAGAGTCTTGGTGCCTTCGAGGACCAACTCCACCTCTTCCTGCACCGAAACAGAGGGAGGCGCGCCGCCGGGGCCGGAAAAGAAGCCGGAGAAAATCCCCGGTCCTCCTGGCCCGACCTGGGAGCCCTCTCCGCCGCCCTCGCCGGAATCATCCTCCGAACCTTCTCCCGATTCCTCCCCCGAGCCATCTCCCGAACCATCCGCCGGACCCTCTCCAGAGCCTGGCGGCGGGAATCCACCTTCTTCCGATGGCATCTGAAAGGTCAACCTGGCCTTCAGGATGACGTTTTCGTCGGCTTCGTTCACCCGGGCAAAAACTTCGTCGAGAGTTTCGTCGCCGCCGAAATCGCCTCCCGGTCCGAAAAACCCGAACAGGGGATCACCGCCCCCACCGAGGTCGTCCCCGAGTGCTGCGGCTGAACCTACTTCGAGCCGGTAGATGCCAGGGGGCAGGGTGTCCGGCACGCTGAGGGCCATTTCGATGTCGCGGCCGCTGCGCCTTCCCACCCGCAGTGAGGTGGTTATGGCCAGATCACTGCCCAGACTGATAACGGTGTCCGCGGCAACCTCGGTCACCCGGGCGAAACGGGGTTCGGGCATCATTTCAACATGGACCTCGGCGGCACTGACCTGCAAGGCATGGTCATCCCGGGTCATGAGTTGAGAGAGAGCGAAGGACTGATCGCCGAATGCCGAGAAAACCAGGTCCAAAAGCCGTCCCTCCGGCTCGGCGTAGAGCCGGGTGCGGGCTAGGACGGAGTCGGTTCCGGTAAAAGATATATGGGTGGAAACCCGGATACTGTGGTCGGGCTCGTTCTGGATCCGGTTCACCAGGGGGACAAAAGAGGCATTGGAAACGAGATCGACGGACATGAACGGCATCAGGCGGTTAGCGGGCATTCTGTGGGAGAGTTCGAGTTCGCTTCCGGAGGGGAAAGTATACATGGACCTGATCGGCACCAGCTCCGGCTCCTCTTCGAGCACACCGCGAACCGCTGGCAAGCGGTCTTCGGTCAGGGTTCCCCGCACCGTCGGGTTCAGCGTCGCGAACTTGAAGGGGGCGTACACGTTGGAAATTTCGCCGAGCACCTGTGCCTCGATTATGGGAAGCTCAACCGGCCCGACACCAAACATTGGATGGCCGAACCCATATATCCGGTTGCCGTCGACGTAGGATATGGTTCCCAGTCCACCTAGAGTAAGCTCGCCCAGCAACAAGCCCACGGCCAGCGGCCTGCCGGCCTCGAAGCTCTGCTGTGGTTCCTGGCTCAGACCGGCGGAAACCGCTTCGCTGAGGAGGGACGAACGCCCTTCCGGCGGCGGCAAGGAAAGGATGCCCGTGCTCAGCAGCGGGATCTCCAGAGGGACGATGCGGTTCCCTTCCCAGGCTGCCGCGGGTTTGGCCAACGGCACCGTTCCCCGGGAGCCGATCACCCATTCTATGGGAGTGGCGAAGAAGTAGTAGGGCGGACTGTCCTGGGAACCGAATCCATAGGCGATGGCGCCCCAGGTGCCCTGCTCGGAGAAAACCGGCGAGCCGCTCATCCCCTGAGCGATCCCGCCAAGCTGGATAAGAACCGGATCGGAAGCTTCGACCATGTATACCGGCATGGGGGCCAGAAAATCGTCGACCACCCCCACAAAGGTCATGCCGAGATCGGTCAATTCGCCGTTGGCGAACTCGGTGCGCAGGAATACGGGGGTGCCGGTGGGCATGGCGCGGACCGAGTCGACCGGCACGATGGCGGAAAGATCCCAGGGCTGCAGTTCCCCGCTGGGGCGCAGAACTGTTTCTTGCGGAACGATCGGGGGCGGGTCCTCATCGTCTCCACAGGCCCACAGACCAAGGGCGAGGACGAGCAAGGCAAATCGGATTGCCATTTTCAGGTTTCCTCCATTTTAAGGTGGCAAAGCCTTCAGTTACCGCGACTGAGACGATCAAAATCCATATGGGGTTCCCTTCATTTCAAGGCAGGTGGAGCCTCAGTCACTGAGACCGAGACCATCAATCCGATTTTCGGATCCGAATAAACTTAGGGGCCTGTATAGTTGCGTCAACAAAATGTGAGTCGAAACGGGGGAGATTCAAGATCGGAAATGGTAAAATTTCAGGGGACCGGAGTGGGTCCGCGATGGGCGCCCTCGCATTGGGCCAGAACTCCCTCAAGGGCCCCCGCCTCGCGCCGGTCTATGGTCAGTGCGAACTTGCGCCGCACCATGATGACGCGCCACGCAAACCAGCAGCGATTGTTCCCGGCGACGATGGAGAATTCACTGATCCTCGCCAGCGCTGCGTTCGGCGCGGTGGTGGGCGACCATTGCGGCCATGCTGTTGAAACGGAAGTCGGGTTCCACCGCCTCTTGCGGCGGGGAAGTGGCGCCGCCCCTGCGGCCGCCGAGGCGGGCGGCACTGCCGCGGTAGCTGGCGCGGTCGCAGTTGGTGAGGGTCAGGAGCCGGTGATGGCGGTGCAGATAGGCGAGAGCCGGGGCGGCGTCGGCGAAAGCCGGCCACTCACCCGCCGACTGTCCGAAGCGCACGCTTTCGGCCTGTCGGGGCTCGCACCCCCAGCGCCGGGCAAGGTTGCGATGGGTCGCCGCCAGGATGCGGGAATAGAGCTGGCCTGGGGTTGCCGCCTGGCAGGCGGACTCCTCCCGGGCGAAAGCTGCGAGGGCCGCCTCGCGGTCCGGTGGATCGTCGAGACGCGCGCAGAGGGGCTGCAGCGCATCCCAGATGCCTGTCTCCCAGTCGATCAGGGTTCCGTAGGTGTCGAAGCTCAGGATGGAAAAGTCGCAAAGGCGCATGGGGGTTTCCCGGGATTGGAGACACTGTGGGTGAGTCGGTGCACAGAGATGACGGTCATGGGAACAACAGTACGCCGATCCTTGCCAGCCTGGCAATAGATACCGGGACATCTTTCGCGCCACAATGGAAATTAAGTTGGACGGCGCCTAGCAGACCGTCACCCTTGCTGCTACCTGCCGCGCCAGACCAGCGGCGGCGGACGGCCAGGGGGGTATGGCCAGGACCCTCTACCAGGATTCCAAAAGTACCTGATGGAGGGCGATCGAACGGTCTTGATCCGAACAGATACCCGGTCACCGGAACCAGGGAAATTTGACCCCCCGCGATCTTGACGAGCAATCGAGCTATCAACTATTTTATTTTTATTCCCAATTTCAAAGGCCAATTGCGATTTCTAAAGATGGACCGATGCGGTTCTCCGACAACAACCCGGCCAACCCCGAAGCCTTCTACGAGTCCAACTCTTTCGAGTCGCCGGCGGAAGCCCAGAGCTATCGCGAACTGCCTCTGAAAATCTCCGGCGACGCCGACCCCTACAACCACCGCGACGGCAACGACAACTACGGACAGCCCCGCGCTCTTTTTCTGCTCTTCGACGAGGGCAAGCGCCAGCGCCTTTTCAGCAATATCGCCTAGGCCATGAACGGGGTCCTAGAAGGGATCGTCCAGCGCCATTTCGGCCACTCCCACAAAGTGCATCCCGACTACGCCTAGGGCGTTGCCCAGGCTCTCGGGGCAGAGTTCGGCGACGCCGTCCTGGCCTGAGAGGATGTTTTGAAATTCCGAGTGCCGCCGCCGCATCCGGCTCCTGCCAGCCGCCCGGGATGCGCTTTCGGGCTGCTGCTTTTTTCGTGGAGCAGGCCACTCCCTCGACTTCGAGCGGCCGGCCCTGGGAACTTCCGCGAACTCCGGCAGGGACCCGGGCCCGGCGACGGAAATAGAATCTCGACCTGCAACCAGCCAAGGAGGCATGGATGACACTGAACATCTATCTCCATTTCAACGGAAACTGCCGGGAGGCGTTCGAGTTCTACCGCTCGGTTTTCGGTGGTGAGTTCACCGTAATCGAAACCTTCGCCAACGGGCCCGAGGATTTCGAGATTGCGGAGGACGAGCGCGACAACATCATGCACGTCTCCCTTCCCATCGGATCGAGCGTGCTGATGGGCAGCGACGCCCCGTCCTGTTTCGGACCTGCCAACATGGGGGACAATTTCTCCATCTCCTACTCTGCGCAGAGCAGGGAGGAGACCGACGAGTTGTTCGCCAGGATCTCGGAGGGCGGAACCGTGACCATGGCACCGGCCGACATGTTCTGGGGGGATTACTTCGGCTCCTGTAGCGACAAGTTCGGGATCAACTGGCAGTTCGACTGCGAGCACAAGGAGTAGGCCATCGTCCCGGTTTCCATTGCGGAGCGGGCGGGGCCGGATGGTCTGAGCCATGTCTGACGAAAGCCGTTCCATCGAGTTGGCAATCGAGGTTCCCGGCAGCCCCGAAGAGGTGTGGCGGGCGGTCGCCACCGGACGGGGAATATCCTCGTGGTACGTGCCGCACTGCGTCGACGAACGCGCGGGTGGAGCGGCCACGGCCTCTTTCGGCCCCGAGCCCGAGATGCAGGTTGCGGGACGGGTCGCCGCCTGGGAGCCGCCCCGCCGCGTGCTCTTCGACGGCGGTGAGGGTGTGGAGGGTCTGGCGTTCGAGTGGTTGGTCGAAACCGGCGCCAGCGGCGCCTGCACCGTGCGGCTCCGGAGCACGGGCTTCGGCAGGGGCGAGGAATGGGACGCCCAGTACGAAGGCATGACCGAGGGCTGGCAGTTGTTCCTGTTCAACCTCAAGCTGCACCTGGAGCACTTCCGCGGGCAGAGCGCCAGGGCTTCCTTGCCCACCGCGACGTGGGCCGGTCCGCGCCGGGAGACCTGGATCAGGCTCACCGGGGCGCTGGGCATTCCGCCGGCTCCCGCAGTAGGTGAGCGGATCGAGGTCGGCGCCCACGGAACGCCGGCTCTGGCCGGCACCGTAGCTGACGCCGCACGCTGGCGGCTCGCACTTCTCGTCGACCAACCAGCCCCCGGAACCGCCTTCCTGGCGGTGGAAGGAAGCGGCGAACAGGTCTGCGTTTCGGTCTGGTCCTACCTCTATGGCAAGGACGGAATCGCCGCAGCGGAACGGGACGAACCGCGGTGGCGGCAATGGCTCGCGGAACGAGCTTCCCAGTAACCACTACCGCGGGATCCGAACCGCCCCTGGGGTGGGGTTTCCCAACCAACTACGTCTATTTATACTTTCTTTATCAGGATCTTCCCAACAGGTTGCGCCCGCGTCTCGGATCGACGGCGCAGAGCCGCCAATAATCTCTAATCGCCAACCGGCAGGAGGAATATTATGGCGAAACACCTGTTCCGCACCAAATACACCAAGGCCGGACTCCAGGGCTTGCTCAGAGAAGGTGGCACAGGAAGGCGAGAGGCTCTGAGGCAGACCATCGACGAGGCGGTGAAGAAGAACGTGTCCTATCGAGTTCCGGGAGCCTGAATCCCGCGCCCGGGCCGGATGGCGCCGGCGCGTCCTGCCCTGTGCGGTTGGCTTTACCCGAATAACCGCGGGCAGGCGGGACCCTTCACCGAGGCAATGGCTATTGTGGTCATCCGCAGAGATGTTACAGGCCATCCGGACCGCCGGAATCGTCGCAAGAATGGGGGATTCCCCTCCCTCTTCGTTCAGCGGCAGGCGCCGGCCGGAAAGGACCACGGAATTGGCCCCATAGGGAACCTCGGAAACGCCCGGGCCAGTGGGTGCTCGGCTTGGGATGCCAGACCTGCTACCGTCTCTCCTGCGACGTCCTCTGGTCTTGGTCCTGCCGACATTGGTTTTCCGCCCCTCGCCGGCCGCTGCTACGGACCCCGGCTGTTGGCTGTACGCGGACGGGTTGTGGTTCAAAGTCCCGAATCCCAGTAACTCTCCCTTCTGTCCCTGTAACTTCCCTCCCCTGACATAAATCCCCAGGTGCTCCCGCCCACATTTGGCACAATCTGCTTCGTGGCAAGTGGCGAGCGCACCTCCGTACTCGGTTTTAAATTCCACATCCTCCCTTTTCAGGAGCTTGCCATGTCTCCGAAAACCTTCCTCAATTCCCGGCGCCCCTCGGTCTTCGCCAGCGTAGTGTCGGCGATACTGTCCTGCATCGCGGCGGCCGCGGTGTACGCCCAAAACCCAACGCCGGGTTGGAACGACGCGACCGTTGAAGTTCCCGGGACGGTGGAGGTGAGCACGAGCTCGTTGAACCTGCAAAAGGGAAAGTCCGTCTCCTACAGCTTGAGACTGACCCAGCAACCGACCGGCGACGGATGGTGGGTCAGGGTGTTTGTCGACGGCGCGGTGCGCGCGAATGGCAAGTATGACACCGACGGCGACGGCGATGTGGACATCACCTGGGTGCCGTCGGTCGGCTGGGAGTTCGATAAGGAAGAATGCGCGGAGGGCTTGGACTCGTGCCCGAGCCAGTGGCGAACAATCAGGATAACGGCTAGCGAGGACGCCGTATTGAACAAGAGAGTGCAGTTCGACCACGACGTGTGGGATCACACCAGCAATTGCCCGGTACACCAGGTTGGGGTCGTAGCGGTAACCGGCGGGGACAACATTGACGATTCGAGGATATCCGTGTCCTTCGACCGGTCGATCTACGAGGCGGAAGAAGGCGGCGATCCTGCCACGGTGACGGTGCAGTTGGGCCGGGCTCCGCAGAACAGCGTGGTGATTCCCATCAACGATTCAGGCGAGGGCGAGGCCACTTCCTCTGACTACTCGGGGATCCCGTCGACTGTGACCTTCCAGTCGGGCGAGACCCGCCAGAGCTTCACCGTGACGGCCACGGACGATGGCGAAGACGACGACAACGAGAGGGTCCAGATGAGCTTCGGGAGACTGCCCGAGGGGTTCGGTCCCGGCAGCCGGGTGCAGGCCACGGTGAGTCTCATCGACGACGACGATCCCGAGGTATCGGTGTTCTTTGACCAGTTGAGCTACACGGCCACCGAGGGAGGTATTGCAGCGACGGTGGTGGTGGAGCTGAGCGCCGATCCCGAGCGCACCGTGACGATTCCCATAAACACCACGAACTTCGGCAACGCCTCTCCGGCGGACTATTCGGGGATTCCGCCGAGCGTGACCTTCCGGTCCGGTGAGCAGCAGAAGAGCTTCACGGTCACGGCCGCTGACGATGACATCGACGACGACAACGAGAGCGTGGAGCTGAGTTTCGGGACACGGCCCGGTGGGGTCAACCTGGGCAGCCCGGCGACGGCCACCGTGACCATCACGGACGACGACGCGCGCGGTGTGGAGGTATCGCCGACTACCCTGCGGATCGACGAGGGGAGTTCGGGCACCTACACGGTGGTGCTGAAATCGCAGCCGACGGAGAACGTGACGGTGACCGTGAGCGGCGAGTCCGAAGACGTGTCGGTAGAATCGCCGGCGAGCAAGGTGCTGACCTTCACGACGACCAACTGGAACCGGATGCAGACGGTGAGGGTGAGAGCGGCGGAGGATACCGACACAGATGCCGATCTCCCTGTGGTGCTGACCAACACTGTCAGCGGCGGCGACTACGGCAGCGAGACGGCGGACCCCGTGACCGTGACCGTCATCGAGGACGACGTCGCGACCCTGTCGGCAGCCGACGTGCGCGGGTCTGAGAATGCCGGCGGTTTGGTGTTCACGGTGACCCTGAGCCTGGCCGTCAACCAGGCGGTGACGGTGGATTACGCCACAGCGAACGGATCGGCGATGGCGGGTGCTGATTTCACCGGCCGGAATGGGACGCTGACCTTCCCGGCCAGCAGCACGGCTTCGCAGACAATCCGGGTGCCGATCACCGGCGACAGGGTCGACGAGGAGGAAGAGACCTTCACGGTGACCCTGATAAATGTGCAGGGCGGCGCCCTGCTGGCCGGAGGCGGGGAGACCCTGGCCGTCACGGGAACCATCGTGGACGATGACACCCGCGGCGTGAGGATGAATCGGACCGCGCTGGGGGTGAGGAAAGGCGGTACCGGTTCCTACACCGTGGTATTGACCTCGCAACCGACCAGCAACGTCACGGTAAGGGTGGAAGGTGAGTCGAGGGGAGTGTCGGCGGACGCGGATCCCAACCAGTCGGGCAACCAGAACACCCTGACCTTCACCACGAATGACTGGCAGACGGCGCAGACGGTGACGGTGACCGCGGCCGAGGAGGCGCCCGACGGACTGGTGGTGCTCAGGCATGCGGTCAGCGGCGGCGACTACGGCCCCAACAACGTGACGGCCCCGAACGTGACGGTGACGGTGTCGTCCACTTCGCAGCCACCGCCACCTCCTCCCCAGGACGAGGGAACTACGGAGACCGTATCCTCCACCCCGCCCCCTCCTCAACGCACTGGCGGGCCCACCAAGGTGTGGGTGTCGTTCAGCGCCAAGAGCTACTCGGTGGTGGAGGGAGGGAGCGTTGCCATAACCCTGCGGCTGAACAAAGCGGCCGGGCGCACCGTGACCATTCCGCTGGAGACCGCCAACCAGAACGGCACCCGCGACGCCGACTATTCCGGCGTGCCCGCCAGCGTGACCTTCGCCGCCAACGAGACCAGGAAATCCTTCCAGTTCGCAGCAGGCCAGGACGACGATTACGACCACGGGGAACAGGTCGCTATCAGTTTCGGGGAATTGCCCGGCAACGTGGGTATGGTCCCGCCTTCCAAGGCGACGGTGAATATCCTCGATCTGCCGGAGGTGTCCGTTTCCTTCGACCGCGCCGACTACAGGGTCACCGAAGGCGACAGCGTGCGGGTAACCGTACGTCTGAGCGCCGATCCTCAGCGCGAAGTGAGGATTCCCCTGATGACCACCCCGGGGATGGGAGCCGATGAGTCCGATTACTCGGGAGTTCCGTCGAGGGTCCTGTTTGCCCCGCATGAAACCGAGAAGTCGTTCTTCTTCCGTGCAGTCGCCGACCAGGTTGACGACGGCGGCGAGACCGTCGCGATAAGTTTGGCTTCCTTGCCCAGCGGGGTTACTGCGGGGAATCCGGCGACAGCGACGGCGACCCTTTTCGATGCGGTATCGCTGTCTTTCGATCCGGTGCGCTACGAGGGGACCGAGGGCCAGGAGGCGATGGAGTTCACGGTGGCATTGAGTACGGCCACCTATCGAGAGGTGACCGTGGATTACGCCACAGCGGCGGGGACGGCGACCGCGGGCGAGGACTACAAGGAGGTCGCCGGAACCCTGACCTTTGCGGCCGGAACGAGGGAACAGACACTCCGGGTGCCGATCCTCGACGACGATGAGGACGAAGCTCACGAAACCTTCACCGTGAAGTTGAGCGCGGCTTCGCATGCAGCGATAAACGTGGGCGAGGCGACGGGAGTGATCCTGGACGACGATCTTCCGGTGCTGAGTATCTCCTCGTTTGCAGGAGAAGACGGGACCACAATCGAAGATCCGAGAGTGACCGAAGGCGATACCTTGCGGTTTACCCTGACCCGGGTGGGCGACCTGAGCATGCCGCTCCAGGTTCCGGTGAAAGTGACACAAGAAGGGGCGTTCCTTGCCGGAGAGCCCCCCACCGTAGTGGAGTTCGCCGCGGACGGAGGGACCGCGACCCTCGAGGTGAAAACGGAGGACGACGAGGTGGACGAGCACGACGGCTCGATATCGGCGATAATCGCCGATGGGGAGACTTCGCGGATCGGCGAGACGTCCATTGCGAGGGTGACGGTAGAGGACAACGACGAACGCGGGATAAGGGTGGCTCCGACCACTCTGAACGTGGTCGAGGGCGAAACCGGAACCTATGAGGTGGAGCTGACCTCGGAGCCGACGGCGGCGGTGGGGGTGGCGGTGGGGGTGGCGGACCAAGCGGAAGTCTCGGTGGAACCGGCGGAATTGACCTTCACTCCGGACAATTGGCGCGGAACCAGGACAGTGACGGTGACCGCAGCTCATGACCCCGACGCAATGGTCGATGACCCGCTGACTCTCACCCACGCGGTCAGCGGTGGCGACTACGATGGTGTCACTGCTGCCGGAGTCGAGGTTGTTGTCGCCGAGGACGATTCTCAGCGGGTGTCGGTGTCGGCCGGGGAACTGACCATCGAGGAGGGCGCGACCGCTAGCTACACGGTGGGGATGGACGCGGAGCCCACAGGGACGGTGACGGTGACGGTGGAAGTGCCGGAGGGGGCGGAACTCCTGGTGTCCCCGACGATGCTGACCTTCACCCCGGATAATTGGAGCCAACCCCAGACCGTGACCGTAACGGCCCTCGAGGACGACGACGCGGTGGGCGACGATCCGGTGGTGCTGATCCATACGGCCAGCGGCCCCGACCAGGTGGACGTATCCGACGCCGGGGTCGAGGTTGTTGTCGCCGAGGACGATTCTCAGCGGGTGTCGGTGTCGGCGGGAAAATTGACCATCGAGGAGGGCGCGACCGCTAGCTACACGGTGGGGATGGACGCGGAGCCCACAGGGACGGTGACGGTGACGGTGGAAGTGCCGGAGGGGGCGGAACTCCTGGTGTCCCCGACGGTGCTGACCTTCACCCCGGATAATTGGAGCCAACCCCAGACCGTGACCGTAACGGCCCTCGAGGACGACGACGCGGTAGCCGATGATCCGGTGGTGCTGATCCATACGGCCAGCGGCCCCGACCAGGTGGACGTATCCGACGCCGGGGTCGAGGTTGTTGTCGCCGAGGACGATTCTCAGCGGGTGTCGGTGTCGGCCGGGGAACTGACCATCGAGGAGGGCGCGACCGCTAGCTACACGGTGGGGATGGACGCGGAGCCCACAGGGACGGTGACGGTGACGGTGGAAGTGCCGGAGGGGGCGGAACTCCTGGTGTCCCCGACGATGCTGACCTTCACCCCGGATAATTGGAGCCAACCCCAGACCGTGACCGTAACGGCCCTCGAGGACGACGACGCGGTAGCCGACGATCCGGTGGTGCTGACCCACACGGCCAGCGGCCCCGACCAGGTGGACGTATCCGACGCCGGGGTCGAGGTTGTTGTCGCCGAGGACGATTCTCAGCGGGTGTCGGTGTCGGCGGGAAAATTGACCATCGAGGAGGGCGCGACCGCTAGCTACACGGTGGGGATGGACGCGGAGCCCACAGGGACGGTGACGGTAACGGTGGAAGTGCCGGAGGGGGCGGAACTCCTGGTGTCCCCGACGGTGCTGACCTTCACCCCGGATAATTGGAGCCAACCCCAGACCGTGACCGTAACGGCCCTCGAGGACGACGACGCGGTAGCCGACGATCCGGTGGTGCTGATCCATACGGCCAGCGGCGGCGACTACGGCGGCGTCTCCGGCGGCGCCATTGAGGTGTCCATTGCCGAGACCGACACTACGATTCTATCCATTGGCGGCAGCTCCGCCGCCGAAGGCGACGGTGCGATGGAGTTCCCGGTGAAGCTGAGTATGGCCGCCAGCCGCGTAGTGACGGTGGAATATGCCACCTCGGCGGGTTCGGCGACGGCTGGGGTCGACTACGAGGAAACTTCAGGGACCCTGACCTTCACGCCCGAGACCACGGAGCAGACCATCAGGGTGGCGATTCTCGACGACGATGTGGACGAGCCGGCGGAGACCTTCACCATAGCTTTGAGCGCGGCGGTGAACGCCACCATAGGCAGCGGCCAGGCGACGGGTGTGATTCTGGATGACGACCTTCCGGTGGTGGAGATTGCGGTGGAGGAGGGGTCCGTGGCCGAAGGCTCGCCGGCGAAGTTCACTCTGACCCGGGTGGGAGATCTGAGCGCAGCGCTGCAGGTAGCGCTGCAGGTGACGCAAGAAGGATCTTTTCTCATTGGAGATCCTCCCACGGAGGTGACCTTTGCAGCGGACGAGGCGACGGCCACGGTGACGCTGGCGACCGCGGACGACCATATAGACGAGGTGGACGGCTCGGTGTCGGCCACGGTCCCCGGCGGCGAAACCTACCGTGTCGGCGCCGCGGCGACCGCGACAGCAACGGTGATCGACAACGACGAGCGCGGGATAACCATCATCCCCACCACCTTGACCGTGGCCGAGGGGAAAACGGGCGAATACACGGTGTTGCTGAACACCGAACCGACGGCCGAGGTGAGGGTGATGGTGGAAGGGCCGGCGTCATCGGAGGTTTCGGCTGAGCCGACGGAACTGACCTTCACAGCGCAGAACTGGAGCACCGCGCAGACGGTGACCGTATCCGCCGACCAGGACGACGACGCGGTGGCCGATTCGGCGATTACCCTGAACCATGAGGTCAGCGGCGGCGATTATCAGGGGATCGCCGCTCCTACTGTTGAAGTATCCATCACCGAGGACGATGCCCCCGCAGTGTCGGTCTCGGTGGAGACCCTGACCGTGGCCGAGGGCGAAACGGGCGAATACACCGTGGCCCTCAACACCGAACCGGCGGCCGAGGTCACCGTCAAGGTCCTTGTGCCGGAGGAGACCGACCTTACCACCTCCCCGTCCGCCCTCACCTTCACCACCCGGAACTGGAGCACCGCGCAGACAGTGACCGTATCCGCGGGCCAGGACGACGACGCGGTGGCCGACTCGGCGATCACCCTGAACCATGAGGTCAGCGGCGGCGATTATCAGGGGATCATCGCTTCTACTGTTGAAGTATCCATCACCGAGGACGATGCCCCCGCAGTGTCGGTCTCGGTGGAGACCCTGACCGTGGCCGAGGGCGAAACAGGCGAATACACCGTGGCCCTCAACACCGAACCGGCGGCCGAGGTAACCGTCAAGGTCCTTGTGCCGGAGGAGACCGACCTTACCACCTCCCCGTCCGCACTCACCTTCACCACCCGGAACTGGAGCACCGCGCAGACAGTGACCGTATCCGCGGGCCAGGACGACGACGCGGTGGCCGACTCGGCGATTACCCTGAACCATAAGGTCAGCGGCGGCGATTACCAGGGAGTCACCGCCCCCGCTGTCCAAGTATCCATCACCGAGGACGATACTCCCGGAGTAAGCGTGTCGGTGGAGGCCCTGACCGTGGCGGAAGGCGAGGACGCCAGCTACACGGTGGTCCTTGACACCGAACCGGCAGGAGAAGTCAGCGTCGAGATCATTGTGCCGGTGGAGGCCGAGGTGTCGGTAAACCCGACCGGATTGACCTTCACCAAGGCCAACTGGAGCACCGCGCAGACGGTGAGCGTAACCGCAGCCCAAGACGACGACGCGGTGGCCGATCCTGCGGTGACCCTGAACCATGAGGTCAGCGGCGGCGATTACGAAGGAGTCGCCGTTCCCGCTGTCCAAGTATCCATCACCGAGGACGATACTCCCGGGGTCAAGGTGTCGGTGGAGACCCTGACGGTGACGGAGGGGGGCGAGGGCAGCTACTCCCTGGCCCTGGACACCGAACCGGCAGGCGAAATCACCATCGAGATCATTGTGCCGGTGGAGGCCGAGGTGTCGGTAGACCCGACCGGATTGACCTTCACCAAGGCCAACTGGAGCACCGCGCAGACAGTGACCGTATCCGCCGACCAGGACGACGACGCGGTGGAAGACGGTCCGGTGACCTTGAACCACCAGGTCAGTGGCGGCGATTACGAGGGGGTGACCGCCGCCGCTGTCGTAGTGTCGGTCGGCGAGGACGACAGGCCGGCTCTGACCATCGCCGACACCACGGCGCCGGAAGGGGCCGGGACGATGGTCTTCACCGTGGCGCTGAGCGTTGCCAGCAGCCTCGAGGTGACGGTGGACTGGGCGACCGCAGACCACACCGCGACCGGAGGGTCCGATTACGAGGAGGGAAATGGGACCTTGCGCTTCAAGCCCCTGGAGACCGAGCAGACCATTACCGTGACCTTGTTGGACGACGTCATCGACGAGGCCGACGAAACCTTCACGGTTTCCCTGAGCAACCCCTCCAACGCCACCGTGGCCATGGGCGCGGCCAGGGGCCGGATCAGTGACGACGACGTCTCCCCCGTTTTGACCATCGCCGACGCGGAGGCTTCCGAAGGTGAGGGAACGATGGCCTTCACCGTGTCCCTCGGGGCGGCGAGCAGCCTCGAGGTGGGGGTGGGTTGGGAAACCTCCGACGGCACCGCCAAGGCGGGAAAGGATTACACCGCGGCCACGGGGGTCCTGACCTTCGCGCCCGGCGAGAGGGAACAGACCATTGCGGTGGCCTTGTTCAATGACGCCCTGGACGAAGCCGACGAAACCTTCACCGTGTCGTTGCGCAACCCGTCCAACGCCTCCATGACCGCCGGCACGGCCATTGGCCGGATCCTCGACAACGACGTCTCCCTGGAAAAGGCGTGGCTGGCGCGCTTCGGGCGCACCACGGCCAGCCAGGTAATGGACGCGGTGGCCGACCGCCTGAGGCAGTCCGCCGGCGGGAACGGACACCTGACCCTGGGAGGCCAGCGGGTGATGCTGGGTTCCGGGGGTGAAGCCGGACCGCTGCATGGACGGACGGCAGACCGGGGGTTGCCGGCTTTCGACGGTTCCTTCCCGGATGTCCGGTCGAGCCATTCCTTCTCTGCTCGAAGGCGCAACTCCTTTGCCGGCGTTCTCTCCCGCAGCTCCTTTCTGGTGTCACCGGGTGAGGATGCCGACAGCACCGGGAAGGACTTCGCCTGGACCGCCTGGGGCCGCGGGGTGACCACGCGCTTCAGCCACGAATCCCGCGATCTGTCCCTGAAGGGCGCCGCGGTTACCAGCCTCATCGGCATAGACCGCAGGCGGGGACGGCTGCTGGCCGGTCTGGTGATGGCCCACAACCTGGTGACCGGCGAGTTCGACATGCGCAGCGCCGAGGAAGCCGCCCGCAAGGACGACCTCGACAATCATCTGGCCAGCATGCATCCCTTCGTCAGCTTCGCCATGAGTGAGCGCCTGTCGGCCTGGGGGGTGCTGGGCTATGGCCGCGGTCGCATGGGACCGAGCACGGGGCGGACCAGCAGGAGCATCGCCATGCGCATGGGCGGGCTGGGTTTCCGCGGGACGCCGTGGGCCCCCGGGAGGATGGGCTCCCTGGACCTGGCGCTGAAGTCCGACGCCTTCTGGGTACAGATGGACGCGGGCGCCACCGGGCGGCCGGCGGTGACCGCGTCTTCCAGCCGGGTGCGCCTCGCCCTGGAGGCGGTTCGCCCGGTGGCCCTGGAGGGGGGCCAGGTGCTGTATCCGGCGCTGGAACTGGGCCTGCGCCACGACGGCGGCGATGCGGAGACCGGAAGGGGGATCGAGTTGGGCGGCGGCCTGGGCTACAGCGACCCGGACCAGGGTTTGACGCTGCAGACCAACGCCCGCCGGCTGCTGGTGCACCGGGACGACGGTTACGAGGAGTGGGGCGTGGAGGGCTCCTTCACCTTCTATCCGGGGGCCTTCGAGCGGGGGATGTCGCTGCGTCTGCAATCTTCCTGGGGTGCGGCTCCTAGCGGGCAGGACCGGCTCTGGGGGCCGCAGGGTGCTCACCTGGCTCCCGGAGGCGATGGCGGCGTGGGCGGTGTGTTCAACGCCGAGCTGGGATACGGCCTGGAGGCCCTGGGGGCTCTGCTGACCCCCTATGCCAACCTGGGATTGGCCGACCACGGCACCCGCACCTGTAGCCTGGGATGGCGGCTGCGAATCGAGCCGCTTCTGCGCCTGGAGATCTCCGCCGACCGCCGTCAGTACGCCAGGGCCCGGCCCGTGCACGAGATCAGCATGCGGGGAACAATGGACTGGTAGGGATCGTCCGCGGTTCCCAAAAAACGAGAAGGTCCCTTCTTAAAACTTTCCATTGCGTAATCCGCCGGCAAGCTGGATCCAATTGACCCCGGAGACATCCTTCAGGTATACACCCGGACCTTGACCGAGTATCTCGATCTCAACCGGAATCATCGCGACGAAGCTTGAGGTGGCCGAAATTCTGCGCGCCTCGGGGGTGCATGTCGTCGAGTTTCGAGCCTCCATTGTCATCTGCTCGGGTAGCCTGTCCTTCGAGATGATTCCCTCCCTCGTGGAGCGGCTCCCGGTCATGGTCACGCCGAAATGGGTGGGCGTAACCGCACAGCCCATAGCGGTCACCGATTTGCTCAATATCTCTGCGCTGCACTACACCTGGAAAGCGATACCAACGAGATCTTCGAAATCGGAGGTCCGGACCCCGTTTCCTACGGCGATCTGATGCGGGAGTACGGGCGCCAGCGCCGGCTTTGGAGGTTGATTATTCGGGTGCCATTCTTGACTCCGCAGGGGATGCAGGTGATTGGGGAGGGGTGCGCTTCGGCAAGCGGCTCGTCGACTCCCGCACTGCGCGAGTGGATTGCCCGCCGGCTACGGCCTTCGAACCCATTTCTCGCATCGGTGGAAATACGGGCTGGTATTATGCCAACTGGTTGCGGAAACTGCGCGGTTTCCTCGACCTGCTCGCCGGCGGCGTGGGAGTGCGTCGAGGCCGGCGCCACCCGTATACCCTCTCGGTGGGCGATGCCCTCGATTGCTGGCGGGTGGAGATATTCGAAGCGGGCCGGCGCCTGCGGCTTTTGGCCGAGATGAAATTGCCCGGACGTGCATGGCTGGAGTTCGAAGTGGAAGGAGACAATAAATCCTCCACTATCCGCCAAACCGCCATTTTCGATCCGGCCGGTCTCTTCGGACTGGCCTACTGGTACGTCGTCTACCCCCTGCACCATTTCGTCTTCGACGGGATGCTCAACGGCATAGTCGCAGCCTGTCATTCTACTCCCTCCGACCGGACCAAGTCTGCCGCGGAACCAGCCGCACGGCGCTGTTGAAGGAACGGCAATAGTCACCTTGGCGCGGGCCCGCACTCAAGCCTCGGTCGCCCTTCGAGCCGCTGTGCAGCGGATTTAAAGAGGTGACTTATTTTCAAGGAAACTCACCAATTTTGCGGACCAACGAGCGAGGAAAGGATGGACTGTCAGGGATTGACCGCGGTCCCCTCGTTACCCCTCATGGGGATTGGAAACTTTGGTCGCGTGCTGGTAGAGCGTCCCCGCGATATTCTGCTCATTACCCCTCATGGGGATTGGAAACAGGAAATGGCCGCCAGGGTAGCCCAGAGGCGCTTGCACTCATTACCCCTCATGGGGATTGGAAACTATGTGGTCGCCAACGGCCCTTGTGAACAGCTTGACGGCTCATTACCCCTCATGGGGATTGGAAACGCGGCGAGTCGAGCCGCCTGAGGGGTTCGGCGTCTCTCTCATTACCCCTCATGGGGATTGGAAACGTACGCGGCCCCCTGGACGCCCTCACCGTGTTATCTCTCATTACCCCTCATGGGGATTGGAAACCCCTTGCGCGTGAGATAGAGTTCCTCATGGTCCCACTGACTCATTACCCCTCATGGGGATTGGAAACAAGATCGCCGAGCCCCAGCCGGCGGAACTCCCGCTCCTCATTACCCCTCATGGGGATTGGAAACATGTGGCCCCGTCCATGTGGACCCTGGTGGGATGGGCTCATTACCCCTCATGGGGATTGGAAACACCCGGGGGGATCCCCGCTCGAAGCGCAGCCTGCTTCTCATTACCCCTCATGGGGATTGGAAACCCGCAAATGCTGAACGTGATAACATCGCGGTAGTAATCGGCTCATTACCCCTCATGGGGATTGGAAACCAGGTGCAAGGCGTAGGCGTCCCAGGTGAAACTAGCCTCATTACCCCTCATGGGGATTGGAAACCGGACGACGAGCGGTTAGGCAAGATAATCACCGATAATCTCATTACCCCTCATGGGGATTGGAAACCTCTTCCAGGCGTCGGTATTGGTCCGCCTTAAATCCCTTCTCATTACCCCTCATGGGGATTGGAAACTTGGTTCCGTAGAGCGGAGCCTCGCCTGCGAAAGAAACTCATTACCCCTCATGGGGATTGGAAACCCAATGTCACCGCTTTTGTTCAGGGCGCTCAGGTTATCGTTCCTCATTACCCCTCATGGGGATTGGAAACGGCCACCGACTCCGGGCGAGTGTCTGCCTGGTTACAAGAAGCTCATTACCCCTCATGGGGATTGGAAACTTAAAGCCCTTGAACTCGCTCGCAGCCTATACCTTGACTCATTACCCCTCATGGGGATTGGAAACAACAGCGTCTTGAACAGGTGCGCCTCGTCCACATACTCATTACCCCTCATGGGGATTGGAAACTCCTCGGAGCCAGGAATGTTTACCGAGGGTGGAGCTACTCATTACCCCTCATGGGGATTGGAAACCCAAGCTCGAAGGGATTTCCTACAGTTGCCATTACCATCTCATTACCCCTCATGGGGATTGGAAACTTGAGATATCTACTGGCTTCGATGCCATGTCCCGACATGATCTCATTACCCCTCATGGGGATTGGAAACATTGAATGCCGGACGTGAGCGTAACATTTGAGCAAGACCTCATTACCCCTCATGGGGATTGGAAACACGGAAGGCCATGCGCCGGCTAGCGGGTATTCTCCATCTCATTACCCCTCATGGGGATTGGAAACCAGTTGCTGGATCCGGTGCTCAGCCACAACGTGTGCACTCATTACCCCTCATGGGGATTGGAAACTTCCTGTTCTTCTTCGTCCATAATTTAGACCTTCAAAGGCTCATTACCCCTCATGGGGATTGGAAACCCAGAGCGCAATATCGTGGCTGCCGGGTAAAAAAGCTCATTACCCCTCATGGGGATTGGAAACGATTCGGCCATTTTCCATTGGCTATCCGGGCGCAGGCACTCATTACCCCTCATGGGGATTGGAAACCTCGCTTGTCGCGAAGCGGGCCAATGGGACCTCGGAGAACTCATTACCCCTCATGGGGATTGGAAACTCTTCTACTACTTCGTGGGAAAACTCCCGATCTGCGTCCTCATTACCCCTCATGGGGATTGGAAACAACAGCAGCAGCAGCAATAGGATCGACCGCTAATCCTTCTCATTACCCCTCATGGGGATTGGAAACCCTTGATTCTTGAACAACTTCCCAAAATAGCGGGCGTGATTGAGCCCCTAAATCCTGTCCCCACGACTTGGAAGTTGCGCTTGGCGTCCGGCTCAGGAATAGTTTTGTGCCCAAGCGCAAAGGTAAACCATCAGAGAAGAGTCCAGTTTTTGCCATGCCAGTTATCCTCCTCTTGGCGCATCTGTCCTCCCAGAGCATCCTTGCTGAGTCTGAGGACCTCAACGTTGTGCCGATTAGGGCAAAGGAGCTGCATTATACGGTCGTCTGGTCCAATTTTTTTTGAGATCTCGGACAACAGCTTTATATGCTCGGATTCTGGGAGGTCGCCCATAAATACCGAGCCCTGTTCGTGGATGAGGTATTCTTTGAGGAGCTTTTTGTACACCTCTGTTCTCTTGGCGGGGACATCGTAACAGATCATAACGAACATAGGGTCTCATCCTCTCCAGACAAAAGCTCGAAACTCGCCGATCCCGAGCGCTTCTCTTTCCAGAGCAAGGCATTGTCTATGAATCGCCTGTCGGAAGGTCAGGTCTCCGCATTTTTCCTCAATGCGCGACCAGAAGCGCTCAGTCGTCTTGATTCTTCCCTTCTCGTTGAGGAGGCATACACCCGGAGACCTTTCAAACCAAGACTCGTCGGCTTGGCCCCGTCGGAACAAAGACACGATGAGTGCATCTGACAGCACGGGCCTGAAAGTCTCGGCCATGTCGATTGAGAGCGAGCGCCGCCCCGTACCCGGTGAATGGAGAAACGAGATGCTCCGGTCGAGGTGAGTCTTCGCCAGTTCGTTCGCACACGCAGAGTAGAGCAGCATGTTGAAGAAAGACATCAGGCAGTTGACGGGGTCTGGGGGCGGACGCCTCATCCTGCGCTCCAGCTTCGCGTCCGGTGAGATCTGCCCGAAGGCATCGTGTAGGAAAGCCCTCGCCTGCCCCTCCCCGCCCATCAAGGATTCAATACTCGATGCCCGACCAATCATTTGGAGCGCATTCTGTAGGCCCTCCAATGAGGGATCGAGTCCCGATGTACCGTTCCGGCGGTACCGCTGAAGCAAGCCACACATCGATTTTACCTGTGCGCGCACGACTGTCTTGGCAATTCTCAGTCGTGCAGACTCGTTCAAAAACAATGCAGCCTGCCCAATACGCACCCGTCCAGATGGCGTTTCGTCTTCTGGCTCGAAGGCACCGAGGAAGCCGCCGCGTCCGTCGAGAACCGTGAAGCGTATTCCTCGTCGCCCCATGTCCTTGAGCAGGCGTATGGAGATAGAGCCGTCGCCCATGCACAAGACGTGTTTAACGCCATTCAGGGGAATGGACTTGCGTCCTGCGTCGGAGGTCACGACGAGCGCGTTTTCGTGTCTGTTGAGACGCGCATCGCGCGGGATGATAACTACGTCCATATCATTCCTCGTCCCAGCACAGTAGGTTACAGCTACAAGCATTGCAGAGGGGAATGCGGCGAGCCGAGGGTGGAGAGCCATCTATCAGGGCACGTCCGTCCTGCGCGTCGCGGATGAGTTGGTCAAGCACGCTTTCGGTCAAATCGTAGGCCGTCTTCTTTCGCGACCCGTACACTTGAACTTCAGCGCTCCAAAGCTCCCCTGTGGCCGCAGTCATAAACGCCGCGTAGAACAGGACCTGCCGGGAAACCGCATCGCGTGCGCCGCGGCTACCTTTTCTCTCAATCACGATTCGCCGCTTGAAGTCGATGGCGTCCGGCACAATACCAAGTCCCTTGGGTACATCGTCAGGACGCTTCTCCGTTTGATGAAGTGATAGACCCCGGCGCACTCGCACGTCGCGCCCGGCGTGTGTTGCTCCTATGAGATGCAGCCATGCACGCCGGCGGCACAGGGCGACATGCTGGAAGTAGAGCCCGTGCAGCCCGATTTCTTCGGCCAGTTCACGCAAACATCGCGCTTTCTGCAGAATCCTCATAGTCTTCATATAGTGGTGCCCTTCCGAGACGCTCCACCAGAGCGGTCGCGGCCCCCATTACTTTTTTGCGAGGATCGTCGTAACCGCTTCCTTGAGCGGGGATGAACCGAGCGAACTGATTCCGCCACGCTTCGACCAAGCGCACGTTGAGTTGCTCGCTCCCTTTCTCCCTCTCTTGGATCGAGAGCGTGAAATCCTCACCCCCTATCGGCGAGCGAACGTACCACGTCATCTTTTGGACGCTAGGCTTGCCTGTGAATACCCTGAACTCTTGATCGAGAGTACGCGATACAAGTGGGACTACCTGTTCTCCATCCTCTTCGGAGACGATGTAACGGCTGAGAATATCCGTTGCCCTACGCAGTAACGATTCTGTTACGGAATGACGTGTTCCGTCTGGGTCCACGACCTCGATTGTCGCTCCGATGTCTCGGTAGGTCAGGGCGCCTGAAAGTAGTGCTTCGACCCAGCGCTTGTGCGGCTGGGAACTCAGCGGCAGGTTGTCGTTTACCACATCCACCGACAATATCTCCCCGATCTTGGCATTGACAAACTTTACGATACTCGGCGAAATCTCACGCAAACGTGCATTCGCTTCCTTCTGTACTTTCATTTTTGTTCGCCCGACTGCAACGATGAACAGAGCCGCCCAGAATGCTCCCCGCCAAGAGGTACGCCGATAGAACGATACCGTCGGGTCATCCACCGCAAAGTCTGTCTCGGCTTCCTTTCGGGTTGGCTGAAGACGGCGTCGCACGTCACTGAGGATCTTCGCCGTGAATGTCTGGACATCCAGCTCTCCGTGGTCTTCAATGACCTTCTTGATGGTTCGGGTCCAGGCGTAGCGATTGCGTCGGGCTTCGGACAACGACACGATGAATTGCCCGTTGTCTGCGCCTCGTGAGACACGCCCAACGCGCTGCACGAAACTCGCGAGCCCGAAACCGGGTTCCGTGAACATGAGAGAGCTGCGGAAGGTGACGCCGACCTCGACCGATGACGTACACAGCAATACGTCGTAATTCCGCGGATCAGCGTAGCGCCGACCACGGCGCGACTCACCTAGCTTGCGCTCTGAGTCATCAATGGAGTTGATCGTCAGGATTCTCTGCTCCGACACGCCGACTTCGCGCAGCGCGATTCGTATCGTCTGCTCCTCCTGCTTGAGCCGCTGCAAGGAATCGTAAATGACGATAACGGTACGACTATCCGCGATTGACGCACGCACGGCGTGGATGCTCAGGCGGATTGACTCGGTCAGGGAGCACTCGCGCAGGGAGAGCACCACGTCTCCATGAATGGGACGATGCCCCGGCGGATGACCAGCGACGATCTCCTCGGAAATCTGCTCCACCTCTCCCGCTCCAACGCCCATTCCTTCCAGAACCTTGGTCACATCAGTCGGGGTCGCGGATAGGAGCGAGACCTTCCCCCGCCGCTCCGCTACGGCTAGCAGCGAGAACAGGCAAGCCAAACCGAAAGATCGGTCGTCGATGGTATGGAACTCGTCAAAGACGATGTGGTCGAAGTGACGCAGGTAGAGAAAGGGGTTGACCGTACTCGCTCCCGTAATGCGGATGCCGGAGATCATGGTGACGACCACTTCGGGGATAGCGAAAATGACGCGCCCATCCGATAGCGCACCGCCGTTGAGGAACTGCCGGACTCGCGCAGCAGCAAGGCTCTCAGCCCCATCGCTAGCTTGGTTGCCCGACCATTCGACAATCTGCTCGTCAATCCAAGCCTCGACCTGAGCGTCGCTCCACTCGCGCTTACGAAGCCGCTCCCGCGCCTGCTCGCGGGCATCGTCAATCAAATTCTGCAACAGTCGTTTGGTAGGAACGATAAAGAGCACGTGCGCTCCCTCGTCGAGTACCGCCCGCATGAATGCGTAGGACTTCCCGGAGCCCGTCGGCGCAGATACAAGGCGCACGAACTTGTCGGATCGGAGCAGACGTTCTTGCATCGGGGACAGGCCGCTTGCCATTTTTGGCACGGAGTGTGCTCGGATAATCATCGGGGTTCTCGTTACGACCAGCCAGCGGTGAGCCGCAGCGCCTCGTCGGGTTCGAGGGTTCGGCTGGGTTGAATCGTATGGAGGAGGTACGGTCCCGCTTCGAGATCGATGTTCGGATCGAATAGTCGTGCCGTGTGCAGATTGAGATGGATCTCGTGCTGAGATCCACAGCGTTCAAGAAGACCTACACCTGTGCGGCCAAGCCCAAGCCTGACGACGAGCCGGTTTAGCCGCTCTCCATAGGCGTCGTGTGCGATGCGGAGTGGATCCTCGTGTATAAAGCAGCCATGAAAAACCGAACCCACGGCGACTTCCTGAATGTGGTAATAATCCTTGATGTTGCCGCTCTTGCGGGCGGTTTCGATGCTCGGTGGCATGCCGCACTCCATGTCCAGATTGAGGCGGCGCGCCAGCGGCCGGTTGAGCCTGTTGTCGTGCCCCATGAACAGCGACATCTTAAATGGCAGGGCGGCTAGATGGCCGCGATAGTCGGGTTCCGTTGGCAGGCAAGGCGAACGCGGCGTCATGCCGAGAGCGGCAGCCGTCGCGAACGCCATCGCCGTATCGGTCACGACGTCGTTGAGCGTCGCGGTGCCCGAAGGCACGGCGAGTCCATGCCATGCCCAAGGAGTCAGCGCGGTCAGTTGGTATGTGTAAATTGCCCCCGCCACGGGTCACGCCTTCTTGGATGTGAAATGCTGCTCGAACAGATCGGCAATTTTCGGCGCGGCTTCCTCGTACCTCCGCCGCAGATCGGGATCGTCCTCCTCGAACGCCTGCACGAGTTGCTGCTGGTAAGCCGAGGCTTCAGACGTATCCGCGTGCACCCGGTAGTAGTGTCCTGACATTGCTTGCATCACAGCAGATAGGATTTCCTCGACCGAGTTGCTTTCGGGGAGCGACCGCAACAGCTCGTAGGGAGAGGACATCGGAGTCTCAAGGCGAGCGGCGAATATCCCAGCGATATGGGTTCGCACGTTGACGCCGGTGACCGAGGTCTGTCCTCCGTAGGAGCCAGCAAGGCCAAGGCTGAGCAGCAGGTGATCCAAGCCGATCGGCGGAAGCTGTCGGCCATTGCTGGTGAGAATCTGTATCAGGAGGGTACCGGGAAGGACGAAATGTCGAGTGAATAGATTCTCGGTATTCTTCTTCCCTTCGGCGTCCCACAGCGTTCCGGTTTCGTCCCCACGGTGGTGGAAGCTCTCACCTACGCTGTCGCGGTACGGCGCCGTACTCAGCGCGTCGGAGTATTGCACTGCGGCTTTGATCGGCAGAACGCGGGTTCCCGACATGGCAGAGTCCCCGAACACCAACGTGTTCAGGTCTAGGGCTTCGCGAATCGGCATCTGGTCGCCGACTGCGGTGCGGTTTTGTGGCAACCGCCCGCCCGCGTTCCACGCTCGCAGCACCAGCAGCCCTCGCCCTCGCTCACCGAACTTGAACTTGCTCGGTGTCGCCCGGACGCGGCGCACCCCATCGCGGTCCTCAATGTCCGTGATCTCTTCTTCGGCATTGCGGAATACTGTGGGAGCCACAATTTCGCGGATCACGGCGATGGCTATATGTCCCGCGTTGCGGCGTGTCGGCATCAGATAGGTGTCCTTGCCGTTGGCCGCGACGACTTCCTCGATGAGATCGCCGTCGTTGAGATACTGCATGAGCTTGTCAATCATCATTGCCTCCTTGGCATTTTCGTTGAACATGTCAGGCTTCTTGGATCTCATCGTCAGTTGGTGCGCCGTTTCCCGCTTCGGGGATACCGCGTTCGCGGTAAGCCTCCAGCAAGGCGAAACGGTAGATCGCCGCTGCTCGCCGCTGCTCCTGCGAGGTCGGCTCCTTCGACTTGAAGACCTTCGGCCAAACTTCGTCCGCGAAATGGGTCGCGAATTCGATGCAGGCTTGGTCGAGAGGTTGACCGTCGCGATGCTTTCTTGCAGCGGCATTGCCCTTGCGCGCCAGCTCTTCCTCAAGCGTGCCGGCAAGTCCCAGAATCAGGGCGGTCGAATCCTGGGCAGTCGAACGGAGCGCACTCGGGTAGAATTCCAGCGCGGTCTTCCAACAGAGAAGCTGCTTGTTGGCCGAAGCGCCGATGCCGATTCGCTTCTGGATTCGCGTCGCTAGCCATGCCAGTCGAATCAGGGGATCCTGATTATCCTTCAGATTCACTTGTTCACCTCCTGTCTTTCTGATGTGTACGAGCGCCTGCTCGCGTGTTTTCTCCTCGATTAGTGACCACTCATGGTCCTTGTCGCCGCCTCGCCGGTCAACGGCTAGCGCCCAGGCCACGCAAAGTGCACCGAGCACAGTCGTAGGGTCGGGATCGGCAAGCTGCTTGGCCCATTCGATTCCCAGTCCGTTCGCATTCGCTAGCTTTACGAATAGCTCCAGCTTGGACAGGGCATCGGGGAGTTGCTCAATACGCAGGGAGTCTCCGCGGAGCAGGCTCTCCAACCATGCGGGCAGCGCATCGGAATAGAAGATCGTTGGATGCCTGCGCGGGGCACCGCGGAAGATGTGGATCGGACGCCCGAGGCGCTGGATGGCCCTAAGCGTCATGTGAAGCTGGGTCACCAGTTCCTTATCTGTGTTGGGCAGCGTTTCCAGCCGTGCCACGCGGATACGCCGTGTCTGGCAATCAAGCCCATAGTAAACCGAGCCCTTCTTGATTTCGAGCCGGTTGAGGTCGTGCAGTCCCATGGATTTGTCAGCAGCCTCGCGCTCGAACGCCAAACCTCCGAAGAGCCCCATGCTCACCGGCGAGGAAATGAGCGGCGGCAGGTCGCCTCCTCCCCGGAACTCGTCCTGTGCGTCTTGGCGCAATTGCAACTCGGCGAGGCAGACCGGACACAGATGGGTGTCGCCGGATGGAGACGCCAAGTGGTCGTTGCGTCCGTCGCGCCCGGAAAACGCCGACGCCTTGATACCGTGTGCTCTGGACGCGGTGCTGACGCGCCACGAAGCACTGACTGGCTCGTTGCACAAAATGCAGTGCTTCGGAGAATTTCCGACGTCGAATGGCACCGCCGGACGCCCTGACAGGTACGCCGTAAAGCGCTGGCGCAGTGCGTTTACAATGGCACTTGAAACATCCTCGATTTGGCTTGAGAGCCCGGGGCGGCTGTCGTCTCCCTCCAACCAGAGTCCAACCAGACCGTCTCGCCCGAGGATAGCGTCCAGAAGATCCTGTGCATCGTCCGGGTCATCGTCAGCAAGACGCCAAATTTCTCCGATTGCCCAAAGCGCGAGCAGAACGCGACGTACGCGCCCGTCCTTGTCGGATACCGACGCGACGACTTCCGGTGGTTGTCTGCCTTCAACTTTTAGGCATTCGACCAGTTCCCGCTCGCGACAGTCTGCACTAGGCGCGGCTGTCTTGCGCTTGCCATCCACATGGTTGAGAGCAATCGCAAGAAACGCCAGCGCATGAACTGGTTCCATATCTAAATCGCCGATGTCTCCTCCTGGGTGATCGAGCGCCGGTTTAACGGTCGCTCCAACGGCGCTATCATCGAAAGAACTCCAGGAAGTCATCATGCCTGCCGCGTCGAACAGCGCATTGATCTGTTCGCGGTGAACACGAGCAAACGGTCTGGGAAGCGCCAATAGATTAGCGAACCTGCCATCCCAGTTGCCCTTGGGATTCATGACATCTCGACATGCCTCCCACGACGCAGCGCCTCCGACGAATTCGCACGCTAGGCGGTTATTGACCACGAAGCGCAAACCGTAGGGAAGACCGTGGAGGAAGCTGTCGAGGGCCTTATTCTTTACTTCATCCGCATGTTCCCCCGGGATAACGCACAGCAGCCGCCCATCGTGGACAATCTCAATCAGGGGCAGACGGCCTGTGAGGGTTTTGCAGGTTGCGGAGAGCGTGCGCTGGAAGCAGTCCAGCAGAAAGACATGAAGGTGGTCGTGGATTTCCACTTTCACCCACTGCTTCAACCCACTGTCCTGAAGCGCGGGCCAGCGGTTGGGGTCGCGCAGAGCGGAAAGCAGGCCGTCGACGCCAGCGTCTTGTTCTCTGCTCGCAAATATTCCTTCCAGCTTATCGGCCAATTCAACGTAGCGGCAGGTTGCGGCGATCCCTCGATCATAGTCGGGGGCAGCGGAGCTTCTAGCCGCTTGGGTTCCTTCTACTTCCTCTATATAGTTGAGCATCGCAGCCGGTGAGATACGGATGCGTTGATTCGCCAAGAACTCGTCAATCCCGTAGCGGCGCATTCGTTCTTCTACATCAGCAACATTGATTTCTGCTCCACGAGGCAACCCAAGGTCTTTATCGATGTCGTGCAGGAAGGCAATGCAGACGACCGCATAGGCAAGCCGTTCGATCTCGGCGAGCTCGGCCTCGCTCGACCAAGAACGCGGAGCGTCGGCAAGCCAGAACATTAGCGCTCCCCTAGCCACCGAGAGCAGATGATCCAGCAGGCTGATGTTGTCATTGCGTTCCCAGCGTTCCGCCTCCGCCGGGTCCGACGACCATCCTCCCTTGCCGCTTTTCGTCACCAAGCGAACCGGCCGGCCGTCAATCTTCGTATCTGATGTCTTCCCTTCGGGTCCGTCGCGGTCCTTGCTGACTCGGGCAACAACACATTCGTCTAGGAAAGCGCCGTACACTTCGACGGCAGTTCGGTGCGCGAAGTCTTGGGATAGGCTGTTCATATAAGTCCCCCCGCGTACCCGATGCAGCCGAAGCCGTATCGATTTTTCTCACCGATCCCGAGAGTCCAAGCAGAACGCAGGTCTTCAAATTGGCCGCTGATGGACAAGGGGCACACCATCCCGATGACGAACGCCGGTTTGCCGCCGGGGACAGCACGAGTATGGACCAATATGGAATGCTTCGGGTTGGCGCGTAGATACAGCCTGTCAGGCTCGACCTTCAACTGCACGTCGCGACCGGTCAGGCGTGAAAGGCGGAAGTTCACGGCTTTCTGTAAATCGGCTCCGGCCTTTGTCAAATCATCGTGCCAACGCCCCTTTTGGCCGCGCACCGACAAGGCGAGCGGTGAGAGCATGATCGTCGGCAGCGTCGCGGTTTCTCCTAGTCCGCAGACAACCGGAAGCTCCTCAACGGCTCTGTCCCAGACCGACAAGTCCACTACGTCGCCGTTGGTTGAGGTCTTGCAGATGGCTTCGGGAAGCAGGTGTCCAAGCACCGGCTCAAGCGGCTCTCCCTCGGCACCGATCGCTAGGGACTTCAGGAGAAACCCCTTGGGTGTGGCTGTCCCCACTGCGCCAAAGGACCAGTTGCCGGCATCGCGCCCGACCACATCTGCCCCTCGTGCCCCACACGCAGTCCAAGCGTTGATGAGCGCACCATGCAGGCTGTCCAGGAACCGCAGTCGCACCCGTTCGCCTCTAGGAGCCGAAAATCTCATTCTCATTGAGTATCCTCCAATTTTTTAGTCTTGATGTTTTTCAAGGTATGTATTATTAAATTTTAATTCAACTTGCAAATTTTGCAGGTGTATAGTATAATTTAATTATAATGGGAAGAATGGAAGTCGAGGCTGGTCTACGTTTTGCCGAAACGATGCTGTATTGGCGTGGACACCTGAAGGCGAAAGAGGTTCAGGACTTTCTGGGTGTGTCCGAGCGCACGGCGCGAAGCCTGATTTCAAAGTGGCGGCGCTTTGATGCAATTTTGCCGCTCTACCAGCCGGGTGCCGAGCGCCGCCTTGTCCCAGCGGAGGAATTCGACCCCGGCCCCACCGTGACCGACCCCAATGTCGCCTTGTCCCTACTTCTGGTAGCAGACCGCCTCCCTGGAAACCCATTTTCGCAGGTCGCTCCTCTCGGTCAAGGACACGACCTGGCAATTTCGACTCCCATTCCTTCTAGGGCTACCCGCGAATTACTCGCCGCATACCTAGACCGCTATCCGGTCCGATTATTCTACGCCTCCAAGATGGGCCGCCAAGAGTTTGTCTTTCACCCAGCTGCCCTCATTCGTTCTCGCGGGCGCTATCACCTACGAGGCTACCGGGCCGAAGGGCGCAATGCTGCTGGCCAAGCGGTAGATCACCGTTACATTGACGTGGTTCCTAGCCGCACCATCGAATCTCGGCGCTTAGATCAAAGACCCTTCATTGGGCTAGAGGATGACCTTGACTGGCACACATTCGAGAAACGGCAGCTTCTCCTGTCGTCCGAGCTCTCCGAAGAGGAACGGCTGTGCTATGAACATGAGTACGGCATTGCCGACAGTGGCGTCCTCAAGGTCGGGCAAAGACGTGCGTTGATACACTTTGTGCTGGAGGAATTGTCCGAGCGCCGCTGTTGGCGCCGTGACGGAACTTCGGTTCCAATTTGGGGACCCCCTGAGCCTGTTCCCAAGTGGAGCAAAGAGATTGCCTGAAGGAATTATCCTTTCGAGGTTCGCCACCGCCTCCCCTGCGCCGAAGAGTTGATCTCGACCGTACTGACACTGTTCCCGCCTCCGGCCGGGGGCTGCTAGGGGTTGGATCGGCTCTGGGGGCCGCGCAGGGGACGAGGACTTGACCCACCGACCCGATGCCGAGAAGGGCGGAATGTTCGACGCGGAGCTAGGATACGGCCTGGAAAGACTCAGGGCGCTCTGGTGACACCATACGCCGGTCTGAGACTGTCGGACTACGGCATGCGCACTTACCGCATGGGCTGGCGTCTGCGGGTGGAACCGTTCTTGCGCTTGGAGATGTCCGGCGGCCGGCGTACTCAGCATGCAGGGCGAGATGAACCGGTATGGATGGTCCACGACCCCCTCAAACCCTGATATCCTCAGTCCGACCCGGCCTAGAGCAAAGCAAATTTTACTTGACGACCAAGTGAATTCAGGTATTATTGACCATGGTCATAACTATGGTCATAATATTCATGGAGGAAAAAGATGCCTGCCATCTCAAAAAGTAAATTGAAAGCCAATATGCTGCGCGTCTTTCGGGATATTGAAGAAACCGGCGAAGAATGGGTGGTCACGGACCACAACCGGCCCGTTTTACGCATCCTGCCTATTGTCCGCAAAAAAAGCGTGGAGGAGGTGTTCAGCGGGATTCAGAGCCAAGTCGTCTACCGTGAAGACATCAACCTGCCCACCACCGGCGAATGGGGACCACTGGCGTGATCGTCCTGGACACTTCAGCCCTTATATTCTGGACGCTGGATAGAAACAGGTTGTCTCGACCCGCGGCCCGGGCGATCTCGGGCGCCGATCGCATCGGCCTCAGTTCCATCTCCATCTGGGAAATTGGCATCAAAGTAAAAAGGGAAAAACTCGCCATACCCCTCGCAATCGAAGAATTCACCGACAAGCTGGAACAGATCGACCGCCTCGAAATTTTTCCGGTGGACGCCCGCACCTGGATCAAGAACCTCGAACTCAACTGGGATAATCGCGACCCTGCCGACCGCACCATCGTCGCTACGGCCAGCCTCCACGCCTGTGCGTTGATCTCATCCGACTCGGCCATCCGCGCCTTTTATGCACAGACGGTGTGGTAACTCGACCATTCGACATTTTGAATAGGAGGAGCAAAGAAGGCCACCATGACTGAATCGCACCACGGAAAAAACCAGGGGACCCTGCGCCGTCTGCTGGCGGAAAACGGGGCGGGCGAGGACGAGTTGGACCGCTTCGACACCTCGCGGCGGCACTTCCTGTCGGCAGTGGGCAAAGGGACGGCGCTGGCCGGACTTGGTTTCTTCGGCGCCGGACCGGGGTGCGCCTGCGCGACGTGTTGCAAACGGCCGGGATAACCGAGAGGGCGGTGTACCTGGCCAACTACGGCGAGGACCCGCCGGTGCAGGATGAGCCCTCCTTTTCGCGCGGCATACCCCTGGAGAAAGCCATGGACGATCACACGATGATCGCTCTCGAAATGAACGGGGAGGCCCTTCCCGCGGCGCACGGATTCCCGGCACGGCTGCTGGTTCCGGGCTGGATCGGCAGCTCCATGCAGAAATGGCTCAACCGCATTCGGGTGCGCGATACGGTCCACGACTCCGAGCAGATGAGCGGATATTCCTACCGCGTCCCAGCCTATCCCATCGCCCCCGGGCACCAGCCCCCGGCCGCGGACATGAGCATCGCCACCGAGTGGGTCGTCAAATCCCTCATCACCGCCCCCCAGGCGAACGCGGCCGTCAAAGCAGGAACTCCCCTCGCCGTCAGAGGACACGCCTGGGCCGGCGAAGGCGAGGTAGCCAGGGTGCTGGTCTCCACCGACTTCGGCAATCAGTGGCGCGAGGCCGACTTGACCCCACCAGCCAACAAGTATGCCTGGCACACCTGGTCCACCCAACTGGCGTTTGCCAAAAGGGGCTACTACGAAATCTGGGCGCGGGCATTCGACCATGCCGGCAACGCCCAGCCATTCCGCCAGCCCTGGAACCCCAAAGGCTACCTCGGCAACGTCATTCACCGGGTGCCGGTCCTGGTATCGGTGTGAGGGCGGGCCCACTTCAAAGGTGGACCAAGGTCCTTTCAGCGAGGCATCCCCATAGAGCCGGAGGAACGGTTCGGCTTCAAAAGCATTTGAAAACCTCGTAATTTACCAATCAGAATAAACACGGAATCTTGAGACCATGAATATCTACATCGTAGGCGCGGGAATCTTCGGCATGGCGGCGGCGCTGGAGCTGCGCCGCCGCGGCCACGCGGTGACCCTGATCGAGCGCGGCGAAATCCCCAACCCGGAGGCCTCCAGCACCGACGTCGCCAAGGTCATCCGGCGCACCAGCTACCCCAACGAGATCTACGTGGAGCTGGTCACGCGGGCGGCGGCACAGTGGCGGGAATGGCACGAGCGCACCAGCCGCTCGATCTACTTCCGCACCGGCAAGCTCATTGCCGTGCGCGGTCTCGAACCGGATCACGAGGCCCTGGCCGGCCTGGAGACCTTGAGCCGGATGGGCAAGGATATCTCCGAGCTCACTGCCAAGGAGGTGGGGCGGCGGTTTCCACAGTTCGCCGTCAGCGACGAAGACCGGCTGTTCTTCGACCCCTGGGCAGGCTACCTGCGCAGCGGTCAGGCGCTGGCCGATCTGGCCGGACTGGCGCGGGACTCGGACGTGGAGATTCGCGAAAACACCCCGGTGACGACGGTGGAAGAGACCGCTTCCGGCGCCAGGGTTAGGCTTGGGTCGGAGTCGCGGGACTGCGACCGCGCGGTGGTGGCGGCCGGCCCCTGGGTGGCGCAACTCCTCCCGGCCATTGGCACCCGGGTGCGCATTACCCGGCAGCAGATGGCCTTCTTCGCTCCCAAAGATCCGGCCCCCTTCGAGCGCGGCCGCTTTCCGGTGTGGACCAACCTGTCGCCTGGCAACCTCTGGTACGGGTTTCCCTACCTGCACGAGGGATTCGTCAAGGTAGCCGAGGACAGCAAGGTGGACGACAGCACGGTGGATGTCCCGCGCGAGGCGACCCCGGCGTTTCTCGACTGGGCGCGCGAGTTCGTCGCCGCCCGCATTCCCGCCCTCGCCGGCGCCGATCTGGTCGGCGGCCGCTCCTGTCTCTACACCAACATGGCCGACATGGAAGACGAGCAATTCGTCATCGACTGGGCCCCCGGGTTTCAACGGGTCCTGATCGCCGGCTGCGGCTGCGGCCACGGCTTCAAGTTCGGCGGCTCCATCGGTCCGGTGATCGCCGACGCCCTGGAGGACAAGGAGAACCCGCTCGGAGACCTGTTCAGAATCGGATCCAGGTTCGACAAGGAGGCCGGGTGAGGACGAGTTATGGGCACCGTTTCTCCTTTTCTCGGACTAGTGTCTGGACGCACAATTCCGGGTGAATTCGGACACCGCGGCATCCCGGATCCCGGCGTTGCGCTCGGCCCATGTATGCCACCCATACGCAGAGCTCGCGCGCCTAATTTGCCGGGCGCCTCGGCGCCCTCGGTTCGTACGCGGACTTATGCGCGCAGGCACTACTGTCATGTCGTAGAGATTTGCTCACAAAGTCTTTTGATTTTCGCGAGGATGGAATCGGCCGTAGCCGTCCACACGAAAGGGTGTGCGTTGACTAGGATGCCCGGATGTCCAAGGACGCCACGCCGATCAGCGTGCTGAGTATCTGGGTCTCGCGTGTTCTTAAAAACGATGTACTTGAATTTATAAGAAATTTGTAGTAAATTTCTGACAAACTGTCAAGAACGGAAACGAAAAGGATGTGAGCAAAATGACTCGTATGGCCGACAAGATCATAAAGAGAGTGTCTGCACACGGTAGGGGCAGGTGGGTGTGCACACCAAAGGATTTCCTAGACCTCGGGAGCCGTGAGGCCGTCGATCAGGCGTTGTCGCGCCTCGTTAAAGCGGGTCAGCTACGCCGGGTCGGCCATGGGCTGTACGACATGCCTAGGATGAGCGTCGTGTTGAAGCGGCCCGCGCCGGTCGATCTCGATGCCGCCATAGCAGCGCTCGCAAGAAGGGACGGTGTCCGCATTATGCCCGATGGCTTGGCGGCTGCGAACCAGCTTGGTCTCACCAACGCGCTACCCGCTAAGGCATCTTACATGACGGATGGCTCCTCGAGGACGGTCAAGATCGACGGACGAACGGTCCGGTTCCGCCATGCGGGACCGAGCGTCATGCAGTGGGCGGGGAAACCGTCGGCACCGGTGGTACAGGCATTGCGCTGGCTCGGCCCGATGGCCGCTGCCGACGCGCAGGTCGTTTCGATTTTGAGTCGCCATCTTCCCGACGCGGTGAAGCGCGACCTGTTCCAAAACAGCCGGCACCTACCCGGTTGGGCGCTGCCGCTGGTACGCAGTATCACGGCGGATCAGGCCGTTGCCGTATGAGTGGGACCTTCGAGACCTTCCTCGCCTCAGTGCTTGTGGCGCACTTGGAAGAATGTCGAAGGCTCTAAAACCATTTCTCGTCAATCTCCTGCCGGTTCTAAAAATTTTACCAGACCCGCGATGCAGGCGGTGCTTATAGGTAAACCTATGAGCGATATCGACCTTTCATCTCTCGTCATCCGCGCCCAGACCGGCGACCGCATAGCCTACGACGGTATCGTCCGCCGTTTCCAAGACATGGCGGTGGGCTACGCCTCTGCGTTGCTGGGCGATTTTCACTTGGCTGAGGACGCGGCGCAGGAGGCCTTTGTCGGTGCCTGGACCGAATTGCCGCGCTTGCGGGAACCGGCGGCCTTTCCGGGGTGGTTCAAGCGGATTGTCTTTATGCGCTGTAGCCGCTTTTTGCGCCGACGGCATCCGACGGCAGGACGCGAGATAGAGGAGACATGGCCGCTGGCGACGAGAGATCCGGGAGAGGAACTCGAGGCACGTGATGAGAAGGCCAAGGTCTTGGGTGCGATTGGGCGGCTGCCCGACCAAGAGCGGATGGCGACGATGCTATTTTACATTTCGGCCTATTCGCACCAAGAAATCGCCTCGTTTTTGGGCCTGTCCGCGGCGACGGTCAACAACCGGCTGCGCTCAGCTCGCAAACACCTACAAAAGGAGATGCTGAAGATGGCTAAACGGGAATTGCAGGGACAGGCCCCTTCGCGCGACGAGCGCTTCGCGCAGCGGGTCGCGCATTTGCTCCAGCCCGAAGACATGAAGACCGAACACTACCAATACGGGATCGAAGCCGTGGACGGGCACCAGGCCTGGGCGCTTTTTTGCGCCAGCGGGGCCGGCGATCTGGCGCGGGTCAGTGCGTTGCTCGACTGCGACCCCAAGTTGGTCAATGCCCAGTACTGGTACCAGTTTCCCATCCACATGGCGGTGCGCGAGGGCCATGCCGAAGTGGTCCAATTATTGTTGCAGGCCGGGGCCGATCCGGGCCAGTCGCGCTATACCTATAATTCGTGGGACAAGCTACTAGCCATCGCCGAGGAGCGCGGCTATGGGGAGATGCAGGCGCTGCTGGTGGCGGCGATGCGCGAGCGCTTTGGCTACGATCCGGGTTTTGTCGCGCTGGCCGAAGCGATCAAAGGCCGCGACCGGGCGCGGGTCGAGGCGGTGTTGGCCGAGCATCCCGATTTTATCCGCGCCGCTGACGCGCTGGGCAACGGGCCGCTGCACTGGGCGGCGCTGACGCGGCAAAACGACTTGGTGGATTTCTTTGTCGCACAGGGAGCCGGTCTCGAAGCCCGCCGCGCCGATGGCCAGACTCCGCTACTGGTCTCGCTCAACGGCGACTACTGGTTTCGGACGCGCAACCTGCCGGCGGAAGCGCCGCAAGACCCGTGGGTTATCACCCGCCACTTGCTTGCTTGCGGTGCGGAGTACGCCCTGAGCATCGCCTGTGCGGCCGGCGATGAAGACCGCGTCAATGCGGTGCTGGCGGCCGATCCGGCCCAAGCCCGCACCCTCGATGCCGGATGGCGCAGCCCGTTGTCCTATGCCGCTTGCAACGGTCATACCCGAATCGTCGAAAAACTGCTGGACTTGGGTGCTGATCCCAACCGGCCCGAAGAAAACGCGCCGCGCGGCGGAGCGCTCTTCGGCGCTTGCGCGGGCAACCACTTGGAGACGGCGAAACTGCTGCTCGAACGCGGTGCCGATCCCAACGCCGGGGTGGACTCTTCGGGCTCGTGCTTGACCATTGTCGACGAGGTCAGGCACGGCAAGAAAGGCCAACAAATGCAGGCCCTGTTGCGCGAATACGGTGCCGTGATGCCGCCGTTTGCCATGGACGACGCGGAGCTGGAACGGGCGATGCGCGAAGGAGAGGCTCCCGTTGCGCACCCACAATTCTTGCACGAGTTGATGGGACGGGACAATCCTGCGCTCATCAGCGTCTTCTTGGCAACCACGCCGAATCTAGGCGACCTGTTCCAACTGACCGACATCTGGGGCGGCAATTACCCTTCGGACCCCGATACGATCCGCGCCTTGGCCGACCGCGGCCTCGACCTACACCGCGCCAACTGGATCGGCCGCACCTTTCTGCACGGCTGTGCGGAAAAGGGCGATGTGGCGGCGGCCCGCGTCTTTTTGGAATTGGGGGCCGATATAGAGGCGGTCGAATTGGAATACGGAGGGACGCCTTTGGCCGCTGCGGCGCGCAAGGGACAGGCGGAGATAGTGCGATTTCTATTGGAACAAGGTGCCGATCCGGCCGCGCCAGCCGAGTCACCTTGGGCGCAGCCGCTTTATTGGGCGGAGAAGGAAGGGCACGGGGAAGTGGTGGCGCTGCTCAAAGGCGAGGAAGGCGCTGGCGTCAGTTAGAGCGTTGTCGTCCACCAGTGGTATTCTCCCGATAATTGCGCTTGGTCCAGCAATGCGGCGTCGAGACGGGACGGTTCCCTGCCAAGCGCAAGGGCCACTTGCATGGGCGGGGAGCCTCTGGCAATTTAGGTGTTGACCCTACTCTTTGGTGTAAACGTTGCCTGCAAGAAGGAACCCAATGGTAGAACAAATCGGTGCGATTATTGAACGGGGGCCGGAGGACTGGCAGATCGTGCAGCAGGACGAGGACGGGAACGGGAGGATCGAACTCGGGGGCAAGTGGAAGTTCGAGACCCCTGGACAGGTGGAGGTGCGGTTGGTGTGGGAGGATACGGGGGTGGCCGTTGCCGCCGGGTTGGACTGGCGGGCGGCGCAGACAGGGGATGACGGCACCTGGACTGCTGTGCTGGAAGGCATCCCCGCGGGAGGGCTATACCGCCTGGAAACGCGGCTGCGCACGGCGGAGAATCCGGCCGGGGAATGGTCGCCTCGGGGAGATATGCGCCACTTCCTGGGGGTGGGTGATCTGTGGGTCATCGCCGGGCAGAGCAATTCGGCGGGATACGGCCGCGGGCCTTACCAGGATCCGGCCGAGCTGGGGGTGCATCTGTTCCGCAACAGCGAGCGCTGGACCCTGGCTGCCCACCCGATGAACGAGTCGACGGATACCCGGCACCCGGTCAATCGCGAGGCCGCCAACCCGGGACATTCGCCTTACCTCCAATTCGGGCGCGTGCTCAAAAGGTCGCTCGCCCACCCGGTGGGCCTGGTACAGACGGCGCTGGGCGGCTCGCCGCTCACGCGCTGGAATCCCACCGAGCCGGGCCCGGCGGATTTGTTCGACAATATGGTTCGGTGCGTGACCAAAGTAGGGGGAAAGATCCGGGGAATTGTGTGGTACCAGGGGGAAAGCGACGCCGGGACCGACGCCGACGCCACCACCTATGCGCAGCGGTTCAGGCAAGCGGTGGGCGCTTGGCGGGAAGCCCTGGCCGACCCGGAGTTGCCGGTACTCACGGTGCAGGTGAACCGGGTGTGCCAGGCCGCTGACCCGGATGCCGACCGGCGCTGGAGCCAGGTGCGCGAGGAGCAGCGACAGGTGGCGCGGCAAATGCCGGGAATAGCCGTGGTGCCGGCGCTCGACTTGCCGCTCTCCGATCAGATTCACAACAGTCCCGCCGGCAACCTGCTTCTCGGCGAGCGCCTGGCGCAGGCGGCCCTGGGGTTGGTCTATGGCCAAGCGCTAGCCTGGAAGGCGCCGGATCTGGCGACGGCCCGGCGGCGCGGGAACCGGGTCGAACTTGAGTTTGCCGCCGTCGAGAGCCGTATGGACAACATCGACTCGGAGGCCAACAGCTTCCGGATCGAGGATGCGGCCGGAGAAGTGCCCATCGACGAGGTGGTCTATCCCCAAAACCACAGGGTCGAGTTGGTACTTCAGCGGCCGCTGCAAGAGGCCGCCCGGGTCCACGGCGGCTACGGCATGGCCCCGGCCACCGTGCCGGCGGACATGGAGCGCTTTCTGCCCATGTTGGGCTTCTGGGGCGTGCAGATTCTCCGATGACTGCGCCTCGGCTCCTGGGACGCGCTGCTGACTGACTTCCCAGTCCGCCCCCTCTGCCGGTCCCACACGGCCTGGTGCTTCCTCCAGTATCCGGCTGAACCCATCATATGTGCCCAAAGGCTGCAAAACCGTCACTCCGATCACTCTCGAACCACGCGCAAGACCGCAAACGAACATCAGGGATCTTGCATGACCCGTTCGTGCGCTCTCAGCGTCTTGACAGAGTATCGACAATGGTGGCTCATTATGGTAATGTCCTAGATTTTCTGCAAAAAGTGACAGCGTGAAGTACCTTCCAAGGGAATAATCCAATAACCTTTGGCGCCCGCGATGGGCAGGAAGGAGATCACGCTGTCATGCGCAAAATACAACCCAGCGACCGACTGCGCAAAGAAATTCAGACCTTTTTTCAGGACATGGGATCGGCCGAGGACGGAGCGCAAGCCCTCAGCGAGCTCGTGCGTCTGGCCTCTACCCTGATGGTGCAGGAAGGCCTGGAGGCCGAGCAGACGGATTTCGTCGGCCGCCTGCACTACCAACGCGGTGAGGGCAACGGCTACCGAGATGTATGCCCGGGGCTTGTCCACCCGCGACATCGAGGCGGCCTTCACCGATGAAAGGGGCGTGTGCCTGCTGTCGCGCACCGGCGTCAGCGAGGTTACCGAAGCGCTGTGGGAGGAATACGAGGCCTTTCAAAAACGGGATCTGGAGGATATTCCGGTTCTGTATGTATTCCTCGACGGCCTCTACGAGCCCTTGCGCCTGCATGGGATCGGGCAAGAAGCGGTGTTGTGCGCCTGGGCGATTACCACCTAGGGGGACAAGGTGTTGTTGTCGTTGGCCCTGGGCAAGAAGGAAAGCTTCGATGCCTGGCTTTCCTTCCTGCGCGACCTGGTCAGCCGGGGCCTGCCGGTGCCGTTGACCATCACCAGCGACGGCGCCCCCGGGCTTATGCGGGCCATTGACCAGGTGTGGCCCGACAGCTGGCGCCTGCGCTGCTGGGTACATCGCATGCGCAACTTCCAATCGAAGGGCCCGATCATCTCTGGCCTGAGGTCGAGGCGCATCTGACGGCCATTCGAGATGCGCCCACGCGCGAGGCGGGAGAGGCGGCCGCCGGCGACATATTGACCCGCTTCGGCCAGGACTGTCCGAGCCTGTGCGCCGTGCTCAGCGAGGATCTGGAGGCCCTGCTCAACCATCTGCGCGTGCCCTGGCGCCATCGAAAACACGTACGCACCACCAACCTGATTGAACGGAGTTTCGTGGAAGAGCGACGTAGGACGAAAACCATACCCCGCTTCTTCAACGAAAAAAGCTGCCTCAAGCTCGTCCACGCGACCTTGATCCGGGCCGCCGGCACCTGGCAGCGCGTCGGGATCACGGCCACGGAGAGGGCCCAACTGGATCTCTTATACCAGGAGTTGAAGATCGAACCGGCTACCCAAAGGAGGGCGGTGGCCGGATAGGAAGGGGGCTTCGTGCTGCCATCACTTTTCAGAAAGCTCAGGACTTAACCTCCGGCGCCAGAAGGCCATCCTTCTCAGGAGGCAGGTCTGGTCGACCCATCCCAGGCGTAGCGCCATGCTTTTCCGGAAACTGCCTGCCATCTTGGGGCGTTTTGGGGGTGACCTCGACGGTTATCGACAGCGGCAAAATGTCGCATTCACCGATCCGGGGCTACTTGGGTAGTCCGAACCCTTCATCCAAAGTGAGGTGCCTCATGCGACGAATATCGTCCTTCCTACTGATTTCCTTCCTGTTTGCCCTGCCGCTTTCCGCTCAGGAGGGCGCTCTGACGGGCACCTGGGAAACGAACTTCAACCAGCCGGAAGTCGGAGACATCACCATTCGACTGACCTTCAAGGAAGGCGGGGGTTTCCAACTCGACCAGGTCATTGAGGCATCGGATGACTTTCTGGCCGAAGCGGGAGATGCGGTTCCCCTCATTGAGGAGATTATCGCCCAGGGCACCGGCACCTACCGGGTCGAGGGGGACAGGCTTTTTACCGACCTTACTGAACTGAACATGTACGTCGATGGGCGTGACTTCGTCGAGGTCATGACCGAAATCGCCCGCGCCTTCGCCCGTATCTCCGCGGACCTGGTGGGAGTCTCTGACGAGGATTACCCGGCTTTTGAGCGGGCAGCGGTCGAAGAGTTCCTCGCAGGGTTCGATGCGGAGGAGGAATTTCTCGGCGCTTTCACCGGAAACCTCGGCACCTACAGCCTTGAAGGCAACACCCTGTCAATTACCCTCCTGGAAGATGGTGATGTCGACACCATAGAGCTGAGGCGCATCGATACATCAACAGCCGTCGGCCGAACCACTTGGGGCAGCCTGAAGGCGGATTTTGAGCATTGAAGCCTATATAGAGCCTCCTGCAAACCAGAGTCGATTCAAGCACACTGGACCGCCTGGGCTGCTGCGTGCCATTGACCAGGTGTTGATCCGGAGCGCCGGTGCTCGGCACCGCATCGAGATCACCTCGGCGGAGAGGGCCCAGCTGGATCTCCTATGCCAGGAGTTGAAGATCGAACCGGCTGCCGAAAGGAGGGCGGTGTCCGGATAGGAAGGAGGCTTCGTGCTGCCATCATTTTTGCAGAAAGCTCAGGACTTGACCGCTCATTATTTCCTATACATCTTCCGCGCCAACGCCCCGGCCCCACACCATGAACGCCCCCGACGGCTTCGCGAAGGTCGTGGCCGACGCCGCCAGCGCCGAAGACCTGACGCGCACGGTGCACGGCCATCCGAGCCTGTCGGAGGTGGTGAGGGAGTCAGCGGCGGCGGTAAGTGAATCCCGTAACGGGAGAGAGGGTCCCGGCGCTTAAGAAAGAGATCACAGGTTCAAGAAGGATGACATCTCGAGAAGGAGAATGGAATCGTGGATATTCAAGCCAGGAACCTGTGGCAACATGCGGCCGGAGATCCGGACCACAACCATGTGGATCTGTGCCTCAAATGGGGTGTAATTCTAAACGGGCCAGGTGACGAAGGGCCATGGAATGGCGGTACCGACTATAACTATCTCGGGAGGAAACAGACCGATCTCCGCCGATTCTGTGAAGAAACGGAAATGCAGCAGGGCGATATCGTCGTTCTGCGAATAGGGACCAAGGAAGTCTACGGAGTCGGTGTCGTCGGCGAATACAGTTGGTGCGACGAATTCAATGATGTTGACGGGTGGAATCTTGGACACGCGCGTCGCGTACATTGGCTATGGCGATATGATGTCGATGGTAAGGACTCTCCCAAAGACTTCGACACATACACGATGAAGCTGGGCGACACGACGCAGCGTCTCGACGCCCCCGCGGTTGTGTCGTGGCTGGAGTCGCTGCAGATTCCTGATGATCAGACTTCGTACTCACTGCCTGATCTGCCCGACAGGAGCAAGGAAGACAGCGAAGTCAGCAGCGATGAGATAGCAGCCTACCTGTTTGAAAAAGGCATTGCAAGCGATTCCATTCGCGACCTACTGGACGAGAAGGGGGAATTCATCCGAATTGCCAAGTGGTATAATAGGTGGGGAACAAGTCCGTCAGAGCATGAGACGGTGAGTTATCTCGTCGTACCGCTTCTTAGGATCCTCGGCTGGACTCCGCAGAGGATGGCCATCGAATGGAGTAGAATCGATGTCGCGCTGTTCTCTAGAATGCCTCGGGAGCCTAAGCATCTATCGGCCGTCGTCGAAGCCAAGAAGGTTCACAACGCCTGTTTATCGTGGGCCGTGTCGCAGGCTCAAGACTACGCAGAGCCATTTCCGAACTGTCGCCGTCTGGTTGTGACGGACGGCCTCCGCTACGGGATCTTCGCGAGGGTGCGGGATTCCTTCTCACGGTATGCCTATCTGAACCTAACCAGACTTCGCAAAGACTATCCGATTTACAAGTGCAAGGGTGCCAAAGAAGCAATCCTGGCCATGACTCCCGAATGGCAACCTGATGCAGAATAGAATGGGGAGTTGTGTCGCAACAGCCGACGATTCGGAGGCTCTGAGGTTATCTGACTGCGCCGGAATAATTGGAACAAGCCGGCCGGGTACTCAGCCCACGTCGGTATACAGGCTGGCGGCTGACACTTGACAAAATGAGGAGATGGATGCATGTGCACCCAAGAAGAGCTGAACCGAATAGTACTGCCGACAGGCAACCGCAGTACCGCATACCGGCACGAGGTGAATGCCGGAATGTCAGAATGGCTGCTACCCCGTCTGAATCAAGCTCTGAAGGGTGAGCGCGTCGCATTGCAGCATGGCTACCAATTGACAGCGACCGCGACCGGAGGAGTCTTGACATTCAAGCTGTACTTCTCGGAGGACGTTACGCCGTTGCTAACCTGTGTCTGCGCGCAAACCGACGATGCGGCGGCGTTGGCGGCTTGGCGATGCCTCAGAACTGATGCAGTATTCGAGCGTCCTCAGGTCGAACTGCCCGACACCTTGTCGACGCCTTGGCTAGTCGTTGATCCCCACGTGCTGCCCAATAGTGATCCGAGGAGGCGTCTGGAATGGCAGGGTCTGGGCGACGCAGAGGAATGCCTGGCTTGGGCTTGGCTTGCGAAAGGACGGTAGGCGAGCCTCAAGCAGTAAGTGCGGACTCGGCATCCGATCCTTATCGTCTACGTCGTCTGATCTAGAGCCCTTGACAAGAGGCGATTCATCCGCAAGGAGTCAGCCGGCCGCATAGCGGCGCGACGCCGTGAATTGAGGCAGGGCCGGTCAACAGGGCCAGGGGGGAATCCTCCCTGACCCTTTCTGTTTCCGCGATCAGTCGGAGATCGGGACCAACGTATAGAAATACAGCCGGTCCTCCGGTCCGAGGGTGAACCTCAGGGCTACCATCCTTCCGGACAGGGACCGCAGGTCGCCGGCCTGCCAATGATGGAGGCTCTACCATCCCCCGGACCCGGACGCCGACCGGCGCTGGAGCCAGGTACGCGAGGCGCAGCGTATTGCGGCCGGACAAACGCCTGGCATAGCCGTGGTGCCGGCCCTGGACCTGCCCCTATCGGACCATATCCACACCAGTCCCGCCGGCAACATGCTCCTGGGCGAGCGCTTGGCACATGCCGCCCTGGGCCTGATTTACGGCCGCAAGGTAACCTAGAAGGCCCCGGACCTGGCGCTTGCCCGGCGGCGGGGGAACCGCGTCGAGCTGGAATTCGCCGCCGTCGAGAGCCGCATGGACAACATCGACTCGGAGGCCAACGGCTTCCGGATCGAGGATGCGGCCGGAGAAGTGCCCATCGCCGAAGTGGTCTATCCCCAGGACCACAGAGTCGAGCTGATCCTGGAGCGTCCCTTGCGAGGGACAGCCAGGGTCCACGGCGGCTACGGCATGGCCCCGGCCACCGTGCCGGCGGACATGGAGCGCTTTCTGCCCATGCTGGGCTTCTGGGGCGTGGAGATTTCCTTATGGTCGCACCCCCGTGTCCCGGGCGCGCTCTGGTCGGCGGGCGGCTTTCCCGGGATTCCAGGAGATCACCCAACCGATAACCCCGGAACGTTCGGCAGGCACGGACTCAAGCCATGAATGGAGAAAGAGCAAACCCGAACTACCTGAACCAAGAAATTCTCCTGGAGCGGGTCGAGAAGATTTTCTCGAACGGAAAATGGAACGGCCGCGCGGAGATCGCGTTCTGGAATGACCATTACTACATGCCGTTTCGCTCAGGTTCGGAGCACGAGTCGTCGGACGGCAAGATCATGATGCTGAGATCCGTATCCCGCGAGCCTGGAGGATGGACCCTTCACAACATGATCGACACTCCGGGAGACGATGACGAGGTACATATTCTCACCCTTCCCGACAGGATGGTAGCCTACATTCCTCACGAGGAGGTAGGTCCCGGCGGGGGTGTCAGCAGCTCCACCCTCTTCACCCGGAGTAGAGACGGAATGACCTGGACAGATCCCCTGCCTGCCTACGAGGAGGGGTTCTCGTTCTGGAAGCCGGTATCCCGCGCCGGCTCGCACTACGTGGCCGCCGACACCGCGGCGGGAGGAGGAAGGGTCGATCTGCTGAAATCCGGAGACGGGAGGAACTGGCAAAAGGTGTCGACAATCATCGAAGGCGACTTTACCGAGACAGCTCTGGTCTTTCTCCAAGACCATTCCCTGGCCGCCTTCATCCGCCAGGGCCGAGTTGCCCTTTCACCGCCACCCTACGTGAATTGGACGATCCACGAGATCCCGCCTCTCGGAGGTCCGGCGGCGGCCCGGGTTGGCAACCTGATCCTGGTCGGTGGACGTACCTCCGCCCGGCGCTTTCCCGACGACCAGCCAGGCGAGTCACGCACCGGGTTGTTCGCCTTCGACCCGGGCGCGAAAAAGCTGCACTGGAAGGTGAACATGCTGACCCAGTGGGGAGGCGACGAATCCTATCCGCATTTCTGCAGGATTGACCAGCGGCGGGCGCTGATGGTCTGGTACAGCGGAGAAGAGTACGAGCGCGGAGTTCCCAAACAGGCCGATCTTCTGCTGGCCACCCTCAGGGTTCAGTAATGGATGTCAGGAGAGGAACCAGGGTAGTGCCCCCCATTGCTCAGGCTCTCAACCTGCCATAAGTTAATGAGCATCGAAAGGTCGCTAACCGGAGGTTTCCATCATGCGCAAATTCGTTCCTTTCTCCATTGCTCTGACCCTCCTGTTTTCAGCAGGGTATGGCACGGAGCAATCACCTTATCGGATCCTCTTTCATTCCGACCGCGATCATCACGGTCAGCCCGGGGGACCCGGTATGCGATATAATCAGTTTCAACGCGCATATGACCTGTTTTCAATCAATCCGGATGGGACCGATCTAGTCAAATTGACCGAGGCCCAGCGTTTGGACCTTTGGGTTTTTCTGGCGGCCGAGCGATCGCCCGATGGGAGCAAGCTCCTCTTCATGTCCTTTTTTGAAACCAGTGGTTTCTCGGATGATATCGTTCTGCTGAATTCGGATGGGACCGTCCAGGTCAAATTGACCGACAACAAGTGGAGGGACTCGAACCCTAAGTGGTCCCCGGACGGAAGCAAAATCGCCTTTCTCTCAGACCGCGATGGCGGTTATGGTCATGAGTTCGGAACCAGGATGGCCCGGAATTAGTCCGGATCAACCTGAACCTGGCGTATTGCGGCACGAAGTCACCTAAGTCCGAATCCGCAACAGAGAGTAAGGCACCGCGGCAGACAATCCGCAATGAACATCACCAACCATCGCCTCACCGGCATCCCCTTCATCGAATCGCCCAACCAGGGCGGCCCCTTTGCCCCGGGGCTGCCGGACACCATTGTCATCCACTATACCGCCGGTGGCAGCGCCGAGTCGGCCATCAGCACTCTCTGCGACCGGCATCGCAGGGTCTCGGCCCATCTGGTCGTCGGCCGCGACGGCAGGACCACTCAGCTCCTTCCCTTCAACATCGTCGGCTGGCACGCCGGCCGCAGCCAGTGGGGCGGGCGCACCGGCCTCAACCACCATTCCATCGGCATCGAGGTCGACAATGCCGGCCAGCTCTGGGAGCGGGACGGCAGCTACCTGTCCTGGTTCGGGCAAACCTATCCGCCGGCGGAGGTGATCCGCGGCACCCACCGCAACCAGAGCCTGCCCGGCGCCCATCCGCACGTGCGCCAGCCCCGTTCCTACTGGCACCACTACCCCCAAACCCAGCTCCAGGTCGTCGAGGAAACGTGCGCCGCGCTGATCGCGGTCTACGGGGTATGCCACATCCTCGGCCACGAGGAGATCGCCCCTGACCGCAAGGTCGATCCCGGTCCGGCCTTTCCCCTGGACGAAATGCGCGCCCGGCTTCTGGCCATCGCCTGAACCGGCGGAAACGGTCGCTTAAAACCGCAGGAGGCACCCAACCTTTGGCACCCCAAGCACCCGCCATCGATGTCCGCGAGTTAAGCAAGACCTATACCGTGCCGGTACGCGGGGGAGGTCTGGCTGCGGCACTAAAAAGCCTGGTCCAGCGCCGCACCCGCCAGGTGGAGGCGGTCAAGGAAATCAGCTTTGAAGTCGCCCCCGGCGAGATCGTCGGCTTCCTGGGGCCCAACGGAGCCGGCAAGACCACTACCCTCAAGATGCTTGCGGGTCTCCTGTATCCCTCCGGCGGCCAGGGCCGCGTACAGGGTTTCGAGCCCTTCAAAAGACAGCGCGATTTCCTGCGCCGGATCACCCTGGTGATGGGCAACCGCAACCAGTTGATCTGGGACATCCCGGTGCTCGACTCCTTCGAGCGCAACCGCGCCATCTACCGCCTCGAACGGAGCGCCTACCGGCAAACAGTGGAAGAGCTGACCGCACTCCTCGACCTGGGTGGGCTCCTCGACAAGCCGGTGCGCAACCTCTCTCTGGGCGAGCGCATGAAATGCGAAGTTGCCGCCGCGCTCCTGCACAAACCGCAAGTCCTCTTTCTCGACGAGCCGACCATCGGCCTCGACGTAACCATGCAGCGCCGGATTCGCGCCTTTCTGACCGAATACAACCGGCGCTACGGTGCCACCGTGCTCCTCACCAGCCACTACATGGCCGACGTCGAGGCGCTGTGCAAGCGGGTGGTGATCATCCACCGCGGCCTGCTGCTTTTCGACGGCCAGCTCACCGAGCTGGTGCAGCGCTTCTCACCCCACAAGACCATCGTGGTCGAGCTGGAGAACGGCCTCGGCGACCTGGGGGACTATGGCGAGGTGGTGTCCAGCAGCGAGGGACGGGTAGCGCTGCGGGTGCCCAAGGCGGAGGCGGCGCAGGTGACCGGACGGCTTCTCAGGGAACAACCGGTGCTCGACCTGACGGTGGAGGACCCGCCGATCGAAGAGGTGATCGAAGAAGTCTTCGAGGGGGCATGAAGGGCTTCGCCGACATCTACGCTACCCTCTTCCGCACCGACCTGGCCCTGCAGTTTCAGTACCGGGCCGAGATGGTGATCTGGCTGATCAACCGCATCGTCGAAGCGCTGGTCTTTCTTTCCGTGTGGAGCGCGGTTGCCCGCTCCCAGGGTGGGCAGGTGGGGGGCTTCTCCAGCGCCGACTTCGCCGCCTACTACATCACCATGATGATGATGGGACACCTGACCTTCACCTGGTTCATGTTCGAATTCGAATACCGGGTCCGGTCGGGGGCCTTCTCGCCGCTCCTGCTCCAGCCCCTGCACCCGATCCACCGCGACATCGCCATGAACATCGCCTACAAGTTCCTGACCCTGGCGGTGATGCTTCCGACCATGGGGCTGATGGTCTGGATCTTCGAGCCGTCCTTCGACCCCCCGGCCTGGGCGGTCTGGGCATGTATACCCGTCATCCTGCTGGCTTTCCTGATGCGCTTTTTCGTCGAGTGGGCCCTGGCTCTGGTGGCCCTGTGGACCACGCGCACGGCGGCCGCCAACCAGGTCTATTTCGCCGCTTTGCTTTTCTTTTCGGGGCAGATGGCGCCCCTTTCGCTTTTGCCCGAGTGGCTCCAGACTCTGGCCGCCATCCTGCCCTTCCGCTGGATGCTGGCCTTTCCCACCGAACTCCTGCTCGGCCGCCTCACCCCGACCGAAGTGCTCTGGGGCGTTGCTGCCCAGGTCATGTGGCTTGTGCTGAGCTGGGGACTCCTGGCGATGGTCTGGTCGCGCGGCCTGCGCAGATACTCGGCGGTGGGCATATGAACTATCTGCGCCTGCTTTGGGTCTTCCTGCGCGTCAGCGCCATGAACGAGCTGGCCTACCGGGCAAACTTCTGGGTGCAATTGCTGCAGAGCCTGCTCAATCTGGGGGTAGCGCTGGCAGGCCTTGCGGTGATTTTCTCGCACACCGAGGAGCTTGGCGGCTGGCGTCCGGCCGAGCTGGTGGCTCTCCTGGGGGTCTTCTTCCTGATGAGCGGCCTGATCGGCGCCCTTATTCAGCCCTCCATGCAGCGCTTCATGGAGGACGTGCGCCTGGGCACCCTGGACTTCACCCTCACCAAGCCGGAGGACGCCCAGGTGCTGGTGAGCATCGGCGAAATGCGGATCTGGAAGTTCCTCGACGCCGTGCAGGGCGCGGCATTGATCGCGGTTGCCCTGGTCGAGATCGGCATGCGGATGGGTCTTGCCCAGGCGGGGGGATTTGCCCTGACCCTGGCCGCAGGCGCCGCCATCGTCTACAGCTTCTGGCTGGTGCTGGCAACGACTGCTTTCTGGTTCATCCGGGTGGAGAACATCCTGGTGATCTTCCAGGCCGTCTACAGCGCCGGCAAGTACCCGGTGACCATCTATCCGCGCTGGCTCAAAATGGCCATGACCTTTCTGGTGCCGGTGGCCTTTGCGGTTACCGTGCCTTCGGAGGCGCTGGTGGGGCGGTTGACCCCGGAAGTTTTGTGGGGTGCCATGGCGATGGCGGCGGGAATGCTGGTTGGGGCGCGGGCGTTCTGGTTATGGGGGGTGCGGCACTACGCGGGGGCTTCGGCCTAGGGATATGGACCCCCTTGTGGCGTCACGTGTTCGACGAAACTTCCCCGGGGCACCTCCAGGTCCAGCCCATCTACCGCCCGGTGCTTGCCAAAGGTTTTAAGCAAACCTGCAATGCGAATCGCCGCTGCTGCCATCGTTGCTTCTCCTATTGCCTGCCGAACTTTTTCAGGGTCTCTTCGAACACTCGGCGCAGACTCGTCCTGGCCAACCCGAGCTGCGTCCCTTCCACCAGTGCTTTTTCCATCAGCTTGCGAACGATATTCAGCCGCTCTTCGGCGCTCATGAAGACTCCCTTTGCGGCGACATACGTCCCCTTGCCGCGCCTTTTGTAGATGACCCCCTCACGCTCCAATTCGAGGTAGGCACGAGCGACCGTGTTCGGGTTGATCAGTTGTGCGCTGGCCAGGGTTCGCACCGAGGGCAGTCCGTCGTCGGCTTTGAGAGAGCCGGTGGCAATGCGGTACTTGATCTGCTCGATCAGTTGCAGGTAGATCGGCACTCCTCCGGCGGTATCGAGGCGCAGATGCAGCACGTCCCCTCCGCCTGCGATCTCGCTTTTACTCATCAAGGTCTCTCCTACTGAACCAGTGATTCACTGTATTAATTTATTAATACAGTGAATGTAGTTTACTGTCATGACCGAGCCTTGTCAAGCACAATTTGAAAAAAGCGGGCGGAAGAGCTGTGCCCTCGCCCGCGCCGAGTTTTAACCGTTGTCTATTTTTGCCCCTATCTTCGTTCCCTATCCGACCATCAGGATGTATGGGTGCTCCTCATGCAGAGGTGACGGCTACACCTATGGCCACGGAAGACCTTCACGAGCCAGTGGCTGTAAATGGCCGGAATCGGGCATAAGCCGTCCTAGTCGGACAGCCGAAAGGGCGGGTACTGGTCGGTGGTCAGGAAAAAGGCGTAGGCGCAAACGCGCAGCCACCAGTGAGGGTACTTGCGGCGGAACAGCAGCATGAGCAGGATCGGGACGAAGAGAAGGCCAAAGCCGCCGGAAGGCACCCACTCCCAGCCTTCCTCACGATTCCAATCCAGGAGGCTGTCCGAGAAGTACTGAGTACTCAAACCGGAATCTATGCACAACAGGACGATCCCGATGGGAATGACGGTAAACAACCGGAAGAAGGTCGTGAGGCGATTGAGGGGCCGGTCGGGGTAATCCACCTTAAAGCGCAGGGGATAGGTGCGGTCCGGTGCGTTCATGGATGCGCTCCTGAAGGGTTTTAAAATGGTAGGTTAAAACGGGCTCTGCACCGGGTCAATTCGTAATGTGTAGCCACCGAGAAACCTCCTGCTTCGTCTGAGGTACAGGGGAACTGCCCCTGCTCCAGGGGCGGATAGACGCGCCGGTGCACCGCTCTGCCTTACACCACTTCCTCGGCATTGGTTTCTTTACAATTTTGGATTTCAGATCCTATATTGTAAAAATGCATATCCAACGTCAGCTCAGCTCCCAGCTCAAAAAGCTGGCTCCACTCTATCCAATCCTCTCGGTCTCCGGCCCGCGTCAGTCGGGCAAGACTACGCTCGTGCGCGAAGTTTTCCCCGACTACGCCTACGTCAACCTCGAACGACTCGACGACCGCTCAGCCGCCGAAGAAGATCCACGGCGCTTTCTGGAGAGGTATGAAGGCCGAGGGCTGATCATCTACGAGGCGCAGAAGGTTCCGGCCTTGTTCTCCTATTTGCAGGTCTTGGTGGACGAGCGCGGCACCATGGGCCAATTCGTCCTTACGGGCTCGCAGAATTTCCTCCTGCTGGATCAGGTCGGCCAATCGCTGGCCGGGCGCGTCGCCCCGCACACGCTGCTCCCCTTTTCCCGGCAGGAGCTTGCAGCCAGTTCCGATTCAAGCCTGGCGGAAACCCTGTTCAGAGGCGGCTATCCAGTCCTCTACGATCGCGGCGTCGCCCCGACCGACTACTTTCCGGCCTATATCCAGACCTATGTCGAACGCGACGTGAGGAGCCTGCGCAACATCGGCGATTTGAGCGCCTTCCAGCGCTTTTTGCGGGTCTGTGCCGGGCGCGTCGGACAATTGCTCGACTTGAGCGGCCTCGGCAACGACCTGGGGATCAACTACAAGACGGCGCGCGCTTGGATCTCGGTGTTGGAGGCCAGCTATATCGCCTTCCTGCTCTATCCACATCACGAGAATTTTTCCAAGCGGCTCATCAAGTCGCCCAAGCTCTACCTCTACGACACGGGGCTCCTGTGCTCGCTTTTGGGACTGGAGTCGGCCGACCAGCTCGCCACCCACTATTTGCGCGGGGCGATCTTTGAGAACTGGGTCATCGCCGAGACCATCAAACAGCACGTCAACGCGGGCCGTCGTCCGGACCTCTACTTCTGGCGCGACAACATCGGCAACGAGCTGGACCTGCTGTACGACCGGGGCGGCCGCCGCCAGGTGGTCGAGATCAAGGCAGGGATGACGCTGGGGACGGACCAGTTCAAAGGTTTGCGCTACTACAGGAAATTGGCAACCGCCTTGCCGCTGGAGCAGGATTACTACCTGATCTATGGCGGCGAGGAACGCCAGGAACGCGCCCACAGCATGGTCCTGGGATGGCGGGACATCGGCGAGTTGGTCTAAGAATTCGGCGATGACCTTGGCGGGTTCGTCGCCAGGTGGTCGAAATCAAGGGGCAACGACGCTGGAGACGGACCAGTTCAAAGGTTTGCGCTATTACCAGAATTTTGGAATGCCCGTCTTCCCGATCCAGGTCAATCCATGGCGCCCCCCGGACCCCTCGAAGATTCCAGATCCGGAATATCACCGCTTTCGGCACCTTATGTAAGGACTGAACTTGGGGAACGATAGAGACCTTTCGCTGGAAAAGCCGCGACAATACGGAAATTGAGGGGATTCTATTCAAGCCCGGCGACTTTGATCCGGCCCGAAATTATCCGCTCGTCGTGGTAGTACATGGCGGCCCGGCCACCGCCTCCCTCCAGCTCAGACTTGGCTGGGAAGACCGATTATTCTATCCAACCCTTCAGTTTCTAGCTCGTGGAATTCTAGTGCTTAAGCCCAACTATCGTGGTTCGGACGGACGTGGTCATGCATTCCTTGAATTGATCCACGGAAACCTCGGCACGGGTGAATTGTGGGATATCGAAAGCGGAGTCGATCACCAGATCAAACTGGGATTCGTGGATGCAAATTGTGCCGGCTGCGCCGGTTGGAGCCACGGCGGTTTCGTGGCTGCTTTTGCGACCACGCACTCGGACCGGTTTGCCGCCGTGAGTGTCGGTCCAGGCGTCACTAATTGGACGACCTATTACGCGACATCCGACTTCCATCGTTTTCCGGAAAAGGTGCTCGGCGGTCCTCCCCAGGAAATTCCGGATATCTATCGGCGGGCCTCTCCCGCGATTGCCGAGATAAAGAAAAAGACACCAACCCTGATTCAGCACGGCGATGCCGATTCCATCGTGCATTTCGCAAATGCACAAGAACTGTATCGTGGGCTCGAAGCACAGGGTGTTCCGGTGGAACTCTTCCCATTCCCCGGCATGGGCCACGGCGTGTCTAGCGAGACTCCAAGGGCTGCCCGAGCGGTGATGTCACAGAACCTGAAGTGGTTCTGTCACCACCTTCTAAATCAGCCACTCACCTGGAACCAGCAGGATGAATTGGAATAGGCCTCCGAACCGAGCGATGACGGCTAGAATCGTTCAATGCTGAATGTTCCCAATCCTTTCAACAGCAGTACCCTGATTCCCTACCGCCTTGGCCACCCTGGACCGGTGCGGCTGGAGATCTACAATGCCCTGGGCCAGCCGATCCGCACCCTGGTGGACCAGGTCCAGGACGCAGGCCGGTGACCAGGTCCACTGGGACGCGCGCGACCAGAGAGGCGCCGAGGTGGCGGCCTGGGTCTATCTGACCCGTCTGCATCACCCCGGCGGAGCGCAGACCCGGCGGGTGCTCTACCTCAAGTGATTCTCCGTAGGGGCGGGGTAGCTATAAGACCGCCCTCTCGGAGCCCATGGGGTTGCCCAAGGTGTCTAGCGGCGAGTGCGCGGACCGTTCAGCATGGACCCGATGGGAGTGTAGCGCACCCCCACTTGATAGACAATCAAGAGAATCCCTGCGACCGCGGTGCAGATCAGCGCCACCTTCAAGTGGACGTTGAGGGGCCAGCTCACCACCACCATCTGTCCTCCGATCACCAGCGGCAAATGCCAAAGATACATCCAGTAGGAGGCATCCGAGGTATAGCGCACCCAGAAACGCTCTTTGCGGGCGACCCAGCGGAAAAGCCCCATAAACCCGAAGCACATCACCCAGGTAAAGGCAACCCGGAGTATGGTCGAGACCACCCGGGTCCCTTCTGTCTCTCCGCCAGGTGATAGTCCGGCATGGAGGAAAATCAAGCCCGCCGGGAAGATCAGGATCAGTGCAGGAACGAGGGCGGCGGACCACCACCGCCGCACGGCGATTTTGCGCTGGTAGAAGAAAACCCCGAAGAGAAAGAAGATGAGGTAGTAGGCAAAAACCCTGGGGGACGGCATCAGTCCCACCGGCCTGTCGGCGCCGAATACAGGCTCCTGCATGAGGTGCTGCGGCACCAGGGCGAGGGGGACGAGGAGCCACCACAGGGTATGGCGGAACTCGAGGCCCGCGCGGGCAGCGAGGGTTAGAGCCCCGGCCAGCAGCAAAAGATGCCAGAGGAACCAGAGGTGGGCGAATCCACCCAGCCAGGCGAAAGGCCAGTACCATAGGCTGAACTGGCTCCCGACAAAGAGCCAGACGGTCATCGGGATGACGGTGAACATACCCGCTAGCAGAGGGATGCCGATGCGCTTGAGCCGGTGCCGCCACAGGCGGCGCAACCCGCGCGACTGCCACAGCATGCCCGAGAAGAAGCCGCTGAGCAGGAAGAACAAGGGCATGCGAAAGCCGTGGATCAGCGCGACGAGATAGCCATAAGGGTTCTTTGCAGAGTCGACGGTGTATCCCCATTTGTCGTGCACCGGCCAGAATTCGGCGCTGGGCAGGAGAAAGAGGGCGGCGTGCAGGACGATGCCCAGCAGCATGGCGAAGGCGCGCAGGGCATCCAGATCGTGCAGTCTGGGCCCAGCATTTTCGGCTGCCAAACCCATTTTCCCTTTCGTAATCCCCAAGCGATTCAGTCCGGGATCTCTAATCCCTACTCTGCGGCAAACCCAACCACAGGGCCCTAGGGACGAAGAGGAAACTTCCGGGAAAGTTCAACCGGTTAATTGAAAAACCTGAGAAAAATGTAAGTGTAACCTCGGAGGATTGAAGACTTCAGGGAATCCCCAGACGCTCTCTCAGCACCGCGTCGGCGTTGCGGTTCAATTTCCAGTAGGGCTCGCGCAAGGTCTCGATCAACCTGCCCTCGCCTCCGCGGGAGTCCTCCCAGGCCAGAATCCGCCGTGGATAATCGTTCTCGACCCAAACCGTCTTTTGCATTTCACCCGTATCCCAGCGCCAGGGAATGGCCTCGAAAGACCGCTCCCCTACCACGATGGTCTCCGGTTGCTGCTTGCTCAGTTTGGCTCGAACGGTCTGATGGGGACGGTGCTGCTGGCGCAGAGACCAGAAACTGGGAAGCAGGGCCACCTCGACCTCCTCTCCCGAAACCATGATGGGACCGCGGAGCTCGCGAATGCGAATCAGCAAGTGGTCTTCGCTGGCGAAGTCAGGCGGCAGCGGCAGCACGTAGGAATGGCGCCCCTCCCTCTCGAAATAGCTGTTGAGCTGGCCTTCCAGGCGGCCCCCGCGCACCTGCACTTCGTCGTAAACCTGGCCGCACCACTCCTGGGCGCTGAGGGTGAGTTTACGCAATTCGAAGGAGCCATTCCGGCCTCCCTCCACGGCGCTGAATACCGAGGTCATCACGGCGTAGTCATAGATGCCGGTGGGAAATTTCAGCAATTTGTTGAGCTTGAGGACGTAGATGCGGTCTTCGGCGGGAGTGCGCGGTGATTCGACCTTGATCAGGGTATTGCGGTTGATGTCCTCAGTGACGAAGATCAGCACCCCGTATCCCCGCCGCAATTCTCCGTAGCGCGGCTGCACCAACTCGTAGCTGGATATCTCCGCCCTTCCGTCTCCCCAGTGCGCGAAAAAATCTTGTACTTTCACCGCACCTTCCTCGCCAGCACCCGACAATGTTGCGCCCAACGCCAGCCCGAACAACGCGACAAACCACTGCATAAACCCTCCTCGTGATTGTGGACCAGGGAACCTCAAGGTTAAGGATGCCCCGCAGGTCCGCTGGTTTCAGCGCTACGGCTACTTTCACCGCTGCCGCAGGAATTTAGCGAATGTGACAATGGACGTCACATTCTGTTGGACATACAAGTCTGCTGTCGGACCTGACAAACGAGAGAATGGCACATCAATTTATTATTCGCCATTGCAAACAATTTATTGATGGCACGAACGACCTCAGATAAGGTGCCCACTCCTTTTGGGTAACTAGATTTCGAAACAGGAGGTAAATAGATACCATCGGAAGAAATGTATTGACTTGGCTGGGAGATGCCCTATATTTGTGAGTGTAGCCAATCAGATGTTAGGTTGGCCAAACAGTAAGTTGTCGCACCAAACACAGGTTTCCCCGGAATCGCATTTGCCGGAACCCTGGCCGGTGCGCCACCGTTTTTGCCAGCCAGCGCAGCATCAGAACTTTCATTACCTTGCCATCCTGGAGGTCTGAAATGGGTTTCTGGAAGCGCCCTACCGTAGTCCGCCCCACAAATTCCTCCGATACCATCTCCGGTCCTCTGTCCAACTGGCGCTGCGGCAGAGAAGCCGTGGTGACCGCGGTGACCGGGACCTCCCGCTTCGCCTGCCGGCTGCGCGAAATCGGCGTGGTACCGGGGGTCCGCATCCGCGTGCTGCGCACGGGTTCCAACCTGGTCATCCAGGTTGGAGAAGGCCGGTTCTGCATGCGCCAGCGCGATGCCTTCACCATCCACGTATGTTCCGCCAGCGCACCTCTACCAGTCGCTCCACTGCCTTCCAGCGCGAAAGCCGTGGCTGTCAGCTGAAAATTTTCGTCATGGCAGTACTCCCAGGAGTGCGGTGCCATGGCCGTTGGAGTGCAGCGAGCAATTTCCATCAAAACCCTAGCCCTCATCGGCAATCCCAACACCGGTAAGACCACCCTCTTCAATGCCCTGACCGGACTCTCCCAGCAGGTCGGCAACTACCCCGGCGTCACCGTCGAGCACAAAGTGGGCAAGCTCAACCTGGAAGGAGGTCCGGCGGTTCAGCTCCTCGACCTCCCGGGCGCCTACAGCCTCTCTGCCCACTCCCCCGACGAGATGATCGCCGTGGACGTATTGCTGGGCCAGCAGCAAGACGCCAATCCGGTAGACGCCATTCTCGCAATCGTCGATTCCTGCAACCTCAACCGAAACCTCTACCTGGTCTCCCAACTCGTCGAGACGGGCCTGCCTCTGATTATCGCCCTCAACATGACTGACCTGGCCAGGGCGCGCCGCATCCACATCGATGCGCATCGATTGGCGGGGCGCCTGGGTGTTCCGGTGGTCGCAATCTGCGCCACCCGGGGCCAAGGTGTGGAGGAGCTGCGCCGCACCATAGCCGCGGTGGTCAGCGGTGCCGCGCCGGCCCTAGCCCGCACCCGCCCCGACTTTCCCCGGGCGCTGACGCACCAAGTGGAAAAATTGACCCGCTACACCATCGCCGACCAGGGGGGCGGTGAACGCGGTCTTTCCGACTCCGAAGCTTTCCGGGTCCTTGTCGATCAAGGCGGTTACGCCGAACAGCGCCTGGTGCAGACCCTCGGACCCGCAATCTCCTTCGAGCTGCACCAGATGCGCAGCCGCATCGGCACCACGGCTCCGCTTTCGGCTTTGGAGAGCGAAACCCGCTACACCTGGATTGCCCAGCTGGTGGACGGTTGCGTCCAGCAACCTGCCCAGCTCCGCCCCAGCCGCTCGGACCAGATCGACCGGGTTCTCACCCACAAGCTCTTCGGCACCCTGATTTTCGTTGCCGTGAACATGCTTGTATTCGAGGCTATCTACACTTGGTCCGCGCCCCTTATGGACGCCATCGACTCCCTCTTCGCGGCCTTGGGAAACTGGGTCGGAGGCGCCATTCCCGCGGGAGCCTTCCACAGTCTGGTGGTGGATGGAGTAATCGCCGGGGTCGGAGGGGTGCTCATTTTTCTGCCGCAGATTGCCATCCTCTTTTTCTTTCTCTCCCTTCTCGCCGACTGCGGCTACATTGCCCGCGCCGCCTTCTTGATGGACCGCCTGCTCACCCGTTGCGGACTCTCGGGTAAATCCTTCATCCCGCTGCTCTCCAGCTTTGCCTGCGCCGTGCCCGGCATCATGGCGGCTCGCACCATCGAGGACCGCCGCGACCGCTTCGCCACCATCCTGGTGGCGCCGCTGATGAGCTGCTCCGCCCGCCTGCCGGTCTATATCATTCTCATCGCCGCCTTTGTCCCCGACCGCCCCCTGCTCGGCACTTGGATCAGCCTGCAGGGGTTCACCCTTCTGGCCATGTATGGTGTCGGCGCCCTGGTCGCAATTCCCGTCGCCTGGCTCCTCAAAAAAACCCTGCTCAAGGGGGAGCCGCCGCCATTCCTGCTCGAGCTGCCTTCCTACAAGTGGCCCAACCCGCTCACGGTGGGGCTCAAGGTATATCAGAGCGCCAGGGCCTTTGTGGTCCGCGCCGGCAGCATCATTCTGGCTACCACCATAGTCATGTGGGCCCTGGCATACTTTCCGCGTCCGGCCGCCGTCCTCGAACACTACCAGGCCGAGCGTTCCGAGGCCATTGCCACCAACAACGGCGATGCAAGAGAGACTGCCCTGCGCACAATCGACCGGGAAGAAGCGGCAGTCCTGATCGGGGACAGCTACCTGGGACAGGCCGGCCACTACATTGAACCTTTGGTACGCCCCCTCGGCTGGGACTGGCGCATCGGCATGGCCACCCTGGCCTCCTTCCCGGCGCGCGAGGTCATCATCTCCGTCCTTGGAACCATTTACAGCCTCGGCAGCGAGGAGGACGAAACCTCTGAGGATTTGCGCCATGCCATGCGCAATGCGACCTGGGAGGACGGGCGCCCCATCTTTTCGATCCCCGTCGCCCTCTCCATCATGGTGTTTTTCGCCCTTTGCGCCCAGTGCCTGTCCACGCTGGTAGTCATCCAGCGCGAAACCCGCTCCTGGGGCTGGGCGGTCTTCACCTTCACCTACATGACCCTGCTGGCTTACGCAGGAGCTCTGGTTACTTACCAGACAACCGTGTTTCTGGGATGGGGAGGTTGAAAGGAGGCCATGGACTGGCAGACAACAATAGCAATCGCCATCGCCCTGGCCAGCGCAGCGTGGGTGGTACGCCACCTGTTGCGTCCCTTCCTGCGGCGGAGGAACCGCTTGACTGCAGACGACAGTTGCGCCAGAAGCCCTTCGCAGGACCAGGGGGAACTGGTGCAGATTTCACCTGCCGACGATTCCTCCTAGGGCGCGGGTTTTCCATATCCATTCGCGCTAGGGATCTCATAGAGCACGGCGGACAAAATGCTTGCCGGGCAACTGCTCCACCCTGCCTTGCAACTCCAGCCGCAGCAGCACGTCGAGCAGTCGGGCAGGTTCCATCTCAACGCCATGGGCCAAATCGTCCACGTGGCAGGGATCGGCGCTGAGTCGATCGAATACCTTTCCTTCCGCCCCGCTCAGTGCCGCCTCGGCAACCGGTGCACTTCGAGGGCTCATTCCCCAGTGGCCCAATTCCTCCATGACGTCCTCCACGCCCTCCACCAGCTTGGCCCCTTCCCTGAGCAGTTGGTGGCACCCCCGGCTGTTGCCCTTGAGCACGTCCCCTGGAACGGCAAAGACCTCGCGGTTCTGCTCCAGGGCATAGGACGCGGTTATCAGGGCGCCGCTGCGCGCCGGCGCCTCGACCACGATGGTCCCCAGGCAGAGCCCGCTGATCACCCGGTTGCGCCGCGGGAACCAGCCTGCAGTAGCGCCACTGCCCATGGGGAATTCCGAGACAACCGCGCCCTGCCGCCGGATTGATCTGTAGAGATCGGCATGGCTCCGAGGATAAACTACGTCGGCGCCACATCCAAGAACCGCCAGGGTTCGTCCACCCCCTTCGAGGGCGCCCTCGTGAGCGCTGGCGTCAATTCCCCAGGCCATTCCGCTGACGACGCAAAATCCGGCGGCGACCAGATCCAGCGCCAGCTGGTGCGCCATGCGGCGGCCGCTGTGCGATGCCCGCCGGGTACCCACCAATGCTAGGCAGGGCAGGTCCTGTGGAAGGGTTCCCAGAACAAAGAGCACCGGAGGTGGGGCCGCCGTTTCCGCCAGAAGGTGCGGATAGCGCGGATCTTCCAGAGTGAGCAACTGCCCATCGCAGCGTTGCAGAACCTCCAACTGGGAAGCTGCCCATTGCCACGGAACGGGCACACTGCGGGCGCGGCGACCGGCTGCACCTATGACTTCCTCCCATGATGCAGGCGGGGCCTCCAGCGCCGCCCGCACCGAGCCAAAGCCCTCGATCAGGCGGCGGCAACGGCGCCCCCCAATGTGCGGCAGCCCGGTCAGGGCAAGCCAGGCCAGGTGATCATCCAATGCAGGTGATTCATTCGCTGCCATTTTTCAACTCCAGACGACGCATCCGGTCCAGGGCATGTCCCAGCTTCGAGACCATCTTACTCAGCCCCTGACCGCTCACCGATGAAATCCGGAAGGGCGGGGATTGAATCCCCTCGAAGCTCCCGCAAGGGCGGACTCCCGGCTCCAGCAAATCGCACTTGGTGAGGGCGACGGCATAAGGCTTGTCGCGGAGGAGGGGGTTGAAGCTGCCCAACTCGCTGCGCAAGGTCTCCAGATCCCGCTGCGGGGAATCGCTGCTGCAATCAAGGGTGAAGAGCAGGCTGCGGGTGCGCTCGATGTGGCGCAGAAAGCGCGAACCCAACCCTTTGCCCTCGTGGGCTCCCGCGATCAGCCCGGGCAAATCGGCCATCACAAAGCTGCCCTCCTCGCTCCATTTGACTATGCCGAGGTTGGGTTCCAGGGTGGTGAAGGGATAGCTCGCGATCTTGGGGCGGGCGGACGAAAGGCGCGCCAGGAGGGTGGACTTGCCGGCGTTGGGAAACCCCACCAGGCCGATGTCGGCCAACAGCTTCAGCTCCAATTTCAACACCGCCTGCTCACCGGACCGCCCTTGCTCTGCAAAGTCCGGTGCCTGCCGTGCGGGCAGGGCAAAACGGGCGTTGCCACGACCGCCGCGACCACCTTTCAGGAGGAGAAACTCCTGCCCGTCTTCCACCAGGTCGACGACCACCTTCCCTTCCCCGGAGCGCACCAGAGTCCCCGGCGGCACCCGGATGAGGGCATCCGCACCCCGGGCCCCGGTCATGTTTTTACCCTTGCCATGTCCGCCGCGACTGGCTTTGATCAACGACTTGTAGCGGTAATCCAGCAGGGTGGCAAGGCTGACATCCGCCCGCAAAACCACGTTGCCCCCGTCACCGCCGTCACCCCCATCCGGTCCGCCGCGGGGCACGTACTTTTCCCTGCGAAAGCTCCTGCAGCCATCTCCACCGGCCCCCGACTCCACCTTTATGGTCACCTCGTCGATGAACATGGAGCACCTGCCCCTATTGTCCGAGGGCGAATTTGTCCTTTAGCCTGCGCGCCACGCACGACGGCACGAACTGATCCACCGCCCCCCCCATCTCGGCGATCTGGCGCACAACGGACGAACTCAGGTACATAAAATCGGAACGGGTCATCAGGAAGACGGTGTCGAACTCGGGCCATAAGCTGCGATTGGTCAGAGCCATGGCGAACTCGTTCTCGAAGTCCGTCACCGCCCGTAGTCCGCGCACGGCAATGCGGATCTGGCGGTCCCGGGCATAGTCCACGATCAGTCCCTCGGTTCGATCCACCTCTACTTGAGGCCAGGAACGGGTGGCCTCGCGGATCATCTCCAAATTTTCCTCGGGGGTAAACAAGGACTGCTTGTGGGTATTGACCGCCATAAGCACCGTGACACGGTCAAAGATCCCGATGGCACGCTCGATAATATTGAGGTGTCCGTAGGTGATTGGATCAAAACTTCCCGGATAAAATGCGGCTTCCACTTTAGCACTCCTTAGCGCACGAGAACATCCACCGCGGTAAAGAGGCGGGCTTGAGAACTCTTGCCCAACGGCACCACCACCATCTCCCCCAGGGAGGCGCGCTCGCCCGCCTGCTCGAAAGACCGTAGAAAGGCGCTGATTTGCCGGTAGGAGCCTCTGGCCCACATCTTTTGTCGCTGCTGCACCAGGGACGCCGGCGAAGCTACCAGGATGGGTCCGTCGAAGGCAACCGCCCCCAGGCCGCTGGCCTTTGCCCAGGCAACCACCTGGCGGAACATGGACCCGGCTTCGGTGGAGGAGAGTGGCTTGAGCCCCCCTGTATCCGCTTCGGCAAAACTGCCCTGCAAGGCGAATTTGAATTTGTGGCTCCGGCCAGCTTGAAGCTTGTTGCAGAGCCAGGATAGTTCAGCCCTTGAAGGCAGTTGTCTCAATGTGTCCAGGTAGAGCTCTGCCAATTCTTGCGAAGAACTGGATCCTTCGATGGTGTACTCACCGGCGGCATCACTGATGAGGGCGGTAAAACTCATCCCCGAGGGCACGCCCCCGAAGAGCCTGAATGCCTGCATGCACACCGTGCTCAGACGCGGTGTGCGGCCCAAGTCCATCCGCTCCGACCCCCCTTCCTCTTCGGAGGCGGCCGCCTCAACCGCCTTTCCCGGCTCGTCGACTATTCCTCCCTGTTGCGGATGGGCGACAGTCTCCACCTGTTCCTTCGACTTCTCCGGCTCGGCCGCGGCCACCTCCCCCCCATTTGCGGTTGACTCAACCATTTCTTCCCCCTCCTTGACCGTCGCCATTTCTTCCGCGGAAACGGGCTCCTCCACCAGCTCCTCCGCCTTCATCGCCTCCTCCGCGACTTCTTCCTTGGTGGGAGCCTCTTGCACCGCCAGGGAGTAGTCCTCCATGGGGTCCGAAACCACCTCATCTTCCCCGGCCACTTCCCCCGGCGGATGACCAGCGCTCCCCCCTGCAGACAAATCCTTTTCGGGTGGCCCTGGAAAAAAATCGTTCCAGGCCTTGTAAAGGGGATATCGCTGATCGATCCAGTAAAGCCCCAGGAGCAACACCGCGGCCACGACCAAACCGGTGACTCCCACCCAGACATGGCGGCGGTAGCCTTTGCGCCCCGCGAGCAGGCGGATCCGTATCATTTATCTGCCAGTCCTCTGCGGGCGAGACCGGCGGCCACGGCGAACTCGGAGCCCCTGTCCAGCAGGGACTGCTGCGCGCCTTCACAACGGGTGGTACGAAGGTTCTGGAACGGGTCCAGCACCGCACTCGGGGTGGAGTAGCGCGCGCTCAGCTCAGCTGCACGCGAATCGGCGCATCCGCTCAAGTCCGCGACCCACAGGCGCTGGGGATTCTCACCGGAATTTTCCTCCTCGAGCAAGGCGTCGATGCATTTCTCCGTTTCCTCGTTCCGGTCAGGTTCCGCTTCGGCGGAGTGGACGCGGCTCTCCACCGCGGCCAGATCGCCGTCGCGGAGCAGGAGAATACTGGTTTCGCGCTGAGAGAAGCTCACGAGCATTTCCATTCCTGCCACTGGCCCGGACCTTGACCCCTCCAGAGCATTGCAGAGCGCAAAGGGCACAACATCCAATTCCGGCGACTTGAGGCCGGACTGGAGGCAGAACTCCCGGTAGTGATCGAGGACCCGTCGATGTACCGCCACAACGAAACCCCGGTTTCGCCCCAAAACCGTATCTATGCCGTAGTCTTTGAGATCTGCTGCCAGGAATTGGCTTGCTTCCCACAAGAGGTGGTGCCGATTGATTTTGGCACCGGCCCCTTCCACCAGGGGCCAACGCTTGAGGTGGAACTGGCCCCACCCCAGGGAAATACAGGTATTTGCAAAACTGAGGCTGCATTCCCTCGCCGCCCGCCGCAGAGCTTCCCGCAATTCCGGGCCCAGGTCGGAACTGGAAAGTTCGGCGCGAAACACTGCACCCAACTCCAGATCTCTACCGGCGCGGACCAGTTCGACAATGCGCAGAAGGTGATCATCTATATGAACACCCGTGGCTTTTTTGTTTCCTTTGCCGAACAAGGCAACAATTCCAACCATTGCTAGGGGTTCTGCCCCACCACCACCAGTGGACGCAACTTCTCGATGGTGTGAACTCCGATTCCGCGGACCTGTTGCAGATCCTCCAGGGTTTTGAAGGGTCCGTGGGCACCGCGGTGCTGGAGGATACGCTCCGCCATCTTGGGGCCGATAGAAGGCAGACGCTGCAGCTGCAACGCGGTCGCCTCATTCAGATGCAGAGGTCCTGCCTCGAGGATGTCCGCCACCTGCTCCGGCGGACGCGGCGGCTCGACGGCACCGGAGATGACCTGGAATTCCTCCAGGCTGGAGGGCCGGTAATAGTCCACCAGAGCGAGGCCACTGCCCGCCAACAGGGCACCGGTGAGAAATAGCAGAGCCAGTTGTTCGCGTCGATTGAACATGGAAGATATCCTCAATTGCAGCTTGCGGCAACCGCCCTGGTTTCAGCGGAAAAACATGGTCCCGGTGAGGCGAAGCTCGCGGCTCCTGCGGGTTTTTTCGGTCAATTTGTTGCGGTCGTCTTGAATCCGGATCAAGCCGTCACCGCGAAAACTTTCGCTGAATTTATATGAAGCATTCAGCGATCCCCTCCACCGACCGATTCCGCTTATGGGAACGCGCTCGGCGTAGCCGGTGCCCTTGGACCGGGTCTCGTTTTCCCGGGTTACCTCGAATTTGAGATCGACGTCGCTCTTCAATTTGCCAAAGAAGGGTATGTTCCGCGGCCTCAGGTTGTAGTTGACGCGGAAGGTCGTGGATCGCTTTTGCTGGCTGCCGCTGCCGCGCAGGGGCCGTTCCTCCTCCGACGCCGCAACCTCGCCGTCTGCTCCGGCATCCCCGGCCAATTCAAAATCCAGTTCGGTACCCCGGGAAATAACCGTTTCGACTTTGGTGCTGGGACCTATGCCCCATTTCCCGTTCCAGGAGACCCGAATCTCTCTGGAGTTGCCCTTCCTGATCAAATTGCCGGGTCCGAGGCCACCCTCTCCCTCGCGCGATCGGGTCTCCTGGAAGGAGACATTCACATGGGCACTGTGGAGAAACTTCTTGATGAAAGGCAAGCGGTCTGCACGGCCCCAGGTGAGACTGGTCTTGGGGAAACGGCGCTCCTTCAGCAACCGCAAGCGCTCCTGGGTGCTGCCGCTGCGCCGCGTCGCCTTCTCGTCGAAATTGGTCTTGACGCTGATCCCCATCGGCAGTTTCACCCCCGAGCCCAGGTCCAGATTACTGGTGTGGTTGAACTGATCCTGCTGGGTGAGGCCCACGGTTGCCCGCTCCACTTCGAGGCTGTCCTCCAGGCCGATCTGGTAGAAAATAGAAGGCCGGCCGATGAGGTTGAAGCTGCGCGCCGATCCATTGCGGCGCCAGGTCGCGTTGACCGGTTCGATGAAACCGCCGGCAAAGTGGAAAAAACGCCAGAGAAAAAACGGCCGGCGCGGCTTCCGATCCTGCCCTTCTGCAGCCACCTCATCTTCCTTCCCGGTCTCCCTGTCTTTGTTCCTTGCCGCCCTATTGCCGCTTTTCGACGAAGCGGACGAACCTGTGAAACTCTTCAGAATGACCGGCAGCTTCAAGTTGAATCGCGCCGATAGGTTGTTTCTGGTGCTGACGTCGCGAGTCTTGAACGGCAGCCCAGAGGTGCTGTCTACAACCACCTGGGCGCGGCGCTGGGCCGGGTCGCTGTTCTCCTCGTAATTGGCTCCGAAGGTGTAGCTCTGATCCAGCCACCTGACCAAGCGGGGGGTGAACTTCACGTCCGCCTTCTGCCGCCGCCTTATTTCGCGGCCGAAACTCAGTTTGTCCACGGCGTACTTCTTGCGCAGGTCGCGGTCGATCTGAAGATTGTAGTCCCCGGTCGTCCCGGTGAAGGGATTGACCTTTGCCACGTAGGTTTCTTTGAGTCCGAAGGATTCCTGATAAGTGATATCGGCGTCGGTGCGCTGTTTGCTGGATTTTTCTCGGCGGCTGGCCGCGACCGAGTAGGTGAGGTTGGAAGGCAGGTAGCGCCAGCGCAACTTCGTCACCGACCTGGGCATGAAATCGGGGAGCCAGGCGAAAATCGACAGCATGGGGCTGGGCAGCGGCATCTTGTAGTTGAAATTCATGGTCTGGGCGTCGGTTCGGTCCAGGGGCCGGATCGGATCCTTCCTGTGCTCGCTCAAGTGCGACAGGCGCAGGTTGACCTGGTCGATGGTCCAGCGCAGCAGCCAGTTTCTGCCGCTGCGCTTGCTCAAGGACAGCTCGTAGAACTGCCGCGCACTCTCGGCGCGCTGGAGACGCTTTTTCTCCCCGGTCAGTTCTACGTCGGCGTTGGGACCGAAGCGCGGCAAGCTCTCTTTCTCATTGAAGGTAGCCTTGAACGGTATGGCGAAACCCCAGCGTCCGGGCAGGAAACGGTTGAGATGCGCCGTGGTCGAGAACGCGGTCGTCAGGTCCGTGGCGGTGCGCTCGGTGGAGTTGAGGGTGCGGAAATTGCCTCCCATCCACTGCACCTCACCATTGACATTGACGAAATCGGCCATTTTTGTGGTTACCTTGGCAAAGGCAGCCAGACCGGCATCGTTGCGCACGTCTTCGAGGCGCAATTCGTCCACCAGAACCTGGCCGCTGTGAGCCTGCATCGGTCCCTTGTTGCGCAGGCCTATGGTCAACTGTCTGATCTGCTGCATGGAGGGATTGCCCCGCACCCGGTAAATCGCAGGTGCTCCGTTGCGTCTGCCCGGGTGGGCTATAACCGTGTCCAGCACGGATAGGCTCTGGCCCAATGAATCGAAGCGGCCGGCCTGCAGCCTGGCCTTGAGCTGGGCGATCTCCAGAAGATCGATGTCCACCTCGTTATCCTGACCCGGTTGCTGCCCTTCCCATCCCGGGAAAACCTCGCTGGCGAACTCGTAGTAATTTGTGCTGTCCGCCCCAAAGCGGACAAACAGCTCAAGGTCGCTGGAGTCGCCCTGGACGTATTCCGTGTTCATGTCCTCTCCGTGGACGAACATGCGCAGCCGAGTGTACTTGGTGTAATTGGCATTGCGCGTCAAAATCCTGGTGGCCAAGGCCTGGTGCCCGGGCTCGAGATTTTTGTAGTCCAGGACCAGTGACTGCTCGGTCTCCCGCGCGAATCCCTGCGCCTTGCGCCTGATCTTCACCCCTGGAGGCGGCTTGTACTCGGTATTTTCGGCGGTGCCGATTACGGTTACGTTGAAGGACTCGTCCTCTCCAACCTGAAATCCTTCTTCCAGTATGACGATGTCGTCCTCCTGCCACTCGTTGCCGACCACTTCCATCAGGGCAATTTCCACCTTGATGGTCTCCTCCGGCCCCGCCGGACTGCCGCTGACCAGGAGGCGGGCGAATTCGACCAGACTTGAATCCGGGTTGCCGGCGCGCTCGGTACCGGCATACAGCGGCAGCCGGAAAAGGCGCCAGCCGTTGCTCTCGGTGCCGGGGACATGCGGGTCGTTGGCCAGGTCGATGGAATAGTGAAAATAATCGTTGCGGATGTTGAGGACGCCGTCGGGGATCAGGTCTTCGCTGTCGGGTCGGCCCTCAACGCCGGTCTCACGGTCGTCCCTGTTGCCTTCCGTGCCGTTGATGCGGCTGTAGTCGTTTCTGTTGTCGGAATTGTAGTTCCAGTTATCGCCCTCGGGATCCTCCGGGTCGCGTTGGGAATAGATCTGCCTGAAACGCCCTTTTTTGTCTGCCGTGGACCCGGTGGTATCGGCGCCGGCCAGATTCAGGTAGAAATCCAACTCGCCCTGATCGTTGCGCCCGTCGATGCCGATGTCCTCTTTGGGGGCTAGGATCGAATCTCCGGTGGGGCGCCCGGGAATGGGCTCGTCCTCGGTGTCGATAACCCCATTGACGATGAAATCCTCGCTGATCGTTCCCAGATCGATGTGCAATCTTCCCTGGGATCCGCGCACCCAGACGTCGAGGAACTTGGAACGGGAGTAGTCGTGGGCCACGCCGAGGTAGGTCATCACCGCTCCCCAGGAGTTGGGCGCTTCCGGCCGCGGGGTCAGTTCGAGCACCAGGATGTCGGTCTGCTTGTCCTGACTTTCCAGTTGTTCCTCCTGGCCGGGCCAGATTTCGGTCCGCAGAACTCCTTCAAAAGGATTGTACCAGATCAAATCGCCGCGGTTCTCCTCGCCATAGGAGGTATTGACCGGCAAACTGGCGGGGGTCCATTGGGTGCGCCCGATGCGCAGACTGCTGGGGTTTTCACTGCCTTCAAAGTCGTCGATGAAACCCTTGCCCTTGGTATTGAGGTTGGGCCGGCCCTGGGCCACCTCGGCGCGCAACTCGATATTTGAGGGCGTCGCGGTCTTGAGCAGGGGCAGGGCATCCACCGCGCGGGTGAGAAAAGGCGCCCCGAACTTGGCCTTGACGTCCATGCTCCAGACCACGGTGCGGGCCGGCTCCCGGCCCACCCGCACCCGGCGCTCGCTGCTGCGCTCGTTGTTGTAGATCATGGTGCTGCCCAGGTATCCATCTCCACCTAAAAACTCGTATTGGGTGCGCAGGCCCAGCAGCGTCTTTTGTTGAGAGCCGAAACCCAGCAGGTCCTCGCTTTCATAGGAAATTTCCAACTCAGCCCCGGGATCGGCCACCTCCTGAGCGGTAGTGCCCACAAATGTGATGTCGCCGGAGGACCCGAAATTGTAGTCAACGTTGGGCTGCTTGCGCTGGCCGTTCAGGCGCACCTCTATGGTCTTACGGTTGACCCCCAGCCCCAGGTTGATGCGCTGCTGGGTCGAGCTCGAACGCACCTCGATAGTGTAACGGCTGGCCTCGTCCTTGTCGCGCTGCTGCTGGCTGGTATAGATCCGGGGAATTTTATCCTTCAGGAGCCTGCTCCCCGGGTCCTCCGCCTCGGTGGGATTGAAGGGGGTTCGCGCCGGAAAGATCAAATGTCCGCGCAACTCGTCCAGGCCAATGTAGTCTACGTCAATGAGGCGGTCAGGCCGACTGCCCGGATCCTGGCCGCGTTCGTCCAACCCCAGAATCTGCAGATAAGATCGACCCCCCTGGGAAGGCTGAGGCTCCTCCCCGGGAATTTCCTTGTAAATCTGCACCTCGACGGTAGCCGGATCGAACTTTCTCCCCGGGGAATAGCTGGTGGCGATGCGATAGACATTCTTCCACTCCAGATCCCAGGTGGGAAAATCAGGACGCGCGTCGCGCGCCTTGATGAGCTTGAGCTGCAAAGCATCGGTTTGCGCCGTGCCGAATTGACGTCCGTCCTGGGTGCGGTAGGTCACCGCCAGGGCGTGGCGGCCCGGCACCGCGCGGTTGAGAACGACAAAACCGGCGCCGAGGACCACGGAATAGTCGTTGTCCGGATCGAGGCGGTGCCAGGTGCCTCGTTCTACCCATCCGCTCTCCTCTCTGAGATCGTTGAAGTCGGCCCGAGCCACGCCCTCCTTGGCCAGAAGCTCGGCATCGTTGATGGTGTTGAAATCGTTGATGTAGACCTGCAGACTGTTGGCGTCGATGACGTCCTCGTTGCGAATCTGCTGCCCCAGCGCCAGGCGGCGGTAGTCGGGCAGATTGTCGCGGTAAAACTGGTCGAGGAAAAAATAGGTGTTGGGCAGGTACTGGTGGTCCTTGAGCGACAGGGTGTCCTGGGCGGCGCCGCCTTTGAACGTCTGCCGATTGCTCTTGCTCTTCTCGTGGCTGGCAATGGCGGTGAAGTCCAGCGGTCCAACCACCCCTTTGGCGCGCACACCGAAAAGCCCCTTGTGCTGCTGGCTGAAGTCGACAAATCTGGACTGGGGAAGAGACAAGGTGGTATTGCCGGCCTGGACTTCCTTGAATATAGCGTCTTCCTTGCCCTTGTAGTCGAGCTTGATCTGGTTTGCTATCTGGTCGCCGAGGCCGGATCCAAGGGCCGAGCCCAGACTCTCGGTATCCTGGTCGATGCGCACATTGATCAATTCCCCCACCTTTCCCTCGACCGTGAAGCGCTGTTCCTGTTCCACCCCCAGGGCCGGAAATTTGGAAGGCCGGCCGGCCGCTGTCTGAACTTCATTTGCGGTCCATTCACTCTTGCCGGAAATTCCCACCTTGAGTTGGCCCCTCATGCGCAGAGTAGGGCCCTCGTCGCCGATGAAACGTCGTAGAGGTTTGGGGGTGGTAAATGGCACGCTCCACTCCAATCGGCGGGCTCCCCGCTGACGCTTCTCCGCCGCGGCAGTCCGAAATCCGCGGCGGATTTTCTGGCGCCAGAGCTGCCGGCTCTCGCGCCGGTAGGTCAACTCCAGATGCTGCTCCTTGTGCATACTGACATCCGGGCCATGGTGAAAGCCGCCGGAATAGCTTTTGTAGGTCACCAGCAGGGAGTCCACCTCGACCTTGTTTTCAAATAGCCTAGCGGACAACTGCATGCGCAACAGGGGATCTCCAGGCTGCAGCAGCGAAGACGCGGAAGCCTGCTCCAAGAACGAGGCGAGGGGACCGATAATGGGATCTGGGCGCAGTCCCGGCTCGGCCGCAGCGAGTCGCGACGACTGCACAGAGGCGAGAGACAAAAGAAGCCAGAGCAGGCCGCATGACCTGCAAGGGGATCCAATCCTGAGGAAGGTAAATCTGAGACTAACCATCTCGCCGCGCATAGATGGAGAAGACCCCGCACCTCCCAAGTTGAAGGTGCGGACAGAAAAACAAAAACCCAAGTGCTAGCTATGCGCGATAAGCGGTCTCCGCGATCCGGGTAGTCAAGAGGAAAATCGCCGGGGGGATTTTCTGCTCCTCAGTGTGACTCTCAAAAACATACCACAAGACCCCGATAAATTCAAGGATAATGCCAGCAAAATGCGTTCCGCCTGCACATCTGTCAGGCGATTCTTCTCAAAATTACGCAAGTGTGTATACTTAGTAGAGTTCGCTCGGTGTCTGCCGCAACCGGCAAGCGAACCTGAAAGGAACCGTGGCGCAACAGTTCCGTGTTTTCCCACTCACACATCTGCTGCCGGCTTGACCACTTTATCGCGCTATCTGATCAAAGAGCACCTGGGCCCATTCGTCCTCGCATTGACCCTGATTGTATTTGTCCTCGTTCTCGACCTCATCCTGCAAACCATGGACCAAGTGCTGAGCAAGGGGCTGTCCCTGGAATTGGCGGCTCGGCTTTTCCTTTACAACCTGGCCTGGATTTTCGCCCTCGCAGTCCCCATGGCTGTTCTCGTGGCCGTACTCATGGCATTTGCGCGTTTGGCCGCCGACAACGAGATCATGGCGGCCAGAGCCTGCGGCATCGGGTTTTTGCTAATGCTGCGCCCCGTCCTCGCTGCCGCTGCGGTGTTGACTGTAGTAATGATTCTCTTCAACGACTGGATTTTGCCCGATTGGAATTATCGGGCACGCAATATCGCCTCCAACCTGAAACGTCTCAAGGCCGCCCTCGTTTTGAAAGAAAAGGAAGGGGTTTTCATCCATAAATTGGGCAACAAGTACAGCCTGCTGATCCGCCAGGTAGACGAGAAGACCAATACTCTGAAAGGCATCACCCTTTATGACCGCCACCGCTCCAGTTTGCCCACCACCCTGCACGCAGCTTCCGGCCGGATCCACATATTCGGCGACGGCAGCTACATCCGGCTGACTCTCTACGACGGCGAATTTCACCGCGTCGAAGGGGACGATCACACCCGCTTCGTCCGTGGAGTTTTCGGGCGTAAGGTGATCCATATCCAGGACCCTCAACGGGCCTTCAGCGAGCGCACCTCGGCTTACCGCGGCCAGCGCGAAATGAACGTCCGCGCCATGTATCAGGCAGTGCAGAAGCGCCGCCGCGAACGCGACCATTCCCAGGCATCGATGGACTCCGCGCTGCAATCCTTCATCGCCGACCTGAGTGCGGCTCAGGAGACCGTTGTCGACTCTACCATACCGGGGCCCTTTGCCACAAACCGCGCAGGGGTGCTGGAAAAGAACTTCCGCCAGCAATGGCGGCTGGACGCCCATCGCACAGTACAGATCGCCGAATTCTGGGTGGAGATTCACAAAAAGTTCTCCATACCCTTTGCCTGTCTGGTATTCGTCCTCGTCGGCGCTCCGCTGGGCGTGCTGATTCGGCAGCGCGGTGCGGCGGTGTCTGTGGGCGTCAGCCTGGTCTTTTTTCTGGTCTACTGGATGTTTCTCATTGGCGGCGAAGAGCTGGCCGACCGCGGCTTCGTCCCCCCCTCCCTGGCTATGTGGACGCCCAATATAGTTTTTGGCCTCCTTGGTGCTGGTCTGATTCGCGTTACCGTCCTCGGCCGTCCCCTGGGAAGCTTGCACCACAGGAAGGAATGACACGGGTGAGACTGCTGGACATCTATCTGCTGCGGCGCTATATCATTGCTCTTTTGTTCAGTATTCTGAGCCTGTTACTCATCGCCATAGTGGTGGATCTGACAGAGAATATCGACACTTTTATCGACCACAAGGCCAGCCTGACCCAGATTCTTTACTACTATATATACCACACCCCATACTGGATTATCCTCACCCTTCCCGTAGCCACCCTCCTGGGGACGCTCTTCGCCCTTACCGCCATTGCCCGACGCAACGAAATCACCGCCATGAAGGCCGCCGGAATCAGTCTCTACCGGCTGCTCCTTCCCATCTTCGGCTGCGCCCTGATTTTCAGCGCACTCGCCTTTCTCTTCACCGACCGCATCGTCCCCTCCGCCACCTATCGCCACAACACCGTGCGCGACGAAATCCGCTCACAAAGCCGCAACGAAGGCTCGCGCCGGCAAGTGCTTTTGCAGGATGTGGACGGCCAATTGATCTATGCCGGGTCGTATGACGCCGGCGCCAGAAAGGCCATGGATGTCTTGTGGGAACAGCACCACAACTTCCGCCTCGCCGAGCGCCGCAGCGCCAGGCGCCTGGAGTGGCATCGGGAGAATTGGCTGCTCCTGGAGGGCCACAGCTACCGCTTCGCCGGAGCCGGGCTCCAGGTAAGCGCATTCGACACCCTTAAGCTGAAACAACTGACACTGCTGCCGGAGGATTTCGCGCGCCAACAGAAAAAGCCCGAGGAGATGAGTTATGCCGAGTTGCAGTCCTACATCCACCGCTCCCGCGCCAACGGCGAAGACACAACCCGCCACCGGGTCGATCTCTACCTCAAAATATCCTTTCCCATCACCTGCTTCGTCATCGTCCTCCTTGGCGCTCCCCTGGGGGCCAACGCCCGCCGCAGCGGGCTGGCCAACAGCTTCGGCATCGGCATCCTGATCTGCTTTGTCTTCTACAGTTGCGTCAAGATGGGCCAGGCCCTGGGCTGGAACCAGGTTCTTACTCCTCTGCTGGGAGCCTGGCTGGCGAACATCATTTTCGCCATACTGAGCCTAGTGCTACTGTGGCGAGCGCACAAATAGGCGGGATTCCAGAGGATCGATGGCGCTGAGGGGAATATGAGGGAATGGAATCGCGAGGAATGGAGCGGCTTTCAGACCAACCCTTGTTGCAGGTGGTAAATCTTCAACTTCAAGGTGGCAGACCGGCTTTTCCACTGCTCCAGCAATGCTGCTGCCCTAGCTTTCGCTTCGCCCTCCAACCTGGCGTTGAGCTCGACCAGTAATTGCGCCATGCGCGCTACCTTGACCTCGGAGGCCTGCGCGGTCAGACGTTCGAGATCATTGAGCAGTTCGGAGCCAACGGGCGCGTCCGTGCACTGCAGCGCAGCCCGCATGAAGTGGACATGACGCCAGGCAAAGGACTCATCCTCACCGCTACGCCTGAACATATACTGCAGTAACTCGACAGTCGGAGACCGTTGCAGAACCTCCATGGCAATGCACGCCAGCAGTCGCCACGCCTTGGAACGGGCGGCCTGCCTTGCGTCCTGCTGTGGATCCCAGTCCGGTGAGCTTCGCTTCTCAAGAAGGATCTCGAAAAGCGGAACCTGGGGAAGGCAGGAACACAAGGCAGTCAGGTGGCTGTTTCCGGCCCCCTCCCTCTCGATGAGAGCCTCAATCAGAACCCGCACCAGAGGGGGATGGATTCTGGCGAGTTTGTCGAGAAGGATGCGCTCAACAGAGCCCCGGTGACCCTCCAACAGGGCCTGTAACAGGGAGCCCAGGGTATGCCGGTTGACCGGAAGACCCAGAGCCGCCTCGCGAGCTACCTGGTCGTCCTGGTGCAACAGAAACTCCTGAATCTCGTTTCTCCGGCGCAGGCACCAGACCAGGCCAACGCCTACCTGGGGATCTCGCTCCCGGCGCAGAAGATCCAGCAGCCTTTTCAGACCGGACTGGGAGGAGAGCCAGCGTCGGTGATAGCCCAGCATACGCACGGCGACCACGCGCCTGGGATCGCCGTCCAAATCGAGTATATTCCAAAGCAAATCCACCCCGGTCGAAGCCGGCACAACCTGGCGCAACTGTTCAACCGCGCGGACGCGTTCTCGGGTCGATTTCCCGCAGGAGGCCTGGAGCAATAATTCTTCCAGACCGACTCCTTTTTCGGGGTGTGCAATCTCCCCTGTGCCGCGGTTGCGCCGGAACTGGTCGCGAATATCGAGAACCATGACTACCTCGCTTCTCCGCAATCGGGGTTTCCGGACTTGGGCTTGGCGAGCAGGAGAAAGTCCTCCAAGAATTTATTTACCTGTTCCAGGGCCGCACGCGCCTGCCCGAGACCCTGGGCGTCTGAATTTTCGAGAAATTTCCGCACCTGCAGCAGCGGTTCCACTATCTCCCTGCGCATTTTGAAAAACATCTCTTCCTGGATCTCGGCGTGCACCTTGGCGACCTCCTCTTCCACCGAGGCATCCCGCAAAACAATGAGGATTCCCGGTTCAGCGGCAAGACAGCAGGGCTGCATCTCCACCTCGAGAGCAAAGGGATCCTTGAGCGAAAAGGAGACGGGCGTGTCCCCTTCGAGAGCCAGAGAGGGACTAAATCCGGTAATGCGGGCGAAAGTGTCCGCATTCAGATCCTTTGCAGATTTTCCCAGCCATCTTGCAGCCCGTTCGTTGGCCAGTTCGGGCGTTCCGTCCGGGTGCAAAAGGATCACCCCAAGGGGCAAACTATCTACCAGTCTCTCCAGGGTCGACTCCCCGCCTTTGAGGAGGCCTGGTTTCTTCTTTTGCGGTGCGGGCTCTTGCTCGCCGGCCGTGGTCTCACCCTCGAAAACCTGTTCAAGATCCAGCATATAGCCGCGCTGTCCGGCGTTCTTGAGAAATGGGCCGCGGCAAAGTTCACTCAGCACTTCTTCCAGCTCCGTCCTGGGCAACCCCAGCCGCAAGGCGAGCGCCTGCAGGTCGTCATCCAGAAATGGATTGCCCAGAAACTCGCTCAGGAGACGTTGCTTTACTGCGGCCCCAGGACCGCTCAGGAGCGGTAATTCGGAAAATTGCGCCACCCGGTAGGCAGCAGGAAATGACATGGCAAATAGCACACCAGTAATCAGACTTGGGGAAAGTCCAGTGAAGAGGAGCGCAGGAGAGAGTGAATCGGAAGGGAAGAAAATGTATATTTTATAAACTCTTACAGAATATAAACAGTGTCTGACCCCGACGCAAGGAATAAGACACTCTCAAAGTGCTGCCGCTTCAGTATCCGTAATTAGCACCTGGATCCGGACGCTGAATGGATCGCCGGCATCTTCAAGGCTGACGCGCACTATCACTTCACCATCAACCGTCACCCTGGCTTTGCGCCGCACCCTGTAGCCCTTCTCCCGTGGCAGCAGAATAACCAGGTCGAATTCGACCTCGATGCCGCCGGGAAGAACCTCCTTAGATACATCCTGGAGCAAGCCAGAGCCGACCTGAGTGCGCACGATGCGCGGCGCCTCTGCCCTAACTTCATTCAGGTAGGACACTTCCACCACGTAGAGGGTCTGGTTATCCACCAGGACGCGTCCGCTTCTCAACTCTTGGGGCTCCGGAGGTCCAGGTCCGGGTTCGCCACCCGTTCCCTTGTCCGCGCCGCCGCAGCCCAGCAGCCATCCCAGGAGCAACAACCAGCAGTGCCTCATGCGTCCTCCTCCACCGCCCTGACCAGGGCGGCGGCCAGCCATTCCACTTCGTCGTCCCCCACGGTGCGCATATCGAGAATCAGACGGCCACGCTGAATCCGCCCTACCACCGGCAACTGGCCAAGGCGGAGACGCCGGGCAAATTCTTCGACGCTGTAGGAATCCGGGCACAATTTCACAGCCACGCTGGGAATTTCCTCCAGGGGCAAGGCACCGCTGCCAGCCTGGGCTGTTGAAGGCTCGAGAGCCGGCTGCAATTTCACCCGCACCGCTGCGGGCAGAGCGTGCACCAGCTTTTGCCCCCTACTTTCAAGGGCCGCCAGGGGAGCCGTCAGCATCCGCAGCACCGGATGGGAACGAGACAAAGCAACAGGGGAAAGCCTGTAGAGGCGCAAACTGGCCTCGAGAGCGGCAAGGATCAGCTTGTCGCAGCGCAGCGCCCGCATCAGCGGATTGCGACCGATTGGCTCCAGATATTTCTCGCGACCGGCGATGATTCCAGCCTGCGGTCCGCCCAGGATCTTGTCGCCGCTGAAGCTCGCAAGATCCACTCCCAGGGCCAGAGTATTCCCCACCACAGGTTCATGTGGGAGGTCCCATTGGCGCAGATCCGACAGCACTCCGCCCCCCAGGTCGCAGGCCAGGGGCAAGCCCGCCTTGCGGCTTAGATCAGCCAATTCCTTCAACCCAACCCGGGCAGAAAAACCTTGTACTCTGAAATTGCTAGGATGAACCTTGAGAATCAGGGCCGTGTCGGCGCAGATAGCCTCGGAATAATCGCGCAAATGGGTGCGGTTGGTAGTCCCCACTTCGCGTAGGTTGGCACCGCTGGCAGCAATAATGTCCGGAATGCGAAAGGAGCCGCCAATTTCGACCAGTTCCCCGCGCGAGACAATGACCTCGCGGCCGCGGGCAAGGGTATTGAGCATCAATAGAACCGCGGCGGCATTGTTGTTTACCACCGCGGCCGCCTCGGATCGCGACGCAACGCAAACCAGGGCTTCGACATGGCTCTTGCGCGAGCCTCGCTGGCCGCGCTGGAGATCGAATTCCAGGTTGCAATAGCCAGTCGCGGCATTTTCGATGGCCTCCCTGGCTTCCGGCGCCAGTGGCGCCCGTCCCAGCCCGGTGTGCAGAATAACTCCGGTAGCGTTGATCACCCGCCGCAAACTCGCCCGGCCGCCGCGCTCCACTGCGGCGCGCACCTTCTCTCTCACTCGCTCCAATTGTACATTGCGGTCCGGACCCGAACCGGAATCCACCAACTCCAGGCGCAAATCCTGCACCGCCTGGCGCACAAGACTCACGATGTAATCGCGGTCATAAAGCTCTACAAGATCGAGGGTGGACTCCAGACTCAATACCTGGTCCACAGACGGTAATTCCCGAAAACTTTTGCGCATAGCAGGGATAATAACCCGCATCCACCCCCCCAGCAAGAATTGAAGACAGGATCTCCCCTGCAGCAGCATGGTCCCAACTTCCCCTTTGCCCGATCACCGCATTCGCCTTATCTTTCGATAACCCACTCTTCCCCCATTCTCATTCCACCCATATGCCCTGGCTTTACCGTACACTGTCTGCGGCCTTGCTGTGCATTGCCGTAAGTGGTTCCGCGGGAGGACTCGTCCACGCCGTCAAGCGCGGTGAGACCCTGAGCGCAATCGCCCTGCGCTACGGTGTCTCCACCACGCAAATACGTCATTGGAACCACCTCCGCAGCGACAAAATTTTCGTTGGACAACGCTTGCAGGTGCGGACGGCATTGTCCAGGACCAAATCGTACGTGGTGAAGAGAGGAGACACCCTTTCCGGAATCGCCAAGCGCTTCGGAATCTCCACATCCCAGCTCCGCCGTCTGAACCATCTCCGCAAGGACCGCATTTATCCAGGCCAGAAACTCACCCTCCGAGCCACCCGTTCCTCTACCACCCACCGGGTCCGCAGGGGAGATACTCTCGGGGAAATAGCCCGGACCTATGGCATCAGCGTGGGTCGCCTGCGCCAGCTCAACGGACTCAAAAGTCATCGCATCACCACTGGCCAAGTGCTCAGGGTGACAGCGCCTCCGAGGCCAAAATCGAGTAGTGCGGAAGAACCGCTGGAATATACTGTGAGGAAGGGAGATACCCTCTCCGGGATCTCCCGGCGCTTCGACGTGGGCTTGCGTCTCCTTCGCCAACTCAACAACCTCAAAAGCGACCGCATCCGTCCGGGCCAGCGGCTGAAATTGCGCCCTACCGAACTGGACGCGGGGGTTCATATAGTGCGTTCGGGCGAAACCTTGTCGAAAATCGCCCAGAAGTACGGCATAAAAATAAGTAAGCTACGGGATCTCAACGGCATTCCAGGCAGCAAGATCCTGGTCGGCCAGAAGCTGCGCCTCAAATCCACTCCGACCGCCACCCACATCGTCGAACGCGGCGACGCCCTGTGGGAAATCGCCGCCGCCTACGGAATGACCGTGAGTGAACTAAAAGCTTTGAACGGTCTCAATTCCAACCGCATCTATCCGGGCCAGGAATTGCAGCTCAACTTCAAAAAAGCCGAGCGCTTCAATATTTACCGGGTCAAGAAAGGCGACTATATTAACGAAATCGCCCGCCTCTACCAGATGAGCGTCGCCGAGCTGAAAAGGATCAACCACCTGCGAAGCTCGGTAATCCACCCCGGAGACAGGCTGAAGGTGAAGCCCCTGTTGGGGAGGGGCCGGGAATGGCTCAAATCTTCCGAAATCAACTGGAACAAGCTACAGGTCTCTCGGGGTGGAATCCGCAAAATTCGCGCCGAGAACGGTCCCTATTACTACAGCAGGCCCCAGGCTCGGCGTCAGAAACACGCCCGCTACTACGAGGGACACCCCTCATCACCACTGCGCACCTATAGACAAGCGCGCAAGCTCTGGAATACTTTTGCGCACGAAGTCGACGGGCTAGGCCGCCTGAGCAACACCCTTAAGGGTTGGCACCTGGTCCTGGACCCGGGACACGGAGGGCTGGACCCGGGCGCCATCGTGCGCACTCTGGACGGTCGCGGCAACAGATTATATGTGGTAGAGGACGAATACGTCTACGACATCGCCCTGCGCGTCTATGTCCTCTTGCGACTCCACGGAGCCGAGGTAACCCTGACTCTGCTGAGCCCCAACCATCTCATCCGCAGCAGCAGCCCTCCGACTCAAACCTTCGTCAACGAGAAAAACGAAGTCTACAACAGTTACCAGGCCAACAAGGCCAATCGCCGCCGGGACTGGCCGCGCGGCAGCAACCTGGCAGTACGGGTGAGCATCGCCCGCCACGCCTTTGCCAAAACGACCAAGAACCGCCGCATCTTCCTCTCCTTCCACGCCGATATCGATCCCAAAGCCCCCGAGGCCCCTCTGGTTCTCTACTATGAAAGCAGAAACGGCCGCAAACGGGATCTCGCCTCCAGGAATTTCGCCCGGATTCTGCTGCCAGCTCTAGGGGCAGGAGCTCGCGTCCGCGGCCAGGGCCTAGGCGTTCTGCGCAACAATCCTGCCGCCGTGAAGGTTCTGGTGGAGCTCCGCAACCTGGCCTACACCGACCACGCCTGGGCACTGCGATTTGAACAGTTGCGCCACCGCGACGCCGAGAAGGTGGTCAAAGGCATCCTCGACTACGTCCGCTATCAGACCCGCAGTGCCCGGTGGTGAACAAAAAAGCGCTCCGGGAATCCATCCCGGAGCGCCCAAACTGTACTCGGAGGGTGGTTGGCCCTAAAAGGATTTCTCCTCCACCAGACGGCGAACTGCCTGCCGCACTACTTCGGGTTCGAGCCCGGCCAGTTCGCACCACGGATCGATCCTGGGACTTTCCACAAAGACAATTTCGGGGGGGCTATCCTTACAGAGAATTTCGGATTCCATCTTGGAAATCTCTCGCAAGGTGCTGAGAATCATAGCATTTGCCAGACGACGGTAGGCCATGGTAATGCGTTCGGATTGGGCTATATCCTGATCAGCTCTCATAGGGCGGCATCCTAGTGGATAATTAGATTCGAGGTGAAAGTTGGCAGCATCCACAGTCGCTACCATTATTGCCACTCCTCGCAACGGGAGCCGGATGCTCCCCCGGTCCATTGCAGCAGCACTTCAAATCGCCACACAAGGCTCCGTACAACCTTTGACTACCTACATTAATGTACAAATTTTTTTGGGGAAAATGGCAGATTTTTAAAAAAACTTTCATCTCAATCCTCCCAACATCCCGAAATTGGCTCATAACTATCACTTGGACAGGAAGTTGCAATTCCATTCCCCAAGCCGTGTCAAAGCTGAACGGGGTACCCCGGTCCCGTCATGGTCCCGCCTCTCCGTCGTCGTTGACCACCATATAGGTTTATTCTACCTTTTAACAGATGTCACTTGCGCTCACACAAACCAGCCCCAAAGACCTCTGCCTCTACATCAACGCCCGCTCCCCCGAGGGTGGCCTCTTCCAAGGAGACCGGGCCAACCTCCACCGCGATAGCCGCCTGCCGTGGCGCATATCGCCCGAACCTTTCAGGCTCACCGCTGCTCAGTTGGGTGTCCTCGAAGAACTCGGTCCCAAACTTCTGAAATTCTACAAAGCCTCCAACCTACTCTACAGTCACAGCGTCAAAGGACTTCAGCCCGCCTGGGTCCACCATTACCTCGACCTGGGCAAGTCCGAGCGCGTCGTCGAACTCGGCCGCATGAACCGCTTCAAGACCCACCTGCCTCTGGTCATGCGCCCCGACCTCCTGCTCACGGAGGCTGGCTTTCGTATCAGCGAACTGGATTCCATCCCCGGTGGCATGGGATTTACGGGACAGATTTCGCAACGCTACGCCGAGCTAGCATGTAACATCGTCGGCGGTGGCGACGGACTGGTGACTGGATTTTACGAGGCCATGCAGGCCAGCCTCGAAATGGAGCTGCCCACCGTCGTTATCGTGGTTTCGGACGAATCGGAAAATTACCGGGAAGAAATGCAATGGCTTGCTTCCCAACTTCAGGAGCGCGGTTGTCCAGTCTACTGCCGTCATCCTGCCGAACTCCACTTCGACGAAGAAGGCCTCCGGGTCGAAGCGGAAGACGCCCTGGTAAGGATCGATGCCATCTACCGCTTCTTTGAACTCTTCGATCTGGCCAATATTCCCAAAGCCGAACTTGCGGTCTACTTCGCCAAGAAAAATTCGGTTCGTCTCACACCACCCCCCAAGGCCTTTCTCGAGGAGAAAATGGGGTTGGCCTTTTTGCATCACCCCCTGCTGCAGTCCTACTGGCAGCGCGAGCTAGGTGCGGAAGGCACGGCCGCACTGCGAAAAATCGTGCCCCGAACCTGGATAGTCGACCCCAGGCCGGCCCCTCCTCATACGGTCATTCCCGACCTCCAAGTCGGAGGGCACGCAGTCAACGATTGGAACCAACTTAAGCATTTGACAAAAAAAGAAAGGGAGCTCGTACTCAAACCCTCAGGCTTTTCGGAGTTGGCTTCGCAGAGCCGGGATGTCTCCATAGGCCACGACATGTCGGAGGAAACCTGGGCAAGCAACCTGGAGAATGCCCTCGAGCGGTTCCCGGTGAGCCCATATATTTTGCAGCGATTTCACAAATCCGCCCGGATGCAGATGCAGTACTACGATTTTGAGCACGACCAGATGCGGCTCATGCACGGGCGCGCACTGTTGCGGCCCTACTATTATGTAATAGGCTCGACCTGCAAGCTGGCCGGGGTTCAGGCCATTGTCTGTCCGTCCGACAAAAAAATTCTGCACGGCATGGTCGACGCCATCCTGGCACCCTGCGCCGTGGCCGCAGCAGGGGCAGAGGACGAGATATGAAAACCGTCCCTGCCGCCGTCGGCTGTTCTCCCGACCTCGAAGAAAAATTGCACCATCTCAACCGGATTCTGCGCTCCCTGGGACGCGTTCTCATTGGCTATTCGGGAGGTGTCGACAGCGCCATGCTGGCGCTGGCCGCGCACAAGGTTTTAGGCGCGAACGCCATTGCCGTCACCGCCGATTCCGACAGCTATGCCAGCGGCGAATTGGAAGCTGCATCCGCCCTCACTACACAATTCGGCATTCGCCACATAGTCGTCCGCACGGCCGAGCTGGACAACCCGGATTATGTTCAAAATCCCATCAACCGCTGCTACTTTTGCAAGCAGGAACTCTTCACCCACATGCAGCGCTTGGCAGCAGAGTTGGATGTGCCCTACGTTCTCTATGGCCAAAACGCTGACGACGGCCACGACTTCCGGCCTGGCGCCGAGGCAGCCAGAGATTATGGGATCCGCGCTCCCTTGCAGGAGGCAGAATTGACCAAAGCGGATATCCGCGCCCTTGCGCGGCGCTGGAATATGTCGGTGTGGGACCGCCCGGCCATGGCTTGCCTGGCATCGCGCTTCCCTTACGGCACTCCCGTCACCGCCGCAGGTCTGAAGCAGGTGGACCGGGCGGAAAAAAATTTGCGTGCTTGCGGCTTTGATCAGGTGCGCGTGCGCCATCATAGTCGAGGAGAATTATTCGAAGCCCGCATCGAAGTACCCATTGCCCACCTTCCCCGGTTCTTTGTGGACCCCGACTTCAGGAGCAAGGTCGTGCGTCAGTTCAAGGTGATCGGCTACGCCCGGACCAGCGTCGATTTGCGTGGATTTCGCTCAGGCAGCATGAACGAGGCGCGGGCATCCGGGGTCGTCCGCGCGGACGAAATCCGGCAACAGGTTGACGAGTGTATCGCAGCGCTGGAGTTGGGGGCGTTCGAGTTTGAGACCCTGGACCGGATGATCAATATCCGCCTCCAGGAAGGTTTCCTAGATAGAGTTCTGGCACAGCGCGGGGAACTGGTGGAGGGCCTGGAGGACCTGGGGTTCCGCTACGTGGCCATCGACCTACAGCCTCTCCCTTGAGGAAGTGCCTTGCCCCGCGAAATCGTCAAATACGGCTCCAAGGTATTGCGTCAGATTGCCGCCCCTGTCGCAGACGTGGATGCCGAGGTCGAAACCCTGGTCGAGGATCTCTTTGATAGCATGCGCGAAGCCGGGGGTATAGGGCTCGCCGCGCCTCAAATCGGGGTATCACAAAGGGTGATCGTGGTAGACATCTCCTCACAGGACCCAACCCATCCTCCCACTGCCCTGGCAAACCCCGAAATCCTCAGATCCTCCGGCGCTGCCGCCGCCGAGGAAGGTTGTCTGAGTCTGCCGGAGCTTTACGCCGAAGTCGAGCGCTTTACCTGGGTGGAAGTAGAGGCGCTCGATATTCGCGGCCAATCCATCCGGTTCGAAGCTACGGACTTTTTTGCCCGCGTCCTGCAGCACGAAATCGACCATCTGGACGCCACCCTCTTCATCGATCGCATCAGTCCCCTCAAACGCCAGCTCATGCGCGGCGCTCTCAAACGCCTAAAAAGAGAAGGTTGAAGATGGGACGCCCAACACGCTGGAGTCTGCTTTTGAAGAAGCGCCACAGTGCTCCTCCGTCCTTGCCTCGGGTCAGTCTGTGGCAAGATCTGTCCTGACGGTTGATACCGCGGGAAAATTTACGCCGGGGTATATTGACAATTTCGGCTCCAGCTTTTAGTTTTTTGTCCGTACTATGCAGAACCCAAATATGTAAGAGGGATCGTAGTTCAGCTGGTTAGAACGCCGGCCTGTCACGCCGGAGGTCGCGAGTTCGAGTCTCGTCGGTCCCGCCATTTTGGCTCGAGTCCAATCCTTTCCGGGGGCTCGAGCCATTGTTATTTTTCGCCGACCTCGCTGCTTTCCAAGGATCTACCCAACAGCACTCACCTGAACCTGGCTGAGCCATGAAAGCCACCCTCGCCCAATTTATTTTCGAAAGCAATACCCTTGTATCCGATCTGGCGGAGGTCGACCTTTTCCAAAAGAGCGGGATCTGGCTGGACAGGGAGCCGGAAGTACGTGCCTGGGCAGCGGCGACCGATTCGCAGATGCACGGAAGCCTGAAGGTTCTCGAAGCAGCAGGTTGGGCAACGGCACCCTGTTTTGTTGCTCTCTGTGGCTCCCCGGCCGGTCCCCTGAGTCAGCCCTGCCACCGGGAGATAGTCGACACTCTGTTGAACAGAGTCGCAGCGACGGCGCCATTCGACCTGCTCATCCTCCACCTGCACGGAGCCGCGGCCGCGACCGGCGAAGACGATATCGAAGGGCAAATTCTCGAAAAAGTCCGCACTGATCTCGGCTACCGCGGCAAGCTCGTGCTCTCCTTGGACCTGCACGCCAACTTTACCCGGCGCATGCTGCAGTACTCCGACGCCGTCACCTCTTACCGAACCTATCCCCACATGGACTTCACCGCCACCGGAGAGCGCGCAGCACGCCTGGCCCTGCATCCTGGACCCCTTACCCGCGCCGCGGCGAAAGTGGCGGCTATCATGTCTCCGGTGGACAGCACCCATTTCGAGGGAAATTTTTCCGAACTGCTTGCCATAGCGCGCGAATTCGAACGACAACACGACTCTGTGCTCGATGTATGCATCCTGCCGGTACAGCCCTGGATGGACGTCCAAGAAATGGGCTCGTCAGTGGTGGTCACCGCGACGGACGGGGGTGTCCCGCTCGGTGAGCTGCTGGAATTGGGGAACCAATGGTACTCCCAGCGCCTCCACTGGAAAAACCGTCTCACTTCCTGGCCTGTGATTCTACAGAGGCTCCAGTGCAAAAATTCGCTGCCCTGGGTACTGGTGGACACTGGAGACGCCACCTCCGGAGGCTCCCCTGGCCACAGCGCAGAGGCCCTGCGTCGGCTTTTGCCCCACAAAAACGATCTGCCCGGCAAAGTTCTACTCTGGGTAGTCGACCCGAAAACCGTGGCCGCGGCGTGTGCTGGAGCGACCCGATTCGCAACAGGGGAACCAACCGTAGAGTGGGAAGGACGGGTGTTGTGGACTGGACAGGGGAACTACAAAGCCCGCGGCGGGGCCTACACCGGACAGGTATTCTCCATGGGTAAAGCGGCGGTAATAGAATCTGGACCGATTCAGCTCGTGGCCTGCTCGTACCCGGCGCTCACGCCAGATCCGGCGTTCTACGAGTGTGTTGGGCTGCAACCCGACGACGCCCTTGCCGTCATGGCCAAGAGTATGACGGGATGGATGGCAGCGTTTGACGCCGGCTGGGAGCGCGGCTTGCTGTTCGATGGGCCGGGAGTGTGCACCCTTGATTTTGCCAACATCCCCTTCAAAGGAAGTGCCAAGGGAGTTTGGCCCGTAGATCCGCAACCGCAAATTCCGATCGAGATCTGGGAACCGGACGCGACTGTCTGATCAACTCCTTGTTCCCCATATCACTCCGGGAAGCTGCAGACGAATCGAAGAAATCGACCACTGAAGCGAAGCTGCGGGACGGTTTATAGGGAGGTCCTGAGATGAAAGGTGGTGCACCCAGAAGGACTCGAACCCTCAACCTCCTGATCCGTAGTCAGGTGCTCTATCCAATTGAGCTATAGGTGCACATTTCCAGAAGGCAGAAAATTAGCTATTTAGCACTATCCAGTCAAAGCAGGTTGATCATCTCCCCACCCAGCACCTCGAGATATTTGTATCCGGTTCCGGTGTTGAACAACACGATTCGCTCCCCGGCTTCCACCAGGTTACGCTCCTTGAGTTTGCCCAGCGCCGCAAGCGTGGCACCCCCTTCGGGGGCGGCGAAAATTCCCGTATAGCGGGCGATTCGGCGCGTTTCTTCCAGCAACTCCGCGTCGCTGACGGCCACCGCGCAACCACTGGTTTCACGCAAGGCCCGCAGCATGAGAAAGTCGCCTACGGCCGAGGGCACCCGCAATCCTGCGGCCACGGTATGAGCCTTATCCCAGGTATCGGCGCGAGTTGCGCCCTGATCAAAAGCGCGGACAATGGGAGCGCAGCCGGCGGCCTGCACCGAAACCAGTCGTGGCCGGCGGCTGTCAATCCATCCCAATTCCTCCATCTCGTCGAAAGCCTTCCACATCCCCACCAGACCGGTCCCGCCTCCTGTAGGATAGATCACCACATCGGGTAGTTCCCAATCGAATTGTTCCGCAAGCTCGTAGCCCATGGTCTTTTTGCCTTCAAGGCGGTAGGGTTCCTTCAAGGTCGACACGTCGAACCAGCCGGCCGCCTCCTTGCGCTCCGCAATCACCCGAGCACAATCGCTGATGAGGCCATCCACCAATTCCACTTGCGCTGCGCAAGAACTGCATTCGACCCGGAAGGCAAGCGGCACGTCCCGCGGCATGAACACGTGGGCTTCGAGTCCGGCAGCCGCCGCATAGGCTGCCAGCGCCCCTCCGGCATTGCCCGCCGAGGGAATGGCCAGTTTCTTCGCGCCGCGGGCGCGGGCGGCGCTGACCGCCGCAGCCTGACCGCGCGCCTTGAACGAGCCAGTGGGATTTAGCGACTCGTCCTTGATATAAAGCCTTGCAAAACCGGTCGCGGCACCCAGGCGCTCCACATGGTGCAAGGGCGTAAATCCTTCGCCCAACGACACCACCGCTCTCTCCCCCTCCACAGGTAGTACTTCCAAATAGCGCCACATGTCGGTGCGCCGCCGGGCAAGATCGGTTTTTTTCATCGACGCCCCAACCGCCTCCAGGTCATAGCGCGCCAGCAATGGAGCCCCCACCTGCGAAAGATTCTGCAATTGGTAGGCGTCGTAGCGCTCGCCGGTGCGACCACATTCCAGATGAGTGAGGAACCTCTCCATCCCTACCGGTACAGTCCTTTCTCTTCGATGTAGCCTTCGACCTTCTCGGGCACCATGTAGCGAATCGAAAGCCCCTGTGACAGACGCCGGCGAATCTGGGTAGAGGACACTTCGATCACCGGGGAGTTGATGGCGACCATCCTCTGCGCCAGGGCAGAATCAACCTGGACGGACGTGGTTGGGCGCGAGCCGGCCACTACGGTGCACAATTCCAGGATTCCATTTGGCTTGTACCAGGTCGACATCTGGGCAGCATTGTCGGATCCGAGAATCAAGTACAGTTCGCTGCCCGGACAGTCGGCGCGCAACTTCTCAAGGGTATCGTAGGTGTATGACTTTCCAGAACGGTCCAGCTCGATGCGGGAGGCTCGGAAGCGAGGGAAGCCTTGGATAGCCAACTCCACCATGGCAAGCCGTGCGGCGGCCGGTGCCATGTCGGTTCGACCTTCTTTGTGGGGAGGATCTGCAGCGGGGATGAAGAGCACTGCGTCGAGCCGCATCTTCTCCTGGACATACTGCGCGAGAAGCAGATGGCCGATGTGGACGGGGTCAAAGGTGCCACCGAGGACTCCCAGGCGCCGCATGCCATCAACCTCCTTGCGCCGTCCCCAACTCTTTCAATTGCGCTTCGACCTTTTGCTTGAGTTTCCCGTCTTTGTTGTCGGCCTCCAGCACTTCCTCCCAATAGGTCTTAGCCTGCTGCGGATCCTCCTGTCTGCGGGCAATTTCCCCCATGCGGGCCAGGGCTTCATAGTACCAAGGGGTATCCGAATAGTTGCGCATCACCTGCTTGAAGGTTAGAGCCGCAGCCTCCAGATAGTTCTGCTGAAAGTAGAGTTCGGCGTTGAGATACTGCTTCCTGGCCAGGCGGCTGCGACAGGATGCAATGCGCTTGCGCGCCTCTTCGACGAGCGGATTGTCCGGATTGTCCTCGATGAAACCGCGGAAACGAACAAGCGCCTCATAGGTCTCCGTCTGGTCGAGTTCGGACCGGCGCAACTGTTCGAAATAGGCCTCGGCAATTTTGAATTGTGCCCGCTCTACCCACTTGCTGGATAAGTAGACGTCCATGACGCGCTGATATCCTACTATGGCGCTCATGTAGTCCCCATTGCAAAAATGGGCTTCGGCGAGGTGATACTGAGCATCCGCGACCAGGTGAAAACCGGGGTAATTGGTCACGATGCGCTGAAAATTTTCCGCCGCCCTCGTGCATCTGCCGCGCTCCAGGGCCTGCACCCCTTCGTCAAAATAGAAATCAGCGCTCTTCAGGTTGGTGATGCCGGAACTGGCGCATCCCCACATCACCCCCAGGCCAACCAGCAAACATATTTTGCCAAAGAATCTCATTCCGCAGACTCCACTCCCTCTCCCCTGGGCCCGGGACAACTTTCACCGGTGAGAAAAAAAGAGATAGACCAATCCCCCTAAAACGGTGGAGACAATCACAGGTTCGACGAATTTACTCCAACTTTGTTCCTCTATTTCGGTTCGGGCAAAATCATAGTCTGTATGCTGCAAAAATTCCACCTTGTTCTTTGGAATGCGATCCTGTCTTTGCACTGTCTCCTCGCACTGCCAGTATAGGACCTCTCGCCTGCGGTCGCTCAGCCGCAGAGCCAGGGTTGCCCGGCTCTGCCGCCGAACTTCCCCACCGCGCAACCCGGAGTGACCGACTATGCCGAGGTCTACGACGCGGTAAGATAGCCGCATGCTCTCCGAGGGTGTCGAGGTGGAATCCAGCACGACCTCGAAACCTGACTGAAGCAGGCGTTCACAAAGAATATGGTCGGCCATCCAGTTGGCCGAGTGCGCTGACTGAGCCTGGATCAGCAAAGGTCCATTCCAGGGAATCCCCGCCTGGAGCGCCTGGAGCTTTGCCAGGGCTTGAGCGGCAGCCTGATCCAACGTCTCTGCCACCATGTCCATATTGGTGGACAAAGGGGCGGCACGGAGAGTTGAAGCCAGAGTCAGCAAAGCGGTGAGAGTACAAATGAAGGTCACAGGGATTTCCTTGCAGACTGCAGCTCAAGGGCGGTTGAGGTAGCCGATCTCTTCGCGGGCTTTGGCTGTATACTCGCTGTCCGGATATTCGTCCAAGAGCTTTTGGAAAGCCAGGAGGGCTTTATCTCTCTCGCCCAAGGCCAGATGGCAGCGGGCGATTTTCAACTGGGCGTCGTCAGCCTTTTCCGTCCTGGCGAAGGCGAATACCTTGGCGAACTCGATAAGACTCTGGCTGTATTTGCCCATGCCATAATAGCATTCACTCTTCCAGTACTGGGCATTGTCGGCCCACTCGCTATACGGCGCCATGCTGAGAATTTTGTCGAAATGAACCAGGGCGTCATCGTTGCGGCGCTCGCGGTAGGCATCAAGACCCATGCGATAGATGGATTGGACCTCGGATTCATCTTCCCCAAAGGCATCTTGCCCGCTGCTTGAGGTCATTCCCTGCCCTGTCTTGCCGGGACCGAAGGACGCCCTCGAGCCTGGGACCTCCGCGCTCAGTCTCTTTATCTCTTCGCGTAGCCTGGCATGGGATTCCTCAACCTTGGTCAGGCGCGCCGCCAGGGCGCGCTCGCGCTCGTAGGCAGCGTCCAGCGCACGCTTCAAGGTCTCAATGTCTACCTGGGCGGTCGCCTCACCCTGAGCCATGCGCTGCCCCATCGCCTGGTGGGAACCGGCGCAGGACGAGAGGGCTAGGACAAGAACTGCTCCCAGCGACAAAACGGCCATTCTTCCTCTTGTGGTCATGATTGTCCTTCGCTCGAAAAAAGGGGCGCGGGGAAAATGGCAGGGACTACTAAGATCCGTCAACTGCCCATAAGATAGGGGCACGGCCGATCCAAGTGGGAAAAACCAACCAACCGCGGTCTAGCCCGCCCGGGAGAAGGCGCGCGACATGCGGTCCAAAAGCAGAGAGCCCGGCCGCGGAAAAAATCAAACCTCTATCTCTTTGGCCTTGGCGATCAACCTAGAAGTCGAACAGCCTGGGCGCAAGGACAGGGCGCAAACCCTACCGCCGGCCTCCTCGACCTGCTTGCGACCGACAATTCCCTCGATGCGGTAGTCCCCACCCTTTACCAGAATATCGGGCAACAAATCCGCCACCAGGCTCTCGACGCTGACTTCGTCAAATATACACACGTGAGACACCGAACGCATCTCCGCCAAAAGCGCTGCCCGATCTTCCTGAGACACCAGGGGTCTCCCCGGCCCTTTCAAAGCTCTCACGCTGGCATCGCTGTTGAGGCCGACCACGAGCAAGTCACCCATATTTCCAGCCTCGCGCAGATACTCGATGTGGCCACGATGCAGGATTTCAAAACAACCGTTGGTGAATACCAGCTTTTTGCCCTGCTGGCGCCAACTCCGGCGCAGGACCAACAACTCTGGACGGGAAACGATGGCGGCAGTGGCCATGTCAGACTGCTCCTGCAGAATCCGTCCCCATCTGTCAGCCTCTGAGAAGGACCAACTCATGGGCGGCGGAAAGCGCAGATTCTGACTGGCAGGCGCCAGCGCTGAAAATTCTCCGACCGTGCCCCTGCTGAAAAAGGGTCCGGACTTCCGGCACCGGCGCCTGCGGCAAGCAAAAGTATGGGGTGAGTGACGGGACTTGAACCCGCGGCCTCCTGGGCCACAACCAGACGCTCTAACCACCTGAGCTACACTCACCATGCGATCGGCAAGAGCCCTCCGGGCTTTTCGGTAGGTAGAATGACTTGCAGCAGGAGATCGCAGAGCGCTACTTCTTTTCTTGATAAGTGCCGAAATATAGGTATTATTCCTACAAGGAGCAAACTACAACTCCTTGCAGAAAGGACTCCCTCACTCGAAGTCCGGGAACCTTTATGGGCGGAACCTTGAATCTGATTCTGCTGCTCTGCCTCCTATGGATTGTGGCGGTAGGCGGACAGGAGGAAATAGCTCTTAAGACTCCTGCAGACACCGAACACCAAATGATCATGGTGCCGGCAGGAGAGTTCACCATGGGAACTGACCGCGGGGAGGCCGACGAGCGCCCGGCGCACGTGGTGCATGTGGATACATTTTACTGCGACAAGTACGAAGTGACCAATGGCCAGTACCTGGCTTTCTTGGACGCCACCGGCACGAACATGGACGCCGCAAACAACAAGTTGCTGGAACTGGGCGACAGCGGCGTACAGATCCGCAGCTCAGGTGCGGCGTTCGAGCTCAAAACTCCTGCAGTGGCCAGGCGCCCGGTGGTCGAGGTTTCCTGGTACGGAGCCAAGGCCTATTGCGAATGGATGGATGGGCGCCTGCCCACCGAAGCGGAATGGGAGAGGGCGGCTCGGGGAATAGATGGCCGGAAGTACCCCTGGGGAATGCGAATCGACCGCCGCAACGCAAACTACAAGGGACTGTTCAGCACGGCTGTGGAGGTGGGCAGCTACCCTGAAGGAAGCTCACCTTTCGGCATCTACGACATGGCAGGCAATGTGTGGGAATGGGTGGCCGACTGGTACTCAAGCGACTATTACGCAGAGAGCCCCAAGCGCAATCCGGCAGGTCCGGAAAGCGGCACCTTCCGGATAATCCGGGGTGGTGCGTGGGGAACGGATTCGAGCTATTTGAGATCCTCCTACCGCTTGGGACTCTCTGCGGCAAGCACCGACGACTCCATCGGCTTCCGCTGTGTGCGCGACGCGCACTAGTGTGCTGCCCACCAGCACACTTGGTCCCTTTGCGGAATCCAGCCCATTCTCGGGCTTCCCAAGAAGCCGTATCCAAGGTGCGCGCAGGAACTAGAAACATTTCTAGTCGCAACCAAAAAGGAGAATTTCATGAGCTCTACAGAAAGATGGATCATGGCAGTTATCCTCGGCCTCGGTGCCCTGTACCTATTTGAATTAAAGGCTCTGTACTTGTTCGCAGTCGCCGGCCTGATTTATCTTTTCTCCAGGGCCAGAAGGCGGTGACTTCCCCCTGCAAAAGAAAGGGCAAATCGGTGAAGTTGAAAATCGCCACCTGCCAGTTCCCCGTCACTCGGGACATTGAGCGCAATTTCAAATATGTCGTGCGCCAGATGAAATTCGCCAGTGAGCAAGGTGCTCATCTGGCGCATTTTTCGGAGACATGCCTGGGAGGATACGCCGGGGTCGATCTCCCTTCCTTCGACCACTACGATTGGGACTTGCTGCGCCGGTGCACTCAGGAGATTGCGGATCTGTCCCGCAAGTTGAAGCTGTGGGTCATTCTAGGATCCAACCATCGCCTCACGGGTAAACACAAACCGCACAACAGCCTTTACGTCATCAATGATCGCGGCACTGTGGTGAAACGCTACGACAAGATGTTTTGTACTGGGAAGGTCGGCTCAACACCGGGCGATCTGGATTTCTACAACCCGGGGTCGCGCCTGGCCACTTTCGAGGTAAGAGGGATCAAATGCGGCCTGCAGATTTGTCACGACTTTCGTTATCAGGAGTTGTACCGGGAATACAAGAAGCGTTGTGTAGAGCTCGTCTTTCACTCATATCACAATGGGGGGATGACCCTAAGAAAGAAGGAGATGTCGAGGAACATCTGGGGCATAATGGTCGCAGCCACCATGCAGACCTATGCCGCCAACAACTATATGTGGATCAGCGTCAACAACACTACCAGACGCGAAAGCAGCGGATCCAGCTTTGTAGTCCGCCCCGACGGTTTGATCGAAGGCCGATTACCACTGCACAGAACCGGGGTCTTGATATCGACCATCGACCCCGGAAAGAAATTTTACGATGCGTCGGAGGCGTGGCGCGGGCGGGCTATGAAAGGAGTCTACCATAGTGGAACCCTGGTGCGCGACAGACGATCGGCAAACAGGGCCGCAATTTAAGACCGCCAAACCAAATTGATAGGAAAACCTCCATGCTGATTGTTGATTCCCACCTGGATATCGCCTACAATGCCCTCGAATGGGACCGGGACTTGATCCAGCCCATCGCCAAAATACGCGAGGCCGAGGCCGGAATGGGACAGAAGGGCCGCGGGCTGAACGTAGTGAATTTTGCCGAACTGCGACGTGGCGGAATAGGCCTTATATTTGCCACGGTCAACTGCCGGATTGCTTCCAAGGGCAAGCGCTTCCCCGGGGTGCGCACCCAGGACATCGCCTACGCCAAGTGCAAAGGCGAGTTGGCTTACTACCGCCTGATGGAGTCCAAGGGAGTCATGCGCCAGATCCGCGATCGGACCCAACTCGACACCCATGTGGCCGAGTGGAACGACGATCCTCAGACGACGCCTCTGGGTTTCGTCCTCAGCATGGAGGGAGCGGACGGAATTGTGAATCCCGAACAGGTGAACGAGTGGTGGGAGGAAGGCCTGAGAATTGCCAGCCTGTGCCACTACGGGGTCAGCTCCTACTCCCACGGAACCCAGGCTCCCGGAGGACTGACCGCCAGAGGCCGCCCCATGCTCGAAGCCCTGGAGGCGGCAGGGGCAATTCTCGATGTGAGCCACCTGGCTGAGCAGGCGTTCTGGGAAGCATTGGACGTTTTCACCGGCCCTGTGCTGGCCACTCACAACTGCTGCCGGTCCCTGTGCGACCACGACCGCCAGCTCGACGACCAACAGATCAAATCTCTGGCTCAGCGCGGCGGCGTGATTGGCGCCGCCCTGGACATCTGGATGGTCTCCCCCTTGTGGGACCCGGCCGCCATGGACAACACGGGCATCACTCTGGAGACGGTTGTGGACCACATAGACCACGTCTGCCAGTTGACCGGCAGCCCCCGCCACGCCGCCTTGGGCACCGACCTGGACGGTGGCTACGGCAAGGAGCAGAGTCCCTCCGACCTCGAGACCATTGCAGACCTGCGTAAAATTTCCGCCATCCTCGACCGCCGCGGTTACTCGCAGACCGACGTTGCCGACATCATGCACGGCAACTGGGTCCGCTTGTTGCGCGCAGCGTGGAAATGACTCCTGCACCCAGGATGCATCCCTTCCTTAACCTGCCACATCCGGATGAATCACCATGAAACCACCGCTTCGAAACGAAAGCGAACCGGGGTTTCGCGTATTGCCCGGCCAGCGCCAACTGTTCCTCGACGATGTCGGTATTGCCGGAATCGAGAACCTGCTGCGGACCATGCACCAGCCGGCCAAAAAGGGAGCGGTCATCCGGCCCGATGTGAGCATAGGCATACCCAGCATTCAAATCCGCATGGCTCCGATCTGGTGTTCCGAAAAAAAGGTCTGGCAAATATGGGACTGCGCCGGAGAACCAGCCGATCTGGAGGGTAGCGGCTACGCCTTCAGCGCTTACTACCAAAGCGAGGACGGTCTTCACTGGTGCAAACCGGCGCTCGGACGAATCGAGTATCGCGGCTCCAAGGCGAACAACTTCGCGCCCCTCCTTCTGGGGGGGAAATATCACCGGGCCGAATGCATCGTGCGCGACCCTCGTGATCCGGATCCCACCCGACGCTATAAAACGATTACGCCCAATGTCTTCGATGTCGGTGGCGGTGGCTCTGCGGTCTCAGCCGATGGCATCCACTGGAAGGAAATCAGCCATCCGGGAATTTCCTCCTCGGATGAATGGAATCTGACCCTTGATGAAGAGGAATACCTGTTCCTGCACTATATCAAGCGGCGGGGCAGACACGGAAGGGCCGTATGGCTGACTACCAGCAAGGACTTCAGCCAGTGGAGCGAACCTGAACTGATCTTCGAAGCGGATGATCTGGATCAGACCCTCGGTGCCGAGCGCATCGAGGCGCGATTGGCGGATCCGACCTATCAACCACTCCTTGCCAATGATCCAACGGTTTACAACGTGGACGTGTACCACATGTGCCCGTTCCGCTACGAGTCGGTCTATCTCGGCCTGCCGGCGATGTACCACGCGGTCTGTCCCGGCTTCCAGAACGTGAACACCGACGGCTTCCACGTAGTCGAACTGGCCTGCAGTCGGGATTTGAAAACCTGGACCCGCCTTGGCTCCCGCCAGGCCTTCATCGAGCCTTCCCGGCTCGGTTGCGGCGCATACGACTTGACCCAGATCATGAGTCCGGCCGTGGCGGTGATACGCGGTGACGAGTTGTGGTTCTACTACAGCGGCCTGAAGTGCCGCGGATTGAACGCGCTTCCCAGTGAAGAGCGGGCCCACCTCGACCCTGACAACTCCGCTATCTGCCTGGCAGTATTGCGGCGGGATGGATTTATCTCGCTCGACGCGGGTCAGGATGGTGGCGCCGTTCTGACCGAGAGGTTCACCCTTGCAGCGCCGCGGTTGTTCGTCAATGTGGATGCCCACGGAGGTGAATGCCGCGTCGAAGCCATTGGCTCAGACGGCAACCTGGTTGCCAAGTCCGCTGCCATCAGGGGAGACCACACCAGTTCCGCAGTAAAATGGGAGCAAGGCGACATTTCCCACCTCCTCGACAAAGAGGTCAGCCTCCGTTTCACCCTGCGCAGCGCGAGGCTCTATTCCTACTGGTTGGAGGGAGCGGCTCAGCAGTAATAAATCCAGCATTCAGACCGGCCACAACAATCCTTCCGGTGAAGAGACACCCCCATTCTTTCCCCTCACTCGGCTCCAAAGCAGTGACAGCCGTGGGCGGCATTATCCGGGTTGAGCCTTTTTGTGCGCGGCCTTGACTTCTCTGCGGCGGGCGTGCAGGACCGTCTCGGTATAGCCGTTGGGCTCTGCCCTGCCCCTGAAAACCAGCTCCAGAGCCGCCTGAAACTCAATGCTGTCAGCGAAGTCGGGGGCCATGGCGCAATAGTTGGGATCTCCACTGTTTTGCCGATCCACCACCGCCGCCATGCGCTCGAAGGTCGTCCGCAATTGCTCCTCGCTGACGATTCCGAAATAGAGCCAGTTGGCCAGGTGCTGGCTCGAAATCCGCAAGGTCGCTCGATCCTCCATCAATCCTACGTCGCGGATGTCCGCCACCTTCGAGCAGCCGACCCCCTGGCCTACCCAGCGCACCACGTACCCCAAAATGCCCTGGGCGTTGTTTTCCAACTCCATCTGTATATCCTCCGCTGACAACTCCCGGTCCAAAAGGGGCGGGGTCAGAATATCCTCTATGCTCGCCCGTCCTCTGGTGGCCAACTCGGCCTGGCGCCTGGCCACGCTCACCCGATGGTAGTGGATGGCATGGAGGGTTGCCGCCGTGGGCGAGGGCACCCAGGCGGTATTGGCACCGGCCTGCGGATGGCTCATCTTGGTGTCCATCATCTCGCGCATATTGTCGGGCATGGTCCACATACCCTTGCCGATCTGGGCTTTTCCTGCCAGCCCGGTCTCAAGGCCAACATCCACGTTCCAATCCTCGTAGGCATTGATCCAGGGCTGGCTCTTGATCTCCATCTTCGGCAACATCGGACCTACCTCCATGCTTGTGTGGATTTCGTCCCCGGTCCGATCGAGAAAACCCGTATTGATGAAAACGACGCGCTCGCGGGCGGCGCGGATGGCTTCCTTCAGGTTGACCGTGGTGCGCCGCTCCTCGTCCATTACCCCGACCTTGAGGGTATTGCGCTCAAGCCCCAGTGCCGCTTCCACCCTTTCAAACAACTCTACAGTTGCGGCAACCTCCTGCGGACCGTGGAGCTTGGGCTTCACGATATAAACACTTCCTTTTTCGCTATTGGTGAATTGCCCATTCCCATTGAGGTCGTGTTTGGCCGCCAGCACGGTTACCATGGCGTCGAGAAATCCCTCCGGAATCTCCTCACCATCCGCGCTGGTCACAGCGTCGGTGTACATGTGAAGACCCACATGACGTACCAGGAGCAAACTTCTCCCCTTCAACGTCAGAGGCTTGCCGTCGGGGGCCGAGAAGGTTCTGTCGCCGTTGAGCCTGCGCGTCAGCGACTGTCCATCCTTCTCGAAGGTCGCCTCCAGGCTGCCCTGCATGATACCATTCCAGTTGCGGTAGACTCTCACCTTGTCGGAGGCGTCCACGGCGGAAACCGAGTCCTCGCAGTCCTGAATGGTGGTAATGGCAGATTCCATGACCACATCCTTAATCCCCGCCGCCTGTTCCTTGCCCACAGGGTGGTCCCGGTCGATCTGGATTTCAATGTGGAGCCCGTTGTTGCGCAGCAGGATACTGCTGATTCCGCCTCCCTCCGCAGCGTAGCCGGCGAACTTGCCGCCATCGGCCAAACCTACCTTGCCTCCATCCGCCAGCACGGCGACCAGTTGCTGGACCCCGCCGACCGCGGCGAGGGTGAATCGGGCGACATCGGAATAGGAGCCGCGCTCGAGGCCGGCGGCCTGGTACAGAATCGCCATGGCGCGGGCAATCACCTCGGCGCCGCGCACCGGGTTGTAGTCTTCTCCCTTTTGGGCGCCGCCTTCTCCGGGGATCACGTCCGTGCCGTAGAGCGCGTCGAACAAGCTCCCCCAGCGCGCGTTGGCGGCATTGAGCGCGTAGCGGGCATTGTCCACCGGCACCACCAGTTGCGGACCTGCCAGCGCAGCAATCTCCGGATCCACTTTAGTGGTACTCACCTTGAAGTCCTCTCCCTCCGGGAGCAGATAACCTATCTCCCTCAGGAAGTCTCCGTACTCCTTTCCGTCGAGGGGCAAACCTTTGCGGGCCAGGTGCCAGGCATCGATGTTCCGCTGGATCACATCCCGCTTTTCCAGCAAGGCCATGTTCCCTGGGCCGAGATCCGCCACGATTGCGCTCAGGGCAGTCCAGAACGCATCCGGGTCCAACCCGGTGCCGGGTGCAATCTCGTTCTTCACCAGCTCATACAACCCCGCATCCACATTCAACCCGCCAGCCTCGATTCTTGCCCTCATGGAAACTCCTTTCGCGGCAAAACTGCGGATTCATCCGCAGCCAAGTGACCTCCCGAACTTTACCGACAACTCAGCTCTCCTGCTCCACCTCCGGCTGGGAAACCCTTTTGCAATCCCCCCGGCCGAGACGGAAATATTTCTTCATGATTTTCAGCGCCACCCTCTCCGGCACAAAGCGACGCAAATGCACCACCAGCCGCGCCTCCTTCCCCACATTATAGCGCAGCCGCGGCGAGGAGCTCTCGACAATCTTGCGGACCACCGCGGCGACCATCTCCGGCGGCGGTGCCTGCTCCAGGTAACTCCGTACGGACTCCATGGCCGCCTGGCGCGCAGGGTCATAGGCGCCGGTTGAGCAGGCAGCGGATTGCTCACTGGCGGCCAGCAGATTGGTCCTGATGAACCCTGGCTCCACCAGCGAAACGTGGATATTGAACGGCATGACCTCGTGAAGGAGAGCCTCGCTATAGCCTTCGAGGGCGAATTTGCTGGCCGAATAAAATCCCAGAAACGGCACCGCAGCCAGTCCGGCCAGAGAGCTGATGTTGACGATTCGACCACCCCCCTGCCTCCGCATAATAGGGAGCACGGCCTTGACCATCCGAACCAGGCCGAAAAAATTGGTCTCGAACTGAGCCCTTGCCTCTTCGAGGGCGGTTTCCTCAATGGCCCCACCGAGGACATAACCGGCATTGTTGATCAGCACATCCAGGCGTCCGGCGCGCTCGAGCACCACCCTCACACATGTATTCACCGATTCTTCCGAGCGCACGTCTAGAGGCAACATCTCGACCCTCTCCATCTTCCCGCTGTGCACCCGGCTCGTCCCGAACACGGTAAAGCCCCGGCCCTGGAGCAAACGAGCAACGGCCCGTCCGATGCCGGAGGAAGCCCCGGTGACGAGAACGACTTTGGCGGCAGGCACTGTATCTACGATCGCCCGCCTAGGGGTTTCCACTTTCTCAACTGCCTCTTCCACACCCGGTCCACCTCCATCATGACCGCCTGCGCGTCCTTCCAGCGGTTGCCGAAGACGGACAGGGCGTAGCCCGCGGGGATCTGTTCCGGACAGACGAACATCTCTCGTCCGGGGGTAGCCGCCTGCAGCCAGCAGGCGATGACTTTTTCGGCAAATTCCAGCCAATCCAGAAATTCCGGGGTCAGCTCCCCTCCCCTGCCCAGCGCCGGGATCTGGGCGTGGTGGCCGTTAAAGGGCCTGAAGTGAAACTGCTGGGCGTACTGAATCAGATCCGGGCGCTCGGCCAGGCGGTCCCAGTAGGGCGGAGAGAGGTGTTTGATAACGGCGGGATGGGAGAAGTCCCAGGTCATCTTGAGAGGCCGTTTCTCCGCCTTTTCAAACCCTGCGGCCAGGGCATAAGTTTTCTCTGGAGTCTCGGTGCAAGTATCGCGATGGACCTCGATGGATACGTCCAGCTCCACCTCGTCCGCCACCGCCATCACCCGCCGCGCAACATCCACGGCACGCTTGGTCTGGGTGTCGTGGTCGAGCATCTGCACGTTGACACAGCGGGCGCCGACTTCCTTTATGGCTTTGAACTTGGGTTTGATTTCCCCCTTGCCACCGATATCGGAGGTGGCGGCGAAGAGCATTCCCGACTTTTCCACCATCTCGCGGGTTATGATCGGCACGCGCCCGGTGAAGCCGTCGAAACCGGCCCTTTTTATACGCTGCAGTTTCTCCTCCGTACTCCACTCCCCCTTCCGGCCCCCGTATTGCGCCAGGCTGCCAAGGCTGGCCATGTGGCGAATCACCGGTTTTTCCACCCTCTTCTTTGTCTTTGCCATTTTCTTCTCCCCTCTCGAAGTGAACCCGCAAGGTGGCGGGAATAAATCGCTCACCCCCTCAGTACCCTCACGTCTCCCCGCCGTTCCGTAAATCCTTCGCGATCGAAATAGCCCAGAAGCGCCAGGGCGTATTTGCGGTTGCCGGCGATCAAATCGCGAAAATCGGCCACCTTGATTTCCTTGTTGTCGAGCAGGTAGCGGCGCAGTTTTGCGCGCACCGCCTCCAGAGTTTCGGCGTGCAGAATCAGGCCCCGTTCCAGGGCTGCCACCAGCCCCAGGCTCTGCAGGGCCCGGAGCAAATCTTCCAGGGCCTTCTTTTCGACCTGCAAACGCTGCGCCAATTCCACTACCCCGGGCATATCGGCAAATTCAGCATTTTTCAGGGTATTTTCGATTTTGTCCTTGAGCACTTCCTCTGCCGCGGTCAAGCGGATGCGGTGGGAAGCGGCGCGCACCACCGCACCCTCCACCGCAATGCGGCCGGCGCGCTCCAGGGCTTCCAGCAGTTGATCGAAAAGGGCCGGCTGCAGATTGCGGGCGCTGCGGTTGCGCCACTCCTCGCGCCGCATTCCCTGTTTCAGGGGGTTTGCGCGGTGAAAGTCCTGCAATCCAGCCTCGACCACCCGGCTCAATTCATTCCACGCCTCGGAGTGCAGCGCACACATTTCATTGTCGACCGGCATCAGCACCGCCCGGCCCCTGCGCTCCAGAGAGCCCAGGAGAACTTCCATTCGCTCCATACTCTGTCCCAGGTCGCCGGACAACTCGCGGCACGACTGCAGCTTCCCGGCGGAGATGAAGAGCTTGGCCTCGACCACCTCCTCGATAGCGTTGGTCTCCAGGGCGGCGAGTTGCCTCCTGAGGGAATTGTCCAGCCTCCGGCGCTTCTCCGGGTGCGGCTGCAGAACCCGCCCGCCGCCGATGGTCAGCGCCGGCGAATAGCGCCGGATCACGAAACGATCGCCCCACACCGCGACCACCGGCGCTTCCAGACGCAACTGCACCAGGGACTCCGCTCCCGGGGCCAGGACATCTCCGTCGAGCAGCACCACCCGCGCCATGATCTCCCTGGTGCCGAGATGCAGCCGGACGCGTGTCCGCTGGGACAATTCCCTCGGGCTCGAAGCCAGCAGGTGCAAACGCGCATCGAGCATGTGAGTGGGCTTGAAGTATCCCGGACTTGCCAGCAGATCGCCGCGCTTCACATCGGTCTGGTCCAGCCCGGGCAGGTTGATCGCAGCGCGGTCGCCGGAGCGAACCACGGCGACGGGCTGGCCGTGTTTCTGCAGTCCGCGGGCGCGAATGCGGCGGCCGGCCGGCTGCAATTCCAGCCCCTCGCCCTCGCGCAGGCTGCCGGACACCACCGAACCCGTGCCCACCATGCCGAATCCTTTGACCCGGAAGGTTCGGTCCACCGGCAGGCGAAATGGGCCTTCGGGGCGTTTGGCAGCCGTCTCCGCCACCAGGACCTCGAGGCGCCGCTTGAGGGCATCGATCCCGTCCCCGCTCAGGGAGGACACCCGCATGATGTCCTCGCCTTCCAGAAAGCTGCCCCGCACCAGGTGGCGGATATCCTCTTCCACCAGCTCGATCCACTCCTCGTCCACAAGGTCGATTTTGGTGAGCACCACCAGCCCGCGTTGCACCCCCAGGAGTTTGAGAATATCCAGATGCTCGCGCGACTGCGGCATGACCCCGTCGTCGGCGGCGATCACAAAGAGCCCCAAGTCTATGGAGCTGACCCCGGCCACCATGGTTTTGACAAAGCGCTCGTGGCCGGGCACATCGATGATGGTGGCTTCGTCACCAAAAAAGGCAAAGCCCAACTCGATGGTGATACCCCGGGCCTTTTCTTCTGGAGCCCGGTCCGTATCGACCCCGGTGAGCGCCTTCACCAACATGGTCTTGCCGTGGTCGATGTGTCCGGCGGTACCGATAATGGTGTGGGGCATAACTGCTTGTGACAATTTGATTTTCTCGGGGAGGGACCTGCGAGCTAAAATATCGCCGCGGCTTCCTGCGCACAATAGCTGTTGAAGCCAACCTCTCTCTACCTATATTCCTTTCAAAAGTTTGGAAGGAGGGCAGAATGGCCGAAATCCTGAGCATCGACCCCCAGCACCTCAAGGGACGCCACATAAAGCGCGCGGTGGATATTTTGAGCGCCGGCGGCGTCATCGTCTATCCCACCGATACCATCTACGGCTTGGGCTGTGACATCACCAGCAAGAAGGCGGTGGAGCAAACCCGCCGGATCAAGGGCCGCGATGCCAAAAAACCCATGTCCTTCGTGTGCGCCGACCTGGCCGATATCAGCCAGTACGCCCGGGTTTCCAATTTGGCCTATCGCATTCTGAAACGCTGCCTTCCCGGTCCCTACACATTCGTACTGCCGGCCACCAAGGAGACTCCCCGCATCCTGCAGACGCGGCAAAAGACCGTGGGGCTTCGCGTCCCCGACCATCCCGTGCCTTTGGCCCTGGTGCGCGAACTGGGCCGTCCCATCCTCAGCACCAGCGCCAATTACTCCGACCAGGAGGTCATCACCGACCCCGGTGAACTGGAGCAAACCCTGGGACGAAAGGTAGATCTCATCCTTGAGTGCGGCCGCCTCCCCGTCCTCCCCTCCAGCGTCATTTCACTGGTGGGCGACGAAGTGGAAATTCTGCGCCCAGGTAAGGGTGACCTCAGTTATTTCAAGGAGGAACATGAGAGCGTTTAGGTTCGTTCCGTTCCTGGTTCTCGGCTCTGTCGCAATGGGGGAACAACCTTTTGCGCCTTATGGAGAGCAAAGCGAGTTTCTCCTGAGCTCACCGGCGGGGATGGGGGTGGGACTGCAGGGATACGTCAATCCGGCCCTGCTGGCTTACGTGGAACGGCACGAGACCAACCTTGCCTGGTCGGCTGGCTCCGCCATCGGCAAGTGGGGCCTCTTCACCGGTTTTCCCCACCTGGGGTTCGGCCTGGTCCACCGGGACCTTCCCGGGAAAAATCTGGTGGACTACAGGTTCGCCCTGGCCGGCGGCGACCGCCGCGCCAGTCTGGGTTTCGCCTACGGTTGGTCGCGCGGCAATACCCGCCACCTCGGACGCCAAAACCACTTCGTCGTCGGCACTCTGGTGCGCCCCTCCCCCTACCTTTCCGCCGGGCTCACCTTCGCAGCCACACCCGGCTTCTCCGCCCGCGAAGGTTCCCTCGATCTGGCTCTGCGCCCCCTGGGGCACGAGCGCTTGACCCTCTTCGCCGACGGCGCCATGACCAGTCAGGAGCTCGGAGGGAATATCCTGTGGAGCGCCGGCGCCGCCTGCGAACTGCTCCGGGGGGTGGTGCTCAGCGGCCGCTATTTCGACAACCACAGCGTCGGTCTGGGCCTGGATCTGAGCCTCGGCAACCTCGGCTTTCAGACCCAGTCCCGGATCCCTGGAGACGGGGAGCCAAGGTTCTCCACCTATGGCCTCCGAATGGGCTCCCACGAGCCCAACTTCCTCGCCCGCCGCCTGGGCTCCAAACCCCAGTACCTGAACCTCGAACTGCTGGGGCCGACCCACCATCGCCGCTTCGTCCTGTTCGATCGCGCCCACACCCTCTCCGGCCTCCTGGGCCTGATCGATCGCGCCGAAAACGATCCGGCCATCGGCGGTATCGCCCTCAACACCTCGGGAATGAAAATAAATCCCGTAATGGCCTGGGAGCTTCGCGCCAGACTCCTGGAGTTCAAACAGGCAGGAAAATACGTGGTGGCCTTCCTGGACCGGGTCTCCCTGAGCGGATATCATTTCGCCTCGGTGGCAGACCGCATCGTCATGGACCCGGCCGGCACCATCGCCCTCGAGGGTTTTGTCGCCGGTCAGACCTACTTCAAAGGCGTGCTGGAAAAACTGGGAATCGGTTTCGACGAATGGCGTTTCTTCACCTACAAGTCGGCTTTCGAGTCCCTGTCGAGACAGGATATGTCGGCTGCCGACCGCGAGCAGTGGCAGGCCTTGATCGACGATTTCTACCGCCTCACCCGCGCCGAGATTTGTGCCCAGCGCCGCCTGGACCCCGAGGAATTCGACCGCATGGTCGACGAGGATGCCTTGTTCTTGCCGCGGCAAGCCCTCGAGAGGGGATTGGTCGACCGCTTGGGAAGGTGGGATGAGGTAAAGGACGCAATAGAGGATCTGGAGGGAGGTGAGCGCAGGCTGATCAAACCATTAACCTACCGCCGCCCAAAGGACAAAAGCTGGGGACAGAAACCAAAGATTGCCGTGGTTTACGCTCTGGGGGTCTGCGCCATGGACGGCGGTATCAAAGCGCGCCAGTTGGCTAAAGAAATCGAGGCGGTGGCGGACAATTCGCGCATCAAAGCCGTAGTCCTGCGGGTGGACTCTCCCGGAGGGGACGCCCTCGCTTCCGACCTGGTCGCCCAGGCCTTGAAAAAGTGCAAGGAAAAGAAACCGGTAATCGTCTCCCAGGGCTACGTCGCCGCTTCCGGAGGATATTGGCTCTCCATGTACGGAGACGCCATCGTCGCCGCTCCCAACACCATCACCGGCTCCATCGGCGTCATCGGCGGTTGGGTCTACAACCGCAACCTCAAGGAAAAACTGGGCGTGTCCACCGACCATGTCCAGGTGGGCGCCCACGCCGACCTGGGATTCGGCATGACCGTGCCCCTGCTCGGCCTGCAACTGCCCGACCGCAACCTGACCGACGCCGAAAAGCAGAAAACGGAAGGCATCATCCGCTCGCTCTACGCCGACTTCGTCGCCAAGGTGGCCGCCGGCCGCGGCAAATCCCCCGAGGAGATCGAACCCCTTGCACAGGGGAGGGTGTGGTCCGGTAAACGCGCCCTTGAGAAAGGCCTGGTCGACCGCCTCGGCGGCCTCGACACCGCCATCCAGTTGGCCAAAGAAAAAGCCGGCCTGAACCCCGAAGCCGAAATCCTCCTCGTCGAACTCCCTCGTCCTGCACTATTCGACCCCGCCCTTCTGCAGGCAGGCCTCGGATTCCCGGGCTACGGTCCCCTTTTCGAATTTCTCCGCTTCCGCCTCGACCACAACGGCCATCCCCTTCTGCTCATGCCCTCCACCAGCCTGGACCCCTACAGCCTGGAACTGCGGAGACCTTGAACTCCAGCCCTTCAATCCTCCCCCAGGGTCATTCCCCCCGTCTCCGTTTCAGCCCAGGCCCCAATCGCCATCATCCCACCATCCACGCAGACGTACTCTCCCGTCATGAAGGAAGCCTTGTCGCTGGCCAAAAACATCACCACGTTGGCGATCTCCTCCGGCCTGCCGATCCGCTTCATCGGGTGCGCCTTGCCCAGCATCTCCTTCATCTCCTCTTCCTCTATGCCCGATGCCTCAATGGACTCGGCCACCATATTCGTGTCGATGGTCCCCGGATTGACCGCCAGCACGCGAATATTGTCCTTGGCGTATTCCAGCGCCAACTGCCGGTTCATCGAAAGAATTCCCCCCTTGCTGGCCGCGTAGGCCGACACCCCCAGGGCCGACTGCAGCCCCTGGACGCTGGCGGTGTTGACGATCACCCCGCCGCCGTGCTCGATCATCCCCTGCACGCAGTATTTGGTCATCAGAAAATAGCTCTTGAGATTCACATCGATGATGCGGTCCCACTGTTCCTCGGTTAATTCGTGGGCGGGCACGTAGCTTTCAAGAGGCTGGATTCCCACATTATTGCACAGCACGTCCACCGGCCCCCACTCCGATACCACCGCCGCGACCAAGGCCTGGCACTCGCCGCTATTGGCCACGTCCGCTTTGTAAAAGCGAATCTCTCCGGCCAAAGTCGCTCCATCCTCGACAATCCGTTGGCCGGCATCCGCGTCGACGTCGGCGCAGGCCACCCGGGCCCCCGCCCGGGCAAAGCCCAGGCAGATGGCGCGGCCGATTCCCTTGCCCCCGCCCGTGACGATCACCACCTTGTCATTGAACTCCGCCATGATGCGCTCCTTTCTCGAGAGTTTTAGTGCCCCTACCCGAGGCCCTGGGGGCTTGCCTTAGTTCCCCCGAAGTTGACCTCGTAGCAATTGCCCATATAATAACAACCCGGAGTATATTTTTTCCAGGAGAAAATCAATGCAGTGGGCCTCGGCTCTCTCCCTCGAACCAGATCCGGGCATGGCCCTGACCGAATTGAAGCGGAGCCTCTTCGAGCAACTTGACGGCGCCCGCCCGGACTTGGTTTGCGCCTTCGTCTCGCCTCGGTACAGCGCCAGTTATGCCGCCATTCCCGACCTCGTCCGCAACCACTTCCCGTCCGCCGCCTTCATCGGCTGCACCGCCACCGGGGTCATCGGCGGGGGCCGTGAAATCGAAGAGCACATTGCCGGACATGCGGCCTTCTCCCTGACGGCGGCGGTGTTGCCGGGGGTGGAAATCCACCCCTTCCACCTCGAGGCGGGGGACCTGCCCGACGCCGACGCCGGCCCCGAGCTGTGGGTCGAGGCCCTGCAGGTTCAGCGCCAGCCCCAGGCTCACTTTCTGCTCCTCGCCGATCCCCATACCTTCGATCCACAGCCCCTGCTGATGGGACTGGACTTCGCCTACGGCAACGCCACCAAGATCGGCGGCCTGGCTTCGGCCATGGATGCCAATTGCCTCTTTCTCGACCTCGAGTCCCACAGTTCCGGTCTCGCAGGCCTTGCCCTGCAGGGCAACCTGGAAGTGGATACGGTGGTGGCCCAGGGCTGCCGCCCTATCGGTGTTCCCATGACCATCACCGAGTGCCAGAACAACCTCCTCCTCCAACTGGACGAAAGACCGGCGGCCCAGGTTCTGGTGGACCTCTTCCATACTCTGTCTCCCGCCGACCAGCAGTTGCTGCGCCACGCTCTCCACCTCGGCATAGCTTCCACCGAATTCAAGGTCAAGTTCGAGCCGGGCGACTTTCTCATCCGCAATGTCTTGAATCTGGACCAGGAGAAGGGCTTCATCGCCGTCGGCGACGCGCTGCGCAACGGCCAGACGGTGCAATTCCACCTGCGCGACTCCCGCACTGCGGCGGAAGATCTGGACCTGATGCTGGCGAACTACAGCAGGCACCCGGCCCCCACCGCCCCGGCGGGCGCCCTGTTGTTCACCTGCACCGGCCGCGGAGAATACCTCTACGGCCAGGGCAATCACGACTCCAACCTCTTCCTGGACAAGGTGGGAGAAATTCCTCTGGGGGGATTCTTCTGCGGCGGCGAGATCGGCCAGGTGGGAGCCTCCACCTACCTGCACGGCTATACCAGTTCCTTCGGCATCTTCAGACCTCTTCAGGACTAGTGCGTGGGCGCAGGCACTAGCCGCCCAGCGGGGCGCTGTGCACGGTCACGTACTTGGCCCCCGCAGGCTGCAGCCGGCTCTCCATCAGATGCAACGCCTCGACCTCGAATGAGCGATCGGGCGGCTGCCGCATCCAGTCCCCAGTGGGAGGCACTGTTCTTTCGCGCACCCGGCCCAGGGTCAGGTGGGGCCGGAATGGGCGCTCCTCCCGCTCCCAACCCCAGGGCAGCAGCATTCTCTCCACCGCTTCCTTGAGGAGGGCCAGGCGGCCTTCCGGATCGCGCAGTCCCACCCAGATTACCCGGGGCCGGCGCGGGTTGGGAAAGCACCCAAGGCCATCGAGCTGCAAGAAAAAGGGTGGCGCGGCGGCCGCCACCGCGTCCAGGCCGGCGCCCAGAGCGGGCATCAGATCCGCCGCCGTATCCCCCAGAAACCGCAGAGTCAGGTGAATATTTTCCGGCCTCACCCAGCTCACGGCGCGCGGAGACCACGACGGCGCAAGGTCCCCGCTCAGTTGCCCCAGGGCCGCCGGAACATCGTCCGCTAATTTGACCGCAATGAAGGTGCGCATCAGGGACACCGCTCAGCGCGCTCCACAGGCCTTTAGGCAGGCGTTGAGGTAGCCCCGGCTCTCGGCTGCGATCGCCGCCACCCGGGGCAATTCGTAGCCGCCGGCGCCGATGATCTCCAGATTGGCGGCCACCTCGATCCCGGCCTGATGCAGCACCCGGAGGTAGCCGAAGAGATCTATCCCGCCGCGGCCGCAGCCCTGCATCTCAGGTGCTCCCGGCCCTTTCTCCTGGGGGCTGGCACAGTCGCGGATGTGGACGTGGGCAACCCGAGGCAGCACCGCCTTGAGTGCCTCTACCGGATCCTCCCCGGCGCGGTAGATGTGGCTGGGATCCATGTCGATCCCGAATCCTGGCGAGCCAATGCGCTCCATGGCTCTGAGGGTGGTCGGGGTGTCGTAGATGCACTGGCCCACGTGGGCTTTGACGCAGAGTTTCACCCCGTATTCCACCGCCCTTTCCGCCATGAGGGCGATCAAATCGGTCTGGCGCTCGAAGTCCTCATCCTCGTCACTCCTGCCCCCGGGGCCGATGTTGATCACCGGGATGCCCAGGACCGCGGCGGCGTCATAGGCCCTGAACAGCCGTTCTTCGTCCAGGGCCGCCTCTTCCATGGCCAGCAACTCCAGTTCGTATTTTTCGGACAATTCCCTGATCGATGGGACCTGGGAGGCGAAATCGTCCAGTTGAAGGTGCTCGCACATCCCCTTGATGGCCGCCAGCTCAACCCCGTCGTATCCGGCCCAGGCAATATACTGCATGGCCGTCTCCAGATCGCAGCCCGCAAACAACACCGAATTGGCCCCTAATTTGACCATCGAAAAATTCCCCTTTGTGTAATAATTGATTGATTTTATTGAATTACCGGAAAGCTAGTATACACGGGTAAAATTGGAGCGTCAAGCATGGACCAGGGCTTGCTTGATGAGGTTGGACGCTTCGCCTATTTTCCCGGGAAGGAGTCAAAGATCTCTCAGTCAAGACCAGAAACGAGGAAAAGGAGAAAAGTCATGAAAACCGGAGCCATTTTCGAACCGGCCTCCATCCCTGCGCCCGGAATCATCGACATCGGCGATCGCAAGCAGCACTTCCTCGACGACTTGCTAGTCGACGAGGCCAGCCGCATCTCGCGCTACATGAACAGACCGGACAAATTCTCCGGCAACCCCATTCTGGTGGCGGACCGGCCCTGGGAACAGGGTAAGTACGGCGGGCGGGTGGAGGGTGTGGAGATCGTCGGGCAGACCGTGCTCTACGACGAGGAGGAGCGGATCTTCAAAATGTGGTACGTGCCCTGGGCCTGGGAAGACCGGCGCCGGCCCTGGTGCTACGCCACCTCGACCGACGGCTTTCACTGGGAGAAACCCGACCTCGGGGTCGTCGAGTACAGCGGCTCGAAACTGAACAACATGGTCGGAATTCACGGTGAGCCGAGCTATTACAACGTCTTCAAAGACGTTCGCGACCCCGACCCGCAGCGGCGCTACAAAGCCCAGGGGGAGATGCACGGCCCCGGCGGCCACCAGCCGCCCGGCGGCATGGTCAACGCCTACTCGCCGGACGGCATCCACTGGACCTGCAACAACAAGGCGGTGGTGCTCTACGGGCCCGACGTGGCCGACGCCTCGACCGTTCTGGGCTGGGATCCCAGGCGGCAGAAATACATAGGATATTTCCGGCCCGGCCACCCGCTCGCCCACGAGATCGACGGCATCGGCAGGCACCGCCACATCCGCACCGTGGGCTACGCCGAGAGCGACGACTTCGAGCACTGGACGCCGACGCGCATCATGCTGGCGCCGGACGACAAAGACCGGGTTGACCACCAGTACCAGTACTTCACCGCCGCCCTCTACGGCGAGTTCTACGTCGCCTTCCTCATGGTCCACAAGACCCACGACCAGGTCTGGGACACCTTCCTGATGAGCAGCCGCGACGGTTTCCACTGGACCTGGGTGGACCGCCACGAGCCCTTCCTCGGACGCGGGGAGGTGGGCACCTACGACGCGGGATACATGATGCCCTCCGGCCCCATCCTGCACGACGGCCGGATCTGGATATACTACAGCGGTTTCAGCGGCGCCCACAGCGCCAATCCGAGCAAGCTGGGCGAGAAGGACGTCATTACCGTGGCCCTGGCCACCCTGCCGGAGGACCGCTGGGCGGGGCTTCTGGCCGGCCCCAACCAGGGGCGGATAACCACGCGGCCCTTCACCTTCGAGGGATCGAGGCTCGTGATCGACGTCGACGCCTCCCTGCCCCAGTCCATTCCCACCGAGACCATGAACTTCGACGAGTGCGAGGTGCGGGCCGCCCTGTCCGATCCCTCGGGGGGCGTGATCGAGGGGTTCACCTTCGAGCGCTCGAGCCGCATCCTTAAGAGCGGCGCCCACGAGATAACCTGGAGGGAGGCGGACCTCTCCCGCCTGCAGGGCGAGGCCGTGCGCCTGCGCCTGGAAATCCGCAACGCCTGCCTCTACTCGTTTCAGTTCCTGGAATAAACCTCCGGCTCGAGCAACCGGATTAGACAACAAGGAGATGAAGCAATGTCCACAATGAACCTTGTCCCACAACCATTTCTGGACTGGTACGGGGTCTGGCCGGGGCATACGGCCATAGACCAAAGCGGCGAAGTCTGGAGCCAGGACCGCCCCCTCGGAGTGTCGCTGAGGGTGCAGGAAGCGCGGAAATCCGAGATCTTCATCCACCCGGAACATCCCTGGGAGCAGGGCACCCTTTCCCCCTGCTGCGTGCTGGCGGACGAGGGCCTGCTGAAGCTCTGGTACTACAGTTGCGGGGCAGACAGCGACGACTCGACCTGCCTGGCCTACGCCGAAAGCGAAGACGGCTTCAACTGGCGCCGCCCCCAACTGGGCCTGCAGCAATACCGCGGCTCGACCCAAAACAACCTGCTGTTCCCAGTTGAGGATTTCGAGCTGCAGTCCGTTTTCATCGATCCTTCGGCGCCCCCTGAAGAACGCTTCAAAGCCATGGGCCGCAGCTCCATCGTCTACCACAAGGGCAAGGTCGTGGCGAAGATGTCCCGGGATGAAAAATGGGCAATCCGGCGGCAGATGGACGAGGCCGGGCTGACGCGGGAGCAGAAGGCGGAGGAACTCTACTTCCACGGCTTGCTGCGCGGAGCCGTCTCGGCTGACGGGTGTCGCTGGAGCTTTCTTCCGGAGCCCCTCCTCAACGTGGGCAGATCCGGCCTCGACAGCCAGAACATAGCCAGCTACGACGAGGAGACGGGAACCTACGCGGGCTACCTGCGCGGACATCATGATCGCCGGCGCTGCATCCGCCGCACCGAGGGAGGTGAATTCGCCAATTGGTCGCCGACGCGGCTCGTCTTCGCCATGGACCCCCAGGACCCACCCGACGACGATGTATACAGCTCCGGATACTGCCGCTGCCCGGGCAGCGGCCGGCATTTGATCTTCCCGGGAATCTACCATCGCACCGCATCTTCCACCGACGTGCAACTGGCCAGCAGCCGCGACGGCCAACTCTGGAGCAGGCCGGAGCGCCGGCCGGTGATTTCGCGCCACATCGGTGACGACAGCTACGGGATGGTCTTCGCCTACCCCAACCTGGTTCCCCTGGCCGAGGAGCAGTGGGGCCTGATGTTCTGCGGCAATTTCGATCTCCACGATTGGAACAACCGCTACGATGCCGGCAAGCCTTCGGAGTGGCGTTGGGCGCTCTGGAAGCCGGACCGGCTGGCCGCTCTGGAAGCTCCGGAGGAGGGCCGGGTGACCCTGGCGGAGCGGGAATGCCGCGGGCACCAGTTGAGACTCAACTACCAGACCCAGAAAGAGGGAGGCTGGATCAAAGTGGAACTGGTGGATCCACCCGTGTCTCCGCCGGCGGAGGTGAAGGCCATCGAAGGGTTCGGTCTGGAGGCGGCGGAGGTGCTCAGGGGCGACGAAGTCTCGGCCCCGGTTACCTGGAAAGGCAACAGCGACCTGTCGGCCCTGAAGGGAAGACATATCTCCATCCGCATCCACATGTCGCGGGCCAAGTTGTTCTCCACCGCAATGTGACCCCCCGCCACCGCTTGACCTGTGACTGGGGAATGGGGTTCCGGCCCCGATCCACAGGGATCTCCCAAGGGCCAGACCCAGGCTGCCGCAACGACTGTTCACAGAGAAACCCGCAAATTCAACGAGGAGGGACAGAATGGCACCAAGCAAGGAGGCCCTGGCTTCCGAACTGGTCAATCAACTCGTCAACGACGCCCACGGCGACCTCGACAGTGTCCGGGAGCTCATCGGCGAGGAACCCGCCCTCGTCAACGCCGCCTGGGACTGGGGCGGCGGCGACTGGGAGACCGGGCTCGGGGCGGCTGCCCACATGGGCCGCAGGGATATCGCCGAGTTCCTGCTGGAGAACGGGGCGCGCATCGACCTGTTCGCCGCGGCCATGCTGGGCAAGCTCGAGATCGTGCAGGCGGTGGTGGCCGACGATCCATCCGTCATCAACCTGCCCGGACCGCACGGAATCAAGCTCCTTGTGCACGCCCGCAAGGGCGGCAAGGAGGCCGCGGAGGTGGTGAAGTTCCTGCAATCGGCAGGGAAATCCGCCAAAGCCCGCAAGAAGCAGCCCAAGGCAACGTGAAGAAGGCCGCAGAGTAGACACGGCCCCTGTCCGTGCGCATGGGGACGTAGCGCCGGCGGGGGAACGGGAGCCAGCGGGCCTAGGCTCCGAATCTATAGGAGTAGAGGTTACCGGCAGCGTCGGCGCGGAAATGCAGGCGCACCTTCCGTCCGGTGAAACGGGCGAGGTTGTCGCGCTCCGGGCCCCAGGTGACCTCGAAATCCGTCTGATCGTCGCGCACCAACCCGTTGCAGTCCTCGAAGGTGAATCCTTCGGGGACCTCGATATCGCTGATGACGCGCACCCGCACATGGCCCAGGTCGGGAGATGCCTTGTTGCCGAAGACGCTGGCATTCAGATACAACCGGGGACCATCCACTGACACCGGCTCGGTCATCAGGTCACCCCCCTGGGTGCCGCAGCGCAGGGAGACGAAACCGTCCTTGCGCAGGGTCAGCAGGCCGATTCCGCCGCGGTGGGACCTGTCGTCTCCATGGCGGCGCTTGCCCGAATAATAGATGTGAAGCCTGCCGTCCTTGAGTACGGGCCCGTTGGGGGCGCAGGTAGCCCACCCGTCGTCCCAGGAACCGGGCGCGCCCACCGCGAGGAAGGGCTCCCGGCGCCCGACCCGCTGCCAGTGGCCAAGATCCCGCGCCGAGACCAGCTCGGTGATGCCCTGGTCCCGGTCAGTCAGAAACATCCAGACGAAACCCAGGTACTGGTTGCCGTAGGCGAAGGGCACCATGCTGTACATCTGGTCGCGGCCGGCGTCGAAATCGTCGGGCTTCAGGACCGTCTGCAGCGGCGACCAGGTATCGAAGTCGTCGCTGGCCGACAGCGCGATCACGCGGCGGTACTGCTTCCACATGAGAACGAAATGATCGACCACCGTATTGTAGCGGCGGGTTACCGCCAGGAAACGCCTCTGCGCGTAATCCCAGGTCAGGGCGCCGGCGTCGCCGCCCCGGGGGATGAGCAGCGCATCGTCCACGGTCCAGTGGATTCCATCCGGTGAGTAGGCCGCGTACATGCCGTGGCGGTCGCGGATGGAACTCACATAGGCCCGGCGTTCTTCCGGAGTGTTGGTGTGGTTGGCCCGGGGCACGTCGGCCTTGCGCTCCTGGAAACCTCCCATCTTGTAACGCCGGGCGGGGTCGGGATCCGCCGGGTCCTTGACGATACCCCAGGGGTCCATGCCCACGCCGGGAGCATCGGGCGCCGGGAAGACTATGTTGGTGGCGGCAGACCCCCGCCAGGAGACGATGCCCAGCTCGGGCTTGTCCCATTGGACGCCGTCGCTGGAGGTGGCATAGCACATGAAGTGGGCCTCGTCGCCGCTCTCGGTGGGCCCGAAGGTATAGTACCACATCTTGAATAGATCCTCGTCCCGGTCGTAGAGCACCGATCCCCAAAGCGATACAGCCTGTCCTTCCCAGGGACGGTCGGTGCGCACCACAGGCTCCAGCTGGGCGCGGGCGGGCTGCAGCACCTGGCGGGTGAATCCGGGATGGTCCTGGACCTCGGCATCGTCGACGACCAGGTGCAGACCGGGGTCGTGGTGATTGTCTGTCATGGACGGCCTCTTTCCGGTTGATCAAGCGAAACAGCGGGTGTGCCGCTCCCATTCAGGGGACGACAAGGGCAGGTGAGAATGTAGGCGCAGATTGCCACCCCTTCAATCTTCCTCGCCTTCCTTGCGCCTGGATAGGCCGAAAACTATCTTGGTCGCGGCGCCGGAACGGGCACGGACCCGGGGGACAGCTTCAAGTCCCGGGATGACGAGCATTGCGCCGAGCTGGCGAATGACCGGTGAGTCTCACGGCACCGGACAACGGCAACCCTCCCGAGAACAGACAACACGACAATCGAAGTCTCCTGATGGCACACTCTGCCGCCTCCACGCGCAGGATCACCACAGCAACGAAACACCATTGGTTCGGCTATTACGACAAACTCCAGTTCGATCCTTCGGGCCGCTTTGTGCTGGGAATGGCGGTGGACTTCGAGCACCGCTCGCCAACAGCCGAGGACACCATCGAGGTGGGCTTGATCGATCTGGACGACAACGATCGCTGGACCACGGTCGGCTGCAGCAATGCCTGGTGCTGGCAGCAGGGCTGCATGCTGCAGTGGCGCCCCGGTTCCGACGCCGAAATCCTGTGGAACGACCGCGAGGAAGACCGCTTCGTCTGCCACATCTGCAACGTCCAGACGGGGAAGACACGCACCCTTCCCCAGCCTGTCTACGCCCTCAGTCCTGATGGCCGAACCGCCATCGGCACGGACTTCCGCCGGCTCCATCACATGCGTCCCGGCTACGGCTACGCCGGCATTCCCGACCCGAACCACCATGTCCGGGCTCCCGAGGACTCGGGCATCTACACCCTGGACCTCGACACCGGCGCCTCGCGTCAGATTGTATCCGTGGCCCAGATCGCGGCCATTCCCTGGCGCCGGGGCCGATTCGGCGAAGCGAGACACTACTTCAACCACCTCCTCTTCAATCCCGACGGCTCCCGCTTCATCTTTCTGCACCGCTGGCGCCTGGGCGACTCGGCCATCTCCACCCGCATGTTCACCGCCGACCCCGCCGGCGCCGACCTGCATCTGGTGGACGACTACGGCGGCGCGTCCCATTTCATCTGGCGCGATACCCGAACCATCCTCTCCTGGTCCTACCACCCCGGACACGGCAACAAATTCTATCTTTACCGGGACCGCTCCGACAGCGAACCTGGTGTAATCGGCGCAGGCATCATGGGCAGCAACGGCCACTGTACCTACCTGCCGGGCTCCCAATGGATCTTGAACGACACCTATCCCGGAAAAGAGGACCGCAGCCAGGACCTCTACCTCTACCACCCTGAAACCGGACGCCGCGTCGACCTCGGTTCGTTCTCCTCACCGGCGGAGTATAGCGGAGAATGGCGTTGCGACCTGCACCCGCGCTCCAGCCCGGACGGCAGGAGTCTCACCATCGACTCCGCCCACGCGGGAAGCGGGCGCCAGATCTACTGGATGGATATCGCCGAGGTCGTGGGGTAGGCCGCCGCCATCATGCAAGACCTCGAATCAGCAAGGACTCCCGGAAAGGATGTCCGCGCCGACCAGGCGGATCGCGCCAGGAAAGGGCCGTGGATCACTTGGCGCGCCGTTCTGCTTTCGCTGCTTTCCATAGCGGTGATGTTCGTCTACGTCATCCAGGTCTCCGAGCGCCAGCGCTCCGGTTCCTTCGTCCACTCCCAGTACCCGCTCACCGCCTTCATCCCCTTCGTCGCCTGGCTCGTGCTCAACGTCGTCCTCAAGCGCGCCTGTCCGCGGTTCGCCCTGAGCCGGGGAGAGCTCCTGACCATCTTCTCCATGACCTGGGTCGCGGGAATCATTCCCTCGTGGATCAAGAGCTGGGCGACCATTCTCACCTCGCCCACCGTCTTTGCCGCACCCGAGAACCAGTGGGAGACCATATTCGATTACCTGCCCTGGCACGTTCTCGCCCCCACCACCCCGCAGGTGGTGGTCAACTTCTGGTACGGTCTGCCGCAGGGCATGGGCATCCCCTGGGAGGCATGGATAGTAGCGGTCCTGCAGTGGCTGGGCGTTTCCGTCGCCATGGTGGTGTTCGGATTCTGCCTCTTCCTGCTCTTCCAGCGCCAATGGGAAGAGCACGAAAAGCTCACCTTTCCCCTGGCTCAGCTCCCCCTCGATCTGACCCAGGGATTCGACGGGCGGCGGCGCATGCCAGACCTCTTCCGTTCCAAGCTGTTCTGGATCGGCGCCGGCGTGATCCTCGCCCCCATGTGCTACCGCGTCACCACCTACTTCGTGCCGACTATGCCCGAACTGAACATCCTGTGGGAGCATTACTACGTGAGGTTGGGCGACGGAGGCCTGTTCATTCGCGTCATGCCCGTGGTCATGGCGGTGGTCTATTTGTGTCCACTGGACATCATGGGGAGCATTGCCATCTTCCACGTGCTCGCCGAGGTCAAGTACGCCTTCATGCGCCGCCTCGGCACCCCCGACTTCGGCTTTTCCGGATCCACGGTCAATCCTACCTTTCCGGAACAATTCCAGATACTCCAGTGCGAAAGCTACGGGGCGCTGATTTTCATCGCGGCGTGGACGATCTGGCTGGCGCGGCGCCATCTGCGCGATGTCTGGCGCAAAGTGAAGACCAACCAAGGCGATCCCATGGAGGTCTTCCGCTACCGGCTGGCCCTGGCCGGAATGCTGCTGTCGGCGGTGTACGTTATCGTCTGGGCCATCGCCATGGGGGTGCATCCGCTGGCGGCCGCTCTTTCCTTCCTGCTGATGACCCTCACCTACCTCGTCACCGTCAAGATCGTCGCCGCCACCGGCTTCGCCTACATCCTTCCCAACCGCCCGCACCTCAAGGGCGAGTTCTTCGTGGTCGAAATGATCGGCTCCGCCTACATGTCGGCGCGCAACCTGGTCTCCTACAAAATCTTCACCAGCTACGCCTTTTTCGGTCACATCCTCATCCCGGCATGGCCGGCCCTGCCCCACCATCTGCGCATCTTCTCTTTCAGAAACCAGCCAGTCTGGGTAGTGGCCAGCGTGTTAATCGCCTTCGGCTTCGGCTTTCTGATTGCGTTCTGGGCCTTCCTGGATCTCTGTTACACCGAAGGCGCACTGGTGATCTCGGACAACAGGATACCCCGGTTTCTCGACACCGCAGTCAACCTGATCAATCACCCCATCGCCTTCCACTGGGAGAAGTGGCTGCTCTGGTTCACCGGGTTTTTCGAAGCCGCGATCCTGGCCATTCTGCGCACCCGGTTCCACTGGTTCCCCATTCATCCCATCGGCCTGGCGTTTCAGATGACGATTGGAACCTGGGTCTACTGGTCGACACTCGGGATGGTGTGGATAGTCAAGTTCACCCTGCTGCGCCTGGGCGGGGTGAAGTCGTACGTGGCCGGCAAGCCCTTCTTCTACGGCATGGGCATCGGCTATATGATCGGGGTGATCCTCGGCACCGTGGTGGATCTCATCTGGTTTCCCGGAGCGGGGCACCGCATACACTGGTGGTAGGGGGATGGGACAGGGGGGCGCGATGTTCGCTCTCGAATGTCAGGGAAACCCTGAGGGAATCTATCAGGTGAGCTTGCCGCGGCCGGACAGGGGCCAGACCTTCTCGACCTTGTCGTTGCGCAGACCGATGAACTGGTTGTGGAGGAAGTTGGTGGAGTCGCTGTAGCCCACGTTGAACTCGATGCGGTCTCCCAGCCGGGGGCCCTCGCGGCCGGGCTTGACGTTGAGGATGCCGTGCTCGGCGGAGAGGCCGCGCAGCTCCAGCTCGTCGTGGCCGATGGGCCGGGGCGGAGGCTCCTTGCACATGGTCTTGAAGCCGCCGTCCACGACGACGTGCCCGGGGTGCCTGCTGACCACGGTGGTCACCACGGTCAGGACAAGCTGGAGGTCCTCGATCATGCACTCTTCGCGGTAGAACAGGTCCATGAAGATGCCTCCGCCCGCCTGCAGCTCGGTGATGCCGGGATAGGCGACGGTGATGGGATAGCATCCCGTTCCTCCGGCGCTCACCACCTCAACCGGAATCCCATCGGCGGCGAGCAAATCACTGGTTTCCACCAGGAGGGCAAGGGCCTGGTGGCACGCCCGCCTCTTCACCTCTAGCGGTTTGATGTCCAGCACCTGGCCCTCGTATCCCATGATCCCCGCCAGCTCAATCCCAGCAGTGTCGCGAATCTTGCGGGCCAATGCCAGCGCCGGAAGACCGGGCGCGACCCCGGTGCGGTCCATGCCGTTGTCGAGTTCGATGTAGACCGGGATGGTGCTGCCTTCGGCGAGGGCGGCCCGGGAGATCAGGTCCACGACCTCCAGGTCGTCGACCGCGCACATCACGTGGGCACGGCGCTGCAGCGCGGCGAGCCGGCGCAGCTTGGCCGGGGAGACGATCTCGTTGGCGACGAGGATGTCCGCGATGCCGTGTTCGACCATCACCTCGGCCTCGCTGAGCTTGGCGCAAATGATGCCCTGGGCTCCGGCCGCCAGTAGCATGTGGGCGATCTCGGGGCACTTGTGCGCCTTGGAGTGCGGCCGCCAGGCCACCCCGTTCTCGGCGCAAACCCGGGCGAGGTGGGCGATGTTGGCCTCGAAGCGGTCCAGGTCTACCAGCAGAGCCGGAGTATCAAGCTCGTCCTTGTCGATTCCGATGAGATCTGTCATGGGTGGAGGTTTCGTTTCTGTTGAAGTTCGGAATGTTTGCGGGGCAACAACCGTCTCCTGTCGGGAGAAGCGGGACCAGTGGGGCTTCCACAGCGAAAATAACGGCCCCGGGGAAGGGAGGTCAAGGAGGGGAATCTTTGAGTCGGTTCAACCACATAGTCACCGCCAGGATTCGATCGTCAAGCCAGCGGAGAAGACGAATGCTAGCTCCTACCGACCCAGAGAGTTGTCGTTGTCGTTCCGCGCCTTCGTGCAGGCCCGTAAGGCAGACACGATGATCGCCGACGCCCTCGGCAGCTTCAGTGGCACAGTGCGGGCTCGTAGTGTCATTGCGGTGCTCGAGGTAGTGGGTGTTGAGCGAGTACTGGAGTGGACCGGGATCTCCGAGGCCAGCAGGGGCCACGCTGAAGCTGACGTATTGGGCAAGAATGCTCGCTGCGACGTTCACCGAGAGCGGTGCCACGTTCGGATTGACTGACATACGACCCTCTCCGGTACCCTCGATGTAAGCAGGATCATCGAGCATCCCTTGCCGTTCGAGAGCGACTAAGCCGAGGTCGAGTTGACGGTTGCAACTCATGCACGGTCGCCCCGGTCTGACAACGTGGGAGCGCCAGGTGGCATTGCGCATCTCAATACCATCGAAAGTATCGATGGCAATGCCACCATCAATAACCGGGATGAAGTCCGAGTAGGCCAAAGAGTTGAGTACAGCTCGGGGCCAAGGCCGGTCAACGCAGGAGAAGATCAGGTCGTGATCGAGCGCGAGCCGCAGCCCGTCTGGTTCACAGATGGACCGGTCGGAAACCTCGATATTGCATCTAACTGCAGTGGCTGCCTCCGTTGCTTCCCGGCGGGCAACGTGGACCTTGGGCCGCTTCAGGTGCGCGTCGCGGCATGCTGCGCCAATTAGACGGTCTAGGTTGTGGACTTCGACTACGTCAAAGTCCATTACAGTCAGGCGGCACAGCCCGGATGCCGCGAGACGTACAAAGACGTCGAGACCGACACTACCGGCCCCTACTACGAGGACTCTCCGCCGGACGAGATCGGCCTGGGACTGCTCGCCCCAGGCGCTCACGGTCCTAGCCTGACTGCCGCTGGGCTGTGGAAGTGGTTGGACCCCGTCATTCCACGACACCGCCAACTTGTCGCCGATGACCCGAACGTTCGTGGAGTGAGTGCAGTCGACCGCTCGGCCGACTCCAATGTCCCAGTGACGAGCTGACCATGTGCGGTTCTGTGTGGCAAGAGTCATGCCGACCAGGGGAAGACCTGTGATTTCACGGACGAGGTTGGAGTAGCTGGCCTCGCAATCACGGTCCTGCCCACTCATTGGCTGCCACTGGCTTGCTCCGGGGTGGCTGTGAAGTAGGATCAGGCCGCAGGCATCTTCTTGGGCTGCTTCAGCGACCCGCAAGATGTAGTCGGCAGTAATGGTTGCATTCCCGTGGACGAGTCGATCCCCAGGTTCAGGCGGAACAACCGCGCGAACTAAGGCGCTGGAACGGGTGAGGCCGGTGGAGGGCCGGTATGTTGCAAGACAAACGTCTTCTTGACCGTCGTCGCGAACAAGCTGGCGGACGAGCGCCTCCTCGGTAGCCATGGTCATAGCCACTGACGTGTGAAGCATCATGCAACCCTCTCACTGAGGATTGCACGGACATGGCTCACCCAAGCGACTCCAGCGGGAGCGTCGCCCCACCCTGCTATCTGGCGGCTGTGCATCAACCATCCAGACTTTGGAGACGGCCTGCTGTTGGTACTCAAGAACCTGATATCAGTAGGGAAATGAAGCCAGTGAGGGGGTACCTGGGGCCAAGGCTCAAGCTCGCCAAAACCGATACCAGTCTCCACTGGACTTCCAGCGTACGCGCCGTCGACTGCCACGACTTTGTAGATGACTAGCTCGTCCTCAAGCGTCGTTTCGAAGCCGAGCTCTGTCATGTCCTGAATGAACCCTTCGACGCCCGTCTTCACTAGGCGACCGGGGCGCTCTGGCGGATTGATACAAACCGCGCGTCCTTGACGATGGAGACGATCTCGTCATCGGCGAAGCGCTTCGTTTGAGGGTGCTCCTTACCCACGAGTTCTCCTAGGTCGAAGATGGCAGGGTCCAACCCAGCCAGGCGAAGAAGCGCTGAGGCACGCTGACTCGGGTCGTCGGTGGTGAAGGGTTGACCGTCGATGGTGAACGGAATGTGGCGCCGGATCGAGGCGATGTTCGACGAATTAGTCATGGTCTCTCCTTTCGAGATAGGTTACTCTGTATGTCGCAATTCCTCGCTGTGGTGAAAGCAGGCAGAGCCCGTCCACCCTACAGGTTGATTTCTTACTCCGTATGTCGCAATCCCTCGCCGCAGTGAAAATATTAGCACCCATTTTCATCTTCAGCACTTATTTCGACAATTATAGTATGATGATATCAACCTCACAGAAATCCGAATCCGAGCACCCGCTACTAGCGGACAGGGTACGACTCGACCGGATCCTCGACGTTATGTACGCCATAATCCAGAAGACCCTGTTTCCTTGGCATCCTGGACAGCGCCGCCCACGGGTTGAAACGAGTCAAACAAACAACGCAAGTAGTATAGAACGAATTTTGGAGGAGACTGGAGTTAGTGCTGACGACGTTCTGAATAAGGCATTTCTCGCGCTCCTCGAGTACCCGCTGGAGCGTCTTGAGGGCACATTTGAAGGCTTAGCAGTCAGGATTGCCCAAAACAAGGCAGTCGACGCATTGAGGGCGTCCAGGAAGGGTCTTCGTGGCACTGATCTTCGGCCGCAATTACACTTGGTGTCGGGCGATGCTGAACGGGCTGGCCCAGCCGGTGATAGGGAACCCCCACTCTTCGAGGTACTCCCCAGCAACAGCAATCCTGAGGCCGAGTATTTCCTGGTACAAGGCGTGCTCAACTTGCGGGACCTCGCCCGAGAGGTTCTCAGTGACCGGGACCGGGAGGTCTTCTTTGCGATTCACTTCGATGGCTACACCCGAACAGAGGTCGGTAAACGGCTAGGCTTGACCAGCCAGCGGATTGGCCAAATTTACAATACCGCCATGCAGCAGCTCGAAACCCACCCCAAACATCCATTCAAGTTCGAAAATTAACTACAAGGAGGATCTGATGACTAGCGAGCGTGACCACCTCAGCAAGTTCCGAGACGCCTTCTTGGACTACTTGGAGGGCGACCGCGATGGCCCCCCCACACTCAAAGACTTGCCGGCAGGACAGCGCCGAGCAGCTGAAGCCTTTATCGAGTCGATCATGGCTGCGCGCGGCGTGGATCCCTACGCTTCCAGGCCATCGATCGAGCAACTTCTGCCGTCTCGGTCTCAGACCGGCGACCGCATTTGTGAACTCGGCGAAGTACTCCAAGACCATCTGCGACTAACAGTTGACCCCAGAGCCTTAGTCACATCCGACGCCGCTTCGACTGCGGTTGGGCTGGTTTCTGCCCTGGTGATCCATGCCCGTGGCATGCGGATCCGCGTCGTGCCAGAGGAGCGTTCAGCGGATCTCAACTATGCCCTCACTAGGAGGGCCGAAGACATCTCCAAAGTGTTCAGTACTTTTCCTGAATCCCACGCGGTGCTCTACACCACCATCGGGCAAAGACCCCTCGCAGTGTTAGTGGTCCGAGGTGACGTGCAGGGAGCCATTGAAACGCCGTCGGGCGAGATGCGGGAGCCCCGTCTGACGCGGTCAATCACCGACCCTGCAACGGCATGCGAGGTGTGGCTTAGGGGCATGATTCCTGAGTTCCTGCCCATGAGTACTGACCTGCTAGAGCCCACAGCCTCACCTGAGTCAGCCCTGGATCCTTACCGGTTGGCAAGTAGGGTAGTACTCGAAGTAACTTCAGCTGGGGGCCGAGCCAAGATAGAGGCCAAGCAGGACACTTGGAGAAGCTTCGGAGATCAGGAGGCTCGGAGGCTGGCTTCTATTGTCCAGGAGGCTCAACGTGGACAATTGTCCGAGATAGACTACAGATCCCACATAGATGAACTCGTCGGGATGGCCGCATGATACATCAATTCCGTCTACGCAACTGGCGATCCTACGAGGACCTCGACCTACGACTCGACCCCGGCACGACCTTCGTGGTTGCCCCTAATGGGGTAGGGAAGACATCCCTCGTGTATGGCCTCGCTTGGGCTGTGTTCGGACATCACAGTAGCGTCGACCCTAAGACCAGCATACGGGCTGGAGCTGAGAGCGCGGAGGTCCAAGTCGAGTTCGATCTCCCTGACGGACGCCAACTAAGCATCAAGCGCATTGCAAAGCGGCGCGGGGTCCCAACGGCGATATACGAGATGAGTGGTGAAAGGCTGACCGAGAGTTCCGCCCAGATCGAAATGGAACAGGCTCTAGGGATAGAACTCCCCGTAGCCGGTCGGCTGTCGATGATGTTGGGTGGTGGCCATATTGCAGCTAGTGACACTCTCAACCTTGAAAGCCACCTCCATCACGCTTTCGGCGTTTCCCATCTACTTAGCGCGGCCGAGACAGCCAAGTCGGTTGCCAAAGAAGCCGAGAAAGGTCGAGCGGCACTCCGGTCAACGACTAAGCAGCGAATGGAGAATCGTGCTGTGCTGGAAGTCGAAATCTCCGAACTAGAAAAAGAAATAACACGTCTCAGCCAACGCGGCACCGAACTCGAGCAAGTTCGGGACGCTGCTGCCGCGCAACGAGCTATGGTCGAACACCACCTCGCGCTCGCGGGTCAATTGGAACGGTATGAGCAACAACGTTCCCGTCTCATTTCAACGATCGAAGACCTGCTCGGTCGGGCAGTCTCCCCTGATGGCAATGAGTCCATCGGCTCCGAATTACACGCCGAATTGGAGGCGTCTGAACGCGCAATTGCCGAAATTTCCGAGAGCGCTTTTGCGGCACGGTCGGTCATCAACGCCGCCGAACAGGCAGTCAGGTTGCTCGGCGAAGATCAGGCGGTCTGTCCAACCTGCATACGCCCACTTCCCCCTGATGAGCGTGCCTCTGCGATATCTATCCACAGTACACAACGGAGAGAGGCACAAGCGGAGGCAAGACGCCTTGAAGAAGCGCGCGGAGCTAGGCAGACACATGCACAGGCAGTTGGCCGATTGCTCGCCCAATTTGAGGCGCTAGAACCTCCTAGCATCGACGCGGCGGATGCTAATTTCCCCACCCGAGCTGAGGCCGAATCCTCGTACGACCATGCAAGTGCTGCTCTGGACGAACATAACCAGGAGTTTGGTGGATTGAAGTCTCGTCTGGAGTCGCTGAAAGCCCAGCTTGCCTCGGATGACCAGATCCGGCAGGAGGAGCGAAATCTCAGGCTGGCGTATCGACGGGAAGCCGTAGCCCTTGCTGGTGCAAAGGTGTTGCGAGAAGCAGCGGATCACGTGATCGAATCTCGCATCGAGCCGATGGCAAGCGAAGTGCGAGGACGGTGGAAGCATCTGTTCACTAACAATGGCCTCACCTTTAGGCCCGACGGGTCGATTACTCGGCTTCGGGAAGGTGAGGAACTAGGATGGAACACCCTCAGCGGTGGGGAACGGACGTGGGCCAGAATAGTCACTCACTTGATCGTCCTGGCTACCACGACCTCCCTTCCCTTCGCGTGGTTCGACGAACCCCTCGAACACCTCGACCCCCAACTGCGTCATGCTGTCGCAGCAACCCTGGCCACAGCCACCCAAGGAGGCTCTCCTCGTCAACTCTTGGTGACCACCTACGAGCACGCCATCGCGCAGCAGCTAGCCGACGATACCGATGGTGCTAGTATCATCGCAATACGGGAGTCTGGTGCTTCCTGAGGCTACTCGCTTCAAGATTGCAGATCGTGGGGCGAGACCTGCCTTTGCATCTGAATTAGAAGAGGCCGTCACGTCAAAATTTCTAAAGTCAGAGGATAGGCAAGGTTTTATATAAGACGGAATACTCTTTTCCGGACGAGTGATCCGACCACATAGGGCTTCTGGCTTTTCAAATATACTCATTTTGAACTCCAGCAGGAGCCTCGCGGCTTTGGTTCATGCTCAATACGCCCTAGTCGGATAGGATCAGTCACCTCCTGCTCTCGCCCCTGGAATTGCTCTAGAAGCAATCAGCTCCACTACCCCCTCGGCTCCATCTACTATGCTGCAACGGTGTCCTGGCTCCTCGTGCCTAGGACAGTTCCCGGATCTTTCCCTCGAAACCAGATGAGAAACTGCCGGAACTTCCCTCCCCACCCCTTCTAGTAACGGCCGAAGGGCCGAGTGCGTCCCGATTTGCTTCATCGAGTACCGGGTTGGCCTCAAACGACCGATAACCGAACCGTTCTGATGGACCTGACCAAAGACCTGCTAACGATCCTCAATCCTTAGGGAGCTTGCCCTGCCCCTTGGGCTGGTCTGCGATTTGGGATAGGTCCTCAAGGGTGCAAAATTTTCCCTTACTTACAGGCGAAAGAGTCATATATGGAATTCAAAGGAGATTGAACAGTAAGTTGGGAGCATATCGTATCACGAACTTGGCTAGGTCGTCAGATGCTAATAGGTCGATGGGGCAACCTATCTCTTCGGACACCTTTTGAACATAGCTCTCCAATTCTGGAGTTGCCTTGGCTGTCGTTATAATCATTCCTGCCATTCCATCAAACTTCTCAACACCAGTCTTTACTTGATCGACTGCACTGAGAGCATGCTGCATACCTTCAAATGATTTGACCTGCACGATTATCCTATTTTCGAACTCCAAATTACATATCGATGTCTTTGTTGTAAGTATCAGGTCGGCACCATAATCTGTACCATACCCGAATCCGTTTTCATCGACCTCAATAACTTCAGGCATTTGTCTGAAAACTCTTGCGAGGAATCGCTCTAGTTCTTTTCCCCTATGCGTTTCATGAATGAGTTGGGCAATTTCAGTCAAAAACCCGTCCGTCTTGTTCCTTAAATGATATATCTCCCGACTCTCGCCTTCTTGTAGTTCGACCTTCCCTTGTTTCAGGTTTTCGATTGATCTTTGAAAATCCTGAACGGCGTAAATCCTATGGTACCTTTGCCGAGGATTAAGGTTGACTGACGGAAGAACGTTCGGATCTTTGCGGTCGAACTCAACGATGGAATCAACATCAATTGCTAAGAAATGTCTGAAGTCTGGTCCCCACTCACATGGCAAGCCACAATCAAAGTCATACTCGGAAAGCACTCGTGCCGCGACGCATCTACCCCAATGGGGAGTATTAACATGAACCTATCTCAAAATTGAAATTGTTTAAGTAAAATCAAAATGGATGCAAGTTGGACGAAGCCAAGAAAATTCTCCGGATACAATTCCCAACGAGTGATCACTCGACGCTGCCATTGAAGCCAAGCAAAGAATCTCTCAACCATCCAACGCCGCACCTAACGCCGCAATCGCCGTCCGTCCTGAGTCTTTTTCTTGGTCCGATTCTGGCGATGCGGGGCGATCATCTCGATCCCGTCTTTCTTAAGCTCTTCATCCAACGAATCGCTGTCGTACGCCTTGTCGCCGATCAAGTTGTCAGGTTTGTCTTCGATCAGGTAAAAGTCAAAGGTCAACTGAACCAGCGTCACTTCATGATGGTTCGCTGCATGCGTGCTCACCGACAAGGGAAGCCCATGGCCGTCCACGATCCCCATGACCCGCACCCCCTTACCTCGCTTGGTGTGGCCGATATCGGCACCTCCACCCTTGGCCGCCGAGAACATGCCATCGATGAAAGCCTCCGATTCGTCCAGGCCCCCTTGCTCGTGAAGTGTCTGGGCAAGGTCCATGAGAACTTCGCGTAAAACCCCTTGACGACACCAGTTTTGAAAACGGCGATGCACGGTTTTGTAGTTCGGATAGCACTGCGGCAACATATGCCATTGAGCCCCGGTGTTTAGAATCCAGAGGACGGCTTCAAAAACATCACGGGTGCAAACCGGTTTGCGACCCGGATGGCTCTTGGGACGAAGTTCTTCAGGAAAGTGATGCCGGATTCGTTGCCATTGCATGTCGGTCAGATTGACCATACACCAATGGTACATCGCTATCATTTCGAAAACAAGTTTAAGTTTGCCTATTTTGAGATAGGTTCATGAACAATCCAGTCATTGGGCTTCACTTGGAGCAGGAACAACTGTTTGGGATGCCAGTTTGTCCAGTTTTCTTTGAGCTTTAGGTTGTGTTCTTTCTTCTGAGACCACCCAAAACGTGACTTTCCATGGAGCAGTGATTGATATACCTGCTTCCGAGCGTCTTCATCGTCTGCCCTGTTGAATGCCCAAATCGTCATAATTTCTTCTCCTATTCTGATAAACGGACCTACAGGCAACAGAACCGTACTGAGGGCCCTATCGATAAACCTGCAAATCGCCAATTTGGAGTTTTATCCCGCCTCTTGAGGTATCCAGAGACTAAATTGAGGAACTCAAACGTGCCTAATTTTACCTATACTTATTCTTGCGAACCCCACTGGATGAACGGGCAGACAATGCTTCACTCCCTGAAATCCCAGCGGATAGCAAAAGTCAGTACCCGGTCCCATCCTTCTTCGACCAGCCGAAATGGCGATTGGCTCATCAAGCTACCCTCCCATATTCACCCCTTAATGCCTGCTGCCAGACATGTTCATAGACCTCGGTCGCGACCGCCTTCTTCTCCTCGGGTGTGAACGGAGGCGTCGGGAGGCTAGCGTATATCTCGTCGAGAATGAACACCTCGACTTCCGCCTTGGTCTGCTCCTTCTCCCAGAATCGGTCAAGCTCGGAAAGACGCTCCCTTATTGACCTCAGCAGGTCCCGGCTTGCCTGTTTGACACGTTCGCGCTCTCCTCTGCCAAGATTCTCCTTCTTCAGCAGGTCGAACAATGCAAGTTCATCCTCGCTCAGGCCCTCCTCGACGGCGCGCTTTTGCTCCGCATCCAGCTCGTCCATCAGGTCAGTAAGTCGCCGGAAGGTCTCCTCGATTGTGACGCGATCCTTCTCCCTGTTGTAGGCTGCCACGATTTCCTCATACTTCAGGTTATAGTCCATGCGGGACGGATTTTGCGCTAGCATCTCGGCGAGCTTCTGCTCAATGATCTCGCGAATATCCTGAAGCGCCGATGCCTTGTGCCGGACCTTGTTGCCAAACTCGTCGCGCAGCTTTTCCATGTCGATTTGGCTGAGGTCAAAGGTCAAACCCTCTGCCTGATCGTCTCCCGTAGCCTGTGTGCGGATCGCCTCGTTGACGATCCGGTGAAGCTCCTTCAGGAGTTCTGTGACGTCCGCAGTATCGCGCCGCTCCCTCAACTTCTTGTAGATCGCCTCGATATTGTCGTGCCTCTCTGCAAAGGCATACGCAGACGGCTCTATCAGCAATGCCTTGTAGCGGTTGAATACCTGTCGGGCGAGAATCTCGAACCGGCGCTTGGCCTCGTCGCTGGAATAGACGGTCTCGACTGCATTCTTCAGTCCTCGGATACGAACGAAACCAGTTGAGCCAAGGAGCGTCGCTGGATCGAAGCCGAGCCTTCGCAAGTGTGCCTCTGTAGCCTCGATAGCCTCGATCAGCGCCTGCACGCGCTCTTCGATTGGGACGACGATCTCCTCCCCGCCGGTGCCGTCATCGCCCAATGCGTACTGCGCAAGCGCCTCTCGCAGGCTTTTAAGCATGCCGTTGTAGTCGACGATCAAGCCGAAATCCTTGCCCGGATACACCCGGTTCGCCCGCGCGATCGCCTGCATCAGCGTGTGCGCCTTCATCGGCTTGTCAATGTAGAGAGTTGAAAGGCACTCGACATCGAATCCGGTCATCCACATGGCGCAGACGATGGCCACACGGAAGGGATGCGCGGGGTTTTTGAACGCCGTTTCTACATCCACCCGCTTACCGTCGGCGGTCTCGAAGCCCTGCTTCATAAGGGCGCGATGCGGGATGATGTCGAAATCCCATTTCGCAAAGTCTTGGACCTCGTTCTGTGCCTCGCTGATGATTATCTCGACAATTGTCTCTTCGAGCCAGGCTGCCTGCGCTTCTAGCTGCCGCGCTTCCTCCCCAAGAACCGCCCGGCTGTTCAGGTCATCCGCCGCCTGCGCCTCCTCGCCTTTCGCCTCTGCGGCCGCCCGGACGGTCGCCGACTTCTCCAACCACCGGGGAATGATCAGTTGGAGCATCCGGGCACAGGTGATCTTGTCGATGCAGACCAGCATGGACTTGCCCGATTGCCAGCGGGTCGCGCAGTGCTCGACGAAATCGGCCGCAATCTTGTCAAGCCGTTCGTCCGCGGTAATGACCTCGTAGTCCTGGCCTAGCAGCTTGTCCAGCAACGCCTCCTGATCGGGATCAAGCTCGGCTTCTTCGATCTTTGTAGCGATGCGGTCATTCAGATCCGTCCGAGCTACACCCAGCTTTTCCCCCCGGTTCTTGTAGACCAGCTTGACGGTCGCCCCGTCTTCCTCAGACCGCTTGAAGTCGTATCGAGAAACGTAGTCGCCGAAAATGCGTTTGGTGATTTCGTCCTGTATGAAAAGGGGCGTGCCGGTGAAGCCGATGAAGGCCGCGTTCGGCAGAGCAAAGCGCATGTTGCGCGCCAGCCGCCCAGCCTGAGTGCGATGCGCCTCGTCCGAGATCACGATGATGTCGTCGCGCTCGCTGTAGGGCTGCTTCGGATGGACATCCTTGTTGAACTTGTGGATCAGGCTGAAGATGTAGCGGTGGTTCTCCTTCAGCAGCTGTTTTAGATCGTCTCCCGACGCCGCCCGAGGCGTCTTGTCGTTGGCGATTCCACAGCCGACGAATGTCTTGTAGATCTGGTCGTCGAGGTCCTTTCTGTCGGTCATCAGCAGGAACGTAAAGTTGCCTTCCAGCTTCCGCCGTACCTTCTCCGCAAAGAAGGCCATGGAATAGGACTTGCCGCTGCCTTGAGTGTGCCAGAACACCCCGAGCCGGCCGAGGTCAGGATGGGACCGTTCGATAATGTTGACTGGCCCCTTGGGGATGTACGGCGACGACCTCTCGGCGACCCTCTCACCAGCAGGCAAGTATTCCGTTGGCGCAGGGGACTCGAGTGGTAGTTCTACAACCCGATGCTTTAGGCGCTGCTCCGGTGAAAACTCCAGTTTCAAATCCTCCTGTCGCGACACTGACCCCACCGCCCGGTTGACACCAAGGACCTGGTGGTTCCGGGCAATTACCTTCCTCGTGGCACCCGGTTTGCTGTCGTCGAAGGAGATGAAGTTCGCGACAATATCCAGCAGTTGATCCTGCGCCAGCATGCCGTTAAGCAGGACCTCGGCCTCCAGGCTGCCGTTGTCCGCCTCGTCGAGGCGCTTCCACTCGGCAAAATGCTCCCACTCGCTGGTGATCGAACCGTAGCGAGCGTGGTCACCGTTGGACACAATCAGGAAGGCGTTGTGATGGAAGGCGTGGGCGATGACCTGCTCCTCCATGTAGTCGGACAGGTTGTTGTCGAAGCCCTCGCGGATGTTTCTGTAGACCGCCTTCAGCTCGATGAAGACCAGCGGCAGGCCATTGACGAAACAGACCAGATCGGCGCGGCGGTTGTAGTTGGGCGTGCGGATCCCGGTTAGCTTCAGCTCGCGCACAGCAAGGAAGCGGTTCGAACCCTGCGCGTTGTCGAAGTCGATCACCCGGGCACGGACGGATTTCCGGCGTCCCAGGGCGTCTTGGTATTCAACGGGCACGCCACCTCGGATCAGCCGATAGAACTCGCGGTTGTGCTGCACCATCGATCGGCTGACGTCGTACACGGTGAGTTTCCGCATAGCGTCGTCGATGGCGGAGGCCGGCAGTTCGGGATTGAGGCGCTCCAGCCCCGCTCGCAGGTCTCGGGTCAGCACCGCTTCCTTTGTATCGGCACGGCCGAGGGTGCCATCGGGCCCAAACGTCTCCTCGTTCCAGGCATAGATGCTGTCCCAGCCGAGCACCTGTTCGAGATGGTCCGTGAAGGTCGCCTGCACCAAACGGTCCTCGGTATTTATGGGTGTCACCGCCATCGTGCGCAACCTCTCGTGGTAGTGCCAAGTGCGCCCATTAGACAGCGATCTCCCCGTTCATTAAACGCGGAAGGAGAAGGTCACGAGCTTGGGCCGCACTAGTTGATTGATCGACAAGCTTTGTAATCAAATTGCGCATAGGTGCAACCTTTTCAATGAAGAGCTTCAGCAGGACCTTCGGGGGTTGGGCGAAGTGAAAATCGGTCAGCAGTTTTGCACTCGCGCTTTTTCGTGTAGACCCGCCGCTCGAAGAGCCAATGAAGCCCTGGTAGCGCTCCCCCATTAAGGTCATAAACAAGAAGATTGGTGGAAGTTCTTCCGGGTTCCTAATTTTGAGGCGAACAAGGTACGAGGCGAACACGGCACGGACTGACTTCTCGACAAATGCCACTTTCCCAGGGTCAGCCATTCTTATGACAAGAATATCGCCAGGTACGAGGGCATATTTGTTGAAGTTAAGGCCTTGTTCTGGGCAAAATGGCACGGTCGACCAATCGATGAATGATCGCTTGTTAATGTCCTTTCCCCGAACGAACCTAGGACCTACCTCCTCGTCAGATGCTGAAGCAGTGTGGCCATATTGCGTGGTCACAACATCACCAAGATATCGTCGCTCCCACCCTTCGGGAACGCCAGCGATGACCTTGCCGTGTTCGTGGCCGGGGAAACGGAAGTGGACGAACCACTCCCGGTAAAGCAGCCGCGCCGCCTCCTCCAACAATGCAATCCGCCGCCGATTATTTTCGATTAGGTCGTCGTAAGCGGAGAGGACGTCGGCGATCTCTGTTTGTACAATCAGTTCCGGCACCGGGAATCTGATCGACAGAAGCTTCGCTTGACTCAAATTATCCTGGGCGGCGCCCTGCGTGAATGCTTGGAAGCGCATCTTCAGAGCAGCATCGAAGAGGTATTTCACGAACCTCGCGTCCGCCTTCTCCGGCTCAGCGATGAAGCCGATAACGCTGTCCGGGAAGCAGGCGTCGATGTCTAGTATGGAGGTTTCCGCGATATTTGCCGCGATGGTGATGCATAGTGTACCGACAGGCCAAAGTTTGCTTTGGGCGAGCCCAGCTTCGCTGTAGGTTCGCTCGAAGTTACGTAAGTATAGGCCTGCCTTCTTTACGTCTCCGGTCTGTACGAACGGATAAGGCCCACCATACAAGAATTGTGCGTCTCTCGGACGATGGCGGGATCGTCCACGTGAAACACTGCCGAGCTGATCCAACGTCATTTCGTGAACCCTCACGCCCCCAACTCCTCGAAGTTCCGGGCGATCCGCACCGCCAGTTCAGCCGCCTCCTCGTTCAACTCCTTCAGGTCGATGTGAATCGACCGCAGCGCCTCTTCGAAATCGAAATCCCCGTCCTCCTCCTCGGGCGCCACACCGACATAGCGGCCGGGGGTCATGCTCCACTCGTGCGCCTCGATCTCGCTGCGGGCGACCAGCTTCACCAACCCTTCGACATCGCGCAGTTCGGCCTCGGGGAAGCGTTCCTGCAACCAATCGGCCTGCCGCACGAAATACCGCGTCCGCCTAAGCGCCTCGACTGCGTTGTGCCGCTTATCCTCCAGCACCCGGCGCGTCTTACCAATTCCGGAATTGTCCCAGAGGTCCGATTCCCGCGCCTCAAGTTCCTTCACTGCGATATCTACCGCCCGTCCGTTCAGATTCGCCACCAGGTCGATTTGCTTGGTCAGGGTCCCGACAGCATGGGCCATGTCGCGCAGGCCCTCTCGGTCGGAATGAAGGGTGGCATTGTCCCGCTCACCGCAGTTCCCACCCGCTTTCCACCTAGCTGATCGATCTGATACTTCGGCAGCGAAGGCCTCTATGTCGTCTGATAGCCTCGCCTGTGCGGAAGTGAGCTCCTCCCAGGTTTCGGCCAAAGGGTTGGGATCGCACTTTTTGGTCGCAAATGGTTCGGCCAGACCGATCAGCTTACCAAGGGCGTCTTCGAACGCCGTAAGCGGTTCGTGGCTCGCTTGCCCTTCCACGACGGCTTGGGAGAGATAACTTTCTACGAGTTTGAGGAAGCGGTCTGCCTGCTCCCGATATAGCCAGACGATGGCGGCGATATTCCTTTGCTGCTCAGGGCTGAAGTCGAAGATGGCACGCGAGACCTGGCGATAGATTTTGCGCGCATCTATCATCAGGACGCGGTCTGCCCGCTGGGGGTCTCGCTCCTTCGTGCGGTCGAAAAACCAGAGCTGACAGGGCACGGTGCGAGTGTAGAAGAAATTGCCGCGGATGTCGATCATCACGTCCACGGCACCTGTCTCGACCAATTTCTGGCGCACCTTTGCTTCGTCCCGCCCGGCGCTGGAAGCCTGCGACGACATGACGACTCCCGCGCGACCGGTCTTTTTCAGGTAGCTGTAAAAATAGGAGAGCCACAGGTAGTTGGCGTTCGAGACCTTCTTGGCCTTGTTCACCCCAGGCAGACCGAACGGCAAGCGTTTGTCGCCCTTGACCTTCTCGGCATCCACTTCGTCCACATTGAACGGCGGATTGGCCATGACGAAGTCGCACTTGCCGACCAGTTCGTGCGGGTCCTTATAGTAGGTGATCGCTTCGTTGCCGGCACGGATGGTGCCCTGTAGCCCATGAACGGCGAGGTTGATCTGGGCAAGCTTAGCGGTGGTATCGTTCTTTTCGTGGCCATAGAACGTAGCCTGCTCCATAGTGTCTTCGCCCGCGTCCTCAATGAAGTGACTCGACTGCACGAACATGCCACCAGAGCCGCAGGCGGGGTCCAGGACGACCCCGTGGTCCGGCTCTATTACGTTGACGATGGTCTGGACGATTGAGGGCGGGGTGAAGAACTCACCGTTGTCGTGTGCGCCATCCTTCGAGAACTCGGCGAGGAAATATTCGTAGATGCGGCCGAACACATCGCCCGAGGCCGTGCGTAGCGCCTCGGAATCGAAGGTCCGCATCATTTCTTCCAAAACATCGTCCTCGAAGCGCTCGTAGTCCCTCGGAAGCTGGCCCGCTAGGGGTGGGAAGTGGGCTTCCACAGCCTCCATCGCGGCAGTTACTGCGGCGCCGAGATTGCCGTCCTTAGGTAACTCCAGCAGAACATCATAGCGTGCCGCTTTGGGCAGCATCAGGGCGCGGCGCCGGGTGAAATCGGCCTCGACCAGTTGGCGCTCCGGCATCCTTCCTGCGGCCATGTCATCTTCGATTGCCGCCCTCGCCTCGTAGTATCGGTTCGTCGCGTGCCGCAGAAAGATCAGGCCCAGTATGGGCATGAAATACTCGTTAGAGGCTAGGTTCGAATTCGCACGCAGATTGTCCGCGACCTTCCAAAGGTCTGCCTCAAACTGCTCGATGCCGGTCAGGTGATCCACAATCATCCGCTGTCGGTCTATCCTTTTTTCTGAGCCTAGGCCAGAGGAAAGGCAGATGGCCAATACTCTTGAGGCTCGCGGAGGAGGCCTTCCACAAAAATACAAACGGTTATATCCTATCAAACTTAATTTGCCCTTACTAGATCCTCAAGGTCGAGTCGCCATTTTGACAGACACATACGGTGTCAGCCCATTGGAGATCATTTACGTGCGGTATGGCCCGAATCGCTGTTTTCAGCTATTTGCTGACTTGGCTTGGTTGCCGCCTAGGGGCTCACCCAGGCCCAGTGCTCCAGTTTCAAAGCCAACCTGACTTTCGCCCATACAACCCTATTGGCGATCGCGTTGACCGTCACCGCCTTTACCGAGATCCCAAAGGCACTTTATTCTTCCTAAACATGTAGTGCCGGGCATCCTTGAGGTAGATGGTGCACTGCTGTCGCATGGCGTATCCTCTTCGTTTTAAAGGGAGTTATATACCTAGGTGCCCCAAAACCATGTTCACGGCTAAAAAGCATTATTTATTTACTTTGACAATTGTGATGAAAAAAACTTGACGATGTGAAGGGGTGTACGCTAATGAGAATACCCCTTGCACTTCCCCAGCAGAGGCGGACCGTCTCCGGCTTCTATCACGCGAAGGGATTCATTTTAAGCGAGTTTACTGCCATCGTGGTATGCTGAGAAAAGTGCCTAAAAATACTCTGGCCGCCTACCAGTGTGCAATCGATCACGGCTTTGATATTGAGACCTAGACAGGAGAAAATGAGACGGGCGGTTTTGGAGGGTGTCAGGATGATCGAACCACTTGACGACTTGGAAGCGGAGCATCAGCGCGATGCCATCGAATGGATTGAGAGTGGAGCAGAGCTATGCCGTCAAGTGAAGCCAGCAACACCTCCCAAGCACCTCGTATCCTATTTTGTGCTTACGGACGATGACCACTTCCCTCTCGTAGAACACAGAAACGCTGGCCTCTGGTTGCCGACAGGTGGACACGTTGAGTCCGATGAGCGTCCCCGTGAAACTGCAAGAAGGGAGGCGAAAGAGGAATTGGGGATCGAACTCCGGCTTCTATCAGAGGAGCCGTTATTCATCACCTCAACGAAAACTGCTGGAAGGACAGAGGGACACACTGATATCTCTCTTTGGTACGTCGTGGGTCACCCGCGGACGGAGGAACTTCATTTCGACCGGACAGAATTTAAATCAATTAGATGGTTTCACAGGGACGAACTGCCGCTAGATCGGTGCGATCCGCACATGGGTAGATTCGTCCAGAAGCTAGGGAGTCTCGTCAACCGCAGGTAACACATCGGTGCATGGCTCAACTCCGACTGGCTTCGACCCAATCTGCTTTGCAGGTTCATGTACGCGAGAACGTTGGAGGAAATGCAAGCAAATACTGGAGAACGTGGTGAGAGGGTGAGTGTTGAGGGCCTCCGCGTCGAAGAAATCAACGGACGTGGGTACTTCACGCTGTCAGGTGAAATGAATGCCGACGAGCTGGCAAGCCGCTTGGTCAAAGAGTGGGTGCCCTACGTCGAGTGCCATCAGTGTGGACGCTACAGATCATGTCGATTCTCAACTGCGAATCCAGGAGTCAAGAGTGAGGCGGGTGAGATCCGATGCGGTATCACGAAGACAGCACTCAAGAATTTTGTAACACGGACCTTCCATATCTTTAAGAATCTCGACCAACATCAGAGACAAGATTATTTCAACGGCGCATTCCACTTCACACGCTACGTCCATGAGACAGAGCAGATGATTGGAATGCAGATTAGCGAACCGCTTCTGGACTATTGGGCCGATTTCATTCCCTATGTTTTCGGCCAGTTTACGACTCTGAGACGACGACTTGACGGTTTTGCTGCTGCAATGGCATTGATTCCGGAATTCAATACCGTAAAGGATGTTTTGTTAGTCGAGGGTTGGTCGGAGAAGTTCTTGTTTGAACGTCTCCGAACATCGGGAATTAGCTGGTTCACTGATCTCCTCGTGGAGACATATGAAGGTCGGGCCAGGCGTAGGCCTTCCCACCTTCAGTTGCTGATCAAGCATTTCCACGATACTGGTTATCAAGTGTACATTTCAGGCGACGCCGATGGACGTAAGACAAACATATTCGACGCCCTCATTGATCAGAACTTGGTCGCTCCAGCTCACACCCATGTCTTTAGTTACGACCTTGAAACAGGCGTACCACCACGTCTCCTCTACCTTGGCCTTCGGAAACTCGACCTTCTGAGCGATGTTATAGAGGAGAGCTTCTGTAATCAACTCAAAGAGAGTGATGGATCTGTTATTCAGACGCTTCAAACCGATTTTGGAATCACTCTTGAACCACTCAAGCTCAAGGTTGCCGATGCTATGGGAGTAGTGATGACGTCTGACGAGTGGAGTTGGTGGAAGGACGATGAATTCATGGATTCAGAATTTGGTCAATTGATCAGGCTTATACAAAGAATGAAATAGAATATAGCAGTTAGACTGAAGCTTTTGAATCTTGAATTAAGGAAGCCACGCCGGCTAACAAGGCTTCTTGCTGCACCCTCTATAGTGCCTTGACCTTCGGCAACCCGCTTGACCGGTTCGCAAGCCGTGAGACGTTAACAGATATGCTTTAAGGGACGATTAGGAGTTTCAAATTTGAGACCTGTTCTGCTGTTTGGCCTTGGTGACACCCTCGTCCAGTACTATCGCCGGGAAGAATTTCCATTGCTGCAGGCAGGGATTCAGGCAGCCAAAGAGGCACTGGATCATTCAGGGCACGATTTGCCTTCGGATTCTGAGATCGAGCGTCGTGTCCAGCTGAGAATCACGAAGCCAAAAACAGTCGCATTCGCCCACTCCACAAGAGGCTTAGTCGTATTTTTGTGGTAGCAAGCTGTGCTTCAAAGGAAGAGTGGCTGCCGATCTGTCGTGCCTTTCTCGGTCCAATTTTTTCTATTGCCAAGATCTATGAAGACACCCTTCCGGCTCTGGATGCGTATTTGGCGGATGGCTGCCGTAAAGGAATCCTGTTTAACTGTCCATGGAGTGCACCAAACGAGCCCTGGTTTGAAGAACTGCGGCGACATGACCTATTGACGCTTTTATAACGCGAATCGTCCTCACAGTAGACTGGACTATAAAACGCCTGATGAATTTGCCCAAGCCGTGAAACAGGAATCCATCAAAATACCACCACCCTCACATCCGACGTGATCCAGCCTTTTGGGGCTTCCTCACTGAAAGTCATGAGCAACCTACACCCTAACGTGATCCTCGTCGGGGGATCATCCCACGCCGGCAAGTCGGCAGTATCCCAGTCGCTGGCAGCCAGGTTGGGCTGGGACCATGTCTCCACCGACTCTCTGGCACGCCACCCCGGCCGGCCGTGGAAGCCGGCGCCGGAGAAGGTGCCGGATCACCTGGAGCGGCACTACCTCTGCCTGTCAGTCGACGAGCTTGTCGAGGATGTCCTCCATCACTATCGGGTCAATGTCTGGCCGCAGGTCGCGGCCATCGTCGCGTCCCACTCGAACCTTACCTCCACGACCGGAATAGTCCTGGAAGGATCGGCTCTGTGGCCTGAATTGGCAGCAAGCCTGGACCTCGACGGGATCGCAGCAGTGTGGCTTACTGCCAGTGAGGAGGTCTTTCGACAGAGAATCCACTCTGGAAGCCTGTACCGCTCGAAGTCTTCTCGGGAACGGATATTGATCGACAAATTCCTCCAACGCACTCTCGCCTATGACGCACGGATGGTTGACACCGTGAGCCGGCATGGGTTCATCCTCGTAGATGTCCTCCAATCCAACGTGACGGAGCTTACCAAAAGGTGCCTGTCGACACTCGGCTTTGAAGACGGTGGCGCGTACGACGTCGACCTGGTCGACTATCACCAGGACGAGGTAGAAACCATGGCTATGAAGAATCCGCCGCATCCTGGGCACAGCATCAGGGAAAATTGTCTGGACGCGCTAGGTCTGAGCGTCACCGAAGCCGCCAAGGTGTTGGGTGTAGCCCGCCACACGCTTTCGCGCCTACTCAAAGGCCAAGCTGCCATTTCACCAAAGATGGCTATCCGGTTGGAGAAGGCTGGATGGTCAAACGCTGAGTTCTGGCTGCGCCGGCAGACATCTTACGACCTGACTCAGGCGCGCAGGAGCGAAGGCCAAATCAAGCTCAATCGTTACCGGCCCCAGGAGGTCGGGGGCATCTAGTGTCCCTCCGCAGAGGTATTGCACCTTGAGCATGCCTGGTTTCCTTGCCTCTGCAGGATTCAAAGTTTATCTTTCTGAATGTTGTGGATTTTTAAACTTTTCGAATGGGTATTTTCCTTGATTCTGCAAGATCCAAAAGCGTTGTTGCCGTTAGGAGGCTCTGTGAGAATGGAGGTCTCTATTGCCTTTCTCCGCATGGTGTCTCTCTTTGGCTTTGCATTTGGCGTAACAGCGCATTATTTGGCCCCAGAGGGGAGAAGTATGCCCATGCGTTTCGAGGAGTCGGATCCTTAACTTTCCATATCTGATATTTTTACAACAGGTTAGGCCGTGAGGATGCGTCTCGCGGCTTTTTTTTTTCGGCTTTGCAACCGTGGGTATTCCGTTTGAATACTCGCGGTTTTTTTTGGGTCAAAAGGATGAGGTGACAATGACGATTCTGGAAGTGAACAACCTGACCAAGGCCTTTGGGGCCAATACGATCCTGGAGGACGTTTCCTTCAAGGTCAACAAGGGAGAGAGGGTGGGGTTGATCGGGGAGAATGGCTCGGGAAAGTCCACGCTTTTAAAGATGATTGTCGGGGTCGAGGAGGTTACCGGGGGGACGATTACAAAACCGAAGGGGCTCAGGATCGGCTACCTCGCCCAGCATCTGACGTATCGGGAAGGGCATACGGTTTACGAGGAGGTCCTAAATGTTTTCGGCGCTGTCAGGAAGCTAGGAGCGGAACTCGAGGATCTCGAAGCCGAGATGGGCCATTCCGGAACGGCTTCAGATGAGGACCGGCTTCAGGAGACCATGGGGCGCTACGGCCGCCTCGTGGAAGCGTTCGAGCACCTGGGGGGATATACCTACGAGCAGCGCATCGAGGCGGTGCTGGAAGGGCTGGGGATTTCCGGGATGCGGGACCGGCGGATCGGGTCGCTCAGCGGGGGAGAGAAGAATGTTGTGGCTCTGGCCAGGATGCTTCTGGAGGAGCCGGATATTCTGCTTTTAGACGAGCCGGGGAATCACCTGGATTTCGAGGGGCTGGCGTGGCTGGAGGGTTTTATCCGGAATTACGGCAAGACCGCGATTCTGGTCTCACACGACCGCTACCTGCTCGATCGGACCGTGGAGCGCATCGTGGAACTGGAAGACCGGAAGGCCGCGGCCTATTGGGGCAACTATTCCACCTACCGGGCCGAGAAGCTGAGAAATCTGATCAAACAGAAGGCGGCCTACGAAGACCAGCAGAAGGAGATCCGGCGGCTGGAGGAGATGGTCCGGCGGTTTGAACTCTTGGGAGGTGAGAGAGATTTCCGCCAAGCCAAAAGCAGACAGAAGATGCTGGATCGGATGGACAGGGTCGAGCAGCCGGATCTGGACCGCAAGCGCATCGATCCCAGCTTCGGTTTTGAGGAACGGAGCGGACGGATTACACTGGAACTCAAGGGATATTCGAAGGCTTTCGGAGATCGGGTGCTGTTTCAGGATGTGGATATGCTCCTTTCTTTTGGCGACCGCGCCGGCCTGCTGGGTGACAACGGCAGCGGCAAGACGACGCTGTTCAAGGATATCCTGGAACAGGGCGCGTGGGAGAATCCGGTTTTGAGGATCGGTCCGAAGACGAAGATCGGGTATTACGCCCAGGAACACGAAACCCTGAACCCGGAGCTTTCGATTCTGGAGGAGGTGCGCCGGGAGAAGGGCCTGACAAATGCCCAGGCCTTTACGGTGCTGTCCAAATTTCTCTTCCGGTGGGAGGATATGGATAGGAAGGTGAAGACGCTGAGCGGGGGAGAGAAGAGCCGCGTTCAACTGGCCAGGCTGATGGTGTCGGATGCGAATCTCCTGCTTTTGGACGAGCCGACCAACCACCTGGATATCCAGTCGAGGGAGCAGGTGGAGGAGGCGCTGGAGGGATTTGAGGGGGCTGTCCTGGTCATCTCTCATGACCGCTACTTTCTGGACCGGATCGTGGACCGGATCGTGGAGGTCAGAAATCCCGATCTGGTATGCTATCCGGGAAATTTCTCAGTCTTCTGGAATAAGAAAAAGGCTGAACAGGGGCGTGCTTCGCCGGCAAGGAAGAAACGACCGGCTGCCAGGAAGAACACGGTGCGGCCGCTTTCCACCGCTCCGGATGGGATTGAGGAGAAGATTGAGGAGTTTGAGGAGGAGAAGCTCAGCCTGGAACGGGCACTGGCCGAGGCGTATCGGAATCGAGATTACAAGCGAGGAGAGAAGCTCAGTCGGCAACTGCGGAAGCTGGAGGAACAGTTGGAGGAACTCTATGAGTTGCTGTAATTGCTGCTCCGAACATACTGCTATTTTGAGGAGGATATCTTCATGAAAGGGAGATTTACCATACAGGATGCTCTAGCCATTAAGCGGCCACAAGGCCGTTCCCTCGAAACCAGACCGCACGCGGTCTTTGGTGGTCGCCTGAGAATCATCGCCGCCCGGACCGATCCGGCCTCTATATCCGACGCTACCTAAAGGGCTCGAGCTAACGGCCCGGTGGGCGTCGATGGCGCCGCCCTTGGCGCGCCTCCATCGCCTTGACAATAGGCCCAAAAAGTTGACTCATTTTACCTATACATTGGAACATGCGGATGCGCGGATCCACGTGCGACCGTCCTGGCGCTCGGATTGCCACCCGACGTATGCTTGCAGGGGCCGCCGGCAGGGCGGGGACGCACCGTAGTGGCGCTGGCCTCGAATGCGCCGGATGCGATGACGAGGCGATCGCCATCGCGTGGCCGGACGGGCACCGCACCCGTTACCGGTCGAGCGAGATTCACCGCCTCATCAGCCGGCCTCGCCTCGACCTGCACTACTGGGATTGCCGCTTCCAGCCGCAGGAGTTCGCCTACCACCGGTTTCTCCAGAACGACCGCACCGCGCTGCGCTCGGGCGGCAGGCGTCACTTGCAGGACGCCTATTTCGAGCACGACAACGCGCGCAACCACCTGACCCTGCTGAGGCGCGCGGGCCGTATCTGAGCATCGTGGACTTCCGAGAATAAGCGGACGGGAGAGAGATGCCCAAAACAGGGAGACCACGGTTTAGCGATTAACTTGCCTTCGTTCCGGTGGGGGCTGTTATTTTTAACCGGCACTTACATCACAGCAAGGAAAACACCCCATGACCGCTACCCCAATAGCCATGGACTGGGACCTGGCGAGCTATTTCGCTGAATTCGACGGCCCGGACATGCGGCAATTCAAAGATGAACTGCAAAGAGATCTTGCGGCGGCACGTCGGCAAGCCGCGGCCCTGGCACCGCTTGCCGAGGACAATGCCGACGCCTGGGAGGCCATTGTCCTCCTGACCGAGGACCTGACCGACCGCCTCTCCCATCTGGGTTCCTACCTCGGCTGCCTCACTGCGGCGGACGCCCGCAATGAGAACTACGCCCGCGAGGAGGCCGCCTTTGCCCTGCTCGCGGCCGAGAGCGAAAAGCTCGATGTCGAACTCCTGCGTGCGCTCAAGGACGCCTCCGACGATATTTTCGCCCGGTTCGCCCAACGGCCCGCCCTGGCCGACTGCATCCACTTCCTCCGGCGCCAGCGCCAAGACGCGCAGCGCACCATGAGCCCGGAGAAGGAGATGCTCTCTGCCGACCTCGGCGTTGACGGTCTCCACGCTTGGGGCCGCCTCTACGACTCGATCTCCGGCAAGCTCGAATTCGACATGACGTTTCCCGACGGCCGCACCGAGAGCCGCCCCATGTCGCAGCGCCGCGCCCTGATGGAAGACCCCGACCGCCGGGTCCGCCTAGCCGCCTTCGACGGCGGCAATCGGGCCTGGGAGAGCCTGGAAGACGTCGCCGCCGCCGCGCTCAACGCCATCTCGGGGACGCGGCTGACCCTCAACCAGCACCGCGGCGTTGACCACTTTCTCGACGTCGCTCTCTTCCAGGCGTCCATTTCGCCCAGGACCCTCGACGCGATGTTCGCAGCTATCGCCGAGCAAATCGAACTGCCCCGGCGCATCCTGGCCCTCAAATCGCAGCTTTTGGGCACCGAGGGCGTCGCTTGGTACGACCTGAGTGCACCACTCCCGCTGCCCAACCAGGGGCAGCTCTCTTGGGAAGGGGGAACGGATCTGGTCGCCCGCTCCTTTGCGGCGGCCTACCCACGCCTGGGAGAGTTTCTCGGCCAAGTCTGCGAACGCCGATGGATTGAGCACGCGCCCCGCCCCGGCAAGCGGCCCGGCGCCTTTTGCACCGGCTCGCTGTTGACCCGCGAGTCCCGGGTCTATATGACTTACAACGACACCCTCGGCGATGTGCTCACCCTCGCCCACGAGGTCGGACACGCCTTCCACAGCTACATTTTGCGCGACGTGCGCACCTTCGCCCACTTCTACCCGATGACTCTGGCCGAGTCGGCCTCTACCTTCGGCGAAATGATCCTCACCGAGGGCATCCTCGCAGACCCTTCCTTCAGCCCGGCCCAAAAGGCCAGCGCCCTCGACCAGGAAATCGGCCACGGCGCGATCTTCCTGCTCGATATACCGGTGCGCTACGAGTTCGAGAAAAAGTTCTACGAGGAGCGCGCCGGCGGCGAACTCACGGTCAGCCGCCTCAAAGAGCTGATGGTCGAAACCCAGCGCGAAGTCTTCGGCGACGCGCTCGCGCAGGGGGGCGAAGACCCCTACTTCTGGGCTTCGAAACTCCATTTCTACATCACCGGCGTGACCTTCTACAATTTTCCTTACACCTTCGGCTTCCTGCTCAGCCGCGGGCTGTATTCAATGTTCAAACAAGAGGGCAGCGACTTTCTCCCCCGCTACGAGGAATTCCTCCGCCTCACCGGCAGCGACACCGCCGAGGGCGTGGTCCGCCGGGCCTTGGGGCGCGACCTCGAAGACATCCAGTTCTGGACCGAGGCCATCCGGACTTTGGAGGCCCCATTGTCCGAGTTGGAGAAATTGCTGCCCGAGGTTCTACCGGAGCATTCGTAAGCTTTATTTTCGTAGTATTGCACAGACTCTTTAAGCTCCGGCCACCGCAACCACCCTTCGAGTTCGCCGTCTGACCTTCCTTCTGAATCGCTTCCGGTGAGAGCCGCATGGAGGATACGCCCTGAATGGCCTCCAGAAGTAACGGGTTTCCCCCGACACGGGCGGACCGGCAACCAAACCCTATTGTGAACCCTGCCGAATGACCGGCAAACGATCCTCAGGGAGCTTGCCCTGACCCTTGGGGTGTCCAGCAACTTGACAGAGGCCCCAGAAAGGCGCCTCATTTTACCTGTACTTTGTTCTGGGAGAGAGTCCTGGATCGGTATTGCCAATCGGAAGGAGAGTGCCATGCCCGGTAAGACCATCCGTTTCCTGGACGACGAGCAATGGCCCAGCTCCTGCCTGAGCTTCGATCTGGCGCTGGATCAAGAAAAGACGGCTTTGTGTGTCATTGACATGCAGAACTACTGCATCGCCCCGAGCGGCTCGCTCGTGCACAGTTTGAGGTTGCACGATCCCCAACTCTTTGACAAGTACCGCAACCGGGTCGAGAAGGTGGTCGATCACACCCAGGCGCTTCTCTCCGAGTTCCGCCGTCTTGGTCGGCGCGTGATCTTTACCCGCCATGGAAACCTGCTGCCGGACGGGTCGGATTTGGCCGAACGCCGCAGGAGCCGTGAGCAGGTTGCGCTCACAGCCTCGCGTGGCCAATCCGGTCACCTGGCCGCGGCAGGCACAACCGACCATCAAATCGATACGAGGCTCGATCCTCGACCCGGCGAACTCGTTCTCGACAAAAACACCAGCAGCGCTTTCCACTCCACAGGGTTGGATCTCCACCTCCGCAACATGAAGATTGAGACGCTTTTGATCGCCGGGATCGCTTCCGACATGTGCGTATTCACCACCGCCCTCGATGCAGCGGACCGGGGCTTCCATGTGATCATCGTCGACGACGCCTGCACAACCATCGATCCCGGCAGCCATGAGGCAGCCTTGCTCATGTTCCGGCGCGTCTGGGGAATCACAATGGGCACCGGAGAAGTCCTGAGCTGGTTGTCCTGAAAATACTGAGGCGCTGTCTTTCAAGTCGAATACCGCCTCCTTCGGTGTGGTCGGGCTACCGGATCGGCCGGCGGCGTTGGCCCCTCCGAGGGCCCCGCCCAAGCCGCCGTTCGAGTGCGCCGCCTGAGCTTCCCCTTGGGGTGCCCAGCGACTTGACAGAGGGCCCAAAAAGGTGCCTCATTGTACCAATACTTCGATACAGTTGGGGAAGTAGGCCTAGGAAGAACAATCCACGCCATGGCTTAGATGCGAACGTTAATCGGTGCTACTCCTGCAAACACGGTAAACCGTCAGCTGAGCTCAATGGTCGATCCTAACAACAGTTCGTACGACAAGGGAGTTCGAAAGACCGGCAGAGGGATGTTCGCATTAACTAGTGCGTCAAACTCGCTGTCGGAATCAGAAGATGAAGATTTAGACGAAACTGAGGAACAAGAATCCGCGGATGGAATTCAAAGGCTCAAAGTACACGCCTTCGGAATGTACTGGGACAGGGAAAAAGTCGCTTGGGGAAGGCCCGAAATCTTAGGACGGCAAACACGCTCATCTGATCGAGTCAATTTTGCTGAGCAAAAAGGCGTATATCTGTTGCACCGGGGAAATTCAGTCGTGTACGTGGGTGAAGGGTCACTGTATCGTCGCCTAAACGCCCACCAGAAGGAGACTAGCAAAAAAACGCTGAGGTGGAATAAGTTTTCATGGGGTGGATCCCGCGGTGTCCAGGACAACAGCCAACTGGAACCCTTGTGTGGCAAGATTGATGCTGACCACCTTATTCGACTTCTGGAAGCAGTGCTAATCGAAGTACTCGAACCGCCAGTAAACGGTCAACGCGGCGAGGGAATGGGAGAGTTGTACGAGCAAGTGGCTGCACCCGACATTGCAAGCCAGCAAAGCCGCGATTTTCTTCGTCGGTTATCGGGCGGTTAACCGCAGTGGCCGGCTTCGGGACATACTCTGTCTTGGCGTCCCGGCCGAGTGGACGGGGGCTGAGCAGCCGTGGCTGAAGCTATTCCAGAATGCCCGCGGCTTTGCCGATGCGAGCGGACTATAAAAGGCGATCCGCATCATGAAACGATTAATTCCCTCCATTTGCATGAGTGGTCTGCTTTTCTTTTCCGGTGGATGCAGCCGTTTGCTTGATTCCAGCACAGGCCAGTGGGAGGTGCATAAGGACGTATCGCCGCTCGACGACTCGTTGCCGGCCCTCTTCCACTGCTCGGCCGGAACCGACCGAACGGGCATGGTGGCCGCGCTGGTTCCGGGGATCGCCGGAGTGGCTCCCGAGGTCATCGCCCGGGAGTAGCCCAAGGACCTGCAAACGATCCTCAGGGAACTTGCCCTGTTCCTTGGGGTGTCCAGCGACTTGACAGAGGGCCCAAAAGGTGTCTCATTTTACCTGTACTTCGGGGATGCGAACCTTCTAGTTCGTGTCGGGAACGTGCTTCCATCAACGGGGCGGTAGCGGCAGTCGAGGGTAACTCCTGCCGCGGCGGCGTCAATCCACCGATCCCGCGCGCGATCCCCCCGGGGAGGACTACCTTACCCCGATCGGCACCCCGTCGATCTCAACAGACTGTCAGGCCTGCGACCCAACCACAACCCCACCGAGGAGAGGAAGACGGATGATCGTACTGAATGGAGGACCCGGAATCGAGATTAGCGAAGCGGTGCTGTTCCCCTACGACGACCGCACGATACCGTTCCGATACCGGCTGCAGATCGGGCTCGTCGAGGGGGTGAACCCCTACAAGGGCCACCTCGTCTCCATGGAGCGCGGCGGGCCGGGGACCCCGGACAGCCGCGCGATCAAGTACTACGGCGCCGTCTGCCAGGTCGAGGAGGAGCTGCGGCTCTGGTACCTCGCCCGCGGGGAAATCGACGGCGAGCCGACACCGGAACAGCTCTGCTACGCCGTCAGCACCGACGGCGTGAACTGGGAGAAGCCCGAGCTGGGTCTGGTCGAGTTCAACGGCTCGAAACGGAACAACCTCCTCCCCTTCGAAGCCCCGGGAGAGCCGACCTCCTGCTCGGTGCTCTACGATCCAGAAGACCCCGATCCGGCGCGCCGCTTCAAGATGGTGACCGAGGACCACCCCTTCTACATCACCGCCTCGTACAGCCATGACGGGATCCATTGGAAGGAGGGGCCGAACAACCCGATCCTCAAGCACAACGCCATCGAGCCTACCGGGCTGATCAAGTTCAACGGCTGCTATCTCCTCAACGGACAGGGTGGGAACGTCGGCACCAAGAGAGCCCTGGTCACCTTCGTCTCCTGGGACTTCGACAACTGGAGCGACGCCGTGGTGCTGGGGCTGCGCCGCGACCGCCATCCCTACCGGCAGATCGCCGGCTGCCACGCCGGCGAGCAGGTGCATCTCGGGGCCGGCCTGTGGGACCGGGGCAACGTCATAATCGGGGTCTACGGCATGTGGCACGGCGAGTCGAACGACCGCCGTTTCATCAGCATGGACCTCGGGTTTCTCGTCAGCAACGACGCCCTTCACTTCACCGAGCCGATCCCGGATTTCAAGTTCATCCCCGCCTACGAGATCGAACGGGAGGGGAGGGACTTCCCCACCCTGGAGCAGGGCCAGGGGTTCGCCAACGTCGGCGACGAGTCCCTCTTCTGGTACTCGAACTGGCGCGGCGGCGACCTGAACGTGGCGCGGTTCCCGCGCGACCGCCTCGGCTATTTCGAGGTCGTGCCCGACCCCAGGCCGAACCTGCTGCCGAGCGAGGACACCCACCAGCTCTACTGGCGCGAGCACATCGGCGACAGGGTGCCGGAGTACGCCGACCCCCACTGCGTCTCTTGTCCCATCGATCTGAAGGGATCCCCGGCGTCGGTGTACGTCAATGCCCAGGGGTTGTCGCCGCAGAACCGGCTCACCGTGGAACTGCTGGACGAGCGCATGCAGCCGATTCCCGGGTACGACCGGGCGGACTGCCTTCCCGTTGCCGAGGAGGGGCTGCGGACGCGGGTCGCCTGGAAGGGAACGCGGTCCCTGGAGGGGATCGACTCTCCCGTGCGGGTGCGGATCAACTGGGAGTGCGAGCGTCCCGGGGACGTGTTCCTCTACGCGGCGTATGTGTCGAATGAAGAATGAGATCGCAACATGGGATGAGTCGAGGTATGGAGATGAAGAAGCCAATCCGCACAAGACAGCTTCACTGGGAAGATGAGATGCTTGGGTAGTGCGGTTTTTTGTTGAACTGGGTGAAACTTTTACACTGACCAATGAAAGGTTGTATATTATTCCTTCGACTAATCGTAGCGGTGAAAGGAGGTGGATACCGGAGAGTCCTACGATGGGGGCGTTTATGTGGGGTTTTTATATGCCTGGCGCGGCCCCGGTAGAAGTTCGTTCCTGGTTATTTGAGTCCGCTTTCTCAGAGTGATATCGCAGACGCAAAACTATGAAGTTACTTCCACCGGCCCGCGCCATAAGGTATTCGATCACCATAATCCTTACAGGAGAAAAATCATGCGAGCAGTGCGCTTTAGTTTAATTGGCCTGGCCCTGGCCGTGCTGGCCCCGGGCACGGTGTGGGCCGAGGAGGAACAAGCACCGACCTTTCCCGAAGGACCCGGTTGGGATGAAAACTTTGCTCAGCCCGATGTATCCGGGGTGTTCAATCCCATGCTCATTACCGTCCAGGACGTGGCCTATAACGGGCAGGGCAGTGCGACCATTCCCTTCACCCTCAACCAGCGCGGCAGGGCCTGGGTGGCCATATACGAGAAGGGCAACACCGAGACCGGACGGACCGGGCCTTTCGGCGCCTGGCTGCGCCTGGAACAGCAGGACAAGTTCGTGGCCCTGACACCGGACCAGATCTTTGAGGCGGGTAGGAACACCATCACCTGGGACGGGAATGACTGGCAGGGCAATGCCGCAGGCGCCGGCCAGTACGAATTCGACCTGATCGCGGTCAACAACCTCGACAAGCCGTCCCTGGCTGGTCCCGGCGCCGGCACGGGTTTTGGCCACAATCGCATCGACACGCGCAATGACCCGGCCGAGATCTGGATGCAGGAAGCCGACCGCGCCGGTGCCGATGGCGTGTACGGGGCGGGCGACGTCATCCGCGGCACCCTGGGCACCGACTACATTGCCAACCCGAACGCCTGGGAGCGCTGGAACTACAACGGCGTGCTGGATTTCGAAGGGGCACGCACCCTGGGCGGCTTCCGCCCAGACGACGAGAGCACCGAGATCTTCTGGACGACCCACAACAGCGGTGAGTTCGGCGGGCTCTACAAGATGATCATCAATCGCTCGGCCAGGGCGTGGGACCGCGACACCTCTTTCGGCGACAACGGCTTTGCCGCCAACAAGGAGGACAGAATCGTGGGGATCGAGCCCTGGGAACCTCTGGGCATCGTCTACGCGGCGCACGACAGCAAGGGCGATGTGCCCTTCCCCACGATCGAGTCGTGGGACAAGACTTCGGGCGAGATCAGCCGCGAGTTCGACCTGTCCGACGTCTATATCAACTACAGCACCGATGATGAGGGCAATGAGGTGGCCAGCTCCACGGGTCCGCGCAATATCGCGGTCAATTCCCTGGGGATCTGGACCTCCTCCTGGGCTACGTCCAAGATCTCGCACGTGAACCACGATGGCGACCTCATGTGGGTGAATGACATTGGAGATTACAGAGGGGACCGTATCTCCAATGAAGATGCGGCCGTACTCGGCATGCCGGGCGGGTCAATTTCTTCCAACATGCAGATGGCGGTCCAAACCAATGGAAGTACGCTCTTCATGTCCTCCTACAACAACGAGCGGGGCGCGGACTTCAGCGGCTATGGGCGCGACGGCTCCGGCCTCATGGACGTCATATTGCCGCCCACCATCGGTCCCTTCCGTCCGATCACGAGCTGGTTCCTCACCATCGTCGACGACGAGGGCGGCCCCTATGACGGAGCCTACACCAGCGGGCATTACTATCTGGAGACCAGGGGGTTTGGTCCCGCCGAAGAGGGGAAACGGGGTCCGGGGGCGTTGATGTACATCCCCCTGGATGTGGAATCCGCCAGACTCGGCGACGGCGCGACCGCGGTGGAGGCGGTCGAGAGCGCCGGCACGCCCGACAGCTACAGCCTGGGCCGGGCCTATCCCAACCCGTTCAATCCGGAGACCACCATCGAGTTCAGCGTGCCGACTGTCGAGTACGTCGAGATCGAGGTGTACAACGCGGTCGGCCAGCAGGTGGCCAGCCTGGTGAACGAGGAACTGAGCGCCGGCACCTACACGACCACCTGGGAGGGTCTCGATCGCAGCGGCCAGCAGGTGTCGAGCGGGGTCTACTTCTACCGGATGCAGGCCGGCGACTTCACCGCCACCCATTCGATGAGCTTGCTCAAATAGGCGAGCCTGATCTGTGTAAGGCTGTAGATGCTGCGCAGAAGTGGATTTGCTGTCTGAAGTCGCGGGGGGCGGGCTTTACGGCCCGCCCCCCGCACGGATTCGGACGTGAGGAGGAAGCGCCACCCATCCCCCGGCGGGCGCTGGTTTCGGGTGTTTTGACCCTTGCCGCCATGTTGTACTACATCGTCCTGCGGCCCTCGGGTGGAGTGAACGGACCCGCTCGCCCTATCACCGCCCCACCAACTGTTGACTTGGCTAGATACCCGGAATAAAACGGGGATATACCGCATTCCCCCGGTATAATCATTAGTTAGATAATTCACCGCGAAAGGAAACGCGCACAATGGGACACTGCTGGACGCTTGCCCTTGAACAGCGGAGGGACCTGACCTCATCCCATGGGTCGGTTTCCGAGTTGGCGGCAGCGCTACGCCGAGGCGCAGATCTCAGGCTTTACATGACCACCGATCGGTACGAGGAAACCCTCTATTTCCAGCAGACTTATGCCGGTACGGGCGGCGCGTTTGCAGGACTCATGAGCCACCACCACAGCTATGTGCACCGCGGCCAGGACATACAGCAACCATACATCAGCATCTTCAAATACGACGATTCCGGGACCTTTTGCCAAGTGAAGTGGATGTGGCGTGATGTGCGCCTGGATGAGAGCCAGGCCTATCCGTACGGGATATATCGTTGGTTTATCTGCGACCGCTGGCGAACCGTCTACGAGCACGATGCCGATGGCAATCCCGTCCGCGGCAATCTGGAGGAACTGAAAGAGCATGTCCGGCGGGGTCACTCGGTTCAGGTAGGAATCCGCCAACTGTTCGGCTTGGCCGAGGATACCACTGACGGGCCGCCGCACGTCTCGTTTGTCACCACGATGCAGCCGCTCATCCGCGATGGCCATGTGCAGTCCAACTGCGACCTCGTTGTGATCGGCGCCCCGAAATGGCCGTGCACCTGGCGCGACGGCCTCCATGTGTCAATGATGCTGCCCTCCACATCCGGGGAGATTCTCTGCTTCCTTGCTGAACCGGGGAATCTCCCGTTTAAACGGGTCATGCGGCGGCGCCCCATGCAGTGGATGGTGGCAGAGATGGCGTGAACGCGCGAACCGTTGACCGCCCTCCACCGTCGATGAAGGAGGCCGCAAAGGCGAGTCGGTCTGGAGGAACATCTGCCTATCGATGGTCAGATGAAAGAAGCTGAACGGGCTCTGGGAGCCTGGGATATCCCGCTCCGGTGCATCAAGCCAGCCACAGTCTCAAAGGTGTATCACCTCGAGTTGACCACAGGCGAGCGCTTCGTTCTGAAGAACGTCGGCGAGCCTGACATCATACAACGCGGTCAATCCCCTTCGTCCGTTGGAGAGAGACCACATGCTGTATGTAATGCTGGCCCGCTGCCTCCCAGAACTTGAGAAGATAGAAGGAGGAACTGTCAGTTTGGACCTCCTGGATTGGTTCCATACCCATCGAACGGAAATAGAGGCCGGAATTATGTCGTCCGGCGGGTAGACCCAGTGTTTTGGTAGCAGCCCACCGCAATTGGAGTCAACCGCGTCCGTGGCGCCGGGTGACCTGAGCGGCACGCGATTCACCACCAGTGCACCCGGTGGCCGGCGGTGGGAAACCAGATCATATCCACAATCGTGGAAAGTACCACCCCGATCACGTAACCGACTCCCAAACCGTAGAAGAACGGTTTGCCGGCCAAGTAGGCCTTGATCCCTCCGAAACGCAAGAGCGATGCCTTGATGATCAGGATCAGGAGGAAGTTGATCCAATACCACCATGCCGTGTGGGTCATCTGAACGATCAGGCCGATTGGATGGAGAGGTAACCAGTGAAAGCGGTTGCGCAACAGGGTGAGAACGCCCGCCTCCAGAAAACCTCCCAACCACAGAACCCACTTGCCCAGGCTGGGCGCGGTGGGATTGTTGATAAGGTGGACCAGGTCGTTGAACCTCCAGGTGGTTCTCCGCCACAGATAGATCGCTCCCCCCTCGGTGTAAGCCAGGTCGAGCAAGGCCCATAACGCGACAACGAATCCCACTGGAAAGCTGATCAACACCACGGCGGCTACCCACCCCGGTTGTCGTTTCAGGGAGAATATCCGCAGGTGATGCGCAATCGCCGGCCACGCCGGAATCGTAAAGTGGCCCAGAAAGGCATAACTCGTGAAAACCTTGAAGGGTACCAGCCGCCTCGCCGGCACGTAGATCGAACCAACCAACTCCAGAAAGAAGGCGTCCCCTTTCAGGTAAACGCGCGGTGGATAGAGATACGCGATGCCACTGGCCGCCACCATTTTGACGGTCACGAAATAGGCGATCACCATCAGCGCAAAGCTGCCCACGGCCATCGGCGGGCTTACGCCCATGCTGACCGCCCATCCCACCACGTAGAGCGCCGATAGGACCAGACCCGCAAGCGCCAACCGGTAGCTGGCCACCTCGCGTTGGTCCCCTACGCCCGAGCGAACTTGCCGCCATATCTCGCGAAGATGACGGCGCGCAATCCAGATCGACCACAAACCCACGAAGACAAGAGCGCCGTGGCTCTCGGTCCACAGGAACAGTCGCATATCGGTGGAGCCAAAGCCGATGTCCGGGGCCCCGTAGCGCCGGATCAACCCCTGTTTGAAGGTGGCCAGAACGTGAAAGATGACGATGCTGCCCAGGATGTGAACCGGACACAGGTAGACCACCATCAATATCAGGGGCATCACTCGGATGAAGCCGTAAACGAGCCCGTGGTCGAACCAGTAGGGATAGTAATCCCAGAACAGACCGAAGGTGGGCAGCCCCGGGACGAAGTAGGTACCAATGTTGTGGAGTTGCGGCACAAAGACCACGGCGAAGCCGATCCAGAAAAGCCTCGAGTGGAAAATCTGCGGCAGCCGCCGTTTCTGCTCGAATCCCGCGGTCAGATCCCGGGGTAGCTGCGCCAGTGGGTACGGGAGCTTCTCGTTCTCCTGCCACTGGTGCCGGAAGACGACGAGCAGGCAATAGCCAAATACCGTTGCCGCGCCGGTAGCTCCCAACCATTGAACGACCGTTCCCACCCAGCCGTCCCACGGCACCGACATCCCCTCGGGCAGCCCGTTCCACAAATTGTCGATAACCCTCGAGCTGGGAGTCACGAAGACTTGCCAGGGCAGATGACCGAAGAGGGTACTGGCCCACTGGTTCTCGTCGTTGGCGAAATAGGTGGGCGCCGACAGCAGGGAAGCCCAGAAATTGATCCACACCGGGGTGACTGCCACCACCCAGGTCATACAGAAGATGGTGAGCATTTCGCCCCGGCGCAGGGACAGGCGGGGCCAGATCAGTGCCAACGCCGTATTGGCGAAGAGCCACAATACAAAGGGCATGAACGCCGACATCGGATATTGCGACTGCACGTAGGTGCCCGAGCCTTGCTTCTGGGCGATCTGGATGATGTAGTAGAAGGTCCCCACAATGGTCACAATGCCGAGGAGCATCGCCCGCAGGGTGATCAACGGCGGCGTCGTATCACTTTCGCCTGACGGATGGATTGCGCGCTCGGAGCGCGACATTGTGGGGACCGCTTCATTCATGGGCTTGGACTCGTCGGTCCATGGACTCTTTCATGGATCCGGTGCAGGTTCGCCACATTGTGGTGCACGGCTATATAAACACGGATCGACAGGCGGGGCAATCCCGGACGCAGATACGCCATCACCAGATGGCCTGTCGGGGAAGAATCAGTGGAAACGTGATTGTTCTGAGAAGCGCGGATCAGCGGGCCCGAGGACGGGGAACGTGAGGAGGATATGTTCGCGCCGCGCCTGATGATCCAGGACCGCCCGCCGTCGAGAGGGAATGGTTGGAAGGTTTCGCAGTTGTTGCGGAGCCGCCGGCTGCGGACCGCGATTCGAGGGCTCCGTCTTCTCTCCGGCGCCGGCTATTCCGAGTCGGAAGGATGGAGCGACTTTGTCGCGAACATAAGCGCGGCGAGAAGGATCAACAGCAGAACCGTACCGAAGATCAGAGCGTATTCGTTCATTTGCAGTACCAAATAGAGTCCAGCATAGAGAACGAGCAGCACGAGACCCATGGTAGTCGCAACGGACTTGATGTGACTCACGAACCAAACGTAAGCAACCGTCATTGCCGCCAGGATTATCGCTGCGATAACATATCCCGCCCCGAATCCTAGGTGTTCTGAGAGGGACAGCACGGTTAGGAAAAACAGCACGAGGCCGGCCCCCACAACCCCATACTGAATGATGTGGAATCGAGCCTTTGACATTAACTCGATGCAAATTATGCTGACCATTGTCATTACCATGAACAAAACACCATACTTTATCGAGCGTTCAACGCCACGATAGGGTGTGTTCAAGTGCAGTATCGAATACCCAAGGTCGCTCGCCCGCCCCGAGCTATTCGCGATGGTTCGAAGTGCCGATTCGAGTTCTGCCGTGCTCACAATCGCCGGGAACCCTCGCGATAACGCATGTGTAGACCACGATGCCGAAAATCCGTCGTCGTTTACCTCGCGCACGTCAGGCAAGTACCTGCCGTCAAAACTGGGGTCCGGCCAATCGGACTGCATGGAGACTTTTGTGTTGTCCCCTACAGGTAGGACCGAAAAGCGGTCCGTTCCCCGAAGTTGGAGTTCGACAGTGACTGTTCCCCCTTCGAGTACCGCCTCCGGATCGAGTTCGACTTGCACTGTGTTTCCAAGACCTCGCAACTGTGTCGACGTATGGTCTTGAAGTTCAACGTTGTTCCATTGAATGGCGGCGTCGCGGACGCCTCGGCTGTCGGAAACGCCCAAGGCTATTGCAACCTGGTCGATTTCCCCGTCCAGCTCACCTGCATCGACAGGACGAAACTCGGCTGTCCCAGAGACCATTGCAGTAAACACAGGAATTTTGTAAATGCCGCGGTTGCGCATTTCGTGAGACGACTTATGCGTTATCGTCAGCTGACTGGGCATGTAGATCAGGTCTTTGCGGCGAGTGGTTGAATCGTCGGCATCGTCCGCCGCCTGCCTTAGCTTGACTAGCAGGGTTGGACCGGCAACGGCTTGTGGTCCCGACCAAGCTTGGGCAACATCAGACACCGCCTCCTCGTAGTAACCCTTTCGTTCATGGACAAGAACCATTACCGACATCAGCGGGATCATGAGCGCAACTATGATGCCGATAACCAGTACGAATCGGAGACTGATGGGTTCTATTCTGAACATGTGCGCCTCGGCCATCGCATCATCGGTCTGCGCTCTCCGCCTGGGCGCAGATTCAAATTTTTGCTCATGCCTTACCTTTTGCGGATATCGGCAAGAATCTCCAGGGCCTCATTCAAGGCAATCTCCCCTCGCCCGGCTGTACACTGCAGATATTCCCGGGTTCGGCCCGTGAGAACGCCGTATAACCGACGCACTTTCTCGTCGGGATGTTCCCGCCACAGGGAGGCCGGGACCATGGAGGCGCTCGCGCCCTCGAGGTCGCCGCGGTGATGGTGGCCGTAGCAGACCTGGACGGATTTGCGTTCGGAATCGGTTGGACGCACGGTAACCGTGTGTAGAACCGATACGTTGAACAGTATCGCCGAACCGGACCTGCCGTGCAGGTCGCGGATTCCGCCGCGCTCGAGCTGAGCCTCCTTGTCCAGAATCTCCTGATCGACCGATTCGGGCGAAATGGAGAAGCAATGGGTGGGAGCGCTCACGTCCGTCAGGTAGACCATCAGCATGACATAGCCGATGCGCAGCGGGTGGTCCCGGCCACATGAACCGCTCCCCGCCGTCGCGATGCCAGCGGCGCCCCACCGGCCCTTTCCATGAGGTCATCCCGGGAATCGGCTCGCCGTGGTACGGCCCCATGTGCCGGAGGCAGATTTCCGAGAAACAGATTTCGTCCTCCATCAGCTCCTGGAGGGGTTCCATGACCTTCGGGTGGCGGATGATTTCGTCAAACCCGGGCGCGGTCAGGAGGGCGTCCCCGTACAGGGTTTGCCAGATGCCGGTGTCCTTCCAGAAGCGGCCATGCTCCCGCCGTTCCCGGTCGAAAAGATCCACCAAGCGAGTTACCTCCTCGTCGCTGAAGATCTTTCCGAGCTCCAGGTAGCCGTTCTCCTTGAAGAAATCGTATTCTTCCCGTCTCATTCCGGCTTCCTTCAGGCGGTCGTGCTTCGGATCGAGAACCTTGCCGGCAACACCACGGTCAGACGCGGCGACCACTTGCTCGAGGCTGGACCCATCAGGAGCTCGCCCTCAATTTCGCCAACTCTCCGGGCATGTGTCCCTGGTGCGCCAGTACCTGCTCGAGATGAGTCCGTCGCCGCGGTCCGGCCGTGGCCAGCATTCTATCGTCGTACATTCTGTCGATGCCGTAGCGCACGTGAGCGCTGATACACGCCTTCAGTATGCCGGTGTGCTCGTCGGGAACGCGCTGGCAGCAGTTGATGGTGAACATGCGACGTCGCCTGCCCCCGCCGAAGGAGGCGTGCTTGAGGCTGTGCATGAAGACCACGACGTCGCCCGGCTCGGTTTCTACGGCCAGCGACGGTACGTCCTGCCCTTCTACCCCCCACGCTTCGGGCGACTGCTTGATCGCCTCCTGGAGCTGCAAAGAAAAGGTATCTTCGAGCCGGTGGCTTCCCGGAATCAGACGCAAGGAGCCGGAATCCCTCTTTACCGGGTCGAGATAGAAGGCGACTTTGACGAATCTCACCTCGCTGAGCCAGCGGTCGGAATGCCATGGCGTGTCACCGACGAAGAAGTTGCCGTCCGAGCCGACATAGTTGAAACCTTCGCCGACGAGCCCTTCCACGAGTCCTTCGATCCGGGGGTCGTCCAACAGGGCGCAAAGGCGCTCGTGCTGGTCGATGAAGGGCACGATCTGCGAGTTCCTGCTGCCGTCGTGCCGTTCGCCGTTGTTGGCGGGCCGGCGCGACCAGACCTCCTCGAAGGCATCGATGATTTCCCCCGCGATGTCGCGCACCAGGCCGGGCAGGGCGAGGAAACCGAAGCTCTCGAAGAAGGCCTTCTGTTGCGGAGAGAGCTGAAAGCGGTCCATGATCCACCATCCTCTTCAGATGAGTCTGAGATTGCCAGCCAGCCCAGCCTTCTGCTGAGCGGAGCGAAAAAGAGGGAATTGGGTCGCAGCGCTCATTCCCACAAGTCGACACCGGCTAATTTTCGGCCCAGCGGCGTCAGCTCTGCGGTGGGCGACTCGGAGTGCTCGCGCCCTTTTCCATAGCGCCCCCCAAGGGCAAATTCCCCTGTCAGGCGATGGCGCCAGAAGTCGATGCGGATCTGGCGTGCCTCTTTATCGTCATTGCGTGCAGGCGCCATGGCGATGTACTGAGCCACCCGGGGCCGCGTACCCCGGTTGATGCCGGCCGAGTGCGGCAGGGCCGTGCGCCAGATGATCAGGTCGCCGGCTTCGGCCCCTACGCGTTTGGGCGCATCGGCTCCCTCGTAGGTCCTGCTGCCCCGAGGCAGATGGTCGAGCCAGTCCTCCAGTTTTTTGTGAAACCCCGGGACGCAGACAAAGGCCCCCTGTTCTTCGGGGGTGTCGTTCAAGTACAGGATGCCCTGCACCCCGAAGGGCACGGGTCGGTCTTGCAGGTCTGCGTCCCAGTGCAACCCCTTCTCCATGGCCCCGGGGTCGCGGCTCGGCGGATTGATGCTGGCGCGGTCGTGGCTGACCCACAACTTTTCGCTGCCCATAACCTGGCTGAAAGCCCGGTGCACACGTGGTGCCGTGCGGTTGTTCCACAGGGTCTGCTGGTGGTAGATCTCGATCATGATGGTGCCCTTGCGAGCCGGGACCCCAGGGCCATCGGGACCAGCGGGCCCTGGCGGCGGCTCCGCGTACCAGCTTTCGGGATCATCCGGATCCTTTTGTGCAAACGCCCACAAGGCGCGGGCGCTGTCTTCGGCCTGCTCCCGGGGGACAGCCTGGCGGACAATGACGTAGCCATATTCCTCGAAGAATTTTAGATCTCTGGTACTGAGTACGGACATGGGTAGTTCTCTCCGGTTATGCATTCGTACCGGCCTGACCTGAAACCGGTATTCCCCTCTTTTTGGGAACAAGGAAAAGACGCGAATCCATTTCTTTACTTTAGAACGTGACACCTCCCGATGCAAGGCGTATTTGCCTTCCTTATTCCACCCTCGCTTCAGACCGCAGATCCACAATGAATTCTTTAACCTGCCCACGGCCGCTGGCAATGATCGGCATCACCAGGGCAAGGGCAACATGGTGTTCTGCCAATTCGGCCTGCCCGATCCCATCCTTCTGAAGTGGGTGGAGCGCATTCCGCGCAACGGCGGCAACCGGCCGCCCGGCGGAACCAGGTGGGAGTCGTGGCACAGGTTTGCGGTGATGGGTCGGAAGACGTTTTTTATCCGGAAGACGTTTTTTATGATTTATAGACTCTTCCAGGTCAACGGAGCATGATGATGAAATTCACTCTTTTTCTTTTGACCTTGTACCTGGGCACATCACCTGTTTTTGCCCGGGAAACGCAAGCGGATTCTACCCTGAGTGAACGGCCGACATTTTCGATGACCCCTACCTGAATGGGCTGACCTGGCGAAGGCGCACCACTCCGGGGAAGTGGCATTCATACGAAATTATCATTTTCGGGGCGGTATGTAGATACGTCCATGGACCGTCCGCAGTGGCGGTTCACGGCAAATTACCGCCTGCATCAACGCCTGCAAGTCGGTGTCGAGCTGAATCCAAAGGCAAAAGAGGCAGGACCTCTTGTGACTCTGTTTTTGTTAACCGAGACAGAGACGCGTCCGGCGCTTTTTTTGGGCACGAGCTCGGATCGAATTGGTTCGCCGGCGGGGGAACAGTCTTACTTCGCGACTATTAGTAAATTTCTACCCCGGTTGCGCACTTCTTTTTACGGCAGCTTGAATTATTCGGAATGGGATGGGAAGCTCAACGTTCCCTTTGGTGCGGGGGTCGAATTGGGCAAAGGCTTTTCATTTCGACCGATGTATGATGGCGACCGGGGGCATGTGATGCTGAATTATTTTGCCGCGCACTACGGTGTCAGTTTGATGTATGTCTGGCTTGAAACCCTGGGTATTTCGTTTTCTCTTGGATTTTAGTGTGGAGGATCAATGCGTTATTGCAATTTTCTATTTCTGATTGTTTTGGCAAGTTCGGCTTCGCTTGTTGCTGAAGCCCGGATTCCCGACAAAGCGCTTTGTAGCGTCTGTGCATTGAAGGGCGGCGAGACCGGGTTGGAAAAGGTCAAAGCCCATTCGGAACATAATGGCAAGGCGTACTATTTTTGTTCCGAAAACTGCAAAATAGAATTCGACTCGGATCCCCTGGCTTATTTACCCCCGGTTTTTCCACGGCCTGCACCAGCCTTCGCCGTTGAAATGCTGGAGGGCGGGGACAAGGCGTTGGGGGATTTGAAGGACAAAGTCGCGCTCTTGGATTTCTGGGCGACATGGTGCAAACCTTGTCTCGAGACAATGCCCCGGTTGCAAAAACTCTACAGCGCCTATTCCGACAAAGGTTTTGACGTTTGGGGAGTGTCTATAGATGAAGACAAAGACCGGGTTGAGAAGATCAAAAAGATGGTGGACAAATTGGATATTTCTTATCCCATCTTTGTAGACGCCAAACAAACGCCCGCCTGGTATCAGTTCAAGGTGAAAGCGATTCCTGCGATGTATCTTCTCGATGGAGAAAGTCAGATCGTAGCGCAGTGGACGGGAAAGATAGATTATGAGGAACTGGAGGATGAAGTCTTAAGACAGTTGGGAAAAAGGCGCGAAGTTGAAGGGCCGTGAGCGAAATTGTTGCGAAGAATACGAAGGATCGTTTTGCTGCCCCTCAATCCACCCCATTGCTGTTAAACAGGAGCCCGATATGAGACGAGTTTGGATGCTGTCCGTTGTTTTTCCAGTGCTCTTGTGCGCCTGCGCCGGCACCCCGCAGGCACCCGTGCCGCGGCCACCGATGGAGAAGACCACCGAGGAGAAGCTGCCCATCGACTCCCTGGTAACCGTCGGCCAGCTTGCCAACGGCCTGCGCTACGTTATCCGCAAAAACCAGAAGCCCGAAAACAGGGTCGAGCTACGGCTGGTAGTCGATGCAGGCTCGGTGCTGGAGGACGAAAACCAGCAGGGGCTGGCGCACTTTGCCGAGCACATGGCCTTCAACGGCACCAAAAACTTTGCCAAGCAGGAACTGGTGGACTATCTGGAGCTGATCGGCATGCGCTTCGGGCCGGACCTCAATGCCTACACCAGCTTCGACGAGACCGTGTACATACTGACCGTGCCCACCGACAGCGCCGAGGTGGTAGAGACGGCCTTCCAAATCCTGGAGGACTGGGCCCACCAGATCAGCTTTGAGGCCGAGGAGATCGACAAGGAGCGGGGCGTGGTCATCGAAGAGTGGCGGCTGGGCCGCGGCGCTCAGCAGCGCATGTTCGACCAGCAATTGCCCATCATCCTGAAAGATTCGCGCTACGCCGTGCGCCTGCCCATCGGCCAGAAAGCCGTGCTCGACACCTTTCAGCACGAGACCCTGCGCAGCTTTTACCGCACTTGGTACCGGCCCGACCTGATGGGTTTTGTAGCCGTCGGCGACATTGAGCCAGCGGCAATAGAGGCACTGGTGCAGGAGTATTTTGCGCCCATTCCCGCGATAGAAAGCCCCCGCGAACGCACGGTGTTCCCCGTGCCCGACCACGAGGAGACGCTCTTCGCCATCGCCTCCGATCCGGAAGCCACCCACAACAGTGTCAGCATCTACTATAAAATGGACCTGCGGCCCCAGGGGACGGTGAGCACCTACCGGCGCTCGCTCATCGAGGCCCTGTATCACCGGATGTTCAACCAGCGCCTGCACGAACTGACCAAGCGGCCTGAGCCGCCCTTTTTGGGAGCCTATTCGGGTCAAGGGCGCTGGCTGCGCTCCAAGGAGTTTTTCATCCTCGGCGCTGGGGTGCAAAACAATGGTTTCGACGCCGGTCTCGAGGCCCTGCTGCTCGAAGCAGCGAGAGTGCGGGAGCACGGCTTTACCGCCTCCGAGCTGGAACGCGAGAAAAAGGAAATGCTGCGCGGCATGGAGCAGTCCTACCGCGAGCGCGACAAGCAACAATCAAGCGGTTTTGCCGCCGAATACGTGCGCCACCTGCTGACCGACGAAGCCATCCCCGGCATTGCCAAGGAGTACGAACTCTACCAGGAACTGGTGCCCGGCATTGCATTGGAGGAGGTCAATGCGCTGGCCAGCGAGTGGACGAGCGAAAAAAACCGGGTGATCGCCGTGGAGGCACCCGAGCAGGAGGGCATTGCCGTGCCCAACGAGCAAGATCTGCTGGGGATCTTCGCCGAGGTGGCGCAGCAGGAAATCGCTCCGTACGCCGACGAAGTGTCCGACGATCCACTCGTGGCGCAAGTGCCGGCTCCGGCTGAAATCGTCGAACGCAGCCAAATCCCCAAGATCGGCGTGACCTGGTGGACACTCTCCAACGGCATCCGGGTCTGCCTGAAGCCGACGGATTTCAAAAACGATGAGATCCTCTTCAGGGCCTATAGCCCCGGCGGGCACTCGCTGGTCCCCGACGCCGACTACATGGCGGCCTCGACTGCGACCTCGGTAGTGAGCGAGGGCGGCATCGGGCAGTTTAACAAGATCGAACTGGAAAAGAAACTGGCTGGCAAAGTGGTGCGGGTATCGCCGTGGATCAGCAGCTTGCGGGAGGGCCTTTCTGGCTCGGCCTCGCCCGAAGATGTCCAGACCATGTTCGAGCTGATCTATGCCTTTTTCACCGCGCCGCGGCAGGACAGCACGGCCTTCCAAGCCTACCAGACGCGCATGAGAGGCTCCATCCAGAATCGCAGCGCGCGCCCGGAGACAGCTTTCGGCGACACCATTGCGGTCACCATGGCGCAGTACCACCACCGGGCGCGTCCCTGGTCGCTGGAGTTGCTCGACGAGATGGACTTGGCCACGTCGATGGCTGTGTACCAGGATCGCTTTGCCGACGCCGGCGACTTCTCGTTTTTCTTCGTCGGCAACTTCACCCTCGAAGGCATGGAGCCGCTGGTGCGCACTTATTTGGGCGGCCTGCCGACCACGGGACGAGAGGAGACTTGGCGCGACGTCGGCATCGAGGCCCCGGAGGGCGTGATCGACAAAGCGGTCTATCGCGGCATCGAACCCAAGAGCCGATCGCGGATGATTTTCACCGGCCCCTTTGAATACGACGGCTGGAAAAACAACCTCGAGCTCGGGGCCATGACCTCCGTGCTGCAGATCAAGCTGCGCGAGGTGTTGCGCGAGGACCTGGGCGGCACCTATGGGGTCTGGGTCGGCAGCAGCGGCTCGCGCTACCCGGACGAGGAGTACCGCATCTCCATCACCTTCGGCAGCGATCCCGAGCGCGTCGAGGAGCTGACGCAGGTTATCTTTGGGCAGATCGACAGTTTAAAAACCGTCGGCACCACCGAACTGTACATCGACAAGGTCAAGGAAATGCGCCGGCGACAGCGCGAGGTCGACCTCAAAGAGAACAGTTTCTGGGTCGGGTCTTTGGAATCGCTCGACTTCAACGGGGTCGATCCACGGCTGCTGATTCAGTATCCAGAGTTGGTCGATTCGCTGACCGCGGAGATGGTGCAGCAGGCCGCGCAGAAGTATTTCAACATGGACCGCTATGTGCGGGTAGTGCTCTTTCCCGAGGACGCAGGCGAGCCCAAAGGGGAGTAGCACTACGGGGCCCCGTAAATTCGCGACTGCTATTTTATGAAAGGATCCATACATGAAAAACACCGAAACCGTTAATCTCACCCCCGCCCAAAGGCTGCATTTCGACATCTACGGTTTTGTCCTCCTGGAGAACGTATTCTCCCCCGGCGAAGTCGCTCGGATGAAGGAAGCACTCCACCGGATGAAAGCCGACCCGGACCTCGAGTCCAAACGGATTTATGCCCGCTGGCATGGTGAGCACCACCTACGGCTGGGTAACCTGGTGGAGTACGATCCTTCCCTGCTGGAATATGCCGCCCATCCCAGACTGGTGCCGCTCGTCGAAGATGTGGTCGGCGGCAAGGTTCGCCTTGAGGAGAGCGAGGCGATTATCAATCGCAGGGATCCGGAGGCGGATATCAAGGCGCTTTACAGACGGCGCTATAATCCCACCGGATTTCATCGCGGAACGCAGCACGGTTGGGGAACCTACATCGAACAGAGCAAATTCCACTGCATCTTCGTCAAGACCCTGACCAATCTCACCGACGTGGGACCCGACGACGGCGGCACCTGTGTCGTTCCCGGCAGCCACCGGCTCACCTGGCCCAGGGAAGAGATGATCGAAGCCGCCCTTTCCGATGACAAACTGATCTACCAGGTTGAGGCAACCGCCGGCTCGGTCCTGCTCTTTCCGGAATCCCTGATCCACAGCTCAACCGCCATCCGCAGCGACAAGGAGCGCACCATCCTGATCGCAGGGTATACCCCGCCCATGGTGCGCGAATGGCCCGGCAACGAGGTCAGCCCTGAGTTCATCGAAACCCTGCCCGAAGAAATCAAGCCGCTTATTTCCGGAAGCGCTAGCTGGGGTTGGGAAAGACGGTATTGAGAATCACCTAGACTGAAATGAGTATCGGCACGATGCAATTCACTGACACCCTCATTGAGTCTTACGAGAAATACGCTTATCAAAGGGAGTCTGGCACTACCGACGAATTTAAGGATCAAGAGCGTTCAGAGTTCCTAAAGCTTTTGAAGGAGGAGCGCCGAAAGACCATTCTTGAAATTGGCGGTGGTCCCGGTCGAGATGCCCAATTTTTTCAAAGTCAAGGGTTCCAAGTTCTTGTGGTGGATAACGCACCAACAATGGTGAAACTCACGGCAGAAAAGGGTGTCCCTGCTCAAGTTTTGGATTGCTACGACCTCAATCAAATGGACGAAACCTTTGACGCGGTGTATACGATGAATTGCCTCCTACATATACCAAAGAAGGATATCGGTTACATTTTCGGTCTAATCGCAACTCGACTCAACGGAAACGGTTTAATGTACCTTGGACTTTGGGGAGGAGAAAATTTTGAAGGCATTCTAGAACAAGATAGATACGAACCAAAGCGATTTTTCTCTTTTTGGGAAGCTGAGAGACTCCTTGAAGTCGTACAACAATTTTACAATTTGGAATATTACCGTAGGTTAAATCCTCGAGAAGGCATAACATTCAATTCTATTATCGCCCGTAAACGGTAAATTTTAGGACGCAAAACGCTCTGGTCGGATGGGACGAGCCATCTCCTGCCCTCGCTCCTGGAACTGCTCGAGAAGCTGGCCGCCCTGGTACCCCGCTCCGGCTCCATCACCTGCGCTACCACGGTGTCCTGGCGCCTCGTACCCGGGACCGTGACCGCATGGTGCCCTCGAAACCAATTGAGGGACCGAGGGCTGCGGACCGCGATTCGAGCGCTCTGGCCTGCGGTCATCGGCTGGGATGGGCGGCCCTGCTCGCCCGCGCGTGTTTTCCGCCGAGATCAGCCAATGCGCGGACTGTGGCGGTCGCCTGAGGATCATCGCCTCCTTGACCGATCCAGGCCTCGATCCGACGCTATCTAAACGGAATCGAGTTGCCCGGCCGGCGGTGATGGCCCCTCCGACGGCCCTTCCTCAGCCCCGTTCGAGCTCGCTGCCTAACCTCCCCATCCCGATCTCCTTCTTCGCCGGCCGTACGGCTTGGTGTGCCCTCAACAACCCTCAAAATCCCGGATTGATCCTGAAACTGGCAGACAAGAAACAAAACCGTACTGCGAGCCCTGTCGAAGGGCCTGCAGACGACCATCAGAGGGTTTTACCCTGCCCTTGGGGTGTCCAGCGACTGGAGAGAGGACCCAAAAGGCGCCTGATTTTTCCTATACTTACATTTAGGTTTTCTATTTCAAAGGTCGATCCTTAGGAAAGGAAATATCAAGATGAGATTTAATTCTATCGACGTAGAGACAGCAAACGCAGATAGAGCCAGCATCTGCCAAATTGGGATTGTACATGTTGTGGATGGAAAAATTAAAGGTCAGTGGACATCCCTAATCAATCCTGAAGATTGGTTTGATCCTTGGAATGTTATGATTCACGGAATTGAAGAAGAGGATGTGATGGGCAGCCCGACCTTACCTGAGGTAAGAGACGAATTGCGGAATCGGTTGCGCGGATCGGTTCTTGTCAGTCATACTGCATTTGACCGTACTGCATTTGAACAGGCAATGAATAAATATAAACTTGAACAGTTACAGGTTACCTGGTTGGATAGCGCAAAGATAGTACGTCGAGCTTGGCCAGAAAGGTATGGCTTTAGTGGCTGGGGGTTGAAATCAGTGGCTAATGACCTTCAATTAAAGTTTCAACATCATGACGCCTTGGAAGATGCCATGGTAGCTGCTCAAATTGTTCTTCATGCTTGCGAAGCTAGCGCATTAGAAATTGAAGGATGGCTGGAGCGAGTAAAACGGCCGATTCATTCAACCGAAAAGGCAAGCAATATAAAAAGGGATGGGGACGTCCAGGGTCATTTTTTAGGAGAAAGCGTCGTGTTCACAGGGTCTTTGGCTGTCGAACACATGAAAGCGGCGGATCTGGCTGCCCGAGCAGGTTGTGAGGTGAGTTCCAATGTTTCAACGAAAACCACTATCTTAGTTGTAGGCACACAGGATATGACGAAACTGAAGGGTTACAAAAAAAGCACTAAGCATAGGAAAGCCGAGAAATTGATCGAAAGCGGTCATGATCTGCAAATCTTGTCAGAAAAAGATTTCTGGGAAATGATCAGTTTGGAATAAGTGAAGCTGGGTAGCTCTGGTACTTCCGCCCCGGCTCAATCACCTGCGCTGCCAAGGTATCTTGGCACCTCGTGCCTGGGACCGTGACCGCATCGTGCCCTCCAAACCATTTGACTAGCCGCCGAGGACCCCGCCTCAACCGCCGTTCGAGTCCGCCGCCTGACCTCCCGTTCTCGACCGCCTTCTGCGACGGCCGTGCGGCTTGGTGTGCCCTCAACAGCCCCCTCAAATCCCGGATTGATCCTGAAACTGGCAGACAGGAAACAAATCCGCAATTTAAGCCCTGCCGAATGATTTGCAACCGATCATTAGGGAGCTTGCCCGGCCACTTGGGGAATTCAGCGACTTGAGAAAGGGCCCAAAAGGTGCCTGATTTTTCCTATACTTCGCCGGCTGGCAGAGGCGGATCAACGAGACGCTGCACGAGTGGATTCGGAACCAGGACCGCGTGCGCGCCAGTGAAGGCGGGTGGCTGGCGTGTGGTGGCGCGGGTCGAGCACGCGCCAACTTTAACATACCGGTCCTTATCAGACGGAGCGGCCGGACCGGACGCTGTTTGTGCTGTCGCCCCGGTCGCCGACGATAACAGAAGGGAAGGAGAAAAGACATGAACGAAGAAGAAAGAGCGAATGCGCTCAAGAATATCCAGACAGCTGTAGCAATGTACCATTCTTGTTATGGGCTCATTGAGACATTTGAGAAACAGATAAATGGAACGAAAGAAGAACAGAACCGGGCAAAGGGCTTCTTCTTAGGAGGAAACATCTTGGGGGCATTTGGAATCGAAAATGCACTCAAGGCGCTGATTTGGAGAGAAGGGAAAAACCCCAAGAACATTCATAACCTACGGAAGCTCTACGACAAACTAGTTCCCGCAACACAGCAACTCATCCGAGAAAAGATCACCGCAATAGACATTTGGGTAAACGGGAAAGTCATGCGCATCCGGGTGGAAGGGGTCATAGACGAACATCAAGAAAGCTTTCAGGACTGGCGTTATAAGGAAACTGAAAAATCCTGGTCAGTAGTCTCTGGCGTTCTACCGGCAACACTCCTTGCCCTGATCCAGACACACAGCGAGAAGTATGGTGAAGACATCAAGAGAGAAGAAAAGCAGGGAACGAGCCAAACTTCACCTCCCGCAGAAATGATCAAAGACGCGATAGAATACTACAACAACGTCCTAATGCCAACATCCGGCGGATAATTCTGGAGGGTGTGGCGGATAGCCAGCTTGGCCCCTATCTAACGTCCAAGCTTAACACTTTGGCCGCTATCAGGCCCAGGGATGATGACCCGTCTCAAGAGTTCCAGCAATGCCTGACGCCGCCCGATTAGCCGAGATAATTGCCGGCGACTTCTACGACGACCGAATTAAGCTCTATACGAGATGGATGCCGGCCGGCACCGCTTGGTCGCGCATGCCGGAAGTCGAAAGTGTGAATCATTTGTATCGATTGCAGGCCGGACCGGTTGCTAACATGCGCAAGATGGTCCTCGTCAAATAAGCTGTGCTACCCAGCTCGCATTACATTACTTCCATACGAACAATAACATTCTATATCTCTTCCGGAAACTCACCGAGTTCTTCCTCTCCGCAAACCATACCGATCACATCGTCTGAGACAATGTGATCAGATCGCGGTCTGCCGGTCCACCGACTTCGAGTGTCTTGAAGTGCCCCCAACAGACTCCGTCATCTGTCGAGATGGCGAGCGATAAAGCGTGACCGGGGCAAGCCACGACGGATCTAGTCGCCGCTTGCTTGATTCCAATCGCAGAGCAGATCACCCGTGGTTGGGATCGTGCAGAGGCGGCATGGCGAATAGGAGCTGAAAGCCAACCCCTTATCCCGCGAGAAGGACCGTCAGCTTTTCTAGGACTTCACCCACCACGTAGGTCCGCGGACTCAGAACCAAGGTGGAACAACGGCCGGCTGGTTCATGTCCAGCCTGAGGTGCGAAGATAAGCCACACAATGTCCCCTGCACCTGGGACATACGCTCCCTCTACCATGCTTCGTTGCCTTGGGCCGGGCCGGTGTCCAACCCGGGATGAAGATTGTCCTTCGTTACCTGGTCCAGCATGTCGGCCAAGTTATAGGTCCTCTTGCGCATCACAACCTGGTCGCCGTGCGAGACTATCTCAATGGCAGAGCCTTCACAGACGCCCCATTGCTCGGCGATGGGCTTGGGAATGCGGACGGCCAAACTGGTGCCCCATTTGGCGATGTGGGATTTCGCGCCCATTCAGGATACCTCCAAAATCAGGAGATGCTGCATTTTGAATGCCTTAAACCCTTCTCCCGCCAAAAACGGCGAGTTCAAAAAGCTTGAAATAACAATCTACATCTGAGAAACCAATGGCTCTGAGCCATTCACACTGATCTTCGACAGGCGCGAGAATATTCGCCTGCTTGTCATCGCGATAAAAATAAGCCCGGGCGATTTCCTTCCGGGATGCATTTGGCTCTCTCCGCGTGACAGAATCATATAGGGAATCAATAAAGCGATCGGCAAAACGCGACTCAACCCACTTCGACGGTGAGCGGACATGTTCGACATTGATAAACACGCCACGGGGAGACAGCAGATCGAAAATCTCACCATAGATTTCGCGTTTGCGCTCATCGCTCTGATGGTGAATCGAAAAACCCGATACAATCGCGTCATAAGGCGCGTCACCCGCAACCATGCCGACCCAATCGGACGTCGCATAATCGCCGATAAAAAAACGATGCTGTGAGGCCGTATCCCCAAACCGTCTCCGCGCCGCCGCGATCATGGCCTCGGAGAAATCCACGAAAACCCCCCGCGCGTCCGGGTGGTTTTCAATAACCGCAGCGCCGAGTATGCCATCGCCACACCCCAGATCGAGCACAGTATCGACCCTGTGATCATCGGCACTGATCACCCGGCACATAACGCCTATTTGCTCATCGGAAAACGGAATTGCCTGCCGAATATTTTTTAGATATTTCTGCGCCAGATCCGGCGCCTGCCAGGCTGTGTCTTTGCGATCGCTCATGATTACAATACCTTATTCTTTCTTTTATCGCGTATATTCATGTTCAATACCCCCGGCCAAACTATTCTTGCGAGGATCAGAAGCCGCGCAAGAACCGTCATTATGTTTATAATTTAGTTGACCCCAGCCATATCCAATAGTCGTCGGCTTCATCGAACATTCAGGGAGTGGAGGAAAATGCCTGCCAAACGGGTTAACAGGGCTGTTGAACTGCTCGCCGATGACCAACCGGTCTACTACACCGGGGGTCACACGGGCGCGATTCTGACCCACGAGCAGGGGATGGAGGATTCGCAGACTTGGGCGGACTACATCAACGTCGGGATGGAGCATGGGACTTTCGACTTGGGCGGTTTGCAGCACTACATGGAGGGTTTGGTGGCAGGCGGGCCGACTCCGAGCGGTCACCGAACTCCGACCGTGATCGTCGAAGCGCCGGTGGACGGAACGTCGGAGGCGACGATTCGATACAACTCCTGGCAGTTCAGGCAGATTCTGGCGCGAGGCGTTCACGGCATCTTGTTGTGTCAGGCGGAGACCGCGGATGCGGTGCGGGCGTTCGTGGAGTCTTGCCGCTACCCACGGGGGTCGCAGGGCATTGGCCATGGGTTGCGGCGCGGCACCCGCGGCGTTGGTTCGGAGCCGGGTTGTGCGCCGATATGGGGTCTCGACAACCAGGAGTACATCGCCAGGGCTGACCCGTGGCCGTTGAACCCGGACGGTGAATTGATGCTTGGTATCAAGGTCGAATCGGTGCGTGGCGTGTCGAATATCGAGACCATGCTCGCGGTTCCGGGGTTGACCTTCGCGGAGTGCGGTCCCAGCGACTTGCACATGTCTTACGGCGTTGATCTCGGCGCACCGGGCACGCCGTTCGATCCGCGCGTCCAGGAAGCCAGCGAGCGTGTTCGGAAGGCTTGCCGGGAGAACGGAGTCGCGTTCCTCGGCGGCGGGACGCTGGACACCATCACGGATCAGATCGACTGCGGGGTCCGCGTAGTTTCGGGTTCGAACCCGGAGATCGCAGCCAAAGGGCGTGCTTACACCAACCGCACGATGCCTGCGTAAAGCATCCGATTCTTTGCTACCCGAGGTTTTACCCGAGCATTCGTATAGTAAGTTGCCGTCTGCAAGCATTCAGCACAGAGACTTTTCCTCCGGTCACCGCAGCCGAAAGGATATTCATGTCGCGCTTACTCCTGGTCTTCTTCTTTTTCATCGGTCTCGCCCAAGCCGACGACAATCCTCCAGCCCCCGGCTTCGACGCCGCCGGTTCCGACCCCAAAGCCACCGCACTGGCCGACGAAGTAATGGCCGCGTTGGGCGGCCGCGCCAACTGGGATACCACTCGCTACATCACCTGGCGCTTTTTCGGTTTCCGCTTACACGTGTGGGACAAGTGGACTGGGGACATTCGCTTCGAGCAAGGCGATCTGACGGTGCTGATGAACATCCACAGCAAAGAGGGCCGCGCCTTCGCCGCTGGTGTGGAAATCAGCGATCCCGACACTCTCGAGGCCAAACTGGACCACGGCTACCGCGCCTGGATCAACGACTCGTACTGGCTGGTCATGCCCTACAAGCTCAAGGACACCGGCGTCACTCTGCGCTACCGGGGACTGGAAGCCACCGAGGACGGCCGGCCAGCCGAAATGCTGGAACTCACGTTCAAAGACGTTGGCGTCACCCCGGAGAACAAATACGCGGTCTGGATCGATCAAGAGTCGCGGATAGTGACCCAATGGGCGTTCTACCGCGAGGCCGCCGACCCTGAACCGCGCTTTACCGGGCCCTGGACCAACTGGCAGCGCCGCGGGTCCATTTTGCTCTCCGACGGCCGCGGCGAGCGCCGGCACACCGATGTGGCTGTCTTCGACGAACTGCCGCGCTCCGTCTTCACGAATTCCGCACCCGCTGCCCTGCCATTGCCTGCCGAGTAGCGGGCACTGGTATAAACGCCACACCGTACCGCGAGCCCGGTCGAAGGACCTGCAAGCGACCATCAGGGAGTTTTACCGGCCCCATGGGATGTTCAGCGACTTGAGCGAGGACCCAAAAGGCGCCTATTTTCCTATACTTTTCGACGTTGGAGGGCTTGTAGATCGGGTAAGGGTTGAGATCAGCAGTCAATCCAGAGTCCCTCCTTCGCCCATTTGCCTTTCGAAAGCCTGGCGCACGAGGCCCATCACATAGGGCAGCTCGTCAATGCTGGAAATCTTCGTTTCCACATCGCCGTTGCCCCACCGTCCAAGATTAGTCACGTCATTTGCCATTCCCTTTGGGTCATGCAGTTCGTGGAATTTCATATTCAGGGTTAGTCTCATGCGGGCGGCCTGCGGAACGACATCAACGAAGTTTGGCTCGGCCTTGTATGCAACATAGAGCTTCAAAAACTCTTCTGAGACGCACGGATCAATTGCGAGTACTTCCCTTTTGAATTCCTCGAAGAGAATTCGAGTGGAACTTCCCTCACGCAGGTTGGGATGGTCTTCTATGGTATAACTCTTTGTGTCCGCACCAGCGTCAGGCGAGTAGTCTCGAAGTACTTCGATCTTTAGGGACGGTCCCTTCCAAACCTCCACCGCCTTGTTTGTCAGACGCTCGGCACGGTCACGGATCGCATCCTCGTCCCACGTATCCAACTCGCCCAGGCCCTCATTCAGCCGAAGTGGGCTTTGTCGAAATCCGCCCTTCATGTCGCGTTTCTCTGCAAATGGTCGATCACTGTATTCAGCGTTGTAGCCTGTGAGCGTCAGATTCCCAAGCGTATGCAGCCAATTCTCTTGTACGCTTCGCCAATCGTCCCCCATCGCGACCTGCCACGCCGTTGACAGATTTTCATTCTGGGGCAAGATATGATCGACCGTGTATTCGTCGACAGGTACGGGTTCCTTCCTGTCGTAGTTCTCAAGTCTACGCTACCAATAGCTCGTTCGATTGTTGTATAGATTTCGCACCTTGATCTCACGCGAAAACTCCTCGTCATTGGGGAACCGTCGGTAAGACGGGCAACTGCTGAAAATGTGCAAGCATGCTCTCCAAATATCGAACCTTTTTCAATGAGCGGCCAAACGTGGCAAAGGTTTTGTTGAGCGAGTTGGTTGGGATGGAACAGACAGCTCTTCGAAATACGTAGCTTTCTATATACCGCACCGCCTCGACGAATTCTTCGAGCGGGAGTCTGCAACCAGAATAATCGTCATAGAGTTCCAAAAGAAGCGGATAAGCAACGTCCACCCGGAGGTCCCGGAGGTCGCGGAAGGCATCAGCAATACGCCGCTCACCCTCGTTTCCGAGTGCCATCGCACAGTAGTAGTTAGCGAACTTATGCAAATCTGCAAGCAGTGAATCAATCGCAATGTGTTCCTGCCTTCTCGCGAATAATTTGAACTCTTCGTATACCTGGCCGATCTTGGGGATGTCCCCTGTCTTAATGGTCAAATAGTGCCGCATGAAGCCATCAAAATGCCTGCTGTAGGCATCTTGACCAAAGGCGAGTTCCATGGGTCGCCAGTATTCTTTATAGAGTCTCTCCTGTTCGGTAGGTTCCAAGCCCATTAGTACGAAGTTACGTATCAAATCTGCCTGACTCAATTCGAGCCCGGTCGAATTCATGCTCTCAAATATCAACTGCGGGTTGTCGTGGTCGCGGCTTAACGATATGTCTACAAGTATGAGCTTCGCTAATCCCTCGCAAAGCGGCACGACATTTTCACCGAGGTCCTTGGCCTTCCTTTTGAAGAAGTCGAAATTCTCTCTAAGGCGGAGGGAGCAGGGCTTGGGCAGTGCCTTTTGATCAACAATCGCCAGAAGGGTCTGCTCGTCAGTTTGAGTCAGTAGCAATTTGTAATGTTGCCGACCATCTTCTTCTGGATTGAGCAGATAGTAATTTCGAAGCTTCCTGGCTGAAAAGCCTTTGATCGGCTCGCGGTCTTCCAAATGTCGTGCCAACGCCTCAATAATTAGTGTGACCGTAGCGAGGCTTGTTGTCCATCGATCACCAATAGCGGCGATTGGCTGGAAACCTGGTAGAGGCCTTTTTCGATATAGACAATCGATCCGACGAAATGTGCAGGTATATTCTCGTCGTCGCCAGCCCGCAAGATGTCATCCCATAGCTGACTGCATTGGGACTCGGTCCAGGAGTAAGTGCGTTGAAATATAGGAATGTTAAACTGGGGTGATTTCCTGAGAAATGCCAGTAGATTGGCCTCAGTTGCTTTCATGGGCGAATCCCCTTTCGATTCGTCGAATCTCTCTCAATAATCCCACAACCGCACGTTTTGGATCCATACACCCAAGACACGTTTGGAGGACCGCGTTTATCCATCACCATTCGATCCAGTTTCTTGAAACAGGTTGATATAACTCTCGTATATGAATCTGCGGTTGCGCGCCTGACCCGTGAACTCGTGTAAGATGCCGCAACCTTCCAGTCGGTTGACGAGATTGTTGGCTGCGGTGTACGTGGTCCCGGTCAACTCCTGCACATCACCCACCGAAATGATCGGTCGTTCGTAGAGATATTCCAGCACTCGATGCCCGTTGTTCGCCGCGCGACCGAAGTTCTCAGTGATCACCTGACGATGCTCTTCACGGAGAGCGATTATCCCGCGCGCCGTGTCAGTCGCCTGTCTGCTTACATCCACAACGCCGCGTAGAAAGAACATAAGCCATTGCTCCCAGGTCCCGGCATCACGTATAGATTGCAGTTCTTCGTAATATTGTTGCCGGTGTTGCTTGAAGAAGTAGGACAAGTACAGAACCGGCTTTTGCATCACCTTCTGCTCGCAGAGTAGAAAGGTGATGAGAAGCCGCCCGACGCGTCCGTTGCCATCCAGAAAAGGGTGAATCGTCTCGAACTGCGCGTGAGCCAAGCCCACTTTTATCAGCAACGGCAATTCTGCGTGGTGTAGAAAGTGCTCCAACTCCCTCAGCTTCAGCGTGACTTCGTGAGGTGGCGGCGGGACAAATATCGCGTCGTAGATCGACTGGCCTGCGGATCCGATCCAGTTCTGTCTGGTACGTAATTCGCCGGGGGTAAGATGAGAACCTCGTACCCCCGTCAGCAGTTTAGAATGGATCTCACGTATCAACTGAACCGATACGGGAAGTTTGGCGAGTCTCCTGAGACCGTAATTCATCGCGCTGACATAGTTTACCACTTCGTCCACATCTTTGGGTCGATTAGGCGCGAAGATATTCGCTTCGGCAGCCAGCAGATCCTGCAACGAGCTTTGTGTCCCTTCAATCTGGCTCGATAGCACCGCTTCTTTCCGGACATACATGTATACGAACAGATCCGGATTGGGCAGCGTCTGGATTGATCCATCCAGGCGTCCGAGGACACGGTCAGCCTCTGACAGCTGCGTTTGCATCTTCTCAGTGATCTGGAGCGGCGGGTCGGGCGGCAACGGCGTCGGAAGGAAAGCTCTGTAGCCGTCTGGCTGTAGGGTATACCGGCCCGCCCTAGTCGAGGTCGAAAAATGGTTTTCCATAGTAAACTTTCACTTACGTATATGCGGTTGTCGGGCCCATAGTAAAGGCTACTTTAACCATGGCACATGACCACGGCCTTGTTAAAGGCTGCCTTTACTATGGAGAAAATCCCGGCCTTGTAAAGGGCTGCGTTCAATAACGACGACCCTTAACGCTACCCGCCGAGAATTTCTCCTAAAAATCCCTCGGTTTTTCTCTCCGCGGACTGCTCGACGACACTCAACCCGATCCCCTCGCGGACGAGGAGCCCGTGCTGGTCGCCCTCACGGCGGCCTGTGGCGGTCGCCTGAGGATCATCGCCGTCCTCATCGATCCGTGCTCGATCCGACGCTATCTAAACTGGATCGGGCTGCCGACCCGCCCGCCAGAAATAGCGCCGCTAAGGTCCCCGCCTCAACCGCCGTTCGAGTTCGCCGCCTGACCTCCCCTACTCGACCGCCTTCTGCGCCGGCCGAACGGCTTGGTGTGGCCTCAACGACACCCAAAATCCAGGATTGATCCTGATTCCTGCCGGCAGGAATCACAACCGTACGCGAGCCCGGTCGAAGGACCTGCAAGCGACCATCAGGGAGTTTTACCGGCCCCATGGGATGTTCAGCGACTTGAGCGAGGACCCAAAAGGTGCCTATTTTACTATACTTCCCAGAGGCGATTCACAAATGCCCTTTATAAATATCGTTCCCCTGAAACGGGCCACCGGCCTGCTCAAAAAGCAGTACGAAGCCGCCCGCGCCCGGGCGGGGCGCATTTGGGGCATTGTCTCCATTATGAGCCTCAACCCCCGGGCCATGAAGACCTCGATGGATTTTTACCAGGCCCTCATGTTCGGCCCTTCGCCGCTGAGCCGGGGCCGCCGTGAAATGCTGGCCGTGGTCGTTTCGGCCGCAAACCACTGCGTCTACTGAATACGCGCTCACGCCCACGACCTCCGGGCTGAGGTCGCTCGCGATTTTGCGGTTGAGGAAGGGCCTCCGGCCGACCGGCTGGTGCAGCAGTTATGCGCCGACTGGCGCCGGGCCGATCTGCCCCCGGCCGACCAAGCCCTGTGCGCCTTTGCCGAGAAACTGACTCGGCGACCCCAGGACTCAACTATTGAGGACATCGACCAATTGCGTCAGCACGGCTTTGACGATCGCGGCATCCACGACGCCGTCCAGATCATCGGCTATTTCAACTATATCAACCGCGTGGCAGATGCCTTGGGAGTCGAGCCTGAATCCTTTGTCCGACCCTGGGAAGAATCCGGGGCCGCTTCGGACTAGTCCAAAAATAGAAGCGACCCGCAATGGCTCTTGTTAGACTAGTATTCGTTATTAGTACCCATGCCGCAAATCGTCGTTGAAAACCTGGTAAAAACTTACCGCATTGCCGAGCGCCGCCCCGGCCTTTGGGGTGCCTTCCGGGGCCTTGTGCAGCGCTCGCACCGCACAATTTGCGCGTTGGACGGCATCTCTTTCGCGCTGGAAGCCGGCGAACTGGTCGGCTATATCGGACCCAACGGGGCGGGCAAATCCACCACGGTCAAAATCCTCTCCGGCATCGTCGTCCCCGATTCGGGGCGCTGCGAAGTCCAGGGCCGCGTCCCTTGGGAGAACCGCATTGGCCACGTCAGCCGCATTGGCGTGGTCTTTGGCCAGCGCACTCAACTGTGGTGGGATCTGCCGGCCATTGAGTCCTTCGATTTGCTGCGCGACATCTACAAAGTCCCCACCGATGCTTACCGCCGCCGGCGCGACGTCCTCATCGCCATGTTGGAACTTTCTTCCTTTCTCGACGTGCCCGTGCGCCAGCTCAGCCTGGGCCAGCGCATGCGCTGCGATCTGGTGGCGGCCCTGCTCCACGGTCCGCGCCTGCTCTTTTTGGACGAGCCCACCATCGGCCTCGACGCCGTTGCCAAACTGGCGATGCGCGACTTTATCAAAGAACTCAACCGCCAGGAAGGCACAACCGTCATTCTGACCACCCACGATATGGACGATATAGAGGCCCTGTGCAACCGGGTCATGGTCATCGGCGACGGCACCATCCTCTCCGACGGCAGCCTCGCCGACCTGCGCGCCCGCGTTTCGTCCGAGCGCCGCCTCATCGTCGACCTGGTCGATGCCGCGGCGACCATCGAAGACGAGGCCGCTCGCGTCGTGCAGCGCGACGGCCACCGGGTGCATCTCAGCTTTGCACCCGAACGCATTTCAGCCCCGGCTCTCATCAGCCGCATCACCGCCCGCCACGAGGTGCGCGACCTCTTTGTGGAAAATCCGCCCATTGAGGAAGTCATCGCCCAACTCTACCGGGACCGCCCTTGATGCGGCCCTACCTGTCCGTCCTCAGCGCCCGTATCCGCATGTTGCTGCAGTACCGGGCCGCGGCCCTGGCCGGCATGAGTACGCAGTTATTTTGGGGACTCATTCGGGTGATGATCTTCGAAGCGTTCTACCGCACGGCTTCTCAAGCGCATCCCATGACCTACGACGAGGTGGTCAATTATGTCTGGCTCGGCCAGGCCCTGTTCGCCCTCTTGCCCTGGACACCCGACGACGACGTGCGAACCATGGTGCGCTCGGGCACGGTGGCCTACGAACTGGTGCGCCCCGTCGATTTATACGCCTTTTGGTACAGCCGCGCCCTCGCCAACCGCATCGCCCCCACCCTGCTGCGCTCGGTGCCCTTGTTCTGTCTGGCCTTCCTCTTCTTCGGCCTGCAAGCTCCCGCCTCCCCTGCTGCCGCGGCGGCCTGGGCTTTGGCCATGGTGGGTGCTGTCCTGCTGGGCGGCGCCCTGTCCAACCTGGTCAATATCTCCTTGTTGTGGACCATCGCCGGAGAGGGCTCCATGCAAATACTGGCGGTGTGCGTCTTCGTCTTTTCGGGCATAGTGGTCCCCTTGCCGCTGTTCCCCGACGCGCTCCAACCCATACTCGACTTCATGCCATTCCGCGGCCTGGCCGACACCCCCTTCCGCCTCTATATGGGGCACATTCCCGCGTCTCAAGTCTGGTCGGTAGTGGGGCATCAGCTCGCGTGGACCCTGGCACTGGTGGGGCTGGGCCGCTTCCTCCTCCACCGCGGCACCCGCCGCCTGGTCGTCCAGGGAGGCTGAAGCCGTGCTCGATGGACTGCGCCTGTATGGCCGCTATATCGGCATTTCCTTCCGCAGCCAAATGCAGTACCGGGCCTCTTTCATCATGCTGTCCGTGGGCCACGGCGTGATGACCGGCTTGGAATTTTTGGGCATCTGGGTGCTCTTCGACCGCTTCGCCGCTCTCGACACCTGGAGTCTGCCCGAGGTGGCCTTCTTCTACGGCCTGGTCAATATCGCCTTTGCCCTGTGCGACGCCTTCTCGCGTGGCTTTGACCTATTCGCCTCCACGGTCAAAAGCGGCGACTTCGACCGCCTCCTGCTGCGCCCGCGCAGCACCGCCCTGCAATTGGCCGGACAAGAACTCACCCTCAAGCGCATCGGCCGCCTCACCCAGGGCCTGGTCGTCCTGCTGTGGGCCTCACATGTCCTGGAGCTATCCTGGACGCCGGACAAGCTGCTCCTCGCCTTGCTCACCATTCTCGGCGGCGCCTGCCTGTTTTACGGCCTCATGGTCCTGCAGGCGACCCTGGCATTCTGGACCACCGAGAGCTTGGAGATCGTCAATACCGTAACCTACGGCGGGGTGGAAACAGCCCAGTATCCATTGGCTATCTACCGCGCCTGGTTCCGCCGCTTTTTCACCTACGTCATCCCCCTCGCCTGCGTCAGCTATTACCCCGCCCTGAGGATCCTGGAACGGCCCGACCCCTTGGGTTCAGGCCCGATATTCCAATGGCTGGCACCGTTTGTGGGACTGCTCTTTTTCGTGGTTTGTCTGCGGGTCTGGCAAGTGGGCGTGCGCTACTACCGCTCTACGGGAAGCTGACTTTGTTGATGCAGCGCCGCCGAACGATGGGGCCCGGCAGTAGGGTGGGCTTCGGCGCCTGCCGAGTCTTCAATGGAGCAAAGGCTCCTCACCTCACTCAAACAAAACCGCGTATTCGCCGTAGCCTTCCCTAGCCAAATCCTTGACGGGAATAAAGCGCAGACTGGCCGAGTTGATGCAGTAGCGCAGCCCCGTGGGAGCCGGGCCGTCGGCAAAGACGTGCCCGAGGTGGGAGTCGGCGTACTTGCTGCGAACCTCGGTGCGGGTCATAAACAGCGAATTGTCGGTGTTCTCGACGATGTGATCCTGCACCAGGGGCCGGGTAAAGCTCGGCCAGCCAGTGCCGGATTTGAACTTGTTCCGCGAGCTGAAGAGGGGTTCGCCGGAAACGATATCGACGTAGATGCCCGCGGTCTTGTGGTCCCAATACAGGTTGTTGAAGGGCCGCTCGGTGGCGTCTTCCTGGGTGACCCGGAATTGCAAGTTCGTGAGTTTGGTGCGCAAGATGTCGATAGGAGGTTTGGGGAATTGAATGCTGGCCGTTGACCTCGGGAGGTCTTTGCCCCAGGTCTCTTCGATAAAGCGGTCGCGGCCCGATCCCCGGCGATAGCGTTTGTAGTGTCGGGAGTTCTTCAGGTAGTAGTCCTGGTGGTACTCCTCGGCCGGATAGAAGGTAGTGGCTGGGCGGATGGGCGTGACGATGGGTTTGTCAAAGCGGCCCGAGGCGTCGAGGGCCTGTTTGCTGGCTTCGGCCAGGGTGCGTTGTTCTTCGTCGTGGTAAAATATGGCCGCGGTATATTGATGGCCGCGGTCATAGAAGGATCCCCCTGGATCCGTGGGGTCGAATTGACGCCAGTATATGTCGAGGAGTTGGCTGTAAGAGACCACCTCGGGGTCAAAGGTGACCAGTACGGACTCTATGTGCTTGGTCGCGCCGGAGCTGACCTGCTTGTAGTTCGGGTTTTCGCGCTCGCCGCCGGTGTAGCCGGAAACGGCCTCGACAACCCCCTCGACCTTGTCAAAGGGAGCTTCGATACACCAGAAACACCCCCCGGCAAACGTCGCCTGGTCGTGGTTTTGGGCGCGGCTGGTTTGAATGCCAAGTACACCCAGGGCCAGGGCGGTCAGAATGAGTAGTTTGGCGTTCATAGCTCCTCCTTTTGGGTTGGTTTTCTAATAGACGCTCCAAGTATACAAAAAGGTTCGCACTTCCTGGAAGTCAGTTCGCAGCCGGTATAAACATTCGTACCACTCTCTTGGGTAAATCTGTTATCCATATGCTATTCTCCCTCCAACAACTCCCTCGCATGTGCAAGGGTCGTCACTGTCCCTTTGCCGCCGTGCATCCGAGCCAGCTCCTCAACCCGTTCTTCCGGTGTCAGTAGCTTTGCTGTAATCGTTGTGCGATTTCCTTCCACACCCTTTTCAACCCGAAAGTGCTGGTCCGCAAAACGGGCAATCTGTGGCAGATGGGTAATACAAAAGACTTGGCGAAACCGCGACAGTTCCTTCAGTTTTTGTCCGACGATATCTGCGGTGCGACCGCCGATGCCTGCGTCGACTTCGTCAAAGATCAGTGTCGGAATCGGATCGATTTGGACCAGGACGGTTTTCAATGCCAGCATCACGCGGGAGATCTCCCCGCCCGACGCTATTTTCGCCAGCGGCTTTGGCTCGGATCCAACATTGGGAGAAATGAAGAATTCGATTTCATCCATCCCGTCAGCCCGCAGTTCATATCGCTTTCCTTCAATTTCTAAGGGACCCTCGTCAGACTCAATGGGGGAAACAAGGATTTGAAAAACCGCTTTTTCCATCCCCAGGGTCTGGAGTTCACGCTCGATCAAAGATTCAAGTTGGGTCGCGGTTTCTCTCCGTTTCTTGGAGAGTCCAATCGCGAGTTTTTGGACTTGTTGCGCCACAAGATGAATTTGATCATTCAACTCTTCAATGCGCTCGGACCCAACGTGAAGATTCTCAAGTTTTTGCGAGGCTTGCGCTTGGTAGGCTAGAATTTCGGAGATTGAACCGCCGTATTTGCGCTTGAGTCGATGGATGAGGTCAAGGCGTTCCTCAACTTCTGCAAGGCGATGAGGGTTAAACTCAACCCTGTCACGGTAGTCACGAATCTGATAGACGATGTCCTCTATCTCATACAAGGTGGACTCGAAACGTGTCTTCAACTCCGACAGGCTGCCATCCAATTCACAGAGGTCGGAAATGGTCCGGCCAGCCGTTTTCAACTCGTCCAGCGTCGAAGATTCCGATAGATCGCCGCCATAGAGTTTCTCATATAGCTGATTTGCTGATTCAAAGAGAGCCTCGGCGTTGCTAAGGAGGTGACGTTCGTTGACAAGAGCCTCCTCTTCCTCCTCCTGTAGCTGGGCTTCCTGCAGTTCCTCAAGCTGAAATTCCAAGAGATCCTTCTCCTGCATCGCCTCACTGAGTGTTTGGGAGAAATCAGCGAGTTGTGCTCGGGCGGCGTGGAGTTCGTCGTACTTTTTACCCACTTCCGACTTCAGTGTCCCATGCCTGCCGAAGGTATCGAGGAGATCCATATGGGTTTCAGACCGGAAGAGAGATTGGTGCGCATGCTGCCCGTGAATATCGACGAGCAAATCGCCAATGGCACTCATGAACCTCAAACTCACCAGTTGTCCATTCGTGTGGCAACGACTGCGCCCGTTTGCGTTGATTTGTCGGGATAAAACCAGGGTTTCTTCCGCATCCAAAATTTCCGCAAACTCAGAATCGATAAAATTTTCCCATACCGGATGATCCGGCAGCGGTGCAACCGCAATCTGAACTTTGGCATTGATCGCCCCATCTCTTACGATCCCGGAAGTGCCGCGTTCACCGAGTGCAAGTCCCACCGCGTTCAAGATGACAGATTTACCGGCACCCGTTTCCCCGGTGAAGATATTGAGACCGGAGGAAAACTCCATCCGGAGTTCATCAATGAGGGCAACATTGCGTATGTAAAGTTCTTCAATCATGGCAGTATTGAACTTACGAATCAGCCCTGCTCGGTTTCGGTCTGGTCCATAAGGGTGAACAATGGCCTCCTGTACAACCGGGCAATGACAATAATCTGCTGGAGTAGCATTGGGGAAGACATCGTTTCAATCTGCGGTCGACATTGACAGCGACCAATCTATTCCTCGCCCATCTCCGCAAGCAGCCTGTCCACCACCCCCTTTCGCATTTGGCACCCCGACATTTGCAGCAGTTCGTAAACGTCCTCCGACAGCTTGTCCTTATGTTCCTCGATGGGTCCATACCCGGGCGACCATGAAGCGTAGGAAGTTCCGTAACGGATAAAGACGGTGCGGCGCGGGTCGTCGAGCGTCCAGCGCCGCCCGCCGTGACAGAGCGTTTCCGTAAACAGGACCACGTCCCCCGCCTTCGCATTGACGTTGGCAACCGTCGGCGGGCCATCGTAGATGTTCACATGATCCGGCCTGGGGAAGTTCGACTTGTGGCTGCCGGGGATACACACGAATCCCCCTCCGGCCGGAACGTCCACCAGGGAAACGGCCGCGTTGAGGAAGGTTGCAAAGACCTTCCCTTCGGTGGCCTGGTAATCGTTCGCCGGATTGCGGAGCCCCCCCTCGAAGCCGCCGTGGAAGGGAATTTCGTCGGAGTCCTTCGTGTTTCGCGTGAGTGCGGTGGAGAGCAATTGGGGCTGGTTTCCCGTCAGCGCCAGCACCACCCGCATGATTTCGCGATTGAGAACGAGGCGCTGGAAGACCTCGTCCCCATACGGAGAGTTATTGATCGAACGCGCCGTAGTCGGCTTGGTGCTGGAGTGACGATAGGTCTTCAACGGCGGCGGCAGCTCACTGTCATCGAGAGCGTGCCAGGTATCGCACAATTCGACCATCCGCTCCACGTCTTCCTTGGGAACGGCCTGCTCGAGTACTTGATAGCCCTGGAGATCGAACCACCATTTTTCTTCTTCGGTCAGCATGAAGTGTCTCTCCTTTTGCTCAATGAGATGGCGAAAACAGAACCTGCGATGTCCGGTGTCCTGGTTGCATCAGGGTCAAACTGGCAGGGGGTCCTGGTCTGTGCGCCTCCGCCAGCCATAGGAAAAACGTCAAATTCTCGTCCGCGGACAATTTCCGGTCCCGATAATGTCGTACTGATGGATCATTGATTCCCGACTTCATCGGGCAAGGCGTTGACGATCCCGGGTATGGCGGATGCCGGGGTGGCGATGTCGAAGACCGCGTTCTCTTTCACCGCCGCCTGACCTCCCCTTCTCGACCGCCTTCGGCGCCAGCCATACTGCTTGGAGTACCCTCATCCGCCCCCTCAAATCCCGGACTGATCCTGATACCGGCCGACAGGAAACAAAACCGTTCTGCCAGCCCTGTCAAAGGACCTGCAAACCACCGTCAGGGAGTTTTATCCGGCCCCTTTGGTGTCCCGCGGCTGGAGAGAGGATCCAATATTCTCCTGATTTTTCCTATATTTCTGAAACGGTATTAATTAAAAAAAGAAAAACAAGCCCGATTTCGCCTGACAGTTTTTGTATTTATTTTCTCTGTCAGAAGGGAGTCGAGCATGACCCAGGAAGAGAGAGATACCATGGAAACCGCACCGCCCGCGTCCGTATTCGGGCGCTACGAGGGCGGCTTCGAGAGGATCGAAACGCCGGCCCTGAACACTGCCGTGCCGGCCGAGGATCGACTCGCCGAGTGGGAGTCGCAGCTCTACGACATAGGATACCTCGTCATCCCCGATGTGCTGCCGGCGCCGGCGGTCGAGCATTTTCGCGAGCGCCTCATCTCGTTCGAACCCTCCGCCGGCTATTTCTCGTCCTCTCTGGTTCGCCTGTTCGAGAGGGGCATGGACTTTGTCCACCTACTGCTGAACCAGCCGGTCTTCTCGCTCATGGAGCGGGTCCTGGGAGAGCGCATGCACATCGTCAGCATGCAGGGACACCGGATCGTCGCGGGCAATGAGCTGTCGGGCTTTCACTCCGACGAAATCTACGTCCAGCGGCCCGACGACGTCGGCGACGAGGTCGAATACCCGTCTGTCGTCAATGCGATCAACTGCCACTACTACCTGGTCGATGTGCCGGAAGAATTGGGGCCGACCCAGGTGGTGCCCGGCAGCCATCGCGCCTGCCGGTTGCCGCGCCCCGACGACGGCGATCCGCCGCAGTGGCAAGGTCAGGGCCCGGTGTCCCTGACCTGCAACGCCGGGGATTGCGTCATGTACAGCAACCAGGCCTGGCACCAAGGAGCGCCCAACCGTAGCGACCGCATCCGGCTGTCGGTCATGCCCACCTACGCCCGGCGTTTCGTGGCCCAGCGGTTCTGGCCGTTCCTCAACTACACCCTGTCGCGGGACATCCTGGATCAATGCTCGCCGCGCCAACGGGAGCTGCTAGGCGAGCATCCGCGCGCGACCTATGGGTGAGGAATAACTAGAATTAAACGCGGGTTCATTTCACATTCTCTTGCCGTTTATCCTGCCCATGTCAACTCGTTCGCCTGAGTGGCTCCACGATGCAAAAATCCGCCCCCTGGGGATCGCGCGTCACCACAATCCTGCCGACTTCGGGCACATCCAGGGGCTCGGCCATCAGACGTCCACCCTGATTCAGCACATACTCGGCCGAATCGTCCAAATTGCCGACTTGAAAATAAACGTACCACTCCGATTCCACCCCTTCTTCAATCATCTCATCCGGCATCCGCATCACAGCGCCAACGCCCACATTTCCGACCACCAATACGGTGTACTCCTCCACGTCGGTCCCGGGCTGCTTCTCCGTCTCCAAACCGAAAACCTGCTTGTAAAACTTCACCGAACGCCTGCTGTCCGTGCTCAAATGCTCCGGCCAGGTAAACGCCCCGAACTCCGCCCGCACACCACTCTCCGCGAACTCGCCCGGTTCCCAGAGCGTGGTCATACAGCCGGTCGGATCCTCGATCACGGCGACTTTGCCCGCACGATCGACTTCGGTGACACCGGCGTGAACCGAGCCTCCGCCGTTTCGCGCCTTGCCGAGCGTGCGCTCGATGTCGTCAACCGTGACGTAAACTTTCCATCCAGGTTTGGCGGCCGGGCGCAATTGACCAGGCCCCAGCTCGTAAATCGCGGCTGCAGGGACACCATCGACCAGCGCCATCGAGTACGTCCCGATTCCCATCTCCCCCATCTGCTCGGCAACAAAGTCCCATCCGAATAACCCGGAGTAAAACTCCTTGGCACCGGTGAGGTCCGTAGTCGCAGGATCGACCCAACATGGCGTTCCCTGCAGGTAACTCTCAACCTTCGGCATCAGTTTCAGCCTTTCCAGTCCTGTAGTTCACTGCGCCTCCGGCGTTATCTTAACGGGGGTGGGGCTGCCGGCCCCTGGGGTGTCCAGCGACTTGAGAGAGGACCCAAAAGGCGCCTGATTTTTCCTGTACTTCTGACCGAGGCGCCCGAACGCACCCATGCCGGACAGGGTGTGTTATACGCCGTTTGGTTCACTCATGCCGAGCAACCAGGTTCTCCCTCAGTTTCATCGCTGTTTCGTACGCCTCTGCAAGAAACTCGGTTGGCGGTTGGGCGCGACCCTGGGGCCCTGCCTCAATCATGACTGGGCCTTGGTGCGATGTGGGATATGCTCTCGAAACTGCGTCCCAATCTACGATTCCTTTGACGGTCAAAGCAACCTTGACCTCAAGGGTGCCGATCAGGTGGTTTCCGACAGCGACTGGTTGGATTTCTTCTGTTTCACTGCGATGGCCTCATGTCGTTTCACATAGGCGTCCTTGCCGTCGCAGTACTTCCCTATGTCATTGTCGCAAGTTCTGGCAACTTTCTTCTTCAACTCACCGTACTCTTGTACGCTTGCTGGATTTGAGCGCAGGTAGTCTCTGAACGCAAGATGTCGCGTTACGTTGAAGTCTCCAGACAAGAACGCATGCATTTGGTGTGTGCGCTCGTGACCCCCTTTCTGGAAGTATCTTCTGCCGGGAATCCCAAACTCTCCCCTTGGCTGGTAGCCAAGGGCTTCCATATCCGGAGCGAGCAGGTCTAGCTCAGCAAGGTCCGTCACCTCGAGCAGAATGTCGATGATGGGCTTGGCAGCTAGACCGGGAACCGCCGTGCTGCCAATATGGTGCACCTGGACCGCTACCTCACCCAAGGTGAGGCGTAGGAGGTCGCGCTCCGCCTCGAAACGCTGCGGCCACGAGGAATCATAATCGATGACTTCGATCTTTCTCATATCTTTGTCCTCTGAGGCAACGACTGGCTAATACTGCAACAATGCGGTAGATCTCTGTCAATTAGAGGAATACTCAACGAGAGACGACTCTTCCTATTCCATGCCGCCTAATGTTCCGCCGGTTTGCGAACGCCGAAGGCGTTGCCGCCCAGGCCAAGGCGCGAAAGCGCTGCAGCGCAAAAGGTGCTGTTATGGGGGGTGACATACCAAGGATTCTTGCTTTTCGCCGTCCAGGTCAGGAGGTGGCGTCGAAAGTGCCAAACTTATGAGCGCACCAGGCTACAAATATTCACTTGCATTATAATTCTACTATTATATATTTATAGAATTAAAGAGGAGGTGCTTGTGGCTGAGAATCGGCAGCAATTCAACGTGTACTTGTCGTCCGAGATAATTAAAGAGCTCAAGCATTACTGTATTGAAAGAGGGGGCCGGCTCAACCATCTGGTGGAGGAAATTTTCCGCGAGTATTTGGACAGAAATAAGAAGGAGAAAAGAAATGGCTAAGGGCACCGTGGTCTTTTTCATGACTGAAATGTTAGAGGAAATGAAACAGTTCTACGCCAAAGCGTTGAAAAAAGAGGGGCAGCAGTATGGACCGAATTGGTGTCAGTATAGGCTGTCTGAGGACTGTATTTTTGCTTTGCATGCATCTGAAACCTCAAGTAAGCACCCTGTTTTCAGCTTTGAGGTTGACGACATCGAAGCCTCCTTCGAATCGTTTAGGTCGGCGGGAGCAAATGTCATTCAGGGCATTCAGGATGAAGGTTTCGGAAAAACCGTCGAATTGCAGGATCCAGAAGGACGAAAAATTACCTTGGTAGAGCATAGTTAGGGAGGCTTTTTCAGCCATTACCGACAACGTTTTCGTGCCCCCTGAACCGCGAAGCGGTTTAGCGCAGGCGCCGTAGCCAGGGGCATGGTGTTAACCGATGGCCCAACTCCCTTTACCGTATCTTGAAGCGCGGACAACATCGATCTGGACCATCCAAGACCCCATCTTCCCTGATCCGAAGCCAGCCCTCATTGATTCCGGATGACTTCACCTTGACCCACCACGATAGTTTCGGCTTGAGAATCTGATGGCCTCGTGGGCTCCCCGTACCAAATTGGTCATCTCCGGACCAGAAGGCTTCGATGTCAATGAGTTCGTCCTTGTACCAAACTATGAAGTGCGTCTCACATGTTGGACGCATGACAAAAAGGGTATCTCCGGGTAGGACGTTTCGATAGGTCCGTCCATCCAACGGACGGCATAGTCATCTTGCGTTTTCGGCTTTCGGTTAACGCTTCACGGTTTGCGAACCTGCGAAGCAGGTTGGATGAAGGGCCGAATGGCCCGAAGCCGGGGGCACGGTGTTAAGTGAAGTTGTGGCTGGTGAGGGGTTTCTAGACAACTAGCACTTGGCCACATGTACGGCTCCCCTCAATGGCTCATTCCAGGCAACTTGTACTTCAGAGAAACCACTTTGAAGGAGAAGACGAGTCTGCATCTCAACTGGGAGCGAGATGTCAAAGTTCCATTCACCTTGGTCGCCTCCTGGAAGCTTGGCAATCCACCTATTGAACCAGTATAGGGTGTCTTCCTCTCCCCCTGGGGCGTCTGACTGATCGCCCTTGATATAGGCACCTTCAGAACGTAATGCTTCCCTCACCTTCCGGTAGACCGAGACTTTCTTGTCAGGAAGAAAATGGTGCATCGTTAGCACTGAAATCGCATAGTCGTACTCTTGGTTTCCAAACGGAATTTCCAGTACCGATCCTTCGACCAACCTCAGCTGCGAAACCTTTTCTCTGAATTTGGTTTCGAGTTGCCCGAACATATTCGGAGCCCGATCAACCGCTGTAACTCTCGCGTTAGGTGCTCTCGAAAAAACGAACTCCAACTGTATTCCAGTGCCACAGCCGAGATCTAGAATGTCTATTGCTTGATCGGTCTGCGGTATCCGTTCAGCGACAGCGTTGTAGAAGGGATCGTCTAACTCGACCCCAAACTTCCTATCCCAAATGTCGGCGGTGGAATTGAAGAAGCCGAAGAGCTCCTCAACCCCGTCCTGCATCCAGTCCTTTACATCATCACCCGATGGTCCTGGAGCAATGCGAATCTGTTCTCTCCGCCGGAGGAATTCCTCCTCTACTGCTAGCGATTTGTGCTTATCTGGAGGCATGTTGGTTTTCTCCCGTCAAGGCCCCTGTAAAAAAGGCCGCGATTTCACTTAACGTTCTCACCATTTACGACCCCGCGTATGCGGGGTGGCGAAGGCCAAGGGGCGCATGCCCCGCAGCGTAAATGGATGTGTTAGATGAAGTGGGCCGGGCTGATGACGGAAATCTTCAGCCCGTAGCGGTCGACCTGCGCGGCGACCTCGTCCCACTCCCCGTCCCTCATCTTGGCAATGCTCGGTACGCCTGGCAGCCGATACTAGGCGAATACAAAATGGCGTTGCAGAAGACGTCCCAACCCAATGGCAGTCTTTTTCTGACGAATTTACCCGGAGGAATCCTGAAGATTATAGCCAGTTTTCGAGCCGTTTTGATACTTATTGGCCGTATGCCACGATCCATGGTTTACGGCGCGCGCGTATCTCTACACTGCCGCCCGGACCAGACGCTTTTCTGCCGCCGTCAGGCGCTTGCGGCGGCTCAGGACCACGTGTTCGCGGTAAAGGTCGGGATCGCGGTCCAAGCCGGTTTCGCGATCCAGAAAGAGTGGAAAGTCCGCAGCCGGCGGCTTGGCATTCTGGTAGGCCTGGTCATAGCTGCGCATGATGATGCGCTGCTCGCGGTGGAGGCTTTCGAGCCACTCAGGATCGGAAAGTACGCGATCGTGTGACGTAACCCAGGCCGGGCAGTAGGCGCCATCGCGGCACTCGGGCAGGGTGGCCGCCACCCGGTCGATCGCTTCTGTATATTGCCGCACTTCGTCGTTGGTCAGGGCGTCCTCGATGACGACGATGCCCTCCTCTTCGAAGGTCTGCCACTGCTCCTCCACAAAGCCGGGTAGGGCCACTCGGTATGCTGTCTGGCTCATTTTCCATTCCCTGCGTGTGAATTTGTACGGCCCATTACCGCTGGTTCAGCTCCGAAGGCATGCCCGCGGCAATGTCGTTGGCCGGTCCGGCGGTGACCGGCCAGGCCTGGCCGCCTTCGAATTCAAACTCCTCCCGTCCGCACAGCCAAAGAAACAGGCGCGCAACGCGCACCGAGTCGTGCCACTTCTCGGGCATTTGGCTGCCCGTGCTGAAGTCGATCTTGGTGAAATCGCACTGCGGATCGGCGACCCAGTCGCGCCTGGGCGCGGCCGTGCGCCTGTAGTTGTATTTGAGCAGGTCGCGGACCCCCCTACCCGTGGCGGTGGTGCTGCGATGCCAGATGGAGTAGTGGGTGATGAAGATCGAACCGGCCGGCGCCACCGTCTGCACCGCCTGCCGCACGCTGCCGTACTGGGTCATGTAACGGCGCTTGATAAGCAAAAAGTGGGAACTGGGCAAAAACTCGGTAGGCCCCAGCTCGGCAGGCGAATCCTGCGGGTAGTAGAAAACCTGCAGACAGTCCAGTCGCCGCGAGTCGATGGCCCCGCCGTCGCGGTGCCAGCCGCCGCTCATGGCGAGCGGGCCCTGGAGGCGAGTGTCGCTCATGTGCATGGGCAGCGTGAAGTCTTTGCCCAGGAGCGAGCGCACCGCCCCCGCTGCCTGCGGGTTCTTGATGACGTGGTCGACGAACCACTCCTCCTCCAAGATTCCCATCGGCTCTATCACCCTACGCCTTTCGAGCTGGCCCCCATCGACAGCTTGCGGGTGTTCTACTTCATACCTGTCGATGAACTCCCTGGTCCGGCGGTTGATATCATCGGGGACTGCGGCTTCGAGCATCAAGATGCCATTCTTGCAGAAATCAATCACCTGCTGGTCGGTCAGCGTCGGTTCGCAATCGTATTTTTCTCCCAACATGATCGGTCCTTTCCGTGGATCTATTTTTCGAGGATGAATTCGCAGCCGAGACCGTAGGCCTCCTCTTCTCCGGCCACCATCAGCGCCATCTCCGGAAATTTGACGATGCGCCAGCCGTCGCGCATGGCGTCGAACACGGTTTGGTAGACCCACTCTCCCGTCTCGTCGACGCTGTCGTGCTGACCATCGGCGTCAAATCGCGACATGCCGCATACGTGCGAGTTGACAGACGTGGTGGTGGCCTGAAGATAAAGAAGCTGGGGCGTTGGAGCTGCAGGCTGGGCGTCGGCACTCTCTAGAGCTTGCCGCAGATCGTGCTCCTTCAGTTCTCCAGCGCGAAACTTTTCCAGACACTTCTCCAATTGTCGCTTTACTTCCTCCATGGTCCATTCTCCTTTTCTTCAAAACCGCGCACGCAACCCGTGCTGGCGCGGCTCTTGCTTTGAGGCTGCCTCGCGCCAGATCAGCACGCCTCCCGATGAAACCGCCACGTTCGCCTACGGCGTTTAAACAGCTTGGGCAGAGCTGCGCCGCTGGTACAACTCTGAGGGCATGCCCGCGGCAATGTCGTTGCCCGATCCGGCGGTGATCGGCCAGGCCTGACCGCCTTCGAATTCAAACTCCTCCCGTCCGCACAGCCAGAGGAACATCCGCGCCACGCGGACGGTATCGTGCCACTTCTCGGGCATTTGGCGGCCGGTGCTGAAGTCGATCTTGGTGAAATCGCACTGAGGATCGGCAACCCAATCGCGCCGGGGTGCGGCCGTGCGCCTGTAGTTGTACTTGAGCAGGTTGCGAATGCCGCTGGCCGTGGAGCTTGTGGCGCGATGCCAGATGGAGTAGTGGGTGATGAAGATCGAACCGGCCGGCGCCACCGTCTGCACCGCCTGGCGTATGCTGCCGTACTGGGTCATGTAGCGGCGCTTGATGCGCAAAAGGTGGGAGCTGGGCAGAACCTCGGTAGGCCCCAGCTCGGCAGGCGTATCCTGCGGATAGTAGAACACCTGCAAACTTTCCAGCCGCGGCGGGTCGACGGCCCCGCCGTCCCGGTGCCAGCCGCCGCTCATGGCGAGCGGGCATTGGACGCGGTGGTTGCTCATGTGCATGGGCAGCGCGAAGTCTTCGCCTAGGAGCGAGCGCACCGCCCCTGCCGCCTGGGCGTTCTTGATGACGTTGTCGACGAACCACTCCTCATCCAGTATCTCGACCGGGCCCATCTGAGAATGTCTGTCGAGGAATTCTGTGGTGCGACGGTTGACTTCGTCGGGAACGACCGCTTTGAGCATCGCAAAGCCATTCTTGCAGAAATCAATCACCTGCTGGTCCGTCAGCGTCGGTTCGCAATCGTATATTTCTTCCAACATAATCGGTCCTTTCCGCGTGTTCACGTCTCGAGGATAAAATCGGCCACCCGCTCGCCGATAGCCATGGTGAAAGGATTGGTATTGGCGCGCACGCAGTCAAGCATGATGGCGGCGTCGGCCACTCGCAGGTTTTCCACGACTAGGACAGATAAAGGGCATAATCGGTAGTTCGAGCAAGGAGATCGACAGTACCGAGCTGCGGACTTTTGACCAAGTGAGTGCATTGGGGTTGGTGATCAACCCCAAGGACGGGTGGTCAGTTCAGCTGGGACCGTTCCTGCCGTCCTTGAGCCGCACAGGAGGACATACTTCGCCTGACGGACACGGACGATGGTCAGCTCACGTAATCGAATTCTGGTTGGGCACGCGGTCTTGCGGCGGCGATCGGTGGAGCCCGTGACGGCAACCCCACCCCTTCGAGGTAACATCCCAGGAGACCTGGTACGCGCCCGCGGCCTGGGTCTGGTCAACCAGCGTATGTACCGGCTGTCCCAGGAGGTTGTAAATCTCCAGCCGCACCGGACCGGATGCGGCCAGGCGGTAGGCGATGCGGGTGCCGGCGTTGAATGGGTTGGGGGTGTTGGGATGCAGCTCGCTGACAACCGGTCCTTCCGGCGCCGCGACCTTGGCCGCGGCCAGCGGCTCGACCGACACCACCTGCATGCCGCCACCCAGAGTCAGTTCCAGGAACTGGCGCCCGTCGCTGTTGAGAGGAATGCTGTGCCACCGGCCGACCACCTTGCCGGCGGCGGTAAGGGCGCGGGCCTCGTAGAAGCCGCTGACGCCGGGGAAGAGGGTCAGTTCCAGCTGCCCTGCCGTGTCCGTGATGGCCCTCCAGGTGTAGTGGCGGCGGCGCCCGGCGATGGCGCGGGAAAACTCGACGGTCAGGCCCTCGACCGTGCCCCCCAGGACCGCCGCCTCCACTTTGGTGCGGGACGCCAGATCCCACAGCACTACCGAGAAATGCCTGCTCTCGCTACCACTCCTGCTCCTGCTGCCGCTGGCCAGGGTGTTGCCATCCGGGGAGAACGCCACCGAAGAGACCCAGCTCGTATGCCCCTCGAGGGCAAGGGTGGCCCTGAGCTGTCCGGTCTCCACGTCCCACAGGCGGATCGCGAGGTCGTGAGCGCTGGCCAGGGTATTGCCGTCCGGCGCGAACGCAACCGCCTCGATCCAACCCGTATGCCCCTCCAGGGTAGCCTTGTGCTGCCCGGTGCCCGCATCCCACAATCGGATCGTATAGTCCCCGCCGGCACTGGCCAGGGTTTTGCGGTCGGGAGAGAATGCAAGGGCCTCGACCTCTCCTGTATGCCCCTCCAGGGTATTCCTGAGCTGTCCGGTCCTGACCTCCCACAACCGGATCGTGGGGTCCCCGCCGCTGGCCAGGGTCTTGCCGTCCCGCGCGAACGCCATGGAACGGACGAAGCCCGCAGGGCCGTCCAGGGCGGCCTTGAGCTTTCCGGTGCTGACCTTCCACAGCCGGATTTCCCCACCGCTTTCTCCGGCGAGGGTCCTGCTGTCGGGCGCGAACGCCACCGACCGGACGAACCCCTTGTCGAGATGGGCCTTGAGTCGGCCGGTGCAGGCGTTGTAGAGCCAGATACCGATGGTGCTGGGCGCCGCCAACCAGGCGCCGTTGGACGAATACGCGATTTCACCGGTAAGTACCGCTTCGCCAAAACGTGCTCTGGTGCCATTGGGTAAAACCAGGCGGGTATGCTCCCTGGCGAGGCTGTCCTGCAAGAACACGCAGGACAGCAACAGGAAGGTGAGATGGAACAACCAGGTCTTTTTCACCCGAGGACTTTCAACATGCGAATGCTGTTTCAGGGGGACCTGGAGTTGACCCGGTTCCCTGGACGTCGACTGGAAGCTGGTCAACCAGGGTTTACCGTCGAGACCTTTCGCATGGCCGCCTTCGCGGCTTGGTGTGGGGGGGGGAGCAGTACGGCCTCTATAGGGATGTGTGGTACCGGCAGCTGAACTAGAGGCACTTCTCAGACCGCAAGTAGTCGCATTGGAAAAGACCCAGCCCATGAGCCACGGACCTATGGCCTTCATCCAGCACATCGACAGCTACACAATTCCGTCCTTGCGTGCTGCGCAATAGAGGCCTTCAATACCCCTCAGATAATCCTTCGAAAGACCCACAATTTCGCCATCCCCAGACCCCCGCCAATCTGAGAACCGATACTCGACCCTGGTCTCCTGCTCTCCCTCTTCCGGATTAGATGAGTCCTCCCCAATCTCAAATGTCTCTTCTGATCCATCGCCTCTCCTCACTACTATTGTAAGAGAATCACTTACGGAAACAGTATCGTTGAATGTGACCCCGGCCGATATGTCTACAGGATGTTCGTGTATGTTGATGTCTCTCTGGTCCTTGAAAAACTTTAGAACAGTGTTGCAACTCACTTTCTTCTCATACCACTTCACCCGATTTCCACTCTTTGCTTTTCGATGAAAGTATTGAAGTACGGATCGCCCAGCGGACAAGAACGCACTTAAGGAATAGCGAAAATTCGGATCGTGCTCCGTCACTTGCTCCCTTAGGCAATCTAGGAAATACCTTGCCTCCCTGATCTTGTCTTGTTCGTGCATGCTAACTAAAATCCCTCCTTCGTCTACGTCTAGGGGAATGGCGCAGTGATCAACTATCCCTCTCTCTTGATTGCAGGCGCGATGGCAACCCGAACACCTATCTCATTGCGAATCCTGTGCCTCCTCGGCAAACCTCCATTGACATTGCCCCACACCCTACACCAGCCGCATCATTGATTGCGCAGGATCAGTTGCTATCTGGACTCCCAGCCGATCCTCTGCATCTTTCCGGCTCTCCGCCCACTCCCGCCGCAATGCCTCGGCTCGTCTCCGCAGGCGCCCAATGGCAGGGGCCGGATCTACTCCCTCCACTGCCTCGGCTGGCCCAAGTGGCTCGATCCCCAAGCGCTCGAGCTTGCCATAGACCGGCTCCATTGCTCCATCAGGATTACGGAAGAACACACTGCCTCGTATGTGGACGAAGATCCACCCGAGCCGCTGCAAGACCGCCTCGCGCTCCAAGTCGCTCTGAAGCTGCTCCGAAGTATGCCAGCGCCCACCGTCGCACTCAACGGCCAGTCGACGACCATCTCCCTCCACGACGAGATCGATTCGGTAAGCACCTACTGGCCATTGCGGTCGCACTCGGTAGCCGGCCGACACGAGGCGCTCCAGAACGAGCTTCTCAAATTCGGACTCAGTCCTTCGCCCGCCTTCTTCCATTGCTCGCAATAGTGCCTGCGGATCACGCGCGTGCTCAATTAGCCGGCGCCGAAGGTCTTCGCCCTTGAGATGGCTGCCCGGATCGAGAGAGTGAATGACCCGTAGCTGATTCCGTGCCCTACTGACTGCAACGTTGTAGCGCTTCTTGTAAAGGTCTCTAGGGCCCGCGCCCCTGCGCGACAGCTTCCCGTCGTCTGGTGGACCATCTACCAGTGACAGGAAGACAACATCGCGCTCGTCTCCCTGAAACTGAGCTGCATTGCCGCAAAGCAATTTATGTCTTTCGAAAACGTCCGGATCCAAAGACTGGCGAAGCTTGCTCTCGATCAAGTATGCCTGCTCGTCTCCAAGCAAGGAGATCACTCCAAAGCTCGTCGGTTCACCAAATTCGTTCTTCGTGTACATCTCATCCTCAAGACAGGCAGCGACAAGAGACGCTACTTCTTCCGCCTCTACCTCGTTGGTCTTCGCTCTGGAGTCCCGGTAGCCAGTCACTCGCTGTGGTACGAGAGCAGGGCGCACACTAGCCGAGAATGGCTCTCTGAGCGGACGAATGGCGTTGTTGTATGACAGGTGGTTGCTGAATTGGATGATTTCTGGGACACACCGGAAGTGCTCTCGCAACGCGACAACGCCACCGAACGCTGCCTCCGCGAGATCGTAGATCGAGGTCTGTCCATCGTATAGATGACTGTTCGGAATACCTTGAAGGTCGGTCGCTATCAGGCGCTCCACATCCTCGATACGCTGGCCGACGGCATCCGGCGTCACTTGCTCTTTGTCTCCCACCACGATATGGGTTCGTGCCAAGTACAGCGCGGCGAGTGCGGTAACGTCGCTCTGACTGGCCTCGTCAATGATGACAACGTCGAACTTCGTCTCCCTGGGATCGAAGCTCTCATAGACCCGGTTCAGAGGCATGATCCACACAGGAACCGAGCGACGCGCAGTCGGCAGGAGTTTCCTCGCTTGGCGCAGGAGTTCTGGTGCTCGTTTTCCTCTACCCGACCCGTACTTCGCCATGGTCTGCACGTACCCGATGAGTGCCTGCCGGTGTTCAAGGCCAGTTCGGTCGAGTTGGGCAGCCCAAGTCTCACGATCAATAATCTCTCCCGATAACTGCAGAGCGTCTCGCTCGCTTACATGGAGCCTGTCCTGTAACTCGTCTATGGAGATGGCCGCACGTCTCTCCAACTCTTGATGCCACTGCCGCCAACACCACGCCGTGGCTGGGTCACCGGGCGGCTCCGTACCATGGTGAGGTCTCGACCTTGGTGCTATAGCTTGCGCCCAAACCGGCGCGGTCTTCTTGAGCGCGGAGAGCAATATGAGGCGTCTCTCGTAAGCGTTTCGCAATCCGTCGAGTCGCGCAAGCTCGCGGCCCGACTCTTCGTAGGCCTTAACGTCCCATTCGTCCTGGGCCTGTAGCAGCGCCGAAGTGACTTTGCTCTCTGAAAAGCCTGCCAAGTAGGTCCTTTGATCTAGGAGCGTTCGTTGCAGCTCCTCCTGCCGGAGCAAGGCTGCCCGCCCTTCGATGATGCTAACCAAGCCGTGTGAGCCAGCACTCCTTAATCGAGCAAGCTCACCGTGATCACCTGCCTCAGGAGGGTGATTCTCCAGCCACTTGGTCCAGCGGAATCCGACCTTGGAGAACTCATCCAACAGTGGCTTCCACACAGTCGCTCGCCATTCAAGTCGCCTTCGAATCTCCGGGGCATGGCCCATAGCCACCCTCTCCGGCAAGTCCCCCAGACTTTCGATTGGTGGTCCATCGAGATCCTCTACTAGCCGCCGCCAGCGCGCAGCGAAGCGTTTGCGGGCGTTCTCCAAGTCTGCGGCGGCTCTCAATGCCCGAAATTCGTCTATCGTTCGCGGCGGCCGTCCTTCGACTTTGCACACCGCGATCAGCTGGTGCCACGAGCGCTTGGTGACTTTGCTTCTGATCCCAAGACTGCCCCCGCCCTCCATGAAGTCCACTATTCTTGTGAGAACTGGGAGGATGTCTTCAACGGGCTGGTCTCCTGGAAGTACTGGCCCATGTTCAACCACAAGGCGGTTCGCGGTTCCTGCTTGGTTGGACAGGGCCTCCATAGCAGCAAGCAAGTCCTCCCATGTACCCCTCAACTCTCCACCAGTCCAGCCGGCGAAAAGAACCTCACGCAGCCAAGTCTGCTCTTCTGCGAGAGTTTCAACCGCGCTCTGTACCAATTGATGGAGTTGCCGGAGTCTCTCTGCGGTGTACCCCTCTGCTGCCGACCTTTCCCAGAATTCGGGGCGATGTTCCCTCGCTCGCGAGTCCGCGCCGGCCTGTTCCGCGGCAAGCAGGCGAAAATCCGCGGCGGTGACCAATTCGGCCAAATCGGGTTGAGGCACGGCCAGTTGTGTCTCATCATCGTCCGTCAAGATGCCGTGTGAGGCATAGAGTTTGCGCACGTCCGAATCACTCAGGGGACATAGGACACCGGACTCAAGGGGCCCAGGGATCCAGGCGTCCTTCGCCGACCCTGCCTTGACGCTCTTGGCCGCCTCAATTGGACTTATCGCCTCTCCGCCGCCGACAAGCTCCTCTATCTCGCTGAATCTCGCGTCGCGAAACTGCCTTTGGAGAGACTCAACTCGCATGAGCAGCTTCTTCCGCTGCTGCCGTAGCGCAGTCGCTTCACGGAGTAGGCTGTGGGAATCCGAACCGGAAAGGCGATGACTGATCTCCTGAGCAGCACTCGACAACTGATCCCGACTTTTGCTGTCGCTTTCCAAGACGCTGAGGCACAGTGGCTGAATTGCCTCGTCAATCTGCCCACGTAGGACCCGCAGTGCCTTGGGAGTATGCGCGGTTACAAGTACAGTCTTGCCCTGCGACAGCAGGTGACCGAGCAGGTTGGCGATCGTGTGTGTCTTCCCGGTACCAGGCGGGCCTTGCACAACCACAGACTTCGACATTTCTAGGCGGTCGGCAATCTCAACCTGTTCTGCGTTCGCTGGCTTGCTCAGAAGGATGTCCGTTTCCTCGGTAACCGTCAGCCCATCCTTCCCCTCTCTACCTGAGGATCTTTCTTGTCTGTCTACATCCACACCGACTATGCGGCACAGCCCTTCTGGTACTTCGGTACCGTCATTTTCCAGATCTTCAATGATGTCTTCGAGCGTTGTGGTGAGTCCTACCGTGCGCGAGCGAACATAGATCACGGATTCCCGCCAAAGGCATGGTCTATCGGGGATTTCTGGAGCTCCGCCCTCAAGGAACTCGCCATTATTGAACAACCCTTGTACTAGACGCCGGAAGAATCCCTCTACGCCCTCTCCGCCGAGCGGTGCGATCGGTTCGCCTTCCAGCTCTTGATCGAAGTGGGCGATCATACGCCCTTCAATGGTCGGAACAAGGCGAAGCAATGCACGCTGTAGTTCGACCTTCTCTGTTCCCGCAAAGAAGCGGAACTCAGGACTAGACGGGTCGAAGTCCAGGGTGATTTGCTGCACAAGTACCGGATGCCGGATCTGGTGGTCTTCGACGCAGAGCATTCCATCTGCTAGAACCACTTCCAAACGGTCCCCTTCGCGTTGCATCATCATCCACAGCTCATACACCTTCTCAAACAGCTGGCGCGCCGATATGGCCGGACTCTCAGCTTCAACCCATCTAGTGCGAGTCTCTTTCCAATTGCTGAGAGCATCAGGCCTCTTGGCATCATCGCTGAATCCTACCGTGACAGTTCCTTTCTCCTCGTCAGGGAAATTGCGGGCTTGGAGCACCTCGACCTCCGCTTTTGCTGATTCCCAGCCGGGCTTCAGCCAGCCCTCCAGTAGCTGGGGTGGTCTTGGGCAAGGGGTGAATTCTGCCCGGGTGATGCTGATGATCGGCTCCAACTCCTTATCGTCCGCATTTTGGTCTTCTTCACTAGGATCGCCCCGTCGTACTGCTATGCATGGATGCACGGGCCAGGAATCAAGGCGGAACACCTGCGAATAGTCGCCCAGATCCCGCTGCACGGGATTCCGCAATTCGGCCAGCTCTCTCAGGAACTTGAACATCTGGGCTAGTCGTTCGTGACAAGATCGACTGTTCATCGATTGCTCCTATGCGACGCCGAACTCTAGCGGCAGTCACCAATCAGGCGAAAAGAGCTTCCCCAACCCTTCAACGGCGACAGGGGATCGTGGTTTACGACTAGGACAGATAAAGGGCATAATCGGTAATTCGAGCAAGGAGATCGACAGTACCGAGCTGCGGACTTTTGACCAAGTGAGTGCATTGGGGTTGGTGATCAACCCCAAGGACGGGGGTCAGTTCAGCGGGGACCGTTCCTGCCGTCCTTGAGCCGCACAGGAGGACATACTTCGCCTGACGGACACGGACGATGGTCAGCTCACGTAATCGAATTCTGGTTGGGCACGCGGTCTTGCGGCGGCGATCGGTGGAGCCCGTGACGGCAACCCCACCCCTTCGACGTAACTGCGGATGGAATACGGCTCCGTCAGCGCTGCAATGAGCTTCATGCGGCCGCCGCAATCGGGACAGAGCGTCACCTCGGGGGGAAAGCAGCACGTGGGTGGTGCCGTCGGACCACGGCGTCTTCAGGGCGAAGGATACCGTCTGTGCGTCAACAATCCGGAGGCGGCCGTGACGCTGGCCAGCATCAGCACGTGCAGGACGGTTGTGACCGTGAGGAGTGAGCACCAGGGGCAAAACCCCCGATTCCGTTTTGGGACGCATCAGGAAGAAAGGGAGCGGCATCGTGGGCTCGACATAGATATGCCAGCTCTCGCGAAGGTATTCGCCCATATCCTCCGTGGACCGTAGCTCCGCGGTTGGTTGATGCCCCTCCAGATCGACGGCGAGGTTGTCCAGACCGAGAATCTGCCGCAACCGCGGCCGGAACCCTTCCTGCCAGGTCTCCAGCTCCCCCGGGACTCCGCGTTGAAGGCGAACTCCGGCTCGAAAGCACGGTAGGTTGCGGCGTAGTGTTCGGCGGAATTATACGTCCTCTTCTTAAGTGCGGGTGCGGCCCTGGGTTTGCCCGCCACCGCGCAAATAGTGCGCTATGGCAGCTCGATTTATTGACCGGGTTGGCGGCTACAACTCGACCTTCTTGAAGTGGGGCAACCACTTTTGATTCTTGCGGAGCATCTCCTTCACCATCTTGCGCGCCTCGGCGAGCGACAGCTTGGCGGCGGTCAACGGATCGTGGGCAATCGCCTGGTAGACAAGCTCGGCGTCCCCTTTGAGACAGCCCTCCACCGCTATCATCTCGATCTGGGCGCTCAGCCCGGTGAGCATGGCACATTGCGGCGGCAACCTGCCCACCCGGATCGGCTCGAACCCTTTGCGGCTGGCGACCACCGGCACCTCGACGCACGCCCCGCTCGGGAGGTTGTCCACCAGACCGTCGTTGGCAACGTTCCCATTGAACTCGAAGATCTCGCCGCCCACAAAGGCGTTGATGATCGACGCGGCGTACTCGTGACCGCGCTCCAGCGACACCTCGTCCTTCGCGAGCCATTCACGCACCGAACGCTGCCAGGTTTTTTCACGTTTTCGGTACGCGTTGAGAATGTAGGCGTACCGACCCGGATTCCACCCGGTCCCGGTGGTGCAGTACTGACGAATCAGATCAGACCGTTTGCGAAACCACCAGTTGTACTCCGAGTTGTGCCCGCTGGATTCAGTGACGTAGCGGCCCAGGGCGAGGAACATCTCGTTCCGCACCAGCTCGTGGTTGTACACCTTTTTGTCGGTGGACACAACCTTTTTCAGTTTGGGATACAGGTCGCGGCCACGGTGCTCCAGCTTCAAGTACCAGGCCATATGGTTGATGCCGGCGCACTGGTAATCCATCTGCCCCGGCTTCAAACCCATCCAGCTTTCGAGCATGGCGGCGGTCCCCTGGACGGAGTGGCACAGGCCGGTGAGTTGGATCCCAGTCTCGCGTTGCATGGCGTGGCACAGCATCGCCATCGGGTTGGTGTAGTTGAGCATGATGGCGCGGGAACAGAGCTCCTCCATGTCGCGGGCGATCGCCAGCATCTCCGGAATAGTGCGCAGAGCGCGGAAGATGCCGCTTGGCCCACGGGTGTCCCCCACGTTGGTGTCGATGCCGTACTTCTTCGGTATCAGGATGTCGTGCTGCCAGACGCTGGTGGCGCCGCGGAGGATGGTAACGCAGACAGCGTCCGCACGTGAAAGGACTTGGCGCCGATCGGTGGCGGCGGTGACGGTCGCCCCGTAGCCGCCCTGGTCGATCAGCTTGTGACAGGCGCGGCGGGCAAAATCGAGTCGTTGTTTGTTGATGTCTACCAGGGCGATCTCGGCGTTGCGCAGGAGATCGAAGGTGAGTAGATCGCGCACCAGGTTGCGCGTGAACCCGAAGCTGCCCGCTCCTATGAAGACGACTTTCGGCATAGTTCCTTCCTGTCTTGTGCTGTCGTCCAAATCCGGCGATCAGCGTCCGACCTCTTGCGCGGTAAACCGGTTACCCCTACTTGAACTGCGCAGCGTCTTTGAACCTGCGGCCGCGGTCCGCGACCCGGCGCTCCCTCACGAACGACATGATTGGTACTCCGTAACCACAGCTCGTCTGGGTCTGCTCCACGTCGACCTCGATCACCTGCCGCGGCGGAAGCTTGAGCTCCTCTGCGGGAGATTCGAACAATCGCTCCGAAAGCGGTGATTCCTCGAACGGGACAGCCCGGGCGGTGCCATAGAGCCGTACGATAGCCACATCCGCTTCGTCAAAGGAACAAACCATCACCGTCACCGGCCCACCGGCCTCGACGTGCCGGGCGGTTTCGTTGCCGCTGCCGGCGTAGTCCAGATAGGCAACCCGGTTGGGCGTGATAATGTGCAGGGGGGTTGCCCCTTTCGGCGACAGGTTGATGGGGCCGACGTTCTTCGGTCCACAGCGCAATTCCGGATCGGCGGTAGCAATGAAGAAAACCGCCGAGCTGCGGATCAGATCTGCCTGCTCGTCGGTTATCTGTTTAAAGTATCCTCCCAATTGTCCCTCCTTTTCTGCTCATGGACTTTCGAGCAGTCGCATCAGTTGGCGCCGCGGTGCGTGTCGAACTCCAGCTCGCACTCGCGCTTGCTCCAGTTGGCTCGTACATACGCTCGGCCCCGGCCGGCAAGTTCGCGGCTGGGCATTGAGGTGCCAACGTGATCGCACGGACCGCCGCTTTCGCCAACGCAGAGTAGGCGGTTCTACCTGCGACGGCGCGACGAAATAAGCTACACAACCCGCCCAACGGCGGCCATGTACGGTTCCGGACTCGACCGGCGGCTTCTGTCACCAACCGAACTGCCTGCCGCTGGATCCGCTTTTCCTCGACCTGTTGGATTGGCCGACGACGGTGCCGCTGGTTGCCCAACTTTTGGGACACAACATCCAGCTGATCACCTCCCACCTGGTGGTGCGTCCGCCCAACCCCGGCACGGAGCCGTCCGCAAAGGTGTCGGGCTGGCATCGCGACGGCGGTACCGCCCCCAGCGATCTGGAAGGAGCGTTGCCCCGTCTGTTCATTAAAATCGGGTACTGGCTCACCAATCTCAGCGAACCCGGGCGCGGATCCATACGTCTCGTGCCGGGCAGCAATAACCTCACCGATGCGCCGGCCGGCCTAGAGGGTGTAAATCCGGAGAACGCCATCGAATTGCAGGTGAAGCCGGGCACGGCACTCCTGTTCGAGAATCGGACCTATCACGCGGTGGGACCGAATCAATCGGAGATGACCCGCAAGAGCCTGTTTTTCGGATACGGCTACCGCTGGATCCGGCCGATGGATTATATCGCCATGCCGGAAGAACTGCTCGAACAAGGCGATCCAGTACGGCGCCAGCTGCTGGGGGACGACTAGGACAGATAAAGGGCATAATCGGTAGTTCGAGCAAGGAGATCGACAGTACCGAGCTGCGGACTTTTGACCAAGTGAGTGCATTGGGGTTGGTGATCAACCCCAAGGACGGGTGGTCAGTTCAGCTGGGACCGTTCCTGCCGTCCTTGAGCCGCACAGGAGGACATACTTCGCCTGACGGACACCGACGATGGTCAGCTCACGTAATCGAATTCTGGTTGGGCACGCGGTCTTGCGGCGGCGATCGGTGGAGCCCGTGACGGCAACCCCACCCCTTCGAGGTAACTGCGGATGGAATGCGGCTCCGTCAGCGCTGCAATGAGCTTCATGCGGCCGCCGCAATCGGGACAGAGCGTCACCTCGGGGGGAAAGCAGCACGTGGGTGGTGCCGTCGGACCACGGCGTCTTCAGGGCGAAGGATACCGTCTGTGCGTCAACAATCCGGAGGCGGCCCGAAGCCAGCGGCGGCTCCTGTGCCGACAGTACATCGTCCGCATCCTTCTCTAGCAGACCGCGTCGCTTCAGCAGGCACACGACCCGCCTGGCCGTGGTTTCGACGATCTGTCGCACGTCGTAGGGCAGACTCAACACCCACTGGCGGACCGGCACCCGCGGAAACACCTCATCAGTCAATCGGGCTGCGGTGTCCGCCATCCGTCGTCCCATGCATCCCGGACAGAAACCTCTTCGCTTAGAGGCTCATTTGATCAGACTCGGTTGCAACGCTATGCGCAAGCTGGACAGGACTGGCACCGTTTGATCGGGGAGTTTGGAATGTGACGGCGCGGACCGTACTCGGTTCGCTTTGATTGAAAGGGAATACAGATGAAAAACGGATATCTACCCACCTCGAATGCCGACGGCTTGCCTATCGTTCCGATGACGGCGGCGCAAAAGTACCTCTTCGACTTGAAGGGGTGGATCGTGCTTCCCGGTCTCCTTTCTTCCGAGGAATTGGAACCGATACTGGAGCACCAGTGGAAGTTTCTCAACGAACCGGAATCACTGCCCCCGGACGGGAGAAACTCGGTAGGAGGTCCATCACAAGTGTTGCTGGACCACCCCGCAGTCGTGGGCGTGCTCAACGAGATTCTATCCTACCAAGGGCTAGCGGACGAAAACTGCTACGGTTTCCGCTTCGAGCGCACGCGGACCGACCACCGCCCGTGCGGTCACGACCTCTTTGGCGCCCACGGCGGTCGCGGTTATTTCAACTTTTGCGGCAACTCGCAGCTCTACCAGATGCTTCCTGGCAAGATTCACGCCGGCCTGACCCGGGTGGTCTGGGAGCTGAATGAAGTCCGCGCTGGAGATGGCACCCATCTAATCTCCGGGAGCCACAAGACCGCCTTCGAGCGAGCAGATGAGCTCTGCGGCCGGGAGAGCGATTTATGGGAAACCTATAGCTGTCCTCCGGGGTCGGTTCTGATCTTCACCGAGGCGATCTGTCACACCGGGGTCACCTGGACAAACAAGGAATGGGACCGTCTCAGCCTCTTTCATCTCTACAACACGGTCAATTCCCGCTGGGGCGCCCACTCGGTGCCCCCGGAGATAGTTGCAACCATGCCGGAGAAACGCCAGAGCCTGTTTCGCCCCGTTTATTGTGCTCGCGGTAAAGGTCGGGATCGCGGTCCAAGCCGGTTTCGCGATCCAGAAAGAGTGGAAAGTCCGCAGCCGGCGGCTTGGTATTCTGGTAGGCCTGGTCATAGCTGCGCATGATGATGCGCTGCTCGCGGTGGAGGCTTTCGAGCCACTCAGGATCGGAAAGTACGCGATCGTGTGACGTAACCCAGGCCGGGGGGGTCGGGGGGTCGGGGTGCCAGGAATTGTACTGATTGCCGCCGGGGGGACGCACAAAAAACTGGCTCTGGTGCAGCTTGAGCAATTCGCCGTACAGGTCGTAGGCGAAACCGACGTGGCGCGGGTGGTCGATCAGGCCGGTGAAGACCGGGTCGAACTCGACGATGTTTTCCGGGTTGCAGTAGGCGCCATCGCGGCACTCGGGCAGGGTGGTCGCCACCCGGTCGATCGCTTCCATATATTGCCGCACTTCGTCGTTGGTCAGAGCGTCCTCGATGACGACGATGCCCTCCTCTTCGAAGGTCCGCCACTGCTCCTCCACAAAGCCGGGTGGGGCCACTCGGTATGCTGTCTGGCTCATTTTCCATTCCCCTGTGGTTGCCTGTGAAATTGTGCTCCTCATTTCCTCAAAAATTATGGGACCTAGCGCTGACAACTATACTGTGCAACGTCATAAATGCGTCTTTTACCTCGGAGTAAGATGCAGCATTTGATTGATGGTATAGTGACCTATGTTGGTCCCTACTTGTATATGATCAGTAATTCATTTTCTCTGGCGGGCGAACTAGTGATTGAACGGCAAATATGCAGTATATCTCCCGATATTCTGGAGATATACTGCAAGGATCTGATTATACTTTTCCCATTCATCTAACGTTCCGCCGGTTGCCGAACCGCGCAGCGGTTGCGCGAAGGGCCGTATGGCCTGAGCCGGGGGCACGGTGTTAGACGAAGGGCATTCCCGAATATCGACCTACGCCTTGGCCTAAACGAAAACTGAGGGTGAAACGCCAAATCGCTTGGACAAAGCACGTATCTGCCGAACGTTCAGCTCCCGCCTCCCACACAGAATCTCTGAAACCACTCCTTGTGAACCCACCTCCGGCAAATCCGTCTGCCTCAATTCATGCTCCTCCATGAGAAATCGAAGGGATTCCGCTCCCTCCGTCTTGGGCATGGGATGGTGTTGTTCTTCCCAAGCATGGACAACGGCACCCAGCGTATCGAGCAGAGAATAAAGTGGATGCTGCTCATCCGTGCCCACTTCATCAACCAGGCTGTTGAGGCGCTCCAAGGCCAAATCGTATTCCTGCTCGTTCTGAATCTTGAGTAGGGCACTCACTTGCGTCCATGATCGCTGAAGCTGTGGCGTAATGACACTCATGTGGTCCATCCTCCACGGTCGTAGGCTTGATGTGTAAGCACATGACGGATGTATACTTTGCCCCGATTGAAGTGAATAGAGACAATCAGGCGGTACTTGTTGCCGGCGATGTTAAACACGACGAATTCTCCGACTTTATCGGCCGATGGAAAAGTGTGGCGCAAGGCCGCGAAACTGCTAAACTGAGTCTGCTGCATGATTTTGAACCAGCGACTCAGGGCCTTCTTACTGTCGGGATGCTGCGTCCAAAACACCCGGAGGGCTTTCCGTGAGATGACGTGCATATAGACAATATATCGCAAATTGCGATATATTGCAACTCTCCTCTGCTCCGCTGCCCATTGACCCGACCGAACGCCCTTACTGCCTTTCGTCTAACGTTTTCCGGTTTGCGAACCCGCGCAGCGGGTTGCCGAAGGCCAAGACGCCCGGAGGGCGACGCAGCGCGAACCGTGCTGTTAGCCGATAGCGTCATCTCATCTGGCTCCAGCTCTGCGCAGACGTCCAGCCACCTCGTCATGATCATTTCGCTCAGCCCACACCAAAGGTTTGGCCCAGGACGCACCTCCACCGTTGGGATCGGCCCCTCGCTTTAGCAGTAACTCAACCGCCTCGAGATGTCCCGCACGTGCTGCGAAGCCTAGAGGGGTCGATCTATCTTCCTCGTCTAGAGCTTCCAGGTTAGCACCGTGGCATAGAAACATACGTATGAGCTCCACCGCATGCTTGGCCGTGTACGGTGAGCTCCACAGATCGTGCAGGGGAGTACGCCGTTGCCAGTCTGGGAGATTTGGATCCAGACCGTGTTCCAGTAGCTGCCGCGTCATATGGGGTGCCTGGTACAGGTACGTTTTGCACTCGGTCAGCACCGCCGGCATGGGATACTTTCGTGTCAGAAACATCTTCAGCAACGCCTCGTGCGCTTCGGTAAAGTCGCCTTTGTCTAATCTGCGTCGGTAGCCACTGACGATGGCTGTGTAGGGAGTTCTCTGGAATTCCCACTCCTCCTGGCTGAACGGGTCGTCGCAGTAGCGGAGGATTACGGCTACCGTCTCTAGCTCGCCGCGCTGCAGATACCCCCAGGCCACACTAGGTTTGCCACCATATGAGTAAAGCAGGCCTCGCATCTCGTCGGTCTCGGCTCGGCTCGCCGGAGTGCCACTGGAGTCGATCCCGCCATTGGGGTCTGCTCCGGCTTCCAGGAGCCAACCGGCCATCTCGAGGTCGTTCATAAGGGTAGCCGACATCAGCGCGGAGCCCTTCGGACACGTTCGTGTCTCGCGCAGCCTCGGTTCGGCTCCCTGATCGAGAAGAAATCGCGCTATCTGCCGGTGACCGCGCTCAACAGCCGCCGAAAGTGGTCGCTTTTCCAGCGTGTCAGGATCGTTGGCCTGAGTGGTGTGGGCTTGTACGAAGCCCCGTAAGGCATCTATATCCCCACGCGCCGCCGCTAGCGTCGCAGAATCTTTGGCCCCTGTACGGTACAAGGCATTCGCCAATTGCTCGGGATTCTCTCGCAGGTTCCAGTAGGTGCCGCCCCAGTAGGCGTAGTGGATAGGCCGAAATCCAGCGTGGTCGATAGCATCCACCGACGCGCCGACATCAAGAAGAGCTGGCAACGATATTTCGTCGCGCTTTATCACCGCCAAATGAAGGGGCGTTCGGCCGTCACGATCAACTTGCTCCACAAGCTCCGGCGCAACAGTCAGTAAACGTTTCACTTCCTCACTGTCTTCTACGTCGATGGCTTCGTGGAGACGCAAGTCAGAGACAACTGCATCCGCACCAACTTCGTTGCGAAGATACTCAGAGACTTCTGTGTGACCGCGATTGTCGGCCACTTCGATCAAATGGGCCAGTTTTTCGGGCCGATGTGCGGCCCAGAGTGTTTTCGTCGCTTCCAGATTGCCTTCACGCACGGCGAAGTGAATAGGGGTCACGTACCAGAACTCAAGCCGAGCGCACTCCGGATCGTCGGCAAGGTGCCGCTGCAGAATTTCGACGTCGTTGCGAATCGCTGCACAGAACAGGTCCCAGGCCAGGCGGCCCTCTTCGGTTTCTACACACCGTGCCGGACGTATCATGCCGTCGATTTTGTCCTGCGCCGTCCGTCCGTCCTCGTCGGGTAACGTTCTCATCATTGCTCGGTGGGCTCATCAGCCTGCCCTGATCCTCGGATCTCGAAAACGCGCAATCGCGTGAGGGCCGTAAGTCCCCAAAGAGATCGTCCCAGTGAGATCTTCATTCACGTTGACATCGCTCACGGGCTGTCTATCGATAAAGCTTTTGACTGTTGTCCCCTCGACAGCAAGGAGCAGGTCATACTCTCGCCCCCACTCGATGTCCATGTCGAGAAGCTGGAGCACGTTGGTGCCATGCTTGCCTCGTTCATAGCTGCTTATCGCCATCTTTCCCATTCCTTTGAGCCAATCGAGCATGTAGGCTCTCGGGCGCTCCGCAGTTATTCCGAAATCTATCTGCAAGTTGGCCCCATGAACGAGCGTAGCCTGGACACTTAGCTCGAAGTTGGACCAATTGCCCTTCTGATAGGTCAGTGCGTTGCACTCGTTCAGGCCGGCCGCATTGATGACCAGGGCATCGCCATCGCGAGACCAAACTCTCGGATCATCGGGTTCCCACCCTGCAAGATCATTGCCATGTAGCAGGGATTTCCAATCACAGTCGCTTTCGCCGGTTGATTCCATCAACTCTCCTCCTTGCCCGACGCAACGATTGCGGATCTCTACACTGCCGCCCGGACCAGACGCTTTTCTGCCGCCGTCAGGCGCTTGCGGCGGCTCAGGACCACGTGTTCGCGGTAAAGGTCGGGATCGCGGTCCAAGCCGGTTTCGCGATCCAGAAAGAGCGGAAAGTCCGCAGCCGGCGGCTTGGCATTCTGGTAGGCCTGGTCATAGCTGCGCATGATGATGCGCTGCTCGCGGTGGAGGCTTTCGAGCCACTCAGGATCGGAAAGTACGCGATCGTGTGACGTAACCCAGGCCGGGGGGGGTCGGGGGGTCGGGGTGCCAGGAATTGTACTGATTGCCGCCGGGGGGACGCACAAAAAACTGGCTCTGGTAGAGCTTGAGCAATTCGCCGTACAGGTCGTAGGCGAAACCGACGTGGCGCGGGTGGTCGATCAGGCCGGTGAAGACCGGGTCGAACTCGACGATGTTTTCCGGGTTGCAGTAGGCGCCATCGCGGCACTCGGGCAGGGTGGTCGCCACCCGGTCGATCGCTTCTATATATTGCCGCACTTCGTCGTTGGTCAGGGCGTCCTCGATGACGACGATGCCCTCCTCTTCGAAGGTCTGCCACTGCTCCTCCACAAAGCCGGGTGGGGCCACTCGGTATGCTGTCTGGCTCATTTTCCATTCCCTGCGTGTGAATTTGTACGGCCCATTACCGCTGGTTCAGCTCCGAAGGCATGCCCGCGGCAATGTCGTTGGCCGGTCCGGCGGTGACCGGCCAGGCCTGGCCGCCTTCGAATTCAAACTCCTCCCGTCCGCACAGCCAAAGAAACAGGCGCGCAACGCGCACCGAGTCGTGCCACTTCTCGGGCATTTGGCTGCCCGTGCTGAAGTCGATCTTGGTGAAATCGCACTGCGGATCGGCGACCCAGTCGCGCCTGGGCGCGGCCGTGCGCCTGTAGTTGTATTTGAGCAGGTCGCGGACCCCCCTACCCGTGGCGGTGGTGCTGCGATGCCAGATGGAGTAGTGGGTGATGAAGATCGAACCGGCCGGCGCCACCGTCTGCACCGCCTGCCGCACGCTGCCGTACTGGGTCATGTAACGGCGCTTGATAAGCAAAAAGTGGGAGCTGGGCAAAAACTCGGTAGGCCCCAGCTCGGCAGGCGAATCCTGCGGGTAGTAGAAAACCTGCAGACAGTCCAGTCGCCGCGAGTCGATGGCCCCGCCGTCGCGGTGCCAGCCGCCGCTCATGGCGAGCGGGCCCTGGAGGCGAGTGTCGCTCATGTGCATGGGTAGCGTGAAGTCTTTGCCCAGGAGCGAGCGCACCGCCCCCGCTGCCTGCGGGTTCTTGATGACGTGGTCGACGAACCACTCCTCCTCCAAGATTCCCATCGGCTCTATCACCCTACGCCTTTCGAGCTGGCCCCCATCGACAGCTTGCGGGTGTTCTACTTCATACCTGTCGATGAACTCCCTGGTCCGGCGGTTGATATCATCGGGGACTGCGGCTTCGAGCATCAAGATGCCATTCTTGCAGAAATCAATCACCTGCTGGTCGGTCAGCGTCGGTTCGCAATCGTATTTTTCTCCCAACATGATCGGTCCTTTCCGCGTGTTCACGTCTCGAGGATGAAATCGGCCACCCACTCGCCGATAGCCATGGTGGAAAGATTGGAATTGGCGCGCCCGCATTCAAGCATGATGCCGGCGTCGGCCACTCGCAGGTTTTCCACGACTACGACTAGGGCAGATAAAGGGCATAATAGGTAGTTCGAGCAATGAGCTTCATGCGGCCGCGGCAATCGGGACAGAGCGTCACCTCGATACGAAACACTCGGGCAAAAGGTACTGCCCAGCTCAAACGATAACATCGCCGCCGGGCAGTGAGTTCTCCATTGCCCGAACCGAGGCTCTCTTCCTCCTTCGAACCGGGTACGATCTGCTCCGATCAGCGGCGTTGGGCGCCAGAACACCATGATAGCGCGCACCAGATTCAGCCGTGGCGGCGGCACCAGCGCCTCCAGTTTCTCGATCAACTCTTCGGGGGAAAGCAGCACGTGGGTGGTGCCGTCGGACCACGGCGTCTTTGGGGCGAAAGATACCGTCTGTGCGTCAATTATCCGGAGGCGGTGGTCGCGTTTCATTATACATCGCCTTGACAAGATTTTCACGACATGTACTCTAAAAAGTTATGCAAAACTAGCGCAAAAACAGATTTGGACAAAAGAGTCCAGTGCCAGAGCATCCCAATAAGCATATTCGTGCAGCCATTGCGTATGCATTAGATCATGGCTGGACAGTTCGGAGAGCCGGACCACGAGCCCATACTTGGGGGCGCTTGTACTGTGCGCTGGGGGATCGAACGGGCTGTGCGAGAGCTATATACTCAACGCCAAAGAATCCTGAAGACCATGCCAAAGACATCCGTCGAGCTGTTGATCGTTGCTCTCATCACCGGTTGTAAGCTATAAGATGGAAGGGTAAGCCCAATGGCCAAATACGAATTTGCCTTGATTCTCAAAGGACAATACGAACTGACCGAAGAAATTGCAGATGAACTGTTTGAGGCCGGGTGCAATGATGGAACGCCAGGGGTCTGCAACGGCGTCTTCTCGATTGATTTTCACAGAGAGGGCAACTCCCTCGAAGCGGCCATTCGTTCAGCCATCGCAGATGTGAAATCAGCAGGATACGAGGTAGAGCGAGCAGAAATCGAAGCGCAAGCTATGCCTCAGCTTGCGTAAGCCTCACTCCGTCCCTAGTTCGAGGCCCCTTCCTCTGTAAGCAGGGTCACCGACGAGCACCTGACATACGCGGGCACTTCCGTTGCGACGATCAATCGCCGCCAGCTCAATGTGCCCAATCGGCGTCCCATTCTCACTGTCCACGACCTTATGAGAGAGTTCAGTCAATGCCATTGGTACCGTCGAAGTCATGAAGGACTCCTCCGTCTCCGTAAAAAGCGGATCAAACTCCTGTCGTCGATACTCTTGAGCCGCAATCGGGACAGAGCGTCACCTCGATACGAAACACTCGGGCAAAAAGTACTGCCCAGCTCAAACGATAACATCGGTTCTATCCCGTCCACCCCGGCCTCGGCATCGTGAAGAAGCTGTCCACCTCGACGAAATCGAGGTAACCCAACCTTCCGACCGGCCGCAGCTTTAGGAAGTCCACCCGCCCGTCCACCAGGACGCTGTCGTCTATGTGGACGCCTACGACTTCGCCGAAGACGACGGTGTTCGGATCATCGGGGTTGTCGGAAAGCAACTCCAGCGACTTGGTATACCGGCACTCCAGGTGCACCGGGCTCTCGGCCACTCGGGGACAGCTCACCAGCCTGCTCTCCGCCTTGGTGAGCCCGGCGTATTCGAACTCGTCGACCTCGCGCGGGGCCGGAACGGCGGTTGCGTTCATCTGCTCGCGCAGCTCCCACGTGGCGACGTTCACGACGAACTCCCCGGTGGCCTGTGCGTCGGCCACTGCGTCCTTCAGCCCGCCGAACTGGTGGTTGCTCGTGGCCGAGAACATCACCTGCGGGGGAGTGTAGGCCACCGCGTTGAAGAACGAGTAAGGCGCAAGGTTCGGGACGCCTTCGGCGCTGAGAGTCGATATCCACCCGATGGGCCTGGGGACGACAATCGCGTTGAGCGGGTTGTGGGGCAGCCCGGACCCATCCTTGGGTTCATAGAACATTGAAGCCTCCGGTCGAGTGAGAGCGTAGGGAATCGGCAGGCCAAACAATACCACGCCGGGCTCCCGCGATTCTGCCGGCACGAGAAACCCCCGGTCAATGCGTTCGGCGAGCGCTTCTCTAGGTCGAGTCCCTGGTGGCCCTGATCGAGAACATCTGCGGGATCGAATCGTTGTTCTTGTCGAACCTCCACCAGCCGTCGTCGTGCTTCGTCATGCTTGGATATGCGCGATAGCTGGAAACGGCGAATTCGTGGAGGAACTCAATGGTGAGGCCGGACCGTACCAGGGCGGTCACGATCTCGCCGAGGCTGTGATGCCATTCGTAGACGGGGCTTCCGATAAGCTCAGGTCCGGTGTACGTCGGCTGGTTGCCTTCTGAGAAAAACTGTTCGTGGAAGTAGCTGTAGGTGGGGCGCATGTCGCCCCCCTCCGACTCGTCGAAAACACTCCTGACCGGGTGCCCGTCGAATATGTAGAACACCCTGCCTGGTCGCAGGAATCTGCAGACGACCTCGGCCCACCTGTCGAGGTCGGGGAGCCAGCACAGGACGCCCTCGGATGTGAAGACGATGTCGAACTGCTCGTCGAGCGCTTCGTGCAGGTCGTAGACGCTGGAGCACAAGAACCGGGCCGTGAGGCCCAGCTCGTCATTCAGAGATCGGGCGAGGTCTATTGCGGCGTCCGAGAAGTCGATGCCGGTCGCCTTCGCTCCCAGCCGAGCCCACGACATCGTGTCCATCCCGAAGTGGCACTGGAGGTGCAGGAGCGTCTTGCCCGCCACATCTCCGACCTCTCGACGCACGATTTCATTGAGGGTTATCCGTCCTGCCTTGAAGCCCTCAACGTCGTAGAAGGCGGAGGCCGCATGGACGGGAGTCCGCTCGTTCCAGTTTGTGCGGTTGGTCTCCAGGCGCTCGTCCATCTGAACCTTACTCGAATATCGTCGTCCGGCTCGTCGGCGAAAGAAGAGCCAGGTGCGAGAAGCTGGACCCTTCCGTCGCCCCGCGATGTTTCAGGTCGATTGCCGGTCCGCGCCGGGCCGGCCGAACTCCCAGGCGTGGAGCGTCGCCCGCATCATCTCGAAGCGCACGGCGATCTTCGTTCCGGCCAGCCCCGAGAGATCCGCACTGCCGCGCCAGCTCACCTCGCGCCCGAACTCGTCCCCGGCAAGCGGGTCGCAGTCGGCGAAATCAGACCTCTCCAGTGGCTCTTTTTTTTCTGGCGGATACGGCAGATCCTTGTAGAGCGCGGCGCGAATCCAACCGCCCCGTTCGGTGGTGTAGTTGAGTCGCAGCGGCCCGCCTTCCGCCATGCTGCCGATCAGCGAAAAGCTGCCATGGTCCTCCGCACGCAGGCCGCCGATCCGGTCCCGGGGCCAGGTAGCCCAGGCGACATGGCTGCGCTTGTCGCTGTCGAGATAATAGCCTTCGTTGTGCCTGGCGTCGCTCGCCCCGTACGGCACCGCCATGCGACCGTCTTCCAGAACCAGCAACTCCGTCCCGACGTACGGCCCCCCTTCCTCGCCGCTTCCGCTTCCACCGCAGGCCAGGACCGGAGTTCGCCCCGCCCGTGTCCAGTTGATGCCATCGCGGCTCACCGCCAGAAATACATCCACCTTGTCGTTGAGCTGGTCGAAGACCGCGGGAAACATCAGGTGGAGATCGGCGCCGGGATAGGGCGAATAGGCATTGGTGTAGAAGGAGTGGCTGGGTCCGTCCTCCAGGTCGGGCACGACGATCGCTTCCGGTTTGGACCACCGGCGAAAATCATCGGTCTCGGCGCGCCCGATGGCGCGGCGGCCGTTGGCGTGGGTGCGAAAAAAACCCACGTACGCGCCCCGGTCGCCGTCGTAGCGGCAGATGGTCTGGGTATCGCAGAACATCTCGAACAGGATATCCTCCAGCGCGGTCCAGTTGACGCCGTCGGGAGAGACCGCACCGCGATGGGTGCCGATCAGCCGTACTTCCTTTCGCATCTCATCCCTCGAGTACCCCGCCTCTCCCAATTCGCGCCACCGGCGCAGTCCCTCTTCAGCGGTGATCTCCTTGCCTTTGTCGTACCACTGGGGGCAGTGGCCTATCCGTTTGTAGCGCTCGGCGGGCGGTGCGCTCGGATCGATGAAGGTGCAGCCCGGACGCACGCCCGGTCCTCGCCAGCAGATATTGTTGCGGTCGGAACCGTTGAATTCGAACAGTCCCAGTTCGGGTCGTGTCCACGACAAGCCATCCTCGCTCTCGGCGTAGCAGAGCAGCTGATCGTTGATGCCCTTGCCGCACTGCGTTCCGTACCACATCCGGTACTTGCCGCCGTCGCGAAACACCGTGACATGGCTCAGGCCGCCTTCCCAGGGCATTTCGTTGGTGAGGACAGGTGGCGAGCGTTCGGCCTGGTTGAATATCAACCGCACGCCTCGGGGAGGATGATAGTGGTAGGCTCTGCCGTCCGGCTCGTAGCCGGCGAAACCGGAATAGATGTCGGCGTAATCAAGTAACGGGCGCATCGCATCTCCTTTCGATCGGAACGCTCGTTAATGTATTTGTGCAGACCGGGTGCCAAAACGCATCGCGTCAGCTCCGTGGTTTCTGTCCAAAACGCTTGAGGGTGGCTTTTGTGCCAACCTTTGTTAGCCGTCGATCTGGAGAATGGATGGTCGTTACGAACCGATGATACCAGCTATCCTATCCGCTATAAGATCAGCAGTCATGCCGTGGGCACGCAACACCTCCTCATTCGTGCCACATACGGGAATGTCTTCGACGCCAAAACAGTGAACGCTGGGGAGAGGTCTCATGTTCGACTGCGCCAGCAGACTTGCTACCAACTGGCCTTGTCCTCCAGATAGGTAGTGGTTGTCTATGGTGAATACCCAATCCATGCCACGGACCGTTTCACACAGCCAGTCGGTATCAATTCGATTGAGCCAGGGCAGATTGACCAACTTCGCGGAAATGCTTCTTCCCGCCAGTGCACTGAGAGCGTGGTAGGCCTCGGTCAACACCACCGGCCCGTAAGAAATGATGGTGACGTCGCTGCCTTCGGAGATTTCGGTGCCCTTCCCGAGCACTACCTTGTGATCGGAAGGAAGTTCGAATGGAACGCTCACCGGGATTGAGACCAATCGAATGTAGCAGCTGGATTCGGTTTGGTTGAAGCAGAAGTCGACGACGCTTTCCACCTCGCTTTCGCAACAGGGCTCGACAAGGATCAGATCCGGGACGCCGCCCAGCGAGCTTATGTCTCGCACGCACTGGTGAGAATGTCCAGGACCGCCAGGAACGAGGCCGGCCAGGCAACCGGTGTAGATAATCCTGGTGTGTTCACAGCTGTTGTTGTAGATCTGTTCGTTGGGTCGGGAGGAAAGGAAACACGATAACGAGTGCACTACAGGCAGCAAACCTTGCAACGCCATACCCCCGGCGATGGATACCATATCCTGTTCAGCTATGCCACACTCGAAGAAGCGCTCAGGGAATCGTTCCTCAAACGGAACCAGCCCAGTGTCGAGCGCCAGATCTGCGTCGAGGGCCACGATCTTTTGATTGTCCTCAGCTTGTTTGATAAGGGACCTGGTGTAGGCTTGGATCAGATGGTCTTGGTCTTTCTGTTTGCCGGTGGGTTCGATCGATTGCGTGGCAAGAGCCAACCCTTGCACGCCGTGGCTGTCGAGCACGGCATTGATGCGGTCGACGATCTCGTCCGCGGCACGTTGGAAATCCTCGTAGCCGAGCCCACCGGCGTGATAAGGATACAGTCGCACGTCAGTACGTAGACCTGACTATCGCTACGCAACAACCGTCGAGCCAAGGCGAATCCCTGCGCCTTGGAAATCCCCATGCCTAGCGAACCCGTGTTGGTTTGAATGTGAGGTGTGGAGACATCCGGGTGACCGGGCAATCCACCAAGCCGGCGCAATCTGTGTATCATCTCGAAATCCAGGCGTCCCAAAGCAATCAAGACTGCGTACTGGGCCGGAACATCATGGCCCTTGGAAGAGAAGAAGATTCCCTGTCGCTCAAGGCCTTCCAAATCGCCTAGTTCGATCAAGTAAATCCAGCTTACAATGTCCAGGCAGCTTAAACAGGTACCTGGATGTCCGGATCCCGCGCGACAAATCATGTATAAGACATTCAACCGACACATGTCCGCAAACAGACCTACGCGCACGGGAGCGCTCAGATCGAGCTCGAGAACTCGGTCAAACTCTTCTTTTGGCACCAGCCGTAACGTATTCAAGGGCAGTTATCCGGAAGACCGCGACTTGTCAGGCGCGGTTACCTGACCGCGCTGGAATAATACTGCGATACTTGGCGCGGTGTCACTCATTGATCACCAGGCGGTCCATCCGCCAAGGATTCTCCCAACCGCAATTTTCCCACCATCCGATATTAAAAAGGAAATAAGCCAATGACAATTAGATTCATTTGAGTATTGGGGTCAGGGATTAAAAAAACTGTTATTGAGTTTTATAAAGGAACTGAGTTAACTTCAGTTAGTAGGGCCGAGTTCCAAAATGTTAGGCTTCGAACCAGCAGGCCTGATGAGCGGGAGAAGCTCCTGCTGGTGGATGTTGGGGGATTTTCTGACGAACAGGGAGGCAGTGCGTGAAACAGCTTTTTATCGACGACCATGACCTGGAAGAGATAGACAACCTGGCGCGCAAGCTGCACCAGCCGCAGAAGTTCGAGGGCAACGCGGTTCTGCGGCCCGAATACCGCTGGGAGAACTACATGATTCGCAACCGTTGTGCGCCGGTCTGGGATCCGGAGGTGGGTCTCTTCAGGCTGGTTTACCAGGGTACGGCGGCCGGACCCATACCCTCGGCCCTGCGGGCTTCCGGTACGGAGAACTTCTGGTGCTACGCAACTTCGACGGACGGGGTCAACTGGGAGAAGCCCTTCCTGGGACTATACGACTACCAGGAGCCCACCTGGACGGGGAAACCTATCGGCAAAGAGAACAACATCCTGCCCAACAACAAAGGCGTTTCAGGTGGGCTGATCCACGACGCCGGCGATGCCGATCCGGGGCGCCGCTTCAAAGGCTTCTCCTACCGGGGAGGCGAACTCTATCCCACGGTCTCCGGTGACTGCGTGCACTGGCAGGAGAGCGAGGCATTCCACCTGCCCAGTGCGGACGTGTACGCCCTGACGCGGGACGAAGACAGCGGGCTTTTCATTGCCACCGTCAAGCACGAGGGGCCCTACGGAAGGTCCTTTTACCTGACCACCAGCGAGGATTTCGAGACCTGGAGCGAACAGGAGCTGATCTTTCATGCCGACCAGATCGATCAGGAGAACGGCTTTGAGCGCCTGCGCAAGTTCTTCGAGGACCCGGCCTATCGCACCCCGGTGTACAACCGGCCCGAGGAGTGGCGCACGGACATCTACTGTTTTCGGGTCTTCCGCTACGAAGGACTCTATCTGGGAACGCCGGTGATGCACCACTGGGCCGGCAAGCAGCCGCCGCTCTTCGAGAATGTAGACAGCCGCAAGACCGTGGAGCTGGCTTGCAGCCGCGATCTGTGCCACTGGGAGCGAGTGGCTGACCGGACGGCGTTTATGGAGCTCTCGCCCACAGGCGACGGCAGCGCCTATGATACCGGGCAGATCAACATCACCGGCGGGCCGCTGCGGCGCAACAACGAACTGTGGTTCTATTACGGTGGTATGAAGTTCCGCGGCATGTCCATTGCCGATACCCTGCAGGGCAAGCATCTCGACGCCTGTGCCCTGTGTTTGGCCAAGCTGCGGGTGGACGGTTTTGTGTCGCTCAAGGGAGGGATCGAGTGGGGATCGGTGTTGACCAAGCCGCTCAGAGTGGAAGGAAACGAGCTGCACGTCAATGTGGACTCGTGGCGCGGCCGGTTTAGGGCGGAAGTCCTCGATGCGGAGGACGGACGGCCGATCGCAGGCTACGCCCGGGACGATAGCATCCCGGCGGTAGTCGACAGCATCGACGAAACCTTGAGCTGGAGGGACCGGGCGGATCTCTCCGAGCTGCGTGGCCAAAAGGTGCGCTTGCGCTTCTCTCTGCTCAGGGCGGAGCTGTACTCCTTCTGGTTCGCCGGCTAAGTACGCCTGTCTTTCGTCCGGTTGGGATTGATATAGGCGCAGCCGCTGGCCGGGAGCGCGCCGCACTAGATCGGCTGTCCGTACTCGGTGAAGCCGATCAGGGCGCGCACGAAGACGCTCCTGACATCGAAGTTGCGCGAGCGCTGGAAAGGATCCTCGTAGACCCGCCCGTCCTTGTTGAGCCCCACAATCGTCACCAGCTCGTAGCCGAAATATTTCGATCGGGTGGTCATTGTCACAAAAGCGGTGCGCCGCTCAAAATTCTGGGCGCCCCTGACGCGGTCCTCGACCCGGTAGGGCCAGGGCCCCAGCCCCTGCACCCCCACCCGCAGCGTGGTCCGCGCCAGCAGCGGATACTCCAGCCGCAAAAGCGGGATCGAGCGCGTCTCGAAGCGTAGCGCCCGGCTCTCGTAGGTGTCATCCGGCCGGCGGTCGGCATCCTGGTCGACCAGCCGGAAGAGCATGAATTTGTACTGCGGGACCACCTTCAGCTTGCCCCACCGATAGGTGTAGTCCATACGGCTCACCCAGGTCCACAAATCCAGCCGCCGCTCGCGCTGGACAATGCCCGGATGCACCGGGCCCCCCTGCTGCCAGTTGAGCCGCAGGCGTGCCTTCTGCACCACCTGGAGTGTGGAAGCGGGATGGAAGCGGCCCTCCAGGTAGGTCTCGTTGACGAAGCTGTCCTGGTATTCGACCGGGTCGGCCTGGAAGCGGGTGGAATAGATCGGCGGTTTGTCCCAGCCGGCGAACTCGGGGATATTCCACACCCACAGGCCGCGCCCCGTATGGTTGAAGTGCAGGTGCCGCTCCGGCGTCTCGTCGAGCGTGACATACTCGTCGGGGATATCGTCTTCGACCCGGCGGAAGTGGTTCTCGAAGAAGAGCCGCCGCAGCCGCTGCAGCCCCTGGCGGTCGTAGGTCAACAGCGCATAGGTCGACTCGTTCTGACCCATACCGGCAAGCTGCTCGGTGGCGTAGCGGCCCACGGCCAGCGCCCAGTGCGAGGTCAGGTCCCACTGCCCGAAGAGGTGATAGCCGCGCTGGTCGTAGTCGTAGGGGTAGTCCTCATCGGGATCGTCCTCGCGGTGGTCCGGCTCGTTGTTGTTATTGCGGTCCAGGCCGTACACATACTCGTTGGGCTCCACGTCGTACATGAGGAAGGGCTCTTCGTAGTCGGGAAGAAGGTCCCCGTCGCGGTTGGTCTCGGGAAAGCCGTCGTTGTCCTCGTCCTGGGCCAGGGCCACCCCGTCGATATCCCCGTCCCGGTTGTCGTTGGTGAATCCTGGCACATTGCCCAGCCGGCGATCCGGAAAGCGGTCGCCGTCGTCGTTGTCCTCCACCAGTTCCCAGTAGACGGTCTGGTTCCTCATCAACTGCAGGTGGGTGTTGCCCAGACCGATCTCCCAGTCCAGAAAGGTGCGCATATCGGTCCGAAAATCCGGATGGATCGCAAAGTACTCCCCGCCGATGCGGCCCTGGCCGAACCAGTGCGTGGCATTGACGAAGTAGGCCGAACCCCGCTCGGCAAAGCGCGGGCTCACATCGAAGAGGGGCGCCCCTTCCCGCTGCGCCGGATAGCGCCCGTAGCGCGCCGAGCGGGCATACTCGGCCTTGATTTCCAGCCCCGGCCACTGGAACTGCACATCCGCGCTGTAGGTGAACAGTCCGGTGTCCTCGCCAATATCGAAGCGCACCCGCTCGAGATTGCTCTGATCCTGCACATTGCCCGGGGCCCGCCGCACCGGCCGGTAAAAGGTGCTCAAAAATTTGGCGTGGTAGGTCCGGCCGGTTGGATACACCTGGCTCAACTGGGCCACCTCCACCAGGTAGTCATTGCCCAAAAGCGCCTCCACCTGCACCGATTCCACCCGCGGCTCCTGCGACAGGTCGAAGAGGAAGACCACCTGCGCGTCGCCGTCGGCGCGCACGATCTCCTCCGGCGAGATGATGGCTATTCCCTCAACCAGCCCAGGGATATTGGCCACATCGCCGACATCGATGCCGGCTTCGTGGTCCAGACGGTAGAAGTAGTCCGAGAAGAGCGGCATCTCATTGCGGCCCCGGTAGAATTTCCTGGACCCCCCGGTCGACTGGTAGTTGATCGGCCGGAACTCGCCCGTGCGCCTGTCCACCCGCCCCACCTGCGGGGTAAGCCCGGCCCGGTGGCGCACCACCCGGGGCGCCAGGTCCGGCCGCGCCCGGCCGTTGACGATCAGCTTCACCCCCTGCACCACGGCGCCGCCCCTCCCGTCGGCGGGTGAGTCGTCCGCAAAACGCACCACGATCCAGTCGACCAGCGGCTGGTCGGGCCGCAGCCGACCTTTGAGGCTGTTGCCCGGCTGTGTGCTCTGGTACACGTGGATGTTCGCCCAGTTGAGGCCCACCTGCAGGCGGCCCAGCTCCCCCACCACGCGGCTGCCCAGAAGCAGGGTCGAGTCGTCGGCAAAGTGCTGGTTCGTCAACGCCCACGGCGAGGGACTCTCGGTATACACCTTGGGACGTTCGATGCGCGAGCCCAGGCCGGTAAGGCGCCCATGGGGCAGGGCCACATCCAGGCGGAAGCCATGGACGTCCACCCGCGACAGGGTCAAAGGGGTGAAGTGTCCGATCAGCCCGTCGCCGACAATGGCGCTGTATCCCCAGTCGCCGTAGCCGTCGCGGGCCATCACCATGCTGTCGAAGACGGGGACCCACGGGCCCACTGCCCCCAGGGTCTGGCCGGAGTGCTTGAAGATACTGCTGCCGAATTCCTGCCCGGGCGTGCGCGTCTCACTCCACTCGTAGAGCGGATAGCCCCTCATCAAAAAGTCCCCCAGGGAGCTGTAGAAGGCCCGGGGCGAGTCCTCGTGGGGAAAGGCGTGATTGGGATAGTTGGTGTAGGGCTGAAAGGCGTAGTTGGTGTAGTCGGGCCGCTCCCAGCGCAAAAAGAGCCGCCCCGACACCACCTCGGGCGGCCCCGGCAGGCGCGGGGAGTCCTGGCCCCACGCCGCGCTCAGCCCCAGGTTCAGGCTCAGCAAAAGGCGGCAGCCGGGGCGGAATTTCATCCAGAACATGGGTTCAGAGCCTCCTCCTGGCCCGATACAGGTACAGGGATGGATCGGGCGACCCACCCCTGTACCGCACTCACAGCGGCAGCGGAGCCTCGCTCACCTCCAGCCCTGCGGAAAGAAGGTGATCCGAAACGCAGCGCTGGCCGGTCGAAGAAAGGCTCCTTTGCGGCTGCAAGCCTACTTGAGCAGGGTCATCGAATGCGTGGCCGCAAAATCGCCGGCCTGCATCCGGTAGAAATACACCCCGCTCGACACCGGCTGACTGTTCTGATCGAGTGCATCCCACGTGGTCCTGTACGCGCCCGCGCTCAGCTCCTCGTCCACCAGACTGGCCACCTGCTGACCGGCGGCGTTGTACACGTCGATCTCGACATAGCCGTCCGTCGCCACGGCGAACTCGATGGTGGTCTCCGGGTTGAACGGATTGGGATAGGCCGCGCTCAGCGAGTAGCTATCCGGCGTGCCGGCGCTCTCCACGGCCTCGACCACGGTCACGCCCGCGCCCAGCCGGCCGCTGGTAATGTCGTACGGGACGTGGAAGAGCGCGCCCGGATTGAGCCTGGCATCCGTGGGCCTCTCAAAGCTCTGCTCAAGGAGGCCATAGCCCCCCCCGCCGTTCCAGTACATGCCGTCCCACGGACCCGGGCGGCCGGCGTTGGGGCCGGGCAAGGGGGTATCGCCGATCGTAGAGCGATCGTGGTCAATCCTAACCATGTGGGTGCCGTACGAGGGCCGGATCGGACCAAACTGCGTCGCGTCCACGAAAACATGGAACAGCCCCGCCCCGTCGCGGCCCAGGGCCGACCACAGGTAGCCCAGGTTGTTGTGCCGGGGGCAGATCCAGGCCGCCTTGCCGTCCGTGTCGCCCACGATGCGGATGGTGGAACCGGACGCGATGGTCATGCCCGTCTCCGCGGCCATTTCGTAGGTCACCCGGTCACCGAACCCGTCGCCGTTGTCGTTGACCCAGATTGTCGCGCCGTCGTGGGCGATCTTGGTTTTTTTGGTCTCCCCCCAGTGGGACAGCAGGATGCCGCTGGCGTCGATCCAGAGGCCGGTCGGTCCGTTGGAAGAGAGCGTCTCATTGCCCAGGCTGTCCACGTTGACCCGGGTGAACCACTCGGCTACCTCCAGCTGCTTGACGATTTCGCCCGAGGCCCTGTCCCAGAACTCCACCGAGCCGACCGGCACCGCCCCGGCCATGGAATTGTTGCAACCCACCAGAGTATTCTCCCACACCTGCATCTGGAAAAGTCGCATTTCGGCCGTAGCCGTGGAGGCAAAGCCGTTGTCGGCCCACGACTCGTCGCGGTCCCAGACTTTGGCCGAGCGATTGATTTTCAGCTTGTATACTCCGACCCCCTCGCCCGACCAGTGGGTCGAATAGAAGGCCTCCGGATCGTCGGGATCGGCGCGCAGGCCGCCAAAGGTGCGGCCCCCTTCAATGCCGATTGCCTGGTTGTAGCTCCAGCGCTCCCAGGCGGTCGGGTTGGCCACATAGTCCGTGCCCAAGGTGCCGCGGATCATGTCGCCGAGCAAGTGGCCGCGGCCATCATGCTGGCGGTCGTACTCGCCGGCCCAGATCTCGGGCGGGTCCGTGCGCAGATCGATGAAAACATCGTGAAAACCGGAGCGCGGGGCCGGCCCCGCCAGGGTCGGTTTGTCCAGGACATTGAGCGAGAAGAGGTCGAACTCGTAGTTTCCCGGACCGGCTGCATTGCCTTCCCAGTTCAGCCCGTTCCAGGTGATCACATTGTTGCCAGCCTCGAAGGCCTGCCCCCCGGTGGACGCCACGAAGAGGTCCTGCGGCACCGCCCGGAACCAGGCGCCGAACGGACCGCGCACGCCCGTCTCGTTGCTGCCGATCTCGTACACCGCCAGCCACACGCGGGCGCGCTGGTTGATGGTGAAGGGAATGCTCACGCTGCCGCTGCCGTCCCAGCTCACGTCCTGGCTGGAGAGGCGCAGCGGCGTCACCGACCCGGATTTATCGACCGTGGCCCACAGGTCGGGGTTGGCGGGGTCCCACTCGGGCTGGGCCGGAAAGCCCGTGGGCGCATCCTCGGCCCAGGCCAGGCCACCGGCCAGGACCAGCAGGGCCGCTCCCAGCAGTGAAAAACGCAGTATCTGCATTTCTCCTTACCTCCTTAGGTGAGGTGGCCGCGCCAGCCCGCGGCTCACCTGATGAAAACAAGCATATCTACTATCCAGGAGACTGGTCCAGAAAGATTATTAAATAATCTAATTTTTTTCCTGAAATCTCCAAGGCCCTTCCTATCGGTCGTGAGTGAGAAACGAAGATTCCTCTAACGCACGAAGGACCGCTGAATCTCCTCGGGCGTCCGGTGGGAGTACTCCAACGCATCTATATCCAGTATCGGGTGAGCCGCGGCGATCGCCTCATCCACGTCGCATCCAAGGCCGGGAGCCTCGGGCACGAGGATAGCGCCCCCTTCTTCCTGGATGCATCCCGGCGCCACGTCGTATCGCCAGGGGACGTCTTCGGCCTTGTGTTCGAGGAAGATGCAGTTGGGGATCGACGCAAGCACATGCAGGTTCGCCATCTCGATGATCGGCCCCACGGAGCCGTCGTGAGGGGCCACGGTCACCGATTGCGCCTCGGCCATGGCCGCCAACTTCTTGAGCTCGGTGATGCCGCCCAGACGGGTAGTCTCCGGCTGCACGATATCCACCAGGTTGCGCGCCAGCAGCTCCGAAAAGGCCCACTTGGTCGCGAAACGCTCTCCCGTTGCCAGTGGAATCGCGACCTTCTCAGCAACCTTCGCGAAAGCCTCGACATTCTCCGGCACCACGGGGTCCTCCAGAAACATGGGACGGTACGGCTCGCATCCCCGTCCGAGCTGGATGGCGGCGGACGGGGTCATTTCCGCGTGACAGTGAACGCCGATCTCCACCTCGTATCCCACCGCCTCTCGCAAGCTTTTAATCGTTTCGATCTTCGGCCCGCACTTGAAGAACCGGTAGCCGCGATCGATCAGCCTCTCCGCCTCCGCCGGCGTGCTGGCGTGACCGTACACCGGAATGCTGTCCCGCATCTTGCCGCCCAACAGCTCCCAGACCGGTACCCCGAGCGCCTTGCCCTTTATATCCCACATTGCACAGTCGAGTGCGCTGATCATCCCACCACGCACCGACCCCGTTACCCCGTGACCGTGCAGGATATCGTAGAGCCTCAGCCAGAGTCTTTCGATCTGGAACGGGTTTTCGCCGATCACGAAGTGTTTCATCTCCTGGATCGCCTTCTCCACGATAAACGGCCATCCGCCTCCTTCGCCCACGCCGGTCACCCCCTCGTCGGTGAAAACCTTGACGAACAACCAGTTCCGTCCCCGGGGGCGCGAGTTCATCGACGAACCCTCGTTCGCGTTGACCAAGTAAGTTTTAACATCCGTGATCTTCATGCTGGTGGTCTCCCTATTTCATGCAACCGTCGGACTTGGGTACGGATAACTTCCTCCATGCCAACCGCCCGCGCAAGATTCGATATCCTCGCCTTGACCGCCCGTCCGCCGCTGTGCGAAGTCGCGCTTAGTTTCTGTAACGCCGATCTGGGTTTGATCGGAGTATTTCAGATTCGACATGGCTCAAGACACCTGCTTTCCATGCTTCATGCTCCTGGGCGGCCATGACAATGTCATTTTTCGTGAGCGACGACCCGACTTCTGCGCACAAATCAGTGAATCCATCCAGACAATCTGGAAATTTTCCGGTCATCGCGGCATTGCCGTTTTCTGCCCACCAAAGCAAGACTCGATCTTCGGTCGTGCCCAGTCGTTCAGGGTGTCTTAGCTGATTGTTACGGTTAAGGTGATTGTTCAGAGTTATCGCGGTACTGCTGAAAGACCCGGTCGAGCGTTCCATTGTATAAAGCGCAACGCAAGGCAAGAATGGCGTTGCTGTTTTCTTTATACCACCAAGCGCCGGATCGTTTCAGACGAACATGGCCGATGAAGCGATGCGCCGATTCGATCGCACCCGATCCGATCGGGTATCCCCCCTTGCGATGGCTGCCGAAATCGACTTGGTGCAGCCGCTTTTGCAGGTAGGTCAAAGCCGTGGCGATCACCTCTTCGGCCTCTTCCGAGACCGGCTGCATGCGCTGCAGACCCCACACCACGCCGGGGCCCTCGCCGCAGAACAGGCGGGCCAGGGTCGCTTCCAGCCAATGACCGGCGCGTCCCGCATCGGCGCTGTATTGGGCCTCGGCCACCGCGTGCAGGTAGCTGCTGCAGTGATAGTAGTCGAGGATCTGACGGGCGCTCGGGAACAGCTCTTCCACCCACTTCCAGATCCACGGGGCTCCATCCCCGATGGCACACAGGCGCACCTGATTCTCCGGGATCAGCCCCGCCTCCTTGACCTGGCGCAAGGCCGCGCCGAAGGCTTGTTCGTTGCCCATCTGGTGCCAGGAGATCAGCTGCTCGATGCGCTCGTCGTCTACTCAGGTAGAAGCGAAAGCCCTTGGCTTCGTGGTATTCCCCCTGCCAACGCCTTCGCCGAGCCCGGCTCTTCTTGCGCCCCGGACGAGTCCCTTTGGCGGTCTCGGGACGACTGGGCACGTCGGCCGCATCAATGGCCAAAACCACGATCGGCCGCCACTTGCGCCCGGCGGCGGCTTGCGCAATGCGATCCTGGATGTCGGCCGCCTCCGGACACACCTGCAGCACCTGCAACGACCCGGTCTGTTGCAGCACCTCGTGAATCACACCGTCACTCATCGACGCGTCGGTGGGCTCGTCCAACAGGTTCGAGGCGCGCTGGTGGGGCATCTCCAGGGCCAGCTTGACCCCGGCCTGCTGCACGTCCCACTGCTTGCGCTGCCCCGACAGGCCCAGGGCCTCGTCCAGCGGATAGAACCCGTACTGACAGGAAACGCAGTAGAAATAGGGACGCTCCAAGGTCACCGGCCCGAGAAGCGTTTCTACCGTGCGCGAACGCGACGGGCGCGCTCGCACCAGGCCTTCGCACTTGGGGCAGGCCGCCTCTTCCTGGGCCAGGAAAGGTCCGTGGCGGCGTTCGACAAAGGCTTCCACCAACGCCGCGGTGATCTCCATCAACGTCGGCGGAGAAGATCCGGGCTCGCTCATTTGCGTCTCCACTCGGTCCAGCCATTTGTCCAAGGCTTCATGCGCTTGGCTTCGAAAGCAGTCCCGGAGCTGTCGCTCCTGAAAGGCCGCCAGAGAGAAAATCGCACTCATCGCTCCCCTTCTTCCTTGATGCAGGGGAGCGCACCGCGGGGGAGGCGGCAAAAGAATAGAGCAAGTCAGTGAAAAATATACATATACGCACCAATTTCCGCCCTAACAATCGCCTAAGGCGCCCTACGCTGACCATCGACGTCGATGGCACGGTGCTGTGCACCGGCTCCAAGGTCGGTGGAGCGGCCCGGGGCTACAATCCCCATCACCGCAAGGTGCCCAGCTACTATCCGGTCACGGCTTTTCTGGCCGAAAGCGGTCATCTCCTGCGGCTGCACAATCGGCCGGGGAATGTAAACGACGGCAAGTCCTCCATACCCTTTCTGCGGGCGCTCTTCCGCCAGATCGAGGAGACGTTGGGCTCGGGCTACAATCTTCGTTGTCGCATGGACGGCGACTACTTCAAAAAGGAGGTGCTCGAGGAGTTGGAAGAGCATACCGCCGGCTTTGCCCTCAAGGTGCCGTTCTGGCGCTGTCTGGACCTGCAGAGCCGGAGCCGGGCTCGCCGCCGATGGCGGCGCGTGGGGGACAGGATCGACGGTTTCTTCACCTCGATTACCCTCGAAAAGTGGGACCGCAGGATAAGAGTGGCCATCTACCGCAAACGCGTGTTTCACGAGACCCGCAAGAACTATCAACTCGACCTGTTCGACCCTGACGACGGCACCTGGGAATATGCTGCGGTGGCCACCAACCTCGAGATGGGCGTAGGCCGCCTGTGGCGCTTTATGGCGGGCCGCGGCCTGCATGAGAAGATCATCGGCGAGCTCAAAAGTGCCCTGGCCCTCGAGTCCATCCCCACCCACCAGTACGAGGCCAACAGCGCTTGGCAGCAGTTGGTAGTACTGGCCCACAATCTTCTGGCCAACTTCCAGATCGAAACCGGGGTGATCCAACGCCCCCGCACCCACAAGCGAACAACCCATTGGGTGCTGCGGTCGGCGCAAACCCTGCGCTTCGAGATCATCCATCGCGCCGGACGCCTGGTTCGGCCCGAAGGGCGGCTGACCTTGCGACTCCAGCGTAACAAGCAGATCGAAAATCAGTTCAACCGGATCAGTGAGGCGTTAGCAAAAGCAGCCTGATATTGTCGAATCAAGGCTAAATCCAAAGATAGCTGCAGACAGGCTCTTCTTCGGTGTCTTCAAGAACCTGATAGGTTCCATTCTCCACTACCTCGACCAATGCTTTCATAGGTTGATCGTGAATTGGTAGAGGGTTGTGACCGTTAAGAATTATGTCGCACTTTACTTCAAGAAGTCGACGGAAACTCTTTCGCAGCTCATCTTCGGCAATCAGACCGTACCGGTAAAGTCGGACTCCACCAACTTGGTTCCAAAACCTGACTTCCGCACCCCCGAATCCACCGATGTCCGATTGACCATAGACACTGTCACCGGCTATGAGAACTCTGGTACCTTTCGAAGATTTCCATGACAGCGCCATCTCCCCTAGTATCTTGTCGCCTGCCCAGACAGCCTCAATTGAACCGGGCAAGACAGTTTTGTCAGAATACTCCATATCCGGCTTTTCATCGAAGTAGTCGACCCCGATCTCGGGGCCATAAATCGGAGTGCCATACCTGGCTTGGAACCATCTCGAATCCCTCTCGTGCCAAGGCGTCGTTAAGACAACCGCCTTGAACTTTCCTCCTGTAAGCCCTTCGAAGTAGCTCAGCGACACGTCCATAGGGCGAGCTGGATCAATCAAAACCACGCCCTCTTCAGTGAACAGTGCGTAGGTCTGCATTAGCTCGTCACATACTCGGGTTACACCTGGATCCTGACCAGAAATCCATGTGCTCCATCTGACGATCTCTGGCTCCGAATCGGTTCCGGCTTCGACGCCAAACCGGGTGCCGTGGACGATAAATGTTTTCACGTAGCCTCCTCTAAGCCAGACCTCCGGTCACAATTTCATTTAACGTTACGCCGGTTTGCGAACCCACAAAGTGGGTTGCCAAAGGCCAAGGCGCGCAAGCGCCGCAGCGCAAAACGTGCTGTTATGCGCCGGATTCACAGCTGTGGACAGAAGATTGCACAATTAGCAACCGACCGGTAACCAAACTTTGGGTACCAGTCGACTGTTTCGTACGATGGCATCAAGATCATCGTGTTGCGGCCCAATCCCTTAGTCTCGGCTTGCATATGAGAGAGCAATGCGGACCCGCGTCCTTTTCTACGGTATTCCGGCAGCGTGAACATTTGCCCAACATAATTAATCGATGGATCGCACATTACGAGCATGCTCCACGAAACTGCTTTGCCATCTTCGCACACGCAGTAGTGACGAACCGCCTGGTCGCCAACCAATGTCCATTTGACGGGTCTCTCGCTCTCCTCCATTTCGCCGAAATCCGCGTCATCAGCCGAATCAAACTGGATCACGTTATGATCGTCAATCGCGATTGGGTCGTTTCCGAGGTCCTTCCCAAGCAGGCATTTCGTAAAACAGTGCTGATACATGGACTGTGCGTAAAGCTTTGTGATGCACTCGTCAGCTGCGCAAAATGCGTTTATCAGGTGAGCGTCCCCATCCAGGGGACCGAACCCCCGGATGGCTTCTACTACAGTAGTAGGATCGACATCCACGACGTAGAATTCTTCCCTGAAGCGGAAATCTCTCGGCCAATGCCAGTCACACGGTTCGACATATCGCGCAACATGAAGCACACCATGCTCACTCCATATTGGATCTCTTTCGAAAGACGCCTGGTATTGAATGGCATCAAGAAACGCCTTCACGCACTCAGCCCTGTAGGATTTCTTGGATGCCATCCTCTAATAATGGGTTGTCAAATCTGGCGCATAACTGCTTATATATGACCTGGGTATCTTTGCTCCAAAGCTGATCAATGAGACGTTTCTAATGGGGCCAGTGCCCACGCGAGAGCACGCTCGTTCGCATGCATGGCATTGCTACAGCCTCGCTTCAAATCACCACGTAGTGGGTATAGGAAGCAAAAGATCTCCTTGAATCGGCACAAATCGTGTCGAGGATTCGATTAGACGACTAGCGGTTAGCTCTGGGACACCGTACACTTCAACGGATATGGGGAATTCCTGGGCTAGTTTGTCAATCGCAAGAGCGTAGTCTCCGTCGCCCGACGCGAGGACAGCGATATCCATGCAATCTGCGTATTCCAGCATATCCACCGTAATCCCTACGTCCCAGTCGCCCTTGGCTGAGCCATCGGCTCTCTGAATATAGGGCGTGAGTTTTACCTCAAAACCGAGCCGTTTCAGAATCTGCTGAAACTGGGCCTGCTTTCTGTCGCCTTTGTCAACAGCATATGCTATTGCTTTCACCAGTTTCCGGCCGGCTGTCACTTCCCTGAGGAAAGAACCATAGTCGAAATGGCAGTTATGCTGTTGCTTAACTGTGTAGTAGACATTCTGCACATCTGCGAACACGGCGACGCGGTTCATCGTTGGCTTCCTTCTACCATGTCATATATCGTCTCGCCGGTTTGCGACCGCCGAGCTTTGCGAGGCGTTTCCCGAAGGGCCAAGGCGCCATCGGCGCCGAAGCGCAACACCGTGCTGTTATGCGAGTTTTGCGCTCCGGTGATGTCTTAAACTTAGTGGAAACAGCACAGGCTCCAATCATTACCTTTGGTACGAGAAGCCGCGACGCATTCCCGTGCCGGCAACAAAAAGGAGCCTGCCATGAGCAAGGTAATAGCACGGAAGAAACGCGTCAATCGCAACGTTGAGATCGGAGCTGTGGAACGAAAGGCCACCGGAATGGTGGAGGGGCTGGATGCTCGTATCGAGGCGATCCAGTGGCTGGTCCCTTTAGGCTTGGAGGCGGTGGCCGAAGAGCTGCACCGGGCGGTCGAGGAGTTGGCCGGCCTGCGGTATCAGCGCAAGGGTTCCCATCAGCCCTTCCGTCGCTGGGGCTGTCAGCCAGGATCGGTATTTCTGGGTGATCAGAAGGTGCCCATAGACGTGCCGCGGGTACGCAATGTCGACAGCGACACGGAGGTTTCGCTGGCCGCCTACCAGGCTCTCCGGACCCCACGGAAAATGGACGAAGGATTGCTGCGGCGGGTGTTGAAAGGCCTGGCCACTCGCAACTACGAGGACTGTGCCGAGACCGTGCCGGAGGCGTTCGGCCTGTCCCGTTCGTCGGTTTCCCGTCGCTACGTGAAAGGCACCACGCGCAAGCTGCGCCAATTCCAGGAGCGATCTCTGGAGGGCTACGACCTGGTGGCCCTGTTTCTCGACGGCAAGAGCTTTGCGGATGAAGAGCTGATCATCGCTCTGGGGGTCACCCTGGACGGAGAGAAAATCCCCCTGGGTTTCGTGGAGACCGCCACCGAGAACGAGCGGGTCTGCCGCCGCTTCCTGGCTGACCTGGTCGACAGAGGCTTACAATACGAGGCCGGGTTATTGGTGGTGATCGAGGTCGCCAAGGGGCTCTACAAGGCGGTCATGTCGGTTTTGAAAGGCCATGCGTGCGTGCAGCGCTGCCCATATCACAAGCGCCAGAACGTGGTGTCGCACTTGCCCAAGGGAGAGCAGGCCAGTGTGCGCCGGAGGATAGAGCCGTAGCTGCTCCAATGCCGATTTCACGACTTGCTCCTGTAACCAGCGCGACTGGTCGCCCAGGGGATTCTTTCATCCGAGACCTTTCAATTCTGGTAGTCTTTGGAAACCATTCTCAGCATGGCGCTTAACGTTTTCACGGTTGCCGAACTCGCGAAGCGAGTTGCCGACAGGCCAAGCCGCCCGAAGGGCGGCGCAGCGGCAAACGAGTTGTTAAATGACGTGGATACATCTCCGCTCAAGGGCGGTTTCCTGAGACATCCTTCGAGTCCTCTCAATCGTGAGTTGGCCAGGAGAGCTCGTACTTCTTTCGTAGTTGAGCGCCTATGCGGTCTAGTTCCTCACGTGGCGCCTCGGGGGCCCGTTGGCTGAGTTGCACATGGTCATCATTGTACCTTGGAATGATGTGCAGATGAACATGCAATGCTTCGAAGCCTTCATGCATAAGGTAAGTGCAACTGTTGCTCGACAGTACCTTAGAAAGAGTTTGAGCCAACCGACATCCGATGAAGAATACATGCTCGGACAGCTTTGGCAGGTTGTTTATCGTTACGACGTGCTCATTGGGAATGACGAGCGTATGCCCCGGATTCTGGGGATGAAGTGCCATTAGGCCGGTGACCAACTCGTCAGCGTAAACGATACTAGCTGGAGCCTCGCCGCGAGCGATTCGGCAGAATGTACATGACTCCATCATTCCGATACGCCTGCGTCAAAGGAGCATGATCCTGCTCGTCTTTGGGATGGGGCGAATGACAGTTGCATCTCATCCCATTTCATCTAACGTAATGCCGGTTTGTGAACCCGCGAAGCGGGTTGCCCGATAGGGCCAAGGCGCGACCAGCGCCGCAGGTAGGGTCGAGGACTGGCGCGCCTGCCTTAGGGTCCGGTGGGTAATCCATGGCTTTCGCCATGGCCCTCAGTCCGGCTCCCATCGCTACGTTTCCAGTTCCCCGCCGCCTCAAACCGGACGTGCGGATCTCCCGCATCCGGCTTTCGGACAAGGATTCATGTGTTCGCCCACGGAAGGTCACGGGTGCGCACCTGCAACCGGGCTAAGCCCAGCGTGTGATCGAGATACTCATCAGAGTAGCGTGTCCAACCCTGCCCCGATCGGTGATGCTTGCCACATAACCACTGACGCAGCCGATAGCGCGCGTAGCGATCCACCAACGTGTAGGCCTTACCGACCGGCCCCAAACAGAAATAGTCCGCCCACCCAGTGATCATCTCATTGAGGTGGTTTACTACCTCCTGCGGATCCGCTCCAAACCAACACCGCTGCGTCTGCTCACTGATATCCTTAATCAACCGTCGAATAGACTGCTTCGACGGTCGCGTACCAATGTAAGCCCTCCCCGTCTTGGGAGAGTAGCAGCGACCTATGGTGTATCCCAGGAAATCAAACGTCTCGTCAGGCACCGAGCAACATTGCGTCTTGCTCTTGTTCACCGTCAATTTCAGCCGCGCGATCAAAACTGCCATGGCACGTCGGGCTTCCGACGCGATACCCCGACAGCAGATCACATAATCGTCCGCATAATTGACGATGTGAGCCGCCCACTGCCGCTCGTGTCCTCGCCGCTTCCAACCCAGTATGAATCGGCGCATATACAGGTTGGCCAATAGCGGCGACACCGGCGATCCCTGCGGTATGCCGCAACGCCGATCCTTACTCTGGGTCGTTCGACGGATCCTTCCCCGCTTATCGCGTTCCTCCACCGGAGCCACCAGCCACATCTTGATCAGATACAGCAGGTGTTTGTCGCTAACGCGACGAGCCACCGATGTCATCAGCTCCGCATGGGGAATGGTGTCGAAATACCCGCTCAGATCGGCATCTACCACCTCCGTGTGGCCCGAGGTGAGTAGGGCGTGCACCGCACGCACCGCGTCCAGGGCATTGCGATCCGGGCGATACGCGTATTGCTCAGACGGCAGGTCGGCCTCGAAAATAGGGCCCAACACCATCATCACCGCCGTCTGTGCCACGCGATCCCGTACCGTGCCTATGCCTAAAGGGCGCTGCGTGCCGTCGGACTTGGGAATATACACCCGACGGATCGCCTGGGGACGGTACGCCTTCTTCCTCAGCGCTTCCCCCAGTTCGCTTAGCCATCGCTCCACACCGTATGATTCGATGTCCGCGAAAGTCTGGCCGTCCACCCCTGAAGCGCCGCCCTTGGCTTTGCTACAGCGATAGGCGTGACACAGCACATCCGCGCGATACACCTTGTCATACAACGTGTAAAAACGAAAGCTCGGCGAGTCCTTCGCTTTAACATGCAACGCCTGCTGGAGTTTCTTAACCGTATCCGGAGTTTCTAGACCCATGTCAATCTCCCGGCTCTCGCTCCTTGGGACGTTGTCCTTGAACTAAGGTCCCTTCCCTCCACCGGCATTACCCGGCTTCTTCGGTACTACGGACCTCTCCGCCACCTCATCCAGCCCGGTCTGGCCCTCGCGGGTTACCGGTTGGAAGCACACGCTGCTTCCACCAGATGAGGCTTCCCGTGTTGCGCCACATCTCCTCTTGCACACATGCCGTCGCCACTACCCCGGCGGAATCGTTGGATGCATACACCGCTCTCTTCTCCAACGACAGCGGCCTTCCCTGATTCACGGGCAGGTCGGCTTCCGCATTACACTTTTCGAGGCCTGCTCAGCGTTTACTCACGTTACGGCCTGTGTGCTTGCCAAGTCGCCCAAGGCGACCCTCTACACCGGAGGCTTCAGCGGCTTCGTCGCCTCCACCGCTGCTCCGATTGCTACCGACTGGAGCGACCCTTGCCGGGTGGGATTCGCACCCACTGAAGATGTGCGCCTTAGCACGGCACACCGCGAACTGTGCTGTTAAATGACGTGGGATCATTTGTAGTCCATCTTGGCCACGTCTGAGATCTTAGCTATTTCCGAGTGCTTGTTGTACAGCATTCCGAACGACCTTCCTCTTATCGTTGGCCACTGCATCTAGCGCAGACAAGGCGACCGGAGTGCCGATGTTTCCTAGGGCTCTTATCGCCGCAACGCGTTGCTGTTTTCGGTCGTCCTTCAAGCGCTCGGCGATGAAGGGTACTCCCCGCTCTTCTCCAAGTGCTGCGAATGCATGCATTATGCCGGTCAGCGTTTCGTGATAATCAGTGTCACTGTGGGCAAGTAATCTGTCGAAATAGTCCTCTCCTGTCGCACGAAGAATCCGTACAGCCAGGTCTCGGGCTACGCTAGGGTTGTCACGGGCCGGGCTGCTATCACCCGCGAACATGATGAAGTGGAAGGCTGTCTCCGTCGCATCAACCGCTCGTTCGATCACCCAGTCGCCTATAGCTTGAATTTCGTTCGCATTGCCCGGAAAATGACGCATGGATGCCATCTCAATTGCACCACGCACAAGACGGTCAGAAGGCAACTGAGAAAGGACCGCACCAACAAACCCCTCTATTGCCTCGATTTCTTCTGATGCCGAGGAGAGCACGGGAGGGCCTTCTGCGAGCGCAAGCACGCGAGAGGGTTCCATATGTTTCGCGGCCGATACCATGGTCGCACGAGTCAAACACGGCGAAAGAAAGACTCTGTGATAAAGCCGAAGCAGTTCATGGAGGAACCTCGGGGAACTTTCTCGAAGCCGCGACACAAGACGCGCTGCCTCGCCCAGGCCCTGCACTTCGGCGGCAAGCATATAGTGCGGGATCTCCGCCTCAAAGAACCGATCGGGCGCCAGCGTCCAGAGCATTTCCGCAATGCCAGTCTTCTGCGACCAAGGAACAGCGATATCACGGCAGCATCGAGAAACCTCGGCCACCACGTCGCACTTCCATTGAAAATTAAGCGCTTCAACAAGTGCTTGCCCGTCAGTAATCTTGTGCCAATCAAGTCTAGCTTGGAGCTGATCGGGGGATATTGGAACGAAAAAAACGACTGTGTCGTCTCTCTCGTGAGCATAGTCACGTCCCCTGACAAAATCGTCCAAGTCGGTAGCAACAACAAAGCCGACAGCAGGATCGGTAGCTTTTCCTTCGCGAAACGTGGTGACGTGGTAGAACCACGTTCCTTGACGAAACATGTTGCGACCTGATTTGCGTGACGGGCGAAAACCGTCTCTGCAGATGGCATCGGCATTTTCTGGGGTAGTAGAGTGCCAAAGAATCAGCTGTCCAAGAAGCCTGTTGCAGATTGTTTGCATTGCAAATGATCCACTACTCAGGGGTGTATGGTGGAGAGTCACCGGATCCCATGTTCATTTAACGCTGTGCCGGTTTGCGAACCCGCGAAGGGGGTTGCCGAAGGCCAAGGCGCGTCAGCGCCGCAGCGGAAACCGGTTGTTAACTGATGCTGTGAAGTCCCTCAGTCTTAGAACGTACAAAATCACCTTGGTGGTTTGCATTATTCACCGAAGGTCTCGCGGATCTCGCCCAACTTCAAACTCGAGACAATAGAGCCGTCTTTTAGAAGTACCTTCCAGAGGTACTTCTCGTGCACCCGAAGATTTGGCTCTCTTCGAACCTGCCAACCAGCTTCGTAGCGGTAACGATCAGTCGTGCTCACCACAAACGGCCATTCCTCGCCATGTGCGTAGAAGTAACTCGGGAATCGCGACTTCATGATGTGCTCCTTATTGATCGCAGGAGGCTTTTCTGCGCGCTCTATCATCCACTTCGCCCCATTCGTGGGTGGATGAAGTGCGAACACATGCTCCCCCGACAGTACGAAGTACCGGGATCCCAATTTGGCGATCTCAGGCCAGCGAAGATGGTTTCCGTGGGGGTCGCGTAGCTTCAATACCTGCTCCAGGACAGGTAGAGCGGGTTGTGATATATCGTAGATCTCCACCCGATCGTGGAACGAGATCAACAGAGTCGTTCCATCGTGGCCGTAGGATGACAACGGGAAGTAGCTATCAGTTTTCACATGACCGACCACGACTAGGTCCAACGAGTCACGCAAGGAAACGAAGTTGATGATACGACCGTCCTTCAATAGCAAATCGTACACGAAGACATCGCCAGTAGCATAGATGTCGAGATCGTGATCTGCCCGAACCGGCGAACTCGCAATGAGCACTAGCCAAATAAAGCCCCAGCGACGCGAAAGCCAACATAGCACCTGGTATACGATTTCACCTACCATCTTGACACCACGATGAGAACTATCAACCACTCCTGACTCACAGTTTCAGTTAACGTTCTCGCCGTGCCCGAACCGCGAATGCGGTTGCGCGAAGGCGCCTCAGCGCCGAAGCCGGGCACGGCGAGAACGTTATGGGCTGTGGCCTAGGAGCACCTTAGATCTAAGCCAAGCCGAGGTCTTCATAGATCGCACTGTTGGCTTCGCGATTGCGGATTTGATGGACGTCGTCTCCGGGGGTCCCATTAAAGATGCAGACCACGACGAGCCTTGCATCAGGGTCTACGAATGCGATTGATGACTGGTATCCGGCATTCCCAAATGCGCGCATAGAGGCGTGGCGTCCAAAGCCGTAGGGCACTGATTCCTCCCCATAGAGATTCGAATTGACGTAGAATCCCAGACCCATATCAATTATGTGCCCGAATCCCTCGTCTTCTAAGCCTGTTCGGTGACGGGCCGTAATCGCTGCGACTGTTTGAGGTAGAAGGATCCTCGTCCCGTTGAGTTGTCCCATCCCCAAGAGCATTTCGTAAAACCGACCAAGTTCACGTGCTGGCCCTCTGCCACTCCCGCCAGGCACGCAGCGCATAATAGTCCTCTCCAAGTCTCTACTGTAGTGGCTGACCTTCGGTTCTCCCTCAGATGTGTCGTACATCAACCCGAACATATCCCTCTTTGAGAGATAGGTTGGTGAATCCATCGAAAGGTAACAGTTATCCATCGTGAGCGGTTCGAAGATCTTCTTTCGGATGTAGTCGCTGAACGGAAGTCCGGATTTCTGCGAAACCAGCTCTGCAAGAATGAACCAAGCACCCCTTACGTCGTAACGGGCTTTCGCTCCAGGGTCCCAGTTCTCCAGCAAAGGGACACGACAGATCTTAGCAATTATCTCGTCCCAGGTGTCTGCGGACCAATCGATGTCCGCAGATCCTAGTCCCGATGTATGCGTCAGAAGATGTCGGAATGTGACACCCGATTTGCCTTGAACTGCGAATTCCGGTAGGTGAGTGCAAACGGGGTCGTCAATCCCAATCTCACCAGCTTCCCACATCTGCGCGACAGCCGCTGCACTGACCCCTTTGGTAACTGACATCCATACGGTCATGGTTTCGTTGGTCATCGGCTGCGTGACTGTCGCGTTTCCGATTCCGACATCTGCAACAATGCGTCCTTCCAGAGAAACATAAAGTTGGGCGCCTAGGTGGAATCCCTTCTGAACACCATCCTCCAATAGTCTGTATGCTTGCCTAAGCATGGGGGATGCCTAGCGGAAAGTCATGATGAGACTAGTCGTCAAAGGCCATTGCCCATAACTGCTTGTATGCGAACCATTGGTTCGCATAATGGCCGCCAAGTGCTACTTATCTGAAACGAAGGTACCTTTTATTATGAACAGTCGCAACTAATATCCTCAAGACCGTATATTCGTATAACTCCTTGCGATAGTTTGAGATAGATCGATTCTTCTGAGGTCCAACGCATCTGGCATGCATTTCTCTTGGAAGGGATTGGAGAATGCGCGCAATGCGGAGAAATCGCAGGCACCCGGATCTGACCGATGAAGAGGCAGCTGTCCTCAGCCGGGTCGAGTTGGAGCTGAAGCTGAGGGGATACGCCAGGAAGACACAGAAGTCGTACATGGGCTGCTGCCGGCGATTCCTTCAATGGAAACGGGGCTATCGCGGCGAACGGCAGGAGGAGGTGCGGTCGCATCTGGAATGGCTCCTCGACCGGGGGGTGAGCCGCTCCGCCTTCAACACCGCCTACAGTGCCTTGAGCTTTCTCTACGGGGAAGTTCTGAAGCAGCCCGCCTCCCTGGAGGGACTGCGAAGGCCGAGGGGCGGACGGCAGCTTCCCGAAATCCTCAGCCAGCGGGAAGTACTTCGCATCCTCGACTCACTCCGCAATCCGAAGCACCGGGTCATCCTTGCCCTGCTGTATGCCGGGGGCCTGCGTGTGGGAGAGGTCGTGCGTCTCAAGGTGAGCGAAATCGACAGCGACCGCATGTTGATCCGCGTTCGCCAGGGCAAGGGGCGAAAAGATCGGTATACCTTGCTACCCCGGTCGATCCTCGAGGATCTTCGGTCCTACTGGAAGGCGTACCGGCCGTCGACGTGGCTGTTCCCCGGAGCCCGGAAGGGACGGCATCTCACGGAACGGTCGGTGCAGAAGGTGTTCTCCCGTGCGGTCGCCGCCGCGGGAATCCGCAAGCGGGTGACCGTGCACACCCTGAGACACAGCTTTGCGACGCACCTGCTCGAAGGGGGCACCGATCTGCGCTACATCCAGGAGCTCCTCGGTCACAGGAGCTCGAAAACGACGGAGATCTACACCCACGTGCAGCGCAAGGACCTAGTGCGCATCGAGAGTCCACTCGACGCGCTGTTGGGCCACGGCGGTAGCCCTGAGCAGGTTGGAGCACCCACCATTCCGCGCCGCGGCGATGAAGGGTGATGGGTCAAAAGATCGCTGGTCCCCGTTGTCCTGTAGCTGTCCATCTGGTGAAAGATGACACCGGCTACCGGTTCCCTTCCAGGCTGCCGGGAGCAGTCTCGCCGGCGGTCACGCGCGCAGAGCGGATCACCATTGGGAACAGGTCGAAGGACATGCTCACCGAACGGACCTAGCGCCAGTCGCTTGGCTGCCAGGGTCCAACTGCATTACAGGCCGACCGGCAACAAACCCTATCGGTCCGAAGGACCGGAAACGATTATCAGTGAGCTTGCCCTTACGTGTGTTCAGCTCCTTGACAGAGAGTCCAAAAAGGGGCCTTTTTTCACCTGAACTTCATCGCCAACGCTTTCACCCAGCTCGTGCCCAGCCACGGGCACCTGCACCTGATCGGCCGGCGCGTCAAGCAGGTCGTTGACGCGGGCGGGCGGCTACGGCGAATTCAACCCGATCGCAATCGACGGCGGAATCGATATGGGCCAGGATGGCATGCTCTACTCGCTGCCGTCGCGCGAGCTGATCACTGTTTCTTGCAACTGATGCCGACGATCAGTACGTTCTTTTCCCACCCCTGGAGTAGTCCCCCCGCCTCGGCCCTCCTCGCCATGGCGGGTCGAAAGCGTCGAAGCGCTGCCTGAACTGCGATTGCAGATCTGCTTCGCGGACGGCACATCCGGTCAGGTGGACATGAAGAGATTCCTTCGCAGCCCCGGCATCCAGGGCACGGTCTTCGAACCGCTTGTGGATGAGAGTATGTTCGGCCAGGCCCGAGTAGATCTGGGAGCCGTCGTCTGGCCGACGGGGGCTGATTTGTCTCCTGATGCCATGTATGACTCCATCCGCGATTCAGGGGAGTGGATCGTCGAGTGATTCGGGACCGGCCAATGCTGTGGGTTACGCCGTTGGCTGAGTAACCGTCGTTCCGCCTCAATGGGTCCACCGGGCCAAAGCTCGACCCTATCACATCGTTGGTTTCAGCGGGCTAAGCAACGACGGCCAAACCTGTAGAGCTCCTGATGAAAAAGTTCGTTCTCTTTTCGGACCTCCACCTGGACAGTGCTTTTTCGTGGATGGCCGGTGATCAGGCCGCCGCGAGGCGGCGGCGCCAGGCCCTCCGCGATACGCTCAAACGCATCATCGACAAGGCCGTAGATGTAAACGTGGACGCCCTGTTTTGCGGGGGCGACCTCTACGAGCACGATCGCTTTACCCCGGACACCGCAGCTTTCCTCAAGGCCGAGTTCGAGCGGATCCACCCTATCCCCGTCTACATCTCCCCTGGAAACCATGACTGGTTCGGCCCTGAAAGCCTCTATCGCAGTGTTGAGTGGAGTGACAACGTCCATGTCTTCAACGAGAACCACTTGCAGGCCATCGAGCTCGATAACGGGCTAACTCTCTGGGGGGCGGCCCACACAGGCCCCGCCACCACGAACGGGTTCCTTAAGGGCTTCAGGGTAGACCGCGAAGGGGTGAACCTTGCCCTCTTCCACGGCTCGGAGCGGGGCTGGTTTTCCGAGCAGGGTGAGGGAAAGATCCTTCACTCCCCATTCGACGCCGAGCAGATCGAACGGGCCGGCATCGATCACGCCTTCCTCGGCCATTACCACCGTCCCAAGGACGACCCATGCTTCACCTACCCTGGTAATCCCGACCCACTAAGCTTTGGCGAAGACGGCGAGCGCGGTATAGTCGTCGCTTCCGCCGGTGGCGATGGTAGTGTTGAACGGGAACGCGTCAGCGTAGCAATCACCGAGGCGCACGATCTCGACGTGGACATCACCGGCTGCGCGAGCCAACAAGACGTGCGAGGCCGGGTCGAAGAGCGCATCATGGGCCGTTCGGGAGTCGCGCGGTTAAACCTTTCCGGTGAGCTATCCCCAGACGTTGATCTCCGGCTCAACGACCTCCAACCCCTGTCGGGCAATTCCGATCTTGTCTTGACGATCCGAATCAGGGATATCCAAAGCGGCTACGTGAACCAAGTGGCGGAGCTGGAAACGTTTGAATCCAAGGGCGCCCAAGCAGAGAGCGAACGGCGAATCGTTGAGGCCGCTATTGCCCGTGAGGCCGCGGAGGTAGCACGAAACAATCTCGACCGCGCCCGCAAGTTAAGCGCCAGGCAACCCCATGACCCCACCCCCCAGCACGCTCGGGCAGCAGAGATAGCGCAGCAGGCCGGGTATGCGTTGCATAGTTGGGACAACCTACCTGAACCCACCGACCTCACCGGTGAAAGCGCCGAGGAACTCCGTCGGCAACTGAACGACCTGCCGCCCATGCCAGAAGGAGACACCGAGCCGCATTCCGACGTCGTGAGGGCGAAGGAGAATTACAACCTCTCCCAGCGAAGCCTGAGAGACCATCTTGCTCGTAGACCAGCGGAGCCGGACGCCGTAGATACAGGCACCCTGACTTCTGAGGATATCCGCGCCCTAATTGTGGAACTCAGCTTGGAAGAACCCCGTGTAGACCCGAGTCTTCAGGAGCGTGTTGACCGAGCACAGGCGAAGGTGGATAGCTTCTCCCAACAGGAAGCACGCAAGCCATCAGGCCCCCTCGCTTGGCTGTTTCGGATCATCGCCGCGGTCCTGGCGATTTTCAAGGGCAAGCGGAAAGACGATGCCAATGCCCGGCTACGAGTGGAGAAGGAACTAGCCGACGTCAAAGGTGCGCTGGGCAAAGAAGGCTATAGGATCGACGACATCCGCCAGCGCAGAACGGCTGCTGTGGCTAGGGCAAGCGATCACGGCCTGCCCCACGATCCCGAGGAACTACGCGCATTGGCGGCACGCGCAGAAGAAGCATCCCAAGCCGAAGGCGATCTCCGCAACTGGCGCTGCCGCCGCAGCGAACAACCGAAGACGGCGTAATGAAGCCATTATCGCCCTTCGGCAAGCCGGTGAGGCGCTTGGACTCGGTAGGGAAGATAGTGAGACGCTGACCACCCGCCTGCGCGACTGGGTTGCCCAATACGAGGCCGCGGCTCCAGACCGGCAGCGCGCAACCGATGAATGGAACGAGCTACAAAACCCCCTCAGCGAGGGTGGCATCGAGGGCTTGGAGAGCGCTGCTACGAATACACGCGAGGCCGCCGAAACAGCCGCCCAGGGCTTGGATGAGGGCGATATCGACGCCGCATTTCTCGAACCCGACACTGAGGCGCAACTTCGAGAGCTTCGACGACTTGAATCAGAGGGCAACCAGGAGCTGAACACCGCGCAGGGCCAGTTGAGGGAGGTCGAACGTAACCTTCCCAGCGTGGCGGAGGCCGAAGAAGAAACAAAGCGGGCAAAGTTGGAACTCAAAAGGGTCACCAACCTTGGCAACATCCTAACGAAAACCAAACAATTCCTCGAACAAGCCCAGGATGAAGTCCACCGAGATATCGCGCCGCATCTCGTCAATGCGCTGACCCCATGGATTAATGCTGTTACCGGAGGTCGGTACTCCAAGGTGGCGGTTGACCCCACGGACCTGATGGTCCGGGTTTCCGGCGACGGGGGCAGGTTGCGCGATTCGACTCTTCTCTCCCACGGCACGACCGAGCAGATTTACCCGCTCCTTCGCGTCGCGATGGCCAGCTCGCTTACCAAGGCATCCGGCGAGACCTGTCCGCTCCTCTTAGACGACGTGACGGTGCACTGCGACTCCGAAAGGCAAACCGCTATTCTCAACCTTCTCCAAAAGATCAGCTGCGAGCGTCAAGTCATCCTCTTTAGTCAAGAGCCGGAGACGCTGGCTTGGGCGGAACAGCATCTTCGGAAAAACACGGACCGTCTGGTCAAGCTCGATCCAGGTGAGATAGCTGTGTGACTTGAGCGGATCCGCTCGCCTCCCCAGAAACGGTGAATAGAAGCGCCTTTCCCGGTCTCGGCGCCATGGTCTCGTTTGCGCGCCAAGTCACCAGCCCGGAGGACGGCCGCATCTTCACCGCCTACTATTTCATGGAGGATGACGGCAACGGCTTCGGCGGCACCCGCCAAATCGCCGCCAGCTTCTTCCGCCTCGTGTGATAGCGGAACCGATGCCGAGGAATGTGGTGAAAATGCAGGAGGGAGAGTGGTTCGAGAAAGCGCGGGAAAAATTGACAAAAGCTGAAAGCAGGCCTCCGCGTCATCTTGGACGACGCGGAGGCCGGTTGGTTGTCACAGCGAATCGCGCTCGAATTGCACGTACACCGGCTGCTCGAAGGAAAAATTCAAAAAAAGCCTTGAGGCAAGTCAAAGCGCCTTTTTAAAGCACTCAATGTTCCTTTTGAAACATTCGTTTTTTTACCATGATATTTAATCGGATATGACTTTTCTTCCCCATTAATATTGGGATGGTAGATCATTCTGTGGCTGCCCTTGCCTTTTTTCGCATATACCTCAAACCTGCTGTCATACTTGAGTAACTTTTTGATAACCTGATCAACATGATATGCTTTAGGCATTTACGAGTCCAAATTTATTTTCATCAAAGGACGTATCGTCAAATGGAGCGAATGACACGCCACCGGATTCGTAACTGCCCAGGTTTTTCTTTGCAAGTTTCTTTTGTCTGATTTCAGCGAATAGCTGAAAGTATGCCGGGTCTGCAGGATGAAAAATAAGGCTTGGCCGACCTGTACTTAATGCAAAATCAACCTGAGTATCCACAAGAGACTTAAGGTCTTCGCAAGCTTCCCTAAATGTACCACCGTGTCCGATTATATCTACTTCTAAACCTAAGGCACACCACTTTCCCTCTTCCATAAACCCAAGAACATTTATGGTAAATTCAGTGATGTAAGCTTTTGGCATCGATTCCTCCTAAATTTAAAGCCGATTATTATTGTCCCTTAATGGGCTTGAATAATCGGCTGAAAATGACATCATGCAATTGGACGAAAGGACTTAATTTCTTGATTTATTTACAGTTATTAATTCTCCATTGGGGATCATATACAAAAATATACACTCATAAATTGTTTCAGCAAATTATTTTCTAAAAAATTGGACAACCTCCCCTAACCCCAATAAAGCTTTCTTGAAACACAACCCCATATCTTCTCATTCCGTAATTTTTTCGATGTGCAGCGGTGCAGACGAGTCCGCACCGCATCATCCGCATATGCACCCACGCGGTCTGCTCGAAAACACTGTAGCCGATCCCCTCGCGGACGAGGAGCCTGGGCTGGCTGCCCCTACTGCGGCCTCGGTACGGGGGGATCATCGCTGCCCTCAAGAACTGAAGGGCGGATGATTCACCTGCCTTCAGGCAAGACAATTAATCGGCAGACCTCGCCCAGGTCGCAAACAAGTTCTTATGCCCTGGCTGACCTGATGCCCTTGAGACAAGGACCAAATTGCGTTTTATTTCCGACCTCTAATGCTCGTTCCGATCTTCCATGCCAGGAGAATGACGTCATGACGATCCGATTTGGTTACGCCTTCAAGGCCCTGCCGACCCAGGACGAACTGCGCGAAATGGACCGCGATTTGCGCTTCTACCCCAGCACGGTCGATGACCCCACCACCCTTACTACCGAACAGGTCGCCGCTTTCAACCGGGACGGCTACCTCAAGGGATTTCGCATATTTGACACCGCTGAGATCGCCGGGCACCGGGCCTTCTTCGACGAGCAACTGAAAAAGGTCCAGGCCGCCGGCTATGGCAGCTTCTCCATCAGCTCGGCGCATCTCAAGTTCGCCAAGGTCTATGACCTCATGCACCATCCCAGGATCCTCGCCTATGTCCACGATCTCCTCGGGCCCGAGCTGGTCGGCCTGGCCTCGCACTACTTCTGCAAGATGCCCAGGGACGGCACCACCGTCTCCTGGCACCAGGACGCCAGCTACTGGCCGCTGACTCCCTCAAAGACGGCGACCGTCTGGCTGGCTATTGACGACGCCGACATCGACAATGGCTGCATGCGCTTCGTCGCGGGTTCGCACCTTCACGGCCAGCTCGAATTCCGCCCCAGCGACGCCTCGGAAAACAACGTCCTCGATCAGACGGTGGACGATGTCGAGTGCTACGGCGAGATCGCCGACGTCGAGCTCGAGGCCGGCGAAGTCTCGATCCACTCCGACCTGCTTTTGCACAGCTCGCACTACAACGAGTCGGACCGCCGCCGTTGCGGCCTGACGCTGCGCTACTGCACTCCCGACGTGCGCGCGATCCCCGGCTACGCTTGGGAGAAGGAGGGCGTGCTGATCAACGCCGCCGACCCGGCTGGCCACTGCCACTGGGGCAACCCGGCCCGGCCCCAGCGCGACTACGAGGTGGCCTGAGCCGCCTGGCGCGGATCTACGGGCTTCACCGCACCTATAGACGTGCAAATCAACCCGCAGGCCAGGCCCGCTGCCCGCGCAACTGACGTGTCTAATCTTTGCTGCATATAGAGATGCCGATGGCAAACGACAAACCGCACGCCCTCCTGATTTCCACCGGCCATTGGTCCGCTTCCCTGCGGACACCTGCCCGACCCGCAATGGCCACTCCATCCCCACCGCAACCTCTCCGGTCAACGCGGTCTGCACTATCCCACGCCGCCTTAGACGGTGGCGACCAAGTCGTGGGGGCGCCGTGAAGTCGCCTAATTTCCTCTTCATCTTGTCCGACCAGCACCACCGTCTCGCCAGCGGCTGCTATGGCCATCCGCTGGTGCAGACGCCCCATCTTGACGCCTTGGCCGCGCGCGGCACCCGCTTCCAGAACGCCTACACCAATTGCCCGATCTGCGTCCCCGCTCGAGCGTCGCTGGCCACCGGCCGCTACGTGCATCAGATCGGCTACTGGGACAACGGGCATCCCTATGACGGCACCCCCGTCTCCTGGCATCAGCGCCTGCGCCAGCAGGGCTTCTGCTGCGACTCGATCGGCAAGTTGCACTTCAAGGGGCAAGGCGCAGACCACGGATTCAGCGAGGAGATCGAGCCGTTGCACGTAGTGGATGGCGTCGGCGACGTACTCGGCTGCATCCGCGATCGCCCGCCCTTTCGCGACAAGCACGGCGAGCTTGGGCAGGCGGGCGCGGGCGATTCGACTTATTTGCGGTACGACGCCCGCTGCACCGAACACGCCTTGCACTGGCTCGCCGAGCGCCGCGACGACGCCAAGCCTTGGGTGGTCTTTCTCAATTTCGTCTGCCCGCATCCACCTTATATCGCCCCGCCGGAGATCTACGCCCAATACCCGCTCGCAGACCTACGGCTGCCACCGCAGTGGACGCCCGACACGTGGCCCGACCATCCGGCAATTTCCTACTTTCGCCGCTTCTTCCGCTTTGACTCAGGCCAAAGTGAAGAAACGGTGAGGCGAGTTACAGCCGCCTACTACGGGACCACAACCTATCTCGACCAACAGATCGGCCGCGTGCTCGGAGCACTCGACGAGTTCGGCCTGACGGACTCCACCCGCGTGCTCTATACCTCCGACCACGGCGAGTGTTTAGGGGCCCGCGGCATCTTCGGCAAGTTTACCCTCTACGACGAGGCGGCGGCTGTGCCGATGATTATGGCCGGTCCCGATGTGCCGGAAAGGAAGGTGGTGCAGACGCCTGTCTCTTTGGTGGATTGTTTTCCAACCGCGCTCGAATGCGTCGGGGCTGAATTGATCGACGAAGACCTGCCCGGCCGCTCGCTGTGGCAGACCGCGCAAGAGGACGATCGAGAGCGCACCGTCTTCAGCGAGTATCACGCCCTGGGCACCGAGCACGGCAGCTATATGTTGCGCCGCAAGCGCTACAAGTACAATTACTACGTCGGCGCGCCACCGCAGCTTTTTGACCTGGCGGAGGATCCAGACGAGCTGAACGATTTGTCCGGCATGCCTGAACACCAGGACCTGTTGCGAGATTGCGAAAGAGAATTGTGCGCCTTACTCGACCCGCAAGCGGTTGACGAGCAGGCCCATGCCAGCCAGCGGGCAACCATCGAAGCGGCGGGCGGGACTGCTGCAGTGATCCAGCGCGGCGCCTTCGACAACTCGCCGACACCCGGGGAAAAGGCCGCGTTCAGGCCGCACAAGTGATGATGCAATTGCTCACTCCGGACTCTTTGGAGATTCCAAGCACCTGCAAAATTGAACCGAGCTACGTGGATGCACCATCTGAAGGCCGATATCAGTTCCTGCGAATGGGATATTTTTGCGTAGATTCAGATTCAACATCAGAGAAGTTGGTATTCAATCGCACAGTGCCGCTGAGGGCTAGCTGGGGCAGATTAAAAGAGGACAGAAATGAACGATACGCCAAGCGGGGCAACAGCCGTTGTGAAAGATCAATTCCGGGTTCGGATGGCACCATCACCCACCGGCTACTTGCACATTGGTGGTGCGCGAACGGCTCTATTCAATTGGCTGTTCGCCAAACACCACAACGGCAAATTCATTCTCCGAATTGACAATACGGACACGGCGCGTTCCACGGACGAATCCATGCACGAGATCTACGATTCATTGAAGTGGTTGGGCATCGATTGGGACGAACACTATGTCCAGTCAGAGCGGAGAGGCATCTACGAGGGTTACGTCGAACAATTGCTTGAAAGCGGCAATGCGTACCACTGCTACTGCACACCGGAAGAATTGGAGGAAATTCGCACCCAGGCTCGCGCTGATAAGCAGACCCGCTCCTATGATGGAAGATGCCGGCATTTGACTCCAGAAGCTTTTGACCGTTTTGTCGCCGAGGGCAGAAAGCCAACCGTTCGCATAAAGATGCCTGATACACCAATCCGTGTTGACGACATCGTGCTCGGTTCGCGCAACATTGACCCAGCCACCTTGGAGGATGAAGTGATTGTGCGTTCAAACGGAATGCCGAACTACAATCTCACCTCAATTATCGACGATGCGGAGACGCAGATAACGCACGTGATCCGGGGAGCAGAGCATCTCAATAACACACCGAAGCAGATTGCGATTGCGAAGGCCCTTGGTTTAGCGATCCCGCAATTTGGGCATATTCCACTGGTGCTGGATAGTAGTGGCAGAAAGATGAGCAAACGTCATCACGGTGACCTCGTCGCTGTGAACCGCTACCGTGAGCAGGGATATTTACCCGAAGCAGTGCTGAACTTCGTTGTCCGACTCGGCTGGTCCTACGATGACAAGCAGGAAATCTTCTCGGTTGATGAACTCACCGAGAAATTTGATCTCGAGCGGGTCGGGAAGAGTGGCAGTGTCTTTGATATCAAGAAACTGGATTGGCTCAACTCCCACTATATTAATCAACTTGATGTAGCAGCGCGGACGGATGCGGTGATTCCGTTCTGGCAGGAAGAAGGCTTACTGGATTCAACCGAGGATCGCGACTGGCTGGAAAGTATCGTAGAAGCGGTGGGGAAACGCCTCACGACTCTACAGGACATCATCCCCCAGACTCGCTATTTCTTTACTGCCGAGTTCGAGTATGAGCCGAAAGCGGTCAAGAAATGGTGGGGAAATTCAGAAGAAAAGAGAGATAATACACGGGAGATTCTGACGAATGTCTCACAGATTCTGGAAGAAATTCCCACGTTAAGCATAGAAACGATTGAAGCGGAAATTTGGAAGTATACAGACGAGAACAAGGTCAAACGCGTCGCGGCGATGCAGGCGTTGCGGATCGCGCTGACTGGGACGTCGTTCGGACCGAGTCTCTTCGATATTATTGTGCTGCTCGGCAGAAACGAGGTTTTAAAGCGGATCCCGAAGGCGATAGCGCATCTATGAGTCTTCTGCACTGCGGCGTAGGTAAACCTCTATAATCTGCGACCGGACACTAGAGCGTCGCGTCCTCGCCGTGGGTCATGCCCACCATTATCATGGTGAACGGCGGCCGGCCGGCGTCGACCTGTTCGCGGACGCGTTCCAGCGCCGCCTTGCCGATATAGTCCGCCTTCTTTCTGCGCGCTACCTGATAGGCCAGGTTGCACTGGAACGGTAGCGTATCGTGGTCGATATCCTGGCCCCAGGACATGATTCCGGCCTGGATGCGGCGCTGGTGGCCGGGCGCGATCACCGAGAGCTGGTGCGCCTTGCCCGCCTCCAGCACCGCGTACCACAGCTTCTCGGCGTGCAGGGTGGCGTCGCGCAGGTAGATCGACCATCAGGGCCTCCGACTTGGGACCCTGAATCTGTACCGGGCAGACGTCAATCTCGTCGATCCGGACATCCATGCGCAGGCCGACGTTGACGCCCTGCAGCCAGAACAACAGGTCGGAATCCGCCAGCGAAAACCAGAACTCATCCTCGGCGAGGCGCAGCAGCACCGGATCGTTGAGGATGCCGCCGCGCTCGTTGCACAGGATTACGTACTTGCCGTGCAGCGGTTTGATGCGCGTCGCATCGCGGGTGATAACGTAGTCGACGAATCGCTCCGCGTCCGGTCCCTGCACGCGGATCTGCCGTTCCACGGCCACGTTCCACATGGTGACGTGATGGGTCAGCGCTTCATGCTCGGCCGCCGCGCCGCCGTCCTCGGGGCGCACGTAACCGCGCGGGTGGTATTGGAGATGAGGCCCAGTTTCACCGGCCTGCAAGACAGCTCCTGAAGGGCCTTCAGAGCCTCGAGCGATGTCGTCGGGCAGTCGGTGATGATTTCACGATAGCGCCCTGGTCTGGGCTTTGAATTAAATCGGGTCGCGCTGCATCGTTGTTGCGTGGAAGTAATCGCTGCTGCCGGTGACGTGGTTTTTATCAATGGTTCCATCTGGCATTCCGGTGGTGCCAACCGTTCTGACGGATCGCGGCGGAGCATCTTTCTCTATTTCGGCTACTGGTGGATGAAGCGGTATGAAGCCGAAACTGAATTGCCCTGGCAGGTTTCGGAAAACGCCGGTTCCCTGCGTCTCCAGCTCCTGGGCCTTAAGATGCCTGATCGTGACATTCACCAATACAATCCCCGCGCCCCCATAGAGGGAGCCTCGTGACAAACGCACCTATAGTGTCACTGACCAGGGTTGAGTTGTCCCTTACCAGTCTCGCGCGTATCCAGCAGTCCAACCGCCATCCACGGTCAGGATAGTCCCGTTGACATAGCTTGCCTCTGGCGAGACCAGAAAAAGCACCGCTGCAGCGATCTCCTCAGGTTCCCCCGGTCGTCCGAGTGGAATGTGTGACAGGAGACTTGCCGCCTTCTCTGTGTATTCTCCATCGGGTCCATAGAAGAGTGCTTTTGTGCCACGTGTCAATGTAGAGCCTGGGGCAACCGCGTTGACGAGAATCCCTTGCGGACCGAGTTCCAAAGCCATTGAACGGGTCAGATTGGCAACCCCCGCCTTCGCCGCGACGAATCCGCTCTGCAGCCTGAGAGGTATCAATCCGGCAATAGAGCTGATATTGACAATGCGGCCAGGTGAATTCTCGAGCATGCAGGGTATAACCGCACGACTTGTTACGAATACGCCGGTCAGGTCGACTTGCAAGATGCGATGCCAATCGTCTAGTGTATATTGATGAATTGGTACGCGGTCGCTTTTTGTATTAATGCCGGCGTTGTTGATGAGAATCTTAATTCCACCGAGTTGGGCGGCGATGCTTTGCGCCGCCGCTTCCATCTGCTCGGGTTCCGCAACATCCGCCTCGACGAAGATACATGTGCCACCCCTTTGCTGGATATCTCGAGCGGTTTGGGTTCCTCCTTGTAGGTCAATATCCACAATGGCAACATGGGCGCCGTTCTCGACGAGAGCATGCGCGATTGCCTTGCCGATGCCTTGCGCTCCGCCAGTGACGATTGCTGCGTATCCTTCAAGCGCAACTTTCATTCGTTTTCCTTGAGTGTGGGTAGTTATAGAAAACCCGAAATAATTGATATTTTTCAGTTGCTGGCGATTTCAAATGCACCAATGTGACAGCAGGGAATTGCCATGCAAAAACTATACTAGAAACGAAAAAAACGAAAAACTGCCGACCATCCTAAGGAGGAGGATATGCTCCACAAAACCAGAAATCTCGTGGAAGACTGGGGGAAGGGGGACGCGGATAAGCTTGCAACACTCGAGATGGAGGCGGATATCGCCTGGCCGGGGGGCGGGGGGTGGCAGACGACCCCGGACGAACAGGAGCGAGAAATTCGCGAGAGCAACCTGCTGGGGGCCTTTGTCACGGAGAATAAACAGAGGATCATCAGCATCTGCACAATCCGGGCGGAGCCGGGGCAGAAGGCGCATGCGTTTATTCCGCACCTCAACTGCCATCCTGACTACCACGGGAAGAAGCATGGGAAATCCGTACTCTGGGCGGCGTTGGACCGCGCCTGCGAGGCGGGATTCCAGCGGGTTAATCTGTACACGTGGCCGGGGAATTTGAAGGCAGTGCCCCTGTACAAGAAAATGGGGTTCATGTGGCGGCCGGACTCGTCCGTGCTCATGGAGAATTTCACGCCCGCCGCCCGCCGGCATCCGCTCGCTGCCGTTTTTTTCGCCAGAAACGATTGGTACGAGACCCACGTCCGGGAACTCAGTCTGAAAGAGGATGTAATGACGCGGGGGAAGGTGAAGATTTACGAGTACCTCTGGCGGGCGCCGGACGGCGATTTCCTCAGACTGGTGTTCGACCGCCAGAGCTGGGGGATCATCGAGGTTGAGAACAACGATCTGTCGGCATCGTGCAGCCTGTCCGACGAAAGGCTGGTTGCGGGTGTCCCCCACCCGGTCCGCTGGCGTATTGTGAACAAGAAGCCGGATCCGGTAGGAGTGTCTATCACCGCCTCGGGCGATCCTGGTGTCGAGGTCGAAAAGCGCGAGGCACTGGAGGTAACGGACACCGCCGAATTCGAGGGGACGTTCGTGATCGATCCGAATATCGAAAAGAAAACCCGCGAACCCAAAGCGGCGGAGCTGCGAACCGACCTGGTGATCGACGGCGTGGGGATCGAACTCACGGCCGGGATCGCCGTGCGCCAGGCGGCGGACGTTTCCATAGATGCCGTTCGCTCGACCCTGACACCCGGGGCGCCTCAAGAGACGCTGCTGACCCTGCGGTCGAATCTGGACGAGGCTTGTACAGCGAAGCTGCGGGTAAGGCCGGCGGGAGGCGCGGAGGTGAAGTGGGGCGAGCGCAGGGTGGAACTGGACCCGAAGGGCGGAGCCGAGCTATCGGTGCCGGTGACGGCCCCGCAGGCCGGGCCCGTTGCACTGGACGTCGAGACGAGCGCCGTGGTTGGCAGGAAGACGATTCCGGTTAAGACCAGGCGGATTGACCTCCTGGCCGTTGAGCGGGGGGGCGTGTCCGCAGGCGTCGGGGAGGAAAACGCTCTGCTCTGCGGCGGCGGACTGATGGTCAGCGCCAATTTGCGCGACGGACAGGTCTCGATTTTCCACATCCTGCGGGCCTTGAGGTCGCGCAGGCTGGACCTGCATTGCCCCAGGCTCGGACCGCCCTTTGCAGGAGACGATCTGTTTCAAGAGAAGGCCGAGGCGTCGGTCGAACAGGATACCCTCGGGGTCGTGCTCCGGCTGCGGACCCGGTCCGTGCTTCGACCGGGTGTGATGCTGGACAGGCGGATCGCCGTGGGGCAGGGCCCGCTGGTCCGGGTGGTGGATAGGGTAATCAACGGGTCGAACCTGCCGCTGGACCTGTCCCTGGTACAGGGTTGGGGGATGAGGATAAGCCCCGGGGCGTCGTTTGTCGTGCCCCGGAAGCAGGGGGTATACCGACAGGCCGCCGGTTCGGGAGGACGCGAACTGGACGACCTCAGGCTTCCCGAAGAGGGGGCGGCGTGGCCCGAGGGATGGACCTGTGCCGAAAAAGAGGATGGCTGCGCCGCCGGAATTCTCTGGGATCGGGCCGAGAGGGTGGAACCTGGCACCTGGGGCAGTCTGCGACTTCGGGCTGGACGTGTGAAGCCGGGCGGGTCGAAACAACTGGATCCGATTTACGCCTTTGCAGGTGATGGCAATTGGCAGACGATCCGGGCCTGGTGGCAGACCCTGTTTGGCAGCGTTCCGGAGATCGAGACCTCCCCTGCCCCCACGCACAGACCGATTGAATTCGGAATCGAGCCCGGTCCGCTGCTGATCGCAGGCGGGAAGGCCGAAGCGACCCTGCGCCTCAGCCACGTTGGTGAATACAAACTCAACGGGAAACTCATTCTGGAAGAATCCGCCGGTCTGCGCCCGGAGGTTGCCTCCGGCGAAGTCTCGGGGCTTTGCGAGTCCAATCCGGTCGTGCGCAAGGTGGGGTTTCGCCCCACGGAGCGAGCCCGGCCGGAAACGGAAGAAATCGGTGTGCGTTTCGAGACCGAGGAGGCGGTCTACCGATTTTCCGGAAGGGCGTTGATCCTTCCCCGGAACACATGCCAGGTTCGGGTGTCGCGCCAGGAGAAAGGACGCCTGATCGTTGTGGACAACGGAATTTTGACGGCGAAGGTCGCGCCATCTTTCCTGGGGTCCGTCATCTCCCTCCAGCGGGAGGGCAGGGAGTATCTCAACAGTCCCTATCCGGACACGGCACCCCGCGGCTGGATAAATCCCTGGCACGGCGGCATCTCGCCCGCGTACGACCGGTTGGAGGATACGCTCTATAAAGAACGGTTCCGCTACCGCGTGATTGAACGGAAGGGGCGCCAGGGCATGGTATGGCGCGGGGTGCGCGTCCACTGCAGCATCGCGCAGGAACATGCCCGCGGCCAGTCGATCGCACTCGAGTACCTGCTGGCCCCCGGCGCGGATGTACTTGCAATTCTGCCAAGCTGTCGCGACGAACGCGGCATCAGCGCTGACGGGGACCTGGGCTTCCACATCTGGCCGGGGTTCGCCGCCTCACCCGGAACTGCCTCGTTCTACAACGCAACCCATGAGTCGATTACCTCGCTGGCGGCGCCCCACTGGTCCTGGGCGGGACGCTGGAACTGGGGAGGAATTTTGGGGAAGAGCGGAGAGGCATTGTTCTTAAGCGCAAAGGGAGAAGGGGTACAGGCCTCCGGTAGCTCCGTGGGCGACGAAGGGTGCCTGCTCGAAGGCAACCTGGAGCGATCGATGTTTCCCCGCGAGCGGATCGAGGGCCTTTTTTTCCTTCTGCCGACTACGGACCTGGAGGAGGGGAAGGCAGGCGCGGTCTGGAGTGAGTTTGAAGCGCTGCCCTAGGGTTTTGGTGGAGGGAGGATCTTTTATGCCCCGGCAAGATAATCGAGAAAATTCCCTTCGGGCGATACGCTCGAAGCTCTCGCTGCCAGCCGGTATTTCCATTCGGGCCTGGACGGAAGCGAATTTTTCAGCTATCCAGAAGCTCTCCAGCGCGGAGGGCTGGACCTCGCCTCGACAGAGGCCGGATGGAGCGCCGGTATCCTGGCGCCATTCGTGGCCCGCGCTTGTTGCGACAGATGGGACAAGGGTGGCCGGGTTTGTGCGCGCCCTGACCGATGGAGAGGTTACAACCTATGTCGCGGAACTCCTGGTTGATCCTCAGTACAGGGGGCAGGGCATCGGTATGGCACTGCTTGATGCATGCCACTATCTCTGTCCGCATACGAGGCTTGATCTGCTCTCGACAGAGTCTTCGGATGCATTTTATGAAGCCAACGGGTTTCGGCGTTTTCAGGGATTTCGCAAGAGCTGCAGGTGATTCGGTCGGAGGGACCGGCAAACGATCATAAGGGAGCTTGCTCGACCCTGGCGCCCCTCCATCGCTGGACAGAGAGTCCGAAAAGGGCCTTTATTTTACCTGAACTTCTACCACGGTGTCCTGGCGCCCGGTGCCCGGGACCTTGACCGCATCGTGGCGGCGAAGCCGGTTGAGGATCAGCCGCCTGCGGACCCTGGTTCGAGCGCTCCGCCCGGGTCGTTCCGCCGGCGCCGGTGCCGAGGGCTGATCGCTGCCCCCGGCACCGGGTTTCCCCGGCATGACAAGGAGGACGAACGATGATACGCCGCGCGCTCCCGTCCATCGCCGACCTGCGCCATACCAAGCTCTGCTATCGGCAGGACCACTACTGCGGCCATCCGCGGCAGTTGCCCTTTCGCAACTATGGCAATGGCGAGATCGTCGTCGGGCACTACCATGCGCCCGCTCGCTACGCGACCCACGACGACGTCAGCCATTCCTCCACCACCGGCTACTTCAGCCGCGCCAAAATCCTGCTGCAACGGACGCTGGATCACGGCGAGACCTGGCGCCGCGAGGACGAGGTGGTCATTGGCGACAACAGCCGCCCCTTGGCGGAGCGGCGGGCGATCATGGGCCGCGCCGATGATCCCGGGGTGACGCGCGAGGCCATCGCCCTCACCGGTCCCGACGCGATGGTCTCGTTTGCGCGCCAGGTCACCGGCCCGGAGGACGACTGCGGGCAGCCCACCTTCGAATGCCTTGCCTTCCGCTCCGGCGACCGCGGTCGCACCTGGGAAACGGTGCCCACGCGCGTCTTGCCGCCCCCCGGCTACAGCTACCTGGCCATCGACGGCGCTGCGCCCATCCGGTTTGCCGATGACACCCTGGTGGTGCCGGCCTGGGCAGACAACCGCAACACCGGCGGACCGCACGCCTTCGAGGCGGCCATCGTGGCGCTCTACGGCTCCGACGATCAGGGCCTCAGTTGGCAGTACCTGGCCGAGGTGGTCCGTGAACCGACTGGGCGGGGACGACCCGGCTACGCGAACCTGCTCCTGCTGCCCGGCGGCCGGCTGCAGTGCTACTTCAACCGGATTGGCGGGCTGCGGCACTCCATCGAAATGACCGCCTCCGACGACGGCGGCTACAGCTGGAGCACGCCACAGGCGCTGGTCGTCTGGGGACAATCCCCCTGGACCGGGCTCAGTCGGCGCCATGTCTGGTCGGGCGCGCTGCGCGGGGGACTGCTCTACCGCTCCCCCTGGCCGCTGCGCCTGCGCGATGGGCGCATCGCGGTCGTCTTCGGCCGCCGCAAGCAGCCATTTGGCATGGGTCTGGTCGTGAGCGAAGACGACGGCGCCACGTGGTCCGCCGAGGCCGTCATTCGCGCCGATGCCAGCAACTGGGACCTGGGATACCCTGTGGCGACGCAATTGGAAGACGGCCGCATCTTCACCGCCTACTATTTCATGGAGGATGACGGCAACGGCTTCGGCGGCACGCGCCATATCGCCGCCAGCTTCTTCCGCCTCCTGTGATAGCGTAGCGGGGCTGCTACCGAGGAATGTGGTGAATATTCCGGAGGAAGGGTTGTTCGAGAAAGCGCAGGAAAAATTGACGAAAGCTATCAGCCGGCCTCCGCGTCATTTATGACGACGTGGAGGCCGGCTGATTGTTACAGTGAATCGCGCTTGAATTGCACGTACGCAGGCTGCTCGTTGGCCACGGCCAGACCGACGGCTCGGCCAAAGGCATCCATGATTTCTTCGTCATCCGAGCCATAGGGCACGGCGACAACCGACGCGGAATCCACACCCTCCGAGGACATGTCATCAGCGGCACAGGTAACCGTTATCACCACGGAGCTATATAATCCGAGGCTTAAAACGCTTCCCAGGAAGGAGCCAAAGCTCTGGCTCGTCTCAATTTTGGCTATGCCGTTATTGCATTGGTTTTCGGCCTGGATCACCTCTGACGCCATCTTGTGGGACAAAAACCACACCCCCCAACCCTTTGACTCGATTGTCATTGTCTTATCACCGATGGGGCGTCTCATATCAACAGTGGCGCAGCCGGCAATAAGAAAAAGGCCCAGACAGGCGGCGAAGACGAAACTTTCCTGCAAACGCTTGGTCATTTTACCCTCCCTTGGGTTGATAAAAACATACTAACTCTTGCTCCGCGAGTGAAACAAAATTAGCGAAACGTCGAAGCTGCACAATGGAGGCCAACTCCCGTGTGATAGTCCCTTGAATTTCGCAGGAATCGCCGCCCGGGTTCTCTCTTGGGGCACGCCGGTGACGGACTACGCCTACGACTTCTGGCTGATTACCGCGGCGGAAGGCGGCGGTCCGTTCGGCTAGGTAACCTCGCCGTGGTTTTCGCCCAAGTTGGAAACCAACATGGCGCTGGCCTATGTGGCTTGGAAAATTCGGACATTCGGGATGGCCCTGGGCGTCCAACTCCCACCGAATACGGCGCCAGCACGGTGGCGGTCGAGGTCGTCGCGCTGGAGGGCGAAGTGGACGAAGTCGTCGGGATAAGTTTTGAATCAGGTCCCTTCCGCGCCGGCCCATGGGAGCGGGCCTTTGCGAGGGCCGCCTGACCTGCCTTCTCGACCCGGCGCCGGCGCCGGGCGTACGGCTGGGTGTGCCCTCAACGGTCCCTCAGGCCCCGGATTGAACGGATACGGGCCGACAGCCAACCAAACTGTACTGCGAGCTCGGTCGAAGGACTGGCAAACGATCCTCAGGGAGCTGCCTGACCCTAGCGGTGCGCTCAGCGCCTTGACCGAAAGTCCAAAAAGGTGCCTCATTTTACCTATACTTAAAATCCTTGGACGCTTCATCGTCGCTGATTCGAAGGTGTGCCATGGCCAGCCAACGTTTCGCGGCACTCGGGTCTTCGTCGCCGATGTCCTGGACCAAGTTGGGCGTGGTCTTGACTGGGAGACCATCATCGAGGAATGGCACGGGAGTATCACGCACGAAGCGATTGCTGAAGTCGTCCACTTGGCAGCGGAGGAATTCCAAAACCACGCTGATGATTTTGTAGTTGTCCCGACCGTCTCGTGAATATCGAGGACTATCATGACATATTGGCAAATTGCCGCTGGTTCTGCAGGACGCGACTACAGTCTGTATTTCTTACAGTACGGAATGGCGTTCGTAGGCGGAGAGGGAAATATCGCCACTCTGCAGCAAGTTCAAGTTGGCGATGTGATGGTTCTTAAGCGTGGACTCTATGAAATTGTGGCTGCTGGTAAAGTTGTCGCTCGAAACGGAGCTTTTCAAGGTAACGGTGACAAAGACTGGCTAGGTGATTTTGATGGATGGAGTCTTGACGCTTGGTGCTATGTTGATTGGCATGTTCCCCAGCATGGCGTATCTACTGACGGGTTAACAAGGGCTACAATTCAACGCCTTCCACAAACCAGACATCAAGACATTGCCAACGACCTGATTGCTAATTTGCCAGTCTCTCCGATCGCAGATGAACCGGTGTCGCAGCAGGAAGTTAATGATGAAGAAATTCTTGATTTCTTAATATCCGAAGGACTCAGACCTTCTGCAGCCGATGAAATTACTAACACCTTGCGTAAAGTCCGATTGCTAGCAAAATACTACTTTCACAACTGCGATTGGAATGATATCCGAGAGCACGAAACGAGAACTTTCCTGGTTATTCCTTTTCTTTTAGCGCTTGGATGGACCGAACAACGGCTAAAAATTGAACTTCCATGCAGTAAGGGAAAGATAGACATTGCGTGTTTTGGACGGCCATACGCTGCTGCCCCAGAAGAGTGTGTGCTCATTGTTGAAACAAAAGATTTCGCCTCCGGGTTGGATTATGCGCCGGGGCAAGGTCAAGGGTATGCAGCAGATTTTCCAGGATGTCGGGTGGTGGTCGTAACAAATGGATACTGCTACAAGAGCTACCTGAGAAGTGACGACGGGATTTTTGCTGCTTCGCCGGATGCGTATTTGAATCTACTGAAACCCACACAAAAATATCCTTTGGACCCCTTGGCAGTGGATGGAGCGAAATGCCTGCTGAAATGGCTTCTGCCAAACCAACATTGATAAAGCTGCGCACCGTATTGACGATTTGCGGGGGAGGCCCCTTGGTTGAGGTGAGGTTAAGATCGCTGCGAAATACGCACGGGTGTTGAGCCTCACGCCTGCTAATGTGTAGGGCTGCGTAATGTGTCACGTAAGCGGGCAACGCAAAGGCTTAAGGGAACGCAATGCTTGTTGTAAAAATCGGCGGTGGCGAGGGCATTCCCATCGACCCGGAGAAGCTGGCGGCTCTGGTTCCCCCGCCCCGGTTTCATCTCCTGCGCTACCACGGGGTCCTGGCGCCCCGGGCCCGAGCCCGCATCGTGCCGGCCAAGCCGGTTGCCGAGCCGGCGGCGGACGGCGATGCGAGCGCTCCGTCCTGTGCCCATCGGCTGCGCTGGGCGACCCTGCCGGCGCGGGTGTTTTCCTCCGACATCAGCGAATGCGCCGCCTGTGGCGGGCGCCTGAGGATCATCGCCGCCCTCACCGATCCAGCCTCGATCCGGACCTATCTGGAGGGGGTAGGGCTGCCGGCGATGCCCCCGCCCAGGGGCCCGCCGCAGCCACAGTTCCAATTCGCCGCCTGACCTGCCTTCTTCCCGTCGCCGGGGCGTACGGCGGGGTGTGCCCTCAACGCTCCCTCAGGCCCCGGACTGATCCGGATACGGGCCGACAGGCAACCAAACTGTATGCAAGCTCGGTCGAAGGACGGTCAAACGATCCTCAGGAAGCTGCCTGACCCTGGCGGTGCGCTCAGCGCCTTGACCGAGAGTCCAAAAAGGTGCTTCATTTTTCCTATTCTCTGGACTGGCTGGTTAATCCTGCCAGGAATCCGGAGAAATTGATTCGACGCGATGTCCTTATAAACGACCCTCTGTTCAGAAGTATGCACTGGGATAGGCAAGGTCAGGTCCACGAAGCCTGCCATCCGACGCTTCTCTATGAGATGGAAAGGCTGATATAGGAAGCCGAGTGATGAGTCTTGTCCAAGATTACATTCTACTAATTTTCCTGTCTCGCACCCTTTAGAGCTTGGCGGGTGATCTTGAGGACTGCGAACTGGTTGACGAAGACAATTCATGGGTAGCTGAAGGAGTACCTCCACCGACTGAGCCCAAGCGGAGCCCGGAGATCGCCATCCTAAGGATAAAGGCTTTCCAAGACGACATATGGAGATGTGAAACACTTGCGTCAGCCGTCACTCTCCCTGAACTCAAGCGTCCCATCCTAGCTGCTCTTGTGCAGTGCCGAGAAGCAATTTGCCAAGCCGACGTACCGGCTGAGATGGCGCTTATGAACGGTGATGACCAAGAAGCCACTGGTATCTGCCAGGATGCAATGTGCCGAGCTCGAGATCGAACTTTAGCGGAACTATCGAGAGTAGCAGCGCTGTGTTCCGCAGAAGCAACCATTCTATTTCCCCATGGCTGCAATTCGGAACTCGTCAAGACTGCTTTCGGTAGACCTTTGGAAGAACTGAATCTAAACTCAATGCCAACCCTTGAGCTTTCGTCCTTCCTCAAGACCCTTCCGAATCCTGCTCCTAGATCTGGAGAGCAGTCCGTAAAGAAGGCATTCCTTAGCTCGACCGTGCATGATTTAGTTGATTACAGAAATGCAGTTTTCGAATCCATCCATCGGATGGACAACTGGGAGTGCGTTCGTATGGAGGATTTTGGCTCTCGTGACAGTGATCCGGATATGTACTGCCGCCGTGCCCTCAGCCAATGCGAAGTAGCGATCTTTATCGTAGGCCATCGCTACGGCTCCTGTCCCACCGGTTCGATGAAGTCGTTCACAGAGCATGAGTACGAGGCGGCCGTAAGTTTCCGCTGTCCACGCCTTGTTTTCCTGACGCCGGATGATTTCGCGATGCCGGCATCCGAGATTGAGGACGATAATTTTCGAGACCGGCAGAAGCAGTTCCGAAGCCGCGTTCTCACCGACCGCGTGTCAGCGACATTCGAAAACCCGCACGACCTGGCACGGCAGGTTGCAGTCGCGATCCACAACTGGGAGAACACTCCCGCCCAAAAAAATCGAGACATGATGGCATGACGATGCCACTGAATAGCTCGAACTCTTGAGCGATGGGTGGCAGGTGAACATTTTGAATGAGATCAAGACTGCCAAGCAGAAAGACGGGCTCTTCAGCGAAAGCTGATTATCACTCAATACCGTCTTGCCAAGGGCGAACGATCCATAGCTTCAACGCTGATGCCGAACACCTATTTTCGCGCTCAAAACGCCGTGGTCGGATGGGACCAGCCATCTCCTGCTCTCTCCGATGGAACTGCCAGAGAAGCTGGCGGCTCTGGTCCCCCCGCCCCGGCTCCATCTCCTACGCTACCACGGGGTCCTGGCGCCCCGGGCCCGGTCCCGCGACCGCATCGTGCCGGCCAAGCCGGTTGCCGAGCCGGCGGCGGCGGACTGCGATGCGAGCGCTCCGTCCAGCGGCCATCGGCTGCGCTGGGCGACCCTGCTGCCGCGGGTGTTTTCCTCCGACATCAGCCAATGCGCGGCCTGTGGCGGGCGCCTGAGGATCATCGCCGCCCAGACCGATCCGGCCTCGATCCGATGCTATTTGACCGGCGCCGGTTTGCCGGCCCGGCCCCCGGCGTTGGCCCCTGCCAGGGCCCTGCCGCCGCCGTTCGAGTTCGCCGCCTGACCTGCCTTCTCGACCCGGCGCCGGCGCCGGGCGTACGGCTGGGTGTGCCTTCAACGGTCCCTCAGACCCCGGATTGATCCGGATCGGGCCCACAGGCAACCAAACTGTACTGCGTAGCTCGGTCGAAGGACGGGCAAACGATCCTCAGGGAGCTGCCTGACCCTAGCGGTGCGCTCAGCGCCTTGACCGAGAGTCCAAAAAAGTGCCTCATTTTACCTATACTTCCTCAAGATTGGCGCTTCGTCCGAGGATGAAGAGGGCGCAGTTCTGCTTCTAAGAGAACTGACCCAGGACCCGGCCCGATTCTTCCAGAGAACAGAGGCGGAGGTTATTGACAAGACAGACACGCTGTCGCTGCACCGGGGGATTCACCAGCCTTCAGTTGTCGCACAGAGGGCCGCAGAATTACTGTCCTCGGAACTGGGACAGAGAGAACCGTCGCAACGTACGGGAATCCGAAGGTTCCTTGGTCCCGTGGACAAGGCTGTAGGAAAATTCGTGACATGGGTGGGTTTAATCAGGGCTATCGATTTCCTGAGGGGGTTGTGACTTTATGTTGGACCTAATGGATGACTTCCCAAACCTCAAAAGGCAAGCAGCAGGAGATTAAATCCGCAAATCCAGAATCTGCTACAGTGAATTGTCCGAACCCTTGAGCAAAGGACTTCCGGTGGTACTAGGCAGAACCGTAATATTCGCGGATGTCGACGTCGAAATTGCGGCTGAGTTGTGCCCTGTGGGCGCAAACTCATCGGCCCAAAATCTCGTCACGTCACACTCACACATCCCAAGGATTGAGCGTGTGCAATGAGACAACCTATACCTACATAATTGCGAGGTTCACTAGTTCGCATCAAGAGGGCAGAGCTCTTCATCCGTGAACTCGAAGGCGTATTACGAGAGTTCGAGAAAGCTCTGTTCGATTGCATTGACTTCAGACCCAACGAATCTGGAGAGGGTCTTGCTTTGCATCTTGACTTAACGGCTCCTCACACAAACCTACTGCCCGAGGCCAGTGCCATAGTAGGAGACATCGTAAACAACCTCCGATCGGCTCTCGACTACTTGGTGTACGAATTAGCCAAGCACAACGAAGGCGAAGAGATACGCAACACCCAATTCGTCATTACGAAGTGCCCAAAAGAATTCGAGGGGCAGAAGAACACCCGTCTTAAAGGATTGACAGAACGGCAAATAGCGATCATCCGAAATGTCCAACCCTTCCGAGGAGCGACATGGACGGAGTTACTGGTTGACATATCTAACCCAGATAAACACCGACATTTGGTTTCAGTCGACGACGATGAGTTTCAAATACTGTACAGGGGTAGCATTCGGGATGATGAAATCTTTCGCGACCTGCCATCTAAATCTATAGAAACAAGCACGCGCAAACTAGTATTTCAGGGGAAAATATCTAACGTACTTATAATGGATAAGTTTCCAGCGGTTGATACGCTCAACGAGCTTTGCAGAAGAGTTGCTGAGACCGTCCAACTATTTTATCGTGACTTCGAACCGAGCAAGTAACTTCCGAGGTTTCCTGTCACATGAACCTCCTCCTCCTTTGTGAAGGAAAGCGTAATCGCCCCTGTACGTTCGGGACAGCGGGGTAACTATAGGAGTTTTCGACCAACCCTGGAATGACACCATCGCAGATCAGCCATTCCCGACAGGTGTGATGCGGCGCGAGATATGTCGATGTCTAGAACTAGTTCATGTCGGATGGGACCAGGCATCTCCTGCTCTCTCCGATGGAACTGCTGGAGAAGCGGGCGGTTCTGGTCCCCCCGCTCCGGCTCCATCTCCTACGCTACCCCAGTGTCCTGGTGCCCCGGGCCCGCGACCGCATCGTGCCGGCCAAGCCGGTTGCCGAGCCGTCGGCGGCGGACTGCGATGCGAGCGCTCCGTCCGGCGGCCATCGGCGGCGGTGGGCGACCCTGCCGGCGCGGGTGTTCTCCTCCGACATCAGCGAATGCGCGGCCGGTGGCGGGCGCCGGAGGATCATCGCCGCCCGGACCGATCCGGCCTCGTTCCGATGCTATTTGACCGGGGTCGGTTCGTCGTCGGCGGGCATACGGCGGGGGGTGCCCTCAACCGTCCCTCAGGCCCCGGATTGATCCACATACGGGCCGACAGGCAACCAAACTGTACTGCGAACTCGGTCGAAGGACTGGCAAACGATCCTCAGGGAACTGCCTGACCCTAACGGTGCGCTCAGCGCCTTGACCGATTGTCCAAAAAGGTGCCTCATTTTACCTATACTTTTTCACTAACCTCTTCCACAACTTTCCTATACCTTTGCTCCTATCAAACTTCTCCGTTCTACGCACATCCAGCGCTCTGGCAAATTCCCGTTTCTGAGCCTGTTTCGCTTCCCAATCTTCCATCGGCGTGCACCACTGGATTTGGTTTTCCCGGATCCAGTAGTGACTGCGACATTCTAGATTAGAGTTACCAATGGATGGATCGAACGTCACGCTTGTGCCGTCATACTCCATCCGGAATCGGATTGGATCTAGCATGAATTCCGAGAGGCGTCCGCATCCACACGGGCATCGATGTACCACCATATTGTGCTTCATACTGATATACACGATTCCCGGAATCAAATCCTTCTCTTCCGTGGGAATGTATTCGACGAATTTCGGGGTGATCGACTTCAGCCGCCGTCTCATGGTTGTTCCGTTTTCTTCAGTAGGTCGTTGTTCTCGATCCGGTATCGGATGAGCCAGTCCTTCTCCACTTCTTCATACTGCTCTATATGTCGTCGCCATATTCCCACTGCCAGCGCTGCATTCAACGCTCCCAGATCCGCTAGTTGCAATTCGTAGTATTCATCCTCCGCCCCTTCAGCTGTCGGAATGCCTATACGCCACCGCCCTGGATCTTCTCCCGAGAAAAAAATTTGGCAGCTTCCTCGTACTCGCCCTTGTCGACGTTCAATTCCCATGCCAACATCTATGAATGGTACTCCAGTCTCTTCCAGATGTTCGCACAATGCCGTGCGAGTTTCCGTTTTGTCAATCGCTACAAACACAAAGTCCAGGTCCCCAAACACGTCCCCAGGTTCGTCTGGCTGCCAGTATTCGGCGCAGATCGAAATCCCTGTCCGCATTCGCCGGTAATGCTCTCCATAGTATTCGGCCTTATTCTTGCCGATTGCATCTTGACTTGCCCATCCAGGTGCTCGCACAAGGTTGCGTCCTTCAATCTCGTCTCCGTCCCAGATCTTAATTTCGCTGACGTCCGTTTTGCTCATCAGATCTAGGATCCATAGCCCTACGCCCCCCAGACCCACAATCCCTATTCTCTGCCCTCTTGCTAGATCTCGCCAGTTCTTCATGTCCCTGGCATCCTCACCGGCTATCTCGAATTTGAAAATCCGTTCAATTTGTTCTCGTTCTTCTCCTCCGACCTCTCCCGCAACTCTTGCCGTGTAGACGACTAGAGCGTGCCACGCGTTCGCATACTCTCCCTCATCGCGTTTGATTGAAATCACACACTCGTCAGTTTGGTCTGTCCAGAGGACATTTCCGACTGGTTCACCAGTTGCTTGATATGCACATCCCTCGGCAACTCCGCTGAGCGTAGCAGCGTGGCTTGCTCCCCCTCCATTTTCTGGCGCTTTCATGCTTAGTCCATCGCCTTGTGTCTGAACCGAGACTTGGCATCTTCCTGCCTCTCCGTCATTTTTTCGATAAGGCACCTCCCCGACCGAGATTCGGTTCGGGCGGACTTCAATCGTCCAACCACGCGTCTTAGCCTCTTGCCGTAGGAGGTCCTCGTATTCCGTCATGATCTCTCGGCCCCGGCGCAATATCCGGTCGGGGTTTCTCAGTCTTTTTCTATGACAAGTGTGCCGGATCTACCTGCACGCTAAAGCCGTCTTCGACTTTCACCGTTTCGCCGGGCAAAAGGATGCCTTTCTCCCCGTTTGCCCTTGAGTAGTGTATTGCTGGATTACCCACGATTGTCCGGTCGGGGCTGAGATTATCCCATTCCTCTTTGATTTCCTCGTATTTGATCTCGTTCCGAGGCCATTTGACACTGCGGCCTGCAATCACAATTTCGAAGCCTGCCTTGCCTTCTTCCATCGTTCAATCCTCCGTGAGAGTTTGTTAGGTTTCTCCACTACATGCTGTACTTCTATCTAGCCCAAGGAACAATATATAGTAGTTCATCCAGCGGTGGGTGTCAATCGACGCTCCGATTGAATCCGTGGTCGGATGGGACCAGCCCTCTCCTGCTCTCTCCGATGGAACTGCTGGAGAAGCGGGCGGCTCTGGTCCCCCCGGGCCCGAGCCCGCGACCGCATCGTGCCGGCCAAGCCGGTTGCCGAGCCGGCGGCGGACGGCGATGCGAGCGCTCCGTCCTGCGGCCATCGGCTGCGCTGGGCGACCCTGCTCGCCCGGGTGTTTCCACCGACATCAGCCGCTGCCCGGCCTGTGGCGGTCGCCTGAGGACCATCGCCGCTCTGACCGATCCAGCCTCGATCCGACGCTATCTGGAGGGCGTGGGCCTGCCGCCGAAGGCCCCGCCCAGGGGCCCGCCGCAGCCCCAGTTCGAGTTCGCCGCCTGACCCTAGCGGTGCACTCAGCGCCTTGACCGAGAGTCCAAAAAGGTGCCTCATTTTACCTATACTTATCGCCCCGCTCGAAACGCGGATTGAACGATTGATGCAGAACCGCGACATGGATCGCGAACAAGCGCATAAACTCCTTGAGCAACACGACCAATGGCGGCAGAGCTACCTGCGCAACTTCCACAACGCCGACTGGAACGACCCCCTGCTCTACGACCTGACGATCAACACCGGTAAAATAGATCGAGAGGACGCCGTCGATCTTCTCGCCAGCTTCTTAGCCGAATCTTAGAAGCATTCTTAAAACCAATACGGTTTAGTTAAGCGAACAAAGCGAGACGCCCCTAGCCTGTTGCTTGCCCGCTTTTGAACCGTCATTCCGGCGAAAGCCGGAATCCAGCGGGGCGGGGTGGGACTGGACTCCTGCCCCGTGTCGGGGCACGGGGTGACGTTCTTTCGCAGGAGTGACGCCTAAGCAGTCCGGCAAAATAAAATGGGGTAGGCAAGCGCGTCATGCTAACTAAACCGTATTGTTCTTAAAACTCGCGTCGGGTGTCAGGTATCGGTGCATGAAAAAGCGCCCGATGCCAAGGAGACACCGGGCGCTTTGCAGAGGTTGAGGACAGCGCATACTTCAGGTAGAGCAGGCGCTGAGTCTGCACCCCGCCCGGATAGTGCAGCCGCACCAGATACATCCCCGCCGACACCAACGCGCCGCGCCGGTCGCGCGCATCCCAGCGAACCTTATGGAAGCCAGCGTCCTGGTATTGATCGACCAGCGTGCGCACGGGCTGCCCGAGGAGGTTGTAGATCTCCAGGCGCACGGGGCCGTCCGCGTCCAGGCGATATGGGATGAGGGTGTTGGCGTTGAAGGGGTTGGGCGCGTTGGGCGCGAGGCCCGGCGGCCCGTCCGCGACCGCCGGCTTGGACGCCGGGGCCGCCGGGGTGTCGATGTGGTACCAGCGCGAACGCTCGCTCGTTCCGGCCCCGTTGATGGCCTTGATCCGGTAGGTGTACGTGGTGCTGGCCGCCACCGTGTCGTCGGTGTAGGTGGTGGCGGCGCTGCCCGTGTCCGCGACCAATACACTGAAGTCGCCACCGGTATTGTTCACGCGCACGCGCCGCAGGATCACGTAGCCGGTGATGGAGTCGTCGCCGGGGTCGTCCCAGGTGAGGACCACCTGGCCGTGCGACGCCGTGGCTTCGAGGCCCGTGGGCTTATCGGGTACGGGGGCTTCCGGGGTGTTGATGTGGAACCAGCGGGAGCGTTCACTCGTTCCGGCCCCGTTGATCGCCTTGATGCGGTAGGTATAGCGAGTCCCAGCCGACACGGTGTCGTCGGTGTAGGTGGTGGCGGCCGTGCCCGTGTCCGCGACCAATTCCCGGAACTGGCCCTCCGGGTCGACTCCGGGAATGCGCCGCAGGATCACGTAGCCGGTGATGGAGTCGTCGTCGGGGTCTTCCCAGGTGAGTGTCACAGAGTCGTGGGTTGCTGTGGCGTCGAGGCCCGTAGGCTTGTCGGGTGCGGAGCCCGGCTCCTCACTTTGCTTCTTCTGCCCGGACGAGTCGTCGCTCCGGTCGGACGAGGTGCGGGGGGCTCTCTTCGTCTCCGACCAGTCGCCGTAGCCGTCGCCGCTCAGCGCCTGCACGCGGACCTCGTACCTGATTTGCGCTTCAAGGTCGGTGCGCTTCACGCTGGTCGGGGGGCTGTCGCCGCATCCCTTTCCGGCGCCGCGAGAGCCGGGATAGGACTGCTTGTTCCGATTCGTCTCACCGCTGGGGTGGAGGAATTCGACCAGGTAGCACTCGATGGGAAAGGTGCCATCGTCGGCCGCATCCCAGCTCACCTCCAGCGTCCCGTCCTCGTCCTCCGGCGCCGTCACGCTCACGTTCTCCGGCGCTGACGGCAGCTCGCGCTCGTACACCAGCGCCACCCTGACCTCGTCGTCCTCTTCCCAGTCGAGGTCGGTTGAATCGTCGTCGTGGATGCTATCCCATTCGTAACGACTTTCGCTTTCGTAATACCGAGTTGCCGAACTTAACGGATAGCTCTTGTGGTCGATCCAGAGCGTGACGTTCCCGATGGCGGGCAGCTTGGGAATCTTCAGATTGAGTTGTCTATTTCCATTTAAATCATGAACCCAGAGAGTCTTCACGGTAATATAACTGTCGCGGTCGACGTGATGTTTGTGGGGCGGGCTCCAGGGCGGGAACCCGAAATCCGCGCTCGTGCTGATAGATCCGATCTTCCTGAGTGCAGGTTCGTATCCAGAATAAACATAGTCATTCACACCATCGGTTGCTTCCTCAACTCCCACCGTCATGGTGGTGCGCCAGAGGTAGAAGTGGGTGTGCTCCGGGCCGTGGGTGCCGTCCGGGCTATGGGCCTCCGCCTCGGAGAAGAGCAGGGCCAGCACGGCACCCGCCACGGCCAGGACGGTGATAGCGGGGAATCGTCGTCTATCGGTGCCAGTCATGGTAGTTCCTCCTTGAAGACAGCGTGTCAAAGGGACCGGATACGTTTGTAGGCAGCCGCCAAAAGAGACGACCTCCGCTCATCGTTTCGCATCGGTCGCGAGGATCGTATGTCAAAGGGATAGCAGATGCTTGCAGACAGGCGCAAAAAAGGGTGGCGAACGTCTGCCAATAAAGGACAAACGTTTATGGCAGGTCGCAGAACGAGAGCGACCTCCGGCCCATCGGGCCTGGGCAAAGAACCGAGCAGACGCGGCCAAACAGACGTTGGCCGCAGTATGGAGCTAGTGGATCTTAGAGAATTGGGGGGGAGGGTAAATTACTGTTTTTGAACGACTTATGAAATTACACTTGTCGTCCAAAGCTCGGGACTGGACGCTACATGGGGCCACGGCACCAAGCGCCGTCCTGTCAAATGTCGGGGTATGGACCATTTTCTATTTTGACATCGGCCAATTGTGAACACGTATGGGTCGGTGATTATACAAATAAACTCAGATTTGTGTCAAGCGTTTGTGTCAAGCGCGCAGCACAATCGAGGGGGTAGGGCTGCCGGTGAGGGCCCCGCCTGAGCCGCTGTTCGAGTTCGCCGCCTGACCTCCTCCGCGATTCGCTCCCTGCGCCGTGAGCCATACGGGGGAGTACGCCCTCAAATACCAGATTGACCCCTGAAACGTGCCGAAATCCTTTACAACGGTGCTCGGAGCAGGCCCGAACGATTCGGTGCGACGACAAGCGATTCATCAGGAACCCTGCCGAACCCTTGACAACAGTTTCAGCGAATTGATAGTACCGATATCGGTGCCTTATTTTTCCTATACATTCGCGATACCGGCGCAGATACGACGGACTCCAAGACGATGGGCGAACAACCGAAGGCGACAGACCTCGCTCTGGTGCAGCACTTCAGCCACATGCATCACCATCGATGCGTAGTGCTCGAGGGAGTGCGTGAAGCGGCGTTCAGGAACGTCGACCACCTCACTCGGACCATGCGAGAGCTGGGAACCGAGAGAATCACAACGCAGACTTCGCTCGCCAAGGTGCAGGACCGAATGCTGCGTGACCAAGGGCTTCAGCCGTCTGCGAGTCAGCGCTGGTGGCTGGGTAGCGGCGCATTGAACATGTGGGAGATCTACCTGTGTCTACTATCTGCGGAGCTTGAGGCCTATCTCTCGATGAGGAGTTCGTTTCCCTCTGCGGAGCTCGACGAGTTCATCCAGGTCAACGCACCGGTGCTCGGCCGGCTGAGGGCGCTGCGCGACAAGTTTCTCCACCCGGCGAAAGACGAGGCGTACGACGGGTTGCTCCGCGGCTTCGTTGAAGCGACCGAGCAGAACTATCCGTCACACCTTCCGTTCGGCAAGCACCTTCAGATCCTGCTGGACGAGCACTTGGAGCACCTGAAGGAACACCTGGCGGATTCGATCGCGAACGAGGTCGCACACCTGCCAGCGAACGCGTTGCATGCGCTTTTGACTCGGAAGACGGCGATGCTGGACAAGGCGCTGCGAGCTGCAGAGCGAGCGACCGACCGAGAGGCCATTCAGCGTCTAATGGACGACCAGAAGCGCCTGATTGATGAGCACAAGCGGCTGGGCGAACACTTGGGATTCGACCCGCCCGGCAAGGAGCCGCTGCACATGCGACAGAAAAAGCGTGTGCGTCGCCTGTTCCGACTGATGGATCGGATGTCGAACACGCCGTTGCCGAGCACCGACTACCAGTCGGTGTCGAATGGCACGCAAACGCCGATACACGACAATCTGTTCTCGTTGATCCGCATTCCCAGGGACTTCCAGTCTTCGGGCTACTTCCTGGGAACGCAGCTGTCTTCATTCGTCCTGTCCACCCAGCGTGACTACGCAAACTTGGTATTGCGCGCGTTGCTGCTGTTCAACGAGTCCTACCAGTTCAACGCCGCCCGCCTGAAGCAGGCCTTTCCGTCGATGACGAACGCGGAGATCCTGCGGACACCGGACTGGTCCCGGCGAATGATGCCCACGTGCTTCGAGGACTATGTTCGCATTCAGTCGGGTCAGTCGGCGGGAATGGTCTCGTTGGCGCTGCTGGCGGATCCACTCCGGATGTACGCCAAGACCGTGTCCCGCCGCCCCGAGTTCCGCGTGCCGACCCTGGATCGCGCTGCCGACGAAGACAATCTGAAGAAGCTCTCGGCGTGGAGAAACACCATCTTCCATGTCCCGGATTCGAGGGTCCAGAGCGTCGAACGGGTGGAGCTGGACTACCTCGACATCGCGGCGCCGGACGAACACCGCGAGCTCTTTACCGGTCTCGCGAGGTTCTACTTGCGCGGCGACGGTCCCGCAGGCGACTCTGGCTAGTGCCCGGGGTCTTGGGGCTTTTGGCTCTCGGAGAGCGAATATCGGAGCGGTTACGCCACCCTGGGCCGCTTTTGCGAGCATGGGGGAAGTGACCGGTCGTGGGTTGCCTGAACGCGCGAGATCGTCGGCACGGTTTCCTCCCGGGGAGCGGGTCGGGCGGCAAAGCGTTGTCGGGCGCGTCAGCGCGTGTCGGCGATGTAGGCAGCCCAGTCCCGCATGAGACAGCGCCGCTTCTCGAACAGGTCGCTCCGGCGGTACGCGGCCTCGACCCGGTCGCTGTTGACGTGGGCCAGGGCGATCTCGCACACCTCGCACGGCGCGTCCGTGCACTCGGCGGCCCAGTCCCGAAACGCGGCCTGCTCGACGACACTGCAGCGGATCCGCTCACCGACGAGGAACCCGTGCTGGCGGCTCTCACCGCGGCTTCGGTGCGAGGGCTCACCGCCACCGGGGCACGCGCCGGCCAACGCCTGCGCCGGGTCCTGAAAGATCCGGCCACCGGGGTGCGTACGGCGCCCTTGTGCTTTGGTTCGCGCGGCTTTTCCCTGCATGCGGCTACGCGGATCGCAGGCCCTGACCGGCGGGGGCGTCTGCGCATTCTCGATGCCGACCATCTTTCCTTCGCGCTCAAAACGCCGTGGACGGATGGGACCCGCCCTCTCCTGCTGTCTCCGATGGAACTGCTGGAGAAGCGGGCGGCTCTGGTTCCCCCCGCCCCGGTTTCATCTCCTACGGCTACCACGGGGTCCTGGCGCCCCGGGCCCGAGACCGCGACCGCATCGTGCCGGCGCAGCCGGTAGCCGAGTCGCCGGCGGCGGACCGCGATTCAAGCGCTCCGCCCTGCGGTCATCGGCTGCGCTGGGCGACCCTGCTGGCGCGGGTGTTTCCACCGACATCAGCCGCTGCCCGGCCTGTGGCGGTCGCCTGAGGACCATCGCCGCTCTGACCGATCCAGCCTCGATCCGACGCTATCTGGAGGGCGTGGGCCTGCCGGCGATGCCCCCGCCCAGGGGCCCGCCGCAGCCCCAGTTCGAGTTCGCCGCCTGACCCTAGCGGTGCACTCAGCGCCTTGACCGAGAGTCCAAAAAGGTGCCTCATTTTACCTATACTTCACCTGCACCGGCCCCGAAGACGTCCTGCACCAGATCATCCTGCAACTGGACAAGCTGGTGGATGTCATCCACGCCAGGGACCACACCGACGATCAGGCCGTCACGCGCGAACTCGCCCTCTTCAAGGTCGGCTGCACGGTGGAGGAACGCACCGAAGTGTTGCAGATCGCCGAGGTCTTTCGCGGCAAGACCATCGATATTTCGGACGAGACCATCACCATCGAAGCCACGGGCACCAGCGAGAAGATGGACGCCCTGGAACGCCTGCTCGGCAAATTCGACCTGCGCGAGATGGTGCGCACCGGCAAAGTCGTCATGGCCCGGGGCAACCAGACCACGTGAGAAAGGCCTCCGGGCGGAAAGGCGAGCATTTGCCATGACTTGGTCGCGTACGATCCGCGATCGTGAGAAACCAGCTACAAATTTAGGACTCGTCAGCAAATAACTGAGCCGCTCGGCGGCGCCGTTATTGGGGCGACCCTCTGGCCTGATGACCCACTTGTTTCGTTGCGAGCCCTTACTCAGAACCAGATGAGGAATCTCGTAGGTTTTCCGGCTTCGCTTTGCAGGGAATAACGAAATCCGTGGTTTCGCAGGATTTCGGCCGCGAGGGTAAGGCCCACACCCTGTCCGCCCTCTTTGCTGCTGAAGAAGGGGGTAAACAGTTTCTCCCGCACTGCCGGCTCGATACCGGACCCGGTATCTTCAACTACTAGCTCGGTCTGCCCCTCGTCCACATTGAGCCGTATCGCAATGGTTCCGCGCTCGCCGATCGCTTCCATGGCGTTCTTCAAGACGTTCAGCAGGACGTGCTCCATCTGGTCGCGATCCAGATCGATGACGCACGAGTCCGCGCCGAGGTCCCACTGCCAATCGATGCTTCTTCGTTTGCATTCGGCATGCAGGAAACGCTCCACCTGGCGTAACAGCTCGACCAGATCTGCCGGGCGCTTCTGCGGGACGGGGATTCTCACGACCTCGGCGTACCGTCTCATGAAGGCTTCGAGATGCTCCGAGCGCTCGATGGAGATATCGAGGGCGGTGGAAAAGTCGGCGCGATCCTCCTGGCCGATCTGGGGACGGTAGGTTCGGGCGCTTTGGAGCAGGGACCTGATGGCGGCGAGGGAGTTGTTGGCCTCGTGGGACAGCATGCGAATCAACTTTTCGTAGGCATCCCGTTCCGAACGGCGTATCTCATCGGTAAGCTCCTCCATCATGACGAAGGTTCGCGGCGCGCCCCGGTCGATAAACTTTGATTTCTGAATTCTCAACTTTATACCGGCTTGCGGCGTGACAATCCGGGCGCCATCCATGGAAAGCTCTTCCATGGCCTTGGCGAGAGAACCGCCCAGACCTGCCAGGCTTTTACCGGCGGCATCGGCGTGGTCGACCTCCAACATCCGCTCTGCCGCCGGATTGATGCGGTCGACGTTCCCCTCGACGTCGAAAATGACAATACCAGATGGCGATTGATCGACGACCTGATGGAGGAAGAGATTCTGTTCCTCCAGACGAATGCGTTCGTCCCGGCAGCGGTCGATCATGCCGTTGTAGGTGCGCACGAGTTTGTCCACCTCCGGCTGCCCCACCTCGACGAACTTGGTGGTGAAATCCGCCTCGCCGATCAGCTCGGCCCCCATGTCGGCCAGGTGGAGAGGTTCGGAAATCCGGTTCAACCAGCGCCACCCGAGGAGAAACGAGCCTGCGAGCACCACTTCGCCAGCGATGATCACCGCTGCATTGCCGGGATACAGAAGGAAAAGCAGGACCGCAATCAGGACGTGAAGGGCGGCCAGAAAAACCAGGAGCTTGGTCTTGAGCTTCAAGGGCGAATCCCGTGTTTCTCGAGCCGCCGGTACAGAGAGCCGCGGCTCAAACCCAACGCGGCCGCTACACTGGTCAGGTTGTTGTCGTAGCGTTCGAGGAATCGTTGAATGACTGCGCGCTCGACCTCCTCCAGGGTCATGGAGCCGGCCTCGGGGAATTCGTTTTGCGGTGGCGATGCTTCCGGTTCCATGGCGACGGCGGCGGAGAGGTGGCACGGGTCGAGCTGATCCCCCGAGCTGATGAGCACGGTTCGCTCGATCAGCTGTTTGAGCTCGCGCACGTTGCCCGGCCATTCCCTTTCGCTCAACCAGTGGAGAGCGCGGTCGTTGAGCTCGAGCTCATCGCGGCGGTGTGTGTGGGCGGCGACGCGGAACAGATGCCGCGCCAGGTCGGGTATGTCTCCCCTGCGTTCGCGCAGGGGTGGGAGGTGCAGCGAAATGAGGTTGACCCGGTAAAACAGGTCCTCGCGGAAATCTCCGGCAGCTACCATGCCGGGGAGGTCCCTGTTGGTAGCGGAGATAACCCTGACGGGTGCATTAGGTTATTGTTACGGGATTTTAAATGGCACCAAGTCCGCCGTCCAGCAGAATTTAGCAAAAAGAGCTCAACTCGTTGTTATATATGGAATAGGCGAGAAAATTGAAAATTGGCTTGTGTGATACAGTTTTGGAAAATCAGCCGGTCAGAGTGGTCTTTATTGGCCGATTTCGCCCATTTTTCAATGTTTTAACAATTCCCTAATGCTCCCGGTGACGATACCATTTACCTCGCTGCGGAACGAGCCGTAGGCCAGGTCATCGCGGAGCTGATCGACCTTGAGCTTCAGCACTGCCGACTCCAGCTCGATCGCTTCGAGCTGACTGAAGAAGGCTGCGCGCAGCCGGGTCTGCTGGCGTTCGAGCTGTTCCAATTCCAGTGAAACCCGGTTCCGGTCGAGCTCAATTTCGTCGAGAAGGAAAATCACCTCTCGGGGCGTTACCGGGTCTCCAGGCTGGCGCAGTATTTCTTGCACTCCAGCATCGACGGGAGAAAACAGAACGTGCTCGGTCAGGGGTTTGATGACGCCGAATCCGTTAGCACGAACCTCCACAGTCAGCTAGTGCACCGCTGGTGCGATCGTTATGCAAGACTCATGCCAGAATGAAGTGTAGTAGAAACAACAGGTTAGGAATTTGACCTGAGGATCAGCCGTCCGTAGTTGGGCAATAGGCGTCCAGAAGTGGACATTAAAGAGTGAACCCCAATGGCTGTGGCTTCTTTCTCGGACTGTTCCCGAAGAGGCTGCTCCCGAGTTGTGTGCCATCATGGAACACAAGACGACCAATCGCAATACACAGATGTCACCTTCAAGAAGGCCCTGGTGGCCGCGGTCGCGGCCGGCCTGCGCGCCAAGAAATGTCCCTCCCCGGCGGCGCGGCCCCGCGATCCACAGGCGCGCAAGGGGCATATCGATGCCCTGCTCGATTACGTGCGTCGACGGGGAGCTGTCCTGGGCATCGACCCGCAGCTGGCACCTCGCGGGCGGAACTGAAGGATCTGTTTAACGGGGGGAACAGGCGGTAAGCCGGCGCATGCTGCGCGGGTGGCGCAGGGAGTTTATGGGGGACCTCAGCGCGGTGGACGGGAGCGCCATCCTGGGATTGGTCTCTTGAACCGGTAGCTCTTATTGACCCAGCGTTTTCTCAACGACCTCCCGACGTATCTCTACCCTCGTTTTCCACTGAATCTGGTAGCGAGCACCTTCGGAGTACTTACTCGTGATAAATGCGTGGGCAAGCTCGGCTCCGCGTTCCCGCGCTTGGTTCTTTGTGGAGAACTCAAGAGCCTCTTTGATCGGCACGTTGAACACGTCGACGCGGTCTCCGTGGTCGTCGCTCACCTTGATCTTTTCCACCTTATATACGCCACCATGCATGCGGACGATGCGAATGCGCGCGGTCAATCTGGACATTTCGTTCCTTTCAAATCACCCCGGGATTTTGGGGAAAGAAACGTAAAGTATAACGCTTTCTCTCCCCATTCCAAGGATATTTTCAATCGTTCCCACGCGGCGGCGGCGTGGCGATGAAGTCTTCCCCCGCTTCCCTTTGCAGGTAGCGATGGAGGTACTCGCGCAGAGAATCCCACATCGCCCCAAGCGACTGCGCCTCGTCTTTGATCTTGAGGTACTTTTCCCTGTGGCTGATCGGGTGGAGGCCGATACGGTAATTGCCCGCCAGTCCCACGGGGAAATCATCCAGAGTCTTGCCGTCGGGCGCTACGGTCAAGGAGCCGGCTTCGATCCAAAAGCTCGACCCCGAACCGGACCGTATCTTTTTCACGCGGCAGTACACCACCGCGTCGAAGTCCCCCACCTCCTCGTCCAGCATGAAGTTCACCGGTGAACCGATCTCAATACCGACCATTTTGCCCCGGGGAAGTTCGAGGCCGATCCGCTTGCGCCGTTCTCCCACCCATATCTCGGCGACGAGCTCTCCGCGCTTGACCTGCGAGCTCGAGCGGGAACCGGCCAGGTAGATCAGCTCTCCATGGCTCCACCCCGGTTCCCTTGATGCCCCGGCGAGTCCGCCACCCGCCTCCCCGGCCCGCGCCACCCCGCCCGGGTTGGCGTCCAATACCCGACCCACGCTGGAACGGTCCGGGGACCGACCCGGCGCCGCCACGTACGCCAGGTTCGTCAGCCACTCCCGCTGCGATTGGGTGCGAAACTTGAGAAAATCCGTTTGCGCTTTCTCGTAACGGTATTCCTGTTCCAGCACATCGCCCGCCTCGCTGTCTCCAAGCTCGGCGCTCAGTTGGCGTTCCTCCAGGCCAAGTTGCTCGTGGGTGGTCTTCAGGCGTTCGTACTCCTGTTCGACGTCGAGAAATTCCCGTTTCGAGATCAGTCCGCGATCGAGCAGCTTACGATACGCCTCCAGGGTTGATTCTCCCCCGGGAGCCTGGCGTTCGAACTGCTCCTTTTCGAATCCCACCTGTTTGCGCTCCAGTTCCCGAACCTCGAGGTCGGTGCGAATATCCCGTCGCTTGTTCAGGTGCTGCGAAAGCAGCAGGTCCACATACGCTTCTCGTGGCCGCACTTCCTCCTGCCGTTGTGCGAGTTCCATCACTTCCTTGGCGAAATCGGCGATGAGCAGGCGCTCTCCGGGATAGACCGTCTCCCCCTCCGATTTCAGCCGCGCCCCGATGAAGAAGTCGTCCTGCGCGTAAAGCCGCACCAGGTCGCCGGAATGGGGTATGATCCGGGCCCCCTCTCCGGATATGAATTTGTAGGTCGTGCCTTCCAGGAATCGGCTGATCTTCGGCACCAGAGCCACGACTTGGTAGACCGCAAAGGCGACGATCGCCGCCAACAGCAACAGCCCGTAGGCCGATTTCAGCAGTCTGCCCAGATACCGGAAAGCCAGCGGAGTGGCCAGCAGCGCCAACGCCAGCAGCGGTCGACCCGCCGTCAGGGCGATGCCGAGGCAGACGAGCACCCAAACCACCCACCAGAAAGTGCGGCGCACCAGGAGATAGCGGTTGCCCCGTTGGACGAGGAAGGCGCGATCGCGAATCTTGACGATCGCCTCTTCGGCCGATTTGGCCAGTACCCGGATCTCGTTCATCACCGATCTCCCGCCAGGCGCATGAGTTCCAGGTCGGCACGTTGCAGCGCCAGGACGTGACGCACGTTTTCCCGGGCCAGGGCGCCGAATTCGGGACAACTTCTCAACAGCTCCCGCCGCTGGCCGGCGCCGATGAGACGCCCGTTGTGCAAGAACACGAAAAAGACCTTGTCGTCGGGCAGGGCAAAGTACGGCGCCAGGGTATGCGCCACCACCACCACGGTGCGGTCCCGCGCGGCGAGCCCGGCGATGGTGTCCACCAGTTCGTTTTCGGAGAACTTGTCCAGACCGGTGGTCGGTTCGTCGAACAGCAGGATGGGGCAACGGGTCAGCAGCGAAAATCCGATGCTCACCCGCTGTTGCTGTCCACCGGAGAGATTCCCCGAAAGACCGGCCGTCCGGTCCAATCCCTCGCGGCGTTCCATGAGGTCGACTCGTCGCGGCTCGAAGCCGAACAGCGCGCGCCCCACCCGTTGGAAAGGGCCGCTGCGGACATCGCTGGTGGTAACCCGGACTTCCTGTTCCATGGCCTCGATCTCGTCCAGTACCTTGGCCATGCGCAGCGCCTTTTGCAGATCTTCTTCGCTCGCTTTTGGGGAGAGCAGCTCGGCGTTCTGCAGGATGGACATGGACAGCAAGGAGATTTTCTGGGACAGATAGGCCATCAGCAGAGAGAGATTCTTGCGGTCTATTTCGCGCACGTCGTTCCCCCCCAGCAGCACCGCGCCTTCGGCGGCCTCCAGGTGGCCTCTCAGCAACTTCAACACCGTCGATTTGCCACAGCCGCTGGCTCCGCACAGTACGGTCATTTGGCCGGGGAGCACGCGAAAGGAGATTCCGTCCAGTGCGGGTCGGGCGGAATCGGGCGTGCCCGGGTAGCGAAAGGTGACGTTCTCGAATTCGATTTCGTGACTCGTTATCGGGATCTGTCTGGGGCGCGCCCGCCGCTGGACGCCTTCGGCCGCAGCGAAGAACTCCTCGCTCCACTGTACGCTCACCATCAGCGGGATGATATCCTGCCACGACTGTATTACGGCCATGATCGGCCTGAGCACGCGCTGAGCGTAGACGTTGATCACGATGTAGAAGGTCAGGGAAATCGCCCCTTCGATCACCTGTAAACCGGCTATGAGGGCGACACCGATCGTAAACGTTATCGACACGGCGTTGCTGCAGGCTATCCAGGCATTCCGGTAGTTTCGATTCTTCCGTTGCTGGGCGATCATCCCCTCTACCGTGCTCAGCGTTCGTCCGCTCATGCGTTCGACCGCGTCGAACGACTTGATCAAGTCCGCATTCTCCAGCGATTCGTTGAACATGGACATCGCCTTATCCCGCAGCTGACTGTGTTTCCGCCGGTTGCTGCGAATGCGGGACCGAAAGAACGACATGACAAACACCTGCAGCGGTATTACCAGAAGCAGCAAGGTGAAAATCGCCGGCGACATGAAGTAGATCACCCCGAAAGTGGCGACGATGTTGATGAGGTTGGTGATGAGGCCGGGGAGAAAATCTCTGTAGAACTGGCCGTAGGCGGGCAGGTCGCTGCTGTAGGTGGTGTAGAGCCGGCCGAGCCCGAGCGATTGCTTCGATTCTTCGTTCATCTCCTCCATATCGCCCAGAAAGCGCCGACGCAGGTCGTACATCAGGTTGAACGACCCTTCGGTAGACAGATACCCGTAGACCATTACCACGATCACCCTAATTACTTCGAGGAGGGCCCAGACCAGGCATAGGGTGATCAACGCATAACTGCTTTCCTGCAAGTCCACCACCAGCGGCAGAATGCTGCCGATGATGATCGCGCTGGGGATGGGCCGCAGGAATTCGATGCCCACATTCACGAGCGCGACGAGAATGGCGGTGCAGTACCAGTGCAGGCTGACCGCGCCGCGCTTCAACATGAACCAAACCAGTTGATGGCCCCTCAGCCGCTTCTTCTCCTCGGTGGCCAAACGGTATTCCAGCATTCTGTCCGATGCGGCTCCTCCCGTCATGACGGCGTCCTTTCGGGCCTAGGAGAACGGCAGCCGGGGTTGGATGGTCATTGAGACCCCAACCACATACGACTAACTTGATGTAAATAATACGTTTGCGAGCAGGAGGGCCGGGGGGCCACGGGGATGCTGATAACTACTTGATAAATATAGAGATTATCGGTCAAGAAAGCTACGTCGAGCCGCGGTACCCTTCGATCTTTTCGATCGCAAGACCTTTAAAAACAAATAGTTAGGTAGGAAGATGTCCGGCTTCCTGGCGATGGACAACGGGGCGTGGGAGTCCCTGCTGCCCGAGGAGCTCGCGCTGGCGACCGAAGGGGAACGCGCGGCCACTGCGGAGTGACGACCTGGGGCATCGCCCAAGGGAGCTCCAGTCGGCTTGGGGAGCGGCTACGGCTGGTTGTCGAGTCGGCGCAGAGAGCGCGGCGTTTCGTTCAGGCGGCCAGTTTGCGGAAGAAATCGCGAAAAAGAATCGTCTCGCAAAGATTGTCGCATTCCTTGCACCGCTCCCAATCCTGCCAAACATACTCCAATCCGATCCAACCGCGGGACTTGCGCTTGCCCAGCTGGGTGATGATCCGCTCGTAGTCGATGACGTTGTCGCCGAAGCGGGTCTGGAGCCTGCCCTTGCGCGCGCCGCGCATGTGGAAGTGACTCGCGTAGCCCAGGAGCGGTTCAATATCCGCATCGGGTAGCCCGACCCGGGTGAAATGGGTGTAGTCGAGGGTCAGGGTCAGGCCAGGCACCCGCTGCATCAATTATGCCGCCGACTTGGGTCGGGGCGTGAGGGAACCGACGTGGGCCTCCACCCCGAGAACCAATCCCTCTGCCCTTGCCTTCTCCAACCTCCAGTTCAGTTCGTCGGCGGCGCGGTTCAACGACTCCTTGTGCGATTCCCCCTCGAACTTCGCCCCCACCAGGATCGTCACGTGCTTGCAGCTGCACTCGCTGGCATAGTCCAAGGTCTTCAAAAACCAGTCCCGCGCCTTCAGGGTGCGGGCGGACCGCCATTCGAGCGCTCCGTCCTGCGGCCATCGGCTGCGGTGGGCGACCCTGCTGGCGCGGGTGTTTTCCTCCGACATCAGCGAATGCGCGGCCTGTAGCAGGGGCCTGAGAATCAGCGCCGCCCTGACCGATCCGGCCTCGATCCGATGCTATTTGACCGGGGTCGGTTTGCCGGCCCGGCCCCCGGCGTTGGCCCCTGCCAGGGCCCGCCGCAGCCGCCGTTCGAGTTCGCCGCCACTCCTGGTCGGTCAAGTCCCCTCGTCCCACACCCCTCACCTCCTTATCTACTCATCCAACTCGTTTTATCCCCCTGCTTGCGTTTGCAAACACACCTTAGCACCCCAAATAAGAGACTGATTACGTCACTGCTCTCACAATATGTTGATATTATCCCTGTAAATGAGCTATTCCATGAGCAAATTCAAGCATTTGACAACCCTAGAAGATGCAGATAATATGTCTAGGCACTCGCTGCCATGCGCAGTAAATCCGGAATGGAAGGGCGGTCAAGACAGTGAGTAAAGACGCACCGTATGTGGCTCGGTTGAAGCCCTGGCACATAAAAAACCTAGAGCACCGGCATCTAAGCTCTTCAAGTACCTATACTTCATCTACCGTAAGTCTCCCATCTCGCGGTAAACACGTCCTCCCCTGCGAACCTTAGCTCCTCTACCAATTCTTCCCACGCAAGCCTGGAGCACCAACTTCCCCGTGCTCATCCATTCTTAGGGTTATCGTAAAGATACCTATGCCCTTTATTCCCTGAGAAAAAGCTCCGGACAGATGAGTGTGTATCCGTTTCTGTGAGATAAAATTGGGCATTCTGCCCTAAAATCTACTCCAAATGTGAGGTAAATAATGAGAACCATATTAAGATCAAAAATTCATAGAGCATAGGTTACCGATGCCAATTTAGATTATATTGGAAGCATTGTCATTGACCGGGACCTGATGGACAAGGTGGACCTGTGGGAATATGAGAAGGTCCTTATCTGTGACGTCACCAACGGTAATCGGTTCGAGACATACGCAATATAATGGTGACAGAGGGTCTGGGATCATATCCGTGCAGGGTTCCGCGCGCGGCAAGGCTTGTTGACAAGGGAGACTGCATCATAATAATGTCTTTCGATGTAACTGATGAGCCGGTAGAGCCTGAGATGATCCTGGTGAACAGGCAGAACGAATTTGTTGAATACCTAGGAAAGGTCAAGGTATGAGGAGCAGGTTTACTGAGCAGGACACCGAGCAATATTACGACGCCGAAGATGTCATTTATCGCTCCATATGGGACAAGAATGGGAGCGTCCACTGGGGAGTCTTCGACCAGAATACCGGCGAAGATTTCCTGAAAGGATGCGCCAACCTAAACAATATCATGGCGGAGAAGGCCCGAATTGACGCTAGCTCCAGGGTACTGGACCTGGGCTGTGGAAGCGGCACTACATCCATGTGGCTATCCAAAGACCGCAACTGCCGGGCAACGGGTGTAGACTTGAGCGGCGTTCGCATCCAGAACGCCAAGGATACCCTGCAAACCCACCCAGAAAAGATGCGACAGAACGTTGCTTTTGAGAAAGCCTCTGCCACCGAATTACCGTTCCCCGATGGCTCTTTTACTCATGTATGGAGCCAGGCTGTAATTTACCACATCCACGACAAAGAAGAGACATTGAAAGAAGCATGTCGAGTGCTGGCGGATGGGGGAATCTTCATCTTCGACGACCTTATAAAGCCAAAGCAGGATATTAGTGAGTCAGCAAAGACTTACGTGTATGACCGGCTGCTTTTTGATACACCCTTTAGCTTCGAGTCATACAAGGATGCCCTCCAGCAGGCGGGGTTCAAGGTCCTCAGCTCCCAGGACCTCTCCATTCACCTGAAAAAGAGTTATTCCCTTCTCTCCAATATGGCTAGTGCGAAAACGGATGGCCCCACGGATAAGTACCAGGCCCTGGCATTGGCGTATGAGAAAACCGTTCAAGCAATAGAAGACGGCGAACTGGGGTGGGGCTTGTATCTGTGTCAGAAGTGATGTGGCATGGCATCTTTTAGCCGGAGACATAGGGAGCAGTGATGGAGAATCAGAATAGGGTCCAATGGGTGTACTCATCTCAGGATAACCAGGAATTAGCAGAACGGTACGACCAATGGGCCAAAGACTATGATGCCGACCTGGACCAGGACTTCGGCTGGATTGCGCCCCAGCGCGTTGTGGACTTCTTCTCCAAGCATGTGCCCAAGGACGCAAGAGTCCTCGACGCAGGCGCAGGTACTGGCCTGGCAGGAGAGATTCTCCGCAATCTAGGGTACCAGGAAATAGTTGCTATGGACATGTCCCAGGGTATGCTGGATGAAGCCCGGAAGAAAGGCGCCTACCAGGAGTTTCACCAGATGGTCATGGGCGAGACCCTGGATTTCCCCTCCGGCTCCTTTGGAGCGGTGATTACCGTGGGGGTCTTCACCGTGGGACATGCTCCTGCCAGTTCCCTTGACGAGCTTGTTCGCATCACCAGGCCGGGCGGGCATATCGCTTTCTCACTGCGACCTGATGTGTACGAAAACGACGGCTTCAAAGAGAAGCAAACAGAGTTGGAGTCTACTGGCAAATGGAAGCTAGTGGAGGTAAGTGAGCAGTTCCAGGCCCTTCCCATAGGCGAGCCTGACGTTTCCCACCAGGTCTGGGTATATCAGATCAGTTTCTAGCGCCTGGCAGACTCAGGGGCAACTTCTAAGGGTTTGGCCCTGACCTCGGATTGAGGTCAGGGCCATTTTCTGTGCAGGACTGGTATACTAAAAGGGTCGGAGTGCCGGATAGGGCAGCAGGATTCATGCGCCCTCGTCGGTCAAGCCGGTGACTGGATACGGCAGTTGTTCGGATACTGGAGACCAATCATCCATTCCGCTCCCGAATATCCGAGGGCAGCGATACATCCCGCATTGTTGTGACAGACCATCCTGAATACGATGCTGTTGGTGGATACTGGTCAACCCAGGGTCGGCGGCACATCAGCGCCGCCCTCAAGATAGAGTGGGACCGGTCACTCTTGGATTGCCAGGCGTCAAAGCGTGGGTCTCGGCCGTACTGGCGGTGTTTCTGCGCGTGGTGGGCCGCTGGTATCGACGTCAGGCGCAGGCCATGGGCCATGACCGCGCGCGTTGGGGCTCGGTGACCTTGGTCCAGCGGTTCGGTTCCTCCCTGAACCTCCATCCCCACGTGCACGTGCTCATGCTCGACGGGGTCTACGTCGATGGGGAGGAAACTCCGGTTTTCGTAGCGGCCCCGCCGTTGTCGGACCAAGCGGTGCAGCAGATCGTGGAGACGAGTGCGCGCCGCATTATCCGCTTGTGCAGGAAACGCGGCCTGCTCGACCGACACCGCAGCCGATCCGCTCGCCGCCGGGGAGCCCGTGCTGGTGGCTCTCACCGCGGCTTCGGTGCGAGGGCTCATCGCCACCGGGGCACGCTCGGGTCAGCGCCTGCGACGGGTCCTGAAAGATCCGGCCACCGGGGTGCGTACGGCGCCCTTGTGCTTCGCAGCGGCTTTGCTTTGCGCTCAAAACGCCGTGGTCGGATGGGACCAGCCATCTCCTGCGCTCTCCGATGGAACTGCTGGAGAAGCGGGCGGCTCTGGTCCCCCCGCCCCGGCTCCATCTCCTACGCTACCACGGGGTCCTGGCCCCCCGTGCCCGCGACCGCGGCCGCATCGTGCCGGCCCAGCCGGTTGCCGAGCCGTCGGCGGCGGACGGCGATACGAGCGCTCCGTCCTGCGCCCATCGGCTGCGCTGGGCGGACCCTGCTGGCGCGGGTGTTTTCCTCCGACATCAGCGAATGCGCAGCCTGTGGCGGGCGCCTGAGAATCATCGCCGCCATGACCGATTCGGGGTCCATCCGACGCTATCTGGAGGGCGTAGGACTGCCGCCGAGGGCACCGCCGAGGGCACCGCCACAGCCTCCGTTCGAGTTCCCCGATTGTGCCCTCCCTCGGCAGAGCTGACCGGCTGCCCGGTTGCCGCGAGCCGGTTCAGGCAGGGCGCACAATCGCCGCCCGCTCAGTCCTTATCAGGTGCCCAGATGCGGTTCTCGCGGGCTTCAAGAAAGCCCTGGTTGGCGGGCCGCAACTTCCAGATCTCGACGCTGCGGATCTTGATCGGGGGCGTGTCCAGCCTGCGGCCGAAGAGGTATGTCCTTATCTCGTTGCCGCCGTCGCGGTACGCCATAAAAGCGCACAAAGCCGCCTGGCGGCCGTTGGCGAATACCTCCACCAGATACTTGTCGATGAAGACGCGCAGTTCCACGTCCTCCCCTTCCGGGAGATCGGCCACCGCAAAGGGCGCCTCGGTTTCGCCGACGCAGAGCGTGCCGGTTTCGGGCCTGATCATGATCTGCAATCCCTCGTTGGTGTCATCGGCAAAAAGCTGGATGCCGAAGCGCTTGCGGTCAGCCTCAGCCCGGTCGACCGCAACCCGCACCTCGAACGCGTCGCCGTCCAGGTCGGCGATCTTTGCGGAGGTGTGGTAACCTTCAGCCGGCGGCGACAGCACTACGTCGGACAAGCTTCGAGGATCGCAGCGAAGCGACTCGAGCTCGCGCAACGGCTCGATCTTAAGGTGGCCGTCGTCGTGGAAGCTCAGCTCGCGCGGCACCGACTGGACCGTCTTCATGGTGATTTCCGGATCGAGGGTGCGAAGCCAGGCCCACATCACGCGGCGACCGTCCGACGTGAGCACGCTCTCGGGCGCAAAGAAGTCCCGATAGTAAGGCTTCGTCAGTGATTGGCCGGGGCGCCGCCAGTTCATGCGCCCATGGCTCTGAGGAACGAACTGTTCCGCCGTTGCATCCCAGTCCCCGATGTAATAACGGCAGCCGACAAAATGACTGATGCACAAAAGCATCCACTTGTTGTCGAGCCGAAAGAAATTGGCGCAGGAAACGTCTTCGCCAATGGCGACGTCGGGCATGTCGTGTTTGAGGAACGGCCCCACGTAGCTCCACTCGACCAGATCGGTGGACTTGCACAGGGGAACGTTTTCAGCCGCGGAATAGGCGTAGTAGGTGTCACCGACGCGGAAGCAGTCGGGATCGCCGAGCAAGCCGACATCCCGGTCGTCAGGCCCGCCCTTCGGCAGCACCGGGTACGGTTTCTCCCAGCTACCGAGGTTATTGTCCCGGGCGATGGCGATATACGAATGCTCGGGCTCCGACAGGCCGGCGTAGATCGCCGCAGGGCGCCCTCCTTTGGTGACGAATCCGGTGCCGCTGAAGGTTCCGTGACCGGTGAAGGAGGGCTGCAGCTTGGTGGGCTGCCATGACCAGTGCAACAGGTCCGGGCTGGTCACGTGGACGAAAGAGTACGAAAGCTCGCCCCACCACGGGTGCCGCAGGATGTAGTGGAGGTGGTAGGTGCCGTCCAGACAGAAGGCCAGGTTGGGATCTCCGGGAGCGCTGTCGCCGCCGGGATGCATCAGGTGGTAGTTGAGTACCAGGTCGTCGGAGACGATCGTTTCGTCGGTTTCTTGCATCAAGGTTGCCCTCCCGAACTCAAGCGGCCCCGACGTGAGCACACCTGCCGACCCCGGCCACACCGAACCACCTGCCCCGGCGGTCGATCCATCAGTCCTTCACCGAAGCCTTGAGGCGGCCCCAGGAACCGCTCCTGACCGCCGAACCGACGGTACCAGGAGTCCACGATATGGAGTTGTAGTAAATCGACCCGCCTTTCGCATCGCGGCCGTGTGTCAGTTGAACCGAAATCGTCGACTCCGCGTCCATCAACCAGATGTTATTATAATACTTATATGCAATTTTACTGCCGTCGGGCGACCAGGCAGGCCATGTTCCCCACCGACCATCATTGAACAGGTCCACCGGACTACCAGCTCCATCGGCATCGATCACCGAGAGTTCCCTCTGATTAATCCGGTAGTAGAGAATCCGGCTGCCGTCCGGCGACCACGACGGCTTGTCCGCCGCTCTTCCGGCCGCCGTGAGTTGACGGAGATTCGTTCCGTCGACGTCGACGACCCACAGACCGCCGGTGTGGATAGAGGTGCGCGGATCGTCCTTGACGAAGGCGATGCGCCGGCCGGCCGGAGAAACTTCAGGATCAAAAGCACCTTCTGACCAATCCTTGGTGAGATTGGTCAAATTTGAGCCGTCCTGGTCCATGATGAATATGTCGCCCCTTACCGGCCGGTCCCGGTCGGACCAGAAGACGATCCGGGACTGCTCGGCTCCGGCGCCGAAACTATCCCCGGCCAGCACAACGAAAAGAAGAACAGCAACCACGGCCAACGTCAGTGTCCTTGCCATAATCCTTGCCGATAGTTGGGTGAGTCTTCCCGGATCCAAAAAGAGCAAAACAAAATGGCCGAGGGCAGGGTGGGTGGACCCTGCCCTCGGGAAACTATCCTGAACTAGGTGAAGAAACGGTACAGCTTCACCCCTCCCCGGTCAAGCAGGCCGTCAAACTGCTTGTAGTTGTTGCCCGGGTTCGTAGTGGGAATGCTGGTGGAGGGAGCGTCGTACATCTCCCGGAGAAAGATCAAGTTATTGAAGTCACTCCCGAGATTGCACTTGATCGTGAAGCTCCTGGTCCCGGGGGTCTCAGGTTTCTTATCGGCCACTTCGTCCATATAGTCCTGCTGTTCCTGGAGGGTAATGAATTCCCCTTGGAGGTCCGGGTCGTTTTTGTCGGCCTCCCTCCATTTGCACCAAAAGGCCACACTGCTCTGCCACGGATCTTCTCCCTGGTCCGGATCCAGCGCGTGCTCGAGGATGGCCTGGATGCGCTCCGTCCGAGCGGCAATACGGTCCTCCACATGGTAGTGCTGGTGAGTCACATTTTCGATGTCTCGGCGGCCCTGCTGAACAACGAAGAAGTAGTCGTGAGACCCCTGACCCGAGGCCAGTTGGTTGCGCGCTGTGCCCTTCCCTGGTCCAGATAGGCGTCCCTTGCATGGGTCCGGGCAATATTGTTCAGATACATTTCCCATAACGTCCGGTAGTTGTCCTCCACGTCCCGGTAGTCGCTCGCGGCGTTCTCTTCGGCGTAGGCGACCCAGCGGCCGCCTTCCTTGAAGAGATGCGGACGATATTCGTAGTTCCCAACGGATCCCCTTGAAGCGGGAACCGTATTCCGTAATCGCCGCGTTGAACAGCGAATTCCAACCGCTGTAGAAGGGGCTGGAGGCATTGTTGTACCAGGGATCTCGATCGATGGATGCGGTCGCCCCGCTGGCACTGTTGCTGCCGCACCGCGGATCTCCCTGCAGCGTGATGGACAGGACGAAATCCACGTCCGGGTCAAGTTGTTTTCAAGAAGAACGAGGAAAGCCTGGGATAAAACCCCGGCTTTCCTCTGTATACAACCTGAGCAGGCTATCAATAGCCAAGCTCTCAGGTCAACTCGTCGCTCACTTGGTCCATGTAGGCTCGTTGCTGGGCAACGGTGATTTCCGGGTCGCCCGGGTCGGAGCTTCTCCAACGGCACCAGAAGGTGAAACTGTCGTCCCACGGGTCCTGGGCGCCTGGATGATCGTCGCGTCCTCCAGGCGGCACCGGCCGGCGGCCTTTACCCGGTTTCGGATATTTTCGCACAATGGGCTTGAGCAAGTGCTACCATGGCAACAGGTCGTTCATCTCGGCAAGGAAGCGCTCTTCGCGGGTGGTCCTTTTCTTGTGGGTGCAGGCCAGGTCGGAGAAACTGATCTGCTGCATCGCGACTACCTCCTCTGTTTGGTTTCTAATAGCAACCGGGTAATCGCCAAGGGAAAAACTTGTCAGGATACTTAATCAGAGTTTTCTTTGCCCCCAATTCCCATTATTCTCATAAAGGAGAACTCAGGATGAGAACCAGTCTGTTTTTCTTGTATTGGTTCCCAATAGTGGTGTGGGCGAATGAGGAAATCACGGTGCCGCTACTTGGAGGGGAATCCATGGAGTTTGTGCGGATCGAACCGGGCACATTTCTCATGGGCACCTCTCAAGAGCAAAAGGACAAATGGGATGATTTCAATTCTCATAAACATGAACTCAGCTTTAGTAGGATTCCTTATTCTTCTGAATTCCCGCAGCATCCGGTTTCGATCACCAAAACCTTTTACCTGGGAAAGTATGAGGTATCCAGGAGTCAATGGTTTGCCGTAATGGACCCAGATAAAGAGGTCGCACCTTTTCGGCTTTCCATAACTAACATCACGTGGCTCGAAATTCAGGATTACTTGGCCATTTTGAATGAGAAATCCGATCTGACCTTCCGCTTACCCACGGAATCAGAATGGGAATATGCAGCACGTGCAGGCACAACCACGCTTTGGTGGTTTGGCGACGACCCTATAGAAGCGGAACGAATTATCCCCGGTTCGTCCCGTCCCAATCCATGGGGTTTGTATAACATAATAGGTGGTGTGCACGAATTTACCCGTTGTGGCTTCCGCAATTACGCATTCCTGCATGAGATAGATCCGGTCGGTCCCCACCCCCTTACGCCAGAGGGAAAGAGAAAAGCCATACTGCGTGGCGGTGATAATGGATACTATGGAGCGGTCGTGGAATGGCCCACCTTTCCTCACTACACACGGTCTGCATATCGTATGTCTTGGGATGTGGATCGACCGTTTGGCGCTTTTGGTTTCAGGGTTCTGCTTGAAGACCATACCCTCACGGGTGTGGGCGAAGATGAGAGTTGGGGCGGTGTGAAGAAGAGCACGAACAACGGTTCTTTCCCTTGAAATCGAACTCAGTCCTCTAATTTTGGTTTGTATGTGTATATTTTCCAGTAAGTTGATTTCTGTTGCCGTCTGCTCCTCGACAGGCTCCCATGGTTCAAGCAAAGTGGGGAGCGGCGAGCGCGTCCACCGTGCGCGACCCGTTTCGCTCGCGCACGGTGGAGACCCTCCTCCTCGGTATGGAAGGAGCTTCCACAATTTCTATGTCCAGCCGCTGACGTTCGCCAAAACACCAGGGCAAGGGCGAAGCCCCTCTGGATCGCTCCAGAGGGGCTTTATGGTGGGCGCTACAAAGGGAAATTACACAAGAAGAGGCGGAAAAAGCGAACGGTTAGTTCAGCGCGTCCGCCACTTCGTCCATATAGGCTTCTTGTTCCTGCCTGGTGATCCGTTCGGGTTCAGGAATCGAAGGATCGTTTTCCCTCCACCTGTTCCAGAAGGCAAAACTGTTGTTCCACGGATCTTGCCCCTGTCCGGGGTCCAGGCAATTCTCGATATTGCCCTGAATGCGCTGGGTTCGCGCACCGATGCGGTCTTCGGGCGGCGAAGGAAGATCTCTGCGTCCTTGTTGAATCACAAATAAGTACTTGCGGCTCCCTTGAGCGGCGGCCATCGCGTTGCGCCGTGCGTTGTCGTAATCGTGTGTATCCCAGGTTGTTATCTCCCGGACCGCGTTGGCTGCGGTGACCTGATCCGTGTTCAAGGTGTATTCAGCCGCCGTATGCACGTGTCCCGTCTGTTGGGCAGGGTAGATGATCAGCGTTTTGCCCGAGGGCAATTCCGATGCCAGCAGCTTCACCATTCTTGCCTGGGCCTTACACTGGAAATGGACGAAATGCCTGTACAGAGGCCGCACAGACGCGTAGGCCGCAGTGTTATAGGGGTCCTGGTCGGCGGCACCCTGGCGGAGATAAGCGTCTCTTGCATTGGTCCTGGCGACATTATTCAGATACCTGTGCCATTCGGACAAGTGATTGTTCTGCACGTCCTCGTAGTCGGCGGCGGCATGCTCTTCGGCGTACGCCTGCCACTTGCTGCCTTCCTTGAATAGCCGCGGGGGGTATTCATGGTTCCACCGGATGCCCTTGAAGCGGCTGCCGTAGCGCTCCTGGGCATCTTCGAATAACGCATGCCACCCGTTGTAGAAAGCATGATTGGGATTGTCATACCACGGGTCGCGGTCAATGGACCCTCTTGATCCGCTGGCGCTGTTGCTGCCGCAGCGATAATCTCCCTTCAGCGTTATGGACAGAACAAAGTCAACCTCAGGGTCAAAATGCTGATCCACGGGGGATAGCGCATTTACAATATCCCCCAATTGAGAATTCGAGTACATGTTCTTCAGTTGGAACGTATCGAACCCGTAATCAGCAGGGTCCGTGCAGTCTAAATCAACCAGTAGTCCGCGGCCGTAAATGAGTTTCATGATGTACCATCCTTCCTCTGTGATAATGGTGAACCTCGCCGAGGCAGCAACGGATTTGTTGCGCAGGGCTCAGCTCGGGTTGTGTTGGATGCGGTTTTCAGGGTATGCTTGCCGGCGCACCGCAAAAAGCGCCGGGACGCGACGAGGTCTTGCAGGCCTGCAGGTGCATCGCGATTTTGCGCCCCATTCGTCTGCGACAGCAACGATAAGGGCGCGCCGGAAGACGGCGGGCTTCGATACCCTCGAAAACAGCGCCAGGTTCCGGCCCTCACCCATTACTTACCGGAGAATGCCCGAAAACGTCGGCGCTATTACTTCAGGTATTTTTTCAGTTCCGTTCTCTTCACAGATCTTGGGCAGCTTCTTGATGGGCTCATAGAGGGTGCCGCACGGAACGCCGGTGGCGCGGGAGATTTTGAAGACGGTCTCCGCCTCGAGGCGGTGGCACAGTTCGCGCAGCTCGGGAGGCAGCGTTTCGAGGAGAGCAGCCAGGTCGAGGGCCGGGCAACCCCTCCGCCGGGCGCGAATGATGCCCTGGGCGCCGGCGGCCATTGTTGACCCGGAGAGGAAATTCTATATTGTCGCCGCAAATAAAGGACTGACAGGCAATGATCATCAGAACCAGAGCCTACGCACGCGCAGGCCTTGTGGGCAATCCTTCGGACGGATATTTCGGCAAAACGATCAGCATTATCTTGAAGAACTACTGCGCCGAGGTGACCCTCTACGAAACCCCGCATCTGGAAATCCTGCCGGCGCAACAGGATTCCCTCCGGCACGGTTCGATGAAACAACTGGCCGGTGAGGTCGAACTCTACGGCTACTACGGCGGCGTGCGCCTGGTAAAAGCGGCCATAAAGCGGTTTTACGACTATTGTCTGGAGAATTCGATCGTTCTGCCGGAGCGCAACTTTTCCATTGAATACCGCACCGACGTACCGCAGCGGGTAGGACTGGCCGGCTCCAGCGCCATCATCACCGCAACCCTGCGCGCCTTGATGCGGTTTTTCGATGTCCCCATCGAACTGCCCCAATTGGCCAACCTCACCCTGTCGGTCGAGACCCGCGAACTGGGGCTGCCGGCGGGGTTGCAGGATCGCGTCATTCAAGCCTACGAGGGCTGTGTCTACATGGACTTCTCGCGCGAGCTGATGGAGAGCCGAGGACACGGCCGGTACCGGGCCATCGACCCGGCCTTGCTGCCTCCGCTTTACGTCGCCTGGCTCGGCCGCCTCTCCGAAGGAACCGAGGTGTTCCATTCGAATATCAAGGGGCGCTGGGAGGCCGGCGAGCCCGAGGTGGTGCGGGCGATGGACGACTTCGCCGCCTACACCGATGAAGTTCGCGGCCTTCTACTGAAGGGAAGGGGGGCGGAAATAGGACCGGTCCTCGACCGCAACTTCGACCGCCGCGCATCCATTTACCGGATCAGCGCGCAAAACCTCGAGATGGTCCGCCGGGCGCGGGAAACGGGGGCAAGTGCCAAATTCGCCGGCTCCGGTGGGGCAATCATCGGCACTTATCCGGACGAGAATGCCTATTGCGCCCTGCAGCGCACCCTTGCCGCCATCGGCGCCACCGTTCTCAAGCCGGAGATCGTCTGACAAAAATTCCACCAAGTTTCACAGTAGAGGAGTCTCGAGCATGGCGAAAATCACCCAGTTCATAGGCTACACAGGCACGGAAAAAATGCCGGATATACCAAAACCCGACATTTCACCTGAGCCCATGATCGTAAATGCCCAGGATGGTGTCCCCGTGGTTTATCCCGGATGCCACGGCCTGGGGGTGCGGGTAGTACATCCGGTCAATCCCAAAGCCCCGGCTGAGAATATGGGCCTGGTACTGTTTTACGTGCCCCCGCACGTGGTCCTCGAACCGGGGTCTCACCCCACCGAGGAGACCTACGTCATCGTCGAAGGAGAAGGTGAAATGACCTTTGTCAACGGGCGGCGCGAGGTCAGGAAAGGCGACTTCATCTATCTGCCGCCCTGGTGCACCCACGGCATTGAAAACACCGGGACGGAAACGCTGGTTGTCCTCATCTGCACATCACCGCCCAATCCCTAGTGAGGCCCTCCCGGGAACAAAGTGCAGAATCGGCCCGGCCGAACGCATTTGCTCCGTCCGCCATTCCTCCGCCTCCCAGCAAAACAACTTTCACCACCGGCTCCAGGTGACCTGTTCAGGGAACAAGGTGCGGTCTGAAACCCTCAAGAATAGCGTTCACGCAGCATCTCCGCCGCGCGGCACATGGCTTTGAACTTCCGGTAGGCTTCATCCAGGGTCACCGGATTGTCGGGATCCGACGGCACAAAGCCGCAATCTGGATGTAGAACGACCCGTTCCTTGTCGATATAGCGTATCGCTTCCTCCACCCGCGCGACTACTTCTTCCGGGCGTTCCACCCGGCGCTCATAGCGGTCGATACATCCGAAGCCCAGCCGCGTTCCTTCGGGGAACCGGGTCAAAGACTCCAGCGGGCCGGCTACGGATGTGGCGAACTCGATGGAGACCGTGTCGACGCGCAGCCGGGCAAGGGTCGGCATGAACAAATCCGGGTGGCCTACCTGCACCCGACCGGAGTGGGCGTGGCACAGATGGATCTCGGTGGCTAGGCCCTCGATCCCGTCCAGCGTCTGATTGATCAGGTCGGCGCAGCGGTCCAGTTCGGACTGTACGTCCGCAATCCCCTCTCTCTCCTGATAGCGCCGCTGAACGAGCCGGCTGAGCCAAGGTTCGTCAAGCTGAATCGTGTCCGCTCCGGCCTCCCGGATCAACTCGATTTCCCGCCGCAGGATGGGCACGCATGACTCCATGAATCGCTCCCGGGTGTCGTACGCCGGCCTGGAGCGCTCCTGTGCCCACAAGCGCCGGCCGACGAGGTACGGCGCAGGCAAGGTAGCCTTGACCCCCCGCGCCGTGCGCTGGCGCACAAAGCGAATCTCGTCGGCGACAATGGGCCGGTGGTACTCCATAGGCGCCACCACCGCCGGAATCTGCGACCCCTCCTCGAAGCCGCGCACGCGCTCGGCGAAGACCGCGACATAACTCTGGCGGCGCCATTCCCCATCGGTGATTTCGCCCAGGCCGGCCCGCTCCTGCAGCGCCAGGGCCGTTTCGATCGCCCGGTCGAGGAGGCGATCGGCTTCCTCCTCTGAAATTCGTCCGCTCCGGCGGTCGTCGATGATTTCCTGCACCCAGACGGGTCGCGGCAGGCTGCCGATTACCGTTGTTGGAAAAAGCAGGTTCATGCGGATAAATCCCCCTTTTAAAGCGCGGTGAAACCGGTTCCTGTTCCTCTTCCTCCATTGCCAGAAAAGCTCCTACCACCCGTGCATGCGATGGCCCGCGGCCGGGAACCAGATCAGGTCCACCACCGCAGAAAGCAGCACTCCGATTACATATCCCACCCCCAGGCCATAGAAGAAGGGCTTGCCGGCGCGGTAAGCCTGCACCCCTCCGTAGCGCAACAGGACCAGCTTGACAACCCAGACGATCAATAGATTGAACCAGTAGAGGCTCGTGCCGAAGGTGGTCTGGAAGGCCAGCCCTATGGGGTGCAGCGGGAACCAGTGAAAGCAGCCGCGCAGAAACGCGATGCCGGCGGCCTCGAAAAAACCGAAGAGCCAAACTCCCCAGCGGGCCAGGTTCGGTTCTCCAGGATTGTTCATCAGATAGACCATGGCGTGGAATACCCAGTTGGCTTTGCCCCCCAAAAAGAGCTCCGCGCCGTTACTATATGCCAGGTCGATGGTCGCCCACGCCGCTACCAGAAATCCCACTGGAAAGGCCACTAACACCGCGGCGACTAGGCGGCCGGGCTGGCGGCGCAGGGAGAAGATGCGCAGATGATGGGTGAGGGCCGGCCAGGCCGGGGTCATGAAGGAACCGAAAAATGCCTGGCTGGTAAATATTTTGAAGGCGACCAGGCTCCGCGGCGACAGGTGGATGGAACCGACCAGCTCGACCACGAAGGACTCCCCTTTGAGCGCCGGCCGGTTGGGAAAGAGGTAGGCGAAACCGGTGGCCGCAATGAGCTTGGCCATGACGAAAAAGGTCATGGTCATCAGGAGAAAGGTGCCCAGGGCCAGCGGCGGGCTCATGCCCAAACCCACCGCCCAACCCACCACGCAGGCGCCGGACAGCACCAAGCCGGCCACGGCCAGGCGGTAGCGCACTACCTCGTCCCGCTCCCCTTTTCCCGTGCGCACCTGGCGCCACACTCCCCTCAGGTGTCGCCGCGCCAGCCAAACCGACCAGAGGGCCACGAAGAACAGGGCCCCGTAGCTTTCCATGAAGATGATCTGGTTAGGCTCGGGCAGCATGCCGGTGGCGCCGACTCCGGTGAATCCGCCCACCGAAAAGCCGACGCGCCGCATCAGCGCCAATTTGGCCGTGCCCAGGAGCGAGAAGAGTACCAGGCTTCCCAGGATGTCCAGCGGACACAGGTAGGTAACGGCCAGAACCAGCGGCAGCACCCGGATGGTCAGGCCGAAATACTCGCTGAAACGGATCGAGTAGAACTTCCAGTAGAGCTCCACCGGCGGCAGGCCCGGAGTGAAATAGGTCGCGGTATTGTAGAGAATCGGACCGAAGACGACCGCGAAACCGATCCAGAACAAACCGGAGCGGAAGATCTCCGGCATCCGCCGCCGCCCGTCGAAGCCTTCGGTCAGGTCCAGCGGCATCTGCGCCAGGGGGAAGGTGAGCTTCTCCCCCTCCACCCACTGGCGCTGAAAAAGCAGTATCAGGCAGAAGGCGAATACCACCATCCCCAGCGACACCCCCAGCCACTGGATTATGGTCCATGCCCAGCCATCCCACGGGATGGTCATGCCCTCGGCCAGGCCGAACCAGAACGGCTCTATCACCCGGGCCGATGTATCGGGGAAGACGTGCCAGGGCAGGTAGTCGAAGAAGGTCTCCGCCCAGCGGTTTTCGAGGGAAGCAAAATGCGCCGGCGCGGCCAGGACCGAGGTCCAGAAATTCATCCAGCCCCACTGCGGAATGGTGCCCACAATCCACAGCATGGAGAAGATGGTCAGGAGCTCGCCCCTGCCCAGAGCCATGCGCGGCCATGCCCACTTGAGCACAACGTTTATGAAGAGCCACAGTACGAAAGGAATGAACACCGCCATGGGAAACTGCGAATGAACGTAGTATCCCACCCGCAGTCCCTGACCGACCTTGACCACGTAGAAGAAGGTGGCGGTGATGGTCAGCACGCCGGCGATTATGGCGCGCCAGGTGATCAGCGGCGGTCCGGCGCCGTCACTCCCGGCAGGGGAGGGATCATTGGATTTGGCGGGACCCCCGCCATTCCCGGGTTCACTCCTCATCGCTGGCGACGTATTTGCCCCACCGCAGGGACGCTGTCATGGTCTTTCCCCGTCAAAAATCGGCGGCAGAGCGCCGGGGGGTCTCACCGCTCGTGCCCCAGTCGAGCTCGGGACGCAGATCCACCACCGCCTCGGCCACCTGGCCGATATAGGCTCCGTCCAGGGTGGCATCCAGGGTGAAAGCCTGGCGCCGGTATGCCGTAGATTGGCCGGCGGGCACGCGCAAAACGAAGTCAACCACCTGCTTTTCACCGGGTGCCGCGGTGATCGCGCCGCAGTCCGGCTCGGCGGACCAGCCTGCGGGCAAGACGAGGCGGTACTCCAGCGTGGAGTCCTTGGGGTATATGTTTTCGTACCAGATCTGCATCCGCACCTGACCCCCGGGCGCCACCGGAGGCTGGTAGGGATACAGGAAAATGTAGTCGGGATAGAGCGCCTGTTCGAGAACCGGGGGCGCGGCCAGATCGCGCCAGTGCTCTTGTTCCTTGAGACACCATGCGTGAAACCCGCGCCAGTCCTCCGGGTCCATCTCGTGGGGACCGCCGTGTCCGGGACAAGTGAGCTCGGGCTGGTGCTCCAGATAGAGCTTGCCGGTGATCTCGTGGGAATTCGCGTGCACGTGATTGCGCCAGATATTGTTGGAGGCGTACCGACCTTCGCCGCGCAGATTTACCTCATCCCCCGAAAATGCCACCCGCCTGCCGTCGATCTCGGCAAACATTGCCATGTGGTAGTCAGCGTGCCCAGGGGTATGAAATACCTGAAACTCGTACTCTTCCCACCTGAACCTCTCGCCCTGCGCCAGACCCCGTTCGATCGCCACCGGCTCCGGGTAGGTGCAGCCCAGCTTGTAGCCGTGCGGGTGACGCATGATGTCCACCATGTTCTCGAAACACCAGACGCGGGTGCCATGGTGCCGCTGCAGGTAGGGCAGGCCGTTCACGTGATCGTCGTGGTAATGGCTCGGCAGGGCCAGGTCGATCTGCTGAACGCCGAAATTGGTGCGCAGCAGGTTGAGGTTGTGCTCGTGCATGCGCAGCCGGTTGCCAGCCTCGAAAAAGACCGAGAACGAGTACATAAACGTGAGGCTCTGAGAGCCGTAATCGACGAAGAGAGCCTTTCCCGAATCGCTGACCACGATCCAGGTATTCGAGCAGCCGGGGATCTGCAGTAAATGCGGCAAGACGGCTCTGGGCCCAATGTCGTGGGTGGGGGTGTCGATACTCCAGCGATGCTTCATATAGGCGCGGAACTTGTCCTCCAGCACCCGCAGCGCTTGGCCCGTTTCGCGCAGAGGGTCGCCGTGGGAGGGACAGAGCAGATCGCAGCTCTGCTCGCGCATCTTGGCCAGCGAATAGACCATGTAGTCGCAGCCATCGGCGGCGCCGTAGGCGTATTGCAGATCGTAAAGTGTCTGCACCTTGCCGGGCGCCGCGATCAGATCGCCGCTGAAGCCGACGCGAACACCGTCGATCTGCCCCACCAGGGAAATGTGGCCCAGGGTATGGCCGGGGGTGGGCTGGATGAAAAAGCGGTAGCAACCCCAGGTAAAGGTCTCGTAGTCCTCCAGCACCCGCGCGGTGCGCACGCTCTGCGCCAGGGTGAAGAAGGTCTGGCGCACATCGTAGATATCGTAGATCTGGCGCGAGCCCCAAAACACTTCAACCTCCTCGAAATAGGGCAGCTCCTGGGCCGGCACGGCAATGGGGATGTCGCGCTCGTTGGCCAGGTGGTCTCCCTGGCACTGGTCGCGGTGATGGTGGGTGTGCAGAATCCAGTCGATTTGCACGATCCCCAGTGGAGCCAGCTCGTCGAGCACGGCACCGCTGCCAAAGTCGATCAGGACAGCTTTGGAGCCGTCGCGGACCACGTAGACATTGCATACATCGCGGAAGAGAAAGAGATTGTCGGATAGTTTTTCCAGCATGAGACCGGCTCCTTGCCCCGGGGGCAATAGATGGTGTTTAATTCTTCGCGACAACCCTGGGAGGTCCGATTGGAAAACCCCCTGCCGCCTCCCGAAAAGGTCAACTCAGTCTCAGACGATTTTCCAGAGTCCATATTCCGGTCAGGGAACCACGGCAATGGAATAGAGCCGGGTCTACCGCATGGAAAAGCGCAAGCGTACCGGCTGCTCCACATCTGCGAGCGCTTTACTGCTATCCCACTTCAACTGGTGGCGCAGGTCATCGGTTGTGATCGTCCGACACTCATCGCGGCTGAACCCTGCGATCGGTTTGCCGTAGCGGCTAAGCACCTCCACCTAGAGCGAACCCTGGGCGGCATCGGCGTTGACCTGCAACGCGCGGCCGCCTTCAAAACGCAGCGGTCGGGTCACCGCCACGCCCTCCTCCGCCCCCGCATCGAGCGAGACAAAACCGTCCAGACGCAGCCGCCCCAGCCCGAGATAGTCTCCCACCAGCCTGCACCCGTTCAACTCGGCGCCCACCTCCTTGGCGTGACCGTGGTCGGTCATCTCGCTCTTCTCCTGTGTATTTTGTCGGCCTTTCCCGACCTGGCCATGGGCACTATATACATCCCGGAAAAGATCGTCCCCGCACGAGCACGGCATCGTGCTCCTCCAGCGGCCCGGTGTAGCGACACCGGGCGCTGACGTAGTGAGTTGCGTACCCGCGTCGTCGTTTCGCCGTCTGGTTGGGCCGGCTGCTATGGAGGATTAGGCCGTGGTGGAAGCTGCAGTCGCCGGCTCTCAGTTCCACAGGCCGTTCCCCGGGCAGGCGTCCATCGAGCGCCATCTTCTCGTACTCCTTCCACTTGTTCTTGTCGATAAAGCCGGACCGGTGCGTGCCGGGCAGCATCCACAGACAGCCGTTCTCGATGGTCGCCTCGTCCAGAGCGGCCCAGCAGGTCACCATCTCGGGCGGGTCGATGTTGAAGTTCAGAGGCGCGTCCTGGTGGTAAGGTTGCCGCGAGCCTATTTTGGGCGGCTTCATGAAGAGCTGGTCCTGGTAGAGCTTGAGATCCGGCCCCAAGAGCGACGCGACCACATCCAGGATGCCCTCGTTACGGGCATGGGCCGCGAAAACCTCGTCGAGGAAGGCAAGATGGCTCATCTTGCGCAGGGAATCCGCGTAGGTGTCGGCGCTTGCCTCGCCTTTGACCACATTGGGTTCCACCTGCAGTCGCGCTCTTGGTACGTGGACGGCTTCGCCACAGGCCACCTGTTCGGCGCGCTCGCGCAAACCGACTATCTCGTCCTCGTCGAGCAGATTCTCCACAATGAGGAATCCCTCCTGGTGGAAGTGCTCAACCTGCTCTTTGGATAATCTCATCGGAATCGCTCCGCTTACTCTCCATGCGGTATGGTGTGAACGAAAAACTGTACCCCCACAGCTTCGCTCCGGCAAACCCAGTTCCCTTCGGGATCGATGACGCCCGAAGGTGCCGAACAAGGGATATCCGCCGGGAAGCTGCTATCGACCGTGACGATCCAGATCCTCCCGGCGCGGGCGAGCATCCTGAGGTTGGATTCGTGGTACTGCCAGCCGACCCGCGACCATTCGCTGCCGTCGCGGCCGCCGTTCACGGCGTGGAAGACTATGCGGGCACCCATCGCCGCGAGCGGATCTTCACCGCCTGCCCCGCCACAGTCGCCGGGCATTCTCCCGCAGCAGCCCATTAATCTCCGCTTCATTCAGCGGCTCGTAGCCGGCTTTCTCCATCTCCTCGTTGAGATGCTCTTGCAGCCAACTCAACTCCCGTCTGAGCAAAACCACATACTCTTCAAGGCTCTCGCCCACGTAGTCGGAGCCGTAGAAGACCCGATCCAGGACGCCGTAGTCGCGCGCCATGCCCAGATTGCGCGCCAGGATGCGCGGCCGGCCCACCCCCACATACGGGTCGGTGAACATGGTGATGTCGGTGAAGACGTTCTCCGCTCGCCCCATCATGGAGAGCAATTCCTCGGTCCACGGATAGCCCATGTGCTCGACGTTGAAGCGCAACTCTGGGAAGTCGATAATCACGTCGTCGAGCAGCCAGACCCGGGCATATTTGAGCGGGCACTCGCGGGCAGGACCGAACATGTGCGAGTGGTGGAAGTAGATGGGAATGTCCAACTCGATGGCCTTCTCGTAGAACGGGTAGATCTTCGCGTCGTTGGCGTAGTAGTGACCGTAGGGCGGGGTCATGAGCAAACCCTGCAGGCCGTGCTCCCGCACCGCCACCTCGACCGCCTCCAGGTTGGTCCGATGAAAGCTGTCGCTGGTGTCCAGGGGCTCACCGCTGGCATAGCCGATCATGCGCCCGTCGCCGACCCGCTGAAGATCGGCGGACAGCGCATTCGAACCGAGCCACGAACCACGGCGGCGGGTCATGTCCTGTGGCATGGTCTGCACCTGGGTGATGTCGAGGGCGTCGAGCTCGGCGAAGAGGCGCTCGGTATCGAACCCCTCGATGTCGGCAACGGTCTGCTTCAGGTTGTCGGTTGGCGCGAAGGTCTGGTAGAAGTGCGAGTGACCGTCGATGATTTGCATGAGTACACCTCACGAGTTGAGCGTGATGGAAATAGAAATCAAAGACAATTAAAGATGACTGAAGATGCGAGATCCCCGGCTCACCCCCCACTGCCGGGTTGGACCACGGTCGTCCCGCTTTCGTCCGCCGCCCCGCGCAAACCCGGTCCACCGGCGGCGACGGGTCCGCCGCCGGCCCCCGACTCCGTGCGGCTCACCCAGAAGGAATAGAGCCTTCCACGCCTGAGATGGAAGCGGAACTTCACCGACGTATCGCGCAGCCCGTCCAGGGTGCTCCGGCCTTTCCAGGACACGCGCTGCCGGGTGCTGTCGCCGCTGATGGGCGCGCAGTTGCTTTGCGACAGCGGCTCGATGGCGCGACCACTGCGATCCAGGACCTCGACGCGCAAATCGCCGTCCGCGGTGGCCGCGTTCACAAACAGGCACTGGCCGCCGAAACGCAACAGGCGCGTCGTCAGGGTCCCCCCGGCCTCGCCGCCTTCCCTCGAGGCAAAGCCGTCACGTCGCAGAAAGGCGAGTCCCGTACTGATGGTTCCCGCGTGGGACGGCTTGAGTTCCCGGTGGCCGCGCAGGGCGAAGAAGAATTTTTGTTCCGCGGTCATGGCCCCCGGATCGTCAGCGCTGGGTCTTGCGCTTTGCTTTTGCGCTGCTGCCTCCCTCAGGGCGGTCATTTTTCTCCGTAAAGGTGGTTTGTCGAATACTGCGCTTTCTTCTCGTCACAATGGCTTCCATGCCATTTCCCCGACGCTCGCCACGGCGTCTTGCCTTGCTGCAATCTATTGTATACACTCGAAACCGGACCTCGTCAACCTGCCTGAGAACTCCTCCACCGGAAGGGCCGAATTAGATGGGTACGGGGCCTCCGACTCCCTTTAACTCCGCGAAAGGACGGCGAAAATGAGCGCCAAATTCCGCGTAGGGGTCATCGCCAGCGGCCGCATCGCCAGGGCCCACGGGCGCGGCTGGAGCCAATGCGAGCACACTGAAATTGCCGCCGTCGCCGATACCCACCCCGAAGCGCTGGCCAGTTATGCCAAGGACTTCGGGGTCAAAGCCCGCTACCGCGATTACCGCGAGATGCTCGACAAAGAAAACCTGGACATCGTCAGCGTGTGTTCGTGGGATCCCCAGCACGCCGAAATGAGCATTGCCGCCTGTGCCCGCAAGCCCAGAGCTGTGCTTTGCGAAAAGCCCATGGCCGTCAACCTGGGCGAAGCCGAGGCCATGATCGTTGCCGCAGAACGCAACAGCGTCAAGCTGGCTATCGGGCATCAGCGCCGCTTCTACCCTTGTTGGCGCGAGGCCCGGAGACTGATCGCCGACGGAGCTATCGGCAAACCCCAGCGCTTGTGGTCAGCGGTCAGGGCAGGACTGATGAATACGGGCACCCACTGCCTGGACTTCCAGCTCTTCGTCCTGGGCGATCCCCGAGCGGAGTGGGTCATGGGCGCGGTCGAGCGCCACACCGACCACTACATATTCGGCCATAGAGCTGAAGATCGTTGCGCCGGTTTTATCGGCTATCCCGGTGGGGTGGAAGGGGTAATCGAGAACGAAATGAACGACGCCATTCAGGTCGGCGCCGCAATTTACGGTGAAAAAGGGATGATGGAGGTAAACGACGACAGTCTGCGCTTGATGACCGCGGCCACGGGGGGCTGGAAGGAAATCGCACCCGCGGCAAAGGCCGGCGCAAGCCATGGCGACGCCTTTGCAGACCAGGCCTATGGCATCTGCAAGTGGATTGAAGGTGATTTTGAGGACTACCCCGGCAAGGCCGAACACGGCAAGGCGGGCACCGAGATCATGATGGCGCTCTACGAGTCGGCGCGCCTGCACGAGCGCGTGAGCCTGCCATTGCAGACCCGCGCCAATCCGCTGGATGTAGCGGTCGAGGAGGGGGCTATTGTCGTCACCAGGCCCGGAGCGTGGGACGAGCGCTCTTTTCTGGTGCGCGGCGAAAGCATGAGTTGGATCGGGGATAAGTAACGCGGGAACCAGGAGCAGGGCGATATTTCAGGGGGAAACACAGGAGACACGGCCATGGTTGGTGCCGAGGGCCGGACTCGAACCGGCACGGCCGAATACGGCCAACGGATTTTAAGTCCGTCGCGTCTACCAATTCCGCCACCCCGGCGCCGGCCCTGACAAAAAATGGAGGCGGCGCCCGGACTCGAACCGGGGAATAAGGGCTTTGCAGGCCCCTGCCTTACCACTTGGCCACGCCGCCTTTCCATGGTTTCTTCTACTGCTAACATCGGAGAAGATATTGGGTTGGCCTGACGCTGTCAACCTTCCCCCGCTTGGCCCCAAGTCCGTATTTGCTATATTTGGGGCCGGCAAAATGATCCTTCCGCCTGGGGAGTCGTGTACTTCATGCAGCAATACTTGGATCTGGTCCGCCATATTTTCACCAACGGCATTGAGAAAGGCAACCGTACCGGCGTCGGTTCCCTGGCCGTCTTCGGTTACCAGATGCGCTTCGACCTGGCGGCGGGATTCCCTTGCCTGACCACCAAGCGAATCCACCTCAGGTCCATCATCCGGGAATTGCTCTGGTTTCTCAAAGGGGAGACCAATATCGCCTACCTGCAGAAGCACGGAGTCAGCATATGGGACGAGTGGGCAGACCCCGACGGCGACCTGGGACCCATCTACGGCAAGCAGTGGCGCGCCTGGGAAAGCGCCGACGGCCGCTCCATCGACCAGATTGAGCGCGTCGTTGACCTCATCAGGAACGACCCCGAAAGCCGCCGCATGGTCGTCAGCTCCTGGAATGTGGCCGATCTCGATCACATGGCCCTCACCCCCTGCCATTGCCTCTACCAGTTCTTCGTGGGCGGCGGCCAGCTTAGTTGCCAACTCTACCAGCGCAGTTGTGACGTGGGGCTTGGGGTACCCTTCAATATCGCCAGTTACAGCCTGCTCACCATGATGACAGCCCAGGTCTGTGGCCTCGAGCCTGGCCATTTCATCTGGTCCGGTGGAGACACCCATATCTACCTCAACCACGTGGACGCCCTGGAGGAGCAACTCCGGCGCCAACCCAGGCCCTCGCCTACAATGCTCATCAAAAATCGCGGCCAGGATATCTTCCACTTCCGCTACGACGACTTTCACCTCCTCAACTACAATCCACATCCTCCCATATCCATGGAAATAGCCGTCTGAGCACCAGCCTCCTTCATAGCGACACTACCGTAGCTATCCAGGGCGAGGCTGGCTCGTACAGCGAATTAGCTGCGTACGAGTTCTTTTCCCCGGATGTCGATATCCTGCCCTGCGAAACCTTTGAAACACTTTTCGACACCGTCCAGCGAGGCCAGGCAGACTATGGCATGGCCCCGGCGGGCAACTCTCTGGTCGGCAGCATCCATCCGGTCTGGAATCTGCTGGTTGATAGGGGCCTGCCCGTCGCCGGCGAGATCAGCCTGCGCATCGAGCACTGTCTCCTTGGACATCCCGGCGCCCGCCTGCAGGATATTCGCCGCGTCCTCTCCCACCCACAAGCCCTTGCCCAGTGCCGGGACTACCTCTCTGGCCTTGCCGACGTTAGGCAGGAAGAGGCCTATGATACCGCCGGCGCCGTGAAAATTATTCGGAAAAGAGGGATAAAAGCAGAAGCGGCCATTGCCTCGGCTCAGGCCGCCCTGGATTACGGCATGGATGTCCTGGCAGAAAGGGTCCAGACCCACCACGATAATTTTACCCGCTTTCTGGTCCTCAGCCACCATCCCCGCCACTTTGAAAAAAAACCCCTGAAGACAAGTCTCGTCCTCATCCTGGCCGATGGACCCCGGACCTTGCCCGCAGTCCTCGACAGCCTCTCCCGCCGCAACGTCGACCTCCTCATGTTCGACGCGCACAAACGCCAGGGCTACCCGTGGGAATACCTGTATTATGTGGAATTCAAGGGAAGCCCGGACGACCCTTGCCAGAAGGAGGCTGTCCAAGAAATCGCCGAACAGGTTGCCACTCTACATCTCATCGGTCCATACCCGTCCGGCCGCACCTGCGAAGCTCGCCTGCACCGACGCCCGCAAAAGCCTTCCCACTAATCTGCTACAAGCCGCCGCACCATCGGCCCTTCATGGCCTATGCGCCAGATACCCACATCCCCATCGCCGTCCAGGTCCGCCTTTACCTCAATCCTGAAGGCCGACTCCCGGATCTCCACATCCCAGTGGAAATTATCTCCCCACTTCCAATCCAATCCAAGGGAGGCATCCATAGGATCGAAATACCGATTGTGCTCCCTGAAGTGCGCCGCCTCCAACTGGCTGAGCTGCTCAAGGCCCGTTTCCAACTCGATCTCGCGCTGCTGCTCCAATGTGATGCTGGAAAACTCGGCTATGCCTAGACCGATCAAAGCCAACAGAAGCAGCAAAATTTCCACTAGTGAGTACCAATTTGAAAACATTGGCTCGGCCGCTTTCTACCTGAATTGTAGCTCGATACCCGTAGCGGTTTGGCCTTCAGGCAGATTGACTTCCTCGTGGTGAAGGCTGTAGGGCTCGGCAGGTATGAAAGGGTCGAGGCGGCCGGGGTCAAGCACACCGTTGCCGTTCCGGTCCACAAAGCCATAAACGGCGTAGGCCCCGGGAAGCAAATCCTCCAGTAGATATATCCCCGTGCTGTCCGCTCGGGTGCGGTAAGACCTTCGGTGACCCTGGTGCCGGGCAACGACCCAGGCCATTCCTTTTTCCGCGCGACCACCTAGAGATCCCATTTTAGCGCCTCCCAAAACCTGGAAGGAAAATGCCACCAAGCTGTCCTTGAGGCTCAACCCACTCATATCCTCGAATTGTTCGCCACGCCCCCGCAAGCGGTAGTATCCTGGCCGCAAAGGAGGGTCAGGCACGAAGGCCGCGAGGGTCCTGTCCTCCCAGTACCAGCTCCCCTCCGGACTCTCGGTCGAATCGGTCTCTATCCAAAAATCCTCCGGATTCACTTGCCGCATGGCTTCGCTGTAGACCAGTTTCAGAGTATCGTCCGGAGCGATCATTCCTTCTTGGGGAAATTGATCGTACAATTCCGGAGGGGTTCGATCAGGCCGGGAACTGCCCCGTAGCGGCTCCTCCCAATCAAGGGCATGCCCTCCCAACATGAGCACCGAGAAAGGATAGGGCTTGCCCGCTTCCTGCGGCGCCGTGAGCAAATAGATCTTGCGGCCGTCCCTGGGGCCCCTGTACAAGTCCTCAACTTCCAGTCCTTCAAATTCAACCTCCACCTCGCTCGTCTCCACCTCCGCGCTGAAGTAAAGCAATACTCTTTCCTGGTTTAAGGCCTGGACTCGTTGCAGACGCGGCGACGTGCCCGGGGTCCTGAAAAGTGCCAAGTCCCCGCACCGAACCTTGATGCCCTCCCCCACCAACAAATCTTCGGCAGCCAGCGCCAGCCATTCGCCTTCTCCGTAGCGCTTGTTCCTGTTCTCGTCCACAAAGGCAAAAATCCGGTAGCGGCCAGGGGATAGCCAGGAGAACTCGTAGGCGCCATCCCCGCCGGTCTGAGTGCGGTAGTCAGGGGCATCTCTGCCTACTATTCCTGTGAATCTCTCGAGGTCATAGGCCCACACGTGCACTCCGGCCAGCGGACGATGATCCTTGAACACATGGCCGGATATTCCGCCCTGGTTGAGTTGATCGCCAGTGGCAAAGGCAAAGGTGAAGGACCGCTCCAAGGCATTGCCGCGCAGATCGCGCGCCCCTGTCCCCACCGTGATCACATATGTGCGGTTGGCACTCAAGCCTGATCCCGCTTCCAGCACCAACCGCCGTCCCCGCCATCGGTAGCGGATATCGATTTCGGGGGCAATAAAGACCGCCTCCTGCGTCGGCGTCCGTTCCATGCCCTCGCTGAAGACTATCTCTATCTTCGCATCGCGCTCCACCCCGATGGCATCAGCCGCCGGAACATATGCGACTATTCGCGGCGGCAGCCGATCCACCTCTCCTCCCTGGGGCGCCCCCACCTTGGCACAACCCCACAACAGTCCCAGCAGAATATGAACCCAATAGATCACCAGCAAAGGCTTTGGAAGGGATCAAAGAATATACCGGCTCAAATCTTCATCCTCGAGAATCTTCTTGAGCTTCCTAGTCACGTAGTTTCTGGTAATGCGCATGGTCTTCTGGCGGATGGCTGGCGCATCAAAGAGAACCTGATCGAGCAACGCGGACATGACTGTATGCAGCCGGCGTGCGCCTATGTTTTCCATGCGCATATTGATCTGGTAGGCAATCCGGGCAATCTCGTCTATGGCCTCCGGGGCAAAGGAAAGGGCCAGGCCCTCCGTGGACAGCAGTGCTACGTATTGCTTGATCAGAGCATTCCGCGGAGCCGTCAGGATCTGCACGAAATCCTCCTGCCCCAGGCTGTCCAGCTCTACCCTTATGGGAAACCGCCCCTGGAGTTCGGGAATCATATCGGCCGGCTTGGAGATGTGAAAAGCACCGGCGGCGATGAACAAAACATGGCCGGTGCGCACCATGCCATAGCGCGTGGCCACCGTACACCCTTCAATTATAGGGAGAAGATCGCGCTGCACCCCCTCGCGCGAAATGTCCGGACCGCTTTTGGCGTGCTCTCCGGCTATTTTGTCGATTTCGTCAAGGAAGACTATTCCAGAATTCTCCACCCGGTCTATGGCCTCGGCCACCACCCGGTCCTTGTCAATGAGTTTCTGGGTCTCGTCCTGGAGCAGCAACCGATAGGCTTCCGCTAGAGGGAGTTGCCGCTCCTTGTTGACAGCGGGAGCCATATCGGTGAGGACCTCCTGAATATTGATGCTCATTCCCTCCAGGCTCCCCACCGGAGACAACACCTCGATCATGGGAAGACGCTCGCGCGGAACCTCCAGCTCCACCAGGCGCCCGTCCAACTTTCTTGAGCGCAAATCCTTCCTAAGCCTTTCCCGCCGCTGCTCCAACCCTTTGGAGGGAGTTCCATCCTGAGGCAGAGAGCCCCCAAGAAGGTCCAGCAACTTTTCCTCCACCCGTTCCTCTGCCTGCCCTGCCACTGCATCCCCGAACTCCTCCTTTACCATGTTGAAACTCAAATCCACCAAATCGCGGACAATGGATTCTACATCGCGTCCAACATAGCCAACCTCGGTGAACTTCGAGGCCTCGACCTTGATGAAAGGAGCCTGGGTCAAGGCCGCCAGGCGGCGGGCAATCTCGGTCTTTCCCACCCCTGTGGGACCGATCATAACGATATTGTTCGGCGCGATCTCTCCCCGCAAATTCTCGGCAACCTGCTGACGTCGCCAACGATTTCGTAGAGCGATGGCCACCGAACGTTTTGCGCTCTCCTGGCCGATGATATAACGGTCGAGGGCGGCGACGATTTCTTTAGGGGTCAGTTCCTTCACGGATCTACTTCCTTAAAGTTCCACAACTTCAATTTCACCATTAGTGTAAATGCACAACTCCGCCGCAATCTGCAAGGACCGGCGCGCTATTTGTCCCGCGCTCAGCTTGGAAGCATCCAGGTATGCCCGCGCCGCAGCCAGAGCAAAAGAAGCCCCCGAGCCAATACTTATAACCTGATCGTCCGGTGCCAACAAATCGCCCTCCCCCGAAATAAGCAGCGAACGCTGCGCATCCATGGTGGCAATCATGGCCTCCAAGCGGCGCAAATAGCGGTCAGCGCGCCAGTCCTTGGCCAACTCGTGGGCGGCGCGCTCGAGATTGCCGTTGAATTCCTCCAACCGCATCTCCAGACGGTCGAGCAGGGTCAGAGCATCGGCGGTACCTCCGGCAAATCCGGCCAGGACGGAATCGTCATAGAGTTTGTGGACCTTGGTGGTCCTATGCTTGAGCACCACATCTCCCCAAGTCACCTGGCCGTCGCCGCCCATAACCACCTTGCCTTTGTGGCGAATGCCTAGGATGGTGGTTCCGCGGAACTTCGGGCTCATATTGGAAAATCCCCCTTAAAAACGGTTTCAATAGTTCTTCCGGTCACGATGATGGCTGCAGTGGCCATGCCGGGACCTCCTCCTCCAATTGCACTACCAGCACCGGTCTGACAGTCGAAACTTCTGCAATCCCTTTTGCCTACCTACCCTGAGCTCCAGCTCCATGGGCACCAGCGGGCCGATGCTCAGGACCTGGGATGCGCCCGCGCGTAGACCAGGCGCAACTTCTCCAGACCGACCTGCCTGAAGGTCCCCGTGGGGGGAAGCGTAGTGTGTCCCAACAACTCTTTTACGGCCCCAGGATTGGCGCCGGCTTCGAGCAGGTGGGCGGCGAAGGAATGCCGCAATAAGTTCGGACTCGGATGCTCCCCTTCGACCACCTTGCTGAGATAGCGCTTGACGATGCCCTGCACGGTGCGCTTGCCCAGACGGCGGCCGCGACGGTTTAGAAAGAGCGCGCCGGCATCCACCTTGGCAATGTCCAGATCGACCAAAAATTCTGTCCGCATCCTTAGGTAGTGCCCCAAGGCATCCCGGGCAAAACCGCCCACCGGAACAATGCGCTCACGGCCACCATAACCAATGACCCGCACCCTGCCTTCCTCGATATCGAGCGCCGAAAGGTTGAGATCCACCAACTCGCTCAGCCGGATTCCCCCGCCGTAGAAGACCTCGAGGATGGCGCGATTGCGGGCACCCTCGAATTTATCAACAGGCGGCAGGCCAATGGCCTCTTCGACCTTACTCAAAGCTATCGACCGCGGCGGCAGACGCACCGCTTTAGAAGCCTGGATTGAGCCTGAAGGATTGACCGAAAGTACCTCCTTGCGGCACAAATAGCGGAAAAAGGAACGAATTGCAGCCAATTTCCTCGCGATGCTACTTTGCTTCAGGCCACGGGCGCTCAGCTCATCCAAAAAATCTGCGATCGCCGCAGGCTGCACCGCCTTCAAAGATAAGCGTCTGGCTGCGGTCCGCGGATACAGGAAGCGGACGAATTGGCTTAAATCCGTTCTGTAGGAGTCCAGGGTGAGGCGGGCGCAATTGCGCTCTTCTTCCAAGTGCTGCAAAAACCGTTCGATACCATCCTCCAGGGTGGAGGAGGCGCTGAATTCTCGTTTAGAACCATCGCGCCGTGCAGGAAGCATGCTGCCTTCTAAATCTGATCCTTAAGGGGATGAAGGGGCGGGAAAGGAGCCCTAGGGGAGATTCCCAGTGCAAGACCAAATGCAGGTTTCCGGCAAAAAGGCGGAAGAATTTTCTTAACCGCAATCCGCTCAAGCTACTTGTTTTGCCGGGGGAGAGTAGCGGCACTTGCGGCAATAAATTAACCCCTGCTCACTACGGCTGGTTTTCTCGTACAAGAGCGAGGCTTTGCACTGTGGGCAGGATTGATTTACTGGTTTGTCCCAAGTGGCGAACTTGCAATCGGGATAGCGATTGCACCCGTAAAACACCTTGCCTTTGCGAGTTTGCTTTTCCACCAATTGGCCTTCGCAACTGTCTCCGGGACAGGGAATTCCCAGGGAAAACGGTTTTACCCCTTTACATTTCGGGTAGCTACTGCACGCCAGAAAACGGCCGTATCTGCCGGTCTTTACCACCATAGGAGAACGACACAAATCGCAACTCTCTCCCTCGGGAGGCTGCTCCTGCTCTCCCCCAAGCGGCATTGTATTTTTGCACTCCGGATATCCCGGACAGGCTAAAAAGCGTCCGTTGTAACCCCATTTGATCACCATATTGCGTCCACATTCCTCGCAGACAACGGACGACTCTTCCTGCAAAGCCCGCTTCAATTCGCCACGACGATTGTTGGCATCGATCAAGACATCTTTCCACGAAGCGTAAAATTTCCTCACCGTATCAACCCAGTCTTCGGCACTCTCCTCAATGAGATCGAGCTTGTTTTCCATTTGTGCGGTGAATTCCACATTGAATATTAGGGGGAAGGTGTCTACCAAGAGCTTGTTCACCGTATGCCCGCGCTCCGTGGCGACAAAGGCCCTCCGGTCAAGCTTTTCCACGTACTCACGGTCCTGAATGGTGGTGATGATCTGTGCATATGTGCTAGGCCGACCAATGCCTTGGGCTTCCAGCTCCTTGACCAGAGTCGCCTCGGAATAGCGCGCTGGTGGTTTGGTGAAATGCTGCTCCGGAAGCAATTCCTGCAACTCGAGAAGATCGCCTTGGACGATATTCGAAGGGACCTTGCCGGAGGACTCCTCCTCTTCTTTGTTTTCGGTGTAGAGCAGGGAGAACCCGGCAAACTTGGTCGTACTGCCCGAAGCCCGAAAAAGATAATCCCCCACTTGGATATTCACCCTGATCACGTCGAGTACCTGAGGCTTCATCTGCGAAGCTACAAAGCGCTTCCAAATGAGTTCATAGACCCGCGCTTGATCTGGGTTGAGCAGGTTTTTGGCCTGCTCTGGTCCCAGGCTGGAATCGGTGGGCCGAATAGCCTCGTGCGCATCCTGAGCTCCGCGTCTGGTTTTGTAGCGGTTGGGATTCCTCGGCACGTACTCGGGGCCGTAGCGCTCGCCGATCTGGGTTCGCACCGCGCTTATGGCCTCGCTGGAGACACGCACCGAATCGGTGCGCATGTAGGTTATCAGACCGCGGGTTTCGCCTTCTACCTCAACTCCCTCGTAGAGCTGTTGTGCTACCGAGTCCGTTCGCTTGACCGAAAAACGCAGGCGCCGGGCACATTCCTGCTGCAAGGTGCTGGTCGTAAAGGGCGGTGCAGGCCGGCGCAATTGATCCCGCCTTTTTACCTCCTTGACCTCGTAGCTCTGTTGCCGCAATTGCGCCACAATTTTTTCAGCCTCCTCCTCCGTGGCAATCTCAATTTTTTCGCCGCTGTACTCAAGCAGGCGTGCCACCAGTAACCCATCCTCCCGCCCTTTGAGCTGGGCGTCTATGGTCCAGTATTCATCGGGCTCAAAGGCCTCGATTTCCTTGTCGCGTTCGCAAATAATCCGCAAGGCAACCGACTGCACCCTGCCCGCGGAAAGCCCGGAGTGGATAACTTTCCACAGCAGGGGGCTAATCTCATATCCCACCAGTCGATCCAGCACCCGCCGCGCCTGCTGTGCATTGACCTTCTCCATGTTTAGTTCGACTGAATTTTTAATGGAGTTGCGCACCGCTTTCGGGGTAATCTCGTTAAAGAGGATGCGCCTGATTACGGCGTCCTTCCGGGCTATGGCATGGGCAACGTGCCAGGCAATTGCCTCTCCTTCACGATCCGGATCGGTAGCCAGGTAAATCACCTCCGCGCGCTTGGCAACTCGGCGCAACTCGGCGAGGACCTTCCCTTTGCCGCGAATAGTCACGTAGCGAGGTTTAAATCCGTTGTCGATATCGACTCCCAACTCCTTGGGCGGCAAGTCGCGCACGTGCCCCATGCACGACTTTACCACGAAGTCCGCGCCCAGGATTTTGTTGATGGTCTTGGCCTTGGCAGGCGACTCGACCACTACCAGCGATTTTCCCATGTTAGCACTCTTTTTCTAAATTTGTTCGACCTTTGGATTCTACCTGATTCCATATCAATCCTAATTAATTAAATCATGGTTTCAACCATCGCAACTGTACCCTGCCTTGACAAACCTACCCGTCAACCGTTTCATAGGCAACAGACCGGAAAACGTTGGTCCCATGGCGATTCGCAGAAAAAGTCCTGTAGAAATTGAACGCATTCGCGCCAGTTGTCAGATCGTCTATCTGGTCCAGCAGACCATCGAAGCGGCCCTTGAGCCGGGCATCACCACCCTCGAACTTGATGCTATCGCCGCACGCACCATCCGGTCCCACGGGGCCATCGCAGCCTTCAAAGGGTATCATGGATTTCCGGCATCCATTTGCACATCGGTCAATGCAGAAACCGTCCATGGCTTGCCCGACAAAACCCGCCTGCGTCGGGGAGATATTATCAGCGTCGATGTCGGCGTCCTGCTCAAAGGCTACTACGGCGATGGCGCCTTTACGATAGGAATCAAGCCGATCGACCCCCAACTCCGCCACTTGCTTGCAACGACCCGGATTTGCCTCCAGCTCGGCATTGAGCAGGCCCGGGCGGGTAACAGGGTGTCGGACATCTCCCATGCCATCCAGGCCTACGCCGAAGGGAACGGTCTCACCGTTGTCCGTGAATTTGGCGGTCATGGCATCGGTCGCTCCTTACACGAGGAGCCAAGCATCCTCAACCACGGACCTCCCGGCAAGGGTCCTCGTCTGCTCCCCGGTTTTGTGCTTGCCATTGAGCCCATACTTACTACGGGCAACCCCCATCTGGTCACCGCCGCAGACGGCTGGACCACCGTCACCCGCTCCCGGGCTGCCTCGGCGCATTTCGAACACACAGTTGCCATCACTTCGGCGGACCCTGAGGTCTTGACCCTTCCCTCAGACCTTCCGGGGGCCACTCCCGTGCCCACCCCCCAGCCTTAAGGCCTCCGGTATGAAGATAACTTTTCTGGGTACTGGAACTTCGGTAGGGGTTCCACGGATAGGCTGCAACTGCCCTGTTTGTCTGTCCGACGACCCCAAGAACAAACGTTTGCGCTGTTCTATTCTCATTGAATACAAAGGCCGCAACGTACTAGTGGACACAGGTCCTGATCTGCGAACTCAGGCTCTGCGCTACGGCATAGACAAATTAGATGCCGTGCTTTTTACCCATGGCCATGCCGACCATTTGCACGGGCTGGACGACGTTCGCGCCTACTGCTTTGAAATGGACGAACCTCTGCCCTGTTATGGGGACACCTTTACGGTGGAAAGGATTGGCCGCGTCTTTGACTACGCCTTTTATTCACCGTACCGGTACTCCCCTCCCCAACTCAGCCTGCATTTGATAGAAGGGCCATTCAACCTTTTCGGAGTATGGGTCGAACCAATTGCCGTTTATCACGGAAAGCTTCCTGTGTATGGATTTCGCCTGGGCCGATTTGCCTACGTGACCGATTGCAACTCCATACCGGATGCTTCCATGGACAAGCTCAGAGATCTCGACGTCCTCGTCCTAGATGCCCTGCGCTACAAGGAACATCCTACCCATTTCAATGTGGAACAGGCTATGGTTGTCATTGAAGCCCTTCGGCCCGCCAAGACTTTCCTAACCCACATGGCCCACGAATTAGACCACAAGGGCACAAGCAGAAGATTGCCGCCGCACGTAGAGTTGGCCTACGACGGCCTCGTGCTCGATGTGAACTGAGGTTCACAGGAAGAGCAACCATCTCGGTCCACACCTCCTGAGGGCAGAATGGAATGGCGTAATTCTCCGTAGGCCTAAGCACCTTCAGGTTCGTCCCATCTCCGTTACCTTGGGTACTGCTCCCGATCCCTAGACGGAATCGTTCGCCTGGTCGAAGTTTCAGGAAGAGAGGGACGCGGCCATCCCAGCCACGTCCCTCTCTTTCGTTCGTAGAAAACCGGCCTCAAACTAGCATTTGGACCAGCCGCAGTGTTTACAGGTCAGACAACCGCCTTCGTGCGCCACGGTGGCCCCGCATTCGGGACAGGTGGTCGAAATTTTGATTCCGCTATCCACTCGCTGGGCCGCGGGAGCTTCTTCCAACTCATTGACAATCTGCCCTTCACCAGAGCGACGCTGCATATAGCGTTCCAGTGCCTTGCCGATTGCGTCTGGAGTGGAGAGGATGAGATCACCATTCTCCCAGATAGGATTGGGACCGGAAATCCCCTTCAGCTCGCTGATAATTTCCTCTGGATCACACCCCGACCTCAAGGCCAAAGAAATCAATCGGCTGATGGCCTCGGATTGGGCAGCAGCATTACCTCCTGCCTTGCCGATTGCGCTGAAAACCTCGCATAAGCCCTGGTCATCTTCGTTGATGGTAACGTAGATATTGCCCTCGCCAGTGCGAATGCGTTCGGTGACCCCGCTCGTGACGGTCGGGCGCTGACGACGGCGCAGAGGAGGCCTTGCTCCTCTTTCGGCAGACTTTTTCTTCTCATTCTGCTCTTTCTCCTGCCTTGCTTCGGTCTGGAGAATGCCCTGTCGACTGCCTTCCCGGTAAACCGTCACCCCTTTCAAGCCCTCTTTGTAGGCCGTGATATAGATGTCGGCCACCGTCTCAATCGAAATGTCTTCAGGCAGATTGATTGTAGAGGAAATGCTGCTGTCGGTGTACTTCTGAATGACTCCCTGCATCTTGACGCGGAAGTAAGGATCGATGTGGTGCGCGCTCACCACATACTCCGGCAGGTTATCATCGTCACCGAAAACTTTCTTGATCAAGGGGTGATAGACCTTGTATTCGCGGAAAGTCTCACCGTCGGCCTGCTTGACGCGGCGTTTGTAGCTTGTGCAAAAAATAGGCTCAATCCCAGATGTAGTCTGAGCCACGATGGAACCCGTGCCTACCGGCGGCATGGTGATCAAAGTGCAATTGCGCAGTCCGAACTTTTCGATTTTGTCCTGCATCAGGGTGGGGAGGCTCTGAATAAACTTGCTCTTGGAGACCCCTTTCCAGTCAAAGATTGGAAAGGCTCCCTTTTCCTGAGCCAAATCGATGGAGGTTTCGTATGCGCTGTAACAGATGGTCTGTACGATTCGGTCTATGACCTCGAGGGCATCGCTAGAGTCGTACTTGATGCCCATGAGCACCAGCGCGTCGGCCAAACCCGTTATCCCCAGGCCAACGCGACGATCCGAAGCCACGGCCTTGCGGATCACGGGCAGGGCATGGCAGTCCATGTTGTATTCAATCACATTATCCAGAAAGCGGGTGGCCAACCGCGAACTTTCGGCAAGATCGTCAAAGTCAAAAACACCGTTGTCATCTACGAATTTGACCAAGTTGAGATTACCGAGGTTGCAGGCTGTATAAGACGCCAAAGGTTGCTCTCCGCAGGGATTGGTGCTGGTGAGAGGATTGGCGTATTCAACATTGTGGTACTCTTTCATAGTGTCCCAAAAAATAATCCCAGGCTCGGCGCTGGAATAGGCATTGGCGATTATCTTGTCCCACAACTCCCGTGCCCGCACCGTGCGAAACACCTTGCCGCCCCAGCGCAGGTCAAAGTCCTGGTCGTCGAACACGGCCTGCATGAACTCGTGGGTAATCAGCACGCTGATATTAGCGTATTGTACTTTAGTGCGTCTCGAGTCGTTTTTGATGGTAATAAAATCTTCGATATCCGGGTGATCCACTCTCAAGGTCAGCATGAGGGCACCACGACGCCCGGCCTGCGATACCGCATTGGTGCTCTCGCTCAACAGGTTCATAAAAGCCGTACAACCGGGTGATGTATCCACGGTAGCATTGACCGCGGCTCCCTTGGGACGAAGGATTGACAAATCAGTTCCCACTCCCCCACCCGTCCGGTAAACCATGGCGGACTCGCTGAGGCAGCGGTAGATCCCCTCGATACTGTCTTCTTCTATGGGAATGACATAGCAGTTGGAAAGAGTGGGCTTCCGGCGCGCTTCCTCGCGCCCGGAGCCGTGCATTACGCGACCACCTGGAATAAATTTGAAATCTACCAGCAGAGAAAAGAAGCGGTCGTACCAATGCTCTTTGTCTTCCTCAACAGAAGCCATTGCCCGGGCGATCCGGTCCCACATCTGCAATGGGCCTTTTTCTCCCGGAGCCAGGTACTTGTTGCGCAGAACATCAATAGCCAACTCGTTGTCGCCGTAGTAGCTTTCAGCATCGGCGGAACACGCCAGCAACTCGTCGTAACCATTGCGCTCAAGCCCCTGACCTTCGAGTTGAGCCAGCATTTCCTTTAGGGAATGCCCATTGGCTGGTGCATCCGAGGCATCGAACGCTCTCTGGGGACGATCAAATGGCATTGTACCCTCCCTTGGGGAAAAATAATTCCCACGGTGGTTGGGGAACATACACAAAAATTGGGGGAATCCCCCTGAATGAAAGACATTTGGTGATGGCTTGAGGATCCAGGCAGATCCTCTGGCACCACACTATCTCAGGGGAACAAAATTAACACCTACAACATCTTGTAGAAACGTTTCAAAGATATCAGCCTAGGGCAGGCTTGTCAAGCAGTTTTTTCCCAGGGTAAAGCGGGTCCGATTCACCGGGTCAATTGCTCGAGTTCGCGCACAAAATCGCTCTTGTCCTTGAATTGGCGGTAGACCGAAGCAAATCGCACGTAGGCCACTTCATTAAAGTGGCGCAGGTGCTCCATGGTCCGTTCGCCAACCTCTTTGGAGTACACCTCTTTTTCCGAAAGATTTCCTAGTTCCGCCTCTATTCGATCGACCAATTCTTCGATCTGATCAACCGATACCGTGGTTTTGTAGCATGCAAGGCGGATCTTCTCAAGCAACTTGCTGCGGTCGAAGGGTTCTCTTCTGCCATCGGCCTTAATAATGGTCAAGGGCACATTTTCGATGTATTCGTAAGTTGTGAAGCGACGGCTGCAATTGATGCACTCCCGTCGCCTTCGGATAGCCATACCTTCCCGGCACGAACGGGAATCCACAACTTTATCATCCTGATGACTGCAATAAGGGCAACGCATGAGACAAAACCTCCAGCCTGCGACCAGATGAGTCTGGTTACAGGCACTAAGGAATTCGCGACCTGAATTGTGCTTTGCGGGGAGAAAGTAGCGAGATAGGCGGGGGAAATTGCCGGAGACTTTGCGCTTTTTGAATAAAGTAAATAACCCGGGGAAATATGTCACCCCATTTTTGCCGTCCGCGCTATTTGAGTTGGAAAGTAAAGGGCAGGCTGACCCAGACCCGAACAGGCTTGTCGTTTTGCATAGCCGGCGTAAAAACCCACTTCCGTGCTGCGGCCTTGGCCGCCTCGTGAAAGACCTCCGGACCGGTTACCCTCCCCACTTGTTCAACCATGCCATCCTTGCCGACCAGAGCGAGAACGAAAACCCGACCCTCTATGTTGGCTTTTAGAGCGATCTCCGGATAATCCGGCTTGACGCTCTCTACAACCTCTGGTTGCTTTTCCACCTTCCATAATTCCACCACTTCCTCTTCCTCTTCCAACTCTACCTCCTGCAGCTCTTCCAGAGGCGGCGGCGGCAGAAGGTCATCCAGGTCAAGGTCCAGATCCGTGGTTTCTATGGTGGCGTCGTCTGGAACGTTGGGATTCTCGGTAGCAATGGGAACTACGGGCCGGGGCGGCGGCGGCGGCCGGCGCGCCTGCTTGGTTTCGGGGATCTCCTCCAATTGAATGATGATTTGCTCCTGGGTCTTGGAGTAGGCAGAAAAATCAATAGCAGGGAATAGAGCAAAAATGACCAAGTGCAGCAACGCAGAAATGCCCACCGCCGTCCAGAAGGTCCTTCTGTATCGGAGTTTCAGGTTGGCTTCGGGCTGCTTGCTGCGGATCATACGTCCCGCTCCCGGTCGGTGGCAAAGTTTACGCGCAAGGCCTCCACCTTGCGCAGTTCCTGCAAAACGTCGGAGATCAGACCAAACTGGGCCTTGCCGTCGCCCTTAATCGAGATGACCGTTCGCGGATTGGCACGCATCTTGGCGTGAATCATGGGTCCCACTTGGTCCAGGGGAATGTTCTGGTCGTCGATGTTGATGATTCCCTGTGGCCCAACCCATATGTTGGTCACATCCCGTCGGCTCTCGAGCTTTTCGATCTTCTCAGCAGCGGGAAGTTCCACCGGGATACCGCGATAACGCACAAAAACGGTCGATACCATGAAAAAGACTAAAAGCAAAAAGGAAATATCGGCCATTGAAGCCGTTGGCACCCCACTGCCCACTCTAGATTTGCGTCCAAACTTCACGATCTACTCTTCCGGATTGGCGATCGAAATTCGTGTGGCTCCGGCCAGCTTGAGCTCATCGAGAACGTCGACAAACATGCGGTAGGTTGCGCCTCGTTCGGATTTGACCGAGACAATAAGCTTGTCATTCGCGGCTAAGCGCCGCTCGATCTCCGATCGCAGCCCAGCAAACTCAATGGGAATCAGCTGAGAGTCCTCAAAGAAGGCAATCTGGTCGCGAGCGTTGATCCAAATATTGCAGATGTTCTTCTGGGGGATTTCCTTGCTTTCGGACACAGGGGGCAATTGCAGCGACAGACCCTTGTCCTGGTTCAAGGTGGTGGTCACAAGGAAAAAGGCGATCAACAAAAAAGCAATGTCCGCCATCGATGCCGTGGGAATTTCGGGACCAACCCGCCGTTCTTTAGGCTGCAGCATATCTCTTATTTCTCTGACTGGCCCAGCTCAGCGAGGACATCGACGAGTGCCGCGGTCTGCTCCTGCATATCGGCGATGATGCGATCGATGCGCGAGGCGAAGAGGTTGTGGAAAAATTGGATCAGAATTCCCACAATCAGGCCGGATGCTGTGGTGATCAAGGCCTCGGAGATACCTCCGGCAACCTCGGCGGGGACCACGTCTCCTCTCTGCTTGATGGCCTGAAAGGCATTGATCATACCGCTCACGGTGCCCAAAAACCCGATCATTGGTGCCAAATTGGCCACCGTCGAGAGCCATACCATGCCACGTTCCAGAAACGCCACCTCGACAGCGCCGGCATTCTCAATGGCTTTTTCTACATGGTCGATGCCGCGCTCCAAACGCAAAAGACCGGCGTGAATCACCGAAGCTACCGGGCCCTGGGTCTGCGAGCAGAGCTCTGCTGCACTTTCTGGGCCTTCCGACCGCAGCTTGCCCTCAAGATCCTGGAAAAATTTTTCGGCGTTGATCGCCGCTTTCGACAAGTTGTACAAGCGTTCGATGGTGATAGCGATGCCAAAGATAAGCAACACCAGCAGGGGCCACATTGCCCATCCACCATCTTGGAAGAGTTGTAGTAACATTTTCTCTCCTTATTCTTCTTCCTCTTTATCTTTATCTTCTCGTTCCCCTCCGAAGAAAGCTCTCTTTAACTTTTCTTCTTCAGTCTCCGGAGGCCTTAGGTTCCAGATGCGCTGTTGCGCAATGCGCTCCCACACAGGGTCTCTTTTGGCTATCTCGAATGCGGCCAAAGCTTCTTCCTCGGCACCTTCAGAGACCAGAGCATCTCCTTTGAGCAGTTGCAAATGGGCGTTGCTCTCATCCAGACGCAGACCCTGCTCCAGTCCCCGCCATGCAGCCTCGCGATCTCCTTCGCCGAGGTGCCAATCCACCAATTTGGCCAGGGTTTCCAGATCACCGGAGTCCGCCCGCACCATCCCCTTAAGACCCTCGAATTTCATACTTTTGTCACCAGTCTCTTCAGCCAGGGAAACCATTCGGCTGTAGTACGCATGGCGATTCAGTGAGTCTATCTCGGTAAGTTGATCCAGGGTCGCAAAGGCGGCCTCTACATCACCGGTTTCCCGCTGCAGTTCAAAAATGGATTCCAGGGTTTTAGCCCTCTGGTTGTTCCCTTTGTCAGCGGAACCAGTCGCTTCTGACTCGGGCGCCACCAGTTGGCGCTGGCGCCACGCCAAAGACTGCTCTACTTCCCCTAAATCCCCATAGAGATCGGCTATCAACTTCACCAATTCCCTGTCGCTCTCCTCGGCTTCGGCGAGCCGAACATAATGACCTGTGGCCAGACGAATGTTTCCTTGAAGGCGATAGAAGTCGGCCAGCTTGCGGCGATACTTCAAGTCCTCCGGGCGCGCGACCAGCACCCGCTCCAGGAAATAGGCGGCCGAGTCGGGTTGAGAGTTGCCTTCGCCCTTGTAAATCTGATGGAGAAGGAGATTGGAATTGACGTGCAGGGAGTCGACGGCCAGGGCGCGGTGTAGGGCATCCCGGGCCGCGTCAACATACTTTTGACTTTGGTCGGCATTCGTTGAGTCGTTTAGACTCATTTCATACTTCTTATAGTAGATCTGGCCGATGAAAAAATGCGCTTTATGGTCGTTCGGCCTGTACATCAAGTACTCCTTGTAATTTCCTAGCGCTGTGTCGTAGTCCTTTTTTAGACGCGCCGTCTTGGCCAGAAAACGATATTTGCGGACGGAGTCGGCCTCGACTATTTCAGTTGCGGTGACCCTGCCTGCAAAACCGCCAACCATCCCAATAATCAGCAAATACGACAAAATCATAAAACCGTGTTGCTCCAAATAGCTGAAAATTTCATCGGGAAAATCACCTCATTCTCCAAGGCGGAATTATCGTCCAAATATAGCAAATCGCGGGCTTCCGTGTCAATATACCCTCTCGGCCACCGAACTCCCAATTGAAAACGCGCAAACTATACTTGGTTATTGTTACAGCACCATATCAGACGGGTGACCATTGCGCAACAAACTACTGCCAATCACAGCCGCTGCCCGGTTCTCCCAGGCCTGATACTGCAGCCCACGCCAGCCGTAAAAAAAGGTCGCCGTAAATCATACCCAGGAAAAATGGACGCAACTGCCTGTAAGTTCCCGCCCCTCCATAGCGCACCACCAAGGCCTTGGCTGCCCAGCCGACCAAAGCCGACCCCCACAGCAGAGTTCCCAATCCCGTGCCGTAGACAAAACCGAGGGGATGGAAGGGAAAGCGAAGAAAGATCAGCCGTAAAAAGGACAATGTTCCAGCGGTAAGGACACCAAAAACCATGGCTCCCAAACGGCCCCAATCCGTCCCCCCAACCTGCGTGCCCGCCTCTGCATACAGGTAGTGGAGGTAGCGGCCTACCCTTGCCACAGAGCGGGCTGCGCCCTGCTGGTCCAGCGCAAAGATTCCGTGTTGATACACCAGTTCAAGCATAGACCAATATCCGGCCAAAATCCCCAGAACCATGCCCAGAATCAGGACAAGAACCAGTCGTGGACTTCCCACATCAAGAACTGCTGCCATCTTAAGGCCCTCGAACTGCACCCAGGCCAGACTTGGCCACGCTCGTGTAGGATAGAACGCTGAGGAAAGCAATGGCCACGTAGGCAGCCGGAGAGAAAACCCCGGGACCGGTGCCGGCAATGAAGAAGAAAAAATTTCCGGTCATGAAAAACAAGCCTACCACGGGTAGGCCACCGTCGAGACGCAGCCGCATGCAGCCAACCACCGAGAGAAGAAAGATGAGAAAATAGACCAGACTTTGACCTCAGGAGAGACCGGCTGCCCATCCCCAAGTCACTAGCGTCAAAAACCCCCCGAGAAATTTCCATAATGCCCGATTTTTGCGGGCACTGGCAACCAGCGCCCCGCGGGCAGCCCAAAGGCTCAGGATGGCAACGCCGAGGAGCGCCCCGCGGGATTGAGCCTGTAAGTGGGGGAAGAAGTTGGGCCATTCTCGCCACTGCCCTCCTAAACCGATAAAACTTCCGTGGTCGCTGCTGCGTCCCCAGAACTCGGAAAAGAGAAGCTGCATCCGAGTCAACAAAAAGAAAAACCAGGTACTGAAAGCTACCTCCACTGACATAAGGTAAGTGAAACCTACCAGAAGGGGGGAAAAGTAGAAAACGAAGCGCGAAGTATAAGGAGCCATGGCACTCCATGGGGCGTCCAGCAACACCTCGCCAAAATCGAAATATAGTGGAATCTCCCCGGGCACCAGGAAGTAATGGTGAATACCATTGAGACCGTAGATTAGTGCCGGCAGAGCAAACCCCACCCACATCGTCCGGTTCCCCAGCAGCGCGCCCCCTTTTTCCAACAATCCTAGCGGCACTTCGGTAAGGGGAAAGCGCAAGTGTTCCTGCTCGAGCCATCTTCTCTCAAGTAGGCACACCAGTCCGAAAAACGTTGTGAACAAAGCCGCGACGAGTATTGTCCATCCCGCCAAAGGCCGGATCCATGCTTCCCAGGGCACGCCTGAGGGTCGGCCTTCAAAGAAGCCGCTGGCGGCCTCTCCATTGATCGGACCGGGTGCCATCCAGGTGGGAACGTAACGCAGAAAGGGAAAGTAGCGCCCGGTTTCATCTGCAAAAGAGTAGAAACCTGTCACCAACCCAGGCAGCAGGTAGTGGACCAGCCCAGTGGATGCAAGGGGCAACCCCACGGCGACCATAAGGTAGACACTGAGCAACTCCCCTTGCCCCATGCCCAGCCGGCGCGTCACCTGCCCGAAGAGGATCAGTGCTGCGAGGAAAAATAGTGCCAACGGCGGCATTACTCCCCCTGCCGGTGAAGGGCCGCCATAGACCAGTTCCACCCGCTGAAAAAACCAGGCGCCGACAAAGATGGCACCAGCAGAAAGGCAAAAAACGCGAAAAGTAAGCATTGGTTTTTGAACGATTAAAAATGGGGTACCTTGTTCATCCTATCCCCCCGATGGAGACCTCCTCCCGGATAGCCTCAGTAATGCAACTGGGCTACGGATCTGGTAATCAGCACGACACCTACCGCTGCCATTCCCACCAGCCCGTTGCCGCAGGCGAACCCCGCTAGCAAAACTGGAGCCCAACGCCGCCATGTTTCCCTCCCAAAGCGCCGTTCAAAATAGTAGCGTCCCAAACAGGCGCCCAACATTTCCGGAATCAACATGTGAGGCAGACTTTGCAGCCCTCGAATGAAACCGTACATCAGTGATGCCGGCAGCCCCAGCCCCGCCAAAACCCATAGACCCAGCACGGCAAGACCAAATCCTCCAGCGACCCATGGAATCTTGACAATTTCCCAAAAGTCCATCCCACCCTCGGTCGTAAATGAGAACCAGGTGAACTGCCTCAAAGCGGCCAGGTGCCAGTACTGCTGGGAATATGGAAAAATGACAGAGGGAATTGGGCTCATCTTCCAGACCAGCGACCAGAACAAAAAGCCGCAGCCCAGGGCCACCGGCAAAATGACCAACTCGGCCTTGGCAATACTCGTCAGCCGGGTCCCAGTCAACTCCACCTCGCGGATCATCTGAGCGCGGCGGCCATGATCGGCGTAGGGAATGGGCGCAAACTAGATGTCCACTCCCCTGTAGCCACTCAGTAAAAAAGCCCCTTCCCGCACCAGAGGAATGCCCACTGTCTGTCCAGTCAGACCCACCATCCGAGCGTCCACGTAAGAGACCAAGGGGGTCAAGATAAAGGCGAATCCAACCAGGAAAATTGAAGGAAAGTGATCGTCTTTCAGGAGGAGAGAACACAGGGCGATGTAGGCACAGGCGGCCGAAACATAGAGAGCGATGCCCATCCAAATGGGAAAGTCCCCTCGCCCGCGAGGCGGGGGCCTCCGAGGCCGGAGGCGGGAGCGCAGGGCTCTGAACGCCTGGATCATGCCCACACCGGCCACCGCTGCACCGGTGCCGATATAAACGCTCATCCACACATCCAGATCGTTGGAAAAATGGGCGATAATCGTATCCATACCCGGCCGCCAACGCCCCAGAAAGCCCAGGTGGTAGAACACCGGGTTGGCAATGGTTTGAAACACGGTGGCGGCGAAACCGCCAACCACCACCCAGAATGGCAGGACAAATCCCACCAGCACAAGGCCCAGGTCCGTGGCCAGCCCGAATGGAGTGGCGGGCATCAGGTTTTCCAGGTTTCGGGTCAGGTCGATCCACGGAATAGGCAGAAGCACAACGGGTTGTGCAGCAATCAGACCGGAAAGAGCAGGCAGACCGATGAAAACCAGGCCGAAAAGCAGGCCGACCCCCATGCCGACCGAGAAAATGCGCCAGCGCCAGCTCTCCGGACCCGCCCCGCCCTCGTCAGTGCCATGGCCCCCTGTGCAGCCACCGGCGCCAGAGGGAAGGGTAAATTTTCGACATCCCTGTCCAAGCGAAAGAGTACGTAGCCAAGGCCAAACCACTCGGCGCGCGCCAGAATTTGACCCACAACCAGGAGTGCGATCGGCAGGGTCCAATCGGAATGGAAAAAAGTACGCGCCGTCAAGGCCATCGAATCTGCCGCCGGGACGACCCAGTCCGGGATCTGGGCTGCGATTCCAAGGGCATGTCCGATCTGCGACTGCACCAGGTACTGGTTCCAGATCAACAACCCGAAGGGACCACCGGCCAGCATGACCCCGGCAAGGGCGTGGGTGAGGCCTCCGGCGATGTAGTAGAGCACGTAAATCTCCTGACGGCGCAAGGGGGAAAAAGTACGCCGCGCCATCTCGGCGAAGATAATGATTGTCCCCCACTCGGCCGCCGACCCCATACTCGAACCCGCTATCAGCCCCATGTAGATCGCGCCCGGCATCATCGCAAATCCGATGAAGAGAGCGCCCAGAGCCGTACGCAAGGTCATGCCCTCCGCAAAATTCTCCGGACGCTCCATAAGGCCGCGATACTCCTCCAGATCGCCTCCACTCTCCACTTTTTCATACCACCTCCCGGATATACTGGTCGCGCTCGACCTGAGGCAGAGCGTGCCACACCAGGAACTGCTTGCGCAGATCGTTGACAAGAGTCCGATTCGCCCGCAACCAGGCGGCGGCGTCCCCTGAAAGGTGGTCTATGTACATATGCAGGGAACAGAAGCGTTGGTCTGCATCGGGTTCGGTTGCGATTTCCAGATCCGGGGATTTTCCCTGGTCAAAAGGAGCCAGCCACAGCCGCGCCCGCAGGCCCGCGGCTGTCGTTGTTGAACCCAAGTGCAGAGATTCCGCGTAGAATCCAGCGCCGATCGACTGCTCGTTGTAGGCGTCCAGATATTCGCCTAAAAAGGCAACAAGGGCTCGGGCTTCATCCTCTCGCAACACAAAGGGCATTGGCACCTGCAGCCGCCGGCCCTCGGGAGGCGGCAGGCGCCATTTGCGCTCTACCCCGGGCATGCAAATCTGCGCGGCCTTGCGCGCCGGATATAGGGCCGAAAGCAGCACAACCAGCATTATGGCAGACATGGTGATAATTGCCGAAAGGGAAGAATAATTCAGAGTCAGGGCAGGAAACAGGTCATAGATCCAGCCCAGGCGAGCCATGAACTGGGCAAGGAGATAACCCAGCACCCCGCTGAGATTGGCGAAGACCGCAGCTTCGGCCAAAAAAAGTACGGCCACGTGCACAGGCGCCAGGCCGATGGCATTAAGCGTGCCGATTTCGGACATCCGCTCGTAGACCGCACCTATCATTATATTGAACACGATCAGGGCAGCGATGAGGATGGGAACCCACAAATCCCCCCGGCCCGAAAAAGACTGCAAACCTACGGTGTTGACCAGATAGCGCTCGCCTTCCCGGGCAACAAATAGATTCAGGCTCACCACCGCGGCGAAATTGGCGATTTCCTCCAGAACTCCACTATCCTCCGCAAAGAACACTGCCACCGCAGCAAGCCGGGTGTGTTCACCCCCACCTGCGCACGACTTCGTAGGGCAGCAGCAGGAGCAGATGGGAGCTGCTCATGTGGACAAAAGCCTCTTCCACTCCCCCTCTGCCCCACCCCGCCTCCTCTTCCCGGGGCTGCTGGGCTTGCGGGTCCAGCGGGGTCAGAGGACCTCCGCTGATGTCTTTGAGATCATCGAACGACCGGCTGTCCATCTTGCCGATAACCCTGTAATCTGCACCCAGAAAGCGAACCCACACCTTTCCCATGTCTTTTTCTTGCACGCCGAGGGCGGCAGCCTGCCCCTCGGACAGAATGCAGACCTCCTGCTCTCCCGGCGCGAACCAGCGCCCGGCGCTCAGGGCTGAATCGACACCGCTGAGTCCTTCCTCCCCGGCAGTCATCCCCAGAACGGCATCCGCCTTAACGCGGCGGCCATCGGTCCCTTTCACCAATCCTTCCTGCAAGTACCATGCCCTCGGCAGGGTACTTGCAGGACCAAAGCGCAGGCGCAAATGATCATAGGTGATTTCCACTATCCCTTCCCAACCAGGCAATCGCAGCAGCAAGGCATCGCGCCCGGCGCCAGTACCAATGTGAGTCTGATTGTAGCGAATCGCCGCTCGCACCGAAGTGAAGGAGAGCAATGAGAAAGTCAACAGCACAAGCGTGAGGCAGGTCAGAGCGCTACGCCACGGACGGCGGCGCATCTGCACCACACCCAGGAGCAACCCGCGCCCCAGCGCCAGGTGGCGAGCAGTGTCGGCTCGGTGGCGGGCGACCCGGCTCGACACCGAGGCCCGCAGTTCCTCGTTGAGCCGGCCCAACCCCAGGACAATTACCACTGTGCTCACAGCCAGAATCAAAAACCCCAGGAGAGCGAGGGAAGGATAGATGGTCAGCTCAAATGCCGGGTGCACGTAGCGCAAAGCCAGGAACCCGGAAAAAAAATGAGGGCGAAACCTGCCGCCTGGCGCCTCAGATCAGCGCTCTCCCAGCACAATCGTTCTCCCAAATAAGCGAAGGGCAGCAGCAGGATCAGGAAGAACAGAACGCCATTCACCACGTCCAGGATGAGGTTTTTAAATTCCTCCCTAGGTCCGCAGGGCATAGCTCCATGCCCGCCGACTCAAATCCTCGAAGGTTCGGTAGTTCCGCGCACCCAAGGCCCCGTTCGCGGCCTGCAACAGGGAATCCGTCTTTGTGTGCAGGCGGCGCAACAGCCCGCTGTGAATGCCGTGGCGCTCCAGGTTGTCGAGCCGCGCTGCATTCAACCAGAAGATGTCACCGGCGACACGCCAGGCACCAGGCGCGAGTCTCGCGTGTTGGGCGGCACCTAAGCCATGTCCACCGGGCATATCCGGTGCGCCATTCAGCAGCAACAAGCGGCGGCCCAACCCATAGCGACCAGTAGTCATGATCACCTTGACCACCGCAACTGGAGGGACGAAGGCCACCCCCACCCTTTCAATTGCGGACCCCATAGAGTTGTAATAGCCGTGCCGGCGGATCTCCTGAGGGGTGGGGGGCAGGCAGAATCCATAGTTCACCAGCACAGCGTCCTGTTCCGCGTCCAGCAACTGAATACGCTCCAGGGTCGAAAAATAGCGCGGATCGAACAAATCGAAGATGGTCATGTTCCGACAGGAAAAACCAACCAAACCAATTTCCTTCTCCAGGTGGTTCATCAGAATTTGCGCCGGGTACTGCTGCGCTCCATATGGGCGGTGGTCAAGGGCAAAGACCACCCTTCCACTTTCTTTTTCCAGCCCATAGACCTCCAGATGCACGGGTTTGAGATAAAGAGTTTTGCCTCCAGGCCTTCCAGAACGAATCGCCCGCTGCTGTCGCTCAAGGCCAATGGGTCCGGACGCATACCCATCATTGATTTGTGTAGGGTGCGTACCCGCACCCAGGCATTTGCCACCGGGCGCTCGGGACCGTAGCTCCCTGCGCCCCAGGTCAAAACCCGCCCCCGCAGAGTCCCGAAAGAATCCTTGCGTTCGGCGATTTGCACCCCATTGCCCCGATCGTCCACAAGATTGCCAATCAGTTCGCCGATAAAGCGCACCTGGACTGCCAGATTTTCCACTTCGACGCGGTGGGGCAGGTCCAGGGGGGAATCAAAGGCGGCGCGCTCGTCTGCGGCGGTGACGAAGGTAAGTCCCAGATATCCGGCCAGATTGACCACCGCCCCTTCCACCGAAACACGCTTCGGGAGCTGGCCGACAAGGCGGCGCTGGCGCCTGGGTTTGAGCTCTCCACCCAAAATCATCTCCCCTCCCAGGACGGTTTCTTCGTAATCTCGTGCAAAGCGAACGACCCGATCGTAAATCAAGGGCTCGATCTTGCGTACCCGATAGGGGCTCCCAGCCTGTACCAAACCGATCCTGCGGGCGTGCGAACTCAGATCCAGTCCGAGAAAATAGGCAATCTCAAAATCCCCCAGCCGCCGCCCCAGTCCCCCGCCGGGCATCCCACGGTCGCTGCGTCGCAGTAGAGCCACAAAATCCCGCATCCCGGCCATATTCTGAAAATGGCCTGCCGTGGCCACAAGAATCGTGGTGCGCCTCGGTCTCGCCCCAACCAAAAGACGGCTGATCTCCAGCCATGCGGCAATCCCGGCAGCCTGTTCAGCTCCGGGCGCCCGCGCCGGGACAGGAGAAATTGCATCGTAGTACGGCCCCGATCATTACTGCTTCATTGCCCAAAACAGCGTCGCTCCCGGGAATTATTCCCACCTCGGTCCTGGCCGGGGCTGAACGCCAACTCATCCGGCCCCAGATCCTCACCGTCGGCTCTCCCTTCTCCAACTCCCGACGCAATACCCGCTCGGTCTCTCCGCTGGCATAAAAACGCGGTAAATCCGCCGGAGTGGTGAGAAATTTGTCCTCTCCCTCCTTGCGGTGGGTGCGCAGGGGTTCAAGGAAAATGACCGCCGCTGCTCCCAGTTCAAAAACCAGGACCCAATTCCTCCCGCAATTGTACTCCAGTGCCACGATATTCCCCGCAATCTCCAGACCGTCCAACTCTCCCGGCCCCGCTCTGCCGCCATAAACCAAGCGCGCTTCGATCCCTTTCTCCGGCAGGGTCGAAGTGCGCACCAAATTGGGCCACCTGTGATACAGTTCGAGGGACCGGCCCTGTTCCAGCAGCACCAGTCCGGCTCCTTCATCCACCGGTGTTGGCACCTGGAACGGACGCATGTAAACCTCCTCAACCCCGCTGGCTCTGAGATTTCTCTGCAGATAATCAGCCGCTGTTTCGGCTCCCTGATACCCCATCACCCGGGAGCCCATATTCGCAAGCGAATCGATATGGACCACAATCCGTCCCGACGATTCGCCCATCCCCACCGTGCAGGTGAAAAACAGAACCGCAAAGACTAACGCGAAGTAGCACGGATCACGCAGAATGAAACAAGAGAGGGAAAAGGTGTACCTCTGTGAAGAATTTGGTCCTTCTCCAAAAGCGGGGGGAAGCTTAAATGAGAATTTCCGCACCGCCCCCATTCCTTGACAACTCCCTTGCGCGGCGCAATTTTCTGAAGAAGGAAGCCGAATCCGGTGTCTCAAAATGAGGTTAATACAAGATATGAACATGGAGGTGTTCAACTCTCGGGAAAATCAGCGCATTCGACGAATCGTCGCTGGGGATATGGAGGCCTTTCGCGCCTTAGTGCGCGATTACCATCCCTTGGCCTACGACTTGGCTTTCAAGACTCTGAACGATTGTCAAGACGCCGAGGAAGTTGTCCAGGATGCCTTTGTCAAGATCCATCAGGCCCTTGGCAGTTTTCGCGGCGAGGCCGCGCTCAAAACCTGGATCTTGCGAATCGTCTTGCGCCTGAGTCTGAACCGGCGGCGCGATCGCGCCCGCAGCGCTTGGCAGCGCCTGGGATTGCACCGCGGGGACGATGGAGATACCTGGGAACCGGCGACCGCGCCAAATCCCGAGACCCTGTGCATTTCCAGGGAGACCCGGCAACTTTTGCTCAAATGGCTAGACAAATTGCCAGATCATCTACGCCAGGTCCTCGTCTTGAACAGCCTTGAGGAACTTTCCTACGAAGAAATTGCCCGCATTCTGCAAATCCCTCTGGGAACCGTGAGTTCGCGGATTTATGCAGCGCGTAAAAAGCTCTTGAAAAAACTCGAACAGCACAGGCTGTTGAACCAGTGAAAGGATCAATTGGCGCGGGATTCCAGGGCGAGCGAACGACGCCCGGCCTAGCGCCGGCATGCTTCGCTCCACCCTCTTCTGCCCTTCACCAATGCTGAGGTAAACTATGCAGGCCCCATGGCAAAAGCGCAAGACAGAGCTTCGATTATCCGCCTATATAGATGGTGAGCTTGATGAGAGGGAAGCCGCAGAGATCGGCGATCACCTCGTCTTCGATCCCAGCTTCTGTGCCCGTCTGCAGCACTATGAACAGGTCACCGCTCTCGCTAACGCGGCTCTCGCCCCGGCACAACCACCCGATTCGAGCGCCTTTGCTGCCCGTCTTGTGGAGGCGCTGAATGCGGATCCTGATCCCTGTCCATCAGACCCCGAGCCGTCCACCTACAATAGGCTCAAACCAGCCCTCCTGGCTTCAGCGGGTATCCTGCTTACTGCCGGCCTGACCTTAGCCGGATTGCGTCGTCGCAATCTGATCTGAGAGGACTTATTTCATGAATTGGTTCCAGAGGATGAAGAAGGGATTCAAGTCCCGGATCAAGCGTGAGATATCCGACAATATCTGGAACAAGTGCCCCCAGTGCGGCCACACCTCTTACAAAAACACCCTTGAGCGCAATCACTGGATTTGTCCTCAATGCAGCCACTACTTCCGCATGGGGCATGAATACTACGTCGATTTTCTCGCCGACCCTGGTTCCTTCGTCGAAATCGACGCCGGCATAAGCGCTGCCGATCCCCTCGGGTTCAAGGACGACAAGCGCTACATGGATCGGATTAAAGCCAGCAAAAAAGCGAGTGGGATGAACGAGGCAATTCACACCGGGACCGGCAGCATCGGGGGTCATCCGGTAGCTCTGGGCATCATGGACACCCGATTTATCATGGGCAGCCTGGGAGGCGCCACTGGCGAGAAAATCGTTCGCCTCATCGAAAAGACCATTGCCGAGCGGCGAACTCTAGTCATCTTGTCGCAATCGGGCGGGGCGCGCATGCAGGAAAGCGCCTACTCCTTGATGCAAATGGCCAAGGTCAGCGCCAAACTGCACCAGTTGGCGAATGCAGGCCTGGCCTACATCTCCATCTTGACAGACCCCACCTACGGAGGTGTCACCGCCAGCTTCGGCATGCTTGGCGATGTCATCATAGCCGAACCTGGAGCCCGAATCGGCTTCGCAGGCCAGGCGGTCATCAAACAATTTCTCAACACAGAAGCGCTGCCATCCGGCTTCCAGGTCGCGGAAACCCTACTAGAACACGGCTTCATTGACTGCATCGTAGGACGCAAGGAAATGGCCGCAACCCTTGCCCGCCTCATTGCCCTGCTCGCTCCCGCCGAGGAAGCCTCCCGAACTACTTCGGAACCTGCATCCGCCGCCTCTGGCCTCTGAAGAGGCTCCTTTGAAACGTTGCCTCCATTTGGTGGTAGCCACGTCCTGACCAGGGAAATATAAAGGCAAGGTTCAAAAAATCTCCGGTCTGCAGCAGGGAAGGATTTCAAAATATGTTGCGGTACTTCAACCCCAAATAGACCTGTTCGGCAGAAAAGCCCAGATCTGCCCGAATTACAAATTCAGAATTCCAGTAAAGCCTCAATCCCCCCCCGGCCGTCCGGTGCATCCGCTTCAGAGTCAATCGCCCCAGATGCGGCCATACCCTACCCATATCCATAAAGAAGATCCCATGCCACTCGAAATATTGTTTGAATGCCCTCGTATTGAACAGTTGATAGCGCATTTCCAAATTTGAAAAAAACCTGACATTATCGGTGAAGCGCTGCCGGTCGAAACCGCGCAGGGAATCGCTGCCACCCAACCCTTTAACCCTTCTGCTTCCCCCCACCTCCCCATAAGCATATAACGGCACCGAACCGCTGAGAACTTCAAAAACCCAGCGATGGGCAAGGTTAAAGCGTGGTGAAAGAGAAAAATAGCGAGCGTCGGTAAAGGTGTAGCGTCTGAAGTCGATCTCTTCGAAGATCAGAGCCAGAAGCGAGTTGCGCGAGTTCTCGTAGGACCATTCGTGAAAGACCCCATCGCGCGCAATTGTCTCCTCGTCGCGGGTATCCCAGTTGAAGGTCAAACTGCCAAAGCTGGTTAATCCATCTTCAACTCCGTCCGGAGTACCTTCTTCAACATAGAAGGACCTTCCGCCGCGCCGGCTGACCTTTGTCCGTTCTACTCCCACACCTATGGACATTGAAACAGGACCACCGAGGTGACGCAACAAATTGAAGATGAAGCGAGGTGCCTCGAGCTTGTAGAGATAGTAGTTCCCGTCCTTGAAATCCGGGTGACTCTGGTCGATGAATTTCTCGTTAAAAACACTGTCATTACCCTGGCCATAGTAGCGGGTGCGTATATCGTTTCTGAAACTGGCCAGCAACTGAACTCCGAAGCTCGTGCCGGAAATCCGCGGCACTCTTATTCGGTAATAAAGCCTCGTGTCACCCTTTTCAGCCCGTAGCATATAAAGAGTCATTTTGTAGCGATAGGGCCGGCGGCGGTAGTCCACCCATTGCAGCCGCGCTCCATACTTCCAGCCCGTGTTGGGGCTAAAATAAACAATGGGGAGCCCGGTAAATCCGTAGGGCACCCCATTGATAGAAAACTGCCGCCTCCGAGCCATCCACCGCACCACCTCCGCGGTCTGCTCCGTCACCGCCCGCGGCGCTTTGGTCAAGGTGGCTGAAATCGTACCCTCCTGCTGCTGAACAGAGTCTTCGCACGCTTCTTCAGCCACCCCATGAGTGACCCAGAGAAGAGAGGACAGAACCAGCATTATCCAAGGCCTTCTCAGCCTCTGAAGTCCATTTTGGAATTCGATTGCTCTTAAAGCCGGCTCAGCCATTATCTTCGAAACGCCGACGATCCTCCTCCCTGCACTCCGCGGATAAGGCAAAGCGAATCGGGGTAATCGCCACTTCACCGCGTTCAAGCGCAGCGATATCACCTTGAGCTTGGCCTTGTTGAGACCGCAATTTGATACCGCCGTGCTCAAGGTGTCTCGAAGTTTCGTTGAAATGGAAAAACGACCCGTATTCGGTAGTGGTCAGGGCAGCAATTCGCCTGGTTGCCTCAGGCGTGGTATTGGGAGGCATGTTCACACTCAACAAGGAAGCTCCTTGGGGCAATCCGCCGCGCAGGACTTCCTCCACGATTTCGCGCGAAACGATTGCGGTGTTCCGCAACAGAGCCTCCAGAGATGTGCTCAGTTGTCTATGTCGCCACCAGCGGGAATAGTCATCTGGTAGCAACTGAGCGGAAAAAGCCGCTGCCGGTATACCGCTTAGAATGCCTTCGATTGCCGCTCCGACGGTGCCTGAACTCAAGAAATAAGCCAATCCCGCGTTAGCTCCCATATTTATGCCCGAAACCACCAGTGCCGGCCGCGTATCGAACAGATTGTGAATACCCACATTGGCGCAATCCGCAGGATATCCGTTCAAGGTCCAGATCTTGAAACCGTCTCGTTCCACCTGCCCGAGTTCGAGCCTGGAAAGCCGGCTCAGAATCTTTCCCGTCCAACTGCACTCCCCTGCCGGAACCACCGCCCGAACCTCGACACTTGAAGACAATTCACCCAACAAATACCACAAGGCAGGAGAATCCACTCCATCATCATTGGTCAGCAATACCCATGGTTTTGAACCAGCCAAATTCGCGATCTCAACACCCATTCTTCGCAGGTTTCCAGAATGAGGAACCTTCAGAGGGAAATCAATTCTGTAAAATAATAATTTACCCGTGCACAAACAGCCGATTTGATTATTTTTGTATGATGGACCAGCTATCTATCCTTCAGGAACTTGAGACACTTGCTGCCGAACTCAACGTGGAGATCCGCTACGAAGCCCTGGAGGGCCCTGGCGGCCTGTGCAAGTACGGTGACAGAACCTGCATTATCGCGAACCGCTCGCTGGCAGTAAACGAACGTGTTCACTTGCTCAGCAGGGAACTTGCCCGTTTCCCTGTGGACGACCTATTCATGGTTCCCCGTATCCGCGAACTTCTCGAGAGCCGCATCCCTCGGACACCGGCTGGCATCATATAACCCCTTGACAATATTGGAACTTTATTGTATTTAGGAGGAACTTCCCGCACCTGTCCCCTGCCCAATTCGTTCTCCAGCTAACTGGTTATCATAGAGGGAGGACTCCTTTATGTTTTTCCGCACCACCGCTCTGTTCTTTGTACTTGGCTGCCTGGTAGTTGTACCTGCCCATGCCCTGCGCTTCTATGTTGACGGTAGCCCGGCCCTCAACGATACTACCCCGCCCAAAGGGGACAATCGTCGCAGCGTCCAGAGTGCGCAAAATGATTCCACCCCCTTTCGCACCATCACCCATGCCCTTCGAGTAGCTCATCTGGTCAAAGAAGGACGCCCCCACGTCATTGACGTCGCTCCTGGCACCTATTCCCCCAGCCGAGGAGAGTCCTTTCCCCTCGTTTTCACCGCGCCCGATATCTACATAAGGACCAATGGACTCACTGTTTTCGACGCAGAGGGGACCTCCAACTTCTTTCACCTCACCGCTGCCACTTCTGACTTCGTTATCTCTGACATCGACTTCACCAATGGCCGCGCTCCACAAGGGGGTGCCATTTACGCCAGATCCTGCTCTTTGCGCGTTGTCGACTGCCGCTTCTTTAACAATCAAGCATCCCGGAACGGCCACGTGGTCTACGTAAAAAACGGCCGGCTCAAATTTTTCAACAATGTTGTGCGCAACAGTGGTAGTTCCGCTGAATCCATTCCCGTCGTCGAAACCCACAATGTCTTCGCTGACACCGTCAACCGCGACGAAATTCGCAACAATACTTTTTACAGGAACTCAGCACCGAACATCCTCAGTTCCAGCACCCGAACAGACATCAACAGCAATATTTTTCTGGGTGAGGCCACCCTCTTCGACGCCGCTGCGGGGGCCGATCCCATGGTGCGCTACAATCTTTTCTGGGAAACGGATGTCCTTTACATCTCTGACAAAGGCGACACAAACAAGGTCCAGCGCACCATTTTTGATACCCTGACCTTTACAGAAGTCGGAATTTCAGTACCGCCGTTCATGACCAATTCCCCGCCTGTTAAGAAGTTGACTTCAGTCGGGGACACCCTCACCTTCGAAGAACTCGGGGTCTTTATCCCACCCCTGGTAACCAACGTGCCCGACACTCTGGCCACGGCGGGACAGTTCTACACCTACACTATCGAGGTCGAGGGCGACACTTCCAAGTATACCTTCAAACCGCTCACCTTACCTCCTCGTGCTTACACCGTGGGCCCGCGCAGGATTGAGTGGAGACCTACACTTAACGACACAGGCCGCAACCCGGTGGTCGTCGAGATTGAGGACTCCACAGGAAGGGTCGATTCCCTGGACTACGAAATCAACGTCTACACCGGCCAGAACTTTCCGGACACCACCGGTTTTCTCGCCGTCAAGGACGCAACTGGCAGAACCATTGGCATGGCCAGGGAGACCACCAAGGTCGAAGTGCCGATCACAGTGGGAGATCTCCATTCCTTCCGCATTGAAGTGGAGGGCAACCGATCCGCCTACGACTTCAACTCCCTGATCCTCCCCAGCGGCGCCTCCCACAATGATGTGGACAGGTTGGGCGAGGTCCACTGGACGCCGACATTAGCCGATACCGGCAGCAATCAGGTCCGGATTGAAATTATCGATCCAACCGGGGATCTCGGCTTCCTGAACTACAATATCAGCGTTTTCACCGCCGAGACTTTTCCGGACACTACCGCCAAAGGTTCTATCGTCAGAACCATGGTGGTCAGAGACACTACGGCTGCTATAGAGGAGCTCAACGCCCTGGTCCCGAGTTTTTCAAAGCCGGAAAGCGCAATCGGCAACCTTTTTGCCAATCCCGCCTTTCTCGACACTACCATCAACCGCTTCGAGCTGTTGACGGGATCTCCGGCCATAAAGGCCGGAGATCCGAATCCTGCCCTTCGGAATAGATTCGGCGGCCGCAACGACATCGGCTCTGAGGGAGGACCGGTGAACCCCAATCCCCGTGGTCCAGGCAGCTTCCTCGAACTCGACATCGTCACCTTGCCTGACAGTCTCGCCGTGGAAGGACAAGTTTACACCTATGATCCTACCTTGGATCCGAGCACCAAGATCAACCTGATTGATTTGCTCCAAGGCCCTCCTTCCCCTCCCTCCATGCGTGGGGCTTTTGGAAAATTGCCTCCCATAACCTGGACGCCCACTCTGGCCGATACCGGAACTTACGTGGTAGGCGTCATAGTATACACCAACTCCGGACAGGGGCGGCAATACTATCCTCTGCGGGTCAGGCCCCTCAATGCAAATCCCGTCGTCACCAGCGTGCCGGCCACTATCGCCTTCGAGGATTCCCTCTACTCTTACTCTATTGTAGCTACCGACGAGGACAGCGACGTCCTCTCCTATAGCCTTACCAGCGGACCCGAAGGCATGAAGGTGGAGAACCGGACAGGCCAGCTCCAATGGCTCCCAACCCAAAGCGATGTAGGCAGCAATTTAATCCGAATCGTCGTCGACGATGGCAGAGGCGGCACTACCCTGCACCAGTTCACCCTCGAGGTGCTCAATACCAATGACCCTCCTCTGATCACCAGTACGCCCGACAGCACGGCCATTGAGGACTCTACCTATCATTATACTCTGGTAGCGACAGATCCAGACCCTGCCGATACTTTGTCCTACAGCCTGGTGGCCGGCCCAAACTCTATTCGAGTAGATTCGCTCGGTGTTTTGCGCTGGACCCCGTCCCAATCCGAGGTAGGAGCTCAAACCATCACCCTGCGGGCAACTGATCGAAGTGGTGGCACTGCAGATCAAAATTTCAGGGTCGTGGTCGCCCAAGTGGACGATCCACCCCGAATCATTAGCCAGCCCAAGACCACGGCAACGGAAGATCTACTCTATCTTTATCCCCTCTTGGGCACCGACGAAGAAGGAGGTACTCTGACCTACGTCCTCAGTGTGGCGCCCAGGGGCATGCGAATCGACACCACCGGAATTATCGAGTGGACCCCCACCGCCACCGATACCGGGCTGCAGGCCATCCGCATCGAAGTGGCAGATCCAGCCGGGCAAACCGCCGTCCAGAGCTTTGACCTCCGCGTTCTCTGGGTGAATGACCCACCTCTAATTGCCAGCCGCAGTCCCATCGACACCTCAATCGTAATCGCCCCCGGGGCTGAAGCTGACTTTGTCGTCTCGGTCGGCGATGAAGAAGGCGATCCACTGACCTACGCCTGGCTGCTTAATGGCGACCCGCAACAGGGAACTTCGGACACCAGCCTGACTTATCTTCCCAACCCATCGGCAGTGGACACACTGATCTTCCAAACCTCGGACGCCACCGGCACCACGGCCATCTCCTGGGTCGTCGACGGCCGCCGGATTCCCCGGATCTCCTTAGCTACCGAAACCATCCATTTCGGCGAGGTAGCCCTCTCCGACACCGTCCAGGTGGTGCTTGAAATCGCCAATGAAGGCCATCTCGATCTCGAAATCACCAGCCTCCAGGTAGGCAATCTGCAATTCATCGCCACTTTTGGCACCAGTGTCATAGCCCCAGAGGCCAACACAACCTTGGAACTGCGCTTCATCCCATCCAATCGCGGTTCCACCGAGAGCAGTATAGGATTCACTACCAACGATCCGGACAACCAATCTGTGCGGATCCCATTGCGTGGCGCTGGGGTAGTACCAACCCGGCTTGAACTCGATCTCAATCCGGACGACAGCTTCCAGGGATTGCAGGATACTACCCTGACCCCCGGAGATGAGATTGCCCTGGCTTTCTACGTCGAGGAAGCGTTGCAGCTGGTCAGCTTCGAATTCCTTCTGAGCTTTGACCCCGACATTCTGAACCTGGTCGGGTTTTCTGCGGACAGTCCCGGGGAGTCCAACCTGCTTAAGTCGGGAGGGAATTCGGTCCTGCCTTCCGCGACAACGCCAATGGATACTCTTTTGCAAGTGGGTGCCAGGACCCAGGAAGGAGCCCAGGGCGTCTCCGGCGACGGCCTGCTCGGTGTGCTTTCCCTTGCGGTCGATCCGGCCTTAGTTGCCCGGGGACAAACCAGCTCGATCCGCCTGCTCGAGGCTCGGCTGCAAAGTAGCGATCACAGCCTTCAAGATACCCTGCGACCAGGCTCCAGCGTGCGATTGAGTATACGGCCGGCGTTAATCGGTGACTTCAATTTTGATGCCGTGGTCGATTTTGAGGACTTTTTCCTTTTCGCAGACCACTTCGGGACCACTCCGACCTCGCCCGACTGGGATCCCAAATTTGATATCAACCAGAACGGTGATTCGCTGAACAGAATAGACTTCGACGACTTCTTTGTCTTTGCCGAACAATTCAGCGGTACCGCAGCCAAACCACTGGCCACGCCGGTGGCCGCCGCCCCCCAGCACCTGCACCTGCAGTCCCTGCCCGCAACAGGCGACCTCGACAGGACCCAATTTGAACTTCACTGGCAAGGCCCACATCCTCTGCGCGGCTACGCCCTCGCCCTGGAATTCGATCCAGAAGTGCTGCGCTTTGGGGAGTTCCTGCCGCGCTCCGCCCAAGTTCCTTTGCCCTGGATCGGCCACGGCGATAACGGGCAACTGCTCTTGGCCGCTGGTCTGGCCTCCAGTCAGGAACCATTTCACGGGGGCGACCTCGGCACTCTGGTATTCGAGCGCCTGACCTCCGGGACTACCACACTGCGATCCAGCGGCGCTCTCGGCTATACCCGCGGCCGGACGGTAGCCCTCGCCGCTCCACCCTCGGTGGTGCTGGAGGCCTTGCCCCAGAACTATGTCATGTTTCCGGCATTTCCCAATCCTTTCAATCCCCTAACCACGGTGTCTTTCTTTCTTCCCCATGAATCCAGGACCCGCCTTCGGGTATATGACCTTCTGGGACGCCCGGTTCGCACCTTGGTTGGCGGGCGCCTAGCAGCGGGATACCACACATTGACCTGGAAGGGACGGGACGATAGCGGACGCGCGGTGGCGGCCGGTGTCTACCTGCTCGAATTGCGCGGCCCCGACTTTCGTCAGGTGCGCAAACTGCTCCTACTCAAATAGATTCTCTCTACCTTTCCATATAGTAGCGCCTTTCTTGACAGCATATTTGGCGCGGCCTATATTTGGAACTTCTATTCGCAATAGCCTTCATCACAGTTAAGGTAACGAGGGAGTAATGCCCAAGATCAAGACCCACAAATCCTCTGCCAAACGATTTAAAAGACGAGGCTCGGGCAGCCTCAAGCGCCGCAATGCCTGCGCCACCCATTTCCTGGGCAAGAAGACTACCAAACGCAAACGGGCATTCCGAAAATCCGAGCCCATCGCATCGGCAAACAGCGCCAGTATAAAACGCGCGCTTGGTATGAAGTAGGGAGGGTTTTACCATGCCAAGGGCGAAAAATAGCGTTGCTTCCAGAAGGCGCCGCAAAAAGGTCATCAGGCAGGCAAAGGGTTATTGGGGAGCCCGCAACCGTCTTTTCCGTACCGCACGGGAAGCGGTAGACCGAGCTCAGGTTTACGCCTACCGCGACCGACGCAGGAGGAAAAGGGATTTCCGCCGCTTGTGGATTGCGCGGATCAACGCTGCAGCCCGTCTCAATGGTGTATCCTACAGCCAGATGGTTTATGGCCTGGGCCGGGCAGGCATTGAAATAAATCGCAAGATTCTTGCCGACCTCGCCGTCCACGATGAGGCGGCATTCTCCGCCATTGCCGAGCAGGCCAAGGCGCATCTCTAACCCATCTGTTCCCCCACCGAACCCCTAGTGCCTTGGCACAATGGTGGGTTTTGGAACTCGGGCGCCAATTCCCCCGCAAAGCAATGTGTCTACCCAGTCTATATCGGTAAAATTTTGAGCGCCGGCGCCGGCGCCTGAAAGCACGGATCGACCGCCTGCATGCAAGCATACCACCGGGATACGGCAGTAGCGGAACGACTTCCCCTTCTCTCCTGCAAAGCAAGTCTGCCTTTTTGACCGAATTTATGCTGGAAGAAATAAAGCAACTGCGCAAGGCGGCTTTAGCCGAAATAGAAGCTACCGCAGACTTACAAACCCTACAACAGTTGCGCACTCGTCATTTGGGACGCAAGAGCCGGCTTCGGCAGATTTTGAGTGCCATCGGAACCCTGCCCCCCGCACAGCGCCCGTCCCTGGGCCAAGCCTCAGGCCAGACCCAAAAGATCATCCGGACTGCCCTGGAACAGCGGCAACACTTCCTTGAGGAAACCGCAGAGAAAGGGGTGGAAATCGACCTTACTCTGCCGGGACGACGCCCCCTGGCCGGCAAGCTTCATCCGCTCACATGTCTGGCCGAGGAACTCATTGAGGTCTTCCAAGGAATGGGCTTTGGGGTCGCTGAGGGTCCCGAAGTCGAGGATGAGTACCACAACTTCGACGCCCTTAACACACCGGCCGACCATCCAGCACGCGACCTGAACGATACCTTCTACCTAGAAGACGGTCGACTCCTTCGCACCCATACATCACCCGTGCAGGTTCGCGTTATGGAGACCGCCCAACCTCCGGTTCGCGTGGTTTCGCCAGGGCGCTGTTATCGGAAGGAAACCGTGGACGCAACCCACCACTATGTCTTTCACCACATCGAGGGCCTCTATGTCGACCGCAACGTATCAGTGGCCGATCTCAAGGGGACCCTTGAGGTAATGGGACGTCAGCTCATGGGCGAGGAAACCCAGGTCCGCTTCCGACCTCACTTTTTTCCTTTCACCGAACCCAGCATGGAATACGATTTGTCCTGTTCTATCTGTGGAGGATCCCATCCGGATTGCCGAATTTGCAAAGGTACCGGCTGGCTCGAAGTCGGCGGCGCCGGCATGGTCGATCCTGCCGTCTTTGAAGCCGTGGGCTACGATTCCGAGGTGTACACCGGCTTTGCTTTTGGCATGGGGATCGAAAGGATCGCCATGATCCGCCACGGCATCAATGACATTCGGCTGTTCCTGGATAACGATCTGCGCTTCACCCGGCAGTTCCAAACCTCATGAAGATCACTTTCAACTGGCTCAAAGAGTACATTGATTTCCCCTGGGACCACGCTGAACTTGTCGACCGCCTTACCATGACTGGCCTGGAACAAGAATCCGTGGAAGATCTAGGGAGGCGGTATAGCGGCGTTGTAGTCGGCAAAGTGCTCGAATGCCGCCGGCATCCCAACGCCGACCGCCTTTCGGTGTGTGAGGTGGACATTGGAACTGGAACCCACACAATCGTCTGTGGTGCTCCCAACGTCGCAGCGGGGAAGAAAGTCCCGGTCATCTTGCCAGATAATTGTCTTCCCGATGGAACACAAATCAGAAGGGCAAATATTCGTGGCGTCGAGTCTGCCGGAATGATCTGCTCCGAGGTTGAACTGAACCTTGGAATGGTAGGCGACGGAATCATCGTGCTGCCCCCTGATCTGGAAACCGGAAGGCCCTTCGCCGCCCAGACTGGTTTCGACGATGTGGTCATTGACTTTGAGGTTACCCCCAACCGTCCAGACTGCCTGAGCGTCTTTGGGATAGCCCGGGAGGTAGGGGCCCTGACCGAGGCTGAACTGAAGATGCCGTCCCATTCAGTTTCCGAAAGTGGTCCCCCTACTTCCGTATCCATCTCCATAGAAATCGAAGACCCGCAATCCTGCCGGCGATACGTCGGCCGGGTCCTGCGCAATGTCCGGGTCCGTCCCTCGCCTCCTTGGATGCAGGGGCGCCTGCGAGCCATAGGCCTGCGGCCGATCAACAACGTTGTCGACATTACAAATTACGTGTTGATGGAATTGGGCCACCCCCTGCATGCCTTTGACCTGCGCAAACTCGAAGATTCCCGCATTGTGGTGCGCCGCGCTCGCGAGGGCGAAATACTGGAAACACTGGACGGAGTCAGCCGAGAGTTGGTTCCCGAAGTCCTCGTCGTCGCCGACGGCAAACGGCCTGTGGCCGTGGCCGGCATCATGGGTGGAAGCAACTCCGAAGTGACGGAAGAAACTGTGGATATCCTACTCGAAAGTGCCTATTTTTCTGCCCCCCGAGTACGGCGGGCAAAATCCCTGTTGGGCCTTCACACTGAAGCTTCCATGCGCTTCGAGCACGGCGTCGACTTTGCCATGCCGTCCCTGGCCATCGATCGCGCCGCCAATCTTATCTCAACTCTGGCCGGTGGCCAAGTTGCCCCCGGGCGCCTGGACGTTTGTCCGGCACCTCTACACCCGACCCGCATCCGTGCCCGCGTCTCCCGGATCAATCAATTGCTGAACACGAATCTAGACGCTGACATGGTATGCCATATCCTCAAACGGCTGGGCTGCGAGATTGAGGCAAACGGCGAGGCCCTGACGGTGGTTGCACCCAGTTTTCGGCCCGATCTTCAGCGCGAAGTTGACCTCGTCGAGGAGGTAGGCCGGATCCACGGCTACGAGAACATAGTCGCAAGTTCGGTGGCCAAAGGAACGCTAGGAACCACAGCCAATCCCCAGCTCAGATTGCAGAGCAGCATCCGCCATCGCCTCGCCGGACTGGGGCTCGACGAAGTGGTGAGCAATACCATTATCGAACAGAAATGGTTGGAGTTGATGAATTGCGACCTGGATTCGGTCATCAAACTGGTAAACCCGCCCACAGAGGACCAGAGGATCATGCGTCCGAGCCTGATACCCAGTTTGCTGGATATCGCACGCCGCAACTTCAACCAGCGTGCCGCTACGGTGGCTATCTTCGAGATAGGCAAGTGCTTCACCAAAACCCAGGAGACCCTGCGCCTGGCTGGTCTGTGGACTGGCAGCTCTACCGCCTCTTCCTGGCAGGCCTACCACAGGGAGGTCGAGATTTGGGACCTCAAAGGGTTGCTCGAGGCCTTCCTCGACAGTTCGGCGATGAGCTTCGCGCCTGCCAACAGCCCCCTCTTCCGCCGCGGCCAGGTCGTCCAGGTCCGCATCGACGACCAGCTTGCTGGTTTTCTCGGCGCAGTGGCACCAGCCCTGAGTGTGGCCTTTGATATCGAGCGTCCTGTGTATATCTTTGATTTGGACTTCCAGATTCTGGCGCAATACTGGAACCAGCATGGGTCGACCTTCAGGCCACTGCCCAAATTTCCACCACTCGAGCGCGACTTGGCGGTGGTCATCGACGACAGTATCAACGGCGCTGAAGTCGTCGAACAGATTCGCGCCTCCTCTCCCCAACTAATCGAGTCAGTGGAACCTTTCGACCTCTACCGGGGGGATCAGATCGAGGATGGCCGCAAGAGTCTTACCTTCTCCATTCGGCTGCGCTCTAGTGAGAAGACCCTGAAGGACGAAGAGGCTGACAGCGTAATGGAGACCATACTAAAACGTCTACAGAATGCATTCGGCGCCCAATTGCGCTGACGACATTTCTGAGGTAACATTTATTCAAGACCTAGACAGGAGCTGATTATATCATGGTTGTGGACAGCAACTTTGAACGCCTGGAAAGAGAGGTCAACCGCCTCGTAGAAGGGTTGGGACAAATGCGACAGGAAAATGCCGCCTTACAAACCCAAATTGAAACCCTCAAGGCAGAAAATGAGCACCTCAAATCCAATCTACTCCGGGCAGAGGAACATTCCCAGGAAAGCCTTAAGAACCGCGAAGAAATCAAAGGACGGATAGAGAATATTCTGACTAAATTGGAGGCAGTAGAGGTATAGAACTAGTGCTCCCAGACGACTTTGCAAATTTCCGGCAGGACGCAAAAATCCTCCCGATTAAATTCCCAGTATGGCAGAAGCCGATCCTACTGATGTAGCCGTCCATATTTTCGGCAAGAACTACACCTTTGCCTCCGATCGAGACCTAGGCGCAGAGCACATCCTGCTCGTTGCCCAACTGGTGGACGAAAAGATGCGTGCCATCGCTCAGTCGCAGGGTCCTGCTCTGTCTCCTCGGCAAACAGCCATTCTGGCTGGAATGGACCTGGTAGACGAATTATTCAAGCTGCAGACCGACTACCAGAGCGCTGAATCCGATATTGTCCGGCGCACTTCCAGGCTGGTGGCTTCTCTCGACCGCGCCTTTCGGGACCCGGAGACCAAGTCGTCCTAATCCAGCACAAATCCCCAAACAAGGGAGAAAAGGTATGGCCCCTGTGGGCGAGGTGGTCCTCGCATTCGCCATCTCTGCGCTTGCCTTTCTCCTCGGCTGGTTGGCGAACAAACGGATACGCCGGAGGAAAATCGGCAGCACTCAGATGGCCGTAAAAAAGATAATCTCCGCCGCCGAGGAAGAAGCAGAGACCCTAAAAAAAACCGCTGTCCTGGAAGCCAAAGATGAATGGCGCCGCGAGCGCGATCCTTTGGAGAAGGAATTGGAAACAGCCAGCCGCTCTTTGCGCGATCTAGAGGCCAAGCTTCTTGAGCGAGAGCAGCAACTCGACCGCAAGGTCGACATCCTTGATGGTAAAGAGCGCAGGTTGCTGAAAACCGAGAAGACCTTCGAGCAACAAAAAGAAAAGGCGGCGGCCGATGAGGCTCAGATAGAGTCGATGATCCGCGAGCAACAACAGCGCCTTGAAGCCCTGGCAGGCATGGACAGGGCGGAGGCCCGTGAAATGCTCATTGCCCAGCAGGAGGACCACGCGCGCCAATTTGCCGGCCGCAAGGTAAGGGAGATCAAGGACAACGCCATTGCCACTGCCAACCGCGAAGCAAAGGACATCATCGCGCGCTCGATCCAGCGCTTTGCCGGTGAACTGAGCGTGGAGAGCACGGTCTCGGTAGTGAATATTCCCTCCGATGAAATGAAGGGACGCATCATCGGCCGCGACGGGCGTAATATCCGCTCTTTTGAAATGATTACCGGCGTCGAGGTCATCGTCGACGACACACCTGGTATGGTGATGCTCTCGAGTTTCGATCCGTTGCGGCGGGAAGTGGGAAAAAATACCCTTGAGAAGCTGATTCTGGACGGCCGTATCCATCCTGGACGGATCGAGGAAATTTTTGATAAGGCGCGAGAAGACGTCGAGGAACTAATCCGCGAATCTGGTTCAAAGGCGGCTTTTGATCTGGGAATTCACGATCTGGCCGAACCTTTGCTGGAGTTGCTGGGACAGCTCCGGTTTCACACGAGCCATGGTCAGAATCTGTTGACTCACAGCAAAGAAGTTGGTTTTCTTGCCGGCATGATGGCCCAAGAACTCGAGCTGAAAACAGCCCTTGCCCGCCGTGCTGGTCTTCTTCACGACATTGGCAAGGCCATAAGTCACGATGTGGGCAGCGACCCGGTTCAGGCAAGTGCGGCCTTGGCGCGCAAATGTGGCGAAAACCCCGAAGTGGTCCAGGTAATCGAGACCCACAGCCACGACGTACCATCGCGCTCGACAACGGCAATACTGGTGGACATAGCCAACACCGTATCTACCAGCCGGCCGGGAGCTCAGAACGAAAAAGGTGAACAGTACGCGCGCCGCTTGGAACACATTGAGAAAATCGCCATGAGCCTGTCGGGAGTGGAGAATGCCTTTGCCCTGCAAAATGGCAAGGAAATCCGCGTTTTGGTTGACAGCTCCACCGTAGACGATGCCTATGCTGATCAAATGGCCGACGAAATCGCCGACAAACTGGAACAAGATTTGGATCAACCCGGACAGATCAAGGTCTGTATCATCCGCGAAGTTCGAGCAGTACACTATGCCCGCTAATTAGCCAGCAGGCCATCTTGAGAATACTATTCGTCGCTGATATCTATGCTCGCGCCGGGCGTCGGGCGGCCGCTGAGCAAATTCCCCGGCTTATCCGGGACCACGCCGTGGACTTCTGCATCGTCAACGGCGAAAATGCCGCCGGAGGTTTCGGCCTCACAGGCAATATTGTCCGCAAGCTGCACAGCTACGGAGCAGATATAGTTACGACCGGCAACCACGCCTGGGACCGCAAGGAATTCCTTCCCTTTCTTCAGAATTCAGAGTTTGTTCTGCGCCCGGCCAACTATCCTGCGGAAGCTCCGGGCTCGGGCGCGCTCCTCGCTCCATCGCGCCGAGCGATTCCTGTTGGGGTAGTCAACCTCCAGGGGCGTACCCACCTGCCCAGCACAAACTGTCCTTTTCGCCAGGGGCACCGAGAGGTTCTGCGCTTAAAAAAGGAAACGCCAATCGTCTTCGTCGATTTCCACGCCGAAGCCACCGCCGAAAAGATTGCCATGGGTTGGTATCTGGACGGATTGGCATCGGCGGTAATCGGCACCCACACCCATGTGCAGACGGCCGACGAACGCATTCTGCCCAAGGGGACTGCCTATCTGACCGACGCCGGCATGACCGGACCACATGATTCGGTAATCGGCGTCCGCTCCGAAATCGCAATCCAGCGCTTTCTCACCCAGGTCCCCTTCCGTTTCAAGCCGGCGGAACACAATGTCAAACTTTGCGGTGTTCTGATCGACGTGGACGATGCAACTGGCCGCGCCCTGAAGATTCAACGCTTGCAGATCAAAGTCCGACTCGACCACAATGAAGGAGATGGCGAGGGCGATTGAATTGGTTTCCGCTCGACGACTTGACATCCTCCTCGGACCAATCCGTTCAAAAATTCTGCTTCCTGCGAGATTCACCCCCATAGTTCCCTCCTCCTGTTGCCTTGAATGCGTTACGCGATTATAACCAACCCAGTGTCAGGCGGCACGAACGTCGATCAGAAACGTCGTGCCCTGGCGCCTGCCGCTGAGATTCTCGACGCGGAGATATATGGATTGGAGGCGCGGACCGCGGGTGAATCAGTTCAATGCGCGCGCGACCTGGTCAGCTCCTGCGACGTGCTCGTCGCCGCTGGGGGAGACGGCACATTTTCCAATATCATCAATGCTATCGACACATCGCGCTCCCCGGTAGCCTTTCTGCCTCTGGGCACGGGCAACGCCCTGCGCCACGCTTTCCACTACAAGGGAACCCTTGTGGACATCGCAGAGCGTATCAAATATGGCAAGATCCGCGCCTATGACCTGATCGACTGCGACGGAAAAAAACGCGCCATTATGGCATCCACCGGAATAGACGCAACTATAATTCGACTTCGCGATGCTTACCGCACTAGTGGCATAACCGGGTTCAACGCCTATTTCCGCGCCACCCTGGCGGCCTATTTCAGAGAATACGAGCGGGTCGGTGCCGCGATTTCGCTAGACGGCGCCGACTTCGAGATCCCCGATCTGTTGAGCCTGATGGTAGTGAAGCAGCCCTTCTTCGGCTTCGGCATGAAGGTAGTTCCCAAGGCACGATTCGACAGTGGTCAACTACATGTCCTCTGGGTCAATGCGGGGATTTTCAAATTTGCCCTGGGCGGATTGGCCGCATTCACCATGGGCAACCGGGTGGGCATCTATCGCACCTGCAGGCGGGTGGAGGTGAAGTTGGAACGGCCACTTGCACTCCAGATCGACGGCGACTCGGCCTTGGAGGCGGACTCTTTCAGCTTCACGGTATTGCCCCGCGCACTTCGGATAAAATGCTGATATTGATCCTCGACGGAGATGGGAATCAGGGAGCCTATTTCTACGAACCTTGACCATACCGATCTCTAGGCCTACCATGTCTGACTGAACCTCGGCAAAGAGAAAAAGGCCGATCTCACGCCATTGACATCTTCCCTGCGGTCGAACTCAGGACACACCAGAGATGATTCGGGGGGTCTCCTACCTGGACTCACATGGCCACTTCAGATTACAATTCGAGCGACGACCACTCCACATCGGAAGGTCCCCTAAGTGTTTCCGAGGTTACCTCCAAGATAAAAGAGGTGCTTGAAGAATCACTCCCCATGTGCTGGGTAGTAGGTGAAATCTCGGACTTCAAACACCACTCTTCCGGCCATCGCTACTTCACCCTCGTGGACAAGGTCAGCCAGCTCAGCTGCGTAATGTTCAAATGGCAGGCGCGCAATCTCGCCTTCGCACCGGAGCCGGGCATCAAGGTCATGGTCTATGGCCATATCTCCGTGTACGAGCGCGGCGGCAGGTACCAGTTCTACGCTGCCCAACTTCAGCCTGCCGGAATCGGAGCACAGGCCTTGGCCTTCGAGCAGCTCAAGAACCGCCTCGAGCAAGAAGGACTCTTCGACCAGGAACGCAAGCGCTCCCTGCCGCCCTATCCCCAGACCATCGGGATCGTAACCTCGCCCACGGGCGCTGCCATCCGCGACATATTCCAGATTCTGAGCCGGCGGGCACCGGGCATACAACTCATCCTGAGACCGACCCAGGTGCAGGGCCCGTCCGCAGCGGCGGAAATCGCTCAGGGAATAGCCGATCTGAATCGACACGCAGGCGCCGATATTTTGATCGTCGGCCGGGGTGGCGGAGCCCCGGAAGACCTGTGGCCCTTCAACGAAGAAGCCGTTGCCCGCGCAATCTATCATTCGACTCTGCCGGTCATCTCCGCCGTGGGCCACGAGATCGACTACAGCATCGCGGACTACGTCGCCGACTATCGCGCTCCGACACCCTCGGCCGCCGCCGAAATCGTGGCGCAGAAACGCAGCGAACTGCTGCGTCGTATCCAGGAAAGACGGCAACGCCTACTGCGCACCATTGACCACAGACTGAATACTTGCGACCAGTATCTTCAAAATTTACGGCCCGAGCGCCTCTTCAGACGCTTGGCCGACAGACTCGAGCAGAGGGGCCAGTACGTGGACGAGCGCCGCAACGCCCTGGCTACAGCCTTCGACTGGCAACTTCGCACCAGTGTGGAGTCCTTGCGCACGGCTTCCCTGCGCCTCGATGCCCTCAGCCCCCTGAGCGGTCTGGCGCGCGGCTTTTCCCTGTGCGAGCGCCGGGAGGACGGATACCTGGTCCGCAGCAGTAAGTATTTGAAAACGGGAGACCAGTTGAGATTGCGCTTCCACGAAGGAGGCGCCATCTGCTGTGTCGAGGAGATCATCGATGAGTGAACCAGCTTCCTTCGAAGAAGCCCTCGAACAACTCGAAGATAGCGTCGAGCGCCTGGAAAGTGGCGATCTCAAACTCGAGGAGGCTCTAGAGGTATTCGAGCAGGGTATCGCCGCGGCGCGCGCCGGCGCCAAGTGGCTGGACCAGACACGCAAACGCGTCCAGGTTTTGGCCACCGACGAACTTGGCGACTTCCAACTTTCCTTTCTTGACGAGGAAGAAAACGAGGGCGAGGACTGACCTTCCGGGGCTCCAATGCCCTTACTGATGCTTGCCCGCCGTGGCCCCTGCAAGGGGACGTTCAGGGCGCTTCCGGAAGCACCGCAACCCATGTCTCCCAAGGCGTACAAAATCTGCGCAGGTGGGCTTGCACTGGGTGAGCCGCAACGAGAGTTCCGAAACCGAAAGCCACGCCGAATCCACCCGGAATCCAGTCCTCGGGCACCAGATCGAAGACTTCGCCCGATTGAATACCAGGTTGCCGTGGTGGTCAGGTGCCAGATCCAGATAGTTTTGGATTGAGAGAAGATTTAGCAGTGCTGGCCAACTTCCTTTCCATACTGCGCGTAATCATCCTTCCCTTTCTCCTCTTCAGCCTGAAACAGGACGGCGCTTCAGTCTCCCCAACTAGCGTTGCCTTGATTCTGCTGGCCGCTTTCACCGACCTGGCGGACGGCTACGTGGCGCGCCGCTTCCACCAGGTTTCTCAACTGGGCCGAATCCTCGATCCGGTGGCCGACAAAATTTTCCTCGGCGCTCTGGTAGCGGCCTTGGTCGTCTGGCGCGACTTCCCGGCGTGGCTATTTGCCCTGTTGGTGACCCGGGATACGGGCATTCTCCTGATCGGACTCTTTCTCCTTCGATCGCACAAGGAGGTCATCCCGGCCAATAAATTCGGCAAGTACACCACCGCTTGCATGATAGCTGCCATCCTGGGCCATGTTGTGGGAATGCCTGCAGTTGCCAGGGGAATCCTTAACGGCACCGCAGCCTCGCTGCTCATCGCCTCAAGTCTGAGCTACGCCTCCGCCCTGCGCCGGATACTGGCAACCGCCGCGGCCGAGAAGCTGCCCGAGGAGGGAAGTGAGAACGATCGCAAAGCCGGATGATAGCGGCTGGGCAATCACTCCATCTTGATCACCGGCCGTCCAACTCACGGAGCCGAACCGAAAAATCGGGCCCGTACCGTGCGCTCGCCCCAAAGCTGTCCAGGTAGTCCTGCAGTACCCGTCGCTCACCTTCTTCGTCTTCCAGGGTCCGGTAAGCCATAACCAAATTGACATAAGCCTCAAAAAAATCGGGCTTTATGGCAATCGCCTTTTGGAAGAGCCCTACTGCCCTTTCAAGCTCATCCCGCTCCTTGTAGACCTGCCCCAGATTATTGTGCGCTTCGGCGAATTCCGGGTCGAGTTCGACGGCCTTCCCGTAGGCCGCTTCCGCATCTGCAAGTGCACCCATTTTCTTGTAGATATATCCCAGGTTGTTGTGGGCCCTGACATCGTCGCTGCGCAAACGGACCACCTGCTTATAGGACTCAATGGCCCCCGCAGTGTCACCTTCGGCGTAGTAAATTTGCGCCAATTGGAAGTGGGCTTCGGGAAAAGCCGGGAGCAAGGCTAGACTGTGCTCGCAGGCACTCCGGGCGGAGTCTAGCATGCCGTACTTCAGATAGATCCGCGCCAGTTGAAAGTAAGCGAGAGGATCAGGTCGGAGCTCGATCTGCTGGTAGAAGACTTTCGTCTCCTCCTCCAGGCGCACCTGCACCTGATCCACTGTTCTCTCTTTTTCGCCGCAACCAACTGCAATGCCAGCGATCAACCCGCTGCAGGCAAAGGATTTCCATTGGAGCATGGAGCATTCTCAATTGGGCCGGACAAGTCGGCGCCACTGCGCCGACCCCGGGCGCGGAAATTGGCCCCGGACGCAGGTGCCCATCGTCTCTAGGACCTTCAGGTGCAAGTCCAATTCGTTCAAATCCATCCGCCTCATCTTCCTCAGATGCTGAATCCGAAGTAATAGCGCCATTTGTCGATGCGGGGTTCGTCCGGGTCGCGCGCGACCCGGTCGCGGTTGAGCGGGTGGGCCACCTGGAAAAAAGCGTGCATGGGAACCCGGTAAAAAGTGAAGAGCTGCACCCGCAACTCGGCTCCCACGTCGGAGAGAAAGTCGTCGGTTCCTAGGGCGCCGATATCGAAACCGCCGGAGTTCCCCACCGCGCCAGCCTCGGCAAAGATCTCGCCGTAGAGCTTGGAAAAGGAAAAATTGAAGAAGCGGGTGTTGAGGCGCTGGATCAACGGAAACTTGTAGCCGATCCGAGTGTAGAGCATCTTGGATCCCCAGGCGGTGAAATAGGGATAGCCGCTGAGGAAGTCGCGCCCGCCCAGGTAGTAGCGCAAAGGCCAGTAGAAGCGGCCTTCGAATAATCCGCCCTGCGGATCGAACCGGGGCTTGAGCACAATGTTGCGATAGGCTCCCAGGATTTCCAGGGAAAGGGTATTGTCGAAGGGCAGGCCGATATGCTCGCCGTAGTAGCCGACGTATTCATTGACCCTGAAACGTCTCTTGGCCGGTGCGTAGATGTTGCGGGGAACGCCGTCGGTGGAAGTCCGTTGAGCAAGGGAATCCGCCAGGGCAGGCATGCGGTAGCGGTAGAGCAGAGAAAGGACGCGCCCGTTGGGGTTGATGGTGCGGTCCGCCGTCGGCTGCAAATTGCGATACTGCCAGCCGAAACTCAACTCGTGGTTGTCGTAGTAATCAAGATCCTCGTAGTAAATCTGGGGGTCTTCCGGGCTGACCAGCATGGTGTCGGCGGAAGCCACGCAGAAGCCGGATGGACAACGTGCAACGAGGACGTCCTCTGGGGTCTGGTACAGAGTATCAACATAGACCGCTTCAGAGGGCAGGCTGGCGCTGATGTCGCGACCGTTCTGGATGACGAATACTTTTTGCCGCAGGTGATACTCTCGGAGTTTCCAATTCTCGTCATAGTTACGGTACATGTACTGGAAGGAGAAATCCTGTCGTCGCGTAAGAGGCACGCCGATCCCCGCCGCCGCTATCTTGTAAACGTCCTTGAAGAGGTCGGAGCGGCTGTCGACCCGGACGATGTGCTGTTGTTCGGCATCGGGGATCATCAGGTGGTTCTCGCGGTCGACCAACACGGGGTAGATTTCGTCGGCCTCCAAGGTATCTACCGAAGTGGTCCGCGCCGTCAGCAAATTGTCGATCTCCAGACGCCGGAAATAGCCGTAAAAGGAGGGATTGAAGGTGCGGTTGTTGCCCACCATGGGCCGTAGCCGGCGCTCGGCAAAGAGAACGAAATCGGTGTTGAAGTCGGTGTCCTTGCGCAAATTTTTTCCCGCGGTGCCCCGCAGCACCAGCCTCTGTCCTCCGAGCATTTCCTCGGTTGAAAGCCAGAGGCCGCCGCTGACCTGGTTGAGCCCGAAGCTATCGCCGATAAGGGTGGGACCGACGCCTAGAAGGGGAACGACAAGCAGGCTCTTGCGGCCCCTGTATCCCTGAATGTCGAATTCTTCGGAGAGCTTGGCTCCCTTGAATACTGATTGGTAGTCGCGCAATGCCACTTGTTTGACCTGGGCTTCCCGGCGGTAGACGCCGCGCTCAAACTCGTAAAGGCTGTGATCCGAAGTGTGGTATCCGACGTAGACTACCCGGCGCGAAGGTGATACTGTCGGCGCGAAGGCGCCCCCGATGACATTGGTGAGCTGCTCCACCTCGCCGTTTTCCAGGCGATACTGGTAGATGTTGAATATACCGGTGCGGTCAGACGCAAAGACAAATCCGCTGCCATCGGGCAGCCAGCAGGGATCGCGCTCGTCGGCGCCCGAGGCCACCAGGGGCTTGAATCCGGAGGTATCCGGGTGGGGAAATGCAAGGCTGTCGGGGAAAACCACCAGGGTGTCCGCCTCCACGGCGGCCGCCAGGGTGTCGGCGGAAGAGGGCTTCCTGCGGACCCACTTACGGTCCTTCTCCTTCTTTGATCGATCGCGGAGGCCATACTTTTTCAGCCGCGGCGGGCTGTCGGCGCGAATCAGGGCGATGTCGCGATCTTCGCCGCGAAAGATGCTGAAGAGAATCCACTTTCCATCCGGCGAAAAACGCGGCGCACTGTAGAAGGTGGCGTCGTTGTTGTTGGTCAGGAGGGACAGGCCGGTACCGTCGAGATTGATCGTGGCCAGGTTGTTGGTGCCGTCCTTTATTCGCACAAACACTATGCGCTTGCCATCGGGGGAAAAGTGGGGGTCTTTGGCGCGCAGATTGGCGCTGATGCGGCGCTCCTGGTCAGTTTCGAGATTGTATATGTAGAGATCGTTGAAGCCGTTCTTGTTGCGCACGAAGACGATTTCCTCGCCGTCCGGGGTCCAGGAAACGCGGGTGCTCACATAGCCTCCCAATTCCTTTTTCTCGCCGGTCTCGAAATCGTAAATCTTGAGCCGGGGTATGGCGAAATCGCGATTTTCGCTGGTGATATAAGCCAGCTTGCCGCCGTCAGGGGAGTAGGACGGGTAGAACTCCAGGACTCCCTCGTTGAGTTCCTCCAGGGGATCGCCTTCGAACAAGGTACCACTGCGGATCTCCGCGGCCTGCTGGCCATAGCGCTCTTTGAGGAACCGCACCCAGTCATCGTAGAGCTGGTCGGCCGAGATCCCCAAGGCCTTGCGAATGGCCGGATCGAAGCTCAAATTGCCGCTGTTGTGGGTTAACTCCTCAACCTTTTCGCGGCCATATTGTTCATGGATGTAGAGCAGCAGCGCATAGCCCTGGTTGTAGATCATTTCCGCGTAATATCCTCCGGGGCGATTGCCGAAGGCCCCCAACTCCGCGTAGGAATGCAAATCGTCCTCGAGTACGGCCATGCGCAGCAGCATGTCCCTGTGGGTGTCCCAGTCGTCAAATCCGAATTGATGGGTGGCGTACTGGGCGACGCCTTCGACCCACCAGGTGGGGGTATTGAGGTGGTATAGCGGAAAATTGAAACTGACATCCGGGTTGGAGTCGTAGCGCGACACCGAGAACAGGGCAAACATGAATGGCCATTTCTTGCGCGCCTTGTTCAGGGTCATGACGTGAGTCAACTCATGGGTCAGGACATTCTTGATCCAGTCGTGACTGCCGCGCAAGTCCATGTCCAGCGGGGTGGCCCAGATTACGATGAGGTTGCTGTAGTAATCCGCCAATCCATTGCCCAGCAGGTCCGAGCTGTCGAGCACGAGGACGTGGATGGGGGAAAAATCGTCGTAGTAGTCGTAGGCTGCGGCCAGGGAGGGGAATACCTCTTCCGCCACATCCGCGACGCGGCGGGCGGTGCCCTGGGCGCCGCCGGTGTAGTGGATGCGAAAGTGGTCGGTGACAATGGTTTGCAGCTGGGCTTCGGCCTCTCCCCAGGACAATGCTAAAACCAGAAGGGCACTCAGAGTAATCGTTTTGAATTGCAACGTACTTTCCTTTCCAGAGGGCTGGGTGCAAAATACCGGGCAAGGCTACTCGGCAACAGGATCCGGGTCAATCTGCCATCTTCTTTTTTGACGACGAGGTAGGATTTTATCCAGGGAAATAGTAGGGCCCTGTCTCGCCTTCTTAACCAGCGCTCACTTTCGTTCTCCTGGTTTGCGCCCACCCCGGTGCGTATATTCAATAAACCAAATTGGGTCGATAAATCAAATGGGCTTCCCCCGAGAAACCGGGTCAGAAGGTTGGATTGCCCGCAACAGTCCCGCGCCGACATGGATCCAATCTTCGCACTGCCCCTCCTGACCCTGGCCGCCCTGCTCGTCACGGCCTCCTTCGTTCCTGCCATCAAACTCCTGGCCTGGCATTTCGACCTGGTTGACCATCCCCGCGGAGGCTCCCACAAATCCCACCCGCGTCCCACCGCCTATGGAGGTCTGGCCATCCTCCTGGGTTTCTTTCCGGCCCTTGCCCTGGCTCCAAAGATCGGCCCTCTGTGGATTCTGGCGGCTTGCGCCACCGCCCTCTTTTGCGTCGGCCTGGTCGACGATTGGCGCGGCCTGGCCCCTCTCACCCGCTTCCTCCTTCAGACAGCGGTCAGCGCCTACCTGGTTCTAAGCGCACCTGAATTTCGCCTTGCATTCTTCGGCGGCGATTCAGTCCTCGCTGCGGCCCTTACCATTGTTTGGATTGTGGCCTTGACCAATGCCTTCAACTTCCTCGACAACATGGACGGTCTCGCCGCCGGTCTCGCCGCCATCGTGCTGCTCCTTCTGGGGCTGGTGGGGCTGACCGTGGGCTCGCTTCCAGGCGCTGCTCTGGGTCTTGCCCTGGCCGGGGCCAGCGCCGGTTTCCTGCTCCATAATTTCTCGCCCGCCAGAATTTTCATGGGGGATGGCGGCGCCTTTTTTCTGGGCTTCGTGGCCAGCGGCCTCAGTGTTTTCCTGAGTCGCCACTGCATCTCTGCGCTGCCGCCGACGGACCTCCCCCAGCGCTGGGCTCCCCTGCTGCTTCTGGCGCTACCGCTTTACGACTTCGTCTCGGTGATCGCCATCCGCCTCAAAAACGGCAAACCTCCTTGGATCGGGGACACCAATCACATCAGCCACCGTCTAGTCCGCATGGGCTGGTCGCGCCGCCAGTCCGTGCTGACCCTCTATCTTCTGACCCTGCTCACCGGCCTGCCCGGCCTCTTCCTGCTCCGCACCCAAACCTGGACGGCGTGGTTTCTGCTCTTGCTGGTTCCAGCCTTCGCCGGCATTCTGGCCGCCCTGGACCTGGCCGCTGCCCGCCGTCCGAATCCTTCCGGCCCATCAAGCCCGAGGGAAGCCGAGATCAAATCGGCATGACCGAGGTCAGCCAATTGGGCGGAGCTTACGCCGAATCTCGACCGGACCCCCAACCCACCGTCAAAGCCGTGCTGCGTGCTGCCCACCCGGGCGCGCCCGGCGCCCGCCTGGCCGTCCTCAGTGGCCCGCCGGGCGTAGGCAAGAGCGCCGCAGCCGCCCGCCTGGTAGCACTGGTCCCCAACACTGTGTGGATCGACAAGGACACCACCGCCGCCGGTTTTATCCTCGCCGCCGCCAGTGCCGCCCATATTCCCGCCACCCAGGCCTACGGCACACCTCGATACTGGTCGACCCTGCGGCCCCTGGAGTATGCCGGAGCCACCGCCCAGGCCTGCTCCAACCTGGTGGGCACGCGCCTTGTTCTCCTGGTCGGAGGCTGGGGCCCCGAACTTTCGGTCCCCCATCTGTGGCCCGGAATCCGAAAGAAAATCGCCCCATCCCGCCTGAGCGTCATTCACCTCGACCCTCCCCCCTTGGACGCCTGGCGGTCGCGCCTGGTTGCCCGCGGTTCGCGCGGCGACTCTCCCTGGTTCGAGGATTTCGCCAGGGCCGTGACCTCAGTTCCCATCTGGGAAGGTGCCGTCCGCATCGCCACCGACAGCCCCCTCAACGCGGTGATCCAGCATATTCTCCTGGCTCTGGATCGCTGATCCCCTTGCGCAACCCCGGACCGCTTGCCCGTCAAACCCGTTGCGCGCCCCATTTCGAGCAGGCCGATGCGGGCAATCTTTCCTTGACAAGAGGCCCTCCAGACCAGATCTTCTAAGTTTGTTTTTTTGTCGGCAAAACCATCACACCGGACCTTCGGGCTGCATGTACATCGTCCACAGTATTACAGGTTATTTCGCCCTCCTCGCCATCACCTGGCTGGCAGGCAAGCGCTCGCGCCGAATCCCGTGGAAGATCGTTGCCATCGCCACTATCTTGCAGGTCGCGCTCGCCGGAGCACTGCTGCAACCCGGCATACGGTATCCCATCTTCGGGCTCGTTAATAGTTTGACCGCCCTGCTCAAGACCACGGCCCTTCAGGCCAACGAATCCCTGCTCTTCGGGGGCATCACCAGCTCCGCCTTTACCGGAGAATACGGTCCCGTGATCGCCCTCGAGATAGCCGCCATCCTGATCTTTGTGGCCTCCCTCTCGCGCATTCTCTACCACTATCGGGTCCTCCCCTGGATCATCGCCCAGCTCAGCCGCTTCATGCAACGCGCTCTGGGCATCTCCTCGGCAGAGAGCATGGGGGTGGCCGCCAATATCTTCCTGGGCATGACCGAGGCCCCTCTGCTCATTCGCCCGTACGTGGCCCGACTGACCGAAAGCGAGCTCTTCTGCCTTATGGTAGCCGGAATGGCGACCATTGCCGGCACAGTCATGGTCATCTACGCCACCCTCCTGACCACCGCCCATCCGGACATCGCCGGCCACCTCTTCACCGCCTCGCTGATCAGTGCTCCGGCGGCCATTGCCGTGGCCAAGCTCATGGTTCCGGAGACGGAAAAAGCGGAAACGGCGCAGATACGGGCGGAGTTGCCGCGGCGGGACACCATCAACGGGCTGGACGCCGCGGCGCGGGGAGCGGCCGAGGGCATGCATCTAGTTTTCAACATCCTCGCCATGCTCATCGCCTTCATCGGTCTCATCGCCCTGATCAACCATGTCGTGGGCTGGGCGGACGGCTGGATCAACGGCAGCGCGGCCGGGACCTGGAGCTTGCAGGCGGCCGCCGGCCACCTTTTCAGGCCCTTCGTCTGGCTCATGGGGATCCCCTGGCAGCAGACGCTCCTGGTCGGCGAGTTGATGGGCCTGAAAACCATTCTCAACGAATTTGTCGCCTATGTCGAACTCGCCCGCCACATGGGGGGTCCGCAGGCCCTCGGCGAGCGCTCCTTCATCATCACCTCCTACGCCCTGTGCGGCTTCGCCAATTTCGGATCCGTCGCCATAATGATCGGGGGCATAGGCGGTATTGCGCCGGACCGCCGCGGCGATCTGGCGCGCCTGGGGCTGCGCTCGTTGGTCGCCGGAGTTCTGGCCACTATGCTGACGGGCTGCGTCATTGGTCTCTATGTATAAGCTGAAGAAAGAAAAGACGGGATCGATTTGGTCCTGCGAACGTCTTAAAAGGATGGACTTAACCTCCTGAATCCCCGACCGAACTCCGAAAGCCAGAATGGCAAAAAAACGCAAAGTCTCCTATCGCTCTCAATTTGACGGACACCGCCGCCTCGCCGCGGCCGTGATCCTCCAGGCCATAAAGGACTCTTCCAGGGCCGATACCGACCAGGACCGCCAGACTGCGATGGCATTCCTCGAGGGCGACATGTGGCCCTTCTCCGATATGCTCGACCTGCCCAACGACGGCAATGCCCTGCAGAATTATATCGACAGGCTGCGCAATATCACCCCCGAAATGAGCAGTTGAGCCGATTGCGCGGCTTCTCTTCCGGGGTTGCAGAATAACACTCTGTCTCCCGGCCGCCAGGGCGACGGGAGGACACTTCCGGCGGCGCGTGGCTACTTCCCGGTCAGGAAGTGGATCACGAAGCCCACCATAGCGCCGACGGCGGCGCCTGCGGTCAGCACCAGACCGATCACCTTCCACATGGTTTCCACCCCCATCTTGTTGTTGAGGCCGGCTTCGAGTGCTTTGATATCCTCGGCCTGACGGTGCAGATCCTCCTGGACGCTGTGCACCAGCAGATCCACCGTTTCCTTGTCAGATTTCTTCTCGATCTCGTGTTCGATCTTGTCGAGGCGAACCTGAATCTCGCGGCGGTGATCCTCGAGGAGGCCACGGAACTCGCCGCGCCAGGCTTCGAAGGTCCGCACCAGCAGGCGCTCGCCCTGCTCCCAGTCAAAGTGCTGTCCCGGATGCAACTCATCCATGGGGAAGCCTCCTTCCCCATGCCGCGGCTACGAAATTCTGTAAGCGGTTGGTAACGGACAATTCCATATCGTCGGGTTCCTCCTTTTTGTTCCCGAAGACGAACGGGATGATCACGGCGGCTATGTCCGCCCACGGCGGCTGCCCTAGGTCGGGACGGAAACGGCGGGGCGGAAGTATTCCGGATCCACGCACCGATCGGCGCTCGACCGGCGTCCCGGCGGGCTCAGCGGATACTTACCGGAGTGGGAGGAAAAGTGTCGGGTAGGATCAGGGGTTGAGGGGAAAAGTCGGGAATTGGGCGTGAGACTGAGGAGTTGGGTCGAGACCACCGCGGATGTCGAGCCCGAATGGAGAGGACTTGAAACCCTTCCGGAGGTCTGGTAGGAATCTCGAGGAAAACGGATAGGGGAACGATAACTTTAGGGTTTGACCCTAGGATGAAAAGGACTAAAATTGCCTTTTAAATAAAAAAGGTTTTTCACTTTGAAAATGACTCCAATAATTACAGGGATTTCCAAACTGACCCACTACCGAAAAATACATGTATTCGTGGTTCTATTATGTTTGGCTTCGGGATCCAGTTACGGTCAAATAAGCATTGAAGGGATGGAAGGAGATATTGAGATCATTGAAGGCAGTTTAAGTATAGCGTTTACAAGTGGCGACTACGGTCCCGTTTATGTCTGCAACGCCCAGACACTTTTGCATCTCATAAAATCCAGCAATCAATCCATAAACAAAACTAGGCTAATGAAATTATCCTATCTGGAGTTACCCCGGTTTAGTGGACAGGTTTGGACTTGAGATTTCCGGAAGCTCGTACCATTTCCTCTCGTAGTTGATGGGCGACATATAGTCTAAGGCAGAGTGGCTGCGATGGGGGCTGTAGCAACCCTCGATAAAACGGAAAATGGCGATGCGAGCCTGGGCTTGAGAGCGAAAGGTATAGCGATCAATGAGTTCGCATTCCAAAGTAGCAAAGAAACTTTCGCATAGGGCATTGTCAAAGTCTTGACTTCCTCCCATTTGCTTTTTAACTGACCCCAGCTATCCTTTAAAAATACCCATCCTTTTCATATTCAGGGTCGATAAATTGCGGGCGCCTTACGGGCTTGCGCTTGACGCCCCATATTTCCTCAATAACCAGCCAATATCTCCGTGAACCTCCCGATCTCCGGTTCTTTGGTCTCTTTACTTTCCCGCTTTTTACAAAAAGCATTTTTTAGCTCCTCTTTATTAATTATGGTTGTAATTTTCCAATTACACTTGCAATTTGGTGCGGTCAATCCCTTTGACAGAAAAGGAAAACCAAGATGCGAAGCCTACTTATAGCTCTAGTCTATACCCTGGCGATAGCAAGCCCCAGTTTCTCGAAACCCACCTACATCGAGGGGCTCGAGCTCGTGGAAATCACTCAGGAAATCAACAAGTATTCAGAGAAAGTCGACTTCGTGGGGAAGGCAATATATAATGGGGACAAGCCCATAAAGGACCCTTCGATCGTCATCATCCCCACTAAAAACGGCAAGATGATGGGAAAATATGGCGGATCCATCAGGGGTCGAAGTTACAGACCCCCCTCCTATAGCATGCTGGCGGGCGAGGTGGGCACATTTACCGTACAAACAGACCTCTCACCCGATGATTTTGACGACATAGTAGTGAATTTCCGTGGAAATAGTATAGTAAAAGGGAAGGTTGAGGTTGTAGAAGGCAGTGTGAATATAAAGATTGTTGATGGGAATCGGAATTGCCCACTTTAAGGTCTTGACAACGACCTTAAAGTGGGCAATTCCGAATAAAATAGCCCTATCTCGGATGGTTGAGGTAGCTCCTTGACCAGGTAAATAGGCAGGGACTTTCACGCGAACCTTGTGTGACTGTTGGCAATGCCCGACTCCCTACTGCCAAGGGGAGTCTCAATGCCAACAGTAGCAGAGGAAAGCGGGAGGCGCCTGCCTATGTCTTTGGGGCTTGCTTTCACCGGTTCGATCGATAGGGCCAAACTTTCATACCTCAGAATCGGTCTTCGCGGATCCGGGGTGTCCTCCAGAGAAAGTCTCTGTTTAAGTTAGGCTGAAGAACTCGATGGTTATTCCGTTAAATCATCTTGTTCTGACGGCTGGGGCGGTCTTGGTTTGAGTCTGAGACAATCCGGGGCCGCCCAATTTTTTCACGGATTTTTCAGGAGAGAGCACCGTGAAGATTCCTTCTAGATGGATTGTCGAAGCAGTCATAAAAATCATCCTTGACCAGAAACCCATAGAAAAGGCGAAACCGGTGATCATCCGACGCATCAAACGCCACACGTTCCACGTGGCCTGGCGGGAGGCCCTGGACGGCCCCTCCATCGACGAGTCCTATCCGGGCGCCGGAGAAACCGCCGAGCTTCTTCGAAGAGAGCACCGCACCAAAGAAAGGACCGCCGAAGCCATCGCTCAGCTCTACCTCGAGCACATGGAGGGCGTACTCGAGAAGTTGCCTAGTGATTGGGAAAAGAGAAGCCGGGAAGAAGATCAAGCGGAATGGGCGCAGATGGCCGACATCCGGTGGGTCCTGGCGTTTCATCTGCTGTATGTGGCCGCTTGGGCGCACGTCGGAGAATTCAATACTCAAGACCATTATACCCAAAGCCTTTGCTTCGCCTGCCTGTTGGGAGAGAAGGAGGCCCGCCATCTGGTCAAAAACTTCCAGGATCCCAAGAAGTTGTCTCAAACGGCCATCTCCAAGTTTCCCATAGAACTAGGAAAAAACGTTCGGTGCACCCGGCTCGTCATGCAGGGCATCGATCGGCGTCTGATCGAGAAAGAAACTACCCAGGACATTCTCGCCGCGGCCAGAAGCGTGTTTGCTCCATGATAAGCGTAGCCCGGTCGTGGTGGAAGAAATGTCTGATCGCATTGGGCGCAATAATCCTACTCTTTTTCGCCCTTGTTGTGGGTGGCAGGAAGTATTATGAACTTCAGAGAGAAGTCTACTGGGCAAAAAAAGCAGTCAAAAATGAATGGAAATGGCACAAAATTCCGGTGATGGAAGGGCCTCCGTGCGTGTCTTCTCCTGGCGCAGATATTTTGATAGGGAGGACGCCCATAGGGGGAGGGTCGGCTTTTTTGAGGTATTATTGCAAGTCGACATCCAAGCCCTCTGAAATCGAGCTGGTAATTTTGGATGACAAGTTTTTCCCCAGGCCGGGGGAATACAAAGAAGAAGTAAAATTACACTGGCGGAAAATGAGATTGGGAAAAATGAATTTTCCCATAAGGAAAGAGACGGTTTTGACGACCCATTTATTCAGGGAAGAAGTAACTACAAAGAAAATGAACGGCTATGACGATGATTTCTACAGGAGCACCGGGAAGTTGAAAGGGAAGTATTCGGGGAACTTGGTAAGCTTGTTGCAGGAATACGACCTTGTGGAAGTCGAACTCCCCTGGAACTTGGGAATGGCAGAAATCAACATCCTATTTGCAGAACAAGCCATTACAACCATGATAATGCAGTGCTCTTCTATATATGATTGGTAGTGAGAAACACGAAAATGTGACGAGGCCGTGGAGTGAAGAGGCCGCGGAAGAGCGAAGGATTACTTCCGAGCTGTTATGTAAAACCCCGAATAGGAGATAGAAAACATGCAAGAAATAATTCGTATTAAGGCAATAGAAGTCTTAGAAGCCTTGCCTGAAAAACCCCAATGGATAAAAATCACTTTTGAATTTTATCTAGGGTTTCGCGGACAAAACCCCGTACTCGAGCAATACGACGTTGTTCGCACTGTAAGAGGGAACTTCGATGAGCCAAATCTTCAGAAATCAATTGGGCTTGCTTGTAACGATCTTCAAGAGGAATTGAGAGGTCTAGCAAACCATCTTGAATCTGAGAAAGTGAAGGGATACCGGAAATAGAAATAAGATCATTCATTTCAGACCTCTTTCAGTTAAAGGAATACTTCAAAATACCACGTTTATCCCTCAAGTCAACAGACAAAAATGCAAGCAAAATGAGACTCGGCAGCAGCCACTGCCGAGCCTCGGAAACCCGCCCCCGGAAACTAATCGGAAAGGACAGGTTTGTCATTATGGGACTTCAATATAGAAGATTTTATGGGCTATGGCAAAGCATGGTTGCGGCTATTGTGTTTGGATTCATTTCCATGATTCCCTCTGCCGCTGAGGAAAAACTGGAGTTGCTGGATATCAGAGAAGAGATTTCAGAAAATGGCACCGTGAACTTCGTCGGATCCGTGAAAAACAACAGCAGAGAAGGATTGTTCATCCAGCCACGCATCGTAATCACCCTGAAAAAAGAAGGCAAAGTCGTGGGGTTTTTTGAAGGATACGCCCGTGTAGACGAGAAGTTGTCAATAACTCCCACAGCTCCAGGGCAGACAGCTATTTTTTCAATTGAAACCGATAAAACCCCCGATGAATACGACGATTTCAAGGTCGATCTTCAGCATGTATTTCCGACCATAGACGAATCTCTTGTAACCGGATCTCTAGCAGTAGATTCGACCAGCGTCAATTTCCTCCCGGATAGAAATGGGAACTTGATTATCTTGGGGGAAATCACCAATGAAACCAATGCATTCATATCTGAAATCGTTATCCAATTCTCCATATACGACCCGCAAAACCGACTGGTCGGAAAAACCTTTGTCACTGAATTGAATGGGAAAGTCCCCCTTTGGTCGGAGTTTTACCCAGGCGAAGTCATGACCATGGAAGCTCACGGTCGAAATATTCCTTTTACCCAAGCCGATCAGTGGGAAATCAGCGCATTGCAATTTAAGGCCGTCAGGTTGGTCGCCGAGAACATACCCACCGTGAGAAACGATTTGACCTGGGGAAGAATAAAAGAAACCATAACCGAAAGAAACTGGTAGTGAACATGGCAACTCCTGTCGCTGTTGCATCCGGAGTAGAGAAGCTACTTCCTTTCGCAAAAAGGATATGGCTTCCTCTGTTGAATCTGTTGGGAGAAAAACACGAATTCAGAGTCATAGTGACGTCCCCCGATTACATGGAAATCAGGTTCATGTGGGATATCTTTGTTTTTGAAAAGGGAGAGAAGAGGGAATTTGTCTTGCGAGGAACAGAGGCATATGCCAAAGCTATAATCGGCGGCCTATTATCTAGGAGATTTGAAACAAAGCGCCTTCCTACTTAAGTCAAGAGGGTCCTATCTCTACCACACACCACCGAAAGGAGCTCACCATGACCCTGCAAGACCAGCTCGATCACCTGCGCGGAAAATTCGTTATCCTCGAGCAATTCAGCCTCGCGTCCGCCCTCCAGGGCAACGCCCTACAGGCGGAAGATCAACCCGGCGCAGCCGACGCTCTCCTAGTGCATCTGGACGATCTGGACAAACAGTATCCAGACGTGGCCTGCCCTCGAGAACTAGGCATGAAGGAGGAGATCCAACGACTCAGGCAGACCCTGGCCGCGTATCGGGCGCAGGATCCGTTCTTTCCCGAGGAAGCAGGTAGCCTACTCTCCCGTCTCGAATGACCGGGATGGGAAATAGAGGAAGGTAGTCTGGATTGCGGCGCCAGCGGGACACCTCGCGGGCGGTGCGTTGTTCGATGGAGAGATTGGCATTTGACATTACGTGCAACCCCTTAATGGGAGGTGGGAAATGGTTGTAGAAAAAAGAGATCTTGAAGCAATTGAAAGAATTCTAATAGAAAAATCCCAAAAAACACTCAGAAATATCAACGCAGGTGACAGTGAAAGAAGGGATGCCGCATTCATGTTGCTGCAATTTTATAAAGAAACTGAAGTCAATGAAATGGAAGATCTAAGGAAGGAAGTCCAATCACTTGCTCAATCTCTCAGCGATTTCTCGGCATCGACGAGAGATAGTCTGAAAGCTATCGAGTCCAGTCTTGGGATTGGGGAGTAGGGGGTTTGAATACCAGCCGTTGTACCAGTTCTCATCTTCTTTCCGAGGCTCCAGGGCGTCCAGAACTTCATCCATGGTATACAACTTTTTATCTATAGCCATTTCAACATCCTTCCGCATCCAACTCAGCATTAGCAGAAGGGCCGAATCCTTGGCTAGTATCTTGCTGCTCATCCTGGCGACTCATAGCCAAACCTCCTATTGACAGGGTTGCGCCTGGCGGCGCTTACTTTTATGGTAAATAGCATATAATATAAAAATAGTCAAATCCATATGCCAGGGATTCTCTTCCCGTTCCCGGTTAAAAGTAGAAGGAGAGTCCACGTGAAAAAAATAAGCGCTCTGGTAGTGTTCATTCTATCTCCTCTCTCCGTATGGGCGAATGAGGAAATTACCGTGCCCCTGCCAAGTCGAGAGTTTATAGAGATGGTGCGAATAGAAGCAGGCACCTTTTTAATGGGAACACCCACAGAGCTCGTTGAGGAATGGAGAAGCTACAATGAACATCAAGAGGAAATGAAACCCACCAGTTTCATAAACATCCCGATCTCTGATGAAGACCCTCAGCATCAGGTCACCATATCCAAGTCTTTCTATCTGGGAAAATACGAAGTCAGCCGCAACCAATGGTTTGCTATTTTGAATCCGGACCAGAGGAAAGTCTACCAAGGCATATCCATGTCCGGTATCTCTTGGAATGAAATTCAGGATTATATCGCTCTGCTGAACGAGCAAACGGGCTTGTCCTTCCGACTCCCGACCGAAGCTGAGTGGGAATATTCGGCGCGTGCAGGGACTACGACCCTCTGGTGGACAGGGGATGATACGAGCGAAGCGGACAGAACCATCAAGAACTCGTATACATCCAACCCCTGGGGCCTGGTTAAAATTTTAGGTGGAGTCATGGAGTTAACTTCTGACGGGAAGAGGAAGTATAAAGACCAGCACGAGATCGATCCGGTGGGGCCGGATCCAAGAATGGAGTCTGTGTCCAGGGCTGTTATGCGCGGCGGAGATGACGAGGGCTATGCTCATGTGACGGGATGGATGGGGTCCTATCCTTACTATGCTCGGTGTGCCTATCGAATGGCTGAATATATTGATAGGGGCAACCGGTTCTGGATTGGTTTCAGGCTACTGCTTGAGGAGGATTCTGTGACGAACGTCCGGGGGGATGAGAGTTGGGGAAAAATTAAAAAGAAAGCAACTACTAGTGTCCCGTCGCAGAAATATGTCGCCATTTTTTCGCCGATCCATCCCAGCTCACGGCGTTGCCTTCACTCGCCGTACACCACGGGTACGACTCGCTCAGGCGCCTGGTTTGCCGGGCGCCTCGGCGGCCCAATTTTGTCAACCTATCTCTGCGACGGGACACTAGCGGAAGCTGGTAGTTGCTTTCTTTCGCCGCGAAGCGGTCAAGAGGCGGTGGAGTTAACTTATAGGTCTGCTAGTGTCATGTCGTATAAATAATTTTACAAGATGGTGTTCATGTCGTAGGTTTCTCCTACCCCCCTTTCTGAAAGGAGAGACCTATGGCGATGGGACGTCCGTTAACCCCGTTAGAGCTGAGTGCGTCGGACCGCGAACAATTGGAATCAATGGCCAAATCACGGAGTCTTCCCCACGGGTTGGTGCGGCGGGCCGAGATCGTCCTTTTGGCGGCCGAAGGCTGGCCCCATGAAGCGGTCGCCGGGGCGGTGGGTGTGTCCCGGGTTACGGTCGGCAAGTGGCGCCGGCGCTTCCTTGATCGTGGGCTCAACGGCTTGCACGATGAGCTGCGGCCTGGGGCGCCGCGATCGATCACCGACGAGCAGGTAGCCGAGGTGATATACAGGACGCTGAAGACCAAGCCCAAAGACCAGACCCAGTGGTCGGTGCGCTCCATGGGCACCGAAACCGGCCTCACCAAGGACGCGGTGCATCGCATCTGGCGCACCTATGGTTTGCAGCCCCACCGACACAAGCACTTCAAGCTGTCCACCGATCCTTTCTTTGTCGATAAAGTACGGGATATCGTAGGCTTATACATGCATCCGCCCGAGCACGCCCTGGTGCTGTGCGTCGACGAGAAGAGCCAGATCCAGGCGTTGGAACGAAGTCAGCCTCTGTTGCCTCTGGGTCTGGGCTACGTGGAAGGGGTTACCCACGACTACAAGCGCCACGGCACCACCACCCTGTTTGCCGCCCTGGACGTGGCCACCGGTGCAGTGATGACCCAGTGCAAGCCCCGTCATCGGCACCAGGAGTTCCTCCAGTTCCTACGCCACATCGAGGACAACGTGCCCCGCGATCTCGACGTGCATCTGGTCGTCGACAATTACGCCACCCACAAGCATGCCAAGGTCAAGCGATGGCTGGCGCGGCGCCCCCGATTTCACCTTCACTACACCCCCACCTATGCTTCGTGGCTCAACCAGGTGGAGATTTGGTTCAACATCATCACGCGCCAGGCGGTCCGGCGGGACTCGTTCCGCAAGGTAAGAGAGCTCATCGAGCGCATCGAACGCTACACCGCCCAATGGAACGCCAACGCACACCCTTTCGTGTGGACGGCTACGGCCGATTCCATCCTCGCGAAAATCAAAAGACTTTGTGAACGAATCTCTACGACATGACACTAGTCCAGTGCGTTCCTGATTTGATTCATGTAGTCTCTTTGCTCAGGCAGGGTGATCTCGGGAGATCCCCGCCGGCCGTTCCGGTCTCTCCAATCAGACCAGAAGGTAAAGCTTCCCGACCATGGATCGGAAGCGCCGTCCGGGTCCAGGCAGGTGCTCACGATGCTGTTCATGCGATTGGCGCGGTTCGAGATATGGTTTTCGTGGGAACTGCTGTGCGTATTGTCTCCACCCTGCTGCAAGGCGAAAAAATAGGGCTTGGTGCCCTGCTGCTGAGCCCATCCATTGCGGTGGGCATTGGTCTGAGCAATGAGATCCCACGTGCCGATTTCCCCGATGACGCCACTATGGGTCACTTCGCGAAAATCCACAGCGTACTCGCTTTGGGAATAAACGATAGGCGACCGCTGTACAGCGTAGACGATCAGCTTGCGAGAGCTGCCCAACTTTTGCGCCAGAATGTCGAACATCCTCGCTTGCGCCTGGCACTGGAAATCGACAAAGGTCCGGTAGAGATGCTTGACCGCATTGTAGCTCGTGCTGTCATAGGGAGATTCCAGAGCCCGCCCGATATTTTCATAGGCGTCCCGGGCATGGGATCCGGCAATGTTTTCCCGGTAGAACAGCCACTTGCTCGCATCGGTGCTTTGCGCCAGCGCATAGTTCTCGGGGTCATGCTCCTGGGCGTAGGCCCTCCACTTGGGGCCTTCTTTGAACTGCCGGGGCCGGTGCTCGTGATTCCAGCGCATTCCCTTGAATCGACTGCCGTACTCCGAGTGGACCCAATCGAACAGGCTGTCCATGTCTGCATAGAACGGAGAGCTCGGGCTGTCATACCACCCGTCTCGCTGGATAGAGTCTATGCCTTCTTCCCCGCCACCGTTGCCCATTTCGAGGTCGTGCAGTGGCGTGTAGGACAGGATGAAATCGTTTCCATCGGTGAAATATCCGTCCATGTTGGTGATTTCGGAGCTGATATCACTGCGCGGCATGTCATTGTTGTAATTAGCCAACTGGAAGGTATCAAACCCATAGTCTGTAGGATCGGTGACATCCAGATCCATCAGGACCCCGCGGCCGTAAATTAATCTCATTGCATGATCTCCTTATAATAAGAATGAAGGTGCTTAGGGAAGAACGTCTTCATTTATTTTTCCCGAATTACGATTCTGGAATATCGCGCCTTCAACAAACTCTATCCCTTCTACAATCACAGAAGGGTCGAATCCTTGGCGATGATTTTCCCGATCCGTTTCCTTAATCTCCATACCATAATTCATCTTCTCTTCTTGCCCTGCCATCCGGCATTCTCCCGTTACGGTTGATTTCAGTCCCGTCAAGTTATCGATGTAAGTCCCCGTTTGACGGCAAGGTAGTCGGCCCCATTGTAGGGTGAAACCAGGGCCTCTCCAATGTTCGCATAGGCGTCTCTGGAAGCCCTTCCCGCAATATCCTCGAGATAATGGGTCCATTGGGACTGATAGGAGTTTATTACCTCAAAGTAGTCCGAAGGAGCCTGGTCTTGTGCGTAGGCTATCCACTTGGACCCTCCATCGAACTGCCGGGGCTTGTGCTCGTGATTCCAACGCATGCCCTTGAATCGACTGCCGTACTCGCTAGCGGTCTGATCGAACAGGCTTTCCATGTCCGAGTAGAAAGCCGCCCCGGCGTTATCATACCAGGGATCCCGCTCAATGTCACCAACCTCCGGTCCCCCATCCATATGGTTGTCCCCATCAGGCGTGAAGGACAGGACGAAATCGTTCTCTTCGGTGAACCAGTCGTCCATGTCGTCGACTTCGCTGGTAATCTTGCTGAACGCAGTTCCAGAGTGGAGATTCTCCAACTGGAATGTGTCGAAGCCATATTCAGCCGGATCGTGGACTCCCAAGTCCTTCAATACTCCACGTCCATAAAGCAGTTTCATGATGTACCATCCTTCCTCTGTGATTTTTGTGAACCTCGCCGCTGCACCAAGGGATTTGTTGCGCAGGGCTCGGCTCGGGTAGTGTTGGATGCGGTTTTCAGCCTATGCTTGCCGGCGCACCGCAAAAGGCGCCGGGACGCGATTGGGTTTTGCAGGCCTGCAGGTGCATCGCGCTTTCGCGCCCCATTCATCTGCGATGCCAACGATAAGGGCGCGCCGGGGACGATGGTCTTCGATACGGTCTCGAAAACAGCGCCAGGTTTCCGGCCCTCACCCATTACTTACCGGAGAATGCCCGAAAACGTCGGCGCTATTTCTTCAGGTCGAATACCGCACCGACGCGCCGCAGCGGGAGCGAGTTACGACCGAGCAGAATTTCATCAAGCCGCGTGAGAAGGAGGTGCGCTTGGCCCAAGGGAAGACCGTGGCCCAAGTGTGCAAGCAGATGGGGACCCGACCATGTATGGAGCTACGAGTTCCTGCATGAGCGGACCGAGGACGGCCGGGCATTCGGCGTTGACCATCCTGGATTAATACACCCGGGAGTACCTGGCGATGGATGTCGTGTGGAGAGTTTTAAGGGGAAGCACAGGGACGAGCTGCTCAACCGGGAGGTATTTGAAACCCTGAAGGAAGCCCAGGTGCTGATCGAAAGATGGAGAAGAGAGAATAACCGGGTACGGCCTTATAGCGCTCTGGCCTACAGGCCACCGGCGTCGGAGGCCGTCCTGCCCAGGAAGCGGGCGGGAAATTCATTTCAGTGGGATGGCCCCCTAATGGTTCCAGCACTAACTTAGATTGGCACCACCTATGGGGGCAGGTCACCAATGCACTATCCTAAATCTCACATGATGGTTCTTTTAATTTTTGCGTTCATTCTTACGGGCATCGTAGATTCCCCTCCGGTGCCCATTTGGGCCAACGATGAAATAACGGTAGAATTGCCCGGAGGGGAATCTGTCGAGATGGTGCATATTGAGGCCGGCACTTTTCTCATGGGTACGCCCACAGAGCAAATTCTGGAGTGGAAACGCTACAATGAACAGCAAGAGAAGCTGTTCCCCACCAGTCACAAGTGGATTTCGTATACTTCCAGAGAACATCCTCAACATCAAATTACCATAACCAAGCCTTTTTTTCTGGGGAAATACGAAGTTAACGAAGCCCAATGGTTCGCCGTCATGGATCCAGACAAAGAGATCCCTTTGCCGCAAAAATCCATACATGAGTTTTCCTGGCTGGAAGTTCAGGATTATATTGCTCTACTGAATGAGCAAACCGGCCTGTCCTTCCGTCTTCCAACTGAAGCTGAATGGGAATATGCCGCTCGCGCAGGAACTACCACGTTTTGGTGGACTGGAAATGATAGTGAGGAGGCAAGGAAGATAATCCTCGATTCTCATCCTAATCCTTGGGGCCTGGTAAACATGTTGGGCGGAGTGATGGAATTTACTGCCGATGAGGTAAGAATTTATGAGGAAAAGGACGAAATTGATCCAGTAGGCCCGGATCCATATTCGAGGAGACATTCGGCTATACGAGGTGGGGATAATGGCTTCTATGGTTTCGGATCGGCAACGGGGTGGAACCCTTTCCCTTGGTATGCTCGTTGTGCCTACCGAAGTCGATCTCTTATTGACCGTCGGCCTTGGGACACTGGATGGAAAACTGGTTTCAGACTACTGCTTGAAGAAGATCCTCTGACCAACGTAAAACACACTTCCTGGGGGGAGATAAAGAAGAATAGGAGGGTGGATTAAGATGGGCAAGGAATGGCACGGAAAAGATAATCAATCAGAGTTGGATTAGTGGAGTTACCCCGGTTTGGTGGACAAATTTGGACTTGAGATTTCCAGAGGTAGGTACCAATTCCTTATGTCTTCAATTTACGCTCTCGTCTCGAAGTGAATCCAGGGTGACAATCCGTCCAGGTTTGGTGATATTGTGGTGGAATTTGTTCCCCTCTCATAGGTATTTCTGATTAAGTACCCTGACAAACTTTTCCCTAGGGAATTAGTTGTTTTCAAGAAGAACGAGGAAAGCCGGGAATAAAACCCCGGCTCTCCTCGGAATACAACCTGAGCAGGCTATCAATAGCCAAGCTCCCAGGTCAACTCGTCGCTTACCCGGTCCATGAGATGAGATGAGAGGTGGCCACCGTGATTTCCCGGTCGCCAGGGTCGGAGCTTCTCCAACGGCACCAAAAGGTGAAACTGTCGTCCCACGGATCCTGAGCGCCTGGACCATCGTCGCGGTCTCCATGGTGCCCTCGCTGAGCAGCAGCCCCCGCTCGGACAAATACCGCTCCGTGCGGCGAAACAAGGTCTCGGCCAAACGATGGCGCTCAAGAAAATGGCGAAACTTGCATTTCGTCATCTCATTCTGCCCTCTCACCCCAGGTACTCTTTCAATCCCGCCTCTTCGCAGATCTTGCGCAGCTTCCTGATGGACTCGTAGAGGGTGCCGCGCGGAACGCCGGTGGCGCGGGAGGTCTCGGAGACGGTCTCCGCCTCGAGACGCCGGCACAGTTCGCGCAGCTCGGGAGGCAGCGTTTCGAGGAGGGAGGCCACGTCGATGGCCAAGTCGTGCAACTCCTCCGCCGGGCGCGACCGGGCGCCGATGCGCAGCATGTAGTCGTCCTGGTCGATGGTCTCCTCCCGCTCGAGGGAGCGGCCGTCGGAGTCCTCGATGCGGTCGTTCAGCGACCAGCGGCAGCGGCGGTAGTCCCGCATGGCGGCCTTCTGCGCCTCGATGAGGCTGGCGATCTTGTGTTCGACCACGCGGGCGATGAAGGTGTTGCGCCGGGCGCGGGCAGGGTCGTAGCGCGGCAGTCGGCGCCAGAGGTCGAAAACCAGCTCCTGCTCCAGGTCGTCGCGGTCGGAGACACGGAATCCGGCCTGCCCTGCCAGTTGTCCAGATTTGTACCTGATGAGTTGGACGGCATACTCATCGATACCGCCGTCGCGCTTGTCGAAACCCATTGAGCCTCCTCCGGGCCGAGATTTTGAGGCGAACCCGGCGAGGAGTCCTCCCCCCGAGCTTCGCGCGGAATATCTTGGAGCCCCGATGCCGGGATGAAGCTCCCGCCTCGGGGTTCACTCTTTATTGGCGAAATTTCGACGAGAGGTGACCGAGACCCCGGAGGGCGCGGCGCAAGGAAGGCTTACTTTGGAGAAATCAGGCAGTTGTGCGGTTTACCCGGAGAAGAGATTTTTTTAAAATTCTTTCCACTTCCTCAACGAAAATTCGCTGGGAACATGGAGGGGACTCGGCTTGGGACCAGGGTGCCGGCACTTGTGCGCAACCGGCATCCTGCCATATGCATCGCTAGACCGGGGATCGGAAAAGAAGCGTGATTATGAAATTTTTGCTTCTCGTACTCGCGGCAGCCGTTGCGGACCCTGCCGGAGCCCAAGAGGGATTCATGCTGGCCTACAGCTCCTATAGGGACGCGGACGCAGACCTGGACGAGCTCTACCTGATGCGGCCGGACGGCTCGCGAAAGACGCGCTTGACCTTCAACGAAGGGAACGACCGATGGCCGGAGTGGTCGGCGGATGGCCGGCACATCTACTACTGGTCCAACCACCACCGCAGGCCAACCCACCTCTTCGCCGGGGACATATTCCGCATGACCCTTCCGGACCGCTCCATCGAACAAATAACCCTCGGGCTTGACAACTGGGGCCAGGCCTGCCCGAGGGAGTCTAGGTATCTAAGCAACTATCTGATCTTTGTATGCACTAGTGTGGGCGACTGGGCTCGGCCTACCTTGTCACCCGCCGGCGATCGACTGGCCGTGGACTTCCATGACCACGACTCTTTGCCTCCGCGCCTGCTTTTCTTTGTCGATATCGCCACTGGATTCGCCACTCCCGTGCTCGACTACCATAATAACAATGCCTTCTACAACGCTTTGGGCCCCAGGTGGTCCGATGAGCATCCCAGTTGGTCTCCCGACGGGGAGAGGTTGGCTTTCGCCTCCAATCGAGACGGGGACTCGGAGATCTTTGTCCTGCACCTGGAGACCGGAAACCTCCGGCAGATCACCCACAACGAAGGGTTCGACGGACATCCCAGTTGGTCCCCCGACGGCCGCCGGATCGCCTTTGCCTCCGACCAGGCGGGTCATAGCGACATCTTCGTCATGAACGCCGACGGCAGCGCTCCCATCCCCTTGACCAACTCTCCGTTCGGGGCCTATAACCCCAACTGGTCCCCGGACGCCGCCTTCATTGCCTATGTCGGGGCTTCGGACGCAGCCCCTTATGGCAACTTGGACATCTACGTGATGGACTCGAACGGCAGGGAAAACCGGCGCCTGACCACCGATCGGGGGGACGACCTTTTTCCTGCCTGGTCCCCCGTTCCCCTGCCCGACTCGTTCCTGCCGTCGGCGGTGGAGCTCCAATCCTGGGGCGCCATCAAGAAAGCCTGGAGGCGCTGAGGCCGGGGGAATTTCACCGGCAAAGACAGCCCGGGAAAGAGCCGCCCGAACCCGCGACCATGGTTCCGGTTGCACCGGTCGCGGATCGGAGACCATTTTCCCTGCGCTAAAGACAGGGCCGCCCCGGGAAGAGGATCTCCCGGCGCGGCCCCGATCTCGGTTGCCGATTTCCTCCGAACGGTGGACGGAGGGTTCCTATCCGCCGCAGAGGAAGCGGTACAACCTCACCTCGCCCCGCTGCAATCCGTAGCTGCTCCCTTCCTCGTTGAAGGTCGCCCAGGATCCGTCCCGGGTCACCGGAACAATGCGGCCGGGTTCGGTGTTGTTCTCGGTGAAGTAGTCCGCGTAGCGGTTGTTGAGCACGATGAAATTCCCCGAACGATCACCCAGGTTGCACTTGAACTTCACCTGCTTGGGGTAGTCACTGGATTCAGCCGTGGCTGGATTCTTGTCAACCACCAGGAGCCACCAGTCCAGGGAGAAGTACTGATAGCGGTAGAGGACGTCGGAGTGTCCGAGGTTCTGCACGTGGCCGCTATCGGTGTGGTCGTTGGCGTGGTTGTCGAAGGCGCGGTGGAAGCTTTCCTGCTTGATCCGCTCGCACATGCGCTGCACCTTGGTGTGCAGCCCAGCCGACGCCTTCGGCCAGGTGAAGAACAGCAGCCCCCTGGCCTTGTCGATGAAGGGCCGGTGCGCCAGCCACCACATTTCATAGTACTTGTTGTCAGGCTCCGTCGGCTCTCGCCGGGTGGATCCCCTGGGCAGCTTCTCCCATGCCTGCATGACGTGCCAGAAGCTGTCCTCCTTGGCGTTCTTGAGCTTGCCCAGGGCGCTCAGGTTTTCTATCCCCGCCCAGGCCGGCGTGTCCTGCGCCAGAACGTAGTCGGGCGCCGTCAAGATGTCGCACTTGCTCGCCCAGGTGCTGTACACGGCCGGGCTGGAGTCCGTCCTGAGGTTGATCACCAACCGATTCTGCAGAATGCCGCGGAGGATTACCACTTCCGTGCCGCTGTATCCATGATGGTCAGGCTCCTCCAGGTAGAAGCCCTCCACCTTGGAGTGATTGCCGTATTCATTGTAGATACTTGCCGCGAATGGGGGATTTTCGACCGCCGCCGATGGAATCTCCAGCAGCACTTTGACCCCCGTGTCGCCCACCTGGTTCAAAATGGCGTCCGCTCTTTCCTTATAGGCCGAGAACGGGGACAACCCTCTGAGACCGTACGGCATGTAGTGGGTCATGGCCGTGTTGGCTATCTTGCTGCTTATATCGCTGCTGGTTGGAACTTCTCTGTTGCCAAACCATCCGTACTTCATGGACATGATGCTTTCTCCTTGAGAATATGGTTGTGGATTTTGGCAGGCCGGCCTCGATGTAAAACTGCCTGGGCCGCTGCGCCCGCGGGTCCATTCCCTCTTGCTGATGCTCCGGCGGCCGCCGTTCCGACAATGGGGACGAACCTCATCTGCGGGGCCGGGCCTTGCACGCTCCCGTCCCCTTCATCCATTACATACCGGAGAATGCCCGAAAACGTCGGCGCCTCACCTCGGGCACTCATTCAGTCCCGCCTCCGCGTAGGTCCCCGAAGCCTCTTGATGGGCTTGCTGAGGGCTCCGCGCAACGGCCCTCGCGGCGGGAGGCACGGCCGGTCGGGGTCGGAGAAATCGGACAGTTGTTCCGTTTACTTGGAGAGAAAATGCTTTTAACTTCTGTCCCCTTCCTCAGCGAAAATTCGCGGAGGACGGTGGGAGAGGACTCGGTCCGGGACCAAGGTGCCGGCTATTGGGCGCAACCGACGCCTTGCCACATTGAGACGTGACCGGTGAATCGGAAGGAAGGGTGATTATGAAATTTATGATTCTCGTACTCGCAGCCGCCGTTGCGGACCCTGCCGGCGCCCAGCAGGAATTCATGCTGGCCTACAGCTCCCGAAGGGACGAGGACGTAGACCTGGAGGAGCTCTACCTGATGCGGCCGGACGGCTCGCGAAAGACGCGCTTGACCTTCAACGAGGGCAATGAGGATTGGCCGGTGTGGTCGGCGGATGGCCGGCACATCTACTACTGGTCCAACCACCATCGCCGGACAACCCACACCTTCGCCGGGGACGTATTTCGCATGACCCTACCGGACCGCTTCATCGAACAGATAACTCCCGGAGGGCAGGGCGGCTGGCCCGAAGGGTCGGCCGACTGGAACCAGCCCAGCCTCTCACCCGCCGGCGATCGGCTGGCCGTGGCTGTCCATGACCACGACGCCCTGTCTCCGCGCCAGCTTTTCTTCGTCCATATCGCCAGCGGACTCGCCACCCCCGTGCTCGATTTGCGCTCCTGGAACAAAGTTATTTGGACCGATGAGCATCCCAGTTGGTCCCCAGACGGGGAACGCCTGGCTTTCGCCTCCGATCGAGACGGGGACTGGGAGATCTATGTCCTGCACCTGGAGACCGGAAACCTCCGGCAGATCACCGACAACGACGTGGTGGACTCAGGGCCCTCCTGGTCCCCCGACGGCCGCCGAATCGCCTTTTCCTCCAACCAAGCGGGTCAAAGGGACATTTTCGTCATGAATGCGGACGGCAGCGCGCCCGTCCCCTTGACCAACTCTCCGTTCGGAGCAAAGGACCCCAACTGGTCACCGGACGACGCCTTCATTGCCTATGTCGGGGCTTCCGACGCCGCCACCAGCTATGGCAACGCCAACTGGGACATCTACGTGATGAACGCGGACGGCAGCGGCCATCGGCGCCTGACCACCGACCGGGGCCTCGACCGTACTCCTGCCTGGTCCCCCGTTCCCCTGCCCGAGTCGTTCCTGCCCTCGGCGGTGGAGGTCCAATCCTGGGGCGCGATCAAGAAAGCCCGGCGGCGCTGAGGCCGGGGGAATTCTCACCGGCAAGAGTAGTGCGGCAGGGAAGGTCTCAGGAAGGCTCCAGATCTAGAAATCGTCTGGGGAAATGCGGAAGCGCGTCTCCCAGCCTTTGCCGTCCTCGGTCAGCCGGAAGGGATCGCCCTCGATGTGGAAAAAGTCCCGCAGGTTGCGCGCCAGGATTTCGCGGCGCTATCCTGCGCCTGTGCTTGAGAAACGGGAGGGAAACGAAAGCCCCCGAGAATGCAATCCTCGGGGGCTCGCGCTGAAAAGGAAGCCACCATAACTGGCGGCCGGTAATCTGGTGCGCCCACAGGGACTCGAACCCCGGACCCGCTGATTAAGAGTCAGCCGCTCTACCAACTGAGCTATAGGCGCACTGCATTTTTGAAGGTCCCAAAAATAGCCGCAGGTCCGCGCAATGTCAAGAGCGCGCCGACTGTGCGAACCGGATGACGACTCGCACTTCCACCGCTCTCCGGAGGCGCTGCACCAATCTCTTGACATTTGTTGGCCTGCAACGTAAAATAGGCGCTCAACAGCAACTTCAGGACTCTCCTCCGACCATGGACGTAAGACTCTCGAAACTGGAAAAGACCTATCGCCGCAATCCCCAGTCAACCCTCTTCGCCCACCTGGCCGATCTCTATCTGCACAAGAACCAGGTATCCCGCGCGCTGTCGTTGTGCGAGGCAGGGTGCAAACTCTTTCCAAACTACGCCAGTGGCTTCGCAATCCTGAGCAAGTGCCACCATGCCCGCGGCGACCTCGAAGATGCCCGCCGCGCCCAGCAGAAAGCCCTCGACCTGGATCCGGAAAATCCCGGCGGCCTCGTGCGTCTGGCCGAAATCTATCGTGACCAGGACCGCCCGGTCCAGGCTCTGGAGAGCCTGCAGCGAGCCGCCTGCCTCGATGATCTCAACCCCGAATCGAAGGAACTGATGGACCGGCTGACTTTTGCACTTAGGGTGGAGTCCACTGGCGCCCAAGCTACAGACCTGCTCGACAACGAAACACGGCTCGATGCCCTTGCCCTCGAGGCAGAGGGCAAGGAAGCGGAGAGCGACCCGGCGCGGGATTCCGAGCGGGATCCTGCGGCGGAGGGGATTCCCTCGGCTGCCCTTTCCACCGAGGATGGGATGGTCTTGTCCGCGGACCGCTCCGCCGACCTCGAAGGTACCGCCCCGAGGCCGGAAACGGAGGAACCTGCCGCAGCCGAGGACCTCGCGGTCGATTTCGCAGACCCCGGCGAAGCAGCGGACCCGCCCGCCGAAGGCGGGCAACCCCTGGAGCAGAATGAGGCAGCGGAGGCGGGTTCTCCTCCCCCAGCCGACGATGAACTTGTCCACCTCTTCCAGGAGATCGAAAACCAGGAGGAACGGGAATCGCCAGCGGGGAAAACCTCCCTGCCCGTTGCCGCTCCGGCGGCGAGCGACGCCCACCAGATCCCCACCGCCACCCTGGCGCAAATCTACTCCGATCAGGGGCTGGTCCAGCGCGCCGTCGCCACCTACCGACAGGTTCTGGAGAAGGATCCGGACAACAAAGAAATCAAGCGCAGACTGGCCGAATTGGAATGATCTAGAAGGAGAGTTTCACACCCCATGGCGGACACCAGCAACTTCAGAAACGGCTACACCATACGCCTCGGCGCGGCCGTCTATTCCATTTCCGAATTCCAGCACGTAAAGCCTGGCAAGGGGGGCGCCTTCGTCCGCACCAAGCTGAAGAACGTGCAGACCGGCGCCGTCCTTGACCGCACCTTTCGCTCTGGAGAGAAAGTGGAGGAGGTGCGCATAGAGAAACACGAAATGCAGTTTCTCTATCGGGAGGGAGACCTTTTCTACTTCATGGACAGCGAGACCTACGAGCAACTGCCCATCGAAGCGGGGCTGGTGGGCACCTGTTCCGAACTGCTCAAGGAGAACGATACGGCCTTCGTGCTGCTGGCCGAAAACAAGGCCATCGGGGTGGAACTGCCCAATTTTGTTCAACTCGAGGTTGTCCACACCGAACCCGGCGTCAAAGGCGATACCGCCACCGGCGCCGTCAAGCCGGCCACCCTGGAGACCGGCGCCGTGGTCTCGGTCCCCCTCTTCGTCCACCAGGGAGATGTTCTCAAGATCGATACCCGCACCGGCGAATACGTAGAACGCGTGTGAGACCCACCCACCACCGTAGTAGAGCGGAGGAAAGCAATGAGCGCCACCCACATACCGGAAAACCTGGCCTATAGCGAAGAACACGAGTGGATATCTCAGGACAACGAAATATTCACGGTGGGCATAACGGATTACGCCCAGGCCGAGCTGGGAGACATTGTTTTCGTGGAATTGCCGGAGGTGGGCGACTACCTCAAGCAGGGGCAGACCTTCGGAACCGTCGAAGCGGTGAAGACGGTGTCGGATCTCTACGCCCCGGCCTCAGGCGAAGTGGTGGAGGTGAACCGGACCCTCGAAGAAAATGCCGAACAGGTCAACTCCGATCCCTACGGAGTCGGCTGGCTGATCAAAATCCGCCCCGAGGACGAGACCGAACTGAACCTGTTGCTGAGCCCCGATGACTATGCCAAACTGATCGCCGGTCTCTGAGAAGGTACCCCGACATCTCCTTTCTGCCCCTCGACCCGGGGCCTCCTCCCCGTGGGTGATCTTGTTTCCCCGCAATATAATAAGTATAATAATACCTTTTATTTTCGTTCCGCTGCGCTCTTCACGCTCGGGGTATTCCCATGTTGTTGAGTAAATGCGTACTGGTGCTGAATCAGAACTACGAACCGCTGAATGTTTGCAGCGTGCGCCGCGCCCTGACCCTGATTCTGCGCGGCAAAGCCCACGCCGTTGAAATAGCGGAGGAAGTCATTCACTCGGTGTCGCAGAACTTCCCCGTTCCCAGCGTGGTCCGCCTGGAGCGCTATATTCATGCCCCTCGCAGGCGCGTGGTGCTCTCCAAGCGCAATGTGTTCAAACGCGACAATTACCAGTGTCAGTACTGCGGCGGCAAGGACGCCAAATTGACCCTCGATCACGTCGTTCCGCGCAAATTCGGAGGTCCATCGACCTGGGAGAACCTGGTCTGCGCCTGTGCCCGCTGCAACAACAAAAAAGGCGAGCACCACCCAGAATTCGTGGGCCTGAAATTGAGGTGCAAGCCCAAGCGGCCCAACAACGTGAGTTTTATCCGCAACTTCGTGGGTATCAGTGACCACAACTGGAATCCCTATCTGTTCGTTGACTGAAGACAGGCCCGAATGGATCAGACATTAGAAGAACGAGCCCCTTACGAGATCAAACTCGAGGTCTTCGAGGGTCCTCTCGACCTTTTGTTGTATCTCATCCGCAAGGATGAGCTCGATATTTACGATATACCCATAGCCCACATCACGACCCAGTACCTAGGATTTCTGCAACAGATCCGCCGCCTGGACCTGGAGCAGGCCGGTGACTTTGTCTTAATGGCGGCAACCTTGATGAAGATCAAGGCGCAACTTCTGCTGCCCCGCGCCGAGCCCGTGGACGAAAATGGAGGGGAGGACCCACGCGCCGAATTGGTGCGCCGGCTGCTGGAGTACCAGCAGTTCAAAGAGATCGCCGACTGGCTGGGCATCCAGAAACTCGCCCGCCGCGGCATCTACCTGCACCGGAGTCCGGCACAGGAACCCGGAGATGACGCGGGCATTCGCCCGGTGTCCCTCTTCGAGCTTCTCAGTGTCTACAAGCAGGTGCTGGAGTCCGTTCCCGATACCCTTGTTCATCGCATTGTCGAAGGAGAAATCTCCACCGAAGAATGCATCGCGCGCGTTTTGGCCGTCCTGGACCGCCGTTCCCGCCTGCGCTTTCTCGACCTGATTCAGGGCGAGAGCCGGGAGACCTTGATCGCCACCTTTATCGGCCTGCTGGAACTGCTCAAGTCGCGGCATGTCCGGGTCCAGCAAGCGCGACCCTTCGACGACATCTGGATCGAAAGACAGGCACAAGCCGACTTTTCCCGCGAAGGAGGCGGGGTGCGCCTTGACAGAACCTGTCCTTGAAACTGAAAAGGTCCGGTCCGTCATCGAGGCCATTTTGATGACCGCTGAAGACCCGGTGAGTGCGGGCAAGCTGGCCGCCCTGTTCGACGGGGTCGACGGCAGGGACGTGCGCGCCGCCGTCGCCGCTCTAAAGGCTCGCTACGAAGAGGAGGGGCACGCCTTCACCATCGTCGAATTGGCAGGTGGCTTTCAACTGGCCACCCGCCAGGAATACGGACCCTGGGTACGCAAGTTTCGCAAGGGACGCAACCAGGAGGTTCGGTTGTCTCAGGCAGGACTTGAGACCCTGGCCATCGTAGCCTATAAACAGCCCATTACCCGAATTGAGGTGGACCACATCCGCGGCGTCCACTCCGGCGGCGTCATTCACACCTTGATGGAACACGGTCTGGTCCGCCTCGTCGGCCGTTCCGAGGGCATCGGCAAGCCCATGCTCTTCGGCACCACCAGGGCATTCCTTGCCCTCTTCGGCCTCAAGAGCTTGGCCGACCTGCCCAAACCAAAGGAATTGGAGGAACTCCTGGCCGACGGCGAGGGCAGAGCCATAGAGCAATTGGGTCTCAACCTTCCGCAGCAAGAGGCCCGGACCACATCGAGCGACGCGCAAAATGACGACGGCAGGGATGATGAAATCTGAGCTCGCCACGGCGTCCCCAATGCGGCTCAACCGCTACTTGGCGCGAGCCGGCATTGCCTCCAGAAGGAAGAGCGACGACCTGGTTCGCAGCGGCGCGGTGGCGGTCAATGGCCATGTCGTGGCGGAACCGGGGCGCAGCATTGTCGCCGGTTGCGACCAGGTTGCCGTCGCAGGACGACCGGTCGTCCTGCCGGAGGCCTTCGAGTACATCGCCATGCACAAGCCGGCCTCGTGCCTGACCACCCGCAGCGACGACCGCGGCCGTTCCACCGTCTTTGACTACCTTTGCGGGGTGCACCCAGGCACGGTGACCGTGGGCCGGCTCGACCTTGATACCACCGGCCTCCTCCTGCTCACCGACGACGGCGAACTCGCCTTTCGCCTCATGCATCCTCGTTTCAAGGTGGAGAAGCTCTACGAGGTAGTGGTCGAAGGCGTTCCGACGGTGGCCGCTCTGAAGCATCTGCGCCGCGGCGTCCGCCTCCAAGACGGCCTGACCGCGCCGGCTCAGGTGCGAATTCGCGAGCGCCGGCGCGGGTCCCGCGGCCTGGAGGCGCGGCTCGAGCTCTGCATCCGTGAAGGACGCAAGCGCCAGGTCAAACGCATGCTCAAGGCCCTCGGTCACCCGGTCCTGAACCTCGTGCGGACCCGGTTCGCCGGCCTCGGCCTGGACCCTCTCAAGCCCGGCCAGTGGCGCCAACTGGAGTCCGAGGAGGTAAATCACCTGCGATCCCTGGTGGGCCTGGGACTTCCACTATGCGACGCTCCAGGGACCTGACCATTGCCATTGACGGCGTGGTCGGAGTGGGGAAAACCACCACGGCGCGGCTGGTGGCTGCCGCCCTGGGCTACAGACATATCGACACCGGAGCCATGTACCGTGCGGTGACCCTGGCCGCCATGCGCCGGGACATAGCCGCCGACCAGGGGGAGGCCCTTGCCGGCCTTCTCGAAAACCTGAGGATCGAGCTTGAACCTCGGGGCGAGGGTAGCGGCGTCCTCCTCAACGGAGAGGACATCAGCACCGCCATCCGCCACCCCGAAGTGACCCGGCGGGTGGGACCCTTCGCCGACGCACCCATGGTGCGCCGGGCTCTCATAGCCCAGCAACGGAAATTTGGCGACCAGGGCGGCGTAGTCGCCGAAGGACGGGACATCGGCAGCGTCGTCTTTCCGGAAGCCGAGCTCAAGGTGCTCATGGTCGCCGACCTGGAGGAACGCGCCCGCCGGCGTCACCGGGAGTTGAGTACAAAGGGGGTGAATCTCTCTCTAGAGCAGGTCATATCAAGTATCCGAGCACGAGATCGGGCCGACAGCGCGCGCGATTACGGCGCCGAGCACAACCCGGACGAGACGGTCGAACTGGACACCACCAATCTCAGTCTGGAGGAACAGGTCGAGCACATCGTCTGCTGGGCGCGTCAACGCGGCGCTTGAAGCATCAATACAAACCCTAAACCCATATTCCGGAAGGAAGCTGCAATGACAGAAAAATTTCCCCCCGAAGAAAAAGTGGTGTACGGCAATGTCAGAGCCGAGGAGCTCGACGCCCCCGAATACACCGAGGAGCAGGTCAACGAATTCATGGCGCTCTACGAGGAGAGTATCTCCGGAATCGAAGAGGGCCAGATCGTCAAGGGCAACATCGCCTCCGTAGGGCCCAGCGAAATCCTCGTCGACATCGGCTTCAAATCAGAGGGCATCGTCTCCATCAAGGAATTCAGTGATCCCGAAAACATCGAAATCGGCCAGGAGATCGAGGTCTTTCTCGAGGACATCGAAGACCAGGAAGGCCAGGTCATCCTTTCCAAGCAGAAGGCCGATTTCATGCGCGTCTGGGACAACATAAAGGAAGCCCACGATACCGGGTCGACTGTCACCGGCAAGCTGCAGCGCCGCATCAAAGGCGGAATCGTGGTCGATCTATTCGGCGTCGACGCCTTCTTGCCCGGGTCCCAGATCGACATTCGCCAGGTCAAGAACTTCGACCAGTTCATCGGCCAGCAATTCCCCTTCAAGATCATCAAGCTCAACAAAACCCGCCGCAACATCGTGGTCTCGCGCCGCGCCGTGCTCGAGGAAGAGCGCGAGCGCATGCGCAAGGAAATCATCAAAGAGCTGGAAGAGGGCCAGGTGCGCGAGGGAGTGGTCAAGAACATCACCGACTTCGGCGCCTTCATCGACCTCGGCGGCGTCGACGGCCTCCTCCACATCACCGATATGTCCTGGGGCCGGGTCGGCCATCCTTCGGACCTGGTCGGCATCGGCGATCGCATCAAGGTCAGGGTGCTCAACTACGATCGCGAGCGCGAGCGCATCTCCCTGGGCCTCAAGCAACTGACCGCCCATCCCTGGGAAAACGTCGAGCACAAGTATCCGGTGGACACCCAGACCCAGGGCCGGGTGGTCAGCATTACCGATTATGGCGCCTTCGTGGAACTGGAAGAGGGTATCGAAGGACTGGTGCACATCTCCGAGATGTCCTGGACCCAGCACATCCGCCACCCCTCCAAACTGGTCGCCATCGGCGATACAGTGGAGGTCATGGTGCTCAAGATCGACAAGGAGCACCAGAAGATATCCCTGGGGATGAAGCAGACCGATCCCGATCCCTGGGAGAGTCTCAATGAGAGATACCCGGAGGGTACGCACCTTGAAGGAACTGTCCGCAGCCTTACCAATTTTGGCGTCTTCGTGGAGATCGAAGAGAACATCGACGGCCTGGTCCACATCTCCGACATGTCCTGGACGCGGCGCGTGCGGCAGGCCAACGAGATGTTCAAAAAGGGCGACCTGATCCCCGTGGTCGTGACCGAAATCGACAAAAAACGGCGCCGCATCTCCCTCAGCCACAAACTTGCTTTTAAAAATCCATGGCCCCGTCTTTCCGAGCAATACGCCGTGGGCACGGAGGCCAGTGGGACCGTCTCGCGGCTACTCGAGCGCGGGGTGGTCGTTTGCCTCGAGGATGAAGTGGACGGCTTCGTCCCCCTGTCGCAATTGGCCATCGGAGAGCTCAAGACGCCGCGCCAGGGCTTTGAAGAGGGACAGGAGCTGCCCCTCAAGGTAATCGAAGTCGACCAGGATCAGAAGAAGATCGTCCTCAGCGTCCGCGAGTACCTCAAGGACAAGGATCAGGCCGAGTACAATGCTTACCTGGAGAGCCACCCGGTCAAGGCCGTGACTATAGGCGAGGTCATTGCCGACCAGGACGAGGAGATGGAAAGTTGGGGGGATTCTCCGGGAAACCCCGCCGAGAAGGCAAAAGGGGAGTCCGAGGCTGGAGACGATGGGGAGGCAGGCGGAGAGAAATAGGCCCCTCAGCCGCGGCCTCCGGAAGCTTCCTTGAAAAAACCGGCTACCCGGCTGCCCATGCGCGCAGACGCAATGAGTATCTCCGAGGACCTAAAATTGAGTCCATCCGCATAAACCATGCCCGCTGCCAAGCTCACTCCCGCGATGGAACAGTACAGGCGGTTCAAGCGCCAGCACGAGGACGCCTTGCTGTTCTTTCGCATGGGGGATTTCTACGAGATGTTTTACGACGATGCCAGAGAAGCCTCGCGTCTTCTCGGCCTCACCTTGACGGCGCGCAACCATGGCAAGAGTGCGGGCGAGGTGCCTCTGGCCGGGGTGCCTTACCACGCGGTGGAAACCTATCTGGCCAAGCTGATTCAGATGGGCCGCAAGGTGGCCATATGCGAGCAGGTGGAGGATCCGCGCAAGGCAAAAGGCGTGGTCAAGCGCGACGTGGTCGAAGTAGTTTCCCCGGGCACCGCTCTTTCCGATTCCATGCTCGACCAGCAGCGCAACAATTTTCTGGTCAGTCTCTACCCCCACAAGGGTCAGGTGGGTCTGGCCGTCATCGACCTGTCTACCGGCGATTTCATTCTCAATGAAATCGCCTCGGCGCAACTGCCGGACGAACTGGAGGCAGTGGCCCCGGCCGAGTTGCTTCTCAGCGAGGCCGCCGACGAACACTGGGTCAAGGAGTTGCGGGCCCTCCTGCCCAAAGTGGCCATCAGCCGTATCGAAGAATGGCAGTTCGAGTTTCACTCTGCCTACGAGACCCTGACCGAGCAGTTCAGGGTGCAGTCGCTCAAGGGTTTCGACTGCGAGGACCTGGAGCTTGCCATTCGCGCCGCCGCCGCCACGGTGAACTACCTGCGCGAAAACCAGCGCGGTGGCATCGACCACATCAATCGCCTGGTGCGCAAGCGCTGCACCGAGTTCATGATGCTCGACGCCAGCGCCCAGCGCAACCTCGAATTGCTGCACAATCAGCAAGACGGCTCCAGGCAAGGCTCGCTGCTCGAGGTTCTGGACCGCACGCTCACCCCAATGGGTGCGCGCCTGCTGCGCCAGTGGATCGTTGCGCCGCTCAAGGATCCGTCCGCGGTCGGCCGCCGTCTCGATGCCGTGACCGCACTGCGCGGCGCCGGCGCAGTGCGAGAGATCCTGCGCCAGATCGGGGATCTGGAGCGCATAATGGCGCGGATCTGCTGCCACAGGGCCAATGCCCGCGATCTCGTCGGCCTTGCCCGCTTCCTCGACTCCACCCCCTCTCTCCGCCAGGAGCTGCAGACCGGGCACAGCGACCTGCTGGAAGAGTTGCTGGCCGAAGGGCTGCCCGAAGTCGGCGAGCTGGTGGAACACATCCGTCGCGCCCTGGTGGCCGAGCCGCCCGCCACCGTGACCGAGGGTGGGTTGATCCGCGACGGCTACAACGAGGAACTGGACGCCTTGAGGCGGACCAGCAAGGGCGGCAAGGACTGGATCGCCCGGCGCCAGACCCACGAACGCCAGCGCACCGGCATCGCCTCGCTCAAGATCGGCTACAACCAGGTTTTCGGCTACTACATCGAAGTCAGCAAAGCCAATCTCGACCGGGTTCCCGACGATTTCATCCGCAAGCAGACGCTGGCCAATGCCGAGCGCTACATCACTCCGGAACTCAAGGAATACGAGGCCCAGGTTCTGGGCGCCGAAGAGCGCATCAAGGAGTTGGAGAGCCGCCTCTTTCTCGAGTTGCGGTCCCGCACCGCCGGCTGGACCGCCCAAGTGCAGCGCATCGCCCGCACCGTAGCGCAGGTCGACGTTCTGGCGGCTCTGGCCGAGGTGGCACAGAGCGAAAATTACGTGCGTCCGCAGGTGGACGACAGCACCGCCGTCGACATCGAGGCCGGGCGCCACCCGGTGGTGGAGCGCCAGCTCAAGGAGGGACGCTTTGTCCCCAACGATATGCACCTGGATACTGCGGAGAACCAGATCCTCCTGATCACCGGTCCCAATATGGCCGGCAAGAGCACCATCATCCGCCAGGTGGGCCTGATTGTGCTCATGGCCCAGATGGGCAGCTTCGTGCCGGCTGCCAGGGCGCGCATCGGCGCCGTGGACCGCGTCTTCACCAGGGTGGGCGCCTCCGACGACCTGGCGCGGGGCGAGAGCACCTTCATGGTGGAGATGAACGAAGCATCCAACATTCTCAACAACGTGACCTCGCGCAGCCTAATCCTCATGGACGAATTGGGCCGCGGCACCAGCACTTTCGATGGCCTCAGTATCGCCTGGGCAATCGTCGAATTCCTCCACGAGCGCGACGGCGCCCGGCCGCGCACTCTGTTCTCGACCCACTACCACGAACTCACCGAACTCGACAGGCTCCTGGAGCGCACGAAAAACTACAATGTGGCGGTGCGCGAAGACGGCGACCACGTGGTCTTTCTGCATCGCCTGGTCCCCGGTCCTTGCGACCGCAGTTACGGCATCAACGTAGCCCAGATGGCCGGCATGCCCGCTACCGTCGTGGCGCGCGCAGGCGAGATCCTCCGCCGCCTCGAAGGGGGACAAATCGACACCAGGAACATCCTCTCCGCCGGACTCCAAGCCGAAGACGAGAAGCAAATGCAGCTTTTCAGTAGTCCACAGGAGCCGCCTCGCGCCCATTTCGAAAAAGAACTGCTGCAACTCGATCTCAGCCGGACGACGCCGCTGCAGGCGCTGCTCAAGCTGAACGAATGGAAAGACAAACTGGATGGCGGGCGATAGTTCGAGCCTCCGCCAGCAAGGTCCCGATCGGGGATATGGCGCACCGCAAAAAAATTTGGGACCTTTTCCGTGGCCCCCTTCCACTCCAATTTCACCAAGCTGGAGGAAGTTGGCGTCCCCTTCACCACGACTAAGCCACGCAGCAGATACGGCATTTTTCTCGCCGCAAAGAAGCTTCCGCCCAACACCGGATCGATGAAAATGCCACTACTGGCTGCGCCCTCAACCTGTGCCGGAAGCTGATCCCGGCCAGGATCGGGAAAAAGGGAGAGCCACCCTGCAGCGCAGTTTCCCCTCCGGGACCGCCGCGATGAGCAAGGAAAGAGCCAGCGCCGAGGTCATATTCGGCCGCCACCCAGTACTCCAGGCCCTCCAGGCCGGGCGCCCGGTGCAGCGTCTCCTCATCGCCACCAGCGCCCACGGAGCCCCCATTGACGAAATTTTCACCCAGGCCCGCCACCAGGGCATCCCCTACGACCTGAGAGAGCGATCCGTCCTGGACCGCGCCGTCGGCGCCAGGCACCAGGGGGTCGTCGCCTATTTGGGGGCGCGAGTCTACGCAGACTTCGCCGATCTCCTGGTCAACCTCGACCGGCGCCAGGCCTTTCTCGTTTTCCTCGACCTCATTCAGGACCCTCACAACCTCGGCGCCATCATCCGTAGCGCCCACGCAGTGCAGGCCGACGGGATCGTCCTGCAGGAGCGCAACGCCGCCGGGCTCAGCGGAGCGGCGGTGAAGGCGGCGGCCGGCGCCGCGGAACACATTCCCCTCTGCCGCGTAGCCAATCTGCGGCGGGCCCTGCAGCAGGCCAAGAATAGCGGCCTCTGGATCGTAGGCCTGGAACCTGAGGCCGACCAAAGCTTCACCGAGATCGACTTCAGCCAACCCAGCGCCGTGGTTATCGGCGGCGAGTCCAGAGGTCTGCGGCGGCTGATCCGGGAAACCTGCGACTTCCGCGTGCGCATTCCCATGGGACGCCGCGAAGTGGGCTCCTTCAACGCCTCGGTGGCGGCCGGGCTCGTTCTCTACGAGGTCTTCCGCCAGCGCAGCGCCGCCGGCCGATCCTGAGATGCGCCCCGCTTCATCTAAATTGGTCCTCTTTTCTCTCCTCGCCCTCGCCGCCGCAATCCCGCTCCAGGCCCAGACAGCAGCGCTAGACACCACCGCAGCCGACCTGGCCGCGGCCCACGATCTGCTCGAATCAATCGCAGCCCGCGACGGCAAAAGGGGATTTCACTACAGCGCGGATTCCTTCGTAGGCAATGTTCGGGGGGACTCCATCCACTTGCGGGGAAACGCCGTATTGACCCACCAGGGGGTCGTGCTCGAAGCCGCCCACATGGTCTACGCTCGCAGAGAGGGCACGGTTACCGCACGCGGCCTGGTGGACAGCAACGGCGCCCCTGCGGGGGAACCCGTGCTCAGGCGCGGCGCCGAGACCTTGAGGGGAACCCGCATCCGCTACGACATCCGGAGCGAAGAGGCCTCCATCCACCAGGGGTTGATCCACCGCGATAAAGGGATTTACAGTGGCGAGGGTATCCGCACCCTCGCCGCAGGGGAGTTCCACATCACCCGCGGCTCCTACACGACCTGCGATTTATCCCGTCCCCACTTCGACTTCTACAGTCCGCGCATCAAGGTACTGGTGGACGATATGGCCATTGCCCGGCCGGTCTACGTCCGCGTCAAGGGGAAGCGGGTGATGTGGATTCCTTTCTACATTTTCTCGCTGCGCCAGGACCGCCAGTCCGGAATCCTGACCCCCAGCTTCGGGCGCCGGCCGGTCAGCTTCGGCAGCCCGGAGCGCGAGTGGGAGTTGCGCAATCTGGGCTATTTCATAGCCCCCAACGACTACTGGGACCTTCTCCTGGCTGCCGACTGGCGCCAGCGCTCGGGCTGGCTTGCCCGGGTCAAATCGGCTTATGCGCGGCGCTATCTCTTGAACGGCCAGGTAGAAACACGGCTGCAAAAGCGCCAGGCCGGCGGCACCGACCGTCTGAACTGGTGGGCAAGCATAAACCATAACCAGGAGCTGGGCGAAAGCATGAACCTGCGGGCGTCGGGCACCTTTCAGAGCAACAAGAACTTCCACCGCGACAACAGCGCCAGCCTGCGCGACCGGCTCAACCGCACCCTGCGCTCCAACTTCAGCTTCAACAAGCGCTGGCGCCAATCCGGCAACAGTCTGAGCATCAACGCCAGGCAGACAAAATATCTGGATTCGGAACGCTACGACAGGATTCTTCCCGAGGTGAGTTTCCGCAAGGCACGGAGGCCCGTGTGGGGCGGCCCAAGCCACAGGGACGGGAGCGGCAGCCGACTCGATCGGCCCTGGTACAGCCGGATCTACTACGAAGGCTCCTCACGGCTGCGCAACATCCACCGTGGGACGGCCTCGGACGCGACCGCTCGAACCGGCGCCGACGTTAATCTGAATATCAGCTCGCAGCACGCTCCTCTTAACTGGTTGCACTTCACCCCGCGCCTGTCCACCACCTGGAGGAACGACGATCTTCGTCCTTCGAGCAAATCGGTCAAAGGCGTGCGCACCGATCGCCTGGCCGCCAGCGCCAGAATCACCCAGACCTTTTACGGCATGTTCCATCCCCAAATCGGCTCCATAACCGCCTTCCGCCACGTGCTCCGGCCCAGTCTGTCCATGCGCTACCAGGCCACCCATACCGGTACTGGCGGAATTCCGGGAACAGGCGGCGGCAGCCGGTGGAGACAGAACCGCCCGATCAGCATCAACCTGGACAACACCTTCTGGATCAAGGTGCAGGAGGGCGAGGAGGAATCAAAGCTGCGCCTGGCCCAGCTAAACTTCTCGACATCCTACGACGTCGACCGCAAAGAGCGCCCTCTCTCCGACCTGCAGTCCACCCTCACCATAGCGGCCAGACGCTACCTGGACACCCGGCTTACCTTGCGGGCAGGATTCTACGGCGCTGACGACCAACTGCATTTGCTGGCGCCGCAACTGAGTCGATTCGAGGTCCGTACCAGCGTGCGTCTCTTCGAGCAACCCTCCAGAGGGGCGAAGTCGGCCCCGTACGAGCGCGGTTACTCGGAGCCGGCATCCTCCCCCTACGGGCGCAATCCGAGGGCCCAGACCTTCGGTTTTGAAAATGGCTTGCAGCGCGACATCCAGCCGCGCGACCGCCGCCGCCGGCTGCAGGTGAGCCACTACTACTCGCGCTCCCGCAGCGCCTGGGGTTCCTTCACCCGCTCCTGGTTGCGCGCTGGGTTGGGCTGGAGTTGGCGACGGAGCTGGCACTTCAACTATTCCCTCAACTACAACCTAAGTCTCGACCGGGAAGGGCTCCTCTCCACGGGCCGCATTACCTCCGAACTGCTCTCGGTCCAGCGCCAATTCCACGACTGGACCGCCACTTTCAACATTGAGCCAAGCCACTTCCACCGCGGCCGCACCTTCTACTTCAAGGCCCAACTCAAGGACATTCCCCAGATCAAGTTCGAACGCGGCGACCGCCGCCTGTAGACAGGGCCGCACCTGGCAACCATGCCCATCTTGCCGGGTTGACAACAAAGGGTTCAGAATTTTGCTTTCTAAGCGGCCCGTCGAGAACGCGGACGCCGGAAAATTTCCATCCTTGTCCCAACTTGACTCATGGCCGGCGACCAACCTGGCCGGGGTGCAAGTTGCACACTTCTGGGAAGGCCAGATCAAATTCAAGGGACCCAACTTGCTGCTACTGTTTGAAAATTGTCCTGCTGCGGAGATCAGGGAGTTGCCGTCTTGACGAGATATCTTTCGACCGATCAGATTGAACGCTGGTCCGCGGACGGCTTTCTCAAAGTGAGCGGCTTTTTGTCGGAGGCCGAAACCGCCCGCCTGCGCCGGTGGGTGGCCGATATTGAAGAAGCGGATGGAAAATCCAGCGGGATCATGCACCATTTCGAAAAGACGCCCGAGGGGATCAGGCCATCGCGAAGCGAAAATTTCCTGCCCTTCCATCGTGAGTTGAACACCCTTCTGACCCAGGGGAAAATTCTGGCGCTGGTCTCAGAGTTGATGGGTGAGACCGCAGTCGTCTACAAAGAAAAGATCAACTACAAATATCCCGGTGGCGGTGGCTATATCGCGCATCAGGACGCGCCCGCTTACGAGTTCATCAGCTACCACGTGACCTGCCTGATCGCGGTCGATGCGGCCACCATCGAGAGTGGATGTCTGTCCTTCTCTCCGGGGCTTCACCGCCGGGGCTTGATCGCGCCGGACGAAGGGGGCTGTATCGAACCCCAGGCTGCGGCACGGATGAAGTGGACGCCGGTGGAAAAGTTGCCGGGAGACGTGTTGTGCTTCAGTTCCTATGTGCCGCACAAAAGCGGGGCAAACCAATCGGATCAGGCCCGGAGAATCATCTACGTGACCTACAATGCGCTTTCCGCCGGCGATTTCCGCGAGCACTACTACGCGGACAAGCGCAGGACCTTTGCCCACCATGCCAAGGATGGTTCCGACAAGGAAGATATGATTAGTAAAATCGGACATTTCCAGGGAAGGACGGTGTTAAAATGACGAAAAATGTAGACGCGAACCTCGCCGCAAAATTAGCCGAAGGGACCCCCGCCCAGAAGGTGGATGCCCTATTCGCCTATATGGAAGAGAAGGGACAGTCCCATTACGACGAAGTGGTAACCCAGCTTGAACACGCCCTGCAGTGCGCCAACCAGGCGCGGCTGGCCGGCGCCGACCCGATCCAGGTGGCTTCCGCCCTGCTCCACGATCTGGGCCACTTTCTGATCGACGAGCACAACAAGGAGGTAGATTTTCTCGCCGACGACTTTCTCCACGAAGAGGTGGGAGCCGAGTACCTGGAGCCGTTTTTCATCGAAGCCGTAACCCAACCGGTGAAGCTGCACGTCCCCGCCAAGCGCTATATCTGCACCGCTGAGGCCGCCTATTACGATGGCTTATCCCTGGCATCCAAGCGCAGTTTCCAGTTGCAAGGCGGTTTCATGTCCGACGAAGAAAGAAGGGAATTTGAAAGAAATCCCTATTGGCAACAGGCGGTGCAATTGAGAAAGTGGGACGACCTGGCCAAGGTTCAAGGACTTGAGACACCAGGGCTGGAAAGCCATCGCCAGGCTGTGGAGGGTTGTCTGAAACTCTGAGAACCTGGGACAACCCCTCACGCTTTCGGGCAATCACTCAAGGATGCACACAGATCAGATGTGTCGATATTTTTCGAACCTCTGTTGACCTTGAGCCGGCAACCCTTCTTATAGGCTTCCATCCATCGCCCTCCTCGGCGCCACCAATTGTTCATCAAATCTTATTCTCTTCTCAACATTCGCTTCACCGGGAAGTAACAATTGACAGCTATCTTTCCTGAGCGCCCTGATCAATAGCGCACAGGACAGTTGTCCGAGGTAGGTCTCCGGTTTCCTCCCTCTCTCCAGTCGGAGATCCGCCTGCTGAACTTCCCGGTTTCCCCAGGCTGAAAATTCGAAGAAGGGGTCACCATGTTACTGCGCCTGGATGGACAGGGCATTTTCGGAGCCGATCATCCGGTTCCGGCACCGACCTGGACCGACAGTACAGCCCGGAGGATATCCAATATCGCCAGCCCGCCTGATTGTCTGCTCGCCATTTCCATTCTGGCCACCGCCTCGCTCATTTCCCCCGCGGCCTGGCTCTGGGCAATGGTGCACATCCTCTTCGCCATTGTCCTGCCCCTGCTCTATCTGGTCCGGCTCTTTCGCCGCAGCGCCGTCGCCGATATCGAGTTGAACAACCGGATTCAGCGCATCCGCCCTCTGCTGGCCGCCCTGACCGGCACCCTCCTTTCCCTCGTCCCCTCTATATGGGAAAAGCGCTTTGGAACCTGAATTCCCACTAAGAGGTAATTCAGGAAGAAATCAGAGGAAGGCTTCTCAGCCGTAGACCAATCTGGGCAGCCAGAGGGCGATCTCGGGTGCGGTCAGCACCAGCAGCAGCCCGACCAATTGGAGAATGATGAAGGGCCAGAGACCGGCAAAAATATCCTGGAGAGTGATCCCTGGGGGCGCCACCCCTTTGAGATAGAATGCCGCCGGTCCGAACGGCGGCGACAGGTAGGAGACTTGCATGTTCATGCAGAAAAGCACCCCGAACCACACCGGATCGTAGCCCAGGGCGACGATAACCGGCACGAAGATGGGCACCGTCAGCAACAGAATCCCCACCCAGTCCATGAACAGCCCCATCACGATCAGGATCCCCATCATGATGAGGATGAGGACGATGGGAGCGACCTCCAGACCGGTGACCACCGACTTTACGAAAAGAGTCCCGCCCAGCAAATTATAGACTCCGATGAGTGCGGTAGCACCGAAGGTGAGCCAGAGCAGCATGCCGCAAGTGTTCAAGGTCTGCAGCACCGATTCCTTCAGCACCGTCCAGCTCAGTTCCCTGCGCACCAGCGCCGCCACCAGGGTACCCACCACCCCCATGCCCGCCGCCTCGCTGACCGAAGCGATGCCGGAGTAGATGCTGCCCAGCACCGACGCCGCCACCATGAGGGGAAGAACGAGATTCTTGAACAGGGCCAGTTTCTGCACCAGGGACATGCGGCGCTCTTCGAGGGGAGCCGGCGGCCCGAGGGCGGGATTGAGACCGCAGCGTACCAGGATATAGCCCAGGTAGAGACCCGAGAGAAGAAATCCGGGAAGAATAGTAGCCAGGAACAGGTCACCGATGGCGACGTTGGCGGTGAGCCCGTAGATGATGAGCACGATACTGGGAGGAATCATCGTCCCCAGAGACCCACCGGCGCAGATGGTGCCGATGGCGATGTTCTTCTGATATCCGAGGCGCAGCATCTGGGGCAATGCGATCATCCCCAGGAGAACGATCTCGCCCCCGATAATTCCCGTCATCGCGGCCATGATTATGGCCGCGAAAAGGGTCTGGACCGCCAACCCTCCCCTGAGCCCCCCGGCCCAGACGTACATGGCCCGGTAGAGATTTTTGGCCACCCCGGTGCGTTCCATGAGGGACGCCATGAGGATGAACATGGGAACGGCCACCAGCACGTACTCGTTCATGAAGCTGTAGATGCGGCTGGCGATGAGCCCCAGCACATCGGGGCCGAAATTGAGCAACCCCACCGTCACCGCTACCGCCCCGGTGACGAATGCCAGGGGCAAACCCATCACCAGGAGCAAGGCCATGGCCAGGACGATGACGAGAGTCAGCAGACCGATATCCACGCCCGCTTTCCTTCAGCTACGTAGGGTGGCCGTGCGCCACAGTTGCACCGCCGCCTGGAGAATCATGAGCACTACCCCGGCGACCAGAAGAGACTTCAAGGTCACCGGAAGCGGCAAGTTTGAAGCAGTTCCGGTGCGCTCCACGACGGCGATGGCCTTGCTTGCCTGGACCGCGGCGCCGTATCCCAGGGCGACGAGGAAATAGATGGTCACGATCAGGTTCACCGCGTTCAGCGGGCGGCGCAAGGGCTGCGGCAGGGAGTCGAGGACGAGGCTGATGCGGATGTGATCCCGGCGCTGCAGGGTGTAGGATCCCGAGATGATGAACGCGGCCGCCGTCAGGGCGATGCTGATCTCGTGGACCCAGGTGGTAGGAGCGTTGAAGAAGTAGCGCAGCACCACTTCGTAGAAGGTCAGCGCTACTGCAATGAGAAAAACGAAACTGGTTTTCTCCCCGAGAACACGGGTAGCGGCGTCCACCCAGCCTCCGTGCATTTCGCTCGCCTGCGGCAACACCGGGCCTACTCCAGCAAACCGAGTTGTCTGAGAAAGGCCAGATGGGAGTCGTAGATACGCTGGGCCATCTCGCTACGCTGGGCGAAGTTCTCGAGGACGTCGGCGGCTAGGACCCGGAAGCGAAGGCGTTCCTCCTTGCTCCAGGTTACCAGTTCGGCCCCCTGGTCCATGGCCGTCTGCGCTGCCCTGGCATCGGCCGCCGCCATCTCCTGGATCATCTCTCTGGCGAAGTCCCGCACCGCCATTTCCACAATGGCCCGGAGGTCTGCGGGCAACTCCTCCCAGCGGTCCGCGTTCACGGCCACATCCGCCATGGGCAGAGAGTGAAACCCGGGATAGATCTGGTAGGGCGCGATCTTGTGAAAACCCAAATCGACGTTCATGCCCAGGGTGCCCCAGTCGGTTGCATCGATGACACCGCGATCGAGGGAGGTGTAGACTTCACTGCCGGGAATATTGACCGGTGCAGCTCCAATGTGCTTGAAAATCTCCTGGTTTAGGCCCTCCGGAATGCGCAATTTGACCCCCTTCAAGTCGTCGATTGAAAGGAGTCGCTTCTTTGACGGGATCGACTCCATGCCGTGCCACGCCGAGCCGACGTAGTAGACGTTGAAGCGCCCGTAGAGTTCGCGCGCCAGTTCCTTGCCGCCTCCGTACTCGAACCACATCTGCATCTGGTAGGCGGTCTCGTAACCCCCGGGAAATTCAGAGAGCATGGCAAAGCCGGCATCCTTGCCGGCAAAGTAGCCGGGACCGCTCTGGTGGCCGTCCAGAATACCCGAGCCGACGGCGTCAAGGGTCTCGTTATAGGCCACCAGGGTTCCCACCGGCACGGGCGTGATCACCAGCCTGCCGCTGGTCAGCTCCTCGACATGGGCGCAGAACTGCTCGAATACCCTGTGGTTGATCGACCCTGCCTGCCACAGCGACTGCATGGTCCAGCGGTGGTCCTGGGCGGCGGCGCCTTCGCCGGCCCCGGACACGGCCAGGCACAGGAGCAGACACAGTGTCCACCGCCGCAATGGGGTTGGACCTTTTTCAGATAGGGCAAACGGCATGGATGGCGCGCTCCTGGTAGATATCATAGGGACCCTTGCAATGAATTGCCACCGCCTGTGCAGCGCAGAATTAAGGGCTTTTTCCGGCTCCCGGTCAAGGAGAAGGTTGTGAGCGCCGGTCCGTTATCCCCCTCGACCTGGCGAGCAGGTCGACAAATCGGCAACGGACGGTTCAGTTTTTTCCCTCTGGTAGATTTCGGGATTGACGCAGAGGGGCAACTCCTCGCCCCGAAGGCCGGCGAACAAATTTCGCGCTGCGGTCATCGCCACCTTGAGTCGGGTCCCGTGGGTGTCTGTACCTATGTGCGGGCTGAAGACGACGTTGTCCAGGGTTATGATGGGGTCGTCCATGGGCACCGGCTCCACTTCCAGCACGTCCAATGCCGCCGCCAGAATCTCACCGCTGACCAGGGCCTGGTAGAGTGCCTTTTGGTCGACCACCGGACCGCGGGAGGTGTTCACCAGGATGCCTGTTTCCTTCATGTGACCAAGCTCCTGCGCGCCGATCAGGTGCCGCGTCTCCGCGGTGAGGCGCACGTGTAGGCTGACAAAGTCCGAGCGTTCGAGCAGTGCCGGCAGGTTGTCCACCCACTCCAGGTCGAACTGCTCCTCCAGGTCCGGCTTGGGCGTCCGGGAGTGGTAGAGGATGTTCATGTCGAAGCCGCGGGCCCGTTTGGCGACCTCCAGGCCGATTTGCCCCAGGCCGACTATGCCCAGCGTACTTTCGTGAACCTCCTGGCCCACCAGGTGCATCGTCGCCAAGTCGTGTACCCACTTGCCGTCGCGCAGGAAGCGATCGACCTCGGGGATGCGCCGCGCTGCGGCTAATAGCAGGGCCATAGCCATGTCCGCCGTGCCTTTGCTGGCAGCTCCGGGGGTGTTCCCCACAGCAATGCCCTTGCGCGTCGCCGTGGCTATATCGACGCTGTCGGTGCCGCTGCCGATGATGGACACGACCTTCAGATTCCGCGCCGACTCGAGCAGGGCGGAATCCACCTTGTCGAAGACCTGCACCATGATGCCCTCGACGTCCGCGCCCGCCTTCCTCAAGACCTCCGGGGGAACCGGCGAGGTCTCGGGCCAGTAGTCCAGCGCGGCGATTTCCGAGATGGCATCCAGGACCTCATGCTGCAGGGGACTGCTGACATAAACCCTGGGTTTGGACATATGGTCTCCTTTCATCCTTTGGGGCGGCGGCCGTAACGGGCGGGGTCGGTGAAGCGCAGAGGAGAAAAGTACTCTTCGGGATGGTAATCGGGATCGCAGGGTTTTCCGAGCATGCGGCGGACCAGGGTCTCGCCGGCGTTGAAGGACACGGCGGAACCGGCTCCGGCAAAGCCCCCGAGCATGTACAGACCGCGCCCGTCCAAGAGACCGACAAGGGGAAACTTGTCGGGGCTCTGGGCGGTGGTTCCGGTCCACTCTCGGGTCACCCGCATGGGATCCGGATCCCAATGCTTCTCCATAGCGGCGGCGACATAGCGGGTGATAAAGCGGGATGGCCTTGTTTTACCTGCCTGGGACGGGGCCACCGGGGTATGATCCGAACCGAAAACAATGCCTCCCGCGGCCACCCTGACGTACCAGCCCAGATACCCGCTGATGCCGGTCCGCGGCGCCATGGAGGACGGACCCCCTTCGGCGTACATGCCCTGTTCTTTGTGGGGCGTGACCAAGTCTGGAAAGGGAGTCAGGAAATCCTTGAATATGGTGGAAGTGTGAGACTCCGTGGCGTTCACTACGCAACGCGCCCTGATGTCGCCGCGTTCGGTGCGCACCAGGTAATGATCTCCATCCCTCTGCACCGACTGCACTGCCGTGCCCGTGAACAGTCCTACGTCCGGGCTGCGCAGCGCGGCTTCGAGAATACCCCATACCCACTTGGCCGGATGCCAGGTAGCACTGGCCAGGGATTCGGCGCCGTCCAGATCGGTTACCACCCCGCTGCGCCGGCGCACCTCCTCCGAACTCCGGCGCACCCAGTCGGAATGGCCCAGGCGGCGGCCCAGATCAAGGGACGCCTCGAGCCGTTTCCGGGCCTGGGCATCGACGAAAAATATCCATCCTTTGCGGACATAATCACAGTCGATGCCTTCCGCCTTGATGGTCGACTCGATTGACTCGTGGCTGGCGTGAACGGCGCGGACGTAGACCGCGGCAAAGGAGGCAGCCAGCTCGTCCCGCTCCGCAGCGGTCATCTCGGGCTTTCTTCTCTTCAGGTACTCGAGCACCGGTTCGTAGACGTAGAATCCGTGATAGATGCCGCCGGCCATCACCACTATGCCGCCGTTGCGGCCCGCCGCACCGTTCGCCGCTTCGCCGCGCTCGAGGACCACCAGGGGCCCCGCCCCTTGCCTGGACCAGTGATAGGCCACGGAAGCGCCGCCGAATCCGGCCCCTACCACCACCACTTCTGCCGCATCCGGCAAGGTTGTCCCCGGAGCCTTGGCCCAGGGATGGTTCTCAAGGGGATTGGCGGCGCTGAGCCAGTAGGGCGTGTGCGAAATTTTCTCGTCGAGTTGGACCCAGGACAGCGATTCGGGTATCTGCCGCCACATTACGTCCATGGACCAGCACAGAAACTTGAACAAACGCCAAGGCATGGGATAGCGCCCGAACCGCGTCTTCATGAGCTGTCGCGCCGAGCAGACATCGCGCCAGCGCAGACCGGCAAGCAGACCCAAAGCGATTCCCAGCCGGGTGGTGAAAGGTGGACCGGTCTCAGGTGTGGACATAGGATTTCTCCCGCGGTCTGCCGGCCCGGGCGGACCGCTTCCCCGCATCATGGCAAGAGCTGCTCGGAAATGCCTCGCAGGCGGCGTCCGGCGACCCGCGCCGGCGGTCGAGGCCGGGTGAATTGTGCCTGTCGACACCGGTTTGCCGCGCGGGAATTACTTGCTCTATGGGAGGCGCGGAAGCACTCGACCCGAAAGGCACGCGAAAGAGCCGTATTGGTGGGAAATTTCGAGTTGGCGCAACGACGCGGGCCGGGACGCGGCGGCGAATGAAATCCGACGGGTTCATGGTACGGCACATCAGTCTACCGGCGTCGTCCAACGGTCTTCGTCGTGGACTTCCCAGTAGCGTCGGCGCAGTTGCAAGGTGACGGGCCCCGGGCGGCCGTTTCCCACCTTTCGTCCGTCCAGGGTAGTTACGGGCATGATGCCTCCCGCCGTGCTGGTAATGAAAATCTCGGTGGCGGCGCGCAGAACCCCGATATCCAAGAGGTCCTCCCGCGCTGTAATTCCGAGCTCCGCGGCCAGGTCCAGCACCGTCCGCCGGGTGATCCCTTCCAGCACTCCGGAGGATGGGGTCAGCAGGGCGTCGTTGCAGTAAGCGAAGAGATTGAAGCCGGGGCCCTCCGCAATGTTGCCGTCGGCATCGGCGAGAACCACGGTTTGGCCTCCGCGCTCGTAGGCTTCGAAGAGTCCCCGCACCATGTCCCCCCAATGGAAATTTTTGACCCTCGGGTCGACCGCGCGGTCAGGGATGCGAACGGTTTCCTTGGAGACCACCAGATGGGTTCCGGACTCGGTGTCCGTCGGCTTGAAGATCCACACGTAAGGCGCGGCATAGGCGTAGAACCTGTTTTGCATGACTCTGGGGTCGCGCACCCCAGGCAGCGCCACTCCGCGGGTCAGAATCATGGCGACGTATGCATTTTCCAGGCCGGTGCGGCGCACGCACCCCACCAAGATGTTTTTAATCTCCTCCCTGGAGAATGGCGGCGACATGTGCAGGCTCCTCCAGCTTGCCTCAAAGCGCAGGAAGTGATCCTCCAGGCGGAAGAACTTGCTATTCCACACAGCAACCACGTCGTAGGTTGCATCGCAGCGCAGAAACCCCATGTCGATGATTGGAATGCGGGCTTCGGTCAGGGCCACGTAATCGCCGTCGATCCAGGCACAACCGCGCTCGAACCGCTCTCGCTCTTGCATAATTTCCGTCCAGACTCCCAGCGCCACAATGTCCCCTGGTCGAGGGCGGCCGGCAGGAGGCCCTCGACCCCGCCGACGCTGGCCGCGCATCCTGCAAGCTCGGTGAAAAGCCCGGGGGTTACGAGGCTGTATCCTGCGTTATCTCCCAGCTCTCGTCGCCTTTCCCGGAAGGGTCACGTGGCTTGGCGCAGAGTGTCGATAAAGCGGACATCGATCCGGGTCAGATCAATCACCGTCTCCACGTCCTCGCCGCTGTACTCGCTGTGGAAGCTAATGGCGCCGTCGAAATCCAGTCTCTCCAGGGCGTGCAGAACGGCTGACCAGTCCACCAGTCCCTGACCGATCCGCACCACCCCTTTGCTCCAGGCGTATCTTCCGTTCTGCACACAGCGCCGCTGCACCATATCCTTGAAGGCCACCACGGCAAGATAGTCGCGCACGATGTCCAGGGCCATTGCGGCGGGTTCACCACAAATGGAGAGGTGTCCGGGGTCTGCAAATACACCTACGAGCCGGGGATCGAACCCCTTCACAATATTCATTGCGGCACAGGAGTTCAAACCCATCGAGTTTCCCGAATGGTTGTGCACCACGCTCTGCACTCCATGCTTGCGGGATAGTTCCTCGAAGCCCTCGACCCAACTGCGAATCTGATCCAATTGATCCCAGTAGTGGCGCTCCGGACTCCAGTGCCAGTAGCCCAGCTTGATGTGCCTAACCCCCGCTTCGCCGCAGGCAGCATAGAAGCGCTCCGCATATTCCATATCGGGCCGGGTGAAGTCGCCGGGGGCGGTGACCAGAGGAATTTGGAGGCCGGCTTCGGCGAATTGCCTCGCCGCCTGCGGCAGCGCCCGCGCCATATTTTGCGGATGCACCGGATATCCCGGCCTCACGCACAAATCCGCTCCTTTGAGGCCGAGTCCCGTCAAGGCCTCTATGACCCCTGCCACATCCAGCCCTTCGAGATGCTTGGTGAACATGATGAATTGCATAACTTCTCTCTCCTGAGGGTAGAGAACGATGGACAAGGCGCGGAAGAATTTTTTATTCTAGAGTGCCCGCGCGCCAATACCCTGGAATTGATTCGCCGCGGCATCCTTGCCGGCGGCTTGGCGCGCCCATACTCGGGGCAATATAGCTGAGGTGACGAAGTAGTGTCAAGAGCACTTGTGGAGGCCTGGAAGTCGTCTCAAATCCGCTCCGGGCCTACCCTTTCCTGGAGGAAAAGAGCGTGCTGAAACCGAAAGAACTGGCCAGTCGAATCGACCGGTTCAGCCAACATCCGGGCGCTGATCGACCCCCTGCCGAAATCGTCGATTCGGGCCTGGATGTGCTTCCTGTCCTGCGCGATTTTCTCGGCGCCGATTTGCCTGTGGAAAATTCGGAGAGACTGGAGTTGATCCTCAAGGCCGTGCTCAAGAACAGCATGGCCAGCGGCGCTTCCGGCGCGGTTGCCCGGCGCATCGCCCATTTCCAAAAAGAGCTCGGTTTCATCTTCAAATACAAGCCTTACGCGGTCAAAGCCTCGGTCCCCCTGGGCTACTCGATTTTCTTGCAGAACCAGAAAGAAGGCTTCAGTTTCCAGCAGCATTTAACACACAAGGTGGAAGTGTTTCACGTCATGGAAGTCAAACCTGGGGGCTACGTTTTCGTATGCAGTTATCCCGATTGGAAACGGCATTACAACCCGGGCTCCCTTCGCCGCTGGCTGGATGGAGAGCCTGACGATTTCTTCGACTACCACAAATTCGTTCCGCAAGCTGGCGACGTATTCGTCATTTCCGCGCTGGCTACCGTGCACACCGTCATTGGCTGCGTCCTGGAGGAATTCGCCACCACCTCAACCGATATGGTCGACCGCTTGCACGACCAGAACGCAGGGAGGTCCATTCCACCCTATTTCAAGCGCGAATATGCCGAAAAGCAGCTCGAATCTCTGGTGCACCCGGAGGAAAGCCGCCTTGTCGACATGTTTTCGCGCAACGGACGGACCCGTAGCCTGAGTCCGGCCAGGGTTCCGGGCGGGACGGAAACAGTTCTCACCGACTCCTTCCTTCGCGCTTCCCGCCGCACAATAGAGCCATACAAAGAAAGCGCGATGGAGAAGGACCCCGGACGCGCTTCATTCATTCGCGTCCACAGAGGAGAAGGGAGCATTTTCATAGCAGCGGATGACGAATTGCAACATTTCGGCAAGACTTCGATTCCACTGGTCGAAGGAGATCTGTTCATGGTCCCGCCCGGCATCCATTACGGCTTCAAGAACGAGGCGGGCAATGCTCTAACCTGCTCTGAGCAGCGCATCGAAATAGAAAAGGCTTTCATTTGAAGAAGGGTTCTGGCGTGTCGACAGGATCACCAATTTCAACCGCACCGCGCTTCAGGCCGCACCCCATCGTTCTCCACCAAGGCGGGGACCCTCCGGGAGTAATTTACCATGAAATTCGTCATTAGGGCCGGCGGTTTGGGCACGCGCCTGTGGCCCTACAGCCGCGCCCGACGCCCCAAACAATTTCACGCCATGGCCGGCGGAGAGCTCACCATGATCCAGGATGCCGTGGCACGCCTGAAACCGCTCGCCTCCCCGGAGGACATCTACGTCTCCACCGGCGCGGACATGGTCCCCCTGGTCCGCGACCAGCTCCCCGACCTGGCGCGGGACCACCTCATCGTCGAACCGGCCTTGCGCAATACCGGTCCGGCGGTAGGTCTGGAATGCGCCCTTTTGGAGGCGCGCTATCCGGGCTGCGCTATCGCCAGCCTGGGTTCGGACCACTACATAGGCAAGGCAGCGGAGTTTCGCCGCTTGCTGGAGGTAACGGCAACCGCACTGGAGCGCCATCCCCGATATCTCTTCGCCCTCGGCGTGGCACCCACGCGGGTGGAGACGGGTTACGGTTATATCCTAAAAGGGAAGCCGCTCGACAAGGTCGCCGGCGAGCCTATCCACACGGTCGAGGGTTTCACCGAAAAACCAGAAGAAGAACAGGCCAGGGCCTACCTGGAGAGCGGGCGCTACCTGTGGAACACCAACATGTTCGCATGGAAAGCAAGGACCGTGCTCGATCTCTTCGCCCGCTTCGAGCCCGAGATTCACCAAGCTCTCATGCGCGTCATGGAGGCTGCCGGCACTTCCTCGGAGGAAGGGGTAATCGCGCGCGAATATCCCCGCTTGAAGGCAATAGCGGTGGACCACGCCATTCTTGAGCGCGCCGGTAACGTGGCCACCATAGAGGCGGATATGGAGTGGGGGGACATCGGCAGTTGGGCGGCTCTGACCGACGTGCTGCCGGCTGACGGAGACGGCAATCTCTTCGCCGGCGAGACCCTGGCCCTGGATGTGCGCGATGTTACGGCCTACGGGTTCAAGGACAAGCTGCTTGCCCTGGTGGGAGTGGAGGACCTGGTGGTGGTGGACACGGAAGACGCTCTGCTGGTGTGCCGCAAGGAAGAGGCGCAGCGCGTCAAGGAGGTGCTGGAGTGTTTGCAGCGCCGGGATGAGTTTCGGCGCTACCTGTGACCAGAGGAGGTTGGCGGCCTGGGGGCAGATCGCGCCTGCCCCAATCCGGTTGGAGACCTCTACGACGCGGTCGCCCCATCCGCCCGGAACCGGGCGCCGAGGCTCTAGTGCCTGCGCGCGTAAGTAAGCGTACGAACGAGGGTGCCGAAGCGCCCGGCTCACAAGGCGCCTGAGCGAGTCGTACCAGTGGTGTACGGCGAGTGAAGGCAACGCCGCGAGACGGGATGCAGCGGCGGCCGAATTCACGCGAAATTGCGCAAGCAGGCACTAGTCCTCATCCTCACCCTCCTGTTCCTTCTGTCGCGGCCCGGATATCCTGGAGACCCAAATGCTTATTTCGTAGAGCAAGAGGATGGGGAGCGCCATCAAAATTTGGGAGAGGGGATCGGGTGGAGTGAAGATGGCGGCCAGGACAAAGATGAGGGCGACGGCGTAGCGGCGGATCCGGCGCATGTATCCGGGAGTGAGGAGACCTATGCGTGAGAGAAACAAGGCAGCTACCGGCATCTCGAAGACCAGACCGAATCCCACCAGCAGCCTGAGTACGAAGCCGATATAGGTATCCACCGCCCACTGCGAAGTCATATCCGGTGGCTCCAGGGCCAGGAAGAAACGCAGCCCAAGTGGCAGGACGATCCAGTATGCAACCAAGGCTCCAGCGGCGAAGCACAGAACACTGAGCCCGATGAGGGGCAGGGCAATGCGTTTCTCGCGGCGCAGCAGGCCCGGTGCGACGAACTGCCAGAACTGGAAGAAGACAACCGGCAAAGCCAGTACGAGGCCGCCAATGAGAGCGATCTGCAGGCTGATGAAGAAGTAGGTCATGGGCTTCAGTGACTGCAGCCGCCGCGAGTCGGGAAGAGCGGACTCCGACTCCGAGAGCTCGGACTCCGGCAAAGGAGCGGACGATCCCATCCACTCCTGCAACAGCTTTTTCACCGCTTCTACCGCCCCGGTAGAGCGCTCGTTTTGCAGACTGCGGACCGCTTCCTCGTAGGGGTAGGTCAGCAATTTCAGGAGTTGGTCGGAGAAAATAAAGCAGACCACCGCGCCCACGACGACAGCGGCCAGGGCTTTGAGGATGCACCAGCGCAGTTCCTCGAGGTGGCGGAGAAAGGGCATCTCCTTTTTGTCTTCCCGCCTGGATTCTTCCAGAAAGTTCTCCAATCTCAAACGAGTCTCAAATGCCGGGGACCGAGGACTCCGGACCTGAATTTCCCCTGGCGGCACCGCGCGGGCCTCTCACCCGCCCACCTTCCGCACCTTCTGGAGCAGTGACAACTCACCCTTATTTACTCCAGGAAACGCCCTTGATCCGGGCTGCAACCAGCCCGGCGACACAGAGAATCGTGCCAAGAAGCATCGAGAGAGCGAAAAGATCGCCGCGGCGGGTGTAAAAGGTGGCATCGCCGCCGATGCCCACCTCTCCGACCAGCACCGCCGGCTCGAAAATGTCGGTGGCCTGGAAGGTTCGACCGAAAGGATCAATGAATACAGAAATCCCACTGGTGGCGCAACGGGCGATAGAGGTGCGGTTCTCGACGGCGCGCAGAACGGCCAATTGAGCGTGCTGGTAGGGTCCGGCGGTACGCCCGAACCAGGAGTCGTTGGTGATGTTGATCAGCAGTTGCGCCCCGGTTTGCACCCGGTGCCGGGCCAGATCGGGAAAGACCGACTCGAAGCAAATTAGCACGGCGAAGGTCGCCTCGGGATGGGCGAACAGGGTGTGTTCCTTCCCCTTGCCGAACTCGGCTGGACCGAGATCACCGGTGAGGGCGGTCCAGTCGATGTCGCGCAGCAAGGGAATGCTGTCTCTGAATGGGGTCCGTTCCCCGAAGGGAACCAGGTGCATCTTCGCGTAGACCTGCAGGTCGGAGTGCCGCGGACGCACGAAAAAAGCGGAATTATAGGGCTCGCCTCCCGCTACCTCAAAATCCGAAGCCCCGGTGAGCAAGGGGATCTGCAGCTCCTGCACCAGTTGCTCGACCCGGCCCTTGCATCCGGGACGCCAGCGCAGATAGCAGGGCAGAGCGGTCTCGGGCCAAACCAGGAGGGCGGGATTCCGGGAGGCCGCTTGGCGCGACAAGGTCTCGAGGGTGGCGAAGCTGCGCTCCAGGCCTCCAGGTCCCCATTTTTCCTCGCGGGTCAGGTTGGGCTGGACCAGGGCAACCCGCATGCCTGGCTCCGGCTGGGACGATGGCGGGATTACCGCGCGGCCATAGAGCCAGGGGACCACCAGGAACAAGACCAGGCCTCCCAGCAGCGCCGCCCGCAGCCGGATTCGCATGGGGAGGGCGAGGAGAACAAAACCCAGCAGGTTCACCAGCGCGAGCCAGAACGAGACTCCGTAGACCCCGGTAAAAGAGGCGTACTGGATCAGGGAAGGGAAGACGGCCTGAGTGTGGCCCAGGAGCAGCCAGGGAAATCCCAGTTCGCCCAGCGAGAGCAAGTACTCCTGAGCGGTCCACAGGACGGGAGCCAGGACCCAGGCGCGAATCCCCCACAGTTGCAGCGAGCGGTTTTGAATACCGGCGAATCCGGCGGTGAAAAGTCCCAGATAGGCGGCCATGAGCACCGTGCCGCCGACCACCGCAAGGCCTCCTCCCTGGGTGTGGGCTACCCAATAGAGGCTGCACAGATTGAAGCTGAAACCGGTGATCCAGCCCCGGCGAAATCCCTCTTTGAAAGGGCCGCCCGGCAACACCGCGAAAAGGGGGATCAGTCCTACCCAGGCCCAGACGCCGTGGAAGAGAACGGCCAGTGGATGCCCGGGGTGGCAGGGAAAGGCCAGAGTCAAAAACAGCCCCGCCAGTAAGGGTAGTGTACAGGAACGGAAAGACCGGACTGGGTCGAGTGGGACCTGGCTAGCTGTTGCGGTCGGGAGCATCGGCTGCTGGCAAGGTATCCGACGAGGTAGGGAGCGGTGCATGAATGTGCGGGTGCCGTGACCGGAGGCGCCGGCAAATATAGACCAGGGTTCGGCGCGGGGCAAGAACGCTGGCATGGAATCTGCTGTTGCGGCAATGGTGGGGGCTGTTCCAGGCTTTTTGGAAAACCCGACCGCACTTGTCGCCGGTCGGGCTTTGGATAGGAGGCGACACCATCTTCCACCCGATTTATCGGAGGCCCTTACCTGGTGCCAGCCCAATCCGGGTTGGGGGTAGCCGACGGGTATCGCCTCACCGAAATACGCTGGGCCTTGTGTTGGGTAACAAAGGAGGACAGGAGTGGTTCGTTTCTTTCACGCATCGACCGGAAGGGCAGGGAAATCATGCAACTGGATGTCAGGTGGGAAGATAAAGATCGGAACAATGGGGTTGACTCCTTGCCGCGCAGAAAAGGATCCCCCATAGCAGAAGTGGCACCAGTGGAATTGCCGCGCGAGCGCCTTGCCCGCTACGGGGTCGAGGCGCTCAAGGATTGCGAGTTGCTGGCCATCATGCTGGGTACCGGCTACAAGGGCCACAACGTGCTGGAAGTGGCGAATGCCGTGCTCGAAAGCCATCCGAAGGAAGAGTTGATCGCCATGAGGCTGGAGGAACTGAGCCGGCTGAAGGGATTGGGGAAGGTCAAGGCCGCTACTCTGGTGGCAGCCTTTGAGCTGACCCGCCGCGGACTGCAACTGGGCATGGGGATCCTGCCGGCCATTTCCACTCCGGGAGAAACGGTTCCGCTGCTGGCAGAGATCAAGGATCAGCGCAAAGAGTTTTTTCTTTGTCTGTATTTGAATGCGCGCAACCAGATGATCCACAAGGAAATCATCTCGATCGGCAGTCTATCGGCATCGATAGTGCACCCGCGCGAGGTCTTCCAGGTAGCTGTGCAACACTCGGCGGCCGGCGTCATCCTGGCCCACAATCATCCTTCGGGGGACGTATCCCCGAGCAAGGACGATATCGACTTGACCAAGCGACTGGTGCAGGCCGGAGACATCATGGGCATTGAAGTGCTCGACCACATCATTATTGGGGCGGCCGATTTCCTGAGCCTCAAGGAGCGGCGGTTGATGTAGGTTCGAACAACCGGGATGTTGTATGAAGATGCATTTTTGATTATTGTCTTTGAAAGAGTATATTTGTGACAAAAATACAGGGGCTTCCCTATCATTCGTCCTACCGAGGATTTGCTCCACACCGGGTGTACACCAATGAAATGCGACGAAAAAGGCCTGATACCGGTAAAGATTCTCAGCATTTATCCCCATGCGGAGCTGCAAAACGGAACCTTCATGGTTTTCCTCAAAGGCGAGAAAGACAAGAGAATAGTTGCCATAACCATCGGCCGCAATGAAGGACAGGCACTGGTTCTTGCAGTGAAACAGATTCGTCCTCCCCGCCCCTTGACCCACAATCTGTTGCGCGACTTCCTTGGGAAGATAAAAGCAAAAGTTCACAGACTGGTCATTCACACAATGAAGGACGGAATCTTCCACGCCTACTTGCTCGTCCAAACCTCTGACGAAGTCTTTCATCTCGATTGCCGATCAAACGACGGCATGATTTTGGCGACCCTGATGGAAACACCGATCTACTTGAGCCAGGAGGTCATGGAAGAAGTCGGCCTGGAGTTCGAAGCGCCCGAAATTTCCGAGTTGAACCCCGGTTCAATGGAAAAGTTTCTCGTCAGCGGAATGGGTGAACTTTGCAAACCCGATAAGCCTTCCAGGGAGGCGGGGGAGGGAAAGATCGCCCAGAGTGGAGAGGACCCCGCCGAGGTCGAGACGGAGGAGGTGGTCCCGGGCAAGAACGAACTGGAAATACTCAAAGCCCAGCTCAACCGGCTCGTTGCCGAGGAAGCCTATGAGGAAGCCGCCAAGATCAGAGACAGAATCAGCGAATTGGAGAGCAAATAAGGCTGAGGAAACTCACTGTTTGATCCTGTGGCTCCGCAAAATCCTGCGGCGGCGGAATCGCTTCTCCTTTAAGCCTTAATGGGCCGCCCGGCCCCCAGGGGCGAGAGCATCCCAGTGGAAAACGTCTCGGTCGACCCTGGTCGCGTCCCCATTCCCATATGACGGCCCCATCCCAAGATCCTTCCGCCTCCACATCCCCCCAAATTCACCAGACCCACCCTGCTGTTCCTGTTTTTCCTCTCCGGAGGATGCGCCCTGATCTACCAGGTAGTCTGGATGCGCATGCTGGGGTTCGTGCTGGGCAGCACCGTGCTGACTGCGTTCATGGCGGGCCTGGCCCTGGGCAGCTACTCCTTCGGCCGCCTGGTCGACCGCCGCACCGACGCCCTGAAGATCTATGCCATCCTGGAAATTGGAATCGGTGTTTGCGGCCTGGCCATGTCGGCCCTGCTGCAGGGGTCGAGTCCGATTTACGTCGCCATCGCCCGCCTCCTGGGAACATGGAATCCGGCGCTCACCTTGGCCCGATTCGCCCTCTGCTTCGCGCTCCTGGCGATCCCCACAACCCTGATGGGCGGGACCTTGCCGGTCCTCGGCAAGGTCTTCGTTGAACGCAAAGATCTTCTGGGGTGGAACGTGGGTGCTCTCTACGCGATAAACACCCTGGGGGCGGTAAGACCGGCTGTTTCGCCGCCGGATTCTTCCTGATCGGCGCCCTGGGCGTCGTGGAGACGGTCTACATCGCAGCCGCCCTCAATCTCCTCGCAGGCGCAGCAACTCTGGTGCTGCGTTCGCTGGCGCTCGATGCGGAGGGCGTTCCGCAAGCGGCTGGGCAAAGTCGCGACCGGCGCTCCAGGGTTTCACTTCCCGCCCTTTGATTTTGTGCGCTATCGGACTCTCGGGTTTCGCAGCTCTGGGCTACGAAGTGATCTGGACCAGGATTCTGTTGTTCTTCGTGGGCAACTCCACCTATGCCTTCAGCGCCATGCTAACCACCTTCTTGCTGGGACTTTCACCGGGGACTCTACGCCGAGGCGAAAGCCGCCTGGCTGCGAGCGCTCGAGGCGGATCCGAACCTGCGTTCGGCCCGGGTCAATCTCCGCCTGTTGGACAGGAAAGAATTCTGAATATCCGCCCGAACACAGCCTGGCAGGTCTACTTGATGTTCTCCGTGTCGGGCAGCGCCGGGCTGATCTATGAAATCGTCTGGATCCGCGTGCTCAGCTATGTTTTCGGCACGGGGAACTACGCCCTCAGTGCCGTGAGAGTTGCGCCTTTGGCAGACGCGCCTGAAGGGGGATGGTGGCGGGAACTGAGGAAATGGAGGTTCCGCCGTTTGCTCTCAGGGTTCGATCGCCGCGCCCGGCGGACCACCCATCCCGGGGGGGGCCGCCTGCTGGGGCCTCTGGCTGCTGAGACCACCACGCAGGCTCAGATGATTTCCAGGCAGTCCTTGTCGGGCAGGGGAGGAAACGGGGTGGTGGGAAGTGTCTGGTACCAGAAGGCAACCGACGCCATATCGTCTTGCCGCGCCTCCCAGCGTCCGTCGTCGCGGACCCCGAGGGCCTGAATCGTCACCCGCAGATCGCGCTCGAAGCGCACCGGGTCCATGACATGCCAGCGGTACATGGCGAAGCGCTGCTGGGACCTGTAGAGCCCATCGGGCTGAATCACCAAGTGCATTCCCATGAAGGGCGCCGAATAGGTCACGTACTCGCCATCCACGTCCCAGTCGTAGGCGCCGCCGAAATAGTCTTCCGTGCCGGTGCCGCAAATGGTCGGGAAGTCGCCGTCTCCGTCCATGTAGAACTTGATCTCTCCTTCCCCCCACCATCCGTTGCTGTTGACGCCCCATGCCATGGCGGTGCCGACATAGTGCCCTCTGCCCCGAATGCCGTCGGCAATGGTGTAAACCTCCTTGTACGGCAGCGGGTTGATGCGCCGGAACCGGGCCTGGAAATAGGCGGCGTCCTCCGGCACTTCCGTCAAGGTGTAATTGACCTGGTAGTAGAAGCAGATGTACTCGTGGTGCCGGTTCTCCAGGGTCATGCGGCAGTGTTTCCTGAACGGCATTTCCCAGAAGCAGTTGTAGGCGCGGTTGGGATTGACGGCCACCGGCGTAGAAGCGGGCTACGGGACCGCTTTTTGCGATCGACCCGCTCAGCCACATGGACTGAATCGCTCCGAGACCCTCCACTTCGGCAAAGGTGAAGGTCTCTCCCGGGGCGATCTTGACAAAGGGCGAGACCTTCCAACCCTGCCCCAGATCCCGCGCCCGTTTCGCCCCGGAGCCGACGCTGGCCATGCCTCCCTTTGCCCTTCTCTCCCCCGGGGTTCTCGGCGCTGATCGACCGTGTCTGCGCCCTGGAAAGGCGCGGCAGATGGCCCAGGGACATGCCCAGGCCGCCGAATTCTCCCATGTCCATTTTCCTCCCGGATTGCGGTTACTACGCCAGCGGCCGCTTGCAGCCGCCGCGATGTACAAAGTAGGGGATGGAGCCGAAGCCGGATCAGTCGCAGCTTTCCAGCAGGAAGGTCAACACCTTGGCCATCAGGCCGTTGATGGCCCGATACCTGCCGGGGCTGGCGCCGAGGATGGTTGTCTCAGACTGTACGTAGCGCGCAGGCAATAGTTCGGCGCGGCAGTTGGAGACCAGCGCTCGCGCCGATGCCGGCGTCGTCTCCAGATGGAACTGCAAGCCGATGACCGAGCGGCCGAGTTGAAACGCCTGATTCTCACATCCTGTGCTTCTGGCCAGGCGCACCGCCCCCGGCGGCAGATCGAAAGTCTCGCCGTGCCAGTGAAATACCTCCACGGATGAGGGAAAGCGAAATACCGGCGCGGCAGTCGGAGCGACTCCCTGGATGGGAAACCACCCGATCTCCTTGAAGCGATTCCCATATACCCGGGCGCCCATGGCGCTGGCGATGAGCTGGGCACCGAGGCAAACGCCCAGAACCGCCTTGCCAGCCTCGATCGCAGCGCCGACGAACCGTTTCTCCCGGACAAGCCAGGGAAACTCTTGCTCGTCGTTAACGCTCATGGGTCCGCCCATGGCGACGAGCAAGTCGACTTCATCGAGTTCCGACAATTCCGGCGATTCGAAGAACCGGCTAGTGGTAATCTCGTATCCGGCCGCTCGGAACCACGGCTCCATGCTCCCCAGACCTTCGAAAGGAACGTGCTGCAGATAGTGGACGCGCATACTCAGCTTTCAGTAGAAACGCCGCTCCCCTTATTTCAAGTTCAGGCTGACCACCTCGTGGATCTCCACCACCGGCACGACGATGCTGGAGTCGGCGGCGATCTCCAGTGGCTGGTTCCTCAAGGGCAGGGAAGCGCTCTGCACCTCGAAGGCCGGGACGCGGACGGTGACGTCGTGGACGGGAAGGATTTCGTCCAGGTAGAAGTGGGTGCGGTGCTGTGCCACCGGCTGCGACCAGGGAAGGAAGGCGAGGGGATTGTTGAGCAGGTGAATGTTTATGGTCCGGGGTCCGAGCCAGGTCGCCGTCACTTCGATGGGTTTTGGCGCCACCACTTCTATGGGCTCCCGGACCTGGCGCACGAGATAGGCCAAAAAGCGCCGCAGTTGGGGCAGGGGATGGCGCTCGTAGCCCGCACCGACGTCGCCGCATATGTACACGGCTCTGCCGCGCCCGAAGTCGTTGCTGGTGACGGCCGGCTCCCCCGAGTCGTAGTCCATGCCGGCGTAGAAATCCTTGAGTGGGGGATCGCCGTTCCACTTCAGGCTGCTCTTGGTGCAGAGCACCTGCGCCGTGCTGGCCGGAGGAACGGTAATGGCGGATTGGGGCGCCCCGAAACAGACGGCCAGGCCGAAACGGCCGCGCAACTCCTCAGTCTGCGGAACGTAGACATTGCTCTCGTCCGCATTGGCGCGGCGTCCGTACCTCATCTTTTGGACGCTCTCCTTCTCCGCGTCAATTTCGGGGGCCGAGGTCGCGTCTGCCTGGTAGTCGACGCCGAAGACGTCGGCGAGCAGGAAGTTGTCCCGTTCCTCGCCGAGCTCGTCCAAAAGCGAGGTCTGGTGGGTGGCTATCACGCTGCCGCCGCGTTCCACGAAGAGCCGGATAGCGTCCGCTTCCCGGGTTGAAAGACAGGCGCTGTTGGACAGAAAGAGGACCTTGTAGGCCTCCAGGGTATCGCTGTCCAGTTGGCGGTCGAGCACGTACTCCATGAGAAACTGGGAACGGCTCAGGATCTCATGGCCGCCGCGCAAAAGCTGCCAGTAGCGGTCGGGCTCGTTGCGGTAGGCCGGGGCGAAGTCCCTGGTCTGCTGCGATACGTGCAGGGCCAGATACTTGACCGTCTCGTCGCCCACGTGGTCGCGCAACCTGAGGAGCTCGGCGAAGACAGATTTCAAGGTGCCGCCGTAGATCGTGTGCTCGCCGGCATCGAGGCAGGTGGTGACCGAAGCGCCGCCGTGGGCCACCGCGGTCAGGCCGTAGATCATCGCCGAGTAGGGCTCGGGATAGGGCGCGCTGTGGGAGACGCAGTCCACCAGGGTCTGGGTCGCCCACAGCCAGATGCCGAAGGGGACCCCCGTGGCCTGGCAGATCTTGGTGGGTACTCCCGGCCCCATATTGTCGAGGCCGGCCTCCACGAACAGGCGGGTGCCCACATCCATGGGATTGAGCGGGTGGGCCGTCATCCAGCCGATATCGGGATTGCCGTAGGGGCGGCAGTAGTAGTTGAAGTCGACGATGGCGTCGGGATGGCGCTGGTGCAGTTTCCGGGCGAAATGGGCCATTGCTTCGACGAATTTTTCGTAGCGCCAGTTGACGAAGCGCCTGAAATCGGCCGAATCCATGTCCACCTCGACCTGAAGCTCGCGTCCCGTCTCCCTGCGGTAGAGATCGCGGCAATAGGAGCAGTGGCAGCCGCCGGTGCGGCGCTGGTTGTGGTCCGAGTGGGAGCCCCAGTTCATGTCGTCGAAGTAGATCCCGTCGAAGTCGAGGTGGTCGAGAATCTCGCTCAGATACTCCGGGAGCCAGTCGCGAAAGGGCGAGTTCCAGCAGAACCAGCCCTCGTTCCAGACCTCTTCGCCGCCATCGTCGAGCATCCGGATCATCCACTCGGGATGGAGATCGGCCAACTGGTAGTTGAAAATGAAAGGGTAGTAGGTCAGAACGATCATGCCCTTTTCGTGGGCCAAGTCCAGGAAGCGCGGAATCGCTTCCATGTCCAGGTTATCGGGCGGGGTGAGAATCTTCGACGGGTAGAGGGGGACTCCCCGGGTCCTGAATCCGGTTATGGCCCAGACCTCGGTGCCGGCCGCGTGGATGGCCTCGATCTCCTCTTCCATGGAAGGAGAGGGAACGGACTCATCTACCGGGCCCAATATTCTGTCCGGGGCGAGACACCTGGGGTAGTGCTCGATGCGGCAGACTCGTTTGTCGTAGGGCAGCGCCTGCAAGCGCTGGGCGGTTGATCCTGTGCGTTTTGCCATGGTTCGACCTTCCGGTAAGGGACTCGGCTTGACCGCTGGTTTCGGGCGCAAGTATATCTCTGCCCCGGAGCAGCGTCAAGTGCAGGAAACGGTGGTACGACCGCCTTCTGTCGCCGGTGCTCCTGGAGGATTAATCGTCTTGACATGGCACCTCGCCCCCGGTCCGGAATATGATGCGCCAGGGTATTTACTTTTCACGGCCAAATGGCCAATATCTAAATCCCGCAAGCAGTAGAAATCGCACCGACACTCATCCGAGGGGGACAGCTCAATGACAGATCCCGGGCCCTTCAAATGGGGCATTCTCAGCACCGCCAGAATCGGCGTCACCGCCTTCATCCCCTCAGCCCGGGCCACCCCCGGCGCCCAGGTCCACGCCGTGGCCAGCCGCAGCCAGGAAACCGCCGACGCCTTCGCCCGGGAACACCGGATCCCGGTGGCCCTGGGCAGCTACCAGGCCCTCCTCGACCACCCGGAGATCGACGCGGTCTACATCTCCCTGCCCAACTCGCTGCACGCCGAATGGACCATCAAGGCCGCGCGGGCGGGCAAGCACGTCTTCTGCGAAAAACCCCTGGGCATCACCGCGGCGGAGGGCCGGCAGATGGTGGAAGCCTGCCGCCGGGCCGGGGTGCTGCTCTTCGAGGCCTTCGTCTTCCTGCACCATCCCCAGAGCCAGCGCCTCAGGGAAATCATCGCGGCGGGGGAAATAGGCGCCCTGCGCCACATCGACGCCGGCATGACCTTCATCCTCGACGAACCGGGAAACATCCGCCTGAACAGAGAGCTTGGCGGCGGCTGCATCTACGACGGCGGGGTCTATCCCATCACCTTCTCCCGCTTCATCGCCGGCGCCGATCCCCTCAGCGTCCAGGCCCACATGCGCTTCCATCCCGAGGCCGGGGTGGACATGGCCACCTCGCTCATCCTCGAATACCCCGGTGGCCTTACCGCGACCCTGTACTGCGGCTTCGAAGGCCGCGGCGGCTCCCACGCCCACATCACCGGCGACCGCGGCCGCCTGGTGGTACCGGTTCCCTACCATCCCGGCGCCGAGGACAGCTTCGAGGTGGTCATCGGCCCCAACGAGAACTGCCTGAGCCGCACCGAGACCTTACGCACCGGCACGCCGCCTTTCCAGCCCGCCATCGACTTTTTCCAGCAATGCCTGCGCGGAGAGGAGACCCCCGCCTACATGGCCGACCATGCCGAAGGCACGCTCAAGGTGGTCGAAGCCGCCTTCGAATCGGCGCGCAGCGGACGGCGGGTGGAGCTCGTCTGAGAGAACCGGGCAGGCCGTGATCCAGACCTGAGTGCGCTGGAAGACGAGGGGATCTTTAGGTTGACAAATAACTAGGATTATACTACACTTATGTTCAGGTACAATCCTGTCCTTCCAGAGGTCCCCCATGTCTGTCAAAAGCACCATTGATACAAAGGTGCCAACCCCTGTTGGCCAGTCCGGTATTGATCGGCGACAACTACTGCGGGGCAAGGAGAAGGATAAATACCATTCCAGGGAGCTGAATGCGGGCTCTGGGAGCGTAGGGAAGAATCGGGGGTGGATGTCAAAATAACGACAAATCAAGGGGATCCGAGCCTTAGTCGTACCTCGCATCAGCCGAAGACACTGCAAGGGTTGACCTCCCGAAACGTGCAGCATGAAGCTTTCCAAAATGGGAGCTAAGGCGTGCCAAAAAACGTCCATGAAATCAGGGACCCTATTCATGTTTTCGTCCGCCTCGACAACTACGAACGCGAGGTTTTGGACTCACGCCCATTCCAGAGGTTGCGTCATATCCACCAGCTCGCATTGACGTACCTTGTCTACCCAGGGGCGACACACAAACGTTTCGAGCATTCGCTCGGTGTTATGGAACTGGCGAGCCGGGTTTTTGATGTCGTTACCAATCCCGCAAACGTAACCGATGAGATCCGAAACCATTTGAGTGAATTGAGCCGACCTGGCGATTTAGATTATTGGCGACGGGTCTTGCGAATGGCGGCCCTCTGCCACGACATGGGTCACCTACCATTCTCTCATTCGGCCGAAAAAGAACTATTGCCAGTTGATTGGGATCATGAAGGGCTCACCCGAGAAATCATTACCAGCGAAGAGATGAAATCAATTTGGGATCGGATAACCCCACCCCTTCGACAGGACGACATTCTAAAACTCGCCGTAGGGCCAAAGAAAGCAATGGCCCACAAATTTTCAGACTGGGAAGCTATTCTATCGGAAATTATCGTCGGAGATGCATTCGGAGTGGATAGAATGGACTACCTGCTGCGCGATTCCCACCACACCGGGGTCGGGTACGGAAAATTCGACCACTATCGCTTGATCGATACCCTGCGTATCCTTCCAACACCGCCTTCGGGAGAGGAAGACGACTCAGAAGAGCCCGCGCTCGGCGTTGAAGAGGGAGGCATTCAGTCAGCCGAAGCGTTAATGCTTGCACGATATTTTATGTACTCACAGGTCTATTTTCATCCTGTTCGTCGAATTTATGATATCCACCTCGTGGATTTTCTTATGGAATGGCTTGCCATGGGTACGTTTTCGACGGATTTGTCAGAACTCCTGTGCATGACAGATATTGAAGTGACCGCTGCATTGCTGAAAGCCGCTTTCGACAACAAGGAATAGGTCATCTGCACGCACGCCGAATCATCAACAGGGAGCACTTCAAGCGTATCTACGAGCGCAACCCGAACGACGTCCAAGTCAATCCAGAGGCCGGGAAGGCGATTTTCAAAGCCTTGAGTGCCGAGTACGGTGCCGAGTATTTTCGGCACGACCGGTATCATCACGGTAGTGGAGCACCGGACTTCCCAGTGCGCATGCGTGACGAGCAGACCGTTTCCTCTTTGGCGCTCTCGAAGGCTTTAAACCAAGTGCCCGTTGTCTCAGTCGATTATGTATTTGCAGGGCGAGAGCTGTACTGGGAAGCAAACAAATGGCTTGAGGAATGTCGACAAAAAATCATTCAACCAGAACGAGAGGAGCCGGATGATGGATAGACTTAAGAGGGCCGCATTAGTTACCCGGCTGATTGAACTGTTGCGGGAAAAGGGTAGTTGGTGCGGCGAGACGCACATCCAGAAAGCTACGCTTTTCGTCCAGGATTTGATGAAGGTTCCTCTGGGTTTTGATTTCATTCTGTACAAGCACGGGCCGTTTTCGTTCGATTTGAGGGACGAACTTACAAGCTTACGTGCCGACGAGTTGGTACGGCTCGAGCCGCAATGGTCTTTCGGTCCTCGGATCACTCTCACCGAAAGAAGCAAGTACATTCAGGACATCAGCTCAAAGACCCTGAAGAAGTATAACGACTGCATCGCCTTCGTGGTGGACAAGCTCGGTGCCAAAAATGTCACGGAGCTCGAAGGGTTGGCTACTGCGTTCTTTCTCAAACAACGCGCGGAGGCTGGCGTTTCGATCGACGATAGGTCCAAGCAGCTCACAGAGCTCAAGCCCCACATCTTGCCTGAAAACGCTAAAGCTGCTGTTGAAGAGGTTGATCGGATTATTGAAGAGGCTCGCGAATACCGCGCAGAAGCCGGATGGTGACTCCACTAACCGCTCGGTCCGGAAGCGGGCCCGTCCACTCGCTTGCATGATGATGCAGGAGGCTCGTATGTTGGGCCGTCGAACAGGCACAACCGCAGTTGGGCTGAGCAGAGAATCGTTGCCTACCTCAAACCGGTGTGAAAATCGGAGCTTGCTAAAATCCGGTTAGAAGATGTCGCCGATATTCAACCTGAAGCCTTGCAATGTCGTCGATGTCAGTGTGTTCCCTTCCCCGTAGATACCCACGACCTCGTATCCGCGCTCGCCGAGCAGCAAGACCGTTATTCCTTTTGTGTCGGTGTCCACTATCCAGTATTCCTTCACTCCGTGCCTGGCATACAGCGTGCGCTTGAACGTCCTGTCGCGTTCGGCCGTGGAAGGAGACAGGATTTCGACGACCAAGTCCGGCGCGCCCTGGATGTTCGAGGAGGTGATGACGTGGCCGCGCTCATTGGAGACGAAGAGCAGATCGGGCTGCACCACGTCCACCTCCGACAACACCACGTCAAAAGGCGCGTGATAGACCCGCCCCAAGCGATTCTTATCCACAAATTGAAACAGTTTCGATCCTAGCAGAATGGAAATTCTCTGATGATGTTCTCCTGGTGAAGGGTTTAAAACCAACTCTCCGTCCAGAAGCTCGTAGCGCTTGTCTTCCGGGGTGTTCAGGTAGTCTTCGTAGGTAAACTTGACTACTGGATTGGGGATAGCCATGGTTGCCGTCCTCTCTCTGAGGATGCGTAACTTGCGTGGCGCAGGCTCGAGTCCGAAGCGGTCGGAAATTCATGCAGGGAACTTCCACTACCGATTATCACAATAGCTCGAACAGCATGAAGCTCGATGCTTCTTGGTCGAAAGTGAGAACCCCCTCACAATTTGAATATTTCGCCGAATGGGCAATCAGTAAATCCGCAAGATCTATTTTGTTTCTCCGAGCGGATGAGAGAGTACTTTGCAATGCCGATTGGGCCTCAAATTTCAAAACAGGCACAAGAAGAAGGTCTTGAAGAGACGCTCGGATTTCTTCTCGTGGAATTTCATATACAGATTCCAAAACCCGGATGGTTTCCAGGACAACAAGCAAAGGGACAAAAAAGGTTTCGTTTGTACTCTCTGCTCGCTTAAAATGCCGGTACACAATTTCCGCTTGTTTTCCGTCATCCTGCACAAGGAAGCGAACTATCACATTCGTGTCTAGTGCTTTCACCTGAAACCCGCCTTCATCTTTCGCTTGATTCCGGTCTTCATTTGGCGAACTGAAACAGATTTTCTCCCTGATTTGTACAACTTCCCGAACATCTCATCTACCATCACTTCCTTGGTCACAGGCTTCAGGAGGGCTTCGCCATCTTCCGTAAGCATGAAATCGACTTTATCGCCCTCGTGGAGGTGAAGAGCATCTCGAACGATTTTGGGAATTGTGATTTGCCCTTTACTGGTCAACGTAGCTGTTGCCATGCTGTGCTCCTCTTGTTGGATATTTGATTCTTACTTAAAAGTAAGGAAAATAACACTCAAGCACAAAGGGACCTCTTGAAAGCGGGTTTGAGCAAGCCAGACCGCAGAGGAGAAAGTTACTCACTCAGCCACCTTTCAGCCGTGCTGAGCCCATTTGACAACTGACCTGAATTATACTACACTTATGTTCATCTATGGCTTTTGGTTACCCAGATTGATCAAGGTTTCCCCATGTCTCACAAAAGCACCATCGAGTGGACCAACAGCACCTGGAACCCGGTAACCGGCTGCACCAAAATCAGCGCCGGTTGCGACCATTGCTATGCCGAGCGCTTTTCCGAGCGCTTCCGCGGCGTCGAGGGACACCCTTACGAGTCCGGCTTTGACCTGACCCTGCGCCCCGGTCGTCTCGACCACCCCAGGCGCTGGCGGCGCCCGCAGCTCATCTTCGTCAACTCGATGAGCGACCTCTTCCACAAGAACATTCCCACCGAGTACATCGAGAGCGTATTCGACACCATGGAACGCGCCGACTGGCACATATACCAGGTACTTACCAAGCGCAGCTCGCTGATGCGCCGCTTCGTCCGGGAGCGCTACGGGGACCGGACCGCTCCCCCGCACATCTGGCTCGGCGTCTCCATCGAAAACGCCGAGGCCCTGACCCGCCTGCGGCACCTCAAACAGACCAACGCCTCGGTGCGCTTCGTTTCCTTCGAGCCCTTGCTCGGACCGCCGGGCGCGGTAAACCTGGAGAATATTCACTGGGTAATCGCCGGAGGCGAGAGCGGACCAGGAGCGCGCCCGGTTCAACCAGAGTGGGTGCGAAACTTGCGCGACCAGTGTCAGGCCCAAGATGTCGCCTTCTTCTTCAAGCAATGGGGCGGACGCACCCCAAAAGCGGGAGGAAATTCACTAGATGGAAGGCAATGGCTGGAGTATCCAGAGGTGGAAACCGGACGGGAACTTGGCGCACCGTTGCAAGCAGCCGGTGCGCCAGCCGACGGGGAAAACGAGACCCCGGAAGTCGGCACCTGCGCGCAAGAGAAGCTGGAGTGTCTCCGCAAATATCCAGATGACTATACAAAAACCCTCGTGCATCCACTGGATATGATTTAGTAACTTCAGTGCAAGGTATTCCCTGCGTCCTCGAATTTGCTTTGACCAACCGCGTGATTTCTGTCCTATCAGTCCTGATATTTGGAATACCAAGAACCCGCTGGATCATCCTCTCCCGGACTTGTTTCGACTCCGGTCTACAAGGATGTAGCTCCGCCTCGGTCCTCGAGTCGGCGGCAATGGCTGTCCCTTGTTTGAAGTCACCTCATGGCCTGTTTTTCCGCCACGAGGTCCGATTTCCTCATATTGCCCTGATGCCGGTGCGTCCTGTCCTGGCTTGAATTCCTTAGGCATGATCCTTTATCCCTCCAAAAGTAGTAGGTGATGTTGCATATATGCAACGAGTCGCAAGAAAGAAAATAGTGCCCGCGGCACCGTTGCGCAAGTGGTTCCTGTTTCGCGAATGAGACGATCTTATTATCTTAGAAAAAAGAATCAGGAGGAGGCTAGTGGTGACTGAGACCATTGACGTGAGAAAGTTAGCCGTCGAAATCCGTAAGAAGAGAGAAAATAAAGGCTTACGGGAGACAGCACAGGCAATCGGGGGCATTAGTGCCTCCACATTATCGCGAGTTGAGGCGGGGAGGGTCCCGGATCTGGCTTCATTTCTTCGTCTTTGTCAATGGCTTGGGATTCCAGCAGATGAGTTTACGGGAGGAACGACCGGTGCAAGCCCTCCGTCGAGGACCACCAGCACCCCCGAGGTAATTGAGGCTCATCTACGTGCTGATCGAGAACTACCACCCAAGACCGTCCAAGCGCTGTCGGCGGCGTTCCGAGCACTCTATGACGCCGCCAAACGAGGCAAGATATAGGCAATCCCGTGAATCGAGGATTCAAAACACAAGCAGAGCAGCAGGCCCGGGACTACCGCCAAGCGCTCAGTATCCGTAGTAGTCAGCCGCTTCCAGCCAAATCCCTTGCTGAGCACCTTGGTATCCACGTCATAAGTCCTGATCAAATCCCGGGTCTGGATTCATCTCATGCCGATTGGTTGTCGAATTTCGACTCAATGTGGTCGGCTGGAGCAGTGGCAATCCCTGAACGGAATCGAGTATTCATTGTCTACAATTCAGCTCATTCAGGGCCGCGACAGGAAAGCGATATTTTGCATGAGATTGCCCACATCATCTGTAAACATGCGGCTGCTGCCTCAGGGTTAAACGGAATTTTCAGAACCTATGATAAAGGACAGGAAGAGGAGGCGCGGTACTTGGGGGCTTGCCTCCAGCTGCCTCGGGATGGTCTAGTTTGGGCATTGCGCCATGGAATGACCAAAAAACAGATTGCCAAACATTTTGGGGCAAGTGAAGATCTTGTCCGGTACCGGCAAAACGTGACGGGTGCAGACAAGCAGATTGCCCGGGAGCGAGCACGCCGACGCCACTGAGTTAAAGGATCGGTGGAAGCAGAACGAAAAACGATGCCAACTCAAACTGATTTACGGATACTATTTCAAAGGTCGGGAAACCGGTGCGCGTTCCCAGGGTGCGGCAACCAACTGGATTTTCCTGCGACCGCCCAGGATGGGGCCGTGGTGTTGTCAGAAGTGTGCCACATTGTATCTAAGGCAAGGCACGGCCCTCGGTTTGACGATGCGTTGCCAATGGAGGCAAGGGATAAGCATGAAAACCTCATTCTTCTTTGCCGAGAGCATCATACCATAGTAGATGCACAACCGGCAACCTATACGGCTGAGTGGCTACGCGAGACAAAGGCTAGACACGAACGGTTGATATCAGAGGCGATTGGCAAAGCGCTAGACACCCAAGATAACGATGGGAAAATTGGCTACGTGACAGAGGTTCTTCATAGTACCCTGCTACCGATCCTTGAAATGCCGAAGTACGTATACAGCATTGATTCCGACTATAGTGACAGGCGGGAGAAGGAGATATTAGACAAGCTCCAGCGTCCTGAAGACGGTCGAGAAATTTATCCTTTCTTGATACGAGGAGGTAGGCTATTCTGCTTCAATGATTTGAAAAAGAAGGAAGGACCATTTCGGAATCTTGTAGGGTCTAGGACAGTAAAAAGACAGGAAAGCGAAGACTGGTGGGACGATCCAATCAGGCTTCCGTGGTTTATGTCGCTATTAAACAGGTCCCTCAATAAGCTGACTGGTAGAAAGGGTCTTAACTTAGATACAGACCATCACCGGTATTACTTTATGCCGAGCGATCCTGGCGAGCCACTCAGCATTCGGTATAAACCGCTGAACCAATCTAGAACTGAGCGCAATGTTGTTTGGCAGCCGGTAACTCGGAAGACTCAAATTCCAAAGCCTTACTGGTATCACCTCGCTGTTGCGCTGAGTTTTCAGAGAGTCCAGGAAAGAAACTGGTGTTTGAGCATCCGGCCCGAGATGCACGTGACAACTGATGGCTCCCGTTCACTACCAGCTGAGAGAATCGGTAGTAAGGTGACCAGGAGAAAATCCCGAATGTTCAACTTCGATCTATTTGGTGAGGTGCAATTCTGGCGAGATTTCTTGAGTGATAGCAAACCAAGGCTAGTACTACGGTATGGCGGTAGACAAAAGTTGGTTATCGGAACAACCCTCCTGCAGGGTACAGTGCAGTGGCCAGGCATGCCAGAAGATCATCAGAAACAGTTTCGGAATGTGGAGTATGAAGAGGATCTCTTCACCTCGGCCGAACTCAGAGAACTTAATGCTGACGATGAAAAGTGTGATGATCTTGAGGAAGATGATGCTTGGGAAGACAAGGATGAGAGTGCGAATGGCTAATCCGTCGCTAGTATGTCGATACATCGCAGAGCCCAAGCTGAGATTCGGGAAATTTGGGGAGCACGAGGATCCTAAGACGGGGATCAGCCGTTTTGGACCCAAATCCCATGTACCCAAGGATCGGCATCCAGATAATGTCAGGATCGGGCTGATTGGTTCAGCTGAAAGCGTCGACTGGGCGCAACAGTGGGTAGAGAAGTGCGCTTTGGGAGTTAAAGGTGATTCTGAGCATCTTAGGTTTCCGGGAATTGCTGGAGATAGAGGTTTCTTTACAGAGCTTGTGTTTGACAGGAACTGGATCGAACAACTGACCAGGAATGAAATTGATAACATTCTTGAGACAAAACCGGCCAGAATTCGTTTTGAGGCTCTGCTTGATCTTCTAGAAAACAAGCTGAGGTTGCTTGCTCAGCGAGACCGAGAACCGGAGTATGTCGTTGTTGCCCTTCCCGGCGATATTCTGAAAAAATGCAAGGTAGTAAATTACAAAGACAGGCACCTGGGGAATGTACACCGAGACCTGAGACGAGCGTTCAAGATTCTAGCGATGAAATACAGAATGCCGACGCAGTTTCTTATGGAAGAAACGACGAAGGTCGACACCTCTTCAGAAAAAGGGTTCAAGCGCGGAAAGGATTATCCATCAGAGATCGCATGGGATTTTTTCACCGCTCTTTACTTCAAGGCCGGTGGTTTTCCCTGGGGGCCGATTGGCCTGCCACCTAGCACCTGCTACATAGGTATCGGATTCTACAGACCTATTGGATCCCACCTTTCCACGATGCAAACTAGCCTTGTACAGGCTTTCAACGAGAGTGGAGATGGCCTTGTCCTTCGAGGTCCTGACTTCAATTGGGATCCTGAATCGGAGGGAACCCGATCGCCGCATCTCACTGAGGAGGCTGCAAGTGAACTGACTGCTATGGCCCTCGCGCGATACGAGACCGAAATGAAGCAGACACCGATGAGGGTTGTAGTCCACAAGACCTCAAGGTACTGGCCGGAGGAGAAGGCAGGTTTCGAGACTGTACTCAAGGGGAGCACACAGCGGTACGATCTGGTCGCGTTGGCACCTCAGAGTAATGCAAGACTATTGCCTGTAAACAGCTACCCTCCTCTAAGAGGGACGAGCTTTTCTGTCGATGATATAGATTACATTTATACAACTGGTTACCTATCAGGTTTGCGACAGTTTCATAGCGTACATGTGCCATCGCCGCTTAGGCTCGCTGACCACGTAGGATATGACACATCCAGAAGCGTCCTCCTTGGCGAGGTTCTGACACTAACGAAAATGAATTGGAATGCTAGTAGGGTCGGGGGTCTGTGGCCAATTACTCTGCGGTTTTCAAGGGTTGTTGGCGATATTCTCCGCGAGGTTCCAGTTGACTGGGATCAGGAGCCGCTTGCTAACTTCAAATACTACATGTGAATATTCACCGAAATCCGCAGGCTACAGTGGTAGAATTGGCTATCTAATCAATATTTTCAAAGTCACTCAAATCAATTCTGTGAGATTTGGCCGAGCGCTTGAGAAACCAAATCTCGAGTCGATCCCTTAGCCAGTTGTGGATATCTTTTACAGTGGATCCAACCAACAGATTTGCTAATGTCGCAACGGCGACTATTATTGATCCTCCCACCATTACCCAAGCGACAATTGGATTGGCTGAACGCAAACCGAAACCAGCTAACAGGCCAGCCACGAGAACAATCCCGAAAACTATCGATAGAATCCTTGCCGAGAATTTCGCCCATCTTCGGCATCGCCAATATTGGTTACTTATCAATTTCTGATTGCGCTTCAGTTGAGTATCGAGCGCTATTTGAGTTCTGCGGTGTTCTTCCCGTTCTATCTCCAGCTTTTCGGATTCTTCCTTTTTTATCTCCATGGTCAAGCGCTCAAGAGTTTGCATTACGGTTTCCTCGGTGAGTGAGGCATCATTACCGAGTGTCAGGTGCATGAGTTCGCCCCACACAATGGGACTACTTCTAAGAAGCTGATGATCTTTTGCAGTAATCGTTCCCTTCTCTTCAAGTTTATCTATCTCTTTCAAGTACTTGCCCAACAAAACACTGGAAGGCTCAAGTGCTCCATAGGACAACGCAAGCAATTGTGTTTTCGGTATAGAAGGCGCCCCCATAGGCCCCTTCAGCCATGCCAAATTCGCCAAGCTGAAATCGGTAATTACGCTCGGTACCTCTTTGAATGCCTCGTGCTGCTTTCCATACTCCCAGGCGGCTTTCGCAAAAGCGGCGTTGCTTGTAACAAGAACCGCACCGGCTTTTTCTAACGAAGGTGGGCTTTTTTTGCCTCTAAGTACATAGATGCTGCGAACGGAATTGATATCATACTTTTTCGCCCCAGGGTTGTAGTATGATATTTCATCTTGGAGTACATTTTCAAACACTCCCTCATCAATTTGAAAATTTTTGTTGTAACCAGGAGTGTCATCAACTACAATACCTGCCTCTCTGAGTTTTTCGTCTACGGACTCTGAAATAAGGAGTAAATCGGATTTGGTGGTTCCACGTTTCCTCGCCTCGCGTACAATAGTACCTCGTGCATCAAAAGAATCAAGATAATTAGCGGTCCCTCGCAAAACATTCTGAAGTTCCTCTCGAGAATGATCAAATGTTGCTACTCTACCTCCTAAGTTCTTGACTTGGTCAATCAATTCACGTGAAGCGGATTGCCTGGATTCACTCTCAACGCCAAGTCTCTGAACAAGCAGTGGTGTGTCGAGATAGAAAATTACTTGTTTATAGGTCTTAGGGAGGTTTTGAAGATCGGGACATAGTAGGGCATTGGCTAGCATATGTCCTTGCACTAAAATTAGAAAACTATCAAACCTCTGCGGTTGGGTCCGTTGCAAAAATTGGATATAGTCACTGACAAGTACGATATCGGTGTTTTTCCATCCGCCAAGACGAGGAATAGCTGTCCCTCGTAAATATGAGCGTAGACATGCAACGTCAAACCTTGCCAGGAATGCACAAACAGCGGCAACGGCTGTGTCGTAGTCGCGAATGGGGTTTACTGTGCCTTGCGAGAAATCTTCCAACCCACTGATAACCGAATCAATGTGACGTTTTGCTCTGCTCTGCTTGATGGCAATCCGGGGATCTTCCAAATCCCCAACTATCTGGTATACCTTGTCTTTTTTCTCAAGGTATTTGCCTTTAGAGATACGTTTTAAAATTATCTCAATAGTTCGTGCAGGAATGTCCAATCCGAACTGGTCAAGTATATGTTTCTGGACTACATCAACCTTGACAGGTGTAGGTCTAAAATCCACAAGAACTTGGAGAATGAAAGGGCGCAAGTACTCCAGGTAGTCTCTTCCGTGGTCAATATTAACCTTCAGAATTGCCAGACTAGTAAGTGTATTCGTTGTCTTCATCTGGGGTTCCTTGTGTATTGTTTCTGGCCTGCCCCCATGAGTGGTGCCAACCTCTAAGTTAGTGCTGGCATCATAAGGGGTCCATCCCACGGGGATGAATCTCCGTCCTGCCTCCTGGGCAGGACGGCCTCCGGCGCTGGAGGCCGGTAGGCCAAAGCGCTATGAGGCCGTATCCGGTTATACTCTCTTCTCCATCTTTCGATCAGAACCTGGGCTTCCCCCAGGGTTTCAAACACCTCCCGGTTGAGCAGCTCGTCCCTGAGCTTTCCGTTAAAACTCTCCACGTAGCCATTCTCCCAAGGACTGCCCGGCTCGATGTAGAGCGTCCTCACACCTAGGGCCATGAGCCAGTCTCGGATTGCCTGAGCCGTAAACTCCGAGCCGTTGTCTGACCGAAGACACTCCGGCACCCCGCGCTCGATAAACAACTCTGCCAAGCGGTCCATCACATCCAGGTGACTCATCCGCCTCGCCACATCCATCGCCAGGCACTCCCGGGTGTATTCATCCAGGATGGTCAATAGTCGAAAAGCCCGGCCGTCCTCGGTCCGCTCATGCAGGAAATCGTAGCTCCACACATGGTTTCTATGGGTCGGTCGGAGGCGGACACAGGAGCCGTCCGTCAACCAAAGTCTCTTTCGCTTGGGCTGACGGCTGGGGACTTTCAGCCCTTCCTGCCTCCAGAGTCCCTCCACCCGCTTATGATTGACCTTCCATCCTTTCCCACGCAGAAGGGCCGTGATCCTCCGGTAGCCGTATCGACCGTATTCGCTGGCCAGCTCCACCATCCGGACCACCAGCCTGGCTTCCTCATCGGGGGCCTCGCGGACTCTTCGCTGCGTGGATCGCGCCTGTCCCAACACTCGGCAGGCCCGGCGTTCGGAGACGCGCCCGGGTCCCCATCGTTCTCTGACCCAAGTCACCGCTCGCCTCCTCTTGGCCGGGCTTAGAAGTTTCCCGAGGAAACTTCCTTCAGGATCTGGTTGTCCAAAGACAAGTCCGCCACCAGCTTCTTCAACCGCCCATTCTCCTTCTCCAGGGCCTTGAGACGCTTGGCCTGGTCCATCTTCAGGCCGCCATATTCCTTCCTTCACCGGTAGTAGGTCTGCTCGGTCGTAAATCGCTTTCTGGCCATCCTTGCCTCCTTCCTGAAGTCCAATCTATAACACTGTCCTGGACTCGTTTAAGGGGGCAAGGTCATTTCCAGATTGTCGATTTATTCTACTTACTGTCATGAAGAGGGTCGGCAGCAGGACCCGTTCGAAAATTCATAGCCGTTAAATAATGTCGAAGAAAAAATTTCTTATAATTTCCGAACGTAACAACCACAGGCTTCAAGCTGCTGGGTTCGTTGTTCGGCTAAAAACTACTAAAGGAAGGCAGAGTCAAATAACCTCATATAGTTAATGGCATTCGGCCATTTCGACGCAACTGCTTCGCCTGAAGGCGAGAGGTTTCAACTACCCCCAGAAGAGACACTGATTTTCACATTTTTTATGGATCCTCTGGAGAATCTGTGGGTGAGAAAGGGACCCTGCGGCGATGGGGATTGAGGAGGCCAAGGTAGCACAGGCGCATCATTCCCGGTATGTTGGGACAGTCCACCAAGACCGATCCCAACTACCTGTGGAGGGAATGATGCGCTTGATCACGATACTAAACCGGTGCACGACGTTCAAGCGGTTTGTGTTTGAGGGCAGTCATTTTGACCGGCACGGAAGGATACTGGTGAGGATCAGACCACGGAAAAACTCCCGGGGCGCGTGCAGCGGCTGCGGTCACTTGTCCCCCACCTATGACACGGCCACCGAGGCCCGGCTGTTCGAGTTTGTTCCCCTCTGGGGGTTCCCGGTCTTTTGGGTGTATCGCATGCGCCGGGTTGCCTGCCAAGCCTGCGGCCGGGTGGTCGTCGAGAAGGTCCCCTGGAGCACGGGCAAGCACCACCTGACCGACCTCTACCGCTGCTTCCTGGCACAGGGGGCCAAAAAGCTGTCGTGGATCGAGGTGGCGCGCTCCTTCCGGACCCGTTGGGACAAGGTCTACCCTTCCGTCCAGTACGTCGTGGACTATGGGCTCGCTCATCGCCGCCTCGACCAGGTCACGGCCCTCGGCGTGGATGAAATCCAGTATCGTAAGGGTCATCATTATCTGACGTTGTTGTACCAGATCGACACCCACCGCCGCCGCCTGTTGTGGATGGGCGAAAAGCGGACGAAGAAGGCCTTGAACGACGGCTTTACCGAACTGGAGCAAGAGCCCCTGCGCAAGCAAGAAGCGGCCGGCGACAAGGAGCCGACCCGTTTCCTCGACCAGATTGCCGTCATCTGCTCTGATATCTGGAAAGCCTACCTCACCGTCATCGACCAGCGGCTGCCGGCGGCGGTCCACGTTCTCGACCGCTTTCACATCATGCAGCACTTCAGCAAGGCCCTCGACAAAGTCCGTGCCGAAGAGGCCCGCCGACTCAAAGAACAGGGCCAAGATCCCGTCCTGAGCAGGAGCCGCTGGTGCTTCCTGAAGCGCAAGGAGAACCTCAGCGACCCCCAGGCTTTGAAGCTGTCCGAGCTAGTGAAGATGAACCTGAGCACGGTCAGAGCCTACCTGCTCAAGGAGGACTTCCAGCGCTTCTGGGCCTACACCTACCCTGCCTGGGCTGAGAAATTCCTCCAGCGCTGGTGTTTCCGCACGATGAGAAGCAAGATCGAACCGATGAAAGAGATCGCCAAGATGCTGCGGCGTCATCAAGAGCTCATCCTCAATTGGTTCAGGGCCAAGAAGCAGTTCAACAACGGCATGGTCGAGGGCTTGAACCTGAAATGGAATTTGACGGTGAGAAAAGCATTCGGATTCCGCACCTTCAAGGCACTCCAAATCGCTTCATTCCATCAGCTTGGCGATTTACCCGAGCCACAATTCACCCACGAATTCTACTGACGAGCCATTTTTTTAGATTATCAACAGCAGCAATGGCCAAAGCATCCTGATACCCTCCTTTGTCACCAAGGCGCTCCTCCAGCCGATCAATCAGTCCCATAACCTCATCCACCTTTGCAACAATGCGATTCTGCTCAGCGAGAGGAGGAAGCGGCAAGGGAAATGGTTCAAGCAGCTTTCTTGAAACCGCCTTAAAGGTTGTGCCGGTCCCCTGGCCTTCGAGCTGTTCTTCAAAAGCCCGAATTGTCCACAGTAAATATTCTATTGGCATCCCGGCAAGCGGTCGCAATGCTGCAAGGCCGCGGCCAATGCAACAACATTCCATTGCAATGTTGGTAGGACCTATTGGAGCCCTTACCGATAGCAAGACGTCGCCCTTATCGGCCAGCTTGGTAGGCTTCGTACACCAATAACGAACCGTGGGGAAACGATCTCCGAAATCCGCTTTTCCCTGATAGAACGGCAGACCATCTTCAGCCTGATTATAGAACTGCGATGAAGGACTCTGGCCCATTTCTAAGTGACAGAGGCTTCCAAGCCTAATCCACATCCAACTTCGCGGTAACTTAAAACTAGTGTCATGTCGTATAAATAATTTTACAAGATGGTGTTCATGTCGTAGGTTTCTCCTACCCCCCTTTCTGAAAGGAGAGACCTATGGCGATGGGACGTCCGTCAACCCCGTTAGAGCTGAGTGCGTCGGACCGCGAACAATTGGAATCAATGGCCCAATCACGGAGTCTTCCCCACGGGTTGGTGCGGCGGGCCGAGATCGTCCTTTTGGCGGCCGAAGGCTGGCCCCATGAAGCGGTCGCCGGGGCGGTGGGTGTGTCCCGGGTTACGGTCGGCAAGTGGCGCCGGCGCTTCCTTGATCGTGGGCTCAACGGCTTGCACGATGAGCTGCGGCCTGGGGCGCCGCGATCGATCACCGACGAGCAGGTAGCCGAGGTGATATACAGGACGCTGAAGACCAAGCCCAAAGACCAGACCCAGTGGTCGGTGCGCTCCATGGGCACCGAAACCGGCCTCACCAAGGACGCGGTGCATCGCATCTGGCGCACCTATGGTTTGCAGCCCCACCGACACAAGCACTTCAAGCTGTCCACCGATCCTTTCTTTGTCGATAAAGTACGGGATATCGTAGGCTTATACATGCATCCGCCCGAGCACGCCCTGGTGCTGTGCGTCGACGAGAAGAGCCAGATCCAGGCGTTGGAACGAAGTCAGCCCCTGCTGCCCCTGGGCCTGGGCTACGTGGAAGGGGTTACCCACGACTACAAACGGCACGGCACCACCACCCTGTTTGCCGCTCTGGACATCGCCACCGGCGAAGTGATGACCCAGTGCAAATCCCGTCATCGGCACCAGGAGTTTCTCCAGTTCCTACGCCACATCGAGGACCATGTGCCCCGCGATCTCGACGTGCATCTCGTCGTCGACAACTACGGCACGCATAAGCATGCCAAGGTCAAGCGATGGCTGGCTCGTCGTCCCCGATTTCACCTTCACTACACCCCCACCTATGCTTCGTGGCTCAACCAGGTGGAGATTTGGTTCAACATCATTACCCGCCAGGCGGTTCGGCGGGATTCGTTCCGTAAGGTATCAGAGCTCATCGAGCGCATCGAACGCTACACCGCCCAATGGAACGCCAACGCACACCCTTTCGTGTGGACGGCTACGGCCGATTCCATCCTCGCGAAAATCAAAAGACTTTGTGAACGAATCTCTACGACATGACACTAGCTTCATGCTGTGCTACTGGAGATAGAGGATTAGAAACCCTTATCTTTTTTTGGTCCATCAACTCCGCTCTTTCTTCCGCGATGCGGTCCAAAAGCACCGAGGCTGGCTCCTCGTTTGGATCCTGCGGCACCAACCGCCCCCGCACCGCAAGCTGAAGCACGGTCTCACGTAGTGCAGCCAAATCAGCGGGAGTGGTGAACAAGTCCTCCATACGCTCGGCAATACGCGTCCATGCAGTCTCGACTCCTTCGGGAGTAGTGGCATTGCAAAGTACGGCGAGGGTAGAGTCACGGCCTGCGGTGCGGACGCTCTCTCGGCTTTGCCGTATAGCTTCTAGCCGATCAATCAACCCCATCAGTTCATCGATCTTGGCTACGATGCGGTATTGTTCAGAGACTGGCGGTAGGGGCACCCTGTAAGTAGCCAACGCTTTGCCGGTCAAATGCTTGATGGTAGCCCCAGTGAAGAGGGAGTTGATGCGCTCCGACCAGGTGTCGCAGCGAAGGAGGTATGCAAGGTACCTAGTGCTGATACAGCACCAAGGACGGACACGATGCAGAGCCTTCTGAAAAACCATTCCATCCACATCCGGTCCGCATACCGCGGACCGACCCGGCTCGCCGCCTTCGCACACTACCAAGTCATTTTCTTTGACCGAACACTCCTCTAACTCGGCATCTTCGAGCCGAAGTTCGAGAACATCTGATAGATCAAACCGAAACCATTGAACATTTGCGTTCCGCAGATACCGACGGTATGGGCCTTTGTTCTTGGATTTGTCGAGCATCTTTCCAAGACGGCTGTTTGCAATATCTCCCAAGCGAACCCATTCCCACTGGTCAGGCACATCAAATGGAATATCCCCTGTTGCTATTAGAGGTAACGGCTTCGGTATTCTGAGCTTCCCCTCTTTTATCAACCGGGATTTCTCGTCTGCGATTCGGTCCAGAAGCACTTCGGCTGGTTCATCACCCTTATCCTGTGGCACCAGCTTCCCCCGCACTGCAAGCTGAAGTACAAGTTCCCGCAAGCGTTCAATTCCCCCCGGTGCCTCCGCAATCGTATCGAATTTCTCGATGAACTTTGCGGGAGTCATTCTGTACGATCCAGTGCCCCAGCCAACGCCTGCTTTAACTGCTCCCGCACTTCTGCGGCTGCGGCTTTTTCCTTCTCGTACAAGGCCAGTAGCTCGTCGGGGTCGCCGGGTCCGGTGTCGGCTGTGTTTGGGTTGGCGATGTCGAGGTTGAAGTTGCGCTCGCGGATTTCGTCGATGCCGACTTCCCAGGCGAACTCGTTTTCAACCCGGTCGTCCCACCATGCCTTCTCCGGGGCGAACTCCTCGATGCGCATGGGCTTGGTCTTGGAGTAGGACTTGTAGCCTTCCGGGTAGGGATGCTCGTAGTACCAGACCTCGGTGGTGGATCTCCCCTTCTCGAAGAACAGCACGTTGGTCTTGATGCTGGTGTAGGGCGCGAATACGCCGTTGGGCAGGCGCACGATGGTGTGCAACTCGCACTCGCCGAGCAGGCGCTCTTTGAGGCGCGTCTTCACTCCTTCGCCGAAGAGGGTGCCGTCCGGCAGCACCACCGCGGCGCGGCCGCCGGGCTTGAGCAGCTCGACGATCAGCAGCAGGAACAGGTCAGCAGTCTCGCGGGTGCGGAACTCGCGCGGGAAGTTCTGCTCGATGCCGTCCTCTTCCATGCCGCCGAAGGGGGGATTGGTGAGCACCACGTCCACCCGGTCGCGCATGCCGATGTCGCGGAGAGGCCGAGCGAGGGTGTTGTCGTGGCGGATCCCGGTGGGCACGTCAATGCCGTGCACGATCATGTTGGTGGTGCACAGCAGGTGCGGCAGGGGTTTCTTTTCTACGCCCTTGATGCTGGCCTGAAGCCGCGCCTCCTGCTCCGGTGTCTTCACCTCCCGCCGCCGCACGTGCTCGATGGCGCAGGCCAGGAAACCGCCGGTGCCGCAGGCCGGGTCGAGGACGGATTCCCCGAGACGGGGGTCGATCATGTCCACCGCGAACTGGGTCACCGCCCGCGGCGTGTAGTATTCGCCGGCGTTGCCGGCACCCTGGAGGTCTTTGAGGAGTTGCTCGTAGATGTTGCCGAACAAGTGCCGCTTGGTGGCGTCGTTGAAGTCGATGTCGGCTTCGATCTTGTTGACCACCTGGCGCAGCAGGATGCCGGACTTCATGTACTGGTAGGCATCCTCGAAGACGCCGCGCACCAGGCGCCGGCGGCGCATCCGCGCATCCTCTTCCGCACCCGGAGGGCCGACCTCCATACCCTTGAGGGCGGGAAACAGTGTGTCGTTGACGAAGGAAAGCAGCTTGTCGCCGGTGGCCCCTTCCCGGTCCGCGGCCCAGGCGCTCCAGCGCAGATCTGCGGCGCTGCGGGTCTCGCCTTCTTCCACCCAGGCTACGTCAACAAGGGGAGAAACGAAGCCGTCTTCCAGCAGTTCCAGCTCCTGCTCGCGGTCGTTCCATATCTTGAGGAACAGCAGCCAGACCAATTGGCCGATGCGCTGGGCGTCGCCGTCGACGCCCACGTCCTTGCGCATGATGTCCTGGATGGACTTGATGGTAGTAGACAGGGACACGGCTCAGGGTCACCTTTCCGCCATATACATATAATAAGGTAGCGTCCGCCGCACACTACGCGGCGGTATCGTAGAGGGCCGCTTCGAGCGCCTGCACCGCGGCGATGTACTCGTTTCTGCCGCCGAAGTGCCGGACCAGCTCCACCGGCGTACCCAGGTCGGAGAGCGGCTGCACCCGCAGGACGCCCAGGTCTTCGACTGGAGCCAGCCCTTCGTCCGCGTACTTGTCGAGCAGGGCGTCGAGCACGGCGCGGGCCTGGGCCCCGTAGCGGGTGAACACGTCCCGCTTCCTGACGTTCTCGGCGCGCTCGCGCCGGGTGCGCGGGGGCCGGTCATAGACCACGTGGCAGATCAGGTCGAAGGCGTCCATCTCTCGCCCGACCCGGTCCTGCAAGGCATCGAACAGAACGCCCTGCGCGCTCAGCTCGTCGATAACCGCCGCCTTGCGCTCGGCCTCGGTCCAGCGCCGCAGGAAATCGTCCAGAGTGGCATACTCGGCCTGGACCTTGCCCTTGGTGTAGTCGGTCAGCGACTCGGTGATGAGCCGGCCATCCAGGCTATAGTAGTGGACGCGCTCGGCACTAACCTCGACCTCTACGCCGCTGACCACGTACCGGATTACGCCTTCGCCTGGAGGTCCGTCATCTATTGGGGGGTCGACGAGGACCTCGCCTCCATCATCGTCCGGCGGCAAGGGACCGCTGCCGTCCGTGGGCTCGTAGATCGAGACAGGTTCGCCGTCGAAGTCCGGATCGGCGAACAGCTCGGTCGCCTTCTTGAAGTCCATGATGCTGAACCAGAGCTTGTCCGTCTCCTCGTGGATGCGGGTGCCGCGGCCGATGATCTGCTTGAACTCGATCATCGACTCGATGCGCTGGTCGAGCACGATCAGCTTGCAGGTCTGAACGTCTGCACCGGTTGTCAACAGCTTCGAGGTGGTGGCGATGACCGGGTAGCGGTGCTCGGGGTGGATGAAGTCGTCCAGGGCAAGGCGGCCCTCGTCGCTGTCGCCGGTGATGCGGACCACGAACTTCAAGGTATTGCCGGCTTCACGGGGCAGGCACCTAACTATCTCGTTGACCAGAGCCGAACGCATTCTCTCGGCATGGTCGATATTCTCGCAGAAGACAATAGTCTTGCCGTAAGAATCGGTCTCCACCAGGTAGGCCACGATCCTCTCGGCCACGCGCCGGGTGCGCTCGTTCAGGACCAGCACCCGGTCCATGTCGCGCTGGTTGTAGATGCGATCCTCGATCTCCTGTCCGAGGTCGTCAACCATGCCCGCCGCAGGACGCCAGCCCTGCAAGTCCTTGTCCAGGTCGATGCGCACGACCTTGAACGGAGCCAGGAAGCCGTCGTCGATGCCCTGCTTGAGGCTGTAGGTATAGACCGGATCGCCGAAGTAACGCAGGGTGCTGATCTCGGGGGTCTCCTTCGGCGTTGCGGTCAGGCCGAGCTGGACGGCGGGCTCGAAGTAGTCGAGAATCTCCCGCCAGGCGCTGGCCTCGCGGGCGCTGCCCCGGTGGCATTCGTCGATGACCACCAGATCGAAGAAGCCCCGGCTGAACTGCCGGTACACGTTCTCCTCCTCCTCGCTGCCGCTGACGGCCTGATAGAGGGCGACGTAGACCTCGTAGCTCGGGTCCATGTCTCGGTTGCGCACCTTGGTCATCACCGGGCCGAAAGGCTTGAAGTCGTTGGTCATGGTGTGGTCGGCGAGAAAATTCCGGTCTACTAGGAACAGCGCGCGCTTGACCCTACCGGCCTTCCACAGGCGCCAGATGATCTGGAAAACGGTGAAGGTCTTGCCGGATCCGGTGGCCATGACCAGCAGCACCCGGCGCTGTCCCCGCGCAATGGCTTCCACCGCGCGCTGGATGGCGACCCGCTGGTAGTACCGCGGCTCCTTGCCGGCCGGATCCACGTAGTAGGGCTGCAGAGCGAATTTGTCCGACTCTTCATCGAGACCCCGCCAGACCCGGTAGCGGCGCCAGAGCTCCTGCGGGGAGGGGAACTGGTCCAGCGCAATCTGCTTCTCCACCGGGGACGAAAGCCCACTGCGGTCGTGGAACAGAAACCCGTCTCCGTTGGACGAAAACGTGAAGGGCACGTCCAGGGTTTGGGCGTAACCCAGGGCCTGCTGCATGCCGCCGCCCACCGGGTGCTTGTTGTCCTTGGCCTCGACCACGGCGAGGGGCAGATTCGGCCGGTGAAGCAGCAGATAATCGGCCCGCTTCTTCTCGCCGCGCTCGGCCACCTTGCCCCGCACCATGACGCGGCCGGCTGTGAATCCGTACTCCCGGCGGATCTGAGTACGCTGATCCCACCCGGCCCCGATGAGCGCCGGTGTGATGAAGCGGTCGCATATCTCAGCTTCGGTCAGGATGCTCTTGTTCATCTCTGATCCATGGAATTGAATCTCGATCCGGCGTTTTGCGTGCCGGCCTGATCCCGCCAACCGAATCTACGCGCCGTCCCGACCCAGGGGCCGACCGCAGGAGCCCACATCAGGGGGACCGCCCTCAGCAAAAATTTCTGAAATATCAAATCCCCTCTCCTTGTACAAGTCCGGGGAAGTGGACAGAGCGGAAGATTGCCATGACCCTTAAACTTGTATAAAAAACAAAGCCTGCAAAAGTCTGGAGCTAACATGGACAACGCCAGCTTTGGCTTGACCCTATCCAAACTTGAACTCCGATGACGTAGCACAAAAGACGCCCCGGCGGTAGCTGCCGGGGCGTCTTTTGTGCTCTGAGCGGGCAAAAACGGGGGTGCCTAGATGACAGCGTCAGTGGCGGTCCACCCCTGCCGGTTCATTATTACGCGATTCGCTTTGGATGGAACAAGCCACGACATTGGCCGTCTGGTACGAAAAACTCTTGGTGGTAGATCGACAGGAACCATTGAAAAAGCTGCACTCTTGTCGTCGTCGTTTTATCTGTGCCGAACCACATCTCAGCTAATTCTCGTACCCGAAATGGGCCTTGCAAACCAATCTTCCGCACAAAGTCAAACACTTCGCGTAGGATTCTTTTGTGGCTTAGGCATCTTCCTCCTGCAATACCCCATCGCTTCGTCTCGTCATACGGATCACCATTTTGAGGAAGTCCCACATGCACGGCTGGAGACATTTTTTGAATGGATTGTTTCAATCCTTCTCGCGCTTTGGCATCGCCATGTACGAGAAACAATTTGCGCGGTTGCACTTTCTCGACCAAGTGCGTCAGTCCGCTTTGGTCCGCATGGGCCGACAGCGAATATTGCTTCACCTTGCACTTCACAGACACCTCCTGTTCATCAAGGTTCAGGACATTCTCCTCCAGCAACTTTCTTCCAGGCGTTCCTTCAGCCTGATAGCCCGTAATTGCGATTAGGTTCTTCGGATCACCAGCTAAACGCTTGGCGTAACAATTCGACACTCCACCGTTTAACATCCCCGAAGATGCCACAATACAACAGGGAGGTCCTGACAAAATGCGGTCGCGATGATCCTTTGAATCAACCTTGTTTACGAAAGGTGAATAAAAAATGTCCTCATCGCCTTGCGCTATGAGCCGCAAGGACGGCGAGAGGTCATCAACAAAACGCGAATACACTTCATTGACTTTTAGCACCATCCCGTCAACATATACCGGAATTTTCTTGGTATCTTTCAAAATCAGAATGACCTCCTGAGAACGTGCTACAGCAAACGCTGGAATTAACACTTTGCCGCCTGCTTCAATCACGTCGGTTGCGTCCCGTATAAGCGCAGCCTCTTGTTGAGCGCGATCTTTGTGTGGACGATTGCCATAAGTCGATTCCATCACCATTATATCGGGCCGACACCACTCAGGCACAACCACACCCGGGACAGTCAACTGGTCGGCAACAGACACATCCCCCGTCATCAGCAGACTTTCTCGTTTGCCCTTGATGTAGATCATCGCCGCGCCCAAAATGTGGCCGGAGGGAATCCAGGTTGCGGTCAATGCTCCGTCGCAGATCGGCATGCCTTGCTGGTTCGGCACTTCCTCTATGCGATTCAATGCGACGTCGACATCGTCACAAGTGTATTCAGGCGGCTTACCATCTCCTTTGTCACCCTCCTTCTGCTTCCGTTTCGCAGAATCTTTCAACAGCACCTGCGTGATGTCCTTCGTTGCAGCGGTGCTATATACCTTTACACCTTCAGGCAAATGATCCCTAATCAGCACGGGCAATGCCCCCGTGTGATCGGTGTGTGCGTGTGTTAGCAGGACTGCGCTGGGAGTATCTAGTTGTGAGAAGTCGGGCAACTGTTTGTCTGGTGTAGAATTCATGCGGATACCCGCATCCACCAGAACGCGTTGACCTTCGATTGTGATGAACGTAGAGGAAGCACCAACCTCGTTGGCACCACCTAGAAAATGGACGTGCATGCTGTCTCCTTTCACAGATGACGTTGGTGGAAACGATATTGCCGTCTCCAGTGGTCTGAAAGGATGCGCCATAGCACGATCTCGAAAGGATCAAGAGTGCGGCTATCGAGCCGCGAAGTGCGGCGCATCTGGTGGAACGAAATGTTGGAGGTAGGGGTTGACCGAAGGATAGGGTCAGCGCTGGTCAGCGGCCAACCCCTGCCCATACATCATTTGCTCTTGCCTTTGCCTGGCGGGGCATTGCCGCGATTAGGTCCAGAAGGCTTTCCGGTTTTGCTTGGCGCATTAGGGACTTGCCCGCCGCTCTTCCCGCCGCTCTGGTTACCACTTTTACCGCTTCCTTTCGCCATATTTTCACCTCCTTTCTCGTAGAAGTTGGTTTCCTCACGGGGACACTTTGCTTCCCAATTGAGGAAATTTGGGTTTATCGTGCGATTTTTTCTGACTCGCAAAGACCGTGCCAAAACTTCCGGAATATCCATAAAATGTTGAAAAATTTATAGTTATGAACAAGGCACGGATCGGATTGGCGCGTGCTAACGGCCATTTCCGCCATTCTGCCGGCGTCGTGCGCCATTTATGCTTCCTAATCGAGGGACGACTTGATCGACGGGTTGCTTCCCGTTAAGTGATTCCGTCCATTGACCTATCGCTATATACAACACCTGCGTGAGGAAAAAGTGTCCCTTCTTTCGACGCGGCGCACTTGGTCACACCCTATGCTTCCCAATTGAGGCGGTCATCTTTCTCCCGCGTGCGGTGCAGTTCCCTGCGGCGCGTCCGCATGGCCCCGGCAGCATCGACCTTTTGCCCTAGCGTCAAAAGATGCGCCTGGCGGAGCCACCAGAAGGCTTCAAAGAGGGGGCGGCGCGGCGAGGCACCTTCGTCCAGGTTGGGTTTCTTGCGGTCCAGGTGCCGGATTTTTTTGTGTGCTTTCTTGGCGAGGCTGCGGACCGTCGCGTCCGGATCGTTGTTGAGCAGCCAGAATACGGTTCGGTGCGCGCGACCGCCGGGATTGACGCGCAAGGCCGCCACGGCCTGTACGTAGCACTGACGCCACCGCGGTCGAGGCTCGATAAAATCGGCGCTGGCATAGCCTGCTGCCTTTTTAGTCTTTGTCTTGAGACGCCCGAGACAAAATGCGGCGAATTCTTCCCGCAGACCCTGCAAGTAGGGGTCTCTTTTGAGTTCATCATGGAGATTCTGGGGATACATGGCGATTTCGATCCACAGAGGCACTTTACTATATGGATGCGGTGGGGGATCTCTATGCGGTTCGGGCCAGGGGCGCAGGTCTGAGGTAACGGCCGGGACGGTCATTTCGGCGAAAACCAGCAGCAGAGGCTTCAGCCGCTTCCACGGAGGGGCGAAAATGCACAACACGAGGAATGCCTCGTGGTAAGAATCGGCGACCGCGCCGGTTGAGTCCGTGTCGGCGAAATGTTCAGGTGTTTCCCGCAATACCTTGCGCAGAAAGCCGATGTGCCTGGCGGCGCTTTCGACCAGCCGGGTTCTCAGTTCAGCGGGCATCTCTGCTTCCAGCCCGCCCATGCTGCGGCAATAAATTTTTGCGGCCAACTGCCACCATGCCTTGAGCAAGGGAGAGCCTTCCCGCTGCGAGTCGGGCTGTTTCCCGTTCAGGAGTTCCAGGAACGGAATCAACTCATGGGCGACGACGCGCCACCCTCGATTCAAGTGATCCAGGCCGACTGCACCCATGGCACTCGCCATATTCATTGCATAGCCAATGGCGTTCAGGAGGCCCAGTACTTTTTCCCCTAAAACATCTCCTGGAAAATCGACAAAGGCTGGCAGCAATGTGTGCAGGTTTACCGTGTTTTGATCTTCCACAGTTTTGCGAAAGCGCCAGGTCAGCCAAAACTCGAGTTCCTCGGGGTCTCTGAAATCACTGCTGGACCATGCTCTCCGTTGAACAGGATTCAGGGCATCGAGATCGACGACCTGAGTCAAAGGCAAGTCTTTGGGAAAGAGAAATGGAATCAGGTTGGCGAACAGGAAGGAAGAGGAATCCTTCATTGCGTTGAGGGTGCGCCAGTCCGGACCTTGTGCACAAAACGCGGCGTGCCGCTGAAACTCGTCGACCCAAGGACCATTAACACGGGGCCTTAACTCTTCACTGAAATAAACCGGGCCGCAGTTGAGCATAAAGCCGAACAGAAGGGCCAGGCGGGTTTGACGGTCCTCCGGGTCCACCTTTTCCAGAATGCAGGGAAGGATGTGCTCGAAGGAATCCGCAAAATGGTCTTTGAATACGGCGTCGCCGTTGGAATCGCCAAAACAGTCCGGACGTTTGAAGACGCGCAGCAGCCACGCCTGGTCCTCAGAAGAGAAACCTGCGTCGCGCAGGCACTCCTGGACATGGACTACTTCTAATTGTTTTGAGTCTTCCGGGAAATCAACAAGATCGGAACGGCCGTCTTCAGCCTTGCCCATGCCTCTTTCCTTACTAGGCGAAAACTATATCCTGTCTGGAGCAATTGACTCAGCCATCAAAAGCCTGGATCAGATTGTGAACCCGTAGGATTCCCGCCTGAAGAAGGATCGGGATCGGAAGAGATGCAGAAAGCATCAATGCACAAGGTTCAACAAAAAGCTAACAATATAAGGGGAACTATGTCAAGGTATGGCTAACTATGTCAAGCCTGGATTTACTCCACTCTCAGCTTCGCTCAGCGTCCTCTTGTTCATCGTCAGTCCCCTCCGATCCGATTCTGCGCTCCGGCGCCGCTAGTCCGCCACCTCGGCGAGCAGCACCTCGTGCAGCTCCACCTGCGGAACCACCACTTGCGCCGTCGCCCCTTTCACATCCAGAGAAATGTCCTGCAAGGGCAGCCGCGCGGACTTCACCGCAAAGTCGTTGAAGCGGATGGTGACGTTGTAAATCGGGTTAACTTCGTGGAGAGCGAAGAAGGTGGTCATGTCCCGTCCGACCTGCGGGTCCTCGCCGATGCGCCAGGGCAGCAAGGGGGTGGGATTGTTCACCAGGTGGATCATCAGCTCCCCCGAGCTGCGGCGGGCGGCGGTGGCCTCTATGGCCTCCGGGGCCTCGACCTCGATGGGCGGCCTGGTTCTCCGCACCAGGTGAGCCAGGAACCTCTTCAGAGGCGGGTAGGGGTTGTTCATGTAGGCGCTGCCCAGGTCGCCGCCGATGTATATGGCCCGCCCCCTGCCGTAGCGATGCAGGGTGACGGTAGGCTCGAAAGAATCGTGGTTCCCCTCGGGGTCGAAGTCGTCGAGGGGATCCTTGCCCCAGGCCGCGCCGTTTTTCCACGGGGGTTCGGCCTTGAGGTTGCTTCGGGTGCAGAGCACCTCCACCTCGGCTCCCCGGCGCAGGCTTACCGCCGATTCCTCGCCGGAAAAACAGACCACGTGGCCGAGCTCCCGGCGCATGTCCCCATCGTGGGGCACGTAAATGACCGGATGTCCGTCCCCCTCGTTCTGCAGGGCACACTTGTGATCCACTCCGAGCACCTCGGCCAGTGCGAAGTTTTCCCTCCTGCGGCCCAGCTCGTCCAGCAGCGAGGTCTCGTGGGAGGCAATGAGGGTTCCGCCGCCCTCGACGAACTTCCCTATCTCCGCACACTGCTTCGCGGAGAGACAGGTGCTGGTGGAGAGAACCAGCACCCGGTACTGGGACAGGGTCTCGCAGGTGAGCTTCTCGTCCAGGACCAGGTCGAGCAATATATGAGAGCGGTTGAGCATCTCGTAGGCGCCGAGGGCGTCCTTCTGGCCCAGCTCGCCGCGGTGCGCCCGCCACCGGTTGCGGTGCAGCTCCGAGGGCCGGAAGTCCCTGCTCTGCTGGGAGTAGTGCAGGGCGGCGTACTTTACCGTGTCCCCCTCTATGTAGTCCGCCCTCTTCTTGAGTTCGGTGAAGAGCCACTGCATGGTATCCCTCTGGATGGCCAGGGGATGTCCGATGGGAAGACCGCAGGGCGGGCCGCCGTTGGCGATGGCCGAGAAGGCGAAGACCGCGGCCGAGAAACGCTCGGCGTAGGGTGCGGCGCCGAATCCTTCCAGGGTCTGGGAGAGGTTGCGGAAGACGGAGAAGGGCGCCCCGGTGGCCCGCAGGGTCTTGGCCACCAAGCTGGGCTCGCGCAACGACCGCCCGGTGCAGTCGAAGAGGTATGCTCCCACCTTCTCCAGATGGAGGGGGTTGAGAGGGTGGCCCAGGGACCAGTCCGCGGTCGGCTCCATGTAGGTCTGCACCTCCAGGATGGCGTCCGGGTGATTCTCCTTGATCCTGCCCAGGAGGTGAAGGATAAAGTCCCTGAATTTGTCGTAGCGCCAGTTGACGAAATGCCTGAAGCCGACCGAGTCGAAGTCCACCTTGCGGGGTATCTCCAACCCCGTCTCCGCGGCGAAGAGCTTCTCGCAGTAGCGGCAGCAGCAGGAGGGATACCAGGGTCCCTTCTCGTGCGATCCCCAGTTGAGGTCGTCGAAGTATAACCCGTCCAGGTCGAGATTGTCGAGAATCTCGTTGAGGTATTCGGGAAGCCAGTCGCGGAAAGGAGAGTTGAAGCAGAACCAGCCGAGGTTCTCCTCCGGCGGCCTGCCGTCGTCCAGCATTTTCATCAGCCATTCCGGATGCAGGAGCTTGAGCGGCTTGCAGTAGTTGATGGCGTAGTAGCCGATGAGGATCATCCCTTTTCGGTGGGCATGCTCCAGATACCTGGGCAGGAGCTCCTGATCGACGTTGGGATGGGGCGGGAGCATATGGGAGCGGAAGCGAGGCGTTCCCCGGTCGATTACCGGAAGCACCACCTGCACCTCCAGACCCACTTCGTGGATGGTGTCGACGTACTCCTGGATGACCCGGTCCGCGTCGGTGGCGACGTAGGCGGGCGGCAGGTAGGGCAGGCAGCTGGGGTAGAACTCGGCCCGGCAGACGCGCTTCTCGTAGGGCAACTCCCGCAATCTCTGGGCGGTCGAGCCGACTCGCTTCATCTCTCACCTTTCCTTCTTTGTCAGCCGCAGGTTCCGCCGACCAGCCTGCATTTGCAGACCTTGGAATTGCCCCGAACCGGGGTGCTTCTCATTGGGCCAGCAGGTGGCGCAGGTGGGCGGCGGCGCGGGCGATAACCTCCCGGTCTCCGCAGGAATTGACTCTCCTCCCTTCGAAGACCACCCCCATGATGCCGTTGAACCCGGCATCCTCCAGAATGGCGACGATGCGTGCGTAGTCCAGCCACTCTTCCCGGCCGCTGTCTATCTTGAAGAACTTTGCCCGCACGTGGGTGGCAAAGGGGGCGGTCTGCTCCATGAACCGGTAAATCTCTTCCCCCGCCGCCGGGCCGGGTGGATCGCCGTAGGCGGCGCAGCCGCTCCACTGTCCAGTGTCGAGTATGTGGGTGAAGTTGGTCCGGTCCACCTGCTCCAGCAGCCGCAGGATGTTGTCACCGGTGCAGGGATGATTCTGCAATCCGACGATGATGCCCCGGTTCGCCGCAAGGTCGCAGCATTCCCGCAGGCAGCGGATCTCCGCCTCTTGCTCCCTCTTGCTCCGAGGCTGCTCGCCACAGAACACGCGGATCGCGGGCGCGCCGAGGATGACGGCCCTTTCGATATCGTCCACCACGTAGTCGATCTTTGCCCGCAATTCCTCCTCGCTGCCGGTAAAATGCCCCCGCGAGGCCAGATAACCGATGGGCAGACCCGCTTTGTGGCAGCGCAGCTTCAATTCCAGGAGTTGCTGCGGGCCCCCTCTGACTTCAGCACCGAAACCGACGTCGCTGCGGAAGTCGATGGCATCCAGCCTCAATTCGGCGGCCAGATCGACGAAGCCCTCGGCGGTCTCCAGCTCCGGGGAGTCCCCCTTGCCGAACATGGAGGAGTAGAGGCCCACTTTAATCACGACGGCTCCAAAATTTCCGGTTCCCTGCCGCCATGCTCCTGTCCTCTCCGGCAAAGACCGGCGATCTCGGAAGGACGGCCCTCACACCCACTTCTCCCGCTCCCACTGCTTCTCCGATATCCGTTCCAGGTACTCTTCCTCCTTGTGCTCAAGCAGCCACGCCTTCAACGGCACGTCCGCGTCGGTGGGTTGCCACCACCCTTTCACGTCGACCCCGTCACCCAGCAACTGGCGCCGGACCGGGTCGCATTTGGCCAGGATTTCTGCAGGCATGAGATTGTAATCGAGCCCCCGCAGCCAGCGGTAGCTGTAGCCCAGGAACAGCACCTTGCGGGTCACCTCGGAGGTGTTGGTGCCGCGCGCGTGCCACATGCGCCGATCGAAGAGCACCGCCGTTCCCGCCTTTACCTGCAGTTGCAGCGCCCCCTCCGGGTCGGCCTGCGGATCGGGATCCGGCGGCCGGTCGCGCTTGTGGCTTCCCGGGACGATGCGGATGCCGCCGCGGTCCGGCACGTCGATGTCCGTCAACCAGAATGCCACCTTCAACGACAGGCGCGGATGGGGGCGCTCCATTTCCGGCACCGGGCGGCCGCCGTCCTGATGCCAGTGGCGGCGCCGGTCCGCTCCGCCGTCAAGCTCGGGGGGATAGTAGATAAGGTGGGAAATGTAGTGCTGCACGTTCCAGCCGAGAATGTCCCAGATCAACGGAAAGGTCCGGGGCCAGTCGAGCAGCTCCAGGAAGATGTCGTCCTCGACGATGGCGCGGAACTTGCTGAGGACGCCGTTGGTCCCCAGATTCCGAATCCGGCGCTCGCGGCGGTCCACCCGATCTCCGGCTGCGGTCAGGCGTCCGACCATTTCCGCGTCGAGAGCGTTTTCGACGATCAAGTATCCTTCCTGTTCGAAGAAGTCGCGTTGAGCGGCGGTCATGCAGTATTGCAGGCAACCGGGATCCATTCTATCTCCTCTTGACCCTCATGCCCGAAGGCATTTAATAGTTCCAGCTTGCGGCCCTCGAACCGCGCAGGCCGACGTCCGCTTGAAGGGAGAAGAACCCATGCAGGTAACGGATATCAAGGTATACCCCGTCCGGTCCTATCGCAACAGCGGCATTCCCTCACCGTGGATTCTGCTGCAGGTGTTCACCGACGAAGGATTGGTGGGCCTGGGAGACGCGACCAACTGGCCTGGCGGGAGGATCATCGCCAAGGCCATCGAGGAGCTCGGCTCCCTGGTGATCGGGGAGGACCCTTTTCACATCGAATACCTCTATCACCGCATGTATCACGCCCTGCACCAGATCGGTCAGACCGGGGCGGTGATCGCCGCCATCAGCGGCATCGAGATCGCGCTGTGGGACATCGTGGGGCAGGCCCTCGGCCGCCCCATCTATGACCTGCTGGGCGGCCCCTGCCGCGACCGGGTGCGGTTCTACAGCCACGCCGACCAGCCCCGGGGGTGCGTCCGCCTGGCGCAGAAGGGGTGCAGCGCCATCAAGGTCTACTTCCCCGGGGGGCGACCGCGCCAGGGCGAACGCATCGAGATCCCGCGCTCCATTTCCCTGGGCGAAGAAATGAGGGCCCTGGAGCACATGCGCCGCTGCCGCCAGGCGGTAGGCGACGAGGTGGATATCGCCACCGATCTGGGCGCGCGCTACACCACCAGCGCGGCCATCCGCCTGGGACGGCGGCTGGAAGAGATCGGACTGCTGTTCTTCGAGGAGCCCGTAGGACCCGAGAACATCGACGCCCTGGCCAAGGTGACCGCGGCGGTAAACGCGCCGGTCTGCGTCGGCGAGCGGCGCTACACCCGCTTCGGGTTCCGCGACCTGATCGCGGCCCAGGCGGTTGACATGATCATGCCCGACGTGGTTCGCGCCGGCGGTATCCTGGAAACCAAGAAGATCGCCGCCATGGCCGAGAGCTACTACATGCAGGTCTCGCCGCACAACCCCAACAGCGCCGTCTCCACCCTCGCCAGCCTGCAGCTTATGGCCAATATTCCCAACGGCCTGGTGCTGGAATACGTCGACGACGAGCAGGACGCGCCCTGGCGCAACGATTTGCTCACCGACCCTCCACAAGCGGAAGACGGCAGTCTCCTCGTCCCCACCAAACCGGGACTGGGATCGAAGTTGGAGATGAAAGAGGTGGAGAAGTACCGCTTCGAGGGCTGAACGGACGGGGGGAATTCCCGCTGCCTCCACCACCGGCGGACCTGCTTCCGGCTCCCGCGGCGCTCAGCGGCACACCGAAAATTCGCTGCTTTCGCGGTCGTAAATCAGCTGCGTGCCGGCGGGGAGGTGGATCGCATCCATTTCCAACAGGCGTAATGGATTGTACAATCCCAGGAGTTCTAGATCGGCCTCGGTGAGTAATCCCAGGGAGGCCAGGTGATTCATCGCCGGCAGCATGTCCACTCCGGCGCCGCCCGGCGCGCAAGCGCCTGACCGTCCCACTACAAGGAGGGAACTCCGCCTTTCGATGAGCGCAAACTCCACAATCAGGGGTGAGATGGACGAAACGTCGCCGGTCATCACCCTGCGCGCGCTGGTATTGGGGGTCCTGACCATCGCCGCCATGTTCTACTGGATGGATATCAATGTCAAGTCCCAGTTCCCCCTGGTGTCCTTTTCGCCGTTCGTGCTGTGGCTCTTCGTCAATGTCGGCCTCAAACGACTCTCGCCGCGGAGGGCCCTGCGTCGCGGCGAGTTGCTGACCATCTTCTCCATGACCTGGATCGTGGGAACCATCCCCCGAGCAGGGTGGGTCTACGACTGGTTTTCAGTCGTGGCGGCGCCCTCCTTCTTCGCCACCCCGGAAAACCAGTGGAGCGAGACCTTTTTCGACTTTTTGCCCTGGCATGCATTTGTCCCCCTGCTGCCGCAGGTTATCGACGGGTTCTGGTTGGGGATTGACGAAGGCGTGCCCCTGCCGTGGCTGTCCTGGCTGGGAGTGATCGGCCAGTGGCTGGGGGTGTCGATGGGCCTGGTAATTTTCGGCTTTTGCCTGTTCGTGTTGTTCCAGCGCCAATGGGTGGAGGTCGAGAAGCTCACCTTTCCCCTGGCCCAATTGCCGCTGGATCTGACCCGTGGATTTGACGGTCCCCGGCGCATGCCTGAGATTTTCCGCTCGGGTCTGTTCTGGATCGGCGTGGGGGTTGTCTTCCTGCCCACCCTCTACAATATCGCGACCTATTTCGCTCCTGGCCTGCCGCAACTAGAGCTCTTCTGGAGACGCTATTACCTCGAATTGAGCGGACATCTCGCCCGCGAGGTCTGGGTGCGGGTGATGCCGGTCGTGTTGGCCCTGGCCTATCTGTGCCCGCTGGATATCCTGGGCAGCGTGGTCGTTTTTTACTGGCTGGCGATGGCCAAAGAGTGGGCCATAGATCGAGTGGGGTTTTCCGTAGGGACGGTGGGCCAGCAGATCGAGGGGCGGGAGATCCTCTTCATGGAGAGCTACGGGGCTCTCATCTTCGTGGCCCTTTGGTCGATCTGGATGGCGCGAGGGCATCTGCGGCAGGTGTGGCATCAGGTGCGTAGCGGGGAAGGAGACCGCCGCGAGGTCATGCGCTACCGCCTCGCCCTGATCGGCCTAGTGCTTTCGGCGGCCTACGTGATCGGCTGGTCCGTGGGCCTGGGGATGAGCCTGCCCCTGGCCGCGGGAGCGTTCGCGTTGATGATGCTGGTCTACTTCGTCACCGTCAAGCTCATGGCAGCTACCGGCTTTGTCTATCTCTTTCCCAACTTTTCGCACATGAAAGGCGAAACCTTCATCGTCGATCTGGTCGGTTCGATCCACCTGGCGCCGCGCAGTCTGATCGGCCTCAAGCTCTTTACCAGCGAAGCCTTTTTCGGCTCGATCCGCATGCCCGCGTGGCCGGCGATGGTCCACCACCTGCGCATTTTTTCGCCGCGCCAACAACCTGCGTGGGTGACGGCGGCCGTAGTGGTGGCTTTTCCGGTAGGCTTCCTTGTGGCCGTGGGGGCGATTGTCGAGCGCGGCTACGAGGAGGGGGCTGTGCTCTTCGTAACCGTGGACACTGCCTTTGATGAGATGGTTCTGGCGATCCACCATCGCACGGTTGCGGATTGGGGGAAGTGGTGCGTCTGGCTGATCGGCTTTTTCGAGGCGGCGGGGATGGCGATGGCGCGAGCGCATTTTCCCTGGTTTTCGTTCCATCCTCTGGGGTTGGCCTTTCAGTACACCATTGGCACTTTGGTCTACTGGTTCAGCCTGCTGCTGGTGTGGCTTGTCAAGTGGATGCTGCTGCACTACGGAGGCGTGCAGGCCTACATGAGAGGAAAGCCCTTCTTCTACGGACTGGCCATCGGCTATGTGCTCGGGATAGTGTTTTCCACGTGGGTGGATATGATCTGGTTTCCAGCACAGGGCCACGGCCTGCACAGATGGTAATCCGGCGGAGAGAGCCGTGGGGAAGCCCAGGGTTGTCGTTGCAAAGGATGTTCCGCTAGCGATGCGAGAGAGCGGACCCTGGTAGCGGGGGCGGGCTACGCATTCATGATAAGGGCATAATTAGCTGATTGACCTACGATTCACCCCAAAGGTATGGAGGTCTGGGGCTCGCTGCGCATGAACGATCTGCACGCTGCGGCTGGACCGGTGGGAGGCGCTGGACGCGCGCTGTAGGGTGCCCATCTATCCCGCGCTCAATACCAGGCCCTTCTTCCGGAACCGCGCGCCCAGGCACTAGTTTCCATCCAGCCTCCGGCCCCCACGGGCGCGATACAGGTCGACATAAGCTTCGGCAGCCGCTTCCGAGGCGCGAAACGAACGCACGGGCCAGTAGCCGAATGCCTCGTGAAGGGCAATATTGGCGCTGAACAGACCTTCGCGAGGCGGACCTGTCATCGGAAACGCCGGATTGTCGCGGCGGCACTCAGGGGGCATGGCGATCAGGTTGTCGTACTTGTGCGGACTGACCAGGCAACTGTGTCCGCCGCCGTCGACTTGCAAGTAAAATGCATGGGTCGTCCGGGTCGATTGGGTGCACTCGGCTTCAAAAGCCTCGACCGAAAGCGGGTGGGTTCCGCCGTTGCACGGCTGCACGACCAGCCTTGCTCCGAACATGATCGGCAGCGTAAAGACATCCGGGTAGCGCCCGTCGTGACAGATGTGCATCGCGATCGGCGCACCGTCGATCTCGAATTCGTTCAACTGGTAGCCGTGCCAGAAGTCGGTCTCACACGAGTGTATCTTGCGGCCGGTGAAGACCACGTCGCCGTCGGGGTCGTAGACGCGTGCGGCATTGTAGCGCGTTTGCCGGCGCCGGTGTCCGGCCGCGTTTTCCCACAGCGGGAGACCGACCACCAGAAAAGGAGCACCGGGCAGGTCGCGGATAAACCGCCGCACCTTGCGCTCGGCCTCCGCCACCGGCGCTTGCCGACGCGTAACAGCGTCCGATGCGAATAGACCGGTCAGCGACGTTTCCGGCGTGACCAGCAGTCGCACGCCCGCCGCGGCCGCGGCGCGCAGGCCGCGAAAGATCGACGCCAGATTTGCTTCGATATCGTTCACGTTGGGCATCTGCCACCCGCCTGCGTGCAGACGCTGCGGCACGCCGGAGGGTACGCCCCGGTGCACAAAGCGCCGCAGCCACAATTCGGTGCCGGCGACTCGCAGGTCGACGCCCATCTCCGGCAACACATTGAGGTCGTCCACAGCCAGCATGGTTTGCTCGTCGAGCTGGACGCGAAGATTCGCCATCTTTACGAGTCGGCCGCCACCTTCTGTCTTTTCGAGCCGTAGCGTGTGGAGGGGGCCGCGGGCGAGCTTGAAAGGTTCGGCAGGCGGGGATTGCGGTCGCGTCCAGTCCGTGCTGAGCAGCGATGCGATTTTGCGCTTGAAGTCCAGCCTGACCTCGGCCCTCTCGGCGCCGCCGTGGAAGCCGAACCTCAGTGCCCCCCGATTCGGCGTCAGCAGTTCGAATTGCACTTCAATGGAGTCGCCGTTGCGCGCGTGGACTCCCATGCCGTCGAAGTGCACCTCCTGGCCCCCGTCCGCGGCGACACGACAACCCCCTCGTTGCGGCGAGACCATTGCTCCCGAAATGCCGTTGGCCTGGAGAAATTGCCAGCCGTCGCCTGGACCCTCAAAGCGGGTCTGACTGAGAATGCGATTGCGCATTTTAAGAACTTCCGAACCGGTATCGAAGACGCGATTTAAGAAAAAAGCAAAATTTGAATGGCGCGATCTGTTCTTCACCCCTTTGTGCCAGCTCCGGGCGAGGCGCTCATCTCGCGTCTAAAGCTGCCAGCTTTTCCTCCCGGGCCAGCAGCTTCTCCACCATGCCCCGAATGCGCCGGCGCTGGCTGTGGCGGAATGGATAGGCCAGATTGGAGGCGTCCTGGTTGTGCGCCCTCAAGGCCTCGTATTGTTCCTCGGTCTGGGGCTCGGCCGCGTATTTCAGGGCTATGTAGGTGCGCTCGGATTGCTTGCCGAATACTGCGTGGAACAGGTTCTATTGCCCTCGGACATGGCGCAGACAAAAGCCGGGACCCAGCAATTGCCCGACGGGCAGGTAGATGCGGTCGGGCTAGAAGATAGAGCAGCCGTTCGGGCGCAGTCAAGTGCCACGTAGACCCGGATCGTCCAGACAAAATACTACTTGACCTGCCCGTTCCATTTGAACATCATCTGCCTCTAAAAGAAGAAACAATGACGGAGAATCGTGCCGGCATCATCGGATTGGGTTGGATGGAAATACTCCGCGACTTGAGAGTATTGATTTCGATGTAGTACAGGTAGGCATCACTGATTTTCACCCGGCAGCGATAACAGGCTTGTTGAGGGTCCGAGAAAGGCAACAACACTCTCGCAAGAAAGTGGGAAGAGGTTCGAATATGAGAGAGTTGGCAGACAAACTTGTCTTTGAAAAAATGTCCCATTTCGACAGAGAGAGCGAACCGATTTCCTTTGGCATTCCCTTTCCCAAGGGGGCACTTACCCGTCCCGAGCAATTTATCCTCCGCGATGGAGCGGAGGTCTTCTGTCAAAAGCATATAACGGCAGCGTGGGATGACCATAGTATCCGCTGGCTTCTCGTACACTGTCTCGTAGATCTCCCCGGTGGCGATGGCAAGACCTTCCACTTCACCTGCGGCGATAGAGAGGCATCGGCAAATCCGCCCGCGCCGTCGGTATCGGCCATTGACGGAGAGGACGGAATCTCGCTAGACACCGGTGCCCTCCAGATCGCCATACCCAAGAAGAACTTCAACCTCTTCAGATCCGTTGCGATCGATGGGTGGGAGTTGCGGGATGTATTCTCGGGCTTCAATGTGGTCGATGAACACAACAGAGCGTATTCGACAGCGGAAGACACTGAGGCCAGAGTAGAAATTGAGGAAGACGGGCCGGTCAGGGCGGTCGCCAAAATAGCCGGTAAACATCGCGCTGGAGCAGACACTTTACTCGACTATGTGGTCAGGATTTACGCGTGGGCCGGGAAACCCTATGCGATGGTCGAGTACCAGTTCATCAACTGCGAAGAACGCGAAGCGCTCTCGCTTAAAGAGATAGGTTTGAGGTGTCAGCTTCCCCTTGCGGAAGAGGTCGTTCTAACCTCGGGGGAGGGTCACTATGGAACTGCGAAGAATCGGAGCGCTAAGGAAGTTGAGATCAGCGTGGATGGCAGGAAGATGCTGCGCTATGCTTCGGAACATCTCGACCAGTGCTACTTCGGCGACTTCTGGGTCGATTGGAATGGACCGCGAGGTGGCCTGGCCCTGACCATGCGCCAGGCGCAGCAGAATTTCCCCAAAAGGCTGCGCGCCACCATGGATGGCATCGAAGCCTATCTCTATCCGCAGACAGAGGACCCTCTCACCATCTATCAAGGCGTTGCCAAGACCCATCAGATCCTCCTCCACTTTCACAAGGCCAATCCGGATATCGAGGAAATATCCAGACGCAGTCTTCAGTTTCAACTGCCCGATCACCCCGCCCTTTCAAGTCAATGGTACCAACAGAGCGGCGTTTGGGAAGACGTCTTCTCCGGGCGGAGATATGGCCGCATCGAGGCTCTGCTAGCCGATGTCATCGACACCCGGCCCATTGGACTGGGGGTTATGAGCTTCGGAGACGAATTCAGTCACGGCTACACGTGGCAGGGTCGCGGCGATGGCAAGCCGGTCTGGCTCAACGGGGAGTACGACATGCCTCACCTGCTCTTCCTGCAGCACGCCAGGACCGGCAGGAGGAGATTCTTCGAGAGTGGAAGGGCGTTAGCACAGCACTGGGTCGACGTGGATTTTTGTCACTACAGCCCGGACCCTCTGCGGATGGGCGCACTGATCGCTCACAGCGCCGATCATGTATCCGGAGGTGTGTCTGTCTCCCACCAGTGGATAGAAGGCTTCGTCGACTACTACCATCTCACCGGTAAGAAGGAAGCCTACGAGGCGGCGATCGCCATCGGCGATAACTTCATCCGCCATCTGGAACAGGAGCGATACGAGGAGGCCGGGAGGTATCAGGCCAGGGATTTAGGGTGGATGTTAAGGGGGCTCGTCGGCCTCTACAGGGAGACCGGTGAGGGCAAGTACCTAAGGTATTGCAAGGAGATAGTAGAGCGGTTCAAGGATTGGCAGCAATCTATGGGTGGTTTTCTAGCTCCGTACACCGATCACACCAGGATCCGGGTCCCCTTCATGATCGCGATCGCACTGAATGCCTTGAAATCGTATCACCAGATTGCAGGGGACGCTTCCGTGAAAGATCTGATCTTGAGGGAGACAGATGCTCTACTCGAACATACCTTGACCGAGGATGGACTGTTCTACTACAAAGAGTGGCCCTCGATTCAGTATAATATGAACCAGACCCTCATCTTGGAGTCATTGGCTTATGCGTATCGGTTAACCCGAAATGAGGATTACATTTTGAAGGGGATGAGGACCCTGGAATACATACTAATCAATATGAACTTCAGGCTTGTTATGAACACCGGGGCGCCGCAGAAAACCTTGGCGGATGGGTCGATAATCAAGGAAACGCTTCCCTTTCCTCCAGGCGGACAGCACTTTGCTACAACCTTATTTCCTTTGTTGCACTTTCTGGCCGTCGCAGATGAATTGGATCTGCTCGAACCGCTTGATTTCACCTACTGAAATTGTCTTTGTAAGTTCCATGAACCAAAATCATCGTACAGGAACGACGGGATGAGCAAGCTGGGAGTTTTGGTAGTAGGCCCCGGTTGGGTTGCGGGCGAACACATAAACGCTTTCATCAAAGATCCTCGTACTGAAATTCGCTCAATTGTTGGTAGGAGTTCAAAGTCCCGGGATCGAGCTTTTGAATACTTGAAAAACTACAAGCATAAATGGAGTTACTCCTCTTACAAAGATTACGGTAAAGAGTTGCGCAGAGAAGATATTGACCTCGTCTCAATATGTTCGATCAACAAGGATCATTATACGCATGCATTAGAAGCAATAGATGCTGGTAAACACGTCCTTATTGAAAAGCCACTCTGTTTGCATCTCGATCAATTGAAGAGTCTTAGAAAAAAGACGGCAGAAAAGAAGGTTCGAACTATGGTCGGACATGTCGCACGGTGGTATCCAGCCATATCGAATGCATACCACAATATTCTCAAATCAGGAGATTTAGGTGAAATTTACTATGGCGAGTCCGATTATTGGCACGAAATATTCGGCGACTGGAAAACGAAAATGGACACCAGCGGTTCGACCCTCTTAATGGGTGGATGCCACAGTGTTGATCTCCTGCGCTGGTTTATGGGGATGGATAGAAAAGTCATTGAAGTTCTGGCTTATGCAAATGGGCCCTTGCGGCGCTCTGAAGACTTTGATTTCCCACCCAATATTGCAGGCCTGCTCAAGTTTGAAGACGGCGGCATCGCGAAGATTGGAACGTCGTTTGAGCCTGCGATGCCCTACGTCCTGCATTTTCAGTTTATGGGAACAGAGGGCTGCATACGAAACAACCAATATTTTCTCACTAAATGGGGAGACAAAAAGGAAATAGGCTTCAAGACCATCGAGGGAAAACCTGCGGATGATCCCGACGTTTCACATCACCCATTCCCAGAAGAAATACAACACTTTATCGATTGCGTTATGAAAGAGACGGAGACTGATATATCGATTTCGAAATCGTACCACACATACGAACTTATTTTTGCACTTGACGAATCTGCGCGGATTGGGAAACCTGTCAGATTGCCATTATGACGGGACGACTACAATCTGAGCGGTGACATAGCTTTTACATATGTGGGAAACGCATTGACATTACCCCGCTCAACAATAAATTCTTCTTGAAGAATCGGGTGGGCAACTCATTGAAATCGTTGTCATGAAACTAACTGAGCCACAGATCCAGGCATTCCAAGAAACAGGGTTTCACATATTCGGCAACCTGCTGACTGCAGCGGAGGTGGATCGAATGGCTCAAGTCTACCTGGATTGCTTGGCCAATTATCGGTCGGACCATCCTACGCGAAAGGTGAGCAACGTTCGGCATTCCGATGACCGAAGCGGGAGCCAGCCCAAGTTCTACAAATTGCGTTGCGCACATCTGATGCATCCCGGCTTCGATGCGATCATGCGTGACGATCGCCTGTTGGATGCGGTCGAAAGTCTGATTGGTCCAAACATTCGCATCATTGTGTGCCAGGGCCTGTACAAACCGCCGCACACCGGCGATGAAGTCCGGTGGCATCAGGACAACCATTACTTTCAAGTCGACAAACCCAACGCCGTGGTCAGTTGCTGGCTGACCTTCGACGATGCGACTATCGAGAAAGGCTGTATGTGGGTTATCCCCGGCGCGCATCGGTGCGCGGTCGAACATGAAGTCGTGCCAGGCGATGGCAGTTCTTACATCCCGGACGTGGACGAGACCAAATCCGTGCCGATCGAACTGAAGCGCGGCCAATGCATGCTGCACCACGGGCTGATGCCGCATCGCACTTTGGCCAACACCACATCCTTTCATCGCCGGGCCCTGGCCATCCATTACATGGACGCCGCGGCCAAACCCAGCGAGACCCGTCAACAAGAACCGCCGGAGAACATGCCGGTCGTGCGCGGGCAAGGATGACGTCTTCGACTATGCTTTCGTGGGACGTTGTCCGCTGCAGCATCTTCTGGCGATCTGCCAACTCATCCAGAAAGAACCATTGTTCCCTCTCGCCCGTAGTGGTCATGCCTCCCTCACTGCCATGGAAATCGTTCATTCTGAAAGACGCGAAGACTTCGATCCCGATTTTGTGACCTTCTTCTACCATGCCTTCAAAAACGTCGTGGACTTCTCGTATCAGTCTCTAGAAATGCTCCCACCGAATCCAGTCCGCGGCACAACGGAAGGCTTTCAGGTCATCCCTCCAGATTCGCCGACTTCAATTTCGTGGTGGAACGTATGGCCATTGCCCAGGCACCAGAAGAGAGAACTCACAGGCGTGTCTCTGAAGACTTCAACGTTTGCCTCGACGATTTTGTCCCAGCTCAGTGGCACCCGATAGAACATTTCCTGCGAGCTTCCGTCGTTGTTGAATATGACCCGCCGACGGGGTTGTTTGCTTTCACTCTTCATTTGTGCATTCCTCCTTCTGCGACGCAGCACCCCTGAGTTTCCAGCCGGACGATGAACGGCAAAATTCGCGGGGTTGTCATCCCGCGGCCTTTATTGTACAGTTTCTTCATTTGTACGTCCCCTGCACACTCAGATGAGAGGAGCTTCTTTTATGGAATTCAGCTTCCACACCTGTGGACTCGAATGGCTAACAATGGAGGAAGCAATCAACGAACTGGCCGATGTCGGCTACTCAGCCTGTGGGCCCATCACCGGGCCGGGCTCCCACCTGGATCCCACTGCCATCACCGACAGCCAGAAAACCGCCTACAAGAACCTGGCCAAAGACCGCGACATCGCCTTCGCCATCCTCAACCCCTGGGGCGTGGGTGGTTTTGCCGCCGGTGTCCCCAGTGGCGAAACCGAGCGCTTTTACCGCCAATCCCTCGACCTGGCGGCCGACATGGACGCTGCGGGTATCCGCTTCCTTCCCGGCACCGTTGCCGCCGGTGAAAACGCCGGTTGGCGCGCCATGATCCAGGTGCTCAAGCCCCTCTGTCACCACGCCGAACAAGTGGGTGTGGACCTGCTCATACACAATCACGAAAACCACCTCGTCGACACGGCCAATGGCTTTGCCCTGCTGCGCCACCACGTCGGCTCAGAGCGCCTCCAGATAAACTTGGATTGCGGCAATTTGGCCATCCTCCTGGACGATCCCTGCCGGGCCATCCAGGACTTCAAGGATAACCTGCGCCATGTGCGCTTCAAAGGGATGCACGGCTACTACCCCTTTTCCCAGCAGTGCGTCCCCGGTAGTCCCGGCGACATCGTCGACTGGAAGGCAGTGTTGCAAACCCTCGTGAAAGTCGACTACTCGGGCTATGTAGAGCTTGTCCCCTACGCCTGGTTCCCGCCGGACTTCCACAAAACGGGCTTTGCCTGGGCTGCGAACCTGGCCGCCGAAATGGGGGCATGAATATCGACCCATTGACTCACTGCGATCGATAAGATCAAGATCGTTTTCGCGCAAGGTAGGTGTTGTATAATTCCCAGGCGCGCGCTGATTGCGAACCATCGGAGGGACCGTCGAAGGCAGCAAAAGCCACGCAGAGTTCCCACTGCTCGCCTGCATTGATTCGACGCGGTGCGTGGCGGCAAGGACCGAAGAGCTGTAGTCCGTAATCCCGTGTGAACCAGGGTTTCTGCTCTTGCCCGGGGTGCGGCATCATCGCAATCCCCACGTCGTGGCCCTCAATTCGGCCGCTAACCTCGATCCAGTCCGCCTTTTTGTCAAATACACCGGCTTCGCCCTCGCTTCCTCGACTGTTGCGCAGCCGGCCACCCCAGAAAGTCTCCAGTTGGTAGTGCACCCTCATCCACACTCCGCCTCCCTTGGCCTGGCCGATGTTGAGGTCTCCATAGGTCGCAAACCAACTGCTCCGCACCTCGACCACATGCATATCCTCCCAGACCTCGAAGCGGCTCACCCGTTCCTCCTGGAGGATGGCCTGCCCGTCCACAGTGATCCATTGAATCGCCTGGTTGAGACACACCCCTTTATCGACAATCTCGTGCGAACTGGACTGCACCTTCTGGACGTTCAGCGGATATCCTGCAATCCCCATGGCCCAGAAATTGTGGCCGTTTACCAGGTCCTGTCCCACGCAGATGCCCTGGTGATTTGGATGGTCGGGTGGGCACTCCTGCAATACGTTTTTTCCTTTGGGAGTGAAGAACGGAAAAATATAGCTTCGAATACCGGTGACCGCTATCGCTCCCAGTGGGTTCCCAGCGGCCAGGATCCAGATTCGATGATTGTTGTCCACTACTTCAAATTTCATCTATTCTGCTCCGCCTGTCGTAGACCTCGTCTTTTGCTATCGCCGCTATTCGGCAGAAGTTTTCCGGGGTATCGGGTGCCGAGCCCACGAAAATCGTGGGCAGGACTATAACCGCCCTTCGAAGCTGTAGAACGGGTCGTCTTTTTTCAGGGGCAGTTCGACCGGCTGGTTTTCTGCTGCCGACTTGTAAATGGCGCGCACGACCTCCACGTGATGATGCGGCACTTCGATGGGTACCAGCGGCTCCGTGTCGTTGATGATACTCTCCAGGAACAGGCGAGTCTGGTCTGCCTGGGCAACGGTCTCGGGCAGATGAGCCACCTCTGCCCGCAGGGCCTCTAGGTCCCGCAGAGCGTCTGGGTTATCGACGGAGTAGAAGGTCAGATTGGATACGGGTCCCTGCCCCTGGTATATCTCGAGAGCGGCATCGTGGCCGAAGATCGAGATGTGGCCTCGCGGCCCTGGAATCTGGCCGCTGTTGTGGCTGATCAAGGAGGCGTGGATGATGCCGGTCGCGCCGTTGGCGTACTTGACCACCGCCTGGCTCAGACTATCATGCTCAATCTGTCGGAGGATGGGGCCGGCATAGGCGAACACCTCCACAACGGGTGAACCTACGACCCACAGGAAAGGATCGATGATGTACCTGGCATGATGGAATACCGCTCCGCCGCCTTCCCCTTCCCACTTGCCGTGCCATCCGTGGTAGTAGCCCTGTGAACGATAGTAGTTAAAGGAGACATTGGCGCTTCCCATCTTTCCCAGCTTGCCGCTCTCGACCGCCTTGCGCCCCAGGACCATTCCGCGCGGATAGCGGTCCACCACCTGGGAGTGAAATTTGATTCCCGATTTGCGGACCGCCGCAAGAATGCCATCGGCCTCCTCTACGCTCTTGGCGAATGGACCTTCCGAGTAGACGTGGCGACCGGCCTCGGCGGCAGCAACGGCGGGAACAGCTCGAATCACTGGTGGAGTGAAGATACACACCAGTTGGACCTCATCGTCTTTGAGCAGTTCCTCGTGGTCGCGATAGGTGCGAATCTCGTACGCCGCGGCAGATGCTGCCACCTCTGCCCTCTTCTGGTTGCGCGCGCGCTCCTCGGCCGTGCGGCCGTCTTTCGCCAGGATGCGAGCGCGATAGGCTTCGGCATAATAAGAGTCGCTCAGCGCCTGCCTGCGATTCTCGGCCAAACCGCCGTCCAGGTCAGCCACTGCGACAACCTGGGCAATGTCGACATGAGCCGCGTAGATCGGAGTGTACAGGTTCCTGGCGATATTCCCGCAACCTACGAATCCAACTTTTATTCTAGAGTCGGGCATATTCCGCTCCTTTTGATACATCCGGAAGGATCGCGCCTGTTATTTCAATAACTTTAGCGGTCTAGAGATATAAATTCATCCAAATGCTCGGCAGCGAACCTTATCGAGTCATCGCCGCAACGTCCAAGGTGTCGTTGGGCAGATCGATCAGCCGCCGGTTCCCATCTCCAGTAATCAGAAATTCATCTTCCACATGATAGCCCTCACGACCGGGAATCAACACGATCTCGATAGCCAACACCATGCCCGGCTCCAGCGGATCATGCATCGTTGGCCCGAGGAAAGGCGGTTCGTGCAGCTCTAATCCGCAGCCGTGACCTACCCATTCCTGAGGAGTCACCGCGAAGTACTCGCCCATTCCACGTCGATAAATCTCGAACAGGTGCGATCCTGTAACGCCCGGCTTCATGGCTGCGACGACCTGCTGGAACGCATTCAACACCTTTGCATAAATCTTCGCCTGCTCGGGCGAGGCCGTTCCACACGCGAACGTGCGACCGATATCGCTGTGGTAGCCCTGGACACAGACCCCCATATCAAACCGTATCAGGTCCCCGGACCGCACGGCATAATCCGAAGCGGGCAAATGTTCGATGCTCGACCGCACGCCGGCTCCACAATTCATAAACGACAGTCGGGGGCCCCCTCGCCTAGAAAAACTTGGCGGGCGGCGGTGGCCAACTGCCGCTCCGTCACCCCCTCGGTCACCCGATCCCACATGGACCGATAGGCCTTTGCTACAACCCGGGCCGCTTCGGTCAGCCGGGCAATTTCCGTGGCCGTCTTGACCTGACGCAAGCGCTCAAATACGCAACTGACAGGCACAAAATGGGCACGGGGCAGTTGCTCTTGCAGCAGTTCGTAGGCGCGAACAGGTGTGTACTTTTCATCAAAGCCAATCCGCCCGGTCGGGTGAGCCATTTCAGAGATCTTTGCCGCTGCCACGGCTTCAGCCGAACCACCGCGGTGGCTGTAGCTCTGTTGATCAATGGTTGCCTCGGGATACTGGCGAAAGGGCACCACGTCCGCAACCCAGGACTCCTGACAAACCGTCTCCTGCTCGAAAAACGGTACAATCAAGGCAGTCTGGCCCTCGCGGCTCAACAGGGCATAGGTGGTGTGTTCGCGGACATAACAGTGTTCCAGGGGCCGGGCAACCCCGCTTATGTAGGTGAAGTTCTCCGGGCGACAGGCAATCAGGACATCCACGTCTTCGGCATCCAGGATCGCCCGCGCCCGTTCAATGTCCAGTAGAATGCTTGCCATGGCTTTCTGCTCCTCCCGACATACATTACTTTTCCCTAAGTTTCGAAGAGTGAACCGCGGTTGTCAACCTGACCGTCCGCTCGCGCTGTTTTGGCTACGACCGTACACGACCGTCGGGTTTCAGCGAAATAAGAAGGAATTCGACGATCCGTTCCAGCGCTTCAGGGAGTTCGATTATGACCTACAACCAGTTCGAATTTTCCCAACTGTCACAGCCCCAGGTCCAGGCAACGTGCTTTCTGGCCTGGAGGACCCGGGAGGAGAGAATTCACACACAATGAAAGGAGAACAACCCATATGCACATCTGCTATGCGGACCTGGGCGCACCCAGAGCTATCCTTGGGGGCACCATTCTCGAGTATCCGACCCGGAGCCAGGATTGCCGCTCGCTGAAACGCTTTGCCCGTCGCACTGTCGATCGGGCCAGGGACACGCTGGAGCTTGTCGACGAATCGAGTGAATCATTCTGGTTTATCGTTGCTGGAGCAGGAATGATGACCCTTGGCGACGAAAGATTTTCCATCCAGCCGCGAGATCTGATCCTTATTCTTCCCGGCGTAGCTCATGCGCTCGAGGCCGGAGATGAACCTGTCGCATTGTTCGATTTCGCGTTCCACTCTGCCGTCTGGGAAATTGCCTCCGCAGACCTTGAAAAGGGCGTTGGAGATCCTCATAGCGCTCAAGTCGAGGGAAGGCCTGCCCTGATCCGGGACGAAATGGATTCGCCGCGGAAAGGGAGATACCCGCACGCGCGCCCGCACTCGACGCTGGACCACTGGGACCAGAACATCTCCAGGCCGGGCACGCGCGCAGCGGACCACGTCCACCCAGGCCACGAGGAGTTCTGGTACATTCACGAGGGATCAGGGGATGTCGAGCAGGACGATCAGCGCTTTGCCGTTGCAGCGGGAGACCTCGTTGGGCATGCGCCGGGCGTCCATCACACCCTCGTCGCCGGAGAGGAGGTCATCCGCTGGTACTGCTTCTGCCTGAATCGCTGGCTGATGCCGCTGGTTGGCACCGTCCTTGATGCGCCGCAAGAGTTCCGGGGATAACCGTTGCCCTCCGCCTCCCACTTGTTTCGTCTTCCCTGTAGCCGCTTCTGGTGCCTGCGCGCGCAGGCACTGGCAAATTTACAAGGTTGCCATCCCTCGACTTTTCAGGATCATTTCGCCGGAGGTCGTCGCCATCTATTCGATGCAGTCGAAAAAGGTCAAATTGGCGCCAAAGTCGTCCATAGAGACCACTTCATCTCCCCTCAAACGGACTCGAATATCCCTCGTTTGGTGCCTGAGCGTCAGCTCGCGTCTGGGGAGAGGAAAATCGATGCTGATCCACCGGTTCCGGGGTGGATGGGCCAGGAAAAGATAGCCATTGGTATAGCGCGGCTCTTCGGATATTCCCCGTAGAATCAGTTGCCCGCGATCGACCCACGAGGGTATGCGCACGAAGAGCGGCCCGGCCTGCTTGACCCGGACCCGCAGCCCCTCATGGGTGTACGGGGATTGGACCGCCACGGCCGGCGTTTCGCGGTCGAACAGGAGAGTGATCCAGTGACCGGCCCGGTCGGACCGGACCGTCTCCCTGTACGCCTCGCACAGGGAGGCCACAACTGAGCCAACGCTGTCCATGTGGAAGCCCTTTCTTCGGGTTCCGAGATGTTCGTGGCCCCACGGAGCAGGAAAGCCAAAGCTGCCCTGCAGACGCCGGGCAACATTTCTCTTCGCATCGACGCCCTCGGGATTGGACGGCTGCCGGATGAACGAGATATCACGCAGTTGTGACGGCAGCAGGTGGGCTCGCAGGATGCGTTCGGCATCCTCGTAATACTCTGTATATCCTCGGCGTCCGAGGATCAGTGCTGTTTCGACCAGGTCGCCTGTACTGTTGCTTTCGCCGCGGTCGGGATTGGCATCGTTGCCGCTGATTTCGATCACCCAGCCCAGCTCATCGCGCAGTTGCCAGAGCCCATTGTCATAAAAGGCGCGCACGCGAGCCATGACAGGAGAGTCGGAGGTAAAATCAGACAACTGGGCAAGTGAGGACATTACAGAGGTTACTGAGTGGGTATGGGCTCCGCACGTATCACTATCATACCCACCGTCTTCTTTGTAGAATTCTTTGACCGCCTTCTCTTTCAACACGAGCGCCAGTTCCAGAGCGCGCTCCAGCCCAGCGCTACGGTAGAGTTTGACCAGCGGACCGATCGCCCGGCCCAGACCGTTGACGAAAGTGGACCTGGGCACAGTCAGCCCGAGCCTTCCTTCCAGGTAGTCGCGGTCCCATCCATGGCCGGGATCCCAGAGTTCGAAGATGGCCTCGATGCTTCTTTCCGCCAGTTGACGGGCTCGCTTCGAGTTGCGGAAACGCGCCAGGGCGTAAAGGGCGTGAAACCCCTCGCGGATATTGTGTGGAATGAGGCGCGCCAACTCGCCGCCTATTTCGTTGCGATTGAGAGGAAGAGGGACCGGGCCGCTATAGGAAAAAAAGGCCGCGCGCGCATGTTTATCGACGGCGTCTTCATCGATCGCGATGCCGGCAGCCGCTTCGGCCTTTAGCAAGGCGTTCAGGTCCCGGCCGGGCACATGGGACTCTGAGTGGTTGGCGGTCCAGGCTAGGCGGGCCTCGGGAAGGACATGCGAATGTTGATAGGGGATATCGTTATCGTCTGCATTGAAGATGCGGCTCATCGTATGGCAACCCAGGCGAATGGCGTCGCGCATGTCAGTGGTGTTCACATTGTTCAGCTTGCCCATGGGGTTTCATTCTCATTTCCAGGGGGCCCTCGCTCGGCGATCGAGACCGGCTCCCCGCCTTGGTCAGCGGTTGATGATCTCGTCAACCTTGTCCCACAGATCGGCATTGGTGAATTCTATGGTGCCATCGACTCTCAACCGGGTAACCCCGGCACTCTCGTATATGTTGAAAACCTCAAAGCCGTTGTTGCAGGCAAAATCGAGAAACTCGATGCCCTGCAGTTGCGGAAACCACTGCTTGGAGGTAAGAATTGTCGGGATGCCCAGGCGCTTGCACTCGTCAACGGCAGCCCATTCATAGGTTTCTTTGAGGGTAACGCGGTCTACAATGCCACTGCAGAGCCAGCCGCGCCAGTCCCAGAACACTTCAAGAAAACAAAACTGCTCCGCGGGACGGTCCATGATATTCATCAAATGAACCACTAACTCCTTTTCGCGGGCGTGAACGACGGCCGCCGCTTCCTCGAGGAAGAGAGTGTGATACTCGCCGCGCAAGCGCCGCCAGGCAGCGCGGTTGAAGGGCTCCGTGGCGATATCGACGCCGTAGCGCTCTTTGAAATCTTCGATGATCGGGGGGCTGAACCCGTAGTTTTCCCAGTCGAGACACTCGGTGTGGGAATTCTGTCGAAAGTCGACGCCATCGGCTCCGTCGTCCAGGGCGTTCTCGATCATGGCGAAGAACCAGGTGCGCACCTCGGGGTAGGCCAGCTCGGCCATGCCGGTGAGATGCTTGTTGCGGCCGCGCGCCAGGCCCAGGAATTCATACTGGCGGAAATCGATGCGGATACGTCCCATCGACTGGCGGGCGCTGCCGGCTCCGCGGCCGGGCCCCGGCTCCAACTTTCGACCGCAATCGAAGGCAATTCCCACGTCAGGCCGCCAGGGAGGAGGGGTGCCTCCTATGGTGATCAGTCCACAGGTGAAAGGCAGGGCCTGGCCGTCCGCGTCCTCGACTTCGACGAGCGCCGCCACGGCGTTCGCCAGGTCGAACGGTCCGGCCGGTTTGAGGCACAAGAACGGGGCGGAAATATCCAGGCCGTTAAATTCGATGCAGGTGAAGGTGCCCGGCTCGCCAAACGCCTTCTCCGGGGCCGGGGCAAAGAGGGGCGGTCGCCGCTCTTTTGCGCTAACGACTCTTTCCATCGGGCCTCTATAGGCCTGATAGGAGCCGTTGTCGGCAGAAGTGAATATCTCGATCTCAGGCACCTCCGACAGCGCCTCGGTCTCGTGCCAGAGTCGAAGGGTGCGGATCGGCACGTCGGGTTGGTGGTCGCCCTGCAGCGAGGGATGAAGGCAGACGCGCCGGTCCGGATGTTGGCGCAACCAGCGATGCGCTGTAGTGCCTTCGCCGCCGATATGCGGCAGGCCGGTCGGGGGCTGCGGGCCCGTACCCAGAGGAACGGTGGAATGCTCGTACGGCATGCCGAATGCAAGGTCGTGTATCTTGACGATCGCGTAGACGAGCATGCCGCTCTTATGGGCCTCATCGCAGACCACGCGCAACGGGTGGGGAATGTTTCCGACAAAACGGCTGCTTTTCCCACCTCTATCGAAACCGGAGTTTCGCTCCCACATCCCTTCGTCGATTCCTCCGTAGTCCATCCAGTGGATCGCCTTTATGCCGCGCCGAGCATACCCACGTATGAGTTGACGGAGCGCGTCCTCCGTCCAAACGCACTCTGCGTTCCCTACGTCATCCGGAAAATCGATAGTAACGTGAAAATTCATAGGAATCCTCCCCTGGAGACCAGGAAGAAGCTAAGGGCGACCAACGTTGTTTCAGCCATGGAAAATGGTGCCCAATTTAGGTCATGGCCAATGGGACTGCAATTATCATGTCGTCTGGATTCCGAACCCCGTGGTGCGGGGAATGAGTCGGATAACGTTCCGAACCCGTGCAGCAGCCGAGGAGTCGCCGGACGAACTGGTTGACGCCGGCGGATCACCGCTCCCGGGTTTCGAGGCAGCCGCTGCCCTGGTGCCTGTTTTTTCCCCCTCCTCAAAGATCAAAGTGAGACACTGAACCCTTCCCGGTCCTGCAAACCCTGTTCGAAAACGGCCGGGTCCACATCGAAGCCCGTGCCCGGCAAATCCGGTACAATAAGCTTGCCGTCGCGCATCTCCCAGCCGTCTACCATGAGGCCGGGAAGGTTGACCGGCGTGGCTTCGAGCAGGGCGAAGTTGGGGATGGAAGCGGCAAAGTGGGCGTGGGCATAGCGCTCGATATAGCTGCCCCAGCAATGGGGGGCGCAGAGGGCGTCCCACTTTTCGAGGCGGGCAGCGGTCGCCCGCCACCAGGTCAGGCCATAGGCTCTGAAGTCGTGCTGCACCACGTCGATCAGGCCCTCCTCGACCAACTCGAAAAAGAAAGGCGGCGGCGCGAATTCGCCGTCCGCCACCAAGGTGTCGTAATTGTGCTCCACGATGAATTCCTTGAAGGGTTGGTTGAGGAGACGGTCCTCGGCAAAGGGTTCCTCGAACCAGAAGAGGCCCACATCCTCACAGGCGCCTAGGAGCTCCTGAGCCGTGTTGAGGGTAGCGCCCATATTGGCGTCGATGAGGATCTTGGCCTCGGGCCCGGCGGCCTGGCGCACGGCGTGGACGACCAGGATATCCCGCGCCATTCCCTCCTCCGTGGGCATCCAGCGCGCGCCGCGGCCGACCTTGACCTTGAAGTTCCGGTAGCCGTGTTCCCACCCGCTCCGGACCTCCTCGTGGAACATCTCGACGGCTTCATCGCCCGTAGCTTCGAGGTCGTCGATGTAGATCGAGCTGTCGTAGAGTTCGACTTCCCGAGAGCCCCGCGCCCCCAGCAGGCGGTAGAGGGGCAGATCCATGAGCCGGGCCACCAGATCCCAGAGCGCCAGGTCCACGGCGAGGCCTTCCTCCAGGGTGCCCTCCGGAAGATGAAAGAGTTCGTCGACGCGCCTGCCGAGGAGCTGCCGCGCCTGCTCCTCGTCGAGGCGGGACCAACCTATACCAGCGCCCCCGCCTTTGGTGTGGATGCGGACTACGGGGTCGCTTAGTCGGGAACCGTGGGTATCCTGGCGGGCGGAGTAGCCAATAGTGCGGGGGCGCTGGCCGTGCAGCACGGCTTTTTCGATTCGGACAATGCGTTCGGCCGGAATGTTTCCCATCTCTACAGACCCTGGATCACACTATTCCAAGCTCTTCGGCTTTGGCCTGAATGCGCTCCATTTTGTCTTCCACAGGTATCAGCCTGGAGCCATCCGCTGCAGGCCGCACGAGGCCCTGGAGTTCGTAGATCACGTAGCCTCCGAAGCGCTCGTCGCGAAAGATGCTCTCCAGGTCGGAAACGTACTCGTCGATCCCGAGAGCGCCATGCACGTACTTGTTCAGAGACACCGGTGCGTTCACCTTTTGCGCCAGGGCGAGCACTTCTTCCACTTCCGGGTCATCCAGCTTCCCGCTGCGCAGAACAATGCCGTCCACCAGCCCCTCTCGAAGCCAGGTCCCGTAGTCAAAATAGAGGTTGGCCGGCATCCAGAACGGCTGGCCGCGGCCGGGGTCGGGACGCAGAGGAAGAGCCCCGGTGTGCACGTGCATCTGCATCTTCTTCCCGGCCTGGCGCACCCGCTCGCTCGTTTGGCGCACGAAGGAGGTAAAATGCTCCCCTCGCAACCGCGCCAGAAGCTCCAGGTCGGCGTCGTCTGACAGCAGGTCCGCGCCAAAGCGCTCGCCATACTCCTCTACAAGGGGCTCGTTGAATCCATACTCGTACGGTTCATTGGTAGCGATCCCATGGGAATTGAGGCGCATGTCAATGCCGTCCACCCCGACTGCCATCATCCGATCGACCCAGCCGGACCACGCCTTGCGGACCTCGGGGCAGGCCTCGCACGGGTCGGACGGGACGTACTCATTCTTGCCCCTGGCAAATGCTATCACCCCTTCGCAGGAAGCATTGCGCCAACTGGCCCCTTCTTCTATGGGTGCGGAATTGTCCATGTCCAGGGTCAGTTTGGAAAGACCCGTACCGCAGTCGAATTCCAGTCCGTAGGTGCGGAAATCGCGCGGCAGCGGCATCGGAGACCTGCGGGAGGCCACCTCTATGGGCAGCGCATCCGGGCCGGGGCCGTACGCCTCCACCATACCCAGAGCGGTGTTGCTGAAGTCCCCTCCGCCATCCTTGAAATTGGTCGCAATCAGGATATAGCGATCCTTCAGATCGAGACCTTCCAGGGTTAGTGTTCGCACCGGCGCACCTCTGGCGCTCATCCGCTCTCCGCAGCGATCGTACACGTCCCGAGGTGCAGGCTCGACCGCTTCCTTCAGGGGGAACGACACGTCCTTCCGTTGGTAGCGATAGTTCTTCGGGCTCGCCCAGATTTCCAGGTTCTCTCGGCGAATCCGGGTTGGCGAGTCGTCTCTCTTCAGCAGGCGAATTTTCCGGATCGGCAGAGAGTGCAGGTCGGGCGGCGCCTTGAAGGGACGGCGGCGGACCCGCAAGTGCGGATAGCGCTCGATAAAGCCGTCGACTAGTTGGAGCGTTCCTCCGATCCGCGCGACGCTTGTGGCACCTGCCTCGGGAGAGCCTTCCGGGTAGGTCCAGGAACATCCGAGATCATAGGGCCACAGTACACCGTAGAGCTCAATGCCGTGCTTGTGGGCAAGGGGAACAGCCGCCTTCACCGGATCGCCAATCCTGTCGAGGGTTTCGGGGGCGTACTTTGCCGTGCCGAACAGGTTCCCGCCCCGGGGCGCGTCCACATCGTACTCGCTGTAATAGAGCCAGTAGAGGCGCCTGACTCCCATGCGCCGGAGCCTGCCCATCACCTCGTCCAGCAACTCGAGGGTGTAGACGCCGTATTCCACGTCGGCGCGGAAATCCGTCATGGCGGACAGAACAAAAGGACGCCGTCTGTCAAGAGAAGCAGCGTTCATTGCCTTATTTCCCGCAATGCATATTTCATCGAACGAAACGAGACCGGCTCAACTGTCCCGTCCCCCGGCGGCAGGGCTCAACAGGCCGACCCTCTTCAAAACCGCGCGGATCTCATTGCTGCGCACCGCACCTGCGTCGGGATTGGGCGCGCGCACCGCCGGGTTGTCGATGAGACCCAAATGATAGAGAAAGTACTTGGAGGCAGAGTAAGCATGGGGATCGAAGGTGCAGTAGTTCAGAATGGGCACGAGCCTGGTGTAGTAGAGCTCGCGCGCCTCGTCCCACCTCTTCTCCATCGCGAGTTCGTAGAGTTTCACCTCTTCCCGGGGTGCGATGGTAGCGCTCCCCGATATGACCCCGTCGGCGTCCATCTGGTAAGCCAGAAGGCTGCCGAAGTCCCAGCCGCACAGGGCCGGGATTTCCAGCAGCTCTTTGGCCTCGTCAAACCTGTCGGGGAACCCGCTGATCTTCAGAGCGACGATGTTCCGGCTTTTCCGAGCAAGCGGCAGGATGTCCTCTTTGATGGACAACTCCCCCTGTTCTCCCTGATCGTAGAGCATCACCGGGATCACGTCGGCGAGCCGCAGGAAATAGTCGCTGATATCGCCTTCGACCGGGGGTCTGGACATCACGTAGTCCCCACCCGCCTCCCCGGCGTAGCGCCCGACAGCGAGGCCCTCCTCAAAGCCGGCGTTGATGATGCCGAAGCCCACCGGCACCCGGCCGCCCACGTAGTCGACGACGGCCGCCATCGTGCGCCGCCTTTCCTCCATCGTCAACACCGAGAACTCGCCTATCTTGCCCATCGCCACCAGGCTGTTGGCGCCCCCGTCGATGACGTGGTCGATCAACCGGAAGAGACCCTGTTCGTCCACCTCACCCGCATCGGTAAACGGCGTCATGAGCAAGGTGTTGACTCCAATCAGTTTTTTCATCTGGAAAATTCCACCTTCATTGTTGCTCTGAGTTGATACTACCCTGTCTCGCGAATGAATAGACCGCGTATCTCGGAGTTTCCGCTCTCGTAGCACGTATAGTAAACGCAAAAGAGCCCGCCGTTCACCAAGCGCACGACCGCGGGATAGCCGCAGTTCCAATCGGTTCCTTCATAGAGACGGCCGGCGTACTTCCAGGTCACCCCGCCATCGCGAGTGATACTGGCACTCACCCCTGGATGGACTGGATCCCGATCTCTGTAGGCGCACATGATGACCCCCGAGCGCAGTTCGATCAGGTACGGCGTCTGCCCCTGAAACAGCACAGGCCCGGGCTCGGTCCAGGTCCGGCCCTCGTCCGTCGAACGGGATTGGTAGGTGGTATACGGGGAATCCTGGGTGCGGATGACGGCCAGAAAGTGAGCGTCGCGCAGGCGCAGGACAGCGAGTTCGTGAAAATTGATGGTCGGGCTGCCGGCCACTACAGATCGATCCTTCCAGGTCTGTCCCTTGTCGTCGGAAAAGGCGACGATCGAATAGGTGCCACAATCGGGAGAGGAAGTAGTTGGCGCAGCAATGCCACTCACCGCGTCGGACCCGTAAGCAGGTATCATCCATCTTCCATCGGAGAGGACGTGAAGGTGTCCCGCGGGATTGAGCTCTGTCCACCCCGAGAACAGAGATACCTCAGGGCCGAAAGGACCCCAGGTGCGGCCGCCGTCGCTCGACCAGGTCGGATACACCCGCGACTCGGGCACCCCTGCCGTGCGGCGCGCCTGGAGCACGAACATGATCAGTTCGCCGCCGGGAGTCCGAACCATGCTCCTCCCACCGGCACAGTCCCAGCCTGGCAGGGCGCACACAGGCCGCGGCTCCTGCCAGGTATGTCCGCCGTCGGTAGAACGCGTCGTCATTACCGTCCCATCGTCGGTGGCCAGATGATCACTGCCGTCCCGAAAGCCCACCAGCAACTCGCCGGTGGCCAGCACCTGGACGCCGGCAAGTGCCCTGGAGCGGGGTTCGGCTCCGCCGGCGATAACCACCTTGTCGACAATCTCGACGCCCTGACTCAATTGTATCTCCTGTCAGATTCGTTTCAACTCGCCGGCAGGCCGAGACGACCGAACGCGTCCTCAACGTATTCGACCGTGGCCTCCACCATGGCATCTATTACTTGCTTCCCTTTTTCCGCCGTCGCCAGGCTGGGCCGGCCCCAGATACCGTCCGGACAAAACTCCTTCATGCGTGCGTAATCGAAATAGACCGGACCCATTTCCGGGACGTGATCGATGCGTTCGTCACCCACTTGATCGGGCGCTATGTGCATCATCATTGAAGTCTCCATCTCTCCAGCGTGCTGTTCGTCCTGGGCGCTGACCAATATCCGGGAGATCCGCCCTCTCGCCTCCTGCACCGGCTGGACCAGGACAACCTTGCCTCTGTCCTGGCTCAGATTCAGTTCCCGCACGGCGATTTTGAGGACGATATTGCCGCCGTGGAAATTCAGCACGACCACGCACCGGAAGCCCTGGGCAAGAAGGCTCCGGACAATATCCTGCACCACCGCACGCAGGGTCTCATGGGCAAGGGAGATAGACCCCCGGAACCCCTCGTGAGCCTCGGAGGTACCGTAGGGTATGCCGGGGAGGAGGAACGCATTCAAGCGCTCGGCCACCATTCTCGCCACGGTCTCGCCCAGGGCCCAGTCCACGCACAGAGGCAGGTGGGGGCCGTGTTGCTCGATGGCCCCGACCGAGATAACGGCGATGTTCACATCGCTGGCTTCTAACTCTGGAGATGTGTTCGTGGCATCGAGCATTCGGACTCACCTCGCGATGGCGGCTTCAGCCACCAGCCCGGTTCTGCACAACACCTGCCGCACTTCCTCCAGGCGCACCTCGCCTGCAGCCAGACTGGGCGGACGCACCAACGGTGTATCTATGATCCCCTGCCAGTAGAGCACGTGCTTGAAGACCGACCAGCCCATCATGCCGGGACCGCCCGGCAAATAGTACAAGACGGGCAAAAATTTGCCGTAAAAATGATCTCGCATTTCCTCCCACCGCCTTTCGCACGCAAGCTCGTACATCCTGATCTCTTCCCGGGGAAACAACGTGGCAAACCCGGAAGTGACGCCATCGGCCCCTATCCGATAGCTCAGCATGCTCAGCATGTCGGCCCCGCAGAAGAGAGGGGGAATGCCGGGAAGCTTCCTGGCCTCCTGAATCTTTTCGACTATGTGGCTGCTGATCTTCACGCCGATGATGTTCCCGGTTTCTCTGACCAGAGGCAGTATATCCTCCTCGATGGAAAGCTCCCGCTGCACCCCCTGGTCATAGGCCATCACCGGAATGATCTCCGTCAGCATCCGATAGTACTCGATGATATCGCCCTCGATGGGAGACCTCGACATCACGAAATCCGCTCCCACCTCGCGGGCGTAGCGTCCTATCGCCAGGCCATCCTCATAGCTTGCGTCAATAATGCCAAAGCCCACGGGAACGCGCCCACCTACCTGGTGGGTCACCACCTCCATGACCTGACGGCGCTCCTCCATGCTCAGGTATTCGACCTCTCCAACTCTGCCCAACCCGATGGCGCTGTGGACTCCTCCATCGATGACGTGATCGATGAGGCGGCGCAGGCTTTCTGCGTCGACTTCATCGGTTTCACCAAAGGGGGTCGCCAGCACACAGTTGACCCCGTGCAGGCTTTTCATCTGAAGGTTCTCCCTTGGCTTCAGTCTTCCAAAGCTCCACGACACTGCTTCGGGTTGCTATGAAATTTCAATAATCCCATAAAAATCAGTATATTATACGTATCGCGCCAATGCCAAAGCGCAATTTTAGCCCGAATATCCACAAAATTAAAGTTGAATGCAATGGTGGTTTGGAGTCCGTGGCAGTCCAACTTTCAGAACGGGCAGAACATCCCGCCGGACGAGGCGCTCGTAACCCAGTTGCTTGCTGATGCAGACTATATCTGTGGGCTGGTAGGCAAGCTGCACATCACTGCGGAGGATGCAGACGCCGGTCTGGTGGCCGAGTCCCGCAGCGACGATGGCTACGCCTACTATCATTGGTCCCCCAAAACCATCCCCGGCTGGCGCGATGTATACGATTATACCCCCACCAACGCCAACGCCCACTGGCTGCTCGAAAAGGGCCTGGCGCTTCCATACCGCGCCCCATTTTTCCGGGGGTCCAACTACGTCGAGATGGGCATCGCCACCGAGCATCACCAAACTACCTGGTGTGCTGAGAAGGCGACCAGCTTCATCGAAGCCACCGCTGGTTCACAGCGGCCGTGGCTGATCTCGGTCAACCCTTTCGCCCCCCACCATCCCTTCGACCCTCCCCCTGAGTACCTGGAGCCTTATCTGGATGGGCTCGATGAGATCCCACTGCTCAGCTATAGCCAAGTGCGGCCCTCGTCAGCCGAGGAGACAGCGATCGCCCCGGTCTGGACCCGTTCCGGCCCGGCGCCAAAGAGGCCGGTGCACGATTCTATGACTTGATAAATTTCCTTGACAATTCCAAAATAGAATTTAAGTTGAAACGTTATTGTTGCATAGCTTGGATATTGTCAAGCTCAGTTGGAGTTTCCCAAAATAGCCCGGTAGTTGTAGAGGGTCTACCTGTCGGAAGGACTTGCTTGCCTATGAGAGTTCCATAATCAAGCCTTGGTGTATCCTGAAATACCAGGGCTTGTGCTTATATAGCCTAGCCGACAAAAGCAAACCACGCGAAAACGTGGGACGCAAGGTACGGGTCATCATTTGGCCGACTTCAGGGTCGCTAATCAGGGGTTAGAAAGGTAAAAGCCGATCACCTAAAGATAGCCTGCCGAATATGATACTCTGGTATGTGCGGTTTCTTGTTGGGAAGAAAGGAGGTGGTATGCGAAGATTTTTTTCTGAGAGATTGGTATCGGAAAATTTAATTAAACCAAACTTTGAACAGGAGAAAAGAATTATGCGAACCTTGAGTTTGAGCTTGGTAGGACTGGCCGTGGCCATACTGGCCACGGGCGCCCTGTGGGGGGAAGAACAACCTAGGTGGCCTTCATATGTCGAATGGGATGGGAGCCTCACGGTTCCCACATCCTCCGGGGTGTTCAACCTCATGAGCGTGACCGCCTCGGACGTGCCCTGGAACGGGAGCGGCAGCGTGAGCATCCCCTTCACCCTAAACCAGCGTGCCACGGTCTGGCTGGCGGTGTATGAGAAGGGGTCCAACGAAACCGGAGCGCGGGGCCCGTTCGGCGCCTGGGTGCGGCTGGAGCCGCAGGATTTATTCATCGCCGTCACCCCGGGACAGGCCTTTGAGGCGGGATCGAACACCATTACCTGGAACGGGCTGGACTGGGACGGCAAGTCGCCTGGCTCCGGCAACTACGAGTTCGACCTGATCGCGATCAACAACCTCGACATGGTCTCCATAGCCGGCCCTACCATGCGTGACCCAGGCAATCCTTTTGGCGAAACTGTGATTGACACGCGCTACGACCCGCCCGAGGTCTGGTCTCAGGAACACGATGCAGAGAACCTCGATGCGGGGCAAAGGGCAGGGGATGTAATCCGCTACAATCTTGGCACGGATTTCCTGGCGAATGTGACCGCCTGGGAGCGTTGGCAGTACAATTCCGAAGTGTTCACTCACGAGGGGGCCTATACTTGGTCGGGGCTCCGCCCCGACGATCTGGATCGCGAGATCTTCTGGACCAACCAGGCGGCGGGTGATGGCGGCGGGATCTACAAGATGAAAATAGATCGCACCAACAAAACGTGGGTGCGGGTCCCCGAATTTGGGGAGAGTGGCTTTGCGGCCATCATCGAGCCTCGTCAAGCGGCGATCGAGCCCTGGGAAGATATTATATACGCGGCCAACTGGAACCGGGTCGACAATCCCGTCCCCTCGCTCCAGTCCTGGGACAAGCAATCGGGCGAAATGGTCCGGGAGATCGATCTGACCGACTTTTTCATCTCTGTCAGAGACGATGGGTCGGTCAGAGCCACGGGTCCGGGGAAGATAGGAGCCAACGAACACGGCGTCTGGTTAGACTCCTGGAGCAATGCGCCCTTTCTCTTTCTGAAACATGATGGCACCGTAATGTGGGCCAATGGCAACGGTGATGTGATTGGAGATGTGGTCGACAATCCGACCGCCGCGGCGACTGGGATGACGGCAACTCTCGGGGAAGACTTTCACATCGCACCCTCGGGCAGCGGCCACGTCGTGTTCTTTAGCGAGACTGCGAATACCCGGGGCTCCATCTTCAACGCTCTGGGCCGGGACGGCTCTGGCCTCTTCGATGTCTTCTTTTCGCAGAACGCGGGTCCATTCCGGCCCGATAAATACACTCATGTACTCTCGATCGTCGACGAGGGCGGGAATTGGGACGGCCTCTATCACGGCTCGCCGATGAGTTTGCTCACCCAGGACTACGAGTTCGCAGAGAATGAACGATCGGGTCCGGGCATGCTGCTCTTCATCCCCTACGACATGGCGTCCGGGAGGCTGGGCGCGGGCGTCACCGCCGTGGAAGAGACCGGGAGTGCGAGCCGGCCCAGCAGCTACAGCCTTGGGGCGGCGTATCCCAACCCGTTCAACCCGGAGACTACTATCGAGTTCGCGGTGCCCGCCGGGGCGGAAGAGTGGGTGAAGCTGGAGGTGTACAACACAGCCGGCCAGCCGGTCACCACCCTGGTGGACGAGTCGCTCAGCGCCGGTGCCTACAAGACGAGGTGGGATGCGCGCGATCAACACGGTGAGCCGGTTTCGAGCGGGGTGTATTTCTATCGGATGCAGGCCGGCGACTTTGTAGCCACGCACTCGATGACCTTGCTGAAATAGGCCCGATCAGCTTGCGGTTCTAGACGCTGTGCAGGGGTGGATGCCTCAATCCGCCCCTGTGCGGCTAATGTTCGAAATAGAGCCGGGCCTATGAGAGAGAAGCCAGTTCTGGGAGGATGTGTCAAATGGACCAATTCCCCAGAAGTGGCTTTTTCTCTTTGGAGCCAGGTACCGGGAGCAGGAAACATGCATGCGAGGTTCGAAGGGTCGAATTATCTGCCGGCCCGCAGGGGTTGGGCTCTCCTGCTGATGCTTGCAATTTGGGGAGGGAGGACGGAGGGTGGCGCGGAGGAACAGCCGCGCTTGGGCCTTCCCGAGGCGCTGTCCACCCGGCCTTTTCTGCGCCAGGAGCAGCCGGCCTACCGCAACTACGCCTTCCAGAACTATACCCACTACCCGAACCACGCCCACCCTTATGAGGATACGCCGCAGGCTTATTACAGCTCCCTGGGGAATTTTCTCATCACCGGGTACGAGCTCTACACCTGGATCGAGCAGCGCAGACCCCGGTTGAAGTTTGGCAGCGCCATTCTCAAGGAATGGGACCAGTGGCAGCCGGTATTCGACAATATAGTGGCGGCGCGCGACGGCTATGGCGACTGGGGCTACAGCGCCATTGTCGGGGATGGCCTGATCGCGCGCTTCACTCCGCTGACCCTGTCGATGGTGAATCTCAACGGCGCCCGCCTCGACATGTCCATACCCCACGTGCAGTTCACCGTCCTGGGCTCGCGCATTGAATGGCCCAATTCGATCGGAGCGGGGGTTTCCGACCTGGGAGGCGGGGTGTCGGTCCTCGGAAACACCTGGTACTCCGACCGCAACACCCTGCTGCTGGGCAGTCGCATGCAGGCGAAGTTGGGCGCTTTGCAGGTGGGGCTGAACGGAGCGAACCTGCATGTGTACCAAACCACGCGGTCGGGCAACAGCCTCAAAGGGGTGGTGCGCTCCGACACGCCGCTCATTCTCGGCCTGATCGTGCGCTTCTCGGACGATTCGCCGGGCGACGGAGAAGGCGGCGCCGTGGTGCAGTCGGTGCAGCTCCTGGTCAACGGTGAGGTGCAGCCGGATCTCCACCCCACCGTAATCCGGCAGCAGGCCGGGGTGCCCACCCAGGTAGGATCCACCTCCCGGCTCACCGGCGAATTCCGCCCGAATCTCTACACCCCGCACTACCCGTGGGATTATTATCGCGGCCGCAGCGAATTCCCGCTCTATGCGGATTATCTCTACCGCGCCGGGCACGAGGCCGGGGAGGATGTGAGCGAGGACACCAATCTGGAGGGTCTGCTGCAGAATTTTGTGATAGAATCTCCCGGGGCGATGCTGCGCGCCGATGGAGACGAGCAATTGGTCTACCTGTTCGACCTGTCGCGGGAACCCTACATCGAATCCGTGGAGGTAGAAGCCCTCCTGGGCAATGACTACCGGGTGGAAGTGGCGACCATGTCGGAGAAGGTTCCCACCGCCCCCCAGTTACCAAAGCGCTACCGGAGCACGTTCTACCAGACGGTCCTGCGCGCCAAGGGCAATGTGCAGGACCTGTCGAACCTCAGGCGGGTGCGCTTCACCGTGGGAGAGAACACGGCCATCTTCACCTCCAGTGCGGATGTGCAATTGAGCCTGCCCGGCCTGGAGATCAGCGGGGAGTACGCGCGCTCGGCGGTTTTTTCCCGCTATCCGGCGCACTCGGAGGGAGAGCTCTTGTTTGATCGGGGCGCGCGGTCGGCGGACCGGGGTGCGGCCTATTTCATCAATGCCAGCCACTGGTTCGGTCGCGGCCGCGTGGTCGCGGAGTACTTCTCCATGAATCCGGACTTCCGGACCGGGATGAATGCCTTCCTGCCGGGGGGCGAGTTTTCCATGTATATCTACGGTCCCCTCGCGGCGGTACGCAACGAGACGGTCTATTGGGACCTGGTGCAGGACAACGAGGACGGGGACCGCTATCCCGATGCCCGCTCGGGCAAGCTCCTGGGCATACCCAATCTTTACGGCGACCAGGTGTTCAACGATTACGATGGGGTTTTCCCGGGCCAGGATGAGGACCACGACGGCATTCCGGACACCAATCGCAACTACAACGATATCCCCGACTACGAAGAGCTCTTCCTGCTCTACGAGGTCGAGCCCAACGAATACGTCTACGGGCTCGACCGCAACAACAACGACGAGCCGGACGTACGCGAAGACGACCTCGACCCGGACTACCCTTACGACCACGACCAGCGGGGCTATCACCTCTTCGGACAGGTGGATCTGAGCCGGCACTGGTCTTTGGCCGCGGGTCGCTACGCGGTTGAAGGGTTGGCCAGCGGTGGGCGCAACCGCTCTATCTATGGGCTGCTGACCTATCAACGGCAGGGGAGAGGTCGCCTGCGGCGCCTGTTTTTGGAGAACCACTTCCGCCGGGTGCACGACGATATCCCGGATGAGTTTCTCTCCGTAATCGAACTGCCGCACCGCGATCCGAGAGGCACTGCCGGAGGATTCGTATCTGACGCGCCCATGTTTGTCCAGCGCTTGCACGAGGATCTGCTGCCCTACCTGGACAGCTATGTCAACGAGACCTACCTGGAAGGGCGGCTCAATCCCTGGTCCACCCTCCATCTGGTGCAGAAGCTGCGCCTCAGGCTCAACTGGCAGCAGGGCGGACAACTGCCCGCCGGCCTTTCCCAGCGGCAGCGCCGGCTGGACTACTGGACCGTGGTCAGTCGAGCGGACTACACCTGGTACTGGGGCAGACTGAGCCTGACGCCGCAATTCAAGTTCCTGCTCCTGCGCCTGGTGGACCAGGACTCCGACCGCCTCGTCAGCGGAGAATACACCGGTCGCACTCTGCGCTCCGATTACCGAGTAATCCCGATCTTCAAGCTGGCCTATCCCCTGCTGAGCCGGACGACGCTGCAGGCGGGACTGCAGGGCATTGGACCGCTGCCGTATCGGGTGGAAGACCTGGTCCGCGAGCGCAATAGCTTCGAACGGCGCACCGCCTTTGTCAGCCTGACCAATCGCTCGCGCTATTTCGGCTATGATCTGCATTCGATCGTCGGCTTGCAGCGAGACAATAAGGAATTCGACGATCCGTTCCAGCGGTCCAGGGAGTTCGATGGCTGGTCGTCTTTCGTGCGGGTCCTGATCGGCTTTACCGAGTACGGACGGCTCTTCTAGTAATGAACAGTACGCGCAAAAGAAGCGGCTGTGAGAAGACGGAGTTCAAGGACCCGCGCACGGGAAGGACAATCTGGCGCCTGACCAATAGCCAGATGGAGGATCTCCACACCTATTACGATATCTGTCCCTGGAGCCCGGATGGCAGGTACGTCGTTTTTTCTTCCGCAGACAGGCAGGATCTGACACTGCCGTACGACGATTATCGCGCCAGCGACAAAGGCCGGGTCCATATCATGGACACGGAAAGCTTCCAGATCAGGGAGATCGCCGACCATGCTTATTTCGATCCGCACACCGGCATGTTCTGCATGTGGCACCCCGGGAAGCTGCAGGTCTATTTTCGCAAAAGCGCCGAGCAAATCGGGGTTGTGGACATCGAATCCGGCAGCGCGCGCACGATGGCGGGAAGGATGCGCCAGCTCAGCCCGGATGGCCGGCAGTTTGCCGCCCTCAGCAGGGCGCAGTGGTATGGCCTGGGTGCCGGCATCGCCACGATGAACGAGGATGGCTCCGGCTGGCAGGAGATCCTCACGCGCGAGCAACTCTACGAACTCACCCCCAACAGGGATGAATTCTCCCCGGAGGAAATGCTCCTGGGCAACACCAAGTGGAGTCCCGACAGCCGGCACCTGCTGGTCGCGGCGTTCCTCTACTCCAGGCGCCAGGTCAGGAGAAGTCTGTACATATCAGACCGGGACGGCTCACGGGCGAGATGGCTGACCTACTTTGGCCACCACCACAGCTGGACTCCCGAGGGCAAGCAGGTGCTCTTCAACGACTGCAGGAGGCATGCGGCCGATGGTCGTCGAGAAGATCCCCGCATGTTTCTCATCAACTCTGACGGATCCAACCGGCGCGTGGTTATCGACGAACCTGGAGGCTCCCATCCCATCATGGATCCCAGCGGCCGGATGATTGCAGATTTCGACCGGCAGGGGGTTTTTATCGTCAGGATAAAAGAACAGGAAATTAAAAGGCTGGCCGTGTTCGCAAATGAATTCGACATGACCCACAATGGCACGCATCCCCACTGCGCTTGGAGCCCGGACGGAACCCAGATACTCTACAATTCGGCTGAAACGGGACACAGCGAACTCTATCTAATCCCTCTAAAAACCTGAGATCGCGAAACCCGGAGATGTGATACCGGCTACCCTGGCGCAGGAAATAGATGTGCCGGTGTATCTAAACCGCTAGGTCTAAACTTCCGCTAGAGCTGGTCAATGATGACGAGGCAGCCGCTTCAGAGCACCAAGTCGGTCGGACTGCGAAATCAGTTCCAATAGAGGGAGAGTTGTCGCAAGTACCTACCCCACCCAGGCACGAGCCCACCCCTGCTCCTAGCGAGCGCAAGCCACTCCCTGCAAGAAAGGTGTTCGACCCAGAGCGGCCGCTGATCACCCTGCGCGCCCTGGTCCTGGGGGGGTTGACCATCGGTGCCATGTTCTACTGGATGGATATCGATGTCATGTCTCTGTTTCCCCTGGTGGCGTTCTCGCCCTTCGTGCTGTGGCTCTTTCTCAATGCCGGAGTCAATCAGCTCTTGCCGCAGAGGGCCCTGCGCCGGGGTGAATTGCTGACCATCTTCTCCATGACCTGGGTCGTGGGCACCATGCCCCGCAGCGGCTGGATCTGGGACTGGGTCTCGGTCGTGGCCGCGCCCTCCTATTTTGCCACGTCTGAAAACCAGTGGGTTGAGATCCTTTTCGACTTCCTGCCCTGGCGTTTGTTTGTTCCTCCGTTGCCGCAGATAATCGATGGGTTCTGGTTGGGGGTGGAGGAAGGCGCACCCCTGCCGTGGATGGATTGGTTGGGGGTGATCGGCCAGTGGTTGGGGGTGTCTTTGGGCCTGGTGGTCTTTGGCTTCTGTCTCTTCGTGCTCTTCCAGCGCCAGTGGGTAGAGGTCGAAAAGCTCACCTTTCCCCTGGCGCAGATGCCGCTGGATCTAACCCGGGGCCTCGATGGGCCACGCCGCATGCCCGAGATCTTCCGTTCGAAGATGTTCTGGATCGGGGTCGGGGTGGTTTTCCTGCCCACGCTCTACAATATCGCCACCTATTTCGCGCCTGGCCTGCCCCAACTGGAGCTTTTGTGGAGACGTTATTACTTCGATTTGAGCGAACACCTGGCCCGCGAGGTATGGTTCCGGGTGATGCCGATCGTGCTGGCTGTGGCCTATCTGTGCCCTCTGGATATCTTGGGCAGCCTGGTTGTCTTTTACTGGCTGGCGATGGCCAAAGAGTGGGCGATACAGCGGGTGGGATTTTCCGTGGGGGCGGTGGGCCAGCAGATTGGGGGACGGGAGATCCTCTTTATGGAGAGCTATGGGGCTCTGTTTTTTTTGGCCCTGTGGTCGATCTGGATAGCACGAGGGCATCTGCGGCAGGTGTGGCACCAGGTACGCAGCGGAGAAGGGGATCGTCGCGAAGTCGTCCGCTACCGCTTGGGCCTGGTCGGCCTGGTGCTCTCGGCCGCCTATGTGATCCACTGGGTCGTGGGTTTGGGGATGAGCCCGCCCCTGGCGGTAGGGGCGTTCATACTGATGACCCTGGTGTATTTCGTCACGGTCAAGCTCATGGCGGCCACGGGCTTTGCCTATCTCTTTCCCCACTTGCCGCACCTGAAGGGCGAGACCTTTATCGTCGACCTGATCGGTTCGATCCACCTGTCGCCGCGCAGCCTGATTGCCTTCAAGCTCTTTACCAGCCGGGCCTTCTTCGGAATGGAGCGCATGCCGGCGTGGCCGGCGATGGCCCATCACCTGCGCATCTTTTCCCTGCGGCAGCAGGCCGGGTGGGCGACGGCGGCAGTGTTGGTGGCCTTTCCGGTGGGCTTCTTAGTGGCCGCAGGGTCGATCGTCGAGCGCGGCTATGAGGAGGGGGCGGTAGTCTTCGTAAATGTGGACACCAGGGTCTTCGATGAGATGGTCCTGGCGATGCACAATCGCACGGTTGCGGATTGGGGGAAATGGTGTCTCTGGCTCTTCGGGTTTTTCGAGGCGGCCGGCATCGCGTTCCTGCGCGCCCACTTTCACTGGTTTCCATTCCATCCCCTGGGTCTGGCCTTCCAGTACACCATCGGTACTCTGGTTTACTGGTTCAGCCTGCTGCTGGTGTGGCTCGTCAAGTGGACGCTGCTGCACTACGGCGGGGTGCAGGCCTACCTGAAAGGGAAGCCCTTTTTCTACGGGCTGGCCATCGGCTATGTGCTCGGGGTAGTGCTTTCGATGTGGGTGGATATGATCTGGTTCCCGGCCCAGGGTCATGGCCTGCACAGATGGTGACTCTAGAAAGGCACGCCAGGCGCGCGCCAATTCGGTCACATGGTTGACACCTACGGCATGAACGACGGCGAACGGGACGAAATCGCGGCGGGAGTTCAGTTGCTCGATCCCGAAGGCGAACTCATTTGGAAGATGGAAGACGATGACTACGTGGACATGACCGGGTTTAACCATGCGGCCTGCACCCTAATGGACGCCCAGGACGGAGACCTTTTTAGTCTTGATAGACGTAGTGGAGGAAGTTAAATTTCAATCATCTCGTGCTCTGAAAGGACCACGATGGCTGCGGCGAGGCCCAGACGCCCATCCGGGCGAGTGCAAAACGAAGTAACCGCCGGCGATTTTTTCGATGCTGATCTACCGACATGCGGCATCAACGAAGCGATCGCTGCCCTGCACGGTCGAGGTGGGCGCGTTCGGATACCGGCGGGCCGGTGGCGCCTGACGCGGTCCATCTATCTACCGCGGGGTGTCAGCCTCGTAGGTGACGGACCTTCAACTCAGATCCACATTCTCCCGCTCAAAGTCGCGCAACTGGCGAAAAACGTCCGCAAGGGAGGACATGTCCTGACGCTGCGCGGGCGCGTTGCGTTCGAGGTAGGTCAGCAGATCGGTGCCAGCGGGGACCTGCGCGTTGGCTATCGGGGAACGCACGGGCTCGTCACGAGGATCGAGGGCCATCGAGTGTGGTTGAGTTCCCGCTTCAATCACGCTCTATCCGTCTGGGATCATGCCAAGGCAGTGAATCTGTTTCCCGCCATCACCGCTGAAGGTGAATCGGACCTGGAGGTGATGAACCTGTCGATCGTCGGGCCGAACGCGCACAGCAGCAAGAGGTGGGACTACACCTACAGCGGCGTCCATCTCGACTCGTGCCGACGCGCCCGGCTAATCAACATAAGCGTGCGGGGATGGCCCAGCGACGGGATCAGCGTGCAGCGCGGGTCGGACGTGCAAGTCAGCCATTGCCAGGCGCACGATTGTCGCGGCCACGGATATCACCCGGGAGGTGGTCTTGGACGAAGCATCTGGTCGCATAACATCGGTAAGGGTAACGGCGCGGACGGGTTCTACTTTTGTGCGCGTGTACATCATTCCGTTTGCAGTGACAGCGTCTTCTCCGACAACGGACGGAGCGGCATCGGCGGCGTGGGTTCGGGCGGCGACCATCACAACGTCATCAGCGACAACGTCTGCTCGTACAACCAGCAATGGGGGATTGACGCATACGAGGGCGACGAACAGGTGATATCGGGCAATATCTGTTTATCCAACTCGCGCAAGAAGCCCAGCGCGTATGGCGGAATTCGACTGCACGACATGCAGCGCGTGATCATCCAGGGCAACCGCTGCGCCGACGACCAGAAGCGGCCGACCCAGACCCGAGGCATCGTGGAAAGCGGTGAAAGCGATCACAATCTCATCAGCGGAAATTTGTGTGCGGGGATGAAAGAAGCAGTGACAGTGATCGCGCCTCACAGCCTATCGACAGGAAATCTGCATTAAATACGGACACTGCGTGTGGAGCCCGGACGGAACCCGGACACTCTGCAATTCGGCTGAAACGGGACACAGCGAACTCCATCAAATCCCTCTGGAATACTGAGATTGCCTGGCTTCCTCACGAGAACGCTATCTTGCCTATAACAACACGTCCCTGGAGAAAGCAATGACTACCGCATCTATCGATCGACGAAGCCCTTTCCTCCTCTCCGCCTACGTTGACTTCCGCGCGGATGTGGAGCACGGCACCTACACCCCCGAGGTGCTGGACGAGATGATGGCCCGCTTCCGGCGCATGGGGATCAGGCGCGTGTACTGGTGGTACGACGGCGATATCGATCCCGACTCCTACTGGTTCAATGGCCTGATCAACTCCTCTGCGGCCTATGGCCCCGAAACCCTCGCCCGCATAGGCGAGCCGGTGAAGGCCGCGGTTCCTGCCGCGCACGAGCATGGGCTGGAACTCTTCGGCATCCTCTACCCTTACTCTCTCGGTGCGTCCGAAACCTATCCGGAAGGCTCTCCCCAGGCAGGTGCCACCCAAATCAAGCGCATCGGCGGCACCCTCAAGATCGTCAGCCGCTTTATCGAACGCCATCCCCACCTGCGGGTCCGGCGCCGGCCCTTTGAAACGCCTCCCGGCTTGCAATCTGTGCCCATCCAGAAGATCCGCCTGCTCAAGAAGGACGACGCGCCAACGCGCATTCGCCCCGAGAACCTCGAGATCTGGACGAGCCCCAAGAACTACCGCTACCAACGGCGGGACGTGTCCTTCACCCTGAAGGAGGGGGTGGAGCCGGCGCCCCGGAGCGTCTACGACCGCTACGGTGAGTTGCTGACCACCAGGGGCGAGCCGGTGCGGATCCTGACCCTGGAAGGTCTCGACCTGAAGGACCCGTACGTCCTGGTCACCACCAACTTCAAAGACGACGGAGGCGACTTCCGCAACACCGCGCAAGTCATGGTGGAGGCGTATGGTCCCGGTCCGCAGCCGCTTCCCGTAGAGGTGGCCACACGCAGGGCCATAAGACCATTTCCGCGCGATTTTCGCACCTATGGGCTGGAGTTCGACTGCGGCATCGGCCTTTCTCAGGTTACCCTGGATGCGGACAATGCCGCCCCCGTAGAAGAAGGAAGCAGTTGGCGCAACACACCTTGCGAGGGAGTGATCGCCTTTGCCAAGGGCAAGAACGAGTACGTTCCCGCCGATCCCTGCGAAGCCTGTCCCCAAGTCCGCAAGCTGTGGTCCGGCTGGGTCGATCAGATGCTCGCCGCCGGGGTGGACGGCATTGACATCCGCCTCGGTTCCCACGGAATCGGCACCAGTGCGCCGTACGAGTATGGCTTCAACGAGCTCATCGTGGAGGAGTATCGCCGGCGCTTCGGGACCGATCTACTCTCGGACGACGCCGACCTGGAGCTTCTGGCTCGGCTGCGCGGCGAGTACTACACCGCCTTCGTGCGCCAGACGAGCAAGCGCGTGCGCCAAGCCGGAAAGAAGATGCAGCACCACATACACGGTGGCGGTTATCCGCTGCGTCCCGACCCCGGCCGCCCGCAACCCTTCTGGGGGTCGGCCAACATCCATTTCGACCAAAAGACTTGGCTGCGGGAAGGCCTGCTGGACGGCGTTACGCTGCGCGCTGCTTTCCCGGAACAGGAGGAACCGGAAGTGGAAGAAATAGTAGCCCTGGCGCAGGATATGGGGGTGCCGGTATATTCGAACCGCTATGTCGGAGGAGCCGCGATCGACGCATATGTCGCCCTATTAGAGCGCACATTCCGCGACGATCGCTTCTCCGGCTTCACCATCTACGAGCACCAGAACCTCGCTCGGGCCACTCCGGACGGCTCCGGGTTGATACCTTTTGAAGACACGGTCAAAGGCATCCAGGCCAAAGCAGAAGAGCTGGGGATACTGTAACTGGGACCTCCCAGGTCGCCCGGGTCCAGTAGGCGCTGGCGCGCCAGCGCCTGGTTGGCGGCGCTGCGGCGATGCCCCCTGGTAGCGGGTGCCGCGACAGAAAGCCCACTTGGAGATCTCGTCGGCAAAATGATCGATGGCGCGGTTGCATTCGTCCACCTCTTCTGGAGCCAGTGCGTCCCTGACCACGAGGTATCCGGTGAGATCAAAGAGGTATTCCTCTACATCGGAAATGACGTATTTGCTTCCCATGGGATTCCTCCTTGCGGCGGCACTAAGTCCAACTTTTTCTCCCGGCCCCCGCGGCGCTTAGCGGCACACCGAAAATTCGCTGCTTTCGCGGTCGTAAATCAGCTTCGTGCCGGCGCACAGTTCGCCAGCATCCATGTCCATCAGGCGCAACGGATTGTAAAAGCCCAGGAGCCGCAGATCGGCCTCGGTGAGAAATCCCAGGGAGGCCAGGTGGTTCATCGCCGGCAGCATGTCCATCCCCGCGCCGGCGAGGCAGTCCCGCTGTGGATTGTAGACCCGCCCCGACGGCTCCAGCACGACCCGGCTGCCCCAGTAGTGGTATTCTCCGGGAGAAAGCCCGGCGAGGGGTGACAGGTCGCTGGTGACCACGGTGGCGCCAATGCCCTTGGCGCGCAGAACCACCTTGAGCAGGGACGGGGGCAGATGATGGCCGTCGGCAATGATCATGGCGCGCAAGCCGTCGTTGGCGAGGCCGGCCCAGATGGGGTTGTGGTGGCGATGGAGCTCGTTGGCAAGGCCGTTTCCCAGGTGAGTGAGGGCCCTGGCCCCGGCGCCCGCCAATCGGGCCAGATCCTTCTCGGAGAAGGCCGAGTGGCCCACGGATACCACCATGCCCAGCTCGGCGGCACAGTGGGCCAGATCCACGGCTCCGGGCAGTTCGGCGGCCAGGGTGAGCATGCGAATGGTCCCCCTCGCCCATTCCTGCATCTGCCGCAGCAACGAAGGATCGGGCGGGCGCACGTGGCGCGGGTCGTGAGCGCCCACGAATCCAGGTTCTCTGCTGATGAAAGGACCTTCCAGGTGGATGCCGAGCAATCTGCCGCGGAATTCCCCGGATTCGATTGCTGCCGCAATCAGGGTAAGGTTGCGCCTGTATACCTGGAGCGCAGAGGTGACCAGGGTGGGCAGAAAAGCGGCGGTGCCCCTCTCCAGGAGAAAATTGCAGGCCTGCGCGAATTGGTCCCCGGTCAGCTCCGGACTGGAGAAATCCGCGCCCATGGCACCGTTGACCTGCAGGTCGACGAAACCGGGAATGGAACCTTCCGCGCTCATGGGCGCCGGCTCAGCAGGGAGAGGGCGGGCTCGTCGGCAAAAAGCCGGCAATCGGGGTGCCGTTGCAGAATGGAGGCCGGGACCGTGTCGACCACCTCTCCTTCGAGCGCATTCTTCAGCGCCCTGGCCTTGCGCCGGTCCGGAACGGTGGATACGATGCAGCTCCCCTTCATGATCTGCCGCACGCTCATGGAGATGGCCTGCCGGGGCACCTCGTCTAGGGAGGAAAACCAGCCTTCCCCCACCTGCTGCCGGCGGCAGGCTTCGTCCAGCTCCACGACGATGTAGGGCTCCTCCGCGGTGAAATCCGCCGGGGGATCGTTGAAGGCAATGTGGCCGTTCTCGCCGATACCGATGCAGGCGAGGTCGATGCGCACGCTTTTTATGAGATCGCCCAGGCGGCGGCACTCGGACGCGGGGTCGGCAGCCTCGCCGTCGATGTAGTGGAACTTGCGCAAAGTCGGGACCTTTGCCGCGAAGCGGCCGCGCAAATATCTCCTGAAGCTGGCGGGATGAGCGAGGGGAAGTCCGACGTACTCATCCAGATGGAAGACCGTCACCTTGCCCCATTCGACATCTTGGAGGACCAGAGCGGACAGCATCTCGAACTGACTTGCCCCTGTTGCCAGCACCAGGTGGGCTTCTCCTCGATCTTCGGCGGCCTGGTTGATTACGCCGGCGGCGCAGGAGGCCGCGGCCCGTCCCATTCCTTCCTTTGTGGTGAATGCGCGCACTTCCACGGTGGTGGCGATCTCCCTTTCCGATTCGATGGAGGAATGGTGTGGACTCAGGGGGCTCTCGCGACCAGGTGGAAAAGGTAAATGGCGTCCCTGCCGGGTCAAATTTGAACAGGGATGAGTCGGTTCAGGACTGGGTCGTGGAATTGGATTTCGAGGTCATCTCAAAATACTAGAACGGCGGCCTGCCGTACGCCGGCTCCGTCTTAGAACCTCAAGGTAAAGACGGTTTCCTCGTCGGCTCCGGAGCGGGCGCTAATGGTCCCCCGGTGCAGGCGCATGATCTGCCGGCACAGACTCAGGCCGATACCGGAGCCCTCCCGCTTGGTAGTGAAGAACGGAATGAAAATCTTCTCCAGGGCCTCCTCCGTAATCCCCGCACCGTTGTCGCTCACTTCTATGGCGATCCGCCTCCCGGCATCCATCCGTCCCTTCACTACGATCCGCGCCCGGTCCCGGCCTTCCACGGCCTGAATGGCGTTCTGCAGCAGGTTGATCAGAACCTGGTCGATCTGCTCGGGATCGGCGCTCAACTCCAGACTCTCGGGCTCGACCTCGCTGTGGAAGTCGATGTGGGCCTGCCTCAACGAGGTGCGCATGAGCCGCTCCACCCGGTCGAAAAGCTCGGTCAGGGGAAAGATCCGCAAGTCGGGGGTAGGCAGGCGAGTGAGCTTCCTGTAGTCCTGGACGAAGTGGAGAAGGCCCTCGCTGCGGCGCTGGATGGTGTGCACCGCGTCGCGCACGTCGCCCACGGTCTCGGCGTCGAATCCGCCGTTTTCGGCCTCACTGTTCAGCATGTTGTTCGCCGTGGATGCCAGGGAGGCGATGGGGGTGATGGAGTTCATGATCTCGTGGGTGAGGACGCGGATGAGGTTCTGCCAGGCCTCCACTTCCTTTTCTTCGAGCTCGCTCTGGATGTTCTGCAGAGAGATCAGGGTGTACTGCTGTCCGTGCAGGCGGAAGGCGGTGGCGGACACGGCCAACTGCAGCGACTCGTCCCGGCTTTCGATTTTGAGCAGGGTCTTCTCCTGCGGCTTGAGCTGCAGCAGGGTCTGCACCTGTTCCGCGCTGAGCATCTTCAGGGCGCGCATATCCTTCACCTGACCGACCTCCAGAAGGCGCTGGGCCGCGGTGTTGATCAGGTCCACCGCGCCGTCCGGCCGGAAGGCGATGAGGCCGACCCCCACGTGCTGCACCACGGTCTGCAGGTAGCGGAAGTGCTCCTCTTTTTCGGCGCGGGTGCGGCGGAAAGCGTCCAGGACCTCGTTGAAGGTCTGGCGCAACTCGTCGAAGGAGGATCCCGCCCCGGCGCCGGCAAAGGTCTGGGAGAAGTCGGAGTACTTTATGGTCTCGAAGAAGCGGCTCAAATCGCGGTTGGTGGTTTCAACGTAGCGAATCAGAGCGTAGATCTGATAAACCGCGAGCAAGCCCGCGACCAGGGCCGCGACGTGGTAGCCGTCGAGCAAAACATAGAAGAAGAGACAGAAGCTGGCGCCGAGGAGCACAATGCGCCCGGCGCACTGAATGCGGAAGCGCCTATAGACCATACTTCTCCATGCGGCGGTAGAGAGAGGTACGGGTCAGCCCCAGTTCCCGCGCCGCCCGGCTGACGTTGCCGCTGTACTGCTGCAGCGCCATGCCGATCACCTGCTTTTCCACCTCTTCCAGATTGTAACTGGCGAATGTCATGTCTCCCTCCACCTTCCGGTCCGCGGTCGAGAGGAGGAAATCCTCGGGACGCAGGGTGGAGCCTTCGTTCATGATGAGGGCGCGTTCGGCGGCGTGCTGGAGCTCGCGCACGTTGCCGGGCCAATGGTATTGCTCCAGCCTGCTGCGCGCCGCCGAGCTCAGCTTTTTCGCCGGCTTCTTGTACTTTTTGGCGTAGACCCCCAGGAAGTGGTCGATAAGCAGGGGGATGTCCTCCGGGCGCCGGCGCAGCGGCGGCAGGTGAATCTCCACGGTGTTGATGCGGTAGAGCAGATCCTGGCGGAACTGCTGCGAGGCCGCCATGTCGCCAATGGGCATGTTGGTGGCGCAGATGAGACGAACGTCGACGGCGACCGGGTCGTTGGCGCCCAGGGGAGTGATCCGGCGGTTCTGCAGGGCGCTGAGGAGTTTGGCCTGCAGGGACAGGGAGAGGTTGCCGATCTCGTCGAGGAAGAGGGTGCCGCCCGAGGCAATCTCGAAGCGCCCGGCGCGGGCGGCCTTGGCATCGGTGAAGGCGCCCTTGACGTGGCCGAAGAGCTCGCTCTCGAAGAGGGTCTCGCTGAGGCCGCCCATGTCCACGCCGATGAAGACTTCGTCGGCGCGCAGGGACTGGCGGTGGATCTCGTGGGCGACCAGCTCCTTGCCGGTGCCGTTTTCGCCGAGGATGAGGACATTGGCGTCGGTGGCGGCGACCTTGCGGATGGTGGCGAAGACCTCCTGCATGGCGGGGGACCGGCCGATGAAGGCGCTGAAGGGCTGGGCAATATCGGCGCTGAGCTGCTGCTGGCGGGAGCGCAGGCGCTGGGCTTCCCGGCGCGCCTGGCGCAGGCTCACAGCCGCCGAGAGGGTGGCCAGCAGTTTCTCGTTGTGCCAGGGCTTGAGGACGAAGTCGGTGGCCCCCGCCTTGATGGCGCGCACCGCCATTTCCACGTCCCCATAGGCGGTGATGAGCACCACCACCGATCCCGGGTCCAAGGCGTGGATCTCCTGGAGCCAGTAGAACCCCTCGCGGCCGCTGCTGGCGTCCTGGGTGAAGTTCATGTCCAGGAGAACAACGTCGCAAGGCGCGGCCCGAAGCCGCGCCGGAATCCGGCGCGGATCTTTTTCGCAGTGGACCTGGTAGTTGTGCTGCTTGAGCAGAAGACGGGCGGCCAGGAGCACATCTTCGTCGTCGTCAACGATGAGGATCTTGTGAGTGTTTTGGGTCATGCAGATTCCTATACTGGATTCAAGATAGCACGGATTGGAGCGTGAACCAAATCAGGGGAAAGCAGGCAGAAATGTCCGCTGGCGTACACCGAATGTATCACCTGCGGACACCCCGGCAATGGGTGCTTAAATTGATTTTTTCTGTAGGTCGTTTAAAAACAGGTATATATAGATAATGGCGCAGTTGTTGCTTCTATCTAACTCAGAAATGAGATTATTGTCTCCCAAGCAGTGACCATAAGCCCTAGAGTCCGCCCGGAGGTGATAGCGACGAGATGATTGGAAACTATTTCAAGGTTGCCGTCCGCAACGTCCTGCGCAGCAAGACCGTTTCCCTGTTCAGTCTGCTGGGCTTGGCGGCGGGAATGGCCTGCTGCATTCTGAGTTCCATCTATGTGCTGGACGAGTTGAGCTATGACCGGCACCACCAAAACGCCCACCGCATTTTCAGGGTGGCCACGGGGGTCACTACAGCAGGGACAACACGCCAAGTTGCTATTACGCCATTTTCTTTGGGACCTGCCCTGGTCGATGATTATCCCGAAGTGATCGATGCAGTCAGGTTTTATCGAACAATATGGAGCGCGAAGGGAATGCTCGTGGAGAAACCACCGCATCTCTTCTTCGAAAAAGGTGTCGCATGGGTCGATGAGAACGTCTTTGACCTGTTCGATTTCCCCTTGAGTGCCGGAGACCCCCAGAGCGCCCTGACGCGTTCATTCTGTGTCGTACTCTCCCAGGAGATGGCGGATAAGTATTTCGGCGAGCAGAATCCGACAGGGCAGACGCTCTCGATGGGTGGACAGGATTTCGAGGTTACAGGTGTTTTGGCCGCAACGAAACAGAATTCCCATCTCGAATTCGATTTCTTAGCAACGGCATTTCTAGAACCACCTCCAGGGAGAAAATGGGAAACTCATCAGTATTATACTTACCTGCTGTTGAAAGACGAAGACTCTGCAAGAGACCTTGAAGCGAAGTTGCCCAGCTTTGTCGATCGACACATGAAGTCCCTGAGTACGGCTGGTTTTCAAGCCAAGCCGTTCTTGCAGCCCTTGACGGATATTCATCTGCACTCCGATCTGGAATTTGAATTCAGTGCAAACGGAGATATTCGTAGAGTCTATCTCTTCACCGCTATCGCCTGTGGCGTTCTCCTGCTGGCCTGCGTCAACTTTGTCAGCGTATCCACGGCCCGGGCGCCCCGGCGCTCCAGAGAAATAGGGCTGCGCAAGGTCTTGGGGGCCTATCGCCGACAATTGATCACCCAGTTTTTGTTCGAGTCCGTCCTGTTCGCTTTCGTCGCATTATCCGTAGCCCTGGTTCTGGTCCACCTCACCTTGCCTCTATGCAGTGCGATCCTGGGCTATGATCTCACCTACGATGCGGTAGCCCACTGGAAGATGGTTTCGCTTTTCGCGAGCGTCGTGGTGTTGGTCGGGCTGGTAGCCGGCAGCTACCCGGCCCTGGTGTTGTCGTCCTTTCAGCCCATTCAAACGCTCAAGGAGCACCTGTCTGCCGGGTCCAACAAAGCGACCCTGCGCAAAGTCATCGTGGTGTTTCAATTCGCCCTGGCCATTCTGTTGCTTATCGGAACGGCGATCATCTATCAACAGTCTTGCTTCCTGCGCCAGATGGATCTCGGGTTGGATAAGGAACACGTCGTTGTGATACCCGTACCCAGATCCGATAAGGACCTGATCGAGCGCTATCGTTTGAGTTTGTCGGGATATAAGCAGGTCGTAAGTACCGCGGTATCGTCGGCAGTTCCCAGCCGACAGACTACGGCCGAGCTTTTCCGTTCTCCGCATGGGGATGATGACGAGACCCAATTACTGAACGTTATTTATGCCGACTACGACTTCGTTCAAACCCTGGGTCTTGAAATTGTGGAGGGGAGGAATTTTTCCAGAGATGTAGCCAGCGATAAAACAGGGGCATTTATCTTGAACGAAGCCGCCATGAAAGAGCTGGGGTGGACCTCAGTCAAGCAGAAGGAACTTGATGAGGTCAAAATACTCAAAGGAGAAGTGGTCGGGGTAGTCAGAAATTTTATTTATCAACCTCTGCATCTGTCCGTCAGTCCATTAGTCATTGCAATTAAGAGAGACTGGCCAAATTATTTTTCCATCAGAATCGCACTTGGTGATGTCCAGGACACTTTGACCTTGCTGAGGACTAAATGGCAAGAAACAGCTCCGGACGAACCATTCGACTACTTTTTCCTGGATGAAACCTATGACGAGATGTATCGCACCCAGGACCGCCTGGGTCAGCTCTTGAGCGTCTTTGCCGGCTTTACCGTTCTCATCGCCGGCCTGGGATTCCTGGGGCTGGCCTTGCAGACGGTGCATTCGCGCCTCAAGGAAATAGGCATGCGCAAAATCCTGGGAGGCTCCACCGCCAGCATCATCGGCCTGCTGTCCAGAGAGTTCCTGGGGCTCATCGTCCTGGCCAATATCATTGCCTGGCCCCTGGCATACTACGGCGCCCGTTCGTGGCTCGATTACTTTGCCTACCGCATCGACATCGGGTTCGCCCCCTTCGTTTTCGGCGCTTTCCTGGCCCTGGTAGTGGCCGTGGTCAGCACCAGCTACCAGGTCTGGCATGCGGCCCGAATCAACCCGACCCAAATCCTGCAGATGCAATGAGGGCGGTGAACTTACCATGACCCAAAATGCCGGAACAATCCTCATCGTCGACGACGACCACGACGTCCTCCTGGCCGCCCGCCTTCTACTCAAGCAGCACCACTACCAGGTCCACACAGAAAAGGAGCCGCGCCGCCTCCCGGCCCTGCTGCGGGAGCGGGCCTACGACGTCATTCTCCTCGACATGAACTTCACCCAGGACGCCAGCAGCGGCGGCGAAGGGTTCTACTGGCTCCAGGAGATCCGCACCCTGGACCCGGAAGCCATGGTGGTGCTCATCACCGCCTATGGGGACGTGGAAATGGCGGTGCGCGCCATCAAGGCGGGGGCCACCGACTTCGTCCTCAAACCCTGGCACAACGAAAAATTCCTGGCCACCCTCGGCGCAGCGGTCACCCGGCGCCGGTCCGCGCCTGCCCTTTAGCGCCATCATCGTCTCCCTGGCAGAAACGTCCGCTGGCGTACACCTGGTGTATCGCCAGCGGACATCCCCGAGCTGAGATTTCAATGGCCACTCTTACGGTAACTCGTTTAAAAACAGCCATAAGACTGTTATGGCCCAATTATTGCAGTATCTCATTCTACAGGAATTTAGCCCAAGGTGGCAGCGCATGAGCACGGGAATGGATCGCCAAATAAAAAAGAAGAAGTGGCCGCCGCGAAAGATCGCCGGGCTGGGATTGGCCGCCCTTTTCCTGGTCCTGTCCCTCTACGGGTTTCTGCGCAACAGCGGCGTATCCAGGCTCAATGTGGAGCTCGACAAGATCACCGTCTCCCGGGTCGAGCAGGGTCCCTTTCAGGAGTTCATCCCGGTGCGGGGGAGAGTGCTGCCCCTGCACACCATTTATCTGGACGCGCTGCAAGGGGGGCAGGTCGAGGCGGTCTTCGTGGAGGAAGGTAGCATGGTGGAGCAAGGGGAGGCCATCCTCGAGCTGAACAATGCCGACCTGCAACTGGAGGTCATGTCCCAGGAGGCCAAACTGGCCGATCAGATCAGCGCCCTGCGCAACGCCCAGTTGAGCGCCGAGCAGAGTCTGCTGCAGTCGCGCCAGCAACTGGCGGAAATCGACTTCAAGATCCAGAGCGCCCAGCGGCGCTACAAGCGCTACACTACCCTGTCGGAAAGGGATCGGACCGCCATAATCTCGCGCCAGGAGTACGAAAAGCTCAGGGACGAGTACGAGTACCACCGCATGCGCAAAAAGCTGACCCTGGAGACCCAGAAGCAGGACTCCCTGCTTTCGGCTCTGCAGATCCGGCGGCTGGAGACCGCGGTGGAGCAGATGCACAAAAACAGCGAGATGGTGCGCAGGAGTCTGGACGACCTCATCCTCCGGGGCCCGATCGCGGGCCAGTTGAGCTTGTTGAACGCGGAGATGGGCGAGACCAAGAGTCCGGGAGAGCGCCTGGGGCAGATCGATGCGCTGGACGGATTCAAGGTGCGGGCGGCGATCGACGAGCACTACATCGCCCGCATCTACAAGGGCAGGCACGGCACCTTCGAGCCGACCAACTCCCATACTTCCTATGGCCTGGTCATTCGCAAGGTCTACCCGGAGGTGCGGGAGGGACGCTTCGAGATCGACCTGGTGTTCGACGGCGAACCGCCGCCGGGGATTCGCCGGGGGCAGACCCTGCACATCCGCCTGGAACTGGGCGACATGGAAGAGGCGGTGCTCCTGGCGCGGGGCGGATTCTACCAGAAGACCGGAGGCCACTGGGTCTACCTGGTAGACGAGTCGGGGGAGCGCGCCGTGAAGCAGCCCATCCGCCTGGGACGCCAGAATCCACGCGTCTTCGAGGTGCTGGAAGGGCTGCAGCCGGGCCATCGAGTGATCACCTCGAGCTACGACAATTTTGGTGATATGGACCTGTTGATTCTGCGATAAACGTCGACAAAGGAGGATATCATGATCAATACCAAAGAGCTGAAGAAGGTATACGCCACCGAAGAGGTGGAGACGACGGCTCTCAACAACGTGAGCGTGGAGATTCAGGGAGGTGAGTTCGTGGCTATCATGGGGCCATCGGGCTGCGGCAAGTCCACTCTGCTGAACCTGCTGGGACTCCTGGACAATCCGACCGAGGGAGAATACTACCTGCTCGACCAAGAGGTATCCAAGTATTCCGAGCGCCAGCGCGCCAACCTGCGCAAGGCCAACATCGGCTTCGTGTTCCAGAGCTTCAACCTGATCGACGAGCTGACCGTGTACGAGAACGTCGAGCTGCCGCTGCTCTATCTGGGCATGTCGTCCTCCGAGCGCAAAAAGCGGGTCATCGAGGTGCTGGACAGTATGGAGATCACCCACCGCAGAAATCACTTTCCGCAGCAGTTGTCCGGCGGCCAGCAGCAGCGCGTGGCGGTGGGACGGGCGGTGATCGCCCAGCCCAAGCTGATTCTGGCGGACGAGCCCACGGGCAACCTGGACTCCAGGAACGGCGATGAAGTGATGACATTGCTCACCGAGCTGAACGCAGCCGGCACCACCGTCGCCATGGTGACCCACTCGGCGGCGGACGCGGAATACAGCCACCGCATCATTCACCTCTTCGATGGACGCATAGTCAGCGAGGACCTCAAGGAGTAGTCCCATGTTGGGGAATTATCTGACCATCGCGATAAGGAATTTGCTCAGGCAGAAGGTCTACTCAGCCATCAATGTTCTGGGTCTGGCTACGGGTCTGGCTTGCTGCATATTGCTCTTGCTCTACGTCCGCCAGGAGTTGAGCTACGACACCTTTCACGAGAAGGCGGATCGAATCTACCGCATTGCCGAAGAGGCGACTACCCAGGAAGGGAAGACATGGAGAGTTACCACACCCTTTCCCCTGGCTCCGGCATTCAAGCAGGCATATCCGGAGGTCGAAGAAATAGCGCGTTTATTGTGCTCGGATGATGAGAAACTGATAGAGTCAGGCCAGGAAAGGTTTTACGAGACGGGGTTCTGTTTCGCAGACCCTGAATTGTTCGAAATCTTCACCTTTCAAACCATAAAAGCCCAGCGCTCCAATTCCTTAAGCAATCCCGGATCCATCGTCCTCACCACTTCCATGGCCAGCAAATATTTCGGAGACGAGGACCCGATCGGCAAAACCATTTCTTTGGAAGAAATTGATTATCAGGTCAGTGCGGTCGTGGAGGACATGCCTGAAAACTCACACTTTCATTTCGATTTCCTTGCGCCATTACGCAAACTGAATTGGATTGATTCCTGGACATCATACGACGCTTTGTACACTTATGCCCTTCTTTTTCCTGAGGTCGAGGCCAAAAATTTTGAACAGAAGGTCCAGGACTTCAGGGACCAATATCCTGTTCTCCCTGAAATTATTTCCAATCGAGTGTTCCTTCAGCCCATCGAGGATATTCATCTACATTCCCACTTCGATGAGATCGAGATTAACAACACCGTTGCCAATCTCGTCATCCTGACGACCCTCGCAGCGTTTATTCTCCTGCTAGCGTGCATCAATTTCATCAACCTGGCAACCGCTCACTCCGCCCACCGCGCCAGAGAAATCGGCGTTCGGAAGGTGTTGGGATCGACCAAATCTCAGCTCATAAAGCAGTTCATTGGAGAATCGGTTTTCATCTCGTTACTTGCTGCAGCCCTTGCTATCGCCCTGGCCAAACTATTCCTCCCTTCCTTTTCTCTCCTCGTCGGCAAAAATGTGCAACTCCTCATCAGTGAGGACTGGCAAATCATCGGTCTGTTCTTTGCTATAGCGACACTGGTGGGATTTGTCGCAGGGATTTATCCCGCGGTCTTTCTATCAAGGTACGAGCCGATGGTTGTCTTAAAAGGACGGAACCTGGGAAAATCTTCCAGGTCTTTGCTGTCTTTGCGAAAAGTATTAATCCTCAGTCAATTTTCCATTTCCGTTATGCTGGTCATTGGTACGCTCACTGTGCACAGACAACTACATTTCCTGCAAAATACAAACCTTGGATTCGATAAAGAGTACAACATCACCGTGCCAATTAATCTCGGTAGTCTCTTCTTCCTGGATGCTGCAAAATACGATGCCTTAGAGGTTGTAAAAGATGAATTATTGAGACATCCCTCTATAATCAGTATGACATTTTGCAACTCTTTGCCAATCGACCGAGGTGGAAAGGCTGGATTGTTCATCTCTCCCGAGAATGGAGATGGAGACCAGGAAATCGAATCCATAATGAATTTCGTCGATCTGGATTATATGGATCACTTCGGATTTGAATTGGTGGCTGGAACGAAACTGTCGAGAAAGATCGTACCTGATGGAGATGCCGAATTTGTAGTGAACGAAGCCATGGCGGCGAAGATGGGATATACCTCTCTGGAAGAAATAATCGGCAGTAGGATTTTAGTTTCAATAAACAATATCTCGGGAACAATTGTAGGCGTAGCAAAAGATTATCACATCGCTTCACTTCACGGAGAAATCGGACCCCTTGTTCTGATGCATTATCCCATGATTTTCTCCAAGGCCGTTGTCAAAATCCATGCACAAAACATGCGCGATACAATAGAATATATGGAAGAAATCTGGAACAAGTTTCAACCTGATGCTCCCTTCAGATTCTCCTTCTTGAGCGACGATATCAACCGACTTTATGAACAAGAGGACCAGACGAGAAAGATCATCGCCACTTTTTCAATACTAGCCCTGTTCGTGGCCTGTATTGGGCTGCTTGGTCTGGCTGCTTTCGACGCGGAAAGACGTACGAAGGAGATCGGCATTCGCAAGGTCATTGGCGCTTCCACCCGAGATATAATCTTCCTTCTCGCAAAAGAATCTCTCGCATTGGTCCTGATTGCAAATATCATTGCGGCTCCTATTGCCTTTTTCGTCATGAACCGCTGGTTGCAGAATTTCGCCTATCGCATCGAAATGGATGTCGAGACATTCTTGTTGCCAGGCATAATGGTGCTGGCAATCGCTCTGATTACGGTCAGCAGCCAGGCATTCAAGGCGGCGCTGGCCAATCCGGTAGAATCAATGCGCTACGAGTAGGTTCTTCTAACCAAAGGAGGAGTACATGGCCAGAATCGGAAGAAAACGGGTGGAGCGCGCCGCCCGCATCTATTCGAGTAACCAGGAAGCCGGCCAGGCTCTGGGCATCGTCATGCAGAGCTTCGGCCGGCTCTGCCGCGAGTACGGCATCGAGACCCCCTATGCGCGCCGGCGCAGGCTCCGCCAGCGCAGGCCATCCGGGGCGAATCAACCCGAACCTGTAGAAGGAGGGAATTGTGATCCGCCTGAAAGGTATTGAGAAGTACTACTCATCCGGCCTGGTAAAGACCTTCGTGCTGCGCAAGGTCAATCTCGAAATAAAGGAGGGGGAATTCGTCTCCATCATGGGACCTTCGGGTGCCGGAAAGTCCACCCTGCTCCACATCACCGGCATGCTGGAGAGTGCGTCCAACGGGGACTACTACTTTCTGGACCAGCCGGTGCACAATCTGAAGGAGAGGGAACGCACCGAGCTGCACAAGCAGTACATCGGCTTCGTATTCCAGGCCTACCACCTGGTCGATGAACTGACGGTGTACGAAAATCTGGAGATGCCGCTGATCTACAAGAAGGCCAAAAGATCCGAGCGCAAGAGCCTGGTCAGCCGCATGCTGGACCGCTTCCAGATGGTGGCCAAGAAAGACCTCTTTCCGCATCAACTCTCCGGCGGCGAGCAGCAGTTGGTAGGGATTGCCCGGGCTCTGATTGTCAGCCCGAAGCTGATCCTGGCGGACGAACCAACAGGCAATCTGAACTCCAGGCAGGGCGAGGAGATCATGGAAACCCTGAAGAAGCTGAATGAAGAAGGAACCACCATTGTCCAGGTGACGCATTCGGAAAAGAACGCTGCCTATGGGAAACGGATCATAAACATGGTAGACGGCTGGATCGAAGAAGGCGAATAGAAATGTTCAGGAACTACCTGGTCATTGCGGTGCGGAATCTGCTGCGGCACAAGAGCAACAGTCTCATCAACCTGTTCGGGCTGAGCATCGGGGTTGCCGGTGGTGGAAAAGAAGGAGCGCGGAAATGCTAGCGAACTACCTTGCTACGGCAGTACGCCATCTTTTCAAGCACAAGGTCTACACCCTGATAAATATCTCGGCCCTGGCAAGCGGTATTACTTCCTGCTTGTTGGCGTTCCTTTATGTTTACAGCGAATCGAGGTACGACGTATTCCACCAACACGCCGACAACATCTATCGAATATATGAGAAAACGAAATCCCCCAGGGCAAGCGTATCCTACCACGCCCAAACCTCTAACCCTCTGGGCCAAGCCCTTAAAAGCCATAATCCCGGTCTGGCCGTAGCTCGCCTGTACGAGACAGAAGGATGGCTCGCGCGCAACGGCAGTGTCTTCAAGGAGAAAGTCCTGTTCATCGACCCGGAATTTTTCGACATCTTCACCTTCCCCCTCGCGCGCGGGGATTATCGCTCTCCATTGCCCAACCTCAACTCCCTGCTCATCAGCGAGGAAATGGCTGAAAAGTACTTCGGCGACTCCGACCCCATCGGACAGGTACTGACCATCGACAGCCATTACGACCTCATCGTCACCGGGGTATTGCAACCGGTGCCGGAAAATTCCAGCATTCGCTTTGACTTTCTGGCCCCATTCGCCGCCTTGGTTAAGGTAGACCCGGAGATTCAAGAAGAGATTCAGGAGGCGTGGGGATCGTCGGGCACATATACCTACGTGCGGTGCTCGGACACATTTACCGCCCGCGAGCTCCAGACGGAACTCGACCGCATGAAAGAGACGTACATGCCCGAGTTCTTGAAGGAGAGGATCGAGTTTCTCGTACAGCCGCTGACCAGCGTTCACCTCACTCCCGGCATCAACGGGGAAATGGTCGAAGGTAACTCTGCCTTGACTCTGTACACGGTTCTGGTCATTGCCCTCTCCATTCTGATCATTGCCTGCTTCAATTATATGAACCTGTCCACCGCGCTCTACGAGGAGCGGTCGAAGGAAATCGGGCTGCGCAAAGTGTTCGGTGCATATCGTCCCCAGCTCATTTTACAGTTCCTGGGTGAGACGGCTTTTCTGAGTTTCGTCTCCGTGGCTGTCGGCATAGTGCTGGTGGAACTGATCCTTCCTGGTTTTAACGAAGTCCTGGGTACGCACTTGCGCCTGGTGGATGCGGTGGATCCGGCCAAAGTTGCGGCGGTCGTCGCTCTGGGTCTGCTGATCACCCTGTGCGCCGGCATCTATCCCGCCTTTATTCTCTCCTCTTACCAGCCGGTGTCGGCCTTCAAGCAGGGCCAGAAAGCGCAAAGGAACAGATTCACCCTCCGCCAGGTGCTGATTTTCATCCAGTTCGCCATCGTTATAACTCTGCTCATCTGCGAGTCGGTCATCATCGCACAGGTGAACTTCATGCAGGCCAAGGATCTGGGATTCACCCCCGACCGGGTGGTCGTCGTTCCGACCAGCTCGACATCCCGTGCAGACTCGGCCAAAATCGCCAACTACGCACACGCCCTGCACGTCAACGGCAGCCGGGTGGGGGTTCAGTCCGTGAGCGTATCGGAAGATGTTCCGGGCCTGAGCTTTCGAAACGGGTTTGGGATCATACCGGAGGGTCGGGGAGACGTGGAGCCGCTGGTTATGGTGGTCACCGCCATAGACGACAACTTCCTCGACCAGTACGAGATGGAGATTGCCGAGGGGCGCAACTTCTCGCCGAGCTTCGCCACCGATACAAGGCGGGCAGTCCTTCTGAACGAGGCGGCGGTGCGGAAGATCGGCTGGTCTTCCGCCGTGGGAAAGAGCATCAGATACGTGCATGACCGCGAGGATTTAAGCGTCGTAGGCGTAGTGAAGGACAGCCATTTCCGCTCCCTCCACAACGAAATAGAGCCTCTGGTTTATCGCTTCGCAGCCGACGTTTACCGGACAAACTATATCTCCGTCAAAATAAGCGATAAAAATATTCCCTCTTCCCTTCTCTTCATGGAGAGCCAATGGTCGAACGTGCTCGGCGACACCCCTTTCGAATATTTTCTCTTGAGTGATGCATTGCGAGCCAACTACGCAGTGGATGAAAAGACGGCCTGGATTGTCGGCGGTTTCTCGTGCCTGGCCATCGTCCTCAGCGTCATTGGCTTGCTGGGATCGACGGCCCTTAACGTCACTCAAAGGACGAAGGAGATCGGGATACGGAAAGCATTGGGCGCCTCGGCCACACAAATCGTCCTTTTGATTTCCAGAGACTATGCCTGGCAGGTCGCTATCGCCACGTTGATCGCCTGGCCAGCCGCCTACTATGCGATGGGAGACTGGTTGCAGGGGTACGCGTATCGGATCGATTTGGGACCGGGAGTCTTTGTCTTCTGCGAGGTGATAGTAGTGCTGATAACCTTTTTGGCTATCGCGTCCCAAGTGCTCAAGGTCGCCATGGCCACTACCATTAAAGCATTGCGCTACGAATAGACGCATTACATCAAGACCTGGACGGAGGCCACGCCGGCAACCGGCCACATCCCTGAAGGAGGAAAACAATGACAACGAACAGCTTGTTGTTGAGCACGATTCTGAGCGCGCTGGCGCTGGTAGCCACGGCACTATCTGCCCAGGAGGTTGAGCGGCTGCGCGGACCGGAGGTCGCCGTCTACAACCTGGCGGGGCGCATGGAGATCGTCCGTGGAGAGGGTACCGACGTGGTGGTGCGCGTCAGCCGCGGCGGCGATGACGCCGCCACTTTGCGCCTGGAGACCGGTGAGATCCGCGGGCGCCAGACGTTGCGCGTCGTTTATCCGGGCGACGAGATCGTCTATCCGGAGCTCGGCCGCCGCGCACGCACGGAGGTGAGGGTAGACGCCGACGGCACCTTCTCCGACGGAGGCGAGGGCGGAGACCGGGTTACCATCCGGGGTTCCGGAGACGGGATCGAAGCGTGGGCCGACCTTGTGATCGAGGTGCCGGCCGGGCAGCGCGCGGCGGCCTACCTCGGCGGCGGAACCGTCGACGCGCGCGGTGTCCACGGCCACCTGGACATCCACACTGGGGTTGGGGCCGTGACGGCCACGGACATGGCCGGCGAGCTCGCCATCGAAACAGGTTCGGGGCGGGTGGAGGTAAGCTCCATGATTGGAAATCTGAACGTCGATACCGGATCGGGGAGCATCGAGGTAGAGAACCTGAAAGGAAGCGACAAAGTCGAGCTCGACACCGGGTCCGGGAACGTGAGCGCCCGGGCGCTGCAGACCCGGCGTTTGCTCGTGGACACCGGCTCCGGCAGCATCGCTGTGAAAAACCTGAAAGGAGACGGCGATGTCGAGCTCGATACCGGATCGGGGAGCGTGAGCGTCCGCGCGCTGCAGGCCAGCCGTTTGCTCGTGGACACCGGCTCCGGAAACGTGGACCTGGAGGGTGTCGCCACGCCCGAAATCGAGGTCGACACTGGGTCCGGGTCGGTGGAGGTGGAACTCCTTACAGACGTCGACGCTCTCAAGGTCGATACCGGGGCCGGGTCGGTCACCGTATCGGTTCCCGCCGGGCTAGGTGCCACCGTCGAGATCGACAGCGGCAGCGGCGGCATCGACGTGGAGGACCTCACCATGGAGCTACACTCCGCGCATTGGGGCTATTTGAGCGGTCGCATCGGCGACGGCCGCGGCGAAATCGCCATCGATACCGGGGCCGGCAGGGTGCGCCTGGTGGGCAACTGATCTTTGCGTTGCGGCGGCCTGGGGTTTGAACGGTCGAATCATTCGGTGCGGCGATCCGCTCTTATCTCAAAGGCAGATAGGCGGGGGACGAGGTCATCGTCCCGGCGGTGACCTTCATCGCCTCGGCCTCCGCCGTGGTGCTGGCTACCGGGGTGCCAATATTCGTCGACGTCGACCCCGAGACCTGGCCGAGGGCGTCCCCCGCGGCACCGCACACAACTCCCCGCTCTACCAGAACCCCGCCTTCCGCAACATCAAGAAGAGCCTGCTGCACCGCAGCGCCGTCGACTATTCCGCCATGTGCTGCCCCGAAGCCGAGCGCATCTACGCCACCGAGGTGGTGGCCCTGAGCAAGGATATGTTGTTGCGGAAAGGGGACGTGGACAAGGTCCTGGAGGGGATAGTCAAGTTGCGCCAAAACGTGGATGAATTGAGCGCGCTGTCCTGATCGCCGCGATGCTTCCGTCGCTGCAGGTCAGGATAACGGGGGAATGGATATCCGGGTATTCGCGAGCCCGTCCATGTTGGGGGTGGGTATCCTGGAGTCCGGGTTGCAGCAGCCCACGTCCCCGTATCCCATGTCGTCGGCCATGATGAACCCTATGTTGGGTTTTCCCATCCCGGACATGCCTTTCTCTTGATAGCGGATAACCAAATACCTACCCTGACAGTAGGGCTCGCCGCGAAGGCGAAGAATGACCAGACGGAGTATGGTCAAAAACAGGAAAAGGAGGAATTTCCCGTGCTCTCTTCCGGCCTCGCTTCGGTTACTTTCAGAAAGCTGCCTCCGGCGCGGATCATAGACCTCGTGGTCCAGGGCCGGCTCGACGGCATCGAATGGGGCGGGGACGTCCACGTGCCCCACGGCGATCTGGCCACAGCGCGCCAGGTGCGGCGCATGACCCTCGACGCCGGCTTGAAAATTTTGTCCTACGGTTCCTATTACCGCGTCGGTGAAGACGATCCGGCCACCTTCGACCCGGTTCTGCGCACCGCCGTCGAGCTCGGCGCGCCCACCCTGCGGGTTTGGTGCGGCGGGCGCGCCTCGGCCGCCGACGCCGCATACCGCGACCTCGTCGCCCGGGACTCGCGCCGCATTGCCGCCCTCGCCGCGGCCCGGGAGGTCTATGTCGCCTACGAGTACCACACCGGCACCCTGACGGACACCCCCGCCTCGGCCAGGACACTGCTGGAGGACGTCGCTCACGAGAATATGGGAACCTACTGGCAAGTCTACGGCGACGCCGAGCAAGCTTTGCAATCCCTCGACACCGTCCTGCCCTGGCTGCGCAACCTCCACGCCTACCACAGTGTCGGCGGCGAGCGCCGACTCCTGGCCGAGGGCAGGGAGGACTGGCAGACCTACCTGGACAAAATAGAATCCAGCGGCAGGGACCACGCCGTAATCTTGGAGTTCGTCAAGGATGAGTCCACCCGGTTCTTCCTTCAGGAAGCGGAGACCTTGAGAGGCTGGACCCGGTCCACCTAGGAAGCCATAGCGGTGACCGGGAGAGATGGGGCCGGGAAGTGGTATTTCCCGGTGGCTGACCATTCCTTTGCCAGGGGCTGCATTGACGAATCTACCACCCGCGCCCTGGTCCTTCCGCGGGGCTCACTCCCACGGTTTCAAAACGACTTTGCCGCAGCGGCCAGTCAGCTGCAACTCCCAGGCGTCCTGCACCTGGCTCATGGGAAAGGTGTGGGTGATGAGCTGGTCGAGCTGGTAAGAGCAGTCCTGGATGACTTGCATGATCTTGGGCGCGTGGGCCAGGTTGTAGTGCCAGGCACCGTGCAGGGTCAGACCTTTGCGCAGCATGTCGTTGCTTATCCGCAGGGGGAATTCGCCTCCTTCGGCCACAAAGGCGAGGTGGCCTTTGCGGCGCACCAGGTCGATGAGCAAGCGCTGGGCCTCCGGCACCCCGGCACAGTCGATGGCCTTGTCCACTCCGGTTCCCTGGGTCAACTCCAGAATCTTCTCACCTATTTTCTCATCGGCAGGATCGAAGACGGCGGCCGCCCCCAATTTCTCCGCCAGCTCGGCGCGGAAAGGGTTGCCTTCCACGGCTAATACCCGCGCACCTAGGTGGGCAGCGTTTATGACTCCCCCCAGACCCACGGGTCCCATGCCCGTAATCAGGATGGTATCGAAGGAGCTTACCTGCATGAGCCTAATGGCGCCCAGGGTCGGCCCCAGACCGCAGCAGGCCATGCTGCCGTGCTCGTAGGAAACGCCGGCGGGAATGGGAACCAGCAGCCAGTCCGCCTTGAGCATGTACTGGGCAAAGGTCGCCGTCCCGGCCTCACAACCGCAGATCTCGAGGGGATCGACCCGGTTGCGACAGTGGACATAGTCCCCAGCTAGGCAGAGAGCACACTGGCCGCAGGGATAGAGGGGCATGGCCACCACCCGGTCGCCCACCTTCACCTTGCCAGGCTGCGCCACCTCGACAACTTCCCCGGCGGCCTCGTGCCCCAGGACATCTCCCACCCTTCCGCTTCTGTAGGCCTTGTACTCGGTGCACATGGGAGCCGCGTGCACCCGCACTACGGCGAAATTTTCCTTGGCGCCGGGATCGGACTTCTCTACCACTCCGGCTTTGCGCCGGTCCTTGACGGCCACAACTTGCATATTATTCCATCCTCCATGCGTCCCTCTCGAGATCTGCCGGGCGCGGTCTCCGGGGATTCTTTCATCGCCATCTTTCCCCTCCCAGGTGAATCAGGACAAGCCCAAGTTAAAACAGCCGATTCTTGCTTTCAACCGGCCGTTTCCACAAATTCCCAAGTCGGCCTCCTCGTCCGGGCGAAATGCGCCGGGCGCCCAGGCTCACACCATCCAGTCCACGGGGAACTCCTCCCCTGCAAGGAGACCTTCAATGACCCCCGGGCAACGATATCATTTCGACCTTACCGGTTACCTCCACGGCGGTCAATACGTCGACTACCACCAGCAATACCGGTCTGCACTGCGCCCGCGAGGACTTCGGCTGGCCGAGCACGCGCCGCGGCTGTCGCCGGAGACCCGGGAGTTGCTCGAGTTCGCCCCCTTCATCCACGTCAAGAACATCGTCAAAGAGGACGTAATCACCCAGGGTTGAGGAGCGCCGAAAATGAGCGAAAATGGCCGGGAAACGGAAGATCGGGGATCGCGGATCCGCATCGAGAGACTGCGCGCCATTCCCGTAGGACGCAAAGGCTACGTCAAGGTCGAGACAAATATGGGCACGGTGGGATGGGGCGAGATCAACAACGTTGAAACGCAGGTCGCCTGCGCTCTGGCTCAATCCCTGGGGAAGTTGCTTGTGGGCGAAAATCCGACCCGCATCGAGCATCTCTGGCAGTTGCTGTTCAGGGCGCATCGCAACCTGCGCGGGGGTGGATTGATGCTGCACGTGATCGCGGCCATCGACATGGCCCTGTGGGACATCGCCGGAAAGCTCTACGGCGTCCCGGTCTACCGCCTGCTGGGCGGTCCCTGCCGCGACAAGATCTGGATGTATCCGAGTCCGAGGGCGGTCAAGCTCAGTCCCGGGGGCTCGCAGCCCTTTGCCGGCTCTCCGGCGCAAATCGAGGGACTGGTGCGCCAAGTGCGCCGGGCGCGTGAAAAGGTCGGTCCCGACGGCGCCGTGATGTTCGACGCCCACAGTTGCCTGCCGCCCCCCATCGTAGCCCAGTTCGCGTCGCACCTGCAGGCCGACGATCTCCTTTTCCTGGAAGAAGCTTGGGTGCCCGGCAACATCGAGGTGATGCGCAAGGTGCGCGAGTCCGTGTCCGTGCCCCTGGCCACGGGGGAGCGCGATCGCACCATATGGGAGGTGCGCGAGATTCTCGAAGCCCAGGTCATCGACGTGTTGCAGCCTGATTGCGGCCACGGCGGCGGCATCAGCCAGATGAAGAAAGTGGCCGCCCTCGCCGAAGCCCACCACGTGCCGCTGGCGCCTCATTGCACCATGTCCTATCTGGGTCTCAGCGCCAGTCTGCAGGTGGCCGCGTCGGTGCCCTTTTTCCTGATTCACGAAGGTTACAATGACCAGATGCCGCCAGGGGTGGCGCACAAAACCTGGGAGATGGACCGCGAGGGATACGTATCGCTGCCCCAGGGGCCGGGGCTGGGGGTGGAAGTGGACGAAGAGCGCGCCATCGCGGTAGGGAAAGATCCCGCCCGGCAGTTTCGCTGGGAGGGACACTTCCTGGAGGATGGTTCGGTGGCGGACTATTGATTTTATGCCATCAAGGCGGGGAGATCCCCGGCAGGGTAGGAGCGGCCGTTTATGGTTATCCCGGTTTCTCCGCTTCTATTGTTCGAGCGCATATTTTCGGGGCGGTTGAGCTCCTCGCCGCAGGTGGCCGCTGTGGCTGGCCAGATAGTCCTCGAACTCGGCGGCGTGGCCGCTGTGGCGCGCAGTGAGCAAAAATGAGGAGGTGAATCCCCTCTGCTCGTGCCGCCTCTCCCCCTATTGTCTGGCGCCAATGTCCCATCTCCCCCACCCCGGAGAGGGCCCCTGCCAGCGTCTTTACCCATTGGCCTGTTTGGCCTATTTTGTCAAAAAACGAGTCGACCAAAGACTTGTGCACATCCTTATCAAAAAAGGTGAACTCATGGACGAGCAAAGGCAGCAAGCCCGCTGGCGGCGGCGGCGCATCATCTACAACAATGACGGCGACGATGCCCTCGAGGCGCGCTCCGGAGTGGAACACGAGCATGATGTCGCCGAAGCCCTGATGGTGCGCGCTTCCGAGGACCTGGCCCAGGACTTCCTCGACGCCCGCAGCACCCCCTTGATCGGCTCCCAGGTTGACAGCAACTGGTACGCCAGTTGCATGGCCGGCCTCACTTTCTCGCACCACACCAAACTGGGAGGGTTCTACGGCAAGGAAATCCCCCTGGAGCTGGTCGAGAACTACGGCCGCGACACCTTGCAGGTGCAGTTGGATTTCAGCCGCGAGCACGGCATGGAGGCGGTCTGGGCCCTGCGCATGAACGACTGCCACGACGCCTACCCACCCGGTTCGCGCCGCTGGACCTATGGCCTGGCACCCTTCAAGCTGGAGCACCCGGAATTCATGATGGGCAAGGAGGGCGACTGGGAGAAGAACGACCCACCCTTCCCCTGGACCCGTCTGGACTTCGCCTTTCCCCAGGTGCGCGAGCACATCTTCGCCATCATTGAGGAGGTGGCGCAGAACTACGACGTGGACTGCATCGGCATGGAGTTCTTCAAATATTACCCTTTCTTCCGCGAGTCGATGCAGGGGGACCCGGTTGAGCCGCAGCATCTGGACCTGATGAACGACCTCATGCGCCGCATCCGGCGCATGGCCGACGAGGTTGCCCGGCGCCGCGGCCGCCCCCTGCTTTTGGCCGCCCATACCCCGTTCAGCGCCGCGGACTCGCTCCACGTCGGGGTCGACCTGGAGACCTGGCTGGCGGAGGGATTGGTCGATCAGATCATGCCCGGGGGCAGCGCGGAGTCGGTGTTCAGCAGCTCCTACAGCAAAATCATCGCCCTCGGTCACAAATACGAGGTTCCGGTTTACCCCTGCATGTCCTGGGGCTTGTGGGACCGCTGGGCCTTTCTCGACCTCAGCGCCGGCAAACACCGGCGCTTCGGATCGTGGATCGAAACCCTCTTTGGCGGCCAGCCGGAACGCCGCGGCAAGCCTTCCTACATCCTGGTCTTCAACGGCTGGGAAGGCACCTTCCCCGCCTGGCGCGGAGCGGCCATGAACCTGTTCAACGCCGGAGCCGATGGCCTCTACATCTTCAATCCCGCCCTCGGCGAGCCCCAGTGGTGGCGGGAAATCGGCGAGACGGCGACCATGAAGGGAAAAGACAAGATCTACGGAATCACCTCATTCGAGGGGGAGAACAGCTTCCACGCCGTCGACGAGCTGACTCTCGAACCCGGCGTCACCGCTGCGGTCAGCTTTCAGGTGGGCGAAGATCCGGGTGCCGCCAAGGCCAGGAGCCTGGATTTCCGCATCCACCTGTGGGACCACGTGGCAGCCGACGTCATTGTCGTCCGCCTCAACGGTGAAACCCTCGACGCACTGGAGCCGGCGGCTCCGGGAAGAAACCCTCAGGAAGGTCAATGGCTACAGTGCCGGCTCAATCCCGCCCAGATCCGAAGGGGAGAGAACCGGCTTCAAGTAACCCTGAAAAAGCGCGGCGAGTCCGCTTCGTCCGCTCTCGCCCTGGACGCGGTGCAGTTGCGCTTGCGCTGCCAATAGTCATAGAACCCCAAGCCTGTTCCCGAAAAGAGAATCCAGGATGAAGATCGCCGACTTGGAGGTCATTGATCCTTTCCGCGTTCCGCGCCAGGAATTCAGGTTCGGAGGAGAGATCGTCGAAACCACCGCGATCCAGCTCCAGAATCAACCGACGACGGCGCCAGCTTTGTGCAGATCGGGTTGCCGTCGGGCGAAGCCCGCCGAGCGAATGGCCCAGGGCGAGCAACTCCATTGTCCAGCTCCTCAAACCCGCCGAAGGTCAGAATTGGAGGATCCATGCAAGCAACAAAAGTAATCGAGGGGCATGAAGAGATTCCTTTCATGAACGTCGATAAAACCGATTTCAGTGAATTGACTCTGGGGCAACAAATCCGCCATCTCGAGGTGGAAGGCTACGTCGTCCTGCCGGAGGCGCTCGACCACGAGTCCATGGAGCGCATCAAGGCGCAGATGGCCGATGCTCCGATGCAGGCCAAAGATTACAGCGATGCGCAAACCTACTGTCTGGAACCGCAGTGGCACAGCCCGGCCCTGGCCGAGCTGATCGCCAACCCCGCGGTGATCCGCTTCCTCGAGGTCCTGATGGGACCCGACATCGTCTTCACCCGCGGGTTTTTCTCCCGCACCCTGGCCGGCTCGCCGCCCATCTCTCTGCACACCGACGGCCAGCCCTTCGGCTCCTCCATCTTCGGATACGAGGGCAGTTCGCCGCGCCTGCTTCGGGTGCTCTACTACCTGGACGATCTGACCCCCGAGTGCGCTCCGTTCCGCCTGGTTCCTCGCTCTCACCTCTCCTTCCACGCCGAGGCCAATCCCTACGTGCGCTACAGGTGGCATCCCGGCGAGGTCACCCTGTGTCCGCGGGCCGGTACGGCGGTGATCATCCCCATCAACCTGTTTCACGGAACCCATCCCAACAGGACCCAATCGCAGCGAACTCTGGTCCAACTGGGCTATCGTCCGGCCTGGGCCGGACCGATCAAGCCGATGGAGGAGTGGGACCCGGAGCTGGTGGCCGCAGCGCCTCCGGCAGCCAGGCGTTTTTTGCAGAGCCCGAACACCACCGGCCGTGAGTGGAAGCAGGAGCACAAGCCCAAGGGAATGAAAACGGACGCGGCCGCCATCGACCCGCAACGATGGCAACACTGAGGCCGGCTGGCTCCTCTGTGCGCCGCACCAGGTGCAGGGCATCTTTCTCAATTCCGACCATGCACTCCTCGAATACATAATGGTGGGCTCTGGTCCTCCAACTGGGCTGGGAAAAATAGCCGACTTCCTCGTAGTGCATCGCCCCACCCCGGTCGTAGTGCACCAGGGCCGAGGTGCAGGCTAGAGGATCAGCCTGCTCCAAACCTCCGTCATCCCGACCCTTGTTGAGACCGGCCAAGGCATCCCCTCATCAACAGCGCTGAATGAGGTAGTGGATAGTCGTCCGGCAGCTCGTCCGCCTCGAGAACCCTGGGGTGGATCTCCTCGGCGCTCACTCCTTCCGTGAAGTAACCTTCCCTGGCACCTATGGGCCTGGGGGAAATGCTCACGCTGAAGTGATCCCATCTCAACCTGCCCAAGTAAAGCCCTTTATAGAATGCGGGGTAGGAGGCCGCTACCTGCGGTAGTTTGGAGCAGGAGGATATATACCACCTGCCCTCCCATTCGAATACCTCCGAGGCATGACTCGTGCTCAGGAAGCGAATTTCATGACCTTCCCAGTCCAGGGGATCCCCGCTTTCCACCCAGTATGTACCGTATCCGTATTTAAAGAACATGATGTACCTTGAGGCATAGGAGACCACGCCGACGGATTCTATGTTCGCGGTTCCGGGCGGTTCGTGCTGGCGAAGTTTGAGGAGAGGGCCCCATTCCTGCCAGTGTACCAGGTCGTTGGAAACACTTGCGGCCACACACGTGTACCTTGGGTCCCCTTTCCTTTCCGCAACCCAGTAAACGATGAAACCGTAGCGATCGTGGGCGATCACGTGGGGGTCGCGACAGCTGCCAGGATCATCGCTGCCCATTCCGCCGTAGGCCGCCCATGACTTTGAAGGACTGATGAGTGGATTTCCCGGATAGCGTTCCCAATGGAACAGGTCCCTGGATGTCGCCAGCCCAATTCGCTCGCGCTGGACGCCGGCTTCTGAGCCACAGTAGAGCATATAGAATGTGTCCTGGTGCCTGATGACATATGGGGCATAGACCATTCGTTTTTCCCACCATTCAGCTTCACTCACGGAGAGTATGGACGGTTGCGTCGTCCAGTGGATCAAGTCCGGACTGGTGGCGTGGCCGATGTCGAGCTGGCTCTTCGGATGGGACCAGTGAAGCCTCTCAAGGCCGTGGATGTAGAAGAAATGCCAGGTGTCATCGTGCCTGATAAAGCAATGGTCGTTGACGAACAGCCCCTCGTGCTTGTAAACGCTTCTGAAGTATCCAATGGGCAGCTTGGTCATTTCAGGCCTCCTGAGTACGAGGTTTTGCGCGACTTCGTCTCCTTCTTCTACTATCCAAGGCAATCACAACAGCCACGGTCCCCAGGGAGTCAGCTAGTGCCTGGTTGGAAGATTGTCTCCCGGTTTGCCTTCATTCCGTTGATGCCGTAGAAAATATGGATGAAGACGACGATACCCCTTTGGACCGGATTGGTCGACCGCAACGTTGCCGCTTGGCAGGGCATAGGACAAAAGACCACCTTCCGGTCCCGGGCGTCAAGAAGGCGGGAATTCTCGTTGACCCGGGAAGAACAATGGGTACAATATTCAGCAGAAGGTTTCGGAAGTTGGCAGTGGAAGTTGCCCAGTTCTAAATGTTGCCAAAGCTGAAAGAACTGAGAAACGACAGGGTTTACTCGACCCTGTTCGTTCGCGCCTACCGAGATATTTGGTGTAGGCGATTGTGACAGGCTGTAAGTTCTGAAGGAAGGAGGACTCCTCCGCTGGAGAGAGTGGCGAAACCCATTCCCTGAAGAACTCCCCGATGCGCTAGTTTGAAGATACCGGCCAAGAGGAAAAAGGAGGACACATGTTAAACCAGAAACAGATAACGCATTTCCAGGAACAGGGGTATGTCATCGTCCCAGGGCTCGACCTGGATCTGTTAGAGCCGCTGCGGCGCAGTTCGGCGGCCAAGGTAGAGGAGTGGTCCAAGCTCCCAATTGAGCAGGCGAGAGACCGTTATTGGTTGTACTTTCGACCCGGAGTGGATGACCAAGCCTTCTTTGACTATATGGCCTCCGACCCGCTTCTGGTGACGATTGAGGACTTGATTGGTCCGAACCTCATCTGGAATGCGCTATTTTGTCTGCTCGGTGCACGCCGCCGTGGCAACTGGGCACGCGTCTGGCACCGCGATGGAATGGAGCGTTACGCCAGTCCCGGGGAAGAAATGGCAATCCTGCTGAAGCGCCAGCGTCACGCCCAGTGGAACTGCCCACTTTACGAAGGAGATAACTGCCTGCACGTGATACCGGGAAGTCATCGCCGTCCTGTCAGCGAGGAAGAGATCCGCGTCTTGCGGGAAGACCCTAACGCCGATATGCCCCACCAGGTGGTGGTCGAGCCGGAGGTCGGCGAAGCGGTTTTCTACAATCACCTGCTGCTTCACCGCGGCGTCTACTTTGAAGGCCACCGGCGCGAGACCTTGCACGGCCACATCATGTCCGTGGCACAGGAATGGGAAACCCACACTGTCGCTCGGGGCGCGGATTATATGTTGGTGCCGGGATATCTCGAGACGGTGTCGCAGCGGCTTCGCCCCATGTTCCAAAACACGATTGACTACTTGAACAAAATCAAGCGGGGCAAGATCGCCCAAGGCGATGTCATGGGCGGTCCCCAGTTCGTCGAGTTCGTGACGCGTGCGGGTTAGCTGCTACAGCAAGTCAAACAGATGGTCGCAGTCCTGTTTGCCGTCCTCGAAGTGGTCACCGGCCACATCAGGGGGGCGCTACAAAACCCGCGATCTCGATCGGGCCGAAGTCTTTGACAACATTGAAATGTTCTACAATCCCCTCCGTCACCTTCCCATCTGGACGGCGTCAATCCCGAGGCCGCGTGTCTACCGGACGGTGGGAAGTCCAAGAAGAAAACCAGTTTGGAGATGGAAATTTAATCAATTCCCGATCGGCTCTGCAATATGCCCGAAGGTCCGACGCAGGCCTTCGATCTTATCCTTTCGCAGCGGTCCTTTCGCGATGAACGCGACATTTTCTTCGAGTTCGGCCTGGTCGATGGTGCCGCACATCGCACTCGTCACTCCGTCCGTGTACGCGGCGTATCGGTAGGCAGCCTCGACCAGGGACTCGCAGTCGCCCGCCTCGAGTAGCCAACCCAGGGGATCAGCGGCCGATACCGCATTATCAGCAATAAGGTCCCTCCGCTTCAGATCGGCGATGACCTCCTTGAGGTGGGGCATGTTCCCGAACAGGTTCCGGACGGTGAAGACGTTCATCACGCCGATGTTCTGCTCCCGGCACATGGGGAACACAAAGCGCTGCGCGGACTGGTTGATCATGTTGTGCCCGGCCATTGCCACATCGACCAGGTCGGTGGGAAGGACTCTCCGGAGCCATACGTGGCCGCCGTCAGAACGGGTCATTTCGCTGGAACCGATAAAGCGGATCTTGCCCCGTTCCCTGAGCTTTGCCAGTTCCGGGATCAGATCCTCGATGACGGTATCGAAATGTTCGGGCAGATCGGCCACGGCCATGAGCATGATATCGACGTAGTCCATTTGCAACCGATTTAGGCTTTCATTCACGGCTCCGCCGACTTCGCCGGCGGTCAAAACTTTTGCCGGCTCGCCCGGCATCGAAGTGGCCAGAGGGATCTTCGTGGAGACGACAACCTCGTCCCGAGGCAATTCCACCAAGGCGCGGCCGAGAATCCGCTCGCTACGGCCATTCCCGTAGCCGGGCGAGGTGTCGAAGAGGTTGAGCCCCAGATCGAAGGCGCGGTGCAGGAGCACCACCATCTCTGACTCCGGGCGACCGCTCTTGAGGCCGAGCGGATCGAGTCCGCCCGTTCCCATTCCAAGAAGCGACACCTCCAGCCCGGTTCGACCCAGTGTGCGGTAGATCAATAGTTGTTCCTATTCCAGCCCGATCGATCCGTCCGCTTCGCGGATCACCGGGCGGTCGAAGGGTTTGTAGGGATACTTTGCGGCCCCGCCTTCGTTGAGCTCTATTCCCAGTCCCGGCCGCTCGGGAAGCTTGAGAAAACCGCCCTCGATTTCGGGCAGCGGCGCATATAGTTCCCGCAAGAAGGGATCTTCGAGATCCACGTTGCACTCCTGGATCAGGAAGTTGGAGATACTCGCGTCGATATGAGCGCACGCGAGCAGGGAAACCGGGCCGCAGGCCTGATGCGGCGCCAGGACGACGTGGTAGAGCTCGCACATGGCCGCCCACTTCACCGTCTCCAGGATCCCGCCACACACAGTGGGTTCTGGCTGCAGGATGTGCAAGGCGCGCTTTTCGAGGATTTCGCGCAGGCGATCCCGGCTGATGCAGCGCTCGCCGCCGGCGATGGGAATAACGGTCTTCATCCTGGCCTCCACCATCGAGTCCGGTGCCTCGGTCATCGCCGGTTCTTCCAGGAAGAGCGGATGAAAGGGCTCGATGGCTTGTGCGAGCTTTATGGCTTCGGCGGAACTAAAGCTGCGGCCGTGGTAGTCCAGGCAGATATCGACTTGGTCGCCCACCGCCTCGCGCACGGAGCGCACGCGTTCAATGGCGTCGCTCAACACCTGGTGCGGGCTCTTGCTTGCATAGTCGTCCGGCTGGGGTGTGAACTTCACTCCTTTGAAGCCGGCCTCCACGACCCTTTTACAGGATCCCACAAGGTCATCACCGGGGAGATCGAAGTGCCGGGGCTGGGCAAGGTAACCGCTGGCGTAGAGTTTGATCCGGTCGCGCGCAGGTCCGCCCAGCATTTTGTAGACCGGCAGGCCGCAGGCCTTGCCCGCAATGTCCCAAAGCGCCTGCTCCACCGCGCTCAACGCCGCCATGGTCGCCGTACCCAGTGGGTAGCGGCTGCCGCGATAGTAGGCATACCAGTTGCGGACGATCTCGGTAGGGTCCTTGCCTTGCAGCCAGCGCTCGAACTCGTAGAGCGCCGCCTCGATGGTCTTCGCTTTGCCGGTGCCGAAGGCCTCGCCGATCCCGTCGATTCCCTGGTCGGTGCACACCTTGACGAGCACGGTGTTCTTGCCCCAGCCGGTGCCAAAGGAGACCTTGCGGCCCGGGTTGATGAGAAAGACCTTGAGGCCTGTGATCCTCACGATTCCCTCCACATCCGCTCACATCAAACCGATCTCGGTACACACCCGCCGCAGTTCCCGCCGCTGTTGGGGCGTGCAATCCACCAGCGGGGGCCGCATGGGACCGCCCGGCAGACCGACCATTTCCTGGAGGGCCTTCACGCAGGCCCAGTAGCGCCGCGTGGTGCTGGCAGCGCCAAGGAAGGGCAGGTCTTTCTCCGTGACGATCTTCACGGCCTCGGCGCGACGCCCTGCCATCAGGTGATCGTAGAATTCGATCTCCCACCGCGGCCAGATATTTCCCAGTCCAGTCAGAAAGCACGACGATCCGAATTCGTGACCCCACAGGTAGTAGTTCATGCCTGCGCTGCCCATGGTCGCGACTTTGCCCTCCAGCAACTGGCTGTGGGCTCGGTAGAAGGGGAAATTCCCCGTGGAGTCCTTGAAGCCGGCCGCGTGCCCGTTGCAGGACTCGATCAGGTCCAGCAGCATGTTCGGGTTGGCGATGACATCCTGCACCTGCCATAGCACCGCATTGCTGAAATAGATGACAATCCCGATCTCGGTCGCGCTGGTCACCACATCGAAGTGGTGCTGGATCACCGGGAAGCCGCCGCCGTTAGTACCGTAGTAGGGCGGTAGAAGCATGGCGCCGGCCGCGCCGATGTCCTCGGCGTACCTGGTCAATTCGATGGTCATATGGGACCCGGAATGGGCGGTGCCCGCAATGACGCTCATCCCGCTCCCTCCCGCCGTATCGATGACCGTCTTCTGTACCTGCTTGCGCTCGTCGTCGGTCAATGAGAAGAACTCGCCCGTGCTGCCGGTAACGATGACCGTCGCGATTTTTTGCTCAACGTAAAATTCGGTCAGGCGCTTCATGGCATCCAGGTCTACCGAATAGTCGTCCTTGAAGTGGGTAGTCATCGCCACGACGGGGCCGCGGAGCTTCTCTCTCAACTGATCGCCGGTGAGCATCGTTTTCCTCCTATATGTTCGCATTAAGGTGGGGAAAAAAAGCCTACAGTGCAAACTAATCAAGTCATCTGTTGGAATTTGGCAACGTCTTTCATTCTTGCTAATTTTCCCCCGATTCACAGGCAATGTTATGGTCGAGAATCCTCTTCTGGCACAGTACACGACACCGGGGGAGCCTTTGCCCGGGCGGAAGGCCGGTGAAGGGTCCCCTTTCATTACTCCGCGCGCCCTGGTGCTGGGAGCCCTGACCATTGCCGCCATGTTCTACTGGATGGATATCAATGTCAAGGCCCAGTTTACCATGGTGGCGTTCTCGTCCTTCGTGCTGTGGCTTTTTGTCAATGTCGGCCTCAAACGGCTCTTCCCGCAGAGGGCCCTGCGCCGGGGCGAATTGCTGACCATCTTCTCTATGACCTGGGTGGTGGGCACCATGCCGCGAGAAGGGTGGATCCACGATTGGGCTTCGGTAGTGGCCGCGCCGTCCCACTTTGCCACATCTGAAAACCAGTGGGCCGAGACCTTCTTCGATTTGCTGCCTTGGCACGTCTTTGCTCGCACGTCACCGCAGGTGATCGACGGGTTCTGGTTCGGGGCGGAGGATGGCGCGCCCGTGCCGTGGATGGATTGGCTGGGCGTGATCGGCCAGTGGCTGGGAGTGTCTTTGGGTTTAGTGGTGTTCGGCTTCTGCCTCTTCGTGTTGTTTCAGCGCCAGTGGGTGGAGGTCGAAAAGCTCACGTTCCCCCTGGCGCAGTTGCCGCTGGACCTGACCCGGGGCTTCGACGGGCCGCGGCGCATGCCCATGATTTTCTATTCGCCGCTGTTCTGGCTCGGGGTGGGGGTTGTTTTCCTGCCAACGCTCTACAATATCGCGACCTATTTCGCGCCGGGCTTGCCGCCGCTGGATGTCTTCTGGCAGCGCCATATACTTACATCGCCTGCATCCCTTTCCCGGGATATAGGGGTGCGGGTGATGCCGATTGTGCTGGCTGTGGCCTATCTGTGCCCGCTGGATATCCTGGGCAGCCTGATCGTCTTCTACTGGCTGGCCGTACTCAAGGACTGGGCCCTGCTGCGGGTGGGGTTTTCCGCGGGGATGGCTGGCCAGCAGATCGAGGGGCGGGAGGCCCTCTTCATGGAGAGCTACGGGGCCCTGATCTTTCTGGCCCTGTGGTCGATCTGGCTGGCGCGAGGGCATTTGCGGCAGGTGTGGCAGCAGGTGCGCAGCGGGGAAGGGGACCACCGCCAGATCGTCCACTACCGTTTTGCCCTGGTCGGTCTGGTGCTATCGGCAGCCTATGTGATCAACTGGGTCGTGGGCCTGGGGATGAGCCTACCCCTGGCGTTGGGAGCGTTCCTGCTAATGACGCTGGTCTATTTCGTCACGGTCAAACTCATGGCGGCCACGGGGTTCGCCTACCTCTTTCCCCACTTTACGCACATGAAGGGCGAAACCTTCATCGTCGACCTGATCGGTTCGATCCACCTGTCGCCGCGCAGCCTGATCGCCTTCAAGCTTTTTACCAGCCAAGCCTTCTTCGGCACGATCCGCATGCCGGCGTGGCCGGCGATGGCCCATCAACTGCGCATTTTTTCCCTGCGGGATCAAGCCCGGTGGGTGACGGCGGCAGTGATGGTGGCCTTTCCGGTGGGCTTTTTCGTGGCTGCGGGGGCGACCATCGAGCGGGGCTATGAGGAGGGGGCGGTACTCTTCGTGGGAGCGGACCGGGTCTTTGATCAGATGGTCCTGGCGCTGCACAACCGCACGGCTGCGGATTGGGAGAAGTGGGGAGTGTGGCTCTTCGGGTTTTTCGAGGCGGCCGGGATCGCGTTTTTGCGGGCGCGCTTCCACTGGTTTCCGCTCCATCCCCTGGGGCTGGCCTTCCAGTACTCCTTTGGCCCCTGGCTCTACTGGTTCAGTCTGCTGCTGGTGTGGCTCGTCAAGGGGACGCTGCTGCACTTTGGCGGGGTGCAGGCCTACCTGAGAGGAAAGCCTTTTTTTTATGGGCTGGCCATCGGCTATGTGCTCGGGGTGGTGCTTTCGATGTGGGTGGACATGATCTGGTTTCCAGTAAGAGGGCACGGCCTGCACAGATGGTAATGCAGGGGGAGCCATCTTGCCAGGTTCGTCAACGCTGCAGAGCTCCGCGTCTACCTCTAAAATCGCAACCTATTGTTTTTTCGACACTTCACGAATTGAAGGATGTGTTTTATAAATTCTGAGTTTTTACAGTGAAATAGATTTTGCAAAAACACAAAATTTTTCTGGTTTATCGTTATTATAATATTTATTGTATATGATACAATTCAGCACCTGCTAGCCATCATCTACATCTGGTGGAGAATTTTTCCTCTCCCCTAAAAAAAGAAAGCAGGTGAGGTCTAGAGTTGTACAGCTTCTTTGGAGGGGGAAAGATTTGTGTGCTCACCAAATAGAAGGAGGCAAGATCATGCGGAAGTTAAGCATTAGTTTGATCGGGATGGCCCTGGTCCTGCTGGCCACGGGTGCCCTCTGGGGGCAAGACGAAAAGACATGGCCCGAAACGGCTGAATGGGATGGGACCATCACGGTTCCCGAAGTCTCCGGGGTGTTCAATGTCCTGCAGTTGACGACCCAGGACGTGCCCTGGAACGGCAGCGGCAGTGCGAGCATTCCCCTCACCTTGAACCAGCGCGCCACGGTCTGGCTGGCCGTGTACGAGAAGGGAAGCAACGAAACCGGGCGGCGGGGTCCTTTCGAGTCCTGGCTCCGCCTGCAGCAGCAGGATCTCTTCGTGGCCGTGACTCCCGGACAGGTCTTTGGGGCGGGCAAGGGCACCCTGACCTGGGATGGGAAAGACTTTGAAGGCAACCCGGCCGGTTCCGGCGATTACGAATTCGACCTGTTCGCGATCAACACCCTCGACAAGGTGGCTTTGGCCGGCCCGGGAATGCGCGAACCAGGCACTGCCTGGCCCAAAACGCAGATTGATTTGCGCTACGATCCGCCCGAGGTGTGGGTCCAGGAACACGACCACACGAACGTCGATCTCGGGCGCAGGCCGGGGGATGTAATGCACTACAACTTCGGCACGGATTTCCTGGCGAATCCGCTCGCCTGGGAGCGCTGGTCCTACAACAACGTTTTCACCTGGGAAGGGCCCTATACCTGGGGCGGCATCCGCTTTGACGACGTGGATCCCGAGATCTTCTGGGCCCAGCAGCCGGCGGGCGACTTCGCCGGGATCTACAAGATGAAGATCAATCGCACCGGTAAGACGTGGGAGCTAGTCTCCGACTTTGGGGACAATGGCCGGGGAATCGTCTTGAATCCCCGCGATGTGTGTGCCGAGCCCTGGAAGGACATCGTGTACTCGGCCAACTATGACCGCTCCGACAATCCCGAGACCTCAGTCCGGATCTGGGACAAACAATCCGGTGACGTCATTCGGGAGTACCCGATGAACGACTTCTACAGCGAGGTCAACGACGACGGGTCCCGCTCTGCCGGCGGTCCGGGTCACATGGGGGTCAATGAACACGGAATCTGGATTGGCACCTGGAAGACTAATCAGCCCATGATCCACCTGAAACACGATGGCACGGTAATGTGGGCCAATTACCAGGGCGATGGGTTCGGAGACCGAACTTACATTGAGGAAGCCGAAGCGCTCGGGATCCCGGTGGGTTCGGGTGTGGTCTGCCAAATTGTTCCTTCGAGCGACGGCCATGCATTGTTCTTCAGCGAGACCATTCATTACCAAGGCCATCAGTTCGGCGTCCTGGGCCGGGACGGCTCCGGCCTCTTCCACGTCAAATTCGGAGCTGACGTCGGTCCGTTCCGGCACGAGGGGTCGTTTAACGTTCAGCTCCAGCTCGTAGACCAGGGCACGCAGTGGGACGGTGTCTACCACGGCTCGAAGATGAGTCTGATCACTCATGACTACGAGTTCCCGGAGGGGGAGCCGTATGGGGCGGGCATGTTGCTGCACATTCCCTACGATATGGTGTCCGGGAGACTCGGTCCTGGAGTTACGGCCGTGGAAGGGGTGGAGGGCGCGAGCCTGCCGAGCAGCTACAGTCTGAGCGCGGCCTATCCCAACCCGTTCAACCCGGAGACCACCATCGAGTTTGCGGTGCCGGCCGGGGCGGACGAAAGGGTGAAGCTGGACGTGTACAATGCAGCCGGTCAGCTGGTTGCCACCCTGGTCGACGAGGCGTTGAGCGCCGGCGCCTACAAGACGACCTGGAGCGGGCGCGATCAGCAGGGCGACCTGGTTTCGAGCGGAGTGTATTTCTACCGGATGCAGGCCGGCGAGTTTACGGCCACGCACCCGGTGACCTTGCTGAAATAGCTTTGCAGCGTTAGGTGCTATGCAGGGGTGGGTGTCCCTATCCACCCCTGCGTGGCTGATGCCTGAGATAGAGCCGGGCTTATGAGAGAAAAGCCAAGCTTGGGGGAAGGTGCCAAATAGGCCCAGCCTCCCCAGAGTTGGCTTTTTTTCTGTGTCGCCAGAGGTACAGGGAGCAGGGATCATGCATGCGAGGCTGGAGTCTTTGAACGATCCGGTGGTGCGCAGGTGCTGGGGCCTATTGCTGCTGCTCGCAGTGTGGGGGAGTGGGACGGAAGGCGGCGCGGAGGAGCGGCCGCGATTGGGCATCCCCCAGGTGCTGGGCCACCAGCCTTTTTTGCGGTGGGAGGGGCCGGCCTACCGCAATTATGCCTCCCACCCCTACACCAACTACCCGAATCACGCCTTCCCATATGTGGATACGCCGCGGACGTATTACAGCTCCCTGGGGGATTATCTCATCACCGGGTACGAGCTCTTCACCTGGACCGAGCAGCGCAGGCCGGGACTGGAGTATGGCAGTGCCATTCTCAAGGAATGGGACCAGTGGCAGCCGGTGTTCGACAATCTCGCGGTGGTGCGCGACGGCTATGGCGGCTGGGGCTACAGCGCCATAGTCGGGGACGGCGTGCTCGCGCGCTTCACGCCGCTGACCCTGTCGATGGTGAATCTCAATGGCGCCCGCCTGGATCTGTTCACACCGAAGGTGCAGTTCACCACCCTGGGCTCGCGGATTGAATGGCCGAATTCGATCGGCCCCGGGGTCTCTGAGCTGGGAGGTGGGGTAACGGTCGTCGAAGACACCTGGTATTCTGACCGCAACACCCTGCTGCTGGGCAGTCGGGTGCAGGCTGAGCTGGGCGCTTTGCAGGTGGGCCTAAACGGGGTGAACCTGCACGTCTACGAGACCACGCGGCCGGGCAACAGCCTCAAAGGTGTGATCCGCTCTGACCGGCTGCTCATCGCCTGGCTCGTCGTGCGTGTTGCCGATGATGAGCCGGCCGATGGTCGCGGCGGGGCCGTGGTGCAGAAGGTGCAGCTGGTGGTCAATGGCGAGGCGCGGCCGGATCTTGAGCCCAGTGTCATAATCCGGCAGCAGGCGGGCATCTCCACTCAGGTGGGGACTATCTCCCAGGTCACCGGCGAATTCACCCCGAAGTTCTACACCCCGCCTGCCCCCGCCCCATATTATTTCGGTCGCGGCGAGGCCCCGCTCTACGCGGACTTTATCTACCGCGCCCGGCACGAGGCCGGCCAGGACGTGAGCAGGGACACCAACCTGGAGGGTCTGCTGGAGCATTTTGTGGCAGAATCGCCGGAGGCGATTCTGCGCGCCGATGGGAACGAGCAACTGATATACCTCTTCGAGCTGCGTTTTGAGCCCTACCTCGAATCCGTGGAGGTGGAGGCCCTTCTGGGCAATGACTACCGGGTGGATCTGGCGATCCTGTCGGAGAAGTTTCCCGATGCCCGGGTGCTGACCAAGCAGTATGTGACCACGTACTACCAGACGGTTTTGCGCGCCGAGGGCAATGTGCAGGATCTGTCGAATATGGGGTGGGTGCGTTTCACCGTGGGGGAGAACACGGCGATGTTCACCTACAGTGCGGATGTCAATGTCAGTCTGCCTGGTCTGGAGATCAACGGGGAGTACGCGGGCTCGGCCATCTACTCGCGCTATCCGGCGCAGTTGGAGGGAGAGCCTGTGTATGCTCGGGGGAAGCGGTCGGTGGATCGGGGTGCGGCCTATTTTGTCAATGCCAGCCACTGGTTCGGGCGCGGGCGCGTGGGAGCAGAGTACTTCTCCATGAATCCGGAATTCAAGACCACGATGAGCGCCTACATACCGGCGTTTGGGAGGTACATGTACATTTACGGCCCCCTCGCAGGGGTGCGCAACGAGATGGTTTATTGGGACCTGGTGCAGGACAACGAAGATGGGGATCGCTGGCCCGATGTCCGCCCCGGCCACGTCCTGGGCCAGCCCCGCCCTGGGGGCTGGGGCCACGCCTACCCTTCGGGCTGGAACGATGGCGATGGGGTGTTTCCGGGCCAGGACGAGGACAACGATGGGATCCCGGACACCAACCGCAACCTCAATGCCATTCCCGATTACGAAGAGCCCTTCCTGCTCTACGAGGTGGAGTCCAACGACTACGTCTACGGGCTCGACCGCAACCACAACGATGAGCCGGATGTGCGCGAAGACGACCTGGACCCGGATCATCCCTATGACCCTGACCAGCGCGGCTATCATCTTTTCGGGCAGGTGGATTTGAGCCCCCACTGGTCTGTGGGCGCGGGCCGCTACGCGGTCGAACAGATCGCCGGCGCCGGGCGCAACCAGTCCACCTATGCGCTGCTGACCTACCGCCGGGAGGAGGTGGGTCGCCTGCGGCGGCTCTTTTTCGAGAACCACTTTCGCCGGGTGCAGGACAGTATCGCGGACCAGTTTCTCGAGGCCGAGGAACGAGCGCGCCGCTTCCCCCAGCCCTCTTTCTACAACTACGGTATGTCCGAGACTGCGCCCTATTTTGTCCAGTACGTGCGCGAGGACGTCCTGCTCTACCGGGACAGCTATGTGAACGAGACCTGCCTGGAAGGAGTAGTCAAGCCCTGGTCGACGCTCAATCTGGTGCAGAAGCTGCGCTTGCGGCTCAACTGGCAGCAGGGCGGCCAACTGCCCGGGGGCCGCTTCCAGCGGGAGCGGCGGCTGGACTACTGGACTCTGGTCAGTCGGGCGGACTACACCCGGTACTGGGGCCGACTGAGCCTGACGCCGCAGTTCAAGTTCCTGCTCCTGCGCCTGGTGGACCAGGATGCCGATGTCGCCCTGCGCTCCGAGTTCAGGGTAGTCCCGATCCTGCGATTAGCGTATCCGCTGCGGCGGCGGACGACGCTGCAGGCAGGGCTGCAGGGTCTGGGGCCGCTGCCGTATCGGGTGGAAGACCGGGCCCGTGAGCACAATAGTTTCGAGCAGCGCACCGCCTTTGTCAGCCTGATCAATCGCTCGCGTTATTTTGGCTATGATCTGCACACGATCATCGGGTTCGGGCGGGACAAGAAGGAATTCGAGGATGTTTATCGGCAGGCTGATGAGTATGATACCTGGTCGTTTTTCGTGCGCACGCTGGTTGGCTTTACCGAGTACGGACGGCTGTTCTAGCCTTGCACGCCAAAGGAGGTTTGAGCGCGTGAGCTATCGATTTGTGTGACTATGCCGGCCCGGCCGATACGCAGGCGCTGATCCCCCACGCGGACATGGTGTTCGTCGCTCTGCCCTACAGGCAGTCGCTGCATACAAGGAGACCATCCGCCCGATGCTGATCGAACAGCGGAAACGATCCGGTCTGCGGTTGTTCAGCTACCACGTCACGCACGGCAAAAGGGACGATGTCCTGCTCTGGAACCGTGCGTATCCGATCAGGATGACGGCGGCGGGGATTCTCGCGGCGCCGCACATTGGGCCTATTACGACGTGAACGGAAGCTCGTGGGATGACACCGACGGTCGGCGAAAGCGGCCGGACCATATCCTCATTTACGATGGCGGCGAGGATCATCCACTCAATCGGTCGGTCAATCCGACTCGCGAGGTCATTGTCCCGTCCATAAGTTGGGAGGTGTTGCGGGCCGGGCTTCAGGACGCGCGCATCTTGGTGACTCTAAGGAGTATCGTCGATGGGCAACGGGGCGAGGCGGGCGACGGGGACCTCGGCGGTCTTGACGAAGTGTGACGAACTGGTACAAGGTGAGGACCGCATCACGTTCGCCAGGCGCTTACCTCCTGGATCGAGAACGTGCCAATGAACAAGATCTTCGCTTGGGGTGGCGACCACACTATTCTGGAACAGAGTTATGGTTCGCTGTTGGTGGCTCGAGAATTAGTGGCCGACGTGCTGGCGGATCTGGTGGAGAAAGAGTATTTCGACGAGGAGCTGGCGCTGGAGGTCGGGCGTCAAATTTTGCACGACAACGGAGTCAACTTCTGGGGCCTCGAAAATTAGCGATTTCACAATATGACAACTTGAGGGTTGCTCTGGCCCCTCAGCGGATTCAGTCAGCCCGAAGGCGTAGGACAGATGTGAATGGGGCGCAGCGGACCCCTCGGGCTCTTATCGTGGAGACGAGATGTGACAGCAAAGAGGGACTATCGCCATACGCCGTTTACCAAATTCGTTGCCCTCGGCGAGAGCACCACGGCCGGGGGGTGGTCTACCTCGCCGGAGCGCTGCTGGGTGCCACGGTTAGCGGCACTAATCGATGATTTCCAGGACCATCCGATAGAGGTGTTCAACGCGGGCATCGGTGCGAACTTGATCTCGCGGCGGTCGCCTGCCTACGAGACCAGTGGCAAACCGGCAGCGGACGAGCGCCTGCAGAAGCATGTGATCGACCAGTGCCCCGATCTTCTGGTCATCTCCTACGGCCTCAACGATGCCCGCTGTGGCATTTCTTGGAGCATGTTTCGCCACGTCATGTTGAGTCTGATCAAGCGGGTTCGCGCAAAACTCGATCCGGTCATCCTGTTGCCGGGACCATACTACATGTGGGATTTCGACAGGGGCGACCTTGGTGGTTACGGTAAAGGCGATCTCGACACCTTCAAGAGGTTCAACAAGGGGATCGCCCGCTTGGCGCGGGCGCAGGATTGTCTCTATGTCGATCTGCTGGACGCTTACAGCGAAGCCGACTGGATGGTCCACTACGATGGGGTGCACGCCAACGATCTGGGGCACCGCATCGTCTCTAACCGCATGTTCGAGGTTCTGGCGCAAAACTGTTCCTGTCTTGCCAGTCGCACCAGGGCAATGGAACGGGCAAGTCCACGTTGGCGCGACGAGTCCGTGCTGATGGGGACGGGTCGCGACGACGGCCCATAAACTCACACGAAAAATCGAAGGATGCGGCAATGACTTTCACAGACCCAACCAATCTCTATGATCCGGGACTCCACCTGTTCGTCGATGATGCCGATCTTCAGGATCACCCAGGCTTCAAGCGCAAGGTTCAGTGCCCCACGCGGTGCAGCCGGAGCCGGTGCTGCGACCGGAATACCCTTGGGAGGGTAAAACAGTCCAGATCAAAGGGGGTTATAGCTACAACACCGCCAGCGACATTTTCGAGATGTGGTACTGGACCTGGTCCTGCACTATCGACGAGATGTACGAAGGCGCGCCCACCTTCCTGTGTTACGCAACCTCTAGGGACGGCATTTCCTGGGAGCGTAGGGCGTTATGTCCGAATCCGACGAGGTGGAACTCTTCTGCGACGATTCCTCGCAATGCCCTCCGTGCGAACGGATGGACGAACTCAGCGACGAACAGCGCCTCAGGCGGGAAAGGTGACGCCAGGAAGCAAAGGAGCCAACGCAATGAAAGGAGCCAACGCAATGAACAGCTATACCGATCTGGGACTGCACCTTCCGTCCGATCCCGTACCGGACCGTGTCAGCATTTCCCGGAGGTTCGATGAGGAGGAGCGTGACACCCTTGCTTACCTGGACGGCGGGGGCTGCATTCGGCACATCTGGGTGGCCTTGGCCCGCCCGGAACGCGTAGCGATGTCCGGGCGAAAAGTACTCATGCGCATCTATTTCGACAATGAGCCGCTACCGTACGTCGAATGCCCGGTCGCTGACTTCTTCGGCGTCATGCACGGGCAGGCATGGTACCCGGTGGATACGCACTTTCTCTCAGTGAAGCCGTGGATCGGGTACAACTGCTATTTTCCCATGCCCTTTGCCCGCAATGCCCGGATCGAGTTCGAGACCGGGCCGGAGAAGGTACCGGTCTACCTACAGGTGGACTGGCACCGGTATCCGGACTCCTGCATGTCTGAGCCCCTTCGCTTCTGCTCGCGGTGGCGCAGAGAGATGCCGACGCAGCGGTACGGCGAGGGATTCCTTATGCTGGACGCCGACGGTCCGGGCCGGCTGCTGGGATTTGTGTACGGGGTTCGCTTACTGGACGACACGGACCGGTGGAGCCACGGGGGCGCCGAGAACATCTACATAGACGGAGACGGCGAGCATCCGGCATTTCTCCGGGGGATAGGCGGGGAAGACACGTTCGGTGCCGGCTACGGCGGCGCCCTGCATCCGCCTGAAACGCATCACTTCGCTGCAATGCCATACTACGTTCACGAAGACGTGGGTCAGGCAAGACCAGCACAACGACTCGTCGGCTATCGCCTCTTTGAGCACGACGCAGTCTACTTCCGCAAGTCGATCCATATGAGATTCGGATGCATGGCGAACGATATCTGCTCCACCGTGTATTGGTATCAGGACGCACCGGTACGGGAGTTCTTCGGGATTCCGGCATGGGCCAAGCTCCTTCCAGGAACAGAACTGCCCCTAGGTTCCTGTGATGCTGCGCTGCCGGACGCGGGAGAATGGTGCCTGTGCGGCCCATTCTCCAATGAAGGTGATCGGGCCATGTCACGGAACCTGCCGCCGGAAGACGAGTTCGATGAAACCGCTTGCTACGAGGGGCTCCATGGAGACGATTCCCCGTGGCTTACCGGGGCCTCGAAGGAACTGGGCCGAGATCAGGCGCGATGGGTACGGCGGGCGGCGTTCCATGGCTTCGTTGACTTTAGCCATGTATTTAGCGCCGCCGCCCACGGCGCATCCAGGATTGGCGAGAGCGTTGGCGTGGCCCGATGCGCGATATCGCCACGGGCTGAATGTGAGGCGCGCCTACGCATCGCATGGGATGACCATTTGGTTGTTTCGGTGAACGGTGACAAGAGGGACCTGGGTTTCCATCGCTCCTTTCAGCACGAAGACATTACCGTGCCGCTGAAGAAGGGGGAAAACGCGGTTGTCCTGAAAGTGAGCAATCAAGTGGGCTTCAATGCCGGCGGATGGGCGTTCGCGTTTCAAGCGCAAACAAGCGGAGGCGAGAGACTCCTCCCGCGAGTGCCGGCCAAGAGCATGAGATAGACCGTACGGTTTCACCAGACTGACAGGATGAGGTGTCGCGCTTGAGACTTGCAGTCTACTCGATCATCGGGCTTATCGTGCTGTTGGAATGCTTCGGACGCCTGCAGATCCTGGGTGCCGACAAGGTGGCGTTCGACCTGAAGACGGTTTGGTCAGACGGCACCTATAAGCGCTCTCATAGCGCCTGGTTGGATTGTTGAAGGGAACCATACGTCATTATTCATTTTACAGCCAATTTGGGACATCAGCGGGATTCTTGCTTCCCGTTTTTTCCGTATCCGGAGGTTTGATATGGACGCAGAGACAATTCTGCAGCGGGTCTGCAGGTCGATCGATATCTTGATCGAGATCGGCGCGGAATACGAGGGCCTTTTTCCGTCCCTGATCGACCGCACGACGCACAGGATGATGACAGAGATGCCGCCCGGCATTCCGGGGCAGCGGGACGGGGACCGGTCGCACCCGGGATGCAATTTGATTCACGATGAAGCGGTCCTGATGACGATGTACGGACTTGGGGAGGTCCTCAACCGCCCGGACTACCCGGCGGCGGCAGATCGGTACCTGAGGCGGTTTGCGACCCACTGCACCGATACGGAGACGGGGATTTTCCCGTGGGGAGAACACGCGTACTGGCATCTGGTTGAAGACCGGGTGGCGGACAGTTACCAGTTGCGGGACCCGAAGCGGGCAAAACAAACGACCCACGACCATTTGCGGCAGACGCCCCTGTGGCTCTGGGAGAAACTGCACGGGTTCAACCCGATTTGTGTGACGCGGTTTGCCGAGGGGTTGAACGGGCACTGGACCGAGGGGGAACCCCTGGAGTATATCCGGCATGCCTATATTGAGGAAATCCGGCCTTACGCCCAGGGACAGCGCTCGTTCGATTTTCCCCGGCACGGTGGGTTTTACATTTTCGACTGGGCTTTTGCGTACCTGAAGACAGGGCGGGAAGATTTTCTGAACCAGATCCGGACGATGCTGGACTACTGGTGGCCCCTCCGGGACGAACGGGGGTTATTGATGAGTGAAAGCCGGTCGCCTGAATCGGACGCCCATTACAGGGTTAACGCCCCGGGACAGACGATTTCGCTGGGGGCCAGCCTGCTGGAAACCGCCGATTTGATCGAGGGCCAACTGCCGGGTCTGGCGGAACGCATGCGGGAGCGGGGAATTGTGTACATCGATGGATTCCTGGCCGCGCCTCACGATCTGGAGAACCGGATTTTTGCGCTGTACAATTCCCGGGAGACCAACGAGCTGAAGAAAGAGATGCCCATCTGGGGGAGCGTGTACGGGACCTGGCCAGCCTGTTATGTTGCGCTGATTGCCCTGTGTATTCACCGCATTCGGCCGGATGAGCGGTTGCTGGCCTGGGCTGAAGCAGTCGGGCAGGGGTATCTGGAGGCAGATTTTCCGAAGGACGTTCAGGCGCCGGCGATGGATGCAGGGCTGGGGGTGGGATTGCTGGCGGATCTGTACGATGTGACGGAAGAAGACCGCTGGTTGATCGGCGGACTGGATCTGGCCGAGAAGCTGATGAATATTTATATGGACGGAGAATTGCCGAGGGGCGCTTCGGGCATCGACTGGTACGAGTCGCAAATGGGGCCGAGTTTTCTGCTACACGGGCTGGCCCGAATTGCACTGATGGCACGGGACGGGCTGCCGTGCCCGCTGGAAGCGGATTATACGTCACGGTGATGGGGAGGCAGAGGACAGAGGACTGGGGCGTTACAGTTTCAGGGCGGCCTGGACGAGTTTTTCGCCCGCATCGCCGGTTTGCCCGAAAGGGCGGTTTTCGAAATCCAGAGGCACGTTGAAGATGTCTTTGGTGGGAAAGATACGGTCGGCAATATATCCGATCCGGTCGTTGGCCAGGCCTAAGAGGAAGGGATATTTGTACCGGGAGCGGGCTTTCAGGTTGAGGTCGTACCAGCAGAGCAGTTCCCCGGGGATGCCGTAAAAAACCAGGTCGCCGATGCGACCCAGGGGAAGCTGTGTGGGAATTACGTGATCCGCCCGCCGCTGGCCTCGGGCTGCCTCTCGATGATCGACGCGCAGACGGTGTCTTTCACCCTGAAGACGCCGTGGTCCGACGGCACCACCCACCTGCTGCTTTCCCCGGAAGAGCTGATCGAGAAAGTGGCGGCGCTGGTGCCGCCGCCGCGGCTGAATCTGGTGGGTTACCATGGCGTGCTGGCGCCCAACGCCGCCGATCGGGGGCAGATCGTACCGGGTTCGAAGGAGGAAGAGAGCCCCGTTTCGGGCAATGGGGAACTCACAGCTGGGCAGCGATGTTACCGTTTGACCTGGGCCGTATTTTTGGCCCGGGTGTTTCGTATCGATGTGACTCTCTGTCCCGATTGCGGCGGCCGTATGAAGATCATTGCGGCGCTGACGGCTGACCACTCCCGATAATGCCCTTGAGGATAGGGCAAATAAATGGCATTACATACTCTTAGGGCAACAAAGAGGGCTTCTCTTTCGGATATTCGGAGGTGTCGACAAAGACCCTCAAAGACGTGAGCACCACGTCTTTCATCTGAAAGGAGAAGCCCGTGATGAAATCTACCAAACTGACTCCGAAGGTCCAACTGGATCAAACCCTTGATATCTGCGTCGATGTCAGCAAGAGCAAGCTCAATGTCTACTTCGAGTTGGGCGATCAGGCCTTCGATGACGAATGGTCCAATACGATCCGGCAAATCGAGAAGAAACTTTGCGCCTGTCGGCGTCTGGCAACCGAGCAGGGCTATGAGGAGGGGGCGGTACTCTTCGTGGGAGCGGACCGGGTCTTTGATCAGATGGTCCTGGCGCTGCACAACCGCACGGCTGCGGATTGGGAGAAGTGGGGAGTGTGGCTCTTCGGGTTTTTCGAGGCGGCCGGGATCGCGTTTTTGCGGGCGCGCTTCCACTGGTTTCCGCTCCATCCCCTGGGGCTGGCCTTCCAGTACTCCTTTGGCCCCTGGCTCTACTGGTTCAGTCTGCTGCTGGTGTGGCTCGTCAAGGGGACGCTGCTGCACTTTGGCGGGGTGCAGGCCTATCTGAGAGGAAAGCCTTTTTTTTTTGGGCTGGCCATCGGCTATGTGCTCGGGGTGGTGCTTTCGATGTGGGTGGACATGATCTGGTTTCCAGTAAGAGGGCACGGCCTGCACAGATGGTAATGCAGGGTAAGTCGTCGCCGGCCGATTGCGGTCATCGTCGTTCCAGGCTTTGGGCGGGATCGAGGCCGGGAAGGGCCAAGTGTCTGAATTCGCGGGCGAAGGCCTGCGCCAGGAGTTCGTTTCCGCGGTCGGTGTAGTGGCAATAATCGTAAAAGAGATCTTCGGCATGGTCGGCGAAATATCGCGACAAATCCACAATGCGAACAAGGTCGCTGTTCAACTCCGCGGCGAGTTTGAGGAATTCGGGTCGAACCTCGTCGAAGAACCGGCGCTGGATATCATCGAAGCAGCCGCCGCGCCCTGCCCGATAGGCACGCCATCGTCCTTCGAAGTAGGTCCTGCGGCGCACCTCGTCGAGCGGGTTGAGCTCTTCCGGCGTGAGCTTCGCCTTGTAGACGATGGAAGGCTGGAGGATATAGAGAACGGGAACCCCCCAACCATTGGCGACCAGGACGCTCGTGCGAACATTGGCCAGATAGGGTACGACGTTAAGCGGTGGTCGGACCACGCGGGATTCGTCAACCTCACCGAACTCTGCTGTCGGCCCTGACCTGTTCTTCGGTGCTCGGGAGAGAAGCTCTCCCAGGTAGTAGTTCCGGTGCGGGAGCAAGCGGCTTCCTGCTGACGCCGTCCCGCCTTGATTCGCCCTGCTCGCCGGGAGTCGGCCGCAGGCTGCCCGCTCGATCTCGGTTTCCAGGCGGGGGTCATAGAGGTAGTTCGAATCGGAAATCCATCCACCGTTCTCGTGACGGCGAAACTTCGCTCCCGCGACCACCGCCCTCCAGGTATCGTTATATCCGTTCATCACCACAACGGCATCCGGCCGGTGAAAGGGAAGCAACTCCTGGGTCAGAAACGCCAGTTCATTCGGGGAACTCCATCCCCCGACCCCGGCGTTGACGACGCTGATGCTGCGCCCCATCGTTTCCTCGAGAATCTCTTCGAGAAAAGCGGCAATGGTGCGATTGTTCGCGCTCGCCCCGGATCCCGCCATCGTCGACCCGCCCACCAGCCAGATCCGGACTGCCGCCTCGCGATCGACCGCCGACCGATCTCCCCGTCGATTGGGAATGAACCCGTCCTGGTCCGTTTGCAGATCCCAATAGACGGATGGCTTCGGGTAGCGCCACCCCATGAGGGGATAAGAGGGCGTGGGATCCCGTCGCTTGCGCAAGCCCCGATGGTCCACGCTCTCATTGGGCATCGCCTGCTCCTCAGGAGACCAGTGGCGGCGCCCGAAGATGGCGTGGCGTTGCGAAACCGCTTTCCCCCGCTCGGGCGCAAGCAGGCGGAGAAGGAGAAAGGAAACCCCCTCGAGCAGGACGAGCAGAAGAATGCCCGCCAGAACTGATCCGAGTATCCACATGGCGAACCGCTTTCCATTTAGAGAGACAATACCGGCGCCTTGCCAGGCTCGTCAATGCTGCAGAGATCCGCGTCTACCTCGTCGAACCACTTCCTCAATTCCCGGCGCATGCGCTCGACTCGCTGGGAATCCTTCTGTGCCAGATCACTCTGCTCCAGCGGATCGGAGACCAGGTTGTAGAGCTCGGGCTCCTGCAGCCTTACCAGACTGAAGCCCACCCTTCCCACATGCACTCCCCCGGCTTCGACGTAGCTTTCCGCATACTCTTCAATAGCCCCACACATCTGCGCCGAATTCTCCACATCTTCCCGCAGGTACTCGTTGGCATACATCGCGCCCGGATATACCAGCTTCCACTCCCCGTCGCGCATGGCAGCATTGATCGTCGGCACCGGCCGCAGCCGGCTCCACTGCCAGAAGCGGACCGGGTTGATCCGCCCCTTCTCGCCTCTCAACACCGGCAACACGTCCTCCCCATCCAGCCGTAGATCCCGGGGCGCTTCGATACCGGCTATGGCACACAGGGTGGGGAACCAGTCGGTAAAATGCACCATGTGGCTGATGACCCTTCCCCCCGGCAATCCTTCGGGCCAGCGCACCAGCATGGGCACGCGAATCCCACCCTCGTGGACATCGCCTTTGGAGCCCTTGAAACCGCAGTTGAACCGGTCATATCGGGTTTCCCGGGTGCCGCTGGCAAACTGCGGACCATTGTCGCTGGAGAACAGGACGATCGTGTGGTCCTCCAGGCCCAGCCGGCGCACTTCCTCCAGTACCCGGCCCACGCCCGCGTCCAGCCGGCGAATCATCGCGTAGATGGTGGCCACATTGTCGTTCAGGTTGCCTCTACCCGCAAACACCGCTTTCTCTTCCTGCGGCGCTTCCAGGGGCCCATGGGGCGCAAAATGGGCCAGGTGTAGAAAAAAGGGCTCCTTCTGCTCCCGGCGGATAAACTGGATCGCCTCCTCGGTGAACACATCGGTGAGGTAGCGGCCATCGCTCTTCACCGTGGTGCGGTTGAAGTCCAGGGTCCAGTCGAAATAGCCGCCCGGGCTGTTGTTGAAACCGGCAAAGGTATCAAAGCCGCGATTATTGGGATGATATTTCCCGCCGCCGCCACCGTGCCACTTGCCTACCAGGCCCGTCCGGTATCCCGCCGCCTGGAAGACCTGGGCGAGGGTGGTCTCTCTCAGCGCCATGCGGTCCATGCCGCTCACCGCCATCGTATCTATCACACCCGTGCGCTGCGGGTAGCGCCCGGTCAGCAGGGCCGCGCGGGCCGGGGCGCAGACCGGGGAAGCCGAGTAGTGCTGATTCAGCAGGATGCCCGTGGACATGAGTGCATCCAGGTGAGGCGTTTCAGAGGCACCGTAGTTGAAACAGCTGAAATCACCATACCCCATGTCGTCGGCGAGGACGACAATGACGTTGGGTTTCCTCATCTTGCGCACCTTCCATTGGGGCTTGTTTCTACCAGGGCGCGAGGCTACTTTTGGCATCGCGGGCTCCCTGGTCGATGTGAATACAATATTACTTTGGAGCCCTTGGACTTTCAACTATCTTCTGTTATCTCCTTCGTGCAACAAAACCCTATCGAGTTATTATTCCCAAATATGTTCGAAAAGGAGACCCCCATGTTTAGTCGCGAAGGTCAATCTTCTATGGAAGTGATACCCCTGCGGGAGCGCCAGCGGCTCATCATGACCTATGACGCGGGGGAGACCTCCTGTAGCCCCGAACAGGCCGAACGGCAGATCCGCTCCCTGGTGCAATGTTTCGAGGGCTCGCACATAGGTATTCTGCAGCGCTGCCTGGGTGTGGTAAAAGCCTTTCAGAAATCCGCGGTGCTCGAAATGTGGGAAACTCACGAGACGTGGGTCGAGGCCGGCATGGACCCCATGGCCGTCTTTGTAGACGAATGTCACCGCTGTGGCATTCAGGCCTGGGGCAGCCGCCGGATGAACGACGGTCACCATACGTATAAGGTTCTGGAGGCCGAAAAATACCAGACCACATTCTACAAAGAGCACCCCGAACTGCGGCTGAAATCGCAGCGCGACGCCCAGATCTCCGCAACCTATGATTGGAACAAGCCGGAGATTGCCGCGCAGAATCTGGCCTTCCTGCGCGAGGTCGCGGAGAATTACGACGTCGACGGCCTGGACCTGGACTACACCCGCATCGGTCCCTACTTCAATACAGGGGAAGAGGCGCAGGGACGCGAGACCATGAACCAGCACGTGCGCGATGTGCGGGCCATGCTGGATGAGGTGGGCAAGAAGAAGGGTAAATATCTGGGGCTGTCGGCACAGTTGTACAACCGCGACTCGCTCTGGAAAGATAAAGGTCTGGAGCTGCAGCCCGAGGCGGGCCAGAAGAAGGTGAGCGAAACCTCGAAAGACGATATCCGCTGCCATTTTGACGAGGGTCTGAATGTGCGCACCTGGGTTCGGGAGGATTTGCTGGACTACCTGATCGCGCATTGTCGCACGACTAGCCTCTATGAGATGGATATCTCGGCCTGGCGCGAAGTGGTCGCGGGAACCAATTGCCGTCTGGTGGCGGGGGCGGGCAAACCCAAATTCTTCAAGTTCCGCCGGGGAGGATTGATCAACGGCTATCCAGCGTCCCTGACTCAGCACCTGGAACACCGGGCGATGGCCCACCGGCTTTACGAACAGGGGGCCGACGGCATCTTCTTCTACGACTATGTAATCCGTTTCTTCGAGCTGCAGTGGGAGGTCTACCGGGAGCTGGGCGATCCCGAGCGACTCCGCTATGCCAACAAGGTCTATGTCTACCAGATGGCCTTACCCCTGGACCTGGGACTCCAGAGCGAAGGAGGCACAGCGGAGATGGAGATTGACATCCCCGATGACCTTGCCGCCGCCCTGGCTGCGGGCCACCCGGTGCGCGCCAGGCTGCTGCTCAACATCACGCAGCTGATGACAGCGGACGACATCGGGCTGCAAGTCAACGGTCACGAGGTGGCTGTCGAGCCGGAACAGGGCATCACCACGCCCCTTACAGCCACGGACCATCCAGAGGACGATCCCGGTTGTCACCTGGAGGCGGCGGTCGCGCCTGAACTACTGAAAAAAGGGTGCAACAGACTGAGTTTCACGCTGCGGCCCGCCGCCAAAAAGCCACCAGGCTACGTACCTCAGCCGAGCGAGGTCCGGAAGGTGAACCTCGAGATCGCGTATCGGGACGAGACCTATCCATACTGGCTCACATTGCAGTTGCTGCGACGAAGAGTCTAAGCACAGTCTCCAACTTCTTGCGCGGCGAGGAGTTGTGAGAGGGACACACAAAAGTGGTGTAAAATCAGGAGGTTGACTACCAGTCCTACCTCCTCCCAGAAAATTCATTTTGTGGACCAGGGGAATATCTTTAAATTATCATTATCAAATGTCAAATATTATTCAGACGGGAACTTGCTACCCGTAACCTGCCGGCGGATTTTCCCGCGTGCCTGGTGAAAGGAGGTAATGCTCAATTGATGAGAGATCGATATGAACCCTTTTCGCGAGTTTGCTGTGGGTCAATTGGACCCACCAACCCTGAGTAGGAGGAAAGAGAAATGCGAACGTTTTTCAGCATTGGCTTGATGTGGCTGGCGTTAGTTCTGCTGGGCACGGGTGCGTTGTGGGCGGAGGAAACCGATCCCCCACCGATTGAATGGGATGGTGCCGTCGTGCCTCCCGAAATCTCCGGAGTGTTCAATACCATGCGGGTGAGCACCCAGGACGTAAGGTGGGACGGGAACGGCATTGTGAGCATTCCTTTCACCATAAATCAGCGCGGCACGGTCTGGCTGGCCGTGTACGAAAAGGGAAGCACGGCGACCGGGCCGCGGGGACCTGTCGGTGCCTGGGTCCGCCTGCAACCGCAGGATCTATTTGTGGCGGTGACTGCGGGGCAGGTCGTTGACGCAGGCTCCAACACCATCACGTGGGATGGCAACGACTGGGAAGGCAATCCGGCGGGTGCCGGCAACTACGAATTCGACCTGGTCGCCATCAACAACCTCGACAAGCTGTCCCTGGCGGGCCCGAATCGGCGCTGGGAAGGCAATGCCTGGACCTCAACGGTGATCGACGTGCGCCCCGATCCGCCCGAGGTCTGGTTTAACGAATTCGATCGCACCAGAGATGAACAGCATACAGGGGATGTAATCCACTACAAGTTGGGCGGGGATTTCCTGGACAATCCGCTCGCCTGGGAGCGCTGGTCCTACAGAAACATATTCACCTGGGAGGCGGGTCGAAGTTACGGCGGCATCCGCTTTGACGACGTGGATCCCGAGATCTTCTGGGCCGTCCAGTCGACGGGTGCGGGCGAGCACGGTGGGATCTACAAGATTAAGATCAATCGCGCCGGCAAGTCGTGGGATTCGGTCACCGACTTTGGGGATAATGGCTGGGCGCCGATGGCGGAGGAACGTATCTGGGCGATCGACCCCTGGAATGAGGTAGTGTACGCCTCCAACTGGAACCGGGTCGAGAATCCCGTATGCACAACACAGTCCTGGGACAAGCAATCGGGCGCACTCCTGCGGGAGGTCCCGATGAACGATTTCTTCACCGTCGTCAACGAGGACGGCTCCCGCGGTAGCATGGGTCCGGGTCACATGGGGGTCAACGAACACGGAGTCTGGATAACTGCCATTCGGCCGGATGCGCCCGTCGTCTACATGAAACACGATGGCACGGTGATGTGGGCAAATCGCAACGGCGATGTGCTCGGAGACGGGCTGAGTATCGAGGCCGCCGCCGCGCTCGGCGTCCCGGTGGGTTGGGGGTCGAGCGTCATGCCCAATCCTTCGGGTAACGGTCATGTCTGTTTTTTCAGCGAGGTTTTCAATAACCGGGGCTCCCTCTTCAGCGCTGTGGGCCGGGACGGCTCCGGCCTCTTCGAGGTCTTCTTCGCAACGGACGTCGGCCCCGTCCGGGCCGATCGATGGGCCCTTCAACTCAGGATCGTAGACCAGGGCACGCGGTGGGACGGTCTCTATCACGGCTCGATGATGTCTATTATCGATTACAGCTACGAGTTCGCAGAGGATAGATACAGTCCTGGTCCGGGCATGCTCCTCTACATTCCCTACGATACGGTGTCCGGGAGACTCGGTCCTGGAGTTACGGCCGTGGAAGAGGTGGAGCGCACGAGCCTGCCGAGCAGCTACAGTCTGAGCTCGGCCTATCCCAACCCGTTCAACCCGGAGACCACGATCGAGTTCGTCGTGCCGGCCGCGGCGGACGAGAGGGTCAAGCTGGAGGTGTACAATGCAACCGGTCAGCTGGTTGCCACCCTGGTCGACGAGGCGCTGAGCGCCGGCGCCTACAAGACGACGTGGAACGGGCGCGATCAGCAGGGCGACCTGGTTTCGAGCGGGCTGTATTTCTACCGGATGCAGGCCGCCGACTATGTGGCCGCACGCCCGGTGACCTTGCTGAAATAGCCTTGCAGCTCGAGGTGCGGTGCAGGGGTGGATGTCCCCATCCATCCCTGCACGGCTGATGCCCGAGATAGAGCCTGGCTTATGAGAGAGAAGCCAATCCCGGAGGGAGGTGCCGGATAGGTCCAGCTTCCCCGGGATTGGCTTTTTCTCTGTGGAGCCAGATACAAGGAGCAGGGATCATGCATGCGAGGCTCGAGGCATTGAACTATCTGGCGGTGCGCAGGTGTTGGGGCCTCTTGCTGCTGCTCGCAGTGTGGGGGAGTGGGACGGAGGGCGGCGCGGAGGAGCGGCCGCGATTGGAAATCCCCCAGGTGCTGGACCACCAGCCTTTTTTGCGGTGGGAGCGGCCGGCCTACCGCAATTATGCCTTCCACCCCTACACCAACTACCCGAATCACGCCTCCCCCTATGCGGATACGCCGCGGACTTATTACAGCTCCCTGGGGGATTATCTCATCACCGGGTACGATCTCTTCACCTGGACCGAGCGGCGCATGCCGGGACTGGAGTATGGCAGTGCTCTTCTCAAGGAATGGGACCAGTGGTCGCCGGTGTTCGACGGTATGATAGTGGCGCGCGACGGCCATGGCGGCTGGGGCTACAGTGCCATAGTCGGGGATGGCCTGATCGCGCGCTTCACGCCGCTGACCCTGTCGATGGCGAATTTCAACGGTCTACGCCTGGATCTGTCCATACCGCATGTGCAGTTCACCGTCCTGGGCTCGCGCATTGAATGGCCGAATTCGATTGGAACGGTCGGGGCCGTCCAGCAACTGGCAGGTGGAGTGGAGGTCGTCGGCTACACCTGGTATTCCGACCGCAACACTCTGCTGCTGGGCAGTCGGATGCAGATGGACCTGGGCGCTTTGCAGGTGGGCCTTAACGGGGTGAACCTGCACATCTACGAGACCACGCGGCCGGGCAACAGCCTCAAAGGTGTGATTCGCTCCGACCGGCGGCTCTACGAATGGCTCATGGTGCGCTTTGCGGATGATTCGCCGGCCGACGGTCGCGGCGGGGCCGTAGTTCAGAAGGTGGAGCTCGTGATCAACGGCGAGGTGCAGCCGGATCTCCAGCCCAGTCTCATAATCCGGCAGCAGGCGGGCGTGTCCACCCAGCTGGGGTCTATCTCCCAGCTCACCGGCGAATTCACCCCGAGAACATACACCCCGGAATTCCCGGTGGCGTATTATATCGGTCGCAGTGACTTTCCGCTCTACGCGGACTATCTCTACCGCGCCGCGCACGAGGCCGGCCAGGACGTGAGGGGCGACGCCAACCTGGAGGATCTGCTGCGGCAATTTACACTTGAGTCGCCCGGGGCGATCCTGCGTGCCGACGGGGACGAGCAACTGGTCTACCTGTTCGATCTGCGCTCCGAGTCCTACGTCGAATCCATGGAGGTGAAAGCCCTGGTGGGCAATGACTACCGGGTGGACGTGGCCACTATATCGGAAAAGCTGGCCAATGCCCGGACCCTGGACAAACAGTACGCGAGCACATTCTTCCAGACGGTCCGGCACGCCGAGGGCAATGTGCAGGACCTGTCGAATCTGGGGTGGGTGCGTTTCGCCGTGGGGGAGAACACGGCGATGTTCACCTACAGTGCGGATGTGCGTTTCAGTCTGCCCGGTCTGGAGATCAACGGGGAGTACGCGCGCTCGGCCATCTACTCGCGCTATCCGGCGCAGCTGGAGGGGAAGCCTTTGTTCGCTCGGGGGAAGCGGTCGGTGGATCAGGGCGCGGCCTATTTTGTCAATGCCATCCACTGGTTCGGGCGCGGCCGCGTGGGGGCGGAGTACTTCTCCATGAATCCGGAATTCAAGACCACGATGAGCGCCTACCTGCCGGGCGGTATATTTACCATGTATAATTATGGGCCCTACTCCCGGGTGCGCAACGAGACGGTCTACTGGGATCTGATACAGGACAACGAGGATGGGGATCGCTATCCCGATGTCCGCTCCGGTTCCGTCCTGGGCCAGCCCAGCGAGGTGGCCGGTGGGACCCTGGGCGATAGCGATGGGGTGTTCCCAGGTCTGGACGAGGACAACGATGGGTTGCCGGACACCAATCGCAACGCCAATGACCTGCCCGATTACGAAGAGCCCTTCCTGCTCTACGAGGTGGAGCCCAACGACTACGTCTACGGGCTCGACCGCAACAATAACGACGAGGCGGATGTGCGCGAAGACGACCTGGACCCGGATCATCCCTACGACCCTGACCAGCGCGGCTATCACCTTTTCGGGCAGGTGAATTTGAGCCGCCACTGGTCTGTGGGCGCGGGTCGCTACGCCGTCGAGCAGATCGTCGGCGCCGGGCGCAACAAATCCACCTATGCGCTGCTGACCTATCGGCGGGAGGCGGCGGGTCGCCTGCGGCGGCTCTTTTTCGAGAACCACTTCCGCCGGGTACAGGACGATATCCCGGACGAGTTTCTCGTGGCCGAGGAACGAGCGCAGCGCTGGCCGACCATGCAGGTAATAGGTGAGTCTCACATCAACCGTCATGGAAGGTTTGCCGCGACTGCGCCCCTGTTTGTCCAGCACTTGCACGAAGACCTCCTGGCCTACCAGGACAGCGATGTGAACGAGACCTACCTGGAGGGGGTACTCAATCCCTGGTCCACGCTCCATCTGGTGCAGAAGCTGCGCTCGCGGCTCAACTGGCAGCAGGGCGGCCAACTGCCCGGCGGCCGCTTCCAGCGGGAGCGCCGGCTGGACTACTGGACCGTGGTCAGCCGGGCGGACTACACCCGGTACTGGGGCAAACTGAGCCTGACGCCGCAGTTCAAGTTCCTGCTCTTGCGCCTGGTGGACCAGGATGCCGATATCGCCCTGCGCTCTGAGTACCGGGTAATCCCGATCCTGCGATTAGCGTATCCGCTGCTGAGGCGAACGCTGCTGCAGGCGGGGTTGCAGGGCTTCGGTCCGCTGCCGTATCGGGTGGAAGATCGGGTCCGTGAGCGCGGAAGTTTCGAGCAGCGCATGGCATTCATCAGCCTGACCAACCGCTCGCGTTATTTCGGTTACGATCTGTATACGATCATCGGATTGCAGCGGGACGAGAAGAAATTCGAGGATGTTTTTCAGCAGGCCGATGAGTTCGATGGCTGGTCGTTTTTCGTGCACGCGCTGTTGGGCTTTACCGAGTACGGACGGCTGTTCTAGTTAGAGGCGGGTCAAGGAGGGATCGTGAATTCTGAACGAGAAGCAGGAACAATTGAGCTCTCTACTCATGGGCGCCAGGTGTGGATACAGTCGCGCGAGGACCTCGGCTTCCCCTTCATCTCCGATTATGGGGAAGGGCGATACGGCATGCTCTTCACCCGGGGCCGGCACGCTGGCGGTGAGTGGCTTCACAGCCTCGTCAGCGAGGATGGTGGACAGACCTGGCGCGATGACCCTGCATTGAAGGACCCCAGATATCGCCGCTACTTCATCATCAGGCGGCGTGACGGGACCCTTTTTGGCGTACCCCATGGCGTGGAAAATCGGCCTGGCGGCTCAGGGCCGGTTTCCGGCGTCTTCGTGGAGACCATCGCGTCCTGCGACAACGGGCGTTCCTGGTCCAGGTCCTGGGAACCGATCATTGGCGTCGGTGGCGCCGGAAAGAGTGGAGCTCCCCGGAATCTGCCGCTAGAACTGCCAGACGGGTATTTGCTTCAGTTGTTCCAGTGCCCCTCTCGCGCCCACCCTGGTAAGCATGAAAGCCTGCTGCTGGAGCAAAGCCCAGACGAAACGTGCTGGCGGGTCAGGGCCAACGTCTTTGGGGAGCATCCGGAGACCGATGAGGGCGCCAGCGAGGCGTCCCTGGCGCGGTTGGCCAATGGCAGAATTGTGAGCGCCACGCGCACCGGCTATCCCGATTCGCCGATGCTGTGGGCATTCTCTGACGACCACGGGGTGACATGGTCGGAAGCCGTCGCTCTGCCCTGGAGCGGGGTTCAGCCCATGCTGTATCAGCTGCAGAATGGCGCGTTGTTGCTGGTTTCCGGCGCGCGGAGGGCCGAGAAGCTGACGGGCGTGCATTCTGTAGTCGGCTCTTCGGATGGCGGAGAGAGCTGGTCTGAGCCGTATGTGTTCTATGACGGCCCCGGGTGTTCCTACGTCACGGCTGTAGTGACCGGGCCGGGTAGCCTTCTGGTGGTCTACGCCGAAAGCCAGTTCCGCCGCCTTGAACTGCCGCAGTTCACGCCCCCGGGACAATACAACAAGATATGTGCGGTGACCCTGGAGGCCACCCTCAAGGCACAGAACGCGTAGAATCTGCCCCTGGCTTCACGTGGCCGAGTTTCCGGAGGACTTTGGAAGATTACTTGAGAACCTCTGGTTTCTGCAGAACTCGGGATAAGGAAGCAGGGTTATGGAGAGGAATCGCATGGATCTGAGGGCTTTGCTGCAGCAGCACGATATGGTCTATGAGGCGGCGCCGCTGGAGTGGGAGCAGGGATTTCTGCACGGCAACGGCGATCTGGGCGCGGTAATATGGGGCGACGGTGCTCCGCTGAAAGTCGCACTCAACAAAATGGATGCCTGGGATGAGCGCGAGAACCTGGAGTTTGGGCCCGACCTCAACTACCAGATCCAGAGGAAGCTTCTCGACGAGGGCCGGTTCACTGAGGTAGTGGATCTCTTCGGCACGCATCGCGAGTGGACCGGTCTCCCTTTCCCGACGAATGTTCTCATCGGCGGAATAGAGCTCGAATTCGGCTCGGAGCCGATAGGCTTCGAAGGCACCGTGAGCTTATGCGATGCCAGGTCGACGGGGACGGTTTTCCTGAACGACGGCGAGGCCAGGTTCTCCTGCTTTATCCACGGGCAAAAGAATCTGCTGGTGCTGGCGGTGGATCTGGAGGGCGATGCCACCCTGGAATATCGGCCAGAGTTTGACTGCAAGCTCGTCCAGAGGAACCTCCAGAGGACCGCGCTGCCGAAAAGTGCAGCCGCTCTGGAAGCCTGGGGTTACCCGGAAGCGATGACCGGGAGCGAGGGAGCGCTTGAGTGGCATGTTCAGCAGATTCCCGACAATGGCAGCTACTGTGTGATGTGGACCCTCCAGCAGGAGCCGGCAGCGCGCCACGTCACCCTGATCCTCGGCGTGGAGCTTTGCACAGATGCCGACTCGCTGTCCACAGCGAGAGAGCAGATGGACGAGGCATTGAAATCGGGAGTGGAACCGCTCTACCAGGAGCACAGCGCCTGGTGGCAGGAGTTCTGGGAGAAATCCGCTTTGACCATACCTGATCCCAGACTGGAGAACCTTTACTACCTGGAGCTCTACAAGCTCGCCTGCAACACCAGCGGCCGGGTGCCCGTAACAACGCACGGGGTGTGGATCAGCGACGGCAAAATGGCGACGCGCCACGTGGAGGACTACCACCTCGATCTGAACCTGCAGGAGAGCTACTGGTCCATCTACACCTCGAATCATCTCGAGCTCGGCAACTCTCTGTACGACGTCTTCTTTGAGATGCTCCCACGACTCCAGAGATTCTGCCGTGATTTCTACGGTTGGGATGGCGCTATGGCACCCTGCGGCCTCTCCCCCAGCGGGGCCCATGTCCCCTGCAACTATCCGTGGAACTTCTGGACGGGAAACGGGCCATGGGTGGCCCACCACTTCTGGCTGCACTACCTCTACTCCCAGGACGATACCTTTCTCCGGGAAAAGGCCTACCCGTTCATGCGCGAGTTTATGAGGTTCTACGTCGGCTACCTGGAGAAGGGCGAGGATGAGCTATACCACCTTCCCTGGGATCTCTCGCCGGAGTACGAGGGCGTGGACTGGGACGTGACCTGTTCTCTGGCCCTGGTCCGGTTCCTGGCTGAAGCCCTCTTGAGGTGTCAGGATATCCTCGGGCTCAGCGAGCCGGAGGCCCCTGTGTGGAGGGAGATCCTGGATGATCTGACACCTTATCCGCAAGATCAGACCGGGCTTCTGGTCATGAGAGACACGCCCCTGTCGCATTCCCACCGGCATCATTCCCACCTGATGCCGATCCATCCTCTGGGTCTTCTGAATGTGGAGGGCAGCGAAGAGGAAAGGAACCTGATCGATCGCTCCATCAACACCTGGCTCAGACAGGGATTTGGCGAATGGATCGGAGAAGTCTGGCCCTGGGCCTCGCTCATAGCTTCCCGCATTCAGAAGGGCAACATGGCCTGCATGTTTCTCCAACGCTACGCGGACGCCTTTGTCAGCGAAAACAGTCTGAATATGAACAAGGATTATAAGGAATACGGTTTGGGGAGCTTCCTCCCCAGGGGCGGCAGGCCCTCATCCCGATGGATCAAGGAGTTCAGCATCAACGGCGGCTTTGGCGTTGCCGCGGCGGTGTTGGAGATGCTTCTTCAGAGCTGGGGCGGCAGCGTCCGGGTTTTTCCCGCCCTACCCGATCACTGGCAGGACGCCTATTTCGAAAACCTCCGCGCTGAAGGGGCATTCCTGGTCTCCTCTCGATTGTCAGCGGGAAGGGTGGCCTTCATCGATATCGCGTCCGAGGTCGGGGGTAGGTGTCGCGTCCACAACCCCTGGCCCTCTCGCGCTGCGGTCACCAGTCTTCAGGACGGGGAGACCTGTTTGCTGGAGGGAGATACGCTGGAGATGCAGACGCGCAAGGGGGACCGCTTCAGACTCACCCCTGAAGCGGTCGAGATTGATGACTCCGAACTTGCTCCCCCTCATTTCGAAAGGAGCCCCGGTCAACTCAACTGGTTCGGAGTGAAGAAAGCCCCTCGCTTCTAGCAGATGGAACACCGCGTGCAAGACCAGGCCAGATGGCTCCCATCTGCCATACGTCTGCGCGGTTCTGCGATGATCCTACTCTTTTAAAAACTCCCGCAGCTTCGGAGTGTCCAGGGTGCGGGTTATGCGAAAGCTCCCCGCCGGACCATTGGAGTGACCGATGTAGACGAATATGTGCTGTACCCCTCTCCTCGCATCGATTATCGCACCTGCGGGATGGAAGCCATCCACGTTCCCCCCGGCCTGCTGCACGGACAGCGGTTGGCCACGGAGGAGTCCCCAGTAGACGCCGAGGCGAGAGAACAGCGTGCCCTCAAATCGCCATTCCGCCGAGTCCCATTGCGCCGGATCGATGCTCCACAAATCCACTCGCAATTTGTCCCTCGCAGCACGTGCCACTTCAAATCGTTGCGTCACGGGGTTGTAGTCGATATCCACGACATCGATCTTTTTCGGATCCCTCATATTCGTGCGCTTCAACTCGACGGGGCCACCGGGCTTGCGCAGCCGCATCTGCAGATGATCGCAAGTCGTACGCTGATCCCTGCCGATGATGAAAAGCTCGCCGTCGTGCAACAGGGCGGCGGGCCCGAACTGAACCGCCCACTCCGGAAGCTCGTGCACAATCTTCTGCCACGATCCACCCCCGTCACGGGAGTTCAGCATGACCAGCTTGTGATGGTAGTCAGCCGGCGCGTCGACAGGGTTGGGAAATACTTCTTCTCTGGGGCGGTAGCCTACCGTGTTTCCAAAAGCAAACAAGCCCGCCTCTGGATGGTCTACGACTCTGGGTCCCAGGTAGACAATGTCCCCCTCCGTTGTGTCTTCGCGAAACGGCTCGGCGAAATGCTTCCAGCTCTGGCCCTGATCGTCGGAGCGAAATACACCGTAATTGCACAGCGCGATCACCGCCCCATCCTGCGCGGTGCCGATGGCATTGAGATGGAGTTTGTACCCTTGTCTGCTATGGTTTAGCGGCCCCCAAGCATGGCGATGCGATAGCGGAATGATTCCGCCCCGGTCGCGGTTTTCCGGTTTCATCACCTGGCGCAGATCGTAGGGTTCGCTCCACGTTCGCCCTTGATCGACGGAACGAATGGCCATGGAGAACGTTGAATCCGCATCTGCGGGGCCCGATCCCCGCGCGTCATGGCCCGGCATCCTCCGGTGGATGACGACAAGGGTGTCGCCGCTCATGGTGCCGACCGGAAATCCCATATGATTGTTGTCTCCCCTGGGATGTTCGGGGAGGGCCACCGGCGCCAGCTCGATGATTCCTTCCTTCTTGCCCTTTTCCAGTTTTGCCAACTGCTCCTCCGAGATATTGAGCAACTCCTTGGCGAGCGTTCCGAGGGCGTTATCTGGCTTACTCATCATGTGCTCTCCTTATCATTGGGCCACTTCCTCTGACAACCCGCAAGGGGGTCTGCAAGACATGGCTCCCATCTGCCATACGTCTGCGCGGTTCTGCGATGATCCTACTCTTTTAAAAACTCCCGCAGCTTCGGAGTGTCCATGGGGTGCGGGTTATGATCCTACTCTTTTAAAAACTCCCGCAGCTTCGGAGTGTCCAGGGTGCGGGTTATGCGAAAGCCCCGCCGGACCATTGGAGTGACCGATGTAGACGAATATGTGCTGTACCCCTCTCCTCGCATCGATTATCGCACCTGCGGGATGGAAGCCATCCACGTTCCCCCCGGCCTGCTGCACGGACAGCGGTTGGCCACGGAGGAGTCCCCAGTAGACGCCGAGGCGAGAGAACAGCGTGCCCTCAAATCGCCATTCCGCCGAGTCCCATTGCGCCGGATCGATGCTCCACAAGTCCACTCTCAATTTGTCCCTCGCAGCACGTGCCACTTCAAATCGTTGCGTCACGGGGTTGTAGTCGATATCCAAGGTATCGATCTTTTTCGGGTCCCTCATGTTCGTGCGCTTCAACTCGACGGGGGCACCGGGCTTGCGCAGCCGCATCTGCAGATGATCGCAAGTCGTACGCTGATCCCTGCCGATGATGAAAAGCTCGCCGTCGTGCAACAGGGCGGCGGGCTCGAACTGAACCGCCCACTCCGGAAACTCGTGCACAATCTTCTGCCACGATCCACCCCCGTCACGGGAGTTCAGCATGACCAGCTTGTGATGGTAGTCAGCCGGCGCGTCGACAGGGTTGGGAAATACTTCTTCTCTGGGGCGGTAGCCTACCGTGTTTCCAAAAGCAAACAAGCCCGCCTCTGGATGGTCTACGACTCTGGGTCCCAGGTAGACAATGTCCCCCTCCGTTGTGTCTTCGCGAAACGGCTCGGCGAAATGCTTCCAGCTCTGGCCCTGATCGTCGGAGCGAAATACACCGTAATTGCACAGCGCGATCACCGCCCCATCCTGCGCGGTGCCGATGGCGTTGAGATGGAGTTTGTACCCTTGTCTGCTATGGTTTAGCGGCCCCCAAGCATGACGATGCGATAGCGGAATGATTCCGCCCCGGTCGCGGTTTTCCGGTTTCATCACCTGGCGCAGATCGTAGGGTTCGCTCCACGTTCGCCCTTGATCGACGGAACGAATGGCCATGGAGAACGTTGAATCCGCATCTGCGGGACCCGATCCCCGCGCGTCATGGCCCGGCATCCTCCGGTGGATGACGACAAGGGTGTCGCCGCTCATGGTGCCGACCGGCCATCCCATATGATTGTTGTCTCCCCTGGGATGTTCGGGGAGGGCCACCGGCGCCAGCTCGATGATTCCTTCCTTCTTGCCCTTTTCCAGTTTTGCCAACTGCTCCTCCGAGATATTGAGCAACTCCTTGGCGAGCGTTCCGAGGGCGTTATCTGGCTTACTCATCATGTGCTCTCCTTATCATTGGGCCACTTCCTCTGACAACACCCAGGGGGGTCTGCGAGATCATGAAAAGGATTTCGGGCGTCGTCCCACCTGGTCCTCCCACGAGTTCAGCCGTCAGTTGGTTTAGAGTAGACCCGCCCCATGAGATATCCGTCCAGGCTCTTGAACGGGCGCCTCACCGAGTAGTCGTCCCCTTTGCCCCGCCAGCGAGATAGGTCCTCCACGTGGCCCAGCCGCTTGACAAAGGCCCACTCGCTCGCCCGGTAGTAGCGGTTGTACGAGTCCCAGAACGCCAGCCCGTGTGCCCCTGCGCCGTAACATTCCCGAGTGGTTTCCAGGTACCGCCACGGGGGCATTCTCCGCGGCAGCACGTCCGGATAGATCTTCGTCCTGGTTCCCTCGGCCAGCCTTGTGAAGTCGCTGACCTGTGCCTTCACCCGCTCGCCGTCGTACTCGGGCCCGGGTCCATACACACCCTGAGCCAGCGGAATGACCAGGTAGTCCACCAGCCCTTCCTTCATCCAGGTGTCCACATCCATCGCGCCGGCCAGGCAATGGGCCACCGTGGTCACCACATTATAGCACGTGGGGATATAGCGGTCCTGTTTTTCGCCCACCTCATCCAGCATCGAGCGGATTTCTCGCAGAAACCCGGTGACAAAGCCGGCGCGGACTCGCCGGGCGCGTTCATCCTCATCCTTGACGAAATGGAAGAACAGGTCCGATCCATCTATGCTCGTCCTGTCCACCTTTGCGTCTCCTTCCGGCGGCTGCAATTGCCGCAGATCCTCGCCGTATTGTTCCTCAAAGGCCTGACAGACCGGTTCCTCATAATACACCAGGGGCCAGGAACGGTTGAACAGCAGGTTGATCCCATCTGCTCCGTAGTCCTCCACCCACTCTCTCAGAAGTCGCACATAGAACTCCCGCACCCCCGGATAGGCGAGGGACAGGTGCCTGATCGGACTCCCGTCCGAATATTTGCAGCGCCACTCAAGATGGTCTGCAAAGAACCGGCCGCCGTGATCCTGCAGGGAGTGCTCGGGCGGAAGGTTGGGTCCTATAAAGCGAGTCTGCGGAAACAGCTTGACCCCACACTCGTGGGCAGCCTCAATCGCAGCCTTCAGGGGATCAATGCCGTTCTGAAGGGCTTGTTGGACGTACTGCCCCATCCTCCCGGGCGGCCAGTGATCCACAGCTACCATCTCCCCCACTTTCGAAGGATAGAAGGTCAGTGCTCCGTAAGACACCGCGTAGAGCACGGCTTCGAAATCGCTGTCGCGCAAGCAGTCGAATTCTCCCAGAAAATCCTCGCGCGTCTGTACGCCCCACTGGTTGATGTTTCCTCCGTCGTAGTTGGCCAGAAGCCGCCTGGTCTTTTCCTGGGGCTGTTCCGAACGCCACTCTGCCAGCGCCGGTTCATCCATAGGGACCAGCCGCACATAGGCCAGATTGGTCGCCAATTCGGCCATCTGCCCGCGCTCCGGATGCGCGATGATCAGGTCCTTACCGGTCAGATCCGCACATTTCCAGAAAGCCTCTGAAATGCTCCACCAAGTGGCGACCTTGTCGGGATAGTCCCCATCCTTTTCCGGGCGAAAGCGCTCCCGGCAAATTCGGCCGAACACGGACTCACCGGACAGTTTGGCGCAGAGAACCCGGTCGACTACGCCCCCTGGACCCCAACCGTAGTAGATGCCCAGACGGATCGCGTGCCAGCCCCTCGCGGCCAGGCGGATGGTGAGAGGTTGCGCGCCCGCGCCGGGAAAGGCGAAGAGCATAGTCCCCCTTCCTTCTTCGAGTTCGTAGTCCACGGCCTGCCAAGCGCCAGCCACCCTGTCCCGCGCGATAACTCCTCCAGGATCAGAATTCGCGATCAGATCCATTAACCAGATATCTTGGCTCATATTCCTTCTCCTTTGCGCGTCCCGTTGGGCAAAGGTTCCGCCCGGAAATATCGGACAAACAAAGCATCTTCGATTCGGTCGTCAAGGAGGTCGGACAATGGCACAGGCCCTTTAAATTTCTTATATATCGATATATATATCGATGCACGTTTGGAAATTGAGATCGCTCAAAGCCACGATGGAGTCCTACTACATAGAAAGGTCTGCGATGCACGCCGATCACCACTATCCGGCCTACCATTTCCGGCCGTCCTCCGGCATGTACGGCGACCCGCTGGGTTTCTTCTGGGACGGTGAGTATCACATATTCTACCAACACACTCCCATCGCGCAGGATGAGGATACTGCCCTTTACGGCCCTGCAAGCTGGGGTCACACCGTCAGCACGGATCTGGTGCACTGGAAAGAGCTCCCGCCAGCCCTCGAACCGTCACCAGGGACGCTGGACAAGGACGCATGCTGGAGTGGCTCGGTGGTGGAGCACGGGGGAGTGTTCCACGCTTTCTACACCGGCGTCTATAAGGAGACTCCCAAGACCGACCGTTTCCACAGACGCTTCACCCAACACCACGCGACGAGCAGCGATCTGATCCACTGGGTGAAGGATCCTGGGAATCCTATCCTTGCGCATCCACCGCAATCATACGGCTCGATGTCTGACTTCATGAACTGCTGGCACGACCCGTTCGTGTGGCGGGAGGACGATTGCTGGTATATGATCATCGACTCCTCGTATGCGGAGCTGAGACCTCATACCGCAAGTCTGCTGCTCTATCGTTCCGAGGACCTCGAACAGTGGGAATTTCTGCATCCGCTATACGAGACCGACACCGTGACCCACGCACCGCTTCCCGACTTTTTCCGGATGGGCGACAGGCGTGTGCTGATCCATCACTGCAATAGTGCCTACTGGTACCGAGGCAGCACTTACATCCACTGGTTGACCGGACGTTTTGAGCAGCAGCGGCTGGAGGTCGAGTGCTCCGGTACTCTGGACGATGGAATGCTCTATGCGGTGCGGACTGTCGAGGACGATCGGAAGCGGAGGCTCTTGTGGGGACAAATCCTCGAGACGAGACCCAGGGAACAGATTGTAAGCTCCGGTTGGTCGAAAATGCAGTCGCTGCCGCGCGTGCTGGAGATGGATTCGGACGGAAGCCTTCACACATCTCCGGCGCCGGAGCTGCGCTCGCTGCGAACCCGTCATATGCGCGGTGTAGCGGCGGAGCTGGTGCCGGGGACCTCCATGCCTTACGGCGCTGTGAGGATCTTCGAGAACATACGCGGGACCAGTGTCGAGATTCTCGCAAAGCTCGAGTTTTGCTCTGCGAAACAGGGCGGACTCGTCGTGTTCTGCGCTCCTGATTTTCGCGAATTCACCCTGATCATGATCGATCGGACTCGGGAATTGCTGGTGGTGGCGAACCGTTCCATGAATGAGAATTTGAGTATGGCAGGAGGACAGCCGGCGCCCGGCGATAGCCAAACCTCGTTCACAGCGTGCGGTAACACGGTCACGCTCGACGTGTTCCTCGACCATTCGGTGCTGGAAGTGTTTGCCGGAGATGGCGTCGCGCTGACCCACCGGGTCTATCCCTCGGACCGGCGGAGCGACCGGATCGGCATGTTCGCCAATAGCGGGAAGATATGGCTAACATCGCTCGATGTATGGGAGATGGCGCTCGGCTGTTTCTGCTCCAGGGCAAGAGCCTACACGTAAAATGCACTCCCACGACAAATCCACCCACCCGTCCGGCAAAATCCGCTACTCGGCGCTTTCATGGGCCAGATAGATTGGGTCTCCAACCACTAACTGAAAGTGCCTCGAAGCATCCCTATCCCCGAGGCGAGTGAAGTGACCCCATAACGCTGGACCCATTTAGTGGTGTTTGAGCCCGGGTAGAATGGCTCGACTGGCTCGACCTTCAAAGGCAGGCGCGCAACCCTTCCACGCGCACCGTCCACGAGCCATCCGCCGGAAAACCCGGCGCCTGCCCCCCAGGACCTCCCCGCCAGCCGGCTGCCATCAGCGCCACCGCGGCGAGCAGACCGCAGTTCCCGGGCAGGTAGACCGAATATTGCCATCCGGCATTGTGGCCGTTGGCCAGGTAGGTGTTCTTGGGTGTTTCCATCAACAACATGTCCACCGCCAGCCGCGGCTCGCCCACCCGCGCCGCGGTCATGGCCGCGGTGAAGAAGTCCGTGCCCCAGTTCTTCTCCCACTGCCAAATATCGCGGACCTTCCGCAGGGTTCGGCGCATGATCTCGCGGTCCACCCGCGGGCCGGGTATCGCGCCCAGTGCATTGAGCATTACCGCGTGGTCCCAGTTCCTTTCGGTGTAGGTCTGCGGACAGTTTTCATGCGCCAGGTAGACACCGTCCTGCACCGGCGCGGGCGACAGCTTGGTTCTGACCTCTTCCCATCCCGGCTGCCGCTCCAGGCCCAGGCGCTGGCGCCATTGCTGCGCCAATTCCAGGCCATGGGCCCAGTACTCCAGTTCGTAGGTTGGGTTCCAAGTCTCCCTGGGCGGGTGATTTTCCTGCATGGGAATGACCGGCGGTCCCAGGTCGTAGTACCCGGTCCGCGGATTCAAGACGGCGTAAGAGGCCATGAATTCGGCCGTTGCAAAGACGATCTCCCGGTAGTTTTCCAGGGTCTGGCGATCCGGATGCTCGCGGTAGAACAATTCGGCGAACACGATGGGATGGGGCTGCTGCCAGATCAGTAGCGGACCGATTGGGGAAGGACTGTCGCGGCCCTCCGGCCCGACCATCTTGGGCCAGCGCGCGCCGGCATAACCCTGGGACTGTGCCCACTCGCGCGCTTTGGGCAGGATCTTTTGATACCATGGCATACACCTTTCAAAAAGGTGGGTGCGGCCCCACAGAACAAAATGGACCCCGTGCCACCAGGCCATCTCCAGATGAAATTTGCCGTGCCAACTGTTGCAGGTCAGCCCGGTTTCCTGCGGCGGCAGGGAGCCCGAGCACTGAATCGCCGCGAGGTATTGGGAAAGTACGAGGCGCCGCTCCAGTTCGGGCGCGCGCTCGTCGCGACTGCCTGCCGTTTCGACGGCGCCGCCGGTGGACCAGAAGCGGGCCCAGTGTTCGGCACTTGCGCAAAAGGTCTGCTGCGGCGCGGGCAGGGATTCCACCGCTTCCGTGGCGGAAAAAGCCACCTGGAACTGGAAGCGGCGGCCGGATCTAGGCGGGCACAGAACAAAATCGTGCGCATCCTCCTGCTGCAAATCGGCCTCCCCGCTCCAGGCGAGGCGGACGAAATACTGGTCTTCGTCCAGCCGGCGCTGCAGGGCGGTGGTCTCGGCGGTGCGTCGGAGAATGTGGGTCGCGTGGCGCTCCGGGCGGGACCAGTCCGCAGTGATCATATCCTTGTGGGGTGAGCCATAGGGGAAGGCCAGGGCCATCTCCAGTTGCCCGCGTTCGACCAGCGTCGAATCGATTCGCACCGCCAGCATATCGATCTGCGGATGAACGCAGGTCTCCACTACCACATCTTCGCCCTCGACGCGAAAGCGGCTTTCGAGGATGCCGGTCCACAGGTCCAGCGTCTGGACGATGTCCGTGAGTTCTCCCGCTTCCAGCACGCGCCCATCCCGTCCCCGCAGGCGCAGGCCGATTCGGCCCAGGTGCAGCCGATGGGGATTCTGGCGCAGCCAGTTGTAGAGTTCTTCCTGACCTTCAGCGCTGGTAGGATACCCCACCGGGCGACCGTGCGCGTCGTAAATCTCCATCTCGTAATCGGAGGTGCTCCGACCTTGCGGCAATGGGAAGGTGTGCCAGCCCCACTGGGACTGGGTGCATAGTGGCACGCTAAAGTTGTTGGTTTGAGCACAGCCCTTCAGATGGGACTGTGCACCGGGAGTGACGCTGGAGTCGTAGAGTCCGGGAAAGCTCTGAAGACCAGTAACGTCGGCCGTAAAGGCGAACTCGCCGTTGCCTACGGAGAGGGGCGAAACAGGATCGAAGTCTCGAAGCACCGGATTGTGCCGGCGCACCAGCGTCTGGCGATCAATGCAATCCATGGTCCATTTTTCTTCGGGTCACCCTTCTTCGCCGACCGCGCGGAATTCGTACGAACCAGATCCCACCTCAAAGGTAACGTAGTCCTCAGATTCGCGGCCCCCGCTTATGCCTTCGACAGCGGCGATGTAGCCGCCGTCCTTCCAGATGGTTTTATTGCCCTCTTTGACGCTGACGTTGCGCAGGCCGATCCCGGGGACGCTCACAATTGCCCGGCTGTTGACCGGGATCGTTACCCTCATATCCAGCGTTCCATCGCCTTTTTCCCACTCGACCGCCACTAACCCTCTCACAGTGTGCGTCGACGCCCTGACCCAAGTCAAATCGCCCACTACGCAAGGCTTGATCACCAGACGCCGAAAGCCGGGAGCGGCAGGACGGATACCGGCCAGATCCTTGTAGAAGAACTTCTCGATGCTGCCGAAGATCTTCATGTTGTAACTCAGCCTCTCTTGCGGGTTGCCGTCCCAGGTTTCCCAGAGAGTGGTGGCGCCGCGCTCGATCTGATAGCCCCAACTTGGAAAGGTGGTCTGGGTGGCAATGCGGTACAAAACGTCGGCGGCACCGTAGCGAGGCAGGGCGTGTGCCAGGGCGTTGGTGCCGACTAGCCCGGTGGACAGGTGTCCGTTGTGCCGCGTGGCGATGTCGTCGAGGAGATTCTTTACAACCGCCTCGACCCGGTCCTGGGGGACGAGGTCGAGAGCCAGAGACAGCGCATTGGCCGTCTGGCTGCCGGATGCATACTGGAAAGTGTCCCCGTGCAGGAATTCCCTGTTGAACGCCTCCTTGATCTTCGCGGCTAGTGCTGAATATTCTTTGCCATCTCCGCTCTTGCCGAGAATCCCCGCTGCGCGGGCGGCGATGCAGGCGTCGAGATAGTAGTAGGCCGTTGAAGTGAGCGCCGGCGGCGTGTGAAGAGGCCGGTGGCTGGTGGTGCCGTCGGCTTGGGGTTCCATGTGATCGCCGAGTCCTGCGGAAATGATGTGATCCGTCGACTGGACCCGCAGGAATTCCACCAGCTTGACCAAGCCGTCGTAGTGTGTCGCCAGGATGCGTTCGTCCTCGTAGAATTGGTAGACCTGCCAGACCACGAGCGGGTAGGTGCTTTTCCACACGGGCATCATTCTGAAAGCATCGTGGGTGCGGCGCCAGTGCAGGGGACAGATGACCGGAATGTCCCCGTCTGGCTTCTGCGCGTCTTTCAAGTCGTCTGCCCATTTCGTCCAGAAGCTGGCGGTGTCGAAGTTGAAGATGTAGTCCTCCGGGATGGGATCGCCCAACCATCCGACTCGTTCGGAGCGGTCCGCCGCATCCTGGGGAAAGCCCTGCAAACTGCTGGCAAGGGTCCAGCAGATGTTGTGGTGAATCTGGTTGACCAGGACGTTGGAACAAGCGAAACTTCCGGCGGTGTTCACCGAGGAATGGACGACCCGCCCCTCCACGCTGTCCAGGTCAGCCGCGCCGGGATATCCCTCCAGCGCCACATAGCGAAAGCCGTGCAGGGTAAAGTGCGGTTCCCACACCTCGGCTCCTGCGCCTTTGGCGATATAGGTATCGGTCTGCCTTGCAATGTGGTCGGTGCGCCCCTGATCAAAGAGGTTGCTCCTGGCATCAAGGGTTCCATCGTCGTAAACCCGGGCGCCGTGTCTCAATCTAATCCGCGAACCCCTTGGTCCCCGCAGGCGCAGTCTGCACCAGCCGCTGAAATGCTGGCCGAAATCAAAAACATGGGTGCCCTCCCCCGAAAAGAAGCACCCCACCGGCTTCAGGGTCTTCATCACCCTGATCGGTGGCAGCGCCTGCGCGGTCATGGCACCGCCTGGCGCTTCTGCGGATTCGGCCCGTCCCCAGGCCGAGTCGTCGAAGCCCGTCCTGTCCCAGCCCGGCGCTTCCAGGCGTGCGTCGTAGGTTTCCCCGTGGCAGTAGTCGTTGTAGGTGATCGGGCCGCCCGCCACTTTCCAAGTCTCGTCGCTGGCGACATAGGCCTGCGTTCCGTCGACCAATTCCATGTTCATCTGCAGCAGCAGACGAGGCCGCTCACCGTAGGGTTCGCGATGCATCGGCGCCGGGGGGATATCGGCTTCGGCGCTGTACCATCCATTGCCCAGCATTACCCCGAATGCGTTGGCCCCGGTCTGGAGTCGGTCGCGCACCTCGTAGGTCACGTACAAGACCCGCGCGCCCAGCTCCACGAGCTGGTCGTTGTTGTAGTAGGTGGTGGCCGGGTCGAGGACGTGACCGCCTACTCTCTCACCGTTGATGTGGAGTTCGTAGTATCCCAGGCCGGAGATGTAGACCTTTGCGGTCCTGACCTTCTCGTGGAGCGTGAATTCCTTGCGCAGGAGCGGCGCGGAGATTTCTTCGGGGGCGGCAATCCACTTGCCCATCCAGTCGCCAGCCTCCAACAATCCCATGCTGAAGGTGGCCGATTCGCTCCAGGGACCGGGCCTGTCGTCTGCATCCCACGCCCTCACCTTCCAACAACAGGTTTCGCCACTACTTAGGTTCTCCCCTGCATAGGCCACGTTCACCGACCGCTCCGATCCTACCTTGCCACTGTCCCATTTGTCGCCCTGGCCAGATGCCATGGCCCTTTCAGAGGCGGAGACGAGAATTTGGTAGGCGGACTGCATTTGCCCGCGCCGATCCGCCTCCAACAGCCAGGAAAATCGCGGCTGCGGCACGTGGATGCCCAGGGGATTGCCGGCGTATTCACACTTCAGTTCCACGGGCGTCAACATAAAGGACAAATAAGGCCTCGCTCCAGAGCAGTGTCAATGAACAGAGCCCTGGCGCGGTTCAGCCGAAGGCTCGTCGTTTGCGCGGAATCCCCAGTTGATCAATCGGCGCGTGCACCCCACCCTCTGCGGCTTCTCGTCCACTTGGGGCTTAAAGAGGTTTGCCCACCTGAATACAATCTTGGCAATTTTATCCAAAAGGTCCTATTATACTAGTGTCTTTTGTCGCGAGTCCCTCGCCGAACACGTCATTGCGCTTTATAGATCGAGGACACGTGAGCATGCGCATGAATTCCAAACCATCAAACCAAGGAGGAAGCATCATGCACAGATTGCGCGCTAGTTCGTTCGGATGGATCCTGTTCCTGCTGGCCCCGGGGGCTGTGGGGGCGCAGGAATATCCCCAATCGACTACATGGGATGGCGTTACCGTCGTACCTCCCACGATTTCCGGGGTGTTCAACGTCATGGAAATCGCTACCCAGGATGTGGGGTGGGATGGAAGCGGCAGTGTAACCATTCCCTTCACAATCAACCAGCGCGGCACGGTGTGGATGGTGGTGTACAGGAAGGGTTCGAACGAAGTCGGGCGGAGGGGACCCGGCGGCGGCTGGCTGCGGCTGGAGCCGCAGGATTTATTCGTAGCACGCACTCCGGGCATATCCGTTGAAGCCGGCCAGAACTCCATTACCTGGGATGGGAGAGACTTCGAAGGCAATCCAGCCGGACCCGGCGCCTACGAATTTGACCTGATCGGAGTCAACAACGTCGACAATTCGTCGCTGGCTGGTCCGGCATCGCCTGGCGGCGGTTGGACCGAGAATACCATCGACATACGCCCCGACCCACCCGAAGTCTGGGTCCATGAGCATCACAATCCCCAACCCGATGCTGGGCGTTCGGGAGCTGATTTGGTCCGCGGCACTCTGGGCACGGACTATATCGCCAATCCCAGCGCTTGGGAGCGCTGGAACTACAGGGAAGTGTTTGACTTTGAAGGCGCCCATACCTGGGGCGGCACCAAGGTCGACGACGTGGACCCCGAGATCTGGTGGACGAATCACCGGCGAGGTGAAATTGCCGGACTCTTCAAGATGCGGAAACAGGCCGCCACCAAGACCTGGTCTCGGGTCGCCGATTTTGGAGAAAACGGCTGGTCCAAGGCGGTGGAAGACAACCGCATCGTGGGCATCGCTCCCTGGAGCGATGTGGTTTACCAGGTCAACTGGAGCGTGGCCGACAATCCCACCACCGGCATCCACAGATACGACAAGGCTACCGGCGAATTCCTCACCTCCTGGGACACCAACGAGTTCTACACTTTTGTCGCCGTCGACGATCAGGGAAATGAGCAGATCAGAACGCTGGGGCCCGGAAAGATACACGTAAACGAAAGGGGAATGTGGATTTCTGCTTGGAGAACCACCTCGCCCGTCCTCCACATGAACCACGAAGGTACGCCGATCTGGGCGCACTTCCCCGGCGATGGGGTCGCCGGCTCGGTCTCCTTGGAGCAGGCCGAAGAGTTTGGCGTCGCCGCGCACTTTGGAATCGTAATACACACGCGAGCCGACCGCAGTGGCAAGGTCGTGTTTCTGAGCGAAACCGAAAGGCCTGACGACGCCGTGTTCGCCATGCTCGGTCGCGATGGCAGTGGTATCGCCCCGGTATCCATGGCGCCCGGGACCGGGCCATGGCAACCCGGAAACTATGTCTGGTACCTGAATATCGTTTCCGAAGGCAGCCCCTGGGACGGCCTGTACAAGGGCACGGGCATGAACATTCTCACCAACGACTATGAACACCCCGCGGAAGGGAACGCCAACCCGGGCATGATGATGTATATTCCCTATGCGGTAAGTTCCGGCAGGCTTGGAGACGGGGCGACGGCAGTGCAAGAGGTCCAAACCTCCAGTTTGCCCAGCAGCTACAGCCTGGGCGCGGCCTATCCCAACCCGTTCAACCCGGAGACCACCATCGAGTTTGCGCTGCCAGCTGACGACTACGTGAAGATCCATGTATTCAACACAGCCGGCCAGCTGATAACCCGCCTGGTGGACGAGTCGCTCGGCGCAGGTGCGTACAAGACCACGTGGAGCGGGCGCGACGAGCTAGGCGAGCCGGTGGCCAGCGGGGTCTACTTCTACCGGATGCAGGCGGGAGCGTTTACAGCTACCCACTCGGCGACCTTGTTGAAATAGGCCCCGCCGTTTCGGGGCTGAAGAACGTTGGCGAGAGGATGGCACATCTCAACTGGCACTGTTAAAAGCCGGAATGGAATGCGGCTTCCGGGAAAGGCCAGTCCTGGGGGAGGGAGTTAGATGGGTTCACCTCCCGCGGAACTGGCCTTTCTCTAGTGCCTGCGCGCGTAAGTAAGCGTACGGACGAGGGGCGCTGAAGCGCCCGGCTCGCAAGGCGCCTGAGCGAGCCGTAGCGGGGGTGTACGGCGAGCCAAGGCAACGACGCGAGCTTGCGTGGATTGGCGCCAGAAATCGCGCCCCGACGAGGCGGAATTGCCGCCGGCGAAATACAGCCAATGCTGTCAAACGGCGCATTGGAGCCTTCGCGTCCAGATTGCCATCATAGCGGCAGGCGAAAACATGCAATCAAGCGAATGGGACTTGGTCTCCAAGGGGGGACTTGGGTCCGGGATGGAGAGCCGCCGGCACCACGATTTTTGCGACGAAGGTGTGTGCTGACCATGAGCCACAAGGCCTGGACCTGGCTACTGCAGCTGTTAGGGGCCATGTGCGCCATTGCCGTGGAAGGTGAGGATCAGGGAGACCGCGTGCGCCTGCGTGAGGTGGAATCGTCGAGGCCCTTTCTGCGCCTCCAGCGCCCCGCATACCGCAACTTTGCGCGAGAACCTTTTGAAAACTACGACAACCACACCTTTCCGTACTCGGATACGCGCAAGGGTTTCTTCGGCTCCATGGGCGAGGACCTTATCCGGGGCTACGAACTATACAACTGGACGGAACGGCGTTCGCCAGGGCTGCAATACGGCAGCGCCGCTGCGAAGGATCTGCTCATGTTCCGGAACGTCATCGATCACCTGGTGGTGGCGCGGGACGGTTATGGTTCGTGGGGCTACAGTGCCATAGTTGGCGACGCCCTCATCGCTCGCTTCACGCCGCTGACCCTGTCCATGACCACCTTCAACGGCGCACGCTTCGATCTGTCCATGCCCCGCTACAAGCTCACCCTGCTGGGATCGCGCATCGAAAAACCCGTCGACGCCACGAATACTTCCCTCGTTTTTATAGGCGGCGATCCTTCGATCAGCCAGGAAGACTTCTGGTTTACCTTCTTCGCCGATGCCTCCGTCATGCTTCTGGGCGGCCGCCTGCAGGCCGACCTCGGCAACCTCAGCCTGGGACTGAATGGGGCCAACGTGCACATCTACCAGAGTACCCGGTCCGGCGGCGGTCTCAAGGGGGTACTGCATCCCCAGCAGTTTCTCATGGACTACGTAGTGGTGCGCTTTTCCGACGACTCGCCCCGGGACGGCCGCGGCGGACCCGCGGTGCACCAGGTTCAGATCGCGGTAAACGGTCACCTGCGGCCCGAGATCAGGCCGCAGGTGATCCGCCATCGCCGGGGTGTCGATACGCAGGTGGGGAGCTTCTCCCGAGTGGCCGGCGGGTTCCGCAAGATCCCTTACAACCTCCTCACCGCCGATCGGGGCGGTGGATATTACAGGGCCACAGCCCCCTTCTACTTCGGCCGCATAGATCGTCCGCTCTATGCTGATTTTCTCTACCGGCTGGACCACGAGGCCGGCGTGGACGTGAGTAATATCACCAATCTGGATGGACTCTTGGCCAACTTCAAGGTGGAATCGGCGGCCGAGATCCTGCAGGTGGACGGAGACGGACAACTGGTCTACATCTTCGACCTATCCCGGGAACCGCTACTCAAGACCGTGGAGATAGAGGCCCTGGTGGGCAACGACTACCATATCGAGGTAGCTACCTTGGCGGAGGTCAATCCGCGGGCGGTCAACCGGACGACGCAGCTTATGAGCACCTTCTACCGCACGGTGCTGCGGGCGCCGGACAATGTGCAGGATCTGTCCAATCTCCGGCGCGTCCGTTTCCATGTGGGCGAGCAAACCGGCCTTTTCACCTACAGCGTCGATATGCAGCTGAAAATGGCGGGGATGGAGATTCAGGGCGAATTTGCGCGCTCTGCCCTCTTCTCGCGTTTTCCGGCTCGCATGGAGCGGCGGCCGATCTTCAATAAGGCGCCGAGTTTTCTGGAACAGGGATCGGCCTACAACATCAACGCCACCCGCTGGTTCGGTCGGTGGCGCCTGGGAGGAGAATACTTCGCTATCAATCCTGACTTCCAGACCACTCTGCGCGCCTTCCAACCGATCGACTTTCTGTGTTGTTATCGCGGTCGCATGGGCGGCGTGGTCAACGAAACCATGTACTGGGATCTGGTGCAGGACAACGAGGACGCCGATCCCTTTCCCGACCGCTCCACCGGCGATACCCTGGGTTTTCCCGAGAATCGCTTTGGCATAGACAGGGATGGAATTTTCGTCGGACAGGATGAAGACGGGGACGGAATTTTGGATGCCAACCGAAACTTCAACGGCATTCCCGACTATGAGGAACCCTTCCTCATGTACCATGTTGAACCCAACGCCTACGCCTATGGCCTGGATCGCAACAACAACGACGAGCCGGACCGGCGCGAAGACGATGTGGATTGGGATTATCCCTACGACTTCGACCAACATGGCCTTCATCTCTTTGGAGAGGTGGATCTAAGTCGTTTCTGGTCCTTCGGGGTGGGACACTACGGCGTCGAAGAAGTCGCCGGTCCAGGGCGCAACAAGGCGACATATGCCCTGCTGACCTACCAGCGGCAGGGCGTGGAACGCCTTGGGAAGCTCTTCTTTGAAAGCCGATTCCGCCGGGTGCAGGATGATATTGCCGACGAGTACAACGTGGTGAATGAGCGCACGGTCCGCGCCGGATTTCTGGACAATGCGGAAAGAGGAGTTGATACCCGCCTGCGCCCCGACCCCCTGTTCTACCAGGACAGCTACGTGCACGAGAGTTACCTTGAAGGAAGGGTCAATCCGTGGTCCACGCTCCGTCTAGCGCAGAAGTTGCGCCTGCGGCTCAACTGGCAACAAGGAGGATCACTGCATCCGGGCATTGTCCAACGGCAACGCCGCCTGGACCACTGGACCGTGGTCAGCCAGGCGGAATACACCTGGTACGTGGGCAAATTGAGCCTGACACCGCAGTTCAAGTTCCTGCTTTTGAGGCTGCGGGACAGAGACGCTGGGAGAAACCTGTTTTTCGAGTGGAGTGTGATCCCCATCGTCAAGGCCGCGTATCCCCTGCTGGCCAGAACGTGGCTGCAGACCGGCCTTCAGGGTCTGGGGCCGCTGCCCTACCGTTTCCGAGACCAGGTGGCCGGGCGCAACAGCTTTGAGCGCCGCACTGCCTTTGTCACCCTTGTCAATCGCACCCGCTATTTTGGCTACGATCTGTACTCGATCGTGGGCATCGATAGAGACCGCAAGGACTTCGACAGTCCCTTTCAGCAAGATCTGGCATTCGATGCGTGGCGATTTTTCGTGCGCGCCCTCGTCGGCTTCACCGAGTACGCCCAGCCCATTTAGGCGCGATCATGTACCGGGGCTCAAAAGGAGACTTGTGGAATGTGGAGGCCAGGGAGCCTGATTCTCGATGTAACCCAGCCGGCCATTTTGGCGAAATGTGGTCACCCTGGTCAGCGACGCGGGTCTGGATGGGTCGGCGCAGGCAGGCGAGGATGCCATCGAGGCCCGGAATTTGCGAAGGGTAGCCATCGCCCATGACGCCCGTGAACCTGCGCTGCGAATACCTGACGAATCCCCTTGGGGTCGATGCGGTTGGGCCCAGATTTTCGTGGACTCTTGACACTTCCACGCGTGGCGCCCGACAACTGGGATACCGGATTCTCGTCGCGAGCACCGCAGAAAATCTAGCGGCAAACAACGGCGACAAGTGGGACAGCGGCAAGGTCGAGTTGGACGGATCGGCGAACATCGCCTACCAGGGAGAGGAATTGGGCAGCGGCGAGACCTGTTATTGGCAGGTGCGCGCCTGGGACCGGGATGACGCGCCGGGCCCCTGGAGCCATGTGGCCACATTTGAGATGGGTCTATTGAATGAGCATGACTGGGAGGGGGTGTGGATCGGAGCCGGAAGAGACATTTCAGCGCCTCTTTTGCGCAAGGAATTCACCCTCGACAGGACAATCAAACGGGCGCGGGTCTACGCCTGTGGGCTCGGGTATTGCGAACTGTATATCAACGGGGCCAAAGTGGGGCGCAACGTGCTCGATCCGGGCACCACATATTACCACAATGACCAGCCATTTGAAGTTGGTGCTCGCGCCTTGTACGCGGCCCACGATGTGACCGGGATTCTGCGCCTCGGATCCAATGCCGTGGGCGCAATGCTGGGAAATGGTTGGTACAGTGCGGAAAAGGATATTCCCCCATCTCCGGATCACCGCGAGCCGTACGGGGAAAGACCAAAGCTCATTCTACAGATGAATGTCGAATTCATCGATGGTGCAAGTCGGAGTATTGTGAGCGACGGCACCTGGGAAGCCTCCAGGGGTCCCATCACTTACAACGACTACTGCCATGGGGAGGATTACGACGCCCGGTTGGAGAAGGCGGGCTGGAACGCCTCTGGCTACCGCAACGGCGATTGGAATGACGCTTCAGTGGTGACTCCCCCCAACGGAGTCCTGACCTCACAGATGCTGCCGCCGATCCAGGTGATGGAGACCATTGAGCCCGTCGCGGTGAAGCATCTGGGGGGCGACGTCTACATCTGTGATTTTGGCCGGAATATCGCCGGCTGGACGCGGCTGCGCGTCCGCGGACCGGCGGGAGCCCGGGTGAAGCTCACTCACGCTACAGCCGTGTGCGAAGACGGCGCCCTGGACACGAGAAGCAATGCCTGGATTTCCCCTGCGGAAACCCAGCTCCACTGCGCCAGACAGACCGATACCTACACCCTGAAGGGCGAAGGATTGGAAAAGTGGGAACCGCGCTTCACTCTTCACGGTTTCCGCTACGTGGAGGTCACCGGCTTTCCCGGTACCCCGACCGCGGAGGACGTGGAAGCCCGCTTCGTGCGCTCGGCAGTGGAGACTACCGGCCGTTTCAACTGTTCCAATCCCCTGCTCAATCAGATCCATCAGAGCGTTTGTCGGAGCTTCCTGGCCTGCCTCCAGAGCATGCCGCAGAGCTGTGTCGACCGCTCCGAGAGGACAGCGTGGTTGGGCGATCCGGGCTTTATCGCAGAGGACTACATCTACAACTTCGACATGGCCGCTTTCTGGACGAAGTGGCTCAACGACATCAAGGACTCGCAGAAGGAAGATGGCTCGCTGCCTTGCGTCTGCCCCGTGCACTGGCGCCGCACCTACGACTCTTATGGTCGGCTGCGGCCGGCGTGGGACAGCACCTACGCGCTCCTGGTTTGGTACACCTACTGGTACTACGGCGATGAACGCATCCTCGACGAACACTATGACGGCGTCAGGAAGTCGGTGGATTTTCTAAGCACCAAAGCGGAAAACCGCGTCATCGCCGAAGGCCTTGGCGATCACATGGAACCACAGCCCGACGGCAGCAGCAGCGACCGTCCAAGACACACCCCCGTTCCTCTCACCTCCACCGCCTACTACTACTTCGATAGCTGGATTCTAACGCAGGCGGCGGAGATTCTGGGCAAACGCGAGGATGCAAGGTGCTATGCAAAGCTGGCGCAGGAAATCAAGAATGCCTTTAACCGCGAGTTCCTCGACCAGACCACAAACCAGTACGGGAGCGGTAGCCAGACCTCAAACGCTCTGGCGCTCCATCTGGGCCTGGTGCCACCCGAAAGAGAACGGGCGGTGGTCCAGAATCTGGTGGACGAAATCCGCCTAAATTGCGCCGGACACCTGTCCACGGGAATCATCGGCACCAACGCCTTGGAGCAGGCCTTGCCCGAAGGTGGACGGGCAGATATCATGTACCAAATCTGCACCCGGACCACCCTCCCGAGTTGGGGCTACATGATGGAAATGGGAGCGACGAGCATCTGGGAAACATGGGAGGGAGATCCCAATCTCAGCCTCAACTGCGCCATGTTCGGCAGCACCGAAAAGTTCTTCTACAATGACCTGGCCGGCATTGGAGCGGCCGCTCCCGCCTTCCGCCTCATTGCCGTCAAGCCACAGATTGTCGGCGATCTGGACTGCGCCCAAGCCGAGGTCAGAACCGTCAGCGGCACAGTGACGGTCCATTGGAAAAAGGGAAACAAAGCTCTGGAGATGAAAGTGACCATTCCGGCCAACACCAGCGCGGAAATCAACGTGCCAAAGATGGGTTTGAAAGAAGTCACCATTGTGGAAAGCGGCCACATTCTCTGGGAGGCCGGGGCGTTCGCCGACGGCGTATTGGGCATAAGCGCCGCTAGAGACACAGGCGATGAGGTGGCATTCGATGCTGGATCAGGATCCTATGTCTTTCAATTGACCGGTCGGTAGGTGCCGTTTTACAAGGAGAGCAATACAATGACTCAAGCGCACGAGGAAGGCGGCGAACTCGATCCCATTCCGGATGGGCTGGTTGTCCTCACCTTCGACGACGGGGCCAAATCGAACGGGACCTTTGTCGGCCCCCTCCTCCTGCGCTACGGATTTGGGGCAACGTTCTTCATCACCGAGGGCCTCAATTTCCGTGAAAACAAGCAATACTATATGACCTGGGACGAAATCAGCGAGCTGCACGCCGCCGGCTTTGAGATCGGCAACCATCTGGGGCGGCACGTGGATATGCGCAAGCACACCAGGGAGGAAATCGAGGCCGACGTTGCACAGATCGAGCAGCGCTGCCGGGAACACGGCATCCCGGTGCCGCGCTCATTCGCCTATCCCGGGGGTCACAACAGTCCGGAGGCGGTGGAGGTGCTCGCCCAAGCAGGCTACCTCTTCGCCCGCCGCGGCTGTGAGCCACTCACCGTCAGCGTGGACTACGAATGGGGCGGGCGCGGTCCGGCGTACGAACCGCACCGCGATCATCCTCTGCTCATTCCTCTCACCGGCAACGCCGGTCCACATTGGACCTTCGACGATCTGGTCTGGACCGTCGAGCAGGCCAGAGACGGCAAGATCGCCGTCTTGACGTTTCACGGCGTGCCGGATCTCGATCATCTCCATTGCAGCGTCGAGCCCGAAGTATTTGCCGCCTATATGGACTACTTGCGCGACAATAATTGCACTGTGATTGCCACCCGCGATCTGGTCAGATACGTCGATCCCATCCAGCCCTTTCCAAAGGACCTGGACTTCAGCGCGGTAAACGACCCCAACTGTTAGAGGATGTTGACATGATTCCGCCACAGAGAGACAGCAGAATAACCAGCCAGCCGGAATACGTGACGCGCGAAGATTGGTGCAGGGGATACTTCGAGTACTCCGGCTTGACGGTGCAGATCTTGGAAACGCAGCTCATCATCCCCGCAAGCTACACCGTCAATCCGGCCGCATTCCTCTTCAAGCTGGCCGGCGGCGACCTGGTCGCCGGCGCCCGCTATGGTGAATACAACAAGTGGAATCGCCCCGATGCAGAGAGCGATATCAAGGATGAACCGCCGTGGATGCGGTCGAAGGATGGGGGCAGGAGCTGGGACGAAACACCGCCCTGGCCTTCTTATTCTCTGTGTCAAATGCCCGGCGGTGAGATCATTTCGCTGGGGCGGACGCATCTGGAAGCAGGGGATCGGGAGGGGGAGTATACTACGTGGCTTTACAGCTCCACGGACAATGGCTACACCCACGAGCAAGGGGTCGCCACTTTGGTGGAAGTGCCCAAAATGACCTTGATGCAACACGACTCGGGCCGCACCCTTCCCTGGGGCTGGGTAGACCATTCGGTGACTGTTCTTCCCGACGGAAGTCTGCTGGCCGGCCTGCACGGCAGGTTCGAGTCCGATGTGAAGTACCGGGTATTCGTGGTGCGCTCCACCGACCGGGGCAAGACCTGGCACTACCTGTCGACGGTAGTCTTCGATCTCGATCCCGGGAGCGACCGCCGCCAGAACGGCTTTTGCGAACCCCAACTGCTCGTACTGCCCAGCGGCGAAATTTTGTGCTTCATACGCTCTGGAGGCACCTACAACTCCACTTTCTCCCCTCTCTATCTGAGTAGGTCCATCGACGGAGGCCGGAGCTGGAGTCACGCCGACGAGATCGCCGACCGCGGAGTGTGGCCCCAGGCCTGTAGGATGGACAGCGGCGTACTGGCCTTGGCCTATGGACGCACCGGCGACTGGTTGGCCTTCAGCATCGACGAGGGTTACCACTGGATCGGCCACTTCTGCTATTTCCACGGTCCCCAGTCCCTGGACGGCTGCAGCCACGGGGCGGTAGAGGAGGTAGAGCCCGGCACCCTGCTCGTCGCCTACGCCCGAACCGACCTCAATGATCCCTGTCAGAGCGAACTGCTGGGGACCTTCGTGCAGGTCGGCCGGGAACCCTAGTGCCTGCGCGCGTAAGTAAGCGTACGAGCGAGGGCACCGAGGCACCCGGCTCGCAAGGCGCCTACCCGTTTGCACCCATCGTATCAATCCGGCATGGAGCAAGACTGTGAGCTTTGTCGGAGTCAGAGGAGAATGAGATGATACCACCAGCAAGAGACACCAGAATAACCAGGACGCCCAAATACGTGACCCGCTTCGACTGGTGCAAGGGATATTACGAGTATCCGGGATTGATCATCGAAGTCGGCGAAACCTATGCCCTGACGCCGTCCTGCGTCAACGAGTGTCCGGCCGCATTCCTGTTCGCGCTCGCCAACGGCGACGTAGTAGTCGGCTCCCGCGCTTGCATGAAGGACAATGAAGATATCCGCGACATGAGCGCCTGGCCCACGTGGAAGCACTCGATCAACGCGGGCAAGACCCGGTTTGCCGGAGCAAAAGGTAGCTGGGAGAATACGCCGCCGTGGCCCTCTTATGCCGCCTGCCAGCTTCCCGACGGCGAGATCGTCTCCCTGGGAGGCTCGCATCTGCGGGAGACCGATCGGCCGGGGACATACACCCTCCGGGTTTACCGGTCCACCGACGACGGCCACACCCACCAGCAGGAAACAGCCACCTTGGTGGACCTGCCCAAACTCCACGCCGACCGGACGTGGGCGGACCATTCCGTGGCCATCCTCCAGGACGGCACCCTGTTGGCCGCCCTGCAAGGCTACTTCGAAAATGACGTAAAGGCGCGGACCTTCGTGATGGGTTCGCGCGACCGGGGCGGGACATGGCAATACCTCTCGACGGTTGCCTTCGATCTGGACTCGGGGACGGACCGCCGCATGGACGGTTTCTGCGAGCCCCACTTGCTCGTCCTCCCCAGCGGTGAAATCCTCTGCTTCATGCGCTCGGGTGGGACCTACAACGCCACCTTTACCCCCCTCTATCTGAGCCGCTCCATCGACGACGGGCAGAGCTGGAGCCACGCGGACGAGATCGCCGATCGCGGCGTCTGGCCCAATGCCTGCCGCATGGGCAACGGCATCCTCGCCGTGGCCTACGGGCGTCCCGGGGATTGGCTGGCGTTTAGCGTCGACGAAGGGCACCACTGGATCGGCCACTTCAACTTCTATCACGGTCCCCAGCCGCTGGATGCCGCCAACTACAACTGGGTGGAGGAAGTGGCGCCGGACACATTGCTCGTCGCCTATGCCCGCACGGACTTCGAAGATCTCCGCCAGAGCGGGATCCTGGGCACTTACCTTCGCGTCCGGCGCGAAAGCTAGTGCCTTGTCGGAGAAGGAAAGCGAGATGACACTGCGACAAAGAGACGGCAGGATCAACAGGCGGCCAGACCACGTAAAGCGGGAAGATTGGTGCAGAGGATATTACGAGTATCCCGGCTTGACGGTGCAGGTCGGAGAAACCCAGCTCATCACGCCCATGAGCTATACCGAAAACCCAGCCACGTTCCTGTTCAGGCTGGCCAGCGGCGATCTGGTGATCGGCACCCGCGCCTGGATGGAGTACGATGAGGCTGGGCGCGACACCAGCGCCTGGCCGGCGTGGAAGCGTTCCCACGACGCTGGCAAGACCTGGGAAGAAACACCTCCCTGGCCCTCGTGGGCGGTGTGCCAACTGCCCGATGGCGAGCTCATCTCGCTAGGGCGGACACATCTGAAAAAGGGCGCTCGAGAAGGGGAATATACTACCTGGATTTACCTTTCGACCGATCACGGCTACACCCACGAGCAGGAAGTCGCCACCCTGGTGGGAGTGCCCAAGCTTCACTCCAGCCGGCCAGCGCCCCATACGTGGGTAGATCATTCTACCGCGGTCCTCCAAGACGGCAGCCTGCTGGCCGGCCTTCACGGCTTCTTCGAGAATGACGTAAAGGTGCGGGTCTTCGTGATCGGCTCGCACGACCGGGGCGAGACCTGGCACTACCTGTCGACCGTTGCCTTTGACCTCGATCCGGGATCTGACCGCCGGCTGAACGGCTTTTGCGAGCCCGGGCTGCTGGTCTTGCCTGGCGGCGAGATTCTCTGTTTCATTCGATCGGGCGGCACCTGGAATTCCACCTTCACTCCACTCTACTTGAGCCGCTCCATCGACGGGGGACGGAGCTGGAGTCACGCCGACGAGATTGCCGACCGCGGCGTTTGGCCCAATGCCTGCCGCATGGCCAGCGGCGTACTGGCGGTGGCCTATGGGCGCACAGGGGATTGGTTGGCGTTCAGCGTCGACGAAGGGCATCACTGGATCGGGCACTTCTGCTATTACCACGGTCCCCAATCTCTGGATGGCTGCACTCACAGCTGGGTCCAGGAGGTGGCGCCGGGTACATTGCTGGTCGCCTATTCCCGCACCGACCTCCGCGACCCCTGCCAGAGCGGGATCCTCGCCACTTACCTCTATGTCCGTCGCGAGCACTAGTTACAGGAGAGGGCAATGGAAACATCGGTACCAAAACAAAGCGGCGACCTCGAGCCCATCCCGGATCGCCTGGTCGTCATGACGTTCGATGACGGGGTCAAGTCGCAAGCTACCTTTGCAGCACCACTGCTCAAACGCAACGGTTTTGGCGGCACCTTTTTCATCACCGAGGGGTTGCGCTTTCTGACCCACAAGCAGTACTACATGACCTGGGACGAGATCCATCAATTGCACGAGGATGGTTTCGAGATCGGCAATCATCTAGGTCGTCACGTGGATGTGCGCAGGCAGACGAAAGAAGCGATCAGAACAGATGTGGAGCACATAGAGCAACGCTGCCGAGAGCATGGAATTCCCGTGCCGACGACCTTCTGCTATCCAGGGTCCCACACGAGTGCCGAGGCCGTAGAGGTCATTGCGGAAAAGGGCTACCTTTTCGCCCGGCGCGCATGCGAACCGGTCACCGCACTGCCTGACTACCAGCGCGGAGGTAATGGGCCATCCTACGATCCGGTGAAAGACCATCCCCTCCTCATTCCGTCGACCGGTCATCCAGGTCCGGACTCGACCTTTGACGAATGCGTCGATGCAATGGAGCAGGCGCGCGACGGCCGGATCTGCGTCCTCACCTTCCACGGAGTACCGGACCTCGACCATCCCTTCTGCAGCACCGATCCCGAGCTCTACGAAGCATGCGTAAAGTACCTTGCCGACAATGACTACACCGTTATCGCCCTTCGCGACCTGGTGAAGTACGTGGATCCCCACCAGCCGTTTCCCGCCGATTTCGACTTCCGTACAATCAACTGAAGGAATTCCAGGGAGGCGACCTCAGGGGCAGACCACTTCTCAGGCCTCGCTCTCGATAAGCAGTTCTGGATGCGGTAGCCGAATCGGGATGGCCTGGGAGCGCATGAACGCCTCGCCGAACTCCACGCCAACCAGGGAGCCGTAGGCGCGCGCCTTGGCCCGGATCTGATCCAGAATTCGGGGCACAACTTGATGTTGTGAGGCGTAGGCCTCCATTGCCCTGAGCTTGGCCTCGAAGGTGTCGGTGATGTCTATGACGTGCGACGGCTTGGCTACCAACTCCAGGATCGGAAAGCAGTAGAGCCGGATCACTTCCCAGGGCTCTCCCAACTCCAGGGAGCACTGCCATCCCGCCTGCCAGACCGCTTCCGGCACGACCTTGGCGAGGGTGCGGTGCGCCAGGTAGTCTCCCGCCAGGTGAGAGAGGACCAAGTGTGGACGTGTGACGCGCACCGCCTCGATGACCTTGCGGTAGACGTCTTCGCAGTCGAGGTTATCGAAGTCGTGATACTCGTGCGCAATGCAGTACGCTGTACCGAGAATCTCCTGCGCTGCTTTGCGCTCCTCGACCCGGCGGACGACAATGGTGTCTTTTTCCTCAATCTTCAGATATCCCTCGTTGCCCGTGGCGAAGACGACAGTGGTCACTCGAACTCCGGCGTTGACCAATTTCCGGATCGTGCCACCTGAGCCTATCACCTCGTCGTCATCGTGGGCACAAATGACCAGGGCGCGTCGTTCGCCATTCATAATCCTTCCACCTCCTTCTCTAATCGAGTTTGATCGCATCGGTGCTCAACGGCACCCTCCTGCCGGAGCGCTTCAGGTCCCCGGTTAGGCAGGATCCCCAACCAACTGCGGGCAACCTCCTTGCGGCGCGCATCAGGCCAGTTGTTTTCGATGACTTTGAACAAGCCCTCGTAATCCTGCTTTTGAAAGACGCTCCAGAACACAAGCCGCGCAGGCCGCCCTGGGGAGACCGTATTTCAGGCCCTAACCTGCTGCGAAAGGCGGGGCCTGCGAATCCGCCTTAAAGTCGATCAGGAGCCACTTAACCTATCGCGCAAAATTCCTTTCCCCTGGCTCACACGGTCAGGGTGACCCGGTCCGTTTTGACAATTTCTTTGACGTGGGTGTGGAAGGCCGGCTCCGTCAGTTCCCGCGTTTCGGGCGCGAGCCGCTGCAGAATTGCCGGCGGGAACGAGCCTTGTCCCAGGTACTGGGGCTGGTATCTGAGGATGAGAAAGCGGCGGTCGCGGTCTTTGGGCCTCCAGTGCAGAATTGCGTGGGTCAGGAGCTCGGAGATGAAGACCACGTCGCCGGCGCGCGGCGTGATATTGGTAAAGCCCGGATGGGGCTCGGGATCGCTGCCCTCGTCGGGAGGGACAAAGAGACTTTGGGGCCGCTTCAGTTCGGCTTTGTGCGAACCGGGGATGAACACCAGGCCGCCGTCGCCGGGAAAAACGTCGGTCAAGTAGACGAAGGCCACGAACATGTCGCAGTAGATGCGGCTGTCGCGGACCTCGTAGCGCGTCGTCTGCCAACGGTCTTCGCGGGCACAGTGCCATACACCGAAGTGATCGTGTTCGTGAGTGTTGACCGCCAGGGTGCCATTGTAGAGCCGCGGCTTGTCCGAGGTCAGCTCCTTTACGATAGGCCAGGTGACCGGGTGCAGAGTCAGGGCTTCCAGGGCTTTGTCGAAGGCGAAGCCATAGACGAATTTCTGCGGAACGTTGCTTTCGAAGCCGGGGGGCCGCTCCTCGTACGGGGTGCGGATGTAGCGTTCGGCGGCTTTCTGGGCGTTCTCCAACTCTTCGGCGCCGAGGACGTTTTTCAAGTGGAGGTAGCCGGTCACGTCAAAGAGATAGCGCTGTTCGGGAGTCATTTCATTCCTTCCGGATGGGCCTCGGGCAACGAGCTGCGAGAGGGGCGGCAGGCGGTGATGAGCATGTGGGTACGGTCGGGAGTATGGGCTTCCGGGAAGTCGATAGACAAGCTGTGATGGTGTCACTACTACTGATTGCAACAGGCAGGAAAATAAAATGGCGCGGTATCAATGGTGTCAAGAATTAAACCCTCATTAAATTGCAATTTCTCCTGGAAGCGAGAATAAGCTCGTGAGCATACATCTGACATCTTCGGTGCCCGTTTCCCGCGCGGCGGCAGAGGCCGACCGGCAGCAGATACGCCACCTCTTCGATGACTACGGCTACGTTGTCCTGAGAGGCGTGCTTTGCGCGGCGGATCTGCTCCCGGTTATGGAAGATACTCCCATAAACACGGGGCCGGGGGTGTTCGGCCTTCTGCGCAATCGCTGCCTGCTGGATGTTGTCGAGCACTTCAGCGGCCAGGAGATCTACTCGAACCCGGTGCAGAACGCACGCTTCAAGGTGCCCGAGCCCATCCTGAGCCCCGGAGACATGGCCAACCCGGCCTGCAACCAGACGATCTTCGCCGCCACCTGCTGGCACCAGGACCAGCACGGTGGTCCGCAAGGATGCGGAGCATACCGACGCCTGAATAGAGAGAATATTATACCCGACGAAAGAGGGGTGGAGCGGGCTCGGTCTCCATTCGGCGGCCACTTTCGTCATTGCCGTCGGAGGGCGCATTCAGCCGTTGAGCGCGGGCACCGGACAGGGAACGACCCTGCGCGTGACCTGGCGGCGGTGGCGTCGGACCGATGCAGGTTGCATACGCCTGGCAAGGGGTTTCCGAAGCCGGGGCACCCCGGCGGACGTGTTGCAAAATGCGCTTTTAGCTCCAAATTGCCACGCAGCCTCTGGCACGCCCTCGAGTTATTTCCATAAGTCCCTTCTAAAACATTTAGTTACAGCCTCTGTCACAGCGCAAAATAGGGCGCCCCGGCGGATTTTGTGCAGCATTTTGCAACATTTCCGGAAATTTTCACTCGCCCTCTCCTATAGCTTAACTCCTTTATTATCAATAAATTGTCCTATTATTGGAAAATTGGCACAGTTTTTGCATATATATTGGGAATTACCAACGCCCCGTGAGCCCCTCGGAAAGGACGCCAACGAGTTGACCAACGCGAAGATACTGATCGACGACGACCGGTATGAACCCTGGCTCCCCTTCGGTGGGCGCGACCCTACCCGCGTCGAGCCGCAATCCTGGGGGAGGATCGAGGCGCGATGAGCTCTATAAACCTTACGATGGAGGATATGATCATGCGAACGCAGAAGATGTGCTTAACCCTAACCACCCTGCTCGGCTTGAGCTGGGCGCTGCCGGCCACGGCCACCGATTACGAGGCGGCCGACTACCTGCCCCTGACCGTGGGCAACTCGTGGACCTACCTGCATGATTACTACGTTCTTCGCGGCGATTATAGCCAGTGGTCCTCGTACACTGACGAGTTTCCTCAATTCACGATCGAAGTGTTGCGGTCGGAGGAGATCGACGGCCAGACCTACTACATGATCAGCGACATACCGGCGTTCTGGCCGCCGGCCCCGCCGCATTTCATCGCCGGCAAGAAGCTGCGCTGGGAAGGCACCCACCTGATGGAGTATACCGGCGGCGGCGAGCGGGCGGTCTATCGCTTTGAGGGTACCAACGAGGAAGCCTACGAAATCCCGACCGTGGAAGGAGACAACTTGGTCACGGTGGTGTCAGGATCCGATCCTGTGCCGTGGTATGGGTTTAGGTTCTTTGGCAATGGTGAGGGTGGCCGGGCGTGTAGATTTCTCGCGGGCTACGGCATTAACCTCTGTGCCTGGGTCATTTTTGCAGAGGATTATCCCCTATTCATAAACAGGATAGAACCTCTCCACGCGGTCATAGGGGGCAATCGCGTAGACTATGAAGATGCACTGGTTCCTACGGGCTCTTCATCGTCGTCTTGGGGTCTGCTGAAAAAGTCAATATTGGCGTCCTCGACAAGGCAGGAGAACGATCAATGAGGACAAATCCTATCGTTCCTGCTTTCCTGTTGACGTTGCTTTGTGTTAGTGCCCTTAGGGCCCAAGGAGGATCTCAGACATGGGTGTCGCCTTGTACGCTGGATGTAGTACTGGTTACCTTTGCCGATGCGACTACTCGAGGAAACGATCAATACGATTTTTACAACTACGACCGGCCCTACGGCACCAATCCGGGGCAAAATTCGAGGGACCGGTACACGAGACAAGATTTCGAGCGGTTGTTTAGCGGCGGCTATGATAATCTGCCTGCTTTTGCGGGCACGAATCAGACGGTGGCCAACGGTCGCCATGCACTGCCCGAGGTGTTCGGCAGTTTGCGGGCGTACTTGGACGCGGTTTCCAGCGGGGCATTCGTGTTACATGTGCGCCTGATCAATCCGGCCGATGGAGACTATCCCCGCTGGGTAGAATTGCCGCAATCCAAGGGCCACTATGGCGGGATCAATCATAATGATGCTATGTTGAGCGATCTATTTTGGAACCACGCCCAAGTGGCGGCGCAGGATTCGGTGGACCGATGGTACCCGGACACGAACGAATACGACATCCCCGACAATTCCTATTCACGCGACCGTCGCTTGCGCCACAAGGTGCTCTATCTGTATTCTGGGGCCATTTATTCCCATAGAATGCCTCCCAGTCTGATTCATCCGCAAGTGGACAGGACTACATCTTCCAATCCAGCTATGGCGAGCCAAGCCGGCTACCGCTACGTGATGGGGGAGCGCGAGGGCTGGGGCGACGACAGCGACATGCATAGCGTCGACGAGTTCGCGGGCATCGGCACCCATGTCCACGAATTCGGCCACTTGCTGGGGTTTTCTCATCCGGATGGAGAATGGGATGGGACGAACCCGTACACAAGCCAAACAACGGGTGACCCTTACACGTCTGGTCCGCAAACCGAGATGGTGGAATTTGGCGGGGCCAACCTTTCAGGGTGGGGCTCCATGCAGAGCGGAGCCCATGGTCCTCCCAAAGTCTCAGACAATGGATATCACGCCGGATTCAGGTCTTGTCCCAACCCCTTCAATCCCTTTTACCGAATGGATGTGGGGTGGAATACTCGCAATGACATCACGATGACCACCCTTGACCAGCGTATCGAGCCGGGGCCGGAGCATTTCTATGTTATTCGAGGAGCCAGCGGTCAGACCTTTATTCTGGAGTTCCGTACGGCAAGTGGGTTCGGTCAGTACTCGGGCTGGTACCGCTTTACGGCCTCGCCCGGCCTGCTCCTGTGGCGACGGTGGAACACGTTTGGACCCTTTGGGTTCCCTACCCTTATCCCGGCCGACGGCAGATCGATTTTCGATGCGCGGGGGCGACCGGTTCGGGCGGAACCAAGCACAGAGGATCCAACCTATACGTACGTGTGGCAGGACCGCCTGTCCGATCCGTACGGGGCTGTGGAGCAGAACGGCCCGTTTGGTTCTCTGCCGGTGAGCGAGCATAGGCCGAGTGTCACGCAGGCGACAGATGCCACCCATCTTTCGTACAACCTGGGAAGTAACCTTCTCCCTCCTTCTCGTGTGGCGTTCCGCAATGTCCGCATCCATCGTGGAGCTGCAGGTGGGGAGTATGCAGAGGTGGACATTTATGTCAATTATTGGGCTGGCGTGCTTGAAGGGAGAGAAACTTGGAGTGGAGTAGTCTATGTCGGAGGTGACGTGACCATTCCGGCCGGGGCTCAGTTAACTATCAGACAGGGGACGGAGGTGCGTTTTCTGGCCGACACGGACGATGAGACCGGCGGTGGTAACGACCCGGAACGTTCCGCTCTCATCGTCGAGGGCACCCTCGACGCGGATGCGGGGGGCATCACCTTCAGATCGACCAATGAACCCTCAAACGCCACCGATAACGACTGGTACGGCATCCGGGTCGAAGACGGCGGCACAGTACATCTTTCCGGTGCCACGATCAAGGACGGATACCGCTGTGTGCAGGCCCATGCAATGGACATCCCCGATATGACCAACGCCACCCTGGATAACTGCGGCGTGACGGTGAATCTTTCCCCGTCAGTCCCGGTGGTGGGCCAATTACTCACGGCTGCGCTGGAAGGCACGGAGGGGAGTGTGGCGGATGAGCAGTGGCGGTGGCAGTGGCGGACGGGTGCGGACCAGATCGCGTGGGCGAACCTTGCCCCCGCCGCTTCAGGCCAAACCACCAGTTACCTGCCGGAGATCATCGATTTTGATCGGATGCTGCGGGCGACCGTCTGGTACAGGAATGCTGCGAACACCTACGATCACGCGCAGAGTGCGCCGACCGCCGGGGTGGTCCCGACCACACCGGCCAAGCCCGCGGGCTTTGAGGTGTTGTCCCTGGACGGCGCGGTGTTGCTGCGGTGGGAGGATCTCAACGATCCGAGCATTACCCATTGGCAGTACGGGGTGCAGCGGGGCAGCGATCCGTACGTCTGGGTCAGCCTACCGGCGGCGGACGCGCTCCATAACCGGGCCGGCCGGGGTGAGCCTGGAAGCGGGGCAGGTATGATCGAGTACAGGATCCCCCAGTTGGAAAATGGCGTGGCCTACCGGTTCAAGCTGCGCGCGGAGAACAGCGCCGGGCTCGGCGCGGAGACGGAGGCCTTGGGGGCGACGCCGGGTGCGGTGCCGTCCAAACCGACGGCCGGGCTGTCCGCTACCTCCGGGACGAATAATATCGAGGTCGGATGGGACGCCGTGTCGGCGACCCCGGAGGTGATCAGGTATAAGCTGCAGTACCAATCCTCCGTGGTCGGGACGGAGGCGTGGTCCGCCTTGGTCGACCTGTCGACCCCGGGGAGAAGAAAGCGGAACTACACCCACCGCGAGGACGGGACCGTGACGGTCAAATATCGCTTTCGCTACCGGCTACAGGCCCGGAATGCGATAGGTGAGGGCGCTTGGTCGGATACCTTTCCGGCGGCGGGTGCGATTCCCCTGCCGGGGCAATCCCCAGGCCTTGTTTCGATGGATCTGGACGACCAGGAAGTGACGATGACCTGGGTGTGCCCGAACTCTCCTTGGTGCGACCCGTTGTCCGGCTCGTCCGTGCCTCCGCTGAGGTTGGAGTCTCGGGTGAAGAGCGGGAGCGCGGCGTGGACGAGCTGGCAGGGGGTGACCTCCAGCCAGACGACCACGGTGAGGCAGGCGGTATCGGGTCTGGACCAGTCGATGGCGCATCAGTTTCAGACGCGGGGGGTCAACGCGGACGGGCAGCCGGGAATGGAGTCCGAAAAGGCGGTGGTGGTTCCCTTGCGGGCGCAGGCGGGGGATGGCGAGGTGCGGCTTCAATGGGGCGGGCCGCGCAGGAGCGTTGATGTCTGGCAGTATCGGTCCAAGGCGGCGGGCAAGGGGGCGTGGGGGGCGTGGCGGGAGGCCGGCTCCAGGACCGCGAGGTCATATACGGTTTCGAGCTTGAGGAATGGGACCAGCTACCAATTCCAGGTGCGGGCGGTTTCCCGGAGGACGCAGGTGAAGGTCGTCTCGTTCATCGGGTCGGCGACGCCCAATCCACCTCTGAGCCCGCCCCTGCCGCCGGCAGAGCTTACGGCCTCTGCGGGCAACGAGCAGGTCCGGCTGAGCTGGGACAACTCGGGCAACGCCGCCATCGACTCGCTGCAGTATCGGCACAAGAGCGCCGGCCAGACTTTGTTCGGCGCCTGGGGCACCATTCCCGTTCCCATCGGCGCCGTCGCCGTTGCCGTCGACGAGCATACGGTCACCGGTCTGACCAACGGCATCCGCTATTTTTTCGAGGTGCGGGCGCGCAACGAGGCCGGATGGAGCGGTCCTTCCAACCAGGCTTCGGCGACGCCGGCGGAAGCGCCGGAGGCTCCCGGGAACTTGCAGGCGTCGGCGGGCGATGCCCAGGTGGCGTTGAGCTGGGAGACGCCGTTGGCCAACGGCGCGGCGATCACGGGCTATGAGGTGCGTTCCAGCAGCAACGGGGGGACGGTGTGGTCACCGGACTGGTCGTCGATAGAAGAGAGTGGTCCGACGACGCGGAGTCACACGGTGGAGCATCTGCGCAACGAGGTGGAATACACGTTGGAGGTGCGGGCGGTGAACGCGGTGGGAGCGGGGGATTCGTCGCGGGTGCAGGCGACGCCTCGGGGGGAGGTGCGGAGGCTGGAGTTGTCGGCGGAGCGGGGGGACGGCGAGATGGTTTTGAGTTGGGTCTATACCGGCAGCGAGGCGGTGACGGGTTGGCAATATCGCCAGAGCACGAACGGGGGCAGCAGTTGGTCGGGGTGGACGTCGGTTCCGGGGGGCGGGTTGGCGCGGAGCTACACGGCGGGGAGTCTGACCAACGGGGTGGCGTATACGTTTCAGGTGCAGGGTCTCACCCCGGTCGACCATGTGGAGTCGAACGCGGTGACGGCGACGCCGGCGGGAGCGCCGGAGGCTCCCGGGAACTTGCAGGCGTCGGCGGGCGATGCCCAGGTGGCGCTGAGCTGGGAGACGCCGTTGGCCAACGGCGCGGCGATCACGGGGTATGACTACCGCCAGAGCACGGACGGGGGCGCTGCTTGGTCACCGGACTGGTCGTCGATAGAAGGCAGTGGTCCGACGACGCGGAGCCACACGGTGGAGCATCTGCGCAACGAGGTGGAATACACGTTGGAGGTGCGGGCGGTGAACGCGGTGGGAGCGGGGGATTCGTCGCGGGTGCAGGCGACGCCCAATCCGCCTTTGCGCCCGCCTCTGCCGCCGGCAGAGCTTACGGCCTTTGCGGGCAACGAGCAGGTCCGGCTGAGCTGGGACAACTCGGGCAACGCCGCCATCGACTCGCTGCAGTATCGGCACAAGAGCGCCGATGAGACCTTGTTCGGCGCCTGGGGCACCATTCCCGTTCCCCCCGGCGTCAGCGCCGTTGCCGTTGACGAGTATACGGTCCCCGGTCTGACCAACGGCATCCGCTACTTTTTCGAGGTACGGGCGCGCAACGAGGCCGGATGGAGCGGTCCTTCCAACCAGGCTTCGGCGACGCCCAATCCGCCTTTGCGCCCGCCCCTGCCGCCGGCAGAGCTTACGGCCTTTGCGGGCAACGAGCAGGTCCGGCTGAGCTGGGACAACTCGGGCAACGCCGCCATCGACTCGCTGCAGTATCGGCACAAGAGCGCCGATGAGACCTTGTTCGGCGCCTGGGGCACCATTCCCGTTCCCCCCGGCGTCAGCGCCGTTGCCGTTGACGAGTATACGGTCCCCGGTCTGACCAACGGCATCCGCTACTTTTTCGAGGTACGGGCGCGCAACGAGGCCGGATGGAGCGGTCCTTCCAACCAGGCTTCGGCGACGCCCAATCCGCCTTTGCGCCCGCCCCTGCCGCCGGCAGAGCTTACGGCCTTTGCGGGCAACGAGCAGGTCCGGCTGAGCTGGGACAACTCGGGCAACGCCGCCATCGACTCGCTGCAGTATCGGCACAAGAGCGCCGATGAGACCTTGTTCGGCGCCTGGGGCACCATTCCCGTTCCCCCCGGCGTCAGCGCCGTTGCCGTTGACGAGTATACGGTCCCCGGTCTGACCAACGGCATCCGCTACTTTTTCGAGGTACGGGCGCGCAACGAGGCCGGATGGAGCGGTCCTTCCAACCAGGCTTCGGCGACGCCCAATCCGCCTTTGCGCCCGCCCCTGCCGCCGGCAGAGCTTACGGCCTTTGCGGGCAACGAGCAGGTCCGGCTGAGCTGGGACAACTCGGGCAACGCCGCCATCGACTCGCTGCAGTATCGGCACAAGAGCGCCGATGAGACCTTGTTCGGCGCCTGGGGCACCATTCCCGTTCCCCCCGGCGTCAGCGCCGTTGCCGTTGACGAGTATACGGTCCCCGGTCTGACCAACGGCATCCGCTACTTTTTCGAGGTACGGGCGCGCAACGAGGCCGGATGGAGCGGTCCTTCCAACCAGGCTTCGGCGACGCCCAATCCGCCTTTGCGCCCGCCCCTGCCGCCGGCAGAGCTTACGGCCTTTGCGGGCAACGAGCAGGTCCGGCTGAGCTGGGACAACTCGGGCAACGCCGCCATCGACTCGCTGCAGTATCGGCACAAGAGCGCCGATGAGACCTTGTTCGGCGCCTGGGGCACCATTCCCGTTCCCCCCGGCGCCGTCGCCGTTGCCGTTGACGAGTATACGGTCCCCGGTCTGACCAACGGCATCCGCTACTTTTTCGAGGTACGGGCGCGCAACGAGGCCGGATGGAGCGGTCCTTCCAACCAGGCTTCGGCCACGCCCTACGGCCTCCCGCCGCCGCCGGACTTGACGGCGACGGGGGGCCACGCCACAGTGACCCTGAGCTGGGCCTATGCCAGCAACGTGCCCGTCACCAGGTGGCAATGGCGCCAGCAAGGGGCCGAAAGGTGGACCGATCTGGACGCCGGCAGAAGAAGCCACGAGGTAGTCGACCTGGACGACGGCACCCGGTATACCTTCGAACTGCGCGGAACCAATGACCATGGAGCGGGTCTTGCCGACGTGGCCTCGGCGACGACGCTGCCAGTGGCGAGGCTGAGTGCACGGCGCGGCAATGGACGGGTGACGCTGGATTGGCATGTCTCGGTCAACCTGCTCTACGATTGGGAGTATCACCGGAGCACCAACGAGGGCGCAACCTGGGGGAATTGGACGTCGATGCCGCATGCGGGGGTCAAACGTACCTATACGGTGCGGGGGCTGAGCAACGGCACGCCGTATGCGTTCGAGATCCGGGCGCTCAACAGCGCCGGAGCCGGCGGTCCGGTGTCGAATGCGGCCTCGGCGACGCCGGCGGGGGTGCCCGGCCGTCCTGGGAGCCTGTCGGCATCGGCGGGCAACGCCCAGGTGACCCTGAGCTGGGAGACTCCCGACGACAACGGCTCGGCGATCGTGAGGTATGAGTATCGTCAGAGCACGAACGGAGGCACGAGTTGGGCTTCGCCGGGCTGGAAGACGATGGAAGGCAGTGTTGCCGCGACGACGAGCCACGAGGTAGTCGACCTGGACAACGGCACCCGGTATACCTTCGAAGTACGGGCGGTCAACGACGTGGGCTCCGGCGACGAAGCTCGCGTGTCGGCGGCGCCCTACGGCCTCCCGCCGCCGCCGGACTTGACGGCGACGGGGGGCCACGCCACAGTGACCCTGAGCTGGGCCTATGCCAGCAACGTGCCCGTCACCAGGTGGCAATGGCGCCAGCAAGGGGCCGAAAGGTGGACCGATCTGGACGCCGGCGGCAGAAGCCACGAGGTAGTCGACCTGGACGACGGCACCCGGTATACCTTCGAACTGCGCGGAACCAATGACCATGGAGCGGGTCTTGCCGACGTGGCCTCGGCGACGACGCTGCCGAGGGCGAGGCTGAGTGCGTATCGGGGGGATGGCCGGGCGACCTTGAGCTGGTCGGTTACGAGCCACGTGGTCTATGACTGGGAATATCGCCGTAGCACCAACGGGGGCAGCAGTTGGTCGGGCTGGGCGTCGATGCCGCATGCGGGAGTGAAGCGCAGTTACGAGGTGCGGGGCTTGACCAACGGCACGACGTATACGTTTCAGATTCGGGCGCTCAACAGCGCCGGGGCGGCGGGCCCGCTGTCGAACGCGGAGACGGTGACCCCGGCGGGTCGTCCGGGTCGGCCGGAGAATCTGCGGGCGTCGGCGGGTGACCGACGGGTGGCGCTGAGCTGGGCGGCGGCGGCGTCCAACGGCGCGGATATCACCGCCTATGGGGTGCGCTGGCGCGGCGGCGGCGCTTGGTCGGGGTGGACGACGCTGGGGTCCACGGCGCGGAGCCATACGCTGGGGAGTCTGACCAACGGGGTGGATCATACCTTCGAGGTGCGGGCGGAAAACGAGGTGGGATGGGGGACGGCGGCGAGCGTGTCGGCGCGGCCCGAGGAGCCGCTGCCGCCGGCAGCGAGGCTGAGTGCGTATCGGGGGGATGGCCGGGCGACCTTGAGCTGGTCGGTTACGAGCCACGTGGTCTATGACTGGGAATATCGCCGCAGCACCAACGGGGGCAGCAGTTGGTCGGGCTGGGCGTCGATGCCGTATGCGGGGGTGAAGCGCAGTTACGAGGTGCGGGGCTTGACCAACGGGGTGGCGTATACGTTTCAGATTCGAGCGCTCAACAGCGCCGGGGCGGCAGGACCGCTGTCGAACAGGGAGACGGTGACGCCGGCGGGCCGTCCGGGTCGGCCGGAGAATCTGCGGGCGGAGGCGGGCGACCGACGGGTGGCGCTGAGCTGGGCGGCGGCGGCGTCCAACGGCGCGGATATCACCGCGTATGGGGTGCGCTGGCGCGGCGGCGGCGCTTGGTCGGGGTGGGCGACGCTGGGGTCCTCGGCGCGGAGCCATACGCTGGGAAGTCTGACCAACGGGGTGGAGCATACCTTCGAGGTGCGGGCGGAGAACGAGGTGGGGTGGGGGACGGCGGCGAGCGTGTCGGCGCGGCCGCGGGAGCCGCTGCCGCCGCTGCCGGCCCGGCCCACGGGCCTGTCGGCCACAGGCGGGGACAGCCGGGTGTCGTTGCGCTGGGACAACCCCCACAACTCGACCATCACCGAGTGGCAGTATCGCCGCAAGGCGGGCAGCGCGAGCTGGGGTGGTTGGCGGGCCATATCGGGCAGCGGGGCGGGCACGACCTCGTACGCGGTGACGGGTCTGTTGGACCTGACGTGGTATACCTTCCAGGTGCGGGCCAAAAACGCGGCGGGGGAAGGGCCGGCTTCGGAGGAGGTCAGGGCGCAGACGACGCTGCCTTTCCGGCGCTCGTCGAACCATCCCAATCCGTTTAACGCGGAGACGCTGGTGCGCTACGCGGTGCCGGAGGCGCAGCGGGTGCGGCTGACGATCTACGACATGCTGGGGCGGGCGGTGCGGGTGCTGGTGCACGAGGTGCGGCCGGCGGGGGTGCATGAGGTGGTATGGGACGGGCGCGACGGGGAGGGCCGTCCCCTGGCCAGCGGCATCTACCTCTACAGGTTGGTGACGGCCGAGTCGAGTCATACCCGCAAGATGATCCTGTTGAGATGAATGGGATAAACCAGGCGGCAACGGCGCGGAAATGGGGGGTCGGCGAAACCCCAAAGCCTGGGAGATTCCCGGATGCCCGCACGGGGATTTAACCCCGCCCCGATGCCCTCCCCTGGATAGAGGGCCCCCCGGCGGACGTGTTGCAAAATGCGCTTTTAGCTCCAAATTGCCACGCAGCCTCTGGCACGCCCTCGAGTTATTTCCATAAGTCCCTTCTAAAACATTTAGTTACAGCCTCTGTCACAGCGCAAAATCGGGCGCCCCGGCGGATTTTGTGCAGCATTTTGCAACATTTCCGGAAATTTTCACTCGCCCTCTCCTATAGCTTAACTCCTTTATTATCAATGAATTGTCCGTTTATTGGAAAATTGGCACAGTTTTTGCATATATTGGGAATTACCAACGCCCCGTGAGAGCCTCGGAAAGGACGCCAACGAGTTGACCAACGCGAAGATACTGATCGACGACTGGTATGAACCCTGGCTCCCCTTCGGCGGGCGCGACCCTACCCAGGTCGAGCCGCAATCCTGGGGGAGGATCGAGGCGCGATGAGCTCTATAAACCTTTACGATGGAGGATATGATCATGCGTACCAAGACGCTCCAACTCATGCTGACCGCATTGCTCGGCCTGACCCTGGCGGGGCCGGCTTCGGCTCAGAATAGAGGAATGAGAGGAAGTTTCGTAATAGACGGAAACCCGGAGGAGTGGGGGGGGGGATTAATCTTGACACAGCCTTCGACGTCGTCCCGGACACCAATGACGCCGTGGACGTTATAAATTACTCATTTTATCCCGGCGGGATCTTCCGTTGGGGCCCAATAAGCGGGGGAACGGACACCTTGTTCACCTTCCTTATCAAGTTTCTGGCTGCGCCCTTTCAGGATGCGGAGGAGACCACGGTGGAGCTGTTCTTCGACGTATCGCAGGACACCACCTACGGAGCGCCGCAGCCGCCGTGGAGCAATTTCCGCCCGGACTACGTGGTCGGGGTCAGCGGCAGCAACGGCGCCCTGACCAAAGAGTTCTACTGGCGCCATAGCGGGAGCGGGTGGGAGAAGAAGAAAGGGGCGGACATCTCCGAGTTGAAGGTGGCGCTGGGGGTCTACCGGCATGGATGGCTGGAGGGGGCCATACCCGAGAGGTTTTTGAACATCCCCGATACGAGCCTGCCTTTACAGCAACTGGAGTATGTCAACTGGCAAGTTGCGCTGCGGGTCTCCCAAGGCAGGTTCCGGGATTACGTGCCCGACGCCACCGAGGGGGCAGACGGTGGGCGCGGTTATCGTAACAACGCCAATGTCGAAGCGGAATCCTGGGGGAGGATCAAGGGAAGGAGCAATAGATGACGAGCTTTCGAATCGGAAAGGACGCCAACGAGTTGACCAACGCGAAGATACTGATCGACGACTGGTATGAACCCTGGCTCCCCTTCGGCGGGCGCGACCCTACCCACGTCGAGCCGCAATCCTGGGGGAGGATCGAGGCGCGAGGAGCTCAATAAACCTTACGATGGAGGATATGATCATGCGTACCAAGACGCTCCAACTCATGCTGACCGCATTGCTCGGCCTGATCCTGACGGGGCCGGCTTCGGCTCAGAAAAGAGGAAGTTTCGTAATAGACGGAAACCCGGAGGAGTGGGGGGGGGGGATTAGTGGGGACCCACCCTTCGACGTCGTCCCGGACACCAATGACGCCGTGGACGTTATAAATTACTCGTTTTTTCCCGGCGGGATCTTCCGTCGGGGCGTAATAAGCGAGGGACCGGACACCTTGTTCACCTTCCTTATCAAGTTTGTGGCTGCGCCCTTTCAGGATGCGGAGGAGACCACGGTGGAGCTGTTCTTCGACGTATCGCAGGACACCACCTACGGAGCGCCGCAGCCGCCGTGGAGCAATTTCCGCCCGGACTACGTGGTCGGGGTCAGCGGCAGCAACGGCGCCCTGACCAAAGAGTTCTACTGGCGCCATAGCGGGAGCGGGTGGGAGAAGAAGAAAGGGGCGGACATCTCCGAGTTGAAGGTGGCGGTGGGGGTCTACCGGCATGGATGGCTGGAGGGGGCCATACCCCAGAGGTTTTTGAACATCCCCGATACGAGCCTGCCTTTACAGCAACTGGAGCGTATCAACTGGCAAGTTGCGCTGCGGGTCTCCCAAGGCAGGTTCCGGGATTACGTGCCCGACGCCACCGAGGGGGCCAGCGGTGGGCGCGGTTATCGTAACAACGCCAATGTCGAAGCGGAATCCTGGGGGAGGATCAAGGGAAGGAGCAATAGATGACGAGCTTTCGAAAAGGATGGTTTCTGGTGGCCGCGGTTGTGGTCCTGGGCGGTGCGGGCCGCAGCGCGGGGCAGGACGAGTTTCCCATCGGGGCCTGGTTTCCGGGGATGCTCGACGGGGATGATCCCGAATGGGCAGTGCGGCTGGATATGGTGAAGGCAGCCGGGTTCAACACCATCCATGCCGCACGTGTGGGCATGGATTCCCAGACGGCCACGTTCAACCAGGAATGGATGGACATGGCCCACACTCGGGAGCTGAAGGTGCAGTTGCATAGCTGGTCTCAGCCGACGCACTGGCGAATGCACAGCCACAACTACTGGGCGCGGACCTTCGAGGCGGAAGATGGGGATCTTTTCTCCTACCACACTGGCGAGGAGGTCACCGACATAGGCGCCGACGGAGAAGAAAGGGTTGTGCGGCGTGCCCAGGTGCAGGTGGGGGAGGAGATGGACAGCCCCGGACTTCTGCTGGACACGGACGGCACGCACGACCGATTCGCCTTGCGCGAGAACGAGCATGCACGCTTCGGTCGCCATGTGTTCTGGTTGAAAACCGACGTCAATAACGGTAGTGACCTGATCGCTACACTGAGAGTTCTCCGGCAGTCCGACGGGGCGGTACTGGGTTCTAGGGAAGTGTTTCCAATCAACTTCATGGCGGCAGGCAAATACCAAGACTTTGAAATCCATTGGCCTATTCCGGTAGGTTCTCGCTCTTTTCGAGTGCGGTATCAGGTCGATTGGACCGGCGAAGGCAATCTCTGGGTGGACAAGATCCGGGCGCACGATAATGACAGTTATCAACAAAGTGTCCTGCTCTTCCGAAAATTTCATGACACCGACATCCGCGATAGCCTGGCGTCGTATTACGGCGGGACGGTGGACCCGCCCTGGCGGTTCTTCCTGTACGACGAGCCCCGGTGGGAAGTGTTCGAAAGCGTGGCCTACGTGGACGCCTTGATCAAGGAGTATACCAACGACATCCCGGGCGTGAGCGCGTTCAACCAGAGGGATCGGGGTACCATGGATCGGTATGTGGACACGGTTTCCCCTTCCGAGCTTCTGGTTGATTTCTACCCGATCCACATCGACATGCCCTTGCCGGGGGAAACGACCTATCCGGACTCCCTGCGCGCAACCCTGAATCGAGACCTCGAGGCCTATGGACACGCTCGGGAGGTGGCTCAAGTGGCTCGGATTCCCCTGTGGGCGGTGGTGCAGGTACACAACTGGAGCAACCTGCGCAGCCCAACAGAGGAGGAAATCCGGGTCCAGGTCAACCTGGCCCTGGCCCACGGCGCCACGGGGATCTATTACTTCATGTATCACAGTTATGTTGAAAACCTAAATTTAACGGTTAACGGCCTGGTCGACCTCAACTTCCAGGGGACGGATAGATTGACGGAAGTGGCCGCGCTCAACGACATGCTTCAGGAGGTGGACGACACCCTGTTGCAACTGACCTCCAACGCGGTGTTCTCCGGGGATAGTCCTGCGGAGTTTGTTCACGCGGTGTCCGTTTCTGCGAACTATGATCCTTCGGACATTCACCTGGGCGTCTTCACCCATACGGACGGCTCCCGCTACCTGATGGTAGTCAACAAGCGTTGCGAGACGGCAGACACGTTCGCGACCACGGTAACCCTGGACGCTGCTGAATTGAATAGTTCGACTCCTCCTTACCTGGTCCAGGATGTTTACAGCAAAGAGATTGTGGTCACCAATGGCGGCGCTTCCCCTTCTTTCTCGGTCGAGTTGGCTCCCGGCGCGGGCAAGCTGTTCCGCATCGAGCCGTGGGAGGATCCCGTCACCTTGACCGGCAACGTGACGATTCCTGCGGGGGTGACGCTGACTCTGGCCCAAGGGGCGACGGTGATGTTTGACCCGGACGATGAGACCGGCGGTGGTAACGACCCGGAACGTTCCGCTCTCATCGTCGAGGGCACCCTCGACGCGGATGCGGGGGGCATCACCTTCAGATCGACCAATGAACCCTCAAACGCCACCGATAACGACTGGTACGGCATCCGGGTCGAAGACGGCGGCACAGTACATCTTTCCGGTGCCACGATCAGGGACGGATACCGCTGTGTGCAGGCCCATGCAATGGACATCCCCGATATGACCAACGCCACCCTGGATAACTGCGGCGTGAAGGTGAATCTTTCCCCGTCAGTCCCGGTGGTGGGCCAATTACTCACGGCTGCGCTGGAAGGCACGGAGGGGAGTGTGGCGGATGAGCAGTGGCGGTGGCAGTGGCGGACGGGTGCGGACCAGATCGCGTGGGCGAACCTTGCCCCCGCCGCTTCAGGCCAAACCACCAGTTACCTGCCGGAAATCATCGATTTTGATCGGATGCTGCGGGCGACCGTCTGGTACAGGAATGCTGCGAACACCTACGATCACGCCCAGAGTGCGCCGACCGCCGGGGTGGTCCCGACCACACCGGCCAAGCCCGCGGGCTTTGAGGTGTTGTCCCTGGACGGCGCGGTGTTGCTGCGGTGGGAGGATCTCAACGATCCGAGCATTACCCATTGGCAGTACGGGGTGCAGCGGGGCAGCGATCCGTACGTCTGGGTCAGCCTACCGGCGGCGGACGCGCTCCATAACCGGGCCGGCCGGGGTGAGCCTGGAAGCGGGGCAGGTATGATCGAGTACAGGATCCCCCATTTGGAAAATGGCGTGGCCTACCGGTTCAAGCTGCGCGCGGAAAACAGCGCCGGGCTCGGCGCGGAGACGGAGGCCTTGGGGGCGACGCCGGGTGCGGTGCCGTCGTCGCCGTCGTCGTTGTCGGCGTTGCCTGGGGACGGGCAGGTGGAGTTGGGTTGGGCGGACCCGGAGGATTCGAGCATTTTGCGCTACGAGGTGCGGTATCGTCTGGCGCCGCTGGATCAGGCGCCGTGGGGTCCGGGCGGATTTACCGAGATTGCGGGCAGCGGCCCGTTGACCACCAGGCATGCTGTGGAGGGGTTGACCAACGGCCGGGCGTATGATGTCGAGGTGCGTGCGGTGAACGCGGTGGGGGCGGGGGACTCGTCGCGGGTGTCGGCGACGCCGGGGGTGCCGTTGCCGCCGGCGTTGGCGACGGAGGTGGGCAACGGACGGGTGTCGCTGCTCTACCGTCTGGTATCGGCCAACGGCTCGCCCGTCACCGCGATCCACTTCCGGTTGTACCGTCTCGAGGCGGCCAGCGGGGACACCGCCTGGTATTTTGGTTCGGGGTTTTGGCTTCCGGAGCCGGTCGACCCGAGCGGCTCGTCCTATGATCGGTTGTTCACCCACGGGAAGAGAGCCGGTTACCAGGGTCTGCGCAACGGGGAGGAGTATACCTTCGAGGCGCGGGTGCAGAACGGGGTGGGATCGAGCCCGGTGGCCCGGATTCGGGCGACGCCGTCGTCGACGCCGGCGCCGATCCTGCTGCCGGCGCCGGGGTTGCGGGTGACGGCGGGGGACGGGGAGGTGACGCTGGAGTGGAGCTATACGGGTCCGGCCTCGGTTTCGCGCTGGGGGTATCGCCAGCAGGCCGAGGACGAGCGCTGGAGCGCCTGGAGGGCGCTGGGGGGCACGGGCACGGGGGGCCTGCACCGGGTGGAAGAATTGACCAACGGCATCGAGTATACGTTCGAGGTGCGGGGCTACCTGGGGACTACGGCGGGGGCTTCGGCCTCGGCCTCGGCGACGCCGAGGACTGCGGGCACGCCTGCGCCGCGGGGTCCGGAGGCGCCGGGGGATCCTCGGGCGCTGGGGAGGGACGGGGCGGTGGCGCTGCGCTGGACGACGCCGTTGGACAACGGCTCGGCAATCACGGGGTATGAGGTGCGTCAGAGCACGGACGGGGGCAGTATGTGGGTGCCGGACTGGACGGCGGTAGAAGGCAGCGACGCGGCGACGACGAGCCACACGGTGAGTGGGCTGACCAACGGTGTGGAGTATACGTTCGAGGTGCGGGCGGTGAACGGGGTAGGTCCCGGGGCTGCGGCGCGGATGTCGGCGACGCCGGCGGATGTGCCGGATCCGCCGGGGAATCTGCGGGCGGAGGCGGGCGATGCCCAGGTGGCGCTGCGCTGGGAGACGCCGTCGGACAACGGCTCGGCGATCACGGGCTATGAGGTGCGCTACAGCAGCAACGGGGGGAGTACGTGGGTGCCGGACTGGTCGCCGATAGAAGGCAGTGGTCCGACGACGCGGAGCCACACGGTGGTTGGGCTGACCAACGAGGTGGAATACACGTTGGAGGTGCGGGCGCTCAACGAGGTGGGTCCCGGTGGCGGGGCGCAGGCCTCGGCGACGCCGGGGGGGGTGGTTTTGTCGGCGCTGGGGAGGGACGGCGCGGTGTTGCTGAGCTGGGTCTATACCGGTAGCGCGACGGTGACGGGCTGGGAAGTTCGCCAGAGCACGGACGGGGGCAGCAGTTGGTCGGCCTGGGGGTCGATATCGGGCAGCGATGGGGCGACGCGGAGTTACGAGGTGGGCAACTTGACCAACGGGGTGAGGTATACGTTCCAGGTGCGGGGTATTACCGGGGTCGATCCGGTGGGGTCCAATCCGGCCTCGGCGACGCCGGGGGGGGTGGTTTTGTCGGCGCTGGGGAGGGACGGCGCGGTGTTGCTGAGCTGGGTCTATACCGGTAGCGCGACGGTGACGGGCTGGGAAGTTCGCCAGAGCACGGACGGGGGCAGCAGTTGGTCGGCCTGGGGGTCGATATCGGGCAGCGATGGGGCGACGCGGAGTTACGAGGTGGGCAACTTGACCAACGGGGTGAGGTATACGTTCCAGGTGCGGGGTATTACCGGGGTCGATCCGGTGGGGTCCAATCTGGCCTCGGCGACGCCGGCGGGGGTGACGCTGAGTGCGTTGCGGGGGGATGGCCGGGTGACGTTGGACTGGTCGGTACCGGACCATGCGATCTACAATTGGCAATATCGCCAGAGCACGAACGGAGGCAATGCTTGGTCGGGTTGGACGGCGATGTCGGGTGCGGGGGTGAAGCGGAGTTACGTGGTGGGCAGCTTGACCAACGGGGTGGAGTATACGTTCCAGGTGCGGGCGGTGGACAGCGCCGGGTCCGAGCTCCTGGTGTCGAACGCGGCGACGGTGACGCCGGCGGATGTGCCGGATCCGCCGGAGCATCTGGAGGCGTCGGCGGGCGATGCCCAGGTGGCGCTGCGCTGGGAGACGCCGTCGAACAACGGTGCGGAGATCATGGGCTATGACTACCGCCAGAGCACGAACGGGGGCAGCATGTGGTCGGATTGGACGTCGATAGCGGGCAGCGGGCGCGAGACGACGACCTACACGAAGGGAAGTCTGACCAACGGCACGCGGTATACCTTCGCGGTGCGGGCGCTCAACGAGGTGGGTCCCGGTGGCGGGGCGCAGGTGTCGGCGACGCCGTCGGGGGTGGTGTTGTCGGCGCTGGGGAGGGACGGCGCGGTGTTGCTGAGCTGGGTCTATACCGGCAGCGCGTCGGTGACGGGTTGGGAAGTTCGCCAGAGTACGGACGGGGGCAGCAGTTGGTCGGCGTGGACGTCGATAGGGAACAGCGATGGAGACAGGCGGAGCTACCCGGTGACGGGCTTGACCAACGGAGTGAGGTATACGTTTGCGGTGCGGGGTATTACCGGGGTCGATCCGGTGGGGTCCAATCTGGCCTCGGCGACGCCGTCGGGGGTGACGCTGAGTGCGTTGCGGGGGGATGGGCAGGTGACGTTGGACTGGTCGGTACCGGACCATGCGATCTACACCTGGCAATATCGTCAGAGCACGAACGGGGGCAATGCTTGGTCGGGGTGGACGGCGATGCCGGGTGCGGGGCTGAAGCGCAGTTACGTGGTGGGCAACTTGACCAACGGGGTGGAGTATACCTTCGAGGTGCGAGCGGTGGACGGCCAGGGGGCCGAGCTCCTGGTGTCGAACGCGGCGACGGTGACGCCGGCAGATGTGCCGGATCCACCGGAGCATCTGGAGGCGTCGGCGGGCGACCGACGGGTGGTGCTGCGCTGGGAGACGCCGTCGAACAACGGCGCGGCGATCACGGGCTATGAGGTGCGCTACAGCAGCAACGGGGGGATGGTGTGGTCACCGGCCTGGTCGTCGATAGAAGGCAGTGGTCCGACGACGCGGAGCCACACGGTGGTTGGGCTGACCAACGAGGTGGAATACACGTTGGAGGTGCGGGCGCTCAACGAGGTGGGTCCCGGTGGCGGGGCGCAGGCCTCGGCAACGCCGGGGGTCGATCCCCTGCCGGTATTGTCGGCAACAGGGGGCGACGGTGTGGTGTTGCTGAGCTGGGTCTATACGGGGAGTGCGTCGGTGACGGGTTGGGAAGTTCGCCAGAGCACGGACGGGGGCAGCAGTTGGTCGGCGTGGACGGCGATAGGGGACAGCGATGGAGACAGGCGGAGCTACCCGGTGACGGGCTTGACCAACGGAGTGAGGTATACGTTTGCGGTGCGGGGTATTACCGGGGTCGACCCGGTGGTGTCGAATGCGGCCTCGGCGACGCCGGCGGGGGTGACGCTGAGTGCGTTGCGGGGGGATGGCCGGGTGACGTTGGACTGGTCGGTACCGGACCATGCGATCTACACCTGGCAATATCGTCAGAGCACGGACGGGGGCAATGCTTGGTCGGGGTGGACGGCGATGCCCAATGCAGGGGTGAAGCGCAGTTACGTGGTGGGCAGCTTGACCAACGGGGTGGAGTATACGTTCCAGGTGCGGGCGGTGGACAGCCAGGAGGCCGAGCTCCTGGTGTCGAACGCGGCGACGGTGACGCCGGCAGATGTGCCGGATCCACCGGAGAATCTGCGGGCGTCGGCGGGCGATGCCCAGGTGGCGCTGCGCTGGGAGACGCCGTCGAACAACGGTGCGGAGATCATGGGCTATGACTACCGCCAGAGCACGAACGGGGGCAGCACGTGGTCGGAGTGGACGGCGATAGCGGGCAGCGGGCGCGAGACGACGACCTACACGAAGGGAAGTCTGACCAACGGCACGCGGTATACCTTCGCGGTGCGGGCGCTCAACGAGGTAGGTCCCGGTGGCGGGGCGCAGGTGTCGGCGACGCCGCTGCCGAGGGCGGAGCTGAGTGCGTCTCGGGGAGACGGCCGGGCGACCTTGGACTGGTCGGTACCGGGCACCGTGATCTACGCCTGGCAATATCGTCAGAGCACGAACGGGGGCAGCAGTTGGTCGGGGTGGACGGCGATGCCCAATGCGGGGGTGAAGCGCAGTTACGTGGTGCGCAGTTTGACCAACGGGACGGCGTATACGTTCGAGGTGCGGGCGGTGGACGGCGAGGAGTCCGGCGGACCGTTATCGAACGCGGTGACGGTGACCCCGGCGGGTCGTCCGGGTCGGCCGGGGAACCTGCAGGGAGTGGGAGGCCCCGAGCGGGTGGCCTTGAGCTGGACCGCGTCGTCGTCCAACGGCGCGGCGATCACGGGGTACGAGGTGCGGCGGCGGGTGCAGGGGAGCAGCACGTGGTCGCCGGATTGGACGGCAATAGAAGGCAGCGGGCGCGAGACGACGAGCCACACCGAGGAGGATCTGAGCGCCGGTACGACGTACGTCTTCGAGGTGCGGGCGCGCAATGATGCAGGGGCGGGGTCTGCGGCCGGCGCGTCGGCGACGACCGATCCGTCGGGTGGGGAGTTGACCGCGTCTCGGGGGGATGGCCGGGCGACGTTGAGCTGGTCGGTTGCGAGCACGGTGCTCTACGATTGGGAATATCGTCAGAGCACCAACGGAGGCAGCAGTTGGTCGGGCTGGACGTCGATGCCGCATGCGGGGGTGAAGCGCAGCTACGTGGTGACCAATCTGACCAACGGGGTGGCGTATACGTTTCAGGTGCGAGCGCTCAACAGCGCCGGGGCGGCGGGTCCGCTGTCGAACGCGGAGACGGTGACGCCGGCGGGTCGTCCGGGCCAGCCCGAGGATCTGGAGGCGGCGGCGGGCGACCGACGGGTGGCGCTGAGCTGGGAGGCGGCGGCGGCCAACGGCGCGGATATCACCGCCTATGGGGTACGCTGGCGCGGCGGCGGCGCTTGGTCGGGGTGGGCGACGCTGGGGTCGTCGGCGCGGAGCCATACGCTGGGGAGTCTGACCAACGGGGTGGAGCATACCTTCGAGGTGCGGGCGGAGAACGAGGTGGGATGGGGGACGGCGGCGAGCGTGTCGGCGCGGCCCGAGGAGCCGCTGCCGCCGGCAGCGAGGCTGAGTGCGTATCGGGGGGATGGCCGGGCGACCTTGAGCTGGTCGGTTACGAGCCACGTGGTCTACGACTGGGAATATCGCCGCAGCACCAACGGGGGCAGCAGTTGGTCGGGCTGGGCGTCGATGCCGCATGCGGGGGTGAAGCGCAGTTACGAGGTGCGGGGCTTGACCAACGGCACGACGTATACGTTTCAGATTCGGGCGCTCAACAGCGCCGGGGCGGCGGGCCCGCTGTCGAACGCGGAGACGGTGACCCCGGCGGGCCGTCCGGGTCGGCCGGAGAATCTGCGGGCGGAGGCGGGCGACCGACGGGTGGCGCTGAGCTGGGCGGCGGCGGCGTCCAACGGCGCGGATATCACCGCGTATGGGGTGCGCTGGCGCGGCGGCGGCGCTTGGTCGGGGTGGGCGACGCTGGGGTCCTCGGCGCGGAGCCATACGCTGGGAAGTCTGACCAACGGGGTGGAGCATACCTTCGAGGTGCGGGCGGAGAACGAGGTGGGGTGGGGGACGGCGGCGAGCGTGTCGGCGCGGCCCGAGGAGCCGCTGCCGCCGGCAGCGAGGCTGAGTGCGTATCGGGGGGATGGCCGGGCGACCTTGGACTGGTCGGTTGCGAGCACGGTGCTCTACGATTGGGAATATCGCCGCAGCACCAACGGGGGCAGCAGTTGGTCGGGCTGGACGTCGATGCCGTATGCGGGGGTGAAGCGCAGTTACGAGGTGCGGGGCTTGACCAACGGCACGACGTATACGTTTCAGATTCGGGCGCTCAACAGCGCCGGGGCGGCGGGCCCGCTGTCGAACAGGGAGACGGTGACCCCGGCGGGCCGTCCGGGTCGGCCGGAGAATCTGCGGGCGTCGGCGGGTGACCGACGGGTGGCGCTGAGCTGGGCGGCGGCGGCGGCCAACGGCGCGGATATCACCGCCTATGGGGTGCGCTGGCGCGGCGGCGGCGCTTGGTCGGGCTGGGCGACGCTGGGGTCCTCGGCGCGGAGCCATACGCTGGGGAGTCTGACCAACGGGGTGGAGCATACCTTCGAGGTGCGGGCGACCAACGAGGTGGGATGGGGGACGGCGGCGAGCGTGTCGGCGCGGCCCGAGGAGCCGCTGCCGCCGGCAGCGAGGCTGAGTGCGTATCGGGGGGATGGCCGGGCGACCTTGGACTGGTCGGTTGCGAGCACGGTGCTCTACGATTGGGAATATCGCCGCAGCACCAACGGGGGCAGCAGTTGGTCGGGCTGGGCGTCGATGCCGTATGCGGGGGTGAAGCGCAGTTACGAGGTGCGGGGCTTGACCAACGGGGTGGCGTATACGTTTCAGATTCGAGCGCTCAACAGCGCCGGGGCGGCGGGTCCGCTGTCGAACAGGGAGACGGTGACCCCGGCGGGCCGTCCGGGCAGGCCGGAGAACCTGCAGGGGTCGGCGGGCGACCGACGGGTGGCGCTGAGCTGGGCGGCGGCGGCGGCCAACGGCGCGGATATCACCGCGTATGGGGTGCGCTGGCGCGGCGGCGGCGCTTGGTCGAGCTGGACGACGCTGGGGTCCTCGGCGCGGAGCTACACCAAGGAGAGTCTGAGCAACGGAGTGGAGTATGCCTTCGAGGTGCGGGCGACCAACGAGGTGGGATGGGGGACGGCGGCGAGCGTATCGGCGCGGCCCGAGGCGCCGCTGCCGGCCAAGCCCACGGGCCTGTCGGCCACGGGCGGGGACAGCCGGGTGTCGTTGCGCTGGGACAACCCCCACAACTCGACCATCACCGAGTGGCAGTATCGCCGCAAGGCGGGCAGCGGGAGTTGGGGCAGCTCTCGGACCATATCGGGCAGCGGGGCGGGCACGACCTCGTACGCGGTGACGGGTCTGCTGGACCTGACCCGGTATACTTTCCAGGTGCGGGCCAAGAACGCAGCAGGAGAAGGTCCATGGTCGGACGAAGCGTCGGCGCAGACGACGCTGCCTTTCCGGCGCTCGTCGAATCACCCCAATCCGTTTAACGCCGAGACCTTGCTGCGCTATGCGGTGCCGGAGGCGCAGCGGGTGCGGCTGACGATCTACGACATGCTGGGGCGGGCGGTGCGGGAGCTGGTGCACGAGGTGCGGCCGGCGGGGGTGCATGAGGTGGTGTGGGACGGACGCGACGGCCGCGGGCGGGCGGTGGCCTCGGGGGTCTATCTCTACCGCCTGCAGACCCCCGAGTCGAGTCATACCCGCAAGATGATCCTGTTGAGATGAATGGGATAAACCAGGCGGCAACGGCGCGGAAATATGTCCGTTCCTCTCGAACTCCTCCGGGAAGGAGGGTATGATGATTTTCACACTTCTGCAGCCACCCATGAAATCGATGGGACTTATATACTTGCCTGAGCAATGAGGAAATAAAACTATGGTGGACTTGCTCTCAGCCGCGTATTCGAGCGGCACTGGAGGGCTATGGAGCAGGTTTTCTACGGCTGGCGCTACGACGTCTGGCTCGCCGGTTTTGACGCCGGTGTCGACGGCGAGAGCGTGTCGGACGCGCCTTCCTCGCGCGTGCGCGCCCTCTGCGGACGGAAGAAACTGTTCACCTGCTGGAAAGGTCACTGCCGGAAATGGATGTGGCTCCCTATCGGGAAGCCCTGGGTTTGCAGGAGCTGTAGGGCGGAAGGCCTTCCTCCTGATCGGAGGGCTCTCGCCGCCCCAAGCCCGATCCATGGTAGAACCTGGAGATGCAGAACCTAGGCTGCGTCCCAGGCTTGCTGCAGGGCCCGCCTGGCGTAGACCCTGGCCAGATGGAGGCGGTAGTCTTCACCGGCGAAGACATCGCTGAGCAGCTCGGCGTCCGCGGCCGCTCCGGCGGCGGACGCCGCGATAACTTCCGCACTGGCCACTTGGCCCTCCAGGGCTTCCTCTACACCCTTATCGCGGAAGGCGGAGTTGGCGATACCGGTGAAGCCCAGGCGCACATCCCGGCACTTGTCTCCGTCCTTGGTCACCACGGCGGCACAGCCCACCACGGCAAAGCGCGAGGCCGGGTGCGGAAATTTGAGATAGCAGGAGCCAGTGTGAGCACCTTGTACCGGGACGCGGATCTCGGTGATGATTTCACCGGGCCCCAGGCTGGTGAGGAAAAGATCGAGGAAAAAATCGGCGGCGGCGAAGATGCGCTCGCCCTCGGGGCCCTTGACCTGAATCTCGGCTTCCGCCGCCAGAATAGCCGCCGGGTAGTCGGCGGCTGGATCGGCGTGGGCAAAACTGCCGCCGATGGTGCCCATATTGCGCACCTGAACATCGCCTATGACCCCGGCTGTCTGAGCCAGGAGGGGTGCTTTTTGCGCGACCAAATCCGACGATTCAACCTCCCAGTGGGTGGTCGCGGCACCGATGGCCAGATAATCTCCCCTGTCCTCGATGTACTTCAGCGCCTTCAGACGTCCAATGTCAATCAGGTTGGAAGGTTGGGACAGGCGTAGTTTCATGGCGGGGATAAGGCTGTGGCCGCCGGCCAGAAGTACGGCGTCCTCACCGTGTTCCTGGAGCAGCTGAATGGCCTCGTCCACCGAATTGGCGCGATGATAGTCGAATGCAGCAGTCATTTTTTCTCCTCCTGTTTCCGGTCCATTAGCCGACTTCCTTAATGGCCTGCCACACCCGTTGCGGCGTCAAGGGCATCTCCAGGTCTCTGACTCCCAAGTGCCACAAAGCGTCGACCACCGCATTGACTACCGCGGGGGTGGAGCCGATGGTCCCGGTTTCGCCCGCCCCTTTCACACCCAGGGGATTGTGCGGGCAGGGGGTCACGGTTCGATCCAGTTCGAAAGATGGCAGATCGTCGGCGCGTGGCAGAGCGTAGTCCATGTAGGATCCATTGAGCAATTGCCCGTCTTCGTCGTAGATGGCTCCTTCGAGCAATGCCTGGCCGACCCCGTGGGTCACCCCGCCGTGGACCTGACCGTCGACGATCATGGGGTTGACTACATTGCCCACATCGTCGCAAGCCACGTAGCGCTTGAGGTCGACCTTGCCTGTTTCGGGGTCCACTTCGACCATGGCGATATGGGCGCCGTAGGGAAAGGTGAAGTTGACAGGATCGTAGAAGCTGGTGAACTCCAGCCCCGGTTCCAGACCTTCCGGGTAGTTGTGCGGCACGTATGCGGTCAGGGCCACATCGCCGAATCCAATGGATTGATCCGTACCTTTGACAGACCACTGCCCTCCGGCGAATTCCAGATCCTCCTCGGCGGCTTCGAGCAGATGGGCGGCGATCTTTGCACCTTTCTCTTTGATTTTGTCGACGCTCATGGTGATGGCGACGCCGCCCACGGCCAGGCTGCGCGAACCGTAGGTCCCCATGCCGAAGGGGACAGATTCAGTGTCGCCGTGAACAATTTCCACATCGTCCATGGGGATGCCAAGTTGATCGGCCACAAGCTGGGAAAAGGTAGTCTCGTGGCCCTGGCCGTGAGAATGACTGCCTACGAAGACGGAAACCTTGCCAGTGGGCTGCACCCGAACGCCAGCGCTTTCGTAGAGGCCGGCGCGTGCACCCAGGGAACCGACTACCGCCGAGGGTGCAATGCCACAGGCCTCGATGTATGTGGAAAGGCCAATACCCACTAGGCGGCCTTCCCGGCGCGCCTTCTCCTGCTCCTGGCGCAAATCAGCGTAGCCAGCCATCTCCAGTGCCCTTTTAAGGGAGGTTTCGTAGTCACCGCTATCGTAAACCAAGGCGACCTGAGTCTCGTAGCCGGACTCTTTCACTCCGTCAAAAGCGGGGATGAAATTCCTGAACCGCAGGGAAGCCGGATCCGTTCCCAACTCGTGGGCGGCGGTGTCCAGCAGGCGCTCCAGCAAATAGGTCGCCTCGGGGCGGCCGGCTCCGCGCAGCGCGTCAACGGGGGTGGTATTTGTAAAAACAGCTGTCACCCCTACGTGAATGGCCGGAGTGGTGTAGAGGCCCTGCAACAAGGTGCCGTAGAGGTATGTGGGTATACACGGGGCAAAGGTGGAGAAGTAGGCTCCCATGTTGGCGTAGGTCTCGACCCGCAACCCTACTATTTTACCCTCTTTGTCGAAGCCCATCTCGGCCTTGGTTACGTGGTCGCGGCCATGGGCGTCGGTAATGAAGCTCTCGCTACGGTCGGCGGTCCACTTGACGGGGCGGCCGATCTGCCCGGAGCACCACACCGCCAGAACCTCCTCGGCATAGTGAAAGATCTTGCTGCCGAAACCGCCGCCCACGTCGGGCGAGACCACCCTCACCCTGTGCTCGGGCAGGCCCAGAACAAAGGCGCAGAGAAGCAAGCGGATGACATGCGGATTCTGCGAGGTGGTGTAGAGGGTATAGTGGTCGCGAGAGGCGTCGTAATCGCCGATGGCGCAACGGGGCTCAATGGCATTGGGAATCAGGCGCTGGTTGACGAAATCCAGAGTAGTGACGTGGTCTGCCCCCGCTAAGGCTTCGTCCGTCGCCGCCTGGTCGCCCAGTTCCCAGTCAAAGGGAATGTTGTTGGGAACATCGCCGAAGAGCTGTGGGGCGCCTTCCTCGGTGGCTTTGACGGGATGGACGGCTGCGTCAAGAACGTCGTAGTCGACGGAGACAAGCTCGGCTGCGTCCCGAGCCTGTTCGCGAGTTTCGGCGATGACAATGGCTACAGGATCCCCCACGTGGCGCACCTTGTCCGCGGCCAGGACGGGATGGGGCGGCTCCTTCATCTGGTCGCCGTTTTTGAAGTCGACCTGCCAGCCGCAGGGTAGTCCTCCCACACCAGCCGCTTCCAGGTCTTTTCCTGCAAAGGCGGCGACCACACCAGGGGAGGACAGGGCGGTAGAAAGATCGACATTTTTGATCAGGGCGTGAGCATGGGGGCTACGAACCAGAATGGCGTAGGTCATCCGGGGCAACGAGATGTCGTCCGTGTACCTGCCGTGTCCGGTGACGAAGCGCTTGTCTTCCACCCGCTTAACAGATTGGCCGATTAAATCTCCCATAACGACCTCCTAGGCTGATTGTGCGGCGAATTTGATCGATTTGACGATGTTGTCATATCCAGTGCAGCGGCAGTAGTTCCCTTCAAGAGCGTGGCGAATCTCGGCGTCGCTGGGGTTGGAATTGCGCTCCAGCAATTGCCAGGCCATCATGATCATGCCCGGCGTGCAAAAGCCGCACTGCAGGCCGTGCTCGGCATTGAACCCCTCCTGGATCGGATGCAGGGCGCCGTTGGTTGTCAGGCCTTCAACCGTGGTGATCTCTGTGCCGTCGGCCTGGACTGCAAGGATGGTGCACGATTTTACCGCCTGGCCATTGACGACGATGGTGCAAGCTCCGCAGTTGCTGGTATCACAGCCCACGTGGGTGCCCGTCAGGCCCAGCACATCGCGCAGATATTCGACCAGGAGCAAACGGGGTTCGACATCGTGCTCGTGGGTCTGACCATTGACCTTGACTTTGATGGGTATCGCCATAAGGCAACCTCCTGTTGAGAATTATTTTTCGACTCGATCAGTTTGGCGTGCTGCCGTGTGGAGAGCCGGACGCCGGCATTTTCCCCACCTGCAGTTCCTGCTCCAACGCATTGAAAAACTGGTTGGTGAACAGACGAGCCACGCCGCTGAGCACCCGCTGTCCCATGCGCGCCAACAGGCCGCTCAACTTGGCGTCGGCCTGAAAGGAAAGAGCGGTGTCGTCCTCCTGGGGCTGCAAGGCAATACCGGCCTGAGCTGAAACCGTGCCGATCTTGGCGTTGACATCAATCAACAGCCGGTAGCTCTGCGGCTCCACCTTATCCACCACATCGAGGGTCCCATTGAAAACGCTTTTTATGGGTCCCATCTTGATATCCATCACCGCCTCGTACTTGTCCCCTCCCAAAGGGCGAAGTTCCCTTATTCCTGGAGTCGTGCGAACCAGGACTTCAGGATCGTTCAGCAGCCTCCACAGACCTTCTTGAGTAGATTTAAACGTGTGATTACCTTCAAGATGCATGCCGAAATTCTCCACTATTATCACGAGGTGAGATATATATAATAAGTACGACCGCGGCTGTCAATTAGGTCGGCAGCCAAGGGAAAGGGCCTCTGGCCCCAGGAAATTTTCCGACCGGAGCAGCGCATTGCCAGTCCGAAAACGAGGTTAGCAATGGAGGATATCTGGAGCGAAATTTTAAGGTGGACAGCAGCCGGAAATCCCTTTGCCATTGCCCGTGTGGTGCGGACCTGGGGATCGGCACCAAGGAAGGCAGGCGCGGCGATGATTGTAGGTGAAGACATGCAGGTGGCTGGCTCGGTCAGCGGCGGCTGCATCGAGGGAGCGGTGATCGGGGAGTCCCTCCGGATTTTGAAAAGTGGAATTCCCAAACGCCTCACCTATGGCGTGGATGATGAAACGGCCTGGTCTGTGGGGCTTTCCTGTGGAGGGGAAGTGACCGTTTTCGTTGAAAAACATCCGTATTTCTCAGAACCTTCCGGTGCCCAGTCTGCCTGGACCGCTCTAGAGTCGGCCGTGCAGCAAAAGGAGCCTGCCATTCTGCTCACCCACCTGGAGCCTGCAGAAGAACCGCACCTGGTGGTGACCTTGAATGGCGCGACGGTTGGAAATTGGGGCGCTTTGTCCGAGCCGGCGGTCGGGTTAGCTATGGACGCCTACAAGCAACGCCTGAACCAGGTGGTCGAGGTAGAAGGACGGCCTGTCTTCGTCCAGGTATTCCCGCGCCGGGACCAACTCTTGATTATTGGGGCGGGACATATCACCCTTCCCCTTGTGTATTTTGCCCACGCCCTCGACTTCGAAACCGCGGTAATCGATCCCCGCCAAGTCTTTGCAACTCCTGATCGCTTTGAGAAACCCCCGCACCACCTTTTTTCCGCCTGGCCCCAAGAGGTGCTGGCCGGATGGGACCTGACCGAGGACACCTACGCTGTACTTCTGACCCACGATCCCAAGATCGACGACGAGGCCCTGCACATCTTGCTCAGGGCACCCCTCGCCTATATCGGCGCTCTGGGCAGTCGCAAGACCCATGCCAAGCGCTGCGAGCGCCTGCGCCAGAACGGATTCGGCGAAGAGGACATCGCACGCGTCAAGGGCCCTGCCGGCCTCGACATCAAGGCCGACAGTCCGGCGGAGATTGCGCTCAGCATAATGGCCCAGGTTGTCGCCGCCAAACGGGACCGCCAGCAGTGACCGAGCGCCTAGTGTCTCGTCTTAAAAATAACTTTACAAGATTGTGACCATGTCGTAGGTTTCTCTTACCCCCCTTTCTGAAAGGAGAAACCTATGGCGATGGGGCGTCCGTTAACGCCGTTAGAGCTGAGTGCGTCGGACCGAGAGCAATTGCAATCGATGGCCCAATCACGGAGTCTTCCGCACGGGTTGGTACGGCGAGCCGAGATCATCCTTTTGGCGGCCGAAGGCTGGCCCCATGAAGCCATCGGTGGGGCGGTGGGCGTGTCCCGAGTTACGGTCGGCAAGTGGCGCCAGCGCTTCCTTGATCGTGGGCTCAACGGCTTGCATGATGAGCTGCGGCCTGGGGCGCCGCGATCGATCACCGACGAGCAGGTAGCCGAGGTGGTATACAAGACGCTGAAGACCCAGCCCCAAGACCAAACCCAGTGGTCGGTGCGCTCCATGGGCGCCGAAACCGGCCTCACCAAGGACGCGGTCCATCGCATCTGGCGCACGGTTGGTTTGCAGCCCCACCGACAAAAGCACTTCAAGCTGTCCACCGATCCTTTCTTTGTCGACAAAGTACGGGATATCATCGGCTTATACATGCATCCCCCCGAGCACGCCCTGGTGCTGTGCGTGGACGAGAAGAGCCAGATCCAGGCGTTGGAACGAAGTCAGCCTCTGTTGCCTCTGGGTCTGGGCTACGTGGAAGGGGTTACCCACGACTACAAGCGCCACGGCACCACCACCCTGTTTGCCGCCCTGGACGTGGCCACCGGTGCAGTGATGACCCAGTGCAAGCCCCGTCATCGGCACCAGGAGTTCCTCCAGTTCCTAGGTCACATCGAGGACAACGTGCCCCGCGATCTCGACGTGCATCTCGTGGTCGACAATTACGCCACCCACAAGCATGCCAAGGTCAAGCGATGGCTGGCGCGGCGCCCCCGATTTCACCTTCACTACACCCCCACCTATGCTTCGTGGCTCAACCAGGTAGAGATTTGGTTCAACATCATCACGCGCCAGGCGGTCCGGCGGCACTCGTTCCGCAAGGTAAGAGAGCTCATCGAGCGCATCGAACGCTACACCGCCCAATGGAACGCCAACGCACACCCTTTCGTGTGGACGGCTACGGCCGATTCCATTCTTGCAAAGATCAAGAGACTTTGTGAACGAATCTCTACGACATGACACTAGCGCTTACGGCAATTGTCCTGGCTGCAGGGTGCTCAACCCGTATGCAACCCCGCAACAAATTGCTATTACCCTTGGGCAAAAAGCCCATTCTGCAGGTTGTCGTGGAGACCCTGTTTACCGTCCCCGTCGAGAAAGTGGTGGTCGTGGTCGGACACGAACACAGCAAGGTGGAGAAACTGCTGCAAGGCTGTGCGTTGCGCTTGGTCTATAATGAAAGGTACGCCGAGGGAATGTCGACCTCGATTCGAAAAGGGGTCGAAGAGGCTGAGGAGCCAGGATCAGGATTCTTGATTGCCCTGGGTGATATGCCCTGGATAAAAAAAGAAACCGTGCGGCGACTTTGCGGGACATTTTTCCGCTGGGCACCCGAGGTTATCGCCGTGCCCACCATGGAGGGACGCAGAGGCCATCCTGTGGTCTTCGGAAATTTCTTCCAAAGAGAGTTGTTGCAGCTGGAAGGAGATCGGGGAGCCTCGTCACTACTGCACAAACACGCTGAGAAGGTCGTGGAGGTGCCGGTTGAGGATCCAGGAATTTTTAAAGACGTAGACACCCCGGAAGCCTATTGTCCCGAAGGGTTCCCCCGATGAAATTCCTTGCCCCGGAATGGCACGACAAACTCGGCTCGACCAACACGGTAATCCTGGACTGGCGCAGGGCGGGACGCCAGTTGCCTTCCGGCTTCGTTCTGGCAGCCTGCGAGCAGAGCGCCGGTCGAGGCCGCTACGAGCGCCGCTGGCACTCGCGGCCAGGACGCGATCTCACCTTTTCCTTTTTGGTGCTCACTCGAGTTGGGTTTCCTCAGGCTGCCTCCATTTCCATGGCAACCGCCCTTGCAGCGGCACACGCCCTGGAAACCTTCGGCATAGGAGCTTGGACAAAGTGGCCCAACGATATTCTTGTCAAGGAGCGCAAGATTGGAGGAATCCTGGCGGAACAAAGCGATGTTTCTCCGCCGCGAGGGAACGCCCTTGTCGTCGGCATGGGAATCAACGTGAATTCGACAAAAACCGAAACTGCCGTTTTCGACAAACCAGCGACCTCCGTGCTTCTGGAGACGGGCAGAGAATACAAGGTCGAAACAGTGCTCGAGAGGGTGCTGGAAGCCCTGTCCGAGTGGATCGACAGGTGGGAAGAGGGCGGTTTTGCCGCCATCAAGGAAGAGTGGGATGCTCGTTGTGTCGGAGTGGGAAACGACGTTACAGTGGTAGAAGCAAACGATCGCAGATCAGGAGTCCTGGGCGGTTTCGGAAAAGACGGACAGCTCCTGCTGCGTTGCCGCGACGGAGCCATCCGCGAGGTCTGGTCAGGTGACGTAGCATTCTAGGCAATGGAGGCAAGGATCTGCCCAGTGGAGACCTGGTCCCCGCTGTTCACGGTAATGTTGCTCACCGTGCCTCCGACCGGAGCGTTGATTGGCATCTCCATCTTCATGGCCTCCAGAACCAGAATTGTCTCGCCGGTCTGGACGTGGTCCCCTATGCTGACCAGGGTGCGAATGACCTTGCCCGGCATCTGGGCGGTCACCGCAGTACCTTCGTCGCTTTGGACCCGTGAAATGGTCTCGGCATTTTGCCGCTGGATATCGACATCGTACTCGATACCGTCGACAATTACCTTTTCTTCTTCTATCAGGACGGAGTAGTCCCTGCCGTTCACCGTTACACTGTACCCCGCCGGCAATCCCTCTTCGGGTCGCTCTTCTGCCGCAGCGACAGGTTTTTCCTCAGCAGAGCGTTGCGGAGGAGGTGCAAATAGTTGGGCCGCTGCAGGCACGCTCACCGGTACTGCCCCATGGTCTGCATCGGTCTTGTTAACCTCGACCTTGGCTTCTCCGCGCAAATATGCTAGGCCACGCTCCTTGCACACCGCCACGATGAAGATATTTTCCTCGGTTTCATCCAGGTTCTCTCTTGCCAGCAGGCTACGCGCGGCCTCGACCCCCTTTTCGGGATCGGCATCGCTCATTTCCTGCGGAGAGCGCTTGGCGGGCTCAAGATCGAGGTGCGCAGCCGCCAGATCGATGATCTCCGGGTTCGGCGGAGCGGGGGTTTTGCCGAAATAGCCCAGAACCAGTCTTCCGTAACCCGGATCAATTTTCTCCCAGGGGCCATATGCGACGTTGTTGTAGGCTTGCTGAAAGTAGAACTGCGAAATGGGAGTGGCAGAACTAGCGTAGCCACCGAATTGGACCACTTCCCCCATAGCCTCGAGGACATCAAGGTACTTATCCATGTTACCCCAACTGCGCAGCAATCTGGTATTTGCCGCTAGAGCGTTTGTCGACATTGGGCTCCAGGTTATCAGGGGATTGACCGCGAGGGTATCGGGCGACAGGAGGTAGGTGCTCATGCACTCTTTGAAAATTTCCTCGGCCTCCCTGACTTTGCCGAGATCAATGTCAAGATCGTACTGCGAATTGCGCAAGGCATGCCACATGACAAGGATGTCCGGCTGGGAACCAGCGCCGGAACAGGGAGCCAGGGAAAGGTCGATGGCATCGGCGCCGGCGTCCAGCGCCGCCATGTTGGCGGAGACGCCCATCCCTGCTGTCCCATGGGTGTGAAAATGAATGACTGCTTCTTCGGGAAGCAGCTTGCGCGCCTGCTTGATGGTCTCGTGCACTTTGAGTGGAACGGATGTGCCGGAAGGATCCTTGAAGCAAACGGCGTCGAAAGGAACGTCGGCGTCCAGAATTTTTTGCAGGATCAAAGTATAGAACTCTGGGTCGTGGGCACCGTCGAACCCTGGTGGAAGTTCCATCATGGTAATGCACACCTGGTGCCTTAGACCAGTTGCGGCGATACACCTGCCGCTGTAGACCAGGTTGTCCACGTCATTGAGCGCATCGAAATTGCGGATGGCAGTGATTCCGTGTTGTTTGAATAGCCGGGCGTGCAGCTCGATTATATCGCTTGGCTGCGGTTCCAGGCCGACCAGATTGACTCCGCGCGCCAGGCTCTGCATCTCCGCATCCGGTCCGACCGCTTCCCTAAAGGCATCCATCATGGCAAAAGCGTCTTCGTTGCAATGGGCATAGAGGGCCTGAAAGCGCTCACCGCCACCCGCCTCAAAGTAGGTGATACCCGCATCTCTCGCGGCTTCGACGGCCGGCAAAAAATCTCGGGTGAGAACGCGAGCGTCATACATGGACTGAAGTCCGTCCCGGAAGGCTGTACACATGAAGGTTACTTTTTTGCTCACGCCTAGATCCTTCTGTTCTGTAAATTAGACCAAAAATTAATTTACCAGCACTGACCAGAGAATGCCGGCACCGATGGCCGAGCCGATTACTCCTGCCACATTGGGAGCCATGGCATGCATGAGAAGAAAGTTGTGCGGGTCTTCTCGTTGGCCAATCATCTGAACGACGCGTGCAGAATCCGGTACGGCGGACACACCGGCAGCTCCCACCAGGGGGTTGATCTTGTCTTTGAGAAAGAGGTTCATGAATTTAGCAAAGAGAACGCCGCCTGCGGTGGCGATGCTGAACGACAGGGCTCCCAATCCAAAGATGAGTATGGACTGAGAGGTCAGAAAGGTTTGGGCATGGGTGCTCGCTCCAACCGAGAAGCCGAGGAGGATGGTCACGATATCGACCATGGCGGTGCGAGCCGTATTGGCCAGTCGCTCGGTGACCCCGCTTTCTTTGAGCAAGTTGCCGAAAAAGAGCATGCCTATGAGGGCAATGGAACCTGGTGCAATCAATGCGGCAATTAAAAATCCAACAATGGGGAAAATGATCTTCTCGCGCTGCGAGACCTCGCGCGGCGCTTTCATCCGGATCAGCCGCTCCTTGCGAGTGGTCAAAAGCTTCATTATTGGAGGCTGGATGACCGGAACTAGCGCCATGTAGGAATAGGCTGCGATGGCAATCGCGCCAAGCAGATGAGGTGCGAGCTTCGCCGAAAGGAAAATCGCGGTCGGTCCGTCGGCACCACCTATGATTCCGATGGCACCCGCTTCGTGGGGAGCAAATCCCAGATACAACGCACCTACCAAAGTCAGAAAAATCCCTACCTGGGCAGCTGCACCTAACAAGACGAGCTTGGGATTCGACAGCATGGTCGAGAAATCCGTCATCGCTCCGATGCCCAGAAAGATGAGCGGAGGGAATAGGCCCTGGCTGACGCCAAAGTAAATATAGCTCAAAACGCTGCCTTCATCGTATACGCCGAGGGACATGCCCGGAATGGAAGTGATGTTGCCTACAACCACACCGAAGCCGATGGGAAGGAGCAGCAAGGGTTCATAGTCTTTGACAATGGCAAGAGAGATAAAAACTACCCCTATAACAATCATAAGGGCATTACCCCAAGCCATAGTTGCGAAGCTGGTCGTGGAGAGAAAATCGACTAGGAGGTTCACTTTTCCATCCCCGAGTGGAGAGCAATGCTGATTGCCGCCACGATTTCATCGTCGTCTGCCCGGGAACCGTCCGGGCCGGCAGGAGCACACACCACGGCAGACCGTTCCGGTGACCACAGCGCCAAAATCCGGGGCAACATGGAAATAAAAAGGCTGATCAATGCCAGAGCTGTGAACACAATCGACATGCCCGTAATGGCTATGTCTATTCCCTGACCATCCACGATGTTCTGGTAACCATAGAGCCTTTCTGGCGTACTCTTCATGGAGATATTCCAAACCTTTCCAAAGCGGATTGCCGAGCATCTTTTGCAACGGGTTTCGGCGTTCCGATTCTAGCTGTTCTGCTCCTTGGAACCTTTTCGGGCTTTGCCCGGAGCGAACCTGCCCGCCCCTGGATTTTGCCCAGCTGATGCACCAACTGCCTCAGGCTGTCCAAGTTGTGAGCAGGAGCGAAAATATCGATAAAAGGCAGCGCCGCCTTCATCCCGCGGCAGGATGGCTGAAAATCTGGATGCCCCATCAGCGGATTCAGCCAGACGAGGCAGCGGCACCGTTTTTGGATCTCGCGCATACTGTCCTCAAGCAGGTCTATGTCACCCGTGTCCCAGCCGTCACTCACGATCAGTACCACGGTGTGGCGATCCACCATGGCGGTGCCATAGCCGGCGAGAAAGTCCTGCAGCGAGGCTCCTATCCTGGTTCCGCCCGACCAATCCGGCACATCGGTGGACAGAGCAATTAGCACCTTTCGTAGATCACTCGACTTCAGGGTAGCGGTGATTCGGTGCAGGGAAGTACTGAAAACAAAGGATTCCAAGCGGCGGAAGACATTTTGAAAGGAATAGATGAATTGAAGGAGAAAACGGCCGTACAGGTCCATGGATTTGCTCATATCGCATAGTAGGACCAGCTTTAATTTCTGCACTCTGCGGCGCCGAAATGACAGATCGAGAAGATCTCCTCCGCGGCGCAGGTTGAGGCGCAGAGTGCGGCACAGGTCCAGCGATCCTCTGCGGTGGGATTGGCGGTAACGCCGGCTGAACCGAGTCGCCAGGGTTCTGGCCAAGGCAGCAACCAAGCGGCCAATTTCATCGAGTTCAGCGGTGTCGAAGTCGCGAAAGTCCCTGTGAGTAATCACTTCCAAGGGGCTGTACCCAGCGACCTCTCTCTCCTCCTTTGCATTGTCCTTCCCTTTCAACCAGTCGCTGATGGTTACCGAAGCCGGACGCCCTGGTTGACGTCGGCCACCAGGGGTGCCAGGCTCCTCGCTTTTTTCCTGGGTGACGGGGTGATTGAACCGGTGGGCGCGCTCCCAAACCTGCCAGTAGGAGTCGAAGTGCTGGTCGAAAACCTCCTGTTCCCTTTTGCTTTTTGCCAAGGTCGTCCGCAGAGCCAGGTAGAAAGCCGTGGCATCTTCCAAATCGATCCGCTCCAAGGCGGAAAGTGCATCGCCAAATTCGCCCGGACCCGGACCAGCTCCGTGCCGGCGCAATAGGCGTCCGAAAGCGACCAAATTGGTACTTAGATCGCGATGTAAAGCCAGTTCCTCAGGAAGAGATGAATCCATTGGATCAAAAGCCACCGGGCACACTCTTTTTCCCTGATTGGGAGGGGGCCACTTTGGCGTGGATACCCAGGCGCTCAAGGAAATCCGCCAGCGATTCTTGGACTTGGTTGAGATCGTGCCAGTCTTTGAAAACCACCCCCAAGGTATCCTTGATCATTTCGGGGTCCAGGTACCTTTGATGCAGTGCCACAAGAGCTTTTGCCCAGTCCAGGGTCTCGGCTATTCCCGGTGTTTTCTCCAACTTTTGCTGGCGGACAAACTCCATAAATCGGCAGATCTGCCCGGCCAGACGCACGTCGATATCGGGCACTTTAGCACGTACGATCGCAATTTCCTTGTCGAAGCTTGGAAAATCAATCCACAAATAGAAGCAGCGCCGGCGCACTGCATCCGACAGCTCACGGGTTCGGTTACTGGTAATCACCACATAGGGGGGATGAACTGCCCGTATAGTGCCGATTTCGGGAATGGTAATCTGCCATTCCCCAAGGACTTCAAGCAAAAAGCTCTCAAACTCTTCATCCGCCCGATCAAGTTCGTCAATTAGCAGGACAGGAGACTTGCGGTGAGTAATGGCCTTGAGCAAGGGACGTTTGAGAAGAAAGGAATCGCCAAAAATGGATACCTCCTTTTCTTCTGTTGTCTTCTCGCCGTTTTCTTCCAGCTTGAGATACAAAAGCTGACGCTGGTAATTCCACTCGTATAGAGCGGTGCTTGCGTCCAATCCTTCGTAGCATTGGAGACGGATTAAGTCTGCGTCCAGAGCACAGGCCATGACCTTGGCAATCTCGGTCTTGCCAACCCCGGCTGGACCTTCGATCAGAAGAGGTTTGCGCAGAGATTTAGCCAAGAAAACCGCCATGGCGAGGGCACGATCGGCGATGTAGTCCTGCTCTTCCAGCATCTTCTGGATGAGGACGATGTCTCGGTCACTCACGCGATTTCTCGATCATTCAAATGATACTTTCCATTTTTCCTTGGACGCCAAACTAAATAACTGGACTTTTGCAAAAAGGGTATTTCCGGCTGATGAGTCAAGGTTTTCGGTAGCACGGATCCGGCCCGCATGAGTATATTGGCGAGGTAAGGCCTCCCCCGCCTTCCGCATCCCCTGGATGATGTGAGAGGTGGTCCATGCCGGGTATTATCGCCTTTCCCACCATAGTCGAGCAAGCCGTGGACGAGTTTGGCTGGATGTTCGCCAACACCCCGGAGCGCTGGCATTTTGCCGAATATCTGACCGGGCTGATGGTGGCCGCGCGCAAGAACGGTTCGGCGATCAACACCGAGTTTGCCCAGACCACGGATCCATCCTGCCTGAACCGCTGGATTACCCAGGTGCCGTGGGACGTGGAACCACTCAACGAACATCGCCTGGCCTGGTTGCAGGGCCCTTCCTCGACGCGCTACTCGGCGCGGGGGGTGATGGCCATCGACAACACCCTGGTCGACCCTAGCGGAGAGATGATCGAGGACGTGGGTTGGTTCTGGGACCATGCCGATCAGCGCTACCTGATGGCCCACGACTAGGTGATCGCCCATTACGTGTGTTCGTCGGGGAAACATTATCCGCTGGAGTTTCGCCGCTTTCGCAAACGGGAAGAGAGCGCCGAGGGCGCGCCGTCCCCGCCTTTCAAGAATCACACGGACCTGTTCAAGGAGTTGGTCGACGGGGTCGTGGAGCGAGAGATTCCTGGGGATTTCGCCTTTGACGGCTACTTCACCCGTGCCGCGAGTCTCAACCATATCCAGGGCCATAAGCGCGGCTACGTGGGGGATTTGAAGAGCAACCGCAAGGTCCGCTTCAAGGGCGGTGAGATGAAGGCGACGGAGGGGGCGCCGAGATCGCACCCGAGAACCGCCAACGGGTCGACATCGGCGATCGCAACCAGTGGTATTTCACCCAGACCGTACGTCTTCCCCACGTCGATCATCCCGTTCGCCTGGTGATTCTGTGGGATCGCAAGAACGGCAAGAAGCCGGTCAACTTGCTGGTGACCAACCGGGTGTATTGGGAGATCCGTCGCATATTGAACGTCTATCGCAAACGCTGGACGGGCACGGAGACCTTTCATCGGGACGGCAAGCAACATCTGGGCATGGGGGATGGTCAGTTACGCACCGCCAAGGGCCAGACCCGGCACCTGTATCTGGTGATGCTGGCGCACCGTCTCCTCATGGCCCAGATGCAGCAAGGTCGTGCGAATGGCTGGGCTCATACTGTGCTGACGACCATCGGCCAAGCCTGTCGAGCCGTGTCGCGAGAAACGCTCAGTAAGACCATCCATTGGGCCGTCGAACAGGCTACAACCCTGGGGTGGAATCAGCAACGAATCGTCACCTACCTCGAGCTGGCCTGAGCAGGAGTTTGCAAAAATCCAGTAAATAATATGTCTTTTCGGCGGCGAGGTTGCAAGAAAGAGGCAAGAGGAGATTGGATCATCCCAAGTCAGATTGCTCCCAGGGGCGCAATTCCTATATTCTTTATTCGTTCTGAGTCCGAAACCGCGCCTCCTGGAAAAGTGCAATGACCGTTAAACTGCCTGCGGCACAGGCAAATACCCTCGTGGATAGGTTGGATCGACCTCTGAGCAGTCTGCGAGTATCAGTTGTTGACCGCTGCGATCTGCGCTGTACTTATTGCATGCCCGAAGATGAATATACTTGGCTGCCGAAGGAGGACATTCTCAGCCTTGACGAGGTGGCCACCCTGGTCGATGTCTTCTCCGAAGCTGGGGTAGTCAAGGTGAGGTTGACAGGGGGCGAACCCCTTTTGCGCAAGGGCTTGACGAAGTTGGTTCGGCACTTTGCCCAGAACCCTCGCATTGAGGATCTAGCTCTTACTTCAAACGCAACTCGGCTGGAGCGCTTGGCAGCGCCTTTGTGCGCCGCAGGGTTGCAGCGAATCACAGTCAGTTTGGATTCTCTAAGGCCCGAGCGCTTTGTCAAACTGACTAGGAGGGCAGTCTTGGGAAAAGTTTTGGCCGGAATCAGGGCAGCGGCCGCGGAAAAGTTTGAAGAACTCAAAATCAACACTGTAGTAATGAAAGACTTCAATGACGACGAACTCGTTGCCCTAATTGAATTTGGTCGGGAAGTAGGTGCGGAAGTGCGTTTTATCGAGTACATGGATGTAGGCGGCGCTACGCAATGGACAATGGGAAAGGTGGTCTCCAGAGATGAGATCATTGGTCAACTGGAGGCTCACTACGGCACGGTCATGGTCGAGGATGAACAGGGTTCGGCACCGGCCCAGCGCTTCTTCTTAGCGGATGGAACCCGCTTTGGAATCGTTGCGTCGGTCACTAGGCCGTTCTGTCGAGCCTGTGACCGCAGCCGCCTCACAGCAGATGGGATGTGGTACCTCTGTCTTTACGGACAGGAGGGCATGGACCTAAGGGAGATTCTACGCAACGGCGGATCCAGGGATGACCTTGTAGCCGCCATCCGATGTGCCTGGAGACAACGCGCGGACCTGGGAGCCGAGGAGCGATTGGAGGACCCTTCCAGGGGAGTGTTCTATCAGGTAGAGGAACTCAAACTTGACCCACATCGAGAAATGCACACCCGGGGGGGATGATGTATCTCAGTAGAGGTACAAATGGGCTAGTGTCCCGTCGCAGAGATAGGTTGACAAAATTGGGCCGCTCAGGCGCCCGGCAAACCAGGCGCCTGAGCGAGTCGTACCAGTGGTGTACCGCGAGTGAAGGCAACGCCGTGAGCTGGGATGGATCAGCGGAAAATGGCGGCATATTTCTGCGACGGGACACTAGAGAGCGGCCGGGAAAGACGGGAGTGTAGAACCCACCGCCGCGGACAACCGTCGCTTTCTGTCTGTGCGAGGACATGGACTACTTCCACAGTAGGCGTTTCTTAGATACTTTACCAGACTGGGAAACCGGGCGACCGCTTGGGGGCCCTTTGGAAGAGTATCTGCCGCGCATGCAGGCGCTGTTACGGCGCCTCGAAGAGCCCCAGCGCAACTTTACTTCCGTTATTGTAGGGGGCACCAACGGCAAAAGCACCGTCAGTCGTTTACTGGCGGCCATGCTACAGGCGGTCGGCGTTCGTGTCGGACTCTATACTTCTCCTCACCTCCATACTCTACGCGAACGCATCCTAGTCCAGGGACAGATCCTCAGCAAGGACGCTTGGGCTGAAGGTGTCACTCACCTGCACAGCATGACTCGGAACTTCGAATCGGAAGGGTTCGAGGAATTCAGCATGTTTGAGGCGGTGACCGCCCTGGCGGCATACCTGTTTGCGCGGGAGGGGGTGGAGTACGGCATCTTTGAAGTGGGGTTGGGTGGCCGCTACGATGCTACCAATGCCTGGGATTCGAATGTAGCGATCCTTACCTCTGTTGACATGGACCACGTGGAGGTGTTGGGGGATGATCTCCTCGTAATTGCGGAGGATAAATTGTGTATCGCCAGGCCCGGACGGCCCCTTTTTACCACCGCGAACCAACATCCCGAGGTGTCTGAATTTATCCGCCAGAAGAGCTGTGAGCAGGAGATTGCCCTCTATGTTGCCGCTGCGGAAATGATCGAGGTCCCAGCGGGAGCCCCCACCCTGGCCTACCCCTGGGAACCGACAAATCGCCCCGATTTCCCTGTTACTTTTCTGGACAATTTGCGCCTGTCCCTGGCGGCAGGCACCTACCTGATGGGTCCGAGGCTTTCCCCTTCTTTGGCCCTGGAGACCGCGGCAGCACAAAGGCGGCCAGGACGCTTTGAACGAGCACGGGAGTGTCCCCTCGTCCTGTTGGACGGAGCCCACAACCCCGCCGCCGCTGCAGCGCTTGCCCAAGATTTGCGCGCTATTGCTCCCTCCTGGACCTTTGTTGTAGGTGTCAACGCAGGGCACGATGCGACGGGAATCCTTCAGGCACTTGGAGCCCTTGCCCGAAAGGTGATGCTCACTTCTTCGGACCATCCCAAAGCACTCGATGTAGTAACCCTATCTCAATGTGTCCCTTCCGGGTTTAGAGCCGAGAAAATAGGGACATGTTCCGCCGCCTTTGCACAGGCCATAAACAACTTGGGGAAAAGTGACTATCTCTGCATCACTGGCTCGCTCCACCTGGTTGCTCGGGCTCGGGAGTTCTTCAACCTGCCCTATGAGCGGGATGGCATCAGCGAGGATGTGGCCCTGGAGAGTCTGGAATGTGTCGAGGAAGTCTGCCGGAGGCGGGGGATCGAGTACCGAAGGGATTCCGACAATGACAACATCCTGCGCCTAACAGTTCGCGGTAGGCCAACCTATTTCCTACGCAACAAGCACCCGTTTAACGACTATGTGGGAGCACGCATTGCCGAGGACAAAGGCTACCAGCACGAGTTGTTCGCACGGTCAGACCTGCCCGTACCATTTTCCCTACAGGTCTTCAATCCACTCGCCGACGAGCGCTTCAACCGCTATAAAACCCATAGTTCGATTGAGGAAATGGTTGCCGATATCGAGAACCGGTTTGTTTTTCCACTGCTGATTAAGCGATCGCGAAGTTCTGTTTCACAGGGAGTCTATTTGGAATACAGTGCCACTGACTTGCGAAGGCGTCTGAAAATGCTTTTCGAAAATAGTGGCTTTTCTGAAAATACTTTGCTGGTCCAATCTTACTTGCAGGGCACCGAATACCGTATCGTGGCTAGTGAAAACGAAATGCTTCTAGCTTATGAAAAAAAAAGCGAAGAAATCGATTCTCAAGTAGACCTCAACCCATTACATCATGCCAGTGGCCACGCACAAAAGGTCAGGGATGCGGACGTACTTTACCCCATGCAGGAGTTGGTAGCACGAGTGGCTGGCGTCATTGATTTGGGATTTTATGCCCTCGACGTGATCTTGGGCGAGGATGGCCTCTACATTTTGGAAATCAACCCCAATCCGTTTTGTTTTTTCTACAACAGGGACAACGGACGCGATGACTTTCTTCGGATATACGATCACTTGATCCAGAAGTACCACGAAAATGCCACAAATCCCCCGCCTCTTGAGGAAAAGAGCGTACTGTTTTGAGGGAATACAGGAAGGAATTTCCCTGCCCAGATACTTCCTGCTCACTACTATTTCATAACCTTTCAAATAGGCTTTCCTACCTTGCCCTTGCTGGAGCACTAACCTATGGGTCATCTCACCCACATCATTGAAGCACAGCAATTCGACATCGATCTCCTTTCCGATATTTTTTCCCTAGCCGAAGAGATGGAGCAGGTAGTACAACACTACGGCTCAAACATCCTCAATCGTCGCGTAATGGCTACACTTTTCTACGAACCCAGTACACGGACCCGCCTTTCCTTTGAGTCGGCCATGAGGCGTCTGGGAGGTGAGGTGATCACTACAGAGAGCGCAATGGAATTTTCTTCAGCGGCCAAAGGAGAAACTCTCGAAGACACTATTCGAATTGTCATGGGTTATGCGGACGTCATTGTCTTACGCCATTTCGAGAGTGGTGCCAGTCGACGGGCTGCAGAGGTCTCGGAAGTTCCCATCCTCAATGCCGGCGACGGGGCGGGTCAGCACCCAACCCAAGCCCTGTTGGATATCTATACTATTAATCGGGAAATTGGAAGGTTGGACGATATTTCCGTGGCCTTAGTGGGCGATCTGGCCAACGGACGGACAGTTCGATCACTCTGCTATTTGCTGGCCAAGTACAAAGCACCAAAGATCTACCTTGTAGCGCCTTCCGTAGTGAGGATGAAGGAAGACATAAAGAACTACCTCAGGCGCTACGGGGTTTTTTTTGAAGAGACAGAGGATTTATATGCGGTGGCCTCCCAAGTTGATGTGATCTATCAGACCCGCATACAGCGTGAGCGCTTTGGTGACCGCACCGGAGATTACGAACAAGCTAGAGGCAAGTATATCATTGACAATTCGGTATTGAGCTGCATGCGCGATCATTCCATTATCATGCACCCTTTGCCCAGAGTGGATGAGATCGTTCCAGAAGTGGATTGCGATCCACGGGCGGCCTATTTCCGCCAAGCACACAATGGTCTGTACGTGCGCATGGCTTTGTTGAAGATGATCCTTTCCGGATAAGTGTCTTGACCAGAGATTCACCAAAAGATATATTGGCACCTATTCATTTAAAATCATTATGCCGCAATTAATAGGAGGAAGTAATGCCTTCCAGCAAAGGCAGAATTAAAGAGAAGGAGTTGCGACGGCGGCGACAGCGGAGACAGAAACGCCTTAAACAGCGGATCAAAAAGGCCAAGTTGGCGCCACCCAAAAAAGGGTCATCCAGAACCAGTTGAGAAAAATCTGTGTAAGGATTCCGTTAAGTACTCCTTTAGCCGGTTTTTCTAGGTAAAGAAAACCTGGAATAAGTTTCCCAGAGCATGGTATCAGGTCTTTGGATCTGGTTAAATCCACAAAATGGAAGCTACCCTCAAAGTTCTCCCCTTTATCATAGATAAACCCCTGTTTCCACGGAATCAACTGCCCAACACCATTGTTGAATTCCATCCGAAAACAGTTAAGGTTCACCTGTCCGTCCCAACCTAGTGTCATGTCGTATAAATAATTTTACAAGATGGTGTTCATGTCGTAGGTTTCTCCTACCCCCCTTTCTGAAAGGAGAGACCTATGGCGATGGGACGTCCGTTAACATCGTTAGAGCTGAGTGCGTCGGACCGCGAACAATTGGAATCAATGGCCAAATCACGGAGTCTTCCCCACGGGTTGGTGCGGCGGGCCGAGATCGTCCTTTTGGCGGCCGAAGGCTGGCCCCATGAAGCGGTCGCCGGGGCGGTGGGTGTGTCCCGGGTTACGGTCGGCAAGTGGCGCCGGCGCTTCCTTGATCGTGGGCTCAACGGCTTGCACGATGAGCTGCGGCCTGGGGCGCCGCGATCGATCACCGACGAGCAGGTAGCCGAGGTGATATACAGGACGCTGAAGACCAAGCCCAAAGACCAGACCCAGTGGTCGGTGCGCTCCATGGGCACCGAAACCGGCCTCACCAAGGACGCGGTGCATCGCATCTGGCGCACCTATGGTTTGCAGCCCCACCGACACAAGCACTTCAAGCTGTCCACCGATCCTTTCTTTGTCGATAAAGTACGGGATATCGTAGGCTTATACATGCATCCGCCCGAGCACGCCCTGGTGCTGTGCGTCGACGAGAAGAGCCAGATCCAGGCGTTGGAACGAAGTCAGCCTCTGTTGCCTCTGGGTCTGGGCTACGTGGAAGGGGTTACCCACGACTACAAGCGCCACGGCACCACCACCCTGTTTGCCGCCCTGGACGTGGCCACCGGTGCAGTGATGACCCAGTGCAAGCCCCGTCATCGGCACCAGGAGTTCCTCCAGTTCCTACGCCACATCGAGGACAACGTGCCCCGCGATCTCGACGTGCATCTGGTCGTCGACAATTACGCCACCCACAAGCATGCCAAGGTCAAGCGATGGCTGGCGCGGCGCCCCCGATTTCACCTTCACTACACCCCCACCTATGCTTCGTGGCTCAACCAGGTGGAGATTTGGTTCAACATCATCACGCGCCAGGCGGTCCGGCGGGACTCGTTCCGCAAGGTAAGAGAGCTCATCGAGCGCATCGAACGCTACACCGCCCAATGGAACGCCAACGCACACCCTTTCGTGTGGACGGCTACGGCCGATTCCATCCTCGCGAAAATCAAAAGACTTTGTGAACGAATCTCTACGACATGACACTAGATCATCTCGCACATCATTTCCGTATTCCGGTAAAATGGGCTAATTATTCCTTCCATTGAAGGCAGTCATAACGATGTAGAATCGATGGGCAAATTTGGGTTGTGGATTTTTACGAAATTTCAGACAGGGGAAGAGGTATAGACTTTACCCTTTGCTCAAAGTTTATGGTTTTACAGATGCCTAGTTTCGATGCGTGAACCAGTATTTTCCGAACTGGGTCCGTGGGGAAACGGGAGATTCATCGTGGAGGGAATGATCGCCCAGTCTCTGTTTTGGGCTCATCCGGGTTGAGTATGGGTGCCCCTAACATGTTGTGGTATCCTAGGGGTGTTGTCAATCGCCATCTCTTGCCACCCATCGGGGAGTACCGTCGATGAAAGATCTCAACCAGTTCTATGCCCGTCTGTTGAAAATCAAGCGTCCCTGGATCGTCACCGAGGTGCGATTTTCGGCATCGGAAGAGCGGGTTGACGTCTATGTGGACCATGAACGCGGGGTCAAGCTGCGATGCCCGCGGTGCAACGCCTGGTGTCCGGTCTATGACCACTCGCCGGAGCGGCAGGGGCGGCATCTGGACACCTGCGATGTGCCCACCTATGTCCCTACCCGTCTGCCCCGGGTCCGGTGTCAGGAACACGGCGTGATTTCCATGGCCTCGGATTGGGCCGAACCCGGCTCGGATCTGACCTCGGCCATGGAGGCCCACCTCATCGACCTGGAGAAGGAGTGCCCCCTCCAGGCGGTGAGCCGTCTCACGGGGCTCAGTTGGGATCGCTGTTGGGGCATGATGGACCGCTCCGTACGCCGGGGCCAGCGCCGCAAGACGTGGAAGGTGCCGACCTATAGCGGGGTCGACGAAAAGTCGTTCGCCAAACGCCATCAGTATATGACCTTGGTCTGCGACCTGGAGACGAGGAGCGTGGAATACGTTGCCGACGCCCGTCGCCAGGAGAGCCTGGAGGAGTATTTCCTCCCTTTCGACCCGGAGGAATTGGAGCGGATCCAGGCCCTCTGTATGGACATGCACGACCCCTACATCGCGGCCGTGAAGGCCTGTGTGCCCGACGCGGCAGACCAGATCGTCTTCGACAAGTTCCACGTCCTGCGTTTGATGAACGAGGCGGTCGACCGGGTGCGTCGCCAGGAGCATAAGAAGCGGCGTGCCCAGCAGGATGAGGTGCTCACGGGCAGCAAATATCTCTGGCTGTACCACCCCGACCCTATCCCCGATAATCTGTTGCCTCGTTTCGAGGAGCTGCGGCGCATGGATCTGCAGGTCAGCCGTGCCTGGCCATCAAGGAAACCCTGCGCAAGCTGTGGACCTACCGCCGGCAAGGATGGGCCCGTCGCTTTTTCCAACGTGGGTATTTCTGGGCGACCCACAGCCGGCTACCGCCCGTTATCGCGGTGGCGCCAACGCTGAAGAGGCGTATCGACCATGTGCTGACCTATTTGCGGCACCCTATCACCAACGCGCTGAACGAATCCTTGAACGCACGGGTTGAGAAGGTCAAGCGCAGGGCCAGTGGATATCGCAACCGCATGCACTTTCATACCGCGATCTATTTCCACTGCGGCGGACTGGACCTCTATCCGAGCCCACAATATATGGGGGCTACCTACAGAAATTCCTGATGAGCCCTGTTTTTTCACAATTTCCCTAACCATAAGCTATAGTTTGAGGATTCAGCACTAACCAGAGGTTCGGAATAACCCTTGACACCATCCTAGACCCGTTTCCCAACTTCCTAGTTGAAAAAGCAGACAGACCCTTCGTCGGCTTTTTGCTTTTGAGGGCTTTATGTTTTAGCTGCTCGCCCAGTAGCCTTATGCAGTCAAAACCTCGAAAAAACGTCTTCCGCTATCGGAGAATCTGGCCGGCGCAATAAAAAAATTTCGGATTCAAATTTTTCATAAAGCTCTTTTTATGACTTCCCGAAACCCTCGGTTCGAAAAGGTTCATCTGATTTGGCTCATTCTTATCCTCCTTGTTGGCTTTGCCCTGCGCCTCTGGGGGATCTCTTTCGGCTTACCAAATGAGCACTGTAGGCCGGATGAATCGACCCTGATTCACAAAGCCTTGTCCATCGGATCAGGTGACCTAAACCCACATTTCTTCAATTATCCCAGTCTGCACTTTTATTGTATCGCCTTTCTCTACGCAATTTATTTTGGCGTCGGCTTGGCTGGTGGAGTCTTCGCTAACTTGGCAGATTTTCAGCGTCAGTATTTTATTGACCCTTCCTCCTTTTTTCTCATTGGACGTTCCTGCAGCGCCTTGCTGGGAACTAGCTCCCTCTTCCTAACCTACCTGATCGGACGACATCTGGGGGGGGAACGAGCAGGACTGTTTAGTGCTGGTTTCCTCAGCCTTTCCTTTTTGCATGCCCGGGATTCACACTTTCTCACTGTGGATATACCATCCACCTTCCACATGCTTTTGGCCTACGTTTTTGTCCTGCGCTATCTTACCACTTCGACAAGGAAGGATCTCGTACTAAGTGGGGTGTTTTTGGGTCTCTCGGTGTCGACCAAGTACAGTCTTGCTCTATTTTCCATCTCCGTACCGGTTGCGGTCCTTCTGGGGAAAAGTCCTCGCAACTT
>OZ244619.1:1602500-5907301 GCA_965218365.1 Candidatus Latescibacterota bacterium
GATGTATAGGGACTGACACGTGCCCGGTGCTGGTAAGTTAAGAGGAGGAGTCAGCCTCTTCGGAGACGAAGCTCCGAATCGAAGCTCCAGTAAACGGCGGCTGTAACTATAACAGTCCTAAGGTAGCGAAATTCCTCGTCGGCTAAAAACCGACCTGCACGAATCGTGTAACGACTTGGCCGCTGTCTCAACGAGGGACTCGGTGAAATTGTAGTTCCGGTGAAGATGCCGGATACCCGCGGCAGGACAGAAAGACCCCGTGAACCTTTACTATAGCTTGGTATTGGATTTTGGCACTGCATGTGTAGGATAGGTGGGAGGCTATGAAGTGGGGACGCCAGTCTCCATGGAGCCATCCTTGAAATACCACCCTTGCTTTGTTAAGATTCTAACCTTGATCCTTAATCTGGATTGGGGACAGTGCCAGGTGGGTAGTTTAACTGGGGCGGTTGCCTCCCAAAAGGTAACGGAGGCGCCCAATGGTTCCCTCAGCGCGGTCGGTAATCGCGCGTAGAGTGTAAAGGCATACAGGGAGCTTGACTGCAAGACCTACAAGTCGAGCAGGTGCGAAAGCAGGGCTTAGTGATCCGACGGTTGCATGTGGAAGCGCCGAAGCTAAACGGATAAAAGGTACTCCGGGGATAACAGGCTTATTGCGCCCAAGCGCTCACAGCGACGGCGCAGTTTGGCACCTCGATGTCGGCTCAGCGCATCCTGGGGCTGGAAAAGGTCCCAAGGGTTGGGCTGTTCGCCCATTAAAGCGCTACGCGAGCTGGGTTCAGAACGTCGTGAGACAGTTCGGTCCCTATCCGCCGTGGGTGTAGGATATTTGCGGAGATCTGTCCCTAGTACGAGAGGACCGGGATGGACGAACCTCTGGTCTACCAGTTGTTCCGCCAGGAGCATAGCTGGGTAGCTACGTTCGGAAGGGATAAACGCTGAAAGCATCTAAGCGTCAAGCCCACTCCAAAACTAGATATCCCGTGGGTCAATCCACCTTAAGGCCCCTCGTAGACTACGAGGTTGATAGGTCGCAGGTGAAAGCGTAGTAATACGTGAAGCTGAGCGATACTAATTGGCCGTGAGGCTTGACTGATTTCTTGATAACTTCACTTAAATCTCACATGAAGAGTCCCATTATGCTGGGCAGGAAAAGGAAAAGATCTGTATTCGATTGGAATTTTTCGAATTTTCCGGTAGTCACAGCGGAGGGGAAACACCTCTTCCCATTCCGAACAGAGCAGTTAAGCCCTCCTGCGCCGATGGTACTGCTGGGGACACTTGGTGGGAGAGTAGGACGCTGCCGGAATTTTATAAAGGCCCATCCAATTGGATGGGCCTTTATATGTGGCCTCCCAGTGGACCTTAAGTGGGGTCCGAGGATGCACTTTGAGATCAGCGACCTATCCTGACTTGGTGTAGTACTCTACAGAATGTGACACCACTTTTCCCAACCTTTACATGCTCGATCCGTCACACCCAGACTCTAAACTGTTTGCCCTATGTGATCTCTATTCGAAAATGGCCCCTTGTCGACCTTTTTTCACCCATTAACTAGGACCTGATGCTAGGAGGAATCCGAATCTTAATAGGCATGGAATATTGGCTACCTGGATGTATTTGATCTAGGTCAACGACCCCCATATACCCATGGTGAACCAGAGGGGTAGCCACGCTGCATATGGACATGGACCCCAAAAGTATAAACCAAAGTCTACCAGGTGGGCCCCACCGTTGCCAATCTTTCAGGATTGAGCTTTTTTTCTGCGAAATTCACACAACCTGCGCTGCCCCACCTACCGACCACTTGATTGCGGAGCAGCCGAAGTCCTGCATATCCCGCAGCGGTCAAGCAGCTCTGCCAAAAATTGCCTAACTCCGCCTTTGGATTCACAAAATGCTAATTGTTCCTAGGGAATCTGCTCGGCTCAATTCGGGGGCAGGATCCTGAAATTTCCCCAAATCTCTTAGGATCCGTAAGATTTAGACTCGCCTGTAAACCCGAATCCCTAAAAACCGGGTTTCTCGCCGTTACATAAACAGAAATCTATAGGCGGTGCCTACCCCTGATCTCTTCAGGATGCGGATGGTCGCTCTTGGCAAATTTTCCAGCAACCTAGGTAAGCACGTTTGTTCAACTCATTCGATGGAAAACAACTTGGTGGTCATGGAATCCAAGCCCTGCTTGCGCTTCCATGACCCTACTGCTTTACATCCCCTCCGCCCGGTTTCCTCATCGATGGTTTAGCCTCTACCCTCCCAAACCAAATTTCAGTGTCTACGATTGACAAATGGCATAACCAAACACCTAGCAAGCGGGAAGCACTTCCTTGTAACCTTAGTAAAAGGAAAGGAGGGACCAGCCTATGGTCTTATACTCACCTTCTGACATTCTATCCTCCCCTACCACCGGACTTGACAGTCATTTTTATGCACTTTAACTTAAGCTCCATCAACAGGGTTAGGAGAATTTTTTCCCATCCCGTTATTTCCTCGAAAAAGGCCTTTCATGTCTCACACCACTGAACAAATCAGAAATGTCGCCCTTAGCGGGCATAGTGGAACTGGCAAAACTACCCTGGCCGAAGCAATGCTCTTTAACACCGGACGGATCAACCGCATGGGGCGCATAGAGGATGGCACGACCGCCTCCGATTACGACAAGGGCGAAATCGAGCGGCAAATCTCTTTAAAGATTTCGCTCCTGAACGGAGACTGGAAATCCCATCATTTCAATATTATTGATACGCCTGGCTACGCGGATTTTATCGGTGCAGCCAAGGCCGCTCTACGTGTAGCAGATGGAACGGCTGTGGTCGTTGATGCGGTTTCTGGGGTTGACATCGGTACGGAAAGGATTTGGAATTTTGCTGAGGAATACAGGATACCACGGTTATTGTTCATTAACAAGATGGATCACTCAAATATCGACCTAGGGAGAAAATTGGAACTGGCCAGGGAACGTCTTGGGCCCGGGGTCGTCCAGATACATCATCCTGTTAACTCTGGGGAAGGATTTGACCAAATCGTCGATTTGGTAGAAATGAAGCTGCTGACATACAAAGATGGCAAGGTGGAGACGGGAGGTATTCCCAGTTATATTGCACCTCAGACACAAGATCTCCACGAGCAATTAGTAGAAGCTGTTGCGGAGACAGATGAAGAACTCATGGAGCAGTATTTCAACGATGGGGACCTCGCTCCCGACCAACTCGGCGCAGGGTTGCGCAAGGCGATAGCTAAACTAGATCTTTTCCCGGTATGCGTGGGAGATGCGCGCAACAACATCGGGGTGGATAAATTAATGGATGCCTTAATCGCCTACTTCCCCTCTCCCACAAATTCTGCAGGATTGCAGTTCAAGGTCGAAGGGCATGACGAGGTACGACTCCAGGGTTCTGAAAGCTCGCCTATAGCTGCGCTGGTATTTAAAACCATTGCCGAGCAACACGTGGGGGAACTAACTCTATTACGCCTTTATGCTGGGAGTCTTAAGTCGGGGGACGAGGTTTCCAACCCCTCCAAAAAATCAAATGAACGCATTGGACAGATGTATTTTTTAAACGGACATGAGCGCATGGAAGTGGACAGGGCAACCGCTGGAGATATAATTGCCCTGGTTAAGCTTAAGAATACTCATACGGGCGATACTCTCGGCGAGGGGGGAGGATCGCTGGTCCTGCCCGGAATAAATTTCCCAGAACCCCTCATCTGTGTCGCGATTACAACCAAGGAAAAAGGCAATGAAGAGCGCATGGCCACGGGTCTCGCGCAGTTGCACGCAGAGGATCCGAGCCTTGTCACCAGATACGATGGGGAAATCCGGCAGCACCTCATGCTGACTCAGGGGGAACTCCATTTAAGTACTATCATTCAGCGCTTGACCGAACGCTTTGGTGTCGAGGTAAATACCGAATCGCCCAGGATACCCTACAGGGAGACAATAAGGGGTAATGCTGAAGGACACTACCGGCACAAAAAACAAACTGGAGGGCGAGGCCAATTCGGCGAAGTATTACTGCGAATCGATCCTAGAGGGCGTGGCGAAGGTTTTGAATTTGGGAACGAAGTTGTGGGGGGAAATATTCCGAACAATTTCATTCCGGCAATAGAAAAAGGCATATTGGAAGCGTTGGCACATGGGCCCTTATCTGGTTATCAGGTTGTAGATGTGAAGGCCACTGTCTACGATGGAAAGTACCATGCCGTTGATTCAGACGAGATCTCTTTCAAACTGGCAGGGTCAAATGCCTTCAAGGATGCCTTCCTCAGCGCAAAGCCCGTTCTGCTCGAACCCATCTATAGTTTGGAGGTCACAGTACCAGAAGAATTTATGGGGGACGTAATGGGCGATCTCTCCTCGCGGCGCGGTCGAATTAGTGGCATGGACGCCGATGGCCATTTTCAAATTATTCATGCGGAGGTACCACTAGCCGAAATCGATCGTTATGCCACGGCTTTGCGGTCGATGACCCAGGGCAAAGGTATGCATTCGCAAAAATTTGAGCGATACGAAGAAGTGCCAGGCGATATTATGCAGAAAATTGTAGAGAATTCCAAGAAAGAGAAAGAAGCCGCCTGATACTGGTGATTGCTTGAGAAGGGGATATCTACGGGTCCTAATATGTCCGGTCACTCTAAGTGGAGTACAATCAAGCGCAAAAAGGGCACAAACGACGCCAGGCGCGGTAAGCTGTTCACAAAACTAATTAAAGAAATTCTCGTCTCCTCCCGAATTGGAGGAGACGAGAATGCGAACCCCCGCTTGCGGACAGCTGTGCAGAACGCCAAGGTGGCGAATATGCCTCAGGCGACGATCGATCGTGCTATCCGGCGTGGCACTAGGAAAGAGGATGGGGTAGATTACGAGGAGGGACTTTTCGAAGGGTACGGTCCGGGAGGCGTCGCAATCATGATAGAAACCCTGACAGACAATAAGAACCGCACTGTTGCCGAACTACGCCACGTTTTCAACAAGTATAATGGCAATCTGGCTGAAAATGGGTCAGTTGCCTGGATGTTTGATCAGAAAGGTCTGATCGAAGTTGAAAAAAGTACAATTTCTGAAGAGGACCTGGTGATGGTGGTTATGGATGCAGGAGCTGAAGACCTTCAAGATGCTGACGAAGTTTATGAAATCTCGGTTGCTATTTCCGATTTTGAGTCTGTAAAGCAGGCACTGGAGGTCGGTGGTATTAACTACGTGCAGGCCTCGCTTGCCCGGATCCCACAGAATATGCTCCAAATTCAGAGCAAAGAAGCCGAGCAAGTTATTCAAATGCTGGAAGCATTGGAGGATCTAGATGATGTACAAAAAGTGTTCTCAAATTTTGATGTTCAGGAAGATGAACTCCAGAAGCTAATTGGGTAGACACTGGAGTTTCCAGAACTCTTCTTTAAAAACCTCCAATCTTTCTTCTCCGTCTTGATTATCCTAGGCATTGATCCCAGCAGTACAAGCACCGGTTATGGCCTGATCGACTACCAACGGCGCAAAATCCGTTTTTTGGAATGCGGATGCATTCGTCCACCTTGTGGCCAGACCTTTGAAGATCGCTTAGTTTTCATCTATGATCACCTGAGCAAGCTCACAGCCGCCACTACCCCTGATACCGTGGCTGTAGAAAGTGCCTTCTATGGAAAGGATGCTAAGGCCGCTGCCAAGCTGGAGGGAACCAGAGGCGTAATCCTGCTGGCGCTGAAGAAAGCCGGTTTACCGACCGCACACTACGCGCCTGCTGAAGTAAAAAAAGCAGTCGTCGGCCACGGCCAGGCTACCAAGGAACAAGTCCGGTTCATGATTGTCAAGATTCTGTCTTTGAATGAGATACCACGCCCCCTGGACGCCTCAGACGCGCTCGCCCTTGCCCTGTGCCATGCGCACCACTTGGATTTCCGGTCCCCTCAGGAAACCCGGCTAGCGAGACCTGAAATCCAAGCCTTGCTGAAACGCATGAGCACGCACTAGGCTGTATCCCCTGCCCTGCATTCATGTGGAATTCCTTTATAGGTTGTCATGATATCGCACTTAAGTGGAATATTAATTCAGAAGACACCCACGAGGGCAATTCTCGATGTGGGTGGAGTAGGATATGGCCTTGCTATCTCCCTGCCAACATACGACCGATTGCCAAAACCTGGAACGGAAACAAAGCTTTTAACCTACCTCTACATCCGTGAAGACCGCCTGCAATTGTTTGGATTTGCCGACGAAAAGGAGCGTGAAATTTTCGAACTCCTGATTGGAGTTTCAGGGATTGGCCCTAATTCGGCTCAGACCGTTCTATCGGGAATGTCCGTACCTGATCTTCAGGAGTCCATTCTCCACGATCGGATAGATACCCTGACCGCCATCAAAGGCATTGGCAGAAAAACGGCAGAACGAATAGTAGTCGAACTAAGAGACAAGGTCCGGATTGAAACATCGGGAAAAGAGCTGGGTCCTGAGAAAAAAAGCAATGCTGTTCCCAACGTTGTTGAAGAAGCTATCTTAGCATTGACGACTCTTGGAATTTCCCCCGCGACTGCGCGGCGGGCGGTAGGCAAAACAATCAAAAGAGGTGGGGAGGACCAGAGTGTTCAGCAGCTAATCAAACAGGCCTTGCAGGAACGTTAACTATGGACGGCCGCATTGTAAATCCTGAACCTGACGACCAAGACCATACATTCGACCATACATTGCGTCCGACCTCACTGGACGAAATGTTCGGACAGGACAAAATCAAGGAGCAGCTCCGGATCGCTATCGTGGCAGCAAAGCAGCGTGGAGAAGCAATGGATCATGTTTTGCTCTATGGTCCCCCAGGCCTGGGAAAGACGACAATTTCCTACGTTATTGCACGCGAATTGGGCGTGGAAATTCATCCAACTTCTGGTCCTTTGCTTGAACGTCCCGGCGAACTAGCTGGCATCCTTACCAAATTGGGGCCGCGCGATGTGTTCTTCATCGACGAGGCTCACCGCGTCAACCGCGTGGTGGAAGAGTATCTCTACTCGGCCATGGAGGACTTCAGGATCGACATCATGATTGATCAGGGACCGCAAGCTCGCTCCGTCTGCATTCCACTGGAACCATTCACCTTAATCGGAGCAACCACGCGCCAAGCCTTGCTCACTTCCCCGATGCGCGCCCGTTTTGGCATCACCTTGCACCTCGATTACTATACTATTGATGAGTTGGCCGCGATCGTCAATAGGGATGCCCGCCTGCTTAGATTTCAGGTTGACCTGGAAGCCGCCAGCGAGATCGCCCGTCGTTCGCGCGGAACTGCTCGGATTGCCAAGCGCTGGCTGCGTCGTGTCCGAGACTATGCCCAGGTAAAGGGCGATGGTGTGGTCAATATGGAGGTGGTGGCTCAAGCCCTGGGCGACCTCAACGTAGATGCCGGTGGCTTGGAGGAAATAGACTTAAAGCTGTTGGAAGCCGTTGTTGATAAATTCAACGGGGGTCCCGTCGGTCTGGGAAATATTGCCGCAGTTATTGGGGAGGACGAAGATACTATTCAAGATGTGTACGAGCCCTATTTGATTAAAGAGGGATTTTTGAAGCGCACACCGCGCGGACGTCAAGCCATGGCCCGTGCCTATGAGCATCTTGGTCGCTCACATCCTACTGGAAGGGATGGAGAACAGTTGGATCTTTTGTGATAACCTTAGAGCCTGTGCGACCATCCGACCTTCCAATGTCCCTCGGCGCAGGGCGATCTGGCGGGGCAACCCACCCTGATTATGCGCAGACTCTTCCTAAGCCTTGCCATTCTGCGGCTCTGGAGGTAAGTAGATCCACCCAGGTCCACCCGCATCCGCTGGTTCTCAAGTGGAAATCTATTTCGGATTCGGTAAATTGACCACGCTATAACTCAGGTAAACCTAAGAGAGACGAATCCTCCCTCCCGTCGCCCTTATGAGGAGTATCGGCGAAAAACCTTAGGATAGATCTTGTCTATTCTGGCGCTGGACACAGCTACTCGGGCAGGAAGCGTGGCCCTGATGGACGGAGGCAGGACGATCATAAGCCGGTACTTCGACATTGGCTTGCAGCATTCGCAGCGCCTCTTCATCGAAATTGAAGCTGTTCTCGAAACAGCAGGATATGTGCTCCAAACCCTCGAGGCCATAGCAGTTTCCATCGGGCCAGGCTCTTTTACCGGGTTGCGCATAGGGCTTAGCGCTGCCAAAGGACTCTGTCTAGGAAGTGGTATTGACCTCGTTACCGTCTCGACGCTGGATGCGGTGGCAGCGCGGCTGCCCTATGCCCGTTATCCGGTTTGTGTGATACTGGACGCACGTAAAAAGGAAGTGTATTCCGCTCTCTACGATATGTCCGCTGGAAATCCTCAACCTTTGTCGGCACCCCGAATTATATGTCCAGCTGATCTTCTGGTGGAGCGTGCTGGACAAGAAACTATTTTTATTGGTAATGGCACAAGCACTTACGCAGAACAAATTACATCCTGCCCTTGGGCCCGGATAGCACCGGTATTATGCAGCAGACCGGAGGCATGGACGGTTGGCTGGCTTGCCCAGATCAAGCTGGAGTCTGGCGAGTTAGCGGACCTTACCACCACGGAGCCGGATTACCTCCGCATTCCAAAACCCCAAATTGGGAAATTTAGGATACATTAGAACGCCGATTGTTGGAGAACAATCGTGCATTAATCAAATGAATGACCCGCTGGGAAGATTGCCAATTTGTAATTTTAACCGATTGCCATCTTGGGCCCATCCTAGCTATCGAACATCAATCCTTTTCCGACCCCTGGTCCTTAGAACACTTTCACTACGCCATTCGGGATAAACGAGCTTTGTGCTTGGGGTTGAAATCCGGGTGCAATTTCGCGGGGTATTCAATTGGTTATTTTGATGGAGTTGGATTTCCTTTGGCCAATTTTGCAATTGATTCCAGCCATCGCCGTCGTGGTTAGGCGGGAATTCTGCTCGGCAAGATTCTAGGAGTTCTCCGCTTCCTGGGCTGTGAGTCATGCAACCTGGAGGTCCGGGATTCCAACCGTGCAGCTATTCGCCTTTATGAGAAATAGGCCTTCCGCAAGACAGGAGTACAGCCATTGTACTATGCAAATCCACTGGAGACCGCGATAGTAATGCGCAGAAAAATCGGAAACTCATAAAGTGGCTGAGGTTTTGCTAAAAAAGGTAAATAAGGTCTATGCAAAAGATGTTGTTGCCGTGTACGATGCCTGCATAGAGATTGCCGATAAAGAGTTCGTTGTACTTGTGGGGCCATCGGGATGCGGCAAATCAACCATTTTGCGTATGGTTGCTGGACTGGAAGAAGTAACCAGTGGTGAGATCTACATAGCCGGAAATCTAGTAAACAACATTCCGCCGAAGGACCGCGATATTGCCATGGTTTTTCAAAACTATGCGCTCTATCCACATATGACGGTTTTCCAGAACATGGCTTTCGGGTTGAAACTGCGTAAATTTTCCAAATCCGATATCGATGTCCGCGTGCGGGAGGCTGCAGATATTCTGGGCATCGATGAATTATTGGAACGCAAACCAAGGGAACTATCAGGAGGGCAGAGGCAACGCGTCGCCGTGGGTCGCGCCATCGTTCGCAAACCAAAAATTTTCCTTTTCGACGAACCCTTGTCCAATTTGGACGCCAAATTGCGCGTGCAGATGCGCGCTGAAATTAGCAAACTGCATTCCCGCCTTGAAGCGACGATGATCTACGTCACCCACGACCAGGTAGAGGCTATGACCATGGGCAATCGCATTGCAGTCATGAAAGATGGCCTTATACACCAAATCGACGTACCTCTATATCTTTACAACAACCCGAAAAACCAATTCGTCGCAGGCTTTATTGGAAGCCCCTCCATGAATTTCATGGGTGGCCGATTGCAACCTCGGGGCTCCAACAGTTTGGTTTTCGATGCAGGCCATACCCAAATCCAACTGTCGTCCTTTCATTGCGGCCAATTGCGCAGCTTTATTGAAAGGGAAATTGTCATCGGCGTTCGCCCTGAAGATTTTCACTTTCCAATTTCAATCAGGAAAGACATTGAAACCGCGGAGGTCAAAGCCAGAGTCGAGATAGTCGAACCCATGGGAAACGAGGTCTTCCTGTATCTCGCCGCAGGAAAATCCTCCTTTGTCGCCCGGGTGGATCCCTTGCCAATTCCCAGGGTGGGTCAACAGGTGAGGCTGATGATAGAAGTGAACAAGGTGCACTTTTTCAACAAAGATACCCAGGAAAGCTTGATAAGAGCTGAAGGGTAAATTAACAGGGATTTTTTCTTTGTCTTTTGACCGCATTTCGGGCCAGGAGAGGGCCAAGGCCCTGGTGCAAGTATGGTTGAAAACCCATCGCCTGCCGCATGCCATTCTGATCTGTGGTCCCGCGGGGACTGGGAAGAGACAGCTTGCACTCGAGTTGGCCAAGGCCATCAACTGCAATAAGGGATTGGAAGAGGCATGTGACCGATGTGTGTCCTGCCATAAGATCGAGACACTCATTCATCCCGATGTCCATGCTCTTTTACCACTTCCTACAAATAAAACAAAAAGTGATTCCAGTTTGCCCGAAAGCCTGCGCAAATTAGTACTCGAATATGTCGGCGAGGGCGTATTCCTTTCCCGCAGTGGTTCCAATATTCCGCGGGATCATATCCGTATTTTGCAGCGCGAGATGTCGTATTCACCCGTGGAAGCTCCACACAGAATTGGCTTGATTTTCGAGGCCGAATGCATGAGTTCAGCCGGCGCCAATTCCCTGCTAAAAATTTTGGAGGAACCACCGCGCAAGGCTGTTTTCATCTTGGTCTCAGCAGCACCCCACCGCATGCTGTCCACGATCTGCTCGCGCTGCCAGCGTCTGCCATTACGGCGCCTGAGTAGAGGGGATTTGAAAAAAGACCTGGATCAAAAGAACATGGAACCAAATCGAGTCGAATTAGCCGCTCGCATTGGTGCAGAAAGTCAGGGCCGTGCGGTCCGGGTCGTGGACGAAGACTTCGACCAGACTCGCGAGCAGGTGGAAATATTTTTAAGTGGCGGACTGGGCAGACAAGACGAACGTTACTGGACTCTGTTGGACGAGCTGGGAAATAGGAGAAATCGAGAGCGGCTGGAGTTATTTCTGGAAATTTTCGGACTTTACTTGCGGGATCTATTTCTTTTAGTCAATGGCCGAGAGAAAGAAATAGTTCATGTCGACCGATTGGATTATTTACTAAAGTTGCAATCCTTTTTCGACTTAGACCAAATAGAAAATGCGGCCCTGGAAATAGACCGAGCCCTAGACTGTCTGGCGCGCAATGTTAATTCCAATCTGGTGCTAGCCGATTTGTGGCGGCAACTACGCCGTGGGCCAAGTCAAGTAAATTAAAGGCACCAAAGGATCAGAGATGAATCCTTTGGCTGAAACCATATAAAAAAATTATAGCCGAAATTGAAAAATAGAACCCTCCCTAGGGAATTTCACAGACCTCGCCGACGATTTGGTCAGCATTTTTTGGTCGACCGGTCGGTGGTTGGACAAATTGCTCGCATGGTCCGGCCACTGGAAGCTGACCTGACCCTGGAGATCGGACCGGGCCGCGGGTCCCTCACGGCTTCGCTCCTGGCATTTATCGAGAGCCTTGTGGCCATTGAAATAGATCGAGATTTGGCGGCTTTTTTGCGTCGGCGTTTTGCAGAAACTGGCTTGCGTCTGATTGAGGGCGATATCCTGCAATTGGATCTCAGGCAGATACTCCGCCAGGGAAATAAGGAGAAGTTGTTTATTGTTGGCAATTTGCCCTATAATATTACAGCTCCTTTGTTATTCCGGCTTCTTGAGCAGGCCCCCTGCATTAGATACGCCGTTTTGATGCTCCAATGGGAAGTGGCGCGCCGATTGGTTGCCCGCCCCGGCTCCAAGGACTACGGATTGCTCTCAGTACTTCTGGCCATGCGGGCAAATGCCCGGATGTGTCTGGAAGTTAGTCCCCAAGCCTTCAGGCCCATACCCAAGGTCCAATCCGCCTTGGTTGAACTACGCTTTAGAGATGCCTGCCGCTATCCGGTCCAGGACGAGCGCATGTTTGCGAAATTGGTGCGCGCGGCCTTTGGACAGAGGCGAAAGATGATGCACAATTCACTAGGGAACCTGCAACAGAGATCGCGAAAGCAATTGGAGGAAATTGCTGCCTTGGCGGATATCGATTTGAGACGCCGGCCCGAAACACTCACCGTAGAGGAGTTTGGGCGGCTCAGCGATGCGTTCACCGCAGTCGGTAAAGAAGGATCGGCGGCGGTGAACCAGCATGGGTGAACCGTGCCGGGTCATTGGCTCTGGATTGGCTGGGCGGTCCTTCTGTTCCTTGGGGCAAACTTTCAGTCCATACCAGCGGAACAGTACACCCTTAGGTTCGACAAGTCCAAAACACGCATGTCCTGGAGTCACAGGTTGCCCAGTTGGCAATACTCCGTGCCCGTACGGAGTTCATCGCGCGGAGATTCTACTTCCATGATGCGAATATCCTCCTCAGCGAGTCTGAACTACATTCTTGACGAGCGCAGAACGGGAAGAAATTGGCAGGACAATGGCTCGGTCGACTGGTTGGTCAACTATCCCATTCTGGGTCCAACGGCATCCATCGGCGTCTCGGGCCAAGTGTCGACGCGGAACTCCACTTTGCAAAGACAGAAAATCCGAAACCAGTCATTTGGCTTTAACTTTCAGTACAAGCCCTTTCAAAGAGGGCCTTTCCGGTCCCTCAGAGCAAGTGTGACCCCAGGTCTCATTTCCTCCAGCCGGGTCAGCCGAGCCAAATTGGACAGCACCATTCAAGAAGAGGGCATCCAGTACAATGCTCGTCTCAGCGTGGCACCAGATGGCAGAATAGCCGGGAGAAAGGTGAATTCTTCTTTGCGCTTGTCGAAAAGGGACAATACGCTCAAGAACGACAAAGACCGCAGCGAGACCCTGGGAATGAACTTCGGCTATATATTCCCGCACGATGTAAGTACCAGCTTCAGCATATTTGAATCACGTACTCAGCTGGGAGTGACCCGGTCCGTAATTAGTAAGAAAGAATCGGGCGAAGCCGTGCTGCTAGATACCGCTATCGTAGCGGATATCTCCCAAAGCCGCAATACCAGCCTTTTGTCCAAGGTAGACTTCAGGTTAGGCCGGTTCAAAATCGACAACAGTATTTCTTACAAGGAGAACTTAAACACCAATACGGCCAGTGACGATGAGGACAACAGAAACAGGTACTTCGGAACAGATCGCCAGAGCAAAAGATGGAGTTTGGGCGCCGATTTGTCCGGCAAACTGGCCGAACGACTAGTCAGCCGAACTTCGCTAACCTTCACCAAGGGAGGACAGCGGTTTTTACCTGTAAAACTGTCAGACGAAAAGGTTTATCGGGACGACCGCGAAGATCGGGAGGATCAAAGTCTGTCCTTGAACGGATCACTCGACTGGCAGCCGGCCGAGCATCATTCGATTACCCTTTCTTCCCAGGTTCGGTCCACCAGGGATGAAAACCCTGGTGCCCAGACACAGGATCGGGATATCTTTCGTAGTACTTCCAGATTGTCTTACGATGGCACGCTGGCCAGTGGACTAAGGCTTACAGTCGAATTCGGAACCCATCTGCTCCACAGAGTGAACTTGCACGCCAATCGGTCGAGCGACAATTCCCGAAACCGGGACATCACCCTGAATGTAAACTCTCGATATAAAAGATTGGAAGCCATCATAACTCACAGTTTCGGCATATCTGCCAGACGGACAATTTTTGACTTTGACCGCCAGATCAATCGCAGAGAACTTGACCGCAAAAGCAATATTCGCCGTGGCTGGAACATGAGACACTCCGTCCGCCGCCAGTTCATGGAGCATCTCCAACTCAACCTCAACTACGCTTACAAAGCAGACGATTTCGGAAAGCTAATCGTGGAAGCCCAATCGCAATTGGTTGAAGAGGACAACAACGATCACACATTTGGCTTTGGTATGTCCTTCACACCTAGCAACTCGTTTTCCTTAGGGACTCACTACACCTACCGGCTAGATAGAAAGTGGGACCACTTATATGGAGGTTTTCAGGAAGAACGCATTTTGGGATTTCGCAACAGGCATGAGAACCTGGGAATGAGCATTGCCTATAGGCCCAGCCAAGCCACCAACCTCGCTTTGAGAGGAAGCCGGTCCAGGCAAAAAAGCGGGGTCTTTGATAGTTTCAACGTATCTTACAGCCGGAACATCTAATGTATACAAGTCAAAGGGGCCCATAAAATCACACCCCCCTTGGCTTTAAGCCCACGAGAGAAGTGTGCGCAGCTGCTATTGGCAGAATATCACAAATGAATTAGTCCTCTATTGGCACGCCGGCCACCCCTCTTTCTGCATTACCGCTGACCATGCAACGAATTTGAAAATGGAATCCAAGGAGACCAGCCCATGGCCATGCCACAATCTGAAAAAATCTGGTTCAACGGAAACTTTATCAACTGGAATGACGCCAGAATACACGTACTTTCACATGTAGTTCACTACGGGTCCAGCGTATTTGAAGGTATCCGATGTTACAACACCTTGAGGGGCCCAGCGGTTTTCCGACTCCAGGATCACGTGAGCCGCCTCTACGATTCTGCCAAGATCTACAGGATGGAGATTCCTTACACTAAAGAGGATTATTCTGCCGCAATTCTGGAAACTATTCGAGTAAACAGACTCAAGGCCTGTTATATCCGACCCGTAATTTTCCGTGGTTACGGGGCCTTGCAGGTAAACCCACTAGGCTGTCCGGTCGACGCAGTAATCGCAGTGTGGGAGTGGGGGCAGTATTTAGGAGATGAGGCCATTGAAAAAGGCGTATCTGTCTGTACTTCATCCTGGAACCGCATGGCTCCCAATACCTTCCCTTTTCTAGCCAAGGCCGGCGGCAACTACCTGAATTCGCAATTAGTAAAAATGGAAGCCAATACCAATGGCTACGAAGAAGGTATCGTTCTTGGCACGGACGGATTAGTAAGCGAAGGTAGCGGAGAAAACATCTTTGCGGTTAGAAACGGAGTTATCCACACTCCTTCGTCCAGCTTTTCAATACTGCCCGGAATCACCCGTCACTCGGCGATCACCTTGGCTCGGGATCTGGGCTTCAAGGTGGAACAACGTGCAATTCCGCGGGAATTTCTCTACCTGGCCGACGAGATATTTTTCACCGGCACTGCGGCTGAAATAACCCCGATCCGGTCCGTCGATATGATTCCGGTTGGCAACGGAGAAAGGGGACCGATTACTCGAAAGATGCAGAAAGCCTTCTTTGCACTTACCAGTGGCAAGGCGACGGACTGCCACGGCTGGCTGACCTTTGTTTGAACCGAGGAGGATATGAAATGCGCCACAAAAAGCGCCGGTGCACGGGAATGTGGCTGGGAATCTGCACGGTGTTGATGGCAGCTCATTTGGAGGCGGATTCTGCCTGGGACAAGGTGCAGGGAATTCTGTCAGGCACCCGTGACGTTATCGTACTGGATGGCACCGATCAAGCACCATTGAGATACACCGGCAAGGATATGGCGGAGTACGGAGATTGGATGGTCCTTCATTTGCTTTCGGACCCTGAAAAACTCAATCCTTATACCTCCAGCGATAGGAGCGCTACAAGGGTACTGGGATATATCTTCGAGAGCCTGCTTTATGCGGAAAACGAGCCTCCCTACACCCTAAGGGGAATGATTGCAAAAAATTATCCGACCATTTCAGAGGACAAGCTTTCATACTCCTTTGTAATCAGGGAAGATGTCCATTTTTCCGACGGCAAACCCCTCACTGCCGACGATGTTCTTTTCAGTATGAAAGTCATAAAAAACCCGCAGGTTCTGGCGCCGCATATGCGCAATTATTTTGCCACCATAAAGGGCGTGAGACAGCAGGGGAAATTCGAGATTACCTTCTTTTGTAACGAGCCATATTTCCGCAATGATCTGGCACTAGGGAGTTTTGAGATCCTGCCCAAACACTTCTACGACCCAGATGGCTTGCTGGACCCCGTAAGTATAGTCAGCTTGATCGACGGCTCCTGGGAAGAAGGACAACATGCGGACCGTGTGAGAAAATTCGCCGAACAGTTCAATCAGAACTTCAATCGCCAAGTCTTGGGATCAGGGCCCTATTTCATCGAGAATGTGCAACAGGATGTGATAACCCAGCAGAAGATTGTCTTGACGCGCAATTTGAACTACTGGAGCGCACAAGATGAAGACTTACCATCATCGGGCTATGTCGACAAGATCATCTTCAAAATTATTAACAATACTGATGCGGCCTTCATAGAGCTGACCAATGGCAATCTTGACTACCATAGTCTGCGACCTCTGGAATTCAAGGACAAAAGCTGGTCTCCGGACTTTACCAAGAGATTTCTCAAGGGCATCGAATATTCCAGCGGATATACTTATATCGGCTGGAACAATGTCCACCCCATTTTCCGCGACCGGCGAGTGCGGCAGGCCATGACCCATCTGACCGACAAGGAGGCCATGGTGGAAAATTTGCTTTTTGACTTGGGTGAGCCAGTCGAAGGCCCGATTCACAAATTTCGCCCGGAATACAACCACAACCTGGAACCATTTCTCTACGATCCGGAAAGTGCAATAGATTTATTAGAAGCAGCCAGATGGAGTGACAGTAATGAAGACGGCATCTTGGACAAGGTCATCGACGGAGAAATGGTACCTTTCAAGTTTGAATTTTTGGTTAATTCGGGCAACCAGATCCGCAAGGATATCGCCCTGGTTGTGCAGAGCGAACTGCTGGACATCGGCATTGTCTGCGAAGTGCGCGAGCTCGACTGGTCCGTTTTTCTCGATCGCGTCAAAAACAAAGATTTTGCCGCCGTTACGTTGGGCTGGTCAGGCAGTCTGCGCTTTCCGCCGGATGGATACCAGATTTGGCATTCCTCCCAGGCACAAATCGGAGGATCGAATTTTATCAGCTTTAAGGATGTCGAAGTCGACCACATCCTCGAAGAGTACCGGCGAGAATTCGACATGGAAAAGAGAATAGCGCTCTACCGCCGTTTCCAGAATATCCTGCACAGGGAGCAGCCCTATACCTTTCTTTGGAAAGGACGTTCGGCCAAAGCCTACAGCCGGCGGTTCCGGGGAGTGAATTGGTACCCCATGGGAACCGACACTCAAGAATGGTGGGTCAACCCGGCTGAGCGATTGTACCCATGAGGATTGGGGTAGCTCTAAATTGCTCCTCTCTGCTTTGTTCCACCGCCCCTAAATTATCTTCCGCCATATGATGCAATACACCGTACAACGCCTTTTTTTGGCTATTCCCACGCTTCTAGGCATTACTCTTATCTCCTTTCTCATAATGCATTTGGCACCTGGGGATCCGGTAGACCTTTTCCTTGGAGGTGCCGCGGATAATGAGGGTATCTCCACGGACCGGCAGTCCGATTTTGAGAAAACCCGGAAGGATCTCCGGCGACAATTAGGGCTCGACAAGCCTCTATACATCCAGTACTTGAATTGGCTTTCCAATTTGGTCATCAAAGTGGAAGACCTGGACGAGTTCGACCGGATGGCGCTGCTGACAGATTCGGTTTTGGGGAAACTCAACGAAAGGCAGCAGTTAGAACTCTCCGGCCAGGAAGAAACGGCGCTCAAGCAACGTTTCCTTGAATATTTCCGCCGTGTGTTTCCTCTACGTGCAGACGAGTTGGAGGGGTCGTCCTTTTGGCAGGGCCGAACTTTCAAGTTGGAGGCCAACTACGAGTACAATGGCGCTGGCCTGGAATTGTTCCACCTTTTTGACCGCCGCTTCGTGACCTTGAATTTCGGACGCTCCTTCAAGGATCAACAGCCGGTAATCTATCATATCCTGGAGCGCTTGCCTGTAACTTTGGAGATCAACCTGCTCGCTCTTCTGACAGCTTACCTCATCGGGGTTCCCTTGGGGGTTTTGTTGTCCGTCAAGCAGAACACTTTCACGGATCGCCTGCTTACCGGAGGAACTTTCATGCTTTGGTCCATGCCTTCCTTTTGGGTGGGCATGTTGTTGATCATATTTTTCTGCAACAAGGAATTTTTTCACTGGTTCCCGGCCGCCGGCATTCAATCGCTCGAGGCTTCCGAAGACTGGGGCTTCTGGCGTTTGTTCACAGACCATGCGCATCACATGGTATTACCCGTGATTACCTCCACCTATGCCAGCTTTGCCGGGATATCGAGGTATATGCGCACCAGCATGCTGGAGAATCTGCGCCTGGACTACGTGCGCACAGCCCAGGCCAAAGGCCTTGGATACACCCTCGTAGTGTTGCGCCACGTCCTGCGCAATTCCCTAATCCCAATTGTAACTTTGATGGCTGGCCTGCTGCCGGCTCTTATTGCCGGATCGGTTTTCATCGAGACGATCTTCACCATTCCAGGCATGGGTTTCCTGGGTTTCCAGTCGGTTATCGTACGCGACTACCCCATGGTCATGGCCATTTTCACCATTGGCTCCGCACTTTCCCTCCTGGGGATTCTGATAGCCGATATACTTCTGAAAGCGGTAGACCCGCGCATAGAGTTCGCACGCGTGCATGAATGAGAGATGCAACCCTTGGAACAAGCCAAATCGGTCGCGGATCCGACCCCCAAGAAGAGGTCACAGTCATATCCCAGAATAGTCTGGAGGCAGTTCAAGAAAAATCGGCTTGCTATGGTCGGATTGGCAGCTATTGGCCTGCTGGCGGTGGCGGCTATCGCTGCCGATCTCCTAGCCGGCAACAAACCCTATTATATGAAGTACAGGAATAAGACCTACTACCCTGCATTCAGGCAGTACGGAATTTACCTTGGAGTGATGGACTGGCCTAAGGAACTAAAGCGGCGGAGGAATTTCAAAAAATTTAAAACCCAAGGAGCCATCTTTCCCCCAATTTCTTACGGACCTGGGGAAATAAGTCTGAGTGAGAAATACCAGCCGCCGAGCGCAAAACACCTGCTTGGTACGGATCGTTTAGGACGCGATGTGATGGCAGGCTTGATCCACGGAACGCGCTACGCCTTGACTATCGGTTTAGTATCGGTGGGAATCTCAATGCTCGTCGGCATCTTCTTGGGGTCCCTGGCGGGTTATTTCGGAGGATGGATGGATTTATTGCTGTCTAGGTTTTTTGAGTTGTGGGCAGCCATTCCCTCCTTTTTTCTGATCCTCACGGCTGCAGCATTCTTCCCTCCGAGTTTGTTTTTAATCATGATAATCATCGGTCTGACTGGGTGGGTCTGGATCGCGCGCCTGACTCGCTCGCAGTTTTTGCAGGTGCGAAGTTACGACTATGTTGCAGCAGCCAGGAGTTTGGGATGCTCAAACCAGCGGGTAATGTTCCATCATATTCTGCCCAATGCTATGGGGCCGATTCTTGTGCCTGCGGCTTTTGGAGTAGCTGGAGCAATCCTGGCCGAATCGGGTCTGAGTTTCTTGGGAATCGGAGTTCCAGCCCAAACAATTACCTGGGGGTCTCTTCTGGCCGGCGCGCGCAGTAACGCCGCAGCTTGGTGGTTGGTTGTGACCCCGGGAGCAGCCATTTTTCTCACCGTGACTATGTACAATTTGCTTGGCGACGGGTTGCGGGATGCACTTGACCCAAAAATGAAATTCTAGGGATCCTCTTACCTAAGGATTTGTTGAAAGGGAAGGGTTTTTCCCAAATTCCCCCGGCAGGGAAAACCACCAAAAATCAGCAAGCCCGAGAGTCGCTGAACTGAGCGGATAGAGGTTGATAAGACTCTGGATTACAACTTGATTTTCCTGGATTTGCCTTGATATTGTAGGTAGTAGCGGTTATATTTACAACCCTTGGGATACTACCCTGTAAAACAACCTCGACATGGTTTGAACGAGGGGTATGGTGTCTCTCCAGAGACAGTCATGCCGAGGACCGATTCCTACTGGATGCGCCAAGCCCTGGTCCTAGCAGAGAATGCCTGCAGTGAAGGTGAAGTACCAGTTGGAGCGCTGATTGTACGGGATGGTCTCGTCGTTGGCAGTGGGCGAAATGCTACGGAGTACGGGCAGGATCCTACCGCCCATGCAGAGATGCTGGCCATCCGCCAAGCCGTTGCGACCTTGAACTCGCGGCGGTTGTCGGACACAACTATCTACTCAACCTTGGAACCCTGTGCCATGTGCGCGGGGGCGGTGGTTTTGGCGCGTATCCCACGATTGGTCTTCGGGGCCTCTGATCTCAAAAGTGGGGCCTGCGGCTCATTGCGAAACGTAGTCCGGGACAGCCGCTTGAATCACCGATGCGAGGTGGTAGGCGGGGTTCTCGCACCGAAGTGTGCTGAATTTCTACAGCAATTCTTCGCAGAACTCAGGCTTGCGGAATAACGATTTCGGAGTTGGAGGAGAGGTGCCTGAGTGGTTGAAAGGGACGGTCTCGAAAACCGTTGTGGCCGTACGGTCACCGTGGGTTCGAATCCCACCCTCTCCGCCATCCCATCCTGAATCCCATGTGGAGAGATGACCGAGTGGCCGAAGGTGCACGACTGGAAATCGTGTGTAGCGCAAAACGCTACCGAGGGTTCGAATCCCTCTCTCTCCGCCATGATAAATTTCGGCTTTAGGTTGGGGGGCAGTAGCTCAGTTGGGAGAGCGCTAGGTTCGCAATCTGGAGGTCGTGGGTTCGAATCCCATCTGCTCCACCATTTTTTAGTATTAGTTTAAGGTCGTGCTAGATGGGGAGGTAGCGGCGCCCTGTACCCGCAATCCGCTATAGCGGGATTGAATTCCTATATTGAGGTTCTCGCGCTTCCGATTCAATGGGCGAAAAGTGGTGTCGAAGGTTGGATCCTGCGCAACGGTAGACTTCTGAACCCCGTCAGGACCGGAAGGTAGCAGCGGTAAGAATGTTTCTTCCGTGTGCCGCAGGGAAGTCTGGCCGGAGCCAACTAGCGCCAGGCGGCCGGTGGCCAGGATCGAAGATGGGTGCACGACCCAATTTCCTCGATCCCTCGTTCAAGGGCTGGATGGATGCACTTGACAATGCCCGTAGAGGAGTCCCGCCCTTTTCTTTTTTCCTCCATTAATTCATATGACCTACCTAGTTACAGCAAGGAAATGGCGCCCTGGTCGATTTGAAGAAGTAGTCGCCCAAGACCACATTACTACTACGCTTCGGAATGCACTTACTTCCGGTCGCATCGCCCAGTCCTATTTGTTTTGTGGACCTCGCGGAACCGGTAAAACCACAATGGCACGGATCTTGGCCAAGGCTCTTAACTGTAGCCAAGGACCGGGGCCAGAACCGTGCAACGAGTGTGATTCTTGTCGAAGCATCACGGCAGGCGCAAGTATGAACGTGCTGGAGATTGACGGGGCCTCCAACAATAGTGTCGACGATGTGCGCGAATTGCGGGAGGTAGTGCGCTACGTACCTACTGAAGGCCAATATAAGATCTACATCATTGACGAAGTGCACATGCTGTCCACAGCGGCTTTCAACGCCTTGTTGAAGACTCTGGAAGAGCCGCCGGCACATGTGGTGTTTTTGTTCGCTACCACTGAAGTCCAGGAAGTTCCCGAGACCATCCTGTCCCGCTGCCAGCGATTTAATTTTCGCCGCATTGGCACGAGCCAAATCGCTGCCCATCTCAGGCAGATTGTCACTGCCGAAGGCATAGAAGCTCAAGAAGAGGCCTTGTATTTGCTAGCCAATCGTGCAGATGGGGCGTTGCGCGACGCCGTAAGCCTGCTCGATCAGGTTGTCTCTTTTGGCCAGGGAATCATTAATGAAGAAATGGCAGAGCAGGTCCTGGGGCTCGTGGACCGCAGTCTCTATTTTGACTTGAGCCGGGCGATAGCTGTTGCGGACCCGCAGAAAGTGCTGGACTTGGTCAACAAAGCAGTGGAGGAGGGCGCCGATGTTGAAGAATTTGCGTACGGCTTTGCCGAGCACTTGCGCCATCTCCTTTTCATCAAAGTACAGGGGTCGGCAACTAAGTTGGAGATAGCCGAATCCGAGCGGCCGGGATACGAAGGGATAGCTGATGCTTTTGCCGAAGAGGACATTGTACGAATGCTACAGGCGCTATTGGACCTAGACCTTGAGTTGAAACGCTCGATTCAGCCTCGCTTTCGTCTCGAAATGGTTCTTGTCCGCTTGGCCTTGATGGGCCGTACCGTGGACATAGGAAAGTTGCTGAACCGGCTTGGCACCCTTGAGAAAGCATTAAAGGCAGGTATTGCAGACGGGCGCTATGAAAAAAAAGATAAGGCTGCCAATTCCGATCCTGTCCCCTTGGGAATGGCGAATCAAGGTCAAACCAGGGTTTCAAATTCCGGGCCTGCGCCCGTGGTCAGTGTGGAACAGGCAGCAGCTCCGGGGCCCAATCTGGCACCGGAACCCTTGACACTTGAGATGATCAGGTCGGACTGGAACAACTTGGTAGAGGCCGTGCGCACTTCCCAACCGGCACTGGGGATCTATCTCGGCGGAGCTAAGTTGGTTTCCCTAGAGGACAAGGTCTTAAAGCTCGCCTTCTCTTCCCTCGACCGTTTCCCCATGGGTCAAGTGAGAAAAAGCCAAGAGGCGGTGGAAAAAATTTGTGCCAAAAGATGGGGCCATCCCCTGCGCCTCAATTTCGTATTAGATGAGGCATGTGAAATCCGGCAAGAAGGGAGAAAGGCTCCCTTACGCACAGAGCCTACGGTCAAGTCCGTGCTCGAGATCTTCGATGGTGAATTGATCTGATCCACGGGTTCTGTAGCGGCGGGACTGACGGACCGGACGAGTCTTCGGTGAGCTAATAAATTATTTTTTCAATAGTCATATGGGGCCTTTACCTTTAGAAGATTTAATCACTGCTTTTTCCCGCCTCCCCGGGATCGGCCACAAGACGGCCCTGCGCCTAGCCTTTTATGTCATCAAGGGGCCAAGAGAGGAGGCGGAAAAGTTGGCACGAGCTCTGGTCGAGGCCAAGGACAATATCCAATACTGTTCGGTATGCTACAATTTTACGGAGCGCGGTACCGGCCGGTGTGAAGTATGCAGAGACCCGCGACGAGACCAAACCACCATCTGCGTGGTTGAAGAAGCAAGTGACGTGCTCACTCTTGAGCGCAATCAACTTTATCGCGGGATTTACCACGTTCTCGGCGGGGCATTGTCCCCTCTCGACGGAATCCGGCCGGAGGATTTGCGCATCGACGAATTGGTGAGGCGGATCAGAGGAGATACGGTAGAAGAGGTCATCATTGGCCTCAACCCCAGCGCCGAGGGCGAGGCGACAGCTGAGTACCTTCTGCAGCAACTGGGAACAATTACCAAGGTGACTCGCCTAGCACGTGGATTGCCTGTAGGTTCTGATCTGGACCTGGCTGACAGAATAACCTTGGCACATGCATTGGAGGGCAGGCATGTCTTCTAAACGGTCGAGCGAAAGATATGGATAGCAACAAAATCATCAACTGGCCGAATTTCCTGACGGTTTTGCGGATCTGCCTGACCCCGCTTTTTTTGATTATGCTCTTTGCCGAAACCTGGTATTGCAAAAGCTTGGCTTTTGTTGTATTTGGCGCGGCCTCCCTGACGGATTTTTACGATGGCAAACTTGCCCGTTCGGCAAACCAGGTAACCCCTCTGGGCCGCTTCCTCGATCCACTTGCCGATAAAATTCTAGTAACCTCGGCTTTGATCGCTCTGGTTTTTGGTCGCATGGTCAATTTTTGGTTGGTGGTTCCCATTGTATGCCGGGACATTCTAATTACGGGTCTGCGGGTTTATTACCTCTACCACGGAAGGCAGATGATAACATCCAGGCTAGCCAAGTGGAAAACAACCATGCAGCTGTTCACCGTAGTATTCCTCCTCTTCATCATGGGCTTGCAGGAATTCTTGGGCCGATTCATCCAGGATGGCGCCTTGATCCTGGATGGAGGACAGTTTCAAGTTTTAGCCAATGCTCTAATGACGGCGGTACTTTTGCTCACATTGCTGTCAGGGTTTCACTATCTACGAAAAAGACAGTTTCTTCCAAGATGAAATTCACCCAAGCTCGAGGTTGCCCGGACTAGCCCGCAACCAGGGTCTTTGCGGCTCATCAATTGAATGTCAGCAAGGGAATATGGAGGCTATAAAGAGATATTCTTCGCTCTAAAAAAGATCGTCGCTACCCTATTTTTCTCGGGATATGCTCCAGTTGCTCCAGGTACTGCAGGTAGTGCGCTGACGGCGATTGTTTACTATTATTTTTGTTCGTCTTTGGGGGCCGTAGAATGGTTTGTTTTTCTCACGGCCGTTTTTTTTGTCGGTGTTTATACGGCGGGCGAGATGGAACGGAAGTGGGGGCGGGACCCGGGGCGAGTGGTGGTCGATGAGGGGATGGGATTTTTGCTGACGGTAGCTTTCCTCCCCCATGGGTTTTGGACCGCTGTGGTGGGGTTTCTGCTGTTCAGGCTCCTCGATATCCTCAAACCGGCACCAATCCGCCGGCTCGAGCGACTGCCTGGAGGATGGGGTATTGTTGCAGATGATGCTATGGCAGGTCTGTATGGAAACGCAATACTGAGGACAGGGCTCGAACTCGCAGGTGCGAATTAGGCGGGGCAGGGTAATTCTGCACCATTTTGTTTCCGAGCGAGCCTTCACTTGAAGGGAGATCATGGCGAAATCGAACATACAAGACAAAGAAAGCGGTAAGGACAAGGCCCTCGAACTGGCCATAGCGCAGATTGAAAAGCAACACGGCAAAGGTTCCATCATGCGCTTGGGGGAAAAAAGCGGGAAGGTGGAAGTGGCAACGATTTCCACCGGATCTCTAGCCCTGGATGCCGCATTGGGGATCGGCGGGTTGCCTAAGGGGAGGATCGTTGAGATCTATGGTCCAGAGGGCACCGGGAAGACCATGCTTTCTCTGCACGCTATTAGAGAGTCCCAAAAAACAGAAGGAACGGCGGCTTTTATCGATGCCGAACACGCCCTTGATTTGTCATTCGCCCAACGCATCGGTGTGGACGTAGAAAACTTGATAATCTCACAGCCGGACAGCGGCGAACAGGCATTGGAGATCGTCGACACTTTAGTACGCAGCGGGGCCTTCGACATAATCGTGGTAGATTCGGTGGCCGCCCTGGTTCCACAGGCTGAGCTGGAAGGTGAAATGGGAGATTCTCACATGGGTTTGCATGCACGTCTGATGTCGCAAGCCCTGCGCAAACTTACTGGTTCCATCAATCGCTCGCACACGTGCCTGGTATTTCTCAACCAGTTGCGCATGAAAATCGGGGTGATATTCGGCAACCCGGAAACTACGACCGGCGGGCGCGCCCTGCCTTTTTATTCTTCAGTACGTCTGGATGTCCGCCGCGTTGCCCGCATAAAGGAGGGAGAGAACGACATTGGCAGCCGCACCCGGGTCAAAGTAGTAAAGAACAAATTGGCCCCACCTTTTAGGGAGGCAGAATTCGATTTAATTTTTAATGGGTCTGAAATCGGTGTCTCCTGGGAAGGAGACCTCCTCGACTTGGGCGTGGAAAAGGGATTGATTGATAAACAGGGCGCCTGGTTTTCCTATTTAAACAAACGCCTGGGGCAAGGGCGAGAGAACGCCAGGAGGTATCTTTCCGATCACTCTGATTTGGCCGACGGCCTTGCCCAGAAACTGCGCCAGGAATTGGGATTGAATCCTGCTGGCGACCCAGGCCATGGCTGCAGAGCATGAAGTCCGCAAAGCTCGGGATTTGGGCTTGACCTTCCTGAGTGCGCGGGATCGTTCCGTCCAGGAAATGCGCGAAAAGCTGCAAGAAAAAAAGTTCGCACCAGAGGTCATCGACGAGGCCATCGCTGACCTCCAGCGCCTCAACCTTCTCGACGACCGGACATTCGCGCACCGCTGGGTGGAATCGCGCCTGCGAGGAAGGGCGGCAGGTCGCAGGAAATTTTCTCGGGATTTGCAACGTAAAGGCATACATCCGGATATTATCGCCGCAGTTTTGGAAGAATTCAAAGAAAGTCTGGAAACCGAGGCTTCCGCCGTCAACTTATTGCGCCGGTTGGCATGGCGTTATCGCGGACTCGACAGGATAAAGGCCAAGCGCCGCATGTTCGGACTTTTGGGGCGGCGCGGTTATGGGCGCGAAACGGCAATAAAAGCAATCGAGCAGGTCTTGGAGGAGATGGAGTACGATGTTCTCAAAGGAGATTAGGGAGACATTTCTACGGTTTTTCGAGGAGCGCGGACACCAGCGGGTCCACAGTTCCCCGGTGGTGCCCAAAAATGATCCCACCCTCTACTTCACAAACGCGGGTATGAACCAATTCAAGGACGTATTTTTGGGCACTGGAAGGCGCAACTATACGCGGGCCGTAGACACGCAAAAATGCATCCGCGGTTCAGGCAAACACAACGATCTCGAAGAAGTGGGTAAAAGCCCCTGGCACCATACTTTTTTTGAGATGTTGGGCAACTGGTCTTTTGGAGATTATTTCAAAAAAGAAGCCATTGAATGGGCTTGGGAACTGGCGACCGAACACCTGGGACTGGAAAAAGAGCGTCTCTGGAGCACGGTCTTTGAAGGTGATGAGTCCGCAGGCCTTGAGCCGGACATGGAGGCGGAAAGCATTTGGAGCGCAGGCACCGACCAGCCCTCCGACCGCGTGGTACGCCTCCCGGGTTCGGATGTCTTCTGGGAAATGGGCCCTACCGGACCTTGCGGCCCTTCTTCTGAATTGCACTACTACCTGGGGGATGATCTATCCCAGCAGTCAAGAGTGGGGCTCATCAGGGGAGAAGACGCCTACGTGGAGGTCTGGAATCTGGTATTCATTCAGTACAACCGGGACGAGACAGGCAAACTTCATCCTCTACCCGCCGTGCATGTGGATACGGGGATGGGCCTTGAGCGAATGTGCAGTATTCTCCAGAGGGTGGAGAGCAATTACGATACCGACCTCTTTCAGCCCCTGATCGCGCGCATCGCCGAGTTGACCGGCAAGGATTGCAGCGGCGAATACGTCGTACCCATGCAAGTGGTGGCAGACCATGTTCGCGCCTTGTGTTTTGCCATTGCCGACGGTGCCCTTCCCTCAAACGAAGGTGCCGGCTACGTATTGCGGCGTCTTTTGCGGCGCGCGGCGCGCTATGGCCGTCAGTTGGACCAGCACGAGCCCTTTATCCACATGTTGCCCGAGACCGTGGCCGATGTAATGGGAAATGTATTCCCCGAAATAGCCGAGAAAAGTGCCCATATCTCCCTGGTCATCCGCTCCGAAGAAGAGAGCTTCGGCAATACTCTTGATCGAGGTTTGGAAATTTTCGACCGCTATATCCAGAGAGGGGAGATAACGGGCACAGATGCCTTTCAACTATACGATACTTATGGCTTCCCCCTCGACTTGACCCAATTGATGGCCCGTGAGCACGGTTTCGAGGTAAGTACGGAAGAGTTTGAGAACGAATTGGAGAAACAGCGCAATCGGGCGCGGCAGGCGGCCAAGGCCCAGGTCACCACGACCGAAGGGATGGCGGACCTGCTTGACGAGGCAGATTCGTGCTTCATCGGCTACGATGAATTGGAGGCCGATGCCGAAGTTGTATATGCCGAAAAAGACGAAAACGGCCAAATCCGATTTTTTCTGGACCAAACACCCTTCTACGCCGAATCGGGTGGCCAGGTTGGCGATAAGGGTCTGGTCAAGGGCGACAATTTCCTAATCGAGGTGGAAAATACGGTCAAGGCCGGTGGCGGCCGCATGCATAAAGGAAGATTGCTGGAAGGAGATTGCAAGGCCATAGGAGGAAAGGTGCACGCTCTAGTGGACCCGGACATCCGCAAAGCCACGGCACGCAACCATACCGCCACCCACCTATTGCACGGATCCCTGCGCCGGGTTCTGGGAGACCACGTGGTCCAGATGGGATCCCTTGTAGCTCCAAAGCGCCTACGCTTTGACTTTTCCCATTTTTCCTCCCTTGATCCTGGACATCTGCGCGAGATTGAAGAGATGGTAAACGACAGGATTCGAGCGAATCTGGAGGTCTCCTCCTTTGAGGAGAATCTCGAAAAGGCCCGAAAGATGGGGGCGCAGGCTCTGTTCGGCGAAAAGTACGAGGACCGGGTGCGGGTAGTGCGAATAGACGACTTCAGCCTCGAACTGTGCGGCGGTACCCACGTGGATTCCACGGCGGAAATCGGTCTGTTTCATCTAGCTGACGAAGGCGGTATTGCCGCAGGTACACGCCGGGCGGAAGCCTTCACTGGCCAAGGAACCGAGCACGCAATGCGCTCCCAGCACGAATTGCTGGCGCGAATGAGCACTCTGCTGAACGTGCCGGCTGTGGAACTGCCGCAAAGGCTTGAAGGACTAATGAATCGCAACCGTGAGTTGGAGCGAAGCCTTGTCGCACTGGAGCGCCGTACGGCGGGCAAGAGAGGTACTGAATTGGCTGCACAAGCGCAGACCTTAGACCAATTCCGGGTTCTCGCGACCCGAGTGGAAGTCGAAGGTGTGGAGTCGTTGCGTACTTTGGCCGACAACCTCCGCGAGCACCTGGGCTCGGGACTTGGGGTTGTAGGCGCCGTCCTAAATGGCAAGGTTGCTCTAATTGCCGTTGTCACCCAAGATCTTATCGACAGCAGGGGACTAAAAGCCGGCGACATTGTCAGGCGCGTTGCCCGTTTGGTAGGTGGTTCCGGGGGAGGGAAGCCTCATTTGGCTCAAGCTGGCGGCAAGGACTCGAGCAAGTTGGACGAAGCCCTTGCGGCTGTCCCCGGAATCGTCCAGGAACTGCTTGATAACTAGAGGAGAGAATTTGGCTACTACAATTGATTACCTGCTTGAGATAAGGGAAAAAAGGGGGGCGGGATATTTGCCGCTGCTCGACCCTGACCGCCTGACCCCCGAAGAAATAGAACACCGCGCCACTCTCTGCGCTGAGGCGGGAGCGGACGCAATTCTAGTAGGTACCAGTTTGATGATGAACGATTTCACCGGCGTCTTCGAGCGCATCAAGGACGCAGTAGACATTCCCGCAATCAGTTTTCCCGGAGGTGCCGGACAGGTAGTGCCCAGTGCCGCCGCAATTCTCTTTCTTTCCGTGATCAGTGGCCGCAACCCCGAACTCCTGATAGGCCAGCAGGTCAAGGGAGCGCCACTGCTGAAGGAATATGGAGTGGAAATTATTTCCACGGGCTATATGCTTGTTGAGTCGGGCACCTTTACATCGGTGGAATTTATGAGTAACACTCGCCCTATCCCGCGCAACAAAGTTGACATCGCCATGGCTCACGCTCTGGCGGCCGAATACATCGGCATGAAGTTGGTCTACCTGGAAGCAGGTAGTGGAGCAGTAGATTCAGTGCCGGACGAGATGGTACGGGCGGTGGTGGACTACATCTCTCTGCCGGTTGTTGTCGGAGGCGGCATTCGCGATGCCGAAAGCGCCCGAGCTAAGGTTGATGCCGGAGCAAGCTTCGTGGTTACCGGTACGGTCTTAGAGGATGATCCGGGTCGCTTGCACGAGTTAAGCGCCGCCGTCCACACCAAAGAATGAAAGGAACCCCGCTGTCAGCGACTTTGCGCAATACAGGAGGTCGATACTCGATAGATGGATTGGAATTTGCGGCAATCGCAAAACCAAAGCCAGCGGGGCGGAGATAGATTGCCAAAGCAAGAAGATGTTTGCAAAAAAAGTTACGATCAATAATTCTCTGGGTCTTCACGCCCGACCAGCAGCCCTGGTGGTTCAGCAGGCATCCAGATTCAAGGCGGAGACCTTCCTCTCCCGGGAGGGAGTCGCCCGCGTAAATGGCAAAAGCGTCATGGGGGTCATGACCCTGGGTGCCGAACAAGGATCGGAGATCACTATCGAAGCCGAGGGCAAGGACGCGGAGGAAGCGGTGGAGGTGCTGGCAAAGCTCTTGCAAAGCAACTTCGAGGAACAGGCTTGATGCAACCAACAGATTACACCAGGCTCAGAGGGATTCCCGCTTCGCCCGGAATCGCCATTGGCAGAGCATTTATCTACCGGAAAGAGATGCCCCGCATCTCGACCCGGAGAATCCCTGCCAGCCGGGTCGAGGCGGAAGTCGAGCGATTTCTAAATAGTCTCCACCAGGCCGGCGAAGAAATTCGCCGCATCCAGCATCTGGTCGAAGTGGAGCAGGGCTCGGACATGGCCCAGATTTTCGAAGCCCAGCGGGCCATGCTCGAAGACGTGGAAGTGAAGAAACAGACCTTGAATTTGATTCGCGAGAGGCATCTCTCTGCCGAGCAGGCCTTCTCAAAAACTCTGGGCAAAATGAAGAGGATGTTCGAAGACATTGAGAATGAGTACCTGCGTGCCCGATTGAGCGATGTAGTGGACATTGAGCACCAAGTTTTGGTCCGCATGGCCGGTGGTGAACTCAAAGCTTTACATGCCTTGCGGGCAAATACGGTAGTCGTACTGCACGACCTGTTGCCTTCGGAAGTGGTGCAGTTGGGACAGCGACCGGTCAATGGAATTGTCACGGACGTCGGTGGCGCTACTTCGCACACCAGCATAATCGCCCGCTCCATGGGTCTGCCCACCATCGTTGGCGCAGGAAATAGCTCCAAGGAAATTAAGTCGGGCGATCTCGTCATCGTGGATGGCAACCAAGGCATCGTTCACGCGCGCCCGAGTCCGGAAGTTCTGCGTTTCTACCGCACCCAACGACGCCGGCAGTTGCAGCGTGAGCGCCACCTGAGCACGCGCCGAGAGTTGCCCGCCGTTACCCTGGACCACCAGGACATTGTATTGATGGCCAATGTCGATGTGCCGAATGAGTTGCAACTGGCTATCGACAATGGTGCCCGAGGTGTGGGGATGTACCGGACTGAATTCCTCTACATGGGCTACCGCTTGCCCAACGAAAAAGAGCAACTGGCCTGCTATGCTCATATTGTCGAAGCGGCGGCCCCTCATCCTGTCGTGATTCGAACCATAGATCTAGGAGGGGACAAACTCGCCCACGTCCTGAATACGGCCCCGGAGGCCAACCCGTTCCTGGGGTGGCGGGGTATCCGAATTTGTCTGGACACCCCCGACCTGTTCAAAACACAACTGCGCGCACTGCTCAGAGCCGGCACCAGGGGTGAAGTGCAGATTCTCCTTCCCATGGTCTCAAATATCAACGAATTGCGCCGAGCTCGGGCAATCCTCGAAGAGGCCAAGTACGAACTTCGCGCGGAGACCTCCTCATTCCAGGAAAATTGCAAGGTTGGCGTCATGGTCGAGGTGCCATCCGTTGCCCTCATGGCTGACCAATTTGCTCCAGAGACTGATTTCTTTAGCCTGGGAACCAATGACCTGACCCAGTACACTCTTGCTGTCGACCGCGGCACCGCAAGGGTGGCCAACCTTTACGATCCCTTTCATCCCGCCGTCCTGAAATTGATGAAAATAGTGGCCGACACTGGAAAAAGGCACGATATTCCGGTGAGTATATGCGGTGAAATGGCCGGAGACCCACTGGCCACCATCCTTCTTTTGGGGTTGGGAATTGAATCCTTGAGCATCAGTCCTGGAATGATCCCGGAGGTCAAGGAGGTTGTCCGTGCCGTGAATCTGGCTGAAGCCCGCAAAATAGCCGTGCACTGCCTGGAGCTGGACACGGGAGCGAAAGTGCGGGAGTTTCTAGCAGACACCATCCAAGAACATTTGGATATCCTGCCTTCCTGGCAAAGCTGGAAAGAACCCCAATAGATTTAATCTCAGAACCTGCACCGCCAATCCCCGGACTGACCTTGTCTCGGACAATTCCGCTTACGGATCTCAATCCACCCAGTCATTACAAATATGCAGCAAGGAGCAACTATGGCCAGATTTCTATTTACCTCTGAATCAGTTTCCGAAGGACATCCCGATAAAGTCGCGGACCAGATTTCCGACGCCATCTTAGACGCTATGTTGGCCCAGGATCCTTCCTCTCGAGTAGCCTGTGAGACTCTGGTCACCACCGGGCAAGTATTGATCGCCGGAGAAATCACCACTCGGGCACAGGTAAATATCCAGGATTTGGTGCGCGAGACAATTAAGAAAATTGGTTATACCGATCCGGAATACGGTTTCGATTACCGCTCCTGCGGCATCCTTGTTGCCCTGGACAGACAATCTCCCGATATCTCCCAGGGGGTCGACGAAGCTGCCGGACTCCACTCCGAGCAGGGAGCCGGCGACCAGGGTATGATGTTTGGCTACGCCTGCCGCGAGACGCCCCAGCTGATGCCTCTGCCAATCATGTTGGCCCATCGGCTGTTGGAACATCTGGCAAAAATGCGCAAGCAGAAGAAAGTACCGTATTTGCGGCCTGATTCAAAATCCCAGGTCACCATCGAATATGTCAACGGCAAACCCGAACGGGTGGATACGGTTGTCGTTTCTACCCAACACGATCCTGGGATGGGGCACAAGAAAATCGCCGGCGATATAATCCGCCAGGTCATTAAAAAGGTCATTCCCGCCAATTACCTGGACAAAGATACGATCTACCATGTGAATCCCACAGGGCGCTTTGTGGTCGGTGGCCCCCATGGCGATTGCGGACTTACAGGACGCAAAATCATTGTCGATACCTATGGTGGGATGTGCCCGCACGGCGGCGGGGCTTTCTCGGGCAAGGACCCCTCCAAGGTGGACCGCAGCGCACACTACATGGCGCGCTACATAGCCAAGAATCTCGTCGCCTCCAGCCTTGCCTCTCGCTGCCAGGTACAATTGGCCTATGCCATCGGCGTAGCTCAGCCTGTGTCGGTCCTGGTGGACTCCTATGGCACGGGAAAACTCGGCGATGAAGATCTCGCCTCCCTCATCAACGAGGTATTCAAACTGACCCCGAAAGGCATAATCCAAACCTTGAATTTGCGCCGCCCCATCTACCAAGATACAGCGTGCTATGGCCACTTCGGACGCAAATTGGCAAATTTCACCTGGGAAAGGACGGATAAGGTCGATGTCCTGAAAAGGAAGACAGGCCTTAAGTAGCACCTGGTTAGGAATATGGATTTGACGCGGTGAATCAGGCTCGATCGGTGCGGGCAGCCGAGCGGATTTCGAGGACAAGCCAGCAAGTCTACTCCAAGGAATTTTCTCTCAAATCACATTCAAGGGTCGAACCATGCAGACGACTCGAGGTCCCGGACCGGGCAATTGCCGGAAATACACCTTGAGATTTGCCACCGTGCCGATACTTTTGACCTCTCTGGCTATTTTTGGGTGTACGGTGGGAAAGCCCCAGGTTCCGCGCACCAACCTTACCATCAGCATCCCAGTGGCCAACGATACCACCACCATCCAGGATATAGTCGATAACCGCTCTGACTTCCTGAGCGTCGGGGAAAACGGCAGCATTGAACTGAACTTCGCCACCGAGTTCGGAGAAAAGAACCGGCGGGAGATGGGTGATCGCCTGAGCATCCTCCCTACTCCGCACAGCTTCAGAACTCCGATTGGCGATATCAAACTACCCGGACAGAACCTTCCTACCATCAGCATCGGAGCCGACTTATTTTCGGGTCAAGATTCCCCCTCGGGCCCAGCCTTTAATCAACAGGTTCGGATGGCGCTTTCAGGGTTCCAATCTCTCACCATCAGGGAAGGCAGCCTGACCATCTCCTTGAGCAATGGGTGGCCCTGGAGCCTGTCGAACCTGAGGATCGTCCTGGTGGATGCCGGCCACGGAAACACGGAGATAGGCAACATCCACATCGCCAGGCTGGATGCCGGCGGTGGCCAGGCAGTGGGGATCCTGGTGCTGGACGGCAAGAATATCTCCAGTGATCTCGAAATTGTGCTCAGCGGCAATGCGGAGAAAGCGAACAACTCTGGCACAGAGGGCAGTTCAACTCTGGACATCGGCGGCAGGTTGAGCGACCTGAACGCGACCGAGGCCACCGCCATCATTCCACCGTTGGATTTCTCTGGCCGCCAGGCACTGGAATTACCAGACCAGCACATCGAGGTCGACAGAGCAACCATCAGCCAGGGCGAGTTGGCCTTCAGGGTACGAAACGACATGCCGTTGACGATTGAATTTCAGATCAGACTCGACGACCTCAAAAGGCCGGATGGAACTGCCAACTCTTTGACGATCGATAGATTGGAGGCCGGCCAGGAGCGCGAGGTGATATTCGACTTGGCCGACAGTATATTCGAACCATTGGACCCGCTAAAATTGCGGGTGTCCTTTGCTGGGAAGACCTTTCCAACCAATTCCCCCGTTCGTTTCAGGTCCAGTGAAGGGGTCCGGGTGACAGCCGAGACCAAAGCTATGGTCTTCAACCGAGTTGAAGGCAGACTGAACCGGCTTCCACTGCCGTTAAACGAGGAAAGCACCGAGGTCGATTTCCCCCGTGGGCTGGACCATATTGACCTCAGCAGATCTACAGCCGCGATGTATATAAAGTCGGGGATCGGTTTCAGAAGCGAAATGGAACTGGACATTCAGGGAATCAACAAAGCCGGAAAGGAAGGCCGCCTCATTATTGCCGGAAGCTTTGAGCGAGGCGACCCGAATATTCCCAAAGACATTATCGTTGTACCCGATACTCGCATGCTCACCGACTTTCTCAATCTACTGCCTGTCAAAATCACGGTAAAACCCAGAGTATTGGTGGGAGACGGAGTGGCTACGGAAATCATCGAGCCCCGCCATTGGGTCCAACTGGACAGCGTGGTACTCAAGTCGGAGGCCCGCTTCACGGTCAAAGCTGAAACCCAAATTCAGCCGGAGCCGATTCACCGCGAATTGAAAGACGAGCGTGAACGCATCGACTCCCACCTTGTCAGCGCCCTTGTTTTCATCACGATAGAAAACCACACTCCTCTGGGCGTGCGGATTCGCCTGCACGCAGCTGCACGCAAGGAGGATGTCTACGCCAACCCGCAGCTTACAATTCCGCGGCAGGGGGATTCCGCCCTTGAGGTGCCGGCCGCAACGGTCGATGCAGACGGCCGTGTCATCCGGAGTGTGATCATTAAGCAGATTATTGCAATCACCGGGGAAGAGCTGCGGGTTTTTACCCAGGAAGGCGGCGTATTCACCGGGGTCCTGGTGAAGATCGATGCAACACAGGGAGATGTGGAGCTTTTGGCCTCAGATTTCATCAAGGTGCAGGCCGCCACTCAAATCACTGTAGAATTGAATTAGGGTCTGATCTATTTAGAAGAGAGACGGTGAAAATGGGCAGATTCTGTCTGGCCTCGGCGCTCCTCCTTGGAGGATTCCCGCTGGAGTCGCCCGGATTGGGCGATACCGACCCGCGCGCGATGGGATTGGCGCAATCCTACACCGCCCTGGCTCGGGGACCTGCGGCGGTCTTCTGGAATCCCGCCAACCTGGCCTTGGAGGACAGCCCCGATTTCTCCTGGTACTTCCTGGGTGCCGGGACCTCGTTCATCGTCGAAAACAATAGCTTTTCCGTACAGACCTATAATGACAATTTCACCAAGTCGGATCATTTTATCACCGATAATGACAAGAAAAATTTGCTGGCCGCTGTCCCCAGAGAAGGCTTGAGGCTCAACCTGGACTTCGATCCCAATCTGTCACTTCTCATTCCGGTCAACGGTGGAATGGCCTTTCAAATGCCTTGGGACCTCCACTCCGCAGTAAGCATTGGCTTTACCTCCGGATTCGAGGGTGAAATTCCCAAGGATATGTTTGAACTCCTCCTCTTCGGCAACGAGTTCGAGCAGCAACGTCTATCCAAGGGCAAAGATGGGGGTTACGATATCGCCGAGTGGGATGGCTCCCGCTGGATGGTAGCGAGCTTGAATTGGGCTGGCGCCAAACTCTGGATGCCGGATCGGTTCAAACCCTATTTGAGCGAATTTAGCGTGGGTGGAACCTTTAAGCTCACCACCGGAGTATACGGCGAAGTGAAGCGTTCGAGCGGCAGCTTCGTCTCCCGCATCCAGGGTGCTGAACTGGATGCCTATTTGATTACCCAGAACGCCGGAAGAACCGGACTCGATATGAATCTCGAATTGGCCAGTGCCGCCAAGGACCGCAATCTTGCCTTCAGCCTGGGGTTGCCCGACCTCGGAGGAACCGGTTTCGGGATAGACTTGGGGGTGGCCGGAGTCACCAGAGACCGCAATCTTGTTTTCAGCGTGGGGTTGCTCAACCTGTTTGACGTTTTTTCCTGGAATATCGGTGCGCGCCAGGACTCGCTCTATGCCACCGCCACCAATCTCCGCGTGACGCGAGTCCTCGATGTGGACCATATTGAGGATATACTGGAAAACGAAGACTTGGATGGTGACGGAGATACCGATTTTCAACAGAAAATCGGTGGGAGGAGCTTCTCGCGCTCATTGCCGGCCCTGCTGCGGATTGGAGGAGCCTACCAATTGAATCCCCGAATGACCGTGGCTGGAAACTGGGATCAAGCCTTCAGCACCGGGTTCGGCTGGTCCACCACTCCCCGCGTTTCGGCCGGCACAGAGTACCGCTTGGTGCCCTGGTTCCCAACACGGATTGGCCTGTCGTTAGGCGGCCGGGGCCACAGTTCCGCTATCGGCTTTGGCTTTGGACCATTCAAGGTTGCCCGCCTGCAAGCCGAATTTCTGGATCTGGCGCTGGTCACCCGTGGCGGCCTCCTTGCAGGAATCTCCAAGGGCACGGCAATTTCCCTTCAACTCTTCAGGCTTAATATGATCTAGGAGACCTGGTCGCACCGATCCGGGTGCGGACCTTCGGGGCGGGGGATCTTTTCTTCTCCAATCCACCTTTTCATGCCCTGGACTAGCCCCTCCCATGGAATTCTGAGAAAGGCCGGAGCAATCCGGCCTCTTTCTGTACAAGAAAAATCGAGAAGACCCGGACTCAGGCCTGAGATTCGCGCAATTACTCCCCGGGAAATCGTGCCAATTTAGCATAGCCGGAAAGACTTGGCTGCCAAATAATCATAATTCTTCGGCAGAGGCAGGTGGTACGGAAATTGCATAGGAAAAGGGCAAATCGGTAATTTCCGATGCAGCTTTTCAGATGTCGGAAATTGCCGCTTTGGGAATAGTTTCTTTTGCGGCTAGCTTGGAGCCAGCCCAAAAAATCCCTTGAAAAAAGAAGGTGATACCATGAAACTGGACAAATTAACCCAAAAAGCACAGGAGGCTCTGCAGGCCGCCCAGACCAGGGCCCTGCGCTTTGGTCATGGTGGAGTAGACGGGGAGCATCTCCTACTGGTGCTGCTGGAGCAGAGGGATGGGCTCCTGCCGCTGGTGTTGGAGCGCATGGGGGTGGGTATGGAAGGCTTTGCCAAAGAAGTTGAAAGGTCGCTCGAAAAACGACCGCGAGTATCGGGTAGGGCCGCGGAGATCTACGTCACCCGCCGGCTGCAGGAAATCATTATCCGGGCGGAGGAGGAAACGCGCAATCTCAAGGACGAATATATCTCGGTAGAGCATCTAGCCCTGGCTTTAATCGACGAGAGGATCACCACGGGTGCCGGCCGTTTTTGCGAGCGCTTCGGCGTCACCCGTGAAGGCTTTCTTGCTGCCTTGGCGCGCATTCGCGGCAGTCAACGGGTCACTTTACCGCCCCCCCTCCCCCGAGGTCTCCTACAATGCTTTGGAGAAGTATGGTACGGACCTTGTGGAGCAAGCGAGGGAGGATAAGCTGGATCCGGTCATAGGGCGCGACGCAGAGATTCGCCGGGTAATTCGCATTCTGTCGCGCAAAACCAAGAACAATCCCGTCCTTATCGGGGAACCGGGCGTCGGCAAGACAGCCATTGTCGAAGGGCTGGCGCAGCGCATTTTTCGTGGAGACGTACCCGAATGGCTAAATGGGCGGTCCATTTTTTCACCGGACCTGGGGGCATTGATGGCAGGCGCCAAGTTCAGGGGGGAATTTGAGGAGCGGCTCAAGGCAGTGCTCCAGGAGATCAAGGCAAGCGAGGGAAAAATTCTTCTTTTCATAGATGAGGTTCACAACATCGTGGAAGCTGGCCGCAGCGAAGGCTCAACCGACGCCGGCAATATGCTCAAGCCCATGCTTGCCCGGGGGGAACTCCACTGCATCGGCGCCACTACTCTCGACGAACACCGCCAGCATATCGAGAAGGATGCTGCCCTGGAGCGCCGCTTCCAGCCGGTGCTGGTCGACGCTCCTACAGTGGAAGACAGCATCTCCATTCTACGGGGCCTCAAGGAATGCTTCGAGATTCATCACGGAGTGCGCATTCAAGACAACGCCCTGGTGACCGCGGCCGCCCTTTCCAACCGCTACATTTCTGACCGCTTTCTGCCCGACAAAGCTATCGACCTCGTGGATGAAGCTTGTGCCATGGTGCGTACGGAAATCGACTCCATGCCGGCCGAATTGGACGAAGTGACCCGTAGAGTTATGCAATTGGAAATCGAGGTCGCCGCCCTTAAAAAGGAAAAGGACAAAGCCAGTGGAGAACGGCTCGCGGATCTAAACAAGGAGTTGGCCGGATCTCAAAGCCCATGCCGATGCCATGCAGGCACAGTGGGAAACGGAAAGAGCGGCCATCGGTAAAGTGCGCTCCCTCCGGGAGGAGATAGAGCAGGTACGGCGCCAGACAGAAGCGGCAGAACGCCAGTACGATCTGGACCGGGCTGCCGAACTCAAGCACGGACGGCTGCCGGAGTTAGAGAACCGGCTGCGGAAGGAGGAAAAGCGGCAGGGCAGGAGCCAGACGGAAAACCGCCTCCTGCGCGAAGAGGTGGCTGCAGAAGAGATCGCCGAGATCGTTGCTCGTTGGAGTGGAATCCCGGTGGCACGCCTGGTCGAGGGGGAGCGCGAAAAACTTTTGCGCCTGGACAAAACCCTGCACCAGCGGGTAATCGGCCAGGAGGAAGCCGTAAAACTGGTGGCGGACGCGGTGATTCGGGCGCGGTCCGGAACCAAGGATCCACAAAAGCCCATTGGCTCTTTCGTTTTTTTGGGACCTACCGGGGTGGGTAAACCAGAACTGGCCAAAACTCTGGCGCAAACTCTCTTCGACAACGAGGAGAACATGGTAACGAGGAGAACATGGTGCGGATCGACATAAGCGAGTACATGGAAAAACACGCGGTCTCGCGTTTGATCGGAGCCCCTCCTGGTTACGTAGGCTACGAAGAGGGTGGTCAATTGACCGAGGCGGTTCGGCGCAAACCTTATGCCGTGATTCTCTTCGACGAGATCGAAAAGGCCCACCACGACGTATTCAACGTGCTGCTCCAGTTGTTGGACGACGGCCGTCTCACGGATGCACAAGGACGCACCGAAAACTTTAAAAACGCCATAATAATCATGACTTCAAATATCGGCTCGACCTATTTGACCGAGAGTTTGACCGCCGAAGGTGAGATTGGCGCCGGGGCGAGAGAAGCGATAATGGGCGAATTGCGCCGCCACTTCAGGCCGGAATTTCTCAACCGGGTAGACGACATAGTTCTCTTCAAGCCCTTGACCGTGGACGAAATCGAGTCAATTGTGGATCTCCAGGCCGAAGAGCTGCGCGGGCGCCTGCGCCAGCGCCAAATCGATCTGGAAATCAGTGCCCCGGCGCGGTCCTACGTAGCGCGGAAGGGGTTCAATCCAGTATTCGGGGCACGTCCGCTCAGGCGCTTTTTACACCATGAACTGGAGACGCGCATCGGCCGTGCTTTGATTTCTTGAGAAATTCTAGACGGAGACTCCATTTCGGTGGATCTGCAGGAAGGCGAGTTGATGGTTCGCCACCATCACCCCCGCCAATCCGAGGAAAATACGGTCGACAAGGGAGTTGTTGAGGTTTAGCCTGAGCCAAGGAACTCTTTCTCCAGGTTTCGGTCTATAATTACTCGAAGAAGTTTCTTTGATGGACCCATTGTCGGCCATCTGGGCCAGACCCCATAACCCAATAAGAGGTGGTATGAGAAGATTAACTTTCTACTTGACGTTGATAGGGGTGGGCCTGCCAGTGTTCGAGGCCCTAGCGCATGAGAGCACGGAGAAAAATCTGGCGCAAGCGCAGCAATTCAGCGCAGCCTTCGCCTCCGTGGCAGCCAGAGTCAAGCCCGCTGTAGTCGCCATCATGACCGAGAGGACAGTGGATCTGGCCATTGACCATCCATTCCGCCGAATGCCCTTCGAGGACTTCTATTTCAGGGTGCCGAGAGGACCGCGCGCCAGGCAGTACCAGGAAGGACTGAGTTCGGGAATCATTGTACGTCATCAGAGCAAAAATTATATCCTTACCAACCACCATGCCATCCGCGGAGCTGAAAAGATCCAGGTAGGTATGGCCGACGAGCGCTATTTCGAAGCGGAGATCATCGGCACCGATTCATTGAGCGATCTGGCGGTTTTGAAGATCGATGCCCAGGATCTTCCACACCTGCCGCTGGGAGACTCGGATTCATTGAAGGTTGGCGAATGGGTGCTGGCCCTGGGAACACCTTTCGGCCTCGAGCACACGGTTACTTCCGGGATCGTCAGTGCACTCGGACGGGACAGGTCGTCGGCTAAGGAATACGGTTCTTTCATTCAGACCGATGCGGCAATCAATCCGGGCAACAGCGGCGGTGCCCTGGTAAACCTGAACGGGGAGTTGATGGGCATCAATACGGCAATTGTCAGTCGCTCTGGCGGGTACCAGGGGATTGGATTCGCCATCCCGGTCAACCTTGCCCAAAACGTCATGCAGCAACTTGTCGAGCACGGTGAAGTCAAGCGAGGACTGTTGGGGGTTACGATTGAGAACATCGACCCGGTCACGGCGGAAGCCCTGGGCATGGAGAATGCCCAGGGAGTCCAGATCACCGGGGTGTCCCCTGGTAGAGCGGCCGACAAGGCGGGGGTCGAGGTTAGAGATGTGGTGCTGGAATTGGACGGCGAACCCATCAGGAATGTCACCGAACTGAGGAGTCGAATCGGTGCGACTCCACCTGGCACCCGGGTGCAATTGGTCGTACTGCGGGACGGGAAAGAAACGTCTATCCCCGTGGTTTTGGAGCAGCTCACTGAAGAGGTCCTGGCTGCAACGCCCCCGGAGGCCCAAGGCCCGGCGAAACTTGGGCTGAGAGTACAGAACCTGACTCCCGAACTGAGCCGGCGGCTGGGGTATGAGGAAATGAGCGGTGTAGTCGTCGCTGATGTACGACCAAGCAGTGAAGCTGCGCGTCGCGGTTTACGTCGGGGCGACCTTGTTCAAGAGGTAAATCGCCACCCCGTAAAGACCGTGGCGGATTTAGAGGAAACCCTCGGCCAAGTAGAAGGGGAAGAAACTGTACTGCTTCTGGTACGCCGGGGCAACATGACTCGCTATGTAGGTCTTCGACTACCTGGATAGCTGCATTTTAACCCATTCTTCTTAGGCGGCGGGAATGGCACTTGGCAGGGCATTGCAAATGCCCTCATCCAATTTTGAGTCTCGGTTTGCTCTCCAAATCGTCCACTGGTAGATTGCCGGGGCAATGCCTCGTTCAACCTACCGCGGCCGCATCCTCGCCCACCAGGTTTTTACCAGAACTGCACTAGCGCAGAAAATTGGATCCAGGAGAGTTGTCAGCTTCCACCACCCTAGGGTTCGAGGGGAGCTGGCGACTTTCCGCCTACCCCCTTGCGCCAAGCTCTTTCAATTGCATTGAGATTGACACGGGCATCCCGGTGCGCCGGCTCTAGGAGCAAGGTCTTGCGAAAATGACCTGCAGCTTCTTCCAATCTTCCCTCCTCCAGAGCAATTACTCCAAGATTGTAACAAGCTCTGGCGTACTGCGGGTCTAGGATTAGCGCCCGCTCAAGGGCATCTCCAGCCGCCTTCGCCTGTCCGAGGTGATAGTAAATCAGACCAAGGTTGAACCAGGCAAGGGGATAATCGGGGCGAATTTCCAGGCATCTGGAAATGTTCTCCTGGGCCAATTTGTACTCTTCCCGGGCAAGGTAGAAAGCTGCCAGATCATTATGGACTTCGTAGTAGTCGGGAAGGATTTCCAGCGCTTTGTGCCAGGAGGAGAGGGCAAGGTGGTCTTTCCCCTGCTCAACTGCGGCCTTGGCGAGACCGCGCCAAGCCCGGGCGCTGCCAGGCTGTGCCTGTACAGTCTGATTGAAAAGGGTGTAGTTGTTGCGCCAGTCGCCGCAACGCACAAAGGTTTTGCAGCAGTAGAGCGCAATCAAAATACCGAATAGGGACCAGAAAAGAGCGGGCGGGTGCCTGCGTCGTAGAGCACCGAAGAGGGCAGCGACGGCAATGGCATACCCCATCGAGGGCAGGTAGAGGAGGCGTTCGGCCATTATCGTACCGATGGGCAGAAAAATATTGGCCACCGGCGCCAGGCAGATGAAGATCCAGCTCAGTCCAAAGGCCGTCCAGGGAGCCCACCTCCACGAAAAGTATAGAAGCAATACCCCAACACCCAGGCCGGCCACAACCAGACCCAGTTCCAGGGACCAAAGCCGGAGAGTCATGGGCAAAGCGGCATAGGAATAGTCTGCCGCAAGGGAAATGGGCAACAGCAGCTGGCCGAGGTATCTGAACAAAATCTCGCCGGCATTGAGCAATCGCAAAGGCCAGGGCAGGGTGATGAGAGGATTGTCCAGGGGATCGATCAGGGCAATGGTCAGATCGCCGAGCACATGCCGGCGCCAAACAAGATATGCCAGGACCAGACAGGCGTAGAATAGATAAACCCTCCCATAGCATTTTTCAGAAAAAGCCCGATATTGAAATAAGTCAGCCAGCAGGAAAAGCGCTGGCAGGACGACGGCGCTTTCTTTACTCAAGAGGGCAGCAATCATGGCGAGGCCTGCCCCCAAGTAAGACCAGCGGCTTCTTTGCAAATGCAGGCACAGTGCCAGCAGGCAAAAGAGAGCGGCGAGGATGTCAGCACGCCCCACGAGACCTGCCACGCACTCGGTCTGGATTGGGTGGGTGGCAAAGAGCAAAGCACTGATAAGAGCCAAGTCGCGTCTGCGGCTACAGATCCGGCAAAATACGTAGAGCAGCAGGGCGGTGGTGGAGTGTAGGAGGAGATTGAGCAGATGGTAGAGGGTGGGAACGGTTCCCGAAAGGAAGTAGTTCAGAGCAAAGGACAGTACGGTGAGCGGACGGTAGAGGCCTGAGCGGTCGTTGTGAAAGCCGGCCCAATAGTCGCTTGTGAAGATTTCGGCGATGTTGCCGCGATGGACTATGGGATTGTCGCGGATGGCCGCTTTATCGTCCAGGACAAAGCCATTCTCCAGAGTGACGGCGTAGAGGAGAGCTGGCAGAAGGAAGGTGAGAGCTGCGCGGCGGTAGGCGAGGAGTGTCATGGTCGGGAGGGTAGAACTACATCCAGTCGGGCCTCCTCTCGGCGGTTCTCAATTTAGGCCGGACCAAAAAATAATAAATCTGGAGAAAGTCTGGAAGTGGAAGATCATGAAAGCTGAGCCGATCTGGCAGGCCGCCCCTTCACCCCGGTCCAGGTTCATTTACGCCAAGTGCGATTTGGGGGTTCGTGGAAATATCCGTGGATTGCGAGTGCGATGTGCTTGCAGCGGACCGTACGAGGTCCTGGTAAATGGGCAGAAGATGATAAGGGGGTTGGGAGGGACTCTGACCCAGGTGCCGGTTTGGCAGGAGTTCGAAATCGACTTTTCCGTGCGTTCCGGCAGCAACACCCTGTTGGTCCTTGCCGGCGGCCATCCTCGCCACCCCCATTCCTGGTTTGCGGCAGAAGGAGAGATAACTTGCGAAAACGGCAGTAAGGTAAAGGTGAGAACAGGGAACTCCTGGAAGGTGATGGAAGCCCGTACCTGGCGGATCAACAAGGAAGACCCTATTTCCCACGTCTACTTTGCAGCCGAGGAACCCGAGGGGCGGCTGGATGAGTGGGTCAGTGAACAAGAATGGGAAGATGCAGTCGTGGTAAAGGGGATCTCTATCGCGGCGAAATGGGAGCCACGGCAGGTTAATGAAGTAGAGGTATGGGGAAGCGAGGTGGCAGCCTTCGGCGAGATAGGCGCTGAGGATCCGTTGCGCTTTTTCACCAAGTCCGGTAGAATGAAGACTTGCAAGTGCGTGCATCGGGAGAGCTTGCTGCTGCCGGGCAAGAGCCGGACGCGGGTACAGACGGACAACCCGCTCCGGGCAGTGTACCTGCTGCTGGATTTCGGCAGAGTGGTCCATGGGTTTCCCCGCCTGCGCCTGCGCGGCATCCGAAACAGCAGGGTCGACCTGGGCTTTTCCCGATCCTGGGGAAAAATCGAGACCGGTGTCAGCTATATATGCACTGACCACTACCAAGATTGGACTGACCTCTTTTTACAGACCTGCCGCTATGTGGTCCTGCGCCTGAGCCAATGTGAAGAAGTCGTGGAACTGGATTGCGTTTCCATGCTGGAACGCAAGGTAGCGACGCGAACCCGGGGAACGTTTGCCGCTACACAGACCCAGAACGGAATCTGGGAAACCGGGAGGCGCACCCTGGAGGTTTGCCGCCAGGAAATTTACTCCTTTGCCCTCGATGCAGGTTCCTATGACTGGCTGAAAGCCTACGCCTTCGCGCTGAACGACCATTATCTGAGTGGCGACTGTCAAACTGCCGCAGCCACTCTAGTTGCCGTCCGTCCTCCCATCAATGATCCAGTACAGGCACTGGCATACCTGCTTTTCCTGGAGATCCATCATCGCTATGCCGGCGATGCAGAACTGGCAGCGAAGCTGCTCCCGGAAGTTCATCGAGTGCTCCATTCTTGTGATGCAGGCAGGAATGGAGAAGGCCTGCTGAAAGCGCACGAAGAGGGAGCAGTCACGGCACTCAACACACTATACGCAGGCGCTCTGGTCGCAATGAGTCAACTTTTCCGCAGGCTGAAGCAAGATAATGCAGCAGTTTCCTGCAGACATGAATTTCACCGGGTTCGGAAAGCACTGCAGCAGTTCTGGTCCGAGGACCACGGTCTGTTTATGGACTGCCGGGATGATGAACGGATCAGCCAGTGGACCAACGCCCTCGTGCTCTACTTCGGTCTGGCTCACAGTTCACAGAAGCAGCGGATCCTCCACCGCATCAGGGCGCCGGGCGTGCTCCGGGTAAAATGTTTATCGGAGGCATTCTTTGTAGCAGCAGGGCTATGGCAGGCCGGGGAAGCAGAGAGAGCGATCAATTATATTGAACAGCAATGGGGACGGAAGAGGTCGAAAGAGACGCTGCACTTGGAAGAACAACCCGGAGACGGGAAAGGCGACCTCGCACCGGGCCCGGAGTATTTCCTGGGCTCAAAAATCCTTGGCATCCTTCCTGGGAAGTCCGGCTACGAAGTAATCGAGGTCCGGCCACACCCGGCGGGGCTCCTCAGCGCCGCCGGCACCATCCCGACCCGCCGCGGTAACGTAGGGGTGCAGTGGCACCGGACGGCCGAACCGAAGCGCTTCGCACTCAGTGTCGAGTTGAGCGAGGATGGCGAGACCCATATTTGCGCCCCCCGTCTGGGATTGCGCTTTCCTACCTTGAGCCTGAACGGCGAGACGGTGTGGCGCAACGAAAAGGTTTATTCCAACCCTTTCGTCCAGGAAGTCAGAAGCGAAGAAGAACACATCACCTTGATTGTGCACAAAGCCGGCCACTACGAAGTAGTAGTGGAATAGTTTAATCCCATATCAGCAGTCGGTCTTGGAGTATTTGGATATGTCTGAACCCAATGGAGCCCTGCACCACATTGTCCGGAGTCCGACAGGGGAGGTCCCGGTAGAAGGACTGCCCCTGCTCGTTTTGCTCCACGGCTACGGAAGCGACGAGCAAGATCTAATGGGATTGGCTCCCTATTTGGATCCGAACCTGCTGATTGTCAGCGCCCGGGCGCCTCACTCGCTGGATGGCGGAGGCTATGCTTGGTTCCCGATTACGATCGGGGAAAGTGGTATAGTTCTCCATTTCGAGCAGGCCTGGACATCCTGCGTGCAGGTGCATGAGTTAGTGGAGATGATGAAGGTGGATTATCCCGTTGATCCGCAGAGGATCTTTCTGCTAGGTTTCAGCCAAGGAGCCAGCATCTCCGTTGCGGTGGCGCTGCAGTACCCGGAATTCTGCGCCGGCGTGGCTGCGCTCAGCGGGGTGTGTAGCGCGGAAATGCTGCCCACTGGCGGTTCAACCCCTGAGAATCTGAAGGTGTTGATGGCGCACGGCCGCCTGGACCAACTTGTTCCCATCCACCAGGGCAGATCGTCCTACAAGTTACTCAGTTCGTTACCGCTGGAGTTGACCTACAAAGAATACGAAATGGGACACGAGATCAGCCCTGAGTGCCTGGAGGATCTCAAGGACTGGCTGCGGGAGCGGCTATAGGGGAGATTCCCCGAAAGCCACCTGAACTCCCCCTGGAACTCAATGGATGACCCTCTGTTCGGACCCCAGACGGTTGGTCCATCCGGCTGTTTCCTGGCAGGCAATGATGGCCATGGCGTCGAGCCAGGCCGAGTGGCTGTTAAGACAAGGGGTGAGATGAAGTTGACCGCCGCCGCCGCCGCGAAATTGGTCCTCCCCTTCGTTGCCGATCTCGTCCAAAGTTTCAAGGCAGTCTGCGGTGAATCCGGGGCAGGTAGCCACCAGAGCGCGCATTCCCTTTTTCCCGAGGGTTCGCAAAATGTCTTCGGTGTAGGGCTGCAGCCAGGGCTCTTTGCCGAAGCGTGACTGGAAACCGGTGCACCATTCATCGGGTTTGAGCTCGAGGGCGTCGGCCAGAAGACGAGCCGTAGTCTCACAGTGCCGGCGATATGGGTCGCCCTCGTCGACGTAGCGTTGGGGAATGCCGTGAAAAGTTATCAGGTAGCAGTCGGGTGCCCTGTCGAGCCGGGCGACTTCCTCATTTATGCTGACCCTCAAGGCTTCTATATAGGCAGGGTGGTCATAGTAGGGTGGTACAAAGCGCAGAGTAGGCATGAGGCGCCTACGGTCGAAGAAGAGAGGACAGCGACGTCCCATTGCGGCGCAGGTTACGGCATCATAGATGGAACCGGTAGTGCTAGCGGAAAACTGGGGAAACATCGGAAAGATCAGAATGCGCTCAATCTTTTCTTCTGCCAGAGTCTGCATGGCCGAAGCGATGGATGGTTGGCCATACCGCATCCCCAGGATGACGCGGTAGGAATCACCGAGGCGCTGCTGCAATCCTCTTTCCTGAGCCCGGGAATTGATCATGAGCGGGGAACCTTCGGCCTGCCATATACGCGCGTAGAGCCGCGCTGAACGGGAAGGGCGCCGAGTAAGGACAATGAGGTAAAGGATGGGAAGCCACTTCAACGGATTGAGGTCAATGACCCGGCGGTCCGAAAGAAACTGCCTCAGATAGGGGCGTAATGCCGCGGCAGTGGGGGCTGCAGGCGTGCCCAACTGAGCCAGAAGCACGCCGATTTTGGATGACGGCCCTGCCTTGGGAGTTGGCATAGAGATCTTCTGCCTGGAGAACCTGATTTGGCAATCCACCTATCCGCTGTATTTGGGTGCAGGGACCCTGCGGGGGATCAGTCCAGTTTCTTCAGCGCCCCTCTATCTTCACCCGACCCCAGCTTCTGGCTTCGACTGCGGTCAGGTCGAAATGGACCTCGAGCACTGGACGGTTGGACTCCTCACCGTTTTCGCGGCTGTCAAAGCGCTTGGCAGAACGGTTGGACTCCTCAACACCCCGCACTATCCAACCGAAATTGCTCGAAGGATGGTCCAGCCAGCTCTGTACATCGGCCGCCAGGTCCGGGGTTGTCCAGGTATAGGATCCAGTGCCTCCAACTTCCTTGGAGGCACTGGGGATTGCAGCGAAATCGCCTCCGGGGGTGTTCCAGGTTCTGGTGGAGAAGAAGGTGTATATCCAGGTAGCGTCGCCTTCGGTAGCGGCAGCGCCGCGGTCCTCCTGGCCTGAAGACGCGGAGGTTCCCTCGCCCCAGTCGGCTAGAACCCGGTGCAGCGTCACCTCCGCAAGCCCATCTGTGGTCCCGGACATGTTGAGAGTCAGCCTGACCAAATTGATGGTGGCACCTTCTGGGATATGGGCGGCGATGTCAAAAGTAATGAGGACCCGCCGTGTAGCGCCGACATCGGTACTGCCAACAAAGAGGTGGTTGCCGGCACCGTTGCTCACAGTGCCTTCGGCGTTCTGAAAAAGGGTGTTGTCCTTTCTCGGCGCCATGGTTACTTCGGTGGCCACTGCCACTTGAGCGACCAGCACTAAAGTAGCCAAGCCGACAAAAGCAAATGCCCATCGTTTCAAGCCGCACATTTCATTCGTTCCGCACCAGGAAAAAATTTTCCCCCGGGTAAATTATGCAATTTATCATTGGTTTCACATTTTTCATGCAATCACTCCCGTTGCATTCTTACATTATAAGTTGATTATATCAAAATTTCAATAGTTTGGACCTGCCCAATCCGGACTCCCGCTGAAATCCGCATGCCGTATCAATTGACCATAATTCTGGCCGCAGTTGGAAAATTTGACTTTAGATGAATCAATTTTTTCTCTGTTCCCATCCAAGTTGTGTTGGTACTGAACAGGGTGGAGGGACAATTCAGACCGGAACTTGGCCTTGCTGCCGCCCACACACAAGCACCTGCTCGGTTGTTTGCAGACTTTCGGGTGAGTATACTCAAGGGGAGAAGCCAATCAAGTTCCAGCGCAACTCATGGGAGCTTTGATCTTGTCTGAAAAAAAACTAATGGAAAGCAGGCAAAAACCAATTTCCAGGACACTGACTGTGACGTTGAAGGTAGCTGGGATGAATTGCGCCTCCTGTGCCACGCGAGTCGAGCGCGAACTCCAGCGTCTCAAGGGGGTAGAGCTCGCAGCGGTTAACCTGGCCACCGAGGAGGCCTTGGTCGAATTCGACGGACATCAAGTAGGGGTCCCCGAATTCCGGCGAGCGGTAGTGGACGCGGGCTACCAGGTCGTCGACGAGAAAGAACAATTTCAGGACCGCAAGGAAGCGGCGATCAAATCGCAAAAAAACACGCTGATCGCCGTCTCCGGTTTTTTCCTTCCGCTCTTCATCATCGAGATGGGAGGCATGGCTGGACTTCCGCTGCCCCGCTTCTTGTCCTTCGAGCACCATCCTCAACAGATGGGGGCGGTTCATCTGCTCCTGGTTCTGCCGGTAATGTGGATCGGAAGGCGCATCTACTTCGACGGGGTGCGCGCCTTGCTGCGCCGCGGGCCCAATATGTTCTCCTTGATCACCATTGGGACGACCGCGGCCTTCGCCTTCAGCCTCTATGGCCTGTTGAATGTAACCCTCGGTGAAGCCACTTCCTTTCAAACCTACTTCCCCGCTGTGTCCACCATCATGGCCTTGATGCTTCTGGGGCGATATCTCGAAACCCTTTCCAGAAATCGCGCCGGCGAAGCCATGCGCTCATTGATGGATTTGCAGCCCAGAACGGCGACCCTATTGGTCGACGGCCGGGAGCGCACTATTGCCGCAAGTAAAATTGAAGTTGGAGATCTTCTCAGGGTGCGACCGGGAGAGAAAATCCCCGTTGACGGCGAGGTCGCCGAAGGCCATTCGGCCGTGGACGAGTCCATGATCACCGGCGAGTCCATGCCTGTTGCCAAGATGGTGGGCGACGGCGTTGTCGGCGGCAGTATCAACGGACAGGGCCTGCTTGTGCTGCGCGCCCGGCGCATAGGCAGAGACTCGGTTCTGTCACAAATGGTCCGATTGGTCGAGCAAGCGCAAATGGGCAAAGCACCCATTGCGCATCTGGCGGATACTGTCTCCCGGTACTTCGTACCTGCAGTATTGTCGATTGCTCTGGCCGCCGGCGCCTCTTGGTTGCTCTTTGGACCGGGCCTCGCCTTTGCTGTGAAGATCTTCGTGGCGGTGTTGATTATTGCCTGTCCGTGTGCTCTTGGACTGGCCACTCCCGTAGCCGTAATGGTGGGCACAGGACAAGGCGCTCGCATGGGCATCCTGGTAAAAAGTGTGCAAGCCCTGGAGGCAACTCGGCAACTGCAAACAATTGTGTTGGACAAAACCGGCACAATCACAGAAGGTTGTCCGAAAGTTGTCGACTTGCTCGTCTTCGACGGTTTTTCAGAACAGCAGATGCTGTGCCTCGCAGGATCTCTGGAGCAGGGCTCCGAGCACCCATTTGCCACAGCACTGGTGGAATGCGCCCGAAACAGAGGAGCAGAGTTGTTGCCTGTGAAGAACTTCCAGGCCGCACCTGGCCACGGCGCACGCGGGCGGATAAATGGAAGGGAAGTCGCAGTGGGTAATGACACCATGATGCAGGGGGTACCTGCCAGCGAAGCGCAGAAAGCGGAGGCCGAGAAGATAGCATCTGCAGGCAAGACTCCCGTGTGGGTTGCTGTGGACGGGAGATATATGGGTCTGGTCGGGGTGGCCGATGAGCTGCGAGCGTCGAGCGCCGCAGATATCGCCAATCTCAAAAGAAGCGGGCTGGAGATAGTCATGCTCACTGGGGACAACCGCAATGCTGCTGAAGCAATTGCGCGCCAGGTAGGAATCGAGTGGGTGGAAGCCGAGGTTCTCCCCGCTGACAAGGCCGGGGTGATTCGCTCGCTGCAGGCCCAAGGCCGGCACGTGGGCATGGTTGGAGACGGAATTAACGATGCTCCCGCTCTTGCCCAGGCCGACGTGGGCTTCGCGATCGCCGCGGGGACTGATGTGGCCATTGAATCGGCAGACATGGTGCTAATGAACAACCGTCTGAGCTACGTGAGCCGAGCGTTCGCATTGAGTAAGGCGGTGGTCCGAACTATCCGGCAAAATCTGTTCTGGGCCTTCCTCTACAACGCCGTAGGTATTCCCATCGCCGCCGGGCTGCTCTATGCTCTGGGGGTCCCAGTGTTGCTCAGTCCTATGCTGGCGAGCGTAGCCATGGCTTTCAGCTCGGTATCGGTCATCGCCAACGCGCTCCGCCTGAAGAGAATCAGGACGGATTGAGGTGCTCTGAACCGCCCAACTGCCCGGCTTCGATCGCTGGCGGTGAAATTGCCGTAGAGCCGTTAGTCGACAATACGAAGAGTCGTATACTTTCGATGGGCGAGTTTCAATTCATCCCGTTTTTATTGAAGAAGATGAAAATACTTCACCGCCACGAACAGATTTGCTCGGCACGGCGGATTGATGGCTCCGGGAATTCGATAAATTTTGGAATGATTCAGATGGGGAAGTGGCTGACCCTGGATTGTCCCCGCAAAGGAAGGCAGCGGTAAATTCCCAGGCTTGAGTTCAGTTCACCTAAGGGAGGATTGAGATGGGTATAATCAACCAGTCGATCTGTTTTGGAGGTTTCGCACACGAAGCCCAATCCCCTCGACAGATCATTGCAACGGCAGCAAAAATAGGATATAGATCTGTCGAGATGCTCGATCGCCAATACTGGGATTCAGTGCGCGAAAACGGAATGCGCGTGGCGATCATCGTCGGGCATGCTTCGCTCCCCGATGGGCTCAACAAGCGCGAAAATCACACCCGGATCGAAGAGGAATTGCTGGCCAACATGGAAATCGCCGCGGAGAACGATATTCCCAGCTTGATCTGCTTTTCGGGCAATCGAGGAGGGAAGTCGGACGAGGAGGGACGCGATAATACCATCGAGGGATTGTTGCGCGTAAGCAAGGCAGCCGAGGAAAAGGGAATCACCCTGTGTATGGAGTTGCTCAATAGCAAGGTGAATCATCCCGACTACCAATGTGATCACACTGCCTGGGGCGTAGAGGTTTGCAAGGGAGTGAATTCCGCGCGGGTAAAGCTGCTTTACGATATATACCACATGCAGATCATGGAAGGCGATCTCATACGCACTATTGAGGAGAATATCAAATTTATCGGACATTTCCATACCGCGGGAAATCCAGAACGCCGGGATCTCGACAATGAACAGGAAATCTACTATTCAGCGATCATGCGTTCCATTGCCAGAACCGCCTATGGTCTCTATGTGGGACACGAGTTCCGTCCCAAAGGGGATCCCATCGCTGCGATGCAGGCGGCCTTTGATACCTGCGATATCACCATTGAATGAGCTAGGCCAAATCGGAATGATAAAATGAAGATCGCCGACGTAGAAGTACAATCTTATTCATGGCCGCGGCAAAAGCCCATCAGCAACGGGAAATATACCTACAAGACCGTAGTTCTGAACTTGATCCACATCCACACGGATGAAGGCCTCACCGGCATAGGTTGGGGGGGTGGTACGGCGGCCACTCGACCCGGGGCCGTGAACAGCGCTTTGGTCGACCATTTCAAGCAAGCGCTGATAGGCGAAGATCCTTTCTGTTATCGGCGTCTCTGGGAAAATATGTGGCTGCCCAAGATCGTCGGACGTCGTGGAATTACTACCCACGTAATCAGCTCCATTGACATCGCCCTGTGGGATCTGATGGGCAAGTCGGTGCACAAGTCGGTGCACAAGTTGCTAGGAGGTTTTACCGATCGCATTCCGGCCTACATTGCGGGAGGGTACTACGAGGAGGGCAAAGGACTGAAGGAATTAGCTCAGGAGATGGAGGAAAATATCCGTCTCGGCGCCAAGGCGGTGAAGATGAAGGTCGGAGGGGTGCCGATCAACCAGGATATAGAACGGATCATAGCGGTGCGCGACGCAATTGGACCCGACATCAAGCTGCTTGTAGATGCCAACAATGCCTACGCAGCGTACGAGGCGATAGAGTTGGCGCGCAAGATGGAGCCCCATGACATCTTCTGGTTCGAGGAGCCGGTAGCTCCGGACGATTATCGCGGACACGCCCACGTGGGGAGGTCGACGGTTATTCCCATTGCCACAGGCGAAAATGAATATACTCGCTATGGTTTCCGCGACCTGATCGAACACGAGTCTGCAGCAATCTTCAATGCGGACGCCCAGATCCTCGGTGGCATTACCGAATTTATGCACGTAGCTGCGCTGGCTGCCGCTCACGATCTGCGCGTAGCGCCCCACGGGGCCCAGGAAGTACACATTCATCTGGTCGCCGCCATAGCCAACGGCTTGATCCTGGAGTTTTATCGCGAGAGCGTGGATCCGCTGCGGGGGCGCATCTTTCAGGAGCCGCTGGTGCTGGACAAAGAAGGCTATGTGAAGGTGCCTGATAGGCCGGGGCTGGGGATGGAACCGAACTACGAATTGATCGAGAGGTACCGCGTTGGTTGATGCGCGGAGGCGCGGCCACCCTGTGAAGAATCTCTACCTGCCGGTGTTGAGGGAACCCGGGGATTTTTCAAACTTGGCACAGTATTCATCGCGCATAACCCGGCGCATGACCTTGCCGGAAGTGGTTCGAGGCAACGATTCGACGATGACAACCGCGTAGATTTTGAAGAGAGGGTTGAGGTTCCGGCGGATGGCTTGCTGCAATGATTCCTCCAGGGATTCTACCTGGATTTCTCCCGAGACCACAGCGTAAACCACCAGGAGACTCGGTCCTCCCAGAGGGGAAGACACGGCAATTGCGGCTGTTTCGCTGATGCCGCGAACAGAATTGAGAGTTTGTTCTATTTCGGCCGAACCCACTTTGATCCCACCCAGATTCATGGTATCGTCAACGCGGCCGAGAGCGCGATAGTAGTTGTTGCCGAGGCGCTCGACCTGATCGCCGTGCCGACGGGTGGGGACATCCTGCAAAAGAGCCGGCGTGCCGGCAAAATACACATCGTGGTGGTCCTCGTTCAACAACTCGGTGGAGAGTCCGATGGAAGGAGGAACGAGGAACAATTCGCCGCTGTCGGCAGGTTGGCCGTTGCCGCCGATGATTGCGAAATCCAGTGCCAGCGCCGGTGTGGTGAAGGTCGAAGGTGCATTGGGTTGTACCATTGTCGAGGTAAGGTAACCGCCGCCGATCTCCGTTCCTCCACAGTACTCGATAACGGGCCGGTAACCTGCCAAGGACATCAGGTAGAGCATATCGTCGGGGTTTGAACACTCGCCCGTGGAGCTATATGCCTTGAGCGTTCGCCAGTCAAGCCCTTGCATGCATCCCGTTTCTTTCCAAGCGCGCACCAGGCTTGGGACCACACCCAAAATACTGACCCTTGCATCCTCCACAAATTTACCAAACCCTCTTTTTGTTGGAGCGTCGTAGTATAGGGCCATGGTCGCTCCATTGATCAAGCTTGCATAGATGAGCCAGGGACCCATCATCCAGCCGAGATTGGTCGGCCACGCTACCACATCGCCCGGGTGAATGTCGTGGTGCAAATTCCCGTCTGCAGCACACTTGATAGGAGTGATCTGGGTCCATGGGATGGCCTTGGGTTCGCCTGTTGTACCAGAGGAAAATAGAATATTGGTGTAGTCGCAGGAACGGCGAGGCAGAGGATCGAATGGATCCGCAGGGCTGAGAAAATCCTTCCAGGCAGTATCGCCAGAACGCAATCTCACCCCCAGGTCAGGTGGATGGGCGGGTAGCACGATCGCTCTGGGTGCCTGCGCGGCGACCACTTTGGCATATAGGGGCAGTTCCACCCCGAGTCGCGGCATGTGGTCCTGGGTGAAGATGGCCCGGGCATTCCCCAGCCGCAGGCGCATTTCAATCTCGTCGGGGGCGAAACTATCCGCTATGGAAACCGCCACGCAGCCCGCCTGAATAATCCCAAGGTAAATCGCCACGGATTCGGCCGTCATCGGCATATAGAGAGCGACCGCCTCTCCCGGACAAAAGCCGGCGTCCACCAAGGCATGGGCGATCCGGTTTGAGAGAGTCCGAAGCTCCATATAGCTCATGGTCGATAGTGACCCGTCCTCTGATTGAAAGACGATTGCAGGGGTATCATCGGCAGCTTGAAAACAACTCTCGGCAATATTGAGCCGGGCGTCTACGAGCCACCTGGGCGACTCCACTCCCCTGGAGAAGTCCGCGGTTGCAGTATAGGGCCGCTTGAACCGGATGCCCAGGCGCTGAATCATCAGATCCCAGAACTGAATGCGATTTGCCGTGGACCAGGCGTGAAGTTCCGCATAGGAATCCAGCTTTACAAACTTTGTCAGCTCGGCGATGTTTGTTTTTTCGACCTGGTCATCTTCGGGGAACCAGGCAGGACCGGGGCCCTTGGCGGGGTTCCAGTCGCAGTAGGTTGTCTCGTACAACAGTTTGTGCAGTGGAAATGGAAGGTCCGGTTTCAGCACCTCCCGGGAAAGTTTTTCCCAGCACCGAGGAGGTGGAAGGGATCCGAGGCATTCGTTGGCGCAGGGCAATAGCAAGGCCGCGGTGGACTCCTCCAGGCCGCAGGCGATTAATTGTTCAATGGTGATTTTTTTTGGCATAGGGGAAATATAATATTGATAGCTCCGCAGAGTAACAGGTGCAGCAACCTGAGAAGGCGGGCTTCCTACCTGGGAATAAATTGACCAGATTGGTTGGCCATGACAAATTGTGATGACAAGGACTTGATCGTATTCTTCCGGTTCTTTTTTGTGAAAGAGGGTTGGCATGGATGGACCGCGAGGGTGCCGTGAGGAGGACTTTGAGGAAACCATCGCCCTTGTCAATGAAGTGTTCAGAGCAGGGACCGACCAGGACCTACGCACTGACTACCCGCTAGTGTTCGATGCCGCGAAGATGCAGTACATGCGCATCATCCGCGTGGATGACAAAGTGGTGGCACACGTACCCGTGGCGCCGCGCGGGGTCATCGCCTCAGGCGACAAATTCATAGTCGGTATCATCAGCCCCACCGCAACCCATCCCCACTATCGAAGACGCTCCTATGGAACCTCGTGCCTGCGGGATTGTGTGCGTCTCATGGAGAATAACGGGTGGCCGGTATCGGCGCTGTGGACTTTGGAGCAGACCTTCCCCTTTTACCAGAACTGCGGTTGGGAGGCCGTATCCTCGCAGGGGTGGGTCTACCATCTCATGGGATGGGAGCACGAACTTTTCGAGGTTGGTGAATTTGAAATCGTGTCTTTTGACCCTGGAGTAGAATGGCATCTGAAGGCCGTCGAGAATCTCCACAACGCCGAACCCTATCGCATTGCCCGTTCCCGCGCCGAATACCTTGCCCTTCTCACCCTGCCAAAGACCAGCACCTTTCTGGCCCTCAGGGTCGGAAAGGTGGTCACTTATCTGATGTTTGGAGAGGGCAGAAACAAGCCCGGGCTAATCGAAGCGGGTGGGGATATGCAGGGCCTGGAAGCCCTCGTCAAACACGTCCTCCTGGAGCGCGCGTCCGCAGAGCAAATTCAGGTTGTGACCCCGTCGACCCCGACAGTTCTGCAAACGCTTATGGAGCATAAAAAGCCGGGAACTAGGCGTCCGGTGGAAGAGGCCAGAGGCATCAGTTGCCAGATGATGAGAGTGAACAGTCTCGAAGGGCTGCTGAGGCGGATCGAAAACCACCTGGCCGGCAAGGCTGCTGGCCTGATCGGCGCTGTCTGCCTGAAATGCCGGGAATCAGAGGAAGCCGTTACCCTGAAGTTCGGCGCTGGTAAGGTCCAGATTCTCACCGGCGAGGCGGCAGACCCGGTGCTGCTGACCCGGCGGCAGTTGGCACAGCTCATCTTTGGTGTTCATCCCGGGGCCGAGCCCATCGCGGTCATCGGCGCCCCGGGAGAAATTCTGCAAAAGATCTTCCCCTACTACTTTCCAATATGGGAACTGGACCACTCGTAAAGAAAAAACAGAATATGAAGGCTATTTGCGGTCCAACCCTGATCCACCTCCCTCTGAAACAAACACTTTCAAAGGCCGCCCCAATTTGCGCCTCTGTCAACCTGAAGCTACAACGTGAAACTGACCGAGGTTAACCTAGGAGAGTTGGAAACGAAAGGTTATACCATTGCGCCCAACTACTACACTGGAGGTCGACTGAAGGAGATGCAGGCTCCTCAGCGCAGAGTACTGCCAACATGGGAGGAGATCAAAGACACATCGCCGTCCGGACACAGCCTTCTCAAGGGGTTCCCCCCGGAGGAGATGGCCCTTTTGAGAGGAATCGTCGACCATCAGGCATGGGACTTTGCCCGCAAGTGGTTTGATACCGGGCACATCCACTTTCGAGCCGGCTGCATGCTTGCCCGTTATCCTGGCTTCAAAGGGGGAGGGACGGGCAGCGACGCGGCGAATCTGCACATCGACAACGGCAACAATTCCTTGCTGCCGCAAACCGAAAGCTTGCGCCAATTCGGCCAACTCGTTTTTGGGTGCATCTCGAGGATGTGGCAGAAGACCAAGCCCCATTGCGCTTGCTCGCCAAACCCCACGGACGCGACATGTCCAAATGTGAGCCTCTGGTATGCGAAGGCGGCACCTTGTGTATTTTCACAAACTACACACTCCACTCAGCCAGTGATTACTTGCGCAAAGACGGCCAGCGCTTCACCCGGGGTTTCGGTCTTGGATGTGCAGACAACTATTGGGAAGGATTTGGCCACTACACGAATAAAGGAAAGCACCCTGTTTTCGGAGAATTCATAGGGACTCTTACCGCAAAGGAACGTGAAGTGTTCCGCTTCCCTACTGCGGGACATCCTTACTACACTGCCCAGACCCTTGAGGCATTGGAAGAACAATATCCTGGATGGAACTCCCGTGGAGAGTGCGAAATCTCCTAACCTGCACTCGCCATGCGCCGCAATACCGCCTGCAGAATGCCTCCGTTCCTGTAGTAATCAATCTCCACTGGGGTATCTATACGGCAAACGACCCTGAACCGCTTCTCCCTGCTTCCATCGTGCACCACAACCTCCAGTTCCTGTCCGGGTTGCAGCTCGTCGCCCAACCCTGCGATGTCGTAAACCTCCTCGCCGCTCAGACCAAGGCTATTGCGGTCCTCGCCCGCCTTGAACTGTAGGGGCAGAATGCCCATGCCGATCAGGTTGGAGCGGTGGATGCGCTCATAACTCTCAGCAACTACCGCTTTAACGCCCTGGAGAAAGGGACCTTTGGCAGCCCAATCCCGGCTGGAACCCGTTCCGTACTCCTTGCCGGCCAAAACGATGGTCGGGGTGCCCTCCTCCTTGTACCTCTCGGCTGCCTCGTAAATTGTCATCTGCTCTCCACTGGGCAGATATCGGGTATAGCCGCCCTCCACTCCAGGCACCAACTCGTTGCGGATGCGGATATTGGCAAAGGAACCGCGCATCATTACCTCGTGGTTGCCCCGGCGCGAGCCATAGCTGTTCCAATCACGGCGCTGCACCCCGTGGATCTCCAGGTAGCGCGCTGCGGGACTCTCTACGGCAATGGCGCCAGCGGGCGAGATATGATCCGTGGTGACGCTGTCGGCAAGCTTTGCCAGGACTCGAGCGCCATCGATCGGCCCGATGGCAGGCACCTCACGGCTCAAGTCCGCAAAAAAGGTTGGCCGGCGAATATAGGTACTTTTCTCGTCCCAGCTATAGATCTCGCCGGCAGGAGTGCGGATGTTGTTCCAGATTTCGTTGCCGCTGAATACATTGGCGTATTCTTCGGCGAACATCTTGGGCTGCACCGCGCGGGCGATCTCGGAGCGGACCTCTTCCTGGCCGGGCCAGATGTCGCGCAAATAGACCCGCCTGCCCACCCGATCGATACCTAAAGCTTCGCTCTCGAAGTCAATGTCGACGCGCCCGGCAAGGGCATAGGCCACAACCAGCGGCGGCGAAGCCAGGAAGTTGGCCTGGGTCAGGGGGTGGACCCGACCTTCAAAATTGCGATTGCCACTGAGCACGCTGCAAACCACCAGATCATTCGCCTCAATGGCCTCCTCGATAGGCTCGAGCAGTGGACCGGAATTGCCGATGCAGGTGGTGCATCCGTAACCCACGGTGTAAAACCCCAGAGCTTCCAGATCCTTGTCGAGACCTGCAGCATCCAAGTAGCGAGTCACCACACGGGAGCCGGGGGCCAGGCTGGTCTTGACGTGAGCAGGCACCTTCAGCCCTCTTTCGACCGCGTGACGCGCCAATAGACCTGCGCCCAACATCACCGCCGGGTTGCTTGTGTTGGTGCACGAAGTAATGGCGGCGATAACCACGGCGCCATTGCTCAGCTCGGCATTATTGCCTTTCAAATCCACTTCCACCCTGGCGTTTGTGGCGGCGATGTCGGAGGTTTGCCTGAAGGCCCTGGCAAAAGCTCTTTTCATTGCCCGCATTGGCACCCGGTCCTGGGGCCGTGTCGGCCCGGCGAGGCTGGGCTCCACGGTTCCCATATCGAGGCTCAAGGTTTCGCTGAAAACCGGATCGGGCTCAGTATTTCTGTAGAACATTCCCTGAGCCTCGGCGTAGGCCCTGACCCGCTCGGCCAGGACCGGCTTGCGGCCACTCTGCCGCAGATAGGACAAGGTCTCCTCGTCTACCGGAAACATGCCCACCGTGGCTCCGTACTCGGGAGCCATGTTGGCCAGGGTGGCACGATCAGCCAGGCTCAACCTGCTCAGTCCCGGTCCGAAAAACTCCACAAATTTCCCCACCACGCCATGCTGGCGGAGAATCTGGGTGACGGTCAGTACCAGATCGGTAGCAGTGGTGCCGGCGGGAAGCTCACCTTCGAGTTTGAACCCCACAACGTGGGGCAGAAGCATGTAGATTGGCTGGCCCAGCATCACCGCTTCAGCCTCGATGCCGCCTACACCCCAGCCCAAAACGCCCAGGCCATTAATCATTGTGGTGTGGCTGTCGGTCCCCACCAGGCTGTCCGGGAAAAAAACCACGCCCTTCTCCCCCTCAGTCTGGGCCTGAACAACCGCAGCCAGGTATTCCAGGTTTACCTGGTGGACAATGCCGGTGGCGGGAGGAACGACGCGAAAATTGCCGAAGGTATCCTGTCCCCAGCGCAAAAACTCGTAGCGTTCCTTGTTGCGTTCAAACTCGCGCGCGGCGTTAAGTTCCAGAGCGCGGCGCAGGCCGTAATGATCCACCTGCACCGAGTGGTCGATCACCAGATCCACCGGAATAAGGGGGTTCACCTTTTTGGGGTCTGCGCCCAATTCGACCATAGCGTCGCGCATGGCGGCCAGATCAACCACCGCGGGCACGCCGGTGAAGTCCTGCATGACCACGCGAGCGGGTTTGAAAGGTATCTCCTCTTTGCCGGCGGTTTGCGGACTCCACTTGGCTATGCGCTCCACATCTTCCGGAGTGATCTCGAAACCGTCGCACTGGCGCAGAGCAGCCTCCAGCAAAACCTTGATCGAATAGGGCAGCCGGCTGGTTGCAGCGATGCCATCCTCCTCCAGCTTCTGAATGCGAAAAATCGCTCCGCTGCCAGCGCTCGACTCCAGCGTCGTCCTGGCGCCGAATGCATCGTTGCTCCCTGCCATTCTTCAATCTCTCCGGGTATGGGTTAACGGCTCCTAAGAAAAGTAGCTTTGCCCCCTTGTCTGTCAAGCGGAGGAAAGGGGAAAGAGGGACTCGCGGAAGTCTCTGTCGGTCCCCTCCTCCATCTTTCACACATCGATGGGCTCGGCACCTGTGCACGTTGCCATTATTTCGGAATTTCGTACTATCTCCCCGAGCCTCGACTGACAAAGGAAACACCATCCGCAAATGGTGTATTCAACAGAGAAACCACTGTGCAAAATCTACCCAGTTTCCTCGAGCTTTTGAGGGAAGAAGACCAACTCGTCACCGTTGAAGCTCCGGTGGATCCGGATCTGGAGATTGCCGAAATTCATCGTCGGGTCATCGCCGCCGGCGGTCCGGCCCTGCTCTTCACCCGGGTCAAAGGGGCCGACTTCCCCTGTGTGACCAACCTCTTCGGCACCCGCAAACGAGTCGACCTGGCCTTTGGCAAGCGCCCGGAGCAATTCCTGGCTCAATTGGTCGAGGCAGTTCAGGATCTGGCCAGTTTGTCCGCGGGCAAGCTGTGGAAACATCGCAGGCTGGCGGCCGCCGGGGGCCGGATCGGCATGAAGACGGTCTCACGCGCGCCCATCCTCGAGTGCCGCCAATCGCCGCCCGACCTGCGGCGCTTGCCCTTGCTAAAGACCTGGCCCGAAGACGGCGGTGCCTTCATCACTTTGCCGCTGGTCTATACCGAACATCCGGACACCCATTGCCACAACCTTGGAATCTACCGCATCCAGCGCTACGATGAGCGCACCACGGGCGTGCACTGGCAGATCCAGAAGGGCGGAGGCTTTCACTACCATGTGGCGGAGCAGCGCGGCCAAGCCCTGCCCCTCACTATCTTTGTCGGCGGTCCACCCGCTCTTATCCTGGCCGCCATCGCTCCGCTGCCCGAGAACGTACCCGAACTCATCCTTGCCTCTTTGCTTCAGGGAGGACGGCTCCAGCGCGTCAAGAGCCCAACGGGCGGACCTCCCCTCATTGCCGCAGCCGAATTCGCCATCCAAGGCAAAGTTCCACCGCGCATCCGCCGTGCCGAGGGCCCTTTTGGTGATCATTACGGCTATTACTCCCTGCGCCACGACTATCCCGTCTTCCAAGTAGAACAGCTCTATCATCGCAAAGACGCCATCTTCCCCGCCACGGTAGTGGGTAAGCCTCCCCAGGAGGACTTCTTCCTGGGCAACTATATCCAGACCTTGATGGCGCCCCTGAGCCGAATGGTCATGCCCTCAATCAAGGCCATCTGGAGTTACGGAGAGACCGGATACCATTCTCTTTGCTGCATTGTGGCCCAGGAGCGCTATCCACGCGAAGCCGTGAAATTCGCATTCCGGATCCTGGGAGAAGACGGCGGACAGTTGGCCCTGACCAAGTTCCTGGTGGTCGTCGACCATCACCTGGACCTGTCCGATTTTCGCCAGGTCCTCGCCTATGCCCTGGAGCGGGCCCAACTTGAGACCGATCTCTTCGTCATCGCCAACCTGGCCATGGACAGCCTCGACTACACCGGTCCCGAGATCAACAAGGGAAGCAAAGGGATCCTCATCGGCGTAGGACCGCCCAAACGCGAACTGCCCAGGGAGTTTAACGGGGAACTACCCGATGGTGCCCGTTCCGCCGCCCTTTACTGCCCCGGCTGCTTGGCGATAAGCGGCCCCGGCTATAGCGCTGATCCCAACTATCCCCAGAGGTTGGCCCAGGATCCCACCATCGCCACCTGGCCGCTAATCTTCCTGGTGGAAGACACTAGTATCGTGTCGAGAAACATTTCCTTTCTGTGGAGTACATTCACCCGTTTCGAACCTGCTGCCGATCTCTACTCAGCCTCCGCCCGCCTGCACCGCCACCATCTGTGCTATTCGCCTCCGCTGGTCCTCGACTGCCGGATGAAGCCGGGTTACCCGGACGAGTTGAGCGCCGACCCGGAAGTCTCCGAACGAGTAACCCGGCGCTGGAAAGAATATTTTCCCACGGGTCGCGTAAAAGGGACACCGAACTCGCTTGGCCATACAGGATTCGCTCTCCTGGATTAGGTCCGGATCGGAACCCATTTCTTAGAGTGAAAATGGGTCGCCAGAACTTGCAGAGATAGTACCCGACCGCTATATTTGATCTCCGCCAAAAGGCTGCACCTCTTCTCCTTATGCTCCCATCGTCTAGCGGTCAGGACCCCAGATTTTCAATCTGGTAACCGGAGTTCGACTCTCCGTGGGAGCACCAAGAATCAAAGGTCCTCCACAATGAGGGCCATTTTTGTTGCCCTCCCAAACCGGTCATTCTGTCATCGACTCCAGGCTTGAACTCGAAGTTCGAATAAAACCCAAAAGAGGGGAACGGGGTCGGTTGTCGAAGGGAGGACTGGCAGGAAGAACCGCCCCAATCAGGCGCCGACTGGGGACGGACCTTTGCGGACCATACCTGGCTAGTACCCAGGGGAAGCCAACAAACCCGGGCAGGTAATAGACAAAAAAACCACCCCGCCTATATTCAAGGTTTATACGGAGAAGACAATCGCATTGGCTCAAGAAAAACAATCCCTGGCGACCCGGGCCATCCGCGGCGTCTTCTGGACCGGCACCGCCTCACTGGTTCAACTCTTCGTACCCCTGATCCTTTACGGGTACTTGCCCCCGGAGGAAATGGGGCGATTCGAAGGAGCCCTCATCATAGTCATGCTCGTGGCTCTGCTGGGAGGGCTGGGACTCGGCGAGGCGCTGGTGCAGTACCGCCCTGCCGGCGAACTCCATTTCAGTTCCGCATTCTGGACAAACCTCCTTTTTGGGCTGGCCGTGACGATTCTGGTCATGGCTGCTGCTCCGTTTGTTGCCCCCTTCTTCTCACGCGAGAATCCCACGGAATTCCGCAAGGTTCTCACTCTGCTATCTCTTCTCATTCCCTTTGCCTCCGTATCGGGAATCTTCCGCGCCCAGCTGCAGCGCGACCTCCGCTTCCGTTCCATGGCCCTGGCCGAAGTCGTCTCTGCTGCAGTTTACGCCCTTGTAGTTCTCGCCCTTCTCACCCGATACGGAATCCTCAGTCCTATCGTCGGCAGTATTGCGCGCGAGGTCACCTACTTTATCAGCCTTTGGGCTTCTGCAGGCTGGAGACCACGCTTCAGTTTTTCCCTGTCAGCAATGCGGCAAATCCTGCCTTTCGGCCTCAATTTCACCGGGTCCAGGGGGGTGAACTTCCTCAACAGCCACCTGGCCACCTTTGTAATTATGCCCCTGCTCGGCGAGACCGCCCATGGCTACTACAAATTGGCGCACCGCATTACCTTGCTGCCCCAGACCCGTCTGGCCACCATTTTCACCCGCGTCACCTTCCCGACTTTTTCTACCCTCCAGGAGGACAATGCCCGGCTGGGTCAAAGTTATCTCAAGTCTGCACAGGGGATCGGCCTATTTCTTTGGCCTGCTCTGGTCGGACTTCTGGTCTTCGCACCCGAGATCTTGCATCAAGTCCAATCCATAAGCGGGCAGGAAATAATGGCGGCTTTGGTGCCTTTGCGCCTGCTCGCCCTGGCCACTCTCCTCAAAGCCATAAGCATGGTTACTGGCTCCATTTTCATGGCCAAGGGCAAAACTGACTGGTCCCTTTACTGGTCGCTCTTCAGTTTTTCGATCTCGACGCCTGCCCTCTATTTTGGCGCCGCCTATGGAGTGGCCGGAGTTGCCGCCGCCATTGCTCTCACAACGCTGGTCTTTCTGGTTCTCACTCAGCATCTGGTCAACCGTCTGATCGGCCTCAGCTTCGCTTTCTACCTGGGCGCTTTGGTGCGCCCCGGTCTGGTCGCCCTGACCGTGCTTGCGGTGCTCGTCGCTATCCGGCCTCTGCTTCCCGTCCAGGAGCTTGCCGCCCTCGGTTTTGCCGTCGTTTGTGGCCTTCTGACCTGCATCATGGCCCTGCGCCTCTTTGCCTGGGACCTGTGCCGCGAATACTGGCAAGGATTCAGAGGACGGCGGACGGAGGTTCCGCTTGCCCCTCCGGACCAGCCTCTCTCTTCATGAGGAAGCTACTTTGGACCTTTGCGCTTGTAACCCTATTGGAGTATTTTTCTAAAACAAAAATCTCAGGGCGGCTATTTCGGAAGGAGCAGGTTATGAGCGACAACGGTGGAACTCCCCAAACAGGCACACTGAAGCTCAAGACAGGTCTCGCGGAGATGCTCAAAGGTGGCGTCATCATGGACGTGGTCACTGCAGACCAGGCCAAGATCGCCGAGGATGCCGGGGCCGTTTCGGTCATGGCTTTGGAGCGCGTGCCCGCCGATATCCGGGCCCAAGGGGGCGTCTCCCGCATGTCCAGTGTCGAAAAAATTCGCGAGATCATGGAGGCGGTCACCATTCCGGTAATGGCCAAAGTCCGCATCGGTCACCTCGTCGAGGCCCAGATGCTCCAAGCCCTGGGTGTGGACTACATTGATGAGAGCGAGGTCCTCACCCCCGCCGACGAGCGCTACCACATCGACAAGTATGCCTTCGAGGTGCCCTTTGTCTGTGGCTGCCGCGACCTGGGGGAAGCTCTGCGCCGCATTGGCGAGGGCGCGGCCATGATGCGCACCAAGGGTGAGGCAGGCTCCGGCAATGTCGTCGAGGCCGTGCGCCACATGCGCTGCGTCACCGCCGAAATCCGCCGTCTGACCACCTTGCCGCCAGAGGAACTCATGACGGCGGCCAAGGAACTGGGAGCCCCTTGCGAGCTAGTGCGACTGGTCGCCGCCGAGGGCAAGTTACCCGTACCCAATTTCTCCGCCGGCGGCATCGCCACCCCGGCCGACGCCGCCCTGATGATGCAATTGGGCGCCGAGGCCAACTTTGTTGGCTCGGGCATCTTCAAGTCCGGAGACCCCGAAGTGCGCGCCAAGGCCATTGTCGAGGCCACTACCCATTACGAAGATCCGGACGTCCTGATTCGCGTCTCCGAGAACCTGGGAGAGGCCATGGTCGGCATTGACATCAACACCTTGGACGAGGACCAACTCCTGCAGACGAGAGGGTGGTAGCAGGATTCATGTCCGTAGGCATTCTGGGCCTGCAGGGAGACTACGCCGCCCACCGCAGCCTGCTGGAAGGGCTGAAAGCGGAGGTTCAGATTGTCAAGAAGCCCGACCACCTCGACCTGGTCGACAGCCTCGTCATACCCGGCGGGGAAAGCACAACGCTGATCAAGTTGATGAACACCTATGGTTTCTGGGAACCACTGCGCGCCTTCTCCCTGTCCGGCAAGCCCATTCTTGGAACTTGCGCCGGCATGATCCTTCTGGCTTCCCAAGTTCTCAACCCTCCACAGAAATCCCTGGGCATGATCGACCTGATGGTCGAGCGCAACAGCTATGGACGCCAGCGCCAAAGCTTTGAGGCCACAGGATCCTTTTCCCCGAACGGCAGGGTGAAAAAACTGCATATGGTATTCATCCGCGCCCCCCGCATCCGCCGGCTTGGGGCAGGAGTAGAATGCCTCGCCACCTGCCGAGACGCCTGCGTATTGGCCCGCCAGGCCAATGTTCTGGTCGCCTCTTTCCATCCCGAACTGACGGACGATCCTGCCGTCCACAAGTACTTTTTGAATATGGCCTGAGAAAGAAAAAGGGATCCGGAACATTCCAGATCCCCTCGGTTTATCCACAGCAAGACCCATCACATCTTGAAGGTCCCGGAAAAAATTACCCCTGACCGCCCCGGTCAAAGGAGGAACCAGCACGGACAACCCTCTCGACCCAAATCTTTTTAAATTTGCCCGGTGCGGGTAACGGCGGCCTCGAGCCCGGAACCGCACCCTGTCAGTTGGATACTTTGCCCTGGATTCTAAAACTCAAACTGCAACCTTGCGGTAAAACGATTTATGCTGATGCTGTCGTCGGCAAAGATAAAGTCGCGCTGAAACCTCAATCCCACGCGCAAATTTTCTCTCAACACCAACTCCGCTCCCACCCCGGGGACAATGCCGAACTTGGCGGATTTTTCAGCGGGAGAATAGAGTTCGGCATCCAACGAGAAAAAGTAGCTGAACGGCTGCAGGTTGTACGAACTGCGCATTCCTCCCGAGATGAGATTGGTCTTCTGGTCCCAGATAAAGCCGTATCCCAATTGAAAGGCGAGCCAGTCCTCTATCTCGTAACCCAGATTCAGACCTGAAATCAGGTCGGTCTCCGACGTGCCCTCAACCATATCCTCTCCATCCTCCTCCACTGTGGCAGAGCCGAAAAAACCTTCTACGAAAAAGTCCCCTCCCGTACTCGCATACCTGTAGCCGCCCTTGCCGTACTCGCCCCCTTCCGGTCCGTCGGTGCGGCCCGGTTCGGGCTCGTCCGCGCCGGCGCCAGCAACTAGACCCAGGGTCAATACCAGACACGTCCAGCGATACATATTGCGCTCCCTTTTCCTAGAATCCAATGCTCTTCTTCTTGAAATGTTTAACGATTTCCTTGTGGTCGGTCCACACGATTTCGGTGGTCTCGATGCTGGTCAACTCGAAAGTAGCCTTGTAGTAAACGGCTTTGTACTTACCCACCTGTTGAATGGTGGAGGTTATGACTCCCCCCATCAAAAATTCCGCTCCCTTCTGCCGGCCGGGTCCCATGGCTTGACTCGGATCCACGTAACCCGAACCCTGGTATTCGTACTCGCCGGCGATTTCGCCGCGGGCGGCCTTGTCGAGGAAGCTGAATTCGCCGCTCTGGATCAGAGCTGTCTTGATGTGGTCGTAAAGTGCCTGTATGTCGATGTGCTCGGAGGTTCTATTCTTCGGCGTCTCCAGAATTACCACCGGCCTGGTATCCCATTCCGCCTTCGCCGCCCAGGTCTCCAGGGAAGTTACCATGGTCTTGGCGATCAATTGCATGTCGTTCTGGTTCCACTTGTCGTCCAGCATGTTGATCTCGTTTGGATCGCCGTACTCCCCCCGGGTAAAGGCTCGGGGACCACCGCAGGCAGCCAGACCCAATCCTAAAGCAGCCAATCCCAAGAAAAAATATCTCATGCTCATCTCCTTTCAGTCCCATTCACATTCAAAATGTGTCCGCACAAGATGCCAACGGTCCTGCAACATGGCGTCCTGTTTGTGCAGCACCTGCAAGGTGCAATCCCGTTGCAAGGAGCTTGCCGGGTAGTCGAACTCGTACTCGCGCACGCCGGCCCGGTCCGCCGGCGGGATATCCGCCGAGGTAAAAATATTGGGCCGGGTCGAGGTAAAAACCATGGCCTTTTTGGGCCCGTAGGTCTTCAGCGGAACGGCGGCGGAAAAGGCGATGCGCCGCACCTTCTTGGGCAGCAGCAGGTCGGTTTGATCCACCAGGCTGTCGCGCTGCCACTTACCACCTAGAATGGTCTGCAGGTTACCTACGAAAACCCGCTCGCGGTTGCCATCGGGAATAACCAAATAAAGATATCCCTTGCGCGCCTGGTTGGAGACGGGGGCCCCGCCCATCCCCTCAAAATCCATGGTGATCGTCAGGTTCACAGCGCGATTGGGAGGTAGGGCATGCAAGGATACAGCCTGGACCACCTCCTCGGAAGCGCCGGCCTCCTTCAGGCCGATCAAAGCTTCCACCGAGGCATCGCAAGCACAGCGGCGTTCCTGGATCATCCTGACGATGGCCTCGGTGCTGAACTTGTTGGCGCTGAGCTTGCGGACGTCCTCCAGGGTCAATGGCAGTTGGTCGGATCGCTCGTAGAGGCGAGGCAACTCACCGCCGTCCCAGTCTATGATATTGAATAGGTAACCGTCCTCCAGCACCTCAGCCACTTTCCTGGCGGCGCCGGAGGAAGTTTCTTCTTGGGCCGTACACGGAGCGGCAGCTCCCACCGCCAGAGCCGCAACCAGTCCCAGAACATAGCTTTCCGATTTCATCTTTGCTCTCCCTCGTTCATCTAAAGCTCCTGCAGCTGAGAAAAACCGGCTTGGAGCTCCCAATTTCCACCCCGGGGAATGGATGGGTTTCCACCACCTTGCCATTCTCATTTAAAAACTCCACAACAAGGTCAACTGTTCCCGGAGGCAGTGAAAAACGCGCTATGCCGATCTGGGCCGGCAGCGATGACCAGCCGCGGGTGTCCGCCGCCTCCGTAGCAACGCCGAAAAGATTGACCAGACCGCCCCAAAATTCGCTTTTCTCTTCTACCAGTTCAGTGACAAGATACTTGGCCAACACACGGGCCACCGTGCGCAGCAATATGGTATCTATCTTTTCGTCAAAGCTCTTGAATGCAATTGCGTCCAGGTCCTGCACCACCTCGGCGTCGACACTCTGCGCCCTGCCCCGCAAACGCACTCTCAGGACCTGGGTGGAATTCCCCCGATATTCGGGCAGGGCTACCTTGAGCAAATAATCCACTTCGTAGTGGCGGTAGGGATGGTGGTAGCGATAGACCAGCTTGTCCGACAAGTCCCAGACCTTTGCCCTGTTGTCGTCTTCGAGAATTGGCAGGCTGATCTCTCGCTGGTGCTTGCGGGCAATAAATCCACTCTCGACAAAAACGATAACCTCGGTACCGGCAGGCGTCAGCAAATCCTCCGGTTGCAGGGCGTAGCGCTCCATGTAGGTCGCCACGTCCTCGACATACTCCAGCTTTTTAGCCATTCGAGCCAGGTCCTTGCCAAGCATCGCCGGCGCCTCCAAACCCAGCGCCTGTTCGTAGGCCATGTAGCCCTTTTCCGCGTCCTTATAGGATATGTAGGCATCGTTCCATTCGCCTTCGGCTGCAAAGAACAACCCGCTCATGTATTGGAGAAAAGCGTCGTTTTTGTAACTGAGCTCGTACTCGGAAGCAGCAGCGTAATCTTCGAGCCTCAAATTCGCCTTGCGGCACTCGACCAGTGCCCCCTGGGGTCCACCCAGGTAGTGGTAGTTCATTGCCCGGTAGTAGTGAATGATCACCCGCTCGAACTCCTCCCCGCTATAGGCTCGAATGGCGTCGTTGGTCAGAAGCGCCGCAATCTCGCGGGAAACAGAACGGGCGTAACGTTTGTCAATCAAGCGTTCGGCTTTTTCAAACTGCCTGTTGGACTCCTCATACAGCCCCCGATAGTGCAGGATCAAGCCTTTTTCAAGCCGATAAAGAAGTTTGTCCGTCTGTTTGTCGTGATCTTCGAGCTTGACCAGCGCCCCTTCGTAGTCACGGTTTCCCAGGCGCTTCAACATCCCTTTCATGTTTCCCGAGTACGCCGCCCCGCACCCCGCCAGGAATATCCATAGAAAAAGAATAGGGCAAAGTAGACTTGCAGATCTCACTCGATGTCAACCCTGTACTGGCACAGAAACACTCCTTCGACTGCTCGGGTTCCCACCTGGGTGTAAGATGCCTCGGGAAAAGTTTTGTTCCCCACCCGACCCGTGTTTGCCGGGAGCTGCTCTACTTGGGCAATGGTGCCTCGATTTCGGCGATGCCGGCTCAACGAGGCGTTCCAGGCTTGCTCGAAATTGTGAGGCGCCTTAATATAAACCCCTGCTTTCGGCATTTCCAACTAAAAAACCCAAGTTGTAGCGTCCCTCGAAATAGTAGTGGTGCTGCCCCTTGTGGATTCAGCGGCAGAGTCCCTGGGCATGCCCGCCCTGATCATTACCCAATGAAAAAACTGGAACCAGGCAACTACGGCAAAGAGACCACCTTTGCGGTGCGCAACCACGATATTCATATGACCCCGGCTGAATATAAGTGCCTCCCCAAACATCCCCTCCATCTGATACTGGACAACCTCCGCAGCGCCTTCAACGTAGGCTCAATCTTCCGCACCGCCGACACCGCCCGCATCGCCGGCATTGCCACCTGCGGCTACACCGCCCATCCACCCCACACCAAGCTCGCCAAAACGGCACTCGGCACCCTCGACTTCATCCCTGCGGAGCACTTCGACTCGGCCCTCGAGGCGGTCCAATCCTTCCAGCGACGAAACATCCCGGTCTGGGCCTTGGAAACCACCTCCCACAGCCGGCCCTACACTTCCGTGACTTACCCCCGTCCGGTCGCCCTCGTTCTCGGCAACGAGGCTCTGGGCGTCAGTCGGGAGGTTCTCGAGAAAAGCGACGAACGGATCGAAATTCCAGTGTACGGGTATAAAAACTCCCTCAACGTAGCCTCCGCCTGTGCCGTCGTGGCCTTCGAAATCCTGCGCCAGTGGCAGGAGGCTTCACTGATTTCCACGACTGCGCCGGATGTCAATGGAAAAGAAATAAAGGGACTGTGACGGCGGATTCCCAATAGTGCCGGAGGCTGAAAGATGGGGAACATTGACATGGTCGTCTTCGACATGGCCGGAACCACCGTCGACGAGGGTGGCATTGTCTACAGGATCGTGCAACGCGCACTCCGGCGGGGTGGCTATGACTTCACCTATGACGAGGTCCTCAGGACGGCCGGCAAATCCAAGTTCGCTGCGATCAAACAACTGTTGGGATTGCGCATGGAAACCGTTGACGCGGCACTGGCCCAAAAGATACATGCGGATTTCCGCGGACTGATCCTGACCACATATGACAGGGAGGGGGTGTCTGAGCAGCCAGCGGCCGGCCACGTGTTCCAAACCCTTCATGGAAATGGAATCCGCGTCGTCCTCAACACTGGATACGATCGCCGGACCGCGGACACCTTGCTGGAAAATCTCGGATGGAGGGAGAACCATACAATTGACTTTACGGTGACAAGCGACGACGTCGCCCACGGCAGACCCAGCCCCGACATGATCCTCAAGGCGATGTCTCAGTTCGGACAGGAGGACCCCCGCGGAGTGGCCAAGGTAGGTGACTCTGAAGCAGATATGGAGGAAGGTCTGGCGGCGGGCTGCGGCATGGTCGTCGGAGTGACGACCGGAGCCCACACCCCGCAGCAGTTGCAGGCAGCCGGTGCCACGCACGTGATCGATAGCTTGGTTGAGTTGCTGCCGCTCCTCGAATTGGAGGGAGGCTGAGGCAGAATCGCTACGGACGAATGGGTTATGCAACTTAGTCGCCAGCACAGGCTTCCTTCCCTTGGATCCGATCTACCCAAGGACGAATCAGGGCAAAGCTAAACAGATGCTTCCGGGCGCAAGTCGCAGCCGGTTTTCGGCCATCCTGGGTTTTTTTTGCCTTTTTTCTTTCAGTTGCAAGGACAACGCTGACAGATGGTCCGATGGGCTGGACTTGAGCACGCCGGAGCAAAATAATTCACCCTGGTTCGAGGAAGTGGCGAAGGATAGAGGGATTGATTTCGTCTTCCACTCGGGACACGGGGAGCACTACTACATGCCTGAAATAATGGCCGGTGGCGCGGCGCTTTTCGACATGGACATGGACGGCGATCTGGATGCCTATCTGGTTCAAGGCGGCCATTTGGGCAGCGAGAATCCAGCCATCCTGTCCAACCAGCTTTTTCGCAATAGCGGCGACGGCCGCTTCGAGAACGTCACCGACCGAAGCGGCGCCGGCGATCCAGGCTACGGGATGGGTGCCGCCACGGGCGACTATGACAACGATGGTGATACCGATATTTACGTGACCAACGTGGCCGCGGATGTCCTGCTGCAAAACGACGGCCTAGGACACTTCGCCGACGTCACTGCCGCAGCCCGGATCGGAAATAGAAACTGGGGGGCAAGTGCTTCTTTCCTGGACTACGACAGAGACGGCGACCTGGATTTGTTTGTGACCAACTATGTCCGCTGGTCCAAGGCCATTGAAAGGACATGCGTCAATCCGCTGGGCGACCCGGACTATTGTCACCCTCTGGAGTACGACGCTCCGACAACGGACGTGCTCTACCGAAACCGGGGAGACGGTACCTTTGCAGACGTGACTGCGGCGGCGGGATTGGCCACTGCAAAGGGCAATGGCCTGGGCGTGGTCTGCGGCGACTTCGACGGCGATGGCTGGACCGACATTTTCGTGGCCAACGACAGCAACCTGGACCAATTGTGGATGAACCGGAAAGATGGCACCTTCATCGATCAGGCCCTGCTGCGAGGCTGTGCCCTGGACGAAAGCGGCAAAGCCAAGGCGGGGATGGGCGTCTCTGCCGTCGACGTCGACGACAACGGCGCTCTCGACTTGCTGGTCGTCAATTTGAAGAGTGAGACAGATTCTTTCTTTCTAAACCATGGGCACTACTTCACCGACGCCACCGCCGTCCTGGGCCTGGCCTGGGGCAGCGATGTTTACACCCGCTTCGGTGCGGGAATCCACGACTTCGACAACGATGGGCTGCTCGATCTCTACGAGGTCAGCGGCGGCATAGTCAAAAGCAATGCCCCGGAGCTGGCGAGGGATCCCTTCGCCGAACCCAACCTGCTCTTTCGCGGCAAGCCCGGAGTACGCTTCGAAGAGGTTTTGCCCCGGGGAGGAACAGCCAAAATCCTGGTTGGGACGAGCCGGGCGGCGGCCTTCGGCGACGTTGACAACGACGGTGGAATCGATGTACTGGTGGTCAACCGCGACAAGCATGCCTACTTGCTGCGCAATATGGTCGGGGCACGCGGCAACTGGCTGGCCTTCCGGGTGTTGAACGCCCACGGCAGCGCAGCGTTGGGCGCCAAAGTGAGATTATTGGTGAATGGCACCGAAAAGACACGCGAGGTCAGGACGGCCTACAGCTATCTCGCAGCCAGCACACCGCGCCTGCACCTGGGCCTGGGGCCTGCGGATGAGGTTTCCGCGGTAGTGGTGCACTGGGCCAACGGACAGAGGGAAAAATTTGGCGCTTTCGCCGCAAATCAGGTGATCACCCTGGAGCAGGGGAAGGGCAATCCCTGACCCCAAAATAACTACCCGCTCTTTCCACCGGACAAACTACCCACACATGCATTTTGGGAAAAAATATTTTGCCGTGCCGCTTATTGCAGCAGGGGTCATTGCGCTGGGGATTTCCATGTTCGGTCGTCCCCGCCCTTTCCAACCTGCCCTTCCGGCAATTCTGGCAGGCAAAGACCCCGATCTCGTCGCGCTGGTGGAAAAGAACCTCAAGGCGGTCTCGGCAGACCCAGATGATCCTGATTTATGGATGCGCCTGGGTAATGTCTACGAGGCAAATGGACTCGACGCTCTTGGCCTCGATAGTTATCGCAAAGCCGTATCGATCGGCCCTGACCAGCCAAAAGGGTGGTACCGCATAGGGAGGACCAAAATGAGCCTTGGGGACCGGAACGGAGCCCTGGAAGCATTAAGACGTGCTGTCGAACTGGAGCCCGACCACGCTCCGCTTCGCTGGCGTCTGGGCTTCTGGCAACTGGACCAGGGACACCTGGGGCAGGCGCAGGCCTCCTTTGAGCAGGCCATTGCCCTGAACCCGGAGGACCCTGCAGGATGGTGGGGTCTTGCGCGGGTTCTTCTTCAGACCCGCCGGCCCGAAGAAGCCGCGGGGATGCTCGAGGAACTGGCGGAGAAGTCGCCCCAGGATGTTTATACTCACCTGCTCCTGGGAACAGCCTACCGACAACTGGGACGCTGGGAAGAAGCGAGGGTTGAACTGGAAAGAGGGGCTGGAGGCGTAGCGGAGTTGCGCGACAGGTGGGACGAAGAACTGGAGCAATACCGGACAGGCTATCGAGTCCAGGCCGCCAAGGCCGGCAGGCTCGCCGAACTAGGGGAATTGGACGCCGCAATGGAAATTTTGCAAAAACTGCAGCGGCGACACCCGGACAATCTGGCTGTTCTGAATAACCTGGGCACGGTATTTATCAAAAAGAACCTGCCGCAACAGGCCCTTGAGGTGTTGGGTGAGGCCTTGAAGAGATATCCCGACAATGTCCATCTCCATTTGAACATGGCAACCTTATACACCGCGATGAAAAACTCAACCCTGGCGCTGGAGCATCTGGACCGGGCCATCGCCCTGGATCCGAGAATGGGGAAAGCCCATGAGAAGAAGGCCGCCATCCTGATGAACATGGGCAGCTATTCCGCAGCAGCCGACGCTTGTGAGCAAGCGCTGCGCTACGACCCCCGCAACCCGGGCCTATTCCTTTTGTCAGGTCTTGCCCGGTGCGAACTGGAAGAGTGGGAGAAAGGCCTGGCCAGTTTTCAGCGGGCGGTCGACCTGGACTCGACCTTTGCCCGGGGTTTCGTGGCGATTGGAGAAGCAAATAAGAAACTCGGAAAACTCGGCGAAGCCGAGGATGCCTTCAAGCGCGCCGCCTCCCTCAACCCCAGGCTCAAAGCACTTCTCGAGGACTTCCAGCGACTCAAAGCTCAAGGAGACGAATAATCCCCTGCGGCCTCCAGCCATCGGTATCGGCTATATCGACCGCCCGAACTCGGTAAAGCCCACCAGGGTGCGCACGAAAAACGACCAGGTGTCGAACTCGGCGAACTTGTAGGCCTCAAGGTCGAACTTCATGGCGTCTTTGCTGAACCCCATGATCGTCACCAGATCGTAGCCGAAATAGCGCGAGCGGTTGGTCAGGGTCAGGAAGGCGGTGCGCTGCTCGAAGCTGCGCTGGCTCGACACGTGGTCCTTGCGACGGTAAGGCAGAGGACCGACCCCCTGCGCCCCCGCGCGCAGCGACGTGCGCGCCGATAGCGGATACTCCAGGCGCACAATGGGAATGGAGCGATACTCCGATTGCAGGCGCACCTCCCGGCCCCGGTCCACCAGGCGCAAGGCCATCAACTTGTATTGCCAGACCAGCCGAAACTTGCGCCATTGCCAGCCGTACTGCACCCGACTCACCCAGGTCCAGAAATCCTGCCGCCGCGCGCTCTGAAAGAAACCCTGATTGTGCCGCCCTTCCCGCTGCCAGTTGAAGCGCAGGCGGAATTTCTGCACCGCCTCCAGCCCCGGCCAGGGATGGACGCGCCCTTCCAGATAGGTCTCGTTGACGAAACTGTCGCGATAATAAAGCGGATCCAGGACAAACCGGTACCTGATGAAGGCCGGTATCCCCGTGCCAGGATATTCTTCCCTGATGTAGAAGGGACCACGGCCGCCAAACAGGGAGTCCCGGGGTCCGGCGTCCACGTTGAAGGCCATGATCTCGTCGGGAATATCGTCCTGCACGTGGCGCAGATTGTTCTCGAAAAACAGGCGCCGCCAGCTGCCCGACCCCTGCCAGCGGTAGCCTACCAACCCATAGGTCATGCGATTGCGCCCGCCCCCGGCCATCTCCTTCACCTCGTAGCGGCCCGCCGAAAACGACCAGCGACGACTCAGGTCCCACTGGCCGAAGAGGTGATAGCCACGCTCATCGTGGTCATAGGGGTAGTCCACCTCGCGGTCGTCCTCGCGATGGTCCGGCTCGTTGTTGTGGTTGCGGTCGAGACCGTAAGCATAGGCGTTGGGCTCCACGTCGAACATCAGAAAGGGCTCTTCGTAGTCCGGCAAGCGATTGAGGTTGCGATTGGTGTCCGGCGTCCCGTCGCCGTCCTCGTCCTGCCCCATCCACACCCCGTTGAAATCGGTGCCCACCCGGTCCACGGGCACCCCCACCGGGTTGCCATACCTGATATCGGGATAGACATCGGCGTCCTCGTTGTCGTCCACCAGCTGCCAGTACATGGTATCGTTGAACACGAGATCCAGATGTTGTAACCAGACTCCCTCTCCATGCAGGAAGCTGCGCATCTCGGTCTGAAAATCGGGGTTGATGGCAAAGAACTCGCTGCCCACCAGACCGCGCCCAAAGCGGTGGATGGCGTTGACGAAGTAGGCCGAACCCCGGTCGCCAAAGCGCGGCGCCGCATCGAATGCCGGCTCCTCCCCCATCCGCGCCGGATAGCGCGAATACACGCTCGAACGGGCGTATTCTCCCGCAACCTCCAACCCCGGAAGACTCAACTGCACGTCCGCGCTGTAGACGAAGTTGGCCGTATTCTCCCCCACTCCGAAGCGCACCCGCTCCAGGTTGGACAGGTCCTGCACGTTGCCCCTGGACCGCATGGCGGTGTGGTAGTAGGTGCTCGAGAGACGGTCGTGGTAGGCACTGGCACTGGTGCTCTTCACGTACAACATGGCCACGTCCACCTGGTAGTCATTGCCCAGCAGAGCTTCCACTTCCACCGACCGCACGCTGGATTCGCCGGTCATGTCGAAAAAGAAAACCAACTGATCCTCGCCATCGGCGCGCAGCATCTCATGCGGCGATTCCACCGCAAAGGTCGAGACCAGACCAGCTATATCGGCGGAATTGCTCACGTCGATCCCGGCCTCGTGGTCGAGCCGAAAGAGGTAGTCCGAAAAATAGGGAAACTCGCGCTGCAGATAAAAGACCTCGTTGAAGGCAGCCGTGCCCCCGGAAGAGGCGGTGAAACGAGTGTAGTTCAGGCGAGTGAATCCGCCCAGCGCCGAAGCAAACCCCACCTGGATGACGGGGTCCGACCTGTGGCGGATCACCCGCGGAGTCAGGTCCGGCCGCGCCTCCCCGTCGACCACCAGGTGCACGTCCTGAACCACGGCGCCACCCCTACCGTCCTCCGGCGAATCGTCAGTAAAACGCACCAGAATCCAGTCCATCAGGGGCTGATCCGGCTTGAGCCGGCCCTTGAGACTGTTGCCCGAAGTCCGCGAGCTCTGGTAGATGTGCTGGTTTACCCAGTTGACACCCAGTGCCAGAGCCCCCAGGTGCGCCTGTGCCCGGCTTCCCAGGAGCAGGGTCGAATCGTCGGCATAGTCGATCTTCTGGCGAAAGGTCTCTGTGACCCTGTTGTTCCGGTCCTTGGGGCGTTCCACCCTGGACGCCAGGCCCGTCCACTTCCAACGGGGTGTGGACAGGTCAAGGCGCACGCCGTTGAAATTCACCTTCGACAGGGTCAGCGGTGTAAAACGCGCGATTACCGCGTCGCCCACCAGTAAGTTGTAGCCCCAGTTGCCGTAGCCGTCGCGGCCCGCCACCAGATAGTCGAAGGTGGAGTGCCAAGGACCTTCGTTGGAATCCTTGAAGATGCTGCTGCCGAATTTCTGCCCCCGGGTGCGCAACTCCTGCCACTGGTAGAGATCGTAGCCGGTCATCAGGAAGTTTCCCATGAAGTCGAAGCGGGCTTTCGGGGTATCGGTGTAGGGCGTAGTATGGTTGGGATAGTTGGCGAAATTTTGCAGCGCATAGTTGCGGTAAACCCGCCCCTCCCAGCGCAGAAAGGGCTGGGCCGACACCACCTCGGCCGGGAAGCGCCGCTGCTCTTCCGCTGCAGCGCTGCCGGCGATCAGCAACAGCACCCGAATCCAGAGGGCGAATACCGGCAGATAGGACGACCTGGCGACCCGCAGCATATGTGATCTACCTCTCCGGCCTTTCTCGGTCTGCCATCGGGGCCCCTTGCTATATCGGCCGGCCAAACTCGGTGAAACCCACCAGAGTACGCACGAAAAACGACAGGGTGTCGAACTCGGCGAACTCGTAGGCCTCAAGGTCGAACTTCATCGCGTCTTTGCTGAACCCCACGATCGTCACCAGATCGTAGCCGAAATAGCGCGAGCGGTTGGTCAAGGTCAGAAAGGCCGTGCGCTGCTCAAAGCTGCGCTGGCTCGAGACGTGGTCTTTGCGCCGATAGGGCAGCGAACCGATCCCCTGCACCCCCGCCCGCAGCGACGTGCGCGCCGAAAGCGGATACTCCAGGCGGACTATGGGGATCGAGCGATACTCCGATTGCAGGCGCACGTTCCGCCCCCGGTCCACCAGGCGCAAGGCCATCAGCTTGTATTGCCAGACCAGCCGCACCTTGCGCCAGTGCCAGCTGTACTGCATCCGGCCAACCCAGGTCCAGAAATCCTGCCGCCGCGCGCTCTGAAAGAAATCCTGGTTGTGCCGCCCTGCCCGCTGCCAGTTGAAGCGCCAGCGGAATTTCTGCACCGCCACCAACCGCGACCAGGGATGGACGCGCCCTTCCAGATAGGTCTCGTTGACGAAACTGTCGCGATAATAAAGCGGGTCCAGAACGAACCGGTATCTGATGAAGGCCGGTATGCCCGTGCCGGGATCTGCTTCTCTGGTGTAGAAGGGTCCGCGGCCGCCGAACAAGGCATCTCGGGGTCCGGCGTCCACGTCGTAGGTCATGATCTCGTCGGGAATATCGTCCTGCACGTGGCGCAGATTGTTCTCGAAAAACAGACGCCGCCAGCTGCCCGACCCCTGCCAGCGGTATCCCACCAGCCCATAGGTCATGCGGTTGCGCCCACCCCCGGCCATCTCCTCCACCTCGTAGCGGCCCATTGAAAAAGACCAGTGAGGGCTCAGAGCCCATTGGCCAAAGAGGTGGTAACCGCGCTCATCGTGATCATAGGGGTAGTCCACCTCGCGATCGTCCTCGCGATGGTCCGGGTCGTTGTTGTGGTTGCGGTCCAGACCGTAGGCATAGGTGTTGGGCTCCACATCGAACATCAGAAAAGGTTCTTCGTGGTCCGGCAGCCGGTTGAGGTTGCGATTGGTGTCCGGCGTCCCGTCACCGTCCTCGTCCTGACCCATCCACACGCCGTTGAGATCAGTGCCCACCCGGTCCACGGGTACCCCCACCGCATTGCCGTAGCGGATGTCGGGATAGACGTCGCCGTCCTCGTTGTCCTCGACCAGCTGCCAGTACATGGTGTTGTTGAGTGCAAGGTCCAGATGACCTAGCCAGAGACTCGATGCGGTGGCCAGGTAGTTGCGCATCTCGGTCTGAAAATCGGGATTGATGGCAAAGAGCTCGCCGCCCACCAGGCCGCGATCGAAGCGGTGGACTGCGTTGACGAAGTAGGCCGAACCCCGGTCGGCAAAGCGCGGCGCCGCATCGAAGGCCTGCTCCTCCTCCGTCCATGCCGGAAAGCGCGAATACACGCTCGAACGGGCGTATTCCCCCGCAATCTCCAACCCCGGCAGCTTCAACTGCACGTCGGCGCTGTAGACGAAGTTGGCCGTGTTCTCCCCCACTCCGAAGCTCACCCGCTCCAGGTTGGACAGATCCTGCACGTTGCCCCGGGCCCGCAAGGTCGTCTGGAAGTAAGTGCTCGAGAAGCGGTCGTGGTGGGCACTGGAGCCCTCGCTCTTCACGTACAACATGGCCACGTCCACCTGGTAGTCATTGCCCAGCAGAGCTATCACTTCCACCGACCGCACGCTGGTCTCGCTGGTCATGTCGAAGAGAAAAACCAGTTCATCCTCGCCGTCGGCACGCAGCATCTCGTGCGGCGATTCCACCGCAAAGGTCGAGACCAGGCCGGCTATATCGGCGGAATTGCTCACGTCTATCCCGGCCTCGTGGTCGAGCCGAAAGAGGTAGTCCGAAAAAAAGGGAACCTCGCGCTCCAGATAAAAAACCTCATTGAAGGCGGGCGTGCCCCCGGAAGAAGCGGAGAAACCCCTGTAGTTGAGAGGAGTGAAGCCACCCAGCGCCGAGGCGAACCCCACCTGAATGGTGGGATTGGAGCGATGGCGGATCACTTGCGGTGTCAGATCCGGCCGCGCCTCTCCGTCGACCACCAGGTGCACGTCCTGCACCACGGCCCCTCCCGTCCCGTCGGCCGGCGAGTCATCCGTAAAGCGCACCAAGATCCATTCCATCAGGGGCTGGTCCGCCTTGATCCGGCCCTTGAGACTGTTGCCCGAGGTAGGGGAGCTCCGGTAGACGTGCTGGTTTACCCAGTTGAGTCCCAGAGTCAGGGCGCCAAGGTCGGTCTGCGCCCGGCTCCCCAGGAGCAGGGTCGAATCGTCGGCATAGTGGGTCTCCCGCCGAAAAGCCTCGGTGACGGCGCGAGTGATGTCCTTGGGTCGTTCTATCCTGGACATCAGGCCGGTGAACTGCAGATTGGGCATAGTGAGGTCAAAACGCGCGCCGTTGAAATTCACCTTCGACAGGGTCAAGGGAGTAAAACGGGCGATCACCGCATCGCCGACGATGAGGTTGTAACCCCAGCTCCGGTAGCCGTCGCGCCCAATCACCAGATAGTCGAAGGTCGAGTGCCACGGACCCTCGTTGGAATCCTTGAAGATGCTGCTGCCGAACTTCTGCCCCACCGTGCGCAGCTCCTGCCACTCGTAGAGATCGTAGCCGGTCATCAAGAAATTGCCCATGAAATCGTAGCGGGATCTCGGGGTATCGGTGTAGGGAGTCGTGTGGTTGGGATAGTTGGTGAAATGCTTCAGCGCATAGTTGCGGTAGACCTGCCCCTCCCAGCGCAGAAAGGGTTGTGCCGAGACCACCTCGGTCAGGAGGCGCCGCTGCGGCGAGTCCTCCTCTGCCCCGCTTGCGGCGAAAAGCAGCAGCACCGGACTCCAAAGGGCGAAGACCGCCAGACAAGGTAACCTCATGGCGATTCCCAGCATGCTTTTGTGCCAAAAACGGCAATTTTTGAGTCGTGACCACATGGTGTCCCCTCCTCAATCGCGGACCTGCGCTCTGCCATTTCCGCGTTGCAAGGTAATAATTTGGTTGGCTGCAAAGGCGCCGAAATTTTCGCGTTGCCCATCGGGCCAGCGCACGGCCACGCCAGAAACCCGGGTGCCAGCCCCCAACCCGAAGTGAGGGCGTGGGTCGTTGGCAGCCAGATAGCTGTAGGCCGTCCGAACTTCGCGCCACTTTTTTTCATTTCCTACTTCAAAGCTCACCCTGGCTCCGATGGCATCACTGCCGTGCTGGTTGAGCACCCGGAAGGCAAGCCAATTGCCCCGTTCGGAGACGATATTGTACAGCAGGTAAGCCGGTGCATCCCGGTTGACCACCAGCACGTCGACGCCGCCGTCGTTATCGACGTCCCCAAAAGCTGCGGCTCGGCTCGTGGCCACCAGGGGATGGGCCGTCCCACCCCTGGGAACCACCTCCTCAAAGCGGCTACCCGGCCGCCCGCGAAAGAGCAGGTTGGGCTCCGCAAAAGGATCGCCGGAGAATAGTTTGAGATTGTTCTGCTCGACCCGGCCATTGACTTCGTAAAGGTCAGGAAACCCATCGTTGTCGAAATCGAGAATACCCACGCCAAAGCGGGTGAAGGGATAGCCTCCCCAGGCCAGGCCGACTGCGGCCGTAGCGTCGACGAAGTAATCCCCCTGGTTGCGGTAAAAAGAATCGGTCTCGTGGCGCAGGTTGACAACCAGCAAATCGAGAGTTTCGTTGCCGTCAAGGTCGATCGCACTTACTCCCATGCCCGCTTTGACTTGTCCGCTTTCGTCCAGGGCACAGCCGCGCAACAGCGCCTGCTCGGCCAAAGTGCCGTTGCCCTGGTTCAGCCACAGATGGTTCATGCTGCCATCGTTGGCCACGAAGATATCGGTGCGGCCGTCCCCGTCGAAGTCGCCGCACACCACCCCGAGGCCATTGCCACGCGCCGCGCGGATCCCCGAATCCGCCGACACATCATCAAAGGTGCCGTCCCCCTGGTTGCGGTAGAGCACATCCGGCGTCGGTGCGTCGTACATGCTAGGAAGGCAATAATCCAGCTTGCCCAGAGCGCTGGCGCACTCCAGCTCGGTAGCAATGGACCAGCCAACGTAATTGCTCGCGAATAGATCGAGGTCGCCGTCAGCATCAAAGTCCACAAAAGCCGCACTGGCTCCACACCCTGCATCTCCCACCCGAGCAGAAGCGGAAACGTCGGAAAAGCGCCCCTCACCGTCGTTTTGCAGCAAGACGTTCGCCCCCACATTGGTCAAGTAGAGATCGGTGTCGCCATCGTTGTCGTAGTCTCCGGTGGCCACCCCCATCCCATAGCCGCGATCGTCCGCTCCGCTGGCCGCGGTGACATCCTCGAAGTGCCCGTCGCCCCTGTTGCGATGGAGCTGGTTGGCAGGACCGGATAACTTTTCCCCGGCCAGGCTTCCCCCCTGCACCAGGTAAGCATCGAGGTCGCCGTCGTTGTCCATGTCGAAAAGTGCCGCGCCTCCGGCAACTATTTCGGGCAGCAAATAACGCCCTCGATGTCCGGATTCAAAGACAAAGTCAATCCCCCGTTCCTTTGCGGATTCTGCAAACCATGGAAGAGTTTTATTTTTCGCCATGTCTTTCTCCCCTTGGCGCGATCCACGATCCTCGTGAGAGTTGCAGCAAAGTGACAAAAGGCAAAGCATACCGGCGGCCGGAAGCATTCGGCTGGTCCCGACCATGCTATCCACCTATCACCCCTTTGAGCCTTTCAGACGCCGGACATCCTCAAGGAGAACCTCGATTTTCCGAGACCTGGGATTGAGCGCAGCCGCGCGTTCGAGCGCAACCTCGGCCTCGTCGAAAGCTCCCAGTTCCTTCTTTGCCCGGCCGATTTCCACAAACGCCTGAGTAAAGGTCGGATCGAGTTCGGCGGCGCGTTGCAGATGGCCGATTCCCGGCCCCCATTCCTTCAGCTTGCATTGAACCTGGCCCAATTGCAAAAGAAGAAACGTGTCCTGTGGGTTGTATTGCAGCCCTTGGGCGAATACCTCGGCTGCGGCGCGGTCCTGGTGCATACCTGTTAGAACCATGCCCTTTGCCCTGTAAACCGTATTCAGAGTCGGGTCGAGATCAAGAGCCCGGTCCAGGTGGTCCAGTGCCAGGGAGGGATTTTGCAACTCGATATGCAGGCCTGCTATGTTGCCGTGGAGCTTGGCGTTGTCCGAGTACCTGGTCAATGCGGTCTCCAAAATCTTCAGCGCCGTGGCGAATTTTTTCTTACTCCTGTAGACCTCGCTGAGCCTGTTGAGGACAGCCAGACTATGGGGATGACGCCGGCGCAACTCTTCCAGCAGAGGCAAGGCCGCGTCGAATCTCCCCGCTGCGACGAGTTGGCTGGCCTTGCTGAACTCCGCCTTCAAGCCCCTGTTATAGCGCCCCAGCTCTGCGTCCCACACATCGCGCCACACGGGCTTTTTCCCGGCACCTTTCTCCAGATGGACACCTGCTTCTTTCCAGCGCCCCAACTGCCGGTAGGCCGCGCCCAGAAGCAGATGGGCGTAACCATCTTCCGGCCTTCTTTGAAGAAATCTCTCCAGTACCATGGCAGCCTTCTGGGGCTGATTGCCTTGCAAGTAGACGCGACCCAACCCCCACCAGCCAGCCGGGTCTTCGGGATTTAGCTCAATGGCGCGTTTGCAGGAGGCACGCGCCTGCTTCAGGCGCCCCTGTTCCAGATACCACAGACCCAGGCGCCAGTGGACCGGTGCGTAGCGCGGCTCCAACTCGACCACGCGCTCGGCGGCAGCTATTGCTCCTTGCTGGTCTCCCAACCTCGTTTTGACCCGTGCCACCCGGTACCAGCCCTTTGGCCGGGAAGAGTCAATGGACAGGGCTCTCTGATAGCTGTCGAGAGCCAGGGAATCCAGAGCATTCGCTTCATAGACATATCCCAGGAGCATCCACTGGCCGGGATTTCCAGGATCTTCCGAGACCAGCCGAAGGGTTTCCTCCACCAGTGCGACGACTCCTTGATCGTGGCCTTTCAGGATGTCAGGAAGGGAAAGGCGAAGGCTGGCCTGTTGGGGCCGCGAGAGCACAAAGACTCCGGCTGCAACCACCGCTGCGGCCACCAACAACAGAGAAAAATGTAGCTTTCCGAGTCGCATATTACCGGTAGAAACCTGGGCACATAGTGCCCGCTTCCCCCTCAAGGGCAGCAGCCAGAAACGCCGCAGGGGCAGATTTTGCAATCCACCCCCGCAGGGCAACGCCGCGAATCCGTCCAGCCCGCATGCTCTCGCCAGAACTTATTCTGGGTTGCCCAACACCTTAACGGGAAGCTCCTCAAGCCCCCGATTCTAGCTGCTCGACCACCGCCGAACTTCTCAGCTATCAATCCGGTTCAATTGAATATTTCTCACCCAAGCTCAGCCAAGCCTCACAATGGTTGAGCACCGTACATTGGACAGGGGCAGATTTCGCAATCCACCCCTGTCCAAATCGAGACATCAACAAAGGCCCGTCGGCCTTATTTCAGCAAGGTCATCGAATGGGTGGCGGAAAAATCGCCGGCCACCATCCGATAAAAATAGACCCCGCTCGACACCTGCTCGCCATATTGGTCGAGGGCGTTCCAGGTTGCCTTGTAGGACCCCGCGCCCAACTCCCGGTCCACCAGACTGTCGACCACCTGACCGGCGGCGTTGTAGACGTCGATCCTGACGTGCCCGTCATTGGGCACGGCAAAGTCGATACTGGTTTCGGGGTTGAAGGGGTTGGGATAGGCCGCGCCCAGGGCGTAGCTGTCGGGCGTGCCGGCGCTCTCCACTGCCTCGACGGCCGTCCCCGCGAGCCGGGCGGTCTGCAGGTCGAAGGGGACATGAACCAACATACCCAGTCTATATCCAGGGGTCCCTTCCTCGATATCTGTCCCCAAGTCATTGGTCAAGAGCTTCCATCCAGCGGCATCCCAATACATCCCGTCCCACGGTCCGGGACTGCCGGCATTGGGACCGCGATAGGGCTCGCCGGTCACCCTGGAAATGTCGTTCTGAATAACCGCGCACCCCGTGTTCAAAGCAGGCCGCATCGGAGCGAAGTTCTTGGAGTCGGCGAACATCCTGAACAGCCCGGTACCATCGCGACCCAATGCTTCGTAGGCGGAACCGAGGTGATTGTGCCGCGGACTGTAAACAGCTATGTTGCCGGAGAGATCGGGCTGTACGCGGATGACGATACCGTTCTGGGCGCCATTGGTGCCAACATCTCCACCGATTCCCCGGCCCGAGGCGACCTCGGCGGAGATCTGATCGGCAAAGACATCGCCCGGTCCATTGACCCAGATGAGGTTGCCGTCCCAATCCAGCTTGATCACGTTGGTGGACCTCCAGCCGGCGACCCAAAGGCCGCTTTCATCGGCGACCACGCCGGACGGGCCACCGCCACTGATGGTCTCATTGTTGTTGTCATCCAGGCGTATCCTGAAGAAGAACTCCCTTATATGATCCCAGGCCATGAGGTGCTCGCCGGTGTCCTTGTCCCAGAAATTGAGCTTTCCTGCCGGTGGATCACTGTTGCTCCAGCTCGGCGAGATCAGCATGTTGTTCCATATGGCAACCTGCATGGCATTCTCTTCTTCCGGCGGCCCGGGCGTACTGGCAAGTCCATTCTCGCCAAAATCCGTAACCGGCTCGAATGCCCTGGCGGCGCGGTTGGCTCTCATCTTGATGACGCCGGAATTTTCGTTCCAACTGGACTCGCTTATGTAGAAAATGTCCTCCGAGCTGGGATCGGGATAGAGACCACCGCGGGAATTAGGCTCTACATTATTGAGCTCGTTGTAGACATTGTTGGCGTCCCAGGTTTCCCAGGCGGTGGGATTTCCGAGAAAGTCCGTGCCCAGAGTGGCGCGGAAAATAGAATTTCGGGGCGACCATCCGGTATTGGGGTTGAATCGCTCCTCCTGCATCCCCCAAATATCCCCAGTGCGCAGGTCGAGGATAGTGTCGTCAAAATCTCCGTAATTAGTCGGAGCAACCAGCGTTGCCTCGTCGAGGATATTGAACCCGATGACGTCGAATTCATAACTGCCCGACCCAACCGCATTGCCCTCCCAGTCATTGCCGTCCCACCTGATCGAGTTGTTGCCGGCCTCCACGGTAGCACCGGCCGGATTCGGTGCAATGGCGACGAACTTGTCCTGCGGCTGCAGCCGCTGCACCGCGCCGAAGAGACTTGTCGCTCCGGTCTCGTTGCTGCCGATCTCGTAGATGGCGACCCACACCATGGCGCGCTGGTTCAGGGTGAATTCGATGTCCGCAGGTCCGCTTCCGCCCCAGGGTACATCCGTGGTGGTAATCCGCAGGGGATTCACCGGCGGAACCCTGCTGATGCGAAGGGCTTCAGCTTCGAAGGTTTCCGCCACCGGCGCCGAAGCAGGATATGTTTCGGCCCCGGCAAAGCCGCTGGCCAGGATGGCCACTGCCAATCCTAATATGGTTATGTGCAATCTTGGCATTTCTTTCTCTCCATGTGACGTTAAAATCAACTGCGCCGCCTGCACTCAATAATTCTGGTGGTTGAGAGGAGAAAAGGCAGCGAAATCATTTTAACGATGTCCACGAGATAACAAGGGTGCATCCAACATGTAACCCCTTGCGACGAATTCCTGTGATCTACATCGGCCCCGTTGTACTACACCTCCTTTCTTGGACACCTGCCTGGGGCCCAACGCTGCTTGTCGCCAAATCACCTATTTATTTGACGATGGTGAAGGAAATCGAAAACCGCCTCATCCTGACCATCTACCTACTATCGAAATCCAGCTTGTTTGGTGTAAGTAGCTGACAGCACTTGAGGTAAGGCATGAGGACAGCCACTATAATCTCATGCCTCGAAATAGTATATTCTATGTTCTATCATTGTCTTTATTCTATCATTGTCTTTATAATCTATAAGTTATTTATATATAATGAACCCAGTGAATGTCAAGATAATTTTGTTGGTATCGGCTTTGACAATTGCTGGAAGTGGACAAGAACAATGCCGATAGGATCCAGATTCGGCTCCGCTTCAACCCTAAGCAAGTCCGATTACAGATTTGTTTCGCCCCAGTTGCATTGACGTGTAGTTTGTCCTTCGATCCCAGGGATCACCCCAGATTCGGGAACAGCGACGGAGGAGCCCAAGAGCATGAGCACCTATTCGAATTTGCAAAATTCCCGGGTTTGTCTTCCAGACGGAACGAATTTCAGCCTTTGGCGGGACAGAACGGATTACCAGAAAGCTTACTATGTCGATCAGCGACATCCGGCCGCCGGAGACGATAACCCGGGCAGCGAAGACGCGCCCTTCCTTACGATTCAGCGCGCGGCAGAGGTGGTGGCCCCCGCCGAAAAAGTCCTGATCAAGACAGGCGTCTACCGCGAATGGATCAGGCCCCGGCGTGGGGGCACGGGGACCGACAAGATGATCAGTTTTGAGGCCGCGCCCGGCGCGAAGGCCATCATCAGGGGATCGCGCATCCTCGAGGCGACCTGGGAACTTTCCCGCTGGCCCGCGCGGATTTCGGTCAATACCTGGATGGCCGACCTCCCCGATGAATTCTTCTCAGGCGATCACCCGTTTGCATTGGTCAATACAACGGAAAAAGATTTCGAGATCATGCGCTGGGCCAGAGCCGTGCGCGGCAAGGTTCCACATACTCTGCGGCGCGCACTCGTCTTCCAGAATGGCCGGCGCCTGATCCAGCTTGCCAGCTATGAGGACGTTCCCAGAGTCCCCGGCTCTTTCTGGGTAGACGCGGATGAAAAACGGCTGCACGTCAATCCCTTCGACCGCAGCAATCCCAATACCCAGCACTTCGAGGTGACCGACCAGCAGTATCTGTTCAAGCCAATGCTCAAGGGGTTGGGGTTTCTGCGCATCAAGGGCCTCGTCTTCGAGCACGCGGGCAACGGGTTCGTGCGTTCTGGAAACGGGGCTGTCAATACCTGGGGCGGCAACCACTGGATCATCGAAGACAACACGGTGCGCCAAATCAACGCAGTGGGCGTAGAGATTGGCGCCTGGACCAACGAGCATGTCGACCGCGGTCCAGTGGAGGAACTGGAAAAGAAGACGGGCAACCACATCGTGCGCGGCAATCACATTTACGATTGCGGCACCGGCGGGGTTCAGGGTACGGTAGTGGCGCGGAGCCTGGTGGCCAACAACCACATCCACGATTGCGGCTGGCAGGAAGCGGAGCCCTACTGGGAAACCGCAGGCATAAAAATACTCTACACCAACGGTGCTCTGGTGCAGGGAAATCACATCCACCACTGCTACGCTGCCCCGGGTATCTGGATCGATTTTTTGAACCGCAATACCCGGGTATGCCGGAATCTGGTGCACCATATCTCGTCCTACCACGGAGCGATTTTCTTTGAAGCATCGGACTCCTTCAATCTGATCGACCACAATATCATCTACCAGGTGCAGGGGAGCGGCATCTACCAGCACGACTGCGATCTCCTCCTGATAGCACACAACCTGGTGGTAGATTGCAGTACGGCCGGAATCCGCATGTTGAAGACGAAGGATAGGGACCGGGTAGGTCTGGGCAAAAACAACCAGGTAATAAACAATATCGTCGCCAATTGTGCCGTGCCCGTCGATTATTTTGACCTCGAAAACACTTCAGATCACAACATTTTCTCAGGGGTGGGCGAGGAGTTCGACCTGGAAGACTGGCGGGGGAAGGGTCTGGACCGGGGGAGTCGAACGGAGGATATGGAAATTGTCGTCAATCCCGCCGCTCCAAGCCTGGCCTGGTCGGCGCAGACAGACGAGGATCTGCGGGTTCCTCGTCACCAATTGCTGAACTACGACTACTTCGGCCGTCCGTATCCCGGCGAGGGAGAAGTCCCACCGGGACCTTTCACCGAGGGTTTGACCCGGGCGCGCCGCCGCCTTGAGGTCCTCCCCGCGGAATGCAGCCGGAGCTCATTCGGCCCTGGCGCCTCCGCATGAAACCCCGCCTTCAAACGCGCTCCCGTCGCCCTTCCTCCTCCCCGCATTTTCCTCCCTCTGCAGGCGGCATCAGTACGGATCCACCTGAAATTTGGCCACAACCTCCTGGTTCAGCTCGAAGCCCAGCCCAGGCCGCTTAGGCACGGTGAACTGTCCGTTCTCGTCCAGTTCCGGATGTGGATCCAGCAACTCGGAAATGATCGGTGAATCCGGGAAGGCCAGAGGAGTCTCGAAGTAAGGCGTATTGGGCAGCACAGCGGCGAGGTGAATCTCGGCGGCCACACCAACCACATGGCACCAGGCGTGGGGCACACAAAGGAGGCCCCGCCGGAATGCCGCCTCCGCGATGCGGGTGATCTCGCGCATGCCCCCCGACCGCACAGAGCTGGGCTGGACCACGTCCACCCGGCCACGGTTCATGAGATCCTCGAACTCGAAGCAGGTGGAGAAGCCCCAGTCCCCGGCGGCAATGCGCGTGTCCACCGCATCGGCCAGGCGCGCGTAGCCCTCCAGATTGTCCGCGGGCAACGGGGCCTCGACGAAGTAGGGGCAGCGGCGCCATGGTAAAATACGGGGGCTCAGCATACGCCTCAATAAAGATCCGCCGCTCGAGCGCGGAAATCCCCTGCCGCTGCCCACCTGCCGCCCTGGCCAAGCCCACGGAACCACGGAATAACCTGGATCCGGTTGTCGCCCTGACAAACTCCGGATTCAGCTCCCAGGGAGGACGCGATCTCTCTTGAGCCCGGTGAGGGAACTATCTATTATCCGCTACTACTTTGTGGGCAAATACCCCTGAGAGGAGAGCTTATGCTGGGCCAACAAATCCTGGATCTATACCGTTCTATTGTCGATTCGAGCTTGCGCCAAATGCCCTTCGATACCTCGTCCAAAGAGGCATTCCAAACCTGGCAGCGCAAAGCGCGCCGTGTGGTGCGGAAAATTCTCGGTGAGATGCCGGAGGAGAAAATCGATTTCGGCCTGGAGCGCCGGGTGATCGAGGAAACCGAGCACTACATCCGGGAGCGCCTCATCTACTGGACCCGGACAGGGTTGCAGGCCTCGGCCTACCTTCTGACTCCGAAGGGCGTGCGCTTCCCCGCACCCGGCATGCTTTGCATCCATGGGCACAGCAGGGGAGGCAAGGACGAATCCATCGATCCCAATTCGATCTACCATGGCTTTGGCAGGCGATTTGCCGAGGAAGGTTGTGTGGTTCTCTGTCCGGAGCAAATCGGTTTCGGAGAGCGCGCTCTACCCGAGGACAACATCACCTACAACGTTCTGGTGCACGGACTCAACATGGTGGGACACACTCTCATTGGCCTGCGCTACTGGGACCTGGTGCGAGCCCTCGATCTGCTCAAGAGCCTGGAAACCGTGAACGAGAAACGGATCGGCGCAATGGGGCTTTCCCTGGGGGGAGAGATGACTCTCTTCCTGTCGGGACTGCAAAGGCGGGTGCGCGCCACCGGTATCTGCGGTTACCTGAGTTCCCACCGCAATACGTTTCTTGACCGACCCCACTGCACTTGCGGCCATCTGCGCGACCTGGCCAGGTACTTTGAGCACGTCGACCTGGCAGCCCTCATCGCTCCCCGTCCCCTCTTCCTCGATTCCGGCCGCCGCGACAAGCTCTTTCCGGTGCGCGACGTCCGCGCTCTGGTCCGCAATCTCCGGCCGGTCTACGACCTCTACGCCCGGCCCCGGTCCCATCTGGGAATCGAGGTCCACGACGGGGGCCACGAGATCGCCGCAGTGCGCAGCATACCCTGGATGCTGCGCCGGCTGCGGGAAAACTGAATTCCCTTTTGGAGATGGAAGTAATCTACCAGCCGCAAGCGAGCAGGAAGGAGCGAACTCACCCTCAGACCGCGGACATGCGCTCCAGTCCGAGGAGTTGACGGCAGAGCGGCGAGCGTTGCCGCGCGCGCCCCGCCAGTTCCGGCGTGGGGACGCAGGGCTCGTACTGCTTCATTCCATAGTGGGCATAGTTGAAGAGGAGCATGCGCCTGGCGCGGGCGCCGACGTTGTCCATGGCCGTGTGCCAGATGGTCGCGTGCCAGATGAGGGCTGTACCTGCCTTGCCCACCAGCTTGACGTGGCCGGGCATATCGGTGAGAGGATCGTATTGGGGGACCGCGTCCACTTCCAGTTCGTGAGACCCGGGCACCACACTGAAAGGGGCGGTGTCTGCATCGATATCGTCAACGAAGAAAAAAACCTTGAGCTTGGCACAGGGATTTTCACAAGCCTTTATCCGCTCCCACTCCCGGCATTCCTCCGCGCTCCATCCCCGGGGCGAATAAACGCCCCTTGCGGCGTCTCTGTGCCAGCGAGTGTGGGTCCTGGTGCCGGCTGGTTTGACGTGCAAAGCGTTGTCGAGCATCTGGATGTCGGGGCCCAAAAATGCGCGCAGAGTGGAAACCGTCAGAGGTAACTCCAGAAGATCGAGGAAGATTTCCGCGTGGGTGATGATGGGCTCGACCACGTGCGCCGTGGGACCCAGGCCATAGGGTTTGAATTTGGGCGGTCGATCGAAGGATTCTATCCACGCCTGTCTCGTTTCCTCCTCAACCCGGTAGAAATGTTCCCGGACCTGAGCCAACAGGTCGCCGTCAAGGGCGTCTGCGATCACGAGATACCCCTGAGCGTCCAGGAAAGCGTGGTGTTCGTCGGTCAGGGGCATGATTCGGACCGGATCTGATGCGGACTCAGCGCCCCGGGCCCGAAGACAGTTGGGAATGTAGCGCCGTTGCGGGTCTTGGTAGCGGCGTTGGTATAGCAGACGCTGAAGGCGCGGCGGGGAGCATTGGTTTTATTGGTCGCCGAACTGTGCAGCAGGTGGTTGTGCAACAGTACTGCCTCACCCGCCTCCAGCTCGAGATATAAAGGCGCTGAGCCGGCCTGGGCAGCCCTCACCTGTTCGTCGGTGATAAAACCTCCGGAAACCTCCGGATTGACAATGGCGAGATGGGACCTGGGTATGATTTCCACGCAGCCGTTGCGGACGGTAGCATGGTCGAGTGCCGTCCACACGGTAACGAGGGGGGTGTGGTCGAGATGAGTCCAGTGGTCTTGATGCCAGGGAAGATTTGAGCCCTTTCCCGCCGGCTTGTTCATGAACATGGCCCGCATACAGGAAATGGGAGTGTCCTGACCATAGACCCTGGCGCAGATATGGCGGAACAACGGGCTTTGCATATAGTCCAGGAAAAGAGGGTCCAACTCGAGATCCTGGACTTTGCGGTAGTCCAGGGTAGCACCTTTGTGACCTTTGCTCTGGGATTGCAGGTTGCTGTATTCGCCGTCCCGGCCTTCCAGTTGCATCATCGTGCGGCCATAGTCGAGCTCCGCTCTGCCCATCATAATGTCGTCGATGCGTTGCTGAATGGCGCGCAATTCCTCCGTTTCCAGAGTTCTCCCCAGGTGAACATAGCCTTCTTCGTCGAAGTGCTGCCACTGGTCCTGGCTGAGGTAATTTAACATAGCGGTGCTTTCTCCAATCTTTCCTTCTGGTGTGGACTATTGCGAGTTGTTCCTGGGCTAGAGGTGGGTTGAAATGCCCGGCGGCACCGGGTGACCGCATCGCCTGCGGCGAGCGCGCTTTGCCCCTTCCTGAAATCCTATTTTTTATTCTTAGTCTCTGATAAATATAAACTTATTACTAATTTTCGAAAACTCCGAAAGAGGGAAGCGAATATCAAGACCGGCCAACCCTGCATGCTAAGTTTCTAAGCAGGGCAAATCTCCCAACCCCTCTTCTCTTTGGATGCAGAGCAGAAGGTCGCCCCGTCCAACTCTGATTTCCACCGGGTTTTCCACTACCTCGTTGGAAATTCCCTCGCGGACCCCCGGGCTCAAAGTTTCCCACCGCAACGCAAATTTGAGGCCGGCCGTCTCGATTCCGCTCACCGGACCCGAAAGGGGGCAGAGAGAAAGTTTCTGGCCGATCGGAGCGCGGAAGCGAATGTGGGCGCCAACGAGCCGAGTATCGCAATAATCATCTACTATGCGCAGCTGCAGCCGCCCGGCAAATGTCTTCAAGAGGCTGAGATTCCATAAAACGTGGTCGGTGCGGCCGCCTGTTACTCCCACCATTACTGCCCTTGTGACCCTCAGTTTTTCGACCTGGACCAGGACCTTGTGGAGATCGGTGCTGGTATTGTCGGCATCGATCTTTATGATGCGCTCGGCGGCTACCCCGGACCGGGCATCTTCTTCCAAAGAATCGAGGTCGCCGATTATGTAGTCCGGGATATAGCCGTATCCGGCGGAGATGTTGGCACCTCCGTCGGCGCACACCAACAGTTGAACCTTTTGCATGAGGCTGTCGAAGAGGGTTCTTGAAGGAGGCTCGCCGTTGCCGACGATAAGCGCCGGGGCCTTGCAGGGGCTCGACATGTGGACCCAATGACATGAAGGTCGCCGCTGGTGGCAGCAAAGATCCCGTTCGGGGATGCTGGAGAAGGGGACCACCAGTTCGAGGATTTCTGCGGCGGAATGTTGGTCCCTTCCCTGGCACCGGTGTCCAATATAGTAACCGCGAATATGGGAGACAATCCTTGCACCATTGCAGTGGCGATCGTCCTTGATCTACTTCCTCCTCACGTCCTTCCCCACGGGTCCGATCAGCATCAGCCGCCAGGTTCTGGTGTGACTTCAAGAGACATGATCGAGGCCAGCGCATATTTCATCGCGCGGAGACCCTGACGGAAGGGGGAGATCACTGACAGAAACAAATCTGTGCGGGTCGCCGTGAAGAGGACTCTCCGGGGCGATCCAAATCATCCTCCGGCCTGTGTTTTCCATTCCACGCGGATTGGGAATGGAACGACCCACAGGTGTACCTTCCACTTTATGGCCATTCACTCAAAAAATTTCCACCTACCCATTCAAAACCGCATTGCCCCCGAATTTCCAGCTGATCCTGCCCCCTGAGAACCGGTACGGAGTTTGCAGCGATTATCCCCGGGTGCGGCGTTGAACAGTTCACTATCGGCAAGGAGAGGGAACCGGAGCCCCGGGTCCGGAGAATAGGTCGTTTTCGTGGCAATTAATCGCACCAGAAAGGCAGAACCCGCAGATCTATTCGGTGGAACAGGATTTGGATTTGTCCGCCACTTTCTGCAACTGATCCTCCTGGGTGTCCTGGCCCTGGCGGCAATGGGAGGGTTGCTGAGCTGGCATTTTGGCATGGATGTCAGCGTGGAAGGGAAGGGCATGGTCGAGCCTCGTAGCCTGCGCCTGGTAAAAACCGAAATCAGCGGCATCCTGCGCGAAGTCTCCGTGCGCCAGGGCCAGCGCGTAAGTGCGGGCCAGCGCCTGATGGCGCTGGACGGTGAGGAGTGGAAGACAGAACTGCGAAAAGTGGAGAAAGACCTCGAAATCAACGATAGCCGGAGAGCCGAAATCGAGGTAGGAATGGAGCGCGAGAGGGCAATTCGCCGCGCCGAGATGGCAAAAGCTCGTCTTGAAATGGAGTTGGTAGCCCTGCAACTGGATCAGGTCCGAGCCGAGCAGCAACTCTATTCCGGGGCAAATTCGCTTGCTGCCCGATTGACCCGAAAACCTCTGGAAGAACTCCTGCCGGTGCGCCAGGGCAAGGCCGTTTTGCAGCAGAAGGAGGCAGAGTTGCACCTCAGCGCCGAACGGCTGCAGGCTGTGGAAGGCCGCCAGCAGGAAATCCGGACCCTGGAGCGATTGCACGAGAAATTACTGCAGGACAGGGCATTGTTGCAGTATAGGCTGGCGCGCACGGTCATCCATGCGCCAGTGGCCGGCACCGTGCTTACCGGCGATTTGCACCTGCGGCGCGGAGATCGGGTGCAGGCGGGTGAGGCCTTGCTGGAACTGGCCGAATTAAACGGGTGGCAGGCCGAAATCGTGGTCCAGGAAGCCGACCTTCCCAAGGTGCAGATCGGTCAGGGAGTGAAACTATACATCGATGCTTTTCCGCACATGGAATACAAGGTTTTCACCGGCGCAGTGGATGGAGTCTCGATTGAGCCCATGGCGGATGGAAGAGGTTACCCGGTGAAGGTCTCAATCGCCGACCCGGAAGTGAGAAATGAGGAGCGCATGTATTCGCTGGCATACGGCATGAGCGCCACAGCCCGCATAGTGGTAGATCGGGGGAGGATCGCGGCGCTGTTGTGGAGCCGGATCCTGCGCAGCCTGGGGCATATCGGACAACACGATTTTTATATCAATGAAGCTGGGGGATATTGAAAAGGCGATATTCACAGTGCTCCTGACCGAGGACCTGGTACCAGGGAGGAAAGCCCTCGCGCGGCGGGACGAAAAAACGTAAGCGGCGCTTGACTGCAGTAGTCAGCTTGATTATAAAGTGGGTTGATCCGGGCAAGTGCATTATCCGCAATAGTAACACTCCGTAATAAGGAGATATCACATGGGAAAGCGGGTGTCCATCTCCATCGCCGCATTGTCGCTACTTTACTTCCTGGTAATTGCGGCTCCGGTGCACCTACACGCGGGTGAAACTCCCGAGACCATCCTGATACGCAAGGCCATCAATGCAGAAAAGTTCGGCAAGCGCACCGGGGATGCGGATATAATCCTTTCGCATTACGCCAGAGATATGGCGGTTTACGAGGGCCACAACTCAATCGACCCACGCGGCTGGTCCGTCCTCCACGAAGACTTTTCCTCCTTCGAGCAGGAACTCCGGGATGACTTACGGGTCCATCGCTACGACACCGAGCGCACCGTACCCTTCATTCTCGCCCGCGAAGAGGGCACTCAGAAAAAGGCAATTGTGACCACCATCGACTCGGGTCTGGTGGTCAATCGCCAAACGGGCGAGACCAAACCAATTTGGACGGAACGTCTCTGGTTTTTCACCAAGTCAGAGGACGATTGGAAGGTCACCGGCTACGTTCAGAATCTCGGAGATTCCACCACCGTAGGCGTGACGCGTTCCTCCGATTCAGTTGACGAGATCGCCGATCTGCTCAAACGCGAGGCGGAGGGCTGGGAAAGCGGCGACAGCGGCAGCATCGTCGGTCTTTGCGAAAAAAGCTTCACCGCCTATAATGGCGATTATAAAATCCAGCCGGCATCCTGGAAAATTCTTTTCAACGACTCCGACGAATTGAAGGAATGGCTGGACAAACGCCTGCGCAACGCCATCTACCAGATCGACCGGAAGGTTGTCCATACCAGTCTGAGTCAGGGAGGGCGAGAAGCTCTTGCCCTTACCAGAGAGTCCCTGGCCACCACATACAAAATGGGGCCCGCCGCCCACGACCTGGAGCGCTTCGTGCTGTGGATGTTGAGCCGCCGCAGCGGCGATTGGCGCATTACCCGCCTGGTCTACAATATTGGGCTTCCCATGGACTAATCGCAGGAATTTTTCCCTCAGGATACAGAAGATCGTCTGCATGTCTGCCCAAATGTCGCGCCAAATATCGCGGCGGGATCCCCGGGGAAGGGGGGCGCTGTAACCAGCCGTGCGTCGGAGAGATTGAGCGCTGCCCGGGGTCCGTATTGAAGAATGAGTTGTGCGGTGGCGCATACAGCCTGGTGGCCCGGATCGGCCGCCATTGCGCTGCTGCCGGCCCCGGATCGTGCAACCGCGATCATTACCTTGGCCAGAGCCGGCAGGGACAGGAGATGGGGTTCAAACCCGAGAGCCCGCAGCGCGGCCAGGACCTCCGCAGCACGCAATGGCTCAAGGGCAATGTGGCGGACCGGCCGGTCCCTGGAGGGGACCTTCTTCAAGCCCGAGACCAGCTCCCTGCACACGAGGTCAACGGGAGCAAATTGCCAGCCCCAGTCTCCCTCCGGAAACAACCCGGCGGTTGCAAAGGCCCGCACCGTCATCATCAAGCGATCGCGAGCTTGGCCGAGCCCCCGCTGGGAGTGGCCGAGGATGTGCGGGACGCGCACGACCGATGCGGGCAATCCCCGTTCAAAGGCGGACCAGACGAGGAGTTCAGCGGCGAACTTGGAGAGCGAGTAGCCGTCTGCCCCCGAGGTTGCCAGATCCCCCGCCAGGGGCTTCATGGAATCCAGACCGAAGGTTTCCTGCGCCCACCAGGTCCGCCTTCCCAGCGGGAAGACCGCGCTCGAGGAAACGCAGTGCACCGGAGTTCCCCGTTCGAAGGCGAGTCGCAGTACTTCCCGGGTGCCCCCCACATTGATGGACTCGACATCTCCGTAAGAGGCAAATAAATCGAGATCGGCGGCGAGGTGAAAAATTGCCTCGACCTCTCCGCCCAGGGCGGTAAAAGCCTCGGAGGTGAGACCCATCAGCGGCTTCGCCAGGTCCCCCGGAATCACCTGCAGGCGTGGGGACACGTCCGGATGGGGCAGATTGGAGCTCTCAAAATTCTCCAGGGCCTTGTTCAGGCGCCGGCGCGGGTGGTCGCTGCCGCCCGCCCGGACCAGAGCCACGATGTGCGCGGAAGTCTCCCGGAGCAGGGTGTGTACTAGAGCGGATCCCAGAAATCCGGTCGCTCCGGTTACCAGAACGGTACGAGGACGAGTTCGAAACCGTGGGCGAATTGCACCGGCAGTGGCGAAATCCAGCTCGGGCGGGCGCCATTCGGGTCGCGGTTGCTGGTCTTGCCGTTGCTGCAGGTGGCGAAACATGCTCATCGGCGTAGGTTGGAGATAGATATCTCCAACCTGTATGAGTCGCCCTGTCCTGTGGTGCAGAATTCCGCAAAGCCTGATCGCTCGGAGGGAGTGGCCGCCTCTGGCCTCAAAGTCGTCCTCCAGCCCGACCGTCGCATCGTCGAGAGCCTCCCTGAAGGAGGACAGTACCCGCCGTTGCAGGCCGCACGGCCGCATCCGGATTGATGCTGGTCCTGCTGAGATCTGTTGGACGGCGGGCAACTGCCTGCGGTCGACCTTTCCGGAAGGCAGGAGGGGAAATTCGGCGACCGGGATGAAACGGCCCGGCACGCTTGGTGGCGGCAAGCGGGAGGCGGCGAGCGAATGCAATTGTCCGGCCAGGTCTGCCGCTTGCATGTCCCCTTGCCGGGTGGTGACGAAAGCCACCAACTCCGTCTGACCCCGGTTGTCGATCTCCGCGGTGACGCATGCCCGCCGCACCAATGGGTGCTGCTCGACTATCCCCTCGACTGCCGCCGGTTCAACCCACGAACCCCGGATCTTGATGCCGCTGTCGCAGCGGCCCAGGATCTCCAGCTCACCCCCGGGATGAAACATGCCCAGGTCGCCGGTATCGTAGACGCAGGTGGAACGGCACCCGCCGCTGGCGGCCGGCAGCTCGACCTCCAAAAAGCCATCGGCCCTGCACCCGGGACCGTGGCCGCAGGCGAGCGCCAGGGCGCTGCCGCCCACCAGGATCCTGCCGGCACTCCCCACTTTCACGAGCCGGTGAGGATTGTTCGGATCGCAGAGATGTACTTCGGCGAAGTCCGCCACCATACCGCTGGTTATTTCTTTCCCCCGCCTGAGTTCGCCGGCGGCGATGTCGTGACATTCGGCGGTGGAATACAAATTGACAATGCGCACCCGCGGCAACACCTCCCAGGCGCGATGCATGAGGCCCGGTGTTACGATCTCGCCGCAAAGGACGAGCAAGCGCAGGTGCCGCAGCGCCTGGATACCTTCGGAACAGTCCAGACAAGCGCCCAGCAGGGTCGGTGTAATCATGATCCGGGTAATACCGAAGCGGATGATTGCGGACGCCAGGGCGAAAGGGTCGCGCATTACCCCGTCGGCGATCAAGACCGCCGGGATGCCACGGCACAGCGCCGGAACCACGTCCCAGATGCCGAAAATATTGCACCCTACAACGTCATTTTGGGGGTCGCTGGGCCACAACCGGCCACGCCACCCATGGGACAGCACCGACCCCACCTGATCGGTCTCGACCATTTTGGGAATACCCGCCCTGGTGCCCGAGGTAAAGGCGATATGCGCCAGCCGTAGCGGATCGGGCCTTGGAAATGTCCCCTGGACGCCCTCCCGAAGCCTGGTGTCCTCACACCACAATGTGGTCAGGCCCTCCTTTTGAGAGGCGGGCAAAACCGGGGCGAACTGCCGGGAGGTCACCAGGGCGCCGAAAGGGGCGCGGGAGAAAATCTGCTCCATGATCGCAGCCGGGTATGATTCCAGGGGTATATAGGCGAGTCCCGCCTTCAGGCAGGCGAAGTAGGTAACGATTTTCTGGGTGTCGTTGTCGAGCAGCACGCCGACTGCCGTCCCCCCTGATCTGCTCCGGCAGTGCTGCAGCAGGTTGGCGGCGCGGGACTCGACGGCGCCGCACAGCTCCTCATAGGTCAGGTGGCCGCAATCGTCGACGAGGATCGCCCTTTTCGGGGTTCGGGCGGCCTGATGCTCGAAGGCAGCTTCAATGCATTCAAGGTCAGCGCTCTCCACGACTCGCGAAGGGCGGATGCGCTGATACCAAGGAAGGGCCGTGCTGGACAAATCAGGGGTCATTGCACCCGGGCCTGAGGTTTTTTTCAGAGTCGAAAACATTAAAGATAAAGCGCCATTGTAGGGCATCAAAATGTCTCCCGTTGTGGCCCCATATCCAATTGCCTATATTCGGGAAAATTGAATACCCGTCCGTTAGGGGTGCCTCCTGGGGAGGCTGAGAGTTGATACCCTTCGAACCTGAACTGGACCATACCAGCGTAGGGAAATGGGATACCGTCCAATTAAACCGGGCCGTTTCTTCTGCGCAGGAAGAGACGGCCCTTCTTTTTCTCCAAATGGAAAGGAGAACTTGCAGATGATGCTATTCCATCTTCGCCGAATTTCAATTCTCCTGGTCTTCTGCATCCTTCCCGTCCCTCTGGAGGCGCAGAGCCTGCACGTGCAGGGCAGGGTGCTCGACGCCAAAACCGGAGCGCCGCTCGAAGGCGCCAACGTTGCGGGCGGTGCGGCATCCGCCTCTACCGACCCCAACGGTCAATTCGCTCTGACCATCGACCCCGGCGACCCGCTAACAGTCTCTTTCGTCGGCTACGAAACAATCACCCTGTATCCGCAAGAATCCGTCCTCACCGTGCTCCTGCCTCCGGCGGTGCTGCAAGCGCCGGAGACCGTGGTCGTGGGAGGTCTGGTGAAAAAGGCCCTGAGCGAGGCGACGACCAGCGTGACCGTGCTGGACAGAAGCCGACTCCAGGGTACCGCCGGAGCCGGGCACTTGCAGGATCTGACCCATGCCGTGCCCAACTTGAACTGGGCCGGCGGCTCCTCCCGGCCGCGCTATTTCCAGATCCGGGGCGTCGGCGAACGCAGCCATTACGCCGGGGAAGGGCCGCCCAGTTTCTCTGTGGGTTTCGTAATGGACGACGTCGACCTGAGCGGTATGGGCACCACCGGCTTGCTCTTCGACGTCGACCAGGTCGAAGTCTTCAAGGGGCCCCAGTCGACCATTTTCGGCCCCAACGCCCTGGCAGGGCTGATCAATTTGCGCTCGGCTGATCCTCAACAGGGCTTTGGATGGGTGGGCAGCGCCGGAATGGGCAGTGATGGTTTGAAACGCTTTTCCGGAGCGGTGAACCTGCCTGTGCCATTGGGCAACGATCTGGCGCTCCGACTGGGGTACGAGAACGGCCGCAGCAACGGCTTTCGCAGCAACACCTTCCTCGACGCCGGCGACACCAACCACCGGCGCGAGCAGTTGCTGCGCGCCAAGATGGGCTGGACCCCCGCGGCCGGCCCCCGGTTGCTGGCCACCTTTTTCCGGGCCCATATGGACAACGGATACGACGCCTGGGCCCCGGACAACAACCAAGACTTGACCACCTACTCCGACAAGCCGGGCAAGGACCGCCAGCAGACCACCGGAGCCTCGCTCAGAAGCACGTTTAAGCTGGGAGAGGGGCCAGCCGAACTGGTGGCCATCAGCGCGTTTTCGCGCAGCGAATTGGAGCACAGCTACGACGGCGATTGGGGCAACGAGGACTTCTGGAAGCAGGAGCCCTACAACTTTAATCCCGAAGAGCAGGGTTGGAGCTACGATTTTTTCGACCGCAATGTGCGCGACCGCACGGTCCTGAGCCAGGAGGCGCGGCTGGTGGTCGAGGAACTGGTGGCGGGGGCCTATTGGAAGAGCCTGAAAGAAGAGGACGATGCCGCGGGCTATTTGTTCGGCGGCGACGCCACGGACCTGAAGGCGAGCTACGAAATCGGTAACCTCGCCTTTTACGGCCAGTACGGGCTGCATCTGAGCCCGGAGCTGCGGTTGGAAATCAACGCCCGGATCGAACGCAACGACACCGCCTATAAGGGATCGACGGCAAATTACGGGGCCGACAGCACCAGCACCGTCCTCGCCGTCGACCAATGGCTGGGCGGAGGCAAAACGGCCTTGAGCTACGACTGGCGTCCGGGACACCTGCTCTACGCTTCGGCCTCGCGCGGCTACCGCTCAGGCGGGGTCAACCAGCACCCGTACCTGGCCGCGGAGAACCGCCCCTATGACCCTGAGTACATCGTCGATTTCGAGCTCGGATGGCGCGCCGCCGGGCCGCGGTATTCCACCGCGCTGACCCTGTTCCACGCCCTGCGCTCGAACCAGCAGGTCGAGCTATCGAGCCAGCAGGATCCTATGGATCCCAACAGCTTTTTCTACTTCACCGCCAATGCAGTCAAAGGACGCAACAGCGGCCTGGAATGGGAACACAGCTTACGCGTTTTGCCCCAGGTCCAACTCTCCGGCTCGCTTGGTCTGCTCACCACCCACGTCGATTGCTATACCTTCCCCACCACAGACGGGGAAATGACCCTGGGCAACCGGGCATCTGCCCACGCTCCGCGCTATACCTTCAATCTGGGAGCCGAGTACAGCCATCGGTCGGGCCTGGAGACCCGGTTGGGTTTGACCGGCATGGACCGCTTCTTCTTCTCCGACAGCCACGACCAGGAATCGGACCCCTACCAACTGGTCGCGGGCCACATCGCCTACAACCGGGGTGGATGGTCGGTGCAGCTATGGGGCCGCAACCTGCTCGGCGAGCGCTATGAAATTCGGGGTTTCTACTTTGGCCTCGAGCCTCCCGACTACGTCGACAAGCTGTACACAACCTACGGCGACCCGCGCCAGATTGGCCTGCGCCTGACGAGACGGTTCGTTGCCCGGGGAGACTGAGGTCTAAGACGGGGCTCCGCTGGGATCGAGGGAATCAACCAACCGTCCTCTGGGCATCGTCGGCCGCCTGTTCCCGGGGAGCCGATCCTTTCCCGTGAGCCGGTGGTGGTTCCAGGAGCACCCGGTCCCAGGGCTGCGCGTCCGGTCTTCTCTCTGGAGAAAACCGGACGGTTACTCGGCGCCGGCACTGAGAAGCAGCTCGACGATCTCTCCGTAGCCGCGGAAAGCAGCTATTTTCATTGCGGTCTCTCCGTTCCTGTACCTGGAGTTGGGGTCGGCGCCGGCTTCGATCAGGATCCTGACTATGGCGAGATGGCCCCGATCCGCTGCTCCCATCAGGGCGGTGGCTCCCTTGGCATTCTGGGCATTGACGTCGGCGCCGGCCTCGACGAGGGTTCTGACGATTGCTGAATAGCCGTCCAGGGAAGCCCACATCAACGCGGTTATGCCGTCTTCGTCCTTGAGATCGAGGGCGACGCCGGATTCGACCAGAATCCTGGCGACATCCAAATGGCCGTTTTCGGCCGCCAGGATCAGAGCGGTGGCGTCATCCCTGTACCTGGAGTCGAGGTCGGCCCCCGAATCGGCCAGGACCTTGACGATATCCACGTGACCCTGGAAGGCCGCCGCCATCAACGCAGTTACACCCTCGCCATCTTTTGCATTGAGGTTGGCGCTCGAGTTGAGCAGCGACTGCACTGCATCCAACCGGCCTTCCTTTGCCGCCTTGAGCAACTCCTCGTCCTTCTCGTCGGCGAATCCTACCCTCTCTTCCTCGACACCGCAACCACAAATCTCCGGAGCTCCAATGAAGACGAGGGTGGGAATTAAAGTGGAGATCATCTGCCATTTCCTGCAGTGAAATGGCATTTTACATACTCTTGGCACAGCGGAAACCGATGGATCCGCTGGAGAGGATTGGGCCAAGTTCGTGACGGACGGAAACACGCGAGTTTTTCAGGTTCTCTTTCCACGAACCGCCGCGATGTACTCTGTGCAAGCCCATTTCAGGCCCCGTCGGGTGGCGCTTGGGACTATCGTAATAGTAGCCCTCGGCGTACCTGTCTTGCACCCATTCAGATACATTGCCGGCCATGTCATGAAGGCCATAGGGTGAAACACCACCGGAGAAATAGCCCACCGGAGCAGTCGAAGGAAAATCTTCCGTGTCTTCATTTGAGTTTGCCCATCCCCGTTTGAGATCTTCACCCCAGGGATAGGTCTGTCCGTTCGTTCCGCGTGCGGCCTTTTCCCATTCCGCCTCCGTGGGCAGACGCAAACCTGCCCACTCGCAGTAGGCTCTGGCTCCGAACCATGACACTTCAATGACCGGATGGTCCTGCGGGTCCAGGCGGCGGTAGGCAGGTTTAACCTTGAACCTCATGCCATCGCGCTTGATCTGGACATGGAAACTGCCGGTGCGCAGCAGGGGATTTCCCTTGCTGTCGGCGTTCTGGCCCACATCGTTCAGGAAGGCCACGTACAGGGCGTTGGTCACCTCGAACATACCGATATAGTAGGTGCTCAAAAAAACGGAATGCACCGGCCTCTCGTTGCTGCGTCCGGAGTGGGACCCCATCTTGAACGCACCTCCCGGGACCACAACCATGTAATGTTTGGTATTCGTGGGTGTGGACACGACCAGATCCGCCTGCTCGGTCAGATTCCGAAAGGAGCTTTCAGGAGGCTTTTGCAAACTGGTCTGAGGAGCGCAGCCCCACAGCAGACAGCCCGCCAGTAAAATTGAGAGGATATGGATTCGCATCAGGAGTTTTGATCCCTGTTGTCAGGACCGAAGTACAGCCGGCGGGATTCGAATTCCCGGAGAAGTGGCCGCTGGCCCCAGAATGGTTGGATAAAATAAAGTTGGACCGAGTAAAGGGAAGGTCCGGTCCGCGCGAGTGGGCGGCGCCACCTGTGGCTCTGTCGTTTCAATTTGTCCTACCCAGAGTCTCGTCGATCTTTGCCACAATCTCGTCAATGTCCTCTACTCCCCTCAGGCGCTCCACGATAAACCCTCCCGAGTCCACCAGATAATACGAGGGTATGCCCCTCACGTTATAGGCCTTGGCCACATCCGCGCCCCAGCCGGGGGCGCGCACGTGCACCCCCTTAATCCCATGGTCGTCCACTGCCTTTCTCCAGTCCCTCTCCTTCCCGTCCAGCGACAGGTTGAGGAAAACCACCGGTCGATTGGCCGTTCTTTCCTTGATTTTTCGCAGATGGGGCAAATCACCGATACACGGTCCGCACCAACTGGCCCAGAAATCGAGCAGGACCGCCTTGCCCTTGAACTGGCTCAGCGATACCGGCCGGCCGTCGAGGTCATGGAGAGTGAAGTCGGGGGCCAGTCGTCCGGGTTGCACCTTGAGCGCTTTGTCCAGAGCCGCCTGGACGGCCTCGGTATATTCCGGATAGGGGTTGATCTGCTGAAAATCCCCCAGCCTTGCCCGGACCTCCGCAAAGGCTTGGTAGTTGTGCGCGAAGCCATCGATCAACATTCCGGACAGAAACCAGTAAAGCACTCTCCCCTCCAGTTTTTCTTTGGCGAGATCGTATGTTTTCTCAAACCAGGACTTACCAATCCTGCTCCAGGGTGCGCTGTAGATCGAGTCGGCCCTGGCACGAGCAGCTTCCGACAGCCCTAATTCCGCTAGATCGATTTTCTCGGACAGCTTCAGCGGTTGGCGATTTCCGTACAGAGAGTCGAGCAGGACCCGTGCTGATTCTGGCAACCCAGATAGATCGAGTTTCTCCGACAGCTTGGGAGGTGCCAGGGATTCCATCTGTTCTCCTAGTGGCATATGGAACACCAAGTCTCCGCCTGTCGTATCTACCCTGGGCACCTTCTCCTCATTTGAAGAGGTCGTGCTCCAGAACCTGGCGGACTTCTCATAGAAGGAGTCCAGGTCGGCCTGGTCTGCCGGCGACAGACCGACCGCCGACAGATCGATCATCTTCGACAGCCTGGGTTGTCTACCTTCTTCCTCGTAGATCGAGTCCAGCCGGGCAAGGGTCTCATCTGCAAGCTCCAAACCCGAGAGGTCATAGATAGCGGACAGCCTTGACCGATCGACCGGCTCGGACACCTCGCTCAACTCCCAGCTCAGAACGCGCTGCAGGTAGGCATGATAACTACCTACCCCGATGGCCTTTTCGTCGACCAGGGGAGCTTCCTCCAGGAAGGCGTAATACTCCGGGGTTATATCCCGGTTCTCGTGCTCGTTGGCAAAGCGGTAATTCGCCGGGTAGGAAATCATGTATCTGGCCCACTCGTATTTGACCTGGGACATGGCATATTCGACGAACCCCGGAGTCAGGGCGTAGTTCTCGCGCCCCTCGGCCAATACCTCGAGCCGATCCTGGCGCCACTGTTCCACCTGGCGGGAAAAGTCCTCCACCTGCAGATCCTTGTAGTCCGGACGGAAGGAGGAGTGTCGCTGGCGCCACTCGGTCATGAAGCGGCTGTTGGCCACGCTGGGGCCGCTGAAGGAATAGGAGGAACCGAACAAGCCCTCCTCAGCGACAACGTGCAGACTGTCGCCGGCTTCGACGAACAAGACCAGGGGATCGTGGTCGTAAAGGAAAGTTCCAAGCCAGCGCAGCCACTCCCATCGGGGTTCCCCGCCATCGTAATTCCCCCAGACGAGGGACCCTCGGGTCACGGGCAGCGCGAGGGCAAAACGGTTCAGGCTGTCGAGAAGGACGCGCTGCTCGGAGATACCCAGCCCCGACGGCGGCTGGTAGGTGAATGTAATTTCCTCCGATGCCGGACCGCGGATCTCGCCGGTTATTGTCGCCGTTCCCGGCTGGATATGGGATTTTCCTGCGGCCAGGCAGGTGCCCGTTGCCATCAACAGGGCAACCAGGACGCCCGGAATTCTATTCGGCATTCGCAAATTCCCGCTTCGCTTGCTGTCCTCTAGCTTTGTTCGACGATGTTTAATTATACAAGCCCGCGGAGACCAAGCAAGACGGGAAGGACGGCGGATATCCGCGGAGGCCAAGGACTTCCCATGCTCGGTCCAGCAGGAAGCGGGGTTCCCTCGCCGCCTCAAAACTGGATGGTGCAATTAAGGTCCGGTCCCGGTGCGACTCAGCATCAAACCATAAAGAAAGAGCCGGCAATGTAGCGCGTACCTCCGAATTTGTTGCCGTCCTTTTCCATGAAGTAGTAGGCCGTGAAGATGCGACCATCCTCAAGTTGTGTCGCCACCGGGTAGCCCAGATCCCAATCGCTTCCATCGGCCCGAATTACCGCTTCGCCCGACCAGGTCGCCCCATCGTCCTCGCTCACAATCAACCCCATCCCGTAAGGTGGTCTCCGGCGCGCGAAAATCACCACGATGCGGCCGTCCCGCAGCCGCAGCGGCCACGGAGACCGGTAAAGGGGGCCGGATATGGCCGCGGACCAAACGTGCTCGCGGGTCAACTTCGCCCATGGTGATTCGCCCCAACTCACAATCACCCTCGGTGCACTCCAGGTGAATCCCCCGTCATCTGAATGGTTCATGGTCAGGACGTTGCGTCGCATTCCAGCCAGATTCAGCATGTAACACTGCAATCTCCCCCCCGGCAGGCGCAGCATGCGCTGGTAGGCGAAGCGCCCCACCGCGTCAATGGGTTCGAGGGCAGCCATCGCCAGGAAGTGCCATTCCAGCCCGTTGTCGTCGGTGGAATAGAACGCAAGCTGACTCTGATCAAGGTCTGCCATCACCGCCAGAGTGCCGTCGGCAAAGCGAACGGGAGGATAGCCGTCCACCAGCACGGAGCTGAAGCCCTGGGGAGGGGATAACTGCGTCGGCACCTTCTCCCAGGTGTGACCCCTGTCCGCCGATCGAAAGACGTGGGTCTCGTGCTTCCTGTTGCCCCGGGAATCGACGCCATCGGTGCCCGACCTCTTGAAAAAGGTGATGGCATCCTCACTTCCAAGGTCGATTTCTTCGCGTTCAACCCCTGGGCTCAGGGCAGATTCGTGAATGGCCTTTTTCTTTTCCTCGGGCCATCCGTTGTTCCAGATCACCACATCGTCCTCGCGCTTCCAGGTCTCGCCGTGGTCATAGGAGCGCTGAAACAGAAACACGCCCTCGCGGAAATAGACCCCGTGATTGACATCCTCCTCTTCCCCGTAGGCGCAAGTGGCGTGGTTGTGAACCACGGCTATCTCGCCGTTGCCGAAATTGTAAATTCCGGATTGGCTCGGGTGGCCGCAGTAGGTCTGTTTACTGTAACAGACCCTTGTATGCCGCACGTCCTGTAATTGCGGATGGAATCGGTTCACCTCCGCCTCCTTCCTGGTGCCTGCGCCCGCTGCGCCCCTTGACCGCCGGGCTACTGTTTGAAATACTTGAGAATACAGCCAAGGGGCGTTCAGGCCGTTTGCTGAGAGCTCCCAACTACTACGTCTTCGAGCGTTAAGTACCATGGCGCCTTGGTCCGGGTACTGACCGGGTCGCCGTGGTTCCCTCCAGACAATGCAGGCCCGCAAGCTCTGCGTACTGAAGGGATGCAGGGAGGGAGGGCGAAGCCTGCAGCCGGGATGTGGCGAACGATCTCACCCGGAATTACGCCCCCATGCACTGGAAAGATAACCCATGCCGCAGCACGAGGCGAGGAGGTAGGAAAAGATCATGTTGGAACGCCGAGTAATCGCCACGGGCAAGTCGGAGGTGGTGGTGGTCGGATCTTTCCGCGATCCGGCCACCCCGGTCTTCAGGGCCAACCTCCATTGCCACAGCACCCACAGCGACGGCAGGTTGTCGCCGCAAGAGGTGGCCGATCTCTATGCCGGCGAAGGCTACCAGGTCCTCTGCATCGCAGACCACAACGCCTATGGCGATCAGGACGGCGACGGGGTTCACGACTGGAACCTCGACGGCGTCGTTGCGTCACCGGCCCGGCCGCGGGGCCACGGCTCGAAGCCTCACTTTCCGTGCGCGGAAGACGCCGGACGCGAGGCCTACTTGCGCGATTATGCGCGCACCGCCGCCGAGCAGGGACGGCCATGGGTCCGTGAGAACTGGAATGTTGCCCGTGACCGCGAGTTGCTTTTGCTTCCGGGCTTTGAGGATCATTTCACCGGCCCTCACATCGTGGTCAACGGATATCCCCTCAACGAACAGGGGAGCGACATCGCCCGCTTCAGGGGCACCCACGACTACCGGGAGGTCGTGCAGCAGGCGGGTGGAGTGGTATACCTGGCCCACCCCCACGACTGGGAGGACGATTCCGGCTTCTTTCTAAACCATCCCCAACGGCGTCGCTTCGACGGCATCGAGGTGATAAACGGCTATCTTCTGCGCTACGGAAAGCAGGATGATCCGGCCGGCGAGCAAGGCTTTGCGCGCCGTCTCTGGGACGCAATTCTCAGCGCTGGGGTCAGTTGTTGGGGCTATGGCAACGACGACATGCACAGGACCGATCCCGGCCATGCCGGACCGTTCGTGGCGTGGACCGAGGTCTGGGCAGAATCGCTCGATTCGGCCCATGTCCTCCGCGCCTTGAAAACCGGCAGCTTCTGCGCCAGCACGGGAGTCTCGGTGTCGGCCCTGACCCTGGAGGACGAAAGTATTTGCGTCACCACCAGGAACGCATCGCGCATCCGCTTTGTCGGCAGCGGAGGAAAGGTTCTCCTCGAAACCCGATCCGCGGCCGCCGCTTATCCCGTCGCCGGCGATGAGGGCTACGTCCGTATCGAGTGCGAAAACGACGAACTGCGCTGGCCGAGGGAGCAGCCCGGCCTGGGTCAGTGGGCCTTGTGTCAGCCCTTGTGGATTCTCGGAGAAAACAACGAGATGCCCGAGGGGCTCCCGTTGGAAGAAGTCGAATCCTAGGATGCTGCACCGCATCAGTTCCTGCGCTTCAGGTCGGAGCCCATTTTTCCGCCATGTTCAGCCCTGACCCTGCAGCAGGCCTCGCACCCATCCTGCCAACACATCCCACAAGGAAAACAAATGAACGCCGAAGAACCCATGATCATCCACTACGTCAAAGAGATGGACCGGGCACTGCGGTTCTACCGCGACATAATCGGCCTCCAGGTGGTGGACGAGTCCCCCGGTTGGAGCACCTTGCGCTGCGGCGGCTGTATCGTCGCGCTGCACGTCCTCGCCCCGGGGATGGCTGAAGCCCCCTTTGCTCACGCCGGGTTGAATCTCCGCGTCGACGACCTAGACTCCGCGGTCGCCGAAGTCGCGGCGGGCGGAGGCCATGTCAAGGCGGTGCGGGAAGCCGGCGGCGGGGTTCCTGTACGGATCGCGGAGCTCAGCGACCCGGAGGGCAACGGCTTCGAGCTGCGTCAGTTCGTCGGACCCTGACGCTAAATCCGGTTGCGGGAATTTCCGGGTGAGTCAGCCGCGAAGAGGAAGGGGTGCTGGCCTGAGCGCCGGGGCCAGCCAAGGCTTTCTCCGGGCTGATCCTCAGGCCAGGTCTGCGCTACCCCAACGGCTGGGGCGGACCCCCGCGGCGTCCCGGGCCATGCCATCCGGCCGGTTGGGCACATCGTAGTCGATGTGCCGCGTATTGAGACTGCGGAAGAAGGGCTGTATGTGTTGCGGAAGGCCAGCAACTTTCTCCGGGTCGCGATCCTCCTCCACATCGTCGAGAGGGCCCGCCCAGCAGGGGCGGTAGGCGATGGCCAGCATGCGCCGGTCGCGAGCGCTGTGATTGGGGAAGTTGCCGTGGAACACATTCTGGTTGATCACCACCGCCGAGCCGGCCTTGCAACATACCATCACCTCTTCGGGATGGCTCAGAAAACGGTTGTAGGGATTGGCGTCGATGTGCATGGACAGGTGGGAGCGGGGAATCACTTTGAAGGGCGAGCAGTCCGGGGTTTGGTCGTCGAGGTAGTATAGGGCGCGCGCCAGTACCGGTGAGCTCGACTGCTGGCCGAAGATTTTTGAGCCATAGGGCTGGGCATCGGTGTGTATGGCGATGCCCGGGTGACCGGGCTCGGAGCAACCGTAGCCGCACGACGTACAGATAATCTCGTCGCCGAAAAGTTGGGTCAGAAACTCGACCATCGGGGCCAGGGCGATGACCTCGATGGAAGCCGGCGAATCCGTCCACTGGACATCCTGACAACCGCGCTGGTGGGGGCTGTAATCGACGCTCCGCGTCGGCAGCCTGCCCAGCTCCTCCCGAATCTTCTCCACCGTTTCAGGCGGCAGCAGGTCGGGCAGGACCACGTATCCCTCCAATTCGATGGAGCGGATTTGCTCCGCGCGGGTCAGGCTCGACCAGTCCGTCTCGTCCCGGCGAGCCCGGACGATATCCTCTTTACTGTTGGTGAACGATGTATCCATGGCGCAGAATTCTCCTTTGTCGTGTGGCTGGCTCGAGCACCGGCATGGGTCCCTAAAGTCGGTAGGCGAACAGCTTTGCCTGGAACATGCTTACGCGAATGGCGGCCATCTCCCCGACACCGGAGATATCGCCGTTTCCCTGCCAGGTGACCACCTGGTCTTCGGCGTCGCCGCTCAGGGGGTCGCATTGGGCAAATGTGTAGCCTTCGAGCGGATTCGCATCCGGACACAGCATGGTCGGAACCAGCGGCAGCAACTCCACCTTGATCCACCCCCCCGGCGCGCAACGGTAGTTGAGGCGCAGCTGGCTTTCCCGGCGAAACACCGTGGGTATGGTGAAACGTCCTTCGGTTTCCGCCTCCACCCCGCAGAGCCGGTGCGGGCGCCAGCGCGCCCACTGGTTTGTGGTCTCCCCCATCTGAGGGAAATAGACGCCCTGATACTCCTCCTCCACGGTGTGCAGGTTCGAGCGGCCCTGGAAAGGCACCGCCCAATGGCCGTCGGGAAGCTCCACCAGTCCGTTACGCCACACGTGGATCTGGCCCGCGTCGCCGCTGCCCAGGGGACCGACGCTGGCCACCTGCCGGCGCTCCGGCCGCGTCCACACCAGACCGTCGCGGCTGAAGGCCACCTGCATATCCACGTGGTCGGTGACTTGGTGGAAAACCGGAAGGAACATGGCGTGAAGTTCCCGGCGCCCCGGATAGGGGAAGTAGCATGCCCCGTAGAAAGAAATGTCCAGCGGATCCTGGGCGTCGGGATGGAGCAAAAGCTTGGCCGCCGGCCAGTGGCGGAAATCCTTTGTCCGCGTCAGTCCCACCGCCCGGCGCACAACCTCGGTTTCGGGAATACTGCTACCCAGGCTCCGAGGCTCCACGGGGGCGCAGCCCTGAGGCTGGATGTAGGCGAAATAGGTCTGGTTGTGCTCGTCGTAGCCCGGAGAAATGCCGCCGTTCACCGAGTAGTTCGCCAGCGGTTCGTCGATTTTTGTCCAGGTCAAGCGATCCGGCGAGGTGTATCCCTCCAGGGCACCCTTCAGAACCACCTTGCGGCCGGTGTATGCTTTGCCCTCGTAGTGTTCGGCGCGCCAGCACTTGTCCGCCTCGTCGGGGTCCACTTCCTCGCCGCTTTCGCGGTCGAGCCAGAATCCCTTGGCACCGAGAGCCTTGTAGCGTTCCTGGGGGGGTGCCGAGGGATCCTCGAAGATGCTTGCAGGCACCGCAGTCTTGAGGATGTTGTTTTCGGTGGACCCATTGAACTCGGTATGGCCGAGCACGGGGCGTTCCCAGTGGTAGCCGTCGTCGCTGACGGCGTAGCAGGTGTTTTCTCCTGCGTGGTAGAGCATGTGCAGCCGTCCGTCCTCGCGCCAGAAATGGGCGGGGCCCACGTGGCAGTCGGTCTCCCACTCTTTTTCAGGGATCAGAAATGGTTCCGACTTCTGCGCCTCCTCCACCCGCAATCGCACTCCGACCGGTCCATCGAACATCTCGTACCTGCCATCCCGGGTAATGCTGCGATGGCCGGTGAAGATCTCCGCCACGTCCACCATGGCCATCCAGGTCCCGGGATTGTAGCGCGGGCGCACCCAATCACCGGGGAAGTAGCTGCCGCGTTCGAGGATACTCTGCCGTTGGTCAGCCATTTCAGCCTCCAGACTAAATAATTGAGAAAGGGTCCAGTAATCTTCTTGCCCAGGCCCGCTCCGGAGAAAAAATGGCCTGAGCGCACCCGCTGCAACGGCCGGCTTGGCGGCGAAACATCCGCCCGGTCCGGCGCTCGAGTACCATGAATTTAGGTTGCCCCACAGCGCCAATCAATAGCTGTTGAACCGCACATTAGTATACTATGGCATACCCGTCCTGTCGCGGGTCGACGCCGGCGATCAGCACCCCGCTGGCGCAATTGCGCTCGATGAACTGCGCGTTTCCGGGACCGCTCCAGTCGCCCATGATCTCTATATTGTGGCCCCGCCTTTCAAGCCCCCGGCGCACCTTCTCCCCAAACCGCGCTTCCAACTGAAGCCCGTCCTCGCAGGTATGGGGAACGGTGGACTCCAGCGGATTTTGCAGACTGCGCCAGCGCGGTGCCTCGACCGCTTCCTGCGGGGTCATGCCGAAAAGAATCGCGTGGGTCAGCAATTGCAAATTGGTCTGGACCTGGGTATCGGCCCCCGGAGTGCCGCAGATGATTGCCGCTTCGCCCATCCTGGTGGCGATGACCGGATTCATGGTATGGCGCACCCGTTTCCCCGGAGCCAGGCAGTTGGGGTGGTCCTCCTCCAGGTGCCAGTAGGTCATGCGATTGTTGAGGAGGATGCCGGTGTTTCCGGCAATCAGGCTGGACCCGAGACTGGACTGGATGCTCTGCAGAACGCAGACCGCGTTTCCTTCCCCGTCGGCAACGGTGAAGCAGGTGGTATCCTCCTTCGCCGCGGCGACCCCGGTGGTGACCTCGGTGTTTGCCCGATTCGGATCGATCAGGGCAGCGCGCTCCGCCGCGTATTCCTCCGACAGCAGGCGCTCAAGGGGAATGTGGCGCCAGTCGGGATCGGCCATGTGGGTTTCCCGGTCCGCAAAGGCGAGTTTCTTCGCTTCCACCATGATGTGAACGCTCTCGGCCGTCAGGCAGCCCATGGAAGCGAGGTCGAACTGATCCACCAGATTCAGTTCCTGGAGCAGGATGTGGCCGCTCGAATTCGGCGGCATTTCGTAGACACGATGGCCGTGATAGTCGACGTAGATCGGCTCGTCGCGGCGGGCTCGGAAGGCGGCCAGATCGTCGCAGGTGACCAGACCGCCGTATTCCTCCATGAAGCGGGCAACTTCGCAGGCGATCTCACCTTCATAGAACGCAGCGCGCCCCCCCTCGGCGATGGCCCTGAGGGTTTGCCCGAGGTCGCGCTGGTAGAGGATATCGCCGGGAGCGAGGGCTTTTCCGTTCGGGGCAAAGATCGCCAGGGTGTAGGGATCGCTGGCGAAGCGCTCGTGCTCCGCCAGCAAAGTCGCGGAAAGCTTGTGGCTGACGGGGAAGCCCTGCTCGCAGAGTTCGATCGCCGGCGCCAGGATCTGGGCAAGCCCGAGCCGGCCGAACGGCCGATGCGCCAGCAGCCAACCGTCCACAATGCCGGGCACCGATACACTCAGAACGCCCTTCATCGGGATGCCGCCGCGTTCGACGTAATACTCGCGGGTGGCGGCGGACGGCGCCGGACCGGTGCCGTTGACCCCGTGGACCTGGCGCGAAGCCGCGTCGTAGAACATGAGGAAGCCGTCACCCCCCACGCCCGAACTGGGGAGCTCGACCACACCAAGCGCCGCCGCCGTGGCAATGGCGGCGTCCACCGCGTTTCCGCCCGCCTGCAGAATCCGGACGCCGGCCTGCGAAGCGAGCGCATGGCCGGAGGTCACGGCGCCGTTCAGTCCCATGACGTTCTGGCGATAGGCGGGATAGGTAATCTGATGGGGTGAAGCCATGGGCGTTCTCGAATCAACTGTCGCGGGCACTAAGGTTCGTCCGAGTATTCCGTCTCCTCTGGTGCGTCCGTGTCGCTCTCAAAACAAATGCGGTAGCCGTCTGGATCGGCCAAAGAAGTAACCCACATCCCGTTGCCGACCCGGGGTCTGGAGGCCTCGATCCCTCGCGATCTGATCTCGCGATAGATCTCCACCGCATCCTCGCAGATGAAATAAATGGAAACGCCCTCACCCACCTTCCCCTCCGCAACCCAGGCATCGCCTCCATCTCTGCGAAACTCCTGCAGCATCAGGCTGGCCCCTCCATGCCGGAGCCAGCACCATCGCAGCTTCCCTTCGTCTATCCATTTATCGGTAATTTCGAAGCCCAGCCCGTGGACGTAATAGCGGAGGGACTCCTCCAGGTTCGAAACCGCGAAAAATGGTACCGCCTCCTTGACCTTCGCAACCGATTCGCTTAATGGCTCCACTGTTCGCCGTCCTCCGGTTGGTGGTTAACGGCAATATGGCTGTCGACGCGTCGAAAAGCCAGCTATTTTTCAGACAGTTCATGCCAATTGCCACCATTGAACCAGCGCGTGAACTGGATCCGATCATCCTCATCGGCAACGGCATCGCCGGCGGACCGCGCCCTCTCCCTGGCCTGACAAGCCGCTTCCTCTTCCCCGATGGCGGCGTAGGCTCTGGCCAAGGCGTCGTAGGCGAAGGCAAGATCCCAATCGGCCATCTGCGTATCATTGGCCTGCACCAGTTTCAAATAGCGGCGGGCGTGCCCCAGTGCCGACTCTCCCCTGCCGGCGGCCGCATAGACGTTGGCCACCAGACACTCCGCCCGACCGTGATTGGCAACGGCGCCCACCTGCATCCAGTGATAACAACTGGCGTGCGCCGCGTGGACGTACTCCTCGGCTGTCTCCGGGGTCACCAGCCCCGACTCCAGCGCATCCCAGGTGCGGTTGTTCAGTTCGACGGCAAACCAGCGGTGGGCGCCCGCCTGATCGAAGGACGGTTCGGACATAAACTACCTTTCAAGGTTGGGAATGATGCAGCCGGATGCTCGGGCAGGGTAGCGACCCGGCGGGCAATATGGGCCGTCCCAGCGCTGAGATCGCAGTGGAGGGTCCGACCGACCGCCGCCGAGCACAATCCCGCCACGGACATTGTGACGAGGTATGCAGTCACGCCGCTGCCTGTTTTCACCAGTTTGTCAGCCCTGATTTTTGACCCTTCCATCCCTGGTCCGAGGGGAAAACAGTCTTCATCTGGATTCGCTGCGGATCGCCCTCGAAAAACGGCTGGACCTTCTGCCGCCACTCCAGGAAGTGGGGCGTTTCGAGGTGGGCCTGGAACGCCCCTTCGTCGCGGTATACTTCGTAGAGGTAGAAGCGCGACGGCACTTCCTCGTCCTGGTTGATGTCGAAGCGGAAACATCCCGGCTCGTCCCGCACCGACCCCCGGGCGTCGCCGAAGCTGGCCTCGGCAAATTCTTCAACATGGTCTGGTTTGACGTCGATGGTCACGAAAATCGCAAACATGCCCTCTCCTTTTGTTGCCTGGCGGAATCCGGACTGGAGATTATAAATGGGTTTCCAAGAGTCGGTCAAGTACGGGCGCGGCCTTTTCGCTTCCACCCCTCCACAGGGAGATCCGTTGGCCGGCGCGCTGCATGCTGCCACTGAACGAAAGGAAGAGCATCTCATCTCGGTCCGGGCGGTCTCTATGCCCTTGTGTCACGGAGATCTGTTTTTTTGTTTGAATCAATATTGGCGTTAATCTCAACTTGGAATGGATCTGAATGGGTAGTTCAAAAGCTGCGAGGGAAGCCGAGTTTCACAACCACGCGTTTACCAGCAATGTCAGAGAGAAGGCGGGCAAATTCTACGCCGTTGCTCAATCCAGCAAGGATTACTATCACGTGCTGGTGGAGCGAGACTGTGCCGGGAAGCAAGTTCTGGAGTACGGATGCGGGACGGGAAGTCACGCTTTCACCCTTGCGAAGCGGGGAGCGAAGGTCTGGGGGATCGACATCTCCGAAGCCGGGACGAAACTCGCGGCTGAGAAAGCATCAAAGTTGGGAGTCGCCGAACAAACGTCGTTTCAGGTTATGGACGCGGAGGTATTGAAGTTCCCGGAAAATTCGTTTGATATAGTCTGCGGCAGCGGTATCCTGCATCACCTCGACCTCAAGAAGTCCATGAAAGAAATAAACAGGGTTTTAAAACCTGGTGGGAGGGCGATATTTTTCGAGCCTTTAGGGCACAATCCCTTGATAAATCTGTATCGAAAGCTAACGCCACACATGAGATCACTGGACGAAAAACCCCTCACTCTCGACGACCTCAAACAGATCGAGGAGAGCTTCGACCACATGGAGGTTCGCTACTTCCATTTGTTGTCACTCGCAAGCGTTGCCATCAGAGCTATCCCGGGATTTCAATTAGTCAGGAAAGCTCTTGAGGTTATAGACCAAACTCTCTTTCGAGTGTCATGGTTCCGAAAACAAGCTTGGATCGTGGTAATAAGCTTGTCGAAGGTGTAGCCGAGTCTGCAGGAAATTTCAAGCTTTCCTCGCGCCTACCCTCGTAGCGCAAGGCCAGTTCTGAGCCCCTTCTAGTCGAGCTCGTCCAGGGTCAGCGAGAAGCTGGGGACAAAGCGCTCCATGAAGTAGCGCACCTCCGGAAGCTCCATCCTTTCGATTTCTTTCTCGACAGCCTTCTTCGCCTTTGAAAACTCCTGGTTGCCGGCCTTGAGCTCCTCCAGGCATTTTACATAGGCGCAGATTTTGTCTGCGGCCTTGACCAGTTTCCAGTTCTCCACATCGGCTTCCTCGCGGAACAGTAGAGGACGATAGTCTCGTTGCAACTCTGCCGGGATCATGCCGCACAGTTTTCGACAGGCCACTTCCTCTATCTCGCCGTATGCTCTTTTGATCTCGGGATTGAAGTACTTGATCGGGCTGGCCAGGTCGCCGGTAATCACCTCGCCAACCTCGTGAAACACGGCCAGAGTCATCACCCTTTCGGGGTCCAGTTCTCCCGCGAACAGGCGGTTGCGAATGATGGCCAATCCGTGAGCGATCATTGCAACCTGCAGACTGTGCTCCTGGATGTTCTCGGCCCGAACGTTGCGCATCAAGCCCCAGCGCTGAATGAACTTCATTCTCGAGAGAAAGGCGAAGAAATGACTGTTTTCGCTCATGGTCTCAATCACCCCAATCTCCGATTAATTGTGGAAGCGCCACGCTCGCCGCGCTCCGGTTGCCTGTCCGCCGCGGGGTCGCGCTCGTAGACCGGAAGCGTCGCCGCCGAGAGAATCCCGCCAAACCCCACGCGGTCGCGAATCGCCTGGATGGAGCGGCCGAGGGAATAATTCTTCCTGTCCCGGACCGACTCGAACAGGTCCAGTTGGGCCGTCTCCGGGCGCGTCCGGGAGGCGCTGATTCTGATGGATTTTACGGCGATGCGGCGCTGGCAAAGCTGCTCGAACAGCGCGGCGGCCGCGGCGGCGACGGCGGCGAACCTCTGTGTCGGCTGCGCCAGGGATCTCGACCTCCGCGCCCGCGCCCCATCCGCATAGCGCAGCGTCAGCGCCAACGAGCTCAGGTGCACGTCCCGACTGCGCAGCTCGTAGCACAGCTTGTCGGCGGTGTAGCGAACGCACTGAACAAGGACGTTCCAGTCGACGATGTCCCAGTCCAGAATCGTCTCGGCGGACAATTCCTCCCGCCGCCTGCTGGAGGGAGGACTGCCTGCGCCGCGAACCAGCTCGAACAGCAACTCGCCCTCCGCGCCGAAGCGCTTCACCAGGGATCTTCTGCCGAGCAAGCGTATCTGGCCCACTTTCTTGAGACCGTACTTGGCGAGCAGGGCGCGGCAGGAGCGCGACAATCCGGGCAGAAAGCAAGCCTCCACGCCGGCCAGCAGGGAATCCTCCCGGCCCGGTTCGCAGACCCGGACCTCGTCTGTCCGGGCGGCGTCAGCCTGCATTCGAGCGAGCAGCTCCAGGCGCGAGATCGCGATGGCGACGCCGTTCAATCCGACGCGCTGAAACAGTTGGCGCCGCAACGACTCGGCGAACACGCCCATTTTCCAGTCGCGCTGCACCGGTGTTCCGCTCAGATCCAGCATCCAGAGATCCCTTCCAGCGCGGTGGAAGGCAGGGGTTATGGTCTCCACCAGGCGCAGCAGCCGGCCGCGGGTCTCCTCCTCGAAGTCCGGGCGCCGCAGCAGGACTTCCAACCGCGGCAGGCGGCGGCGCGCGATAAAGACGGGCATCCCCGCATCGATCCCCCTCTCCCGGGCTTGCCGCGAGCGCGCGAAAACGCTGCTCTTGTGGCTTGCCGCGCTCTGGCGCACCACCACAAAAGCACGGCCGCGGCGGGCAGGTTCCCGGGCCTCTATGGCCTGGGCCGCAAAGTCGCCGATCTTGAGCGCCAGGTGGAGGGGCTCAGGCTCAGGCCGCGCCGAGGCGCCTGACATCCGCATAGGTGAAGTCCCCGTCGAAGGAATTTTCCAGGCGCCGGGACGCCAGCTCGAAGTCCACCAGCGCCGGCGACCACTCCACCGCGCGCACGGAGTCGGCCTCCAGGCTGAAGGTGTCCCAGTCCTCGCTCACGGTGCCCCAGACCTCCAGGGGCCCCGGTTCCACCAACTCGTCGCCGTAGCGCTCCAGCACGTCGGGCCACAGGATGACGTCGGCGCACTCGCTTTTGTCCTCCAGAGTGATGAACACCATGAGCCGCTGCGAGCGCGCGACGCGATGGCTGCGCTCGGCGATGGGCCATCCGAACAGCTTGATGCGGCGGCCCACATGGGAACGGATCGTTCGCGCCGGCACGGTCCCCCTGGAGGCGGGATGCAGGTCGAGAATGTCGAGAATATTTCCGGACAGCATGTATCCCAGGAGGCGGAGCTCGTTGAGGCAGCGCTCGCTGAGGGTGAAATCGCCGAGGCCGCGCTGGAACTCCGGCAGCGACGATGCGGAGAAGGGAAGCTGCGCCTGGCTGTCGTCGGCGACGGCATCCATTCCGTCCAGGTGGAAGAGCAGCTCCGGCTGGGTGAATCCAAAATGGTCGAAGGCCCCGACGAGAATGAGACTCTCGATCTCCCGCCGGTAAATGGGGACGCGCCTGACGAAATCCTCCAGGTCGCGAAAGGGGCCGCCCTCCTCCCGTTTGCCGACCACCGCTTCCATGCTGGAGCGCCTGAAGTTGCGCACGTGCATCAAGCCGGGGCGGATCCAGTCGTCGCAGCCATGGAAATGGACCTGCGAGTGATTGACGTGCAGGGGCAGGACGCGCACGCCCCAACGCCGCGCTTCGTTCAGATATACATCTCTGCGATAGTATCCATGGCCGTTGCTGACGACGGCGGCCAGGAACTGGGCCGGATAGCGCGTCTTCAGGTAGGCGCACTGAAAGGACAACTGGGCGTAGGTGGCGCTGTGGGACTTGCAGAAGCTGAACCCGGTGAACGAGCTGACGCGCTGCCAGAGCTCGCCGGCCTGCCCTTCGCTGAGGCCGCTGTGACCGCGGCAGCCGTCGAGAAACTCGCGGCGGGTGCGCTCCCACTCGTCCGGCGGCACCGCGCCTTCGTGCAGGCTGTTCATCATCTTCCTGATCCTGTCCGCCTTCCTGTAGCTGAGGCCGGCGACCTGGTGGCAGATCTTCGTCACGTCCTCCTGAAAGGCGCACACGTCGTGGGTGTCAGCGAGGATCTCCTCGAGAGCCGGGTGCACGAACTCCCAGTCGCGCACCCCCTGCTGCGCCTTGCGCTGGCGCTCCACGTAGGTCTGGGCGTAGGCCGTGCCCGCCGGCCGGATCAGGCTGGAGGTGACGGTGATCTCCTCGAAGGTCTGCGCCCGCGCCTTCTGGTTCAGCCTCATCTGGGGGGGGCTCTCGATGTAGAATACGCCCCGGGTGCGGCCGCTCTTCAGGATGCTCCGGACCTGGGGATCGGCATAGCACTTTTCCAGATCCCACACCTGGGGATCTCCGATGCCCTGGTCTTTTAGTTGCGCCAGCGCGTCCCGCAGTACGGCCAGGGAGCCGTTTCCCAGGATGTCGAACTTGATGAGACCGAGCTCGTCGATGCCGTTGTGCATGTCGATCTGGGTGATCAGGCGGTTCTTCTCTCCTCCCGAATACTCGCAGGCGACGTGGCGCCAGATCGGTTCGTCGGTGATGATCACGCCGCCGGCGTGCTGCCCCAGAAAACGGGGTTTGCCGACGATCCTTGCCGCCATCCCCCGAATCTCGCGGATCTCGCGGTCATCGATCTTCCTGGTGCGCGAGCGCTGGCTCTTGAGGACGGACGAAATCTGCTCCTCGCTGTAACCGAAGACCTTGGCGGTCTCGCGAAAGGCGGCGCGGTGGCGGAAGTGGTTGGTGGTGCAGGTGACGGCGACCCGGTCCTTCCCCCACCTTTCCACCATGTACTCGTAGACCTCTTCGCGCTCGTCCCAGGCAAAGTCGAGGTCGGCGTCGGGAGGGGAGGCGCGGTCCTCGTTGAGAAAGCGCTGAAAGTAGAGATCGTAGCGGATGGGGTCGAGGTCGCTGACCCCGATATTGTAGAAGGTTATGGAGTTGGCGGCGCTGCCCCGGAGAATGGAGCAGTCCTGCGGCCGGCGGTAGGTGGAGCGGAAGCGTTCATTGCCCCAGTCGCGGATCTCTTTGACGAAGAGAAAATAGGAGGCATATCCCAGCTTCGAGATCACCTCCAGCTCCATCTCCTGCAGCGCCCGCGCGCGCTCATACTTTTCCGAACCGGCATAGTGTGCTTGCAGACCCGCGGCGGCGAGCTTTTCCAGTTGCGACTCCGGAGTGACACCGCCAGGGACCGCGATGGTGGGCATCTTCCACTCGCCCAGCTCGAGCTGAACGTCGCAGAGATCGGCCACGCACTGGGTGCGGGCAACGGCCTCGAGATGGCCGGGGAAAGCCCGCTCCATTTCCGCCGCCGACTTGAAATAGGCGCTGGATGGCTGCAGTTCTTCCTCGCGCAGGCGGGAGAGGGTAGCGTTGAGGCCGATGGCGCACAGGATCCTGTGGACCTCCCAGTCAGCCGGCGCCAGAAAGAACGAATTGTTGGTTGCGACCAGCGGCAGGCGGAGGTCGCGGGCGCGGCGCTCGAGCTCGCGACTGCGCGCTCTCGTGGCCGGGGAATTGTTGACGAGCTCTGCGAAAAGGCGGGTGCGATTGGGCGTCCGGGAGAGGAGTTCGAGAAGGTCGGGCGAAGAAGTCAGGAGAACGAGATCGTTCCACGGCCGGGCTAAGATTCGGCGAAAAGAGAAAGCTGCAGGATCGGTCTGTCGCCTGGTGACGATCTCGCAGAGGTCTCCGTAGCCGGCCGCGTTGCGGGCCAGGGCGACAACGGTTTCCCGGGGGCATCCGGACGCGGTGATCTCCACCCCCAAAATCGGCTTCAGCCCCTCCTTGCGGCATTCCAGGTAGAACCGGATCAGGCCGCTCATGCGGTCGGTGTCGGTGAGGGCCAGCGCCCGCATGCCCAGCGTCCTGGCCCGCGCCACCAGTTCGCCGGTGCTGCAGACCCCGGCATGGAACGAGAATACGGAGTGACAGTGAAGAGGTACGAATCCCACGAGCTCTGCCTCGGCCAGGAACAGGTGCAGTGTCCGAACAACGAAATACCTGCACAAATATATACTATTCGGGACCGAAGTCAACAAGCTTCAACAGCACCAGCTCCTGAAGATTCAACTCGGGGACGACGATCCGCTGCGGGTCCAGCTCGGTGGCGCTGAACGGCAGCCAGGCGCGCGCGACGCCGGTGCCGTTGACGCCGATCCGGATATCGCGAACGGGTATCAGCTCTTCCACGTAGAAATGGGTGCTCAGGACGCCGCGTCCGGTGGACCAGGGCGCGCTTCGGGTGGGATTGTTGAGGAGATGAATCGCCATCTCGTCGCCGCACCGTTTCCACGCCGTCACCTCCACCACCCCCGGCGCTTCGATCTCCAGCGGCGCCCCGGCCCGTCCTACCAGGTGGGCCAGCAGACGCTTCGTCTGGGGCAAAGGATTGCGTTCGTAGCTGCATCCGATGTCAGCGGCGAGGTATATGGCGCGCCCCTTGCCCACGTGGTTCACGGTCAGAGTGGGAATTCCGGAGTCCTGGTCGCGGGCGGGATTGAAGCTGTAAAGGGGCGGATTACTGGTCCAGGCCAGAGTGCTCCTGGTGCACAGCACCCTGGTAGCGCTGCGGGCGGCGATTCTGGACTGCGGCGCTCCGAAAGCGATGAGCCGGCCGCATGTCTCCTCCATCCCTTTGTCGTGGGGCAAATAGGTGGCGCAGTGGGAGCGATCGACGACGCGACCGAACCAGCCCTTTTCCCACAGAACATCCTTCTCGCTCGCTCCTTCCTGGCCGTCGGCCTCGGGGCCCTCGTAGTCGATGCCCAGGGTGTCGGCAAGCAGGAAGTTTTGGCGCCGTTCGCCCAACTCGTCCAGGAGCGAGGTTTCGTGGGTCGCCACCAGGGTTCCACCCTCTTCGACGTAGCGGCGGATGGCATCGCCCTGTGCTTCCGACAGACAACGGCTGTTGGGCAGGAGCAGGACCGGGTAGGCCGAGATGTTCTCGCAGGCGAGCTCGCCGTCGAAGATATAGTCGATGAGGCACTGCGAACGACCCAGCATCTGATGATACCCCTTTACGGCCCGCCAAAAATCGTCGGGCACATCCGGATAACCGAAATCCCGGGTTTGCTGCGACAGGTGCATGGCCACCTGTTTCACCGTCTCGCCCCCCACATAAGGGCGCAACCTCTTCATTTCGTCGTTCACGAACTTGGCGGACTCCGCGTACAGGGAGTGTTCGCCGCCGCTGGTGATCTGAATGGAGCAGTTGATGTACGCTCCCCCGTGGGCCACCGCGGTCAGGGCGCACAGGGCGGCGGAATACGGTTCCGGGTAGGGCGCGCTCTGGGAAGCCCCTTCGGGAAAGGATTGGGTCTGGAACTGCAGCACCCCGAAGGTGGAGCGGTGGGCCTGGCAGATCTTGGCCGGAACGGACCACCCCAGGTTGTCCAGACCGGCCTCGACGAAGAGGTAGCTGTCCAGCTCGATCCGGTTGAGTGGGTGGGACGACATCCAGCCGATGTCCGGAGCCCCGTACGGACGGCCGTAATAATTGAGGTCGATGATGGCGTGCGGGTGCGCTTCGTGAATCTTGTTGTTCACGTGACGCACCCCTGCGCAGAACTTCACGTAACGCCAGTTGACGTAGCGCTTGAACTCCACGTCGCCCATGTCGACCCGGGTGGGCAGCTCCTTTCCGGTCTCCTCGAGATAGAGCCGCCGGCAGTAGCGGCAGGTGCAGCCGCCGGTGCGGCGCTGGCCTTCGTCGGAATGGGATCCCCAGTTCATGTCGTCGAAATAGAGCCCGTCCAGGTCGAGGCAGTCGAGGAGCTCGACCATGTAGTCGCCGAGCCAGTCACGGTAGGGGGAGTTCCAGCAGAACCACCCTTCGTTCCACACCTCTTCGCCACCGTCGTCGAGCATGCGGATGAGCCAGTCGGGATGCCTGTCGAGCAGAGGTTTGGTGAAAATGAACGGGTAGTAGGAGAGCACGACGATCCCTTTCTCATGGGCGAGATCGATGAACTTGCGGGTGAGCTCGAAGTCCACGTCCTCCGGGGGCTCGACCATCTTTGACGGAAACAGCGGCCACCCCCGGTCCCGTTGGCCGCCGATCACCCAGACCTCGACCCCGAGGGCGGCCATGGCCTCGACCTCTTCCTCCATAGGAATGGCGACCGCCCGCGCCTCGTCGCGCTTTTCCTGGCTGCGATGGATCGCCGGCAGGCAGTCGGGGTAGCGCTCCAAGCGGCAAACCCGCTCTGCATAGGGCTTTTCTCGCAGTCTCTGTTCGGGGGAACCGATGCCAGCCATGAGTACCTCCTTCTTCCAGGGGTTTCGCGCTGCCAGGATGCTCCCGCAGGCGCCGGTGCGGCCGGCGCGCGGGGGGACACCGGAGTGGCCGTCCGGTGCGGGCGCCGCGGGCGGCGGAAAGGGGAAATGTCAGGAAGTATAGAGTGACCCAGGGGGATCGGTCAAGTAAAGCGGACAGCATCGCCCGCAGTGGAGACGAGCGCTCCCGTTTGCCGTCCCATTTTCCCGTTGTTGCGATCCCCCCGACAGCCTCTGGCGCCAGGATTACATCCCGCGCAGCCGGTAATTGCGCTTGCTGGCGCCGGTTCCTATCTTGCTGGAACTCACAAAAATCGGCCATGGGTTGGCGCCCGCCCGGGCGCGGGAAAGACCCTCAACCAGCAGTGCGGGGAGCGCTTATGAACGCAAGGCAACGAACTATTCCGAAGCTCAGAGAATCGATGGAGATGGCGGGGTTCAATCTGCTCAATATCCTCTCGCCGGCATACGACTACATGCCGCTGTGGAACATCAAGATCGACCGCGAGACGAAGCAGGCCCGGTGCAAAATGGACTATCCGGCCCACAACATCGGCAGGTGGTGGGACGCGATGTTGCGGCTGCAGGCGGCCACCGGCTTTGCCATTCCGGCCGCGCTGGAGAAGGCCATGCTCGAAAATCTCGAAAAATGCGTGGCCAACCCCCTTTCCATCTGCGGCCTGCTCCTTCCCCTCGAGCACCGGCCGCCGGGTTGGGCCGACGAGCATTCGCAGCGGGAAATCCTCCTCGCTCTGGCCGGCCTGGTGCGCTGGCGCGGGAGCCAATGGGCCGCCGACCAGGGAGAGAAATTGATCCGCGCCCTGGACCGCTACATTCAGGAGGACGGGCACTGGAACTATGCCATGATGGTGGATCTGGCCCAAAAGGCCGGCCTACAGGTCGACGGGAACACTCCCGGGCAACGGGAGAGAAAAGGCATACGGCTCACCGAAAACCACGGCCGCGCCCTGGAGGGGGTGCTGGAGTTCTACGAGGCGACGGGCAGCGCGGCCGCCCTGGGGCTGGCCGACCGGCTGGCGCGGTTTCATCTGCGGGTCGCGACCCGACCCGACGGTTCGGTGCCCGAATCCGACTTTCTCCACACCCACTCCCTCTTCGGCACCTACCGCGGCCTGTTGATGTACGGCCAGTTGACCCGGCAGCACGAGTACATCGACCGCGTGGCCGCAACCTATGCCGCAACCGTGCGCACCAGCGTCAAACAGTCCGGATTCATCTCCCACGACTGGGAGCTGGACACCAAGGGGGAAACGGCCTCTCCGGGCGACGCCGCCCAACTGGCCCTCTGGCTCGCCCGGCTCGGATACGGAGAGTACCTGGACGATGCGGAGCGGATCGTGCGCTGCCGCATCCTTCCATCGCAGATTACCGAGCCCCTCGGCCTGGCTCCCATGGCAGACGACGGCCGGGACGAGCACGCCAATCTCGACGCCCGCACCGTCGGCTCCTTCGGAGGAATGCACCGCCACCCCCACGGGGAGGCCTGGCCGACCACCGACATCACTGCGGCCGATCTTCACACCCTGTGCGATATCTACCAGGGCATCGTGGACCGCACCGAAGCGGGGCTCAGGGTGAATTTTCACTTCGACTATGAGGACTCGCGCCTGCGCGTCGCCAGCGAGCGGGACCGCATGGGGCGGCTGCGAATCTCCCTGAAGACGGCGGAGGCCCTGTTCATTCGCATCCCGGGCTGGACCGCGGCCGAATCGGTAAAGCTGACGATAAACGAAAAACCGGCCGCCACGGCATTAATCGGGAGATTCCTGTTCGTGGAGAAACAGGAACCCGGATCCCGGATCCACCTGAGCTACGGACTGCCGGAAGCCATCACCGCCGAAACGACGGACGGCGTGGAATACCGCATGCGGTGGCGGGGGGACGAGGTGGTGGGAATCAGCCCCAACACGGACTATCTGCCGTTCTACCCGACCATGTCCGAGGGTCAGGTTCCCCGGCAAGCACAGTAGCTTGCCACCATGGCGACGAGTTAAAACTCGACCACCAAGCTGAAACGCGAATCCCCCTCGTCAAAGCGGTAGGCGTAGCGCAGACCCATATCCAGTGGGATGGGCAGTGAGAAGAGGTGGAAATTAGTCGTCAACTCGGCACCGGCCGTTTGGTAGGTTCTTGGAGGCCCGAAACCGCCCTCGCCGCGGCCGTAGTCGTAAAAGAAGTTGACCTTGAAGCGCTTGAAGTACGCCAGCGCCCCCAAGTTCCAGTCCGGGTAGAACAGCGGCAAGGCATAGTTGGCCGTCCCCTGGTAAAAGCGGCGGTGGAAGCGGTAGCCGTAGCCGCGGACAAAGGTCTGTTCGCTTGCAAAGCGGTAGGGAAGGGTATCGGCCGCGACCGGATCCTGCCACTCGTAACCACCCTCCAGTTGCAGGCTGTGGTGAGCGGCCAGCCCGGGAAAGACCAGTCCCAGCCGCCCCGACAGCAAGGTGCCGCCGTAGTCGCCGGCAAAGGGCGTGTGGCGATAGGTCAACTGCAGGCTCTGACCCCAGGCCGGGGCCAGGTCGCGTACTGCCGAATGGCGCGACCGCCCGAAGACCAGCCGGTAGGTCAGCGGCGCAAAGCGCCCGTTGTGGTTTTCTGTGATCATGTCTTTTACTTCTTGATCCACACTAGTTGAATCGGGCCAGTAGAGGTCGTCCTCGGTCCGGTCCAGGTCGTCCCTTCCGGTGATATCGGTCCATTCCGCCTTTGCGCTCAAGTGGATGGCGGACTGCCAGGGGCCGCGGGACAGATTCAAGGGCAGCCCGACGCCGGCGCTAAGGCTTTTCTCACTCCACCTGTCCGTCTCTTCTTCCTCCTTGACCTCGAGGCTGCCGCCTTCCGTTACTCGCCTCCTGATCACGTACTCTCCCGCCCGCTCACCCCAGCGCCCGCCCAGGCTGAGAACGGGGTACCACGCCGCCAGGCTGATATCGCCCAGGACGCTGAAGGCGCTCTCGTTGCTGTTGTATTCGACCCCCGCGCTCGTGCTGCTGAGATGGAGCAAATCGCTGGAGGTGAGATTGAGGGCATAGCTCGGCGGCAGGGGACTGAAAGACCAGCTATGTACTTTGAGAAGATGGCCCAGCGGCCGATAGCTGCTCACCGGATAGACCCGCTGCGGAATGTCCGCCAACACGGGGCCGCCCTGCTCCTGGTCGATCAGCGGTCCGTAGTAGCGCACCTGGAGGTCTGCGACCTGCTCGACCGGCGTCCAGGCCGCCGGGTCCAGGAGCATGGCGGCGATGCGGTAGCCGTCGACGGTGTACTCCTGGAAGAGGAGGGAATCGCCGGCCACTGCCGCGTGGGTGGCCGCAAGCGGGCGCGAGGTCACCTGGTAGCGCGCCCCGCTCGGCAGGTGGACAGCGTGGATGTTGTCGATGCCCGAATAGGGAGCGTCGAACAGCAGGTAGTAACCCCAGAAGACCGGCCAGCCGATATCGGCCTGGGTGTGCGGCAACACGATCTGCCCCTGGCCATCGCCAGGGTCGATGCGCTCTAATGTGTTGCCGCGTTCGTCCTGCCTCACCACGGCGATATGGCGCCCGTCCTCCGACCACGCCGGGGTGCGCCAGAAGACCCCTGCGGGGGCTGAGAAGCGGGCCTGCTCGGCCCCGCTGGCGGTCTCCAGCAGCACGAGGTGGCAGCGCAGATCCGGTCCGAATTCAATGGCGGCAACGCGCCCGCCATCGGGAGAAGGGGCCGGGGCGAACAACTTGGCCTCGTGGGTGAGCTGGCGCATCCGGCCGCTGTCGGTGTCCAGCACCACCACGTCGGAGTAGCTGCGATAGCCCCAGCGCCGGTCCGGGGTGGAGCGGTTCCAGGCCGCCTTGCCGCCGGATGCGCGGATTCCGCCCAGCGATTGATAGAAGCGCAGGCGCTCCTCGCGGCCATCGGGGTGCAGCCGCACCAGGGCCGGCGGGTCGGCCAGGCCGCTCTTGCTCGCCAGCACGCTGCCGTCGGCCAAAAGATGCGGATTCGCGTAGTTTGTCCAGACCCCCTGGCGGCTCTGCCCGGCGAGCACCCGCAGCGGCGTCGTGGGCAGGTCTTCTTGCTGTTCCTGCCACAGATCGGCCAACTCGTCCATCGTCCGCTCGTAGGTGCGGGCGGCGCTGGCCCCGGTGTGCTGCCTGAGGGCAAAGCTGAAGGAATAGGGGAAGGTGGGGACGAGGAACGCCCACCTGGTGGTGCTGCCCAGGACCTTGTCCCATTTCTCCGGACCGTAGCGGCGCTTGACATAGGTGGTCATGAAGTACCCCAGCGGATAGTGGCTGGGGTACCAGTCGCGGTACGAACCGTGGTGTGCCTTGTAGTAGGAATAGCGCCGGTCCGCCAGAAGCAGGGAGCGGATGTGCAGACCGAACCGGGGCACGCGGCCGCGGCCGCTCTCGCTCAGTGCGGTCTCGACTCCCACCGCATCCCCCTCCCAGAACCACGGCGGCACCAGCAACCCCGACAGGGCCTGGCCCTGTTCGCCGAAAAACAGCGACGCCAGACGGACGAAGCCCCGGCGCATGCGGTCGAACTGCACTACGTGGCGCATTTCGTGGACCGCCAGCAACTGGTACCAATCGCCGCTGAGCACCCTCGCGTTCTGGGGCGGCGTGCTGAACCACACGCTGCGGCGCGGTGCCAGGGCTACGAAACCGTTGGCCTGAGTCGACTGGTTGACCAGCACCACGTCCATGGGCTTCTGCGGCCCCCGCAGCGTTTTGGAGACCGGGCCGTAGATGTGCTCGAGGGTATTGGCTGCGCGCTGGGCCTCGCCGGTGATCGCCGCGGGAAAAATGACCTTGAACCGCTCCGTCTGGATCTGGCGCCAGTCCAATCCTGGCGGGCTTTGCTGCGCGAACGACGGTCCGGCGGTCAGGGCCGCCAGCGCAACTGCTGTCAGCACCTTCCTCGTCAACATGGCTCCTCCGTGGCGATGGCCTGCGAAGTTCCTGCCTGCCTCCCTGGAATGGCCCGGCCTTCTACCACGCATCGACCCCGAGCAGCTTGCGCCCCAGCGGGGTCAGTTCCGCCGTGGTCCCCTTGAAATGCTCTCTGGCCTTCTCGTTCCTCCCCAGGCCGGTCAGGCGCTGGCGCCACCAGCGCTCGCTCTCGGCGCGCGACTCCGGGCTGAGCTCGTCCGGGGCGGGGGTCATGGTGACGTACTGGGAGATTCGGGGGACCGCGGCGCGGTTCGGACTGCTGCCGTGGGGCAGGGCGCTGTGCCAGATCACCAGGTCGCCGGCGCCTCCCCCGACCGCAACCGCCTGCTCGCCGAAGTGCTCGCGGACAAGCTCGCGAGGCTCGGCGCCCGCGGGCAGTGACTGCAGCCACTGGCGCAGCATCAGGTGAAACCCGGGCACGCAAGAGAAGGCCCCCTGGTCGGCGGCGGTATCGGTGAGGTAAAGGATCCCCTGAACGCCGATCCGCTCCGGGAGATCCTCGATCCCGATGTCCCAGTGGAGCCAGGGCCCCTGGAACTCCTGCCCGGGCCGCTCCGGCGGGTTGATGCTGGCGCGGTCGCGGCTGACGAGCAGCTTGTGGGTGCCCCAGATCTGCGAAAACGCCTGGTGTACGCGGGGATGCTGGCGGTTGTCCCACAGCGCCTGGTGCTGATAGATCTCCTTCATGATTCCGCGCGGGGGATCGAAGTACCAGGTCTCCGGTTCGCCGGGGTCCATCCCGGCAAACTCCCACACCGCCATCTCGGCGGCGCGGCAGTTCTCCGGAGGCACGACGCGGCGCGCGACAACGTAGCCGTTCTCCTCCCAGAACTGGAGATCGGCGGGACTCAGGGGTGGTTCATGTGCGGTCATTGCTCATCTCCTGGCGCAGGAAACTCCGCCGAAATCAGCCCTTCTCCCCAGCCTCGTCAACCAAGCGAGTGGCGGGCGGGCGGGTCAGGCGCTGCTCTCCTTCTCGGCGATGAAGCGGATTACGGCTTCTTCCCCGGAGGATGCGTCGCCGCCCGGCCCCAGGATTCTGTCCTCGTAAAAGCGCAGGCGCAGGCTGCGGATGCGCGGCAGGATGTCCTCGGGCTTTGCCAGGTGGCCGGGGTTGCGCGGTCCCCGCGGAAAGGCCAGCTGGCCTTGGGAGAAGGTCTGGAACATGAGCCGTCCGCCGGGGCGCAGCGCCGAGCCGATGCGCTCGAAAAGCTGCGGCTGGTAGTAGTAGAATTTCGTGATCAGGTCGTACCTGCCCTCGCCCATGGGCCAATCCCCCAGGTCGGCCAGGATCGGCCTTACGGTTACCCCTCGTGTCTCGGCCAGGAGCCGGCAAAGGCGAAGCCCTTCGGCGGAAATATCGACCGCATCCACCTGGAATCCCCGCTCGGCAAGATAAACCGCGTTGCGTCCATTGCCCGCCGCCAGGCACAGGGCGCGTCCCACTGTCGAGAGGTCCAGATGATCTCTGAGGAACGGAATTGGCTCGAGGTGGGGATCGAAGGCCTGGGCGCTGTAGCGCCGGTCCCATTTTTCACGGGCTGCCTCGTCGGTCATGCCGCTGCCCTCCAGTTCGGGCATGATAGCACATGGACAGTCGGGATGCAAGGATGAATGGCGGACGGGCCGAGGGGCACCGCGCTCTTGCTCCCTCCGGGTCCATGGTGTACCATGTGAGACGCAAATCGAATCGACCCCTGCCAATCTCTTCGACCGCTTTGAAGACTGACTCGTGAGCCATCCATCCCCCCTCATCTCCGCTCCAGACCTGTCCTCCCACCTGAACGAACCCGACTGGTGCATCCTCGACTGCCGCTTCGCCCTCGATGACCCCGGGCAGGGCCGCCGCGACTACGCCGAAGCCCACATCCCCAACGCCCTCTACGCCCAGCTCGACGACGATCTTTCCGGGCCGGTGGCCGCTGGCAGGACCGGGCGCCATCCGCTGCCCGCCCCTGCCAGCTTCGGCGCAACCCTTTCGCAATGGGGGATCGATTCGAAGGTGAACGTGGTGGCCTACGACCAAGGAGATGCGACCATCGCTGCCCGACTGTGGTGGATGCTGCGCTGGGTGGGGCACGAGAAAGCCCTGGTGCTGGACGGCGGCTGGGCCGCCTGGCTGGCAATGGGAGGCGCCGTGACCGGCGAACCGGGACGCCGCCGGGCGCGGTCCTGCCAGGTGCTCCCCAATCGCGCCATGGTGGCGACGAGCGCCGAGGTGGATGAAATCCGCGGGCGCAGCGACTGGCTGCTGATCGACTCCCGCACCGAGGAGCGCTTCCGCGGCGAATCAGAGCCCATCGACCCCGTCGCCGGCCACATACCCGGCGCCGTCAACGCCCCGTTCACCGGCAACCTCGGCAGCGACGGCCGCCTGCTGCCCGCTGCAGGGCTCAGGTCTCGTTTCTCCGGGATTCTCGGAGAGACCGCGCCCGACAGGGCGGTCTTCTATTGTGGATCCGGAGTGACGGCCGCCCACCAGCTCCTGGCCCTGGCGGTTGCCGGCGTGGAAGGGGCGCGATTGTATGCGGGGTCCTGGAGCGAGTGGATCGCCGATCCCCGGCGGCCCGTTGCCGGTCCGCAGCGATGATTCAACAGCGCAACTACCCTCGCGCGGGCTCGCTCATCTTCTCTCTCGCCCGACGCACGAGTTCGGCGAGATGGGAATCGTTGGCCATCACCTGTTCCAGGTGTATTCGCCGTTCGGCCGTGGCGGTACGCACCATCACCTCGCCGTATTTTCGCTCTGTCCAGAAACGAGCCGCGCCGCCGATGTAGTCCCGGAGGGCTTCCAGCTTTTCTTCAGGATAACGCTGGCAGAGGTTCATGGTGAACATCAGCCGCCTCCGTCGATCTGCGCGGCCGCTCCGCTAATATGGACGGCGACCACGACTTTGGTTTTGGACGACATCACTGCGGCTAGCTGGTCCGCATCCATTGTTGGATTCGAACTACACACGCCGACGAAAACGGGTTTAGCGCCCACATTCAAGACGATCTTCGGCAAAGAGTAGAAATCATAGGCGGGGAGTACGACCTCATCGCCATTGCCCACACCAAGGGCCTTGAGGATCACTTCAAGCCCCACTGTTGTGTTGGACACACTCGTGCCATAATCACAATCATGGCTCTTCGCGAAGGCCCGCTCCACTTCCTTCACGTTATCGCCGCGGTAGATCCACCACCTGTCCGAATCAAAAGCATCCTTAATGGACTGCTTGATCGCGTTACAATTGGGTGGCCACTCAGGCTCTTCCATCTACACTCCGAATCGAAATATCCGACGCTGTCTGGCGCCCATTGCTGATAACGCTTTCGTCGTGCCCGAACCGCGAATGCGGCTTGCCGAAGGCCAAGCACCGAAACGGCGCGCAGCAGGAATTGCTGTGTTAAATGAAGTAGGGGACATCACTTGCGTGCAGCCATCCGATCGAAGGCATTCGGCCGGCTTCGGGTGTTCCAAGCATCGATTACAGCTGCGGCGATGGCTTCGCTCGGCTGGGTCGAGTCGACTTCCAGATCGTAGTCGATAAAACTGTGCACCATGTGAAAGTCCGCTCTGGCTTCACCAGGTCCCCGGTCTCCTCTGTCACGCTCCCTTCGCTCTAGCTCTGAGAGCGGACAGTGAACCCCGACGACGAAAACATCGAAAGCGGAAAGAAGGTCTAACAAATCTGACAACCATTCCTCGGTCTCGACGATGTGGTCAACGATGAGATTGTTGCCTGACTCGGCCAAAACCGGAAGACATCGGTGAAACCCATGGAAAACCGCTGGTCGCATGGCTGACCAATCGAGTTCACGATTGAGTATCCGGGACCATGGCAGGGCATTGGAATCACGCAGATGGTCAAACGAAAAATGCCAAAAAGGAACCTCCAATTTCTGCTGGAGGAGACGTGCAAGCGTCGACTTTCCTGCACTTGATGCGCCGTTGATGAGAATGATCTTGCCCTGGTCTCGATCGTTATCCAAGTGTATCAAGAATCCTATTTCAGCGTTCTTTGACCCAATTCACATAATTTCGCCGTTCCCGAACCGCGAAGCGGTGACGCGAAGGGCATAGCCCGAAGCCGGGCACGGACGTGTTATGTGTTCGTGCGATCTCTTCATTCAAATTTGCCAAATGCGATCTTGTAACTGTACGGATCAATAAAGCCCAGTTTCTCTGCAACTCTAATCGAGGGCTTGTTGTCCTCCCAGCAGTCCCAGTACGGACTCAACCCCAGTCCTTTAGCTTGTCTCGCTACCTGGGCGCCAACAGTAGTAGCGATGCCTTTACCTTGATAGTCCTCTATCGTTTCGATGCCCATCCCACAGCGCTTCTCGCTCACATATTCTGATGTGCACCAACAGATAACTGAAGTTCCATGCAGCATTGCGAATCCAAATCCCCGCTCGAGAAAGGTATCGATGGACGGCCAGCCACCCAGAATCTCGTCGAACACCGAGTCAAGGTGACCAACTTTGCTATCAAGGAGCTGTCGATCGATTTGCCGTAGGGAAAACCCCGTTGGGACAACTGGAAAGCTGGCCGGCGACCTGTCGGAAAGGGCACAATAGATCCTCCGATCGACGTTTTGCTCGAGCGGACCAAAAATAGTGTCGATTATCGAGCTCCAGATTTCCGGTGAATAGTGCAACTTGAAGAAACCAATTCCACGCGAGCGGCATTCAGGTGCGATCTCGGCTGAGAAGATCTCTGCAAGTTGCCTGTTCGTCTCTTCGTTGTTGGTCGCGCCAGAGAGGTGGATATTCCGGCCTTCGTTGGCTAGCACAGTGTTTGGCCTGAACGGGTCGTCTACCCACACTCTCGCCGGGGTCAGCCCCAAAATGATACTGCTCCCAACAAGACGGAAGATCGGTGTGTCAAGGAGCGGTTGGATCGCGGCAACATGCTCATTCTCTAGCTGTCTCATGGATCACAGACCTTCCGAAGCACTCCTACTCGCATGACACATAACGTCATCGCCGTGCACGGACCGCGAAGCGGTTGCGAAGGGCCAAGACGCCCGATGCCGGGCACGGGCGCGTTATGCGCTGTTCTATCCCCGAGCATCACCTGACTCGAAATAAGCTCTCAACCGCGCAGCATAGGCAGATCGCTCTTCGGGCGTCGTGCGTCTCTCCATGTAGTTTGATAAAGGTTGTCACCCGCGAACCTTGGGAAAACGTGCAAATGAAAATGCCAGACTTCCTGGTTCCCACCCGGGCCATTGTGCTGTCGTGTGGAGACTCCGTCGCAACCATAGGTATTCATCAATGCGACCGCTATATTGCGGGCAGCCCTCTGAATCGCCGCCGATGACGCATCTGGAAGGTCAAAAATGTTCTCGAAATGCTGATTAGGTACTATGATGACGTGACCGGAATTGTTTGGCCACCAGTGAGAGCCGATGAATGCCGTAACATCGTCGTTCCGTAAATATAGGTAAAATGAGGCGCCTTTTTGGCCCTCTTGTCAATGCGCCGAACACACCCAAGGGGCAGGGTAAGCTTGCTGATGATCGTTTGCAGGTCGTTTGACAGGGCTCGCAGTACGGTTTGGTTGTCTGTGGGCCCCTAGCGGGTCCAATCCGGTACTCGATGAGGCCATTCAGGACGCACTTCTCCCTACGGCTCACGGCGCCGGGAGCGAATGGAGGGGAGGTCAGGCCGCGAACTCGAACGGCGGCGGCGGCGGGGCCCTCGGCGGGGGCACCCCCGGCAACCCTACCCCTTCCAGATAGGTCCGGATCGAGGTCGGATCGGTCAGGGCTGCGATGATCCTCAGGCGCCCGCCACAGTCCGGACAGCGCGTCACATCGATGCGAAAGACCCGTCCCAGTAGTGTCGCCCAGGAGCGGACGCAGTTGCATTCCCCATAGCCGGTAATGCCCTCGTCCGTCTCGATCTTGATGAAGTTCAGCGTGCGCCAGCCGCCTTCGCAGGAGAAGACGTCGATGGAGGCGATTTTCACTTCGCGCTCCTTTCAATGCACTTTCGGCAGCGGCGCTTCGTCGCCGGGTGCTAAGACGATTTTCCTCTGTTGCACTCTGCCCGCTGATAACCTGAAAGCGTCTGTGGATGTCTTTATCGTGCCGGTTGTTGGTCCGGAGATTATCACTGGCTCCACGCGGTTGAAAACTGGGACGGCGACGAAGTTGGCACTCAATATGCTCACCACTGTCTCGATGATTCAGATTGGGAAAGTTTACGATAAAATATAGGTAAAATGAGGCGCCTTTTTGGCCCTCTTGTCAATGCGCCGAACACACCCAAGGGGCAGGGTAAGCTTGCTGATGATCGTTTGCAGGTCGTTTGACAGGGCTCGCAGTACGGTTTGGTTGTCTGTGGGCCCCTAACAAGCTATCTTCGTTCCGTTATAAATTCCGCTGTTATGCACTATTTATCATTTGACCAAACGGATAGATAGTTTTATATCATTCCAGCTATTATCTTTTTGCCATAAGTTGTTATTGTAATAGTCGCTCGGTTAGCTTTCACTTTTTTAGTGTCTCTTTCGGGGATGGTGGAAACCCCTCGCCTTCAGGCGAAGCAAGGGGTATCTTTCTGTCGCTATGCGACGTTATACTGTAGGGGCTCATACCAAAACCGACCTGAAAGTCCATCTGATCTGGATTCCCAAATACCGCAAAGGGGTGCTGACCGGTCAAGTGGCGATCCGTACGCGGGATATCATGCGCCAGATTGCCCTGGAGCATGAGCTGGACATTATTACGGGCAAGGTCAGCCGCGACCACGTGCACATGTTCCTGGCCTATCGGCCGACCCAGTCCATCAGCAAGATCGTGCAGTGGCTCAAGGGCATCAGCTCGCGGGTGTTGTTGTCGGAGTTTCCGCATTTGCGCAAGCAGTTTTGGGGTCGTCACGTGTGGGCTCGCGGGTATCTGGCGGTTAGCTCGGGCAACCTGACAGATGAGCTGATCCAGCAGTATATCGACGAGCAGGAAGGCGAGCCGGTTCAGGACGATAGTCGATTTCAAATCGACTCCTAATTCAAACCCCTCGCCTTATAGGCGAGGGTCGTTTAGTCTTGACCCTGAGGGAAACTCGCGCCGGGGTCGCCGTCAAAATGGAGATCGGAAAAGCTTGACGAGATTTTTCGAGGAGGATTTACGGGCGCAAGTTGCCCCAATCTTTTTGATGATAGGGTTGATCGTGCCACAAGCCCTTCTAGCGGGAACGGTTCTAGAAAGCGGCGAGATGGACCGGAGCACAGAGGAAGCGGATGCCTTTGCCGTGGTCTTTTATGGGCAGAGGGAGCGGCATTCGCTGTTGGGGGATTATCGGGAACAACTGGTTAAGGACAGAGGCTACATTCAAGCCGTCGATACGGAAACGTTGGCCATGACCTATGAACGAAACAGGAGGACGCAGTTGATCCCTTTGAATTACATTCAAAGGCCAGTATTCATAGGGTTTCCTTCCTTGAAATCGACGGATAGAGATAGTACTGATGCCACAATACGCCCATTTCATAAGGTTAATTGGGGTAAAATTGGATATGAAGATAAAAGGAATGGATATGAAGATAAAAGGAATGGATATGAAGATAAAAGGAAAATCCGAGATAAGTACGACAGATCAAAAATATCATCTAAATACAGATACTTGCACGATCTCCCTTACTTCGATGAAGTCACCTGGAGTGATCCGGTGTTCTTGCGTGGTGAAATTCCAGATACCGCTTCTAGGAAGCCGGAGTACATAAGGACCGGCGGACGGATAGCCGCAAAGTTGAGTGTCGGGTTCCTTATTGGCTGCCTCTCAGGTTTTTGTGGAATTACGGATTACTCTTTGGTTTTGTGGGTCGGTTCTGTGCTTGGAATCGCAAGTAGCATGAGTCTAATTGAGTCGCAGGATTGGCGCAACCAATTCCTCGTTTCACTTATAGGTACCATGATGGGAAGCATCGTTGGCGTCAATCACATGTACGCGCTGGAGTCCGAGACTTTTTGGCCAATTTTCGTCTATCCTTCAGTCATGGCGACCGTTGCATCCGAAAGGTTGCGCCATCTTTCTGAATACCGCCGTGTCTCCGTTAGTCTGGTATCGGACCGCGAAGGGATCTTGTCAGTTGTAGCCAAGCTACGGTTCTGAAGAGTGCATGGGAAAAAATGTTCAATTCGGTAGGTGGAAGAGATAGCTGGACGCCTGATCCGCGCCGGTCCGTCGGCCGGGTTTCCCATCAAAGGAAGGGAGATAGAGGTACGAATACTGTCCTTTGCTTCATGATTACGACAATTGCGATCTTCTCCACAGGGTGCGCTGCCCCACTGATAGAGGTAGTAGCCAAACGCCAGGATGGGGTGATTAATCGACGTTTTTTCGAACGAGGCGAGAAAGTGTGGGTTACCTATGAGAACGAAGACGGCAACCTGACAACCACGAGCGGCCGCGTTCTCCATGTAGATGGTGATTCGGTTACATTAGGGATAGGGTGGGGAAGGCGAATTGACCTCAAGTATGGTCGGATACATACACTCAGGCGTCCATCGAGGGATGATCGCTGGTTTGTAGGTATTTCGAGGGGCTCGTTTAGCGTGTTAGTACCTGTGGCCCAAGAATTTCCTGATGAGGCACGTTTAAAAGGCGCCGGGATCTCTTTGAGAAATAGAACTTATTTGGATGGGGAGGGTATCTTTGAATGGGGAGGCATTGAGACGAATTTCTTGGTAGGCGGCAAAGTGGAGGGCGCATTCTCAACATGGCTAAGTATATCGGCAAGTGCGCATTTTTACACCGTTATACCTGGAACCTATTGCCTGTTCGGATGGGGATGGGTCTGGCCTGAACCAATTGAACGGTTCAGGGACGATAACCAGGGCGATTATGAACGCTCACACTACAGGGCTTTGGTGGCTCCTCGTATAGGATTTGGAGTGAATCGTCCCCTATCGAAGAGGTACAATATACGCATAGAGGCTGAACTGATAGGGGTAAGGGTCTACTTTGAACATAGGCTGCGTTAAAAAAAAGGGATGTGAAATAATGGCCGGTGGAAATATAGGTAAAATGAGGCGCCTTTTTGGCCCTCTTGTCAATGCGCCGAACACACCCAAGGGGCAGGGTAAGCTTGCTGATGATCGTTTGCAGGTCGTTTGACAGGGCTCGCAGTACGGTTTGGTTGTCTGTGGGCCCGTAGCGGGTCCAATCCGGTACTCGATGAGGCCATTCAGGACGCACTTCTCCCTACGGCTCACGGCGCCGGGAGCGAATGGAGGGGAGGTCAGGCCGCGAACTCGAACGGCGGCGGCGGCGGGGCCCTCGGCGGGGGCACCCCCGGCAACCCTACCCCTTCCAGATAGGTCCGGATCGAGGTCGGATCGGTCAGGGCTGCGATGATCCTCAGGCGCCCGCCACAGTCCGGACAGCGCGTCACATCGATGCGAAAGACCCGTCCCAGTAGTGTCGCCCAGGAGCGGACGCAGTTGCATTCCCCATAGCCGGTAATGCCCTCGTCCGTCTCGATCTTGATGAAGTTCAGCGTGCGCCAGCCGCCTTCGCAGGAGAAGACGTCGATGGAGGCGATTTTCACTTCGCGCTCCTTTCAATGCACTTTCGGCAGCGGCGCTTCGTCGCCGGGTGCTAAGACGATTTTCCTCTGTTGCACTCTGCCCGCTGATAACCTGAAAGCGTCTGTGGATGTCTTTATCGTGCCGGTTGTTGGTCCGGAGATTATCACTGGCTCCACGCGGTTGAAAACTGGGACGGCGACGAAGTTGGCACTCAATATGCTCACCACTGTCTCGATGATTCAGATTGGGAAAGTTTACGATAAAATATAGGTAAAATGAGGCGCCTTTTTGGCCCTCTTGTCAATGCGCCGAACACACCCAAGGGGCAGGGTAAGCTTGCTGATGATCGTTTGCAGGTCGTTTGACAGGGCTCGCAGTACGGTTTGGTTGTCTGTGGGCCCCTAGCGGGTCCAATCCGGTACTCGATGAGGCCATTCAGGACGCACTTCTCCCTACGGCTCACGGCGCCGGGAGCGAATGGAGGGGAGGTCAGGCCGCGAACTCGAACGGCGGCGGCGGCGGGGCCCTCGGCGGGGGCACCCCCGGCAACCCTACCCCTTCCAGATAGGTCCGGATCGAGGTCGGATCGGTCAGGGCTGCGATGATCCTCAGGCGCCCGCCACAGTCCGGACAGCGCGTCACATCGATGCGAAAGACCCGTCCCAGTAGTGTCGCCCAGGAGCGGACGCAGTTGCATTCCGCATAGCCGGTAATGCCCTCGTCCGTCTCGATCTTGATGAAGTTCAGCGTGCGCCAGCCGCCTTCGCAGGAGAAGACGTCGATGGAGGTGATTTTCACTTCGCGCTCCTTTCAATGCACTTTCGGCAGCGGCGCTTCGTCGCCGGTGCGTTCCTGCCAGCGTGCGATCCTCCCTCTGAGATCGCGGATGCGCTCTTGCTGGCCCGGATCGTCGAAGCGGTTTGTCGCCTCGTGCGGGTCGGTATTCAGGTCGAAGAGCTCGCACTGATCCTCCGGACTCAGGTTGAGTTTCCACCGGTCGGCGGAAATCACCGTCCGCCACGGCAACCCCAGCACGCGCCTGGTCTCTTCGTCCGCCGTGGTGAAGGGCGGCCCGGGACGGTTGTGGCCGCCGTGGCACTCGATGAAGACGTCCTCCTGCTCCAGACGCTCCTCGCCGCGCAAGACAGGGACGCGGCTCTGGCCCTGCAGCCCGCCCGGAACGGCCTCTCCGAGCAGATCCAGCAGCATCGGCACCAGGTCGATCTGGCTGAAGTTCCCGCGGATTCTCCTTCCCGCTCTCTGGAGCCACGGCACTCGAATTAAAAGCGGCACTCGCACCGCCTCCTCGTAGAGCACCCCCTTGGCGAAAATACCGTGGTCGCCCATCATATCGCCGTGGTCGCTGGTGAAGACCACGATGGTGTTCTCCGCCTGGCCGCTCTCCTCCAGCGCGTCGAGGATCGCGCCCATTGCCCGGTCCACTAAAGTCACCAGCCCCAGGTACTGCGCGCGCATCCTGCGGCACCCCGCCTCGGTGCTCAGGTCCTGCCCCTCCCACTCGGCCTGCATGAAGTAGTCGGCCAGCATCCGGTTCACCAGGGAGGCATTTTCCGCCGGCTTCTGCAGAAACTGTGGTCCCACGGGAATCTCGTTCGGATCGTACATATCGTCGAAGGGTCCGGTGAAGGGCATGTGCGGCTCGAGCATATTGACGTAGAACACAAACGGCCGCCGCTCGATTTCGCGCAGCAGTTGCGCCGTCTGCTGCCCGACGAAGGTTGCCTTGGTATAGGGTTCATCTAATTTCGCGGCGAAGGGCCGGCTGAAGACCTGGGTGTCCCCCTGGTCCACGTCGGGCTCAAAGCCGTGCTCGACGAGGAAATGGTGGTAGTCGCTCAGGCGCGAACGATATTCCGGCTTCGAAAGGTGGGCCCGATACTTGTCGTCCAGACTCACCCAGTGCTCGAAGCCGTGCTGGGGAATGACCTCGTCGCCCAGGTGCCATTTTCCTATGTACGCGCAGAAATAATCGTCGTCCACCATCTCGGCGATCGTCTTTGTATCGGGTTTGAGCGCCATATTGTTCGACAGGCACCCCGTGGTGTGCGGGTAGAGCCCGGTCATAATCGTCGAGCGCGAGGGCGTGCAGATCGGCTGCGTCACGTACGCGCGCTCGAAGACAAAGCTCTCCTCGGCCAACGCGTTGAGCCTGGGCGCTTCTACGAAGTCGTTGCCGTAGCACTTCAGGGTGTCGAAGCGCTGCTCGTCGGTGAAGATGAAGAGTAGATTGGGCTTGTCCATGATCAGTACTCCACGGAATCGGCGTCGGCCGGCAGGGTCATAGGTACGTTGTTTCGCGATGTACTGATGATCAGTCCTCGAACCAGATAGGGCTGCTCCAGGCCAGCTGGCCGTTCTCCTGGGTGACGCGCAGATAGTAATAGGCCGGTTCTTCGGCTTCGTCTTCAAAGCGGCCTTCCAGGGCGTAGAGCGCCTCGGGCAGCGCCCGATGGGCGACGATACAGGTGGAGTACCCATCCACGCGCCAGCCCTGGCGTCCCTGCAAAAGCCACGGAATTCGGAGGATTTGAGGCAAGTGGTGGAGTCATGGGATCACTTACCGGATCACCTGAGATCGAAAATTGTGCGGATGATATCCGACTTGCGCGGAGAGTAGATCCCATGTAAAGTGGTGAATGAACGATGGCGAATCTTAATCTCTATCGGACCAGATCGTTCTGGTCTAGTTTTCACCGTTTGTGGTAAGCGACCAACCATCCAGCCCGTCCTCTTCATCGGGATGGGCAACTGAAAGGAACTGAACATGACTGCAGTAGGCGAAGGCGCAGAAGGCGAACGCGGACGAGTGCGCATCACCGGCATCAAGGCTATGGAGCTTAGGAATTCTACGGGGCAAAGCCTGGTGCGGGTGGAGACCGACGCAGGTTTGTACGGCGTCGGCGAAGCAGGAGTCGCCGGTCCGGCGTGCAGGGCGAATCTGCAATGGCTCGAAAAAGTGCTCATCGGGGCCGACCCGCTCAACATCGACAAGCTCTATCACCAGATGCTGGGGCTGCAGCATTACTATCAGGCGCATGTGCCGACGGTAAGCGGCGTCGACATTGCGCTGTGGGACCTGGCGGGAAAGATCCTCAACCAGCCCGTTAGCCAGCTGCTGACCGGCCGCTATCGCGAGCGCGTCGAGATCTATTTTAACGGGCTGCCATCCGACTGGTCAGATCGCCCTGCCGTCGACGACTGGGTAGCCGAATTCCGCGCCCATCCCCACGGCTACCGGACGCTGAAATGTGGTTTCCCACTGTCCGACGACGCACTCCTCTCACGTCCCTTCGAAGGGGGAGCACCAAGCCAATCGCTAAAAGCGAGTGACCTCAAAGTTATACGGGATGGTTTCGAGACCATGCGCGACGCCCTGGGGTGGGATCTCGACTTCATCGTTCACTGTCACAACGAATGGGACGTGCCGACGGCTATCGGCCTTAGTCAGGCGGTGGAAGAGGCGCGTCCCATCTGGGTTGAGGATCCGCTACCGGTCTGGTTCAACGACGGCTACAAGGCGCTCAGAGCGGCATCGCGCGTGCCTATCTGCACGGGGGAAAAGATTCAGGGGTACCGCGATTGCTTCCCCTTTATCGTCGATGGCGGCATCGACGTGTTACACCCCGATCTGTGCTGGTGCGGCGGCATCAGCGGCGGTCGCAAGATTGCCGAGCTGGCCGATCACTACGGCCTGCCGGTGGCGCTGCACAACTGCGGTACGCTGGTGCACAATATGGCCAACGTCCATTTCGGAGCCTGTGTGCGCAATTTCAGCATGAGCGAAACTCGACTCTACGAACGTCAGTACATCGCCGAGATGGGGGGGCTCGATGGCTTCGATCTGATCGACGGCAAAATGGCGGTGCCCAACGGGCCGGGACTGGGTATTGAACTGGTGCCCGAAGTATTGCGCGCCGAACTCAAGGAAGGCGAGCCCTTCTGGGAATGAGTTTCCGTCCCCTGATCTGCTCGTGTGAAGCCTCGGAAAGGATGATCTGGTGTGCTTCTGCGGCACTGCACAGACGAGCGGCTACGTTGGCGTTGTTACCTAGCACCGTGTAATCCATGCGCGCCTCGCTTCCCATCGCACCCAGAAAGACCTGGCCGGTATTGATGCCGATGGCCGCATCGGAGTTCTCCTTGTTCAACTCCTCGATCCGCTGTTGTATCTCATAGGCGCAACAAGCCGCTCGCGCTACCATGCCTTCTGCATGTTCCCCTTCATCGTCGAAGGTCGCCACCAGCTCGTCGCCCACGAATTTACCTCCGGAATATTGGCCGATTTATTTAGCTTTTCAGACTGTTTTTCGATATCCAAAAGACCTTGCTCATCGCCTCCGCGACATTGCCCCAATCAGGGCAGCCAGAGGCGTGCCCCCTTTTACGAGTTTTTCTGTAAGTGGGGACCCTAATCTGCAAATAATCACTCAAACCCCTGCCTCGGCGGTGCCCGCGCCGGCAAGCCCATCCCTTAGGCAGCGGCGGATCGAACTGGGGTCGGTGAGGGCGGCGAGTGCATAAAGGACACCAATTATTCGCATTCAGGGCTGCTTAGTTTCCGTAGCAACATGATTCTTAGGTCTATCCGCAGGTTAGCAGAGCTTCCTGCCTAGCGGATCTCTTGCAGCCCATTGAACAGGCAGTAGTGCTGCTCAACGCCCATCGCCTCCATCCAGGCGCGCACCTCTAGAGTCTGCCATATACCAGATCCCTTCCCCTTGCCGCTATTGTTGTCCCACAGCCACAACGGTGTGGGCCAGATGCAGCGTCTGGCCGCGACGGCCTCGTAGAACGCTCTCTCGACGCCGTTCTGGCCGTGATGGGCCATCTGGACGTAGTCGGACTCGAGACGATTCCCGTACGGCCCCGCCAGGAGCTTGCGTCCGGCTTCCGCCCCCAGATCGGCGGGAAAGAGGACGGACCGGGTCTCGTCCCGCACTCGCATCACCACACTCGAGTTGTTGATCGCGTTAACGGTGATCTCCGGGTTCTTGATGCCCAGCACCTCGAAGTGCACCCCACCGAAGGCCAGCTCCTGGCCGAGTTCGAGCTCTGTCACCCCCCGCCCCGCAGCGGCCAACGCCTCATTGAGCTGGACCGTGGTCTCCACCTCGTCCTTCTCATGGGCCTCGACCCACGCCGTCGTGTTCAGCGAGCCATAGATCTGGTCTATCTGCAGATCTCCAGGCATTCTGAGGATCTCAGTCAGCGCATCGACGTGGTCGAGGTGTTGGTGTGTGATGAACCAGGCGGTGACTCGGTTGCCAAGGGCGGCGAGAAAGCCCTTCAGATACTCGGCATCCTCGGTATAGCCTCCATCGATGGCGATGACATCGCCGTGCACTGTTCGAAGGACGTAGCTGTTCATCTGATTGGGCGTCTGTGACGGCAGTTGCCAGAGCGTGAAGATCTCCAAGTCAAAGCTCCTTTTGGTGGTCATGCCGACCTCTTCCCGTAGATGAATTGCAGGGAATCGGCGTTCTTCATAATGAATCGAACACTTCGATTTTCTTTGTAAGATTCGCATAGCCGTATGTTCCAATCCAACTCAGCGAATCTTCTTTCATAATACCAGCAGCTAAACCGGCCCCTCAGATACAGTACGAACCACTTCTATTTTCGGCGTTGTTGCATGAAAAATCTTGAGGGTGTCTTCCTTTTTATGCCCTCATCTTTAGTTGATTTTTTCCACTTTCTAGGAATCCGGTTTTCCTAAATGGATCATCTGATTGAGGATCGCACAGCCAATCCGACTTTGAACTTTTGGTTCGCCAACGTCCGATCCCCGGTCGCCTCGTTGACCCCCAGGTGCAGTTTGCGCCAGGTCCGCCGGCTCGACCAACCCTGCTGCCTCGCCTTCCATTCCCCTTCGCCATATACCTTCAAGAAGTATAGGAAGAATAAACACCGTTATCGACAGTTGCGCCGAGGGTCCGTGGCGCTCTTGGTGCGACGTTTTTCGGGGGCATTCGCAGTTTATGGGTGGCGGATCTTCGGAAACGGCCGCGCAGGGCTAGCGCGGATCAAATTTTTGGCGCCTGAACGCCGTTTCTATACAGCCGCTCAAAATAGGTAGACAGACTGCGCCCACGGAGGATCAGGCGTAGTCAAATTCAGTCTGCGGCTGGGGTCGCGCGATGCCGAAGTATAGGTAAAATGAGGCACCCTTTTGGCCTCTTGTCAAGGCGCCGAACACACCCAAGGGGCAGGGTAAGCTTGCTGATGATCGTTTGCAGGTCGTTTGACAGGGCTCGCAGTACGGTTTGGTTGTCTGTGGGCCCGTAGCGGGTCCAATCCGCTACTCGATGAGGCCATTCAGGACGCACTTCTCCCTACGGCTCACGGCGCCGGGAGCGAATGGCGCGCCGCCGTATCGGCCATGCGCCGGCCGCTGCAGGAGGGGCAGAACCCCCGCTTCTTGCAGGAAAAGGCAACCGCATGGGCCGCAACGCCAGAATCCACACCCACTACTGGTTCGAGTTCGACCTGCCCTTCGAGCTGGTGCGGAAGGGCACGAACGAGGTCGTCGTCACCCTCGAGCAACCCCTCGCCGAGCGCGTCGATGAGCGTGTCTTGCAACAGGTGGAGCTCCTGATTGAGTACACGGAACCGCCGATGCCCGTCGGCGGACAGATGTAGAAGCGGGAGGCGCGGTTTCGCTTACCGGATCCGCTTCTCGAAACGAGCGAACCAGCGCTTCGTCGGGTGTTCTCCCAAAGACTCGAACCCGCCATCTACGTAGTACTGCCGGAGCCTGTCGTTCGCAGCCATGCAGTCCAACCTTACGAATTCCTTCCCTTGACCGTGCGCAAGCTCCGCGACCTTCCGCAGTATTTAGTAGCCAAGCTGCTTTCCCGAAAACCGCCGCAGCACGGCCAGTCCGCTGACATACAGCGCTTCTCCACGCCTGTCAGTCCACATATCACTGCCGTCCGTGCTGATCCGCAACACGCCGACTGGTTCCGTCTGGCCTTGAACGATGTGGAGTTCACCTGAATCAATCCACTCATGCACTTCCGGTTCGGGGACTTGACGAGCCCATTGTCCTCGGATCCCTTTGACATCATGGAGCCAAGCACTCACATCGTTGTAGATCTGCGCCACCAGGGCGGAATGCTCAGAAAGAGCCGGACGGAAGCTCAGGCTCGTGTGATGTGGTCTTGCGCTATCAGCCAAGTCTACATCAGTCTCAGATAGACGCCCTTGGCGATGCGCCACGGGCGTTCAGCCGGCCCCAAGAGCTGGCCACGGCACGGATACGCCAAGCGGTCTGGCGATCTCTTCGAGTAAGCGACAGGTCTCCGTGGCCAGCGGGATCCCCTCTCGTTGGTAAGTCTGCTGTCTCTCGGCCTCGAGCATGCCCGGCAGCAGGGCCCGATGCGTTCCCGGCATGGGACGCATCTGCGTGCACATCTCACCGACGAAGCGGTCCACTACCCCACCGAATTCAGACGCGGAGGTGAAGTGCTCGACGTTGATCGCCAGCACGAAGGCGCCGATGCCGGCGGCCGGCCAGGCAGGGTCAGCCTCCCTCGTGTAGCGGCGCATCTGCCCGCTCAGGCCGTCCCCCAGCAGCTTGGCTACCACCGTGAAGCCCAGACTCATGAAGAAGGCGGACGGCACCCGCTCGAACAGATCGAGATGCTGTTCGCGGAAGAGGTTGGCGCAGCCGTCGACGATGATGGGCGGCCGGTCGCCAGCGGGGATGGCAAAGCTGATGGGACGGGAGCCCCACAGGGCGATGGGCAGGTCCGGGAAGTCGAAACCGGAGACGAGCCCTTGAACGGAGAAGCCGATACAGCCCGCCTCCGCGCACATGCTCGTATATTGGCTGGCGGAGCCGTAGTGGCCTATGTGCTGCAGAGATCCGGCAGCCACCCCGCGATCCCGCGCCTTGCCGATGATGGTCTCGGTGACGCTCGCCGTCGGCACGTATCCGTAGCCGCCGTCACCGTCGACGACGATCATCGCCTCTTCCTCGCACACGACCTGCACGGATGGTGCGGGATTGACCGTGCCCGCCCTCAAGTCCCTCACATAGCGCTCCAGCAACGGGACGCCGTGGCTGTGGATTCCCCGTAGATCGGCCCACGTCAGGCGCGCGGCGATGTGCTCTGCCTGTGCGTCCTCCAGGCCACAGGCCTCGAGACAGCTCGCCCCGAACTCCCGGTGCGCATCGGCTTCGACGCGGATGAAATCGACGGGCGGTTGATTCATCGTCTACTCGTTGGGGCCGAGTGGGGCACGTTACCAGTTCGTTGGTCGGACATCCGGGAACGGCTCTCCTCTCCCATCACAGGTTTGATACCGACATCACTGCGGTGGCCGCCACCTCGGACCTGGTATCCGGAGGGTCATGCCGAGGCCACCGTGAGCTCCCGCATCCTGTCCTCGTCCAGCACCACGCCGAGCCCCGGACCTTCTGGCGGATACAGGTGGCTCTCCTCAGCTCGAAGTATAGGTAAAATGAGGCACCTTTTTGGCCCTCTTGTCAATGCGCCGAACACACCCAAGGGGCAGGGTAAGCTTGCTGATGATCGGTTGCAGGTCGTTTGACAGGGCTCGCAGTACGGTTTGGTTGTCTGTGGGCCCCTGGCGGGTCCAATCCGGTACTCGATGAGGCCATTCAGGACGCACTTCTCCCTACGGCTCACGGCGCCGGGAGCGAATGGAGGGGAGGTCAAGCCGCGAACTCGAACGGCGGCTGCGGCGGGGCCCTCGGCGGGGGCACCCCTGGCAACCCTACCCCTTCCAGATAGGTCCCGATCGGTCAGGGCGGCGATGATCCTCAGGCGCCCGCCACAGGCTGCGCATGCGCTGAGGTCGGCGCCCAACACCCGGGCCATCAGGGCCGCCCACCCCAGGCGATGGGCGCAGGACGAAGCGTTCGTATCGCCGTCCGCCGCCGCCGGCTCGGCAACCGGCTTGGCCGGCACGATGCGGCCGCGGCCGGCGATCGCCATGCGCGGCAGCTCCCGGGGTTCGCGGGTCAGCTGCTCTTGCAGGGCATCGACGTGGTTCAGGTAGATGTGGGCGTCGCCGCCGGTCCAGACGAACTCTCCCGGCTTCAGCTCGCACACCTGCGCCATCATCATTGTCAGCAAACTGTAGCTGACGATGTTGAACGGAACCCCGAGACCGATGTCGCTCCTGCGCTGATAGAGCTGGCAGCTGAGCCGGCCGTCGGCGACGAAGAACTGGAAGAGACAGTGGCAGGGCGTGAGCGCCATCTGCTCGAGCTCGCCGACGTTCCAGGCGTTGACAATGATGCGGCGGCTGTTGGGATCGTTGTTAATGAGGTGGATGGCGTTCTGGATCTGATCGATCTGGGTGCCGATGGAGGAGTACGAGTGGACAGGCCCCAATCGGTACGCCGGCGGCATGGACGGCGAGTACGAAGTTCGCCATGCGACCGGAATGGTTACCTGGGACCAACCGTGGTGTCAGCCGTTTCGCGATCTCATCGCCCATCCGAAGCTGATCCCATATGTAAACTCGCTCTTCGGCCGCGGCTGGAGGCTGGATTCCGAGCCCTTCATCATAATGGCTCGCAAGGGATGCGGTGGACATGGCCTTCACGGATCCCTGCCCTGGAAGGCAGATTACGAACGTCGGTCGCTCATCTACCGATACAGTCCCAAATTCTGCAGCTACTCACCGGGTATCTACGAGACGGAAATGCCGGAATGGTTCGACGAACTCACCGAGGTTCAGAAAGCGGTTCTGGAATCACCTTACGTGCATAGCAGACCCCTGATATAGGATGACGTCGAAACACTGGTCCGTCCCGGTGCGGAACCCAAGGACCACATTCCTCGCAAGCGCCACGAATTCTAGGTAGGGAAATCCTCGCCCCGACGCGGGTTGACTCGCTGCTTTATTCTCCGCACCGCCACGAATTCTTGCCGCTAATAGACGCGTATATGATTGCCTCTCATGCCCGTAAACGCGTCCACCAGCAGCCAGAAACCCGCCGCCACGAACTGGCCCAGGATAATCCCTATAAAAAACGGCTTGGTTCGTTCGTAGAGCGAAGGTCCGCCGTACTTCAACACCGCTAGCTTGATCAGCCACGCGCACAGCGTCGACATCCAGGTGGCGGTCAAGACCCACGAGGTACTGATGGCGAAGCCGACGGGATGGAAAGGCCACCAGGCAAAGGTGTGGCGCGCGATCATCAAGCCGGTCATGACCGCTGCCCCGATTCCTGACCAGATCCACCCATATACGTTGGCCTCCGGGGCGCCACCGATCGCGACTTCGGCGTAGCGGGGCGCCGACCGCGAGTAGACCTGGTAGTATCTGCCATTGAGGTTGAGACCTCCGTGCTTGTAGCCCAGATAGATCCAAAACCAGGTACCAGCCGCTATGGCAATCGCCGAAGCCGCCATGATGGCGATCACCAAAGCCCGTCGACGCCGGGTGATCTCCGACCCCAGGCGTAGCGCGTTGGCCATAGGCGCAGTCATGAAGGTGAGAAAACCGCCGGCCCAAACCAGCGTGTAGCCCGCTGCCACCAGACCCTGCATGCCCAGAGCAGTCGCGCCGACGCTCGACATCACGAAGGTGGCCGGTCCCATGGAGGGCGTGATGGTGGGTATGCCGGTTTCGGCGATGACCCGCGCCAGTCCGATCATGATAACCAGGATGGCGAAGATGAAGATCGGCGTGATCCACGCTGGGAAACCCGTCTGCCACAACCAGACGAAGACGACAGCCGCGCCGCCCAGGAAGCAGAGTACGGCGCCCCGATACGACATGATTTCCCGCGAGTCGTCCACCGGTGCATCGCTGTTCCAGGCCTTGCGCAAAACATCCTTGAGGTGGGACCGTGCGGTCCAGAGACCAAAGAGCACCATGACAATTAGGGCGCCCATCATCTGGTGGCCGAAGATGGAGCCGCTAACGGAGGCCCACCAGGGACCCATGCTTTGGTACGGATTTATGCCCACGGTTGCGAAGAGACCTTGCTGGACGAGCTTGAGGAGGTAGAAGAACCAGATGCTGAAGGCGACGCCGGTATTGATGAAGTAGGCAAAACCCAACATGAGAAAGTTGATACGAAGTTGGACCTCGACCTGTTCCCGAAAAATCATGAACTCGGCTTGTCCCATGAAGGCGGGAATCCAGGGGACATAGTTGTGCAGAATGTTGGTGCTGTTCATCAAAAAGGAGAAGAGGAAGCCGGCCCACACGACCGGATTCTTGAAGAACGGTTTGATGATCGAATTGGGGCTGCCGTTGTCCTGTACCATGGCCAGGGGCACCTGGGCCATGGGAAACGCCAGGCGCTCGTTCTCCACCCACTGTCGCCGCAGGATCACCAAAGCGCTCAGCAACATGAGGTGGTAGGCAATAATGAGGACAAACCAACGCGACAGAACCGGCAGCCACAGGTGCCAGGGAATCCGGTCGACGTCCCCGCCGTAGTACAAATCGCTGACCGCCCGGTCATCGCTGAGCGCGAGCCAGTCCGGCCGTATCAGCTCGACGAGCTCCGTCCAGTTGTTTTCGGGGCTGGCGTAGAAGCTACTCCCCGTAACCCCGACCACGAGCCTCCCCGAAACGCCGCGGTTGGGAATGTGCGTCGCCACCGCCATCATGCTGAAAATCAGTACGAGCTCCCCGGGGCGCAGATGCCAGTTTCGCTTCAGCAAGGTGAGCACCACCTGCACCGTCAGCACAAGGACGAAAAAGAGGATGAATGCGGCCGGCGTGCAGGAGCTGAGCCCGATGCGCGACCCATGAATGACGTTGATGGTGTAAGGCAGGATCAGCGCGACACTCAGGGCTGATCCTGCGCCTATCACCAGGCTGCGCAGGGTGATCGCCCACCGGTCTGAACGGTGTGATGAACCAGGAGTGCTCACGGATCTAGATGGGCCGCCCGAACTCGGTGAAGCCAACCAGCGCGCGCAAGAAGAATTCAAGGACATTCACGTTCCGGTGGTCCCTGAAACCGCCGTCGTACTGCAGCTCGTCCCTGGCGACCCCAACGATGGCCCGCAGGTCGTAGCCGAAGTAGTGCGTGGAGTTGGTAAGGGTAAGGAAAATCGTACTGTGCTCGAAACTCCTTCGATCGGAGGTATCGTCGCGCTTCCGGTACGGGAGCGGACCAAATCCCTGATCACCTGCCTGCAGCAGCGTCCTCGGCGAAAGGGCATATTCCACCCGCAGAATCGGAATGGAGCGCAACTCCGACCGCAACCGCACGTTGCGCTCCTGATCCTGCAAACGAAGCAACATCAGCTTGTATTGCGGTGTGAAGCTCAGCTTGCCGAACTGCAACGAGTACTGCACGCGGGTAACTGAAGTCCAGAAATCCAGGCGCCGCTTGGGCTGGAAAGGTCCGCGGCGCAGCTTGCCGCCCTGCTGCCAGTTGAAACGGAGACGGAATTGCTGCACCAGGTCCAGGCCTGATCCGAGCCGGGCGTGACCCTCGAGGTAGGATTTGTTCACATAGCTGTCCTGGTAGAACAGCAAATCCGGCTTGAAGTCGAAACTAAGGAACTTTACGATACCCTGGCCCAGGGGGGCGTCGGGAAAATATTGCACCCCGCGCGAACCAAACAGGGTGTCGCGGGCAACAGCGTCGTCGTCGGATTCCATGAACTCGTCGGCGATGTCGTCCTGTACCCTGCGGCTGTTGTTCTCCAAGAAGATCCGCCGGAGCCATCCGCTTCCCTGCCGGCGGTAACCAACGAGCCCATAGGTGGAACGGTTGCGGCCAGCGCCGGCCACCTCGGATATGTCGTAGTGGCCGACGGACAGGTACCAGTGTTCGGTCAGGTGCCACTGGCCGAACAGGTGAAAGCCGCGCTCGTCGTAGTCGTACGGATAATCCACCTCGCCGTCGTCTTCCCGCCGGTCCGGCTCATCGTTATTGTTGCGGTCGAGGCCGTAGACGTATTCGTTGGGCTCGACGTCGAACATCAAAAACGGCTCTTCGTAGTCGGGTATGCGATCCAGGTCGCGATTGGTGTCCGGGACCCCGTCCTTGTTCACATCCTGATCCAGAAATACGCCGTTCAGGTCGGTATTCTGCTAGTCAATGAAGCCCACCCACCAGATTCCCATGTCGGATGTCGGGATAACGATCCCCGTCGTCGTTGTCGTCCACCGTCTGCCAGTACATATAGTCGTTGCGCATACCGTTGAGATGGTGTCGCCAGAACATAATTTCCGTATGGATAAAGTATAGGTAAAATGAGGCACCTTTTTGGCCCTCTTGTCAAGGCACCGAACATACCCAAGGGGCAGGGTAAGCTTGCTGATGATCGTTTGCAGGTCGTTGGGCAGGGCTCGCAGTAGGGTTGGATAGCCTGTGGGCCCCTGGCGGGTCCAATCCGGTACTCGATGAGGCCCTTCAGGACGCACTTCTCCCTACGGCTCTCGGCGCAGGGAGCGAATCGCGGATGAGATCAGGCGGCGAACTCGAACTGCGGCTGCGGCGGGGCCCTCGGCGGAGGCACCGCCGGCAGCCCTACCCCCTCCAGATAGGTCCGGATCGAGGCCGGATCGGTCAGGGCGGCGACGATCCTCAGGCGCCCGCCACAGGTCGCGCATGCGCTGAGGTCGGAGGAAAACACCCGGGCCAGCAGGGCCGCCCACCCCAGGCGATGGGTGCAGGACGGAGCGCTCGTATCGCCGTCCGCCGCCGGCTCGGCAACCGGCTTGGTCGGCACGATGCGGCCGCGGTCGCGGGCACGGGGGGCCAGGACCCCGTGGTAGCGCAGGAGATAGAGCCGGGGCGGGGGGACCAGAGCCGCCAGCTTCTCCAGCAGTTCCATCGGAGAGAGCAGGAGATGGCGGGTCCCATCCGACCACGGCGTTTTGAGCGCGAAACAAAGCCGTTGCGAAGCGAGGAGGCGCAGGCGCCCCGAGGCCAGGGGCGGCCTGGCCACGTAGCGGCACAAGCGTTCGAGTCCCCGCCGGTCAGGGCCCGCGATCCGCGTCGCCGCATGCAGCGAAAAGCCGCGCGAAGCGAAGCACAAGGGCGCCGTACGCACCCCGGTGGCCGGATCTTTCAGGGCCCGTCGCAGGCGCTGACCCGAGCGTGCCCCGGGGGCGATGAGTCCTCGCACCGAAGCCGCGGTGAGAGCGGCCAGCACAGGCTCCTCGGCGGCGAGCGGATCGGCTTGAGTGTCGTCGAGCAGGCCGTGTCGGGTACACAGGCGGATGATGCGGCGCGCACTCGTCTCCATGATCTGCGCTCAGAGCGGCATCGCGCGTGCCTATCTGCACGGGGGAAAAGATTCAGGGGTACCGCGATTGGTTCCCCTTTATCGTCGATGGCGGCATCGACGTGTTACACCCCGATCTGTGCTGGTGCGGCGGCATCAGCGGCGGTCGCAAGATTGCCGAGCTGGCCGATCACTACGGCCTGCCGGTGGCGCTGCACAACTGCGGTACGCTGGTGCACAATATGGCCAACCTTCATTTCGGAGCCTGTGTGCGCAATTTCAGCATGAGCGAAACTCGACTCTACTCACGTCCGTACATCGCCGAGATGGGCGGGCTCGATGGCTTCGATCTGATCGACGGCAAAATGGCGGTGCCCAACGGGCCGGGACTGGGTATTGAACTGGTGCCCGAAGTACTGCGCGCCGAACTCATGGAAGGCGAGCCCTTCTGGGAATGACGGTCGGGTCCGAGCTATGGTTCAGAACAAAACACCAGCAGCTCGCATTTTTCCACCAACGGCCAATTGGGTCCCACCCCGGGTCCGGTTCGGTGCCAGCCGCTGGGGGATTGGATGCCTTCGAGAAGGACCAGCACCCGGTTTTCTCCGTTGATCAAGGGCGGATCGTCGACGATCAACCAGGACGCGCCACTCGAGTTCTCGATGCTCCGCGCCGCGCCCAGGTCGAAGCTGGTTCCATTCACTTCGCAGGTGAGTCGATCGAGACTCATCTCGTGCTCGCGCAGCTGCAGGCGGAGCTCGGTCTTGCGGATGCGGCCGCTGGCCAGCCCTTCTTCCACGTCGTCTGCCACGCACAGACGCATGGCGTGAAGCGGTCCGGCGCCGCGTCCGCGAATCGCAACCTTGAACGGAATCTGCGCTTCGAAGTCGCCGGCATGCTTCAATGCGCACAGGTTGTAGCAACGGTTCAGCCGTGACAAGCGTTCTGGATCGGCGAGATCGCGCAACAATTGGAGATCTTTGCGGGTGAAACGGTCCGATCCGTGCCCCCCCATGCGCCCTTTGAACAGCGGCGGGTATTCCACCTCGGGAAGATCGCACGGGTCCTCGGGATCGACTGGCCGGGCCCGAACGTTGCCGTAGTCGTAGTTGAACAGATGCACGCCAGCAGCGCCCTGTCGATAGGCATTCAGGGCGATACCTCGCCTGACTGTTGGCTGGCCTGACTCGTACCCTTCCTGCGGCGAAGCGGGCGGGACCGCGGTGGAGCCGACATAGACCAGGGCTCCGGTGCTCTTGGCGGCGGCCACCGCCCGCGGAACATCGTTCTCCAGCTTGCCCGTGTGTGAAACGGCTACCATGTCCACGAAACCCTCCCGGATCCAGTGTTCAGCATCCAGACCCTGCTCGGCACACGCGTCAAAACTGGACGCGATCCGACAAAGAAGCTTGATCTCGCTTCCTCTGCGCTTTTCATGTGCGCGCACAACCTCGCGCGCGCGTCCCATGAACCTGTTCATGGTGCCGATATGTTTGAATCCCTGAAAGCGCCGGAAGAAAGGGAAGTTGCGACAAAAATCCAGCTCCAGACCATCGACCTCGTAGCGGGTCAACACCTCGTCGAAGCGGCCGAGGAAGCGGTCGTGCACTTCGTCGAGGGCCCAGTTCCACTGCCAGCAGAAGTTGAATCCGCGGCCGTTCCCTTCGAGCTCGCCAGCCCCGATCATGAGGTGTTGGTTTTCCAGTGCGAACTTGGAGCGCCGGCCGTCGGCCATGCGGTGTTCGGTGTTGGCGTTGGCGGCGTTCATGCGGAACGACGCGAAGATCCCCAAACTGAGTTCCCGGGCGCGATCGACGTATAGCTGGTAGACGTCGTGACCATCGTCGACCATCGCCCGCAGAGCCATCTGCAGCAGGTCGTTGGGTTCGAGATTAAGGGCAGCCTTCGATCGCGGCTCGCCGCTTTCGGTGAGCAGATCGTCGATACTGTAACCAAGCGTGTCGCCCCAAAGCTCGCCGTACGGGCTGCCGCGCCAGCTGAGGTCGTCGTCCACACCGACGAGGGCGCAGATCACGTCGACCCCAGTGTCGGCGAGAGGGATCATCAACTCGGTAACATCCTCGGGATGGCGCCGCCGCAGGTACTTGAAAGCCTGGCAGCCATCAAAATTCATCAGGATGCGCGGGGGCCAACGATACAGTTGGTCATTGGGACTCATACGTTCTCACAGTGACATTCTCGTCGAACTAATGATCGTTCAACCAGCCTCGCCCCCACGCCTCTGCTCCCTGTGTGTGCAAGCCCATTATCCAGATGTGGCGTATTGGCACGAAAACGTTGGTTGCCTCCAGTTCACGAGTGCTCAACGTTCTCGCTGTGCGCCTATGGGTATTGTTACAGCGTTTCTGCGAAAGGAAATAGCGTGAAGTACCTTCCAAAGGAATCGACCCGCCCAAGCAGGGGCGACTGTCAGGTATTTACTGTAACTGTACAGCACTTCTATCATGAGCGATTCTTCTCCATCGATACCGGGTAGACCACTTTGACAAGACCTGTTATCTCTCAGTGATTACCCAATATTGGGTCCCGTCGGTTTGAATTTCAATATGGCCATATTCCCAGGTCCGATAGATTTCCATGCTGGTCGCCTTCAACTGATTGTAAACCCGCTCCCCGTTTGGGTTGTTCACTGAAAGACCCCGAGGCATAGAAGCCACGCCGACTCTTGCATTCACAGCCTTAGCCCATGCTTCGCTGGTGCTACCGGCTCCGGCATGATGGCCTATCTTTAGAACGTCGGAGGTCAAATCTTTTCCCAACGCCATGATACGGTCTTCTTGTTCAAAGCCCGAATCCCCTGCAAGCATCATAGAGAAGTCCTTGTAGATGAGCCGCGTGACAATTGAATTATTGTTAATATAGTTTGGGACCTCCAACTCCGGCTCTGCCACTGACAAAACATCACCGAAAACACCGTCACCCAGGTCGAACATCTCTGCCTGTTTAACTTCAATCATAGGTATCTTCTTTTTCGCACAGCCCTCTCTTATCTCCTGCACCATCTTTATGTAGATTGGCGCCCAACGCTCCGCCTCCAGGAGTTTCTCATCGGGTACAGGCGACCACAGAAAAGCCTTAACCTCCACATCTTCTGAAAGAAGGATTTCTGGCATTCCCCCAATATGGTCATCATGAATATGGCTGGCCATCATCCAGTCTATGGTGCTGATGCCCCGCTGTCTCAGAAAGGACAATATCAAGTTTGTGCCATAACTGGGCTCTTTCCCGTTCGGATGAACAAAGTCAGAGGGCCATGAGGAATCGATGAGCATAGTTTTGCCGCCAGGTGTAATTATAAGAATCGCCTCGCATACAAACCCTTCAGGTGTTGCTGCGTTTTCATTATTGACGTTGAGCGTGATTATCCGCAGCAGGCTTTCTTCCCCGCCTTTGCTGAGACGTGGTGGCTCTTGGACCAGTTTGGCGCCCTGGTCTCTCCCATCTAGCCAGGTATAATTCATGTTGGCTTTATTATCTCCTTTTTTCAGCTTCTCAACTGTTTTGTGAATCGACTCTATCATATACTTCACCTGCTCGTCAGTTAGGGGTTTGCGCCAACCTCACTCCCGTCGTAGAGATCGACTTCTGGAAGCCGTTCTCATCCACTCAGCGTCCTCCACTCGCCCCTGTGATTGAAGTAAGCCGGCGTCTTCCAGCGCCCGCGCTACCGCAGACCTGCACACAGCCTTGTTGGTTTCCATGAATTCCCCCCCCTATCCGACAAGGGCGTCGCGGAGGGAATCGATCTCAGCCTGGCTCACGCCGCAGTGTTGCGCATAACCCTCGACGCCGCCGTGGCACTCGTCCAGGACTAAGCTTACACCCGCTCTTTCCACGAATCGAGGACCACATTGGTCCGATTCACGAGCCGAATCTGTAAGAGTAAAGAACCCCGGGGCCGTCGACGCGGAAATGCAATCGCACCGTTTGATCTACAAACCGTCCCGGGTTGTTGCGTTGCGTTCCCCAGGTAATCTCGAAATCGGTCTGGTCGTCGCGCGTAAGCCCGTTGCAGGCCTCAAACCCGTATCCATCTGGCACCTCTGCGTCGCAAACGACACGAACGAGAATGCGCCCGTTCTCGCTCGACTTCTTGGTGCCGAAGACGCTGGCGTTTAGGAACAGCCGCGGAGCTTCGACCCGCACCGGTTCGGTCATCAGCTCGCCACCTCCCCCCGTGCACATCCCCACGAAGCCATCCTTGCGCAGAGTCGCAAGACCGATGGCCGCCTGAAATCTGTCATCGCTGCCGTGACGGCGCATGCCCGAATACCAAATGTGCAGGGTATTGTCTTTGAGTATGGGCGGATTCAGTGACGAGGATACCCAGCCGTTGTCCCATGCACCCGGGGATCCGATGGGCAGGAACGCTTCGCGCCGTGCCACCCGGCTCCACTTCATGATGTCGCGGGCGGTGGCAAGTTCCGTCGCACCCTGGCCGGTTCCGGTGTAGAAAACCGCAAGAAACCCCACGTACTGATTGCCGTAGACAAACGGCGTCATCAGCTCGAATTGGTCGCGCTCGTCGTCGAGGTCGTCCGGTTTCAGCACCGTTTGCATTGGCGTCCAGTGTGTGAAGTCTGCGCTCGTGCTCAGGGCGACCACTTTGCGGTACTGCTTCCACTGCAGAATGAAGTGATCAGCGATCGTGCCGGCGCGCCGCGACACTGCTATGTAACGCCGTTTCCCCGGATCAAAGAGTACGGCGCCGCCATCTCCCGATCTGGGGATAGCCGGTTCTTCATCCAGGGTCCAATGGATGCCGTCGGGCGAGTGGGCGGTGTACATTCCGTGCCTGTCGAGAACCGATGCAAAGTATCTCCGGCGCGCTTCTGGTGCAGCGCCTTTCCCCGCTCTGGGAACATTGCCGGGGCGCTCCTGGTAATACCCCATCCTGTAACTCCGTTGCGGATCCGTTGCGTCGTCATCCTTGATGATCCCCCACGGATGCAGCGAGCTGTGTTCCGGGGGCGTTTCAGGCGTGGGATAGACGATGTTGTTGGCCTTGGAGCCGCGCCATACGCAGATGCCGAGCTCGGGCTTGTGCCAGCCAACGCCGTCCGGGGACGTGGCGTAACAGATGTACTTCTGCCCCTCATTCCCTGCGCCGGCGGGACCGTGGGTGAAATACCACATCTTGAAGAGTTTGTCGTTGCGGTCGTAAAGGACCGAACCCCACATCTGCACCGCTCTGCCCTCCCACGGTTGGTCGGCGCGCAGCACCGGCTCGACCTGCATCCGCGCCGGTTGCTGCACCTTGCGCACGAAGCCGGGATGATCCTGGATCTCGGCATCATCCACGAAGAGGTGTAATCCTGGATCGTAGAGATCGCGGACCGTCATAGGCGCTCAGATAATTTCGTGGTGTGTAACCCAGTACTCGATGAAGGCGAGGTCGGCATCGAGGCTGCCGTCGATGACCCAGTTCCGGCCCCAGTCCTCTACCTGCGCTTCCATGCCCAACCGCCACAGGAGCCGCACCGGCACGAAGAGCTCAACGGCTCGCAGAAGTATAGGAAGAATAAACACCGTTATCGGTAGTCGCGGCAAGCCAGCGGGTATGTGATCCTGTCCACCAGGCATTTGAAGTATAGGTAAAATGAGGCACCTTTTTGGCCCTCTTGTCAAGGCGCCGAACACACCCAAGGGGCAGGGTAAGCTTGCTGATGATCGTTTGCAGGTCGTTTGACAGGGCTCGCAGTACGGTTTGGTTGTCTGTGGGCCCCTGGCGGGTCCAATCCGGTACTCGATGAGGCCATTCAGGACGCACTCCTCCCTACGGCTCACGGCGCCGGGAGCGAATGGTGGGGAGGTCAGGCCGCGAACTCGAACGGCGGCGGCGGCGGGGCCCTCGGCGGGGGCACCCCCGGCAGCCCTACCCCCTCCAGATAGGTCCGGATCGAGGTCGGATCGGTCAGGGCGGCGATGATCCTCAGGCGCCCGCCACAGGCTGCGCATGCGCTGAGGTCGGCGCCCAACACCCGCGCCAGCAGGGTCGCCCACCGCAGCCGATGGGCGCAGGACGGAGCGCTCGTATCATCGTCCGCCGCCGACGGCTCGGCAACCGGCTGGGCCGGCACGATGCGGCCGCGGTCGCGGGCACGGGGGGCCAGGACCCCGTGGTAGCGCAGGAGATGGAGCCGGGGCGGGGGGACCAGAGCCGCCAGCTTCTCCAGCAGTTCCATCGCAGAGAGCAGGAGATGGCTAGTCCCATCCGACCACGGCGTTTTGAGCGCGAAACAAAGCCGCTGCGAAGCGAGGAAGCGCAGGCGCCCCGAGGCCAGGGGCGGCCTGGCCACGTAGCGGCACAAGCGTTCGAGTCCCCGCCGGTCCCGGCCCGCGATCCGCGTCGCCGCATGCAGCGAAAAGCCGCGCGAAGCGAAGCACAAGAGCGCCGTACGCACCCCGGTGGCCGGATCTTTCAGGACCCGTCGCAGGCGCTGACCCGTGCGTGCCCCGGTGGCGATGAGCCCTCGCACCGAAGCCGCGGTGAGAGCCGCCAGCACGGGCTCCTCGGCGGCGAGCGGATCGGCTGCGGTGTCGTCGAGCAGGCCGCGTTTCGTGCACAGGCGGATGATGCGGCGCGCACTCGTCTCGACGATCTGCTGCACCGCTTGGTCCGACAACGGCGGGGCCGCTACGAAAACCGGAGCTTCATCCCCATCGACGTAGACCCCGTCGAGCATGAGCACGTGTACGTGGGGATTGAGGTTCAACGAGGAACCGAATCTTTGGACGAAGGTTACCGAGCCCCAACGTGCGCGGTCATGACCCATGGCCTGCGCTTGACGTCGATACCAGCGGCCCACCAGGCGCAGAAACACCGCCAGTACCTTCGAGACCCACGCGCCGTCGTAGGCGAGGCGGTAACGAATCTCATAAGGAAAGCTGAGTACCCACTGGCGCACGGGCACCCGGGGCAGCACCTCGTCGACCAGGCGCGCCGCCGTATCGGCCATGCGCCGGCCGCAGCAGGAAGGGCAGAACCCCCGCTTCTTGCAGGAAAAGGCAACGGCCCGGCTCGCCCCGCAGTCCTCACAACGGGCGCGCACGAACCCGTAGGCCAGCATGCCGCATTCGAGGTAGGCCCGCATCTCTTTCTCGACGTGGAGCGGCAGTCGGTGCTCGGCCGTTCGGGCTTGCTGGAGAAAGGTTTCCAGATGCCCGGCGAGGATCTGGTAGAGGGGCTCCTTTTCCGGTTCGCGGCGACGGTACTCGGGTGGGCGGACAGGTGTGGCCGGCATGGTGCCGGTCCAACAGCAATGGGCGGACCACCCGTGCTCGCGTCCGTTGTATTCCGGGGACTTGCTCTATGACTAGGTCGGTCAGCGCACAGGAGTGTGAAGATTTTCACCCACGCCAGGTACGCCCCGCCACGGCTGGGCGCCGCATCCTTACCCTTTGCGTCCCGTAGTGAAGAGGCGGGATGACCGCTCCTCCCCCGGATGGGGAGGCGGATACTATCCGCGCGCGGGCTCGCTCATCTGCTCCCTCGCCCGGCGCGCGAGTTCGGCGAGATGGGAATCGTTGGCCATCACCTGTTCCAGGTGTATCCGCCGTTCCGCCATCGCGGTGCGCACCATTATTTCGCCGAATTTGCGCTCGGACCAGAAGCGGTCCGCGCCGCCGATGTAGGCCCGGAGTGCGTCCAGCTTGTCTTCGGGATAACGCTGGCAGAGGTTCATGGTGAACATCCGCCGCCGGCCGCCGCCGCCGAAAGCCGCATGCTTGACATTGTGGTTGAACACTACCAGATCCCCGGGCATGGTCTCGAGAACCACCGCCGGCACGTCTTTGGCGCTCGTATCCCACAGGGCCTCGCTTTCGCCTATCTGCGCGCTCAGCGAGTCTGCGTAGTTGTCGCCGACGAGATGGCTTCAGGATCCGACCAGTGTCTCGGCGACCAAGGGGGGCGTAAAGGGCATCAAAAGAACCAAGGGACAAAGGAATCTGAACTTAGACAATGGATGGCTCATTACATGCTCCTTTCACTTCGAGTTATGAGAGGGGGATAGTTACAGGGGTGCTATAGGGTGAGGACCCTAAGGGGGTGTTGGGAGCCCGATTATCCCTGCCTTCCAGCCAAGATCTGTATCTGTCACGTCTTCGAGGGTGGATCCTGCTAGAACCTTGAACAAGGGCATCTGCGGATTGTTCACTGCTTCAGAATCGCAGCCATCCGCCGATGAAAAGGCTTCTTCTTCCCTGCTGCCCGGTGCGCACGTCGAATATCAGACCAGTTGTCATCCCGGGCGAGTCCCTGTCCTTAATCGTTTCCCACGCCTCTCGCTTCCAGAGTGCGCCAGCCAGCGCACCCGCGCCTGCCCCCAGCAGCCCGAAGGTCCAGGCAGTTGCCGCAACAGCATACTCGTAGTCCAGCGAAACGCTGTAGTCACCCCGTTCAAGTCCAACTAACGCGCCATATACGGTACCGCCCAAAGCACCGTATATGGCTCCCTTCCCTGCCCAGCGACGCCCGCCAAGGCTTCGTTCCAGCCGATGAATCTCATCTTTTTTGATCGTTCGTACGCCGCCGCCTTCTGGCATCACGACCAGTTCGTCTGGCCTCGTTTCTGCCAACACACCGACCATCCTCCCCGACGGGAGCGTCACGCGAATTCGCTCGCCCGCTACCTACGCCGAGGCGGCAATAGGCACCACCATGCCGCATGTCACGCAGCCGACTACTGCAATTGCTATGGCCTTCATGGCACGTCCTTGTCGATGAGACACTTCTCCCCATCCTTCCCGCACGGCTCCTAGCTTGTCAGGAAAGGCCGCAATGAGCCCAATCCATATACTGCCGACCGTAGCTTTCTGTCAATGGGCATCGAAAATGTCAGGGTTTTGGGCAGTGTATGTGGCCGGCGGTGGCAAGGTGGTATTTGCCGGTGCGACCGGGGATTGGATGTGGACGGGACGCCGCATGCAGCGGGCTTGTTAGCCGACTGGCGGAGCGGGGTGCCGGCAGGGGTGCAGTACCTGGGCAAACGGACATGGGGGCCGGAAAAAGTGGCGCTGCGCCCCGAGCAGGAGGTGCTGGTCTATCCGGTGGCCCAGCGGGACGCGTTGGGACGGCAATTCCTCTATCGCCAGGACGAGAACAGCGATATCGAGGTGCCGCAGCCCGTCGGGCCGCTGCAGGTGAGTCTGGTGGTGCCGGATGGGCAAAGGGTGGAGCGGGTTGAATGGCTCTATCCGGAGCGAGAGGAGGCCGTGGTTTTGCCGCACCACAGGCGCGCCGGACGCGTGGATTTCGAGGTGCCGAGTTTGATCGTCTATGGGCTGAGCGTGGTGTATTTGGACTGACTATCCATTTGCTAGCTTCGCGGCTCCCAGCTTCCACCCACTCGGTCGAACTGTTCGAACAGCGACGCAATGACCTCTTCGGGAAGATTGCCCTTTCCGATTATCTCGATGTTCTTCTTGGCGTTTTCGATCCTGGTGGTGCCCACGATGGCGGAGTCGATCAACTCGTGAGAAAGATTGAACCGGAGCGCGAGCTCGATGCTGTCGGATGGCGCGTCTTCCGGCAACACCATGCTCTGCGAACGCTCCCAGTAGACGTCCGCGTAGTCGTACCGCGATGCGACGGTCTTGAAAGATGCGTTTGCTAGGGGACGCTTGGCGATGACCCCCATGCCAGCTGCTTGGGCCTCCGGGAGGACTTTGCGGCGCGCGTCTTGGTCGACGACGTTGTACGAGGTCTGAAGGGTGCTAAAAACGCCCATTCCTATGGCGTACAGTGCGTCGTCCCCATCGCCGCTGTAGCCGATGTACCGGACCTTGCCCGCCTCCTTTGCCTTCAGGATGGCCTCGACCGCTTCTCCTCCAGCTAGCACCTCTGCCGAGCAGCTGTGAAGCTGAATCAGGTCGATTCGATCCGTCTTCAGACGCTGAAGGGATCGATCTATGCTGTGAGCGATCGTGTCGGCAGACCACGGCAGGCCGGTTGCGCCGCCGGTCACGTGCCCACACTTCGAGGCGAGGACATATTCATCCCGCCGGCTGCCGATCCACTTGCCTATCTGTTCCTCGCTGTCGTCATAGCAGGCCGCCGTGTCGATCAGGGTTACGCCGACATCGATGAGGCCATTGAGCAACTGGTTGGCCTGATCCGGCGTCACATCTTCATAGCCGATCCGGGCGCCGCCAAAACCGAGGCGAGAGACGGTCAGGTCGGTCTTGCCGAGAGTCCGAGTTTCCATTTGTCATTGCTCCATGTTGTTGTGGCTCTATGGCGTCAGCTTGTGCCTGACCCTGAGCGTTCAACTCAAGCTGAAGCCGCACCGGGCAGGTGTTGCCCGGACTGCAGTTTCCTCGCACGCGCCGGACGGGTCTCAGGGCCCGTCGCTGTCGTAAAACCATCCCAGCGGATAGACGCGCAGCACCAGTTCCCCCGGTTTACGGACGGTACTCTTCCGCTCCCCCAAAGTCACCGCCTCTGCGGAATGTTCATCGGCCTCAACCCAGCTTCGATGATACATCAGCAGAACGCGATCGCCGTGGAACCACGCATTTGCATAGTCAAACGTGGCGAAGTCCTCGGGCAAACTTCCCAATTCCGGCAGCGCGATCACGGGACTGACGGGATACTGCGACGGGACCCGATCCACGTCCTCCATTCCCCCGCTGACCTCGATCGTCTTGAAATGCGACCAGCTCGCCCCGCAGTCCGTTGAAATCGCCGCAGATAAGCGGCCCCGTCGATACCCCCTCAAGATCTCCTCCCGCGACGTCTGGTTCCACACGCACAATAGGTCTCCGGTACTGAAGTATAGGTAAAATGAGGCGCCTTTTTGGCCCTCTTGTCAAGGCGCCGAACACACCCAAGGGGCAGGGTAAGCTTGCTGATGATCGTTTGCAGGTCGTTTGACAGGGCTCGCAGTACGGTTTGGTTGTCTGTGGGCCCGTAGCGGGTCCAATCCGGTACTCGATGAGGCCATTCAGGACGCACTCCTCCCTACGGCTCACGGCGCCGGGAGCGAAGGGAGGGGAGGTCAGGCCGCGAACTCGAACGGCGGCTGCGGCGGGGCCCTCGGCGGCGCATTCGCTGAGGTCGGCGCCAAACACCCGGGCCAGCAGGGCCGCCCACCCCAGGCGATGGGCGCAGGACGGAGCGCTCGTATCGCCGTCCGCCGCCGACGGCTCGGCAACCGGCTGGGCCGGCACGATGCGGCCGCGGTCGCGGGCACGGGGGGCCAGGACCCCGTGGTAGCGCAGGAGATGGAGCCGGGGCGGGGGGACCAGAGCCGCCAGCTTCTCCAGCAGTTCCATCGGAGAGAGCAGGAGATGGCTGGTCCCATCCGACCACGGCGTTTTGAGCGCAAAGCAAAGCGGTGACGATCAAGGAGAACTTTGAGGAGTTGGGGATATGACGAAGAACCGATCAGGTGCCGAGAATTCCGGCAGGAAGTCCATTGGCCGACAGCGAAAAGGGGCGTCGTTTCCCGCGCCCGCGGGAAAGGGCGAGTTGCCCGCCGACTATACTGTCCTGCTTGGGCAGATCAGGGAACGCATCTGCTCGGAGCGGTTGCGCGTGGTATCGGCTGCCAACGAGGCGATGGTGTTGCTGTACTGGGATGTCGGCAAGGCGATCCTCGGTCGCCAAGAGCAGGAAGGCTGGGGGGCCAAAACTATCGACCGGCTTTCGCACGACCTGCGGGAGGCGTTTCCGGACCTGCGGGGTTTCTCTCCTCGCAACCTCAGGTACATGCGTACTTTCGCCTCCGTTTGGCCCGACCGCGAAATTGTGCAGCAGGTTGCTGCCCAAATTCCGTGGTTCCACAATTGCGTCCTTCTCGACAAGGTGTCCGATCCTCGGACCCGCCTGTGGTACGCCAAAAAGGCCCGCGAAGAGGGCTGGAGCCGAAGCGTTCTAATGACACAGATCGAGACCAAGCTACACGAGCGCGAGGGCAGGGCCGTCACCAACTTCCCTCGGACGCTGCCACCGGCCGATTCCGACATGGCGACCCAAGTGTTCAAGGACCCGTATCTGTTCGATTTCCTCGGCACGGCGGCACCGAGGGCGGAACGGGAGTTGGAACAGGCTCTCGTAGATCATATACAGCGTTTCTTGCTGGAGATGGGGTCGGGGTTCGCCTTCGTTGGTCGGCAGGTGCTCCTGGAAGTCGGCGACCGGGATTTCTACGCGGATTTGCTGTTCTATCACCTCAAGCTCCGTCGCTTTGTCGTCGTGGAACTCAAGGCCGTGCCGTTCGATCCGGCCTTTGTCGGCCAGATGAACCTGTATTTGTCTGCCGTGGATGATCTCATGCGCCACCCGGACGACGCGCCGACCATTGGGCTGCTGCTGTGCAAGGGCAAGGATCGGACGGTGGTCGAATATGCCCTGCGCGGTTTTGAGAAACCGATGGGCGTCGCGCAGTGGGAGACCACCCTGGTTGATTCGTTGCCGGATGACCTCAAAGGTAGTTTGCCTACTGTTGAAGAGATTGAGGCTGAGTTGTCGGGGTGGGAGAAAGGGGAGTGAACGCCGACCAGAAAATTATTATCATCGCCGGACCCAATGGCGCGGGAAAAACGACGTTCGCACGGGAGCATTTGCCACACGAAGCCGAATGTCCCGCCTTTGTCAATGTCGACCTGATCGTAGCGGGCCTATCCCCATTTCAGCCGGACGTCGCTCTTTTTCGCGCCGGCCGGTTGATGTTGGAGGAAATTAAAAATCATGTGCAGCAGCGAAGAAGTTTTGCCTTTGAAACTACCTTGTCCGGTCTCGGCTATGCCAGAATGATCCCGCGCTGGCGCAGCGACGGTTATACGGTCAAGCTGATATTTCTGTCGCTGGCAACGCCGGAAGAAGCGATCAAGCGGGTTGAGTTGCGCGTGAGGCAAGGTGGCCACTATGTCCCACCGGAGGTCATTCGCCGCCGCTTTGCGATCGGGTTGCAGAATTTTCAGAATACGTATCGCCACATCGTCGATTATTGGCGGTGGCTTGATAACAGCGGCCGTATTCCCACATTGATTGATAAGGGAGAAAACCCGTGACTGAACGAAACCGAGATGCCCCTACCTCGCAATATGGGGACAAGGAAACACAGGATATCCTTAATGCGCTACACCGGGCTGCCAGACGGGCACATAAGGTTGCCCATCAGCACAAGACTGGGGTAGTGGTTATGGAAAAAGGCAAAGTCATTGAGATTGAGCCGGATCCCGAGATGTACGGGGAGGAGTAGGAGAAATAGTGCAGCAGCTTGCTGCCCAAATTGTGCAAGAGGGGCCTGTACAAACAGATCGAGGCCAAAAGATGAACTGGAGGAGTCTTCGATTCAGGGACTTCGTGACCCTACAGAGAGGGTTCGACCTGCCTAAGTCCCAAATGGACGACGGCGATGTTCCGGTTCTCGGCTCTCAATGCGTAATCGGTTTCCACAATGAAGCCAAGGTGGAACCTCCGGGGGTTGTGACGGGAAGATCCGGCACTCTGGGATTGGTTCAGTACACCGATCAACCATACTGGCCTCACAATACGGCGCTTTGGGTCAGAGACTTCGAGCGCCACGAGGCGCCGTTGCACCGTGTGGTGGTGAAAGGCCACCGCCTTCAGTCCGTCGCAGCGGGCTGATGTAGCTGAGGGCAGCCTGATCCCAGGGGACGCAGGAGAGGGCGGCAAGCAGCCCTGACAAAACCGGGACAGACCAGCACCGTCAGATGGACCGGGTCCGGCGAGCGAGACAGGAAGGTGTACGCAAGGAACCAGCGTTAAACGTCCCTCAAGAGACCCACCAGCTCGAACCTGACGGATCCGGGCTGGGTTGCGGTGCGCACCGGTACCCGAGTGGTGCTGGAAACTCCTGCGCCGGTTGATGTCGCCGGCAGGGAGGCCACGGCGAAGGCCTGCGGCGTAGCCGTGGCGATACCGCAGGGGCATAGTTGGGCACCTCCCCTGTCGAACGGTATAACAGTGAACGCGGGAACCCTCCCAGCGGCCCCACCTCGGTCCGCTTCGGGCAGACCGGGGGGAAGGCTCGTCGCCAGCTGATGCCTGGGGGAGGGGGCGGAGGGGTCGTAGTAGTCCGAGGCCGGGAAAGCCGGTCACATGGCGAAGGACCCCAGCGTTTTCGCAGCAACGATACATACCATGGAGGTCGCTGATGAATATCGGCGCACCGTGGCCCGACTTCGAAGAGGCCGAGGCCCGGGTACGAGGGATGCAATCGAAGCTGCACCAGTGGGCGGTGGCTTGAGCCGCCACTCATAGGCAGGAAAACGGGGAGAGCCGGATGCGGCGAGAGTTGCATGTCCGGTTCGGAGGGCGGACCGCAGAAACCCACTCGTTGCGAGACGAACGGGGCGCTGCGGTCCGACCCTACAAAGGCAATGACCCGCGATTCGTTTACTACAAACTACAAATTCTACACCTTGAACGCTTCAACGGCGGCGTGTCTGTTCCGACGCTAAATCGCAATGTGTTAGACACGCTTTCGCTTGAAGTACCTGTTCTATCCGAGCAGAAACGCATCTCCTCCGTCCTCTCCGCCTACGACGACCTGATCGAGAACAATCGGCGGCGGATTCGCTTGCTGGAGCAGGCGGCGCGGCTGCTCCAAAAGGAGTGGTTTATTCGCCTGCGTTTCCCCGGCCACGAGCACGCCAAGATCAGGGACGGTGTGCCGGAAGGGTGGGAGAGGAAACACCTATCGGAGCTCGTTACTACACAGTATGGATTTACGGAGACAGCTACCGACCAGCCGATCGGTCCAAAATTTCTCAGAGGTACGGATATTAACAAGACGTCGTACATCGACTGGAGTACGGTTCCGTTTTGTCCAGAAGACAATCTCAACTTCGGTAAGTATGCACTCCATGTTGATGACATCGTTGTTATACGTATGGCTGATCCCGGCAAGGTCGCAATCATCGAAAGCGAAGAGAAAGCCGTATTCGCCTCTTACCTAGTTCGACTTACGAGAAAGACAGGTGTGAAACTGCCTGCTCTTTACTTGTTCTATGTCCTCTCGGATGATGCCTATCAAGGATTCATTTCCGGGGCGAGTGGAGGTTCCACAAGGAAGAGTGCAAGCGCAAAGTTGCTGGTTGATTTCAATGTCTTGGTACCCTCCACGACGTTTACAGCATTGTTCATGGAACAAGTGCAGCCTCTGAGAAAGCAAATCCAGAGACTACTGAAACAGAACTCAAGTCTAAGCCAAGCCCGCGATCTGCTTTTGACACGACTGATGAGTGGAGAGGTAGATGTATGAAATTGCGGTGTTTACGTATTGAATCCACTCTAGGAACCTCTGATCAACTCTGCTTTTTGGAGAAATTATAGCCTGTGTTGATTTATGCTCTTTATTTCCGGGGGAAAAGGCTAGGTTTCCTGGCTGTTTTCGTCGATTTCTATCCGGATCTTACGATCCGGACGGACCTCTCCCTACGTCGACCTCAGCTCATAACGCGCCAGATAAAAATTGGCCAGCGAAAACAAGGTAAAGATCTGAGCCGCGTTCTTGGCCAAGCCCCGATAGCGCACCTTGCGATAGCCCCACAAGTGCTTGATGACCCCAAAGGCATGTTCGACCCGAGCACGGACCCGGTTGCTCTTGGTGTTGAAGGAGCGGTCCGCACAACTCAGTTTGCGGCCGCGGTTCGCCTTGCGCAGAACACGCCACTCCACCTCATCGGATTCGGCCTGCTGTTGCCGCTCTGCGCTCACATACGCCTTGTCGCCGTAGATTACCTTCTCTGCGCCATGGACGCAGTCCTCCATGATCTCCGAATCGTGCACCGAAGCCGAGGTCACCACCGCACTGTGCACCCTTCCCTGGGGATCGCTGCCCACATGCGCCTTCAGGCCGAAATGCCCATTCTTCCCTTTCTTCGTAGAGCCCATTTCCGGGTCTCGTTGCCGAGCCCGGTTCTTGGTCGAAGAAGGTGCCTGCACGATCGTCGCGTCCACGAGGGTGCCCTCGCTGAGCAGCAACCCGCGCTCGGACAAATACTTTTCCGTACGCCGAAACAAGGCTGAGGTCAAACCATGGCGCTCGAGAAAGTGGCGAAACTTGCAGATCGTCGTCTCATCCGGAGTGTGGGCCAGATCCACCCCCGCAAAGCGACGCATCGATTCCACGTCATAGAGGCTGTCTTCCATCGCCGGGTCACTGAGTCCATACCACGGTTGCATGAAATAGATGCGCAACATCACCTCGGGCGGGATCGGCCGGCGCCCGTTACCGGGTTTGGGATACTTTCGCATAATGGGCTTGAGCAGGTGCTTCCACGGTAACAGGTCGTTCATCTCGGCCAGGAAGCGCTCTTTGCGGGTGGTCTTCTTTTTGTGAGTATAAGCCAACTCGGAAAAGCTGACCTGTTGCATCGCGACTACCTCCTCAGTTTGGTTCCTTATAGTAACCAGGTAATCGCCAAGGGAAAAGCTGGGCAGGACACTTAATCAGAGATTCCTAAAATACCCATTGCAAAGTTCATTTCTGATCGAGCCCAAAGGCCGAGAGATGTAATTAGCTTCTTCAATAAATGTATTGAAGCTTCTGAAGGAAGACCGAATTTGAATTCGGACACACTCAGACGTGCAGAGGGAGAGTACTCACGACAACGCCTGATGGCTCTCCAAGATGAATGGCATACGGACTATCCAGGACTGTTAGATTTCGTGGACATCCTAAAGAATCGTTCGTCATCATTCTCGTTGAGTCAGGTGGTGTGTAATGATATTGCCGAACTTTGCCTAAAATCGGCAATTGCGCATCCTAATGATCCTGGGATACTGAGAGAAGGAGCAAGAAACGTTTCACATGGGCTAGTAGATGTAAACGACTTCAAGCGAACGCTATTTATGGTGTTTTATAGGATCGGCTTGATCGGTCTGAAACTTGAGACCTTTGAGAAGGCATCGTGGAATGACGAATTAGGGCAAGGAGTCTCACCTTCTGAAATAGACGATACTACTGGCATAGTAGTTCACACCACCTATTGGCGAGCCCTTGGAATCAAGACACGAAGAACAACCTAATGACCTAAGTACAGGTAAAATGAGGCACCTTTTTGGCCCTCTTGTCAAGGCGCCGAACACACCCAAGGGGAAGGGTAAGCTTGCTGATGATCGTTTGCAGGTCGTTTGACAGGGCTCGCAGTACGGTTTGGTTGTCTGTGGGCCCGTAGCGGGTCCAATCCGGTACTCGATGAGGAGAGGTTTCTTGAGGCGTAGCTCATGGATGTCTCTCCTTCGAAGATTCCCTACCTTGCTTTTTCTCCCGTCATTATTAACTCGACACCGTCAGCCCATCGACCAGCACAGCCGGAATGAACATCCGGCCCAAGTTTGGCTGATACACATTCCCCCGCGCACGGATGGCTTTGAGCACGTCAAAGAAGTTACCAGCAATGGTCACGCTATCAACTGCTTGTTTGCGTTGGCCGTTTTCAATCCAAAAGCCTTGCACGCCAATAGAAATATCACCACTCAGAGGATTACAGCCAGCGGCACCTTCAAGTTCTGTCACAAGAAGACACTTTTCTGGCATGCCTACCAGTTCGTCTAGGCTATGTGAACCTGTCGGCATTACAATATTATGCCCAGAAGTGACAATACCACCACCGTAGCTCCGTCCGGCATGGCCGTTAGATTCGCATCCATCTCGGCGAGCCGACTCGATGTGATACATGAACTGCTCAAACTGGCCTTTGGCAATCAGTGGCGCAGTACGGGTAGGGATGCCTTCGGCATCCATATAACGTGTACTGCCTGCTCCAACTCGATGCGGTTCAGCAGTCAGGTCTATAGACTCGTCGGCAATCATCTCGCCCAACTGCCCGTGTAGTCGAGACTGACCTTTCTGGGCGGCTTCTGCCGAGAAGCACCCAAAATACAATGACAGCAGCTGAGGAGCACAGTATTCGTCCAGCACGACTGGAACTGGACCGCCGGGCACCGAACTCGCAGAGAGTAAGTCAGCGGCTTTGCTGACTGCGAGCGATCCAATCACCTTACTCTGGCTGGGGTCCCATTGCCGTCGCGCCCACATATGTCCGCCACTCTTGCGGCGGTCGCCGTCTTCCAACAAGGCTTGGCTATACGCTCCGACATTGTTTTGGCGTTGTTGATAGTCCACCCCGTGTGTCGACACAATGCGATACTCAGAGTTGGAACGCGAGACAACCAGATACGGAACCGCCGTCACCCGCGCATCGGCTTGACGGGCCGTCGATTCTATTTCGAGTCCAAACGCTCCCATTTCTTCGACCGTGAGCTGCTCCAGCTCGGGATTGAAGAGCCCCAAATCCTGGGGATCAGGAATATTCGAAGACCCTTCGGGCAGCATCACTTCTGTCGGATCATTGAGCAAAGCATTTTCCTTGGCAGCCCGGAACGCCTTTTCAAGCGCCTTCTCTTCCAAACGTTCTGTCGAAGCAATACCGGTTCGGCCTTCGTGCACGACCCGAATGCCAAGCCCGAGTGCAGTCGCCTGATCAACCTTCTCGACTTTGCCGTTCAGCACCCGGAGCGACAGCTCCTCGCTCCGTTCGACAATCAGGTCAACGTCAGGCTCGCCAGCCTCGCGCCCCAGGGACAGTACATAGTCAATTGCAGCCTGTTGATCCATTAGCGACCCCCGACCAGGATGGAATCGACTTTCAGTGTCGGCTGCCCAACTGTGGTTGGGACCCAACCACTCGACGCCCCACACATGCCAGCAGCGAACTCTAAATCGTTGCCGACCATCGAAATGCGCGGCAGGATTTCATAGCCTTTACCGATCAAGGTTGCGCCGCGCACTGGCTCAGCAATTTTACCGTCCCGGACGATGTAGCCCTCCTGCACGGCAAAATTAAACTCACCAGTCGAAGGATCGACTGAGCCACCACCCATTTTTTTGGCGTATAAACCATACTCGACGGAGGCCATAATCTCGTCGGTCGTATGTGGCCCATTGTCGATATACGTATTCCGCATCCGTGACACTGGAGCAAATTTGTACGATTCGCGCCGTCCAGAGCCAGTTGGTGTCACCCCAACTTGGCGGGCACCAATACGGTCAGCCAAGTAGGCTTTGAGCACGCCGTTTTCAATCAACACGGTTCGTTTCGCCGGGGTGCCCTCATCATCCACGTTTAAAGACCCCCAGTACTTTTCAAGCGTGCCGTCATCAATAGCCGTCAGCACTGGTTGGGCAACTTTTTCGCCGATCTTGCCCACAAATGGAGATGCGTTTTTACGGATGGCTTCGGTCTCTAAAGGATGTCCGCACGCTTCGTGAAAGATCACCCCACCAAAACCGTTCCCGATGATGACCGGCATCGTCCCGCCTTCGATATAACCGGCTTTCGCCATACGAATTGCGCGCTGTCCGGCGTTGTTGGCCAGCGCAGCTAAATCCAGCCTCTGGAAAAACTCATAGCCACCTAACACACCAGGGCTTTCCATCGCGGTCTGCGGTCCATCACCATCTTCGGCAATCGCGCTGAGACGCAGCCGTGAGTAATGCGAGGAATCTTCAATCCACAAACCTTCGCTATTCGCAATCAGGATCGAGCGTTGTTTCTCGGAAACTCCGGCACCGACTTGACGAATGGCTGAACCGGTCTGGCGGGTCAGTTCGTCCAACTGGCGCAACAGCCCAACTCGTTCTTTTTTGGATACGCTAGAGGGATCAATCATGACCGGATGCCGGTCAGCCACGTGTTCCTTTTGAAATGCGGCAGACGATCCACCTTCTTTGGCTGAGCGAGCCAAATTAGCAGTCAGCTGTAGCAGCGCGTCTTCTGCGATATCACTGCTATAGCCGTAGGCAGATTCATTGCCAAACAGCAGCCGGATGCCAACGCCAAAAGCATTACCGGAATTAATCCGGTCGAGCTTTTGCTGCACAAAATCAATTGAAGAGGTTTCAGATTCTTCGACAAAGACCTCGGCAAAGTCAGCTCCACGGCTGAGGCCAAGATCCAGAATTTTTCGGACTGTTGTTTCAGCAAGCATGTACATTCCTCCATATCGGGGGCCAAAAACAAACACATTTTCTTTAGCATAGCAGGGAAGAGAGTTGGAAGGCTATGCCGGAGTCATGAGGCAACCCGAGCCGGTGGGATCGATTCTTGGAGATCCGACTGGGAAGATTCACTGAGATCTTGATTTTTCACAATCCAGCGGCGGAACAGCTCAATGGTAAAGTGATACTGCTGATCGATGTTCTCCAGGATGTCCTTTTGACATAGACTTCGCACTGCTTTCTGGTCTCGCGGTAAGTCTGGGTTCGTTGCGCCATTTGCGGCAAGCACTCGTAAGACGGCTTTTTCTTCCTCTGAACATTCTTCCTGCCAAGTATAAAAGAAGTACGCCTGGGCAGCGGTTAATACCCGCTCTGCGGCTACTTCGACATCATCAGCTTGCGCTTCAAGTTTGTTCTGGCTGTTCAGGCTATTGACCAGTTCAAACGCAACAGCCTGCAAGAGAAAAGGCTGGCAGTGGGTCAGGTCAAGGATTTTTTCAATAGCGCCAGGCTGATAGTCCAACTCAGGGACCGGCTGGGTCAACAGCTCGCGAGCATCTTCAGCTGGCAGGAAGCTCAGCTCCAGCGTTTTGACGTTAATCAGATAATCCGACCAATTGATCGTGTGCAGCTCTTCAAAACGATGGCTTCCAGAGAAGAGAACGACAATGCTTTCACGGTGCTGAATGGTATTGCGAAGCTGGTTCAAAATTTCAGTGGTCAGTTTTCCATTTTTCAGCCCCTCTTCGAGTCGTTCATACTCATCGAAGGTCAGTAGAATGCGCTTCTTCAGATGTTGAGAAATCCCTTCGATATGATCGAATTCTTCTCCAAGAGCGGTAAACGGATATTTCTCAAACTGCTCAATTTTTGGTTCTTTGAGGGCGAGGTCAGTCGCCTGGGTGCGCAACGCATGCACCAGACTGCGGATGTGCTGGTAGCAGAATACAGCATCGCTCTCCCGCCACTTCGCATCCTGCAAATCGATAAATACCGAAGTATAGGTAAAATGAGGCACCTTTTTGGCCCTCTTGTCAAGGCGCCGAACACCCCCAAGGGGCAGGGTAAGCTTGCTGATGATCGTTTGCAGGTCGTTTGACCGAGCTCGCAGTACGGTTTGGTTGTCTGTGGGCCCGTAGCGGGTCCAATCCGGTACTCGATGAGGCCATTCAGGACGCACTCCTCCCTACGGCTCACGGTGCCGGGAGCGAATGGAGGGGAGGTCAGGCCGCGAACTCGAACTGCGGCTGCGGCGGGGCCCTCGGCGGGGGCACCCCCGGCAGCCCTACCCCCTCCAGATAGGTCCGGATCGAGGTCGGATCGGTCCGGGCGGCGATGATCCTCAGGCGCCCGCCACAGGCGGCGCATTCGCTGAGGTCGGCGCCAAACACCGTGGAATTACCGGGATGTCCTGGGGGAGCATTAAGGCCCGTCATAAAGCAGCTAGGGAACTGAACAATTAGTAGGAGAAAGTATCCGCCTTCCTCAACTTGAAAGGAAATAAAACCTATGGCTTGCTCTGGAACTCGTTTGACCATCGCTGTCGCTATAATAGGATTAATTTTGTCGACCGCCTGGGGGCAATCCAACCCACAGGGCGTGTCCATCCCGGATGCCAATCTGCGGGCTGCCCTTGAGGACAGTCTAGACAAGGAGAGTGGCGCGCCGATCACCGATGTTGAGCTAGCGCGGTTGACCCGTCTTAGCGCACCGAATGCCGGCATTGTCGATTTGACCGGGCTGGAGTTTGCCACCGGGCTGACCCTGCTGAATCTGGGGCTGGACTACGAAACCTGGATTAACAGCAATGACATCTCCGACCTGACGCCGCTTAGGAACCTAACCAACCTGACCGTATTGTTTCTTTCGGGCAACTCGATCACGGATGTGTCGCCACTCGAGGGCTTAACCAACCTGACTGTGCTGCTGCTTGACGAGAACTCGATCACGGACGTGTCGCCACTGTGGAACTTAACTAACCTGACCACACTGGGACTTTCGTCTAATCCGGTCTCGGATGCGTCGTCAATAAGGAATTTGGAAAACCGCCTAACTAAACTGCAATACCCGATTCTTCTCGGAACCGGGATTGAGAATCATCCGAAGCTGGATTCCGTGCTCAGTTTGGAGGTCCGGTATTACGAATTCTCACTCACGCGGGAGGGTTCAACGGCGCATCAAAATCCGCCACCACAGGTATGGGTGGTCATTACCACCTACACGAAAGAAGATGCCGACTCGATCGTGCGCTTTCTTCAAGACAATGAGGTCTCGAACCCTTGGAAAATAGATGACCAAAGTGTCCGTTATGGGCATATTGAAGCTCAAGTGCCAGTGACGCTGCTCATACCCCTGACTGAACAACCCGGCGTTCGCCTGATCCGACACCAGTCTAGAGGCATTCCCCTCACCCCCAGTGGAATTACCGGGATGTCCTGGGGTAGCATAAAAGCTCGTCATAAGACCGCCAGAGAGCTGAACAATTTTTAGGAGAAGGTATCCGCCTTCCTCAACTTGAAAGGAAATAAAACCGATGGGCTTTTCTGGAACTCGTTTTACCTTGGCTGTCGCTATTTTAGGGTTGATGTGGTCGGCTGTATGGGGGCAATCCAAGGCACAGGAGGTGTCCATCCCGGATGCCAATCTGCGGGCTGCCCTTGAGGACAGTCTAGGTAAGGCGAGTGGGGCGTCGATCACCGATGTTGAGCTAGCGCGGTTGACCCGTCTTAGCGCACCGAATTCGGGCATTGTCGATTTGACCGGGCTGGAGTTTGCCACCGGGCTGACCCGGCTTCATCTGGGGCTGGAGATTCAGCAATCCGAACCCTGGACAAACAGCAATGACATCTCGGACCTGTCGCCGCTGAAGAACTTAACTAACCTGACCGTATTGGTACTATCGGGCAACTCGATCTTGGATGTGTCGCCGCTGAGAAACTTAACCAACCTGACTGTGCTGCTGCTTGACCGCAATTTGATCATGGATGTGTCGCCACTGAGAAACTTAATTGACCTGACCATACTGGGGCTTTCGTATAACCCGGTCCAGGATGCGTCGTCGATCAGGGATTTGGAGAACCACTTAACCAAGTTGACCTACCGGATTCTTCTGGGGACCGGGATTAGGAATCATCCGAAGTTGGATTCCGTGCTCTATTCGATGCTCCTGGATTATGAATTTTCCCTCTCGCGGGAAGGGTCAACGGCGCATCTAGAGCCGCCTCCACGAGTGATGGTGTACATTACCATTTCCTCCCCCACGAGACATATCGACTCGATCATGCGCTTTCTTCAAGACAATGGGGTCTCGTACCTCGGGAAGACAGATGACCCAAGTTTGGTCAATGGGCTAATTATTGCTGTAGTGCCCGTGACGCTGCTCGTTCGCCTGGCTGAACAACCTGGCGTCCGCCAGATCCGATTCCGGCTTCCTCCCATGCCCCACCGCCCCAGTGGAGTTACCGGGATGTCCTGGGGTAGGATAAAGGCCCGTCATAAGTAAGAACTGGGATTTATATACCATATCCCATATGCCAATTTCTGAACTCACACCGACATTTGGCAGCCTCTCCATTCAGCTACTCTCCTCCGAGCCCAACAGCCAGAGAACTGTACGGCACTAAAGAAAGTATCCTCCTTTCTCAACTTAAAATGGGAGAAAATCGATGGCTTGCCCTGGAACCCGTTCGACCTTGGCTGTCGCCTTTTGGGGATTGGTGTTGTTGGCCGCCTGGGGGCAACCCCAAGCGCGGGTGGTGTCCAAAGTATAGGTAAAATGAGGCACCTTTTTGGCCCTCTTGTCAAGGCACCGAACACACCCAAGGGGCAGGGTAAGCTTGCTGATGATCGTTTGCAGGTCCTTTGACAGGGCTCGCGGTACGGTTTGGTTGTCTGTGGGCCCGTAGCGGGTCCAATCCGGTACTCGATGAGCCAAATTGCCCTGGGGCCGCCTCGGACGCCCGGACGAGATCGGCCGCGGGGTGGTGTTCCTGTGCGACCCTGCCAACGAATACGTGACCGGAAGCACCCTCACCATCGACGGTGGTATTCAGCTACCGTTCAGCCAGATGTCTCGGTTGGAAAGCGCTGAAGCACAAAGGAAAAAGTTGGAAGGATAGTGCAGCCGTTGCCGACTCGGCTCAGGTCACGGCCATGGTGCGCAGGAAGCGATAGTGGGAGGCGACGGCGGCGGTTATCGACCTATAGTCGACATACGGGACCGAAGACTCTTCGCATGTTCTTCTGACGATCTTGCTTATCGCCGGATAGTGAACATGGCACACCTTCGGGAAGAGGTGGTGTTCGATCTGGAAATTCAATCCGCCGAGGTACCAGGTAGCTAGCCGGTTGCCGGTCGCGAAATTGGCGGTCGTCTCGACCTCGTGCACCGCCCACTCCTTCTCAACTTCGCGGCTGTCGGTACTGGGGTTGGGGAAACTGTTTTCTTCTAGTGCGTGAGCGAGTTGGAATACCAGCGACAGGGTCGCCCCTTGGATCAGATGTATGCCCACGAAGGCGATAACCACATACAAAAGCGGATGGAAAAGCAGTGGAATAGCGATCATATAGCTGTAATAGACGACCTTCGACAAGATCAATCCCGACCAGTTGGTCGCAGATGCATCCGGCATCCGGTAGTTGAAGATGCGTCCGGTGACCAGGCGCTGAAAATCTTGGACCGTAACCCAGGACAACGTGAGAAAGCCGTATAATACGAAGGCGTAAAGATGCTGATACCGATGCCAGCGCCGTTTGTCCTGATTGGGACTCAAGCGCAGCAGGCCCGACGTGTGCAAATCCTCATCGACCTCGTGAATGTTGGTGTAGGTGTGATGAAGAATGTTGTGTTTATGACGCCAGATCCGACTGTTGCCACCTACCAAGTCCAGCGAAAAACCCATGATCCTGTTGATCAGCTTGCTGGTGGAATAGCTGCCGTGGTTGCCGTCGTGCATGATGTTTAGCCCGAGCAGGATAAAACCCTGGGCTAGAGCGAAGGCCGCAAGAACCGCGGTGATCAGCGAATCGGCGAAAAAAACAAGCGCGACGTAGGAGCCGGTCAGCCAGGCCAGTATGACGGCTGTTTTCACGTACATGCGCCAGTTTCCGGTTGGCTTCAGGTTGTGTTCTTGAAAATATTCCTCGACGCGACGGGAGATCATTCTCCTAAAATCGCCACGCTCGGAAAAAATAACCTTGTTCTCGGGCAGTAAACTAATAGCGGCCTCCTATCAACGGCGGGCGCCCGCATACGCGGGACGGCTGACCGCACCCCGTCCACGACCAAACCGGCGCTTGGCCTTGGGTGGCGAAACGCCAGCACGCCGCGACGATGTGCCGACGTGCAGCGAAGCGATAGCCGCAGAGTGGAACGGTTGATCGGAATCGGTCAGCAGGGGACTCCGCGTCAGCTTTTCTATACCACCGAGCAGCGCGACCTCCTCGGCGTTGCAGAGCGAGAGCGCGGTCCCCGCCGATCCTGCTCGAGCGGTCCGTCCGATCCGGTGTACGTAGCTCTTGGGATCGTCGGGCATCTCGTAGTTGATGACATGTGAGATGCCTTCCACGTCTATTCCCCGGGCCGCGATATCGGTGGCGACAAGCACCTTGATGCGCCCGCGATCGAACGCGCTCAAAGCCCGTTGCCGGGCGGTCTGGCTCTTGTTCGAATGAATCGCATCTGCCGTTATCCCTGCTTTCAGCAGCTGTTTCGCCACCTTGTTCGCCCGGTGTTTTGTGCGGGTGAATACGAGGGCTCGTCCGGTGGTGTCGCGGCTGAGAATCTCCTTGAGCAGCTGGCGCTTGTCCGTCTGTTCAACAAACATAACCTGCTGGGTAATTATATGCGAAACCGATGCGGGCGGCGTTACTGCCACCATCGAAGGATCGTGGAGAATATCAGAAGAAAGCTCGGCTATCTCTGCCGACAAGGTCGCCGAATACAGCATGGTCTGCCGGTCTTCCGGTAGCGTGGAAATAATGCGACGCACATCCGGTGCGAACCCCATATCAAGCATGCGGTCGGCCTCGTCTAGTACCAGTATCCTTACGCCGTCCAGATCTGCGTGAAGTATAGGTAAAATGAGGCGCCTTTTTGGCCCTCTTGTCAAGGCGCCGAACACACCCAAGGGGCAGGGTAAGCTTGCTGATGATCGTTTGCAGGTCGTTTGACAGGGCTCGCAGTACGGTTTGGTTGTCTGTGGGCCCGTAGCGGGTCCAATCCGGTACTCGATGAGGCCATTCAGGACGCACTCCTCCCTACGGCTCACGGCGCCGGGGCTCTTGTTGAGTCTGTTGCATTGGCTCAATCATTTGTTCTGAGAGTAAGCGGGGAAAATCTTACATGCACAGCGGGATCCAAGTTTCGCCTGACAAAGCGAATCTTCCAACTCAAAGCTACGTTACTCTCACCCTAGCCTGTTCTCGAAAAATCGCGCCACGTCTCGCAACATCTGAAGGTCATCATCTTCCAATCCATCAGGACGGAAATGCATGACATCATTTCGAATTCTATTGACCTGTTTCAGGCAATCCCCAAATTCTGAGCGATCGATGTTTAGCTTGAGCTTTTCCCAATTCTGAGGTTTATTCAACAGATTGTAGTATTCTCCTAAAGTCAGGTCGTCGGCTCTGCGAATGCTGCTTGCGCGTTCAGGGGGATAAGCAGCATCTTGCAATGTGTCAAGTCGGAATTTTCTGTGGATAAGGTGCCGTACATGCTCCTCTATTTCACGTATGAGCATAAACGGCCCCGACAAAATGAAGAATTGGTTGGACAGGTCACTCGCAGTAACAATACCCGTGATAGACTTTTCGCTTCCGCGCACCAAGACATAACCGTGCTTTACAATAATGTCAATTGTTTCGAACAAGGGTGTAGCAATAGGAACTTCCTGCGCCGGTACCATGCAATCCTTGACTGTCTCACACTTCTGGCCATGTGCTTGTCGCGCCCCAATGGATTGCCAAGTGACAACGCCCTTCAGATTGAATTCGCTCTGCATTACCGGTAGTTGAGAGTAATCGTGCATCTGCATCATTGTCGTCGCCTTACTTAACAGGTCGTCAGGCTTGACGTTTTTGGGTAGCCTATGCGCGACATCCAACATTTCTATGCGAGGGGTTGGATCTGGCCTTGCTTCGTCTCCTTCCTGTACAGTCTCAACAGAAATCCTCGCATCCGGGTATGTGTACTCAAAATCTGGATTGGTGCGAAGTTTCAACTCCTCCATACGCTCGCGAACATGGCTGACCAAGAAAGCACCTCGCCTGAGGTATCCGAACCTGCCTACGAACTCACGAACAGTAAGTACTTCCGGACTTGGCACGTTGCCATCATCAGATTCTTGCTTCATCCTCTCAGCCAAATCCTTCAGCCAAGCGTCCCCACGTTCCATCGTCATAGTGAAGCCTCCGATTCTGCTTGCAGGATCGCAAATTAACGTACAGCCGCCTAACTATCCGCCGAGAATCATAGACAAAGCATCATGCAATGGCAAACTGCATCGGCGAGAGGAGACTAGTGGGATGCGCTGGCGAGATTTCTTCTCAATTGTGCAGTAGAGTGAAGATTACGGTACTGGATTCCTGCCTTTGCCGGAATGGCGACTTTGGAAATGGTACTTGAATGAGGATGCCTGTCAACGGGGTGGCGCACTTGACAGACGGGCGGCGCAGGATACAATTCATCGGGGTGTGGGCATCTGGGCCCAGGGGCAATCGGTAATTATTAGTATGGTGGGTGACCTTATCCCCATCCTAACCTTCCGCCAATGGGGGAAGGAACTTATGAAGAAAGCAGACGGAGGACCAGATGAACGGAGCAGAGCTTAAAAATAGGGTGCACAACGGGGGCATCGTGTATGGCACGATGATCAGCATGGGGCGCAATCCGCGCTGGACTTCGGCGTTCTCGAATTTCGGCATTGACTATGTGATTATCGACACTGAGCATTCGCCGCGGGGCAGGATGGATGTGGCGGATTTCATCGCTGCGTTCTCGTTCAAAGTATAGGTAAAATGAGGCACCTTATTGGCCCTCTTGTCAAGGCGCCGAACACACCCAAGGGGCAGGGTAAGCTTGCTGATAATCGTTTGCAGGTCGTTTGACAGGGCTCGCAGTACGGTTTGGTTGTCTGTGGGCCCGTAGCGGGTCCAATCCGCTACTCGATGAGGCCATTCAGGACGCACTCCTCCCTACGGCTCACGGCGCCGGGAGCGAAGGGAGGGGAGGTCAGGCCGCGAACTCGAACGGCGGCTGCGGCGGGGCCCTCGGCGGGGGCACCCCCGGCAGCCCTACCCCCTCCAGATAGGTCCGGATCGAGGTCGGATCGGTCAGGGCGGCGATGATCCTCAGGCGCCCGCCACAGGCGGCGCATTCGCTGAGGTCGGCGCCCAACACCCGGGCCAGCAGGGCCGCCCACCCCAGGCGATGGGCGCAGGACGGAGCGCTCGTATCGCCGTCCGCCGCCGACGGCTCGGCAACCGGCTGGGCCGGCACGAGGCGGCCGCGGTCGCGGGCACGGGGGGCCAGGACCCCGTGGTGCGGCATAAGCGTTCGAGTCCCCGCCGGTCCCGGCCCACGATCCGCGTAGCCGCATGCAGCGAAAAGCCGCGCGAAGCGAAGCACAAGGACGCCGTACGCACCCCGGTGGCCGGATCTTTCAGGACCCGCCGCAGGCGCTGACCCGAGCGTGCCCCAGTGGCGATGAGCCCTCGCACCGAAGCCGCGGTGAGAACCGCCAGCACGGGCTCCTCGTCGGCGAGCGGATCGGCTGCGGTGTCGTCGAGCAGGGCCCTGATGACCTGCCCCCATAAGTGGTCCATCCTACCAACTAAGAAATCTGATTGTCTCCTGAGTTAGCTGATAGATATAGATTTGCAACTTCGTCGGCTAGTTGCTCTTTGGATTGAAGGAGGATTCGTTGCAGTGCTAGACCTTTCCGCCTTAAATGAGTCCAGGTGGAGAGTTAGTAATCTGGACTTCAAGAAGGAGGCAGAATGGGAAATCATTCCCGTGGGATGGATCTCTACCGACTCCCGTCTAACTAAGAGACCGGCACCACTTAAGGGGGCAGGACAACCAAACCATGTCAACTCCCATTCCCTTTGCTCTTTGCATTCGATTGACCCCCAGGTCATTCCTCAACATCGATTGTAAGGGTTGCCATAGCTAACCCTTTTAAGATTCGGAACCGAATTTTCAATGGACCATGTTGAGTCCGCACTTCTCCTCGAGCACTCGCTATTTCCAAATTATTAGTTACCCAGTCAGTACCTTGGTCCCAAGTTGGCACGGCCAGCTTAACAAAAAGAAAAAGGTAATCAGAATTACGAGCTACAACGTCCGGGGCGTCATTTGGTAAAAAAATTATAAATGTTGCCTTTGTCAGATTTTGCGGTGGTCCGATCAACTCTACCGAGGCCAGCCCGGAACCGGAATCAGAGGTCCCCATAACACGAGGTGTGCCATCGGCTAATGGAGCAAATTCAAAATTAAATCCGATATCTGGATCCTCGTAAATTGACTGTATTGCTTTCCTGCTGACACCTATACCTGAAGGCGTCTTGGGGTAAGTCGAAGATGATTTTTGATAGTTAACCTGGGACTCAGGCACTGCATTCTTGGCTGCCTTTGTTGTTGGTTGAAAAGCTGGTGGATCGGGGGCCGTGAAGTCGATATTGATTTCCCTTGGCTCAAGCACATAAGCGGCTCCGGTCACCATATCTGCAAATAGAAGCGGAATACCGTAGATTGTTGGAATAAGCCAGAACCAACCGGTACGCTTCCTCTCAAGGATAGTTACATGAGGCTTATGCCCTTCCGATTGTAGGGTGATAGTAGCAGGATCCTTTCGCTTCAAGTCAAGTACAAGAGGCGCCTTACCTATCAACTCTCCGTTGACGGTAACTTGCGCCCCGACAGGAATAGACGCTACCGGGATCTTCTGGCTTGTTCCCTGAAGCATTGTAGCGCATCCAGGGAAAGCCAAAACCGCTATGGGAAAGAGGTATCGCACGATTGCCATTGAGCAAATCCTATTGGAGATGAGGAAGTGGGTGACTGAGTTTTAGAGGCTAACGATCTTACAGCCGGTTTGACCCCCTTGCTAACCGCTTCTGGAACGCCGGATTTGGCCATGGCATCCACATAAATTGGACACCCTGAGTGTCATGTGACCTGTCGCTATGAGTCATGGGGGTAGGACATATTGGGCACATGGAGATATTATTCCCTTATTATAGGTCGAATAATTTTGACCAGTCTATCTCCACCCATCCAAGAAGGTCTACAGCCACTGCGGCTGCAGCAATCAGACCTACAATTACAACTCCAATTGCAGAATCTCTCGCTGCATGCGCTTTTTGATTTCTGCGAGGCTGTCCTGCTTCGCTTTCTGAGGGACCGCGGATGACATGCCCTATCCGTCCTCCAGTATTGCGCCTGTCAGTTTCGCTCCTTCCAAGTAAGCACCTGTCAAGTCCGCACCGGTTAATTCTGAGCCACTCAAATCCGCTTTTGTCAGGTCAGCGCCCCTCAGGTCTACACCCGTAAGTTTCGAGGAATAAAGGGTCCGCCTGACTTGGCGCGCCAGCTTCGCCTTTTGCAAGTTTGCTCTGGCAAAACTGGCGGATCGCAAATCAGTTCCGACCAAATACGCGTCTTTCAGGTCTGCTCCAGACAAATCCCCTACTCCACCAGTGATATCGAAGCTGACTGTTGCACCAGCATAGGGTGAACCACTTTGATCCAGAACCGAAACCACAAAGGGGTAGGCCAGCGCGAACCCGGCCGGTCCTTGCTGATTCTCCCCAGAAACTATCGTCAAGGTTCGAAGAACCGCCTGACCGATGGCACTGAAGATTACCGGCTCAAGGCCAGACACCCTCGCCTCAACAGTATAGGTGCCAGAAGGCGTCTCTAGGGTCAGAAGGGTGGTGGTTTGGCCGTTGTGGTCGGTGATAGCGGTTTCTGTTGAAAGTGTACCATCCCCGGAGGTAATGGCAAAAGTGACCGTAGCCCCGACGTAGGCCAGCCCATTTTGATCTAGTACTGAAACCACGAAAGGCATATTAAGGTCGGTTCCGGCAGGCCCTTGCTGATTGTTGCAATCAACAAATTCCAAGGTCTGGGGGATAGCCTGAACCGGATTATAAATGACCACCCCACTATCGGGATGCAGCACCTCAAAGCGAATAATTTCCGTGAAATCCGCGTGAAGACGGTTTTTGGCTTTATCCCACACTTTCATTTGAGATAGACCCCATGTTCCTGGAATACTCCCCCCAATGGAAATAGAAGCTAAATGGAGCTTACTGGGTACCACCGTGAGAGCGTAAGTAGTTAGCTACTGTTGTATGGCCATTGCGAAGAGCGACACCTAGTGGTGTGCCAAAAATACTTCGTTGGTTCACATCCGCTCCGCTTTCCACCAACAAGCGCACAATTTCTTTGTAACCATGATGGGAGGCTATATACAAAGTACCTCTACCATCAGGGCCAGGTACGTTTACAGAGGCTCCATTATTTAGGAGAAAGTGCACCAACTCAAGGTCGCCATCCCATACGGACCCCCACAGGGGTGTCCTACCACCGTTGTCACTGAGATTCACATCGGCCCCGTTCTCCACTAAAAATCGCACAACCTCAATGTTCCCCGTTCTGGCGGCCGTATTCAACGGGGTTCTTCCTCCTTTGGTGAGAGAATTAATTTCGGCTCCATTTTCCAACAGAAAGCGAACAACTTCAAGATGACCCATGCTGGCAGCCTTATCTAATGGGGTCACTCCGTACTTGGTACGCGGATTCAAATCAGCCCCATTCGCAACTAAAAATTGCACGAACTCAATATTGTCACCAAAGGCCGCCTCATGCAACGGGGTAGTTCCACCGTTGTCACGGTGGTTTACTCGGGCGCCCTTCTCCACCAAATAGTGCCCAACCTCAATTTGGTCACTCCATGCGGCGCTATGTAATGGTGTATCTCCCTTATTATTTTTTGTATTAACATCAACCCCGTTTTCCACTAAATAGCGCACAACATCAAGGTGGCTACAATGGGCGGCAGTATGCAATGGCGTGCTTCCCATGTTGGTTCGGGCGTTAACATCCGCCCCGTTTTCCACCAAATAGCGCACAACCTTAATTCTGCCGGCTTCCCCAGTTGTGAGCATTAAAATGCGAGCAATTTTAACGTGGCCACAATTGGCTGCCTCATCCAGGGGAGTTCCTCCCAATTTATTTCTAGCATTTACATTCGCCCCGTTTTCCACCAAATACTGTACTAGCTCAATACGACCAATACCTCCGGCTGCTAAATGCAATGGTGTTCTATTAAAATCTGTAGGGGCGCCGTAATTGGCCCCCTTTTCTATCAGGTAGCGAAAAACCTCCAAATGGCTACCATATGCAGCCATATGCAATGGAGTACCGCCCAAAAGCAAATACCTCAAACCTTGAGCATTCACATCTGCTCTATTTTCTACAAGAAAGCGCACAACTTCAATGTGGCCATTTTCGGCTGCCAGATGCAGAGGTGTGATTCCCTTATAATTCTGGATGTCGAGTTTAGCTCCATGCGCCACTAGAAATTCTGCTACTTCTAAATGACCTTTAGAAGCTGCCCTATGCAAAGGAGTATGGTCTTCCTTTTCTTCAGTCTTTTCATTATCATATCGGGCGTTTAAGTCGGCGCCGGTTCCTACCAGAAGACGGACCTTCTCCAAGGATCCCTTTTCCGCTGCCTCGTGTAGAAGAGGCCAATTGTCCTCCTGCTGTCTCTCCAATAAAGCCTCCCATTTCTGCTGCATTTTCAGTCTACTTTGCTCCTCCCTGACCGTTACGTCTTCCGACATCACCTCATCTCCTTGACAGACTAGTATGAATGCTCCCACACAATAAGTTAGAACCACCCTCCTACGAAAAAATCTCCAGTTCCAACGGGGAACTGGATACTCCTCAACCACCAAGGAATGCGAAGTAGGGATGGTGATAAACAGGGAGGTGATTTTGAAGATAGTCTCCATGAGCTTTCTCTTCTAGGATGGATTGTGGAGTTCCCTCAGGTAAGGTGCCAGGGTGGGATTTGAGAATTCCGAACGTTCGTCCTGTTTTCCCTACCAGGGTGAAGTGACCTGCCTCCACGAATGGTGCCAGCCTCTAAGTTAGTGCTGGCTTCCTCTGCAATTTTCACCGTCATCTCGTACTCGGTTGAAACCTGCTGACTATCCAATTACCGCACCGGTATATGATTCTCAACAATGCCGTCCGTATCGGTCCTCGCCTCGAAATCGGGTATCTCCCGGAACCGCTACATGCACTGGGTATTGATCGCAAAAGCACCGGAGTCGTTTTTAGCGGTCAGCCTCTAGATGACCGCCTTGCCATTTGGAGTACTGATGGCTGGCTCTGAGAACAATTCAAATATCTCTTGGACCGGAGAAAGATACGAAATTAAGAGTGATATTTAAGCGACATTTCCTCCTGAATTGGCAATATTTTGATGACTTTTCTGGTAGAATAGGCTCCGACGGGTTACCTTATTCTGATTCCTAAGTATAGGTAAAATGAGGCACCTTTTTGGCCCTCTTGTCAAGGCGCCGAACACACCCAAGGGGCAGGGTAAGCTTGCTGATGATCGTTTGCAGGTCGTTTGACAGGGCTCGCAGTACGGTTTGGTTGTCTGTGGGCCCGTAGCGGGTCCAATCCGCTACTCGATGAGGCCATTCAGGACGCACTCCTCCCTACGGCTCACGGCGCCGGGAGCGAAGGGAGGGGAGGTCAGGCCGCGAACTCGAACGGCGGCTGCGGCGGGGCCTTCGGCGGGGGCACCCCCGGCAGCCCTACCCCCTCCAGATAGGTCCGGATCGAGGTCGGATCGGTCCGGGCGGCGATGATCCTCAGGCGCCCGCCACAGGCCGCGCATTGGCTGAGGTCGGCGCCAAACACCCGCGCCAGCAGGGCCGCCCACCCCAGGCGATGGGCGCAGGGCGGAGCGCTCGTATCGCCGTCCGCCGCCGACGGCTCGGCAACCGGCTGGGCCGGCACGATGCGGCCGCGGTCGCGGGCACGGGGGGCCAGGACCCCGTGGTAGCGCAGGAGATGGAGCCGGGGCGGGGGGACCAGAGCCGCCCGCTTCTCCAGCAGTTCCATCGGAGAGAGCAGGAGATGGCTGAGTCCCATCCGACCACGGCGTTTTGAGCGCAAAGCAAAGCCGCTGCGAAGCGAGGAGGCGCAGGCGCCCCGAGGCCAGGGCCGGTCGGGCTACGTAGCGGCATAAGCGTTCGCGACACGGCGGGGTCTGAAGCGGCTTTAGGGCCGTCGGCGTTCGCCCTTTCCGTCGGCGCCGGCGGCCCCGGCCGCAAACCCGAAACGAGAGGCCAGCGGCCCGCCAACTGCCGCTGCGACTGCGCAACATGAAAGATACCACGAGAGAGAACACGCCGGACAGCGCCGGCGACAAACAGGACGACCCCCTGGCGTCCTATACCCCTCAGCAGCGCCAGGCCATCCTGAAGGGCCTGGGCATCCTGGCCAGGGTCGCCATCCGCTCCTACATGCGGGAGCAGGCGGAACAGGCCCGGGCTGAGAGCAGCGGTGAGGAGATGAGTCAATGAGCGACCCCCACAAACCTGGCCGTATCCCGCCTGGGGCGGAGGATCACGGTCCTCCGTCCTGGCGCCAACAGCAGCTGAGAGAGACTTCGACCCAAACTGTCGACAAGTTGGGATGTACGCCTAGCTAGGCCGGGAATTGACAGGAGAATAGGGCCGTGGTCGCAATCTGGACACCGGCGCAGGTCACTCGCGATAGGATCGTGTGGACAGATTTCTGGGCCTTTGGCAGTTTCACAGAGGAGTCCTTCATGACTATGGAACAAGGTTTCTCAAGGTTGAAGGAAATCGCTAAGAAGATGCAGGAAGACAGGGAAGGCGGATTGGCACCGGGTTCGCCTACTCCCACTGTCCGTGAGTTCATGTCATGGTTTGGGTACGCACGACGTGGACTTTGGGTCGTAGAGAGAGTGCGCGAAGAGCTGGAGGCTAATGGTCTTCACACTGAGCCTGACTTTCAACACGCCTATGTCGATGGCCCCATCTCCTTCCGAAACTCTTCGGTTTCCGCCCCTCCTGCGGACAGCACTTTGCGCGTGGACATATTGGAGGCTGCCCACAACCCACCAACCAGTGTGACACCCAACGATGATTTGAAGACAGCCATCACCCACATGATGAGTAGCGACTTCTCCCAGATACCTGTAATGGAAAATCAAAGGCACGTAAAGGGGATAATCACTTGGCAGTCCATTGGCTCAAGGACCGCAATGGGTCAGATAAGCGATGACGTCAAGGTCTACATGGAACGAGCTGAAATCATTGATGGTCAACAGCCCTTTTTCGATGCAGTTGGCATCATTGCTAGAACACGCTATGTGTTGGTAAGAGGCCGAGACAACATTATCACTGGAATTGTTACAGCGAGCGACCTAAATGACCAGTTTCTCCAATTGGCCGAACCATTCCTTCTTATAGGTGAAATTGAAAGCCACATCAGGAGAGTGATTCATGGCCAGTTCACACGCGAAGAACTTGTCGACATATCCAGGGCATCTGATAACCAGACCATAGACCACATTGCCGACTTGACGTTCGGTGATTACTGCCGTTTGCTGGAAGACCCCGCTAGATGGGAAAAGCTGGGCCTCAAATTTGAGCGGACGGTACTTGTGAAACTCTTGCATGAAATCAGGACCATACGAAACAACGTGATGCACTTCAATCCTGATGGACTGGACCCTGAGCACCTTCGTAAATTACGGAACGCATCACGATTCTTTCAGCGATTAGCACATTGAACCCCTAAACCAGAGCCAGGAACCTCAATGCCGATAGGGCGACCTCTGGCTAGGTGAGCGGGAAGGACCGAAGTCCCGTTCTCGGTAACGATGGCTCCGGTTAAAAAGGGGGTGTGAGCGTTTATGACAAGGTTGGTTAGCTACAAGATCGTCGGCAGGCGCCGTGGCCAAAGGCAGGTGGGTTGTTGCGGAATTCCCGTCTTATGCCTCCGCAAATGCACACGCCACCATGGTTTTGATTTGGTACAGAATCATGTGCGCGGGAACCAGTCGCCGGGCTTCCGGCCCCACCGCCAAGGCCAGACCTTCTCCTCCTGGGGGAATGATGAGCGAACGTATAGTCAACATATTCGTTTATGTGGACCGAGAGGTTATTCGGACCATAGGGTATACAGAATATGAGATGCAGGGGACCTATGCGGAATTGACTAGCTACCTGCAATCCAGGGTGGAGATAGATCACGCTGCTGCGACTCGAATTGACCTTGGCGAGGAGTATTCGCCTGCGGTGTTTAGGTACGCCATGAGACTGGAGGCTTTGCAGTACCTGGTTCCGGTGATGGGCGAAATAGTCAGGGACTCGGTCTATTGCATTACTCAGATTCTCGACGGCGCACTTGGAGCTAATGAGCCTGTGCACGATCATGAGCACAATCCAGTGCCGGACTACCTTAGAATTTACGGTACCAGCAGGGGTTTTGATTTCGGTCAACTCATGGACGACGATTTCATGGACGCGATAAAGCTGCTGTGGGACCACCAGAAGTATATTTCGGCACTTAAGTTGCTGTTCGTCATGATTGATACTTTGGGATTCGTTGCATTCGGTCCGCTGAAAGACGCTTTTACTAGATGGCTGGACAAATATTGTGAACTGAGTTCCCTCGGTGTTTCATCGGCAGAACTCTGGGAACTAAAGCCAAGGCGAGGTGTGGGTTTCAAATCGCCGTCGTGGAAATCTGGGTAAATTGCTTCAGAGCCACATTACGATGTGACCATCCATGCCCAAGTATCCCTAATGGTAAGTCTCTAAGGCGAGGCAGCCCTGCTTGCATTCTCTATTGACTATCTGGCGGGCGAAGGGATGTCCGGGATGCCGGTCTTCGCTTCATACACGGGAAATTGGGACAACTCCTACCCTTGTGGGCCTTGGGACACCGAGGCCCCGGGCTTCTATAAGCGTAGCGACATCTTTCTCGATACAGAGGTGGACCCCGGAATTCGGACAGTTACATTAGGTGGATCCAACCTCTCTACGGAAGGAATGGAGACATGAACCTATCTCAAAATTGAAATTGTTTAAGTAAAATCAAAATGGATGCAAGTTGGACGAAGCCAAGAAAATTCTCCGGATACAATTCCCAGCGAGTGATCACTCGACGCTGCCATTGAAGCCAAGCAAAGAATCTCTCAACCATCCAACGCCGCACATAACGCCGCAATCGCCGTCCGTCCTGAGTCTTTTTCTTGGTCCGATTCTGGCGATGCGGGGCGATCATCTCGATCCCGTCTTTCTTAAGCTCTTCATCCAACGAATCGCTGTCGTACGCCTTGTCGCCGATCAAGTTGTCAGGTTTGTCTTCGATCAGGTAAAAGTCAAAGGTCAACTGAACCAGCGTCACTTCATGATGGTTCGCTGCATGCGTGCTCACCGACAAGGGAAGCCCATGGCCGTCCACGATCCCCATGACCCGCACCCCCTTACCTCGCTTGGTGTGGCCGATATCGGCACCTCCACCCTTGGCCGCCGAGAACATGCCATCGATGAAAGCCTCCGATTCGTCCAGGCCCCCTTGCTCGTGAAGTGTCTGGGCCAGGTCCATGAGAACTTCGCGTAAAACCCCTTGACGACACCAGTTTTGAAAACGGCGATGCACGGTTTTGTAGTTCGGATAGCACTGCGGCAACATAGGCCATTGAGCCCCGGTGTTTAGAATCCAGAGGACGGCTTCAAAAACATCACGGGTGCAAACCGGTTTGCGACCCGGATGGCTCTTGGGACGAAGTTCTTCAGGAAAGTGATGCCGGATTCGTTGCCATTGCATGTCGGTCAGATTGACCATACACCAATGGTACATCGCTATCATTTCGAAAACAAGTTTAAGTTTGCCTATTTTGAGATAGGTTCATGGGAAAACGACGTAGCTTCTCCGCCCAATTCAAGGCCAAAGTCGCCTTGGAGGCCCTGGTCGGCGACCAGACCCTGTCCGATCTGGCTGCCAAGCATTATGTGCATCCCAACCTGATTGCCCAGTGGAAACGGCAGGCCCAGGAGAGCCTGCCCGGGGTGTTCTCCCGCAAGAACGCCCGCAGCACCGCCGACCATGAAGCCGAGGTCCAGGCCCTGCATGCCAAGATCGGGCAACTGACCGTCGAGAACGATTTTTTGTCTCGCGCCTTCGGTCGTTGAGCCGCCACCGGAGGGAAGCGATGATCGATCCGAATCATCCCCGGCTCCCTGTCGTGCGCCAGTGCACCCTGGTTGCCCTGTCTCGATCCACCTACTACTACTCGGGTTGCGGGGAAAGTTCCTTCAACCGGCAGTTGATGCGCTGCATCGATGAGCAGTTTCTGGCCACGCCGTGGTATGGGTCCCGGCAGATGGTCCGTCATCTGCGGCGCCAGGGCCATGAAGTCGGCCGCAAGAGGGTGCGCCGCTTGATGCGACAGATGGGACTGACGGCCATCTACCGCAGGCCGCAGACCTCCTCGCCGGATGGATCCCATCGGGTCTATCCGTATCGTCTTCGCCATCTGAAAATCGAGCGGCCGAACCAGGTATGGTGCGCGGACGTGACCTACATTCCGATTCGGCGCGGCTTCCTTTACCTGGTGGCGATCATGGACTGGGCGACGCGCACGGTGCTTGCGTGGCGGCTGTCCAACACCCAGGACAGCTCCATTTGCCGGGAGGCTCTGCAGGAGGCGCTGGAGTGCTACGGCAGACCGGAGATCTTCAACACCGACCAGGGCAGCCAGTTTACGAGCCGCGATTTTATCGAGATCCTCGAGCAGGCCGAGGTAGAGATCTCCATGGACGGCAAGGGCCGGTGGAGGGACAACGTCTTCATCGAGCGATTGTGGCGCTCTCTCAAATACGAGTGTGTTTATCTGCACGAATTCGAGGATGGGCGTCAGGCGCGTCAGACCATCGATGACTGGTTGCGGTATTACAACGAAGATCGGCCTCATTCCAGCCTGGCGGGGAACCGGACGCCGATGGAGGCCTACACCGGGCGCAAAGCGGCATGAACACGGAAGAAACGCTGTGGACCCTTGGCTCAGGCCGGATGGTCTATCCCGTCAACCAGTAAAACGGCCATCCTGCCAAGTCGGAAAGGAGACCTCAGAGAAATCCAGAAAAAGCAGGACAGGGCAGCGAATCAACCACAAGGAATCCACCTTAAAGCGGCTGCCAGGCTGTCCAAAGAATGGGGTCCACCTCTATACTGCGGCTGGGAAATCTGTTGGTAGTTAAAGTAAAGTAAAGTAAAGTAAAGTATAGGTATAGGTATAGGTATAGGTATAGGTAAAATGAGGCACCTTATTGGCCCTCTTGTCAAGGCGCCGAACACACCCAAGGGGCAGGGTAAGCTTGCTGATAATCGTTTGCAGGTCGTTTGACAGGGCTCGCAGTACGGTTTGGTTGTCTGTGGGCCCGTAGCGGGTCCAATCCGGTACTCGATGAGGCCATTCAGGACGCACTCCTCCCTACGGCTCACGGCGCCGGGAGCGAAGGGAGGGCAGGTCAGGACCCCGTGGTAGCGTAGGAGATGGAGCCGGGGCGGGGGGACCAGAGCCGCCCGCTTCTCCAGCAGTTCCATCGGAGAGAGCCCCAGCGGGAGACGGCGGGTTCCCGCGGTCTGCTGCGTTCAGCTAGGTGAGGTGTGCCGTACCACTGCGTTTTGAGCGCAAAGCAAAGCCGCTGCGAAGCGAGGAGGCGCAGGCGCCCCGAGGCCAGGGCCGGGCGGGCTACGTAGCGGCATAAGCGTTCGAGTCCTCGCCGGTCCCGGCCTGCGATCCGCCTAGCCGCATGCAGCGAAAAGCCGCGCGAAGCGAAGCACAAGGACGCCGTACGCACCCCGGTGGCCGGATCTTTCAGGACCCGTCGCAGGCGCTGACCCGTGCGTGCCCCGGTGGCGATGAGCCCTCGCACCGAAGCCGCGGTGAGAACCGCCAGCACGGGCTCCTCGTCGGCGAGCGGATCGGCTGCGGTGTCGTCGAGCAGGCGTAAACGAAGCGCCGGAGCGATGGTCTCGCCCAGGTGGACGAGCTGGTAAGTGGCCAGGCTGCCGTATTCGTTCATAAACGCCTCGAACTGCAAAGGGTCAGCCCCCGGTAGATAGCCGGTGTGGAAATGCACCACGAGTTTGTGTTTTGCAGCCGTCTCCAGAATCCTTTCGACGTTGCGCATGATGGGTGGCGTCCAACTGCGCGGATCGATGCTGTACTCCTGCCAGGTGTTGGCGGCCATTTTGAAGGCTCGAATCTTGGGACGGGGCAGCGCAATCGTCCCCGTTCTGGTGATCCTCGCCGTCGGGTATGGGCGTGATCTTCCACCGGGCAAACTCCCTGGTACCCCACGGGCCGATGTGAAAATGGGCATCGAATACGTGGCGCTTTGCTTTCATGCCTTGTAACCGTTCAGTTCCCTGGCAGATTGACCGGGGGAGGAATAGTCGCAGGTTGCTATTAACGAATGGCGGGGTGGGTTGGAGGCAGCAGCGAGGGCGCCGGCTGCTGACGCACGGCGGCCTCGCAGGCCCTCATGAGATAGTCGAGGACGTTGCGCTGCTGCTGGCGCAGGGTATCCCGCACCGTGAGCAGGCGCTCTACGAAGCGGCTGCCTTCGGCACGGTGGGTGCCGAAGCTGGTATGACGCCACAACACGCCATGGCGAAGCGCTCGTTCGGCTTCGTTGTTGGTCGGCTCGACGCCGGGCCGGCGTACGAAGGTCCACAGGGCCGGTCCGAGATCGAGGAGGTTAGCGCAGGTGGCCGCCGTCTTGGCGTCGGCGAACTGCTGACCCTACCCCAAGTAATTATGAAACCGTCCACGCAAGCCGCTGACGTAGACTTGGAAGCTGGACCGTTGCAAGGTGCCGTCGCCGACCCGGTGCCACCAGGTAAACACCTGATCGCTGGCGTCCAACAGCCGTTGCCCGACCCAGGCGGCCTCTCCGCCTCGGGCCACGAACTCCTCGAAGGTGCGCCGCAGATGAGCCCAGCAGACTTGGCGGCGTCGAAGCGGCAGATGCCCGTAGGCCGAATAGCGATCGGAGCCGACCACCGCCCGGTTATCCGCACCCAGCATCTCGTCGACTCCGTCCCGTCCCCGGCTTTTTCGAAGGGCGAACACCGAGACGCCCTCGGTCACCGCGGTCCACAACCAGGCCTTGGCGCGGCGCTGCCGCCAGCCGGTCTCGTCGACGTTGACGATGCCCTGTCGGCAAACGAAGGCGCGTGCCTCCTCGACCGGCCGCGCCAGGGCCGCAGCCACCTCCTGTTCCAGTCGGCTGACCGTACCCAGCGACACCTCGAGGCCGAACGCGTCGGACAACAGCGCCCGGATATTGCGCTTGCTCAGCCGGTAGGCCCCGGCCAGCAGGCCGACCCAGGCCTGCACGCTGGGCCCGAAGGTGTGCCGCGACACGCCCTCGGGCCAACCGGCTTCGCTCAGGCGGTCGCAGTGGCGGCAACGCAGGGTGTGCAGCTGATACTCGATGACCTGGGCCCGTAGCGGAGGGAGGACGACTTCCTGGTGACGCTGCGGATGGGGATCGTGTCCACTGAGCCGGTGTCCGCATCGGTGGCAGGTACTGGGCTTGACCGGAATCAGTTGATCCACTTGTTCGACCGATACCCACGAGCGCCCGTGCCCTTCGTGCCCGGGCTGCCCGCCCGGCGAGCGCCCCAAGGATCGGCGCCGGGAGGTGTCGGGGCGCGGCGAAGAGGAAGCGCCCGATTCCGACGAAGCGGCCCGGGCACCGCGGCGGGATCGCCCCTTGCGGCGGGCCAGTTCCTGCTCCAGATCGGCCATCCGAGCCATCTGTTGTTCCACGATCTGCTCGAGCTGGACAATGCGCTGGCGCAAGTCACTTTCGGAAATCGTACCCTCAGGAGGTCTTTTCATGGAGTCCGCCGTATCCGGAGAAATCTGCAAACGCACAACCAATTACGAAGATACCGACAAACCCGAAAACTCAATAGGTATTTCTTTAGGAACCTCTGATCAACTCTGCTTTTTGAAAAACCCTAGCCGTTGCTTGTTCATGCTCTTTATATAGGGAGAAAAGGCCTCAGTTTCATGCATGTTTTTGTCGATTTTTCGTCCGCATCTACGATCCGGACGGATTAATCCCTACGTCGACTTCAGCTCATGACGCGCCAGATAAAAATTGGCCAGCGCAAACAAGGTAAAGATCTGCGCCGCGTTCTTGGCCAAGCCCCGATAGCGCACCTTGCGATAGCCCCACAGGTGCTTGATGATCCCAAAGGCATGTTCGACCCGAGCACGGACGCGGTTGCTCTTGGTGTTAAAGGAGCGATCCGCGCAGGTCAGTTTCCGGCCGCGGTTCGCCTTGCGCAAGACGCGCCACTCCACCTCATCGGATTCGGCCTGCTGTTGACGCTCCGCGCTCACATACGCCTTGTCGCCATAGATTACCTTTTCCTGGCCATGGACACAGTCCTCCATGATCTCCGAATCATGCACCGAAGCCGAGGTCACCACCGCACTGTGTACCCGTCCCCGGGGATCGCTCCCCACATGCGCCTTCAGGCCGAAATGCCAATTCTTCCCTTTCTTCGTAGAGCCCATTTCCGGGTCCCGTTGCCGAGCCCGGTTCTTGGTCGAAGAGGGCGCCTGGACGATCGTCGCGTCCACGATAGTACCCTCGCTGAGCAGAAAACCCCGCTCGGACAAATACTGCTCCGTGCGCCGAAACAAGGCCTCGGTCAAACGATGGCGCTCGAGAAAGTGGCGAAACTTGCATATGGTCGTCTCATCCGGAATGTGGGCCAGATCCACCCCCGCAAAGCGCCGCATCGATTCCACGTCATACAGGCTGTCTTCCATCGCCGGGTCACTGAGTCCATACCACTGTTGCATGAAATAGATGCGCAACATCACCTCGGGCGGGATCGGCCGGCGGCCGTTACCCGGTTTGGGATACTTTCGCATAATGGGCTTGAGTAAGGGCTTCCACGGTAACAGGTCGTTCATCTCGGCCAGGAAGCGCTCTTTGCGGGTGGTCTTCTTTTTGTGGGTGTAAGCCAACTCGGAGAAACTGATCTGTTGCATGGCGATTACCTCCTCTTTGGTTTCTATAGTAATCAGGTAATCGCCAAGCGAAAGGTTTGTCAGGATACTTAATCAGAGATTCCTTTACATGCTCAAACTACTGCAAGGGGGACTGAACGATTACCATGCCTTCGCCTCCTTGATAGACTCACAATTCCGGTTCCACACTCTCATTGTGAAGACCTTTACGGGTGCATGGTCAAGTAGTAGCGGCATCTCCGTACCTAAAGCCGTTCGTCCAGGATGAGCATCGTATCTGCGACCACTTGCGCGCCGCGAGCGATATCGTCGGGCGTCGCGTTCCCCTGCTCGTTGTGACTCAGGCCTTTCTCACAGGGAACGAACACCATGCCGCTCGGGCAGATTTCGGCGACATAGCGGGCGTCATGCCCGGCGCCGGAAGGCATGTGCTTGAAGGAATAGCCGCGCTCCCGCGATGCTGTTTCGATGGCCTCCGGCACGACGCTGTCGAAGGGGGTGGAATCGGCACGGCGAGTTTCGACGACTCGCACTTCACATCGCGAGGCGGCCTCCTTGCTTACCGGCTCAATTTGGCCACCGAGGCGCACAAGGACGGCATTGTCGGGGTGCCGGATGCCGATGGTGAAGAACATTCGGCCTGGCACGACAGCGAGGGCTCCGGGCGACACTTCGAAGCGGCCGATGGTAAAGCGCATGATGTCGTGCGGGTCATGAAACAGTTCGCGAAGCGCCGAAGCGATCGGCGGCGCCGATAAAACGCCTTATCGTTAATAGCGGCAAGGTAGGCGAGTTTGTGGCGGGCGATTTAATAGAACTCGTACTCATCGATGCCGGGCTGCTGCGCGGGATGCAGTAGCTGCTCCACCATCTCTTCGTACCCGTTCTCAGCCAGGGCTTCCAGCTCTTCGTAAGAGGCTCCAAAGCCGGCGCGACGCATCAGATGCGCCATCAGCGCGATCTCTTCACGGCTTGTCACCAGGTGTCTCCTTCTTCCGCTCGAGGACCAAGTTTATTTTTCTTTCGTCCGCCCCGATGTCGTAGAGCGGTCAACTCGTCGTTTGCCGGTCAAAACAACAGATCCAATTGGTGCATAATGATATACGAAATCCCGTGCCTCAACACTACTCGGTGGGTTGCGGGTACGAGGGGATTTGCACAGAATCATTACCACATCACGAATGTGGAGATCGCGGTTTGAAAGGAGAATTGTAATGGTTACGGATCCGACAACTGGAAATCCGACGACGGGGCCGTTGCTCGACTGGTGGTACGTGCACGCCGGCTATATGGGATTCAAGGACGGCACATCGAAGTCGTGGGATGTGCCGATGGGTATCGAGATCGAGGCACAGCCGGCGGAAAAGAGCGACCCGATTCTGCAGCCCGACCGTCCCTGGGAAAAGGAAAAATGCGGCCCGGTCACCTCCTTCTACGTCAAGGATGGTAGATACATCATCGACTACTACACCCCCGGGGGTCTCTGCCGGGCTGAGAGCGAAGATGGCTACAACTGGACCAAGCCGGAGCTCGGGGTGGTCGAATTCGAGGGGTCGACGAAAAACAACATCATCACCACCAAGTACTCCCGGATCTTCGAGGACCCCTCGGCGCCACCGGAGGAGCGCTTCAAGGCGATCGGAGCCAGGTCGGGTTTCTATGCCCGCGAACGGGACGCCGATGGCAACTACGTCGAGGTCCATCTGGACAAAGATGCCGTCGCCGAATTAGGCGACCGGGCTATTCAGGATCAACTGCGACTTCAGGAATGGAAGCGGGAGAGTTTCGAAGGCGAGTGGGGAACGTTGAAAGCCTTCATGACGGGTGCCGTCTCACCCGACGGGTTCAACTGGACGGATCTGGAGGAACCGCTTCTGGAGGAGTTCGTCGACGGGGACAAGGTCGTCTTCTACGACGAGGTGCTGGGAAAATACGTCGGTTACCTCCGTTTCCATGTGGCGGGCAGACGCTGCGCCGGCCGTTCCGAGAGCGACGACTTTCGCACCTTTACGCCGGAGCAGGTCATGGTCATGCCCGATGCCCTCGACCCGCCCGATCTCTCCTTCTACAATCACGGCTACACCCGTTATCCGGGCCGTACCGATCTGCACCTGATGTTCCTGTCGCGCTACGTGCAGTCGGCGGCGACGAAAGACATTCAGCTTGCCGTAAGCCGCGACGGCATCCACTGGGAGCGGCCGGACCGCAACAATCACCTCCTGGGCAATTACTCGGAGGGGGCCGGCTACGGTTCCATGCTCTACGTAGGGCCCGGTCTGTTGGAGATGCCAGACGGGCGTTACGCCGTCACCTACTGGGGCACCGCGCGCAAGTATCTGCATGACGATCCGAACGAGCATTTGCCGGTGCGCTACGCGTTGTGGGAGAAGGATCGCATCGCGGGCATCCGTGCCAGGGCGGACGGCAGGCTGACCCTGCGGCAGGATCTCTATCGCGAACCCCCTGACTGCCCCGATTCCATCCCGGCGCCGGCCCACAACCGCTTTCCACCGCTGGCCGACCCGAACGAGCCACCGCGACAACTGCGCCTCAACTACAAAACCGAAACCGGTGGGTTCATCAAGGTCGAGCTGATCACCCACATCGGCCCGAAACCCCACCTGTCCGGTTCCCTCAGCGCTATGGAGGGGTACAGCTTTGACGACTGCGACGTCCTCCAGGGCGACGAAGTGGACCGCGTCATCACCTGGAAGGGGAACGACAATGTCGCCCAGCTCTCGGATTCATTGGCGATCCGCATCGAGATGTACAAGGCGACGCTTTTCGCATTCCATCTCTGAACTGCGCGCTCTGTATCGAGGTCCTATATGAGCATTGCCGCTCTCTATGACATTCACGGGAATCTGCCGGCGCTGGAAGCGGTGCTCGAGGAGGTGGCGCAGCTCGGTCCCGATGCTGTCGTGATCGGTGGCGACGCGGTCTGGGGACCGATGCCCTGCGAAACGCTGGCGCGGCTGCACGAGATCGACATCCCCACACATTTTGTACGTGGCAACTGCGATCGTATCCTTGCCGAACTGATGTCGAGCCAGGACATCAGCGAAGAAGTGCCGGAGAAGGCTCGCAACGTCGCGGCCTGGGTGGCACAGCAGCTCGAACCGGCTGATCGGGACTTGCTTTTCCACTGGCACCGCACCGTGAAGTTGACGGCGAACGGACCGGGTGAGGTTCTATTCTGCCATGCTACGCCCCAGGACGATAGCACCATCTTCACGCGGCTAACGCCAGAGGAGCGACTGCGGCCGCTGTTCGAGAACGTGGGTGCCAACCTGGTGGTGTGTGGACATACTCATATGCAGACCGATCGTCTGATCGGCGACGTACGCGTAGTAACCGCGGGCAGCGTCGGGAAACATCACGGCGAGCAAGGCGCCCAGTGGTTGTGGATGGACGTTGATGTCCAGTTCAAGTGTACGCCTTACGACTTCGACGCCGCCGCCAGACAGGTGCGCGAAACCAGATACCCGGAAGCGGAAGAGTTTGCCGAAGAAAGCATCCTGAATCCGCAGTCGCAAGCAGAGAGGCTCGAGTTTTTTGAACCCAGGTCCCTGGGAGGCAGCTACACGTTATGATCACCTGTTCCGGGGCTCTCGGTGCTTTTCCTGAGCCCGGCGTGTGGGGGCCGGGTGATGGGAAAAGGGCGCACGGGTTTGACAACGAAGTTGTCAGGCGTGGGGTCGGGACAGCGCACTTGGGTCTCACAAACCGGAGCGAAGGGAATGCCCGAGGGCCTTTGAGGTCTGCGCGGCGCATTTTCCTGTTGGACCGCAGGCACTATCTTCGTTGCGGCAGGCACATATGAGCCAACCAAAACACACTGACGATGTCGTCGACATTCTGATCATCGGCGCCGGAGCTTCGGGCGCTACGGCAGCCTGGCGGCTTGCGGATGCTGGTTTCCGCGTTCTGTGTCTGGAGCAGGGCGGCTGGCTCAAACCCGAGGATTACCCGCTGAACCGCTCCGACTGGGAGCTGCGGGCGCACGACGACTGGGCGTTCGATCCGAACGTCCGGCAGCTACCGCAGGACTATCCGGTGGTGGAGGAGGACTCGGACATCTCGCCTTTGATGTTCAACGCGGTGGGGGGCAGCACCATTCACTGGACCGGTCACACGCCGCGATTCCATCCTTCGGATTTCAGAGTGAAGACGTTGGACGGCGTCGCCGACGATTGGCCACTGACCTACGACGACCTCGAGCCGTACTACGACCTGAACGACCGCATAATGGGCTGCTCCGGGATCAACGGCGATCCGGCCAATCCGCCGCGATCGGAGCGCCCGATGCCGCCGCTGCCATTGGGACCGGATGGGGAGCGTTTGGCCGATGCCTTCGATCGGCTCGGATGGCACTGGTGGCCGTCTGACAGCTACATCAACTCGGTCGCCTACGACGGCCGCCAGGCGTGCAACAACTGCGGTCCGAACGGCCTGGGCTGTCCGCGCGGCTCCAAAGGCAGCACTGACATCACCTACTGGCCGCGGGCGATCGAGCTGGGGGCCGAAGTGCGACCCCATTGCCGCGTCTGCGAGTTGACCACCGGTGCCGACGGCCGGCTCACCGGCGCCAGCTACATCGACGCCGAGGGAGAGCGTCGCCATCAGGCAGCCCGAGCGGTGATGATGGCCTGCAACGGCATCGGGACGCCCCGGCTGTTGTTGATGTCCGCATCCGACCGTTATCCGCAAGGTTTGGCAAACTCCAGCGGGCTGGTGGGAAAGAACCTGATGTTCCACCCCTACGGCATAGTTTTGCAAGCCTATCAGGCACAATAGTTTACTCAGATGGCGAGTGGGTCGCATCCTACAAGATACTCGATAACGGCGATGTGCAAGTGGATTTTATAATTCGCGATTCAGATGCATTTTAGACGCCACATACTATAAGCCCCGTAGTTCGCGGGGCTTTTTCGTTGCCTTACTTCAGGGCTGCATCTTCGCGCCTTATGACGTTTCTGGTATCATGTGCCAACTGTTTTCAGCGAAGTCTGCAATCACCGATGGAGATGAGATGAAATTTGCCAGCCGCATAGAGAAGGTTCCGCCGTATCTGTTTGTGGAGATAAGCCGAAAGATAGCGGAGAAGAGGGCGCAGGGGATAGATGTCATCAGTTTTGGCATCGGCGACCCGGACATACCTACGCCGGACAATGTTATCGAGAAGCTGCGGGAGACGGCGCTCGACGGACCGAATCACCGCTATCCTGAGACTGACGGACTGCCAGAGTTTCGGCAGGCGGTGGCGGACTGGTACCAGCGAAGGTTTGGCATATCGGTGCATCCGGACAAGGAGACGCTGCCGCTCATCGGGGCGAAAGAGGGGATAGGGCATGCGGCGCTGTGCTTCATCGAGCCAGGCGACATTGCGCTTGTGCCGGACCCGGGCTACCCGGTCTATTCGGTGGGCACGTGGTTTGCGGGCGGTGAGTGCCACTGGATACCGCTGCTGGAGGAGAACGGCTGGATGCCGGACCTCGACGCGATTCCGGATGATGTCGCGGACAAGGCAAGGGTGATATGGCTGAACTATCCGAATAACCCAACGGGCGCGATTGCGGATGCCGGCTACTTCGCCAAGGTGGTGGAGTTCGCCAAGGCGCACGACATTGCCGTGATGCACGACGCATCGTACTCGGAGGTCGCGTTTGACGGCTACCACCCGATCAGCTTCCTGGAGACGCCGGGGGCAATAGATGTGGGCGTGGAGTTTCACTCGCTGTCGAAGAGCTACAACATGACCGGCTGGCGGCTGGGCATGGCGGTGGGCAACGAGGACATCATAAGTGCGCTGATGGTCATCAAGTCGAACCTCGACTCCGGAGTGCCGAACGCGATTCAGTACATGGGCATGGAAGCGATGGAGCTGTCGCAGGACGCGATAGACGAGCGCAACGCCATATATGAGCGGCGGCGCGACCGCGTGGTTCAGACGCTGCAGGACATCGGTCTGGACGCCATACCGCCCAAGGCGAGCCTGTATGTGTGGACGCGCATACCGGAGGGCTTCACATCGGCAGAGTTCACGACGCTGCTGCTGGACGAGGCTGATATCGTGGTGACGCCCGGCAATGGATATGGGCAGTATGGCGAGGGCTACATCAGGCTGTCGCTGACGATTGATGATGCTGATATGGAAGCGGGGCTGGCGAAATTGTCGGAGTGGCAGATTCCAAGCAAGAGCTAATATCGATGGACGGGACGGAGACCACCAGATAGCGAAGTATAGGTAAAATGAGGCACCTTTTTGGCCCTCTTGTCAAGGCGCCGAACACACCCAAGGGGCAGGGTAAGCTTGCTGATGATCGTTTGCAGGTCGTTTGACAGGGCTCGCAGTACGGTTTGGTTGTCTGTGGGCCCGTAGCGGGTCCAAGCCGGTACTCGATGAGGCCATTCAGGACGCACTCCTCCCTACGGCTCACGGCGCCGGGAGCGAATGGGGGGGAGGTCAGGCGGCGAACTCCAACTGCGGCTGAGGCGGGGCCCTCGGCGGGGGCACCCCCGGCAGCCCTACCCCCTCCAGATAGGTCCGGATCGAGGTCGGATCGGTCAGGGCGGCGATGATCCTCAGGCGCCCGCCACAGGCGGCGCATTCGCTGAGGTCGGCGCCAAACACCCGGGCCAGCAGGGCCGCCCACCCCAGGCGATGGCCGCAGGACGTAGCGCTCGCCGAGCCGTCCGCCGCCGCCGGCTCGGCAACCGGCTCTGGGCCGGCACGATGAGGTCGCGGGCCCGGGCCCGGGGCGCCAGGACCCCGTAGTAGCGTAGGAGATGAAACCGGGGCGGGGGAACCAGAGCCGCCCGCTTCTCCAGCAGTTCCATCGGAGAGAGCAGGAGATGGCGGGTCCCATCCGACCACGGCGTTTTGAGCGCGAAGGAAAGATGGTCGGCATCGACAATGCGCAGGCGCCCCGAGGCCAGGGCCGGTCGGGCTACGTAGCGGCATAAGCGTTCGAGTCCCCGCCGGTCCCGGCCCACGATCCGCGTAGCCGCATGCAGCGAAAAGCCGCGCGAAGCGAAGCACAAGGGCGCCGTACGCACCCCGGTGGCCGGATCTTTCAGGACCCGTCGCAGGCGCTGACCCGTGCGTGCCCCGGGGGCGATGAGCCCTCGCACCGAAGCCGCGGTGAGAGCCGCCAGCACGGGCTCCTCGTCGGCGAGCGGATCGGCTGCGGTGTCGTCGAGCAGGCCGCGTTTCGTGCACAGGCGGATGATGCGGCGCGCACGAACCCGTAGGCCAGAATGCCGCATTCGAGGTAGGCCCGCATCTCTTTCTCGACATGGAGCGGCAGTCGGTGCTCGGCCGTTCGGGCTTGCTGGAGAAAGGTTTCCAGATGCCCGCCGAGGATCTGGTAGAGGGGCTCCTTTTCCGGTTCGCGGCGACGGTACTCGGGTGGGCGGGGCGGACAGGTGTGGCCGGCATGGTGCCGGTCCAACAGCAATGGGCGGACCACCCGTGCTCGCGTCCGTTGTATTCCGGGGACTTGCTCTATGACTAGGTCGGTCAGCGCACAGGAGTGTGAAGATTTTCACCCACGCCAGGTACGCCCCGCCACGGCTGGGCGCCGCATCCTTACCCTTACCCGCGCGCGGGCTCGCTCATCTGCTCCCTCGCCTGGCGCGCGAGTTCGGCGAGATGGGAATCGTTGGCCATCACCTGTTCCAGGTGTATCCGCCGTTCCGCCATCGCGGTGCGCACCATTATTTCGCCGAATTTGCGCTCGGACCAGAAGCGGGCCGCGCCGCCGATGTAGGCCCGGAGTGCGTCCAGCTTGTCTTCGGGATAACGCTGGCAGAGGTTCATGGTGAACATCCGCCGCCGGCCGCCGCCGCCGAAGGCCGCATGCTTGACATTGTGGTTGAACACCACCAGATCCCCGGGCATGGTCTCGAGAACCACCGCCGGCACGTCTTTGGCGCTCGTATCCCACAGGGTCTCGCTTTCGCCTATCTGCGCGCTCAGCGAGTCTGCGTAGTTGTCGCCGACGAGATGGCTTCCGGGAATCAATCGCAAGGCGCCGGTATGGCGCGTAAGCGGGTCGAGATAGAAGGCGATCTTGACGTGCATCGGGTCTTCCAGTTTATGGCCGCCATCGGAGTGCCAGCGCGTATCTCCGACGTAAAAGTTGCCATCGCTTCCCATATAGTTGAAATCGTCGCCCAGAAGGGCCTTGGCAATCCCCAGAATTCGCGGGTCGTCCAGCAAGGACGACAGCTCCTCACTTTGGTCAATAAAGGGTACCAGGCACGAAGGCACCGAGCCTTCGTGCGGTTTCCCGTGGTGGCCACCCCCGTGCTTCCTCCAGACCCTTTCAAAAGCCTCCTGAATCGCCTCGATGCGGTCCGTCATTAACCGGGGGAAGAGGAGGTAACCGAAGGTCTTGAAAAAAGTGATCTCCACGGCGCAGAGCCAGGGATGCTGCTGATTCATTGACAAACCCTCCCGAGTTTATGGGATGAAACCTCCGGATGCCGTTTTTTTCGCGTTTTCACCATCCCCTGAATCTGCCGTGCATTGATCTCTTTGCGCCGGTCAGCGCAGGAAGACCAGTTTGCGCGTCATCTCCACGGTCCCGGTCTCCAGGCGGTAGAGATAGACACCGCTGGCGACCGTGCGGCCATCCTGGTCGCGGCCGTCCCAGACCAGCTTCCGGAGCCCCGCGCCAACCCTGCCTTCAACGAGAGTACGGACCTTCTGTCCCTGCAGGTTGTAGATGCGGACGGCGGCGTGCGCGGAGCGCGGCGCCACCAATGGCAGAACCGTTTCCTGGTTGAAGGGATTGGGGTAGCTCTGCAATAGCTCCCAGTCCGCAGGCACGGCATCCGCGCCGCTGGCTGTTTCGACCGCGGTGAGGCGGCGGATGGTCTCGGGGGGGCCGGAAGTGCGTAGCTGTTCGATGGTGGCCGCGGCCGGTTGGTCGGCGGGCAGCGGGAAGGGGCGAACGCCGTCTGCAAAGGGCTGGGAGCGGACTTTGCGGCCGTCGGACAGGGTGACGATCAGCTCCCATTTCTCCAGCGGGGTGTCCTGCGAGCCACCGCAGTCCCAGCGGGCGCCGGCGAAGCGGGTGTTGCCGACCTGGGGCAGGTCGGGGTTGTAGGCGAACATCGGGTCTACGGTCATCTCGTCGGCCGAGAGAGTAGTGTAGAGCCGGGTGAGATAGGGCTTCTCGGCAAAGAGCTGCTCCACCTCTTCCAGCGGCTCGACGACGATGCGGTCCAGGTCCGCGGCAAAGGCCCCGGGGTCGAAGGCGAGGTCGGCGGTCCAGCGGTCGTAGGCGCGCATATCGTTGTAAAATGAGCGCTCGGCCAGGTCCTGGAGCCGGCCTTCTTCCTGCGCCTGGTCATAGGCCTGGCGGTCTCCACCGAACACCACTTCGAGCACCCCTTCTTCCAGCACTGCGGCCGGCATCGGGATATGGCGGCGGATCAGGGTTTGCATCTGGGCGTCGCGCGGAAAGCCCTGGTTCAGGGCCGCGTCGAGGAAGTCGGCGGGATGCGCCTGCTGGCGCAATTGCTCCAGATCGAACCTCGAAAAGAAAAAGTCGTTGACGATGCTGCTGGGGCCGGCATAGTCGGTGGCAAAGGCCTGGCCTCCGGCCTCGTCGGCGGCGGCGGTGACTACTTCAGGGTAGTTGAAGCCCCCGTTGAACCAATCGATGAGGGCTTCGTTGATCTGCACGTGGAGGTAGTTCTGCGGGATGGCGCGGTGCTCTGCGAGAATCCAGGCGAGGACGCCGAGGTCGGGCACGGTGGCCACCGCGGTTAGGCGGATGGGGATGCCCGGGGTCTCGGCTGCGTAGGTCATGGCGATGGGCTGCAGGTCGCCGACTTCGCGGTCGGCGGCGAGCTTGAGCGCCAGGAAGTAGAATCCTTCCTCGACGTACGGGGTCAGAAGCGGAATTCCGAGGTCGCCGAGTTGATATTCGTTGTCGACGAGCCAGTCGACGATGGCCTGGGGATCCTCGGAGGTGATGACCGCGGTGTCGTAGGGGCCGACCTGTTCCTGGGCTACTACTTCGACATCGGCGGACTCGAGGGTTATGGCACCCTCTGATCTGAGGACAATGGGCCGGAAGACGCAGTCGTCCTGCTCTGCGAAGTTCAGTTGGAAGCCGGGCCGGGTGGCAAACTGCAGGGTGGTGAAAATCTGGTTGTGGCTGACGGCCAGCTCCGGCACCGATGGCAGCGGAAGGATCCAGGCGAAGTCCGAGGCGGTGCCGCTGTACAGAAGCTGGACGTGGGTTGTAACGGTGCCTTCTCCCTGGACGAAGAGAATGTTCTCGGCCACCTGGTTCATGGGGAAGGTGGTGCAGAAGAAGCCGCCGCAGGCGCGGGCGGACGGGAGACTGAACGAAAAGGTGAGGAACGTGGCAAGCAGCACCCTGGCAATCATTGCGGTCCTCCTTTGTGGGCGGCGCCGGGCTGGTACTCGATGCGGCGCAGGAAGCGCTCGCCGACATCGTAGTCCGGCTGGGCGGAGACGAAGCGCCACAGCCGCACCCGCTGCATGACCTCGTAGCGATGCTCGTTGCCCTCCCAGCCGTGGTTGGTGGACAGGATAGGCCCGATCTCGGGGTCGTCCAGGTCCGCGGTGTCGAAGTTGCGAATCTGCGGCCGCGTCGGATTGAGCCGCAGCTTGTACATGTAACGGTCCTGGCCGCTGTAGTTGCTGCGCGCCCCGTGCCAGACCCGGGTGTTCCACACGTACATGGTTCCTCCCGGACAGGTCGCCCAGATCTTGCCGCGCATGTGGTGGTAGATGGCGATCTCCCCGGTGCGCACATTGCGGAACTGGGTTCCCGGCACCAGAAAAGTACCACCCATCTCGTCGGTGGTGTCCACCGGAAACAGCGACAACTGGATATCGAAGTAATTCTCGCGGAAGTCGATGACGGAATCCTGGTGCATGTTGGGCCCCCTGGTCTGCTCGGCCCGGGTCAAGTGCGGGAAGTGGTGGTCGTAGAGGGGATCGCGGCCGACCAGGGAGTGGATGAGGCCCTGCACCTGGGGCAGCCGGAAAGCCTCCCCCAGGGCCGTGCCTTTGGGCCAGGTTTCCTCGAAGGGCGTACCGACGGCGAGGTATCCCCGGTTGTGGCGCATTTCCTCGAGACAGTCCTGACAAAGGTCTGCAGGCACCATCTCCTCGAACTTCAGGTAGCCGGAGGCGACGAATTGCGCCATCTGCTTCGAGCTCAGAAGATGTTTCTTCACGGTGCGGCTTCCTCCTCTTCCTGCAACTCGTTGAATTTCGCCAGCACGGTCTGGTAAGGCAGTGGCCCCAGCTCATAACCTTCTCCAGGCGAGCGATTCTTGAGCTCCGACATCTGGATGACCTGCCAGCCGTCGCGCATGGCCGCCATGGCGTCCTGGTAGGGAGGCTCGCTCTCCTCGACCAAGTCGTCGATGCCGGCGCCCTTGGAGGCCTCGTAGCGGGCCCAGGCGACGACCTGGGCGTCGAGGGCCGGGGTGGTCTGGAAGAATACCAGGATGTCTTGCACGAGGGGCATTGAAACGCCTTCCGGTGAAATTGGGTTGAGACGGTGGGGGAGGTCGACCGCAGTACTGCGGCAAACAGAAAAACTATAAATGGGCCCGGGAGGACGGTCAAGTAAAGGTGGCCTTTTGCGATTCATCTCCCGGGAGAACGGATCGGTCTTCCGCAACCCACCCTCGCCGCCTTGCCCGGCTTCGATGCAGAACGGCACTGGGGGACGCGCATCACCTTTTCCTGCCGCTGCGATCAGGGCGGCCGAAACGGGATTCTCCCGGCCACCCTTATTCCGCCCACCCCTACCTGGGCGCGGTAGACGATCACCTCAACGCCGCCTTCGACCGCCTTGGCCAGCTCGCCGGCGTAGTGGGGGTCTATATCGGCGGCAGCTTCCATGCTGGTGCAGTCGCCCCGGTTGACCAGAAAGAACATCACCGCGCGCTGCCCTCCCCGGACCACCGATTGCAGTTCAACCAGGTGTTTCGCGCCCCGCGCAGTCACTGCATCGGGGAAAAGAGCCACCTTGCCGCGGGCCAGGGTCACGTTCTTGACCTCCACGTAACACAGCCCGGGGTCTTCCAGGCACAGATCGATGCGGCTGTTGCGACCGTATGGAACCTCGCGGCGGACGCTGCGGTATGAACCCAGTTCCTCCACCCGGCCTGCGCGCACGGCGTCTTCCACTACGAGGTTGGGCATCATCGTATTGATTCCCACCCAGGATCGGCCCACCCGTACCAGTTCCCAGGTATGGCTGAGTTTGCGCTTCTTGTTGGGACTCTCCGAAATCAATACCTCCGATCCGGGGACATTGCACCCCAGCATGGAGCCGGAATTGGGACAGTGTACGGTCAGGAGTTCCCCGCTTTCGACCCGCACGTCGGCGAGGAAACGCTTGTATCTACACACCAACCTGGCACGACTGGTTTTGCCCTGGAACTTCACCATGGACGCCGTCCTCAGGGTGATCGGCGCACTGCACTGGATGGACCTCTTCCGCTATTGCCCCTCATCGCCGCAAACCCTCACGAGCGCAGCAAAATCAGCTTGTCCCATTCGGAGACGGTGCTGAACTCCCCCTTCAACAAAGGGGCGAACGGACTCCCGCTCGCCGCTTCCCCGTTTATGCGCTCGATCTCGATTCTCGACAGGGGGGCGACCCTCCGTCCGAGCAGATGCCGGAACAGGTCCAGCGCCTGCGGCAGCCGGGAATCTTCGGGCCCAACCCCAATGACGAGGGCGGCACCGTGCCGCTCCGAAGAAATCAACAGTTCCGCACCGCTGAACACCAGGTGGGAGGTGGCGCGTCTGGGGGGAAGCCAACCCCTGAGCGCTTCCAGCGGCGTGCCGGCCAGCGACAGGGGGTCGGCGGCGTTGAGCCAGTAGACCGGGCCGGACCCGGCGTTCCCCTGGAGGAGATCCAGGCTGGCCGGGGAGAGGAACTGGGGTCCGGGAATATCTTCGAAGAAGTAGCCCGATATCAGCTCTCCGGACAACTCCATCAGGCGCAGGGTGCGGAAGAGCTCCGCCCAGCGGAATGCCTCCACCTCCCGCTGCAGCAACTCGCGAAAGAGAATGCCGTAGCGTCCGATCAACAGCCGCACCCGCTCCTTGTTGCGCTCCTCCCGCGCGGTGAAATCGCCCTGGCGCGGCCGCGTTCGGGGGAGAAACCAGTTTCCCGGAGCCGGGGTGGTGCGCCGCCGCCGGCGCCGGCCGGCGCCGTCCTCCGGCGCGCGGAAACGGGTTTCGATTCCCTTGCGGATTGAAAAGAAGCTGTCGTTGGAAAGCTCGCCGCGCCACGCCGCCTCCCAGACGAGCTCCTGCACCTGGGCTGCGGGAAGCCCCGATTTCCTGGCCAGGGCCGCAAAGCTGTAGCGGGCGTCGCTCTCGCTCCAGAGGCTCGCAACCAAGGATCGGTCGTCCACTCCGGCTTCCTCCCCTTCACAGGTCGTCAGCTCCGCATCGCGGTCCTGGCAGAAGGCAATGCGCTCGCGGCCGCAACCGAACCAGTGCCATTCCTCCGCCGCCAGGACGGATTCCAGCCACTGCGGGCGGTAGTCGAGACAACGTGCGGGGAAAAAATCGCGCTCCCAAAGCGGCGCAGAGGCAGGAAAACAGGCGAGGCGTTCGAGTAGCCCGGCAAAATGGTCTTCCGCGAGACCGCCGCCAAGCAGCCCTTCCTGGCGCGCCAGGAACCACTGCAGGTGGCGCAGCGGCAGAGCTTCGGGGCTGGACCTCCTGGCCCCGCTGCGGATGATGCGCTCGAGATTTTCGCTGTCGCACAGGTACTGGCCGCTGCTCGACTCCAGGAGTTCGCCGGCCACCACCTTGCGCGACGCCTGTAGCGGCTCTACCAGGCGTTCGAACCTGGCGGTGGAGAAGCCCAGGGACCGCACGGCGAAATCGAGGGGACGGGGACCGTAGAATTGCAGCCACTGGTGCAAGAGCTCCGAGGCGCCATCGTCCCCAACCGCTGCCGCCTGGACGGTGAGCGCAACGCCGGAAAGATAGTCGACCCGCGGCTCCGCGTCGGGGAAAAAAGCCGCCGAGATGCGGACCACGTCCTCCACCGCGCAGACCAGCGGCTCATCCGCGGCGACGGCGACCAGACAGGCTTTCTTCCCTAGCTCCTCTTGAAGAGCCTCTTCCTCCAACTGGTGGTCGCGCTTCATGCCCGCCAGCAGGCAGCGCCACTCTCCCATGGGAATGGCCACCCTTTCCTTGAGCCAGTCCAGGAGTGCCTGGCCGTTTTCCGGGGTGAATCCCGGAGCCAAACGCTGCAGCTTGGCTTCGAAGGAGGCGACCGCGGAGGCAGTGACCCGGGGGCGCAACTGCTCGCTGAACACCACCTCCTGCAACCAATTCTCCCCGATGCTTGAGCGCACCCTGGCTTGCAGGCGGTCGTCCATGTACATGTACTGGTTTACCTGGCGCCAGGCCGAGGCGCGGACGAAGGGACTGCCGGTGGAGGTAGTAACCTCCGTGCAACGGATCTCTCCGGAGGCGATTTCGTCCAGCAACTGATAGATCGAGGCCATCTCGAACTCGTCGCGGAGACAGGTGCGCCAGGCTTCCACGAGGATTGGAAAGTCGTCGTAACCGAGCACTGCATCCATGAGCTTCCGGGAACGCAATCGATTCATCCACAGGGGCATGCGCCGGCCGGGCCGACCGCGCCCGAGCAGGAGAGCGCGGCCGGCGCATTCGCGGAAGCGGGCGCCGAAAAATCCGGAAGATTCAAGCTGGTTCCTGATCAGGCGGTCCACGTTGCCCCGGTGAACCAGGTTCATCACCTGGCGTCCCTCCACCCGCTCGGGAAGAACGAGATAGACCCCATCGTTGGTGGGGTAGGACTCCAGCGCCACGCCGAAGCTTTCCTCCCACGCCGCCTCCAGGGCCATGGAAAAAGGACGATTCACCCGCCCGCCCCAAAGGGTGTGCAGCACCAGTTGGTTGCCGGGCACGCCCTGCGGTCCGCTCTCTATGTGCTCCATCAGGAGGTGATGGCGGTGGGGCAACTCCGCCGCCGAAATTTTCACCTGCGACCGCAGGTACTGCAGGAGCTGGGCCGCGGCGGCGGGGGTGAGAGCGTACTCCGTCAGGAGTTGCCGCTCGAATGCGTCGTCCTCCAGCCGCGGTCCGGCCATTTCGAGAAACCGGCCTATCGCCTGGGCAAAGTGGAACCCCCGGTCCAATGCCTCGCCCTTCCAGAACGGCGCGGCGCCCCCATGGGCCGAGGGCGAGACCAGAACGTCGCTGGGGGTAATGCGCTCCACCCGCCAGCTCTGCGCTCCCAGGGAAAACCGCGACCCCTCCCGGTTCTCCCAGACGAACTCTTCGTCCAACTCTCCCAGGCGCGCATTGGATCTCGCGTGGCGCATCTGGAAATAACCCCGGTCAGGTATGGTTCCTCCGGCCGCGTAGATGGCCTGCTCGGCACCGCGACTGGCCGCCGCCGTCCCTTCCAGGCCATCTACCCAGATACGGGGCTTCAATTCCCGAATTCGCGTCTGGACGTAGCGTCCCGCCAGCATCTGCACCACCGCGTCGAATTGCCTGCGGCCGAGGTTGCGGTAGGGATAGCTGCAGCGCACCTGGGCGAAGAGCTCATCCAGATCCCAGGTCTCGGCGCAGGCCATGGAAACGATTACCTGGGCCAGGACATCCAGGGGCGCCGCGATATTCCGGGTGGCTTCGATCTCGTGCCGGAGCACCGCCCGGCCCAGGACCGCCAGGTCCAGAAGGTCGCGTTCATGGGTGGGAATCAGTGTACCCCCGCTCGCCACCCCCACTTGGTGTCCGGCGCGGCCCAGGCGCTGGACGGCAGCCGCCACCGTGGGTGGAGCCTGCACCAGAACCACGTGGTCTACGGCTCCCACGTCGATCCCCAGCTCCAGAGAGCTGGTCGCTACAATCGCCCGCAATTCACCTCTCTTGAGTTTCTGCTCCACCTCGAGCCGGGTATCGCGCGACAACGAGCCATGATGGGCGTAGGCGAGCGGCGGATTGCCTTCCCCGTTGATTCTGGTGGTGAGGGATTCGCACAAGCGCCTGCCGTTGACGAAGACCAGGGTTGACCGATGGGTCGCGAGGATGTGGCGCAACTCGTCCACCAGGGTTGCCCAGGGGTCGGCGGGATCGGCCTCCTTCATCGAGCTGGAATCCACCGAGATCTCGTACTTCTTTCGGACCGACGATTGCACCACGGCCACCGGCCGGTTGCGATATACGGCGTTATCTCCCTCGTGAGATAACCCATAGCCGCCGACGAACTCGGCGACGACCTCCAGAGGACGAATGGTGGCCGACAAAGCCACCCGCTGAAACTCGCCCGCAAGCCGCACCAGGCGCTCCACCGCAGTGATCAAGTGCACTCCCCTCCTGTTGCCGACGACGGAGTGAATCTCATCCAGCACCATGCCCCGCACCGAGCCCAGCACCGCCCGTCCGCTGCGCGCAGTCAACATCAGGTTGAGACTTTCGGGGGTGGTAATGAGAATGGCCGGAGGATGCCTGGCGATGCGGCGGCGCTCCGCCGCAGTGGAATCGCCGCTGCGGGTGAGGACTTCGATCTGGGGAAAGGGAATCCCGGCGCTGGAAAAGAGGCTCCTCAGTTCGGAGAGGGGCTGGAGCAGATTTTGTCGGATATCGTTGTTCAGCGCCTTCAGGGGCGAGACGTAGAGAACGGAAGTCCGTGCGCCGCTCAGTCTGGCGGTGATGAGCTGGTTGAGGTACCAGAGAAAGGCGGCCAGGGTCTTGCCGGTGCCGGTGGGAGCGGACACGAGGACATGCTCGCCGCCAGAGATGCGCTCCCACGCCTGGAGCTGAACATCGGTGGGTGCGGGGTAGCGCTGGTAAAACCATTCACCCAGGAGAGGGTGAAACCCCAATCGCGACATCCCTTCAGGATCGTGGCCGGCGCCAGAAGGACCTGCGGCAGCGACCTCGCCGTGCTCCCTACCTTCGCTGCGCCGCGCCAAGCCGCACCACGCCCTTGATGTAGTCGTCCACAGCGCCGCTGGCAACGGCTGCCATGAAGGCCGGGTACTCGTCGAGGTGAACAATGTGGGTCACCAGCGGTTTCAGGTCGATGACTCCCTTTTCGAGCAGGCGGATGGCCGCCGGAAAGGGGTCGCGCAACCGAGCACTCGGAGACGAGTTGACGATGGTCAGGCCCTTCCCGTGCCAGACGCTGGGGTTGAACGCCGCGGTGTCGCCCTTGATCCAGCCGAACAGGTTGATGCGCCCGCCGCGGCGGACGATGTCGGTGGCCAGGTCGAGGCCGGACTGGGAGCCGCTGCTGTCGACCACGGTGTCGATGCCGCGGCCGCGCAGGTCCCGCCTCACCTCGTCGAAGACCGGGGCATTGACGTTGTGAACCTCGGTAGCCCCCATCTCCAGCGCCAATCCGAGGCGCTTGTCGTCAATGTCCAGAGCGATGATCTGATCGGCGCCGGCACCGGCCAGACCCTGCAGCATCATGAGCCCCATGAAGCCGCAGCCCACCAGCGCCAGGCGCTCGCCGGCGCGCAGCTTGCAGTGGTCCATTCCGGTAACCGCGCACGATACCGGCTCGACGATCCAGTAAGGGTCGTCGAGGTCGGACTCGGGAATCGGGTAGACCCGGTCGGCAGCCAGGTTGCGCAGGCTGGCGAAACCGCCGCCGGCAACCCGCTGCCCCACTTCCAGGCCGGTCACCCCCGGACCCAGCCTGGCAACATAACCGACGCCCTCGTGACCTGGGGGTGCGGCATAGGCCGAATCACCACCCGCCTTGAAGGTCTGGATGTCCCAGGAACAAATGCCGCAGGCGGCACCTTCAACCTGAACTTCGCCGGGGCCCGGTGCGCCGGTCTCAACCTCGACGATCTCGGCGCCCCCCCCGGCCATATAGCGCACGTTCTTGACTTTCATGGCTAGCTCCAGTCGGGATTACTGTCTCTCCACTGTCAAAATACACATCGGCACTACAATTCGGAAGCGGGTTGGAATGGTTTACCCTGCGGTGTCCATGAAAAGAGGTCCTCTGATTAGCTTTGGACGAATTTTGGGACTGCCTGTGCGGCAAGCACCCTGAGAAAAGGCAGAATCAGACTGCTATGAGGGTTCATCCTTTCCCCTTCCGGAAGGCATATACAAGACTGCCGGTGCCATTGCCCCCGAATTCGGAATAATCATTATTCTGCTTGCTGTCGACATTGTTGCCTCCGGACCGGACCATTTATCTCCGGACTTGCAAACAGCCACAGTGTCTTGCCGGATGCTCCGGCACCAATCCATCCAATCACTTTCAGGAGGGCGGTCGGCCCTCGACGAAAGGAGCCGTGCAATGTCATCCAGAGCCACAACGGAATACCGCTACGAAAAACTCACCTGGCCCGAGATCTGTGACGCCGTTGACGCCGGCCAGGTCTGTATCGTCCCCTGCGGCGCGGTGGAGCAGCACGGACCCCACCTGCCCCTCGACGTCGACGTCCTGTGCTCTACCCAGGTGGCTTTGGGAGCGGCGGCGCGAACGCCGGCAAACTGTCTCGTTTTGCCCACGGTCAACTTCGGCTATACGGGGCACGTGATCGATTTTCCTGGCACCATCAACAACGATTTCGAGCATTTCATCCACCACGTGCTCGACATCACCAAATCCCTCGCCTACCACGGCTTCAAGAAAATCGTACTGCTCAACGGACACGGCTCCAACATGCCCAATCTGGACTTGGTGGCGCGCCGCACCAACCTGGAAACGGACGCCGAGTGCGTCCTCACAGCCTGGTGGAACTTGCTCACCGTCGACAAGGACTTCATGCCAGGCTGGAGGGAAAGCAAGTATCCAGGCGGATGCTCCCATGCCGGGGAACTGGAAACATCCATGTATCTCTACCTCGACCGCGAGAACGTCCGCGAGGACCTTATTAGAAGCGGCACCATCTCGTTCAACGACGAGGACAGCCCCTTTCACTACATTGATCTCTTTGCCCATGGCCCCGCTACGGTGGTTTCCTGGACCAGCAGCTATTCCGAAACGGGCGTTCTCGGCGATGCCGAGCTGGCGACCGTGGAGAAGGGCGAGCGGGCCTACCTGGAGGCAGTCCGCCAGCTTGTCCGGTTTGTCGAGTGGTTCAAGGAAAGGCCCAAGGACCAGAGGCGGGAAAGGCATCGTCGCGTTCCGACTATGCCAACTCCCTGGGGACAAACAAGCCTCTGACATCGGTGGCCGGTTGGTGACCGGGGACTTTTCCGGGCCCCTGCGCCCAGGCCCGGGCAGAGCAGGGACTATCTCAGCAGGCCGGAAAGCGCAGAAATCTCTGTGCCGTGTCTCCCATGATATCCGCGTGCTCCGAATCGCTCAGGGCGGGAAGCAACTCCCGCACCACCGTGGTCAGGGGGCCGTATCCGGGATCTTCGCAAATCCAGGGGAAATCGCTGGCCCACATCAGCCGCCTGGGGCCGTAGCAGGCCAGCAGGCGCTCGTGCCAGCGGCCGAGGTCGCGGTAGGGGAACTGCTCGCGGCTGAAAGCGTACTGGCCTGAGAGCTTCACCGCCACATTCTCGTAACCGGAGAATCGGTAGGTGGTGTGGAAGGCAGGATTGTACTGCGGGGTCTCGATTCGAGGCCGGCCCTTGTCGTCGCGGGAGGCTCGTCCTTCCCCCGGACACACGCCCAGATGATTGAGCACCACGCGCACCCCTGGAAAAGCCTCCAGCAGGTAGGGGACCAGATGCACCTCGGCGGCCGGTGGATAGAGCCAGATAACCAAGTCGTTGGCGGCCGCGTGCTTCCAGATGCGGTAGGTCTGCAGTTCCTCCGCCACCACGGGAGCAAAAGGATCCCGCGGTCCACCCACGGCAAAGAGACGGAAACCGATCAGACCCGGAGCCTGTGCCATACGGTCCATCAGCGCTTCGGGCTCGGGATGGTCCGGAGCTATGGCGGCTATGCCCAGAAAGCGGGAGCGGTGGCGGTCCAGGCAGTGAAGCAGGTAGGCGTGGTGCTCGAACTCGTTGCCTCCCAGTTGCACCAGGACCGCCGCGTCGATTCGCCGGGAATCCATGGCCGCAATCAGCTTTTCCACCGGCTCCTGGCGCTCCCCCGGGCAGTAGCGGTCGGTGAGGCGGGGAAACCTGTCCGAGGCGCGGGCGAAAACGTGGACGTGGGCGTCGATCCGGGCCATCATGCCTCCAAGCAGAAGAGCCGGCGCCGTTCCTCCCCGCTACAGCGCTCCTGCAGAAACTTGAAGGGGCTGGACTCCACCCGGTCCCCCTCGTTCCTCTTGTGGTAGGTGAGTATGATCGACTTCCTCGGCACGGCGCCGTCGTTGTCCAGGGCGGTGTGCCAGCCGTAGCAGTTGAACATGACCGCAGTCCCCGCCTTGCCGGTGAAGCGGACGAGACCCGGCATATCCTCCTGCCGGGCGGGATTTCCATAGGGCCCCGAACCGGGACGGTGGCTGCCGGGGATATAGGCGAACTCGCCGCCACCTGCGACCATGTCGTTCAGGTAGATCTGAACCTTCACGTGCAGGGGACGGTCGTGGGGAGTATCCGGATGCCAACTGCTGTAGCTTACCGGGGCCGGGGGGACAATGCGCACCTGAGTGGCCTGAAAAATCGGCTCGCCGCCGCAGAACTCCCTGAGACACCCGTAATAGCCATGATGGTCGGCGATCTCCCAGAATACATCCTCGCGCGCCAGGGTATCGGGGATATCGAAGAAGGAAGAGGCCACCTCTCCGCGGGCCACCGCCGCGAGCCAGTCCGCTTTGCACCTGGCCGACCAGTAGTCCACCGCCTTTTGTAACTTCCTCAGCAATTCCCCACCGATGGCCCCCTCAAACACCAGGTATCCTTCCTCGTTCCACTGTTTGCGCTGGCTTGCCGTGGGACCTTTCATCTCAACTTCCTCCTGTTCGCCTTCACCGCGGCGCCCGGATCAGCTCGCCGGCGCCTTTCTCGCTGCCAACGTAGGGACGCTTGTTGGCGCCGGGGTAGGCGAAACCGTTGATCAGAATCCGCCGAGGCCGCCCCGACAGGTTGGGCTTGCTGCCGTGGATGGTATACGGATGCCACAGCAGCAGATCGCCGCACCTAGGCAGCGGAGCAAGCTGCCGCGCCTCATCGACTTGATGAGGAAGAAGGTGTCCCGATTCGGTGTGCTCCAGGTGCGCCGCTCCACCGCTGGTGGGAATAAAAGCCAGGGGACCGGAGTCCGCGCTCACCGAATCCACGGCCAAGCCGCTCTGGACGAAGCTGCCGCGGCCGTTGACGTCGGCGAAATAACCTTTGTGAAGGCCCCGGTTGACACTGTCCTGGTGCCAGCCGAAGGCCACATTGGTCCCCGGCATCTTGAGGTGAGCCTGGTTGATGAGGTGGTTCATCTCGTCGCAGCCGAGCAACTGCGACGCCGCCCGCAGCAACCTGGGGTGGCGTCCGTAGCGCAGCAGAACCGGAACGGCCCCACCGCACCAGGCGATTTTGCGGATGGCGAACCTGCGCTCCTGGGCGTCCACCCCTTTGAAGTCGAAGTAGGCCCCGTCGTACTCGACACTGTGCGCCTCGTCCGGGTCGAATCCAGGGGCGCCGGCGATCTCGGCGGCTATTTCCAGCAGGCTATCGAAACCGGCCGAGATCTCGGCCATCTCGCGGCTGTCGAAGAACTGTTCAACCGAGGTGAAACCGGTGTCGAAGAATTCCTCGATCTGGCGATTGTTTAGAACTCGCTCCACCCTGCCTAACCAGCCTTTCGGAAAGTGACCGTCGCTTCGGCGCAAAAAAAGGGACCATTCAGAAGCTGCCGCTCAAGGCAAGGCGATGGACATCTCCCAGATCCGGGACAGAAGAAAAGGCATAGTCCAGGCGGTAGCCCTGCACCAGGAAGCCGGCTCCGCCTGTAGGCCCCAGCGACTCCTTACCCTCGCTGCCGACCTGGCGGGTGCTGTACCCCGGACGCAAGTAGAGGCCCCTGCCAACGCGGAACTCGACGCCGAGGGCCAGGTAGGGATCGTTGTCGTTGGGTAGGTTCAAATCGGCGAGGACGATCAGGGGCAGCGGAGTATGGGCCGGCCGGTGGGTCAGGCCGAGGCGGATATTGACCGGCAACGAATCCTTGGAATCGCCGGAATAACCGCTGCGCACCACCCCGAGGTTGGACAGTGAAGCGCCAATCGTCATCCCCTTGATCGGGGTTGGGGCGAGGACACCGAAATCGGCCATGTAGGCGTCCGAAGAAAATTGGCCGATGCTGGAGTAGACGGCCTTGAGGTTGAGTCCGAGGGTGAACCTGTCGTTCCAAACGCGCTGCGCAACGGTGACGTAGGCGGCCAGATCCGCAGGGCTGAAGGCGCCCAAATCAGCGCCCTCCTCGTCGGTGCGGCGCATTTCCCCGGCGGAAAAATAGTTCAGGCTGAAACCCCAGACCCGTTTTTCCGCCGGAAAAGCGACGCTGAGGAAGCCGGCCTGAGTATCGACCAGATATTGGGTCAGGGAGACGGTGGCCGCCCGGCTTCGCAGACCCAGTAGGCCCGCTGGATTCCAATGGGTGGATTCCAGGTCACCGGCGACACCGGCAAAGGCGCCCCCGAGAGCTGAGGGCCGGGCGCCGACGCCGATCTTGAGGGAATTGAAGCCGGTGGTTCCGGCGTTTTCGTTGATGGCAGAGGCCGGTTGCAGACTCGCCATCAGCAGGGCAGCGAGGATTATGAAAGGCCTGAGCATGAGTTACTCCAGCATGGGTGAATTTTCGTTGCGGCGCATGGCGGGACGAGCGCCCTCCATCCACCGTTTCGCTCTCTCAACACAAATATAGGGGTTCGAAGGCTTTAATGCAGCGCATGTTCCAGGACGTAGGCGGTGCGCAGGAGGAGTTCCTCCTGAAAGGGGCCAGCCAGCAACTGGACCGCGATTGGCAGGTTCTCGCTGTGGGTGGCCACGGGAAGGGCAATTCCCGGGATCCCGGCCAGGTTGACCGAGACGGTGTATATGTCGTTGAGGTACATCTGCAAAGGGTCATCAATATTTTCGCCGAGGCGAAAAGCCACCGTCGGCGCAACTGGCGCAAGCAGCACGTCGCACTGGGAAAAGACCTGTTCGAAGTCTTCCTTGATCAGAGTCCGCACCTTCTGGGCTTTGAGGTAGTAGGCATCGTAATAGCCGGCGCTCAGCACATAGGTACCCAGCATGATCCGCCGTTTTACCTCGGCGCCGAAGCCGGAACTTCGGGTCTGGCAGTACACCTCCTGCAGGCTCCGGGCGCCCCCGGCGCGATAGCCGTACCTGATTCCGTCGTAGCGGGTGAGATTGGCGGAGGCCTCGCCCATGGCAATCAGGTAGTAAGCACCGATACAGTATTCGGGATGCGCCGCCACCGGCAGAGAAACATCGACCAGTTCGGCGCCGGCCGCCTGCAGGCGCTCGGCGCTGCGCATCACCGCCCGATGAATCTCCGGGTCCAGTCCGGCGCCAAAGTGCTCCCTGGCCAGCCCTGCCTTGAGCCCCTTGACCTCGCCCCCGAGTGCCGCCTTGTAGTCGGGCACCTTCAGGTTTACCGAAGTAGAATCCCTGGGGTCGGGCCCGGCGATGGCGCCCAGGAGGAGGGCCGCATCCTCCACGTCCTTGGCCAGGGGGCCGATCTGGTCCAGTGAAGACGCATAGGCCACCAGACCGTAACGCGAAACCCGTCCGTAGGTTGGCTTGAGGCCGACCACGCCGCAATAGGCCGCCGGCTGGCGCACCGAACCTCCGGTGTCGGAGCCGATGGCGAGGATGGTCTCGTGGGCGGCCACGGCGGCAGCAGAACCGCCGCTGGACCCTCCCGGAACACGGTCCGGATCGCGCGGATTCCGGGTGGGGCCGAAGTAGGAATTCTCGGTTGAAGAACCCATGGCAAACTCGTCCATGTTGGTCTTGCCGACCAGCACGGCATCGGCCCGGCGCAACCGGGCAACCACGGTGGAATCATAGGGGGCGACGAAGTTTTCCAGAATGCGCGAGCCGCAGGTGGTACGGCCTCCCTCGACGCAGATTACATCCTTGATGGCCAGGGGAATGCCGGCCAGGGGGCCGAGCCTGGCACCGGCGGCCCGGCGCCGGTCGATGGATTCGGCCCGTTCGAGGGCCTGTTCGGGATCGACGCTGATAAAAGCGTTGATGGTGGGGTCAGTCTTGTCGATAGCCTCCAGGACGTCGGTGGTGATCTCTCGAGACGAGATTTCTCCAGCGTCCATCCTGGCACTCAGCTCGTGAGCGGTCAATTCGTTCAGCGACACTTCGGCATAGCTCTATTGACTCTTGGGAGTTTTTGCCTCGGTCTCGGCCGGATCTGCAGCCGGCGCCGCCGAGCCGGCCGATTCCTGGGCTACCGATTGCGGCGCCGCTGAGCCGGCCGATTTCTGGGCTACCGCCTGCGCCTGAGCGGCGGGCTCGATTTTGTTGCCGGGCTTGGAGGCGGAAGGCGCGTTGACATCGATTTCTTCCTGGACGTCGCGCATGGCACTCCTGAACTCCCTGATGCCCTTGCCCAGCCCCTGAGCCATTTCGGGAATGCGCTTGGCCCCGAAGATGAGCAGGATGACCAAAAGAATAATGAGTATTTCCCAGTGACCCATGCCAAACATGGCTCTACCTCCGCAAGTTGAAATTCCGTTTCAGTAGGAGTATTTAAAATAGTACCAGCCGACAAAGATGCCCAGCAAGGTAACGACGTTGAATTTCAGCAGCAACTCAAACGAGAAGGAAAGAACGACGAAATTGAGCATGTGGGGACCGATGTGGTACTCATAGTAGGGCAGGAGGGCCTGTTCGACTATGCTGTCTTTTCCGGCTATATAGTGCAGAGTAACGCGCAACGCCTCACCCATGACATTGGCCCCCATCATACTGATGAAGAGTATGATTAGTAAGTGCACAACCCCTTTATTCTCGCCACCGAAACCACCTTTTGGCCACTTAGGCATGTTGGGTAACCTCGTCGCTGTAGACACCGATTATCCAGCGGTAGATGCCGGAAAGGATATATGTCATCACCAGGGGGAAAAAGAAATGCTGAGTAGCTGGATGAATGATCATTGCCACAGAGAAGACGAAGTAAATCTGCTTGAAACGGTCCCAGAACCCGGCGTTGCGGAAATTGGGCAGAGGATCGTAGGCGAGGCGACTTACCATCATTGCGGAGAGGAGCAACACGAGAAGGGAGGCCAGAGCGGCAGTGTGGGCGCTTTCCCAGGTGCGCTCGGTGAAGGCCACGTACTGAGTGAGACAAACCGCGGCCATGGGAATTGGCAAGCCGAGGTAGAACGTCCCTTTTTCTTCGTGGTTCCGGCTGAGGGTGTTGAATCGGGCCAGGCGCACTGCACCGCAAAGCAGGTATACAAATGCAAGCCCCAGGCCCCAGGCAGAATGCAGTTGGCTGTAGTAGATCATCAGCGCCGGCACTACTCCGAAGGTGCAAATGTCTACGAGTGAGTCGAACTCGATGCCGAACTGTGAATCCTTGCCCACAAAGCGGGCGATTTTGCCGTCCATTTTGTCGAGCACGGCTCCCAGGAGGATGAGCCAGGAAGCAGGTATAAAACTATCCTGAAGGACGTAGCGAAGAGCCAGGAAACCGCAAAACAGGTTGCCGATGGTAAAAAGGTTGGGGAGTACGATTTTATACATTGTCAATTACTCCAATAATAGTTTCGCCAGCCCTGACCCTGTCCCCTGCTGCGACTCGGAGGTCGATTGCCGACGGCAGAACCAGATCGACCCGGGAGCCGAAGCGGATCAGGCCGAATCTTTCTCCTGCCGTTACCGCATCTTCGCTCTGCAGGCGGCAAACGATACGGCGAGCTACAATGCCCGCGATCTGCTTGACTACGATCCTGGTGGTCCCACTGCGAATGCCGATAATACTCTGCTCGTTCTCGGTAGAGGCCTCAGCCTTAAAGGCCAGGAGGAAACGGCCCCGGCGCCACTTGACGAAATCCACGACTCCGGAAATGGGTATGCGATTCACGTGGACATCGAAAACGGACAGGAAAATACTTATCTGCACGGCAGCCCCGCCCAGGTAGTCATCGCGCCCGGCATCTTCTATACGAACTACCTTGCCATCGGCGGCGGCGACCACCGCACCGGAGTCAGCCGGAGTACTGCGGTCCGGGTCGCGAAAAAAGAAAAGGACGAAGAGGCTCGCAAATCCACAGAACCCAGAGGGGTAAACAAGTACCGGAATGAAATATGCGCCAAGCCAGAGCAACAAGGTCAGCGCCGCCGCCCCTCCCAGAAAAGGGAGCCCCTCGCGCGCCACCTTCACTACCATCTCCTCCGTGAACGGGGACGTTCTCCGAAGCGCATGCGGATAGTCTCAATGCCACCGTTGCGGGCAACGGTCAGGGTGCATTCTTCGTCCACCCTGTAGCGCTGGAGGAAACGGACCCCCTCGTCGGCGCCGCGGACCTTTTCTGCGTCGATGGCTACAATGACGTCGCCTTCCTCCAGGCCCGCCAGATACGCCGGACTGTCGACGTCGACAATGATCTTCACTACCAGCGCCCCCTCTGTGGAGGAGAGCGCCAGGTACTCGGCCAATAGGGGGGTGAGATTTTGCAGGCTGAGGATACCGGTCCACGGCCGCCGCACCTGGCCGTGCTGGCGAATTTCCTCCAGGAAGCTGCGGGCGGCGTTGATCGGGATGGCAAAGCCAATGCCGATCGACCCCACACTGTAGTCACCGCCGGTGTAAATAAAGCTGTTGATCCCGATGACTTCGCCCGCGGCATTTACCAGAGGGCCGCCGCTGTTGCCCGGGTTGATCGCCGCATCCGTCTGGATCATGTCGCGGTAGTAATAGTTCCCCTTGGGCTCCTGAAAGTCTCGGTCCACGGCGCTGACCACGCCAATGCTTACCGTGGGGCCCAGATCGAAGGGATTGCCAATGGCAATGGCCCATTCGCCCACCAGAATATCGTCTGAATTTCCCAGTGGCGCAACCGGAAGATAGTCCTCTTCGACCTTGAGAATTGCCAGATCAAAAGAAGTATCGTGATCGATATACTCGGCCTCGAAGTTGCGGCTGTCCGAAAGCGAGACCACAATCTTGGTGACGCTGCGGGAGTTGCCGATAACGTGGCCGTTGGTGAGAATGTAGCCCCCGTCGGTGATGATTCCGGATCCCCCGGAAGTGCGGTTTCTCTCTCCGGGTATGACGCGATAATAGGGGGAAAAAAAGTCCATGAAGGGATCGCGGGAACGATAGTATACCTGTTCGCGGTGGGTGACGTGAATGCTGACTACCGCAGGCTGCACTTGCTCGACCGCCCTCACCACGGCCGTTTGTCGCGAGGACGTGATAGGATCGCTCCATGCGGCGCTGCTCAGAAGGAGGGCGAGGGGCAGTACGGCATCAAGCAGATGGGCATTCGACTTCTGAAAATCGAGCATGATCGCCTAACCTAACATATGTATATAGGAGATACAACTTGATCGGAATATGGAGGCGTGTCTAACTACGGGGGTAGGAGACGCTGAGGAGGCAAAGACCCTGGGGGGGCACGGTAGGGCCGGCCTGGTCTCGGTCGCCCCCTTCGAGGAGGGTGGCCATGGCCATCGGCGGCCGCCGGCCGGCACCGATTTCCACCAAGGTTCCGACGAGAATGCGCACCATATGGCGCAGAAAGCGATTCGCCTCTATTTCAAATACCAGCTCACGGCCCTGGCGCTGCCATGAGGAGTGGGTGACGTGACAGAGGAAATTGTCCGGGGGTGGAGCCTGTTTGCAAAAGGCGCCAAAGGAGTGGGTCCCCGGAAGGAATCGGGAGGCCTGCAAGAGGGCCTCAAAATCGAGGTGGCGGTATATGGTCCAGACCCTGGTGCGATCGAGGGCGGCCTTGGTGGAACTGATGCGGTAACGGTAGCGTTTGCTGGTGGCGCTGTAGCGGGCGTGGAAACCAGGACCGGCTTCCTCGACCTCGAGAGCGGCAATATCGGCTGGCAATAGGCCGTTAAGAGCACCCATGATGCGCTGCGGAACCGCGTCGGTCCGGGTGTGGAAATGAGCTACCTGGCCCTCGGCGTGAACTCCGGCGTCGGTGCGGCTCGAGCCTTTGGGACAAACGGGCTCGCGCAGAAAGACCTGCAGAGCCCGGGCCAGTTCTCCCTGAACGGTGCGTTCATGGGGCTGAATTTGCCAGCCAGCAAAGTTGGTGCCATCGTATTCGAGGAGCAGACGAATATTGCGGTGACCTAAGGCAGCAGGCGAGACAGGCATATAATGGCGACCACCAAGGTCAGCACGGCGAGGGCGGCGCTCCGGTCCCGCCCGGCGAAGCGCAGAGGACGGAAGCTGGTACGGCCCACCCCGCCGCGGTAGCAACGACTCTCCATGGCCAGAGCCAGGCGGTCTGCGCGGACAAAGGCGGAGACGAACAGTGGGACCAGGAGAGGAATCAGGCTCCGGGCGCGCCGTATTGGATTGCCGCCGAAACTGGCTCCCCGGGCCAGTTGGGCTTTGTAGAGGCGCTCGGCCTCTTCGACCAGAACCGGCACGAAGCGCAGGGCGATAGTTGCCATCATGGCCAGTTCATGGGCGGGCAACCCAATACGGCGCAAGGGGTTGAGCAATTTCTCCAGACCCTCGGTCAGTTCCGCTGGAGAGGTCGTCAAGGTCAGAAGGGAGGCGGTGATGATGGCGGCGGAAAGGCGCAGACAGAAGAAGGCGGCGCGCAACAGCCCCGCAGTCGTGATGCCTGTGTCAAAGTAGGGCAGGCGCCAAAGAACGGTGCCGGGGGTCAGAATTGCGTGCAGGACAAAAGTAAAAATGAAGAGCCAAGCGAATGGTCGCAGATTCTTGAGGACCAAGGAGACCGGTAGGCCGGACAGAGCGATGGCGACCACCAAAAAGAGGAAAAAGAGCGCCAGTGGAGCGAACCCGTCGGCACTGAAAACGGTTGCCATGAGCGCCAGGACCGAGATGAACTTTGTCCTGGGGTCAAGGCGGTGCAGGGGCGACTCGTGCGCAATGTACTTGCCCAGGGTGATGTCCTGCAGAAAAGCCATCGAATTACTGCTCAAGGAAGAAAGCGGGTGGTGAACGCGGAGGCTGCCCCCAGGGAGTCAGCCGGGATGAGATCGGCTTCGGCCATCTGCTGCAGCAGGGTCTTCCAGCGCAGCTCGGACATGTGTCCGAGACCTTGCCGGAGGGCAACCTCGTCAAGAACCAGGGGCACCGACTCGGCTGCGCCAAAAGCCAGGATTTCCAGGCTCATCTCGGGATTGAGCCGGCCGATTTGGTGGTTGGTTTCCTCAGGTGCGCGCAGATATTGTTCCCATCCCTGCACCGAAGCCTGGACCATCGCCGACACAACCTCCTGGCGCTCCGCAATGATGGCCTCATTGGCGATGAGAACACTGCCATAAGGATTGAAACCGGTGTCGGCCACCAGCAGAGCTATTGGATCACCCCCTTTGCTGCGCGCCACAAAAGGCTCACTGAAGATATACCCTTGCTGGCCAAAATCGGGGTCGGCGAGGAACTGGGTGACATTTCCGAGGTAGGGAACGATAGTCACCCCGGCGAACGGGAACTTCTTGCGCAAGTAGTGGGAGAAGGCGGGCCTTTGAGAAAGCGCCAGGGTCATGTTCTCGATGTCCTCGATGCGGCCTATCCCTGAATTGGCATGCACCATGATGCAGCGCGGATTGATCTGGTAGGGGGCCATCAGGGCAACCACGGGGGCCTCCCTGGCCCGAGCGCTGAGGACATCGTCGGCGTTGGTGACCCCGAACTCCACCGCCGCGGTGGCAACCCGCTGGAAGACCGGTGCATCCGGCCCTCCACCGAGAATCTCCACCTTCAAACCGAGTTGCTGAAAATATCCGTGCACCAGGGCGGCGTAGAAACCGCCGTGCTCCACTTCCGGGAACCAGTTGAGGGCAAGTCTGACCTCGGTGAGCCCGGAAATCGGTTCCTCCCGGCCGTTTTCGCCACAGGCTGCTAAAAATCCGAATAGGCAAAAAATCAGGGTCTTGACCATTTGTCCATTTTACTCCTTTCCATTCTCCCAGCGGTCCAGAAGAAACCTACTCAAAGCGCCCACCACCGTAAATATGCTCAGGCCGAGAAGAGTGCAGAACAGGATGCAGGCGAAGAGATAGTCGGTCCTGGCCTGGCCATTCGTCAAAATGATCAGATAGCCCAGGCCAAAATCTTCGGTGCCGTAGCCCGCGAAGAACTCGCCGACAATGGCGCCGATAACCGATAGACCGCTGGAGACCTTGGCACCCGTGAGCAAATTAGGAAGAGCATGGGGCACGCGCAATTTGAACACGATTTGCCAGCGGCCGGCATTGTTCATGGCAAATAGATCGAGAAGGTTCGGCTCGACAGTTGTCAGTCCCGTGGTGGTATTGGCAATTATTGGAAAGAGGGAGATAATGAAGGAAACCGCCACCACGCCGGAGAACCCGTGGCCGATCCAGAGGATTACCAGAGGCGCAATGGCGACGATAGGCACGGTCTGCAAAAAGATGGCATAGGGATATAGGCTGCGCTCGATGATTTTTGATTGGGAGAAAAGCAGTGCAATCAAAAATCCTGCGGACAAGCTGAGGAAAAAGCCGACCAGAGCCGCCGCCGCCGTTAGCCATGCGGCGCCGAGCAAGGAACTGGAGTGGAGCTTGATGGCTGCCGCCACCCTTAACGGCCCGGGTAAGAGAAAGGGCTTGATGGCGAACAAACCCACAACCAGATGCCATAGAACGAGGACGATGGCAAAAAGTAGAAGGGGAGGGAGAAGCACGCGGGCAGCCCAGGAGATCAGTCGAGTCATTGGGAGCACACGTCGCGCAAATGACGGGAAACGTCCTCGACTACGGAATTGAAGTGGGGGTCGGTGCGCAGATCGGGAGCGCGGGGGTAGTCAAAAGGTACGGGAACGGCGGTCAGCAGCCGTCCGGGGCGGGGACTCATGACCAGGACGCGGCGGCTCAGGAACACGGCCTCGGGCACGCTGTGAGTGACGAATACTCCGGTCCAGCGGTCTCGCTGCCAGAGGTCGAGAATCTCTTCGTTGAGACGCTGCCGGGTGATTTCGTCCAGGGCTCCGAAGGGCTCGTCGAGCAGCAAAAGACCAGGCCGGATCACCAGGGCCCGGGCAATGGAGACCCGCATGCGCATACCGCCGGACAATTGTCGCGGATAGGCATTGGCGAAGTCGGTCAGGCCCACCATTTCCAGAGCGCGTTCGACCAGGGGAGCTATTGCGGTCCGTCCCAGACGGCGAAGTTCGAGAGGGAGGGACACGTTCTTCGCCACCGTACGCCAGGGCAACAAGGTGGGATCCTGAAAGACATAGGCCAGGTCCTGGCGGCCGCTCCGCGCCTCCTGAGGTGAGAGCCCGGCGATGGTCAGGGTGCCCGAGTTGGCCTGGGTCAGCCCGGCGATCAGGCGCAGCAGGGTGGACTTGCCGCATCCGGAAGGACCAACTATGGAAACGAATTCGCCCACGCCGATTTCCAGGTCTATGCCGCGAAGTGCCTCGACTCCGTTGGCGAAGCGCTTTCCGACATCCCGGGCAGCCACCTTTTCAGTGCTTGCTGACATTGTTCCTTAACCACGTGGGTGGTAGTTGCGGTGGACTTCGTTGAGATCCTGGCGGTCGCTGCGGACGTAAACCTGGGTGGTGGATATATCCGCGTGGCCTAGCAGTTCCTGCACCTCGCGCAAATGGGCTCCGCCTTCGAGCAGATGGGTGGCAAAGGAATGGCGCAGTGTATTTGGACTGATTTCCTTTTCTATCCTGGCTCCAGCTGCTGCGGCGCGAATGATTTTCCAGATTCCCATGCGCGAAAGGCCGCGGCCTTGGGCATTCAGGAAGACGACCTCGCCTGAGTGGGGCCGGGCAAGTTGAGGCCGCACATCGCGGAGGTAATTCCGCGTGAAAAAGACTGCCTGCCGTCCAATGGGCACCAGGCGTTTGCGCGCGCCCTTGCCCTCAATGCGCAGGAGACGGTCGTCGAGAAACAGCGACATGCGGAGTAGAGCGGTCAGTTCGGAAACCCGCATCCCGGAAGCGTAGAGCAGTTCGAGAATTGCGCGGTCGCGCAGGCCGAGAGGCTCGGCACCGTCCACCGCCTGCATGAGCTGCTCGATTTCGCCCACACTGAGAAAACCCGGAGGTTTGCGCACGATTTTGGGGGGGTCGAGGTTGGCGGCAGGATTGTCTCTGCTCATTCCCCGAACCAGGAGAAAGTCGTGGAAACGCTTGATGGAGGTGAGGTTGCGGGCCAGGGTAGGCGGGCTGAGGCCGGCGTCGCGGAGATGGTGGAGCAGTAGGGCGACGTGCTGCGGCCGCGCCTGGTCGGCGAACTGGACCCCCTGCCGCGCAAGGCCCTGGAGGTAGCGACTCAGATCGCGGCGGTAGGCCTCGATAGTGTGTAAAGAAAGGCCCCTCTCCACCTGCATGGCGCTGAGAAAGCGGTCCAGCGGATTACTCAACCCGGGCGGCAACGGCGCCTTGGCCGATGAGCCGGTTTCCTTAGATTCGGATTCGGCCATGCTCGATGGGTATTCCTTCCAGCTCCAACAGTGCTTTTTTCCACGCGGTCCCGGCGGAATAACCGGTAAGGTGCCCGGTAGAAGCCACCACCCTGTGGCAGGGAACGAGGATTGGCAGAGGATTGCGGCCGCAGGCATTGCCAACCGGGCGGGCGTTGCCCAGCGAAAGGCCGGTTCTCCGAGCCAGGCCTCCGTAGGTTTCAACCTCCCCGTAGGGGATGCCCCTGAGAGCGGTCCATATGGCACGCTGAAACCCGGTCCCAGATCTCTCAGGAAAACTGCATTCGAAGACTACTGGCTTGCCCTCAAAGTAGGAGAGAACCTGAGCTATCAGCCGCTGGCCGCTCTCGTTGGGCGGCTCGTATCCCCCGATCCCTGGGCGGCGATTTGGATCCGCATCGAAAGCGCCGGGGCAAACCTTGGTCAACTCTTCGTCGCGCCAGATCAGGTGTATGGTTCCGTAACGCGTGAAGACCTTGGTCAAACCAGAGGTCTCCGGCTCACTTGACATTTGTCCGTTCATCATTGTTCTCGCGCTCGAGGTGGGACTTGAGTTCGGCGGCCAGCTTCCTGCCGACACCTTTTACATGGGCGATCTCATCGACCTCGGCTTCTTGGAGACGCCTGAAGGAACCGAAGGTCTGCAGCAGAACCGCCCGGCGGCTGGGCCCAATTCCGGGAATATTGTCGAGGGCTGAACTCAGGGTGCGCTTACCGCGCAAATTGCGGTGGTGCTTAAGGGCGAAACGGTGGGCTTCGTCGCGCAGCGCCTGTAACAAGCGCAAGGAAGCGGAAGTCCTGGGCAGGAGCAGAGCATCGCTCTGCGAGGGTATAAAGATCTCTTCTAGACGTTTGGCCAGTCCGACTACGGGCTGATCGCTCAGGCCGAGTTCACCCAGGGCTTGCAATGCACTTGTCAGTTGACCTTTGCCGCCGTCGACAACCAGCAGATCGGGAAAAAATTCGCCGCGTTCACGCAGCCCTCTGAAGCGGCGCCTGACCACTTGATGTATGGAGGCAAAATCGTCGGGGCCATCCAGCCCGACGATTTTGAACTGGCGGTATTCACTGCGCCGTGGCCGACCATCCACGAAGCAGACCAGCGAGCCCACCGAATCCGCACCCTGCAAGTTGGAGATGTCTATGCATTCGATGCGGGCGGGTGGCCTGACCAGGCGCAAATCGCGTTGCAGGGCAGAGACGGATTGGGAGGTGCGCCCCTTCTGCAATTCGCGTTTGAGCCGGCGTTCGGTGAGCAAGTGATCGGCGTTGCTGCGGGCCATTTCCAGCATCTTGGCTTTGTCCCCCCTTTGAGGCGCTGCAAGAGCCACTTTGCGCTGGATCTTCGAGGACAACCAGGAGGAGATGGCAGCGGCATCAGACGGAACCGCGGGCAAGTGAATCTCGGCGGGGATAAAATCGGTGCGCAGATAGAACTGGCACAGGAAGGCCGAGACTATTTCGGCATCAGCAGACTCCATGACGCCGCTGAGGAAATGGTGCTTCTTGCCCAGCAGCCGACCTTCGCGAATCTCCAGAACGCTGCAGCAGGCTTCGTCGTCACTGCGGGAGAGGCCGATCACGTCGCGGTCGACAGGCTGGTCGAGCATGGCTTTCTGGCGCGCGCTCATTGATTCAAGGGCCTTTATCTGGTCGCGCAGTTGGGCCGCTCTTTCGAAGCGAAGTTCCGCCGCGGTTTGCTCCATGCGGTTTTTGAGTTCTCGGAGAACCCCGGCGTTTTTCCCCTGTAACAAGCGGATGGCGCAGTCGACGCTTCTGCCGTAATCCACGGCGCTGACCAGCCCTTCGCAGGGGCCTTCGCAACGATTGATATGGTAATCGAGACAGACCCTGACCTTGTCGGAGGGAAGTTTGTAGTCGCAACTGCGGACGGGGAAAATCTTGTGCATCATGTCCAGGGTGGTGTACATCGCCCGGACATTGCTGAAGGGACCAAGGTAGCGCGAGCCGTCCTGGACGACGTCACGGGTGGCGAAAATGCGGGGAAAAGGCTCCTTGGTAATGCGGATATAGGGATATTTCTTATCGTCTTTTAAGTGGACGTTATACCTTGGCTTATGCGCTTTAATCTGATTGGCCTCGAGGATCAGGGCCTCCTGTTCGCTCTGAGTGACGATGCAGTCGATATCGGTGATGTTGCGGACCAGAGCCTTGAACCGGCGGCGGCCGTCGCCTCCGGATTCCTGGAAGTAGGAACGGACGCGATGGCGTAAACTCTTGGCTTTGCCGATGTAGATGATGCGCTCCTTGCGGTCCTTCATCAGGTAGATGCCCGGCTTCGACGGCAATGCATCCAGTTTGGGGCGCAATTGTTCGGAGATCGACTGCTTCACGAATTTGCCCGGAATCAGGGTGGATTATTATGTAAAGTATGGCGAACGTTGGCGCGACACAACCCTCAAGGGAATCCTGAATGGAATTCTGCCCCGTCCTCGACCCCCGGCGACATAGGCGGAACCTCGCTATGGTGGGCGGAATCCAGGGAGAGATACGGGACCGCGGCAGATCCCCAAGCACCTGATTCAGCCAGGGTTCTCGCCGCCCTTTGTGGGATTTGCTCAGGACGAGTCCCGCCCAGCCCCCTCGACGAGATCCAGGCGGTTGAGCAGAAGGCTCAAATGGGAGGACAACCGTAACAGTTCGGACACATGGGCACCTTCCGAAGTTGTGCCTTTTGCAGAATCGCCAAGCCTGCGCTCTACTTCGAGGTATTTTTCCAGCAAAATTTCGTAGCGTCGGCGCAGACTGCGGGGATCTTCCGGAAGGAGGAGATCGCCATGAAACAGAACCTTTGCAAGATGAACGGCTTTGAGTTCGGCAGCGGAAAGGTCGAGAGCGGCAAGCAGCCTGCATTCCTCGCAGGAGTATACCGGTCCGTCGAGAGTATGGCCGTCAAAGCCGGGAGGGATCAGCCACAGATCGGTAGCCAGTGTGCGGCTATGGATTTTCACTGGCTTTTCCAGCTGGTCAAGGTGGAGGGAGAAAATTGCGCTCACCGGGAATTCTGACCGTGTCGATTTTGTCGAGGAGAAGGGCTCGGAGCCGGTCTGGGTTGCCTCGGCACAGCAAAAGCCGATGTGACGCCCATGACAGAGTCTGTATTGGAGACGCCTCAGTTCAAATGGCGTTTCACCTGGTCCCTGACCAAGTCGAGAAGGGCGGGATCGTCGAGACAGAATATGCGGAAGATCTTGGCCTGGTCTTCGAAGTTGTGCAGCAGGGAATCGCGCAACCGCGAAACTTCCGGATCGTCAAAGGTCAGAGGGTCGGCCTTGTCGCCGGGCATGTCCTTCCCGTAAAAAACCTTAAGATCCACCTCGGGACTTTTGTCGAAGCTGGGAATATCGATGAGAATCTCGTGGCCTTTCAGGTCGCGTCCCAGGCGACGGCCGAATTCTCGGCACAAACCGATTTCCTTGGTGCGCCGCTTTTGAGGATTGCGGTAGAGATCGTAGAAATAGTGCACCAGATCCTTTTTGCGCTCCCCTGGAGCGATGAAGCTGCCGACTTTGTGAAGACGTCTGACCAAGGTAATCCGTCTCAGTAACTGGGCCGATCCTTCGAGACCGAGGCGCTCTTGTTCCTGGCGCAAAATAAGAAGCAGTTCGCTCTCTGTAACACGATGAAAATCGGAGATTTGCAAGCCGCATTCCGGATGCTGCAGGATGTCCTGAACGGCGCGCTTGAACATGGCCGTCGCCGATCTCACCGAGTGGTGCCAGTAGACATTCCGGTAGGTCAGGTAGTTGGCGAAAATCAGGGCTTCGACTGCGGACACGCCTTTGCTGGTGATGCCCAGACGCTTGTGGCTGGGGTCGAATTTGATGGAGGCGATTAGTCGGTCGCGGTTGACGCTTTCTCCAAAAGGCACGCCGCAGAAAAGCGCGTCCCGCAGCAGGTAGTCGATCTTGTCGGGATCGAGGGTGCCGCTGAGGATGTTGGCCAAGAGCAAATCGCGGCGCGGGATAGTACAGCTTTTGTTCTTGTAATCGATGACGTTGGCGACATGCACGGGATCGACCCCGAAATCTTTTTCGAGGATCGGGTATATGCTCCCCTTTGGGTCCATTATGAGGTGTCGCGCCCGCTCTTCGTGGTGGACGAAAAAAGAGGTCAACTCCTCCAACGAGTGCGAAAACGGATAGTGGCCGATATCGTGCAACAGGGTGGCGGCGATAAAGATGCGGATATCCTCGTCTTCCAGTTCGAGAGGCGGTTCGGATGCGAGGAGGCGCACCAGGAACTGTTTAGCCAGATGGTAGACACCCAGAGAGTGTTCAAAGCGCGAATGTCGCGCCCCTGGATATACGAGGTGGACGAAACCTAGTTGGGTGATGTTGCGAAGGCGCTGGAAGTCTTCAGTGTCTACAAGGGAAAGTACGGGTTCCGGAACATATATGTACCCCCACACAGGATCGCGTATGGCTTTGCCCCGGTTTTCCAGAAGAGGATAATCCATGGTGGGCGAATGTAGCTCGGTGGCAAAATCCTGTCAAGTCAAGATCCTCGACAGAGGCGGTCGGAGGCGCACTGAATGCAGATTCGGAATTATTTCCTTAACCCCTTCCTCTCTTTTAAGTTAGGGGATTTATAAAATTGTGAATAGTTGACGTAGCCCAAGGATTTCCCTATATTTTAAGGTTTGTCCCCATTTTTCAAAACTTAAAATCATTTGCACCGAAAATTGTTGTTATGGAACGCACATTGATGATCATCAAGCCGGACGCAGTCGCCAGAAACGCCATTGGTGAAATTTTGCGCCGGGTCGAGGCGGAGGGATTCGTGCTGTGCTACCTGCACATGAGGCAATTGACCAGAGAGCAGGCCGAAGGGTTTTACGCCGTTCACAAAGAACGCCCGTTCTTTGCCGACCTGGTCGAGTTCATGATTTCCGGACCCGTTGTCCCGGTGGTACTTGAGCGCGAGCATGCGGTGGCCCATCTGCGCCAATTCATTGGAGAGACTGACAGCAGCAAGGCGGCCCCAGGCACCATTCGCCGGGATTTTGGCACCAGCGTCCAGTGTAATGCAGTGCATGCTTCCGATTCGCTCGAAAATGCGGCTCGGGAGATCGCCTTTATCTTTGAGGAAGTTCCCTGATGGAGGCACAGAATGCCGATGCTACTGCCGCCACCCTGGTGCTCGACGAATTTGACGAAGGAATTTCCCGGATCCATCTGAAAATTGCCGCTCAGGATCTGGAACTGGAAGACAGCTTTTTCAACTTTCCACGGCCCCTCCAGGTGTCTCTCGAGGTCTCCCGCAGCATCAATACCTTTACGGTGAGCGGCAGGATCAGCGGCCCCATAAGATCCGAGTGCTGTCGATGCCTTGCTGCCGTTGAGAAGCTTCTGGAGGCTCCGATGCGCATGCTGTTTCAGCGCAAGCAGGCAAGCGAGGAAGAGTTGGAGGCTGTCGCCACTGACGAAAATATGGAGATTTGCGATCCAGGAACTCGCGAGATCGACTTGAAGGACCACATCTGCGATGCGATTGTGCTCGAACTTCCTTTGAGAATCTTTTGCAGTGATACCTGCAGAGGGCTTTGTCCCCAATGTGGTCACGATCTTAACAAAGGGGATTGCAGCTGCAAGGAGGAAGCCGAGGATCCGCGCTGGGCAGCCCTCAAGAATCTAAAATTTTTTTGATCTTCCATCTCCCCAGGGGAGAACACATTGCCGAAAGGAGTTGGTCAAAATGCCTGCGGTACCAAAAAGGCGCATTTCGCGCACGCGGAGGAACAAGCGCCGCACCCACTGGAAAATGGGGTCACCGGCCACTACCACCTGTGCCCACTGCGGACAACCCGCCATGCCCCATCGAGTCTGCGGCAGTTGTGGATTTTATCGCGGCCGCAAGTACGTTGAATCGGAGGCCTAGCCGGTCAATTTGTGCGGGACCCTCTGGATTTCTGACCAAGGTCCCAGTCCCGTGCCAGGGGCGTGAGCAAAGCCGGGCAATAACCGCCGCGGCAATTAAGGCCGTTCCCTGGAGAATCTGCAAGTATTGAAATCGATCCGGACGAGAGGAATTTGAGTGCCCACGCGCGGGAAAAAATATAGTGCCATCATTTCGGAAGTCGAGCACTGCCTCCCAGAAAAGGTCCTGACCAATTCCGACCTGGAAAAGATAATCGATACCTCCGATTCCTGGATTCGCGAGCGCACGGGAATCGTCGAACGACGTCTCCTTCAGGGGCAGCCGACTTCGGTCATGGCCATTGATGTGGCGCAGAAAATCCTTGAGCAGCGGCAGCTGGACCCCCGGGAAATCGACCTGATCATTGTGGCGACTATCACACCCGACATGGTCTTTCCCTCTACGGCTTGTCTGGTGCAGGACAAGATCGGAGCCACCAGGGCCTGGGCCTACGATCTGTCGGCCGCCTGTTCCGGATTTGTCTATGCCGTCGTCGCAGGAGCTCAGTGCATCGAGAGTGGAGCGCATCGCAAGGTACTGGTCATCGGTGCCGACAAAATGAGTTCCATTATCGACTTTGAGGACCGGTCTACCTGCATCCTGTTTGGAGACGGCGGCGGCGGCGTTCTGCTCGAGCGCTCGGAGGATCACCAAATGGGCCTGCTAGATTTTGAGTTGCGCGCCGATGGCTCCGGAGTCGAGTGCCTGCATATGAAAGGAGGGGGCAGCCTCCATCCGGCCTCGCACGAATCCGTGGATCAGCGCCTGCACTACATTCGCCAGGAGGGCCGCACCGTCTTCAAGTTTGCCGTACTGAAAATGACGGAGGCGTCCACGGAGCTGCTGGACAGAAACGGGCTGACTTGTGAGGACCTGAGCCTTTTCATACCTCACCAGGCCAATTTGCGCATTATCAATGCCACCGCCGAGCGCATGGATCTGCCCCCGGAAAAGGTGGTGATCAACATCGACCGCTACGGCAATACCACTGCCGGCACCATCCCGATTGCCTTGTCCGAAGCGCACAAGGAAGGCCGGCTTGAGGGTGGGGACCTGCTTCTCATGACTGCAGTGGGCGGTGGATTGACATGGGGAAGCGCACTCTTTCGCTGGGCGACATGACCGACTTTGCCTTTTTGTTTCCCGGACAGGCCTCGCAGTCTGTGGGCATGGGGCGGGATCTCTACGAAGAATCCGACCTTGCCCGGGCAATATTCGACGAAGCCGACGAAGTAGTGGGAACGAGCCTGACCCGCCTGTGTTTCTCCGGGCCCCGGGAGGCTCTGCAGCAAACAGCCATCACCCAGCCGGCGGTCTTCGTGCATAGCGTGGCTGCTTGGCGACTGCTGCAAGCCGAAGGATTGGAACCGGCGTGTGTGGCCGGCCACAGCCTGGGAGAGTACTCCGCCCTGGTTGCGGTCGGCGCTCTCGCATACAGAGAAGGGCTGGAGCTGGTCAAAAGGCGCGGACAACTGATGCAGCAGGCGGGCGCGGACTGCCCCGGGGCAATGGCTGCCCTCATCGGCCTGGACGACGAAGTCGTCAGCACCCTCTGTGAACAGGCCGGAGCTGTCGGGACTGTGGTAGCGGCCAACTTCAATGCTCCAGGCCAATTGGTCGTATCGGGGGAGGCAGCCGCCGTAGACCACCTTCAGGAACTGGCCAGGGAAGCCGGCGCCAGGCGCGTGGTAAAACTGGATGTCAGCGGCGCCTTTCACTCACCCCTTATGAAGCCGGCTGCCCGCGCAATGAGGTCCATGCTTCAAGAAGCGAACATAAAAAAACCGCGAGCCCCGGTAATTACCAATGTCGCAGCCCGTCCCATAGACGATCCGGAGGAACTGCGGCAGCAGTTGATCGCCCAGATAACCCAACCCGTGCGCTGGACCGAGTCTATCCGATCCCTGCACGGCCTGGGGGTCGAGCGCGCCGCAGAGGTAGGACCGGGGACCGTTTTGAAGGGGCTGGTACGGCGCATCCAGCGCCGCATTCAGGTATTTGCCGCAGGCACATCCGCCGATATCGCCGCAACCGCGGTGGAGTTGGGAAAAGGCGAATCTTGAATGGACTTGGGCGCAGAACAACTGGCTCGGGCAAAACCGCCTGCCAGGGCGGTCCGGCGCTCGCAGGCATGGGTTCTTTCAAGACTCGGCACCGATAAGCCTAGCCCTGGCGCCCAGAGCCTTTCCCGTGTGCCAACGACTCAGCCGCTCCCTTCCATCGTGAAAGTAAAGACCAGTATCTATCCATGCCTGAGGCAAGGGATTTTTCACCCTTCTCGAATACCTTGCCCAACCCAGCCCATTCATTCCCCGGACAATGAGGACAATAATGCAACCAATTGAAGGCAAGGTAGCACTGGTAACCGGAGGATCACGCGGCATTGGCCGTGCCATCGCCCTCAGTCTTGCCGAAGCAGGTGCAAATGTAGCCATTTGCGCCCGCGATCTGAAAGCAACCGAAGCGGTGGGAGACGAAATCGCCGCCAAGGGAAGGAATACCTTCGTGCGGCAGGCCGACGTGGCCGATTTTGCTCAGGTAGACCAGCTGATGAAGGATATCCTCGAGACCTTGGGAAGTCTTGACATCCTGGTGAACAACGCCGGCATCAACCGGGACAACCTGCTGCTGCGCATGAAAGAAGAGGAGTGGGACGCGGTCATGAACATCAATTTGAAAGGTACCTTCAACTGCTGCAAGGCTGCAGCCCGGCCCATGATCAAGGCCCGCGGAGGGCGCATCGTCAACATTTCTTCAGTGGTAGGCATCAGCGGTAACTCCGGACAGGCCAATTACGCCGCCTCAAAAGCAGGCCTGATCGGCTTTACCAAGACCCTGGCACGGGAACTGGCCCCCAGGAACATCACTGCTAACGTCGTGGCACCGGGGTTGGTCCCCGATACCGGAATGACCGCCGGCCTACCCGCACAAGTGGTGGATCAGATGTTGGCACAAATACCACTTAGGCGACCCGGCACCCCCCAGGATGTTGCCCACGCCGTACTCTTTCTAACCTCGGACCATGCAGCCTATATTACCGGTCAAGTAATTCAGGTCGACGGCGGCATGGCCATGTAACTGGACTTTCCGCAACTTTTTTTTATACTTGCTTGTGTTGCGGCAAAAATCTCAACCAAATCTCAATTTTTCTGGAGGGCTTCAAAATGGCTTCTATCGATGAGCGCGTATGCGATCTGGTCGTCGAACAATTGGGTGTAAGCCTGGACCAGGTTACTCCCGATGCTTCGTTCATCGATGATCTTGGCGCTGATTCTCTGGACACCGTCGAGTTGGTCATGGCTTTTGAGGAGGAATTCGGCATCGACATTCCTGACGAGGACGCCGAGAAGATCGTAACCGTCTCCGACGCCATAAAATATCTGGATGAGCACAGCAAAGCATAAGCCGATCCGGGAGAAGTACTTTGTCTAGACGCAGAGTAGCAGTCACGGGCCTGGGCGTACTGGCACCCAACGGCAACGATTTCGAGTCCTTCTGGGACGCTCTCCTCAACGGCCGTTCCGGTATCGGACGAATCAGCCACTTCGACACCAAGGATCACGCCGTAAAAATCGCCGGCGAGGTCAAAAACTTCGACCCCACTACAGCGCTTGATCGCAAGGAAGTCCGGCGCAATGATCCTTTCGTGCACTATGCAGTCTATGTTGCGAGGCAGGCTGTCGCAAACGCAGGGCTCGATATTGCCAACCTCGACCCCAACCGGTTTGGGGTCATCTTCGGATCGGGCATAGGCGGGATCAAAGCACTGGAGGACCAGCATGCCATTCTGATGCAGAAGGGCCCGAAGCGGGTCAGTCCGTTCTTCGTGCCCATGATGATCAGTGACATGTCGGCGGGCATGATCTCCATGAAGTTCGGGGCCAAGGGACCCAACTATACCACGGTGTCGGCCTGTTCTTCAGCAGCTCACGCCATCGGTGAGGCTGCCCGCAAGATCCAGTACGGCGAGGCCGACGTCATGATCACCGGCGGCTCCGAAGCAGCCATTTCGCCCATTGCCCTTGCCGGATTTACCTCGGCACACGCTCTTGCCCATCGCAACGAAGAGCCCGAGCGCGCAAGTCGCCCATTTGACGCGGAGCGCAATGGCTTTGTAATCGGCGAAGGAGGTGGTGGCTTGGTGCTTGAGGAGTTGGAGCAGGCGCGCCGACGCGGAGCCGAAATATGGGGCGAGTTCCTAGGGCACGGTTTTACCGCAGACGCCTATCACCAAACTGCCATGGCTCCGGGGGGTGAGGGGGGTGCTCGGGCCATGAAAGTAGCCCTTCGCGACGCAAATGTCGCCCCTGGGGATGTGGGCTACCTCAATGCACACGGAACCTCCACCCCACTGGGCGACAGTGAGGAAACCGCCGCGGTCAAAACAGCTTTCGGTGCAGAGGCCTGCTCACTTGCCATTAGTTCGACCAAGTCGATGACCGGCCACTTGCTGGGTGCCGCGGGAGCCATCGAAAGCATCGCCTGTCTGGCAGCGCTCAAGCTCGGCGTCCTGCCGCCGACCATCAACTACGAGAATCCCGATCCGACCTGTGACCTCGACTACGTTCCCAATAACGCCCGGAGATATGTCCTGCGTTATGCCATGAATAATTCCTTCGGCTTCGGCGGGCACAACGTTTCACTGGTTTTCGGGCGTTTTGATGGTTGAGACGTAATGAGCTGGCTTGCAGCCCTCAGAACCCGTCTCATACCCTCCGCCGGCCTGCGCGCGGCCGCAAAAGCGGTTGCCCGGCGTTGCCCTCCCTCGCCGTACCGTAGAGGGTACGGCTCCCTCGAGCGTCTTGCCCACCACCTTTTGGCCCGCCCCCGGGGCGCACAGGGAATTTCAGCACGGCTCCTCATGGGACGCCAGAGCCATCCGGCCATCCCGGACGAGTTGTCCCTCGATACCCTGCGGGAACTGGAGGGAAAGATCAACTACCGCTTTCGCGATCCCTCCTCGCTGGTAACTGCTCTCAAGCACCGCTCCTACGTCTACGCGCTGAGCGGACACGGCATCGAATCAAACGAACGACTTGAGTACCTGGGCGATGCGGTTCTGGATCTCGTGGTCGCGGATTTCCTCTTTCGCAAGTTCAGTGACAAACGCGAAGGGGACCTGACGCAAATGAAATCCCTGATTGTCAGCCGCACTATCCTCGCCAAGAAAGCGCGCAGCATCGACCTGGGCCGGTATGTTCTTCTCAGTCCGGAGGAACACAACGCCGGAGGCGCGAAGCAGCCTTCCATCCTCTGCGATGCCTTTGAGGCCCTTATCGGGGTTATTTACCTGGATGGCGGGATCGAGGCATGCCGCAATTTCGTCGAGTGCTTCGTATTGAACGATTTTGAGGATTTGATCCAACGCGACGATTACGTCAACTTCAAGAGCAAATTACTGGAACACGCCCAGGGCACAGGCTGTGGACACCCCAAGTACATGGTCCACGCCGAGGAAGGACCGGACCACCGCAAGGTATTCAGCGTCGAAGTGAGCGTTAATACCGAGAAGCTAGGCTGGGGAAGGGGACGCAGCAAAAAAGAGGCGCAACAAATGGCTGCAAAAGACGCACTTCACCGTCTGGGCACGATGTGATGGAAGCATGGCGCTTTGTCGATACCGGAAAGGCGCGAGGTGCTTTCAACATGGCGTTGGACGAAGCCCTGTCCGAAGGTCTGAGAAATGCCCAAGGAATACCGGTCATGCGCATATTCGGCTGGAATCCCCCGGCTGTTTCTCTTGGTTACAATCAACTCCTCCACAGGGAAGTGGATGTGGAAAAGTGCCGGAGGGCGGGTATCGACGTGGTTCGGCGTCCAACCGGCGGCCGCGCAGTATTGCACTGCGAAGAATTGACCTATAGCGTGGTTTGCCCAGAGGACAATGCGAAGCTCGGAGGCCCCATTAACCACACCTGCCGCATCATCGGTGAATGTCTGGTGCAGGGGCTGCAACTCTTCGGGGTCGACGCCGCCCTGGTAAAGGTGAGGTCGGGGAGAGCGGACCCGCGCCAACGTTTTGCAACCGCACCCTGTTTTTCCAGCATCTCGCGCTGGGAGGTAACCTGCAAGGGCCGCAAATTGATCGGCAGCGCCCAGCGCCGGGTGCAGGGGGTAATTTTGCAACACGGGTCGCTGCTCCTCGGGGCGCAGCACAAAAAGTTGCTGGAGCTGTTGCCTCCGCTGTCGCGACCCTGGCTCACCCGGTGGACGAGACAATTGGAAGAGGGCAGCATCCACCTCGGGGCTTGCACCACACGGAAAATCGACGTCGCCGCCCTGGCAGCTTGTATGGCCGACGGCTTCCGTCGCCGCCTGCAAGTGGAAATGCAACCCGCAACTCTGAATTTTCCTGAAAGGCAGCGCGCCGAAGAACTATTGGCCGAGAAATACGAAAACCTGGTTTGGACCTGCAGCGGCAGGGCCGGCGGGTCAGGAACGGCGGCGGGTGGCGTCGGCGCGGAGTCCATGATACATGTCTGAAAACCAACTTTTACGCGTCCGCGACCTGAGAACCTACTTTTACACCGAGGAAGGTGTCGGCCGTGCAGTAGACGGGGTTTCATTCGAATTGGACCGTGGCCAAACCCTGGGATTGGTAGGGGAAAGTGGTTGCGGCAAGAGTGTGAGCGCCCTGTCGGTCATGCGCCTCGTTCCCGAGCCTCCCGGAAAAATCGAATCAGGGCAAATCTTGCTCAAGGGTCGAAACCTGCTGGAGTTGGAAGAAGACGACATGTGTGCCATTCGCGGAGACGACGTGGCCATGATCTTTCAGGAGCCCATGACCAGCTTGAATCCAGTGCTGACCTGCGGCTACCAGATAGTGGAAGCCGTAATTTTGCACCAGAAGGTTTCAAAACAGGAGGCCCGGAACCGGGCCATCGAGATGCTGAAGATGGTGGGCATCCCCGCCCCCGAACAGCGCATCGACGACTACCCGCATCAGTTGAGTGGCGGGATGCGCCAGCGGGTCATGATCGCCATGGCCCTTTCATGCAATCCGGACCTGTTGATCGCCGACGAGCCCACCACCGCTCTCGACGTGACCATTCAGGCGCAGATTATCGATCTGCTGGAGCGGTTGCAAGAGGATCTGAGCATGGCCATTCTGCTGATTACCCACGACCTGGGAGTTATCGCCGAAGCCGCCGACCGGATAGCGGTCATGTACGCAGGGAAGATCGTCGAGTACGCGACCACTGAAAAGCTTTTTGATAATCCCGCCCATCCCTATGCAGAGGGCCTTCTGCAGTCAATTCCCCGACTGGACCAGCGCCGGGACCGTTTGGTGATTATCCCTGGAATGGTTCCCGATGCCAGGTACTTTTCCCGTGGGTGCCGGTTTTCTCCGCGCTGTCCGCTCGCCGATGACCACTGCCGGGAGGAGGAACCCCAATTGTTGGAGTTGGAGGAAGGGCATTGGGTCAGTTGTTGGAAAGCGGACGCAGAAAGGGCATGAGGCCGGCCGTGACCGAATCCGCAGTGCTTCTGGAGGTAAAGGAGCTGAAGAAGTACTTCCCCGTGCGTACCGGGCTGTGGGGGCGGGTGCATTCATATGTCAAAGCCGTGGACGGGGTCTCTTTCAATTTGCGCCTGGGAGAGACACTAGCAGTGGTGGGAGAAAGCGGATGCGGCAAGACGACCCTGGGACGGCTTCTCCTGCGCCTCATCGAGGCCACCGCAGGGGAAGTCTACTTCGAGGGTGTGAATCTGCTGCAGTTGGACAAGGGGCAGATGCGCTCCAGGCGACGGGAGATGCAGATTATTTTTCAGGATCCTTACAGTTCGCTCAACCCGCGCATGACTGTGGGCCGAATTATCGGCGAACCCCTGAAAATTCACCGTCTGGCCAGGGGCGGAGAATTGAATCGCCGCATCCGCCAACTGCTGGACATGGTGGGACTGCCCGAGTACTATGCCCGCCGCTACCCCCACGAGTTCAGCGGCGGCCAGCGCCAGCGCATCGGTATTGCCCGAGCCCTGGCGGTCAGTCCACAGTTCATCGTCGCCGATGAGCCAGTATCGGCGCTCGATGTGTCGATTCAAGCCCAGATTATCAACTTGCTACAGGATTTGCAGCGCGACCTGGGACTGACCTATCTTTTTATTTCACATGATCTCAGCGTGGTGGGGCACATCTGCGACCGGGTAGCGGTTATGTACCTTGGCCGCATTGTAGAAATGGCAACCCGGGATCAGCTCTACGCGACTCCCTCTCATCCCTACACTCGAGCCTTGTTATCCGCCGTGCCCGTGCCGGATCCGCGTTCGAAACACCAGCGCCAGGTATTGCAAGGGGACGTTCCCAATCCAGCCGCCGCTCCTTCGGGCTGTCCTTTCCATACCCGCTGCCCCGAACGCCGGGATTTTTGCAGCGCGATCGTTCCCGATCTCGTGGACCTGGGGGATGGTCATCAGGTGTCTTGCCTGCTGCGCTATCCCGAGGAGGTAAAACGCCGGGCGGGAGTTCCAGTCGAAGCGGTTGCAGGAGAATAGAACAATCATTTCAAAAAAGAAGAATAGCTTATGATGACCAAGTTGCGGGAACGCACCGCAATTATTCTGTGGATCGTGATTTTCGCCTTTGTCGGCCTGATCGTTGTGGAATGGGGGGCTGACTATTCGGGTACTGGCTCAAACCCGGCCGGCGACGTCGTCGGCATGGTCAACGGCGAGAAGATCACCCTGAAGCAGTTTCAGCAGGCTTTGCGCATCGCGGCGCAACGACAGCGGACCGCCGGAGAGGCATCCGACGAGGATCGCCTGGTGCGCGAGCTGTGGGACGAGTTCGTCCGCAACATACTTGTGCAGCAGGAGATAGAGCGGCTGGGGATCGAGATATCGGACAAGGAACTGGCACTCGTCACTAGGACTCAACCTCCGCCGGCGGTGCAGACCATAGAAGCCTTTCAGACCGAAGGAGTGTTTGATCCGGTCAAGTACAATCAATTTCTCAGCGATCCCACCACTTACAGCGATCCCAACAACAAATTCTTCGTTATGCAGGTCGAAGACGTGGTGAGGCAGCAATGGCTCAACTACAGGCTCCAGAGCATGCTCAAGGAGACCGTGCAGGTGAGTCCCGCCGAACTGCGGCAGTATTTCGAAGACCTGAACGAAAAGGTGGAAGTGGAGTACCTGTTCGTCCCCTCCAACTCCATCCCGGACGGCGAGGTGAGTCTCAGCGCAGCCGATCTGGAGACCTATTTTACTGAACACCTGGACGACTTCCGCCACCCGGAGCAGATCCGCATGGAATTCGTCTCCTTTCCAAAAATAGCCAGCGCTGAGGACTCAGCGCTCGTCGCCAGGGAGATTGAAACTGTGCGCCAGGAAGTCCTGGCGGGCGCCGATTTCGAAGCACTGGCCAGGTCGGTATCCGAGGACGAGGGCTCGGCGGAAAACGGAGGCGATCTGGGGGTCTTCGGACGTGGACGCATGGTCCCGGCCTTTGAGCAAGTTGCCTTCGACCTCGAGCAGGGACAGGTATCAAATCCGGTGATGACACCTTTGGGATGGCATCTCATCAAGGCCGAAGAACGCTTCGAAGAGGGCGGCGAGGAACAGGTTCGGGCGCGCCACATTCTCCTCAAGTTCAGTCCCTCGCGCCAGACCCAGGAGACTCTGTCAGAACAGGCGGAAGAATTCCGCGAAGTGGCTGAGAACCTGGGATTTCGGGAAGCCGTCGGGGCAACCGGGACGCGGGCCCGCGACAGCGGCTATCTGCAGAACGGCCAGGCCGTACCCAGCCTGGGACGGGATACCGCCTGGCTGGTCAATCTGTTTTTCGACAGCGAAGTCGGCACTTTGAGCCAGGTCCTCGAGAACGAGCGGTTCTTCTGGGTTGCCCACTTGAGCGAACGCCGGGCGGAAGGAATGCCGGCGCTGGAAGAGGTGCGTCAACAGGTCGAGCGCATGGCGCGCAGCGAAAAGAAGGCAGATATCTGCAGCCGGAGACTGGAAGAGGTGCGCCAGCAGGTGCTGAGCGGCCGCAGCCTGGGCCAGGCGGCGGCAGAGGAGAACCTGGAGGTGAGAAGGCCGGAATCCTTTGCCCGCAACGAATCAGTTGCCAATATCGGGCGCAGGAATGCTTTCGTCGGCGCCGCCTTTCGCCTGGGGCCCGGTGAGCTGAGCGAAGTCGTCACTCTTCCCCGGGGAGCTTATCTGATCCGTGCCCTCGACAAGCTCGCTATCGACGAGGACCAGTTTCAGGACCAGCGCGAGCAACTGGCGCAGCAACTTTTGATCGAGCGCCAGAACGAAGTGCTGCGGACCTGGTTCGCACAGATTTACGATTCAGCCGATATCCAGGATAATCGACATCTTTTCTTCACATTCTAGTTTCCATTTAAGGAGGAGAGCAATGCCAGCGGAGCCCGAAAATACCAGGATCGGTTTTGTGGGCCTGGGAATCATGGGCAGCCCCATGTCCAGGAACTTGATGAAAGCCGGTTACCGGCTGAAGGTCTACAACCGCAGCGACCGTCCCGCCGTCCAGGAGGTGGTGGACGCCGGCGCCGAGCGCGTGGCCACCCCCAGAGCTGCTGCGGATGGGAGCGATATCACCATTACCATGGTGACGGATTCTCCGGACGTGGAGGCAGTGATCATGGGCGAGGATGGCATTATCCAAGGGGTCCGCGAGGGGTCGACGGTAATTGACATGAGCACGATTTCCCCGCGCCTTACCCAAGAAATCGCCGCTGCGCTCGAAGCGAAGGGCGCGGACATGCTCGACGCACCGGTGAGCGGCGGCGACGTTGGGGCGATAAACGGCACCCTGTCGATCATGGTAGGCGGCGACCAGGCCGTGTTCGACGAATGTCTGCCGGTCTTCGAAGCCATGGGCAAAAACATCCATCTGATCGGCGGTCACGGCGCCGGCCAGACCACCAAGCTGTGCAACCAGATCGCGGTTGCAGTGAACAATCTGGGCATGGCCGAGGCCCTCATGCTGGCAGCGGCCTCGGATCTCGATGTCGCCAAGGTTGTCGACGCCATCAGCGGCGGCGCCGCGGGTTCCTGGCAGTTGAGCAATCTTGGCCACCGGATTCTGGCCGGGGATTTTGCCCCCGGTTTCATGGTCAAGCTGCAGCAGAAGGACCTGAAATTGGTAATGGGAGCCGCCAACGATGTGCAACTGGCCCTGCCGGGGGTGAGCATTGCCCACCAGTATTTCAATATCGTCGAGCGCGCGGGCTGCGGGGACGAGGGCACCCAGGCCCTGATCAAGGCCTACGAACGGCAGGCCAATCGGCAGGCCCGTTCCGGTTGAGCAGGACCGTCTTTGACATCACCAAAATTCGTGAAACACACGTTTAAAAAGGTGGGAATTCTGCTGCGCGACCAGCAGCAGACCTTTCCCCTGGGCAGACTCCAGGATACATTCGCGGAGCAGGGGATCGACATTGTCCTGCTGGACCGAGCCGGGCAACCTCCTCCGGTGGACCTGGTAATGGCGATGGGGGGCGATGGAACAGTGCTGCGCGCCCTGGCCCGTTTTCCCCAATGTCCCGTGGTGGCGGTCAATTTCGGCAAGGTCGGCTTTCTCACCGCCGACGATCAGAAGAATCTCGAGCGCATCATTGAAAGGCTGATCAAAGGCAAATTTCTGATGACTTCGCGCCTGGCACTCAACTGCCGCTATCCGGGCGGCTCGGCGCGGGCTATCAACGAAGTGGAAGTGCGCACCATCCATCGCCTGATTTTCATGGATGTCTTCGTCGACGGCACAAAGATCCGCACCATCGTGGGGGACGGGGTGGTGGTGGGAACGCCCACCGGGAGCACGGGATTTCTTTTGTCCACCGGCGGACCCATCGTGATGCCCGATGTGCGCTGCATGATTCTTGATGGAATCAACGAGTACACCTTTTCTTCCCGGGCTCTGATTCTGGATCCGGGTTCGCGGGTGCGTCTCCATATCAATGAGGAAACCCGTGCTTCCCACGTCTACCTGATTGTGGACGGCCAGCAACTGTGCCGGCTCGAGCCGGGCCAGGAAGTGCACATAGGCCAGTCCGAACACACGGCCAAGCTGATCTATTTCAAAAAGAATTACTTCTTTCGCAATCTTTCATCCAAGCTTTCCTGGTGAGCCATGAAAATCGTCGTGACCGGAGCCGACAGGGCGATGGGCAACCTGCTGTGCCAACGTCTCAGCCCGTACGACATTGTTCCCATAGGCGCGTCCGCAGAGTCGAACCTGGAGGGGTATTGCCAAGTGGATCCGGTACTCGCCCAGGAAGTAAAACCGGTGCTGGAGGGATCCGAGGCCGTGGTCCACACCCTGCCCTTCGATCTCAGCTTAGACGCCGGCGCAAGGTTGGGGGAGGGAGAATTGCTGGACCTGGCCGCTCGCAGTACCTACGTGCTGGCGACCGTGGCGTATCAGGTCGGCATGAAGCGCATGGTTCTGATCAGCGAAATTGCCCTGATGGAAGACTATCCAGAAGAGTACCTGGTGAATCCCGACTGGCAGCCCCTTCCACGCGCCGAAGCCGGTTCGCTGGCCCCGTACATGGCGGAGCTGGTCTGCCGCGAGATTGCCCGCACCGGAAAGATCGAGGTAGCATGTTTGCGCCTGGGAGCGCTGGAGGCAGCGGATGGAACCTCGGCTGTAGATGCAGTGGATGCGGTCAGCGCGGCGCTCGAGGGCAGAGATGGGACAAAGGGGTATAACTGGTACTTGCACCACGTGGTTTCGGGGGGACGGTTTGCGCTCTGAGCGGCACTTTGCCAGATCGGCTCTTCACGCTCCACTGATGGCGGGAGAGAGGTAAGCATGGCAACGGTTCGAGAAGGGAAAGTGGTCATCTTCGGCGCCGGAGGGCCGGTAGGGGCGGTGGCCGTCAGCTCCCTCAAGGACAACTACACCCTGCGGGTGACCGACCTGCGTCCGCTCGAGGAGATCGTCGCCAATGAGTCACGCCAGGGGCCTCGCGCCCCGGTGTTGCAACTGCCGGGAGCACCGCACGAGTACAGAATAGTGGACATCACCCGTTACGATCAGGTACTGGAAGCATGCCGGGGAATGGACGCCGTCGTCAATACCAGCGTCCTGCGCCAGGATCCGGTTTTGTCCTTTCAGGTCAGCATGGTCGGCGCCTACAATGTCGCCAAGGCAGCCGCCGCCTGCGGGGTGAAGCGGGTGATTCACACAGGGCCATTTCACACCCAACTCTACCACAATGCTGATTTCTGGAACGACTTCGGTGTAGGCGAGGTGCCGCTGCATCCGGGGGACGATATCTACGCCCTGACCAAATATTTGGGGGGCCAGATCGTCCGCGTCTTCGCCAAGCGCTGCAACCTGGAGGTTTTGACCTATCTCTACTGCCACTTCCGTCCTGGCAAAGTAGAAGCGAAGGAGAAAGGCGAGGGAGTGGGGTCCTTCACGGTTTCGTGGGAGGACACCGGCCGTGCTTTCATCTGTGGTTTGCGCGCGCCGGAGATGCCCAGTCCGTACGAAGTGTTCTTGATCTGCGCACCTTTGCCCCATGGTAAATACCGGGCGGACAAGGCCTGGCGCTTGCTGGGCTGGAAAGCTCGGGACCTATTTGCAGATCTCTACCGCCACCGGCACTGAGATCTGCTCGGCGGACACCTTGCCGCCGCACCGACTGCTGCCCTAGATGAATCGCTGGAATACCCTCTTCCCAAAAACCAGCATTCCATCCTAACTCAAATGATCCCTACCCTGCCACAGGTGGAATCCTCCAGGTTTTCCCGACCAACCACCAGGTTGAGATCGCCTACCTGAGAAGGGCTGAGGTCGAACAGATCTTCGACCCGGGCGAGAAATCGATCCAACTCCCCATCTTCTATCAGACCCGCAGTAAGCGTGCGCAACTTCTCGACGTAGTGGACACGCTGAAAGGGGCGGACTCCGAGATAGTGAGCGTTAGGGTTGTCTAGTCGCTCAACTATCCGAGCGCCACTCTGGAGATGGACCACCACCTCGGCACCGAACCTTTTCTTCCGGGCATCGGGATGGTGATAGGCCAGGGTCCACTCCCCTTTTTCCTCGGTGCGGATCTTGTGCCATAGCCGGACGGTGGAGCGACGATGCACCCTTTTTGAGGAATAGCTCTCCACGTGGTGCCAGCGTCCGTCTTCCCAGGCCACTGCCAGGATGTACATGGCACTGTGGTCCAGAGTCTCGCGCGAAGCGTCCGGGTCCATTTTCTGCGGGTCACCGGCACCGGTGCCGATGACGTTGTGGGTGTGGTGGCTGGTATGAATGACAACCTCGCATACCGCATCCAGGTCGATTTGACGTGCGTGCAGCTTAAATCCGATATCGATCAAAGCCTGGGCCTGGTACTCCGCGGAGTGCTCCTTGGTATAGGAGTGCATGATGAGGCGTAGAGGCTCGCCTGGTTCCGCCAAGGGCACCGTATACTCGGCCTCGGGGCCGCCGAGCATGGTGGCGATTACTGCGTCGCGACCTTCGTAGATGGGGGACGGTGCACGCTCGCCGAGGCAGGCGCGGCCAATGGCTTCGATGGCGATCTTGCTGGTTTGAGCCGGTGCATAGGCCTTCCAGGAGGTGATATCCCCCTTGCGGGATTGGCGCGTGGCGGCGCCGAGATGGAGGCTCTGGTTGATGGCCTGGAAGATCTGCTCCACCGGAAGGCGCAGCAGAGTCCCCAGACCCGCGGCGACCGCGGGGGCGAGGTGGGCGACATGGTCGATCTTGTGCTCGTGCAGGCAGATCCCTGTGACCAGGGCCATCTGAGTCTCGTAGGCCGTGAGTATGCCCAGAGTCAGGTCGCGGCCGCTACGGCCGGCCTGTTGAGCCACGGCTAGGAGGCCGGGAATGGTGTCGGCCGGGTGAGAATAGTCGGCGGCCAGGTAGCAGTCGTGCATGTCCAGCTCACGCACGGCCACGCCGTTGGCCAAAGCGGCCCACTCGCAATGGAAGGTGCGTTCTCCGGACAGGCCCAGGAGACGCGCCCCGCCATTTCGGGGGTGGGGGTAACCCAGTGCCAGCAGGCGAGCGCGGCGCACGGGAGCGCGGTTGATCGCGGCTATGGCCACGGCGAAATTGTCGATGAGGCGATTGCCGATCATTTCGACCACGTCGGCGGCGGCGTCCCGGTTGCGGGCGGCCATGCAGGCGATCTTCCAGGCCAACTGTTCTACCTTCGGCAGAACATGGCCCTGGGGATGGGTTCTGACCTTCGTATAGTGCATCTCAGACAGAGTAGACGGCAGACTGGTTGTAGGGAATGATCAGAGGTTGGGGGCCGCCGGCCGGCAGTTGGTCCGCCCACTCCTGCGGATCGTAGTTGCGCTCTACGAAGCAGCCGTAGTGCGCCGGGACGGCGGCTCTGAGTCCCAGGGCAGCAGCCATCTTGCCCGAGCCGCGGAAGTAGGGGAACTCTCCTTCGCTCGGATGGGTGGTGAGCAGGCCGATGTGGGGCTTTAGCCGCCGGATGGGCTGGAGCAGAGACTCGTGCTCGGCGAAGGTATTGATCGGATCCCCGGAAATGTAGAGACGCACGGCGGTGCCGTCGATTACGTATCCCAGGTGGCGGACATCGGGGGCGGGAATCCCCTCAGCCGCAACTCCCCGAGGTGGTTTTGACCAGACGGCATGGGCCTTCATGGAGCCCAGAGCGGTCTCGTCACCGGCAGTCACTACGGTGAAATCAACGACCTGGCCTGCATTCCGGAGTTCCTCCTCACTCTCGGCCGGGCCGATGCAGCGTACCTGAGGATAGGCCGCCTGAATCCGTCCGACCGACTCCGGAAAGGTGTGATCGAGGTGGTTGTGGGTCAGCAGGATATAGTCGGTGCGCAGGGTGGCTTCATGGAGTGGCGGCCGCGCGTGAACGAACCGGTCTGCGGGACGCTCTCTGGGAAAGTATGGATCGACCTGGACAATGATGCCGCTGGGAGACTTGAGCGCGAAGCTGCTCTGGCCGAACCAGTGGATCCCGATGGCATTCGGAGGGACGACGAGATCTTCGAAGGGATGCATGGTGTCTCCCTCGGGTCATTCCGGGCTTGTTGTCGGTGTGCGGCACTCCCCGTATATTCTTCTCGAGTAAAGATAGCCTCTCTCCGGCCGCCGGACAAAGAAGAAAATCCGCATCTCGCCAGAAGGAAATTCAGGGGAAGTGAGAAGCTGAAGATATGAGTACGATGACGCTATTTGACACGACCTACGAAAGGCGCAAAGAAGCTCTGCTGGGCCAGGTCCTGCAACGCCTGCAGCCAATCTATTCGAGCGAAGAACTGGATGCGCTGCAAATCGATCCGATCGATCCGGGGATCCTGTCGCAGCGCTCGGGCCGCGGTTTCGTCAACCGCGATATTCTGGAAACCGTGCTGGGCAACCTGCTCGAATGCGTGGCGCCTGGATCGCACAACGCGCTGGACAGCCGATACCAGAAACGCGCAGTGGGCGCAGTGATCGAGGAAATGGCCGACCAGCTTTATGCCATGATCGCCCAATCTCTGCTGGCGGCGGGAGAAGAGAAAGAGGTGGAGGAAAGAGCCCTGCTGGCAAGCTTCGCCTTGTTGTGGGAAATGCCTGTTTTGAAGGAGCGCGCGCGTTGGAACCGCTTTGCCTCGTTGAAGGATCCGGCCGTGTGGGACGCCTATCTGCTGCACCGCTGCGGAGTGTCCGATGCTGAACTTTCCAGTCTCGAGTTCGGCACTCATATCGAAACAGCTATCGAAGAGCGCGATATTGACCGCTATCGCCGCTTCCTGGCAACTCTGGACTGCGAGTTCAGCTTTGCATACCAGATGCAACTTGTTATGAGCACCTATCCCGGCTGGCGCGTGCTCTTTTATCACGATATCGCCCATGCCCTGACGCGCACCGGGGAGGTGGAGGACAACCCCCGGCTCCGCTACACTCCCGTTCCTCTTCTGCCCCGTGCCATTGCCGAACTGGGCGGGCGTTACTACCAGGCCGACCTGCACCCCGAGACCCGGATCGGAGACGCCAATTTTCTCGATCACCCCCACCGCGGCATCACCACCGGACAGACCGGGATCATTGGCAGGGGATGCCATCTGCTACCTTGCACCATGGGCGGATTGAGCGAGAAGATACAGCAGCGCCATCCGGAAATCGGGGATCACGTATTCATCGGCACGGACGCCGGTCTCTTCGGTTCCGTAGTGATCGGCGACCGCTCGATAGTAGGACCCAATGCGGAGATGCGCGGCCTGGTGGAGGTAGGGCCGGAGTGCCGCATTGGCTCTTCGGTGGTCATCGCCACGGTCAAAAGCGGCGACCGGACACCCGGCAAAGTTCGTTTGGGAGCAGGGGTACGGATAGGAGACGGGACTATCGTCGAAAACTATTCGGAACTCGATCTGGTCCTGCCCGAGAAGGGCGAGATCCCGGCGCGCAGTCACGTGACCAACGACGGATTCGGACGTCCCCGCCTGGTGCGCGAGTGAGGGGTTTCCGCTCAGGCAGCGGTGTCCATTTTCCCCCACCTGCCGGAAATGTTTCACCGCCCCATGATGTCCTCGCTGGTCACCGTGGGGCACCAGAATTTCTCGATGTACTCGACCACCAGCCGGGTCCCTTCCTCATGGCTGACGTAGGGAGGACGGGCTGGATTGTACATGGCGTCGGTCAGGTCGCGCACCAGGGCCACTTGCTTCCCCCACCTCACCATCTGCTTGATGGCGAAAGAGCGTCCCAGAACGCACATATTGGTGTGCACCCCCATAATCAGGACATGCCCGGCCCCGCGCTCGGTCATGAAGTTGTAAACCTGGCGACCATCGTCCGAAATTCCGTCGTGCTCCTGGTCGATGTAAATGCCCGGATGCTGCCGGTGCCATGCCTTGTGGTGCTCGTCCCCCTCGGTATCCGAACCGTGGTCGGAGGCGTCCACCGGCAGCGGCGGTTCCGGCCGCTCCATTTCCACCGGAAGCTCGGCCGACGGCGCCCTCACCATGCGCTGGCGCGCCGGGGTGCCCTCGTAAAAATCCATGGTGGCCGACGGCGCGTGAACAATGTGCGCCCCGCGGCTTCTGAGGACTCGCGCCAACTGGTCCATGCGTTCCACCATGGCCTCCAACCGGGTGCTGGCTCCCCTGCTCCAATGCTTGTCCCACACGTCGCACAGCAGCAAAATGGTTTCTGCGCATGGCCATCGCCGCATCTCGATTAGCGGGCGCCAGTAGTTGTGGCCGTCCTCGTCCTGGTCGAGCACCTGGGATTTGAGCTTCAAGGTCAACAAGCCACTCATGGCTGCCCTGTCCTTCATTCCTGGCTCACTGTCGCGCTCTTCCCAATGCCGGCGCGAAGCGGTGCAGTTGCCAGCGTTCCACCCAGGTCTTGTCGAGGCGAAGGCGCAGGAGAACCTCATCGTTATGAAAGTCCTGTGCCAGGACCTCGCCCTGGGCCCGCAGCCGGGACAGCAGCCGACCCTCCTGCTGCGGGATCTGCAGATCCAGGGTGATTGAATCGCTCAAGCGGACCTCTTCTATCTTCTCTTTGAGCAAGTCTATTCCGAACCCGGTCAGAGCCGAAACCGTCACAACTTTTTCGGAGTGGATAGGCGATTCATTGCCCGCTTCGCCACACTCAACCTGGTCGAATTTATTGTAGACCAGCAGGGTGGACTTTGGCTTGAACTGAAGGTCCCTTAAAACTTTCTCAACCGTTTCGATTTGAGATTCGTAGTAGGGGTGGCTCAGATCCACTACATGGAGGAGCAGATCGGCCACCGCCGCTTCTTCGAGGGTGGCGCGAAAAGAGGCGAAGAGGTGATGCGGCAGGCGCCGGATGAAACCGACCGTGTCGGTTAGGAGAACCTTGCCACGATTCAGCTCCACGGTACGGGTAGTGGAATCGAGAGTAGCGAAGAGCTGGTCCTGGACCAGCACGGCGGCACCGGAAAGGGCGCGCATGAGGGAGGACTTGCCGGCGTTGGTGTACCCGACCAGGGCGACCTTGAACAGGTCGCCGCGACTCTTGCGGCTGGTGGCCAACTGGGTACCGATGCGGTCGAGCTTGGCCTTGAGGCTGCGGATGCGCTTGCGGATCATGCGCCGGTCGATTTCCAACTGGGTTTCGCCGGGGCCGCGGACGCCGGCAGCTCCCATGCCGCGAATGGCACCACCGCCGGCCTGACGCGAAAGGTGGGTCCACATCCGGGTCAGACGCGGCAGCAGGTAGGTGAGCTGGGCCAACTCGACCTGAACCTGGGCCGTGTGGGTGCGCGCGTGGAGGGCAAATATGTCGAGGATGAGACCACTGCGGTCGAGGGTGCGCAGGCCGCTGAGCTCTTCGACGTTGCGCATCTGAGCCGGCGACAAGTCGTTGTCAAAAATGATCAGGTCGGCGCCACAACCCCGAGCCAGAAATTTGAGCTCGGCGGCCTTCCCTTTGCCCATATAGAATGCAGGATGGATTTCCTTTCTGGACTGGAGCACCCGCTCGCCCGGACGCAGGGTGGCGGTAGCCGCCAGGCGGGCAAGTTCGTCGAGAGAATCCTGCGCTTCCCAGGCGGGGATGTGGGGCAGAGCCACACCTACGAGCAGGGCGCATTGCTGCCGGGGGGAATCGGGAGATAGGCCCAAATACTCTCTCCTTTGAGAGCGGAAACGAAGGGTAACGACCTTTACGCCGACAATTATACACCTATCTTTGCACCTGTCAAGAAAAACTCCTGCCAGGGAGACCCCGGATTGAACGAATTCCAGCCTGACGAAGAAGAGTCGATCGGAGATCTGCCCAGTTCCATGGAATTGGGCATTTTACCCCTGCGCAACTCGGTGGTATATCCCTACATGCCCCAGCAGCTCACCGCCTCGCGCAAGCGCTCCATAGGGGTTATCGACAGCGCGGTGAACGAGGATCACCTAATCGGCATCTTCGTGCAACTTGATCCCGAGGTGGAGGTCCCGGCCATCAAGGACCTTCACGGCCTGGGGACCATTGCCAGAATCCACAAGGTGTGGAGGATGCCCGACGGCAGTGTGCGCCTCATCGTGCAGGGAGCGGCTCGCGGCACCATCGGCGCCATGGTACACGAAGAGCCCTTTTTGAAAGCCGCAGTCGAGCGCCTCGACGACGAGGGAGACGCTGACGCCATGGACGTCCAGGCCAGGAGCCGCACCGTCCGCAACCAGTTCCAGGCCATCATCAAGCTCGGCTCCCACCTGCCTGACGAGTTGCAGATCATGGTCATCAACATCGACCATCCCGGACGTCTGGCCGATTTCATTGCTTCAAATCTGGAACTGCAAATAGAAGAACACAAAAAGATCCTGGGGTTGCTCGACCTTGGGTCTCGGCTCGAGTACCTGGCCGAACTGCTGGCGCGAGAACTGGAGATCCTGGAGACGGGTGCCGAGATCCAGTCCCAGGTCCAGGAAAAGTTGGGCAAGTCCCAGCGCGAGTACTTCCTGCGCGAACAGCTCAAGTACATCCAGAAGGAATTGAGCGGCACCGATCCGCACATGGCGGAGGTTGAGGAGTTGCGCGCCAAGATCGAGGCGGCCCAAATGCCGCAGGAAGCAAGAGAGGCTGGAGTCCGCGAGTTGGACCGCCTCGAAAAGATGATGCCGGGGGCACCGGAGTATTCGGTGTCGCGCACTTACCTCGATTGGCTGGTCGTCTTGCCCTGGTCCACCTCGACGGAAGACCACCTCGATATCGCCGCCGCCGGGCGCATTCTCGACGAAGACCACTACGGATTGGAAAAGATCAAGGAGCGCATCCTCGAATATCTGGCGGTGCGCCACCTGCGCCGGGAGATGAAGGGGCCTCTCATGTGTTTCGTCGGCCCCCCCGGGGTAGGAAAGACCTCACTGGGACGTTCCATTGCCCGCGCCCTGGGACGCAAGTTCGTGCGCATTTCCCTTGGAGGGATGCACGACGAAGCCGAGATCCGCGGCCATCGCCGCACCTATATCGGCTCCCTGCCCGGCCGCATCATCCACGGACTCTACCGCGCCGGCTCCAACAACCCGGTCTTCATGCTGGATGAAATCGACAAGCTCGGCATGGATTTCCGCGGCGACCCGGCCGCCGCCCTGCTGGAGGTTCTGGACCCGGAGCAGAACTTCTCCTTCGCCGACAACTATCTGGACGTGCCGTTCGATCTTTCCAAGGTCATGTTCATTGCCACCGCCAATCTGGCCGCTCCCATTCCCCCTCCCCTGCTCGACCGCATGGAAGAAATTCCCCTTCCCGGATACACGCCCGACGAAAAGCTGAAGATCGCCCAGCGCTTTCTGGTACCGCGCCAGCTCGAGGAACACGGACTCAGCCCCAGGCAACTGGAGTTCGAGGCGGAGGTGCTGCAGCGTCTTATCGAGGATTACACCCGCGAGGCGGGCCTGCGCAATCTCGAGCGCCACATAGGGGCGGTCTGCCGCAAGGTGGCGCGAAAATTCGTCGAGGGCCGCAAGCGCAAAATCAGGATTGCCTCCGCCGGTCTGGAAGATTACCTCGGTTCGAGCCTTTACTTTTCCGAAGTGGCCGGCCGCAAGGGTGAAATCGGCGTGGCCACCGGCTTGGCGGCAACGGCCGCCGGGGGTGAAATTCTCTTCGTCGAGGCAACGCGGATGAAGGGCCGCAAGAACCTCATTTTGACCGGCCAGTTGGGCGAGGTCATGCAGGAGTCGGCGCAGGCCGCGCTGAGCTATCTGAGAAGCCAGACCAGGCGTCTGAAAATCGATCCGGTGGAGGTTACCCAATCCGACATTCACCTCCACGTGCCGGCGGGTGCAACCCCCAAGGACGGCCCCTCTGCGGGTATTGCCTTGACCACCGCCCTGGTGTCTTTGTTTACCGAGCGCCCGGTGCGCAGCGACGTGGCCATGACGGGAGAAATCACTTTGCGCGGGCGGGTGTTGCCGGTTGGAGGAATTCGCGACAAGGTCATGGGAGCCCAACGCGCCGGCATCTTCACCGTGATCATGCCCAAAAAAAACGAGAAGGACCTGGAAGAAGTGCCCAAAGAGATCGGTAAGAAGATGAATTTCGAACTGGTAGAACACATCGACGACGTCCTGCAGACTGCGCTCGGGAGAAAGAAACCGCGCAGGAAAATCGCGGCATCGCGGAGGACGGCCAGGAAGAAATGAGCGCGGGCACCGATCCGGCAGGGGAACTTGCGCGGCGGCGAGCGCAAAGCAACGACGCACCCCTGAGTACTGTGCTCAGCGATTTCTGGGCCCAGCAGATCGCCGAGTTGCACCAGGCGCACACCAGTGGAGCCGGGGGATTAGAAACCGCCGGCGCCATCGCCGAGGCGGTGGATGCGGTGGTTCTGGAGGCCTACCGCAACGCCCTGCGGCAGGCCGGGGAGGAAGGCCAGGCCCTGGTGGCATTGGGGGGATATGGACGCCAGGAGATGGCGCCTCACTCCGATATAGATCTGCTCTTTCTCTTCGCCAAAGAAAAGCACAAAACGCCGGAGTTCATCGCCGGTATTTTGCATCCGCTTTGGGACGTGGGCTTCGACCTCGGCCACAGCAGCCGCACGGTGGCGGAAGCGGTCACGATTCTGCGGGACGACGTGGAATCCTGCACCGCGATGATGGACAGCCGCTTCCTCGCCGGTGACCGCCGCCTGTTCGACGAGTTCCAGGAACGCCTCTACAAGCGCATGCCCAGGAGCATGGCGGCGACGCTGCAGAAAAGGGTCCGGAACCGGTCGCGGCGGAACGGCACGGTTCAATTGCTCGAACCAAACGTCAAAGAGAGTCCGGGTGGACTGCGCGACATTCACGCCCTGGAATGGGCCCTGAAGGCCCGGTCGCGGCAGCCCACGGCGGATTCTCTGTGGTGCCGTCACCTGGACCGCCAGGACGTGCAGACCCTGGAAAGGGGCCGGGGGTTTTTATGGTGGGTGCGCCACGAGCTCCACTTCAACGTCGGCCGCCGGCGCGACGTTCTCGACCACGAGCTCAAACCCGAAATCGCCCTCAACCTGGGCTACGAAGACCTCGATCAGGAACTGGCCGCCGAGTGCTTCATGCGCGACTACTACCTCCACGCCCGCGCCGTCTACCACCTGGTCGAACTGGCCTTCGAGCGCTTGGCCCGCAAGCGGCGGGGCAGCCACCGCAGCGTTCTGCTGGAGCCGGGTGTGATAGCGGTAGACGGCGAAATCGTGCTGCCCCGGGGCGAGCGCTATTTCGCCGACAAGCCATTGCGGCTGCTTTCCATCTTTCATCTGGCACAGGTCAAGAAATTGCGCCTGAGCGAGGAGGTCCAGCGCACCATCGGCGCCTCCCTGCACCTGATCGACGACGAGTGCCGGCGGTCGGCGGCGGCGCGCGACCTCTTCATGCGCATCCTGAAGCGCAAATACCGCACCGCCGCCACCTTGCGACGCATGCACGACCTCGGCGTTCTGGGCGCCTATTTGCCCGAATTCGGCTCTCTGACCTGCCTGGTTCAGTACGACATCTACCACTTGTACACTGCCGACGAGCACACCCTGGTGGCGGTGGATAACCTGGAGGCCCTGGGGCACACGGACAAGCCGAGCAACCTGAAGCAGGTTTTCTCCGAACTGGATCGCCGCGACCTGCTCTATCTATCGGTGCTCCTGCACGACATCGGCAAGTCCAGGCGCCAGGACCACATCGTCTGCGGGATCGAGATGGCCTCACAACTGCTGGAGCGCCTGAATCTGCCCTACGAAGACCGCCGTTTCGTGCTCTTTCTGGTCGAGCATCACCAGGATATGGTGGTCATCGCCCAGCGCCGCGACCTGGACGACTACAAAATGATCGCCGAGTTCGCCCGGCTCTTCGCCAGCATGGAATGGCTCAAGGCGCTCTACCTGCTTTCCTATGCCGACCTGTCGGCAGTGGTCAGCGACGCCTGGACCGATTGGCAGGGGGCTCTGCTGTGGGAGCTCTATTACAAAACCGCGGAGCAGTTTCAATCGGGCATGAAGACCTTCGAGGATATGCAGTACGCCCGGCAGTTGCTGGACCAATACCTCAAGCGCCTCAACGGCGTCTGGCCCGCCCTCAAAATCGCCGCCTTCCAGGAGCACGTGGAGCAACTGCCGCCGCACTATCTGCTGGCCTACGAGCAGGAGCAGGTCGAGGTCCACCAGGCCCTTCTCAACCGCCTGGGCGACGGAACCGTGGAGGTGGAGTTCATCGAGCATCCCGCCCACACCGAGATCCTCGTCTGCAGCCGCGACCAGAGACAGTTGCTGGCCAAGATCTGCGGAGTGCTGGCGGTCAACGACATCAATATTCTGCGCGCCGACGTGCACACCCGCGACGACGACATGGTGCTGGACATCTTCCAGGTGACCGACGTGGACGGCAGCCCGGTGCTGCCGGACTGGAAGAAGGTGCGGGTGCGCGAGCGCCTCGAGGAGGTCGTCACCCTGCGCCTGAAAGCGCGCGAGCTCCTCGAGCGCTACAGCGTGCAATGGGACCGGCGCAAGCACAAAGCGCAGGAGCGGACGCCGGAGGTGGGCATCGAGAACCAGGTGTCGGACCGCTACACGGTGATCGACGTCAGCATGCAGGACGAGGTCGGACTCCTCTACAAAATCACCCACGCCCTGGCGGAACTGGACCTGGACATCCACATGGCCATCATCAACACCGTGGCCAACCGCGCCACCGACGCCTTCTACGTGGTGGACGAACAGGGCCGCAAGATCGTCAACTACGAGTTCCTCGAGGACGTGCGCCAGAGCCTGATGGAAAAGCTGAGCGCCTGAAGCCCGGTCTGCTTCGCCAACATTTTATACGTTCCCGTTTGTTGGGGATGAGATGTACCTGTTCAAGTTCCGCCCTTCCACTTTACCAATAAAAAAGCAGAGGCTATGGTTTCTTGAAAAAGCGGAATTGAAAAGAGGTCTCTTGGGTAATGGACTGGAGTTTAGTAATGACTAAATCACAAAGGACTTTTCGCCGCAAATGGAGTATTCTTTTGCTGACTGTAGCAGTGATTGCATCCAGTTCCGAGGGAGAGCAGAATGTTCAGAGTGGGAGAATCATTTGGCAAGTTGAATTGGAAGACAGAATAAATTTGAGGCAATTTATTCACAATATTTTCGAACCCGACGTAGGGGTCTCCATAGATCTAACCAGAGCTAATCCCGTTATAATGGCAGCCACATTCCGGTCGGTATATATCTTTGACGAACAGGGAAATATAGAAAGGAGAGTACCCCTGAAACGGGACACCATACCCAAGGACTGGATAAAGGTGATCCTGGTAAGTTCACGTTTGAGTACGCTACAACGGCCCCTGACGGAAAATTTTATTTGATTCAGACGACAATATCCGATGGATATTCCGGTTGGCTTAACCTTGTACGTGGTTTTGACCTGGATGGCACTTTGAGATTCTCACTGGACGAGGATGAGTTACATGCCCACAAGGCCTCTGGAGATGGATCTCAAAGGAGCTATACAGCACCAAAGGGAAATCGCTGGGTTTTGTTTTATGGGGTTTGGGGTGAGCACGGTTTTCTCCCATACCTCAATTTTTACGATATAAAAGGAGCACTGATAAAGAACGTAGATCGTGAAAGTTTTGTCAGGCATGATTTTGCTCCCTTCGATCTCGGGTTTTCGGACGATGGCAGCGAAGTGATTCTGACAGGATTCAACACCGACGATATGTTGATATTCGATCGTCAAGGAGACATGATTCGGAGAATTCCAGGAGATTTAGAAGAACAAAAAATAGAGAGAGAAGCGGGATATGATTAAAAGGGCACTTGAGCCGGAACAGATCAGTACGCGGTTCCAGAATGGCGGAGTACATACTGGAGGGATCGCTGAGTTCAGGCTTATAAACGATGGTAGTCAAGGAGTATATAGTAAAGACAACACTTTATATCTATTCGAGTTGAGCAGTGGACAGGAGGAAGGCGAAGATGAGGTCCGTTAGGTTTGCCGTTTTAACAGTAGGTATCCTGAGTTCTCCTTCCTTGAGCAATTACAATGGATTTCCCGTTGAAGACACCCTGATTACAGCAACAGATTTGGAATATCTCGGTAAGATCGGGGTACAGGGATATTCAAGCTCTCTCGTCCATTGAGGTTTACCTGAACCAGAGTAACCTAGCAACAAAGAAGGAGGCTGATATGACAGTGTCGGCGACGGTAATTCCTCCTGAGTACCGCGCCGATGTTGCTTGTGCGGTGGAAATATGCCAAGCGGTTGGATGCCGGGACGTGTTCATATTTGGCTCGGTTGCCGCCGGACGGAATCGGCCACGGTCTGATCTGGATATAGCTGTCCGCGGCTGCCCACCTGAGCGCTTCTACCACCTGCTGGGACGATTGATGGATGAACTCACCCATCCTGTTGATTTGGTCGATCTAGATACTGAAATCCGAGTCGCTGAATTCCTCGAGCAGGAAGGCCAACTAGTGCATGTTGGATGACGCCCGCATCCGACCCATCACCCGTGAACTCGAAGAGATCATGCTCCACTTGGCGAGTCCTCTCCAATGCTTGAGACCCCGGTCTATATTGTTTTTTGAGAATCTACCTTGGGAAGAAACGCCATAAGAACCTGAGAATCTCCAACTACTGAAGGGTTCATGTTCACCGCCACCAGGGACAAAATACTGCCGACGGCCATCGTGGGTTCCTATCCCCGGCCCCAATGGTACGGGGAGAATCTGCGCGGCCGCCCGTTCAAGGTGGCAATGGCCGACGCCGTCTTTCGCGAGCAGTACGTCGACGCGGTGGGGGCCATCCTCAGGGATCAGGAGCGGGCCGGATTGGATATCCTGACCGACGGCGACGCCCGCTTCGATACCGAGGTGGGCGGGCGCTCCTGGTTCTTCTATCCCCTGGAGCGAATGGAAGGGATCGCGGGGCATCGCGACTCGTCGCCCGGGTGGTCCCGGCGCTTCGACCTGCGCCCGGGACAGATTCTGTGGGAGGTGCAGGAAGCTTACCAGGCCCCGGTGGCGGTGAACAAGCTGGGACCCGGACCGCTGGAATACGCCGCCGTGTGGCGCACCGCCCAGCGCCTGAGCGAGCGCCCGGTGAAGTTCGGCTCGGTCAGCGCCCAGACCCTGCCGAGCATGCTCTGGAACGAGGCCTACAGCGACGAGCGCGAGATGATTGAGGATCTGGCCGCCATTGTCAATGCGGAACTGCGCCAGGTGGCCGCGGCCGGCTGTCCGGTGATTCAGGTGGAGGAGCCGCAGCACCATTTGCGCGCCCTGGATCCGGCCGCCCGGGCCGAGGATCTGGCTTTTCTGACCCGGGCCTTCAACCGGGAGGTGGAAGGTGTGGAGGCGGAAATCTGGGTCCACACCTGCTGGGGCAATCCCAACCAGCAGGCCCTGTTCTGGGAGCGGCCCAGCTACGAGAAGGCCCTGCCCCACCTGTGCGAGCTCAACGCCGACGTAATCACCTTCGAGTGCGCCAGCACCGGAGGGAGAGACCTCCATCTCTTCGAACAACTGCCCCCCGACAAGAAGATCGCCATCGGCGCCGTGAGCCACACCAACACGGTGGTGGAGCCGGCGGAAGTAGTGGCGGAGCTGATTCGCAAGGCCCTGCGCTACATTGGCCCCGAGCGCCTTATCGTTACTACCGACTGCGGCTTTGGCCGCGAGGGACTGTCGCGCCGTATCGCCTTCTACAAATGCGTCGCCCTGGTCGAGGGCGCCAATATTGTCCGCAGGGAATTGGGGTTGCCCGCAGCCGAAGTCCGCGCCGCCGAGGCGGAGCCGGCCTTTGCCCGGGGCGGCAGGTAGGGACTTCCTGATCCCCGTGGACACCGCCTACCTGAACGCACTGCGCCGCTTCCGCCCAAATGTGCGCCTCTATCTGATCAGCGCGGCGCTGTGCGGCTTCACCGTTTCCAGCAGCGGCATCTTCGGGGTTCTGCCCAATATCTACCTGTTGCGCCTGGGCTATGGACCGGAATTCATCGGCATCGTCGGCGCCGCCGGCGCCCTGGGCTTCGCCGCCTGCAGCCTGCCCGCCGTGGTCCTGGGAAGGCGTTGGGGCAGCCGCCGGGCAATGCTCGTCGGCGTCGTCCTGATGACCACCTTCAGCGCCCTGTTCTGCACCGTTCAATGGGTGCCGGCGGCCTTCCACGCCGAGTGGCTCGTAGCCACCCGCCTGCTCAGATCCCTCGGTTTCGCTTTCTACATGATCAACGCCACTCCGTTTCTGATGGCTTCCACCGGTCCGGCGGACCGCACCTATGTATTCTCGCTGCAGGCCTCCCTGGTCCCTCTGGCCGGATTCGCCGGGAGTTTGAGCGGCGGTTTCATGCCCGAACTTTTTGCGGCCTTCCTCCAGATTCCCCTGGATGGTCCGGCGCCTTTCAGCTATACCCTGCTGCTCGCCAGCGTCCTGCTCATCCCCGCGCTGCCGGCCTTGCTGGCCACCCGCGAGGTAGAGGTGGAGAACAGGCAGGAGATCAAGTCCGAATCGGAACCAGCGCCCTATGGACTGATCACCGCCGTGTTGCTGATTGCCTTCCTCCAGATAGCGGGAGCCTCGGTGGTGCCGACCTTCTTCAACGTCTACATGGACGCTGAATTGAAGGAATCCACCGGCCTCATCGGGGCGCTGATAGGGACGGGACAGCTTATGGGGGGAATTGCCGCCCTCTCTACTCCGTTTCTGGTGTCGCGCTGGGGCCATAAGCGCGTCATCATGCGGGCGTCTCTGGGCATCTCTCTCAGTCTGCTGCTGCTGGCCCTGGTTCCTCACTGGAGCGCGGCCGGACTGGGATACATGGGCATCATCTCCCTGACCATGATCCGCTTTGCCGCCTTTTCGGTCTTTCATCAGGAGCTTGTGGCGCCGCGCTGGCGCCGGGCCATAGCCGGTGTATACACCATGGCGGGAGGTTTGGGTCACGCCGCCAGCTCGCTTGGAGGCGGCTTTATCATCACCTCTCTGGGCTACGAGAAATTCTTTTTGTTTGGGGTGGGGCTGGCAATGGCGGGCACCCTCCTTTTCCGCATTTACTTTCGCGCCCCGCGCTGATTCGGAACATCCGCAAATGAACACAGCGTTATGAGATCTGCCATCGGCCCTCTCCGGGGCTGGTGCCGGGCAACCGAGCATACCCCTTTTCATGTTGCAAAATGCGACTTTCGCCGCAAACCGCGACATCCCCCTCCAACCCCGCTTTAAAATTTCTGTAAGCCCTTTATAAACATTCGGTTGTAGATTCTCCTCAGGAGCAAGGAAGTGGTTTTCGAGGCGTATTCTGCAACACTTCCATGCCGTTCTCCGCTTTTTCCGAACAGGACCTAAGTCCTTACCAGGACATAAATTACCCCTATATAACGATTTCGGCACGGAATTTGCAAAGAGAATGGGCAAAATTCCTGCTGCGGGCTGAAGATTTCTGCCGCGGACCGGTCCTCGAGAGCACCTTGCTGCATCCGCGGCAAGCTGAGCGGTGGCGCCGTGCCTGAGCGCGCATCGTGGTCGAAGGAGCGGGCAAATCTCTGTTGGGGGTCTGGTGGTGAAATTCTCGATCATCTTGGCAATCGGCTGTATTACGGGTCTGATGGCCGTCGCCGGCGTCCGTGCCGAGCCACTGGTCCGGATTCAGGTGGATCCGGATGGGGGGCCGCTGCTGCTCTACTGGACGGACAGCGGCACCGACAAGATTCAGCGGACCAATCCGGACAGCAGCGGGGTGGAGGACCTCGTCACCGGCCTGCGCAATCCCCTGGGCCTGGCCCTGGACGCGAGTGCCGGCAAGCTCTACTGGAGCGACGGCGGCACCGACAAGATTCAGCGCGCCAATCTAAACGGCACCGAGGTGGGGGACCTGGTCACCAGCGGCCTGCGCCATCCCTCGGGTCTGGCCCTGGACGCGGCTGCCGGCAAGCTCTACTGGACGGATTACGGCACCGACAGGATCCAGCGCTCTAATCTAAACGGCAGCGAGGTGGAGGACGTGGTCACCGGCCTGCGCAGTCCCCTGGGCCTGGCCCTGGATGCGGCCGCCGGCAAGCTCTACTGGGCCGATTACGGCACCGACAAGATTCAGCGTTCCAACCTCGACGGCAGCGAGGTGGAGGACGTGATCGCCACCGGCCTGCGCGTTCCCAGGGGGCTGGCTTTGGATGCGAGTGCCGGCAAACTCTACTGGACGGACAGCGGCACGGAGAAGATTCAGCGCTCGAACCTAAACGGCAGCGAAGTGGAAAACCTCATCACCAGCGGCCTGGACGTACCCAGGGGTCTGGCTCTGGATGCGGCCGGTGGCAAGCTCTACTGGAGCGACAGCGGCACCGACAAGATTCAGCGTTCCAACCTGGACGGCAGCGGGGTGGAAGACGTGGTCACCGGCCTGCACACTCCGGCGCGCCTGGCCCTGGGCCCTATCGCCATCGCCGCACCCAACCGTGCGCCGATTCTGGCGGGGCTGGCGGACCACCGCGCCACCGCCGGGGACACCCTGGTTGTAGCGGCAGTGGGGCGCGACCCGGACGGCGACGCGCTGCGCTTTTCGGCGGCCACCTCGGACAGCGCCGTCGCCACGGTGGGGGTGGCTGATTCCCTGGTGACCATCTTCGCGCTGGCGGCGGGTCCGGCGACGATCACGGTGACGGCGCGGGATCTGGGGGGCCTGGAAGCGGCGCAGAGCTTTGCCCTGACGGTGCAAGCGCGCAACCGCGCCCCGACCCTGGCGGTTCTGGAGGACGGCAGCGCCACGGCCGGCGACACCCTCGTTGTGGCGGCAGTGGGGCGCGACCCGGACGGCGACGCGCTTACCTACTCGGCGGCCACCTCCGACAGCTCAATCGCCACGGTTGGGGCGGCGGATTCCCTGCTGACCATCTTTCCGCTGGCGGCAGGCCGGGTGACGATCACAGTGACGGCGCAGGATTCGGGGGGCCTGGAAGCGGGGCAGAGCTTTGTGCTGACGGTGCAAGCACCCAACCAGGCGCCGATGGCGGTGGCGTTCCTCTACTGGATCGACGGTGGCACAGACAAGATTCAGCGCTCGAATCCGGACGGCAGCGGGGTGGAATATCTGGTCGCCGGTCTGGACGAGCCCGTGGCCCTCGCTCTGGATGGATCCGGGGGCCGGATCTACTGGGCCGATGGGGGAACGGGCAGGATTCAGCGCGTCAGCCTCGACGGCTTCTTTGTGGAGGAGGTGGTCAGCGGCCTGGAAGACCCCGGCGGCCTGGCCCTGGATACATCCTCGGGCAAGCTTTATTGGACGGACAGCGGGGCGGGCAGGATTCAGCGCGCCGTCCTCGATAGCACGGAGGTGGAAGATCTGGTCACCGATCTGCAGGACCCCGGCGCTTTGGCCTTGGATGGGTCCGCCGGGAAGGTCTACTGGAGCGACCGTGCCGCGGGCATGATTCAGCGTTCGAACCTTGACGGCAGCGAGGTGGAGGAGGTGGCCACCGGCTTGGAGGCGCCCGACGCTCTGGCCCTGCATCTGTCCGCTGCCAAGGTCTACTGGACGGATGGCGGCACAGGTAAGATTCAGCGTTCGAACCTTGACGGCAGCGAGGTGGAGGAGGTGGCCACCGGCTTGGAGGCGCCCGACGCTCTGGCTCTGGATGCGACCGCCGGGAAGGTCTACTGGGCGGACGGCGCGGGCAGGATTCAGCGTTCGAACCTTGACGGCACCGAAGTGGAGGAGGTGGTCGCCGGCCTGCAGGAACCCGGCGGCTTGGCTCTGGATGTGTTCACCGGCAAGCTCTACTGGGCAGACGGCGGTGGGGGCAGGGTTCAGCGTTCGAACCTTGACGGCAGCGAGGTGGAGGAGGTGGTCACCGGCCTGCAGGCGCCCTGCGGTCTCGCCCTGGGCCCGGGCCTGGCGGCACAGACCCTGCGCCTGGCCCAGGCCGCGGTGCGGGTGAAGGTTGCCCGTCACTTCCGCGACCCGGAGGGCGGCGAGCTCACCTACACGGCCGCCGCCGCCGACAGCGCCATCGTCCGGGTGAGCGTGGCCGATTCCCTGGTGACCATTGCCCCCAGGGCCCTGGGACGGACGACCGTGGCGGTCACCGCGGCCGATGCGCAAGGCCTGACGACCACCCAGCCCATCGCGGTGACGGTGCAGCCGCGCAATCGCGGCCCGAAGGCGCGGACCCTGAGGTCGCAGCGGGTGCGGCTGGGGGGCTCGGTCTTGGTGGATCTGTCCCCGGTCTTCTCCGACCCCAACGGCGACCGCCTGAGCTACAGCGCCTCGTCGAGCAACGAGGCGGTGGCCACGGTCTCGGTGGAGGGGACCGGGGTGCGCATCGCGGCGCAGACGGAGGGGCAGGCGACGATCATGGTGAAGGCGCGGGACCCGTGGGGCCTGGAAGCGACCCAGGCCTTCGGGCTGACGGTGGAACCCAAGAACCCGCCGCCCCCGCCGAAGACACCGCCGAAGCCGCCGCCTGCGGACACCTCTCCGCCGCCGCCCCCACGACCGCCCCCGCCGCCACGACCGCCGCCGGGTCCCAATCAGGTGCCGGTCTTCAACGAAGGACCGAGCACCACCCGCAGCGTCGCCGAGAACACCCGGGCGAACCAGAACATCCAGCACCCGGTCAGCGCCACCGATGCCGACCGTAACCGCCTGACCTACCGGCTCAGCGGGAACGATGCCGGTTCCTTGGCCATCAACGCAAGCAACGGTCAGCTTCGGACCAAGGCGGGGGAGACCTACGATTACGAGACGAAGGTCAGCTATTCGGTGACGCTGGAAGCCGACGACCGCAACGGCGGCATTGCCGCCATCGCCGTCACCGTCCACGTGGCCGACGTCGACGAGCCCCCCGAGGCGCCGGCCCGGCCCGGTGTACAGCCAGCCTCCTCCACCAGCCTGACGGTGACCTGGACCGAGCCCGTCAACACCGGGCCCGGCATCGACGGCTACGACATCCAATATCGGACGGGCAGCGGCACCTTCCTCCCCTGGCCGCACGACGGCGACGGCACCACCACGACGATCACGGGCCTGGAGGTCAACACCCGCTACGAGGTGCAGGTGCGGGCCTCCAACGACGAAGGCACGGGCGGTTGGTCCGCTTCGGGTTTCGGGACGACCAGTGCCAACCAGCGGCCGGTCTTCGACGAGACCTCACCCACGCGCATCTTGGCCGAGAACACTCCCGGTGGGCAGGACGTCGGCATCCCGATAAGCGCGACCGATCCCGAGGGCCGCGCGGTGAGCTACCGTCTTACAGGCGGGGATACGGATCAATTCACCATCGACACCAACAACGGCCAGCTGCGCACGCAAACCGGCGTGGATTACAACTATGAAGTGAAAAATCGCTATTCGGTAACAGTGGAAGCAGCGGATGATCAGGGGGGCCGCGCCACCGTCGCGGTGACGATCGACGTAACTGATGACGACAACGAACGGCCGCAAAGACCCGACCGGCCCTCGGTGACAGCCTCGACGTTGACGAGTCTGACCCTGCGGTGGACAGAGCCAGCCAACCCTGGGCCGCCCATCACCGATTACAATGTGCAATACCGCGAAGGCAGCAGCGGCGCCTTCACTGCGGCGGCACATGATGGCATACGCACGACGACGACAATTGCGAACCTGGAGTCGGACACCTCTTATGAGATTCAGGTGCAGGCGACCAGTGACGAAGGCACGAGCCCGTGGTCGCCATCGGGGAATGGACGGACCATTGCCAACCAGGCGCCCACGTTCAACGAAGGTCCGAGCGCCACGCGCAGGTTGGCGGAGAACACGACGGGCACGCAGGACATCGGCAACCCGGTAACCGCCACCGACCGCGACGGAGGGACGCTGACGTATAGCCTGGAAGGCGCGGACCGCGGTTCCTCCACAATCGACAGGAACAGCGGCCAGCTTCAGACCAGATCCGGCGAGACCTACGACTACGAAGAGAAGCCCAGCTACGTCGTGATCGTGCGCGTAGAAGACGGTCAGGGCGGCAGCAATACCATTGTGGTCACGATCAACCTGACAGACGAACTGGAACCGCCCGGGGACCCGGCAGCACCCAGCGTCATACCGGCCTCATCCACCAGCCTGACCGTGACCTGGGACGAGCCGACAAACACCGGCCCCGACATCAATGACTACGACGTGCAATACCGCGAAGGGGACAGCGGCGGCTTCACCTCCTGGTCTCACAACAGCGCGGACCTGACCGCAACCATCACCGGTCGTAGCCCGGACACGGACTACCAGGCGCAAGTGCGAGCGCGCAACGTCGAAGGCACCAGCGACTGGTCCCCGTCGGGCACGGGAAGCACCCACCCCAACCAGCCCCCGGTCTTCACCGACGGGTCGAGCGCCACCCGCGCCCTCGACGAGAACACCACCGGCGTGCAGAACATCGATGATCCGGTCGGCGCAACCGACCCGGAGAACACCCCCCTGACCTACAGCCTCGAAGGGCAGGACGCGGATGCCTTCACCCTCGACACAGGCAGCGGTCAGCTCCGCACCGACCGCGACGAGACCTACGATTACGAGACGAAGCCCCGCTATGTTCTGAGGGTCAAAGCGACCGACGGGCACGGCGGCAGCAGCACCATCCTCGTGTTGATAAACCTGAACGACGTCAACGAGCCGCCGGCGTTCACCAGCGACGCAACCTTCGAGACGGTAGAAAATGGCACGAGGGTCGGCGCAGTGGTCGCCCGTGATGAGGATAGTGCCGACGATATCACGAATTACACCATCACCGGAGGCGCCGACCGCGACCTGTTCGAGATCGACAGCGCAGGCGCGTTGACCTTCAAAGATGCTCCCAACTTCGAGGATCCCGAGGACTCCGGAAGGAACAACCAGTACAGCGTCGTGGTCACGGCCACCGGCGGCGCGGGAGGCCGCGCCCTGACCGCACAGCAGACAATCACCGTCTCCGTCACCGACGAGAACGAGCCGCCCGTCTTCACCAGCGACGATGCCTTCAAGGTCGATGAAAACGAGCAGTCCGTCGGCCGGGTAACCGCCCAGGACGTCGACAGGAACGACGGCATCACCGGCTACGAGGTCACCGGCGGAGCCGACGGGAGCCGCTTCGAGATCGCCGGCACGAACCAGTTGCGCTTCAAGGACGCCCCCGACTTCGAGCGTCCGGCGGATGCGGGGGGCGACAACGAAAACATCGTGGAGGTCACGGCGACCGGCGGCACCGGGACCCGGGAGATGACGGGAACGCAGACGATCACCGTCACCGTGGAGGACGTCGACGAACCGCCGGGCAAGCCCGATCCGCCCACGGTGAGCGACGAAACCGAGAGCAGCCTCACCGTGACCTGGACCGAGCCAGCCAACACCGGGCCCGACATCACCAATTACCATGTACAATACCGCGACAGCGGCGCGTTCACCGATTGGCCGGACACCGGCCCGTCCCTGACCCGCACGATCACGGGCTTGAGTTCGGGCAGCACCTACCAGATCCGGGTACAGGCGGAGAACAACGAAGGGAAGGGCGCGTGGTCCAATTCGGTCAACGGGGCGACGCTCCGGACCGGTGGCATTTGCGGCCGCACCGAGCAGGTGCGCGACGAGATCGTGGCGCAAGCCCCCGCAAGCAATTGCGGCGATGTGACCGCGGACCACCTGGCCGAGATTACCGCCCTCACGTTGACTTCCAAGGACATCTCAGCACTACAGGCGGGAGATTTTTCCGGGCTGACCGCCTTGCAAGAGCTCTCCCTGAACAACAACGACCTTGAGACGCTGCCGATGGGGGTGTTCTCCGGGCTGACCGCCTTGCAAGAGCTCTCCCTGAGAAATAATGACCTTGGGACGCTGCCGACGGGCGTGTTCTCGGAGCTGACCGCCTTGCAAGAGCTCAACCTGGGTAACAACGACCTTAAGACGCTGCCGGCGGGCGCGTTCTCCGAGCTGACCGCCTTGCAAGAGCTCTTACTGTTTGACAACAGCTTTGAGACCCTGCCGGCGGGCCTGTTCTCCCAGCTGACCGCCTTGCAAGAGCTCCGCCTGAATTTCAATGACCTCAGCAGTCTGCCCGTGGGTGTGTTCTCCGGGCTGACCGCCCTGCAACAGCTCAACCTGAATTTCAATGATCTCGGCAGTCTGCCGGCGGGTGTGTTCTCCGGGCTGACCGCCTTGCAACGTCTCAACCTGTATGGCAACGACCTCGGCAGTCTGCCGGTAGGTGTATTCTCAGGGCTATCGTCGCTTGAATCTCTTGAATCTCTTGACCTGGGTGATAACCAACTCAGCAGCTTGACTGTGGGTGTGTTCTCACAGCTGACCGCCCTGACAAGACTCATCCTGAGTGGCAACGACCTCGAAACGCTGCCATCGGGTGTGTTCTCCGGGCTGACCGCACTTGAGGAGCTCCACCTGGCTGGCAACGACCTCGAGTCGCTGCCATCGGGTGTGTTCTCCGGGCTGACCTCTCTGAGGACACTCCCCCTGAGTGGCAACGACCTCGAGACACTACCTGTGGACCTGTTCTCAGGGTTGACCTCCCTGACAACACTCACCCTTTTCGACAACGAAATTGAGACGCTGCCTGCGGGTGTGTTCTCCGGGCTGACGGCACTGACAACACTCACCCTTTTCACCAACGGCTTTGAGACGCTGCCTGCGGGCTTGTTCTCCGGGCTGGCGGCACTGACAAACCTCGACCTTTCATTCAGCTACCTTGAGACGCTGCCCGCGGACCTGTTCTCGGGGCTGACGGCACTGACAAGACTCGACCTTTCCAGCAACAACCTTGATTCCCTGCCTGCGGGTGTGTTCTCCGGACTGGCCGCACTGACAAGACTCGACCTTTCCAGCAACAACCTTGATTCCCTGCCTGCGGGTGTGTTCTCCGGACTGGCCGCACTGACAAGACTCTACCTGAATGACAATGCAGTCAGTCCCCTCCCCATCACTGTTTCGCTGGAACCGGCTGGAACAGACCAGTTCAAAGCCACGGCGCACACGGGCGCGCCTTTTGAAATGGTCCTGCCGTTGCGAGTTGCCAACGGCTCCATCGCCAGCGGCGAACAGACCATCGCCATTGCCGCGGGCACCCTGGAAAGCGAGCCTCTCGCCGTCTCCCGCCCGCCGGGCGCGGGCGCGGCCGTCACCGCGGATATCAAGCGGTTGCCGCCACTGCCCTCATACCATCAGGGCTACGAACTCGTCAAATCCGCCGACCTGCCGCTGGAAGTGATCGCCGTCCAGCCGGTGACGATCTATCCGACATCGCTGACCGTGCCCGAAGACGGCAGCAACACCTATTCGATCGTGCTGAACGTGCAGCCAACCGCAGACGTGACCGTCGGGGTGACGGCGCCGTCGGGGTCGAATATCTCGGCGAACCCACTGCAATTGACGTTCACGGCAAGCAATTACAACGAGCCGCAAGCGGTAACGGTAACCGCCGGCATGGACGATAACACGGTCGATGACATGGTCACGGTGAGCCACACGGTCAGCGGCAGCGGGGACTATCAGGGCGTCACCGCAGACGACGTGCAGGTCACGGTTCTGGAGATGCCCGATAATGCCAATGCCCCGCCGGTTTTCACCAGTGAATCCACCTTCGAGGTTGACGAAAACGAAACCATGGTCGGCGCCGTGATCGCCACGGATGCCGACGTCAGGGACTACGTCACCGGCTATGCGATTACCGGCGGCGACGATCAGGCGCATTTCTCGATCACCCGCGAGGGGACATTGACCTTCGATGGGAATGGGGGCGCCGACCATGATCGCCCAGTGGACACGGGCGAGGACAATTCATACTCCCTCACGGTCGAAGCGACCAGCGGCACGGGCGACCGGGTGCGGACGGCGACACAGACGATTACCGTCGAGGTTGTGAACGTCAAGGAACCGCCGGGCAGGCCGCCAGCCCCCCTGCTGACGACCCGGCTCGAGGAGGAAAGATATATTGTCGAGGTGCGCCCGGGCGGCACGCCGGCGAATACCGGGCCTGACATCGGCGCCTACGAAATACAATATCGCGCCATGGAAAGCTCCCCTCTCTTTGAGAACTCGATCTTGTTGATTGTATCCGACGAGGGTGATTGGGAGACAGATATCCCCGGCTTGATCAATGGTACAACCTACGAGGTGAGAATTCAGGCGTTGAGCGGCGAAGGCTTGAGCGAGTGGTCGCCGATATCCGAGATAACCATCCCCAACGAAGCGCCGGTTGTCGATGGCACCATTGACGCGGTGACCGGCACGGTTGGCGGGGCCGTCGAAATCGCGTATGCGCTTTCTGTGTTTTCCGATCCCGATGGTCCCGATCTCATCCTGCAGTACACGGCCACGTCGAGCGACGAGACCGTCGCGACCGTAGAGACGATCGGTTTTGCCGTCAGGATCACGCCGGTGGCCGCCGGGAATGCGACGATTACGGTAACCGCGCGCGATCCCCATGGCGGGACCGCCGCCGCCACCTTCGACGCGACCATACAGGCGCCCACCCTGGCGGCGCCCACCCTGAGCATCAGCGGAGATGACTTTACCATCGGATTCACAGATGACTTCGCGGCCAGCGAGACCCGCGCCTACGAGGTCAGAATCCGGCACAAGACGCCTGTCGGACCGTGGGCCACGGGGTGCTTTACCGCCACGAACGAGGGTCAGGATATTTCCATATCCAGGACCCTCTCAGAGCCTGATTTTTTCGAGCCGGGAACCACCTACGAAGCGGATTACGGGTACATCGGGGCGGATTGCAACGGCAGCGCGACCAGCCGCTCCGGGATCGTCGAGGCGACGACCACCGGAACCCCTTCTTTTGACATCGACCTCGTTTTCGTCGGCGCGATTTCCTCAAAACACCGGTTGGCGGCAGAAGCGGCGGCGACCCGTTGGGAGAGCATCATCACGCACAGCATTCCCTACCATCCCGTTACGGAAGAAGAGCGCGATGCCGTGGAGGAACTCTCTCCAACGACCACCATCCCCGACAAAGTCGATGATCTGCTGATCCTCGTAGAAATCGGGGACAACCTGGGATTGGGTGTCGGTACTCTCGCTGACGCCCGGACGATCATCATACGCGACCCGTCCTTCTTGCCCTGCATAGCGCGACTGAGGCTCAACGGGGACAACCTTCCCAGTCTCTCAGACGAGGTGTTGGCGGATGTCATGGAGCACGAGATGGGACACACTTTGGGTTTTGCCTCCTGGCTGTGGCGAGGGCACAACCTGCTGCATGACCCTTCCCTCAACAACCCCGTCTTTCCCGCGCCCGACACCCACTTCTCAGGTCCGCTGGCGATTGCAGCCTTCAATGCCAGCGGCGGGGCGGCCTACACAGGCGCGAAGGTGCCGGTGGAAAACAACGGGATACCGGGCAAAGCTGACAGTCACTGGCGCGAGAACGTGCTCGACGACGAACTCATGACAAGCGGTTTCAACCGTTTGTTACCGCACAACCCGCTCAGCGCGATCACCATTCAGGCGATGGCCGATATAGGCTACCGCGTCGACGTCACCCAGGCCGAGTCGTACAAGGGGCCCTTTGTCACACCCTTTGCGGCGTCTGCGCCAGTCGTCCGGGCGGCCGCGGAGGACTCGGTTCCGCTCACCTGCATTGTAGAAGGCCCCACGGCCTTGCCCGACAAGCCTGCGACTATCGTCCTTGAAGTGAAGCGGTCAATAGCCAACGAGTAACTGATGTGCAGTGATTTCCGCGGCTATGGAGAGGCCGGGAAAAGCTGGTAAGTCCGGCCGGCAACCGTCTCGAAGAAAACAATTCCATCTGGGCCGGCGGAGGTCTCGACCCCGGCACCGTCCGCGCCGGTCACTTTCACACCTCCGCACCAGGGGGAGGCAACGCTACATCTCCCGCCGCACTCGCTGAGAATGGAAAGCGACTCCACCCTTCCGCGGCGCCACGAGGCGCTGACCAGAAAAGCGCCTTCGGCGCGCAAGGTTCTGAAGCTGCAGGCCAAGTCCCGGGGCCAGGAAGGAAAGAGGCGGATGGCGCCGTCCCAGCTCTGCAGCATCATCTCCTGCAGCGGTCCCAGAATCCCCGTGCTCTCCAGGTAGGCCCCCATGAAGCCGTTGTTGCCGGCGGCCATGGCCTGTAGCACCCCATTGGGCAGGCGCCAGCGCCGCAGGCTGGACCGCACCGCCTCGAGGTCGCGCTCGGGGTCATAGACGCGGTTGCGCAGGTGGATCATCAAGCACCACGGGAACTGGCCGAAGTAGTCTAGCCACAGCGCGTTGGAGCGGGACGGATTCAGAAAAGCGGGGACGGCGCCTGGACGCGGGATGCTGCCGCTGTCCCACGAGGTGAACTCGGGCGCATTGAGAGGGTAGCGCCGCTTTTCTTCGGCGCTGAAGCCCAGACCGTCGAGATCGTCGACGATCGCCAGATGGTCCAGGCGTTCCTGCCACTGGCGTTGCAGGTCCTTGTCCAAACCCAGCAGGCCGGCCGCCTCGACGGCGCACTGCAGGCAATAGCGCGCGTGGCGCACCACCTGGGGCTGGTCGGTGTAGTCCTCGAGCCGGCCGGTGAAGGCGTACTCGCCCTGGCCGGAGGGAAAGGCGTGGTAGGAACCGTCTTCGCCTTTCTCGAGAAAATCCAGATAGAACAGGGCGCAGTCGCGCACCACCGGATAACCCTCGGTGCGCAGCCAATGTCGATCCTGGGTGTAGAGATAGCGCCACCAGTAGTGGTTGGCCACCCACCCGGTCATGTAGGCCAGCCGGCAGAGAGCCCCGCTGCCGTAGGGATCGCCCGCGATCTCGAAGGGATATCCCACCAGGTGGATGAAGGTGCCGCGGCAGTTCCAGTAGTCGCGGGCGAGTTTGCGGCCGATCTCCACCATGTACTTCATTCCCGCAAAGAAGGCATCGGCCAGGTCGGGGTGGTTGGCGCTGTAGTCGCCCCAGAACGGGGATTGATAGTTGTAGTTGGTGTGGTAATCCCCGTGCCACAGGGAATAGTCCCGGACTGTGCTGGGAAGCGCCAGACCCGGAGCGATTACTCCGGCGCGGTTGGTGCAGCGGCGCACGTGCAGGGTTTCGTACCAGGTGTTCTCCAGCAGCGGATCGTCGATGGCCACGGCGGAGCGCTTCCAGAAGGCCGCGGCGCCGGCCCGGTTCTCCCGCTCCCACTGTTGCATGGCCGCTGCCGGATCCGGCCCCAGGAGACGGACGAGGCGGCCTAGCTCCCCTTCCACGCCGCCGGCGTCGGTGCTGGAAGGAACCGCCACCGCGAGCCAGCCGCTCTCCACCTCCTCCTCCGAGTAGAGGTGCAGGCAGGCGTCGCGGCTGCCGGGGACATCCACCGGTTCGCACTGCAAGCCCGTCACGATGGGGGCGAGGACGTAGCGGAAGCCTTCGGCAAAGCGCAGGTCCGGATGGAAGGTCTGCTCGACCACCGCCAGTCCCTCGATCCGGCGCACGGCCGGCGGCGGCAACGGGGTGGCTTCGCCCGCATCGAGGACACCCTCGAAATAGCGCATGTGGGAGCGGGCGAAAAGTTCGGCGGCGAATTCTTCGATGCCGGGATCGGCCCAGCGGTAAAGGGAGAACCACACCGGAGGGCGGCGGGCGGTAGCGCTGCGGTCGGTCCAGTTCTCCACCTCCCAGTGGAGCGCCAGGGCGTTGGGTGACGGTGAGACGAAACACCGGCAGCGGATCCTGACCTCTTCGTCCCAGGTTAATTCTATCTCCACCCGGGCCTCTTCGATGTGGAGACGCTGGGATATCTGCAGGCCGCGCTGGTCCACGGGCAGATGCATGGCGAGCTCGCCCACCGGCTTGGGGCAGGGGTAGGGACGCCGGGCATAAGCCGGCCAGCCGTCGCACAGTTCCTTCATTCTGCCCGGGTCGGCGCTGCCCCGGGTGGCCTCACCGCGGCCCTCGACGTAGGAGTGGCTGACCCAGCCCTCGTCGCGGATGCCGCGGGCGATTTCGTCGATGTGAGCCGCAGCCGGGCAGGCGTCGAGATCGAGGCGGCGGTCCCACACGTCGTTCTTGCCGAAGCGCCAGACGAGCTGTCCCGATCTCTGGTAGATGCTCACCGAAAGGTCGCCGTTGCCGAGCAGCAGCCCTTCCTCCGGCTCAAGGACCAGGTGGTCCAACTCGATAGTGTGCATACTCTTCCTTCCTAGCCGTCCAGAACCAGGCGGAGCCCTGACGAGGCCGCGTCGAGGCGCTGGCGTATGGAATCCTCCAGGGCCCACCCGAGACAGCCGACCACGTCGTCCAGGTGCTCGACCCTGTCGCTGCCGGAAATGGCAGTTGTGACCTCCGGGTGGGAAAGGACCCAGGCCAGAGCGAGTTGGGCGGGAGTTCTGCCCAGTTCAGCGGCAAGCTCATGGAGGGTCGATATGACCTCGACCACCTGACCTTGCATGGTGGCGGCGTAGCGTTCCTTCCGGTTTCCCACCGTGGCCCACAAGGATCCGGGAGGCGCCGGACTGCCCACCTTGTAGGCGCCGCTCAGAAGCCCTATGCCCAGAGGGCTGTAGGCCATCACCCCCAGACCCTGGTCGCGCACCAGGCCGAACATCTCACCCTCGAGATGGCGGTTCAACAGGCTGTAGGGATTCTGCACGCAAATGTAGGGTGCGGCGTTGACATTGTCGGCGATCCACAGGGCCTTGCAGACCTGCCAGGCGGCGTAGTTGCAGCAGCCGGGGTAGCGGATCTTGCCTGAGCGCACCAGGTCGTCCAGGGCCCGCACCGTTTCCTCGAGCGGGGTGGAAGGGTCGAAATCATGCATCAGATAGACGTCGATGTGGTCGGTGTCGAGACGCTTGAGGGAGCGCTCGACCTCGCGCATGAGATGGTAGCGCGAAACCCCCTTGTCGTTGGGACCGCTGCCGATGGGAGCGGCGGCCTTGGTGGTGATCACCACGTCGTCGCGCCGGCCTTTGAGCGCCTTGCCCAGAATGGTCTCCGAGTGTCCCACCCAGGGCCCGTCCTCTGCGGTGGGACCGTAGATGTTGGCGCAGTCGATCAGGTTGATCCCCAGGCCCAGGGCGTGCTCTATGACCCGCTGCGCCTCGGTTTCGTCCTTCTGTCCCCTGAAACCCAGGCCGAAGGCCAGGCGGCTGACCTTTACCCCGGCGCTGCCGAAGTTGACGTACTCCATGGTCTGCATTGCCTTTCGCTTGATGGTGGTCCAGTCTGCAGTTGCAAATTGTACATCGCCCCAGGTGAGACTGCAAGCGGCCGCCGCAAAAAGGGGTTGGGCGTCGGGATGGCGGCGGGAATCGCCCGGAGGGCGGCGCGGGGGAGGTGCAGCGGGGCCGGGGCACCGCTGCACCCGCAGTCAGCCGCTGGCGCTCCACTACCCTGGCGCCGGTTCCTCTCGCGGTTGAATTCAGCGCCGGACTGAATTAACTTAAGATTCTTTTTGACGGCGCGGCGACTCGTAGCGGGAAAGGAATACGCCAATGGCCTCCAAACCTCGCGTTCTCATAACAGGAGCGGCGGGAAAAGTCGGCACCACTCTGTGGCGGGCATGGGAGCAGGATGACAAATACGACCTTACCCTGATGGATCTGAATCCGATCAATGGTGCCAGGTCGCGGGTGGAGCAGGGCGACGTGCGCGACCACGTCCGCATGCGCGAGCTCTGCGCGGGCCAGGACGTGCTCGTCCATCTGGCCTATATTCGCTCCAGCGATTTCGGCGACGACCCGGACGCGGCAACGGACATCGATGTCTCCATGGAGCTCTTCGAGAGCGCCCGCCGGCAAGGGTTGGGGAAGATTGTTTACGCCAGCACGAACCACGTGAGCGGCTGGAACGAAAGACAATCGCCCACGCGGTTTTCCACCGCCGACCAGGTGAGGCCCGACGGTTGGTACGGAGCCATGAAAGGCATGGCGGAGATCGCCGGACGCTATCTGTCCGACGCCTGCGGCATGCGCTTCATCGCCTTGCGCATCGGCACCTTTCACGGCACCTTCGAGCCCTCCAAGATGCGCCTGTGCAGCACCCTGCTGACACCGCGCGATTGCGTCCAGCTCTTCGGCCTGGCGGTGGACTACGAGGGACCGGTGAAATTCCTCGTGACCTATGCCACCTCCGGGAATTGCACCGAGCATCAACTGGGTTTCCTCGACATCAGCGCGGCGATCGAAGTGCTGGGCTACCAGCCCCAGGACAATGCGATGGCCGAACACCTGCACAAGTTCTTGTAGTATGGGGAAGAACCACCCTCACACGGAACAAGGAAAGCTCGTCAGAGGAGGGCTGAATGCCTGCTGATCTGGACATCGCTTCTGCGGCGGCCATGCGGCCCATCGAGGAAATCGCCGGGCGCCTGGGCATTGCCGCAAGCGATCTGGAATTATATGGAAAGTACAAAGCCAAACTTCCGCTGCACCTGATCGACCGCCACCGGATCGACGACAGCAAGTTGATCCTGGTCTCCGCCCTTTCGCCGACTCCGGCCGGAGAGGGCAAGACCACCACCTCCATCGGTCTTGCCCAGGGGCTGAACCGGATCGGCAAGGCCGCCACCGTCGTGCTGCGCGAGCCGTCCCTGGGCCCGGTGTTCGGCGTCAAGGGAGGAGCTGCCGGAGGCGGTTACTCCCAGGTGCTGCCCATGGAAGATATCAACCTGCACTTCACCGGGGACTTCGCCGCCATCGAGAAATCTCACAACCTGCTCGCAGCCCTGATCGACAACAACCTCAGGAGCAGGAAGTACTCGCTGGGGATCGATCCCCGCACCGTGCCCTGGAAGCGGGTCTTCGACATGAACGACCGGGCCCTGCGCGGCACGGTCACCGGCCTGGGAGGAGCTTCGGCAGGGACTCCGCGGGAAACCGGTTTCGACATTACCGCCGCGTCCGAAATCATGGCCATCCTGTGCTTGTGCGAAGATTTGAGCGACCTGAAGGAACGGCTGGGGAACATCTTCGTCGGATTCACCTGCGACGGAAATCCTGTCCACGCCCGCGACCTGAAAGCCAGCGGCGCCATGGCCGCGCTGCTGAAGGACGCAATCAAGCCCAACCTGGTACAGACTCTCGAGGGCACTCCGGCCATTATTCACGGAGGTCCCTTCGCCAACATCGCCCAGGGAACCAATACCGCCATCGCCACCCGCCTGGGCATGTCGCTGTCCCAGTACGTCGTCACCGAGGCGGGGTTCGGATCCGATCTGGGCGCCGAAAAGTTCTTCGACATCAAGTGCGCCAGCGCCGGGCTTTCACCTGCGGCGGTGGTCCTCGTGGCAACGGTGCGCGCCCTGCGCTATCACGGCGGAACCGACCTCAAGAGCATCAACGACCCCGACCCGCAAGCGGTGGAGAAAGGCTTGAGCAACTTGGAGAAACACATCGAGAACATGGGCCACTTCGGCATGGACTGCGTCGTCGCCATCAACAGGTTCGCAACCGACACCTCCGCAGAGATCGAACTGATCGAAGAACGGTGCGCGGGGCTGGGCAAGCAGGCCATCGAGTCAGACGCCTGGGCTCAAGGGGGCAAAGGCGCCGAAGCCCTGGCGCAGTTCCTGGTTCAAGTCATCGACAGCGCTACTTCCAGGTTCCGGACGCTCTACCAGTGGAATTGGCCGCTGGAGAAAAAGATCGAGGCCATCGCCAAAAAGATCTACGGCGCCCGCGACGTCGTCTATACCGCCAAAGCGAGGAGAGACCGCCGCACGATAAGGAAGCTGGGGTTGGAAGGCCTGCCCGTGTGCATGGCCAAAACCCAGTATTCCCTGTCCGACAATCCGGGACTGCGCGGCAGACCCACTGATTTCGGGGTCACCGTGCGCGAAATCGAGGTCGCCGCCGGCGCCGGCTTTCTGATCCCCCTCACCGGCGAAATCGTGCGCATGCCCGGCCTGCCCCCCAAACCAGCGGCGGAGAATATGGATATCGATGCCGAAGGCAAGATCACCGGATTGTTCTAGTGCCTGGTCGGGCAGGCACCCTGCCCAGGTGGCCGAGTCACGACGCCGACCGCGCCGTCCCCATGACCGTGGGCGCCCCAGGCCCGGGAAAGGAGAAGCTCGATGGATATAATGGAAGATCTGCAGTGGAGAGGTCTGGTCCACCAGGTCACCGACAAAGAAGCGCTTGCCCGGCGCTTGCAAAGCGGCCCGGTCACGCTCTACAACGGGCTCGACCCCACTGCCGACAGCCTGACCATCGGCAACCTGGTTCCCATCCTGGTGCTGCGGCGCTTCCAGCTTGCCGGCCACGTGCCCATCGCCCTGGTCGGCGGCGGCACCGGACTCATCGGCGATCCCAGCGGAAGATCGGAGGAACGCGGGCTCAACCCGCAGGAGACGGTGGCGGCGTGGACGGAGAAAATCAAAAAGCAGGTCGAACCCATCCTCGACTTCAACGCCGCCGGCAACCCGGCCCAAATCGTCAACAACTACGACTGGCTCAACTCGGTCAAAGCCATCGATTTCCTCCGCGACGTGGGCAAGCACTTCCCGGTTCCCTACATGCTGGCCAAGGACTCGGTGGCCTCCCGCCTCCAAAGCGGCATCACCTTCACCGAATTCAGCTACATGGTTCTGCAGGCCTACGACTTCCTGCAACTCTGCGAGACCCGCAACTGCGAACTGCAGGTCGGCGGCTCGGACCAGTGGGGCAACATAACCGCCGGTTCCGACCTCATCCGCCGCTGCACCGGTAAGAAGGGATACGGCCTGACCCACCCCCTGGTCACCAGGGCCGACGGAGGCAAATTCGGCAAGACCGAAGCGGGCACCGTCTGGCTCGACCCGCAGCGCACCTCGCCCTACCAGTTCTACCAGTTCTGGATCAATGCGGACGACCAACGCGCGCTCGACTACCTGAAATTCTTCACCTTCCTGGAGCGCGACGCCATCCTCGACCTCGAAGCGGCGACCCGCAGCCAACCCGGAAAGCGCGAAGCCCAGCGCACCCTGGCGCGGGAAACCACCACCCTGATCCACGGCCGCGAGAACGCGCGCAAGGCCGAGAAGATTTCGCGCGCCCTGTTCTACCAGGAGCTGCATGAACTGGAGGAAGACGAGATCGAACAGGGCTTCAACCACGTTCCCTCCTACACCATGGATGAGGGAGGACTTCCTCTGTTGGAGCTCCTGGTCGCAGCCCGCATCTCCTCCTCCCGGCGCCAGGCGCGGGAAGACCTCGGCAACGGGGCCATCTACATCAATGGCAGCCGTTGCACCGAGACGAACCGGACCATGCACAAGGAGGACGGCCTGCACGGCAAGTACATCGTCATCCGCCGCGGCAAAAACAAATACTTTCTGATCCGCTGAAGGTTTTGTCCACCGTCCCCAGGCCGGGACGGCTGCTGCTCATTCCCACTCCACCGTGGCCGGCGGTTTGTGGGTGATATCGTAGAATACCGCTTCCACCCCGTCCAACTCCACCAACCTGGCGGCGACATCCTCGAGGAAGGCGCGAGGCAGGCGGCTGAAGCGCGCGGTCATGAAGTCCTCGGTGGAGATCGGCCGCAGCACGATGCTCTCCCCTGCTCCATTCGCGGACAGGGGGGCCAGCACCGTCGGCATCTGCGCCACCTTCCCCATCAAGTCATGGCGCTCCAGCGCCTCCATGGCCAGAGCATCCGCCTCGCGCAGCAGATCGAGACGGGCGCGGTTCAAGCCAGCCGCCTTCAGGCGCAGCCGCGGCCGCTCTGCGGGCGCGAGCAGATAAACCACCCGGTTGATCCGGGCGATCTCGTTGGTCAATTCCGTCGACACCGCTTCGAGCACGGCCCAGTCCGCTTCGCCCCAGACCGCAGCCGGGTGGGCGTAGGTGCGCACGTCGCCCTGCACCCCGACGCTGCGCAACGGCAAAATCGCCGCCTTAAGTCCCGCGCGCGCCGCGATCCGATCCGCTTTTTGTGCCGCTTCCCCAAGCTCGGGCTCATCCTGCCCGGCCGCGGCGCACAGGACCCGCACCGCCAGTCCGGGGCCGGGAAAGGGATGGCGCCAGACCAGATGGTGGGGCAGGCCCAGCTTTTCCCCCAGCTCGCGCACCTCGTCCTTGTAGAGCTGGGCCAAAGGCTCGACCACCTCGCCCGCCGCCAGCAACCGCTCGATGGCCTCCACCCGGTTATGGTGGGTCTTGATTACCGCGGCGTGGTCCGTACCTCCCGACTCGATGGTATCGGTATAGAGCGTCCCCTGTCCCAACAGCCACTCCGCGGCATCGAGACCCAGCGCCTTCAGCGCCCGCGAGCGCGAACGCACGAACTCCTCCCCGATGATCCGCCGCTTCTCCTCCGGGTCCACCACTCCATCGACGGCGCCCAGAAAGGCCGCGCTGTCGTCGACCACCTCGAGGTTGTCGAAGCCGGACTCGTCCAGCAGGCGCCGCACCAGCGCCGTCTCGTTCTTGCGCATGAAACCGTTGTCGATGTGCAACCCCAGAACCCGGTCCTCCCCCAGAGCCCGGTTGAGCAGCAGAAAGGAGACCGTGGAGTCCACCCCGCCACTGACGAAGAGGAAGACCTTGCGGCCCGCCGCCTGCTTCTGTATCCGCGCCATGGACGCCTCCATGTAGTGCTCCATGGTCCAGTCGCGGTCGCAGCCGCACAGATTCACGAAATTTTCGAGAATCTTCATGCCCGACACCGTGTGGGTGACTTCCGGATGGAATTGCAGCCCGTAGATTTTCCTCTCCTCGGAGCCCATGGCTGCCACCGCACAGTCTGCCGTCTTTCCCAGCACCTCGAACCCCGGCGGCAGCATTTCCACGCTGTCGCGGTGGCTCATCCAGATCGGTTCGCTGCTCTCCATGCCGGCCAGCACCCCGCGGCGGCGCTCGACCTGCAGGCGGGCGGCACCGTACTCCATGGTATCACCCGGCCGCACCCGGCCGCCGAACTCCTGGCAAAGCAACTGGTGCCCGTAGCACAGCCCCAGCAGCGGCCGGCCGGCGTGCAGGAGGGCTGCGTTGTAGGCCGGCTGGTTCTCGGCGTAGACGCTGGACGGACCTCCGGACAGAATGAGCCCATCGACGCCCTCCAGGTCCTCCAGCGACATGTCGGGAGAGCGAATCTCCGCATACACGTGCAGGCGCCGGATGCGATTGGCGATCAGATGAGCGTACTGGCCGCCGAAGTCGAGGACTGCAATACCCACCACTGTCTCCTTTGCAGAAGGAGGAGGATCTCGAAGGGGTGAACAGGGTTATGATATGAAGAAGAGAAAAGACAGACAACGCTGGCTCAACTGAGAGCGGGAGTTTCATCGGGCCCGGTAAGGTCGCCGCCTGCTCCGGATCGTAGAGTGGCGCGGGTGCTGCGCCGCGGATTCTTGCCTCAGTCCACCATAAACCTCATAATCTTCCTTCCAAGGTGCTTTCTGTCGTTGCACCTACCCCGCCCGAGCAGGACGGTATATACGCTTTTTACACACTAATATTCAGGACGGACCCCATGTCACCGAATAGCGCAGAGAAGCTGGTTATACTTGTCCGGCAGCCGGGACAGACGCTGGAGATCCAGGCGACATTTTGCGGTGAGACACATAACTATACTTTGGCTGAGCAGCAACAAATTCCTGCCAAAATGAGAACCATCTACAGATTATTGAACCCTGCCCCATTTCTGTGGAACGTGATTTATGGCTTCCTCACTCATCTCAGGAAGGCCGTTGGAGGGCCGGACATACACGCCTTGCTCACAGAAGCCGGACAGGCGCTCTACTCCCCCGTTCAAGCATGGATCGAATCGGCCGCAGCCATTGAGTTTGTGCTGGCGCAGGACTGTCTCGCCTACCCCCTGGACGCGCTCTACCTCCAGGGGCACCCGCTCTTTCTCCACAAGCCCATTACCTACAGTCTGGGTGGCCACGCCGGCACTCTTCTGCGGGTCTCGGACCAGTGGAAAGGGGTGCTCCTCGCCGACAAGACCTCCGATCCCGAGCAAGCCGTCCTGGGGGTCAAGACCCTGTTCCCCAGTTCGATCTATTTCGACAGCCTCGATGTCTACCCCGAGGACCTGCAAGATATCCCGGCGGCTGATTTTGTCCTGATCAGCGGTCACGGCAGTCCGGACGACGGCATCGATTTAAAGCATATTCCCATTCGTCCCGAGACCCTCGTCCACATGGCCCCCAAACTCGTCTATCTCGATTCCTGCCAACTGGGGATCAATCGCGGATTCCTTCACAGCCTGCAGCGCTCGGGAGTCCTGTATTATCTTGCTCCGATTCTGAGCAACGAATCGGGCGAATCCTCCACCAGGACCATAGAGCGGTTTTTCGGCGCCTTACACGCGGGTGAATCGCCGGCCACTGCCCTCTTCGCGGCGCGCAAGAGCCTCTACGAACACTACACCGGCGAGGGGGACGACTTCAGGGTGGCGATGTTCCGCGCCTTTCCGTTCAGGGTATACCGGCTGAACTGAGGGGTTCGTGCCCGCCTCGAAGCAGCGACGATCGCCTCACACAGCCTTTGCATTTTGACAGAAAATGGACCAAGTTCTGTTGACCAAGCCCTAAGAGGAGGTCTACCATGCGCATAGTCAACATGCACGAAGCCAAGACCCACCTTTCGCGCCTCGTCGAGGCCGCTGCCCAAGGCGAGCCCTTCGTCATTGCGCGGGCAGGCAAGCCCATGGTCAAGGTAGTCACGGTAGATGCACCGGACTCCGCAACCACGTGCCGAACCGGGTTTATGACCGGCAGAATCTCGCTGCCGGACGATTTCGACCGCATGGGCTCCACCGAAATTGAGAAGCTGTTCGAAGTCCGCTGATGAATCTCCTGCTGGACACCCATATCTTGCTCTTGGGACCGCATCTGCGCTGGGCTGATTGCCTGCCCAGGCGTGCTAAATGAAGGCAAGCCATAAGATCATATTCACAATTGATCCTGCCTCTGCAGGTGTCTATTTTCATCATCATGAAAACTACAATTGACATTTCTGACGGCGAACTCGAGGATGCCATCAGGTTCACGAAAGCAAAGACCAAAAGCGAAGCCATCGTCGGTGCCGTCGCCGATTTTAACCGCCGCATGCGGATGGCGGAGCTAGTTCAGTACGCTGGCACCTGCCCGGATCTGATCCCGCCACAAGAGCTTCAAGTCGCACGCCGGCAGGAGTAAGCCGTTGATCCTCGTCGAAACCCCAGGTATACACATGCTTTTTCCATCTGCAATCCCCTTGTTCGTGGCCACGGCGAAGCGGCAACCACCAGGAGAAATACCTGCTTGTAACCGCTTGAGCAGCTCAAGTCATGGAGCGACGCCTCAGAGCAACTGAAATGCATGTTGGTGCTGAACTACCAGAGGGCAATGCACAATGAACACTGACTCTACGGGTCGCAGCCTGTTCATCGTCGACAACAGCGCCGCCGGCTGGACCGGACTGCGCTACCTCGAAGAATGGACGGAGATCGCCCGTGCCTTCGATATCGCAACCGGATTCTTCGAAATCGGCGCCTTTCTCGCCCTGGACGGAAAGTGGCAGAGCCTCGACAAGATTCGCGTGTTGATGGGTTCTGAGACAGACCACCGCACACGTCAGATCCTTCTGCAACAGGTACGAAAGCAGGCAGTGGAGAGGCTCGATCAGAGCATCGAATCCGACAAGCAGGATAATCCGTTCCTCCACGGCGTCCCCGCCATCCTCGAGGCGCTGCGCTCCACGCAGATCGAGTGCCGGATTTACGACCGCGCCAAGTTTCATGCGAAGGCGTACATCACCCACGCCAAGCTCCAGGTCGTGGGCTCTCAGGCATTGGTCGGTTCGAGCAACTTCACTGAACCTGGCCTTACAAAAAACATCGAACTCAATATCCAGGTGCAAAGCGCGCGCGAGGTGGCGCAGCTCCAGGAGTGGTTCGAAGCACACTGGAACGAAGCCAGGGAAATAACCGATGAGGTCGTTCAGACCATCGAGCGTCACACCCGTCTTTATACCCCCTTTGACGTGTACGCGAAAGCATTGCAGGAATTCTTCCGGGGTCACGCGCTGACCGCGACCGAGTGGGATGAAACACGGTCAAAGATGTTTCATCGCCTGGACCGTTATCAAAAGGAAGCGTACTGGGCTTTGATGAAGATCGCGCGTCAGCACGGCGGATCGTTTCTTTGCGATGGCGTCGGCCTCGGCAAAACCTTTGTCGGCCTGATGTTGATCGAGCGTCTCGTTCTCCACGAAGGCAAGCGCGTCGTGCTTTTCGCACCCAAAGGTGCGAAAGAAGGGGTCTGGGAACCTCACCTGCGGGAGTGGTTGCCGCACATTGGCGCCGTAGGCGGTGGTGCGGATTTCAGCAACTTGGCGGTCTTCAGCCATACTGATCTGAGCAGAAAAGGCGACTTTCCAGAGCGATTCCGGCGCATCGCCGAACTTGCCGACGTCGTGGTCATCGACGAAGCGCATCATTTCCGCAACCGCGGCAGACGTGGCACCGACGAACGAAGCGAGCGGTCCCGCTACTACCGGATGTACGATCTCCTCGACAACACGGCACGCCCCAAGACCTTGTTCATGCTCACCGCAACCCCGATCAACAACCGTCTGAGCGACTTCCGCCACATGGCCGAGCTGTTCACTCGTGGGGACGAGTCCTACTTTGCCCGGACGCTGGGCGTCAACCACCTGCGCGCTCACTTCAACCAGATGGAGAAGGTTCTGCGCGATCGTGTTGGTCGTATCGTTACCGACATAGCCGAGCAGATGAGCGAGGCTCAGGAAATCCTGGCCACCGATGCCATTTTCCGCCAACTTGTGGTGCAGCGCAGCCGCACCTACGCCCGGAAGAGTCAGATACGCGAGACCGGCGAGGCCGCCACCTTTCCCGACCGCAAGGCTCCGCAGGTGGCAGCCTACTCGATTCGCAAGACCTATGGCCGCCTCCTGAATCTGTTCGAGAATGCCTTCAAGCGGGATAATCCGCTCTTCACGCTGCCCATGTACTACCCGCTGTACTGGTACAAAGATCAGGACGGAGAAATCGACCCGTTCGAACAGAACCGCCAGAAACAGGTTGTCGGTCTGATCCGCACAAATTTTCTCAAACGTTTCGAGAGTTCCGTCGTCGCCTTCGAGCTATCCTGCGACCGTCTGCTCAGAAAACTACTTGCCTTCCTTGAAGTTCATAGCAAGACTGGCGGCGAGAAAAATCGCTTGGAGCGCTGGAAAGGTCAAAACGCCGAAATCCTCTCCAGTGCGATACAGCGGAAGTTCGATTTCTGGAGCGAGGATGAAGACGAACCAGATGAAGAAGACTACATGCCACCGGAGCTGCTCGACGATGTCGAACGGCTCGACCGCAATGAGTACGACGTGGAGGAGATGATTTCCGAAACTTTCCTGGACCTCGATCAGATCGTGCAGTTTCTCGACGAAGCCAGGAAATTCGAGCCCCGTCATGATGACAAGCTTAACAAGCTCATTCGACTGCTCAAGACCAAGGGCCTCACCGGCCAGAAGGTGCTCATCTTCACCGAGTTTGCCGACACCGCCCGCTACCTCAAGCGCCAGATCGACGAAGCTGGTATCGAGGACGTCGCCCAGGTGGACAGCGCAACCAAGGACAACCGGGGGGAGATCATCAGACGGTTTTCGCCATATTATAATGGCACGTCCTCGGGCGCTCTCGGCGAAACCGAGATTCGGGTCCTGATTTCCACGGACGTCCTTTCTGAGGGTCTGAACCTTCAGGACGCCTCCTACATGGTCAACTACGATATCCACTGGAATCCGGTTCGGCTGATGCAAAGGATCGGGCGCGTCGACCGCCGTCTTAATCCAGAGATAGAGAATCGACTTGTCACTAACCACCCGGACATCGCATCCTCCCGAGGCAAGGTAAGCTTCTGGAATTTCCTGCCGCCCGGGGAACTGAACGACATTCTCACGCTCTACAGCCGGGTAACCCAGAAGACCCTGCTGATCTCCAAAACCTTCGGGATCGAAGGCAGAAAGCTTTTGACACCAGAGGATGACTACGCTGCGCTGAAGGAGTTCAACCACGCCTATGAGGGCACGCGTACTACAATTGAGGAAATGCATCTCGAGTATCAGGCCCTGTTGCAGAACGATCCCGAACTTGAGGGGCGTCTCAAGTGCCTGCCCGGCTCGGTCTTCAGCGGTCGCAAGCGATTGGCCGACGGGGCGCGCGGCGTATTCTTTTGCTATGCACTTCCCGCCCTCGACAAGGTGACCGGCGAGTTCACGGAGGAAGCGGGAGTTGCCCGGTGGTACCTCTTCGATCTTGATCGGGGGGAGATCCTCGAAGAGCCGGGCGACATCCTGGACAGCATCCGTTCCAGGCCCAGCACGCCCCGTAAGTGCACCACTGAAGAGAAGACGCTCATCGAAGTGCGGACAAAGGTCGAGAGGCATATCAAGAATACCTATCTCAAAAGGATCGATGCTCCAGTAGGCGTAAAACCGTCCCTGAAGTGCTGGATGGAACTGAATGAAGGGTGAGAAAGCAGGAAGGCGAGGAGCAGTTGATGGATGAACTTGAAACACCTGTCGTTTCAATAGAGTCGGAGGAGGCGCAATGGCGATCCCGCAAAGTGCGCTACTACAAGGGCGATTGGTCTTCGATTCAGTCGCTCTTGCCTGAATTCGATCTCCATCCGTTTGCTGCCGGAAAAGACGAACCTTCCAATCCCTTTCTCCAGACTGTGGTGCGCCGTCCCATGTCTACCGCAGAGCGTCCTATCCCGGTTGGTGTAGTGTCTCACACCTACACGCTCGTACCGCACTCGGACGTTGCTGAACTCTGCCGCAAGGAGGTGCTAAACATTACAGGATGTCAACTTGAGGAGCTTCGTTTTGAAGTCGGACTATCCGAACTTGGCGAATGGATGAACCTGCGTATCTATTTCCCGGAACGTTACAGCTTCAATGACGTCCACGGGAAGGACTCGGACCTGCGGCTCGAATGTTTCAACTCGGTAGACGGATGGTGTCGTCTGCTGATTCTGTTTGGGTGGTTCCGTTTTGTCTGTTCCAATGGTCTGATCATAGGCGATACCAGAATAGAAATACATGAACGTCATGGACGGCACTTGGATCTTGAGGCCATATCTGGCCGCCTTCGCACTGCGCTCGAAGCTGTTGAGGCCGACCAACGCAGGATGGAAAAATGGCAGGAAGAAGCTGTTCAAATCAGGGACATAGCTGCCTGGTCCAATGGAGAGGTCTCGAATAGATGGGGAAAGAAGGCTGCCACCAGGGTGTTTCACATCTGCGATAGCGGCAAGGATGTCCAGCTTGTCGATCCGTTCGCCTCTGGACCCGCGACCGAGAAACCCGTGAAATACGGACATACAGTGTCTGGGTCTCCACCCCGTGCCGAAACAAAGTACGATGTTTTGCAGGCTCTTTCCTACGTCGCAACGCGCCGAAACAATGCTGAAGAGCGGGTTGCTTGGCAGACCCATATTCCAGCTTTGCTTGGCCGCCTGCCCACAACCCCATTTGATCATTGTCATGGTTGAAACTGCTCTTGTTGTGAACAGCATCAACGCGCAAGAATCGCGTGCAAACTGGCCTCAGCTCTGTGAAATTAGTTGTCTACATACGGGGCTCTGACAAGGACTGATCCGATGCCCACCGATCACCGTTCCACACTAGCCGCCATAAAGCGGTTCGATCAGTTGATCGCCTATTTGCGCGACGAGATGAACTGGCCCATCGACAGCGAAGACTTCGAAGACCTGACCTTCGAGTACACGCCCGACGAACTCGGCATCGACAACCGCAACGCTGCCAGGATCCAGGAGATCAAGCGCCTGCGGCCGTTGGCGACGAACCAGCCCTGGGGAATTTTCTTCGTCAAGTTCGAGCCGAAGCGCCTTCCTGTCCTTGCATTGCGCAGCATTCTCGGCCGGGTTGCACTCAAGAAACGCGCCTCGGCCAACAGTGCCGAGCGACAGGCGTGGGCCACGGAAGACCTGCTGTTCGTCTCGAACTATGGTGAGGGAGAGGTGCGGCAGATCAGCTTCGCGCACTTCGCGGCGCCCACAGACAGCAGCAAGTTGCCGACACTAAAGGTGCTCGGCTGGGACGGCCTCGATACCCCACTGCACCTTGATCATGTCGCTCAAGAATTGACAGCACATCTCGCTTGGCCCGAAGACGAGGACGACGCTTTTGCGTGGCGTGAGCAGTGGCGGGCAGCATTCACCCTGCGCCACCGGGAAGTGGTCACCACCTCGCGTGATCTCTCCATACGCTTGGCCGGGTTGGCCCGATCCATTCGCGACCGAGTCCGCGCCGCGCTCGAGATGGAAACCGAGAATGGCCGCATCACCAAATTGATGGAGGCATTCCAGAAAGCACTGGTGCATGACCTCGATATCGACAGTTTTGCCGATATGGTCGCCCAGACCATCGCCTATGGCCTGCTTTCGGCACGTATTGCCGACCCGCAGCAGGGAACCGCTACCGATCTGGCCAGCCATATGCGCACCAATCCACTTCTGCGCGATTTGATGTCCGCCTTCCTTCAGGTTGGTGGAGAGCACACAGGGATGGAGATCGACTTCGACGAACTCGGCGTTGCCGAGGTAATGGAACTCCTGGACCGCGCCAACATGGAAGCCGTTCTCCGCGACTTTGGTGACCGCAATCCTCGAGAAGACCCGGTAATTCACTTCTACGAGAGCTTCCTGGCGGAATACGACAAGCAGAAGAAGGTCGAACGCGGCGTCTTCTACACCCCGCGTCCAGTGGTATCCTGGATCGTACGCTCAATTGATGCCCTGCTGCGCAGCGAGATCGGTCTGGAAGATGGCTTGGCAGATACGTCCACCTGGGGTGAGATGGCGCGGAAAAACAAAGCCCTGAGTATCCCTGAAGGCATCTCTCCAGACCAGGAATTCGTGCAGATTCTCGACCCTGCCACGGGCACCGGCACCTTCCTGGTGGAGGTCATCGACCTGATCCACAGGACGCTGATAGACAAGTGGAGTGCCCAGGGCCACGGCGAGAAGCAGATCGAATCCCTCTGGAACAAATACGTGGCCAGGCACCTGCTGACGCGCCTGCACGGTTACGAACTCCTGATGGCGCCCTACGCCATTGCGCATCTGAAGATCGGACTCAAGCTCTACGAGGCCGGCTACAATTTCGGCAGCGGCGAGCGCGCACGGGTGTACCTTACCAACGCACTGGAACATGACCCGACCTTCCAGGTATTGTTCGACTTCGCTATCCCAGCGCTCGCACATGAAGCGCAGGCAGTAAACGAGATCAAAGCCGAGCAACGGTTCACGGTAGTTCTGGGTAATCCGCCGTATTCAGGGCATTCAGCCAACAAGGGCGAATGGATTGGTACATTGCTCCGGGGCCGCAACGGCGGCCTGAACGTTGAAAACTACTTTGAGATCGGCGGTAACCCCCTGAACGAGCGCAACCCCAAGTGGGTGAACAACGACTACGTCAAGTTCATCCGCTTGGCACATTGGGAGATTGAAAGGACGGGTATTGGGCTGGTCGGTTTTATCACCAGTAACAGCTACCTCGACAGTCCGACCTTCCGTGGCATGCGCGAAAGTATGGCCGCCACTTTTCCAACCCTGTACCTACTCGACCTTCACGGCAATTCCAAAAAGGGAGAACGTTCACCAGACGGGGGCAGGGATGAGAACGTCTTCGACATCCAAGAGGGAGTAGCCGTCGGGCTGTTCTCGAAACCCATCCAAGCGGCCCTTCCCCGGTGCAGTCACGCCGACCTATGGGGTGACCGTGAATTCCCTGGCGGAGGCGGAAAGTACGGATGGCTGGAAGATAACGATGTGTTGACCACGATTTGGACCCCGCTGTCTCCCAAACCCCCGTTAGGGCTTTTCGTGCCACGGGACGAGCTGCTGAAGGAAGAGTACGAAGCGGGATGGCGACTTACCGACATTTTTCCCGTCAACTCTGTAGGAATCGTCACCGCCCGCGACAAGCTGGCGATCCAGTGGACAGCGGAAGACATGGAGCGGGTCGTCGATGACTTCGTCTCGCGTGACTCGGAGGAGGCGCGGATTTTCTACATGCTGGGCAAGGATGCACGTGACTGGAAGGTAACGTTGGCACAGGAGGATATCCTGAAAGGAGAAGGCAAAATATGCCCCATACTGTATCGGCCATTTGACAGACGCTTTACCTATTACACCGGCAACTCCCGCGGTTTCATTTGCATGCCCCGTCCGGAAGTCATGCGGCATATGCTGACCGGATACAATCTCGCATTACACCTCTGCCGACAAACGGTGACGGATTGGCAACATTGCCTGGTAACGAACGCTGCTACCGACGATTGTTACGTTTCCAACAAAACCAGGGAGCGCGGGTATACTCACCCGCTGTATACCTATCCAAAAGAAGAGCAGGCTGGATGGGCGCGCGAACCGAACCTTGTCCCCGAGTTCACACAAGCATTCGCTGACGCTGTTGGCCTCGACTTCATCCGTGAAGGCAACGGGGATCTTTCTACGACCTTTGGCCCGGAAGATATCTTCCACTACCTTTACTCCGTCCTGCACAGCCCCAAATACCGTCGCCGCTACGCCGATTCCCTGAAGTCCGATTTTCCCCTCGTGCCCTTGCCCGGCAGTCAAGCCTTGTTCTCAAACCTCTGCCGCCCCGGCGCCCGTCTCATAAGCCTGCACCTGATGGAAGCCCAGAGCGATGAAGTCCCCATCACCTTCTTCCCCGTCCCCGGCAGCAACCAAGTAGACAAGGTGCGCTACACTGCTCCTGCTGCCGGGTTGTCGGGCCGGGTCTGGATCAACCGTGCCCAATACTTTGACGACGTGCCGCAGGCCACCTATGCCTTTACCATGGGCGGCTACCGGCCTGCCGAGAAGTGGCTGAAAGACCGTAAGGGCCGGATTCTCACCGAGGACGACATCGTCCATTATCAGAAGGTCATTGCGGCCCTGGCCAAAACCCGAAGCCTGATGACCGAAATCGACGAAATTATTGAGGCGCACGGCGGCTGGCCCGCCGCCTTCCAAGCGGAAAAGGCGGAATACATAGACACGGAGATCATCCCGTTCCCACGCATCGTGGAACCCGAGCCAGAGGAACGTTACGCCACCTGTGTCCCGTTCATCCCGCTCAGGGTCGCCGCGGGCACCTTCAGCGGTCAACAGTATGTCGAAGAAGATGAGGGCTTCGAATGGGTTGCGGTTGACTCGGGCCATCGCTTGCGCAAGGGAATGTTCGTCGCCCAGGTCGTCGGGAAATCAATGGAGCCCGCAATCCCTGACGGTGCCTATTGCCTGTTTCGCGCCTCTGTAGAAGGTACCCGACAGGGCAAAACAGTGCTGATACAACTCCGCGACGCCATCGACCCGGAGACCGGCCAGCGATATACGGTCAAGCGCTACGACAGCCAGCGCCAGAAAGTCGGCGATTCCTGGCGCCACACACGGATTACCCTCAACCCTGTAAACCCGGACTTCGAGCCCATCGTCCTGACCGGTGACGCCGAAGGCGAGCTTCAAGTGGTTGCGGAATTGGTCGAAGTGCTTGGGGGGAGTGGCGATGAGTGATCGTGTATTGCTGACACAGCAGGAGATCAGCCAACCATTCCGACCACGTGCCAGGCTATTGCAATTGCTCGGGGACGAACTGATCGGAAGCCCACGCCTCGCTGTCTTCGAGTTGGTCAAAAATGCCTACGACGCAGACGCCAACGAGGTGACCGTCCGGCTCGACTTGGCTTCCCAGAATGACCCCGCGATTACGGTGACCGACGATGGCGAAGGCATGTCCCTCGATCTGATCCGTTCAGTCTGGCTTGTACCGGGGGACGATCACCGCCGCATGCAGCGGGAGAACAATCAACGTTCTCCCAAGCATCACAGACTTCCTCTCGGGGAGAAGGGACTTGGACGATTTGCCGTTCACAAGCTCGGAAACCGAATCAGTTTGACGACACGCGCCCGTGACTCCGACGAATGCGTCGTGGAGATCGACTGGAATGAACTGATCGACAAACCGTATCTGGATGAAGCGCCAGTCAGGATTCGGGTTCGTCCAGCAGAAGTATTCACTGAGAGGAAATCGGGAACTCAGATAGAGATCCGGGAATTGAGGCCACCGGAGTGGACTAGGGGGGAAGTTCGGCGTCTCTGCAATCAGATTACTTCGATCTGCTCTCCATTCAAGGAACCGGGGGGATTTCGCGCGACTCTGAAGGTACCTGGGAACGAGAGCTGGATCGAAGATCTGCCTGATTTCGAAGCAATTCTTGATCGAGCGATCTGGAAATTCGAGTTCTGGCTGGACGAAGGAAAATTCGACTGGGCGTATGAGTTTCGACAGATTCCCGGGTTTAATCTTGAGAGGAGGCCAGTCACGAAAGACGGCGACAAGTTGAAGCTCCCGTCAAACTCGCGCAGCGGTCGGATAAATGGAAAAATAGTCGCCGATGCATCGACTACACGGGGAATTGGTCCGGTTCTAGGCGAGTTTCATGTGTTTGACCGCGACCGGGAGGTGCTGCATCGTCTGGGAGATACACGGCTTTTGACCAGCTATCTCGATGAATACGGAGGGATTCGCGTCTACCGGGACGGTATCAGAGTGTACAACTATGGAGAGCAGGGAGATGACTGGCTAGGCCTCGACCTCAGGCGCGTGAACATACCAACGCGCCGGATCAGCCGGAACATAATCTTGGGAGCGGTACACCTATCTCTGGAATCATCGGGCGAGCTCGTTGAAAAAACCAACCGGGAGGGCTTTGTAGAAAACGATGCCTGCAATAGGCTCCGACAGATCGTATTGGGAGCGCTTGGTGCATTGGAAGAAGAACGGCAATTCGATAAGAATCGAATTCGGCAACTTACGACAAAACCTAGCGATCTGACCGAACTTCGAGTCGAAAAACCCATCCAGGAATTGAGGCGAGAACTTGACAGGCGTGGCGTAGCCGAAACCCTCGAGCCATACGTAAAGAAGATCGAGCAGGACTATATAAACATGCAGGAAACGCTGCTTGCCGCGGGGCTCTCCGGTCTCAATCTGGCGGTGGTATTTCACGAGGTGGAACGAGGAGTCCGCGTGCTTCATCAGACCATCGTTGACGGACGGGACATGGAGGGGGCGGCAAGGCAGGCCCAGCAACTGGTGGGCGTCCTGGATGGATTCTCGACGCTTTTGCGACGAGACCGAAAGAAGCGGCATAGCGCCCTCAACCTTGTTGCGGCAGCCCGTGAGTTCAATCTCTTGCGACTGCGTTACCACAAGGTGCAATTGGCTTGCCCTCTGCTTGGCGGCGATGGAGATTTCGAAGCCACTTTTTCCTTCGGGCTGGTTCTTGGGGCTTTGAACAACCTGATCGACAACGCGCTCTACTGGCTGAGGGTAAGGTGGTCGACGCTGTCGCCAGACAGCGAGACTTCTGAACGCCGGCTATACATCGGCGCGTCTGGAGACTTTGCGGATGGTCCGGCAATTATCGTTGCGGACAACGGTCCGGGACTTCAGGGGGATGTCCCGGAACATCTGATGAGGCCTTTTTTTACTCGAAAGCCTGATGGGATGGGGCTGGGGTTGTATTACGCAAATCTGGCAATGGAACTGAATGGGGGTCAGCTCGTGTTCCCGCAGCGAGATGAAGTCGATGTCTCTGCGGAGTACGATGGCGCAGTTGTTGCCATGATATTCAAAGGGAGGGCATGATGTCGTCATCAACCCCGATCATAGCCATTGACGACGAACCCGATGACTTGGCGGGTCTAGCTAATGGCCTCAGCCGTTACGGCGTGCCATGCTACAAAATTCATTTCACCGGATTGGCGGATATCCAGGCCTGTCCGGAGGTCAGGGTAATCTTTGCAGATCTAAATCTCGGCGCCGGCGGTCTTGCCTCAGGTGATTTCAAGTCAAACTTCAGTTCGATCGGAAGGATCCTGGAGAAGATTCAGCCGCGTGGCCCCTACGTCGTCTTCTTGTGGACGTGGCATGCAGCGAGAGCTCCTGAGCTCAAGACATTCCTGCGAGAACGTCTTGAAGGCATACCGAAGCCGTTTGACATTCGATCTGTGGAGAAAGCTAATCATCTCGATGGTACCGAGATCAGGAGTGAGCAGCATCTGGTTGAGCAGATTGCATCCCTTACCGAAGAGCTCGGCGAAGCTAGCGGCTACGATGACAGCTATCGCGTTGTGAAAGCGGCGTTGGCCCCCCTGTTCCGTGACCGGGTGGGTCGAGAGAATCCAGAGGCGGGGGAGAGGTTTTCCAGCTGCCCAATTCCGGACGAAATCAGGGATCGGTTGAATTGTTTGTTTGCGAAGCCTGAAGGACCTTCCGAGCAGATGCCGCCAGGATACCCAACGGTGGAATCTGAACTGGAAGATTGGTTGGACGCGGTTTTGGCTGATTTCGGTAAAACTCCGAGACAAATGCTCCAAAGCGACGAAAGAGACGATCTGTTTTTTCTTGATCGATTCGTCAACGCAATCGCCACCTCAAGAGTGGCCAGCCACCCAAACATTGTACGAGATATCGTTCGTAAGCGTATCGAGACTATGTTCCGAGATGGCTTGCCGCTTGGGTTGATTAGGGGCCCAGAGATGCCGCCCGTTGATGAAGAGCGAACGCAAGCGTTCGAGCGTTGGATGAACGCTGTCAATCTGATTTTCGGAGATATCACCCCACAACAGTTTTTCAACAGCAATGAAATCAATGTAGAACGACTTCGGGTCATATCCAGCCGGCTGGATGCGATAGACGATGGAGCGTTTTCGTGAAACCAGACGTTGGGAGATTGTCGCTTCGTGCCCTTCCCGACCCCACGTTTCCCAAGACCGACTGGTGCCGGGCAGTCCGGGACGTTTACTCTAGGAATCCGTTGTTTTGGCGTTCTTATAATTCTGAGACGAGATTCAAGAGCACTCAAGCAATGTTTCCCGTCCTGTATTTCGCATTTGATGCAAACACTGCATTACTGGAAGTTCAAGCGTTGCGGGGGAAGCCCGACGTCGCTCAGGTTGCCGCTCCCGGTTGGACTGTTGCGAGAGTAACCATTCATCTTGATCGCGTCGCAGATCTCCGAAAGCCTAGTGAACGTGCGAAAGTAAAAACGACAGTCCAGGAACTGACGGGCGACTGGGGAGACTATGCGATTCGTACCAACACATCAGTCGTATCATCCAATCCTCCAGCACCTACTCAGAAACTTGGTGAGGCTTTATACCAACACACAAACTGCCAAGGCTTCCTGACCCCTTCCTCCAGGAACTCATTACTTCCTAACTTGTTGGTTTTCCCAGACAGGGTAAATATTGATAGAAGCGCTCTAACCATAAACCCCAAATAGTATGGAAATCATCTAGTAGGGCGCCGGAAGTTGGAGATAAATTCAGTAAAGACACATTTGGGTAACAATCCTCTGGCAGGCGTTTTCCAGAACGCGCTGATTGCATGGCTGAGGGATTGGTATTAGGTTGCAAAAAGCCATTGCCTAGTCGTGGTGTAGTTCGCCAACGACGCCGCGGTTCGTAGCGAAGTTGGCGACTGGTTTCAACAGCCTGCAAATGAATCCGCATACTTTTCTTTGAGTCGCACAAACTCCTCCACCTCATCTTGGCTCTTCTCGAATCCCAGAGAAGGAGCGGCGTCTCGCTTCACGTTCAGGAAATACCGGATAGTGTCCATCATCACAACCAGCACATACTTCGTACTTGGACCCACATCTCCACGCACGAGTATTTTATCGCCATTTCTCTCCAGGTATTCCCGAACCGATTCCGGATCTGTGTGTTCCGTCTGGGAGAGCCGCCTGTACGTGAGGTAGTACTCATCCAGCAGATCTGTATCCCTCGCCATTTCCTGAATTCCGGGATGCCAGTTCGGGTACATTCCTTTCCTGCCCTTATTGATTCCGAGTGACTTGGCAATCGGGCCAATTTTTCGAATCAGGGCGCGATGCTGTTGCTTCTGCTCTTCGGTGATGTACTTGTCCCACTTGATCAGCGTCATCGCATTGTTTGCCTTTGAGGTCATCTCATGATCGGAGAATCTCTCAAGACGCTCGGGAGACACTCCTGGTTTGGTCAACCACCGGAGATTGATGAAAAGATTGAACAGACTGCGGGAGGTGGCGATTGCTTCCCGGGCGAAGCCATCATGACACAGCCTGCGCGTCGTGTCGAGGAGGTTTACGGCCTTCGCAAAGTGGTACAGTACGACGCCGGTTTCGTTCTCCTTGCCTCGCCATAAGTCTGCGTGGACCTGATTCTCTTCTACTACACGCACGGCAAAACCGAAGATGTCCCCGAATCGATCGTTGAGTTCTGCCCGTACAGCCTCCACAGATCTCATGGGCTCTTTCCGTATCAACCTTTCACATCGGTCAGATTACGAGGAGTTATCTGTGTGCCTGTCTTCGCCCATTTGCGGTTGCCCCTGCACCAGTGATCGCACGACCGCTTCCATCACCGGCGGGCAGACCCCGTTTCCAAGGAGCCTTATCCGGTCCCTGCGTGTACCTTCCTGCAACTTGAATGCGTCGCTCAACCCCATTGCCCGTTTGAGTTCGGGCACCTGCAGCATTCGTATTCTCGGCTCACTCCCGTCGTGTTGGACCAACGCGAAACGGTCTACCGTAGTAATTGTTCGAAGTGGACGGTTCAGTGGCTGCCAGCCGCCGCTGCCATCACTCCCGTAATACACTAGCAGAAAACTGGCCTCTTCACCAAGCGCCTGGAACCCGCGTCTCGCCCGTTCGAGCGTAGCGGCCGCACGCCCCTCGGCAAACAATGCAGATGTTTTCCAGGCATCTGCGGGGTCGAGCACGGACTTGACTGTTTTCCGTCGGCCTCGCCGCTTTCGAATTATCAGTTCTGGTTGCCGTGCCCGGTCACAAACGAGAAATAGCCTGCGACGCTTCTGTGCCACACCGAAGTCGGCCGAGTTCAGGACGCACTCTTCAAGGAAATACCCGATGTCCCGAATTTGGTTTTTCAATTCTTCATACCTCGACCATGGACGCATGTATACAACGTTCTCCAGAACAAGCCATCTCGGACGGAGTGCGCGGGCATACTCGACTACTTGCATGGCGGTGGCGCGGCTGGACTCGTCTCGGGGAGCCGAACCTTTGGCGCAGGTGTGGTTACGGCACTCCGGAGAGGAAAGGAGGATATCGATGGGCCCTGTCCTCGGCTTGAAGTCGGTCATATCGACATCTTCGAGCCGACTGGTTATCACATGGGCGTCAGGAAAATTCGATGCGAAGGTTGCTGTTGCCGTTCGGCACATATCGATGCCGGAAACCATTTCGATTCCCGCCGCCCTTGCCCCGGCGCTGCTGCCGCCGGCCCCGCAGAAAATGTCACACCCTCGTATCATATCATATCACTGGTTCAATCGCGGCTTCTTTATTCCGGCCCAGAGAATTCAGAAGGTACTTTTCCACATACGCCTGATTGCGCGTCTCGCACTCCCAGATGACAAAGACCCGCCAGCCGAGGCAGATCAATGCCTTCTCGTTACTTCGGTCCCGGGCAACGTTCTGACTGAATTTTCCGGCCCAGAACCTCCCTCTGGTCTTGGGCGTGTAGGCATATTTACAGCCGTGGTGTCTGTGCCAGAAACATCCATGCACAAATACTACGGTCCGGAAACGAGGAAATACCAGATCCGGTCGGCCTGGAAGGTCCTTGCGATACAGGCGAAAGCGAAACCCCAGACGGTGCGCAATGCGGCGGACGAGGATTTCCGGAGCAGTGTCCCGGCCCTGAATCCCGGACATCATTTCACTCCGCTTTCTGCTATCCACTATGTCCGCCATCGATATCCTGCCTGTGACCTTCAAACCAACCAGCCATTTCCATCCTATTATAGGACCATGGAGCATCCTGGACAATACAAGTTCGTCGAGTCCGATATAAACAACCCAAATCCGACTTGACTATGTTCGATATTTAACCAAGTGAAAAATAGCTGGAAACAGGCTGGTGCCTCTTGAAGCTGATCTCATCCCCATACAAAACCTCGGCGGCGGCTGCGATACACCACTGCCTCGCATTACGGAAGAGAATGAACCAGATTTTTTCACCAAGACCCAAGTTGGTAATTTTCGAACCCGGCACCGATCCGAGGGTGCATTCAATCATGCAACGGAATGCGGATGACGACGCCACCCATTATGTCCCCCAGCTCGAAGTCGTTGCGGGGGCTGTCGATGTGGGCTTTGTAGTAGGTCACGCAGGTAGGCGAGACGGCTACATCGGCGTAAACGGCAGTGGAGTACTCGACCCCGCCTAGGGTCTCCCTGCCGTAGAAAGGCTTCGACGGATCGCGGGTGACGCTGTCGAGGCCGGCGATCTCCAGGGCGGTCCTGGGCGCGTTCTTCTTGTTGACCGGCCACTTGGACAGCAGGGCGTAGCCGGTGGTGGCGGTCTTTTCCGCCGCCATTTCCACTCCCATGCGAAACATCCGGGCGGGAAGCGGCAGCTACCAACGGGGGCACTCAGAATTGCTGCGCATAAATATCCAGAACTTTCCGGATCATACTTTGGTAGGGAACGCCATTCTCCCGCGCTTTTACCTTGAAGAAATCAACGCTCCTTTTGTTGAGGTTAAGCGTCACCCGCACGGTCTCCTCCTTTGGAACGAGCTGGTCGGGCGGCGGTAGAAAATCCACCATCACCTCCGCCTGATCGATCGCTTCTGCAATATCAAGAGGTGCTTGCTCACCTTTTTTTCTTTTGCCCATAACGCTTCCCGCCTTCGCGCCAGTAACCGACGCCAATACTAGGGTGTATTTTAATACACATACTCATACATATACAGCAGTCCCATGTCAAAATCTTCCAAGTCCCAACGGACATTGCCTCACCGGCGACTGCCTCTCGCTCGTATTTCGACTCTCGTCGACTGCACCGGCGCTGCACTTGGTCGGCAGATATGTTCCCGCACTTACTCCATTGAGTAAAAATACTCAATAGGGTAAATAGCCTGCACTCAACTGCCGGAACAACTGAACAACCGCCACAAAAGCAATCCCTCGCCAAACAATCAAATGGACAAAACAGGCGGTTTCTCTACTTTTTCATCCTGCCCACCAAACCCGCAAGAAGGAGCCCCGTCCATGGATCTGGAATTCGTCAGAGAAACCCCCACCGTAATCAACCTGCGCGCCGGCGAGCGCCTGACCCTTTCGCGCTACGTCTGGCACGCCGATCAATACCCGCACGTCACCTGCCTGCTCGGACCGGGCGGGCGCAACGTCCTCGAGGACCAGCCCGCCGACCACCTCCACCACCACGGCGTCTGTTTTTCCCACGGGGTGGTCAACGACGATCTCGACTTCTATCTCTACCGCGAAAAGCGCAACCGCGGCAAGATCCGCGTCGCCGGGGAGGTGCGCACAGAGGCTGAAGGCAACGTGGCCGCCCTGTCTCACGACAGCGAGTGGGTCATGCCCGACGGCAATGCCTTGTTCACCGACTCGCGCTCCTTGCGCTGGGAGGTCTTGGAAAACGGCGAGCTCTACCTCGACGCCGCCATCGTGCTGCGCACCCTTGCCATCCCCGCGACCCTGCATCCGACCAACGAATCGGGCATGCCCCTGGTGCGGCCCGCCGACTGGCTCGTCGCGGTTCACGGCGGGGTGCTCACCGACAGCGAGGGGCGGCGCGGCGAAAAGGAGATGTTCGGCAAAGCGGCGCACTGGATCGACGAAAGTGCGGAAACCAACGGCCGCTGGATCGGACTTGCCATCTTCGACCACCCCTCCAACCCGGTGCCGGCTCACTGGTTCGCCCGCGACTACGGTCCCCTGTCCCCCAACTACAACTACTTCACCGGCCCCATAGAGCTCGGCAAGGGAGAGCAGTTGGCATTGAAATACCGCATCTTCGTTCACACCGGTCCGGGGGACGCGGAACGTCTCAACGCCGAATGCGCTAAATTTGCCGCGGCCTAGGATCCACCGCCCGGACTTCCAGGGTCCGGAGAAGGGGCCTGCCAGGGCCACATTCTCTGCAGCAGCGAAGGATTCCACTACATGAGCGCCAAGATGCAGTGGGGCATTCTCGGCACCGGCCGCATCGCCGCCGTCTTTGCCGGGGCCGTGGCTGAATCGAGCACCGGCGACCTGCTGGCCGTCGCCAGCCGCCGCCGCGAGAAAGCCATGGGGTTCGGAGCAAAGTTCGACGTGCCCAGGTGCTACGCTTCCTATGCCGAACTGCTCGCCGACAGCGAGGTGGAAGCCGTATACATCTCCCTGCCCAACCACCTGCACTTGCAGTGGACCACCCGCTGCGCCGCGGCGGGCAAGGCGATCCTGTGCGAGAAACCGCTGGCCACCAACGCCGCCGAGGCCATGGTAGCGGTCGAAGCGGTGCGCCGCCACGGCGTCTTTTTAATGGAAGCGTTCATGTACCGCTGCCATCCCCAGACCGCCCGCCTCGTCCGCCTCGTCCACGACCGCGCCATCGGCGAGGTGCGCCTGATCCAGGCCCACTTCAGCTACAACATGGGCCCCCAGTACGAGAACATCCGCCTATCCAATCCGGCCGCCGGGGGTGGGATCATGGACGTGGGCTGTTACACCGTGTCCATGTGCCGCCTGCTGGCGGGTGCCGCCCTGGGCACCGATTTCGCCGATCCGGTGGCGGTCAAAGGCGCCGGCCACGTGGGCGCCACCAGCCGCGTCGATGAATGGGCCACGGCAGTGCTGAAATTTGAGGGCGACATCGTCGCCAACATCAGTTGCGGCACCCAGGTCGGGGTGGATTCAGCCCTGCGCATCTGGGGCAGCGAGGGCCACATCATCGTACCCGACCCCTGGTTTCCCGGCCGCGGGGGCGAGCCCGGCCTTATTGCCGTGCGGCGCTCCGACAAGCGCCGGACCCGGAATATCAGGGTGAGGTCCGACGCCCCGCTCTACACCCTGGAGGCCGACATCGTCTCGCGCCACCACAAGAATGGCCGCCAGGCACCGCCGCCGTGCATGACCTGGGCCGACTCCATCGGCAACATGCGGACCCTGGACTCCTGGCGCCGGGAGCTCGGCCTGGTCTTCGACGGCGAGCTCGACACCGCCCTTTCCACCTCCCTCTCCGGCGCGGGCCTAGAACCCAGCGCCGAGGTGGCCATGCCCTGCGGCCAGGTCCCCGGGGTCGACGTCCCAATCGCCCGCGTGGTCATGGGCTCCATGTCTCTGGGTATCGACGACATGCCCTTCACCTGCGCCCTTCTCGACCACTACTTCGAGCACGGCGGCAATGCCATCGACACCGCCTACGGCTACGGCGGCGGCGTCTGCGAGCGCGCCATCGGCAGATGGATCGAGCTGCGCCGCCTGCGCGACCGCATCGTCATCATCGACAAAGGCGGCCACACCCCCCTCAACTATCCCGAGTACGTCGACCACCAGATCTGCGAATCCCTCGAGCGCCTGCGCACCGACTACATCGACATCTACTTTCTACACCGCGACAACCCGGAGGTCCCGGTGGCCGAATTCGTCGACTGTCTCAACGCCCACAGGGAGGCGGGCCGCATCCGCGCCTTCGGGGGCTCCAATTGGAACCCCCAACGCATCGACGCCGCCAACCAGTACGCCGCCGCGAGAGGCATCGCCGGTTTCGCCGCCAGCAGCCCGAACTTCGCCCTGGCGCGCTGGAACGAACCCATGTGGACCCCCGACTGCACCACCGCCAAGGACGCCGACGCTTTCACCTGGTATTTGCGAAAAAAAATGCCCGTCTTCGCCTGGTCGTCTCAGGCCACGGGTTTTTTCAGCGGCCGCTTCAAGCCGGGCGACGAGAAGAAACTGCCCCCCAACCACCCGGCCCGGGTATGGTTCAACGGGGCCAATTTCCTCCGCCTCGAGCGCGCCCGCGAGTTGGCGCGAAAAAAGGGCGTAACCGCCACTCAGATCGCCCTGGCCTACGTCCTCTGTCAGCCCCTCGATATCTACGCCCTCATCGGCCCCTGCACCCTGGAAGAATCCACCACTTCCCTGCAAGCCCTGGGGCTCAGCCTGAGCAGCGCCGAAATGGGCTGGCTCAACCTCGAAACCTGAAACCCTCTGGACTTCTCTTCAAAGGTTGCGACCGCGTGCGCCTGTGGTGGAGGGAATGCTTCGGTGCCTTCGTTTTCCAAGGAAGCCCCGGGACGGCACACTAGTGCTGCTTGGCGCAATTCTAGCCTTTTATTATCTTTGAGCAGGGCGGTCCCCTCCTGGTTGCCTTTTTCTTCCCACGACGGCTCCCCGTATGATGACAAAGGAGCACGTCGAAGAGATGCGAATTGCCCCTGACATCGAGCTCAGCGCTCGACAGCAGGAGGTCTTGGAGCATTGGGTTCGTTGCCCCACGGGGGAGCAGCGTTTGGTGCAGCGGGCACGAATCGTGCTGGCCGCCGCCCGGGGAGTCCTTAACCGGGATCTGGCCAAGGACTTGGGCGTGGACGCCGGCACGGTGGGCCGCTGGCGGCAGCGCTGGGCGGCGGCCCGAGAGCGTTTGCAGGCGGCCGAAGAAAGCGCCTGCGCTTCGGACTTGCGCCGTTGCGTCACCGAGACGCTGGGGGATGCCCCGCGCTCGGGCTGGCAGGGGATCTTCACCCCCGAGCAAATCGTCGAAATCATCGCCATCGCCTGTGAGCCCCCCGAGGACTCGCAACGTCCGGTGTCCCACTGGACCCCCCGAGAGGTGGCCGAAGAGGCGGTAAAACGGAACGTCGTGTCCAGCATTTCGGTGCGTACGGTGGGGCGTTTTTTAAAATCAGGCGGATCTTAAGCCGCATCGGATCCGCTCCTGGCTCAACCCGGAGCCGGAGGACCCGGAGCGGTTTCGCCACCAGGTGTCCACGGTCTGTACCCTGTATGAACAGGCCCTGACGCTGCACGAGCAAGGGGTGCATCTGATCTGTTGCGACGAGAAGACCGGCATGCAGGCACTGGAGCGCCTGCATCCCACCAAGGCGGCGATCCCCGGATTTGTCGAGCGGCAGGAGGCGCACTACGTCCGCCACGGCACGCACAATCTGATCGCCAACTTCGAGGTCGCCACCGGTCGCATCCTGGCCCCTACGATGGCCCCCACGCGCAGCGAGGAGGAGTTCGCCCACCACCTGTTGCAGACGGTGGCCAGCGATCTGGAGGGCGAATGGATCTTCATCGTCGACAACCTCAACACGCACCCATCCGAATCCCTGGTCCACTTGGTGGCGGTTCTGTGCGATCTCGATCAGGATCTGGGCAAGAAGGGACGCCGCGGGATCCTGCGCTCGTGCGCCACCCGCGCCGACTTCCTGGCCGATTCCAGGCACCGCATTCGTTTCGTGTATACGCCCAAACGCGCCTCGTGGCTCAACCAGATTGAACTGTGGTTCAGTATCCTCGTCCGCCGCCTGCTCAAACGCGCCAGCTTCTCCTCGGTGGAACAGCTCAAAGAACGCGTCTTGTCCTTTATCGAATACTTCAACCGCACTAGGGCCAAGCCGTTCCAATGGACATACACGGGCAAAGCCTTGATGGCCTGACAATAATAAAATGTATCAATTGCGCCGAGGTGTACTAGTTGTAGCGCACCGCCACCTTTATCACCTCGTGCGGGGCGTGATAAATTTTGCCGTAGGTCTCGGGCAACTGCTCCGGAGTAACGATGGGGTTCGGCAATCCGTGCGGCACCAGATCGCCGCGCGCGAAAAACTCGACCAGGGTGGCGAATATCCGCTGATTGCTCCAGAACAAGTCGCGCTGGGGCGCACTGCACGCCCGCGCCGAGATGATATTGATCTGGTTGAAGTGGAACTCCGCGCCCAGATCCAGGCCTTTGGATTCACCCGTATAAAACGCCAGCGGTACCACGTTGCCGGCGTAGCGGGTGGACTGAATCGCCTGGTTGAGGGCGCCGTAATTGCCGCTGGCCTCGATCGCCACGTCCGCCCCGTCGTCGAACCATTGGCGCGCCGCCAGGGCGAAATCCCCCACTTCCCGGGGATCCACCGCTCGTGACGCCCCGTGGCGCAACGCCAGCTGGCGGCGCGGCGCCAGCGGATCCACCGCCACCACCTCCACCGCCCCCGAAAGCCGCGCTAGCTGCACGCCCAGAAGCCCGATCGCTCCCATTCCGAAGACGATCACCCTCTCCCCCACGCGCACACTGCCGTCGCGCACCGCGGCCATGGCGAAACTGGCGGGGTCCATGCAGCAGGCCGCTTCCGGGGTGAAGCCGGGGACCAGCTTTTCGAATTGCGCGCCCTGGTGCACAGTCTGAAAACCACCGTATCCCCACACCCGGTCTCCTTCCTTGAGACCCTTGACGTCGGCGCCCACCGCCATCACCGTGCCCACCGTGGTATTGCCGCTGCCGACCCAGGTGGACGGGTCGTAATCCTTTTTCCGGGTGCGGTCGAACACCTTCTCTTCCCTCAGGTAAGGAGTGGTCGCGTAAATTGCCTTGCCGAGAAACTGCGACATCTCGGTGCCGTGCTTGGCAGCGGTCAGCTCGCTTTTGACCTGCACCTGGTCCGCTCCCAGGGGCTCCAGGGTGCAGGGCTCCCAGCGCGGCTTGAATTCATTGTTGCACACCAGCCTTTTCAAATCGATTCCATTTAATTTCGCCATCCGTATCTCTCCTTTCCTGTCGGCCTTTCAGTTCCACCCCCAGGTGCGCGCCATCGCCTGGAGGACAATCAGGAGTAGAGCAGCACATTTCGGCGCAGTAGGTCGAATGCCTGCAAATCGCTTTCCCAAGAGGCCAGAAGCTTGCCCGCCGGAGTGCCCCCGTCCAGGGCCAGGCGGGTGCGGTCGGTGCCGGCCAGACGGTCGAAATTGTAGATGCCGCCGGGCGGCAGATTCCAGACGAACTCCCGCGGCCACAGCTTGCGGACCATGGCCAGGGCTTCAAGGCCGGTGCGCACCGGCTCGAAGCTGCGGCGCTCCAGCACGTGGACCTGGATGCCCTGGCAGGTCTGTCCCGCATACTTGCCGGCGGCAGGGAGGAAGTACAGGGGCCGGAAGCGGACGCCGGGCAGGTCCAGCGTATTGAGCCCCTCGGCCAGGAGCGCCCCGTCGATGAAGGGTGCCCCTGCTTGCTCGAAAGGCCTGGTGGTCCCGCGGCCCTCGGAGATATTGGTCCCCTCGAAGAAGCACATCCCCGGATAGACCACGGCGGTGTCGACCCCGGGCATGTTGGGCGAGGGAGGCACCCAGGGCAAACCCGTGTCCTCCCAGTAGAAACTGCGCCGCCAGCCCCTCATCTCCACTACCCGGAGGTCGGCGCCGAGGTCAAAGACGCGGTTGAAGAGCAGGGCCAACTCGCCGATGGTCAGGCCGTAGCGGATGGGAATGGGGTAGAGTCCGACGAAGGAAGCGAATTCCAGGTCGAGCAGGTTGCCTTCCACTGCCTCTCCGCCGATGGGATTGGGCCGGTCGAGGACGACAAAAGTAAGGCCTCTGGCGGCGCAGGCCTGCATGCTGAGACTCATGGTGTAGAGGTAGGTGTAGAAACGCGCGCCCACGTCCTGGATGTCGAAGAGCATCACCTCGACGCCGTCGAGCATGGCCTGGTCGGGCTGGCGCCGGGCGCCGTAGAGACTGTAGGCGGGCACGCCCGTTTGCGGATCTATCGTCGTGGGGACGCTGGCGCCGTCGGCGGCGCAGCCGCGGATGCCGTGCTCGGGACCGAAGAGGGCCACCAATTCGGTCCCCGCTTTCCGGTGCAAACGGTCTGCGGTGGAGCGCAGCGAACCGTCGACTCCCGAGTGATTGGTAATGAGCCCGACCCGTTTGCCGGCAACGAGATCGAAATCCTCCTCGAAAAGGCGCTCGCTGCCCAGAATTACCCGCCGCCGCGCCATTTTCCTCACGGTTGCGGTCCGCCCGCACCAGCTGTAAGAAAGCAAAACCACCGAGGCCTGCGGGACGGGCCCGGCGGCGGCGATGCCGGTCGCAACCAACCCTTCATGGCGCGTCTTCCTCCGGCATGAGGGCGCTGGCCGTGCGCACTCCGCGCACGAAGTACTGGTAGAGGATGCTGCCCGCGTAGACCCCGTCGTCGACGGCCGCGGCGGAGCCCTCCCGCAAAGATTGGCTCTGACGCCGGCGCCGCCTCAAGTTGGAGGGATGGGTGAGGCACCACAGAAGGGCGGCCATCGGGGCCGGAACCTGACGCCATTCGCGTCTCAGCAAATAGCCCAGGCTGGCGGCCACTTCGAGGCAGCAGCGCAGTGGTAGTATGCGCAGGATGCAAGCGGCGCTCAGGTTCTTGTAGACCATGACCAGGTTGTTGCGGTGCTTGAGGTAGGCCCGGCGGTAGCTGGCCGCCGGCAGGGACCGGCCCGAGTAGTGATAGACGACGGAAGCCGGCACCGCCATTACCTTGCATCCGGCCAGGTGCAGCCTCCAGCACAGGTCAATCTCTTCCATGTGCATGTAGTATTCCGGGTCCAGAAAGCCGACCCGGCGAACCGCCTCGAGGCGCAGGAACATGGCCGATCCGCAGGCCCAGAACAGGGGCACCTGGCGGTCGTACTGCCCCTGGTCGCGCTCCAGATGGAACAGGACCCGGCCGCGGCAGAAGGGAAAACCAAGACGGTCGATGTAGCCCCCGGCCGCGCCGCCGTCGTCCAGGCGGCCCGGTTGCCCGGCCGAAAGAAGCTTGGGCTGGCATGCGGCTATGGCGGGGTCGTTTTCGGCCGTCTGCACCAGAGGCTCGAGCCAGTTGGCGGTCACCCGGGTGTCGTCGTTGAGGAGAACGGCGTAGCGCGTGCGCACCGCCTTCAGGCCGCGGTTGCAGGATGCGCTGAAGCCCAGGTTGCGCTTGTTGCGCAGAACCTCGATTTGGGGGAATTCCTTCCTGGCGCGCTCTATGCTGGGGGCGTCCGGACCGTCGTCCACGACGATGACGCGCAGAGGCAGGCCACCGGGTTCGAACAGAGACCGGAGGCAGTCGCACAGAATCTCGGCCCGATGGTGGGGGATGACGATGGTGACCGCTGCACTCACGGTTGGGCGGCTGAGCTGTCCTGGGCAGGTTCCATGTTCTCCTGCGTCTCCTGGCGCCGGCTCAGGGCGTTGCCCAGGACCTTCTCGGCCTCCATGAGTTCCTTCACCTCTCCGAATCTTTCTCGGTACTCTTCAAGAAGGTTGAGGCCGCCCTCCGCGTCGCCTTTGGCCTGCAAGGTCGCGGCCAGCTCGTAGTAGGCTTCCCAGCGCCGCGGCTCGCGCGCAAGGGCTGCGCGGTAGAGATATTCAGCCTGGTCATAGGCGGAGTGCGGCGGGTTGAGGAGAATGCCGGCCAGAGTCACGACATTCTCGTAGCTGGCATGGGGGGCCTCGCCGTAGGAATCGAGCAGCAGGGCACCGGCCTTGGAGATGAAGGTGTTGGCCACCTCGATCCGGCCGCTGTCTTTCAGATAGTCGGCGGCCGTATAGTAGCCCTCCCAGTTGAAGAACAGGCGCTCCTCGGCCCAGAGCATCAGCTTCGCCACCTCCGCGTTCCTGCCCGCCTTCTGGTAGATATCGGCCAGTTGCATGACGCAGGCGCGGTAATTGGCCAGCAGGCGCTGGGTGTTGAAATCCTTGTAGACCTCGGGGTCGGTGAGGTTGCGGAAGCGGTAGACCTCGAAGAGGTTGTGCTCCAGCGCTTCTCCATCGGGTCCCTGATCGCGCTCTTTCACCAGCTTGAGGGCCATGCCCTGCATGCGCAGGTAGGGGTCGAGGCCGAGACGGCTGCTGCCCGCCACCGTGATGGCGAAATAGATGGGGCGCTGCCAGTCGTTCCACAGGAGCAGGCCGATGATCATCAGGTCCTGAACCCGCAGCACTTCGTAACCCGGCGGCGGTTTGACATCGGCCTCGAAGCCGGCGTCGGAGAGCGCCTTCTTTACCTGGGAGATCACCGGCTCGCGCCAGGCGCGCCGGTAGAGGTCGACCAACTGGGTGTCGGTGAGCACCGAGTCGATGTAGGTGTCGTCGAGCCGGATGGGAACTTTGGGCTCGCGGTCGCGCAGTTGCTTGATGTACCAGTTGGTGTTGAGCAAGCTCAGGTTGATTACCCGCACGTCCCTGCGGACTCCCTCCACCTCCTGCAGATACCACAGGGGAAAGGTGTCGTTGTCGCCGTTGGTGAAGAGCAGGCCGTTGGGGTCGCAAGACTGCAGAATATTGTAGGCGTAGTCATGGGCCACGTAGTCGCCGGTGCGGTCCTCGACGTGGTAGAGCTTGGCCACAATCCCCACGGGCAGGGCGAGGCCGCAACAGGCCAAGGTCCAGAGAAGGGCGCCGCGCAGGGCGAAGCGCCGGCGCAGGTTCTCGACAATCCCGACCCAGCCCAGACCTATCCAAAGGGCAAAAGCGTAATACATGCCGCCGAATACGTAGTGGCGTTCGCGCGGCTGAGGATCTTTCATGTTCAGATAGAGCGACAGGCCGAACCCCATGATCAGGAACATGGAGAAAACGGCCAGAAAGCGCTTCCAGTCCCGGCGCCCGTGCCAGAGCAAACCTCCCAGACCCAGCAGGTAGGGAATCAGGGAGACGCTCACCACGTCCTTGGCGTTTTCCGTGGCCCGGCGGAACTCCACCGTCCGCTCCAGCAGGGGAAAGGGAAATTGCTGGAAGAAGTACTTCATCTGCAGGTGCCAGAACTGGTAGGTGCGCGTGGCCTTGGCCTGCAGCATGCCCAGCAACTGACTCTCGCTGCCGTACTGTTCGCGGTTGAGGAACTTGACGAAAGCCGCCCACGTTTCCGGGTTGTTCTGGTCGACCGCGGGTTCGAGGCCCGAGCGGATATAGAGCGCCCCGTAGGTGGAATAACCCAGGCCGAAAAGCACCGCGAACCCCACCAGCAGCCAGCAGGAGCGGCGGTCGTGGCGATAGAGGTAGTAGAGCAGGGCGGCCAGGGCGACGAGGATGGAGAGGTTGGTTGCCGTACCAGGCCCCAGCAGCAGCAGGGACATGAAGCCCCAGACTCCCAAAGCCAGGATCAGCACGATGGGGCGGCGCAATTTCTCGTCGGCGAACCAGGCCAGAATCAGGATCGAAGGGATGATCAGCAGGCAGAGAAGGTGCAGACCGCCGCCCAGGCCGAAGACGTAGGCGATGAGGAAAAGCCACTTGTCGTTGCTGGCGCCGTGCTGCGTACCCTCCCAGTAAAGAACGAGCCAGACCCCCAGACAGACGAAGAAGATGGAATAGCCGTAGACCTCGGCCTCGGTGGCATTGAACCACATGGTGTAGGAGCAGGCCAGAACCAGCGCCGACAACGCGGCTCCCAGGACGACGCCGACTTCGCGGCCGTCGTCGAAGGGTTGCAGGGAGGCGCCGCCCAGAGCCCTGCGGGCCAGGACCACGGTGCTGAGATAGGCGCACCACACGGACAGGGCCGAGGCAAGCACCGACATCAGCACCACGCGCCAGGCTATATCGGCGAAGGGCAGCAAGGTGAATATGCGGCCCAGGAGAATGTAGAGGGGAGAGCCGGGCGGGTGCGGCACCCCGAGAATGTAGGAACAGGTGATGAACTCGCCGCAGTCCCAGAAAGTCAGTCCCGGGGCCATGGTCTTGGTGTAGAGGCCGAGGACGAGCAGAAACACCACCACTCCGACCCAGCGATGCGGTGATTGTAGAGATGGCATAAAGGCTTTTTTCAGGTGGAAGGGCAGCGCCGGAATCGTTCGTCGGAGCCAACGTCGGTGTAAAGGTAATAAATTCTTGAATAAGGGCACACTTTGGCGCTGGATCTCAGCGCCGCTCTCCGGGCTCTGCCCGCAGTTCGACCGTGCCCCAGGTGCTGGGGTCTTGGGCGATGGGCAAGTCGCGCCCTCCAGACCAGGATTGCAGACCTTTTTCGGCGTCGTGGAGGAGATAGGTAAAGCCCAGACGGTCGAATTCGCGCGGTTGGAATCCTTCCAGTCCGGAGGCGGGCAGTTTTATCTCCATCTGGCAACTCCTTTTGAGACGGCGCAATCCCACCTCTATGGAGTCTTCGGGGCACGGGGGCGCCTGCTCGCGGGCGTGTTCGATGGACGTCTGGCGGCCGATGGGCTTTTTACCATCTTTGCCCGCCCCTCCGGGAAGAAAATAGAAGTGATAGCAGTAGCGGTTGGCGCGATGCGCATCCTTCAGATCGCGCGTATCTATCCACAGTTCCAGGCAGTCGCCCCTGGCATGGTTTTTTGGATCGATCTTGTAGCGCGTCTTCCGGCGCACGTGGAGAGCGAAGTAGAGGCCGGAGTCGTCCCAGGCCATGTAGAGGTCGGCGTAGGGCTTGAGCCCTTCCACGGCCATCAGGTCGGGGATGCGGCAGGAATCGTCCCAGTCGCGCAGGTTGCCGTCTATGCGGGGAGGGTCGGAGCGATAGGGGCAGCCAAAGGAGAAGTTGAAGAAGGCGCGCTGGGGGATGTGGATGTTGGTCATAAAGCCTGCGTTTCGTTGCCGCCTGCCCTGATCCTGCCCCCCTGGGCAGACACGTGGGAAACTTCCATTACCGCCCTCAGGGCGGTCCGGTTATCCGCCTTCATCCTGGAGCACCTGGCGCAGGATCCGCCCGGTGTGGGAACGTTTGGCGGCGGCGACCTTTTCAGGGGTGCCGCAGGCCACGAGCCGGCCCCCGGCTTCCCCGCCTTCGGGTCCCAGATCGATGATGTGATCGGCGTTTTTGATGATGTCCATGTTGTGTTCGACGACCACCATGGTATTGCCCGAAGCCACCAGGCGGTGCATGACCTCCAGCAGCTTTTCAATGTCGGCGAAGTGCAGGCCGGTGGTGGGCTCGTCGAGGATGTAGAAGGTTCTGCCGGTGCTGGGCCGGGCCAGTTCGGCGGCCAACTTGAGACGCTGGGCCTCGCCCCCGGAGAGGGTAGTGGAAGATTGGCCCAGGGCCATGTATCCCAGCCCGACGTCCTCCATAGTTTGCAGTTGCCGGTGAACCCTGGGAACGCTGCCGAAAAGATCCACCGCTTTGCGGATGGACATCTCCAGGATGTCGGCGACCGAGTGGCCCTTGAACCGGAGCTTGAGCACCTCGCTGTCGTAGCGCTTGCCGTGACAGGTGTCGCACTCGACCCAGACATCGGGGAGGAAATGCATCTCGATGCACTTCCAGCCCAGACCCTCGCAGGCCTCGCAGCGCCCACCCTCCTTGTTGAAGCTGAAGCGACCGGGGCCATATCCGCGCATCCGGGCTTCGGGAAGCCTGGCGTAGAGCTGGCGAATGAGGTCGAAAACCCCCATCACCGTGGCCGGGGTGCTGCGCGGCGAGTGGCCGATGGGGGACTGGTCGATAGCGATGATCTTGTCGAGATGCTCCAGTCCCAGGAGCTCGTCATATTCTCCGGCCGGGCGCTGACTGCGGTGAATTGCAGCTGCGAGGGCGTTGTGCAGGACGTCCTCCACCAGGGAGCTTTTGCCCGATCCCGAGACACCGGTGACGCAGATGAGCTTGCCCAGGGGGAATTCCACGTCGATGTTTTTCAGGTTGTGCTGGCGGACGCCGAGGAGCTCGAGCTTTCTGCTCTTGCGCCGCCGTCTGCGCACCGGCGGCCTGGCGATCCGGAGCTCGCCTCGCAGGTAGGCGCCGGTCTTCGATGACTTTGACAGGCGCAACTTCCGGGGCGAGCCGCAGGCCACCACTTCGCCACCCTGGCGTCCTGCACCCGGACCCAGGTCGACGATGAAGTCGGCTTCTTCCAGGGTCTCGCGATCGTGTTCCACCACCACCACGGTGTTGCCCAGTTGCTTGAGATCGCGCAGGGCCCCCAGAAGGCGGCGGTGGTCGCGCGGATGCAGACCGATGGTAGGCTCGTCCAGCAGGTAGAGCACGCCGGTGAGGCCGGAGCCGATCTGGCTGGCCAGCCGGATGCGCTGGGCCTCGCCCCCGGAGAGGGTGGAAAGGCGGCGGTCGAGGCCGATGTAGCCCAGACCCACCTGGTCCAGGAAGTTGAGGCGGGTGCGTATTTCCTGGAGCAGTTCGGCGGCCATCTCGGCTTCGCGCCGACTCAACTCGAGGGCGGCGAAAAAGCGCCTGCTGGCGGCGATGGGCCGCCGCACCAGATCGACGATGGTGGCCTCGCGCAGGCGCACCGTACGGCTCTCGGGCTTGAGGCGGGTGCCCTCGCAGCCCGAACAGGGCACGGGCTGCAGCAACCTTCTGTATCGTTGCGAGGCGCGCACGAATTGGTCGACGGGAGGAAAAACGCCGCGGTAGTAAAAGGAGAAACCGCCTTCCCCGCTGAGCCGGTGGTTGGGTGCGCCGTAAAGCATGGCGCGCCGGGCTTCGGGGGACAGCCGGGCATAGGGCGTATCCAGGTCGAAGCCCAGTGCATCGGCGGCGATTTCCAGGACGCGGGTGAATTCCCCGTCCTCCAGCGCTCCCCATATGCCAATGGCGCCGGCGCGGACGCTGAGGTGGTGGTCGACCACAATGAGGTCCCGGTCGACGCCTTCGTCCACCCCCAGGCCCTGACACAAGAGGCACATTCCTTCCTGGTGGTTGAAGGAGAAGCGCTGCGGCACCAGAGGATCGAAGCTGCGGCCGCAGGTGGGGCAGGAGAAGCGCCGGCTGAAGCGGTTTTCACCGTCGTCGTCCGGGGAGGCGACGACCACCTCGCCGTCCGCCAGGTCCAGGGCCCTCTCCACCGCTTCGTTGAGGCGGGCGCGGGCGGCGGCGGCGACGCTGAGGCGGTCCACCACCAGCTCCAGACGGTGGCGGTGGCGGCGCTCGAGGTGGATCTCGGTGTCGAGGCCGAACACCTGGCCGTCGACGCGAACGCGGGCGAAGCCGTCGCCCCGGGCGCGTTTGAGCAGGGTTTCGTAACCCTCGTTCCGGTGCGGCTCGAGAGGTGCCAGAACCAGAATGCGGCGGCCCTCCGGCATGGCGAGAATGCGGTCGACGATCTGCTCCGCCGTCTGGGTTCCGGCCGCCTCGTTGCAGCGCGGGCAGTACTGGGTGCCGATGACCGCAAAGAGGGCGCGCATATAGTCGTAGACCTCGGTTGCGGTGCCCACGGTTGAACGCGGATTTTTGCTCGGGCTCTTCTGCTCTATGGCGATGGCCGGCGACAACCCGCTGATGCGCTCGACCTTGGGCTTCTGCATCTGCTCGAGGAATTGGCGCGCGTAGGCCGACAAAGATTCGACGTAGCGGCGCTGGCCCTCGGCGTAGATGGTGTCAAAGGCCAGGGTGGACTTGCCCGAGCCGCTGACTCCGGAGATGACGGTCATGCACTCCCGCGGTATGCTGACATCGACGTTGCGCAGGTTGTGCTGGCGGGCGCCGACCACCTCAATCTGGCGAATCAGACCATCGCCCTCGAGGAGCGGCGCGGGATCCCTCCCGGGGACAAACTTTTTCCGGGGAACCGGAGGGGCCGGCTTGAGAATGGACTTCAGGATGCGTCCGGTGTAGGATTTCCGCCGCCGGGCCACTTCCTCCGGGGTGCCGGAGGCGACGATCTCGCCTCCGGCGGCGCCACCCTCGGGCCCCATGTCGATGATGTAATCCGCAGTCTTGACAACCTCCATATTGTGCTCGATGACCACCACCGTATTGCCCTGGTCGGCGAAGGTGTGGAGGATGTGCATCAGCTTTTCGATGTCGGCGAAGTGGAGGCCGGTGGTCGGTTCGTCGAGCAGGTAGAGAGTGCGGCCCGTGCTCCGCCGGCACAGTTCCTTGGCCAATTTGACCCGTTGGGCCTCTCCCCCCGAGAGAGTGGGCGCCGGCTGCCCCAGCTTGATATAACCCAGTCCCACGTCGTTGAGGGTTTGCAGAACCCGGCGCATGGGAGGCAGATTCTCAAAGAAGGAAAGGGCCTCCCCTACTTCCATGTCGAGGACGTCGGCAATGGACTTGCCCTTGTACTTGATGGTCAGAGTCTCGCGGTTGAAGCGGCGACCCGCGCAGACCTCGCAGCTTACCCAGATATCGGAGAGGAATTCCATCTCCACCAGATGAGCTCCGTTGCCGTCGCAGGCTTCGCAGCGGCCGCCCCTGACGTTGAAACTGAATCGGCCCTGGGCATAGCCGCGAACCCGGGCTTCGGGCAGTTGGGCGAAGAGCTGGCGTATGGCGGTGAATACATTGGCGTAGGTGGCCGGGTTGGAGCGGGGAGTGCGGCCGATGGGCTTCTGGTCGATGCGGATGACCTTGTCGAGATGCTCGACGCCCCTGAGATCGTCGTGGCGGCCGGGCTCGGTCAGGGCACCGTGCAGTTCCCGGTCCAGAGCCTTGAAAAGGATGTCGTTGATCAGCGAACTCTTGCCCGAGCCGGAGACACCGGTGACGCAGGTGAAGATCCCCAGGGGAATGGAGGCTGCGACGTCTTTGAGGTTGTGGTGTCGGGCACCGATGATTTCGAGCCATTTGCCATCGGGGCGGCGGCGCTCCGCGGGGACACTGATCGCTTTCCTTCCGGCCAGGTAGTGACCGGTCAGGGAAGCGGAGCAATCCCGAACCTCCTCGGGAGTACCGCTGATGACCAGGTGACCGCCGCGCTCGCCGGCGCCCGGTCCGAAGTCGACCACCACGTCGGCCTGGCGCATGGTCTCCTCGTCGTGCTCGACCACAACCACCGTATTGCCGATACTGCGCAGCCGCTTGAGGGTGGAGAGCAGGCGCTGGTTGTCGCGATAGTGGAGGCCGATGGAAGGCTCGTCCAGGATGTAGAGCACTCCCACCAGGCCCGAGCCGATCTGGCCTGCCAGGCGGATGCGCTGAGCCTCGCCCCCGGCCAGGGTATGGGCGCCGCGGTCCAGGGTGAGGTAACCGAGACCTACGTCGACCAGCAGATCCAGACGGGTGTGGATCTCCTTGAGGGCGTCCTCGGCGATGATTTTCTGGGTGGCTCCGAGGCGAAGTTGCTGAAAGAAGGTCCGCGCTTCTTCGATGGGCAATGCCGCCAGTTGCGGCAGGCTGATTCCCTCCAAACTCACCGCCAGGGATTCGGGCCGGAGCCGGCCGCCTTTGCAACTGGGACAGACCTGGGCGCTCATGTATCGCTCCAGGCCGCGGCGCACCCGATCCGAGCCCTTGTGGAAGCGCTCTTCGAGGTGCTTTACCGCACCTTCGTAGCGCTCCCTGTGGGTCCAGGAGTTGCCCCGTGTATTGGTGTAGACGAACTTGATTTTCCCATTTCCCAACCCGTGGAGGAAACCATCTTTTTGGCGGCTGTCGAGCTTCCTCCAGGGAGTGTCGAGGGTAAATCCGAGGTGCATGGCGGCGCCCTTGTAGAGGTGCAGGCGCCATCTGTTGCTGGCCACGTCGCCAAGGGGTTCCACCGCCCCGGCGCGGATGGACTTTCCGGAATCCGGGACCATGAGGCGCTCGCTCATGAGGATCTTGTCCCCCAGTCCGTGACAGTCGGTGCACATGCCCTGAGGATTGTTGAAAGAGAACATCTGCGGAGTCGGCTCCTGGTAGGAGATGCCGCAGTAGGTGCAGACGAAATGGGAGCTGAGGAGCCAGTCCTCCTCGTCCTGGCGCGCCACGATCAGGGTTCCCTGGCCCATGCGCAGGGCGCTGTCGACGGCTTCGTCCAGACGCGGGCCCATGTCCCCGCGGATGACGAGGCGGTCGATAACCACCTCGATATTATGGCGGCTGTAGCGGTCCAGATCCGGCGCCTGGTCGAGCTGGAAGAGCTGGCCGTCGACGCGCACGCGGATATAGCCCGACCTCTGCAGGTCCTCAAAGAGCTCGCGGTACTCGCCTTTGCGTTCCTGCACTACCGGAGCCAGAATGTGCACCCTGGAGCCGGCCGGCAGCCGCGCAATGCGGGCGACGATCCGGGAGCGGCTCTGGGCCCCGATGGGGCGGGAGCACTCTACACAGTGGGGGGTGCCCACACGGGCGAAGAGAACGCGCAGGTAATCGTAGATTTCGGTGATGGTGCCCACGGTGGAGCGGGGATTCTGACCACCGCTCTTCTGGCCGATCGAGATGGTCGGAGCCAGGCCGGTGATCTGGTCCACGTCGGGCTTTTCCATTTGACCCAGAAATTGGCGGGCGTAGGCCGAAAGGGAGGCGATGTAACGTCGCTGGCCCTCGGCGTAGAGGGTGTCGAAGGCCATGGAGGACTTGCCCGAGCCGCTGACCCCGGTAAAGCAGATGAGCCGGTTTTTGGGTAGTTCCAGATCGACGTTTTTGAGGTTGTGAACCCGGGCGCCGCGGACGACGATGTTGCGGGTTTCCATAAATCCTGCAGAGTTCAAAGGAAATCGCTCAGTTGAATGGCCCTTCCCGTTTGATCCGCCCTCCAACAGACCCTAGGCGGCGTTCTTGCGTGCTTTGACGATCTCCTTGAGGTGATTGTAGCTGGCCACTTCCATCAGTTCGAGGGTTTCGGGCGACAGCCGCGCTTTGATTTCCTCCGGCAGATTGATGGTATTGCCATAGTGCTGCGGCAGGTAGCGCAGCACCAGGGTGCGGCGGTCGCGATCCGCCGGTTTCCAGGGCAAGGTGCCGTGGGTCAGCAACTCGGAAATGATCACCGCATCGCCGGCTCGCGGACAGATATTGACTATTCCGGGGGGAATCTCTGCGGTTATCTTGTTGTCCGGGTAGAACAAATCCAGAGGGCGCTCGAAGGCGGATTTGTGGGAGCCGGGGACGACGATGAGACCGCCGTCGCCGGGGTAGACGTCGGTGAGGTAGGGGAAGACAACGGGAGCATCGCAGAAGATATGGCCGTCATGAACAGCGTAGCGCGTGCTGGGCCAGCCATAGTCTTCGCGGGCGCTGTGCAACCGTGTTCCTTCCATCCTCCTGTTGACCAGAAGAGTGCCTCTGAGGAACCGCGGCCTGTCCTGGGTGAGTTCGCAGATGATGGGCCAGATGGCGGGATGCATGGTCAGGGATTCCAGAGCTTTGTCGAAAGCGAAACCGTTGGAGTAGGTGAACCAACCTTCCTTGCCTGTATTCTTGCTGTGGCCGAAGCCGGGCGGCAATCGTTCGGGCGGAGTGCCGACGTAGCGCTCGGCCGCCTCCTGGGCCTTTTCCAATTCCTCGCCGCCGAGGGCGTTCTCGAGGTGAAGGTAGCCGCTCAGGTCAAAAAAGTAGCGCTGTTCCGGGGTCATGAAGATAGCCTCCTCTTAGGTTTCGTCGGTTAGGGGAAATTTCCAGATAGATATACAGTTCCTGCTCTCACAGCAGGGACCCATATTCGGTGAAGCCGATGAGGGTGCGCACGAAAAAGCTCCACGAGTCGAAGTCGCGGAAACGCTGGAACTTCACATCGAAGGTGCGCGCGTCCCACTTCGTGCCCACAATGGTATTCAGATCGTAGCCGAAATAGCGCGAGCGGTTGATCAGGTTGACGAACGCCGTGCGCCGCTCGAAGCTGTCCCCCTGGCGCGCCCCGTCCCTGAAACGGTAGGGCCACGGTCCCCAGCCCTGCACCCCCGCCTGCACCAGGGTGCGCGCCAGCAGCGGATAGATCGCCCGCACTATGGGGATCACGTGGCGCTCCGAGCGCAGGATCCGCTGCGTCCCCCGGTCCTCCAGACGCAACACCATGAGCTTGAAATGCGGAGTCAGGCTCAGCTTGCCCCGACGCCAGGTGTACTCTGCCCGTCCCACCCAGGTCCAGTAATCCAGCCGACGCTGGCGCTGGAACACACCCCGGCGCACCTGCCCCCCCTGCTGCCAGTTGAGGCGCAGACGCACTTGCTGCACCACCCACAGGGTCGACCAGGGGTTGAACTGTCCCTCCAGAAAGCTCTCGTTGACGTAGCTGTCCTGGTACAAGAGCTGATCGGCGCGGCGCTGCCGGATGAATTGAATCGCCCTCTCGATCAGGGTATTGTACTCGTCGCCTATGTCGTCCCGCACCCGGTGCAGGTGGTTCTCGAAAAACAGATTGCGCAGGCGCTCCACCCCCTGGCGGCGATAGCTCAAAAGGGCGTAGGTGGAGTGGTTGCGCCCGGGACCGGCCACCTCCCCCACCCGGTAGCGCCCCACCCCCAGCGACCAGTGGCGGCTCAGGTCCACCTGGCCGAAGAGGTGAAAACCGCGCTGGTCGTGGTCGTAAGGGTAGTCCCAATCCTCGTCGTCCTCGCGGGCGTCGAGCTCGTCGTTGTGGTTGCGATCGAGTCCGTAGGTATAGTCGTTGGGCTCCACCCAATACATGAGAAAGGGCTCGTGGTAGTCGGGCACGCCGTTGAAGTTGCGGTTGACGTCGGAAACCCCGTCGCGGTCGGCGTCCAGGCCGACGTCCACCCCGTCCCCGTCCCTGCCGGGGCCCACCGCCGAAATCAAACCACCACTCCCGATGGGCGCGCCCAGAAATCTCCCTGTGGGTGCGCCCAGGATTACCCCCGAGGCACGGTCGGGATAGCGGTCGCCGTCCTCGTTGTCCTCCACCAGGTCCCAGTACATGGTGTCGTTGACCAGACCCCCCATGCGGCCGCCGTAACAGCACAGAAAAGTCTCGGGCTCGAAGGTGCGCAGGGTGGTCCGGTAGTCGGGATTGATGGAAAAGTACTCGCCGCCCAGGCGCGCCCGCCCGAACCAGCGCACCCCGTTCAGAAAGTAAGCCGAGCCGCTCTCGGAATACGAAGGCGCCGAACCGTACAGCGGCTCCTCCTCCTGCCGGCCCGGATAGCGCGAATACAGCGCCGAGCGCGCATACTCCCCCTCCACCTCCAACCCCGCCAGGCGCAAGCGCGCATCCGCACTGTAGGTGAACAGACCCGTCTGCGTCCCCACCTCGAAGCGCAGACGCCGAAGATTCGACAGATCCCTCACGTTGCCCCGCGCCCGCTCCACGGTGCGGTAAAAGGTGCTCCTGAACTGACGCGTGCGGTTGCTCGCCCGGCCGTCGTCAATGTCGATGAGCGTGGCCACATCCACCCGGTAGTCGTTGCCCACCAGCGCCTCCACCTCCACCCGCCGCACCAGCGGCTCACCCGACAGGTCGAATAGATAAACCACCTGTTCGACTCCGCCCACTTCCTGGACCTCGTCGGCGGATACCGGATGATAGGTGGACAGCAGCCCCTCCACGTTGGAGATCTCGCTCACGTCCACCCCCGCCTCGTAGTCGTAGCGGTAGAGATAATCGGCATAGGGCGGGATCGGGTCCCGGTCCCCGTAGTGGGCAACCGTCGAGCTCCGGCCGCCATACTCCGTATACAGAATGGAGCGGAACTGCCCCGTGCGCACCGACTTGGTCCCCACCTGGGTCGGCGCCCCCGACCGGTGGCGGATCACCAGCGGGCGCAGATCCGGGCGATCCGATCCGTTGAGAATCAGGCGGATCTCCTGCACCAGAGCCCCTCCGATCCCGTCCCGCGGCGAGTCGTCGCTGAAGCGCACCACCACCCAGTCCAGAAAGGGCTGCTGGGGATGCACCGATCCCTTGAGACTGCCGCCCCCCTGCCGGGTACTGTGGAAAAGGTGAATGTTGGCCCCGTTCAAGCCCAGGCTCAGACGGCCCACGTCGGCCTGCACCCGGCCACCCAGCAGCAGAACGCTGGCCACGGCGCGGAAATTGCGAAGGGCGCCTTCGACGATGACCGTGTCATCCAGGCGGACCGCCCCGTCCGTGGGCTTGGCGATGCGCGAGCCCATGAAGCTGAACTTCAGCCATCGGGTGAACAGGTCGAAGCGAGTGCCGTTGAAGTCCACCATCGACAGGGTCAGCGGGCTCAGGCGGGCGATCAGGCCGTCGCCGACGATGGCGCTGTAACCCCAGTTGCGGTAGCCGTCGCGGGCAACCACCAGATGATTCATGACATTCTGAAACTGGTTGAGGTCTTTGCCGATGGAGCTGCCATACCTGAGTCCCGGCGCCCGCGTCTCGGTCCAGTGGTAAAGGTCGAAACCGATGCTCAGAAAATTGCCCAGGTGGCCGTAGTAGGTCTTGGGAATGGCCGAATAGGGCTCGTCCCTGGCGTCATCGCCCGAGCGCCTGAGAATATTGAAACTATGGGCGCTCGGGTTGGTGTAGAACTGGAAGGCGTAGTTGCGGTAGATCGGGCGCTGGTAGCGCAGGAAGGGGCGCGCCTCCAGCAACTGGGGCGGCGGCTGCAGAAGCGCCGGCTCTTCCTGGCTCGCCACGGCGCCGGTCCAAACCAGGCACAGCGTGAGCAGGCCGCTAAAGACCGCGCCGCACCTCCGCTCAGGTTTCCTTCGTTCCACGAACGGAACCGGGTCATTCATGTCGACCATGCTTCAGCTTCGAATCCCCGGAAAAGTGTGGCGCCGCGCCAGCATCTGCAGGGCGAGGACGGAACCAGAAAAAATAAGCAAAAACAGAGCAGGAAGAAACATCTCGCACTGGGCTTTCCCCTTCCAGCTCGCGGCGGAAATCAGGAGAAAATCACCCTTTTTCAGTGCTCGCTCAGGGCCGGTGGCCGGCCTTCGCACTCACAGCAGGGATCCATATTCGGTGAAGCCGGCGAGGGAGCGCAGGAAAAAGCTCCACAAGGCGAAGTCGCGGAAACGCTGGAACTTCACATCGCTTGAATAATTCAACCCGCAACCATGGAAGATTCAAAAAGGAAGGTAAGGAGAAGCACCTTGCTGGAGTTGCACCCGGTCTTATCCTTAATATCCGAAACCTGTTGGGGTTCTCCGTTTTCGCGTTTGCGCTCAGGGCAGGAGTTGCCTACTCCTCTCGAACACCCACTTGGCCCCCAGTCCGGATTGAGACGCTCTGGAGCCCCGCTGAAAAGGAAACGCCATGATCCGGGTGAAGTACACCCGCTACAAACCCCAGGGCGCCTACCTTCGCCTTAGCGATGAATACTACATACTCGACGTCGACGACCGCAGCGGCGCGATCAAGGGGCTTTACCTTCAAAGCGACGAGCAAGGCACCAACTTCGCAGGCAACGAGCAGAACATGCGCCTCAACACCTGGTGGAAGAAGCGCCACGTGTCCCACAAGGCCCTGCGCACCCCAATCTACGCCTGGACCGGGGATATGGTCTTCCAGGTGCGCGGCAGCGAGGCTGAAGCATGGCGACCCATGCACACCTTCCTCTCCGAGGACGTACGCAGGGTGCGCTACGACGACCGTTCCATAACAACCATCTACGCCGGCGACTCCGCCAACGCGGGCGGTTTGCGGGGGCTGGCCCTGGAACAAACCTACCGCCTGAGCCAAAAGGCGATTCTGTGGTCCATCGCTGTGCGCAACCCCACCTCCACCTCCTTGCACATCGGCGAATTCGGTCTGCCTGTCATTTTGAACAACAACCACTACCAGGTCGGCGACGAGAAGCAGGGCTTCAATCACCGCTCGGTGGATACGACCAGGTACGTATACGAACAGCGGGTGGTGGACCGCTTTTTCGTTTCGGGCCATTCCTCCTATATCCTGGCTACCCGGCCCAGCGGTCGGGGCGACCACCTGCTCATCCTGCCCCAAGGTCACACCGCCTTGGAAGCAGTGGCCAGCGACGGCCGGTTGCCCGATACCGCCTTTATGAAGGTCACAGGATCGGTGTTCTACCTGTATTCGGCGGCGACCGCCCGCCTGGCCTGGTACAACGGACACCGCAGCTTGACCTTGAGCCCCGGGGAAGTCCGCAATTTCGAGTTCAAAATCTGCCGCGCCCGGGACTATGCCGACATTGATGAAAAGCTCTACCAGAACGGCAGCGTCGCCGTCAAAGTAGCACCGGGGATGGTACTGCCCAAGGAGACCACGGGCCATCTGCTGCTGCGCTGCCGCAAGCCGATCACCGGCATCGAACCCTCCGCCGGCATGCAGGTAGAAGCAGCGGGCGCGCACCGAGACCGGCACCGCTACCGAGTGCGCCTGAGCGCCACCGGACAGCAGCGCCTGACCGTGCGCTACGGCCAGGGTGAATGGATGAATTTGTGGTTCAATGGGATCGAGCCCATCGAGACACTGATCAAGGCCCGGGCCCGCTTCATCGTCGACCACCAGCGGGTCCTCGATCCCGAAGATATCTGCCAGTACAGCTTCCGCATCTGGAACAACCACGCCGAACGCCTCGCCACCGAAGAGGAGGCCCCCTGCGGCATAGTCGACATGGGAGGGAGCAACGAGCGTTGTTTCGCTCCCCCGGTTTTCCTCTCCGGCAAAAACGTCTACTACCCGGACGAGAATGAAATCGCCGCCCTCGACCAATTTGTCGAGCGCTTTCTCTACGGCAAACTGCAGGACAAAGAAAGCTTTCAAGTGCTCAATTGCCTCATCGGTCCGCGGCCCGGTTCGTGGCGCCGCTGGGACTACCCCTGGCGCATCTACAACTATCCCCACGTATACAATATCTACTTCAATCTGTACTGCATCTCCCGGCTGTACCAGGTCAAATTGAGTCGTCGAGCCCGGGAATATCTCAACTTCGCCTACCGCACCGCCCTGGCTTCGTACCAGGATTCGACCTACGAAAGCATCTACGAGACCAAGAATTATCTCGACTACCATCGTGGCAATATGTCGAAAACCCACGCCCCACTGGGCTCTCCCACTCTTGCCCTGATCCTCCCCGCCCTGCTGGAAGAAGGGATGAAGGAGGAACACCGGATTCTGAGCCAGGCCATCGCCGAGTGCCTGCCCTTTTTCGTCGAGGAAGAATATCCCTTCGCCACCGAGTACTGCTTCGGCCAGGCCTCTCACGCGGCGGTCTACTATCTGGGCCAGGTGGCCGGTGACGAGCGCTTGCAGCGCACCACCGTGGAGACCATTCTGGCCTGCCGCGACTTTGCCCCGATGTGGCCGCTCTACGCCACCAATCGCCGCTACATCGGCTGCTACCCCACCCCCCTTCTGGCCCGGCCTTTACTCGACCGCTACTCCCGCAGTGGAGACGATTTCCTTCTGCGCATGGCATACGGCGCAATCCTGGCGGTGTGGAGTTGCGTCGATCCCTCGGGCAAGGGCTACAATGGTCGCGAGTGGCGCTTCAACCCCCCCGGCAAAAACTCGGGCTCGCCCGAGTACAACTACTACCGCAACGGCTGCTTTTCAGGGGAATTGGGCATGGGTCTCCACGGAGTGTTGAGCATGCTGAGGGCGTACCTGGTGGAAGACGGCGATTTCGGCCTCGTAGGCTACGGCTGTCAGGTCGAGGAAAGCACGGACGACTATGTGATCCTGCCCCGGGACGGTCTGGGGGTCCGCGCCGTTTTCGAGCCCCTGGGACTCGAGGTCGAGGCGGTGAAGGGAAAAATGGAGCGCATAGCCGCGAGCAAAGACAAACGCCGGATCGAGGTCGACCTGCGCCGGCCCTGCCAATCCGTCGACAGCGCCCACATCCGCGTCCGCGGCCTGGAACCGGGGGACTATCACTGCACCTCAGGCGAGCGCGGCGAGATGATCCGGGGGGATGGCGAGATCAATTGGGAAGGGCGCTACGAGGGCGAAGCGATGTCCGTCGCCTTGGCTACCCACTGACCCGGGAATACTCCTTAGTTCCCTCTGCCGCTGCTGACGGGGGAAATGGAAGTTGGATCATGGCCCGAGCGCACCATCTGCATGCAGTGGCACCGCGGAGACGAGGCGCAGCGCTACCGCGACTATGCCGCCATCGGCCCGCGCTACAAGCTCCATCGCCCCGAGGGCGAGGAAGAGGACGAGCTCTACGACCTGGAAGACGATCCGGCGGAGGAGCGCGACATAAGCGGCGAGCATCCCGGCATTGTGGCGTCCATGCGCCATGAGTACGAGGGCTGGTTCAACGATGTGTCCGCCACCCGGCCCGACAACTACGCGCCGCCGCGCATCGTCATTGGCACGGAACACGAAAATCCCACCGGGCTGACCCGGCAGGATTGGCGCCTCTACGGCGGGGAGGGAGGTTAGAACGCCGATAATCCAGGGTACTGGTTGGTGGAAATCGCCGCTGAAGGGATCTACTCGCTACGTATCGAGACCGAGATGCTTGCAGGCATGGAAAACGCGACCCTGCATTTCAAATGCGGCGGGCTGCACATCGAGCGCAGGATCACGTCCGGAGACAGGAATGAATTCGCCTTCGAAATGGTCGAGCTCGAAGGTGGGGCGCACACCCTGGAGGCTTACATCGAGCTGGAAGGGGAGAAGAAGGGGGGCAGCCGGGTAATCGTAGGGCAGCGTTCCCAGACGCGGAAGGCAGTGGATATTGCCTGAATACAAGGGCCCAACCTGCCCTTAACCTGTGTTTCAAAGCACCTGCTCGACAAAATTGAGACTGCGCTTGTCGAGCATATCGAGGTCGGGAATCTCGAAGCGGTTGCCGTCCACGTCGACGAGCAGCAGGCGGCGGTCGCCGAGCCACTGGGCGTTCTCCGCCACGTTCTGCACCACGAATTCGCGCTGTCCCCGATTGGTTTGCACCTCCCAATAGGAAGTGCCGAATTCGCTGCGGAGGGAGTCGATATTCTCGATGATCGAGGTCAGGTAGCGGCGCTCGAGCTCTTCCCCGATGATGGCGCGCGTCCCCGGGTCCAGATCCTCTAGGTTGTCGACCATGCAGATCTCCTCGTCCTTGTCGTCGAGAAAGCTGATGTAGCGGTCCGGATAAGACAGGGGAGCCGCACGCACCACTTTCACCTTGAGATAGGAACGGTCTCCGTCGATGGAAAGCCGCAAAGTCCACGGCGGTTCCCGGAACAGACGGATCTGGGCCGCATCCACCTTTCCCGGATGGGTCACGACAATGGGCGTGATCCCCTTCCCTTCGTGCTCGTGGCCGCCTCTGCCCTGCCTATTTTCGCCTGTCATACCCCATCTTCTCTGATCTTGCCCACCAGGTCAACCCAGGTAGCGGGAATTCTGCAGCCGGCCGCGCAGATACTGGCGCGCTGTTCGGCAGAAAGCCTTGCGATATCGGCACCATGCCCTTTCCGGAAATAGCCACGAGAGGGCAACCTTGACCTCATAGCACGGGCGCATCTCCCAGCCGGGCGAACTGAACCGGAAAGGAAATGCTGCGACAGGTGGTGAGCGACGCACTACCCTTTTCCTCCACCCACGGCCATTAGTTCCGAGGTCTGTTGCTGCGTCTTCACCAAGTTGTGGAATATCCCCTCGCGCACCATGAGCTCCTCGTGGGTGCCGACCTCCGCTACCCTGCCTTCGTCCAGCACCACCAGCCGGTCCGCACTGCGCAGGGTGGAGAGCCGGTGGGCGATGGCCAAAGTCGTCCTGCCCTGCACCAGGCGACCGATGGCCTCCTGAATCTTCTTTTCGGTGGGCGCGTCCAGAGACGAAGTGGCCTCGTCGAGAATCAGAATCTGTGGGTCGTGCAAAATGGCGCGGGCGATGGCCAGGCGCTGTTTCTCTCCTCCCGCCAGTTTGCTCCCCTTCTCTCCCACCTTCATGTCGTAGCCATCCGGCTTCCCGACGATAAACTCGTGAGCATTGGCCGCGCGCGCCGCGCGCATCACCTCCTCGAAGGTGGCCCCGGGTTTGCCGTAACTGATGTTTGCGGCGATGGTGCCGTCAAAGAGAAAGGGTTCCTGCCCCACCAGACCGATCTGGCCGCGCAGGTCTTCCAGCCGGATCCGGCGAATGTCCACTCCGTCGATCCGGAGACGGCCGCGGGTCAACTCGTAGAAACGGCAGACCAGGGCGATCAGGGTGCTCTTGCCCGCCCCCGATTTGCCCACCAGACCGATCATTTCCCCGGGCTCGATCTCCAGGTCGATTTCCTTGAGCACCGGTTTCCCCGGATCGTATCCGAAGGTTGCCTGCTCAAAGCTCAGGCCTCCGGTAAGCCGGGGCATGGCTATGGCATCCGGGTCCGCAAAGGGTTCCAGCTTGGCGTCGATTACCTCGAAGATGCGCTCGGCCCCGGCATACGCCCGCATCATGAAGCCGTAGAAATCTCCGAACCACTTGAGCGGTTGGTAGAGCATCCAGATGTAGGTGATAAAGGCCATCAAGGCGCCCAAGGTCAGCTCCCCGTCGAGAATCTGGCCGCCGCCGATGTACCATACGAAAAACACCCCGAAACTCATAAAGAAGTTCGTCACCATTCCGAAGACCACCCAGTTGCGTTCGGCGCTGACCATAACCCGGCGCAACTCGTCGCTGCGCCTGTCGAAGCGCTCTCCTTCGCGGCGCTCCTGGGCGAAGGCCTTCACGATGCGGATGCCGCGAATGGACTCGTTCAAGTGGGAAGAGAGCTGCGACCACTTGACCGACCAGCGGCGCCAATGGCTCTCCATACGTCGCCACACCATACTGCCGCCCGCTGCGATGGGGGGCACCGGCAGCAGCACGTAAAGGGTCAACTCCCAGTTCATGTAGAACAACATCCCGAGGATGCCGACAAGCATCATGACATTGGAAACGATATAGGGGATGTCGAAGATCAGATACTCCTCCACCATGTCGGAGTCATTGTTCATTCTCGATATGAGAGAGCCTACCGTGCGCTTGTCGTAAAAACGCAGCGGCAGGAACTGCAGCGCCCTGTATAGGTGGGCCCGCATGTTTTCTGTGGTGCGCAATCCCACCCAGGTACCCAGCCACTTGCGCCCGACATCGGTCATCCAGGTCAGGACCCCTACCCCCAGCAAACCCGCCACCAGCCAGATCAGCAGATCGAAATTGGTGCGCGGCGTGAGGACGTCGTCGACGATGTGGCGCGTAATGAGCGGAGGTACCAGGCCGAGCAAGGTCGTGATTGCGGTGAGGGCAATCAGCAGCATGACCTTGAGCCGATAGGGCCGCATATAGCCCAGGAGCCGCCGCAGGGTTTCCAGTTTTTTCATGCACGCCGGACAGATGCCGTCTTTCTCCGGCAGCATGCGGCCGCACTCGGCGCAACGGCTCCGCTCCATTTCGGTGACCAGACTCGGCTCCTCGCCCTTGGAGAGCAGCCTGATGCCCTCGACTATCTCCGAAAATTTGGGTTCCATGGAACTGGAATAGTAGAGATGGATTGCCTTGCCCTTCCTGGATTCCACTTCCAGACGTCCGCCGCCCACCAGAGGCTCGGCGCGGACCGCTTTGACCTCCTCGAGCGGCAGTTGAACGAAGCCATCGCCGCCGTCGGTCTCGAAAAAGAAAAGACGCTGGTCGGTCACAACCATCCAGCGCTCTGCAAAGCGGTCCTGGCCGTCCATATCCGTGGCCACCTGGACAATTACTTCTTCCTCCGCCTTTTTTGTCCGGCGCAATTTGTGGCCTATTCCTGCAGGAAGGTTTTCCATGAACGGCGGCATCGCTTCTCCCCGCTTCTATTCCCTGATCGCGATGATTTCCGAGGTCTGCCGCTGTAACTGTACCAGGTCGTGAAAAGCGCCCTGGCGCTGCATCAATTCGGCGTGGGTGCCCACCTCCACAATGCGCCCGCCGTCCAGAATCACAAGCCGGTCGGCGTGCCGCAGGGTCGACAGCCTGTGGGCAATTGCAAAGGTGGTGCGTCCCTCTATAAGGCGGGCGATGGCCTCCTGGATTTTCTTCTCGGTTTCCACGTCCACCGACGATGTAGCCTCGTCCAGAATGAGAATGCGGGGGTCGTGGAGGATAGCCCGGGCGATGGAAATGCGCTGTTTCTCGCCCCCCGAAAGGTTGTTGCCCTGTTCCCCGACCTGGGTGTCGTAGCCGTCGGGTTTGGCCACGATGAAGTCGTGGGCATGGGCGCCGCGCGCCGCCGCCATTATGTCACCCAAAGGAGCACCCGGCCGGCCATAGCCGATATTTTCGGCGACGGTGCCGCTGAAGAGCACCGGCTCCTGCAGCACGATGCCGATCTGCCCGCGCAGGTCCTCTAGGCGAATCCGGCGCAGGTCCACCCCGTCGATCTCGATGGCACCGCGGTCTACGTCGTAGAACCGGCAGATCAGATTCACCGTGGTGGTCTTGCCCACACCGGACTTGCCCACCAGACCTATCATTTCTCCGCTCTTCACCTCCAGGTCGATGTCGTGCAGTACAGGTTTGCTCTTGTCGTAGCCAAAGGTGACCTGGCGAAATCGCACCTGCCCCTTCATCACTGGCATGGAAACCGCTTCAGGATCGGAATAGGCCTCGGGCGAGGTGTCGATGACCTCGAAGACGCGTTCGGCGCCGGTAAAAGCCCAGGTCATCCAGGAATTGACCTGGGCGAACCACTGCAGGGGGCCATAGACCATCCACATGTAGGAGTAAAATGCCAGCAGAGTGCCCAGGGTAAGTTTCCCGGCCAGGACTTCCTTGCCTCCCAGGAGCCATACGATCAGAACCCCCAGGCCGGTCAGAAAGGTCATCGTTGCAAAGAAGACTTCGCTGTTGATCTCGGTATCCACCCCTACTTGCCTCGCCGCCGCGTTTACCTGCGCGAACGCGGCCATTTCCCGCTTTTCCTGAGCGAAGGCCTTGACCACCCGGATACCCGACAGCGCCTCGTTAGTGCGTTCGGTGAGGGCGGACCAGGCCCGGTTCCACCTGCCGTAGTAGCGCCGCATTCGCTTCCAGAAGACCATGGCCCAGACGATCAACAGAGGCACGGGGAGCAGGATGTAGATACTCAAGTTCCAGCTCATGCCGAAGAGAAAGGCCAGAATTCCAACGATCATCAGGCCGTTGATCACCATATAGGGCAACCCATCCACCAGGAACTCCTGCAGCCTGCCGGTATCCCGGGTCACTCTCGACATCAGGGCACCTGCCTGGCGCTTGTCGTAGAACTGCAGGGACAACATCTCCAGGCGGTGGTAGAGTTGGCTGCGGATATCGGCGGTGACCTGGGCTCCGAGCCAGCATGCAACCCACCCATGAACCCATTCGGCGGCCCAACTGGCGCAACGTATGGCGATAAGGGCCAGGACGAGAAGACCTAGCAAGGCAATGCGCTGGTCGATGGTGGCCGTACTCCCCTCCTCCGGAACAAGAACATCGTCCACGATGCGCCTGGTGATCAGAGGGGGTAACAGCTCTGCCCCAGTAGTCGCTATGGATGCAAAGGCGAGGATCGCGCCCCGCGTCTTGTAGGGCAGCATATACGCCGCGATGCGCTTGAGCGTTGTCAGGCGCGATACACATGCCGGACAGATTCCGTTCTTTTCGGGCAGAAGCCGATTGCACCTTTGGCAGCGGGTCCGATCCAGGTGCCCACTGATCGCAAGCGGCGCTTTATTGCGCAACTGCTCCAGACCCCGCGCCACTTCCGAGAACTTCTCTGCCATGGAGCTGGAATAGGGAACGATAAGGGTCGGAGCGGAGCTCCTCTCTATCTCGAGCTGACCGCCCCCCACCAGAGATTCGGTCTGCACCCCTTTGATCTCTGCCACCGGCACTTCTTGTGCACCGTCGGTGCCATGCTCAGGAACAATCAGCACCCGTTGCGCAGTAACCACCACCCACTGGCGGCCAAAGCGCCGGTCCATCTCCAGATCGCTGCAAACCCGAAGAAGCACTTCCTCTTCTGCCCCTAGCACCTTCTCCACCTCCTCCTCAACCCGGCTTCCCAGGGGCTCCATAAGTTCGGTCGGTGGCCTCATATCCACTTTGCTTCGGGTCTCGGTTTAACTCCGGCAAATCACCCATATTATCCAGATCAAGCCGCCGCGGCCGGTGCCGCCGGGCATAAGGCGTTTCGACCCCATACTGGCGGCAGAGCCGGCCGAAGGTACCGGCGGCAATCCCCAGAGCCTTGCTGGCCTCCTGGTTGCTGGCGTAGATGCGCGCGGCACGCTCGATCCTTTCTCTGGCGATTTTTTCCATTACTACCCTCCAAACTAGATGAGAATCTTGACCCTATGCATCTTTCCAAAAAAAAACTGCAAATTCCCTAACTCGAGTCTGCAGCAAAAAAAAACCGCAGGGAAAATCCCTGCGGCGATGAATCCTGCTATCGATTCTCTCAACCTCCGGAACTTCCCCAAGCTGCAGGGTAAAGATGCGAATTTGCCTCCCGAACCGCGGCGGCCTGCGGGGACCGAATCGCTGAATTGGCGGAACTCCCGAATCGACCTCCATACCCACTCGGGGCCACAGGGAAAGCACATCCCATGCCATCCGCTCCCTTGCCACGTACTGCTTCAGAAACATCAGGAGACATTCGATAATCTCCTCCGCATAAATATATCCAGCGCGGTTTACAAATGAGCCTCATGACTGTCTCGAGTCAGTTTTCGATGATGAATGTCACCATTGCCCTGCACAATTTAATGAATCCCCATGGTCTTCGAATGATTGAGAAAATAGCCGCCCCATTTAAACAATGTCAAGAGCAATAATCTATTCCTCCCCTCATTGGGCTGCCTGCCACGCATCCATATTTCCAAGAAGGCACGTTTACTTTTATTCTTGTTCATAAATACCTTGGCAGCAAAACATACCATTACGCACACCTGTGTGAGGACATGACCCAGTCACCTGCCGAACCAGAACAGCGGTCCCGTGATCGACGCCGGTCCGAACAAAAAAACCGGGAGTTGGACCGCTACCTCCAGGAAGTAGACTTCGAGTCGCTTTCAGCCGAGCAGATCCTGTCCTGGGCCACCGCCACCTTCCCCGGACGGGCGGTGATCAGCACCAGTTTTCAGTACACCGGCCTTGCCCAGATTCACATGGCGACGTCAATGGGACTTGGCATCCGGGTCGCGACGGTCGACACTCTGCGCCTGCATCCTGAAACATATGGGTTCTTAAAAGAAGTCGAGGCCCGTTACCAGTGCGAGGTAGAGGTCTACCAGCCTGACTCGAAGCAAGTGGAATCGATGATCGAGCGCTTTGGGGAATACCTCTTTTTCGACTCATTGGAAAAGCAGGAATACTGCTGCAGGGTGCGCAAAACCAGGCCTCACGACCGCCTTGTCAAAACCATGGACTACTGGATTTCGGGCGTGCGCCGCGACCAGTCAAACCATCGCCGCAAACACCCCCAAGGCCACCGGGTTTCCCGAGTATGGAACCCGCCGCAAGGTCTCCAAGCTGAATCCCATGGCCGACTGGACCGAAGAGCAACTGCTGCGATATATCAAAAGCCACAACATCCCCACCCACCCTGTCTATGGCCAGGGCTACCAGAGCATCGGTTGCATTATCTGCTCCACCCCAACTCAACCCGGGGAAGACAAGCGCGCAGGCCGCTGGCGCTGGATCAACCTCAAAGACCGCCCGGTCTGGGACCACAAGAAGGAATGCGGCCTGCACTACAATATTTAAAACCCGGCCAGGCGCCTGAATTGCCGCCCTCTGTCGGCATAATCGGCGAACATTCCGAAGCTGGCACAGCCTGGTGCCAGCAGTACCACGTCCCCCCTTTGCGCCATCCGGCGCACCTCTGCCATGGCCGCAGCCATGCTTTTGCACCCCGTGACGAGTTTGCCGCCGAATCCTCCGCCCCGGGCAATTGCAGCCTCTATCCGCTTCCCCTCCTCACCTAGCAAAATCACCGCTTTCACTTGGGGAGCGGCGATAGCTGCTCCCAACCTGGAAAAATCGGCCCCCTTTGCAGCACCTCCGGCGATGAGAATGAGGGGTTCCTCGAAAGACCGGATCGCAGCAATCGCCGCGTCCGGGGTTGTGGCCATGGAGTCGTCGTAGTAGAGAACGCCGGCGCGTTCACCTACCCGCTCGAGGCGGTGGGGCAACCCGGCAAAACCCTGAATGCCGGAGGCGATCTGCGCCGCCGGCGCGCCCACTACTGCGGCGGCTGCGGCGGCTGCCGCGGCGTTGCCGTGATTGTGCTCGCCTTTCAACGGGATGGTATCGAGGGCGCAGATCGCCTCCCGTTTCCGGCCGTGCCGGCGCAGCCACAGGAATCCATCTTCAATCCAGGCACCTGCTTCCACCTCCCTCAAGGTACTGAAGGCGAATGGACGCGCCCGGCTCTCGGCTGCAAAAGCCCGCGAACGGGCACAGTCCTGGTTGACGATCAGGATGTCGGTCTCCCCCTGGTAGCGGCAGATGGACTTTTTTGCTTCCACGTATTCGGCCGGGTCCGCATGGTAGTCCAGATGATCCTCTGTGATGCCGAGCACAACGGCGAATTGCGGACTGGAGTCCAGATCCTGCAATTGAAAGCTGGACAACTCCAAGACGACGAGGTCCCTGGAGGTGAGTTCGTCCACAAAGTCGATGGGAGGGGCTCCGATATTGCCTCCCAGCTTGACCCGCCGCCGCGGGCCGTCCTGCAGGATGGCGGCGCTGAGAGCGGCGGTTGTACCTTTGCCCTTGGTCCCGGTGATACCCAGGATGGGTGCAGAGGAAAGAGTGAAAAACAGCCGGGTCTGGCTGGAGATGTGAGTTCCAAGCGCCTTTGCTCGTTGCAGTTCCGGGCGCATTGTCCTGACCCCTGGAGTACGAAAAATCCGCTCGAAGCGATCCAGGCGCTGGAGGTAGTGCTCCCCCAGATGCCACCCTTCTACGCCCTCTCCCCATTCCCTTCGCAGTTTCACGAATTCATTCTCACCCCTTGCGTCACAGATCGAAAACGTTAGGCCCCGTGAGAGGAAAAACCGGGCCAGGGCCCGATTTTCCAACCCCATGCCCAGGAGGGCGATTTTGCGGTTGCGCAGGTCTTCCAGGGAGAAGTGGGATGCGGTCACGTGCTCCGGCAGCCTACTTCGCTGTATTTTCCAATTTCTTGACAGCTACCATACATGCTTCCATATTAAACCATTTGACGCCCCCAGAAAAGGAAAGCGATGAGGGAAAATGGCTGAAGTGAAGGTGACAACAGCCGCGGAAGCCCCGCGTCGCCGGGTCCGGGAAATGGTGGTGGAAGTCGTCCGCATCCGCCGGGACACCCCGGATACCACTAGCCTTTTCATGTCCTCCCCCACCTGCGACTATCGGGCCGGACACTTCCTCACCATAGATCCGCACCAATTCGCCCCTCTCGAACCCTTCACCGCCTATCTCGAAGATGTCAAAAGCCAGAAAGAGAAACCCCGGGCCTACTCCCTGGCGTCCGCCCCCCACGAGCGCCACCTTGCCATCACCATCAAGGCGGAGCGCTACATCAGGGGCGAGACTCCCTATCCGCCGCTGCTCTCGCCTATGCTGACCTACCAGATCACCACCGGCATCCGGCTGACGGTGCGCGGCTTTACCGGCGCCTACACCTGGCCTTCCGACATCACTGCGCGCACCAACCACGTAGTGCACGTGTGCGCCGGAAGCGGTATCGTACCCAACTTCGCCCTGATCAAGGACAGCCTGCACTGCAACGACGGGCTGCGTCACACATTGCTGTACAGCAGCAAGACCCGGCAGGACATTATCTACTTCCCCGAGCTGGAAAAATTGCAGCATCAGCATCCGGCTCATCTCGAGGTGGTCCACTGCCTCACCCGGGAGGATCCCTCCGGCCTTCCCAACGGACGCCCTGGTCGCATCACGATGGACTTGCTGTCCGAGGTAATCGCCGACCCGCCCAACGTATTCGCTTTTCTGTGCGGTCCTGGGATCAGCCCGCACGAGCGCAAGGCAGCAAAAAAAAGGGGGCAGAAGCCAGCGCCGCGCTTCGTCGAGAACATGGTAGACCTGCTCTACGAAATTGGCCTCGACAAAAAGCAGGTCAAGCAGGAAAGCTGGGGCTAGCCGATGAAGCTGATCGTGCAGATCCCCTGCCTCGACGAAGAGCGAACCCTTGGGCAAACCATAGCCGATATCCCGCGCCGGATCGAAGGAATAGACCAGGTCGAAGTCCTGGTTATCGACGACGGCTCCACCGACCGCACCAGCGAAGTGGCGCGCGAATCCGGTGCGGACCACATTGTAAGGTTTCCTCGAAATCGCGGCCTGGGACATGCCTTTAAGGCGGGTTTCGACACCTGCCTGAAGCTGGGCGCCGATATCATCGTCAACACCGACGGGGACAACCAATATCTCGGAGGCGATATCGCCCGACTGGTCAAACCCATCCTGGCCGGCCGGGCAGAGCTGGTCATCGGCGATCGCCAGACCCACAGCATCGCCCACTTCTCTTGGGTCAAACGCTTCCTTCAGCAAATTGGCAGCCGCGTGGTCGGCCGCCTTGCCCACCTTGAGGTACCTGATGTGGCCAGTGGCTTCCGCGCTTTCAGCCGCGAATCCGCACTCCAACTCTCAACCTTTACCGATTTCGACCATACTGCCGAACACGTGGTCGAATCCGGTCAGATCCGCCTGGCCGTGGTCAGCGTTCCCATCCGTACCAACCCCAAAGCGCGCGAGTCGCGGCTCTTTTCCAGTATCGGCGAGTTTGTCTTTAAATCCAGCCTCATCAGCCTGCGCGCCTATGCCCGCTACAAGGCAATCAAAATTTTCACCGCCCTCGGTCTACTCGTCTTTGCGTTTGGCACTTTGCTAGGGTTCCGCTTCCTCTACTTCCTTGTCTTTACCGACGAAGGTCATCTCCACGTCCAGTCCGTTATCCTCGCCGCAATCCTGCTCCTGGCCGGCTTTCAGATGATTCTCACCGGCATTGTCGCCGACTTGATCGCGACCAACCGCAGCCTGCTCGAAGACGCGGTGACCAGAATCAAGAAGATCGAATTGGACCGACTGGCGGAAAAAGCCGCAAGAACGGACAGGGCTACCACTGATGAGCTCCGGGAATCAGATCAAGCCCTGCCAAGCTCCACATCCAATTCCTGACTACCTGCCTTTTATCTTGACTGGGATCTCAGCCATGTTATATCTATTCATTATTTTAGAATAATTATCCCAAATACTATGGCTGTTCCAAAGGTCTACATTGATGGTCAGGAGGGCACCACCGGCTTGCGCATTCGCCAAATGCTCCTTAGGCGCGCCGATCTGGAACTCCTCTCCATCCCCTCCGGGGAGCGCAAGAATCCGCACCTGCGCGCCGAGTTCCTCAACGGCGCTGATCTCGCCATTCTCTGCCTGCCTGAAGAGGCAGCGGCCGAGGCTCTGGAGTTGATCGACAGCCCCACTACCCGGATCATCGACACCAGCACCGCCCACCGGGTCCATCCGGATTGGGTTTATGGCTTGCCGGAGTTGTGCCCCGCGCAGCGCCGGTCCATCCAGGGCGCCGCGAGAGTGGCCAATCCCGGCTGTTACCCTACTGGTTTCATTCTGTCCGTGCGCCCCTTGGTACAGGCTGGCCTGCTCGACCCGTCAACTCCCCTGACGGTCAATGCAGTGTCGGGCTACTCAGGCGGGGGACGGAAAATGATCGAAGCTTACGAGCAGGCTCCGGCCGCTTCGCACCCGGGTGACGCGGCCGTGCCTCTTGCCCTCTACGGTCTCGACGGGCACCACAAACACCTCGCGGAAATGCAAAAATTCAGCTTGGCTGTCCATCCGCCGCTTTTCGTGCCCTCGGTGGACCACGCCTACTGCGGCATGCTGGTCAGCGTCCCGGTTCCGGCGCCCAGCTTTAAAAATCCCGGCACCACTCTCGAGGAAATCCGTGAAGTCTGGAGGGATCACTACCTGGATTGTCCCATGGTCCGCATCGCCCCTCCCAATGGCGCTTCCGTCCTCCGAAAAGGCACCTTTCTCGACCTTGGCGGGTGTGCATTCACCAACCGGATCGACCTCTTTGTCTTTGGGGATCCGCGAAGAGGTCTGGTCCTGGTGGGGAGCCTCGACAATCTGGGCAAGGGTGCATCCGGCAACGCCGTCCAGTGTCTCAATCTGATGCTGGGCTTTGACGAGACAGCAGGGCTGAAGACCTGGTACCTCTGTCCATGCTCGTAGACTCCCACTGCCACCTGGACCAACTGCAGGACCCGACCGTTGTTCTCGGAAAGTCTGCTGCCCGAGGAGTCGCGCGCATCGTGGCGGTCAGCGAGAACCATCAATCCATGCGCGCCGTCCTCGATTTGAAGGAGCGACACGGAAACAGGGTGCTTGCCGGCCTCGGGCTTCACCCAGCGTGGATCGTCCAGTGCGCGGGGAAGGAAATCGACCAAGCTCTCGAATTCCTCTCCGACCACCTCGGGGACGCCGACGAATTGGGTGAGGTAGGACTCGATCACAAATGGGCCAGAACCCCACAAGAGCAACGCTTGCAGGAAGAAATCCTCGAAAGACAATTCGCCCTGGCAACCGCTTGCGGAAAACCCGTCAACCTGCACTCGCGGCGCTGCCTGCGCCAGGTCATGGAAAGGGCAATTGCCTTCCACCGCAACACTGGCCTCAATGCTCAGTTGCACTGGTTCACCCAGTCTAAAAAGCTGGTGCGAATCTGCAATGAAGAGGGAATCTACATATCTGTGGGCCCTACCGTTATCGACGATCCCCAGACCCAGGAAGTGGCCTGCACAATCGCCGACGACCTGCTCCTTTTGGAAAGCGATGCTCCCGTAGCGGTAGGTGGCCGCGCCGGCCACCCCGCCCAGGTCCGCACCGTCGCCGAAAAGCTTGCCGCACTCAAAGGTTGTTCGTGGGAAACAATCGGCGCATTGAGCAGCGCCAACTTCGCTCGCTATCTCCACGGCCGCAATCCCTGTGCCGGTTTGACACCTTGATCTAAATGACATACCATTGATTATCGTGTCGTATTCAGAGCAAGGCCCACCTTCCAGCGGTTTTTCTATCGCCCAAAGCTAACGAATCAACTCCGCAATATCGATTTTTTCCAGATCGGCATTGTCCTGAAAGAGCCAATTTGCTTGCCATTCGACGTCCTCCCCTTGCCCGCTCGAGTTTGGCGGACTCCGGATAATTCTCGGATGAGTGCCGTGAAGTTCCAGTTGGGAAAACGTGAAACGGCGAGTGCTTGGTCTAAACTACTCCTGGAGTAGGATTGGAGATGCCCACGGTCCTTGTAACCGGAGGATGCGGTTTCATCGGAAGCAACTTCATCCGCTATATGCTCCGCAAATATCCGCAATACCACATCGTCAATCTCGACAAGCTGACCTATGCCGGGAATCCTCGAAACCTCGTGGACTTGGCCGATGAGGCGCGTTACAGCTTTAACCAGGGCGATATCTGCGATGCGGGAATCGTCGATCTCCTGGTTCAAAAGTCGGACATTATCGTTAATTTCGCCGCGGAAAGCCACGTGGACCGCAGTATCCTGGGTGGAGCGGAGTTCGTTCAGACAAACATCCACGGTACTTGCGTATTGCTCGAAAGTGCCCGCAAGCGCGGAGTGGATCGATTTTACCATATCAGCACCGACGAGGTTTACGGCTCAATAGAAAGCGGAGCCTGGAGCGAGAGCGAGCCCCTGCTGCCGCGAAATCCCTATTCGGCCAGCAAAGCCAGTGCTGAACTGATGGTGCGGGCATACAACCTCAACTACGGGCTGCCCACTCTGGTCAGCCGCGCCTCGAACAATATCGGACCGTACCAGTACCCCGAAAAACGCGTGCCGCTCTACATAACCAATGCCATTGACGAGTTGCCTTTGCCCGTTTACGGTAGTGGCCTGCAGGTGAGGGATCACCTCTATGTGGAGGATCACTGCGCCGCGATCGATCTGGTGCTGCACCAGGGCACTATCGGTGAGACCTATAATATCGGCGGAGACAATGATGCCACCGGACTGGAAGTAGCTCGCGCCATCCTGGAACAACTGGATAAATCCGAAAATCTGATCGAATTTGTCGACGACCGGCCTGGCCACGACCAGCGCTACGCCATCGACTCCAGCAAGATCAAAGCTCTGGGTTGGGACCCCAAATGCGACTTCCAGACCGCCATGATCCGGACCGTGAAGTGGTACGTGGAAAACGAGGAATGGTGGAGGGAGATCAAGGGCGGAGACGACTATCGGACCTACTATCAGCGTCAGTACGGACGAGGTTTATAGGGCGCATCAATGACTGCCCTAGTGCCTGCGCGCGTAAGTAAGCGTACGAACGAGGGGCGCCCGAAGCGCCCGGCTCGCAAGGCGCCTGAGCGAGTCGTACCTGGGTTGTACGGCGAGCGAGGGCAAGGCCGCGAGACGGGATGCAGCGGCGGCCGAATTCACGCGGAATTGCGCAAGCAGGCACTAGTCCAAAGAGTTGCAGAAAATGGTCTTGCAGGATGCAGATCCTGCCGATCATGAAAATACAGTCAAGATAGTCTGATTTTGTGTAACACTTTTGAAAATAACAGGGGGTAGCAATGATCCATTGGAAGCTGAATTTTCTGGGGGGCTTCGCGCTCCTGGTCCTGATGGGATTTGTCTCCGCAGTTCTTGCCCAGGATTTGGACGACTTACTGGATAAAAGTGAAGAGGAGCAGTTGGAATTGCGGAAAATACCTCGCAGCGACATCCCTGGGCAAGCTCTTGACGATGTTTCCCGCGTCCGCCTGCCCAGGGGGGAAGAGGTGGAGAAACTGCGCATCAGTCAGGACCGCGAAATCGATCCCGAGGCTTACATCGTCGGTCCCGGCGACTTGTTGCAACTCTATATCTGGGGAGAATGGGACCGAGCCTACCCCATGCAAGTGGATCCGGAAGGTTTTATTCTAATTCCCACTATCGACGCGCTGCGCGTTTCCAACTTGACCCTGGCCGCGGTCAAGCGACAAATAGTGGCTGCCGCCCAAGAGAAGTACCCCAACGTGCCCATAACGGTAACACTTTCGAGTATGCGCTTCTTCACTGTCTACCTTACCGGCGCCGTGATAAACGAGGGCAGCGTTACCGTCCATCCTCTTACGCGCGTTTCCGACCTGATCGAAACATCCGGCGGTTTTCTCGACGAACTCAAAGGCTCGACCATCGAGGAAACGGTGGAAGGCAAAAAAATCACCCGGGCGCGGCGCCTGAGCCTCCAGCCCACTGGGCGGCGCACCATTCAATTGATTCATCGTGACGGCACCTCGGATGAGGTCGACCTGCCAATGTTCCAGGCCACCGGAGCAATCCGCTTCAATCCCTATTTGAAAATGGGCGACGTCGTTCACGTGGGCTACCGGCGGGACGAGATCTACGCCTACGGTTCGGTGAACAAAGTAGGCGTGCAGGAATTCCGACCCGGCGATACGATTGAAACTCTTTTGAAGTTGGCCGGTGGCATCAGCGGCAATGCACCGCTGGAAATAGTCGAGGTCTGGCGCTTCCGCGAAGACGGAAAAACCTCGGACGTCATCGACTTGGGTGACACGACCAGGACGGGTGACAAAATCAACATCCAAGACGTGGCAAAATTCCCCTTGCAGGCCAAGGATATGCTGTTCGTTCGCACCCGCGCCGACTGGAAATTGACCCCCACCGCAGTTATATACGGCGAGGTCAAATATCATGGTCACTATCGCGTCATCCCCGGTCATACACGCCTGCGCGATATCGTCGAACAGGCGGGAGGGTTCACCGACAATGCTTCGCTGATTCAGGCCAAAGTGCTGCGCTCCCGCTCCCGCATTCAGGTAGATCCGGAGCTCGAACGCCTGCTTGCCCTGCAAAGAGTCAGTGGTCTGGCTGACATGAGCCCGGAAGACAAGGCGTATATCAAAACCAAGGGGCGCGAAGAGCGCGGGCGCCTGGCTGTGGACTTTGAACGCCTGTTCCTGGCGAACGATGAAAGCCAGAACCTCCTGCTCGAGGGGGGCGACGTCATATTTGTGCCGGAGGTGCGGCGCACAGTCAGCCTGAGCGGTCAGTTTCGAAAACCGGGGCTGATCGACCACGTGAAAGGCAATGACGTAAACTACTACGTTGGGAAAGCCGGTGGATTCGCATGGGGTGCCAACAAAGGCGGCGCCCGCCTGATCAGGGCGCGCACCGGCGTGCGTGAGAGACTGGATGGAGACCTTCTGGTCGAGGCGGGCGACGAAATTTGGGTGCCCGAAAAAGAGTACCGAGATTGGTGGGAGTTCACCCAGTCCACCATACGCACTGTAGCTGAAACGCTGACCCTGGTTGTCCTCGTACGATCTTTCTGAAGATTCAAGGAGCTCCGAAAAATGAACAGTAACTCAGTCGACATCCTCGATTTGCTGGCCGCATTGAACGCCAACAAGCGGCTGATCTTCGGCGGCACAGTGCTCATCTGCCTTCTCGCCACCGGTATCAGCTTTATGCTCCCAAAGGAATACAGGGGAGATGTCCAGCTTTTACCTCCCAAAGAGGAAAAGAAGGGCTTTGGTTTTGCCGATCTGCTCTCGGCGCTTCCGATCCCTTCTTTGCGATTGGGGGAGAAGGGTACTCCGGCCGATATCTTTGTGGCCATCTTGGAGAGTTCGACCTTGCAGCGGCGCATGGTTGGAGACTTTGATCTCATGCAGATCTACGAGGTCGACTATATGGCCGACGCCCTCGAAATTCTGGAATCAAAAACTGAAGTGGGAAAGAGCGAAGAAGGCACCATTATCATCTCGGTGCTGGACCGGGACCCCAAGCGCAGCATGGACATGGCGAACCACTACGTAACTCTGCTGGACGCCACCAACCAGCACTTGACCCGAACAGAGGCTCAAGAGCGCTATGAGTTTATTCAGAAACTCAAACAGACCGAAGAGGCCAAACTCGAGCAAGCCATGCAGCGCCTGCAGGAATTCCAGGCGGAGCACAATGCCATCTCCATCGAAGATCAGGCCAAGGCGGTGATCCAGGCGGGAGCGGACTATCAGATGACCGCTACACAATTGCTGATCACGCGCAACAGCCTCTTGCTCTCGGGTTTTTCTCCGACCCACCCCCAGGTACAGAAAGTCGAGCAGGAGTTCCTTCTCTGGCAGGAAGCTCTGGCCTTTCTGCGCGACGGAGATGAAATTGGGGGAAAGAGTCCTTTGGGAGAAAAGATCGCTGACAAACTGGAACTGGAGGAAAATCTCTTTCTGCCTTTGCGCATGATTCCCGAGATGGCGCAGGAGTACGCGGTGGTCGAGAAGGACGTGCTGGTTCAGGCCGCCCTGATCAAGCTTCTGCTCGAACAAGAAGCCGAAGCCCTTATCGAGGCCAACAACACCACTACCACCGTCCAGGTTCTGGACAAAGCCACCCTGCCGGAGAAAAAGGCCCGGCCCCGGCGTTTCCTGATCGTTTTTGTCGCCAGCATTCTCAGCCTCTTCGCGACAGTCTCTTTCGTCATAGGAGGGCAGTACGTGGGGGGGCTGAAGAAGCGTTGGGAAAGCGATTACAGAAAGAAAGCTTGACAGCCCCTATTGGAGAACGGTGGGGGTCAATCCGGAAATGTGCTCGTCGAGCGGAAAGTAGGGGCGTTTAAGCCTTCTGTAGGAGAGATGCTTGACCGTAGGAGGTGTGGGACCGGGCGTATCCAGAATGAATATCTCTTTGGCTTTGTCGCCATAGGCACACCGATAGTTCATCGGGTTCTTGGCGACGACGAACTTGGCGGTTGCCGGGTTGAGTTGCACGGAGCTGAACTGCTCGTCCATCCAGTCGTAAGTAGGATGAGAGGTGATTAGTATCTGAACCGCTCCAATCGTCAATACCGCAGATGGCCCCATTTGCCCTCCCACCCCATCCCACATCCCGCCGGCGTAACGAAAGCGGCCATCGCTGAGGCGAGTCACCCGGCCGCTTACCCTCATGGGGCAACCCCACTGAGGATCGCTGCGATGACCCAGATCAAGGGTCACTTCCCGACCCGCCCCAGCTCCATGGCACGCCGCTGCTGCTTGCGGATCAACCACAGGTACTAGAGCCGTTTCTGCCACCTCTGCAGCGAGCAGGGCCCTTAGGGTCGCCACGCTGTCGCCGGCGGCGCCGCCGCCGATGCAATCTGCCGCCTCGACCAAAACTACCGGACCGCCCTCCAACTCCAGACCTCTGGCAATGGCCTCGTCCGGGTCCCAGGTCTCCGGTTCAAGCTCGAAGCGCCCGGTCCAATATTGCTCGGCGATCCGCAGTGCCAATGACACCGCCCCCTCCCTGTCGTCATTGGTAACCACCAGTCCACCGCTGCCCAAATCCGGCTGATCCAGGGCAAAGTGAGCCAGGAAAACGCTGGTGGACACAACGTTTCCGCGACCTTCCTGTCTCTTTGCAAAACGCATGATTCGTGCAAAGGTACCATTGTCTTCCGTCGATGCGCGTACCGCGCTGGTAATTACGGGAACCTTGGCCATGGCCATGGTCGGTCGGCAACGTCCCCCCAGGGTATCGAGGAGCACCTTGGCACCACGTCCTCCGGTGGAAAAGGAATCGCGATGGGGATAGGTCTCCCAGGCAAGCAATGCATCGGCCGCGGCGACCATGGCGGCGGTAACATGGGCGTGCAAATCGAGGGTGGCAACGATGGGCACGGCGGGGCCGACCACCTCCCGCACGGCGCTGATCAAATCGCCTTCCACGTCGTCCACATCCTCGGCCGCAGCCCCGCCGTGCAAAGGCAGCAGAACCCCATGGACGGGAATGGCGGTGCGCAGAGAACCCAGAAGTTCGGCCTTGAGTTGTGCATAGCAACCCGAAGACAGCAGCCCACCTGGACAAGTGCTCGCGTAGACCAGCGGAACCACATCTGCCTGGTGTTCGCGCAGAACCTGGAGCATTCCTCCGAGCACCCCGGCATCACTCTGCAACAAAGCCTTTCCCCGGCGCAACTCATAGCGCTCGAACCAGCTCATATCAATGACCATTCCTCCGAACTGGTTGCATTCGGTAAAAACCGAGCCAATTGCAATGCGGTGGTGTGAAGAATTCATAGAAAAAAACTGTCCTTTCCTCCGCGCACATGGTCATGCCGTTGACACAGGTTTTCCTGCGGATGATATTCCTCAAAATTTTTCTTCCGCGAGAACGAATAGTTCCAGGAACAGGAGGAAACCTTGCAAAAATCCATCGTCGTCCCGGTCATCCGCAGCACCGAAAACCCCCTACCCGCCTACGAAACCCCCGATAGTGCCGGCATGGACCTGCGCGCTCAGCTGGACCAGCGCCTGGTTCTGGCCCCGGGTGAACGCGCTCTCGTACCTACCGGTCTGCGCCTGGAGATTCCCCATGGTTACGAGGCCCAGGTGCGGCCGCGCAGTGGTCTTGCCCTCAAACGGGGTCTGGCCGTGCTCAACGCTCCGGGTACTATAGATGCGGACTATCGCGGCGACATCGGTGTCATTCTGATCAATTTATCTCGAGAGGAGCAGATCATCGCACCAGGTGACCGCATTGCCCAGTTAATATTTGCGCCGGTGACCCGGGCCGAACTGAGCATCATGGGGCATCTAACCGAATCCTCCCGTGGCGACGGCGGATTTGGTTCTACGGGAGAAAGTTAATTCCTGGCAATCTGAAAATGCCTTTCCCACCGTACCAAAGCTGTCGGAACCAATAGCCTGATTGGCCGCCGAATCTTCGGAAAGTTGCCATGTCGAACCTTCGAAAAATGGAAATAGCGGAAACCCGTCCTGTGTTATATTCCAGGACTCGGTTACGGCAGGGATAAAGACAGCGGCCATCAAGCCAAAACCAATAAAACCCGCCGCGGCCGCAAGAAGCAAACCGGGACAAAATCAAAGCCCGCTCGCTAGCAGCGGGCGGGCATCAATATCGATCTATTTTACCCGGAATCCACAGATTCTTTAGGGGATGGAGAAGGCTTTCTCAAACCCTGCCATAAACTCCAGGTGCACAGAGTAGAACCATCCCAGCGAAACCGGAGTAGGTGGAAACCGGTGACAGCAACTCAGGTCGGCCCAGTACCGACGCAGCACTTGCGGGATCACAAAAGGCAACGGAACCCGAGATAGCTGCGGAGGAAGTCCTTATCCCCGACCATAACCCTGCAGCCCATTCTATCGTTCTTCTGCCTATTCTCCTACCAGGCTCCACCACTAATCGCCGGCAAAAAATGCACCTCGCTTTGGGCGGATACCTTGCGCCTCATCCCTTCGTTGGAAATCTCCCCATCCACGGCAACAGCCAGGGCAGGCCGAATTCGACCGTCTTCGCAAAGGCGCTCTTTAAAGCCGGGATAGGCGGCCTCAAGGGCGTTGACCACCTCTCGAATGGTACTCCCTTCCACTTGGACCTGACTCTGTCCATGGGTCAGCTTCTGCATCAAGGAGGGGATCCACACGGTTGGCATGGCCTTATCCCGCAGCGAGGGGTTCTGCAACCTTCTTCCTGCCCAGAGCCGCGACTATGCGGTCGGGGCGCATGGGCAATTCGCTCATATGTACGCCCACCGCGTTGTAAATGGCATTGCAAATAGCCGCTGGCGGAGGCGCGATATTGGCTTCGCCTACTCCGCGGACCCCATAGGGATGCCCTGGATGAGGCACTTCAACGATTGTCGTCTCGATCATGGGCAGGTCCAAGGCGGTGGGGATGCGATAGTCGAGAAAGGTCGAGTTGACCATTTGACCTTCTTCGTTGTAGAAGTATTCCTCGTTCAGGGCCCAACCAATTCCCTGTACCGAACCACCTTGCATCTGGCCCTCAACATAGCTGGGATGGATGGCCTTGCCGGCATCCTGAATGGCGGTGAAACGCAGGATGTCCACCTTGCCCGTCTCGGGGTCGACTTTCACATCGACAATATTGGCCGAGAAGGAACCTCCCACATTCATGCCTGGGTCCACGGTGGCCCGGCCTACAATTGAGCCTCCGGTTTCGTCCAGCTTGGGAACCAACTCCTTAAAGCTCAGTTTTTTGTCGGAATCGCTTTTGTGCTGGAAGAAACCCTCCTTGAACCCCACCTGGTCGGCGGGCACCTCCCAGAGAATGGCGGCTCTTTCGATCACCTGGTTCTTCACGTCGTGAGCCGCTTCGTACGCAGCCCAGCCGGTAGCGTAGGTCACCCGGCTGCCACCGGTCACGTCGGTATAGCCTATCCCGCTGGTGTCCCCTACGTGGGGATTGATGTCTTCGGCGTCCAATCCCAAAACTTCGGCGAACTGCATGGCCACCGAAGTGCGGGTACCGCCGATGTCGGTGGAGCCTTCTACCAGGTTCACGGTTCCGTCCTTGTTGACGCTGGCCGTAACCGCCGACTTCAGCCCCACATTGAACCAATAACCCAAGGCTATGCCACGCCCCTGAGCGCTACCGTCCAACGGAGCCTTGTAGTGAGTGCTGTTTTTAATAACCTCGAGAACTTCCCTGCAGCCGATGCGCGGATAGACCACACCGTCTACCCGCCGGGTTCCCTCTCTGGCCGCGTTCTTGAGACGAAACTCGAGGGGGTCCATTGACAGTTGCTCGGCAAGTTCCTCCACCACCGTTTCGGTTGCAAAGGCCACCTGAGTCGAAACCGGAGCCCGGTAAGCGAAGCTGCGCGGTTTGTTGACCACTACATCGTAGCCATCGACCACGGCGGCGGGAATATCGTAACACGACAATACGCACATGGCACCTGCAGCCATGGGAGAGCCCGGATAAGCGCCGGCCTCGCAGGCCAGGTAGGCCTCGGCCGCCACAAGCTTGCCGCTCCGGTCGGCCCCCATCTTGACCCGCACGTAGGATCCGGGAGTGGGACCCGTGCCTTCGAAAACATCTGCGCGGCTCATGATAATCTTGACCGGACGGCTACATTTGCGCGACAGCAGAGCCGCCGGCGGTTCCAGGTAGACCGGAATCTTGCCGCCAAAGCCGCCCCCGATCTCCTGGGGCACCACCTTGATCTTGGATACGGGATGGCCGAGGATGGCGCTGGTTTGCTTTTGAGCAACAAAAGAACCCTGGGTGCTGGTCCAGATGGTCAGCTGACCATCTGGATTCCACATGGCCGTGGCATTGTGTGGCTCGATATAGCCCTGGTGCACCGTGGCGGTACCAACCTCGCGCTCAACAATGACATCGGCGCTGGCGAAGGCCTCCTCTGGATCGCCCAATTGGTGGCGCAGGTGGGTAGCGATATTGCTCCTTTTGCCCGTATCTTCGCCGTCCTCCTGGGTCGTCATATCCTCGTGGAGCAGAGGGGCATCATCTTTCATTGCATCGTGGACCCCAACCACCTGTGGCAACACTTCGTAGTCCACTTCAACAAGGGAAAGAGCTTCGTCGGCAATATGCGCGCTGGTAGCAGCCACGGCGGCGATGGCATGGCCCCTGTAAAGCGCCTTGTCCGAGGCCAGGACATTGTCGCGCATAAACTTCAGACGCGCAGGACCTTCCCCCAGATCGATCATTTCGTCACCCTGAATAGGCGGCAAGTCGGCGTTGGTGACGACGGCGCGGATCCCCTCCAGGGCCTCGGCCTTACTGGTGTCAATGGATTTGATCCGGGCGTGGGCGTGTGGGCTGCGCAACACCGCTCCGTAGAGCATGTCCGCCATCCGGACATCCCCTCCGTATACCGCCCGCCCCGTTACCTTTTCCGTGCCGTCATGGCGAATAGGGCGGGTCCCGATGACTTTATAGCTTCCGTTTTGTCCATTGGACGACATAGGACTCCTCCTTTGGCAGGTTGGGAGGTATCAGACGCTGGCGCTTGAAACCTGGGCGGCGTCGAGCACAGCGCGAACAATCTTGTCGTAGCCGGTACAGCGACACAGGTTTCCGGCCAACCAGTGGCGCACCTCGTGTTCGGTGGGATTGGGTTTGTTGTCGAGCAGGGCTTTGGCCGCAACCAGAAATCCAGGGGTGCAGATGCCACATTGCAGGCTTGCATGCTCGAGAAATTTCTGCTGCAAGGGATGCAGCCCTGTAGAAGTGGCCAATCCCTCAACAGTGGTTATCTCCTTACCCTCGGCCTCGACCCCAAGCATCAAGCAGGTATCCACCAATACTCCGTCTACAATGGCAGTACAGGCACCGCAATTGCCGTCGTTACAACCTTCCTTAGTGCCGGTGAAACCCAACTCGTCTCGCAACACCTCGAGCAGGCTCTGGCGTGCTTCGCAGAGAAACTCGAGATCCTCACCATTGATCTGGGTCCTGATGTGAACTTTGTTCATCGATCTACTCCGTTTCCGATTCCCGGTCCTACTCAAGCTTCCACTATCGTGCGCAAATCTTGAAAGCCGGGAAGCCCGGCAGGACAACCGAATTTGGTCAATCGTTCCATTCCACTATTAAGACTTCTGTCTCTTAAACATCGCGACCCAATCCCCTCAGAATCCCGGGTACTTTTCCCTTTCGCGGGGGCTGTCACCCGGCCGCTTCCTGGACCGCATTGGCCACGAACTCCCCGCGGGCGCGCTGAACTGCCCCGTGCAGCGCCCGTTTAGTCAAAACCCCGACCAGGTGATTACGAAAATCCGCCGGACCACGCATATCGGAAATCGGCCGCGCAACGGTCTTTGCTGCTTCGGCGGCTTCTTCGATCGCCTCGTCGCTCACATGACGGCCGTTGAGCAGGGCGCTCGCATCGCGCGCGAATAAAGGCGTCGGTGCCACCGCAGCAAGGGCGATCCGGACCACCTTGAACTCCTTGCGGCGATTGGCCAGTTCCACGTATGCGCCGGAACCGACAACAGCGATATCCATCTCATTGCGCGGGATGAAACGCAAATAGTGGCAACCTGAGTTCTTGCGGGCAGGAGGAATCTGCAGGGCGACCAGCAATTCTCCAGGCTGCAGCACGTTCTTCCCCGGGCCGGTACAGAAGTCCTCCACCGCCACCCGGCGGCGGCCGGAGGGACCGGCAATCTCGCAGATGGCACCATAGGCGATCAAAGGCGGGATACTGTCCGCGCTAGGCGATGAGTTGCACAGGTTGCCGCCCAGGGAAGCGCGGCCCTGGATCTGGATACCGCCAATAATGGCAGCCGAATCGACGATGCCGGGATAGCGTTCGACGACATCGGGATCGTTGTAGAGCCGCCAACAGGGCACCGCCGCTCCGATCCGTAACCCTTTTCTTGGTCCATAGGATAGCTCGTTGACTTCAGGAATGTTCTTGACGTCGACGACGCGTTCTGGGTGAAGCCGCTTGACCCTGAGCTGCACGATCAGATCCGTGCCTCCTGCGAGCACCCGGGATTTGTCGCCTTTTTCGGCCAGCAGGTTCAAGGCCTCGCGCAGGGTGCGAGGAGCCGTAAATTCGAAATCTTTCAAGGATCTACCCCCCTCTCGATGAGACTTGAATGAGAGATTTTAGCACCGGAAAACCAACAGTGCAGCATAAAATAGATGAATCGCGCAACCCATGTCAAGCTCCCGCATTGGCGAGCGCTTGGGCTTTGTTTTCTTCCGCTTCGACGCCGCCTCCAAGAAGAATCTGCAATTGCACCAGGAGCTTCATTCCCGCCGGCACGCCGACGAGAATGATCGCGGTGGCGAAAAGAACACCGAAGGCCAAACTCGCGGCCATGGGAATTAAAAACTGCGCCTGCACGCTCTTCTCCAGAATCATTGGCAGCAGGGCGAAAAAGGTCGTCAGCGAGGTCAGCAGGATAGGGCGGAAGCGCTGCCCGCCCGCTTCCACCAAGGCCTCGTCGGTGGGTACGCCACGCTCCCGCAACTGGTTGTAAAAGCTGAGCAGGACCAGGGAGTCATTGACTACCACACCGGAAAGGGCCACCACCCCAAACATGCTCAGCAGACCCAGATCCATGCCCATGATAACATGTCCCCAGACGGCGCCAATCATACCGAAGGGAATGGCACTCATTATTACAACAGGCTGGGTGTAGGAGCGAAAAGGAATGGCCAGCAAGGCGTAAATGGCAAACAGGGCAACGACGAAACCGCGCCAAAGGCTGGCGAATGAGTCCTCTCGCTCGCGTTGTTCTCCCTCATAGCTGTAGCGCAATCCTGGATATTCCTGCATGAGCATTGGCAGGAAACGCTGCGCAAGGTCCTGATTGACTTCGTTGGCGTTGGTGATCTTTGCGTCCACATTCGCGGTTATTGTGACGATGCGCTGGCCGGCGTTGCGGCTGATGGAGGCGTACCCGTGTCCCACCTCTACTTGCGCCACCTGCGAAAAGGCCACCTCGGCACCTTCGGGCGTGCGAATGCGCATATTCTCGACATCGCTGGGCGAGCGTCGTTCCCCTGCGGGGTAGCGCACCATGACCCGCACGTCGTCGCTGCCACGCTGGACCCGAAGTGCCTGGTCTCCATAAAAACCCTGCCGCACCTGACGGGCAAGTTCGGCCAAGGTGATTCCCAGAGTCCGAGCCTCGGGCCTGAGGGCCAACTTCATCTCCTGCTTACCTTCCTGAAAGCTGTCCCTGATGTCTCCAACCCCAGGATACTTGCCCAGCTCGACTTTGAGACGATTCGCGGCCTGTAGAAGCTGGGAGAAATCATCGGCCGACAGCTGTACCTCGATGGGATTGCCGGCAATGAACATTTTGGCTGAATAACTCAGCGTCTCGGCTCCGGGAATTTCTCCGACCAGCAGACGCAGACGCGAGACGATCTCGGAACTTGGAACCGGACGCACTTCCGAAGGCAGGAGCTCGATGGTAACCTCGGCAAGATGGCCCTGGGCCCCGGCTGCGGCCGCTGCCCTTGCCCTCGACCTGCGTCCCATTGGCTGCTCGCCGATAAAGGTGAATACATTGCGGAAAATCGAGGGCTGTTCCTCACTTCTCCGGCTATCGTACTCGTCCCGCACCGTCAAGGCCGCCTTCTCTATGCGTTTTACCACTGTTGCGGTCTGCCCCGCCGTGGTTCCCTGGGGCATGACCAGGGAGATGATCAGCCAGTCCGATTCGACCTCGGGCATGAAGACGAACTTGATGTGGCCGCCGGCGATCCACCCCAGGGTGCCCAGCATCAATGCAATGCCCAGAGCGGCAGTGGCCAGAGGATTGGCCAGAGCGACCCTGAGGCTGGGACTGTAGCACTTATGGATGAATTTCTTCAACTGCCGGTCCACCAATTTTTGCAGCCTGTCGTGCCACCGGAGAGGCGCTCTGAGGATATGGTCGAAAGTGCGGCCGAGCAGTCCACTTCGCCTGGAGGAAAGGTGCGCCGGCAGAATGAAGAGGGCTTCGATCAGTGAGACTATGAGCATGGATATGACGATGACCGGGATCACTGCCATGAACTTGCCCATCATTCCCGCCACGAAGAACAGGGGAGTGAAGGCGGCCACGCTGGTGAGAATCGAAAAGACCACGGGCTTGCCTACCTCCAGGGTGCCGTCGATGGAAGCCTGCAGCAGACTTTTGCCGCGCTCGCGGTGAGCAAAGACGTTTTCTCCCACAATGATTGCGTCGTCCACGACGATTCCGAGTGCCACGATGAATGCGAAAAGGGAGAGCATATTGATCGACACATCAAATGGTTGCATCAACAAGAAACTGCCCAGAAGAGAAATGGGGATGCCCATCATCACCCAAAAAGCCAGGCGCAGATCTAGAAAAAAGGTCAGCAGAATGAAAACCAGCAGCAGCCCCAGACGCGCATTGCGCAGCAGCAGGTCCAGACGGCCGCGCAGCAGACGCGCATCGTCGCGGGCATAGTCCAGGTGAACTCCGGCGGGCAGATAGCTCTGCTGCTCGTCAATGTAGTTCTTTACCCACCGGGATATCTCCAGGGCATTCTGGTCGCCGGTGCGAAAAACACGCACCACAGCCGCCGGCTGCCCGTTGAAACGCGAAATCCGATCGCTGTCCTCGAATCCGTCGACAATGGTTGCGATTTGTCCCAATTTCAAATTGGTGCCGTCAGGTCGCGTCAGCACTACAACATCTTCGTATTCTCTCCCTGTATATTTCAAACCCCTGATGCGCACCAGCATCTCGCCGTCTTCGCTTTTGACACTGCCTCCAGGCATATCCAGACTGGAGCGCCGTACTGCCTCGCTCACCTGCCCCAGGGTAAGCCCGTGGCTGCGCAGGACTCTTTCGGGCACTTCAACGGAGATTTCGTCGGCGCGCACCCCGGCCAGGTCCACCTGGGAAATGTCCTTGGCGTGGCGCAGATCGTCGCGTACGCGCTCGGCAGTAACCTTGAGGACTTTTTCGGGCACCTCGCCATAAACCACCAAGTCTATCACCTGAGTGCGGCGCACGAGTTCCTTGATTACCGGTTTCTCGGTTTCCTCCGGAAAGGTGTCTATGCGATCGATTTCGTTTTTGATATCGTTGAGCATGCGGCTCATTTCCACTCCCAACTCCAGCTCCACGGACACGCTCCCCATTCCTTCCGTCGCGGTCGAGCGGATGCTGCGGATGCCCTCCAGGCCCGAGAGCCGCTCTTCGATTCGGGCACACACCCCTTTCTCCACATCCTCAGGGGTTGCTCCCAGATAGGGGACCAGAATCTGCACTTGGTCAAGGGAAAACTCGGGGAAGGTTTCCTTCTTCATGCCAACTATCCCCAACAATCCCGTCAACAGCAGAAATACCATCAACAGGTTGGCGGCCACGTGGTTTCTCGCCATCCAGGCCACGGGTCTTTTCATTTTTCGGTCCTTTCCGCAACCCTCACCATCATGCCGTCGGTGACCCCGCTCAACTGCGACACCACTATTCGTTCGTCGGGTTCCATATCGACGCGGAACAGAACTTCATCTTTTCGGCTGTGCACTACCTGGGCTCGACGCACCCGCAATATGCCTTTCCCGCCCACGGTCCAGACCGTATTCCCCGGACGCAGCACCAAGCGCGGAACCACTCTCACTCCCTCCACCTTGGGCCCGACAATGGCAACGTCGACAAAGAGCCCCACCACCATGGGCGTCCCTTGTTCGCCGTAAGGGTCGTCGATCTCGACAACCAGATGCGCCATGCGGCTGCGAGGGTCGAGTTCGCCCTCGGCACGAACCACCCGTCCGCTCCAGCGGTATCGGCGCCCGGCGTACCAGCCCCTGACTATGGCCTCTGGTCCCGTCCCCGAACCCCAAAACAGCCTCCCGCTCTCTTCCGGACCGGATACCTGGGGCGCTGATCGGCTCCTGCCGGCCTCTCCTGCCAGTTCCACCTGCTTCAGTCGCGACAGGTCGAACCAAGCGAGATCCTTGTCCGCAATGGGCACTACGACCTCGGCCTTTTCAATACTGTAAAGTTGCGCTACAGGCCGGCCCGGTGTGACAAACTGACCCGCGTCGAGGCTGGTATCTCGAACCCGTCCGTCGAATGGGGCGAGAAGTCGGGTTCGCGAGAGTTGCAGACGAGCTTCCGCCAAGCGGGCCTCCGCGGCCGCAAGCTCGGCCTGGGCTGAACGCAACTGGGGAATGTGCAGCACCAGTGGATCGGGCGCCGTCTCGACCCCGGATCCCGGATTGAGCAACTCCCATTCCCGACGGGCGACGCCCGCCTCGGCGCTCGTTAGATCGAGCCGGTATTGGGCCTTGGCGACTTCTGCCTCCATGCGCGCCACCGCCAACTTGTAATCCTCAGAATCGACCTGGACGAGGAGATCCCCCTGCTGGAAAAAGCCTCCGCGCTCTAGTTGCGGCGACTTCCATACGACAATTCCGGACACCTGGGGCACCAGATCGATCTGAATCCCCGGCTGCACCGTACCCTGTCCTTCCACCACTACCTCAGCCGGACGAGGGACAGCCTTGATGGTTTCGACAAGAGGGCCGTTGTATTGTTGTTCCACCCGCCTGGGTGGCTCGCTCAATCCCACCAGAAGAGCATAGAGGGCCGTGCCGGCGAGTGCGATTGCAAGGGGTAATACTCCCTTGAGCAATACCTTCCTCATTCTCTTTTCTCCGGTTCTGAAGAATCAATTGGCTCAAAGCCGCCACCCAGAGCAAGGTGCAGGTCGATGCGGGCTTCGAGACGCTGGCGGCGCACAGCTAGCAATTGACTCTCTGCCTCAAAGGCGCGGCGCTGAGTTTCGAGCACGGTGATCAGATCGGTCAAGCCCTTGTTATAGCGATTTTGAGCGAGACCCCGGGCGGCCTTGGTCTGCTGGGCAGCCTCCTGTAAAGCTCCCTCCTGCCGCGCCAGAAAACCCTCGGCTGCCAAGGCCGACTCGACCTCCGCATAGGCTTTGAGCACGCTCGCTGCATAGAAAGCCAGGGCTTGCTCCGACCCGGCTTGGGCCAGATCTACTCCGGCGCGCAGCCGCCCGCCCTGGAAGAGCGGCAGAGTCAGGTTGCCAACCAGGCTCCACACTGAGAAATCGCCGTCCAGCAAATCGCTCAGTTCGGCGCTGGAACGACCTGCCGAAGCGGTCAGACTAATGCGCGGGTAGAGAGCGGCGCGGGAAGCGGCCAAACGCGCCGCCGATGCCCTCAGGCGACGCTCGGCCGCGGCCAGATCGGGACGTCTCCCCACCAATTCGGCGGGCAGTCCAGCCGGAATCTGGGAAGGTACGGGCGGCAGCTCTCTACTGAGTTCCACGGTGGCGGCCGGATAGCGCCCGAGCAGCAATTCAAGTTGGCGTCTAATTGTGTCGAGCTGGCGCTGGCGCTGATGCAGAAGAGCGTCGGCGACCGCTAGATTGGATAAAGTCAAGCGTAGATCGAGCGAGGGCCGCAGGCCGCGGTCGTAACGCTCACGGATGCGTTCGCTGGAAAGGCGATAGTTGTCCACCGTCGCTTGCGCCAGTTCCACTTGGCGCCTGGCTTCCACCGCGGATAAAAAGGTCCGGGCGGTCTGGGCTGCCAACGACAATTGTGCTCCCCTGAAGTCCGCCGCAGCAGCCTGCAAATCGGCCACGGCAGCTGCCTTGCCGGCACGCAAGCGTCCCCATAGATCCACCTCCCAGCTCAGATTCAATGAAACCCCGTAGTTATTGGTCGTGGTGACCAGGACCTCTTCCCGAAGGCCAGGGATGGGAAAGCCGACAAAATTCTGCCTCCGCCGCGACCCATCGGCGCCGGCGCCGGCCTGGGGCAAAAACTCGGCGCCGGCGATTCGCGCCTGCGCCGCAGCAGCCTGAAGGCGGGCGGCCGCGGCCCGAAGGTCGTAGTTGTGAGCCAGGGCTTCGGCTACAAGATCAGCGGCCATTGAATCGGCAAAGCTTGCCCACCGCAGGGTCTTTACCCGCGCACCGGCAACGGTCCCGGCCGTCCACTGCGCTGGAGTCTCAATTTCGAGTTGGGGATGCTTTACCGGTGGCGCCATGGCACAGGAGAGAAACAAAACAGGCAGCAGAAGACAATGAAATCTCCGGGACAGCCGGCAGGGAGGATGCGCCCGGTGGCCGATCCTCGACCAGTTCCGCGCCGCCAGGGTTGTCGACCCGCCCCGTCCCGGCTTTTCGATTCTTGCGTTCATCGCAACCTCAGCGACGTTTGACTCCCTGGCGCAGCACCTCCACGAGCCGTTCGGCGCTGTGACCGTCCCACAAATCCGGAACCTTGCCTTCCTTCGACTTGCCTTCCAGAACCCGAAAGGCCTCTTCGACAATACGGCCAGGCTCGGACCCTACCAAGACATTGGTCCCCATTTTCACGGTTATGGGACGCTCGGTATTGTCCCGCAGGGTCAGGCAAGGCACTTTGAGAACCGTGGTCTCCTCTTGGAGGCCGCCCGAATCGGTAAGCACCATGCGCGCCTCCTCCAGAAGGTTGAGGAGATCCAGGTAACCCATCGGTTCGAGCTGGTAGACCCGGTCCAATTGCGCGAACACAGGGGACAGCCCCGAAGACTCGATGTTTTTCCGGGTCCGGGGATGGACCGGAAAGACGAGGGGAATGCGCTCCTGAATGCGGGCTAAGGCCTGCACGATTGCGCCCAGGGTCCGTTCATCGTCCACATTGGACGGGCGGTGCATGGTGACTACGGCGTACTCGCCCGGCTCCAGTCCCAGGTCCTCTTTGACAGTCGAGGAGGCGGCGCGCGGGCGCAGCTTAATCATCGTATCGATCATTACGTTGCCAGTGCGAAAAATGCTGCATGCAGGTACGTTCTCCGCTCTGAGGTTGGCGTCGGCGTCTTCAGAGTAAGTGAATAGAAGGTCCGCCAGGGAATCCGTGGCTATGCGGTTGAGCTCCTCGGGCATGCGGCGGTCCCCACTGCGCAGGCCGGCCTCCACATGCGCCACCGGGACATCCCCCTTGCTCGCGGCCAGGGCACAGGCCAGGGTCGAAGTCGTGTCTCCTACCACCACGACCAAGCCAGGCTTCTCGGTCCGCATCACCGAATCAAATTTTATCATGATATCGGCGGTTTGAGCCGTCGGGCTGTCGCTTCGGGCTTCGAGGTAGCAATCAGGGTGGGGCAGTTCCAGGTCCCGGAAGAAAACTGCGGACATGTGGAAGTCGTAGTGCTGACCAGTATGAACCAGAAAGGGGGAGAATTCTTCAGGGTACTTGCGCAACTCGGCAAGGATAGGGGCGACCTTCATGAAGTTCGGCCGAGCTCCGGCCACGAGAGCGATTTTCATAAAACTCCTGGTGCAAAAGCTCGGCCTGCGCAGAGGTGGGATGGCGGCGGCATTTCGGGTGCGGATGGCAAATATACCCTCCCCTCACGGATATGTAAACAACCGCAGCCAACCCCGGGTAAAGCTCAGGAAAGATTATTTGTGTTTCTCAGGGACTCCTGCAGGTATTGCCAGTGGTGAATGTGTGAGAGGGACCCAGCTGTGCATGGGTAACCACCGCGTATCGCAGCCACCAGCGACGCGCTTCCATTTCGATTCCCAGGGCGAATCGGCGAGGGCTGGAACGGGTGCCTGCAAGGAGAAGCAGGCGCCGGTGCAACCGCTGTTCGGCGGCGAGATCCAGGCGCAGCGGGAGGCGATTCCGTTTTCGCAAATGGGCGTAGAGAGGATTTGCGCCACTTTGTTGGTGGATCACCTTAACGAAGAGCTGGGGCTTGGCCAGGGTCCCGGACCCGTTCTGCCACCAGGCACTCAGTCGCAGGCTTCGGACCAGACCGAGGCTGAGTCCCAGGCCGATATTCACCTCCAGGCGCGCCCTGGCACTGTGCTGGTGCAGGTGCAGAAGGGTGAGCGAAACGCCTGCCAAAAAACGGCGGCTCAAGTTGCGGCCTGCCCCCAGCCAAGCACTCAACTCGCGATGAAGCCGGAACCCCGATGAACTGAGCCCGGCACCCCCGCCCCAATCCCTGAGGGACCGCGTAAACCCCAGACTGTGCCGGCGCAATTGGCGCAGGCCGAAGGGCAGGTGGTGCCCCAGGCTCCAGCTGAAGCATGTGGCCGCCGCCAGTTCGGCCGGGTTGGCGTAGAGACCGTTGCGGGCGGCGAATGGCAGCGATGACTCCTGCCCATCCAGTTCGAAGGCGGCCTCTGTGTCGAGGGGACCGAGCAGAACCACGACCCAAATACTGCGGGAAAACATCAGGGACTCCACGAAGAATGATTGCCGTCGAACGGAAAGGCAATTTCAAGGCCAATGCCTGGACAGGAGAAATTTGAAAATCGAGAAAGGCTGGATGACGCAGAAATCCTACAAAGGTGTTTCCTGGAATGACCTTTTCCATCTCTTGACGAAGGTCGCCTCCATCCTAGCTTCAGGAGCATGAAAACCATCATACTCGACAAGCCCGAACACTTTATTCGCACCGAGACCGCCCCTCCTGTCCAACCCGCCATCGGCCAGGTTCTGGTGAAGGTTCACCGCATGGGAATTTGCGGTACGGATCTTCACGCCTTTCGCGGTCGGCAGCCCTTTTTTTCATACCCGCGCATTCTGGGACACGAGCTCGGCGTGGAGGTAGTGGAGATGGGAGAAGGGGTGTCGGACCTGGAGAAGGGCGACCTTTGCACGATCGAGCCCTACCTCCATTGCGGCCAGTGCCAGGCCTGTCGTCGCGGCCGCCACAATTGCTGCTCCCGGCTCAAGGTGCTTGGCGTCCACGTCGACGGCGGAATGCGCGATTTGATCGTCGTTCCAGGGGAGAAACTACATACCTCCACCCAGCTGAACCTGGATCAGTTGGCTCTGGTGGAAACCCTGGGAATCGGGGCACACGCCGTGCAGCGCGCCGCCCTGAAGCCTGAGGAAACCGTTCTCGTCATCGGTGCCGGCCCCATTGGGCTTGCAGTTATTCAGTTTGCTCAGATCACCGGCGCCAGGGTCATGGTTTTGGAGATCAACAACACCAGGTTGAACTTTTGCCGCGACCATTTCGGCATAGATCTCGGCTTTGACGGCAAGGAGGAAGGGCGGGCACAAATTGAGGATTTTCTCGGTGGAGAATTGCCAACTACAGTATTCGACGCCACCGGAAATGCCGACTCCATGATGGCTGCTTTCGACTATGTTGCCCAGGGCGGCCGTCTGGTCTTCGTAGGCCTCGTACTGGCCGATATTACCTTTCACGATCCCGAATTTCACCGCCGCGAACTGACTCTCCTGAGCAGCCGCAACTCCACCCGAGGGGACTTTGTGCGGATTATCCGCTGGCTGGAGAAGGGCCGCATCGATACTCGTCCCTGGATCACCCATCGGGCTAACTACGAAAACGTGATTGAGGAGTTCCCCGCCTGGCTCGATCCCCGAACAGGGGTAATCAAGGCGATCCTGGAGTTTTGATTGCAACCTGTTTCCACCGCCCGGCTCGGCAAACTCAAGGCTGCAAATGGATAGTGGCCTTCAGTAGTACTTCCCCGGGACGGGCAACCACGGCCATACTTTTGAAATTTGCCAAGTGCGCATCCACATAGGCATCGAGGGCGGCGAGGGTTGTGGTGAAGCCCAGGTACAGGATGCGAGAATTGCGCCGGGCAGCCAGATCCCGGCGCTCCTGGGGGGTTTGCGCGCGGCGTAGAGAGTGAAGCTCGACGATGGCAGCTGTCAAAAAACCGGTCGCCGCCGCGCCGAAGCCGAGGGCCTTCCAGGGCTTTTCGTTGTAGTACTGCCCCCAGCCGGGCAAAACGGCCGAGCGCAGCAAAGCGCCTTGGGGATCGGGCCGCTGCAGACTGTCAGTTGCCGCCGTTTCACTGCCCGGCTGTGACGCAGCGACGCAAACCGGGGCGAGAATCGTGACAAGCAGTAGCGGCAGCCTCGAGCCTCGTCCCGCCGGCCGCGCGATCCTCTCAACGCACCGGGAATCCGAACCGGGCGCCCGCTTCGATGTGGTAGCCCCGGACAAATTCCCCTCCTTCCATTTTGGACTTGCCTGGCGGCTGCACCTCGGTGAGTAGCAAGGCACCGTCGCCTGCGCGCACCACCAGTCCTTGGTTTGGATCAGCGCTAATTACTGTGCCGGGCTCACCCATCAGATTGTCATTCAGTTTTCTTGCACGGTGCACTTTCAGCAGACTAGGCCCCCATTCAGTGAAAGCTCCGGGAACGGGGTTAGTGCCGCGGATGCGGTTGCGCACAACCTCCGTTGGTTGGTTCCAGTCGATGCGGCCGTCCTCTTTTCCCACCTTTGGAGCCCAGCTTACCCCCGACCGAGGCTGTGGCCGGGGCTGCAGAATACCCTGCTCCAGGCCATCCAAGGATTTTACCAGCAAATCGGCTCCCAACTCCTGAAGGCGCCCCTCCAACTCCCCGGCCGTCTCTTGTGGGTCTATGGCAACGCTTTGCTGCAAGAGGATATCCCCGGTGTCTACCCGCGCATTGAGCAAAAAGGTAGTAATCCCTGTCCTTTCCTCGCCGTTGACAATCGCCCAGATTATCGGAGCTGCACCGCGATATGCGGGAAGCAACGATGGGTGCAGGTTGAGCGCACCCTGGCGGGGAATTTTGAGCAGGTTGGGCGGCAGGATGGAGAAGGCCACGACCACGAAGAGGTCGGACTCGCAGGCGGCCAGTCGAGCAGCCAGCTTGGGATCATTCAGGTTTTCGGCCTGGAGTACTTCGATGCCAAATTCGCGCGCGCTCAGCGCGATTGCAGGAGGAGTTGCCCTGCGCCCGCGTCCGCGCGGTCGGTCGGGGTTGGTCAGCACTGCGACGGTCTGGTGCGCGCTGTCCGCCAGTCGCTGCAAGGAAGGAACCGCAAACTCCGGGGTTCCCATGAAAACCAGCTTCATGCCGTTGTCAGCAACTCACTTGCTGGCAGCGCCGGATTTAACCCGCGACACCGCAGAGCGCGAAAGCTCGATTCTCACATTTTCGGCGATCTTGAGAACAATGAGGTCGTCTTTGAGGTTGGTGATGATGCCGTGAATCCCGCCGCTGGTGACGATGACGTCCCCCTTCTGTAATTCGTCGATCATCTTTTTCTGGTTCTTTTGCTTCCTCATCTGAGGCCGCAGGATGAACAGATAAAGAACCAGGAACATGAGGACAAAGGGCAGCAGGGAAGCAATGGGGCTAGTGCCTCCCCCCTCTCCTGAAGACGACCCCATGGCATGAGCTGCCTCGATCAGACTGAACAAAGTATAGTCCTTTCTGTGGTTGGGGAGATTTGTTTTAAATGATAGGAAATTTAGTTAAAATCAGCGCGCCTGGTAAGTGGCCCTGAATTCGGTGCGCCAATCGGCAAAGTACCCCTGAACAATGGCTCGGCGCATTTCCCGCATCGTTTCCATGTAGAAGTGAACGTTGTGATAGGTCGCCAGGTGCAGCCCCAGAATTTCGTTGCTCTGGAATAGGTGACGGAGATAGGCCCGGGAGTAGTTCCGGCAGGTCTTGCAGACGCAGCTCGGATCGAGTGAATTGAAATCCTCGGACAGGGCGGCATTTTTGAGCCGCACCCGTCCGCCGCGGGTAAATGCCGTTCCGTTGCGGGCATTGCGGGTGGGAATGACGCAGTCGAAGAGGTCAATCCCGCCGGCCACTGCCTCCACCAGATCGTTGGGCGGACCCACACCCATCAGGTAGCGAGGTCTGGATGCGGGCAGATTAGGCAAGGTGGCGTCGATCATGGAAAACATTTGACTCCGGGGTTCGCCCACCCCCAGACCCCCAATAGCGTAGCCCGGCAAGTCCATAGCCGCCAATCGACGGGCGCAGTGGGCGCGCAAGTCGGGAAAAACGCTGCCCTGAACAATGCCGAAGAGGAATTGAGGAGAACGTGGCCCACCGTGCGCCTGGAGTTCGCGGTGACGAATCAGGCAGAGTTCGGCCCAGCGCAAGGTTCTCTCCATGGACTGCTTGGCGTAGTCCCGGCTGCATGGAAATGGCGTGCACTCGTCGAAGGCCATGATGATGTCCGCTCCGAGATCATATTCGATTTCCATGATCTTTTCGGGGGTGAAGAGGTGATGGGAGCCATCGAGGTGGGACTGAAATCGGACCCCGTCTTCCAGAATCTCGCGGCGCCCGGATAGACTGAAAACCTGGTAGCCGCCGCTGTCGGTCAGTATGGGCCGCGGCCAGTTCATGAAGCCATGGAGTCCGCCGGCCCGGTCTACCAGTTTGTGGCCGGGGCGCAGGTAGAGGTGGTAGGCATTGCCCAGGATGATTTGAGCGCCGAGTTCCGCCAAGTCTTGCTGCGACAGGGTCTTCACCGTGGCATGAGTTCCCACCGGCATGAAAACCGGCGTTTCGACGATGCCGTGCGGAGTATGCAACAGGCCAGCCCGGGCTCCACTGCCCTCATCTCGGGCAACCACTTCAAAGGTTGAATTCAAAACCTCAACGGATGAGTTCGGATACTGGAACAAGCTGGAATCCCCGCGCCTCGAGGCGGGGCAGTACTGCCTCGAGTGCCAGCAAGGTCTGTTCGCGGTCATGCCCGATACCGACCGCCCTCCCGTTTCTGGCGGCAAGGGTGGCGAGCTCCCACAGTCTCTTCTCCACGCTGGCCGCGTCGTCCACGGGATCGATGAAAAGGTCACGGCTCAGGGCAGGAACGTCCATCCTCTGGGCCACGGTGTAGGCTACGGAAGCAGAGGAGGTACGGCTGTCGAGGAAAAACATGCCCTGCCTGTGGATTTCTTTCAGCACTTGCTCCATAACCCGGGCATCGGCGGTCGCCCGTGATCCCATGTGGTTGTTGACCCCGATGGCCCCGGGAACCCGGCGTATGGCGTTGCGCACGAGCAGGCGAATGGTCTTCTCCTCCTGGTCCACGAGGACCGCGTTTACCCCCGGATCTTTGTCGGGGTAGTCATCAGGCTCCATGGGCAGGTGGACCAGCACTTCGTGGCCGCCGGTGCGAGCCCGCTCGATGAGCGAGCGCACCCGGCCCTCGTTGGGTAGAATGGCAAGGGTCAGGGGATAGGGCAAGGCACAGAAGCGCTCAAATAGCCATTCGCTTTTACTGGCGTATCCAAAATCGTCCAGGACAATGGCGATCTGCCCTGTTTCGCGCTCTATCCGGGCGTCGCGCTCGAGAATGAATCTGGTCGTCTCCACAGTGTCGAAGCCGCAGCGCATCTCCACCTTCTGGGCTTCCTGGAATTCAGTTGCAGAGAGCACCCGGCCCTGGTAGTGACGCAAAAAACGGGTAAGGTGCAGATTGACTGCCGCCAGGGGCAGATCGACGGGGACCCGCACCCTGATAAGATCGACCCGGTGGGCGGCAACTTGCTTTGTGCCGCGGCGCTTGGAGATGAACTCCGGCAATATTCCCAGTTCTTGCAGTGCCGCATCGACGTGCTGGTAGATATTGTCGCCCAAAGCAACGAGACTTTCCCTGTTCCTTGCTTTGGGCTCCGCTACGGGGGCGGGAGGATCGAAAGCGCGGCGCGCCTCGATCTTTGCTGCAGGCACCGGGGGTTGGGCTGGAGGCAGGTCGCGCCAATGCAGATAAGGGACCAGAATTATTGATATGGCCACCAGAGAACCGCTGAGGGCGAGGTGCCAGAAAGGCGTGCGCCGACGCCGTGTCAGGTGGATTTGTTTCACTATTGAAGATATGCTGAAGCAGGCAACTCAACTTCCCTCGGAATCTTCGACTACCGCATGAATCACCAATGGAGAATTCTGTAGTGACCCTTGGCAGCGGCCCAGGAGAATGAAGGGACGGCTGGTTTGGCCCCTCCTTGAAACCCGCCGCAGTCCCCGCTGAGAGGGTCGTCGATCCAGCGGATCATCTTCCAAAGTCCGTCCTCTGCCTGGCGCAGCTTGTAGTTCATGATCTGGTCGACATCGAAGCCATCCCCGTTCTCGTCGAGCAGGTTCATGATCACCCGGCCGCGGAATACCTCCCAGTCCTCGTCGGGGTGTCCATCGGGATCACCCTCGTGCTTTTTGGGATACTCCGGTCCCAATTCCCGGCTGCGCTTGATTGGCCTGAATTCAAAATCGAAAGTAACGAATATGTCGAAGATACCAGGTTTGTCACTGTCGCGACTGCCACCCATAATCTCCAATTCTTCCTCTCTTCCGTTTTCCAGAACAATATCTCCCTGGCAATCCTCTTCGGTGAACCAGAAGTCCTGGTCCAGCAGTGTCTCGTAAAGATCCTTGTCCCGGTCGCGCATGGCTCGATTCAGGTTGTCGATGAGGATCTCCGGGGTCTCGGTGGGCGGAGCGGGCGGTTTTGTGCCGCCGCCCGAAGTGTGTTTTTTGGGGGCAAAGGGGTTGGAGCAGGCGCACCACATCAGAAAGGAGAAAAGAATCAAGGGTACAGCAAATTTCATTTTTTCAAATCTCCCCTTAATGGGCGAACTCTGCCCGGAGTTCGCCCCAGGAGCGCTTGGCCGGGGCGACATCGCGCTGATCCTGCCAGCGCTGTATAACCCACACCGGGTTTTCCACGGTGGGAGTTATAAGGTCCACCTCCATCCGGCCTTTTATTGAGATAATATCGCCTGATTCCCCTTTGTCCGACAGTTCGGCGAAATCGATTTCGTAGGGGAAGACGTAGGTTTCAAGCAGCCCCTCTTCCGAGAGTATTCTTTCGTCCTTTGCCGCCTCGTACCAACGGTGAAAGCGGATAGCATCGACACTTTGAGGGTCGAGTACGGCAAGGGCGAAGCGGCGTTCCTGCTCGCGCGTCCACAGGGTGTCGCGATTGGCGTCGTAGACTTCGGGATGCAATTGGATATCCTGGACGTCAGGTAAAAAGAAGAAGCCCTCGCTGAGTTGGTCCATGTACTGGTTCGGACTGCGCTCTTGAGGGCGAGCTTCAAAAACTATCCGGACGTTGGCCAGAACGTTTTCCGGCCGCGTCGGCTCCAACAACAAGAGAAGCTGGCCGCTGGGACAGTCCGGCGTTTGGACTGAAAAGGGATTGCCGCTGGTAGTCCTCTCCGCCGCGATCTCGGCGCCGCGACAATGTGGAAAAAGGTTCAAGTCCGTTTCCGCCGTGCAACGGCATGCCGCCTGGGCGCTGTCGTCCAGGCCGCAGCCAGCACAGGCGAAAACCCACAGGATGGCCAGTGGAAGCGAAAGAAGATACAACTTGGCGCTCATTACCCATTTCAGAATCTGAAAGGAACCGGAGTGAAGCAAAGCACGAAAACGGCCAGGCAAAGGTAGCCGACGCGCCGGCGACGTGGGTCGAGGGGAGTGCCTGGATCGCTGGGCGATGGATGTTCCCTGCCCAGCAACAGGAGCAAAAAGGCCAGCACCAGCCAGACGGGCGATCCTTGAAGACGGCCCCACAAAGGGGATAATATATTGAATAGTCCCATGCCCAACAAGGCGACAAAAGTGACGCGGCCAATGAGGCGGTGCCAATGCCTGAAGAGGGCGTATACGATGTGGCCTCCATCGAGTTGCCCGACGGGAAAGAGATTGAATGCGGTGATAAAAAGGCCGACCCAGCCGGCAAAAGCCACGGGGCTGAGAAGCACCATTTGGTTGGAAGCAACCCCCGGCAGGAAGAGGTTGGACAGACCCGTAAAGATGAGAGGAGCTCCCAGTTGGATCGGATCCCAGTGGAAGTATCGATCCTCGACGATGGTGGACTGAGGCAGACCGATGATGCAGGCAGCCAGAGCTATGATCAGGCCGGCCAGAGGGCCCGCCGCCCCGATGTCGAGCAGAGCTCTGTTGTTCGGAATCGGGGAGCGGATTTTTATGACCGCTCCCAGGGTGCCCAGAAAAGAGACGTAGGGCAAGGGAATGAAATAGGGCAAGGAAGCCTTGACCCCCCACTTACGGGCGGCGAAGTAATGACCGAATTCGTGCGCCGTGAGAACCCCCAGCAAAGTCGCCGCAAACGGAATTCCCTCGACCAATTGGGGCAGAGAGGCAATGCTGGCGAAAACGTTGGCGCCCTGTTGCATAGCTCCGGCGGCGACCATGGAGAAAAGGGTAATCACGAAAAGAACAACATGCTTCCACGGCCGGCTTTTGTCATTGGTAGGCGATTTTGCCCTGGTCCCGGCAGAGGAGGGCATCTCTGCCGGTGCAATCGGCAAATCCGGAGGCCGGTCTTTGGACCAAAACTTCATGGAAAAATCAACTTCCCCGGTGCAACTGCAGGGCAAGGCGATGGACTTCGCCCAGGGCCGATCTGACGGGTGGGATGAAGGCATAGTCCAAAGTCCATTTCCTGGACCGGAGACCTAGGCCGAAGGTAAGTTTGCGGTGATCGGTGTTTTGATAGCCGACCCGCAGCAGCAAAAGAGAGTTAAGGGCGTACTCGCCACCTAGATGTAGAGTAGTCGAATGGCTGCGGGAACGCTGGGTCGCAATGCTGACCAGGAAGGGTCCAGGCCCAGCATAAGTCAATCCCAGCCGGCCTTGGAGCGGCAGCTTGGTCGCTCTTTGATTCAGTTCGTTCATGCGGCCCAAGTTGCGCAGTGCAAAACCCACATGCAGATGGGAGTGGGAGGTGTAGAGTATGCCGAAATCAAGAGCAGCACCGGTTGCCGTACTCGTATAGACACTCTGGCGAATCAGCTTCAAGTTTGCCCCTAAACGCAGCTTATGATTCCAGGGACGAGCGTAGGCCAGGTTGAGCACGCCGTTGTAAACGCCGAATCTTCCCAGGGGTTCGGCACTGGGACCGGTGCGGCGCTCGAGATCGTCCGCTTGCGAAATCTGGGCGGCAAAGCCCACCACGCCGTGCTTGGGAACAAAGACCAGAGAGAAATGTTCGTGGCGGATGTCCTGGAAAAATTCGCTGTGGGTAAAACCCATGCTTCCCCGACCCCGGCCATGCAAAGCAGCCGGGTTGTAGGAAATGGCTTCCATGTCCGGCAGCGCTGTCGAGGCTTCGGCCATTGCTGCAATCCGCGCTCCCGAGCTGAGAAGCAAGAAGGGCAGACCGCTGCCGACAGCGGAACTTTGGCGCGGCAGCCCCACGGTGGTCAGGACAGCCAGGAACCATACCACCATTATACCGCAGAGCGCCTTGAGCTTGACCTTTCGGAGAGAACAATTGGCTGGGTTTGCAAGGTTCAAGGGTGCCCTCAAAAGGTGGAAGTCAGGCCGAAAATGTTGCTGCTGCCGGCGCCCAGTTCGTCGGCGGCATAGGTATAGTGAAACTGAAGCGCCTTCCGGCGCATGGGGCGCAAGGTCAGACCTGCCGCGATGGAGCCCGCGCCGCCGTCGGAACCGGGCAGGCGGTTGAGACCGCTGCGCATAGTCAGGGTGGAATTGACTTCCCACTCCGTTCCCAGGTTGAGGTAACCACGGTCGCTGAGGTGGATGTCGGCGGCCAGAAGAAGGTTTCCGCGCAAGCGATGGGCAACCCCCATAGTTAGAACCGTCGGGAGGATGTCATTACTGGTGCTCACTCTCTGCCCGCCGCGCGGAACTTTCCAGCTCTGCTCGGCCTTCAGGTTGCGCGCCGTGGCGGCCAGAATTGTCTGCGGCGTCAGGTGAAACTGTATTCCCAGGTCAAAGCCGTGGCCCTTGCCCGACGCTGCCTTGATGAACGATGGGACTTCGACCCTGTGGTTGAGAATCTTCATGGCCCCGCCCAAGGCGATACGGGTGCCCAGACGGCGGCCCACCGCAACGTAGAGGGCGTTCTGGGAATCGTCCATCTCGCCCACCACGACGCCGCTGGCAGCCCTTTCCTCCAGGCCGCCGACGCTTGCGTGCAACCAGGTGAATCCGAAGGCCATCTCGCCGCGCAGGTTCAGAGTGACGGAAATGCTGCTCTGGCGGCGGTCCAGGGAGAGGGGGCGGACGGAGGTGGCGATGCCCTTGCCAGGTGCCCGGACCAGACCGGCGGGGTTCCAGTAGGGAGCAGAGGCGTCGTCGACGACCGCTGCGAAGGCGCTGCCAATGCCGGCGCCGCGGGCACCCAGCCCGGTTTCCAAAAAGGCGGCGGCAAAGCCATCAGCGGGTGCTCTGGTCGCGGTAAGCAGGCAAACAACCGAGACTCCCAACCATGACCTCGAAAAGGAAAAATTTTTCAATCCAGAACCACCACTTTCCCGAAGGCCTGTTTCCCTGCCCCCAGCTCAATGCGGTAGAAGTAGACGCCGTTGGCCACGGCGGAGCCGTCGTCGTCACGACCATCCCAGTTTTCCCCGTGGTTGCCCTGCCCAGGGCGTTCCTCGGCGTCAATCAAGGTGCGGACCAGACGGCTGGCGAAGTCGTAGATCTTGATGGTGACCTGGTCGCGCTGTGCCAGGCTGTAGTGGACGCGGGTCTGCTCGTCCTGCCCGGGTGCGAAGGGATTGGGGGCGGCATAGGTGCGCACTCGGTCGCCCAGGGTGTAAAGGCTGTCGAGGGCATTGCCCTTGCCGATGAACTGGTCAGTGTCGATGGAGAGGGTCTTTATCGGCGACTTGACGATGCTCCAGTTGACCCCTTCGTCGGCACTGCGGCCCAACCCGGTCTCGGCGCCTGCCCAGAGAAGTTCGTCCACCGTCTCCAGGCCGACGAAGACGCCGCTCAGACGGTCGCGGCTGCCAGGATCTTCGACCATGATTCGCGACCAGGTTCGGCCCTGATCCATGCTTGCAAACAACCCCTCGTTGGTGGCCGCCCACACCGCACTGGCTGTAAAGCCGAAATTCCATGCAAAGGCGGAGTCGGTGCTCCCCTCGAGCACAGGGCCCACGATTTCCCAGGTTTCGCCGTTGTCGCGGCTGAAGCTGATGGAATTGATCTGGCCCGGGTACATACCCCGGTCGGTGACCTGGGTCCCCGCCCAGATCACGGTGCCACCATCCGGCAGGATCTGGCGGTCGAGGCTCACGACCCAGTTGGCGCCGATATTTCCCGGGATAGGGTTTCCCTCCTCGTCGAGGCGGGCTTTGATGTTCTTCCAGGTGGCGCCGCCGTCAAAGCTGCGGGCAATGCCGCTTGCGGTGCCGATCCAGACCGTGTCGCCGTAGGCCAGAACCTCAAAAGTGCGGTGCAGAAGTCCCTGGCTAACCAAGCTGTCGCTGGCGGCGCGCAGGCTTTCGACTTCATTTTTTGGTCCGCCCGCCTGCTCCAGGCTGTCGGCCCGCGCCGCGACAACGACGGCCTCGGTTTCGTCGGCTTTGAAGATGATCTCGGCGGCGGCGTCCGGAAGGACGCGCTCCCAGGTGCGCCCGGCGTCGCGGGAGCGCACCGAGGAGCCGGAGAAGAAGGTGGCCCAGACCACATCGCCCAACACGGCCAAGCCAAAACAGGCATTAAGGATATCCGTTGAGGGCCCTCTTTCAAATCCTGCCTTGCTGATGTCGAAGATGGTCGATCCGGGGATGTGTTGCCAGGTGGCGCCGCTGTCGAAGGAGAAACTCAAGCCGCTGCCCACCTGCTTCGATTTGAGACCGGCAATGGTGGTATCGAAGAGAGTGGCGACCCAGACGGTGTCGCCCACGGCGTCCAGGGCGCTGATCGCTCCCCGGCCCAGACCGTTGGCCTCGGTGAAGGTCACCCAGTCGGCTCCTTCGAGACCGCTGGCCCGGTTGGGATCGAGGCGGGCCAGGCTACCCTCGGTGCCCACCCACAAGTAGCGCCCGCTCCACTTTATATCGCCAATGTTGGTGCCGACCAAGCCGGCGAAGGGCTCCGCCATTTCCCCGTCCTGGTGAAAGCGCAGGGGCACAGCGGCCTCCGCGCTGGCGAGCATGCAGAGACTACTCGATGCCCACCACATCCAGGCAGCCTTTAGGAGAAAAAAACCATGGAAACGCCCGAAATTGAAAACACGGGGACAGAAACGGAGAAACATCGACCTGGGTTCTGACTTCAATGAGTAAAGGGACACGCGATTCAGGAGTAGATTGCGGCGCGGTCTCGCATGGCTTCGATGGCTTCGTAGCCAATTCCGTACTCGCCGATGCGCGCACCCTCGACATCGCCGTGGCTGTCGGAACCGCCGGACTTGAGCAAGCCGTACCTAGTGGCGAGTTGGGTATAATAGTCTATCTGGATGCGTTGGTGGCTGGGATGGAAAACCTCTATGCCATCAAGACCACAATCGACCAGCTCGGTGATCAGGGCCTCGGAAAGGTTGGCGCCGGGATGGGCGAGAACCGCTACGCCCCCGGTCTGATGAATCAACTCGATCACCCCTTTGACGGCGGTGTAGGGTTTGGGGACAAACGCCGGAGCTCGGTTCCCCAGATAGCGATCGAAGGCCTCCTCCTTGCTGGTCACCAAGCCGCGATTTACCATGGTTGCGGCGATGTGCGGCCGGCCCAGGGGGCTGGCACCGGCCTCTCCGAGCACATCCTCCAATGTCATCTCCAGACCCAGGCTGTTGAGGCGCTCGACTATGGAACTTCCACGCTCGAAACGGTGCTGGTGTAAAAAACCCAGGTGGTCGGCCAGCCGCGGGTTTCTCCACTCGAAGCAATAGGCCAGAATATGGACCTCGCGTTCTTTGACATGAGCACTGAGCTCAGTGCCAGGAACGACCTCGAGGTCCCGTTTGTTTCCGGCATCCACAGCCTCGTCGATCCCTGCTACGGTGTCGTGGTCGGTGAGGCTCAGCGCCTGCAGCCCAGCATTGTGGGCTTCCTCGACCGCCTGGGTAGGGGTGCGCAGGCCGTCCGAACAAAACGAATGAACATGAAGATCTGCCAGGTTGTAACGCACGAATCGCCTTTACTGCTCGAGATTTGGCTACTCTTCGGTCTGCGGCCGGATATCCTGAGAAAACCTTTGGAAATACAATATGAAAAATAAACACAAAAGCCCTTTATCGCCACCTCTCCAAATTTTGCATTCTCCTCGCAATTTACCGGCTTCAATGTTACCCCGAAAATACATGATGGTGTTTCACAATACCTACACCCCCCTTGATCTCGAAACCAAAGTGCGCCTGGCGCGCTTGGCTGGGGATATCCTTCCCTTCCTGCTATTTTTGCTTCCAGCTACTGAGATCAGATGTAATTCAAACCAAGTTCGGCCACCAGTTCCCGGGTGGAATCGTCCAACAAAGAGCATATGAGGCTGATTCCCAGCTCGAACTCCAGTTGGATGGCAAATTGCTGTTGCTCGTCACGATAGTTGAGACGCTGAAAGCCGAGAACGGTTTCTTTGAATTCCTCTGGCCGTTCATAAAGCAATAACTGCGCTATTTCCGGCTGATTCAGGGCATCGGCGACGAACTCGCGCCCGAATATCTCTTCGAGGGCAGTGCGCAACTGACGATGGAGCATTAAAAAGGATAAACCTCATTTAGTTGTTGGAGCAGGCGGCGCTGCCGGAGGCATTTCGCTCCATGCTCCAGCACGATCGCGCTGGCTGGGCGCTGGCGCCACAGCGCCAGTACCAGATAGGGGTCAATGGACAATTGGCGCAGTTCCAGACGGAATATGATAAAAGCGCCGATCAGATTCTTGAGCATGATTGAGATACTTTCCACGACAGAAAGATGGCAGCCGGCTTATCAGGGAATATAGCGCCCTCCCCCTGTGCCGAACATTCCCTCCTGGTCATTGTGTGGACCAGTTGATTCCCCAGGCCTGCATCAGGAAAAATATGGTGCTATGTTTTTCTTGATGCGATTTGCGATCGGGGCACCGTCCAGTTCGGTATTGAAAGACTCTCCAGTGACGCGTTCGAAGAGGTCGATGTAACGCCCGGCCACCTGGGTGCGAATGTCGTCGTCCAACTGAGGAATGTTGTCGTCCGAAATGTTGCGCTCTTTGAGCCAGAGGCGCAAAAACTCCTTGTCCAGGCTTTCTGGTTCTTCCCCTCGGGGGTGGCGCTCTTCGTAGGAATCCGCAACCCAGTAGCGCGAAGAATCGGGCGTGTGGATTTCGTCAGCGACGGTAATGCGGCCTTGTCGGTCGAGGCCCATTTCGTACTTGGTATCCACCAGAATAAGGCCCTGCCGGGAAGCCAATTCCGAGCCGCGCGCAAAAAGGGCAAGGGCAATCTCTTCAATTTGTTCCCAGGTTTCTCTGGCCACCAGGCCGCGCTCGAATATCTGCTGCGGTGAGATGGACTCGTCGTGGTCTTCGGCCTTGGTTGTCGGCGTGATAATTGCCTCGTCGAAAGGCTGGTTCTTGACCATGCCGTCCGGCAGGTCGACGCCGCAGAATTTGCGCACGCCTTTGTTGTAGTTGGTCCACACCGAGGTATCGGTACTTCCCGTAAGGTAGCGGCGCACTACGATCTCCACCGGGATCATATCGAGTTCCTCGGCAATGGTGACATTGGGATCGGGCACGGCAATCACCTGGTTTGGAGCAATATCCGTGGTTTTGTCGAACCAGTATTGGGCTATGCGATTGAGAACCTGACCCTTCAAGGGAATGGTCCCGAGAACGTGATCAAAGGCACTCTGGCGATCGGTGGCAATTAGGATCCGCTTGTCCTCAACCAGGTACATGTCCCTGACCTTGCCCTGGCGGTAGTACTGCCGCCAGGATTCGTATCGGGCCTCAAGCAGGCAGTTGGGGAGTTGGGACTCGATTTGCTCGCGCGAAATCATGAGTAGGGGCTCCTTTAGAGTTGGTGCGGCGCGGTGCTGGGAAAATGTGGGTCGGGGCAATTCCAAATTTTACCGGGTTAATATATGTGATTTGCCGCCGAAATCCACTAGGGTAGGGGAATTGGCGATATGACTTTCCGTGGTCTTCCCAATCCGATTCACCACGCCCGGCCGATAAGCTCTCGCCGCGGTAGCCCCACAGTTTACCATGCTTGATCTTTCCCCGGCCGGGCATATGTTTGCCAGGAGGGACGAGTCCGGGGCGGGGAAATACACCCTGCGCGGGCGCAATGTGGGTTAACCAGGCTTAAGCAACGGGGGAAGCTTCCATTGTCCGGATGAGCAAACTCCTGGGCAGGCCGGGACGGGCTCTCTAGCGAAACCCCGTGATCATGGTTGGAGGCAAGGATGTGGTTTGGCTTAGCGATTGTCCTAATCTTCGGTTTGTGGAGCTGCGGGGATCGAGAAGGAAATGCGGAGCTCGAAGCATATATTGCCCGGATCCAGGAGCTCCACCACCACAACCGGAAGATCCAGGAGCTCATCGAGTCCTTTGACAACCCTCAATTCGAGGCAGGAGAAAAAGAGGCGGAAATAGTGCGAAAATCGATTGACGACTACGCCAGGGAAGTCTGGTCCCTGGGGAAACTTGAAGATCCGGCTCTAAAGAAAATCCATGCACTCTATATTCGCTCCTTTGACGAAACCATGGATCCGGACCGCGACCAATCCGTAGAACCAGGGCAGGAGGGCAATGCCGCCGCGCGCAGATTGAGAAGGTTGCGCCGGGATCTCAGGGAGGTGGTCTACCCCGCTTTAAGGGTGTTAATGGCGCGGCGGAACCTGAAAGGTAGCGAGTTTGCCCTGACGTGGCCCCGGTAGCACCTCAGGAGAGCAGGCGCAGGGGCCCAATCCGGATGAGATGATCCCGGGATTGCAAGGCCGACATGAGACCGCTGTAAAGAAAGCCTGCGTGAAAGAGCAGGAGAAAGGGCATGCCCAGGTAAAGATCGACCGTCCAGGCACTGTAGAGAATGAAGCCGAAGTAAGCGGCCATTGACAATTCAAGGAGGGCGAGGGCGTTTCTTCGAGGGCTGTACTTCCATTTCTTTTTCGACTTGTCTCTGTGCATCACTCCGTACTTGGGTGTGCGCCTGAAGTCGCTTTGGTGGCCGACCAAACCTTCAACTACCGCCCGGGTATTGTTGATGCACAGGCTCATCCCCAGAGCCATCAACATGGGCAGATACTTGATCTGTGCCTTCCAGTTGGAGTAGAGAGCCCGCTGCGAGGCTAGGTAAAATCCTGATATTGCCATGGTCGCCAGGGTGAACAGCGGCAGGTCGACGATGAGCAGGCGCTCCCACCCCAGGTACGAACGGATATTGAGCACCGGCAGGCTTAGCAGGGCAACCAGAAGCATCAAGATATAGCATAGGTTGGTGGTGAGATGGAAGGTCGCCTCGATTTTTACCCGTAGGGGAAAGGTACTGCGCCAGATCCGCGGCAAGAGCTTCTTCGCCGTCTGCGCCGAGCCTTTGGTCCAGCGGTGCTGCTGCAACTTGAATGCGTTTATTTCCACCGGGATTTCTCCAGGCACCGCGATTTGGGGCACAAAGAGGAACTTCCAGCCAGCCAATTGGGCCCGGTAACTCAGGTCCAGATCCTCGGTCAGGGTATCGTGCTGCCAACCTCCGGCATCGACGATCGCCCGCTTGCGCCAGATTCCGGCCGTGCCATTGAAGTTGAAGAAGCGGCCGGAGCGATTGCGCGCAGTGTGCTCGATCATGAAGTGACCATCCAGAAAAATCGACTGAATCCGGGTCAGCAACGAGTAATGGCGGTTGAGGTGGCTCCAGCGCATTTGCACCATGCCGATTTCAGGGTCGGTGAAATAGTGGATGACCTGGCGCAGGATCCGGGGCGGAGGAACGAAGTCGGCGTCGAAAATGAGTACAAAATCCCCTTTGGCTTGCTCAAGGCCAGCAGCCAGGGCTCCTGCTTTGAAACCGCGGCGCGAACCGCGGCTCATGTACTTAATGTCGAGTCCCCGGGCGGCCAGGCGCCGGGTGATCTTGAGTGCTTTCTCGCGGGTCTCGTCTCGAGAATCGTCGAGGACCTGGATTTGCAGGCGGTCGCGGGGATAGTCGATTCGGCTTACCGCCTCGAGCAGGCGTTCTACCACGTGAAACTCGTTGTAAAGAGGAAGCTGAATGGTGACTGCAGGTAGAGTTTCAAAGCGGTCTTGGGGAGTGACGGGAGCCTCATGGTGCTTGTAGAACAGGTGCAGTATCAGGTAGCGGTGAGCACCGTAAATTGAAAGCATTGCTATTACGATACAGTAAACTATCAGGATGGAAATTTCCCAGAAAGCCATTTTACCTTCAAGGTGAAGCTAGGCGGCGCGGCCGCAGCATTTTTTGAACTTTTTGCCGCTGCCACAGGGACAGGGAGCGTTGCGGCCTACTTTGGGCTGGACCCGCACGGGTTGGCGCGCAGCCGGCGCCTCCTGGGTAGGGCCAACGGCAGAAAAACCGCGATCGCTCCGGACCGCTCCCGCGGTGATCGGCGAACCACCAAAACCCAGGTTGGTAGCCTCGCGATGGGTTGAGCTGAAGCCGGCCGCTGGGACTTGGCGCTGGCCCACCTCGGGTACATCCAGGTCGATGCGCAACCGGAAAATGTGGCGCAAGGTCTCCTGCTCGATGCGTGCAATCAAACTCTCGAAAAGATCATACGCACCCTTCTTGTACTCGATGAGGGGATTTTTCCCCCCCACCCCGGCAAACCCGACACCCTCCTTGAGTTCGTCCATTTCATAGAGATGTTCCTGCCAGCAGGAGTCGATTGTGTGCAGGACTATGGCCTTTTCTACCTCCCTGAAGGGCTCCTCGCCAACCAGTTCCAAGCGGCGGTGGTACGACTCCTGAACGTTATCGTTGAGGTGCCGGCGCAACTCGTCGAAAGAGATGCTGGCACGCTCTTCCTCTGCAATTGGAAGCCCCTGGAAGAAGGTATTGCCGATCTCGCCCTGCAGACCCTTCCAGTCCCACTCTTCGGAATAAATCTGCGGATCAATACATTTCTCCAGGAAGGAGTCCACGGTAGACTCAAGCATCTCGGCGACCTGCTCGGCTGCGGTATCGTGCTCCAGCAGATCGTGGCGCCGATTGTAGATGACCTGGCGCTGCTGGTTCATTACGTCGTCGTAATCGAGCAGGTGTTTGCGGATCTCGAAATTGCGCGCTTCGACCTTTTTCTGCGCCCGCTGGATGGACTTGGTAACCATTGAGTGTTCGATCACCTCACCCTCCTCTGCTCCCAAGCGGTCCATAACCGAAGCAATGCGCTCGGATCCAAAGAGCCGCATCAAGTCGTCTTCAAGTGACAGAAAAAAGCGCGAGGAACCTGGATCGCCCTGGCGGCCGGCTCGACCGCGCAACTGGCGATCGATGCGGCGGGCGTCGTGGCGCTCGGTGCCGATCACCTGAAAACCGCACGGATTTTCGATCAGGGAAGCGCGCAGGGTCGGGCCCGAGGGCAGACGATCGTCCAGGGTCACTGCCGAATCGAGCAGTTGCCGGTCCACCCGGACCACCGAAGGGTCCAGCTTGATGTCCGTGCCGCGGCCAGCCATGTTTGTGGCTATGGTCACGGTGCCGGGTTGGCCGGCTTGAGCAACGATCTGGGCTTCCTTTTCGTGGTAGCGGGCGTTGAGGAGCTGATGCCTGATGCCTTTGCGCGTCAACATGCGACTGAGCAGCTCGGAGACCTCCACCGAAATGGTGCCCACGAGAACAGGCAACTCCAGCTTGTGCAGACGCTCGATCTCGTCGATGATGGCATTGTATTTTTCGCGCTTTGTGCGATAGATCAGATCGTCCAGGTCCACCCGGCGCACCGGCCGGTTGGTGGGTACCACGACCACTTCGAGGTTGTAGATCTTGTAGAGCTCCTCGGACTCGGTTTCGGCAGTCCCGGTCATGCCGGCCAACTTGTTGTACATGCGGAAGAGATTCTGCAGCGTGATGGTGGCGATGGTCTGGGTTTCCTGCTGAATCTTGACCCCTTCCTTGGCCTCCAGAGCCTGGTGCAATCCATCGGAAAAACGCCGACCCGGTTGCGGGCGACCGGTCGACTCGTCGACGATCACCACCCGACCATCGTCGGTGACCATGTACTGGACATCTTTTTCGAAGAGGGTGTAGGCGCGCATGAGCTGGTTAATATTGTGGACCGCTTCGCTCTTCCTAGCGTGGTCGCGATAAGCTTCCTCCTCTTTCAGAGCGCGTTCCTCCTGGTCCAGGGTCTCGTCGCGCTGAATCCGGTCGATTTCCGCGCTGATGTCCGGCAGGATGAAGATGGCCTGTTCGTCGGGAGAGAGCAGATCCCGCCCCTTGTCGGTCAGATCGATAGTATGGCTTTTCTCGTCAACCACGTAGTAGATGGCTTCATCGATCGAGTCCAGGCGCTTTTCGCGCATGTAGTCTGCTTCTACCCGGGCAATCAGCCGTTTGGTGCCTTCTTCCTGCAGGATCTTCATCAGGCGCCGGTTCTTTGGAGCACCGCGGATGGCTCGAAGAAGGTCAATTCCGACCTCGTAGTCGTCTTCTTCCTCCTGACGCTTCTTCTCAGTACTCGCGATGATCCTGTTTACAAAGGAGGTCTGAGCCCGCAGGAGCTTTTGAACCAATGGCTTGAGATCGCCGTAGCGGTTGGTCGATTCGGGCACCGGACCGGAAATTATTAGGGGGGTGCGCGCATCGTCGATCAGGTTGGAGTCGGCCTCGTCAATGATGGCGTAGTTGAACTCGCGTTGCATGATGTCCTGCCGCCGTGAGGCCATGTTGTCGTAGAGGTAGTGGAAGCCGACCTGGTCTTTGGTGGCGTATACGATGTCGGCGGCATAGGCTTCTTTCCAGGTGCTCTCCTCCCAGAGGTACTCCCCGGGGACGTCCTGGGGCAGGGGCAGAACATAAGCTTCTGCACCTCCGGTCTGGTGCGCGTCCTGGATTATTCCCACGGACATGCCCAGGTAGTTGTAGATCGGCCCCATCCACATGGCGTCGCGCTTGGCCAGATAGTTGTTGTGGGTGACCAAATGGACGCCGTGGCCGGTCAAGGCATTAAGGTAGAGTGGCATAGTGGCCACCAAGGTCTTGCCCTCTCCGGTGGCCATCTCGGCTATTTTCCCCTGGTGCAGGACCTCGCCACCGAAAAGCTGAACATCGTAAGGGACCATTTCCCACTCCACCATTTCCCCCATGACATCCCACTTCTGCCCCAAAAGGCGGCGGCAGGCCTCGCGCACTAAGGCAAAGGTCTGGGGCATTATTTCGTCGAGAACGGCAGTCTCGATCTGGCGAATTTCCAGCCCCAGAGCATCGAATTCTTCGTTGAGCCGCTCGCGCTCGTCGGGGTCCATGTCAGCACGCAGCTTGTCCGCCAGGGCGCTGAATCGGTCGGCGCGCTCCCCGATACGGTCTCGAAGCTGGGCTTTGAACCCTGAGGTTTTGGCCTGGAGCTGGTCCGGGCTAAAATTTGCGAATTCCGTTTCGAATTCTTTGATCGCCTCGATCCGGGGAGCACTTTTTTTGAACTGGCGATCTGCCTGCGAACCGAAGGCTTTTTTGAAAAATGCTCCTAACATACTCTATCCCCTGTGGTGAATCCCAAGAACGCTACCGTCCTCGAAAGCAATCCTTGCATACCTTCAGCATCCGCGCGCCAGGCGCTGGGCAAGCACGGACGGCAGACCTGCGTCGAGGATTTTTCTTTGCGCTGCGTCGACGTCGTAGGGGACGCGGAGGAATTCCAGAATATGGCGCTCGTCGTCCCAGATCAGGAAGGAACTGCGAGGGTCCCCGTCACGGGGCTGACCCACACTGCCGACGTTTATCAGATAGCGCCGGTCCTTTTCTATGGCAAAATCCCCAACCGGGACTTCTGCCATTTCCACCTGGGTCCTGAACTGAATACATGCAAAGGGATAGTGTGAATGACCGATAAAACAAAAGCGGGCATCGGTAGCGGCCAGTGCGTCCAGAGCGTCGGATCGGGACAGCACGTAACCCCATTCTCCGGGACTCCGCGGTTCGGCGTGGACATAGAGGGCGTCCCCGCAGGCCATGGTCAGTGGAAGAGCGGCCAGGTAGTCGCGCTCCGGCGACGCCAACTGACCGGCCGTCCACATTGCCGCCTGGCGTGCATGTTGGTTGAAATAGTGCAGGTCCACCAGGCCGACCGCAGCCGCGTCGTGATTGCCCAGCAGAGATAGGTCGGTCAGGCCCCGGATCTGTTCGAGGCAGGCCTGGGGATCAGCCCCGTAGCCGACAATGTCGCCCAGGCATATCCACCTGTCGACGCCGCGTTTAGCGCAGGCACTGCATGCGGCTTGCAAAGCCTCGAGGTTAGCGTGGATATCAGAGAGTATAGCCGTGCGCATGAATCGTTCTTCCACCCGGCTTTCAGAGCGGCAGTCCTTTCTGGCGAACAATGGCGTCGAGGATGCCGTTGATGAATGCATAGGACTGTTCGGTGCTGTAGGTCTTGGCCAACTCGACCGCCTCGTCAATTGAAACCCGCACCGGAATGTCGGCGAAGTAAAGAATTTCGGTCAGGGCAAGCTGCAGGATAATCCAGTCAATCCGGGCAATGCGCTCCTTCCTCCACCGGGTGGCCGTAGCATTGATCAACTCCTCCAGTTCCTCGGCGTGGGCGCCCACGCCGTGAATAATATCTGCGGCGAAACCGCGCACCGGGTCCGAAAGAGCATGGGACCCGACCAGGTGGCGCAGACTTTCTTCGACATCGCCGGGGGAAAAGGCATCCCAGTAAAGTGCCTGCAGGGCCAACTGGCGCGCCCCGTGGCGGTTGTCCGGCGGCGCCTCGTCCACTCCGAACAAGGATTCTATTTCCTCTTGTTCCACCATTTCAGGAGAGATTATCCAGCAGATTGGCCATCTCGATGGCGTTGAGCGCCGCGTCCCAACCGCGGTTGCCAACACGGGCACCGGCGCGCTCGATGGCCTGTTCGACATTGTCGGTTGTAACCACCCCAAAAGTCACCGGGGTGCCGCTGTCGAGCCCGACCCGGGAGATGCCCTTGGCGACCTCGGCAGCAACAAAATCGAAGTGGGGGGTGTCACTGCGGATGATGGCGCCCAGGCAAATAACAGTGGCGAAGCGGCCTGTGGCAACCATTTTTCGGGCTATGATGGGCAATTCAAAGGACCCTGGTACCCAGGCGATCTCAATGTCCTCCTCAGCCGCGCCGTGACGCTGCAGGCAATCCAGAGCGCCTTCCAGAAGCTTGGCAGTGACGAGCTGGTTGAAACGGCTTACAACGATACCGAACTTTTGGCCCTGGACTACCAGTCTGCCTTCATGCACTTTGGGCATTGTCTCGCTCTCTCCTGTGGTCCAATTCAATGTCCGCATCCGCTTCTGTTCGCAAGAGAGTGGTATGACCCATGCGGTCGTGCTTGGTGCGCAGATAACGGAGGTTGTGGGGGTTGGGCGAGGCCTCGATGGGCACTTGCTCGACTACCGTAAGGCCATATCCTTCGAGCCCAACACGCTTTTTTGGGTTGTTGGTCAGAAAGCGGACCCGGCGCAGCCCCAGGTCATAGAGCACCTGGGCACCGATGCCATAATCGCGCGTGTCGACGGGAAGACCCAGGGCGCGGTTGGCCTCGATTGTATCCAAACCCTTGGTGCGTTGCAGCTCGTAGGCCTTAAGCTTGTGAAGAATGCCAATGCCGCGTCCCTCATGGTGCTGGATGTAGACCACCACTCCCCTTCCCGCCACCCTGATCATCTCCAGAGAGCACTGTAGCTGATCTCCGCAATCGCACAGAAAAGACCCCAGAGCATCGCCGGTCAGACAGCCGGAGTGCATGCGCACAAGTGTGTCCTCCCCGCTGCTGACGTCGCCCATGACCATGGCGAGATAGGGCGTGTCGTCCACCAGACTGCGATAGGCATAAAGCTCGAACGTGCCGAAACGGGTGGGCATGGTGGACCGCGACTCGAGTTCGATCAGCTTCTCGCTGCGGCGGCGGTAGGAGATCAAGTCCTTAATGGTGGAAATCTTGAAGTTGTACTTTCGAGCGAAATCGAGCAGGTAGGGAGTGGATGCCAGAGCGCCGCTGTCGTCGAGTATGGCCGAGATCAAACAAGCAGGCTGACAGCCTGCCATCAAGGCCAGATCCACCGAAGCCTCCGTGTGTCCGGCGCGCTTGAGCACGCCGCCGTTCTGTGCCTGTAGAGGGGTCATGTGGCCAGGCTGGACAAAGTCTGCAGACGTACTGTCGGGGTCGGCCAGGGCCTGTACGGTCTGGGCGCGCTCATGAGCTGATATGCCGGTGCCTGCGACCTTCACAGCGTTCACCGTGCCCATGACAGAGGCTCCTCTGGGTCCCTGGCCCCCGGGCATCCTCTCCAGTTCCAGGGACTCGATCCGTTCCTTGCTGAGGGTGACGCTGAGAGGACCTCTAGCCCGGCGCATCATGAAGTTGACGGCCTCAGGGGTAGCCAGTTCCGCAAACATTATCAACTCACCTTCGCCGACCAGTTCGGTGCCATCGACATCCTGGGCTCGCTCGTCTACCAGCACGACCATCGCTCCGTTTTGCAAGTCGTCGAGAACTTCCTCTATCGTATTGAAATCAGGCATGGAATTAAGGTTCGGCAACCGCTCGGCTCATCCACTTTCAATCGAATCCCAAGTCGCGCAACTTTTTAAGGGTCAAACTTTTCCCCGACGCGCCCCTGGTTTCGAGAAGACGTTCGACATAGCGGGCGATGATGTCCACTTCCAGGTTGACGTGATCTCCCTGGTGGTGTTGGGACAGAGTCGTATGGTTAAATGTATGTGGAATAATGCTCACCGTAAAGCCCTTGTCGCCCGCCTCTACTACAGTCAAGCTGATGCCGTCTACGGCTATAGATCCTTTGGAGGCGATGTAGGATTGCAACTCTGAGGGAGATTCTACCTCCAGGATCCAGCTGTTCAATTCACGCTGCAGACGGCGGATGCGGCCGACACCGTCGACATGGCCTAGAAGCAAGTGGCCGCCGAGGCGATCCTGGAGTTGCATGGAACGCTCCAGATTTACCCCAGTGCCGATCCGTAACCGACCCAGTGTGGTGCGTTTAAGGGTCTCCTCCACCGATTCCACCGCAAAACTTTCCGCCTTCAGATCGACCACTGTCTGACAAACCCCGTCGATGCAGATGCTGTCTCCAACACCCAGATCGGAAAGGGTTCGGCGGGCGCCGATTTCGAGGCGCTGAAATGCACCCTGGCGGCGAAGCTGGCGCACCTGGCCGACTTCTTCGATCAATCCGGTGAACACGCGTACCTTACCATTGCCGTGTAAAGAATATCGGAACCCAGGCGCCGTGTTTTTACTTCTTCCAGTTGGATCGTGTCTTTTACCTTCGAAATGCCCAGGTTGGCAACTGCCCCAATGCCTCGACCCAGTATGCGCGGTGCGACGTAAACCATCACCTGGTCTACCACACGATCTCTCAAGGCCGCCGCAGCCAGTTGGGCACCTCCTTCGATCATGAGGCTGGTCACCCCCTGCGCTGCCGCCCTGGCCAGGGGCAGGTGAAGATCGATGCGCTCCTGGTCCTTGGCATCGAATGCCCACACCTCGATTCCGCGGTCGGCAAAGGTGCGGCGCCTGGCTGGGGGGCTGGAAGAGGAAGTGATGAGAACGGCGCCTTGGTGTTGAAAGAGGCGCGCGCCAGGAGCCAGACGCAGGCGACCATCAAGGACCATTGGACGGGGGGATCTGCCCTTCACGTGGCGGACATTCAGGTGCGGGTCGTCGGCGGCGACGGTGCCCGCACCCACCATGACGGCGTCGACCCAGTTGCGCCAGCGGTGGGCGTGAACGCGAGCCTTGACCCCGGTGATCCAGCGCGAATCGCCGCCACAGGTGGCGATTCGTCCGTCCAGAGTCTGGGCCAGCTTGAGAATTACCAGAGGCATGCCCGTGGTGCGGTGCTTGACGTAGGCCGCGTTCTGGCGCCGGGCATGGGCTTCGAGCAGGCCGACCTCCACAGCGATGCCGGCGTTTCGAAGGAGTCGCAGCCCAGCGCCATTGACCCTGGTATCGGGGTCTTGCATGGCGCAGACCAGACGCTTGATTCCCGCCCTTATTAAGGCCTGGCTGCAAGGTGGGGTGCGGCCGTGAAACGAGCAGGGCTCCAGGGTGCAATACAAAGTAGCGCCGCGAGCCCGGTCGCCGGCCTGGTCCAAGGCATGGACCTCCGCGTGCGGACCGCCCACCTGGAGGTGGGCTCCCTCTCCCTGGATCTGGCCGGCGTGCACGACCACTGCACCGGCCAGGGGATTGGGGCTGACCCGGCCGCGACCTCTTTCCGCCCGGCGCAGGGCCCTGCGCATGTAAGTCTCATCCTCGTTCACTGCGCGTACAGGATTAATTGTTGAGCCCCGATATTGTCGAGCTTATCCCAGGCTTGCACAGCGATGACATGTTCGCCCGGAGACAGATCCGTCAAGGTGAAGCGGGCAGTTTCGACGCGACTGTCGAAAACCCCGTCCAAGGGGGCGATCTGGTGTACACTTTCGCCGTAGTCGATAGTGTACTGCACCTTGCGGACAGGAGTGATACTGTCCTCTATATCCACCTCAATTGTCATCCCTCCTTCACCCCCGGAGCGCAAGACAATGACAGGAGGACTGTTGTCGATGGGGAAAGGCCGGCTGATGCGCTCGGATTCCAGCGCCTCGTTATCCGGATTGTCCGGCCGGTCCGAAGCAACCAGCCTTATCTGAGTCGCTCCCTCTGGCATGCTTTCTGTATCCCACACCACCGAAGTCTGAGTCATATCCTTCTTGGCCAGCTTCCACCTCTTTTGCCAGATACTGCGCAGGTAGAGACTGTAGCTTAACTCGTCACCATTCGGGTCCTGAGCATGCCAGCGAACCAAGCGCAAGCTTTTAGGCTGCGGGGAGGTACGGCGTGGAGGCTGAGCCGGGGCAGGATGGGCTCCCGCAGCCTGTTGGTTGCCGCTGTTCCCCGTACTTGGGCTGAGCCTGTAGGGATAGGTCTCCAATTTGAGGATCTCGGGCCTTAAATTGGTTTGTTGTCCCGAAATCGTGACCTCCTGAAGTACGGGTGTCCGGTTTTCCTCAGATGATTTGAAGAGGGCACGATACTGCAGAAACCGCGCCTCCGGACTTTCGATAGGCAGCCCGCTCCGCGCCAGTGGCGGCGACCACTTGCTCCAGGTCTCGTCCGGCTCCGCGCTGTTGCCGGAACGAGTCTGAAAGACAATTTCAGTACCCCCTGGAATCTCCGCGCGCCAGCTCAGGTGGCCCCAGCGCGAGTGCAGCAGAAAATCTTCAACCGACGAGTCGAAATGTCCTTTGCTGCGGTTCTCCTGGTCCAGGCGCCAGAGCTGGCCGGCCTGAGCCATGCCTATGTAGGTTACGCCCGCAGAGGTTTGCAGGAGGCGACTGGGATTGTGCTGCTCGAATTGTACCAGAGTAACCGGACGTCCGAGCTTCTCGAAACGGTAAAGCTGAGCCGGTTTGGTGGTGGCGGCGACCAGCCTGCCCTGGCGGTCCAAAATCAGGTCGAAGATGGTGGTCTCCTCGCCCTCCCAGACGGGATGAACCGCACCGCGGCGGTCAATTCGATAGAGAACAGAGGTTTTATCTGGAGGAACGCCATCTTTCCCCGAGGGAGCCATGGCACTGGCGTAGAGAAGGCTGTCGGCACCAGCGACCAGGTCGTTCACTTCATTCTGGTCGGTTTCGCAAAGGAGACGGGTCCCGCCATCTATATCGATGGCATATATCCGGCCGGCCCCCGCTGTGGCCGCGTAGAGACGTCCCGCAACAGCCTGGAGGGACATCACGTGGCGGTCCGGTGGATCGTAGAGGATCTCAGCTTCGCCAGTAGCCGGTATGGACAGAACCTTGCCACCCTCGCCGGTGGCCGCGAAGAGCTGACCTTTGGCGCCGAAGGTCAGATCCCAGACGTAGTGCTCACCGGTGTGGGTCAAGGTAGTTGCCCTACCATCCAGATCGATTTTGTAGACCAGACCATCGGGAGCCGTCCCGGCGTAGAGATGCCCATCGTCACCCATTACCAGGGCGTGGATGGCTACTTCCGGCGAGTCGAAAAGCAGTTCGCTCCGTCCTGCTGCGTCCACCCAAAAAATCTTGCCCTCGTCTCCGGTGCCGGCGTAGATTCTCCCGTCCGGACCTTCCACCAGGGACCAGATGCGCTCGGCATCGAGGGTGGCAAAGGCCTTCAACGCAGGCGCCAGTTGCAACAAGCCATCGTGAGTTATGGAAATACCTGTAGCTTCGCCGGCAGCAAAAACCTCGCGACCTTGCTGTTGCCAAATTTTGGGACGCACAGCCTGCGCCGGGGTGGCCAGCGAGTAGGCCAAAACCATCACGGCGACGATCCGCATGGCCATGGCCGGCTCCCTGCCCCGGACCTTCAAGAGGTTAATGAAATCCATGAATTCACTTCTTTCCCAGGGTCAGTTCCAGGGTCTGTGCACCGGAGAGCACGTAGTCGGTGCGAATACGCTGGCGCAAGATGACTTGGCCATGGACCGGGCCCAAATGGCCCGAGGAACGCTCTGCCTCCAGAATGGACCGGACCGAGGGCGGCAATCCGGGAAGCTCGCGGCCCTCGAGAGTGAGGCTCGGCTGGCTGCGGTAGAGTTCGACGATTAACTCGTCGTTGCGTTCGTGGTATTCGAGCAGTTGGAGCAGATGGCGGTCATCTCTGGCTCGAAAGGCATCCGGCAGCCGGGCCCTTTCCCACCTTTCGCCGGCCTCGCCACTACCCACCCGGAGGAGCAGCGGTCCAGGCCCGAGGTCCGCGGGCAAAGCCAGTTCCAGGCGCTGCTCAACAGGCGGGCGACGATAGGGTTGCAGAACAACCTCGACCTCAATGGGCTCACCTTCTTCGAGCTCGGGGTTGCCGACTCGCAACGAGCGCACCACGGCATTTGCGATGCTCTCGCTCAGCTCCAGTTCAACGCGCAACTCCTCCAGCTCCAGACCTGGGAAGGGGGAGCGGGCGAGTGTGTTCAATGGCCGCATCACTTCTTCCGCAGCGATGGAGATTGCGGCAGTCCCTCCGTAGACCTGCTCCTTTTCCAGGCTGCGGCCGTCGCTGAACCGGATGTGAGAGCGCATGCGCAAAGTGGAGGTCCCGAAGAGCTTCTCAGTGGTTTCCAGGGTTTTCAATAAGACGAACCAGACCAGGCGCGGGGTCAGATCCCGGTGGCGCAGGATTTCAAAGCGGTAGGTCTGGGTCGTTGGGGACGAAACGACCCCGATCTCCACCGGCAGCATGTCGGGGACTGCGCCCAGCACACCGGCGATGGCGGCGACGCGGTCCTGGCGAATGGCGCCCACGGGAAGGGTGGCCGCACCGAGTTTGGACGAGAGAAAATGGCTTGGAATGACGTCGAATATGTATGCCTGGGTCATGGGCATGTCCGTGGAGCCGCTGAGCATCATGGGATGACCAAAAGCGATAATACGGTCGCCGTCCACATGGGTCAGGGTTCCGATGCCCGTGGCACTGAGGTCACCGGCGATCAGTTGCACTCCGATAGCAGCCCCGGGTACAAAGGGAATCTCACCCTTGTCCTGAGCCCGTCCTCCCGGACTGGTCTGGACCCGCAAGCCCAGGGGCCGCAGAACCTCACCGAGAACCTCTGCATCATCGCCGGTTAGCCCTGTGACCCACACCGGCGTAGCCAGGGGTTCGAGGGCGACCGGGCCTCGCACTTGTACATCTGCGATGGATTCCTTTACCAGGGCCGCCCCGGTGGAATCCAGTTCGAACGGGGCCCAGACCCGCTGCTCCTTGGGAAGGGGCTCCATGCTCCGGTCCATGACTTGGAGCATCTCGTGGACCGGAGTGATGCCACAGATGGGTATTTTGGAAAAGGGAAAGGCGTAGGCCACGGCGCCGATCATGCGGCCGTTGATGTAGACCGGGCTGCCGCTCATGCCCGCAATAACGCCGGTGCTCGCCAGGGGCCCCCCGGACAGCCGGGCCAGAATCAAGTCGCGCCTGGGTCCGAGAATGCTGGAGGCGACACCGAGAATCTCGGCCGCAAAGGTGTCGATTGCAGCACCCTGAAAAACAGTTTTGCCGATGCCCCGCATGCCACGGCGCAACTCCCCCACAGCCATGAAATGGGATGGGACGACCTGGGCCAGGGCGGGACGGAGCAGGCCAAGCAACAACAGGGCAAGCATCAAGATGCTGTGCCGCGGAAGCAAGGTGATATCTCTCCCTTCAAAAAGTTGGAAAACTATGCAGAACCCGCGTAAAAGTCAAGCTCTGCCAGGGAGTTCCGCCAGGGTTGTCGCGGCGGAAATTACTCCCAAAATAGAAAGGGACGGAAAGCCCGAACTGCCTGGCGGGGATGGGAGCGACCGCGGCGTTGGACAAGACATCCGCCGGATCCCTATTTTCTTAATTGTAAGGGAGGTTGAAGCCGACCGCGACCCGCACGGCCTCACGCCGCAGGTCGAGCCTTTCACCGGGGACTCGAAAGCAGCAGGAACCGGATATGCTGAACCACTATCTTCAAAAAATAAAGCAGGGAATGGCCCGGACGAGGACCGCTATGTCCGCCAAAATTACCGCCATGGTGCCCGCATCAGGGCATCTCGACGAGGATGCCGTCGACGAGATCGAGGACCTTCTCATCGCGGCGGACGTGGGGCTAGAAACCGCCGGGCAAATCATCGCCGAGGTGCGCCAACGCCGGAAAAACATCGCCCGTCCCGAGGACCTGATCCAATTGCTGCAAACCGAAGTTGCCCGAGTCTTTGCTCCGGACCCGCAATTCTCCTTCACGGAAGCCCCGGCGGGCAGCCCTCACGTGGTCCTCGTGGTCGGTGTGAACGGGACCGGGAAAACCACCACCGTGGGCAAGCTGGCCAAGCACCATGCCGGCGCCGGAAGGAAGGTACTGGTGGCCGCATGCGATACCTTCAGAGCGGCGGCCATAGACCAGTTGGAGGTGTGGGCGGAGCGCGCCGGGGCGGACATGGTGCGTCCACGGCAGGGCGCCGACCCGGCGGCGGTGGCCTTTGACGCTCTGGCCGCTGCCCGGGCACGGAAAATGGACATTTTGATTGTGGACACCGCCGGCCGGCTCCACAACAAAGTCAATCTGATGGAGGAACTGAAGAAGATCCGGCGCTCTCTGAACAAGCAGGATCCCCAAGCGCCGCACGAGACGCTTATGGTTCTGGACGCAACCACGGGACAAAACACCCTGGCGCAGGCGCGCGAGTTCAACCGGGCTACCGGGTTGAGCGGACTGGTACTTACCAAGTTGGACGGTACGGCCAAGGGGGGAATTGTCGTCGGGCTGCGTCGCGAACTGCAAGTTCCTGTGAAGCTGGTAGGAGTGGGGGAAGGGGAGGACGATCTACACCCCTTCAACGGTGAGGTTTTCGCCCATGCCTTGTTCGAGTAGGCTCCGACTTCCAGCCCGGTCCCCGCCGGAATCCGCACATTCTCGTGTCGATCCTTCCGTGCGGCCAAGGCCCCGGTCCCCCACCGCTCTCCCCCAATCCCTTTGCCCATACCCCTTTTCGACCAGACCTCCTGACGTTCGAGCTTACCCTAAACCGGAGCCCCCGGGTCCTAGATGTCCGGGTCAATCGTTTTCAAGGCTTGGTGGATTTCCTCTTTCACCATTGTACTGCTCTCTTCTTCCAGCGCTTCTTGGAGCGCCAGACGCGCCTCTTCGCCCCCCAATTTCCCCAGGGCCCAGGCGGCGTGCCCCCTCACCAGAGGCTCTTCGTCATCCAGCGCCTTGGCCAAAGCTGGCACCGCTGCGCGGTCACCCGAGTTGCCCAGGGCCACGGCCACGTTGCGCAGAAGGCCGCGGCGCTTGGGGCGCTTGGAAGGATTGCGGCGAAACTGATCATTGAAAGCTTTGGAATCCATTGCGAGGAGGAGTGTCAAGGAAGGAGAGTCGAGGCCGGAGCGGGCCTGGAAGGCCGGCTCTGCTGCCGGTGCGGCCTTGCGATTCCACGGACACACGTCCTGGCAGATGTCACAGCCGAAGATCCAGTTGCCCATAGCGGAACGCAGGGTGAGGGGGATAGGACCTTTGAGTTCGATGTTGAGGTAGGAGATGCAGCGGCTGGCATCGAGGACGTAGGGTTCGGGAAAGGCCTGGGTGGGACAGGCCTCCAGACAACGGGTGCAGGTACCGCAGTGGTCGGCAGCGGGTTGGTCCCAGTCCAATTCGAGATCGAGAATGATTTCGGCCAGAAAGAAGTACGATCCCCGGCGCATGTTGATCAAACAAGTATTTTTGCCCCACCAACCCAGGCCGGCGCGTTGGGCCAACTCGCGCTCGAGGACCGGAGCCGTGTCCACGTAGACTCGGCCTGACACTGCTTTGCCCGCCACTTCGCCAATATAGTCCCACAACGCCAAGAGGCGCTTCTTGACGAGGTCGTGGTAATCGTCCCCCCGGCCGTAACAAGCCACCGAGCCCTGGAGGGGGGAGGCAGCTTCCGGTGTTTCCTGAAAGTAGTTCATCCCCAGGCAAATCACCGTTTTTGCACCCGGCACCATTTGCCCAGGATTGGCGCGCTTTTCCATGTTGCGCGCCAGGTAGTCCATCTCGCCGGCAAAACCCAGAGCCAGCCATCGGGCGTAGAACTGGGCTCCGGCAAGGGGTTCGGCGGGAGTGAAGCCCACCAAATCGAAGCCCAACTCCCCGGCTTTGCTGCGGATTTTCTCAGTGAGACTCATTGCCCGAAATTATTGGAACAACTCGGTTATGTGGTGAAAAACCATCTGATTGAGGTCGTTGAAGGTTACCAGCACCATGATGAGTAGCATGATGACCAATCCTACTTGCTGGACGATTTCGCGCTGACGCAGGGAGAGGGGACGGCGCATTACTGCCTCGAGAGTCAGAAAGAGGAGATGACCGCCGTCGAGCACCGGTATGGGCAGAAGGTTGACCACCGCAAGGTTGACGCTGAGGACAGCCAAAAAGCTGACGAAGTGTTCAAGCCCCCTCGCCGCCGTCTGGCCGGCCAGTTGGGCGATTCGCAGCGGTCCGGCCAATTCGTTGGGGGACCGTTCGCCCTGAAACAGTTCCCCCAGAAAGCCGAGTATGAGCCACGAAAAGTCGTAGGTGCTCCGAGCTCCCATCATCAGGGCCTCCGCCGTCCCAATGGAAGCGCGGGCTGCGGGCACCCCTATTCCGATCTGCCCGATGGTTTCCCCCGCCTCGACCCGAGCGACAGGAGTGACCTCTGCGAGCATAAGCCGGCCACCCCGCACCCAAACTAGCTCGATCTTCTCCTCCGGATGGAGACGGATCGCCGTGCTCATCTGGCTCCAGCTATGTACCGTCCGCCCCGCTACCATAGTGATGCGGTCACCTTCCTGCAGGCCGACAGCCTCGGCCGGCATGTCGGGAATCACCCGCCCCACCACGGGAGGAGGTACGACCTCGAGACCCAGGGCTTCCGAATCGGCAGCAGGTAATTCGAAGCTCAGCACCTTGCCTCCGCGTTCCACATCCACGAAAACTTCCCCTGAGGACACCGATTCCAGGGCTTTGAATAGTTCGTACTCATTGCTGACCGGTCTGTCGCCGACGCGTAGAACCCGGTCGCCTTCTTGAATGCCAGCCGCCGCACTGGGCGAACCTGCACCAGGGAGCACCACAGTGCTGTCGACAGTGTCTATGCCGTATGCCAGAAAGAGGCTTATTAGGGCGACGAAAGCAAAAAGGAAGTTCATAAAAGGACCGGCGGCGATCACCGCCATGCGCACCCAGATCGGCTTCGATGGAAACTCCCACGGCGCACCAGTGGCCGCATCGGTTCCCACGTCGGCCATGCCGGCGACCTTGACGTAGCCGCCGAAGGGTATCCAGGAGAGACAGTACTCGGTTTCTCCTACCCGAACCCCGAACATCTTGGGCGGAAATCCAAGGGAAAAGCGCTCGACCCGGATCCCGGCCTTTTTGGCAACCAGGAAATGACCCAGCTCGTGGACGAAGACGAGAATTCCCAAGGCGACGATAAACCAGACAATCGTTTCAATCATTTAGTTTAACCTCAATAAATGGCGAAAATCTCTATGTACAGATACGCCAGCGGAAAAGCAAAAAAGTAAGAGTCGAATCGATCCATCACTCCTCCGTGTCCCGGAATCAGCGACGCAGTGTCTTTGACTCCCATATCGCGCTTGATAGCCGATTCGACCAGATCTCCAATTTGTCCACCTATACTGGTCAGCAGGAGAAGTCCGGCCAGGAGCACCGTTCCTGAAAAGGGCAGAAACTGGTGAAATAACAGAGGTGTCAAACCTCCGCCGATCCCCGCGACAAAGCCGACTAGGGTCTTCCCCGGACTGATGGCGGGCGCCAGTCTTTTGCGGCCCCAGAGACGGCCAAAAATGTAGGCCGCCGCATCGGTGATCCAGATACAAAGGAAAAGCGCCATCAACAATTGGGCGGCTTCGGTGCGCTGTTCCGGACCGGCGGCGCGCACAATCAGGAGAGGCGCGCTACCGAGCAATCCCGAATAGATTGTGCCGCCAAGGGTGAGCAGGGCATTGCTGGCAAAGCCTTCGGGGCCCTGCCTCAGAGAAACCACGAAGCATGCCAGGGCCACGGCGACCAGCACCAGAACTAGCTCTCCAGGACCGGCGAAATAGATATAACCGCACATACCCAGGGTCAATCCGAGGCCCGCGTACCTGGCGGGACGGTGACCCCCTTTGGCGACCAGGAGGTAAAACTCCCAGTTGCTGAGACCAGCGATCAGCAGGACCAGCAGGAAGAGAGTCCAGTCCCGGGCCCAAACCAGAAACAGGATTCCGGGAACAAATACGCAGATCGAAGCACAGCGCAAAGCCAAGTCCGGCACGCGGCCGCCAAAAGCAGTCACGTTCGGATCAGGCGCCCCCGAAACGCCGGTGGCGCTGCTGGTAGGTTCTTATGGCCTCGTAGAGGTGCTGGCGGCGGAAGTCGGGCCAGTACACCGACGTAACCCAGATTTCCGTATAGACCGTCTGCCAGGTTAAAAAATTGCTCAGGCGCATTTCCCCACTGGAGCGGATAAGTAGGTCCGGATCAGGGAGGCCTGCCGTGTAGAGGGCGCTGCTAATGGTCTCCTCATCGATATCCTGCGGCCGCAGCTGCCCTTGTTCAACAGCGGCAACCAGGTGTCTGAAGGCATCCACCAATTCACTGCGGCCACCGTAGTTTAGGGCCAGATTGAGCAGCAGGCCGGAGTTGCCGGCGGTGTCGGACAGGCTCTTCCTGAGGGCCGCCTGAACAGATTCAGGCAGGCCATCCAGGCGCCCTATGGCGTTGAGACGCACGTTGTTTTTGTTGAGTTCCGGCACTTCACTGCTCAGGGTCTCGCGCAACAGCTGCATGAGGCTCTGGACCTCTTGTTGTGGCCTGCTCCAGTTTTCGGTCGAAAAAGAGTAGAGGGTCAACACTTGAATGCCCAGCTCGCCACAGGCACGCACCACGTCGCGAACCGATTCACGGGCGCAGGGATGCCCCTCGGTTCTGGGCAGGTTGCGCTCGACCGCCCAGCGCCGGTCACCGTCCATGATGATGGCGATGTGGCGCGGCAGGTTGCCGTGCTCTTTGAGCTTTTGTTGAATCAGAGTGTCTTCTTGGGGATCCAACTTCTCGTCCATAGCGAAGGTTGCCGGGTAGAGGCGGGCGCCCAACAAACCCATGAGAACACAGTCAAATTATTGAATTTATGTTCTCCCTCCGAATTAGTCAAACAAGGGCCGGTGACCTGCAAAAAGGGCAGCAGGCAGCAACTTGACATCAGAATTACGGCCTTGTATTATGCTCTCTTCACAGGTTTATCCAATGGCTTCATCACCACGCGAGGAGGTCGTCAGGTGATTTACGAACTGAGGATATACCGCTTCCACCCTGGCAAGAAGAAGATCTTTCTAGAGGAATTCAAGAAGGCCCGGCGTTTCATGAAGAAGTACGGCGTCACCTTGGTGGCGGCCTGGGAAAACCTGGATCGGGAAGACGAGTTCGTCTGGATCCGTTCTTTTTCTTCGGCTGCCGCCCGCGACAAAGCCATAGAGGCTTACTACGGCAGCCCGGAGTGGATGAAAATCGTCAAGCGCATCCGCTCGACCATCCGCAGGCGCGAGGTGCGAATCATGAAGGCCTTGCCGAGGTCGGCGCCTGCAACCCGGCGGTGAGTTCCAGTTTCGGTCCCCCGAAGAGCGATTGATATGTCCAAGACGGCGGTTATCTGTGGCGTCGGCTCCGGTCTGGGCGCAGCCCTGGTGCGGAGGTTCGCCCGCGGCGGATATAATTTAGTCATGGTGGCGCGATCCTCCGGCTACATCCAGAGCCTGGCAGGGGCACTGCGGCAAAGCGGCACCAGCGTCCTGCCGCTGGCCGCGGATATTTCCTGCCCCAGCCAGGTTGCAGGGGCTTTTGCACGAGTGCGCGAGGAGTTGGGCGCGGTGGATGTTTTGATCAATCACGCCGGCAACGCCGTCTGGAAAGATTTCATGCAACTGACACCTGAGGAATTTGAGCGGTCCTGGCGGGTATGCGCCTATGGATCCCTGCTCTGCTGCAAAGAAGCCGCCGCCGATATGGTATCAAGGAACAGCGGGGCTATCCTTTTCACGGGCGCTACCTCCGCCATCCGCGGCCGGCCGGGAGCGCTCGCCTTCAGCAGTGCAAAATTCGCAGTCCGCGGACTGGCATGGTCTCTTGCCCGCGAGTTGGGACCCAAAGGCATCCATGTCGCCCATATCATTATCGACGGCGTGCTCGATACTCCCCGGTTGCGCGCAAGGGAAAGCCCGGCTGAGGGCGAGCCTCTGCTCGATGCCGACGCGGTTGCCCGGGTCTACTGGGATCTGGTGCAGCAGGACAGACGCGCCTGGACCTTCGAGATTGACCTGCGTCCCCACGATGAGGATTTCTTCACATAGAAGCAGCACTGATCCGCTTCCCGAAGGGGCATTATCCCGACCCGTCCCCGCTGGGTGACTATTCACCGGACGCAATATTGTCCGCAAAGCCAAAAAAATGCTCGAAATCGGCCCCGTAAAAGCAAACCCCGGCCTGCTGCTGGCCCCCATGGAAGACGTCTCGGATCTGCCCTTCCGGATGATTTGCAGAAGCCTGGGCGCCGACATCGTCTACACCGAATTCATCAACGCCGAAGGTCTAATTCGCGAGAACCCCGGCGGCCCGCGGCGCACCTCCGCGAAGTTGAATTTTCTCGAGACCGAACGTCCCATCGGGGTCCAGATCTACGGAGCTTCCGAACTTTCCATGGAGAAGGCCGCCCGGATTGCAGGCTCCCGGGAACCTGACCTCATCGATATCAACTGCGGTTGCTGGGTGAAGAATGTGGCTTTGCGTGGAGCGGGAGCAGGTCTCCTCAGGGACTTGCCGCGCATGCAGGAGGTGGTGTCCAGAGTAGTACAGGCCACCCACTTGCCGGTCACGGTGAAAACCCGACTGGGCTGGGATGCGGAGAGCATCAGGATCGTCGAGGTGGCGCGCATGCTCGAAGGGTTGGGAGTGCAAGCCATGGCCGTACATTGTCGCACCCGGGCTCAGGGCCACAAAGGCGCGGCGGACTATTCCTGGATCCCCCAAATCAAGGCCGCAGTCTCCATTCCCGTAATTCTGAACGGCGACGTTACCACCCCCGAGGACGTCGAGGATGCATTTGCCGCCACCGGCTGCGACGCCGTGATGATCGGCCGCGGCGCCATCTCCCACCCCTGGATCTTCCGCGATGCGCGGCATTACCTTGAACGCGGCAAGCGGCTGCCGTCGCCGACCCTGAAGGAACGCGCCGAACTCTGCCTACATCACCTCGAGCTTGCCGTGGAGCATGAGGGAGAGCGCGCTGCCCTGGTCGCCCTCCGGCGTCACTATGCCGGTTATTTCCGGGAAATGCCCGGAGTTTCGCGCTTGCGCGCCGAACTGGCCCACTATCGCGATCTGGCTCAACTGCGGGACCGCCTTTGCCAACTGCGCGAGTCGGTTCCGGAACGCGCCGCCCCGGCAGCCGCCTGACATGCACCAACCGCGTCCCATGGATCGAAGCTGCCGACGCTACGCACCCCAGCGCCCATTTCCTCCCTACCGCCACCTGCCTGGCGAAACCACGGACCCGCGCGAATTCCGCCGGCAGGGGCCGCCAATACCAGCAGGGCAGCCGCTTACATCTGCCAACTGGGAAATTAACGAAACTTACCTCTACGGAGCGGACCTCTTCAACTTTTCCTACTGGTGGGAAGCACACGAGGAGTGGGAAGATCTGTGGCGCCGGGCCGATCCGCTCTGCGGACTCTATCTGCAGGGACTGATCCAGATATCCGCCGCTTTCATCAAATGGCACCAGGGCAACCAGCGCGGCCGCGAGAGGCTGCTCGGAAAGGGGCAGGACAAACTATTGCAGGTGCGCAAGGAGTTGGGGAAATCCCATTACATGGGGCTGGACCTGATAGATTTTGGGCGACGTCTGCACTGCTTCTTCGCCCTTGGCGGCAATCCCCGGCATGGGAGGGAGGAAGACAGGGTATCCCCCCTGATCCGTCTGGCGCCGGAATGAGACTCGGGCAAAATGCTCTTATCTGATCTGGCTGCGGCCGGGCGGACGGGCGGGACCAGGAGGGCCAACCCTGGCTATCGCTCGCCATTCTTTCAGTTTTCCATACCGGGAAAAAATCGCCTCCAGCAGATGCCGGACTGCCGGGCCGAAATAGCGCCCGCGGCGCCAGGCCACCCCGATCTCGCGAGTGAAGCTGACGTCCTTCACCGCCACTGTTAGCAGTGGGCCCTGGTCCAGCGACTCCTCCACAGTCGCGCGCGGCAGGAAAGAGATTCCAAGACCGGCTTCGACCAATTTGCACATTGCCTCCGGACTGCGCATCTCCATGACCACGCGAGGGGACAGTCCCGCCTTGGCAAAGCGCTCGTCGACGATTTTGCGCGAAATCGAATCCGCGTAAAAAAGGATCAGGGATTCCTTGGCCACCTCGTTCAGATCAACTGCGTCGCGTCTGGAAAAAGGGTGCTCGGCGCCCACCACCAGAGGCATGTCCTCCTGGAATATGGCGATTGTCTCGATGCGTGGATGGTGATAGGGTTGCGAGATCAGGGCAAACTCGGACCGATTAAGAAGCAGATCATCCACCAGGTATCGAGATGGAGCTACCTGTATCGACAACTCCAACTCTGGAAATTGACCCATGTAGGCTCTGAGGATTTCCGGCAGCAGGTAAATCACCGCCGCATCAATCGCCCCGAACTGAAACCCCTCTCCCGGGCGCGTGCCGCGGCGGCTCAGACGACCCTCCAATTCCTCCAGCAGATCTTCGACCTGGAGGGCGTAGGGCATCAAGCTCCGCCCTTCCATGGTAAGAACTACCTGGCGGCTGCTGCGGTGGAAGAGTTTCACCCCCAAATGACTCTCGAGCTCGGCGACGCCGCTACTCACCGTCGGCTGGGTCACGTTCAGGGCCCGGGCAGCCTGGGTAAATCCCCCACGGCGCGCCACCGCCAGAAAATAGCGTAAATGGTGGAGATTCATGCTATAGACCTTCTTTACATATAGAATTAATCTATAGTTAATATAGCAATTATTGATTAGATCGATTAAAAAAATTCTCTATTTTTGGATGGTCGCTGCGTCACCGACCGCCCATCAGAGGAGAGATCGGCAATATGAACCAACCTGCTGACATCGGAAAACCAGAAGGAAAACTTGGCGTGCTCATCCCGGGTATGGGGGCAGTTGCCACCACCTTCATCGCCGGAGTCGAAGCCATCAAGGCCGGCCTGGGCGAACCCATTGGCTCGCTGACCCAGATGGGAACCATACGCCTGGGAAAGCGGACGGAAAACCGCACCCCCCTGATCAAGGATTTTGTCCCTCTGGCCGGACTCGACGATCTGGTTTTCGGCGGTTGGGATGTGTTTGCAGACAATGCCTACGATGCCGCCAGCCACGCCGGAGTGCTACGGCAGGAGACCCTCGACAAGCTCAAAGAGCCGCTTTGCAGTATCGGGCCCTGGCCGGCGGTCTTCGACCCCCAGTACGTGCGCCGGCTCCAGGGTCCTCACGTCAAAAGCGCAGCCTCCAAATGGGATCTTGCCCAGGAAGTGCGAGAAGACATCAGGCGCTTCAAGTCCGACAATGATCTGAAGCGGATGGTGATGATCTGGTGCGGCAGCACCGAGATCTTTCTCTCCGAGACCCCCGTACATGCCACTATAGAGACATTTGAGCAGGGCCTGAAGAGAAACGATGGGAATATCGCCCCCAGCATGATCTATGCCTACGCCGCGCTTTCCGAGGGCGTTCCCTTCCTCAACGGCGCTCCCAACCTCACGGTGGACTTTCCCGCCATGGTTGAGCTCGCCCGGAAAAACGAAACCCTCATAGGAGGCAAGGACTTCAAGACCGGCCAGACCCTGATGAAGACCCTCCTGGCGCCTGGATTCAAGGCCCGCATGCTGGGACTGCGAGGCTGGTTTTCGACCAATATTCTGGGCAATCGGGACGGCGAGATTCTGGACGATCCCGACTCCTTCAAAACCAAGGAAGAGAGCAAGCTCGGGGTGCTCGAGCACATCCTGCAGCCCTATCTCTATCCCAATCTCTACAGCGACATCTACCACAAAGTGCGGATCAACTACTACCCGCCCCGGGGGGACGAAAAGGAAGGTTGGGACAACATCGATATATTCGGCTGGCTGGGCTACCCCATGCAGATCAAAGTGGACTTTCTCTGCCGCGACAGCATTCTGGCCGCCCCCCTGGTCCTGGATCTGGTCCTCTTTGCCGATCTGGCGCAACGCGCCGGTCTGCGCGGCATCCAGGAATGGTTGTCCTTCTATTTCAAGAGTCCAATGGCCGCTCCCGATCTCTACCCCGAGCACGATCTGTTCATCCAGCTGATGAAGCTCAAAAACACACTGCGCTTTCTCCAGGGCGAGGATCTGATCACCCACCTGGGCCAGGAGTACTACGACTGACGGCGGCGCAACGCTTCTCTTCCGATTCCTGCCACCGCAACATTCGCCAATGGCCTCCTCGGCTACGAGCGCCATAATCTCGCGGAAACTGCCGGCCAGATCGCGCCCTTGTCCCCGCCCCGATTCCCGCTGAACCTTTGCCCGCCGACGTCCGCCTTATCTTATAGAGAAAAGGTAGACGACCCATGACTCGTCCAAGTGACCAGCTATTGGCAGCGCAGGTGCGGCAGGGCAACGAGCAAGCTCTCGTCCACCTGATTCGGCGCTACGAGCGCACCCTAGTGGGATTAATCCGACACCGGGTCGGTTCCGGCGACCAGGTGCAGGACGTGTTGCAGGATACCCTATTACACGTCTGGAGCGGCCTGCGCCGGGACACCCCCCGCGATGTGCGGGCTTGGTTGCTGCAAGTGGCTCGCAATCGCTGCCGCGATTACTTCCGCTCGACCCAGCGCCGCGAGCTGTTTGTCGAGACAGAGGCTTTGGCACCTATGGTCAATCGCTTTGGCGTGGCCCAAGCTCGGCAGCGAGAAGCCGCCGCGACCATCGTCGAGGCCATGGAGGAGGTGCCCGAGCGCGAGCGGGCCGCCCTGCGGGCATTTTACCTGGACGGTCTGAGCATTGCCGAAATAGCCGCCCGCCACCGCTGTCCCGACGGCACGGTCAAGCGCCGCCTGTCCCACGGGCGCAACCGAATCCGCACGGTGCTGGGCGTCACCCCCAAGCCGAGGAGCAAGACCATGAGTACTAGCCAACAACCACCCTTTCCCCAGTACCGGCCCGAAATACGCATTGAGGCGAGCCAAGAAAACTCCTTCCGCATTGATTTCAAGGAGATGGGCTGGTGGTTCGTCGTGCCGGAAGTGGGCGCCCGCGTCCGCTTCGGCTACTACGAACCCCGCAAAGAAGGCGACGCGCCCTGGTGGCTGTCCGAAACCGTCTCGCTAGCGGCCCGCCACCCCGCGATCATCCACGACCGTCCCTGCGTTGAAGTCGAGGTGGAGATCCAGCATTTCGACCAAGACGGTAAGATCCTCATACGCGAGGAGGATCGCCATGTCAAAATATGGGGCCATCTGGCCGAGAACGCGGTGGAGTGGATCGCCGTAGAATCGTTGCGGCCCGACGGCACGCGGGAACTGACGACTTTTCTCGACGAAGGATTCTACGACAACTGGGGCTCTTCACCGCGGCTGGTCGAGGACCGCGGCTGCCTGCGGCTCCGGGCCGACGGCTCGTTCGCAAGACAGGCCGACGACGCCCAAATAACAGGGGCCGGAGTGTTCGAGGTGCACGTCGGCCGGCAGCATTTCACTTGCCTGCGCGTCTTTGAAATCGAGAAGGTGGCCACCGAGCGCGATGTCATGATCGAATCCTATATCACCCGTGCCGGACGCACGGTGCTGTCCCGCCGCTACAACGGCAACCGCTGGGCCAAAAGAGACGCTCCGCCGCACAATTTTGGCGAGGAGATGACCTGGGAAGAGGACCTACCCCACACCGACCGCATAGTCATCGACGGAGTGACCTACGTCCACTATTACGACAACCTGACGGACGCGGCCTGCTTCCCGAAATAACCGGGCTTCCGGTAGCGCCAGCCCGGGCCGCGCTTCATTTTGCGCCCTGCCCATTTTCCGCATGCGGCTGGATGAAACCCGGACCGCGGGCAGATATCCGGAGCTTGACAACTCCAACCCCGGCCACATCTTTCTGTTGGTGTCCGCGCCGATACCACCCTCTGTTCCGGGCGCTTGGAGGCTACGCCATTGTTCTTGTATGACGATCAGGTGTCGAATATGACGATTCAGTATCGCACACGGACCGGACGCCCCGGCTCCGAATGCCTCGGGCCAAGCCGGCGGAGATCGAGGCAAGCACTCTCCAGGGCCGACAAAACCCGGCCGGCCCTCAGCTCTGCGGCCACAGGCAGGGCCCCATGAAGTGGGTGCCGTGGGCTGCGCTGCTCCTGGTCCTGGCGCTATTGTTCGGACTGCCGATCCGCATCCCCTACTCCATAGAGGCCCAGGGCAAGATCGTGCCGCAGCGGGAGTGGACCCTGGTGCGGCAGCAGGAGGGCACGCTGGTGGCCACCCTGCGCAACAACCTGCGGGGAGCCGTGGAACGCTACACGGTGATGGGATTCGACCGCGGGGATCAGGTGACTTTCCAGAAGAATCCGCTGGTGGTGGAAGGGGCCGCCATCGACCTGGGTGATACCCTGGGAGTGTATCACTCCCAGGAGTTGCAGCGCCAGTGGATCCAGCTCAAGGGGGAGTTGGCCGACGAACAGGCCCGGACCGCGGTGGACGAGAGCGGCAGGAAAGAGCCCATCGTGTGGGCGGCGCGCATCGAGCTCGAGCGCAGCCGGACCCAGCGGGTCTGGCAAGAAAGGGAAGTCGATCGACTCTGGAAGCTGTGGCAGCGCCAGTTGATAAGCGACGCCGAACTGGATCAGGCGCGCAACGCCCTGGCTCAGCAACGCCTGCAGGTAGAGTGGGCCGAGGCCCAGGTGCAGGTGGTCGAGAGCGGCTCGAAAGTGCAGGAGCTGGAGTGGCGGCGGAGCCGCATCCTGGCCATGCAGGAAGAGCTGGGCATCCTGGGGGCGCGGCTCGAAAAAGCGGTGATCCGCGCCCCCATCGGCGGCCTGGTTTCCACCCTGGCCAGCGGAGATATCATTGCGGTGGTCTACGATACCACCTCCTTCATCTCGCTGATGCCGGTCCGCTGGCAGGAGCGCGGCAACGTGGCGCGCCGGCAGCAGGTCGAGATTCCGCTGGCGGGCAAGGTGCTGCCGGCGACGATCGTCCACCTGGGGCAGACGGCCCACTCCGTCGGCGGCCAGCAGTATTTCTCCACCAAGGCCCTCATCGAGGGTGGCCGCGACCTGTTGGTACCCGGGCTGGTGGTCCGTTGCGCCATCGTCGCCGCGCCCCTGTCGCCGTGGGAATACCTCCTGCGTCTGCTCCGTTCCTGAGTCTGCCGGAGGACGCGGGCCCGATGCCATGAGTCGCCTCGAATACAAATACCTGGTGCCGGAGGAAGCTCTGGCGGACGTGCGCCGTCGCCTGGCACCCCACGTCGAACCCGACACTCACGCCAGCGCTCGAGAGGGCTACACCGTCCGCAGCGTCTACTTCGACACGGCAGACCTGGACAGCTACTACCAGAAGGAATCCGGCATTCAGCACCGCCGCAAACTGCGGGTCAGAGGCTACGGCGAATGGTCCGACGACGCCCTGGTTTTCCTCGAAATCAAGCGCAAAAACGACATGTCCATCTCCAAGGCCAGGGCCCCGTTCTACTACACCCACTGGGCCTCTCTCTTCGCCAGCGGCGACCTCGATCGTTTCCTCCACAACCCGGGGGCCGACGCCCAGGTCCTGCGCTACGGCCAAAGCTTCTTTTTCCACCTGCACCGCTACTCCCTGATGCCCACGGTGCGGGTGTGCTACGAGCGCGAAGCTTTCTTCGGCAAGTACAAACCGGGACTGCGGGTGACCCTGGACAAGAATCTGCGCAGCGCCCCGTACCCGGGTCTGCAGGACCTGTTCGCCAGGAACCGCCAGAAACGCTCCCTGGAGGGACACTTCATCATCGAGGTGAAGTTCAACGAGGGCATGCCCGTCTGGCTGAAAAGCCTGCAGGAGCACCACCGCCTGGAGCGCCAGGCCCTGTCCAAGTACGTGATCGCTCTCGACGAGCAGGGCATACCGCGGCGCTCGGGAGCATTCTCCACCTGGGCGCACCAGCGCCACGGCCGCGATGGGAGCCCTAGGAAAAACGGCTCTTCTGCGCCCGCCGGACTCCATTCGGGAAAGAGCGGATGAGCGGCTTCCCCGAATTCCAGTCCCTGCTCTCCTTCGACCTCACCGCGGGGCAGGTCGTGCGCCATCTTGCGGTGGCTTTCCTCTGTGGGTTGCTGGTCTCCCGGTTCTACGCCTGGATCACCCGGCGACCGGTCCACTCCCGCTCCTTCACCAGCTCGCTGATCGCCCTGACCATGGTCACCGCCATCGTCATCATGGTCATCGGCAACAACCTGGCGCGCGCCTTCGGCCTCGTGGGAGCCATGTCGATCATCCGCTTCCGCACCGCAGTCAAGGACATTCAGGACATTGTCTTCATTTTTTTCAGCTTGACCGTGGGCATGGCCGCAGGAGTGGGCATGTACGCCGTCGCTCTTCTCGGCAGCGGCGTCATCGGATCGATCATGCTCGGGCTGTCGCGGCTCGGCAGCTACGCCCAGCAAAAGCGGGAGTACATGGTGCTCATGAGCTTCGAACCCAACGGCAGCGACGAAGCGCCCTACCTGCCGGTGCTCAAGGACCACTGCCGGCGCCATCAACTGGTGAACGTCAAATCGCAAGAGGAGAGCGACACCCTGGAGCTGTCTTATTACGTCCACCTGAAGGACGAGGACCGCAGCGACGATCTGATTCGAGAGCTGCGCGGTCTCCAGGGCGTGAAGAACGCAAGTCTGTTTTTTGACGAAGAGTACTACTGACGGTCAGCGCCGCAATCGAAGAGACGCCCCCGCCGCTCCCGTATTCCGGCGCTTCGCCTTTTCCAGCCCACGGCTCTACCCCCCGCATGGTGCAGCGCCCCGGACTTGCAGCCGCACTCGGCCCCAGAGCGCTAGCGGACCACAACCAGCTTCCGCGCCAGCGACTCAGTCCCCGTCAACAACCGGTAGAGGTAGACTCCCGAAGAAACTTCTCCGCCCTTCTCGTCGCGGCCGTACCAGTGCACCGTATGGGTTCCCCTGGAATGGAACCCTGCGGCCAGGGTGGCGATTTTCTGCCCGGCCAGGTTGTAGATGGACAGCTCTGCGCGAGCGCCCCGGGGCAGGGTGAAACGGATGGCGGCGCTGCCGTTGAAGGGGTTGGGAGAGTTTTGCAGCAGCTGAGGGCCGTCGGGCAGGCCGATCATTTCCCTGGCCAGGGCCAGCAGTTTGCTCCGTTCAGGCCCCCCGAAGTGGTCGGCGAGAATGAAGAAGTCGCCGAAGCCGACGGTGCCGTTGCCGTCGAGGTCGAAACGGGGGTCGGTGCCCCCGAAGGCCTCGACCCAACGGAAAAAGTCGAGGAGGCCGACCTTGCCGTCTCCGTCGAAGTCGGGGGTGACTTCCGCGAGGGCGGTGAAGGTCACCGGGTCGAGGCCGGCCACGGATACGGTGACGGTGTTCGTCCCAAGTTGCCTTCCCAGGGTCAGGATGGCCGCTGCGAGGCCGTTGGCATCGGTGGTATCGGTCGCAACAGAGAAGGTTCCCCCACCGGCGGTGACCGTGAAGGTGACGGTGGCCCCGGCAAACGGGTCCCCGTTCTGATCCTCCACAGAAACTACGAATGGGTGCTCCAGTTGGCCGCCGGCCGGTCCTTGCTGCTCATCGCCGGCGAGCTTGGACAAGGTCCAGAGTGTGGGGATTCTTTCCTCCGTATCGGGCCCCCGGACCAGCGCCAGGTCCTCCGGGGCGATATCGGCGACCCGGCGCGCCTGCTCGATGAAGTGGTCGTCGAGCCAGGCCAGGCGTTCCCCCAACCATTGCTTGACGTAGGCCACCTCCTCGGCGTGGGTGCGGCCGATGAATTTGTTGGGCCAGACGTACTTGCCCAGAATGGGCCAGCGCTCGAAGTTGCGCGCCTGGGCCTCCTGCAGGATTGCGGCGAGGCTATCTATGTGGGATTCAAGTTCGTCCCCTCGCAAAGCCCCTTTGCGGTGGGTGTGCCAGCGCTCCGCCAGGATGTCGACGAAAGCCTCGTCCTGGAGCAGGCGGCGCCACCAGAACCAGAAGGGAGTTGAAAACCAGGTGGCCCCGTTGGCGATTTGCAGGAGGTGGGTCGAGGGCCGTTGCAGCTCCAGGCTGGGATGGACGTTGTAGTTGACGTTACCCAGGGCCAGGTTGAAATCCCACACCGGCCCCATGGTCAGCTTGCCGCCGGCGCTGTCCCTGTCCTTGTGCATGAACAGGCTCAGGCGATAGGCGTCGACGTTCTTGACTGCTTCGTTGACGATGAGATAATCGGCAAACGAGGCCATGTGAAGAAAGCGGCCGTAGTCCCCCCGCGATCGGGCCAGGGCCGCCTCCAGACTGTCGGTGTAGGCGCGGATATAGGCTTCCTGCTCCTGCTTTATATCGTCCGCGGCCGGGTAGTAATACAGATAAAAAAGGCGGTTTTCCCTGAAGGCGTAGGCCGAGTACCAGCCGCGGTCGACACCGTCGATATAGCGGTCGACCCGGATGATATAGCCGCCGGTCACGTCGTCCCCGTCAACCTCGTCGGGGTCGAGGCGGGCGATGGCGACGCGGTGGCCGTCGCGCTTGATTTTTTCCAGCAGCACATAGACGCCGAGGTAGTCGCCGTCGATGACCACTTCGCAAAAGCGGCTGTCGCTGGCGTAGGCCCCCATCCGGCGCGCCATCCAGTATACCAGGGCGTTGCGCAGGAGCGACTTGTCGCTGTACGGTCCGTAGAGGATCCAGTCGTTTTCAGGCGGCAGCCCCAGAAGGGAGACGTTGCGGTTTTCGCCTTCCGCCTGCCGCGTTTCCAGGGCGTAGGATTTCTTGGGGAAACCCTGGGTGCTGGCGCCCCTGGTCTCAATGGCGATGGGGCCCTCGCTGCCGTCGAGGGGGTCCCCCAGCCTGTTGCGCCGCCCTGGACCATTGTCGATCACCCCCATCCAGGCGTCGATTTTGGGCTCGTCGGGAATGAACCGGCCGCCCGTGTCGATGACCACGATGGGCAGGTTGGAGGAAGTGAAGTCGGCTGCGGCGGCCGCAGGCAAGAGGACGATAAGGAGAAAGATCGAGGGCATTGGACCTGGGCCTTTCGCCTTACTTCACCAGCACCATTTTGCGCGTCTGCTGCAGCGCGCGGCCGCTCCCATCGTCAAGGCGGAGCCGATAGAAGTAGACGCCGCCCGGCCAGTGAGGGGCGTTCAGGGCAAAGGCGTGGAACCCGGCGCCCTGGGGCGCGTTGTCGTGCAGGTCGGCCACTCTCTGCCCCAGCAGGTTGAAGACGCTCAGGCTGACCCGGCCGGCGCGGGGCAAGGTGTATCGGATGCGGGTGCTGGGATTGAAGGGATTGGGGTAGTTCTGCTCCAGGGCGAACCGGCACGGCAGTCCGGGGCCGACGGCCGGGTCAAGCACCGCACTCGCCGCCTCGATGGCGGTGGAATCCGCCCGGCCCAGGGGTACCCCGCCCGGGCCGGCGCTGAAACCGGGGGAATCGGGCAGCAGATAAAAGCGGGCCTCGAAGCGCGGCACCCCGGCGATATTGCCGTTGCGCCCGTCGTAGTCGGGATCGTTGGTGAGCGAATGGGAAATATCCAGGGACCCCTCCAGAGGTCCGTCCAAGAGGTGGACGAAGTTGAGAATATTGTCGCCGTTGCCGTAGAGCACGCTGTTGGTCACGGTCATTTTGTCGCGGTAGGTCCAGCCGTCCCAGTTGTAGTCGTCGCCGATGCGCAGACCGACGTTGTTGCCCACCGCCACCGAGTGGTCGATGAACACGTGGGGGCCGTCGGCGTATTCGAATTCGGTGTAGCCGGCCTCGAAACCCTGGTCGTTGTTAAGGGCCACGGTGTTGAAAATCCGCAGGGTATCGCCTCCGGAGGCGGCAATGCCCTCGTGGGCAAAGTCCTCGATCCAGCAGTTGGACACCCGCAGGCGGGCGCCGTGGTGGTCGATGCCGTCGTCCTTGCCGGTGACGAAGTAGCAGTTGTCGATCACCGAATACCGGGGGAAGCGGGCGTTGACGTAGTCTATGTGCAGCCCGTCCGTATCGATGTCCTCCTCGTAGATGCCGTCGTCGTTGGGCAGGTTCATGAAGTGGCTGTCGCGGTAGGACAGGAGGGTGAGGACGAATTCGCCCCCGTGGTGGACGAAGGAGGAGACCGAGTTGGAGATGGAGGCGACGGAGTTGGAGCAGCCGAAGACCTTGCCCGGAGAGTTGAGGAAGAAGCACTGGTCGAACTTGAAGGTGGAATTGAGCTTGCCGAAAAAGATGTGCTGGCGGCCGGTGTGCCACATCCCCCGGGTGTGGTCGCCGCCGCCGTTGAGCACCATGCAGTAGCGGAAGTCGGCCTCGGCCCCGGTGAACTCCATGCCTCCCCAGGGCTCGGGCCAGTCGGCCGCGGTGAGGACCACCGGCGCCGCGGCCGTGCCCCGGGCAGAGACCCGGCCGCGGATGAAGAAGTTGACCCGCGCTTCTACGGCGATCCAGGCGCCCGCATCCAGAACCAGGTGGGTACTTTCCGGCACGACGATATCGCCGCTGACCAGGTGGTCGGCCGCAGCGTCCCAGACCACCTCGCCGGCGGGCAAGATGCCTGCGTGAGTCCGCACGGGACGCGCAGAAACGGCGATATCCCTGGAGGCGGAGGCCACGGCCTCGTTTCCCACCTCCAGGTTGAAACTGCTTTCCGGCATCTGCCCCACACCGGTGCCGGCGCCGCGCTTGATGGCGATGGCAGTATCTGCCTTTGTCCCTGAAAAACGCACCTGCATGGGGCTTTGCTCGGTGGGCTCAATGCCGCCGTCCGGACTGCGCAGGCGCACCACAAAGGGAAAAGGCCGGCCGGCGGGGACGCTTTGCGGAGCAATGAGCTCCGCGCTGATTCCGGCCGCTTCGGCGGGGACGAAAAGGGCCTTCACCTTCAGGTCGGCGGCCGGGGTCAAGGTGATGGCGGGCTGGTCCGGCAGCCGCGGGTCAGACCAGCCGGCAAAGCGCTGGCCCGGCGCTGGGCGCGCCCGCAGCGGCAGGGGAACATGGCGGAAGTAGGTCCCCGACCAGGGATAGGCGCCGGGTTCGACCGTGTTCACCTGCACTTCTCCGGCCCCTTCCACTTCCACGGTCAATCGGACTTGCCCGTCGAGCTCGAAGAACTCCTCCATCTGCCGGCGCACCACAGGAGGCCGCCGCTGGACGAAGGACTGCAAGTGTTCGACGTTTCGCTCCCAGTCGGCCACGCTGCTGTCCCAGCGCTCGACCTCGGCGGGAATTTCCGCGGCGATGGTCTGGACCAGCGAATCGATCAAACTTTGCACCTGGGGCCCGGAAAAGGTCGTGTTGAAGAGGTCGGCAAAGCGGTTGATGAACCTGGTTCGGAAGGACTCGTTGGCCAATAGGCGCTTGGTGATCAGGCTGTCCAACTCGCGGTTGAGGGGATTGAACAAGGTGGTGAAGCCGTTCCAGTCGACATTGTCGAATGTCCGGTCCGCGTCCCAGATGGTCCACTGCCACGGACCGTCCGGGTCCTTTTCCCTGAAGGCCCATACCCCGTAGGCCCAATTGCGGTAGTGAATGGCGTGGACGAGGGCCTGCAGGTCGATGAAATTGTCGAGATCGAGGAGGCAGCCGGCCGTTGCGAGCCGGTCGTCGTCGACCAGGCTGTGGTCGGCGAAGAAGCGCAGCATCTCGTCCCACTTGTCCTTGTCGCCGTGGACCAGTTCGGTGGAGTCCCAGCGGGTGCGCACCAGGTCCACCGTGTCGTAGCCGAGATGGTCCTGGACGAAATCCTCGTCCACATTCTGCTTGAGGTCGTAAATGCCGGTGAATTCTGCGTTGAGGTAGAGCACGGCAAAACGGCTCCACGGAGTCAGGCCGCCGATTCGGGCCCACATTTCCGCGGCCAATGGATCGTGCAGCAAGGTGCCCCCGCGGTTGGTAAATCTTTCGGTGGGTTCCAGGCTGTCGTCGTAACCCGAGCGCAGGACCAAGCGGTTGAACCGGTCAACCCGGTCCCTGAGGTAGAGGGCGTAGTCCAGGTCGGCGGCGCCGTAACCGCCGCGGAAAAAGGCGCGGAAGGATTTCTTGCGGTACTCCTTCGGCCCGGTATTGCCCTGCAGGCGGAGACCGGCCGGCACCTGAAAACCGAGCCGTCCTTCCTCGAAAAACGCCAGCTCGACAAAGCGCTCCCAGGCGCGTCCGGGCTGGTCGTTCAACAGAATTCCGCGTTCGGGGTCGTGCAGATTGGCCGGGTCGGTGAGAACGGCCATGACGGGCAAAGTGTGGTCGATGTCGACAAAGAATATCCGTGCGACAACAGTGCTGGGCAGGGCGCCGGCGGCAAAGGAACGGGCTTTGAAAACCGCCGTCCGGGTTATGGAGACCGGTTCGCTGAAGAGGGGGGAAGAGACGGTCGGATCGGAGCCGTCCAGGGTGTAACTCACTTGATCGCCGGGGTCTGCCGGCTGCGCCGAGACAGCCGTTGCGGCGTCGTACATGCCGCTGGCTGGGGCGATTGCGGGGGGCCTGACAAAAGTACTGAAGCCATGGCCGTTTGCCGCTCCGGGAGTCGCCTCGGGCATGTAGCCCCAGGAGATTTCGTTGGACAGGCGGCCATAGGAAATATCGCGCAATTGCACCGGGAAGGAGAGGCTGTCCACCAGGCTCGTCCCGTCCACGGCGATGAGAACGACTCGCTCACCGTCTTTACTGAGGCGAAAAGGGAGATGGTCGGCTCCGGCCTCGGGCTCGCCGTCGGCGTAGAGCAGGCGATAGCCCCCCGCTGGCACGGTGGTGCGGTAAGCCTGGCGGGCGGGGATCTGCCAGAGGGCTTTGTCGGGCCAGTCGTCGACAATGAAGTATCCGGCCAGATCCACCTCGGCGTCGCCGTGGTTGTGGATTTCGATCCAATCCTCGTATTGGCCGCGGGGATCGGCATGGGCGGTCAGGTTCGAGGCCATGATCTCGTTGAGGGACAGGCTGGACCGGGCGGTACCGGGAAGCAGCAGGAAGAACAGGATGAAGGTGTTTCGCCCGCACATTTTGGCCTGGACTTCGAAGCGGCAGCCGCTTCCCAGCGGAAATTTCAGGACCGCTTTTCAGGAAGGTTGGCAGTGACGATGGTGCGGTGAAATTTACGCCGCGGGCGAAAACCCGGCAAGATTCGACCAAGCCGTCTTTCCCAGGCCGCGCCTATTATGCTTCAATCCAGTTGCGCGGCTAGCTCTTCGGCCGGGTAGGTCAAAATTTCTGCCAGGGTCGGGTGGTAGTGAGGCATGTTGGCAAGATCCTCGGCCGTCCCGCGGAAGTAGAGAAGGGCGACGAGTTCGTGGATCAGCTCGGCCGCCTGGGGTCCGACGATGTGGGCGCCGAGAACCTCTCCTCCACGTGGCCGGCACAGTACTTTGACATGGCCGTGGGTTTCACCCAGACACATGGACTTGCCGTGGTCGTCGAAGGGATAAGAGGCCACCAGGTAGGGAATTCCCTTTCCGAGGCACTGCTTTTCCCCGAGACCGACGCTGGCCACCGCAGGATCGGTAAAGACAACCGAAATATTGAGGCGGTCGTCGATGCGACGGGCGGGACGCCCGGGATGGACCGCGTTGTAGGCGGCGATCTCGCCTTGCTGGATGGCGATGTGGACGATCTCGTGGAGTCCGTTGACGTCGCCGGCGGCGAAGATGTGGGACTGGCTCGTGCGCATTTCGGGGTCGACCAGAATTCGCCCTCGGCGCGTCTCGACTCCGGCTGCCTCGAGGCCGAGGGCATCGATGTTGGGCTGCCGCCCGAGGGCGTGCAAGACCTCGGCGGCGGTGGCGGTCTTTTCCTGTCCAGCGTGGGAAAAGTGGGCGGTCACGTACCCGTTTGCAGCAGTGAAACGGTGCAGCCGGGTGCCGGTGTAGACCTCCATACCTTCGGCGCGAAAGCGCTCTTCCACGGGCATGGCCAGATCTTCGTCGCCCTTCGAGAGGATGTGATCACTGCGCTGCAGCAGGGTGACGCGGGTGCCGATGCGCGCAAAGAACTGGGCCAATTCCACCGCCACCGGACCACCCCCTAGAACCAGCAGGGACTCGGGCTTCCGGCGCAGTTCCAGGGCCTCGTCGCTGGTAATATAGCCTGCCTCTTCGAGCCCAGGAAAGGAGATCAAGGAAGGTACGGAGCCGGTGCATACGACGGCGCTGTCTGCCTGCAGCACCTCCTTGCCCACCCGGATCCTGCCCGGGGAAAGAAAGGTTGCACTTTCTTCATAGAGGGTAAGGCCCGGATCCCGCAACTGGGCGATTCGGTGGGCGGCGAAATCCTCGACCAGGCGTTCCTTGCGGGCGATGATCGCGGCCAGGTCCGCCCTCGGCTCCACCGGCAAGAGGCCGAACTCGGGAGCCCGACGCATCAACGCCATGACCTCCGAAGATCGCAGAATGGCCTTACTGGGCATGCATCCGCGCAGGATGCAGAGCCCGCCCAGAGGACCCGGATCGACGATGGCGACATTGGCCCCGGCGTCGCGGGCGGTACGCGCCGCAGCGTAGCCGGCGGACCCCCCTCCGATGATCACGATGTCGTGTCGCATGTGAAATTCCTCGTTGAAAACTTGCCCGATTCTGTCGATTATAACCTTTTCTATAGACCACAACAACGACATGCAAATTAGGCTGAAGAATTTCCTCCCGGCAATTTTCCTGGTTTTGGCTTCCCGTGTCCTGTCCGCAGGAGAGGACTCCAGGGCGCAACAAAGCTATACTCTCAGAGGCTTCGACGCGCGGGTTCAGCACGGCATCGATCTGATCTACAGTCTCAAATTCGAGGAGGCCGACCGCTATTTCGAGAGAGTCATCGCCGCGGATCCGGACAATCCCCTGGGCCACTTCTTTCTGGCCATGGCCACCTGGTGGCGGGTTGTCATCGACCTGGAAAGCCGCAGCCACGACCAGGATTTTTACGCCTTGCTGAAACGCTGCATCGAGGTTTGCGACCGCCGCCTGAAACGAGATCCAAAGGACTTCGATGCCGTACTTTTCAAGGCGGGGGCTATCGGCTTTCGCGGACGTTTGCGCGGCGACCGGCACCAGTTTTTGCGGGCTGCCGGGGACGGGATAAAATCACTGCCGCTACTCGAAACCAGCCGGGAGTTGGAGCCGACGAACAAGGACATTCTCTTCGGCCAGGGAGTCTATAACTATTTCGCCGAGGTCATACCCCGAGAGTACCCGGTAGTACGTCCGATCATGTGGATGCTGCCCCGAGGCGACCGGACAAAGGGTCTGAAGCAGTTGAAGCAAGTAGCTCGGGAGGGTCGTTACGCGCGCACGGAGGCCATTTACTTCCTTGCCCAGATCTACCGCATCTTTGAAAAGGACAAGCGCTCGGCGCTCAAGTTTCTGGAGCAACTCTACCAGCGCTATCCCGACAATGCGCTCTTCCACCGCTACCTGGCGCGGACCTTGATAGATGTGGGGCAGTGGAACAGAGGGACGGCCCTTTACAACGAGGTCATCCGCCGCAGCCGGGAGGGGCGCACGGGCTATCATGTGCGCGGGCACGTGGAGGCCCTCTACTACGTAGGGCGGTCCGCCTTGTACTGGCGCCGTCTGGAGGAGGCAAAAGCGGCGTTGGCGGCGGCGGACAGTATAGGCCCCGAAGCCGACAGCAAGCGCTCGCGTCGATTCATGGTTCTGGCGAACCTCATGCTGGGCAAGATCCACGATGTTCAGGACAAGCGGCGGCAGGCGGTGGAACGCTATGAGAGGGTGCTCCAATTGCCCGACTTCAGCAATTGTCACGAGCAGGCCCGCAAGTACCTGAAAGATCCGTACAAGGCGCCGCCATGATCATTTTTCTTCCTGCAATTGCTCCTTGTAGCGCTTGAAGTTCTGCACGTAGTGAGCGGCGGATGCCTCGAGCCCGCCAACCTCCGCATCCGTAAGCTGGCGCTTCACCTTGCCGGGACTGCCCATAACCAGGGAGCCGTCGGGAATCTCCTTGCCTTCGGTGATGAGAGTATTGGCCCCCACGAGGCAGTTGCGGCCGATCCTGGCATGGTTGAGAATCACGGACTTCATACCGATCAGGGTGTGGTCGCCGATGGTGCAGCCGTGCAGCATGGCCATGTGACCCACGGTGACGGCGCGACCGACATTAAGGGGAACTCCCGCGTCGGTGTGGAGCACGGCGCCGTCCTGAATGTTGGTGCCGGGGCCGATGGTGATAAGGTCATTGTCGCCGCGGATCACCGCGTTGAACCAGACGCCGACCTCCTCGTGCAGAACTACGGAGCCGACCAGGGTGGCGTTTTCGGCAACGAAATATTCGTCGCCGCGGATTTCCACTTTGCGGTCTCCCAGGGTATAGATCATTCCAACCTCCTTTTCTCGGGTTGCGGGGCTTCTCAACTATTGGAATCTAAAGAAACTGCAACGGATCTGCGCACTCTGGAATTGGGGCAGTATCCTAGTTACTTTAGATTCCCGCTGTTTAAAAATTGGAGGCGACGAGGGGTCCTTTATGCAAAGCTGGGTTATCGCGCGCACGACCCCGGGCTTTCGCGTCGCATTGCTGGCAGCGATCAGTGCCGGGGCAGCAGCCACTGTTTTCCTGTTGCCTCCCATTCCCCAGGATCCGGCCTATCACAACCTTGCCGACCAGCGCAGGCTGGCAGGCATTGCAAATGCTCTGGATGTACTTTCAAACATCCCCTTCGCACTGGTGGGCGGATTGGGGCTGCTGTTCGTCCGCAACTCCCGGAAGGCGCTGGCCGACCCTCGGGAGCGCTGGTCCTATGCCGCCTTTTTTCTTGGCGTTATGCTGACAAGTCCGAGTTCGGCCTACTATCACCTGGCACCGGACAGCGGAAGACTGGTCTGGGATCGGCTGCCGATGGCCCTGGCCTTCACCGCCTTGCTGGCCGCCACCCTGACAGAGCGCGTCAGCGTGCGAGTCGGCCCCTGGCTGCTGGCACCGCTAGTGCTGCTGGGTATTGGCAGCGTCGCCTACTGGCACTGGACCGAGCTCCAGGGAAAGGGCGACCTACGGCCCTATATTCTGGTCCAGTTCTACTCTCTTTTGGCCCTGGCGCTTATCCTTTTTCTGTTTCAGCCCCGCTACAGCCGGTCCGCGGACTTCGCGGTCGCTCTTGCTCTCTATGGGGTGGCAAAGATTTTCGAAGTGCTGGATGCCCCGGTCTACAACTTGGCCCGCCTGGCGAGCGGTCACACCTTGAAGCACCTCACTGCAGCCGCCGCGGTCTACGTGTTGCTGCGCATGCTGCGGCGGCGGGAAATTCTGGTTGACACAAACCAATTTAAGGAGTAAGGAAACGAGCCATGAACACACAACTGGACCAAAATTTGTTGCAAGCCCTCAAATGGCGTTGCATCGGACCGCCGCGCGGCGGGCGCGTAGTGGCGGTGGCCGGGCATCCAACCGAGCCCATGGTCTGCTACTTCGGGGCCTGCGCCGGAGGCGTTTGGGAGAGCACCGACGGCGGCACTTACTGGGAGAATATATCGGACGGATTCTTCAATTCCGCCGCCATCGGCGCCCTGGCCGTCTCCCAATCCGACCCCAATGTCATCTACGCGGGAACCGGCGAGACCACGATTCGCACAGACGTCTCCTATGGCGACGGAATCTACAAATCCACCGACGCCGGCAAGACCTGGACCCATGCGGGTCTGAGAGAAACCCGGCACGTCGGCAAAATCCGCATTCACCCGGAGGATCCCGACCTGGTCTACGTGGCGGCTCTGGGACACGCCTTCGGCCCCAACGAGGAGCGCGGGGTGTTTCGCTCCAGGGACGGGGGAACGACCTGGGAAAAAGTGCTCTTCCGCAGCGAGAAGGCTGGTGCCGTAGACCTTTCCATGGATCCCCGCAATCCCCGCATCCTCTTCGCCACCATCTGGGAGGCCTACCGCACCTTCTGGACTCTGTCCAGCGGAGGGCCGGACAGCGGGCTATACAGGTCGACCGACGGAGGTGACAACTGGACCGAGATCACCGACTATCCCGGTTTGCCCCCCGGAATCAAGGGCAAGGCGGGAGTGTCCATTTCTCCCGCCCGGCCCGAGCGCATCTGGGCTCTGATCGAAGCAGAGGAGGCCGGCCTCCACCGCTCGGACGACGGCGGCGACACCTGGGAACGGACGACGAACAACCGCGATCTGTTTCACCGCCCCTGGTACTACTGCCACGTCTTCGCCGACCCACGGGACGCCGACACGGTCTATGTCCTCGACTACAAGATGTGGAAATCCACCGATGGCGGGGTTCACTTTGAAGAGATCTCCACCCCCCACGGGGACAACCACGATCTGTGGATCGACCCCAGTGATCCCCGCCACCTGGTTCAGGGCAACGACGGCGGCGCCTGTGTTTCGTTCAACGGCGGTAAAAGCTGGTCCACCATCTACAACCAGCTCACTTCCCAGTTCTACAGGCTCGATACGGACAACCGGTTCCCCTACCGGGTCTACGCCACCCAGCAGGACAATTCCAGCATCAGCGTGCCCAGCGCCACCCACTACGGCATCATACCCTGGACCGAGTGCTACGCCGTGGGCACCGGCGAAAGCGGTTTTATGGCGGTGCATCCCGATGACGCCAATATCACCTACATCGGCGCCGTAGGCAGCTCGCCCGGCGGCGGCGGAGCACTGCAGCGCTACGACCACCGCACGCGCCAGTTGCGGCTGGTCACGGTGTGGCCCGAGGCCTATGTGGGCTGGAGCGTGAAGGACCTCAAATATCGCTTCAACTGGACCTTTCCCATTGTTTTTTCGCCCCACGATCCCAACGTGCTCTATACCGCCTGCAACGTGGTCTTCCGCACCACCGACGAGGGCGGCAGCTGGGAGGTGATCAGTCCGGATCTCACCCGCAACGACAACCGCGAAGGCAAGCTCGATGCTTCCGGAGGCCCGCTTACCAAGGACTGCAGCGCCGCCGAGCACTACGCCACGATTTACACCTTCGTCGAATCGCCCCACGAGCAGGGGACGTTCTGGGCCGGCAGCGACGATGGTCTGGTACACATCTCGCGCAATGGAGCCCGGACCTGGGAGAATGTGACCCCGCCCGATCTGCCCGAGTGGACCTTGATCAGCGTCATCGAGGCTTCGCCGCACGATCCCGGAACTGCCTATGTGGCAGCGACTCGCTACAAGCTGGACGAGTACCGGGCTTTCCTCTACCGCACCGAAGATTATGGCCAGACCTGGCACGACATCAGCGCCGCCTTCCCGCCAGGAGAGATCTGCCGCGTCGTACGCGAAGACCCGGTGCGGCCCGGCCTCCTCTATGTGGGCACGGAAACCGGAATTTGCTTTTCACTCGATTATGGACAGAGCTGGCAGCCGCTACAGACCAACTTGCCGGTGGTCCCGGTCTACGACATCAAGATCAAAGAAGGAGATCTGGTGGCGGCCACCCACGGACGCTCGTTCTGGATCCTCGACGATCTGACCCCCCTGCGCCACCCCTCGGAGGAGGCGGGGCAGGCCCCGGCCCATCTCTTTGCTCCCCGTCCCACGTGCCGCTTGTGGCAGCAGTGGGAAGCGGTAATATTCGACTTGCCCAACAAGACCTACATGCCGTCTCTGGGCACGACCGCAACCTTCTACCAGCTCAAGACCCCCGAAGGCGAATCCATCCGCAAGTGCCTGGATGCCGGAGAGAATCCACCCCACGGCACAATTATCTACTACCTCCTTAAGGAAGCGCCGGCAGAGCCCCTGGAACTCAGAATTCTGGACGCCCAGGGAAAGCAGATAAGAACTTTTACGAGCGCTGCCAACGGTGGAGAAAAGGACGAAAATGAGCGCTACGCACCGGCCTCAGCCGGCCTTAACCGGTTTGTATGGGATATGCACTACCCCGACGTAGAGAAGGTTCCCGGGGACCTCACCACCGAAGAGGCATCCACCGGCCCTCTGGTAGCACCGGGGATATATAAGGTGGAACTGAAGGTAGGAGAGCAGGCCTGGACCCAATCCTTCGAGATCTACAAGGATCCTCGGGTTGACGCCAGCCAGGAGGATCTTGAGGCCCAGTTCGAGTTGTGGAGCCGGATCAGCGCCAAGGTTGGGGAAACGCACCGGAGCATCAACCGGTTGCGCCGAATCAAGCGCCAAGTGGATGAGTGGTCCAAACGCGCCGGAGAGATGGATGACCTTGCCAGCACCGACGCCGGCGCCATCTGCGAAGCCGCAGAAAGCCTGCGCGAAAAACTCGGCTCCATCGAGAAGGAACTAATACAGACGGAGGTGGATTCCCGCCAGGACTTCCTGCGCCTGCCCGTGCGCTTGAACGCCAAACTGGTCTCACTGCTCAGCGTGCTTGCCAGTGCCGACGATGCCCCCACCCAACAGGCTCACCAAGTCTTCGCCCACCTCTCCGACCAGGTCGACGCGCAGATTTCCCGCTTGCAGGTCCTGATCGAGGAGGATGTTGCTGCCTTCAACGAGCTTGTCGCCAAAGCGGGGGTGCCGCCCATTGCGACCCAGAGCTGAAATGCAGCGTTCTTTCAATCTCTTCAAAATCACCCTGACCGACTTCATTGTGCGCTCTTCCTACCAGATGGGCAAGACTCCGCTATTGCCCATCTTTGCGGCGACCTTGGGTGCAAGCTCCGCATTTTTGGGCTTCATTGTCTCTGTTTCCACCCTGACCGGCATGGTCCTGAAGCCACTGATCGGCCTCCTATCCGACCGCTGGGGACGGCGCTGGTGGTTGGTGGCCGGAACCCTTTTTTTCGCCGGCATGCCCTTTTTTTACCACCTGGTCCACACCCCGGAGCAATTGTTCTGCATCCGCATCGTCCATGGCCTGGCCACGGCCATTTACGGCCCGGTTACCCTGGCTTTTGTGGCCGAGCAGGCCTTGCAGCGCCGGGCCGAGCAACTGGGCTGGTTCGGAATGGCGCGCAACGGAAGCTACATCGTCGGACCGGCGGCGGCCGGCTGGCTCCTGCTGACCCTGGACCCGGTTGATGTCTTCACCCTCATCGGGCTGCTCAGCTGCCTGGCCTTCCCACCTGTTCTCATGCTGTCGGAATCGAGAGTCCGCCCCGGGAACGGGCGCCTCCCAATAGGCCGCCAGATCGCCGAAGCGTTGGGGGCGGGAATCCGCACCCCTTCGGTTTGGTTGGCGGGAAGTCTGGAGTTGACGGTCTTTTTAGCACTCTATGCGGTCAGGGCTTTTCTTCCAGTATACGCCCTTTCCCTGGGCATAAGCGTCGCCCTGGTCGGAATCTTCTTTTCGGTCCAGGAAGCCGCGCACCTGGTGCTGCGGCCGCTTGGAGGACGCGTGGGCGACCGTCTGGGGTACCTGGAGGCGGTCAGCCTGGGCATGGCGGCCATGGGACTGACCCTGTCCCTGCTCTCCATAACCCACGGCGTCCTCGGCCTGGTGGCACTGGCCGTGCTGGTTGGTGGAGCGCAGGCTCTGGTTTTCCCCTCCACGGTAGCGCTGGCAGCGGAGCGAATTGATGCCGAGCACATGGGTGCCGGCATGGGATTGATCGGCACGTTCAAGAACATCGGCAAGGTAGCCGGGCCCATCCTGGGAGGAGGGCTTGTTCACTGGCTGGACTTTGCCTCGATGTTCCGCAGTATGGCTGCGCTCCTCCTTTTGGGAGCGGTGACGATGTGGTACTGGAATTTCCGCCGCCAGGAGGGGGCGCTGCATCATCCCAGCGTTTCAGGCAGAACGACTGGCTGACTGTTCCCTCCCATCAACCCGGGCTGCCCGGTGCCACTCCACAGATGAAGGCAGGCGCCGCGACCCCCGGGTTCCACAGCCGAACGCTGGCGCAGGGGAAATCCGCGCACCGCTACACCACCAACAACACCCCCCCAGTGCAGAGCCCCATACCCAAAAGACTGCGGGCATTCAACTTTTCCTGCAAGAATATCGCCGCCATGATCACCGCAAAAACCGGTGAAAAGGAGGTCAGGGTCACAATCTTGCCGGCGCTGGCGTGCTTGAGGGCGACCAGGTACATCAGCGAACCGATGAACATTCCCAGGACCCCGGTGGAGGCGACGACAAGAAAGGTGCGCAGGTCAATCCCGCGGAGGCTCTCCTTCCTGTCGGGTAACACCTTGGTGAGGAAGAGCAGAAGAGCGACCATGGGCATGCGGATGGCACTGGCGTGGACGACGCTGATGTGGGTCAGGGCCGGTTTGAGGAGCACGGTGCTGAGACCCCAGAGAATAGCCGCCGAAAGGGCTAAAAAGACCCCGAGTTTCAGTTGCCGCGGACCGTCGTTCCTTGAATCGGTGCGCTTTCCCGAACTGGTGGAGATGAGTATCACACCAGCGACGACCAGGCAGGTGCCGATGAGCAGGTTGTAACCCGCTGGATGCTGCAACAGGAGCCATTCAAAGAACAGGGTGGTTAGCGGATAGGTTCCCACCAGAGGCATGGTGCGCGCAACGCCGAGTTCTCTGAGGGCGCTCAGGTACAGGGTGTCGCCGATGACCACGCCAATAACGACGGACCCGGCGAGCAGAGCCCATTCCTGCAGGGCGACCTGGCCGAGGTTGGAGAGGGGATCTCCAAAAGGAAGCAGGATCCAGAAACAGCAGCCGCCAACCCCGCAACGGGTCATGTTCATGGTTGCCGGGGAGATCTTGTGGGACTGGGTGCGCAGGATCAGGCCGTTCAGCGCCCAGACAAAAGCACAGCTCAGGGCCAGGACTTCACCCGAAGAAAGGGAGAGGTCCATGGCCGGTTCAGGTACGGGCATGGTGTGATTGGGCGGAGGCATCGTACTCCACCTGCAGATGCGGAGTCTCCAGGCGCTGGTGGTTCTGCAGGCGCGAGGTCAGGCAGCTCTCCAGGATACCACTGACAAGGAGGGTGCGCGCGGCCGGGTATGGAGCCCGGCCCGAGGCGATCATCGCCTCGATCTGGGCCACCAGGCAGGCCGAGTAAGAAACGTTGGGGCTAGGAGGAAGAAGGAACTGGGTCGACAATGGCTCCTTCGCGCCCCTGAGCCGCGCGGCAAAGCAGTAGTCTTTGACGGCGCCGTCGAGCATCATCATGGTGGCCTGGAGTCCGTCCCTGTACTCGACCAAGTAAGCGGCCGGATTTTTTGCCAGCCGGAACAACTCACCGCTCTCCAGCAGATCCTGGACGCGGCCGTCGGTTTCGGTGAGGCCCCGCGGCGTATCGCTGCGCGCCAGGGCCGCTTCGAGAAGTTCCTCGGACCAGCGCCCCTGCGCGCCGGCCTCCCATACTGCCTTCCCCTCAATCAACTGCACTGCCCGAACGCCGGTCTCGCCGCCTCGGCGCCGCTCCACCATGCACTGCATAGCTTCGAGAGCGTGGTAATCCATGGGGTCCGATGGACCTACTCCCACCATGAGGGCACTCTCGACCTCGCAGCCCAGGGGCAGCTCGATGTCGGGCAAGCGCCAGGTCACCGGCAGAGAAGAACCAGCAAGGAGGGGAAAATTCAACCGCTTTGCGTCGTTGACCATCTCCTGGGCCCTGGTAAAGCTGTAAGAAAGGTGCTTGTCGTTGAAGATGGGAACGCTGCGGCCGTCGGCCTCGAAAACCTCGACGCACTCCTTGAAGAATTCGTAGCGCGGGTAGAGGATCTGTCCCTTTTCATTTCTTGGATAGTCGCCGTGTTCGGCGATGACGATTACCGCGTCCACGGCGATTTGATCGCCGCCGCAGCGCAGGGCCGCGGCAATGGTCGGATATAGCGCAAAGCCGAACTCCCGGACCCGGTCCGCACTCTGGTCATCTGCAGGTTTCTGGTCGACGTAAAGGGAGACGATCCGGTCAGCGGGACGGTGCCAGCGCCCGGCGCAGGGGTAGCCGACCAGGAACCGGTCGACAAAGTGCTGGGCGTGAGATTGGTAGCGGTAGACCGTGGCGACGACGGCTATCCGCCGGGGAGTCGTACCCGGGCTCACTCAAGTCCTCCAGAAGCTCGATGTGGACGGCGGCTGGTAGGATATGTCCAGGTTGGGCGTATACTGGCGCGTCTGACCCTGAAAGAGGCTCTCCACTCCAGCCGCCACCAGACCGGTCGTGAGCAAAGTGCGCTCCACCGGGTAGGAAGGCTTGCCGCTGAGAAACATCTTTTCGATGTGGTTTACCTGGGGCGAGAAGAAGTTGGCCAGGGTAGTGCGCGCCGGAGGCATGGGCAGGTACATCTGGGTAGACAGCGGCTCACTGCTATCTCCCACCCAGGCGGCGAAGTTGAAGTCCTGTACAAGCCCATTGAGCAGAATCATGGTCGATACAATTCCGTCCAGGTGCTCGTAGTGGTAGGCAATGGGATCCCCGGCCAGAACCTTCATCTCGTCCAGGGTAGGGAAGATGTGGTTGAATCCCGGCCGCGAGGGTGTGAGGGTATGGCTGCGGCAGAGCGCCGCCTCAAACAGCCCGCGCGACCACAAGCCGCGGCAGTGGGCATCCCAGAACGCTTCGCCGCGAAAGGCCTGCAGCCAGCCGACGCCTTTCTCCCCGCCGCGGCGGCGCTCGACCATGCACTGAAGGGTCTCAAGGGCGTGGAAATCATAGGAATCTACCCCACCGTAGCCTATGCATAGGGCCTCGCGCACGGGGGCCTCAAGTGGTATATCGAGAGACGGAGTGCGCCAGGTGACCGGCAGAGAGGAACCGGCCATAAAGGCGAAGCCCATCTCGCGGGAGATATCGTACATGCGCCTGGCCCAGTCCCAGTTCCAAGACAGGTGCTTGTCGTTGAACACGGGAACCGAGCGCCCGTTGGAACTGAAAACGGCGACGATTTGCTCAAAGAGTTCGTAGCGCGGATATAGAGTTTGGCCCTTGTCGTTTTTCGGATAGTCGCCGTGTTCGCCGATCAGTAAAACACCGTCGACAGCCAGGTCGCTGCCACCCAGGGTGAGAGCATCGGCAACCGTGGGGTATATCTTCATGGATGGGAAGCGGCCGGCGCGCTCGGCGCTCAGATCGTCGTCCCGCACCTGGTCGACATAGAGCGCTGCCAGGTCCATGGGTGGATGGTGGTGGCGTCCGTTCCAGCCGTAGCCTTCCAGAAAGCGGTCGACGATATGCTGGGCGTGGGACAAGGGGTGATAGATCGTCGCCACAGCGGCAATGCGGGGCCGGTCCATTTTACAAGCCGATCTCGGCGGCTACCTCGCACATGGCCGCAATCACGTCCTCAGTGAGCTCGTCGAGCCCAACCCCCAACATCCGAGCCCCCCGGGAAATGACCTCGCGGTTGGCGCCGGCGGCAAAACTCTTCTGTTTCCACTTCTTCTTCACCGATTTGAGGGTCAAGTCCCGGACGCTTCTGGATGGACGCACCAAAGCGCAAGCCGTGACCAGGCCCGCGAGTTCATCGACGGCGTAGAGAGTTTTTTCCAATTCGCTCCTGGGCTCGACATCGGTGCATATCTCCCACCCATGTGAAAGCACGGCGCGGATGTACTCCTGAGGCCAGTGGTTTTCTTCCAGGATCTCCTTTGTTTTCTGACAATGCACCTCGGGAAACCGTTCGTAATCGAGGTCGTGCACCAGGCCGATAATGCCCCATTTGTCCTCGTCCTCGCCGCGCTTTCGCGCCATATGGCGCATGACCGCCTCAACTGCTTTGGCATGGTTGATCAGGGAGACATTTTCATTGTATTTTTCGACCAGCCGGAGGGCTTGTTCACGGGTTGGCAGGCGCTCTTCCATACTGCTCTCCAATTAATTGGCTTTAAGGCGACAAATCGTTATTTTTATTGAACTGACAACCAGGGATAAAGCAAATACCGGTCTATTAATTAGGCCGGTTCTCTTTTCATGTCAATATGGCGCCGGACACTCGAATCGATGCTCAGGATGCCCCCGGTTTGCGGCATGAGTAAACCGAAGGAAAGCAGACATGCAACCTCGCGTCCCTTTTGGAAAACGGGAGCGTCAGCCGGATGCCTGGCGCTTCTGCTCTCATTGACCGCGGTGCCTAGTAGTGAGGCCGGGGCAGAGAAAATAGCTGCCGATTTCAATGGGAGCAGAAGGGTTGATTTTGCCGATTTCTTCCTGTTCACCGAAGCCTTCGGCGGAACTGATCCCACTTTCGACCTGGATGGAAATGGAAGAGTGGATTTCGAGGATCTCTTTCTCTTCTCGGATCATTTTGGTGAGAAAACCGTTGAATTGACCCCTACCGTGGAAAAGGCGTCCGCCGCCAGTTTGCCCGAGCCGGTTACCTACACGGCAGCATCCACCACCCGGAATACCGCACTTCAATTCCCCACCTACCACATCACGGTCCAGAACGGCCGCCCCTTCGGAATTGTATCGCTCCGACTTACCGGACAGCCGGTTGACTTCGTCCATCCGACTCTGCCCATGGGTGACTGGGAGTGGTTCTGGTTCGAGCGGCCGGACCTTCCCGGCGAGCGGGTCGCCGCCAAGTTGGTGCAGACAGAGTGGAGCGCACCCGTGGTCGAAAGGCAGGCGGACCAGGCTGTGCTGCGGTTCGGCCGGCGAGACATCTTTTTGGAGGGAATCTATCTGGATGTAACCTACAAGCTGAGAGCTGACAGGCCCGAGTTCGCGATCGAGTATGTAGTTCACAACAATTCGGTGGACCGCCTCGACAAGCCTTATGCCATGCTCGGATTCCCCGGGTTTTCCAATCATCGCTGGATTTCACAAGTAGCCAACGGCACCGGAGTGCGCCCGGTCAAGGCTCCCCACTTCAATTTCATGTCGGAGGCCAGGGCCGAAGGCAAGACCGGCTACCTCCTTCTACGGGAGGACATGGGCCCCCGCGCCTCAGATCGAGAATTGGTGAACGTCCTCTCACTCCCGATGGGACCCAAAACCTACACATTGACGGTTTCCTACGTGGCGGATTACGGTCTGGAACGGGTGTATTCTGCCCACGCCAACAAACCCCGCTACCTGACCAGCCATCTATATGCTTCCTTGAAAGAAATGGCGCCTGGTGAGAGCCGGACCCTGACAGTGGAATACAAACTCTCCAGCGAATAGAAGCACCACCTGGCGGTAACGAGCACCGGATCGTCTCCTGCAGCGGGTCTATCAGAGTTCGCCCCGATTCGCCGTTTACCGAACTTCCCAGGAGAGAAAAACATGCCCTTGCTCCATATTCTTCTGTGTAATATCATAGCCCCTTCCACCTACCATCGGCGAGGGGACAGATCATGAGCGAGATCATGGAAAAAGAATTCGCCGGGCAGCAAGAGCGCAACGATTCCCTGCTTGCCGGGAGCCGCTATTTGGGGGACAGTATAGCTTCCGAGGTGCTGGCGCTGCACCTCGATATACGCAGCCTGGAAAAGCTGGAAGAGGTGCAGGTCCAGGTTCTGGAGTCCCTCCAAATCGAAGCGGCGCGCACTGCCATTCGCTCTTTGGCTGCCCTTGCCAGGATCAACGAGGTGGACCACCTGGGCGGTGGGCTCGAACTGATTCCTGCTTTGCTGCTCACCCTGTCGGTGGCGGACTACGAGCGCATCGAGTACACAATCGAACATGCCCACACCAGCGTGGGTTACTATGCGGCGCTGAGCGCTCTTGGTTTCCTCGATCCCAAGGTGGTTGTCGAAAAGTTCCGCCAGGGACTTGACCTTCCCGGCCACGTGTCCTGGCTGCCTGGGGGCACCCAGCTCAACGGCGGGCGCCTGGGCGTTATGATTCCCGTTGCCGCAGGCCAGGCATTGGGCAAGCGCGCCACCTACGGCGAGGGAGCCTGGGTAATCACCCACTGCGGCGACGCCGGCTGGATTTCCGGCCAGGCCCTCAACGGCTTCAATGGTGCCGCTGTTCACGGCGCCCCCGCTACCTTCGTGATGCACCGCAACGGCATTCAGCTTTCCGGCAGCACCCAGAGCATTATGGACAAAGACCCCCGGCCGATCATCGAATCACTGGGGATCGAAATTGTCGAAATACCCACCTTGCACGACATGGCCTCTCTCTACCAGGCCTATCGACAGGGCTACAGCCTGGCGCAGGAAGGCCGGGCGAATCTGATCTATCCGGTGGGATACCGCTCCGCCAACGGCAAGGCCGTCACCCTCGAAAGCTTCGCCCTGGATTACGGGATCGCAGCGCAGTTAAAATCCTTCGCCGCCCGCAACGGCACCTCCCTGAATTCGGAAGTCTGGGTCCCGGGATCGCTGATGAGCTATAGAGACCCGGAGCCCATGCTGGAGTGCCTCTTTTTGGTCAACCGGCTGCCGGGTGGAAGAGGCCACCACGACGGCCACATGGAGGACCGCGACGAGGCCGAGGTCCTGGGAAATCCGCTGCTGCGGAAAACATTGGCGCAAAGGCGGGCCCTGGACAACCTGGGCCGGACACCGCGCAGGACAGTGGTCACCAGGAAGCGGCCCGCGCCCGGCAGCCCCAATCTGGTCCTTCCACCCGGGCACCTGGCGGAAGTGGAGTTGCCCGGAGTAGGTGCGGTGGAGAGCCCCCGCGCCGGCTCCGAGGCGGGGTACGCAGCCGTGGCCAGGGAATTTTCTGACCAGGTTTTCGTAGTAAGCTGCGACCTGGATCCGTCAACCAAACTGGCCAAAGCGCGCAGCTTCCTGGCCGCCGATCACCAATTCGAGATGAGCATCGAGGAACAGGCTGCAGTTCTGATCGCCGACGGCCTGGCCACGAGCACGCCGGAGCCGCGGTTGAACGTGGTGTCCACTTTTGCCGCCTTTTTCGAAGGGATTGCGAGGGAAGGCTTCGACCTGTGGCGCTACCAGCGCAACCTCAACGGCATCAACGAAGGTCTGAACGTCACCTTTCACCTCTCCCACGTGGGAGCCTGCACCGGACGTGACCACTTTTCCGGCTGGGGATTGGACTGGATCAACGTGGGAATGACCTACCTGCCTTACCTGCACCGCTTTTACGCCCCAGCCGATGCCCGCGCCGCTTTTGTGGCAGTGCGCGATCTGGCGGCGCACTACGGCGGCCACATCATTGGCATTCCCAGGGACAATCTTCCCATCCTGGAAAAAGAAGACGGCTCGGGAGCGCTGTGGGAGGCCCACTCGGAGTGGGAACCGGTGACCGCCTGCCGGACAAGCCCAGGGTCGCAGCGGGCGATCCTGGCTTTCGGAGCACCGGCCTTTCTGGGCGTTGAAGCCGCTGACTCCCTGGCTGAGCAAGGCGAGCCCACGGACGTGCATATCGTCAACGGCCTGCCCCTGCCCCCTGGGGTCATGGAAGAGTTGCTTCAGCGCTATCCCGCAGGAGTAGTGACGGTGGAGGACGGATTCATCGGCACCCCCGACACCGGGGTGCGCGGATTCGCCGGTCTGGTGGCGAGTGCGGCTTGCGGCAAAGGGCTGGCGCTATCGCACCTGGGCATTACGGATCCGCGCATAGCGCCCTCGTCGGGACACATGGAGACCTGGGCCCATTTCGGGATCACCGTCGAGGCTTTGGTTGAAGCGGTGAGAGCGCTGCGACCAGGTTGAAATCTCCCCGGATCCGCCGCGGTCAAGCCCGAGGATCCCCGGGTTAACCTGCGGTCATCAAGAAAAAGAGGAGAAATGAAATAGATGGCGCGTTTGTTTGCTTTACTATTGGGTGCAGCGCTGGCGTTGTCGAATTGTGGCGAGCAGAAGAGAGGCGGCCTGGACAAGGATGCCCTTGCCGATCCGCAGAGCGAGAAGATGAACCGGCAGGCTCCCGACCGATTCAAGGTTGGGTTCGAGACCAGCGCCGGGAACTTTGTGATCGCAGTAGAGCGCGACCCAGCACCTCGAGGCGCAGATCGATTCTACAACCTCGTAATGAACGGGTTCTACGATGAGCAGCGCTTTTTCCGGGTAGTGCCGGATTTCGTCGTCCAGTTCGGCATCCACGGCGATCCTGAGATTGCCGCCAGGTGGCGGAACGCCAGGATTGAAGACGATTTGGTCGAGATCGGCAATGGACGCGGCACCATTGCCTTCGCAAAGTCGAGCCAGCCTCACAGCCGCACCACTCAGGTCTTTATCAACTACAAGGACAATCAACGTCTGGACGACATGGGCTTTGCAACCTTCGGCAGTGTGGTCGAGGGGATGGAAGTGGTGGATGCCATCAACAGCCAGTATGGCCAAGATCCAGACCAGGGCCAGATCCAGCGGCGGGGAAACGCCTACCTCAGCGAGAATTACCCCGAACTTGATTACATCCTGCAAGCCCGCGTAATCGATTAGTCCTCCCATGTCCCGGTCCATCGAGGGGACGGGAAAAGATGGGATCGGTCAATCGCAGGTCGCCAGGATTTTTCGATTGATTGTGGGAACGATCGGATACTTCACCGAGTGAGGGAAGACAGCTTTACCGGCTCGCTTTACGGAAGTCGAGGTCCGAACCACATCCGCCTTTTCAAATCAGGAGCTTTCCTCCGGTCGGACCACCACTTTCAATCCACTGCGTTCCGAAGCACAGGTAAATGCCACCTGCCAGTCTCGCAGGGTGAAAACGTCAGATACTAGCTTGCTCGTATCCACTTGGCCATTCGAGGTCAGGCTCAGGGCCCGGCGCCAAGACTCGAGACTCGAGGTGAACGAACCGCGCACCTTCAAATCCTTGTAGACGATCAGGTCCAGATCCGCCTGGACCGGCCTCCCGAAGAGACCTACCTGGACCATTCGTCCCCCCGCCCTGGCCAACTTCAGAGCGGTTCCGAAAGCTGGAGCGCCGCCCGAGCATTCGAAGACTACATCCACTCCCTCCGCTCCCAGCACATCGTTCAGCTGCGCCGAAAGATCCTGCGTCTCGGCATGGAAGACCTGCTCTGCGCCCAGTTCCCTTCCCAAATCCAACCGGGCAGCGTCGCTTTTCAAGCCGACTAAAAATACACGGGCGCCGGTGGCTATGGCCACCTGAGTGCATAGCAGCCCGATCGCACCAGGCCCCAGCACCGCCACGCTCTCTTCTGCCTGCAGGTTGCCAATGTCGAAGGCTGCTTTGGTGATGCAGGCCAGAGGCTCGGTCAGACAGCCGGCGACAAAATCCTGGTGTTCGGGCAGGCGGTAAAGATTGGCGGTTTTGGCGACCATGTAGTGAGCAAAGGCACCGTTGACGTGGCTGCCATAGGAACGGCGGGCGGTGCACAGGCCGAACTGGCCGACGCGGCAGTGCGGGCAATGGCCGCAGGTAGCCGCAAATGGGTGGGAAGTGACGCGGTCGCCGATTGACCAGCCGGTCACCTCCCGTCCCAGTTCGACAATGGTGCCGGCCAGTTCGTGGCCGATGGTAACGGGAGGGCGGCACGACGGGTACTCTCCGGCGAGGATGTGGAGATCGGTTCCGCAGATGCCCACAGCTCCGACCTTGAGAAGAACCTCGTCGGGTTCCGGCTGGGGTTGGGGAGCACTGCGCAGCTCGAGATGTCCGGGTCCTTCCGCAAATTTGACCAGAGCTTTCATCTCAACTCGTTTCTACCAGGTTCTTGGCTTGTTCTACGCGCTGCCGGACCAGATCGCAACCGCCCTGCCAGAAGGCGGGATCGGCGATGTCGAATCCCATAGTTGCGACCAGTTCGGCCGGCGCTCGAGAACCACCGAGGCAAAGCAGCCTGAAATAGCGCTCGACAAAGGCCCCGCCCTCGCGCTGGTACTGAGCATAGAGGGAGAGGACGAGAAGCTCGCCAAGGCATAGGCGTAAACAGTGCCTTTGAATTTCTGCTCGAAAACCGCGGCCCCCTTTTTATGGCGACCATGTCCCGCTCGATCTCGAGGTCGTCGACTCCCGCATACAGGTCCGGCAGGTCCCAGGTAGGAAGGGTCTCGGCGGTGGCGGACACCGACGGCTTTCTGGATCCGGATTCCATATGAAAAGTATAGAATTGCCCGTGCCCTAAATCAACCGTGCAGCCTGGTTGAAAGCTGATCCGGCAAGTGGTATTTTATGGAAAATGTCCATGAGAGTTGCGGAAGTTCCGCCGTGGCCGTTCCCAGAGAAAGGATGCATCTATGACCATGAAACTATCGCTATCGGTACGGGTGGCCGAGATGTTCAACGCCAAACGAGAAACCTCCATGCCACTGGAAGCTTTTGCCGGCCTGGCGGCGGCAGAAAACTACCGTGCCATCTGCATGCGGGCATCACAGGTGGGCACCCACACCCCTTCCGAAGAAGTAAAAGAAAAGCGCCGACGACTCGACGACCACGGCCTCGACGTCTCCATGGTCACCGGAGATTTCCCCATACCCGAAAATTCCCAAGAAGGCCCTCAAGCCTTGCGCAACATCGGCCCTTACCTGGACCTGGCCGATAACCTGCAAGCGGATTTGCTGCGCATTTGCATGAAAGAAGAGGAAGACATCAAGTGGGCTCAACGCGCCGCTGACGAGGCCCGAGAGCGCGGCAAGAGCCTTGCCCACCAGTGCCACACCGGCAGTCTGTTCGAGCGAGTGGAGGATTCCTTACAGGTTCTGAAAAGGATTGGCAGGGAAAATTTCGGTATCATCTACGAACCTGCCAACCTGGAGCTGTGCGGTCAGGATTACGGAGCGGAGGTCATCAGGCGCTTTGAGCCTTACCTTTTCAACGTCTATCTGCAGAACCAGCAGATCAAGCCTGACGGCGAGGTGCTGATCGACACTTGGTGCCGAGGGATAATCCGCTTTGACCAGATTCCCATCTGGGAGGATGGCGGCATAACGGTTCCACCGATCATGTCCGCACTGGAGGAAATCGGCTATGCTGGCTACGTGACCGTTCACCAGGCCTTTGGCGGCCTCAAAGGACCCAAGGAGGCAGCTGCGCGGAGCGCCCGCTACCTCAGGTCACTGGCGCGAATCGAACCGTAAAACTCGCGGATCGATTCGCCCCTGGCGCGAGAGGCGCATTTTCCTTGACGAGCTGCAAATTTATGCTAACCTAAAGGGTGTCGAGCCAACCTCACCTGGAGAGCATCATCGTGAAAAAATTGCTGATTTTATGGGCTGGATTGGCATTTTTCAGTTGCGCGGCGGATAATGGCGTTGCTCCTGCCAGATCGCCGGAAGACGCAGGGACAGGCGACATTTCAAAATCGGACATCTCCGCACCTGGCGGACAGGTCGACCTGGAACCCCAGGCTCGACCTCTTGAAACACACTATGTCAGAGGCGTCGACGGCCGCATTGTCGAGGAATACCAGTTTTACCGCAACGGCGCAGAATATGTAAAACACGGATACTACAAATCGTTCTGGCAAAATGGCAACAGGAAAGAGGAGGGGGCCTTCAAGGAAGGGAAAAAGGATGGAATCTGGACCTATTTTGCCGACTCCGGATCAGAAAAGATCAGCGAAGATGTATGGGAGGAAGGTCGCATCCTGCACCAGGCGACTTTTTACCCAAACGGAAACATGCGAAGCGAGTCTACCTATTCTGACCGGGGAGAAGCGACCATTTACTACTACGAGAATGGAAACAGGGAAAGAGAGGGTGCCTACAAAAACGGGCGCGAGGATGGGCTGTGGATATGGTATTTCGAGAATGGAAACAAAAAGGAGGAAGGCTTTTTCAGCGACGGAAAGTGGGACGGAACCTGGACCTGGTATCGCGAAGATGGGACCCTGCAGTACGAGAGAGCCTACTGGAACGGCATTGAACGGGGGGTGTGGACCTGGTGGGACGAGCACGGCAACAAAACCAGACAGGAGACCTGGCAGGACGGCTACAGGGTGGAAGAGGTAGATTGCAGCCAGAATCCGCAGGGTTGCGCTGGATAGCGGAGTCAGTCGACTTTTTTCCATTGAAGGGCCTGTGGGAAATACCTTCCACGGGCCTTTTTGTATTGCTACTCTGCAGCCGGCTTCCCCCCATGAATCCGGTTTGTCAGTGCGCAGGGTGGGGATCCGGGCGGCTTTCTTCCACTCCCTCGAGTGTTATTCCCAGCTGTCCGCTGGCCTGGTAACACTGGAGCGAACAGGCTGCGGCAACCAGTCCGGGGCGTGTTGTGCCGGCAGCGGGGGCATCCTATACTGATTCTCGATCTGGTGCGACTCCTCTGGTCGCCGTCAATGCTGCAGGTACCGGCTCATATCAAACCCGGAGTTTCCATGCGTTTCGCCATCGACGTTCACCTGCATTCGCGCTACGCCCGGGCCACCAGCCGCGATCTGATTCCGGAAAATCTGCACAGGTGGTCGGCCCTCAAGGGAATAACCGTGGTGGGGACGGGAGATTACACCCATCCGGCGTGGTTCGGAGAGTTACGTGAAAAACTGGAGGCTGCCGAGGAGGGACTCTTCAGACTCAAACCGACGCTGAGCGAAGCCGTCGACGCCGAGCTGCCCACCTCCTGCCGGGGGCAAGTGCGGTTCATGCTCTCGGTGGAGATCAGCTCGATCTACAAGAAAAACGGCCGCACCCGCAAAATTCACAATGTGGTCATACTCCCCGACTTCGATGCGGTGGAGCGGCTCAACTCTCGTCTGGGAACCATCGGCAATCTCAATGCCGACGGACGTCCCATTCTGGGCTTGGACAGCCGCGATTTGCTGGAGATCTGCCTCGAGGTTTGCGCCGGGGTGGTCTTTATCCCTGCCCATATCTGGACCCCTCATTTTTCGGCTTTGGGGTCGAGTTCGGGGTTCGACAGCATGGAAGAGTGTTTCGAAGACCTGCTGCCTCACATTTATGCAGTGGAAACCGGCCTGTCCTCCGACCCGCCCATGAACTGGCGGCTTTCGGCCCTGGACGCCTTTGCCATCGTCTCCAACTCCGATGCCCACTCGCCGCAAAAACTGGCGCGCGAGGCCACCTGTTTCGACACCGATCTTTCCTATCCGGCCATCTGTTCCGCCTTGAAAGAGCGCGATCCAAAGCGTTTCACCGGCACCCTGGAATTCTTCCCGGAGGAGGGCAAATACCACTACGACGGCCATCGCAAATGCGGGTTGCGCTGGAAGCCGGCGCAGACCCTCGCCGCAGGTGGAATCTGTCCCCGGTGCGGCCACAGGTTGACCGTGGGCGTCCTCCATAGGGTGGAGCTCTTGGCCGACCGCCCCGAAGGGGCAGAGCCCGAGATTGCACGGCCTTGCGAGTATTTGATTCCCCTGACCGAGATCATCGGCGCCGCCGTAGGAGTAGGGCCCCAGAGCAAGAAAGTGGGGAACATCTACGAAAAACTCCTTGCTGCCCTGGGGCCCGAGCTCGAGATCCTGCGCTCGCGGCCGGTAGAGGCAATTGCCCGCTGTGACGAACCTCTGGTGGCTGAGGGAGTGCGGCGCATGCGCAGCGGAGAGTTGGAGATTCTGCCCGGATACGACGGTGAATACGGCACCATTCAGATTTTCAGCGACGCGGAGCGCGAGCGACTCCGGGGCCAGGCCTTCCTCTTCGACCTTCCTGCGGCATCTGCAGCCTACCAGGGTGGACAAAAACGGTCCGGAACCAAGGTCGGGGCAGAAAGCTCTGAGACCACAGCAGAAAACCGGATAAGCAATGAACTCGACCACCACCAGCGCCTTGCCGTTGAGGCGGAGTGCGGCCCTGTGGTGGTTGCAGCCGGTCCCGGTTCGGGAAAGACCCTGACTCTGACCCGGCGCATCGCCCATTTGATCCGCCTACGAGGAGCGAGCCCGGCACGAATCCTGGCCGTCACCTTTACCAAGCGAGCGGCCGCCGAGATGCGAGAACGGCTCGCAATTCTGCTGCCCGCAGCGGCAGACCTGGGACCCCTCAGCCTGGGAACATTTCACCGGATCGCCCTGGATCTGTTGAAAACCTACGGAACAGGAGAGGAAAAGACGGTCGTCGATGCCGTGGAGGCGCGTCGCATCCTCGCCGCCGTTCTGGAGGATGAAAACCTCAAGCTACGGTTAACCCCAACTCAGAAGGCCATTTCCCTGGCCAAAGCGGCGGGCAGACGGCCAGAGGACATCAGCGAACATTGGAACCCTGCATACAGCGCCTACCAGGAGCGATTGCGTGCCTACAGGGCGCGGGACTACGACGATATCCTGCTCGATCTCCTCGACCTGCTCGAGGGAGATAAACAGATTCTAGACATGGTTCGGGCTCGGTTTCTCCACGTTCTGGTCGACGAGTTTCAAGACGTCAATGCGGTTCAGTACAGGCTGGTCCAACTTTTTGCCGGGGCCGGGCAAAACCTTTTCGTCATCGGCGATCCGGACCAGGCAATTTACGGATTCAGAGGTGCCGATCCGCGCTACTTCGGTCAGTTGAAAACCGACTTTCCCGCCGCACGCTACATTCATTTGCAGAGCAACTATCGTTCGTCCAGCACCATCGTCAAAGCCGCTGCCGCCCTGCTGCAGCGGCCCTCAGTTCCTGCAGCCGCGCGCGACAATGGCATTCCTGTCCGCCTGGTTTCTGCCCCCGGGGAGACCTCCGAAGGGATTGCAGTAGTGCGCGAAATCAGCCGCATGGTGGGCGGCGCCGACATGGTGCAGTCCGACCGGCGGCAGGGGGCTGCCGCGCCCGCGCGCAGTTTCGGCGATTTTGGCGTGCTCGTGCGCACCGGGCGCCAGGCCGAGGTGGTGGAGGAGTGTTTTCTGCAGGAGGGCCTGCCCTACCGCCTGGCCGGGAACAAAAGCTTTCTCGAGGCCGAGAGCGTGCGGGCCGCCCTGGCCTTCAGCCGCTATGTCCTGCACCCACATGCAGGACTGCGCCTGTTGCACGCCCTGGAGTGGCGGGTTTTTCACCCTGGTGCCGAGGCTCTGTCCGCCCTGCGCAGGGAGCCTGGAGTGGTTCCGCCCTCAGGTCTTTCGCGGGACCTGGCCGAACCCGTGGAGAAAAAACGCCAACTGCTGGACTGCGCCGCCGCGAGCTGTCGCCCTGTGGCTGCATCCCAGGGACCGGCCGCTTTCCTGCGACACTGGCAAAAGAAGTATGGACCAGGTGAGGACGCGGACCTTGAGAAGCTTATCCGTGTTGCGGAAAGCGCCCCGTCCCTGGAGCAGTTGTTGGACACGGTCATGCTGGGGTTGGAGGCGGACTACGAGCGCAGCAGCGACCCCGGGATCCACAGCGAAGCAGTGCAGCTAATGACCCTGCACGCGGCCAAAGGCCTGGAATTTCCCGTAGTATTTATTTGCGGGGTCGAGGAGGGCCTCATTCCCTTCAGGGACAAGGGGGCGGATCTAGAAGAAGAGCGCCGGCTGTTTTACGTGGGCCTTACCCGGGCGCGCGATGAAGTTGTTCTGCTGAGAACGCGCCACCGAATGCGCTATGGCAAGCGCCTGCCGCCCAAGGCTTCGCCCTTTTTACAGCAGATTCCCGCTCATCTCCTCAGAGAAGAGCAGGTAGAGTGGACAAGCCGACCAGAACGGGCTGAACAACTGTCCCTGTTTTGATATTTGTCTTGTTCGACTCCTCTGTCGAACCTCCTCAAAACATGCTCCAATGGAATTTTAGGGGGCTGGCTCGGGGTTCAGCAAATTGGAGATATGGACTGCCTGGAACAGAGTGGCCGGCTCCAATTGCGTGCGCAGGGCTCGCTTTCTGGGCAGCAAAGTAGTCTCGGCCAGCATGGGGGGACAAACCACGACCTCGACCAGGCCGGGGTTGATGTTCTTGTTGCCCCGGGGGCATTTGGGCCACAGCGAATGGATACCGCGGAAAACTATCGGGATGATTACCACGTCCTGGGGCAAATAGGCGAAAAGGGCGTGCTGCATGGGCAGGCATTGAAGTTCAAATGCGGAGGTGGTGCCGGCTCCATAGATCACCCCAGGCCGTTCTTCCAGCAATCGCGCAAAGCGCTGGATGGGGTTGCCGGCGTCGGTGGAACGATCCGCGATCACATACCCATCCACTTCTTCCAGAAGGCGATCGGCCATTTCGGGGGGCACGCCAATGAGGGAGAATTGCTTTGAACCAATTTCGAAGCTCGTCGGGTCCATCAGTCGAGACCGAGAAAAAAATACGCAGGGAACCGGTTTTTCCCAGCCCATGGCCTCCATCATCTCCCGGGATTGCATGACATGGTACATGACCGGGTGATCCAGTAGGCTCTGATGGGTGGGAAGAAAGATGATTTTGCGGTCGCCGCCATGCATCTTCAGTTCCGCGGCAATAGAAGCGAAAAGGGGATCGATAACGGTCTTTACCTGGATCCCGAATATCTCCAAGGTTTGCAGACCCCACTCGGTGTTGTTCAGCCACGCCGCCTGCAGGCGTTTTTTTTTGTCGAACCCGGCACGGTGCAATTGGATTTTGCGCTGGCCGGTCTTGCGAAAAAGCCGGACCCAGCGCAACAGCCGGAGTCTGCGCTGCCAGGTAGAAAATCTCTGGGTGAAACCCACGTGAGGATACTCCACAAACCGTCCTTTGAACCGGCTGTGCAAAAGAGCAGGCACCTCGGCCTTGCCCACCTTCTCCCTGTCAATCCCTCGGGCACGGCGGCGCAGCGCATTGGCACGGTCGATGAGGCTCAGGGTCAAATCGATCATGTCCCGGGTCAGATAGCTGTACTCCTGTCCGTACCAGTAGTCCTTGGGCCGGATCTGGGCGGGATCTTCAAGATGGGCCTGAAAGAACTTGAGCAGCATGGCCTGGTCCAGGCGCAGATACTGCAACAAGGCATCGTGCCAGTTGCGGCGCACCCGGCCCCACAACTGGGCAAGAAGGAGCTCGATCTCGGCGACTACTTTCCAGATGGAAATGCCGAACCATATGAAGTTACTGAAGGTATTGTAGCGTATTGCCAGGTGCTCACCGACCGCCAGAAAGTCGACGACCCGTTCTGCCTGCTGGCTGAGAATCTGGCGCAGGGTGCCCGCACAGGAACGTCCATCGCAGGTGCAGGAGTAGACCTGATCCCAGCAAGGATCGTCGTCGTCCGGATCCTTGGGCAGTTTCCCGGCTACGGATTGGGCGTGGGACAGGGGGACTCGGGCGACCCGCAGTTGTACGAGGGCGGCCTCCCCGGAATCCAGAGCGTATGGTTCTTCCCGTCCCAAAGCGTCGAGATAGACCCTCTGGTAGAGATGCAAAAAATTCTCTTCGGAACCGGCCCCCTGCTCCAGGAACTGGGCGCGTACCTGCAAATAGTTGAGGTTGGCCTCGTGGTAGGGTGTTACCGAGCGGGCGTAGCCGCCGTAGGCCTCCTGCAGCCGACTATCGCGGCGCGCCGGAATACCCTGGTAGATATGGCCGATCAGTTCGGCGCGTTTGCGGAGATCGGCCATATCGGCCGGAGATCCGGAGCGATTGCTGGCAGGCCATTCCAGGGCCTTCCCTTCCCAGCCTTCGAAGTGTCCGTCCTGACGCGCCACCCCGAGCAGTTGGCGGGCGGCTTCGTCGTATTTAATCAGCAACTCATCGACGTCCAGGCCCTGCAGCAATTCTTCGATATTCAAGGCAGCCTCAGCAGGTGAGCACTTTGCCGGACCTCGCGCTACCCGGCCCGAATGGCTTGGCAAGGACGAGAACTTTTGCCCTCGTCCGATTCGCGACAGTTATTGTGGCCTTATGGCCCATCACCATAGTTATCCACATTATACGACAAAAAGAGTCAATCGACAAAGCGCCTTAACGCACCGAATGCGCCTGCCTATTCGAGTCCGGAAAGCCGGCGCAGGTAGTTCCGTGCCAGCCTCGGACATTTGGATGGATTTGTCAGGACCTACTGCGGCGGGCGTGGACGAAGGATCGAACGCTCAGGGCAATGAAGATGGCACACAGCAGGGCCATGAGGGCCTGAACGACGACGGCGGAGGGACGCTCCACGGCGGCGCCTCCAAGCAGGACAAAGACTTTAAATAGTCCCGAGACTGTGCCCAGAAACCCGATCAGGGCGAGCCCGGCAGCGCCGTGCATGGTATGTTTGCGCAGATGATCTTTGCGCGCCAAGAGCCCCAAGATCAGCAGAGGCAGGCCGAAGAAGGCAGGGATGAGGGCGGTGACGCTGGTCAGACCGGTGCCGAGGTAGGCACCAAGTCCCAGAAGAATGAGCGAAATGCTGAGTACCACGGTGGTTTTCGGCATGAGCAGGTGACTCCGGGAAACAGGATTTGTGACCGCAATGGTGCCGTGGCGATGAATATGATGTGGCTGTCTGACCGAGGCAAGTCTGGATAATTGCCTCACCGTGCCATTCTCCGACTGCCAGAATCTCTGATCCTCCTCAGCGAAATCGGAGCAGGATCAGGGGTCGTATATTTTATGGCCACGAAATGATGGCCCTTGCGCAGTTACAGGGCATTTGCGCAATTATTACAAAACTGGTTTTCGGGTCGGGGCTCTTTTTCACGGACGGCGAGGCCTACGCTCAGCATTTTCCACGTGTCAAATCGAAACCCGGTGTCAGCTTTCAGCAATTGATCGACCTTTGCGCCGCCGGCGCCTCCACCCGTACTCCTTGACTCACACGCCCCCATGGATCTAAGACGGAAAATAGAAAAATGGCGCGGGAAGTTGCGCGCCGGTACCCTTGCTGATAGTGACTTCCGGGAATATCTGCAAGCCCTGGACGGCAACTCCTCCAGGCCGCAGCAACGTCTGCTCTACCTGCAGACCCAGACTACCGGGGTCGACTCGGAAGTGCTCGGTATGTCCTTCGTAGAGGACGGACAGGTAATCGAAGGTCCAGCCGATGCCAAGGACTGGCCCTACAAATCGGTGATGGAAGCCATGCAGGACGGCTGGCGGGTAGTCAAGTTTCCGGAGATGGCCCTCCTCCTCCAGGAAAATGCCACCTACGGACTCGGCTGTGAGTTCATCCTCGAGAGGTGAGTGCCAAAATGATGACAAGAGCACCGACGTCCTCCAGATACGGTCCGACATTCGACTGCGAACCCACCCTGAACGACGAGCAGGTCCTTGACTTCTGTCGGCAGGGTTATCTGGTACTGGAAAGGGTGGTGGAAGAGGAGGTCAACAATCGGATGATGGCCTTCATCGACGACCATCCCCACCATCAGCCGCTGGAAATACTGGATGAGGAGTGGTTCGTCGAGGGAATTTTCCAGAACCCACAGGCAGCCGGCGCAGTGCGCAGCCTGCTCGGCAGAGATTTTGCCCTCCCCACCAACATGTGCAACCACCGGGTCCAGTGTCCGCAGCCGGCGCAGGGTTGGCACCGGGACGGCGGCTCCATATACACGCCACGATTGGATTACCTGCAGGTATTTTACTACCCTCAGGACACCCCGCCCGAACTCGGACCAACGGAGATGATTCCCGGGTCCCACTTCATGCGCAGCAAGTCCAACTACATGGGACACATTCGCAACGTCAAAGTGGCGAAGACCACCGCCGCCCCGGCCGGGTCCATCTTCATAACGGTTTACTCCATCTGGCACCGGAAAGGCAAGAGCACCGCTTCCGGCCTTCGCCACCTCATCAAATACAACTACTGGCGCACCACGGAACCACATCGCGACTGGATCGTCGATCCTGGCTTCAACTTCTCCTGGCCAGGTATGTCCAATTTTCCCCACTTCGAGCAATTCAGGTGCAGCATCGCCGCGGCGGAGATGTTCTGCTGGTTGAGTGGCGAGGCGTACGAGCACCAGGGTGGACAATGCTGGCCCTGCGAATCCCCCGTCAAGCCTCACTACGAGCAGGAGGGGCTGCCCCCGGGGTTGAGCCGGTCCAACTCGCCTGCTCCGAAGAGCGGCCGCGCGACGCCATGAATCGAAAAAGCGAAACCTGCTTCGGGAAGATGACGAACAGGCCTCTGACCGAGTACGATTCGCAATCGGATGCGCTCGAAGGCGCTGACTACGCCAACAGGCACTACGGCCAAAACCTCGTCCCCTACCAATGCGGCGAGTGCGGGTTTTGGCACCTGTCTCCGGTGGACCGGCAGACGCCCAGCGCGAAGTGCCCTCACTGCACCGGCGCCGATGGCGGGGCCAAGGACTCCTATGAAACCAAGGGAAAAGCGCGGCAGCGGGCAGCCATCCTTCAGCGGGAGCAAAAGGTGGATTTGAAGGTCTACCGCTGCCAGTACGGCAATGGCTGGCACCTTACGCGAAACTTCCGTTGACGGCGGCCCCGCTGGCGTGCACTGCCTGCTCCAATATGCGGATCGACAATCCTTGCAGAGGACCATTTTTCGAGAATCACCATATTTGATTCCTTGCTGGATAGAATCCGGGTCGACCAGCCATTCCGCTCGGAGGATCATGTGGATGCGGTCAACCTTCGTGGTCCGACTGAGAGTTCAATGCCGTCGGCCAGTCACTAGCCCACCCTTCATTGGCTTCTTGCTTCTCCCTCGTCTTCAGCGAGGCCCGCCGGTCAAACCACTTTCTCTCCATTTTTCAAAAATGGATCGGCAAACCCTCTGAGTTCTCTGCCGTCCTCGGTCATGATGGGATAGGACGAATACTGCGCCAGATAGACCCGGCGCATCCGATCCGACGTGTTGGTGCCGCTGCGGTGGAAGTTGACGCTGGAAAAGACCACTATACTGCCTGCCGGCACCATCGCCGCCACACCGGGATCATCGCCCTCATAACCCACCAGATCGCCACTGCTTTCTTCAGGAGCGTGGTGCTGTCGCTGGCGCGTGCCGGCGCGGGAGTAGGGCAGTATGTAGACCGTGCCGTTCTCCTCGCTCATATCGTCCAGGGCGCACCAGCAACTCAGGTAAGGCTCGTGGTCATAGCCCAGGTAGCCCGAGTCCTGATGCCAGGCGAAGGGCATGCCGACTTCGGCGCCCTTGACTACGAACTGCTCGTAGAACAGATAGACTTCGTCGCCGAGAATGGCGCGAGTAATGGATGCCATTAAATCGCTGAAGAGGAATTCGTGCAGGTGCTTACTCTCCTTGTAGCGCCGCGAGACAAAATAGCGTTTGTTGCGGTGGCTCAGGTTGAGCTTCTCGGCGCCGGCGCGACCCATTTCGCGCTCCAGCAAATCGATGAAATACTTGCACTCCTCGCGCAGCAGTTGCAGGTGTTCTTCGGGAATCGCGCGCTCGAGAAAAAAGTAACCCTCGTCCCGGTACTGCTGCTTTTGGGCTTCGCTGATCTGAACGGTCGTATTGATCATGTGTGCAACTCCTCCTGCTCACCTTTGCGGAATCGGCGTCCCCTGGAGCCAGTGCCTATCTTTTTGTCCTGCGATATACCTAAGTTACGAAACCATCGAATCTACTCAAAGCAGGGGGACACCTCTGCAATCTATCACTCGGGGATGTGGAAGGAGGGGGCTCCATTCCCAGATATGGTTGTCGAACTTGGCAGCAAAGGCGTTTTTTCTGTGGGGGTTGCGGCAACATTGATCCGGCACCGCTTGCGATTGGCAGGGTTTCTTCTTGGCGGAATGGGCGATGCGCATAGGAACCAGGTGGTTTTGGGTCCCACTGGTGGCTTTGGTAGTGGCAATCTACACTATTCTGGCTATCCGCTCCAAGCCTGTCCCACCTCATTCTTTTTTCGCTGCCGACCAGGTGCTGGTCATGGCGCATAGAGGCGGGCAGGGTCTGTGGCCGGAAAACACCTTGTTTGCTTTTGAGCGTGCCGCGGAGCTTGGGGCGGATGTGCTGGATATGGATTTGCGCAGCACTGCAGACGGAGTTCTGGTGGCAATCCACGACAAAAGCGTTGACCGCACCACCGACGGCAGCGGACACGTCGGAGAATTTTCCCTCGGCCAGTTGAAGCTTCTCGACGCTGGCAGCAGGTGGACCGCAGACCAGGGAGCGAGTTTCCCCTTCCGGGGCCGGGGAATTTCTGTGCCTACCCTGGAAGAGGTGTTCAGGGCCTTCCCGAAAATGCGCATAAGCATCGAGATAAAACAGAAAGATCCTTCTATCGCTCCGTCCCTTTGTGCCATGGTGCGCACCTTCGGTTCGAGCGACCGGGTATTGATCAGTTCTTTCAGCGCTGAGGTGATAGAGGAGTTCCGCGAGGCCTGCCCGGAGGTCGCCACCTCCGCTGCAGCCAGCGAAGCCTTGTTGTTCTGGGGGCTGAGCCGGTTATTCCTGGACGCGGCCTATCAGCCTGCCGCGCCAGTCCTGCAAGTTCCCAAGCATCTAGGGAGGCTGGAGGTGGTCGATAACCGCCTCACGAGCATGGCCCGCGCCCACAACATGAAGGTCTATGTCTGGACTATAGACGAGGTCGAGGAAATGCAGCATCTCCTGCAACTGGGAGCGGATGGATTGATAACCTCGTACCCGGATCGCCTGCTGTCCTTGATCGGGCGAATGCATGGCGGAAAACATGAATGACATAATTCTGGATGTGCACAATCTGTCGAAGACCTACCGGAGCGGTGAGCTCTCTTTGACCGTTCTGAAAGGGCTGACCTTTGTGGTTGAAAAAGGCACCACTTGCGCAATCATCGGCCCTTCCGGCAGCGGCAAGACCACCCTGCTGGGACTATGTGCCGGCCTCGACCGGGCAACCTCCGGATCTGTCGTGCTCAACGGCATCAGGCTGGACAGTTTGAGCGAGGATGAACGCGCCGGAATCCGCAACCACAATGTGGGCTTCGTCTTTCAGAATTTTCAACTAATTCCCACTCTGACCGCCCTGGAAAACGTTATGGTCCCGCTCGAGTTGCGCGGCGATGGGAAATCTCGCCCTACCGCGGTCGAGTTTCTCGAGCGAGTCGGTCTGGAAGATCGCCTGCACCACTTTCCGCTACAGCTCTCGGGCGGCGAACAGCAGCGGGTGGCGCTAGCCCGTGCCTTTGTCAACCGGCCCCGGATTCTGTTCGTCGACGAGCCCACAGGGAATCTGGACACCGCAACCAGCGGCCGGGTGGAGGACCTCCTCTTTGCCCTGAACCAGGAGGAGGGCACCACACTGCTGCTGGTGACGCACAATCTCGAGTTGGCCCGGAGGACCCAGCGCATCATTCGACTCCGAGCCGGAACAGTTGAGGATGATATTTTCCTGGGAGATCAGGAAGAATGACCGGGTAGGTGTTGCGCGTCTATCGGACCGGATTAAGGCCATTCCCGTCGTTGCATTAGGGTTATGAGAGTGATAAACCAGGCGAGGTGAAAGCAAGATCGACATACTCTGGGTAATCAAGATGGCCTGGCGCGACAGCCGCAGCCAGCGCAAGCGTCTACTCTTGTTTACGTCCTCCATTGTCGTCGGGACGGGGGCCCTGGTTGCGACGACCAACCTGGAGGCCAATATGGAGCGTGCCGCAGACGAACAGGCTAGAACCCTTCTGGGAGCGGATTTAGCCCTAGTTGGACGGAGACCATTTTCGGCACCGGTGGAAGCGCTGATCGACTCAATAGGCGGCACACAGTCCAGGCAGATCGATTTTTCCTCCATGGTCCATTTCCCCAAAAGCAATGGGACGCGTCTGGCCCGGGTTCGAACCCTGGAAGGAGCCTTTCCTTACTACGGTGAGTTCGAAACTGTGCCGCGGCGAGCGGCCACCGCCTTCAGAAATGGACAGAACGCCCTGGTCGACGAGAGTTTGATGCTACAGTTCGGGGCTCAGGTCGGTGACTCGGTCAAGGTGGGAATGCTGAAGTTTCGCATCGCCGGAAATCTGAAAAAAGCACCTGGCGAGGTCGCCGCCATCGGACTCGTGGCACCACGGGTCTACCTGCCCTTGCACTACCTGCCCCTGACCGGCCTGGTCCAGCGCGGCAGTCAGGTCACCTACCGCGTCTTTTTCAAATTGAACGAAGGGATAGACCCAGGCCAACTGGCACGGAAGATACAGCCGCAGCTAAATACATACCGCGTTTCGAGCGAAACGGCGGCTCAACGCCGGGACCGGACCGGACGCACCCTGGCCAACCTCTACTACTTTCTCAATCTGGCAGGCTTTATGGCCCTTGTTCTCGGCAGTATGGGGATCGCCAGCTCGATCCACACCTACGTGAAACAGAAGCTGAGCACCGTGGCCATTCTACGCTGTCTCGGATCCAGCGCCAGGGAGAGCACGGCGGTCTATCTGGTCCAGACCGCGGTTATGGGACTGGTGGGCTCCGGTAGTGGCGCCCTCCTTGGGATCGGGGTACTTTTCCTGCTTCCCGATGTGCTGGGGGATTTTCTTCCGCTGGAAATTGGCCTCGAGCCGTCCGGCTTGTCGATTGTCCAGGGAATCGCCATTGGTTTGGGGATGTCTGTTCTCTTCGCCCTGCTTCCTCTGTTGGCGCTGCGCAGGGTTTCGCCGCTGCGGGCGCTGCGCTCTTCCCTCGGGGAAAGCACCTCTCTGCAAAAAGAGCCTCTGCGCTGGCTGGTCTACCTGGCCATAGCCGCAGGTGTGGTTCTGCTTGCCCTGCTCCAGACGAAGCGCTGGGTGCACGGGCTTAGCTTCGCCGCCTCTATCGCTATTTCTTTTCTCTTGCTGGCCCTACTGGGCAGGGGAATAACACGTGGCGCCAAAAGGTTTTTGCCCCCTTCCCTGAGCTATGTCTGGCGCCAGGGACTGGCCAACCTCCACCGGCCCAACAACCAGACGGTGATGCTCATTGTGGTTCTGGGTCTGGGAACCTTTCTGATTTCCACATTCTATCTTGCCCAGGCCTCCCTCCTCGGGCGCATCTCCATTGTCAGCCGTGGAGATCAGCCTAATTTGGTGCTGTTCGACATTCAGCCGGACCAGAGAAAATCGGTGGCCGACCTGCTGGATGATTTCGGCCTGCCCCTCATGCAGCAAGTCCCCATCGTCACCATGCGAATGGATGCGGTCAAAGGGCGGCGAGTCGAAGAGATTCGCAACGACTCGACCTACAGGCTATCCAGGTGGGCACTGCGCTGGGAATACCGTTCCACCTACAGGGACCGGCTAGTGGACACAGAGTCTATAGTAGCCGGAGAGTGGAGGAGCCGGGTCGCCCGCGCCGCAGATACTGTTTTTGTCTCACTGGAGGAAGGGATCGCGCGCGATCTGCAGGTGGGGGTAGGGGACGAACTCGTCTTCGACGTGCAGGGACTTCCCATCCCCGTCGTCGTCGGCAGTCTGCGCCGGGTCGATTGGCAGCGAATCAGCCCCAACTTCCTGGTTCTATTTCCCGCGGGGGTGCTGGAGAAGGCGCCACAGTTTTACGTGCTGGTCACCCGGACCAATTCAGAGGTGGATGCCGCCGCTTTGCAGCGGGAGGCGGTAAACCTCTTTCCAAACATATCGATCATCGACTTGAAGCTCATTCTCGATACGGCGAATGCCATCCTGGATCGGGCATCCCGGATCATCCGCTTCATGGCCTCTTTCAGTTTGGCGACAGGTTTGCTCGTTCTGGTTGCAGTGATTGTCAACAGCCGTTACCAGCACCTCCATGAAAGCGTGCTGCTGCGGACAATGGGCGCGACGCGGCGCCAGATCCGACTAATCATGCTGGTGGAATATCTCCTGCTTGGAGGATTTGCGGCCGCGGCGGGCCTGATCCTCGCCTTGATAGGCAACTGGACTCTGTCCTATTTTGTGTTCGAAGCTTCTTTCGCCCCAGCTCTTTTGCCTCTGTTGGTCCTGCTGGCGATAGTCATAGGCTCAACCACTGTGGTCGGCACGTTGATAAGCAGCAATATTCTCGACCGACCGCCTCTTGAAGTATTGCGCGCGGAGGCTTAGGCCTCAGCGCTCCCCAAGCGGCCTCAACTCAGCTAGCAAAAGAGGTTTCAGCACCTTCCAAACGTTTGCCGCCGCGATTTTGTGGCCGGCTGCATTGGGATGAATGCCGTCGGGAAGGTTGAGCTCGGGGACGCCACCTACTCCTTCCAGTAGAAACGGGACCAGCGCTGAGCGGTTGCGCGCGGCCAGTTGCGGGTACAAGCTACGAAACTGCTCCCTGTACTCAGGTCCCAGGTTGGGTGGTATCTGCATTCCGACTACGACGATTTCCACACCCGGGCATCTGCTGCGGGCGCGGTCCATAATGGCCTGGAGATTTTGGCGCGTAGTTTCAAGAGGAATGCCCCGCAGGCCATCGTTGGCACCCAGCTCGAGGACCAGAAGATCGGCCTTCTGCTTCAGGACCCAGTCGATTCGCCGCAAGCCGCCGGCAGAGGTTTCTCCGCTCAAGCCGGCGTTGACCACTTTGAAGGGCCAGTTCAAGGCGGCTATCTTCCGCCGGATCAGAGCCGGAAACGCCTGCTCTGGTTCGACCCCATAACCTGCGGTCAGGCTGTTTCCGAAAAAAATAATGACCTTGGGAACTGAGTGTGATGCCGCCTCACTGCCCTTGCCTGTACTGTCGACGGCGAGGAAATGGAGCATCGGGTCAGCGGCTGCTGCCGCTGACGGATTCATGGTCCCCACCAGCACATGGACCAGGCCGAAAATTGCGGAAAACCGCAATATGCAGAGAGAGGCCACAATGCGTCGATCACCCCTTAGCGAACACGCGCCCATCTTCGACCACTACTTCATATGTTCTGACTCGCAGTTTTTCGGGTTCGACCACCGAGCATCCCGTTCTCAGGTCGTACTCAAAACCATGCCACGGGCAGCGCAGGATTTCGCCAGGCCGGCTGACGCGATTGTCGCCGTTCTTCTCGCTGGAGGCCAGCCAGGTCAATTGCCCTTTCCACAGAGGAGCGCCCTGGTGGGGGCATAGGCCGTGAAGTGCGTAGTAGTGGCCTTTTTCGGTTCGCACTAGCGCCAAGGGACGGTTATTGTGCACCCGAAAAAGGTGAATCCGCCCCGGCTCGATCTCTTCTTCCATACAGAGAAATACGGGGTCCGATCCGTGCATGCAAAGCCTCACAGGTTGTAGAGCCGGCGCGCGTTCTCGTAGAAGATCTTGTGCTTGGTGTCCTCCGGAAGGCTTGATGGGAGGGCGTGCTCGGGCGAGTCGAAGTCGAAGTGGGGATAATCGGTCGAAAACATGATAACTTCGTCAGAGCCGATCATGTCGATGGTCTGCATCCACTGTTTGGCGCTGAGGTCTTCGGTGGGCTGGGTCGAGAGGCGAACGCGCTCGCGGATGTGCTCACTTGGCTTGCGCTTGACCCAGGGGATCTCCTGGCGCAGAGACTTGTATTCGCGGTCGAAGCGCCATAGAAGGTGGGGCAGCCAGGTAAACCCCGCTTCGAGGAAGACAAAGCCGAGTTCGGGGAATTTGTCAAAAACACCGTTGCAGGCCAAACTGATGATCTGGGCCATGGTTCCCTGGGGAACGAGCATGTGGCGCTCGATGTAGTAGCGTCCCATCCCCAGCGCTCCTCGACAGAAGACCGTATGGTGCATGGCAATGGCCAAGTTGTGGCGCGCGGCGGCCGCAAAAATGGGATGGTAGGAAGGATCTCCGTAGGCAATCTTGGCAATAGGCAGCATGACTTGCACCATCTGCGGGTGAGATCCCACCCGGTCGATTTCGCGCGCTGCGAGTTGAGCTTCTTGGGGGACCACGTGCACACTGCCTTTAAACCGTTCATCCTTGCTGAGCCAGTGCTCAATCTGGTAGTCGTTGTAGGCAGCTGCCAGCGCGGAGAAGAACTCGAACTGCATGCGCGCCATGGCCGGGTAGAAGTAGCCGGTAAGGACGCCAACTTCGATGTCGTACTTGTCCAGCAACAGCTTCTGCATCTGCCCATAGTCTGCCGCGGCCGGACCGCCGCTGCCGGCCTCGATGTCTGCGCGGTTGCCGCCACCTGGGGCCCAGTAGGCAAAAGGCTGAACGAAACCCCGCCACATGTTTTCTTCGATGAGTCGGCACCAGGGATCGTCAAGGTAGGGTATGAGATCCTGCATAGAGTTGAAGGCCTCGTGGACATCTGTGTCTATAATAGGGATGGCACCACTCTGGCGACTCTGAACCTGTAGCGTAGGTTCCTGCATAACAGTCAAGGGGACAGGTCTTCTAGTTTTGGTAGTTCAATAGGTTAGGTGATAAATTCGGAACACCCTAACAATCAACTCCCAATATTCCGGCCACGCAACGGTAGAGCAAGAGTCGCGAAAAGATAAAACTTGACTCCCTGAACAATATAGCCGAATTTATACATCCTTTGCATAAACCGAAAGTTTTCATTCCACGTTTCCGGCATTGCAACCCTAGAGGTAACTGATGGCCCCCCAAAAAGGACTTCTCATCGCTCCCGCGTTTCCCGCCGATTCTTTCTGGAGCTTCAAGTATATAATGAAGTACATCGGCCGCAAGGCAGCCTTTCCCCCTTTGGGCTTGCTGACATTTGCTGCACTGATGCCCGAGGAGGAGTGGGAGTTTGAACTTATCGATCTCAACGTGCAAACACCTGGTGCGGGAGACTTGCACGAAAAAATCAAAAATGCGGATTCCGTTTTCGCGGGAGGAATGAATATCCAGCGCAATTCGCTTTCAGAACTCCTCGACGGCCCTGCCAAGGGGACCCAAACCCCATGGGTTCTGGGTGGTCCCATGGCCTCTACCTATCGCGACACAATACTCAAACCGCGAACAGAAACGGACCACATTCTCCACGACGGATTGGATTATCTGATCTGGGGAGAAGCCGAACTGTGGGTTGAAGATCTCAATCGTGCCCTCAAAGAACGCCCGCAACACAGCGATGCAACTCCCCATCTCTTCATTCCCGATCGGGTCCTCAACGAACCTGACGGATCTCGAAAATACCTATTGGACAGGGAGATTTTCAAACCTCTGGAAAATATGCCGGTGCCACGCTGGGATTTGATCAACGTGCATAATTACCGGGCGATGATGCTGCAGTCGACGGCTGGCTGTCGATTTCGCTGTAATTTCTGTGATATTGTTCAGTTCAATGGCGGATTTGCCCGCGCCAAGGACAAAGCTGCGATAAAAAAAGAGCTACAGGCGATTTACGATACTGACTTCAGGGGAGGTGTATTTACGGTCGACGACAATTTTGTATCAGAGCCGGCGGCCATGGAGGACATCCTCGAAGGCATGATAGAGTTTCAACGGGAAAACAATTACCCCTATCACTTCTTTACCCAGGCCAGCATCGATCTGGGCAAAGAGTCGTTGGCATACCTGCTACCCTTGATGAAACAGGCTGGTTTCAACGCCGTATTTCTGGGTATAGAAAACCCCGATCCGGTCGCCTTGAAGGGGATGAACAAAATTCAGAACATCAAAACCGACCCAAAGGAGACCGTCGGCAAACTGCAACAACAGGGCATAGAGGTATACGCCGGTTTTATCTTTGGCACCGATGCAGATACGAGACAAACGGCGGATCTTATCGTCGATTTCGTCAAGGGAAACGGTATATTCTCATCCATGACGGGTAAGCTGACCCCCATGCCTCATACGCCCCTTTATGTCGAACTGAAAGAACAGGGACGCTTGATCGAAGGCAGTGACGCCAGCAACAATGTCGACGATACGCTCCAGTACCGTCCCGTTATGAGCGTCGAGCACCTCCAGGAAGGATTCAGCCACATACTCAACTCACTGTTCAACCGGCAGGAATTATACGAACGCGCGCGCATCGTCCTGGATCGAGTCGATTCGCATATATTCAGGGAAAAATCCATTGCTTCCAGCAAGAGAACTGCAGCACTCCGCTCTTTTTTCAAACAGGGGTTAAGGGGCCGTGATGGCCGCATTGACAGCGAGTACTTCAGATTTCTCAAGGATGCTTTTCAGTGGGATAGAAAGCTCGTGCGTCAAACCCGGAACGCGGAGAAACACCTGATCCAGTTCTGGAATTCTGTCGCAGTTCCCGGCAATGACGCCATTGAACTCGACGCCCACAGTACCAAGCAATTCTCGCAGATGCTCGACTACGCCCACGAGGCCCAGGTGCGCTACTCCACGGACAAAAAACTTGATGAAATTCGCGATTTTGTCCACAGTGTGCGCGACTCCCTGGCAAAGGGCTTCATTGTCGTGGAGCACGCTCAGTCCGTCTACAAATCATCCATGGACTACCTCGGCGCCAAGCGCAATCTGTTTCAATTTCCCGGAGCTCATTTGATCAAGGCCTTTGAACTCACCGTTATGGGCTCGCATTATCAGATAGTAGTAAACAATGTGCTCGCCACCGGGGATGCGGAAAGCCTGCACATGTCCCTCTGAACTGCCTTCAGATCTTAATTTACTATCTCGAAGAACCCCACCTCCCTTCCCCGGGCTCGGACCAGTAAATTAAGTTTTGGATGAAGCCTTAACTTCAAAGCAAAATGAAACTTGCTGATCGAATTGCCCGCCTGGGTACCGAAACGGCTTTTGTCGTATCGGGCGAAGCGGCAGCTCACGCGGCCAAGGGGAACAAGGTCTATCACTTTCACCTTGGAGATATAAATATCAGGACCGCGGATAATATAGTCCAAGCCACCCTGAAAGCTGTGCAGGACGGAAAGACGGGATACTGTCCAAATGCCGGCATACCGCAATTGCGGGAAGCGCTGGCTGACGATATCAACCGCACCCGCGGCACTCACTACGGCATGGAGAATGTGGCCATCCAGCCCGGCGGCAAACCCAGCATCGGTAAATTTTTACTGGCCCTGATGAACCCTGGAGACGAGGTCCTCTACCCCAATCCGGGCTTCCCTATATACGAATCGCAGATTGAGTTCCACGGCGGCACAGGTATTCCCTACGGGTTCCGCGAAGGTGAGACGACATTTGAGATCATGGTCGATCAGATAGAGCAGGCTATTACTCCTCGCACTCGGCTTCTGCTCTTGAATGATCTCCACAATCCCTCCTCCGCCGAAGCCACGCGCCAGGAACTCCGGCGTTTGGCCGACCTGGCTATCGAACACGATCTCTTTGTCCTGGCGGACGAGGCCTATTTTGACATCCGTTACTCTGGCGAATCGAAGTCGATAGCTTCCTTGCCCGGAATGGAGGAGAGAACCTTGATTCTCTATACCTTCTCCAAAAAATTTGCCATGACCGGCTGGCGTCTAGGCGCTTCCATAGGCCCTGAAGATCTGGTCGCTGTCATCGCCAAAATGAACGTCAACGATGAATCCTGTTCCAACCACTTCGTCCAGTACGGCGCCATCGAAGCCCTCAGAGGAGACCAGTCGGGAGCGCAACGAATTCTTCAGGTCTTGAAAAAGCGGCGGGACAAGGCCGTGGAGATATTGAACAGCATCGAAGGGATTCGCTGTTACAGACCCGAGGTATGCTTTTACCTCTTTCCAAATGTCACCGAAGCCATGAGACGGATAGGTATGGAGGATTACGAGGTCTTTCGCAAGAAGGCACTGAAAGAAGTGGGAGTCTCATTCTGTACGCGGGCTCACTTTGGGCGCCCCATTCCAGGGGAAACACAGTATTATGTGCGCATGGCTTATTCTGGTATCGACGAAGAAGACATAGAAGAAGGATTGACCAAGTTCAAAGGGTTCATCGAGAATTGACCGTGACTTGCCCGGTAGCTACCGCCAGGTATGCATCCGGAAGCCAGACCTGACTCGAGCATTCCTAGTGTCATGTCGTATAAATAGATTTACAACGAGGTGGTCATGTCGTAGGTTTCTGTTGTTCCCTTTTCTGAAAGGAGAGACCTATGGCGATGGGGCGTCCGTCAACCCCGTTAGAGCTGAGCGAGTCGGACCGAGAGCGATTGCAATCGATGGCCCAATCACGGAGTCTTCCGCACGGGTTGGTACGGCGAGCCGAGATCATCCTTTTGGCGGCCGAAGGCTGGCCCCATGAAGCGATCGGTGGGGCGGTGGGCGTGTCCCGGGTTACGGTCGGCAAGTGGCGCCAGCGCTTCCTTGATCGTGGGCTCAACGGCTTGCACGATGAACCACGCCCCGGGGCGCCGCGATCGATCACCGACGAGCAGGTCGCCGAGGTGGTCTACAAGACGCTGAAGACCAAACCCAAAGACCAAACCCAAAGACCAAACCCAGTGGTCGCTGCGCTCCATGGGCGCCGAAACCGGCCTCACCAAGGACGCGGTGCATCGCATCTGGCGCACCTATGGTTTGCAGCCCCACCGACACAAGCACTTCAAGCTGTCCACCGATCCTTTCTTTGTCGACAAAGTACGGGATATCGTCGGCTTATACCTGCATCCCCCCGAGCACGCCCTGGTTTTGTGCGTGGACGAGAAGAGCCAGATCCAGGCGTTGGAACGAAGTCAGCCCCTCTTGCCCCTGGGCCTGGGCTACGTGGAAGGGGTTACCCACGACTACAAACGGCACGGCACCACCACCCTGTTTGCCGCTCTGGACATCGCCACAGGGGAGGTGATGGCCCAGTGCAAATCCCGTCATCGGCACCAGGAGTTTCTCCAGTTCCTACGCCACATCGAGGACCATGTGCCCCGCGATCTCGACGTGCATCTCGTCGTCGACAACTACGGCACGCATAAGCATGCCAAGGTCAAGCGCTGGCTGGCGCGGCGCCCCCGATTTCACCTTCATTACACCCCTACCTATGCTTCGTGGCTCAACCAGGTGGAGATTTGGTTCAACATCATTACCCGCCAGGCGGTTCGGCGGGGCTCGTTCCGCAAGGTATCAGAGCTCATCGAGCGCATCGAACGCTACACCGCCCAGTGGAACGCCAACGCACACCCTTTCGTGTGGACGGCTACGGCGGATTCCATCCTCGCGAAAATCAAGAGACTTTGTGAACGAATCTCTACGACATGACACTAGTATTCCTTTTGCGCCCACGGACGGACCCCTCCGAATAACCTCAACTCATCTTTGTAGGGTGTGAAGACCTGCCAACCTGTCCTCAAACAGGAAGGGCGATTCTACATCCACACACTGCGGTCGAGAGAGCGATACTGAATGGCCTCGGTTATATGTGGAGCCTGGATCTCGTCGCTTTCTTCCAGGTCGGCGATTGTGCGTCCCACTTTGAGAATGCGATCATAAGCCCGGGCAGACAATCCCAGCTTGGTGATGGCCATCTCTAGAAGTTTCTCGCCCTCCTCCACCAAAACACAATACCGGCGAATATGCCGGGTTTCCATGTGGGCGTTGCAAAAGATGTCGGCACAATCGGCAAAACGTTCCAGCTGGCGCCTGCGCGTGCGGTTCACCCGTTGACGAATCGCCGTCGAACCCTCGCTTGGACGCTTGCTGGCCAGGTCTTCGTAAGCCACGGCCGGCACCTCGACGTGAATGTCCATGCGGTCGAGCAGGGGCCCTGAAATGCGGGCTCGGTAGCGCTGGATTTGGTAGGGAGAGCAAGTACATTGGTGGTTCGGGTCGGCAAAGTATCCGCATGGACAGGGATTCATGGCAGCGATTAGCATGAAGCGGGCAGGGTAGGAAAGAGCCATGGTGGCGCGGGCAATGGTGACCTGGTGGTCTTCCAGGGGCTGGCGCAGGGCTTCGATCACATGCTTGCGGAATTCGGGCAATTCATCGAGAAAAAGGACGCCATGATGGGCCAGCGAAACCTCGCCTGGACGCGGGTAGGATCCTCCTCCGATTAGACCTGCGTCCGAGATGGTGTGGTGAGGGGCGCGAAAGGGCCGATGGGCTACCAAAGGTTGGCGGGAGGGTAGGATGCCGGCTACGGAGTAGATCTTGGTAGTGGCCAGAGCTTCGTCAAGGGTGAACTCTGGAAGAATGGTGGGGACTCGCCGCGCCAACATTGTCTTACCCGATCCAGAACTGCCTACCATGAGCAAATTGTGTCCTCCTGCAGCGGCTACCTCCAGGGCGCGCTTGGCCTGTTCCTGACCTCGAACCTCGGCAAAGTTGACCAAATGGTCGGCCTGGCTGTTAAACACTGCGGAAACATCGAGGTCAAAAGGAGGTATGCGGACCTCGCCGCCTAGAATATCGACGGCTTCACCCAAGGTGGAAATCGCGTAGATCAGGGGCCCGTCCGCCATCGCCGCCTCATGGGCGTTTTGTCGAGGCACAATCATGCCGTAGAAGCCGCGCTCGTGCATGCCAAGGGCCATTGACAGCATCCCTTGCACTGACCGCAGAGATCCATTGAGGGAGAGCTCACCCAGCAGAACCATATCGCGTAGGCGCGGGGCTTTGATCTGCTGCGAGGCCACTAGGATGCCAACGGCGATAGGCAAGTCAAAGGCCGAGCCGGCCTTGCGAATGTCGGCCGGGGCCAGATTCACCGTGACCCGACGGCGCGGCCACTCGTAGCCGGCGTTGCGAATGGCGGCAATTACCCGCTCTTTGCTTTCCTTCACAGTATTGTCGGGCAGGCCGACCACAGTGAATGAGGGTAGTTGGCGGTCTGTGTCGACTTCGACGTGGACGGGGTAAGCATCAATGCCCAGAATGGCTGCAGACAAAACAGTGGACGGCATGGGCTTCCTATCCAGGAGAAGGGGAATTTTCGGAGAAGAAGCGCAAGATTTGTGCCACTCGCCTGGATTCTTTCCATTACCTTGAGAGGCTTCAATGACGGGCTAGCTTTCCTCCAATGAGCTAGCAGCCCCACCATTGTTCCGAAGTGTATTTTGTGAGCTACGAGACTGACTCTTCAACGACCCAATACGCCTGCAGCATATGCTTACCTTCGAAAGGGTGAAATGGCGGCAATATCCCCAGCTCGACCCAGGTCCGGAGAGGGAAGGAGGTCGCTTGACAGGCAATAGGTTTCGAAAGTACTTATCCTAGGTCTGATTGGTGAATATTTGGTAGTTGAAACAATCTTTGGTGCCAGTGACATCTCTTGCACCGAATGTTTCGGAGAGGACAGATTCGAGAAATGCATTCCGCAATATAAGACCACGGGGAATTCAAAAGTTTTTCTACGCAGGCCTCGAGCCTGACCCGATTGCCCAGTTCGCCACCTTTAGTCGGCAGGGTAAAGGATGGACAGCAATGGAACCTAGGTGTCGCCTACTGGATTAGACCATTCAACCTTACCTGGAGGCAGTTATCATGGCTAAGCTCAGAGTCGGCCTGGTCGGCGGCGGCGGTCCCAACAACTTTTTCGGCCAAGTGCACAAACGCGCGATTGCTCTTGACGCAAGTCGCGAACTGGTGGCCGGAGCTCTGCGTAGCGATCCTGACGCGGCCATGGCGGCGGCGTCAGACTACGATATCCAGGGATATCCCAACTTTCAAGCCATGCTGGACGCCTGCGCACAGGGCGATCTGGACTTGGACTACGTCACCATCGTCACCCCCAACGACGCCCATTATGCTCCGGCAAAGGCATGTCTCGAGGCAGGCATTCCAGTGCTCTGTGAAAAACCCATGACAATGACCGTGGAGGAGGCCGAGAGTTTGGCGCGGATCGTCAAGGAAAAGAACCTGCCTTTCATTTTGGCACACACCTATACCGGCCACCCCATGATGATGACAGCCAGGGAATTTATTCGCGCCGGCAAGATCGGCACCATCCGCAAAGTCGAAGCCTGGTACAACCAGGGCTGGCTAGCCACATCTCTAGAGAAGGATGGCTTGCAGCAGGCGGTTTGGCGCACCGATCCTGGACGTACGGGCATATCCAACTGCGGTGGTGATATTGGCACCCATGCCTTTGTAGCGGCCACTTGGACCACGGGATTGGGAATCGAGAAAGTGTCTGCCCACCTCAATATTTTTGGCGAGGGCCGGATCCTGGACGACGACTTCAATGTATTTGGAACCATGGAAAACGGCGCTACGGCAGTAATTACGGCAACCCAGATAGCTGTCGGCTATAAGAACGACAATGGCTTCCGAATCTTTGGGACGGAAGGATCGCTCGAATGGCACCAGGAGCGCGCCGAAGCATTGCTGTTGCGCCGAGGAGCGATTGACGAGACTTATTGGATCGGCGCCAATTTCGATCATTTTCCCGAAACAGTTCAGCCCTATCTGCGCATGCCTTCGGGACACCACGAGGATTTTTTCGAAGCTTTGGGCAATTTGCATTTAAGTATGGAGCTTCAAATCAGGAAGGGCAAGGGAGAGTGTGTTGCCTCGGCTTTTGACCATCCGGACGTTGATACCGGAGTGGCGGGCATGAAATTCATCAAAGCCGCAGTTGAAAGCTCAAAGAAAGATGGGAGTTGGATGGAGGTTTGATCGGTTTGTGCAAGACGGACTCTGGGTACTCTTGGGACTCGAATTACTGCGCGACAAAACCTCCGTCAATTGGCAAAACTGCACCTGTTACAAACGAAGCCGTGTCAGAACAAAGCCAAGTGGCGGCCGCGGCGATCTCCTCCGGTTCGCACAGTCTCCCCATAGGATGGCGAGCAGCGATCTTCGCCTCTTGCTCGGAAGTTTCAATAAGGTGGCCTATCAATTCGGTTCGAGTCCAACCGGGGGATATGGCGTTGGCTCTAATTCCCCTCCGCGCGTATTCGAGGGCGGCGGTTTTTGTGAGTCCGACAATACCGTGCTTTGCGGCAACGTAGGGAGATGCGCTCGCATATCCCACCATTCCGGCTACGGACGAGGTGTTGACAATAGCGCCGCCGCCTTGTTCAAGCATCTGGGTGATCTCGTATTTCATACACAGCCAGACGCCTTTGAGGTGAATGCTGATGATTAGATCCCACATATTTTCCGGATGCTCGTGGATCAACGATCTATCCCCGGCGATGCCTGCATTATTGAAAGCGCAATCGAGCCTCCCATAGGTCTTCAAAGTCTTGGCGACCATTGCTTCGACATCTACAGCTTGCGATACGTCTGTTTGAACAAAGATCGCCTGACCACCCGATTCTCTAATTTGGTCCACCGTCTCTTCACCGCCCTCCAAGTTGACATCCGCGACAGTTACCCTTGCCCCCTCCCGGGCAAATGCCACTGATGCCGCTCTGCCTATTCCCGAACTTCCGCCGGTTACCAGGGCAACCTTACCATCCAGCATTGCGATCAACTGTGTGATTCTCACTTCCTGGGGCGCCTGGGTGGAATAGCCGAGACCCCTGCCATTCCGCCGCTGACGGTGAGCACCTCGCCGGTGATCCATGAGGCGGCCGGACTGCAAAGAAAAACAACTCCTTGGGCGATATCGAGGGGCTCCCCCCAGCGTCCCAAAGGGATGGCACCACGGATACGCTCGACCATCTCTGCCTCGGTGATATCGAGACTTTTGCAGCGTTGTGCCATATTGCGCCGGTTGAACTCGGTGTAGACCGGACCCGGACACAGAGCATTGACGCGTACGCCACAGGCTGCCAACTCCAAAGCCAAAGTACGGGTCAGGCTGATGATTCCAGCTTTGGCCACATTGTAGGCGGCAACCAGGGCGGCCGGATTCTTGCCATTGATAGAGGAGATGTTGACGATTCGCCCCGATTCCTGGTCCTCCATAATGCGGCCAGCCGTGCGGCAGCAGTAAAAGGCCCCGGTCAGAGTAGCGTCTAGCACCCGCGCCCACTCCTGGTCGGCCAACTCGACAATGGGTGCCACCTGTTGACCGACACCGGCATTATTAACTAGAATATCGAGATGATCGTAGGTATTGATCACACTGGCGAAGCAACTCTCCACCGCAGCGCTGTTGGTGACGTCCAGGTGGATAGCATGCACCTTCAAATTATGATTTTGCAGTTTTTCGGCTTCTGACTGCGCCTTTTCGAGTTGCAAATCAGCTATGCATACCTCTGCACCGTTGCGCGCTATTTGTTCGGCAATGGCCAACCCCAGCCCTTGGGCAGCACCAGTCACTACTGCGACGTCGCCATTCAGCCTGAGGTCAGAAGTCGGGTCTTCGCCCATTGGAAAATTCCTGTATATTTGTTCAGTTGCAAGGGACCTTCGATAGTATACAAAACGGCCTCGGGGAACTCAATGTCTTGGGCTGTGAAAGGAAGGACGATTTTGAATCTGGAATCCAATATGAGGAAAGATAGTATTGTCATACTCTACAAAGGAGGGAGGCTGCCGAGCTGGGGCAAGTTGAGCGAAGGAGAACGCCGGATCTACTCACAGGAACACGTGGACCTTATGCTGAGAGTTGGAAAAGAATTCGGTCTGATGCACCTGGAGGGATTTAAGCTCATCGGACCGCAGGAAAACTGGGAGCGATTCTGGCTGATCGAGTTCCCCACCCTGGAAGGTGCAGAAGCGTGGATCGAGGCGGAAATGGCACCTTCTTACGGCCTTTACGGTTACTACGAGTATTTCCTATCGCGGCGGTGTGCAGTAGATTTCTCCTCAAGACGGCCGCTGCAAAATTCGCCCCCCGCAGTTGTGTCCCCCCGACCCGACCCCTGCAAAATCCCCGAGCTAAAGGAGGATCACAACAGCGTAATAGTCCTGGTTTTTGGACGCTGGCACTCCGGGGCAGAAGCAGTGGGACCACAGAAGCGCGGAGACGCAGAGCACCAAGCGTTGATGTGTTCTGTTGCCCGGGAACAAGGCCTCATGCGGCTTGATGCCTTCCAATTAATCGACCGCCAGGATACATGGCATCGCGTCATTGTATCGGAATTTCCCACCTTTGCTGCCGCCCAAATCTTCATCAACGCCGAGCTTGACCCGCCCCACAGCCTTCACGCCGCCAAGGCCTTTTTCCTGGCGCACAAATGGGCTCCAGAATACTTTCCCACCTGGGTACGGCCCAAGTAACTACCCTGGATGGATTTCAGACAAATTTACTTCGCGGTCTTTTCGGACACTCAGGAGAGCGGCGAACACCACTGCCAGGGAATGGAGATTGTCTACGGCGTTACACTCCGGCTGACGATCCTCGCGAAGAGCAGCGAGGAACTCCTGCAAGATGGGATTCTGTCCACTTGACTCGATCTGGTCCAACTCTAGCCTCCGCCGCAATTTTGGGTTGGCCTTATGCTGGTGGGTGTGGAAAAGGGCGGAACCTTCCCAAGTAAGCGTGCCCTTCGAACCTTCGCAACGCCATTCGCCGTTGTGGCCGGCAGGGACGTAGCCCACAGTACATCCCACCCCGCGATGGGTTGCAATCAATCCATTCTCAAATTTGAAAAGAATGAGTTGACAGGCGTCGCCCTTATGCCAACCCCATGGCAAATTCCAGGTAAAGGCACGCACGCTGACAGGCTCGACATCCAGCATATACCGCATCATGTCGAAGTGGTGGATGCCCATGTCCGTCAGAAACTTAAAGGGTTCCCTGACGTAGTGGCTACAGGGAACGTCCGCCCAATTTACGTATAGGGATCCATCGAGTTGACCAAGATCGCCGATCAAGCCTTCTTTGAGCAGGCGGCAGGTCGTGCGGGGCAGTGGATTGAACCGGTAATTCTGGGCGATCATGTGTTTCATTCCGGACTTGGCGCCCTCTTCCACCATGCGTTTTGCAGCCTCAAAATCAGCACTTAGTGGTTTTTCGCCAAGGACGTGCAATCCCGCCGCAAAAGCCGTCGCTGCGATTTCTTCGTGAACGGCAGGCGGAGTTGCGTCGATGACAAAGTCCGCCTCCACAGCTTGCGCTGCCTCACCTAAGTCGTCAAAAATCCAAGTTGCAGGTACATCCAGTTCCTCTATTGCCTGCCGCCTGTTCGCGGGTTCCGGTTCGACCCAAGCGACAATCTCAACATCGGGATGTTTACGGCACTCGCCGAGCCAGAACTTGCCGCGCCCACCTAACCCAGTGATGATTGCTTTCATGGTTGATTCCCAGGGTGAGGATTGATTGGAAGGCTTGGTGCTTGCGGAATTAGACCCCGATTCCCCCGCACCCCGTTCGTGGTGTTCCAGAACCGAACCTTCACTGAATTTTCAAGATGTAGGACCAATAATATCAACGATTGTTCTGTTTCACCAAGATCCTTCCGGACACCCTATGGGCCTCACGACTCGGCCACGCAGGAATTCTGGATTAAACCGCTCCTTGACGCTTGGTCTTGGTTCGATGTAATTTCCCACCATGTCTAAAGGTAGGCGGATTACGTTGCTGATTATCCCTGAAGAGGGGGGCAAAACTTTCGAGTTTAAAATTCCCCGAACTCTGGTTGGTCTATGGGGAATTTTCGCCCTTGTTGTACTGGCGCTGTTAGTCTGGGGAATGGGAGCCTATAACAAATCTCGACAACTGGGCAACACCCTGGCCAATATGCAAAAAGAAAACGCACTTTTTGAACGGAAGTTAGATCAGATCGAGCAATTGGAGCAGATCCTTTCGAGCCTGCAAAAGAGCAATCATCAATTGCGCGCCATTTTGGGAGAGTCCGCAGATGGGGGAACAGCTGATATGCCTCTGGGAAACTCCGGTGAGGAGGCTTCCTATGTGTCCTCCGTGGAACGACTGCGTTGGGGTCACCTTCATTCCGTTCCCAGTTTATGGCCGGGACGTGGGGTAGTAACACGCGGCTTCAGCAAAGAGTTTCCAGGGGTGACTATTGCAGTCCCGCGGGGCAGTCCCATAAGAGCGAGTGCCGCAGGGCGCGTGGTGCTGAGTGGATTTGAAAAAAAAATGGGAAACGTAGTGGAGCTGGACCACGGCAGTGGAATTTTCAGCAAGTACGGATATAATAGCCATCTGCTTGTAACCCGGGGCGATTATGTGCAGAAGGGACAGGTCGTTGCACTTTCGGGCGATTCCGGAGAAACCCTTTCACCTGCTCTCTACTATGGGGTTCGAGAGAATGGACATTTCCGCGATCCCTTGCTTTACCGCTTGTGGCTTTGAGGGCTGGCCATGAAGCCGGAAAATAATCCTGGAGTTAAATTAATCCGAAGATATTCGCTGAGGACTGCATATTAAGTTCCAATAACGGCACCCTGATGCCAAACAGGAAGGGCTCCCCTTGACGCACAAGGAGAGCCCTTCCTGTTAAATAAATCAGGCCATGTAAACAATTACATGCCGCCGTACATATCGCCACCAGGAGGTCCAGCCGGCATTGGTGGCTTCTCTTCGGGAATCTCAGCCACCAACACTGCGGTGGTAAGTAGTAGTGAAGCGATGCTGGCACCGTTTTCAAGGGCAGTGCGCGAAACCTTGGCCGGATCGACCACACCTGCTTTGACCAAATCTTCGTATTCTTCGGTCAGAGCGTTAAATCCGAAGGCGTCCTCACCATCGCTCACCCGGCGAGCTACAACGGCACCTTCCAGCCCTGCATTGTCGGCGATCTGGCGTACGGGCTCTTCCAGGGCCCGGCGCACAATCTGCACCCCGACGGCCTGATCACCTTCCAACTCCAACTGGTCAGTGGAGTTGCCGGCGCGCACGAACACTACCCCACCGCCGGGAACCACTCCTTCTTCTACAGCCGCCCGGGTGGCGTGCAGAGCGTCTTCGACACGGGCTTTTTTCTCTTTCATCTCCGTTTCGGTGGCCGCACCCACGTTGATCACGGCGACACCACCAGCCAATTTGGCCAGGCGCTCCTGCAGTTTCTCACGGTCGTAGTCAGATGTGGTCTCGTCGATCTGGCGACGAATTTGGGCAACCCGACCCTTGATATCTTCAGGCTTCCCCGAACCTTCGATGATGGTGGTGTTGTCCTTGTCGAGGACAATGCGCTTGGCTTGCCCCATGTCCTCCAAGGTAGCCCCTTCTAGCTTTAGACCGGCGTCCTCGGAAATGACCCGGCCCCCTGTGAGAACGGCAATATCTTCCAGCATGGCTGTACGCCGGTCGCCGAAGCCTGGGGCCTTGACCGCAGCCACCCGCAAAGTACCGCGAATCTTGTTGACTACCAGGGTAGCCAAGGCCTCGCCCTCTATGTCCTCGGCGATGATCAGCAAAGGCTTGCCCAGTTGGGCCACTTTCTCGAGAACAGGCACCAAGTCCCGCATGTTGGAGATCTTTTTGTCGTGGATAAGGATATACCCTTCCTCAAGGACGGCTTCCATGGTCTCCTGATCGGTCACGAAGTAGGGTGATAAATAGCCGCGGTCAAACTGCATCCCTTCGACCACGTCAAGAGCTGTATCCATACTCTTGGCTTCTTCGACGGTAATGACTCCGTCCTTACCCACCTTTTCCATGGCATCGGCGATAAGCTCGCCAATTGCCTCATCATTGTTGGCTGAAACGGTGCCGACCTGGGCGATCTCCTCGCGGGTCTTGACCTCTTTGCTCTGCTTTTTGATATTGCCAACTACAGCCCCGACGGCATGGTCGATACCCCGCTTCAGGTCCATGGGATTTGCCCCAGCCGTAACATTTTTGAGGCCTTCGTGGAAGATAGTTTGAGCAAAAACCGTGGCAGTGGTGGTACCATCGCCGGCCACATCTGAGGTCTTGGAAGCTACTTCTTTGACCATCTGGGCACCCATATTTTCGTAGGGATCCTTGAGTTCTATCTCTTTGGCAACGGTGACACCGTCCTTGGTAATTGTTGGTGAGCCAAAACTTTTATCCAGGACAACATTGCGACCCTGAGGCCCCAAGGTAACTTTGACCGTATCGGCCAGCTTGTCCACACCCCGAAGAAGAGCGTCGCGGGCGGAGATATCGAATTGGAGTTGTTTTGCAGCCATATAAGCCTCCACAAGGTAAAAGGTTGGAATAATAAAACATAGAAACAATTTAGCTACCGGAAGATCCGTTATTTTGGCACTCTTCTTCCGAGAGTGCCAAAATAAATTTCTGAGCTTCTTAGTATAGGAATTATTTCAATTTTGCGCAAGATCAGAGCTTACACCTCTCCCTTGGAATGGATGCTTTATGTGAAAGCCTGGGAGCACCAGAAAGCACTACGTGCTCTGCGCCAGCAGGGCCAGGTGCCGGATCTGTTGCTGACCATGGAGCATCCTCATACCTATACTTGCGGCCGGTCCACCCGGTCCGAGCATTTGCCGGCGGATTCGGATACTCTGGAGCAACGAGGTACGGAGGTATTTGCGATAGAGCGCGGAGGAAGTGTCACTTATCATGGTCCAGGACAACTGGTGGGGTATCCGATTATCGACTTGCGCCGCCGGGGACGAGATGTACATCGCTACGTGCGAGATCTGGAAAAAGTACTAATCAGCACCCTGGCAGGCTTTGGCCTGAAGGCGCGTTCGCGACCGGATCTGACCGGCGTATGGGTCGGCAGATGCAAAATTGCTGCCATTGGCATTTATGTCCGCCAGTGGATTACCATGCACGGCTTCGCACTGAACGTCTGTCCCGACCTCGACTACTTTCACTGTATCCTGCCCTGTGGCCTGGATTACAACGCCGTCACCTCAATGGCGAGGCTATTACCTCACCCACCAGGGTTGAAAGAGGTCGAAAGAGAGCTGAAACGCCAATTCGGACATGTATTCGGCTGGGAGTTGGAGGAGGTGAACCTGGAGACCATGCTTGCCTGATCGGGGTAGAGACTTTAGCTTAAACCTCCTTGTCGAATAGGGAGTTAGACATTATTTTATCAGTTTCTTCTGGCTGCAAGGTAGCGGCCAGGATTGGTTGCCGGTTCAGGTGACTTGCCCCTTTCCCGTACTGGCGCTGCATTGAAAGTTTGCCTGCCACGCGGAAGGCAGAGTGACGCGTACAGACAACCTGCGAATGGAAGAAACCTTCCCTCCGTTTTGCCTTGAACCGCGGCGACCGGCATGAATTCGCCACATAGATTGGGGAGCGCTGTTATGGCCGAGTGGCAGCCCAAAGTTCCTGAAAATGGTCAAAAGATAGCCCTGAAAGGGGACAGGCTCATTGTTCCGCCGTGGCCGATCATCCCCTTTATCGAAGGCGATGGCACTGGACCCGACATCTGGGCGGCTGCTTCCCGGGTGCTGGACGCAGCCGTAGGGAAGGCCTATGAGGGAAAACGTGGAATTGCCTGGATGGAAGTATTGGCCGGGGGAAAATCTTTTGAGCATCTCGGATCTTGGCTTCCCGATGCTACCGTAGAAGCCTTTCGCAACTATCTTGTGGGTATTAAAGGACCTCTGACAACTCCTGTGGGCGGCGGTATCCGCAGTCTGAACGTAGCCTTGCGTCAGATCCTGGATCTTTACGTGTGCCTGCGCCCTGTACGCTACTTCAAGGGTGTGCCCTCGCCTGTGCGCCACCCTGAACTGGTGGACATGGTCATTTTCCGCGAGAACACAGAAGATATCTACGCCGGGATAGAGTTCGAGAATGGCACCAAAGAAACCAGTCGATTCAAAGCGCTCCTGCGAGAGCACTTCCCGGACCGATATGCCAAAATCCGCTTCCCGAATACAGCGGGCTTGGGGCTCAAGCCAGTCTCACAGGAGGGTAGCCGTCGCCTTGTGCGCGCTGCCATTGAATATGCCATCGCCCAGAACCGGGACAGCGTCACCCTAGTTCACAAGGGCAATATTATGAAATTCACGGAGGGAAGTTTTTGTGAATGGGGATACGAGGTTGCCCGGAGCCGATACGGAGGCGAAGAAGTCGACGGCGGTCCATGGACTCAGATTGTGACACCTGGGGATAAGGTAATCTTGGTCAAGGATGTAATTGCCGATGCTTTTCTCCAGCAGATCCTGACGCGACCGGCGGAGTACTCCGTCATCGCCACACTAAACCTCAACGGCGACTACACCAGCGACGCCCTTGCTGCCTGTGTGGGCGGAATAGGAATCGCACCGGGTGGCAATATCAACTACGACACGGGCCATGCCATCTTCGAAGCCACGCACGGCACAGCACCAAAGTACGCCGGTCAGGACAAGGTGAATCCCGGGTCTGTAATTCTCTCAGGCGAATTGATGCTGCGCCATTTGGGATGGAATGAAGCAGCTGATCTGATCGTCACTGGACTGGAGAAAACAATCTCGAGCAAGACCGTGACCTACGACTTTGCGCGCCTGATGAAGGGAGCCAAAGAGGTCAAGTGCTCAGAATTTGCCACGGCGATTATCGCCCACATGTAATGGCGCAAGGGCTGACTCACCTCGACGAGGATGGACGCCTGCAGATGGTAGATGTAGGCAGCAAGACGAAGACGCAACGGCAGGCATGGGTAATGGGCGAGATCCGCATGCAGCCTGAGACGGTATCATTGATCGTCGCCAACAAGGCAGCCAAAGGTAATGTGCTGGAAGCTGCTCGTCTGGCTGGAATTATGGCCGCCAAGCGCACTGGAGAGCTGATTCCCTTGTGCCACCCCCTAAATCTCACCGCCGTGGAGGTAAATTTTTTGGTGGGCAAAGACCGGATTGAGGTCGAGACTCAGGCTCGCGTCGAGGCGCACACCGGGGTCGAGATGGAGGCCCTGACAGCGGCGACAGTGGCGTTGCTTACTATTTACGACATGTGTAAGAAAGTGGACCGGGGCATGGTAATTTCCCAGGTGCGTTTGGTTGAAAAGCGGGGAGGCGCGAGTGGAACCTATATGAGGAATAAAGGGTAGGTGCTTGCCGAGGCTATCCCCACAACTCCCCAAACCTGTGGGTTTTAGGAAAAAGGAAATGGGGAAATGTTGCAAGCCCATTTGGGGCCTACATTTACAACTTTCCTCCCAGCTTGAGAATGAGGGCTTTCTGGCTGTGCAGTCGATTTTCGGCCTGTAGGAAAATGAGTGATCTGGGGTCGTCGAGCAGGTCGGCAGCGATTTCATAGCCGTGGTGCGCAGGAAGGCAGTGCAGAATGCGGACATCGAGTCCCTTGAGCAATTCTCTATTGAGTTGATAGGGCATAAATTTCTGAATCCGCCGTTCCTTTTCCCCAGCATAAGCTGGATCCGCAAAGTACTCCATGTCGATCCAGGTGTCGGTGTAAACCACATCACATGTATCCAAAGCTGCGCGCAAATTTTCTTCGGTTTTGTACAGACCCTGCTTGGTGGCTTTCTGGTAAAGAGCATCATCGCGCGCCGCCGAATTGGTTTCGGGAGAGACCACAGTAATTTTCATACCCACTTTCAAAGCGGCGGCGATGAGGGAGTTGCAAACGTTGTTTTGCACTCCAACATAGGTCAGTTCGACCCCGTTCAGGCGACCCAATGCTTCCTGAATGGTCGTCATATCTGCCAAAGCCTGCATGGGGTGATAGCGATCACAGCAACCGTTCATCAGCGGGACCTGAGAGGCTCCAGCCGCCCGAATCACGTCGGCGTGCTTCAACAGTCGCACCACGATCAGATCAGCATAGGAAGAAATGACGCGGACCTCGTCACCTAGATCGGCCAAGCCAAAATTGGTTGCACGCCAATCCAGGTAAACCGCATGCCCGCCCATCTGGGTCATTCCGATCTCACCGGCACAACGCGTCCTGGTGGAGGTCTTTTGAAAAAGGAGTGCCAGGGTCTTACCGCGCATAGTATCGGCGTGAGTCCCCGGATCTTCCTTGAGACGTAGACCAAGTTCGATGGTTTCCTCTACGTCTTCTGTTGAAAAATCTCTAAGCGTAACTAAGTGCACCTGCAATCCCCTACTAATTTAGAGCTTTGCCTACCTCGTACAACAACACCTTCATGGCGCAATCCAGTGAGCCCTCAAGAGAGCAGCCCGAAGCGTTGACGTGACCACCGCCGCCCAACTGGGCAGCGATTTTCCCGACATCCACTCGGTCCCTGGAACGTAAACTGACGCGATAGTACCCGGGACGAACCTCGCGCAAGAGGAGGGCCACCTCGACGCTGCGGATCAGAAGACCGTAGTTGACGATGTCTTGCGGGCTTCCTTCGCGCAAATCCTCGTAGCCCAGGTGTAAAACGGCGGCTTGGCCATCGAAGTGCAATTCTAGCGAGTCAATGGCCCTGCCGATCAATTTGACCGACGCAAAGCTCTTGTTGTTAAAGATTTGATCGGCGGTGAAATCCAGTCGCGCCCCGCGACGGACGAGTTCGGCAGCCACTTCAAATGTGGTTGGGGTTGTGAGCGAGTAACGGAAACCACCCGTATCGAAGAGGATGCCCACGTAGAGCTGTGCCGCCATGGTCGCGTCAATTTCGCGTCCACTGGCGACAACCAGGTGGTGGACAAATTCACAAGCGGAACTGACCTCGGTGGACATCAGGTTGACCGCACCAAAAGGTCGGGTCTCCTGGTGATGATCGATATTGAGTATCTGAGTTGTCTCACCTATATGCTTGCGGACATCTCCAATGCGCTCCAGGCTGGGGCAATCGAGGACAATGGCGTAGTCTACCTTGGAGAGAGTCAGCTCTTCGACCGTCCGGACATGTTCCCAACCGTCGAGAAAACAGCAAAATTCTTCCGGCAAATTGTGGAGCACTATAAAGGCATTTTTCCCAAGCTTCTCAAGCAGTAGTTTAAGAGCAAGACATCCGCCTATCCCGTCCCAATCGCTGTCGACGTGGGATGTGAGGAGAAAATCGTCCCCTTCTTCGAGGAAGTCCACGGCGGCTTGTAGATCGGGCAAGGTCAAGTAAAATTTCCCGTTTGAAATTAAGGAACTACCTCAGAAGCCTCAGGCCGGTGAACCAATATCAGCCTCTAAGGACGGTGAAGAACAAAGTGAATGCGATTTGAGCGTTCTGATCCCCTCTTGAAGGTGAAACCGGAAAAAACGGCGCGTAGGTCAAAGGAGCTTTCCTCAATTTGTGATATTATCTGCTCCAGGGGATATATACGCTGAGTGTGGATTTCATCCCACACTCCATCTCGTCCGTCAAAACGAATTTGAAAGTGATTCATCTGCAATTCCTCAGTGGGGACGTAGTAACTGTGACGCTTGTAAGTAAATCCTGGCCCCACTTCCGCGTCCCGTGCTGCATTGAAATAGCGCAGAGAATTCTGCTCGGTGCAAACATCAAAAATAAATAAACTACCAGGCCGCAGGATGCGGTGGATCTGGTCGAAGGCCTGCTGGATTTCGGTCAAGCTGAGAAGATAGTTGAAACTATCGTAAATACAGACCGCCGCATCAAAGGTCCCCAGGGCGTCGAGACGGCGCAAGTCTCCTTGAAAAAAGTCGACCTCCGCGCCGGCCTGCCTACTTTTTTTCCGTCCTACCTCGAGCATAGAAGCCGAGCGATCCAGACCTGATACCGCATAGCCCAGAGCGCAGAGTTCCAATGTTATGTTTCCCGTACCACATGCCAAGTCCACCAGGTTGCATGGGTAATGTTCAAAACGCTGCAAGATGGAATGGATATAGGAAGCCCACTTGTCGTACTCCACGTGCCGCATTACATAGTCGTAGATCTCCGCCAAGGTGTGGTACGGTTGTTGCCGGTTGATCTGTGCAGGCACTTCAACTTCCTAAAAACTTAGATCTTCGTAAGGATCCCGGTCTTTGCGACGGAGAATGCAGTAGTAGTGTTGGCGTTGCTTTTTTGGAAGCGGGCGCCGAGGAATGTCTAACACCTCCAATTCCACGAAACAGGTCTCCAACTCGAGACTGACAATTTCCCCTATCCGGATCTCTCGGCCGGGCTTGGCCGGAACTCCGTCCACCTGCACTCGACTGGAATCGCATGCGCGCTTGGCTTCGCTCCGCTGTTTAATCAATCCTGCATTTTTCAAGAAAAGATCAAGGCGCGCCATTTCCCGGCAATTCCTCCAATGCCACATCTATGCGCTTTTCGACGTGGATTTCCGTTCTGTACTCTTCGATAAGCTGGCGCATACTTTTTGTCAGTCTCTCTTCGCGTATCAGTGATTCCAGGGTTGACTGATCGTCGTTGATCTTGATGATGTAGCCACCGTCTTCCAAAAAGAACGGTTCGCTGATTTCCCCCAGCTTAAGATGCCCTATTTGGGCAAGCAATGGAGGAGGGAGCTGATCGCGGGGTACTATCTCCCAGAATCCCCCGCGCATAGCCGTCCGGCGTTCGTCCGAATGCTCGCGTGCCAACTGGGAAAAATCCTCACCGGACAGGGCGCGCTGGCGCAATTCATTCAATGCGATCTCGACGCGCCGATCGTCCTGCCGAGTGGTCGAGGCGCGCACAAGAATATGGCTGGCGCAAAGTTCGTCCTCGCGCTTCTCGTGGAGCAGAATCAAATGGTAACCATACTGGGTCAGTACTGGTGCGCTGACCTCCCCGGGTTTCAATTCAAAAGCAGCTTTTTCGAATTCGGGTACCAGACGGCCGGCAGCAAAACATCCTAGATCCCCGCCCTGAGCTGCCGTGCCCGGATCCTCCGAGTATGTGCGGGCAAGATCTCCAAAGTCGGCGCCTGCCGCAATCTTTTGCTGGATTTCTCTGATTCTTTGGCGATTTGCTTGAAGTAGCTGCTCATCCGGCTTGCTCTGGATCCGGATGCGGCTGAGAGAGATGCGTACAGGGAGGGTATCACCGTGGGCATGGCGATACGCGTCTATGTCCCTGTGGGTAATGTGAAGCCGATATGCCAGCTCTCTGAGCATCTCTTGGTAAAGCAGGCTATGGCGGATTTCCTTGCGGTAGCGGTTGCGCAACTGGCGCTCGCTGAGGCCGGCACGTTTGAGCATCTCCTTGAAGCCGTCGCTGCCCATGTCGTTTTTGATCGCACTGTACTGCTCACTGAGGATCTCTTCGACCTTGGCTTCATCAATGGCAATACTGTCTTCCTGAGCTTTGAGAAGTAAAATCTGTTCATCAATCATCTCGTCGAGCGCTTCCTCGCGCAATTGAGCAAGCCTTTCTTCCTCCAAGTAAGGGCTGTATCCCCTTTGCTCGAGTTGGAAGCGGAAGCGGAAGTTGAGCTCCGACCAGAGGATGACTTCGTCGTCCACCACCCCGACAATCCGGTCTATCAATTCGGGACTCGCTCCTACCGCATCAGCACGACAGGAAAGAATGAAAAGGCTGTATAGGAAGTAGCGCATGTATTTCCTGTGGGGGAGGGCGATGACTTCAATGAATGTTTTTGATCAGGTCCTGGTGGACAACCCATTCACTGGTGGACTTCAATTGATCGACAAAACGATCCAGGCGCTGCCGGTGCTCGCGCCGCACCAGAGATTCGACAATTAGTGACCGGACCTGCTCCAAATCCTTAAAGGTTCCGGCTTCCTGGCGATCCAACACTTCGACGATATGATAGCCGTACTGAGTCCTCACTGGTTTGGAGAGTCGATTGAGAAACAATTCGCGGCAAGCATCCCACATAACCGGATTGTCCTCAGGGGAAAAGTAGCCCAGGTCTCCCCCTGCAAATTTGGTTTTTTCGTCGAGAGAATGGGCGCGCGCTACCTCCTCGAAAGAGTAGCTGCCCTGAAGCAGATCCTGGCGCCGGGCCTGGGCGTCGCGCCCGCTGGCCACGAGAATGTGTCGCACCCGGATTTCTTTCTCGGTGCGCAGAAACTCCTCGCGGTGTTGCTGGTAGTATTCCTTGACCATAGGCTCGGTCACTTCGACTTTGCGGCCGTCGAATTCCAGGTCGAGCAGCGCAGCCACTAACAGATCCCTGCGCGTTTGCTCAACTAGGTACTGGATACGCACGTTCTGATCGAGTTTGCGCGCCAGGGCCTCCTGGTAGAGAAGTTCTTGCCGTACCCAGTTTTCGACAAAGTGATTGGACGCCGTTTCCGATTCGTTTTCGAGGCCGGCGGGAAGTCCTACTGCAAGGTCCGCCTGGGTCAGTTCGGCCTCTCCGACCCGGGCAATGATTGGACTTTGTGCCGATGGGTTGTTGCAAGCCGCACAGCATGCCAGCGCGACCCAGACTCCGGACAGAAACCTTTGCATAAAATGGACCAAGTTGGGTGATCTACCGGCAGTAGTTTCCGCCGATCGAGTATTCATATAATAATTAAAGAATCTCCTGCATCAGATCCCTGGCCCTCTCCAGGCGTTCCTGTTCATCTCTTCCTCCTAAATCGACTTCAATGACGAAGCTCTCTCCCAGAGTGAACTGGAGCTGGACGGAACTTTTTTCCACGATGTGCTGGACAGCGGCGCGAGAAGGATCTCTAGCTTCGGGAAAGAGAAGGAGCAGGCGAGAACTTTCGAGTTGTACGGCGGCCAGACCCAGTTGGCGCGCCATAATCTTGATCTCCAGTATGTGGAGCAAAGCCTGAGTCTGCACTGGCGGACGGCCGAAGCGGTCAACCATTTCCTCACGAATTGCGAGCAGGTCGACGATCCTGCGGGCGGCGGCCAGACGCTGGTAGAATTCCATCTTCTGGTCTCCATCGGGGACGTAGTCGTCGGCAATATAAGCCGTGACCGAAATCTTGACGTCAGGCTCGATCTCGGAGTCCACCGTCTCGCCTCTGATTTCGCGCATGGCTTCTTCCAGAAGGCGACAATACAGGTCAAACCCTACTGCGGAGATAAACCCATGCTGCTGCGCACCCAGCAGATTGCCAGCCCCGCGAATTTCCATATCGCGCATGGCAACATTGAAGCCGGATCCGAGGTCGGCGAACTCCTCAATAGCGCGAAGCCGCATACGGCTTTTCTTGGTGAGCCTTTTTCCCTTGGGTACCAGCAAATAAGCAAAAGCGCGTTCGTTGGAGCGGCCTACTCGACCGCGTATCTGGTAAAGTTGGCTTAGCCCCAAGGCGTCGGCGCGATTGACTAGAATGGTGTTTACCGAAGGGATGTCGATCCCAGATTCAATTATCATAGTGCAGACTAAACAGTCGTATTTTCGTTCCAGGAAATCGAACATAATCTTCTCGAGTTGGCGCGCCGGAAGTTGCCCGTGGGCAACCCCAAAGCGCACCTGCGGAAGGAGTTCCTGGAGATATTCGGCCAGGCGGTAAAGAGGCTGTACTCGGTTGTGGACAAAATAGACTTGGCCTCCACGCTCCACTTCGCGCACAATGGCAGCGGCGATACGATTCTCGTCAAAGGCGATGATTTCGGTATGGATGGACAACCGGTCCTGGGGTGGAGTATTGATCACCGACATGTCGCGCGAGCCCATCAGAGACATGTGCAGAGTGCGCGGAATAGGGGTGGCGGTCAAGGTCAGCACATCCAACTGGCGCTTGAGTTGCTTGATTTTCTCTTTGTGCCGAACCCCGAAGCGCTGTTCCTCGTCGACTACGAGCAGCCCCAAATCGCGGAAGACAATGTCCTTGGAAAGGATGCGATGAGTGCCGATAAGAATGTCGACCTTGCCATTTTTGAGTTGGTCGAGGATCTGCTTTTGCTGCTTTGGTGTGCGAAAACGGCTGAGGACCTCTACCTTCACGGGGGCGTGAGCCATGCGTTCGCGGAAGGTGTGATAGTGCTGCTCGGCGAGGATAGTAGTGGGCACGAGAACAGCTACCTGTTTGTAGTCTATCACTGCCTTAAATGCGGCGCGCACGGCAACCTCGGTCTTGCCATAGCCGACGTCGCCACAGACCAGGCGATCCATAGGCGAGGCCGACTCCATATCTCTTTTCACTTCCTCCACCGTGCGGAGTTGGTCCGCGGTCTCCTGGAAGGGAAAGTTGGCTTCCAATTCGCTCTGCATAGGATTGTCAACAGAAAACCTGAATCCAGGGCCGGTCTTGCGTTCGGCATATAGACGAGCCAGTTCGCCAGCCATCTTGAAAATCTCTTCGCGGGTGCGCTCTTTGAGCTTTTCCCAGGAATTACCGCCCAGTTTACTAAGGAGGGGAGTATCCCCTTCAGCGCTGGAGTATCTGCGCAGGCGATCTAGCTGTTCAACCGGCACGAAGAGTTTGTCAGCACCCTGGTATGCCACTTGCAGGCAGTCGTGCTCACGACCGCCAATTTGGAGGCGCCGGATTCCCATGTAACGGCCAATTCCGTGGTCGATGTGGACCACGAAATCACCGCGGCGCAGAGTATTGAAAGAAGAAAGTGGAGTAGCCGCTTTGAAGTTGCGGTAGCGGTAGCGTCGTTTTCTCCGGCTGAAGATTTCGTGGTCGTTTAAAAGCGCAATCCTGGCTGCTGGAAAGAGAAATCCGTGGTGAAGGGTACCTAAGCCAAAGGAAATGAGGTCTGACCATTCTGTAAAAATCTCCTCCAGGCGGTTATTCTGGGCTTGAGTCTCGCAACGTATGTGGATGGCGTAATCTTCTTGCCCCAGCCGTTCGACCTTACGGCGCAACAGGGTCAACTCCCCCTGGAATATTCCGGATTCCTCGGCGCCAAAGCGGATGGCTCGGTTCACTTCTCCCACCGGGGCGAATTGGAGCCGAGTGCAAGCCTTTATCTGGTTTCTCAGCCAGGAGGAGTCGCGGATGAATTTTTCCGGCGGAAGTAGTGAGTCGCGCTCGGCACGGCGAGAGTATTCCTTTTTTGGACGAACCAGGAACCTGTCAATGGCCTTTTCAACTTCCTCGCTTTCATCGAAAAAAACCAGTGGACGTTCGAGGTAATCGAAAAGGCCGTTTCCATCTTCGTACAGGATGGCCATGGCCTGCTCGATACCCTCCAGCGAAGCATCCAGTTCCAGCTGCTCCTTTAGATTGGTAAGCTCCTTCCCTTCTCTGGCCTGAGTCTCCTGAACGCGTTGGAGGAAATCCTCGTAGAATGGCGAGAAAAGCAAAACTTCGCGGGCCGGCGGCAACAATGCCTCATCGCAGGTAGCCAGGGAACGTTGGGTTCCGGCGTCGAAGGTGCGGATGGATTCGATTTCATCGCCGAAGAATTCGAGCCGGAAAGGATGCTCACTGCCAAAAGGATAAACGTCCAGAACTCCACCGCGCATGCTGAACTGGCCCACACCGTCGATGATGGCAACACGTTCAAATCCGCAGTCGACGAGGTGGGCTCCGAGCTGGTCCAGAGAGTGTTCCTCGCCTGTTTTGAGATGCAGCGTTCCCATGTCGAGAGCGTGCGGTGGAATCAGCGGTAGGATTAGAGCGGCAGCGGGAGCGACGACAATGGTGGACCGCCGGCGCTGTAACTGGGTCGCTGTCTCAAGGCGCAGACCAGTTATTTCGGCGGCTGGAGAGCGACGTTCGTAGAGGTCGACATCCCAGGCCGGAAAGTATCGTACGATTTCATCGCCGGCGATTGTTTGGAGATCGTCGCGCCACTCTTCAGCGCGATCTTCGTCCGCGGCGATGACCAACAAGGGACGCTCAATCGAACGCTGCACATGGGTGAGGAGGAAAGCCAGTAGAGTCGAGGGCAGGCCGTGAAGGAAAAGTTCATCCTCCCCGGCGCGCAAGCGGGCGACAACCTCCTTGAAAGGGCTAGTCTGTGCTGTCTTTCGGGCGATGTAGTCGAGGGAACGTGCGGGATCCATTAGGTAGCATGAGTTAGAACAAAAGGAGGAATACCGATTAGGCGGACAACCCTCCGCGAAAACGGTTTGGGATAATCGGAGAAAGATAAGGGGGTGAGATAAATGCTGTCAAGGAAGGGCGGACATCGGAACCAATTGTCCAAGGTGTGTATCATTTCGCCGCTTTCGATGACTTTGGAGGACCAAGAGCCCTGCTGCTGCGTCGCAATGATTCAGGGTTTCGCGGCGCAGGAAAACCCGCATCCTCCGAACTTTACATTTTGGAGTTTGTCCAGGAGAGTGCCATGCCTTAGTGGTTTGGGGACACCCTTTTTCAATTAATTAAATCCCCAACCAAATTATGGCAAAATCCTCCCGCCAGATGTATGGCAGCCAGTAAAAGTAATCACCAACCATGCACGTGATGGGCATCGGCGGGGAACCAGGCCAGATCCACCAGGCCTGAAAGACCAACCCCGATGACATAGCCGATGGCAAGGCCGTAGAAGAAAGGCTTGCCAGCCTGATAGGCCCGGACCCCCCCAAAGTGCAACAGAATCAGCTTGATGCACCACACCAGAAATAGGCTGAACCAATAGAGCCAGGTGCCGAAGGTGTATTGAAAGGCCAGACCCAGAGGGTGCAGAGAAAACCAGTGGTAACGGGCCCGCGGCAGGGCGATCCCTGCCGCTTCCACAAATCCCAAAGACCACAACCCCCAGCGCACCGCATCGGGTCCTGTGGGATTCTGCAGCAGGAGAGCCAAGTGGTTGTACGCCCCGATCGCATACGCCCTGACAGCGACGCTGGCGCCGTCCTCATAGGCCAATTGCAAGGTGGCCCCCGCCGCCACCAGAAAGCCCACTGGAAAAGCTATCAGCACCGCCGAAGTAACAGCTCCCGGCTGCCTCCAGACAGAAAAAACCCGCAGGTAATGGACCATGGCTGGCCACGCCGGGATGCGGATATTGCCGAAGAAGGCCTCACCTGAGAAAATTTTGAACCCCACCACACTCTGATTGGACAGATAACTAGTACCCACAAAGTCGGTTACGAAAGTGCCGCCACGCAAAAAAGTCCAGTTCGGAAACAGGTATGCGAACCCGGTAGCGGCAATCAGCTTGGCGGTCACCAGCAGGACCATCGCCATGGAAAAAAAGTCAAATATAGCCAGAAGAGGATTCATTCCCAGGCTCACCAGCCAGGAAATTACATACAGGACGGACAACACCATCCCCACGAGCGCGCAACGGTATACCACCACTTCGCGGCGGTCTCCAGCCCCGCTTCGCACCTGTTGCCACACTCCACGAAGGTGGCTGCGCGCCAGCCAGATGGACCAGCCGGCAATAAAGACGAAAGCCCCGTAACTTTCCAAGTAGAGGATGTCCCAAACTCCGTCCACCAGATAGGTGGTTGTTCCCGAGGAACCCAGGGTGTATCCAAGGCGGCGCAAGGCCCATTCCTTAGGCACCGAAATCCAGTAGAACACCACCAAGCTTCCCAGGATGTCCAGCGGACAGAGGTAGACCACAGCCAGCACCAGCGGCATGACCCTGAACCAGAGACCGCGCCAGTAATATGGACTGAACTGTACGTTGTAATGCTCCCAGTAAAGTCCGAACCGGGGAAGCCCCGGCGAGAAATAGGTTCCGATGTTGTAGAGAATGGGCAGAAAGACAATCGCAAAACCGATCCAGAACAGACGGCGGTGGAAAAGGTCGGGCAGGCGGCGAGGACCATCCATGCCTCGGGTTAGATCCATCGGCATCTGGGCCAGTGGGTAAGTCAGTTTCTCGTGCTCTACCCACTGGCGCTGGAAGAGGATCATTAAACAGTACCCGAAAACGACAATACCCAGGGAAACGCTCAACCATTGGACAAGGACTCCGGTCCAGGCAGACCAGGGCAGATCCATGCCCTCGGGCAGACCATGAAAAAAGGTGTCGATAACGGTAGCGGTAGTGGCGGGAAATAGGTGCCAGGGCATGTAGTCGAAGAAGATCCCCGCCCATTGGTTTTCGGAAGTTGCAAAATAAGTGGGAGATGCGCGGGCGTTGGTGAAGTAGTTCATGTAACCGAGCTGAGGCAGCGTGCCCACTACCCAGACCATCACCATGATGGTAAGCAACTGGCCCTGCCTTAGCGCTACCCGAGGCCACATCCATTTGAGGCCCACGTTGACAAACAGCCACACCACGAAGGGCATCAGGACGGTCATGGGAAACTGTGAGTGGACGTAGCTTCCCACTCCAAGTCCCTGGGCCACGTGAACTACGAAGTAGAACATGCCGGCGATTGTAACGACACCCAGGAGCAGGGCACGGCAGGAAACTAACGGAGGTTTGTGGGGATGGTCTTCGTTTTCGCTGTACGGTGCGGAACTATGGCTTGAGGTGTTGTTTTTTTCATCCCGGCACTATTGTAAATCGGACGTCATTCATTGAGGGAAAATTGTAGTAATACACAAATTGATTTTGCGGGAGAAAGAGAATAAGGACCTTATGGCTGCAAATATTCTCCAGGAATGCGCGAGGGCTCGAATTCTGCGGTCTGATCTCGGCAGGAAATAGATTCGGGAATTTCGCCACCCCAAAATTCCGGGATAGTCCCTGCTGGGCGCCTGTGCCAGGCAAGTACCAGAGTACGCCGTTCCTCCGTATAGTTCCTGCCGGCCGCATGCAAGATCCGTGCATCACCCAGAACTAGCGATCCGGCTTCGACGGGAACATGGACCTGATCTGAATGATCGCAGAACATAACCGGGTGGTCCTCTTCAATAAATCGAGCACCTTGCTCATGGGCTGGTACGAGTTGGCCATGCAGCCCGATACGCTTGTGGTGGGTTCCGGGAATAACTTTCAAGCAACCATTTTCAATCGAAGTATCGCCAAGATAGTAGTTGAGAAATATTACTTGCGGCCATGGAGATGTACTGAGTGGATCGTTCCATTGCATCCAATCCTGGTGCCAGTATAGCGGAGGGCCCTTGGGTTCTTTGGTGAGAATGATAATGCCGCCAATAGCCTGGAAATCGCCAAAGCCCAATTCCTCCAGGCTTGATATGACGGCTCCCATGAAAGCAGTTTATCAAAAACAGCATTGTCTTCCCGCTTCACTCCAATGTGCTGCCCCTGGTAGACCAAGTCAGGGGGTTCCTCGTGGTTTGCGATCAAGCGCTCGGTTTCGTCGCGCATTTCCCCAAGAAATTATTCTGTCACGATGTCCTCGATGATGCAGAAACCATCGTCAAGCATCTGTTGGCGTTTTTCCAACGCTTTTTCAGATGTTATCAATTTCTCCTCCAGGCCAATCGGGAATAAAAACTAGCCACACTCAGATCTACCTACCCAAAGTTGCGTCGGTTGCATTCCTCCGGCTATCGATAGGATCCGAACACCAATCAACCGACCCCAAACGGGGGCTTCGGTGGGGGCTTGCCCGACAGCCGACTCGCCCCCTATGAAGAAGGGTTCGGCATTGCCCCAGAGCCTGCTTCCATCGGAAGAAGCCAGCAGCTCGGAAGAATATTGGGCAAGGTAGACCCGGCGCATGGCATCGGTGGTATTGGTGCCGCTGGCGTGGAAGTTGTAGCTGGAAAAAACGGCCATACTGCCTGCAGGGACGATAACGGGAATACCTGGATCACAGCCGAAATAGCCGATAAGGTCATTGGAGCCCTCTTCCCGGATGTGCTTGACCCAAGTACGGATCCCCGAGCTCGAGAACGGCAACAAGTGAACAGTTCCGTTTTCCTCCGACATGTCGTCGAGGGCACACCAGCAAGTCAGATAGGGCTTGTAGTCGGGGAATCCAACATATCCGGAATCCTGGTGCCAAGAGAATTTCATCCCCGCTTCGGCGCCCTTGACCACGTATTGCTCCCAGAACAGGTAGACATCCTCGCCGAGGGTGGTCAGACATACTTGGGCCATCAGATCACTGAAAAGGAACTCACGCAAACGCGGCTGGTCCAGGAAGCAATTGGCTACGAAATAGCGGCGGTCCCGGTGGTTGAGGCCAAGAGAATCGGTGCCCTCTGCGACCATGCGAGCGTTCGATTTGTCGATAAAGGCTTGGCACTCGCTACGCAGGAGGTCGAGATGGTGCTGGGGAATGGCCCTTTCAAGGATGAAATACCTTTCTTCTTTGAACTGGTGTTTATGTGCGTCGGTTATGAGGGGCATGATAGCCTCTATAGCCCTTGGCTAAATTTCAGAAAAATAGGCTGTTAAAAGCTTTGGAGCAATCTCTTGTCGCCCCTTTCCGGGATCGACCTCCGGATTTTGTGATTGTGTTTCCTGCACCGGCCGGTGGCTGCATGGTTTGAATGGAAAAGGTGCGGAAAGGGGAAGGTTGGAGGAAGTGATTTGATCGTCAGCCTCTCTGGACAATTCCACTTCGCCCGGAAAGACGGCAACGGCAGATTGAGGCGGATTGTCGGGCATATGAACCTATGGAAAACCCCTGGAATGAGAACGAAACCGAAGATGGCCGACATGACCCTGCCCCGGCCGAAGCCGCGACCAGGTTGCATGATCAAGTTTACCGTACACATCTGTTGGAGAAATGCCGACTTCTCCGCCTGCTTTACCGTCAGCATTTCTTCGCCATCCCACCTGGAGGTAGATTGTAACAGTTGTAGAAGGTATGCCTGCTAGTGCCTCATTCTCATGCAAAATCAGTGGTCTTTGTACACCTTATAAACGCCCCTGTTTCGCTGTGTCAGCATCCAGATTCCCCTATATCCTGAAGGCATGTTCGCTGAAACGTTGCAGGATGTCTTAAAGGTGTGGGAGAGGAAAAGTCATAAAATTAAAGATCCCGATTCCAACTCACTCTGTTATTTCCACCCTGGTGTCCCTCCAGGCCAATGGTGGAAAACAAAAAGCGCAACTCTTTAGCAAAAAAAGTTGCGCAACAACAATACTGGTGGAGCTGAGGGGAATCGAACCCCTGACCTCCTGAATGCCATTCAGGCGCTCTCCCAACTGAGCTACAGCCCCACTGGACAAATTAATCTACGATTTCACCTGCTTCGCGTCAAGCACAGCGTCAACCTCCAGCGCACTATTGCTGGTTGATCACCACACCCATGTTCAAATCCTCGGCTTCATAGTTATCTCGCACCATGGAACTGGGGCCCACAGAAAAAAACACGATTTGAATGCTAGCTTGCCCCAGAGTGCTAAAGCCTGAGGCGGTCATCAAGGTCAACGAGCCCAGGGTGAAATCTCCTTCTATGGCCTTTTCCAGACTGGCGCCACCAAACTTTACCTGGTGGCTATCCAGTAGTTCAACTCCGTTGCTGGGCAAGGTCACAAAAGCGCTGTTGGGAACAAAGACGGAGGCTTCCTGATCAAAAGATGTCGCCGGATTGAGCTGGACAACACCTTCGAACTGCTTTACTTCCGAGGCATCTCTGACGTGGAATGTCAGTACAACATCTTGATGCGGCCCTGTTCCGGCCCAGTCGCCTTCCTCAATGAGGATTGAAGCTACATAGCGACCGCTGAGCTGGGCTTTCAGGCCCAAGCCCATGGAATCAGAAGAGGTTTGGATTGAGCCAGAAGGCTGAATCTTTGAACCTTCATTATTGCCACAGTGCAAGACACCAGCGGCCAGACAACTGCCAATAGAGATGGTAAGTAATGGAATGGAGCTCAACAGAGAAAATAATTTCACAATTCCTCACGAAGGACTGATTATTCCAAATCCCGCCTTGTCCGAAAGTCGGAGCCCGTTGGCTGGAAAATTCCCCCTGTACCTGACCACTTCTCGTGCTTGAAATTAAAAGAGTAGGTTGGACATAGACTCCCGTAAAGCTTCAAATATAGTTGCGGCGGTCAGATTCAGCAACTGCCCCCATCCCATCTGGAATTAGGCAACTCAATGCAAATTTCCTTATCATGTTATGGTTCATGGCCATTCGTGTAAAACGGCTGCCAAGGCCTTCAGAACTCATTTACCGCAACAGAGGGTGATGTCCTAAATAATTTATTTACAATTGTTTGGAGTATTCTATCATCGCGGCGACGACCCGCTCATTTTAATTGACTTCTGGTTTCAATATGGCTATGTTAGGTGCGCTGATGCATCCCTTCCCCCCGTTCTTACCGCTCCCCTTTTCCTCCCTGCATCGGCTAGGTTCATAGGCGCCAACCGGTTTTCTCTTCGCAAAGCCAGATCCCTAATTCTCTTGGGCATCCTATTTCTGGCTAATCAACTTTGTCCGCAGTGATATCACTGCTCTGAACCGGAGTATGTAGATAGATGGCTACTGCTAGTTTCGTGCACCTGCACGGTCACAGTGAATTCAGTTTGCTGGATGGAGGCTGTCATGTCAATGAAATGGCGATGCGGGCAGCCGAGCACAAAATGCCTGGCTTGGCGATTACCGACCATGGCAATCTATTCGGAGCCATAGCCCACTACAAAGCCTGTAAAGAGGCGGGCATCAAACCTATCATTGGCTGCGAAGTTTACGTAGCCATAGAGAGCCGACATTCACGCCAGTCGGCTCGCGGACTCAAGCACGCCTCCAACCACCTCGTGCTGCTCGCCAAGAACACCACGGGCTACAAAAACTTGATCAAGTTGGTATCGGCGGGATACATCGAAGGCTACTACTACAACCCCAGAATAGACAAGGAGCTGATGCGTAAACACGCAGAGGGCTTGATCTGTCTCTCCGCATGCATCAGCGGTGAAATCGCCCACTTAATACAGCGGGAGGCTGTGACTGCAGCTGAAAAAGCGGCCCGTGACTACCTGGACATTTTTGGCGAAGACTACTATTTGGAAATGCAGCGCCACGGCATCCCCAACGAATCCAGGATTAACGCTGGTCTCATGGAGCTGGGAGAAAAACTGGGTATCCCTCTGGTTGCCACCAACGACTTCCACTTCCTGCGCGCCGAGGATCACGCCGCCCATGACGCCCTGATCTGCATCCAGACCGGCAAAGCCGTTGCCGATTCCAAGCGCATGTGCTACCCCGACGGGTTATACATGAAAACTCCCGAGGAGATGTACGAGCTATTCGGTGATATTCCATGTGCCCTCGAGAACACCCTAGAGATTGCCGAAAAGTGCAATCTCGAATTCCAATTCAACAAGATGAACATGCCCGCCTTTCCCATTCCGGCGGGTTATGCCGACGACAACGAATACCTCGCGCACTTGGCTCATGAGGGACTTAAAATTCGCTACGAGTGCATCGATTCGGACTTGCGAAAGCGCCTTGACTACGAGATAGCCGTAATCCAGAGCATGGGATATGCCGGCTACTTCCTAATCGCGTGGGATTGTGTCAACTTTGCGAGAAGAAACAACATTTCGGTGGGGCCGGGGCGCGGATCCTCCGCCGGCTGTCTGGTCGCTTACTCCCTAGGTATCACCGGCACCGATCCTATTAAGTACAACTTGCTCTTCGAGCGCTTCCTAGACCCTGAGCGCGGCAGCCCACCCGACATAGATATTGATTTTGCCGACACCGAGCGGGACAAGCTCATCCGCTATGTGGTCGACAAGTATGGTGAAGCAAATGTCTCCCAAGTCATCACATTTGGGACCATGGGGGCCAAGGCAGTGATCCGCGATGTGGGCCGAGTCCTTGGCATGCCCTACGACGAAGTGGACCGAATGGCCAAACTAGTGCCAGGCGGACCCAAAATCGCCCTAGACAAAGCGATCGACAAAACTCCCGAACTGAAACAGATGAGCGAGGCCACAGACGAGAAAGGCAAGCTCTTCGCCTATGCCCGCAAGCTGGAAGGATTGGCACGCCACGCGTCGGTCCACGCTTGTGCGGTGATCATCGCTCCGGGCGACCTGACCGATTTTGTGCCCCTCTACAGGGCACCCAAGGACGGCCGCGTGACTACCCAGTTCGACGGTCCAACCTGCCAGGACGTCGGTCTCTTGAAGGTTGACATCCTGGGGCTGAAGGAACTTTCCCTCCTTGACGAGACAGTCCGCCTCATTCGCCTTCGGGACCCCGGATTCAACCCCGACGCCATCCTCTGGGACGATCGCCCTACTTTCGATCTTTTCAGTCGCGGCGAGACCATCGGAGTGTTCCAATTTGAAAGCAGCGGCATGCGAGAGTATCTCAAGCAACTCAAGCCCGACAACATAGAGGACCTCATCGCCATGGCCGCCCTTTACCGTCCCGGTCCCATGGAATCCATCCCTGATTACATTGCCCGCAAACACGGCGAAAAGAAAGTAGTTTTCGACCATCCCGACATGAAGTCCATCCTGGCCGAAACCTACGGTGTCCTTGTCTACCAGGAACAGGTCATGTCCGTCGCTCACAAACTTGCAGGTTTCACCCTGAGCAACGCCTATAGTATGATCAAGGCCATCGCCAAAAAAAAACCCGAAGAGATGGCCAAGATGAAAAAGGCTTTCATCGATGGCTGCAAAAAAAATAAAGTGGAAGAGAGGGTAGCCGAGAAAATCTTTGGCGATGTCGAGGTTTTCGCAGGCTACGGTTTCAACAAATCGCACTCTGCTCCATATTCGGAAATCGCCTACAGGAACGCATATTTCAAGGCTAACTATCCTAAAGGGTACATGGCAGCCAGTTTGACAATGGCCAGGAACAATACTGCTACCCTGTCGGTACTGCTCGACGAGTGTCGCCGCATGGAAATTCCTGTGCTTCCTCCCGACGTCAATAAAAGTGCCCTCAATTTCACTCCGACCGAGGAGGGTATTCGCTTTGGCATGGGTGCAATCAAGAATGTTGGCGAAGGCGCCGCCCGAGGCATCGTAGACACACGACTGCAGGGGAACCCCTTTTGCTCCATATTCGACCTCTGCGAGCGCGTGGACCTGCGCCTGGTCAACAGGCGTGTACTGGAAAGCTTGGTAGCCTCCGGCGCCCTGGACAAACTCGAGGGACACCGGGCCCAGAAGTTCGGTGCGGTGGAGCTCGCCCTCAAAAGTGCACAAAAGGCTCAAGAGGAAAGAGAACGCGGCCAAATCAGCCTCTTTGACCTGGAAGGCGACGGAAGTAACGATATCGAACAGCACTCTCCCTTGCCCGAGGTGGAACCGTGGCCCGAGACTGAACAACTCAACCGCGAGCGCGAACTCCTTGGCTTTTTTATCTCCGGCCACCCCCTTAGCCGGTACACCCAGGATCTACATGCATTCACCACACCCCTTGCCGCCTTCGACCAGCAGCAGGACGGCACCCAAATCCGGGTGGGTGGCCTGGTCACGCGCATCAGCACCATTGAGCGTCGTGGCCAGCACTTTGCCTTTGCCACTTTGGAGGATTTGTCTGGCACATGCGAGATAGCCTTTTTCGCCGAGGCCTATGCAGGACATCGAGAACTTCTGGAGGAGGGCAGCGTCCTCCTAGTCGAGGGCCGCGTGTCTACACGCAATGGACGCTTGAGTCTCCAAGCGGCAAGAGCAATGCCCTTGGATCATGCTCGCGAGGTGATGACCAGAGCCCTCAACCTAGCTTTGCCCTACGAAGCCGTGAGAGAAGAATTGCTCACCTCTTTGCGGCACATCTGCGAACGTTACCTGGGCGATTGCGACCTTCTTCTCCACCTCAAAAACGGAGGAGAGAAAGATGCGATAGTGCGCTCGCGCACTATCCGGGTAAAACCCTGCGACGAATTGTTGCGCGAAATCGATTCCCTCATCGGCCCGAAGCGCACCTGGTTGACCATGGCCGCACAGCAGGCGCAGCAAAGAGTAGCCGGTGGGGAAGGGAAATGATATATGCCTGATTAAATGGTCTGATGCCGAGACGCCCGATGCCCTGGAATATAATCGAGAAAGCTTCGCCTCTCGACTCGGGCTGCAGGGTTGCTCGGCGTGAGGATGGACAAAAACCGAAGGAATGAAACAACGGAAACCGAGATGCTGAGTTGGGCGAATTTTCCAGAATATACTTACTCAGATTCTAAACTGCAGGCATCCGGAAGAAAAAATTTGCATTTGTATGAAGGTTGTGAGTCGGGGACAAAGGAACTGTCCCCGGCTTTTATTTGACAGAGAGGTCCCTCCACTTATATTCGGGTCAGCCTTCAGGCACCGGGTTGGAACCCACTCCTGATTTGAGTCGGCCCATGAGGAATAATCTCAACCAAATACTGAAACCCGTAACTTTGGCCGGTTGGATTTTGGCCCTGGCTGCGTGTAAATCGCAGGATATTTCCCTTCCGCCGACTACAGATCTTCAGCTTGAGGACTACAGAGGCAAAATCGTCCTGCTCAACTTCTGGGCTACCTGGTGTGGGCCGTGCAGGTACGAGATCCCGGACTTGGTCAGACTCAACAAGAGCGTCGACAAAAGCAGGGTTTCGGTCATCAGCATCTTGCTGGACAAAGATGGTACTCCCGAACAAATAGAAGCCAGGCTTCGGGGGTTCGTGGAGACTTACAAGATTAACTATCCAGTTTTTATTGATGCCGAAGGCCGCCTTCATCAAGCCTTCGGCAGCTTTCCATACGTTCCGGCAACCTTCCTTATTGACCCGACGGGGAAAATCGAGAAATCCTACGCGGGCGCCAGGTCCTTCGAAATTTTTTCAGAGGACATAAAAGCCCTCCTGAACCAATCCTGAGAACAGACACGAAAACAAAAATAGGGCTGGCTTTATGAGGCTATCCCAATCAAACTTGACTCTCTCGTAACAACCCCGTTTTCAAAACAGAGAATTTTTCTTGAAACTTACGTTTCCCCACCATGGAACGAATCGGGAATGGGCTGCCATGAAGCGGCTTCAGCGCTCTATCGGCGCGACGGCCCGAATCGGGGCTTCAAGGGCCTTTTTTCGGCGCCGAAATGGACCTTCGTTCCCTTTTTCAGCCCCTCACCGGGCTCCAGGCTCCGGGTTTGGGCGCCAGCGCCCGCAGCATTCTCTTGATATTGCAGGCCAGGGCTTTGGGGTAGAGGACCAGCTCCACGCGCACGCGTCCGCGCACGCGCAGGGTGCCCAGCCCGTGTCTTCGTTTCAACTCCGAGACCGTGGCCTCGATGCCGGCGCGAATGCGATAGCGCTCGCCGAAGGCGCCGCTGGCCAGGGCGCGGCGGCGACGCTCGAGGTTGACCGCTTTCAGGTCCACGGTCACGGCGTAGCCGTCCCGAATCCGGTTCCATTTCACCGGACAGACGGAAAGCAGGGCGCAGGTCTCACAGCCCTCGCGCTCGAAGGTCAGGGTCACGTGATGGGATCGGGTCGCCTGCGGAGTCTGCTCGCGGGCGAGGTGTCCGGCCGGGCAGATGGCCGGGTCCCGGAGACGGGCCTCGACGAGGAAGTCGGCCTTCGTCACCGTATCGGGCCGCTCCTCGACGTCCACCTGGGGGCCTTTGACCGGACTGACCAACTCGGTGCCGAGGCGTTCGGCGTTGAGGGCATGGTCGCCCGAGCCGAAGGCGGTGTCGGCGACCAGCTCGTCGGGCCGTTGCCCGCGCTCCTCGAGGGCCTCCAGCACCGCCATCGTCGCGTGTTCGTCACTGGCGCAGGCGTCGGTCAACGCTACGTGGGTGATCATGTTCACGGTGTCGGTCGGGTCGTCGTCGGTCGGGTCGTCGTCGGTCGGGTCGTCGGTCTCGACGCAGGTCTCGGCGATCTGCACCTCATACCCTTTGCCCTTGCGGGCGTTGTAGGTGGCCTCGGCATCATAGGGGCTTTGCAGCGAGTCGCTGCCGACGTTCTCAGGCGCCTTCAGCACCACCGGCACGCCGCCTTCGCCGGCGTCGTCGTCCTCGGTCGAGGGGCGCTGTTTCTTGGCCCTCACCTCGCACTGCTCGGCCAGCAGGCGCTGCAGCAGCGCGTAGGACGCCAGGCTCTCGGCCGCGGTGCCCGCAAACAGCTGATGGAGACGATACAGATCGCGCGCGCACACCGGCAGCCGCCTCTTGCCCGTGCCGGAGGGCGCGTCCTGGTAGGCCGTGGCGCTGCCGTCCTCCTTCAGGTAGCGCTCGCGCAGGCGCTTCGGCACCCGCGCGCACCCGCGCGGATGCTCCGCGGCCAGGGTTTTCAGAAAGTGACGGATGGTCTCACACAACAGCCCCAGACGCGACAACACCGCGAGGTTGCTGATCACGTGGGTGGAGTCCAGACGCTGCCGGGTGACCTTCGTACCCAGCGCTTGGAGCATGCGATCCGTAGTCGCCTCGAAGGCCTGCCGGCCGCGATCGTAGGCCAGCAAGCGGGCGCGAAAGTTGTGCAGCGTCTTCTGCGCCAGGTGAGCCTCGTCCGGGGTCAGCTCCAGGGCGTGCTGCCACAACAGGCTGAACTCCAACTGCTCCAGCGCCTCGGCGTCGGTCAGAGCGAACATCTCCTTGAGCAGAAGAACGCCCAAAACCGTCGCCACCGGCTGGTTGGGACGACCCTTGTCGTCGCAATACAAGGGCGCGAACTGCTCTTCGTCGATCAGCGGCAAGGCGCGGGTGCGAAAGGTCTCGGCCCAGCTCGCCTGCAGGCGCCGCCGTTTGGCCGGAGGCACCAGGTTGCCGCTCTCGAACAGGTTGCGTTGCGAATCCTTCTTACGAAACATCAGCCCCATCCAGTAAAGAGGGAGGTACGTCCATATTGATGGTATCGAAATATACCAAGAATCCCCCTGATCATGGGGCTGTGACAGGGGGTTTTTACGAGAGAATCAAACTTCAATAACTTGAATAGAGTTCATCAAGCACCTCCCTGCCATGGCGCTTGGCCAGAACTTCTTTGAATTTCTCGATGGTAGTCCCAGCGCGCAGGTGCTCGAGCATTCCTTTTTTGGACATCGCCATAAGCGTGCCGCGACGATAGTCGGGAAAACGGCAAAAAGTTGATTCAACCGGTTGGCCGGTAACGCAACAAACCTCTTCGGGCTCGAGTTCGACCTGGGATCCAGGATCGAACAGGAGGTCGGTGCCTTCTTCATCCGAGGCGGATCTCGAATTCCTGCTTTTTTCTGCCATGAGGTAGTGCCTCTCCTTCAAAAAGATTTTAGAACAATTCTCCTAATACCGAGAAAGGTGCCCGAACAAGTTCAAAAAGGCAAGTCAACGAACCTGGAGAGGATATCCGGTCCATTCCTGGTGACTGCCACGGTATGTTCAAACTGGGCCGAGAGATAGCCGTCAGCAGTAACCGCCGTCCAGTTGTCCTCGAGCAGTCGAGTCTCTGGATCTCCTTGGTTTATCATTGGCTCTATGGTGAAAACCATGCCGGGCAAGAGACGCCTTCCCGTGCCGGCCTCGCCGAAATGCAAAAGCTCAGGTTCTTCGTGAAAGGACCGTCCCAATCCATGGCCGCAATACTCCCTCACCACCGAATATCCTTTGGTCTCCGCATAGCTCTGGATGGCGTGGCCGATATCTCCCAGCCGGTTGCCAGCCACGGCCGCCTCGAGTCCTCGCTCCATGGCTTGGCGCGTAGTGTATAGCAAACCTCGAGCCTTCTTACTAGCCCTACCCACGCTAGTGGAGACATTCATATCGCCATGATATCCGTCTTTCTTCACGGCTATGTCCACAGCCAGAATATCACCCTCTTCCAAAACCCGCTCTCCTGGAATACCGTGCACAACCTCTTCATTGACCGATACGCAAATACTTTTTGGAAACCCTCGATAACCTTTGGCGCTTGCCTGGGCACCCTGCTTGCGGATAAAATCCTCGGCCACCTGATCAAGACTGAGAGTAGTGACTCCAGGCGCTATCTCTTCCATAACGCGGGCCATAGTCTCGGCTGCGATTCGGCAGCTCATCCGGATTTTCTCAATTTCTTGCCCAGATTTGATATGGATCATGGCAAATAATTTTGCACATTCCTTTCGGGATTTGACAGCAGTTGCCTATCACAAATAAAGATCGCTACTTAGATTCCATTCTGTCAAGGATAACGCCCATCGTGCCAACACCACGCGTCTCAGTGCTAATGCCAGTTTATAACGCCGCACCCACCCTCGAAGCCGCTGTGGAAAGCCTGCAGGCCCAGACTCTGAAAGACTTTGAAATTGTAGCCGTAGATGACGGCTCTACAGACGGAAGCAGATCCATCCTTCGCGCTCGCCAGCAAAGCGATTCCAGGCTTCGGCCCGCATTCGAACCACACAGAGGCCTTGTTCACGCACTGAACAAAGGCCTGGAATTGAGCCAGGGGCAACTAATCGCACGCATGGACGCCGACGACTTGTCTCACCCGCAACGCCTCGAAAAACAGGTGCGTTTGCTGGAAGATGAACCCCAAGTCAGCGTTGTCGGCAGCCTTGTCAAAATCTTTCCCAAAAAACGGCTGAGGGAGGGATTCCGCATCTACGTAGACTGGCTCAACCATCTCGTGAGCCATAGGGAAATAGTTCGCGAGATCTTTATCGAGAGTCCCATCGTCCATCCCTCCGCGATGGTTAGACGTCGCGAACTTCTCGAATTGGGGGCATATCAGGAGCGCGGATGGGCGGAAGACTATGATTTGTGGCTGCGCTATTTCACTGCGGGGCGGCGTTTTGCCAAAGTACCCGAAGTCCTTTTGTCTTGGCGCGAGCACCCGACCCGCCTGACTCATACGGACAGCCGTTATTCGGTAGAGAACTTCTTGCGCGCAAAAGCGTTCTACTTAGCCCGGGGGCCGTTGCAGAAACAAGATGCGGTGATTGTTTGGGGTGCGGGCAAAACTGGCAGGCGCCTGTCAAAGCACCTAATCAGAGAAGGTTGCCGCCTTGCTGCTTTCGTGGACATCGCCCCCAATAAAATAGGTCGCACTCAGCACAACCTACCCATTGTCGGCCCTTCTGTCCTACCCGGGTTGTGGCGTCGATGGAAACGTCCCTTCCTCTTGGCAGCAGTGGCCTCCCGCGGAGCCCGTACTCTTATCCGACAGCAATTAGCACGGCTGCAACTAAAAGAAGGGGAGGACTTTTTGTGCGTAGCTTGATCTACGCCAACGTAAATCTAAATATCGAGTCGGACCATGGTAAAAACTTCTGCGAGAATTGAACTTATCCAAGGCGACATCACGCGACTGCAGGTAGGGGCTATCGTCAATGCCGCCAACCGTACTTTTCTGGGCGAAGGGGCGTGGACGGGGCAATTCACCGAGCCGCCGGCCCGCAATTGCTCGAAACATGTCGCACCCTGGGCGGATGCGCCAGCGGCGAAGCTAAAATCACCAAGGGCTATAGGTTGTCGGTCCGCTACATCATCCACACAGTTGGACCCATCTACCGGGGCTCACCCGAAGATGCCCGACTATTGGGAGACTGCTACCGCAACAGTCTCAAGTTAGCTTTAAAGCACCGCGTAGACAGCATTGCCTTCCCCGCCATCAGCTGCGGTATCTACGGTTATCCCATTTCAGAAGCTTCCCAGATTGCACTCTCGACTACCCATGAATTCCTTGCGCAAAACCCCTATCCCGATAAGGCCATCTTTGTTCTTTATTCCCAGGCTGACCACCAGACCTACCACGACCGTCTAAACCGGGGGGCGTATTAATCCATTGTTTCCTCTGTTGAAAAACACGAAAATTTAAAAAAGTAATTTACTTCGATTATCCAATAGACCATATTGATAGCTACGAGGTTTCAATCCCAGGCTTTTTAACGGTCTCCGGTCTGGCTGGCCAATGAATGTAATCATTAAATCCTCCAATTGAAGAAAGGAGCAATTCATGGCTTACTCCCATACTAATTCCCAGGGCAAGACTTATTTCTTGCACGGCAGAGACACAACCCTGAAAAGCGGCACCACTCAGACAATCTATTTTTTTGCCGGAGAAAAAAAAGAAGGGGCGCTTGATTCAGTCCCTGCCGGGTACGTGGTTTCCGAAACAAAAAACGGACTCCCGGTACTTAAGCGGGCACAGTAACCCTTTACACATTCCGACTTGTGCAAGCGTAGGACGCGGCAGCTCAACCGCAACTTTCTCGAGATGTGGAGATGCCTTGTGTCAGCTTGCATCTCCGCTTCAATTCGACCGCAGGTCCATCTCTGCTGGGAGCCGGTCCTACCGAGCCATCGCCTCGTACCTCGACCTATTTGCAAGGGCACTAACATTAGTTCTTGAGGCTTGGTCCGAACAAGAAATGAAGTAGTGGAGACATTCCATTCCCTCCCACTGCCGGCTGTTTTATTTCCAGCCTTGTATTTTTCTTCCCGATGAAGGTCAGGAGACCGAAACATGGATCAGATACGATGGGGGATTATTGGTTGCGGTGATGTTACAGAGCTCAAAAGCGGACCAGCATTTAATAAAGTCGAAGGGTCCGAGCTTGTGGCGGTGATGCGTCGCAACAAAGAAAGAGCCGAAGATTACGCTCGAAGACATAACGTACCGAAGTGGTACGGCGACGCACAAAAATTAATCTTCGATCCGGATGTAAATGCTATTTATGTGGCTACGCCCACCGGATCGCATGCCGAGTATACCCTACGGGCGGCATCCGCAGGAAAGCCCGTATACGTCGAAAAACCTATGGCTCGCAATTTCGTGGAATGCGAGCGAATGATAGAGGAGTGCGATAAAGCCGACGTCCCTCTGTTCGTGGCCTACTACCGTCGCTACCTGCCATCCTTCCTGAAGATAAAAGAATTGATTGAAGCGGGTGCTATCGGCGAAGTACGTTGTGTAACAATTGCACTCTGCAATCCTCCCGCCGCGCTGAACCCCGATAACTTGCCCTGGCGCGTGGTCCCCGAAATTTCTGGTGGGGGGTATTTTCTAGACTTGGCAGCGCATCAGTTCGACTTTTTAGACTACATCCTGGGACCGGTAAAATCTGCCCGCGGGCTAGTAGCCAACCAGGCTGGATTGTATAGGGCTGAAGACATTGTTTGTGCAGACTTTGTCTTTGAATCCGGGGTGCTGGGCAGTGGAATATGGTGTTTTACAGTCGCGGAATACAATCGGACCGATCTGACCGCAGTAATTGGCAGCAAGGGAAAAATCACCTACGACACCTTTGCCATGGGGCCGGTCAAATTGGAGACAGAGATCGGAATAGAAGAATTTCAGTTTTCGCCGCCCAAACACATTCAACTGCCCTTGATCCAGACAATTGTGAAGGAGTTGCAGGGCAGTGGGAAGTGTCCCAGCACCGGAATAACAGCCGCACGTACAAGCAGAACGATTGACAAAATCGTCGGAAATTTCTGATTTACTGCCTTGTTTGCAGTAATTGTGCAGCTTCCTTGGCGAAGTAGGTAAGAATCATGTCCGCACCCGCTCTCTTGATTGCGACGAGGATTTCCATAATGGCTTTTTCCCGATCGACCCAACCCTTTTCAGCAGCCGCCTGGATCATGCCGTATTCTCCCGAGACATTGTAGGCCGCAACGGGCAAATTAAACTCCTGGCGCACCCTGGCGATTACATCCAGGTAGGCCAGAGCCGGTTTGACCATGACGATATCGGCCCCTTCCTCAATGTCCAGGGCTATTTCCCGCAAGGCTTCCCGTTGGTTAGCAAAATCCATTTGGTAGGTCTTTTTATCCCCCTTCCTGGGAGTAGAGTCAAGCGCTCCACGAAAAGGCCCATAGAAGCAGGATGCATACTTGGCTGAATAGGCCAAGATGCCTACGTGTGAGTATCCAGCTTCATCGAGAGCACGGCGGATGGCTCCCACCCGGCCGTCCATCATATCCGAGGGTGCCACCCAGTCAACGCCGGCTTCGGCATGCGAAACAGACATTTTGCACAACACCTCCAGGGTTTCGTCGTTCGCCACCTCGCCGTCGACCACCAGTCCATCATGTCCGTGGGTAGTGTAAGGATCCAGTGCCACATCGGTCTGCACGCACAGTTGCGGTAACTCTGTTGCCAGCGCTCGCACAGCGCGCTGGATCAAACCATTGGGATCGTAAGCCCTTGAGGCTTGATCGTCCTTCTCCTGGCAACAGCCAAACAGGTTTACGGACGGGATTCCAAGCTGCCAAATTTCCCGGCATTCTTTAACTAATTCGTCGACGGAAAATCGATACTGGCCAGGCATTGTGTCGATCGGCGCGCGGGTGCCCTGTCCTTCCGCTACAAACATAGGATAGATTAATTCTCCTACCTCCAAGGATGTTTCCCTTACCAGAGTGCGGATGGCTTTGGTACGGCGCAATCGCCGCGGGCGGCAGGTTAAATCCATGGCAACTTCCTCAAAAAGATATGACGGTGACTCGGGGAATTAGCAAGAAAATGCATCAACGGAAATTCAAAAATTAGGTAAAAGGTAATTCGCCCTTTCCCTGGCATCAAGCAGAAGACTGATAGTGGACCACCCAATCGGCACCCCTACGGATCCTGAGCAGGTGATGTTTTCGGGGGCAGCAAGAAACAAGTTTGAACCGAAGTTGAAAAAGGTTAAGGATAAAACTCGAACCACACATAAGGATTTCCGTCATATTTCCTTCCCGATACCTCTTTTCTTGCCTTGATGCGGCGATGTGACTAAGTTCCGAGGTTGCCGTGGTCTAAATTGAAAAGGAAGAAAACAAGGTACGGCCATGCTGAAGGACCTCGCAGCTCAGAATCTAAAAAAGCACTTGCGGGAAAACTCCTATCCCGGAAGAGGAATAGTCATCGGCAGAAACGAGAGACTGGAATGGATCCAGGTTTATTGGATCATGGGGCGCAGTGCCAACAGCCGTAACCGAATCTTGGTATACGAGGGAGGTCTATTAAGGACCCAGGCGGCCAACCCCGACAAGGTCGTGGATCCTTCCCTGATCATCTACAACGCCATGCGAGCTAGCGGACGGCGTTTCATCGTCAGCAACGGTGTTCAAACCGATACAATCTACAACAAGATGGAATTGGGACAGCCTTTTCCGGAAACTCTGTTGAATTCAAACCATGAGCCGGATGGACCCAACTTCACACCGCGCATATCAGGATGTGTGGACCTGAGCCAAACCGAAGCGCAGGCGTGGCTGTCCACTATCAAAGTAAGCCCTTTTGACCGGAAGAGTTCGGAACATCACTTCTTCCACTACGCTTCCGTAAAGCCAGGATATGGATATGCCATTACCACCTATCGGGGAGACGGGGTACCTCTACCTTCTTTTGTGGGCGCTCCATTTCTTCTCTCCCTACAGGGCAGTGCGGACCGGATTGCCACGACACTGTGGAGTGTCCTCGACGCGGAAAACAAAATTTCCCTAGCGGTACGCTGGATTGACCCCTGTAGCGCTCACTCCGATGTGGTAGTCATCAATAGATACGCCTAGGAAGACCGGATGGCGCAAAACCACTCCCCCTCTGTGGAAATGGACCGTTTATCCCGGTGGACTCACCTTTTAGGAGCACCCATTGTTTACCTGGTCGAGCAAAAGATTGACAGAGAGGTAAAGGAGGACGAGTTTGTCGAATTATTGGCCTTTATAAGGATGGTTACCAGGAAACATGGAGAAGTCAAACAGAACGCCGGATCCCTCAAATGGGAAAACAAAACCGATGTGGAGTCCATGCGAATATCCCTATTCCCAGTTCGAGGTGAAACGAAGATTACGGTTGGAGCACAGTATGGAGGATTGGCCTTCTTTGCTTTCTTTTCCGCAGCCTTTGCGGGTTTTGCTCTCAGTGCGACACTAGCGGGTTTCCTGATCGCTCCCAGAACGGTTTCAGGCGCCGCGATTCTAGTGGTTGCAGGTGTGGCAGGGGCCCATTTGGTGGCGCGTTCGCTATGGAGACAGACTGCACCAAAACGTGAGCTCGGACTGCGGATCCTACTGAAAAAGCTAGCTGATCGGATCGAGGAAAATTTCAGATTCTGATAAGGGACGGGCTACCATTAGGAATCAAGGGGAAATCACACCATCGATCAATCGAAACCAAGTACGGGTGCTGGTCTTTGCTGCGGCAGTTACTAGGGTAGTGGAATCTTTTTTGACCCAACCACTTCTCCACATGTGCCTCTTTTCACATCTGCTATTCACCCGGAGATGATGTGAGTGAAACTTGAAAACAAGATCGCCCTGATAACGGGTGGAGCTACTGGTATCGGCCGTGCCACAGCCGAACTCTATGGTACAGAGGGTGCTACCGTGGTAATTGTAGATTTCAACGAATCCGAAGGTCAGGCTGCTGTGGAAGCGATCGAAAGGGCGGGTGGTCGCGCTTCCTTCTTTCGGGCGGATGTACGCTCCGAAGAAGAGGTGGGCACAGTCTTTAAAAAGGTCGATTCTAATTTTGGCCGTCTCGATGTGGTTGTCTGCAGTGCCGGCATTCTCAAGGGAGCACGAAAAAGTATCGGTGCCCTTTTGGAGGAGGATTGGGACACAACCCTTGATACCAACTTAAAGGGAACTTTCCTGACGATCAAACACGCGGTGGTCCTTCTGGAAAAAGCAGGAAATTCCGTTCTCCTGTTGATTTCTTCAGGAGCGGGAGTTCGGGGCGGCAGTTCTTCGTACGCCTACGCCGCCAGCAAAGGTGGCATGTACGCCCTGCACTACAACCTGGAAAGCCAGCTTTCTCCTAAGGGCGTCCGGGTTCATGTTGTCTGCCCGGGCAGCATCAGTACTCCCCTGAAATTGGAAAATGTGGCCGATATTGCCAAGGCTGAAGGCAAAGATCCCGAGGAGGCGGTAGCGAAAATGCGACAAGAGCTGGGGAATCCCATTGGAGTGGCGCGGATTCTGGCTTTTCTTGCTTCCAAGGATGCCGACTATGTGCGCGGCACCATTTTTACCCGATAGGATTCGCTGAAATCCGCTCCAGGCAAACCAGTATTTTTCCGGCCTCTAAGGCAGAATTTCTTTGCTTACTACAGCACGGGTGGTTACCGGGAAGACCCCGGGGTCGCAGCACTGGCAGACTTGTATGTCCACGGCTGCGCTTATCAGCATATAGGCTTCTTCAAAGCTTATATTTAAACGCTGTTGAAGAAGATGAGCCATTCCCTCCGCCGCCATCCGCATGGCCAGCACCATGTCCTTGTGTTCGCCTGTAGCCACCCAGTACTCGGACGTCTCAATCAAAGGGCGTGACAGGGTCTTATCCCTAATTAAGCCCACCTTAACTTTGACCTGAGCACCGCTCTCCAGACCGACATACGTAATTTCCCCATCCCCCTGAGTGCCGTGTACGTCACCAAGGGCCAACAAGGCGCCCGTCACGTAAACGGGCAGGTAAACCTGGCAGGAGGTAGTGACATACTTGTTATCCATATTGCCGCCATGCGGTCCCGGAAAAGAGTTTCCGATGCCTTTTCCAGCCGGTGCCGTTCCGATAACGCCGACCATGGGTCGGATTGGGAAGCGAATGTTCTCGCCGAAAAAGACCATACCGTCCTTTATTGTCGCGATTCTGGTGCAGTGCCTTTCGGCCAGATGAGCGAGAAGCCCTTGGCCAGCTTTGACCGCGAGGAATCCCCGGTCCGCCAAGTCAATTTTCTCTATCTTGATGCAGAGGGTATCCCCTGGCTCGGCGCCGCGCACGAACAAGGGTCCTGTAGCTGGATTTGGACCCAGGGGGTGGGAGCGGTCCAATAGATCAACATCGGTCTGGATAGTACCAGTGCGGGCGTCGTGGGTCTCAAAAAAGACGACATCATCCGGATCAACCTCTACCACCGGAGGGTTGGTTTTGTCCATTTTGTAGACGACTTGGTCGCGGGTGATCCAATGCCTTGCCATATTCGCGCTCCTACTTGCCAACAAACAACAAAGTGATTTCTTTTCAGCGGACAAACTGTGATAGTGATCTTACCAAAATTAACTACACTGGCATAAGGCACACATGAGAAACATCGACTACGGCTCTTTCGACGGCGATATCTGGGAGAAAGAACTGGAGGATTTCATCCCCACCACAATATACGATATGCACGTCCATATGTGGTCCGAAAAACACCGGGGGAAACTGGATGGGCCACCTACGGGCCTGCGCCAGGAGATCGATTATCAGGACCATTTGGAGTGGGCGGCGAAATTGTATCCTGGCCGCGAGATGCATTACCTGGTACTCGGGACGCCTCTAATTGGCATTGAAATTGAAGGTCACAATAGCTGGATGACGGAACAACTGAGGGCGGATCCCCAATCCGAGGTTAACCTGCTCGTCACTCCAGATATGAGCCCCGATTACGTCGCCCAGCAAGTAAAGAATCATGATTTTTTCGGCCTGAAACCGTACCGAGTTTTTGCTCCTGATCCCATCAACGGCCGGATTCGCGACTTTTTGCCCGAATCATTCATCGAAGTCGCGGACGACCTGGGGCTAGCCATAACCATGCACCTGTCCAAGAAAAGCGGCTCAGCAGATCCTGAAAATCTGAAAGATCTGAAATACTACACCTCGCGCTATCCTCGGGCACAGTGGATTTTGGCACATTGTGCCCGAGCCTTCAACTCCTTTATTCTGGAAGAGGCGATTCACACTCTTATTGACTTACCCAATATCTGGTATGACACCTCTGCTGTAAACGATCTGTACACACATTACTTGTTGATGAGGCACGAGGATCGCAAGAGGGTCATGTTTGGTTCGGACAATGTCTGTGCAGGCTGCGTCCGCGGCAAGTACATCACCTATGGTCGTGCTTGGGGGCAGTTCGAGGGTATGCCGGAGGCGGACCATTGCGACCCTACAGCTACCTTTGTAATCTACGAGCAGTTGCGGCAGGAAAAGCAGGTGGCGGAGATGCTGGGCTTAAACCGCGACGAAATCAACGACCATTTCTCAGGTAATGCTAAGCGTTTTTTTAGGCAAGTTCGCAGCGCTCGGCGAACCTGAAAATTTCAGCCAATCGGGTATTTCCTTCAATTCTGGTTGGTGCGTCCGCCGGAATAGCTGAAATAAAATGGGGGCCAACCTGTCGGAGGAGGATATGAACCAACGCGTTCCGTTGCGCCTCATCAACAGTGTTGCACCAATCCGAATATGCGACAATGGAGGCTGGACCGATACCTGGTTTGCGGAATACGGCAAGATTTTCAATATCGGCGTGTATCCCTATGCCGGCGTACAACTTCAGGTGTTCAGACGCGATCAGGTTGAAGACTGGATTGTCATTTATGCTGAAAACTATGGCACTCGTTACACGGTACTTTCGGAGGGTTACAATGAAGACCGACATCCCCTTCTAGAAGCAGCCATCGAGTACATGCAAATCCCCGAAGATTTCGCCATTGAAGCGACTATATATTGCGAAGCGCCGGCCGGCTGCTCCACTGGCACCTCCGCTGCAGTTACCGTAGCTCTGATTGGGACACTTGATCTGCTCACTCCAGGTCGGCTAACTCCCTACGAGGTTGCCCTGACGGCGCAGCGGATAGAGGTAGAGATGCTAAAACAGCAATGCGGCATCCAAGATCAGTTGTGCTCAGCTTTCGGAGGCATCAACTACATTGAAATGTTTAAATATCCCCATGCCGCTGTTTCCCAACTGGACGTGCCAAATTCAACATGGTGGGAATTGGAGCGTCGGCTGGTTCTGATTTTCCTGGGAAAATCACACAGTTCCTCGGCTGTTCACGAGAAAGTAATCGCCGATCTGGAAGGAGATGGCCCGAATTCCAAAAAACTCGACGATTTGCGTCAGACCGCTGAAAAGTCCCGGGATGCGGTCTACGCTGGCGACTTTGCTGCCCTGGGAAGGGCAATGAGGGAGAATACACAAGCCCAAACGCGTTTACACCCGGACTTGGTGAGCGCCGCTGCACACATGATAATCGATCTGGCAAAAGAACACGGGGCATTGGGGTGGAAAGTGAACGGGGCAGGCGGCGACGGCGGCTCTATCACCATCTTAACAGGTCCTCATTCTCACCAAAAGCGCGACCTCGTTCGGGAAATAGAAGGGGCCGATCCTCTCTTTCAGAACATCCCCATTTACCTGAGCCGGCACGGTCTTCGCCTCTGGGAATCTTCTTGATTGAAATTCCGGCAATTATTGTTCGTTGTTGGGGGTTCGGTCAGCGCCGCCCTGAGGGGATCAAACTCAGGCCTTCGGCTATGCCCTTTAGGGCGGGGAGCTCCCCTCACGCCATGTTCTTTGCAACTCGGCGATGAGGGTTCCCTTGTTGGCACGGGAAACTTGGCGGCCCCTAAGCTGTACTCCTGGGGTCTGACGTACCAACTGGCGCAACTGTGCTACAGAGGTGGTCTCCAACTCGCTCTCCGAAGGAATTGTAGATGGTTGTGGAGCAGGGTCGGAGCCGGAAGCAGAAGATCCATCCAGCAAGGCTCTGAGATCGGGGTGAGGACTTGGAATTACGTGACAACTGACCACTTCGCACACACGCCGGGCAGCTTCCGCCCCCGCTTGAACGGCAGTTTGCACTGATGCCACATCACCACAAAAACGGAGGGAAACCAAGCCTCCTCCGATGGCCTCGAAACCAAGCAAGCGAATATTGGCTGATTTGGCCGCTACGTCCGCTGCTTCAATAACCCCGACCAGTCCCCGGGTTTCGATGAGTCCTATAGCGGCCTGTGCCATTGAGGCGCTTCCATCGACGCCAGGGGCAACTTTTATCTGGCGTCGTCTTTAGCGTATGGAAGAAGAGCGAGATAGCGGGCTCGCTTGATAGCACGTACAACGCGGGACTGCTGCTTGCGCGACGCCCCCGTGCGACGAGCGGCTTCAATTTTTCCGGTGGGCGTCAAAAACTTCGACAGCACATCAAGGCGTTTATAGTCAATTTCTTCAGGCTTGAGCTTGGCGACGATCTCTCTGCGGTTGCGCTGAAACCTATTGATGGCGATATGCTCCTAGTCGAGGAATGGACTGCAGCATGGATTCAGTGAATAACTTGGGTAACCCTCTTCAACTGGATTGTCGACGTCAAGAGGGTAGAAAGATAGATGCCTAGAAGTTGAATGTCAACATCCAGATCGAAAACATCCGTTCTACTAGGACCAGAGCCAATTTGGGGAAATTCCTTGCAATAGGAATGGGTGGAATGATTCTTGCCCATCCTGGCCTCTACCCCAGGGAAACGGCCTATTTCTTGCTGAGTGCAGCCACTGCCTTGGCATGGATTACCGTAGTGGCCAGGGAGTGGCGCACACGTGAGCAATTCAGGCCTCCCCGAACCCTTGTTGGGGCTGCCGGCCTTTGGGGAATCGGGGCTATTTTTTCCATTTTTCTCAATGACGATGCCTCCTTGCCCAAACTCTTTTTCCTGGGCTCGCAACTTCTTTTCCTTTGGATTGGTTGGTGGTTAGCCGTCGACCCCAAAGCACTAAAGATGCTTGCCGGGAGCTTCCTTGCCGGAGTGGCTATGGCCGGCCTCTACGCCCTTGTACAGCACTACTACCAGGACCCCCTGCTGCACAGCAAACAGCCTGAAGATCGCATTGTCTCTGTCTTTTCCAACCCCAATCATTTCGGCAACTACATGGCGACGGCAATACCTCTGACCTTGGCCTGCACATTGCAACCGGTAGAACGACGCCTGCAGGTAGCCGCCTTTGTTATGACCGGCTTGGTATATTCAGGCTTGCTTTTGACTGCCAGTCGTGGCGCTTGGTTTGCCGCCCTTGGTGGTTGCCTGGTTCTAATCTGCGGCCTTATGCGCATCGTGGTCCAAAATGGAAATTTGCGGCGGCTCTTTTCGCTTGCCGTCCTTCTCCTCTTCCTTTTCGTCATTACCTTCCTCCTAATGCAACGACCAACTCTCTACAAAGGAGGCCATGGACCTGTTCCCATATCTGAGCGGTTTCTCAGCACAAAAAGCCTATTCGGCGCGGAACCAGAACCCTATTCGACCATCAATCATCGCTTTTTTATTTGGAAGGTAAGCGCGGAAATGATTCGCACTTTCCCCTTTTTTGGCCTTGGTTTTGGAAGCTACCAGGACCATTATGCCGCTTTCAGGGATCACCAAAGAGAGACAGATCACTTCAAGACACTAAGTTGGGCCCAACAACACCAAGATATTCTACATGCCCACAATGAGTACCTCCAGGTCTGGGTCGAAAGTGGCCTGATTGGTGTATTGGGGTTTCTGGGATTGGTTGGGGCAGGCTTTGTCCGTGCTTTCCAGAACGCTTGGAATGATGGGAGAACAGGCCTGTACCCATGGGCTGTCGCGGGGATGATCACTGTCATGCTGATCCACAGCTTGGTCAGCTATCCCTTGCGCCTGCCGTTGAATGGCATGGTGTTCTACCTACTGCTTGGTACAGGTTACAACTCTAAACGCCACATTTCCCCCGGTTAGCTGGAGCAATTGTCGAACTATTCCCCCACACCGAGCCCGGGATGTCAGAATTTATGCGCTATACATGGTGTGGAAAAAGACAAAGGCCTGGGTTTAAAGCCCTAAGGCAGCTTGTCATTGGGGAACCAGACAAATCCTATGCGGGGACGATTCTCGGCCACCTACTGCTCGCTCCCATGCAGCTTGCGCATGATCTGAAAGTGTGGCAATCCCTGGGAGCGCATGAGGGCATAAGCTGCTTCGTCGACTTTCTGGCGCTCGAGGAATCCGCGAATATCATAGGGCCCAGGCTGCTTCACAGCTAGTAAACCTTCCTCGAGCATCAATTCCATCGGATAGCCTTTCTCCCTCAAGGGCAGGGGAATGACCTCGTGGCGGCGCGCGGACTCGTATAGAGCCATCATGATCTCCACCGTGTCCCGTGCCCTGCGACCCGAGCCCCGATGCTCAGGGCCGCCTTCCATCCATTCCAGCAGCTCGCGCAACTGTGCAGCATGGGTTTGGCCTCCTATTCCGGGGATCTTTGACTCTTCCGCGCTCAGCACTACCCGCTGCCAGCCGTTGGAATCGCCGTTGAAGAGCTTGACCCTAGCCTGGTGGACGTCAAGTATACCCTCCGTGCCTCGAATATTAAAACCCTCGGCCGAAGCCCCCTCGGCGCCGAGGTCGGACTGGATGAAAAGTTGAGTATTTCCCGCCATCTGGACTAACCCCATGCAGCAGTCTTCAATAGGGGTGCCGCGCTCGTAGCGCTCGGTCCTGCGTTCAACTGCCCCCATCACCCAAAGTGTTGAGGGCTCGTCCAGGACAAAACGAGCTCCGTCGATCACATGGGTCCCCCAATTGGTCAACCCGTCGGCTATTCTGCAGTTTACCCATAAAGGACTCCCGATTGCCTTCTGACGCATTAGCTCGCGCGCCTTTTCCCACCCAGGCGTAAAGCGCCTTTGGTGGCCGATTACCAGCTTGGTGCCACTAGTGCGACATGCCTCGACCATGCTTTCCGCCGCGCCCAGACCAATGGCCATGGGTTTTTCACAGATAATGCCTTTGACCCCGGCCTGGGCAGCCGCAATAGTCTGTGGCGGGTGCATTAAATGCCAGGTACATATACTGACAATGTCCGGCAATGCTTTTTCTAGCATAGCCTCCATTGTAGGATACTGTTGGGGAATTCCGTACTCTTCCACGTACTGGCCCCGTGCCGATTTCAGAGGATCGACTACCGCAACGACCTCCACATTGTCGACTAGTTCGTATCCCTGCATGTGGGAGTGGGCGATGGAGCCACAACCGACGATGGCCGCGGTATAAGATTTGGACATTGATCAACTCCTGAATATAATTTTGGGGAAAAATAAACTGGTGACCCTCATAATGCTATGCCTGCCGAAGCGATTGTAATTACTCCTCAATTGAGCATTCCACTGGTCGAATTGCACTTTTCTTTTGTCCACAGTTCTGGGCCTGGTGGGCAGAAAGTCAATAAATCGAATACCAGGGCAGAGTTGCGCTTCACGCCAAGCAACAGTTCCGCACTCAACGAAGAGCATCGACGGCGGCTCGAAGAGGGACTGGCGTCGCGTTTGAGCAAGGAGGGGGTGCTCTCCATTCGCTCGGACAAATACCGCACTCAGTTCCAAAACAAGCGGGACTGTCTGGAAAAGTTCGCCGCCTTGGTGGCCGCGTTGCTAAAACCGCCTCCACCCAAGCGCCGGCCTACCCGACCGACACGAGCGGCCGCGGCGCGGCGGCGGCGGGACAAAGAACTCCACGGAAAAAAGAAGAAAATGCGGGAGCGACCCATTGTCGATTGAATCATGGACATCAAGATTGGGAAGTCTTGCAAAAATGATCTTTTCCATCTATATTTAACCTTAACGTTAGGGTCAATCTTATTGCACCCATCCTGCCCATCGAAATCTGCAAAAAATTGATGTTAGCTTTATGGGTGGATTCATGGGGGACTTCACTCATACTCTGAAAAAAAGGCCTGAAAATCCATGAGGATATTTAGCCCCACCGAACTCTACTGGCGCGACATCAAAGATACCCAGCCTTTGAGTCGACAGAAGGAAGCCGAATTGTTCAAAAAAGCTCGAGCGGGGGACGAGCAAGCCAGACAGACCTTGATAACAGCCAATCTTCGCTTTGTTGTCAGGGTGGCTAGGGAGTACAGGGACTGTGGCCTGTCGCTCGTCGGGCTCATTTCAGAAGGTAATCACGGACTTCTTGAAGCGATGAAGCGCTTTGACGAATCCCGTGGTTTCAAATTTATCACCTACGCTGTGTGGTGGATTCGTCAAGCCATCCTCAAGGCCCTGGGGGAGCAAGGAAAAATTTCCAGGCCACCTATGAGCCAACTCAACGACCTGCAAAAGGTTGACAAAGAGACCGCAGTACTGGCGCAGGAATTAGGCCGAACTCCTACATCTGATGAAATGGAATCGAGAATTAATATTAGTCCCGAGCGCACGCGAAATGCCTTGAGAGTGGCCCAGCAAGATATTTCCTTCGATGCACCTGCCTATCCCGAAGATGATACTTCGCTGTTATCGGTATATGCAGCAGATCAAGAGAGCGCAGCGGAAGCTTTGGAGAAAAGCGACGTGAAGCAGGCCGTGCGCTTCTGCCTCAAAGTCCTGGATGAACGCGAATACCAGATAGTGTCTGCCTATTACGGCCTGGATGACTTGCACCCCATGACCCTTGAGGAGATCGGTGCGGTAATCGGTGTAACGCGCGAGCGCGTGCGCCAACTGCGCAATCGTGCCCTTGAGAAGATTAGAGTCGAATGTGGAGATCTGTTAATGGAGTTTTCGAGCAACTGAGGTGTGCAATAACTTGGGGTGATAGCGGCGCTAGTAGGAAATAAGCATTGTAGTTTGCAGATCTCTTCGCTACCCACCTAGAATAGTTGAGTTGCATTTAAACAAACCTGCAACTTTTCAACTCTCTTGTCGATAGGCGGATGCCACCGGCTCTCAAACCGCGCACCGGGTAGTCTGTAATGGAGAACTCTTGGCGCAGTACCCGCAGGCGTGGCTTGGGTTTGAATTCTAAAGCTACCTTGCGGTCCGAGAGGGTTGTAAGCTTCAATACCTTACAGCCTTCGGGTATGAGCGTGTATGTTCGGTTGAGGATAAACTTGTCGATGCTGCAACGCTTGATGAAGGTAGTTCCATTCTTGTCTTTGTAGATCAAGGTGAACACCAGGGTCTTGTCGACGAAGCCGCAGTGGAGCATATCCTTGCCCACAAAGAGCCTGTCCGGGACGTCCAAAACCGAATAAGTGCCGTCCTTGATGATGATCAAAATCCGGTCGTAATGGGATACCGCAAGGAGAGCTCTGCCCTTCACCTCACAGCCCAAATACCCAGTATTCCTATCGTAGCACAGTGCAAGATCGCGCTTGGCGGCCTCGCGCACGTCCACCTTGGCAAAGGAAACTACCTCAGTCTTGCGGGAAAATTCAGAGCGATACTTGCCAATGAGCCTCTTGAGAAAATCAACAGTATAAGGAATGATAGCCGCGAGGGTAGCTTCGATCTCTTTGAGCCGTCGGCGGATCTCCTGCATCTCCTTTTCGGCCTTGCCTAGATCGTACAGCGAAATGCGGCGAATGGGGATTTTTAGAAGATTATCGACATCCTCGCGCGTGACCTCGCGTCTGATCTCGGAAGCGAAAGGCTCCAAGCCCTCCAACACGGAGGCAACTACCCTTTGTGCGGTGGTCATTTCCTCGATAGCCTTGTAAATCCGGTTGCCAATAAAGATTTGCTCCAGAGTCTTGGCGTGGAGCCTGTCTTGTAGTTGTTGGGCCTCAATCTGTAATTCGACCTTGAGGATATCGACTAGGCGGTCGACATTGTGCTGCAGAACTGTAGTTACGCTCTTGATCTGGGGTTTGTCACCCTCGATTAGCATCATGCTTGTCGAAATGGACACTTCGCAGTCCGTAAACGCGAACAGCCCGTCCACTACTTCCCTGGTATATACACCTCGGGCAAGCTTGAGTTCAATCTCCACCTCTTCCGCAGTGTAGTCGTTGATACTGGAAATTTTGACCTTGTTTTTCCTTGCCGCCTCCTCTATTGAGGCAATCAAACTCTCCGTGGTGGTGCCATAAGGAATTTCCCGGATGACGATTCGCTTGGAATCTCTGCAGTCAAAGCGGGCCCGCACCCGGACCTTGCCGTTGCCATCGCGGTATTCTGACACGTCGACTTGGCCTCCGGTGGGAAAATCTGGGAAGAGTTGAGATTGCCCATCCTCCAGGTAGGCTATCTGCGCCTGGAGCAATTCGACGAGGTTGTGGGGCAAGATCCGGGTAGCCATGCCGACAGCGATTCCTTCGGCTCCATGCGCCAGGAGAACCGGAATTTTGGCAGGAAAAACAAGGGGTTCCTTGTTGCGACCGTCGTAAGAGTCCAGGTACTGGGTAAGGCCCGGGTTGTATAGAACCTCCCGTGCCAGAGGAGTAAGGCGGCACTCTATATATCGTGCCGCAGAGGCCATGTCACCAGTATAAATATTTCCGAAATTTCCCTGCTTCTCGATAAACAGGTCTTTGTTGGCCAAGATCACCAGAGCCGCACCAATGGCGGCATCGCCATGCGGATGGTACTTCATGGACTGGCCCACCACGTTGGCAACCTTGTGAAACTTGCCGTCGTCCATTTCAAAGAGAGCGTGAAGGATTCGCCGCTGCACCGGCTTAAGGCCGTCGTCGATGTGGGGAATAGCCCGGTCTTTGATTACGTAGGATGCGTATTCGATGAAATTATTCTGGTATAGGGTATCCAAATAAGCCATCAGACCAGATTGTCCATTATATAGGCACGGCGCTCAGGAGTGTTTTTACCCATGTAAAATTCCAGGGTTTGGGGCACGTTGGACATGGAACGGACATTCACCTTTACAAGGCGCATCTGAGCGCCAATGAAGGGCCCGAATTCCCTGGGGGAAATCTCACCTAACCCCTTGAAGCGAGTGATTTCAGCGCGGTCAATTTTTTCCAGGGCGTACTCGCGCTCGCGTTCGCTGTAACAGTAAAGGGTTTGCTTTTTGTTGCGCACCCTGAAGAGTGGGGTTTCCAGGATGTAAATGTGGCCAGCGCTCACAATCTCCTCAAAGTAATTGAGAAAGAAAGTCATCAGAAGGTTGCGAATGTGGAAACCGTCGACGTCTGCATCGGTAGCGATAACCACGCGGTTGTAGCGCAAGTTTTCGACGTCGTCCTCGACTCCCAGGGCCATCATCAAGTTGTAGAGTTCTTCGTTCTTGTAGAGAGCAGCTTTATTACGGCCGAATACGTTTTGTGGCTTGCCTTTCAGGGTAAAAATTGCCTGGGTGTGGGGGTCGCGCGCCGAGACAATAGAGCCAGCTGCCGACTGGCCTTCGGCGATAAAGATGGCGGACTCTTCGCCGTGCTTCTTGTCGTATAAATGGTACTTGCAGTCCCTGAGATGCGGAATCTTGATCTCGATGCGCCGCGCTGCCTCTTTAGCCTCTTTTTTCACCGCATTGAGCTCTTTGCGCAACTTTTCGTTCTGAATAATCTTGTTTTCGAGTTTTTGTGCCGTCTGAGGATTTTTGTGAAAAAGGTCAACCACGGCCTCCTTGACCTGAGCGACCATCCAAGCACGGATATCAGTGTTTCCTATCTTGTTTTTGGTTTGGGACTCGAATACAGGTTCCTTGATCTTCACCGCAACGGCACCGACTATTCCCTCGCGCGCATCGACCCCGTGGTAGTGCTTCTTGAAGAACTCGTTGGCACCCTTGAGCAAGCCTTCCCGGAAAGCACTCTGGTGGGTACCACCGTCGCTGGTGCACTGGCCATTGACGAAAGAGAAGTAGGTCTCTCCATAATTTGAGGTATGAGTAAAGGAAAATTCAAGGTAGCGGGATCTGTAATGGACCGGATCGTAGATCACATTTTCGCCCACCTCGCTCTGCAACAGATCGAGCAATCCCCTTTTTGACTCAAACTTCTGGCCGTTGAACATCAGACGAAGGCCGCTATTGAGGCAGGCATAATTCCACATCCGTTTCTCTACGTACCCGAAATTGAATTTGTAGTCTTCAAAAATGGCAACATCGGGCACAAATTCCACGCAGGTCCCGTCTTCCTGGTCCCCTCCATCTCCCTTTTTCTTACTTTTCAGGACCCCCCGGGCAAAAACTGCTTCAGCGAATCTTCCACCCCTATAAGTCACCACCTTAAAATGGGTAGAGAGAGCATTCACCGCCTTGGTTCCCACGCCGTTTAACCCGACACTGAACTGGAAAATGTCGTCGTTGTACTTGGCTCCGGTGTTGATGACAGATACACAGTCCACCACTTTGCCAAGAGGAATTCCGCGTCCATAGTCGCGCACTACGACAGCGCCGGAATCGATACTTACATCGATGCGCTTGCCATGTCCCATGACGAACTCGTCAACTGAGTTGTCGACGATCTCTTTGAGGAGGACATAAATGCCATCATCCGGGTCCGAGCCGTCACCCAGACGGCCGATGTACATTCCGGTTCGCTGGCGGATGTGTTCCAGTGAGCTGAGGGTTTTGATCTTGCTTTCGTCGTAGGCCGCCTTAGGGGCGCGTTTGAGGCCGTTTCTTGAGTCGCCATTCATGGTCATATAGATACTTTTGGCCTTGCCAAGATATATTGACCCCTTGCTGAAAAGCACAACAACAGATACGAATAAGGGGAGAATTCTAAGGCGGATATGGTCCAAAAAGAAGAGGGTTGGGACCGGCGGACACACGAAGAATCACGGCGACACAACCGTTCTTGTATTCAATTATAAATATTCCCCTTTCTTTTAGCATACTGAACAAACATTCAGCTGTCAAGTTCTGCCATTGACGCGCCAGCCACCGGAAATCATGCTTTTTATTGGTCTAGTTTCTCTACGGGGAAACTACCAAGTGGATGGCAAAGCCTACATCAACGGAGATTCAGCACCCTACTTTTTATTTCAATGACGACCCTGGAACCTGCAATGGCTTGGAGAAAAGCATTTATGTGGAGGGAGAGTTGGGGATAAAGGGGGAGAGGATCTGGAGTTTAGCAGCCAGAATTTCTACCTGGTCGTTAAATCTTAGGAAACATCTTTCTTGCTCGGCCTAGAAGCAGTGGAGGGTTCTCGCCGGCTGATAAAACTTGCCTTCTTGCTTCGACGCCGGGGCCTCCTTTTTTGGGGCAGCCTTTTTCCCCCTCTCCGCCGCTGGCCTCCGGAAGGCCTTGAAAGTTCGGGCTGGTCACCGTGCCATACAGGCTCGATTTGGTTGAGTCGCAGTAAATCCGCGAGGCTGTCCAGGTCCCGTCCAGTTACAAATGTCATCGCGACCCCGAGCCGCCCCATGCGGCCGGTGCGGCCGGTGCGATGAGTATAAATTTCAGGAGTGCGTGGGAAGTCGTAATTTATCACGTTGCTCACATGGGTAAAGTCGAGACCGCGGCCGGCCACGTCAGTTGCTACCATCATCCTGATTTTCTTGCTGCGAAAACGGTTGAAGATGGAAATGCGGCGATCCTGTTCAAGGCCCCCGTGGATGTATTCCAGGGACTTGAAATCCTTTTGCAGTTCCTTGTATAGATTCGAACCATTGTCGCGGGAATTGCAAAAGATGATGGCCTGGGTGATTCTTTCTGCACCCAAGTAGTCGACCAGATCCCGGAGGCGATTTTTGCCGACGTGCTGGAAGTGGTGCGCCAGCGACTGGGGTGCCTTTTGACTTTTGTTCAATTCTATACGCACAGGATCGTCGAGGTAGGAGCGGGCCAAGTGGTCGACCCCGGCGGGCATGGTGGCGGAAAAAAGCAGGGTTTCGTGTGCATGGATCAGGCAGGACATGATAAAATCAATGTCTTCGATAAATCCCATCTTTAGCATTTCATCTGCCTCGTCCAGAACAACCGTATGTACCTGAGTAAGGTCGACGAGGTCGGTGTTCCACAAAAAATCGATTAGACGGCCAGGGGTGGCCACCAGAATATGGACCCCGTGTCGCAGCTTGGACCTTTGAATACTCATATCAAAACCGCCAAAAACGGCGAAAGGAGCAATGTTCGTATATTGGGCGATTGTGTCGATCTCCTGAACGTACTGAAGGGCAAGTTCACGGGTAGGGACTAGAATGAGAACCTGGATTGCCTTCAGCTCGGGATTGGTACGCTGCACCAGGGGGATGCCACAAGCACTGGTTTTGCCCGAGCCTGTCTCTGCCAGGCCGAGAACATCCTTGCCGTTGAGAATATGAGGAATGGATTCTTCCTGTATGGGGGTCATCTCCTTATAGCCCATCTCCTTCAGAGCCAGCAGGATTTCGGGCTTGAGGTCTAAAGCACAAAATTTCATGTATCTCCTTAAGGTTTTTGAAGTTCGGCTATCAGGTAATGTTAGGCAATTAGGAAAATTTGGCAAATCAGAGGAGGGACCAGGACGCGTTGCAGAATTAGGGGAAGATTGAATCTTAAAATCAGCCAGAACTCCTGCTGCCTACCCAACCGGTACCGGGCAGCGTGCTAATTAATTGCCCCCCTCAAACTCTGCGGAAATCGTCATGTCTGACGTTCGGGTGCGCATGGCGCCTTCGCCGACCGGTCCACCCCATTTGGGCGCAGCCTATACTGCGCTATTCAACATGGCTTTTGCCCGCAAGCACGGTGGCCGTATGGTCCTGCGCATCGAGGACACCGCTCGGAAAGGCTCGCGTAGGAATTACGGGAATCGGCACTTCGAGGCGTTTCGCTGGTTGGGCTTGAATGGGATGGAGGTCCCGACATTGGAGGAAAGTACGGCCCCTATCGGCAGATCGAGCGCTTGTAAATTTACCAGAAGCATGCGCGACAACTGGTCGACGCGGGGCACGCCTATTTCTGCTATTGCACTCCTGAGCGACTGGACGCCCCGCGCGCGGAGCAAAGTAAACTGAAGCAGCGGTCAGGCTATGATGGGCACTGCCGGAATCTGACCGGTGCTGCTACCGGAGGAAAATAGGCACAGAATACTCCTTGTGTCATCCACATGAAGGTACCTGCGAATGGCACCTCGGAGATCAGGGACAGCCTCGGCGGCGAGATCGAATTTGACTATGCAAACCTGGACGACCAAGTCAATCTCAAATCCGACGGATATCCGACCTACCATCTGGCCGTGGTGGTGGACGATCACCTCATGGACATATCCCACGCATTTCGCGGAGTGGATTGGATCAATTCAGTATCGAACGCATCCGTCTGGGCGAGGCAATTTTTGACCTGCAGAAGCTGGACTGGCTCAAAGGTCGCTACCTACGCGAGGATCTGGGACCTGAAACCATCCTTCTAGCCTGAATTATTTAAAAAAACTGCGATGTCCCCTGTATAAATGGTTGTTTATCCCTAAGTTAGGGGCAGACAAAACCACAAACCATTTGGAGAGGACACCGCGATGGAGACTTCGCAACACACCCTGTCGTTTGCAAGGGTCTCGGGCAAGAAAGTCGAAGCCGATTTCCATGGGGGCTGCACCACTCAAGATGGGGGCCTGCTGCTGCTGAGAAAGGCCGAAGCCCGGACCGGCGTCCTTAAACGTATGGTGGCGGCGTTGCCGGATCGGCGCCATCCCAGTTACATCGACCATACCTGCGAGGACCTCCTGCGGCAGCGCGTCTTTCAGATCGCCACGGCTACGAGGACGCCAATGACAGCGACGCTCTGCGCTGTGATCCGGGGCTGAAAGCCGCGTGCGAGCGGGCGCCGCTGATGGAGCAGGCGCTGGCTCAAGCGGAGGAACGCACCGAAGAGGAGCCGGTGCGGCTCTTTACCAGTTTCGACTACCAAGCCAAGAGCTGGAAGCACCCGCAGCGCATCCTCTACAAGGCCGAGGTTACCCAGGGCAAAGCCAATCCTCGCTTTGTGACCACCACCATCCCGGATCGAACCCCCAAGTTTTTGTATGAGAAGGTCTATTGTGCACGCGGACGGGCGGAAGGATTCATCAAGAATCACAAGACCTTCCTGCATTCGGATCGCACCTCCTGCCATCGATTCGCGGCCAATCAATTCCGTCTTTTTTTGCACAGCGCCGCCTACGTGCTCATGCACGCCCTCCAGCAGATCGGCCTGCAAGGCACGCCCTGGGCGACGGCCATCTTCGACACGATCCGGCTTCGTGTGCTCCAAGTCGGGGCGCGGGTGCGCGAGCGGGCGAGGAGCATTCGTTTTCACTTTGCGACCTCGTATCCCCTCCAGAACGTGTGGAGGACGATCCTGTTTAACTTTGACTCCAGCTGAGCCCACGCGGAGAAGGGACAACATCGATCATCCGGAAAACCAAGGGAGTACTGTGGTCAAACCCGACACCAAACCGCCTGAAACCGCGACCTCTGCGGTCAGGTGCCGATGCGAAACCTGGACTCGACAGGCACACAAGCACAAAAAGGAACATGACACTTAAACATCGCGTCCATCCTGCTCAACTTAGCGATTTTGTGAATAATTCAGGCTAGCGATGAAGAAATGCCTCCTCAATGACGATTATCTTTGCCAGATTATACCTCTGATGCACTCGCGGATGGATACTTTTGGCGACTTTATGGGGCGTCCCGCGTTTTACTTCACACGCAAGGTAACCTTTGAAGCGCAGGACCTAGTGCCGAAAAAGCGAAAACCTGAGGACATGGTTCTGGTTCTTCAAACGGTGTTGTGGTCTTTGGCAGGACTCCATGCCTGGGATTGAAATATGGTCTAAACGGCCATCAAGAAGGAAGCGGAATTCTGGGGTTGGCCCATACGCGAGGTAACCGAGCCCCTTTTTTTGGCCATTATGGGCCAGCGGATAGGACCGCCGCTTTTCGAGTCGGCGGCCCTTCCGGGCATCGATTTGACGCGGGCACGACGCTTACTGCAGGAAATCGAGACCCTGGGGGGACTTTCAAAGAAAAAAGCCACCCGGCTGGAAACAAAATGGACTGTTTCCTGAGAAGATCGGAGTATGGCCTGCTCACGACCCAGTTTGCCTTTGAGCTTTCTCTATCTTTGTCCAGGAGTCGCGCAGTGCGACGGTGCGGTTGAGTACCAGTTTGCCTGATGAGGAATCAGCGGAATCAATGCAGAAATAGCCAAGACGTTCAAACTGGTAGTGCTTCTCCAGAGGCGCGCCTGCGAGGCTCGGCTCGACGCGACATTCAGTGAGCACCTCGAGGGACTTGGGATTCAGGTGGTCCTTAAAGTTGGAGCCATTAGGATCCTCTACGGTGAAGAGACGATCAAATAGGCGCACTTCGGCTTTGAGGGCCTGGGCGGCCGAGACCCAGTGGATGGTTCCCCTAACCTTGCGTCCGTCCGGAGAGGAGCCGCCGCGCGTTGCCGGATCGTATGTGCAGCGAAGCTCGGAAACCTCGTCGGTTCCTTCGTCCTTGACCACCTCCACACAAGAAATGTAGTAACCATAGCGCAGCCGCACCTCGCGGCCAAGTGCGAGACGATGGAACTTCTTGGGAGGATCTTCGCGGAAATCGTCTTGCTCAATGTAGAGTTCCCGAGAAAATGGCACTTGGCGAGTACCTGCGCTCTCGTCTTCGGGATTGTTGACGGCTTCCAGGTGCTCAACCTGGCCTTCAGGGTAGTTGACGATAATGACCTTGAGAGGGTGCAGCACTCCCATTACTCTAGGCGCATTTTTGTTGAGATCGGTGCGCACCATATGCTCAAATAGGGCTAAATCGACCAAGTTTTCCCGCTTGGCGACGCCGATTTCTCTGACGAATCTGCGGATAGCCGCGGGGGTGTAACCGCGTCGACGCATCCCAGATAGGGTCGGCATGCGCGGATCATCCCAACCGCTGACATGGCCCTTTTCAACCAGCGCTTTAAGATAGCGCTTGCTCAATATCGGGGTGAAGCTCAGTTTGAGGCGAGCGAATTCGTACTGGTTGGGAGGATCCCCGATTTCCAATTCCCGTAGAATCCAGTTGTAGAGAACCCGATTGTTTTCAAAGCCGATATCGCAGAGAGAATGGGTAACTCCTTCTATGGCATCTGCCAGACACTCGACAAAGTCATACATCGGGTAGATGCACCATGCATCGCCTGCGCGAAAATGAGGCTGATGGCGTATCCGGTACAGGGTGGGGTCACGCATCAGGACGTTGGACGCTGCCATGTCGATCTTGGCGCGCAGGACGTGCGCGCCGTCCTTGAACTGGCCAGCGCGCATACCCTCGAAGAGAGCGAGATTTTCCGCAATTGAGCGGTTGCGGTACGGGCTGTCCTTTCCGGGTTCGGTCAGGGTTCCACGATGTTTCCTGATTTCTACGGTGCTGAGGCTGTCAACGTAGGCTTTGCCTTTTTTTATTAGCTTTAGCGCATACTGATAGAGCCTCTCGAAGTAGTCAGAAACGTAATACTCGCGGCTGCCCCAGTCGAAGCCGAGCCATTTGATGTCTCTTTTTATGGCCTTGACATATTCAATGTCTTCGTCCTTGGGATCGGTATCCTCGAAGCGCAGATTGCACTGGCCGCCGAACTCCTCGGCAATGCTGAAGTTGAGAATAAATGCTTTGGCGTGACCAATATGCAGATAACCGTTGGGTTCCGGGGGGAAACGGGTCGTAATTCGACCGCCGTGCCTGTTGTTTTCGATATCCGCAGCAACAATGGCCCGAATAAAATCTGCAACAGGAGCCGAGTTCCTCTCATTTTTCTCTTCAGTGTCCTGGTAAGCCATTTACTATCTTGCTTTTCTTGGGTACAAAAGCGATGACCTCACTTGGAAACAGACCAGGTAAATTAAGGGATTTCACCTATGTGCGCCACGAGAACATGGCGACGTGGGTCATTCCTCTGTTGCGCAAATTCGCCTTATTTCTCTATATAGGGCATAACCGAACACCATCGCCAAGAGATCGGATTGCGGATGGCACAAATCAACGAGAACTATCTCAAGCTTAAAGCCGGATACCTCTTTCCCGAAATCGCACGCCGGGTGGACATCTTTGCCGAGGCCAACCCCTTGGTTCCCATTATTCGCCTCGGAATCGGCGACGTTGTCCGTGGGATTCCCCGGCCCATCATCGACGCCATTAAAGAGGCAACTGAAGAATTGGCCCACGACGAGAGCTTCCATGGGTATCCACCGGAACAGGGTTACGACTTTTTGCGCGCTGCCATAGTCGAACACGACTTCAGGATGCGCCAGGTGGAAGTCGCCACCGAGGAAATTTTTATTTCCGACGGCTCGAAATGCGACTCGGCCAATATCCAGGAAATCTTCGGCAGCAACACTGTGGTTGCCCTCACCGATCCTGTTTATCCGGTTTACTGCGACAGCAACGTCATGGCGGGCCGCACCGGCGAATGCGCCAAGAACGGCCGCTACGAAGGCCTTGTTTATCTGCCTTGTACCGCGGAAAACGACTTTATGCCTCCTTTGCCCGATGCCCACGTGGACCTCATCTATCTGTGCGCACCCAACAATCCAACCGGCGCGGTGATGACGCGCCAAGCACTTAGCGAGTGGGTGAACTATGCCAGAGAGGAAAAGGCCGTTATTCTCTTCGACGCTGCCTACGAAGGATATATAACCGATCCGGAGATCCCCCATTCCATCTACGAGGTGGAAGGAGCGCGTGAGGTCGCCATCGAATTCCGCAGCTTCTCCAAAAATGCCGGGTTTACCGGGGTGCGCTGCGCTTTCACCGTGGTGCCCCAAGAGCTTAAAGGATTTACCAGCACCGGAGAAGCCGTGGACCTAAACGGCATCTGGCACCGGCGCCACTCCACAAAGTTCAACGGAGTTGCTTATCCAGTGCAGCGCGCCGCCGCCGCCGCCTATTCCCCACAAGGGCGCAAGGCCATAAACGCGCTCATCGAGTTCTACCTTGGCAATGCCGCCTACATGCGGGAAAGACTCACTGCTTCCGGAATCACCGTATATGGCGGAGACAATGCCCCTTATCTATGGCTCAAAACCCCGGCGGGGCAGAACAGCTGGTCGTTCTTCGACTATTTATTGGAAAAGGCCCAGGTAGTTGGCACCCCGGGGTCCGGATTCGGAGCAGCAGGCGAAGGATACTTCCGTCTCTCGGCCTTTAACCACCGTGCCCAGATCGAAGAGGCCATGGACCGCATTGGCAAAATTTAGGCAGGTCGACTAGGCTTCGGTGGAGAGCATAAAATAAACATCAAAATTAGTTGACAGATTTGTGATATTCAGGTAACTTTAAATATACAATTATTAAAGTTTAAATATAAATTATACAATTAAAATAGGCACCTTATGGCGCCCACAAATTCCAAAAAAGGTATTCGCGCCAAAGTTCGAACCTTTTCGGCTACGGAAAGGGATCAAGAGATGTTGGATGCCATTGCGCGCTACCACGGCACGAGCAAAAGCGCCATGCTCACCGGCCTCGTGCGCAAAGAATTCTGGCGGATTTTTCCCAATGGCACAGAGACAGTACCTCCTGACCAAGGAGTCAGAATCAGCGATGAGTGAAATCCAACCCCCTGCCAGGATGGCCTGGGCGTCCTACCATCACTACGATCTACCCCAAGAGGATTTGGTCCTTCAGATTGACCGCCTGCGCCGGGAAAAGAACGCGGTTATCCTTGCCCACAACTATCAGGTCCCCGAAGTTCAGGACATTGCCGATTTCACCGGCGATTCCCTGGGGCTCTCCCTGGAGGCTACCCGCACCGATGCAGAAATAATTGTCTTTTGTGGCGTCCATTTCATGGCCGAGTCGGCCAAGATTCTCAACCCCGAGAAGAAGGTGTTCCTACCACATCTGGGAGCGGGTTGTGCCCTGGCCGACGCCATTACGCCCGAGAGCCTGGACGATTGGAAGGAGAAGTACCCGGATCACACGGTAGTGACCTATATCAACTCTTCGGCCGAGGTCAAAGCCGAGTCCTACATATGCTGCACTTCGGCCAATGCAGTCTCGGTTGTCCGCAGTCTGGGCGACGACAAAATTCTCTTCACTCCGGATAGGAATCTCGGGCGCTGGGTCGCCGCACAAGTGAATGACAAAGAAATAGCGATATACGACGGAGTCTGTCCTACCCATGATGTTCTGCGCAACGCCAGTGTGGAGCGCACTAGAGAGGAGTATCCGCAAGCGGTGATCATTGCTCACCCCGAGTGCCGCCAGGACGTGGTGGAAACTGCCCACGAGGTCTGTTCTACAACCGGAATGCTGAAAGCCATTGAGAAGTATCCAGAAGTCAAGACCTTCATCATTGCGACCGAGAACGGAATCATCCACCAGATGAAGAAACGTTTCCCCGACAAAGAATTCGTCCCCGCAGACGGCTGTATTGGCTGCCGACTCCACTGTCCCTACATGAAGGTCACAAGCCTGCTGGATGTCTACTTTTCGTTGAATGACGAACAATACGAAATTACCTTGGACGACGACGTTATTGCCGGAGCGCGCAGTGCCTTGGAGCGAATGATGGCAGTGCCTCGGGACAATTGAAACAACCGCTGCTTGGAGAGAAAGTCCGCCTGGAAATTTGGCTATTCCGGGCGGACTTTTGTTCGCTGAAATTGCGGTGAATCCCAATTTCTGCGCCAAATATGCCCATTGAAAATGTATTTGGGGGAGCTATGCCAAAATCAGGTTTTTGCACTGCAGTATTGGCAGTTGCTCTAGCAGGCAGCACTCATGGCGGCGAGGCCACTTACGGCAGCCATGCTTTGTCTATGTTTGGCGACGTCAAATACGGACCCGGGTTTGAATCTTTCGATTACGTCAATCCCCATGCGCCCAAGGGTGGAGAGCTACGCCTTGCCACGGTAGGCACTTTCGACAGTCTCAATCCGTTTATTCTCAAGGGAGTGGCTGCGGCCGGGTCCTTGCTCATATACAATAGGCTGCTCACCAAGTCGCTGGATGAGCCTTTTACCGAATATGGCCAGCTAGTCGAAAAGATTGAATGCCCTGAAGATCGCTCATGGGTCGTATTTACCCTGCGCCACGGGGCACGCTGGCACGACGGCATGGCAGTAACACCCGATGACGTAATCTTCACCTTCGAGACACTGACCGCCAAGGGGCTGCCCTTTTACCGCACCTTCTACGCCGATGTGGTCGAGGTCGAAAAGATTGGTAAGCGCCAGGTAAAATTCTCCTTCGGAAGCGGGACCAACCGCGAATTACCTCTGATCATCGGGCAGATGCGAGTGCTGCCCAAACATTACTGGGAAAAACGAACCTTCGACGAGACCTCTTTGGAGCCGCCCCTTGGTAGTGGACCTTACCGGATAGAGTCTGTTGATCCGGGGCGCTCCATCACTTACAGGCGGGTCGCCGGTAATTGGGACCAGGATCTGCCGGTGCAGGCGGGACAAAACAACTTCGATCTCATTCGCTACGATTACTATCGCGACGACACAGTTGCGATCGAAGCTCTGAAGGCAGGAGAGTACGACTTTCGCGTAGTGGGAAGCGCCACCGAGTGGGCCACCGCTTATGATTTCCCCCCGGTTGACGCGGGCATGTTGGTCAAGGAAACGATCCCGCACCAAGTCATAAGGGGAATGCATGGCTTCTGTTTCAATACGAGGCGCAGAAAATTCGCCGACCCGAAAGTTCGGCAGGCTATTTCTTACTCATTCGACTTTGAATGGACCAATTCACGGTTGCTCCACAATTTTTTCGGGCGCAGCAAGAGCTACTGGAACAACTCCGATCTGGCTTCTTCAGATTTTGCGGAAGGGATGGAACTAGCAATTCTCGAGAAGTACAGAAGCCGGATTCCCGACGACATTTTCACTACTGCTTTTGAGCCACCGGCTACGGACGGGTCCGGTGATATACGCCCTAACCTGCGCATGGCGAAAGGCATGCTGGCTGCAGCCGGTTGGAGGGTGGTGGACAACGCGCTCACCCACACCGCGACCGGAGCGGTAATGACGATCGAATTTCTTCTTGTTTCCCCGGCGTACGAGCGCATCATAGGCCCCATTCAGAAAAACTTGAAACGGTTGGGCATCGAATCACGCATGCGTACCGTGGATTCGTCCCAATACCAGAACAGATTGCAGGAATTCGACTACGACGTGATCATTGCCCACTGGCGCCAGACTTTGAGTCCCGGCAACGAGCAACGCAATTTCTGGAGTTCGGCCACGGCCAACTTCAATGGGACCCGAAACTACGCCGGTATCGCGGACGAAGTTGTGGATGAATTGGTGGAACGCGTCATAGCCGTGGAGAGCCGACAGATGCAGGTGACCCTGACGCGCGCCCTTGACCGCGTGTTGCTATGGGGGCACTACGTGATCCCGGGATGGTACAGCCGCGACTATCGGCTGATTTACTGGGACAAATTTGGGAAGCCTGCAAAACCACCAAAGAACGGAATGGGGTTTCCGCATACCTGGTGGTACGACGCCGAACGGGATGCAAAACTGCGGCAAGAGAAGTAGGAAAGCACAAGGGCCTCACCAATGCTCCCTTACATAGTACGTCGCCTTTTGCTGATGGTCCCGACACTTCTCGGGATTATGCTTGTCAACTTTGTCATTGTCCAGGTGGCGCCAGGTGGGCCTGTAGAACGCATGATCGCCTCGCTCCAAGGTCACTCCACCGATGCCACCATCCGCGTCAGCGGTGGCGGCGAAATGGAGCCTATGGGCCATTCCCGGTGGGCAGCCAGCGACCCCGTCTCCAGCAAGTACCGCGGCGCTCAGGGAATAGACCCCGAACTCGTCCGCGAACTTGAGCGCATGTACGGCTTCGACAAGCCGCCTCATACGCGTTTCTTGCAAATGCTGGACAGCTATCTGCGCTTCGACTTCGGGAATAGCTTTTACCGCGACCGGAGCGTTGTCGATCTGGTCCGCGACAAAATGCCTGTATCGATTTCCCTGGGGCTCTGGAGTACCCTCCTCATTTATTGTATTTCCATTCCTTTGGGCATTGCCAAGGCCGTGCGCGACGGCTCCCGTTTCGACGTCTGGACTTCCGGAACGATCATAGTGGGTAATGCCGTGCCCGGTTTTCTTTTTGCCATACTGCTAATTGTAATATTTGCCGGCGGCCACTACCTCGACTGGTTTCCCCTCCGCGGCCTGACTTCACCAAACTGGCAGGACCTCAGCCTTCCCGGCAAAATCGCTGACTACTTCTGGCACTTAGCTCTGCCCATCACGGCTCTCGTCATCGGCGGTTTTGCAGGGCTTACCCTGCTGACAAAGAACTCCTTTCTCGACGAAATCAACAAGCAGTACGTGACCACAGCCTATTCCAAGGGATTGAGCGAACGGCGCGTGCTATACGGCCATATCTTCCGCAATGCCATGATAATCGTCATCGCCGACTTCCCTCGCGCCTTCGTGCACATCTTCTTTACCGGTTCTTTGCTCACTGAGATCATTTTCTCCCTCGACGGACTAGGGCTTCTCGGCTACGAAGCTGCCATCGGGCGTGACTACCCGGTGATGTTCGCTACGCTGTACTTCTTTACCCTTTTGGGTCTCGGGATACAGCTAATTGGCGACCTGACCTATACCCTTGTCGACCGACGCATCGACTTCGAAAGCCGGGAGGCTTGAAGTGAGCAGTTCCCGGAGCATTGCGCCACCACTGGCAGAAGATCGTTTAGTCGGTTTCCGCATCTCACGTCTCAATCGTCGCCGGCTGGTGAATTTCAGGAGCAACCGACGCGGCTACTGGAGCCTCTGGATTTTTCTGATCCTTTTCGGCCTTAGCCTGCCGGCCGAATTCATCGCCAACGACAAACCCGTCCTGGTGCGCTATGGTGGGGAGTTCTTTTATCCGGTTTTTTCCGTTTATCCCGAGAGCACTTTCGGCGGGGATTTCGAGACCGAGGCTGAATACCGCGACTCCTTTGTCAAGGAACTGATCGAAGCGCAGGGCTGGATACTGTGGCCCCCCATCCGCTACACCTACAACACCATCAACTACGAGTTGGAGGTCCCGGCCCCTGCACCACCTTCGTGGGATAACTGGCTCGGTACGGATGATCAGGCACGAGATGTAGTCGCGCGCCTGATCTACGGTTTCAGGATTTCGGTACTTTTCGGGTTGGTGCTGACCATGTTCAGTTCGATATTCGGCATTGCAGCTGGTGCCGTGCAAGGTTACTTCGGCGGCTGGCTCGATCTGTTGTTTCAGCGCTTCACGGAAATTTGGTCGGGCCTGCCTACTCTCTACCTGCTAATTATCCTGGCGAGCGTAGTGGAGCCCAGCTTCTGGTGGCTCCTGGGCCTGATGCTTCTTTTCAGTTGGATGAATCTGGTAGGTGTAGTACGCGCCGAGTTCCTGCGCGCACGCAACTTCGAATTTGTGCGCGCTGCCCGCGCCCTGGGCCTGAGCGACGCCAAAATCATTTTCCGGCACGTTCTACCTAACGCCATGGTCTCGACCTTGACCTTTTTACCATTCATCCTGACCGGATCTGTCACCGTCCTTACCTCTCTGGATTTTCTGGGCTTTGGGCTTCCTCCGGGGTCTCCTTCCCTGGGTGAACTTCTCAACCAGGGCAAGCGCAATCTGCAGGCCCCCTGGCTGGGCATTACCGCCTTTTTCGTGCTGGCCATAATGCTCTCTCTGCTGGTCTTCATCGGCGAAGCCGTGCGCGACGCCTTTGACCCGCGCAGGAACTTGGTGCGGGAGGAAGTAAAATGAGCCTGCTCGAAATCAAAAATCTGGGAGTGACATTTCACCTGGAAACCGGCAATATAGCCGCCGTGCACAAAGCTTGCCTCCGAGTCGAAAGAGGCGAGACCGTGGCCCTCGTGGGCGAGTCGGGGTCGGGAAAATCGGTGACCGCGCTCTCGGTGCTGCAGCTTCTTCCCTACCCCCGCGCTTCCCATCCCCACGGCCAAGTCCTTTTCGCCGGCGAGGACCTGCTTGGTTTACCGCCCGCACGACTGCGCGCCATTCGCGGCGACCGCATCTCCATGATCTTCCAGGAACCCATGACTTCGCTCAATCCTGTACACACCATCGAGAGGCAGATCAGCGAGACGCTGATTCTGCACCAGGATTTGACGCGCAAACAGGCCAGGAGGCGCAGCGTGGAGTTGTTGCACATGGTGCAACTACCTGACGCCGAGGCCCGCCTCGACGCTTGGCCACATCAGCTTTCGGGAGGACAGCGCCAGCGGGTTATGATAGCCATGGCCCTTGCCAACGAGCCCGACCTGCTCATTGCCGACGAACCCACCACCGCGCTGGACCTCACCGTTCAAGCACAAATCCTCAAATTGCTGCGCGGACTGCAACAGCAGTTGGGCATGGCCATCCTGCTGATTACCCATGACCTGAGCATAGTGCGCCACATGGCCGAGCACGTTTCCGTAATGAAATCGGGAGAAATTGTCGAGTCCGGTTCTACCAAGTGCATCTTTGATACACCCGAACACCCATACACGCAAAAATTACTGGCCGCCAGCCCCAAGGGCACTGCCACTCCTCTCGACGAAAGCGCTTCCTCGGTCGCAAGCGCAAGAAATCTCAGAGTTTGGTACCCGATCAAACGCGGAATTCTTCGCCGTGCCAAAGGACATATCAAAGCGGTCGACGGAATCAGCGTTAGTATGCGCTTCGGGCAAACCGTCGGCCTAGTGGGCGAATCCGGGTCGGGCAAAACCACTTTGGGGTTGGCGCTTTTGCGGCTGGTCAGCAGCGAGGGGCATATCTATTTCAAAGGATCGGAGATCCAGGGACTGCGCAACAAGGAACTGCGGCCTCTAAGGAGGGAAATGCAGATCGTTTTCCAAGATCCTTTCAGTTCTTTAAGTCCGCGGCTGTCGGCCTTCCAGATCGTCGAAGAAGGGCTTTTAGCACATAGCCTTGGGAGCAACTACGAGGAGCGCCGCCGCCTAGTGGCCGCAACCTTGGAGGAAGTGGAGATCGGCTCGGAAGCAATGGACCGCTTCCCGCACGAGTTTTCGGGCGGCCAGCGGCAGCGCATTGCAATTGCGCGCGCCATAGTTCTCCGACCTCATTTTGTGGTTTTGGATGAACCGACCAGTGCCCTGGACAGAACTACCCAAACCGAGATTATCGAACTATTACTCGGTCTGCAAAGACGCTATAAACTAGCATACCTTTTCATCAGCCACGATCTGGAGGTGGTACGCGCCCTGGCCAGCGAAATCGTCGTGATGAAAGATGGATCGGTGGTAGAACAGGGAGAGGCCGCAAAGATCTTTTCCGATCCCCGATCCAGTTACACTCGAGCATTGATGGCGGCAGCTTTGGGTGCGAGGAAGACTACTGACGGACCTGAAGGATAATTGGCAGGTCCTGCTGCCTTTTCCCGCCAGGGTTTGGGTCGCGGAACTGGCAAGCCGAGGTCTCCGCTTCGTTCGGGCCTAAATCAGTGAAATTTTTAACAATCCGGAAAATTGGAGAAATGCACGATGCCACAACGTCTGGTTTATTTAAATGGCGCCTTTGTCCCCGAGCTGGAAGCGAGGATCTCGATCTTCGACAGTACAATTATGTACGGCGACATGGTCTTCGAATTGACCCGCTCCTTCAAGCAAAAGCCCTATCGCCTGCGCGATCATATGGAGCGCCTCTACAGTTCCATGCGCTATGCCGAGATCGACTGCGGTTTCGGTATCGAAGCAATGGAGGAGATCACCTGGGAAACCATCGCGCGAAATTTACCGGCCTTAGAAGGACTGGAATTCCACATAATGCACAATGTGAGCCGCGGCGGCATGCCTATCTACGAAGAAATCATCAAAGAGAGAAGCGAGCCGACCGTCGTCATAAACATTTACCCGATCATCCGCACCCTTGGTAATATGGCCAAACGCTACGAGCGGGGTGCCCACTTTGTGGTCACCCCGCAACAGTCCGTTCCGTCGCGCTACATCGATCCCAAGGCAAAGAACCACAGTCGCATTTTCTACAAGATCGCGGACCTCCAGGCATCGCGCATGGAAAAGGGAGCCAACGCCCTGCTGACAGACGAGACCGGGTTTATCACCGAGGGCACAGGGAATAACATCTTTGTCGTTCACGACGGCCAGGTCTCGACCCCCAGACCGCACAACATCCTCCGGGGTGTGGGGCGCCACTGCTGCATGGAACTTGCGGCTGAACTTGGAATGCCGGTTCGCGAGATAGATATCGAACCCTATGACCTGCTTTCGGCCGACGAAGCCTGGTATACGAGCACTACCATCTGTATGATTCCAATCACCCGATTTAACTTCCAGACCATAGGAGACGGCAAACCAGGACCAGTATACCGGAAGATTCTAAACGCCTGGTGTGCAGAGGTGGGTGTTGACATCCCAGCCCTGGCACTAGAATACGCCGGATTGGCAAAAACCTGGCACCCGTGAACGCTTGGCCGTCCCTTTTTGAAGGGGACGGCGGAAAATTTCCGGGTTCTCCGCTGACTATTCAGACTTGAACATTCCGAATGAAAAAGCTTCGGGCAACTCGTCGAATATGATTTCCCCTTTCTCGTCGCTGGCGAGCAGCTTGGCCATGTACTTGCACCATCGCTCCAACACTTCTCCCTCACGACTATTATTCCAGTCTTCTTCGGTAGGTGCTACCGCGTGCAAAAAAAGCCGGTCTTCAAAGCGATAGATTGACATGCTCACGTTGTTAACCACCATGCTCTCAGCCAGATCGGGCCAGAGGTTGTCATGGGCTTCCTTGTATTCATCGTAGCAGCCCGGTCTCAACTGCATAGACAAGCCGATCGAAAACATATTCTCCTCCACTCGATTTTAGATATTACAATGTTCGGATCAATTAAATTTTAGGGAGTCCTCCAGCCCCATTAGGGCCGAGTAGAGTGCACGGGTTCCTGCCAGGGGAATCGAGAGCTTTTCAGCCTCGGCGATCACGGGACCTACGCAAGCGCTGAATTCCGTTGGTTCACCTCGCAGTATATCCTTGAGAGCAGAGTGCGCGGTTTGACCATTACCCAGGGGTGACGCCAGCACATCCTCGACCGCTTCCTCAACACTTCCCCGGCACCAAGTCTTCACGTGATAAAGACTGAAATCAATCAATGGAATTCCCTTTGCTCCGGCGAGAGCACTGAGCTCACGGACTATTTCTACAAGTTGGGTAGAAAGCAATCTGTTGGTAACGATACCCGCGTTGTACTGCCTCGAAAGGGTGGCAAGCAATCCAAGAGGAGTCCAACCAATCATTTTCGTCCAAGTAATGGGCAATATGGAGTCGGAGGCCTGCACCGTAAGCCCGGCTCGCCGCAAAAGAGCCACAAATGATTCGACCCGCTCCGATGTCGATCCGTCCAGCTCACCCAAGTAGTTTCCCCCGTCAAAGGTCCACTCGATGAGGCCCGGTTTTGTGCGCGTGGCTGCGATAACCGTCAATGCCCCAACCACCATATCCTTGCCGAACGCGGCGGTCAGCATTTCGTCTTTTACGACTCCATTTTGCAAAGAGGCGACAAACTCGCGGACCCTGATGTGCTGCGTAGCCCTCAGGGCCTCTTGGGTGTGCTGAGCCTTTGTCGCAAAGATGAGGACATCGCACTCCCGCACATCGAGGCCATGGTCGACGACCTCCACCTCAGCAGTGAATTCATGAAGACCTCTCATATGGAGACCGCTTTGGTTGATGGCCTCCACGTGGGCACCTGGACGGCCGACAACGGTGACGGCGCATTCACCTTTACGAGCCAGAAGTGCAGCCACAGTGCCCCCTACTCCGCCTGGTCCGACGACTACAATTTTCTTCATGATTTTGCTCGGGTCTCCTCGCCCTGATGAAAGGTTATGGCCAGATGGCCCCAAAGAAACCAGCTCTCGGTCTTGCCCGGAAACACAGAGAATACCAGCCTAATAGTGGTATCGCGTGACTTGGCTCAGGGTGCTAACGCCCTGCCTCAAGGAGGCGGGTCAAGTCGGCCGGCAATTCGGCGGCAAATTCCATCGGCACGCCGCTTCGAGGGTGATCAAAACGCATAGTCCGGGAGTGGAGCGCCTGTCTGTGGATCAACCCCTGCAAAATTTTGGCCCGAGGGCGGCCCTCAGCATTAATTCCGCGGATTTTGTTGCCCCCTCCATAGACGGGATCGCCGAAAACGGGATGCCCTTTGTACTGCAAATGCACGCGGATCTGGTGGGTGCGCCCCGTCTCCAGGCGCAGATCTAGCATGCTCAAAAAGGCTAATCGCTCTACCACCTCAAAGTGGGTAACGGCGGCACGTCCTCCATCGACCACGGCCATTTTCTTGCGGTCGCGAGGGTTGCGGCCAATCGCCGCTTCGATCCGTCCCCTATCTTCGCGCGGATGTCCCCACACAAGGGCTGTATAGTGCCGTTCGATAGCGTGGCTCTCAAGCTGAGCGGCCAGACCGCGGTGGGCGTCGTCGTTCTTGGCAACCACCATCAAGCCGGTGGTGTCTTTGTCAAGCCGATGTACGATGCCCGGCCGCAATAGCCCATTGATTCCCGACAAGTCGCTGCAATGGTACAACAAGGCGTTCACCAAGGTGCCTTCCCACGAACCAGGAGCTGGATGCACCGCCATACTTGCACTCTTGTCGAGCACCAGCAAATCGTCATCTTGGTATACGATGTCGAGTGGAATGTTCTCGGCTTCGACGGCGAGGGGTCGCGGCGCCGGAGGGTCGATACTAATCCGGTCTCCGCCACATATCGAGTAGCTGGGCCGCCTCTTTTCGCCGTTTACGAGGACACGGCCGTCCTTGATGAGCACCTGGATCCGACGGCGCGAAAATTGGCTGCTGCACCGGCTCAGAAAAAGGTCCAGCCGCTGCCTTGCCTCCTGAGAAGAGACTTGAAACTGCATAATGCGCACAAGATGCTCAACCCTTCAAGATCCGGTCTCCAGAAAGTCCCAGGCCTGCAATGGATTTATCTTTTTCTTTCTGTTGCAAATAGCCAATCGCCATAAGAAAAATTCCCACTGTGACAAAAGAATCCGCCACATTGAAAACCGGCCAGCGCAAAGTGCCAAAGCCAACGTCGAAAAAGTCGACCACAGCGCCGAGGTACAGCCGATCGATAATATTTCCCAAGGCACCACCCACAACCATGCTCAAACCCAAACGCAAAAACCTGCTTTCCCTTGGAGTTGTATAAAATAGCCATCCTACGAAGAGAAGGGCAGCGAAAGAGATTAAAGTGTGGATGAAGGAACTTCCCAAATCGAAGCCGAATGCTGCTCCTGGGTTGTGGATATAGGTCAGCCTGAAAAAATCGCCCAGAACTGGAATGGATTCCTTTCTGATCATCGATTTCTGAACAACAATTTTGGAACTCTGGTCGAAGATCAGACATAAGGGGACCGCCCACAGCACCTTCACTGCGACCCGGTTTCCTGTCTTGATTTGCAATCGATGCATTGAGTCGCCGTGGGCACCGCCTCCAGACGCGGCCGTCCAACCTCGCCACCGCAAATGCGGCAAATGCCGAAGGTTCCGTTCTCAATGCGGTCAAGTGCCTCGTTGAGGAGCTCCAAGTAGGCGCCTTCTCGTTGGGCAAAAAGTAGGGACTTTTCGCGCTCCATGGCATCGGTGCCGCGGTCAGCCATGTGCAGCGAGTAGGCAGAGCGATCTTCCGTGGATTCCCGCGCCGCTTCGTCGCGCGCGACCCGCTCGATTTCCTCAAGTCCTGCAGCCGCTTGACTGCGCTTTTCCAAAATCAGGTCTTTGAAAAATTCCAGTTCTTCTTTGTCCATCCCAGGTTCTCCGATTATTGATATTCAGGTATTTTACGATAATCCCTCTGTGGTCAAAACGATGGTCGGCGCAATCTTAAAACCGCGCGATACCAATAGTACAAATGTGACCATTGACCTGCCATTCTTGCACCAAAAGAGGATCTCCGGTCAATCGTCCTACCTGCAAATCCAGTGCCAGGGTCTCAGCAGCAACATAGTCCTTGTGCGCCTGGACAGCTTGTTCCAGCTCGCCTTGGCCCAGAATCCCCAAGCGAATGCGATCCGCTACCTCCAACCCGGCTTCCTTGCGCATGTTCTGCACTCGGCTGACCAGATCGCGCGCCGTGCACTCGGCAATCAACTCCTCGTTGAGTTGGATATTCAGACCTACCCCCAGATTATCGTCGAAAGCCACGACCACCCCTTCCTTCTCTTGGCGCTGGATTTCAACATCGTCTCGGTGAATCTCCTCACCTGCTACTACAATTCCCTCTCCGGCCCTCAACCGCTGGACCTCTTGCGACTCCAACTCTTGAATGCGGGCAACCACTTCGCGCATCCGGTTACCGAAGCGTGGCCCGAGAACTCGGAAATTGGGCCGATAGGAGACATGACTAAACTCAGTCTCGTCCTCGACCAGTACCACCTCTTTAATATTCAGCTCGTCGGAGATCAACCCAACCATTTCCTCCAACTCCTTGCGGCTCTTCTGGTCAGGAGGCAACAGGAAGAGTTGCTGGAGAGGTTGGCGGGTTTTTAGCTTGTGCTTATTGCGCAGGGAACGTCCAAGTACCACGGCCCGGCTGGCCAAGTCCATCTGCTCTTCGAGTGCGGCACTGCGCCGCGACTCGTCGGCTTGAGGCATGTCGCACATGTGCACACTTTCGGGAACATTTTCTGCATGGGTGCGCACCAGGTTCTGGTATATGGCCTCGGTAACAAAAGGAAGGACGGGGGCCAGGCTTTTTACAAGGTTTACCAGGACATAGTAGAGGGTGGCATAGGCCGAAGCTTTGTCGGCATCGTCCTCAGATTTCCAGAAGCGCCGCCGGCTACGCCTGATGTACCAGTTGGTAAGTTTCTGGATAAATGACACCATGGCCGGCACTGTCTTGTAAAGCCGATAAGCCTCCATTTCGACATTGATTACGTGGATCAAGCTCTGGAGCTCGGAAACGATCCACCGGTCGAGCCGATGTACGGGCGCAACGACCTCGCCCCTCGGCGGTGTCCACTGGTCGATATTGGCGTAGGTAACAAAGAAGCTGTAGGCGTTCCAGAGGGGAATGATCACGGACCGCAGACTTTCTTTGATTCCATTCTCGGTCAGACGCATTTCCTCGGCCTTGAGCGCCGCTGAATTCAACAGGTATAGCCTGAGGGCGTCCGCACCATAGACGCCCATCATCGCCGTTGGTTCTGGATAGTTTTTGAGACGTTTGCTCATCTTGCGACCGTCCTCGGCCAGGAGCATGCCGGAGACGATGCAGTTTTTGAAGGCCGGTTTATCAAAAAGGGCTGCTGCCAAAATTGTGAGGGTATAGAACCATCCACGCGTCTGGTCCAGCCCCTCCGAGATAAAGTCGGCAGGAAAGTTTCTATCGAAATGATCCCTGTTTTCGAAAGGGTAGTGGGTTTGCGCGTAGGGCATGGAACCCGACTCGAACCAACAGTCTAAAACCTCGGGGATGCGCTTGAGAGTGCCCTGCCCCTTAGACGCTGGGATCTCTATGGCGTCGATTAAGTGTTTGTGCAAATCTTCGACCGGATGCTTGCACCGAGCCTCTAGTTCAGCTCGGCTTCCGATGCAGACCGTCTCTCCGCTCTCTTCGTTACGCCATATCGGCAACGGAGTGCCCCAATAGCGGTTACGACTGATCGCCCAATCGCGAGCCCCTTCGAGCCACATACCGAATCGACCATTCTTGATATGCTCGGGTACCCACCAGATTTCCTGATTGGCCGACAGCATCCGCTCCTTGATCGCCTCAACCTTGACAAACCAAGTGGAAACCGCTCTGTAGATGAGCGGGGATTCGCAGCGCCAGCAGAAAGGGTAGCTGTGGACAATGGAACTTTCGGTGAAGAGCTGGCCGCCGGCAAACAGCCTGCCCACGATGTGGTGATCTGTGTCTTTGACAAATCGGCCCTGGTAGTCGCCGACTTCCGCAGTGAAACAACAATCCTCGTCAATTGGACAGAGAGCGGGCAATCCTTCCCTCTGGCCCAGAAGGTAGTCATCTTCGCCAAAACCGGGAGCGATGTGGACAATGCCACTACCATTTTCGGTGGATACAAAATCGGCCACCACCACTCGAAAGGCTCCGTGCTCGCGCTGGGCCGAAAAGTAGTCGAACAGGGGCTCATAAGTCAGCCCCAGCAATGCCTCGGCGGGCTGGTCTTCGACCCTGGTGATCTCCTCCTGGTGCTGGCGGAAAACCTGCTCACGAAGTTCCCTGGCCACGATGAGTTTTTCGCCACTGCGAAGGGTCACCCGCACATATTGGATATCCCGTCCTATGGCCAAGCCCGTATTTGAGGGCAAGGTCCATGGGGTCGTAGTCCAAGCCAGGATTGAAGTATTTTCCTCTTCGCGCACCTTGAAGCGCACGGTAATCGACGCATCCTGGGTCTCCCGATAACCCTGGTTCACCTCGAAATTCGACAACGGCGTTGCGCATCGAGGGCAGTAGGCCAGGGATTTGTAGCCCTCGTAGATCAGCCCTTTGTCCCATAGCGACTTGAAGACCCACCAGACCGATTCCATGAACTCCGCATCCATGGTGCGGTATTGATTTGACCAGTCGACCCATCGGCCGGCGCGGCGGATGACCTCCTGCCACTCACGGGTATAGCGCAATACTAGACTGCGGCAAAACTCATTGAACTCGGCAACTCCGTAGTCGAGAATATCTCTCCGGGATTTGAGGCCGAGTTGCTGCTCGGCCTCGTTTTCTACCGGCAGTCCGTGACAATCCCAGCCAAACCGGCGTTCGACCCGAAACCCTCGCATGGTCCAGTAGCGCGGCACCACGTCTTTAATGATCGTGGGCAGAAGACTCCCATAGTGCGGCAAACCGCTGGCAAATGGTGGCCCGTCGTAAAAGGAAAAATCCTTTGATGCAGGCCGGCTCGCCACAGACTTTTCGAATAGTCTGTCTTCCTCCCACAACTTGAGGATTTTCTTTTCCAACGTGGGAAAGTCGACCTTAGTCGGTACCTCGGCAAAGTCAAGCCGCGGAGATTTCTCAGCAATTTCCATGTGTTCAGTAATCAGAGGCGAAAGTTGTTGAGAAACAAGATTAGAACCTGAATGACAATGATTAGAATGAGCGGAGTGAAGTCCAGGCCGGTTGCATAGAGAAAGTTAGGCACAAAGCGCCGCACTGATTCAATTGCCGGATCCGTGACACCTCGGAGAAATTGGACGATCGGATTGTAAGGGTCAGGATTTATCCACGAGATAAGTACCCGAATGATAACGACCCACTTGTAGATCTCTAACAAAGAGGTGATTATTCCAATTATCCCGGTTGTGAAGTTACTATAGTCGAACACTTTGCTTTCAGCTCCCACCGATTAGCCCGGCCGTGACCCAAATAGTACCGACCCCAAGCGCAGCATATTGGCGCCCTCGGCTATGGCCAGTTCAAAGTCTCCACTCATTCCCATGGACAGGTATTTCATTTCAACCCTTTCGATGCGAGCAACGGCGAGGCGGTTGCGCAGGTCCCTGAGCAGGGCGAAACATGAGCGTATAACCCTGGAGTCTGCACTCAGAACTCCAATGGTCATCAATCCCCGAATCCGCAGGTGTGGCATTGTGGAGACCTTCCGAGACAATGCCTGTAGATGCTGCGGTGCCACCCCTGCTTTGCTCTCTTCGCCAGAGGTATTGACCTGAATCAGGATATCAAGGACCCGACATGCCTTTCCTGCCTGTAACTCCAAAGCCATGGCCAAACGCAGACTATCCACAGACTGCACCAAATCAAATAGCGCCATGGCCTTTTTGGCTTTGTTGGTCTGCAAGTGACCGACGAGATGCCACTGGGCAGGAACACCCACCTGGACTTTCTTGGCTTCGGCCTCCTGGACCCGGTTCTCTCCGATGGTGGGAATTCCACAGCGTAAAGCCGCCTCGACTTCCGCCGCAGTGCGGGTCTTGGTGACGGCGACCACCGATATTTCTCTCGGGTCACGGCCGGCTCGGGCAGCGGACTGCCTTATGCGCTCCTGAACCTTTTCCCAGTTCTCTCGGATATCATCCATAAATTCGCGGAAATTGAGAATATACCGCCTGAACCGACAATACACAATTGCGCCAAGCCCCCTCATTCAGAGGTCATGGGCTGCCTACTTCCTCCTCCTGGTTTGAAGATGGGGCTTGAGCAGGATGCCGAATCAGGCGCTGAATCATCAGGGCCAAGGTTGAAAAAACCAGAATGTGTATCAACAAATCTACCAAGGCCACCTGGTAGAAGAGTCGGGTCCAGGATTCTGGGAGTACTTCCAAAAGTCCCTTGTCCCGAGGGCGGTAAATCAATTCGAAGAGGAGAGCACCTTTGGGCAAAATGAGCCAGCCGCTGTGCTTGTTTATGTTCAGGGGTCGGAGAGATCCGGGCTGCCAGAGTAGCAAACCCACCCCACGAACTAGGACGGGCGCAAGGACTTGAACCAGAAGCAGCATGAAAATTCCGCTTGACAGGGGCCAGAGCATAGCCAGATCAATGGTAGCACCCAGCAGGGGAAAAAAAATCATGAGAGCCAGAGCACCCATCGGCTCCAGGGCGTTGCGCGCACGCATGAGGCTAGGTTCAAAGTAGCTCAGAGTTAGGCCTGCCCCCAGGCCGAAGGGAAGGGCATATAGTTGCAGAGCATCGACCGTTAATGCTGCCAGGACGAGGCTGCAACAGAGACCGGCAAGCAAGGTGGAGGTTTTATCGAAAAAAAGTCCCAGGCGGCGCAGGATCTCCATTCCGATTGCTCCAGCTAGGAAGCCCAGCCAGATTTTCCCCGCTGCATGCGGAGCTTCCACGGGAAGGCTGCCCTGCAGGTATAAGGCGATCAAGACGACGCTCAGGATTACCAGGCTGAATCCCGATCCAATTAGGGTCAGAAGCAGGGTACTTTTATTTGAGGACACAGCCGAAACCGCTATAGGCCCCCACAAGCTAGCTATTGATCCCAGGAAAAGAGCCAGCCAGAAAGGCAGTTTGGCAATGACGACAAACCCGGCCGTTGCAAGCACGAAAGTAGTTATCGTCGCCAATCCAACCACCGCGATAATGGACCAATTCAGCCCTCGCGGCCATGCGAGTCGGATGCCTACCTGGAAACCAACCCATACGGCAGCCAGAGAGAGGAGGAAATCAACCGTGGCCTGCTCCGCTGGGCGTACTATCTGGAGGCCGCTGGTGCCCAAAACGAGGCCGGCGGCAATCCAGCCTACTAGTAGCGGAAGGCGAAAATAGGCAGCGGTTTGATGGCAAACGAAGCTCAATATGGCCAAAGCCCCCAATGCCCACAAAGAGTCAAAGGAGCTGTCCAAGTTTTGCTGAGGGCCAAGGATGCTGAGGATCAGGACAATGCCGCAGACAACGAGGTATTTCATTTACTGTTTCGGTTTAGTTGGGTCCCGAATTCTGGACAACTCCGAACCGCCGGGTGCCTTCGTGCCAACTCCACATTGGGGGAAACACAATAATCACTGGCGACTGCACAGTACTGGCGAAAATCCTTCTGGATCTGGACAATGCCGGCTTATGTGCAGGCTGGGCGTGGTAAGGCGCTACTTCTTTCCCTTCTTTTTCTCGGTATATTCCTGGCCGATATAGAGTGCCGGGCTGGCAATGAAGATCGAAGAATAAGTGCCGACCAGGATGCCGATGAGCAGGGTTATGGTGAAGTCACGGATTACTTCACCCCCCCAAGCCATCAGTATAAGGACAGCCATCAGGGTAGTCATCGAGGTAACGAGGGTGCGGCTCAGACATTCGTTTATACTTAGGTCCAGAATAGCGGCAAAGGCGCCTTTGCGAACCAAATGCAGGTTTTCCCGGACCCGGTCGAAGACCACAATGGTGTCGTTCAGCGAGTACCCAACAATCGCCAGCAGGCCGGCTACCACAGCCAGGGTAATCTCGACATTGAGCAATGAAAGCAACCCCAGGGTGACCAGCACATCGTGAAAGAGAGCAAGCACCGCGGCGATGCCGTAGAGGAACCGGTGAAAACGCCAAGCCATATAGATCAGAATTAGGACCAAAGCAACCAATACGGCATTCACCGCGGCTCCGCTCAATTCGCTGCCGATCTTGGGTCCTACCTTTTCCTGGCGCCGGATCCATTCCAGCTCATTGGGAATATTGCTGCCAAAGCCTGACTTTAGCACACGCTTGATTCCGTCGGCCACATCCGTTCCGGTTTCGCTTTCGACAATGCGGATCAGGATGTCATTTGGGGAGCCAAATTGCTTAATTTCACTGGAACTAAGATCCAAGGTCTTGTCGTCGACTGGTACCGCATCCATTTTGGCGCGAATGTCCTTGACCTCTACTGCTGGCTCGAAATGTACTTCCAGCAATGTTCCTCCGGCGAAATCGATCCCAAGAGGCAGCCCGTTAATCCCGAGTACCGAAACCAAGCCAATGCCAAGGACTGTAGCTGAAGCCGCCAAAGCGTGCTTGTAGCGCGAAAGAAACGAAATACGCTGATTGGCCAACACCCGCATCGGGCCTATGCTCAGACTTCGTATCTCACTGCCTCTGGTAATCAGATCAAATACGGTCCGGGTGACAAAGAAGGCAGTAAACAAACTTGAAATGATTCCTATGCAGAGCGTCAAGGCGAATCCGCGAATGGGACCGGTACCAAACTGATACAACACAATCCCCACCATCAACGTAGTGAGATTGGCGTCGATGATGGCGGACAGGGCATTGCTGTAGCCGCTGTCGATGGCAGCGCGCAAAGTCTTACCTGATCGCAACTCTTCACGGATGCGTTCAAAGATTAGCACATTGGCGTCCACCGCCATTCCGATGGTCAAAATAATGCCCGCTATACCGGGAAGAGTCAGGGTGGCGTGGAAACCTGAAAGCACCGCCATCACAAAGACAATATTGAGGCCGAGGGCGAGATCGGCGATTATGCCCGCCACCCGGTAGTAGAGAATCATGAAAAGGGCGACTACAACAGTGCAGTAAAGGGCGGCAACCCGGCCCTGCTCAATGGAATCCCGTCCCAGCGAAGGACCAACGGTACGGTCTTCGATGATCTCCACCTTGGCCGGCAGGGCCCCGGCGCGGAGCACAATGGCCAGGTCCTTGGCCTCTGCCTCGTCAGCGCTGCCGGTGATAATTGAGCGACCATTGGGAATCCGGATCTGGATGGTGGGAGCCGAGTATACTGCCCCATCGAGGACGATGGCCAAACGCTCTCCCACGTGAGCGCCGGTCGTCCGGGCGAAAATCCTCTCCCCTTCGTCCGTAGTATTGAAGTTGACAATGGGCTGCCCCAGATATTCGACGCTCTGTCCAAAGGAGACGAAGGCGTCCTGAACAACGTTGCCGGTCATTTCCGGCCTTTTGCGGACCAGGTAAAGACGGTAGTACTGGTTGCCCTGGGGCCCTTCAAGTTTACTGCTGAATAGGAACTCCATGTCGACGGGGATTGCGTCAAGAACGTTGGAATCCTGCAACATTGCCCTTATCTGGCTCAGGTTCTTGACCGAAAAGGCAAGATCTTCCCCGGCCGGAGCGAGAAAGGCGGATAGAGTCCAGGTTGTTGCTGGCTCATCACCTTCGTCCGACTCTCCAAAAAGCCCTTCCCCCTCACCCTCTTTTTCTCCTTCCTCGCCCAGTTCCTCGGAGGCTTTCTCTTTGCCCAGAATGGTATCGATGCGCTGGATGATGCGGTCGCGTTCCGCATAAGGTTCAAGGAGTTGGAACTCGAGGAGGGCTGTCTGACCTACTAGATCTTTGGCGCGTTGTACATCCTGAACCCCGGGTAGCTCCACAACGATGCGGTTGGCCCCCTGGCGCTGGATAGTAGGCTCGGCCACTCCAAACTGATCGATACGATTGCGGATGACCTCCTGGGCACGTTCCACGGCATCTTTGGCTTCTTCAGCCGGCAACTCAGAAAGATCGACCTCCAGAACAAGATGAATACCGCCCTGAAGATCCAACCCCAAATTGATCGATCGCCGCTGCAATTCTTCCAGCCGTTCTGGGGCATTTTGATCCATGGTCGCCTTTTCTTCATTGGAAAGACCATAGAATTCGATGCTTGGATACAGGTAGTAAACGGCGACCGCGATAAGTGCGAGAATGAGCAGCGGTTTCCAATTCCTTTTCATTTGACCTGCCTTAATCGAGACTTAGATGCTGTCATGACCCCGATGACCTCCGCACAGCTACAGTCGTGGGAGCCGAAGTCAGCCCAACCTGCTCAGGTTGCGGTGAAAATGTCCATTCGACGGCGCCTATTCCGCAGCTTTCGCGCGATTGGAAAGCCCAGTAAATTTTCAGACAACTTTTTTGTGTGAGACTACGGTCAAGATCTAAATGTAACCTGTACCCATAATCACAAAATTGATTCCAACCCAATTGTAGTTCAGGTCATTCCTTCACAAAGCGGATTCGATTTTGCACTCCGCTGGAGGCTCGGTTCTCGAGCCTTCCTTCCCGAAAAAAAAATATCAACCCCTCGGCCTGGGGCAGTGATTCGATCCATTCGATGCCCCGGTTCGGCCCCAGGATAAAGAGGGCAGTCGAAAGGATATCCGCATCCAAGGCGGTTGTTGTCCATACAGTTGCGCTAACTGCCGCCCGTGAAGGATAGCCCGTGGTTGGATCGAGGATGTGATGCCAACGCTTGCCTTCGTATTCGATGAACTGTTCGTAATCTCCAGAAGTGGCCACGGCGGTCAAGCCCAGGTCTTCAACGGCAATGTACTGCTCGGGATCGCGGGGGTGCTGCACCCCGAATCGCCACGGCCGTCCGTCCGGTTTGCGACCCCAGTAGCGAATGTCTCCTCCTGCTTCGACCATACCACATGAAATTCCAGCAGCCAGAAGCGTTTCGGCGGCCTGGTCCACAGCGAAGCCCTTGGCGGCTGCCCCCAAATCCAGACGGACCCCTTCGCGGCGCAGTTGCACCTTCCTGCCTTGCACCTGCAAATTCTCATACCCGACCAGCACCAGGGCCGAATCAATTTCCTCGGCAGGGGGAGGCGCCTCTAGGTTCTGAAAATCCCACAACCGCGTAAGGGCACCGACAGTTATGTCAAAGGCGCCGCCTGAACTATGGGCGAAATGCTGCGAACGCTGAAGCACCAGAGCAACATCCGGCGAGCACGTCGCCTCCTCGAAGGCGCTCAGGCGCTCGATCAGATTCAATTCGCTAACCTGCGAATAACGACTCATAAGCGAATCGAGGCGGTCGATCTGGGCAAAGGTCACCTGGACCAAGGAGTCGACTTTCTCCACTTTGGCGTAGAGCTTGAGTGTTACCGAGGTGCCCATTGCAAAATGGACATGCTCGCTTGGCACTGCGACCTCACCTGGTCGCATGAAATACAAAACCGACAGGAGAGCCGCCGCACCAAGAAGGAGGCGGACCATCATTCCCCAGTCAATTGTCGCGCTCCACTACCAAACCTACGGCCATTTCCAGGACTTCCCGGGCGAGTGATGGCGACAGTACCTGCAGGCATTTCAGGGCGCGCTCGCCGCAGCTCCGTGCCGTCTCGCGGGCAAAGTGCACACCATTGTAGGTCTCGACAAAGGCGACGATACGCTCCCATTCGCTTTCGCTTTTTTCTTTTTGCTGCAACAGGGCCTGCATGGACGCGCACTCATCGTTCGACGCCATGGTCAAGGCGCGTATCAGGGGCAAGGTAATTTTTCCTTCGCGCAAATCATGCCCGACTGGTTTGCCCAGAACCGCAGCATCGCCGGTGAAATCGAGGATATCATCAGCAATTTGAAAGGCCAATCCCAACGATTCTCCATACTTCCCCATGGCGTCGACAATCTCTGCAGATGCCCCGGTCAGAATAGGGCCGAGCTTGCACGAAGCACCAATCAACGACGCCGTCTTATCGGCTACCATTGTAAAGTAGGAGGCCTCCCGGGTATCAGCCTGAAGCCCGATGTGAATCTCCAAAATCTCCCCCTGGCTCAGGCGCTCGGTGGCTCGCGCTACAGTTTGCAGGGCTCCGAGACTTCCCAAACTGACCAGGATGCACAAAGCCCGCGCCAGCAAAAAATCTCCCATGAGCACTGCTACCTGGCCACTCCATACAGAATTCACCGAGGCCCTTCCACGCCTCATGGCAGCCGAGTCGACCACGTCGTCGTGGATCATAGTAGCTGCATGAATCATTTCAATGGCTACGGCCGCGTCGATAATGCGTTCGTCCCACGCATTTGTCGCCTTGGCACTCAGAAGAACAAGCGCCGGTCGAAGACGCTTGCCTTTGAGGGTGGCCATATAGCGAGCTACTTCGTGCGCTAATTCTACGTCGGACTGGAGAGCTGCATCAAGTCCTTCTTCGACGCGTTCCATTTCATTCTGAATCAGGGATAGAAATGGATCCATGAGAGGCTGGCTATCGATGAATCAGGATTTCCTGAAGGGGGCTTAACTGCCAGAATTTGCGAAAATTTAAGTAAAACCACATGGCATGTCAAACTTGCTCAAAGAGCACTCGCACTCATACCGAAAATGTGAAATCTCATCCTAATCCTTGTATATTTTTGATGGATTGAAGATCCCCTTTGGATCGAGGGCTTGTTTTAAAATCCGATTCATTCGCGCTACCCCCGCGGACAAAGGAGTGAAGGCAGCATCGTTGCAATCCTGTTTGCCGTTGGCAAAGCGCCAAGCGATGCTGCCGTGACGGATGGCCAATTGGTGCAAGAGGGACGCTACTGTATCTTGTGGAATGATGGCGAAGAGCAGTCCACCACCCCAGTCGAATCCAAAGCGGTGGACGCCATGTGGTAAAAGGTCATCGAGGAGTTCTACAGCCTTGGCCGGCGGCAAGGAGAATCGCCATAGCTGTTCATTTGCCGTCGTCTGGAAGAACCTCAGTTCCCGCAGGTTCTTCCAGCGCTCCATTGATTCACTTTCTTCCAAGGTTTGTATCTCCCCTTGGAGATTCCTGTCTAAGTTCCTCAGTTGGACGGCCAGGGCAACAGCCGATCCTTCTAGCCGGACCAAAGTTTGTGATGGTTGCGCATCGGCATGGGAAAGGTAGGCCAAGCCTGTTATTTCACAAGGACTTGCGGCGAATTCCAGCATCAACTCAAGGGCAGTGGCAGGATCTTGGCCGTACACCACCAGAGTCTTCTGAGTCTCGGACCGGGGCCAGGCCCTGAGGCAAATTTCGGTCAGGATCCCGAGAGTACCAAAGGAGCCGCTGATGATTTTGGACAAGTCGTATCCAGTTACATTCTTTACCACCTTGCCCCCGGACCGTACGCGCTCACCATGGCCATTGACCAATTCTACTCCAAGGAGGTGGTCGCGCAGAGCTCCGGCCTTGAAGCGGCGCGGGCCGGACAGGTTGCAGGCCACCGTTCCACCCACGGTGGCCTCAGGACCCCAGTGCGGTGGCTCGAAGGCCAGTTGTTGGTTTTCCTTCGCCAGGAGCTGTTCAACCTCTCTCAGACGCATGCCTGGCTCCACCACCAGAACCAATTCGTCAGGCTCATAGCTGATGAGACCATTCAGTCCTGACATATCCACTTGGGATAGCCCATCAATACGCCGCCCAAGGTGGGATTTGGTGTTACTGCCAAAAATATGCAGGAATGAGTCGGTAGCCAGGGCTATTTGAACCAGTTCCTGAACAACATCCGGACTACTCGGGCGCTGGGGACGAATGGGAGAGTTCATAGGTGCGATTGCTAAAACCGTTCTAATTCCGCAAAACGCAACTCCCCCTTGTGCACGTGCATGCGGCCACCTTCAGCACAGTGGCGAAGAACGGGAAATACTTTACCGGGATTGAGCAGATGGTCGGCGTCGAATCCTCTCTTTATGCGTTCCTGAGTGTCCAAATCAGCGTCGGTGAACATACACGGCATGAGGTCGCGTTTCTCTACGCCTATGCCGTGTTCTCCACTTAGGACCCCCCCTACCTGGACGCAAAGTTTGAGAATTTCGGCACCCAACTCTTCAGCTCTTTCCAGTTCCCCAGGGGTACCGCTGTCATAGAGCACCAGTGGATGCAGATTGCCATCGCCAGCGTGGAAAACATTTGCCACCCGCAGACCGTACTCTTTGGATAGTTGCTGTATGCGGCCCAGTACTTCGGGTAACTTTCCCCGGGGAATCGTTCCGTCCATACAGTAGTAGTCAGGACTGACCCGACCCATGGCCGGGAACGCGGCCTTACGACCTGCCCACAGCTTCAACCGCTCTGCTTCGTTCCTTGCTTTGCGCAATTCGGTGGCCCCATTCTGCCGCAGTAAATCTTCCAGTAGGCCGACCTGGTATTCAACTTCACAAGCAGGTCCATCTAATTCGACCAGCAGCAGCGCCTCAACTCCGCGCGGATAACCTGCACCCACAAAATCCTCCACGGCTTCGATTGAAAGCCGGTCCATGATCTCCATGCCCGCGGGTACCATGCCCGCCGCGATTATCTCGGCCACCGCCTGGCCAGCTGTTTCCACGCAGCCGAAAACGGCCATTATCGCGCGTGCCAACTCGGGTTTGGGCAGGATTCGCAAGGTGGCCTCGGTGATTATTCCCAACATACCCTCGGATCCAGTCAACAGACCCAGAAGATCGTACCCCGCCTGATCCATGCCTTTACCGCCCATGCGCACTACCTCCCCATCTGCAACGACGACCTCAAGACCCAGGATATTATTGGTGGTGGTACCGTATTTTAGACAGTGTACTCCACCAGAGTTTTCGGCGATATTACCCCCGATGGTACAGGCCAGTTGACTTGAAGGATCGGGGGCATAGTAGAAGCCGAAATCGGCCACCGCATGGGTGACACCTAAATTGGTTACACCTGGCTGAACGGTCACCGTGCGGTTCTTGCGGTCAACATCTAGAATGCGGTTCATCCGCGCCAGACTGATGACGACACCGTCCTGAAGCGGAAGGGCACCACCCGACAGCCCTGTGCCTGCACCCCAGGGAACGATTGGGACGCCCGTAGCGCTGCAGGCACGCAAGACATCGGATACATCCTCGGTGCAGGCCGGTAGGACCACCGCCATGGGGCACTGTCGATAGACCGAAAGTGCATCGCACTCATACACGACCAAGTCCTCCGGACGGTGGAAAACTTGGTCTGGACGCAGAGCCTCCAGGAGGCGGCGGATAATTTCATCGCGCCGTTGCAAACGCTCGGTCCGAGGTTGCGGTAGATGCATGAAGAAGTTTCCTCAAATTACAAGGTTGTAGAAAAACTGCAGAAAATTCCGCTTTGGGTTTATTTGGCCAAATTACGAAACTGCACAAGTTGCGACAAATTTGGGCTCATCCGGGTTGAGTATGGGTGCCCCTAACATGTTGTGGTATCCTAGGGGTGTTGTCAATCGCCATCTCTTGCCACCCATCGGGGAGTACCGTCGATGAAAGATCTCAACCAGTTCTATGCCCGTCTGTTGAAAATCAAGCGTCCCTGGATCGTCACCGAGGTGCGATTTTCGGCATCGGAAGAGCGGGTTGACGTCTATGTGGACCATGAACGCGGGGTCAAGCTGCGATGCCCGCGGTGCAACGCCTGGTGTCCGGTCTATGACCACTCGCCGGAGCGGCAGGGGCGGCATCTGGACACCTGCGATGTGCCCACCTATGTCCCTACCCGTCTGCCCCGGGTCCGGTGTCAGGAACACGGCGTGATTTCCATGGCCTCGGATTGGGCCGAACCCGGCTCGGATCTGACCTCGGCCATGGAGGCCCACCTCATCGACCTGGAGAAGGAGTGCCCCCTCCAGGCGGTGAGCCGTCTCACGGGGCTCAGTTGGGATCGCTGTTGGGGCATGATGGACCGCTCCGTACGCCGGGGCCAGCGCCGCAAGACGTGGAAGGTGCCGACCTATAGCGGGGTCGACGAAAAGTCGTTCGCCAAACGCCATCAGTATATGACCTTGGTCTGCGACCTGGAGACGAGGAGCGTGGAATACGTTGCCGACGCCCGTCGCCAGGAGAGCCTGGAGGAGTATTTCCTCCCTTTCGACCCGGAGGAATTGGAGCGGATCCAGGCCCTCTGTATGGACATGCACGACCCCTACATCGCGGCCGTGAAGGCCTGTGTGCCCGACGCGGCAGACCAGATCGTCTTCGACAAGTTCCACGTCCTGCGTTTGATGAACGAGGCGGTCGACCGGGTGCGTCGCCAGGAGCATAAGAAGCGGCGTGCCCAGCAGGATGAGGTGCTCACGGGCAGCAAATATCTCTGGCTGTACCACCCCGACCCTATCCCCGATAATCTGTTGCCTCGTTTCGAGGAGCTGCGGCGCATGGATCTGCAGGTCAGCCGTGCCTGGCCATCAAGGAAACCCTGCGCAAGCTGTGGACCTACCGCCGGCAAGGATGGGCCCGTCGCTTTTTCCAACGTGGGTATTTCTGGGCGACCCACAGCCGGCTACCGCCCGTTATCGCGGTGGCGCCAACGCTGAAGAGGCGTATCGACCATGTGCTGACCTATTTGCGGCACCCTATCACCAACGCGCTGAACGAATCCTTGAACGCACGGGTTGAGAAGGTCAAGCGCAGGGCCAGTGGATATCGCAACCGCATGCACTTTCATACCGCGATCTATTTCCACTGCGGCGGACTGGACCTCTATCCGAGCCCACAATATATGGGGGCTACCTACAGAAATTCCTGATGAGCCCAAATTTGTAACCTAATTTGCCCTGGAAAATGAAGAGGTTTAGATTAAAAACTGAGATTTACCAATATAAGAAATTTCAAGTAGGACGCGCTTCGAAAATGCAGAATCGCCAACACCAGAGGAGGTAGTGGGTGGATTTAGTAGAGCCCATTCCAAAGAAATTAGTGCCATACTTGCGCGATGTCCTGCACGGCAAACTCCTGCTCGCCCTCCTGGCCAACCGATCTGCGCCCGGACGGCACCCATGGAGATTCCTGGTTTGGACTCACGGACGAACGCCTAATTGTCATCCAGCCGAATGGAACGGAAGAACCCGACACCGAAATTGTTCCCCTACGCGATATCCAACGAGTTCAGACCAGGAACTATGTGGGTAGCGGCGCCCTCGTGATTGATCTGGCGGATGAGACCGTCGAGCTACTACGATTCTCGCAGAGTGCTTACTACAAATTTTCCGCCGTTCCGCATATCGTTGAGGCCGCCTCGGTTGGTTTGGTGCCCAAGGTAGAGGAAGAAAAAGAAGAAACGGTCCAAACACCCTCCGTCAAGCCAGTCGAGTCCTGTCCTAGCTGTGGCCGCGCCTTAAAACCTGGTACTAAGGTCTGCGCCTACTGCATCCGCAAAACCGAGACCTTCTGGCGTCTCTTCTCTTATGTCAGGCCCTACAAACGGATAGCTTTGTCCGGTTTGCTGCTGACCCTGGGATTTACCGCAATCAATCTCCTTCCTCCATTACTGAACAAAGTACTCATCGATGATGTGATCACGCCCGTAATAGCCGATTATGACGAAACACAGAAGGAAGGACTGGAGGCACTCACGCCGCCACAGGATGTTGTTAACCTGCTATTCTGGGTTGTGCTCGGCCTTGTCGGCGTGTATGTGGGACGGGCTCTCATCAACGGAATTCGGACCTATTGCCTGGGCTGGTTGGGGCAGCACGTGGTCTACGATTTGCAGACCGAGATCTTTAGCCATCTCCAACTCCTCTCCCTGAGCTTTTACAACCAGTACAGGGCGTATCATGACCAGGGTGACCAGTGATACCGAGCGTATGCGAGGATTTATAACCACGGGTTGTCAAGATATGGTAGTGGCGATATTGACCCTGGTCGGAATCGGGGTAGCGCTATTCGTGATGAACTGGCACCTGGCTTTCCTAGCCTTGATTCCCATGCCTCTCATGGTTTTCGGTACGCTGATCTATACCCGGCGTATCCACTGGGTCTTCCATGGTATCTGGCGCCGCATCTCGGTTCTCAACGCCATGCTGGCCGATACTATCCCAGGAGTCAAGGTGGTCAAGGCTTTCGCTCAAGAGGACCGCGAAAATCGGCGCTTCGACACCCGCAACACCGATTTGCGCAGAACCCAGATGCAGGCGGTCAAAATGCGCGCCTACTTCTTGCCGAGCATCGCTTTTACCACCTCCGTCGGCTCCATAATTATCTGGTGGTTCGGAGGCAATCGGGTACTCGGCGGAACCTTGACGCTGGGACAGTTGCAAGCCTTCATCAGCTATATGATGATGTTTTACCAGCCAGTACGGGAGTTGTGCATGCTGTCCGAACAACTGGAAAGCGCCGCCACCACGGCCGAGCGGGTTTTCGAGATACTGGACACGGAACCCGAAGTCGCCGACACCGAGAATGCCGTCGACCCAGGAATGTTGCTGGGAGCAGTAGAGTTTCGCGATGTCAGCTTCACCTACGATGGGTTTACTCGAATCCTCGACCGCATCAACTTTTCAGTGGAGCCAGGAGAGATGGTCGGCATCGTCGGTCCCAGTGGATCCGGCAAGTCCACTTTGGTCAACTTGATTTCGCGGTTCTACAACGCCACCGATGGAGAAGTAAGGATCGATGACATACCCATCAACAGTATACAGCAGAAGAAGTTACGGGCTCAGATGGGCGTAGTATTGCAGGAACCTCTTCTGTTCCAGGGCAGTATTGCAGAAAACATCTCCTACGGTATTCCCAACGCCAGTCGGGAAGAAATCATTGATGCTGCTCGTGCGGCAAATGGCCACAATTTTATTATGAATTTTCCGGACGGATACGACACTGAAGTTGGGGAGCGCGGAGCTCGACTCTCAGGCGGTGAACGCCAGCGCATCTCTATAGCCCGCGCCTTGATCGGCGATCCGCGCATCCTCATCCTCGACGAGGCAACCAGCGCTGTGGACACCCAGACCGAGTTTGAGATTCAGGAAGCCTTGGACCGCCTTACCGCCGGGCGTACTACTTTTGCTATTGCCCACCGCCTTTCTACTTTGAAAAACGCGGATCGTCTTCTGGTCCTCGAAAGGGGCCAGATAGCAGAAGTGGGCAGCCATGATGAACTTTTTGCCAGGGAGGACGGAGTGTACCGCTGCCTGGTGGACATGCAGACCGAATTGGCAAAAGTAAAGGCACTTTAGAGATATGTACAAAGAAAGCGACTACAAGCAATCCTTGCTAGATCCGGACGAACTTCGGTTCTATCGCTCGCAACGGGGAGGTCTGGTGATGTGCATTGGAGGAGAGAAATACCGAGATCTAAATATCCGCCGGGCTTTCCCCCTAGAAGAGACCAACCGCTTCATTGGCTTTTTTCTTGCAGACGGAACCGAGCTAGGATTGCTCGAAGACATCGAGGCACTGGACACCGACAGCCGAATGGTTTTGGCCAAAGAATTAGAGAAAATATACTTTCGTCCGGCCATCCTTCGCATTCATACCATTGGCGAAGAATTCGGGGTGGTCTTCGTGGACGCCAAAACCAGCAGTGGTCACCGCCACATTGAAATTCGCCAGATTCGCAACAAGATCCGCCTGCTCTCTCGCTACCGCGCTCTCATCGAGGATGTGGACGGCAATCGCTACGAACTCAGGGATTGGAATCGCCTGCCCAAAATGACTCGCGCGATTCTGAGCCTGTGAACTGTTCCCACGCCTTCCCACACTGATAAAACCCAGATCCTGATACCCGTTGCCTTGCCGCAACCTGCGACCCATCTCCGGTCCTTTCCTGGTTTCACGTCCGGGGCTTCAAACACTTGGGCAGTCGAGCGTACCGACCTCACCCGCTTAGCACTTCAATATCGCGGTCCGAGCCTCGCAACGGCAGTTCGACCCAGGCAGCATTGCGGGCGTGCGATGCGTGGAAGGCCACAATGGCCTCCAAAGTACGAACCGCATTTTTCGCCGGATAAGGAAATGACGTACCCTCGTCGAGGGCGGCCCTGATTTCAGCCACGGCCAGATCCATTGAACCCACCTTGCCGCGCTCAAATTTTTCCTGCCGGCCGTCACTGTACTCAATTTCCACCTCGGAACCCACCATTGCCCGGCCTTCCGTACCACAGATATCAATGCTCGGAGACACCATGCCGTAGTCTGGTGCCTGCACTGTTGCCATGAGCCCGCCTTCAAGACGCATTGTTCCCCATCCGCCCGGGTCGCGGAATTGGGACCCTCGACAATCGGGCCTGCGGGCAGGGTCGAGCGTCCCCGAGACAGCCTCGACCTCGCGGCTGGTCAGCATGCAGACGGCATCAAACATGTGAGTACCCACATTGCCCAGCCGGCCGCTGGTCCACTGCACCGACACCGAGGTCAGTTTGCCCAACGCATCCGCTGCGATCAGGTCGCGCAGACGGCGGTGGTTTGTCTCGTAGCGACGATTGTGGTTGATGGCCAACAACGTTCCCTCCTTCTCACAGACCCTTACCATGAGCTCGCCATCCTCGACCCGGGTCGCAATCGGCTTCTCGCAATAGACGGCGCGCACCCCGCTCTCCGCACATCCGATAGAAATCTCTGCATGTACCGGAGCATAGGTTGCCACGCTGACAATGTCGAGATTTTCTCTCTCCAGCATCTCCTTCCAATCGGCGTAGGTACGAGCGCCTCGAGAACGCTCTGCAAAACGCTCACGCCTCCCCGGGTCGCGACTACTGCCTGCCACCAAGTCTACTCGGGAATGGCGGGAAAAGGCCGTAAAATGGGATCCGCCGAGGTCCTCCACCCTCTGGCCGAGAGCGTCCCCTGAGACCTGATCCGCTGCTCCAATGAAACCTAATCCGATTATCCCAGCTCTGTAGTTTGAATCAGTCATGCTTTATTCCCTCTCTTGATCTGCCAACCCTGCAGCCCAAATTGCTCGAGAATGATCGGTGACACCGCGCTCTCCCTCAACATATCTGGTTGAGTAAATCCGCCTGCGCACGCAGGACTTCATCAACCGACACCTCCCCATCTCCCTTCTTGACGCTGCACTTCATCCCGATAAAAACCGACTGAGAAGTGGACTTCAGCGCCGCCGCGCATGCCACTGCGTCCTTGGCGCAAAAACCACTATCTGGATCGAGGTGTGAGTTGTGCGAATCCAGGAAGCCGTCTTTGGAAGCGCCTGCCCCGGACATGATAACCCCTTCCAGGGGTACTTCCGAACCAGTAATCTGCTGGACAACACCTAGGGGGTCATCATCATTGATCAGCAAGCGACCCCAGTTCAACATCAGTGATACGGGGAGACCAGGAAGGGTCTCACGGTTCACAGCATTAACAACCTCCACAAGCTCTGTCAGGTTCAAAGAAGCCTTCTTTGACGCCGGAAAAGAAATGGGATGGTCCAAGGAGCGGCTATCCGTCACCTCCACAGACAGCCTGCACTGCGGCAGCACATCGGCCACTGCCTTGCGCAACTCAATCAGGCTTTGATAAAAAGCGATAGCATGGAGAATCGTTCCGCCACAGCGCTGTCCGGTGTGTACGACGATATTGCGTATGTGGATTCCCTGCCTGGTCAAAGAGAGGCACTGCTGCAGTAACGAGCAAGCGTCCAGCAACGCCGCACGTCGCGACACTTCTTCCGTCGAAGAAAGCCCGTACGCCGGGGTCTGCTGTCCCGCTATTGCCCACTGCGTTACCATTGTAATCACCAGCGACGAGGAAAGTTCAGCAAACTCATCAAGTAGTTCCGGCAACAACGGCTGCCCCGCCATCAAAGGCACCTCGAAGGTATGAATCCCCCACTCTTTCGTTGCCTTCCTGTATTGCTCGGCCTGCTCGGCCGCTGGCAGGGATGCGACGGAGGCATATGCCCCCAGAACTTTATCGACAATCATCTTTTCTTTCCCTTCGGAAATGAGAACTTCAGCATCTGCTCGCCCAACTCCCTGAACAGCCAGGATTTGCTCCTAGCCAGCCGCACCACCGGATTAGCTTCTGGATCGTACTCGATGTCCGCAGTCAGCAGTTGTTCCTTGCGGGTAGCATATGCTAGTCGGGGCTCGGGACCTTGTCCGTAGGGCGAAATTATGCGGCTATTGTTGACGTACTCATTCCTCCCTGCATTGGCAATAACCAAATGCACCCCATTGTCCATGGCCCTTGTCCTTTGTGCCGTGCATTTGCCCATATACCTGCGTTTAATGTCGATTCCGTCGGGGTGAAAGTAATTCGTCGGCTGAAAAAGAATACTCGCACCCTTCACAACCAGAAGTCGAGAAATTTCCGGAGATCTCATATCCGCACAGATAAAAATACCAATCTTGCCAAAGCGCGTATCGAAAACATCCACCTCGGAACCGTCCTCAAAAACTTTCTCGGACAATACCTTTCGATACTTTCCTAAATAGCCCTCGTCCGGGCCCACCAGAAAAGCCGTATTGTAGATTTTTTTCGAGCGTTTTGGCCGTTCCACCATACCAAAAATAATGTACAAATCATTCATTCTCGACTTTTCCGCAAATTTCTCTACCATAGGTCCTGGAACTGGCTCTGCGTAGACCTCCTCCATCGGCACCTTGTTTTGAACCCAGTCGAATCCCGTACTGGCGCACTCGGGAAAACACAATAAATCGACCCCTCTTTCAGCAGCTTTGTCGCAGTAGGACAAGGCCTTTTCAATATTTCCCACCACATCGCCAAAAGTGGACATCATCTGTACGGCACCGACACGTACTTTAATGGTCCGAGATCTTTGCTTCCTGCCTTTAGCCATAACTCCAAACCTCAATTTCAGTACACAGAAAATTTGTCCGATACCCATGTGGAAAAAGACAAACCTGAATTGGGACGGACAAGTTTCGCAACCCTTTGCGCCTCTGTCTCCTCCAATTTAAGGCGACGACGCATCCAACTCGGCCAAGAGAGCCTCTGCCCTTTTACGCTTGGCTTTATCGCCATCCCGGGCAATGATTCGCTGCAATGTAGAACGGGCGGTCTGGTCGCCTCTTGCGGCCATCTCAAGCCCCATCCGGTCGCGTCTATCGTGGTAGCTGTGGTCGTACTCCACAACCTTGAGTTCCCGCTGCCGCCAATAGTATTTCAGCTCGGAGGGAGGCCATCCAGCATAGATTTCTTCCCAAGTACTTGGCTGGCTGTGCGGTTCAAGACTACCAGACACAATCGGATCGGCGACCTTCTGGTAACGGGCATCTATGGAAAGACGCAGCGATTCACTCACATTGGGCAATCCTTTGTGCACGGTCATACTGTGAAAAATGAGTACGTCTCCCTGTTCAAAAGGGTTACTCACCCAAGTGTCTTCGAGAGGATCTACCACCTCCAGACCGCCGGCGCCAAGAGCTGGACGAATTTCGTACACGCCGCTCCGATGCGAACCGGAGGCGATTTGCAAACCGCCCAAATCCGGCGGCGCCGTGCCCAACGGGAACCAGGCCGTATAGGTCTCTTCTGCGCCTTGAATTGGGATAAAATCCTGGTGCGGCGGGGTCGTGTAGGCTTCCCGTTGGGGGAAAATGATCCGCCCGATAATGCGCGGGTGAGGCATTACAACCTCGCACAGCATACGCTCAAAAAGGCCGACCAAATTGGGGTGATGCTGTATTGCGTGAAATTCCCTGAGGCAGTACATGCGGTTGTAGACATGCATGTACTGCGGTTCGGGCTCGACGCAAAAACTATTTAGGTCCGCAACGGCCTCTCCCAAAGGAGTATCTGCCCTGACCCAACCCACCTCACTTCCGATCTCTAGCACCTTTAACCGCAGACTTTCCAATATATCCGCTGGCAACAATGCGCGAACAAACAGGTATCCATCCCTCTCCATACGCTTTTGCAGCTCGTTACCATCTTCCAAGACCGCGGTAGAATCGAGAAAAGGTTGCATCCGGCTTCCTCCTCTTAACATGGCTCATGGCTTGTTCCCATTCTGGATCTAGCCAATGAGCCGGTTTTACCTTGTGACGGAACTTCACCCGTCTTTGAAAATCGTGCTCACCTGCTGGCTTTTCTAGGCAACTTAACCTGACTTACGCCTTTGCTCCCCCCAGGTCTGGCAGCCCTGAATTTGGATTTCCTATTCTTACTTTGGGGATGGGTTCCCGAATCCGCCTGGGGTTCGGCCTCTTCTGCCCGGACTTCTTCAGGAGACTTTTCCTCTCGGATTTTAGGTTCGGTCAGAGCTTTGTGAGCGATTCCCTCGTCCTCTCCCATGTGACATTTCTTGTACTTCATCCCAGAGCCGCAGGGACACAAATCGTTCCTTCCTGTTTCTTTCAGCCGTTGCGCATAGTCCATTTCCGCCATGGATCCACCTTCTTCTGAAAAAGAAATCCGTTTTGTTGCGGATTTTATCCTGCGGAAATCGGCAGGAACCCATTCAAGAAGTCAAATCCACCACCATTCGCCCTACCTGCTTCCCCTGCAAAATTCTTTCGATTTCGTCTTCGAGATCTTCCAAGGAGCACATGGTATGTAGGCCATCAAGATCTTTTACCTTCCATTCAGCCGCCATTTTTCGCCAAATCTTCAGCCGCACCGTCATTGGACAGTTGGTGGAGTCGATGCCGAAAAGGCTTACTCCCCTCAAAATAAAGGGAAAGACCGAAATAGGCAGTTCCGGAGAGGCCACCAACCCGCAGCAAGCGGCGGCACCGCCGACCTGCATGGAGCGGATCGCCGTACCCAAAATAGGGCCTCCCACTACGTCGACCACTCCTGCCCAACGAGTACTCAAAAGGGGAGAGCGAGCTGTATCGTCCTTCAACAGGTCTCTAGGTAGTACTTTTGCGGCCCCGATTCGGGTGAGAAAGTCCGCTTGGTCCACTTTGCCGGTTGCGGCAACAACCTCATAACCTTCTTGAGCCAACAGGGCGATAGCCATACAGCCTACTCCACCAGTTGCTCCCGTTACTAATATCTCTCCCATTTCAGGGGAAATTCCACATTGCTGCAGCTTGAAAATGGAAAGCGCGGCCGTAAAACCGGCGGTGCCGAAGACCATGCTTTCTTTCAGAGAAATATTGCCAGGAAGTGGCACTACCCACGCGGCAGGAACACGGATGCGCTGCCCGAACCCGCCCGGTGTGTTCGCCCCCAGATCGAAGCCCGTGACAACTACCTTGTCCCCGGGCCTAAAATCGGCACTCACACTTTCTTCCACTAGTCCCGCAGCATCGATTCCCGGCGTGTGGGGGAAATTTTTAGTGACCCCTTTGTGCCCTACCGCCGATAGTCCGTCCTTGTAATTGAGCGAGGAATAGCAGACTCGAATCAATATTTGGCCAGCAGGCAGATCGTCTGTGAAGCGATTGAGAATCTGGCGCGAAAATCTACCGATCCCCACCTCTTCTACAACCAAGGCTTTGAAAATTTTCTGCGTCGCCTTTTTCACATTCTTATTTCGCTCCCACCCTTGCTTGCAGCCTGTCTGCCCGCTTCGCCGATGCCACGTTCGTACTCGGGACTCAGCCACAGAGCAGCGGCCTCCTGCTCGTAGCCACCCCGGGCCCTCAAGCGGTATACCTGATCCACCGAGAACCATTCGACTTCCAGATCGTCCACCTGCAACTCGGACGAATCCTCCAGTGGATGGGCAAATACCCGGCACAACCGCTCGTCCTCCTCAAAATCTCCGACATAGCTCATCCATGGAATCTCCACGCCCAGCATGGCACCGACCATACATTGTGCAGGGCCAACCAGATTACCCTGAGGGGACTCTCGGTCATTTGAGGCAAGAGGGCCACCCGGCAGCGACCAGCTTCCGTCCTTGCTGCGCAAGAAAAGGAAATGCTCATCGCGTTCCAGCAACAGGCGCACCATACCGATCCCACAGTCGCCATAGTGGGGCAACAGGGAATGGCCCTTGTATGTTACCGTCTCATGTGCACGCTTACTGAAAAGCTCGGGGCCGCTCGCCGGCGGGGCATTGAGGGCACGGTACTTGTTGTAGATTCCATAGCGTTCACGTTGGGAGTTGTTGGGCCCTGCTTGGTGCCAAGTAAACATGCTCAAAATGAGCAGATCTCCACGCCTGAGCCGTGTGTCCTCCGGTGGTGCTATCTGGTCGGCACGCGAACGCTCAACCCGCCAGACCCGGCCCGACCGAACCTTGCGGCTGAATTTGAAGGATCCGGGCGAGGCAGAGAGTGCGCCAATCTCCACCTCAAGGTCCACGAGAGGGGCAATGGCAAAGAGCCAGTTCAACGAGGAGCCGGCCTGCTGATAGGTCTTGTAGTCCTGGTGGGCTGTAGGGTGCGACCCCTCGTAATCGCCCGTTGTACCTCTTGCCCCTGGCGTCTTGAGATAGGCCACACTCGCAGACAGAGCCACTGGCTCACCCAGTATACTCTCTACCGCTGACACAACCCTAGGATGGGCGGCTATGTAGGCCAGCCCAGGGTCTTCGATGTAGCGACCATCAACCGTGAATTGAGTAGCCGGCGCTGGATAAAGTTTCTTGCGAACCTCAATATCTGCACGCTTTACGGAACGAATCACGCCCGCAGCTACTCGCTCCATTTCTACTTCCGAGAAGAGGTTACGCACTATGACAAAACCCCTTCCGTCGTACTCCTGAATCTGATCTTGTCTAAGCCCAAGTGCCATCAACGGTTCCCCTTTTCTCCTTTGTTGTGCTCCTCCTCACGAGCACTTACGGCAACGCCACGGCAGCCCTGGTTTCTACCGCTACTATCCCTTGATCATCCTGCGCACAAACTCCGCGGTCTTGTCCACGGCCGCTTCCGCCATCAATCGCCCTTGCTCGGCACTGGCCCTCAACGGCTCCCTGTCATCTTGATCCAGCATGGCATCGCGGCGCACGTTTTCGGGGAACAGGGCCAGGGCAAAGGCCGTCTCATATTCCTGCGCGTGCCCTGGCACCGAGGTCTTGCAATGCTGCTCGGCAACCTCCCGGCTCAGGTCCCAGTAGGACTGAAATTGCACCTCGATCTCGCCATCGACCGATTTAAAGTAAAGATCCCACTGATTCTTGACTCCTTCCACTGGTGCCACATTGCCTCCATGGCCGTTCAGAATCAGGACCTTTTTTATACCATGGCGAACCAAGCTTTCTACCGCGTCGAAAAGCAGAGCAAGCCAGGGACCCGGCTTGACCGAAATCGTGCCCTTGTGGACCATGTGGTGCTCGGAGATACCGACCGCCACGGGCACGCTCACGATTACCTGCGGGAAGAGACGCTTGGCCGCCTCCTTCGCCACGTAGGTCGAAGAAGCAATATCGTGCTCCATAGCCAGATGTTCCAGGTGCTGTTCGTTGCTCCCGGTGGGAATAATCGCTGCCTTGAATTTTCCATCTTCCAGAGCCTGGCGGACCTCCCGCCGCGTCAACTTGGCCAGCATGACTTCTCGGTCGGTCATTTTCTTCTCCGTCTATCATTTTCACTGGAAACCGGAAACAAAATTATACCTCCTACCCCTTGACCTGTCAAAATCCTCACCCTAGCGACGGCAGGCCTGGGACAACCACCCAAATAGGACAGTCGCCAGCAAATAGAGGAACAGAGCTCCCATACCGGCGACATGCAAGCCACAGGTCATAGCTAACGCCGTGGCCAGGGGAGGTGCCAGGACCGAGGCAAAGCCATTCACGCCCCATGCCCAGGGCAAAAGGGTGGGAGAGCCACTCTGCAAACACATCAGGGCTAGCGGCATCGGCATGCCCATCAAAAACCCCAGAGGAGCAATAACCAGCACTGCAACAAAAAGACGCGCTTCCACGGGGAAACGACCTGCCAACGCCAGGACCCGGTCACCCATCCACATTTCAAGGAGTCCCACCAAAATCAGCGATAGCAACAGGCACCGTACTGTGCCCACCGGAATCCTCCCCGAGGCATACACTAGCATACTTCCTGCGCCTGAGGACAGGAGAAAACCCGCAAGCGTCGCCGCCCCGGCCTGCACCGGATCCCCAAACAGATGAATTAGATGAGATAGCATGGTAACCTGAAGAGTCATGTAAGCCAGCCCGATGGCCGCAAAGTAGGCCGCCACCAGCCCCCGCCCTGCCGCCTGACGAATCTCCCGCACCAGCCCAATGGGCAAAACGGTCAATAAAGCCCCGCTCAGGACAGCGACCGCGCTGGCGGCAAAAACGAACAACAACCCCAATTCGGTACGCGTCAGCCAAAGACTTCCGAAAGACTGCCGCAATATTCCAATGGAGTCCAACTTGCCAAAATGGGAGAAAAACGGTCGCCTGTCGGTAGCTGGACGAATCTCGAAGGGCCAATCCTCGAAAAGCTCCTCATCCCTGGAGGCAAATAGGAGACCGAGCGCATAATGCAGCCAGTCTCCGGTAGTCCCAGGTGGTCCAGGTAATTGGTCTGGCCGATTGAGCTCCTCGGGTTGAATCCCGGCAAAATAGACAGGCGTCAACTGGCGGTCGGCGCACAGGCGGCGCACCGAATCTATCTCTGCAGAAGTCCACGGAGTTGCCTTGACCAAAGTACATGCAGCGAGAAAGTCACGCACAACGACCACGTGCCGATCGATTTGGTCAGCCCCGAGCCGGCGCAACGCCTCCACCAAGGTCGCCGCCAGCTTTACGTTGTCCCGCGGGGGAATCTGAATGCCCCGGCCTACGGCCAAAATCCCACTGGGCGCAAGCCGCTGCAAACAAGCAGTCAGCCCTTCGACCGTGAGCAGGTAGTCCTGGCTCAGGCCACCCACACCACCTTGATCTGCCGCCAAAGACTCCATTCCCGCCAACTGAATAAGGTCAAAACGAGCCGTGCTGTAGGCAACAAAGTGGCGCGGCTCAACCAAATTCAGGGAAACACCAGGCCAGGAGAAGATCCTGCCTCCCTGGTCCTCGAGCGGACCGCGCAGGAGTTGAACCAGTTTCTCGTTCGCCTGGACTACCTCGATGGAGGCTGCCTGGTTGCGCACAGCCAGCCAGATATTGGCTCCTCCCACCTCACCCAACAGCAGTACCCTGGGACGCCTGGGAAGAAATTCGTAAGGAACTGACATCAATGTTTGTTCCACGACTCGTGCCTCGTCCGCATCCGCCACTTGCAGGACAGAGCCAGCCCAGTGACCATCCACTGCCAAAACCAGCATCGAAGGTGGAATCTCGCCCGTCGAGAGAAAGGGTAACTCGTGAAAAACGGCACCACCATAGACCTCCACCAAGCCGCGCGGACCATAGGAATGGGCTTTTCTCTCGGCCTTTCCGGCAGCGCAGAGGCCCTCGACATAGTTCTCGTATTTGAACGAATCTACTCGAATATGGGGCGGGTCGAACCATAACCACAACCCACTGACGGCAGCACAGGCGACAAGGGCGAATTTGCGACCCAGAGAATAGCGGTAGGCCAGGGAAAACGCACCAGACAGGGCCAGGCCACCCAAGCAGGCACCTAGCCAAGCCGGCGGTACGTGGTTCATAAGGAGGAAAGTCAAGATTGCCCCCACAGCACCGCCTACCAAATTGGTGGCATAGATGGCAGACAGGCACTTTCCCGCCCCCATTAGCGCCAGTCCGATCGCCGTGCCACCCAATAAAAACGGCACAAAGAAAACCGCCCAATAGATCCCCCAGGACAGAATCTGCCGGGCCAATAGCGCGGGTACAAAACGCACTTCCGCAGGCACATGCTCCACCAATTGCACCGAAGCGGGCATGGATACAGCCGTGGCTAAGAGCAATGCAAAAAAAACGGCTTCGCTCCGGGGCAGTACCCAGCGCCGCAGTAAGCACAGTGCCGTCCCGCTGGCGCCAAAACCCAGAAGAGCAATGCTGATCACCAAAAAGGCAAAATGATGCCAACTGGCGTAGAGCAACATGCGCATGAGGGCTATTTCAAACCCCAGCAGGCTGCATGACAGAACCCCTACCGGCCACAGAAGACGGCCATCGGAGTTCAATCTTGTAACCCCCGGCCGGTCATTGGCACAAAGCGAACCCCCATTACCGAATGTGATCTGCGCTGCCCGTCCTCTGTTTTTTCTACAACTACCAAGCGCTGAACCGAATAAATACCCCCAATCGGGATGACGATACGCCCCCTCGGCTTTAATTGTTTCCACAGAGGAGGCGGCAAATGACCAGCGGCACAAGTCACAATAATAGCATCAAAGGGAGCCTCCTGAGGCCAACCGAAGTAACCATCTCCATACTTTGTTTCTACCCTATTTCCTCCCTCCTTCCGGAGCACCTCGCTGGACAATTTTGCCAGCGGCTTGACAATCTCGATGGTGTACACGTGAGGTGTCAACTGCGCCAGCACAGCCGCCTGATAACCGGATCCCGTTCCGACCTCTAATACCTTGGATCGCGGACTGATTTTCAACAATTCAGTCATTTTAGCTACCAGGTAAGGCTGCGAAATGGTCTGCCCATGGCCAATAGGCAATGGGGTGTTCTCATAGGCATACTTCTTAAGGTCTTCCGGCACAAAGGCATGTCGGGGTACCGCGCGCATTGCTTGCAGTACTGCCTTGTCCGATACCGCATCGCTACTCCAATTCTGCGCTGCGATCTGGGTAAGGACCATGTGCTCGCGCTCACGCACCCTTTCGCCAGCCGCGGGGGCCATTGGAGCCTGCCAAATGGTCGAATCCGGCATCGAGTCTGGGTCAGCATTCTGCTTGCAGCAGAATACTGCCACCACAAGCCACCAGGTTTTTCCCAGCACCAGATTCTCCCTAATTATGGCGATTCTCCATAGAACCGTGGGACCAGAGAAGGACGATGCACAGACCATGGAACCAGATCTTCAAAAGCTGCCGCCGCGCGCAGCACCGTTACATCATCCCTCCAGCGCCCTACGATCTGCAATCCAACCGGCAGACCATTCCTGGCAAAACCACATGATTCCGTAGCCGCAAGTTGTCCAGTGATGTTAAAGGGGTACGTAAACTTGGTCCAGCCAAGATATGTGGTGGGATGTCCACATATTTGTCCAGGATGGTCGTCACCTGCAAAAAAAGCAGTAACCGGAAGAGTCGGCGTCAGAAACAAATCATAATCCTTCATAAAGACTCGCCAGCCCTCGCAGTAGGCGTTTCGGCCCGCAATCGCCGAAGCCAACTCCGCAGCAGAATTGCTCTGTCCCTCTTCAATTACTTCGACGAGACCAAGATCGAGGAACTCGCGCACTTCGTCCAGGTCGTGTAGATGAGCTCCGGCAAACGCGGAGGCCCAGACCACTCGGACAATTGAGTCCCACGGATTCTCCAGATCAGGATGGTCCTCCTCAACGGAACAGCCGAGTTCAGTGAACCGAGCTGCTGCTTTTGCTGCAATCTGGCGCACTTCCGCATCGACCGGAGCATATCCCAGATCCGCAGACCACGCCACCCGGAGAATGCCGGCTCCACCCTTCAAATCTGCGGAGAAATCAGAATTCATCGGTAATGAAATGGGATCGCGCGGATCAGCGCCGGCAATGACGGTGAGCAAAAGGGCTGCATCTCGGACAGTTCTAGTTATAGGTCCGACATGGGAAAACAGCTCCACCAAGCTGGGCGGGTCCTGGGGAACGAGACCCCATGACGGCTTCATTCCAAAAACACCACAAAAGGCAGATGGAATTCGTACGGAACCGGCACCGTCCGTTCCCTGCGCCAATGGACCCATACCCACGGCGACAGCAGCTGCCGCGCCACCACTCGACCCACCAGAAGTACAACTGTGTTCCCAAGGATTGTGGGTCGGTCCCACGACACGGTTTCCAGAGTCACCTTTCCAGCCCCTTTCGGAAGTATGGGTCTTGCCCAATAAAACCACCCCAGCAGCATAGAAGCGCTCAACAATGGGCGCGTCAACGTTTGGTATCCAGTCCTTGGAGAGCAAAGAACCTGAAGTGACCCCATAAAGCGGGACACATTTAGTGGCATTAAATCTAACGCCGGGCATGAAACTGAGCCTCGAATTCAGCCGGCGTCAGATAGGCTAAAGCAGAATCGATTCGCTTGTTCATGTAGACCTCTTCGAGAAAATAACCGATGTGTTTATCGGCTTCCTGGAAGGACCGATAATCGTTGAGGGTACGAATGAGGCGCTCGCCAAAGGCATTTCCCGTAGGGCGGCCTTTGGCGGCTAGACTGATCCGGACGTGCTGAGCCTGGAGCCGGTTCACGTAGCCGTGGGCCAGATACTGGAGACCCTGGTCCGAGTGATGGATCTGCGGCGGCGGATGGTGAGCCAAGGCCTGTTCCAAGGCGGCATAGACCCGCTCTTCGGTCAAGCTGCGGCCCAGGTGCCACCCCCCGCGAATGCCGCGGGTACAGATCCATCAGCACGGCCAAGTAGCCCCACTCCGAGGGCAGCCGGATGTAGGTGATGTCGCCACACCAAATCTGATGGGGGCGGCTGGGGGTGAGCCTTTTGAGCAGGTTGGGATAGGGGGCCAGACCCCGAGCCGAGTAGGTGGTACGCACCTAGCGTTTGACCTGGACCTGGAGCCCTTCCTCCTGCGTGATGCGCTGGATGCGCTTTGGGTTGACGGTCACACCCCGTCGGCGCAGTTGTTGCGTCATGCGACGGTAGCCCTAGGTGGGACATTCCAGGGCGATGTGCTCGATGAGGCTCCGCAGAGGCCTATCATCGGCACGCTGCGAGCGCCAGTAATAGGAACTGGCAGGGCCACATCCAGCCAGCAACACAGCCGACGAATGGGATAGTCCGCAGCCAGCATGTGGATCAGCTGCCGTTTCTGCTGGAGCGAGAGTCCAGCTAGGTGGAGACTTTTTTAGGCGGACAACTCCAAGGTCAACTCGCCGACCAGGCGCTCTAATTCGGCGATGCGTTGCTGCTCGGCCGAGGTGTCCGCCGACCTCTTAAAGACGTCGGCGGCGCCTTGGACCAATTATCGACGCCAACGGGATACGACTTCTCCGCTGAGATGATGGGTCCGAGAAATAGCCGCTTGGCTGCCCTCCCCACGCAGCGCTTCAAGAGCGACTTGGGCCTTGAATCGGGGCGAGTAGGATGAGCAACTATTACCCATGAAAGGACCTCCTTCCGGATGGTCTACCCTAAATCAAACCGTTAGATACTAAGGATATAAGGTGTCCAGAATTGGGGGGGGTCAGTACAACCTCTCGTGGTGCGGATACCCTTTGTCGGAGTGAGATCCTTCAGCGATACGGGGATTCCAGCCAATAGGGATGGCCTCTCGGCTTGCCCATAGGTCAACTCTGCTTCGCGCGCCTGCTCAATGGCAAGTTCGGGGGGAACCGTAACGAAGGCATTAATTTCTTGATCGAGTTGGTATATGCGGTGACACACCGCCTGGGTCACCTCGACGGGAGATATCTCCCGGCTCTGATACAACTTCCCCAGGTCCAGTGCCGGCAAATAACATAAATCCATTGCGTCCACGTTCGAATCCTGCTCTACGGCGATAAATGCAATTCTCTACCTCCTCTCTCCAGAAGAGGCCTTGCCCTAGAAGCGTCCGGTTGCAGTCTGGTGTCGGAAAATTCGATCTAAGCCTGAATTTACGTGAAAAAGGGCTCGGTGCGGGGATGGACCGCCATTCCAACCCCAGCCGCAGACTCCTCGAAGGGCCATAACTGGTCGCCTGTTTCTAACGAACAAAGACCTTAAAATCGTAGAATCGGTTCACTCCTTCGCATCCTGTAATACCAGCATACCTTGCCCAAGGAAGCGTTTCCAACCAGCATCCAAGTTCCTTACCTCCCACCCGCATCTTCAGTTCTCGACCATTCCGCTCTACCTATAGCAAATGCCGCGCTCTTGGTTTTAGTTCAAAGCGCGAATATGCAGCCCGGTCCCAACTCGGCCTTCCCTGTCTGTAGACGTGGTGCCATAGATTGATCCCCTGGTCATGGACGACAACCTCAAAGTGTTCGCGATACTCAATGCGTCCCCCCTTTCATCCCGACTTGGCTCGGCGGCCAGCACGACCAGAGGAGCCATACGGTAGCTAAAGGAAGTCGTGGCCTGCACAACCACATCTTTCGGCAACTCTACTCTGCAAAGCATTCTCGCGTAGGTTTCGAGCGCACGTGCTCCCGTCGAGATCAGGTCCTCAGAACTAGCCTCCTTCGGCACCCGGTTGCAGATGTGGTCAATCTGTTGCACCCATGCACCCATCCAATCCCAACGTTCACTTTTGACAAACATCCAGTCTTCCGCGCACCAGTCTCGGGGGCCAAAGTTACAACCTTGGAGGATCCCCATTTCGTCGACAACTCAAAAATGCCCGATCACTGGATGAGGGGAGGAACATGTCCACTGTTGCGGCAAATGACATCATTGCAGAGGTGGTATAGCTTGTCAAAAAGCACGACCCACCCGGCGCCACTGGCATTGCTTTTTATTGTGTACGGAGTTGGTCTTTGGGAGTCCGTGGCATCACCCTGGGACAACACCACACTATCAGGGGCAGGGATACCCCTTCTGTCACGTATCGGAAAAATACAACGGTATATTCTCCCGGTTAATTCCCAGTACAAGTGGAACAGGACGAATTTGAGAAACGAAGGAAGCCCAGGACCGAAGGAGAAACCAAAGCACAGAGAAATAGGATCCTTCGCTCAATGTCTCCCGCCTACTAAGTCCACCCTGGGTATTTCCGGCTTCTATGGTCCAGTATAACCTGCTCGATCTTCCGATTTGTGGCCGACGAGTATTTTCGGCCAATTCTCATCAGCCTGGCGAATCATGTTCTCGCGGTCCGATTCCCACTTCGATCTTATCTTTTTGCTAAAATTTAGGTATAGCTTTCCGCCAACAACAGACCATGCCTCGGGATTGATTCGAGCGACGTCCCCCCGGCTTATTGCATAGGCACAGTATCCGCCATACTGGGGAGCATAGGACTCGGGACTTTGTACAAAGCGGCCGCGGTTTTCGGCGCTGGCGAAAAACCACTTTGCCCCCTTCCACTCGAATTCGAAATCAGGAGTACCTCGCACAGCCATGGATTCAGTGAAGTAGGCCACAGGATCATACCCATCAATTGCTAACCTAGTAGCGTAAACAGGATATATAGCTTGAGAAATGACTGGGTTGAGTAGGACCATTGTAGCAACAATAAGGACCTTGGACATCATTTTGAGACCCTCCAGTGGTAGGGTGGTGGTATTCACTCCACACTACTTTTGGAATTGTCTGCAACTTTGGGCAAATCGCCCGGAACCCCAAGCACCATCACCCCTAACGGACCCGAAGCCAACACCTGGCTCTGATCCCGTGCGCGCCTCCGTTAGTCATGAGTGTCGAACCGACTCACAGGTGCACGTTCTGTCCGGCCAGATGCTTCTTTATTGGGGCTATATCCTCGCGGCTGGATAGATCCAGAACCGGCGCGGCGAAGCAAAGAGCGCGAAATCTTTGTCCTAGTTCGTCAATTGAGTACTGGACCGCATCTGTGATCTCCAATTCTCCTCGGGACGAGGGCGAAATGGCGTTGCAAGCCATGAAAATTTCAGGCTCAAAACGCCAACAATTCATACTGACCCAATTGGGATTGGAAGGGAGGTCAAACAAACCGGGCTCAGGCTTTTCAATGATTCGACTCATGTAGCTATCTGAGTCGATATCGACTATGGCAAATCTCGTCAATCGCTCTTCCGAGATATTGCTCTTTTCCACCATGGTGCGGCGGTCGAAAACCGCCAATCCAGGTCCGCACAGTTGGCGCAGAGCTTTTAGGGACTCGACAGGGTAATAGTTATCGGAATTCAGCGCCAAGAATGAACTTCCAGCCACAAAATTTTCTGCCGCAGCGACCGCGTTGGCCGTTCCTAGGGGCTCTTCCTGGACTGCGAATTCGATTTGCAGTCTCTTAATGCTGACGGTCTCGGAGTAGTAACGGCGTAGTTCGTCGTGTTCTGGTCCGATGACAAGGCAGGCGCGACGGTAGCCAGAATCGGCCAGGCTGCTGAGCACATAATCCAAAAACGGTCGGCCGACGGGAATCAGGGCCTTAATTCCGGCAGCGGCCATCCTTTCCTGTTCTGGACCTAACTCCAGTCCAGATTCCTCTTTACGCATGCGCGTACCCATTCCTCGAGCTAAAATTACAACCTTGTCCACCTAATCTATTCTCGATTTTGAGGGACGATACTGGCTCTCATTCGCCTATTTCACCCCAGAAATATACCTTGGATTGGCTTTGGAGTAATTTTGACGATATTTCTTTGGCGATACTCCAACCTGCCGACGGAAGGTTTCACTGAACCGGCGCTGATTCTTGAAACCACACCTTTCGGCAATCTGGTACATTGTCATGTCAGTCGAGTCCAACAGTTGCTTGGCCTTTTCGATCCGGTAGTAGCTCAAGCGCTGCCGAAAGGTGGTGCCCACCTGGCCTTGGAATAGGCGAGAGGCATATCCCACTGAAATTCGGAAATGCCGGCAGAGTTCTTTCAGGCTCAGCGACGCCTCGCTGGCATGCTCTTTGGCAAACACGTCCAGCCGGCTTGCTAGAACGCTTTGAGTAGGACGACGTCTGTCCAAGAGCCGCCGAATGGTCTCGACTATCTCTCCTTCGTAAACCGGTTTGGTTAGAAAGTCTCGGGCTCCCCTCTTCATCGCTTGCACAGCCAATTCTACGCTGCCCTTACCGCTTAAAATCACCACATCCGTCTGCAATCGCTTCTGTTGTACTTTCTGCAGAACTTCAAGACCACTGTAGCCAGCAATATTCACTCCCAATATGGCTACGTCAAAAGATGTTTCGCAAAGCAATTTTAAGACCTTACCACCATCGCTTGTCGTGGCCACTCGCCACCCTTCTTGTGACAAGGTCTTGCCCAATGAGGCACAATATAATTCGTTGTCATCTGCGAGAAGAATGCGGTGAATCATACATATCACTCCGTCCTTATGGGGAATAGGAAATACCTAATCCTCTACTTTTTATTTGTCAAAATGCCGTGTCAGAAATCAGCAAATTACATGCCCCTCTGAACAGAAATCCTTAAAAGACAGGGCCGAGCTAGAATGGTTCAACTTAGGACTAGATCCGGCAGTTGTTGACAAAATAGGACGAAAATGTAAAATATGCACAATTGAAAGTCAAGAAGAATATAATCTCCGCCGCTTCCCTGCCCAGAAACCGGTGAATACAATACATTTCTCCTAATATTTTGGAGGGTAATCCCATAATTAAAGGAAGATTCTATCACCATCAAGCCACATTATCCCCAAAGGAATTTTTTCAATTTTGAATATTCTCCGAATCAAGTAATTGAGACAGAAATTCCTTAAGTATCTATTGGAATAGATGGTCGCCCCTCATGGGCGATTCGATTACATTGACTACACTTATTTACCATTTCAGACAGGGTTATTTATTTCCATTTTTTTCCCCGCATGGCCGACATACTAACGGTTTAGCTAATGATGATCGAAAATCTAAAACAAGACATCGTTTTTACAGAGAACCTACGCGGACACTCCTTGCTATTCCGCTCAACCTGGGGGTTGTTCAGCCCCAAGCAAGTTGACGAAGGCTCTCGCCTTCTAATCAACAATCTAACAGTGCAACCCGGTCTCCGCAGCCTGGAGATCGGCTGTGGTTACGGTCCTATTGGACTGACCCTAGCCAAACTGTGTCCACGCGGTGAAGTTCATATGGTGGACAAAGACTTCGTAGCCGTGGAATACGCTCAGAAAAACGCAACTATCAACCGCATTACCAACTGCCAAGTCTACCTCAGTAACGGTTTCAGTTGCGTACCTGATATTCGCTTCGACAACATCGTGGCCAACCTTCCCGCTAAGTCCGGCAACGAGATGCTCTCAATAATTCTTCACGACGCTTGTGCTCACCTGGAAGTGGGTGGTCAATTTTACCTGGTCACCCTCTCCAGGCTTAAACAATATATTAGGCGCAATTTTAGCGAGATTTTTGGTAACTATGAAAAGGTTATGCAGGGCAAGGTCTACACGGTGGCTCGAGCAAAAAAAGAAAGGGTGCGAAGTTGATCCGTTCCAGGAACATTAAAACTTAACCTGTGTGGTTTGATCCTGAGAAATTGCCCATGCACCCCTTATAAGGGATCGCCATCTTTTTCAACCCATGTCCAAATTTCTGCAAAGTAGAAAATATGCACTATTATTCATTGTGCATTGAATAATTATATGCTAAATTAATCCTTTGGTTAAAGAACATGGACGTTTTCTGTCATTTTAAAAATTAATGAATGGCGGGGGAATTCCCACAAATTGTATTCAAAAATGAATAGGGAGAAAACAAATTTAAACATATGCCACTGGGAAAAACCCTCAAATCTTTGCGCCAGAAACGCGGACTAAATCAGAAGAGTTTGTCCCTCCTTTCGGGAGTCTCTCAGGCGACAATTTCACGCATAGAGATCGGCCGCGTTCGCCAATTACGTTCCCGAGCCCTCAAGAGCTTAGCGGACGCCTTGAATGTCTCTGTCGACTTCCTCATGGGTGGCAACGAAGTCTTTGCTTCTACTCCCGGTGCTGAGGTCGCGTTCTTTACACCCAAAATAAAAGAAGGCCGATTTCACCAAATTGCTGATGTTCTCGACCCTTTTGCCATCCTGGAGCAAGGTCGTTTCCTCTATGTCAACAAAGCGTTTGCCGACATGGTTGATTTTTCTCAAGAAGAACTGCTTGCCCAGAATAGAATTGAACAGATAATCCTACCGAAGTCCCGTGCCCTTGTGCACCACATGATAGCTAACAACTCCTCCGAATCCTACGAAGTCCTTCTGATGCGCCGCGACGGCACTAGATTTCCCGTCGAGATTTCGTCCAAAAACATTGCTGGGAACATCCACATCGGCATAGTGCGCGATATCACCGCGCGCCGTTACCAACAGGCTGTGGGCCGCGTGCAACAAGCTGGGCTGGATATCAAAACTTTTAACGAAATGGGGCAGGTTGTCCGCATTATGGCCGATGAACTCGAGGACACCGGGCTAGTTTTTGATAGCGTGGGCCTCAATGTTATAGACGAAAAAGCCGACCGTCTCACGATCTTCACTGCCTACTCCGAGTCCAAAGGCTACCATTCAATTCACAATTCTCTAGATTTGCGCCAAACCTTGGATTGCCAATCCACCATTCGCGCACTTTTGAGTCACTGGCACCGCAACAAGGTATGGGAACGCGAATCGGATAAAGAAGTTACTCAGATTCCAGGACTGCTCATTGACGTGCCATTTGCACAGGGCACTCTACGGCTTGGACTTCCCACTGACAGTCCCGCACGCAGCGCAGAAATCACTTCGTTTTTAATCGAACTCTCGAGGCCTATCACTTCCACTCTCAAGCGACTGCAGGAAATCGAACTCCTTGCCCAGAAACTGGAACGTGCATATGAAGAGATCCAAGGTCTTTACCAAAGTCCATAATATGATTCACAATTATATCCCCTAATTACGTCCCCTTCGTGCCTATTTCACAAAGTTTTTTCCCTTGTCATCCATCCGGCCCCACCATCTTCTCCGGCCTCACAATTTCGTCAAACTTATCCGCCTCCAGGAGACCTAGCTCTACAACCGCTTCCCGGAGCGTTTTGTTTTCTTGGAACGCCTTCTTTGCGACACTGGCTGCATTATCATAGCCAATGTAGGGATTCAACGCCGTAACTAGCATGAGGGACTCTTCCAAGTGCTGCTGGATACGATCGTGATGGGGCTTAATTCCTGCTGCACAGTTGTCGTTAAAACTGCAACAAGCATCCGCCAAAAGCCGCACCGAATGCAAAACATTGTGGATCATTACCGGCTTGAAAACATTTAGCTGAAAGTTCCCCGAGGCCCCAGCAACGCCCACGGAGACATCGTTCCCAATGACCTGAACACAAACCATGGTCAAGGCTTCGCACTGGGTAGGATTAACCTTGCCGGGCATAATCGAGGAACCTGGTTCATTTTCCGGGACGAGTATCTCGCCAATGCCACAGCGCGGACCCGAAGCTAACCAGCGCACATCGTTGGCGATCTTGATCAACGACGCGGCCAAGGTTTTAAGGTGGCCACTGGCCTCTACTAGGGCGTCGTGGGCACTTAGTGCCTCGAACTTGTTCGTCGCCGAAAAAAAGGGCAACCCAGTCAACTCGGCGATCTTGGAAGCAACCTTCTCAGCGTAGCCTCGAGGACAATTTAGACCCGTGCCGACGGCAGTACCGCCCAAGGCCAAAGCACAAAGCGGCTGTAGAACCGACTCGATCCTGCGCTTGCCCTGCCGCAATTGCTCCGCATAGCCCGATAACTCCTGTCCCATGGTCAATGGCGTGGCATCTTGTAAATGGGTGCGGCCAACCTTGATGACGTTCTTAAAGTCCACGGCCTTTTCCTCAAAGGTTGTGGTCAGTTTTACTAGGGCAGGGAGAAGCTGGTGAGCAATGGCCTCTACTGCCGCTACGTACATGGCAGTGGGAAAGACATCGTTGGAGGACTGTGAGCAATTTACATGGTCGTTGGGATGCACAGGTTGCTTGGAACCCAACTTACCCCCGGCCAGTTCAATCGCTCGGTTGGAAATAACTTCGTTAACGTTCATATTGGTTTGTGTTCCGCTGCCCGTTTGCCAGACTACAAGCGGGAAATGACCGTCCCACTTTCCCGCAATTACCTCGTCCGCCGCCTTCACTATCAATCGAACAGTCTCCGGATCCAGCACGCCAAACTCCTCATTGATCAAGGCAGAGGCTTTTTTTACCAAACCCAAAGCACGGATCATTTCCCGAGGGAAGCGGTCATTACCGATCCGAAAATTGTCCAGCGATCGCTGGGTCTGAGCCCCATAGTAGCGGTCTGCCGGCACCTCAACTTTTCCCATGCTGTCGGATTCTGTGCGCATGACCATCTCAGCTCTCCTGTTCTAGTGCGCTGAAAAAAATTAGAATTGAGTTTTCACTTTGGTCAACTTAGCAGTTTTGGTAACCCTGCTGCGCTATCCCAAGTAGTCCAGCTGCTCTGCCCGAGGTTTCAACGGTCGCCCGAAGCCATGGTTTTGAAAAGGAAACCTTGGAAGGCGGTGAAATGACATTCGAGACGGCACATCCAACGCGCTCGAATGGCTGCTGACACCGGACCCCGAGAGCGCCCGCGTACGCAGAGCTGTCAGTACTTTCTGCTCGTATGGGCGCATCAAGGTGCGGATATCCTCCCCGACCAGACGTAAGGCGACCGCTGTTTCCTTGACCCGCAGGCCTTGGACACTAAACTAGAACAACTGCCCTCGGCACATTTGCATGGCGGTGCGAGGTCGCTTCATCCGCCGACCCATTTCTCCGACTCGGGGGCCTTCCCCGGACGGGCATGAAGGCGCGCGCTAATACCCTCCTGAAGCATTTCACATAAGTCTCCAATATTCAATACCTACGACAAAGTACAACCCCAATTTTTATCGGAATACTAGTAATCCTCCAGGGTTTTGTTCGCTGCGTACTCGAGCCGCCCCAGGATCTGATCGAGGTTGCCACCTCCTAGAATCTCTACCACAGACTCTGCGATCTTTCGCCGCACTTGCTCATACCCTACTACCACTGGCTCCGACTTTCCATAAGCCATTAATTCGTACGCCGTCTCGTAATTTGGATTTTCCGCAAAGAAATCTCCTAATTCTCTCGCCGTGCTTTTCCGCACAGGAAAGTAATTACTCGCCCGGACCCACCTGGCCTGTTGTACCGGCTCGGTAAACCATTTAACAAAAAGCCAAGCCGCCAATTGTTCTTCGGGAGAAGTCTTACAGACCGAAACGCTGGCGCCGTAAATATTGACCGTGGGCGTTTTTCCTTCATGCGGTGGAGGGGCTACCCCCCAGTTAAACCCTACTCCAGATTCAACCCCACTCTTGAAAAAGGGCATCCCCGAGGAAGAGCGAAGAGCAAAGAGCACCTGTCCGAGACTGAACTCACTTGTGTCTCCATAGGGCTCACTGAGCAAACCCGCCGCCCCATCCCTAATCAGGCTCTGCATAAGAGCTAGGGCCGCCCTTATCTGAGGTGTCTGGAAAGTATAACTACTCCTATCTTCATTCATGAAATCACCCCCCCGACTGAACGTCATGGAGGCCAAGCGGCTAGCATCTGCATCCATCAAAAAGCCCAGACTCCGGTCTGTGTTCGGAGATTTGCTGAAGGGCTGGTTGCTGGCCTTGCGACACATCTCTGCAAATTGGGGCCATGTCCGCGGTGGGACCTCATAGCCTAATTCATTGAGCCAATCCACGTTGTAGTAAAGGATCTCCATGGATCGGTTGGGAGGAAACCCCGTTTGCACTCCCTGGATATTGTCTTGCTTAAGGAAAGCCATGAAGTAATCGTCTTGGTCTTTTTCGGACAGGCCCCATCTGGGGGAATCAATATATACTGTGAGATCCACAACGCCCTCGGCCTGATAGTAAGCCTGCGCCTGATTCTGATACGCCACTACAAGATGGGGCAAAGAGCCGCCCTGGAGTGCTACCAACATTTTGTTGTAGATGTCCTTGTAGGAGCCCGAGTATTCGCCACGTACCTGGATATGATGAGGATTGATGCGATTGAATTCCTTAATCATCGCAAGCAGCTCTTCCTCGCGCTGCCGGGTATGTTGATACCAAAAAACAACATCCCGATCAGTAGGATCTAGCATTTCCAAATTGACATGGCGATCCGCAAACCTATCTTCGCCACTGTTGCACGCACCAATTATGACAGCGAGCGAAAAAACGGCGCAGTCAAAAATATAACCGGCCATCTCTTTTAGCTTTATAATCATCCTTTAAGTCCAGACATGGTAATACCTTCGGTGAATTCCTTTTGAATAACAAAATAGCCCAGAAGTACTGGTATAGTTGCAATAACCGCACCTGCCATCTGCAAATGCACCTCGGCACCAGCCTCGCTGACGAACTGCTGCAATCCCACGGAGATGGGACGCCAATCCGGTGTATTTGTCACTAAGAGAGGCCAAGCCAATGCGTTCCAGGCGCCTATAAAAGCAAACATGGCAACCGTGAGCAAGGGAGCACGGCACAACGGCATTACAATTTGAAATAGAAAACGAAGATGCCCTGCCCCGTCTATCTGGGCTGCATCCCATAGCTCCCTAGGTAGCCCCCTGAGGAACTGGCGTAGCAAAAAGATACTGAAGGCACTAGCCATGAAGGGTATCGTCAAAGAGGGCCAGCTGTTGAGCCAGGGAAAAGGACTGTGTCGGTGCAGCCATGAGACCGTGAGAAAGTTTGGAATCAGAGTCACGGTCTCCGGTACCATTAGCATTGCCAGAATGCCAGAAAAGACCAAGCCACGCCCACAAAATTTAATTCGCGCCAGAGAGTACGCTGCCATCAAGGAAAAAAGCAAGGTGCCACCCACCTGCAAGGCCGTAACTATAAGGGAATTAGCAAAATAAAGTCCAAAATCTGCTTCCCTCCAGGCCAGGACATAGTTTTCCCACTGTAGTTCCTCCGGCACCAGAACCCGCCGCAAAGTCTCTCCCTGTTCCATAAAGGAAGTCAGCAACATCCATACAAAAGGGAACCCGGCGACAATTGCGCCAGCGGTTAGCCCCGCATAGACGGACCACCGCAAACATTCAGGCTTTCGGCTGCTAATCGCCATAAAAGACCCTTCTACCAAGCGCCCGATTCTGTAGAATGGTAAGCGCGAGAATAGCGGAAAATAGTACAATGGCGATGGCTGCAGCATAGCCAGCATTGTGATACTCAAATATCATGTCAAAGACGACAATACTGAGCACGTCTATGCTATCTCGCGCCCCCGCCGTGCGCATGATATAGATGTGGTTGAAGGCTTTGAATGTTCCGATAACACCTACCAGAGAGAGAAAGAAAAGTACCGGCGACAGCAAGGGGAAAGTGATGTAGCGGAAAGATTGCCACGTACTGGCCCCATCAATCAGAGCAACTTCGTAGTAGTGCCTAGGGATGGAACTCAGTCCGGCCAAGAGTATCACGGTGTCGTAGCCAATGTAGACCCAAATATTGTAGAAAATGATAGAGACCAGGGCGAGGCTAGGGAAAAATCCATCAATCCAGGGAGGATATTCGCTTATACCTAGAGCCTGTAACAGCAAAGCGACTACCGAGGTACTCTCGTAGAGCCAGAGCTGTTCCTCAAATCCAAGCCAACCCCAAAACCTGTTTGCCCAGGAGGAGGGTTGGGGGCTGAAAATTGTACGGAAAACCACAGCAGTGGCAATTGTCGGGGTAACATAAGGCAGGAAAAACAGTACTCTAAAGATCCCTTTTAGGTGTAAGCTCTTAAAAAGTAGGTAGGCCAAGCCTAGCGAGATGAACAACTCGGCAGGGACGGTTCCTAATGTATAAAAAAGGGTGACTCGGAAGCCGTTATAGAGTCTTGGATCTCCACTTTCCACCATTCCACACAGGCCCATACCCAAAGCCAACAGGCCTGATACCATCAGCAGAATCAATGTAAACGGCGGTAGAAACGCGGGCCCGATCCTCCTTTCTTCCAGGACACGGCGCAAGCGTAAAGAACACCAGACCAGTAGCAGTCCACCCAAGGAATAACCAAATGATTCAATATTCCCCAACCCTCGCAGATAGTGGTCAAACCCGATGTAGGCTTCTTGCCTGATCCGCCACCTGTGCAAACTGACGTAGAACGCATAGCCAATTGGGAAAAGCCCGAAAGCCAGCAGACCGGTCAGGGCCGGAGCGAGCAATCCCCAGGCCAAGGCCTGTTCCTTGAAGCCACTATTCATTTGGAGTAAATTGCACTAGCCAGATTATAGGAACGTCCAAACCGCTAGCGGAACTGGTGGGTTTGTTTGGAGATTAAGGAAGGCAGCTACACTTAATTCAACCTAATTTGAAGGATTGTACGAAAAGACCAGGACGAAAAAATTCCTCGAGATTACCGCAATCTCAAGGAATTAAAAAAGTCGAGAGATTAGGAGGCTGAAACTGGCTGCGCCCCAGGGATTCGAACCCCGATAACATGATCCAGAGTCATGTGTCCTGCCATTGAACGAGGGCGCAGCACCTCAAAACTGGCGGAGAGGGAGGGATTCGAACCCTCGGTAAGGGGGAACCCTTACAACAGCTTAGCAGGCTGCCACCTTCGGCCACTCGGTCACCTCTCCGCAATCTTTTGCAGTTTGTTCCCTAAATTACAATTTGGCGGAGGGTGAGGGACTCGAACCCTCATGGGCGTGCGCCCGGCGGTTTTCAAGACCGCTGCCTTACCAATTAGGACTAACCCTCCACTGTTCGAGCCTAGAGCTGCAATAGTTTAATAAGCTTAAGCGTTTGACCTCTCACTGTCAAGTCCTCCATCTTCCCCTTGGTCACTTTGCACCGTACGGGTCATTCCGATCACCTGATCTCCCTCATCTAGATTAATCATTCGAACCCCTTGGGTGTTGCGACCGATTTGTGATATGTCCGCTACCGGCACCCGAATCATGACCCCATTGGCCGTTACGATCATCACTTCGTCTTCCTCAGAAACCTCCAAGCAGGCTACTACGCCACCATTCCGTTCGGTGGTTTTGATATCGATCACTCCCTTACCGCCACGGTGAATGGCGGAGTATTCCGCAGCATCGGTGCGTTTGCCATACCCTTGTTCGCAAATGGTAAGGAGAGAAGCCTTTTTCTTGATTACAACCATGTCCACCACCCTATCATCTTGGTACAGGGTGACTCCCTTCACCCCGGTGGAAGACCGCCCCATTGGACGCACCTCGCTTTCGGCAAAACGCACACTCATGCCTCTGTGAGTCGTCAGTACAATATCATGAGTCCCATCTGTGAGAGCTGCCCCGATCAATGCATCGTCTGCCTGGATTTTCAGTGCCTGGATTCCATCGCGGCGGATATTCTTGTAGGCCGAAAGAACCGTTTTTTTGACAATGCCCTTCTGGGTTGCCGTAAACAAAAATTTATCCTCCGAAAAATCCTCCACCGGTACAACTGCGGCGACCTTTTCGTCGGGGCCGAGCTGCAGTAAATTCACCGCAGGACGACCGCGGGCAATTCGCTCCCCTTCAGGTATCCGGTACACTTTAAGCCAATGACAACGGCCACTGGATGCCAAGAACAAAATAAAAGAGTGGGTTGACGCCACGAAGAGGTGTTCGACAAAGTCATTTTCTTTGGTCTTCATTCCCGTGACCCCGCGGCCACCCCGGTTTTGTACTCGATAGGAGCTGGGAGACATGCGCTTGATATATCCTGACCGAGAGATTGTAACCACCATTTCTTCTTCTTGGATTAAATCTTCGAGGTCGAATTCCTCGGCCGAATACACGATCTCGGTACGGCGCTCGTCACCAAACCTCTCTTTGATATCTTCAATCTCGTCCTTGAAGATCTTCACCTGCTCCTGACGGCTGTCCAGAATTGAATTCAGGCGTTCTATATACAGAACCAATTCCCTGTATTCGCTTTCGATCTTGTCTCGCTCGAGAGCGGTCAATCGTTGTAGGGGCAAGCTCAATATGGCTTGGCACTGCAACTCGCTTAACTGTGTCTCATGCGGTGCCCCCTTATCCTCCTCCACTTCAAACATAGCCTTCATAAGCTCTTCTTTGGCTTCCTTCGGGCTGGCTGCGGAGCGAATGATCTGAATGATTTCCTCAATTTGGGCAAGAGCAATTCGCAACCCTGCGAGAATGTGTGCCCGTGCCTGAGCCTTCTCCAACTCAAACCGGGTCCGTCTAAGCACTACCTCGTGCCGGTGATTGAGATAGTACTGAAGCATCTCCTTGAGGGTGAGAATCTTGGGACGGCCCTCCACCAAAGCCAGCAGCATCACCCCGAATGTGGTTTGTAACATACTGTGGGTATACAGTTGGTTAAGGACCACCTCTTCGTGCGCACCTCTTTTTAACTCAACAACAATGCGCAACCCCCCCCTTCCAGACTCGTCCCGGATATTTGAAATACCTTCTACCGTCTTATCGCGCACAAGATCCGCGATCTTTTCCAAAAGGGTGGACTTGTCCACCAAGAAGGGTATCTCGGTTATGACGAGGCAATCAACACCGTTTTTTAGCGTTTCGACATCTACTCTCGCCCGCAGGTAAATTAAACCACGACCTGTGAGGTAGGCCTGATGAACACCAGCCATACCATAGATGACCCCACCTGTAGGGAAGTCGGGAGATTTCACGTACTCCATCAACTCCCTTATGGAGATTTCCGGATTGTCGATTAGTGCTACAAGAGCATCTGCTACCTCCGAGATATTATGAGGCGGGATCTTCGTTGCCATACCCACCGCAATTCCTACGGAGCCATTGCACAAAAGGTTTGGAAATCTAGCCGGCAAGATCTCAGGCTCAATGCGTGTTTCATCGTAGTTATTCCGAAAATCGACTGTGTCCTTTTCCAGGTCGGCAAGCAACTCGGTGGCAGGCCAACCCAAACGCGCCTCAGTGTATCGCATGGCCGCGGGCGGGTATCCATCGATCGAACCAAAATTTCCCTGCCCATCCACCAAGGGATAGCGCATGCGGAAGTTCTGAGCCATATGCACCAAAGTAGGATAGACAATCGCCTCGCCGTGTGGATGGTAGTTTCCCGAGGTATCACCTGCGATTTTTGCGCATTTTCGAAAGCCGCGGTTAGGCGCCAAGTTTAAATCGTTCATGGCTACCAGGATCCTGCGCTGGGAAGGCTTGAGCCCATCACGCACGTCGGGTAGCGCCCGAGCCATGATGGAACTCATGGCGTACTCAAGGTAAGAGGATTTAAGTTCGTCTTGGATCTTGACCGGAAGTATCCGGGATTCTTTTCGTTCCATAATACTCTGGCGCCTTATTCTTATTTTCGGAACAGTACGGCTTGGAGAGCACAGACCTTAGGTTCATCCAAGAAGTGCAGTGGAGGGAAGAGCCTATAAATTGATCGGGCACCTAGTAACAAGAAAAGGACTAGTTCCATCCAACCATTTTACCAGGGGGTACGCAGCAACAAGGAATAGCATTTCAAATGTCAAGGATCTCTACATCAAGTGCATGTTTCTCGATGAAATCGCGGCGTGGCTCTACTTGTTCTCCCATCAACACAATGAACATATGTTCCGTTTCAACCGTGTCCTCTAGCGTCACCCGCAACAAGGCACGTCGTTCCGGATCCATGGTGGTTTCCCATAACTGCTCTGGGTTCATCTCACCCAATCCTTTGTAGCGCTGCACCATGAGACTCTTGCCGTCTTCGCCACCCAACTCACGGATGTACTCATCCCGCTCAATTTCGTCAAAAGCATAGCGTTCATGCTTGCCCTTTCTGATCAAGAAGAGAGGAGGTTGTGCAATGTAAAGATGCCCGCGCTCTATAACTTCACGCATGTAGCGAAAGAAAAATGTCATCAGCAAAGTACGTATATGACTGCCGTCTACATCGGCGTCGGCCATGATAATCACCTTGCCGTAGCGCAACTTACCAAAATCAAAATCTTCACCAATTCCCATACCCAAGACGCTGACCAAAGGCAAGAGCTTGTCATTGCCCAAAACCCGATCTATCCGTGCCTTTTCCACATTTAGTGGCTTGCCGAACATGGGTAGCACAGCTTGGAAGTTCTGGTCTCGGGCTTGGGCAGCCGATCCGCCAGCCGAATCGCCCTCGACCAAGAAGATCTCGGTCTGAGTTGGATCCCTTAGCGAACAGTCTGCAAGCTTCCCGGGGAGGGAAGCTCCATCTAGCACACCCTTGCGTCGAGTGAATTCTCTCGCCTTGCGTGCAGCTTCGCGGGCCCTGCCCGCGTCAATAACTTTTTCGATAATGCGGCGGGCAACACCAGGATTCTCTTCCAAATAGTTATTCAGTGCCTCGCATGTAAGCGAATCCACCAAACCCTTAACATCCGAATTACCCAACTTTGTTTTGGTCTGTCCCTCAAACTGGGGTTCGGGGACTTTAACGCTGATTACTGCCGTAAGTCCCTCTCGGACATCCTCGCCGGCAATGGCAAATTTGGCACTTTTGAGCAAATTGTTCCGAGTGGCATAGGTGTTGATGGTACGGGTTAGAGCTGCCCGCAAGCCAGCCAGATGAGTACCACCTTCGGTAGTCTTGATGTTGTTGGCGTAAGTAAACAGTGTTTCCTGGTAGCCGTCATTGTACTGTAGGGCTACCTCCATCCCCACATCGTTGCGCTCCCCCTGAAGATAGATGGGCTCCGGGTGTAATGCATTGCGACCCTCATTGAGGAATAGAACGAACTCAACAAGTCCGCCTTTAAAGAGAAAAATCTGGCTTGCGCCCGATCGTTCATCCTCTACCCGAATTTCTAATCCCTTGTTGAGAAAAGCCAATTCGCGTAAACGGTGGGAAATCGTTTCATAGCTGAACTCGACAGTTTCGAAGACACCTGGATCCGGTTTGAACTCCGTGATGGTTCCCGTCTGTTCGGTATTGCCCACCACCTCCACGCCGGTCTTTGGTATCCCCCTTACATAGCGCTGCTGGTAGATCTTGCCTTGTTGACAAACTTTGGTAATGCACCACTTGGACAATGCATTGACCACGGACGCGCCCACTCCGTGCAGACCGCCTGAAACTTGGTAGGCCTTTTTGTCAAATTTTCCCCCCGCGTGCAGCATGGTCATTACCACCTCCAACCCAGACTTACCCTCACCTTCATGGTAATCAACAGGAATGCCGTGGCCATTATCCTGAATGAGAATGCTACCACCTTGCCGAATGATTACCTCAATTTTCGAGCATCGGCCGACCATAGCTTCGTCAACGCTGTTGTTAACAATTTCTTTAACCAACTCATGGAGCCCGTTCTCGCCGGTATCGCCGATATACATGGCCGGGCGCTTGCGCACCCCTTCTAATCCCTTGAGGACCTGAATGGTATCCGAGGTATAGCCAACCGACTCCGAAATGGTCGAAGCGGATTGTCCCTGTTCATCAAGGTAGTCTTTGGCAGGTTCTGACATCTGCTACGCTCCTTCTCCTACACGAGCTGGTTTAACAAAACCAGCTCGTGTACGACATCTTTCCCCACAAATTTATTAATTCTCTCTACAATTTCTTTCTTCATAAAACTCAGTTGATTGCGCCATACCGCCGAAGCTACGGCTACTTCCAATCGCCCACTTTTTATTCGAAGAGGAAAGGCTTGCTTGGCTAAAACCGGCCCCACCGCCTTCCCCCACGCCATTTTGGCCATACACTCCTCCATCTTTTTTCCAATCCCAAGTTCGTCGACTAGGGCTTCGAGCAGATCGTTTAGTGGGAGAGTACCCAGGGCTGCAGGATTTTCAAGCCTGGAAGTTGACTTCTTCGTATTTTCCCCACAACGATCTTTCCAACTCCTGTGAAGCCGTGAGGACGACCTGATCGAACTCATCCAACACCTCCAAAAGTTTGCCTATGCGCCGGAAATCTAATTCGGAAAAAACATCGTCGAGAAGTAATACAGGTTGGTAGCCGCTGTGTTTCTCCAAAAACCTAACCTCGGCCATCTTCCAGGAGACAAGGATGGTCTTGAGTTGACCCTCCGAGGCGAAAGTATCGGCCGGATGATCGTCCAAGGTAAATACTAGGTCGTCTCGATGCGGACCGCACAAGGTATAGCCATGCTGTAATTCTACCTCCCTCTTCTGAACTAACTCGGAGAGCAGTTCTCCTTTTAATCCTTCGTCTCTTTCGTCTCCTTTGGACCGTAATCCACGATACTCAATTCCTACGGTTTCGCCGGACGAGAATCGCCGGTAATAACCAACAAAGGACTCAGCTGTATGCTGCAAGGCCTTTAAACGTCTAGACCTGAGCCGCGCCCCGAAATGACCCAACTGCTCATTCCACACACTCAGGAGAGGTTCCCTTGGGAGCGTCGCAGTCCTCTTGCTTGCCCGCAATAGGTGGTTTCTCTGCGTCAATACACGCCGATATTGCTGCAAGTCATGCAAGTAGGTAGCACTGGACTGTGATAGAAGGATATCGAGGTTGCGCCGACGTTGAGCAGGGAAACGTAAAACCAGTGACACATCCTCTGGGGAGAAGTGAACTGTGCGCAGGACGCCTATAACATCCGACAACCGAGGTAGTGGTGCGTCGTTAAGAAAGCCCTTTTTACCACTATGGTGGTTATAGAAAACGCGCAATTTGTGGTCGCGCCGACCATCGTTACACAGGCCATGAATGTCAAAAAATTCACCTCTATGAGGTACGGCTTGGCGATCTGTATTCCCACGGACAGATTTACCAATGGATAGATATGAGATCGCCTCCAGAATATTGCTTTTTCCACATCCATTCGCCCCCTTGATCACGGTACGGTCTGACTCAAAGCGGAGGCGGATGTGGTCAAAATTGCGAAAAGGCTGAAGCGTGATTTCACGGATCCTCAATGCGGCCGCTTGCCTCAGCTCATCCACTTGGTCTCAGCGGCATCAAAAGACAGAAATAATCTTCGCCCTCTGTTTGATCCACTGGACGCAGTATTGCAGCTGTAACCGGATTTTTTAGATCAAAAATAACGTCCTGGGGGCCCATTTTTCTCAGGATTTCCATCAGATAAGTGGCATTATAACCCACCTCCATCTCTTCCTGGTCGTATTTTGCAGGTATACTCTCTCTAGCCTCACCACCGACCTCCTGGCTGGAGGCTGATAACTCAATGCTGTTCCCTCTCAGGAGAATACGTATTTGGCGGGTGTATGAACTGGCGAGAATCGAAACACGCCGAACGGCTGGCAACAAATGATTGTTGGCGACCTGTAACTGCTTGGAATTCTGACTGGGAATAACCTGTCTATAGTTCACATATGGCCCTTCAATGAGCCTCGAAACCAGTTGAGTATCGCCCAAATCGAATAATACCTGGCTAGCGCCAAGCGTGCACCGAACTAACTCAGATTCCCCATTTAATAATTTGACTAGATGTCCTAAGGATTGGGGAGGAACAATAACCTCGGTGGGTTGGCGGCCATTCGTTTGGCCCTTTAAGTCTAAATTTCGGTGGTAGTGAGCCAAGCGCGAGCCATCTGTGGCTACCATGTTCATACCCTCGTCGTCAATACACCAGAGAACACCAGTGCATACTGGACGGGTTTCATCTCTGGATACGGCAAAAATCGTCTTATTGACCATATCTCCGAATATCTGAGAATTCAGGTCTGGAAGCTTTTCTAAATCAATGGACAGACCGTCCAGCGAGGTTAACATGCTTGGAAACTCATCGGGAGGCATACCGGAAAGGCTATAGGAGCCATTCCCATTTTCATGAGAACCTAGGGTGCCGGAAATTTCAAGACGTTCAGACTCAGACATGATGGTCAACTGAACTTCAGGCCATTCTCTAGCAATCTCGGCGAAGGTCCGAGCGGGAACAACTGCACTACCAGGCTTCAGAACTGTAGCATGAACACATGTGGAGATTGCAAGATCGAGATCAGTGGCTGCAAGGGTCAATTGATCTCCATCGGCTGTAAGGAGGATATTGGATAGCACCGGCAAGGCTGGCCTGGAAGGCACGACATCTAGAACAGTGTTTACGCCGCGCCATAACTCTTTTTTATTTATTTGTATTTCCATTCGTATATGATCTTCGGCTGGATAAGTTAGGAAAAAGGACCAGAGTAATTAATAAATATCCGGTATCTAGAATATTCGGTCAAGTATTTATAGCGCCATAAGACCCATTCAGCTATCCCTCCTCCCTTTTGACACTGGGACCTTTCGAACCAAAACCTGAGGTGTACCCCGTCAACTGTACAGCATATGGGGTGAAATCAGGTGCATTCTTAGGCTTGGGCTGTTTCTTCATGAAGCGTGGTTGTCTCGCGTACGGAGTACTGGTATGAGCTGGGTGATCGTCCTTCTTCCGGGTGGGGTTTGATCTCCGCGCAGAGAGAGGGAGTACCGGCATGGATGTTCGATCTAAGACGACGCCCGGTTCCGAAGACGGAAGGGCTGGGGGTGGGGTCAACGCGGCGGCGGCCTCCGCACCCTGCCCCACCGCGTGCGTCGTCGGATTAAGCTCTCCAAGAGGACGAAATCGTCCCGCGCTCGAATCGTGGTGGGCTTGAATAATGGCTCTCCCGTGCGTTTACGAGGTATCCGTCAGGCCGCCGACCGGTAGATCTGGGCAGGCGTGGCGTAGTCCAACGCCTGATGAAAGCGGACCCGGTTATAGAAGTCAAAATATCGATCCACGCCGTCCACGATCTCCGGGACCGTCTCGTATCCTTTCAAGTAGATGTCTTCATCGAGCGCCACAAGCGCTCGATGAAGACATTGTCCATGCAGCGCCCGCGGCCGTCCATACTCATGCGCACCCCGGCGCGCTCGACCCGCTGCGTAAAATTGGCGCTGGTGAATTGGCTGCCCTGATCGGTGTTGAAAATTTCGGGACGGCCCTGGGCCAGGGCCTCCTCCAGCGCCTCCAGACAAAACGTCGCGTCCAGGGTGTTGGAGATGCGCCAGGAGAGCACGTAGCGACTGAACCAATCCATGACCGCCAGCAGATAGACGAACCCATGAAGCAGCGGCAGATAGGTGATGTCACTGGCCCACACCCGATCGGGCCGATCGATCTGCCGATCGCCCAGCAGGTATGGATAGACCCGGTGCACCTCGCCCCCGGCCGACAGGCTCCGTTGCGGAAAGATGGCCTGCAGACCCATCGCCTGCATGAGCCGGTGCACGCGGTTATGATTCACAGCGTAGCCTTCGCGCCGTAAGGCCTGCTGAATGCGACGCACGCCGTAGAAAGGATACTGGGAGTAGATGCGATCGATGGCGTGCATGATCTCGAGGCGGAACGGATCGGTTCCCAGCGGCCGATAGTAGAAACTCGACCGCGACGGCCCCAATAGCTGGCATTGCCTGGTCACGCTCAGATGGTCATGGCTCGCTTCGATCATAGCCCGGCGCTCAGTCACGAAGCGATTCGTGTTTTTTTCATCCACTCGAGCTCTACCTGGAGACGGACGATCTGCTGATAGAGTTGGGGAACCATCTCGGCATCGTCCTCCTTCCTGGAGCTGGATCCGGGGCGCTGAAAGATCTCGGGCAGGTGCTCTACTAACTGTTTCTTCCATCCCCGGATGACATTGGGATGAAGAGAATATTTGCGCGCCAACTCGCTGATCGTGTACTGCTCTCGGGCGGCCTCCAGGGCGATTTTGGCCTTGAACTGCGGAGTGTGGGTAGTGCGTTTCTTCGCCATCGGCTACTCCTATGGACAAAGGGTGATTTCTCAAAAACCGTACTTTAACCACCTGTCCAGTTTTTGGGCTACATTACAACCATAGGGCCGTAAGCCTCGAAGGAGTAAAGGATAGAGTTGAGCGTTTTAGATTAAGAATCTCTCTTTGTTCACACCTACCGTTAATAATTTCTATTGTACGTTCTTTTTATTTTTAACTAGAACTCCTAGTACATGTGTTAACATGTTGATAAGTATTTTTTAAAATGGATTGGGATTTAACTAATACTATTAAATAACAAAAAGTTATATTGATTAAACTCAATTAAATAACATTGGGGTGGAATTGTGGAAAAAAGGTGGATAATGGGGAGATTTGCACTTTGGAAGGAGAAAAAGTTAAATTAAAAATTGGTCCACGACTTGTTCATATAAAAAGAGGAGAAATGGTGGAACCGATGTGGATAACTTAAACTACCAGAATGGTACGGCCTTCTTTTCAGGCTTGAGTATTTTTCCGCTGGATCGAGCGTGAAAGATCTTTCACTGCCGAAGCGATTGAAGTGTCCATTTTGCATTTTTCTTCTATGGATTGAATAGCATGGATAACAGTAGTATGGTCACGGTTGCCAAATTGTAGCCCAATTGTTTTGAGGGAGTTTGGTGTAAAGCGTTTGGCTAGAAACATGGCAATTTGACGAGCTAAGGCAACATTCTGTTTTCGCGTTCTGCTGATTAAAAATTCAGAACTCAAGTCAAAGTAATCAGCGACCTGCTCTTGGATCATTCCGATATTCAATGGTGATTTTTTGGTAGGAATTCGCTCCTGAACAATATGTTGGGCAGTTTCTACCGTCGGTTCACATTGATTTACTGAGCAATATGCCATTAAATGGATTAAAGCTCCCTCCAATTCTCGTATATTTGAGCTGATGTTATTTCCTAAAAAAATGGCCACACTTTCTGGAAGATAAATATTGTTTATTTCTGCTTTCTGCTTCAGGATGGCAATTCGGGTCTCAAGGTCAGGTGGGTCTATATTGGTCACCAACCCCCACTGAAATCGAGAAATCAGTCGTTCCTCCAGCCCTTCTAATTGCCTCGGCGGACTATCACAGGTCATGGCGATCTGCTTGCCGTTTTGGTGTAGGGCATTGAAGGTATGGAAGAATTCCTTTCTCGTCTGTTCCCCTTTAAGGAGAAATTGAATGTCGTCCACCAGGAGGATATCGGCGCTCCGGTAAAGACGCTGGAATTCGGCAGTAGTACGGTTTTTGATAGCTTCAATAAAATCGCTCAGGAACTTTTCCGATGCCACATAGGTAACTTGGCGTTTGGTTATCCCTTGTAAAACATGGTGGCCAATGGCCTGAAGAAGATGGGTTTTTCCTAGTCCAACTCCTCCGTAAATGACCAGTGGATTGAACTGAGTTTTTCCCGGAGATTTGGCAACCGCCCATGCTGCCGCATGGGCGAACCGATTGAATTCCCCAACAACAAAGGTTTCAAAGGTGTAGCGCTCATTTAAGGACATGTGTGCCCCTCGAGAATAGGTCTCTTCGGCTCGAGGGTTTTCCCGGTGGATTTGCGATTCGGGGTTTAGGTGGGAAGATTGTGAGAAAGGTTCTGAAGAGATTTTATCGGGTGAATAGTAAGCTGAGGCTGGGGCCTGATTTTCATCTGCTACCGCGAAGGTGATTTTTGGTTCAAAATGGGTTTCTTCCTGAACTACTTCCTGGATCAGGGTAAGATAATTACTCTCGACCCACTCAGCAGAATATGAAGTCGGACACTCAATGACTAGATTCTCTTCGCTAAAGGTCCATACTTTAGTTGGACGGAACCATGATTTGAAGCTCTGAGGTCGAACACGTCGCTCAATGTTCAACAGACACTGGGCCCACAATTCCTGGTGATCCTGAGACATGCCAAAGTTGTTTGGTTGGGGGAAAATTTAAGCTATCAAATGACCAAACAAGCGTCAAGATGTATTTATCTGTATAAAGGAGACATATTTCAATCAATTGACACTTAATAATTTCCAATTATATTCAAAAATTCTATTTTCTTTTGTCTATTTATTCCTGATAGCTCGGAACGAAATTTTGGACCGATAACTAATAGAAAGTGCTATTGTGAAACGAACTTTTCAGCCAAGCAGCAAAAAGCGGCGAAATAAGCATGGTTTTCGAGGACGTATGCGCACACCAAGCGGGCGTTCAATTATTAACCGACGCCGACGCCGCGGCCGTAAGCGCTTAGCTGCCTGATTTATGGGGTGGGTTAAAGGTTTACATCTATGGTTGCGTTGCGGAGGAGATGCCCCAGGAGTGGTTTTTGTGGTGCGGAGGAATTTAGGGACGGCTGTTATGCGCAATCGTTTAAAACGTCGATTGCGAAGAATTTGTCGCGACCTCGAGAACCTCCAAGGGAGTGTGGTCATTGCAGCCCAACCTTCAGCGGTTGAAGCTTCTTTTTGGGAATTACACGACGATTTGAAAAAATTGAACTCCAAGCATGTTAAGGAATTCTTCCATTGATGAAAAATCTTCTCGTTTTTTTCGTCCAATTCTACCGTCTCTGTCTCTCTCCCTTTTTTCCTCCATCGTGCCGGTATCTGCCCACCTGTTCCCAGTACGCCATAGAAGTACTTAGAAAATATGGTTGGCCGAAAGGAAGTCTGCTCGCGATACGACGGCTCCTGCGGTGTCATCCATGGGGAGGCAGAGGGGGATCCGACCCCGCATAGAATCGGTTTCGTCTTTCGGCCTTTTACCCTATCAATTTTAAAGTTTGAGGACCAATCGCCCAAGGGACAGACAGGGCATAATAGTAATTTAGGTTTTGCTGAGGACTTATGGAGGACAAGAGAACCCTACTCGCCTTTTTACTCATTGGCATAATTTTATTATTTATTCCTTACTACTACGAGTGGATGGGGCTTGCCCCAGAACCCACACCCAGGGAAGAATCTCCCTTGGTGCCTGGTCAAGGCAGTGATATTATTCCTGTAACTCGCCCAGACTCATTTAATCTGGCCTCCGACAGATTCCAAGGTGATCCGGTCCTAAGTCCTTCTGAGAGGAGGTCATTTACTCCTCGACTCATCATAGTTCAAACCCCCCTGCAGCAACTGACTTTTTCAACCCTGGGAGGAAACCTCGTTTCGGCCCAATTGTTAAAATATTTCAAAACCGAAAGCCAAAGGGTAGAACTGGTTCCTCAAGGAGGACGTGGCCTTTTTCTTTCTCTTGGCGACAAGGATTTTGGATTGGACCTCTCAGGGATGGAATTTGTTCCCGACCAGGAGCGAGTATTGGTCGATTCAGGAAAGACGGAAGCGTTGAATTTTAGCGCCGTTTTAGAAGGGGGGCGGAGAGTTGAAAAGAAATTCACCTTTTCAGGGGAGCAGTATGGGATTGAAGTGGAGGTACGCCTACATGGATTCCACGAAGACACAGACCTATTTTTACATTGGGACAAGGGTATTGCCAACACCGAATCCAAAGAGAGACCCTCGTCGTTTCTTTTTGTTCAGCCCAATTTATCCAGAAGGTTGATGGCGTACCTTAACGAGGAACGGACCGAGTTGGAATCCGGCGATGAAACAGAGGTGTGGAGCGACAAAGGCTCTCTAAAGTGGGCGGGCATCCGAAACCAGTATTTTCTTGTCGCTCTGGCCCCCCGTGATTCCGGCTATTACAGGGTGGAGTTGAAAGCGCCTGCAACAGACCAACTTTCCATCGGGGAAGGTTATTCATACAAAGTGGGAGCTCGGATCGGCAATTCTGGAGGGTGGGGCAATCTCCTTTACTTAGGGCCTCTATCCTACGACGAGCTCGCAAGCTACAATGCAGACCTCGAACAATCCATTAATCTCGGCTTTCCAGTAATTAGACAAATAAGCAGGGGCCTTTTAATCGTTTTTCTTGCCTCTTATCAATACATTCCAAATTATGGGCTTGTTATTATCCTCATTGCCGTCGCCATTAAGATTTTGGTTTATCCATTAACGCACAAGTCCTATGAGTCCATGGCCAAAATGCAGCAACTACAACCCAAAATAGCCGCGCTACGGGAGAAATTCAAAAACGATAACCAGCGTCTCAGTCGGGAGACGATGAAACTTTACAAGGAGGAGGGAGCTAACCCACTCGGAGGGTGCCTGCCGATGTTGCTGCAGATGCCCATCTTTTTTGCTTTGTATAACGTGTTTAGTAGTACAATCGAACTTCGACAAGCGCCATTTTTACTCTGGATTAACGATCTTTCGCAGCCTGATGTGATCGACATAGGTGGATTTGAATTGCATGTTCTTCCACTTCTTATGGCGGGGTCCATGTTTGTCCAACAGAAAATGACCATGAAAGATCCAAAGCAGGCTTTTTTAGTATATCTGATGCCTGCATTTATGGTTTTTATCTTTTGGAGTATATCATCAGGCCTAGTTCTTTACTGGACCATTTTCAATGTGTTGAGCATTGGACAGCAAATTCTGATGAACCGGATACAGAGGAAGTGATACGGACAGGCACAGGATAATATTTTAAAAGAGGTTAGGGGCTTATTAACCCTAGGCTTTGGCATCCATTTTTGAAGAGGCAACACTCCTTGGGTCTTTTAGATACAATTGTGGCAATTTCCACCTCTCGAGGGGAGGGTGGTCTGGGGATCGTACGGTTGAGTGGGTCTCGGGCAATTCACATCGGCCGGAAGGTCTTTCGCTCCACGCCGGCTCTAGGTGAGCGCCTCCGCTACATTGAGTATGGTCGCGTCGTGGAGGGTGATCGAGAAATCGATACTGGTCTTGCTTGGGCATTGAAAGCTCCCAATTCCTATACAGGTGAAGACACCATTGAAATTAGTTGCCATGGCAGTTGCCTTGTTTTAGAGACGTTGGTTCACGCTTCGGTTGCCAATGGGGCGGTGCCGGCCGCACCTGGGGAGTTTACCCGTAGGGCCTTTCTTAATGGTCGTCTGGATTTGCTGCAAGCCGAGGCTGTCATAGACTTAATTCAGGCGGGAAGTAAATTTGATCTTGACAATGCTTATGGGCACACTAGTGGTCGACTTTCCAACCTTGTAAGGCAATTGAAATCCTGTCTAATCAACGCGCTGTCTCTCCTAGAGATTGGGCTGGACTTTAGCGAGCAGGATGTGGATGAAGTGTCTCGCCGGCAGATGCGGACCGAGATCCAAGGGGCGGTTGATTTAGGGAGGCAGTTGGCCGATACCTTTGAAGGTTGCCGTCGTCGCCAGGACGGATTTTTAGTTGTCTTGGTGGGTCGGCCTAATGTCGGTAAATCTACCCTTCTCAACGGCTTGATAGGGGAGGAGAAAGCAATCGTTACTCCGATTCCTGGGACGACCAGAGATCTCGTCGAAGGGCGTACGGTTTGGGCTGGGGAGTCGGTGCGGTTGGTGGATACTGCGGGGATTAGGGGCGCAAGAGATCAGGTAGAGAGAGAAGGGATTTGCCGGACTTTGAAATGTGTTGAAGCTGCAGACTTGGTTCTGGCAATCCTTGATTCCTCCTGTGAGTGGCAGGACGAGGATGGCGAGGTCATGGAGATAATCCATGGAAAACCCAGAATTTTAGTGTTGAATAAATTGGACCTCCAGCGCCGATTGGTTCTTCCTGGTCCACATTGCTTTGATCATTCCTGGCTTGGGGTTTCCGCCCTTCAGGGGGCCGGCTTGGACTTGTTGCGAAAGCGGGTTATGCAGATGATACCCCGGGCCCATCTTGTCGAGGGGGTGGGGATTACTCGTCAGAGACACTACGAGTGCCTCTTGCTTGCGACCAGCCGAGCAGAAAAGGCCGGATTTATGCTGGAGGGTGGACATCCAGACGAGTGCGTCGCGGCAGAACTTCGCGACGCGCTAAACGCCCTAGGTGAAATGTTGGGGGAAGGAGATCTAGAAGAAGACCTCCTTGACAAAATTTTCTCCGATTTTTGCATAGGAAAATGACTTGTTCCACGTGAAACATCTTGTCCCCCTATCTCAATAGTGGTTTTTCACTCCAAGTCCATAGCCTCCGTAAGGCTCCAGTGGATGTTTCACGTGGAACAAGTCATTTGGGTTGTTGCAGACAATCGGCTCCGATCAGAATGAAGCATAGTTATCCACACTTATCCCCATATGGGTGTTGATAAGGCTATGCCGTCATAAAGTGTTCGGTGTCGGCGCTGATTCTGGGTTATTTTCTTGGTTTGCTGGGGATAGGAAGTTTGTGGCGGGTATTTGTTCCTGCTGGCTGCTATTGTGGATAAGGGCATATGGAGTTGTGGATAAAGTAATAAAATATCCCTTGCAAGGAGGTAGAGCAATACTCTATATTCTACTTTGGTGAGGTGCCTTGGGCTCCTCTTTGAGCCTAGGTGATTAGACTTGGAACGGGGATATTTTGTGCTAGATAAACTGTTTAAATCTTGGCTGACAACTACCATGCGGCCACTGGCTAAAGTCTTTATTCGTCTGGGCGTCCAACCCGATTGGCTTACCCTTGCAGGCCTTCTCTTAAGTTTGGTGGCCACAGCAGCGTTTGCCAAAGGCTATCTCCAATGGGGGGCAGCAATCATGCTGCTTGCAGGCCTCTGTGATCTATTGGATGGCCAAGTCGCTAGAGAAGGTCGCAGGGAGACCAAGTTTGGGGCGTTACTTGATTCAACAACCGATCGCTATTCGGAGATATTCATATATTTTGGAATTGGAACGTATTTGATTCATGAGGAAGAATGGATCGTAAGTGGGGTTCTCTTCTTTGCCTTGTCGGGATCCCTGATGGTTAGCTATGTTAGAGCCCGCGCCGAGGGGTTAGGGGAAAATTGCAAGGTGGGATTCATGCAGCGCCCAGAGCGTATTTCAGCTCTTGGCCTTGGTGGCTTATGCGGTCACGAAGGGCTTGTTCTGGTGTTGGTTTTACTAGCAGTAACGACAAATTACACCGTCGTTGCCCGCCTCGCCTATATTCGCAACAAATTGAAATCCGGAGCCAGTCCTTCTGCTCAAGGTCCCTAGCCTCGCCTCCCCCTCTTCAATTTTGGTTATTTCCCTTGCGTCAGGCCTTGTTCATCGTGTTCGAGGGCATCGATGGGAGCGGCACAACAACCCAGTGCCGGCTTCTAAGCAAGTACACCGAAGATGAACTGGGCTGTTCGGTCATTAATTCTAGAGAGCCTGGGGGAACCTCCCTAGCCGAGCGTGTCCGTAACTTGGTTTTGGATCCTTCCATCGGCGAAATCCACCCCCTGGCAGAGATGTTCCTATGTGCAGCCAGCAGGGCTCAACATGTACGGGAATTGATCGAGCCAGCTCTTCGAGCAGGAAATCCAGTACTTTGCGATCGATTCACTTCCTCTAGTCTGGCCTACCAAGGGTATGGTCGCCGTTTGGATTTAAAGTTGGTTGACCTGGTGAATAAACTCACCATAGGTGGTGTAACCCCAGATTTCACCATCTACTTTGACCTACCCGTAGAGGTCGCTCAGGTAAGGAAGCAACGCCGCGGCGGGTCTTTGGATCGTCTAGAGCAAGTCAGCGAAGAATTTCAGGAACGAGTGCGGCAAGGCTATCGCGAAATTGCAACTGAAAATCCAGAGGTTTCCCTGCTATTGGATGCTACTTGTGCACCAGAGGAACTGGCAAAAAAGATTCGTGCTGAACTCTGGTCCCGGTGGCCTCGTTTTCCACTAAAAAATTGAAAGACCTTCGGTGAAGACCACTTTTTTTTTAAAAATTTTCCGTACGACTTTATTTCGGCTAAGCCAAAATGGATTAAAGATCCTGGGATGCACACAGCTATTTATGGGCGGATTAGCCATGATCCTTTTGCTAGATTCTGCGGGGGCTAGTTCAGCAGACCCGTATGAGGAAATGAACCGTAATTGGGAGCGTTTTGGAGCGGTATATTCACGCATTCTCGAAAGCTATTATTCTAACCTCAGCCATGATGAAATCATGGGTGCAGCGATCTATGGAATCCTAAACAGGTTGGATTCTTATAGTCAGTTCTTCGACGAAGAGGGTCTAATTCAGCTTCAACAGGAAACCACGGGGAGATTTGCAGGCCTCGGTATTACTGTGACTATCAAGGACAATTATCCAATCATTTCTTCCCTCATTGACGGGAGTCCCGCCCAACGTGAGGGTCTATTACCTGGAGATTATATTGTTGCCATAGAGGGTAGCGATACTTATGGCCTTTCATTAGATCAGATTGTAGATGGCTTACGTGGTGAGGCTGGCAGTGAAGTAAGTATCAGCGTGGCTCACAAAGTTGGGGCAAAGCCACGCGAGGTGGTCATCAAGCGAGAGATTATAAAAATCCGTAGTGTGATCCTTGCGGAGGAGGTACGGCCTGATATTGGTTACGTCAGTATGCGCAGTACTCGCTTTTCAGAGAATACGGCCATAGAAGTTGAGGAAGCGTTGAGGAGCCTCAGGAAAAAGGAGATAAAAGGAGTGATTTTAGACTTGCGTGGGAATCCAGGGGGGTTGTTGAGCCAAGCCACGCAAGTTGTGGATTTATTTCTGGCCAAAGGACTACCAATCGTCTCAATTCGGGAGCGAAATGGATGTAGCCAGGAAACCAAATACTCTCAGCGAATGCCGGTAGTTAGGGATCTACCGCTGGTGGTATTGATCGACGGAGGTAGCGCTAGTGCCTCGGAGATTGTAGCGGGTGCGGTCCAGGATAACGACCGAGGTATTATTTTAGGCACCACCTCCTTCGGCAAGGGATCGGTTCAAACTATCTTTGAGTTCCAAGAGGCTGGAAACAGTGCACTTAAATTGACCACGGCTCTCTATTTTACCCCGAGTGGTCGCAGTATTCATCGAGAGATTGCTTCTCGACCTCAAAAAACACTAATCAAAATGCCTATTGGCGGGTTGAAGTTACCAGCCGAAATGCTGTTTGACCTTCTCCTCAGGGCCGCGGACTTGGCCCAGGCAATAGATCAACTTCAGGTAAGATTTGATTTAGAGATAGTATTGGCAGAACAAATACTTTCCATTCCTCTGAGCGATTTGGTCGGAAGGGCAACAGGCGGGAATATCTGGGCACAATCAACTACGGATGCTCAAGCCCGAACCAAGGAGGTATTTTATACCCTTAACGGACGGGAAGTCTATGGAGGAGGGGGGATCGTTCCCGATGTCGAGGTTAATCCTGCCCGTCCACCATCCTATGCTCTGGATTTGGAACAGAGGCGGCTACTCTTCGATTTTGTCGTAAACTACTTGCGGGCAGAACCTGTCCCAGTTTACTCCGAGGGTGTTCCAGATGTTGATGAGGCAATGCTTGAGGCACTTAGGGCTTTCTTGCGTGATTCTGTCTCACCCTTTAGATATAGTGACCCCGGGCGCAACGAGCTAGAGGTTCTGCGAAAAACAGCTAATGAAATGGGTTGGAGCACCTTGGTATTGGAATCTATAGACCGTCTTGAGGAGGCCATTGATCAGGAGTGGTCTCAGGGATTCTCCCCTAAACTCGAACCCCATATCCGCACAGCACTTATGCGCGAAATTTCCCTGAGAGTAAAAGGACAAGAAGCTCAATTTCGTGCTGGTCTGGATCATGACACACAGTTGGAGGAGGCTATCGGCCTATTGCAAGACCGGCAGCGATATAGCCAACTGCTGCAGGGGAAAACTGGTTGAGAGATGTGAACTACATACTCAAATGGTTTGTATATGGACTTGAACCAAACATTTCATCCAGGGGTCATCAGCGGAAAATTGTAATCGTCCGAATTTCTCTGGGCTAGCTGTCAGGCCACTGCTCCAAAGGAGAAAAGGATTCCTCGATGGATAATCTCAAGGTCTGAATTGAATCACCTTCTCCCAATTCCTGGGAAATTTAATTGGATACCTCGCAATAGCGGGACGTGCGATAGCATTTAAATATGGGGTGTACAGCTCCTTCAGTCGTCCAACGATCACTAAATATGCGTACAGAAATCTTCATCAACGAAGGTATTCATGAGTCCCGGATAGCTATAATGGAGGATGGTTCGCTTGCGGAGATATGGATAGAAAGGCCGGAAAGTGAGCGCATGGTTGGAGATGTCTACAAAGGTCAAGTCACCGCGGTATTGCCTGGGTTGCAAGCCGCTTTTGTGGAGATCGGCCATGATCGAACTACGTTCCTCCAAGTGCGAGACATGACTGAAGCGGGAGTCGGCGACATGGAAGTTGGTAGCAGATCACGTAGTAGTCGGCGGTCCAATATAATTCAGGTCCCGCCCATACAAAAACGCATTCGGAAGGGAGAGCACCTCCTTGTGCAAATAACCAAAGAGCCCATTGGAACAAAGGGAGCAAGAGTCAGCACTCAACTCTCTCTAGCGGGGCGGTTTCTGGTACTTGTCCCTGGAGGGGATTGGGTACGAGTTTCACGCAAGATTTCTAATCTTCATGAGCGACGTTACCTGCGGGAATTGGTAGACGGAATTCGGGCAGAGGGCTTTGCCGTAATCGTGCGTACTGAAGGTCGCGGCAAATCCCAAAAGGATTTTAAGCGAGACTTGAAGCAATTGATGAAGAATTACGAGAGAATTATGAAGCGCGCAAAGAAGATGGATTGTCCAGCCCTTCTTCACAAAGAAATAGGCATGACTTCTAGCGTAATTCGTGATTTGTTTAACGATGACATCGACCGAGTCGTTGTAGATAAAAAGGATCTGTTTAATGAGATAGTCGGCTACTTGCGCAAAGTTTCTCCCAAATTGCGAAAAAGAATTCAGTACTATCGTGAAGGGCGTCCAGTTTTCGATGCATTTGGGATTGAGCCGGAACTTGAAAAGGCCAATGGCCGCATGCTATGGATGCGCAAAGGAGGAAGTTTGGTCTTTGACCATGCGGAGGCGGGTACTTTTATTGACGTGAATTCGGCGCGTTACGTGGGCTCCGACAACCAGGAGACAACCAACCTGAATACCAACTTGGAAGCAGCCCGCGAAATTTCCCGACAGATACGGTTGCGGGATATAGGGGGAATAATTGTTGTGGATTTTATCGACATGAATGAGGAGGGGAACCGGAGGAGAGTGGTCGATTTTCTCACTGAGGAGGTCAAGAAAGACCGGGCAAAAATCTCGATTAGCCCCCAAATCAGCGAATTTGGCCTTGTGGAAATGACCCGTCAGCGCGTTCGTCCTAATCTACTACATACGCATAGCGTGCCTTGTCCAACCTGCCAGGGCACGGGTAGGGTGACGGGACCGGATACAACTGTCACAGAAATAGAGCGTTGGTTGCAGCGCTCTCATGCCATCAACCGCGAACGCCGCTTTGTTCTGGGAGTACATCCTGATGTCGCCAACTATTTAAAGGAGAATCGAGAGGAACGGCTAAAATCGATACGAAGGGCCACCAAAGCACGTCTGCGGATAGAAGTCGATTCTAGCCTCTCTCCTCAGGATTTCCGCTTCTTTTCCAACAAGCGCAAACAAGATGTAACCGCTGAGTTCAGAGTTTGACAGAACGAAGGGTGAGTCCTATTTTCTTCCCTTCCTTGTTACAAAATACCGTTTCAGGAGAAAGTGGAGGGTCTATTGTGAGCGCAGTTGTTAAAATTGCCAGTGAACAAATTCAGGTCGAAATGGGAAAGCGAGTCCGGGTACCCAAATTAAAATTGGAGGAAGGGAGCAAACATCAATTCAAGGGAGTAATGCTGGTTTGTGAGGAGGGGGACGTCAGGATTGGCAACCCTTTTATCGAGGGTGCCTCGGTTGAAGCCACCGTGGTAGGACACGGCCGCGCGGACAAAATTGTCGTTTTCAAAATGAAGCGGCGCAAAAAGTACCGCCGGCGAAATGGTCATCGCCAGAGCTACACCGAGTTAATGGTAGAAAAAATTAGTTTACCTGAATTAAGTGTTGAAAAACAGGTGGAAAATCATGGCTCATAAAAAAGGTGTTGGCAGCTCGAGGAATGGCCGCGACAGTCATTCCAAACGGTTGGGTGTGAAGCGATTCGGTGGTGAATCGGTCACGGCAGGAACCATCTTGGTGAGACAGCGTGGCACTAAAATACGTCCTGGTGTAAATGTCAGGAAGGGCAGTGACGATAGCCTTTTTGCCATTGTTGATGGGGCTGTAAAGTACGAAAGCTGGGGACGGCGCCGCAAACGTGTCAGTGTTTACAGTGCCTCAAATTAAGCAAGTCCTCTTAATCTGAGGCTGTCCATTGGCTTTGTGGGATATTGAAAATGAACGGGCCTGTACATGACATTTTAATATTGGGCGGTGGAGGTGCAGGGTTACGTGCTGCCATTGCGGCTGCACAAGTTCACCAAAACCTTAGCATCGGCGTAGTCTCCAAAGTTTACCCCATGCGGAGCCACACGGTTTCTGCAGAGGGAGGCGCCGCAGCTGCCATGCGCGACGATGATAACTTTGATTCTCACGCCTATGATACCATCAAAGGCAGCGATTATCTGGCCGATCAGGACACCGTAGAAGTTTTCGTAAAAGAAGCGCGTGACGAATTAATCCAGATGGACCATTGGGGTTGTCCCTGGAGCCGGGATGCTGATGGAAGGGTGAGTGTTCGCGCCTTTGGTGGTATGTCCGTCAAGCGGACTCTTTACGCTGCGGACAAAACCGGCTTCCACATGCTGCATACCCTATTTCAAACATCATTGCAGCATGAGTGCATTGAGCGCTACGATGAATGGTATGCCACTTCCCTGCTCGTAGACGAGGACAAGGTTTGCGGCATCGCAGGAATGAACCTTCGGTCTGGTGAGATTCATGCACTTGGTGCAAAGGCCGTGATCCTTTGTACTGGCGGTGGAGGGCGGATTTTTCCTTTCACTACCAACGCTGCCATCAAGACTGGAGACGGAATGTCCATGGCTTACCGGGCGGGTTGTCCCTTAAAAGACATGGAGTTCGTGCAGTACCACCCTACGGGTTTGCCTGGCACAGGTATCCTTATGACGGAAGCATCGCGAGGCGAGGGGGGCTACCTGATTAACAATGAAGGGGATCGGTATTTGACCGAATACTTGCCAACAAAGATGGAACTGGGTCCTCGGGACATGGTTTCTCGCGCGTTTGTCTACGAAGAGCGGGCAGGACGTGTCTTTTCTGGTCCCTACGGGAGTTATGTTCACTTGGATCTTCGCCATTTGGGAGAAAAGCTTATAGACGAAAGAATCCCCTTCGTTCGTGAATTGACCAAAAACTACGTTGGAATTGACCCTGTTTATGATCCCATACCTGTTCGTCCCGTAGTCCATTACATGATGGGAGGTGTTCATACCGATATCAAAGGTAAAACTCCCGTCGAAGGGCTTTACGCTGCAGGAGAGACAGCCTGTGTTAGCATAAACGGCGCAAACCGCCTAGGCTCCAACTCTCTCTCAGAGTGCTTGGTATTTGGTGCTCGTGCAGGCAAAGCCGCTGCTCAACATGCTTTGGAGCAAAATGCAGTGAGAAAAAGTGTGCTGGAGCAGCTTGCCAAAATTGAAGACGAGGAAGTTAAGGGAAAATTCTGTGCACTCGGCAAGGGCAAAGAACGCATTTCTTCTATCCGGACTGATTTGCAAAATACCATGGAGAATGGAGCAGGCATTTATCGCACAGAAGAAGGACTCAAAAAGGCCTGTGATGAATTGGTCGTATTGCGTGAGCGCTATGGACGTGTAAAGCTTGAGGATCGTTCAGAAGTTTACAACACAGAACTCACTGCAGCCTTGGAACTGGGATGTATGTTGGATGTGGCCGAGGCTGTGGCTCATTCAGCACTCAGACGGAAAGAATCGAGAGGGTCCCACGCTCGTTCCGACTTTGAAGCGCGCGATGACGAACGGTTTATGCAGCATTCATTGGCTTACTACCACGAAGGCAAGACGCGCATCGAGTACCTTCCCACCAGCATTACCCGCTGGCAACCCGAAGAGCGCAAATATTAACGTATTGGAAGGAAACTCGTGAGTGAAAAAATCATTACTTTGAAGGTGTCACGCTACTACCCTGAGGAAGGAAGAGAGCCTACAGAGCAAGTATATGAGGTTCCGTTTCGCGAGGACTGGGTTGTTCTTGATGCCCTCAATTATATCAAGGATCAAATAGATGGGACGCTGTCTTACCGCTGGTCCTGTCGGATGGGAGTCTGCGGTAGCTGTGGCATGATGGTCAACGGTGAACCCAAGTTGACCTGCGCTACTTTTTTGCGTGATTATTTTCCTGATGAAATTCGGGTAGACCCACTTTCAAATTTTCCTGTTGTCCGCGATTTGATCGTTGAATTGGATGACTTTTTAGGGAAAATCCAGGCCGTAAAACCATGGATTATCCGGAAGGAGGAAAAGCCTGTAGAGGAAGGAGAATATCTCCAATCCCCAGACCAGTTGGCCGAGTTCAAACAATTCAGCATGTGTATCAATTGCGCTTTGTGTTATTCGGCTTGCCCGGTTTATGGTCCCGAGTCGGACTTTCTTGGTCCGGCAGCCCTGGCTTTGGCCTACCGCTACAATCTTGACTCTAGGGATGAAGGCCAGGAGGATCGCGAGGATGTAGTTGGCAGCCGAGAGGGGATATGGAACTGCACTTTTGTAGGTGAGTGTTCTGCAGTCTGCCCTAAAGAGGTGGACCCTGCCGTGGCCATTCAGCGCTCCAAGGTAACAATCACTTCCAACTGGTTTAAATCCTTAATTTTGCCGTGGAAAAAAAATGAACAAACGCCGTAAGGGACGTCGCGACGAACCTACTTTTTATAAGTATGACCTCCATTTTCCATCCAAATCTCCCACTTGGTGGCTCCGCAACTTCAAATATTTTCTTTTCATGATGAGGGAAATGAGCAGTGTGATTATTGCCCTTTTTCTCCTACTCTATCTCTATGAATTATTCCTTCTTAGCAAAGGTCCAGAACCACATGGAGCCTTCCAGGAGTTGTTGCGCACACCATGGTTCATTTTTTTCTATGTGGTTGCCTTTGTCTTTGCCCTCTACCATTCCATTACCTGGTTCGGCGCGGTGGGTAGAATTCAGGTTGTACGAATGAGGGCATTGACGATTCCCTCGGCGCTAGTGACGACTATCGCCTTCTTGGGCTGGGTTGTTGTATCAGTGATTATTGGAGATTTCTTCCTTAGGTGAAGACCATGTATGAAATGGATAGGACAGAGCCGTTTTGGTGGGGCTTGTTCTCCTTTGGAGGAATAATTGCCGCTCTACTTGTACCAATTCACATTTTAATAGATGGACTGGCAGTGCCACTTGGGTTGGCCGAAGAGGAAGTGCTTAATTACGACCGCATTCGGGATCTGGTCGGCTATCCGCTCGCCAAGGTCTATTTCTTCAGCTTGGTGGCCTTTCCTTTATACCACGCAGCCCATCGAGCACGTTTTACCCTTTATGAACTGGGGATAAGAGAAACGCATCTGCCTTTGGGGATTCTCTGCTATGGCCTCGCTCTGATCGGTACTATCATTAGTGCCTATATCCTATTCCTGTTGTTGTGAGCTTGGCGAGGTAATTTTTCCTACCAACCTCCTGTCCATGAATGGCCATTCACAAGTTGGTTTTCAGGTTGAGAACTACTGAATTTCGCTGGAGGTGAGTATCAGATTGCCAGCGCATGCAAGGACTTGAACTGACTTGACATAGCCCCAGAATTCTGCAATTAGGTCGCCTAACCGCCAACCCCAATTCTTTTAATTCTTTAGCATTTGCAATGCGCCAAGACTCATGGCTGACCCCAGCTCTGGTAGGAATACCCGGATTTCATTTGGGGGGAAGTCAAAAGGTCCTGGGCTGACTGCATTGATTGGCGATGCCTCGTACTACTAAGCCCGAAATGTTCTCAAACCCAATTTGGCAAAGTTTGCTGTCCAAGCCAAGTAAAACCTCTCTATTTCTGGTTTACCACTCTGTCCCAATTTCGACAAGTTCCTGATAGATAGATCTTGGTTCGGGATAGTTTTCCGGGAGGTGATTACAGGGCATGATTTCCCCAATGGACCAATACAACCGAGTTCATCTATCCCAACTTTGCTTTAAATCCAGATTTTCCTACGGCGCAGTACAGGTGGGCAAAGTGTTGGCAGTTATTTCGGTGCCGCAATCTGCGCCATGAAATCGGCAAGTCATAGCTGCCGACATAAGATTGTAGATAAATCCAACGCTGCCCTCAGCCTAGTATCGAAATATCGAATGGTGACCAAGGGAATCGCAGTTCAAAAAAGGCAGCAATCAACCTAGAATAAGATCCTATCCAAAGGAGGGAAAGCTTGGTAAATGAAGATTCATGAGTTTCAAGCCAAGGATCTGCTTCGCCAATTTGATATTCCAGTGCCGCCGGGAGGTGTTGCCCGTAGCTCCGATGAGGCAGAGAAAATCGCGGCGAACATTGGCGGGTCAGTGGTTGTCAAAGCCCAGATTCATGCTGGCGGGCGCGGCAAAGGTGGCGGGATCATGTTGGCTGATGGACCTCAGGCAGCAGGCCGGGCTGCAAGGCAAATTATTGGCATGAGGTTGGTCACACTCCAGACCGGAGGCGAAGGGCAGAGGGTCAAGCACGTACTAGTCGAGGCCGCTAATGAGATTGAGCGCGAGTTCTACCTTGGGATCACATTGGACCGAGCCCAGAGCAAACTGGTGGTTATGGCCAGCCAGGAAGGCGGAGTGGAGATCGAGAAAGTGGCAGCCGAAAGATACGAGAAAATCCTCAAGGAAACGGTAGACCCTGGGGCGGGGCTATTGTCATTCCAAGCAATACGATTGGCTTTTGGGTTGGGTTTGGAGGGCAATGTAATTCGTCAAACTGCTTATGTGATTCTCAGGCTATACAAGGCTTACGAGTTATCGGATTGTTCTCTGATCGAGGTAAATCCCCTGGCGCTTACCAAAGGTGGCCAGATTTTGGCCCTGGATGCGAAAATCTCCTTTGACAAAAACGCTCTCTATCGACATAAGGAACTAGCTCAATTAAAAGATCTGGACGAGGAAGAAAGGGTCGAGGTAGAAGCTTCCAAGTACGGCCTGAATTACGTCAAGCTTGATGGGAATATTGGGTGCATGGTCAACGGCGCTGGTCTGGCCATGGCTACTATGGATCTCATCAAGGTTGCGGGCGGTGAGCCGGCCAACTTTCTGGACGTGGGTGGGGGTGCGAGGGTCGAAACTGTGGAAAATGGAATCCGAATTCTGCTCTCTGAACCCAGTGTAAAGGGGATATTTGTCAACATCTTTGGCGGCATCGTTCGCTGTGATCGTGTGGCTGAGGGTTTAATATTGGCATGCCGGAATTTGGAGGCCGAAATTCCCATCATGGTGCGCCTTGCGGGAACCAACGCAGACATAGCTTACGAAATGTTGGAGAGCTCCGGTTTGAATTTCATGGTCGGAACAGACCTTGAACAGGCCGCAGAAAAGATTGTATTTGCAATATGCAGCTAATTTGGTCCAAGCTGCCTACCGGGGAAAAAGACTCGTATTGCCTGGCTAGGGGAACATTATGAGCGTTCTTGTCGATGCAAGCACCAGGGTTGTTGTGCAAGGAATTACAGGTAGGGAGGGTTCCTTTCATTCGCGACAAATGATTGAGTACGGCACCAAAATTATCGGGGGTGTTACACCGGGGAAAGGCGGTCAGGTTTTCGATGGCCTACCCATATTCAATACAGTTTCGGCTGCAGTTAGGTCAACTGGGGCAAATGCCTCTGTAATTTTTGTCCCAGAAGCATTTGCTTCCGATGCCATAATGGAGGCCACTGATGCAGGGGTAGATGTAGTTGTATGCATTACCGAGGGCATACCTACAACTGATATGGTACGCACGTACCATTATGTGCAATCTCGGTCTGCCCGGCTCATAGGACCAAATTGCCCTGGTATTATCTCCCCGGGTAAGTGCAAGGTCGGGATTATGCCGGGCTTTATTCATAAGCCGGGAAAGGTAGGCGTGATCTCCCGAAGCGGCACTCTTACATATGAAGTCGTGAACCAATTGAGTACGCGCGACATTGGCCAGTCAACTTGCATCGGCATTGGCGGAGACCCCATTATCGGCACCCGCTTTGTAGATGCCTTGGAGTTGTTTAAAAAGGATAGCGAAACAGAGGCCATAGTTATAATCGGAGAAATTGGTGGAACGGCCGAAGAGGAAGCGGCCAATTACGTCCGAGGCAATTTCGACAAACCTGTGATCGGGTTCATCGCAGGGCGAACTGCTCCTCCTGGTCGACGCATGGGGCATGCTGGTGCCATCGTTGCCGGAAAAATGGATACAGCTGAAAAAAAGATGGAGAAAATGGCCAACGCCGGGATTCATGTGTGCGAGAGTTTGGCCGAAGTCGGCGCTGCCGTGGAAATGACACTGCACAGAGGAGGCTGATCGTGGAAAATGTGAAGGTTGGCTCTATGGCAAGCTGGGATTGGCGATGACTGGCACCAGGTCAAGTGCGATCATCGAAAAATTAAAAATATATCCGACCGAGAACAATAGAAGACCAAAAGCGAATTGACTAGAAATAATTATGAACCCGCTCCAATATATCCTCGGGTGCGGTTGTACCACCAGAGGTAGTCGAAGAATAGATCGGGAACATAGTAATTCAACCCCCACTTGGTGAATAGCAATACTAGGCAGTAGACCGCGGGCGAGAGGGCCATATCGAAGCACAGATGCCTGAATGAAAAGCGAGATTGATAAAGAAAGTCAAGCCTCAACAGTTTGGCCAAGCCGGGATGCTTTTTCAGCAACAAAGGCAGCGACTTCCGGCCATAGATGTACATGAGTTGGCAGGTTTGTTCAAAGGTCCGCTGGTGGTTGTGAAACGAAATTGCTCTAGGGACATACTGAAAATAAATTCCTTGTAGATGGAGGCGGTACCCCAGTTCAAGGTCTTCTCCGCCGTAGGAAGTGAAATCCTCGTCAAAGAGCCCAGTTTGCAATAGTTGTTGACGTCGCAACGAGGAATTACCGGTTACAAAACAATTAAAAGGCACAGGTTGGCCATTTTTGATCTGGTGAACTCCACGGGTTTCGGTGTATCGAGTTAAGGCGTTAGATGGGAATTGGGTACTAAAGCGGATGTTGCCGATGCACACCGTGGTTGGATGATTTTGGTGCATGGAAGCGTGGATGCTTAAAAAGTCGCTTCTCACAGTCATGTCACTGTCAAGGAATACAACAACTTCGCCACCGGCTTCGCGTAGACCTGTATTGCGGGCTCTGGCACGGCCGTGGTTGTTTTGGTGCCGTATCAAAATTAAAGGAAAAGGAGAGGTGGTGCCGGTAAGGCAGTTTGCTTCAAGTTTAGGTGACGCATCGTCCACCACGATAATCTCTACGGCCTCTGGGGGATAGTCTTGATTCGATAAACTCCGCAGCGTTTCGAGCAGCCGTCTCGGTTCGTCGTAGGTGGGGATAATGACACTGAGCGAAAGAGGAGGATCCAAGACCATAAACTGACCTAGGTCATAGGGTTTCGTAGAGTTGAATTAGTTTTCCGGCCTCTTTTTCCCAGTTGTATCTTAGCGCCGCCTTCAGGGCGGCGTGGGAATACGCCTTCAGTTGGGATTCGTCTCTTAGGAGATCGTAAATACTTCGTCTGATTTCACTGATATTCAAAGGATCCACCACTGCACCAGCTCCAGACTTTTCAATTATAGATTGCATTTCTGGGAAGTTACTGGCCAGAACCGGCAGGCCTGCCATCAGGTATTCAAAAAGTTTGTTGGGCATAGAATAAAAAAAACTTTCCCCTGTCCTCTTGATCACACATAATCCCAGATCAGCCGAACAAGTATAAGAATGCAATTCTTGAAAGGGAACCCGGGGCATGAAGTATATCTTTTGCTGGAGCCCGGCCTCGATGACCTGCTTTTTGAGTGCGGCTTCGCAGGGACCATCACCGATCAGTACAAAAGCCACCCCATTGAGGTCTGCGGCTGCCTCAATTACCTCTCTCAGGCCGTTTTCAGTCAGGAATCCTCCTTGGTAAAGTACAATCGGAATGTCTGGGTCCAAGTTTAGTTCAGATCGGATTCGGTTGCTCTTTTCAGGAGGCCGATAGGGAGGAAGATTGCGCAGAACGGTAACGCAGTCGAGACTATAGCGTTTCTGGAGAGATTGGGCAATTGAAGCACTAACTGTGATGGTGAAGTCGACTTTCTGGATTAGATATCGCTCCATACAAGCCCAAATTGCTCGAATGCCGGGACGAAGGGCTAGTGAAGATTGCTCAGTCCAAAATTCGTGTGAGTCGTAGATCAAGGGTGCATTACAACGCTTCGCCGCGCCTGCCGCAGGCCACAACGTATCCAGATCATGAGCGTGGTAGGCATCGGCACCAAGGAATATGAGAAATTGATGTGCGCGCCGCCAAAATGTCGGGTAGGAGAATCTCAGGGAGTTGGAGCGATCCACGGGAATCAAATAGATTTCGAAGTTGTCCCACCCTTGAAGCGGAGCCTTGTTGAAGGCTGCCGCGACAATTGAAATGCGATGACCAGCCTCCTTCAAAGTTGTAGCTTCGCGGAAAATCCTAAAGTCAAAATGCAAGTCACTGAATGCTATCATACAAATGTGCATGGATAAACCCATAAAATAGGGGAGGCCGAAACAATTTAGCTACAGGAGTATGTTCTGAGGGGGATTTGATTATAATCCCAAAATCAACTTATGAAAGGTACGTAGATTTCAACTCTTGAATAGTCAATTTCAGGAAATGCCCTTCGGCTAAAGCACTTTCTGCTATCAAGGTGACCTGCCCCCATGAGTGGTGCCAGCCTCTAAGTTAGAGCCGGAATCATAAGGGGTCCATCCCACGGGGATGAATTTCCAGCCTGCCTCCTTGGCCTACCGGCCTCCGGCGCCGGAGGCCGGTAGGCCAAGGCGCTATGAGGCCGTATCTGGTTAACCTCTCTTCTCCATCGTTCGATCAGCACCTGGGCTTCCCTCAGGGTTTCAAACACCTCCCGGTTGAGCAGCTCATCCCTGAGCTTTCCGTTAAAACTCTCCACGTAGCCATTCTCCCAAGGACTGCCAGGCTCGATGTAGAGTGTCCTGACACCAATGGCTTTGAGCCAGTCCCGGATCGCCTGAGCCGTACACTCCGGGCCGTTGTCTGACCGAAGGTACTACGGCACGCCCCGCTCGATAAACAACTCTGCCAGGCGGTCCATCACATCCCGGTGACTCATCCGCCGGGCCACCTCCATCGCCAGGCACTCCCGGAAGTATTCACCCAGGATGGTCAACAGTCGAAAAGTCCTGCCGTCCTCGGTCCGCTCATGCAGGAAATCATAGCTCCAGACATGGTTTCGATGGGTCGGTCTGAGGCGAACACACGAGCCGTCCGTCAACCAGAGTATCGCTCGCTCAGGCTGACGGCTGGGGACTTTCAGCCCTTCCTGACTCCAGAGTCTCTCCACCCGCTTATGGTTGATCTTCCACCCCTCCCCACGCAGCATAGCCGTGGTCCTCCGGTAGCCGTATCGACCGTACTCGTTGGCCAGCTCCACCATCCGGACCACCAGCCTTGCTTCCTCATCGGGGACCTCTCGGACTTTGAGCTGCGTGGATCGCCGCTGTCCCAACACTCGGCATGTCCGGCGTTCGGAGACGCGCCCAAGTCCCCATCGTTCTCTGACCCAAGTCACCGCTCGCCTCCTCTTCGCCGGGCTTAGAAGTTTCCCTAATAAACTTCCTTCAGGATCTGGTTGTCCAGCGACAAATCCGCCACCAGCTTCTTCAACCGCCCATTCTCCTTCTCCAAGGCCTTGAGACGCTTGGCCTTATCCATCTTCAGGCCTCCATATTCCTTCCTCCACCGGTAGAGGGTGGTACAAGAGCTTTCACTGTGGCATGGAGGGAGGGATGGCCTGGTGTTTTACGTTAAATAAAGTACTTACTTAGAGAATAAGTAGTAAGGTTGTAGAACCGAAGGAATGTCTTGCAGACAATTAAAGGAGGGCATGTCACTATGGAGGGCGGCTGCGTGTCCTGGAAGTGTTAATTTGTCATGGTGATTATAGAGGAAGATATCCCCTATGAGCGGAAAATAGAGGTGAACAAAGAAGGGGAGCATAGAGGTCTTTAGGAAAGACCGTACCACTCTATTTATCTGTTTGACAGGAATTTGTAGCCACGGCCCCTCCATAAAATCGGGAGGTTTTCCCTCAGAAATAAAAAAACAGCCCAAGGTTAAAAGAGTGGGCTGCTTTTCAGATGAAGAGTGTGGCGATCGTATAGGGCGTGATCTCAACGACCGCAAGCAAGATTCTCAATCGAGACGGTGTGGGAAGGATTTCTTTGAAAACCTTACGAGCCCGAAAAGGGGAATTCGGATTCTGCGGCCATGTTATATTGCTGACCAAAAACCACGCTCAGTGAACCGCCACACTCCAAACCATTTCGTGCTATTTAGCATACTCTCCAGTGGGTGTGGTAGGTGCTAGAAATCTCCCTCCCTTTAATGAGCATATGAATAATTAACACACATGGAGTGGATTGTCAAGTAGAATATTTCCTCTCAGGAATTGCCAAAGGCATGGGAATACACCACCTCGTGTGGCCCGTCTCGCACTTGCGTCCGGGTATATTTAAGCTAAATTACACAGCACATATGGGAAGAGAAAGTGGAAAAGCTATGCAATAGCAGTTTGCTGAGATGGTGAAAGAGGCAAGAAAAAAAGTAGGTCTGAGTCAGGCCAAGCTGGGGGAAAAGATGGGTGTAGTGGAATACTTATGTGGGTCAGATTGAAAAAGGCGAGAAAGTGTCTTCTGATGAGAAAGTCGTAAAACTGGCAGAGGTTTTGAATCTTAATACCGACCAAGTTCTTCTCGTAGCGTACAAATCCAGGGCCGACTCAAACGAAGCCAAAGATTTATTTTTTAAGATGGAAATTGCCCTTGCTGACCCGGTGCTGCAAAGGTTGCTCTCAGCTAGAGAGGGTCTAGATCAAGGTGTCTTAGGATTTGTCACGAAATAACTGCTGTACTTTTGGGAAGAACAGTGTTATTCTTGATGTGCGGACATCGAAACGCTGCGAGCGAAGTACGCGGCCTTGGCGCCGGTGTTGAGCGAACGGACGTGACGCTGTGGTCGGACCTCAACACCTTGTTCGAACCGATCACCGCCGGGGCTCCGGACGACAGCCCCCTGCGCTGGACGTCGAAGAGTATCCGCACGTTGACGGCCGAGTTGCAGGCCCTCGGCCATTCGGTGAGTCACCGCATCGTCAACGAGCGGTTGCACGAGCTCGGCTACACCCTGCAGGCGAATCGAAAGACCAAAGAAGGGACGCAACACCCGGATCGGGACGCCCAATTCAGCTACCTCAACGAGCAGGTGCGCAGCGCGCAGAAAAAAGGCCATCCGGTCCTTTCGGTAGATACCAAGAAGAAGGAGTTGGTCGGCGATTTCAAGAAGGGTGGCCGGGCATGGCGTCCGAAGCGATACCCGGAGCGCGTGAGGGTTCACGACTTCGTCATCCCCACCCAGGGCAAGGCCATTCCCTACGGGGTCTACGACCTGAGTCGCAATGAGGGCTGGGTCCGTGTGGGGGGATCACGCACGACACCGCCCATTTCGCGGTGAACGCGATCCGAAGCTGGTGGAAACCCATGGGACGATCGGCCTACGGGGGTAGTTCGCACCTTTTGATCACGGCCGATGCCGGAGGCAGCAACGAACCCGGACTGCGACGGTGGAAATGGGAGTTGCAGCGCGTTGCCGATCGCACCGGACGGACCATTACGGTCTGCCACTATCCTCCCGGCACCAGCAAATGGAACCGCATCGAGCATCGTCTGTTCTCCTATATCGCCATGAATTGGCGCGGCCAACCCCTGGTCAGTCTGGCGGTGGTGGTCCATCTGATCGGTACGACGACCACAGCCACCGGGCTTCGCGTTCGCTCTGAGATCGACCAACGTTCGTATCCCAAAAGGGTGGTCGTCACGAATGAGCAAATGGAGCACGTCAAGCTCTCGCCGCATACGTTCCACGGCGATTGGAATTACACGATCAAACCGATCAAAGCACGGTGAAATAGATCGTTTATTTCGTGACAAGTCCTTAGATACGCTTGGCGAGGAAGATATTCGTGATGCATTGAAGGAAGAGGTTTGGCGCCAAATGTTCATACTCTGCTATAAAGTTGGGAAGAAACGCGATATTCCAGGCCTGGTAGCCCTGGCCGATGCCATGGCTGACCAACAATGGTCAGCCATGATGAACATAATCAAAGCTATGGGACTCGAACCACCAGATTGAGAGGGGCTGGCCCTCTCTTGGAAAGATTTTTTTGCCTGGAGCAAATCGGTTTGGATCCTATTTTAGATGGAAATGATTTACCTTTGGGGGGATTCTCCAAAGGTAAAAAAATTTTCACTAGGAGGTTTTTTTGAATTGAAGTGTGAAAAATTTGGGGAAAGAGTATCGGAATTTATTGATGAGGATTTGGGGTTGGAAATGGCTCAGCGGATGGAGAACCATGCACGTTATTGCCCTGCCTGCAGGGAATTTCTTAATGCTATGTGGCAGGTTCGGCTGACTTTGCAGGGCCTCAGGGAACAAAGTCCTGCAGCAGGCTATAAACTTAGACTTTCCAACCGCCTGCAGGAAGCATTTCCCCCCCCAAGACGATTTCTTCCTCGCTCTTTGGCATGAGGTTTCTCGCTGTGGTTTTGTTTGGAAATTTTTTCCGGGTGAGGACAGGGAGGTGAATTTAGTCCAAATTGGTCCTGACGTTGGAGGAACTAAGGATCTTTTGTTTCTCCGGGGTAAAAAAAATGGAATCTGGGTTTCTTGCCGGGAGGGCTTAAGTCCTTGAAAAGTAAATCTACATAAATCTGCGGGTCTTGAACTGAAGCGGATTTCAGTTTCTTGGTTTTGATATTGTATTGACCAACAAATCAATTTGGTGGCGTGGTTTAACTCCTTCCTCCTAGTCCTCGCAAACAACAGCTTTTAAAATTGGGCAAAACTGGTCAGGGGTCGGCGATTTTAAGGGCCCACTTCGGGGCGGTTGTGCGCGTGTAGGTCTTCACGTGTTTGGGGGATTCCGTTAGGTGAAATTGGAGAAGGTGTGATGGATTTGCACTAGTATTTGGCTAGCGCAGACACTTTAGAATTGCGGCTGGTTCAATTTCCTAACTGCAATGCGAAGTAGCCTGTTTTCCCTGACTATTTCACTGAACCCGAATATCGAGTGGTCCCTATTCTGGTGAGGACTAACCTTGATTCGACAATATCAGGCTGCTTTTCCTAACCCCTCATTGATGCGGTTGAACTGTTTTTCGATCAGTTGGTTACGCTGGAGTCGCAAGGTCAGCCGCCCTTCGGGCCGAACGAGGCGTCCGGCGCGAAGGATGATCTCGAAGCGCAGGGTTTGCGCCGACCGCAGCACCCAATGTGCGGTTCGCTTGTGGGTGTGTGGGCGTTCGTATCACCCCGGTTTCGATCTGGAAGTTGGCCAGCAGGTTGTGGGCCCGCACGGCCAACTGTTGCCAAGCGCTGTTGGCCTTGTACTGGTTGGTGGGGATGGTCTCGAGGGCCAGCGCACTCTTGAGTTCGCCGATGATCTTCTCATGCAGGCCGCGGCCAGCCATAAAGCGCCACAGCCGGCGCACGCCCAACTCGAGGTTGGTGGCCACGGCAGCATATTCCCAGGTGCCGTCGTCCGGGTCGAACAGGTCGAGTTGATAGTTCTTGGACGTCTCGTGAAACACGCGTTTGCGGTAGATGGCCACGGCGATCCTCCGGTCCCACGTTTTGATGGTGATCGTAGTGAAGAAACCGTCGACCCCGTCCCCGACGGGCAGCCATCGTCGGCGAGCCCGGATCTGGCTCTGCAGATCCAGACAGCGCCAAAACGGCACCTTGAGAGCAAAGCCGGCGTTATGCTTTTCCAACTCCTGAAGCACTTCCATTTTGAAGTAGTTGCCGTCCATGCGATAGCGAAGATGATAGTCCGAGCCCAACGTCTCCTCGATCTGGTTGAAGAGCGTCCGCAGAAAGGGTACCGCAGACTTGCCATCGTTCACGTTCCCCAGCCGATTGTGCAGCCGGAGAAAATGACCGCTTTCGTCCGGAAAGGCCGTGATAGGATAGTAGCTGGGCACTTTGCGATGATGCGGATTGTAGCCCCGGGCCGCCCCACCGACCTTGGAGCCCGTGCACAGCACCGTGCCATCGACGTCGATGGTCAGCGTACGGGCGTGCAGATAGTATCCCACGACCCGGGCCACCACCTCCGCATGGAGCTGCCGCAACGCCTCCACGTCCGATGCGCCAAAACGCTTGAGCGCGCGACTCACGCTACGGTCGCTGGGAAGATGCTTGAGGCCACAAAAAGGCTGGAGCAGGCCATCACCCTTCACAAACTGCAGATGATGCAGACGCCGGCCGCCCACTACCAACAGCCCCAGGATCACCCGGCACAAGGCCACGACTCCGAAGTCCCCTCCGTTGACGACGGCACTCAAATGCTGGCGCAACTGGGGCGTTGAATCCGATGCGTCGCAGATAGCGGATCAGCAACACCAGACCCGGATACGAGGTCATGCCCTCGTCGCTGAACTCAATGGCGCCATCGCCGTTGACACGGCCCTGAAAATCTGTTTTCTTTCGTCTTACGGCACGTGGCCTTTCGTTGGGTTGACCGGGAAAGCTTGGACACTTTCCAATAAACGCAACGGAAGGCCTTTTTGCTAGGGGGAAAACCGTCGACTACGTCCTTTGTTTGTGTCACACGCTGCGACTTCCACTGGATTAATGACGGATCAAGGCTAACCTTTTACTTCAGGCATTTTATAAATAGGAATCCCTCATTGGACATTTCCTCCCTTACTTTGGGGAAATCCAGCCCCTGAGCCTCGAAAGTCTTGAAAACTTCTTGCCATGGAGGCATTAATTTATTTCCGTAAGGGTGTCATAAAAAAATGTGGTTAGCCGTCGCGGCCTACTGAATTTGACTAGATATTTTGTCGCCTAGAAGAGCAACTTCCATAGATAGTAGCAGTGGCTTCAAGGGAGCCAATTATTATGCCCGAATAGGAGCCTCCTTCTTTTTTGCACAGTAGGAAGCGATGGGGTATTGGAATCACGGTACTCCCCCGCCACTTCCATGGAGGATAGCAAGGGGTACTTCTTAAAGGGAGAGCCAGGATTGCGATGCAAGCCAGAGGGGATCAAGTTCCAAAAGCATGTATTTGAGATTTAGGGGCACCAAAAGGGCCCCTAAATTTTTGTCTTGGCCGGTCAGAAATCGGAATTGTGGCGGTTTCTTCCCAGCAATTTTTCCAACTCATCCATTTTCTGCCGCAGATTCTTTTCTCGGTGGTGCAATCGCAGAATATACCCGAATAGTACAATCCACGTCACAGTGTAGGCTGCGAAGAGATAAGAAAAATTTTCCATCAAATTACTTTGGCGAGATTTGTGGGTGGCGATCCAGATTTTGTTTTAATTGAGCCAGTCTATCGGCAGCCTTCTCAAGGGCAATCCGACGCTGGAGGAGGTAGAAAAAGAGCAGGGAAAAAGTAAGGTAGCCCAGGTAGCGCGTAATTTGCATTTCGATCGAGAGGCTTACATCCCTTGGATGTAGCTGCTGGTCCGGAGACCAGAGGTACACCGAGTAGTAAACCAATGGTATGTTGGCAAATCCCAATATCCCCAATACCGCGGCAAAACGCCTCGCTTGGAATGAGGGTGCATACGTTCGGACCATCAGATAGGCCAAATAAACCGAAAAGAGAATCAGCATGGAAGTAAGACGTGGTTCCCAATGCCAGTATGTACCCCAGATTGGGCGAGCCCAGATGGGGCCTGTAATCAATACGATAAGTGCGAACATCACCCCCAGCTCGGCTGCGCTCAAGGCTAGATGGTCCCATTTGGCCTGCCGAGTTCGAAGGTACTGAATACTGCCGACAAAGACCAAAAGAAATCCCCAAAATGCAGAAAAGGCCGACGAAACGTGGAAATAGAATATGCGCTGAACAATACCCATTTCGCGCTCAGTAGGGGCATAGATAAAAACAGCATAGAGGAGGCTAGCCATACAGAGAAAGACCAAGGTAGCCAACAAGGTTGAAAGTTGTGCGAACATTTTAGTCAGTGCCGTACTTGGGGATTTGAATGCTGTCTACTCTTCAACGATATACTCAAACAAAATAAGGGACAAAACTGTGGAGACCACCACGTACACCCCGAGAATTTGTAGGTAGGTGTAATACTCTTGAAATGGACTGTGTAGGAAAATCAGACTCGTAGCCCGAACACAGGATATCAGTGCTGGCAAAACCGTGGGCAGTAGTAGAAGTGGCAGCAGTAGTTCCCTGAATCGCATGTTGTCTGCCATCGCCGCAAACAGGGTTCCTACTGAAGCAAGGCTAGCCGCTCCCAGGAAGAAAATGCCCAAAAGAGGTAGAAGATAAAATCCGAAAAGAAGGTTAAAAAACAGAGCAAAAAAGGGCAAACTGATTAGTTCAACACTAAACAGGAATAGCAGGTTACCAAGCATCTTGCCCAAATAAACAGAACTGAAATCTCCTGGGGCCAGTAACAGCGCATCTATGCAGTTGTTTTCTCGTTCGATAGAAAAGGTATGATGAAGGGTGAGCAGGGCTGAAAAAATAAATGAAGACCAAAGCACTCCCGGACCGATTTCGTTGACTGACAAGCCGGTCGATTTAAATGAGAAGTTGAAAACTAGGATGACTAGAAAAACAAAAAACACCATTGGGCAGAGACGTTCTTTGGAGCGCCATTCAGTCAAAAGATCTTTCCATAGGATGCCTAGAATCTGGTTGGTGGAGCTCATATAATTTCTTCCAGATGTTCTTGGCAAAGGGAGTTTAGGTCGTCCTTTGTTTTCCCCCTCCACGGGCCCTGATGGCAAAGGCGGCCGCGGCGGAGAATTGCAAGATGATCCATCAAGTGGAGTGCCGCGTCTGTCCTATGGGTTACCAAGACGCAGGTGTGACCCTGTTTTTTAAAGGCACGGAGTTGGCACTCAAGGATCGCAGCGCCGCCCGAGTCGAGGCCGGTGTAGGGCTCGTCAAGGAGAAGAATGGATGGTTGGTGTAAGGTAGCCCGCGCCAGGGCAAGACGCTGTTTCATCCCGCGCGAAAATGTGTTCACCTTCTGGTCTTGCCGTCCTAGAAGGCCCGTTGCTTTCAGGGCCGTCTCAACACAGCGGTGGCGATCTGGTAAATCATATAGCCTGCAGAAAAAAAGCAGGTTTTCTCGCGCACTCAATTGGTTGTAGAGCAGGAAATGATGCGCTAGCAGGCCAATACCAGCACGCATTGCAGGCGACCGCGCAGGGTCGGAACCGTTTATGAGTACTTGCCCAATGGTTGGCTTGCAGAGGCCGGCCAAGAGGCGTAGCAAGGTGCTCTTGCCAGCGCCGTTGGCTCCAACAAGCAACAGGAATTGCCCCCGGCATAGTCTCAGGTTAATCCGGCTCAGGGCCATTACTGGGCCAAATTGTTTCCCGACCTGTTTCAGGCAGATGGCATCAGTATCCATTCCGCTTTTCCAATAGGGCATAAACAGCCACAGCTTGGTCAATAAGTTGGTCTCGTTGTGCCTGGTGGCGGACCAAGTCGCTGCCGCCCCCGGCATCGTCAAGCTTAGCTAGTTGCTTGATGAGGACCAGGCGTCGGTTTTTCAAGGCTGCATGATCCAGGGTTTCAGCGGTCATGGCGGTAGTAGTCGGAATCCGACTTAGCAAAAGCGCTATCACCCCAACCAGAGCGGATGCACCGAGGGATGCCCATTTGAGGGACCACCGCAAAGAGGTGGGCAGAGGCAAAGGAAGGAGAATGTCTTGGTCAGGAAGGAGATCATGTATTTTCAAATGACGGTACTGAATGTCGTGCAACGTAATTTCCCCCAGATCCTGAAATGGAGCTCCGACACGTAAGCCTTTGGGACTCAAAAAAATGTTGATCATATCCGTGGGATAGAGCACTTGATGTATGTATCCTTGGTCGAGTTGCTGGAGATCCAATTGAAAAGTAAAAGCGATCTGCGAGATACCTGGTAATAGTGGTCTGCCGTCAAAAAAACGCGTGGTGCCGACCTTACTGAGGCTTGCGGACAGGTTGACGGCACCCAGAGGTAGCGCCAATTCAGTAACCTGCCGGTCTCGGCCTTGGACTTGGCCCACATAGGTCCGCTCCCCTCGGTTTTCTATTTCCAGGAATTGGGCCACTTCGAGTAAAGCAGCCTTTTTGTTCAGAAAGATATTGTGAGTTAGAATGCGGATCTCTTGGTCTGAATCCGTGGCCTCGTAAACTTCTAGGATTATTTCCTTTTGTTCCCCAACCTCGAGTGTGGAAGTAGGGTGAGGAATCCCCTGGTAGAAGGCAATCAAGCCGAAGTTGAGACCTGGGGCAATAAAGGGACCCGAAAACTCGAAGTGGCCGTTTATATCGGACACCTTGCGCAGAAATTCACTTGTTTGACCATTCTGGCTGACAACAAATGCTACTTCGGTCGAGCCGGCGGGAGTCTCTGTTATCGGATTGAGGACATAACCTCGGACAGTGTCCGCCCTCGCTGTGGCAGTGGTCAAGAGGAAGCCCAAGAGGATCCCACTGAGATGACGGTGGCAGATGCGGACCTTCAAGGACTGACCTGCTCTTTAAGGCGAGTACCACAGAGAGAACAGAAACGGTCTTCCACGTGGCTCTGTGAAGCGCAGTTGGGGCAGGAGGTGATCGACCGTGAGGCGTTTTGCCGCAAGGAAAGAATATCATCTTCAATTTTTTTCCTCAGATCCGCGCTGTCGGAGGAACTGTTGATTTGATCCAGTTGGCGAATGACCGTGAGGGCATCCTTTTCAAGATCGCTTCGCAGGCGCTTAAAGTCGGTCGAAGATAATTTCCCCAGAGCCTGGTCGAATTCAAGCTCTTTTATCGCAGAGTAGAGTTGTCCTTTGCGCTCAACCAGCTCTCGGGCAAGCTCCTCACCCCTTGATCGCTGAGATGTCTGCAGCTCCGAGGTGAAAAAGGGATGGGCCACATAGAATCCAAAAGCGAGCAACAAGGCAAGGCTGCAAAGGAAAACGAAATAGTCCATAGTTAATTTGGGTCGTGGTTATGCAACTCGCACCGTAGTTGTATCTTGTAGGCGTCGGTGTGGGTTTCCCCTTGCGGCGGTGGGTCCACTTGCTCTCGAGCGAATGTTCGGTGGTCGCGACGCCATCCAAGCAGCACGGAGCGAAGGATCAGTCCACCAAAGACTAGGATGGCGAAAGGAGCGATCCAGGCCAAGAGGTTGTATCCCTCCCGAGGTGGAGTTGCCATTACTACAGAGCCGTAGTTTTCGACGAGCCAAGCGATGATTTCCTCGGGCCTTTTGCCCGCGTCCAGGGCAGTTCTGATTTCTTCTCGTCGGGAGGCAGCAAAACTGCAAACACAGGTCGCCAGGGATTCACGGTTGCAGTCACCACAAAGGCAGACCAGATTTCTTGAAATCTCTTTGGTTGGTTCAGATGTCACTGCAGCAGCAGGCAGGATAAACAACCCCAAAAGTAAATTCAGTAAAGATAGTTGTTGCATGGTATCACTACCCTATTCCTGCGCGGGTTCCAGCTGGTAGGCTTTGCACTGTGTGCCGATCCAGGGCGGCAAGGCGGCGGTCGCGGGCTGTTGGCCAGGCAGACCACAGAGATCCCAAAACAAAGACGATTCCCCCGGCCCAGACCCAATTCACCAGTGGATTGATGTAGGCTTGGAACTTGGCGCTACCATCTTCGGACCAGCCTACCAAAATCAGGTAGAAATCTTCTCGCAGGCTAGAGTAGATTGAGACCTCGGTGGTTCCTTGCTCCATGCTTTTGTAAAAGTGCCTTTCCGGTAAGAGAGTACAAAGAAATCTGCCCTCTCCGAAAAGGGCAAGAGAGGCGGTATGGGCAGTCTTGTTGGCATCTTCGCTGTGGATCAAGTGTTCGTAAGTCAGGGTATAACCTTTGATTTGGGTGGATTCGCCCAACTCGAGCACTAATTCCTTTTCCGTAGTAAAGGCTTTACCAGTGAAGCCTACAAACAGCATAACAATGGCAAGATGGACTAAATAGCCACCGTAGCGACGCCGGCTTTTTTTAATCAGTCGATAAAAAGCCAGTCCATAGGCTTCTCCCGTACTATTTGCGCGGGCTCGAGCGCCGCGGTAGAACTCGATGCCTAGTGCAGTGACCACAAATGTGCAGAGTACGAGGGTGCCTAATGCGTAGAAGTCTCTTAATCCTATAGCCCAAAACAAAATGGCAGCAAGAAGAATCGAGGTTGCAGGAATGGTGAAATTAGTTATCAGGTTCTTGGTGGAAGTGTGGCGCCAAGCGAAGAGAGGGCCTGCTCCTGTCAGGAGGAGAAGGATCAGGCCTATAGGTACATTGACTTGATTGAAGAAGGGAGGTCCCACGGTAATTTGCTCGCCGCTGAATGCTTCTGAAATCAGCGGAAAGAGGGTTCCCCACAACACTGCAAAGCACATCCCTAAAAGAATCCAGTTGTTGAGCAAAAAAGCCGTTTCGCGCGAGGCAAAGGACTCGAGGCGGTTCTGGGGGCGGAGTTCCTTGTGGCGGGCGAAAAGCAAACCCAAGGAAAAAACCACCAAGATGCAGAGAAAGGTGGCAAAAAACGGTCCAATATTTGAGCGCGCAAAGGCATGCACAGAGGAAACCATGCCACTACGCGTCAAAAAGGTGCCAAATATGCACAGGCTGTAGGCTAGGATGGCCAGCATCATGTTCCAAACCCTGAGCATTCCCTTTCGTTCCTGAACCATGATGGAGTGGAGAAAGGCCGTGGCCACCAACCAGGGCATAAGGGAGGAATTTTCGACTGGATCCCATCCCCAGTAACCGCCCCAACCCAATTCCACATAGGCCCATTTCCCACCCAAAAGCAACCCCGTTCCTAAGGAGGTCCACGATAGTAACATCCATCGCCGGGCTGCCCTAACCCAAGTGTTGTCCAATTGGCGAGAAACCAGAGCGGCGATGGCAAAGGCAAACGGTATCGACATACCCACCATCCCCAAATAGAGAATCGGGGGATGTATGGCCATGATTGGATGTTGTAGCAGAGGGTTAAGTCCTCGACCGTCCACCGGCGCCAAGAGCAGGCGCTTGAAGGGATCCGCGGCAAAGAGACTGAGTAAGGAAAAGAAAAAGCTGGTCGCAGCCAGAGTGGCCACGGCATAGGGCATCAAAACGCGATAGCGACAGCGGTTGACCAAGACTAGGGAGGCGCTGTAGATCGACAACAACCAGCCCCAAAACAAAAGAGATCCATTCTGCCCGCCCCAAAGTGCGGCCACCACGTAGAGCAATGGCATGGCCCGGTTGCTGTTTTCGGCTACATACTGGATTTGGAAGTTGTGACCAAGGAGGGCATGTAACAGGGAAAGGACGGACAAAGTTAACAGTCCGCAGACCGCCAGGGCTGAATTTTCTCCGCTGCGGATGAGTGCCAAGTGTTGGCGCTGGTCACCAACCACAGATGCCACGATTGAGTAGGCCGCGGCGACAAGGGCGAGACAAAGAGAAAAATAGCCGATATCTATCATGCTAAGTGGGTCAGATATCCGCATTCATGGCCTGGACGTTGCCTTCATAACTCTGCCCTTCATATTTGGAAGGGCACTTGGCAAAGACGATCTGGGCATCAAAGCAGTTGCTGCTGGAATCAAGATATCCTTCCAGAACAACTTGAGCCTCGTCCTTGAATGTGTCGGGCAGGACGGCGTTTCCGACGTAGCGCACCTGTAAAGTGTAAGTGCTATCTGCAACAGTGAAGGTGGGCCGATGATGGTATTCATCCCACTGGATCGAACCCGGAACCACCTTGCATCCGCCTAATTGAATGCGCGTGCTTTCCAAATCGCTTTCAACCACCCTGTGGGCCAAGTCTTTCAAGGTCATATGGGTAGAGCTGGATTGCCTAATCCCGGCAGCAAAGAGATAGGCCAACCCGAGAGCGACTACTGCGGCTCCTAAAATGAACTTAAAGCGTTTCACGGAAGTTTTCTCAACGTTGCAATAATTTTCCGGTTAACACCCCTATAAAAGGGAAAGATCTCCCTTGTGAGCCCAAACTGTTTGGTCATGAAATTTTAAAATAAAGACTGAGGTAGTATTGCTCCGGAAATTTGATGGAGTCTTACACTGTGGTTTCTGAGCATAATCTGCTCAAATTACCAATCTTTGGCAAATAAGCCTCCAAATGCATATGGATGGTGTAATTTTGATGGAAGGGCAGGTGGATCTGGAGCTATTTTCTAGGCGGCAGCAGCTGAATTCGAGATATATGGGGAGATACGGGATGTATGGGGAGATACGGGATGTATTGAACCCGACCTCCTCAGGACGGACCTGGGGGTCCCCCTGCATTATCTCAATTTTGAACTGAAAATACTATCAGGGAGTTTTGTCTTGTTTCCCGCAGGAGGTATCAGACTTCAAGAAAATGAGGAAAGGTCGTCAGAATCTCACAACCCTGGTTGCGCACTTCCACAACATCTTCGATGCGGACGCCACCCAGGCCGCGGTAGTAAAGGCCGGGCTCAACTGTCACAACTTGGCCGCTTGCCAGCACATCTCCTCTGGAGCTAATGCTGGGTCCCTCGTGGACCTCCAGTCCAAGGCCATGTCCTGTGCTGTGGAAGAAGCCCTGCATATGACCCTCCCAGTAGCCGGTTTTGTATCCTGCCTCTCGAAAAATTTTCAGGATGCCTTGATGGATTTCGCGCCCGTCGACCCCTGCACAAATGCGCTCCAGGCCCCATTGTTGACCGCGGTGCACTGTATTGTAAAGATCCACTACCTGGGGTGGGGCTTCACCCTTGACCACTGTCCTGGTAATGTCCCCGAAATAGCCGCTGGGAATTTTTCGGGGAAAGATATCAATTAGGATAGTTTCATTGGATCGTAAGGGGCCGCTCCCCTCCTTGTGGGGATCGCAGCCGTCTTCGCCACAGGCAACAATGGTGTGCTGTCCGAGGCAATCCTCTTCAAGGAGGACTTGGTGGATCAGGCGACGGATACGCGCCGAGGTCAAAATTTCACCTTCCAGATGGAGAATGTGATCTTCGACTGACGCTTGGTGAATGGCGGTGATAGCCGCGTCCATACTTTTTTCGGCAGCCTTTATGGCCTGGCGAATGAATTTGATTTCCTCCGGGGTTTTGACCAGGCGCTGAGGAAAAAGAGGGGCAAGTGCAACACCAATTTCGAGGTTAAATCGGCGCAGAAAATCTGCAACTCCGATGGGAAAATCATGAGGCACCAGGAGACGTCGAATGCCCAGGTCGCGCAGTAGTTCGAGCAGAATCAGATTCTGACTGGTCCGACCTTCTCCCTTCGCGCGCAGACGCTGCTCGTATTGTGATCGGGCAATGACCCGGTCAACCTTGGCCTGGGCGCGTGCTCGGTCGAGTTCGAGGTCGCTGGTCATCATGATCCTGGCCTCTTTCGTCCACAAAAAAACAAATGGATCTGGCGCCCGGAAAAAGGTGGCATAGTAGAGGTCGGCATTGCGGTCGCTGTCGCCGATAATGAGCAACGCATCCGCGCTGTTGAGTTCAAAGGTGGATTCCATTAATTTGGCGAAAAGGTGGCGAAAGGCAGACTATTCGGAGACCCTCAACATCCGAACGTCGATGCCCTGATGTGGACGCCAGAGCCAAAACAGGGCGGGTCTGTCTTCTTCCAGATTGGAAATTGAATAAACCAGTTGCTCGATAGAGGTGATTCGCTGGTGGTCTATCCCGGCAATAATATCGTCCGCTTGTATACCCTTGCGGTCAGCTGGGCTGTCGATCTGGACATCGACGATGACAACAGCATTTCCAGTCTCTCCAAGTTTGAGTTCAGCCACCATCTCTTGAGTGAATCCCAGTTCCCGTGCTTGCTCCCTGCTAAGAACTGCCACTTTTATCCCAAGGTTGGAGATTCGCTTCCACCCCTGAGCCAGTAGTCGCTCTTCCTCACGTTCCCCCAAAGTTAGGTCGAGGTGCCGCTCGGCTCCGTCGCGTAAGACCGTCAGGGTTATTTTTTCACCAGGATTTTTGTTGTAAATGTGGGTTTGGACGTGGTTGGCACGGTCTACGGCTTGGCCGTCAACACTTAGAAGAACATCACCGCTGAACAGGCCTCCGCGGTCGGCGGGGGTATCAGGCTGGACATTGAGGTAGACGCCCCGAGGCCGATCCATGTTCAGATTGTGTTTTTCAATTAGCTCTTTTGTGACTTCTTCCATTCCAACTCCGATATATCCATGTACTACCCGGCCATAGGCCAGAATATCGCTCATTGCCTCGCGGGCAAGGTTAATAGGCACCGAGAGGCCATAGCCAATAAAATATCCCGTGCCTGTGGAAATGGCGGTGTTTATGCCGACCACCTCACCATCCAAATTGAGCAAGGGGCCTCCAGAGTTGCCCGGATTTATTACCGCGTTGGTTTGAATAAAGCTCTCTATGCGGTATTCACTTTCGATGACCTGGACTTGGCGCCCAAGGGCGCTGACGATTCCATGAGTCAGAGTTGAGCCTAATCCTAGAGGATGACCGATTGCCAAAACCCAGTCGCCGATCTTAAGCTCGTCCGAGTCGCCCAGAGTTACTTTTGGAAGATTTATTGCGCCGATCTTGAGCATGGCAATGTCGATCAAGGAGTCAAAGCCGACCACCTGGGCTGCGAAGGAGCGCCGGTCAGACAGGGTAACTTGAATGGAGTCCGCCCCTATGATAGCGTGGTAGTTGCATAGAATATAACCGTCGGAACGGACGATTGTACCCGAACTCAGGCCACGACCTTTTTCGAACTTCGGCCGCATGGGCGGATGAAAGGGAGGTAACCCGGGGCGAATGAAACGCCCGTTCTGGGTTGTGATCAAAACTACCGCCGGGCTGACCTGCTGGTAGGCGGTGTTGAAGGCACGGTTTAGAGTTTCGAGATAAAGCAGGTCTTCTGGTTTTGGCTTTTCGGCAGCAGCCCTACTTAACAAACCTCCTAGAACAATCCCGACCCACAGGGGTCCTAGGACCTGCGGGATTCCTCGAAGAGGGCTTTTTTGGTTGATTTTGCGCACGAGGTTTCTCAAGAGGTTTATCACTTTAACCCATATTCATCCAACTTGCGGTAAAGGGTGCGAACACCAATGCCTAGTACCTGGGCGGCACGCTTGCGGTTACCTCTAACCTGTTCCAATGCATGTCCAATAGCTTCTTTTTCTAGGTCCTTAAGGGTTCGTCCAGAGAATGCCAACGGGGGATTCGGAGTCGATTTTTCCGGTTCCGCAGCAGCAAAGGCAGCATCTTCAAGCGGATAAATCGGGGCCGCCGAAGGAGATGGGACCGGATCTAGGTAGCGCTCTTCCAGTGTGTGCCTCAATTCGGAAACTTCGCGCTTTAGGTCGAGGAGAGCAAAATAGATCAGCTCGCGTTCCGATTGGTCTACGGTCTTATTTGTGGGCACCGGTAATTGGCGGTGGAAGGAAGAGGGTTTTTCCAGGAGAGACAGCAAATCTGCGGGTTCCACCATGCCCCGAGGTCCAAGAAAAACCAAGTGCTCGACGAGGTTGCGAAGTTCGCGTACGTTGCCGGGCCAGTCGTACTCTAGCAGGAGATTCATGGCATTGGTGGAGAATCCCTCGAAGCGTGCTCCGTTCTGGGGACTGAGTTGGGTGACGAAGTATTGGATCAAGAGGGGAATATCCTGCGCACGCCGACGTAACGGTGGGATCTCGATCTCTACCACTTTAAGCCTGTGGTAGAGATCGAGGCGGAACTCGCGCTGACCCACTGCTTGTTGTAAATCTTTATTGGTGGCAGCAATGATCCTAATGTCCACAGGAATAGGATTGCGGCCTCCAATTCTAGTAACTTCGCGCTGTTCCAGGACACGGAGAAGACGTACTTGGGCCATAAGAGACATTTCGCCAATCTCGTCCAAGAAGACGGTGCCTCCTGCCGCCTGCTCGAAAATGCCTTGGTATCGGGCTTTGGCATCGGTGAAAGCCCCCTTTTCGTGACCAAAAAGTTCGTTTTCCAACAGGTTTTCTGGAATGGCGGCGCAGTTGATCGGTTTGAAGGGTTGGTCCCGCCGTGGACTGTATTTGTGCAAGGCATAGGCGACGGCATCTTTTCCAACTCCACTCTCTCCAATAAGGAGGACGGTAATCGGGGCTCTTGCAATTTGGAGGATGCTTTCACGCAATTCCTGAATCAGCGGAGAGCTGCCAACGAGATCCTGACCGCGAATAAATTGTCCCTTCTCCAGCAACCTTTCTACTGCGCAATTCAGTTGCTCTGGAGCAAAGGGAATTTTCAATACTTCCTCAAGAGGACTGCCTGGAGAAATTCGATCCCAGTCTTCCGCCGAGGTTGCGTATAGCACCAACACCGGCAGATTTCGGTGTGCATTCAATGCAACGGCACACGAGTCGAGGCTCTTCTGGGGCAAGCTCAGGTCCAGAATTACCAGATCCACTTTCCGGTCCAGCATCGGTGACAACATGCCAGTATCGCGAACTTCGACCAGATGCTGGTAGTCGTTTTCCAGGGCTGCCTTTGAGTCCTCCAACAGTCGTCGATTTTGGGTGAGCAGGAGCAGACGGTGTTTATCTTTTCCCATGGTTCAATATAGATTTCTCAGCGTATCCAGCGTGGCAACGAAGACGGCCTTCGCGAGGTGACCCTTTCATTGCTCTCCAGCCATTTGAACATTGATGAAGACGACTCACGCCCAGAATGATTTGAGTCGCCCCTGTTTTACTTCTGTTGGCGCAGCATGCAGAAAGGTGATTTCAAGTTAAATGCCCTGGCGAAGTATTGAGATTCTTTCTTTTGCTATTTGGCTTTGTGGACTGTTGGTACCCTCTCGCCTGACAATGCGCTCATAGACGCTTATTGCCGTGGTATACTCTTGCAGAGCTTCGTGGCACTGAGCCCGTTTGAAGTCGGCAGAGGATATCCATTGGCTGAAGCCCTCGGCGCCGTGAAAGCTGACTCGGTAATAAGCTTCTATAGCCTTTCTGTACTCGCCCATATTTTGGTAGGACTCGGCGATGTAGAATCGGGCTTCGGAAGCGTCGTTACCTCTAGCCCACTCGAGAGTTTTTTCGAGTTGGACAATGGCCTGGGCGTACTGACCTTTGTCTTTTAAGATTATCCCCAACCGCAACTGAGTCTCGCGGGTTTTTGGGTGGTGTGGAAATTCGCGCAGAAGGCGAAGAGCCACCTGATGTGCCTCTTCGAACTCGAAGACCCTCGCGTAGCTGTCCAGAAGTTTCCAAATGGCCTCATGCTTAAGCTCGGCTGTGGCATCCTTTTCTAGGACGCGCTTATAGGCTCCGGCAGCAACAAGGTAATTTCGCAGCCCGTAGTGGTAGTTGGCTAGGCGCAAGTGAACGGCGGCGGAAAAAGGACTGTTTGGATAGCTCTTTATAAACAGACTTTGGGCTTCGAGAGCGTGAACACCGCTTTTTTCACTTGGAGAAGCCAGATTCTGCTCCCACAAAGTCAGAGCAGAGAAATATGCCCCGTCGTCAGCCCAGCCACCTCCCCTTTCCTCCACTTGGCGGAATATTTTGAGGCTTTTTTTATAACCCCCTTTCCCAAGGTGGTATTGACCTTCTTCGAGCCTAAAGCGCTGTGCCCAGTTCGAGTCTTCCGGAAAACGTCGGGAAAAGGTTGCCACTGCCTTGCGGGCTTCTTTGAGGCGTTGTAGACGGAAGAGGGCGATATTGCTCTGGCCATGAACTTGGGCATCTGTGCTTTGAGGCAGCAGTGGCTGGTAGGTCTGATACGCCTTGTCAAATCGCTCTAGTTCAAACAACAGATGGCCGGCCCTTTGGGCCGCTTTCGAGGCCAAAGGGCTGGAGGTAAAATCGTCCCTAACTCGAAGGAATTGGGAGATAGCTATTTCTGGACGATCCATTTCGACCAATAGCTCCGCTTGGGCGAAGAAAACGCTGTCCAATGCTGCCCCTCGAGAGGACTCGGCCAGAATCCGGTTGTACATTTCCAGGGCTACTGAATATTCTCCATTCCGGTGGTAGGCTTGAGCGAGGCGCCATCTTATGTAACCGCCGGTCTTCCGTCCGTCTCCCTCGTCCGCTAACTGGCGATAAAGTTCTATTGCGATGGCGTACTTGCCCAGTTGAAATTGGATGTCTGCAATGCGCATTTGAACTGAGGGACGCTGAGGAAATGCTGGATGAGACCACAACAATTCTTGGTAGCGCGCAATTGCAGCCTGGGGACGGCCTTGTCGGAGCAGGAGCTGACCTAGTTCATATAGGACCTGATCTGCGTGGGAGAAGCTGGGGTAGTCGCGCAGGACACGTGACAAAGAGTCTACCGCCGCCTGGTGTTCCCCGTTACTGGCATGACAGAGCCCCAAGGCGAAAAGAGCTTCAACATAGAGAGGACTTTCGTGGTCTACCTGGCGGTAAGTTTTGATTGCGCTCCCCAGTTGGGTCGAATCGCTCTGCCCTAAATGGCGTCGCGCCGAAGCTAGGTGTAAAAGGGCCCAATCCAAGTGTGGACTGTCTGTTCCTGCGTGCTTTTCGATAAAGTCAGCAAAGCCTTTTTCAAGAAACTGTTGCTGCAAGGAATCGGGCGCTAACATCGCCTCGGTTTCGACGAGACGAATCTGGGCGCGCTGGGTCCACTCCCCGAAATCACCCGCAGCTAGGATGCGAAAATCCTGCAAGGCCAGCTGGCGCAGGGAGTCGGTCTTTCCAGGAAGACCTTCGAGTTGGCGCTGGCGTGCCAGTTTGAGCCGGCTCTCGGCAAGATAGTACTGAGCTATATAACGGAAAAGACTGTCGTGGTTGGTGGCAGTGTAAGCTTCGAAGGCGAGGGCGGCATTGGCGAAGTCATGGTGGTCGTAAAGAACCTGGGCCAACTCCATCTGCGTCTGATGGGGGGAAATGCCACTCAGTTTGTTGATCCATACCTGATGTATGGAACGATTGAGGTCATTGAGATCTATCACCGTAAAATCCCGGAGATACTCAATGCGCTCGCGCGCAGCATGGGCTTGAGGATGGGAGGGAAACTGCTCCAGAAACTTCATATACTCGCGCAGAGCCAAACGAGGCTGGGCACTTTCTTCGAGCGCTTGAGCTAGATTGAATCGGCCTGTCGCCGCCAGAGCCGAAGATCGCTCTGCCAGATCTCGGAAGGCAGATATGGCTTCATGGAAATATCCGATTTTGACATATAATCTGGCGAGGGAAAGAATTACAGGGTCCCGGTCTGAGTTACTATCTGCTTTCTGGAGATAGCGGTTGTACCAGGCAATTGCGGGCGTAATATCCTTGCGTCTCTCGTAGAGGGAACCCAACTCCCGCAATGCAGTTATGGCCTCAGGATGGGAAGAGTTGGCCTGGATAAGATCATGAAAGTGCTTGACTGCCTGCTCAAACTGGCCTGTCTGGCCGATGGCTACTGCTAGCCCTAATTGCGCCTGGGGCCGGTAAACATGCCCAAAAGGCAGTTCCTGCAGCACGGCCTTGTAATGGTAGATGGCCTGTTTAGGCTGTCCGGTTCGAAGTCGAGAGTTGGCCAGCCCAAGGCGGGCGCGGCTTTTGAGATTCGTATCGTCAATGTATCGATTGGCGGTTTGAAAAGCATTACCTGCTTGCTTGAATTGGTGGCGTTCATAAAAAAATGTGGCTTGATCCAGGTAGGCACTGTCCGACTGGGCTGTAGCACCGAAGCGTTGATGCAAATTTGCAAACTTTTTCCGGGCTTGGTCATGGCTACCTAAAAAAAGGTCGATCCGACCGGCCAGGAGCAAGGCGCTTGGAGCAATGCCGGGCATGGAGTCAGCAGCACTGATTTGGGCCAGAATTTCTTGGGCTTGTTCCGGTTTGCCGATGGCAAAATAGAGCTTGGCCAGGCTGAAGCGTGCTTCGTGAACCTGGTTGTGGGTTCGGTACTCGGATATGACCTTGCGGTAGGCGCGCATAGCTTGTTCCAGGTCTTCTGCGTGCGTATAATTGACGGCTGCGTCAATCATAACCTGGACGGCAAATTCGCTGGCACTGAAGCGGGTTTGTATATCTTCGTAAGCGCGAGCTGCTTCCATGAAGCTCCCAAGAGTGCTCAAGCACTCTGCCTGTTCCATGCGGGCGGCGGCAGAGTTCAGATGCTTGGGATGCTCCTGGAAAAAATTTTGGTAGGCATTGATGGCTAAGTCACAGCGTCCGCCTTTGCCATAGGATCGCGCCAGCATGAGCCGAGCTTCCGGCATGTGCTCGCTGTTGGGGTAGTTGCGTATGAATTCGGCGAATAACTCGGCGGACGTGGCGTAATCGCGGGCATCTCGGTAGAGATTGCGGGCGAATTTGAAGGCATCATCGGCGCTGTTCTGAGCCCAGGAGGCCAGGACCAAATTGAAAACAAGGGTGGTGCAGAGTAGAGACGAGATGAGAGCGCGGTTGGGCAAGGGTAGAGCCTTGATTTTCTGTGGGCGAGAGAGACAACCTGAAAATTGTTCGGGGGGTTGGCGGGGACCCTGTGATTGCCTTCCTGTGGATGAGCAACTGCTAGAGATTACTTCTATAAACGACACCTAAGTTCCTGATATTAACCATTATAGAATGAATATATTAAGAGGTCAAGGGTGTGATGGAGAAGACCTGGTGGTTGAAAAAGCCTATGCCAAAATCAATCTGGGGCTAAAAGTACTGAATCGCCGGGTGGACGGCTACCACGAGATTCGCAGTATCGTACAAAGTGTCGATCTGGCTGATGCGCTGCATTTCCGGCAGAGTGATGAGAACCGTCTGACATGCACCAACACCGAATTATCAACAGAAAAGGACAACCTGGTGATTCGGGCAATGGAACTGTTCAATGCCCGCTTAGCAGGGACTCCCCGAGCATTTCACGTCCATCTGGAAAAGATAATTCCTCTAGGAGCAGGCCTTGGTGGAGGCAGTGCGGATGCTGCTGCTGCACTGCGGGGATTGAATCGCCTATACAAGATGCCTTTCAGCGTCGATGCACTGCGGGAGATGGCAGCTTGCTTGGGATCGGATATTCCCTTTCTAATTCAGGGCGGCACGGCGCTGATGCGCGGTCGAGGTGAAATAGTTGAGCCTTTGCAGTGGGAAGGGGAGACAGTGTACTTACTTGTCTATCCTGGGATAGAGGTGAAAACAGCTTGGGCTTATCGGAAAGTAAAAGCAGGCTTGACACCTGAATCGCCTTATCTTAATTTTGTTATTTCCCTTAGCGGCGGGTGCGTTGGCCACAAATCTCTATCTTGCCTGCTGGAAAACGACTTCCAATCTGTGGTCGAAGGCGCCTATCCCATCGTCGCAGACCTGAGTTCCCAGCTCAGCGAGGCCGGGGCCTTGGCCTGCTCCATGTCAGGGAGCGGTTCGACCGTATACGGCATTTTCGACGATCGGACAGTTGCATGCCAGGCTCGGCAGGAGATGCAAAGGAACGGATTTCGGTCATTCCTTTGCCGACCGCTTTTGCCGACAATAAACGCACAACAACAGAACCGCTTTTGAGGTTGCCCGGTCGTTCAATTGGCAGGACAACGGATTTTGGTTCCGTCTATCGAGGTTCGAATCCTCGCCGGGCAGCCATTAGTGATAAATGTAGGACTCTTTTTCTGGGTACTTCAAGGAAGGATTCCATGGCAGAGATTTCAGTTAAACTCCATTTACGCGAAGAGGTTCTCATGCCGGTTAAGGAGCGTGCCGAGAAGGGGAAAGAAGAGGTGGGGCGGTTGCGTCGTAAAGAGGGCATGCTGCCGGGAGTTCTCTATGGTCACAAACTGAAGCCCCTCCATTTCAAAATGGACACACTTGCATTGGAACGAGCTTTGAGCAAGGAAGGATCAAATGCCATTTTCATGGTACAGTTTGCAGATGAGGATCCCCAGCGTGCAATTGTCCGGGAGATCCAGTACCACAAGGTCCGGGGTGAAATTCTGCATGTCGACCTCCTGCGCATCGAACCGGAGGAAAAATTGCGGGTCAGTGTGCCGATCATTCCACAGGGTACGCCGGAGGGTGTTCGCGCCGGGGGAGGTCTTCAGCAGTCGCTACAGGCCATCGATTTAGAGTGCGTGGTGGCAGAGATGCCTAGCAGTATCGAAATTGACATCTCTAATCTCCAGGTCGGCGACAGTGTGCATGTGAAAGACCTGCTGGAACGAGAAGGCCGCATTGTATCGGAGCCAGAGCGAACCATCTTCAACGTCCTGGCTCCAAGGGTGGTCGAAGAGGTCGCCCCGGAGGCTGCAGAGGTTGCCGAAGAGGGGGAAAGCGAAGTTGGGGAAGGCGAAGAATCCGGTGCCGGGATGGCGGAATAACCCAGAGAAAAGGTTGGCGCTTTGCACGTTGTCATCGGCCTAGGGAATCCTGGCTCGCGCTATGCGGCGACGAGGCACAACATAGGATTTACGGTGGTGGATCGTCTGGCCCATGGGGCTAGGGAAAAGTGGTTTCCAAATTCGGAGATCCGTTGTGAATTGGCTGCAATCGAATTCGCTGCCCAAGAAGTGTTGCTTGTCAAGCCGCAGACCTACATGAACAAGAGCGGAGAAGCCGTGGCCGCCTTGCAGCGACGGCTGGAATTTGCACCCCGGGAGCTCCTTATTGTTCTGGACGATATATGCCTGGACTTCGGCCGTTTGAGATTTCGTCGCAAGGGTAGCGGAGGAGGCCACAATGGCCTGTCCTCCGTGCTCAAGCACGTGCAAACCGACGAAGTTGAGCGCCTGCGGCTAGGAATTGGTTGTCCCCCTTTTGGTGAAAATGTCATTGATTACGTGCTGAGCCCCTTTGAACTAAGTGAGGAGCGTGAGAAACTAGCCGCTTTGGGAATGGGGGCGATTGAAGTATACCTGAGAGAAGGAATTGAGTCAGCGATGAATCGCTTTAATACTCATTTGGATAATTTTATTTTCTGATCGTGGGGGCCTAAAAAGGGAAAGATATGCACACGTGGACAACAATGGCGCCGTACTTGGGTTTAGCCGGTTTGTTCTTTGCCTTGGTGATTTATCAATTCATTAAGCGCCAGCCAGCAGGCTCAGAGAAAATGATCGAGATATCGGACGCCGTGCACGAAGGAGCCATGGCGTTTTTACGGCGCGAGTACTCAATTTTGCTGGTCTTTGTTGTTGTCGTGTTCCTCTTGTTGTTTTTCAAGGTTGACCAGCGTACGGCATGTGCCTTTCTGGTCGGGGCTGGCTGCTCGATCCTCGCAGGTTTTGTCGGAATGAAGGCTGCGACACGTGCCAATGTTCGTACCGCACATGCGGCTGCTCATTATGGCCAGGGATCGGCGCTGAGCATGGCCTTTGCTGGTGGTACAGTTATGGGGTTGGCCGTTGCGAGTCTGGGTCTGTTAGGTATCGCAACACTCGCTCAGATCTTTGGAATATGGGACAACCCCGGAAACGCCAAGGCTATCAATGGCTTTGCCATGGGGGCCAGTTCGATCGCCCTATTTGCCCGTGTAGGAGGGGGTATCTTTACAAAGACTGCGGATGTGGGAGGGGACTTGGTCGGCAAAGTTGAGGCCGGGATTCCAGAGGACGACCCGCGCAATCCTGCGACTATTGCCGACAATGTGGGCGACAATGTTGGGGATGTAGCTGGAATGGGCTCCGATATATTTGAATCCTACGTGGGCTCGGTCATTGCTAGCATTGCCATAGCGGCTACAGCTACTACCGCTCTACTGGGCAAATTAGCGCCGGAACTCGACACCGGTCAAGCACGCTTGGCGGCCATGGCATATCCGCTCATGGTGATCATGATTGGCTTGGTCGCTTCGCTCGTTGGGGTGTTGGTTGTGCGGATTCTTCAAAACCGCGACCCCGGCGCTGCACTGCGCTATGCCACCTTTTTTGCCGCCGCCCTCATGTTGCTTGGAGTCTATCAGGTAGAACGTTTATTGCAACTATCCAGTGGCCCATTCTTGGCCGTTCTTTGCGGTGCATTGGCCGGGATTATTATCGGGTTGCTAACCGAATATTATACGGGGGGCAAGCCAATTCGCTCCATTGCCGAAGCCTCCAAGACCGGATCGGCCACCAATATCATCACCGGTCTTGCAGTGGGGATGGAGAGCACGGCACTGCCTATCTTGGGGATCGTCGGGGCCATTTTCTTGGCGCATCACTTTGCCGGTCTATATGGAATTGGCGTAGCTGCCGTGGGTATGCTTTCCACGGTTGGGATTACAATGTCCGTGGATGCCTATGGACCTATCGCCGACAACGCCGGAGGCATTACTGAGATGTCAGGTCTGGGCGAAGAAGTCCGCAAGATAACCGATGGGTTGGATACTCTGGGAAATACAACTGCAGCTATAGGGAAGGGTTTTGCCATCGGGTCGGCGGCCTTGACCGCTCTAGCTCTGTTTTCTGCGTACACCGCCTCGATAAAAGTCGGCCAAGGAGGCGTACCGATTGTCATCGACATAGCCACGCCCCAGGTGGTCATCGGGCTCTTTATTGGGGCGGTCATTCCCTATTTGGCTGGAGCCTTAACCATGAAATCGGTAGGCAGAGGGGCCTTCAAGATGGTGGAAGAAGTGCGTCGCCAATTCAGGGAAATCCCAGGGATTATGGATGGCTCGGGAAAGCCAGACACCCGTCGGTGTGTGGAGATATGCACCTCAGCGGCCCTGAAAGAGATGATCTTACCCGGCGTGTTGGCTGTATTTGCTCCCGTGGCCGTCGGATTTGCATTGGGCCCGGTAGCCCTGGGAGGCATGTTGGCCGGAGCTACAATTAGCGGGGTGCTTCTCGCCCTGTTGATGGCCAATAGCGGCGGTGCCTGGGACAATGCCAAGAAGTGGATTGAGCAGGGTAACCTGGGAGGAAAAGGTTCCGAGTCTCACAAGGCCGCCGTAGTGGGCGACACGGTAGGGGATCCATTCAAGGATACCACCGGACCTTCGATGAACATTCTCATCAAATTGATGTCCGTGGTTTCCCTTGTGCTAGTTCCTCTTTTTGTTTGACGAAAGGAAGTCTAAATGGTCAGTTTCTTTCTCGATTTTGTGCGGTATCCGCATTCGAGTGGCCTTCGCTAACTTTTTAATCTATCAGGCAATGGAAAATTCTATGAAGAACTACGAACTTGTCTGCATATTGGATCCTCAATTCGACAACGACCAGGTGGGCTCAATGGTCGAAAAGTACGAGGGCTACCTTGTTGCGAACAAGGCCAAGGTCGCCCACATCGATCACTGGGGAATGCGCCGGATGGCATATACTTCAACGAGCTTGAAAAAACGCCAGCAAGGTTACTATGTGCTTTTTCAGTTCACAGCAGAGCCAGCCATTCTCAGCGGGCTAGAGCAGCAATTAAGTCTCGACGAAGGAATTTTGCGCTACCTTGCCGTTGGGGTAAAGGGAGAATTTATGCGTGTTCCGCAACTGATTCCTGAAGGAACGATCTTCCAAGACTCCTCCCCTAGGGATGGTGGAAGGTATAGGGGGAGCTCATCGCACGGCGCAGAGTCAAGTAGCACCGCAAGGGAAGCAGCTCGAAAGGACCAACCGGAAGTTGAAGGTGAAGAAAAGGCCGAGCAGGCTAAGGGCGAAGAGAGCGATGAGAAGGTTGAAGGGACGACGAACCAAGTGAAATCTGAATAGAGAATTACGAGGTGGAGCGGCCAATATTGGCTACACTGTAGCCGCAGGTACCTATTGCAGCATGTTGTTATTGACAAGTATCGCGCTGGTTGCAATCACGCTTTTGGCCTGCCAGTGGTACGGTAGCCATCGCCTGCTGTTGCCAACCGTCTTGTTTTCTTTGGTCATTGCAGCCCTGTTCAGTATTGGCGTGGGTTGCGCGCCCCTCATGGGGCTTATCGCGGGGATTCAGGTAGCGCGCCGGAAAAGCTACGGAAAGGTCGTCGGGGCTGCGGCTATCCCCGGTGCTGCACAAGGTCTGTTGCTGCTTTTGACCGGGCGCGAGGTCATGGCACGGGACGCCGCCATTGAGCGGTTGGTGCAGCAGTTGCAAGACACTGGGCTTGAGCAGGTGGCGAATGAAGTTTATTCGCTGCGAGAACTTGCCAGCATGGCATTGCGGCTGCAGCCAGGTATTGAGTTTGTTTCAGCATTACTCACCATTATCTTGGCCTATCGGGTGAGTCAGTCGGTGGCAGGTCGCATTTCAAGTTTTCTGCCCGCCCCTCTCCCTTTGCGTTTGTGGCGCCTGTGGGAAGAGTTGATCTGGGTGCTCGTGGCGGGGCTGGCTCTGGGGTTGGTGGGCAGGGGCTTGGTGGCCGATCTGGGTATTAACCTTCTGGGAGTTATGCTGATCCTCTATGGGGTTCAGGGAGTGGCTTTGGCGCGCTATTCCTTTTGGCGTTTGCGCATTTCCTGGATGGTAGAGATCCTCTTCTACCTAGTTTTGCTGTTTACATCCGGAATTGCAGCGTTTTTTTTAGCTGGCCTCGGCCTGCTGGATACTTGGTTCGACTGGCGCCGCGTAGGTTCCTCATCTTTTTCTGCAGATAGGAACGATGTGTAGGCAATCCAAAGAGCGGTGAGGCTGGTGAATCAATATAGTTTGGAGAATCCACTATGAAAATTATTTTGACGCAAGATGTAGATCGAGTAGGCAATGCTGGGGAAATTGTCCAGGTAGCCGATGGTTTTGCACGCAATTTCCTTATTCCCCAACGCCAGGCTTTGGTTGCCACAGATTCCAACGTGGCGCGGTTCGAGTCGAGGCGCAAACAGCACGAAGCCGCAGCCGAAAAGGTGCGGCGCAGGACCGCAACTTTTGCCCAGGATCTCGAGAAAGACTCGCTCACAGCCGTGGTTCATGTTGGTGAAGAGGATCGTCTCTTTGGCTCGGTGACCGCACAAAACATTGCTGAACTGCTGGTTGAAAAAGGCTATGAGATCGATCGTCGCCAAATTCTTTTGGAGGAGCCCATTCGGACCCTGGGAGTTTACAACATCAGAATTCGTCTTCCTGCGGATGTAACTGCCACGGTCAAACTCTGGGTGGTCAAAGAGTAAAACCACCAGAGGCGCTTCTTTTTCGAGTTTTCCTAAGGGAAGGGCCTTTTTTCGAGGCTCATCGGCATTGCCGTGAAGAATTCTTTGATCGAACAGAGGCAGCGCATCTCAAGCAGCAGTCGCCATTGGGGCGGCTATGCGGGAACCGGGTTGCCCGACTGGATCGAGAAGCACACTGTTCTATTACCTTTGAAACGTCACAGCAAATCTTAACTAATGGGGAGCGGATGCGTGCCTGGTGGTTGCCGCGGACTTCAAATCCGTTGCGGTGGCGCGAGAGTGCCGCTGGGTGGGTTCGATTCCCACACGTTCCCGCCAACCGCTAGCAAAGCAAGATAAAATTTGAAATGGAACGGCAGCAGACTCGCGACGAAATTGATCTCAACCTTTTGATTGCCTGGGAAATCGTTCCCCAAGATAACGCATGAAACGCCAACCGAGTCGTTTGAGCATATTGATCTCTGTATTCATTGCTGTTGCAGGGATCGGGTTTCTTGCTTCGTACTATACCGACTGGCTCTGGTTCCAGAGTTTGGATCTCCAATCCGTGTTTTGGCGCATGGTGCGAGCAAGATTTGTGGCGGGTCTCCTTTTCGGGTTCCCGGCGGCAGTTCTGGTGGGTGCCAATCTGTGGATAGCAGAGCGTTACTCGAAACGGATAGTGCAGGATGGAGGCTCTCCATGGGATGATGTTGAGATTTCGGGAGAGACTTTGCGGCATTTGCGCACTGGGTACCGGGTGGTAGGGTCTGTGGTGGCGTTGATTCTGGTTTTTATTGGATCTTGGAAGTGGCCGTTATTGGTGCGCTATACCCACGGTCAGAACTTTGGGAGTTTGGATCCGATTTTTGCTCGAGATGTTGGGTTCTATGTTTTTTCTCTGCCGCTGTACCGGTTTGGAGCGAGTTTCCTTCTGGGAGGACTCATTCTAACAGGGCTTCTCTTGTTCCTTCGGTACTTGGCCAGTGGCGGTATTAGGTTGCAGGAGCGCATTGAAATATCGCCTTGGCCGCGTGCCCATCTTTCCGCGCTGGCCGGTATTTTTATGTTGGTAATTGCCTGGATTTACCGACTCAAGATCTACGGCTTGCTGTATTCTGAGGGATCGGTCGCCTTTGGTGCCAGCTTTGTGGATGTAAATGTGCAGGTTTGGGTCTACTGGCTGTTGGTCCTCCTTTTTTTGGGTGCGGCGGGTTTGTTTTTTGTAAACGTTCGGGCTAGGGGCACCCGGCTTCCGTTGCTGGGCGGTGCTCTTTTGATCGGCGGAATGGTCGTCCTTGGATGGGTTCCAGTTGCGCTGGTGCAGAAGCTTGTTGTACAGCCAAGCGAATTGGCACGGGAGACGCCCTACATCAAGTACAATATCGAAGCTACCCGGAGGGCCTACGGGTTGGACGGGATTGAAGAGCAACCCTTCGCAGGCGCAGACAGTTTAAGCTGGAAGGACATTGAGGCTAATCCATTGACGATCAGAAACGTCCGATTATGGGACGAACGTCCATTGATTCAAACGTATCAACAGGTCCAGGAAATTCGGCCTTATTACGTTTTTTCAGGGGTGGATGTTGACCGTTATACTGTAGGTGGAGTATACCGTCAAGTGATGCTTTCGGCGCGGGAGATGGTTACGGAGCGGCTGCCTTCGCAGGCGCGGAACTGGGTCAACGAGCGGCTGCAGTACACTCACGGTTATGGGATTGCTCTGAGTCCTGTAGACCAGGTGACCCCGGAGGGGTTGCCTGCTTTAATGGTGAAGGATATCCCTCCGATATCGGAGCCGGGTTTGGAAATCAAACGTCCGGAAATTTATTACGGGGAGCAAACACATAACTATGTGGTGGTCAAAACAAGCACGCAGGAGTTTGATTATCCCAAAGGAGAGGATAACAAATTCGTAACCTACCAGGGTGCAGGTGGGGTGGTTCTGGGCGGACTTCTTAACCGGCTGGCGTTTGCGGTTCGGTTTAAAGACTTAAACCTTATCCTGAGCAATTACATCACCCCCGAAAGCCGGATAATGTTTCGTCGCCAGGTGCGCGATCGCGTTAGTGCAATTGCCCCGTATCTTCAATACGATTCCGATCCCTACCTGGTAGTTTCCGAGGGTAGGTTATACTGGGTAATTGACGCCTATACAACAACCGACATGTACCCCTATTCCGCCCGGGAAGGGAGGGCCGGAATAAATTACATCCGCAATTCAGTAAAGGCCGTGGTTGATTCCTATAATGGCACCGTGCATTTCTACTGCATGGACCCAAGCGATCCGATTATCGCGGTCTATGCAGAAATTTTTCCTGGCTTGTTCCGGCCACTGGAGGAAATGCCTGAGGATCTTAGGTCGCACCTACGCTATCCCAAAGACTTGTTCAAGTTCCAGGCCATGATCTACCGTAGCTACCATATGCAGGATGTCCAACTCTTCTATAACCAGGAAGATCTCTGGGAGATACCCAACGAGATCTACAGCGGCCAAGCGCAGATGATTGAGCCTTACTACATTATAGTCAAATTGCCGCGAGAAGAGCGAGAAGAGTTTTTGCTGATGGTGCCTTTTACTCCCGCACGGAAGGACAACATGATTGGCTGGATGGCCGCCCGTTGCGACGGGGCTAACTATGGGGATTTACTGGTATACAGGTTGCCCAAAGATCGATTGATTTTCGGCCCAATGCAACTCGAAGCCCGAATCGACCAGCAGCCCGAGATTTCCAGCCAGCTCACCCTTTGGGGCCAGAGGGGTTCGGAGGTGATCCGAGGTAATCTCCTGGTCATTCCGATTGAGCAATCATTTCTGTGTGTGGAGCCGATTTATTTGCAAGCCCGGCAAGAACCGGAGGAGCCGGAGTTCCAGGGAGTGGAAGGGGATAATCCGCTCGACCAGTTGCGGCGTCCTCCCAGGCGTAATGTCCGCAATACTGCGATTCCGGAACTGAAGCAGGTGATTGTAGCCTTAGGAGGACAGGTGAATATGCGGGGCACCTTTGATGAGTCACTTTCCGGTCTGTTTGCAAGAGATGTAAAGGCACCAATAACCCTGGGGGAGAAATTTACAGAACCTGCGTCGAGCCATTTCCCGGGGGGTTCTGCCCTGTCTGCCGCGGAGATGGCCGCGGCAGTGGAGAATCATTTCCAGCGCGCCCGCGCTTCCCTGCAGAGATGGGATTGGGCCCGGGCTGGAGAAGAGATGGAAGCACTCGAAAGGGCCATCGCCGCGCTTCGAGAGACACTGCAAGGAATGGAATGAGAACGATTTCCGTTGTTTGTTCTTCCGGCCGATGCTGTTTCTGACTACACGTCGAAGCAGTGGGCAAGTTTTCTTCGCAATTTTTCCCACAAGCAAACACTAACCCGCCAAAAGGTATTTCTGAATGGCCATATCTCAAGTAGATATGGCCATTTCCCGCCACCGTTCAGGGTCCAATCTCAGATTCTTTTCGGCAGTTTCGCAGATATTGGTCCAAGTAGTATCGTCAATCTCAATGCCAGTGGCATAGCGCTTGCGCGCGTTGCGAAATTCGAATTCACCGGGTAGGAGGATTTCGCCGATATCCGGGTCTAATCTGCTGGTTAGGATGTGGTGGACGAGGGTATCTACATCGTTGAAATAAGACTCGAGGTTGGTGAAGTGTTCGATATCATAGACAGTCAGCAGGACGCCGTTGCTCTTCATAACATGTTCTCCCGAAGCACAACCCTGGCCGCTGAGCCCTCCCCCTAATAATTCTACTACGAAACTCAGGCAGTAGCCCTTATATCCGGCTACGCCCCCCAAGGGAAGGATGGCTCCTGCCGGATGGCCCATGAATTTCTGGGGATCCGTAGTCGGGTGGCCGTCAGAATCAATTGCCCAACCCTCTTTCAGGGGTTTTCCTCGATTTCTGGTTATTCTTATCTTGCCTTCGGCCGTGGTAGAGGTAGCCATGTCCACCATGATTGGGTCCGCGTTGCGTCGTGGGGCGGCAAAGGCTATCGGGTTGGTGCTTAGCTTGCCGTCGATTCCACCGTAGGGAGCGACTTGACGGCCCAGGCGGCCGGCGTTGACAAAAACCAGACCAATCAAGCCCTCGCGCGCGGCCATAAGCGGGTAGGCCCCACAGCGCCCCAAGTGGCAGGTATTGCGCAGGGTTACGGTGGACATGCCTTGTTCACGAGCCTTGCATATCGCCAAGCGGGTGGCAAAGGATCCTCCCACTTGGCCCATGGCACCGCCGCCGTCTACAACGGCCGTACAGGGCCTTTCCTGCACGATCCACGGGGTTCCCCGGGGGTTCCAGGTACCATCTTTGAAGCAATTGATATATTCATAGAAGCGGAGCACGCCGTGCGAATCGTGTCCAAATAGGCTCGATTCTACCAAGTGATCCACCAACTCCCGGGTATGTTCGGGAGTGCAGCCGGCTGCCTCAAATATTTCACATCCGATCTGAGTGAGTGCCTCTGGTTTAAATGTGGGCATGTAATTCTCCTTACAATAATTTTTGTTTCCACCATCCAAAATTGTGGTAAGGGTAAGATTGGCTCAGAAATATCGGTCTTTCTTGGTTTTCTACAATAGTCTCAGAGGTGGGCCAATTCATAAATCAGAGCCGCGGAGGTTCGGATTCCACGATGAAAATCTCGCAGGCAGAAGCGCTCGTTGGGACCGTGCCAGTTGTCGGTTGCCTGGCCTAGTCCGAGGAGCAGGACAGGTGCGCCGCTGTGGGCTTCGATCTCAGTGACGATGGGGATGGAGCCCCCCTCCCGAGTCAAGACAGGTTTGATCTCAAACCCTTTGTGGATTGCCTTGAGCGCGGGCTTGATCAAGGGGTGATCCAGATCCAGAAGGTAGGGAGGCGATTTATGGCTCGCTCCGAACTCAACCCGAACTCCCTCGGGTACATGTGATCGGATAAGGTCCCTGATGGAGGTCTCAATGCGTGAGGGGTTTTGGTGCGGTACTAAACGGCAAGACAAAACCGCCGTCGCCATATTCGGAATTACGGTACGAGGACTGCCTCCGTTCAGATAGTTGATGTCCAGTGTGGGCCGGGTCCAGATTCGTTCGAGGACCGAAAAGCCCGGATCGTCCTTTAGGGTGGGTACGCCTAATGCCTGGCAGTAGAATTCCTCGCCTGCCTCCAAAATGTTGAGGATATCCTTTTCTCTACCAGACAGTTCCTCGACATCGTCGTAGAAGCCGGGGATGGTAATCCTGCCGTGTATGTCTTCAAGGGCAGATAGGGACTGGAGGAGGAGGTTATTCGGATTGTAGGTGATACCTCCATATAGACCGGAGTGGACATCCTGATTAGGTCCGTAGACCGAGACCTCCACGGAGACAATGCCGCGCAATCCTACGGAAAGGGAAGGGCGCTCCGGACCGTACATGCTCGTATCTGAAATGGCGGTGCAGAGAATAGGTTTGAATGGCTCCAACCCACCAGCGGCGATATACCGGGCCAAGGCTAGGCTGCCGTACTCCTCTTCGCCCTCGATCAGAAAGATTATGTTTAGGGGCAGTTCAGCGCCCGAATTGAGGATGGCGTCCACAGCTTTGATGTGAGAAAAAGTTGGCCCCTTGTTGTCGCTGGCACCGCGACCGATTAAATATCCCTTCTCCTCCAAAGCGGCAAAAGGGTCACAGTCCCATGCTGCGCGAGGATTATCTACCCCCTGAACGTCGTAATGGCCATAGATGAGCAGAGTGGGTCGTTTTGGGGAAAAGTCGGTATTGCGAGCGACCACCAAGGGATTGGTAACTTCTGTGACCTGGACTTTTTGGGCAACAAACCCTAGTTGCCGCAGGTTCTCCACGAGGAAATTTCCGGCCTGAACCAGAAACCCAGAAGTGTCCTCAAATGAGCCTGCACTAATGCTGGGAATACGCACAAAATCTTTAAGTTGGTCGACATAGGTGTCAACATGGTTATCGATGTAGCGAAATACTTTGTCCACAGACATGGCTCCCTCCTTTGCCCTTGCTCATTTCATGCCAATTTTATTATTTATTATTGAAAATATAGATGGTATAGAGAAAGAAAAATTTGGGCTAATGGGATTAACCGCGGTCGGAATCAGTGGTTTTGGCAGAATTGGACGTCTAGTCTTCCGGGCTGCCCTTAACCATGGCGAAATTAAAATAACTACCATCAACGACCTGGCCGATGCACCTATTTTGGCTCACCTGCTAAAGTACGACTCCATTCATGGTCGATTCGACGGCGAGATTCGATCAGAAGGCGACAACCTTATCGTAAACGGCGAGACCATTCGCGTCCTGAGCGAGCGTGATCCTGCCAACCTGCCCTGGAAGGATCTCGGGGTGGAGGTTGTGCTGGAGTCTACCGGACTATTCACTGAGCGCTCTCAAGCTGAGTCCCATATTGAGAGCGGTGCAAGAAAGGTGTTGATTTCAGCGCCTGCCCAAAACGAGGATATCACCATCGTCTTGGGTGTCAATGACCAAAATCTTGAACCAGAGCACAAAGTTGTCTCAAATGCTTCGTGTACTACCAACTGCTTGGCGCCCATGGCCAAGGTGCTGAACGACAGTTTTGGTATTGTCAAAGGAATGATGAACACTATTCACTCCTACACCAACGACCAGAGTATACTGGACCTACCGCACAAAGACCTGCGGAGGGCCCGGTCTGCCGCATTGTCGATAATCCCCACCACTACGGGTGCAGCTGTGGCTATTGGCAAGGTACTGCCGGAACTTGATGGCAAGCTTCATGGTATGTCAATTCGGGTACCCACTCCTGACGGCTCGCTGACAGATTTTACCGCCGAGTTAGCCCGCCCGAGTACAGTCTCAGAGATCAACACAGCCTTTGCAGAGGCGGCGGATGGACATCTAAAGGGATACCTGGAGTACTCTGAGGAGCCGCTCGTTTTGGCCGACATTGTTGGCAATCCGGCCTCATGCGTCTTCGATGCACTGTCCACCAATGTTTTGGGTGGCAATTTCGTGAAGGTATTGGGGTGGTATGACAATGAGTGGGGCTACGCCAACCGCTGTGCCGAATTACTGAAGAGATTAGCGTGATTTGAGATCTACTAGGCTTTTGCCTGGGTGGGACTGGAGGGGTTGGGCGATTCCAAGTGGGCTCACTCCTCTCCCTTTCGCTCAAGCAGGGCAGCCGTCCACTAACCACGCCAGTAAAGGTTTCCGATGTTTGAAGACGTTTGGAAAGCTTACGAAGAGAATGAATTGACCCACAGCGCTGCCCATCATTTGATGGCCGTTCATGAGTTGCGACAACAAAACGGCTATGCCCGTGTGTCTGACATCGCGAAGCATCTTCAGATTACCAAAGGCAGTGTATCTTCGGCAATGAAGCACCTCAAGGAGCGCAATTATGTCCAGGAGGACCACAACAAATTTCTCGAATTGACCGAAAAGGGTACCAGAGTTGTGCAGGAAACCGAAGCCACGCGTCTGGCGGTCCAAAAGTTTCTCAGTGATGCCCTTGGAATGGACGAGGATGATGCCGAAATTGATGCATGCAAGGTAGAACACCTAATTAGCTCTGAGGCGCGGGTGCGCATGGTGCGTTTTCTTAACTTTTTGTTCTCCGAAGATAAGGTTGCCCGCAATTTTCTCAGGACCCTTTCCAAGGTAGAAGATTATTGAGCTATTTTCTTTCACCCTGGACCGACACCCTCCAGACCAAGCCCCCGACTCTGCTTGGTCTGGATTTTTTTGACACTTCCGCCTAATGAGCCGCCTGCTGGGCTTTCTGATAAAACAATTCCTTCCTGTCGGTCTCGTCGCCGTTGTCCTGCTTGGTCTGACTTTTCCTGCTCCCGGTCGCTATATTGCTTCCCTTTCCACTCAGTACTTGGCTGTCAGTATCATTTTCCTTTGCTCCGGGCTGATGCTTAGGACCGAGGAAATATACGCAGCGATTTCTGCTTGGCGAGCGACGTTGTGGGGCAGTCTATCCATTCTATTTATCACGCCGGTGCTAGGTTCGATGCTGGCTTTCCAAACACCACTTGCTCCCAGCTTTCAGATTGGCTTGGCGCTTTTCTTTTGCATGCCAACCACGCTTTCCTCGGGGATTGCTCTTACCCATCAGGCTAGGGGCAACGTAGCTATAGCAGTGCTGTTAACAGCACTGACCAACCTGGTCGGGATTTTCACGGTGCCCTTCGTCCTGGCTCACCTTCTGAAATCGGTTGGTCAGGTTGAACTCTCGGGAAGCGACTTGCTGGTGAAACTTTTTTTCTCGATCCTTTTGCCCCTGGCCGGGGGCAAGTATCTGCGCTCCTTTGTGGAGGACTGGGCGACCCGGTACCGCCCCCGTCTGACATTTCTTAGTAGTCTGGCACTGCTATCCATTCCATGGATGAAGATTAGCGAATCCTCCGATAGTCTGGACCAAGTTGCCTTTCGAAGTTTACTGGCACTAGTGGTTTCAGGACTCGCTATCCACGCAATCTATCTGTTGCTCAACGATGGGGTCTGCCGGCTATTGCAATTCCCAGTGGCAGTACGCAAGGCTGTTGTAATCCTTGCAAGTCAAAAAACCTTGCCTGTAGCTATGGCAATCCTGGCTTTCCTGCCGGAATCGGCGGTATCTCCCGAAACCAAGGGTCTGCTGGCCATTCCCTGTATTACTTCCCATCTGGGACAGATTTTCATGGATGCTGTGATCGCCACGCGCTGGGGGCGTGGGGCAGATTGATCTTCTGCCGTAAGCAGACTATGGTGCTGGGGCCGCCTACTGCCTGGTAAGACTTCGCAGGATGCTGGTCTGGAAAATGAAAGAATTGCGCGGCGGCGGCGGACCGGGTTCCCTTTAGCAGCAGTGCAGCCAGGGGTTAGGCTTTATACAAATGGGCTACGTAGTCGCCATAACCATTGTATAGTTGCGTGGGGATCTGGTCGCCCGTGTCGATTTAGCCGTTCGGTGGCCTGCGACCAACGCGGGTGCGGTATGCGCGGGTTGACCTTGGACCAGAAATCGTATTCGGTTTGAGCTACCTGATTCCAGAAGGTCGTCGGTTGTCCGGCGACAAATTCGATGAGGACCATGGACTTGATGCTTTTGAATCCTTACGTCCACGGAGTAACAAGGCGAATGGGAGCGCAATGCTGCTTTGGGAGTTCGCGACCGTAAATCCTGGTGGCCAGAAGAGTAAGGTCATCGGTGGCCTCCTCTATGGTGAGCCCCTCGAAGTAAGGCCAGGGATACCATGGCTGGGCATGTATGGCTGGGGCCTGGTCGGGTTAGAAAAAGGTGACCAGGCGGACATATCGAGCTGCGGACAGTGGTTTGGCCAGATCAATCAAAGCTTTGAAAGGAAAGCCCGTCCAGGGTACAGCCATGACCCAAGCTTCGACACAACGAAAGCGGTAGAGTCGTTCCCCAAGAGGATGCGACGGATCAAGCTATCGACATCCTAGATCTTTGGGTTTTGCACCAATCCCCTTACCTCCAATTGCCAGGGAAGAGTCACAAAGCGATCCACTAGAAGTCTCATGCTTTCCTTGTCGGTGGTGAATTCGTAGAAATTGTTATAGCTACCTGCGACCTGCTCCTCGGTGATTCGCCGATCGAGGTTGGCAATATCCTCGGGGGTAGGTTCCTGTGAGGCTGTGTTGGATTTAGGCTGAGCTGTCGTGCAATTGGCCAGTAACCCTAGGCTTGAAAATCCCATTTTTTGAGGAAGTGCCGACGATTATTGTAGACCTGTTCGGGTGTAGTCTCGCGTTCCGGGACCTTCCATCCTTTGGACAGGTGGACGAATGCCATATGCACTCCTCAGGGTTTCGTTGTTGAAGGACACCTAAGAATAATTTGATTTTTCTTAGCAAAACAACCTGCATGCGGACCACGGCCGACTCGGCCATGGCAGGCGAGGCCCTCCGCCTGCAGGTTGAAGAAAATGGAGCTTCTCCCAGGGGCATGGAAATGCTCCTGGGCGCTTGTGCTTACCCTCGGCCGCGTTTTGTTAGGGACTCTTCATCGGACGAAAGGTTTCAAGGAGTCCCCACAAAGTCATATGTCCTTTTTTATGACTGCCGAGCGAAGTTTTTATTCAAGAAAGGTGAAGACAAGACTTTTTCCCAGGACAAGCTGTACTCCGGTCAAAAACAAAAGGGCGTAGACTATTCGGTAGAACCACTGATTTGTAGAGCGCCGATTCAAAAAAATTCCCACCCTCACTCCCACATAGCACAGTGGTGACAGCACCAAGGTGGTTAACAAGATATCCATTTTGAGAATGCCCAGGCCGCAATAGGGCACTAACTTGATTACATTTAGGCAAGCAAAAAAAATTACAGTGGTGCCCACGAACAGGTCACGGGGCAAATTTTGGGCAAGCAGAAAGATGTTTACAGGTGGTCCGCCCGCATGAGCCAGAGTGGAAGTGAAGCCTGAGAGGGCGCCCATGAACACTCCTTCGGACGCGGAGGGACGGCGCTTTTTCAGGATGTTGAGAACGAGGACTTGCATGGCTTGGACAAGGACGAAGGCCAGTGCCAGGATTCCCATTCCAACCTGAAGAACCCGCTGGTTGTCGTGGAAATGGTTAAAGAAGAAAGCTCCTGTCCCTACGCCAATAAAGGCCCCGGGCAGGAGCATCTTGAAGCTGCGGCGGTCAAAACATTGCCGGTAATGGCGAACGGCAAAGACATCGCAGGCCATCAATATCGGTAACATCAGGGCGGCTGCGGTTGTTACTGGAATGGTCAAGGCCAAGAGGGGAGTGGCGACCATTCCCACACCACCACCGAAGCCGGCTTTGGCAATGCCAACAAAGATGACGGCGACTATAGCACATACCCAGAAGGCTGGGGCGTACTCAGGCAACATCGGGTCGCTCGCTCAGAGAATCTCGCGCTTTAGTTCCGCTCCCGGGGATGGACCTTATTCCCCTTCCACCTGAGTTACCTCGATATCCAGATCTTCTCGATTGGCAATGCGGTCTACCCGCCCATCTTTAACCCATACTACCCGATCCGACACACTCAGCATTTTGTGGTCGTGCGTGGCGGAAATGACGGTGACTCTGGAATTCGTGTTCATCTCCCTGAGCAACTCTATAATCTCGGTGCCGGTGCGCAAATCCAGGTTGCCTGTTGGCTCGTCCGCCAGTATAACTGCGGGATCATTGGCCAAAGCCCGCGCTACGGCCACGCGTTGTTGTTGTCCGCCCGAAAGCTCATTGGGTTTGTGGGAATGGCGATCTCCGAGGCCAACCTTTTTTAGCAAATTCACTCCCTTGTCCCGCGATTCATCGCTACTCAGGCCGGCAAAGACCATGGGTAGAGTCACGTTCTCCAGCGCGGTCATTACTGGAATCAGATTGAAGGACTGGAAAATGTAACCGATCTTGCGACATCGCAGCCAAGCCAGTTCGTATGCGTCCAGTTGGGCAACGTCCACCTCGTCGATGTAGACCTTGCCTTGGGTTGGTTTGTCGAGACCGCCTACCATGTTGAAGAGGGTGCTCTTGCCCGATCCCGATGGTCCCATGATAGACATATATTCACCTGAGTAAACCTCTAGGTCTACACCTTGCAATGCATGGACCTGGATTTGCCCCATCTCGTATGTCTTTTTTACCTGCTGGGTGCGAACAACGGTTCGCTTTTCTTCTTGATCTGCCCACTTTTGCTTTTCGCTCATGGCGGCAATAGCTCCTGCTACTGGGTGATCCAATCTAGGTGTCCGAGCGCATGGCCTCTACCGGCTCCATCTTGGCAGCGCGATAGGCGGGCAGCATTGCACCGATGAGGGACAGTAGTGTGCCTGCGACCAAGGCAAGCAGTGCAGCTTTCAGGATCCCGGGACCTGGGAAATAGGCAAACACGTAAGAACCGTAATCCAATAGAGCAAGACCTAGTGTCAAAGAAAGACCAATGAGGATCCCGATGGTTGTGCCAGCGACCCCTTGAAAGGTGGATTCCAGCAAAAAGAGTTTGACAATGAAGGAATCCAGCGCTCCCAAGCATTTCATGGTGCCAATCTCGCGGAAGCGTTCGGTTACGGCCATAAGCATAGCATTGGCAATTCCCACAACGCATACCAGCAAGGAAAGAGCGATCAGCCATACCTGCTTGGACCTTTCTTCCTTTAGGCGCTCTTTGGCCTCTGAGGTCTCTGCTGTGCCAGTTTCTATGCCGTTTTTTTGGAGCAGCAAGTTGATTTCGCTTCTGCCTGCGGTTTTGAGGCCGTCCACGACATGATTACTGGTCTGTACAGACATGAGAAAAGCAATGGCCAGAATCACGCCGCTGGTGGTGATCATCGAACGGCCAAAACGTATTTTCAAGCTCCGCAGACTAATCTCCACCGCCTTGCTCAAGGGGAGTGATATGGTCCTGCCTCCGGCTACTTGTAAGGCCTGCTCGGTCATGGTCTATATCCTCGTGCTAGTATGCTCATTCATTGAATTACTAAATTACAACAAAAGCCACCAGGCGTCTACTTTTTGATTGAAAGCCCACAACCCTGGCGACAATGAACCATTTCTTCGAGTCCTCCAAAGCGGTCCGTCACATCCTCGATCTCGAAATGGCGGTTGAATTAAATCAGGCGGACCGACATATCGTCCTGGAAATTGGGGAGGCCGGCTTGATAATCTCCGCAATAAGTCTGCTGAAAGAGGCAGCCCAAAGGTCTAAATTCGCAGGCAACCGTCAGAACGGGAAGTCGCCATTGCTGAACATGGTGCATTGATCCAGAACCAGGGACCTGGAAAGGCCGGTCTTTCCAGCTATCAGGCCCAGATCAAGACCCCGGATTACTCCGTCCACAGTGTTAGGAGCGTTGGCGTTGCCTGAACTATGAGGACCAACACCGCAAGGATCCGCTGGTATAGGCGGTTGCGCTCGATATTCCTGACTAGATGCAGTTTTCCGGCCTTAATAATGGACGATCAGAAGGTCATAGCCTACAGAGTATTCGGATGCATCCACAACCTGAGACAGGAGACCTCCGCAAAATTCAGTCCTCCGACTTTGCCGAAGGAACTATATCTGAACCGAGTTTATGGTATGATTGACGGTATGCCAAAACAGGACTTTGGTTTTCCTCCGATAAAAGATGCCTCCAGGTCGGAAGGATGAAACTTGTCAGAGCGTCGGCACCACCAGGATGGAAGTTCGATACTTAACCCCATTGGCATGGAACCTCCCTCTAGCCCCCGGACGAAATGATGGACCTGGCTGCAAGGACGAGACTTCACCGGGGAGTCACTTTTTATGATTTCCAGGATCTCAGAACACGGCCCTTGACCCCATCTCTTGGACCCAGTTTCTTGCATGAGGGGAGAAATAATCAATGCCAACAGAAGTAGTATCACATTGTCCAATTTGCAGAGGCCAGGAATTCAAGGATGTTATCACCTGTAAAGATTTTTCATTTAGTCAGCTATGTTTTCAAATACAAGCCTGTGTCTATTGCAATTTCCATTTTACCAATCCACGACCAGATTCGGAATCGATTCAGGAATTTTATGATTCACCCGATTACATATCCCACACAGGGAAATCAAATAGCCTCCTCAATTCAATCTTCTTGGGAGCGAGAAGATTCACCCTTCGGTGGAAGCACAGTCTTATTTCAAGTAGAATGAGGAAAGGCTTATTGCTTGATTTTGGGTGTGGGTCGGGAGAGTTCTTGAACTACATGGCCAGGAATGGATGGAAAGCGAGTGGGGTAGAACCGTCAAAATCGGCAAGAGACAGAGCCAATCGATTGATGGGAATGGAAAAGTCTTTGGTCTCCGAGAAGTTAGAAGATTTCCAAAACCAACAGTTTGGAAAATATGATTTGATCACACTTTGGCATGTTCTGGAGCACGTCCCCGAGCTAAACAACTTACTTTCTCAGTTGAAATTATTTCTTAAAGGAAATGGGCTGATTTTTATTGCCGTTCCCAATTACCAATCTTTCGATTCGAAATATTATAGGGAGTATTGGGCGGGGTATGATCTCCCCAGGCATCTATGGCATTTTTCACATACTACGTTACAACGTCTTTTATTTAATCACGGACTTTTAATTCGAGACAAGATACCTATGAAACTAGACTCATTTTACGTATCACTTCTCAGTGAGAAATACAAAAGTGAAAAAAAATTCCACTTGATTTCCCTCTTCAGGGCGTTTGCAATCGGTTTTATTTCAAACTACATGGCCAGACAAAGCTTAAGCTATTCCAGCTGTATCTATATAATATCCAAGGAATAGGTTCAGAATTTCTCGACCGAGAAATGAACTTTATATTGTGAATCAGCATGAATCATTATCGCCGTGGCAGAACCTCGATCAAGGGCAGCTTGGCGGAGTCCCTCGAGACCTGTCCAGTTTGCAGGTCAGCCCCATTCCCAGCTAGCATGTAAATCTGCAACTTCTTTGTTCCCCAGCCTTTTCCCATCTGTTTAAGGGAATGGACAATCGTTCCCGATGTGAAAATCAAAGCATCTATTCGGTACTCGTGCACCAGTTGTTGCAATTCGTCCACCAACCCAATCACCTGGCTGTCAGCCAACATGCGGCCGCGCATCTCCGGTTCCTGTCCCACCACTCCGACCACTTCGAATGTTAGGCCATCTGTGCTTGCCATAAAATTCAAAAGACTCTCGACTGCTTCATCCGTGCCGACCACCAGGGTGCGCCGCCGCCCCAGTCGATAGCCGCGGTAGGTTAGAAGAACCCAGGGTGCAACCAGGCGCCAGCCTGCTACCAAAATGGTGTTAAACCCCCACGCAGCACCAGTGGCCAGACGCGAAAAATTGTAGGCCTTTATAAAAAACACCATGGTCACAATGCCTCCAAAGCCCAATGCCACACCCAGAGCCGACCAGGCAGCGGAATATTTGTGACGATCGTAGGTGCCTACGAGATATAACGCCAGAATCCAGATAAGCGCTGATACTGTATAGACGAGAGTCCACTGAAGATCTGTGTACTCAGGTGGCACCAGCCAGTTCGTCGGGTGGGCGTCCAGACCAATTTGATTGGCCAGGCTTTCAATCTGGCGAATGAAGGGCTCAAGGCTCGGATGGTAGCGCAGGATCAGTCCAAATTTCAGGCCGATTAGAATCAAGACCCCGTCTACAAGGGGAAGCGACAGCTTTCGGGCTAAATTGGCACCTAGCGAGAGCAACCCATAGAAAACGATTGCAACGTGCAACAACCAGAGCGGGAAAAATCTATAGCGCTGCTGCATGTGCTTGCGTACAAAAATTGCCATGGCTTCGTAGAATTTGTACCGAAACCGCATTTGCTCGGCTCGACTGCTCTCGCCTTTGAAATGGATAATCTCCGTCTTCGGAACGTAGAAAATTTTCCAGCCTGCCTGGCGCATTCGGAAGCACCAGTCCAAGTCTTCTCCGTAAAAGAAGTAGGCTTCGTCCAGCAGGCCGACTTGGTCTATGGCTTCTTTGCGTACCATCATGCAGGAGCCCGATAGCGCATCCACTTCGTGGGTTTTTTCAGGATCGAGATAGGTGAGATTGTAGCGTGCGATCCGTGGGCTGTTGGGGAAGAGGCGGCTTAGTCCGGACATCTTGCAGAACGCTGCCACCGGTGTCGGGAGTCCTCGGCGGCATGACAATTGCAGAGTGCCGTCGGGGTTGAGAATCTTGCAGCCAATGGCACCTGCATGAGGATGGGCGTCCAGAAATTCAACTAGGCAGCGCAGGGTGTCTGGACGCACAATTGTATCCGAATTCAAAAGCAGAACGTACCGACCTTTGACTCGTCTTAACGCCTGGTTGTTGGCGGCGGCAAACCCCACGTTTTCTTCATTGCGGATCAGTTCGAATTGAGGAAAGGTCGATGCCACCATTTCACCACTGCCATCGCGTGAGGCATTGTCCACCACCAACAACTCTACCTCAAGGCCCGCGGCGGCATCCATCACCGTGCGCAGGGCTTGCTCAAGAAGCTCTCTAGTGTTGTAGCTGGGGATTACGATGCTCAGATCCATGATAGATTGCGCTGCCTTCAGTTTTTGCCCTGACTTCCTTCTACTCCGGATTTGGACAACTTGACCCAGCTAAAGTAGAGAAGTTGCTTGAGAAAAAGGAAATACTCCTGCCGGTTGAGCTTGCTGCGGCTGGATTGACGACTGCGAAATACGAAGGGCACGGAAAGATGATTCCGGTAATGCCCCTTTATGAGAATTTCCAGCAGGATCTTGTATCCTGCCGAAGTCAGGCATAAACCGTCAATCACCGAGCGGTGCAGAAAAAAATACCCAGACAAAGGGTCTTCTACTCCTGTGAGTAGACGCGCTGCGCCAACGCCGGCGAAGGAAACCAATTTGCGGTGCAGGGCCCATTCTTCGACGTAGCTTCCGGGACCAAAGCGGCTGCCGATGGTAATATCGTACTCCTTCAATTCTCTAATTAGGCGAGGTAATATAGCTGGGTCGTGGCTCAGGTCGGCGTCAATGGCGCCCAGGAAAGGACGCGTTGAGAGGGAAAATCCCTCCATCACCGCTGAACCCAACCCTAATTTTCCGGACCGGTGAACTACCTGTACGGGATATTTTTGCACCAGCCCTTCGGCTATTTGGCCGGTGCCGTCAGGAGAGTTGTCGTCTACCACAACCAACTCCAGGTCGATATCGGTTTCAGCGGCCATAATCTCAAAGATTTCATCGGCCAGCAAAACGATATTTTCGTGCTCGTTGTAAGTTGGCGTGATTAGAGAGACTTGAATTGCCGAACCTCCATAGGTTAGGACAACGCTGGTTGGATTAGAAAAGATGGGCGAAATCCCGGCGGAAGTCGGCTTCCTGAATCAGGCATTCTAGTCCGTCGGCAAAATTCATAGGAGTACGGCCAAGGACGGCGGAAAGGGAGTCATTACGCAGGCCCGAGCGCAGGGGTCGACGAGCTTTCAGCACTGCGGCCTTCGTGAGAATCGGATTGACCAGCTCTGGAGCAAAACCAAAACGGTGCGCTAAGTGCGAAACCAATTCCCAGCGGGTCAAATAGCCCGAGCCACCCATGTGGAAAAGGCCACTGGCGTCGCGCTCGCATAGCTCCAACAATGTCCGCGCCAAGTCTTCAACATAGGTAGGATTACCCCACTGATCGCTTACGATGCTCAGGCTTTCCCCTCGTCCCAGAGCTTCCAGGGGCCATGTAACCAAATTGCGTCTAGTCCCCGAAATGTAGCCATAAAGCCACAAGGTCCGAAGCACCAATCCTTTGATTCCGGTTTCCAATACAAGATGTTCACTCTCCAACTTGAGTGCGCCGTAATGAGAGAGGGGGTTGGTTGCATCAATTTCGGAATAGGGACCGGTGCGGCCATCGAACACGTAGTCCGTGGACACCTGCAACAAGCCGGCGTCAACCTCACCGCAGGCTTCGACTAGATGGGAAACGGATTCCAAATTCACCTGTCGCGCGCGTTTCCGGTTTATCTCACAAAGGTCAACATCGGTCAAAGCTGCAGTGTTGATCACCCAATCGGGACGAACAACTTTCAGCAGTTGGATGACTGCGCTACGGTCGACGATCTCGATTTGACGGTATGTATTGTTCCCTACCGGTTCGGAACTGCGGCCGCAGCCGATAACCTCTGCGGTTCCTTCCTGCCGCAACAGGCTGCGCCCTAACAGGCCGTGTGCGCCGGTAACCAGGATTCTCATAAAGAATTCCGGCAAGCCCTTCCATAGCGCAGCACGACTCGGGCATATGAACTGGCGGATAGCCCAGAAACTTCGCCGAGGCGATTCCCACGCAGAAGGGAACCGGCTCGGGCGAGGTCGTTCAGGCGCATATAAAGTTCGGCGGCCAAAACGTTTCCCGCCGGCAGAAAATCGTTGTTATATGGGGTGAGCTTGTAATTTGCTACACCCTCCAACTCCGCGCTGGCAGGTCGATCAAAAAAGGCCTCCGTTTCGGGATCGAAGAGATGTTTCTCCATGAATCCTATGGTCTGCTGTGCTTCGGCCCATAACTCTTTCTCTCCGCTTAACTCATAAAGATCCAGGAGGGCGAGGCTTACCAGGACCTGTCCTTCCAATAGGCCACCTGATTCTTTCTTGTCATCTGTACAGTGATAGTAGACTTCTCCTTCTGGGCCAATACAGTGTTCCAGAAGGTACTTCATAGCACTTTTGGCCATAAGGGCAGCGCGTTTGTCCTGCAAGTGCAGGCCAGCTGCCGAAAAGGCGCGAATCAATAGGGCATTGCGGTCCGCGTAAATTGCGGGATCAGTCCACCAACCGCCGCTCTCTACACTTACCTTACGGCCCCTGAATACGCCTTGTTGGGGTTCAAAGAATTGGGTTTCAATATGTGCAATGAGGTCGCGCGCGGCTTGTGCATACTCAGGTTTGTCGTGTTCGGCCGCTTGAAGCAATACCTGGAAGAGACCGGCCTGATCGAGGACGTCTTTCTCCTGTACCGGGGTGTTCCAGTCAGGGGTATGCGAATAGGCGAAGAAGCCTCCCTCAAGGGTATCGCGCATGGGGCTGTTCAGCAGTGCGTCGAGGCTATTCTGCACCATTTTCAAAGAGGTCGTATCTCGACTCTCAATATAGTGGTCCAGTAAAAAACGCAACACCTCCACTTCGATAAACTTGGTCCCTCGACCAAATCCGCCGAAGAGTGTATCGTATTGCGAAACTACCGCCTCGTGGATTGCGTCAACCGAAATCTCGATTGCGTCCCTTTGCAAGCGCACTTCCCGTGCCTGTTCTATGTTGCGCTCGATAGTTTCTCGCTGCTTCTCGTATCCTTCGAGGATGCGCAACAGAAATAGCTCGACATTTCCTGGAGGTATGTCCACCGCCATGGAAAGGATGTCTGCATCTGGGGTCATGACTGCTAGAGCGGGCCAGCCGGCGGCAGCGTAGCGCCGGGCTAGATCCGGCCTCGAAAAGGGGTCCACCCGAATGGCGGCGAATCGTTCCTCGACCAACGAGCGCACTGAAACCAGGCCTTCGGAGAATAGGCCCTCGCAGCCGGGGGCGGCCAGGTAAAGCAGAACTGGACAGTCGCGTTGTCGTGCTTCCAGAAAGGTATCGGTAGTCCAATGCTTCCAAGCAATGGCCTGATCTGTGGATTTCCAGACTGGATCCAAAGGATGTTCCCCTGGATCCCGCACAGGTTCTTGTCGGGGGTCAGGCGAGCAGTTGAATAAACACAATAGGGCGAGGCATGCAGCCTGTTTTTGCACCGAGAATCAATTGGGGAACGGGGTTGACAAAAGGAGCATATCTCATTTATATTCAAGAAGTTTTGCAAATAAAACCGCCGGAATTTAAGCAGTACCTGGACCGGCGTCAAGCTCTTCTGCGGACGTGTTGGACCACAACCTTCGAGGCGTGCCGTTTTCTAGACATTGGTGGCAGTAGTCGAGATAACTGACGAAAAATAATCATATGAATCCTGTGGAAAAAAAGATATTGGGTAGCACAGAGCTGGAAGTAACCCGCCTGGGATTGGGCTGTGCCCCCCTTGGCGATCTCTACGGATCTATATCCGACGAACAGGCCTGCGAGGTGGTGCGCAGAGCTTTCTCCCTTGGTCTGAACCTGATCGATACGGCTCCACTGTATGGGTCGGGGAAGAGCGAGAAGCGTGTAGGCCAGGGGTTGGCAAATATGCCGCGGGACAGCTACGTACTGGCCACCAAGGTGGGCCGCGTTTTAGAGCCTTCCGATGGTGGAGATCGAGGCCAAGAGATTTTCGAAAATCCGCCGCCATTTGTGCCGGTTTTCGACTTCAGCTACGATGGCGTTATGCGTTCGTTCGATGAAAGTTTGGAACGCCTGGGCGTCGACCGTATCGATATCCTCCATATCCACGACCCGGACGACCAGTACGAAGAGGCTATTGGCAGCGCATATCCCGCTCTCGACAAGTTGCGCAGCGAAGGCGTAATCAGCGGCGTCAGCGCCGGGATGAACCAGTGGGAAATGTTGGCCCGCTTTGCCCGCGCCGGCGAATTTGACTGTTTCCTTTTGGCCGGCCGCTATAGCCTGCTCGACCAGAGTTCCCTTGACGAACTACTCCCTCTGTGCCTGGAAAAAAACATCGGCATAATGGCTGGTGGTACATACAACAGCGGAATTCTGGCCAAGGGTGCCCAGGAGGGGGCCAAGTACAACTACGCGGATGCTCCCTCGGAGATCCTTGAAAAGGCCCGGGGCCTGGAAATCGTTGCGCGGCGCCACCAGGTCTCACTCAAGGCTGCTTCTTCACAATTCGTTCTTGCCCATCCCGCCATAACTGCCATCATCCCCGGGACCCGCCAGCCTGATCGCGTCAACGAAAACTTCCAGCTACTTCAGGAAGAGATTCCGGCCGATTTTTGGGCTGAGCTCAAGGCCGAAAACTTGATCCACGAGGAAGCTCCAGTACCTGGTGAGTAATTCAACGGGTGCCAGTCTTGGAATGGAGTTGTCTGCAAGCTGCTGCTCTGGGCGCTTAAGACCATTCCAATAGCCGGCGCCTCCCCGCCCCACAACATTCCAGAAACCCAGCGATTCCTCCCCGAGGCTTACTGCAAAGGCCGGGAGGAGGATCGGGACCAAATAGAAAGAGTTTATATCAGAACCCTTTCAAGGGAATTTTGGCCAAGGGCAGCTCGGAGTGGAGGTTTTCAAGCCGACACAAGTAGTTAATAGCTGTCAGGCACGATCAGGAAGTCTCTTTTTGCTGGCCGTTTATAGATCTCCTGGGGTTTCCGAGCCGACAATTCCAGGGGCTTAGGGGTGGCGTCCTCGTAAGGAATCGATTTCAGTATGTGGGCAATACAATTTAGTCGCGCCCGACGCTTGTCGTCGGCTTCGACTGTATGCCATTGTGCTTCTTCGATATCCGTGAAGAAGAACATCTCGTCCTTGGCTTTGGAGTATTCCACCCAGCGGTCCCTGCCTTCTATATCCATGGGACTGAGTTTCCATCGCTTTTTCGGGTCTTGGGCACGGGACTGAAAGCGCTTTTCCTGCTCTTTGTCGCTAACGGAAAACCAATACTTGAGCAGGATGATCCCCGAACGCACAAGCATGCGTTCAAATTCAGGACACGAACGCAAGAACTCCCGATACTCATTGTCGGTGCAATAGCCCATGACCCGCTCCACGCCGGCGCGGTTGTACCAACTGCGATCGAAAATGACGATTTCTCCGGCGGAGGGCAGGTGAGCTACATAGCGTTGGAAGTACCACTGAGTCATCTCCCGATCCGAGGGGGTACCTAGGGCCACGACCCTGCATCCGCGTGGATTTAGCGGCTCTGTTATGCGCTTAATTACACCCCCCTTCCCTGCAGCGTCCCGCCCTTCAAAGAGCATGACTATGCGCAACCCTTTATATTTGACCCAATACTGCAGCTTGACCAGTTCCAGGGCGAACTCGGCGAACTCTTTTCCGTACTTTTTTATCCTCATCTTTTTCTTGTGTACAGCCGCCACGTCCCCAGTAGGCCTGGAGTCCCGTTTTTCCTTCCCCTTAAGTGGATTTTTATCTTTGCAAGCGTCCATTTTGCCTTTTCCTACCTGGTATCTTTGAAAAAGTTCTCGGCATTGTCCTGGGGATCAAAGCCCAACTGTTCCAGGGTTTGTTCCAGGTCGAAGACCCGGCGGTCGTTGTTGCTTACCGCGTAGGCCAACAAGAATCGGGTTTTCACTTCGAGTGCGCGGCGAAAAGCCTGAATGCCGTCTTTGTGGCTTAGAAACATCGCACGCATATAATCCTCAGATATCGTACCCCGTTTCAGGGCAGGGTCGTTCTCTTTGGTGATCCAGCCGATCCGCAGGCCGACGAATTCCAGGTTGTAGCGCGCGCTGTAGAGTTTGCCCATGTGTTCGCCGTAGAGCTTGGATACGGCGTAGAGAGAATCGGGATTGGGGGGATCATCGATCTTCATTCGGATCTTTTTCCTCGGGTCGAGGGTTTCGGGGGTGGTGAGAATGGAATTGCCGTGCTGGGTGTGATTGGTGGTGGCAAAGACAAGCCGCTTGACACCAGAGCGTCGGCACTCCTCGAATACATGGAAGGTAGCCTCGATGTTATTTTTCCTGATGCTCTCCCAGGGTCCCGCGGGACTTGGATCTGCAGCCAAGTGGATTACCGCGTCAAGTCCGGCAAATTTCCCCTCTAGCTCCATGGCATTTGCCAGGTCGACCACGGTGGATTCGATTTCTGCGGGACCGAGAGTAAAGGACTTGATTTGGAATTCCCCATTCAATCCCTGTCTAAGAATGGTACCGATGGTGCCATCAGCGCCTGTAATCCCAATGTGTTTGAATGCCATATGCAATCCTTTCCGGGAGGACAAATGTAGATATGCAAAATTTCACTTGCCCACGCAAATTTCAGAAATTCCAACACCGGAAACAAATGATCGGTTTGCTTGAAGAAGTCAGGGTCTTGAAGTATATTCCAGAATTTCCCTGGCAAATAGCCAACTAGTCGCGAACAGATTGGAGTATGTGATTTTATGAATTCCGGATCTATCGTAATAGGTGTGATCGGTTCCCGCTTCGCCGCTTCATTCCACCTGGAAAATTATCGCCGCGTTCCAGGTTTTGATCTTCGCATCAAAGGCGTAGCTTCAAAGAATCGGGAGAGTGCTACCGCCTTTGCGAAAAAGCACGGTCTCGAACGAGTATACGGTTCCTCGGAAGAACTTCTAGCAGATCCTGAGATTGACCTGGTCGACTTGTGCGTCCCCAACTATCTGCATCACCCACTGACCCTTGAGGCGGCTGCGGCGGGCAAAGACATCATATGCGAGAAGCCACTGACGGGCTATTTCGGCCAGGGTGGCGAGACGCTCGTGGGCAAGGAAACGTCGCGCCCGAAGATGTTCGAGAACGCTCTCAAGTCAGCTGACGAGATGGTGGACGCGGTTGCCCGCAACGGCATAACCTTCTGCTATGCGGAAAACTGGATCTATGCGCCGAGCGTGCAGAAGGCCAAGGAAATTCTGGCTCATAGCGACAACACTATCTTGCGCATTGTCGCCGAGGAGTCGCACAGCGGCACGCATTCTGAGTACGCAAAGGAGTGGCGTCACTGCGGCGGAGGCAGTCTTTTCAACAAAGGCTGCCATCCAGTCGCCGGCGCTCTCTACCTGAAGTACGATGAAGGAAGGCGCAAGTACGGCCAACCCATTAAACCCAGGAGTGTGGTGGCGGAAGTAGCCAACCTGACGGAAATGGGAAGCTTTGTCGAAGAAAAGGAAAAGTGGATCCAGACTGGGTGGAAGGACTGCGAAGATTGGGGATCGATGATCCTGACTTTTGAAGACGACTCAGTGGCTCAACTTACTGCTGCAGACATCACCTTGGGTGGAATTCAGAATCTGATGACCGTCTATTCCAGTAAGGCCGTGGTGCAGTGCAATATTAATCCCAACACCGGTATGATGACATATGCTCCAAAGGACACCGTGTTGGGCGATGCCTACATCCGCGAAAAAGTTGAGACCCGGGCCGGATGGCAACTCACCAATCCGGACGAGGACTGGATGAATGGCTTTCCCCACGAACTTCACAACTTCTGTACGGCCATCGCATCCAAGCGCCAACCCGAGAGCACGGTGGAACTGGCGCGGGACATCGTCGCCGTCTGCTACGGAGCCTATGTCGCTGCCGAAACCGGCAAGCGTTTTGACTTGTCCGAATGGATGTGATTATGCCTAGTATCGGCATGCTGCAATGAGCTTCGAATTCGCTCTCTCGCCTGCTTTCGTCAAGTATTACTGCGTTGGTATTGGCGTATTCCTGGTTGTTTCCGTCTTGCTGCTGGTCTGGCAACTCGGTCCGCTGTGGTTCAAGCTGCGCAGAGTAAGTGGAGACCTGAAGAATCTGAATGGAGAAGAAGGATTTGCCAGGGGATTCGAAGGCTATGATCGCAAGGTCAATGAAACCTTTGGCTTGCCGTGGACGGAATTCGTGGAGACGTTGATTCTTCCCGAATCTGAGTCTGATGATCCGATTCGCAACACCAGTGAGGTCTCCCGGTACCTGAACGACGCCACCATCGTTTCTCCCAAGATTTCTTCAGGTTTCTACCAAGCTGTACCGAATCTGCTGACCGGCGTCGGTATCCTCGGTACGTTCCTCGGTCTGGCCGCCGGGGTCGGTGCGGCAAGTTCCGGTCTTTCTTCCAGCAAACCCGCTGAGATCACCGCGGCTCTACAGCAGCTTCTGGGTGGGGCATCCCTGGCGTTCTGGACGTCCATTGCCGGTATCTCCGCATCCATCCTGTTCGTGTTAGTCGAACGCTTTTCCTCGCGACGTCTCCACGTTGAACTCGACAAGTGGGTCGGAGCCATCGAATCCCGGCTCGAGCGCGTCACGTCGGAAGGCGTTGCTCTAAAACAACTCGACCAAGCGCAACGCGCGACGACGCAACTTGAACGATTCAACACCGAGTTGATTTTCTCTCTCGAACAGGCGCTTGAAGAAAAGATTGCGGGCCGTCTGTCCCCGCAACTCGATCGACTTCTGGAAGCAGTCGAAGGACTCCGCGAGGATCGGGCAACCGACAGCGGTCAGATGATCGAACAGGCGCTTGTCCGGTTCACCGATGCGCTTCAGGAAAAGACCGGCTCGCAGTTCGAGGATATGGCGACAACCGTCGACGACCTGAATCGCACCCTCAAGGAATCCGCCGACGCCCTGGCGCAAACGCAGCGCGATGTCCGCGGCGCGCTCGATTCGGTCCTGAATGCAGTCAGGACTGCAATGGATACCGGCGCCACGGCCATGACCGAGACGTTGCGACAATCGCTGGGCGAGGTAACCGGTGTTCTCGCCAGCGCGTCGGAGCAACTGGCGAATCGGCTTACCGCTTCCACCAATGCCGCCGCGGACGAACTCAGGAGCACGTTCGGTTCCGCCAGCCAGGAGTTGGCCAGGACAGGCACCGAGGCCGCATCGAAGATCACTGGTTCGTTACAGGGCCTGCTGACCGCGGCCGCGAGCCTCGAAACAGCCTCGACCCGGAGCGGGGAAATGTTGTCCGGCATGAATCAATTCGTCGAGAAGCTCAATGCCTTGCGCGGAACCATCGAGTCGACGCACCAGGAAATAGTCAAGGTCACGGAACCTGTCCAGAGTGCGGCCCGCGACATGCAGGAGTCGAGTGAACGAACCGCCGGCGCGCTGGCAACGACAAGCGACCTCGTCGGTCGCGTCGAGACTTCGGTCAACGCACTGGAACAGCACCAGCAGGAGATCGCAAATTCCTGGACCGAATACCAGAAACGCTTCGAGGGAATCGATAAATCGCTGGTCCAGGTATTCACGCAGTTCGACGACGGGCTGACGAGGTATTGCGCACAGGTTCAGGAGTTCGCCACCGAACTCGACAAGACGACCGCGAGTACGGTCCAACAGCTTGCGAGCGCAACCTCCGAACTCACCGGATCAATAGAGGACTTGATCCCGCGTCTTCCGGGATCGCCGCGATGATTGGCGAACCGAGGCCCTCCCCGGACGCGGGCCAAGGAGGGCACAACTACCTTGCCAGTGTCAGCGACCTTGTATCGGCTCTTATTTTCGTCTTCATCATCATGCTGGCCGTCTTCGCGTATCAACTCGCTAACGTCACCAGGAAACAAGAAGAGAGAGTGGAAGATCTGGAAGCCGAAGAAAAGACGCGCACTCGCATGCTACGGGACATCAAGAGCCGGCTCGCGAAAGCCGGCATGCGGGTCGAGGTGCTGTACGACCAGGGTGTCCTGCGGCTGTCGGACAATGCCATCAACTTTCCGTCCGGGAGTGAGACTCCAGTTCCTGAGCATCACGTCAATGTCGGTCGGCTCGCGCAGGCCATCGCCGAAGTCGTGCCATGCTACGTCTCCCCTGGAGGGGCTGTCCCCACGTTTCGGAATGGCGGTGAGGCGGTGTCTTACTGCCAGCCTCCTGCCGACCCCTCCACGTACGACTGTAGGGAGCAGGAGTTTCCATGGCTTCTCGAGACATTGCTGATCGAAGGGCATACCGACGACGTGCCGGTCGCAGGCGGAAATCGATTCTTGGACAATCTCGAACTATCGTCGATGCGGGGGGCGACCGTGCACCGGATGATCGTCGCGTGTGAGCCCCAGGTGGAGCGCCTTCTTAACACCGACGACTACCCCATTCTGAGCACCAGCGGATACGGTTATACCCGGCCGGCGACCAGTGATTCTGGCCGGACCGGCGACAACCGGCGCATCGACCTGCGATTCCTTCTCGAACCTCCCAAGGGGACGTTTCCGCCTGCCGAGCCGAATGTCCAGACCGATGTCCGCGAACGGTATGGAGAGGGGTCTCCATGAGCACTCCTTCTCTGAAGGATTTTCTGGAGCGCTGGGCCGGCCTCCCGAAGCTCAATCGCGTGTTCGAGCCTCGCCGCACCCGCGACGCAGCTTCCAGGGTGGCAAAGCAGCTTGGCGATGTTGAGATAAAAAGGCCCGATCCTTACGACCTGAATGATTTGTATAAGCGGATCATGGTATCATGGCGGCAAGACCGTTCCCTCGAACAGGTCGATGCACGCGACCTGCGAAGGCTTCCATTTGTGCTGTTCTATTCACCGACAGACGGCAATCGCAGCAGAGGACAGGATTCCACCAACTACTGGCTGGGTGCTCAGACCGGCATTGTGCGGGAATACGAACGATGGCTGTCCAACGGTCTAAGGGCAGGATCCGTACGGGAGTTGCTGAAGCAGTTCTTGGCCGTTTACCCCGTCGATCTGCCGACCTTCGAGGACCTTCGCCAGTTGCTGCAGAGAGCCATGGAAATGGAAGGCACTTCCTCGCCGCCTCCTTCTCTAGAGAAGTGGCGGCAGCGGTGCTTTGATTTCCGGCTCCTTCAGGAGGGCGGAAACCTGTCGTTCGTGGAAACTCTGGTGTCGGCCTCGGATCCCGTCGAAGACATTCTGAGTCAGTCCGGATTCGATACTGGACTCGCCCGGTGTCGTTTCCTGGAGTCAGGCGTCCGTGAGTTCCTCCCGACCATCAGCACCATGCTAGCCCGCGACAGTATTGATGACACGCAACTCGCGCGAGTGCTCACGCTCCTTGAGCGCGAAGGGAAACTGCGCTTCGACGAACAGTCGATCCGTGTTGAGATCGCCTCTGCACTTCTTGGTCCCTATATGGATACACCTCCGCCCGCCGATACGAGGGATCAACTGTATCGGTTCTTTCTACACCACTTCGACGATCCTCGTCTCCCTTCAGGTAAGCACCGCTGGTATGGTGTCGGTGAGGAGATCCGGCATGTGGTCTCAAGGTGGCTCGTCAAGGAGGCGCTTGATGGATTCATCCGGCTGATCAAGGAAACAGCTAAGGAACAACACTGGCGATACCGGCAGAGCTTCTGGATGGCTTGGTTCAATCAGGGCATCATTGATGATGCCTGGTTCGTCTTCGGCTCCCGGGCGCGGAAAGAACTGAGGGGACTGGAGGAGCACCGTCCAGATGCAACCGGACGACTCAGCGGCGCCTCATCTAAACAGTCGGTATTGCTCTTGCGCATGTCTGGTGTGACCATTGCGGAGTGGAGCCACGACGGTAGTTGCAGAATTTGGCTTGATGGCAATAAGGACGCGCCCAAGCTATACCAGGCGAGGGATTATTCCAATACTGAATTGATGCGCGGTTCAGATTTCTCGGAACGGCATGACGGAAGCGAGTATGGCCGCTGGCAGGATAAGGTTGCAAGAAGGCTCCGCGAAAACACTGGTGCGTCAATCGGTCGCGCCGAGTACATGCCGAACGAGCGATCCTGGGCTTCAAGGAGACCACATGGGTAACGACATCGCATTTGAGAAGTCATCAGATGGCTTGATAGTTCGCGTCGGTAGGGACCAGCTGTACCCAGTGAGCGAATGGACATCACACGGATCCCTTGGTACCGGTGCGCTGATCCGATTGCGTGACAACGGCGGTGCTGTCGAGCGTGACGACGGCAGCTCGCTGTGCGTCGCTTGGAAGAGCGTTGCTGGACTGACTTCGGACGAACTGCGATACATTGATCTTCCCGATGCCGCCCCATTCGCGCTCGAGGTTGTGGCGAACGGTGCCATTCACGACCCCGATTTCGAAATTCGCTGCGGCTACATCCGGGATGGCCGGCGCGTCCTCGGCGTTCAGCGAGAGGGCGCGTGGCTGCACGCAGGCGGCGAAGATTTCGTGCTGCTCGACCCCCTGTACTCTGTCGCCGAAGCCATTGACCAATTCAACCAGGCCGAAAAAAAGGATCTTGAATCGAAGATGCTCCGCTGGGGACGGATTGCGGAGATGCTGCCTGCCGACGCCGTTGTCGGCGACGACAACTTGCGTTCACTAAGAATCTTCGTGGCGTCGAGCTTCGAGCTCGAACCGTTCGTCAACGAGGACGGAGAGCCGGATTTCGATCCGGTCGTCGGCAGGCGCGAGACGTGTGTCACCGAGGCAGGTGAAGAGGATCAAGTGTTTGCCCGCGCCTTGCCGCTCGCCCGGCAGAAAGAATTTGCAAGACGTTTCCGCGGCTTGTCACGGGTGCAGCATCGATACTTGGCCGGGGGCGGCAGTTACGTCGTGCTGCCGCCGGAGGTCGAACGGGCTCTCGGCGTGGTTCGGCGCGCCCAAGACGGGCCTCCCGAAGAGCGGCGCGACTTCCTGCGGAACGTCTCAGGGCACCTGCGGGGCGCCTTCGATGACGACGACAGCGACGCGGTCGACCTCGACAACATCTTCAGCGACGAAGGCTTGAGCGAGCGGGTCAGGGGCGTCGGCATCTGGGTCGACAAGGTGCTCCCCTGGATCAAGCTGGCGAAGGAACCCTGGCTGCCCCCCGAGGAATTCGGGATTCTCATCGATGGACGGCGGGTGGTCATCCCACCGGAAGAAATAGAAGAGGTGCACGATCAAGTCAGGGAAGTGATCGAGCGCGGCGAGCCGACCGTTCAGGTCAGGATCGGTAACGAGCCCATCGAAATCCCTGCGGATCCTACCACCGTCAGCACCCTTGAGAGATTGCGCTCTCGGTTACCCCAGAAGCCGACACCCCGTCCGAAGATCAAGCAAACAGACGGCGATGAACCGGTCGAACTCGAAGATTCCGATCAGGTCTTGGAGGTCATCGACAACCTGGATGAAATCCGGTATCGCCGCGAACGCAGGCAATGCAGGCCCGGCATCTCGGCCGCCGTCCCTGCATTGCTGACCCAACTTTTGCCGCATCAACAGAAAGGCCTCGCGTGGCTGCAACGCCATTGGGAGGCGGGAAACTGGGGCGCCCTGCTCGCCGACGACATGGGCCTCGGAAAAACGCTCGAAGCGCTGGCTTTTCTCTCATGTCTAGTGAAGCACTCCGAAACCGAAGGCCTGCCACAACTGCCTGTTCTGATCGTCGCTCCCACGGGCCTGCTCCGAAACTGGAAGGACGAACACGACAAGCATCTGTCCGGAGGCGGACTCGGCGGCGTGGTCGAAGCGCACGGCGGTGCCTTGCGGCATCTCAGGAAGGGAACCGTGGCTGGCCGGGGCGGCGAGCTCGCCGGCGGACAACCGCTGCTGGACCTCCAGCCCTTGAAGACCGCCGACTGGGTGCTTACCACCTATGAAACCCTTCGCGACTATCAGCACAGTTTCGGCCGCGTCCACTGGCGCGCAGGAGTCTTCGACGAAGCCCAGAAGATCAAGAACCCCGGCGCTCGCCTGACCGATGCGGCGCTCGCCATGAACATCGATTTCGCCCTGCTGATGACCGGCACCCCGGTGGAAAATCGCCCGGCGGATATCTGGGCGATGCTCGATCGGGCAGAACCGGGGATGTTCTGGACACTGAAGGATTTCAGCCAGCGGTACGAAGCGAAAGGTCCTGACGGTGATGCGGCGCTTGCGGGGCTGCACCGTTCGCTGACGCACCATGCGGGCGAAACCGCCCCGGCACTGATGCTGCGGCGGCTCAAGGAGGACCATGTCCCGGAACTGCCGAAAAAGAAAGTACACCGTCGCGTCGTGGAGATGCCGCCGTTCCAGGCCGAGGCGTACGAACAGATCGTACGGCACGGCGGTGGCGGCAACATGCTTCAGACGCTTCATCAACTTCGAAGCACTTCGTTGCACCCGGAGGCTCCGGGCGACCTCGACCTCGACGAGTACATCCAGGCGTCGGCGCGGCTTTCCGAGACGTTCCGGATTCTGGATGAAATTGAAGACCGCGAACAGAAAGCGCTGCTCTTCGTCGAGGCGCGCTGGATGCAGTCCTTCCTGGTGGGAGCGCTGAGACGCCGTTTTTCATTGTCCGAGGACGTGCTTGTCATCAACGGGACGGTGGCAGGCAGGATCCGCAAGGCCCGGGTCGACACGTTCCAAGACCGGGCCGGATTCGACGTAATGATTCTGTCGCCGCGCGCCGGCGGTGTGGGACTGACGCTGACGGCAGCAAACCATGTTGTTCACCTGTCGCGCTGGTGGAACCCCGCGGTCGAGGATCAGTGTACCGACAGGGTCTTTCGTATCGGACAGCGGCGGACGGTGCAGGTGTACCTGCCCATTGCGCGTCACCCGGACTTCGGAGACTACAGCTTTGACATGAAGCTCGACAGCCTGATGCAAGGAAAGCGGGAGATGAACCGGCGCGTGCTTGCTCCGACGGCGGCCACGAAGGAGGACGTCAGTGATCTCTACCGCACCATCATAACAGAAGCACGGGGTAGCGATGGGACGTTAGACCAGATCGATATGATGGAGCCCGAGGCCTTCGAAGAATGGGTGCTCGGAGAGCTTGCCAAGGCCGGCTACGACACCCGGAAAACCCCTCGGAGCGGCGACTGCGGAGCTGACGGCCTGGCAATTTCCGGTACAGGCACTGATCAGCACACCATCGTGGTTCAGTGCAAACACACCCAGCAGCAGGACGCCAAGTGCGGCCGGACCGCCGTCGAGGAAGTGCTGCGATCAATTACCTCGTACAAGAACGCTATTGTTGGCGAGCCGCGGCCAATGGTCGTGACGAACGCGGCCGGCTTCACCAACGATGCCATGCTCTTAGCAAAACGGGAGGGTGTGCGGTTAATCGCACGCGGCGGCCTGTCTCAGTTGCGGGTCTGAAATAATCCTCCTCCGTAAACAGGCTCTCCATCTGTCATCCGGGAGTTCCGCCTATGGCGGAATATTGGCTCAATTCGGATTCTTCAACATTTTGCCGTAAGTATATGAAAGGACCATAGGTTGTTCTTTATGATTTGGTGTATCTATAGCAAGCACAACCAAAGAAAAGAGTGAGAGCAGTGACCTCATTTCCGGCATGAAACACCTTCCGAAGAAAATATTCCCCAGGACATTGGTGCGCTGCTGGATATTGATCAATACGGCCAGGAAACGCGCTGCGGGTCCGAAGCGAAACTCCAACCACTCGGCGTTGGTAAAGACCCCGGACCGGTACATGGGGACGACCGCGAAGAAGCTCAGGACGATCCAGCCTACCGAAATTCCCAACCACCACGGAGTGAGTTGCGACAGCCCGAAGTTGTAGGAGCCCCCAACGAGGGCGACGTAGTCACCGCTGTCTACTGCCGTACCAAAGGCCGAAAGTCCCACGACCCACCATGGCATGGACTTGGCGGCCATGTACCAGTCGAAGCTCTCACCCTTGCTTTTGAAAGAAACGATTCCATAGAAAACGATGCCGCCGTTGATGACCAGGACCAATAGCCAGTCCACCAGGGTCATGGAGAAACTCTCCTACTCCTTCGATGGCAGGTGATACCCGTCCCTTTCGACTTTGATCCTGTAAAGGCTGTGCCCGGCAGTGATGTAGAGAATTTTGCTGCTCTTCCCGCGGCCGAAGGCCACATTGGTGGGCACTTCGGTGGGGATACGCGCCAGCTTCTCGCCATCGGGTGAATACACGTTTATGCCGGGACGGGTCAAATCGCGCACAGCGACATAGAGGTTCCCGTCCACATCGCACACCAGACCGTCCGGTCCATCTTCTGGGTAGTAGTCGACAAGCATCTTGCGAAAGGTTGCCGTTCCGTCCGGATGCAGATCATAGGCCAGCAGAGCCATGCGGCCCTTGTGAGCGGGAGCCTCTAATGGTATGCGGCCGATACCCATATGGCCGTTGTCATTGCTCACCACGTAGAGACTCTTCTGATCCGGTGAAACCGCCACTCCATTTGGTTTGCCCGCATCGGTAATTATGCGGTGGATTTTCCCGTCTGGGTCAATCCGGTAGACCGCAAAGATGGCCTGGTCCACCGGTTCGTGGCCGAGGTAACGCGGATCGCTGAAGTAGATCCTGCCCATTTCGTCGATGGTTATGTCGTTGGGAGAATTAAACGGCCTGCCCTCGTAAAGCCCGGCAATTATCTCTGCCTTGCCCGTATTCAGGTCCGTACGCGTGACGCGACGCCCGCCGAAATCGGCGCCTTCGGCAGCGATAAGGCGGTTCCAGGCATCGAATTTCAACCCGTTTGACATGCCGCTGGGCGAGCGGAATAAATTGGTTTTGCCGCTTTCGGGATCGTACCTCCATATGTGTCCGGCCTGCATATCAGAGTCGAGTGTGAAGGTGATATCGCTGAAGTATACCGAGTTGTCGAATGCCACCGCCGGGCCTTCAGTGAAAAATCCGCCACTGAATAGCAGTTCCAGTTGGGCGCCGGGGGCGATGATAGACGGGTCGCCGCTGGGAGGAGGCAAATCCTTTGAATTCTGGGCATGGGTAAGACCGGCGGTGACAGCTAGGGCAATGGCGCCGGCCAGGGTCCCACCAGGGAAAACCTTCATGTGGCGAAATAGGTCGGTGAAGGACATATTCCTCACTCCTTTCCTTTGGTGTGTTACATCATGTTTAACGCCTTCATCAAGGGTTGCAAAGCCGGGTCCACGCGCTCAGCTTTCCTGGGAATTCTGCGAAGTAGGTTTGGCACGCTTCGAGGGATTCCCCGATGAGTAGAGCACTGGCAAATTCACGAGCCTGGGTTGGATCTGTAGTGAATAAGATCCCTTTTGAGAGTTGATTGCCCTCAATCTCCACCGGATAGGCTTTTTCCATGTACTCCGCAAAGGCGGCGATATCCGTAAAACCGGCAGCGCAGATTTCTTTCCTGGTCAATATGAGCCACAGGGCGGTGCGTGCTGAGTTCACTCTCCGGGACAAATGCAATGCGACACGACCCATGGTGAAGCGAGGATTGATTTCAACAATGGGTTTGAGCCGCAGTCGCTCTCCATCATGGTAAACCAGGGCGTCAATCCCCACGGGCCCAAAATAGCCGGTGTCCGCCATGCAAGCGGAAGTATGGTCGGCCAGGGACTCGGCCAATTTTTGCAGGCGGTGGGTGTCCCGATTGTTGGCGTAGAGGAATTTTCTAGCCTCGATATCAAGCCCGTCCACCATGCGCGCCACGAAAGAGCCTCGATATTGACCTCTGGTATCGGTTAAAAAGCGACTCGAGCCTGCTATCTGCGCGGCGCCATGGGCGTTGATGTCCAGGTGCAGAGAAAGGTCGAAGACCTTGTCTAAAAAAGGTTCCACCACCACACATCCCTGCTTTGCCAGGATATTCAGCATCCAGCGAGCTTGGGTCTGCCGCATTCGTCCTTTGGTGAGGTGAATCTGGTTCTGGCCGGATGCTCCGAAGATGGCCTTGATCACCACTTTCTCGGCTCCTTCGGTGTGAAGTTGCTCCACATGGTCCATGGCGTCTTCTCGGCTAGTGCACGCCTTTCCCACTGTCCATTCGTCGCAAAGCCAATCGTCATCGGCGCCATGGGCGAGCAAGAACTGGCGCAACACCTCGGTACTCCATGCCTTGGAGTATAGCCGCCGTTTCTCCTCGTTCCAGTGCTCTGCCTCCGCCTTGACTTTACCTGTGGCCAGGTTTTCTACCAGCGGGGACATGAAGCGGACGCTGTCCGGACTCCAACCCCAAGGTCGCAAACGGCTGATCTTGCGGTCGGCAATTTCCAGTTTTTCAAGATCTCCGTTTCCGTACTCGGCGAACTCGGGAATGGAGAAACCGGCTCCCTGCATTTTGCGCAAAAAGTTCGATGAAGGCCGCCGCTCCACCAGCACCACATCGTCTGGAGCGCACAAAAACATGGGCAGAGCTGCATAATCAGCGGCTAGCTGAAGGGGAAGCTTGGTCGGAGTCCATCCAGTTCTGTTGAATGCAAACTGAGCTTCGCAGTTCGGATTGAACCAGTAGATCCCTGGACAGCGTCCCTTGGAGCGGGTGTAGAGCTCCAACTCATCGACAAATGCTGCGGACAGACCTGCCTTGCGCCGGCCATCGCGGTTGAAACCGATGCCTTTTGCGCGGCTGGGGGTCAGCGGCCTGCTAAGTGTCCGATTGTAGGCCTCCCACTCGGAGAGGTCCGGGTTTCGCCAGCGGTTGAACCACAACAGACCGTGTTTGACATGGCCGATTTCGTCCTGGTAGATGCGCTTCAGGAGGCCGGACGTTTTCTCGTCTCCCAACTGGTGGTAGGAACGGGCGTAGTGCAGGGAATAGTCTAAATTGGCCTGCTCCAAGGTGAGGCTCAGGCGTGCCACAAGGTCGAAGGGGCGTTTCATGGTGGAAATGCTTTTCCAGAAGAAATCGCTAACGGGAATCTCCCCGAATTCCACCCCGACCTCCCGCATACGGCTGCGATACAGCCTGAGGTGTTGCTGCTCGTCCATCAAGGTCCGCACCAGACCGCGGCGAAACTTCGGCGGCGCCGCAGGGAACTTGAGCAAAGCCAGGGCCATCAACTCCAGGGCAAGAAGTTCGTGGTTGGCGAAAAAGTGCAATGCCAATCCTCGCTCCCTCTCGGTGCGCAAGGTTCTCACATCCGCAAAACGCACCTTTGCGCGATTGTGCCAGCCGTCCAAGGAAAGTCCCTGGGGCCGCCCGGGACTTGAAGGTGTTGCGATGGCCCTGCCCGGGTCGCGGTCCTCGAGGTGATTCGGTTCGAGCAGCTTTTCTTCCCAGGTGGAGCCAAAGAGAACATTCTCTGCAAATGTCCGGATTTCCATAGTCGTCGCTCAGAAATTCACAATTGTAGCGGCCCTCGTCTCATACTCGGCCCCATGCAGGAATTTGTTTGGACCTCAACTCCTTTCCTGGGTAAAGTATGGTCCGTACAAAATGTCAAGCCTCTCCTTGATTTCATCCGTAATGAATTCTTCTGCCGTAATGATGGCATCCCGGGCTGCTCGTAAACACTCGCAATCGGACTCGAGCGGCAGAATACCGGAAACCTCCCGGATAACCTCGTTGGCCATCCGAGCGTTGCTTTTGAGTACTTCGAGCACAGTTCCAATAGAAACGTCTTCCTCGGCTTCATGCCAGCAATCATAGTCAGTACTCATTGCCAACATTGCATAACACATCTCCGCCTCTCGGGCCAGTTTGGCTTCTGGAAGAGCGGTCATGCCTATGACGGTTGCGTTAACAGCCTGACGATAGAACTGCGATTCCGCTCGGGTGGAAAACTGCGGTCCTTCCATGCAGACGTAGGTACCTCCATCGTGTACCCTCCCCTCGGTTTTCTCTGCAGCCTCGGTCACGACCAGGCGCAGTTCCTGGCAAAACGGGTCTGCGAAACTCAGGTGCCCGACAATTCCACGGCCAAAAAAGGTGGAGGGCCTCCCCCCTCTGGTGCGATCAAAAATCTGATTCGGTACTACCATATCGCCGGGGCGAATATACTCTTGCATGCTCCCCACTACACTGACGGCCAACACATGCGTCACTCCCAGTTGCTTAAATGCATGGATATTTGCCCGCGCATTCACCTCCGACGGCAAAAGCCGATGCCCGCGTCCGTGCCGCGGCAAAAACATCACCACGCGTTCGCCGATGACGGTTTCAACCACCTTGTCCGAAGGTTGTCCAAAAGGCGTTTCCAAGTCGTGCTCTGCGACCTCCTGCACACCTTTCATTTCATAAATTCCGGAGCCGCCAATTACCCCCAGAGTCACCGCCTTCTTCTCTTCCACCATTCAATCCTTTCCCAACGACAGTGCTGCCTTCGACCCATAGAAAATGCACAATAAGATAGTGCGTCGTATCTTAGTAGTCCATCACCGATTCGCTAATGCAGACACCTCATTTCAAAATCTCCGTCCGCGCCCTTGTGGGTTTCGGTCTGCGCTCAGGCGATCTTTCCCGCACCGGTTTTATAGGCAGCGCCCGGGCCGTCGAAGGAACCCGTGCCCACCGGCAAGTACAGCAAGAGCGTCCTCCCGCTTATCAGACCGAGGTACCCGTTTCCTACCTGATTGAGGCTGATACATTCTCCCTAGAAATCGGCGGCAGGATCGATGGTCTCCTGGTCGAAGAGGAAAAGGTCCTTATAGAAGAGATCAAAACTACCCACACTCCTTTAGACCTCCCACAGCCCGAAAACCTCCTGCACTGGGCTCAGGCCAAGACCTACGCCTACATTCTGGCCGAGCAAAACAATTTCGAAGAAGTTCAGGTTCAACTCACCTACGTGCAGCTGGACGATTGGGGAATTTATGAGGAATGTCGCACTTTCAGCTTCCTGGAACTCTCGGGATTTTTTAAAGATCTCATCACCGGCTATCTACAGTGGGCGAAAATCTATTGCAAATGGTGCGAGGAACGTGACTTGTCCATTGCAGCGCTGGAGTTCCCCTTTCCAGGGTACCGCAAAGGCCAGCGCCGATTGACCGCAGCCGCATATCGCACAATCGTGGCTGGTGGAAGGCTGTTTGTCCAGGCGCCTACCGGTATTGGCAAGACCATTTCCGTAATCTTTCCGGCGATCAAAGCCATGGGCCGGGGTCACCTGGAAAAGATCTTCTACCTCACTGCCAAAACCAGCGGCCGCATGGTGGCCGAGAAATCCATCGAGGACATGCGGCGCCACGGATGGAAATTAAAGAGCCTCACGCTGACCGCGAGGGACAAAGTCTGCTTCAACCCCACCGGCGGCAGCTCCTGCGATCCAGAGTACTGCGAGTACGCAATTGGCTACTTTGACCGGATAAATGCAGCCGTTGAAGAAATTTTTCAGCAGGACGCGTTTACCCGAACTACCATTGAGGCTATCGCCTTCAAGCACAAGGTGTGTCCTTTTGAACTTTCTCTCGATCTATCCTTGTGGTCCGATATAATCATTTGCGACTACAACTACGTCTTTGATCCCAGAGCCTACCTCAGGCGCTTCTTTCAGGAAAAGTCCGGCGACTACGCGTTTCTTGTCGACGAAGCTCACAACCTGGTGGACCGGGCGCGCGAGATGTTCTCTGCCGAACTCTGCAATCAGGATGTCATGGCTGTCAAACGGGCGGTAAAAAGGAACCATCCTGACCTGACCGGTATTCTCCAGGCAATCAAGGCTTATTTCATGAAACTCCGGCAGCAGAGCCTAAAAGAAGGTAACGGCGAAGCCTGGGTAGATCCGGACCTGCCAGGTGACTTGGTCCCTTTGCTAAAAAACTTTCTCGACCAGGTACAAAAAAAACCGGCAGGCAATTTCTCTGTGTCCTGTAGAGAAGATATAACCGACTTCTATTTCAGGGTCCTGGGCTTTCAGCGCATCGTGGATTTATTTGACGAACACTTCACTGCTTATGTCGAAACCGGGGACAAAGACGTACGCTTGCGTCTCCTTTGCCTGGATCCCTCTTCGCAACTTCGCTCAGCCCTCACGCGGGGTACGGCCGCGCTCTTTTTTTCGGCGACCTTGACCCCTCTGCCCTATTTCCGCGACCTGTTGGGAGGGGAAGAAGGCGATGCGAGCCTAAGTCTGGATTCTCCATTTCCGCACCGGAATTTACAAATCCTTGTCGCCGACTATGTCGATACCACCTACAAATCCCGGGAATATACCTTGGATGATGTGGCTGCCTGTATCGCGGCAATGACCGCCAGAAGGCGCGGAAATTACCTGGTGTTCTTTCCTTCCTACCGCTACATGGAAGAAGTGGTTGAGCGGTTTCGGAAAGCGCATCCTCAGGTCGAGACAATTGTGCAAAGTCGGGGAATGTCAGAGCACGAGCGCGAGAAATTTCTCTCCCTTTTCGATTCAGAAAGTCCAAAAACCATGGTCGGTTTCGCCCTTATGGGCGGCATCTTCGGCGAAGGCGTCGACCTGGCCGGCGATCGTCTGGTAGGGGTCGTTATTGTGGGGGTGGGGCTGCCGCAGATTTTCCTGGAGCGAAACTTGATTCGCACCTACTACGACCATGCCAATCTTCACGGGTTCGAGTATGCTTATACCTATCCAGGAATGAATCGGGTCCTGCAAGCGGCTGGCAGGGTGATCCGGTCGGCCGAGGATCGAGGGGTGGTCCTTTTGATAGACCGGCGCTTCGGGCAACCGCGCTATCGTCGCATGTTTCCGGGATATTGGTATACGCATTGGACCCCCAGTACCGCGGATATCCAAATTGAAACCGACCAATTTTGGAATGACAGGAAATAATCGTCTGGTAACTCGAGTTCAGGCGATGAGTCAGGCTAGAAGCATGATTCTCATTGTGCCACGGTGGAAAACGACTTGACCTCAAAACCCTGGCCAGATATGTTTCCGAGGACATTTTGAAGGCTCTAGACGGAACCCAGTGAGGCCTCGACCTTGCAGTCCTGGGAACCAACCACCCCCGAACTTTATAATTATTCAGCGGATCTGTCGAAATTGGAGGACCATTATATGAAGTGGGGCGAATTTGAACTGTTCTTGGTGAACGATGGCACTTTTCGTCTGGACGGAGGAGCCATGTTTGGCACTATACCCAAGGTGATGTGGGAGAAGACAAATCCGGCCGACAACCGCAACCGCATTTTGATGGGACTCAACTGTCTCCTTATTCGCACGCCCAGGGAGACCATTTTGGTAGATACTGGTCTCGGCACCCTTTACGATAAGAAATTTGCCTTCCTCTACGAAGTCGATCAGTCAAAGGCCAATCTCCTGAGCAGCCTTAACGCTGCAGGCGTGGGTGCGGCAGATGTAACCAAAGTGGTTTTGACTCATCTGCACTTCGACCATTGCGGAGGGAACTGCATGGAAGGGGACAACGGTCAAATTGTTCCGACCTTTCCAAACGCCCTGTACCACATCAACCAAGGCGAACTATCCTATGCCAGGCAGCCGGATCCACGCAGCAAACCGAGTTACCTGCCTCAATACTGGGAACCACTAGAGAAGGAGGGGCAGGTAGTTCTAACTTCGGGAAACGAGGAGATCGAACCCGGCGTGAACTTGAAGATCACTCCCGGCCATACCCTTTACCACCAAAGTGTTATTGTAAGTTCATGGGGCTTGACGGCGTGTTTCCTGGCCGACCTCGTGCCTACGCCGTCGCACTTGAAGACCCACTATGTCATGGGTTACGACCTTTTTCCCAGGTCCACCATGGAAAACAAGGACCAGCTATTGAGGCATGCACAGAAAGAAAACTGGCTTGTAATATTTGAACATGCTCCAGGAATCAGCGCTGGTTATCTGACTCCGGAGTTGGAGATCGATCCAGTTGAACTAGCTCCTGCCAAAGTAGTATAACCCCGTCGGGGGGTTCCAAATGAGCGATCTTGAAGCCCGGCTATACATGGCTGCATTCCATAAATCACCTGTGGGGATACTTATTCTGCAAAGAAAGGGGCCGGAGGAATTCGTCGTCATGGACGCCAACCCTGCTTCACAGAAGGCAGGAAGCTGGCGACAATATACCCTAGAAGAAATAATTGGGAAAATTATCGCAGACTCCTATAAGGGCACTGGGAAATCGGCTCTTCTGGCATCCTACAACAAGGCACTAAACACGGCGAAGGCAGTTCACCTGAAAGAGTTGGAGTACGAAAGTCCAGGTGTTCCTTATGGAATTTTCGATGTTCATTTATTGCCACTTTCGAGAAATTTTCTATTGGTATCCTTCCTAGACATTGCAGAGCACAGGAAGGCGCAAAAGGCGCTGGTGCTCCAGGCGGAAAAATTAGCTCACTTCAACGCCGAGCTGCAAAAGCGAACAACGGAACTCGGCGTCTTAAACGAGATTGCCCTGGCAGTCAATTCCAACCTGAATCTCAAGCAGATTTACCAAGTCTTCGTTGAAGAAGTACAAAAGCTTGTTCCCTTTGACCTGATGGGATTAGGGGTTCTCATCGAGGACGGGAAGAGCGCGCGATGGCTGTTGCACTCATTTTTGGAGCAAAGGGGGCAGTCAGGAAACATCCAAATTCAAGACCTTCCTCTAAACACACCAAACAAGCTGGCCTCGAACTGGGTTCTGAAGAATGGGAAGACTCTTATCCGCACCGACTGGAGTGAAGAGCGGGAATTTCCAGTACCTGCGAGGCTCTTCGAGCAGGGAATCCGCTCCGACATCATAGTGCCGTTGATCTACCAGGGAAAGGTGGAGGGGACGTTCGCACTCGACAGCAAAGTCCCAAATATTTATTCCAAACGCGATATACCTATCTTGCAGCAATTGGCCAACCAACTAGTTGTAGCCGTTCGCAATGCCAGGCTGATGGAAAATCTGGACAAGGAACGCGATGAGTTGGAGCTGAGAGTGGAAGAACGGACTGCGGAGTTACTCCGATCCAATGCGGAATTGGAACGGAGTAACCGCGAATTGCAGGACTTTGCCTACGTAGCATCGCACGACCTTCAAGAGCCTTTGCGCAAGATTCAGACATTCGGTGACCGGCTGAAAACAATCGACTTGGAGGCTCTGGGAGCCAAGGGAAGCGACTATCTGGAGCGGATGCAGAACTCGGCGAGAAGGATGCAAGTCCTGATCAATGATCTTTTGACCTTGTCCCGTCTTACAACTTGGACTCATCCTTTCAGCTTGGTGGATCTCGCAGAGGTCATTCGCGAAGTAGTTTCGGACCTGGAAGTGAGGCTTGAACAGTCTGGTGGACAAGTGAAAGTAAAAGACCTTCCGCCCATCGAAGCCGATCCAGGGCAGATGCGGCAATTGTTTCAAAACCTGATCTCCAATGCCCTCAAATTTCATCGCGAGGGGGTGCCATCCTTAGTCGAAATTCGGGGGACTCTCCTTTCTGCCCAGGATGAGCGCCTGTCAAGGCGAACTGTCAGGAGCGGAGTTTGCCGAATAACAGGCGAAGATAACGGTATTGGGTTTGACGGAGGTTACCGCGAGCGTATCTTTGTTCCCTTTCAGCGCCTTCACCATCGATCGAGTTTTGATGGAACGGGGATGGGCCTTGCCATTTGCCGCAAACTGGTAGAACGCCACGGTGGGACCATTGAGGCTGAGAGTACGCCGGGACAGGGAGCGACTTTTGTGATTGATTTGCCCGTCAAGCAGCCCGAAGGAGTGCGCAGGTCATGACAGAGGGAAAAATCAAAAAGTCGATTACTATCGTAGTGGCCGAGGACGACGATGATGACCGCATTTTGATTCGAGAAGCAATGGAAGAAGCTCGGTTGGCCAACGATCTGTACTTTGTCAGGGACGGCGAAGAATTGATGGAATACCTTTTTCTCGAAGGGAAATACCGGGAATCGCCCCAAGCGCCGCTTCCCGACCTGATCCTGCTCGACCTTAACATGCCGAGGAAAGACGGCCGCGAGGTTCTCGAGGAGAGAATACACAATCCTGACTTGCGCAAAATTCCGGTTATCGTGCTGACAACCTCAAAGGCGGAAGAAGACATCTTGAGCACCTACGAGCTGGGCATAAGCGGATACATCGTCAAGCCAGTGACCTTCGAGGCTTTGGTTGAAATAATGAAGAGCATCGGCAACTATTGGACAGACATCGTCCAACTGCCGCCAAAAATGAAGAATGAGTGAGCATCATCTCCTCATTTTCTTGCTTCAGGTCTTGCTGTTGCTCGGCCTTGCCCGCGGCTTCGGAGAGTTTTTGCGCCGCCACGGCCATCCTCCCCTCGTCGGCGAGATTCTAATTGGGGTCTTCCTTGGGCCGACCCTTCTGGGCCGTTTCCTTCCACAGGTTCAAGAAATCCTCTTTCCCCCCGACCCCATTCAGTGGGCAATGCTCGAAACAGTGTCCTGGTTCGGAGTGCTGTTTCTGTTGCTGGAGACCGGCCTCGAAGTAGACGTGTCGGCAGCTTGGCGCCAGCGCGGGCCGGCGCTGAGAATCGGAATTATAGGGGTTATTTTACCGCTGACACTGGGTTTTCTTCTTTCCTTTTGGCTCCCCGACCACTATCTCGCCGATCCGGGCCAGCGGCTGATTTTCGCTCTTTTTCTGGGTACAACCATGGCTATAAGCGCCATGGTGATCATTGCCCGCGTGTTGCATGATCTAGACCTGGTTAAAAGCGATCTGGGACTAGTGACCCTGTGCGGCTATGCGGTAAATGATATCCTGGCCTGGGTGATCTTCAGCTTGGTGCTCGCAATGGGCACTCAAGCCTCTTTGCATCTGGGTACCGTTGCCTTTCTTTTGCTCTTTACACTTGCATTTACATTCCTGTGTCTCACTTTCGGCCTGCGCATTGTAGATCGCAGCATTGCCATTATTGGCGTGCAATTGCCGGGGAACCCAGGAGCAGTCCTCAGCTTTGTCTGCTGTTTGGGGTTGTTGTGTGGGGCCGTTACTCAATGGATAGGATTGACCGCGCTCTTTGGCTTTTTTCTGGCCGGCATCATGGCAGGAGAAGCGCGCGCCCTCAGCGAACGCACGCGTCAGATCATCAGTCAGATGGTTCACGCCATCTTTGTTCCGCTCTACTTTGCCGGGATTGGTCTGCGGCTCGATTTTTTCTCCAACTTTGACCTACTTATGGTGGTTTTTGTAACCGTGGTATCGATCGTAGGCAAGTTTTTGGGGGCCTGGGTGGGCGCCTTGGGACCGGGACTGTCGCGCCACGACCGTCTTTCCGTCGCCATCGCTTTTACTCCCAGCGGGGTTACGGGGATCGTTGTTGCCGGCGTTGCGCTGGAACAAAATATCCTTTCAACTCCGGTGTTCGTATCCATTGTCTTCTCAGCCATTATCTCGTCGTTGCTGGTAGCGCCGTGTTTGGCCTGGTCTATTCGGCGTCGCAGAGAAGTGAATATTGTGGAGTTCTTCGCGCCTGGGGGAGTAATCCCCAGCCTGCTCGGTAGCACGAGGCCGGAAGTAATCAGGGAACTTTGCGCAGCAGGAGCAGAAGGCGGCGTAACTCCTGCCCTTGATATCTTGCAAACCGCGGTCAGCGACCGGGAACAACTCATGGGAACGGGAACGGGATACCAGGTGGCAATGCCTCACGCGCGCCTGGAGATGCTGGATAAGCCGATCCTCGTTTTTGGTCGATCCTTCGCTGGGATCGAGTGGAATGCCCCGGACGGTCTCCCTGTGCATCTGGTTTTCTTGCTGCTCACCCCCGAAAGAGAAGAGGGTTTACAACTTCAGATTCTCGCTGCGCTTGCGCGCGGCATGAGCAACGATCACGCCCGTGCGCAATTGTTGGGCGCCGAGAGCGAAGAACAAGTATGGGATGCCCTGCAGGATGCTCTCAGAACCCAAAATCTTGTGCGCGTTAAGGGTGGGGGATTCTCATAAGCGAACATCGACATGTGCGACCTTTTCATAGTTGGGGAAAAGCGCGTTTCGTTGGTGAACGCACCGAAGTCCTTGGCAGAACTGATTTTGCTTGCAAGGGCGGAAAAAATCTCTTTCATTCTCGATAGATGCCGCCTGTAGAGTTCCTGAGGATGCCTCGAAGATTGGGCAGTTGAATTCACGCTTGAACTGGGGGTAAGCCATGGCAATTGTTACCGTTTCCCGGCAGCTTGGCAGCGGTGGAGACCTTGCCGCGCGGAAGGTAGCCGAGAGTTTGGGCTATGAATTTGTCGACCACCGGCTGGTGGAAGAGATTGCGGAAATTACCGATACCACGCCTGATGAAGTCGAGCAATTCGATGAGAAGGCGGAGGGACGAATTCAGTTCTTCTTGAAACGCCTGTTGGTACCCGAAATTGGGCCGGGAGGCTTTCCCTTGTCCTCGGCAGCTTATTTCCCCGAGTTTGGCCTTGAATTTCCCTATGTGACGGAACGAAATACAAGCGAAGGGACATCGTACATAGATAGAGGAACCTACCAGTTGCTGATTACTACTTTGGTACAGGAATTTGGCGATACCGGCAGCACCGTCATTGTAGGGCGCGCCAGCCAGATCATTCTCGCCGACCACCTCCAGGCCTTCCACGTTAGAATCATAGCTCCTTTCGAGACCCGATGTGAGCGCATAATGAAGGCGCGCGAGGTGGACTTTGAGAGTGCAAAAGATTTGGTACAACAGCATGATCGCTGGCGCAAGCTCTACTTGCGCAATTATCACAATGCGGACTGGGACGATCCTCTGCTCTACCACCTGACCGTAAATTCGGGCAAGGTGAAAATTGAAGACGCCGTCGACTTGATCGTGCACTCTGTAAATTAGATCTCCAGCTCCTTCCAAGTCTTTGAGTTGGGCGAAGACCACAAAGAGGAGGAAATCGCATGAGAACTGCTGAAGACATCGTCCGGGAAAAGAACAGGGAAATTCTCGCCGTCAGCGCTGACACATTCATCTACGAAGCATTGCGAGTAATGGTCGATCACAAGGTCGGCGCCATAATGATCGAGGAGGACCAAAAGATTGTCGGGGTCTGGACCGAGCGCGATCTCATGCGCAATACCCTTGAGGAGGAGTTCGATCCGAGGACCGCAACGGTTGGGGACTACATGGTAACCAAACTCCACTCCGCTCCCCATACCGATTCTGTTTACAACCTGATGGACAAATTCCTGGGTCTGCGGGTGCGCCATCTGCCGGTCGAAAAACATGGTGAGTACATCGGTCTGCTCTCCATTGGCGATGTGATCAGAGCCAATCTTCACGAAAAGACCCGGGAACTCGAGGCTCTCAACGCTGTGGTTGGCTGGGAATACTACGAACAGTGGAATTGGACCTCCCTGGTGCAGGCACAGCGGCAGGCTGCCAAGAATTTGGCGCGTCCTAAAGACGAAATCACAACATAAATTCCGGATCTATTTTTCTCAACTATGTCCAGACTTCGCGTTCTCGCTACCGTCCACGTAGAATTCGGGGGCGAGAAACCGGCACTTTCCTTGCTTGAAAAGGCAGGTTTCGATGCGGTGCACGAATACGCCGGTCCGCACTGGGATGATGAGAGGACACGCGAGAAACTTGCCGGTTGCGACGCCATTTTGGCCGGGAACGAAAACTTCAACGCCTATACCATGGAGAAGGCGGACCGGCTCAAGATTATCGCGCGCAACGGCGTCGGCTATGACCGAGTGGACCTTGAGGCCTGCACCGATCGGAAAATTCTGGTCGCCAATACCCCTGGGGTCATGGCCGACGCGGTGGCAGATCAGGCCTTTGCTTTGATCCTGGCTTTGGTGCGTCACATCGTTCCAGGCGACCGCAATGTCAAGGCCGGCAAGTACCAGGTAGCATTGGGAGAAGACCTTGCGGCTTTGTGCCTCGGCCTGCTTGGCTGTGGTCGTATAGGCGCAGAGGTAGCGCGGCGAGCGGCCGGTTTCAAGATGCGCACTCTAGTGTACGATCCCTGGGTGGATACTTCCATAGTTGCGGCACTGGGAGCGACTTCGGTATCGTTGGACCAGCTCCTGGAGCAGGCCCAGGTGATTAGTCTTCACACTCCACTCACTAACGAAAATCAAGGAATGGTCAACGCCGATTTTCTTGCGCGGATGCGACCTGGTTCTTACTTGATCAATACGGCCAGGGGAAAATTGGTTGACGAAAATGCCCTGATCCGGGCCCTCCAAAGGGGGCATCTGGCCGGCGCTGGCTTGGATTGTCAGGCAAGCGAGCCTCCTCAGGACCTTTCCTTGGATTTGGTGCGTCTCGACAATGTCATCGCCATGCCCCATTCCTCCTCCAATACTCGGGCAGCGCGCAAGGCCATGGGAATTATGGCCGCACAGGCGATCATTGATTGCCTGAAGGGTCGAGTTCCCGCGCACGTGCTCAACCTGGAGGTCCTTGGTGGTTGAGGTAAGGAGTCTTGCCGAGGATGGGCGCCGTGACCAATACATTGAGCAAGGCTACACAGTATTTGAAGGCGGATACGACAAGACCACCATGCGGGCGTGGCGCGAGGAGCTCCTGCGTCTGGAGGAGGCCTCTCCAGGCATCCATGCACAGGGGCGGAGTTGGTGGTTCGGCAATATGCTGGAACGGGCGCCGACCTTGATGTGGCAGGCGGTGTCCACCCCGCTTGTTCTCGACTTTGCCGAGCAGATCGTCGGTCCCTTCGTCCAGCTCGACAATCTCACTTTGGCCGCGTTTCCCTCCTTGCCAAAAGAAGAAGCCGCCGGCAGGGTCAGTGGATGGCACCGGGACCGGTGGGCCCACATGCCCACTGGGAAATACGAGCGGCCCACGGCACTCAACCCCATCTCCTACCTCCAGGACCTGACCGCAGAGTACGGTCCGTTGAGGGTGGTCCCGGGGTCACACATACGACCAGTCGCCATTGAAGAGGACGCCCGGTCCCGGCCGCTTCCAGATGTAGTACTTATCTACGCGCGGGCGGGCGATATTGTGCTCACGCATAATGGTTTGCTTCACTCTGGGACGCCCAACGTTTCAGGAGAGCGCAGGTTCTTTTTCAGTATCTTCTATAATCTGTCCTGGCTCAAGCACACTGACGTCTTTGACGGACCCAACTGTCGCCAGCTGATCGACTGGGCAAGACAGCGCAGGGATCACCGCTCCTTGCGTTTGCTGGGGGTTGATGAGCATCTTCAGGCCCGGGCAAACAGCGGCTTCCAGGAATCCGACGAGATCCGCTGGAAAAAGTGGGCGGCTGAGGACCGCGAAGCCCTGGTTGAACCCGGGGAATGACCCCTGCCCGACCAGGTTCCCTTTACCACCTCCCATTTTATATTTCAAGTGCCGTCCGCCCAGCCATTACGGTTCCCATCACTGGTTTTCCCTGCGGCAGTTTTTTATCTTGCATGATTCTATGCAAAGGAGAGCAGCTCCGTGAAGGTGACAACCCCTCCAGACCAGCGAGAGCCGAAAGAGTCCGACATTCTCCACTGGACCATTCATCCCCTCGCCGAGGAGCCACGAGTCAAATCGATTCTGCTGGCCACACTCATAGTTGGCCTCCCAATCGGAGCGGTTTTCAGTTTCGATGGCCTGATCCATGGCGTGATCTCCCTGATAGTGCTGGCCGCTTCCCTGTCCCGTTACTTTTTGCCGACCCACCTTACCCTGGATCCTGTGGGGGTGCATACTTCTCATTTGGGATGGCAGCGACAACGTCTCTGGAAGGAGTTCCGCCGGGCGGACATCTACAAAGACGGTGTTTTTCTCAGTCCATTTTTCCGCTCCTGCCGCATGGACCGGTTCAGGGGCTATTTTCTGACCTTCGGTAACAACCGCAACCTGGTAACAAGCTTTGTGGAGAAATATGTCGCGCAAGGAGCGCCTTAGAGCTTGGTGGGCGCACGCCTTCGCCGTTGAGAGCCGGGAGGAATTCGCCTCGGCCGACCGGCAGTTGGTGGAGCGCTTGGCCCAGTTCGTGGTGCGGCGGCGCATGACCGCGCCAGTACTTATGGCCCTTGAAACCGGCCGACCGCTGAATTTCATCGGCAGTCAGTGCCTGGCATTTTTAGCCCCCTTTCTCACCTTGATCTTCTCGCAAACCGAATATGATCGCTTTGTCAGGCTTCTGGACAAGCGCAAGAGCGTGGACCTGATCATTGAGGCTATTATCGACGGGGAGAGCTGCCACCGTGGATAACCTCAATGTCGTGATTGCCACTGACTGTGGCAGCACGACCACCAAAGCGATCCTGATAGAAAAGCAGGGTGATACATACCGCCAGACCTTCCGGGGGGAGGCGCCAACCACGGTGGAAGCTCCCTTTGAAGACGTCACCCGGGGTGTGCTCAACGCCATCCAGGAGGTGGAAGAATTATCGGGTCGGCGGATTCTCGACGGCGAGCGTATCATTTCTCCTGCAGTCGATGGCCAAGGGGTGGACCTTTATATTTCGACTAGTAGTGCCGGCGGGGGATTGCAGATGATGGTCGCCGGCGTAGTGCAGTCCATGACTGCCGAGAGCGCCCAACGCTGCGCCTTGGGTGCCGGTGCGATCGTAATGGACGTCCTGGCTTCCAACGACGGGCGCCTTCCCCACCAGAAGATCGAACGTATTCGTCAACTGCGGCCCGATATGGTCCTCCTTTCGGGCGGCACGGACGGCGGCACGGTAAGCCACGTAGTGGAACTGGCCGAATTCATTGCTGCAGCGGACCCAAAGCCTCGCTTTGGAACAAGTTTCAAACTCCCGGTCATCTACGCCGGCAACCGCGATGCCGGCCAACAGGTGGCGGTGAGCCTGGGAGAAAAAATGGACCTGACCCTGACCGATAACATCCGCCCCGTGCTTGAGGAAGAGAACCTGGGACCAGCGCGACAGGTTATTCACGATCTCTTTCTCGACCACGTCATGGCCCAGGCGCCGGGATATCGCAAGTTGATGGAGTGGCCTGGCGCTCCGATCATGCCCACTCCTGCGGCCGTGGGCATGATTATCCAGGCTGTTGCCCGGCGGCAGGGGATCGACGTCATTGGGGTAGACATCGGAGGTGCCACCACCGATGTATTCAGTGTATTCGGGGAAGTGTTCAACCGCACCGTGAGCGCCAACCTGGGCATGTCCTACAGCATTTCAAATGTCCTTGCCGAGGCGGGCCTTGACCAAATTTTGCGCTGGGTTCCCTTCCGAATCGAAGAAGCGGACCTGCGCGACCGCATCAAGAACAAGATGATCCGCCCCACCACGGTCCCCCAGCTCCTGGAGGAACTTCAAATTGAACAGGCCATCGCTCGCGAGGCTCTGAGGCTGGCCTTTGCCCAGCACCTCGATCTCGCCGTAGGGCTCAAAGGGGTGCAGACCGAGCGTACTTTGTCGGACGTATTCGATCAGCGCGGCGGCGGCGAAAGCCTGATCCGAATGATGGAACTCGACCTTCTGGTGGGCAGCGGCGGCGTCCTTTCCCACGCTCCCGGGCGCGTTCAGAGCGCCTCCATGCTGATTGATGCATTCCAACCCCAGGGTGTAACGCGTCTGGCCGTGGACAGCATTTTCATGATGCCTCATCTCGGAGTTCTGTCCACCGTCGACGAAAAAGCCGCCACCGATGTTTTCGAGCGCGATTGCTTGGTTTACCTGGGCACGTGTATTGCCCCTGTGAGCAGCAGCAAAGCAGGTGATGAGTGCGCCACTTACGAGATTGTCCTTGCCGGCGGAAAGGAGTCCGGTAAACTTTGTCTTGGCGACCTTCACCGATTCCTCTTGCCCGTCGAGGAGGAGGCCGAAGTCATCTTGCGACCGGAGCGCGGCTGGGATGCGGGTGCGGGTCCGGGCCAGGAACTGCAGACTGCCGTAAAGGGCGGTGCAGCGGGACTTATACTGGATGGTCGAGGAAGGCCAATTCGTTTTGCTCAGGAAGAAGAGAAGCGCTCGGTCCAAATTGCAAATTGGAACCTGACCTTGGGATTGTATAACGAGCTTCACGCCCCGAGAACAAAAGGGTAACTCCTCCAAGGAAGAAATCGACAATATGGCCCACGCCTATACTCCCGGCCTGCGTGTGACCCGTTATGCCGCTATCCAAAGACAACGCCGTCTTCCTCTCAAAGGCCAGGTTCTAGTCGAAACGGGAGCACAGGTGCATCGCGACCAGGTGGTGGCACGCACGGAACTGCCGGGTAACGTCACAGCCTTGAACCTGGTGAATCGTCTCGGGGTCACACCGGAAGAACTGCCAGGCTACTTGCTAGTAGGACAGGGGGATTCAATCGAAGCAGGTGCCCCGATTGCCGCGACGCGGCCACTTATCAAGTGGTTCAAGACAACCATTGAATCCCCGGTTAGTGGAGTTTTGGAGAGCGTTTCGGAGGTGACCGGCCAGGTTATTGTGCGCCAGCCTCCCAGACCTGTTGAGGTTCTCGCCTACATAGATGGGGTCATTGTCGAAGTGTTTCCCGAAGAAGGTGTGCTTGTCGAGACGTGCGGTGCCTTTGTGCAAGGGATTTTTGGGGTGGGAGGCGAATGCTGGGGACCTCTTCACCTGGTTGCAGATGCTCCCGAGAAAACCCTGGAGGCCGAAAAGATCGGCGCCGAGTGCAGGGGCAAAATTATCGTGGGCGGAGGCCTGGTCACAAGCAACGCCTTGGAGCGTGCCCGTGAGGTCGGCGCAGCGGGGGTGATCAGCGGTGGGATTCGCGACCAGGACCTTCGCGACCTCCTGGGTTACGATTTGGGGGTGGCCATCACGGGTGCTGAAGAAATCGGCCTTACGGTCATCGTTACCGAAGGCTTCGGCGCCATCTCCATGGCCCCCAAGACCTTCGATATACTGCAGGGCTGTGCTGGACAGGAGTCCTCAATTTCCGGTGCCACCCAAATCCGCGCCGGAGTGGTACGTCCAGAGATAATTGTGCCAGGTCGCCAGGGCGCGATGGATGCGGATAAAAGCTCTACACAACAAGAGAAGGGTCTGCGAGAAGGTGATTTTCTGCGGGTAATCAGGGCGCCCAATTTCGGTCGAATCGGACGCGTCAGCGCTCTGCCGACGGAGTTGATGGAGGTGGAGTCCGGAGGGCGGGTTCGGGTGCTGGAGATGGAGTTCGAGGACGGTTCCAGAATCTTGGTCCCCCGAGCCAATGTCGAAGTGATTGAAGAGTGAGAGGGGACTGAGGAATCGCTCCGCGGCCACGACGTGAGTGGTTCGAATTGGTCAGGCAACCTCAGAAAAATGAAAGCTTGCTTATGTCCAGGTTGATTTTCCTGCTATTGCTGGGGGGTGCTGTTTCCAGTCCAGTCCAGTCGCTGCAGTTGCCTGCCCCGCTCGAGGCCTTTGATACCCCCAACGACGCCGGTGGGAGCATAACCCTGACCTGGCCCCGGTCCTCGGTCCCTTCGGGCACCGTCTATCTGGTCTCGGTGGCTATCGCGCCGCAGGGTCCGTTTTACCCGGCGGCGGAGGTAGATGCAGGCGGCAATCTGATGTCCGGTGATGCGGCCGCCTTAGGCCGCGATGAAGAGAAGACAAGCATGCACTTCGCGCAGGTGAGGGAATTTTCGGTGGGCGAGCAAAGGGTGGCCTTGGAGAACAACAGACCCTATTTCTTCCGGATTGGCATGCGCAGTGCTGGCCAGGTTTTCGAGGGAGATCCCACCGTCAAGGCCGAAGCCCATGGCAACCTGTTCAATTGGCAGAAGCTGAACAACTTGGTTCTGGGAACGGTCTTCTCGCTCATCATTCTCTGTGCCATCACCATGGCCAGGCGCCGAGATCTCTACATTCGGCGGATCGCCGGCCTAGAAGCTCTGGACGAAGCCCTGGGTCGGGCTACCGAGATGGGGAAGTCAGTCCTTTTTATCCACGGCCTGAGAGAGATGGAGCAGATTTCCACCATTGCAGCCGTAAACATTCTGGGGCGCATCGCGCGGCGCACCGCTGAGTACGATACAGCTTTGCGCGTAGCCAATTCCAATCCGGTAGTCATGGCCGTCAGTCAGGAAACCGTGAAGGAAGCATACCTGGAAGTAGGCCGGCCGGATGCCTACAATCCGGACAACATCTTTGTTGCTGGCACAGATCAGTTCAGCTACGCGGCCGCGGTGGAAGGCATGATGATGCGCGAGCGGCCAGCAGCCCACATCATGATGGGTTATTTCTACGCCGAGTCGCTTCTTTTAGCCGAAACCGGAGCAACTACGGGCGCTATTCAGATTGCCGGGACCGATGCCTTTACTCAACTTCCCTTCTTCGTCACCACCTGCGACTACACCTTGTTGGGGGAAGAACTCTACGCAGCAAGCGCCTATCTCTCGCGCGAGCCGCGGCTTCTGGGTAGCCTCAAAGGACAAGATATCGGCAAAGCCATGCTAATTGTTGTCCTTTTGCTGGGCACCCTGCTGGCTTCTCTGGATATTTCATTTCTGACCGATGTGTTCAGCGCGCATTGAGGAGAAAGAGATGCTTTTCTTGAGTCGAACCCTGCCCGTGCTCGTCGCCTTCGGATTCGGCGTGGTCGGCATGGCCATCTACTTTATTCCACACGGCAGTGCCCAGAACTTGGAAAGAGAGCTCGCTCTGTGGCTGCGCATTGTCCTGGCCTTCGCCTACTTTCTTGGGCTCTACAGTCTGATAAATCTGCACTGGGAACGGATCCGTCAGCGTAGCCCGGGTTGGGGCTACAGCCTCGTCGTCTATATCAGCTTTGGGGTAATGTTTCTTTTTGTCGTTTATAATGATGGCAACGGGCCGTTTAGGCCCCAGGCCGAGGCCGGAGGGTATCAGTGGCTTTTTCAATACGTGCACGTTCCCTGCACTTCCACCATGTTTTCCATTCTGGCCTTTTTCATCGCTTCGGCGGCCTATCGCACTTTTCGAGCGCGCACCCCCGAGGCGGCGATATTGCTGGTCGCGGCAGTTATTGTAATGCTGGGGCGCGTTCCCATCGGAAGGGCGATCGCCGATTTCATCCCTTTGGCGTCCGAATGGCTCATGGAGGTTCCGAACCTGGCCGCCAAACGCGGTATTCTCCTGGGCGTGAGCCTGGGAGCCATCGCCACCTCGCTGCGCATTATTTTCGGAATTGAACGCTCCTACCTGGGAGGAGGTGAGGAGTAATGCAGCGCCTGATGAACATAGATCGCCGCATCATCTTTATTCTGGTTTTCCTGGGGGTGGCGATACCGCTTCTGGTTGGCTTCTACCTGCCGATCAAACCCACTTCGACGGTTCAGGCGGTTTACGACGAAATCGAACGGGTCGCAACACATGATGATGCTACTGTCTTGCTCAGTTTCTCCTATGGTGCCAGTACGGAGCCGGAAATGCAGCCCATGGCCCGTTCCCTGCTCAGGCACTGCTTCAGCCGTGGAATAAAAGTAGTTGCCATTTGTCTATGGCCCGAGGCGCCCGGTTTGGCGCAGGAGGTGCTGCAAACCACCGCCGCCGAGTTCGACAGGACCTACGGCGTGGACTACGCATTCATGGGCTACAAGCCGGGCAACTACAGTGTCATTCTCAATATGGGGCAGGACTTTCATGATGCTTTCCCCAAGGATGCATGGGGCGCGCGATCGAATACCCTAGCACTGACGCGGAACATTCGCTCGCTGCGCGACTTCAACTTCGTTTTTGATCTTGCCGCGGGAGATTCGATCGAGTTCTGGTGGATCCCCTTCGGACAGGAGAAGTTCGGGTTCCCCTTTGCCGGGGGATGTACCGCAGTGATGGCTCCGGACCTTTTCCCCTTCCTGCAATCGCGGCAGCTCATCGGCCTGATCGGGGGCCTGGCAGGCGCTGCCGAGTATGAAAATCTGATGGGTCGCCGCGATTCGGCCACCGAGGCCATGGGGGCTCAGTCAGTTACCCATCTCATCATCATCGCCTTCATTCTGTTCGGCAATGCCGTTTATTTTATCACGCGGAGGCGCGGCATCCAATCGTAGAGGAGGCAGGTTTGACTCGAGACACTTATCTGTTCCTGGCTTTCACTCTGCTTTTTGTGGTCGTCAATATCCTTTTTCTCGCCGATGGTCGCCTGAAGTTGGATTGGAGTGGTTTTGGAACTATTGTGGCGGCGGGTCTTACTCTGGCTCTTTACAGCTTTCTCTACAAGGACAACCCGCTGTTCAAATTTGCAGAGCACTTATTTGTGGGAGTGGCGGCGGCCTATGTATTTGGCCAGTACTGGTATCCGACGATTCACGGTGAAATTTTCGCCAAGTTTGCCGACCTGGCTTCGGAGGAGGGGGCCACTCAGGGAAGTACCTGGTGGCTGCTGGTGCCCACGGGGTTGGGCATTTTGATTTTGACCCGTTTCTCCAGGCGATTCGGCTGGCTCAGCCGCATCTCTTTTGCTTTCTATGTCGGTCTGGGCGCCGGCTTAACTATCCCAAGGTATACGTCGTCCTTTGTTCTTTCCCAGATTGAACCCATGCTGGTTCCCTTGCGTTGGAGCTCGGAAGGAGTAAATCTTTTCATTATCCTTGTCGGGGTGGTAACGGTGTTGATTTACTTTTTCTTTTCCGTAGAACACAAGGGTGCGGTCGGCCGCGCTTCCAAGATCGGCATATGGTTCCTGATGGTTTCTTTTGGTGCTTCATTTGGCTATACAATCATGGCGCGCCTCTCGCTTCTGATTGGGCGCCTGAGCTTTCTCCTGGACGACTGGCTGCAGGTGATGTAAACCCCATCTCAACAATACCAGCTAGATAGATAAGGTTGTTCCGCGCGGCATAAAGACCTCGTAGCGCTCAGGGTCTTCATAGCCTTCGATCTCACAGGGGGCCACTCCGGGACTGCTGATTGCCGTCCTCACGATGTGCTTGTTGAAAGGACTGACATTCTCATCGTTGAGATAGTCGGCCAGCGGCATCCACCGGCACTCGGCAATCTCTTCTTCCTGAATGGCTATCTCAGCGCTCAGCGGATGCAACCTGCAAACAAAGTAGATGTCCGACTTGCCGTAGCGGTACCCGTGCCAGTGGCGGAAACACACTAGAGCGTCGAACTCGGCTTCTACCCCGGTTTCCTCCCGGACCTCGCGAACTACCGCTTGGGCCAGATGCTCGCCCTCGTGCAGGGCCCCGCCAGGGAGCTTGTAGCGCGGTGGCCGATTGTTCGCCCGGTGGTATTTCTCGGAGACTACCAGCAATTCCTTTTTGTCATTGAGTACAACTCCACCGGCACCAATGTAGTGTGAGGCATATGCCGGAATGAATGCGCCTTGCTCCAGGCGCAGGGTGAGCATGAGATAGTCCTCTCCGCTGTGATGGAAAGAAAATCCTGCCTCTACCGCTACGGGGATCAGTTGTGACCTTATAATTGGTACCTCCAGCCACACCACCCGGAAACCATCCTTCTTCCACGCGTGCAGGGAGTCGTGTAAACGCGTGGTGAATGTCCTTGGGTCCTCGTCCAGTGCCGCTGGATTGGTAAGCACCCCCCCGAAGGGGTTGATGGTCGACTCAATGGGCTGCATCTGCCCTCCTATGGTCTGAGAGTACAGGTTCACAAAAATTGGTTCAGAGATAGAAATCCAGGGTATTAGTGTCAAGACCGGCGATAGACTGTCTGCGGAAGGAAAATCATTGCTCCTTCTGGAGCAGACGTCAGAAAAAAATTAATTCCGCCAGGGTTGGATCAATTTCCAGGGAGTTTAATAGTTTCCTGTCCGGCTATGGGCGCGGCCCATTTTGTAGTTAATTTTCGAGGTAGGATTAAGAAACGGGGGGATAAATGGAGCGTGTTCTGGCAAAAAAGCTAATTGGAAATAAGACCTACCGGGAGTTGCGGGCATACCTGAAGGATCACTTACTTCACCTGCAACAACCGGGCGGTAGGGGTGCTTGGGTCCGGCGTAGGGCCCGGTTCCGCCGCCAGTTCCTTGAAGCCTTCTTCCGCGGGCACCCCGAAGGCCTGCTCACCAGAAAGCCAAGAGTGGAATGGGCAGATACCCTCCATCCCGGTCACGGCTACTGCATCCGCAAACTGCGCTACGAGGGGTATCCGGGCATGTGGATTCCGGCCTTGCTCTACGAGCCTACTCGTCTGCAGGGCAAGATCCCCGCCGTCCTCAATCCCAATGGACACCACGCCGGAGGCAAGGCCATGGACTACAAACAGGCCCGCTGCATCAACTTGGCCAAGCGTGGCATGGTGGCCCTCAACACCGAGTTCATCGGCATGGGCGAACTGCGGGCAAGTATGGACCATAATCGCATTGCTCATCTCGATTTGTGCGGCGTGGCCGGAATCGGTGTCTTCTATCTGGCCATGAAGCGCGGTCTCGATGTTTTGCTTGCACATCCCCAGGCCGATCTCGAGCGCGTTGCCATGACCGGCCTTTCGGGTGGCGGATGGCAAACAATAGTCCTTACGGCCCTGGACGAGCGCGTAAAAGTTGCAGTGCCGGTGGCCGGTCATTCACCTGTGTGGCAGCGCGCCGGCTGCATCCAGGACATAGGGGACATGGAGCAGATTCCCTCGGACCTGTGCTCAATCGCTGACTTCGACAGCCTTACGGCGATGCTGGCCCCGCGTCCGACTCTGCTGATTTACAACCGCCACGACGACTGTTGCTTTCAAACCAGGCGAACCCGCAAGTCCGTATACCAGCCCGCCAAGCCGGTATTTCCCCTTTTTGGTGCCTCTGACAAACTAAAACTGCATGACAACGTGGATCCCGGCACCCACAACTATGATAGCGATAATCGCAGTCAGCTTTACAAATTTCTAAACCGGCACTTTGGACTCGATACTCCAGAGAAAGACCCCCCTGGGGGGACGAAGTTTATACCGAGGCTGAACTGAACGTGGGTTTGCCCCCTGACAACGCCACCCTCAGCTCTCTCGCCCAGGATGCCTTGCGACGGATCCGCTGCACCCGAAGGAAGAGGGGAGGGGCGGAAGTGAGACGCAAGAAACTCGCTGACTTGGTCAAAGTCGCTAATTTCGATCAGGTGGAGGCACGGCAGGTCGGCGGTCCCCACCGGCGCAGCGGCTGTGCGGTTAGCCACCACATCATTTGTCTGGGACGAACCTGGAGTGTGCCTCTGACGGAGCTGGTGCCCACCGGTGCTCGGGGGGTGGAGGTGATGGTTTCCAACTCCGGTCGCAGCGGCTGTGCGAGGGCGGCCAAGGAAGTCATTGCCGCCGGCCGCGGTGCGCTCCTGGTCGATATCCTTGCCACCGGCGAAGCCGAGATCTCCGCCTCCTACCACATGCTCCTTGCCTCCACAGGTGCCCGAACCCTGGGACTGCAGGTCGGTCAGTTGCTGGCATTGCTGAGCTGGGCGAGCCAGCGCTTTCGAACAAACACGGTACATTTGAGGGCCAACAGCCAGACAGCCTCGGTGGCGGCCCTGATCGCAACAGCCTTGGGGACGGGTTTGGTCGCCGAGCTTACTACTAATGGCTTGATGGATTCGTTGGGCCGCCTCATCGAGTGGCCCCTCCCTTTTGCCGAGGCAGCCCCTCTCTTCTGTTTTGGTTTGCTTGAAGAATTCGATATAGACGACCTGATCCGTCTTTCCGCTCCGGTGCTCCTGCGCGATTCCCAGCGCGGTCCGCTGTGGCCCTGATGATGATCAGTGGTGATTGGCCATAAGCTCCATTTTGTGCAAATTTCTAATTAAGCAGGTCGGTCGTCATATTGATCCAATCGTGGTCAAAGCTTAGCTGCACCCAAGCCACACCCTCAAGTGGGCGTAATATGGCCAAGAAGGGACCTCCTGGGTTGCCGTAGAGCATACACGCACTGGAGGGTGTTATTTTAACTTATTGTTTTTGCATAAGTACGGTTCTAAACGAATATACACTGAAGTGTAGGGATGGCGCGCCTGTGATTTTCTGCCATAAGATTTTGGGGATCACTTCCTGGAGAGACGGGGCAAATGGCTGACCACTTGCTGCAGCGCGGTGAATAAGACGGATTTCTGATAGACGCCCTTGAAGTTCATGCGAACTGGTCTCGCAACCGGCGGGCAGCCTCTACCTCGTTTTTTAGCTTTGTGTAGACCTCGTCGATATCAATCCTGGCAGCTGATCCAGGAGCAAATCCGCAGTCGGGATTGAGCACAATGCGCTCGGGGGACAGGAATTTCAAGACCTGCTCTACCCGGGTGACAATGGTCTCAGGTGTATCGACTTGGCCGGGGTGAACTCCCACGCAGCCCAGGCCTATCTCGAAGTCTTCGCGCAAACTTTTGAAGATGCGGGGATCGCCCATTTCCGGGCAGCTGAATTCCAAGGTCAAATGATTTACAGCGAGGCGATTCACAAAGGGAAGGATCGGAGTGTAGTCGCCCCGGTGGCAGGCTTCACCGCGGACGCGTGCCCCTGCGCGTCGGCAAAGATGTACGGCCACTTTGACTCCGCTGATGCCGGAGACGACCTCGTTGACCGTTGCCGCCGAAAAATCCGCCTCTTTGTCCGCATCCTCGTACCGAGCTCGTACCTGGTGATCCACCAGTAGGCACAGATGGGGGTCGTCGATCTGCACGATATCCACTCCCTCGTCGCGTAGCAATTCTACCTCGCGGCGGAGAAAGGGTACACATGCAAGAACGAAGTCCCGCCGAGTTGGGTAGGCCTTGGCCGACCTGTCCGGATCCCACATGCGCTCCCCCAAAAGTGCCGGGGCCGGAAGGGTCACCTTGATTTTTGCCCTGGAAACGCGCTTCAAATATTTCGCTTCGCGAACGACAAATCCCGGATTTTTGGAGGAAAGTTCCTCCACCACAACTGTCCAGGGCCGACCGTCTGTGGGATTATGCCCCACTTCAAATCCGTGGGCTAATTCCGCAATCACTGCCATATAGGAGGGACGACGCCATTCGCCATCAGTTATCACGTCCAAACCGGCTGCCTCTTGCAGGGCGACCACGTGGGAAATGGCCATTTCCAAGATCCTGTCGCGTCTTCCGGGCGGCAAAGGCAGATCGGACATGGCCGCTGCGCGCACAAAGTCTGAGCGCGGCATCGAACCGACAACACTGGCTGGAAAAAGCACTCCATAGTCGTCTACAGTGGACAAGGAGGACTCGTTTCCCTGGCCCTTAGTTCCTGGGGCCAGTTGGCATTGGCCAATCTGTAATCTTCCTCAGTATCGATCTCCATGTACCCTCCAGCGGTAGCGGCCATGTGGAATTCGATACCCTCTTCCAGCATGTCCTGAAAGAGGTGAATTAAATAGGCCTTTTCGAACATAGTGTGGTTCTTCCATACCCTGCCGGCGTACATCTCCTGAAGCCGGCAATAGTGCTCCTGAAGCCGAGCTACGGCAACAGCGCTGAACTTTGCCACCCCAATGTATTCGCCGCTGGCCTCTTCAGGGGGAATGCCGCGGTCGATCCTGACGATCCGGTCCCCATCGGCAATCACTTTTTCGGCGTCCCTTTCCAGGTGACAGGTGCGTGCGGCGTATCGCCTGCGCCACTCGAGGTCGACGCACAGGACCATTTCGCCTTTATGATCGAGAGCGCGTCGTACCACGTCGGAGCGATAGAGGATGTCCGCATAAGAACAAACAAAACCATCCTCCATGTAGTCTCTGGCGTAAAATAGGGATGCTAGGATATTGTTGTTGGTCCAGTCGGTATTGTGACAGAAGGATAGTTGAGGGTAATCGGATCGAATTCGGTCGATTTGGTAGCCGCCGATAAAGACCGGCCTCTCCATACCGGCTTCTTTCAGGGATTTCAACAACCAGTCAAGGATGCGCCGACCGCCTACAGGTGCATAGCACTTGGGCCGGTTGGCGGTGAGGGCGTTGAGCCTGCTGCCGCGGCCTGCTCCAATAATGATCGGTCGCACAGATCCTCCTTGCCTCGGTGACGTCAAGTATAGGACTACTTGGTGGCCGGCGCAATCCGCTTGCCGCGTTCCCGGGAAGGGAAGATTCCCCTCAGGAGACCCAAAAATTCAGAATATGATATCATAAAAAGATGGCAAAAAGGATGGAAGTCTTGACAATGATATCTAAAATAGATATCATAATTATAAAAGGATGGTCGCAGGGATGAAGAAGCGCTATAAAAAGATGGTCCAGAAGATTTTTTCAGAAACCTCTGTGGCTGCTTTCAGTTGGGGTGATTTCGAGAAGTTGCTCAGGAAAGGCCTGGGAGCGACCTTGAGTGAGCGGCCTGGAGCGAGGGTTGTCGTTTTGCTGAACGGCCGAGTAGCCCTGTTCTGTCGGAGTTTTGGACGACCGCAAATGGACGCGGGTGCGGTGAAGGCGTTGCGAAGGTTTTTGGAGAATTCGGGAGTCTCACCTTGATCGAGTACAAAGGTTATAGAGCTATTCTTGAATTTGATCCCGAGATCGACGTCTTCCTCGGCACGGTGGTCAATACCAATGATGTGGTCACCTTCTATGGAGCCTCGGCGGCGGAGCTTCGGGAGGAAATGAAGAAATCGATTGATGAGTATCTCGAGTTCTGCCGTGAAAATGGGAGAGAGCCGGAGAAACCGTTCTCGGGCAAGTTGATGATCCGCACGAGCCCTGACCTCCACCGCCGGGTTGCCCTGGAGGCTGCTCGTTGCCACAAAAGTATGAATATTTGGGTTCAGGAGGTCCTGGAGAAGGCGGTATCGGGGTGAACTTTCACTCTATCTCCCAATCTCCCAAACTTTGCCCTTGAAGGCGACCTGGTTCAGGTCCTCCCCACTCCGGTTGACAAAGGCAGCGAAAGATCCTATCTCTCCTTATTCTTTCCAAGCGTAAAAGGACCCTGCATGTCTGAGTTGTTGCCTCTGGCTATCGTCGGCTGCGGCGGTATGGGCAACCGCCACCTCCTAGGTTTGGCCCAATTGCAGCAGGTAGGCCTGTCCCCATTTCAGCTGGTTGGAGTCTGCGACCCCAATCTGAACAACGCCTGCTCTTTGGCAGCTCGCGCCGAGGAGTTGCTGGGAACCATGCCCACGGTGGCCACAAACCTGGACGAGTTGGCAAAAATCGGCGCTATTGCCGCCGTTGACAGTTGCACCTTGCCGGCGTTTCACCACACAGTCGCGGTGGAGGCATTGCAGCGCGGCTGGCACGTCCTCAGCGAGAAGCCCCTAGGATTGACTGTCCGTGCCTGCAGGCAGGTGTGCGACAGCGCCCGCGACAGCGCCCTGATTCTTTCCGTAGCAGAAAACTTCCGCCGCGACCCCATGAACCGTCTTGCCAAGGCTCTTCTCGACCAGGGCGTCATCGGCCAGCCCCGTCTCATGATTCACGACACTCTGGGAGGTGGCGACCGCATGTTTATCAGCACGTGGCGCCACCAGAAAAATTCCAGCGGTTTGCTTTTGGACGCAGGTGTCCACTATGCCGACATCATGGAATACTTTCTCGGGCCAGCGGTCAGCGCTTGCGCACAGGTCCGGCTTCACGAAAAGATTCGCAAAAAAGGAGAAAACTCCGATATCGAAAGCAGTGGCTTTATCGGCGAAATCTACGAGCAGTGGCAGCGGGAAATGCCGAGTGAATTTGAAGCCACGGCCGAAGATGCCGCGTATGCCACTATACTCTTCGCAAGCGGCGCCGTTGCCCAGTTCATAGAAGACCACGCGGTGCGCGGTGAAAGCGTATGGAAACGCGCTATTTACGGAAGCTTGGGCTCTCTGGATTTGCCCGGGGACCGCAGTGGCAGGCGCCTGCGGCTCTTTTTGGCAGGAAGGGATCCCATAGACGACCACAGGCTTCTGCAGTTGGTGCCCGACTTCCACTTGGATGCAGCCACGGCTGCCCTCTTCGACGGCGACCGTCTATTTGAGTACCAACTTGATTTTGCAGCGATCGACCGCAAGCTCATAGCAGTCGAATACAGCGACTTTGGCACCGCTATCTTGGAGCAGCGTCGGCCTGAGGTGGACGCCGATCAAGGTACCCGCTCCGTGGCTCTGATATATACCGTTTTGGAATCGCAGGTTGCCCAGCGGGCGGTTAAGGTCCCCGAAGTCCTGGAGGATCGCACGAATGCCTACCAGGAGGAAATCAACGCCAGCCTTGGCCTCTGAATCCTTTATTCTTCGCCCAGGAACTACGCATGCCCGCCATTCTATGCCCCCGCTGCCATAAGCTGGTAAGCGGTGATGCGGCCGCATGTCCCCACTGCGGGCAACCCAGGCCAGGCCTGTGGGGGTTCACTTCCAAGATGCGTAAACTTGGTTTGCGACTTGATTGCCCGCGTCTAATCGTCGTGGTCTGCAGCGTTCTTTACGTCCTTTCCCTGCTTGTCGATCCAAGCGCCATTTTTCAGTTCCGGGGAATGGCCGGTTTCCTTGCCCCAAGCACAGAGGCCAGCTTCAGGTTCGGAATGACCGGGAGGATCCCCGTAGTCGGCTATGGCCACTGGTGGACTCTGGTTACGGCGATCTATCTCCACGGTGGCATCCTGCATATCTTCTTCAACATGATGTGGGTGCGACAACTGGGGCCACTGGTGGAGGAACTCTTCGGTCCTTTCCGTCTCATCACCATCTTTACGGTCTCCGGGGTAGTAGGCTTTATCTTCTCGGTGGTATCGGGAAGTGGTTTTACTCTGGGTGCCTCCGGTTCCATTTTCGGCCTGCTGGCCGCGGCCATCGTCTATGGCCGCCGGGTGGGGAGTTCTCTTTTCACGCGCCAGTTTCTGCAATGGGCAGTCGTTCTCTTCATCTTTGGCTTGGTTTTTCCGGGAGTCGACAATTGGGCCCACCTTGGTGGATTTGTCGGCGGCTACGCCATGGCCTTCGTCTTCAGCCGAAGCACCGGCCGAGAAGGCCTGGGGGCCTATTTCGGCGCCGGACTATGTCTGCTGCTCACTCTCTCCGCTTTTGTTTTGCAACTTTTTGCAATGGTTGGTCTCTCCTAGGGAAATGAGTACGGACGGCAGTGAATTGCTCGCCATCTTCGATGCGGCCGGCAGGCGCCTGGGCGCCAAGCCCCGGGCTGCCGTCCATCGCGACCACGACTGGCACTGGCTCGTCTTTGTATGGTCCGCCTACATGGATCCGGAGGACCGTGCCCGCATGGTGCTGCAGGTGCGCTCCCGTCCCGGGGATCCACACCTGGGCAGCCTGGACGCTCTGGCGGGCGGTCACGTGACTGAGGCCGAATCTCACGCCCAGGGAGCGTTGCGGGAGTTTGGCGAAGAAGTGGGCGTAGAAGTGGAGCACGAAGATTTGGTCTACCTTGGCGTCAGAGCCCTGGAAAATCCCGCCGGACTTTGCCGCAAGGTTTTCCAGCACTTCTACCTGTGTGTTCGGCGCATCGATTTGCTCGCGGTAAAATTCAACCAGGAAGTAAGCGGCATTGTAGAGGTAGGGTTGGAGGAATTTGCAGAGTTGCTCCAAGGCCGGCGCGACCGGGTCGGCGCTTGCGGGCGCTTTGCGGCACGGGGAGAAGGAGTCGAACCGGTGCAGATTACCCTGGAATCAATAGCGTCCTATTCAGATGCCATTTTGGACAGCTTCCGGCGCTCCGTGGAAGCCATTCGCATCTACTTGCAGGAGAAGCGCATCGACGCTTCCCTTTGGCGCTAGTGTCCCGTCGCAGAAATGTGTCGCCATTTTTCCGCCGATCCATCCCAGCTCACGGCGTTGCCTTCACTCGCGGTACACCACTGGTACGACTCGCTCAGGCGCCTTGTGAGCCGGGCGCCTGAGCGGCCCAATTTTGTCAACCTATCTCTGCGACGGGACACTAGCCCCTGCTTCGTTTAATATAGGCCTGTAGCCTGGCGAGGGCCCAGCCGCCGTCCACTGCCGCCCGGGCCTGTTTCAGGGCTCTCCGCGGGTCGCTGTCCAAGCCCAGCCAGTAATCCGTCATGGCGGCGTTGAAAACAATCCGGTCATAGACGTGGCCTTTAACTCCCGAGAGCGCCGCAGTTCCGGCTTCTGCAAATGATGCCGGGCTCACCGTCCCCAGTCGTGGACTGTGGTTATAGATCAGGCCGAATTTGCGTGGATCCACATCCACGCAAAAATCTTCCCTCCTTTTCCCGGCTCGCCTAAACCCCTGGGTGAAATTGATCGCCTTGCGCCCAGGGCCGGAAGGCTGTCCCAGGCGCAGGGCATAGTTGCTCGAGCCTTCCTCCCCTTTGACCACCAGACCCACTGCGAATTTCCGGTCCCACATCGAGCGTAGCAAAGGCTCCTCATAGCCGGAGTGGAAGAAACCGACGACCATGTAGCTCGATCCAGTACAGACATAGAGTTGCTGGGCCTTTTCGGTAGTTGCCCACGGCGGCCGCTTTTTGATGTGGGATCGCAACTCCAGCAAAGCATAGGGGCCAGGGGCGTATTCGCGTTGACTCAAGTAGGCGAATCCCACCTGGGGATCTTCGATCAAGGCGGCCGCATCCGAGCGCGACAGATTGGTGCGCGCCCCAAGAACCTCGAGTATCTGTTCCTCGGTAATTCCGTTCTTGGGCGGCATCTCATTTACTCCGTAGAGAACCGAAGCCCGGCCCAGGGCGGCGCGCACGGCCGCCACGAAAAGGGTTGGGCGCAGGTAGCGCGTTGCTCCGTCGAAGGGTTGGCCGAAGTGGGTCAGGGAATCGGTCGAGATTCGGGGGAGGGGATGGTTTCCCTCCACGGCGTCGAGGTAGGCTCGCACCTCGTCGTAGTTCTCCAGGTTCATGCGCTGGCCGATGAGAGCCGCTGCCTTAAGTGCGGTTGCTACCTTGCCTCTGAGGATGGCTGCAAGCATGCGCCGGGTTTCCCCGTAGCTCAGGTGTTTTCCAACCAAGATCTTGGAAAGGGCCGCAGCGACGATTTCTTCCTCGCGGTTGGCGCCTTGGTAGCCGTTTTCCGGGTGGAGTAGGAAGCGCACTTCTGGAGGCAGACATCGCTCCAGTTCGGGGCTGTACTTTTCAAAGGCAGCTCGCTCTGCCGTGCTCCATCTGGTCTTCTCGCCAAATCCCCGGCGAAGGGCCATGGCACCGAAGAACGCCCCCATCTGGGCTGGTGAAGCCCTCCGTTCCCAGGGAATTTCAGCACGTGCTGATCTGGTGATCAATTCGAGGATGCGTTCGGGTTGGGGATCGCCCGGTTTTCTTCCCAGGGGCCTGGTCTGGTGCGGTCCGGTGCAGACTCGGGCCTGGGCCTCCAGCACTTCCTCGTTTGGTCCGGGGTACTTTTTCGCGTCCATGTAAGGGCCGGTGGAATAGGGTGCAAGTTCAGCTAATTTGACCGATCAGCCGTCGCATGTTGGCGTAGTTGGTCCGCATCGCTTCGACGGACGAGCCACTGGCGGGGAGGAAGTGGGTGGCGATGGAAAGTACTACGTCACAATTGTTGTCCCGCAGGTTGCGCAAAATTGTCGGATAGTCTACGTCACCTTCCCCGATCGGCGTGTACTCGAATTCGAGCTTGGCTCCGTTGATGGTGCGCAAGTCTTTGGCGTGCACGCCGTGCAAGTATGGCCGCAAATTCTCGAAACCTGCGGTGGCGTTGTCGGTCTCGCCACAGTTGAAATTGTCCGCCGGACACCAGAGTGCCTTGAACCTCCGGGAACCAACCGCTTCAACTATGCGCCGGAAGTTCCTGCTGGTGTTGGCATAGTTCCATTGCATCATCAACAGGGCGATGTCGAGGTTGTGATTTTCGGCGAGCTCGGCCAGCATCGAAAAGGCTTCCACCAGCTTCTCCATATCTACGTCGGAGATGATGCCACCGCGAGTTGCCCAGCGCATGGGCCAGGTCGGTTTGCCGGCGGTATACTCGGCAGGCCAGGCGAAACTGGAGCACGCAACTGCACCCACTCCTAGACGGGCAGCGACTTCCATCGAGCGCTTCAGCAGACCGTAGTGCTGTTTGAATTGCTCGTGCTCCAGCATCTTGCCCAACTCGAGCTCGGCGAGATGGACGGGTTTGAACAGGCCGCCGCCATCGAGAAGGAAAATTTCAAGGCCGTGCGCGGCGACTTGCTGTGCGGCTCTGTCGATTTCGGCGTCGGAAAGTTGGGCGAGAATGCGATTTTCGGAATGGGTGCCACACCAGACGTAGCGGGCACCGAGATCGCGCGCCGTGGTCAGAGATTCCTCGAACGGCTGCCTTAGTTCGCCGAGGTACATTCCCAGCTTGAATTCATACGGTTTCTGTGTATCACTCATGGTGGGTCTCCTTTCAGTCACGCCAAAGGGTTGTTGTGTCGTTATAGTCGCCGATAAGCCGATTTCTCTTACACCCCGCTCAAACCGAGAATCCGCTTCAACACGGGCTCCAGCGCATCCGCCATGCGGCTAGCTCCCAGATCGCTGGCGTGGGAACCGTCGTTGCTGCCGTCACCATCGGTTCCAAGGAGCCCATCTCCTTCGACATAGTGAAGTGGCCCGGAAAATTCGGCGAGCAAATCGGCAAAGGCAAGCTTGAGCGCGCGGCGGCGGTCGATGTTCTGTTGCCTGCTACCCGGAGTTACCCAACCAGCAGGATAGCTCCTGTCCTCGACCAGAACGATCGGCGTCACCGGATGAGCCCGGCGGATGGTTCGAACGAAATTTCGGGCATAACCTTCGATCCTTTCAGCAGGCATGTTGGGAAGCGAATCAAGGACATAGGCAGCCACATCCAGTTCGGCCAGAAGTCCGGCAATTTCCGGCTCCATGAGCGCATTGCCGGAGAACCCCAGGTTGAGGATGGGATAGTCGAGACGGCGGCCGAGAATGGCCACATGGGTCATCCCGGCGCGGGAGGCGCCGGCGCCGTGGACGATGGACGTGCCGTAGTAGGCGATGGGGCGTTCCGACCGGGGCGCTACGGTTTCGATGGTCGCCTGCACGGGCACGCCGATTTCGAGAGATTTCACCGCGTTGTAGAGGGGAAGATAGAGACGGAACTCGTGCAGCTCGCCGTCGAAATCTCCGAACGGATTGAGTGTGGATTGGGCATGCGTGGAGACGTCCGTTGCGCACCCGACCCAGCGCCAGCATCCCTCGGGTGTCTTGGCGTAAAGATCGAGCCCGCTGTGGGCGTAGATAGGGGTGTGATTTGCGCTGAGGGTGGAATCTCTCAACGACCACCGCGCCCGGATCGCCCGTGCGTTCGACGAGAATCGCACGCTGATTCCGGTCGTAAATTGGCTAAGGTTCCAGATTTCCTCTCGCACGTTTGCTTCTGCCCGAGCAGGTAGTCGATTGAAAAATTTCTGAATGTCTTCCCAACCCCGACCCTCGACGCAAAGCGCGCGAGCATCGGTCCAATTCCACTGGCTCATTATATGGCTCCTTGTCCACCGCCGAACCCCATGGGGAAGTCTGGACTTCAGGTGTTGCCCTGAAAATGTGGGCACAACGCGCAGGGGGCGCGACGCGGAAGATATCCTCGAGGAAGGTTTCGCCGGGGATTTCCGGGGTGGTACAACCGTGGCGTTGGGCAACCAGGCGATCGCAGGTTTTATCGCTTGGGTCGGAGGTGAATTTGTGAAAGATGAAACCGGGTGCGCTTTCGTTGAAATCGGCGGCGTCCAAGCTGCCGCCAAGGGCGTCGGACATGCGACGCAACCCGGCATTGTCGCCGCCCCCGGCGCTGGCTGCGGATCGAATCCTGGGTTTTCGGGTCGTGGTCATTTGTCTGGCTCCGGCGCTTGGTCAAGGATAGGGAGCCAGTTGCTCCGGGTCAATAAAAACTGAAAACAATGTCCAGGGCGCCGATTTGTCGGGTTTGGTGTCTTATCCAGGGAGGTGAGCAGGGGTTCTAATTCCCCCTGGGAAAATTGGCCGAATATTCCCAGGTTGTGGCCAGGCTCCGAATTCAAGCCGCACACTATTCGGCCCTAGGAGAGCTGGAACCAGGCCCTCGTTGCCAAAAGTTCCCTGCCCGGTGTGCTTGCAAGGATCGCCCACCCTTTCCATTTTCTCCTTCCGAGGCCGGCCTTCCTGTTGACTAATAATGCAGGTTGGAAAATTCCTCTCTTTTCTTCAGTTTCCTCCCAGCAGTTGCAGGTAAAATTCTCCATGCTCGACCTCCAAGACCTCAAGCGCGAACTAAGCCGTATTGACGGCCGGGGTTACAAAGCCTACCAGGACCTCCGCGGGATCTACGCATTTCCTGATTTTTTTCTTTATATCGACCACGTGCAGGGCGACCCCTTCGCCGCCCCCAGCCGCCTGCGCGTCCTCGTGTCCCAGGAAAAGGCGGCTTATCCTGCCGAGACCTTCGCCAACAAGAGCCGGCGCCTGGCTTTGTGCACCTACCTGGCGACATAATTCGCCGCAGCGGCGCGCCGCACCGGAACCAGACGCGGGGACGGCAAGAGCGGTCTCATCCAGATGGACGCTCCCGCTCAAGAGATTATCGAGCGCACCAGTATCCAGGTAACCCCCGACCACGTCGAGGCTCGCTTCGCGGTGGGATTGCCGGCCTCCGGCCGCCGCATCCTAGCACGCCTGGCTGCCTTCATGCTATTCGAAGAGGTCCCTGCCATCGTTCGTGCGACACTTTTTTACCGGCGCAACGATAGGGCGACCTTAGCGCAATACATAACCGCAAGCGAAGACGCCGACTTCCTGCGCTCCCAACTTCCTTCCCGCAACTTGGTTGCCTTTGTGGCAAGGGACAGTATTCTGCCTCGGCGCTCGGGAGTGGACGATCGGCCTCTGTGCGACTCCCCGGTCATTCCTCTCAAAGTCCCTGACCCCCTGCAGGTGGAGTTCGATCTGCCCAACGCCGGCCGCACCGAGGGCCTGGGTATTGCGGCCGGTGTCACCCTGATCGTGGGCGGCGGCTTCCATGGCAAGTCCACCTTGCTCAACGCTCTGGAACGCGGTGTATACAACTACATTCCCGCTGACGGCAGGGAGCTTGTCATAACTTGTGAAGCGGCGGTCAAAATTCGGGCCGAGGCCGGACGCAGTGTAGCCGGGGTCGATATCTCCTCTTTCATCAGCGGCCTTCCCCAGGGCGGTAATACCCGCTTTTTCTGCACCGAAAATGCCTCAGGATCCATCTCCCAGGCGGCCAATATCGTCGAGGCCATGGAGGTTGGCGCGGAGGTTCTGCTTATCGACGAGGATACTGCCGCCACCAACTTCATGATCCGCGACCGGCGCATGCAGCAACTCATCGCCAAGGAAAAGGAACCCATCAATCCTTTCATCGACCGGGTGCGGCCGCTCTACCAACAGCACGGTATTTCCACCATTTTGGTGACCGGCGGCAGCGGGGACCTTTTTGATGTGGCCGACACCGTCATCGCAGTGGAGGACTATGTGCCGCGCCAGGCCACCAGGGAGGCCAGAAATATTGCAGCTTTGGAGACCGCCCGGCGCCGCCTTGAAGGCAGTGATTCCCTCCCAGTTCCCATCCCGCGCTTCCCTTTGCCCGAAAGCATCGACCTGCGCAAAGGAGGCCGCCAGAACCACGTGAAAACCCGCGACCGGCGCACCATACTTTTCGGCGCGGAGACCATCGATCTGAGCGCCGTCGAGCAGTTGGTCGACCCGGGGCAGACCCGAGCCATGGCCGCAGCCCTGGTCCATGCCCGGGAAAATTACATTGACGGGAAAAGGTCGCTGCGTCAGGTCCTGGACTTGGTCGAGAAGGACATCGAAGCAGGAGGGCTTGGAATTTTGTGCCGCCACCCCGATGGTGCGCATGTGCGCTTCCGCAGATTTGAACTGGCTGCTGCTCTCAATCGCCTGCGTTCCCTGCAGGTTCGGCAAAAGTAGACCGGCGCCGAAATTTTTTTTATAGTTTGTTCATGATTTCCGTCGAGTCCGTTACCAAGTGCTACGGAGCTCTCGAAGCAGTTGCCGATCTCAGCTTCAAGGTCGATTCGGGCGAGATCGTCGGCTTTGTCGGTCCCAATGGGGCCGGCAAAAGTACCGTCCTCAAGATGCTTTCCACCTATACTCGCTCAACCCGCGGCCGCATCACCGTCGACGGTCTCGACGTTGTCGAAAATCCCCTGGCCGTGCGTCGAAAGATCGGCTATCTGGCCGGCGACACCCCGCTCTACCAGGGTATGCGGGTGGACAAGTTTCTAGTCTTTATCGGCAAGGCCCGCGGTATGCGCGGCCGCGAGCTGCAACAAGGATTTGATCGCGTGGTCGAACTCTGCGGCCTTGAATCGGCGCTCCTGCAGCGTGTCTGCCAGTGCTCCACCGGCTATCGCCAGCGCATCGGGTTGGCAACGGCTCTCATCCACGATCCTCCCATACTCCTTCTGGACGAACCTACCCATGGCTTCGATCCTCTCCAGGTGCTGTCCTTCCGCGATATGCTTAGCCGCTTGCGCGCCGGTCGCGCCATTCTATTCAGCACCCACATTATCGCCGACGTGGAGGCCATCAGCGACCGGGTGCTCATCATCCATCAGGGACGCCTTCTGGGGGCCGGGAGCATCGGCGAGCTGTCCGCCGCAGCCGGCAAGCCCGAGGCCTCGTTGGAAGAAATCTTCGCCCACCTGGTGCGCACCTCTGTAAATCCCGATTCTGCCCATGCCTGATACACCCCGGCTCAGTCCTGGAGAATTTTCCGCTGGCGTCCGCATCGTTTTCGCCCGCGAGCTGGAAGCCTACTTCGACTCGCCCATAGCCTACATCTACGCCACCGTCTTCCTTTTCCTTTCCAGCGCTATTTTCATGAACACCTTTTTTCTGGCCGCAGTGGTAGACATGTCGGCATACTTTGAGCTTCTGCCTTTTCTGCTGATCCCGTTCATGGCCGCCATCACCATGCGCACATGGTCCGAGGAAAAGTCCCAAGGAACCATTGAACTGCTTTTGACCCTACCCCTCCATCCGTTCCAGGTGGTCCTGGGCAAGTATCTGGCCGCCCTTTGCTTCTATGTTTTCATTCTCCTGGGCAGTCTTCCCATAGTGGTCATGCTTGCCTGGCTGGGAAATCCGGATGGGGGCGTGATTCTGTCCAGCTATCTCGGGGCGCTGTTTCTGGGTGCCTTCTTCCTCTCCTTTGGAATCTTCGCATCCTGTCTAAGCGGTGACCAGATCGTCTCCTTTGTCCTCACCGTGCTCCTTGGCTCTGTATTCGTACTCAGCGGTCACGACAAAGTGGTCGAGGTCCTCGACGGCCTCACCCCGAGCTGGCAACTGGGAACGTGGCTTTACGAATCGGTATCGGTCATGCCCCGCTACCAGTCTTTCGGTCGTGGTCTCCTCAGTTTAGGCGACGTGCTTTACTTTGTCCTGATGAGCTCCTTCTTTGTGTGGATGAACGAGATTGTACTGCAACGGAGCAAATATTGAAACGTCGTTTTCTCCTGCAGAGCATCCTTTCCTTTGTACTCCTCCTCCTAATCGTAATCTACGCCGGCCGCGTCCTGCAAGAGCGCGGAACCTGGGCCCTCGATCTGGGTGGCCGTGGGGTCTCTACTCTGTCTCCAGGCACTGTGACCTTCTTCGAGAGGCTGCAGAAAAACCTTGCTATCACCTACTTCGTCTCGTCCAGCGATAAGATGCCCTCGCACCTCAAAGATTTGGAAAGGGAAGTGCGCCGCTTCCTCCAGGCACTGCAGAAGGTTGCTCCGGGGAGGATCGACATCCGCATTATCGACCCCGAGGTCAGCGGGCCCGGGGGAATGGCTTATGCGGCGCGCAAAAAGGTCTCTCCGGTCAGCGTGCGCCACATTCTGAGGGACGCGCCAAGTGAGAGGGCGGTCTGGTCCTCCCTGGTTCTCGCCTACGGCGACTATCCCGAAGTGCTGATCCAGGGCATTCAGAGTTCCCACTTACCCTACCTCGAAGATCTTGTTCTTCAGCATCTGCGTGCTCTGGAGCGACCCAGGCGGCCTATCTTCGCAGTAGCTGCCCCTCCCTCCTTCAAACTGTTGTCGGATTTTCTCGGGGAATACGGTCACGTGGTCGAGGCCGACTTGAAGCGCGGCGACCCGATCCCGCAGCAAGCCGACATGTTGTTCTGGATGCAACCTTCCGTTGCATCTCCAGTTCAGGTGCGCCAGTTGCAGCGGTTCGTGGCCTCGGGCCGCTCTGCCGTCCTGGCGGCAAGTGCGTACGCAGTAACCTGCGATTTCGAGGGAGCAGAGATCCGCTACCGTTCCCACCCAAAGCCTGCCGCCTGGGAGGGTTTGCTTCGATCTCTGGGGTTGCGTCCCCTGCCTGACCTGCTGATGGACGGAAATAGCGGAACCCTGGGAGTGGATGGAGGAAAGGGCGAGGTGCGCCTGGTGCAGGCGCCTTTTTTTATCCGCTGTCTGTCGGCTTTCTATAACATGAAGAGCTTTTGGGGCCCCGCCCGCGGCGCCCTGAGCTTTGTCGCCGCCAGTGCTCTCGAAATCGACCCGCGCCGGGTCACGGCTGCCGGCTGGCAAGCCGAGGTGGTAGGCACCACCAGCGCCGACACCTGGGTGCGGCCTCTGTCCGCCGACCCCTTCGGTGCGGCGGACCTGTCTCCTCAATTCAGAGTACCCAAGCAAAATTTGATGGTCCTGCTCAAGTCGGCCGATCCCTGGAAGGGCCAGATTCTTGTCCTGGCCAGCTCCTCGCCGTTCCGCGACGGTATTATTAATCAGGAGGGATATGGCCACCGCCTTTTTCTGCGCAACCTGGCCCGCACTTTTGCGGCTCCAGAGCGTCTGGTGCGCAACCGGGTAGAGCAGCTTAAGCCCGCAGCCATTCCCCCTCTGAGTGCAGAGGAGCGCCTGTTCTGGCGTTTTTTCGCCGTTCTTCCTGTTCCCCTCGCGTTGCTCGCTCTGGGTGTGTGGCGCAATGCGGGCAGGGGCGCAGTGGTAGCCATGCGGGGTTCTGTGGCGCAGCCTCTGGCTCGTGTTGGCGTTGCCCTGATCGCCGTGGCGGTAGGAAGCCAGATTTGGAGTGATGGCCGCCAACTCTACCTGGATCTCACCGCCGACCAGGGCAACAGGCCAGCCGAGTTCACGCTTCAGGTCCTGGAGCGCGAGCATCACGATCTGGAGGCCGAGTTCATCGCCACCTCAAGGGCATCCATGCCGCTGGGGCTCAAATCGGTTGCAGCCAGAGTCAGCGCTTTGCTCGGCCACGCCGAGGTCAAGTTGGGTCAAGTGCGGCCCGGCCACCTCTCCGTCCAGGAGCGTAGAAGCCTCCGGGATCTCGGGCTGGCGCCTTTCGAAGTGAAGCGGGTGCTCTCCGACACCCTGGTCTCCGAGTTGGTGTGGAGCGGTCTGCTCCTTCGCCGCGGCGATCGAACTGTGGTAATTCCGCAGCTCGACCAGCGTACTACAGACCACCTGGAGTTCCTCCTGTTGGGGGCGCTGCAAGGTCTTGAGCGGGGCCAGGCTCCTCATGTGGCCGTTGTTTCCGACCTGCCTCGCCTGTCACCCGCCGAAGCCCTGGAGGACTATCAGAAAAAGGGCCTCTTGGCGCCAAAGGGTGCGGATGTCTACAGCGCGGCCAAGGCCCTGCTGCAGAGCTACGGCTACAGGGTATCCCATGTCGATCCCAAAGATCCCTCACTGCCCACCGAGGTCGATGTGTTTCTGTGGCTGCAGCCTCGGCGCGATTCGAGCCGCGTAATCGCGCTGCTGTCCGGGCATCTTGCCGCCGGGGGACAGGCAATTGTCGCTATGCAGCATTTCAATATCCAGCAGCGTCAGTACCGCGGCGGGGGTTTCCGCACCGTCTACTGGCCGCAGCCCCAATTCCAGGATTTCGATCGCTATTTGAGCCTCCTGGGCATTGAACAGGTGCGCGAGATCCTTCTGGATCGTACCCGGCACTATCTGGAGCTAGAGACCCAGGTCAACCGCAAGACCGTGCGCGAGTACGATCCCCAGCATGTGGCCCTGCCCTTTCTGATTCGCGCCGTGGGAGAGCACTTTTCTTCGCTGTCCGTCATCACCCGCCGCCTTGGCGATCTGCTTTTTATCTGGGGCAATCGATTTTCCCTTGACCGGGAGCGCCTGGCCGCAGTGGGTCTTAGCCACCAAGTGCTGGTCGCCACTTCCCCGCAGGCCTGGTCCTACAAGTGGAAGGGGGGCTGGCTGCCGCCGCAGGTATTCGCGCCCACCTCCTATCTGTCTGGCCCCCAGCCCTTGAGCGTCCTGCTGCAGGGGCGCTTCGGGCCAATTGAGTTCAGAGAAGAGGAAGGTCGCGCTACGCTGCATTTGCAGGAAGCGGGGGCCTCGGGGCCGCCGGGTCGGCTGTTACTCATCGGATGTTCGGAGATGTTCAAAAACCCCCATCTTTATGCCGAGGCTTTCCAGCACGACCAACTGCTCCTCAACAGCGTCGCCCTGATGGCTTACGGCGAGGAAATGGCGGCGCTGCAGGCTCGCCGTCCGCCCCCTCGGGGCTTCGCCTTTCCCTGCGCCGGGGCCAAAATCCTCTGGCGACTCTTTGTCATAGGGGGTGCGCCACTGTGCATTCTGTTCTGTGGTCTCTGGCGCTACGGCCGCCGCCTTCAACCTCTGAAGTCCCAATGACCCGCCTGCTTATTGTGCTTCTGACGCTGCTGGGCGTCCTTGTAGGTGCCGATCTCCTATTGCGCCGGAACCAGGAAAGCCAGCGCCTGCAGGACAGCACTCTGCGCCCCCTGTCCCGGCTGCGGGTCGAGCAGATTGGAGAGTTTCGGATTGAATCGGGCAGCAACACCTGGATCTACGTCAGGCGCGGTGGAATCTGGTACTACCCTGCCTACTTCGATGCCTTTGCCCGGGGCGGTCGCGTTGAGCGCCTGTTGGGTGGGCTGCTGCAAAGCCTGGCTACGGCGGTTAGAGTGAAGCCGGGGGACATGCGGCGCTATGGCCTGACACCCGAGCGGTCTCTGAAACTACATCTCAAGGATCGGGCCGGAAATCAACTTCTGGAGGTCTGGATAGGGCGTGGCGTTCCTGGACCTGCCGCTGGCGAGGCATACGTGAAGTTGGCCGCCGCTGACACGGTCTACCACCTCCACGCCAACCCCCGCCTGGCCCTGGACAAGGGGCGACCGCCAATGGTGGACCCCTTTGTCCTGCCCCGCGCCCTGGAGCGTAGGTCCGTCGCCAAGGTGACATTTGAACGGCAAGGTCCCTATCCACTGCGACATCTTCGCCGTCTGCAGAGGTCAGCCACTCCCCCATTTCGGTCCGGGCTCCCGCCGCAGCGGCCGACCTATGAGTGGCGGGCTGGACTGGCGGCGCGAGAACAAGCTTGCGTCAGATTCAGCGTCTTTGCCTATTTGAGTTATCTTTCGCGCCTGCGCTACGAGGAACTTCGTGATCCGCGGGATGGAGCCCACTTCTCCAATGCTCTGGACAGGCTCATTCTCGAAGACGCCAGGGGCTTGGTGGACACCCTCGAAGTCGGCAGCCAGGATGCAAATGGCAATACCTTGATCCGCCATCGCACTACGGGTAAGATCCTCTCCATCGCTCCGCCCAAAGCCGCTCTCCTCTTTCCAGCTTCCGAGGCCTTCCTCGACACCTTGTCAATGCCCAATCCCTACCAACTCGCTGAGCCTCTCGGTCTTTAGGAAAGTGAATTTAGTCCTTTGAAGAAACCGATCAGTTATCAGTACTAGTGGAGAAAGGAGAAAGACTATGCAGGACTTGCGCATCGCGCTGGTGCAAATGAGCAGCCGGGTCGGCGATACCTCCGCCAATCTGGCCAAAATTGAACGCTTTGCCGGAGAGGCCGCCGCCCAAAGGGTAGACATTGTCTGCTTTCCAGAGTTGTGCGTATGCGGCTACAACGCCGGGGATACCTCCGTCCCGGACCCGGAGCTACTTTCGGGGGACTCGGTGCAAAAGCTCGAAAAGATCGGGCGCGGCAGCGGCGTGACCCTTTTGGCAGGGCTATTGGAGCGGGACCTGAGCGGCATTGTTTACAACACCCAGGTCATTTGCAGTCCTGACGGCCGTGTTGGCCACTACCGCAAAACGCATGTGCCGACTTCGGAAATCGGAACCTGGCGCCACGGCAGCGAGCTGCCGGTTTTTGCTCATCCCAAAGCACGCTATGGAATCGAGATCTGCTACGATTCACACTTTCCAGAAGTGAGCACCATCCTGGCGGAGAAGGGAGCCGAGGTTCTGTTCTTGCCCCACGCATCTTCTCGTAGTGGGGAGACGGCCACGGGCAAGAAGGAGCGCTGGCTGCGCTACGTTCCCGCCCGGGCCTACGATAACGCCGTCTTTGTGGCTATTTGCAACCAGGTGGGTGACAACGGAGCGGGGCGCCACTTCGCCGGGGTCACTTTCGTCTGCAACCCACTGGGCGAGGTTGTGGCCGAAGCACAAAGCAATAGGGAGGAAGAATTGGTTATCGCCGACCTGAAGTCCTCCGAGTTGGCCAAGGCGCGGAGCGAGGCGGAGCTTTTTTTCAGACACTTCCGGCGACCTGAACTATACGTACCCTGAAGCTTGTGGGCGCGATTGAGCCGTCGTGGTGCAACCCGGCCAGGGAGCGCAGCATGTGAGGTTGCCTGCGGGGATGAGGGCGGATATTCAGCGACGCACCTGGACGCTGGAACTTCGTTGGCCTATGCGGAGATACGATTCCTATTTTGTCCCTGGAAAAATCTTGAGTGGGTTCAGGGTCGCGCAATACTGGCCGAAACGTGCGGAAGGGCCGGTCAGGGAAGGTTGGTTTCTCCCATCAAGTAGCGGTCGCATTCGCGCGCCGCGCCGCGTCCCTCCTTGAACGCCCATACCACCAGGCTGGCGCCGCGCCGGGCGTCGCCAGCGACGAACACTCCCGGAATTCGCGTAGTGTATTGATCGAGGGCAGCTTTGGCGTTGGAGCGCTCGTCGCGTTCGAGGTCGAGCTCGTCGAGAATGGTGGACTCTGGGCCCAGCCAGCCCAGGGAGAGGAGAACAAGGTCGGCGGGCAAGACCTTTTCGGTGCCCTCTATTTCCCTGAAAGGCCTTCCATCTTCGCCTTTGATCCACTCCACCTGCCTGGTGTGCAGTGCCAGGACCCGGCCGTTTTCGTCGCCGTCGAACCTGGTCGTACTGATTAAATATGATCGTGGGTCTTTGCCGAAGACGGCCTGGGCCTCTTCCTGACCGTAGTCGAGGCGATAGACCATGGGCCACTGGGGCCAGGGATTGTTGGCGGCGCGCCGAGGTGGAGGGGAGGGAATAATGTCGAACTGCACCAGGCCTTTGCAGCCGTGCCTCATCGAGGTAGCGACGCAGTCGGTGCCCGTGTCTCCGCCTCCGAGGACGACCACGTGCTTGTCTTTGGCCGCAATGTAGCGACCGTCCTCAAGGTTTGAGTCGAGCAGGCTTTTGGTGTTGGCGTGAAGGAAGTCTATCGCCTGGTAAATCCCCTTCAACTGGTGCCCGGGAACCGGCAGTTCGCGGGGGTTGGTGGCGCCGATGCAGAGAACAACGGCGTCGTATTGGGCGACCAGGTCGGCGGTAGGCACATCGACTCCGATCTGGCAGTCTGTGGTGAATTTGATGCCCTCGGCGGCCAGCAGGTCGACGCGGCGCTGCACATAGCGCTTGTCGAGTTTCATATTGGGGATGCCGTACATGAGCAGGCCGCCGATGCGGTCGGCGCGTTCGTACACCGTAACCCAATGACCGGCTTTATTGAGCTGGGCGGCGCAGGACAGCCCGGCCGGCCCCGAACCGACAATGGCCACTTCCTTGCCTGTGCGTTTCGCAGGGGGATTGGGCTGGATCCAGCCTGAGGCAAATCCCTTGTCCGCGATGGCACTTTCGATACTCTTGATGGTGACCGGCGGGCTGTTGATACCCAGAACGCAGGCTCCTTCGCAGGGGGCGGGGCAGACCCGGCCGGTGAACTCGGGAAAGTTGTTTGTCTTGTGCAGGCGTTCGAGGGCCTCGCGCCACAGCCCGCGGTAGACCAGGTCGTTCCACTCGGGGATGAGGTTGTTGATGGGGCATCCAGAGCCTTTGTCGCCAGCGCTCACCACATCCCCCAAATGGCAGAAGGGCACGCCGCAGTCCATGCAGCGCGCGCCCTGCTGTTGCAGCTTGCCCTCGGACATGTGCAGGTGAAATTCCCGCCAATCTTCGATCCGTTCCTGCGGAGGACGGTCGTTGGGTAGTTCGCGCCGGTATTCCATGAATCCGGTCGGTTTAGCCATGTCCTCTTTCGACGTTAATTGCCGCTCACCCGGGCCAAGTCGCGCTTGTTCTCTTCAAAGGCGACCATGACCGCCTCGTCCCCGCTCAATCCTGTGGCGCGGGCTTGCTCGAGGGCTGCCAGCATGCGCCTGTAGTCGCGCGGGAAAACTTTGACAAAGAGTTGTAAGGTGCTGTCCCAGGTGCTCAGAACCATCTGCCCCAGACTGCTGCCCGTGAAATCGACGTGGCGCTTGATGGCTGCTTTCAGATCGGCGATTTCCTCGTCGTCCCGGAGTCGCTCCAGATCGACCATTTCCTGGTTGCAGCGGAGGTGGAAATCGCCGTTTTCGTCTAGCACGTAGGCGATTCCACCCGACATGCCGGCCGCGAAATTGCGCCCTGTAGGACCCAGGACCACCACCTGACCGCCGGTCATGTACTCGCAGCCGTGATCGCCCACCGATTCGACGACGGCGCGCACGCCGCTGTTGCGCACGCAGAAGCGCTCGCCGGCCATACCGCTGATATAGGCCTCGCCCCCGGTAGCACCATACAAGGTCACATTGCCGACGATGATCTCGTCCCGGGCCACGAAAGTGGAGCCTGCAGGAGGGTAGAGAATGAGCTTGCCTCCAGACAAGCCTTTGCCGAAATAGTCGTTGGCGTCGCCCTCTAATTCGAGCGTGATTCCCGGGGGAACGAAGGCCCCGAAACTCTGGCCTGCCGAGCCTTTGCACTTCAGGTTAATAGAGTCTTCGGGCAAGCCATCTGGACCGTAGCGTTTTGTGATCTCGCTTCCCAGGACGGTGCCCACAACCCGGTTGGTGTTGCGAACGGGCAGCTCGGCTACCACCTTCTCGCCGTGCTCGATGGCGGGTCTGCACAGATCCAGGAGCACTTCTACGTCCAGTGATCGGTGAATGCCATGATCTTGGGGGATCTGGCAATAGAGCCCCACCTCGGGTCCTACATCGGGCCGATAGAGGATTCTGGAAAGGTCCAACCCTGCGGCCTTCCAGTGGTCGCTTTTCCTCTGTTTGAGCAAATCGGTGCGGCCTACCATCTCGTCCACGGTGCGGAATCCCAACCGGGCCATGATCTCGCGCAGGTTCTGGGCAGTAAAGCGCAAAAAATTCACCACGTTTTCCGGAGTGCCCATGAATTTTTCCCGCAGCTTCGGATTTTGCGAGGCCACTCCAACCGGGCAGGTGTCGAGATGACACACCCGCATCATGATGCATCCCATGGCTACCAGAGCAGTGGTCGCAAAGCCGAATTCCTCGGCGCCCAAGAGCGCCGCGATCGCCACGTCGCGGCCGGTCTTGAGCTGGCCGTCCGTTTCCACCACAATCCGGCTGCGAAGATTGTTGAGCACAAGGGTCTGGTGAGTTTCGGCAAGGCCAAGCTCCCAGGGCAGACCGGCGTGCTTGATGCTGGTCTGTGGCGACGCGCCGGTACCCCCGTCGTGGCCGCTGATCAGCACTACGTCGGCGTGGCCCTTGGCGACCCCGGCGGCGATGACGCCGACGCCCACTTCTGAAACCAGCTTCACGTTGATTCGCGCGTCCCGGTTTGAATTCTTGAGATCGTGAATGAGCTCGGCCAGATCCTCGATGGAATAGATGTCGTGGTGCGGTGGTGGCGAAATCAGCCCCACTCCGGGGGTGGATTGTCTCACCTTGGCGATCCACGGATAGACCTTGGAGCCTGGTAATTCTCCTCCCTCTCCCGGCTTGGCGCCCTGCGCCATCTTGATCTGCAACTCCCGAGCGTTGACCAGGTAGTTGCTGGTCACCCCGAATCGCCCCGAGGCGACCTGCTTGATTGCGCTGTTCCTGGAGTCTCCGTTGGGATCGAGGGTGTAGCGCTCCGGATCTTCGCCGCCTTCTCCGGTATTGCTCTTGCCGCCAATACGATTCATGGCAATAGCCAGGGTTTCGTGGGCCTCCTTGCTGATCGAGCCATAGGACATGGCTCCGCCCTTGAAACGGCGGGTGATCTCCTCGACCGGTTCCACCTCCTCGACCGGGATCGGTGCGGCCACATCCTCAAAGTTGAATTCCAGCAATCCGCGCAGGGTCGCCATCTTGCGGGTGTGGTCGTCGATGAGTTCGGCGTACTCCTTGTAAACCTCGTAGTCGTTGCTGCGCACCGCCTTTTGCAGAAGGTGCACGGTTTTGGGGTTGAACAGATGATATTCGCCGTCCTGGCGCCACTGGTACTCTCCCCCAACATCCAGGGTGCGCCCGTTGACCGCGAATTCGGAGAAAGCCTGTCGATGCCGCATACAGGCTTCGCCGGCGATTGCGTCGAGCCCAATTCCCTCCACTTGCGAAACCGTCCAGGTGAAGTAGCGGTCTATCACGCTCTGCTTGATGCCGATGGCTTCGAAGATCTGGGCGCCACGGTAGGACTTGAAGGTGGAAATGCCCATCTTCGACATCACCTTGACCACGCCTTTGACCACCGCCTTGTTGTAGTTGTCTATGGCAGTTCCGGCGTCTACATCCGTCAGCATTTTCTCCTGGACCGTGTCGGTCAGACTTTCGTACACCATGTAGGGGCTGATCGCGTTGGCACCGTAGCCCAGGAGCAGGCAAAAATGGTGCACTTCTCTTGGTTCGCCCGACTCTACCACCAGGCCGACCTGGGTGCGCTTGCCCCGGCGGATGAGATGGTGATGCAGGCCAGAGGTGGCCAGCAATGCCGGGATTGGCACCCTTTCTGCATCGAAAGCCCGGTCGGAGAGGACGAGTATGGTCGCCCCTGCGTCAATGGCCTCTTCTGCGGCGGTGAATAGTTGATCCAGAGCCTTTTCCAGGCCGGCGGTTCCCGCGGTGGCCTGGAAAAGGATGGACAGTACCCAGGATTTGAGGCCGGGTCGATCCACCCGCTTGAGCCTGGCGAGTTCCTCGTCTTTGAGGATGGGCGTTTTGAGCCTGAGCTGACGACAGCTCTCCGGAGCGGGCGCGAGCAAATTTCCCTCCGAACCCAGAGTCGTTTCCGTTGAGGTGACCAGCTCCTCGCGGATGGGATCAATGGGCGGATTGGTGACTTGGGCGAAGAGTTGCTTGAAGTAGTCGTAGAGAAGGTGGGGTCGATCCGAAAGGGCAGCCAGGGCCGCGTCGTTACCCATGGATCCTTGAGGCCAGATTGCGTTGCTGGCCATTGGAATGAGCTGCACGCGCAGATCTTCGAAGGTGAAACCGAAGACCTGTTGGCGCTGGAGTGTCATTTCGTGGTCCGGAGTCTTCTGCTCCAACTCTACAGGGGCCAGATCCTCGAAGTCGATCAGGTTCTCGTCAAGCCATTGCCGGTAGGGACGCTCAGAGGAGATTTCGCGCTTGAGTTCCTCGTCGTCGATGATGCGTCCGTGGGCGGTATCTACCAGGAACATCCGTCCCGGCTGTAGACGTCCTTTGTGCTTGATCATCCGGGGCGCCAGCGGCAACACTCCTACCTCCGAGCCCATGATCACCAGATCGTCCTTGGTCACGTAGTAACGCGAAGGGCGCAGGCCGTTGCGGTCGAGCACGGCGCCCACCGTGGTCCCGTCGGTGAATGCGATGGAGGCGGGTCCGTCCCACGGCTCCATCAAACAGCTGTGGTACTCGTAAAAAGCCTTCTTCTCGTCGCTCATGCTTTCGTGCTTTTCCCACGGCTCGGGGATCATCATCATCATCGCGTGCGCCAGGGAGCGGCCACTCAGGTGCAGGAACTCGAGGCAGTTGTCGAATTTGGCTGAGTCGCTGCCATCCTCCTCGATGATGGGGAAGAGCTTGGACAGGTCCGCTCCAAAAAGATCCGACTGAAGCATGGACTGGCGGGTGTGCATCCAGTTCTCGTTGCCGCGCAGAGTATTGATCTCGCCGTTGTGGATCAGATAGCGGTAGGGGTGGGCGCGCTCCCAACTAGGAAAGGTGTTGGTGCTGAAGCGCGAGTGCACCAGGACGATGGCCGACTCGACGCGTGGATCGGACAGGTCTGCGTAGTAGGATTGCACCTGGGCCGGGGTAAGCATGCCCTTGTAGACGATGGTTCGGCAAGAAAGGCTGGAGAGGTAGAAGAAGTCATGGCCCTCTTTTCCCTGGAGGCGGATCTCGTGGGTAGCGCGTTTGCCAATGGTGTAAAGCTTGCGCTCGAAGCCCAGTTCGTCGTCGCCACAGCCGGTATTGCGGATGAAGACCTGGCGGATCCGGGGTTCCCGCGAGAGCGCGATTGTGCCCAGATCGGCTTCTCCCGTGGGCACGGTGCGCCAACCCAGGACCAGTTGCCCCTCGTCTGCGATGATTTCTTCCAGATGCTGCTCGCAGCGGAGGCGGCAATTCTCGTCCGGAGCCAGAAAAACCATACCTACACCGTAGTGACCGGGTTCGGGAAGTTTCACCCCGGTTTCGTCGTTCAGCACCTCTTTGAAGAAGCGGTGCGGCACCTGGAGCAATACCCCCGCTCCGTCCCCCGTATTGGCCTCGCAGCCGCGGGCGCCTCGGTGGTCGAGGTTGCACAGGACCGTTAGGGCTTGGCGCACGAGTTTATTCGAGGCGACACCCTTGATATGAGCTACGAAGCCAATGCCGCAGGCATCGCGTTCGTAGCTGGGATCGTAGAGGCCCTGCTTGGGAGGCAGACCGGGATACTTCATGATCTTTGTCTTTCTCAGCCTTGCTCTGGTCTTTGTGGAATTAAGAAATGGTCGGGGTCGAACACCACGCCTGCTTCCGGGCGGCAGCCGGAACCGGTAGAGCATGTAAAAGGAGAGCAAAGAGCAGATTCGCTCGTCTCCTACCCGGCAATCGTGGTTCGAACGAGTTTGAAGAGCAAGAGTAACACAATAAAAATTGGAAATAACTTTGTCAATCAAATTTCTGACATTTTTTCGGATGGAGATACACAATTTGCTTTCATAATCCAAAATAATGGCCTAAATTCTTCGCTATAATCCTTAACAAAGGCGATTTTTGGACATGAGAAAAATTGATGAGCAAGAGCGCCGCATCATCCGCGCCTTGATCCGCAACCCGCGCCACTCCGACAATAAGATAAGCGCCCTGACCGATGTCCCCGTGCGCACGGTCAGTCGCAAGCGCGCTCGCCTCGAGCAGGAGGGAATACTGTCCTATTATACCGCGGTGGAGATGCAGTCCAACGGCACCGCCCGCTTCAACACCCAGCACATGATCATCATTAAGTTCGAACTGGGGGTCACCCGCTCCCAGATCGTTCAGGAGATCTGCAACGAACCAAACGTGGCCAATGTCTTCAGCGAATTGATCCGCGACAGCTACATTGCCGAAACCGATGGTCATGTCGCTCTCGTCATGGTGGTCGAAGGCGAGTCGGACAGCGACGTAGCCGAAAGCCTCCAGGGCAAGATCATCCCCTCTCTAAAAAAGAACCACGGCGACAGCTCCATTGTCGAACTGCGCACCATTCGCCTGCTGGGGCCGATCAGGCGCGAGCACAACTACCTGCCTATGGTCAATATGAAGGAAGGGGTCATGAGGAGGGATTGGCCCGACGAGGCTATCTTTGTGGGACAATCGGAGGAAGAGCAATCATGAAATTGTCTGACGATTATTTGAGAAATTTCGAGGAACAGGGGTTCGTCGTCGTGGAGAATTTTTATCCGGAGGAAAAAAGATGGCACATTGCCGCCGCCATTCGCAGGGACCTTCCTCCCTGGGAAGTGCTCAAGGATGACCTGCCGGAAAATGGTCTCTTGAAAAATGATTTCCCTTACGTCCAAATGCTGTTCAACGAACTGATTGTCGATTGGGACCTCGTCGATTTCGTGCAGCGGGCGCTCGATACCGAGGACATCCATTTCCGCTATGCCCACAACTGGGCAAGATATCCCCACCCTGGGCAACATCCGCCCAAGCTCCATATCGATAACGGCAACAACTCCCTTCTCCCTCCCTGTGCCGACAAAAGGTACGCGCAGATCAGCAGTTGGTATTTTCCCGAAGAAGTGCGGGAAGACCAAGCCCCAATGATGATTATTCCCAAACCCCTTGGCCGGGATTTGACCAAGAAGGTTTTACTGGTGGTGCCAGCGGGAACCTTGATGATCTTCAACACCCATCTATGGCATTCGGCCACGGAATTCAAGGGTAGAGGTGGGCAGCGATATTCTGTCACCCGGATCTACGGGCGGGCAGATCACTACTGGGAAGGGGTGGGCTTTATCACGAATCTCGGAAGGGATAAGAACTTCAGGAAGTTCATCGGCAATCTCACGGCGAGGGAGAGGGAACTCTTCAGGTTCCCCCCCGCCGGGCATCCCTACTACACCAGTGCGACCCTGGCACTGTTGGAGGGTCAGTATCCGGGCTGGAACGCGAGAGGAGAGTATGCCGGGGGAGAGGGCACCAAGCCCTGTGAGGATGCTCAGATTGTCGGGAGCCGGGTCTGAACGAGTTGCGCGATATCCCGGAAGCAGCCTGACTGCATTCTACACCAAGGTGGGTTGGTAGAGTCTCGGCGGTGGCATGCAGAATTGGAGCAGGCCGCCATCGGGTCTGAGGAGGATCGCTGCTTTCTCAGGCCTTTTAGCGATGTGCCACCATTTTGTCGTGGTATTTTTTAAGCTGGGTCTCCAGCCGTTCCTTTGCGGTGTCAATGGCTTTGTAAAGGTTCTCATCGGAACCGGAAGCCGCTATGGTCTGCTGCGGAACTTTGACAATGAATTCGACTTGTGTAATCTGTCTCTGTTTTTCGAGAACCACTTCGCAATCCCTGATCCTGCTGTAAAATTTATCTAGTTTGGCACAGGCTTTCTCAATGCGTATTTTGGTGTCGTCCGATATCCTGGTATTACGCACGCTGATTCTGGGCTTCACAAAACACTCCTTTCTCGGTTCGCCATCCGTATGACCATTCCCTGCTTCCCCGCTGCTGCTGCCCGCCGGAGTCCATGGGCAGGAATGGTGCTTGTTGTGAACCGCACCATTGACCGCGTTCCTCCAGGGGCACGTATTTCCTCTGTGTAGACCCGGTATAAATTTGCCGCGGCCGGTTGAGGCGTCCCTTGGTGATGAAGCGCGCCTCGCGCCAGTGGGCGATCCAAGCGGGCATGCGGCCGATGGCGAACATCACGGTAAACATATTTCGGGGGATGCCGATTGCCCGTAGAATCACCCCACTGTAGAAATCCACGTTGGGATAGAGCTTACGCCGGATGAAATAGTCGTCTTCGAGGGCGGCCTCCTCCAATTCCTCGGCCATTTCCAGCAGCGGGTCGCGAATTCGCAATTTGGCCAGCACGTCCGCAGCCGCCTTTTTTATGATTGTGGCGCGCGGGTCGAAATTTTTGTAGACCCGATGGCCGAAGCCCATGAGGCGGATGCCGCTTTTTCTGTCCTTGACCTGTGCGACAAAGTTTTTGACCGATATTCCCGCTGCTCTGATTTGCTCCAACATCTCGACTACCGCTACATTTGCGCCCCCGTGTAGCGGTCCCCAAAGAGCGCATACACCAGCGGCGACCGAGGCAAAGAGGTTGGCTTCGCTGCTGCCTACCATACGTCGTAGAGGTGCTGCAATTCTGTTCGTGGTCGGCGTGCAGCAGGAAAATCAAGTCCAGAGCCCTGACCAGTTCAGGATCCGGTTCGAATTCGCGGTAGGGCAGGCTGAACATCATGTGAAGCAGGTTTTCGGAGAAAGTTTTGTCCGGGTGCGGGTACATGAGAAGATGTCCCAATGCATGCCTGTAGGAATATGCGGCTATAGTGCGCACCTTGGACATGATGCGAGCGGCGGTTTCTTGAAATGTATCCTCGTCCTCAATTTGCAACAACTCGGGATAGAAACAGCTGACGACGTTGAGTACGGCCGAGAGTACAGCCATGGGAGGGGAGTTGGGAGGGAAGAGGTCGAAGTGGCCCCGAATTTCTTCGCGCAGCATCTGGTGCCTGGCGAGCGAATCGCTGAAGCTTTCAAGTTGCCCGCAAGTGGGCAACTCACCCCAGATGAGAAGGTAAGCAGCCTCGAAAAAGCTACTATGTTCGGCCAGTTCCTCGATGGGAATTCCGCGGTAGCGCAGAATGCCCTTTTCTCCATCGATATAGGTGATGGCACTCTGGCAAGATCCAGTGTTGCCGAATCCATCATCCAGAGTAATGAAACCACTTTGAGTTCGCAGAGCGCTAATATCGACGGCGCGTTCGGCTTCGCTGCCGACCACTATGGGCAGGTCTACCTCTTTCTCGCCTAAATGCAGGCGAGCTGTTTCATCCATATTTGCACCTCCTCCTTCGCAGGGCGTCCCTCTCCCCAACTGCACCAATTGGAGGCTGGAATAGTGCCTCGTCCGTTTATCTTAGGGTAATTTCCAATAAACATAGCGTCAATACTGGATACTGGGTTTAATTCCGGTGGGAACAAGCCAGGGCAACAACCCAAGCGGTGCAAGAACCAAATCCAATACCCTTCGGTGGCCAAGAAGCAGCTACTTTCTGAATGGCGACTAAAATGCCGTAGTGATAATTATCCATAGATTGAAAATTGCCGAATTGCCAGTGCAGGCAAGGACGGGAATTCCACGGCGGCCAAGCTTGGCGGTGGGCTCCACTCGCTGAGCTGTTCGGCGGCTGGAAACGTGTCAGTCTGGACAGAAAGGGATACGATTTTAGTTTTTCTGCGGGTTTTGACCTCCCTTCCTTGCCGCTATCCATTCTCTGCCTGATTGCACCAAGAATCCGTATGTTGCGCTTTTTATCCATTCTGCTGTTGACTACCTCATCTTGTCTTGCTGCCGGGCCAATCCGCATTCTCTCCTCCAGCCCCGACGGCATCACTCTAGTTTTCGAATTAGAGCCTCCGCCACTGGTGCAAATTTCTCGGGGCGGGCGCAAATTTCACGACCTCGAGGTATCCGGCTCCGCCCGCCCGGACCGCGAGGGTGAGCCCGCACTGCCCTTCTTCGCGGAACTTCTGGCCGTTCCTCCCGGAGCCCAGGTCCGACTGGAGGTTGAGGCCGCCCGTTACGAAGAGTGGGAAAACATCTTTTTTGTTCCCGTTCCTGCAACCGGCCAAGGGGGCGACCCGTCCTACGAGCCCGCAGTCCAGTTCTACCGGAGCGATTCCTTTGCTCCGGTAGAACTGGCCGCCAGCGAATACCTGGGCATTCTGCGAGGCGTACCGGCACACAGTCTGCGCATCTATCCCTTCAGCTACAACTCGGCGCGACGTCTCCTGCGAGTCTTCAAAAGATTGGAAATCCGGGTGCGCTTTGTCGGAGGAGGCAGGGCCAGGATCTTTGCCCGGGGAGGGGACCCGCACGCAGAAGGTCTCTACGGAGCATTTCTCAATAGTTTTCAACCTGTCGCTTATCCCGCTTCCAAGCTGGCGTCTTACGCCTGGTACGACCAGGCGCCGCCGTGGATCAAGGTCTTTGTCGATGTCGACGGTCTTTTTGGGATCGATCCGGTCTGGTTGCAGGAACGGGAAATCGACCCGGCGAACCTGGATCCCCGAACCTTGCAGTTGTTCTATCGCGGGGAGGAACAGGCAGTGCATGTTTTCGGGCAGGAGGACGGCCGTTTTGACCCTGGAGATTTCCTGATTTTCCACGGCCGCTTCCGGCGTGACCACAAGGATTTCGAAAGCGTCTTTGGACGCCGCAACACTTACTGGCTGACCTGGGGAAAAAGGCAGGGACGGCGTTTTGTCGAACGCAGCGGTGCTCCAGTAATGGGCTACCCGCCATCGACTTCTCACTGGACAACCAGGCATTTCGAGCAAGACCTGTGGTACGATGCACTGGCGGACGCCCCGGACAATAGGCGGGACCACTGGTTCTGGCAACGGCCAGTGTTCGCCAAAAGCCCCGACGTGCCTTCTTCCCGAGTTTTTGTGGGGGAGCTTCCCGATCCCGACCTGGGCTCGGATTATACTGCCAGAATCCGCCTGGCCTTGCACGGTTCCACCAACTTGGGACATCACACCGTTCTCAAACTGAACAACCACATCCTCGACGACCGCATCTGGGATGGACAGGTCGAGATGCAGGTCGAGGTGGATTCCCCCAGTGAGCATTTGCGCCAGGGAACAAACCAGGTGCTCCTGCAAGCTTTTGCCGACCAGGCCAAGTGGGACAAGATTCTCTTCAACTGGTTTGAAATCGACTACCGCCGTCTCTTTAGAGCCAAACGCGGATTCCTTGCCTTTTCCTTGCCTCCCTCCGCCGGGCAGCGCATCGCGGTCTCGGGTTTTTCTCATCCTCAGATTGAACTCTATGACGTTGCCAATGGAATCCGCTTTGTCGATTTATCGGTCGAAGGAGACGGGACGACGATGACCGCGACCTTTGAAGATCGGTCGGAAAAGCCTTCCTCCTACGTCATGGTGGACAGTCTGAATCTGCGGACACCGGAGGGACGCCTGGACGAATTTTCTTCGTGGCGGGCTCCTGTCAACCGCGCCGATTACCTTATTATTGCTCATCCGCTTTTTCTCGACGCCGCCCAGCGTCTGGCCGACCACCGCCGCCGCGACGGGCTGGCGGTGGCGGTGGTTTCTACCGAGGATCTCTACGACGAGTTCTCCCATGGCCGCCTCGACCGCGCAGCAATTGCTGCATTTATAAGCCACGCCTATCACAACTGGGAGCTGCGTCCGGCCTATGTTCTGCTCTTGGGAGATGCCACCTATGACTACCGCAACATCCAGGGAGGAGGCAAGCCGAGCTTTGTTCCCACCCTCTACTACCACGCCCGCGAGCGCGGCCACTCGCCCAGCGATTTTCTCTACGTTCTGGTGGACGGAGACGATATTCTTCCCGACTTGAGCATTGGACGTCTTGCGGTGGGCAGCGCCGAGGAGGCAGAGCAGGTGGTGGCGAAGATTATTCGCTATGACAGGGAACCTGAGCCGGGGTCTTGGCGCAACCGTGTCCTCTTTTTGGCCAACTTCCACGAGAAGGGGTTGTTCACCGGTCCCAGTGATGTCCTGGCAGCCCGTTACACTGGACCGCTGGGATTGGAATCGGTCAAAGTCTATGGCCATGACCATAGTCCGATCCCCAATCGTACGGGCAGCATCTTTGTCGACGCCCTAAATGCTGGCACCCTTCTGCTCAACTTCAACGGACACGGCAGCGCCGGTACCATGCAATTCGTTTTCAGTTCACAGCTTCCCGATTGGGATTACCTGAGCCAAGTGCGCAACGGTGGGCGACTGCCTCTGGTGCTGGCCCTTTCTTGCTTCAATGGCCTTTTTGCCAATCCGGTGGTAAGGGGTTTGGCGGAGATTTTCACCAACATGGCCGAGGGTGGTTCCATCGGCTACATCTCGGCCAGTGCAAAAAGTTTTGTTGCACAGAACAACCTCTTGGCCTCAAATCTTTTTGAGCAGTTTTTCGAACGCGGAAACCTGGCTTTCGGTCCTGCGCTCAATACGGCCAAAAGCCAGGTTCTGGCGGCCCACTCGAGCTGGAAGACGGCACTGCTGGGAATGCAGCTTCTCGGGGATCCTGCCCAAAAGCTTGCATTGGCGCAAATGGCCGACTATACCCCCATCAGCCTCCAGGTCGATCCCGGGGAGGTGTTCGGCCACTCCACAGTGCAACTCAAGGCCGTTCTGCGCAACAACACCCGTTCGACTCCGGACAGTTTGGTGGTAGTGGTGCTCGCCTACCCGGAAGCTACTGCCCGTCCCGAGACCTTGTACCACGCGTCCCAGAGTTCATTCGGGGGAGATCGCACCTTGACTTTCGGGTGGCCGGTGGAGGACCGCCGTGGGCCCTACCGTCTGGAACTTTGGCTGGACCCGGAAAACAGAGTGGAAGAGTTGGACGAGAATAACAACCGCTTGCAGACTAGCCTGGAGATCCTCGACCCCCTTGTGCCTGTCCCCTTCTTTCCCGCAGCCAATGGAGTGGTCGCACCTGAAGAAGTGGAATTCGGAGCGGCAATTCCTCTGGTTCCGGATCCTATCAGCTGTGAATTCGCTTTTTCCTCGGAACCAGAGTTCAAACCTCGATCCACCCAGTTTTCACTCCTGGTCCCCGCGTCCGAAGGCCTGGCGACCTATCGGCCCGCGAGGCTCAACAGCGAGCAGCTCTATTTCTGGAAAGCCCGCGTCCACACCTCCATTACCACGGGTCCCTGGAGCGGGACCAATTCATTTTATGTTTCGTCGCTGGAAGGAGCGCCGCAGTGGCGCCAGCAAGGAGCTCAATTCCTCGTTCAGAACCATGCCCACGAACTGGTTCTGAACGGGGCAGCGCGCCTGGTTCTGTCGGCCGCCCAGCGCCCCTTGCGGCCGTCCAGCGCAACCCGCGAGGACGGCTTTACCGTTCGCGGCCTGGCGGGCGCCGGTGTGCTCTGCACCGACGGAACCTACCTCTACGTCAAGCGCTGGTACAACGATGCCTCCACCATATATCCAGGCACAGATTTCTTCGCTCGAATCGGCACCGGCTTCAACGGTACAAGACGGGGCCTGTTGTACGGGACTCTGGCCGATTCCACCACGGCAGGGATCGCCGCCACCTATCACGGCGATGGCTACATCTACAACGACAGTGGCCGCGCCTTTGAACTCGAGCGCATTTCGGTAGAGAGTGGTAAAATGGATACGGTGGAAATTCCCGCAGGTCTCCTGGAGTGGAAGTACGGCCGCATTGAAGACGGGCATTCTTTAATTACGTCTGACGGTCGCCACATTTACAATGCTTCCATGAGTTCGGAGGCTGGCACGCGAAACGAATGGAGGATCAGGGTCTTCGATCCTGCGGCGGATTGGTCTCTTCTGCGCGACATTACCTCGCCGCCCACGGAAAACGGGTTCACCTTTGAGTGGACCGACGGCCTCTTGGCCGACGGCCAGCGTCTCTACTTCGTCGAGTTCGCCGGAGGGCGCCGGATTCGCATGGTTGATGCCATCGACGGCCGCTTCCTCGACGAGTGGACAAGCGACCAGGACACCACCCGAATTATCTCCGGCCAATACGACTGGGTAAACAACAAGGCCTGGCTGGGTGATTTGTTGGGACCGGCAGTCTTTCGCTACACTGGGCTGGGCCAAGCCGAAGCCGGACGGCTAATTTCTAAGCCCATAGGGCCAGCTTCCACATGGCACAGCCTGCGGATCAGGGGGGCGGTTTTTGGCGACGCCCGCCTGAAGGTTGATGTGCTGGGTCAGGATCACCCGGACTCCAACTGGATTTCCCTGGAGAATTTGGTCGGCCTGCCCCTCGATGAGGAGGTGGACCTGAGTGGCCTGGCCGCCGAGACCCAGCGACGCATCCGCCTGAGGGCAGACCTGCAAGGTGCACCGGGAGATGCAGTCCTGGATTCCTGGGAGGTCGAGTTCGAGCCCCTGCCCTCCTTGCGGCTGGAGGCAGCCGAGGCCGGCATCGACTCTGCGCGAATGAGGCTGCGCATCCAAGTGCGCAATATTAGTAGCCGCGACGTCTCCGGCGCCCGGCTGCAACTGCAGCGCAGCGACCTGGAGGGGGCGCTGGTGGATCGCCCCCTGGATCGGCTCGGGCGCGGGGAACTCCGCGAGATTGTTCTCGACAGTCTGGCTCTGCCGCCGGCCGATGTGAGTCTCTACGCCCAGGTTGTTACACCCGAACCAGATGCAGAGCCGGCGGATAATCGCCGTGAAATCCTTCTCTTCGGCGTCCGCGCCCTCGTGTCCTTTCGGCTGTGGCCTGCCGGCCACCCATTTCTCGACGGCGACCCGCTGCTCCCTGACCAAGCCCTGCTTATCCAGGTGCGGGGCATGGCGGGCGACGAGCTCGTTCTCAGGGTGGACGGCAACTTGGTGGAAGCGGATTCCGTCCTTGGAACATCTCCTGGGGAGCACATTAACCAGGTTATTTATCGCCCGGAGCTCTCCTGCGGAGAGCATGAGCTCCAGGTGTCTGTGCTCCGGGAGCACAAGGAGATTGCCGGCCAGAAAATCAATTTCCTGCTCAGCGCCGAATTGGCCATTGTCCATCCCCTGCTCTATCCTCATCCGGTCAGAAAGCACACTTCTTTCACCTATTTGCTTTCCAGCGATGCTCGCGTTACCATCGAGATCTACAGCCTCAGCGGCCGCTTGATAATCCGACTTTCCCCCCGCGATCAGAGCGCCGGTTTCCAGCAGGTCCAGTGGGACGGGCGCGACCGCAAAGGACGGCGCTTGGCCAACGGCACCTATCTCTACCGCATCCTGGCCACTAACGGCGACCAAAAAGCCGAGTTTCAAGGACCTCTGAGTATATGGCGCTGACCAGAATAGCGTCCGCCTGAAGGTAGCAGCGGGCATGGGTTCATCGGGGCATGGGTCCGCAGCTTCGGACGATCCCTAGGTTGTTGGCTTCTAAACATAAAAAATGGGAATGGTCTCAAAGATCCATTCCCATTTTTCTCTACTGCCGAATCTATCTGAATCAGGTCTTCTTGCCCTGGCGCCGAACGGCTTCGATTTTCTGGTCGCGCTCAGCGAAGATCTGCTCCCGCATCAGGCGGATCTCTTCCTGGAACTGGCTCTGGCCCTCGGCAAAGGTTTGGGGATCGGCTCCGCGGGCCATCTTCTCGAGTTTGCCTTTAACCTCGATCTCCTGTTCTGCCCACTTGGCTTCGTACTGCTTCTTTATTTCGTCGATAGCCTTAATCTTCTTTGGTGTGAGCTTCACATAATCTTTGTCCTCGCCCACCATGTCGTCGGCCTTTTCCATAGCCAGTTCTAGCGCGGATTTCATGCGACCTCCTGCAAGTTTTTGTAGCTCATCTCAAAAGGATCTTGGTATTTGGGGCCCGGTCGAGGCCGGCTCAAGTCACTGCCCTATTCGCCCTATATCCAAACAATTTTTTGCCGCCAATGCCATCGCCAACCCAATTCTCCGGAGTCCGTGCCAAACAGCAGTGCCCGGAGGGCTGGGTAGTTCAGCTCCTACGAGCCATATCCATAAAGAAAAATAAGGATTGCGGGGAGTCCGTGCAAAATCACGGCCGGCGACGAAATTGTCCGCTTCCCGAAGATTTTGAATATGCCTATTTTAAAAGTTAAGTTGCTTCCGGTAGTTATTTTTCCAAGCTGGAGTGATCCCAATGTCAAAGAACTGGAATATCTATCTCGGTGGAGAGATACACAGCGACTGGCGTGAGAAAATCATCGCTGGAGCCAAACAGGCGGAATTGTCCCTTAGTTTCTCATCGCCGGTCACTGATCACGGCGCCAGCGATGGCTGCGGGGTCGAAATCCTGGGACCCGAAGACCGACCTTTCTGGAAAGATCACAAGGGCGCCAAACTCAACGCTATTCGTACCCGCACTCTGATAGGAGACGCGGATATCGTCATCGTGCGCTTCGGCGAAGAATTCAAGCAATGGAACGCTGCCTTTGACGCTGGTTTTGCCGCTGCTCTGGGCAAGCCCCTCATTGTACTCCATCCCCTTAGCCTCGCCCATCCCCTCAAGGAAGTGGACAGTGCCGCCCTGGCTGTAGCCCACGAGCCCGCCCAAGTAGTGGAGATTTTGCGCTACGTCACTACCTGAGACCTAATTTCCCGACTTCTACTCCTCGACCGACTGCCCGAATACATCGGCGAAGCGAAAGAAATCTTCGAAGTCCACCTGCCCGCTGTCATCCAGATCAAAAGTTTCAAGCTGCCCGGCAGTCCCCTTCCCGAAGGCCTCGGCGAAGCGAAAGAAATCTTCGAAGTCCACCCGTCCGCTGCCATCAAAATCGGCGCGCCTAACCATAATTCTCAGACTGAGTCCGGCGTCGGAGGAGGAGACGACGGTAGCCTGGTCAGGGTTCGTTTCTTCGTCCTGACTTACCCTCAGGCTAAGGATCCCCGCGCCCGCCAGGTCCAGAGTCAACGCTCCAAACTCGAAACTCGAATCGACCGGCGACCCTGCGAAGCTCAGGGCCTCTATCGCGCCTTTCATCGGCAGGGAAAGCTGGTATCCCCCTGTCGGCCCTCTTACAAATCCTTCTATTCCTTCAGAGTGGGTCTTCAGATTAAGGTCAACTGTGTCCGAGGCAGCGAAGATCACCGTCGTACCCTCCAGCAAAAAATGGCCGTTCTGCACGTTGAAGGCCGATATTTTCTCTGCTTCGTAGCGCACAAAACAAAAGTTCCCGTCGCTACTCAAAGCCCCGGACGGCCCGGTCACTTCTACGGTGTCGACCCCAGCTTGCGCCACCCAGGCCAGATCCGACACCCCACCCAAATCCAATTGTACGGCATGGCCGCCGCTGACCTCCGGGCTTGAAAAAACCGGCTCGGTTTCGTCCAGGGTGCGAGGATAGAGAACTGCCAGGAATTCGGCATCTTTGCCGGTCTGCTGTGCTTGCAGCAGGGTATGGGTCGACTCTTCCAGGTAATCAAAGGAGTGGAGGGTATCCCTCTCGCTGAAGACCAGGCCGTCGGCGGCCGGCAAGTAGGCAAGAAGCTCGGCCTGGGTCCGGGTCCACCGCGCCAGACTCCCGGAGCGTGCGTAGGAGCCGCCGCTGGTGCCACCTCCGTTGCCGTGCAAGCGCCATTCGTAGAGATGAGTGGAGATATCTTTGAGTTCGTCGGCGACGACAAAGTAGTCATGGTCTACAAACATTACGTGACGGCGCACGTCGACATTTTGATAATGGGCCCTGACTTCGGCGAAGTCCATGAAGGCGCTGGTGAAATATTCCTCGATATAGGCGTTATTGCCCCCGCCAATGGACTGGCCCAAAAGCGGTTCGACGTAGAGGGGGGGACCTTCCCCATCCACCAAAACCACGTTGTGGTTGCGGCCCTGGTTAACCTTGTGGTGGTTCTCAAAATTGATGTATCCCGCATCCAGAGCCAGCATCTCGCCTCCAGCGTAGATGATGAAGCTGGTTTCGTCAGGATGTTCGTGACTGAGTCCCTGATTGCGCGTCCGTCCGTGTTCGCCGCGCAGAAGCATGTAAGTGGCAGTGGGAGACCAATCGCTGCGGAAGACCGCATCTCCGGCCTCGGGCATAAAAATGGTGGATCCGCGCTGAGGTTCCTGCGGCGCGATGCTGTCGTCATAAAAAGCAATGGCGTCGGGTTCGGAAAATTCGCGCACGTAGAGTCCATTCGAATTGTTTTCCCAGTCCCAGCGATGCACGGGGCCGTCATCGTCCACTGCGGCCAGATAATGGCCGTAAAAATCGTCGAGGTGCCCGTCGTCGATGTTGGGCCGGCGGCCACTGGGCAAACGGATATTTACGGACCAGTCGTGCATTTTTCGGACCCTGTTGTCGTTGAACAAATCGATGTTTTGGAGATTTTTCAAAGCGAACATGTAGGGCAAGTACACGTCTGCGGCGTAGCGGCTGTAGAATGGTCCTTCGGCATACCCCCCATCCGTCGAGTCAATCTGGAAAGTCAAGGTGCTGTCCACCCAGGTAAATGCGTGGTCGGCCCAGTCCTGGGGGGGGTTGCCCCCGATGCCCGGGTGGTCCGCAAGCGCCAGAGCGGCCAGGCCAAGGCCGCTGTAGGCGCGCAGGTGCCAGTTGTTGTAGTAGCCGGTCTCGTGCAATCTGAGCTTAAGAGTGGTAAATCCCAAATTGACTTCCTGGATTACGATGCCTTTGCGCAGGCGCTCGGCCTCTTCGGCCAGGATGGTGCGAATTTCCTCGAGGGAGTTGGGATCGTTCTGCACGAAGTTGTGAATCATGTCGTAGGCCTGGGCGTAGAAGGCTACGATCTCGCCCTCGTTGTGAGGCTGGCCCAAATCTCCTCCACGGGGAGGAAACTTCATTTCCTTCAATAGCTCCACCGCCCGCTGGGCAAAGGCCGTGTCGTCGGTCATCAGGTAAGCAAAGGCCAGGCTCTTGGCGAAGCGGGCTTTGGAACGCTCCTCCGCGAAGGCCGCGGGGGTGGCCTGTGCCCGTCGTAGCACGATCTGCCACCAGCCCGAGTAGGGGGAGCGCTGTATGCGTTCCTTTAGCAGGGGTACCTGATCCACGGTGAAAAGCAAGCTCGGATGTCGCTCCGTTGGCAGTGTCAGTGCCGTAGCCGGCCGCGGAAGGCCCCCCAGGGCGAGGAGAGCGACCACTCCTATTCTGACTACCTTCGCGAACTTCACAGGTTCACTCCTCAAAGTTGGAAACGGGATTCACCCAAAAGAGGGAAGGATTCACTCACTCGAACCAGCTGCGCAGGTTAAATCCCCAGTGTAGCCCGACAAACAAGAAATCGACTCCCGAGGAGATTTTTATACCGACGGCGCGTTCAGGGCGGGCGTTGAAATAAATGCCGAGGGTTCCGTAAGGAGTCCGGGGATTAAAAAAGCGATATCCCAGGCCAGCAAAGAGTTTTCCAGGATGATCCCCTATCAAAAGATTCTGGGCCAGGATGTAGCTCAGATCCGCGCTAACGGATCCCAGCACATCCGTGCCACCCGCACAGCGGAAGTCAGAAACCAAAAATTCACTCTGAGAGTCCACGCATATGCGTTGTCCCCCTCCGATGTAGATCCTCTCAAAGCGCGGGTTTCTATTCTTGCCCTCAGTCAGGCCGATGTCCAGTAAGCTCCCGGTGGCGATCAACCGATAAGGAGCCAGTATTGCGGTCAGGCCCAGGGGAATACCTGCGCCAGACCCCTTCTCCAAACCGATGAGTCCCAGACCCACCGAGCCGTATAAGGCGTGGGAGCTTGCTCCAGTGTCCTCTCCTCCAAACTCCTGCCCCCGGGCAGGATCGGCCCCACCGAACCCCAACCAGGAGAGCAAAAAAAGGCTCATGCGAAACTGCCATGAGCCACCATACCCATTGGCGCAACGCCAGCGCGCAAGTGAGGAAAGCCGCATCATTTGTACGCTCCGCCCGGCACCTGAATGGAGGCGAGCCACAGGACCGACTTTTGCTGAGGAGGCGCCGGTTTTATTATGTTTTTCTGCAACTATTGCCATTTCTCCTGTTCATTTCCCTTGTCGCAAGTCGAGATGCTAAAGTTAAAAAAAGTTTTTCGGGGCTACAAGAAAGGTGATCGCCGCGGAGACAATTGAGGATGTGCCGGGGTGCTGTTTTTTCCCCGGTTCCAGGAGCGCACCGCCGCCTTGACAACCTCTGCCTGCAAAAGTAGATTGAATTTTAACCTTCCCCTTTCCTTATTCCTGCAAAGAGAAACTCGTGCTTCCAGACATTCAAAGCAGCAACGACCAGCGCGGCATCGACATCGACCAGGTCGGTGTTTCAAATGTGCGCTATCCTCTCTTTCTTCCCTTGCGGGGCGGCGGCGAGTTCAACACAGTGGCAAATTTGTCGATGGCTGTTCACCTGCCCCATGACAGGAAGGGCGTTCACATGTCGCGCTTCATGATCGCCCTCAACGAACAGAACCGGCACTTCAGACCCGATACCGTGCACCTGGTCTTGCAGGAGCTCCTGGACTTCGTAGATGCCGAAGAGGCATTTCTCGACATGGAGTTTCCCATCTTTCTGCGGCGTGAGGCGCCGGTCACTTCCAAGGCCGGACTGCTCGACTATGATTGCTTCTTTCGTGCCATGATGTCCGCAGGGGGGGTTCACGACAAGGTCGTAGGGGTGCAGGTAAATGCTGCCAGTTGTTGTCCATGCAGCAAGGAGATCAGCGCCTACGGCGCCCATAACCAGCGCTCCGAGATCACGGTCAGCGTGCGGCCGGGTCCAGACGAATTCGTCTGGTTTGAAGATCTCATAGACATCGCTGAAAACAGTGCATCCTGCCAGCTTTATCCAATTCTCAAGCGCCTGGACGAAAAAAGTGTAACCGAGCGCGCCTACGAAAATCCGAAGTTCGTCGAAGACATCGTCAGAGACGTTTCTACGGAGCTCATCGGGCTGCTCGACCGCGGGGTTATTTCTTGGTTTTGCGTTTCCAGCGACAACCACGAAAGTATCCACACTCACAACGCTTTTGCCAAAATAGAGCGCGGTGTGCGCGGTCCGCTGCTGGGCGCCAAAGAAGCCGTCGCAGAAATGCTTCTCTGACCTCTTTTCCTTCCTTCATACTTCGTTCAAGCGTGGCAGCAATTCGACTAGGTTGCAGGGTTGGTTACGGCTGTCCAGTTGAACTCGGATAAGGCGGTTCCAAGCCGTAGCGCACGCACCCGACGAACCAGGAAGACAAAAAACAAAGGTGGCGTTGGACACCCCGGCCAGGGCGCGGGACTGGATAGTTGCGCCGCCGATCTCTTCGTAGGAAAGCACCCGGAAAACCTCGCCGAATCCCTCGATCTCCTTGTCCAGCAGGGGTCGTACGGCCTCGGGAGTGCCGTCGCGACCGGTCAGGCCTGTGCCGCCCGTAGAAATAATCACCTGCACCTCTTCGGAGGCACACCACGCGGCTACAATTGCCCGGATCTTGTATACATTGTCCGCTACGATGCGCTTTTCGCAGAGCGTGTGTCCTGCCTCCAGCAGGCCATTGACCAGAAGTTTGCCCGAAGTGTCAGTTTCTTCGGTGCGCGTATCGGAGATGGTCAAGATGGAGATAGTCAGGGGAACGAAGGGTTTTTTCTGTCCAGTCGAAGCGGCAGCGGACATAAGAGACTCCTGCTGGGGAAATGGGTTGAAGGGGGTTCGTCCGTTTGCAGCCAGTAGGGGAAAGTTCTTATCCGGATCCCGAGGGCGAAGGGGATTTTCGTCAGCTTTTATTGCAATTCGATCTCGAAGAGCTTGGGCCATCGCTTTCCGGTGACGAAAAGCCGTCCGTTGTCATGATCATAGGCAATCCCGTTGAGAACATCAACAGGACGTTGCCGGTCTTCCGCGCTGAGCAGTCCTCTCAGATCTATCCAACCCAGCACTCGGCCACTTCCCGGATCGATGCGGGCGATGCGGTCGGTCCTCCAGATATTGGCGTAGATTTCTCCTCCGATATATTCCAGCTCGTTGAGTAGAATCACCGGTCCTTCTTCGTCCCGCACGGTAACCTGGCCGGTTTCCGCGAAGCTCTGGGGATCCAGAAAGTAAAGGGTAGACGTGCCGTCACTCATAATCAGGCGACGGCCGTCGTGAGTCAGTCCCCAGCCTTCGGTGGAGTAGTTGAATTTTCCCACTAGTTCAAAACTTTGCCTGTCGTACACAAAGCCGACCTTTGATCGCCAGGTCAGTTGTACTATCTTGTCCTGCCAAACGGTTACACCTTCGCCAAAGAATTGTCGGGGCAGTTCGCGGCGTTTCAAGACCACTCCACTTTCCAGGTTCACCCAACGCAAAGAGGACTGGCCGTGCAGACCAGTCCCTTCGTACAAAACCCCATCCGCATAGGCCAGGCCCTGGGTAAAGGCGGTAGGATCATGTGGGAAGGAATTGACGATCCTGTAGGTCTGAACCGGAGTGAATAGCGAATTCTGGAGGGAGGTATCAGCGACAACAGGGGATCGGTCTGCTTCGGTGGACGAGGCACAGGAAAGCCCCAATGACCATGGGCAAAGGCAGAGCAAGAGCAGAGTGGAGCGAACGGTCATAGCGACCGCACTTGGGTCAAATGACATTTACAAGCAGAGAAAAATGTCCACATGCACTCCATGAACTGTATCTCACCTTCGCCGTCAGTATAGCTTATAACCTCAATACCGTCAAAATGATCTTGCTGCTATTGGGCAAGAGCGAACAGCTCAAATTTGCCATATGGCTCGGCAGCCCCAGGAGCCTGAAACCTCAGTCCCAGGGCATACGGTGTAGGCGCAAGGAACCTCTCCGAAACTCCAAGACTTCCACAAATATGGCCACCTGGCTACATTTTAGGGCGTGAAACGGTCCACTACAGTTTTCTTTTTCCTTTGTATTGTCACGACATTGCCCGTGCGGGGAAAATCCCTGATCGAGCAGGCCTGGGAAGCTGGTGTTCTGGACTTGGAGACCGCTCTCCTGTACCAGTTTTATGCCGTCCGCGAGCCCGGGGCCCTGCCCGAGGAGTACCGCGAAACGGTCACCCACGCGTTCTGTGGCACCCCGGCCATTGTCGCGGTGCAGCAGGCGCTCCCGAATGTGAGCTGGGCGACCCGGGCCAAGCTGGCGAAGGCGATGCAGCGGCCGGTGTTGGAGCATTCTTACAAATCTCCCTCGGGTCACTTTCGCATCCACTACGATAGCGGCGACCAGGCCGGGGGGGTCGATTCCACCGACCTAGACGGCAACGACATACCGGACTATGTTGACGCCGTGGCGGCTACCCTCGACAGTGTGTGGCGGCTTCAGGTCGAGGTCCTGGGATACGCGCCGCCGCCGCCGGATGGCGGCATTGACGGAGATGAGTACGACGTCTATCTCAGAGATTTGCCACCTTACTATGGCCTCGCCCACCCGGAGCAGGAAGGTCCTACCACCCACAGCTATCTCGAAATTGACAACAATTTCACCGACCCCATCTACACCCGGAGCCGTGGCCAGGACGCCCTGCACGTTGCCGTCGCCCACGAGTTCTTCCATGCGATTCAATTCGGTTACTACCAGGGGTCGGACGGGATCTGGTGGCAGGAGATCTCGGCTACCTGGATGGAGGACGTGGCCTATCCGGAGGTGGACGACTATCTGCAGTACATTCCCTTTTATTTTCAGCGGCCTTGGCAATCGCTGGTAACCAACAGCCGGATTACCGGTAACCGAGTCTACGGAGCCGCGATCTTTGCCCACTTCCTCGACCAGCGCTTCGAGCGCGCTCTGATCCGCTCCATCTGGGAGGAGTTGGGCCACAGCCACAATGCCCGCCTGGACAACTTCGACCGGGTTATCCGCAGGCATGCCCGCGTCGACCTGGGGGCGGCGGTCAGCGAGTTTGCCTCGTGGAATTTCTTTACTGGAGACCGCCACCAGGAAGGTCGCTTCTATGCGGAGGGTTACAAGTATCCCGAAGTTTCTTCCCTCCCCCTTCGCACCGAGACCGGGACGGTGGCGCAGGACAGTGGCCAGGTGGACCACCTTGGCAGCGCCTATATCCGGCTGGAACCGCAGTTGCGCCCTGGAGGGTTTTCCCTGGAGATGCAGACGGAGAAAGGCCAATGGAGCCGGCAACTCATCCTGATTTCTCCCAACGGCGCACAGATACTCCCTCTGAATGAAAATCCGATCCAGGTTGCCGACTGGGACCAGTACGACGAAATTGCTCTGGTTCTCACTGTCACCGAGGCTCGGGGATCGGGTTACGAGTACCTAGTTTCCGCCGAGTACGATCCGAATCTCACCGAGAAGGGAGTCGTTCCACTGGCCTTGCGTCTGGGTCAGAATGTTCCCAATCCCTTCAGGCCAGACCTCCATGCCTGGACCACCATCCCATTCGATCTGGAGCGGGCCAGCATCGTGACCAGGCTGTCCATCTTTTCGGTGGATGGCCGCCTCATAAGGAGCTACGATCTGGGGGGGAGGGCGCCGCGCTCCTTTGAGGACGCCGGCTGGGATGGACGCAACGAGGCTGGCAAGCCGGTGGCTTCGGGTATCTATTACTATGTGCTGGAAGCAGACGGAGCCTGGACCGCCAGGATTCTGGCCCTTATCGCCGACTAAGCCGAGCCGGAAAAATTTTTCTGGATCCGGCGGCTGCGTATCCTCCCTAACCACGCCGGCCGCGTGCCGGATTGATGGAGGAACCGGATCACTCGGTCATTGTACAAACGAAGACTCCGAGGTCAGATTGTTACTTTTAAAGAAAGGTGAAGGCAGGAGCGGGGCTTACACTGGCGTGGGTGCTTCTCAGAAGTCCTTTCGCAATAGGAAGTAGGATGGTTGGTTGCGACTGGATCGCGGTGACCAGGAGCCTGATTATCGGGGTCCATTACATGTAAGGCGACATGTATGGGCCAGTGTCCGATTTTAGTCCGGTCTATGAGCCGGGATAAGGTCCAAATTGGCACAGGGAGTACCGGCTCCTCACCCTCGGATGAAGGTTTAATCCGTTGCGGATACACTCCTATGCCGGAGCCTGGATACCGAGGTTGCCGCTGCGAAAGGCTTCGGCAAGTGCCCGGGGCACTTCGGCCTCGGCCTCTTTGACCCGGGCGGTCATCTCCTCCACCCGGGCGGTCATCTCCTGCTCCCGCGCCTGGGCCATCGCCCGGCGTTCCTCCGCCTTGGCCTGAGCGATCTTCAGATCCGCCTCCGCCTGGTCCGTCTGCAGCTTGGCCCCAATGTTATCCCCCACGTCTACGTCCGCGATGTCGATGGACAGGATCTCGAACGCCGTGCCCGCGTCCAACCCCTTCTCCAGCACGGTTCTCGATATGCTGTCGGGGTTTTCCAGCACCGCCTTGTGGGTGTTGGCCGATCCGATCGTGGTCACAATACCTTCTCCCACCCGGGCGATGATGGTCTCCTCGCCGGCACCCCCGACCAGGCGGTCGATGTTGGCGCGCACGGTCACCCGGCTGGTGGCCTTGACCTGAATGCCGTCCTTGGCGACGGCGGCGATCAGAGGAGTGTTGATCACCTTGGGGTTGACGCTGACCTTGACGGCTTCCAACACGTCGCGTCCTGCCAGGTCGATGGCGGTGGCGCGCTCGAAGCTGAGGTCGATGTTGGCTTTGTCGGCCGAGATGAGGGCAAGGATGACGGCCTCGACATTGCCGCCGGCGAGGAAGTGGGCTTCCATGCGGTCGAGGTCGACGGCCAGACCGGCCTTGGTGGCGCTGATTTTGGGCCGGACGATAGCCGCAGGGGGCACTTTGCGCAGGCGCATACCGACCAGGTCTTTGAAGATATTGACGCGCACGCCGGCGAAGAAAGCGGTGATCCACAGGCCGATGGGGACAAAGTAAGTGAACAGAGTCAAGAAGAGAATTATTCCCAAGAGGATCAGGAGGGGAAGAAAAGCTTGCATAGGTTATTGCCTCAGACGTCCTCGGTCAGGGTTTTGAGGGATTGATGCCGAGATGGGTGGCGCAATCTGCTCAAGGCGCGCTCCTTGAGCTGACGTACGCGTTCGCGGGTCACCCCGATGAGACTGCCGATTTGCTCCAGAGTGAGCGCCTCGTGGCCATCGAGCCCAAAGTAGAGACGGATGATGCGCAACTCGCGCTCGTCCAGGTTGATCAGTACGCTCTCCAACTGCGCCCGGGCCGAGGCGCTGAGCACCTCCGTGTCCGGCGAAGCCTGCTGGTGATCGGTCAGAATGTTGAGCAAGCTGCGCTCGTCGTCCTCGGTGAAGGCTTCGTCCAGGGAGCGCACCGCGCGCGCGCTCAACAGCGTCTCCCGCACCTCCTGGGCCGACACGTCCAGTTCCTGGGCAATCTCCTCCACGTCGGGTTCGGCTTCGCGGCCTTGCCCCAGGCGCCGCGCGGTTTTGGAAATGTCCTTGAGCAGGCTTACTTTGTTCATGGGCAGGCGCACGGTACGGGCGTGCTCGGCGATGCTTTGCAGGATGGATTGCTTGATCCACCACACGGCGTAGGAGATGAATTTGTAGCCTTTGGTGCCGTCGAAGCGTTCGGCGGCGGTCAGCAACCCGACGTTGCCGGCGCTGATCAGATCGGCCAGAGAGAGGCCGCGATTCTGATAGTTTTTGGCCACGTCGATGACGAAGCGGAGATTGGCCTGGACGAGTTCGTCGCGGGCGTCCCGGTGGCCCTCCTGGATGCGGGCGGACAGTTCGACTTCGCGCTCGCGCGACAGCGGCCTTGACTCGGCGATATCGTCGAAGTAGAGACGCAGAATGTTTTCTTTGTCGCTGAGAGTTTCGTGCATATCTATCCTGTCTTTCAAAAACAAATCAGTGAAAATTCTAATTCAGTGCAAGGACTCGAAATTTGGAAGCTGCGGATTTGGGCAATCCTTCCATGCCTATGATACGTCACCGCTGGACAGATATCAACAAAAACTTGATCTTCGGCCACGATTCGGCCTGTAGGCAGAAATCTAAATCCGTAAATTTATTAAGATAAATAACCAGCATTAACGATTTTCCAGTGGTGGTAAAAATTCCATTCGAAAAGCATTTTCCAAGGTTTATTCAGTCCAAAAGGCGTAAAGTGCTGCATTGCGCAGGTAAAAACGCAAACGGACCAGTTGCCCCTTCAGGTTGCCAAGATCCCCAGACCCGTGCCAATTCACCGCCTGGCGTACGCCGTCCTCGCTTAAGGGCAATGCCTGTGTCCGTGACCAGTCTTCCAGCACCACGCCGTCCTCGTCCAGGATCTCCACCTCCACTTCGCCCTCGCTGGCAGCCGCATTGATCCACAGGGTCGAGCCGCGCCATACCAGGGGTCGGGTCAACACGATTCCTTCGTCTTCTCCGGCGCCGAGGGAAACGAAACCGTCGCGGCGCAAAACCGCCAGGCAGATCGCTCCCGTGTCCACCTCGAGGCCGGGCAGGGGAATATATTCTCCGTGGGGGAAGGTGCCTTCGTAGCGCCAGCCGCCGCGATACTTGATGCCGGTGTAGTAGAACCAGAGCTCGTCCCCGCGCACCAGGGCATTGGAAGGGCCGATGAGTTGGGTGAGATCGTAGGCCCCCGAATCGCGCCGCGAGGGGCCGATGAAAGGCTGGCGGTCGCCGACGCGCTCCCAGGTTTTCAGGTCGCGACTGACCGCCAGTTGGACCAGATGGAAGCCCACGGTGTTGGGGTAGTTGGGCACGGGCCCGACGGCGTGGTAGAGGGACGGGGTGCCGATATAGACCGATTCGTAGCGGAAAACCCCCATGTTGTAGGCGTCCACGTTGTAGACGCTGGGATCGTTCCAGGCAGGGTGGTGCAGACTTTCGTCGGCGAATCGTGCGGCGATATTCCGGCGCCCCAGCTCCTGGTCCAGATCGTCGGCGTAGAAAATCAGTTCGGGGTGCGTCCAATTTTCAAAGTCTCTGCTGATGGCAACGTAGACGGCGCGGCCGTAGGATCCGCCTTGCTTGACGGTTGCGATGTAGAGACGTTCCTCCGCATCAAGGGAAAAATTCCACTCATCCGAACTGCGAATGGTGACCAGGACCTCCCTGGTCTGGCCTGCTATCCGGATCTTCCGCTTTTGAACGCTCCAGGTGAAGCCGTCCGGTGAATATGCCGATTTTTTCGGGCTGAAAGACTTGTAGCGCCGCGCCGGATCGGGATCGAAAGGATCGAAAACGACCTCGCCGGTTGACTCGATGGGTGGATCCCACAGGATCCAGTGCAGCCCATCGGTGCTGAAGCGGCAGAGACCGTCGATGAGCCAAATTTTGAACACTCCATCCAGCGGATCCCAGAACGCGGTACTGCGCGTCTGCAGGCTGGTCTCGCCGGCTGGCCAATTGGGCCGGATGACGGCGCCCTTCTTCACTGGCTGATGCATTACCCGGCGCAGGCCTCTCATCTCCTCTATGGCGAAGTCGTCGAGGAAGAGCTGCCTCTGACCTTCCTTGAGAAAGACGATATTCTCGCGCAGATCTTCTTCGACGGTAAAGGTCAAAGCTGTGTCCGCGTTCACGATCACCCCGGGCTGCCCAAAAGGAATCAGCTTGAAACCGTCGATCGTCACGCGGTAACTGCGTCCCTGAACGACTTTGCTGGCCATGGAGAGGGGCTGCAGCTCGCCCTCCACCAGATCGCGGTCTGAGAATCCTCCGGGGAGATTTTTTTCCGGTTTCCTGCTGGCCGGGGCTCCGGAGAGGCCTGAAAGGCCAGGGAGTACAGCTTCCGGAAAGCCGCTGGAGATACCGTCCACCAGCACCATTTTGCGCGACTCGGTAAAGGAGCCGGCCTTCAAGTGGTAAAGATAGACGCCCGATGCCAGTCCCCGGCCGCTGTCGTCTCGACCATCCCACACCCATCCGTGAGGTCCCGCCTCTTGCCAGTCATCTACTAGAGTCCGCACGCGCTGGCCCAGGCTGTTGTAAATGTCCAGCCTCACGGGCACAGCCTCAGGGAGCTGGTAGGAGATCACAGTGCCGGGGTTGAAGGGGTTGGGGTAGTTCTGATTCAGCTTGAAGGAGATGGGTTTGGCGCGGTCATCGTTACCCACGGTGGTAGGGGCGTCCAGATCGATTTCGTAGTTCCCCTGGCCATCTGTGACGGTGGAGAAGATTTCTTGAGGATCGCTCTCGTTGGTAAAACCGATCTCGGCGCCGGCGACACCAATCATCTGCTGACGCTCAGTTCCTATGATCGGATCCAGCTTTTGCACCCTGCCCTTCACCTGAAGACCGGAGACAGAACCGGCGAGCGCCAGAAGGAGTAAGCTGTGCCAAAGGTGATAAACCCAGATAAGATTAATTTTCCCGGCAATCATAGCTGCCATCCTGGAGGAAAAAATGAAGAATGTGCGGCAAGTATCCGGATTCTTCTCACCTTACTAAATCTGTGATTAAGATAAGAAAAAGTCCCGATCAGGGCAAGGGAATTTTTCTTAACTTTAATTAATATAATAGGTTGTATTAATTAAACAAACTCCTTCGAACCCATTCGCTATTTTGCCAAGTGTAGTTTCGGTTCCTGCTTGTGAACCCATTTTCTGCTTTCCGAGGAGACCCAAACCAATCTCAAATTCAGTTCAATTGAGGCCACTAGCCGGATGGGGGATAATCGGGTAGGAGTCGATGAGTGATTGGCCGATTTGAAGCAATTGATAGCTGCCAGCGGACTGCCACAAAACTCGATGCGCCCAGGAATACATGGCCGCGCCTCAGGATCTGGTTCAGGTTCGCAACTTTGAAGAGCAAGCAACACCAGTGGCGCTGAAAGAGAATCCCAGAACTGTTCAGGCTTTGACGAACTCGAGCGAGCGTGGCCGGACAGGATATAAGGAGGAGGTGGTTGGGCAAATCGAGGAAGTATGAGCGGGCGAGCGAGACGGTTTTAAGCAATATGCATCCAGGCGTGCACAAGGGAGGATGAGGTTTGGCGTGGAATCCCGACTTAGCGGAAGGAGCCCTTCTACTTCCGCAATGGAACAGAGCGAGTTTCCGCGAAATCGCCGGATGTCATGCGGTAAAAATAAACCCCGCTGGCCAGGGACCTTCCTTTGTAGTCGCGACCGTCCCACGTCGTCCGGTAGGTCCCGGGGATGAATTCCCCGTCTACCAGGGTGCGAACCTTCTGACCGGAAACATTGTATACATTAATCCGCACGGCCGCGGTGGCCGCAACTTGGAAGCGGATGACCGTTACCGGATTGAATGGATTAGGATAGGCTGAGCCCAGGGCGTAGTCGGCAGGGGATGGGTGGAGGTCCAACGTTGCGGTCACCCGAGGACCCAGGAGGCCACTGGCCACGTCGAAGGGAATGTACACCAGCATGCCCGGACCGAATTTCTGCCCATCCGGATAGTTCCAGGAGTGGCTGGTCGGCCCCAGGCGGCAACCATAGTAAATTCCGTCGTAGGGTCCGCCATCTTGGTCTACGACGCGCAAATGCCAAGTGACGTCGGGTCTGAAGGGTCCCAGCCGCCCCGGCAATTCCACCTCGAACAAACCGGCCCCGTCTCTTCCCAGGGCTGAGAAGTGCATGCCTCTATTGTTCCCGCTGGTAGTAACGAAGGCAGTGCTACCGCTGGCATCGGCCTGGATCTTTATGTTATTGCCCGAGGCAGGTTCTATTCGAAGCCGTGGGGCTTCCTGGTCAGAAATGCGGCCTCCTATCAGGTCTCCATTTCCATTCACCCACAGCAGCCTGCCTTCGTGGTTGACGAAGGCGATGTCGGGGCTGGAGTGGCTGGTCATCCAGATATCGCGGGCGTTGACCCCAAGTTGACCAGGGCCGCGATTGCCGTAAATCTCCTTGACGTCGAACTCGCGGACAATTTCTCCGCTGGTCTTGTCCCATGACTGGATGGTACTGAGGGGAGGATTGCCCTGGCTCCAGTGGGCTCCGTACACTACCTCTCCCCATGGCCCGATGGCCATGAGACGGTCTTCGTTGTTGGGCGCAAATCCATTGTTGCCGAAGGTAAGGTCCCTTCCCCAGGTTCTGTCCGCCCGTTTGATTCGCATCTTGTAGAGGCCCCCGGCCTCGCCCTCGTAGTGGGTTGGTCCAAAATACGTCCGGATTGCGGTCGTCAACCCGGAGACCGCTATGGGTGCGGGCACCTTCGAAATTCAGCACGTCGCTGTAGGACCACCGATCCCAGGCCGTGGGGTCGGCAAGATAGTCGGTGCCCAAGGTTCCGCGAATTACGTCCCCCGTCCTGTGTCTGTTTGCAGCGTATTGGCGCTCGTACTCCTGGACCCAGATCTCAGGAGGGTCGCGGCGCGTATCAATCAGGTTGGAGCCCCATCCAGTGCGGGCGCTGGGTCCGGCCAGTACGGGCCGGTCGAGGTTGTTGACCGCAATGAGATCGAATTCGTACTCCCCTGCGGGCAAATTTCTTCCTTCCCAATCCTCGCCTTTCCACGAGATGGTGTGGGCACCGGCTGCATAGATCCCGCCGGGCGAGACGTAGGCAAATTTGTCCTGTAGGTCAAAGCGGCGCCACGCTCCATTGGGACCGCGGTCCCCGGTGGTCGGGGCTTCCGATTTCGTATACGGCGAGCCAGACACGGGCGCGCTGGTTCATCGAGAAGGGGATCTCGACGTTGCCGCCGTCCCAGTTCACATCCGTGGTTTGCAGGCGCAGAAGGTGGAATGAGCCGGAGAGAACCGGCAGAGCAAAGCGGCCGTTCCAATCAGGGGCTGCAGGGAAAGTGGGTCCTACTGGTGTCTCCAGAGGCTTGCCTCCCATGGCTCTGAGCTGCTCTCTGATATGCTGCAAGGCAAGCCCCTCGATGAATACTTGAGGTTCCGTGCCTCTGGTGGCGATAATGTGGTCGATAATCCTGCGGGCAAGGGAAACCGCCTCGCCAGTGTGTCCGGAGCGGTTCAAGCGTCGCATCTGGTACCACATGTCGGTGTGCTTGAAGCCCTCTTCGGCCAGTTGCAGCCTGGAGTGCACCTTGCCCAGGTCCGCACCTTCGCCTGCGGCAATCTCAACCGCTTCCCAAGCAGCGTCCAGGTGCGTACGGCTGGCTTCGATCAAGGCTGACTTTGGCCCTTCGAGAATCCAGTCCCATGTGTGTCGATCGGAGTTTCGCATGCTTTCTTCCCAGCCTTGCCAGTAGGGCCGCATGGGACCGGCCGCGGGACCGTAGAAACGTGTGTAGAAATCATTCCACAGTTCCTCCACGTTGCGGTGTGCATCCCACGCCAGTTTGGTGGCGGCGTAGAAGTTCATCCCCTGAGTACCCCAGTTCTGCTGTGACTCTGCAATGAATGACTCGACCCCGAGGTTTTTGTAATAGCCCAGATGTTGGGGAATGGTGGTGTTCCACAGCGGCCAAGGGACATAAAATTCGTTGTGGCCGAAATAGTCGTAGACTCCCACTTGGTCGGTAACGTCCAATCAGCCTCTGAGCAAGCGGGAGAACCACTCATTCTTTGAACGGGCAGGGTCGTCCATTGCGTGTACATCGCAGAAAGTCCAGTGCATATGAGTTATCACCACGGTGACCATCTCGTCCGGAACCACTTTTTCGGGTGGGTTGATGTAGTTTTGGTAGGCGAGAAAACCCAGGCGCTTGTCGGCGTATTTGACCGGGTCGAGCTGGCGCAAGCCCTCGGCCACCTGATTGCAGAAATACATCAATCGGTCCGTGAGGAATCCGTTTTTCACCCCGGTTCTCTCGTCGAGGGCGCGGCAGCGCCAATCGTTGCAAAACCCTCCGGATCTGCCGTCTTCTGGGGCAAGGCCGAAGGTGGAGGCATCGGGCATGCGGTCGAAGAAGAGGGCGGCCTTCTTGACGGCGATATGAATAACATCAGGGTGGGAGGTGCAAAGCTGCCCCGACTTTTTACTCTCGCCTTTGTAGTTGCGTGCGAACCAGTCTGGATGCCTGGCGCGGAGTTGGGGCGTTTCCAGGAGGATGTTATGAAAGCTGTGCCCGAAGAAATAGTTGGACGTGCCTAGGGAGGCGCGGTTGCGCTGCTGCCAATCCGGTGCTCCCCTGGTATGCCCGGACCAGATCAGTCCGCTCACTGCAAAAAAAGTCCGCCTTGCGCCGCTCCTGAAGGGCAGGAAAGCGAATGGTCCGCTGGGGCAGTACATCTTCGCCGACACCCCTCCGGGCATGGAACCAGCGGGGGGCCACCTGCAGGTGGTCTTCCAGAAGGCCATAGACCGCGTTCATAGAGCCCTGATCGGTATCGCCGAGGAGCACCAGGTCGGTGCTGCGGACCTCTATCAGGTAACCGTCCAGTTCCAGGTCTGTGGTTCGAAAATCCTGGGCGGCGGAGAAGCAATTGCGCCCCACCAGGATACGGGTGCCCGAGGCGTTGTCCGCGTCGGTGATGAGGGGGACGAAAGCACCGCTGATTTTGTGCAGGTATGCCCTCAGTTCTTCCGCCGCGAGCCGTTCTTTCGGCGAGGCTTTGGCCCCCATCACAATGGTGGATCGCGGTTGTCCCTCCTTCACCAGCAAAAGCTCGGCATCGAGCCAAGCTCCGGTGGGGAATAGAACGAGGACGACTGTCCACGGAAAGGAAGACGATCGCGATACCTTGGGGATCCGGCGCAGGATCTGATGAAAGGTTGTGGGGATCAAGGTTCGCCACCTTGATCCCCAGGGCGGAGGGGATTGGACCAGGGGCCAATCAACAAGGGACAGGGTCCCTTTTCAAGGGAAAGTTAAGGGATCAAGTGGCAGGTGTACTGTGGCGTGGATTCCATCTTTGTGGAGTTGGGCTGAGAGCAAATCCTGGTGAAAGTGATGGCTTAGGTAGCAATCCGGTTGCCCTCAAGATGTTGCCCTGGGCCAGGTGGCCACCTGTTGCATGGATGTGAACTGCGCTCCCCGGAGTTGCCCCTAAGTTCCGAGACAAAGATGGGCTAATTGGTGGTGCCGAAGGTGGGACTCGAACCCACACGGGGTTGCCCCCACTGGATTTTGAATCCAGCGCGTCTACCAATTTCGCCACTTCGGCTCAAGGTGTGATCTGCGGAATATGCAAATTACCCCGGGCGACCGCCCCTGTAAAGTCAAATCCCTTCACGGCGCTCGGACTTGGGCCTGCCGAGGATCTCCGCGTAGACCACCGCTTGTCGAGCGCTTTGGGCATCGAGTTTCCATCGCTTCTCCCCAGTTTTTGGCGATACTTTCTGGAGGTGCTTGGTCTCCTGGACAGCCTCCCTCGCCCTGGGGCGGGATTGCATCTCTGCCGCCAGTCGTTCAATTTCCCGGGCACGCTCCTCCATCTCCTGCGCCCGCTGCTCGGCGGCAAGGGCCTGGTTCTCGAGTTGCTCCTCGTCCACCCTTGCAAGTGGACCCGGCAGGGGGGCCTGCTCGAAAGGATCGCCCATGGGAAAGGAAGGCCAGTCTTCTTCCTCTTCTGCTTCGATTTCTGCGGGCTGGCGTGCTCTCTTCTCTGCCTGTTGCCGGGCAAGCCTGCGCTTGCGGCGCCCCAGCAGGGCAGAAACAATGCTGAAGAGCACAAACAAAATAATTAGAAGATGCTCCACCTCAGGCCCGTTCTTGAGAAAGGTTATGGTCCGGTGTGATTATCGCCTTTTCCTGACGAAGAAATGGAGGTTCTCATTTCCGTATCCGCCTGGATATTGCGCAGGCGGTAATAATCCATGATTCCCAAATGCCCACTCCCGAAGGCTTCGGCAATGGCGCGGGGCACCTCGGCCTCGGCCTCTTTGACCAGGGCGGTCATCTCCTTCACCAGGGCGGTCATCTCCTGCTCCCGCGCCTGGGCCATCGCCCGGCGTTCCTCCGCCTTGGCCTGAGCGATCTTCAGATCCGCCTCCGCCTGGTCCGTCTGCAGCTTGGCCCCAATGTTATCCCCCACGTCTACGTCCGCGATGTCGATGGACAGGATCTCGAACGCCGTGCCCGCGTCCAACCCCTTCTCCAGCACGGTTCTCGATATGCTGTCGGGGTTTTCCAGCACCGCCTTGTGGGTGTTGGCCGATCCGATCGTGGTCACAATACCTTCTCCCACCCGGGCGATGATGGTCTCCTCGCCGGCACCCCCGACCAGGCGGTCGATGTTGGCGCGCACGGTCACCCGGCTGGTGGCCTTGACCTGAATGCCGTCCTTGGCGACGGCGGTGATCAGAGGGGTGTTGATCACCTTGGGGTTGACGCTGACCTTGACGGCTTCCAACACGTTGCGTCCTGCCAGGTCGATGGCGGTGGCGCGCTGGAAGCTGAGGTCGATGTTGGCTTTGTCGGCCGAGATGAGGGCGAGAATGACGGCCTCGACATTGCCGCCGGCGAGGAAGTGGGCTTCCATGCGGTCGAGGTCAACGGTGAGGCCGGCCTTGGTGGCGCTGATTTTGGGCCGGACGATAGCTGCAGGGGGCACTTTGCGCAGGCGCATTCCGACCAGGTCTTTGAAGATATTGACGCGCACGCCGGCGAAGAAAGCGGTGATCCACAGGCCGATGGGGACAAAGTAAGTGAACAGAGCCAAAAAGAGGATTATCCCCAAGAGGATCAGCAAGAGAAAGGTGATGGACATGGTCTCCTCCTTAAAAATTGACTGAACCTGTGCCGGGTCCCGAAAGTATCCTTGTTTGCGGGCGTCGATTCTTCGCGGCAGGCTTTACTATCTGCACTGGCTCTGTGCGCAACAAATGTGATCCACCCGGTAGTCTGACGAACCAAGCGCGAGGGGTCCAGAATTCAAAATCCTGTTTCCAGGAAGCGGACATGGCAAATTACTCATTGCGAGTTCGTCGCGCCAATTTTTTGTACTACTACCCGGTTTCCCTTCACCGTCAGTACTTCAACCGGATTCCCAGTGGATACAAAATCCCCTTCGGTTACAACGTCGACTATGCGCTCGCCAAACTGGGCCCGGCCGCTTGGTCGCAGGACGGTAAGCGTCTCGCCGAATTGCCCCACCAGGACATTCAGGTCCGGGTGCGATGAATCGTATCCCCGTTCGCGGCTTGTATCGCTTTCCAGCACCATCCGCTGCCACGCCCGCGCCCGAATCAGCATCCGTACCAATATAACCGTGCCCACCAGGGCCAGCCCGGCCGCGGCCACTGCCGGGCCCAAGCCCAATTTGACATAGGCGTAACCTACTCCGGCGCACATGGTCAGAAAGCCGAGGATTCCAAAGATGTTGAACCCTGGTATAACGAAGATTTCCAAAAGAATAAGGCAGAATCCCAGAACGAGCAGAGTAAATGCGTAAATCCAGGGTAAGAATTCAAAGCCTGCGAAATTCAAAGCGGCCTCACCACCACCCGGTTGCCCCGGGCTTCGACGATCTTAACCGGGCGTTGTTGTTCGATGAACTCACCTTCAGCCATGATGTTGAGGCGCCGGCCATCAAATACTCCTACTCCGACCGGGCGCAAATCGGTCAGGGTCACGCCTTCCTGATTGACAAGAAATTCGTCGCTTTGGGTTGGGGCGGAGACATACCCCTCCGAAGCTCTGGTCTCGCTTTTTAGAATGAGGCGGTTGAAGGCTGCGAACCTGGGGAGAGCGCGCAGAAGTGCCAATGATAACACCACCGCGCCGATTGCCGAAATTGCCAGCCGCCCCACCACCTCGGATATTTCCTCTATGCTCCAGAATTCAAAGTCTCCCAATTGGGTCAGCACCAGGCTGGCGGCCATAATTGCTATTCCGGCCAAACCCACCACCCCGAATCCCGGGATAGCGACGATCTCCACTACCAGGAGGCCGGCTCCCAGGGCAAAGAGCAACAATTCTTCCCATTCTGCCAGGCGAACGATGAGGTGGCTGCCAAAGAAAAGGGCAAGGGCCAGCAGGGCCAGAGTTCCCCCCAAGCCCCAACCCGGCGTGCGAACCTCTGCGATCAATCCGAACATGGCCACCGCGAGAAGGAGGGAGGTGATGATTGGGTGGGTCAACAAGCGTACCAACCGCTCCGCCCAGTTGAGTTCGATTTCTACGATCTCGGCATCCGTGAGGTCATAGATGCGCAGAACCTCAAAGAGGGTGTCGGCGGTCTCGTCGGCCACCTGGTAGTGCAGTGCTTGCTCCGTGGTCAAGGTGGCCGGGCGCCCGGCTTCGGCGCTCAGCCCGGGGATGTCGACGCGTTCGTCCACCATAGCCTCGGCGATTTTTGGATCGCGGCCGGTGCGCTCGGCGGTGGAGCGCATCTCCGCGCGCATGACCGAAACTACCTTGTCGCTGGCCTTGCTGCCGCTACCGCCTTCCACCGGGGTGACCGCTCCGATGGTGGCGCCGCTGGTCATTACGATCTGGTCGCAGGCCAGAGAAATAAGGGCGCCGGCGGAAATTGCCCGTTTGTTGATGAAAGCAATGGTCAGAATCTCGGTGTCGACGATGATATCCCTGATCAGGGTCGCCGCGTCCACCCGTCCGCCGAAGGTGTCGATGTCAAAAACGATTGCGTCTATTTCGGTGCTCTCGGCTTCCTTGATCACGCGCTCGAAAAAGGCGGAAATCCCCGGATCGATCATCCCGGCTTGAGTGTCGATGGTGTGCACCTCCATGTGGTACACCGTCTCTGCCGGTGCATTCGCAGGATGCAGAAATAAGGCAAGTAGGAAGGCTGCGTATCTCACTTGAGATGAATATATCGAATGGAACAGCGGTGAATGGTTTTGGTCACCCGGAGAGGTTTCCGGGATTCCTTCCCAGTTGGATGAAAATGGCCAGTAGCCTTTCTCTCGAAATACCCCGATGTGAGGGGATGGTCACGTCCATTCTGGCCTCATTTCCGAGGCCTGTCAGTCAGGCAAAAACAAGGGGCAATAGGCGCTCGGATGCCAATCGAACCAGGTGCCGAGATGGAGCTACCGCACCAGCCTTCATACTTAGGCACGGCGGAGGAATCACCTGATAAAACGTACTCTATGAAGACTGTCGTTGTCAATATCGATTTGGCCCCTGAAAACTTCCAACACGCAACCCTGCGCCTCTCCTTGGCCTCGGGTATGTCCGAGTTGCCCCAAAATGCAAGTATTTTCCGCGTTCCAGCCATCCTTGCTGGAGCCATGGCCTCCGCTGGCGCTACTGGGGAAAATGTCCGGGAAGTTTGCTGCCCTTCTTCTAAGGAATCCCATTATTTGCGAATCCGGCCCATCGGTACTTAGATTTTTGCATGTCCTTTCAACTGCTAATGCCTATATATAAGTACCTGTAAATGTTAGCCAAAGGTTCTACTGCTCCCACTTCCGTAGCCGCCGTTGAAGCCCTCTTGCCGCAGTGCATGCTGGAGGATCGCGTCCGCCTTGAAAAGCGGCTGATAACTCAACGCCGCCGGCCCCGTCCCACTGAGTTGCAACACCTTCTCACTCAGGCCTCCCGCTCTGCGGGTCTGTTCAAGCAGCGCCACCGCAACAAACCGGCTCTGAGCTACCCGAAGGACCTTCCTCTCACAGCCAGAAAAGACGATATCGTTCGGGCAATAAAAGACAACTCGGTGGTCATCGTCGCCGGTGAGACCGGTTCGGGCAAGACTACTCAGCTTCCCAAAATTTGTCTGGAGGCAGGCTGCGGACTGGCGGCCAAAATTGTCTGCACCCAGCCGCGACGAGTGGCGGCTCTGTCGATCTCTCAGCGCATCGCCGCCGAACTGGAGGTCGCGTGGGGGCGGGAGGTAGGATGTAAAATCCGCTTCAAGGACCAAACCTCTCCGGGGACCTACATAAAATTGGTGACCGACGGCATACTACTGGCAGAAATCCAGAGCGACCCTCAACTATTGGAATACGACGCCATAATTGTGGACGAAGCCCACGAGCGCAGCCTAAATATCGATTTTCTCCTGGGTTATTTGCGCCTGCTGCGACGGAAGCGGCCCGACCTCAAGATCGTTATCACCTCTGCCACCATCGATACCACTTCCTTTTCCAAGGCCTTTGACGGGGCCCCCGTCATCGAGGTCTCTGGCCGCATGTTCCCGGTCGAGGTGCGCTACCGGCCCCTCGATCAGCTCTTGGAGGACAGCGGGGAGTGCACCTACGTCGACGCGGCTGTCAGCGCAGTGGACCAGATCCTGGAGGAATCCCATTCCGGCGATCTTCTTGTGTTCATGCCCAGCGAGCGCGATATCCGCGAAACCCGGGAGCGTCTGGTGGGGCGCCAAGGACCCCACGTCGAAGTTCTGCCTCTCTTCGGGCGGCTCACCGCCTCCGATCAACAGCGCATTTTTGCGCCCCAGGGAAGGCGCCGCATCGTCGTGGCCACCAATATAGCCGAAACTTCTCTGACCGTGCCCGGGATTTGCTACGTCATCGACGTGGGGCTTGCCCGTATAAGCCGCTACAATCCGCGCACCCAGACCCGGCGTTTGCCCATTGAGACCATCTCGCAGAGCAGCGCAGAGCAGCGCAAGGGGCGTTGCGGTCGTCTTTCCGGCGGGGTTTGTATCCGTCTTTACGACGAGGCCGATTTTCTTTCACGGCCGCGGTTCACCCAGCCCGAAATCCAGCGAGCGAATCTGGCCGAGGTCATCCTTCGCATGATGGCCCTCAAGTTGGGCCAAGTCGAGACCTTCCCATTTATCGATCCTCCCCAACCTCGGGCCATTCGCGGGGGACTTCTACTCTTGGAAGAGTTGGGTGCCCTCGACTCGGACCGCCGTCTGACACCCCTGGGCCGCGACATGGTCCGCCTTCCCATTGTGCCCACCGTGGCGCGCATGGTCCTTCAGGCGCGCAGCGAAGGTGCGTTGCACCAGGTACTCGTCATTGCCGCCGCTATCAGCATTCAGGACCCCCGTGAACGGCCCTTGGAAGAGCAAGCACAGGCCGACCAGATGCACAGACAGTTTCTCCATCCCCAATCTGATTTCATCACCCTCTTGAACATCTGGGAGGGGTACCACGACAAGATGGAACAGCTATCACAGAACCAGTTGCGCAGGTTCTGCAAAAACCACTTTCTTTCCTACACGAGAATGCGCGAGTGGCGCGATATCCATGCCCAACTTTCCACTAGTCTGGGCGAAATGGGTGGGTTCAAATGGCAGCGGCAAAGGGCCGACTACGATTCCATCCACCGCTCCGTGCTCAGCGGCCTGCTGAGCAATATCGCCTGCAAGAAGGAGCACAATACCTATCGGGCTGCGCGCGGTCGCGAGGTGATGATTTTTCCCGGCTCGGGGCTCTTTCAAAAAGTTGCAAAAAAGAAAAATGATGCAGGTGTCACTGGAAACCACGGCAGGGCTGCCCCCGACTGGATAGTCGCGGCCGAAATGGTCGAGACCTCGCGACTCTATGCGCGCACCGCGGCCCGCATCCATCCTCAATGGCTGGCCGATTTGGGCGGACATCTGTGCCGTTCCTCCTACAAGGAACCCTATTGGAATGCGCGCTCAGGCCGGGTTCTGGTGCAGGAAACCTTATCTCTATACGGTCTTCAGGTTCTCGACCGCCTCATTCCCTACAACCGCATCCATCCCCAGAAGGCCACTGAGATCTTCATTCGCGAGGCACTGCTCGGGGGATCTATCCGCGCGCCGTATCAATTTTTGAAGCACAACCTGAAGCTTTGTCACAAAATCCAGATCTGGCAGACCCGCAGGCGCCGGGGCGACGACCCCGATGCCGGGGAGGCGGCCTACCTGTTTTACGCCAGACAGATTCAGGGGGTGTCCTCGGTGCACGATCTCAACCGCCTGGTGCGCGCCAATCGCGATGGGAATCCCCGTTTCCTCTTCATGGATGAGTCCGACCTTCTCGGCGAGGATTCCTTCTACGACCGCCGTGCCTTTCCCGACACCTTGGCCCTAGATGAACAGGAGTTGGATCTATCCTATATATACCAACCGGGCAACGAAGAGGACGGCGTCACCCTGGAGCTGCCCTACAAGCTCGTGGACGCTATCGACCCCCAAGTTCTGGAGTGGCTTATTCCCGGCATGATCGAAGAGAAGATCGCCTTCCTGCTGCGCTCGCTGCCCAAATCAATACGCAGGAAACTGCTGCCGATTCCGCAGAAAGCGGCGATAATTGCTGCTCATTTAAAACCTACCCACCCTTCTTTCTTGGAGTCTCTCGAAAATTTCATCGCCGGCCATTACCGGCTGGAAATCCAGCGTTCCGACTGGGATCTGGAAAGCTTGCCGGAGCACTTGAGTATGCGCATCCAGGTGCAAGGCGTAGGCGACAAACCAGTGGTAGCAGGCCGCGATTTGTCCAATTTGGTTGAGCGTCTTGGGCGCCATGACACCCCGATTGAGCTTAAGGCCTGGACCCGGGCCGCGGGCAAGTGGGAACGAGATGGGCTGCAAAGCTGGGATTTTGGCGATCTGCCCGAACAGGTGGAAATCAGCCGGGCATCCGGCGTCCCGCTCTACGGCTTCCCGGGACTGGAAGAGGCAGCAGAAGGCGTCCGCCTGCGGCTGTTCAAAAGCAGGGCAGAGGCCGAATCTGCGAGCAAGGGGGGCCTCTGCCGCCTGTATTCACTGGAACTCGGAGCGGAAATGGCTTTGTTGCAGCGGGGACTGGGTGAATTGAGCCGCTTCAAGGATCTTTACCGCTCCCAGGGAACAGTTCAGGAACTGCGCGACCAGGCCATGTTCCACCTGAAGCGGCATCTCTTCGAGCGCGAGCGGCTATACCCCCTCACTCGGAGCGCCTTTGAGGCTGGCCTGCAGCGCGCCAGAGACGAACTGGAGATGGACCCTGCAGGGCGCTTGTTGGATCTGCTGCAAAACCTGCTGCAAACCCGGTTTACAATTCTTCGCTATCCTCACCCCTATCCGGAGATGGAAGGGGACCTGAAGCGCTTGATGCCCCCAGATTTTCTGCAGAGCACGCCTTTTGTCCGGCTCTACCATCTGTGTCGATATCTCAAGGCCGTACTTGTACGGGCTGAGCGCGCCCACCTCGACCCCCGCAAGGATGCGCTGAGAGGGGATCAGGTCAGGCCATACCAGCAGGCTCTCGAGCGGTTGTTGGGGGAAGATCCTTCGCCCTCGCACCGGGGACACATTCAGCAATTGCGCTGGATGCTGGAGGAATTCAGGGTATCGATCTTTGCCCAGGAACTGGGAACGGCCCACCCCATTTCCTCCAAGCGTCTCGACAAAAAGATCGATGAGATTGAAAGGTTGATCTGATCAAATGGATCCGAATTCAATTTCAGTGACCCTGTGGTGCCCAGGGAATAATTCGGGGATGCAGCAGGGTTGGGATCGGCCGCGCCATCGGCGGAATGCGGTTGGGACCTTCGGGGAAATTGGCCGATTTCAGAGGTGGGCTTTCATCCACTGAAAACACTTTTCGTACCCCGCTCCTTGGACGTTCTCCTGCCCTTCGTACTCCGCCGTCCATACCCCTTCGTACCCCACCTCCTGCAAGCACTTGACTGCGTGGTCCAGGTGAATCTCTCCTTCACCAAGGGCGGCGCCGGTGTAGTTCCGGCGTGATCCGCGCCCATCTTTTAAGTGGGTGTGGAAGACGTGCGGAGCCAGGATTTCGAAAAAGTGATCGACCCGCTCCAGATCGTGGCCGTACCAACCGTAGTTCATGGTATCCAGGTTCACTCCCAGGCGCTGCGAGCCCACCCTTTCGATCAAGCTCAATTGCCACTCTCCGTCATTGGTCGACAGCCCATGGTTGTCCAGGGCAATGCGCACCTTCAGTTTTTCTGAAAATTCAGCGCAACGCTTGAAGGCATTCAGAAGCATAGGGTCCCAATGCTCCTGAGGCACGTCGCCATTGCGATTCCAACCGCCGTCAGTGCGCACGATGTCAGTGCCGGTGGTGGGGACGATCTGGCAGACGTATAAGTAGCGCTCTATCTGGGCATCCAGGTCGCCGGGGTCGGCCTGCAGGAAATCGTTGCCGGCTGCCACCGCCGCCACTTGCAAGCCGTATTTGTCGAGGAGGACTCTTGTTTCCTCCGCCCCCTTCTCTCCATTTTTGGACTCCCCGTCCCAGATGTCGCCAATTTGCAGTTCGCAGTAGCGGTAGCCTATCTCGCTGGCTCGGGCGGCAAAGCCCTCCAGGTCATATCCCGGCCAGTTGTAGTGGGTGACGCCGATTTTTGGGTCTGACATGGTCTTCTTCCGGCAGTACAATCTATTCCTGAATCGACCACGGCATGCGTTCGGTGCTCAGGACTTCGACCTCGTAGACGAGTACCGAGTTTGGAGGAATTGAACCTGCTTTCTTCCTTCCATAACCCTGACTGGGGGGAATGACAATCCGGCCTTTGCCGCCCACCTTCATCTGCCTTATACCCTTGGTTAATCCTGGCATCATCTGGCTCAAAGGCACCTTCTCGGGTTTGTCGCGCTCTACGGTACTGTCGAATACGGTGCCGCCGACAAGGGTGCCGTGGAAATGAATGGTGACCCAGTCTCGGCGTCCAATTTCCTCGCCGGGTCCGGCCACCAGTTCCTGGTAGACCACCCCTGACGGCAGTACTACAGCTCCTTCTTCGGCCGCGGTGGCTGCCAGGAATTCCTGCTCCCCTCTGATTCTGAACTGCTCCGACAATGCGCCGACCTTGGGCAGATATTCGGAGAGGTCAACCGCGGGCTCCCGGTTGCGGGCGACATCTTCGACTCCGCGCACCACCGCCTCGAGTTCCTCGGGAGTCAATTGGCCTTTAAAGGGTCCCAAGCCCTCGGCCACCAGCATGCCAAGGGCGTAGAAGTCCTTTTCCTCCTCGGTCTCTACTTTCACTTGACTACCACATCCCAGCAGGGCCAATGCAGTTGCGCTGGCTACAATGTGCATTGCTTTCATTTCAGTTCCTTCTCCTCGGTTATTTTTCCAAAAAGTCCTATTCAATACCCAGCAATTCGACCTCGAAAATCAAGGTTGTTCCACCGGGGATTGCGGGAGGTCGCCCTCCATCCCCATAGGCCAGTTCGGAGGGGATTACGAGCCGCGCTTTGCCCCCTACCTTCATCATTTGAAGCCCCTCTATCCATCCTGGTATGACTTGATTCAGCCCAAAAGCGGTGGGCTCGCCGCGTTGCACCGAACTGTCGAATACGCTGCCGTCGACGAGGGTGCCGTGGTAATGCACCTCGACCCGGTCCGTTGCTTTGGGTTGAGGTCCGGTGCCCGCGGTCAGTTCTTTGTAGACCAACCCGGAAGCTGTCTTGACCGCGCCCTCTTCGGCGGCCGCTAATTCCAGGTAGGCTCGATCCTGGTCTTTTTGAGGCTGGGACGCCACGGCCATGCGCTCTTTTTTCATAGCCTCCAGTTGCGGCATGCGCTCCCGCAAGTTCACCAGAGGCTCCTTGCCGGTAGCTGCGTCGGAGAAACCGCGCAAAACCACCTCGATTTCCGCTTCGGTCAATTGTCCTTTGAGCGATCCTAAACTTTCGCCCACGGCCAGGCCGAGAGCGTACAGGGTTTTTTCTTTTTCGGTGTCTGTGTTTGCCGCGCTTTCGCCGTGTCCGGCCTGGGCAAAGACAATCCACCCTAGCAGCAGCGGACATGCGATTCTGATTCTCATTCCGGTCCTCCTTGCAAGTTCAAAAGTTTTCCCGGGCCTTATCGCCAAGGTCCGGGTCAAGATTGAAAAGTATTTACAAGCCGTTACGGCAGCAAGGCAGCCAAAAACGCCCTAGTGGTTCTGGCGATAGTGGCGCTGCAACAAATCCTCGCCGAAGTCGTTTTCCAGGTCGCGCCAGACCGCGTGAATGTGGTTGGCGTCGTTCTGAGTGTTGTCGTATTCGGCCACGAAGGTCGGCCCCTGGATGCGGTAGTAGTGGGCCCCTCCGCGCTCTTCTGCTCCGGCCCAGGCGAAACAGCTTTCACCGAGGTCGGCCTTCTCAAGTCTTCCCATTTCCACCGCGGCCACTTCTGCGGGCAAGCGTCCGATGTAGACTTCCACCAAGGCCTTGAGCAATTGGCGCTGAGCAGGTGTCATCCGGACCCAGGAGAGCCCCTTCTTTCCGACCTCATTGCGCACATGCGGCAGGTTGCGGGTGACGATGTCAGGGGGTGCCTGGGCGCTGACGATGGCTACCCTTTTCTGTTCTCCATCAAGGGCATGTAGCAGTTCCCTTCCCAGATCCTCCTCTTCCTTGAGCGCCCGCAACCCTTTTTGCGCGCCGTGCCGCACTTGAGCTGGATTGGCTCCAAAGAAGATGGGCATCGGTCCTATCATGCGGCCCTGGACCAGGGTGTAGTTCAAGGATACGTGGTGTCCTTCAAAACGCCAGCCCCACAGCTCGGCCCCGGGGATGCCAAAGATGGAGACGTAGTAGAGCTCCGGGTCGCGGGCGAAGCGGCGATTTGGTCCTTCGATTTGCCCCAGGATTTCTTCCAGGGCAATAATTGTTCTGACTTTGGCCCGGGCACCAGGGCTCAGACCGGTGCCCACCAGGGCAAGGGCGCGTTCCCGCTGCTTGTCGTCCATGTCCTTCAGGGGTAGACCGGCCCGCGCCCGCGGGATATAGTGCCAGTTTTCGCGCTCGGCCTTATCCCCGAAGTCGAGTCGGACCCGGGTGCTCTGGCCGGCATCCAGGGAAGCCAAAAAATCGGCTGCGGCAACGGCCATGCACGTTGCCGTATTCTCTTCCTGGTAGAGATCTTTCAAATTCACGCTTTCACCTTCCCGGTCTGCGGCCGCTCAGGTCGTCGTGCAAGTCAATGGTGGTGAAATCCTCGTCCTCCTTGGCCACGGCCAGGCGCAAGAACTCCAACTCTTCCGCAGCCGGGTTGTAGATTCCGTGGCTGGTTTCAATCCCCTGCCAGGTCACCGAATTTGGCCCCACGGCGAAGGTCTCATCGTCGATGGTCATGAGTCCACTGCCCTTCAAGACGAGAAAGCATTCTTCCAGAGCCTGGTGGTAGTGGTAGCCTACCGAACTCCGCGATTCCAATAGGGCGTGGTCCACAAAAGTCCAGCTACTGTTAAAATCGCCCGGTCCCCACAGGTGCCGGGTGGCGATGCGGCCGACCCCCTGATGGATGGAAGCGCGCCACTCGAGGCTCTGCGGGTCCACGGATTCGACCCGTAGGGAACCGTCCCCCCTCACGGCTGCCCCGAGCGCCACACCCATGTGGACAAGACGCACGGTTTCCGTGCCGACGTTGTTAACTGTGTGCTCCCGGGCGGGTCCTGCCAGCAGTGCCGCCGGTCCTTCTACTACTGTGCGCACCCCATCGCTGACGCACTCGACCACTCCTTCAATAACTATGAAACCGTGCTCGCACCACTCTGCCGCCCCTGCACGGAACCCCTTCCCCGGAGCCAGTTCCACGTACTTGAGCGAACGCCATGGGGTCTCGAATCGGCCCCCGGCAAGTATCTCCAGCCCTGCGCTAGCTGTCCCTTTACCCAAATCGTCGAGCTGCATATAACGATTTTCTGAAGGCATGACAAAACCCGTAGCAAGTGGTTCAAGAGTTGTTGACACTGAGAAAGGGGGTTGCACCGACCCGCGCTGAATAACTTTGGAGTTAACCTGAACCGGCAATATGCATTTTATCCTTTCACCTGCAATCGCTTCCACTTCTGCTGAAACCCGTGGCGCTCGAAAACCTCCTTATTGACTACTCCTGGGGGTACTCGTCCCAATGCAAGATCGACCAGGCTCTGGCATGCCATTCTGCCAATGTCGCGGAACAGTTCTTCGGTCCAGCCAATTGAATGAGGCGCCAAAATTACATTGTTCAAAGCGCCAAAGCGGTGCGGCTCCACAATCGGCTCTCCTACAAAACAGTCGATTCCGGCTCCGGCGATTCGCCCTTTTTGCAAATGCTCGAAGAGTGCGTCTTCGTCGACAATGCCTCCACGCGCGGTGTTGATCAAGTAAGCTTCGGGTTTCATCAGGTTCAACTCCTGCGCCCCGACCAGACCGCTGGTCTCGTCGGTCAGGGGACAGTGGATCGAGACGAAGTCCGCCCGCTGCATCAACTCGTCGAGACTGACTTTCTCAACGCCCAAACTCTCGGCTGTGGCCGCGTCAACGAACGGATCGAAGGCGATTGGTTTGTTCATGCCGAAGGTGCTCAGCAGCCGCATGGTCTCGCGTGCAATACCGCCGAGCCCCACGGCCCCGAAGGTGCGGTCGCGCAACTCCACGCCATGGTACTTGGTGCGGTCGTCCCATGCACCCGCACGCACCAGCCGATCCTTGGGAATCAGGCGATGGGTCAGGGCGATCATAAGGCCGACGGTGGCCTCGCCCATGGATCTGTTGACACCGCCGGCCGCTATCAGCACGACGACGTCGGCCTCGGTGCTGGCTGACACATCCACTGCGTCATAACCCACGCCAACGCGGCTGAATGCCAGCAGGTTCTCGGCCGCCGACACGGTCTCGACGCTTACCCTTTCCCCACCCAGGATCACTCCCTGGATCCCGCCGAGTTGGTCGGACCCGAGTTCCGGGCGGTTTTCGCCGAGGACGCAGGATTCAACGAGAGGGCAGTCCGCGAAGAGCTCCAATCCCACGTCCTTGAATTTCAAGTTGCCGTCGATATCGAAGAAATCGGCGGTCAGGGCAACGCGAAAGACATTCCGTTCTGGGTTTGACATGGTACGCCTTCGTTATCTCCAGGGATTGCCTTCTACCGTCGCGCAGGCTTCATCGACCACCAGGCGCTCGGGCATCGGGCCGGCGTAGACCCAGACCATGGCCATGGGCTCGTGGGTTTCGTTGATGAAATAGTGGACGCGGCCGCGCGGCTGCAGTGCCGTAGCGTTGTCACTCAGGGTGTAACGGCGTCCTTCCACGATGCAATTGGCGGTGCCCTCGACAATCGAGATGGATTCGTCGAAGTCGTGGATGTGCGCCGGGAGGCGTCCCTGGTGCTGGAAAAGTCCGTAACCACCACTCATTTCGATTCCAGGCATCAGGTCGCGGTTGAAGAAATCGATGAAAGAGGTGTTCGGTCCTGCCTCGTAGCGCGGCGCGCTGCGGTGCCGGGTGACCCTCTCTCCTCCGGATTGGCCGCTGGAATCGGCGGACATTCTGCGGCGCGTGAAGAAGGATTCTACCAGGGTGCGGCTCAGTTGGGTGGTGGGTACAGCCACGTGAAAAACGGCGGCGGCGCGCGCTCCAGGGTTCATGGCCGAGTGCGGGAAGTTAGGGGGTATGGTCACGTTGTCGAATGGTTCGAGAGCGTACATCCGTCCTTCAACTTCCACAATGGCTTTGCCGCTCAAGAGGGTAAGGGTTTCTGTATAGGGATGGGTGTGGTAGGGCAGGCGGGCGCCGGGAGCGAAAGTGGAAAGGCCGGTGGTCAGGTTGCGCGCCTGGTTGTGGGATCCCACCAGGGCTTCAAAGGTCAAGCCGGAGACAATCTCGGTCTCAACCCCCTCGCCGACCGCATTCATTACCTCGGGACGGTCGGGGCGCATGGATTCGGGCGGCCGCTCCAGGGGACGGACCGCGTCGAGAGGCGTACTCTCCAGGGTGAAGCCCGGGGATATCTTGCGATCGCGGCCGATATGCGCCAGGGCGCCGCGGAGGCTGCGCAGCATCAGCCCGCCGTCGATGCCGGCGGCCAGCATGCGGAAGCCTTGGTCCAGGCGCTCGTCCAGGTTTTCGTTGTCCGTGGCCACCACCCCGCAGTGCTTGCCGGCGGCGCGGATGGCGTCCTTGGCCGCAAGGATCATCGCGGCTACGCCCGGACCCTCCCACTGGCCCGGAGATCCGGCCGTGGACGAGTAGTCGGCCGGACCGAAGAAGAAGATCTCGACCCCTTCCACCTCCAGCAGTTGGTGAATGTTGTGTCCTCCCTTCACCGACTCGATGATGGGCACCACCAGCACGTTCTCCTCGGCTTCCTCGACGTGCTCCGCAAAGCACTGCCCCCAACAAGTGGCGCGCTCGGCCCCGATTCCGCGCAGCCCTTTGGGCGGATAGTGGGCGAAGGAGACGGCTTCGCGCAACTGCTCGACCTCCTCCATCCAGGGCACCACCACTCCGTCGGCGCCGATGTCCAGGGCGCGTTTGACCAGCCCGATGCTGAGTTCGGCGATGCGCACCAGCACAACCGTGTCGCTGCGCACGGTGGCGCGGATGTGCTCGAGGATGTCGCGCCAGTCCAGGTGGCCGTGCTCTGCGTCGACCACGATCCAGTCGAGGCCCAGAGCCACCCCCATTTCGGCAATGCTGGCCGACTCCAGGGTGATCCAGAGACCGTAAACCGGCTCGTCGCGGGCCAGTTTCTGGCGCATTTTGCCAATGGCGGCGCTTTTCATTTCATCTCAATAGGGGTGCAGGCGTCATGATGAACTGGCAAAAAGTAGGGCAAACCAGGTCTTGTGTCCACACTGAGAAGAGCAGGAGGGTCATTCCACTTGAGCTATGCCTCCGACCGGTGGAAACAGCGGAGTTTGGGTGGAATGAAAGGATATTTGACTTGCCTGTTACAAGGTAGTAAGGTAACGGTTTGCAGGGTACCATAATGAAATAGATACAGAAACGGATCCGAGAATATAGATGAGCGTTTCTCCGCCAACACTGCCCGAACGCACCCCTTGCGTAGGCCAGTTGGTCTTGGTCCGCTCGCGGCGCTGGCTGGTCGAGGAAGTAGTAGCCAACGGCTCCGTATCGCCCCTCGTGCGCCTGGCCTGCGCTGACGACGACGCCCAGGGACAGAGCCTCGAGGTCTACTGGAACTACGAGATCGACCGCCTGATCCTTGAGGAAGAGGGCTGGTCCGATCTGGCGGACAAGGAGTTCGACTCGCCGCGACAATTCGCGGCCTTTCTCCACACCCTGCGCTGGAACTGCGTCACGGCGACCAACCCGAACCTGTTCCAGTCCCCTTTTCGCGCCGGCATCAAGATCGACGCCTACCAGATGGAGCCCCTGCGCAAGGCGCTGCGTCTGCCCCGGGTGAACCTGTTCATCGCCGACGACACCGGGCTCGGGAAGACGATCGAGGCCGGGCTGATCGCACGGGAGCTGCTGTTGCGGAGGAAGGCGAAGACCATCGTGGTCTCGGCTCCGCCCTCGGTGATCGAGCAGTGGAGAGGCGAGTTGGAGGAGCGCTTCGGACTGGTATTCGAGATCCTCGACCGGCGCTACTTGGCGCGAGTTCGCCGCGAGCGGGGATTCGGGGTGAATCCGTGGCGGACGCACAGCCGCTTCCTGGTTTCCCATAACTTGCTGGTTGATCCGACGTACGCCGACCCGATGCGGGAATGGCTGGGCGGGTTGCTGCCGGGCAGTCTGCTGATTCTCGACGAAGCCCACCACGCGGCACCTTCAAGCGGGGGCCGCTACGGAATCGAGACCAAGTTCACCCGGGCCGTCCGGGACCTGTGCGGCCGTTTCGAGCACCGGCTGTTTCTCTCCGCCACGCCCCACAACGGCCACTCCAACAGCTTCTCCACCCTGCTGGAGTTGCTCGACCCGTACCGGTTCACACGCGGTGTGAAGATCCGCGGAAAAGGCGAGCTCGAGGAGGTGATGGTACGCCGCCTAAAGGAAGACATCCGGGAGATTCAGGGGGGATTTCCCAGGCGGATCGTCGAGAGGGTGGTGATCGACAACCTGCCGCCCAACGCTCCCGAAATCCGTCTGTCGGAGCTGCTCGATCAGTACCGCACCGCACGGGAAGAGCGGCACGCGACGACCTCGCTGAGGTCGCAGGCCGCGGCCGGGCTGCTCGTCGTCGGGCTGCAGCAACGGCTGCTCTCATCCATAGAAGCCTTCGCGCGCACTCTCAAGGTGCACCGCCGCACCGTGGTGAAACAGTGGGAACGTCAGCAGGAAGCCGCCGCCGAAATCCCCGAATCCGAAGAGGAGGGCAGCCTGCTGCGGACGGCTCCGGACTCCGACGACGAGCGGGGCGAGTGGGATGGGGATCAGCTCGAAGCCGAAGAAGAAGCCGAGGTCGAGGCGATGACGGTCGCGGCCGAAGCAGGGGGGGTGCGAGACGAAAGAACGGAGGAGCTGTGGAACCGGGAGCAGAAGCTCCTGGACCGCATGGAGAAAATCGCCGAGGAGACGCGATACCTGCCCGACGCCAAGGTGCGGCGGCTGATCGAGTGGATACGGGAAAACCTCTGCCCCGGGCTCCCTTCCTTCGGCGAGTTGCCCCAAGGTGGGCCAGCCTCCTGGAACGATCGCAGGGTGCTGATCTTCACCGAGAACCGGGAGGGGACGAAGCGCTACCTGAAGACCATCCTGGAGGAGGCGATCGCAGGGACAGACCTGGCAGCCGAGCGCATCGAGGTGATTGACGGACTGGTTAGCTCGACCAATCGGCGGGAAATCCAGAAGCGCTTCAACACCCACCCCGGCAAGGACCCGCTGCGCATACTGCTGGCGACGGACGCGGCGCGGGAAGGCCTGAACTTCCAGGCGCACTGCACCGACCTGTTCCACTTCGACCTGCCCTGGAACCCGGGGCGGATCGAGCAGAGGAACGGCCGCATCGACCGTAAGCTGCAGCCTGCCCAGGAAGTGCGCTGCCACTACTTCGTCCTTCCCCAGCGGGCCGAGGACCGGGTGCTCGAGGTGCTTGTCCGGAAGACGGAGAGGATCAAGCGGGAGCTGGGCAGCCTGTCGAAGGTCATCGACGACGACATCGAAAGAAGGCTTCGCGGCGGTATCCGCCACGCGAACGCCCGCCGGCTCGCGGAGGAGATCGAGAGGGCGGACCTGGATGAGAACCGGAAGCGCGTAGCGGAAGAGGAGTTTGAGAGCGCCCGCGAGCGCCGGGAGGACCTGAAGGAGCAGATCGCCCGCTGCCAGTCACTGCTCCAGAACTCGCGCGGATGGGTCCGCTTCGAAGAGGCAGCCTTCCGGGATGCGCTTTCCTGCTCGCTGGAGCTGCTGGGGGCGGATCCCCTGGAGGAAACTCGCGACCCGGAGGGACGGCGGGTGTGGAGATTCCCGGCTCTCGACCAGAGAGCCGAAACCGACGCCAGCTGGTCGTCCACGCTCGATACGCTGCGACAGCCCAAAAAGCCGGATCAAAAGGTGACCGAATGGCGCCAGCAGGCGCCGATCCGCCCGGTCGTTTTCGAGGACCCCGGCGCGGTCACCGAGGACAGCGTGCATCTGCACCTCGAGCAGCGCGTGGCACAGCGGCTGCTGGCTCGGTTCCGGGCCCAGGGCTTCATCTACCACGACCTGTCGCGGGCCTGCCTGGCGCAGGCCAGGGATTCGATACCGCGTGTGATCCTTCTCGGACGGCTCTCCCTGTACGGACGCGGCGCCGAGCGCCTGCACGAGGAGCTGGTTCCGGTTGCCGCAAGGTGGGTCGAGGCCTCAAAGCGAAAAGGGCCGCTCAGGGCCTACGCCCGGGAGACCGAGCTGCGAACGCTCGACCTGCTCGAAGAGGCGCTGACCGGAAACGGGGAGCGGGTGCCGCACGAGACGATCCGGCGCCGGCTTCTGGAGACCGCCGCCCGGGATATCGAGGAACTGCTGCCGCAGCTGGAGCCGCGGGCGGAGGAGCTGGCCGCTATTGCCGTCGAGCGCTTGGCCGAGCGCGGCAACCGCGAGGAGCGGGATCTGCGGGTGACACTCGAGCGCCAGCGCGTCCGGGTGATTGAGGAGCTGGAAAATTACGATCGCAAGTTCACTCAGCTGACCCTGGACTTCAACGCGGAGGAGAGAGGCCAAGTCGAGGCGAACATGCGTGGGTGGCGTCGTCGTCTCGAACAGTTCGATGAGGACCTTGAAGTTGAGCCGGCCCGCGTGCGCGAGTTCTACCAGGTCCGGGCGACCCGGGTGGAGCCCGTCGGCCTCGCCTACCTGTGGCCGGAGACCAACTGAGCATGGCCAAACTGGACCCGCAGGTACTCAGGCACCTCGAGTGGATCGGGTTCGTCCAGCCGAGCGGTCTCGTTGTCTCCGCCCCAGCGCTGGTGCGCGCAGGGGCCATCCTCGACCGGCAGGACGCCGAAGGGCAGCGGCGGCTGCGCGACTGCGTCGAGGAGAGGGCGTTCCGGCAGGACCGCGATCCGGAGCCGTGGGTGCCCGATTTCGAGACTTTCGCGAGGACCGTTCTGGAATGGAGCTTCTCGCCGAGAGGCTACGCGGGCAGCACAGAGAACCCCATCCCTGAGGACCTGATAGTGACCGCGGCGGATGGGGAAACCCTCGCCCCCGACTTCGCCGTCCGCGAACGGACCCCCGAAAAAGGGGAGTCCGGCTGGCAGCTCCTTGTCCAGGTCCTGGAGCCGGGGCAGGCCTTTGACAAGGAGGTGAAGGGCTCCGGCGCACTTGAATCCTCATCGCACAGCAGGATGGAGCGGCTCCTCCGGCGCACCGAAGTAAAGGCCGGTCTCCTGTTCAACGGCCTTGCAATCCGGCTGATCTCGGCGCCGCGGGGGGAAAGCTCCGGCTGGATGGACTTTCTCTTGGCGGACATGGAGCAGACCTCCGGCCGGCCGATCTGCACGGCGATGCGGCTGCTGTTGAAGGAGAGCCGGCTGTTGTCGTTGCCCAGTTCCAAGCGGCTGGCCGCCCTGCTCAAGGAAAGCCGCAAGTTTCAGAACGAGGTCAGCGAGAGGCTCGCCGAGCAGGTTCTGCACGCCCTGTACGAGATGCTGCGAGGTTTCCAGGCGGCACACGACGCCTCGAAGAAAGAGCTGCTGCGGCAGACCCTCGCGGAAAATCCCGACCGCGTCTACCACGCTCTGCTGACCGTGATCCTGCGGCTCGTGTTCCTGCTCTACGCCGAAGAGCGGGATATGCTGCCGAAGGGCGAGACCTTCCAGCAATACTACTCCCTCGTGGGGCTGTACAAGCGCCTGCGGGAGGACGCCGCCCTGTTCCCCGACACCATGGACCAGCGCTACGGCGCCTGGGCGCAACTGCTTGTGCTTTTCCGCCTGATCCACGACGGCGCCGAGGCCGGTGAGATGATCCTGCCGAGTCGGCACGGGGTCCTTTTCGACCCGGACCGGTTCCCGTTCCTCGAGGGTCGGCCGAGCATGGTGGCGCGCCAGATTCACGAGCGCATCGAGCCGCCGCTGGTAGCGGACGGCACTATCTACCGAGCCCTGGAGAAGCTGCTGGTCCTCGACGGAGAGCGGATCTCCTACCGGGCCCTCGATGTGGAGCAGATCGGTTCGGTCTACGAGACTATGATGGGGTTCCGTCTCGAGACCGTGAGCGGGAGGTCAGTAGCGATCAAGGCGGCCAAAAGGCATGGCGCTCCTACGGCCGTGAACCTTGACGCGCTCGTTGGGGAACCGGGGACCAAGCGCGAGAAGTGGCTCCGGGACCGCTGTGATCGGAAGCTTGGCGACAAAGTGAAGAAGGTGGTGAAGGAAGCTGAGACGGTGGAGGATCTGCACGCAGCGCTCTTGCCGGTAATTGAGATGGACGCAACGCCCGATCTCGTGCCGCAGGGAGCGATGGTGCTGCAGCCCAGTGAAGAGAGGCGACGCTCGGGCTCGCACTACACGCCGCGCGAGTTGACGGAGCCGATCGTGCGCACGACGCTGGAGCCGATCCTGGGGCGGCTGCAGGGAGGGGACGGGAATCCCTCGCGGCCCGAACAGATCCTTGACCTGAAGGTCTGCGACCCGGCCATGGGCTCGGGCGCGTTTCTGGTTGAGGCTTGCCGCCAGCTCGGCGACGCCCTCGTCGAGGCTTGGCGCGCCCACGGCGAGGTGCCGGAAATCCCGCCCGACGAGGACGAGGGGATCTTTGCCCGCAGGCTGATCGCCCAGCGCTGTCTCTACGGGGTGGACCGCAACCCGATGGCCGTCGACCTCGCCAAGGTTTCGCTATGGCTCGCTACTCTGGCCAAGGACCACGCGTTGACCTTCGTCGATCATGCCCTGAGAGATGGGGATTCCCTGGTCGGCCTGTCCCGAAAGCAGATAGAGACGTTTCACTGGGAACGGGAGGAATCGCCCTCGTTCATGCTGGGCTTCGAGACCATGCGGGTTCGAGATCAGGTGCAAGAGGCCGCCGAGTTGCGAGAGCTCATCCGGGTGGCGGGAGAGGAAACCGCCGACTGGGAGCTACGGGACCTGTGGGATCAGGCGCAGCTTGAGTTGGACAAAGTACGGCTCTTCGGGGACTTGGCGACGGCCGCCTTCTTCGACGGGGCCAAGCCGAAGGAGCGGGAAGCCAAGCGAGCTAAGTACGCCGACGCAATAATCAGCGGCACGGCCGGGCAGCACCGGGGTTGGCTCGACGAGCGCCGCAAGGTAGAACCGCCCCTGGCGCCGTTTCACTGGGAAGTCGAGTTCCCGGAGGTGTTCGACCGCGAGAACCCGGGGTTCGACGCCATCGTGGGAAACCCACCCTTCGCGGGAAAAAACACGGTGGCAGCGGCCAACGTCCCCCGCTATCCGGACTGGTTGAAGCAGGTCCACGAAGAAAGCCACGGTAACGCGGATCTCGTTGCCCACTTCTTCCGCCGCGCATTCGATCGGGTGCGCGAAAACGGCACCTTTGGCCTGATCGCAACCAACACCATCGCCCAGGGGGACACGCGCTCGACCGGGCTGCGCTGGATCTGCGAGCATGGGGGCGACATCTACCACGCCCGCCGGCGGGTCAAGTGGCCGGGGCTGGCAGCGGTGGTGGTGAGCGTGCTTCACCTATATAAAGGAAGGTTTGAGGAAACGAAGCGCCTCGACGACGACGCGGTTGAGACTATCACCGCGTTTCTCTTCCACCGTGGTGGCCATGAGGACCCAGGTCGGCTCAAGGCGAATGTGCGCAAGAGCTTCCAGGGTAGCATCGTTCTTGGGATGGGATTCACCTTCGACGACACCGACAAGAAAGGGGTTGCCACTTCGCTTGCAGAGATGCGCCGTCTCATTGAGGAGGATCCCCGGAACGAGGAAGTGATCTTCCCCTAAATCGGCGGTGAGGAGGTGAACACCAGCCCCACCCATGCCTACCACCGATACGTAATAAATTTCCGGGACTATCCCGTGCGCCGGGTAGATCTGGATGAACGATGGGTTGGCGCGGACGAAGACCAGTGTCGGCAATGGCTCCGGCGAGGGGTCGTGCCGCTCGACTATCCGGCCCCAGTAGCGGAAGATTGGCCAGAATTGTTGAAGATTGTTGAGGAAAAGGTGAAGCCGGATCGTGCAGGGCTCACAAAGAACCCCATTGGACGGAAACGGGCTGCGTTCTGGTGGCAGTACGGATCGCTCGCCAAAGAGCTCTATAGGGCAATTTCCGGGATGAAGCGGGTGTTGGTATGTGCAATCATCAGCAACAAAGTCTATTTCGCTTTCCTCCCGACAAGGAGGGTGTTTTCACATAAGCTTGTCGTTTTTCCGTTGCAGTCGTTCTCGGCGTTTTGTGCCCTGCAGTCGAATGTTCATGAGACATGGGCTCGGTTTTTCAGTTCCACGATGAAAGACGACATCAACTATTCATCTTCCGACTGCTTCGAGACGTTCCCCTTCCCCAAAAGCTGGACAACTCATTCTGCTCTTGAAACCGCTGGAAAGGCTTACTACGACTTCCGCGCTAACCTCATGGTCCGAAACGACCAGGGATTGACGAAGACCTACAACCGCTTCCACGACCCGAACGAAGACGACCCCGACATCGCCAAACTCCGAGAGCTTCACGCCGCAATGGACCGGGTCGTCCTCGATGCCTATGGTTGGAATGACATCCCCACCGACTGCGAGTTCCTCCTCGACTACGAGATCAACGAGGAAGAGTGGACCAAGCGCAAGAAGCCCTACCGCTACCGCTGGCCCGACGACATCCGGGACGGCGTCCTCGCCCGCCTCCTGGAGCTGAACGCGCAGCGCCCCAAACGAGAGGCAGGAACCAAACCGGCCTACTGGGCAAATCATGATGACGAATGACAGCTTGGGATTCTTGGTCGTAAAGACGGTGATTCCCTGACGGGAATTGGAATAAGGACATGGTACGATCATCCAAGCCATCCGGCCGTAATGAGGCACACAGACCCTCGTTTGGAAAATCACAGATGACTGAGAATATCATCAAGGACCCTGCCGATGTAATGGAGTACGTCGACCAGATCCGTCAATTGGCAGACGACAATAGGTCCGATCTTGGTTTTCTCCCTGCAAGTGCTTACACAGAAGCAGCCATGAAAGGACACCTCTGGGTTGCCATTGACAAAAGCACGCAAGAACTCCGTGGATATCTGTTTTTAGGCGGGAGATATCCTCACCTCAAAGTTTTTCAGGTCTATGTTCGCCCTGAGTTTCGATCTGTAGGCGTAGCAGGAAGGCTGGTCGGGGCGCTCAAGAAATACGGAGAAGAGAATAGTTGGTTGACCCTCCGTGCCAGGGTGGCCTCGGTATTGGAAGCGAACAAATTCTGGCAAGAGTCAGGGTTTCGAATTGTACGCCAAATATCTGGAGAAACAAAAAGGACGATAAACGTTTATGAACTCGAGCTGGACGTCCCATCGCTTTTTGGAAGGAAATCGCTTCAAAATTCATCAAATGCTGATGATATTAACCAAATAGTCTACCCCTCCAGGCCGTTATTGCAGACGCCCTCCTATGTAATCGACTTGAACGTATTTTTCGATGTAGTGAGGCAACGGGATGCGGGAGAATCAGCTTTCATATTATCATCGGCTCTAAATAGCGAAATACGTCTCTCGGTTACCCCCGAATTTAGAAAGGAACTGGAACGAAGCTCGCATGAAATAGCCAACGATCCTGTTCTGGAATTAGCGAAGACCATCCCGACTTTGCCTGAAATACAACCGCAAGTATTGAGGTCCCTAATTCAGGACTTGAAAAGCACACTTTCGTCGAATCAGCCGAAAACAGGAAAATGGGCAGTGAATGAGGAGTCGGATTTTTCTCATCTAGCATCCTGCATCCATCACAGAGCCTTTGGTTTTGTAACCCGGGACGCGGGAATTCTTCGGCACACAAAGGAACTGCTGGAGAAATACGGCCTAAGAATCATATCGCCACTTGACCTCAGCGAATCGTTTGGGGAAGTGGACACCTATCAGCCCCAAATGTCGATAACTGTTGGCCAAGATGAAATCAAGGTTTCAAGCCTTGATGAAGGCATCGATGCAGAGGTCGAGAGCTTCCTTAGTAAGATGGGCCTTGATGAAATTATTATACCCTCTTGCCTTGCCGCTGGAACAACCCAGTCTCCCAGAATGAGATTAGCGGTGGGAACGGGGGAAAGAATAGTAGGTATAGGATCATGGGACGCTAAAATCGTTTTGTCCCGGAAAACTGACGCATATCTAATTGTTGACGAGGAGAATCCAAATTCCGACAAGGCAATCGATCACCTTTTGGAATCGATGATTAGCCGGGGAAATTTCGGACAACTGTTCTCCTTCGACCTGAGGATGGGCTCCGGCCAAATAAGGACTCAGGAAGTCGCAATTATGAGGGGATTCCAGCCGGTTCGGGATGGAGAAAGAGGAAACCTTAAGAGCCTCCGAAAGGTTTCCTACAGAGGGGCGATTACGAAGGACAATTGGCTATCTTTCAGAGGTGATTTTAAGGAAGCAACTGACTTTGAACTTCCCCGTAGTATGCCAAACTACGATGAGATGTCAAATACCGGCATTGTCCTGATAGGGAAAGACAAATCTCAGCCTTTAACCATTTCACTTTTCGATTTTGAAACCTTGATGTCCCCCGGTTCATTGGTTTGTCCCGGTCGTGACGCTGTGATGATTCCGATACAGGAAAAGTATGCAAATGAATTACTTCCAGCGACCGAAAGTCAGACATCGTTTCTTCCCGGCAAGGAGGCCGCTTTGCGATTGGAGCGAGCGTATTTCTCAGGGGTCGGGAGACACAAGGTGTTAGAACGCGGCGCAATCATCGTGTTCTATATTAGCAATAAGCGGAAAGCGGCTGTGGCGCTGGCTAGGGCAACATTCTCCGACAAACTCACCACAACCCAAGCGTTATTGAATTTACGTAGGCAGGGAGTACTATCGGAAGAGGAAATAAGCCAAAAAGCAAATAAGAAGGATGAGCTCACCGCGACAACCTTTGACAACCTTCTTTTATTCCCCAGGAGTATTCCTTATCAAGATCTGAAACACATGGAGTGTGTGGGAGGGGCTAATCTGGTTACCGCCCAACGGTTATCGCATGAATCCCTGCTCCGGGTCATATCAGGGGCATTTGGTTAAATCCTATGCATCAAGCAATCATTTCTCTTAAGCCACGATACGTGGAATTGATTCTTTCCGGGGACAAGACAGTCGAGCTCAGAAATAGAGTGGTTAGATTGAAACCCGGGACAAGTATCTGGATATATGCGACACAACCTTTAGGCAGTATAGTCGGGATGGCGAAGGTCGAAAGCATCGTTCATGGTAACCCGGCGGAAATATGGGACCGTTATGGTAAGGAAATCTGCATGGAGAAGACTCACTTTGATTACTATATAGGGAATAGAAAACAGGTATCAGCATTGGTGCTGTCCTCCGTAAGGAAGCTGGAGGATTTTGTTACACTAGCAAGTATACGGGAGGTGCTCGGGAATTTTCACCCGCCACAGTTCTACGCCCATATACTCCCAGATGACGGTCTATTTGGTACTCTGAACGAGTTAGCTATTGATCCTGATTCGAGAAGACGGAGGTTGTCCGGCTGAGGTGATGTACCCAAAAACTGGCAATCTGCTAAACGAGACCTTCCCTCCACCGACCCACTGTCTGGAGGGGCCTGGATGAGGAGAGAATGTTGGACGCATTCGGCTTAGTTCAAGGCCAAGGTGGTGCAGGAGTCCTTGTGCGAACGGCAGACGGTCAACGAGTGGACCATAGGACCTTCTTCTACCGGGGCCAGATTCATGCGAGGAGGAAGCAGTTGCTGGAGCGGTTGCCGGGGATTTCTCGCCCAGTGGTGCTCGGCGGTGGGAGGCAGAGGCCACCTCGGTGCCCGCGCTCTACCAGCAGATCGGTCGTCTGCAGATGGTGCTGGAGTGGCTTCAAGAAAAGCGCGATGCCCTGGGTGGCTGAGCGCCGCGCCGTCATCGGGGCGAACCATGCCCAGTTGATCGTGCGCCGGCAGTGCCAGCTGCTAGAAACAGCGCGTGGTCATCGTGACAGAACCAAGCTGTTTGCATGACGGCCCCACCAAGCCAGCCGAAGATTTACCACATCACTCATGTGGATAACCTGCCCGGCATCGCCAGAGAAGGGCTGATGTCCGATAGGAAAATGATCGAGCGTGGGGGCCCGGCTCGAGCCATTGGGATGTCGCAGATCAAACAGCTCCGCGTTGAGCAACGCCCCGTCTCCTCCCATCCGGGTACGAAAGTTGGAGATTACGTACCGTTCTTCTTTTGCCCAAGGTCGGTGATGCTTTTTGTCATCTCCTGCGCAAACCATCCCCACCTGGAATACTGTGATGGTCAGGAGCGAATCGCACATCTCGAGGCTGATCTGTACGATGTGATGGACTGGGCCGACTCCCAAAATGTGCCTTGGGCATTCTCGTATTCCAACGCAGGGGCTTGGTACACAGAGTTTGGTTCAAGCCGTGACGAATTGGACGAACTCGATTGGAACGCGATAGCCGCACGTAATTTCCAGGACCCCGACGTGAAGGAACGAAAGCAAGCTGAATTTCTGATCTATGACCAATTTTCTTTTGAGCTTGTCGAGCGGATCGGGGTCCAATCACAAGCTGTTCTGTCAGATGCACGTCACGCAATCGGCAACGTTGCCCGCCAGCCATCAGTCGAGGTTAAGCCGCAGTGGTACTATTAACGCGAGGAAGTTCTGATGATTGAATACAAGACAGGAAACATTCTCGCCGAAGATGCAGAGGCCCTTGTGAACACGGTGAACTGTGACGGGTTCATGGGCAGAGGGATCGCTCTGCAGTTTAAGAAAGCCTGGCCCGACAACTTCAAGGCATACGCCGGCGCCTGTCGAAAAAGGGAAGTTCAGCCTGGACGGATGTTCGTATTCGAGACCGTGCAGCTGATTTCGCCTCGCTATATCATCAACTTCCCGACGAAAGTGCACTGGCGGGGCAATTCCCGGATTGGGTACATCGAGACCGGGCTGAAGGCGCTGGTTGAGGAGGTCAAGTCACGGGGGATCCAGTCGGTGGCGATTCCTCCCCTGGGAGCTGGACTCGGGGGACTTGACTGGTCCGAGGTGAGACCCCTGATCGAGCGGGCCATGGAGGATCTTCCCGACGTGCGCACGATACTGTTCGAGCCGCACAAGGCATCTGAGGAAGTCCGTGTTCAAAAGGCTGCGCAAGCGCCTACGATGACACCGGGCCGGGCTGCACTGGTGGGACTGATGGACCGATACCTGGCCGGACTCCTCGACCCTTTCATCTCCCTCCTGGAAGTTCACAAGCTGATGTATTTCATGCAGGAAGCCGGTGAGCCCCTACGTCTTCGGCTTGAAAAGGGGCTCTATGGACCCTACGCCGATAACCTGAGGCACGTCTTGCACGCAATCGAGGGCTTCTACGTAACCGGTTACGGTGTGGGGGGAGATTCGCCCGACAAAATCCTCGAGCTAAAACCAGACGCTGTGGAACCTGCCCGGGCAGTTCTCGGGAAGCGGCAATCGACTCGGGAACGCTTCGATCGTGTAGGCCATCTCGTCGGAGGGTTTGAGTCACCCTTTGGCCTTGAACTGCTCTCAACGGTGCATTGGGTAATGATACGAGAAGGCGCTGCTTCCGACGATGAGGTCGTGGCTCGGACTTATGAATGGGATGAACGGAAGAAGCGGTTCTCTCGTCGACAGCTTCTTTTGGCGAGCGACGTACTTGAGGAGCAGGGCTGGGTTACAGATGCCAGAGTTTGATTCTAATCAGGCGAGCACTGCGAGTCATAGTGCCATGGGGCAGTCAATGTTATCCAACAACCCATCCATCGCCGGAGGCAATACCGATGGAATCCAAACTCAAACATCTCGAATTGATCCAGGGCGTGGTCAACCGCCTTGCGACCGACTCGTTCCGCGTGAAGGGGTGGACCGTGGTTCTGGTCACTGCCCTGTTCCTCCTATTGGCGATAGAGGATCGCCTTGATGTTGGCTACATCGCACTGGTACCTGTCCTCGTTTTCTGGGGGCTCGACGGTTACTACCTGTGGCAGGAACGCCTGTTCCGAGCGCTCTACGACCATGTCCGGGTGGTGGACGAAAGTGAGGTCGACTTTTCAATGGCCACCGCTGCGTTCCGAACGGGTTGGAAGCGCTCTTGGCTTGGCTCAACCTTGTCGATAACGCTGGTTCCGTTCTACGGGGCTCTCATCATCGCGATTGCCTTGAGTGCGTAATATCGCACCATAGAAGGTAACGGACCCGCGTCGGATAATGACTGGGAAATAGTTAAGAAAGGAGGCGTTGCTGCTATCGGAAATTGGATTGCCGATCGGGTGAAGTATCGGTTCTGTGCGGTCGTACGGGTATCAGCGGCGAGGTGCCTGACAAGATCATCGAACTGGTTCCCGGTGCAGGGGAAGCTGCCAGGGCGGTTCTCAGGTAGCGGCAGGCGACGCGGAAACAGTTTGATCGTGTCGGTCAACTCGTCCAAAGGTGAAAGTCAACATTTCCACAGCTTTTCCTGTCGAGGCGGGTGCATGCGGAGCAGGGGTGGGTGATAGATGGCTGATCAGGACTGGTATGAGGAACTTCCGGAGGACTGTCCCCCAAAAGGTGCAGGGGCACCTGCGACCCATCCGCATTTTCGGGTTGTCCGTTCGATCCCGCCCACTGACTGCGATTTCGTTTCTCACCGGGCACTCCACCCGAATCGAGCCTTTCCCGTACCAGAATGCCAAGCACGGGCCGTATCGCTCTATCTCATTCGCAATAGCGCCAGCAAAATATTAAAATTGCCTCGGTATAAAGGCGGCTCGATCGTTTCACTGGCGCTACCTTCCTCGGCAGGCCTTACCAAGAAGACCCCTGGCAAGCCGGGCCACGTTTCTTGGTGGCGGCAAGCCAATTTCGACCCGGTCCCATTAGCCGTACCTGTCAGCTAACCTGGAACTGAATCAGTGGCCAGATCTGTCCGACTCTCAAAGACGCTGATTTACTACGATGGACCTCAAGTAATCGTGGCTAGTGATGAGGTGCGACAACTCTATCTAGGATTGCTGGTTGAGGCACCGGGCGGCAAGGACGCATTCCTGCTGACGCCTATATCCTCAGAGCGGTTGCATCAACTGGAAACGGGTGTTTTTGATGTTCGTTCTGCGCTAGAAACGCCGGAAGTAAACGAGTATTACCTTGCGGCGCTGCAAGATAATACCAGTGAGGGAAACCGTTTGCCCGTTTCTCCAGCTGGGGTGCCACCCGAGGAATGGCTCCCTGATCCTGACCTCCGAGTATCGGATTTTATGGAGCCGGATGCGGTAATGCATGAAGTAGCAACTCGTGGTAAGGCAGTGGTGCACTTGTGGATGACTCCGCCCGAAACCCATTCCGCTCCGCAGATAGGAGTTACGAATCTGACCACAGGTCTGTCTCTTTTTCAGAATTTGGTTTGTCATGCATATCGGAGAGTTCTGCGCGATGTTAACCACGCTACACGGAAAGTGATTGCGGATAAGGCAAACTGGACGATGGACGTATTTGGTTTTTCTTCCGGATCATTCACCATCCATATGCAGTCAAGGTTAGATCCCGACCTACTGGGATTCGTAGGCCTGTCTCGGGCTCTTGTCAGAGTAGATAGTCTTACCGAACGCATTGATGAGCCAGAGGCTTCCATCTCAATCGTTCGGGAGAATAGGGGACATTTCGTAGACGCCTATCGGAGGCTGTTGAAATTCATGATTGAATCCGAATCCGGCCTTGGATACCAATGGTCAGCTCCCGACAGGTTATACTTATCGACAAGGAAAATTTCTCGGTCCTCTGCTGAAAGACTATACAGCTTGATTATCGAGCAGCAAGACTTGATGGTTGAAGAAGTCACGATCATAGGTGTTTTCATCCACGTCAACGTCGAATCGGGCCTCTGGACTCTAAGGGACGATGAAGGCATTCCGCATCACGGTGGGTTGGCCAGCGGCTCTCGAGTCACATTAAGTGGTGTGGTTGTCGACATTCAACGATACCAATTGGACTGCATTGAGCGGGTTGAAGAAACAGGAGCCGGAGAACTTCGAACTATCCTTGAGTTGAGAGGGGTTGAACCAATCGACCGGACGCATTCGTAAAATGCGTGGCGGATCTGGAATTTGTGCGTTTCCTGCTCATGACGGTCGAACAAACATCCCAGATGCCTTCAGGATGGAAAATGGGCCTCGCTCGAAGAGTTTGTGTACTCTATTAGGCTACACAATACGTAGAAAATAATGGGTCATGGTGAGTGGCGGATATGGTTAATAGTAGACAAGGGAAAGACAATGCCGGGAAGCGAACCCATACTTCAAATGACCAGTACCGAGTAGCACATACCGCTCGCGCAACCGAGGACCTATGCACCATTTGCCAACAGCATAGCACACTTACATGGGATCATGTCCCCCCAAAAGGAAGCTGCGTTTTTGGCAAGACTAAAGTTACCATGAGACCAAGTTTAAACCTCGCCGGAGACCCCAAGCTCAGAGAGTCGCAAAACGGATTGAAATTCCGGACGTTATGTCGTGAGTGCAATAACCTTCTTGGCACGAAGTATGATCCCGAAATAATGGATTTCGCTAGTCTGTCACGATATCGGCATACGGAAATTGACGATCTTGTCGAAATTCCCATTGAATTGGACTGTGGGAGGGACGAAGACTGGCCCGATGTTCCCTCTGATGATGAAAACAATGTCGTCCTCGTAGGAAACGATGGGCTCAAAGGCATTGAAGCTCGAAAAAAAGTGATTCATCAAGGACAACGTAAAGGAGAGTTGTTGTGACAGGCAGGCCCCAAAGTCGCAAACCCAGTAGCTCCGCCGAGGTGCGCGAGCGTCTGATAGAGGCACTGAGCCTCGATTTGGTAGGTCCTTGGGTGGGCCATTCCTTGGCCGACGAACGGTTGCCCGGATGGGATCGGCCGTCGACCAGATACCTGACTGGTTTCCTTATCCCGTCCGGGTCGGAGCCCGAAAAGAGCACCGATGCAGACGAAGATGACGACATGGAGGGGGAGGTGCCGGAGTCTGCAGGACTTCCCGAGGAATCGAGCGAAGAGCGCAAAGCTGCAAAGAAAGGCTATTATCCTTCCTCCATGGGGCTGAGCTTCCTCGTCCCGGAGGAATCCGAATCTGTCGAGGTGACCGTCTCCTGGGGCGACTACGAGCCGGTGGAATTCGAAGACGAAGGCGGCAGGAAAAGGACGGTCTGGCAGCGAACTCCTCGACTGGAAAAGATCGGCCTGGGGCTCAAGGGAGCCGATGACCCTGTTGTCTGTAACGTCCCGGGGTCTGGTGGTCTCATCCTCCATATTGTCGAGCGCAAGGTCATCGCACAGGACCTCGAGAATCATATCCCTCCTGGAACGCGGTCGGTTTCGGTGTTCCTGGTCAACAATCGGACCCCGGTGGAGACCCAACCGGATTGCGCCTATGTCTTTCAGCCTGAGTTGAAGATAAGCGGGGAGCGTTCATTTGTCCCGCGGCCGGACCTGCGGGGAACGCGCGCCGATGGCTGGGATGATCGAGTGGCCGACCTCCACTACGCGGACACGCCCTCGTACGCTACCGGCCACGGCGTATCGGCAGACTGGGAAATCCTCGACGGCGAGTGTCGTCTCCTGCGGACCGCGTGGATCCCCCGTGCCGAAGTGGAAAAGACGAAGACCGCCGAAGTGCCGGGGGTCGAGCTGGCGATGAAGGCCCTTGGCACACTGGCCGACGGGATAGCCGCCGAAGCCGCACTCCGACCACTCGTCGGGCAATACCGCTCCTGGTGCGAGGCGAAGCGTAAAGATCTTGAAGATCTGGACGGTTCGCGGCGTGAGACCGCCGGGGAGCTGCTGCGATTGGCCGGCCTCGCGGCTGACCGAATCGAACGCGGCATCGAGGTGTTGGCTGCGGATGAAGTCGCTTTCGATGCCTTCCGGGTGGCAAACCGGGCGGTAGCGCGAGCGCTCCGGCAGCGTCTTGGCATCAAGGAGCCGAGCTGGCGGCCGTTTCAGCTCGCCTTTATCCTGCTGAATCTCCCCGGGCTGATTGACCCGGCCGACAAGGATCGCGAGACGGTGGACCTGCTGTTCTTCCCCACCGGCGGCGGCAAGACCGAGGCGTACCTTGGTCTTGCCGCGTTTGCCATGGTGCTGAGAAGGCTGCGCAACCCGGATGCACACGGGCGAGCGGGCGCCGGCGTGAGCGTGATCATGCGCTATACCCTGCGTCTTCTGACCCTCGATCAGCTTTCGCGCGCCTCGGGACTGGTCTGTGCACTGGAGCTGGAGCGTGTCGAGTCGGCAGGCCGCTACGGCGACTGGCCTTTTGAGATCGGGCTCTGGGTGGGCAAGGCTGCAACGCCAAACCTTCTCGGAAAAAAGGGCGACAAACGCTCGGACTCGGCGCGTACCAAGGTGATACAGTACAAGGCAGATCCAAGAGGAAAGCCGTCGCCGGTCCCGTTGGAGAACTGCCCCTGGTGCGGGGAGCCGTTCAGACCGGATTCGTTCGCCCTGCTGCCCAACGATGACCAGCCGCGCGAGCTGCGGATCGTGTGCATGAACTTCGAGTGCGACTTCAGCGGGGACCGTGCGTTGCCGATCCTGGCCGTCGACGAGCCGATCTACCGGCGCCTGCCCGCCTTTCTGATCGCCACGGTGGACAAGTTCGCATCGCTGCCCTGGATGGGACCCTCCGGCGCACTTTTTGGCGGGGCCGACCGATATGACGGGAGCGGCTTCTACGGCGCCACCGACACGGGAAGAGGAACCCGGCTGCCTGCCCCGCTGCTGCCGCCCGACCTGGTGATCCAGGACGAGCTGCACCTGATCTCCGGGCCTTTGGGAACGATAGTTGGGCTGTACGAAGCGGCGATCGAAGCGCTGTGTGTGCGCGGGACCGGAGGGAATACCGTCCGGCCCAAGATCGTTGCTTCCACCGCCACCGTCAGGCAGGCACAGGACCAGATCCAGGCGCTCTTCGGCCGCTCGCTGACCCAGGTTTTCCCCGCCCCCGGGCCGGACCGGCGCGATTCCTTCTTCGCGCGCACGGCGACCTCCAATGTGCCCGGCCGGGTATACGTGGGGATCGCGGCCCAGGGCCGGAACCCCAAGGTGATCATGCGCAGGGCGTGGCTGGCGCTGATGGGAACGGCCCAGAAGGCCTACGTGGAAGCGGGAGGGCGACCCAACAAGGAGAACCCGGCCGACCCCTATATGACGGTGCTGGGCTACTTCAACAGCCTTAAGGAGCTGGGCGGCGCCCGGCGCATCCTCGAAGAGGAAATCCAGAACACCATCAAGGGCTACGGTGCCCGCAAGCGAATTGGCGAGACGGCCGGGCTTTTCCGGGACCGGAGGACCTTCTCCGAGGTGGTGGAGCTGACGTCGCGCGTCTCCACGGACAAGGTGGCCGAGGCCCGCCGCCGGCTGGAGTGCGGCTTCCACGAGAATGACCGCGTCGACTGCGCAATCGCCACCAACATGATCTCCGTGGGATTGGACATCCAACGGCTCGGCCTGATGGTCGTGTTGGGACAGCCCCTGCGCCACGACGAGTACATCCAGGCCACGAGCCGCATCGGTCGCGACGACAATCGGCCGGGTCTGGTAGTGAGCTTGCTGAACATCCACAAACCCCGGGACCGTTCTCACTACGAGCGTTTCCGTCATTACCACGAGACCTTTTACAGGTCCGTCGAGGTCGGCAGTGTCACGCCGTTTTCGGCGCGCGCCCTGGACAGGGGGTTCGCCGGTGCAATGGTCTCCCTCGCGCGCCACGCGAGGTCTGAACTGACGCCGGCACTGGGAGTAGAGCGGATCCGCGACATCCGCTCGGAAGTTGAGCGCTTGCTGCTCGATGCCTTCCTCGAACGGGTGCGGCAGCAGCCGATCACCGACGAGGAAGAGCGCGAGCAGTATTTGCGCAGCGTGCAGAACCGCGTCGTCGACCTGCTCGACTCTTGGACCAAGGTGATCGACGACTACCGGTCGGCCGGAGTCGAGGTCCAGTATCAGCGCTACGAAATCCCGGGGCTCCGGCATCCCCGGCCGCTGCTTCGCGAAATCCTGGACAAGGAATTCGAAACCGAGCATCACGCGAAGTTCCGGGCCAACCGTTCCATGAGAGATGTCGAACCCAACGTGAACCTGTTCCTGGAAGACCTTGGTGGATTTCGGAGAAAAGCGGACAGATGAACCGCGCGCACGGACAGATCCGCAGCAGCCAAGTGATCACGAGCTACGGGCCCGGGGCACTGATCGACCTGCCCCAGGACTCCGCGATTGTCGGCGGCCTGGAGACGTGGCCGAGGACCGGCGACCTCGAAGAGATCCAGGAGCCGAGACTGGAGCGCAAAGTCCGGAATATGACCGGTGTGACTGCGCCGAGGCTGTACGCGCCGCCAGCGGAATCGACCGACCCGAGCAAGCCTGTCCGGGGAATCGGCGTCTGGCGCTTTCCCGAGTGGTTCGTTGTGCAGGAAGGGGAAGACGGCGACAAGCCGGAGCAATCGCGCCGGCTTGTGCACCGGAAGGGATTGGATCAGAGAAGGAGATTCGACGGCCGCGAGGTGGTCGCCACCCGCTTCGTCCGGGCATGTCCCAACGGGCATGTGGACGATCTGGACTGGTGGTATTTCGTGCATGAGGAGAACGTCGCCTGCAAGAGGCAGTTGTGGCTGGACGAGCGCAGCACCGGGGGGGACCTCGCTGACCTTGTCGTCCGGTGTGGATGTGGGAAGCGGAGGAGTTTGTCCGAGGCGACGTTGCTGGAAATCAATCCCCTGGGTTCCTGCCAGGGGGCCAGGCCCTGGCTCGGCCGCAATGCAAACGAGCTTTGTGGCCAGCCGAGCCGGCTGCTGATTAGGACCGCCTCCAACGCCTACTTCCCACAAGTGGTCAGCGTGCTTTCCCTTCCGGATCGGGGAAGCGCATTGGATCAGGCGGTGAGGGAACTGTGGGACGACCTGTCGATCGTCGAGAACGCAGGAGATCTCGCGTTCGTAAAAAAGAAGCCGAGGAACGCCGACACCCTCGCAGCTTTCAGCGACGAGGAGGTCCTCGATGCAATCGAGGAGATCAAGACTGGACGCACTGGAGAACGGCCGGTGAAACAGGTGGAGTTGGAGGCCATTCTCGCGGCGCCTGAGGGTTTCGGAGAGGATGTGCCTGCCGACCCAGATTTTCACGCCAGGCGTCTGCCGGAAAGGCTGTGGCGCAAATTGGATGTTTCCGCCGGGGTTGCGGCGGTGATCCAGCTCCACCGGCTACGGGAGGTGCGGGCGTTGACCGGATTTTCCAGGTTCGAGGCGGTGATGCCGGACATCGACGGGGAGTACGACACGGACGTGGAGCTCGCGCAACTGGCGGTGGAGCCCGGATGGTTTCCGGCTACGGAAAACCGCGGCGAGGGGATCTTCCTGCAGCTTTCACCCGAAGCGGTGCGGTTATGGCTCTCCAGAGATGAAGTCAGGGAACGATTGGATCAGCTCGAAAGCGGACACCGACGCTGGATCAGAGAGCGGAAGTCTGAAAGGTCGTTTCCTGGAGGTCCGTACCTGCTTCTGCACACCCTGTCCCATCTGATGATCCAGTCGCTGGCCATGCGCTGCGGATACCCGGCAAGCTCGATCCGTGAGCGGGTCTATGCCGACTACGGCGGGGGGAATTTTGGCCTCCTGCTCTACACGGCCAGTGCGGACGCCGAAGGGACCCTCGGCGGTCTGGTCCAGCAGGGCCGCTATATCGAAGACCACTTGGTTCAGGCGCTTCGCATGAGTGAATTGTGCTCGAACGACCCGATCTGCGCGCAGCACGAGCCGGGAGAGAGCATCGAAGGACGTCTGCTCCACGGTGCAGCCTGCCACGGGTGCGCGCTGGTGGCGGAGACCTCCTGCGAGATGCGGAACGATTACTTGGACCGCGCCCTCGTCGTGCCGGTCGTAGGAGTACCCGACGCGGCGTTTTTCAGGCTGTCTGGATGACGGAGGCCCTGTTACGGCTGCCTGCCCATTTGCGTCCTCGCCTTGCGCGCGCACTCGAGTCGGGTATGCTGCCGGTTCCCTGCTCACTTACTGCGGTCAGGTCGGTTCTCAACATGGCCGAGGGTGCGGAGGATGTGGTGGCTGTCGTGGAGGGGTTGCGGGCGAGCGGAATTGAAGCGAAGGCGGCAGCCGCATGGATCCGGACGGTCGAGGCCGCAGTGGCGCAGGTATCCGCGCCAGATCTGGTCTGGTCAGGCCCGGAAGTGCGCGGCTTGTACTCCCGCGACACCCGCCAGGTTTACGAAGAGCTGATGAGCACCGCCAGGCGATCTATTTGGGCCAGCAGCTACGCCTACTTCGATGGACCGCGCGCCTTTGAGAAATTGGCGAACCGTATGGATGCCGTACCCGGCTTGGAAGTGACGCTACTTCTCAATATCGAACGGCGAAGGGGCGACACGACGGACGACGACCAACTCGTCCGCCAGTTTGCCGATCGCTTCTGGGGTGAAGATTGGCCGGGCTCTTCGCGCCCACGGGTTTACTACGATCCTCGCTCCCTTGCACTGGAAGGCCCCACCAGTGCCCTCCACGCCAAGGCCGTAATTGCCGACGAGGAGACCGTCTTCATTACTTCGGCCAACCTCACCGAAGCCGCTCTAGACCGCAATATCGAGATGGGCGCGCTGCTACGCGACCGGACCATAGCTGCCACCGCACTTGGCTATTTCCGTGGACTGATTGACCACGGCTTGCTCCACGTTCTGCCGGCGGAATAGGGTCAGGCGCGGCCACTTTTTTTCCCGAACCAGCCTTTACGCCAAACGCTCCTGCCGGGCACTGTGAAGCCCTCGGGGGGAGTATCTGAAATGGAGTTGGTGGAAGAAGTATCCAGGCTATGTCAGCCCGTCAAACGGGGCGGGCAAGACGCTCATTGAGTCGAAGGATCTCGTTTTTCCGCGGCCCAGTCCCGCGGCTGCAAAAAAACCTCGTAAAGCTTTGCCTCTTCCGAGCCCGGGTCGGGATGCCAGTTGTATTGCCAGCGCACCAGCGGTGGCAGGGATACCAGAAAGGACTCGGTGCGCCCGCCCGACTGCAGGCCGAACAGGGTTCCGCGGTCGTAGACCAGGTTGAACTCCACATAGCGGCCGCGCCGGTAGAGCTGGAAGTTGCGCTGGCGCTCGGCATAGGGGGTATTCTTGCGCCGCGCCAGGATCGGCAAGTAGGCTATTGGGAAGTGATTACCCACGCTGCGAGCGAGGCCGAAGCTGTGGTCGAACCCCCCCTCGTCGAAATCGTCGAAGAAAAGTCCGCCAATGCCGCGCGGCTCGTTGCGATGCTTGAGGAAGAAATAGTCGTCGCACCATTTCTTGAAGCGCGCGTACAGGTGCGGACCAAATGCTTCGCAGGCCGCCTTGGCGGTCCGGTGCCAGTGCACCGCGTCTTCCTCGAAGCCGTAGTAAGGCGTCAGATCAATTCCCCCGCCGAACCACCAGACCGGCTCGGCGTCCTTCCTGGTGGCCACGAAGAAGCGCAGATTGGCATGAGCAGTGGGCACATAAGGGTTGCGCGGATGCACGATCGAGGACACACCCATCGCCTCGTAACCGCGGCCGGCCAACTCCGGCCTTCGCGCCGTAGCCGCGGCTGGCATCTGTTCCCCCTTCACGCGGGAGAAATTGACCCCGGCCTTTTCGATGGCTCCCCCTTCCTCCAGCACGCGCGAACGTCCGCCCCCCCCTTGCGCTCGCTCCCAGTTATCTTCGACGAATTGTTTCTTCCCATCCTCCGCTTCCAGCGCGGCACAGATTTTCTCCTGAAGTCCGCCCAAGTATTCTTCAACTGCATCCAGATCAACTGCAGACATTGGACCTCCGAGGCCCTTGCGGCTTGCGGGTCCAGCTGCCAGGGTTACCAGCCGCATCGCCTTGACGTCGATTACCTGATCCAACACATTACTCGTTCGCCAAAAAAGCAGGCATTCTACCTGCCTGTCAAGCACTCTTCCGCTCTAACCAGGAGAACCTTATGTCTCTAACCATGCGGGTAGGTTTGGGCCAGTTCAAGCAGTTGACCGACGAAAAACTCGCCTTCATCAAGCAGATGGGGGCCGATGATTGCCTTATGAATACTCCAGAGCTGCCCGGCGACAAGCAGTGGGAATTTGAAGATTTGGTTAACCTCAGAAAACGGGCCGACGCTGCCGAATTGCGCCTCATGGCACTGGAGAACGTGCCCATTTCCTTTTACGATAAAGTCATGCTCGGTCTGCCCGGCCGCGACGAGCAGATCGAGCACATGCGCACCACCATCCACAACATGGGCAAGGCCAAGATCCCCATCTTCGGCTATCACTGGGTACCCAACTTTGTGTGGCGCACGCCCGAGATGGCGACCCTCAGAGGAGGGGCACAGTCCACTCGTTTCAATCTGGAAGAACACAGCTCGGCTGACCTTACCCACGGCCGCGTCTTTACCGACGAGGAAATGTGGGCAAACTACGACTATTTCCTTGAGCGCATCCTGCCGGTGGCCGAAGAATCACAGGTCAGACTCGCCCTGCATCCGGACGATCCGCCGGTAGAGTCCCTGGGCGGCGTCGCTCGGATCTTCCGCAACTATTCAGCCTTCAAGCGCGCCATGGACACCTTTGACAGTCCCATGCATGGCCTCGACTTCTGCATGGGTTGCTGGTCCGAGATGGGAGGGCACGACAATGTCATCAAGGGCATTCGCCACTTCGGCAGCCAGGGCAAGATCGTCTATGTCCATTTCCGCGATGTCGAGGGCCGGGCTTCCTGTTTCCACGAATGCTTCATCGACGCTGGTCAAGTCGACACTTTCGAGGTGGTCAAAACCCTCAAGGAGGTCGGCTTCGACGGCTTCATGATTCCCGACCACGTGCCGGACGTGGTAGACGATACCTCTTGGGGTCACCGCGGCCGCGCCCATGCCGTCGGCTACATGCAGGCCCTAATTCAGGCCGTCGACAAGTTGTATTCCTGAAAATTGTCAGGTTGACAAGATTTGGAATTGCATTTAGCTTCTATTTCTCTTGCGGTAATTGGGGAATTTTTTATGAACTGTAATCTTCTCACTGTTTCTGATCGATGCTGGTGGCGTTGCTGGTATCCTTGCAGTAGCGGAAGAGGTGCGTCCACCTGATAGATTAAGGCCAGAATAAAATTTGAATCAATGCCGCGGGCGCATCGGATGCGCCCGCGGCTTTTTTGTGAATGGAGAGTAGAAGATGAGTATTACACCGGATAACGGGTCGACGACGGAGGCTTATCGCAGCAGAGGCGGGGTCGATGTCTACCGCACGATTGAAGATGTGCCGCTGGACGGAGCTCTGGAGCCCGTGCTGGAGCACATCAATGCACATCGAGGAGCCGTATTTTCCAGTGGATATGAATATCCCGGACGCTACAGCCGCTGGGACATTGCCTTTGTAGATCCGCCCCTCGAGATCGCAGCACGCCAGCGTATCTTCGCAGTGCGGGCGCTGAATGAGCGTGGCGAGCAACTTATGCGGATCTTTGCTTTGGCACTTCAAGGCCATGAACACCTTGCCGAGCTCACCGTGACCCAGGGCGAAATGCGCGGCGAGGTGAAACCCATGCCCGAGTATTTTCCGGAAGAGGAACGCAGCAAACAGCCGACAATTTTCAGCGTGTTGCGCGCCCTCGTGCGGCAGATGCACACCGAGGAGGACAACAAACTGGGATTCTACGGAGCCATGGGCTACGATTTGGTTTTTCAGTTCGAACCGATTGAACTGCGTCATTTGCGCCCTGGGAAACATCTTGATCTTCACCTCTTTGTGCCCGACGAATTGATCGTTGTCGATCACCGCAAGGAGCGGGCGCATAGGTATCGCTACGATTTCAGTTTGGGAGAATTCAAGACCCTGGGCATGGAGCGCGGAGGTGATGTTTTGCCGCTGCAACGCGGCCCAACTACTGATGTGAAAAGCGACCACGCCGAAGGCGAGTACGCCGACAAGGTCCGGGAGATTATCGCGGCTACGGAACGGGGCGACTTTTTCGAAGTGGTCCTCAGCCAAGTGCTGAGCGCAGGCTTTTCCGGCACACCACGCGACCTGTTCGAGAGTATCCGCAGGAGAAACCCGAGTCCCTACGAGTTTTTGATCAATCTGGGCAACGAGCAACTTGTGGGCGCCTCCCCGGAAATGTTCGTGCGGCTGGAGGGCGGTCGGGTGGAAACCTGCCCAATTTCAGGGACGATCCAGCGCGGCGTCACGCCCATGGAAGATGCGGACCGTATTCTGGAGCTGCTGAACTCGGAAAAGGACAAAGCAGAGCTCACCATGTGCACGGATGTGGACCGCAACGACAAGTCGCGGGTCTGCAAACCCGGCACCGTGCAGGTGCTCGGCAGAAGGCTTGTGGAGATGTATTCGCGGCTGATCCACACGGTTGACTACGTCGCGGGCGAGCTGCGCGAAGACTGCGATGGTTTCGACGCTCTGCTCTCGCACATGTGGGCTTGCACGGTGACCGGTGCTCCCAAGCCGGCAGCCATGCAGAAGATCGAAGACCTGGAAAACTCGCCGCGCCGCTGGTACGGCGGTTGTGTCGGGATGGTTTTGTTCCGCGGCGAGGTCAATACCGGGATTACCATTCGCACCGTACATCTGGAGAACGGCAACGCCCGCGTGCGCGCCGGCGCGACCCTGCTCTGCGACTCCGATCCGATCGAAGAAGAGCGCGAGACGCGCACCAAGGCCGAGGCCTTCATCCACGCGATTCTCGACATTGCGCCCCACTCGACCGCTCAATTCGGGACTATCGCAGAGACGGGCACGAACAAGAGGGTGCTCTTTGTGGACAATCGCGATTCGTTTGTGCACACTCTGGCCAATTACGTGCGCCAGACCGGGGCCGAGGTAACTACCGTGCGCGCGGGTTTTCCCGAACAGGTCTTCGATCAAGTTTGCCCCGACCTGGTGTTCATATCTCCCGGACCCGGAACCCCCGAGGAGTTCGGCGTGGCTGATTTGGTGCGCCGGTGTGTCGAGCGCGGGCTTCCCATTTTTGGAGTCTGCCTTGGATTGCAGGGGATGGTCGAAGCTTTCGGGGGCAAGTTGGGGGTATTGTCATATCCCATGCATGGAAAAAGTTCGGTGATTAAGTGTATTCCCAAGGGCATTCTCGCCGGGTTTCCGGAGAAATTTGTCGCCGGACGCTATCACTCGCTCTTTGCCGAACCATTAGATTTGCCGGACTGTTTTTCAGTAAACGCCCGCAGCGAAGATGGAGTGATCATGGCTGTGCAGCACCGGGATTATCCCGCCGCAGCGGTGCAGTTTCACCCCGAGTCGATTCTGACCTTGAAGGACAATTTGGGTTTGCGAATCATTGCCCAGGTCATTGCCCAATTGACCTAGTAGACCACAGCGAACCATGGACCCTGCTGCCTGAAGTACAGTAGCATCGGTTCCCAAACTCAGTGGGGGCGGACAGTGATCTTGGTACTTGATAATTACGATTCGTTTACCTACAATTTGACCCAATATCTGCAAGTCTTGGGCGCCCTAACTCGAGTGTTTCAGAACGACGAGATTTCCACTGAGGAAATCCAGGCTATGGCCCCGGAGAAAATTGTCATTTCTCCGGGGCCCTGCACCCCCGACGAAGCGGGCATATCCCTGGAGGTAGTGCGCCGCTTTGCCCCTGGGATTCCCCTGCTTGGAGTATGCCTGGGCCACCAGACAATCGGACAAGCTTTTGGTGGAGTGGTCGCGCGGGCGCCTCGCGTAGTGCACGGGAAGACGGCCGCGATCTACCACGATGGCCGTACTATCTACAAGGGACTGACCAATCCACTGGTCGCTACTTGCTACCATTCGCTGATGGTGGAGCGCGGGACCCTGCCGGATTGTCTGGAGATTTCGGCTGAGACCGAAGATGGAATCGTGATGGGGTTGCGCCACAGGAAGTACGCAGTCGAGGGTGTACAGTTCCACCCGGAATCGATTCTCACAGCCGAGGGTAAAGACCTTTTGAAAAATTTCTTGCAGATACAGAAAAACCTCCCACAGCAAGAGGACAGAGAATGATACAGGAAGCCATACAGCAGCTTATTGCCGGACGCGATCTGACCCGAGAGGAAGCTTACAAAGTGATGGGTCAGATCATGAGCGGTGCAGCTACCGATGCCCAGATCGGCGGCTTTTTGGTGGCCTTGCGCTGCAAGGGAGAGAGCGTAGATGAAATCGCCGGCTGCGCTCAGGTGATGCGGGAGAAGGCTACGCGCGTCCATACCAGCAGGGAACCGGTGATCGACACTTGCGGAACGGGAGGGGACGGTTCAGGTACCTTCAACATTTCGACAACCGTGGCTTTTGTGGCCGCCGGAGCCGGGTTGTGCGTGGCCAAGCACGGCAACCGCGCCATGTCGAGCCAGTGCGGTTCGGCGGACGTGCTTCAGGCCCTGGACGTCAATATAGAAATCAGTCCGGACAAGGTCGGCAAATGCCTGGACGAGGCAGGCATCGGGTTTCTATTTGCGCCGATGCTCCACGGTGCGATGAAGCACGCCATCGGGCCCCGTCGCGAGATCGCTACGCGCACGGTATTTAATGCCCTCGGTCCACTGACCAATCCCGCTGGTGCCAAGCGGCAGTTGATCGGGGTTTACGACGGCAGTTTGACTGAGAAGCTGGCCGGCGTGTTGCGGGAACTGGGTTCGGAACTCGCTTTTGTGGTCCACGGTGCGGACGGTCTGGACGAGATCACCCTGACCGGCAAAACCCGGGTTACCGAGTTGAATGGAGGAAACATCGAGACTTACGAGATCAGCCCTGAGAATTTCGGTCTCGAGACAGCCGGAGTGGAGGAACTGAAGGGAGGAGATGCCGCCGAGAACGCACAAATCCTCCAGGTGGTGCTAGACGGTGTGCAAGGACCGCACCGGGATGTGGTGTTGATGAACGCTGCCGCAGCCATTGTAGCCGGCGGTGTGGCTTCTGACCTGGAAGAGGGACTTGACCGGGCGCGGTCGGCGATTTCCTCGGGACGGGCACGGGAAGTTCTCGAGCAGCTGAAAGAGGTGAGCAATAGTTGAACCCTGGCAATATCCTCGAGGAAATAGCTACGTACAAAAGGGAGTTTGTAGAACGGGCCAAGCGCCGGCGTACATTTGAAGAGGTGCGCGCCGCCGCCAGCGACACTCCTGCACCAGCAAATTTTACCGGAGCCCTTCAGGGAGATGACATCGCTCTGATAGCCGAAATCAAGAAGGCTTCTCCCTCCAGGGGCGTAATTCGCGCCGATTTCGAACCGGAGCGGATTGCCGCCATCTTTGCCGAAAACGGGGCGCGGGCGCTTTCCGTGCTGACTGACCAGCTTTATTTTGCGGGGAACAACACCCACCTGCAGGAAGCCCGTCTAGTTTCCGGCCTGCCCGTCCTGCGCAAGGACTTTACCATTGATCCATATCAGATCTACGAGTCGCGACTCATCGGCGCCGATGCCATTCTGGTTATTGTCGCATTGATGGACGGGGATCAGTTGGAGGATTTCACCGGGCTGGGTGAAGATCTGGGTTTGGCGGTGCTTGTGGAGGTGCACACGGCGGCAGAGTTGAGCCGTGCCATTCAGGCAGGCGCGCACTTGGTGGGTATCAACAACCGCGATTTGAAGAGCTTTGAGACGAACCTGGAGACCACGTTCGAACTATTGCCCGGGCTGGCCGTGGATGTGACCACCGTCAGCGAAAGCGGGATCCATCGGCGCGCGGATGTCGAGCGCCTGCAGGAAGCCGGGGTCAATGCGATGCTTGTAGGAGAGTCCCTGATGTGCGAGGACGATATTGGCGCTAAAGTGAGAGAGCTTTTGGACAGGTAGGTGCAAAGATGGATTTGAGTGACTGGCGGGCGCGCATCGACACGGTGGATAAAAAAATGGTGGACCTCCTCAACAAGCGCCTGGGCTACGCTGTGGAGATCGGCAAAATCAAGCGCGGTCATGGTCAGAAGATACTGGATACCGAGCGGGAAAAGGCAGTGCTGGATGCAATAGCTGGTTATAACAAGGGGCCTCTCAGAACCCAAACTCTGGTAGCTATTTTCAAGAGCATCATGCGGGAAGCCCGAGACCTGGAAGAAAAGCAGGAGGAGGCCAACCTTCTTTAAACGGATCGCGATTATTGGCGTGGGCCTGATAGGCGGATCCATTGGGCTAGGCCTGAAGCGCGCGGGATATTCCGGGACCGTGGTAGGGGTTAGCCGCTCTGAGACCATAGAGCAGGCCATCGAGTTAGGCGTTATCGACGCAGGATGGAGTTATGATGGATTGGAGCGTGCCCTCCGCGACGTCGACTTGATTTTTATTTGTACGCCGATTCAGCGCATTCTTCAACTGGTCGAAGAGGTGGCGCGCTTTGCCGCTCCGGGGACATTGATCACGGATGTGGGCAGCACCAAACGCAACGTTATGACCCAGGCGGCTGCCTGTCTGCGGAGAGATCTTTACTTCATTGGCGGACATCCGATGGCCGGCTCGGAAAAAGCCGGGGTGAGCGCTGCAGATCCGTTTTTGTTCCAGAATGCCATCTATATCCTCACCGCCGCCGAAAATGTGCCGTGCGAGCACTACCATGCCTTTGTAGAGGTGTTGGAGCAGGTAGGAGCCCGAGTTCTTGAACTATCGGCAGAAACCCACGATCAGGTAGTGGCGGCCATCAGTCATCTGCCCCAGATAATGGCGACTTCCCTGGTAGAAATGGTGGGCAAAATGAACGAGGAGGATGGGTATTTTCTGACCCTGGCCGCAGGGGGATTCCGCGATCTGACGCGCATTGCTTCGAGTTCCTACGCCCCCATGTGGAGAGACATCTGCCGCACCAATGCGGACCAGATCCGGGGGATGATAGACCGTTACATTTCAGTACTCAAAGATGTGCGCGAGCGCCTCGAGGAGGAGAGTTTGCAGCGAGATTTTGCCTATGCCAGGAGAATCCGAGCGCAGATCCCCCGCGACGCCAAGGGATTCATTCACACGTTGTTCGAGATCCTTGTAGTTGCGGAGGACAAACATGGTGTCATCGCTGAGATTGCCGCGACGTTGGCTGGAGAGCGGATCAATATCAACGATATCGAGGTCATGAAAGTGCGCGAGGGGGAGGGCGGCACAATTCGTTTGGGATTCGATTCGGAAAAGGCTTGTGGGCGGGCTCTGGAAATTCTGGCCGGGCTGGGGTATCAGGCGCGACGACCTTGGGTGAAAGAGTGACTCTTTCGGGTGAGGGGTCGGATTGGGCGCGGACGATATGGCCTGCTCGCAAAATCGCCGGGGAGATTGTGGTACCGGGAGAGGTGGAGTCGGCGGCCCAGGCGCTGGTTCTGGCGGCGGTAGCCGAGGGCGAGAGTTGCGTTCGCAATGTGCCTCCTGGGGTCGGGCCTTTTGTGAAAGTTCTGCGCCAACTGGGAGTCGGGATAGAGCAGCGCGACAATTTGCTGGTGGTACATGGGCGAGGGTTAAGGGGATTTCGTTGCCCGGAAGGATTGTTGGAGTTGGACGATTGGGGGGATGTGGGCTTGATGCTCGTGGCTCTGCTGGCAAGTCAGGGGTTTTCAACCCGGGTGAGGCTGCGGCACAGGTGGGAAAGCTGTCGGGAGTTGCTGGAACTGCTGCGCCCCATGGGGGCCATCGCAACCTCGGAAGGCCACGGTGTCTTTGCTGTGGGTGGCGCAGAGAAGCTGGTGGGAATCAGGTGCGAAACCGTGGATCTTGACCTGCCGACCAAGCTTGCGGCTCTGGTAGCCGGTCTTTGTGCCCGGGGAGTTACCACTCTGCGCGAATCCCCAAAAAACCACGATCAGGTCGTTCCTCTGTTGCGCGCACGCAAGCTCGTAGTGGAGCGGAAAAAAGAAAAAGGGACGGGGCTGTACGTGGTGTCTGTAGAGGGGAAACAGGCAATCCAGCCCCATTCGGTGGAGATTGCCGGCGATCTAAGTTTGACCTTTCCGATGATTTCGGCAGCCTTGGTGCTGAAGGATTCCCAGTTGAAGATTCGGAGGGTGGGCTTGCGCGCCAGCAAGCGGGCATTCCTCGACCTGCTGCGCCAGTTGGGGGCTTTGCTGGAATTGCAGGATAATGAAGACGGCACCACGGACGTGCTGGCACGCTATGGGGAACTGAGATCGACGCGGGTGGCGGCAAGGCGCATGGAGAAGGTAGTGGACCAGGTGGCCCTTCTTGCTGTCCTGGCAACCCAGACCAGGGGAGAATTCGTCATCCGGGATATCGGGGCTCTGCGCCATGGAGACTACGATTTCGTGGCTTACTTGGTGAATCTGTTGCGGCAGATCAAAGCTAGGGTCGGAGAGTTCTCCGAAGGCCTAGTGGTCAAAGGAGGGGTGCCGCTCCAGGGCCTTCGGATCGACTGCAGAGAAGACCCTGGATTGGCTCAGGCATTCACCGTGGCCGGGTTGCTGGCCGAAAACGAGATAGTGCTCGAAGGAACGGGGTGCATGGACAGAATCTATCCCAAGTTCTTCGCCGTGATCGATGCACTGAAGGAGGAAAGACGGTGAGAGGTATTTTCAAGGTATTCTTGCTCTTCGTCCTGCTCTTTTGCGGGGTGTTGGTGCTGATCCGCAAGTCCTACCACCTATCCTGGCGCGAGAGCTTGGAGGTTGTCGATCAGTTCGTCGAGGATTTACTCAGTTGATTTCCGGTAAGACCCAGGTTCTGGGCGTCATCGGAAACCCAGTTGAGCACACCTTCTCGCCGGTCATGCACAATGCGGCCCTGCAGGCCATGAGGATGGACTATGTCTACCTGGCTTTCCACGTGCATCCGAATTTTCTGCGGGAGGCAATTGCCGGAATGCGGGCGCTCCAAATTAGAGGCCTCAATGTGACGGTGCCGCACAAGCTGGGTGTGATGGAGTGGCTCGACGAGATATCGGCAGAGGCGCGCGCCATCGGCGCGGTTAATACGATTGATAATCGCGACGGCCTCCTGAAAGGATACAATACGGACACTTTTGGGGTAATGGAAAGTTTGCGGCAGCAGGGGGGGCTGAAGGTGATGCCTTCGCAGGTGGTGCTGCTGGGGGCAGGTGGGGCGGCTCGAGCTATCCTGCATGGCCTCCTGCAGCAGAAGGAGGTGGAAGAGGTTCTGGTGCTCAATCGCACAGTTGAAAGGGCGGAAAGATTGGCTTGCGATTTCGATCCGGGAGGGGAGATAGTCAAGGTAGGAGCGCTGGAGCCGGTCCAGCAGGCGCGTATCAGGGAGGCTGGGTTGCTGATAAACTCGACCTCTGTGGGGATGCATCCGCACGAAGGAGTTTCACCCTTGGAAGATTGTGGATCTCTGCACGCGGGGATGTTGGTTCTGGACATTGTCTACAATCCTTTGCGCACTCGCTTGATGGAAGAGGCGGAGGCTGTGGAGGGAAAGGCGCTGAATGGTCTGGGGATGTTGGTGTATCAAGGGGCTCGCTCTTTTGAGATTTGGACCGGAGAGAAGCCGCCGGTTGAGGAGATGATGGAAGTAGCTATGAAGCGTTTCGGCTGGTCGGTGAAGTAGCATGTCAAGAAGCCATTGGCCTATCTGTCGTCCATGTGGTAGGACCGGATCAGGGATGCGAGTGTGATGAGTCTGTTTGTAGATGAAATTGTAGGCAGAATTGTCGAAGCCTGCGGACTGGGTGAGGCCCAGGTGCGCAGGTCCCTGAGCGTGCCGCCGAGAGAGGATATGGGAGACTTTGCCTTCCCTTGTTTCGCGTTGGCAAAGCAGTTGCGCGAGAACCCGGCGAAAGTTGCCTCGGATCTCGAAAAAAAAATAACCTCGGCTCAAGGAAAAAAAGTTGAGTCCGGGGGGAGTATTGAAAGAGTCGAGGCGGTTGGCCCCTATCTGAATTTTACCCTGGAGCGGAGCCGGTTCATTGCCCGCACCTTGAAGGAGGTGGTTGAACAAGGAGAGCAGTACGGGAGCCGCGAGCAGGGGAAGGACAGAAACCTCGTCATTGATTTTTCGTCGCCCAATTTAGCCAAGCAGTTCAGCATCGCACATCTGCGTTCTACCGCCATTGGGCATGCTATTTACAAGATCCACGCTTTTTTGGGATGGAATTGTGTGGGGATCAATCACTTGGGTGACTGGGGGGGGAATTTTGGTCAACTGTTGGCGGCCTATCGGAGGTGGTCCGATCCAGAAAAGGTGAAGGCCAATCCGTTGCCCGAGTTTTTGGCCATGTACACCCGCTTTAATGAGGAGTTGGAGAAGAACCCGGATCTACAGGAAGAGGCGAGGCAGTGCGTGCGCGAGCTCGAAGCGGGAGACCCGGAAGTGCAGGGGCTCTGGCGTTTCTTCGTCGAGGAAGGTCTCAGGGAAGCCGAGCGCATCTACGAAATCCTTGGGGTTCATTTCGATTCGACCCAGGGAGAGAGCGTCTTTGCGGAGAGACTCGACCAGGTCATCGACCAATTCGAGGCCGCCGGCCTCGCCGAAGAGAGTGATGGGGCGCTTATCGTCGACCTGGAGGATTGGGACATGCCGCCGTGCATGTTGCGCACTAGCCGAGCAACGAGTACTTACCACAGCCGCGATCTTGCTGCTTTGTTCTACCGCCAGGAGCAGTACAGGTTTGACAAGATGGTCTACGTGACCGATGTCAGGCAGAATCTCCACTTCCGGCAGTTGTTCAAGGCAGTTGAGTTGCTGGGTAAGGAATGGGTTGACCGCTGCGAACACGCCCCTTTCGGAATGATGAGTTTCAGGGGTGAGCAAATGTCCACCCGCAAGGGAAATATGGTTTTTCTGGAGGATGTCTTGAACAAGGCGGTAGAGCTTGTGGGCAAGACTATTGAGGAGAAAAACCCGGACCTGAGCGCAAGGACGCAAGTTGCCCAACAGGTGGGCATCGGGGCGGTGGTTTTTGCGGATTTGGATTCGAGGCGGACTCGGAACGTGATTTTCGACTGGAAGAATGTGCTCAACTTCGATGGAGAGAGCGGTCCTTACCTTCAGTATACCCACGCGCGCTTCTGCAGTATTTTGCGCAAATATGGCAAGCCGCCAAATCCAACGACCCACCTGGAGGTTCTGGGAGAAGAAGCCGAGATGCGGGTGGCTCGCAAGTTAGCCCAGTTTCCGGACTGTCTCGACCTCGCCTGTGGGGAAAATGAACCTTCGCTTGTATCGACCTATTTGCTTGAATTGGCTACTAGCGCTAACAAGTTCTACAATGAATTACCGGTGTTGAGTGGAGAAGACGCGGCATTGGTCGAAGCCCGCGTCGTGCTAGTAGGTTGCGTGCGCCAGGTTTTGCGGACCGGTCTTTCTCTGTTGGGCATGGAGGCGCCCGAGGAAATGTAATCCGGCTGCGGCAGAGGATTATGCGATCCGCTGGAAAAGGTCGCGAGCCCAGGACCGAGATTCCAATTGGCGCTTCCAACTTTGTCCGCAGCAGGTGATCCCTGATGAATCGCAACGGTTCCCATGCCAAAAACCTCGTCAGCAGAGGCGGGCTGAGGGCGGCCATATGCTGAATGGACCCATTTTCCTGACTGGTTTTATGGGAACGGGGAAGAGCCGCGTTGGGCGGACGCTGGCGGAACAATTAGGGTGGGTTTTCTTGGACACGGATCGAATGATCGAAGCGCGCACGGGCCGGACTATAGCGAAACTCTTCGCCACCTCCGGAGAGGAGGAGTTCCGCAAAGTGGAGCACGAATGCGTGGCCGTGGCGGCGGCGCGCAACAACACCGTGATCGCCCTGGGCGGCGGAGCCCTGACCCAGGCATGCAATTGGAAACTCATCCGCAAGGCGGGAGTAGTAGTGTCCTTGGAGGCGGATGTGGAAACCATTCTCGAGCGGGTCAGCAGGCGCGACGACCGTCCTCTGCTGGCCGGATTGAACCAGGAGGAGAAGCGTGCCAGGATCTGCGCCATGCTGGCCGCCCGCGCGCCGTTTTATGAGCGTGCAGATCTCAAGGTTTGGACGAACATCGAGCAGACCCCCGAGGCAACAGCAGAGAAAGTTATCCAACTGGTGGAGCAGTGGTGTGCGAAGCATTGAAGTAGGACTTGAGGAACGAGGATATTCCATCCGTGTAGGGTCCGGGATTTTGCCTCAGTTGGGCAGGCACTGCCGGGATCTCGAGTTGGGATCTCGAGTGGCGGTGATAAGCGACGAAGTCGTGGCGAAAAGCTATTTGCGACCGGTCGTCTCCAGCCTGGAGGAGGTTGGCTTCCAGGTGCTGGAGGTGGTGTTTTCCGGAGGTGAGACGGCCAAGAGTCTGGAGGCCGCCGATTCAAAGGTATTTGCTCCAATGATTGCTGCTGAACTTGATCGCAGTGCCTGGGTTTTGGCCCTGGGTGGTGGGGTTGTGGGAGACTTGGCAGGTTTCGTGGCCGCTACCTTTTTACGTGGCATTGCCTATGTCCAGGTGCCGACTACGATCGTGGCGCAGGTGGATGCCAGCATCGGGGGCAAGACCGCGGTGAATCATCGCCTCGGAAAGAACCTGATCGGTGCTTTTCACCAGCCGCGCATGGTCTACATTGACACCCAGGTTCTGCGAACCTTGCCGCGGCGCGAAGTGGTCGCCGGTCTTGCCGAAATTGTCAAGCACGGTCTGATTCGCGATGAGGAGCTTTTTGAGTTCATGGAGGAGCACCTGGACGAAGTCTTGACCATGGAGTTCGAGCCGGAAATGCGGGACTGGTTGATAGCTCGCAACGCGGAAATAAAAGTGGCGGTGGTGGAGGCGGATGAGAAGGAGGGAGGGCTGCGGGCGATTCTTAACTATGGCCACACCATTGGCCAGGCAATCGAGGCAGCTACAGGCTACCGACGCTACCGGCACGGGGAAGCGGTGATTTTGGGCATGATCGGGGCTGGCGAGATCGCGCTGAGGAAGGGACTGTGGTCGGAGGCGGAGCGCCGGCGGCAAGACGATTTGCTGGAACGCCTGGGGGTTCCAACTGGTTTGGCTGCTGTGTCCGGCGACCTTATCTTTGGGCGAACGAGGGCCGATAAAAAGCGGCAGGGTGGCAAATCGAGGTTTGTGCTTGCGCGGCGAATAGGGGAAGTGGAGATCGTGGATGGTGTGGAAGACGAAGTGGTGAGAGCCGGAGTAAGGTATGTGCAGCGCAACTATGGGTGATGTATCGGAGCTTGGGAGGGAATTCTATGGTCGAGCCGATGGGGGTTGGGTCGATCGTTTGCCGATTCAGAATAGGAACCTGACGCATGTCTGAGAAAAATCCACCAAAAGTGCATCTGGTCAGCTTGGGTTGTCCGAAAAACATGGTGGATTCCGAGAGGATGCTGGGACTTTTGCGGAGCAATGCCTATGAGATCGTTCCCGATCCGGCAGAGGCCGACGTGGTTGTGGTCAACACCTGTGGCTTTATCGGGCCGGCCAAGGAAGAGTCCATTGAGGCCGTCATGGCGGCGCATCAGCTCAAGGAAAAAGGTCGGTGTAAAGGGTTGATCGTGACCGGCTGCCTGGCGCAGCGCTACGAAATGGAATTGAAACGCGAACTGGTTGAAGCCGACCAGATCCTCACCATCGAGGAGGAGTCGGGAATTGTCCGGCATGTTGATCGCGTTCTGGGAAACCCGCGCGAACGCTATATCGAGAGTGCTCCAAGAGTCGCACTGACCCCCCGCCATTGGGCCTACTTACGTATTTCGGACGGCTGCGATCACCAGTGCGCGTTCTGCACCATTCCCCTGATCAAGGGGCCACACCGAAGCGAGCCCATGGACAAGCTCGTAGAAGACGCGCGCAACCTGGCAGGTGCCGGTGTGCGCGAGTTAGTGCTGGTGTCGCAGGATTCGGTGCGCTATGGCGCCGATCTCTACGGCCGTTCAAGGTTGGTCGCGCTGATGCAGGAACTGTCCGAGATAGAGGGCATCGAGTGGATCCGTCTGATGTACACCTATCCTGCCTTCTGGACCGAGGAGATGATCGAGTTATACGCCACCAACGACAAGATTTGCGCCTACGTGGACATGCCTCTTCAGCACATCGCAGACCCGGTACTGCGGCGCATGAAGCGGGCAACTACCAAGAGAAAGACCATGAAACTCCTCGAACGCCTGCGCACGCGACTCCCTGAGGTCGGGTTGCGTTCCTCGTTCATCATGGGATTTCCTGGCGAGACCGAGGCGCAGTTCGAAGAGTTGCTGGAGTTTGTAGAGGCGACTCGCTTTGATTACGTCACAGGTTTCATTTACTCTCCGGAGGAAGGAACGTCTGCTTCGGAGCTGGATGGAGAAGTGCCGGAGGAGGTCAAGGAGGATCGGTACCGTCGGCTGACCCAACTTCATGAGCAGATTTCGGCAGAGATTAATTTCGAGCTGATCGGTACGCGACAAGTGGTCTTGGTAGACGAGATCGATGTAGAGGAAGGAGTCTGCTATGGCCGCATGGAGCGGGACGCGCCCGAAATCGACGGACAGGTGGTGATTACGGATGGTGAGGTCGAGGCAGGGCAGTTCGTGGAAGTGGAAATCACCGATGCCTACGCTTACGAGGTCGGTGCTCGCGCTGTGGGCGTGCCTTATTGAGAGTCTGAAATGGAGAGAAAAAGGAAACGGCCGACCAAAGTAGAACTGCTCAGCTCTGCAGGCCAACTGCTCATCCAATGGCAGGACGGCCACGAAAGCCGCTTGGCACTCGCGCAGTTACGCAAGGACTGTCCCTGTGCCGTGTGCCGGGAGGCGCGCGTTGAAATCGGGATGAAGCAATCCCAGCAGCAAGGTCTGAATCTCCTCGACGGCGTTGCGTCTACGGCTACGGCGGCGGCGCTGAAGTTCGACTATGTGGGACGCTATGGCATCCGTATCGCCTGGGCGGATGGCCACGATACCGGGATCTACACTTTTGAAGCGTTGCGGAGGAAGGACGAGTTTCCGGGGTCATAGCTTGGTTGGGTGAGCGGCCTATGGTCTCTTTGCCTTCCAACGCGGGATGTGGGCCGACCAAAGGGAGCCTCTCGGTCCACCCAAAGCCCGCGCTAGACAGCTACCGCATCCTGGGTCCTAGTAAGGTCGCGAGGAGCACGGGAAAGCCACAGTTCCAGCAAGAGCACGGCCAGGGCGAATGCGAGGAATTCTCGCCACAATTCGCGGCCATAACGGTTTCCCATGATTCTGGTGTCCAAGTCTTCTCGGGGACTGATGAACTGGGTGCGGTGCGGTCCGAAGATCTGCTCTAGACGTTGGCGGCCAACCGGTGTCAGCACTGATTCTCGAGTATCGACGTTGACCGGAAAGCGATCCACGAGCTTCCCCTCAGCCCACAAACGCCACAAGCCCGACTCACTCACCTGAGGAATCTTCCAGTAATAGCGTCCCTGAACCAGTTCAGTCTCAATAAACAGGCGTCTGCCGGTGGGCGTTTCAGCTTCAACAGTAGATTGGAAGGGGATGCCCTCCAATTGGCGGTAAACCGTCTGCCCAACAAGGTAGGAATTGCGGTGGTCCGGTGGCAGGCTCAGGTGGCGTACGAGGCGGTGTAGGAGAGGAACAAAGATTCCTTTCAAGGGTAGATCGTTCCACTGTAGGGAGAGGGGTACCGCAAAGAGGATGGTTCGTCCGCTCTCGTTCCAACCCTGGGCAAGTGCCAAGTTACCATCCGCGAAGTATGCAAAGGGCTCCAGGCTATTTGCCGCTACCATTTCAAAGGAAGCGTAGAAGCGCGGCTGGTCTTGGCCCACTTCTGTCAAAAGGTCATGGAAAACAGGGTGATGTGGCCTGTCACGATCGAGAAGCTGGAATTTGGTCATGTCTTCACTATCGCCTGCTATTCCTTTGAAATAGGCCGGAACCAGTTTGGGTAGAAAATCTCTGTTGAAGAAATTTAGGTCGGCCCTGGAGGAGGGGAACACTACAAGGCCGCCTCCCGCGGCCACAAAGTCGTGCAGGAGACGGGTCTGGTCGTCGTCTAGGCGTTCCAGATTGCACACCAGGAGGATCCCGACATCTTCCAGCAACTCTTCTTTCAGGTCAGCGAAGAGAGCGTTTCCAATTTCCAGCACGGGATCGACGTAGGCCACGGAATTGAGGGCCCGGCGCGGATAGTAGGTGTCATCCGGTCGGGAGCCGAGGATCAGGACCCGGATAACGGCCGGAATGTCCAGCGCAAAATAGCGCCGGTTGTCCAGGTGAAGTTCGTCCTCCTCGACTTCGACATAGCCGGTCAAGCGTCCTTCTTGCGGCGGGGTTATGATGAAATCGACCTCCGTCTCTTCTCCGGATTTCAGGTCTACTCTCCTGTGCCGTACCCGCTCCCCGGAGATATAGAGGTCGATGGCCGTGGCCGTCGCCCGGCGTTCTGAGGTATTGGCGAGAGCGACCTGAACGGCGAGCCTTTTCCCCTGAGTCGGCATCCAGCTCCGAACATGGACCGCATCAATGTGTAGGTTGTCTCGTGCGTCTTCCTCAGGGGCACTGACGTAAATCCGAACCCCGGGGAGCCACTGCCGCCGATCTTCTACTTCTGACCAATTGTATGCTGCCAAGTCGGTGAAGAGAAAGATTTCGCGGTTCATGTTCTGCTTTGCTGCAAGGTGTTGCTCGGCGGCATGAAGCGCTTCGGCCAGATTGGTGGCTGCCTCCTCGGGGACCAAGGCACGCACTCTTTCCTTGAGGTGTTGCAAGTCGACGACATCATTGAGGGGGGCAGCTTGGCTGGCGAATGGGATGAATACAACTTCATCCCGGGGTCCAAAGAGGTCCAATAGGGCGATGGCTTGTTGTTGCAGTTGGTCGAAAATACGTCCTCCGGCCAGGTGGTAGCGGGTGCTGAAGGAAAGGTCGAAAAGTACCACAGCCGCGGTAGGAAGCGGACTGCCCCACCAGCCGTTGTTTCCTGTTTGGTAGGCCGGTCGTGCAAAGGCACCCACGATCAGCAGGATGGCGAGGGTGCGCAGCATGAGGGCAAGCCATTGACGCATGCGCATGCGCCGCATGCGGCTCTGGTGCAGCCGGCTAAGAAAGGCAAGATTGCTGAATGGCTGTGGGGGGGTGCGCCCGCGGTTGAGGAGGTGAATGGCGAGCGGAATGACCGCAGTTGCCAAGCCCCAAAGGAGGACGGGATTGAGAAAGTGCAAGGTGTGGACGAGCCGTTCTTAGGGTCCGTACGAGAATCCCTGACGACACACTAGGAAGAAGGTTGGTTTTTTTCTTCCATTTCAATGGAGCTGATCACCTCCTCGGGAGTGGAAGCAGTGATCAGTTTCTTTTTGAAATCGTCGTTTTTGAGCAACCGCGAGATGCGGGCGAGGGCTTTGATATGAGGGCCCGAAATATTGGCCGGAGAGACCAACAGGAAAAAGACATAGGCGGCCTCGCCGTCCAGGGCTTCGAATTCAACCCCTCTCTTCTGGGTTCCTAGAGCGGCGGCCAAACGGATCACCGCGTCGGATTTGCCGTGGGGGATGGCAATGCCGTCGCCGATGCCGGTGCTCATGACCTTTTCACGTTCGAGAACAGCCTTCAAAACTTTGCCTTTATCGGTGATGACTTTACCGACTTCCAGGGCGTCGACCAGTTCCTCGATGATGGCTTCTTTGGTCTCGCCTTTGAGGCCGACATTAGTGGAGCTGGGGGAAAGAATGTCCATTAACTTCATTGATGGTTCTCCGATGTGCTTTGTTTCTCAGAATAATATGGATATGGTAAGTATTAGTCAAGGAATCTCTGATTAAGTATCCTGACAAACTTTTCCCCTGGCGATTACCTGGTTACCATAAGAAAACCAAAAGAGGGAGGAAATCGCGATGCATCAGATGAGTTTCTCCGACCTGGCCTACACCCACAAGAAAAAGACCACCCGTAAAGAGCGCTTCCCGGCCGAGATGAACGACCTGTTGCCGTGGAAGCACCTGCTCAAGCCCATTGCGCGAAAGTATCCCAAACCGGGTAACCGCTGCCGGCCGATCCCGCCCGAGGTGATGTTGAGAATCTATTTCATGCAACCGTGGTATAGACTCAGTGACCCGGCGATGGAGGACAGCCTCTATGACGTGGAATCGATGCGTCGCTTTGCCGGGGTGGATCTGGACCACATTCCGGATGAGACGACGATAGGCAAGTTTCGCCACTTTCTCGAGCGCCATCGTTTGACCGAGGCCTTGTTTCGGCGTACGGAGCAGTATTTGTCCGAGCGCGGGTTGCTGCTCAGCGAGGGCACCATCGTGGACGCGACGATCGTGCAGGCCCCCTCTTCGAGCAAGAACCGGGCTCGGCAACGGGACCCGAGATGGGCTCTACCAAGAAAGGGACGAGGTGGCATTCCGGTCTGAAAGCGCATGTGGGAAGCGATCCCCAGGGACGGGTGCATCGTGTGGTGGTGACCTCGGCGTCGGTGCATGGTTCGGAGATCATGGAGGACTGTGTCCATGGCCAAGAAAAGGTGATCTATGGCGACAAGGCGTAGGTGAGCGCGGAGCGTCAACAGCAGGGCCGAATCCGATGAGGTGGAGTGGCGCGTCCTTCGCAAGGCGAACCGCGGCCGGGGACTGAGTTGTGCGGATCGCTCCTTTAACACCAAGAGCAACCGCGCCCGGGTCGAACATGCCTTTGGGGTCATCAAGCACCTGTGGGGCTATCGCAAGGTGCGCTATCGAGGCTTGGCCAAGAATGCCGCACAGATCTTTACCTTGTTTGCGCTGGCCAATTTTTATCGGGCGCGTCATGAGTTGGGGTCGACGTAGGGATCCATCCGTCCGGATCGTAAGGTCCGGACGAAAAATCGACGAGATCAGGCAGGAACCGAGCCTTTTTTCTTCCAATACAAAGAGCATAAACCAACATAGGCTATGGTCTCTCGAAAAAGCAGAGTTGATCAGAGGTTCCTCAACAACTTCCCAGGGTCTGGATTAATAGAAAGAGGGCATAGGTTGGGCAGGGCGAGGAGAGAATAGCGGGGCACGGTTCGGTCCTTTTCTTCACCAGGAAAACCAGAACAAAGTCAAAGCTGGGTTTAGGAGTTCCTTAGGGCAATTGGTCGAAGAAATTGACGCCTCCCGCCACCCGGAGATATTATTTGGCAGCTTCTCAGGATTGGGAAAAATGGGGACGCAAAGGAAAGCCTTCTTCATCGCCTATCACTATCCACCGGTTCGCTCTGCAGGAATTGAGCGCACTGTCAAATTTCTGCACTACCTTCCCGAGTTTGGTTATAGACCCAAGGTTCTGACGACTTCTGCCTTTGGTGGTGTGCAGGATGACCAGGTGCTGCGCGCGTGGGAGCCCTTGAAGTTGTACCGCCAACTCTTCAGCGAGACGGGAAAATGTGGCCAAGTTCCTTCTTTTGTGCGAACGGATCCGGGTGTATTTAGGGGGGTGGTCAAGAGTCTGCGCCGCCGGGTGCTAATCCCCGACGGCCAGGTCACTTGGCTGCCGCTGGCATTACTGAGCGCTTTGCGTACCTTGCGACGTGACCAACACCACCTTCTCTACTCCACCTTTCCGCCCGCAAGCGCCCATCTATTGGGCTGGATGCTCAAAAGGCTCACCGGTCTGCCATGGGTAGCAGATTTCCGCGATTCCTGGTTATACGATCCGCTTGATCCGGTGCTGAATAAGGTAGGCTATCGGCGGACCTTGGAGCAGGGTCTGGAAGGCGCCGTGGTGCGGGGGGCGGATGCCGTTGTGGCTACTACGGATGTGAGTGCAGCTTATTTACGTCAGACCTTTCCCGAGGCCGCTAGTGCCATAGAGGTCATTCCCAATGGCTTTGAGCCCTATGAGATGGGCCCGGTCAGGTCGCTGCCTAAACAGGACCCGCTCTTTATCGTTTATACAGGTTCCTTTTCCTACAGCCATCCACAGCGGACACCGCAGCCGATGTTGGAAGCCCTACAGGGCCTGCTCGACGATAATCCAATCTGGGCTCGGCGCTTGCGACTGGTACTTGTGGGCAACCTCAGTCCCTCCGAGCGCCAGGCTGCCACCCGTCTGGAGCAGGCCGGAATCGTGCAGATAAAAGGACCCCATGGGTATGCCGGTGTCTCGAAATTGCAAAAGGGAGCCCATGTTTTACTGCTCGTGGATCACGTCCGAGACTGGCCCTCTTCCAATGTCCCGACCAAGTTCTACGAGTACCTGGGGGCGGGACGTCCCATCCTGGCCCTGAGCGGTCCTGGTATGGTGGAGCGGATGGTAAGGGAGTTCAAGGCCGGATTCCACGCGGCCGGGGACGATTCACAGGCCATTCGCAGGGTCTTGGTGGAGATCTACGGACTTTTTCGGCAAGATGCACTGAAGGTGGGGGCAAAGGAAAAGGACCTGGGCGGTTTTCACCGGCGCGAGTTGACTCGCACACTAGCCCAATGTTTCGACCGCGTGCTCGAAACCTCTGGCGAAGAGAGGAAATGACATCTGGAGCAATTGCCCTTGCATGGGCAAAGTGGCCACGGGGCTGTCCATGGCCCTTGACTCTTTTTCTTCTCGCTCTGGGCGCGCGGCTCGTCTACATTCTCCAAGGGAATGAGATGCCGCCCCAGGACTCTCCAGACTACGACGAGATTGCCCTGAACCTGCTGCGCGGAGAGGGTTTTGTTGCCCGCGAGAACTGGTTCGGATTCGAGGTGCTGTCATGGCGCCCCCCGTTCTATCCCTTTTTCTTGGCCTTTATTTACAAGGTAGCAGGCTATAGCCACATGGCCGTGAAGTGTGCCCAGGCTCTCGTCGGCGCGGGTACGGTAGTGCTGGTCTATGAATTGGCCGGGAAATTGCGACCGCCTATCGCACCGGCAGTCGGGTTTTGCGCCGCGTTCTATGGTCCGCTGGTGGCCAGCGCCAACGAGGTAATGAGCGAAACCGTGTTCACCTTCTGGCTGCTTATGGCGGCTTGGCAGTTGGTGGGATCCATCGTCAGAAAAAACGGCTTCACAGTCAACTGTCTAGCTGGAGGAGCAGCTATCGGCATGGCTGCCCTGACCCGGCCGGTGGCCTTGGTTTTTTTGCCGGCCTTTGTCCTGACAGCAGTCCTGCGTTACCATCATGCAGGACTGCTCCGCTGTTTCTGGGTGGCCCTTGCTATTGTAGTAGTAGTGACGCCCTGGACTTGGCGCAATTATCAGGTCCACGGAGAATTGGTGCCGATCTCCACCCACGGGGGATTCATCCTTGCCCGCAGCAACGCAACGGATCCCGATTGGCGCCGGAACCGCGGCTGGACCATAGAACAAACCTTCTTTGAAGAAATCCCCGGAGAGGTGGAGCGCGATCGCTATTGGTACCGCCAGGGAATAAATTTCGTCCTCTCCCAACCGGACGCATATCTTCGTCTGGCAGGTGAGCGCTTTTTGCGCTTTTGGTACTTTTTGCACCCGGAGTACAACTTCTGGTTCATGTCAGTGTTGCCTTTTTTCTTTGCTGGCTTCTATCGCTATTGGAGCAACGGGGGATTTCTGCTGCTCAGCAGTGTTACGGCTTTGTCTCTCGGTGTTTTCACTTTCGTCCTTTACGGCTCGACTCGATTCCGATTACCTCTAGAACCCTTCTTCATCCTTTTTGCCATCGCCTTTCTGCATCAATTCCTGCCCCGCAGCCCCCGGACCAGGGTTGTGGCTTCTTTCGTTGTTTGTGCTAACATGTTGCTTTTTTTCTTCGACGAAGTCTTGCGTGAAGTCGTTTTGCAGATTCTTCGTATTGGGGGGCTGAAATGAGCTCCGCCCAATCCAGCAGGCCGCTACTGTCGATCTGCATTCTCAACTGGAACACAGAGAACCTTTTAAAAGACTGTTTAATATCGGTTTACAATAATTTTCGAGAAGCAGAGTGGGAGGTTCTGGTAGTGGACAATGCCTCCGAAGACAACAGCGTCGCCATGATTGAGGCAGAGTTCCCGCAGGTTCGTCTCATTGGCACCAGGGAAAATCTGGGATTTGCCAAAGGTAACAATCTCGCTTTGGAAAAAGCCAGGGGCAAGTATCTGTTGTTGCTCAATCCGGACACCCGGGTGGAGCCCGGATCCTTGGCGAAACTCGTCGCCTTTATGGAGGATCATCCCGAGGTCGGGGTCGTAGGTCCAAAACTCCTGAACGAGGATGGTTCGCTGCAGTTATCCTGCGGCGTTACTCCCACTTTGAGGACCGAATTTGTCAATAAATTGTTGTTGCATAACTTATTTCCCTTCTTTAAATTAGGCCATTGGCACCACACCGAGATTCGGGCTGTTGGATGGGTTGCTGGGGCGTGCTTTTTGGTGCGCAGGAAAGTGGTCGAAGAGGTCGGTCTCTTGGACCCGGAAATATTCATGTGCTACGAGGATCTCGAGTGGTGTATGCGGATTGGGCAAGCGGGGTGGAAGATTTTCTACTATCCCTGTAGCAGAATTCTCCACTTGGAAGGCCGGAGTATTCAGAAGGACTTCAGAAGGATACTCGTCGTCAGCCAGCAAAGCCTTTTCTATCTCTTTCAAAAGCACTTCAGTTACGCCCACTTGTGCACCTTGCGCCTTCTGACCGTGGTGGAGATGGTTTTGCGCTTTCTGATATGGAGTCAGCTTTTTCTCCTTTTCCCAGGACGTCGCGAGGAAGGCCGGCAGCGTCTTAATGCTTATGGGGAGATTTTGTTCAGGAGTATTACCCAGAAAGCGTATTGGTCGCCATTAAGGGTTCCCAAGAACTGACCGCGGAGGTATGCATTGGAAGAACGTATTCAGATCTTTAAACCCTGGTTGGGGCAAGAAGAATACGATGCTCTGCGCGAACCGCTACAAACTGGTTGGATGGGAACGGGTCCCAAGGTCCATGAGTTCGAGAAACGCTTTGCCGAGTATGTCGACGTAAAACACGCCATTGCGCTCAACTCGGCCACTGCTGCTCTGCATTTGGCGATGTTGGTGGCCGGTGTAGAAGGCAGGGAAGTGTTGACTACCTCTATGACCTTTGTGGCTAGCAATCACGCCATCCGATACGCAGGCGGCTATCCTGTTTTTTGCGATATTGAGGAAGATACCCTGAATATGGACGCAACTGGGATCGAGTCGCAAATTTCAGAGCAGTCCAGGGCGATTCTGGCGGTTCACTACGGCGGCCATTCATGTGACATGGATTCAATTATGGAAATTGCCCGCAAATTCGATCTCAAGGTGATCGAAGACGTGGCCCAGGCTTGTGGTGGTAGCTACCGTGGCCGCAAATTGGGGGGCATAGGCGATATTGGTTGTTTCAGCTTTGAGTCCAAGAAGAATTTGTCTACGGGTGATGGCGGCATGTTGACGACTAACGACGATATTGTGGCCGAAAGGGTACGCCGCCTAAAGTGGATGGGCATCTCGCGTGGAACTTGGGAGCGTTTCCATGGCCAAGAGCCTGGCCGCGCCTGGGAATACGACGTGACAGAAATTGGATTCAAATATCAGATGAACGACATCGCTGCCGCCCTGGGGCTGGTGCAATTGGGCAAGTTGGAAATGGGAAACGCAATTCGTCGTCGGCTGCTGGAGCGCTACCGGATTGCTTTTGCTCAGTTGGAAGGTGTTGAGCTTCTTGCCCAGAGAGACTACGCCCGAAGCGCCTGCTATTGCGCCGTGGTTCAACTGAATGAGCGCGATGCGCTGTGTGATGATCTGTCCTCCCGGGGCATCGAATCCGGTGTTCATTTCTATCCCAATCACCTCTTTCCAATTTACCAACCTTACCATACGGCTCCATTGCCTGTTACAGAGGCGGTGTGGGAGCGTATTCTGACATTGCCGCTCTATCCCGACTTGACAGAAGAACAGCAGAACAAAGTCATCCTTGCCGTGCAGCGCTTTATCGCCGATCAGGGAGATGTTGCGCAACGAGCGTAACTAATTGATTCACATCTGATTAAGAAGCAGATTGAAACATGAAAGTCCTCTTCGTGACGCAGTACGGCGAGTTAGCGGCGAGCAGTCGAACTCGAGTGTTTCAATACCTTCCTCACCTGCGACGAAATGGAATTGAACCCCGCCTGATTACGGTTTTGCCTGACAGCGCGATTGCCGGATCTCACCTCCAGGTCACCTGCAACCGCTGGCGCAAGCTGATCTATTTCACCTGGGCGACATACCGCACCCTGTTTTCCGGGTTCCAGGTCTGGTGGATTGCCCGTTCCTTTGATTTACTCTTTGTCCAAAAGGTCATTTTTCCTTCTCCGGTTCGGTTGCTTTTGCGTTGGCGCCGGCCGCCGATGGCCTATGACTTTGACGATGCGATTTTCACTACTGAAGTGCGTCGACCAAATTGGCTTTCCACCTGGAAACAACGACGAAACGTGGTCGGACTGCCAGCTATGTTGCGGCTGGCCAACCGGGTTCTGGTCGAAAACGACTATACTGCCCGTTTTGCCGCGCGCTACTGTGCCGGGGTATCGATTATCACGGGTCCCATTGATACCGACCGCTTTAACGCCGCTGGCAATGGAAAAGAGGCCTCGAAGGAGGTGGTGCTTGGATGGATTGGCAGTGCGAGCACTCAGCCCTACCTTGACCTGATCCGCGCACCGCTTACCCGGATGGGCCGGCGGTTCGCCAATGTGCGGCTACGGTTAGTGGGGGCCGAACCTACGGAGGTGGAAGGGATTCCAGTCGAAGTCAGGGCCTGGAATCTGGAAGAGGAAGTGGGACAGTTGCAAAGTTTTGATATCGGTCTCATGCCCCTCCCGGACGATCCCTGGACGCGAGGTAAAGGCGGCTACAAGGTTCTCCAGTACATGGCCACAGGATTGCCGGTGGTTGCCAGCCCGGTCGGAATTAACCGGCAGATTGTGTGCGACGGGGGAAATGGATTTTGGGCTTGCAGTCCAGAGGAATGGGAAAGGTGCTTGGCCCGCCTCATCGAGAATCCACGACTGCGCCGTGAAATGGGGCGGCAGGGACGTGCGGCAATGGAGGAGAAATTTGCACTGAAAACAAGTTGCCAGCGCCTGCTCGAGATACTTGGAGATGTGGTGCAGGAGCAAAGGGGTGAATAGTGCCGGAACCGTAAAAAACGCCTTTACTGTCGATTTGGAGGACTGGTACCAGGGTCTGGAAGTCGATATAAGTGAGTGGGGAGATTTCGAGGATCGTTTGGGGATTGGAGTTCGAAACCTTTTGGATCTTCTCGATGAGTTCGGCGTTTGCGCCACTTTTTTTGCCCTTGGATATGCAGCGGAACGCGCCCCCGAATTAATTCGAGAGATTCACGCTCGCGGTCACGAGATCGGTACTCATGGCTACAGCCATCAATTTGTCTACAAGCTGGGGAGAGAGGGTTTTCGTCGGGACTTACACCGCTCTCTAGATGTACTGGAAGAGATACTCCAGGTTCCGATTACTGGTTATCGGGCGCCGTTTTTCTCGATTACAGGTGAGGAGGAATGGGCTTTTGACGTTTTGATGGAAGCTGGTATCGACTACGATTCGAGCGTGTTTCCTGTGTACAACTATCGTTACGGAATTCCGAGTGCTCCGCGCTGGATTTACCAAGCGCGGAAAGGCCTGACCGAATTTCCGCTTTCTACCTATCGGATCGGGAGGTGCAATTTCCCCTTGGGCGGAGGTGCCTACTTCCGTATATTTCCATATAATTTTACCAGATTTGCCATGCACCAGATAAATGCCAGTCAAAAGGCCGTGGTATTTTATATTCATCCCTGGGAACTCGATCCAGAACATCCTCGTCTGGAATTACCACGGCGCATCGGCCTGACCCATTACTGGAACCTGGATGGGGTTGGCAAACGCATCCGGAAGATGTTGAGTGAGTTTAGTTTTACCTCCATGTGCAAGGTCTTGGAAATGCACTACCATGCCCTTGAAATCCCGAGATAAAAAAACAGATGCCCGCGGTGAAGAGGTCCGGTGCTATTTTGATGGAACGGCAGGGACGCGCTTTGATGTCATTTACCAGGAGGAGAAAAGGCTTTCCCAGAAGCTGGTAGACCGATTTTTCCGCGATGTGGTGCACCGTCGGTTCCACCTGACCTTTGAGCTGTGTCGAGAAATTGAAGGTAGTAGAGTTCTGGACATCGGCTGTGGTTCTGGTCGTTATGCTGTGGAATTCGCCCGCCGGGGTGCCCAGGTGGTGGGGCTTGATTTTTCATCTGCCATGGTAGCGATGGCGCGGAGAGCAGCGGAGGAAGCGGGAGTAGCGAATCGCTGCAGATTTGAGGTGGGTAATTTTCGCGACTGGTGTGAGCCCCACCACTTCGATATCTGCCTGGCCATCGGATTTTTCGACTATGTCGAAGAGCCTGCAATTTTCCTCAGGAAGATCCATAGCATAGTGAAGGAACAAGTAGTATTCTCGTTTCCCATCCGCTGGACATTGCGTTCTTTGACCCGGTGGATGCGTCTGAGCCTGAATGGCTGTCCAATCTACTTCTACAACGAAAAGGAAGCGGCTCAATTGGTTGAGGATGCAGGTTGGAAGTTCATCGAGATCAACCGCCTTAGCCGGGACTATCTGGTTTATGGGGGAACGGATTCGAACTCTGGGAACTGAATGAGGGATTTGATGATGGGACTGATTGTATGAGAATTCTGATTACCGGGGGTGCGGGTTTTATTGGATCGTACCTGGCAGAGCGCCATCTGGATATGGGTGACGAGGTTGCGGTCATCGACAATCTCTCCACAGGGAGCATCACCAATGTTCAGCACCTTGAGAATTTCGGGCGATTCAGGTGCGTCATCGACGATGTCCTGAATGTCGAAGTAATGCGCGAATTGGTGGATGGATGCGATTTGATTTACCACTTGGCTGCTGCAGTTGGGGTCGACTTCATCATCGACAATCCTCTTTTGTCGCTGACTACAAATATCCGCGGTACTGAGATCGTCCTCGAATTGGCCAACCGTAAGAAAAAAAAGGTCGTACTTGCCTCTACGTCTGAAATTTACGGAAAGAAGAACGGCCACGTGCCTTTCAGGGAAGATAGTGACCGGATCTTGGGACCGACGACCGTGATTCGATGGCATTATTCCACTTCCAAGGCCGTTGATGAATTGTACGCTCTGGCCTATTGGCGCGAGAAGCGGCTTCCATGCGTGATCGTCCGACCTTTCAACATCATCGGACCGAGGCAGACCGGTGACTACGGCATGGTAGTTCCACGTTTTATCAAACAGGCCTTGCTCGGCCATCCCATCACCGTAAATGGAGATGGAGAACAGCGCCGGTGCTGGACCTATATCGACGACGCATTGGATGGACTGATTGCTCTGGCCATGAGCGACAAGGCGGTGGGAGAGATTTTCAATTTGGGTTCCCACTTCGAGTTGAGCGTCAAGGACCTGGCCTATAAGGTGAAAGAATTGACGGGCAGCGATTCCGAGATAGAATTCATCCCTTATGAACAGGCTTGGCCCAAGGGAACCTACGAGGATCTATTGTACCGCACCCCAAACCTGGAGAAAATTCGCAAGTGTGTAGGTTACGATCCCAAAATAGGACTGGACGAGGCGTTTTCCAGACTTATTGAGCACTACGAGCGTTGAGATGGGAGATCTTAGCAGGTGGAAAGGGGTGTAAAATTCCTTTGCGTCGAGGTTTTGGGAAGGAAGGCGGGGCAGTTGCAGGTTTTGGGGGGTACCGGGTTTGGGGAATATGCTGAATTCGCTCTTTTTGGATGTGAGGTAACCGGAAACCTGCAATTACCCTATTGACGCAGGGATCTTAGCAGACGTGGAATGACGAACCACCGTAACCGGCCTTGTGCTTCGCGGATCTGCGCCCAATGGGTTATGTCCAGATGGAGGGCCACGAGAGCGGCGGTCGGCAGGCGGAGGTCGGCACCACAAAGCCGGCCGATCCACTCTTCCAAACCCGGATTGTGAGCGACGATCAGGGCGGACGTCGCCAGATCGCGCAAATCGGCCACGACGGAGTACAGAACTTCAGGAGAGGCCAAATAAAGTCGGTCTTCATAGCAGATATTTCTTGCCGCAATTTCCACGGCCGCGGCCATGCTTGCGGCCGTTTGCTTAGCCCGTGCGGCAGAGGAACTGCGAACCACGTCTGGCGCCGGCTCCAAGGTGCGCAGCAGGTTAGCCATGTAGGTCAAGTCCTTGAAGCCACGTTTATTCAAAGGCCGATCAAAGTCAACGGCAATGGAGGGCGGATAGGCTGATTTGGCGTGACGCATGACCAGCAAGTTCTTCATGGTAGCGAGTGTCTCAGGGGTTGGGATGTGGTGGGTGGCAAGAGGTTCAAATTGTGGTTGCGCTGACCGGATCAGGGTGATAATTTTCACAAAAGGTTTCAGTAAAAAATCGATTTAATTTTCCGGATGCAACCTCGCCATCGAGGATACTAAGGATGGGCAGTCAGCCTGTTGAAGTCAACTTGGACATAAATCCCCAAGCGCGGTTTGAGATTATTGATGTGGCGCGCAAGGTCCGAGATGCGACTGATGGTGTTTGGGAGAGTTTTCCAAAAGTACAGTACTGCTCATTCCATACCACCGCGGGATATTTAGAACAGGGTGTTTGTGCTCGTCTGGGCCATAGCAGAAAGCAACTGGATCCCCTTTTCAGATTTATTCAAAAGATATTTCCCCAAAATGCAGGATACTTCCACGACCGCATACAGTTGCGTAAAGAACTCAGCGAGAGCGAGAAGGAGTCCGAGCCACCCAATGCCGACTCGCACCTGACTTTTATAAGTGCCGGACTAAAAAACTGTGTCACCTACATCAACAAGCCCAAGCAGCCAGTTTATTTTATTGAACTGGATGGAGTGTACAAGGAGTACCGCCGGAAGCGCCACACTACGGCACTGGCCTATAATGATGCCGAGATCGTCCGCCGCGACCGAGTAGCCATTCCCGTAGATTCCGAACATGCGATCAATTCGTTCAACCTCAAGGACCCGCGCTACGGACTCTTTGAACAACTTGGTGAATGGTTGCAGGCCCACGGGGTCGAGAAGGGTCGCATTGATATCCGCTTGGCTGCCGAAGAACGTCATGCCGGCCTTATGGTAAACGAGTATGAAACCCTGCTAATGCGTAATGATCTGCCCAAGGTGGTGCGCGATCCATTGAGTTATATGGTTCGGCGAGGTAAGAAGTTGCTGCGCCGACCAGGATCCATTCCCGTCAAGACGCGCAACTATGCTGTCTACGATCTGATTCACCTCTACAATGAGTTGTTGGATTCTGTCCCCGTCGGGCGCTCGCTAGTCGATAAAGTTGTCTCTATCCTGTCAACGCCGGCCTCCCGGATCCTGCGGTTGAAACGTCACGCCAGCCTGTTGGTCTCCAACAGCGAAGAGACTGGCCCCGAACACATCGTTCTTGGAAGGTACCAAAGTCCCATCCTTGTGCAGCACCATCCGGCGGACAAGGGATTTCGGTATCTGGATATTACGCTACGGCGCTTCAAGTAGGCAGCCTAGGACGGCGTGCAGGTGCAGGTAGATCCCTCCATCTTCAAAGCTTACGATATCCGCGGTCTCTATCCTGAACAGCTCAACGAAGATGTGGCCTACGCCATAGGTCGAGCGTTTGTAACCTTCCTGCAAGCAGACTCTGTAGTCGCGGGTCGGGACATGCGGGTTTCGAGTCCGAATATTTTTGCCGCATTGGTTAAGGGGCTTACCGAGCAGGGAGCGGATGTTCTCGACATTGGAATGGTCAGCACAGACCAGTACTACTACGCCTGTGCAAGGTTGGAAAAGGCAGGCCTTATGGTGACCGCTTCACACAACCCTCCCCAGTACAATGGATTCAAAATGGTCCGACGCATGCCGTATTTAATCAGTGGCGATGATGGCATCCAGGACTTGCTCCGGATAGTCGAAACAGGCGGATTTTTCACACCGGAAAAAACAGGGGAAAGTGTTCAGATAGATTTGAGCAGGGAATTCGTCCAGTGTATTCTGGGATTCATCGACGTGACCGAAATCAAGCCGCTCAAGGTGGTTGTCGATACGGGCAATGGCATGGTTGGGCCAATTCTCCAAAGGGTTTTCGAGTATTTACCAGTTGAGTGGACCGGTATGTACCTTGAACCGGATGGCCGCGTTCCCAACCATGGACTCGATCCACTACAGCCTCAGAATCGGCTCGAGTTGCAGCAGCGGGTAAAAGCCAAAGGGGCGGATGCGGGCTTTGCATTTGATGGCGACGGCGATCGGTTTTTTGTCATCGACGACCGTGGTGAATTTATTCCCGGTGACTTTCTCACAGCTCTTTTGGGATGCTACTTGTTGGAGAAACACCCAGGGGCCAAGATCATATACGATGTGCGCGCTTCCTGGGCAGTGGCCGATTTGATCGTGAGGGCAGGTGGTGAGGCGCTCATGGAACGCGTTGGACATGCCTTTATGAAATCGCGCATGGTGAAAGAAAAAGCGGCTTTTGGAGGCGAGGTGACCGGTCATTATTATTTTCGTGCCTTTTTCAATGCTGATTCGGGCCTCGTGCCTTCTCTCCTCTTGCTCGAGTTGCTTTCTCGGCAGGGGCTGAAGTTGTCTGAATTGCTTGCACCTCTCGAAAGTAGATACTTCATTTCAGGAGAGATCAATTCTACGGTAGAGGATCCCCAGGCCAAGATAATAGCATTGGCCTCCTTGTACAGGGACGGATGCATCGAGTGGCTGGATGGTGTCTCCGTGACCTACGACGACTGGCATTTCAATGTGCGCCCATCCAATACTGAGCCGCTACTACGCCTCAATCTTGAAGCCAGGAACAAAGAGTTGATGGAGGAGAAGCGAGAGGAAGTTCTGGGATTCATTCGCTCCTGAGCAAAGCCCGATTTAGGTTTTTGTTTTCTGCGGGGAGGAAGAAGGGAGCCAAATGCTCCCTTCTTCCTGTACATCCCATATAGGATTAAAGGTGAGCGGGTCGCTTGATTTAAATGTGAACGAAGACGAGGGATTCCAGATATGAACTGGAAATAGGTGTATTTAGGTGAACTTTTCGCGTGGATTTTCGTGGAATTTAGGCTGTACGGGGTTGGTCACTGTCTTGGGTATGGCCAACCAGTCACTTCTAGCGCGTGGGCTGGGACCGGAAGGGCGGGGAAAACTGGGGCTGCTGACAACCATTGTCATGCTAGGAGCATTGTTGCTTGGCGAGTGGTTGAGCCGGGGAAATACCTATGTGGTGGGCAGGGAAGATGTGGGGGAGAAGGCTCTTTACAACACATTGATTTATGGGCTTGTCCTGGGGGTTTTTCTTGGCCTGATTGCCTTGGCAGGTTCCCGGGTTTATCCCCATTTGAGCCAGCTCCAATTCTATCTGGTTGCCGCACTCACCGTGGCAACCATAGTGCAAAAGGCAGGCCAGGCCATCCTCCTGGGAGAAGACCGGCTCAAACTTTATTCTCTGCTACCGGCGGCATTGATCTTTTGTTACCTGGCGGGCAACCTTCTGGTTCTAAGAGTGTGGAGTTTAGGACTTGTGGGCGTTTTGGGGGCATGGCTCCTCGCTTCTGTCCTTGTCTTATTTGGAACGTTGGTTGTTTTGCAAAAACACGGCCGGAGTTCAGGAGGTTTCGACACCAGCATCTTTCGGCATACAGCTTTGGTCGGGGGCCGTGGGGCGGTGTCGGCAGTACTGATCTTTTTATTATTTCGAAGTGATATTTTTCTTGTGAACTATTTTCTAGGGCCGGAGATCCTGGGAGTGTACATGATTGCCGTCGTCTTTGCGGAGATGATGCAGCGTTTGCCGAATATCGCAGGGCTGGTCCTTTTGCCAAAGGTCATCCGGGGGCAGGACGAAGAGGACCGTCTCAGCTTGCAAGTGGCTCGAAATGTCTTGATTTTCTCTTTGGCCAGTGCCGGGGCAATTGTCGTCTTGGGTCGGCCAATCATCGAAATTTTTGCCGGACCCGACTATACAGGGGCCCATGTGCCCCTGGTATGGATGCTGCCTGGTTTGGTCTTCTCTGGATTTGGCTCGGTGCTCAACACCAAATTGGCCGGAAAAGGGTATCCTTCAGTGACCATTTGGGCTCCCGCCCTTGCTCTTGGAATGAACGTGGTGCTGAACTTGGCGCTGATACCGGCAATGGGGTTGCGAGGTGCGGCATTGTCGACCTCGATTGCCTATGGATTCTGGTCCGTGGTGGCGACCAATTTCTACCTGCATTTTACTAATTTAAGGTGGGTGGATATCCTGAGACTGCCTCCTTCTGACAGAACTATCGGGAATTAATTGGTGGTTTGTATGGCTGAATTTTCAAAAGTGCTGAAGATTGGTCCGAAACTAGGCCTCCGGTGGTTCGCAGTATTTATGGGGTTGCAGGCCATGGTACTGGCCACCGCCCTCCTGATGCCAAACAAAATCCTCATAATGGTCGGGGCTGGTATCGGTGGTGGGATCCTTGTGACCTTGCTGGTTTTTTATCCCTGGATGGTGGTACCAGCCATCGTGGTGACCACGGCTCTGGATATCAGCGGACAGTTGGTAAAAACTACGATTCTTGGCATTCCTCTGACAGGTTTCCACCTGACCATGGGTCTGATGGTGGCGGTGCTTCTGGTCAATACACTTTTGCGACGCCGCACCGAGTTGCCCTCCTTTGAATTGGGAAAGCCACTCTTTTTGTTTCTTGGAGTTATGGCGTTTTCTCTGATCTATTCGCCCAACCAGCCGGAAGCGACTATCAGCTTTGTCCGCACCCTGGCTCTCGCGGTTCTTCTTTATGCCTCTACGGTGATGATCGATTCTAAACCGGCGGTTACTCTTGTGGTTATCTCCATGATGATGGCAATCATAGGCGGTGCAGTGCTGGCAATAGTTCAGGTCGTCACCGAGGAATTCTACCTGCCGGCGAGTTTCGTCATTGCCGTGGGAGCCAATGCACCGCGGGCGACCGGGACATTTCACAATCCCAATACTTTCGGCACATTTCTAATGGCAGGTGTGGTTCTCCTATTTGGCATTATGGTAACTTACCGGGCGGGATTCTGGAAGCAGTTGATGATGTTTATCGCCTTGGGGATGGGAGTTACAGGCTTGGTTATTACTTTCAGCCGCTCCAACTGGCTGGCTACCCTGGTAGGAGTGGTGGTCGTTCTCATTCTAGCCAAAAAGCTCCGCTACCTTTTCATGGTCCTATTTTCTGGGATTGTGGCGATTCTGGCAGTTAAAGAGTTTGTACCATTTGCCGAGCACATCTTTCTACGGTTTGTTTCCATTTTTACCATTTTTGAAGAGTTCGACACTCTGGGCAGGGAATCAAGTTCCGCCAGAATTTACTATGTCTTGGCCGGGCTCAAGATGTTTTTGGACAACCCTTTGCTGGGTGCGGGTTGGCGAGCTTTCCCGGCGATCTTTGATTATTACAAGCCCACTGATTTTCCGTTCTGGATCCCCTCCAAGGAATCTCATACCCTTTTTGCCACCATCTTGGCGGAGCTGGGAATAATCGGTTTTTTGGTCTCTGTATGGATCGTCTGGCGGGTCGTAAGCAGGGGGTTTGTCGGGCTCAAAGAAATGCAGGATCCCTATTTTCGAGCGGTTCTAATCGGACTGTTGTCTGTATTTATTGCCTTTCAGGTCAGCCTTTCTTTTACGGCGGATTTCAACAACAATTTTCTGTGGTTTTTTACGGGCATGCTCTTCGCGGTAATTCGCCTGGATAAGGAGGCCAAGGCCGCGTGAAGGTTCTTGTCGTTTCGCATCTGTACCCCAGTTCGATATCGCGGACCTCTGGTAGTTTCGTTCATAATCAGGTGCGTTTCCTGCGCGCCCACTGCGCAATCCGGGTTGTATCGCCAACACCCTGGTTCCCCTCTATCCCGGGATTTGGCCGGTGGAGCGGTTATGGGAGAATTGAGCGCAAGGAGGTCTTGGACGGAGTGGAGGTAGAGCGGCCGCCTTATTTGGCTCTACCGCGCCGAATTCTTTTCTCGCGCAACTGGCGCTCTTATCTGGCGGCTCTCCACAGGTGCAGCGCTGCACTCCCCGACCTCATCCATGCCCACTGTTCCTACCCGGACGGAATGGCGGCGGTGGAGTACGGCAGGCTCACTGGACGGCCGGTGGTCCTGACCGTCCATGGGCACGATATAAAAATTTTGCCTCGTGCCAATCCCCGGTGGAAAAATCTAGTCCTGCAAGCTTTGCAAGGTGCCGAAGTGGTCATTGCGGTGAGCCGTGATATGGCCATGCGAGTGGAACAAATTGGAATTACTCCCGACAAAATCCGAGTTATTCCCAATGGTGTGGACTGCCACCTATTCAAAACGGGATCTACCCGGCTCCCCGGAAAGGGTGGCTGGCACTTGCTTTATGTCGGTCGGTTCGATCCCGCCAAGGGGATCGGTGTGCTCCTGGAGGCCCTGGGGGGCCTGCGCCGGAAACGACGAGACATTAAATTGACGCTTATCGGTGGCAGTACATCCACCGGCACAGAAAAGGTCTTTCGGAACCAGGCCGAGGAGCTGGATCTATCAGATTGCGTTCAATTTATGGATGAGGTTCCGTGGACCGAATTGCCTGGCCATCTGAATGAAGCGGATATCTTTGTGCTGCCTAGCTTCTCCGAAGGCCTGCCTCTGGTTTTGTTGGAGGCTATGGCTTGCGGTCTTCCAGTGGTTGCGACCCGCTGTGGTGGTTCAGAAGAAATCGTCGAAAAAGAGACCGGACGACTGGTAGAGGTGGCAGATGTCGAGGGACTGGCAGGGGCATTGGAGGAGGTGATACAAAACCATCGGAGCTTTGATCGAGAGGCCATCCGCCGCTTTGCCGAAGAGCAGTACGACTACCGCCGTGTAGCTGCTCGAATCCACCGGGTTTACGAAGCAACGCTGGATGGGTATTCGGAAGCTTAATCATTTTTTTGTAATTCCTGGTAAAATTCAACTAGTTTTCTCCCCTGGGAATCCCAGTTGTATCTGCGGAGTACGGCCTCCCGACCGCGGTCCCCCATCTCTTGCCGCAAAGAATGGTTCTCCAGCAACTGCACCACCGCCTTCTCAACAAGTTCCGGGTCCAAAGGATCCACTAGGTAGCCACATCCCGTATCCTGGACTATTTCTCGCCAGAGAGGAAAATCGGAAACCACCACAGGTTTGCCCATTATCATGTACTCGAACATTTTGGTGGGCAGGGAGTTTATGTAGTTCGGATCGGGATGTAGTAAAACCAGGCCGATGTCTGCGTTCAGAATATGGTTGTGCACTTCGAGGTGGGAAACCATGCCGAGGACCTCTACGTTTTCTTCAATGCCGTAGTGGGCAATCAGGTCCCATGCCTGGTCATACTCGGCCTTCGAGCCAAAAGGTCCCACCAAGCGCAAAAGAAGGTCGGGCCGGCTATTCTTGAACCGATGAATCAAACCGAGCATTTCGTAGAGTCCTCGAAGAGCAGTTATGCTGCCACAATATATCAGAACAGGCCTGCGCTGCTTAGAGGGGGGCGATTCCTGGTATAGGTGGGCATAATTCGAGAGAGGATAATTAAGTACAGTAAGAGTATTCTTACCAGAATAGTACTTCTGGTAAGAGTAATCCGCTAGGGTGAGACCATCAATATAGCGCAGGGCAATGTACTCGAGCAGAGAATACATATGGGCAACAAATGGTCGGAACGGTGCAGGCAGCCATTTTTTGTTGTGGATCGAGATGGGAACGTCTTCGTGAACATCATAGACTACTTGGCAGTCCGCAAGCAGTTTGAGCAACACCCCGGTGGGGAGGAGTTCGGGGTCGTGAAAGGCGTAGATGCTTGCACGTTGGTGCAATGCCAGGCGCATGGTAGAAAATATCCGTACCACTCTATGGAGGCGATTCCTGGGTCGTGGCAAGGAGATGATGCGGACGTCCACGGTCTCGTTCTGATCGGTTTCTTCCAGAGCGATGACGGTCACGCGAAAACCGGCCTTAGCCAAAGTGAGGGCTTGCTTCTTGACTATCCGTACATCGGAGATGGAATGAACAGTGCTGAGTATACAAATATGGTTGGGTGCCATCAGGACTCTTTGGAATGGACGGTGGAGTAAACCGGATGGTGGATTGACATTTTATCGTGGGTGAAGGCTGGGAAATTCCGGGAATGTGTTCATGGATCGGCCATGCAGCCCGGTGATCTTGACATTTCTTTGAAGCTCAGTTATTGTGTAAAATTCGGATTCTACTGTCAATAAACACATGATGTACAATTTCTAAAAATCTAGGGAAAATTGTTGTGGCAGTTTACCTGGGTGTCTTTGACGGTCACAATGCAGCAGCGGCCATCTTGTGCAATGGTCGCATTCAAAATGCCATTCAGGAAGAACGGCTCACTGGAATAAAGGATTTCTATGGACCGCCTGAAAAGGCTGTACGAAAGGTAATGTCGTTAACGGGAATGCACCCATCCGAAGTAGAACAAATTTGTATCGCATCCAAATACATTTCCGCTCCGCGTCCGCCGAAATCAGCGAAAATTGCGTTTGACAATCGCTACAAGCGCAATATACGCCGACATGCCCTTCGTACGGTTGCGTCCACTACTACCTACAGAAATTTCAGAACGCGGCAGCGAATGCAGCAAAGAATGGCACTAATTGATGAATGGGGCTTTAGCCGGGAAAAGATTTCATTTTTCGATCACCATCAAACGCACGCGGCGAGCGCTTATTTTGGGCTGAGAAAAGACGATAGACCATATTTGGTTCTGACCCTTGATGGTGGAGGGGATCGCCTCTCCGGGTCAGTGTGGGTCGGAGTCAGGGGAGAACTGAGAAAGATCGCAATGATTGCCCAGGAAGACAGTCTCGGCGAAATTTATGCGGTCACCACCCATCTGTTAGGGTTTATGCCTTTGGAACATGAGTACAAATTGATGGGCATGGCGCCTTATGCGGCCAAAGAGTATGCAAAAAGTGTAGCGGGCATATTCCACACCTATCTCGACCTCGACGAGGCAAATCCCTTGCGATTCAAACGCAAGGTCTCCGAGCCGCTAGCCTGGATAGGACCGCGTCTTCAAAGGGACCTTAAGCGATTTCGCTTCGACAACATTTGCGCAGGACTCCAGCTTTTTACAGAAAATTCGATTGTCAGATGGGTTCGTGCCTGCATTGAGAAGACAAATGTTAGGCGGGTTTTAGCTGCAGGTGGTGTGTTTATGAACGTGAAGGCCAACAAAGCCGTCTCTGAGTTGGAGGAATTGGAGTATTTCGAGGCGTTCCCCTCTTGTGGAGACGAGTCTTTGGTTTTTGGCACATGCTACATGGCGGCGCACTCCAGGGGAGAAGAAGTACTACCCTTGGATCATTGCTACTTGGGGAACGACCTGACGGAGGAAGAATGTAAAAAAGCCCTGGGTAATTTCGATGAGTTGGAGATCGAAGAACCTCCGAACATGGGAAGAAAGATTGCAGAGATGTTAGCATCTGGAGAAATTGTTGCCAGAGTCTCGGGTCCAATGGAATTTGGAGCCAGGGCGCTAGGCAACCGTTCTATCCTTGCCGACCCCATCAACCAGGACGTAGTGAGAATCATTAACAGGATGATAAAAAACAGGGATTTTTGGATGCCTTTTGCACCGGTTGTCCTGCGTGCCGAGTCTTCGCGATATTTTTTAAATCCCAAGAGCTTACCTTCCCCTTATATGATGAATACCTTTAACTCCACTGAGAAAAGAAATGAATTTATGGCTGCTATCCACAATGCAGACCTTACGGCGCGACCACAGCTGTTGGAGACGGGGCAGAATAGGGCATACGAAGATATCTTGCAGCACTTTGGAAGGCTGACCGGTCGACACGTCCTGCTGAATACTTCGTTCAATTTGCATGGTTATCCGGTAGTGTGTACGGCGGTTGATGCAGTTCACGTGCTGCTCAATTCTGGACTCAACTATCTTGCCCTGGGCCCTTTCTTGGTTTCGAAGAGAATAAAGAGAAAATACTAGATAGACACATCTTGAGTCCTTTTGGTTCGGCTTTCTTGGGCCTTGGGAGTTTGCACCTTTGTGGCCGCCATCCAGGCGGTTCTTTTCCTATCCTGCCGCTCCGTTCGGAGTAATTTTGATTTCTTCCCCGATTTGGGGTATCGGGGGTATTGAGTGGGCTCAAGGCTTTCCTCCCAATATTCCTCTGATAAACCTTCAGGTATTAGACCCATGCACTGTGATTGGTCGGAATTTGGGCTAGGTTGCATCCTGGTCCTTTTGTTTTGGTTTTCTGTTTTGATGATAGTTTATTCATATCTGATCTATCCTGGGTTTTTGTGGATCTTGACTTTTTGGAAACGTCTTCCGTGCTACCCTGAGTTTGATGAGTGGCCTACGGTGTCCATGATACTCGCCGCCCACAATGAAGCCGCGGTGATAAGAGAGAAAATTGAGAATTCATTAGCTCTTGACTATCCGAGGGAAAAGCTTCAGGTAATTGTGGTGTCGGATTGTTCAACGGATGGTACCGACGAAATCGTTGGGGAATATGCGGATAGAGGCATAGAGTTGTATCGCATGGAAACGCAATCGGGCAAGACTACTGCTCAGAATGCCGGGGTGCGGCTGGCATCCGGTGAAATACTGGTTTTTTCAGATGCCAACAGTATATATGCAATCGATGCCTTGAAGGAATTGCTGAGACCCTTAAGCGAGCCGCATGTAGGCTGTGTTTGCGGTGAGTTGCGCTACCTTAATCCGGAGGACCAAGGCGCTGGCAAAGGGGAGGGAATCTACTGGCGCTATGAGCGGTTTATGAAATCCCGAGAGAGTCTTTTGTGTTCCACTTTGGGCGCCAATGGTTCGATTTACGCCCTGCGGCGCGAACTGTTCGAAGAACTAGAAGGGGAAATTATCAGCGACTTTATTATGCCGATTCGGATCTGGCGCAAGGGGCATAGAGTAGTTTACGCCCCTGGTGCGATCGCGACAGAAAACTCAGGCGCAAGTTTCCAGGACGAGTTCCGGCGGCGAAGGCGCATCATCGCGCGCAGCATAAATAGTTTATGGAGTGAGGCAGATGTTCTTAATCCCTTTTCCCAGGGTATTTTTGCAGTTCAAATGATTTCTCACAAAGTTCTGCGATGGTTGGTGCCGATTTTTCTGATTGTAATATTCACCTGCAATATTTTTTTGGCTGGAAAAAGCCCTTACCACCTTTTTTTTATTTTGCAGCTAGCCTTCTATGGTTTGGCCTTACTTGGAAATGTAGAGCAGAGATATCTGGGGCGACGGATGTTGCTTTATTTGCCTGCCTACTTTTGCGCCACGAATTTTGGCGCCCTTCTTGGCCTTTGGAGCTTTTTGACCAAGCGTAAACACACTGTGTGGCAGCCTATGAGCCGCGGATAAGCAATGTCAAAGTTTCAAAAAAGGGCGTTGCTTCTGCTCAGTGATTTCATCGCCATCAATGCAGCCTCGGTTTTCTTCCTGTGGATGAAATTTGCCGGGAATCAGCTCCAAATCCTTGAGCTTGGTTGGCGCCGGCTCCAGTCCCCCTTAGCAGGCACTCCTTCGTTCTGGTTTGTCCTTAACCAATATCTCTACGACGCTATTCCCGCTATCTGTGTCTGCTGGTTGCTCTTCTTTGTTTTCAACGGCATGTATCTTGTCCAACCTACCCTGTCCCGTTTTGACGAGGTGGTATCCGTGGTCAAAGTGGTCACGGTAGGAACATTTCTTTGGTTCATCGCCACATTTAACCCGGAACATCCATTTCCCCTCACCCGAGCCCTCATGTTTTCCTACTGGATTGCATTGATCGGGCTAGTGGCAGGTGGTCGCGTGATCATTCACAGCATTCAGCGCCAGTTGCTGGTTCGGGGAATAGGTTGGCGCAACACCGTGATCATAGGGACGGACGAAAGGGGCGAACGGCTGTGGCACCACTTGAAGCTCTCGCCGGCACAAGGATATAATGTTGTTGGATTCGTGCGCGCTAAATCTGAAGAAGAAAATCCCGCAATAGCCGGGGTTCCGGTGCTTGGTAGTGTAAAAGACCTAAGCGGGATTATTTCTAGAAACGAAGTAGAGGTCGTTCTGATAGCTTTAAAATCCAATTCTCACGAGGAGATTCTTGAGATCGTTGATGCAACGGGGGGAGAGCCGGTCTCTTTCGGCATCACCCCAGACCTCTACGATATCGTCACCGGGCATGTGCGCACCAACCAGATTTACGGCGTGCCTCTGATGGAATTGAAGTCTGAGCTGATGCCGACTTGGGAACAGGCGGTCAAACGCCTTATCGATTCAATGGTGGCAGTATTTGTAGGTCTCGGTCTGGCGCCATTGTGGGTTTTGGTTGCCCTGGCCATCAAGATAGATTCGAAAGGACCAGTATTCTTCAGGCAGGAGAGAGTAGGGAAGGAGGGGAAGGTGTTTATTATGTACAAATTTCGCTCCATGGTCCCAGATGCCGAAGAGTTGACGGGACCAGTGTGGTCAAAAGGGAAAGATTCCCGGATAACGCGGATGGGACGTATCTTGCGGGCCTTGCACTTAGATGAGATTCCTCAGTGCATCAATTTTTTAATAGGTGATATGAGTTTGGTTGGACCGCGACCTGAACGGCCGTACTTCGTTGAAAAGTTCAGAACAAACATTCCTCTCTACATGCGACGTTTCAATGTAAAACCCGGTCTGTTGGGTTGGGCCCAATCCAAGCATGAGTTCGACCTGAATTCGAGCGATGTGGAGGATATTGCCCGAGAGAGGCTGGAGCACGATCTTTACTATATTGAAAATATTTCGCTTAAGCTGGACCTCAAGATAATGCTGCGAACAATTTGGTTCGTGATGGCAGGCAAGAGTACGCGCTAGTGGGCAATTCAATAGATATGGTTTTATTGCGGCTCCGGTCCGTGCCGTCCTTCGCCTGGAAGGATTTCCCCTTGGGTCAACATTAGAGCTACCTGGCAACTGAAGGGGCGGCTCCGGTCCATTTGACCAAGGTCATTTGTCCAGTTGTTTTCTCCACTCCTTCCACTTGGCCATAGAAAAATCGGGAGAATTGTAGAAAGCGAAAATTTTGGACTCTCTTCCCCTGACCTCGCCGGCCAAATGCAAAATCTCTTCTGCGTGTTCTGTGGGGATCCGGACGCATCCGTCAAGGTCTGCAAAAATTAGGTCTCCTGGTTGAACGCGTACCTGTCCCACAGTGACGGGAACGTTGAGCCGGGTCAGGTTGAAAACGCCGTGGCCAGGAACCGTTCCCCAGGCAAATATGGGGAGTCCTACCCGTCGGATGCCAGCCAGGTCGCGCACCGTTCCGTCGACGACAGCGCCGACAACGCCAAGGCGCCTGTGCATGTTGGCCATGCCGTCCCCAAAGCTGGCGCCCCGTCCGGGTCGAGAATCTGCGTCCTTCATTACTGCTACAAGGGGACCTGATGTTTCGTTTAGGAAGTCGTAGTAGTCGTCCCAGGGCAGGGCAGGAGAGTCCGGGTCGTTGGTGGTAACTTCAGTGGTGGCAGCATAACCCACTACCGGTCCGAATTCGGGAAGAAGGTAGCGAATGTCGTGGCTGGTGTAGTCTTCGTTGGGAAGACCGAGTTTTTTCACCATGGCGTTGAAAACGGTGGGAGAGTCGAATTCTTTGAGGCCTTCCAGCACTTCTGGTTTGACGCGTTTCATGGACGTGCTCCTTTCGAGGACCAGAAAGTATGGGAACTAATTCCAATTAACAAAAAATATTAAGACATTTTAGTGCCTATCTCAACGGACAGTTTTCTACTAGGATCTCATGAGGCATCTTAGTCTGGTACCATTTTTAATGACAGTGGTGGGTTGTGCCATGTTTTTGGACCGGGGCCATACCCCGGTTGGCGATACAACACATCTTCCGCCGCCACTGTTGATGGAAGGGGTTGGCAACAGCCAGTTTTCGGTAACAACCCGTTCTAGTAAGGCACAGGCTTATTTTAACCAGGGAGTATCCCTGGTCCATGGTTATTGGTACTATGAAGCGTGGCGCGCTTTTAAAGAGGCGGTGCGTTTGGATAGTTCCTGCGCTATGGCCTACTGGGGAATTTACCAGTCGAGGACTGGGAATAATAAAAACAAGAATGAAAAGAAAAAGGTTTTGAGAAGAGCCAAAGCACTAGCCGCAAGAGCCAGCGAGCGCGAGCGATACTACATTGGCGCCATTGCCATACTAGACTCACTGGGCGGCCGAAAGGGTCGTTTGGGGTTCATCCAAAAAATGGGAAAATTGATCGATCGGTACCCGGACGATGTCGAAGCCAAACTTTTTCTGGTGCGCTTTTTGATGAAAAACCGAAAATATGACGCTGACTCGGGGGGGGAAGCCCCCAGTCGAAAGGAGATCCTGCGTGTTTTACTGGATTCTCATTCCGACCATCCGGCAGTTCATCATTACTGGATACACACGGTCGAATCCAAGGATCCAAAAGCCGGTGTGGCCAGTGCCGAAAAATTGCCGCAACTATGCCCCAATGCCGGCCATCTGATGCATATGCCAGGCCATATTTATTACCGCCTGGGAAAATTCGAAATGGCGCGCCAGGCATTCGTTGCTGCCTACAAGGTCGACTCTACCTATATGGCTCAACAGAAAATCCCGCCGGAGAGAACGTGGAATTACATCCATAACCTCAACTATTTGGTGGCCAATTGCGCCGAAGACGGCCGCTACAAGGAAGGATTGCTGTGGGCGCATCTTTTGCAGCAAGTACCTTTGAATATCCAAAGACCCATAACCTTCTACCAGGGTCGATTGCCCCTGGTCAGGCTGCAAATTCGATATGGTTTTTGGGAGGGGGCCTTTGAGAGTCTCTCCGAGTTAATTGAAAACGACACCCTGGCAATTACTTTTGCCAGAGATTACAGCCTGGGGTTGCGAGCTTTTGTGAGCGGAATGGCGGCGGTGGAAAAAGGGGAATTCGACCAGGCGATCAAGGAGGGCGAGATTCTTGATGGGTTGAATAGGACGATTGCGTCGCAGCCGAAGGTGTCCAAGGATATGTTTTACAGCAAAAAGCGGAGAAGTTTTTTGTCTGCTATTTCTCTTGACCTACAAGGAAATATCCACAGTCTCGCTGGGGAGCACGAGCAGGCTTTCGCGGTCTTGAAAAAGGCAATAAAAAAGAAGAAGACGTTGGGATATTCAGAGCCTCCGCTATATGCACGGCCCGTTTTGGAAAGTCTGGGCAGAGCGCATATTCGAGCCGGTAACTTGGGAAAGGCTAGGGAGGCATATGCGCGAGTGATGCAGGAAAGGCCCACAAGTGGTCACGCTCTCCTTGGCATTGCGCGGTCCCATGGAATCGGAGGTCGGCAATTGGCCGCGGCGGCTTACAGAGATTTTTTGGAGAGTTGGCCTAATGCGGACGATGACTTGCCTCAGGTACTGGAGGCCAAGAAATGGATGAAGCTGCATGGGGTTGGGAAGGTGCAATGAAAACTCAGGGAAGGTGACTTGGATAGGGAGCTATGCTGCCCCGGAAGGGGTTCTTCGGTGAATATTGCTTTAGAGCCGGAGAAATAAAGTAGTGGATACACATGATGAAAGGTCCCGCCAGTTTACTGGCGGGACCTTTCATCATAACTCCGCGGCTTTCATCGAACTATACCGCGAATATCAAGTTTAATTGCCGCATCCGCCGCATCCGCCGCATCCGCAGCCGTCATCGCCGCCGCAGCCGTCATCGCCGCCGCAACCGTCGTCGCCGCAGCCGTCATCGCCGCCGCAACCGTCGTCGCCGCAGCCGTCATCGCCGCCGCAACCGTCGTCGCCGCAGCCGTCATCGCCGCCGCAACCGTCGTCGCCGCAGCCGTCATCGCCGCCGCAACCGTCGTCGCCGCAGCCGTCATCGCCGCCGCAGCCGTCATCGCCGCCGCAGCCGTCATCGCCGCCGCAACCGTCGTCGCCGCAGCCGTCATCGCCGCCGCAGCCGTCATCGCCGCCGCAGCCGTCATCGCCGCCGCAACCGTCGTCGCCGCAGCCGTCATCGCCGCCGCAGCCGTCATCGCCGCCGCAGCCGTCATCGCCGCCGCAGCCGTCATCGCCGCCGCAGCCGTCGCCGCCGCAACCGTCGCCGCCACCGCAACCTTCAGCGACACTGTTCGCGTCGAATTCATAAAACCCCTGAGCGAAGGAAGCGTTGTATACGGGGGATCCATATGGGGCTGACAGGTTGAGTGTAGCTCTAGTTGTGCCATGGGTTTGTTTCGTCGTTTCAATATTGTCAGCCCATGCAGGGATGCTGATGAGAACCAGCAACGCCAACGCACAGAAGGAGTTAAAAAATTTGGTCATAAGGTTTCTCCTTAATAGTAAAGGTGGTAGATTTTTGATTCTATGTGAGGTGGACAGAATTCTATGGTTTGCAATAAAACAGAGCTAAGGCAGTTGTTCCGTGAAATATTCACCATTTAGCCATTTCCATTTGGATCTCTGCGCAGGGCATTCAGGTTATTTTGCAGAATCGTTGCCCCATACCCCAGGACGTTGCCGACATTAAGGAATCGGTAGCCCCAGCGGATCTTCTCCTGGACTTCGGCTACTTCCGTCAGGGTGGTGCCGGCCACGATACTGGTGCCCTCAAGTCTTTTGGGTACATCTTCCATGATTTCCTGGACTTCTTTAGAGCTGGTTTCCGTGATTTTTCCGACCGAAGCGGACAAGTCCAAGGGGCCGACGAGGAAAACGTCTATGCCTGGAATTTTCTTGGTTTCATCGATATTTTCATAAGCTTCACGGCTCTCGATCTGAACGACAAGAACGGTCTCATCATTGGCGGTTTTGATGACGTGATTCCAGTCTTCGCCAGCTATCCGGACCCATCCGGGAGAGATGCCGCGTTCTCCATCGGGAGGATATTTGGCGTAGCGCACGGCTTGGGAAGCTTCTTCAGGGGTGTTGACTTGAGGCACCATTACGGCAACGGCACCGACATCGTATGCTTTCTTGATCAGGGCCGGGTCATTCCAGGCCACCCGGATCATGGGTGCCACTCCCTTGGAGCGGCAGAGAACGGGGATAGTGTCCAGCGCCTCGGTGCCGAAAGGTGCGTGCTCCGTGTCGATCCAGAGAAAGTCTGGCTGTGCGGAGAGGACGGATCCAGCCACATGTGGTGTGGGGGCAGGAAGGGAGCTGCCCAGGACTATTTCACCCATTTTTAGTTTTCGCTTGAGAGGATTGGGATACATGAGGTCTCCTTTATTTTGGCCGAGGGACTTTATGTGATATGCAGATTGAGGGTGTCTGTCAAGGGAGCGTTGAATTGTTTCTCTATTGGGGTAGTGAGGCGGTGACGCAGTCTTTACTAGTGCGCTGTTAAAGAGTCGGCATTGAATTTTGGACCTTGACGAGCTTCGCATTGTCCTGGTTTCGATTTCTCCATACGAGGTACTCCTGCATGCGCTGGCCGACGTCTCGATGGTCCCCTGGGTCGCTGTTTTTGATGACGAAGTAGTGGGCGGCCGTAAGATGGCATTCGAGACGGTTCATCCAGGAGGCGTTGGTAGCGGTGAAGACGAGGGAGACTCGATTTTGCCGACACCAGCGGCGGATCTGTTCGGTCGTGTGGGTCGACAAATTGTCCAAAACGAGGTAGATGCGTTGGGCCTTCCGATACCGGCGCCGGATGGCCTTGAGGAAGGTGAGCACCACCGAGGCGTGCTTCTTTCGCTTGGGATGCATCCACAGGACGTCCTCGTGGACGTTGTAGGCGCCGAAGAAATAGCTGACGCCAGCGTGCCGAGTGTAGGTGGCCCGGGGTCGCACCGGGTGCTTCTGCGGCGCCCATGAGGAGCCGGCATGGGGCTTGATCTGCACCGGCCCCATTTCGTCGAAGCAGACTACGACCGAGTCCTTCGGCGCGCCCTGGTAGCGTCGGTCGATGCGTTTTTTTCGAGGAGAAATCCGGATCCTTCGACTCCTTCCAGGTGCGGGTACGTTGGCAGGTGACCTTATGCCGGTCCAAGACCTTGCCGATGGTCACCTGCGAGACCTTGGGGATCATCGGCCGCCCGACCAGACCGTCCGTCAGCTTGCGCAGCGACCCTTGATTGAAGGGTTGGCCGAAGGCCCGAGGAGGCATCTTGGCGATCTCCACCACCACCGACTCATCTTCCGGCGTCAGGGTAGGTGTGCGCCCCGGATGGACTCGCGTGCGAAGCGAGGCCAGCCCTTCCTCGTTGTATCGTCGGACCAGGGTGCGGATGTATTCCTCGTGCAGATGCAGCGTCGCAGACAACTCCTGGACCCGCATACCCTGGGCACTGAGGGAGATCAACTGCCCTCGACGCATCTGCACGGCCTGGCGCGGCCGCTTCAGCCATCGGCTCAGTTCCTTCGATTCGGCGGCATCCGGTGTTCGAGCATGGAGACACATGGCAGGACCCTCCCACGAAAAATCGTCCTATGTCCCCAAGATACCACGACGTACGAAAAAGTACAAGCCTGAAACCTTAACAGAGCACTAGGGGATTTGTTTGATGGTGAATAGAATCAGGGTACCCAGCAGGATTCGGTAGAAAGAGAAAAGGTAAGTCCCGTGTCGGACCAGGAAGCGCAGGAGAAAACCAATGGCCAGGTATCCGCTGACTGCTGCGGCAATGATGCCTGCTCCAAGGTAGAATAGGCTTTGACCTCCCAAGCCGATTTGCAGTAGATTGGAGAATTGCAGCAGACCGCTGGCGGCGATGGCAGGCAAACCAAGGAAAAAGGAGAATCTCGCTGCATCCTCGCGCCTGAGGCCAATAAAAAGGCCGCCCATAATGGTGGAGCCCGAGCGTGAGCAACCGGGGACAAGGGCCAGAGCTTGGCACAGGCCGATAAGTTGGATATGCCAGAATCCCAGGTCCTGTATGGAGAGCGTGCGGCGTCCCACAAGCTCGGCCAGAATAAGGAAAAGGGCGAGAACAATAAGGCTTGTGGCGACAAGGCCGAGCCCGCGGGCCTCGGTTTCGATGAAATTTTTAAAGGTCAATCCCAGGATGGCGATAGGAAGGGTGCCGGGGATAATTGACCAGGCCAGGCGCGCCTCCGGAGTGTGGTTGAGGTTGCGATGCTGCAGGCTGATGAGGGCTGATGTGAGCAATCGCTTGATATCTGAGGCAAAGTAAATGAACACCGAGGCGAGCGTACCTAGCTGGACAACAGCCGAGAAGGGGGCGCCCGGATCGGGCCACCCCATAAAATGAGGTACAACGCGGAGGTGAGCCGTACTGCTTATGGGCAGAAATTCGGTCAGGCCCTGGATGAGGCCCAAAAGGAGATACTGTAGGAAGGTCATCAAGACTAAAATTGGTTGTTCCCTAACCTACGTTGGTCCCGGGTTCTTGACAAGCGGAAAGCTGCAAGCTACCCTACGGAATCCCAACCCTCCAGAGCATCCGGGCGGCCACTTCAGTGCGTAAATAAAAGAGGATGCATGAAGATTCTGGTTGCCAACCTGGGCAGTACATCCTTCAAATACAAGCTCTTCGATTTGCCTGCAGGAGAGCTCCTTGCCCTCGGGAGCATGGATCGCATAGGCGGAACCAATTCAGTGCATAAGTACCGCCTGGGTTCTGCCGAGGAACTGGAGGTGGTCTGTCACCTGCCCGATCACGAAAGTGCAATAGACGAAGCCCTTGGGAGACTGGTGGGATCGGGGGGGATTCTGGCCGCGCTGACCGATTTGGAGGCCGTGGGATTCAAGGCAGTACACGCCCGTAGCATATCGGCTACAGTTGCCCTGGATGAAGATGCGATCGAGCGTATGGTCAGCTACTATCCTCTCGCTCCTGCACACAATCCTGCCTATGTGGCGGCCATACGCCAGTTCCATCGAGTAGCACCGGATGTTGCCTTGGTCGGCTGCTTCGAAAGCGCCTTTCACAGCGGCACGCCCTTGCGCCGACAGCTCTATGCCGTGCCTTACGCGTGGTACGAAAAATACGGGGTGAGGCGCTATGGCTTTCACGGCGCAAGCCACAGGTATGCCTCTGAGAAGGTTGTGGAGTTGGAAGGAGTCGGCGGACTCAGGCAGGTCAACTGCCATCTGGGTGGCTCTTCCTCCCTCTGTGCCGTAAAGGATGGAGTTTCCATAGGAGCCTCTCACGGCCTGAGTCCGCAAAGTGGTGTGCCTCAAAACAATCGCATCGGTGATGTGGACCCCTATGCCTTCGAGTTGGTCATCCGTGCGGAAGGTCTTACCTTTGCGGAGGTGCTGGAACAGTGTTCCTCCGCATCGGGGTTGCTGGGTCTGTGTGGCTACAACGACATGCGGGACATCGAAGCCCAGGCGGCAAGGGGAAACGAGCGCTGTGCCCTGGCCATTGAGGTGTTCACTGGGTCGATTCGCGACTATTTGGGAGCCTACATTGTCGAGTTGGGTGGCATAGATGTCATCAGTTTTACCGGCGGCATTGGCGAGCATTCGAGTGCCGTGAGAGAACAAGTTTTGCGCGACCTGGAATTTTTGGGGATCGAACTGGACTCAGAAAAGAATCGACTTATCCGTGGCGAGGGCAGCCTTCACGCCGATTGTAGCAGGGTGCACCTCCACGTAATTCGCGCCGACGAGGAGATTGTCGTCGCTCGACAAACCTATGAATTCCTGACTGAAAAGTAGGGGTAGAGTCTGGTTCAGACCCTTCGATTGCGCAGGGGTTTGTCGCTTCCAGTCGTCCTAGGTAAACCGAGTTCGAAACTACCTCCGCACTTGTTCCGCCCCGATGTTCCATTATTGCAATTAAAACCTGCATCACTACTTTATGGAACGGACACAGCATACACTCTGAATTGTAAATCCAATGGATGTGCGCGAGGGCAAAAAGAGGTCACCGAGTCGGTTAAGAAGAGCCCAAAAGCGGCTGCTGCTGCTGGTCCTCGGGTTGAGTGTGTTCATGCTGGCGGACACTTTCTACCTGCTGACCAATCGCCTGGCCGAGGTTCTGGACCTCGACTACTTTGCCATTTCCGAGATTTCCCTTCCCAAGTTTTACCAAGGCATGGTTCTTTCCCACACAGGGGTGGGCTTGGTGCTGGTAGTGCTCGCTCTGGTATTTGTGGTCTGGCATTTACCCAGAGTGTGGCGCGCGAACCGCCGCCGGGCAATCTACACCGGAGCGATCACGGCTGCCCTGGGAGGGGTCCTGGCTGTTACCGGGCTTTTTATCCTGAGCGAAGCAAATAGCCGTGAGAACGCCTGGGCTTTCTGGTTTCACGTCGCAGCTGCCGGGTTGTTGCCGATTTTTTACTTGGCGCACCGGCGAATCTCGTTGTGGAAGCCCTCGGCGCGCAGCTACCGGGTGGTGCCCGGTGTGGTGATGGGCCTTTTCGTGCTGGCGGTGGTATTCCACGGCCTCACTTATGACCGGGAGAACTACACTCCTGCGGCGGAAAAGGCTTTTGCTGCAGGCACTTATCTGGGGCCCGGCTCCAAGCTGCAGAAAGTGGGGCTCTATGCGGAGAAAGGTTTTGTTCCGGCCAACTTCGTTCCGACTCAAAGCCCTTTTTTCCCGGCGGCGACGACTACCACGACAGGGAACTACCTTCCTTCGCGCATAATCACCAGAGGGGACCTATCTCATCCTGAGAAGCTGAATAAGGATATAGAGAAATACGGGTTTGTAGTGGACGAGGCGATCGGAGCCGAAACCTGTGCCCGTTGTCACGCCGACATCGTCGAGCAGTGGTCCGAATCGGCGCATCGCTTTGCCTCTTTCAACAATCCGTTCTACGAAGCAACCATCAACGATCTGCGCGAGTATTCTATTCACGGTAACGCAGAGGTCGATGCCCATATTGCCCATTTTGCCGATCTAAAAGGCAAGGAGGGCAGGATCAAGTCCAAGTGGTGCTCGGGATGTCACGACCCGGCGTTGATGCTGGCCGGTAAAATGACCGGAAAAATCGACCGTACATCGCCCCAAGCCCAGGCTGGCCTGACATGCTTGGCTTGCCATGCAATAGACCGGATCCACAACCAGACCGGCAATGGCAATTACAATATCGCCGACGTACAGGAGGATCCTTATCTCTTTGCAAGTGCCGCTTCTGGCATGGGACGCCAGATCCACGACGCGGCCTTGAAGGCAAGGCCTGCAGTGCATATGCGCCAAATGCTCAAGCCCTTTTTTCACACTTCGGAGTTCTGCGCTACCTGTCACAAGGTAAGCCTGGATTCCCGTCTGAACGGATATCGATGGCTGCGCGGCCAGGACGAGTACGATAACTGGCACGACAGCGGCGTAGCACGCAACGCCGCACGAACTTTCTACCTGCCTGAGAAGGCCCGGGTCTGTCAGGACTGTCACATGCCAAATGAAAAAGTCCATCTTGGGGATTTGGCGGCCAAGAATGGATACGTGCGTTCACATCGTTTCCTGGCGGTCAATACAGCCCTACCATTTTTGCGGGGAGACGAGGCAACCATCCGGCGCATCGAGGAGTTTTTGCAAGATGAAAAGCTTAGCGTCGATATTTTTACCCTGCGCCGCCGAGAGCGGGAGGTCGTTTATTCTCTGGACAGTACCCGCCCGAAGCTACTTCCGGGTGAATCCTTTCAGCTCGATGTGGTAGTGCGAAACAAGGGGGTAGGGCACACGTTTCCCGGCGGAACCAACGATTCCAATGAGGGCTGGCTGGAGGTTTCGGTACTGGATGGGGACGAGAACCTCCTGGCGCAAAGCGGCGGCGTCCGCGATGATGGGCATGTAGACCCGGCAGCGCATTTCTACAAGGCCCTGCTGGTGGACAACCGCGGTGAGGCCATTCACAAGCGCAACGCCCAGGATATTGTCACCAGTGTCTACACCCGGATCATTGGACCGGGTACAGCGGACGTGGCTCATTACAGCTTCCGCGTTCCCGACGATTTCAATGGTGACCGGCTCGTCCTGAAGGTTCGTCTGTTGTGGCGCAAATTCGACCGCAAGTACACCGAGTTCGCTTATTTCAACAATCCGGCAGGATTCAGCGCCTTTGATAGCGTGCCGGATCTGCCTGTAAGTCAAATTGCCGCGGACGAGGTAGTGCTGTTCGTCGGCCACGGTGAGGAGCGGGTGGGCTCTCCTCGTGCCAAGGATTGGATTCGCTTCAATGATTACGGCATCGGTCTGCTCCTCCAAGAAGATACCCAGGGGGCTGCCAGGGCTTTTGAGAAGGTTGTAAAATGGGCTCCAGAGCGCTTGGACGGATACCGAAATCTGGCGCGGCTGGCTTTGAGGGACGGCAATTTGGAAGGGGCATACAACCATTTGCAACGCTGCGAAGAACGGGTAGAGGGAGATCCACAAACCGCCTGGGTGTGGGGGCAGGTGCTGCAGGAGGATGGGCGATATGCGGCGGCGGCGGCGGCTTATCGCCGGGTACTGCACGATTTTCCCGACGACCGGGCGTCGTGGCGCAACTTGGGGCGGGTTCTATACTTGGATAGCCGCTTCGAGGAAGCCCTGGCGGCTCTGAACCAAACCTTGCAGATCGATCCGGAGGACAGAATTGCCCACTACCACCGCATGCTTTCTCTACGGGCGCTGGGGCGCGAGGAGGAGGCTGGAATTGCCGCAGATGCCTACCAGTATTACCAGATCGACGAATCTGCCCAGGAGTTGACCCGAGCCTACCGATTGAATCATCCGCACGACAACCGCGAGACCCAAAAGATTCACGTACACCCCTTGGCGGAAAGTAAAAAGGCTGGTGTATGAGATTGTCTTTTCAGGCGTACTTTGCCTGCTTGGTGGTCGTCGCGTTGTTGTCTTGTGGGGATAAAAATCCAGAAATCACAGTTCCACCTTCCGATTATGCTCGCGCTCCCTCCCTGGACTATACCAATTCCGTGGAACAAAGGCGGACTCCACGAGTAAATTTTGTAGATATTACTAAGGCTGCCGGTATTGATTTTCACCACGAAACTGGTGCCGTGGGAAGGAAGTGGATGCCCGAGACTATGGGCAGCGGCTGTGCCCTTTTCGACTACGATGGCGACGACGACCTGGATATCCTGTTGGTCAACAGCAACTGGTGGCCCGGGGTCCAGAATGGAAGCCGCCCCACCAGCAAGCTGTACGGCAACCGGGGGGACGGCCACTTCGAGGACGTAACGCGCCAGACCGCCTTGGACTTATCGGTCTACGGTATGGGAGTGACCGTTGCCGACTACGATGGCGATGGTGACCCCGACCTCTATCTCACCACCTTGGGGAAAAATCTGTTGCTGCGCAATGACGAGGGAAAATTCGTGGATTGTGCCGAGGAGGCGGGAGTGGCCGGGTCTGAGTGGACCGACGACAGGGGACGCCGACATTCCGAGTGGTCCACGGCTGCCGCCTGGGTGGATGTGGATGGCGACGGCTGGCTCGATTTATTCTCGACCAATTATGTCCAATGGTCTCCCGAGACTGACATTTTTACTACCCTGGACGGCAATCATAAATCCTATGCCACTCCCCAGCAATACCCGGGTTCGACCTGCAGGCTTTATCGCAATCGCGGCAATGGCACTTTTGATGAAATTACCCAAGAGGCCGGGGTCTATCTACCGGATGCCAAATCCATGGGGGTCTGTGTGGCCGATTTTGAAGGTGACGGAGCGGCGGACCTGGTGATTACCAACGACACCCAGCCGAATTTCCTGTTGCGTAATCTGGGAGGTGGCCGCTTCGAGGAGATCGGCCTTGCCGCTGGAATAGGATACGACGAGTCCGGGCGTGCCCGAGCCGGCATGGGAGTGGATATTGCCTCGCTGGAAAACGACGGGGTACAATCCATTGCCATCGGCAATTTCAGTCGTGAGGCCTTGTCGCTCTACCGACAGACGCGGGAGGCCTTTATGGACGTGGCAGGTAAGAGCCGCCTGGTCCAGCCGACCTTGCCGACCCTGACTTTCGGATTGCGATTTTTCGACTACGACCTGGATGGTTACCAGGATCTGATTTTGGCCAATGGGCATATCGAGCCGGAGATCAACAGTGTCCAGAGAGATATTGAGTACATGCAATATCCGCAACTGTTCTGGAACGATGGAACAGGACAGTTGATAGACGTTTCGGAACAGACAGGTGGTTCCTTCAATCAGCCCCTTGTAGGCCGCGGCTTGGCTGTGGGGGATATTGACGCAGACGGGGATTTGGACGTGTTGCTTACTGCCAACGGAGGAAAGGCACGGCTTTTCAGGAACGCTGGACCGACGGGTAGGTCGGTCGCTTTGCACCTTAGTGGAGCAGCGCCTAATCTGGATGCCCTGGGAACTGTAGTAACCGCGATGATCGGCAGTGAACGACGGCAACAAATGGTGCGCACGGGCTCTTCTTATTTGAGCCATAGTGCACCGGTTCTGACTTTTGGGTTGGGAAAACAGAAAGAGATTGATCGCCTCGAGATCCTCTGGGCGGATGGGACTGTGGAAGTAATGGGTGAGATCGAGGCAGGTTCTCATTTCTGGATAGAGCAAGGCGGGGGAGTGGTCAGGATGAGGGCCTATTCAACTGTCTCCAATTCAAATGATCCAAGGGGCGGGAAAGAATACGGAAGGCAATAATTTACTCGCCGTTTGCCAAATTATGAGGGGAAAATAATGTGGTTGCCTTTGGTGAAATGGCTGTCAGGTGGCTGTTTGATGACAATGATGATTCTGAGCGGATGTTCCGGAGAAGGATCCACTTTGAGTCCCGGCGCCGCTCCCGATGACGGGGCTCCGGACAGGGGTGGAAGTGGGAACAGCAACGGCGATGGTGGAACCCCAAAGATTACACTGGCTCTATTGAGTGCCGAGATCTTCACTCCCCGTTGCGCCACTTCCGGATGTCATTCGGGTTCGAATCCTGCGCGGGGCCTGTCTTTGGAGGTAGACCGCATTGCTAGTGAAATAATCAATGTGGACAGCAAGGGGTCAGATCTCAAGCACATCGACCCGGGGAATCCAGAGGGCAGTTATCTGTTCCTGAAAGTGCGGGGAGACGACGGAATTGCTGGCTCTCGCATGCCGCCTCCCAGTCCCCTGAGCGAAGAGGAAATAGAAAAGATCCGCGCCTGGATTGCGGCAGGTGCGCCAGTGCAGTGATTCTGTGCGTGAGGGAAGGTTCGCAAGTGCGACCTACCGGTTGCGGAGCAGATTTTCCACCACCGACGGGTCGGCCAGAGTGGAGGTGTCTCCAATTTCTTCGGTCTCGTTGGTGGCGATCTTGCGCAGGATGCGCCGCATAATCTTGCCGGAGCGAGTCTTTGGAAGGTTTGGAGCCCAATGAATTACGTCGGGTGTTGCAATGGGGCCAATGACTTTTCGAACGTGCTGCCTCAATTCGTCCTTGAGTTCGTCGGAATAGTCGACCCCGATGTTTAGGGTGACATAGGCGTAAATGCCCTGTCCCTTTACTTCGTGTGGGAAGCCCACCACGGCTGCTTCGGCGATGTGAGCGTGGGAAACGAGAGCGCTCTCCACTTCGGCTGTGCCCATGCGGTGCCCGGAGATGTTGATGACGTCGTCGACTCGACCCGTGATCCAGTAATATCCATCTTCGTCGCGGCGGCAGCCGTCCCCGGTGAAGTAGTAACCTTTATATTGCTGGAAGTATGTGTCTTCGAAACGCTTGTGGTCCCCATACACCGTGCGCATCTGCCCGGGCCAGGGTTTCTTCAGGGCCAGCACGCCGGCTCCGGCTTCTTTGAGTTCCTTTCCCGTTTCGGGTTCGAGAACGGCGGGCTCAATTCCAAAGAAGGGCAAGGTTGCCGAACCGGGTTTGGTGGGAATGGCACCGGGCAGCGGAGTGATTAGGATGCCACCGGTCTCGGTCTGCCACCAGGTGTCGACAATGGGGCAGCGTTCCTTGCCTGCGTTGATGTGGTACCAGCGCCAAGCTTCGGGATTGATGGGCTCGCCCACGGTGCCCAGAAGCCGAAGGGATGGCATTTTGAACTGAGAAGGCCATTTCTCACCTTCCCTGGCAATGGCGCGGATTGCCGTTGGCGCGGTGTAGAACTGGTTGACGTTCCACTTTTCGACTACCTGCCAGTAGCGGCTCGGATCCGGGTAGTTGGGAACACTCTCGAACATGATGGTAGTGGCACCGTTGCCTAAGGGGCCATAGATGATGTAGGAGTGGCCGGTGACCCAGCCAATGTCGGCGGCGCAGAAATAGATATCGCCCTCGTGGTAGTCGAAAACGTACTTGTGGGTGATGGCGGTGTAGACCATGTAGCCGCCGACGTTGTGCTGCACTCCCTTTGGCTTGCCGGTGGAGCCGGAAGTGTAGAGCAGAAAGAGGGGATCCTCGGCGTCCATTTCCTCGCAGGGGCACTCGCTGGAAGCTCCTACCATTAGATCGTGCCACCAAAAGTCTCGGCCTTCCCGCATTTCGATTGCAAAGGTGGGATTGTCGACGACGCGCTGGACCACAATGCAGGTCTCCACAGGTTTTCCCGTCTGCTTTTCAACCTCGACCATGGCTTGGTCCGCGGTAGGCTTCATGAGCACAGGTTTATCTCCGCGATGGCTGCCGTTGCAGGTGATCACCGTGGTGCAGGTGGAGTCGGCGATGCGGTCTGCCAGTGAGTTGGCGGAGAAGCCCCCGAAGACAATGGAATGAACGGCGCCGATGCGAGCACAGGCCAGCATGGCGATGGCCAATTCGGGAATCATGGGCAAGTAGATAGAGACATGGTCGCCCTTCTCCACACCTTTGGACTTGAGAACGTTGGCGAATTTGCAAACCTGTTCGTGTAACTGGCCATAGGTCAAGGTGGCGTCCTCGCCGGGTTCGTTTCCCTCCCAGATTATGGCGATCCGGTCACCGAGTCTTTCGAGATGACGATCGAGGCAGTTGTGGACGATATTGGTTTTGCCGCCTGCAAACCACTGGATGAAGATGGGCCCTGCGTTCAGATCGTAGTTGTAGGAGCAGACTGCGTCCCACTTTTTGTACCAATGGAAGTCCTCTGCTTTTTCCGCCCAGAAGGACTCGGGATCCTCGATGGAACGCTGATATTCCCTCTCATATTCGTCCAGACCCTTAAAGTAGGCGCCGTTCTGGAAGGAAGGTGAGGGAGGGTAGGTGTCAGTCATTGCGATGGTCTCCTGGCTGTGGGATGCTTTTTTTCTGAGGGGACGCGCAAGGTAGCCGGGTTTACGCAACCTGCTTTTGGCCCAAAGTATAATCTCTGCCTAGTTTCATCTCAAGAAGAATCCTGCCCGGGGGGATGCTGTTCTCTGCTCCTCATCCATTGCAGCGCAATGATGGTCTTGGCGTCGACGATATGCCCCGCCTCAAGCATGTCCCATGCCTTCTCGAATGGCATCTCTACCACCTCAATATCCTCGCCCTCTTCCTCCAGACCACCGCTCCTTGCCCCGGGGGTCCGGCTTTCCACTTCGGCGTAGAAGAGGAGGCTTCTCTCGGACGAGCCGCCTGGGCTCAGGTAGAAGGAGGCGATGGGTTCGAGTCGTTCAACAAAAAAACCGGTTTCCTCAAGGATTTCCCTCTGTATGGCGATTCGGGGTGTTTCGTCCATGCCGAGGATGCCCGCGACGACTTCCAGAATCCAGCCAGGGCCCTGCACATAGGTCGAATACCTGAACTGTCGCACGAGGATGATATCCTGGCTTGCGGGCTTGAAAAGCAGGGCGGCGACCCCGTCCCCTCTGTCGAGGTGGAGTCGGCGCAAAGACTTGCTCATTCTCCCGTCGAGGCGTTCGTGGCGGAGGACGATCTCATCTATCTTGAAAAAGTCGTCCAGTAATCGCTTCCGTGTCTGAATTTCGACTTTTCTCATTGAATGGGCTTGGGCTAGGTGTCGCAATGGCCACAACTCACATGCAGCAGGCCGCGGTGCCTGGACGCACCATATAGCGGGACCTCGGTCCCTGCGGAATTCCGCTTCCCGCTACTGCGCGAGCTCAATAAGTTGCCTCCATGAGCAGAGTTTGTTTGTCCTATGAATCAGACGCCGCTACGTCCGGATTCCACCATCCTGCCGAAAGCCTGCACACTAGAACAGGCGTCCAATGATCTGGACTTCAGCTTCTTCTCCGGCTTGAACCTTCTCTTCCGGATTCAAGATGACGAGGCCGTTGGTGTCCAGCATCGAGCTGAGCATGTGCGACCCTTGTCGCTGGTGTGCGGTTGCACAAAGCCGCCCGCTGTCGTAGCGAAGGCGGGCGCGCAGATAATGACGGCGATTTCCTCCATTGTGGAGGTGGTGGTCCATTGTGGCTCTGGCGGTGGGCAAAAGCCAGTCATTTGGAGGGTAGGAAGAGGCCTTGTGGATGGCAGGACGCACAAACTGGAGGAAGGATATTACGCTGGAGACGGGATTGCCGGGCAGGCCGAAGTAGGGTTTGCCATGGATGGTGCAAAAGAACAGTGGTCTGCCCGGCTTCATGGCAACACGCCAGAGGCCGATTTCGGCCCCCAAATCGACCAGAACCTTCTTGACATAATCGTGTTCTCCAACCGAGACACCACCGGAGGAAAGGATGAAGTCTGCGTTCAGCACCGACTCAATTGCCCTGCGAATATCGATTTCTCGATCGCGCACGATGGGCAGCATCCAGGGAACTGCGTGGTGGGTGCGGGCCAATGCCGCCAGAGCGTAGGTGTTGCTGTCGACGATTTTGCCGGGTTCCAGGGATTGGCCTAGTTCCACCAGCTCGTCACCGGTGGAGAGAATGGCCAGGGTGGGACGGCGAAAAACCGGCACAGAGGCATGCTGCTGGGAAGCCAGGACCGCCAGTTCGCCGGGGCCGCATTCAGTGCCGGTTTTGAGCAGAGTGGCCCCGGCCCGAATGTCTTCGCCGCAGTAACGGACGTTGGCATTTTCCTCTTCTGATTCCAGGACAAGGACCCGGGGCCCTCGGGAACAGGTATCCTCTACCCGCACGACCGTATCCGCCCCGGGTGGTAAAGGGGCTCCGGTCATGATCCGGCTGGTCTGGCCAGGATTTACGGTTTTTCCCCCTACACTCCCGGCAGGGATATCTTCGACTATCTTCAGTTCAGCGGGTTGGTGGGGGGTGGCGTCCTTAACGTCGGCGTAGCGGACGGCGTAGCCATCCATGGCGGAGTTGTCCAGGGGAGGATTGTCGTACCGCGCCCGGATATCCACCGCGAGAACGCGGCCCATGGCTTCCAGCAGAGGGATGCGTTCTACTCCCAATGGCTGAATACTGTCAAGGATGGTTCGCTGGGCTTCTTCCGGGGTAAGCATTTTGCTCAATTGCGGCCCGTTCTTTCTGTAAAATTCTTTGCCACGCTTGGCAATCCCTACGGTGAAGATAAGCGAGAATTCCGCGGATACAAGGGAGTGTATGGCAGGCCCTTCAGAGATATTTTACTGTCTTGATCCGCTGATCGGGTTATTTATATTTTCCTCAAGTTTGGCACTGAGGGTAGGTCTTGGAACAGGGGAACCGCCAGTTGGAGGTGGGTGTAGATGCTTCTCTGGTTGGCCTGCCAGACGCCTGGGAGACAGATCGTGAGGGAATTGCTGCCTATAGTCTTCACACGGGGTACGCCAACGACCGATGTATTTTCTCTGGAGGAAGTGAGCTCCAGCTTTCGGACAGCGATTGAGCACTATGGGCTGGAAGCTTTACAATACGGGAATTCCTTTGGCTTCCCGCCACTGTGTAGATGGCTGGCCGACCGGTATGGGGTCGAGGCGGACCAAGTGCTGACCTCCAATGGATCCTTGCAACTTCTAGATCTCCTGTGCCACCCTTTGGTAAGTCCCGGCGATGTAGTCTTCACCGAAGAGCCGACCTATGATCGTGCCATTGTGCTCCTGCGCCGGCATGGGACGCAGATCGAGGGGATTCCACTTGAACCCGACGGACCTGATCTGGACCAGCTCGAAGCCGCCCTGTCCAGACATTTCCCCAAGTTCTTCTACATTATTCCCGATTTCCAGAATCCTTCTGGCGCCACCTGTTCGCTTGATAAGCGTCGGCGGATAGTCGAACTGGCAAAGCTCCACAATTTTTGGCTTGTTGAAGACACCCCCTATCGTCTGCTGCGCTACCGCGGTGAGGACGAACCGACGCTGTTTGAATTGGCGCCGGACCGGGTGCTGCACTTGAATTCCTTCAGCAAAGTTATTGTTCCAGGCACTCGAGTGGGATTTGTGGTGGGTCCGAAGAAGATGGTTGCGCGGATAGCCAGGGTAGCGGAGGACACCTACATAACACCGGGGATCCTGGGTCAGGCTATTGTATTTGAATATTGCAACAGCGGATTTCTGCAACCCCAGTTAAAGAGACTGAAAACCGCGTATGTGCCTCGGCTTCAGGCTGCGCTGGAGGGATTGGACAAGCACCTGCCTTCAGCGCAGACCACGCGCCCCGAAGGCGGTTTCTTTTTGTCGCTGACGCTGCCGCAAGCCATCACCTGCAATATGGTGCGTTCAGGTGCCGCATCCGAAAATCTCACCCTGACGGATGGCGAAGCGTTTTTCCCCAATGGTGGTGGCGAGCGCTTTTTGCGCCTGCCCTTTTGTGCGATGACTCCAGAGCAGATCGAGGCGGGGATTTTTCGATTGGCTGAGGTGGTGGCAGAGTTACAAGAATAGGTAACCATGCGAGGTCAACCAAATTCATCTACTTCTTTCCAGGAGGGGGCTCATGATACGGTATGCAGGAAAGCTCACAAATACTTTGATAGCCATGGCCGTGTTCCTGATGGCTACCCAAGGATTTGCCCAGACCAGAGAATCCGGACCTTGGTGGCCTCACCCGGTCTGGGGTGGGGACGACCAGGCTGGCGGTTCCAACTGGATAACACCGGCCAAGGTGGTGGAGGCAGTCAAGCTGGTAGAAAAGGGAAAGATCTACGATCTCGGGCAAGTCTACGAGCGTGGTATGCCTCTCTTTGGAGAGAGGACCTATGCAATGTTTATTCCCGGGGCGCCCACCGGTGGCCCTTTTGGGGAAAACAATATGCTGATGTACAACGACGAGTTTCTATGCGCCGAGATCGGCCAGGTAGGAACCCAGTTTGATGGCCTGGGCCACATCGGAACACGGATGACCATGGCCGATGGTACCGACCGGGATGTCTTTTACAATGGTTATACAACGGAGGAGATAAAAGGAGCCTATGGTCTGGAGAGGTTGGGAATCGAGCACGTGAAGAATTTCTTCACTCGCGGCATTCTGATCGATATCGCCGGTTTCAAGGAGGTGGAAACACTCGAGCACAGCTACGAAGTAACGGTGGCAGACGTGGAGGGAGCTTTGAGAAGGCAAGGCATATCGGAGTCCGGTATCAAAGAAGGGGACGCCCTATTCTTTAACTACGGCTGGTCAAAGTTGTGGACCGATCCAGATAAGTACAACACCAACCCACCGGGAATCGGCCTGGAAGTAGGAGCCTGGATCGTTGATAAAAAGGCCTCCATGATCGGCTCTGACCAGTGGACCACCGAAGTGGTGCCCAATCCGGATCCCCAAAAGGCATTTCCGGTCCACCAGGAATTGATCGTAAAGAATGGGATATTTAATTTGGAGAACATGGTTTTTGAGGAATTGGTCGAGGACGGGGTGTACGAGTTCCTGTTCGTGCTCACCCCCATTCGTTTCAAGGGGGCTACGGGTTCTCCTGGGAGGCCTATTGCGATCCGCTAGGTTAGCTGAACCAGGGAACACTTGCTGAGTCGCAGGCGCCGATATCTCGTCCAGTAAGGCGAGGTATCGAAGCTATGTAGGTGTAAATTGCGAGCCAGCGCAGCGCCGCAGGTCGAAATGACCCGGCGAATGAATTCCAAAGTATTTCCAGGACGCCACTCTGGTGCTCACGAGGACCGGCATTTGCCGCACACCTGATTTAATCGGAAGGATCAAAGCGGCCTTCCAGAACAGTTTTTCTGTTTCACCCGGATCCTTGGCTTACGAGGCAGGAGACCCAGTGTGCAAGGATGACTTCGAAGAAATCAACTGGTTGGCCGGCGGAGAAAAAGCATTGGGTGCCTCCTCGAAGTTGTGGCGCACAGCGAGCAGGTTGGCCAAGGCAAGAAGAAAGCCGGCGATAACCAGCCATTTCAGGCGGCTGCTGTGGCGGCCGCTGACCCCGCGCAGATACAGATAAGCCGCATAGCTCAACCAGGTGGGCAGGGCCATCCAGATTTTGGTGTCACGCGCCCCCAGGTACTCACCGGGCGCTCCGAATAGCCAGACAAAGCCCATCCCTAGTCCAAAGGTAAAGAGAAAGAAGCCGGCTCCGACAAAATGATCTGTGGCGTTGGTCGCCATGTCCAGGGCCGGCAAATAGCGGTTGAGGCGTCCCTGCTTGAGGGAGCGGGCTTGGATCAGGTAGCAGGCTGCGGCACAGAAGGCCAAGGCAAATCCCACATTACCCAGAAGAGTGACAATCACGTGAATGCCCAGCCAGGGATAGTGAAGCAGGATGGACTCGGCCTCTGCAAAGCGCACCGGCATCAGCACAGGGTAGAGGAGACCGAAAAAAGCCAGAGGTGCAACCAAAAGGCTGAGATGGCGAAATCGGGTAAAGTGTTCTACCAATTGATTTACTACCAGCAGGGCTACGATGGGTAGGGAAATTACGAAGAGCATGTTGGAAAAAGGGGAGCCCGAGGACATTAGAAAGTGGAGTAGCAAGGCAAGTATGTGGATGCCCATGCCGAATTGCAGCGTTTTCTGGCCCCAGATATTCCAGCCTTTCTTGCCCAGCAGGAAGTGGCCCTGAAAAAACAGGGCCGCGCCCAGGTAGAGCAGGAGAGGCAAGGCCAAGAATGCAGTCCGAAATGTAATCACCGAATCACCTACTTTTCCTCATTACCATCTTCGGCAGTGTCAAGATTGAAAAGACGCTTCACGGTGTCCAGTCGCATGTAACCATCTTCGCTGTTGGCGAATTCACGGATTTGCACCAGAGGGTCGTGCAGTAGCTTGTTGCCGTATCCCCGCAAGATACCTTCAACTGATTTGAGATCCTGCTCGGATAGGTGGGAAAATTTCGCCATCCACCGATCTAGTTCGACTTGGCGCAGGATGTCCGCGTGCCGGCGCAAAGCCTTGACCAAGGGTCCGACGCTAAGGGCGTTGAACCAGTGCAGGAAGTCCTGAATTTCTTCCCTGATCAGTTGCTGCACTTTAATTACTTCCCCCTCGCGCTCGCTGCGGTTGGTTTCCACAACTTGTTTCAGGTCATCAATGTCAAAGAGAAAGACATTGTCCAGGTTGCGGACCTGAGGATCGATATCGCGAGGCACCGCGATGTCGATCAGAAAGAGCGGGCGACTGCGGCGGCGATGCATTATCTGCCCCATCCGGTCGGCCAGAATAACGAAATCGGGGGCTGCAGTAGAAGAGATGACGACATCAACCTCCTGCAACTTGGCCTCGAGGCCAGCGAAGGTTACGGCCTCGCCGCGAAAGCACCTTGCCAGTTCAATGGCGCGTCCCGGCGTGCGATTGGCCACGTAGAGGCGGCAAATGCCACTGTCGACCAGGTACTGAGCGGTGAGTTCGCTCATCTTGCCAGCGCCGATGAGCAGGGCACTGCGGTGGTCGAAGGAATCAAAAATCTGGCTGGCCAGTTCCACCGCCGCCGTGCCGATTGACAGGCGACCTCGGCCGATATCGGTTTCGGTGCGGGCGCGCTTGCCTACGCGCAGGGAGCGCTGAAAGATTTCGTTCAGAAGGAGTCGGGCGGACCCGTTTTTCTGGGCTATTTCCAGTGCTTCGCGAACTTGCTTGAGAATCTGGGATTCGCCGATGACCAGGGAATCGATGCCACAAGCTACGCCAAATAGATGCTGGACTGCGTCGCCGTCGCTGAGTTCGTAGAGGTGGGGTTTGAGGAGGCCGGAGTCGATGCCCTGGCCTTCGACGAGAAGTCGCAGAGCGCCCTCCAGGCTCTTCTTACTGTCGCTCGCTGCGTAAATTTCCCAGCGGTTGCAGGTGGAGAGAAGGGCGGCTTCGCTGAGTCCGCAGCGCTCTGTCAACTGTCCCAGGGAATTTTCCTGAGCAGTGGGCGCTACAGCGAACTTCTCGCGGATTTCTACCGGTGCGGTCCGATGGTTGAGCCCAAGGGTAAGAATGTGCACGGCAATGGCGACGTGGGAGATTGAGGCGTGTTGAATGTAGCTTATTAAGTTAGTAAAAAGTGGTAAGAATACCAGTTAGATGAAGAAAGGGGGACTATGGACTGGTCGGTCGACTGGGTAGCTTGCCCAAATCTCCTGCTATGCGCTCGCCTAGGGTCCAGGCTTGCTCGATGCAGTCGGGGACCGAGATCCCGCCGCGGAAATTTCCCCCCAGGTAAAGCCTGGGATGCTGAGCTTCGAAAGCTTCGAGGGAGGCTGTGAATTGCTGGAATCCGGGTTTGTACTGGGGAATGGCGCGGGACCAGCGCACCACCTTGACCTCGTCGGGGACGGCCTGAATACCAAGCAGGCTTTTCAACTCCCCCTCTACCATGTCGACCAGAAGGCCGTCTGGCAAGGTGGCCTTCTCTGGTTGCCGCACCCCGCCCACGAAAGTTGTCAGAGCGGCCCCTCCCGCTGGTGCACGGCCTTGAAACAGAGTGGAGTTCCAGATGGTTCCCAGAATCTGGCGTTGCTCGCATTGAGGAACCAGAAATCCAAATCCGTCCAACGGCCGCCCTCCAGGATGGTTTTTGTAGCCGCAGAAAACCACGGCAACCGGCGGGTAGTAGACCTGTTCGAGGGCGGCTCCGATGCGAAAGTCAAATGTGAAATCCAGGATTGAGTAGGCATGCGCGGGGATGGTGAGGGCGAGGGAGCGAGCGGCTAGTTGAATACTGGTTTTCTTTGAGATCAAATTGAGCACGTAGCCCTCTGGACCTGGGTGCACTGCCTTCAAGGTTGTACCGAGGTGAAGGGCATTGCCGAGTTTTTCCGCCAGTGCATCCACAATTGTCTGCAAGCCCTCTGGGAAGGAAAAGAGGCGTGCTTTCTGCCTGGAAGTCGTGCTCCTCCTGCGGCCATGGAAGGCGGCCTGGATAGCTCCTTTGAGGATGCTGCCGTAGTTCTGCTCCAGGGCATAGAGCCTGGGGAAGGCGCTCCTGGCACTCAATTCCTCCGGGGTACCGGCGTAAACTCCCGCCACGAAGGGATTGATGGCGTAGTCGAGGAACTCGCGACCCAGGCGTCGCTGGACGAACTCTGCCAGGGTTTCCTCGGCATCTTTTGGGGCCGGGCTTATGAAGGGCTCCTTCAAGAGGCGGAACTTGGCACGAGCGGAGAAGAGCTTGCTGGCGACAAGTGCCGGCGGGCTCAAGGGAAGGGGGTGCAGGATGCCACCGCGGACTATATAGCGGTACCTGGCTTCTGGGCTGGTGTAGACCCGAGATGCTTCAACTTTGAGGTCAGTGAAAAGTCGGTGGAGCAGTGGGGTGGTGTCGAGAAGGGCGTTGGGACCATGTTCTATCAGGAAGCCATTGGTTAGGGTGGTGCGGATGGAGCCTCCGACGCTTTTGTCGCGCTCGATTACACAAACCTTCAGACCCTTGGCGGCGAGGAAGTAGGCGAGTGCCAGACCTGAAATCCCCGCCCCGATGACGGCGACATCGGTCTTACCTTGCTCAAGCATGGATTCACCTGTCTTTTCTTTTTCCAGGCGGCTGCAAAAGGGTCAGGCAGTCATGCCGCAGGGAAAGGAGGATGCTTTCGCCTGGCTTCAGGGACAGGGGGATGTAGGCGTGGCGGGGAAAGCGCACTTCCACTTCGTGGCCGTTTTTCAGGCGCACCTGCAGGCTCTCAAAGTTGGCATTGCGGGATTGAGTGATGATACTGCCCTCGACCTGATTGTGGCTGACCGCGTCCATCAGGGGCCGGTCAGGATAGATGATTTTTATATCCTCGGGCTGGATATGGACTGCTACCTCCACCTGCCCCGGAAGGGGCTGGCCGGTGGCGTGAAGTTCGAGCCCGTCCCAGTCGAGAATCAGGACTGCCCCAGCGGCTTGGACGACGCGGGCGCGAAAGAGGTTGCGGATCCCCATGACCTCTGCCACTTGGTGGTCGGCGGGATGGCGGAAGACCTCTTCTACCGGGCCGATTTGACGGATCCGTCCATCCCGCAACACGGCAAGGCGGTGGCCCATGGCAAAGGCGTCGTCCAGATTGTGGGTTACGTAAATTACAACCAGGCCCAGTTCCTGCTGCAGTTGACCCAGTTCCCGCTGGAAGCGCTGGCGCAGTGGCAGGTCGAGGGCGGAAAAAGGTTCGTCCAGGAGGAGGACCTGCGGATCGATGGCCAGGGCGCGGGCGATGGCTACGCGCTGCTGCTGGCCGCCGGATAATTCGTCGGGGTAGCGTGCCGCCAAGTGGTCCAGGCCCATCCTGTCCAACAGCTCATTGGCGTGCCGGTGACGGTTTTTGTTGGCGCCTCGAGGGTAGGCTACGTTTTCGAGGGCGGTCATGTGCGGGAAGAGGGCGTAGTGCTGGAAAACGTAGCCGGTGCGGCGGCGTCGAGGTGGCAAATGGCAACTCCGACGGTTGCGATGGCGGCGAAAGAAGAGCTCCCGGTCGAGGCTAATTTTTCCGGCGTCTGGATGGTTCAGGCCGGCAATTGCGTTGAGGATGGTGCTTTTGCCCGACCCGGAGGGGCCATAGAGCACGAGGACTTCAGTGGCCATTTCAAACCGTACTTTAAGGAAAAAATCACCCAAGCGCTTTTCGATATCTACTTTCAGGCGGGGGTGGTTTTTGTCATGCATGGCTCCGCTCTCCTGCCGCCGGGAGGGGCGCCTCAGCCCGACGGGATGGTTCCAGGCGACGTACGCACCACAAGCTTAGAAAGCCCAAGACTGTCATCAACAATACCATATGGTGTGCCAGATCGTACTGGCTGTTCTGGACGGCATCGTAGATGGCCAGGGGCAATGTCTGGGTCTTGCCTGGGATATTGGCCGCGACCATCAGGGTAGCGCCGAACTCTCCCAAGGCGCGGGTGGCGCCCAGCACCAAGCCGGCCAGGACCCCTCGCCGGCTCAAGGGAAGGGTGATGCGCCAAAGAACCTCAAGCTCAGAGGAACCCAAGGTCCGCGCCGCCTGTTCGAGAGCAGGGTCGACATTGGCGATGGCAGCCCGCGCGGCCTGGAACATCAAGGGAAGGCCAACTACAGTTGAGGCGATGACTGCGGCCGGCCAGGTAAAGAGCACGTTCCAGCCAAACCACTGGGCGAAGGGACCGTCTCTGCCCAGGAGAATGAGGAGGTAGTAGCCCACCACGCTGGGTGGTAGGACAAGTGGAAGGTGAATGGCGGTTTCCAATATGGTCTGACCGCGAAAGCGGTGGCGGGCAAGAACCAGGGCCAGGATCAGGCCGATGGCGAAGATCAGAAGCGTAGCTGCAGAGGTTACCTTCAAGGAGAGAAGGAAAGGGTGCCAAATCATGGGCTCGGTGTCACCCCGGGTGGAAGAAATCCGTATTTTTGCATGATGGATCGAGCCTGAGGAGACTCGACAAAGGAGGCGAAACGACCTGCCTCCCGTGGATGCTCCGAAGATTTCATGACGGCCATAGATTGGTGGGGAGGGCTGTAGAGTTTCACGGGCACCGCTACCCAGCGGCCTGTGCCCGGTTGGCTCAAAGAGCGGGCGACGAGGGCGGCGTCAACGTTGCCGGTTTCGGCATAGTGGAGGGCTTGGCGCACGTTCTGCCCCATGACTAGTTTGGGTTGGAGCCGGGCCCAGAGGTTGGCGCGCTGAAGGGCCTGGCGAGCGGCTATGCCATAGGGAGCATGGTCCGGATTGGCTATGGCAAAGCGCTTGATCTCCGGTTGCAGCAAGTCATTGAGATTATCCAATTTGAGGGGACTATCGGAGCGGGACCATAGGACGAGATGGCCTCGACCGAAATGGGTGAAGGTGCCTGCCGCAATCAGGTTTTTGGCGGCCAACGAATCAATATAAACTGAATTGGCTGAGGCAAAGAGGTCAACCGGGGCACCTTGTTCGATTTGGTGAGTCAGCTTGCCGCTCGAACCGAAGTTGTATATGACCTTGATCCCGCTGTGCTCCTCGAAAAGTGGAGCGAGTTCTTTGAAGGCAATGGTGAGACTGGCCGCTGCAGACACGGTCAAAGTGGGAGCTGGGTCCGTACGGTTGTTAGAGCAATTGCCGGAAAAAAGATATAAAAAGAAGAGAAGGAAGTACCAGTAAATTGTTCGAACACCCGAAAGATTCTCAATTGAACACATGGAAATTAATGCTTGATTCAAATTTGACTCTCAGGCGCAATTTTCAAGGTCGGACTGGTGCTTGCTGCAATGTTGCTGCTCTGTGGCTTGCCCTGCTGAGGGCTCCAATCGAACTGCTACTATTCCGTTTTTTTGCGGCCAAGTTGGAATCTACGTAAAAAAGTCGCCAATAGAAACCTCCTTGAAAGCAGCGCAATCGGACGCTGCGAAAATACAAGTGAGGGGATACCTGATATTCATTTTTAGTCCAAGGACCAGGAAATGGAACTGATTTCGTGGAACGTCAATGGCGTTCGCTCGGCAGTACGAAAAGGGTTTCTCGAATGGCTCGAAAAGGCTCGTCCGGATGTACTCTGCATACAGGAGACCCGGGCTTGGCCGGAGCAAATAGAGGAGGAGTTGATTCGCCCGGCCGGGTATAAAAGCTGGTGGTCGAGTGCCGAAAAAAAGGGTTACAGTGGGGTCTGTATTTTCAGCCGCCACGAGCCACTGGAAGTCGCCGAAGGGTTGGGCATTCCTTGCTTTGATCGAGAGGGAAGAGTGTTGACTGTGCGCTATGGTGGTTTTACTTTGATCAACAGCTATTTTCCCAACGGTCAGCGGGACCATGCGCGGGTGCCGTTCAAAATGGAATTTTGTCGAGGTTTTTTGGAGTACTGCGAAGGCCGGCGGCAAAGGGGAGAGAGCTTGGTTCTATGCGGAGACTTCAATACTGCCCACCGGGCAATTGATCTGAAGCGGCCGCGAGAAAATGAAAACACAACCGGCTTTTTGCCGATGGAGCGTGCCTGGATGGACAAATTGATAGAAGCTGGTTACATAGATATTTTTCGCAAGCTGAATCCCGAGCCTGACCATTACACGTGGTGGTCAAATCGCCGCGGTGTGCGTGCCCGCAATATCGGCTGGCGTATCGACTATCATTTTATTTCTCCCTGCCTTGAGGCCTGTGTCAGAAAGGCATTTCACCTGCCCGCCGTGATGGGCTCTGACCACTGTCCAGTTGGGTTGGAACTGAGTTGAGCCGGCGGGTCGCAAACTCCTTATGAAGGTGGAGGCCGGAAACGCCGTGATCAGGGACTGCATTGCCCCTGGATTGGCCTGACTCGGACGGCTGAAACAGATTGAGCCGAGAGCAATGGGGATAAAGCTTGAGTTTCCGCCCGGAACAGCCACTACCGGGTCCTGAGGAAAAAGGGAGATTTTAATGAGGGAGCAAGCAATTGTTTACGACGGGGAGTGCCGATTTTGTTTGTGGAGTGTGAGTCGGATCGAAAGACTCGACCGCCAACAACAATTCGAGTACCTGCCGCGGCAAAGTGGAGAAGTGGAGGAGCGCTTCCCGTTCTTGGCCGATGCTGATTTCAATACGGGCTTAAGACTGATAGTGGACCGGGAAAACGTCTACGTTGGAGCCGATTCGGTCTACCAGATCTATCGTCGCATACCACCATTTCATTTGGTGGTCTGGCTCTACCGGGTGCCTATTCTGTACGGTTTTCTGAGGGCGTGTTACACCTTTATTGCCCGCAACCGCCATCGCTTCGGCAGGGTTGAGTGCAGTGAGGGAACTTGCTCTACATTGAAGACGGCTTCCAGGATTTAAAGGTACCAAGTGGAGATCGAGGGTAGATTTACTACAATCTTCCGGTCAGAAACCTCAATCGCGCCCTTCGATTCGGCGCCATAGTTTCCCCTATTCTCTTTCTGATAAACATCACCATCCCAGGGCATATCCGTCACGCCGGGGGTCTGCACCACCCATGAAGGAGCCGGTTGCAGAATCGACCGCAATGCCTTGGCCGCCGCCCAGCATGGGGGACCAATCTCCCACGAGATTGAACTGATGGCCCATGCTCTCCAGCTTTGCCAGCACCTCCGGTGGAATGCGCGTTTCTGCGTCGACCAGGTGGCCGGGGGAGGTGGCTTTTACGCGTGCAGCTTCGATGGTCGCCTGGACGTGCATAGAGTGGTCCAGGAAATTCATTATCATCTGCGGTGTGGTCTGCAGGATGCCGTAGCTGCCTGGGGTGCCCACGAGCAGGCGCAGGCCGTGATCGTCCCAAATTTGGACAGGGGACATGCACATTTCGTTCTTTTTGGATGGGCCGATGGCGTTGGGACTTTGCGGCTCCAGGTCAAACCAGTTCATGAAATTGTTCAAAGCTATGCCCGTATCGGGCACGACCATGGCAGAGCCGAAGGCCGAGCCCAGACTTTGAGTCACGCCTACTGCATTTCCAGCGTCATCGATAGTATCAAAGTGGGTGGTGCACTCGGTCCCCATCCAGGCATAAGGGTCCCCGGCAACTACCTCTCCCGGCATCTTGATGGCGGTGTAACGCTCACCGCCGCTGGGTTGAGCGCGGCTGCCGATGAGTCGACGTCGGGCCTTGGCATATTCCTTGGAGAGCAAACCTGCCGCAGGTGGGTTCTCTATGGCGGTGTACTCTGCGCGGTCGGCTGTTGCCAACTTGGCCGCTTCGATGAAGCGGTGCAGGGTCGCGGCCGTGTTGTGGCCCATTTCGCACACATCGAACCCTTCCATGATATTGAGGATTTCCAGATACTGGATGGCTTGGCAAGGTGGTGGGGGAGCGAAGATCCGATAGCCGCGGTAGTCTGTGCAGACCGGTTCGAGCCAAGCAGGCTGGAATGATGCCAGGTCTTCGCTTTTTAGCAGGCCACCGGTTTCTGCCATATGGCGGACGATGCAGGCAGAGATCTCCCCGTTGTAGAAGATGTCCGGTCCTTCTTCCGCGACTAGGCGCAAAGTACGTCCAAGATCAGGCTGCTGCAGAATTTCGCCGGGTCGCGGCGCATTTCCGTTGAGGAGGTAGTTGGAAGCCGAGGAAGGATGCTCGAGGAGGAGGTGTGCCTGATGCGCGATGAATTCGCTGTTTTTTACCGTGAGTGCAAAGCCCTGCTCGGCGTATTCGATGGCTGGCGCGAAGATCGTAGCCGCATCCATGGTGCCATAACGGCTTAGGGCCTCGAGCCAGCCCCCACAAGCGCCTGGTACTATGGGCGAGAGCGCCCCGCGCAATTCATTCTCTACAGGCTTGTAGAGTTTCAAGTCCGCAGCCCTGGGAGTGAGTCCAATATAGTCGAGTAACTTGTGCTCATTCCGAGTGGCACTGTAGATATGCATGTAGCCAATACCGCCGATGCCCGACATGTAGGGCTCCACAACGTTTAGAGCTGCGGCCGTGGCTACGGCTGCGTCAATAGCGTTTCCACCTTGTACGAGGATGCGCAAACCGGCGGCGGCGGCAAGAGGGTGCGCTGCAGCGACCATACCACGCCGTCCGGTAACAGTAGATCTATGCGCTGTTCCTTGCACCGAGAAGGCCATTGGACAAAACTCCTTTCGCCATTTAGCTTTTTCGCAAAGCATAAGTGAGTTAACCGGATCAGTCAAGCACTCCTGGCAAGATGTGGAAGGGAAATCCGTGTCTGAAAAAACGGTTGATTTGAGAAGCGATACCATCACCTTGCCTACGGAAGAAATGAGAGAGGCCATGGCTCGAGCTGCGTTGGGAGATGATTGTTTCAACGAAGATCCCACCGTCAATCGGCTGCAGAAACTGGCGGCCGCGAAGCTGGGGATGGAAGCGGCACTCTACGTACCAAGTGGGACCATGGGCAATAGCTGTGCCCTGCTTGCCCACACCTATCCGGGACAGGAGGTGGTCTTTGAAGAATTTGCCCATATGTACAGATTTGAAGCCGGAGCTTATGCCAGCTTTGCCGGTTTGTCGGCTCGCCTCGTAAAGGGCGAACACGGCATTATCCGGCCCGGGCATCTGGAGGAATGCATTGAGGGATGCGGTGCTCGATATTCAGGTCTCAGTCTGGTATGCATTGAGAACACCTACAACTACAGCGGCGGCTCGGCATGGACACCCGCGGAGGTGGAAGCTGTTTCCTCGGTGGTTAGGAGATACAATCTGAAGCTTCACGTGGACGGCGCCCGCATTTTCAACGCTGCCGTGGCCCTCGGCGTGGATGTGAAGTACTATGCCCAGCATGTGGATTCGGTCATGTTTTGCGTTTCCAAATCACTAAGCGCGCCGGTGGGTTCGTTGTTGTGCGGTAGCCGCACATTTATCGACAGAGCCTACCATATGCGCAGGCGCCTGGGCGGGGCCATGCGCCAGGTTGGGGTGTTGGCCGCGGCTGGGATCGTGGCTCTCGAACAAATGGTCGATCGTCTGGCCGAAGATCACGAGAAGGCGCGGCTGCTTCGCGAAGGGTTGCAAGCCATTAATTGTCTCGAACTGTCAACTCCTCCCGTACCTACAAATATGCTCATAGTGGACGCGAGGAAATTGGGGTGGACTTCGGAGGACCTGAACGGCAGGTGGAAGGCATGCGGCATACTCAGCATTATGCGGCCGCCAAATCGCTGCCGTCTGGTGGTCCACCGGCATACTACTTTTGAGGAAGTTGACTACGTGGTTGAAAGTACGCGCAGGTTGGTCCGCGCAGCGTGATCCTTAGATTTGATCACTGCCGTGATGTCCTGCCGGCGTCGCGCTGCTGCTTCGTCCTCGACCCTCAAATTTGTAAGGTTGAAATTATATCGGCTTTTTTATCAAGATGAAGAGATATAGAGCGAGCCAGCTTCGGCTAGGAAGTCTGGCTGTTTTTTTTGGTGTAGTCCTCATTGGATGGTCCTGGACGGATGAGATAGGTTGGGGCCAGGTCCAGGCTGCTACAGCGAACGCACCCGGGCATCTGAAGAATGCGGATGGATCGTGGAAGTACACCAACCGCCTCGCCGGCGAAACCAGTCCGTACTTGCTGCTCCACGCGCACAATCCGGTGGAGTGGTACCCCTGGGGAGCAGAGGCCCTGGAACGATCACTACGGGAAGACAAGCCCATTTTCCTTTCCGTGGGTTACTCCACCTGCTATTGGTGCCACGTAATGGAGCGGCTTGTTTTTTCGGATGAAAAGATCGCCATGATGATGAACGAGTGGTTCGTCAATATCAAGGTGGACCGGGAAGAGCGGCCGGATCTGGATCAGATCTACATGAACGCTACCTATCTGGTCAGCGGCAATGGAGGATGGCCCAACTCGGTTTTTTTGACGCCGGATCTGAAGCCCTATTTTGCCGGGACTTATTTCCCGCCTCAGGACTCGCACGGACTTCCGGGTTTTCCGCGCGTGCTGAAAGCTGCGCACAGCGCCTGGGAAGATCGCCGCGGAGAAGTCATGGAAATAGCTACGCGGATGGCGGCCGCGATTCGCAGGCTGGAGGAAGGGGGACGGACCCTGCCCACGGTCCCCGATACGGCAGTGGTAAACCTGGCACTCAGCCAAATTAAGAGATTCTACGATGCGCGCAGTGGCGGCTTTGGCGGTGCGCCCAAATTTCCCCCCTGCATAAGGCTGGAATTTCTGCTTTCCATTTGGGAGCGCAATGGAGACGAGCGAGCCGGCGAGATCGTTTCCCACACCCTCGACGCCATGGCGCAGGGCGGCATCTACGACCAGGTCGGTGGTGGGTTCCACCGTTATTCGACCGATGCCCGGTGGCAAATTCCGCACTTCGAGAAGATGCTCTACAACCAGGCGTATCTTGCCCGCCTCTACCTGCGCGGATATCAAATTGCCGGGGAAGAGTCATGGCGACGGATTGCCGAAGAAATCTTCGCCTTCGTGGGCCGCGAGATGACCTCGGAATCAGGGGCTTTCCACTCGGCCCTGGATGCAGAAACGGAAGCCGTGGAAGGCAAATACTACTTGTGGACCGCAGGGGAAATTGAGGAGACCTTGGCGGAGAATGCCGAGTTGTTCTTTGAAGTCTACGACCTTGTTCCCATGCCGGACGAGGAGGGTGGTGTGACCAGTATGAAGCGCTCCCTGGAGGAAGCAGCTGCGGATATGGATATGGAATCGGACTCTCTCAGAAAAGAGGTGGAGGTCCTGCGGGGGCGCCTGCTAAATGTCCGCGCAAAGCGCACCTATCCACTGCTGGATGACAAGGTGCTAACTGCATGGAACGGAATGATGATTGACGCCTATGCACTTGGGTACGGAATTTTGCAGGAGCCTGCGTATCGCAGGGCCGGCGAAACCGCCGCCGAGTTCGTCCTGGAGCAACTGCGGATGCCCGATGGCGGGTTGCGGCGAGTCTACCGCCAGGGAATGGCCAAATACAATGCCTATCTGGAGGACTATGCCTTCTTATCCCAGGGACTTTTGAGCCTCTACCGGACCACCGGCGAGGAGCGCTGGTTGAAAGCGGGCGGCGATGTCGTCGATCAGATGATAAGGCGGTTTTGGGATGAAGAGAAAGGAGGTTTCTTCTTTGCGGAAGGGGGCGTCGATCTCATCGTGCGCAGCAAAAATGCCAAGGATTCTGCCCTCCCTGCGGCCAATGCGGTGGCCGTACACTGCTTGCTGGATCTGGCTCGCTGGACGGGCAAGGAGATCTATATGGAAAAGGCGAGGGAGACTCTCTACACCTTCGGCGGAATGATGAGGGACCGGCCCGGCAGTTTTACCCACATGATTGCGGCGGCCGATAAACTCATTTCAGGGAACGGTTCTGGGCCGGATCCTGCGGTGATAGTTGGGCTGCCACTTTGGGCGGTGGATGGACTCCCATCTACCTGGGCCGGTCCCTTGGAAGATCCGGTTCAGGCTCGGGTCGATCTATCGCTGGAGAAGCCAGCGGCGGGCCAGAATTTTCAGGTTGCCGTCCACCTTGATATCAGCGCAGGTTGGCACATAAACGCCTACCCTGCTTCCAATGAAATGCTCATTCCCACGTCGCTCACCCTGAATGCGGATTTGCCCCTTGAAATAGTCGATATTATCTACCCTCCATCCGAACCGGTCTTCTTTGCGGCCCTCGGCGATACCCTCGAAGTGTATCAAGATCAGGTTGTTTTGCGGGCAGAACTGCGTATGAAGCAGGAGGCGGTAAACGGGCAGAAGGGAGAATTGCGTCTGCTGGTTCAGTACCAGGCTTGCGACGAGGTGCGGTGTTTACCGCCCACCGATTGGGACCGGATCGTAAAGTTGGAGGTGGCGCCGGGCGAGGATGCGGGCGAACCTTAGGCCTGCTGGTCCAGAGAGTTCAGGAAAGCGCTTCTGTATTTCCTGGAGTTGCCGGGAGAAATCGTTTCGCCGAATATGCCAGGTGCCATTCAGTAATACATTCCATGACGGATCAGAATTGGAATTCAGCGCAGGAATTTGAAATGGCCGGCACCTCAAACCGCCATTGACGACTATGTTACTTCCACGAGATTTCTGAACATCACATGCATATAGTCGGTGAATCCATGCTTTCTCCAAAATGAATACCCTACGGTATTCATGGAGGCTACGCGGAGTTCGACTCTGTCTATTCCTCGAGAGCGAAACCAATCCAACATTTCCGTTAGCATCAGCTCTCCGGTTCCAGTTCTTCTATGACCGGAACGGACGGCCAAATCTTTAATGGATCCAAAGATTTGCTTTCTGAATACAGGTGGATATCTCTCGGATTTTGCTATTCCGTAGCCTAATGGCTTTTTATGCTCGACCGCCAATATGATAAAGGCATCCTTTGCTGGGATCAGCCTTTCCAGATACTTGCCCATGCTTTCTTCGCCGTTGTCAGCCCTGGTGAACGTCGAATCAAAAGGGACGTGATAATCCATGGGTTCTTTCCAGATCTCGAGTATGGCGGGAATGTCGGCTTTGCGGGCCTTAATTACTTCCATTATAAACCTCGATCAAGCGCTTCTGTCTGGGGACAGAAAATTTCTATTGGAAATTCCAGCGGATGATTCGGTGCGCGTGGTGCAGATTACCGCAGGATACTGGGAAAGGTGACCACCGTCCGAGTATCGCGGAAAACGTGCCAAAAAAATGTGGCACATGCCGATACGCAGCTGCCTCATTCGAACGCCTGATAAAATTTATTTCCAGGTCATTGACGCAACCAACGGCCAGGGCCGCCATGTACTTAGATTATACCAATTGCCCGGCGCAAGAACTGCCGGAACCGGCAGTGCAGGCGTAGCAGTGATCGGCAAGAGCAATGGGACCCTGGTTAAAAATTGCGAGGGAGTCGATGGACCAGAGAGTCTGAGGCTCATTGGCAGCGGGGATTGCCGCCATCTGGTTGAAGTCGCAGTCGTAGATACTGCCGTCCCAGCCGATTGAGATGAGGTCGCGGCACATGACGTTTTCTACGGCGTGGATATTGAAGTGGGTGACCATCAAGGTCATATACTCTTCCAGCTTGTTCATGTGCACGAGATCGTAAAGGAAGCGCTTGATCGGCATATTGGCGATGGTGAATAGCTTGTTGAATTCGATGCCGAAGTCCTCCAGAAGCCTTTTCTTGTAGTCCTCTTCGAGTTCCTCCTGGTCCGGGGGCAAAAAAGGACCTACCGGATTGTAGACAAGGTTGAGACGGAGCCCGGTCTCCGGTTTGCCGTAACCTAGACTGTTGAGGAGGCGGAGGGCTCGGATGCTCTTGGAAAATACACCCTGGCCGCGCTGTCGGTCCACGTTTTCCTTGGAATAGCAGGGTAGGGAGGCTACGATTTCGACCTTGTGGTTCCTCAAAAAGCGGGCGGTGCTTTCCTGCCCGGGCTCGAAGAGCACGGTCAGATTGCAGCGGTCGATTACCTTCAGGTTTCGGTCCCTGGCTTGGACGACCAAGTAGTGGAATACCGGATTGAGCTCCGGAGCCCCTCCGGTGATATCCACCGTCTCCAGATATTCGCCTCCTGGAGCATCTAGGAGTTCAACCAAGCGTGCAGCGGTTTCGGGGCTCATTTGTTCCTTGCGCTGAGGACCGGCCTCGACATGGCAGTGGCGGCAGGTCTGATTACACAGCTTTCCGACATTGACCTGGAGGGTGCGCAGGCGACGGCGCCTCAGCGACAGGCCGTTTCGGTCCAGGGTTTGGGCAAAGGACGGCCAACTGCCGGCGAGCAGGTCTTTGCCGGGTTTGGAATTTTCAGGCTTGGTCTGCGACAGGATTTGGTGCATGTTCACGTTTGCCATGGTGACGGATGAAGAACGATACGACCGTTGTATCCTGGTGGCAAGGGTTTCTATGGCATCTTCTGGCGAATTCCACTAAAGACAATGCTCAGGGTGTAACTGGTGCCACTCAAAGTGTTTTCCCCGGCTGCCACGTAGAACACTTCGCCCTGCAGCGAGAATCCGGACCTCAAAGTATATACGATCCCCGGACTCAATTTGACCACATTCTGGTCGCCCACCACTAGGTCGGGCAGCACCCCTCCGCCTCCAGGCAAAGGAGTAACCACAGTTTGGCCGGCAATGTCGGGGGGCGCAGAGGTGTTCTCGATTCCGTAAATATCGAACTTGAAGAGCGCAGGGCCGGAGGTGAAACCGAGCTCGGAGGTGTAGAGCATTTCGTCGTTCAGCCTGCCGCCGCGCCGGCGGTAGCCCAGACCGGCAGTCAGGTAGAAGGGCAGTGGGTAAAGACTTTTGCCCATTAACAGATGAGCTTCAGCGTCCGCTGCGGAAGTGCCAACGGAGGGACCGCCGCTGGCCGGTGTCCTCTCGTAGCCCAGTGGCAGTTTAATGCCGACCTGGACAGAGAAAACCAGCGGGGTAGTGCTCAGAGTGCGGCGCAGGGAAAGGGTCAAATCTCCCAGTCCGACGGTGCTTGCAACTTCCTTGTGCTCCACCAGTCCGCCTCCGTAGAGCACATTGCGCTGCGAGCGAAGACCCTTGAAAGGAAGCTGGGCAACCGCTGTCAAGCGCTCCATCCAGCCATATTCCAGATAGACGCTCAGGTTGATTTCGCGAAAGGAGGCGCCTTTGAAGGCAGTTCGCTCCTCGAGGATATTTCGGCGCTGGCCGCGGTGGTCGAATTCCTCTGAGGTGGAAAGATAAGTGGATGAAATTTTAAAGTAATATGCGTTTTTATTTTGTTCCCAGGCTCCGGCATGCGCTTGGCCGCCGTAGACGAGGAAGACGAGGACCCCAACGCTCATATGGGAAATTTTTGACACGACCTGAATTCAGTATTTGAGAATTCCAGTGTCCGGGTGCAATTTCACCCAATTGTTCCAGCGGGTATAGGCGGACTCGAATTCGGGCAGCCTCCTGTCGGCGTATTGTCCGCTTATGCCGGTCAATCCCTCCTCCCCTTCCAGATGATACCACAAACTTTCGGTTTCGTAGTCAAAGAGCACGAAGGTGTTGCGATAAGTCCATCCGCTGGCACTGAGGGTGAGAACTTGACCGTCGATTTCGCGGCTGTACACGGCAGCCAGGTTCACAAGGGGTCAGTAGGCCACCGCCACGTGGGCGTCGCCGAACTGCTCGTTGGCCACCTCGTGGCGGCTCAGGACGCCTATGGGGTAGGCTCTTGTGAAGCCGTTCAGGGAGGTCCCGAGAATGAGAAAAATCTCATTACTGCCGGGATACCCCAGGTCATTGGGGAACAACATCCGTGGATTCATTATAGGACGGATGGCGTAAGGACCAAGACCGTACTGGTAACCTGAAGGTATCAGTCCGTACTTGTCCCGGGCGTGAGTCACATCCCATTTTTTCCCGGTGCGGTCCGTGATGAAGGCAACTTCCCTCTGCTCGAGGGTCGCTTCCGATCTGGTTTCCTGGTTGGACGTGGTGACCGCATCGCCCCCGCAAGCGCTGATGCAACAGGCAGACAAAAAAGTGAAAAAGATCTTTGCGATAGTGTTTTTCATTTTGGTCGTTCCTGTCGTATCGGGTGGGTTGTTTGCAGTTATATTGTCAAAAAAGTAGACCGGGATTCGGCTCTGGCCCCAGGGGTTTCTTGCAGCGGAAAGGGGAGATGATAACAGCACTGGGCGCTGCCTTAACTACGGGTGAGACCTGCAGCGGCCTGGCTGTCTCCTCGTTGAGACTTTGACCGAGAGGGTAAAGTTCCATCAATGATTGAGCACGGTAAAATGTAAAATATGAAGTGGTTCAGAGATTGCAGCTTTTTGCTGCCTTTCGACGGTCTACGGTCTATTGTTCGGGAAATAGGTACGGTACTAGAATCCCCAAATAATTTATAGTTTAATATTTAATTTTTGAAGTTGCGAACTTTTTTTATCTGAGCTTTGGGTCAGCTTGTCGAAGCCGTTGTACCGAGAGCCTCCAACTTCCTAATGGAAGGCACATTCTATATATTCAGTGTTCACATCGAGAGTTAGAGGAAGGCGAGGAATTCGTGATGAATAGGTTGACCTCCTACATGAAGTGGCTTCACACCCGTTGGCCGGCGGGGGCGGTGGAGAAACTTCCCCAGGTGGACGAAAACGGGGTCAGCAATATTGCCGGGCTCTACATTGTCGGAGATCTGACCGGTATTCCTTTACTAAAATTCTCCTCCGATACAGGTGCGCGGGCCGTGTATCACATCGTAGCCGACGCCGAATTTCAAAAGGCGCGGCCGGCTCGGGCGGATGAGAAAATTCTCGACTTAGCTATCGTCGGTGCCGGGGTCTCGGGCATGGCCGCTGCCCTGGCGGCTCGCCAGTCGGGACTGCACTTTGAAATCTTCGAAGCCACCGAACCCTTTACAACGGTGGCGAATTTTCCCAAGGGAAAGCCGATCTATACATATCCTACCGACATGAAACCTGCAGGCGATCTGCAGTTCAGCGCTACGATCAAGGAACCTCTGGTCGAAGAGCTCAAGGCTCAAACTCTGGAACAGGGGATTGAACCCCGATTTGCCCGAATTGAAAAGGTGCAAAAGCACGGCGAACTTTTTGAGTTGGCCATTCCAGGCAGCGATCCGTTGCTGGCGCGTCGGGTAATCGTGGCAATTGGCCGCTCGGGAAACTTCCGCAAATTGAGCGTGCCGGGAGAAAATCTGGACAAGGTTTCCAATCGCCTGCACGATCCCAAGGACTACAGCGACAAGAATGTTCTGGTTGTTGGCGGCGGCGACAGCGCCCTGGAAACGGCCATTGCAGTTGCTCTGGCGGGCGGCCAGGTCACTCTGTCCTACCGCAAGCCCGAGTTCGCCCGTCCCAAGCCGGAGAACATTGAGAAATTGCAGATGCTGTCTGCCGACCCGATGGCTGACGTGGCCGTTGATACACCTTCTTCCGAGAGGGTGACGACTTCCAGCGGACGATTTCTCGAGGAAGGCCGGCAGCCTGGCAGCATCAAGCTGATTATGGGAAGTGCGGTGCAGCGAATCGAGGAAAGGGAGGTGGTGCTCAAGGATGCCGACGGCCGTGAGGTGCGCGTTGACAACGACGCGGTTTTCAGTATGATCGGGCGCGAGGCTCCACTCGAGTTCTTCCGGCGTAGCGGAGTGAACATCAAGGGAGAGATGCAGGGGCGCCAGTGGGTGGCCCTGGGTCTTTTCATGGCCTTTTGCACCTTCGTCTACAACTGGAAGGCTGGCGGCCAGTTGACTCGGGCATTCCAGGCCAACAACTGGTTCCCTTACAACCTACCCGAGTTGTTGCAGGAGGCGGCCGCTCTGGCCGCAAATCTCACCAGTTTGATCGGCGTCCTGGCATATAACCTCGGACAACCTGGATTTTATTACAGTCTGGCCTATTCCCTTCTGGTAGCCATCTTTGGCTACAGGCGCATCAAACGGCGGCGTACTCCCTACATCAAGGTGCAGACCTTGACTCTCATGGCAATACAGGTCATCCCCCTTTTTCTTCTTCCCTATATCATCCTCCCATATCTGGGCTACAACGGAGTTTTTGACGGCGGATTTGGCAAAAGTTTTGCAGATGCCTTGTTCCCCGCGGTCGACTATGGCCACGGGCGCGAGTATTGGCGTGCCTTCGGCTTCATTCTAGCCTGGCCGCTCTTCCTCTGGAACGTTTTCACCTCGCAACCATTGTGGTGGTGGTTGGGCATCAGCTTGGTGCAGACCTTTGTCCTGATCCCCCTGGCAATCTACTTCTGGGGAAAAGGGGCTTATTGTGGCTGGATCTGTTCCTGTGGGGCCCTGGCCGAAACCCTGGGGGATCAGCAGCGTCACAAAATGTGGCACGGAGCGTCCTGGAACAAGGTAAATATGGCTGGGCAGGTTATTCTGATTTTGTGCGCGCTGTTGCTGGTGGCGCGCGTCATCAGTTGGGTCTGGCCTGACACTGGTGTCGGAACCGCATTGCGCCTTTTTCACGAAGGCTTGCTCTACGGCTGGAAGCTGTGGGGGATTCAACTCAACTACAAGTGGGTGGTGGATATTCTATTGGCGGGGATTGTCGGCTATGGGGCATACTTCTGGTTCAGCGGCCGGGTCTGGTGCCGCTTCGCCTGTCCGCTGGCTGCGCTCATGCACCTCTACACACGCTTCAGCCGTTTCCGCATCCTGGCCGACAAGAAGAAGTGCATTTCGTGTAACGTCTGTACCTCGGTATGCCATCAAGGGATCGACATTATGAACTTCGCCAACAAGGGCCTGCCCATGACCGATCCGGAGTGTGTGCGCTGCAGCGCCTGCGTGGAATCCTGCCCCACCGGAGTGCTCGAATTCGGCCAGGTGGATCGCTCCACCGGGGTGGTTATCAAGAGGGACCGGCTGCAGGCGTCTCTGGTGCGCCAGCGCGAGGGGTAGGCGGCCCCTTTGGTCAGCGGCGGTGGGCTGGGGGAATATGTTGGATGGATTTCGGTTTCCTATAGTTTCGAGTTGGAATCAAAGTGTAGATTTGCCGATCTAATTATTGCGTGGTGCAATAAGGGGCTTGGTTGCAGATTACATACATGAGGGAAGAGATGAGGCGATCGACAGGAAAGAGACTATGGGCAGTTGGGATCCTGGTTTTTAGTGTTGTGCTTGGGGCTTGTGGGGGTGAAGAGGAGGAGGCCAAGCGGAAGAGTGAAAGAGGGCGAGAGGCAGGAGGAGGAAGGCAGTGGGGAGGGCGAGCAGGAGCCGGCTCCACGGCAGCGATTCCGGTCAAGACGGAGCCGGTTGAGCGCGGGAGCATCGCGCTCTATGTCCAGACCCACGCTCGGCTGGAAGCCGAGCGCTGGGTGAGTGTCGTGGCGCGTGTCCAGGGCATGGTGACTGAACTCGCGGTCGAAGAGGGGGATAGGGTTGCGGAAGGAGATATCCTGGCGCGCCTGAACAAGGAAGAGTGGGCCTTGAGGGTTGAGCAGGCAGAGGTTGCGCTGGAGCAGGCTGCCAGCGCCTACGAGCGTACCAAGGCGTTGCACGAACGCCAGTTGGTCAGCGAAGAGGAATACGACGTTGCTTGGCACCAAATGAGAAATTTCGAGGTCAACCTGGAGGAAGCCCGGATCAACTTGGATCATGCAGATGTTCTGGCTCCGATTCCCGGAACCGTGATGCAACGCCTGGTAGAGGTGGGAGACGTGGTGCGCGCCTACGACCATGTCTTCGCCGTGGCCGACGTCGATCCACTTCTGGCGCGCATCCATGTTCCCGAGCAGCGCATGCGCCAGATCAGCAAAGGCCAGGAGGCCCGCATCACCGTTGACTCCGTACCCGAAAAAACTTTCGTCGGCCGCATACGGATGATCAGCCCGGGGGTGGATCCCCAAAGCGGAACCGTAAAAGTTACCCTTGAGATCCCGGCTGCGACCGGGGTGTTGAAGCCAGGCATGTTCGCGACGGTGCGCATTGTCACGGCTAGTCATTTCCGAAGCCTGATTTTTCCCAAGAAGGCTCTCGTGCTGGAGACGGACGAGGACGATGTCTTTGTTTTTTCGGAGGGAGTAGCGCGCCGGGTTCGCATTCAGCCGGGATTTGTGGAAGGAAATCGGGTGGAAGTAGTTGCCGGTCTGGAGGAAGGGGATCAGGTGATCACCGTGGGCCACGAAGGGCTGAAGGATGGCGCCCGGGTAAGGCTTGCTGGGCAATCGGACCAGGGCGGAGGAGAGACAGGGGATCCACCGGTGCAAAGGGGAAGACCGGACCCCTCTGGAGACCGGGATCGGGAAGCGCCGGGTTCTGCAGCCGTGCTCCCCGGCGAGAGGGCTTTTCCAGATTCCGCCACCTTCGTGAGAAAGGCACAGGAACATAGGGGGTTGAGCGAGTCTGAAGCAGTAGAACGTTGGAAGAGGATGCGCGATCGTTTTGAAAACCGGAACGGAAGCGACTGATCGATGCGGCTGATCGAGTTCTCCACCAGCCGCCGGGTTACGGTGGCCATGCTCATGGTCGCTATCGTCGCCTTTGGGCTAGTCGGATTTTCGCGTCTGGCTCTGAACCTGCTGCCGGATATCACCTACCCCACCATTGCGGTGCGCACCGAATACCCGGGAGTGTCACCGGTGGAGATCGAGCGCCTGATCTCGGAACCCATTGAAGGCCTGGTGGGAGTGGTTAGCAACGTGGTGAGGGTGAGTTCGATTTCGCGGGCGGGACTCTCGGACGTGGTGGTGGAATTCGCCTGGGGCACAAATATGGACTTCGCCGCCCTGGACATTCGCGAGAAGCTTGACCTGGCACGGTTGCCCCAGGAAGCCGACAAACCTGCTCTCCTGCGCTTTGATCCATCTCTGGACCCGATCATGCGGGTGGCGCTTTACGGCGAGTCCGGTCTGATGGAGTTGCGCCGGGTGGCGGAAGAGCGCCTGCGCCTGGAGTTGGAAAGCCTGGAGGGAGTGGCAGCGGTCCGGGTCGAAGGCGGGCTGGAGGAAGAAATCCGGGTTGAGATCGAAACTGCGCGTCTTGCCCACCTTGGCATTGCGATCGACCAGGTAACCAACCGGCTTGATGCCGAAAACGTGAACTTGACCGGCGGTTTGCTGAAGGATGGCGCAGCCGAATTCCTGGTGCGGACCCTCAACGAGTTCGAAGACATAGATGAAATTGGCGAGATCGTCGTCGCCCGTATCGGCCCTGCCGCGGTGAAGCTAGAGGATGTTGGACAAGTTCGGCGCGGTCACAGAGAGCGCGATTTAATCACCCGGATCAATGGCCGCGAGGGAGTGGAGATCGCTATTTTCAAGGAGGGCGACGCCAATACCGTCCAGGTCAGCAAGGCGGTGCGGGAGAGACTGGATGCCTTCTATGTCGACTACAGGGACCTGCTGGGTGCGAGCACGGTCGAGGTGGTTTTCGACCAGGCTCATTTCATCCAGCAGGCGGTGGACGAAGTGCTCAATACCGCGATCCTGGGCGCCATCCTGGCTATTCTTGTCCTTTACCTCTTCCTGCGCGACCTCAAGAGCACGGCCATTATCGGCCTCTCCATTCCGATCTCGGTATTGGCAACCTTCTTCCTCATGTTCGGTTCGGAGGTAAGCCTTAATATCATGTCTCTCGGTGGCTTGGCCTTGGGAGTGGGAATGCTGGTGGACAATTCCATCGTAGTCTTGGAGAGCGTGCAGCGTTACCGCGACCAGGGGTTGTCTTCCCTTGAGGCCGCCAGACAGGGAAGCAGTGTGGTGGGCAAGGCCGTAATCGCTGCCACCTTGACCACGATCTGTGTTTTCGTTCCCATCGTCTTTGTCGAAGGAGTCGCCGGCCAACTTTTCCGCGACCAAGCCCTGACCGTAACCTTCTCCCTGGTGGCGTCTCTGATCGTAGCTCTGATGCTGATTCCCATGCTCTCTTCTCTGGCTTTGAGTCGCCTGGGGCAAGAGGACCAGCGCCCGGACGGACTGCTGGTCCGCGCTCCGGCATATTTGGTGTGGTGCGTGCGAATTGGTCTCAATAGTCTGGGGCGCGTGCTGAGCTTGTTGTTGCGCCCACTCTACTGGGGATTCGACACAGCCTACGGTTTCCTTGCCGCAGGTTATCCCAAGGCATTGGACTGGTCACTGCGCCATCGCGCCTGGGTTTTGGTAGTTTTTCTCGTATTTTCCGGGCTTGTTCTGCAGCGCGCGCTTTCTCTTGGAGTGGAACTTATTCCGGAGATGAGCCAGGGGGAATTCCTCGTCAATCTTGAGTGGCCTGCCGGCACGCCCTTGGAGAGCACCGCGCAACGGACCGCCACCATTGATACTCCTCTTCAGTCCCTGAATACCGTGACTGCGGTATTTTCCCTCATAGGTTCCAGAGGGCAGAGCGGTGGCTATGCCGGCGAGAGAAAGGAGAATATCGCCCAACTCTACGTCCGGCTTGAGGAGGGGAGCACGCGGCGGGCAGAGGAGGAGGCCATGGGGCAGGTTCGCCAGGTTTTGCGCAATATTCCCAATCTCCAGTACAAATTTTCTCGTCCCTCCTATTTCTCCTTCCGTACGCCAGTCGAAATAGAGATCTCCGGATACAATCTGCAGACCCTTCGCCTGCTGGCCGAGGAGGTCGGGGGGCAAATGGGCAAGATCCCTGGTCTCGTTGACATCAAGGCCAGTACGGAGGAAGGACAGCCCGAAATCCATGTAGTCTTCGACCGCCAGCGGGTGGCAGAATTGGGCACGACAATTCAATCTATCGGTGAGATCCTGCGCAACAAACTCCAGGGAGTGGTGGCCACAGAACTGACCCGCGGCGACCGCATGATCGATATTCGGGTACAGGCCGTCGAATCCGAGCGCCACAACCTGGACGATTTGAGGCGCCTTATCGTCAGTCCTCCCGAGTATCCAGTGCCGGTGGCGCTCGACGCCGTGGCGGCCGTGGAAATCGTCGAGGGACCGGCAGAGATTCTCCGGGTGGACCAGGAGCGTGTGGCAATAATTTCCGCCAATCTCAGCGGCCGGGATCTGGGCAGTGTAGTGCAGGAGATTGAGTCGGCAATGGCCTCGGTCCCTCTGCCCGAAGGCTTTGCCGTGGCTGTCGGGGGCCAGAACGAAGAAATGGTGCGCTCCTTCGACAGCATGAAGTTCGCCCTGGGGTTGGCCGTATTCCTGGTCTACCTGGTGATGGCGTCGCAGTTCGAATCGCTGCTGCACCCCTTGGTGATTATGTGCACAATTCCCCTGGGGCTGGTGGGAAGTGCCCTTGGGCTGGTGATGACGGGACAGAGCATAAGCGTCGTAGTGCTGATCGGGCTAATTATGCTGGCTGGAATCGTGGTGAACAACGCCATTGTCCTGGTCGACTATATCAACCATTTGCGACGTAGAGAGGGCATGGCCAAGGTAGAGGCCGTGCTGCGCGCCGGAAGGGTGCGTTTGCGGCCCATCTTGATGACCACCTCTACCACTGTCCTGGGTTTGATGCCCATGGCCCTGGGGCTTGGAGAAGGCGCCGAGATCCGCGCCCCGATGGCCATTACTGTGATCGGCGGCCTACTGGTTTCCACGCTTCTCACTCTCTTGGTAATCCCAGTAGTCTACGCTACTCTGGACCGCAGCCCCTAGACGGGAAAGTCTATGAAGATTTCCGAGTTCGCAATTCGGAGAGGGGTCACCATGACCATGATCACCCTGAGCACCCTGGTGCTGGGGGTGGTCTCCCTGAGTCGTCTGCCCTTGGAGCAGTTGCCCGCCATTTCCTCTTCGGGTATAACGGTTACAGGATTCTACCCTTCTTCCTCGCCCGAAGAAGTGGAGAGGCTTATCACCGTGCCTCTTGAGGAGACTCTGGGGACTTTGGGCAATACCGAGAGAATCAGTTCCACTTCCTCTCCGGACCGTGCTTCCGTGCGAGTCGACTTCAAGGCCGGCACGGATATGGATTTGGCTAATATGGAGGTGCGGGAGCGAGTCGACCTGGCGCGGGGATTACTGCCCTCCGATCTGGAGCGCATCCAGATTCGCCGCTGGCAGAGCGACCAAAGACCGATCCTCCACGCCAGCATGGCCTGGCGCGGCGACGACGACCGACTCTTCGACATTTCCCGCAAGGTGGTGGAGCCGCGCTTGCTGCGACTCGATGGAGTGGTCAATGTCTCGGTGCAAGGAATGGAAGAAAAACGGTTGATTGTCGAGCTGGATCAGGAGCGGCTCCAGGCTCACGATGTGGACATGCCTGCTCTGGCTTGGCAAGTGCGCAACAACAATACCAACCTCTCCCTGGGTCGCGTTCTGGATGCAGACCAGCGCTACCTGGTGCGGGTCCTGGGCGAGTTCGGAGAGGTGGACGATATCGGCCAATTGCCCCTGATCGGCCGCAACCTGCGACTCGAAGACCTCGGAGAGGTGGTTTACGATTATCCGGAAAAAAAGCGTTTCGAACGCCTCAATGGCGCGGATGCGGTAACCTTGAACGTTTACAAGGCGGCCAATGCCAGCGTCGTTGAAGTGGCCTCCGCGGCGCGCGCAGTCCTGCAGGGGGTCGAGGAGGAATACGGCGGAAGGCTGGATATTGAAATCGTGCGCGACCGCGCCGAGAGCGTGCTGCGGGAAGTGAACAACCTCACCGACGCGGCGTTTCTCGGTGCCTTCCTGGCCATAGGCATTATCTATCTCTTTTTGCGCAACATCCGCAGTACTCTGGTCATTGCGGTGGCCATTCCGATTTCAGTATTGTGCGTATTCGTGGGCATGTACCTGGCGCGCGAGATTTTCGGCTCGACCATTACTCTCAACATGGTTTCGATGATGGGGTTGATGCTTGCCGTGGGCATGTTGGTGGATCCGGCGGTTGTCACCCTGGAGAGTATCTTTCGCAAGCGCGAGGAAGAAGGGATGACCCCCGGCGATGCTGCCCTGGAAGGCAGCCGGGAAATCGGGATGGCGGTCCTGGCTTCCGGCCTGACGACCATGTGCGTATTCATTCCCTTCTTCTTTCTGGCCGGTGGCCGCATGACTACCTGGATGCGCGATGCAGGAATGACCATCTGTCTCGCGATCACTATTTCGATGTTGGTGGCGCTCTCGGTCATTCCAATGGTGGCCTCACGCCTCTTCAAAAAAAAATACCGGCGCTTCGATCCATGGCTGAGAAAAGGGGTTTTGTCGGCATTTGTTACCTTTGCGCTATGGAAGCTGTACGGTGCGGGCTGGCAGGGCACCAGATCATGGGCGGGAGCCTGGATGGAGCGCCTCGGCGCCTCGATTGCAGGGATGGAGTGGACTACAGTGCTCACTCTGGTGGTATGTATGGTGCTGACGGTCGTCCTTTGGCGGGTTCTGCGCCGGGAAGGTCTGCGCAAGAGTTACGCGGGCCTTTTGAACTGGACCTTGGATCACCGCTGGGTGCCATTGCTGGCCACCGCGGTTCTGCTGGTGACGGGGATTTACCTCTTTCGCCAAATCGAGCAGCGCGGCACTTTCTGGACGCCGGAGCGGCGGGTGGATATAACGGTGGAGGCTGACCGCAGTTACAGCTTGATGGAAGTGCGACGGATTTTTGCAGAGATGGAGGGCGTGCTGTTGGAGAGGAAGGCCGAACTGGATGTGGAGTCCCTTTCGACCAGCTTTCGCCAGCGCGGCGGCAGTTTGACTGTCCGATTGGTGGATGCCGATGATGGCAACCTGTCTACTATGGAAGCTGCCAGGGCGATTAGAAAGCTGCTGCCCGAGAAGGTGGGGATCAATTACAAGATGGGACGCCAGCGCAGTTGGTCCGGCCCGTTGCTGGGTGTGGAGGTCGAACTCAAGGGTCCGGATCCGGAGGTGCTGTCCCTGCTGGCACAGGAAGTGAAAGTTCAGTTGAGAAGCCTGCCGGGCGTCCAGGAAGTGGACAGCAGCCTTGAGGACAGTGAAGAGGAAATCCTGGTGGAGGTTGACCGCGAACAAGCCCTCGGCTACGGGCTTTCGCCACGGGAAGTGGCCACCTCGCTGGCAACGGCCCTGGGCACCCGCCGTACTAGCAGCTTTAAGGCCGAGGAGCGCGAAATCCCTATTGTACTCCAATGGGAAGAAGAAGATCGAAGAGACTTGGAGCAACTCAAGAACAGTCGATTTACAGGACGCAACCACGCGACCTTTCAACTGGCCGGCCTGGCCGATTTCCGCCTGCAGGAAGGACCGAAGGATCTCAAGCGCGAAGACCGTCAGCACAATGTAGTGGTGTTTGCCAATACCGAGAGCCGGGGCCAGGCTTATCGCCTGATGGGGCCGGTAAGAGAAAAGATGAAGGATGTGACCCTGCCGCCAGGGTATTCCTGGGATTTGGGACGTGCTGCCCGCTGGGCCCAGCAAGATACCCAGGAAAACACCTTTACCCTGCTCTTCGCACTGCTGCTGATTTACCTAATTATGGCCTCGCTCTTCGAGTCTCTCATTCACCCTTTCACCATTATGCTGGCCATTCCTTTTTCTTTGATCGGTGTGTTTGTGGGACTCTACGCCTTGGAAATCCCATTGGATTTCAATGGGATCCTGGGCTTGTTGATCCTGTTCGGAATTGTGGTGAACAACGGGATTGTGATGATCGACCACATCAACCACTTTCGTCGGGAGGGGGTGGAGCGGCGCCAAGCCATTTTGCGCGGCGGCCAAAACCGGCTTCGACCGATTTTGATGACCGCCTTTACTACCATTTTGAACCTAATGCCGCTGGTCCTGCCCATGATCTATGGCACTTCGGAGGGATTTGCCAGACGCTGGGGACCGGTGGGGTTGGTGGTGGTTTGCGGTCTGGCGAGTTCCACGATTTTAACTTTGGTGTTGGCGCCAACGCTCTATTCTTTATTGGATGATCTGGCACTGTGGTTGCGGCGGGTGGTGCGGGTTGCAGCGATGCGTTGAATTTGGAAAACCTTTGTCGGGATCCGCATAGCGGATTTGTGAGGAAAAAGACCATGATCAAACCTGCAGGTATTTTTCTGATGGTGAGTCTATATCCACTTGCTCTTCAGGGCGAGCCCTGGACCTTGGAGAAATGCATTGGTCGCGCTCTGGTCCAGAATGCGAATGTGCGGATTGCCGAGCAAGGGGTGAGGCGCGCCACGGCGGACGCGAAGGTTGCGCGGGCGGACCTTTTGCCGGCGGTCAACACCACTCTTTTCGGCTACACCCGCGCCAGGACCGGTCACTCCATCCGAATCCAGGAGAACCCCACCGGAGAAGTAGATCCGCAGAGTGGGCGGCGGATCTTCAAGGAAGAGGAGACCCGGATTCCGGCAATTGACCGCAATTCTTTTTCTTTCAGCGCCTCGATGTGGCAAAACATCTACGATGGGGGACTCCGACGCAATGCCTACAAGGCCACCCGGCGCGATGAGCAAAGGGCGGAGTGGAACCTCGAGGCGCGACGGGCTGCGGTGAAAGCGGCGGTTAAACAACACTATTACAATGTGCTCAAGGCAATGGAGCTGGTGCAGGTACAGGAAGAGAGCTTGAAGTTGAGCGAGAGGCGGTTGGAGGAAGCCAGGGCTCGCAAGGAAGTGGGTGCCGGTACGCAAATGGATATCCTACGCCTGCAGGTAGCCTTGGAGAATGCCCAGGCCCAGCTGATTAACGGACAGCAAGGTCTCATTCTGGCTCGGGCGAACCTCAATCATATTATGGGAGAAAAAGTCACGGCGGCGCTGGAGATCGCCCCACTACAGGAGGCGGAATGGCAGAAGGCAGGAAAGAGGGACAGCCTTTCCGCGGTTATATTACAGGCCCGGGCGCATAATCCCTCACTCCAGGGTCTGCACGAGTCCATGGCGGCCTCCGAGTTCAATTTGGCCACCGCGCGCGGCTCCCGCCATCCCCAACTGGCGGGCAGCGTAAGTTACAGCCGCAATAGCGAAGTCTTCGATCGGGTCTACCAGGACCTGGATCAGAACTACCGCCTCAACTTCGGTTTGTCCCTGACTTACGGAATTCTGGACTGGGGCCTTAGACTGGCCAACATAGACCGGTCCAGGGCTGCCCTCGAGACCCAAAGAATTGAAGTGGAGCAGCAGGAGCGGGAGATCGAACTGGCGGTCGAAACGGCACATCTGGAACTGGCTCGTCTGGACAAAATTCTGGAGATCGCGGCCCGCACAGTCGAGCTGGCGCAGGAAGATTTGCGCTTGGCTGAAGAGCGCTACCAAGTGGGCAAGGCCCGGCTTCTCGAGGTGCTCGATGCGCAGGTAGGTTTCATCGAAGCGCGCAGCAATCTGGTGAGCAGCCGCTACGACCTGAAAAGTGTCGAGGCAGACTTGGAGCGTTTATTGGGAGGCAGCCAATAGAAGGGGAATGGCAGCCAAGGGTCGATTTTCCCTCCCTGGCCTGCAGTAAAGCAGGAGTAGCTATACGGAGAATAAGGTATGGAAATCTTGGGCGGCCCTCAATTTGGAGTGGCGGGCGCCGGCGAATCGCACGGTCCGGCCATTACAACCATCGTTTTCGGCTGTCCGCCCGGCCTCAAGGTAGCGCGCTCCGTGCTTCAGGGCTATCTGGATCGACGCCGGCCGGGAGGCAACAAACTCGGCACCCCCCGTCGCGAGGATGATACAGTTGCCATATTGTCGGGCCTTTACTCAGAAGATCATGACGCGCTCATTGCAGGTCCTCAGATTCTGTTCGGCATGGAGAGCAGTTATCAGGTTACCACCTCCTACGAAGAAGGGTATACAACTGGAGAGCCGCTTGCTGCGGTAGTGCTATCGGCAGCGAAGCGCTCCGGCGACTATCTGCAGTTTGCCGGTGCCCAAGGTGAAGTTCGGCCCGGGCATACGGATTTGGTGAAGCATTATAAATCTTCTGGATTCACCGATGTTCGCGGGGGTGGACGCTCCAGTTTCAGATCGACCATATCTGATGTGGTCGGTGGGTCAATAGCCCGCATCTTTTTGCGGGAGCACTTCGGCACGGCCATCCTATCTTCCATTTACCAGGTTGGACCCTTGCAGGCCGACGGCTTTTTAGCAGATCACGTAGAGCAACTCGCCAGCGCGGTGGAGAGTCGCCGCCTGTCCGCAGAAGAGATAAACCGGATCGAAGCCCAGTTGGAGAGCGCCGAAATCCATGCACTGGACGCAGATTTTGCGTGCAAGGCCAGCGCCTTGATTCAGGCCACGCGCAAAGAGGGCGATTCTCTTGGCGCCTCCATAGAAGTAGTCGCAGTTCAGGTTCCGCCTCTGGTTGGGGAGCCCCTCTACCAGAGCTTGAAGCTGCGCCTCATGGGAGCTATGGGTGGCCTGCACGCGGTTCAGTCTTGCGAGATCGGGGCGGGCAGGGATGTAGTTGGGCGTAAAGGGAGCCAGAACAACGACCCGATTCGTCGCGGTGGATACAAGAGCAACCATCACGGCGGCTTGCTGGGAGGCATCACCACCGGAATGCCTCTGGTCTGTCGGGTTGGATTCAAGCCTACCTCATCCATCGCCCTGCCCCAGGATTCCGTGCGCAAAAATTTGGAGGAGATCGAGTATACCTTGAAGAAAGGAAGACACGATCCCTGCGTGGGAGTGCGCGCGGGGGTCACTTTGGAGTCGCGGTTGGCGATCGAGCTGATGAATGCAGTGTTGATGCACCAGGCACAACGGGTCGACCCGGATAATTTCAAACTGTTTCTCTGAGAGAATGTCAGGAAAATGACCCAAACCTACGAGTTCGACCAAGTAGGCAGGCTGCCTATGCCCGGAGACAATGTAGCTATTGCTACGTGCAGACTGGAGAGGGGTGCAGGGATTCGCTACGAGGGGAAGCGGCTGCGGCTGGATTGTACTGTGATGGAAGGCCATCGCTTTGCGGTTCGGCCTATCGCCGCCGGTGAATTTCTGCTGTCGTGGGAACTTCCCTTTGGCCGGGCAATATGCGATTTGGAGCCGGGAACCTACGTCCGCAACCGGGAGATTTTGGATGCTCTCAGCTTGCGCAGGCTCGATTTTGAGCTGCCCGAGCAACCAAACTTCGAGGACTGGGTAGAGTCTTACAACCTGGACGAAGAGCACTTTCGTCCAGGTCGACAGGTTGATCGTTACGAGGTGACGCGGACCTTTCTGGGGTACGAACGAGATGGCGGCCGGGGTGTGGGAACGCGCAATTTTATTGTTGTTTTGGCAACCAGTTCGCGGACTTCCGGCTATGCCCGCGCCTTGGTCGAGCGCCTGCAAGGAGTAGCTACATCCTATCCCGGCATTGACGGCGTGGTCGCTGTTGCCCACACAGAAGGGGGCGAGAGCTCGGAGCCGAACAACAAGGAACTTTTGCTGCGCACTCTGGCGGGTTTCGCGGTCCATCCCAATGTTGCGGCAGTACTGGCCGTGGACTACGGGGTAGAGGCAATGACCAACCGGGTGCTGGCCAACTTTATGGCGAACCGCAACTATCCCCTGAACCATGTGCTGTATCACTTCCTGACCCTGAATGGGAGTATTCAGGCACTATTGGAAGAGGGTGAAAGGCGTATTAAAGATTGGCTGGATCCGGTAGGTCGCATGAAACGTGGCGAGCATTCCCTTTCCCATCTCAAGATTGCTCTGCAATGCGGCGGTTCGGATGCCTTTTCTGGGATTTCCGGCAATCCCCTGGTTGCCAGGCTGGCGCGGGAGCTCATTCGATACGGGGGCTCGGCCAATCTGGCAGAGACAGATGAATTGATTGGCGCCGAGTCCTACGTCTTACAGAATGCCAGGGATCTGGATACGGCCAGGAAGTTTCTACGCATGGTGGAACACTTCAAGGATTGGGAGGCCTGGCATGGTAATTCTGCCGACGCCAATCCATCTGGAGGGAACAAACTACGCGGTATCTACAACATCGTGCTCAAGTCCATTGGTGCCGCCAGAAAGCGCGATCCAGATGTGCGTTTGGATTATGTTATCGAGTATGGGGAGCCTATGCAGGCGCCGGGCTACTACTTTATGAACAGTCCGGGAAACGACTTGGAGAGCATTGCGGGCCAGGTCGCTTCGGGGAGCAATTTGATCTTTTTCGTAACGGGTAATGGTTCCATTACCAACTTTCCCTTCGTGCCTACCATCAAGGTTATTACCACTACCCCTCGCTACGAACTCCTGTCCAAAGAAATGGACCTTAATGCCGGAAAGTACCAGGACGGCTCCCCCATGGACGAACTCGGCGGGGGGGCCTTCGAGCATATGGTGGAGGTGGCCTCGGGGGTGCTCTCTCTCGGGGAACGGGCTGGTCATTCTCAAGTGCAGATCTGGCGCAACTGGCGTCAGCGAGACGGCAGCAAACTCCAGTCATTGCTGGACGCCAAGCCACCCCTGAACGCACCGCTTGATATCAAGATGGAAGTGGCGACTTCACCTTGGACCCTGAAGGCAGTCTGCAATGACCGCGGGCTCGCAACTGACCAGCTTGGCCTTGTGGTACCCACCAGTTTGTGCTCCGGTCAGATTGCCCGCATTTGTGCCGAACGTTTCAATGCCAAGGAACTGGGCCGCCAGCAAGGAATCTCCCGCTTTGCTGCCCTGGTGCATACCGAGGGCTGTGGTGCGTCGGCGGGGACCAACGAGCTGCTCTACATCCGAACCTTGCTCGGATATCTCAACCATCCACTGGTCAAATACGCAGTGCTTTTGGAGCACGGGTGCGAGAAAATCCACAATGATTTCATGTGGAACAAGCTAATGGAGGAGGGCATCGATCCATACGGCTTTGGCTGGGCAAGCGTGCAATTGGATGGAGGCTTGAAAAAAGTGGTGGAAAAGGTGGAAGAATGGTTCGAACAGGCTCTGTCCACCGCTGGTCAACCGGAATTTAAAGAGATTGGCTTGGAAGGTCTGCGTTTAGGTATGCTGAACTCAGGGCCGATTTCTGCGGCCGCGGCGCAGAGTATGGCTCGCCTGACGAGACAGGTGGTGGGAGCAGGGGGCAGCGTCGTGGTACCTGAGAACTCGGGTCTGTTGAAGGCTCCGGTTTTTACCAAGGCCGTCTTCAATAATTCGGTTGTGGAAGCTTCCCTGGCCTATGGCCAGCATGCGCAATCACCAGGATTTTACATCATGGAAGCGTCCACAGACCATTGGGTGGAGACGCTTACCGGGCTGGGGGCAACTGGCGTGGAAATAATGCTTGCCCATGTGGGCGAGCATCCCGTCCAAGGCCATCCCATGGTGCCGGTGGTCCAGATAGCTTCGGGAGTGGGAATTCGGGCACTATATGGCGAGGATTTAGACCTGGAGCTGGAGGGGCCGGTGGACCGATGGGTAGATCAACTTTTGGATTTGCTGGTGGCCGTGGGATCGCGGAGGTATGTGCCCAATGTGGTGAGGCAAAAGAATTCGGACTTCCAACTCACCAGGGGATTGCTGGGGACCTCGGCCTAGTCCTGTCTCGAGCATGCACCTGGGAAGCCGGTGGAATTCAATCTACGGGGCGGAATTTACCTGAGGATTCTAGGCAGCGTGTTTCTCCATCAATTCGGCAAAGTAATGGAATAGATGAAAACTGTCGTGCGGTCCGGGCGAGGCTTCGGGATGACACTGAATGGAAAAAATGGGAAGCTCCTTGTGGTGCATTCCCTCAACGCAGCCATCGTTGAGGTTGACCCTGGTGATCTCCAAAAAATCCGGAACGGAGTCATTCTTGATGCCCCAGCCGTGGTTCTCGGAGGTGATCAAAATGCGTTCGGTAGTAATATCCTTGATTGGCTGGTTGGCTCCCCGGTGGCCGAATTTAAGGTGGAAGATTGTTGCTCCAAAGGCCAGTCCAAGAATCTCGTGTCCTAGGCAGATGCCGAAAATAGGTTTTTCCCCGATGAGCTGCTTGCAGGTCTCAATTACGTAATGCAGCGGACGGGGATCGCCTGGGCCGTTGGATAGGAAGATCCCATCAGGCTCCAAGGCCAGAGCTTCAGAGGCCGTTGTCGTGGCCGGTACGACGGTCACTTTACAAGCCGCTTCCATAAGTTTTTTTATTATGTTGCGCTTTATTCCGTAGTCAAAGGCAACCACGTGGAAGCGGGGATTGGTGGGACTTTCTTCATAGGGTTCCGAGCAAGTTACTTCTCGCACAAGGTCAATCCCTTCAAGACCTTTCCAAGTTCGGGCTTTGGCGACCAAGCTGCCAGGGTCCAAATCCTCGGTTGAAATTGCGGCGTTCATAACGCCGTGGATGCGCACGCAACGAGTAAGTTGGCGGGTGTCGATCCCTTCAATCCCCAAGATTCCCTGTTCTATGAGGTAGGCCGGCAGGTCCTGAGTCGAACGCCAGTTGCTCGGTCGCCGACAGCACTCTTTGACAATGAATCCTCGCACATGGGGCCGGTTCGATTCCTGGTCATCCGGGTTGATTCCATAATTGCCGATCAGAGGATAGGTCATGGCAATTATCTGGCCAGCGTAGGAGGGATCCGTGAGAATTTCCTGATAGCCGGTCATGCTGGTATTGAAAACCATTTCTCCCAGGGCATCACCATGGGCAGCAAATGCACGGCCTTCAAATACGGTTCCGTCGGCGAGCGCAAGGAGGGCTTTCATCTGGCGGGTGATCTCCTATGGTTGCGGCCCGGACCGCACAACTCAATGGTTCGGCGTTGGTCGGGAGATGCAGGGGTTGTAGGCTAATTTGGATCTTGGAGGAGCCTGCAAGAATATATAAAGTAGAAAGAACCCAGGTTTGTGGACAGGCTACAGGTTGGGAGGGATTATGCGGCGTTGGCGCCGCCGGGCACGCTCCTGCATGTCTACGTCCGGGTCGAACTCGCCCACAATTTCGGCACCAACAATCTCCTCAAGTACGTCCTCCAGAGTGACGATACCGGAGAAGACACCATACTCGTCGACGACGGTGAATAAGTGTTCGCGGCGCTGAAGGAATTCCTTGAGGAGTTGGTCGACGCGGACCAACTCGGGCACAGGATACACGGATCGTTCCAGGTCGGCAAGTCTGGCTTGGTTGCGGCCATCAACCAATGCATTGAATACATCCCTGCGCATGACCAAGCTGACGATCTGGTCTTTGTCTTTGTCGTAGAGGGGGACGCGACTGTGGGCCCAGCCACCTGCTTGCTGCCGAGCTTGGACCAGGTTCAGGTTGCGGTCAAGGGACAGAACTACCGTACGCGGGGTCATTATGTCGCGAGCGCGCAGGCCGTGGAGGTTGAGAATATTTCTGATGACTCGCTCTTGTACGGGAGCGATAGCACCGGCCCTTCTTCCCATACGGGCAATGATTTCGATTTCTTCGGCAGAGATGGTATGGGCAGCCTCGGCGCTGCGGGTGATTACGCGGGTGAGAATCTTGTTGAGCCAGATGAAGGGGGTGAACAACCAAACCAGCCACTGAATGGGATGAGCAATGAGGGTCGCTAGGGAGCGGGCGTAGAGCACTCCGGCGGTCTTGGGGATGATTTCTGAAAATACGAGCACGGTCAGGGCCAAGGCTCCGGTAAAATAAATTTCGTTGCTCCTGCCGAATACGCCGGTAAAAGCAGCTCCTGCAATAGCAGCTCCTCCGGTATTGGCCAGGGTGTTGAGCGAAAGAATGGCCGAAATCGGGCGCTGGATATCTGCGTGTAGAGTCTTCAGGATTTTTCCGGAAGGTCGGCCTTGACTGGCCAGTGTCTCAATTTGGCTAATGGATAATGAGTACAACGCTGCTTCCAGGAGCGAGCAGATACATGAAACTAGTAGAACCGTACTTATAGCCAGAATCAGTGTTGTCATGGTGGAGAATTACACAATTAAAAAGAGAGGAGATCCATCCACGGAACCCCTCTCTTTTTAATAAAAGCCTAATTCAAAGAAAGTCCATCCGGAAATTATCTCTACGTCGCGAAACCTTCAACCGAGGAAACCCAGGTTCAAACTGCTTCTCGTTAACTCGGAACTCCTAAACGACTTTCGTAAGAACTATTTGCCCAGTATCTACTTTATTGGAGGTGTTTGTTGACCAACTTGGTCATCTCAAACATATTTACCTGTTTTTTGCCGTCAAAGACCTCCCTGAGCTTGTTATCCGCATTGATCATCCGTCTGTTCTGGGTGTCCTGCAGTTCATTTTTCTTAATATATGCCCACAGCTTCTTGACCACCTGAGTCCGTGGTAGACTCTTGGCGCCCACTATGGCCCCGAGGGCAGAATCGGGTTGTAGTGGCCTCATGAAAGAGGGGTTGGCCTTTCGTCTGGCCTTTTTCTTTGGGGTGGCGGCCTTTTTCTTTGGAGCGGTGGCCTTTTTCTTTGGAGCGGTGGCCTTTTTCTTTGGAGCGGCGGCCTTTTTCTTTGGAGCGGCGGCCTTTTTCTTTGGGGTGGCGGCCTTTTTCTTTGGAGCGGCGGCCTTTTTCTTTGGGGTGGCGGCCTTTTTCTTTGGGGTGGCGGCCTTCTTCTTTGGGGTGGCGGCCTTTTTCTTTGGGGTGGCGGCCTTCTTCTTAGCCATGAGATTACTCCTTGCTAAGCGCGAGTTTAGAAATAAGGAGATCAGATAAATGAATACGCCATCTGATCGACTGCCTCCTTTCTACGAGAGGTTCGGCGCATGTTTCCCGCATCCTCCCAAAATTTTCCTCTCTCAAATAGAAGGGAAGGTATTAATATATTAAAAATAACACGTTATTCAGGAGTTAGTCAAGCAAAATCACGCTCTCGTCTACTAGGCGGCGATGGAGGGAAAGCACACCCTAGCCTCCTCCGGTGCCTTCGAACCCTCAGGTAGCCCCAATTCACCTGGAAGGCCGACAACAAAATGATCGAACGGTTGCCGTTGTGTCAGTGCAATGGAGTAATTCAAGGCTCAGATCGCCTTTTTCCGGGGGCGAGGGGCAAGTGTGGAAGCGGGGTTGATGTCCAGTTGCTCAGAAGCCTTAAGGCCTCTTCAGATCCTGATGAAGTGGTTTGACAGAAGGGAATAAGTATTCTATTTTAAGAGTACTTACAGCCTTATTGTAGCGACGGGAATTCAAGTGTTTCAGGGCCTTTTTCCGCTGCGTGAAAGAAAAAATGATCGAGAAGTGTAAGATAGGGATCGTTGGGGTAGGCAATATGGGGGGAGCTCTGGTTTCAGGCATGGTTGCTGGAGGACGAGTTACACCAGAGCATATCACAGCGGTGGATTTGCGGGGCAGCCTTCTCCGATCCTTGCACGGACTGGGCATTCGGACTAGTAGCGAGATTAAGTCCGCGGTGTGCAATCAGGATATAGTTGTATTAGGAGTAAAGCCTCAGCATGCCTCTGTGGTATTGCAAAACATCGGGCAATATCTGGAGCGGGAACAGGTGCTTGTCTCCATTATGGCAGGAATAAGCACGGCGAGCATCGAGGCGCAACTCCGATCTCCTGCCGCCGTGGTCCGGGTCATGCCACAGATTTTGGCACGCCAGCGGATGTCTGCGTCGGGTATGTGCGCCGGCAGGCATGCAACAGGAGCACAACTGCAACTGGTCCAGGCTCTCTTTAACGAGGTCGGCAGCACGGTAGTGGTTGCCGAGAAGCAGATGGATGCGGTGACGGGACTCTCTGGCAGCGGTCCTGCATATGTATATACGGTGATTGAAGCTCTAGCCGATGGCGGAGTCCGCATGGGTTTGCCCAGAGACGTGGCTCTTAAACTGACTGCCCAGACGGTACTGGGAGCAGCCCACATGATTTGTGAGAGCGGACAACATCCTGCCATTCTCAGGGACCAAATCACCTCGCCGGGAGGTACTACTATCGCCGCCCTGCACAAGCTCGAGGAAAAGGGTCTGCGCGACGCTTTGATCAGCGCGGTGAAAGTGGCAACGGATCGAGCTACGGAGTTGGGAAATTCATGATTGCCATCATCGACTATGGCATGGGCAATCTGCGCAGTGTAGAAAAGGCGTTCGAGTACTTGGGATTTGCCGCAGAGATAGTGGAAAAACCAGCTACGTGCGATCATGCCACTCACCTGGTGCTTCCCGGGGATGCCGCATTTGGTGATGCTATGCGCAATCTGCGCGAGAATGGCTGGGTCGATGCGGTCTGCCGGAACATTGAAAAGGGAAAGCCATTTTTAGGCATCTGCGTGGGGTTGCAGTTGATGTTTGCCGAGAGCGAAGAACTGGGGCGCCACGAGGGAATGGGACTGCTCCCTGGCAAGATCCGACGGTTCCCCAGCTCGGAGAGGGTGCCTCAAATCGGATGGAACCAGATTTCTCCCAAGAGACCGGCTGCAATCCTCGAAGGGGTGGCGGAAGGCAGCTTCTTTTATTTTGTCCATTCCTACTACGTGGATGCTGAGTCTGAGAAGGATTGTGTTGCCACCACGGAATATGGTCTCAACTATACTTCCATCGCGGCGCGCGAAAACATGTTCGGTGTCCAATTCCACCCCGAAAAAAGCCAGCGCGTGGGGCTGCGCCTTCTCAAGAACTTTGCGGAATTGAATTGAAAAGTGCTAGCCAAACGAATAATTCCCTGCCTCGACGTGAAGGATGGCCGCAATGTCCGCGGGGTCAAATTCTCTGCTGACCGCGATGCCGGGGACCCCGTGGAGTTGGCTACACGCTACGACCGCGAGAAGGCCGATGAGCTGGTCTTCTATGACATTACGGCTTCGGCCGAAGGCCGGTCTATCGTCATGGATCTCGTCGAGCAGGTTTCCGAAAGGGTTTTCATTCCCCTCACTGTTGGTGGAGGGATACGCACATTCGCAGACATTCGCCAGATCCTCAAAGGAGGTGCTGACAAGGTTTCTATCAATTCTGCGGCGGTCGCCCATCCTGAAATCATCAGACAGGGAGCGGAGAGCTTTGGCAGTCAGTGCATCGTAGGGGCGATTGATGCTTTGCGCCGGTTCGGGACCGAGCCCCCCGCCTGGGAGATTTATGTCAATGGTGGCCGCGACTCCACCGGAATTGACGTTCTCGAATGGGTGGAGGAATTGGTGGATCTGGGTGCCGGGGAGTTGGTCCTCAACAGCATCGATGCCGACGGTACGCGAGATGGATACGACATCGAGCTGAACCGCGCTGTGGCCGAGCGGGTTGAAGTGCCGATCGTGGCTTCTGGTGGATGTGGTGGAGCCGAGCACATTTACCAAGTTCTAACTGCAGGTCAGGCCAGTGCGGCCCTGGCTGCTTCTATCTTCCACTACGGCGATTACAGCATAACCGACGTCAAAGGCTTCCTGAAAGAACGGGGGATAGTGGTGCGGGAATGATATGGATGTGACAACGGTATCCCCTGGGATAAAATTCTGCAGATGGTGGAAGCAGCGGACAGGCAGCTATGAAGGAAACATTTGACTCGACCTTTTCCGAGGACCGCCGCCTCCGCATGAGCCAGGTGAGGCGCCTGGTCGTAAAGATTGGTAGCAGTAGTCTCACAACCTCCAGCAACAAACTTAACCGCCGCGCCATCCACCAATTGGTGGACGATGTTGTAGCTTTGCGGAAGCAAGGCATCGAAGTAGCGATTGTCACTTCGGGTGCCGTGGCTGCTGGCATGGGCCGCCTGGACCTGGAAGCGCGGCCAAAGGCGATCTCCGACCTGCAGGCGGTAGCAGCTGTCGGGCAGAATCTGCTGATGCACACGTATGAAAGTCTGTTCAAGCAGCACGGGGTGCATATCGGACAGGTCTTGTTGACGGCCGACGACATTCTATACGAGCGGCAGCGATACTTGAATTTGGAGAATACATTTCGCAGCCTTTTTGCCCACGGCGCGGTCCCCATTATCAACGAGAACGATAGCGTGGCTGTTGCAGAACTCAGACGTACTATCGGCGAGAACGATATGCTGGCGGCCTATGTGTCCAATCTGATCCAGGCACAATTGCTCGTAATTCTCTCAAATGTGGATGGCTTGTATGCAAATTTCAGCAGATCGGGCTCAAGAGGGGAGTTGGTACGCCAGGTGTGCTATGCAGATACAGGGCTTGATGAAATGATCGGCAAATCGGGAAGTAGGGCCGGGAGGGGAGGTATGGAAACCAAGTTGCGGGCGGCAAAACTACTTATGGCCTGTGGGGAAATGGTGGTTATTGCCCACGCGCGAAAACACCAGTTGGTCGATATCCTGGCGGGTAGGGAGTTGGGCACATTGTTCATTCCTTCAAACAAACGCCTGAGAAGCCGCGCGCGCTGGATCGCTTTTGCCTCTTCGTGCAAAGGAAGTGTGGTAGTTGACAGGGGTGCGGAATGGGCAATCGCCAAAAAGGACAAGAGTCTGCTGCCGGCCGGGATTGTTGCCTGTGAAGGGGTTTTCGAATCTGGAGATATGATAAGAGTGGAGAATGAAGAGGGAGAGGAACTTGCCCGTGGGTTGAGTCGATACGCTTCCGATGAAGTCAGGCTGATCTTCGGGAAGAGTTCCCCCGAAATAGAAGAGATACTCGGGCCACGCGCGCCCGAGGTAATTCACCGTGATGATTTGGTGCTTTTCTGAAAATGGCCGAATTGACACTGTGTTCCAACTTTCTTTTCCTAATTGGAGAACTCCATGGGGGCCAAGATTTCCAATAAGCCGATTTTCTGGAAGCTTGCGATTGGTTTCCTCGTTCTCGGATTTTTACTCTATGTTTTTCTGATCGGAAAGGGCGGTTTCTACCAGGTCTGGCACAAAAAGAAGGAACTAAAGGAGTGGGAGGAGCTGGTCGCAAAAATGCGGACAGAGAATGACAGTCTCAAGCAAGTTCTTTCGCGCCTGGAAAGCGACCTTGAGTACGTGGAGAAAGTGGCGCGGGAGGAGTACGGTATGATCAAGAAAGGGGAGCGTCTATACCGGCTGCGGGAATTGGCCTCTGAGAAGAAAAAAAACTAGAGCCGTGTTCTGGAAAAGACGAATGGATTTCAGAAGAAGAAGGGCCAGCATCCTAAGATGCTATTAGTACAAGGTGCCTGCACATTTTCGAATTTGTTGGGGTAGGCTTGAGACCGATGTCCCCGTCGGAGTTAGCTGACTCTCGGGTAATATTGAAACCTCTCATTCGCGCTCTAATCCCGTTTGTCGGGAAGTAAGGAGTGTGATCTTTACATACCCCAGCGGCTGGTCCAGGTAGCTACCATGTCCCGATTCATCCTCAAGACAAAGGCTGTCGTTCTGCGCAGCCAGCGAATTGGGGAGACCAGTAAGCTAGTTACCCTTTTCTCCGAAGAACTGGGAAAACTCAAGGTCAGGGCCAAAGGAGCGCGCAAGCCAGAGAGCAAATTTGGGGCTGCACTGGAACTCCTGACTGAAGTACACGCGGTGTGCTATGTGCGCGAGGAACGCGGTGTCCAGACTCTCAGTGAATGTTCTATGCTGCGCTCCTTCCCAGGCCTCGTCGCCAATTTGGAGCGTCTCTCCTTTGGCAGCGCCGCGCTGGAGCTGATCGATTACCTGACCATCGAGAACGAACCCAACAAACGTCTCTACCGTTGTCTATCAGGAGTACTGGGTGCATTGGAAGAGGTGGATTTGGACCGGGCCGAAGTAGTGTTCTGGTACTTCCAGTTACGTGTGGCCGAAGCTCTTGGATATCGACCCGAGTTGACCCGTTGTGTCTCCTGCCGCAGCAACTTGGAAGGGAATCATCTGTGGTTCAGTGTTGATCAGGGAGGCGGGCTTTGCGCGTTCTGTGGTCAGAATGCAGGGTCGCGGGTTGCCGGGGGTAGCCTGAGGTTTCTGGCTCTTATCCAAAGCATCAAGGCCTACCGGCGGGAAGTGATCCCACAGACGCCTTCACGCTCTTCCGAGATTCGCTCCATATTGCGCAGCTTCCTCGAGTATCATCTCGGAATGCGGGGTCAGCTAAAGGCCCTCGACTTTTTGGGTGCGGTCAGGAAAAAAGAAACGCAAATGATGTAGAGCCCGGCCGGAAATATTCCAATGGATCCTTCAGCGGGAGAAATCGATGGTTGACGTCATGGACAAGCTTGTATCTCTATGCAAGCGCAAGGGGTTTATTTTCCAGAGTTCGGAAATCTACGGAGGTCTAAACGGCTGCTGGGACTATGGCCCCCTGGGCGTAGAATTGTTGCGCAACGTCAAGGATGTTTGGTGGAAGGCAATGACTTTCCGTGAGGACATCGATGGGCTAGACGCCAGTATCCTGATGCATCCACGAGTCTGGGAGGCCTCTGGCCACGTGGAAGGCTTTACCGACCCGCTGGTCGATTGCCGCAACTGCAAGGCGCGCTTTCGAGAGGACATGTTGAGCGACGAACACCTTCGGGAGGGCCAGTGCCCGAATTGTGGTAACAAGGAAGTGCTCACCGAGCCGCGCGCATTTAACCTTATGTTCGAGACTTTCGTGGGGCCCGTCAAGGAGGACGGTAGCAGGGTATACCTGCGGCCCGAAACGGCACAGGGCGCCTATGTCAACTTTGTAAACGTGCAAACGGCTATGCGTCGCAAACTGCCTTTTGGAATCGCCCAGATCGGCAAGGCCTTCCGCAACGAGATAAACACCCGAAACTTCCTCTTTCGCACGCGCGAATTCGAACAGATGGAGATGCAGTTCTTCGTTGCACCCGGCACCGAGGATGGGTGGTTCGAATATTGGCGAGAGGAGCGCTGGAAGTGGTTTCGCAGTATCGGCATTCCTGAGAGAAACCTACAGTGGAACGAACACACTGGAGACGAGCTTGCCCACTACGCTCGAGCCGCATTCGATATTCAGTACAATTTCCCCTTTGGCTGGGGCGAGGTGGAAGGCATCCACAATCGGGGCGATTTTGACCTATCTCAGCACGAGGGGTTTTCGGGGAAGGCACTCAGGTACTTCGACGATCAGAGTAGAGAAAAATTTTTGCCCTTCGTGGTGGAGACAGCGATTGGGGCCAGCCGCGTTTCCATGGCGTGCCTGGCGAGCGCCTACCATGAGGAAGTTGTTGGTGGTGAAAAGCGCACAGTTATGCGTTTCCATCCTCAAGTTGCACCTCTCAAAGTCGCCGTTCTGCCCCTGGTTAAACGCGACGGCATGCCGGAAGTGGCCCGAAAGATTGCATCTGATTTACGGCCGCATTTTCGGGTATTTTACGACGAGAGCGGGGCGATTGGGAGGCGCTACCGCCGCATGGACGAGGTGGGAACTCCCTACTGCATCACGGTGGACTCCCGGACTCTCGAAGACGAAACTGCAACGGTGCGCGAACGCGATTCCATGGTCCAGGATCGGGTGGGGATTTCCAGGCTCAAGAACGATATAGAACGCAGGATGGCCGGCTGGGAATTGCCCGAGGGTGCTTGACCCACTTTTTTGTGAACGTATAATTTATCCTGTATGTTGCGAGAGTGGCGGAACTGGTAGACGCGCCAGATTTAGGATCTGGTGCCCACAAGGCGTGGGGGTTCGAATCCCCCCTCTCGCACGTCTGTGAAAAGGGATGAAGTTGTGAAGACAAAGGTCGTAGAGAAAGGTGAATGGGGGCGCGAGATTGAGGTCGAGGTCCCTGCCGATCGCATCGAAAAGGAACTTGATCGCGCCTACCGACATTATCAGAAGCGCGTGGAAGTTCCAGGATTTCGCAAAGGTAAGGCGCCTCTGAGTATTATCAAGGTGCGCTACGGTGAGTCCATTCGGGGAAATGTCATTAACGACCTGCTACCGACCTTGCTGGAGGAAGCATCGCGTGAGACTGGGCTGGTGCCGGTTGGTCCGCCTTCGATTGCCAAACTGACTTACGAGCCTGGGCGGGAGCTCAATTTCACGGCGACTCTTGAAATATGGCCTGAAATTGAAATTGCGGATTGGGAGAATCTCAAGGTTACGGCGATTGTCCATCAGGTGACAGATGAAGAAATTGATGCGCAGATGGATGAAATCCGTAACCGCCAGGCTACCGAGCAATCGGTTCAACGAGAGCTCGAGAGGGGTGATGTTCTGATCGCTGATCTACAGCGCCTGGATGATGGAGGACTGCCGATCATTGGAGAGAAATTTGAAGAACGTTACTTCATTATTGGAGGTGGAAATTCAAACATTCCTGAATTTGAGGAGGCGTTAATAGGAGTGAGTGTCGGCGAGGAGCGCAAGGTGCGGTTTGCTCACAGGGATGGTCCTCGCGGCGAGGAAATGGTGGGAAGGGAGGAATTCTTCAGCGTCAGGGTCCGCGAAATTCGCGAGCGCACTCTACCCGAGTTGGACGACGACTTTGCCAGAGATGTAGGTGAACATTTCCGTAACCTGGAGGACCTTCGAGAGCACCTCTCCACGCAGTTGGCGCAGCGCTGGGAGGTCATGGGCCGACATCATTTGCGCAATAGCCTGATCGACGAACTGATCAAAGCCAACCCATTTGATTTGCCCGAGAGCATGGTAAAAAATTACCTTCACAACATCCACAAGGAGCGCGCCCACGGCCATGATCAGGGCCACCAAAACGACTCCGAACACGACCATGACCACAGCGAAGAGGAATGGACTACTGCCGTGCGCCGCCTCAAGAGCTATTTGATTATCGAAGCTGTGCGCAAAAAAGCTACAATTGAAGTGAGCGATGAAGAATTGGATCAATACCTGCAAAAGCGCGCGGTGGAAATGGGCGTAAAAATGGAGGATGTCAGGCGCTCCGACGGAGTAGAAAGTTTGCGCCGGGAACTTGTGGAGAACAAGGTTTTCGACTTCCTCATAGAATGCGCTGATGTGGAAGAAAAATCCGTATAGACAACCTGGTGAAGACCTGAGTTTCGCGTGGCGTTGAGCGGAAGGATTTGATTAATGTCTCTAATTCCCATGGTTATTGAGCAAACCGGACGAGGCGAGCGTTCCTACGACATCTACTCTCGGTTGCTGAAAGATCGCATAATTTTTGTTGGAACACCCATCAACGATGCGATTGCAAACTTGGTGATTGCCCAATTACTATTTCTGGTTTCGGAGGAGCCAAAAAAAGACATAGATCTCTTTCTAAATACTCCCGGCGGCTCGGTGACGGCCGGTATAGCTGTTTACGATACCATGCAGTATATTTCCACGGATGTTGCCACCACCTGCATCGGACAGGCTTCCAGTATGGGGGCGGTGCTCCTGGCCGGTGGCGCCAGAGGCAAACGTCGGGCTCTGCCCAATGCAAGCATCCTGCTGCATCAGCCCATGGGTGGAATTGGCGGCCAGGCGGCGGATGTAGAAATCCACGCCCGGGAGATCATCAAAATCCGGCAGCAACTTAACCAGATTTTGGCAGCCAGCACCGGGCAGCCGCTGGAGCGCATCGAACGGGACACGGAGCGGGATTTTTTCATGGACCCTGAAGAGGCCAGCGAGTACGGGCTGATCGACGAAATCATTCTGCCGGAGGCAGGAGTCGGGACCGAAAGGATCGAGGTTCACGGCTGAACTTCTCTTGAGGGGAGAGCAATTTGCGACGACGTCCCCCAAAAAATGAGCCGCGCTGCTCCTTCTGTGGACGTAGTGCACATCAGGTGGATAAGATTATCACAGGTTCCTCGGTGCATATCTGCAACGAGTGTGTCAAGCTCTGCAACGATGTCCTGGAAGAGGAGAAGAAGCAAACACTGCCCCTGGAGACAGAGTCTCCTCCCAAGCCCACCGAGATCAGAACTTTCCTCGAGGAGTATGTGATTGGACAGGATCGTGCCAAAAAAATCCTGTGCGTGGCAGTTTACAACCACCACAAACGAATTCGTTCCAATGTCGCGCTGGAGGGTGTCGAGCTAGACAAGAGCAATATCCTCATGATCGGTCCTACGGGCACGGGGAAAACGCTGCTGGCACAGACTTTGGCCAGGGTATTGCAGGTTCCCTTCTCCATAGCCGACGCCACCATTTTGACCGAAGCCGGGTACGTAGGCGAGGACGTGGAAAACATTCTCGTAGGCTTGCTACAGGCTGCCGATTACGATGTAGCCTGGGCGGAAAAGGGGATTCTTTATCTGGATGAGGTGGACAAGATCGCTCGCAAGAGCGCCACGCCCGCGGTTAACCGCGATGTCTCTGGAGAGGGCGTGCAGCAGGCCTTGCTTAAAATCATCGAAGGAACAATAGCCAACATCCCTCCCAAGGGCGGACGCAAGCATCCCGAACAGCCGATGATCCAGATGAATACCCGCAACATTCTCTTTATCTGCGGTGGGGCCTTCGAAGGACTGGAAAAAAACATCAGCCAGCGATTGGGCAAGCGCACTATAGGCTTTGGTGCCACCAAGGATGCGGTTGATCTGGAGATGCAGGACATCCTGACGCAAGTGCAGCCCGAGGATTTGCTTGCCTATGGTCTCATACCTGAGTTTGTCGGCCGCGTCCCCGTTCTCACGACCCTGGATCCACTGAGCGAGGAGGATCTATTCAAAATCCTTACTGAGCCCAAGAACGCCATCATTAAACAGACCCGGCGGCTCTTCGAGATGGACGGAGTTGACTTGGAATTCAGCGATGAGGCGCTGCACAAAGTAGTCGAGTTGACGACTAAAAAAGGCACGGGCGCGCGCGGGCTGCGCGCCGTTTTGGAGCAGGCGTTGATGGAAATCATGTACGATACTCCCTCCCAGGATGGGGTGCGCAAACTACTGGTCACGGGTGATACGATTGAAAAAGGTGTGGAGGATAGTGACGATGAGGGCGAGCTGATGCGCAAGCGGGCGTGAGTCCCAGTAGCCTGCGCCGCTGAATTCCTTCCTGACCTCTTCTTCCTGGCTTCTCACGGATGCGCCACGGCATGGCGGACACAGTTTCTGGAAATTTTCCGGTGGCCCCTCCCCATTGGCGCGGCCCGACGAAATTGAAATAGCGCGGGAATGGTACCTGCGACTCGGGAGCGAATGAGGTGGTGGGCGGGGCTGCCAGGGCGGTCGTTTGCCCCCAAACCCATAAATCCAAGGGTGCCCTTAACCTATCATTTTGGTTTTGCATGCACATTCGCTCCGCTGAATTTACAATTGGTGCGGTTCGTCAGGCGGATTTGCCCACGGATGGATTTCCCGAGGTTGCTTTTTCTGGGCGTTCCAATGTTGGCAAATCCTCCCTTATAAACAGTCTGTTGAAGCGCAAGAAATTGGCGCAAACCAGCTCGAGGCCGGGGAAGACTCAACAGCTTAACTACTATCGAATCAACCACAAGTTTTACTGCGTCGATCTTCCCGGATACGGATTTGTCCGGGGCGGAGTTGCCCTGCGCCAGAAGTTAGGCCGGCTTACCGAGGCTTATTTGGAAACCCGGCGGGAATTACGTGCTGTAATTCAGTTGGTGGACGCGCGTCACGGTCCCACGGAACTAGATCTGAACATGATCGATTGGCTCCTGAATCGTCGTAAGCCATTTCTATTGGTTTTTACCAAAGCGGATAAACTTTCGCGCAACAAACTCGACAAAAAGTTCGACCTACTTGAGTCAGAAGGAAAATTGGCAGGAATTTCTTTTGTTCCGTTCTCGGCTCTAAGTGGTAGAGGGAGAGCCGATGTGTTGCAGTGGATTTCCTCCGCTGTTCAGCCCAAAGGGAATTGATTCGCAGGATTGTTCGGCAACGAAGTGAATCCACAGTGAATCGGCTTGGTCCAAGAGAACGGCGGAATAAATTTAGTTCAGGAACAGCTCCCCTCGGAGGTGGGCTGGATGACATCATCGGGAATGGCGGCACCATGGTAGAGTGCTGCAGTACCAAGGAATTCTAATGCCGGCAAAAATTGTTCTGGGAGCACAGTGGGGGGACGAAGGAAAGGCCAAGGTGGTCGACTACCTGACCCTCGATGCAGATGTAGTGGTGCGCTTTCAGGGCGGGGCTAATGCCGGTCATACCGTAAAGGTGGGAGAAAATACCTTTGTCTTTCATATGATTCCTTCTGGGATTATGCACCCTGACAAGATATGCGCGATCGGTAACGGGGTGGTTGTGGATCCGGTTGCCCTCATCGCCGAGATGGAAGAATTGACCGGGAAGGGGATTTCCATAGATGGGCGTCTATTTATCAGCCAGAGTGCACATTTGGTAATGCCCTATCACAAGGCTCTGGAAAAGGCCTGCGAGGAGAGCCAGGGCAGTGGCCGGATAGGCACCACCCGGCGCGGAATTGGTCCCTGTTACCAGGACAAGGTGGAACGCACCCATGGAGTGCGGATCATGGACCTGTTGGACGTCGAATACCTGCGCGAAAAGTTGAGCGCTGTCATCAGCGCCAAGAACCAAATCCTGACTCGTGTCTACGGAGGTCAAACCCTCGACGGAGACGAAATCATCGATTCCTATATTGGCTTCGGAAATCGCCTGAAGGCCTATGTCACAGATACTTCGGTGTTGCTAAACAAGGCTATTGACGCAGGCAAGACCGTGCTTTTCGAGGGGGCCCAGGGAACATTGCTGGATATAGATCACGGCACCTACCCCTTTGTTACGTCCTCCAACACCACGGCGGGCGGGGTTTGTACCGGCAGCGGGATTGGGCCAACGCGGATAGACGAGGTCATCGGGGTGACCAAAGCCTATACCACACGGGTGGGCAATGGACCCTTTCCTACCGAGTTGCTTGACGATACCGGTGACAAGATTCGCGCTCTGGGCCACGAGTACGGAGCCACCACAGGTCGGTCGCGGCGCTGCGGTTGGTTTGACGCCACAATTCTGCGTCTGGCAGCGCGCATCAACGGGCTTACAAGCTTGGCCCTGACTCGTCTGGATGTCCTCGATACATTGGAGCGGTTACAGTTGTGCATCGGCTACCGGTGCGACGACACGATTCTGGACGAGTTTCCGTCGAATCCCAGGACTTTGGCCAAGTGTACCCCTATTTACGAAGAAGTAGAGGGTTGGTGTTGTCCGACAAATGAGGTGCGGCGTTTCGCAAGCCTGCCAAAAAACGCCCGCAACTATGTGGAGCGCATCGCGGAACTGGCCCGAACGCCGGTGGCGCTGGTGTCGGTAGGTCCGGAACGCGAGTCCACCATCGACATTGCCTGATAGTTGCACTTTATGCTCTTAGCTGCTGAACAAAGCCCCGTAAACAAACGGCGGGCTCTGCGCCAGCTCATTCGGAAGAATACAGTGGTTTTGCCCGGCGTTTTCAATGCGCCGGTGGCCATGTTGGCCGAGCACCTAGGGTTTGAGGCCATCTATATTTCCGGTGCCGGTCTGATCAACGGCATGGCCGGCTATCCTGATATTGGCCTCTTGGGCATGGATGAGGTGGTGCGAGGGGCGAGCTACATCAATCGTGCCACAAAATTACCGGCTATCTGCGATGCGGACACTGGGTTTGGCGAGGTTCTCCAGGTTATGCGCACGGTCCAGGCCTTTGAGCGCGCCGGGTTGGCCGGCGTCCACCTCGAAGACCAGCAGATGCCCAAGCGCTGCGGACACCTGGAAGGCAAAACCCTAATCGGCTGCGTCGAAATGGAACGGAAATTGGCGGCAGCGGTCGAGGCACGGCAGGACCCTGAATTCATGCTGATTGCCCGCACCGATGCTCGCAGTGTAGAAGGATTTGACTGGAGCGTCGAGCGTGGTCTGCGCTACGTGGAAGCGGGCGCCGACGCCATTTTTCCGGAGGCATTGTTGACTCCGGAGGAGTTTGCTCTGTACGCCGAAAAGGTAAAGGTTCCGCTGCTGGCCAACATGACCGAGTTTGGCAAAACGCCCTCAATCCCAGTGGAATCGTTTGCCGCCATGGGCTACAGGATGGTGATCTTTCCGATGACGGCCTTCCGGGTAATGATGAAGGCGGCGGAGGAGGTACTGCGCGCGATCAAGGAGGAGGGGACCGCGGACGCTTATTTGGCGCGTATGCAGACGCGCAGTGAATTATACGAGTTGATTCAATACGAGAAGTATTCTGAGATGGATGCAGCCATTGCGGCTCGTTTCCCGCAACGCAAAGGAATAACCGACCATGAATGACAAAGAGTACAGCCCTGGCCTGGAGGGAGTTGTCGCCGGCGAGTCGGCCATCTCGCAGATTGACACCAACCTCAATCGGCTCGTCATTCGCGGTTGCGACTTGGTGGAATTGACCGAGCGTGCTTCCTACGAAGAGGTGGCCTACCTGCTGCTCTACGAGGATCTTCCCGACGATGGGGAGCTCGAGCGGTTTGAAATGCGGTTGAGTAGGGAGCGCCACCTTCCCGACCGGGTTGTCCATCTGCTACGTCAGGCCCCACACGGAGCGCATCCAATGAGCCTGCTGCGCACTGCGGTATCGGCGCTTGCTCTCGACGATGCGGAGGCAGGGGACAACAGCCACGATGCCAATGTGCGCAAGGCTATCCGTCTGATCGCCAAGATCCCCCTTCTCATTGCGGCTGGACAGCGGCTGGCGGAGGGGAAGGAACTAGTTCCTCCGCTGGCGAATTTCGGGCAGGCCGCCAATCTACTCTACATGCTGCGCGGCGAGGAACCGGCCGAGTACGAAATCAAAGCCATGGACACTTCGCTGATTTTGTATGCCGAGCATGGCTACAACGCTTCCACATTTACGGCGCGGGTGACGGCTTCCACTCTGAGCGATATTTACTCGGCAGTCACTGCAGCCATTGGCGCTTTGGCCGGACCACTGCACGGTGGGGCAAACGAGAAGGCAATGGAGATGCTTTTGGAGATCGGGGCCAAGGAGAACGCCGAGCGGTGGGTCTTGAAGGCATTGGCTGCCAAGGAGAAAATCATGGGTTTCGGTCACCGCGAGTACAAGACGGGCGATTCGCGCGTGCCTTCGATGAAGAGGGTAGGACGTGAGGTTGCTGCCGCAAAAGGAGGGGCGCAGTGGCCTGAGTTGGCGGATATTGTCGAAGGAACCATGGTGCGGGAGAAGGGGATTTTCGCGAACGTGGATTTTCCCTGTGGTTATGTCTACTACATGATGGAGATTCCCATTCTGCTCTACACGCCGATCTTCGTCTCGAGCCGGGTTGCCGGCTGGGCAGCGCACGTGATCGAGCAGCACGACAACAACAGGCTGATTCGGCCGGGCCACATCTACACGGGAGTGAAAAATCGGCCTGTTCGGGGGGAGGGTGCGCGCGAATGAAGACGAACGTTCTCGCAACTTTGTCCAGGCTGAGTCCTATCTGTAATGGCCCCTGAAAACCCCGATGGTGAGGCTCGCTGCCTCAGTGGCAATGAGCTTGTTGTTACCAAGGTGGCGTGCGCTGTTGCAGGAGGTGAGCCCGAATCTCCTGCAGAAATGTTTGCGTAGCTTCGGTCCGGAAATCTGGATAGGTCCATTCAAAGGGCCGGTAGCGGCCCTTCTGGAAGAGCAGCGTGGTCTCGGCGAAAAGGCCGGGCGCGATGCAGATGCGGTGGCCGCTGTACTTGGTGCTGGCCAGGACCAGGCTTTCGATAGAAACCAGGCCTGGGTCAATATTGGTTCGCCTGCGCGTCCTTCCGTCCCTGAACCCCGCCAGTTCCCGTTCCAGATCCATGGTTTTGCTCTTTATCCCTGGAAGTGCAGCCGGATTCACGAGTTGGTCAAACCATAATATCTGTTTGACCAGGGCAGGTCCCATCTCCTCCTCGTAGTAGGAGGTGAAATCGAAAGAATAGATCGGCCCTTGACGGCGGATGGGATGGATCCGGGCTTCGAGTCGGTTTCTCGTTTCTGCTAGAATGGTTTGGTTTTGAGCCAGAGTCGCACAGACCAGGGCGACGGGTTCGGTTCTTTGGAGATCTACCGGCATGATGTGAACATTATCCCTTCTGGATAAAATTTAAATTAGGGAAAAGGAAGAAAGTGAAACAGACCAGCATTTATAGGACAGTTATCGAGCAGTTGCTCATTCCCAGTACGGCGACTATAACCTCGGTGCTGAAGAAACAGGGACTGACCAACACCTTCATGCATGGTGTGGCTCCTCTAGGAGACCATATGAAAATGGCAGGGCCGGCCTTTACACTGCGCTATATCCCCGCCCGCGAAGATCTCGACACAGGCGAAGTCGACAACCTGACGGACGTGCAGCGCATGGGCATTGAGCGCATGGGGCGAGGTGAAATTCTGGTTATTGACGCGCGCGGCGACACCCGGGCCGGCACCATGGGGGATATCCTGGCCACTCGCATACAGGTACGCGGCGGTGCCGGCATTGTTACGGACGGGGCTTTTCGTGACGCTCCTGCCATTGCCAGCGGCGGCATGGCGGCCTATGCGGCAGCCATGAATGCCCACACCAACAAGACGATCCATCACCCGAGTGAGATTCAGGTACCCATTGGATGTGGCGGGGTGGCCGTTTTTCCCGGGGATATTGTCGTGGGCGATGGCGAGGGGGTGGTGGTGGTGCCTGCGCACCTAGCCGAATCGGTTGCACGGGAGGCAGTGGAGCAGGAAGAGAGGGAGGAATTTATCAGGGAGAAAATTCGCGCCGGTGCCAGTCTCGTTGGAACCTATCCACCGGACGAAACAACCATGGCCGAATTTGCAGAATGGAAAAAGATAAGAAAAGGATAGGCCAATTTCAAGGTTGGGGGTCAGAGATCTGCTCAGACTTCTGCTTCGTCCCCAGCAGTCGACCCTCAGTGCTTGTCGGGTATGGCCGCGTGCTCTTCAATAACACGCATATCTTTCCACTGACCGGCGCGAAATCGCAGGAAGAAGGCAACCCCTGCCACAATGATGTATGCGCACAGGAAGGACCACAGGACATAGAGTCCGACATCGAAATAGGCCAGAGCCAGAAATACGGGTATGACCATGACGGCCCAGCTCAACCCGACGGACAGGCAAAGGACGTAGCGCGTATCGCCGGCCCCTTTGAGGGCGGCGGTGAAGACCATGTACATGGCGTCGAAGACACAGTAGATGGCCACGATGCGCAGCAGGACCAAAGCGGTGGCGCGAGCGGCGGTGAAAGCGGCTCCCTGCGCCCGCGCATCGAAGGGCAGCAGGAACCACTCGGGTGTGAACATGTAAGCGAGAGCCATGCCCAGCATGTAAAGGAAGGCGAGGTGGAAACCCGTCCAGGTGCAGTACTCTGCCTGGTGCGGGCGATTCTGACCCAAGCGTTGGCCTACCATGGTAGATACCGCAATGCTGCAGCCGATGAGGGGCATGAAGGCCAGGCTGTTGATGTTGGAGGCCAGGTTGGTTGCGGCTAATTCGACCATGCCGAGCCGGCCTGTGAGCAGGATGAATAGCGAAAAAGCCATGATGTCGAGCATGAAGGTCAGGCCGCTGGGACCGCCGAAGCGAAGAAGCTGGCGGGAGATGTCGAAATTGAATCTCCACCCTTGCAGGGTTTTGAATTCCTCCCGGTAGGCTCGTTGCAGCATCAATCCCATGAACAAAAGTGCCGAGAACAAGGTGGCGATGTTGGTTGCCCAGGCCGCTCCCCGAATGCCCCATGCTGGCAACCCCCATTTGCCTAAGATGAGACCGTAGTCGAGAACAATATTGAAGGATGTATAGGCGATGTTGACGGCCAGCACCGTCCAGGTTTTGCCGCGTCCGCTGAAAAAGCACGAAGCTGCGGTGGAGATCACGAGCGGAAAGATACCGTAGCAGAGGATGCGGAAGTAAATCACCTCTTTTTTGCGTATGGCCGGATCGTGGCCGATCAAGTCGAAAAGCGGTCCGGCCAGCGCCGCCAGAGCCAATCCGAAGAGCGCGGCCAGGAGGGCCAGGTAAGCTCCCTGCCAGATGACGGGACCCACGTTTTGGGGCCGGCGGGCGCCGACGTACTGGGCGACGAAGGTGTTGATGTATCCGGCGATTCCCAGAAAGAGACTGACAAAGGTGAAGCTGGCCATTCCGGCCGGCATGGCGGCGGCAAGAGCCTGGGTGGAGTGCCAGGTGAGAAAGACACGGTCGACAAAGTGCTGGACGCTCCAACTCGCGGTGCTGAGGACGAGGGGGAAGGCAATGCCCAAAAATTCGCGGTATCCACCTTCCGCCCCCCATCTATGCTGCAGGTAGCCGATCACTTGACTCTAATCTCTAACCGGTTCATCATTCCAGATTTATCGCTGATGAAGAAAGTTGGAATGGGCGGATTTGGCAGGGAAGGGCCGTCGGTACACAGTAAAAAGAGGGCCTCGGCCAGGTGCCGTTTCCACGTCCTTGCTCGCTGGCCCTCGGCAGGAGCCGGTTATTCCTTCGGGGATCACCCTGTTTGTTCGAGGCTGATCCTCCGGGAGGAATATGGGAATTAAATAGAAAACCGCAAAGAAAACTCAGCCCTGCCTGTGGTATCGCGGTTTCATCCCCTGCCCGCCAACGCGTGCGCAAGATCAGGAAAGGGTACGATTCATTTTAGGAGGATGTCCGTACTGTTTTCCCTGGCCAAATCTTGAAGTTACAAGGTGTCTGTCAGTAAACGAATCCACGGGGAGGTGACATGTCAGGAGTAAAGATCTATTTCAATCCAAGGTGCAGCAAATGCCGTCAAACCCTCGACCTTGTCCGCGGGCGGGGAATTGAGCCGGAGATCGTCGACTACCTGGAGAATCCACTCGACGAGCAGACGCTGGAACAGGTTTTGGAACAGCTGGGCATGGAGCCTGAGGATCTTGTTCGCACGAAGGAGGATTTGTACGAAGAGTTGAACCTGAAACAGGCCGGTCGCCAGGAGTTGATTCGAGCCTTGGTGGAGAATCCCGTTCTGATCGAGCGGCCTATTGTGGTTAAGGGGGAGCGGGCAAGGCTGGGCCGCCCGCCCGTCAACGTCCTGGAAATCCTTTAGGGGCTTCGTGGAATCAATAAAACTCGGGTTTTTGGCCTCCCACAGCGGCAGCAATATGCAGGCCATCATCGACGCTTGCAAAGAGGGAAGGTTGCAGGCGGAACCCCGCGTGGTGATCAGCAACAACTCGCAATCTGGAGCCTTGGAGCGGGCGCGCAGAGAAGGGATACCCGCATATCACTTGAGTGGTCGTACCCATCCCGATCCCAGAAAACTGAATGCGGCGATTCTAGCAGCTTTGCAGCAATGGGAGGCCGAGGTGATCTGCCTGGCCGGCTACATGAAGCGGCTGGATGCAGCTGTGCTGTCGGCCTATCGGGGCCGTATCCTGAACATTCACCCTGCCCTGCTTCCCAAGTTCGGCGGCAGGGGGCTATATGGGAGGGCGGTGCATGAGGCCGTCTTGGCCGCCGGTGAAAAAGAGAGCGGAGCGACTGTGCACTTGGTGGACGAGGAATACGACCACGGGCCTGTGCTGGCCCAAAGGAGGGTGGCGGTGATGGCGGACGACGACGCGGATGTTCTGGCCGAGCGGGTGCTGCAACAGGAACACATTCTCTATGCCGAGGTCCTGCAGAATATTGTCGTGGGCGATATCCGGCTAGAGGACTTCGGCGCTTGAGAGGACCGGCTGGGAAAGGAAATTTCTCTAGCCCGGTTCTGGTATTTTTTTAGGTCCCATTGCTCAGTTGTCAATACTGGGGTTCCACCGCACATGCTATGGCAAACTCCTCCGTAATCGACCCATTTCTCAGACAAATCCTCGACCGGGTGTGCACAGAGCCACCATTCGCCGTCCCCTCAATGTGTGGCACTTCGGCGAAACCGTTGCGGTAGACGGTCTTCCCCCGCCTCCGAGCGGCAGGACAACGCGGACATCCTTGCCTTCGTAGATGTCCTCTTTTTGCATTGGTTGGACAAAGAGTTCCTCGAGCCGGGGGGACCGGGTCACCCCCGGTCGTTCCTTTCTGCGCCGCGAGGCACTGCATCCGCGTGCTCGGGAGAATGTGGGCGAGACCCTGATACAACTATTCGCCGGCGCTCCCCGGTGGCGCTTGGGGGTGCCCTTGCATTGGCCGGATCTCTCCGGATTGGAACTCCGGATTTGGGTTGATTGTTTCTATGCGGAACTACCTTTTCTGGCCACTGCGGCGCAGGATGAAAACCGGGCCGGAGCGGAGCGAGCCCCGGCCCTGGAACAGGAGCTCCTATCGCGCTTCGCAGATATGCTTCGGCTGCCCGAAACGGGGAATTCCGCACACGGGGGGAGCGCTGAAACTCAGCGGGGGGATTGCATTGTATGGGGAAGGGGTAACGGATGGGCTTTGTTGGGAACGCTCGACGCATATGAGTGCATTGGCCCAGGTCTCATGCGCGATCAGCTTCAATCCTACATATGCCCGTTGATCGAGCAAATTCTCGAGCTCGAGGTGGGTCCGGGAAAATGAGGAACGATCCGCGACGATCCACAAGCTCCCATGTAAGCCAGTCTCTCCCCCTCTTCAACTGGCTTTCTATTGGCACCACGCTCTTGATCCGAGGAAAAACATCATGGAAGTTCCCCGGGTAGAGGCATATGGCATCGCAGCCGGTATACCGCAAGAAAATCGGGACAGTCAGGCGAGTCCGGCGCAGACGCCGGTGATATCACCGAGTGTCATCGTATTTCCCAACTAGCGGATGTCTTTGGGGCTTCCTTTCAGCCCCATGTCAGTATAGAGTCGGTGATTCACTTTGCCGCCAGCCTGCAGCTCGCCGCGGCGGTTCCGAATCTACTGCGCATGGAGTTCCGGGCTGGAGAGAATCCTCTAGCCGACTGTACCTTGCACACGCCGATACTCGACCTCCACGATGGAAGTATCGCCGTTCCACAGGGTTCGAGGCTCGGAATCGAGGTCGATGAACCCCGTCTGTTGGAAGGGTCCCTTTGACAATTCATTGCTTCTGAGCTCCTCCATGGTAGATTCATGGGGTGGAGTTCCGGGATTTTAATTGAAAAAGAAAGCGAACCATCGCTCAGGTTGCAGAAAATTCGGCGGATTTGCGGCCGTTGCCGAACAGCTCTGCTGCAAGCACGGTCGGAGACTTCGCCGCAGTCGCAATTCGTCTCAGCCTGGACTATATTTACTTCCGTGCGGTTCCGGCTCCGCCCGGCCGCTGAACCGCACCGGCCATGGAACGAGACAAACCAGGCGTCCACCTGTTACAAGGTCGGAGTTGTTGATATGTTGGAGAAAAAAGAGTACAAAGTTCGCGCCATTCCCTGCAGCCACAAGGCATCTCAGGAAGAAATTTACCAGAAGCTCAAGGCGGTCACCGCCCCGCTGACGCGCTCCTGGGAGAAGATCGAGAAGGCGCGCAAGGTCGGGATAAAGGTCAACATGCAGATGCGCACGGAGGAAATCCGCCGCATCGGGGGCCGGCGCCAGGAGCTGGTGGACGAAGACGTGCTCCGCGCCTCGCTGCGCTTGCTGCGAGAACGCACCGAGGCACGAATCTTCGTTCTGGATACCAGTATGGTCCCTGCGGGACAGCGGCCGGGGTCCGATTTCAATATGGCTCCGATTTTTGCGGAATTCGGTATCCCTTATGTGGAAGCCGGCGACCCTCCTTTCGAGCGCTACAAGGTGCCCGGAGGGGGCGCGATGTTCGCCGAGTATCAGCTCTCGGCCGCACTCGGCGAGGCTGACGCCTTCGTATCAATAGCCAAGATGAAAAACCACGGCTTCATGGGCATCACGCTGTGTCTCAAAAACCTGTTTGGCTTACCGCCCATTCCACCTCATGGCCGTTTGCGGAGATACTTTCATCACGTTATCCGGCTTTCCTACGTGTTGCCGGATCTCGGCATGATCACCCGACCCTGCCTCAACATTATTGACGCGCTCACGGGACAGGCGAGACGGGAATGGGGTGGAGAAGGACGGATCTGCGATGCGCTCATTGCCGGCGACCACGTGATTGCCACCGACGCCTGCGGCACTTACCTGATGGGGACGGACCCGCGGCTGGATTGGCCCCACCCGCCCTACCGGCGCGACCGCAGCCCCATTGTGGTGGCGGCGAACCACGGCTTCGGCACCGTGAATCTGGAAGATATCGACTTCGACGCGGGAGGGTTGCAGCCGCCCCTGGAGGAATTCGATTCGGCGGAGTTGGCCCCCAGCGAAAAAATTGCCAGTTTGCGGCGGACCGCATGTGAACAAGCGTTGTTCTATCGCGAGCATCGCCAGCGCTTGTGCGGGCGCCATGGCGGCTCCTTCATTTATCTGCAGGATGGGGAAGTGGTCTGGAGCGGCCCCAGGCCGGAGGAAGCGGGGGAGGTACAAGATGTGAGCGGGGCACGGAAGGATCAGGCGGTGTGGCTCAAGCTGGCCGACCCGGAAGAAAAGGAGGGGGAAAATATGGGCGTTTACGAAAGGATTTTGGCGGCTTGATCCGGGAGCCGAAATTCTACTTGGAACTATTCTGTTATGGGCAAGGGCCTATATAACTTTTCACTTCCATCTCCGTGCCGGCGGTGGCCATGAAAGCTGCTTCATACCAGAGTTCGGACCTGGGGGCAACAGAATGGAAGGATAGGTATGGGGATACTTGATAAATTTTCCTTGAAGGATCGCATCGCCCTGGTGTCCGGCGGAGCCGGACCCCTGTTCGGCAGCAGCATTTCTGCGGCTCTGGCCGAAGCCGGCGCCACCTTGATCACCGCGTCGCGGTCGCTGGAACGCAACCGGGAGTTCGCCGAGGAACTGAACAGCCTGGGTTACGATGCCCACGGCATGGAACTGGATATAACCGACCTGGAGTCAATCGAAGCTTTGAGAGCACGGGTCGTGGAACGGTTCGGCCGTCTCGATATTCTGGTCAACAGCGCCCTGGCGATCAGAGGTGGGGGTTTCGACGAGCAAACCCCACAATCCTGGGAGTTCGGGGCCAAAGGCAACATGGTCGGCCTCTTTGCCATGTGCAAAGCGTTCATTCCCGGCATGGTCGAGCAAGGCAGGGGATCTGTAATCAACATTTCCAGTATTTACGGCGTGGTGGCCAACGATCCCACCATCTACGAGGGTACGGAAATGAAGCAGCCTCCCGACTATACCTTCGTGAAAGCCGGGATGATCAATTTTACCCGCTACCTGGCAAATTACTTCGGCAAAAAAGGGGTGCGCGCCAACTGCATTTGTCCCGGGGGTTACGACAGCGGCGACCCCGCTCCCTTTGTGGCCAACTACACCAAGCGCTGTCCTCTGGGGCGGCTGTTGGACGACGAAGATATCAAGGGAGCGGTGGTTTTTCTGGCCTCCGATGCGTCCGCCTACATCACCGGGCATGCTCTCATGGTAGATGGGGGCTGGACCACCCTTTGAGCGCATGGCGGCAGCCGGTACGGGAATCAGCCGGATATTCTTGGTTTCCTAAGCAGCGATGGCTCTGCTATCGTCAACGCCCGTGTTGGAGCGCCGGTTTGTCCGACAGTCCTGGTTCGTACCCCCGGGAAAGCCTGCGTCCAAATCAAGTTGCGTGAAGAATCTGGTTCATCAAAAGGCCAAGGATCAAGTAAGTAATAAAAGGCTGTTTACTTAGTCCGTAGTCATTCAGTGCCACCTTAGCTCGTAACGGCGGTGTGTGATCTCCCGACGATGTCTTGTTTTCTCTGAAGCCAGTCTACCTCGGAGAAAGCCCAACGGGTTGGAGTTAGTTTGCCGCACCCGGGGCACAAGAAAATGATACCCTGACAACCGACGCCGATGACAGCAATGTTGTAGTGGAGAAAAAATTATCTGGAATGAAGTGGTTGTGGAATTTTCGAATGCCAAACTAAATAGATGGTAAGCAAAAATCGCATATAAATTTTATTAAATTCGCAAAATGTAGTTTAAACCCCTGAATGAATAAAAAATGGAACACAAAAACTCCCTTTTAGAGCATTTCAATGCTGGGCTCATAGAAATGAGAGAATTGTTCCATGAATCCGGAAGATTGGAGGATTCCAACTCGAAACTAGATGAGATTACAAAGCTTCTCTGTTTAGAAATCGCTTCAATCAGAGATCCAAGGTCAAGAGTCCCAAGCTTGAATGAAATCCTCGAAATGCACGAAACAAGCAAGGAAGGTCTAGTTAGGTCCTTAAACAAAGCGCTCATACTAGCTGGTAGGAGCGAAGTACTGACCAATTATGACGGGGAATCACTCCTTGGGCCAAATCCAAAGTTTAATATTGCTGAATCCGAGGATGCTTTGGCTTGGGGACTCGCACGGGTAGTCCTTGATTCATTTAACGGATATTTAAGAGAAACTTTTTCATCCGAATCGTTTGAATTTTTAAATGAAGCATTTGGTCATTTTATTAGAGATAATTTCCGACAAAATATTGAAGATGCGCAGTACATGACTCCACCAGAGGTTGTAAACTATATGGTGGACATAGGCTTGAGTAGACTTAAAGAAAATAAAAAGTTATTCAGATCCGAGTCGCCGATAATTTGTGACCCGTCATGTGGTGTCGGTTCGTTTCTAGCCCAATTTTACAGATGTTGGTCAGCGACAGAAGGGAAAAAACCAAGCCTTGTTTTAATTGGACAGGATAAGGTGGATAGAATGGCTCGTTTGAGCCTTTTAAATCTTGCCTTGTTTGGGATAAGTGACGGAAAAATTTATCGAGGGAATTCATTAAAAATCGGTTCCCCCCTAGACTCATTTACGGAAAAGTGTGATTTAATCCTAACTAATCCTCCATTTGGTGCGAGATATTCTTGTGCAAATATAGCTCTTCACAGTTTTAACTTCTTCCCATGTCTTCATAATTACATTCAAAATAGAAAGGGATTTGTTGATTCGGAACTTCTCTTTCTTGATCGATATTTAAGTCTTTTGAAACCTGGTGGAACAGTTCTGGCGGTGTTGCCGGACTCTGTTATCTCGGCGGCAGGCCTTCCAGCTCATTTACGTGAGCAGGTGCAGAAGAATTTTGCGATAAGGTCAATAACGGAGTTACCCGCTGTAACTTTCTCTCAAGCAGGAACTAGGACAAAAACCTGTATTCTTGAACTAAAGAAAGAGCGGGAAAAAAATAATTTAGTTTTTATGACCCGGGCAATAAGTCTTGGGTTTGAAGTATCTTCAAGGAAGGGTGTTCCATATAAGAGATCTGAAGGGAACAACGAACTAAAGTATTTGTTTAAGTGTGTTTCGGGTGCTAGACCGAAAAAAGATAAGTTCTCAAAATTTAGGGTAATATCAAATAATCCATCGTGTGTTACTGTTGCTCAACGTGTTCTCGCCAATGAGGGTTGGACGCCTTCCCACTACTCATCGTGTCGCCTAACGACTCTCCGGCAAATGGAAAACCTCGCATATACCATCGATTTCGACGTTCTTGAACTCGACGGCCTTGTCACAATAGAAAAGAAAAAAAGGGTGAGAACACCAAAACCGGAGTCTCAAAAGTGCATAAGTGTACTTCACGTAGGAGATTTTGGATCACTCAACGTAAGAGAACTGATTGAATATGATCCAAAAACTCCGGGAAAACCATGTAGTACCGGGGACATTCTTTTCTCAAAAATTAATCCTAGTATTCCAAGAATTCTAGTGGTACCTGACTTACCATTCGAGCTATCGTGCTCTACTGAGTTTGAAGTTATGAAAGCAAAACCTGGTTATAGTGTGTATGAAATTATGTTATTACTTCTGTCTGAAGGTTCGCAAAATCAAATCCGGTCTCTGACATCTGGTACGTCTTCATCTCACAATCGAATCAAGACAAGGGAACTAATGTCGATCAAATTTGCTATCCCTAAATCAGGAACGGAAAATAGAATAAAATATGATATCGCGATTAGTGAATTTACTAAAGCATACATCCGACTGAATGAGTCGAATATTGCACTTCAACGAACGTGGACTGCAATGAATGAATTGGTCTCGCTTTAGATATGAGCTACAACACATGCTCCGCTACTTAGTACAGACTCATTATAGGATAGGAGCCCGTCTGGCACTAAATGAGCTTCAAAAAGTAATGGGTATAAAAGGTTTCCACATGTATTCCGAAAAATATTATTATCTAGGTTTCTCGGTGGGTGAAGCTGAAAATTATTGCTTATTATTTTTCCTTGTGCTCTCAAACTATACCATTTACTAGCAATTCTCCGGAACTCAGAATCGATTTGGGGTCTCACTACCCAGATTCTACAGCGCTTTTGCTTTGTAAATTCTGTTGTATCCCACATTACAAAAAATAAAAATGGCATAACATCTAAAGAAGCTAGAGAATTTGCTTTTGCTGCCTGTGTCCCGGCTTTAATACATCCATTGAAACGAGGGGTATCAATAGCATCCCAACAGTTAGCCGCTTTTACATCTGAACCATCTTCAAAGTCAGGCCCCTTTTTTCTTGAATACCCTTTCAATCCGGTCAATGCGCTGACAATAATTTGAGACCAGCCTTTCGTGTCTGTGGGATGTGGATGCAGGTACTTATCTGCATAGGGCTTAATCTGGGTGTAAGCACTGTAATGAATCTGAAGCAGGTCTATGGCCTCAGCTACATTATTTTCCGCTGTCATTGTTAATCCCCTGAGATTAATTGGAAAATATTTTTTATCATCCTAGCATTTCCAGTTTCTTTGATTAAACGATGTTGATTTATTTTTCGAATCCAGCATCGGTTACCATATTCATGGACTCTGCCATCGGTGGGTAAGGGAACAGTTCGCCGGACAGGCCAGGGTGAAAGTAGATCCCCTCCATACGGCAACCCCGATTTTCAGAAGGGGTTTCTCTATCCGCTGTGCAGTTCTACGCACCATTGCAGGTTCGAGGACCAACTAAGTCTATTCGAGCACCGAGCAGCAAGAGGAGGTGGAGGAACCAAAGTTAATATGAGACCGTCGACGGTCAATAACGATCTCTCCTCAGTCGGCCGGGAGGTAAGATCTTCGCTGCCATCACTCAGCTACCCTCACGGCCCCGGACCCTTTGCGAAACTCCGGTCAGACTGCCCGAATCTCCAGGGGTTGTCCCGGAGGCACGGTCTTCAATCTGAGAACACCTTTCTGGGAAACCTGGTACTGACCACTTTCCCCGCCGCAGGAGACCCGGTACTCGCCAGGGTCAAGTCCCACCACTTTCACAGTACCTTGATTTATATCAGGCGCTACCTCCGCCAGCTTGATCTTGGTGGTGGTTTTACCTCTGTCTACGCTTATTCTCGCCACTTTCACATTGGTGGTTTCGACCTTTAGCCCCAGGGGTACGATGCTTGCCTTGAATCCGAAACCTGACCACGGCTCCAACAGATAGCCCTCCTCTGTGGCCGAGCAACGGCATCCGTAGCCGGTTACCCCGAAGTGCTCGTCAAATACCAGGGTGGCGCACAACAACCTCAAGTTGCAGTTGAGGCCCACGCCCAGTTCCAGCGACCGTGCTTCGTTGACGTAGTAGTTGTAATTGGGGTGATCTCTATCAACAGGATTGAAACGCCACTCTCTGCTGTTATAGCCCTTTCCTGCCGAATCGACGCAACACCAGTGGCCCAGGAGTCCACCATAGGCCATCTGGAGCAGGAAATCGTCGCCCGTGGATTCGTAGTGGTCGAGAAGAGGATAGGCATGCAGGGAGGTGGTGTAATTGCCGATGAAGTGGCGCAAGGCGGCGTAGCTGTACCATCTGGGGAACCAGTCTTTCGTGGACAAAATCATTCTCACCACGGTACGCTTCAATCTTTCGCTGCCGACTAGCTTGGCGAGAACATAAGAGGGGCTGTGGTTCGTGCTCGCTCCTGGTCCAAGGTACTCCGAAGAAAAGGGATATTCTTCGCTGACGAAATGCTCGCTGCGCTTTTCCAGCATGGTCCGCAGTTCTTTGCTTTCCTCCGTCATACCCTCCTCGTCCAGGGCTGCGAGGATATCTTCCAGTCTGAACGATCCGAGGGGTGCATGGCTCTCCGACATATTGCCGCAGACGTACTGCTGAAAACCTCTGAACTGCAAGGTGTCGGCATAGGTGGAATCAAGGTAGGCGGCCATGGCTGTTTTGTAGGCGAAGAAAAGGTATTCTTCGGCGGGTCGGCTGAGTTTGAGATCGGTGCCCTTGGCTATCCTGTACATATTGAAATATACGTTGTAAACATGAGGGAAATTGTAGATGCGCCAGCCGTAATCCCATCGTCTCCACGTCGTTTCCCGCCCCTGATCGCCGGTGATCAGGAAGCTCTCTATATTGCTGAAGTCGGGCTTCCCCTTCAGGCGCTCGTAGGTCTCGTAATTGTCGTAGAGGCTGTTTTTCACGGTGAACGTTTCCCTGTCCTGAAGCTTGCCGTAGAGAAAGTGTTCCACGAAATCGTCGAGAACCTTCACTTCGCCGGCGTCGGGATAGTAGCTGTTCTTTGCCGACAGGAATAGGGGCGGCGCAAATCCACGGTCGTCGCTCCCGCCGATATCGATGCAGCCAAGGCCCGGAGACATCTCCGAATCCACCATTTTTTCCAGGTCGTTGTCCCAGCTTCTGAAGCCGTAGCAGCACGGATCCTCCGGATCCCTGATCTGCTGGTTCCTGGCGATGAAAGCGGCCCTGGCCGCCATCAGTTGCTCCAGCGGCGGCGTTCCGTAGAACAGCAGCGTGGTCCATTCGTCATCCCCGTAGGCGATGCGGACTTTGAGCTCCCCTTCAGCGCTTACCCGAACCCTGTAGGTATGATGGCCTCCCCAGGATCCCGTGGGTTCGACCGCGATTCCCCGATCCGTTTCGATGTGATGGATCCTTTTACTGCAGCGCAGCAGCAACTGTCCCTCCCCATCCTGGGGAATGACCATTCCCGGAATGATTTTCACGTCGATCTTGCCGCTGCGGTAGAATTTATCCTTCAACTCGCGGATGTCTCTTGCTCTCAGAAAGACGAGGCCGAAGGTTCTCTCTTCTCCCGGTCGCAGAATCAGCTGCCGGTGACCGTTTTCCGTGGGAATGCGAGCCGCCGAGCCGGAATAAAGATAAACCAGCGGGCCCTGGGTTTTCATCATTTCCTCATGGCCGTATTCCCCTTCTTCTCCGATGGCTTCGAAAAAGGTGTCCCCCGTTGGAATGATCATCAGGTGGTCGCCAACTCCACCGTAGCGTACGACGGAGAAACAGGACGAGTGACCCGCGGCGAGATAGTGCTTTTCGAAGCGGTTTTCGTTCAAATACTTTTGATTTTGCACCGACCGGTGGTTGAGTCCGGTGAGAGAGCTTCCCATGTAAGTGCTGGTATTCAGAACCATGGGGAAACCAAGTTCGCCGACAACCATGGTTTCCGAGCTGCAATTCCCGACCACCAAATCCCAGTGGATTGCGTCTCTCTGCAGCCGGTAGGTGCTTGTTATTTCCAGGTTTCTCAATCCGCCCACAAAGGCCGAGTTTCCACTGTAGGAGCAGGCAATGGCGTTCTCCGAGCATTCCACCCTCCTGATGTCGTCGGAAAAGAAAGTGTACATGGCAGTGAGCCGGTCCTGGGCTTCGGATTCGCGGCGCGCCTTCAGGAAAATGTCTCCGGTCCACCCGTACAGCGGGGCTCTGTGGTTCATGTCTTTGACATAGCGTTCGCGCCAGGCGACGTCAGTCGCCGTGTTTTCTTCGTTGCCCATGAAATTGGCATCGTTGAAATCGTTCTTCAGATAAAGCCCTTGAAGGACACCGGTAACGTCGTCCACGTCGAGGATGAAGTAGTCATTGCTCATGCGCCAGCAGGCTCCGTGGGGCTTGTAGAGGGTTATCTTCCTTTCGAGCATCGTATTCTCCTCTGGTTTGGGGGTACATTCTCGGCGGTGGCCAGACCGGGAAGGCGGAATCCTGCTCTCAGGCTTTGGCGGAGGGGTTCATGGACCTTGCATCACCGCAGCCTGGGCGCCGGCTCTATTTTGAAATTCGCATGGCTGGCGCTTGCTCCCATCGTCCTTTATGTCCGGAACCCTACTGCGGCCGCAGGTTGCCCAGGCGGAAGCGGCGCGGATCTCCCAGACGTCGCTCCAGAGCATCCCCATCCATTCCGGTGTTCTCCAGAACCCAGTCGACTTCGGCGGCCAGCGGAGAATCGAAGATGCCGGGATCGTCGGCGCTGATGGCCAGCTTCACTGCCGAGTTCAGAAAACGATGCAGAGGATGCCGGGCGGCATCCGGCACGCCGCCGATGCGCAGATTCGAGGAGGGGCAGGACTCGATGACGGTGCCCAGGTCGACCAGGCGATCGAGGACCAAGCTCTGGCGCCGGCGCACCTCCTCGAGGCGTTCCCGGGTGTAGGGGCGCCGCAGCCTGGCTGTGGCGGGACGACGGAGCAAAGCTGAACGCTCCTGCTGTAAAGCTTTCCGGTCGATGCCCACACCGTAGCTTTGCAGGGCATCGCCGAAGTGCAGATCATAGTTGATCTGGTCAAGGCGTTCGTTGACGAGTTCCTCCTGGTGGGCTCTTTCCCGTCGGGCTATGGCTGTTTCCGGATCGAGACCCAGGGCTATGGCGTGCCCCAGGCGTGAGGCGCCCATGGAGGCGGCCTCGTGGCACCAGCGCACGGCGCTCTCCAGCGACTTGTCGAAATAGACTTCCCCTACGTGGTAGACCACCTGCAAGGCGCGTTGAGGCCGGCGCCGGTTGTCCCGGTCCAGGCGCTCGAAGAGGGGGCGCATGGTCTTGGGGGGATAACCCTCCTCGAAGTAACAGAAGTCCAGGCCGACGATGGTTGGGATCAAATCCGGGTGTTCGTCGAACAGGCGCTCAACCAGGGCGTACCCCTGCAGAGGAGCCCAGCGCGGCAGGCTGATTATGTAGCGGGCTTCAAAGCCGTTGCCGCTGGCTTCTTGCATGACTCGTGCATTACAGCGGTGGAAGTTGATGAACCCTTCGGGATCCTCTGTGGCATTACTGTACATGGCGCGGTACTCTACGTAGTCAAGGCCTTCGCCGCGATGGCGCGCGACGATGCAGCGCGCGATTTCTTCCTCGCGGTGCAGTACCTGTCGCCAATGGCGGTAGAGACAGAACGTCAGGTTGAACTTGGCCTGGAAGCGGTCGAACCTGGCTCCGTCAGATTCTGCGACAATGTAGTGCTGGCGGAACCGCCTGAGTCCATCTACCCGGTCTGCCAGGGCATCTCTGAACAGGGCCGCAGGATCGGGTCTTGCGCCGAAGGCTTTTTCGTAGCTGGTAACGAACAAATCCCATTCTACTTCTTCGTAGACGTCCTTCCCCAGTTCAAGCAGATCCTCCGCATAAATGCAGCCGCCCAAGTGGCAATGGAGCTCACAGCCTTTTAAAATTTCCAGATTGGTCATCAGGTCGGTTCCGTCTATTGGAATGTGCGGGGAGATTTGGTTGATCCACGGCCTTAGGTCACTACCAATCCCCGGTCGTTCCGACGCCATGCCCGGCAATAGGCGAAGTACATCGAACTAAGAGTTGTGTTCTTCCTGGTAGAATTGCATGAGGATCTCGGCCACCTCGGGACGGGCGAATTGCGGCGGTAGCCTTTGCCCTTGCGCCAGTATCCGGCGCACCTGGGTGCCCGAGAGAAACAGGTGGTTTTCGGAGCCGTGGGGACAGTCGCGCATCATGACGATGGAGCCGCATTCGTTGCACCAGACTGTATGGTCGCCGCGAAAAATTTGAATGCCGAGGGTTCCTGCCGGTATCTGGTCGAAAATGGTCTGGGCGGCAAAGGGATCGTAATAGTCGCCGGTACCGGCGTGGTCGCGGCCGACGATCAGGTGGGTACAGGCGCTGTTCTGGCGGAAGATGGCATGCAGGACGGTTTCGCGGGGGCCGGCGTAGAGCATGTCGAAACCGTAGCCCGCGATGTAAACCGTATTTTCGGGAAAATAGAGGTCCACCATCTTGCGGATTGCTGCGTCGCGCACGCGGGCGGGGATATCTCCCGGCTTGAGCCGGCCCAGGAGCATGTGAATGAGGATACCGTCGGCACCGACCGATTTCCATGCCATGCGGCACAACTCCTCGTGGGCGCGGTGCATGGGGTTGCGAGTCTGGAAGGCCACCACGGTGTTCCAGCCCCGAAGGGCAAATTCGCGGCGCAGTTCCGGCGCCGTGCGAAAGGTGTCGGGGAAGTCGGTGCGAAAGTAGGAATAGCTCAGCACCTGGATGGGACCGGCCAGGACCGCGTCGCCCATGGCCTTGAAGGCGGCCACCCCCGGATGCCGGGGGTCGGCGGTGCCAAAGGTCTGCTCGACCAGAGAGATCGTGTCGCCCTCGGAGAGCGCTTCAACGGAGCGAACCTCCTGGATGGCGATAACTGGATTGTTCTCCACGTTGGGATCGAGCAAAGCGACGCGACTGCCGGCCCCGACGCCCGAGGGGATCCGCTCCCGGGGGACGATGTTGACCACGGGTACGGGCCACAACAGGCCGTCGGCAAGCTTCATTTCCGTGGCAACCCTGCTGGCCTCTGCCAGGTCCATGTATCCCCGGAGAGGATTGAAGTATCCCGAGCCCAGCATCACGGCCGCAGCGGCGGAGCCCGAAGAAATGGTAAGGGAAGGCAGATTTTCGGCCTCTGCAAGAAGCTGGTCGCGCTGGCCCTCGTCGCCGACGTAGAGGGGATTGAGAGTCTTTGAACCGTATGGATCGATCATGGGTTTACTTTTTCAATGGATTTCGATTCCGCCTGCGGCTGCCAGGCGATGAACGTTGGCGCTGGCCAGAGGATACTTCTCGTCCGGCAAGTGCTCGAGGAGCATATAGCCGTCGGGGTGGAGGTTGTGCCAGCAGCGCAAGGCCGTGGTCAGGTCCAACTCTCCCTCTCCCGGAACTGTTTCTTCGATGTGCAACACCAGTCCGTCGGCCACCCTTGCGTCCTTGCAGTGGCCGATAGTGGAGATGGGTCCCATCTCCTCGAAGATATGCTTGATTCGTTCCCTGCTGTGGTAGACCTGATGCAGGGACTGGAAGTGGTTGACGTAGTCCATCACGACCCGGAGGCGTTCCGAGCCCACGGCTTCGAGAATCCGGCGGTTGGTTTCGGGAGAATCCATGATGGTAAGCTGGTGGGTCTCCACCACTACGGTGACGGCTTCGGCTTCGCCCTTGGCGGCAATCTGGGCGAGGGTCTCCACCAGGCGTTGGCGGCTGGCCGGCTCGAGATTGCTGCGGGTCGGGCTGTAGCTGCCGCTGGGACTGAGGCTGCCGGGACGGATCAGACACGCCCGTGCACCCAGATCTCGTGCGACTTCAATGCCGCGTCCGATTTTGTGCAGGAGGCTTGTGCGCAGATCCGCATTCGGATCAAAAAGGCATTCGCCGTAGCCGATGCTTAACTGCACCAGATCCATGCCGGCGGCGGAAAAAACCTGTTTTGTCCGGCGGCACTCTGCGGTGCTCACTTCGAAGAGGGGGTCCCCGGAGATGCCGCAACTGGCGCCTGTGAGTCCGAGGGCGTGAATGGGGTCGAAATGCTCGAGGGTGATGGTGCGGAAGTCGGAAGGCAACATGCCCACTACGCCGAGGCGCATAGCAAACCCTTTCGGTTAGAGAAGAAGCAAAAATAAGGGAATATGCGGGAAATGCAATATCCTCATTTCTTGCCTGGGGGAAGACCGAGGCCGATATTGTAAGGCTTGTTCCGGGTCTCTTCAGGGTTGGAAAATATTGTGAATTTTTTGGCTGGACTGGGAATCACCGTCGTCTCGGGTCTCTATACTTCGCTGTGGGGAGCCTTCAAGGACTCTCCTTATGAAGGGTTCAAGCCGGGAACCTTTCCTCGCAGTGCGTTCTTCAACGTGGTCATCTTTCTCCCCCTTTACTTCCTCCCCTACTTCCGCGAGAACTTCAGGGATCTGGGATTGGTGCAGATTTTTTTCCTGATCATGGGCCTCGAGCGCTTCATAGCCGAGTTGTACAAGGGGTTTTTCAGGACGGAAGACCAGACCAAATACTTCGTACCCTCCAGGATAACTTTCTTCGGCCGGCATATCCGCTGCGATGGGTTGAGGTATGGGGCAGGGATCGTCCTCGTCGCCATGGTATCCTGCTTCCTGCTGATCAACGTCAGCATAGAGAGTTTCGCAGGTTTTGCGCTTACCGCCTATGCGACCGGGCTACTGGTCGCCCTGGGAGGAGCCTACAAGGACGCGCCGTTTGAAGGATTCAAGTTGTTGAAGTTTCAGCGTTCGGGTGCTGTGCTTGTCCTTCTGTCTCCCCTATTTTATTTTCTCAACAATCCTCACACTCCAATTTCTCTGGGTATTCTCATTTACATGAACGGCGGTCTGGAGCGCTTCGTGATCGAGTACTACAAGACTTACGTTCAGAGGAATATGTCGGGGAAATTCAGGCCGGACCTGGCCCGGATTCAGAAGCACGTGGACAAGCGCGAAAAGTTCCACCATTTGGCTCTGGTCATCATCGTGGCTCTGGTCTTCCTCTGTGCCTATGAAATCAGCGTCATATGATGTCCTCATAATCGGTTCGGGCTTTGGTGGATCCGCCGCTGCTCACGCCCTAGCCCAGGCAGGACTGAAAACGGTTTTGCTGGAGCGCGGGGGCTGGGCGAAGAGAGATAATTGGGACTGGAACCAGCGCAAGATTCTACTCGAGCAGAGGTATAAAAGTGCTTCTCCTCTGCTCGCCAAACAGTACAATGACAGAGAGTTCGAGCCGATTTATCCCAACGAGGCCGTGGGGGGTATGTCGGTTTTTTACGGTGGAGCCTCGCTGCGCTTGCGCGAGAACGACTTCGGCAAGTGGCCGATCAAGTACGAGGATCTGGAGAATTACTATTGCAAATCCGAACGCCTTCTGGGAGTCCACGGCCAATCGGGAGAGGATGTCTGCGAACCGCGGCGTTCGCAGGACTATCCATTCCGCAGCGTAGAGTTGGCTCCTCCGGCGCAACGGATACGCGCTGCTGCACACAAGGTCGGCTACAGACCTGGTAAAATTCCCCTGGCCATCAACTTCGGCAACGGGGCCAGACCTGTTTGCATCAGGTGCAATACCTGCGATGGGTTTCCCTGCAAGATAGAAGCCAAGAACGATCTCACGACGACCATCTTGCAGGAGGCTCAAGGCTTTGGTCTGGAGATCATGGCGGGTGCGATTGCCACCAGGGTCGTGGAAAAAAACGGTCGAATAAACTCGGTGGAATGCATAGACAAAGAGTCGCGGCGTCCCTTTGCGCTCTCCGCCGGGATTGTACTCCTTTGCGCCGGCGCGCTTCACAGTCCGGCCATTCTGCTTAGATCAAAATTGGAAGGGGGCAGCAACCGCGAATTTGTCGGGCGCTTCCTGATGCGGCATTGCAATGCGGTGGTAGGTTTCGTATTTCCACGCAAGACCAATCCCCAAAACACCTTTCACAAGCAGCTTTGCTTCACGGAGTTCTACGAGGACATGCGCGACAAGTTCGGCACGGCTACGGGGATCATCCAGGACATCTACACCCCGGCTCCCGAGGTGGTAGGGCACTTTGCGCCGAGGGGGCTCAAGAAGGTTGCCGGGGTCGTCGCCCGGCACATGCAGAATTTGCTCTGTATCGCTGAGGACGACCCTCAGTTCGGCAATGGGGTCAATCTGGCCAAAGAGAAGGATCCGTACGGAGTGGAGATAATCCGGATTACCCACAAGTACACGAGCAACGACCGCGAAAGGTTGAACTATCTCAAAGCCAGGGCCAGGAAAGTGTTGCGGGCGGCCGGAGGCGCAATTCCTTATACCTATGCCATAAATTCGTTCTCTCATGCGGTGGGCACCCTGCGCTTCGGCTGCAGCCCAGGGCAAAGCGTACTCGATGAGAACTGCCGGCTCTGGGGAGTGGACAATCTCTTCGTTCTGGATGGGAGTTTCATGCCGACTTCCGGGGGGGTCAATCCCAGCCTCACTATCGCGGCCAACGCATTCAGGGTTTCCGACCACATTATTTCCCAGTCGGGCAAGTTCTGAAATGAATGATATCTGTCTGGTGGGATGCGGCCGTATCGGCAGGCTGCACGCGGGTAATCTGTCCCGAAGGGCGGGGCTGTATTTCTGCAGCCGTTCCAAAGCCAGTGCGGATAAGTTTCAAGGCGAGTTCAAGGGGAAAGGTGTTTTCGAGACATTGGAGGAAGTCTTGGATGCACCCCGGATCAAAGCCCTGGTCATTGCTTCGCCTCCCGAGGTTCACAAGGTGCAAATCGTCGCGGCATTGAGATCCGGCAAATCGGTTCTGGTAGAAAAGCCCATGTGCGTCACCCCTCAGGACGTCGGCGAGATCGAAGTCGCTCTGCAGTCCAGGCCGGACTGCTTTCTCATGGTCGCCGAAAACTACTACTACAAACCTTCTTTGATTTTTTTGAAGAAATTGATCGATGCTGGCAGCATCGGCCGCATTGAGGCCGTGGAGGTCAAGAAATGCTTTGCAATGGAAGCCACCGGGTGGAAGAGGAAATGCGGCGCATTGCTCGAAGGCGGAATCCACTTCGTCGCCCTGATATCTGCCCTTTTCGACGCTGCTCCAAAAAAGGTCGAAGCCGAATTCCCCGGTGGTGTATCGGGGCAGGCGGAACGGCGCTCGATTATCGACCTGGAGTACCAGGACGGCGGCGTGGCCAGGCTGCACTACGCATGGAACGCGAGGAGTATCGCCAAAGGTATTTTTCAGCATTCCCACATCCGCGGCGACAAGGGGAAAATCACCTTCGAAAGCAATGGAATCTACTTGTGGCTCAACTCGATGAACAGGAAAAGGCTCCTTTTCCCCGGTTTCACAGATTTGATGGGATATCACCGCATGAGCCGCGATTTCATCGACTGCCTGAGCGACTCAAAAAAACAGCCTTACTCCGATTTCCGCAAAGCTAAAAGGGATCTTGGCATCGTCTTCGAAGCCTATGCCGGGTTGCCGAATGGAAAAGATCCATGAGCGCGACTGCCGAAAAGATCATCTACTCCATGGTCGGGGTCAGCAAGTACCACAACAAGAAGGTGGTGCTCAAGAATATCTCCTTATCCTACTTCTTCGGCGCCAAGATTGGGGTGCTCGGGGCGAACGGGTCGGGGAAAAGCTCCTTGTTGCGCATCCTTGCGGGGGTCGACGAGGAGTTCGAGGGGAGAACGGCGGTCTCCCCCGGACACACGGTCGGCTTCCTCGAGCAGGAGCCCCAGTTGGAGCAAGGAAAGACCGTGCGTGAGATAGTCGAGGAGGGGGTTCAGGAAACTGTGGATTTGATGTCGGAGTACGACCAGATCAACAACAGGTTTGCCGATCCCATGTCCGAGGAGGAGATGAATGCGCTGATCGAGAAGCAGGCAGTGGTTCAGGAAAAGCTCGACGCGCTCAATGCTTGGGATTTGGACAGCCGCCTCCAGATGGCCATGGACGCTCTGCGCTGTCCCCCTGAGAAAATGTCCGTTGACCTGATTTCCGGAGGGGAACGGCGGCGGGTGGCATTGTGCCGGTTGCTGCTGAAAAAGCCCGACATTCTGCTTCTGGACGAGCCCACAAACCACCTGGACGCCGAGTCGGTCGCCTGGTTGGAGCAGCATTTGCAGCAATATGCGGGCACCGTTATCGCCGTGACCCACGACCGCTATTTCCTCGACAACGCGGCCGGCTGGATCCTCGAGCTGGACCGCGGAGAGGGCATCCCGTGGAAGGGGAACTACTCTTCCTGGCTGGAACAGAAGAGGGAGCGGCTGGCGCGGGAAGAAAAGTCAGCGGTCGAGCGCCAGAATACCCTGGAACGGGAATTGGAGTGGATCCGGATGGCGCCGAAGGCGCGCCAGACCAAGAGCAAGGCCCGCATCAGGGCATACGAGGAATTGCTCAATCAGGAGAGTGAGCAGCGCGCCGGCGGCTTGGAAATCTACATTCCCCCTGGGCCGCGCCTGGGGAACGTGGTCATCGAAGCCAGGGGCGTCACCAAGGTCTACGGGAATCGGATCATCTTCGAAGACCTGAACTTCATCCTGCCCCCGGGCGGCATCGCCGGTGTGATCGGCGCCAATGGCGCGGGCAAGACCACCCTGTTCAGGCTGATCACCGGCCAGGAGGAGCCGGAAGGCGGCTCTATCCGTCTGGGGGAGACGGTGGAACTGGCCCATGTGGACCAGAGCCGGGATACCTTGTCCGCGGAGAAGAATGTCTGGGAGGAAATCTCGGGGGGAGAGGATGAAATCACCTTGGGCGAGAGACGGGTCAACTCGCGGGCATACGTGGCCCGCTTCAACTTCGCCGGTGCCGATCAGCAGAAGCGGGTAGGGTCCCTCTCGGGGGGAGAGCGCAATCGGGTTCACTTGGCCAAGATGCTCAAGCAGGGGGCCAATGTCATGCTCCTGGACGAGCCCACTAATGACCTGGATGTCAATACCATGCGCGCTCTGGAGGAGGCCCTGGAGAATTTCGCCGGTTGTGCGGTTATCATCAGTCACGACCGCTGGTTTCTCGACCGTGTGGCCACCCACATTCTGGCCTTTGAGGGCGACAGCCGGGTCGTCTGGTTCGAAGGCAATTATTCCGAGTACGCGGCCAATCGCAAAGATCGTCTGGGCACCGAGGTGGAGGTTCCCGAACGCATCAAGTACCGCCAGCTTACCCGCGATTGAGGAAGCCCTGGCGGGCTCTGGACCCAACCGCCGGAGAGCCTCTTCCACTCCTTTCTCTTTTGACTCCGATTACTTGCCCATCTACTTTATCTGTTTCGAGGAGATATGGTTGGCCCCCGCGATGTGAGCAGGAGGACATTTTCTCGGTATCGACTCTCCTTGCTGCTCCACTTTTCCCGTGAAACAGACCGTAACTGCACCAGGATGAGGGCCGGAGCGTGCCAGCGAACGACAACGCTTACGTCGAATTCGAATGCGTCAGCAAGAGCTACGACGGCCGCACCATGGTGGTCGGCAACCTCGACCTCAGCGTCCGCAAAGGGGAGTTTCTGACCCTTTTGGGACCCTCCGGCTCGGGCAAGACCACCTGCTTGATGATGCTCGCCGGCTTCGAAGTGCCTACCTCGGGCGCCATCCGCATCGACGGCCGCTCGGTGCACGCGCTGCCGCCGCGCCAGCGCGGGATCGGCATGGTATTTCAGAATTATGCTCTCTTTCCCCACATGACCGTCGGCAGTAACCTCGCATTTCCCCTGGAAGTGCGCGGGTTCGACCGCGAGGAGTGCCGCCAACGGGTGGAGCGGGCATTGCAGCTTGTGCGCCTCGACGGGCTGCAGGAGCGGCGCCCCGCCCAGCTTTCCGGCGGCCAGCAGCAGCGGGTGGCCATCGCCCGGGCACTGATATTCGATCCGGCCCTGGTGCTGATGGACGAACCGCTCGGAGCCCTCGACCGGCGCTTGCGCGAGGAGATGCAGTACGAGATCCGGCGCATCCACCAAAGCCTCGGCGTGACCGTGGTGTACGTCACCCACGACCAGCAGGAGGCCATGGTCATGTCCGATCGCATCGCCGTGCTGCGCGGGGGAGACATCGAGCAAATCGCCGAACCCGAGGCTCTCTACGAAGAGCCGGAGTGCTCCTTCGTTGCCCGTTTCGTCGGTGAGAACAACCGCCTGCAGGGGCGGGTGACCACAGTCGACGGAGACATTTGCACAGTGGAAAGCGGGGACCAGACAATCCATGCCCTGCGGGTTGCACCCTGCGGACCAGGCGACGCCACCACCCTGTCCATCCGCCCGGAGCGCGTCGCTATTGCCCCCGAGCCCGGTCTCTACACCAACGAGCTCGAGGCCGTCATCGAGGATATCACCTTCCTGGGCGACCACCTGCGCCTGCGTCTGGCCGTGTGCGGGCGTTCGGACTTCATCGCCAAAATTCCCAACATCGTCGGCCACGGCGCTGTTCTTGCCGGCGACCGCGTCCGCATCGGCTGGACTCCCACCGACTGCCGGGTCCTCGATCCGGACGGCGTGGAGGAGTCTTGAGGGCCAGTGGGGAGATTCAACCCTGGTGAATTGACCGTGCTCAACCTACTCCGTTTTGGAGGTGAACCACGAGCCGGAAAGAGTTAGCGAAGTGCTACGCTAGTGTCATGTCGTATAAATAATTTTACAAGATGGTGTTCATGTCGTAGGTTTCTCCTACCCCCCTTTCTGAAAGGAGAGACCTAGGGCGATGGGACGTCCGTCAACCCCGTTAGAGCTGAGTGCGTCGGACCGCGAACAATTGGAATCAATGGCCCAATCACGGAGTCTTCCCCACGGGTTGGTGCGGCGGGCCGAGATCGTCCTTTTGGCGGCCGAAGGCTGGCCCCATGAAGCGGTCGCCGGGGCGGTGGGTGTGTCCCGGGTTACGGTCGGCAAGTGGCGCCGGCGCTTCCTTGATCGTGGACTCAACGGCTTGCACGATGAGCTGCGGCCTGGGGCGCCGCGATCGATCACCGACGAGCAGGTCGCCGAGGTGGTCTACAAGACGCTGAAGACCAAACCCAAAGACCAAACCCAGTGGTCGGTGCGCTCCATGGGCACCGAAACCGGCCTCACCAAGGACGCGGTCCATCGCATCTGGCGCACCTATGGTTTGCAGCCCCACCGACAGAAGCACTTCAAGCTGTCCACCGATCCTTTCTTTGTCGACAAAGTACGGGATATCGTAGGCTTATACCTGCATCCGCCCGAGCACGCCCTGGTTTTGTGCGTCGACGAGAAGAGCCAGATCCAGGCGTTGGAACGAAGTCAGCCCCTGCTGCCCCTGGGCCTGGGCTACGTGGAAGGGGTTACCCACGACTACAAACGGCACGGCACCACCACCCTGTTTGCCGCTCTGGACATCGCCACCGGCGAAGTGATGGCCCCGTGCAAATCCCGTCATCGGCACCAGGAGTTTCTCCAGTTCCTACGCCCCATCGAGGACCATGTGCCCCGCGATCTCGACGTGCATCTCGTCGTCGACAACTACGGCACGCATAAGCATGCCAAGGTCAAGCGATGGCTGGCTCGTCGTCCCCGATTTCACCTTCACTACACCCCCACCTATGCTTCGTGGCTCAACCAGGTGGAGATTTGGTTCAACATCATTACCCGCCAGGCGGTTCGGCGGGACTCGTTCCGCAAGGTAAGAGAGCTCATCGAGCGCATCGAACGCTACACCGCCCAATGGAACGCCAACGCACACCCTTTCGTGTGGACGGCTACGGCCGATTCCATCCTCGCGAAAATCAAAAGACTTTGTGAACGAATCTCTACGACATGACACTAGTCTCGGATTGCGCAACGTCAGTTAACAGCACGGTTTGCGCTGCGGACCATTCGGGCCTTGGGCTACGCCAACCCGCTCCGCGGTTCGCAAACCGGCATAACGTTATACGAAAACGGAGTAATGATTGGCTGATGATGATAATTCCTTCCTTCAATATCTGAAGTCATGGCGCGAAACTGTTGACGGCTGGACTACTGAAGCGGTCGCAACGATCTCCGCCATTCCAGAGGTGACTGGCGTTATTCTTGGTGGTAGTGTAGGTCGAGGAGAGGCATGGCCGTTGTCTGACATCGACCTGATCTATTTCGCCGCAGAGGCACACGCTGCTGAACTGCCGCAAAGAGTAGATGAGATTGGCTTGCGACTGCGTGATCAGCTTGCAGGTGGTGTTTGGTCGACTTCAATTGACGTTGGAAAACTTTTTGTAACAAACGAAGAGGCACGCGACCTGATCACCGGTTGCAGTTTTGTGGAACAGCTGATGTCCGCCGAGAGAATATTTCACGTATTAGACAAATGTCACAGAGGCCGGCCGGTTTTTGCGTCGGAAAGTTGTGATACCGATCGTCTGTCTGAATTGCTTACGGAAAAACGCTTTTCTAAGCAGGTCATACATGCCCGTCAACATACCCGATTGAGCCGTGCATCGGAGGCCTTGCACGAAGCGAGGCACAGCCTCGAACTAAACGATCTAAGCGCCGCAGCCACTTCGGTCGAGCGGTTCGCCAGGCCCTTGATTCCGTTTCTACTCGAGAATTGGCGGCAAGGAGACAGGTCATTTGGCCGATTATTTACCCGTTTTCTTCGTGAGGCCAGCCGATGCGGGGCAAGTGATATTGCATCGCAGATTCTCGGCCTTTACGCCCTGAATGATAACGACGTCCAGCTCCGCTTTAAATCGGCACCGTCACACGTCGTTGAGAGACACAACCGCTCCTATCCAGCTCGGAGCTTTATTGGAGAAACGGCCCGAGAGATTGACGACCAACGCGACGTTCTGTACGCGTATGCGTGGTATGCTATCCTCAACGGGGAAATTGAGGCCCGGTGGGTGGGGATGGAGACCACTAAGACCGCTGTAACAGCACGGATGGAAACTGCACTCTCGGTATGGAATACAGCAATGCTCTATGCCGATGCGGAGTCCCTTGAGAAATTCGCCTTCGTTGAACACCGTGCCCCGGCTTCGGGCATTCGCCCTTCGCCCAACCGGCTCCGCCGGTTCGGGGGCACTTGAACGTTACAGGAAATGCCAGCCTCCACTATAGGGAGGCAAAGTACAGGGGGGCGCGGTGATCGAACTTCGAGGTGAGCATGTTGCCCTACGGGCTTTGGAACGGGAACATTGCCATACGCTGTGGGAGTTGACCGAAACCCCTGGGGATGTCCCGACGGAGCACGTTCAGCTGGGATTTGCTCAGGAACAGGCCGACAAATGGTTTGAAGAAATTCAAGGTAAGCAGGGTCAGACTGGAATTGATTTCGGCGTTTTTACCTTGGAAGGAAAGATTATCGGGCATGTTCAGCTACACAGTATCGACTGGCAAGACCGATCTGCAGAGCTGGGATTAGGCTTTGCAAGGGTATCCGATCGCGGCAAAGGGTATGGCACGAACGCCCTCCAGCTCATCGTCAGCTATGCATTTGATCATCTGGGACTCCATCGCCTAGCGGCGAATCCAGTGGCATTCAACAGTCCCGCGGTCCGCGTGCTCGAAAAGTGTGGTTTCCAATTGGAGGGACATCAACGCGATGCGTTTTTCTTTGGCGGACGTTGGTATGACCGAGTGAATTATTCGATCATGGAGGCGGAATTCAGGCAACTCTCAGATGTTCAGACAAGGGGCTGAACTCCCTTAGCAAAAATAATCCAAGTCGGCTGACATATCCTATAACACCGTGCCCCCGGCTTCGGGCCGTTCGGCCCTTCGCGAAACGGCATAACGTTAAGCGCAATTTGAATCGGCTAAGCAGAGGGAGAATTCTAGCGTCGGATCTGAACAATGACTATGCAGACCAGCAGAACTCTTGTGGGCAAAGGAGCCGTCATAACGGGCGCCGGTCGCGGCATCGGTCGGGCCATCGCTCTGGGTTATGCTCGAGCAGGTGCATCGATCTGTTGTGCAGCGCGTACTGAACCCGAGATCCAAGAAACGGTGCGGCAAATCCGGAAGGAAGATGGGAATGCAATAGCGCTTCAAACGGACATAACACAATGGTGTGCTGTACAGGAACTATTCGATTTTGCGGAATCGGAACTCGGTGGTATCGACATAGCAGTCCTAAATGCTGGGGCGAGTTTTGATCGAAAGGTCGTTGAGGAGAGCGATCCAACCGCTTGGGAAGAAACCCTGCGCACCAATCTGATCGGCACCTACTATTGTGCCAAGGCAGCGATTCCGGCCATGAAAAATCAGGGCGGCGGGAAGATCATAACGATCGGCTCTGGAATGGGGCACAAGGGTGTCGCTGGAAGTTCGGCCTACAGCTGTTCAAAGGCGGGACTCTGGATGTTCACGCGGATTCTTGCGCAGGAACTCTGGCCCTACAATATAAGCGTAAACGAGCTTATCCCTGGTCCAGTACGAATGAAAATGGGGGGAGGATTGGCCATCGAGGGCGAGTGGATAAAGTCTCCTGAAGCCGTCGTGCCTCTGGCTCTTTTTCTTGCAAATCAACCTAATGTTGGCCCCACGGCTCAGAGTTATAGCCTTATGAGGCGGGATACATAGACTAGCGCGTTGAAGTATGAGTCAAACTGCGCTTAACAGCACAGTTTGCGCTGCGGCGCTTTTGCGCTCTGGCCTTCGGCAACCCCCCAACAAGCTCGGGGGTTCGCAAACTAGCAGACGTTATAAGACATTGCTTAAGAACAAACTGAGACCATCATGAGGAATACTTAAGTATCCCGGTCCAGCCTCTGCCGCCGCCGCCGCGTCCAGCGAGACCGGCGCCGGGGTCTTTGCCTCGGCTGTATCCGGCACAACCTCAGCGGGCGCAGATCTTACCGATCTCGCGCTGGAAGGAGATCGGTAAGATGCCTCTCCTCGTGGAGGCCCACCCCTCGCAACCAAACCTTTCGACTCTCATTTCCGTCCTCCATCCCATGTTGCAGGGCGCCGGACGAACGGAGTGGACCACCGATCGTCTGCGCGGCGTCACCGGACACGCCTTCGCCTTCGAGATGCGAAAGGGTGGTGGGGAAGTCTGGCACGACGCCAACCTCGATTGGTGGCTCTGGTACGATCTCTACCCGCAGATAGCACAGTGCTGTGTTTTCCACGCTAAGAAGGCGGACCTGGACGTCGACCTCCCCGTCCTCAAGGCTGAAGCGAGGGATGCCGTTCGGGCGAGCCTGCAAAAGGGCATCCCCGCCCTGGCTTGGCAAGCGATGAGCGTTGAGCAGAAGGCGAGCGGTTTTGGGGCGAGCAATTGGGGTATGCTCGTCGGCTACGACGACACGGACGAGACGTACACCGTCCGGCACAAATGGCGAACTCAGGAAGGCTCCGATTTTTCCGTTCGCTATGATGCCATCGGCCATACCGACACGGTCGAGTTGTTCAACGTAATGGTTTACGACCGTCCGTCGAACGTTGACGAATGGACAACGCACCGCATCGCGTTGCAGAACGCCGTCGCTTTCGCGAACGGAACGCGTTATGACCCCTCAGAGGCCGTGTACGATGTCGACGCTCGCGGATTTGCCGCCTATGAACTCTGGCATGAGGCCCTTAAGTTGGAGGATGTTTCTCCCTTCCATTCCCATTTTCACGCCCGGATCATAAGGGCTAGCCGGCAAGGTGCCGCGGGATATCTTCGGGAGCTTGTCGCCATGTTCCCGGAAGCAGGTGGTGAGCTGAACGCCGCGGCTACCCAGTATGAACGGGAATTGGATGCGCTAGAGCTGCTTTATGAGATATGCCATGCCGCGAAGCATGAGGGCAACTTTTCGGAGGACGCCCGCGCCAGGGCGCGCGCGCTTCTCGTTGAAGCCCTCAAGGCGGATCGGAAGGCGGTGGCTCATATCGAGGCAGCACTGACCATCCTGGATACATTGGAGTAGAGACGACGAATTCGATTGGCGATCATGCTCTGCAACGTCTTATAACACGTCCGTGCCCGGCTTCGGCGCTGAAGCGTCTTCGCGCATCCGCTTCGCGGCTTCGCAAACCGGCGAAACGTTATCTGTCATGCGTGGTTCGCTTGAAGGAGGAGAGCTATGGAATTTTCAAAGATCGTGTTTGTGAGCGACAGGGATGGGACTTTTGATCTCTTCGTAATGAACGCGGACGGTACTGATCAGACTAACATTACTTGTACCGGGGAATGGGAGGAAGATCATCCGCGATGGTCGCCCGATGGTACTTGCATCGCGTACTGTGACCGACGTCATGGTCATGGCAAAGGGGAAATCTACCTGAGAAATGCTGATGGGAGCGAACCGAGGCGACTGACCCACAATTCAGCCCCTGACCTTCGTTCTCACTGGTCGCCAGACGGACAGACGATCATCTTTTGCACGGATCGTGACGACAACGTCGAGATCTATGCCATGAACAGGGACGGTTCTAACCAGAGGAATCTGACCAATCATCCGGCGTATGAGTCGGAATCAACTTTTTCTCCTGATGGCTCTAAAATTGCCTTCACTACGGACCGTGATGGCCAATTGCAAATCTACGTGATGAAACCGGATGGAAGCGGGCAAAAACGGTTGCACGTTTCTAAGAGCAACGATGTAGATCCTGCCTGGTCGCCGGACGGCAAGTGGATCGCCTTCAGCTCCGACCGCGACGGTGAAACGCAAATTTACGTCATGAAGGCAGATGGGTGGGATCCTAGGCGCCTCACTGACGTTGAGAGCGGCGCTGGGGACCCCTCATGGGTTGGGGAACCCTCATGGTCACCAGATGGCTCGCGGATCGCCTTTACGGGCAACTGGGAAGGCCACCAGCAAATCTACCGGATAGATATCGACGGCAAGAACTTGATAAACCTTTCTAATGGCTCGACTAATGATTTTGCCGCAGACTGGGGCCCAACGATCAAAGCCTGAGTGTTCAATTTCCTCTTTAAGGGTAGGCACCAATACGGCCCGAACTACATACCCGCAGGGCAGATAACACGTTCGTGCCCGGCTTCGGCGCAGGCGCGCCTTGGCGCAACGGCATTCGCGGTTCGGGGACAGACAGACGTTATGAGAAAGGCAAGACTAAGTATTAGCTGGTTGGAGGGCTTGAGATGAATGAACAAGAGCGGTTCGTGTTCGACACGCAAGGCTGCATCGTCTTGCCCGACATCCTTTCTCAAAGTGAGGTGGAGCGTCTGGTACGCGGGTTCCCACGCGATAGCAGTGGCGCCGTGATATTGGAGGCACCAGACGACAACTCCCACCACGATGTGCTGAATTTCGATGAACCGCTCTTCCGAGAATTGATCAATCATCCAGGGATCCTGCCCTACCTTGAAGCGCTGCTAACCGACGTCGAGGGCGATTATCCGGGGCATCGGAGCGTGATTCTCGCTCACGAGTACACAATGTATCTACGCCCAGGCGTGCGTGGCCCGACCTTTCATAATGGTGGGACACCGCACAATCCATGGTACAGCTACACCGTGAGGGATGGTAAGATATTCTGCTCTCTTTTGACCGTGATTTGGCTTCTTAACGATGTTGCGGAGGGCGACGGTGGGTTCTGGTACATACCGGGTAGTCACCAAGCAAACTTTCCTGTGCCAAAAGGCCTAACCGACTACTCTTGGGTCCCGGATTGTGCCGTTCAACCGACTACTCGTGCAGGATCTGCAATAATCTTTACCGAAGCTCTCGTGCATGGTACTCGTCCATGGAAGGCGCATCAGGATCGTTACGTTCTATTCTACAAGTACCTACCTGGTTACATGGCACTTGGAAGGTCTGACCTCGAGAAACGAACTCGACTGTTGACAGAGGAACAAAGACGATTTGTCGTACCATCAGAAGACTAACTTTCAGGATTGCACTTCTTATAACACGTCCGTGCCCGGCTGCGGCGCTGACCCACCTTCGAGCAACCGCTTCGAGATTCGGGCACCTGAAACGTTACACGACAGGGACGAAAACCTCTTAACCGACTGAGGTAGCTCTGAATGGCCGCCAGATTCATTGAACATCGACGACACTCAATGAGGACGAAACCAGGTCAGCATCTTTCTCAGGACGGTGTTGATCTTGCCAGGCGAGTTGGAGATGGAATGAGGGCATTCGACAAGGTCTACACTAGTACTGTCCCTCGTGCCTTCGAAACCAGCATTGCCATGGGATTTGCGGTCGACCAGCAGATCGAACTCCTCGCTTCCATGCCCGAGGATGTGGAGGTTTCTTTCGACGAAGGCTTCGGCCGATTCTCTTCCTATATCCGTCAACATCCCGACAGCGTCGTGGCAAAATTTGCCAATGGGCTGGCCGAGTTCCACCTCGACATAGCTCGATCGCTCCAAGAAGGTGGACAAGCGCTGTTTGTTTCTCATGGGGGTTTTATCGAAGCCAGTGCGGTTAGTTGCGTGCCCGATGCGGACCATGAAACATGGGGACCTTCGTGTAACTACTGCGAAGGGATAAGATTGACCTACGACGAAGGCAGGTTCAAAGAATGCGAGATTCTTCGAGTCCCAGGCACAATGTTATTGAACTAGCCTTATCGCGGTTCATTCCCCACGTCGGCTAACAGCCCGGCTGGCGCTGCGCGCCAGCCGGCGCTTGGCCTCCCGCTGGAGGGAGTCCCGCCCTCCGCGCAACCGCCGCGCCTTCGGGGCACTGAACCGTTACACGGAAACGGCGGCGTTTTGTCCAACAAGGAGCTCACCATGAATCAAATCACTTCTCTTGATCCAATTCTATCCGTTGCGGATATGCAGCAAAGCCTTCGGTTCTACGTAGATCTGCTGGGTTTCAGGAATGCTGACTGGGGTGATGACCATTTCACCTGCGTTTCGCGTGACGGTTTCAGCATTCTCCTCTGCAAAGGACATCAAGGACATCCAGGCACCTGGATTTACCTTGGGGTGGACAATGCCCGTGTTGCCTACGAAGCGCTTTCGTCGAAAGGTGTCAAGATTCAAAAGGGACTCACCAAGCAGCCGTGGGCTCTTGAGTTCAATGTGGAAGACCCTGATGGTCACGTGTTACGTATTGGTTCGGAACCGTGGGACTAAGGTGAATAGCACCAATCCGCGGGAGCAATGACATATTGACTGTCATCGTGTAACAGCGCGATTTGCGCTGTGGCCCTGGTCTCGCCTTGACCTTTCTGGCAACCTGGCTTCGGTCTTGCGCCTTTCGCCCGGTTGCACCCTGGTTCGGGCGCGGCGATAGCATTAGACGGACATGCACGTCAAGGAGGTGTTTGCATGATAACCAATGGGTGATAGCTGTAGCGCTACTGACCTTCGCCATACCAGTCGCGGGCGATTCTCCTGGATCGGATAGAGCCCACGAATGGGAACCGCTGTTACATGGAACAGGCCTTGATGGCTGGCTAGATAGCGACTCCCCTTGGACCCCCGGAACGTGGATACGAGAAGGTGAAACAGTGAAGGGGCAGAGATCCGGAGATGGGAAAGCACGAATAACTCAAGGTGATTCGTGCTGGACGAACTATCATTTCTCCGTCAACGCAACTCCGCTGGAGGGTCAACTGCAGATTCACTTTCGTGTGTCGAACGATGGCCAGGCTTTCTACATGCTCGATTTCTGGACACCCCTATCGGTGGCCCTCAGCAAGCGAGGTCCGGACACAAAGGGTGTCGTCTGGCTGGATGTGGTCGATTTCCCTACTGAACTGGGACGCGAGTACGAAATCGTGATCGCCGCTCGAGGTCAATCACTGACCACCTACATTGACGGGAAGTTGGTCAACCGGCTTACGGACGACACATACGGCAGCGGTGGCATTGGCTTCAATCTGTGGCATTCTGCGTCAGCGAGATTCGGGAATCCAAGGATCAGGCACTATCGCTAGAAAGTGCCCTATGCCAGACAGAGCGATACGCGCTGGGGCGGCTGTGCCGTCTTGGCCTTCGGCAACCCCTCGACAAACTCCAAGTTAGTAAACCGTGAAGGTTATACGACATGGTATCGATGCAAAATGTCCCAATCTGGGTTGGAGTGCATCCAAAGGGGTAAATTTTACAGAAAGAGTATCTGATCGGTGGAGTTAGGCTCTAATGCAAAAAGATGATACGGAAGTTGATATTGACCGGGTTATCCATGACTTGGGGTCGTCTGATGAAATGGTCCGAGCTAAGGCCCTGCGGAGACTATGTCCCTGTAGGAATGCCTGGGATCTGATTGCGCAACACAGGGATCTCGTCGAGCGACTCAAGAAGGATCCGAGCACGGACGTTCGCGGCATTGCTCTACATATCTTCAAGGATGCTGCAGAGCACCAAAGCGAGGCCTATCCTACTCATCGAAAGCAAACGGCCGATGAGATGGTTGCAAAAAAGAGAGCCTCCCGGTTTCCAGCCGATAAAGAGGAGATCCGGGAAAAGCAGAAATCACGCCGGAGAAAGGGGGCTCGACGGCAGCGGATCCAAGCTGACTTGCCGGGGGGCTTCGATGGTCTAGAAGGTGGTAACACGAAAGGATATGGTAGGGAAGGAGAATAGCGAGAGGGGGACCCAGACATAGGGATTCCGTATTCGTTCCTGCACAGAACCAGTGGCTTATCGCGTCTTCAGATATGACTGGACCTTGGCGAGGAGGCTTGCCGCAAAATTATTGAATGAAAGTTCGGACGATGGTTCACTGTAATCCCCCGTCTCGGCTGCGGTAGCTGGTGATTTGAGGAGGCACGTGGAGTCGTATTTTCTTTCGCGCATCAGCTTGGTGAGCAGTATTTCGGTGCGCTTCACGTAGCTCGCACCACGAAACTCCTCAAAAACTTTGAAGTGAGGTTCGGAGACGCGCACTGGAGCATTGGCTCGATATGAATCACCAATCAGCATCAAGTATCCAAGCCACGGTTGAGAAGAATCACCGAAAGCTCCGTCTCTATAAGCAGTCCAGAAGTCCTCGGCGTTACCAAGTGACTCTTCCGTTCTGTTATTGAGGTTGTTGCCATAAGAGCTGGCAATTGATTTGAACTCGACGGTTGCAAGTAGACGATCATCGAGGATAACGAGCAAGTCCCATTTCTTCGCTGAGCGATAATATCCCGGTAGTTCGAGCTTGGTGTCCCGATAAATCGAACTCCAAGGCAACCCCTCTTCAGTCAACAGTTTCGTGACGAGATTGATGAATCCGTCCATTTGTTTGCCGCCGGTTGCTTGCGACCTGCGACCTCGGTCTCGGCCATCCTCATCCCCTGCTCTGCCCTGTCTTTGGCCCTGGTGCTCCAGGGTCAGCCAGTAATGTCTGACGGCGTTTCTCACTCGGCCTTTCAAATCCGCTCGAGCCATTACTTCGATTCCAAATAAACGACTTCGGCGGTGCTGAACAGACCATCCAGATCTCTGGAAATTCGGGATCGCGCCAACTCCATGTACTCGGGATCCACCTCGTATCCGATGCTGTTTCTTCCCCATCGGGCAGCCGCCACGGTTGTTGTACCTGTTCCGAGAAATGGATCAAGCACGGTGTCGCCGGCAAAGCTGAACATCCTTACCAGACGTTCAGCAAGCTCCAACGGGAAGGGAGCCGGGTGTCGCCGCGTGGACGCTCCAGCTACATCCGACCAGATTTGACGGAACCATTTCTGATAGTTCTCTGCCGAGACTACGCTGAGAAGACGTTTTGCCGGGCCCGGTTTTCGGTATCCCCCCGGTTTTCGTTCCATCAGCAGAAATTCCACGTCGTGTTTGATCACCGCATTAGGTTCATAGGGCTTGCCTAGAAAGCCGGCGCCGTTCCCCACTTCGTAGGCGGCATTGGCGATCTTGTGCCAGAAGATGGGGGCCAGGTTGTCGAATCCCAATCTCCTGCAGTGCTCCTGAATGGATGCATGCAAGGGCACGACTTGGTGACGGCCGTTGTTTTTTCTTCGAGACAGGCAGACGTCTCCCACGACGCAAACCAGGCGTCCACCGGGAACCAGAGCCTTGAAACACTTGCGCCATACTTTGTCCAACTGGCGGAGAAATTCCTCGTAGTCGGCCCAGTGCCCAAGTTGACCTTCACACTCGCGATATTTTTTAAGGGTCCAATACGGCGGTGAAGTCATCACCAGGTGCACACTTTCCGCTTCAAGGTGGATTTCGCGAGCATCTCCAACAACCAGTTGGTGCCTGGTGGGTAATCGCCTGACGGCCTCTTCGACTTCCCTCATGCGCTTCCGGTCACGCGCTATCGCAGGTATTGCAGTCCGGAGGTCTCCAAGTGCGCGCAGGCTCACCGGGACATAAGAGTCCAATTCAGTGAGCTGGCCTGAATTATTTGCTGCGTTCACGTGTGTTACTCAGGATGGGGCTGAATCTGCATTTGAAGGACATCCGAGCCGAAAACTATGCCAATCAAGGTGATTTGTCCACTTCTGGCTTCTCTCGCTCCCAACTCCATGCCTGTCGGTAAAATACCTCGTTCTGATCCAGTATCGGTCGCGCGGCGGTCGTGACCGTCCTCGATTTGTGCTGTTCGTTCTCTGGTTCGGACAAGTGCGACCAAAACTGGCAGGGCTAGCACCGGGTATGAGGGCTGCCTGAGAGGCTGTTGCCCGGGAAATAGGCAGAGTGTACGTTAAACTCAGCGGCTGGTTCCGCGCGGCCACAACCATCGAGACATGGACAAGGAGGAGAAGACAAAATGAAGGACATGCAGAAGAAAACATTTCGCGTTGGTGCCCTTATCGCTATGGTCATGCTGCTGATGGGTCGCGCCATCGCCGCCGACCAGGCGATTACCGTGGTTTCCTGGGGGGGGTCCTACGCGCGCGCCTGCGTCAAAGGCTACCACGAGCGCTTCACCGCGGAAACGGGAATCGCCATCAACCTCGAAGACTACAACGGAGGGCTGGCGCAGATTCGCGCCCAGGTCGAGGTAGGCAACGTGTACTGGGACGTGGTGGACCTGGAGATCCCCGACATGGTGCGGGGTTGCGACGAGGGCCTGCTCGAAGTCATCGAGATCGACTCGCTGGCGGCCGGTCCCGACGGAACTCCGGCGGCAGAGGACTTTGTCCCTGAAACTCTCACAGACTGCGGCCCGGCTACTATTTTCTACTCCACCGTCTACGCCTACAACAAGAAGCATATTTCGGGCGAGAAACCCACTACCATGGCCGACTTTTTCGATCTAGAGAAATTCCCTGGACGCCGCGGAATGCGCCGCTCGCCGCTGGTGAATCTGGAGTTCGCCTTGATTGCCGACGGGGTTCCTCTCGACGAAGTATATACCACCCTCGATACGCCCGAAGGCGTAGACCGGGCCTTCCGCAAGCTCGATACCATCAAAGAGCACATCGTGTGGTGGGAGACGGGGGCGCAGCCGCCCCAGATGCTGGCCGATGGCGAGGTGGTGATGAGCACGGCTTACAACGGCCGCATCTTCAATGCACAAGTGTTGGAAGACCAGCCCTTCGTAATTGTCTGGGACGGCCAGGTGCTGGATACGGGCGGTCTGGCCATTGTTGCGGGAACGCCCAATCTCGATGCGGCGCGGAAGTTTGTCGCTTTTGCTTCAACCGCCCGGTCCATCGCCGATGTCGGCCGTTTCATCGCTTACAGCCCGACGCGGCGCTCTGCCATGCCAATGATCTCGACCCACGCGGAAAAGGGGGTGGACATGAATCCGCACATGCCCACGAGCCCGCAGAATTCCAAGCGCCCCCTGCACAACGACTGGGAATGGTGGAGCGACCACGGAGACGAAATGAACGAGCGCTTCAGCACCTGGCTGGCGCGGTGAGGGGAGGCAAGGGGCTCTGATAGAGATGATGGGGGAGGATAGGGATTCCCTGACTCAAAAAGACCGGGATATTCTGGGAAAAGCTGGCGAGCGTAGGGATATGCACGGGGTTGTGGTCGAGGCCAGCGAAGACCAATCGGCGGGTGTCTGCTTCCAATTCTTGCTGGATCGGATCCCCAACCGCCGCATCGCTTGATCTCGCGGCGGAATCCTTGAGGTGGCGGATTGGAGTGGCTACATTGAGACTACAATTCGCGGAAGGAACATTTAATGAAAACCGATACCATCGTACGCGCTAGGATCGATAGTGATACCAAAGCAAGGGCCGTAGAAGCTCTACAGGCCATGGGCTTGTCCGTGTCCGATGCCATTCGCCTGCTGTTGGTGCGAGTGGCCGATGAGAAGCGATTGCCGTTCGAGGTCAAAGTACCCAACGCAGCAACCGCCAAGGCCATGAAGGAACTGGAGGAAGGTGAGGGCAAGCGCTTCGAATCCGCAGAGGAACTGTTCCGAGATCTCAGAACCTGAATGCTGACTCCCGTTCGATCCTCCAAGTTCAAGCGGGACGCAAAAAGAGCCGAGAGGCAAGGCAAAGACCTGGACAAATTGAATGCCTTGCTGGTGTTGTTGATTCAGCAAAAACGGTTGCCTGCACGCTTTCGCGACCATCCACTTCGGGGGAATTGCGGGGATATCGGGAGGCCCATATCGAGCCAGACTGGCTCTTGATGTACCGTATCGTTGGAGACGAACTCCACCTCGTCCGCACTGGTACCCATTCCGATCTTTTCCAAGAATAAGCCAGCTAGAGCCATCCGCCGCCCACGGGTTGGATTGTGCTCAACCGGACTTGTGCAGTGATACGCCGGGTGCGACTTCCAACCGCTCCCCACAAGAGCCGCAAGCAACTCGAATTTCTATGAGGACATTCGGCAATTGATTCTGAGTCCCACAGTGGGGACAACCAAGAAGGCGCGGCTGCAGGGGTTGCGGTAGGAAACCAGCACGGGGCGTCCTCCCCAACTGGACGGGAAACATACTTGCGGCGGCGTCCATGGCGCGCACAATCTCAGGCGGAGGCGCTTGAAAGAATTCTTTGTTGGGATTGACGCGGTACCCTTGCAAGGCCAGCTGGGCTTGGCCTTCTGTGCGGTCTCGATCTGACACATGGACGAAGTAGACCAGCTGAAAATCTCGATAAACCGCACTGGAACTGCTCAATTCGGATATACGGACGTGTGGAGGCCGCGCCGATTGACCGACTTTGAAAACAGGATCGGCAAAAGAACTGTTGCGACATGCGTAGATCCAGCCCACGCGTTTGTATTCCCGCCGCCTTCTGTCAAAGGAGGCTATTGCAGTAAAACTTGCTACGACCGGATCAATTTTATTCACGATTGCTCCGTGCATTCCATTTTTCGTCAACTTACGAGGAGCTTTAAGCTGAATCAGCACCATTGTCAGACATACATCAGAAGGCGGACATCACAATTTCTCCGCCTTGCGAGCTGGATAGCTGCCTACGTGCAGCCAGAGTGCGCAGATGAGGGGTCGGGCCACGGGCTGATGGCTGACTATTTTGGATTGACCTCCAAAATAGTTCAACTGATTGGAAGAAAAGATCAAAATGGTTCAGTATCCTCGGCGCTTAAGGATGGACTTGCCCAACCGGCAGGCGGTTTTTCTGTTGGGACCGCCAAATACGGGTAAATCCACCTATCTCAAACGGGTGTTTCCCCAACAGCAAGGTCTATGATTTTCTCAAGACCGATTTGATGCTGGACTTCAATCGACGGCCGGCCCTCCTGCGCGAGAAACTGCTCTCCCAATCTGAGGCATTGCTGGCGCATCCGATCATCTTGGACGAAGTGCAGCATGTGCCGCTTTTGTTGGATGAAGTGCACTAGCTCATCGTGGGAAATCTTCTACACCCGGACAAATACAGTGGCCAGCGCAAACCGGCCGCAGGAAGTTGGACCATCTCAGGGGATACGGTGGTCGTTGCGGGGGATATAATGGCGTCGGGCCGCATAAAAGGCGACATACCGGACTGGATTCTGGACGATACCGCGAGCGTATCCGACCAGATCGCTCTGAAGCGCGACCAACTGGAAGAGTTTCTGGGCAAGCGCATGAGGCCTCCGCGTCGCTGGCTGCGGTTTTTACGAACTTGAAATCTACTCCGGCATGCCCGGACTCATTCGAGAATCTCGACGACAATACCGGCAGATCCACTAGTAAACGCGGGCCTGGCTGCCCTCGCGGTAGTCCGAAGCTGTACGCGATCGTTAATGCCGAACAGCTTTGACTGGAGTGAAGAGGCTTTTGCGCGGGGCGTAGGCGTGAAGTATATTATAAAAATAAGATAAAAAGGAGATATAAATGGACTATATCGCGGTAAAAGACCTCAAAAAGACCAGAGAACTCTGGGAAAAGCTCGCCAGTGAGCGGGAGCTGATCATCACCAGAGATGGCAAGCCATCGGCCTTGATGATCAGCGTCTCACCGGAAACCGTAGAAGAGTCGTTGCGCGAGATTCGTCGGGCGCTCTTCTCGGCCGCCGTGAGCCGGGTGCGGAAGCGGGCCGAGAGGGAAGGGATACCGGGGGACGCCGCGATTGCAGCAGAGATCGATCAGAGCAGGAAGGAGCGCGGCCTGTCTTGAAAGTGGTCGTCGACACCAACGTTCTGGTATCGGGGCTGATCAACCCTGATGGCTACCCCGGGCGAATTGTCGACTTGTTGCGTGTGGATGCGTTGCAGGTGGTGGTGGACGACCGAATTCTGGCCGAATACCACGGCGTTTTGGCTCGTGACGCTTTCCGTGCGTATTTCTCGGAGCAGGACCGGGAAAGTATACTGGAGTATCTCGACAACAACGCATTGCACATTGCCCCACGCTTCGTCTTACCCAGCTTACCGGATCCTGGTGACACGCCGTTTTTGGAAGTGGCCCTGTCGGAGGAAGTGCCCCTGGTGACAGGCAATGCGAACCATTTCCCTCCAGAAAGACGGAGAAACTGCGAAGTCCTCAGCCCTAAAGAGTTTCTGCATACGTACTTTTCACATCCATGAAACCTCGGCGATGCAGCCAGACATCGTAACCTCAGACCCAAAACGGCAATGGTGAACCCCAGTCAAAAGGAGAACTTGATTGGGCGCGACCTACGTTGATGTAACAATCCGTAATCCCGCTGAACCGCAACGAAGCTGGACCGGTTCATTTTTAGTGGGTACCGGCGCCTTTGACTCGCTCGTACCCAGGGCGCACCTGGAAGCCATCGGACTCAAGCCGAAAGGCGGTCGTGAGTACACCCTTGCAAGTGGGACCAAAGTTAGCCTGGAGATCACCACGGCAGACATCGAATTCCAGGGAGAGGTCGTGGGTGGAACAATTGTATATGGCGAGGAAGGTGCCGAACCGCTGCTTGGAGTAACGGCACTTGAGTCCGGCGGCTTCGAGGTGGATCCACGCAACCAGGAGCTGAAACGATTGCCGGCGGTGTTGGTGAAGTGAGGCGAAATCCACAAGCCTTGAGCAATGGGGAATTGCAGGAGAGAGCTTTAAGCTAGGCCACTAGCTGCGCCGATTGGTTACCCCCATAGAGATTGCTAAGCAAATAGGGATAAGTCGTACAATTCGATATGGTAGGGAATCGATTGATGATGGTGGAGTTCAAAATTTTAAGAATAGGACTGCGACCTCGGAAGGATCAGGCTGACACCTACTTCGTATAGCGGCAAGGCAGTTGAGGAACACGAAGGACTGTCCAATGGACAAGGAAAAACTATTTGAGATAGATGAGGATACCCTTCTCGTTGCGAACGGCGGGCGCCCCTTCACGCGCAATGGCGTAATTAGTATCTGTGCCTCTCATCTCAGCGACAAGAAATCAGGTGGGGTGATAGATCACTTTGAGGCAGGTGACGAGCAGCTTGTACGGGCAATTCGTTCCACTGAATTGGGGCACTACAAGGATCCAAATAGGTTAACTTCCGACTTCAACGACGAACGTGAAATCGTTCACGATTATGGTGGACGATTCGTCTGGGAGCTTTTGCAGAACGCCGACGACGCAATGGGGGAGGAAAGGACGAGCGACGTTCTCATTGGATCGAAGGGATTGGGCTTCAAGGCGGTGCTTGAGATCACTGATGAACCGGAGATTCATTCAGGCCCCTTTCATTTTCTGTTTTCGGCGACGAGAACGCAAAATCTCCTCAAAGAGAAAATACCAGGCTGCAATCCACCTCCTTTGATGTTTCGCATCCCTCACGAATGCAAACCAGACAGCAGAGTCCGGGAACTTCTGGCTGCGGGCTATACAACTGTCGTTTGTCTTCCGTTTCGAGACAAAGGAATGGGCAGTCAGGTCATCGACCGATTGCGCGATCTCGACCCCTTATTTCTGCTTCTGTCTCAGGAATTGTCCTGCGTTCGCATCCGTGTCCCAGAAGGCGAGACGGTGCACAAAATAAAGAGATCGGAACCGGGACTATCGAGCGGCAATGCAAAACTCTTTACTCAAGGCCCAAGCGGTTCCTCCTGCAGCTCGTGGCGTCGATGGATTCGCAACAGGCCGCCCCCGAGTGAAGAAGATAAGCAGCTAACGGTGGCGGTCTGTCTTCCGCTCACGGAAGAAGGCGCCGCGGTTCCTCACGCCGAGTTCGTTCCTTTCCATGATTTCTTTCCTACCGAGGAAGAAAGCGGAGCGTGCGCTCTGGTCCATGCTTCATTCGATCTTGAGCATAACCGAAAGCGCGTAAGAAAAGGTGACTACGACGAGGATATCCTCCAAGAGTTTGGTGAGTTGTTTCAGGATGTACTTGACGAAATTCCGGCACGAACCGCTTTAGAAGCATTCGGAAAAATTGAATCTGACGGTGGAAATACACCCCTGAAGACTCTCCAAGGCAGGATCAGTAAAATACTCCGTGAAACATCGTTCGTGCCCGTTATTGGTGGGGACCAAGTCAGGCCAAGTGAAGTACGGCTTTGGCAGGATAGGCTGGGCTTAGTCCTACGGGATAACGAAGAGCAAGTACAGACCGCGTGCCTTCTGGTGACTGAACTTGCTGATCTAGCGAATATCCTGGAGGACTTCGATGCACAGAAGATCGACCTTGAGGAGTACTTCCGGCTGCTCCGATACTGCCGCAACGACTCGATCGATGAGTGCTTTGAGAGTTGGCGGGTTTTGGCCGAAATCGGCCTGGAGAGGGTCTCCAGGGAGTCTCAAGGGTACCCTGAGAGACGGCGAAGATACTTAAGGAAGCTGCAAAAGGTTCCCTGCTGGTGGACCGAAGCAGGTGCGGCGCGAGCGCTCGACGGTGCCCAGCCGCTGTTGTTCACTCGTCACGAGGATTGGCCCGACTGGCTGCCCGTCGACTCGTTGCATCCGAGGATGAGCAAGGCTTTGAAACGATGGGAGGCAAGGGCGAAGAAACAAGACAAGAGCGAGATCCTCGAAATCTGGAGCGGGTTGATCTCGGGTCGAGTCCTGAGTCAGCGAGAGGAGTACCTCCATGGTGTCTTGCTGCCGTTCGTCGAAAAGTGGGATGACGAGCGATGGGAAGCCGACGGATGGATGGTTCTGCGTCAGGTTTTGGCATGGACGGGTAATCGAAAGTTCGAGAGTATGGCACCATGGATCGAGGACAGGGATGGCAATCAAGAGGAAAGCCGACGGGCACGGACGGCCAGGGAGCTATGCCTTCCGACAGACAAGGGATGGCTGCCTGCTGCCTACTGCTACGCCGGAAAAGACTGGGACGGGCCTCCGTCATTCGATGAATTTTTCGCCAGTGTCAAGCACCGAGGCCTTGTTCTTTCCTTTCAAAGATGGCCCAACCAGGTCCGTAAATGGACCAAAAAGCATCAATGGAAGGCGTTGCTGCGCTGGGCAGGTGTGTCCTGGGAGCCGAAAGTCCAGCGCGTCACAAGTCTTCCACACCACTGTTTGGTGCTGAACTACGAAAAGGATTCGGTCCACAAATACTACGAATGGCTATGCGATTGGGAAATCGAATTTTTCCCCGAATGCATCCATTTTACCTATAACGACGTCGTTCCGGCCAAGGTTTTCAGAACAATGGTTCCCCTTGCGAAAGCCTTGGAAGGGTACAGCGCACGTTATTACCGAACTCGTTATTACTACAACAAGAAAGAAAAGCAGCGGATCCATGGAAACTTTGCCGTGTATCAGCTTCGCCACGAGGAGTGGCTACCTTGTAAAGAAGCTTTGCTTCACAACCACAGAAAGGCAGCTCCGAAACAGGCGTTCCTGCCGGGCAAGGGACTGGGTGGGCTGCTCCCAGAAGTTGATAGAAACGGCCTCGCAGACGAGGAGTGGTTTCGGGAAATTATGCCCGGGCTGCGTACGCTGGGCGTTCGGGAGGAGTTACCCGACGATCCGAAGGACTGGCACAAATGGATGCGGCAGCTTCCGATACTCGCCGAGCAGTTGGAAGAGAGTGAACGAAAGGTTCCCGAGGGAGGAGAAAAAGCCGGAGGGTTATATAGAGCCGCCGATGCTCTATATCGCGGATACCTTAAACTTGAACGAGAGAGCGAGTTTCCGGACGACATTGACATTCCGTGCCTGAACTGGGAGAATGATCGTAAGACATTAATATTTTCTCCGCCAAGGGAGGTCTACCATGTCGACGAGCCGCATTTCGATGAGGTGAGAGGGGATATTCTTCGCAATGATTACAAGCTGTTTATCGTTCGTCTTGGCGCGGGCAACAATGCACAGGAACGGCTGGGGGTGCGTCTTCTTTCTGATGTGATGTCGGCCGAATCACGGTTTGATGTACAATCCGAACCGGAAAGCTGCAAGCTTCTTCAACGATATCGCGAACGGCGCCAAGGCCTGAGTATCGTCGCAAGTCTGAGAAATCCCCTGCCCGGGGAGTTGAGCATAATGGCTGTGAACGGTCTGGAGCTTCAACTACATGCCAATGGTAAGTCTGTTACTGGCGTTCAGGTGCTCTCCTGGCGAAGAGAAGACGGAGTGCTTCTGATCAATCTCGACAAAGACAAATGGAGAGCACTTGGTCATGCCTTGGCTGCGAGGGTTGCACACGGGGAAGAAAAAGCTTCCCTATTTGAAAACCTGTTGCGCGAGTCGGACAAGGAGGGGTATCTGGATCGTCTGCGGCAGGAGGGAGTGACCGAGGACGATATCAAGGAGGCAGGAGATGCCTGGCTTCTCGGCCAGTCTCAAGAACAAAACATGGGAAGTGATGTGCCCGTGGCGCAGAAATTGCAGCAAGTGCATACGCGGAGTGCGGAAACAATCCAGGTCGTGGTCCCGAGTTCACCAGATCTTCAAGAAGAATCTCAGCAGACCTCTAGGACCGAGACTGGCGGTGGGGGTGAACCGCAACCGCCTGGCACTTCGCAGAAATCGGAGAGGTACGAAGGCGGAAACAATGGACAAAGACCTCGGCCTGAAACGGGACTAGCTGCGGAATATTGGCTTCATGAGAAACTCAAGGGAGTGTTCGACCAAGTGGAATGGCATGAACGGGACAAGGAAAATAGAGAGAGCGACTTTGTTGTTTCGTCCGGCGACCGAAAGTTTCATATCGAAGTCAAGCATGTAGAAAACCAATCCGGGACATTCTATTGGTCCGGTCTCCAATGCGAAAAGGCTCGAGACCTCGAAAGAGAGGACGGGCAATACTATATGGCAATTCTCTCCCCCAATGGGGACGAGGCCTATGAAATCGGTTGGATATGGCATCCGTTGGATGAATTGCAAAAGGCATCGCGTGATATTCAATGGGAGGGCAATAGCGGATATGAACCCGTTTTCACTGATTCGTGGGAAATCCAGACGCAACGGCCTAACACAGTACCGACAAAGCGGTATAGGTTCCGCATCAGGCTGAAGGATGATGTATTCGAAGAATTCGAGCGAGACACGGAAACTCTTGAGGCGTTGCGTCGCCAGATTGATAGAGTAACGGGGTGATGAGCCACCAAAAAATCATCAAAATACGCGCTGCGGGTCTGGTGCTGCCGTTGCTGGCCTTCATCGGCCTGACCTTCATTGCGCCGCTGGCGACGATGCTGGTGCGCAGCGTGTACGATCCGGTGGTCGCGGACGCTCTCCCCGAAACCCTCGCTCTGCTGCGCCAATGGGATGGTGAGGGCACGCCGGGAGAAGCGGTGTACCGAGCTGCCGCTCGCGAACTGGTGGAGGCTCGCGCGGAACGCACCCTCGGTCAGGTCGCCAGTCGGGTCAACCGGGTGCACGGTGGTCTGCGCAGCGTCCTGACGCGCAGTGCGCGGAGGTTGCAGAAGGTCCAGGAGGGGCCTTGGCGCGAGGCCATGATCGGGATTGACGGCGCCTGGGGTGACGGGCAAACCTGGCACGCCATCCGCAGCGCCGGGGAGCGTTTCACGGTGCGGCACTATCTCAACGCCCTCGACCTGCAACGGCTGCCCGACGGCTCCATCGCCGGCCAACCCGAAGAGCGCCGCATCTACTTGCCTCTATTATGGCGCACCTTGCTGGTGAGCCTGGGCATAACCTCGCTGTGCCTGTTGCTGGGATATCCCATCGCTCATCTGATCGCCCACGCTCCACCGCGCCGCGCCAATCTTCTCCTGGCCCTCGTGCTGGTTCCGTTCTGGACTTCGCTGCTGGTGCGCACGACTTCCTGGATCGTTCTGCTCCAGACTCAGGGGGTGCTCAACAATACCCTGGTGGCGCTGGGACTGATCGGCGACGACGGCCGGCTCGCCATGATCTACAACATGACGGGAACCTTTGTGGCCATGACCCACGTGCTGCTGCCCTTCATGGTGCTGCCGCTCTACTCGATCATGCGCGCCATTCCGCCGGTCCAGATGAGTGCCGCCTCCTCCCTGGGGGCGAGTTCGCTGCAGGCTTTCGTGCGGGTGTACTGGCCCCAGACTCTGCCCGGTGTGGGTGCCGGCTCGCTGCTGGTGTTCATTCTCGCCATCGGCTACTACATCACTCCCGCACTGGTGGGCGGCAGCCGCGGCCAGTTGATTTCCAATATGATCGCCTACCACATGCAGACTTCGCTCAACTGGGCCCTTGCCGCGGCCCTGGGTGGTCTGCTGCTGGTGTGCGTGATGACGCTCTACTGGCTCTATGACCGTCTGGTGGGCGTCGAAAGCATGAGGTTGGGCTGAAATGATCGGGCCGGAACTGTGGGAGCGCAGCGGACGGTTCTGCTACCTTGCGTTTTGCGCCGCGGTGTTCGCCTTTCTGCTCGCGCCGATCCTGGTGATCGTGCCGCTGAGCTTCAACGCCGAGCCCTATTTCACCTTCACCGAAGGTATGCTGCGCCTCGACTCGGAGGCCTACTCGCTGCGCTGGTACCGGCAGATTGTCGAAGATGACGCCTGGACCCGGGCACTGGTCAACAGCTTGGCCATCGGTGTTGCCTCCACGGCGCTGGCGACCGCCCTCGGCACCCTCGCCGCGCTGGGGCTGTCGAGCGCCGCGATGCCCGCTCGGCGCATGGCAATGGGATTGCTGATCTCGCCGATGGTGACTCCGGTGATCATCTCGGCGGCGGGCATGTTCTTCTTCTACTCCAGCCTGGGCCTGGCCCAGACCTACCCCGGATTGATCCTGGCCCACGCCGCCCTCGGCACACCTTTCGTGGTGATTACGGTAACCGCCACCCTGTCCGCCTTCGATGCGAACCTGACCCGCGCCGCCGCCAGCCTGGGGGCCGGACCGTTGCGCACCTTCCGCAGGGTGCAACTGCCGCTGATCGCTCCGGGGGTCCTCTCCGGGGCGCTTTTCGCCTTCGCCACTTCCTTCGACGAAGTGGTGGTGGTGCTTTTCATGGCCGGGGTGGAGCAGCGCACCATCCCGCGCCAGATGTGGGCGGGGATCCGCGAACAGATCAGCCCCACCATCCTGGCGGTGGCGACCTTTCTGATCGTTTTTGCGGTGCTGCTGCTATTTGCGGTCGAATGGTTGCGAAGACGCTCTAGCGCGGCTACGGTGGAATGAGCGGCGGTTTCGCTGCGCCTGGGCAATTGCGTTCTGCTCAAGCCTCGAGCAGTGCTTTGGCGGCCTGGCGCGCCTCGTCCAGGGTTTCGACAATGCGCTCCGGCGGAACATGCCGCAAGATGGCGAGGGTTTGCAGGGTGTCCTCAACCGAGCCGGACAGACCCATCACGATGACCTCGGTCTGCTCTCCCCGGGCGACATCCAGTAGTTGCTCTATGACCATGGCGGCACTGTCGTCGAGGTAAGTGGCTTCCGAGAAGTCGAAGATGACGACCTCGTGATCCTTGATGTCCGCCCCGATCACTCCGACCAGTTTGTTGGAAGAGGCCACGGTGAGCCGCCCCCTGAGCGCTACCAGGCCGACCCGTGCGGCGAAGGGGTCCTCCTCGGCAGCCTCTTCCTTGGCGGATAAAAAGGTCTGGTCCAGCATGGGCACGGAGACCACGCTGTCGAGTTCCAGGCCCTCCAACTGCCGGGAATTGGCCATGCCCGCGGCGATCAGTCCTATGGCCACGGCGGTCACCAAATCGACAAACACGGTGAGGCTCAGGGTGATCATCATGACCAGAAGATGCTCGCGCCGGATGCGGTGAACGCGGGCGAGGAGGCGCCAGTCGATGATGTCCCAGCCTACCTTCATGAGAATGCCGGCGAGGACCGCGTGGGGAATTGGCTCCACATAGCGGCCCAGGCCAAGCAGCAGGGCCAGGAGGAGCAGTGCGCGCATCGCGCCCGATACAGGAGTCCGGCCGCCGGCGCGAATGTTGACCACGGTGCCCATGGTGGCGCCGGCGCCGGGCAGGCCACCGAAGAGCCCGGCAACCATGTTGCCGATGCCCTGTCCCACCAGTTCCCGGTTGGGGTTGTGGCGCGTACCGGTGAGGGAGTCGGCTATCAAGGAAGTTAGCAGGCTGTCTATGGAACCAAGCAGGGCGAGGATGACCGCCGGCTCCAAAGCCCTGGCCAGAAAGCTGGCCGAAGGCAGGGCAAGTTGCAAGCTCGGCAGGGTGGTCGGCACGGGTCCGATTATTGGTGCGTTGCTCAACCACAGCACTCCCAGCAAGGTGCCGACCACCAGCGCTATTAGTGGAGCGGGGAGGTATTTCGAGAAGCGGCGGGGCCAGAGCACTCCCACCGCGAGAGTAACCGCGGCTATGGCGAAGGCGCTGGTGTTGACCTGGGCAATAGCCGCGGGCAAAGCGGCAATCGCGCCCATAGGTCCGCCCGTTGCGGTGGACGCTCCAAGGAACGGCAAGGTCTGAATCAGGATGATGATGATGCCGATGCCGGACATGAATCCGGAAATGACCACGTACGGAGTATAGGCCACGAAGCGGCCGATTCTCAATAGCCCAAGAAGCACCTGCAGCAGGCCGCCCAGAACAACCACGGTCAAGGCTTCGGTGAGGTTGGAGGCGTGGGTAGTGACGATGACCGCCATGGCGACAGTCATCGGACCCGTGGGACCGGAAATCTGGGACCGGGTGCCGCCGAACACCGAGGCGAAAAAGCCCACTGCAATGGCGCCGTATAAGCCCGCGGCTGCCCCAAGGCCCGACGCTACGCCGAAGGCCAGCGCCACCGGCAGCGCCACCACGGTGGCGGTTAGGCCGCCGAAGAAATCCCCCCGCAGGGTATGGAAATCGTATTTCATGGCATGGTCTCCTTACAGTGGCTGGTGCGCGGTGCTGTATAGGAAGGGAAAGGAATAATCGAACTCCCTGATTCATGCCGGGTTAATTCTGGACGATCCGGGACCTGGCGGTTTTCATCCGACAAAAAAAATTTGAATTAGTGTTATATTATTCGGGCACGCAACAACATCGTAGCGCACTTGCTCAGTTGCCGGACAGGGGCAAATAAGCTTGACGCTTCCGGTATATATTGTATATAGTATTTTCCCGCCCAAAAGGAATTGACGATGCTGAGGTTCCCCGAAGAACTCATGCTCCTCATCCTCGACGATGAGAACGGAAAATTCGCCCACGTTCCCGATCGGCACCTGCGCTACGCGCTGGCGGGTGGGGTCCTTATGGATCTTGCTTTGGAGAACCGCGTCGACACCGATCTGAAGCAGCTTATCCTCGTCGACTCGAGTCCCGTCGGGGACAGCATGCTCGACCCGACCCTCGCCGACATTGCTCAGGAAACCGACAGCCACGATGCGCGCTTCTGGGTAGAGCGCACCGCCTTCCGCAGCGCCGACGCAATTCGCCAGGAGGCGCTCGACCGGCTGGTGGAACGGGGCATCCTGAAACGCCAGGACGACAGGTTTCTGTGGGTCTTCCGGTCGCGGCGCTACCCGGTCATTGACGACCGGGCCGAGCGGGAGGTCAAGCTCAGGATCATGGAGATTCTATTCAGTGACCAGCTTCCCGACCCGCGCGAGGTGGTGATCATCGGCCTTGCCCACGCCTGCAACCTGTTCAGGCAGATACTTTCCGCCCGCGAGTTGGAGCACGTTGCCCCCCGCATCGATCAGGTGCGCCGGCTCGATTTGATCGGCCAGGCCATGTCGCAGGCGATCACCGACATTGAGGTGTCACTTGCCCTCGCGGTGCAGATGAGGCCATATTAGCTTTTCCGCAAGTTGGTCGCATGCAGGTGCCGCGGCTTGTCCTGGACCAAGATCCAAGAGCCAATTGTGGGCAGAACAGGGCGAGCGCCGGCATCGAAGTTGGCCAGGGTTAACCGGCGACCGCATGCAAGGACATTTTGAGACCCGGAAAAAGGTCACTCACCAAACTTTAAGGGAGACTTGGGAAAGATGGAAATTAAGGTCGAGCACGAGAACGGTACGTTGATCGCCCAGGTTGAAGGCCGTGTCGATAGTGCCAATGCACGCGAGTTCGAGCAAGTACTTACGGCGGCTCTCGGCGATGCCAAGACCGTGATCGTCGATTTCGAGGGTCTTTCCTACATCAGCAGTTCTGGTCTGCGCGTCCTTCTGCTGGTGGCCAAGACCTTGCGGCAGCGGTCGGCTCACTTGGCCCTGTGCTCGCTTTCGGAGTCGATCCGGGAGGTTTTCGAGATCAGCGGCTTCGACAAAATAATCCAGATTCACAATTCCCGTGCCGATGCTCTGGCAGCCCAAGGCTAGCGCCCGGGCGCAACTCCGGCCGCGATCCGAATACCCCGGGGTGGCCGACCCGCCGTCCCCTTGAGGTTTTCCTCCGGCCAGGCTGGGTGAACTTGAAGGGCGATTGATCGAGTGGCCGACGCAGGATCCGGCCGCGATCAGGCACAGGCTTAGCGTCAGGGGCTGCAATCGAGGTTTCCGCGGCGCCTTTTTCATCCACCGGTCCATGGTCCTTTCCCTCTTCCTGTCCGATTCCTCCAACGCGATTCAACATATTTGGCGCGATTGCGCCCGGAGTAGAATACAATGCAAATGACTTACAAAATCCTCGTAGTGGACGACGAACCCGATCTCGAACATCTAGTGCGGCAGCGCATGCGCCGCGACGTGCGCGCCGGCCGCTACTCATTCACCTTTGCCCACAACGGGGTCGAGGCCCTGGAGCGGCTCAACGAAGAGCCGGACATCGACATGGTGCTCACCGACATAAATATGCCCCAGATGGACGGGCTCACCTTGCTCGAACAGATCCCCCAAGTCGACCCCGACGTTCGTTCGGTAGTTGTCTCGGCCTATGGTGACATGAAGAATATCCGCATCGCCATGAACCGGGGCGCCTTCGACTTTGTCACCAAACCCATAGATTTTCAGGACCTGAGAGTCACCATCGATCGTACTCTGCACCACCTCACCTTGTGGCGCGAGGCTCTGGCTTCCCGCGACAAGCTGGTGGCACTGCAAAACGAGCTGACCGTGGCCAGCCAGATGCAGCAGTCGATCTTGCCCACTAGCTTTCCCGAGCGCCCCGGCTGTCAGGTCTTCGGTAATATGGAGCCGGCCCGCGAAGTGGGAGGAGACTTCTTCGACGTCATTAACCTGGAGAACAGTTGCCTTGGCCTGGCCATCGCCGATGTCTCCGACAAGGGTGTTCCGGCGGCCCTGTTCATGATGTCCAGCCGAACCTTGCTGAAGGGCGCCGCAATCGGCGACTCGAACCCGGGTGCGGTGCTTGCCGAAGCCAACCGCCTGCTGGAGCAGGAGAACGAAGCTTCGCTGTTCGTCACCATGTTTTACGGGGTGTTCGATCCGGCGAGCGGCGAACTTGTATATGCCAACGGCGGGCACAACCCACCGTTGATCCTCCATCCTGACGGAAGTTCGACTCTTCTTCCTTCGACCGATGGGATCGCGCTGGGCTTGCTGCCGGACTTCGACTACGAGAAGAACACCGTCGTCTTGTCGCCCGGCGATATTCTCGTGCTCTATACCGACGGGGTCACGGAAGCGATGAACAGCGACGACGGAGAGTTCGGGCTGGCGCGGCTGCGCCAGGTACTGGCCGATGCGCCGCGTGAGAACGCCCGCGCCGTCAATCAGGCGGTTTTCGCTGCGGTTGGGGAGTTCGCCGGAGAAAGGCCCCAGTTCGACGACATCACCTGCTTAACCTTGCGCTACAGCGAGGGAGGGTAATGAGCCCGAAGCGATCGCTGCGCATCGCGACGGACCTGGGCGAGCTGGACCGGATTCTAGCCGCGCTGGAGGAGCTGGAGGAGGATGCTGTCTGGACTCCCGACCTTGTCTACCAGGTCAACCTCGTCCTCGAGGAATTGGCCGTCAACGTCATCAATTACGGCCATGGCGGCGAACCGAATCACGAGATCGAAATCGATTTGGACTGGGAGGCCGACAGACTCACCATCGAAATGGTGGACGAAGCCCCGGCCTTCAATCCCCTGGAGGACGCCCCTGAACCCGATCTGGACTCGGCATTGGAAGAGCGGGCGGTGGGTGGCCTTGGTGTTTACCTGGTCCACACCTTGATGGACGAGTTGCACTACCGGCGCGAGAAGGGCCGCAACCATTTGACCTTGATCAAGCGCCTGAAGGACTGAGCCAGCCCCTCGATTTTTCCCACCTCCCGGCCGCGACACCGTGGACCGCGGGCCTATATGGCGCCCTCGATCTGCACCGCAATTATGTCCATATCGTTGTACTTCTGGTGGCGCACCGAGGAAGCGTAATGGCGCAGTAGGCGGAACGAAATCTCGCGCTCGTCCACCAGTTCGGGCTGTTCGCTCAGATAGGCCAGCCGATCTTCGACATTTTCACCGGTGGAAGCGGCGAGGAACTCCAGTTCCGCCATCCCCTGGGTCAGACGTGCATTGAGGATCAAGCGTCGTCCCTTGACCTCTTTTTCGCCCCCATTTTGTTGTACCAGAATGGCCAGCGTTTCTTCTCCGGCGGCGCGCAGGCGCTCGGTCGCGGCTTGGTTCCAGCCGATTTTCGCGGCAAAGGACCGGAGGAACGCGTCGATTTCAGGCAGGGAAGCGTCGGCCAGCTCGACCTCCAGTCGCCGCTGCCGCCCCGCCGTCAGCTCCATGAAGGCAGTCAGGAGGATCGCAGCAAGGCCGCCGGCGGTCATGCCGTTGCCCAGCAGATTTCCCCAGGCCCTGCCCAGCAAGTCGGCGAAGATCACCTGGTTCTGAAACCCCACCCCAATCCAGAAAGACAGCCCCACAACAGCGGCCTTGCGGTGATCGAGCCCGCTATCGACGACCAGCTTCATCCCCTGCACGAATAGCAGGCCTATCAGCAGGGTTACGTAGGCCGCGGCAACCGGATTGGGAATGGCGATCAGCAGGGCCGTCACCTTGGGCGATAAGGCCAGTAGCATGAAGAGGATCCCGATGTAGACCCCGACGCGCCGCGCGGCGACCCCGGTAAGTTCGGCAAGCGATATACTGGTCGAGTAGGTCGTATTGGGGGGCGTCCCGGCGAGCCCGGACAACAGGTTGCCCATCCCGTCGGCGTTGAGAGCGCCCTGGACCAGGCGAAAATCGGTTGCCCGCGGCCGGCGCCGCGAGACCCGTTGAATGGCAATGCCATCGCCAATGGTCTCGATTGCGCCTACTAAGGTTACGACCACAAACGCCGGCAGCAGCGCCCAGAACTCCGCACTCAGGGTCAGGTCCAATCCCGGCCAGGCACTGTCGGGAAACCCGATCCAGGGGGCCTGGATTACGGGCTTGATGTCGAATAGTCCGAAGGGAGCGGCCACCGCGCAGCCCACCGCGATGCCGATGAGCGGTGCCCACAGCCGCCAAGCCACCGGGGCGCGCAGCACCAGCACCACAAGGGCAGCGAGCGTCGCCCCGGCCGCCGCCGGGGCCGCGCCCGGCGGGGTGCCCTCGGGCACCTCCGTCAACAGGCCGAAAATGATAGGCATGACGGTGACTGCGATCAGCATGATCACCGTGCCGGAGACCACAGGGGTGACGATCCTGCGCAGTAGGGAAAGCCGGGCGGCAAGGGCGAACTGGAAAAGGGCGGAAACCACTATCAGGCTCGCCATCAGGGGTGGACCACCCTTCACCAGGGCAGTTATGCAGACGGCAATGAAGGCACCGGAAGTGCCCATGATGAGCACGTGCCCCGCCCCGATCCGGCCGACCCGGATCGCCTGCAGAACAGTGCTTACTCCACTGATCATCAGGGCCGCAAAGGCAACCCAGGTCAGGTAGCTCTGCGGCTGGGCCGCCGCCCTGCCTATGATGACCGCGCTGAGCACCACCGGTGCCAGTACCACCACTGCGGCCTGAAAGCCGACTCCGGCGGCGACCGAATGGGGAGGCCGCTCCTCAGGTTCGTAGCGGATGTTTTCATTTGCCTGCGCCATTGCCAAACCCACCTCTCTCAATCAGGATGCACTGCAAAGCCCAAGGCTGAAGGCCAATTGCAGCACCCCGCGAAGAAATGCCGGGCAACTGTGCCCCTGCTCCGTTTATTTTCCACTATTCCACCATTCCCCGTCACCTTTAAAGGCGCCATACCAGCAGCAACTGCGCCGCGCTTTCATCTTCGTCGGTTCCCAGCTTGTTGCGCCAGTACTGGTATTCAATGCCTGCCATGAGCTGATGGGGCGCACCGGCAATTGCTTTGCCCAGATCCCAGGTGAACTGGGGCTGTGCGAGAATCGAACCTTTGAGGTCCTGGCCCAAGCTCGTCGGTGCTGCCGCCCACGTACCCGGCATGGCCGGCTAGGGCCAGAGCCTGATGGCCGATCTCGATGGGAAGGGCCCAGTTGAGGTCGAGCATGAAGCTGTTGCCGGTTTCAGGGGCGCCGCCACCGGCAACGCCGATGTTGTCGTCGATGTAGGCCGTCAGGTCCGAATTCAGAAACAGAAAGCCCGGTAGGTCCCAGGATACCCTCAGGCCGGGCAGGTACTTCAGGACTTTGGCGCCGCCACCGGCGAGGTAATCGAGGAAGAAGAAGCTGTCACCCAATTCCCACCTAGATGCCTGGTGCACGGTAAAAACAAAGGTTTGATCCTCGGCTGCCGTGAATGGATTCTTGTGGATGCCGTATTGCAGGTGGAACTCGGTTTAGGCGGGCGCGGCGGACCGGGTGGCCAGCAGTGCGAGCGCCAGAATTCCGGCGGATGCTGATTTCATGGTGCGGTTATCTCCCTTCCCGAAGGACGCCGGGGGTTAGAAGATCAGGACAGATTTACATTCCAACAGGCTGTGCGGTCAAGAAAATTTTTAGTGTGTTTTTCACAGTAATGAAGTGATCCAGGCAAATCATTTGACCTCGCTGTGGAGAAGGCGCCATATTAATTGAGTTGTAACCGTACTATACAGGCAATTACTCACAACCAACGAGACCTGAACTATGGAAATCAACCTCGAACTTGAAAACGGAACCTTGATCGCCGCGGTGGAAGGCCGGGTGGACAGTGCCAACGCTCGCGAGTTCGCGCAGGCCCTCACTGGGTCCATCGGCGATGAGCACAACGTAATTATCGATTTCGGTGGTCTTGCCTACATCAGCAGCTCGGGTCTGCGCGTTCTTCTGATGGTGGCCAAGACCCTTCGGCAGCGCTCGGCGCATCTGGCGCTGTGCTCGCTGGCGGACGCGATCCGGGAGGTGTTCGAGATCAGTGGTTTTGACAAGATCATTCCGATTCACGATACCCGGGCCGAAGCGCTTGCCGCGCCCGGCTAGGTTTGTGCTGCGCTTGCCGTGCTGAATCCGGCCTCTTCGCCCGGTCGAGGTTTCCTTCATGGCGCACCCCTGTGCCGGACCACCCCCTCCATCCCCCTGCATCCCTGGCCTGCCACCGAAGAACAGGAGGCGCGAGCCATGAACATGAAACGAATACTGCGCATTGCCACGGACCTGGGCGAGCTGGAGCGCATTCACTCCTTGGTAGAGGAAGTGGGGAAGGAGGTCGGCTGGACTACCAGCTTCATTTACCAGGTCAACCTGGTTCTCGAAGAATTGGCAGTCAACGTCATCAACTACGGGCACGGCGGCGACCCGAGTCACGAGATAGAGATCGCCCTGGACTGGGACGGAGACCAACTCACCATCGAGATGGTGGACGGCGCCCCGGCCTTCGATCCCTTGAAAGACGCTCCCGAGCCGGACCTGACGTCGGCGCTCGAAGACCGTCGCATCGGTGGCCTGGGGGTTTATCTGGTCCACACCCTGATGGACGAGTTGCGCTACCGGCACGAGCAGGGCCGCAACCACCTCACTATGGTCAAGCGGAGGAAGGTATGAGGGGTGTGGTCGCCTTCCTCGCCGTGCTTGTGGCGGCCGTGGCGATAAGGGCGGAAGAAACCGGCGTCTCCGACCAGCGCATCCTTTTTGGCCAGTCCGCCGCCTTCACCGGCCCCGCCCGGGAGTTGGGCAAGAGTATGCGCCGTGGCATCCAGGCCGCCTTTGCGGAAGCCAACCGGCAAGGGGGGGTCCACGGCAGGATGCTGGAGTTGTTGTCTCTCGACGATGCCTACGAGCCAGAGGCCGCCATCGCCAACACCCGCCAACTAATCGAGCAGGAAGGGGTTTTTGCGCTGATCGGCGCGGTCGGTACCCCCACCTCGCGGTCGGCCACTCCCGTGGCCGCAGCCGCAGATGTTCCCTACATCGCTCCCTTCACCGGTGCCGCTTTCTTGCGCCAGCCAATGTGGTCCAACGTTATCAACCTGAGGGCATCCTACAACCAGGAAACCGAGGCCATGGTCGCGCGCTTGACTGCGGATCTTGGCATTGAGCGCATCGCGGTGATGTACCAGGACGACTCCTTCGGCCGCGCCGGCTACCGCGGGGCGTGGCAGGCGCTCGAGCGCCGCGGAATGGAGCCGGTGGCGATAGGGGTTTATCCGCGCAATACCACGGCGGTGAAGACGGCCTTGCTCGACCTGCGTAGAGCAAATCCGGGGGCGGTTATCCTGGTGGGGGCCTACCAGCCGGTGGCTGCCTTGATTGCCTGGGCCCGGCACACAGGTTGGAATCCCGTCTTCATAACCATCTCCTTCGTGGGAAGCAATGCCCTGGCCCGGGAACTTGGCCGCGCCGGCATCGGTGTTTTTGTCACCCAGGTGGTTCCCTTCCCCGCCAAGGACGCTCCTCCAGTGGTGGTCGCTTACCGCCGCGCCCTGGCTGCCCATGCGCCTGAGGCGGCGCCCGGTTTCGTCTCCCTGGAAGGCTATCTTGCGGGTCGATTGGCCATTGCCGCCCTCGAGCGCAACGGCCGGGAAGTGGACCGTTTTGGCTTTCTCGAAAGTTTGCGCCGCGCCGGTCTAATTGACCTCGATGGCTTTGAACTGCGCTATGGCGACGCCGACAATCAGGGCTCCGATGCGGTATTCCTTACCGCCATCGGCGGCGATGGCGCCTACCACCCCATTGACACTCTGCGCGAATCGATGAAGCCATGACCGGCCTGCTGAAACGTCTGCTCGAGGGTCGCTTCCGCATTTCGGCGCAGCTCTATTTTGGTATCGGCGGGGCGGTCGCCCTGACCATGGGGGCGAGTTTTGTCGGCTGGTTCGCATTCAACAAGGTGGGCGACGCCCAACGTCACGTCAACGAGGACAGCCTTCCGGAGATGGCCGCCGCCTTCGCGGTCGCCCAGCAAAGCGGCACCCTTACGGCCGCGGCTCCGCGCCTTACGGCCGCGGCGACCCCCGGGGATTTCGCCCGGGTGGCCGCCGAGATTGCAGCGGAGCGGGACGCATTCGAGAGCCAGTTGAAGGCCCTGACCCGGGAAGGCGGTGAAGAGGAGCGCTTCGTGCGCATCCGCGCCCATGGTGACTCGCTGATTGCCAACATCGCGGCCATCGACAGTTCGGTGGCCGAGCGCTTTGCCCTGGCCGCCCGCAGCGAAGCGCTGCGGGCAGAGTTGGCGGAGGTGCGCAGCGAGTTGGGCGGGATTCTGCTTCCTGCCATTGACGACCAACTGTTCTATGCCATGACGGGTTACCGGAGTCTCGGTGAAGAGCCCGCCCCGCGCGAGCGCCATTTCTCGGAGGTTGAGTTCGACCGCTACCGGCACCTGGCCGAGTTGCAGGCGGACGCCACCATCGCCATCCAGCTCCTGGCCAGTGCCTTCAACCTTTCCGACGCCGCTTTGATCGAGCCTCTGCGGGAGCGCTTCGAGGCTGCGGCGGGCAGGATCGAACGCAGGCGGGCGGTGTTCGGAGCGACCCCTTCCCAAGACCGCATCACCCTGGTTTTCGAACGCTTGTTCCGCCTGGGGTTGGGCGAGCAGAGCGGCTTTAATCTGCGCGCCCGCGAACTGAGACTGGCCGGGCAGCAACGGGATCTGCTCGGCCGCAATCGCAGCCTGGCCATCGATCTGGTGGCCGAGGTCGAGGGCTTGGTGAGTGAAGCCCGCATGAGCGCCAAGGAAGCCACCCAGGCCTCCACCGCGGCGATCCTCACCGGACGGCGCCTGCTTCTTGCCCTGAACGTGGTCAGCATTGTCGGGGCCCTGCTGATCGCCTACCTGTTCGTCGGCCGGGTCCTGTTGCGCCGCCTCGAGCGGCTGTCGGACCGGATGCGCGGTATGGCAGGCGGCGACCTGGAGACCAAGGTCGATATCGGCGGTCACGACGAGGTCGCCGACATGGCATCGGCTCTCGAAGTTTTCCGCCGCCACGCTCTCGAGGTACAGCGCCTGAACCTGGTGGAGAAGCTGGCGGAAGAGTTGCAGGACAAAAACAATCAGCTCGAAAACGTGCTGGCGGATTTGCGCCGGGCCCAGGACCAGATCGTCATGCGCGAGAAACTGGCCGCTCTAGGTGAGCTCACCGCGGGCGTGGCCCATGAGATCAAGAACCCGTTGAACTTCGTGAAGAATTTCTCCGAAGTCTCGGTGGAGCTGTTGGAAGAATTGCAGGAGATCCTCGGCGAGGACGAGGTGCAGTTGGGCGAGGAACAGGGTGAGTTGGTCGAAGAGATTTGCGGCGATCTAAGCGCCAATCTCGGGCGCATTTGTCAGCACGGCGAGCGGGCAAACGGGATTGTGCACGACATGCTTTCCATGGGCAGGGGAGGAGGCGAACACCAGCTCACCAAAATCAATCGCCTGCTCGACGAGCACGCCCGGCTCGCCTACCACAGCGCCCGTGCCACCGATCCGAACTTCAATCTGACCATAGAGGAGGATCTCGATCCGGAGGCCGGCGAGATAGAGATCGTGCCGCAGGACGTGGGCCGGGTTTTTCTCAACATGGTGAGCAACGCCTGTCACGCCACCGATGAGAAACGCCGCGCCGGGGAGGATGGAGGCAGCTACGCACCCACCTTGTCGATGGCCACCCGGCGCCTGGACGAGAGCATCGAAGTTCGCATACGGGACAACGGCAGCGGGATTCCACCCGACGTCATCGAAAAAATTTTCAATCCCTTCTTTACGACCAAGCCGACTGATCAGGGCACAGGGCTCGGCCTTGCCCTGTCCAACGATATCGTGCGCCAGCACGGGGGCACTATCCGGGTCGAGTCCGAACCTGGCGAGTTCACCGAAATGATTGTCGACCTGCCCCTGTCGCCCCCTTCCGGAACGCTGGCTGAGGAAGCCGCAGAGCCGCCTGAGGGGTCTCCGGGAGAGGATTCGGGCGAAGAGGAACAACCCGCTTAGTGTTAATTTATATTTCTTTCCATCCATTATTTATCGTCGGCCCAAGTTCCGGCTGAAAGGAGGCTGAAAAGTGGCTAGCCCGATGCGGTACTCATTGGCTCTGCTCGCTTCCGACGGGGTGTTTTCGGTCCCGGACCGGATGAGCAGGAGGAAGTGGGACGGGCCGTGGTGGCACATGGCCACCCTTTGCGAAATGGGTGAATCCCGTAAAATTCCCCGGCCGGCTGCCGAAGGGGCCCTGGAGTTGCTCAAGTACGGGGCTTGGCCGAGGTTCGTGCTCACTGAAGAGGACGCTCCCAGGAGCGAGGCGGACAGGGCGAAAATGGACTGCTGCCACTGTGAGCTGGGTGTGTTCTACATGGTTCTTGCTGCGTGTGGGTTCGAGGTGGACAGGGAACTTCCCTGGATACGGGAGTGGTTTCTGAAGCACCAGCTTGCGGACGGTGGATTGAATTGTGAGGCCTCAGCCTACCGCGGGTCGGGCAAAAGTTCGGTGGTGTCGACCCTGCCCCCGCTGGAAGCGGTGTTGCTGTTCACTAGACGGCCCTATACCGCCGCGGAGGCCGAATTTCTCGACGAGGGCGCGCGCTACCTGATCGAACACCGGCTGGTTTGCTCGAAGAAAGACGGCACTGTCCTCAACGGAGAATGGCTGAAGCCCTTTTTCCCGCGATTTTTCGAATACGATATTTTGCGGGGGATGTATTTCCTTGCCGAGTGGTCGAGGCGAAGAAAGAAACGCCTGCCCAGGGATTTGATTGAAGAGGGTCTCCAGCGCATGGGAGGTTACATCGCGAACTCAGCAGTGGTTCTCGGCCGACAGGTGAACGACGAGAACGGCGAGTGGAACGGCAGGTCCTTTCCCCTGTTTCAATCGGTGAGCGAAGTGGGTAAGGTGTCCCCCTATCTGACCAAACAACTGAACTCGGTACTCGCTGCGGTGCAAACAGGCTAGTGCCTGCGCGCGTAAGTAAGCGTACGAACGAGGGCGCCGATTGCGCCCGGCTCGCCAGGCGCCTGAGCGAGTCGTACCGGGGGTGTACGGCGAGCGCGGGCAACGCCGCGAGACGGGATGCAGCGGCGGACGAATTCACGCGGAATTGCGCAAGCAGGCACTAGAGGCTACGATCGCGTTTGGTTGACGCACCATGGGAAATCGGTTTTCTTCCGTTGAATACATGGAGGCTGAGCGTGCTTTCATGCAGCGTCCAGCGTTTCCTCTCTTTAGCCTTTTCCAGCAGCCCGCCGGAGACGATCCCGCACTCAACGGCTGCGACGACAACATCCTCGCCGACCTCTTTACCTCGATTGGAGAACAGCTATGGGAACATTGGGCAATATCCTTCTGCATCATTGCCTCAGCGTCCGCGCGGCCAAGAGGACACTTGTGTTTATCGGCTGTTTGGCCTGCCTCCCGACCGTGGCGCATGCGGCCGTTGACGAGGAGACCATGTTCGTCTTCAACACCTTCTCCTTCCTCGTCTGGGGCGCCCTGGTGATGTGGATGTGCGCCGGTTTCACCATGCTCGAGTCCGGCTCGGTGCGCACCAAAAACGCTTCCATGATCTGCCTGAAGAACATCGGTCTCTACTCGATCGCCGGGCTCGCCTACTTCTTTTTGGGTTACAACCTCATGTACGTCGACGTCGGAACCCTGATAGGGTCGTTCACCCTGCTCTATGGACCTTCTGCCGCCGATCTCGCCCTGATGTCGGGTAAGGAGGGCGCCGCGACCGCGGTCGCGGCTATCGCCAAGGGCCATTCCACCATGTCGGACTGGTTCTTCCAGATGGTCTTCGTGGCGACTGCCGCCTCCATCGTCTCCGGCACCCTGGCCGAGCGCGTCAAGCTGTGGCCGTTCTTCCTTTTCACTCTGGTGCTGACCGCCATAATCTACCCTGTCGTCGGCGCCTGGACATGGGGCGGAGGTTGGCTGAGCGATATGGGGTTCAAGGATTTCGCCGGCTCAACCATCGTCCACAGCACCGGCGGCTGGGCGGCCCTCGCCGGCGCCCTGGTGGTCGGTCCCCGGCTCGGCAAGTTCCGCCGCGACGGTATGGTCATGCCCACTCCTCCTTCCAACGTTTTAGTGGTGACTCTGGGGGTTTTCGTCCTCTGGTTTGGTTGGTTCGGATTCAACGGCGGGTCGCAACTGGCCCTGGGGAGCGCAGCGGATGTGGTTGCCATGAGCCACGTGCTGGTCAACACCAACCTGGCGGCCGCTGCCGGAGTCATGACCTCCCTCGCCATCTCCCGTCCCATCCTCGGGCGCGTGGACCTGTTCGCCGGCCTCAACGGCGCCATCGCGGGGCTTGTCGCGATTACCGCGGGCCCTGATATCGTCGAGCACTATTGGGCGATAGTCATCGGCGCCATCGGCGGCGGGATATGCACCGCCGGGATCAAGCTGTTGGAGAAGGTCAAGCTGGACGACGTGGTCGGGGCGGTTCCCGCCCACCTGTTCTCGGGCGTCTGGGGCACCCTGGCGGTTTCCATAGTCGGCGGCGGCAACTTCGCCGTGCAACTGTTCGGCGTGTTGGCGGTGGGAGTGTTCGTATTCGCAACTTCGTGGCTGCTGTGGCGCCTGCTGGAGGTGACGGTAAGCGTCCGGGTGTCGCGCCAGGTCGAAAGACTGGGCCAAGACGTCGGCGAGCTGGGCATCGAAGCCTATCCCGAATTCGTGCTCATGCCGGAAGAACAAGACGAGGACGACTGAGGAGCAAGGGAGGCAGTGCGGTCGTTCCCCTCTATCAGGTCCAGGGAGGACCGCACCGCATCCGTCTCCCCCGGTTCCGCAGGAGATGTTCTATAAGTAGTCCAACTCTTCTTTTGTTGTGGTGAGAAGTGGATTTGCCATATTGCTCATGGTGTAGTATCTTATGTGGCAGGCAGTAATTCACTATCATCCTTCCGAAGATTTCCACGCGTCACCATCTCGCATTTCGGTTCAGATACCTAAACGAGAGAAGCCGCCAGTCATCTCGGGTATCACAGACAGGACCAAAATGCAGACCTTCGACTCACTTCCGCTCCATCCTTCCATTCTCCAAGCTCTTTCGGATGAGGGCTACCAAACACCGACACCGATCCAGTCACGGGCAATTCCCGTTTCTCTCGGTGGTAGCGACGTGCTGGGAACGGCGCAGACAGGAACCGGAAAGACGGCAGCGTTCGCTTTGCCTATCCTCCACCTTCTGGACAAAGAGCGTCCCCATAGCGACAAGGGGCCGCGTGCGCTGATTCTGACGCCGACGCGCGAACTGGCGCTTCAGATCGACCACAGCTTCAAGACATACGGCCGGCAGTTGAAGTTGCGCACGGCGGTTCTTATTGGCGGCATTCCGATCCAAAAACAGATTGCCAGCTTGCATCGGCGCCCCGACATCCTGGTCGCGACGCCCGGCCGACTGCTGGATCTGCTCAACCAGGACAAGGTCCGTTTGAGTCGCGTCCGCAAGTTCGTTCTGGACGAAGCCGATCGAATGCTCGACATGGGCTTTATTCCCGACGTTCGCAGGATCGCCGAGTTGCTCCCGAGCGAACGGCAGACATTCTTTTATGCTGCGACCATGCCGCGCGACGTCGAAAAACTCGCCAATACGATTCTCAACGTTTCCGTTCGGATCGAGATTGACCCAGTTGTCACGGTCGCGGACAGAATCACGCAGGCGGTGATGTTTGTCGGGAAGGCCGACAAGCGTGCGCTTCTGACCAGCATGCTAAAGGACACCGATGTGAGCCGTGCGCTTGTTTTTACCCGAACCAAGCATCGCGCCAATCGTATAGCCCGGCAGTTGAAGGATCGCGGCATTTCCGCAGACGCCATCCACGGGAACAAAACACAGAAAGCGCGGGAGCTGGCGCTGAGCAGATTCGACCGAGGACATGTGAAGGTTCTTGTTGCGACAGATATTGCCTCGCGGGGCATCGACGTCGACGGAATCTCGCACGTGATCAACTACGAACTGCCAAACGACCCGGAAAGCTATATCCACCGCGTCGGGCGCACGGCAAGAGCTGGTGCGGCAGGGCACGCGCTTTCCCTTTGCGATGTGGATGAAGTAAACTACCTGGCCGATATTGAGCGCCTGACGAAGCTGAAGATTGCGCCGATCGACGATCATCCCTTCCACTGCGGCAGGACCGCCGCGCTCTATGGTGACCTGTCGAACGGAACCCGTGGCGGCAAGAAACCGGCATCCCGAAACGGGAAGCCTAAAGGGCGGAGGGGAAAGCAACGTCCGAGCAAGCTGGTGCCGGCGATCTCCCAATATTAGACAGCCTGCGAAAACGCCTTGGGTCTGGGCATCGCCGGCAAAGGTTGAAGCCGAGATGGCCTCGGGGTTCTTCCAGTGCTTCGGAGATTGATCATAGCTGCCTCTTGCCGGGCGACTTGCCGTGGCACCTATCAGTCCCGCATCTTTCCGGCCGGGATTGGTGATGCGGCAAAAGCATCCAAGGCACAAAATGCCTCATCCGTCCCCTCATCAATAACCAAAGGAGGATTCCATGACTCGCCCCAATGTGCTCCATTTCGCATGGGTTGCCGTCCTGACCTTCGCTCTTACCGCCGAGGCGACCTTGGCGGAAACCTACGTGGTCGATGCATCGCACTCTTCAGTCGATTTCAGCATTCGCCACCTCGTCGGCCGCACGAAGGGCCGTTTCGGCGACTTCAGCGGCACCATCGGCTACGACGCCGCCAAGCCCGAAGCCTCCAGCTTCTCCGGCGTCATTCAGGTCAAGAGCATCGACACGGGCAACGAACGACGCGACGGCCACCTGCAAAGTGCCGACTTTTTCGATGCCGGAACCTATCCCACGATCACCTTCGAATCTAAGGAAGTGATCAGCACGGACGAAAACACCCTTAGCCTGAAGGGCAAGCTGACCATGCACGGCACCACCAAGGAGGTCACCCTGCCCGTCGAGATTCTCGGCACCGGCACCAATCCTCGGGGTGGAAAGGCGCAGATCGGCCTGGAAACGAATTTTTCCATACTCTGCTCCGATTACGGAGTCAACAGTTGGTCACGCTTCAGCGCTGTTCTTGGAGACGAAGTGAAAATTCAGGTGTTGATCGAGGCCAACGCAGAGTAAGCCGGGATGGGCGGGCGATGGCGGAACCAATCGACTCGCCGCATCGGGCTGCCGCAGTGCTTGAGCTTCTCGGGGAGAATGGAAAATTGTTGCAGGAGTGGGCAGCTACTGCGACACCAGGACCGCCAGGTCGACATCCCCCAGCAGGGACCCAACCGTTTCCAGCAGCGACCGCCTGGTGTCCTCGATCAAGAGCCTGCCATCCATGACTGCAAGTCTCGGTGTTTCCCACTCCTGGTCCTCGTTAAGCAGGGATACGTCGAAGACTATGACATATTCAACCGGCAGGTATGCGACAGCGCCCGCCGACCCAAAATTATTCAACTTCAGGTAAAATGCTCGGAAGGTCACAGGGGTTATCCGCTCATCCTCTATGATGATAAAGTTGTCCTCGTCGTAGAGGGATTCCGACAGTCGCCGCTCGATGATGATCCCTTCTCTGGGAGGACCCATTTCGCCTTGAGGCCCCTGGGGTCCTTGGGGCCCCTCCGGTCCCATCGGTCCCGCCGGACCTTCGCAGGCGACGAGGCAGAGAGCTGACAGCGCTGAAATCACCAGGAAAAGGCAGGTGCGCATTGTACATCTCCTTCCGGTTGAAGTAGGAAGGCCTGATTCAAGCCAACTAGCCGGAGTGTTTTGCGAGGATGTCCTGGATGTCGCCCGGAACCCTGGATACATCCTGGGACCAGCGGCCGAAACCGCCATGGGTGTTGACCGCGGCGATCCATTCATCGAGAAACCTGCGTTTGGTTCGGTCCTGATCGCTGTCCTGGCCTTTGGTTTCCAAAATCAACATATCGCCCGAGCTGAGGCAGATGATAAAGTCGGGACGGTACTTCCGCACCACACCGCGATGGACATAGAGTACTTCGAAGCCAAGGTGATCGTTTTTCACCCAAGCTGCCACCTTGGAGGCATGGTCCAGGGCAAAGGCATCCGACGCTTCCCAGGTGCTGTCATAGACACAGAAATTGATGTGGCAGTGGGCGGTGTGCTCGCAGGGCTTGCCAGTGTACCAGGTGCGCATATCGCCGGTTGAACGGATGGGTTGGTCCTGATCGAACACCGGTTCCAGACTCTCGGTGTTCTCGAAGCGGATCGCTTCCCAGATATGCTGGACCACCTTGGTCATGTTGAGGGTGATGGTGAGGCGTCTATGGAGATCGGACTGGTGGAATAGGTCTGGGCTTATCCTGATTCTGTTCGAACGGATGAACTGCTCGACCAGCCGCACAAGTTGCGCCAGGAGAAATACCCTGTCGCCTGGCCAAGTCTCCTGCATCTGGTCGTAGACATCCCGCGCTGTCTCGAAGATGATGCGCTGAGTGCGAAACTCCCGAGCCAGCTTGTCTAGGTCTATGGCCTCGATATGGGTTACGTCCGGCTGGCCCTCGACAATTGGAGCGAGTTCCGCGATCTGGGCGGTCTGCCCTGCGTCAAGCTCGAGGGGTTCCAACTTCTCCCAATTCAGGGACAGGCGCGGCCGGTAGTTGTGGTCTATGCGAACGATGTTCGGCCATGAAATCTCGAATTGCGCTTTTTCCGCTACAGGTTCAATGGCGGTCTTAGGCTCTGGAGGCGGCGGCGGACCGTCTTTTCCGCCTTCGTGGGGTAAGAAGGTGAAGGGAACTCCGAAGACGTTGACGTACTCCGGCTTGAACAAACCGTTTTTCGAGTTGACATCGTAAGAAGTTCGTCGTAAGCCGCGTCCGACCACCTGTTCACAGAGAAGCTGGCTGGTGAAGGCGCGCAAGCCCATGATGTGAGTCACGGTCTTTGCGTCCCAGCCCTCGGAAAGCATCCCGACGGAGATCACGTTCTGTACCAGCCCGCCTTCCTTTCGGCGCTTGCCCACGGTATCCACTTGGCGCCGCAGAAACTCCGCCTGTTGCTTTCTTGTTCGCTTGCGCAACCTGCCGTTTCCCTCGTTACCACTACCAGCTTCAGCGATCGTTTCCTCGGCGGCCTCGGCGTCGGCAAGCACTTTGGAGTCGATGTGGAGCGTTCGCTCAGGGTCGCACAACTCGTCAATGCGCACCCTGCGATGGTCGAAGGCATGCTTGATCCGCGCCGCAGTTTCGGTGCGGTTGGCCACGGTGATCATCACCGGCGGGGTTTTGTCCGGCCTTGTCGCCCAATCCCTGGCCGTTTCGCGCCAATCGTAACCAAGCAAGTAATAGCCGTTTATTACCAGGTCCGGCAGGGGCTCCTCGGGTCTTGCTCGCCGGTTCAAATCGTCTTTTACCTCTGGATCGTTGTAGATGTGGTAGAGGCGGGACTTGTAGGTTTTGGCGTCGGGCACCGCATCGTCGCGGATCACGACGCGCGGGGTTTTGACCAATCCGGACTCGATGGCATCGTTCAGGCCAAAGTCGCTGACGATCCAATCAAACAGGGCCTCCCCGGAACTCTGTTTGCCGGAAGGCGCGAAAGGAGTGGCGGAAAAGTCGTAGCAAGTGAGAATGCCACGCGCTCTGTCAATCCGGTCGAGACCACCCACCCACTTGGTCGCTTCCTCGATCTGATCTTTGGCCACACCTCTTATCTTGGAGCCGGCTGGAATGCGCCAGGAGTGATGCGCCTCGTCGTTGATGACCAGGATTTTACGCGCGTTTGCCAGATCCCCCAGGACCTCGCGGGTATAGGCTTCGTCGCTTTTGACTCCCCGCTTATCAACGCCGCGCTTTCGGGCGATTTTTTCCTCGGTCTCCCAATTGAGTGCGTGCCAATTGCGGACTGAGACCTTGCCCTGGCGCAGCTTGTCGAGCAAAGCCGAAGGTACTATGCCGAATTCATCGTAGTAATTCTCCGCACAGGTGGGTTCCAGCACGGCCAGCCGGCTTTTGACCGTCAGTCCGGGCGCGATCACCAGGATATGCTTGGCGAACCGGGGATCCTGAGGATAGGTGACCTTGTTCAGAACGTGCCAGGCGATGACCATGGCCATAACGACGGTCTTGCCGGAGCCGGTAGCCATTTTCGCGCACAGGCGCGGGAAGGTCCCTCCATCGGAGGGAATCTCTACGCCGACCTTTTCAGAGTCGGGCGCCTCCAGAAGCCAGATCAGGGTTTCGACCGCCTCCAGTTGGCAGAAGAAAAAGCGCCGAGTCTCGAACTCTTCCGGATCGGTCCAGTGTTCGAGCAGCCGCTTGGTGATGCTGGTCACACCCGGATACCCGGCATCGCGCCAAGCCTTGACCCGCGGACGGATCCGGTTGACCAGGGGGATTTCTACAAAGATGCCGGGATCGTCGAATGCCTTGGATTCGCTGGACGCAACGACGTAACCGGCGGGCCGGCGACCATCCGCCAGATCGAACAGTCTCGTCTGCTGGTCGTAGCTCCAATGTTTCGTCGGCTCTTTGTAGGGCGAGTTGACAATGAGGCGGTCAATGGTTGTTTGGGCCATTACCCTTCAAAATGCCTTGTTAGCGTCGATTTCGAAGCCTCCACTTTTTAACTCCCGGATAAGTTTCAACTGCCAATCATCAGAATCAATAAAGGGAATGTATTCAATCCCTGCGTAATCTGACGGGATCTCTACGTCGCCCTTAGTCAAGGCGCAGACATGCTTTCGGCCAAGGCATCCGATGAAAAACCCCAGCTCGAAAATTACGTTCTGTCTTGCTCTGGGCTTGAGGTCGTTATCATCGCCCTGAAGCGACCCGGCATCGTCCGGTGTCAACAAAACAATCGCGTAACCGACTTGAGCGTGCTGCTCGAATTTCTCGATAATCGTACGACCTTTTCCCGGCTTTTCAGCTAAAATCACTGGTTCCAGATCCAGTCTTTCGAGGAATCTCACCACCATGTGCTTGGCGCCTTCATCCCTGCCATGAACGATAAAGATTTCATTGGTAGTTATCTGTTCGTTCTCGTGGACTCCAGGAGGTATTGGCGTCTGATTTTGATCTTCCCAATACTCGTTGATCTCCTCAATCATGGATTCGAGTACTGACGCCGCTGATTCCAAGCCGTTCACATAGGCTGCTTGGAAATTTGAATCATTCGTTAGGTTGGTAATTACTGTCAAAGAAAAATGGATCTTGTCGAAATCTGTAATATGCTGTGATTCGTTCCCGAAGGTGTTGGTGATGGCGACACGTGTATCTCTTTGCCACTTCTCAAATTGTGGCGATTCATGCGGCAGTTCCTTCAATTCAGGTATCGCATCGAGCACTTTCCGTAGACGCTCTATTGCCTTGGACTTAGGCGGTCGAGTCATTTGCCCATCTCCTCGTTGAGCAACAGACCAAATCGAATTCTTTCTCCGAGAAATGTATGTACTTCTATATCCTTGTAATTCTCCTTTTCGGTACCCAGTTGCGGTTTCACACGCTGTTTGTCGATTCTCGCATGGTTCTTCGTACCAATGAGAAAGTATCGTACTTTCAGTGCTGGTCTGTTCGTTTCCGTCTCATAGTGTATTTGACACACGGAACGCAGGTAGTGAAGGAGTGGCAGCGACCTCCGTAGCTGGTCCATACCTTTCTTGTCTTCTCTCAAAGTCTCTTTCAATTCAATAAATATGGCATGATCTATACCGTCGGCTTTGCAAACCAGCAGATAGTCACAGCTCTGCTTCCATTCGCCATCTTTTACGCCTGATAAACGGCCCATCATATGCATGTTTACCGCGGTAAGGTCTAAAGGCATCTGAGTCACTTCGACTTTCATCACTTTTTTCTCTTCCAGAATCATGTCGCGACCGGCTTTGGGCGATACCAGAGATTTATCCGCAAGAATTGCCTTGAGTTGTGTAGACAGCACTACTTCATACCTCCGAATCTTCCGATAGTCGTGATGACAGCTCGTTTGCCACCTTGTTAATTTCGTCTATAGTCTCATCGAAGACAGGCATGTCTATACCGAATTCGTCCACCTTACACTTGCTCAGGCCATTATTCTTCGCTACGTACGCGCGAATCAACTCTGGCTCCAGGTAATCGTCCTTTCCATACTTGAGTTTCTTTATGACGGAGTCCTTGTCGGCGAACGGTCTGCTCAGCATGACAAGGTTGTTGATCTCTTTGATGAGATAGTCGCTGTGGGTGGTGATGAGCACCTTTAATCCCGCTCGCACGGCCCGTGCCAGCAGGCGTGCTAATTGGATCTGGTTAGCGGTGTCGAGATGGCTCTCCGGCTCGTCGATGATAAGCAAGTGATTGTCCTTGGCAACGTGCCGCAGGAAGAAGTAGAGGTCAGATAAGCCGCGAACAGAGGAGGAAGCGAGGTGCAATGGTATGTTGAAGCTGCGTTCCTTTCCACGCGCCTTCGATATGAATCGAATGTCGTCGCCAGACGCCCCGTAATAGCCTCCCATCATTCCCTTGACATCGTCGTACAACTTGAATTCGCGGAGTTGGCTCTTTTTTCCTCGTCGATCTGGAATACTCCTTGTGTAATCTATATTATCCTTGATCGGGAGAGCGTAGCGGCTGGTGGCCCTGTCAATTAATAGATAGGGGGAGATCGTGTCGCGGTTCATGTCATCGCCCATCTTTTGCAGCAGATCGACCAACTGGTTCTTGGTGAAGTCGAGCTCCCGGTAGAACAGAGAAATACCCAAGCGTTCGGCGGAGAGAAGGAGCGGTTCGGGAAAGAGTCCACGCAATAAAAAGTTAAAGTAGTTGGATGAGATATAGTATTCGAGACCTGGGATGTTTTCATCCTTAGCGTAACTAATGACTAAGACGAAATTGTTTCCGTTGTATTCGATTGCAAGATAGATGCCTTCCACGAAGTGAGCCTTGAAAGTGCGCTTATCTTCACCGGCGACTTCGGTGCATTCGACTCCAAGAAAAGAGTCGTCGAAGTCCCCAGATTGCGCGCTGAATACTTTTGGCAGGGCTTGTTCCGAGAAAGAGTTGGCCAGTTCCTGAATTAACCATTTCCGATGCCGTTCGATAATTTTGTCATCCAATGGAATCTCGACTAGACCTTCCTGGATCACCTTTTCAGTAATGCCCTGTATGTCCAGAAATTCGACTTGGTTGGCAAAAAAACCATCGGCGTAATGCAGGTCCCTCCACATTTCCTCCCACATTTTCAGAAAACCGTACAAGGTGTAGGCGATGTAAGTCTTACCAGTGTTGTTTCGGCCAGCGATTATCGTGAGGTCCCCCAATTCCAGCTCTGCATCCTTAACGGGTCCAATGTTTTTGAATCGAAACTTCGCAGGCTTTGGCTTCCAGTTACCGGTTTTTTCCATATCGGCTGACCTCGTGTTATGGATCTTCAAATGGATTCAGAGATTTCCACAATCTTCAGGCTCTCGATGCCGCGGTCGTCGACGATCTTGACGGCGGCGCGCTTGTGCTCTCCCGCTTCGAATGGCAGGGAGACGGTGCCGCGATAGGCTTCGATCAGTTCCTCGTCAATCTCGGCCTTGAGATTGCGGGCGAGTCTTGTCCAGCCGTCCTTAGCACCGGCCATCGGAAAGAACACCTGCCGGGGAAACAGGCTGCGACCGTCGTAGTCGGAGTCGAGCATCCACAAGGCAATCCTGTTGGCCCCGCCTGATTCCACGTTGCCGGTCTTGGTATTGTAGTAGTCGAATCCTCGGACAATGACGCGGTACTTGCCTTCTTCGTCGAAGACCGGTTCAAGCTCCACATCCGGCTGACCTACTAGCCAGAAACTCTCGTTGCTCGCCCGCTCCTTTTTGAGGTCGCTGGTGAGCAAGTCGGCGTTCATCTGTGCCTTGAGTAACGTGACGCCGGGCCAGTTGGTTTCGTCGATGTCCTTGGACGCCTCGGGATCAAACTGAAAAGCTGCAAAGAGGATGATTTTAGGTCTGGGGACGAGAGTTTGCGCCTCTTCGATGGCCAGTGCCACCTGCCGCTGCTCCATTGGCGCGTGGTCCGGTCCAAAGGAGATGGCGATCTGCTCGGGGGTCCAAGCCGTAGCGCTATCCCGGACCCTGTCCGGACCGGATGCGTCCGGGCGGGTCTCCCCATGTGCGTGGAGCCACCTCGTGCCGGCCTGCGGCTCCAACCTAGCGAAGGAGATGCGCTGCCTCGCCTTGCCGCGGATACCGGTTTTGAACAGCTCGTCGCGCCAATCGGCCTGCCGCAAGGTCGGCCCTGTCCGCGCCACGGATATGTCAGCGGGCTGCGCCTCTGGCTCTTTGATTTCGTCCAGAGGCTTCACTGCCGGCGCGGGGACCGCTTCCACGGTGAACGGTCCAGTGACGCGCGCCTTCCTGCGGTCTAGTTCCGGCTGGTCATAGAGCATGGTCTCGTTGGGCGGCTCGTCATAGCCCAAGGTTCTCGCCGATACGGTGGCGACGCTGCGGTATTGGAAACCGGCGCCGACGCCTTCATCGGGATGGGCCAGCTCGTAGTAGTCGAAGTTCGCGGTCATCAGCCGCTGGCGGGCGATGGCGACTGCCACGCGTGAGGTGTCGCAGGTGATCCAGCGGCGGCCCCATTGCTCGGCGACGTGGGCGGCGGTGCCAGAGCCGCAGGTCGGATCAAACACCAGATCGCCCGGATCGGTGGTCATGAGAATGCAGCGTTGGATCGCCTTGCTTGCAGTCTGTACTACGTAACGTTTGTCGGTGGGCGACATCGGGGCGGCCCAGATGTTGTTGATGCGCCGGCCCGGAACCTCGTCCTCGTATTGTTTCCATCTCAGTGAGGATTGCCCTTCCAGCGCTTCCAGTCGACCCAGATCGGCGAGTCGGTCCATGCCGTCCGAGGAAATTCTCCAATGCCCATCCTGGCTGCAACGAAAAACTCGACCGTTCCATTCATAGGATTCCGAACGGCCCGTAGTGGATACACCCTGGGAATCAAGGGGCATACGCGCATAGGCTCGTGCGTTCTTCGGTAGGTACCTGTCTGGATCAAAACGCTCTTCGCGGGTTGGTTTGCGGCACTGCCCGTCGGGCAACTCGACCATCACGTGCCAACTGAAAGACTCGATCACTTCGGCACGCGTCAGCGGTTCATATAGCTGCCGGTACTTCGCTCGTTTCCGGTCTTTGGCGTACCACAGGAGGTAGTCCGCCACCTCCGGCAACGTTGCTGTCGAACTCGCGCCAGTGGTGGCGTAGGAGATGGTTGCCATCCGGTTCTCCGCGCCGAAGATCTCATCCATGACCAGGCCAGCGCGGTGGACGTTTTCATCGCCGATCTGTACAAAACAGCTTCCGCTCTCGTGCAGAAGCTCGCGCGCCAACAGCAGGCGGTCGCGCAAATAGGCGAGGTAGGAGTGGATGCCAAGCTCCCAGGTATCGCGGAAGGCGCGGATCATCTCGGGCTCTTGGGTCAGATCCTCGTCCCTGCCGTCGGTCACGTCCCTCTTGTTGACAAAGGGCTGAAAATTGGAGCCGTAGCGAATGCCGTAGGGCGGGTCGATGTAGACCATCTGCACCTGCCCGCCGAGTCCTTCCTTCTCAAGCAGGCTGCTCATGACCAGCAGGCTGTCGCCGGCGATCAGGCGGTTAGTCCAGTTGTGCCGGTGTTTGTAGAACTCGATGGCCTGGCGGATCGGCGGGTTTTCTTCGGGCGCAGCGAACAGCGATAGCTGCGGTTCAGCGCCATTGCGTTTCCGTACCGCCTCGACGATCGTGCGCGGGTCGATGCGCTCGTGGACATGGAGCGAGGCAGTCGGTACTTCGAACGAAGTATGCTCCGCCTTGCCCGCCCATTGCAGTTGCGGGTCGAGATGAGGGTCGTAGGCATAAGTCCTCTTGTCGCTGTCCGCGTCTGTCTCCGGCGTGACTAGGCCGACCGGCGGGTTGTTGACTCGCTCCTTGTCCGCGTGTGCGTAGCTCTCGATGTCTCTTTTTGCTTTCTTACTCTGCCCTGGCATAGTTTATCCCCGGATGTTCAATTCTTTACCAAATGAGCGGGTTTACCGTCTGAGAACAGGCGCTGTAGAAAAATATCCATATTCACGACAGAACAAAAGTTTTTGTGGAAGTGTGTCCGAGGGTAACCAAAGGCTTTTGCCGCATCAAACCGCGTTTCGGGAAATGGCCACGGCGCCCTTGAGCGAAGGTAAAAGATGGGTAGACTGTGCTGCTACTATTTTATTTGGTCGGCAATAAGGCCGATTCAGGATAGGGTGCAGGTGTGATCCAGCGAGATTACTTGGGTAAAATACCGGTCTATGGGCTCGTTGGTCGCAGGCGGTAGGTGCGACATGTAGACTCCGCTACAGCAGGGCTCGCTGCGGGCAAAAGCGCATTCTCTCCGGCAGAATCGCTCTCATCTCAAACTAGTTTGCGGCTCGAAGGACTGGTTATTGAAAGACTCTTGGTACCTGGCAGCAGTCTATTTTCAAACGCCCATCTCTCAACTTCGCCAGGGTGAGATAATCGAGCTTGGTCAGATATGGATCCTGACCTTTTTGCGGTCTAAATTTGGTCCAAAAAGGAGGTGCCCATGAAACTGTCCAGCCAGATCAAGCCGATCAGTTACCTCAAGGCCCACGCCGCCGAGATCGTGCGCACCCTCGGGGAGCGGGGTGAACCCTTGATCATCACCCAGAATGGTGAAGCCAAGGTGGTCATGCAGGACATCGACAGCTACGAGCGGATGCAGGAAACGGTTGCGTTGCTCAAAATCCTCGCCCTGGGTAATCGCCAGATCGAAGCGGGTCAGGTGCAACCCGCCGCCGATTTGGTCACCCGGCTTCGCGAGCGGCGACAAGCTCGTTGATGTCCTTCCTGGTCCAGTTGACCGATGACCGCGGCGCGCGACCTGGAGGAGATTTGTGAATACATCCATCGGCATGATGGGCCGGACCGGGCGGATTATGTGCTGGAACAAATCGAAAAGGGGTTCAAGCAGCCTGTCCGAGTACCCCGAGCGTGGGAACTACCCGACGGAACTGCTGGACATCGGGACTCGGGAATACCGTGAGATCTTCTTCAGGCCTTACCGTATCATCTATCGGGTGATGGAAAATACCGTCTACGTGCTCGTGATCGCCGATGGACGACGCGACATGCAGACGTTGCTGCAGCGGCGATTGTTGGGGGTATGAGCGCCGATCCGTGGGTGATTCCGGGCTGGGGTTGTAGTGGCTATCTGGCCGCGGTTCGCCAGGGAACCCACTAATTGGGGGCGATATGGAATCTCGCCTTGGGCAGGATCGGGAATAATTTACTGCATGGAGTTGGATTTTTCTAAGACGACCATCCAACTGGTCGATCTGGCCAGCCAGCCGGATTGTTCGGTGCCGGAATTTCAAGGTGAGAAACTTCGGGTCAAGGCCTCGGCGTGTGCACGAATCTCCGGTGTCCCATTCTGTTTCCAGTCAGCCAGCAATTCACGATAAGAACAGGAGATGAACCGCACCTCATCCCCTTGGACAGTATTTTCGAATCTCTCGATCTCTTCCCTGTGGCTGACCTTCTTGCTCTGGTCGACAAGCTCGCCGTTCGTTCCTGGCCAACGTTCCGGTTCAGCGTAGACGTAGAAGAGGATTGGCTTCCGCCCCTTATGCTCACCGTCTCGGTTGACTTCTGTCCGCAGGGCGAAGGCGTGTTTGACGAGTTGAGCCGCATTGAGACAAGTGTATAGATATTGATCTTCTCTAATTCTGTCTCTGATGCTCTCATATCGCTTCATGCACTCGCCCCACTTTTTGCGCCAGTAGGCATTGGAAAAACGAGTGCCGCTTTTCCCCCTAAAGGGCTCGAACCGTTTGGACTCAATGCCTATGAGTGCCGATGAGGTGCTAACGAGAACATCCAGAACCGGATGTCGTCCCCCTCTCCAGGGGAAACGGACGGTCTTCTCGATCTGGAGTAAACTTGCTGGCCATTCCTCCTCACGGCAGCCTGGAAGTGGAGGCAGAGCCCTGGGCCGTTTGAGGAAGAATCCGAAGGCGTTGGCTGCTAGCGCAGCGGAAGATTTCGGGCTGTCGAACTTTCCTTCCGCGATCTCGTTGCCCGGTGCAGCGTTGAAGATTCTTTCAATCTCCAGACCAGGAACCCCGGGTAGGAATCTGTCAGTCACTATTCTTTTCACCTTCTATTATTAAGGCTTCGACAGTTTCATCAACCTTTGTTGCCCAGTATTTCATCTTTTCTGCCAGCTCGTCAGCTACCTCGTCCTTTTTTATTAGCCTCTTTAGATTTTCCTCCGAAGACAGATCATACGGTTGTTCAATCAAAAACTTCCATTTCTTCGTGGGTTCGCCTATGCGTTTCTCGAATTCAATCTTAAAGTTGTCCAAGTCCGTATTTTCGGGGAGATGGACTTTTAGTCGATTATTCACGATAACAACACCTGTATCCCAGCCCAAATCATTTTTTTCATCCCACTCCTTTTTCCTTAAAATGAGCCAATTTTCATAGATTGGGGAGACTGTCCAGTTTTTCTTTTCACGCCATTCCTCAAGACGTTTTTGGGTACTTTCCATTACTCCTTTGATCAATTTTTCCCTGACCTGCGGCATTGCCTTTTCGACCTTGAGAGCTAAGTCCAAGTATTTTCCATCGTTGACCAGAATAAAATCCATTGTCGTATCAACGATAACGTCTCGCGCCATGACCTGATTCTCCTTTTCGAAATTCCGTTGGATGTATTCCAGCAAGTCTTTCAGAAACCAGCGTACCCGTTCGGCTTCGCATTCCCTCCAGCACTGCTCAATCCAGTTTTCAAGGGAGCACCCATTGCTGTTCTTTTCAATCGAGTTTTCGAGGGAGCCCCTCTTGCTGTTCTTTCGATAGGGCACCGTCCGACAGCATTCTGATCTTCTGGGGTCGCCTGGTAGGGTCTCCGGATCGCTGCCGTTGCCACTCAAATATAGTATCCACGCGGTTCTGCTTTTCTTTACCTTGTCTTGCAGGTACTCAATATATGCCTCGACCTGTCTTTTCTGCTCCTCCGCCCATGGCTTGTTCTCGATCCCGATCCAGTGGTTGTCGGGCATCTCCAGAACTATATCGATCCTTCGCCTTTCGTGCGTCGAATATTCAAGATGGACTTTGCACTTGTGAAGGTCAGAGGGAGGAGAATAGTTGGGCAATGTTTCTTTCAGGAACAGGGATAGGAACAGGTCGCCCTGACCATGGGCGCCCGATGGTTTGAGAAGCCCGGCGAATACTCGCGACAGATCGGTTTCCCGCTCGTGGAAGTAATCGAAGATGGAGAATTTGGTCGCAATCCTCCGATCCATCTCTTTTTGCGCCCGGCTGGCAATATCGACCGCCGGACCAAGACCGGAAAAGAAGCTCGTCAGTTCGTCTTCATACGCCTCGGTGGTGCTATCGATCTCCCGTCCAAGGTTTTCGAAGAAATCTCTCAACTCGGTCTCGTGTGTTTCAGTGTGAACGTCGATCATGTCTCGGCCCTAATGCTGGTTATTTTCTGGATCTCTAAACTTGGTTCAGGGGCTCCGTGGCTCACAGCCTAAAATTACGACAGGAAATAACGGTGGGCAATATCATATTCGACGTCCCTTCAATCTTTTGGCGTGAACTTCCGACGAAATTTCACTTTGCGCGAATGATTCGGTTCAGCTTCATACAGGAGGCGCAGCAGTTGGGCTCCTGCTGCTGACCGAGGACCTCGGCTTTACGATCAACTATCGAGAAATCGCCTGTGATCGGCTTTCTTCATTATAGAAAGACGGAATCCTCTTCCTCGAATCTCGCACCATCCTCTGTCTCGAATTTCAGCTTCATCGTTGCATGTACATCACTACCGTACTGTTCTACCGCCGATTTCTTGAGTATAATCACATGCCCCCAAACTTCTCCGCCCAGGATCGTCTTATACTTTTTGAAATCGGATTTTTCCACCTCGTAACTTTTTTGAAAGTATACTTTTCTTTCGTCGTTAAAATCAACAATAGTTACCGTCAGCGTGCCATCAGCCGAAGTGTATGCAAGCTCATCATCTTGGAGTGAATATTGTATTTTGTATCCACCGCCCTCTTTGGTGATGAGCACTCCTGTCATCAAAGCAACATCGCCGCCCGGAGCCTCTATATCCAGCAATTTCTTGACTCCACAACCGGCCAACAGCATCACCAGGGTACACGCCAGAATTTCTCTACTAAGGACGATCATGGTTTGTCTCCTTTTTTGGAAAATATGTACGTCGCACAAAGCTGTAATTACTTCAGGAAGCGCTTCACGAAGGGCAAGCAACGTCGGGGTCCTTCCTTCAATTTTCAATCTGTCGTCATTGTCAAAATCCCACCCTCCGCGAATGATTCGGCTTGGCTTCACATTCAGCCCGCAGCAATTCGGCGAGTGCTTTCGGTTCCTGTAAGTGGCCGAGTATTTCGGCTTTGCGGCGGACAAGCGCGAAATCCCCCGGAGTCAGGTTGGTCAGGTCTTCAACTTCGACCGGAGCCTCAAGGGCGTAATAGGTGTGGAACGCCGTTTGCGACTGGTTGCGGGTGAGATAGTCCAGGGCGATCTTGAAGGTGAAGCGGCGCAAGGTAGCGGGGTCGAGGTTCTCGCCGAAGTTTGTGGTACATGCGAAGGGCAGGGGATGGCTCTCCATCCAGGTCAGCATTTCGTTGACCTGGCTGATCTCCCAAGATTGCACGGCACGCCGGCGGTCGGAGAGCAGGGAGTCGGCCTCGTCGAAGATGAGGATGGAGCCTTCGGTGCGCGCCTCTGCGAAGGCGGTTGCGATCTGCTGCTCGGTCTCTCCGACCCACATGGACATCAGGTCGGAAGCGTGCTTCTGGGTGACCTGAAGACCTAGGCGTTCGGCGAGGTAGCGGACGAAGGCGCTTTTGCCGGTTCCGGGCGGACCTTGAAGACAGATGGAGAAGCGCTTGCCCCCCTGTTTGGTGAGGCGTTCGGCGAACTCGACGGGGTCGATGTCGGCTCGGGTCAAGGAAGGGTCGAATCTCTCGGGTGTCCCCTGGGCCGCGGGCGGTTTCTCGCCGTCCATCACCCGAGAAAGGCTGCGCACGCCGCGACGCACGGTTTCGAGGTCGCCGCCGCAGAGGCGTGCAGCAGCTACGGCTCCGGAGGCCATGCCCGGAGTCACGTCGAACTCTCGGGCAAGGGAGCGGGCGTTTTCTTCCGTGGCTTCGATCCCGTGTCGCGTCAGCTCCCGCCTCCAGATGCGTGCCTGGATCCGAGGCGGCGGTTGGCGCAACTCCAGGGCGAAGGTCATTCTGCGAAGGACAGTGGGGCAGGTCTCGCGGGCGGAGTTCGAGGTCCACAGTGTGGGCACTGGCGCGCGCTCGAGCAACCGGTTCATAAATACCTTGGAGCCGCCGGACCGGAGATAAGAATAGCCGCGGCGAGAGAACGGGTTCCACCCAGAGCCTGGGTCCGAGAGCACATCCTCCATCTCGTCGAAGAGGAGGATCGAGCCGCGGCCTGGTGCCAGGAGGTGCTGGGCGAGCCGGAGTTCCTGGAGCCGTTCATTCCGGCTGGGTTCGTCGCCGCGGTAGTCCTCTTCCCCGACGCTGTAGAGGTTCGCGCCGAGCCGGCAGGCCAGGGTCTTGCAGAACTCGGTCTTGCCGGTTCCCGGCGGACCGTACACCAGGACGTTCACCCCCGTGGTTCTGGTGTGCAGCGCGCCTTGCATCATTTTTTCGATGTGGTCGCGCTCCTCGGCAACGTGGTCGAAGTCCGACCACTCCAGCTCTCCCGGAGCCGTTGCGTCCAGCAGGAGGCGACGCACGTCCAGGTCGTCGCAGTCCTGGACGGAGACCAGGCGGTACAGACGCTCGATGATTCTGAAATCGCCATCCTCATCGATGGTCACGAGCCCCGACTTTACGAGCGGTGCATCAGGCGCGAAACGGGCGCGGAGAGTGCTGGCCGATATCCCGAGAACGCGGGGCAGGAGAAGGCTCTTGAAATTGAAAAAACTCCGTTCGGGAAACCAAGGATCGGATTCGAAAACAGAGAGGACCAAATGTTCGATAACGGGAAACGTGTGGTTGCGCAAAAGGATCTCGATGATCGCGATGTCCTCCGGCGCGAGGGCCATCTTGCGCCCGAGATGCCGGAGCCGCTGAGCCATGTGGTTTTTTCGCGCCCCTTCGCAGGCCGATTCTTCTGAGTACTCGCTCTTGAAGATCTCCCGCAGGCGCCGCCATTCCAGCACGGACATCTCGGTTTCGTGGCGTCTACCCACTCGAATCTCGTCCGCCTTTCCGCTTTCGTCCTTGAGCTCCACTAAATCGCGGTTCTCTACCACCCAATCGACCAGTTCCCTTGCTTCCGGGCTGTCGTGGTGAAGGTGCGAAGCTGCGTTGGAGAGGTAGAAGAAAAGAAGTTGTCGTTCATAGGCGCTGAGCATGATTCCCTCCTCGGATTGTCCGGATGATGCGGTTTAATGGGACACCAAAATCGCCAAATCGACATCAACTCCCTCGAGAAGCAATTCCAGCGCGGTCGCCAGGAGGTCCTTGTTAGGATCCACGATCAGGAGCGCACCCTCGGTGATGGCGAGGACCGGAGTCTCCCACTCATCCTCTTCGAGTGCGAGCGATACTGCAAACACCAGGAGATAGTCGACCGGCATGTAGGCCACCCGGTCGCGGCCGAAATCTGCCATGAGATAAAGGGCTTGGAAGGTGGTCGGCGTTATCCTCTCGTCCTCTATGAGAATGTTGCCGTCCACGTCATAGGAGGAATTGGACAGTTGCCACTCGATGATGATTCCTTCTCTGGGCGGTCCTTTTTCGCCTTGGGGACCCTGGGGTCCGGCTTCGCCCTGTGGGCCCTGTGGTCCGATTTCGCCCTGTTGCCCGGTTTCGCCATGGGGCCCAGCCGACCCCATCGGTCCCGCGGGACCTTCGCAGGCCACAAGGCCGAGGGCTAATAGAGCCGAGAGAGAAAAAAAGCGGCGCATTGCACACCTCCCTTTGTTTGGGTCCTCGTACTTCTATGTTGTAGGAATAGCTAAAGTTACTCAGGGGGTGCGACAGATCGCGTCGCAGGCAGAAATTTTTGGAGGTCTACTTCTTATGGCATTCCTTTGAGAAGATCCTATGTTTACCGTATATTAGCGACAATAGGTGGCTGATAGTGGGTTAAAGATGCAGCTTGGGACCATCCGATGACTACCACAAAGAAGATCAAGCAGTCTCTGGTTGGAATCGAACTAGTGCGGCTCCTCGCCTACGAGGGTGATCGTATCTTCACCACAGATCGAGCCCGGGAGCTGGCTCCTCGGGTGGGCCTCAAGGACCCGTATCTCTGGGAGGCCCTTTATCACCTTCGCCAAAATGGATGGATCGTCTCTTTGCGCCGGGGACTCTATGTGTTGTCTTCCACGGTCCCCGGCATCGTGCCCGCCCACGAGTTTGAGATCGCCACGACCCTGGTCGAGCCTGCCGCCGTTTCTCACTGGTCGGCCCTGCATTATCATGGGCTGACGGAACAAGCACCAAGGAAAATTTTCGTCCTCACGACAACGGAGGCCTCGGTTCCCCGCCTGAGAAGAAGTGGATTCAATCATCCTGGGCGAGGCTATGCGGTTGGGGACACGACCTACCGTTTCATTCAGGTAAGGCCGGACCGCTTTTTTGGTACTAAGAAGGTGTGGATCGGCGATGCTCGTATAGCGATTACCGACCTTGATCGCACCCTGCTGGATGGCCTCTCCCGGCCCCAGTACTGCGGAGACTTTGCCGAGGTTCTCCACGCTTTCCAGCTTGGAATGGCTCGAATGGACACTGAACGGATCATCCATTATGCCCTGCTGCTAGGCACGGCGACTGCCAAGCGCCTGGGATGGGTTCTCGAATCCAGGGGGGTCAATTCCTCCAGGCTAGACCGCCTGACCGAGCTTCCGACCAAGAGCTACCGGAAGCTCGATGTTACCGGACCGAGAAAGGGTCCTTGCAATAGCCGCTGGATGGTCCAGGAGAATCTGGTGGGAATGGTTGACTCATGAGGCCACTGCGCACCCGCCTTGAGGAAGCCCGCCAACGTCTCGGTATTCCTTGGGAGATACTTGAACGGGACTACTTGCTTTCGTGGGTACTTGCTGGAATTGGTCAGGTACCAGTGCTCCGAGATACGCTTGTCTGCAAAGGTGGCACGGCGCTCAAGAAGTGTTACTTCGGGGATTATCGGTTCTAAGAGGATCTGGACTTCTCTGGTACTGAAGGAGTCCCTGTGGGGGAGACGATGGAGCGCCTGGTTGGCGAGGTGTGCGATGTCGCCGAACGGTTGTTGGACGAGTACGCTCCCGTAGAGCTTACCTGGCTGGCTTTGGTTCATTTTGGGTGAGAAGTGCGCTGTGCGGGGCGTATTTTTCGGTGGCCCAGAAGACTTCTTTCATGAGGGCATGCTCGCCTATATTGAAGGAACATGGGAGCAGTGGCTTGGCCCGCTGGTGCCGGACCTGCCCTCATTCGGAACCGTTGTCAACGGGCTACGTCCACAGGTGGTGACTCTCCTTTCTTCCAGCAGGTGTTGAGAGGCCGGAGGGAAAGATCCTGCCGTGCTCGTCAAGGCTTAGGGGGATTCAGGCTAGGTTTGGAATGGGCAGGGGCAGAAAATTCCCGCGCACATGACAGGTCATGTTGAGAACATCTACGCGAGCATGGACGAGTAAGGTTCTGTATCGGAATCTGCGTACCTCTCGAGAAGGACCTGCCTGAAGTCAGCGACGAATCGCCTCACGTAGCCGGCCTTCACTTGGCTTTCCGCCTCCTGCATCCAACCTTGTGCCCATGCCACCCGGCTTCAGCCTGAAGGTAGAGTACCATCTATGTGCTGGCGGTTGCCGATGGGCGGCGCAGCCTGCGGCCCTTGCTACAACGGCGCTTGCTGCGGGCAAAAGTCATTCTCTCCGGCCGAGGCGCTCATCTCAAACTGGTGGCGGCTGGTAGCGCTCGACCTCGATCTCATTCTCACGCGCTTGCGCCTGCGAAACGTCGTAGGCCGCCTGCAACCGTATCCAAGTCTCCGTTGTAGAGCCGAAGGCTTTCGCAAGTCGGACCGCCATGTCCGCCGATAGGCGAGCGCGACAATTCACCAGATTCGAGAGGGCCTGACGACTGACGCCGAGGACCTTTGCGCCTTCGGTGACGTTGAGGCCGAGGGGCTCGAGACAGGACACCCGAACGATTTTGCCCGGGTGCGGTGGGTTCTTCATAGGCATGTCGGTTTCTCCCTTTGAGGCTGTGGTCGCCGCGGTCGTACAAGCGCTTGAGCCCACGGTGTCGGAAGCTCCGTATCATTTCACAATGATGTAATGTGTCAAGTGACACTTGTCAAGCAGGAGAGACGATTCATTGTCCGCGAGGCTCGTTGGGGTTGGGGGGACCGGAAAACACGTCCAGGATCCGGTTTCCGTCGAAGTTGATGAGACGGAAAATCCAAACCCTCAAGCCAGACGTCGATCAATGACCATCGCAACGATTTCCCGGATTTCACGATCTTGGCTGGAACCCTCGGAAAATCGTAGATCTCTCGCCTGATCTTGGTATCGCCGGCCACCTTCAACCCCACAGTGCCTTCGAAATGGCCTCCGCCGGACCCAACAATATCTCCGCGAAGTAGGCAATCTTCTCGCGTCTGAGCTCGTCATCGTCGTGCACGGTGATCAGTGAATCAAAGCTTTTGTGCCTTCCTTCCGGACAGAACCACCAGCACCAATAATTATTGCTCCTCAGAGGGAGGTCCTGCAAATGGTCTTCGAGAACATTTGCCAGCGAGAAATCCTTGTCTCGCGCGTATATTCCTATGGCCAGATCTCTCCCTTCATAGAAGAGACATATTTCGGTTTTTGGGTCCTCCATGGTCATCAGGTAGAGATTATCGCCTCCTCGAAATTTCAGATTCGTCGCCGCGATTTCTGTTTTCCAGTGACGGTGAAGGCGGCACTCCTCGAGGTCAATTTTGATGCTTTTATCGAGCTCGTTCAAAAACGAGGACAAAATTGCCTTTCGCAGCTTCGGCAGTACCTGCCCGATGGCCAGCGCCAGCCAAGTTTTTTCGGGCTCCATGTAATACTCCACCAGAAACTTCTCGGCTTCGGGGGTCAGGTCTCTCATTCTGGGCTCCTTCGGGTGAGATTCATAGTGCTCCTTTTCGTGTTTCGCAGCCGTCAGGCGGACGGTGCTCTGCCTGCGCGAGAGCAAAACACAGGCCAAACTTTTGAAAAGGAGGAGTTTTCTCTGAAGGAAATATTGACGGCGCCCGGACCCGAAAAACAAAAAATCGGCTGGTCCGGTTCATCCAGGCCAGCCGATGCTTGTTGTTGTCTATCAGGTTCGGATCAATTGTTGGATTTGCGCTCGAGGGTTTCCAACCAGCGATAGCCGTAGGTGGGAATGTTGGCGGACGAAGGGGTGATTCCATTGGTGAACATGCTGAATCTTTCGACCCGGAGGCGGTAGCTGTAGTCGTGCCAGGGCTGGAAATCCACGATTTCACTGCGGAGCGCCGCGCCATTGACCACGTTGCAGTAGACAGCAAAGTTGTCGTCGCACCTGATTCTGTGGCCCCCCACGGTTATCTCCTCTTCTTCCGTACCCGTCGCTTCGATTTTTGAGCTGATTTCATTCAACACGTAGCGGCCATCGCGGTATCTGTTTGCATCGAGGGTATAGTGATAGCCCGCCTCGTAATCGAAGTTGGTGATCATATCATCGTAGGGCGCACCATCGATCAGCAAACAGTAATCGTCGATCCGGGCGCATTTTACCCGCGTAGGTCCCAATGACAAGGTGGCGGGAGTGGACGAAGCGCGGGTTTTTTCCAGTTGTTCCAGCAGACGATAGGCGTAGCGCCCGGCATCCTGCGGCGGTTCCTTGCCATTCCAGGGGTCGTATATTCCGATCCGCAAACGGTAGTCGTAGCCCGCCTCGAAGTCGAAGCCCTCGATGCCGTCGTAGAATAATCCGCCGTCGACCACCATGCAGGACTGTAAGCCGACGCCGTAGCATTTGGCCAGAGCCGGGCCGACGGTTACTTCCCGCGTTTCGATGTATTTGGTCTTGCCAGGTCCCGCCGGATCTTCGCAGGCGGCAAATACCAGGAGCACCAGGAGGAGGAAAACGGAACCTGTGGTTTGCATTGGACCACGTCTTTTCATGATATGACATCCAGTGTGCATTAAGGCTATGTTGAATTTAGCCAAGTCGAAAATATTTTGACAGAGAAATTGCCGGCGCAGCGTCAACGGCTCCAGCCCTTTTTGATAGGATAGCGGAATCCATTACACCTATTCTCAGATAGACTAAATGGAGGACGACCAGGTTCCTTCGGAAGGTGGGTAAAAGGCTCGGCAGATAAAGTGGCACACACTTTGCATAGCAAGGGTTGCGCCGGCACTTTCTGCTTCTTGGCATAATGGACGTTGTTCCTGCGACAAAATAAGCTAATATAGTGGTGGTCTCTTGGACTGATGCCCATAGGTTGTTGGCAGACAGAGCGATGTATGAATATCTTGCCGTGATAACAGGGGGTATGTGTGAATGATCGGCGATTGGAGGGTTCGCTATCTTCCGCCATGCACCCATCATGTGTTTCTATCGCATTGTGCAGAGAATCGGGTTGGTTTGGTACAACCGGTGTATAATGCCTTGGAAGAAAGCCAGTACTCTCCGTGGCTTGACCGCCATGATTACCCAAGAGGCCAGGATGCTTTCGCAGCGCTTCGAGAGGGGATTATACTCTGTCGTCACGTGGTTTATTTCGTTACGGAAGCGTTTATGTCACAGGGTCGGGGATGGAACAGCGTCGAAACTGCTTATTCGGACCTTCTTCAGAAGAGTTTCCTGCAATTCGGGTTGGAATTGTGCCATATCCAATTCCCTTTATTCTTCGTGCCTCAAAGTCATCCTGTCCTGCAGAGATCGGTATGGGGATCCCTTGCTCAACGAGGGCGGTTTTATCCTCCGGGAAAGGTGGACGATGGAGCAGTGGACTGGACCACCCAAGAGGTCGCGTCCTTTATAAAACAGGAAGAGTCCCGTGGTGCCTCTTTGGCGATTCAAATTCAGAACGACCCATCTTTCCAACGTTTGCTTGAGGAAGAAGATAATCTGCTGTCAAGAGTGATGTGTGCTGACCCTCCCCCTATCCCTTACTAATTGCACCAAAGGAGTCGACCGATGCCCATAGACGACCGATACGTGCAGAACTTGCCGGATATATACCGCGATATCCTTGCCGCGTATCCTCGTTTCGATTCGACGAGGCAAGCCGGCCATGGCCTATCGTACCAATCGTTGTATTCAGCTTTGGAGGGGAAATACAACCTCGGTCAGATTAAAATGGCGTGTGAAAACATGGCGGAAGTGGAAGTTATGGAGATCAAGCATAGTATATTCGCCTGTCCGACCACCCTCGGCGAAGAGCTGATCTCGGCAATTACTGGCACAACCGTTCCTGCGCCGGACGTTCCCCCCATCGCGCCCCCTTCCGGACCTCCTTCATAGGCCCGTCTGGCTCTGGGGAATGCCGCTGTAGCAGAGGCCTTGAACAAAAAGACGGCCGCTCCGACGGGTATTACCGCGACGGGACTCTATCAAGTCCCAGCGCCGCCCGCATCTCTTCCCGCACCGCCTCCCGCAGTTCCTCCGGCTCCAGCACCTCGGCCGCGGCTCCAAAGCTCAACACCCAGCTTCTGATCTCGTAGAATCCGCCGGCTCGAAGCCGAAGCACAATCCGGCCGTCCCCCAGCTCTTCCAGCTTCTGGCTGGGATGCCAGATGCGCTCGCGGATGTAGGGCGCCTGCGCTTTGGCGAACCGCACCGCCACGTCCATCGGCTCTTCGGACGAGATTCCGAAGGCATTGCTCACGCGCTCGTCGATGGACAGGTGGTCCGGCGGCTCGAACCTCTCCTCCGTCACCTTCACGGCCTCGAAGCGGTCCACCGCCTGGGTAATCAACTGGTCGTAGTAGGGCATGCGCGAGATCACGTAGAGACCGCCTCGGTGGGGCAGGAGGCGCAAGGGTTCGATTTTGTAGTGCCGCGCGCCATCCGCCTCCGGCGAGCGGTAGGTCACCTGGCAGACGCGCCGTTTCAGTATGGCCTCGTGCAGGTTTTCGAGCACCTCGCGGGCGTCCTCGTAAGGCTTGTGGCCTCGCGCCAGGGGTACATAGGCCTCGGCGGCGCGCTCGAGGAAGTTGCGCATTTCCGTGGGCATGGCCCGGGTCAGGCGGCGGATCGCTGATCTCAGGTGCTCGCCGAAGGGGGTGCCCACCAGGCCCATTCCGGCGCGCTCGGAAAAGATCATCGCCGCCACTTCCATGACCGGAAAGTTGAGCGGCAGCCCGGCGTCCTTGTGCAGATGGTAGTAGACGTGCTGGTCTTCGCGCTTTACCTGGTCCAGGATGAATCCGGCCTCGCGCAGATCCCCCAGGTCGCGCTGCACGGTGCGCAGCGACACCTTGTATTCCTCTGCCAGTTCACCTGCGCTTATCCCGTAGCGCCGCGCCTGCAGGGTGCGCAGGATATCGAGTTGTCGCACGATCTGCTTCATCGTCTCGTCCTAGCTCAAATCTCCGGGAGGCCGGTAATGCCGGCTAGCGGTGGGCGTCCGCGGCGTGCAGAGCCCCAACCCCTCTTTCCATGCGCAGCAGGTGCCTCTGACGCTCGTTGAGCAGGGGGAACCATTCCGCCGGAAAATCGTCGTGGGGATCGACCTGGAAGCGCAGCATGTGCTTGCGGTAGTGCCCGAAGAGGGCGTGGCGCCGCTGGTTCGAGCGGTTGGCGCCGCCGCCGTGCCAGCACTGCCCGTTGAAGACAAGGACGCTGCCGGCAGGGGCTTGGGCCTGGTGGATGTGCCTGACCTCGAAACCGTCGGGGGGCAGGGCCAGGCCGCTTCTGTGCGAGCCGGGCACGATGCGGGTGCCGCCGTTGGCGGGCGAGAAGGGGTCCAGCATCCACACCGTATTCATCATCACCGGCGTGGCCATGTTGAGCATGGCCGCGGGGATATCGCTGTGCAATTCCTGGTCGCCGTCGCCGGGGCGCAGGATGCGCGCGTTGAGGCTGCCCAGGATGAGGCTGTCTTCCAGGTAGTGCTCCAGCAAGGGCAGAATCATGGGATGGTCGATAGAGGGGAAAAACACCTTGTCAAGAGTCGGCAGGTTGCTGACGTGCCGGGCGGTTCCCCTGTGAGTGTGCTCGGTGCCCACTTCTTCGGCGCAGCGGATCAGGGCTTCCTTCATGGCCGCCACCTGATCGTCGTCGAGGATACTTTCGACAATGGTGAAGCCGTAAATGTCTATCTCTGCCAGGGCTTGCTCTCGCGGGGTCATGTCTTTCTCTCCGCCTTGTTTCCAGGGGTTTATTTCATGCTTCTTGTCTTCCCGGGGAGGAGAAATATAAACTCCGCTGTTCTGGTGGAAAAGACAGACGGCTGTCCTGATGGCTCCGAGTGGACATTACGGTCTGCGCCTCACGCCGTCCACATGTGCTACGACGGCCGCAACGGCGGTCGTAGCACATGTGGACGGCGCAAATCACCCCATCTGGGGACCTCAGTTACAGTACAGCGACGACCTCGGTTCTTCCTGGGTTGCCGCCTCCGGACAACCGCGGTTCTCGGGCGAGAGCGGAGCCAGCGTGGAACGGCTGTGGCACATCGAGCCGGGAACGATCCAGGAGCCGGGGGTGCTCTACGCCGGTGTCGAGCCGGCGGCTCTCTTCAGGTCGGAGGACGGCGGCGCTAACTGGCAGGAGGTGGTCGGATTGTCCCATCATCCCACCCGGTCGCAGTGGGAGCCCGGCTTTGGCGGTCTTTGCCTGCACAGTATCGTCGTCGATCCGCGCACCAGCGCCCGCATGTGGGTCGGTATTTCGGCGGCCGGTGTGTTCCGCAGCGACAGCGGCGGCGCCGGATGGCACGATGTATCCGAGGGTCTGCCTTCCAGATTCGGCTTTGTTCTGGGGATCCATTCCCGGGATCCGGACACCATCTACGTGGTGCCGGAGGACGAGGCCCTGGGGACGGAGGTTGGGGGTGGGCTGCGCTTCGTGACCGGCGCCAGGTTCCGGGTCTATCGCAGCCGCAACGGGGGCGGCGATTGGGAACCGTTGATCAAGGGTCTGCCTCAGTCCAACGCCTATTTGCACGTCTTGCGCGAGGGGATGGCCACCGACAGCCTCGACCCCTGCGGGATTTACATCGGGACCACCAGCGGCCAGATCTTTCATAGCCGCGACGACGGCGACAGTTGGGAGCTCCTGATCGAGTACCTGCCGCCGATCAACTCGGTGACCTGCGCCCAGGTGGTCTAGGGGCCGGTCCCAAGGCAAATTCGGAATGCCTCCGGGGGCTGCCCGGACAATGGCACGGGCCTTGCGCAGAATTTTGGGTTGCGAGAGAATATATGGAGTTGGGGGCACGGCTCCCCGCGCGGTAGCGGGGGACCGCCGCTGCCAGCCACCCACGTATTTCCATCTTACACCTTTATCCCAGGAGCATACATGATCGCCACGCCCACCGGCGGCCGCGTGGCCACCCTGGCGCTGCCGGTCCTTCTCGCTGCCTGCGTCCCGGCAGCGGCTCAGGGCTTCCCACCCGCAGCGGTGATCGTCGCCGAAGTCCTGCATCAGCCCCTAGAGGCGGAAATCCGCCTGGTGGGTACGGTGCGGCCCCGCCGCGTCAGCCTGGTGGCCGCCCGGACCGAGGGGCTGGTGGTCGAGCGTCTTCGCGAGGACGGCGACTCCATCCGCGCCGGCGACCCGATCTTTCGCCTCGCCAACGACCAGCTCCAGGCCGCCCTGGTCGAAGCCCGCGCCGACGCCGACTTGCGCTCCTTCAACCACCAGCAGAGCGAGGCATTGTTCCGTACCGACGCCGCTTCAGAGGAGGAGATGCGCGCCGCGGCTTACCAGCTCGCCCGCGCCCGCGCCAAGCTCCAGGACCTGACCGCCCAGAACACCGACCTGCTCATCCGCGCCCCCTTTTCCGGCTACCTGACACAGAGCTTCACCGAGGTGGGGCAGTGGCTCAATCGCGGCGGCCAGGTGGTGCGCCTCATCAGCACCGACACCGTGCGCGTCTACGTCGATTTGCCCGAGCGCCACATCGGCGCCCTGAGGGTTGGCGACGCCGCACGGGTCTTTGTCGCGGCCATCGGCGGCGACCCCCTGGTCGGTCGCATCGTCGTCCTCCCGGCTGAAGGCCATCCCGAGTCACACTCCTTTCCGGTGGTTGTCGGCGTGGCCAATCGCGGCGGCCGCCTCAGGAGCCACATGTCGGCCGAGGTGAGCTTTGCGGCGGTGCAGGCCGATTCCGTCATCCTGGTCCACAAGGACGCCCTGGTCAACAGCCCCAAGGGGCAGGTGGTCTATCTGGCGCTGGAGGGCAAGGCCGAGGTGCGGCCCGTCCAGGTCGGACAGGCGCACCAGGGCTACGTCGCCGTGGAGGGAGATCTTCCCGCCGGCGCCCTGGCAATCGTGCGCGGCAACGAAAGACTGCAACCCGGCCAGGACGTGCGCATCGTGCGCAAGCAACCCTAGAGGATCCGGATGAAAATCGTCCAAACCTCAATCAGGCGTCCCGTCAGCGTCGCCGTGGGCGTCCTTCTGGTGGCTTTGTTCGGCCTTGTTTCGCTCTTCCGCATTCCCATCCAGTTGATTCCCGATGTCGACCGCCCCGTGGTCACGGTGAACACCCTGTGGCCCGGGGCCAGTCCCGAGGAGGTGGAAAGGGAAATCGTCCAGCGCCAGGAGGAACAGCTCAAATCGCTCCAGGGGCTGGTGGAAATAACCAGCGAAAGCGCCGACAGCTACGCCACCGTCCGACTCGAGTTCGCCGTGGGGGTCGACCCCGACGCCACCCTGCTGAAGGTCTCCAACAAGCTCAACCAGGTCAGCGGCTATCCCAGGGACGCCGAGCAGCCTACCTTCGGCCTCGGCGAGGGCGCCGCTTCCGGCGCCATTACATGGATAATTCTCGCCCAGAGCCCCGACTACCCCGGCACCGTGGACGTGGAAAGCTACCGCGATTATGCCGAGGAAGTCGTGGAGACCGCCCTCGAACGAGTTCCTGGAGTATCCCAGAGCGACGTCTACGGCGGTTTTGAACGCCAACTGCAGGTCATTGTCGATCCTCAGGCCTTGGCGGTGCGCGGGCTCACGGTGGACCAGATGGTGGCGGCCATTCAGCGCGAGAACTCCAATATCAGCGCCGGCGCCTTCGACGAAGGCAAGCGGCGCTACATCGTCCGCACCGTGGGCCAGTTCCACGCCCCCGGGGAAGTGGAGGAAGTCGTTATCCGCGCCGTCGACGGCACCCAGGTTCGGGTCGGCGACATTGCCCGGGTGCGCCTGGGTTACGAGCGCGCCACCGCCACGGTGCGACAGCAAGGCAAGCCGGTTATCGCGGTCAATGCTCAGCGCGAGGCCGGAGCCAACGTCCTGGAGGTCATGGCGGGCATTCGCGGGGCTATCGCTGAGCTCAACGAGGGGCCCCTGGCGCGCGAAGGGCTGCGCCTGACCCAGGTCTACGACGAGACCTTGTACATCGACAGCGCCATCGACCTGGTGCAGAACAATATCGTGGTGGGGGGTCTGCTGGCCATCGCCGTCCTCCTCCTCTTTCTGCGTTCCGCCAGCAGCGTCGCCATCATCGCCACCGCCATTCCCATCTCCGTGGTCGGCACCTTCCTCTCCATGTTCCTCCTGGGTCGCAACATCAACGTGGTCAGCTTGGCCGGCATGAGCTTTGCCGTGGGCATGGTGGTGGACAATGCCATCGTCGCCCTGGAGAACATTTTCCGCCACCGGCAGATGGGAAAATCGCGCTTCGAGGCGGCCTTTGACGGGGCCCGCGAGGTCTGGGGTGCCCTCCTTGCTTCGACCCTGACCACGGTGGCCATTTTCCTTCCCATCGTCTTTGTCCAGGACGAGGCCGGCCAGCTCTTCCGCGACATCGCCATCGCCGTTTCCTGCTCGGTGTCCCTTTCCCTGCTGGTGGCCGTCACGGTCATCCCCACCATGGCCAACAAGATTATCGGCCGCGGCACCCCGAGCGCCGGCGGCGCCGGCCTCGACCGGCTGGGGAGCGCGGTGCGGGTTTTTTTTACCGACAGTGTCTACCGCATTTCCAGGAGCACGGTTCTGCGCCTGCTGGTGGTCTTCGGCCTCATCGGCTCTTCCCTGCTGGTGGCCTGGCAGCTTGTGCCCGAAACCGAGTACCTGCCCACCGGCAATCGCAACCTCGTCTTCAGCTTTCTGCTGCCCCCACCCGGTTACAACCTCGATGAGCTCATCGGCGTCGGCCAACAGCTCGAAGACGTCATGCGCCCGCGCTGGGAGGCCGAGCCCGGCAGCGAGGCGGCCGCCGCCCTCGACGACCTGCTCATAAAGAACCAGTTCTTCGTCGCTTTCGGGCGCCTCGCCTTCATGGGGGCCACCGCCCAGGACCCGCAGCGGGCGAAAGAGCTCATCCCCGTCATCCAGGCACCCATTTTCGGCGTTCCCGGTCTCTTCGGTTTCGTCACCCAACCCGGCCTTTTTTCCGGCATTGGCGGTGGACGCACCATAGATGTGGTGATCAGCGGTCCCCGATTGGAGCGCCTGGTCGGCCTGGGAGGGCAGGTTTTTGGTCAGGTCATGCAGGTTCTGCCCGGGTCCCAGGTGCGCCCCATCCCCAGCCTCGACCTGGGCAACCCGGAGGTCCGCGTCGTTCCGGACCGGTTGCGCGCTGCCCAGGTGGGTCTGTCGGCGCGGCAAATCGGAACGGCCGTCAATACCTTGATGGACGGGGCGCGGATCGACACCTACCAGCACCAGGGAGAGGAGATCGACCTGGTGCTCAAGGGCAGCGAGGACTGGTTCCGCACCCAGGACATCGCCCAGTTGCCCCTTTACACCCCCGGTGGCCGCATGGTGCCCCTGAGCGCGGTGGCCGAGGTGAACCTCACCTCCGGCCCCGAGCAGATCAACCGGGTCGAGCGCAGCCGCGCCGTCATCATCCAGGTCTCTCCGCCCGAGGAGGTGCCCCTGGAGACGGCTCTGGAGACCATCCGCAGCAAGATCGTCCAGCCCCTGAGGGACCAGGGCCAACTGGTGCCGCCCTACAATATCCACATGGCCGGCACCGCCGACGACCTCGAGCGCACCCGCCGCGCCCTGCAGTGGAATTTCGTCCTCGCCCTGATCATCACTTATCTGCTCATGGCCGCCCTCTTCGAGAGCTTTCTCTACCCCTTTGTGGTCATGCTCTCGGTACCCCCGGCCACCGCAGGCGGCATTCTCGGACTGCGGGCCATCAATCTCGCCTTCGGCCTGCAGCCCCTGGACGTGCTGACCATGCTCGGTTTCGTCATCCTCGTCGGGGTAGTGGTCAACAACGCCATCCTCATCGTCCACCAGACCCTCAACAACCTGCGCGCCAACGGGGACATCGGCCCCAAAGAGGCCATCAGGGACGCGGTCTCCGCCCGCGTGCGTCCCATCTTCATGTCGGTCATCACCTCGGTGTGCGGCATGATGCCCCTGGTCCTCTTCCCTGGTCCCGGCTCCGAGCTCTACCGCGGTCTGGGCAGCGTGGTCATCGGCGGGCTCATCGTCTCGACCCTGTTCACCCTGTTGCTGGTGCCGACTTTTCTGAGCCTGGCCATGGACCTGCGCGGCTGGCTGGGCAGAGCAGCTTCACGGGGCTGACAGGCGGCGGCCGCCAAGCCAGTCTGAAAGGGGCTGGCGTCAGCCGTCCAGATTGGCCAGAGCGCAGACGGTCATGGCGCAATCGGAAGAGTAGGCGAGCCGCGACCAGGCCGGTCCATCCGCCACGTCGCCTGGCTGCGGATTCCAGAGGCCGTCATCGCTTTGCCGGGCGACCAGAACCTCGCCTAGCTCGCTGGTGCGCTGCAGCAGGTCGGGGTCTCCGGTTTCCTCGTAGAGATTCAGCATGGACCAGCCGAACTTGGTGGACCTGCCGAAATGGGCAGGATTGCGGCGGTGGCGGTAGACCAGGTCCACGTAGCGGCGCGCAACCGTGAAGTAGGCTGGCTGCCGCAGCCCCCGGCCGGTCCACACCAGCGCGTTGACCACGGTGGCGAAGTTGGCGGGCCGCTGTTCCTCTTCTTGCAGATCGTAGGCCATTTCCCAATCTCCTCCCGCCTTGCGCGCCAGCACCGAGCCGTCCCGGCGGAAGCGATTGTAGAAACAGCCGGCCGACCCCTGCTCGTCGATGAGCGCTTGGAAGGTGTCGCACATGAGGCGGGCGGATTGCAGCCGTCCAACCGCCGCCAGGGCCATGCCGGCGCCGCCGGAAAAACACACCTCCGCCACCTCCTCGCTGGCGTCCTCGTCGGCGAGCACGATTCCTCCGCAGCGGCTGTCCTGATAGTGTTCGAGGCGGTCGGCAATCAGGTTGGCCAGATCGAAACGTTCGGCCACGGTAGCTCCAAGAGCGAGCCAGCCCATGGCGTAGACCCGGTTGGCCAACGCCGCCGCCGACTTCAACTCGCCGTTCTCTTCCACGAATTTCTCCATGACCTGCCTGGCGACCCGGCCTCCCCGTGTCCGCATGCCCGCCATGGTCATCAGGTACGGCGTTTTGTAATAGTAGCGCGAATCTTCGGGATCGATGGCGCACAACCCGGTGGCGTCGAAGTTGAGCTCCAGCCAGGCCCTCAGTTTGGCGACGGCGTCATGGAAAGATTTCATGGATCTTCTCCTGGTGGGGGAGATGGAAACGGCAGGCAGACCATGAGAAATATCAGCGCCGGGCAATCTGGGCACAACCGGGCCGATTTACCCCGGCGGCTGCGGACCCAACCGCGGCGCCGTCCCGTCCTTCCGGAACGGCGGACAAACCCGTTGCTCGCGCCCGGGGACGGCAACGGCTTGACCCTCGATTTTGAGGAAACTATATTAGCCCGCTGCTTATGAAAACATACAATGTTGCAATTCTCGGCTGTGGCGGCCGCGGTGCCGCTGCCGCCCGCGCCTATTACGACCACCCGCGCACCAGGATCGTAGGGCTCTGCGACCTGCTCCCGGAACGCTGCGACCGCCTGGGGGACGAGCTCGGGGTCGATGCCCGTTACGACGACCTGGACCGCACGATCCGCGAGACCGGTCCCGACATCGTCGCCATTCCAACCGGCACCGAGTTCCATCACCCCCTGGCCTTGCGCGTGCTTGAATACGGGGTCAACATCGACATAGAAAAACCCCTTTGCGTCGACCTGGAGGAGGCCGACGAGGTGGTGGCGAAGGCCGCCGCGAAAGGGGCGCGCATCGCCGTTCATCACCAGGGTCGCAGCGGAGCGATCATGCGCGCCGTGGAGCAGGCCTACATGGCGGGCCGCATCGGCGAGCTGCGCTACATCACCGGCTACGGCAAATCGTACTACGGCGGCTATGGTCTCATGAACATCGGCACTCACATGATCAACATGATGCTCAAGCTGGCCGGCCATTGCCGCAACGTCGCCGCCACCGGCATGACGGACGGTCACCCGATCACCCCCGAAGACGTCATCCCGCGGCTGGGGGCATGGGTATCGTCGCCGGCGAGCACCTGACCGCCACCCTCGACTTCGACCACGGCGTCACCGCCAACCTGTTGCAGCACCGCTATCCCAAAGGGGTGAATCCGGCGATGGAGTTCTGCGGCAGCGAGGGCCGCATCATGGTCGGCAACCTCCTTCATCAGCAAGGGAAGAAAGGCGGCATGTTGCTGCCGGAAACCCACTACGTCCCCGGCGCCGCCGCCGAATGGGAAGATCTGGACCCGATCTTCCCGGACTGCAGAACGGCGGACGGGGTCAGTCAGGTGGAAGATCTCTGGTTCGTGGAGGAATACGTGAGGGCGCTGGACGAGGGGCGCGACCACGAGTGCAGCGGCCAGGAGGGGCTCCACGTGGTGGAGGTGATGATGGGGATTCTTGAATCGGCGGCCTGCGGTCGCCGGGTGGAGTTGCCGCAGAAAGACCGCTCGCAGCCGCTGATGCGCTGGCGCCGCGAGCACGGCCTCGGAGCGCCGCAGCCCGTGCCGCGGGACTACCGCGAATGGCTGCAGGCCGAGGACCGCAGACTGGGGCGATGCTGAGCACGGCGCCAGGACCTGAGCGGGGGAGAGGTATGCAATGAAGGCGAGATCGGTAAAGGAGAGCAGATGACATCTCTGAACTTCACGGCGCGGGTGCCGGTGATGGACGCCAACGTCGGCGTCGGCCACAAAAGCAAACGTCCCGCCCCTTTCGACACCCCTGAGGAACTGCTGGCGGAGATGGGGAGGCACGGGGTGGAAAGGGCCCTGGTGCATCACCAGGCGGGCGAAACCACCAGCACCATCGACGCCAACGAGTTGCTCACCCAGTGGTGCGGCAGCGACGGCCCCCTGACCTATCAGTGGATGGCCGGTCCCGAAGCCGACTCTCTCAAACAGTTGCAGGAGCTGCGCCGGGCGGGAAGGTTGAACAACGTGCGCCTGCACGATTGCGCCGCCTCCGGGCTTCCCTTCGTGGACTGGCTCTACGGCGACCTGCTGGAGTGGTTGCAGGGGGAGAGGATCCCCCTGTGGGTGTCCATGGCCAACGAGTGGGATCCCACCTGGCTGTCGCCCATGCCCATGACTCCGGTTACCGAGATCATGGACACCCTGCGCAAATTCCCCGAATTGGTCACCGTGCTCGTCGGGGCCCACTACTCCCACGCCCATTTCGTGCGGCCCTTCCTGAAGCTGCTGCCCAACTGTTACATCGAGCTCAGCCGCTACGAGGTGTTGTGCGATCTGGAAAAAGTGATCGACGAGTACGGCGCCGGGCGCTTCGTCTATGGTTCGTTCTATCCGCGCTACGCCATGGGCCCCATGCTCTACTACATCCACAACATCGGGCTCAGCGACGCCGATCTCGAAGGAATCTGTGCCGGCAATCTGGAACGCATACTGGAAGGGGGCGCACCATGATCGAAGGCGGCATTGTAATCGATTTTCACGGCCACCCCGGGCGCTGGGGATTGACCGAGAGCTCGCCGGAGAACCTGCTGCACTCCATGGACGCCATCGGGGTAGACTACTCCGTGCTCTTCAGCGTCTGGCATCCGGAGGGCACCCGCGGCAACAACCATACCGCCTCCATGGTCGCCGCCCATCCCGACCGCTTCATCGGCTTCGCCTACGTTTCTCCGCTCGTGCCAGAGGCCATGGTGGCGGAGCTCACCCGGGCTTTCGACGAGCTCCATCTGAAAGGGATCAAGCTCTATCCCCCCTTCACCGGCATCAACCTCAACGAGCCGCCCTGGTTCCCGATTTACGAGTTCGCCGACGAGCGCGGGCTGGCGGTCATCTGGCACACCGGAATCGAGGCTCCCGCCCAGCCCAAGTACGTGGCCGACATGGCGCCGCGCTTTCCCAACGCCATTTTCGTTTGCGGCCACTCGGGCAATTGCCCCCCCATGCGCGCCATGGCCATCGATGCCGCCCGCAAAAACCCCAACGTCTATCTGGAGACCTGCTCCACCTTCCGTACTCCCGGTGCCATCGAGGAGCTGGTGAACGGCGCCGGCGCCGACCGCGTCCTCTACGGCTCCGACGTGCCGCTGATGGACCATCGCCCCCAGGTCGGCAAGATCGTCACCGCCGCCATCAGCGACGAGGCCAAACGCCTGGTGCTGGGTGAGAACGCCCGGCGCATTCTGAAGCTGCCCTAGGAGCTGCCGGATTTGGCTTGGCGGCGGAGATTTGTCGCCAAGCCCTGGCCCTTTCCCTGATGCCGGAGGAGGGTTTCGTGTCCGAAGCAAGTTTGCCCTATCGCTGGCCCCCCCGGATCCTCTTCAATACCGACGGCTGCCACGCCTTCAAATACCTGCGCCGGCGCAACCCGGACGATGTCACCGAGGTGATGGTCCCTCTGGCTGGAACCGGTGTCGATGTGGTCTGCGCCCTGGTGGGAGTCAACGACGATCTGAGCTGGCGCGGCAGTCCGCACGGGGAAGTCTGGGGCGATACCCTGGGCGCCAGCATCGACGACCTGATCGCCGCCGACGGCACCATACGCTCCTCGGTCGCCCTTCACATCGAGCCCAGCGATCTGCTGCAGATGGGGATGAGGGCTATGATCGACGACGGCCGCGATGTACTCCAGCTCTACGTCAACCGGGCTCGCGCACTCGGCCTGGGGATCTACGCCTCCTTTCGCATGAACGCGGCCAACGCCAACACCGAGCATCGCATGGCCGATGGCCGGCGCTCCGCCGCGGCGCTGAAACGCCAGGATCTGCTCATCGGGGCCGGGGAGCTGAGCGGCAATGGGCGGGGATTCAATTTCTGCTGGCAGTGGAATTACGCCCACGCCGAGGTAAGGCAGCGCTTTCTCGGCCGTATCGACGAGGTGCTGAGGCGCTACGACGTAGATGGTCTGGAGCTGGATTTCTGCCGCAACTTCCCCTTCTTCAAGCGTTTCCAGGGATTCAGGCATATAGACACCATGAACCGGTTCATGGAGGATGCCAGGGAGATCGTGGTGCGCCACCGGGAGCGCAAGGGAATGGCGATCAAGCTCATGTGCCGGGTGGCATCCAGCCTGGATGCCGGCGCCGAGCAGGGTCTGGACGCCGAGCACTGGATCCGGGAAGGACTGGTGGACATCGTCGCGATCTCGTCCATGGGGCACTGGCAACTGGAAAACGATGTCGCCAGAGCGGCGGCCGCGGCGAAAAGCAGCGGAGCCCTGATTTACGTGGGATCCTCCGTGGTCCCACCGGCATCTCCGCAGGAGGGCTACGAGAGCGGGCAGCCGACCATCAGGAGGGCGATTGCGCTGAACGCTTACCGCCAGGGTGCGGCCGGGGTCCACCTGTTCAACTACGATTATGCCCACGAACGCGCCCTGCCCCTGGCACCGGACGACGAGAGCGACCTGCCCGAGGTGGAATATCCGCCCCTTTACAGCGGACGCATGGGGCTCTACGGGTCCGACCGCTTCACCCGCCGGGATCTGCAGTTGCTGCACGATCTCGCCGACCCCCAACGGCTCGCCCGATTGAGCCGCTGCTACAACTTGAACCCGAGAAAGTATCCAGGCGATTTCGAAGCCCAGATTCCCTTCAAGGTTCCCATTCGCGGACGGGGGGCGGGTTCCCTCCACGCCATGCATTTGCCTTTGGAGGACGATGTGGAGGAAGGATTGGCCAGCGGCCGCATTCGCAAAACCGAGTTGCGCCTGCGCCTCAGTGAACACGAGCTGAATCTGGACCGCCTCTGCTGCGAGGTGAACGGCAAGAAGTACGAGTTGAAGGATGCCCGGACCATCGCCAATTCCAGCGCCGATTCGTGGCTGGTGGTGGACAATCCCCCCTTGATCAACGGCGACAACACCGTGCTGGTGGTGCTGGAAGGGACCCATTCCCCCAACGGCTGGCACCGAGCCGGACCCGGCGTAGGGCCGAATTGGCCGGCCCTGGAGCAGTGCGAACTCCTGGTGCTGTGCGCCGATCCCTAGTCGGGGCCACCCGGGATTGGGGACTGGAGGTTGAACCGCCGCCCAGCAGGCGCCTGCAGACCATCTCCGATCGTTGTTGCAGTTGCGGAAATTCCTTCTCACCAGTGCATCCGCAGCGAATCTCCGGGTGGACCTTGCTGCACACCCGGCCCGGCCACGCCCCGTGGCCTTACCGTTCCTCCCTGCGCTCACCCCAGATGCGTTTCCAGAGAAGCGAGAGGATCCGGTCCGTGCGCGAGAAGCCTGGAGACCGCCGGCGAAAGTCGGTTACCCTCCCGGGATCATGCGGATCGCGCAGCAGGCGAAAGGAAAAAACGTAGCTGCCCGCAGAGGTCAGCCAACTATCCGCGCGGCCGAAGCGCAAATCGTTGAAGTAGAGATCTCCGTCCTCGGCTGAAACCGTGTAGTAGCCCCTCGAGAACCAGAGCAGTTTCTTCACCGGCTCCTGGTCCAGCATGCCTGAGAGTAGATCGCTGTTCTTTTCGATGCGGTGGAACTGAACGTGGTCATCCCGGTCGAAAATCGAGTAGAGTCCGATCCAGAGGTGGTCCTGGCCCTCGGCAATGCCCATCCACAGGAGGTTGTTGAAGGGAGTTGGGGTGGCGAACAGGCGGGTATAGGAATGCCGGCCGTCTTCCAGGGCAGCGGCAAACGCTGCTTTGACATGCATCTGGTTGCCCAGGCCGAAGAGGAGATATGCCGCGCTCAAGCCCAGGCCGACCAAGTTGAAGGCGCGACGTTTGGCGGAGGTGCGTTGGCATAAAAGAGCAGCGAGCAGTCCTGCAGCCACCGGCGCGGTGTACAGGGGATCGATGATGAAGATGGTGGAGAGAGCCACAGGGTAGGAGCTGAAAGGACTGAAAAGTTGGGTGCCGTACATGGTGAAGCAGTCGAGCAGGGCGTGGGTGATTAAACCGAGGAAAGCCAGAAGGCTCCACTCTCTCCAGGTGGCCCCGGAGCGGCGGTGAAGAGTGAACAGGAGCTTGCCCGAGCCGATACCGCCCAGAACCGCAAAGAGAATGGAGTGGGTTATGCCGCGGTGGATGCTCAACTGCATCGACTGGGACACGAAGGGTGAGACCACCACGTCCAGGTCGGGCAGGGTGCCGGCCACCGCCCCCCACATTGCGGCCCTGGCTCCGACCTTGCGGCCGAGCACCGCTTCCCCTACGGCCGCGCCGAGGGCGATCTGGGTTACGGTATCGATGGGGGAAACTCCATAGGATGTTCAGAGGCAGAGTGTGCCTCGCCTGTCGTGAAAAGGGTCGTGATAATTCTTTCCTAAGTAATGCAAATAGTTGCATACTTTCTTTAATAATGCTAATACTTGCATATTCTCAGAGAAAACTCTCTGCAAAGAAAGCAGAGATGCGGATCCAGCATACGGCTGACTGGCACATCGGGCATCGGCCCTGTAAAGGTCCCCGCTTGAGGAATTAGTAAGTGCTGGAGGTTGCAAGCCTTGGTCGCACTGGTCGTCATCGATTTCAGGGACACCGGTGGGTTTGTGCGTCGTGACGCCGTGAGACAGAATTGGAGCGAAATAAAATGAAACCTGCGAAAGCACTGGCAGCCGCAGCCGCGGCAGGCGATCTGAAAACCATGCGTGCCATGCTCAGGGAGGACAGCTCCCTGGCTGCCGACTGGCAGCCGATGATGGATGCATGTTACGTCGGACAAGCAGGCGCTGTAGCCCTTCTGCTCGAGCACGGTGCCGATCCGAACGTGAAATCCAGGTCGGCCCACCACTACCGGCCCCTCCACCGCACGGTGGAGCACAAGAAGACGGCGCCCAAGCACGACGGCCATCACGAGGTGGTCGATCTGTTGCTCGATGCCGGCGCCGATCCTTTGATGCTGGGAAGCTACTGGCTCATCAGCGCAGTCGCCCTCTGCGCCACCGGCGATTCGACCGAATTCCTGCCGGCGCTGCTGGAAAGGGCCCCGAAGCAGCACGACATCTTCCACGCTGCCGTGCTCGGCGAGGCGGCGCGGGTGAGCTCTCTTTTGAGGCACGATCCATCCCTGGCGAAGGCGCATCACGCAGGAACCAAAATCTGGATGAGTGAGAAGGGCTGGACACCACTGACCTACTGCGTCAGTTCGCGCGTCGGCAGAGACAGCGAGAAGAAGGGCAAGAACCTGGCGCGGATTGCGCGGACCTTGCTCGATCACGGTGCCGATACCACCGGGTGTGTCGATCGCGCTATCTACAGCAACAATCTGGAGGTCTTCGAGATGCTCCTCAAAGCCGGCGGCACTTGCGCCGACGACGACACGCTCAACCACGCCGCCTGCGATGGACAGTTTGACGCCCTGGAACTGCTGCTGAAGTACGGAGGCAAGCTGGACGGCACTCGCGGTACCGATCACCATGGCGGCTACACCCCCCTCGGCTGCGCTGTCTCCTGTCGCAGCATTCAGGGGGCGCGGTGGTTCCTGGAGAAGGGTCAGGACCCCAACAGAATCAAGAGCAAGTCGGGGGAAAACTGCCTGCACGTGGCGGTGCATTTCGGCGCCAGCGACAAAATGCTGAAGTTGCTGCTCGATCACGGAGCCAAAATTAGCCAGAAGGACAAGCTGGGCCGCACCCCTCTGGCGCGAGCGCGGGAGAAAAATCACAAAAAGGCAATTGTCTTTCTGGAAGCCGCCGCCAGGGCGTAATAGCCGTTTTAAAACCCCCGGCCTGTCCGCCGCAGCAATCGTCCGTTTCGCAGACAACCCTGACTCATCACCGGGAGAATTCCATGCGCCTTTCCCTGTCCTGTGCCATTGCCCTCGTCCTCTGTGCTGTGGTGTCGAGACCTGCCTCCACCATCGAGTTCGCCGCCATCGGCGATTTGCCCTACAGCGAGACGGACAGCCTGCGCTTCGACCGGCTGCGCGACCGCATCAACGCCGAGGACCTCGCCTTCGTTCTGCACGTGGGGGACATCAAGGGCGGCGGGAGCTCGTGTGCCGACGCCGTGCTGGAGTCGCGGGTCCGCCTCTTTTCCACCTTCCGCCATCCCTTTCTCCTGGTGCCGGGAGACAACGAGTGGACCGATTGCCACCGGGGGGGGCAGGCCGGGGGCTGGTCGCCGCTGGAGCGCTTGGCCAAACTGCGGACCTTGTTCTTCTCGCCCCCCGGCCGTACTCTCGGGGGTGGTTCGCTGGCCATAGTCTCCCAGGCTGCGGACCCGGCCTACGCCGAGTTTCCCGAACACATCCGCTGGACCCTGGAAAGTGTGGTGTTCGTCGGACTGCACCTTGTGGGAAGTGACAACGCTCTGGCCGACTTTCCGGGCCGCGGTCCGGAGAACGACGCCGAAGTCGAGCGCCGCACCCAGGCGGCCATCGCCTGGATGGCCGCGGCGTTCCAGCAGGCGCGGGAGACGGAGGCTGCCGCCCTGCTGGTGGCCATGCAGGCAAATCCGCGCTTCGAGACGGACCAGAAGAAGGATCCGCCGCAGGTCTTCACCGGGTTTCTCCAGGCTCTGGCGCAGGAGACCGCGGCTTTCGGCAGGCCCGTCGTTCTCGTCCACGGGGACTCGCACTACTTCCGCGTCGACAAGCCATTGGCGGGGCTTGCCAGCGGCCACAGCCTCAGCAACTTCACCCGGCTGGAGGTTTTCGGCTCGCCCAACATGCACTGGGTCCGGGTGCAGGTCGACGCCGGAGATCCCCAGGTCTTCCGCTTCCTCCAGGAGATCATCCCCGAGCACGCCCAGCTCGACTGAGGTGGTTCGGGGTCCTGGCGTCTTCGAGGTGACAGAGCTTTTGCCAGTAGTGCGGAGCACCGTAGGCTGTGGAGGGCGCGTCGCCCCGCAGCGCAGCCACTTAGAACGAAACAGTCGCGGTCATTGAAATTGTCCGCGGCGCCCCGAGCCAGGCCGCGTTCTCGGTGATGGCGGACAGATAGGCCTTGTCGAGCAGATTGTTCGCCACGATCGAGAACTCCGTCGACCGGAGCAAGGGGCCCAGCGCCTCGCCTGAGAAACTGACATACGCGTCCACCAGCCAATAGGCGTCCGTGTGCCAGTCGGCCGTCAGGCTGACACGCCGCGGCGATGTGTACTTGGCCGTCAGTCCCGTGCGTAGAGGCCCGGTCCGATCGAGCGAGAGGACCCACAGCTTGTCCGGTACGCCAGTGACGTCAGTCTCCGCAACGATATTCTGGCTTGCGTCGACGAGGGGATCACCGCTCCCGATGTACTCCGAGTTGTTGAATGTGTACGCCGTGTAGAAGGACATCTGCTGCGGTATCCGCACCGTCGCTGAGAACTCGAAGCCGTTCGTGTGGATGCCGCCGGCGTTGAAATAGGCGCCGCCGCCCGGGATGAGGTAGTTGGGACCGGCCGCCGTTTGCGGGCCGAGGTAGAAAATCCTGTTTTGAAAATCGACGACGTATCCAGTGGCACCCAGCGCAACCCAATCCCCGGTAAACTGTAGCCCAACATCGATATTTGAGGCGGTTTCCGGTTCGAGATCGTCGAGGCTCCGTCCCGGGACCTCGAGGAGTGTGCTGCTGATCGCCCTGAAATTTTCGACATATCCTCCGAAAAGGTGCAGGCCCTCGACCGGCGTCTTGTAGGTGAAGCCGCCGGAGACGAGCAGTTTCGAATCGGAATCGGCCACGAGGTCCGGGTCGACGCCAAACAAGTCCTCGCGCGACACCCTGACCAGGAACTGCTTGACGCCGGCGCTCAGAGCGAACGGGGCGGCGTAGACCGTCTCCTCGACGTACCACTTGAACACACGCTGCGGGAAATCCCACTCGTACTGGTGCCAGTAGGCCTGCTCGTTCCATTTGAAGCTGAGCGTCGGATCCAGCATCTGATGCCAGTCCCGGCCCAGGTCACGCCGCGAGTCCTCGTACCAGATGCCGGCGCGCAGCGTGCTGGCGGCGGCGCCGACGGTGGTGAACCATTCCTCGTCGAGCGTCACGCCGACGCGGTCCTTCCCGTAGTGGCTGTGGCGGTACGATTGCACCGCAGTAGCATCCGGGTGGCATGCAGGGTCGACCTCCGGTCCGCCCGATCCGTAGTAGTTGAAGATGTAGGACGATGTGCACTCGGGCGTCGGACCGACTGCGACGCCGTCCCGGCTCACGAAGCGGATCAGCCCGAGTTGGGCTCCTCCTTGCACCGGTGTCCGGCCCATCAGTTCCGATTCCGGTCCGTTGCCGTCGTCGGTGACGTCGACGATGTAGGGGGGCAGCCAGTCGCCGCGGCCCCGGTTGCGATGGAAGTAGAATCCGCCGCTCAGCGAAGTGACGTCGCTGAACGACCAGTCCGCCTTCAGGTAGGCGAAGGTGTTGTTCCGCCGGGTCTGCCAGCCGGGCCGGTAGAACTGGTTCAGGTACGGGACGCCGGGCCAATCGCCGACCAGGCGGTCCCAACGCGGGTTGGCCAGGAAGTCGCCCTCGCTGTAGAGGCGCTGGTAGGTGTCCTCGTGGATGCTGTCGTACGAGATATGGGTGGTGAGATCGAGGCGCCCGTGCGACGAGACCAGCTTGGCGGCCACGTGCTCCCGTTCGTTCCGCGCCGAACCCTGCACCCAGTCGGTCGCCTCCTGGCGGACTGCGGCGATCCAGGCGCGGGTCTCACTGCCGAACAGCGGCCCGGTGTCGAGGCGCATGGAGAACCGCTTGCCGTCGTTCTCGCCGATGGTGGTCGACGCGGTGTAAGTGCGCTCGGCCGCCGGATCGTCCGTGATGAAGTTGAAGGTGCCGCCCAGCGCCTCGACCGACCGGGAGGCGATGTCGGCCGTCCCCTGCGACACCTCGACGCCCCCGAGGTTCATCGGGTCGATGAACCGGTTCGCCTTGGAGCCGCTCCAGTAGTCGGACGTACCGTTCGGGAATCCGTCGATGGTGGTGCCGATCTGCGCCTCGTTGATGGTCACCTGGAAGCCGCGCACGGCGACGTTGCTCGACCAGTCGTCGAAGCCGTACGCGTCCCCCTCCTGGATGGATACCCCGGGCAGGTTGTCGACCACAGACGTCACGCTGGTGATGTTCGACTGCTGCAGCAGCATCGGCTCGGCGACGACGTTTCTCGCGAAGGTCCGGGGCTCCTCGCCAACGACGCTGATTCCCTCGAGTCCGACGACGCTCGGTTCCAAACGAACATCAAGAGTGGTGACGCCCGGACTTAGCGTCAGTCGCTTTGTGCCGAATCCCACAAAGGAAAAAACCAGAATGTCCTCCAGAGACCGAAGGTCAATCGAATAGGCCCCATCCCGGTCCGTCACCGCCCCGATGAATGTGCCCTCAATGACAACCGTTGCGTCCGGCAAGGCCTCGCCGGTTTCATCGGAGACCACGGTACCTGAAACCGTAATCTGCCCGTGGGCATCCTGGGCTAGTTGTACAACGAAGATGGCGACAATGGTGCGTACGAATTTCATGAGACCCCCTTCCATTAGGTGACAATACCTACAACTATAACAAATCTGGAAGGACGCGTGAAGCGGTCAAACTAGAAAGTACCGGTCTCTCATTTGGCCGAGCGCTGGGCCGTCAGCGACGCGAGGCTGCCCAAGTTTCTCAGCGAGGGAAAAAGGCCCGTCCAAGCGGCGACGACGAGCAACGTGCCGATTTCTACGATTTCTTGGGGTCAAGACGCGATGAGAACCGTTCGAGGATTTTCTTGGAGATGTGATGAGGGTTGTTGGTGTGGATGCGCCGTGCCGTTTCAAGAGCATGGGAAGCGGAGAGGGCTCCTGCCGAAACCAGATCGAGCATGAGCTCGAGCCCCCACCTCGTCCGGACGTTGTGCTCGCCGCAGGTCCGACGAAGGAGCCGGTCGTTGGTAACGCAGATCCAGTCGTTCACCTGGCACACGTGGAACGAAAGACGATCATAGCGTGAGAGTCTTCGTGAGAGCGTCGCGAGCTGGAGAAGGACTTGAGGTTCAACCTCGACTACGGTCAGCCCGAGTTCCTTACAGCGCGCGAGGCTCAGGTCGTCCACTTCGTCGACAACGTCTCGGACGACGTGAACCGGTGCCAAGTGCTGAACGACGAGGGCGAGAATCGATAGATCCGAATCCCGGTAGTCGATCAGGACGTCCGCGTCCGACAGAAGGACCCTCGGGCGATCCGGCATCTCATGTTGCCCATTCGGCGGCCAACTGGCGCATATCCATTAAGGGAATGCGGAGGATCTCGGCACCTCGGCTGAGCGAGATCTCGTCGCTCTCGACAGCTCGGCGGACCAGACGCCGAAGCCCATCGTCCAGACAGTCGGCGTCGGAGAGACGATCCGGCTCCAGGCCTCGTTTTTCGTTGAACTTGTTTTCGGTCAGCGGCTGAGGTTCGTCGACCTTTTTCAAGGTCTGGCCGAAACGTCTTCGGTGCTGCACCTGAAAGGTCCGGAATACGTCCCTTGGGGCCTCTTCTATCTGTACCAAACGGATCAGCACGGTCTTATAGCTCACGTGAAAGATCCTCTTGACCTTGATGACGCGCTCGTAGAGGGGGTGTCCTCTCGAGTCCTGCCACTCCCGCTCGAAGGAGTCGTGCGGCATCAGGAAGAAGCTTGCGAACTCATCGGCTTGTTTTTCCTCTTCTTCGGGTTCCTCCTCCTGCCTGTGGTCATAAGCGCCGGGGTGCAGCAGCAGGTGCCCGAGCTCGTGCGCGGCCGAGAAAATCCAGCGCTCAACCGAGATTCGCTCCCAGGTGTTGATGACGATCGCCGGTCCGCCGTCGTCTTCCTTGACCGAAAGGCCAAAGAACGCATCGGTTGCGCGGGGGAGGCGGAGCACCTTGATGCCGCATTTTTCCAGGATCCCGCAGATGTCGTGAATGGGCTGATCATCGAGCTTGAGATTTTTCCGCGTTTTCTCGGCGACAGGCCGTGGATCAAGTTGTCGACGAGGACGGAGGCCGCGCAGTTGAGAGGGAGGGGAATCTTCGAGCAGCTCCTCGAGGAAGCTGTAGTCGTCGAGCCAATTGGCAACCTCGGCAAGCAACTGTTCGCGCTCTCGGACGCGCTTTCGAGCGCGAAAGCGTACGGTGTGCAACGGCCGCGCCGGGGTCGCGAGTTCGACGGTCGAGACCCCCAACGCGCCCGCCAACTCGCGCATGGTAGCAGCGCGAGGCAGCGTTTGGCCTCGTTCGATCTTGGCCAGACCAAGACGCGATAGCTGCGCCCGTTCGGCAAGGGCCTTCTGGCTCATCCCCCTTGAGGCACGTAGCCGCGCCACATTGGTGCCGATCACATTCTCGGTGGACATAGAGGCCTCTCCCTGGATGTGGTTTCCCTGATCTGGGAGGTTGTCAAAAGTATACTTATTGACAGGTTGTCGTCAATAAGTATACTTTCTTGTACCGGTCTTGGGGAGGTATCCCAAGAGAGAGGTGTTGGAGGAAGTCGCTGTTTTGGAACAGATGGACTGGATCCTCCAACAAGTCGCAACCCCAACATTAACGGATCTCTAGCTAGTGTCATGTCGTAGAGATTCGTTCACAAAGTCTTTTGATTTTCGCGAGGATGGAATCGGCCGTAGCCGTCCACACGAAAGGGTGTGCGTTGGCGTTCCATTGGGCGGTGTATCGTTCGATGCGCTCGATGAGCTCTGATACCTTACGGAACGAATCCCGCCGAACCGCCTGGCGGGTAATGATGTTGAACCAAATCTCCACCTGGTTGAGCCACGAAGCATAGGTGGGGGTGTAGTGAAGGTGAAATCGGGGACGACGAGCCAGCCATCGCTTGACCTTGGCATGCTTATGCGTGCCGTAGTTGTCGACGACGAGATGCACGTCGAGATCGCGGGGCACATGGTCCTCGATGTGGCGTAGGAACTGGAGAAACTCCTGGTGCCGATGACGGGATTTGCACTGGGTCATCACTTCGCCGGTGGCGATGTCCAGAGCGGCAAACAGGGTGGTGGTGCCGTGCCGTTTGTAGTCGTGGGTAACCCCTTCCACGTAGCCCAGGCCCAGGGGCAGCAGGGGCTGACTTCGTTCCAACGCCTGGATCTGGCTCTTCTCGTCGACGCACAGCACCAGGGCGTGCTCGGGCGGATGCATGTATAAGCCTACGATATCCCGTACTTTATCGACAAAGAAAGGATCGGTGGACAGCTTGAAGTGCTTGTGTCGGTGGGGCTGCAAACCATAGGTGCGCCAGATGCGATGCACCGCGTCCTTGGTGAGGCCGGTTTCGGTGCCCATGGAGCGCACCGACCACTGGGTCTGGTCTTTGGGCTTGGTCTTCAGCGTCCTGTATATCACCTCGGCTACCTGCTCGTCGGTGATCGATCGCGGCGCCCCAGGCCGCAGCTCATCGTGCAAGCCGTTGAGCCCACGATCAAGGAAGCGCCGGCGCCACTTGCCGACCGTAACCCGGGACACACCCACCGCCCCGGCGACCGCTTCATGGGGCCAGCCTTCGGCCGCCAAAAGGACGATCTCGGCCCGCCGCACCAACCCGTGGGGAAGACTCCGTGATTTGGCCATTGATTCCAATTGTTCGCGGTCCGACGCACTCAGCTCTAACGGGGTTGACGGACGTCCCATCGCCATAGGTCTCTCCTTTCAGAAAGGGGGGTAGGAGAAACCTACGACATGAACACCATCTTGTAAAATTATTTATACGACATGACACTAGATCGAAAGGACCATTCAAAAATGTCACCACTGGAAATATCCCAAATCGCGAACACGGGCGAACGCCGTTGGGGCGTGACCCTGTCTGAAGATGAAGGCGAGCACATCCTTCGAACCGTTACGCCACTAGCTAAGGGCGAGACGCTCTCCATCGCCAAGGCTCTCAAGCATAAGGGGCCTGACGCCCCTCTACTAGAGGAAGGAAATCCAGAGGAGCCGAACAAGCCTGCATGGATCCCTGAGAAGGCGGATGGAGAGTGGTCGCTTCGGTTCACTTTGGTCACCGCAACGTCGTTTGACCTCCTGCTGAAGCCGGAGGACGGCGGCGGGGCAGAGCAGAACATTGCGAAGGCTCTTGAGGTCGTCAAGAGCGATCTACGTAAAGCCGAAATTAAATGGAACCCGCCTGACGCGAATCCGGCTTACAATGAAACGGAGTCGGACGAAACCGCGACAACCGGCATTCCAGGGAGCTAGTGATGAGACTATCACCACAGATGAGAGATGCGCTCGACCACTGCTTCAACTGGAAGCCGACGAACGTGTCGGAGCTGGAGAACCCGGTACTTGCCGTGTTCGATTACAGTCCGAGCGATAGTCAGCGTCCTGTATCTATCGCGTTCGACTACTCAGGCGGGCCGAAGTGCTGGCTGAGTGAGTTGTCGGTGCGGGAGATTGATAACAATGGTCCCAGATATCACCCGGACTACAGGGAGTTCGTTTTAGAAGGGCGTCAGTTCCACCCCTACTCGATTCGGGCTTTCCCGGAAAGTATCTTCGAAGATATCAACGAGTTCGTATCGGCATGCCGGCAGCTATACCAGCACGTCGAATGGAGTTAACCAACGATGGGGATAGATGACCGAACAGAAAAAGCATTGGGCAATGACGTGATGGGCCAGTTGAGGTCGCTTGGATTTTGTATAGTCGGATGCGGGGGCACGGGAGCCAATTTCGCCGAGATGCTTGTGAGGTCCGGAGCTACTCGACTGACCCTAATCGATGGAGATATGGTCAAAGATACGGCCCTGAACCGAGTCTTCGGCTTCACTCTGGTCGATCTCGGGAAACCAAAGGTAGAAGCATTGAAGATGCGTCTGGAGTCCATACGTCCTGGGTGCTTGGAAGTCTGCGCGTTGAAGGACAGTTTCAGAAAGCCAGAAGAACTCTTGGAGGACCATCCGATAGGGCAGCAGGTCAGGGACGCCGTCCACGATGCAGATGTCGTGTTCGTCGGGACGGACACGAACACATCAAGACTGGCTATTGAGGAGCTCTGCCGTGACAAGGACGGTGGCATGTTGCTCTCTTGCGGTATAGGTGTGGACCGGAAATCTGGGGTGTTTGAGTTCGAGTGTACTTGGGCACCCAAGACGCCCCATGAGCATGAGGGCGCGCATGGATACGGACCGGAGAATGCGTCGTTCGCGTCGATTATTCTTGAAGCGACTTCCGTTGCGTTTACGATGCTACTTAGCCACCTGAAGTGCAAGAACAGCGACTTCAAGTCGTACCGGAAAAGATATGGCGCAAACTTCCAACCAGTCGAAACGGTTGTGTGAGACTACCAACGAGCCCGCGATCCTTGATAAATGCGCACAATCGCAGTCCTATCCCGTCAACGTCTTCGAGCTATAACCTCCATTGACTAGGATCGGGGCTATCTGACCAGCCCACGCCGGTGATCAGCAACCCAATATCCGGTGTCGGACAAAACCACAATCTAAACGTCCCGTACACCAGCAAACTTGGGAGTATCGTCCGTGTCCATCGCCGAGTTACTGTATGCCATCCGTAAACTCACGGATCGCGTTTGGGTCTGGCTAGGAGGCAGCCACCTCATAGCCCCCACCGCGATAGGTAGCGGAAAACACGACTGCGCGTTGATCTCCCTCTACTGGGCCGCACCGTGGTTTCCTGAAGACCAGATATTCGAAGCTTTCGAGGTTTGTGCAGAGAACTGGCCCTATGGTGGAGTTACGAACAAAGAGTTCGCAATTGCGTTGGCGTACCTGCGTGCCAAGGCCCACTACTCTCCTGGCACGGAGACGCTAGGAGCGCTGCTGGACAAAAAGCCAGGCAGGTGTGTTGCGCTTCTACACGGACACTTCATCTCAATCGTTAACGGGAAAATCGTCGGGCCCGACGCCCGCTTAGCTTGGAGGCCTAACACGAAAGTTTACTGCTATTGGACCTTTTCGCCGTAGGCCATTTCTTCGCCTCGCCTTGGCCGTCGATGCAACCCCGGCGGCCATCTACAACGGCGGGATGCTGCAGACTCACGTGCGCAATTTCGACCCCCATCGCCGGCGCCCCGGACTGCCCCCGTACGTGGCCGCCATGGTGGACGGGGTCAGCGCCGACGGGGTCAGCCTGACTATGGTGAACACCGACGCGGTGGAAGGCCGCCCCGTCCTCTTGCAGGCCGGCTCCTTCGGCGAACACCAATTCACTTTCGGAATGAACCGTTAGGGGCTTGGATTTGCCAAGTCGGATTATTCTGTCTTGATCTCCATCAGTTCAGCTAGACCTTTGGCGAATGTACTATAGACAAGTAATGTCGCTTGTGTTCGAGGGGTGTTCTCGCCGTGCTTTGAGACTAGGTCTTTTATGCGGTCTTCGAAATCCGCCATCAAAACCTCCGAAAACTTGACGGCCGCTTCGGGGCCGTGTTGGCGTCCTTCAGCATCGAAAGCAGCATAGGCAATAGCCGCCAAGACCTCGAGTAATCCGACTACGATGCCCTCAATTCGTGGATCTAAAGCTTGATCCTCTCTGCTACTCAAAGTCCATTCTGATTTGAATGTCCTGGTGCCTCCCTAATCTGGTAGGCGTGTCGAAACCCTTTCCCGCTAGAATTTCCTCGACGGACAATATCTGCATCCTGGGGTACGTCTTACCCTTTATCACTACATGGCCAGCGCCGGACATAAACTGCTTGAAATTGCGGCTTTGTCGTTCTTACAGGGGATGCAAGATGATCAGCCCGGCCATCAAGGCGAGATCGTCGTCTAGCACGCCGCGTAGAGCGCGGACATGGGAGATACTGACATTCTCACCACCTAAATTAGTCTAGTTGGACCAGTTTATTGATCAGGTTTTTTTCAAACGTCTCGCGAGTTAGGGGTCTCGCGCCTAACAATTTATCGGTCGATTTTTCAAGCGTAAGAACCTCCCAATGACCTCGGGTCATCCGGTAAGTTCCGTTTTTGTTGTTGCGGACCAACTCAGGAACTAACCAAATTATGTCTCCATCGTTAACATCTTTACTGGGGTTGGAGCTGGGACCACCCATGGATTGGAAAAAGGGTTGGTCAACTGCTACTGCCATTTTCGTCTGCCAGCGTCGCACAGTAGGAGCTTTAACCTAAAGTTGCGGCATCAGCCGCTTTGCCCCAGATGATCGCCAATCGGGACGCCGCACTCTGTCAGGGTATGGGGGTCTCACTTCATTATCGCTACTCAGAATGTCAAACTGAGAGGACATGCCATGTCCCGAGAAATAGACAGCTTGAATTTCCAATCCATACCAGTCCAGTCGATCGGCAACGGTCCTTCCAATTACCAAGTCAATTTTGCCAGCGGGTTTCTCGGTGTTTATGCTTTGCATGAATGGTATTTCTCTAGCTAGCATTGTTTCATCAGGCTGGAAATCCACTATCTCTGCAAGCCATCGAATAATCACGCGGTTTTGTTCGAAACGAGCCGGACAGAGAATAACAGGTGCAGCTTCCAGTTCGCGGACACGGCCATTTTCTCCCTCTCCATAAAGTCTAAACGAACAAACTCCACCGACCTTTTGGCACGGAGGATGGTTTGCCTTGAATGGGCATGGAGGTGGAGGTGCATCCCCCAAGGCTGATTGAGCTAGGTTTTGCCGTTTGGTGGGGGTCAGTTTAGTGAGAGGCAAGCCGAACCACTCCGCAATTCCGTATCGACTCATAATGAGAACACCGGGCTCGCGGTAATTACCAATTCCGACATTTTGGCGTGGTGAGTATTTTTCATCACCACTCGAACCGCGTGAAACTGATGCTTTTCAATCAGGTTTAGTATCTGTGGTGATTCGTCGTAAGTCATCAAAAAATCGGCTCCTCGGTCGGCAAGAATGGCAAAGAGACGCGAATGGTCAATGCTGTTATGGCTGTACAGTCGCCGGCCAGCTCGCTTCCCGCCAGCGTTATACGGCGGGTCCGCAAACACGGCAATTCTCGGCTTGGGGTTCAATGACAAGTACTCATCGAGAAGCCTTATACCGTCGGTTTCACAAAAATCAATCCGGTTTGAGATAATAGATATCGCTTGCAGCCGCCGCGCGATGGTATGAGGATACCATCGTGATGCAACCCCTTTGCCGTTTTCGCCGAAGCGGTTAAGTGCGGCTCCTTTGGCCAATATTCCCCCACGTCTGGTGCGGTTAAGAACGAGTGAGCGGAATCCACGCTCTAATATGGTACGGGGTATTTGTCTGGTTAACTGTTCTATATTGCTGCGGGTGGGGTCAAATTGGCGAATTTTTGCGTGAGTTCTTCGTTTTGATATAAAGCTGCTTTCCAGAACGCGGCAACGTCAGGATCCAATTCGACCATCAGGCAGCTATTGACCAACCTTTCCATTACCGCCGTCAGGGATACGATACCACCGCCTGCAAATGGTTCGATGAGCAAATCCGGTGGCGGGTCGGTCCCATTGAGCCAAGCTCGAATGTGGGGGATCAGCCAAGTCTTGCCTCCAGGGTAGCGCAAGGGGCTGCGTTGAGGCACTTGGGAGACGTTGACTGCCGGTATGGGCGAAACCGGAATTTGGTCTGGATCGCAGATTGGTCTGGCTAAGGTCAGCATTGGGAATTCGACGGTAAGGTTAAGGATAATGTTTGAAAATAATATAAAAATGTTCAGTAGTCGGTCAAGTGAATGGTGGAGATCCCAGCATTCACACTGCCTGTTGGCGAAGAGTTAAAACAAAGCTGGGCATTAACTGGGGACTGGGGCTCTGCGGCAACATCTCTTGGTCAGCCGTGCCCTTTGGCGGCTATGCGACGACCCAAGCTGTTGGAGCAGAAGCCCCGCTTCTTGGAGGAGGACACCACGGCGGGCCTGTCCCTCAGTCCTAACACTGCATGCACACGGATCCCCATGTCAAGATGCCGTAGGTTTGGCAGGGTCGAAATGCCCTACTGGGCATGATTCAGCAGTGGTCGGTTTGTGGATCGCGTCCCCTCAATGAAGGTATTTACTCAACCTGAAGCGGGCCACTTAATCGTTAAACTGATCAGGATGCGCGAGTCGCGATCCCACCCCCAGCAACCGCGCTACGGTACCACCCATTATCTGCGCCAGCTCTCTGGAGTCGAGTCCGGCCCATTCGGCGAAAGGGGCCTCGATCCACTTGCGCGACTGGCGGTAGGTGCAGAAACGGTTCTGGAAAGGCATGTCGGTGCCCCACAAGAGGTGATCGGCGCCGATGTGTTCCACCATCGCGCCCAGAGCCGGCCACACTTCGCGGTAGGGGTAATCGAAGATGTCGCCGAGCCGCACGGGAAAACACACCTCGATGTTGCAGTTCCCACCACGGAACGGCTCCCATATTTCCTCCGGCAATACGATGGCTTCCTGCCGGTCGTCGAGGAAGGTCCGCCAGGGGAAACCGTGGGTCAGGCTGCACATGGCCTCGGGGTAGCGCTCCATCCAGCGCATGAGGATCCGGTGCTCGTCGAGATAGCCGCGCTGCTCTGCGGCCCTGGGCCGCTTGCCGCCCTTGAAATCGCCGGGCCCGGCGCCCAGGGTGAAGAAGATGGGCACGCCGAGGTCGAGCGCGGCCTCCCAGAACGGGCGGTAGGGCCCGTCGTCCCATGCCTGGTAGCCGGCAAGGTAACACAGTGGGGGGATGAATTTCACCGCGTGGAGCCCGTCCTCCTCGATGGCGGCCGCGGTTTCGGCTATCACCGCGTCGGTTTCCGCGATGATGCGCCATTCATCCACCGGCGCCATCGAGTATATGCGCCCCGGAAAGCCCTTCACGATTTCCCCCAGGTACGAGCTGTCGCGCACCAGCGCCGGATCGGTGTGGAGCAGCACCGCGTCCACCCCGGCGTGGTGCATCTCACAATCGAGGCCGAATGGGGTGAACTCAGTATTGCGCAGATTCGGGGGCATGAAGTACTTGGTGTACTCCCGTCCCTCCCAGTCCCACACCGCTCGTCCCCTGAGCTTGTCCACCCGGAAGCGCAGATCCGGGAGGTCGTCGAGATCGCGGCCGCCCTTGGGGTCGAGCACGTCCGAGGACCCGACCCGCCCGTCGGGTATGCGCAGGGCGGGCTGGTGGTGGGTGGCGTGGGCAACCTGGGACCAGCGCAGATGCTCTGCGCTCGAAGCGTAGCCGCGGGGGCTGTCGAGGGGCTCGAAGCAATATGCATGAGAGTCGATGATCATGGCTTTTCTTCGGCCGCATCCTTGAAGACGCCGCAGTGCAACATGGACCTGCCAAAATAGGGATTCATCACCGTTCCCTCTTTCTGGATCCAGTGGGCTCCCTGATCGTCGTTGGCCATGGGGCAGAATACCAGGCCATAGCCCTGGGGAATCTTCTGCTTGGCCATTTCATCCGATATGGCTGTGAAGCCCTTGCGAACAGCCTCTATTTCGGGGAAGGAGGCGGTCTGGGAGGCCAGTTCTTTCATGGAACCGGAGCTGTGCACTCGCAGATCCTGCAATGCCTCCAGGGCACCGTCCAGGTCATCCCCGGCGAGAGCCTTGTGAACGGCGATATAGGCGGCGAAATCGGCGGATGGAGCGGGGGCGTGGCCGGTCTGCTCGCTTTGGCCGCATCCGGCCCCCAGAAAGCTCAAACCGCAGGCGGCGATAATGAGACGCTTTTTCATTTTTTTCTTCTCCTAGTTTGGTTGGTTGTTTACACCGGGGCCACGGCGATGGTGGCACCTGCATGATAAAGATCTAAATTCGTCCTGCTTCAAAAGGATTTCCCAGGACACCGTCTAGGTTTCCCGGGGGTCCCGGCCGAGGTCCCGCCACTGCAGCTTGCGCTCTTCGATGGCGCAATATAGCACCGGCACCACCTGCATGGTGACCACGGCGAAGACCATGCCGCCGAAAGTGGGAATGGCCATGGGCACCATGATGTCGGCTCCCCTCCCGGAGGCGGTGAGCACGGGCAGCAGCGCCAGAATGGTCGTGGCCACGGTCATCAGGCAGGGCCGCGCCCGGTGCACCCCCGCCTCCAGGGCCGACCGGCGCATAGCCTCCCGGGTGGCCGGCTGCTGCCGCGCAAAGGTCTGACGCAGGTAGGTGGCGGTGATGACGCCGTTGTCCGAGGCAATGCCGAAAAGGGCGAGAAATCCCACCCACACGGCCACGCTGAGGTTGATCGGTTCAATCTGGAACAGAGAGCGCATGGAGGTCCCGAACACCGAAAAGTCCAAGAACCAGTCCTGGCCATAGAGCCAGATCATGATGAAACCTCCTGCCCAGGCAACCAGGATGCCCGAAAAGACCAGCAGGGTGGCGGGGACATTTTTGAACTGGAAGTAGAGGATCAGGAAAATAGTAAGCAGGGCGAGCGGCAACACCACGGCCAAGCGCTCCTGGGCCCGCAGTTGGTTTTCGTAGCTGCCGGCGAAGACATAGCTGACCCCGGCCGGCAATTCCAGTTCGCCGCCGGATATCCTGGCCGCCAGCTCGTCCCGGCAGGCTTCCACCACGTCGACTTCGGCGTACCCCGGCTTTTTGTCGAAGAGCACATAGCCCACCAGGAAAGTATCCTCGCTTTTGATGACCTGCGGTCCCCGCACGTAGCGGATCTGCGCAAGTTGCCCCAGGGGGATCTGGGCTCCGTCCGGGGCGGCAACGAGAATGCGTGCGAGCGACTCCATGGTGTCGCGCAGCTCGCGCAAGTAGCGTACCCGCACCGGATAGCGCGCCCGTCCTTCCACCGTGGTGGTGATGCGCTGGCCGCCGATGGCCACCTCGACGACCTGCTGCACCTGCTGCAGCATGATGCCGTAGCGGGCGATGGCCTCGCGGTCAACGGCAATCTCCAGGTAGGGCTTGCCGACAATGCGGTCGGCGTTGACCGCGGCGGGTTCCACCGACGGGACTTTTTTGAGCAATTGTTCAATCTGCAGGCCGACCTCTTCGATGGTCTCCAGGTCGGGTCCCCGGATCTTGAGGCCCATGGGCGCCCTCATGCCGCTTTGCAGCATTACCAGGCGCGCGGCGATGGGCTGCAATTTGGGGGCGGAGGTGGTGCCGGGCATGTCCGCGGCAGCGACAATGGCCTGCCAGATATCGTCCGTGGTGCGGATGCCGGCCCAGGCTCGCCGGCCCGGATTCAACGCCGGATCCAGGGGCGGACGCCAAAGGCGGAACGGGCGGCCGCCGGGGTCGGGGATCAGGCGGCCGTCCCCGTCGCGGGCAAAGCGGCCTTGCCCTTGATAGGTCTGTCCGTCGGGCGCCAACAGGGGTGTTCCGTTTTCGCCCCGGACCCAGTCCGGGGAATCCGGCTCAAAGCGAAAGGTGGCCGGCCGACCCCTGTCGTCGAGCAGGTACTCGGGCCGGTAGTTGATCACGGTCTCGAACATGGAGATGGGCGCCGGGTCCAGCGCCGTTTCGGCACGCCCGAGTTTGCCCACCACCGTTTCCACTTCGGGCAGTTGGCGGATGGCCCTATCCTGCTTTTGCAGCACGTCCAGGGCCTCGCCGATGGAAGCGTGGGGCATGGTCGTGGGCATGAAAAGGAAGGAGCCCTCGTCGAGAGGCGGCATGAACTCTTTGCCCAGGCCGGGGAACTGATGGACCAAATTGGACAGCGGCCGCCAGGAGGTGGGCAGCCAGCCGAACAGGCGGTCGAAGCCCAACCACACCGAACCGCCCCACAGCAGCACCAGGAGCGGGAAAGCCATGGCCAGCACCTTGTGGTCCAGGCACCAGCGCAGAATCGCCGGATAGGCCCGCCGGTACAGGGAAAAAGCCCCCAACAGGCCGCCCAGCAGCAAGGCCACGAAGAGAAAATTGCGCAGCGTGTCCTGCTCCGGCCCCAGAGGCAGCCAGCGGCCGGCCAGAAACCCGGCCACCAGCAGGGCCGTCAGGGCAATGCCCAGACGCGGCATCCACTGGCCTACCCTTTCGGGGATCCAGGGCGTCGCCAAGTGATAAATGCCCATACCCATCAGCAATAGGCCTACCCACCACGTCAGCGCCACCAGGGCCCATAACCCCGCCAAGATCAACCCGCCGTAGAGGATCCGCTGTACCCGGAGGCGTCGCACGTCAGCGGCGAACAGGAGGTGGGCCAGAGCCGGCAGCGCGGTCAGGGCCAGCAGAATGGCGGCGATCAGGGCGAAGGTCTTGGTATAGGCCAGCGGCTTGAAGAGCTTGCCCTCGGCTCCTTCCATGGCGAAGACCGGCAAAAAGCTCACCACGGTGGTGGCCACCGCGGTCAATACGGCCCCTCCCACTTCAGACGCGGCGCGCAGTACCAGCTCCAGCTTGTTCTCATTCTCCTTCCCGCTTTCGAGGTGGCGCAGGATATTCTCGGCCAGCACCACCCCCATATCCACCATAGTGCCGATGGCGATGGCAATCCCCGACAGGGCGACGATATTGGCGTCCACCCCAAAGAGCTTCATGGCAACGAAGCACGTCAGCACGGCAAGGGGCAGCAGGCCCGAGATGAGCGCGGCGCTGCGGAAATGGGCGACCATCACCAGAATGACGACGATGGTGACCAGAATCTCCTCTTCCAGGGCTTTGTCGAGGGTGCCCAGGGTCTCTTTGATCAGCCCGGTGCGATCGTAGAAAGGAACCACCGTCACCTGGCTGACCCGGCCGTCGGGCAGGGTCTTGCGCGGCAGGCCCGGGGCGATCTCGGCGATCTTCTCTTTGACATTGCGGATTACCTGGAGCGGATTGGCGCCATAGCGCACCACCACGACCCCGCCCACGGCTTCGGCCCCTTCCTTGTCGAGAGCGCCGCGCCGCAGGGCCGGCCCCCTCACCACGGTGGCGACGTTTTTCACGTACACCGGCACGTGGTCGCGGGCAAAGATGACCGCATTTTCAATATCCTCCAAGCTCTTGACAAATCCGACGCTGCGGATGACGTATTCCACCCGGTTTATTTCAATGGTGCGGGCCCCCACGTCGCGGTTGGCCATGCGCACCGCGTCAAAGACTTGCTCGATGGACACGCCAAAGGCGCGCATGGCGTCTGGGTCCACGTCGATTTGGTACTCCTGCACAAAGCCGCCCACCGAGGCCACTTCGCTCACTCCATGGGCCCCCATCAAGGCGTAGCGCACCTGCCAGTCCTGGATTGAGCGCAGCTCGTGCAGGTCCCAGCCGCCGGTGGGGCCTCCGCTTTGGTCGCGGCCTTCGAGGGTGTACCAGAAAATCTGCCCTAGGGCCGTAGCGTCGGGCCCCAGAGCCGGCCGTACCCCTGCGGGCAGGGTACCGGCGGGCAGGCTGTTGAGCTTTTCCAGCACCCGGGAACGGGACCAGTAGAAATCCACCTCCTCCTCGAAAATGATGTACACATTCGAGAGGCCGAACATGGAGTAGCTGCGCACGGTCCTGACCCCCGGCACGCCCAACAGCGCCACGGTCAGAGGGTAGGTGATCTGGTCCTCCATGTCCTGGGGCGAGCGCCCCGTCCACACGGTCGAGACGATCTGCTGGTTCTCGCCGATATCGGGGATGGCATCCACCGGCACCGGATCGCGCGGGAATCCTGCGAGTTGCCAATCGAAGGGCGCGACCATCGTCCCCCAGAGACCGATCACAGCGAGCAGCAGGACTACTACCAGCTTGTTCTCAATAAAGAAACGCAGCAGTCGGTCCAGGGGAGAAGTTGAGTTTGTCATCGCTAGTGCCCCTCGTGATCTTGGACCGGCCCGGGACTATTCTCCTCCAGCGATCGGTGCTCCCCGTGGTGATGGACGGGTGGAGGGCGGCCGCCATCGGGGTTCATCATACTGGGGCGCGCGAGAATTTGAAGGGCGCTGTCGATTTTGAAGTTGCCTTCGACCACCACTTCCTCGCCGCCAGCCAGCCCCTCGCGGACCACGTAAAAATTGCCTGCCCGGGGCCCCAGGACCACCTCGCGGCCCTCGTACACCCCCGGATGCCCGGCCGTTGCCACGTACACCACCGCGCGCTCGCCCGTCCGCAGCACGGCAGCAGCCGGTACCACCAGCGGCTCTTGGCCCGACCCCGGCGGCCCGGCCAGCCCCAGGGCCTCGGCCGGCTCCAGGTCCATGCCGCAAACCGGACAGGCGCCCGGCTCGTCCCGCACGATTTCCGGGTGCATCGGGCTGATCCACTTGCCGGCCAGGGAAGGAGCGGCGGCGCGACCGTCGGCGGTTACCTGTGCGTAGGCCACCGCCCGCACGAACAACCCCGGCTTGAGCCGGCCCCGGGTGTTTTCTACGTCAACCCGCACGGTGACCGTGCGGCTGGGCTCGTCGAGGAACGGGGCGATGAAGGAGACCCGGCCGCTGAAGGTCTCGCCCGGTTGGGCGGGAGTGGTAAAACGGACTTCCTGCCCGTAGTAAATCCACGGCAGATCCGACTCGTACGCGGATAGTTCGAGCCAGACCCGGTCGAGGTCGGCCAAGGTATAGATTCGGGTTCCGGTCTGCACGTAGGCGCCCTCGTTGACGTGCTTGGCCACCACTGTGCCGCCGACCGGCGCGTATATGGTCAGGTGGTCGGAGGGCTGGCGGCTCTGTTCGATAGCGGCGATCTGGCCGGGGGTCAGGCCCCACAATTGCAGCCTGTCCCGGGCTGCGGCGACCATGGTCTGTCCCGGCGTCCCCAGCGCTTCGGCCCCTGCGAGCGCCTGGATCAGCTCTTGCTGGGCGGCCAAGAGCTCGGGACTGTAGATATAGACCATGTGGTCGCCCGGTTCCACCGCCACCCCGGTGTAGTCGACGTAGAGCCGGTCGATGCGGCCAGGCACCCAGGCGGTGATGTACTTGAGTCGGGTTTCGTCGTAGGCGATCTTGCCCACCATGCGGGTCTCCACCTGCACCGGACGGCGTTCCACCGGCGCCACCCGCAAGGCGGCCAGGCGCCGGGCGGTCTCCGACAGTTCCAAATGCCGCGGTCCGAGGTCGTCCCTGGCGCTACTGGTTGTCACCGGGATGAGGTCCATGGCGCAGATAGGGCATTGCCCCGGGTTGGGCATGCGGATCTGCGGGTGCATGGAACAGGTCCAGACCTGGGCGGTTTCTGCCGCGATTTCTTTCTCCGGAAGTGTCCCGCTACTGCTCAGGCTCGATCCGGCGATCAACCCCGCGACCCCCGCTCCCACCGCGAGCGAAATCCAGCCCATCGTCTTTTTATTGCCGATAAAATTCATGGAATCTTCCTTTATTTCGAGGATGAGTAGGCCAGGGCAAATCGTCCGCCCGTCAGGAGGTCGATCTCGGCGCGGTGGCGGGCGTGGTCGGCCAGGGCCCGTTCTTTCCCCAGTTGGATTTCGAGCCGCAGCCGTTGGGCGTCGATCAGATCAAGGAAAGACCCCTTGCCCGCCGCGAATGCCTGGTGAGTCACGTCCAGCGCCTGCTCGGCGCGGGGCAGCAAGCTGTCCCGGTAGAGGTCGATTTTGCGCCGGCTGTCTTGCCACCGGTAGAGGGCAAGCTGCAGGCGTGCCTCCAACTGGTTTTCCCGCTCCTGCCGCTCCAGCTCGGCCGCGTGCTGCCACGCCCGGGCCTGCCGCACTCCGGCCCGGTACTTGCTCCGGTCCAGGGGCAGATTGAGCGAGAGCATGGCCACCAGGGGATCCTTGCCCTCGTCCGCCAGGGGGGCGGCGACCTCCCGCCCGCTGGTGGCGATGTAGTCGAAGCTCAAGGTCCAGGTGGGATATCCTTCCCTTTGCGCTTTCTCCACCGCGGTCCGGGCCCGCTCGGTTTCAAAGTCGTGGGCTCGCAAAACCGGGTGGTGCTCCAAGACGACCTGATCGGGCAAGGGCGGCACCGGAGGAAGTTCTACGACAGGTGGAACGGCGGCTCCGGTGGGGCGGTTGAGCAAGGCGTTGAAGCGTGTCCGGACCGGGGACCGACGGTCCCGGAGGCTTTGCAGTTCGTCCGCCAGCTTGCCCAATTCCATCTGGATTTTGAGCACGTCGGCCTGCGATCCCCGACCCGCACGGTAGTTGGCTTGGGCCACCTTCTCCAGGGAGTTGAGCCATTGCAGATTACTTGCCTGGATCGCGATAGCCCGCTCCAGGTAGTAGAGCTCGTAGTAGGCGCTTTCGACCTGGAAAACCAGGTCGAGGCGGGCCGCTTCGTAGCGCTGCCGCTCGGCCTGGGCGGTCGCGCTTTCCATCTTTCCCTGCAGAGCCAGTTGACCGAACCAGGGGAAGGTCTGGGCAAGGCCCAGGCGCCACTCCTGTGGTCCCACCCGGGTCTCCACTGGGCGGACGAAATAGCCAACTGCGAAACGGGGGTCGGGCCGGGCCTGGGCCGGGGCAATACCTTCGAGTGCGGCCTGCCACTGCTCGAAGGCCGCCCGCATTCCCGGATTGTGGGCAAGGGCGTAGTGGACGTATTCTTGCAGCCCTGCCTCGGCCTCGAGACCGGGGTCTTGTTCCTTCCCGGTCTTTCTGTCCTCGTGGGCAATGAGTGGGTCGGGTGAACCCGAGGCAGTTGCAGTTAGAAACAGGCAAACCGGCAACCACCCGATCAGCACGTAGTGCATAGGGGGTCTCCTCCCTGTAGTGAAAGAAAGGTGTGATTACAGGCAGGGGCATTGCCGACGGACGGCTGCCCCTGGAGTGAACAGGGAAAGAGGGTTAAATCAGGTAGGAGTGGTAAAGCAGGAAGAGCGGCGGGGAACCGGCGCGGTCCGGACCGCCAGGGAGGACATTGGCTGGCCGGTGAGGAGCAGATGCATTGGCCAGCCGGACGCCAGAGCACTTGCCGGCCGTCTGCTTGGACGCTTCGTCGGGTGCGACAAAGGTGAGCAGGGGTGTTTGCTCAGGAGCGGCGATACACCCACTGGCCGGGCAACAACACCCCTGCTGCAACAAGCCGGGAGGTTGGTCAGTGGCATCGGCCTGATGGCAGGTCGGCCGCTCCACGACCTCAATCTGACAGGGTGCACATGCCCATCCATAGGCGCTCTGGGCACCCAGGTTGATCAGTAGAAAACAAAGGAGAAAAACACGCATTCTGCCCATGGCTCTTATTTCCCTCCAGCGGCCGACACCACAGGATAGACTCCGGTCCAATATCGCCGGTTCCCCGCAAGGTGTCAATTAGAGGGTGGTGGGACCGATTCTATCCCTGTAGGTCAAGGGGATGTAGCGGCAACACAATGGGAAGAGGCGTGACCATGGCGGTCACCTGACGGCAATCCCCGTTTTATTCTTCAAGGATTTAGGAAAAAGGCTCTCTGCCATTTGCGGCCATCGGCGTTTCGGACAGGTTTTCGACCGATATCCCCCGCCGAAGAAAAGACAGATCTCTACTTGACCAACCACAAAAAGGGGTTTAATAATTCCTACTGTCCCACTCGAATTCCATGGCCGATTTCTGGGTAAACGGCCCCTTGGGAATTAATCCATGGACCGTCGGCAGGTGGACACACGTATGGTGGTCAAAATTGCCGGATTCTAGACGAAAGGACGGGCAATGCGCGACATTGTGGTCTTCAGCGGGAACGCGCATCGACAATTGGCGGAAGATATCTGCGGTCACCTGGGAGTGCCCCTCAGCCGCAGCACCATCAACCGTTTCAGCAACGACTGTATCCAGGTTCAGTTGGACGCCAACTGCCGGGAGGCCGACGTCTTCCTGATTCAGCCTCTGGTTCCCCCTGTTCACGACCACCTGATGGAGCTCCTGCAGATGCTGGACGCTGCCCGCGGTGCATCGGCCGCCCGTACAACTGCAGTTATTCCCTACTACGGCTACGCCCGTTCGGATAAAAAAGACGCGCCGCGGATATCAATTGCCGCGCGGCTGGTGGCGGACCTGATCGACACTGCCGGCGCCAATCGGGTGCTTACCATGACCCTTCACGCGCCACAGGTGCACGGATTCTTCAACATTCCCGTCGACCACCTCAATGCCCTGCACGTGCTGGCGAGTCATTTTCAGGGCAAGGATTTGCGGGGGACAGTAGTCGTCTCTCCCGATCTCGGGCGCGCCAAGGAGGCGGCGCATTTCGCCAGGTTGCTCAATGTCCCGGTAGCCGCGGGCAGCAAACGGCGCATCAGTGACAAAAAGGTTGTGATCGACGCCATCGTCGGCGACGTTGAGGGGAAGAGTGTGATCGTCCTCGATGACGAAATCGCTACTGGGGGGACACAGGTGGAACTGATCGACCGTCTGCGCGAGCGCGGCGTCCGTCAGGTGACGGTGTCCTGCACCCACGGCCTCTTTTCGGGGAATGCGTTAGAGCGCTTCAACTCGATCGCCGAAGTCCAGGAGTTGCTGACCACGGATACCGTTCCCATGTCGCCGGAAGGCCGATCCCATCCCAAGCTGACCACCTTGTCCGTCTCACCGCTCCTGGGTGAGGCGATTCGCAGGATACACCACGGAGAATCGGTCAGCAGCCTATTCACCGCGCCGGACTGGGTCGCGGGCAGAGGTGTAGAGTCGGCAGAGCCGAGTTGATGCCCGCTGCGGCACCCTAGGTGGTTGCATCGCGCTGGTAATGGCGGCTGCCGCTGTAGATTCCTTCCATAATCGCTTGGTCCGTCCACATTTCCTCCGCAGTGATCAGGGGCTTGGCGCGACCGAGGACGCAATCGATAAAGTGGAATATTTCGCGTTGCATGCGTACCTCGGTATCGCGGAACGAGGCGGCGAGGCCAGGCGCAACCACTTCGGTTTTGTCGACGAAATCGCCCTCCTCCCAGCTCAGCAGCCGTAGCGGTGATAGCGCGGCATAACCCCTGCTTCCCCAGACTTCGACGTTCATTTTGTTGATTTGACCGGGGCTCATCCACATGTTCTCGCTGGCAAGGGATACGCCTCCGGCAAAGCGGGCGAAACCTACGGCCATGACTTCGATGTCGCAGTCGCTGCGAATGTTTTCCAGGTCGGACGGCAGAGAAGGAAGCTCGGAAAAGTGTGAGCTGGCATGACCGGTGGCGGAGAGAAGGGGTGGGTTGCCCAGGAACCAGATGGCCAGATCGAGGGTGTGAATTCCGGTGCTGGCGAGGGAGCCACCGCCGGCTATGGAGCGGACATAGTGGGGCGCATAGCTCGGAATACCGGGCGAGTGAGCTCTGGCGCAGGCGAACAGTGGTTTGCCCAGGCCCCCGTCGCGGATGAAACGGTGTACGACCTGGGCGTCGTCGCGGAAGCGGTAGTTGTAGCCCACCATGAGAATGCGGCCGGCCTTTTCGGCGGCGGCGATCATTGCTTCGGCCTCGGCCAGGGAGGGGGCCATAGGCTTGGCCGCCAGTACGTGGAGCCCGGCTTCGAGCGCGGCGATGGTGGTGTCGGGACGGGCGTGGGCAAGGGTTCCGGCGATGGCCATATCGAGAGATTCTGCGGCGATCATTTCTTTGTAGTCGCTGTAGATGGCAGGCCGCGGCTGTCGGTTGTGGGCGTCGAAGAGCTCCGCAGCAAGGGCTTCGGCTCGGGACGGATCCACGTCGCACAGGGCGACCAGTTCGGCGTCGGGACAGGCGATGAGGTTGGGTATCCAAGCCCTGTGGGCCCAATGGCCACATCCGATCTGGCCTACGCGCACAGGGCCGTCTGGGCGATTCATTTTTTTCCTCCAAAGGTTTGATTGCAGTTCACCTGCAGTGGTCGTTCCAGGGCAGTTATCGAGGCGCCTGCTCCCATTCTCTTTTCAAGATGGAGAGAATGAGGCTGTCGCTCCAGCCCTCTTTGGTCGGTTCGTATTCTCTGAGGACTCCCTCCTCCTGGAACCCTGCATTCTTCGCCACTTTGACCGCGGCGAGGTTGTGGGGATTGCAGGTGGCCTGTATGCGGTGAAGTCCCATGGTCCTGAAGCCGTACTTTACTACCCCTCGAACGGCTTCGGTGGAAATACCCCTGCCCTGATATTCCTTCGAGAGCCAGTAGCCGATTTCGGCCCTGGATTTCCCCGCAAAGTCGTAGAGTGAGCAAGAGCCGATTACCCTGTTGTCCGCCCTGGTGGCGAGGGCCCACCAGAGGAGGTGCTTTCCCCTGTAGTGGGTGCATATGATTCCTATGTGCTTTCGAGCCTCCTCGAGGTTGCGGTGCTGCAGGCTCCAGTAAGGCGAGGTGCGCAGGGTGGCGAAGTGATGGTAGAGATCGGCGCAGTCACTCTGTTCGATGGGGCGCAGAACCAGGCGCCTGGTCTGCAGACGGGGAAAATGAGCAAAGGCCCTGTCGAAGCTCATCCGCCGGCGACCTTTTCCTGGTTCCGCAGCGCGTATGTAAGGCCGTCGGCACCACCGGCCCCGGCATGGGCGGGGTGACAGATCATCGGGATGCCCACCAGATCAGAAGGGCAGCAGATCTCCGTTCCGGTCGAAAGCCATCTCTCCGGGAGGATCGACCATGGTCAGGTCCGCGCGTTTCTCCACTTCTGCCGCATAGGCCTCGGAGGCCAGGATCTCGGCTACGTCCAGAGTGTTGTGGATGCGCACCACCCTGGTATCCTCCGGTTCCACGAGACCCACGGTCTGCAGGGCCACGTCGATGACCCTGCGGTCGGTGTCGTAGTAGAGCGGAATGGATCCGGAGGAAGGATGGCTTCCGGTGATGACGTTCACGTAGGTGGCTTCCCTGTCCAACTTGTCCACTAGCCGTTGGTGGGTGAACTCGGCAGTGCCGAGGCCGGAGGCATTGCCGAGGGTTTCCTCGGTGAGGTCGCGGACGAAGATACGGGTAACTTTGGGGAACTCCTTCTCGCCGGCGCAGTGGTCGAGGAACTTGCGACCGATGACGTTGGTGTCCATGCCGGCGCCGCTGATGTTTTTGCCGATTTCGTCGACGATCAGAAGGTCGATGCGCTCGAACTGCAGGGACGGCATCCACCTCTTGGCCAGGATCAGAAGTTCTTTTTCGCGCTCGGCAAACTCCTCGGGAGCCACCGCTTTGATCAGGGCCGTTTTGTCGTAGGGATTTTCCACGATGCCCAGTCCCATGAGCACGCCGCACTTTTCGATCACCGTCCGTCCCACTGCACGGATGATGCGGTCGAAGCTGTAGTTGAGGATGGCGCGGTGGTAGAGGGCGGCGCCGTGGTGTTTGCCCAGGCCGATGAGCATCATCTTGTGGAGGCCGCTCTCAATCTCGCCGACGAAGCAGGTGTGCGGCTTGATGCGGCCGACTACCGCTACGTGGTCGGCTTCGGAGGCAAATTTGTCGAAGAATACGGGGATCCCTTCATCGATGGCTCCCACTTGCACCGTCTCCATGCTGGAGCGGATGGGAGCGCCGGTGTAGTCTTCGGTGACCCCGTAGCTTTCGATAATGGCGCGCTGCCCAGCGGCGGTGCCGCCGCCGTGGCTGCCCATGGCCGGCACCAGGAAAGGCTCGAGGCCCATGGCCTTGAGCTCTTCTACCAGGGTCTTGATTATCAGGGCGATATTGGCGATGCCGCGGCTGCCCACGGTAATGGCTACGGTTTCGCCCGGTTTGGCTTTGGAAGACAGGTTGAGCACGGCTATTTCCTCGCGGACGGCCCCGGCGACGTCTTCAAGTTGGGGGGCATCGAAGTGCTGGCGCACGCGCATCATTCGAGGATAAGGCATGGGGGTCTCCTGTGTAGAGGTTGAATTGTAAATTTCAAATAGGGCGTTAATGCGCTACTGGCGATACGGTCGGAGTGAGCGGATCTCTTGCAGCGGATCGATCCGTTTGGCTGCCTGCTCCTATGCTAATATATGCAATGATCGGGGAAGATCACAGGCGGCATGGTCAAATTGCCTTTTTGAAGATTTCTTCGAGATCTTTCCGGGTGGTCTTGCGGGGGTTGACCTCTACGTTGCCACTTTTCATGGCGTCCCGCGCCATGGCCGCCGTGGATCCGGCCTTGACGCCCACCGCAGCCAGCTTCGCCGGGATGTCGAAGTCCTGGTTGAGTTCCAGGATGGCGTCCAGGGCGGCGTGGGCCGCTTCGTAGGTGCGCAGGTCAGCAGTTTCGACGCCGAGGGCGGCGGCGATCTGGGCGAACTTTTCAAGCCGCGAGGGAAGATTGTAGTCGACGACGTAGGGCAGGAGGATGGCGTTGGCGAGGCCGTGGTGCACGCCGAAGTGGCCGCCCACCGGATGCGACATGGCGTGCACATTGCCCAGTCGAGTCTGGGAGAAGGCAAGGCCGGCCATGGCACTGGCGATGAGCATGTTCTGGGTCGCTTCGAGCTCGTGGTCGTTGGCGCAGGCCCGGCGCAGGTTGGCGCCGATCAACCGAATGGCCCCCAGGGCGGTGGCTTCGGTGATAGGCGTGGTCAGAAGGTTGATGTAGGATTCCAGCGCGTGGGTGAGGGCGTCCATGCCGGTATGGGCGCCTACCGCGACAGGAAGGGCCTGGGCCAATTCGCCGTCGAGGATACCCACAGCAGGAGCGATTTTCCAGCTGATTACCGGATCCTTGGTGCGGCTCCTGGGGTTGCTGAGGACGGCAAAGGGGGTGACTTCGCTGCCGGTGCCGTAGGTGGTGGGGACACAGACGAGGAAAGGGAGGTCGCGTTCGATCTTGTCGCTGCCGTAACTGGCGCCGATGTAGTCTTCGATGCGGCCCCCGTTGGTGGCCACGATGCCGATCATTTTGGCCACGTCCATGGAACTCCCGCCGCCGAGTCCTAGAAGGGCGCTACACTTTTCCCGGTTGTAGAGGCGGTGGCCGGCGTTGACGCAGCGCGCTGGAGGATTGCCGAGGACGCCGGCATAGATAGCGTGGTCGATTCCGGCTTTTCGGAGGACCGCTGTGACCTGGTCGACGATGCCGGCGCTGCTCAGGCCTTTGTCGGTAACTACCAGAACCTTATGGCCGGAGAGGAACTTGGGAAGACGGGCAATGGTGCCGGGCCCGTAGACCAGGTGAGTCGGGGTGCGGTGGTGGAAGGTGGTCCGGAAGGGCATTGGTACGTATCCGTTGAGTTTGGCGTGGTGGGAGAAAGATATATCCAGGCGCGATTGGGGGTCAAGTTGGAATGGCCCCAGGTGGATCGTGGGGAGAAAGGGGCCGGGGAATTGCCTACAGACCGAGGTGGGGCAACAGTTCGGGCAGCGAGTGAATGGTGGGTCCGTTGACCGGTTCAAGGGGGTCGTGGGACAGGTGGATGTAGGCGACGCCGGCCTCCCGGCTCGCCATGCGGTCGTAGAGGCTGTCTCCGATGAAGCAGGCTTCCCGGGGAGCCAGTCCGAGCTTTTCCAAGGCCAGGAGAATCAGGTCGGGGGCGGGCTTGAGGAGGGCGTCCTCGCGGCTCAGGAGAAGGTCGAAGTGCAAATTGAACTTTTCGACTACCGAATTCATGGCGCGGTGGTTGTTGTTGGTGATCAAGGCCAGTTTCAGCGAGCGCGGCCGCAGGTTTTCGAAAAGCTCGGCGGCGCCGGGATTGAGGATGGCGTGGCGGGCGGCCTCTTGTTCGGCGGTTTCGAGGATTGCGTGGGCCCGCTCCCGCTCTTGCAAGGGAAGGCTGTCTATGTAGCCGATGATCTGCGCGCCTTCGGGGATGTCGATGCGGGCGCGCAAATCCTCCCAGTCGATGTGGGGGCAGGTGATGGTACCGTCCATGTCGAAGAATAAGGCCTTTAGCATGCCTAGTCCTGAAAGATGCGGGTGATTTCGTCGGCGGGGAATTCTGGCAGCGGAAGGAGCTGGCCATCCTTACGGAGTTGGAGGCCGAAACCAGGTTCGCGCACGATGCCGATGTGGTTGCTGTGGATTCCCTCTTCTTCGAGGGCGGAAACAATGAGCGGTGCGCTGTCCGCAGTGCAGCCGATGAGCAGAGCCCCCGAGGAGATTACCCCTAGAGGGTCCAGATCGAATGCCCTGCAGAGGCGAGCGGACTCGGAGGAAATTGGGAGGGCGCGGGCGTCTATCTCCAGGCCGACGCCGGAAGCTGTGGCGAGCTCGGACAGAGCGGTGGCGACACCTCCTTCCGTGGGGTCGTGCATGGCGTGGACCTGGCCGGCCCGGGTGGCGATTGCGGCGTCGCGCACGATGCTGATGCCGGGAACTTCGAGATAACGCCGGCAGCGGTCGAGAAAGGCGCTTGTATACCCTTGCCGCAGGAGTTCGGCGCGTTTCTCGCGCGCTATGATGGCTGTAGCCTCTATGGCCAGGCCCTTGGTGAGGAGCAAGGAGTCGCCGGGCTGGAGGTTGGAGGAACGCACCAGGTTCCCGGGTTCGACCTCGCCCAGCATCTGGCCGACGACGATGGGGCGGTCGATGCCCGTGGTGATTTCGGTGTGGCCGCCGCAGACGGCAATGCCCAACTGCTCGGCCGCTGCGTGGATGGAGCTGAAGATGGACTCGGTCAGAGCGGGAGTGGCCTGGTCGGCTGCCAGCAGGATGGTGGAGAGAAAGAAGCGCGGACGGGCGCCCATGGCGGCAATATCGTTGGCGTTTACGTGGACGGCGTACCAGCCGATGGCGTCGGTGGCAAAGGTGATGGGGTCGGTCTTGGCCACCAGGTAGCGGTCGCCGAAATCGATGACGGCGGCGTCCTCCCCGACCCCGGGTGGCACTAACAGACTGGGGTGGCTGTGGGTGTAGGTACGGATCAGGCGGGCGAGGACTTTGTGGGGGAGTTTACCCGCGGGATAGTTGGGGCTGGTCATGGGCGTTGCTCGCGAAAGTAGTTGCAAATCGAGCGCACCAGGGCCGGGATGCTGCTCTCTTCAGGCTGGATATGCGCTTCGAGGCCGAGGTCGAGAATGGCTTTTGTGGTAGTGGGGCCGATGCTGGCAATTTTGCTTTTTGCCAGGGTTGCATAGCTGCGCTTGGTACCCAGGACCCTGCAATAGTTGTGCACACTGGAGGGGCTGACAAAGACGATGAGGTCAAAATTGCCTTCGACCAGAGCGGCGGGCAACTCGACCTTGCCGGGGTCCGGAGGTCGGTTCTGGTAGGCAACGACGCGGTGGGCGCGGGCACCGCGGCGCTCCAGTTCGGTGGCCAGGAGGGCGCGGCCTATTGAAGATCCGGGTATGAGGATCTCGGAGTTCTCTACGGGGACGGAGGCGAAGGCCTCGACCAGGCCGTCCTGGGATTGTTGAGTGGGAATGAGGTCGGGCTCGATGCCCTGGTCGCGCAGGTGCTCGGCGGTGGAAAGTCCCACCGCGGCAACCAGGGAGTTGCCCAGGGCGCGGGTGTCGAGATTCAGCTGGCGCAGACGCTGGAAGAAAAAATCGACGCTGTTGGGGCTGGTGAAGACGAGCCAGTTGAAGCGATCCAGTTCTGCAAGGCTGAGGTCAAGCTCAGCCCAATCCTCGGGAGGCCGGATATCGAGGAGGGGCATTACCGAGACCGCGGCGGCTTCGGCTTCGAGGAGGAACTGGAGACTGCCGGCCTGCTCGCGGCTGCGGGTGACGAGGACGCGGCGCCCGAAGAGGGCCTTGTTCTCGAACCAGTTGAGATGAGAACGCAGGCTCACGACGTCGCCGACGACGATGAGGGCGGGAGACTGAATGCTTTGCCGGCGTGCTTCTTCGGCGATTCCATCCAGGGTGGAGATCAAGGTGCGCTGGTGGGGCCAGGTGCCCCATTCAATGGCGGCGGCAGGAGTGTCTGAAGGGCGGCCGTGTTGCAGCAAGGTAGCGCAAATTTCGTCGAGTTTGCGGGCTCCCATGAAGATGACCAGAGTGCTGTCGAGCTGGGCCAGGAGGTGCCAGTCCGTAGATGGTGCGGATTTGGCCGGATCTTCGTGACCGGTGACGAGAACGGCGACGGCAGCCAGGCCGCGGTGGGTGAGCGGAATGCCGGCGTAGGCTAAAGCACCAGCGGCGGCCGAGACTCCCGAGACAATCTCAAAGGGAATGCCGGCTTTTTGCAGGAGCATGGCTTCCTCGCTGCCGCGTCCGAAGATCAGCGGGTCGCCACCCTTGAGGCGCACGACGCAACGACCCAGGCGGGCGTAGCGGATCAGCAGACGATTGATTTCTTCCTGGGTGCGGCTCTTGTGACCGCCGCGTTTGCCCACGTAGATTTTTTTGCAGGCGGGGCGGGTCAAGTCGAGAAGGCGGCGGTCCAGAATCTCGTCGTAGAGGACCACGTCGGCTGCTTCGAGGTAGCGTGCTCCCTTCAGGGTGATGAGGCCGGGATCGCCGGGTCCGGCTCCGACGATGTAGACATATCCTGGAGTCAGCTGCAGGGTGTTCATGGGAATCGGCCTGCCAGATCTTGCAGGATGGCGTCGGCGCCCAGGCGCCGCAATTGGTCGGCCAAGTCGGCGCCGAGACGGTCGGCTTTTCCGGGGTCGGAGCTCGAGGTTGCGCGCACGAGATCGGTGCCGTCGGGTCTGACAACCAGGCCTTCGAGAAGGAGAGTTTTGTTCTCCTGACGGCCCCAGGCGGCGATTGGAGATCTGCAGCCGCCGCCCAGGTGTTTGAGAAGGCTGCGCTCGGCGGTGACGGCGGCAAAAGTGGGAGGGTGATTCACCGATTCCACCCAGGAGATGAGGGGGTGGTCGCGGCGCATCTGTAAACCCAGTGCGGCCTGGCCCGGAGCCGGAAGCATCTCCGCCGTTTCCATGTAAGCGCTGATATCCCGTTTCCGTTCGAGGCGGTGCAGAGCGGCGGCGGCGAGGACAACCGCGGCGCATTCCCCTTCTCTGGTTTTGCGCAAGCGGGTGTCGACGTTGCCGCGTATCGCGACGAAGCGCAGGTCCGGGCGCAGAGCCAGAATCTGGGCTTGGCGGCGCAGGCTTCCGGTGCCGATGAGGGCGTGCTCAGGTAAACTTGCCAGGTTGTGACCTTCCCGGCTGATGAGGACGTCGCGCACATCTTCGCGCACCGGAGTGGAGGCAAGAGTCAGATCTTCGGGGAATTGAGTGGGCAGGTCCTTGAGGCTGTGCACTGCGAGGTCGATGCGGGAATCGAGGAGGGCGGTTTCGATTTCGCGGGTAAAGACGCCCTGGCCGCCGAAATCGCGCAGCGAGCCTTTGATTACGTCACCTCTGGTCTGGATAACTTCAACATCGATCCGGAGAGCCGAATTCCGCTGCTGGAGGAGGCGGCGGACAATGTCGCTCTGGATCAGAGCTAGCTTGCTGCCGCGGCTGCCGATGGTGAGTTTTGGGGCCAAGTCCAGGTCCTGTGGAATCCTGCGCCGGATAAGGATAAGGGCTCAATGGAAAGGCGGAGTTGCACCGGATCCCCTGGCGCAGATAAAAAGCGGCTGAAGTATTTTAATTCTGATCCGACCTCGCTGCAACCAGCTGGGAGGGCTGCAGCGAGGAATGGGTTCCAGGGTTTTCCTGGGACGATACCCCGGTTTCGGCCGTCGGATCGAGATTGCGTTCTGCCGGGAGTGTTATGAAGGGATTCAACGGACCATCGGGACGGCCAGTCCGGCTGCGGGAAACACGTCCTGGTCCTGCCGTAACTGGGGGGTTTTGTGGGCGCGGGGTGGGAATGAGATGGCGCCGGTTCGTGGTCAAGGGCGAGTGGGTTCGAATACTTGGCAAGGAAGCGGGGGCCGAGGACAGTGTCCTCCGCCCCCGCGCATGGATGGCCTCTGCTTTAGATGTCGAAGTAGAGGGCAAATTCGTGAGGATGGGGCCGCAAGCGCACCGCCTCGGCCTCCTCTTTGCGCTTGTAGTCGATCCAGGCCTGGATCACCTCTTCGGTGAACACGTCGCCCTTGAGCAGGTAGTCGTGGTCGGCCGCCAGCGCCTCCAGCGCTTCCTCCAGGGTTCCCGGCGTCAACGGCACCGAGGCGCGCTCCTCCGGGGCCAAGTCGTAGATGTCCTTGTCCATCGGGGCTCCCGGATCGATGCGCTGGTCGATCCCGTCCAGACCCGCCATCAGCATCGCCGTCATCCCCAAATACAAATTGCAACTCGGATCCGGGCAGCGGAACTCCACCCGCTTGGCCGCCGGCGAGGCCGAATACATGGGAATGCGCACCGCCGCACTGCGGTTGCGCTGCGAATAGGCCAGATTCACCGGCGCCTCGTAGCCGGGCACCAGGCGCCGATACGAGTTGGTCGTCGGATTGGTGAAGGCCAGAATGGAGGGCGCGTGCTGCAGCAGGCCCCCGATGTAGTGCAGCGCGGTCTCGCTCAGCCCCGCGTAGCCCGACCCGGAAAACAGCGGCCGGCCCCGCTTCCACAGACTCTGGTGGGCGTGCATCCCCGTGCCGTTGTCCTCGAAAAGGGGTTTGGGCATGAACGTCGCCGTCTTGTTGTGCCGCCGCGCCACGTTCTTGACAATATACTTGTAGAGCATCATGCGGTCGCCGCAGGACACCAGCGGACAATACTTGATGTCGATCTCGCCCTGACCCGCCGTGCCCACCTCGTGGTGGTGCACCTCCACCTCGACCCCGCAGGCGATCATGGTCAGAATCATCTCCGAGCGCAGATCCTGCAAGGTGTCGTGGGGCGGCACCGGGAAGTAGCCGCCCTTGTAGTCCGGCTTGTAGCCCAGGTTGGGGTTTTCCGCCGCCCCCGAGTTCCAGCGCCCTTCCTTCGAGTCGATGAAGTAGTAGCCCTCGTGGCTGTTCTGGTCGAAGCGGATGTCGTCGAAGATGTAAAACTCGGCTTCGGGGCCGAAATAGGCGGTGTCGGCCAGACCGCTGGCCTGCAGATAGGCCTGGGCCCGGCGCGCCACCCCGCGCGGGTCGCGGCCGTAGTCCTGCTGGGTGATGGGATCGACGATGTTGCAGATGAGGGAAAGGGTGGCCACCTCGGTGAAGGGGTCCATGAAGGCGGTGGCCGGATCGGGCATGACGAGCATGTCGGATTCGTGGATGGACTGCCAGCCGCGGATGGAGGAGCCGTCGAAGCCCAATCCCTCGTGGAACATGTCGGCGCTGAGGGCGGTGGCGGGGATGGAGAAGTGCTGCCAGGTGCCGGGGAAGTCGACGAATTTGAAGTCGACGATCTGGGCCTGATGCTGTCGAACCATGGCGAGAACGGACTGGGGCGTGGGGCCGGAAGCGCGTCGGCTCGTCCGCGCCCGGGGTTTGGCTTTGACTTTGGCTTTGGCCATGAAAAGGCTCCTTGTTTGAGGTATGGAGGGGGTGAAACGCACCACAGGCGGCGCCGGCTCGACTGAACTCCGGCGCCGCCCGGTATTTTCAGGAGCTGCAGCTCGGAAAAGTTGCGGTGCTTTCTACTGCACTCAGGCAGTCCGCACGGACTGAATGCTAGAAGCTCTTCCCGAATACGAGAAAGGTGGATTCGCGGTCCAGGTTGACTATGTAGGAGGCCCAATAGTCGCCCTTGGCCATGGACACACCCGCATTGGTCACCGGGATGGGCCCATTTTCGGTTATGTAGTCGTCGGTGCCCCCACCGGCGAAGATACTCACCCCGATCCCCTCCATCTCCCCCAGGTCGTAACCCACCTCGGCGTAGATGGAATTCTGGCTCTCGCCGTCGTCATCCTCGGGCTCGAGCAAGTTGACAGCTCCCGCCAGACTGATGGGGCCCTGAGCGTAAGAGATCGTGAGCTCGATGGTGTGGGCGCCGGTGGCGCTGTAATCGAGGAAAGAGTCGTCCTCTCCGAGGGCGGGAAAGAAGTAATCGGTCGCGGTAATTGCCAGCGGACCGGCCACATAGGTGATGTAGAGATCGTTCTCATTGTTGCCGTTGGGGGTAATCCCCCACGACGACCAGGCGCCGATCTCGATGGCTCCGGACCCATAGGAAAGATAGGGCTGGATGGAAACCCCATCACCAAAATCCAGGCCGCGCCAGACGTAACGGCTCACCAGGTCCGCCCCCATGCCTACATTGGCTTGAGCGGGAAGGGTGCCAAATACGGCCACCAGGATTGCGTGGAAAATGAATTTCTTTGTCAAGATTTCCCTCCTTTGTTTGCCCGACGGCATACCAGTTGGCCGTCCGGCCGGGTGGTGAGAGCAGTGATATGACAGCCGTTCACAGCGCGCTTTCTCCGGTCTCTCCGGTGCGGATGCGCACGGCTTCCTCTACAGGTACGACAAAGACCTTGCCGTCCCCCACTTTTCCGGTCTTGGCCGCCTCGACAATTGCGTTGACGGCCTGATCGCGGTCGCCCGGCTTGACGGTGACCTCGACCTTGATCTTGGGAACAAAGTCGACGCGGTACTCGGCACCCCGGTAGACTTCGCGGTGGCCACGCTGGCGGCCGAAGCCGCGTACTTCAATGACGGACATGCCGGCGATGCCCAAACCAGCCAGGGCGTCCTGCACCTGTTCGAGCGCGGCCGGCCGCAAAAAAGCTTCAATCTTGTACATGATGTTCCTCCTGCCGCATCAATTGTGAATGGGGTGAAAGTCCGCATAGGAAGGCTGGCCGTGTTCGCCGGCGTCGAGGCCTTCCTCCTCTTCCTCTGCGCTGACGCGAATGCCCAAAGCAGCTTTGATGAGCAGGATCAGAATGGCAGAGGCTACGAAAGCGAAGAGGGAGATAGAGAGAGTTCCGACAATTTGCTTGAATAAGGTATGGTCGGCATTGGTGCTGAACAGGCCGACGGCGACCGTTCCCCAGACGCCGCAGATACCGTGCACGGAGATGGCCCCGACCGGATCGTCTATTTTTATGCGGTCGATGCCGACGATGGCGAAGACCACTATGATGCCGCTGATGAGACCAATGACAATTGCCCCAAACCAGGTAACGCTATCCGCACCTGCGGTAATGCCTACCAAGCCCGCCAGAACACCGTTCAAGGCCATGGTGATATCGGGTTTTTTCAGGTAAGCCATCGAAGTGAACATGGCCGCGAGACAGCCGGCGGCTGCCGCCAGAGAGGTAGTGGCGAAAACCAGCGATACGGCGGCGGGATCGGCGCTGAGAACCGAACCGCCGTTGAAACCGAACCATCCCAGCCACAGCAGGAACACCCCTATGGTGGCCAAGGGCATACTATGACCGAGGATGGGCCTGACCTGACCATCCGCCGTGTACTTGCCGCTGCGGGGTCCCAGGAAAATAACGCAGGCCAGGGCGGAGAAGCCGCCGAAAGCGTGAACGACGCTGGAGCCGGCAAAATCGTAGAAACCGAGTTGGTCCAGCCAGCCGCCGCCCCACTTCCAGGAGCCGGCAATGGGGTAGAAGAAAGCGACCAGCAGAGTGGCATAGACCATGAAACTGGTAAGTTTAACGCGCTCTGCCACCGCTCCTGAGACGATAGTGGCGGCGGTGGCGGCGAACATAGCCTGAAAAATAAAGTCCGTCCAGTAGGTGTAGTCCGCATAGGCGGAGGTGAGGTTGGCGACCTGGTCGGTGAAGCCGAGCGTTCCGCGGATGGCGAGGAAGCCGTTGAAATCACCGGGGTACATGGTGTTGAATCCGGTAAGCGCGTAGGTGATCAACCCTATTGAGATGATAAACAGGTTTTTGAAGAGAATATTGACCGTGTTTTTCTGCCGCGTAAGGCCGGACTCAAGGGTGGCAAAGCCGAGGTGCATGACGAAAACCAGGGCTGCGGCAATCAGAATCCACAGGTTGTCCACTATGAACTTGGGATAGACCAGTGGCGTGTTCTGGAACTCCTCCATTGACTTGATCTCGGCGCCCAATACCTGGGTGGCTCCGCCAAAGACCAGGATCAATGTCAATAACTTGAATAACAACATCTTTGTCCCTCCCTTGGGTGATGGGTAATTGGTTCTCTTGCTACAGGCCTGGAACTTGAGGTGCGCGCAGGGGGTTGTTCAGCAAGGGATATGCCAGCGGTAGCGCCAATACCCGGGAAGGGAGTTATGAGGCTGGTAATGAAAGGGTTATGCCAGGTGAGAGGGGCCATGCAGGGGCTTGAAGAGAGTGACAAAAATGAAGTTTTTGGAAAAATTATATCCAATTTTGTTAGTTTTACAATTTTGCTGTTCTATCTTTTGTAGTATTTGGGATCTATTTGCAGCTTTTGGGTGCGGTAGGAGATAATCCGGGTCGTCGTGCCCAGCATGCGCGACGCCCTTGCCACATTGCCGCGAGCATTCTTCAAGGCCTCAACGAGGATTTCTCGCTCGTAAGAGGCCATCAACCCCTCGAATGAACCCGAAATCGGTGTCCCCGTGGCATCCGCCGTCTGCAGGGAAGGAGGGAGGTGGTGGCCGTGGACGACGCCGTCGGTGTTCAGGATGACGGCGCGTTCAATGCAATTCTCCAGTTCCCGTACATTGCCTGGCCAGTGGTAGCTCATCATCATGTCAATGGCCGGGGTGGAGATGCGGCGCAGTTCCTTGCCGTGCTGGCGGGCGTATTTCTCCAGGAAATTGTCGGCCAGCTGGAGGATGTCTGATTTGCGCTCTCTCAGGGGTGGCAGGAAAATCGGGAAGACGTTGAGACGGTAAAACAGGTCCTCCCTGAACCTGCCCTTGGATACAGCTTTTTCGAGGTTGACGTGAGTGGCGGCGACGATGCGGATGTCGATGGGGATGGGCGCGGAGCCGCCCAGGCGCTCCACCTCCTGGTTCTGCAGAACTCGCAAGAGCTTGACCTGGACCGCGGGGCTCAGCTCGCCGATTTCGTCGAGGAAGATGGTGCCGCCGTGAGCTCGTTCAAATCGTCCTGCCTTGCTCCCAGAAGCTCCGGTGAAGGCGCCGCGTTCGTGGCCGAAGAGTTCGCTCTCGATCAGGGTTTCGGGGAGAGCCGCGATGTGGACTTTGACGAAGGGCTTGCTGGCGCGCAAGCTGTTGTAGTGCAAGGCGTCGGCGACCAGTTCTTTGCCGGTGCCACTTTCCCCACGAAGGAGAACGGTGGCCGTACTCGGGGCCACCTGTCCGACGAGTTCGCATACTTCTTGCATTGGGCGCGAATTGCCGATGATGTTGGCCGGGTGAAATCGTTCACGCAGCTTTTTCTGCAACCGTTGGTTCTCGTCCATAAGACGGGTCTTTTCCTGGCGTGCCACCTTGCGGGCAGCCACGGCCTGGCTGATCATGGTGGTGACGATCGACAACAATCGAACGTTTTTCTGCAGCAGGTCGTCGTCCCTGTAAGGAGTGTCAACGCTTAGGGTGCCGATGACCCTCTGCTGCAAAATAACGGGAATGCAGATGAAGGAAGTCTGTGATTTCTTGGTCCTTTTGCGGGCGCCCGTACGGTCGAGAAAGAGTGGTTCGCTGCTGATGCGGGGAACGATCACAGGTTTCCCGGATTCAACGACCTTCCCGGTAATGCCTTCGCCTATTTTGTAGCGGCCACGTTTAATCTCGGAGCTCGAGAGGCCGTAAGCAATGTCTATAGCCACCTCCTCCTCTTCCTGCCCGAGAAGACTGATTGTGCCCAAGTCCATTTCCATGCGGTCGCAGAGTAGTTTGAGAATGGACCGGAGTGCTTCTTCGAAGAGAATGTCGGTACCGAGGATCTGCCCAATATCGTGCAATACGGCGACTTGGCCCTGGGCGTGGTCTAAGTGCAAAGCTGCGGGCATGGCGTACTGACTTGCTTCACCTGGGAAAAGGAAGAGTTACAGAACACAAGACAAGCAAGTTTCATGCCAAAGTGGAGAAGGAACCTGTACGCTCAAAATTGTAAGGGGAGGGGAAGGCTCAGCGGTAAATTCCTGGAATTCGATTTATTATAAATCTACAAAATTGTTAGATAGGATGCAAATGAATTCAATTTTGTGTCTTTTGGGTTGCCGCCCTGACTGGCTACAAGGAGATGCTTCTATACCCATGATGAAAAATGGGATTCCCAGACCATTATTATCGATAAATTTTAAGAACCGACAAAATAGTCTCGTTTTACCTTTCAGAAATTGTGGGGGAGGGGAGGGGATTAATATAGGCACAAGATTGTCAGTGTTTAGTCGAGAAGGGCAACTAGGTACCAATACCGACCCACTCTTCCTTATCGCTGGTGATATCCAAAATATTCCCGTCAGGATCGAATACCTTGAAGGCCCGGGAGGGCGCCGCGCCCGGATCCATTTCTTGCCGTCCCTTGACGGTCTTTGCAGGAAATTGGGCGCCCCAGCGGTGCAGGCGTTGCCAAACAGCGGTGAGATCTTCGACCAGGACTCCCAAATGGATGTACTCGTGCCCCTCTTCCAGAGCCGGGCGCGCCTGGTCTCCGTAGTCGAGCAGGGTGATGTTGTTGGTGCCGTCGCTCATGTCGAGACCCCGGCCGTGGCTACGGTAGTTTATGAACTTCCAGCCGATCACCTCTTCGTAAAAGCGGCGCGATTTCTCCATGTCTTTACACCATAGGGCGACGTGGCGCAGTAAGGCCATTTCCCCTCCAGGTTTTTCGGTTCAGGTCCATTGTCGTCCTTCCGAGTATGATATGCGGCAGAAAAATAGTTGTCAATTCGAATGAACTAGAAATTCCTTGAACTTTGCGCGCCAAAGGGATATTTTGTCGGCCAAGTCCAAATCCAATCAGGGGGCGCCGCCGCTGCCGCTATATGAGCGGCCCTTGGCCAGCCAAAAGGAGAACCGGATGGATCAGGACATCAGCAAAGTGCTCCAGGCCTGGAAATACGATCCCACGGCGAATGTGCGCAAAATTTGGGGCGATGACGGAATCCAGAAGGTGCAGGTCCGGATTGATCAGGGGGCTTTCCAGGGAATTTTGCAGTTGAATCTCGACGGACGGCCGGACGGCAAGAAGCCCTATGGGTTTGATTTCGCGCTGGATTATTACCGCAGTGCTCTGGAGAAGTACCGCCGCGTGAATAAAGGTGATGAAAAGGGGTTTACTCTGGATGGAGACGCTTGTCGCGAGTTGTTCGACGAAGGGACGCGGGTGTACGGTCGCTATGCCTTTTTGCTGCAACTCCAGGATTACGAACGGGTAATCCGTGATACCGAGCGCAACATGGCGTTATTCCGGTTTGTCAACACCTATGGGGAGGAGGAAGAGGACAGGATGAATCTGGAGAAATGGTGGCCATATATTATCCGCCTCAATGCCACCGCCCGTGCTATGCAGTCAAGCCAGAAGGGCGAGTTCGAAGGTGCCCTCGAGATCGTCAGGGAAGCGCGCGAGAAAATCGACAGGCTGCCGGAAATGGAAACCGAGGAGTTCCACGTCGAGCGTGCTCGCTCGGAGGAGAGTCTGGATGAGTTGGAGAAGGAGTTGCTTTCCCACAAGCCGCCCAGTCGCCGGGAACGCCTGCAGAAGGATTTGCAGAATGCCATCGACGAGGAGGATTTTGAAAGAGCGGCTGCCATCCGCGACGAGTTACGGGGACTGAAGGGACCCGAACCCCAGGAGGGGAGATGAACCTCCAGAGGCTGCTCTCCTTTCCAGTTTCTTGTCCAGGCGGGGCCTGAAAATAGCCTGGTAGGGGGTTGCTGCCAGAGCTCCCCGGATTCCTGAAGTTCGAACTTCCTTACTTTCATCTGCAGGTCCAGCTCAGTAGGCTGGGGATTCGTCGACTAGTGATAGCAGGCCCTCGTAGCGGGCTGGGTGCCGAAGTTTGCTCAGGGCGCGCTCCTTGAGCTGGCGTACGCGTTCGCGGGTCAGGCTCATCATTCTGCCAATCCGTTCCAGAGTGAGCGCCTCGTGGCCATCGAGCCCAAAGTAGAGACGGATGATGCGCAACTCGCGCTCGTCCAGGTTGATCAGTACGCTCTCCAACTGCGCCCGGGCCGAGGCGTTGAGCACCTCCGTGTCCGGCGAAGCCTGCTGGTGATCGGTCAGAATGTTGAGCAAGCTGCGCTCGTCGTCCTCGGTGAAGGCTTCGTCCAGGGAGCGCACCGCGCGCGCGCTCAACAGCGTCTCCCGCACCTCCTGGGCCGACACGTCCAGTTCCTGGGCAATCTCCTCCACGTCGGGTTCGGCTTCGCGGCCTTGCCCCAGGCGCCGCGCGGTTTTGGAAATGTCCTTGAGCAGGCTTACTTTGTTCATGGGCAGGCGCACGGTACGGGCGTGCTCGGCGATGCTTTGCAGGATGGATTGCTTGATCCACCACACGGCGTAGGAGATGAATTTGTAGCCTTTGGTGCCGTCGAAGCGTTCGGCGGCGGTCAGCAACCCGACGTTGCCGGCGCTGATCAGATCGGCCAGAGAGAGGCCGCGATTCTGATAGTTTTTGGCCACGTCGATGACGAAGCGGAGATTGGCCTGGACGAGTTCGTCGCGGGCGTCCCGGTGGCCCTCCTGGATGCGGGCGGACAGTTCGACTTCGCGCTCGCGCGACAGCGGCCTTGACTCGGCGATATCGTCGAAGTAGAGACGCAAAGTGCTTCCCTCATCGTTTAGGGCTTCTTGCAATACGTACCCCATTTCGTTCCCTGCTTTCTTTGAGGTTTTGGACGGTACTACAGGCCGACAAAGGCGAAAGTAGGCCTTCGGAGGCGAAACTCAGCAAAGCACGCTGGATTAATTCTTCGCTGAGGATTCTGCCCGGCTCAGCCAAGAAAAATTCCATTCCCAAGTTCATCCCATCACAAGTGCCAAACAAACTCATCGGCAGTGACGGAAGGGTGCAAATTATGCATCGGCAGCGGTGAATCGGGATAACTGACAACTAGTACCATACTTTTTTGATTTCCTTGTAGCTGGGTGTAGCTCAAATCGGTGCAGGGTCCACTGCCAGGGGTTTATCCGGTATATTTTCTCATGCCCATGGGCGCGGGCGTCCTGAAACCCGGCTCCGAAGTAGTTGGGTTGCCCGAGTTTCCTTCTGGAAAGTGGCCTTGGATTTTTTCAGTATGTGTCCTTAAAAGTCTCAGTAAAGGTGCAAAACCTGCACCTTTCGCTGCCAGTATTTCCCTGTTCAACGACTTAATCGCCGATTCTGGGCAGGAAAAGTCAGGTCTATGGTCAGCGATTTGTAAAAAGTCTTTTTCTCTCTCTAGGACCATTGATCGCTACCCATGGTTCCGAGACGCACTCCATACTTCCATGCAAATTCGATGCCAATAACAAAATTATTTTTATAACCTACCTTTCAACAAAAGGTTATGAACTCCTTTAAAATGTTTTTAACGAGTAAGAGTGAATTAAGAAAGGCCCAAAGTGCAAGTTTTGCACAACCCCCTGAGCACCTGGGCGGAGGCGGACAATCTAGGCTGGAATTCAATTCGGGAGATGCCCGGTGGATTGGACTTAGAGGATTCCGTACTGCTTCAATTTGTACTGGAGGGAGCGCAGACTGATTCCCAGAATAGAAGCGGCGTGGCGGCGGTTGGAAGTGACTCGGTGCAAGGTTTGGCGGATGAGTTCGGCCTCCGCTTCCTTGACCGAGGTTCCCAGTTTTACAGAAAACTGGCCGCGGCCGTCGCCGGTTGTGGCGAGGGTACCGGGCAGGTGCTCGGGTCTGATGGTTTTACTCGGAGAGGTGACAACGAGGCGCTGGATCAAATTGCGGAGTTCACGCACGTTGCCGGGCCAGGGGTGGTTGATGAAATGCTCCATGCTTTCGGGAGCCACACGCTTGAGGTCCTGGCCATGGGCTCGACAGGACTCCTCTAGAAAAATCTCCACCAGAACGGGAATGTCCTCGCGGCGCTGGCGCAGAGGCGGAATGTCGATAGGCACAACATTGAAGCGGTAGTAAAGGTCTTCGCGGAAATGACCGAGTTTTACGTCGGTTTCCAGGTCGCGGTTGGTTGCGGCGATAAAGCGGACATCGGCACGATGGAGCTTGGAGGCGCCCACGGGCTGGTACTCGGAGTTCTCGAGGGCCCGCAACAATTCGACCTGGTTTTTGAGAGGCACCTCGCCGATTTCGTCAAGGAAGAGGGTGCCGCCTTCGGCCAGGGCAAAGCGACCTGGTTTGTCGGTGTGAGCACCGGTGAATGCGCCGCGGACATGGCCGAAGAGTTCGCTGGCGAACAGTTCCTCGGGGAAACCACCACAATTCACCGCCACGAAGGGGCCGTCGCGTCTTCTGCTGCGCTCGTGTATGGCGCGGGCGATTAGATCCTTGCCAACTCCGGTCTCGCCGCGCAGGAATACGGCGATGTTGGACATCGCCACCTGCTTGATAGTCGTCGCTGCCGCCTGCATTGCAGAGCTGCGCCGCACAATTTTGCGAAAGCTGTCGCGGTTCTCCAAGCGGCTTTGGAGTTGGCGGTTTGCGGCTACCAGCTCGACGCGGCCCAGGGCGCGCTCGACCAACAGTCGAAGGTGGCCGAGATCCAACGGTTTGGCTATGAAGTCATAGGCCCCTTTTTTCATAGCTTCGACGGCGGTGGAGACATTGCCGTGCGCGGTGAGGACGATTATGTGAGTATCGGGTTCGGTGTCGCGAATCTCTTCGAGCAACTCCATGCCCCCGGGCCCGGGAATGCCAAGGTCCATAACCACCAAATCGTAGGATTTCTCCCGGATCATCCTGTGGGTTTGATATCCGTCCGCAGCCATTTCCACGTTGAATTCGTTTTTGTGCAGGGCTTTCTGCAATCCATTGCGGACGACGGCCTCGTCGTCGGCAATGAGTATCTGGATTTTGCGTTTGGGCATGCTCAATTGGCGGCGGGGTGACCCATGGCGACTGGTAATCCCAGTCCTTTGAACCTTCCGGCTGCAATAGTGGAGCGGGCGGGGATTGACACCCTGGGGATAAGGTGCAAATGTTCCAAACCGTTGGAAATCGTCGGGAATTTCAGGAGAGTTATGAGTTTGTCCCCGCCGGGGTTACTCCAGTGGATCCCGGAGTGACTGAGGAATACCAAGCCGGTGCACAGCGATTGCGGCAACCGTGGATATGGTTCCCCTCTATCTTTCCAAGTAGTAAATATGTTTCCTCTGGGTGCCTAGTCCGCGACTCTGGGCGCTCTCGTACCCAGCCCGGTGACCGGTCGATTCGCAAGCGGCCCTCAGAGGTGGTGGCAGCCCCAATGTTGGCCGTCCGTGAAACTCTTCAAGTGCTAATTGAGGGTTTGTATGAATGACGTAGATAGGATAACCGAGCGCAAGCGGCGGATTCGGGAGATGTTCGACTCAATTGCCGGGCGCTACGACTTGTTGAACCATCTACTGAGCGGAGGTGTGGACATTTACTGGCGCCGCCGGGCTCTCAATGGGGTGCGCCATCGCCAGCCTCGGATGGTTTTGGACATGGCTACTGGGACAGGAGATTTTGCCCTGGCTGCCGGCTGTTTGCGGCCGCGACGGGTTTTTGGACTGGACGTGTCCACGAACATGCTGCGGGTGGGTGCCGCCAAGCTCGGCAGCCGGCCGGAGGCGGGGTTCGTATCCCTGCTTGCCGGAGATGCCGAAGAGTTGCCCTTTGCCGGGAATTGTTTCGACTTGGTGATGGGTGCCTTTGGGGTGCGCAATTTTGGCTATATTCCCACTGGCATGGAAGAGGCTTGGCGCGTGCTCAAGCCTGGAGGTGAGATTCTGGTTTTGGACTTTTCAGAGCCGACGCTGCCGCTTTTCAAACAAGCCTATCGTTTTTACTTCAACCGGGTTCTGCCTCTCCTAGGCGGACTGGTTTCAGGTAATCGCCTGGCCTACTCTTATTTGCCCCGCTCGGTTGATACTTTTCCACAGGGACGGGCCTTTGTAAAACTGCTGGAAGACGCTGGCTTTGTCGAGACCGAGACCACACCTCTTACCCTGGGAATAGCGACAATTTTCCAGGGCAGGAAGCCGGGGAAGTTGGTTGACTAAATGGGGGCAGGTTGGTATTATGTGATTGAATTTCAGGGCGAGTAAATTTGGAGCAATTTTGTGCTTTACGAGGAACAGATCGACAGGGCCGGGCTGGCCGATGTACACCGCACGGTACTGGATGGCGGACGTCTCAGTATGGAGCAGGGGATGCAACTCTACGCCTGCAACCAGCTTCCGGTGCTGGGATATCTGGCCAACATGGTCCGTGAGCGATTCAACGGAAACACCACCTATTACGTCCGAAACCAGCACATCAACTACACCAATATCTGCAACAAGCTTTGCAGGTTCTGTTCCTTCTACGTAAAACCCAAGGACGAGCGTGGCTATGTGCTTTCCCCTGGTCAGATTCAGGACCGCCTGGCCGCGTACGGGGACCTGCAAATTACCGAGATCCACATGGTGGGCGGGGTAAATCCCAAGCTCCCTTATGAGTATTACCTGGATGTCCTGCGGGCCATGAAGGATGCCCGTCCCGATGCGCATCTGAAGGCTTTCACCATGATCGAATTGGCCCAGATCCAGCGCATCGCCAAAAAACCTCTCGAAGCGGTCCTGGAGGATCTCAAGGATGCAGGCCTCGAAAGCCTGCCCGGAGGAGGGGCCGAGGTCTTCAGCGCGCGCGTGCAGAGCGATTTGTTCTGGACCAAGAGCGACTCGGAAGAATGGCTGCGGACCGCGGCGGCGGCCCACAGGGCGGGCTTGCCATCCAATGCCACTTTGCTCTATGGCCACGTCGAAAACACCGCGGAAAAGGTCTATCACCTGGTCCGCTTGCGCGAGGTGCAGGATGAGACTGGCGGATTTTTGGCCTATATCCCTCTCTCCTTTCATCCCGAGCGCACCGAACTGGAGGGTTTACCTGGACCCACGGGGGCCCTCGATCTCAAGGAGATCGCGGTAGCGCGCCTGATGCTGGACAATTTTCCTCACGTCAAGACCTTCTGGATCATGAACACCATCGAGATCTCCCAGACTGGGCTTTGGTACGGTGCCGACGATATCGACGGCACCATCATGGACTACGAAATTACGCGTCGCACCTATGAGGAGACTCGGCAGCGCTTGACCCAGGAAGAGTTGCTCCAGCGTATCGTCGAGGCCGGGCGCGTGCCGGTGGAAAGGGACAGCCTTTACAACCTGGTTGCCAATGGTCCCGGATTGACTCGGGCCGCTGCCGGTGTGAGGCGGGCATGATAGAGGATATTTCCGATAAAATCTACCAGGGTGAACGTCTTGACCTGGACGATGCTCGGCGCCTTTACCAGCATGCCAATCTCGCCGAGCTTGGCATGCTGGCCAGTTGGGTGCGCCGGAGCAAGCATCCCGAACTCATCGTCACCTACAATGTAGGACGCAACATCAACTACACCAACGTATGCTGGGTGAAGTGCGACTTTTGCGCCTTTTATCGGCCTCCAGGTTCGGAGGAGGGCTACGTTCTGCCTCACGACGAGATCTTCGCCAAGATCGACGAACTGGTCCTTTTCGGCGGCGACGAGCCGAAGTCCTGCGAGATCCTCATGCAGGGAGGACTGAATCCAAAGCTGCGCCTGGACTATTACGAGGAACTCCTGAAAGCTATCAGCACACGCTATCCCATGGTCCAGTTGCACTGCCTTTCGGCCACGGAGATCATCTACATCGCTCATATATCCCGGCTAGAGCTCGACGAGACCGTCCGGCGCCTGGCCGCCGCGGGCCTGGACTCGATTCCTGGAGCCGGAGCCGAGATCCTCGACGACGACGTGCGCGATATCATCGGATTTCGCAAGGACCGCAGCGATGAGTGGCTGCAAGTACACCGCGTCGCCCACGGGTTGGATATGCGCACGACGGCTACTATGATGTACGGTCACGTGGAGACGGTGGACCAGCGTCTGAGGCACCTGCAGCGTCTGCGTGATCTGCAGGACGAAACTGGAGGTTTCAGCGCCTTCATCAGTTGGAATTTCCAGCCCGACGAGACCGCACTGGCTGCCGACAAAGATCGCTGGAACGGCGCAAAAGCCACCGGCTATGACCACTTGCGGACGGTTGCTGTCTGCCGCCTCTTTCTCGACAACGTCGCCAACATCCAGGCTTCATGGGTCACTCAAGGCCCCAAGATTGCCCAAGTCAGCCTCCACTACGGGGTCAACGACTTTGGCAGCACCATGCTCGAAGAAAACGTGGTCAGCGCCGCCGGCACGAGCCACACCAACGAGATGGATCTGGAAGCCATGGAGCGGCTCATCCGCAGTGCCGGTTACGAGCCGCGGCGGCGCAATACCCGCTATGAATTCGTCGCCACCTCTCCGCGCCCGGAGGCGCTGAGAAAGGTGGCTCGTGCGTGAGCGTCCGCCTGCGGGCGGTGTCCTATTTGAACACCCGCCCGCTGACTCTTTCCCTGGAGAAAAACCCGGCTTTCGAGTTGAGCTATTCCGTGCCCTCGGTGTGTGCTGCCGATCTCGAAGCCGGTCGTACCGATCTGGGGCTGATCCCTTCCATCGAGTACGCGCGCAGCCCTGAGCCGTACTATATTGTCCCGGAAGTGGCGATTGTCAGTCGCGGCGAGGTATTGACGGTGCGGCTATTCTGGCGCGGTGATCTGCGCAGGGTGAGGTGCATAGCTCTGGATACGAGTTCGCGGACCTCGGCGGCTCTCCTGCATATTCTCCTGCGCGAGAAGTACCGCCTGGCTCCCGAGTATAAGGACGCACCGCCCGCTCTGGAGGCAATGCTCGAGGCCGCGGACGCGGCGCTGCTCATTGGCGATCCCGTATTTCAGCTCATGGATACAGAACTGGAAAGCATGGACCTGGGGCAGGCATGGACCGAATTTTCAGGGTTGCCTTTTGTATTTGCTTTTTGGGCGGGTCGCAGGGGAATTTTGGGTCCCGAACAGGTGCTGGCTCTGCAGGAAGCCAGAATCACCGGGATGCAACAGGCAGCGGCCATCGCCTGCCAGTACTGCCGCGAGCACGCAGTTTCTGCCGAGCTATACGAGCGCTACCTGACCTACAACATTTCCTTTGATTTTGGAGAAGCTGAAATGGAGGGCCTGCACATATTCTATCGCTTGGCACAACGGCACGGCCTGATCGAGACAGTGCCGGACCTCCGATTTTACGGGGGCTTGGAGGCCCGCGCATAATTGACGAAGCCGCTCAGTACGATTTTGGCTTACGGGTGCATGATCAAGTTTTCCCACAGCATCTTTGCACTGCCCTTTGCCCTGAGTGGAGCGGCTCTGGCTGCGGCACAGGTGGGGATCCGGCTCGATCAGGTGGGTTGGATCATCGCCGCCATGGTCGGAGCGCGTAGCGCTGCCATGGGGTTCAACCGGTTGGTGGACCGGCGTATCGACGCAGCCAACCCGCGCACCCGAAACCGGGAATTGCCGCGCGGAGTGGTTTCTCCCCTGGCGGTGGCACTATTTGTCATGCTATCGGGAGGGATTCTGATTTGGGCGGCCTGGGAACTCAATCCGCTCTGCTTTTACTTGTCGCCGCTGGTTTTGGTGGTCATCTTCTTTTATTCCCTCACCAAACGTTTCACCTGGGCTTCCCATTTGGTTTTGGGCCTGTGTCTGGGGGGAGCCCCCGTGGGAGCCTGGATTGCCGTTACCGGTCACTTCGACCTGGCGCCGATCCTGCTCGGGCTGGCCGTACTTTCCTGGGTTGCAGGGTTCGACGTAATCTATTCTTGTCAGGACCGCGACTTCGATTTGCGCTCCGGTTTACATTCAATTCCGGCAAGCTTCGGCATTGCCCGCGCTCTGCAGATGGCTCGCTTTCTGCACCTCCTTTCGGCCGTCTTCCTGGTGGCCGTGGGGGTAGTCGCGCAGTTGCACGCGCTCTACTTCTTGGGCATCGCCGCCATTGCCGGGCTTCTTTTCTACGAGCATCGTCTGGTGAGCCCCAATGACATGTCCCGGATGGGGACGGCCTTCCTAACCATGAACAGCACAATCAGCACGGTCTACTTTGTTTTCACCCTGGCGGATCTGGTGATTCTGGGCGATCCATCGATTCTAGTGCAATTCAATTGAACCACATCACTTCTAAGGAAAATGCTATAGTTATGAACATAGACAGCGATCCTCAGGAAGGATTTGGCTTTTTCGTCGAATCCGGAGACGAAGCCATTTTTTCGGTCCGCACCAAGGCCCCCGGTCCCCAAGGCCTTTTGCCATTGCAAGCCGAAGAAGTCCTTAACTCGCCAAGTGGCCATATCTTTGCTTATAGCCAGAACGCTGGAATGGGATGGGATCCGGCTGAATTGGGCAGCAAGGAGTTCCTCATCCTCAGTACCCTGGGTGGGCTGCGGGCAGCTGATGGACGGCCTATTGCTCTGGGCTACCATACCGGGCACTGGGAGGTAGGTCTGCTCGTGGAAGCTGCGGCTGAGGAGATACACCGGCTGGGCGGGATTCCATATGCGGGGTATTGTTCGGACCCCTGCGACGGCCGCACCCAGGGGACGACGGGTATGTTCGACAGCTTGCCTTATCGCAACGACGCTGCCACTGTATTGCGCCGCCTGATCCGCTCTTTGCCGACCCGCCGAGGTGTCATGGGAGTGGGTACCTGTGACAAGGGACTGCCGGCCATGATGATCGCCTTGGCCGGGATGGGCGATCTTCCGGTGATTGTGGTGCCCGGAGGAGTTACCCTCCCGCCAGAGCATGGAGAGGATGCGGGCAAGATCCAGTCGGTGGGCATGCGTTTGGCCCACGGGGAGATGACCTTGGAGGAAGTCAACGACCTGGGCTGCCGGGCATGTGCAACCGCCGGGGGCGGCTGCCAGTTTCTGGGCACGGCAGCCACTTCTCAGGTTGTCGCCGAGGCCCTGGGGCTGAGCCTGCCACATGCCGCCCTGGCGCCCTCGGGAGAGCAGGTCTGGCTGGATATGGCGGTTCGCTCCGGACGCGCGTTGATGGGACTGGAGGCCGCCGCCGTGACTTCCAGGCAAATATTGACCGATGCCGCCATTCAAAATGCCATGGTGGTACACGCTGCTTTTGGCGGCTCGACCAACCTGATCCTGCACATTCCGGCTATCGCCCATGCCGCCGGCCGCCAGCGTCCGACAGTGGAAGACTGGGACCGGGTCAATCGCCAGGTTCCGCGATTGGTGGATGTCTTGCCCAACGGACCTCAGTTTCACCCAACTGTGCGCGCTTTTCTTGCTGGTGGAGTCCCCGAAGTCATGCTGCACTTGCGGCGCCTGGGTCTGCTCCAGGAAGACGTGCTTACTGCCAGCGGCCAGACCCTGGACGCAAATCTGGATTGGTGGGAGCAGTCCGAGCGCCGGCGGAAGTTCCAGCAGAGGTTGGAGGAATTGGATGGGGTGTCCTGCGAAGAAGTAATCATGGGTCCGGAGCGGGCTCGATGCAAGGGTTTAACCAGCACCGTCTGCTTCCCAAGGGGCAACCTGGCACCCGAAGGTTCGATAATCAAAAGTACGGCCATTGATCCGACGGTTGTGGATGAGGACGGCACCTATCGACACCGGGGCCCGGCCAAGGTCTTTACAACCGAACGGGCAGCCATGGCCGCGCTCAAATCCCGTCAAATCCGGGCGGGAGACGTGATGGTGCTGCTCAGTTGCGGTCCTCTAGGAACGGGCATGGAAGAAATCGCTCAGATCACCATTGCCCTCAAATACGTGGACTATGGCAAACACGTGGCGGTGCTCACCGACGCGCGTTTTTCCGGTATCTCAACCGGTGCCTGTATCGGCCACATTGGACCTGAAGCTCTGGCCGATGGTCCCATCGGAAAAATCGTTGACGGTGACCTGATCGAAATAGAAATCGACCGCGACCAGTTGCGGGGCCGCATCGATCTTGTCGGGCATGGCGACGAGGTCTTCGGTCCTGCGACCGGGGAACGCCACCTTGGCCAGCGTCCCCTGCGAACCGACCTGGCGCCCGAAGAGTTGCTCCCAGACGACACCAGGCTCTGGGCTGCCTTGCAGAACGTCGGCGGCGGTACCTGGGGCGGGTGCGTATACGATGTCGATGCGATCATCGAGACCTTGAGGGCGGGGCGGAACGTTCTGGGGCCGCAGGGCGTGGACGGCGAGGAGGCATGAGTAGCAGGCAGGTCATTGTCGGGGTTACGGGGGCCAGCGGCGCCCTCTACGCCGGCCGGCTATTGCGAGCGCTCCTGGTACAGGGACACCGGGTCCACCTGGTGCTTTCCAAGTACGGCCGCTATTTGCTGCACGAGGAGTTGGACTTCAGTCCGGACAAAGAGACGGTATTGCAATTCCTGGTGCGGCTCTACGGCGAAGGAGTGTTGCAGGGGGAATTGCGCGAGTACGGTTTCAACGATCTCTCCTGTACCCTTGCCAGCGGTTCCGTGCCTATCGACGGCATGGCGGTTGTCCCCTGTTCCGGCAAGACCCTCTCGGGTATTGCCCGAGGCGCGGCCAGCAACTTGATCGAGCGGGCGGCAGATGTGACCCTGAAAGAGTGCCGTCCGCTCGTTCTAGTTCCGCGTGAGACGCCGCTAAACCTGATCCATCTGCGCAATCTTACCATGGTTGCAGAGGCCGGCGCCACCATTGTTCCCGCCATGCCGGCATTCTATCAGAAACCTCGTACGTTCGATGATCTGGGAGATTTTATCGCTGGCCGGGTGTGCAACCTGCTCGACATCGAGCACGATCTTTTTCCGAGTTGGCCAGGTACGAAGGGCAGGTAGCAGGAGTTCGGGTTTCGAGGGGTCGAACAATATGATCTGGGTCAAATTTTCTGGGGCGCGGAGGAGGCTGAAGCCCCGTAATTCCGGGAAATACCCAGAAGCCTTGAAATTGGAGCGGGATCCGAGGACTCCATCTGCGTGAGGAGTGACAGACGGTTAAGGAGGGAGACCTTGCCCTCGGATCCCTTACTCTCCATCGACCTTTACGCAAAGTATGTGCCATCATTTGCTTCCACCCCCGTTCGATACTTTTAACCTATTGTTAAATAAATAGTTAAAAATTTATCGAAAAATGAAAATAGGATTAAAACCATATGATACCACATAGGTTTTTATGATAATAAACGCATTATGTTGAGTAGGAGGCCGGCGGACCTACAAGATGTAGGTCAGAAAACGTTAGCTGGGAAGGAAAGGGAGGGAAAAGAGGAAAATCTGCATTGAGGCGCAGCAAAAAATTCCCACCGCAGTTAAAATGAGGGGGAATTTGGAGCAGAGACCGGCAGGTTTGGGATTGTACTTAAGGATAAAATTCTGATTTAGGAAAAGGAAGGGGAAAAATTTTCCTTATGTTCTGCGGCGAATTTTAGACCGCAGAGGATTAAATTGCCAGCTTGCCCAGGTTCAGCCGCAATAGTTGCCGGGGTAACATGGCCTGGAGGGTAGGGCCAACTTTTTGTACCAGGCCGAGGCACAGGGTCCAGCCCCCGTGGCGGCAAAGGACCTCTCCTTTGAAAGGGGAGCCTGGTTCCAGCGTCAGCGATTCACCACGGAAGAGAGCTTGGACCTGTGACCAGGTCAGTTCCAGTGAAGGTCCCTTCATCTCACTTCCCCACATGGTGATGGCTTGCTGGGTCAGGAAGTAGTGGTCTTTGTGGCGGCGTGCGACGCGCATCCCACTTCTGATATAGAATGGCAAATGGCGCTTGAATCCAGGTGTTGCATGGGGCTGAAGACAAAGGTGGCGCCGGTCCATTGTAAGGATTTGACCTGGTGGGCGGGGCACCCCGAAAAGCCACTGGCTTTGCAAGTGCTGCTGGGCCTGAACCGCTTCAGGATCGGGCTCCCTGGTTGGCGTCCAGGAACTGTTGGCGGCGGCGCACTTGGGCCATGTGGTCTCTCCCAGTTTCCGAATGCGAGCTACGAAAGCACCTTCAGTGTCGTGTAAGTGAGGCCAAACTCGAGAGCAGCCGGCGAAGGTTGGCGGGTAGCGCCTTGCTATTTCCATTGGCAGCGGAGCCAATTCTACCCCCTCGACCTTCAAAACTTCAGTCTGGCCCGGAAATTTTTTTTCAAGTCCCAGGAGCACGTCCTCGTTTTCTTGCAGGGACAAAGAGCAGGTGGAATAAACCAGCGTACCCCCTGGGCGCAACATGTGGAAGGCCGCTCTGAGCAGCCCTATTTGCAGCTGGGCTTGGCGTTGCGCGTCCGCCACCGACCAGTAGCGCAGCATACCGCGATCCTTGCGGATGATGCCGTCACCGCTACAGGGAGCGTCAAGGAGAATGCGGTCGAAGAAATTGTGGAAGTAGCGCGCCATCAATGTGCCAGCGGCCCGGGTCACAATGGCATTGGCCACGCCACAGCGCTCGAGATTGCCCACCAGCCCCGGGAGGCGTTTGCTCTGGGGTTCGTTGACTAGCAACAGGCCGGTGTTTTGCATGCAGGCGGCGATCTGGGTGGCCTTGCCGCCCGGGGAAGCGGCCATGTCGAGGATTCGTTCCCCTGGACGGGGGGCCAGGGCAGTGACCGCAAGTGTAGCTGCTTTGGCCTGTATGTAGAAGGCCCCCAGGGCGTACTCCAGGGTGTTCCCCGGAGGAAATTGGGAATTGGGTAGACCAAAGGCGTGCTCGCACCAGGGGGTTCGCTCGCCGCGCTTCAGCAACGCATTCAAAAGATACTCGGCTTGGGGCATAAGTGGGTTGAGACGCAGACAGGAGGGAGGTGGGGTCAGCGAGAAGCGGCGGAAAGCTCGGCGCTGGGCACCATCCGGAAGCAGTTGCTCAAGGTGGTTAAAAAGGGCATTCAGCCGGGCCTGCTCCAAGTCCTCTTTGCGCATCTTTCGGCGCGTCTCTTTATTATCCACAATTATTTTTATCTTAGGCACGCCTTTCGAGCATGGCAAGGAGGATGGGCACCCAACTTTCATTTATAATCAGCGATCTACACCTCGGTTCGAAGTTTTTTAACAAGGAGAAGTTTCTGTCCTGGCTCGATGGTTTGGCGCCCGAGGCTCAATTGATCCTCAATGGAGACATTATTGACGATCCCGCCGCGGCACTTTGTGCCGGTCATCAAGCCGTGCTCGAGCGCCTGATCCAGGAGTCCCACCAACGGCCTCTTGTGTGGATCTACGGCAACCACGATGCCGACGTGGTGCTGGAGGATTCTGGCCGGATCCAGTTTGCCCACCAGTGGGCGATCGGGCGACGATTGCTGGTTCTGCACGGCAATTCTCTGGACAAAATCATGCCTAGGCACCGGCTATTCAAGAAGCTCTTCAGGGCCTTCCATCATGTTCTCATGGCATTGGGATTCCAGAGAATGGACGTAGCCCAATACGCCAAAAAGTGGGATTTTCTCTACCAGGTTCTTAACAGACATGTGGCGGCCGAGGCCCTGCGTGCAGCACGCGAAAAGGGATTCGAGGCGGTGACTTGCGGGCATACCCATGCTGCCATGGATTTAAGGCAGGACGGCCACCGCTACCTCAACACCGGTGCCTGGACCGAGGAGCCCCTACATTACATTGCCGTCAATTCTCAGGAGATTAGTCTGCACATTTATGACGGCAGGCTGATGTGAATTCGCCTAATGGCTGTCACCAACTCCTTCCGCCCCTTCCCCTTCTAGGTCCGTTCCCCAGCGCCATGAAATGGATCCTGTCCGCCCCCACAGCCTGGATGCTGCTGACTTCGCTGGTGCCGCCAACGGATGCCCTTGGGGAGGAATTGAGATGGCCCCTCAGTTTTGGCAGGGCACTGTCCTCCTCCTTTGGGGAATCGCGTTCCACTTCTTTTCATGCCGGCATAGACCTAAAAACCTGGGGCAAGACCGGGTACGAAGTCCGGGCGGTGAGTAGCGGCTACGCCTGGAGGTTGCGCACATCGCCCTGGGGATATGGTCGGGCAGTGTATCAAAGACTAAGGGACGGCCGCATGGTGGTTTACGCCCATCTGGCTGGTTTCGCACCCAAGCTTGCCCGCCGAGTACACCGGGAACAGCGCGAAAACCGGCGCTACAGCGTGGATCTCCAGCTCAGGGAAGGTGAAATCCCCATCCGCCGCGGCGAACTCATCGGCTGGAGTGGTGAAAGCGGCGCCGGGCCACCGCATCTACACCTGGAACTGCGCGATCCAAACAATGTTCCCTTCAATCCGCTGGTAGATGAATTCGAAGTGAAGGATACCGTTGCTCCGACGATTCAGCGCCTCAGCCTGGTGCCCGTGGGAATTGAAAGCACAGTGAACGGCGGGCATGAACCCGTTTCTACGGCCCTCAGCTGGAACCCCTCCAGCGGGGAGTTTGAAAGTGCTGAAATCCTTTCGGCTTACGGGCGCGTCGGAGTGAGCGTGCTGGTTTACGACCGCGCCGATGCTGCTACCAACAAGCTTGCCCCCTATCGTCAATCCTTGAACGTAATTGGCCGTCGCCATTTTGTTGCGACCTACAATCGGGTGGCATATAGCGAAACGCACCAGATTTACCTTGATCGATTGTTCCTGGAGTTCCCGGGAGGAAAAGGACGCTTTTTCAATTTGTTCCGGGTTCCCGGCAACCGTCTGAGCTTCTACACCCATGGCGTCGGCGAGGATGGGCTGCTGGATTGCGGTATCGGCTCCGGCAGCGGCTTCCTGGCCAAGGGAACACACCAGCTTGTAATTGAGTCGGAAGATGCAGCGGGTAACAGAAGCCGAGCTCGAGTGCAATTGCGGGTGAATGCTCCTCCATCAATTGTTCTGGCTCGGATGGTGAGGTCTGCTGGAGGCCAATCGTTGGAGACCCAGGTGGGAGATGGGGACGATTTTCAACTTGAAGCCGACCTGGCCTGTTCCGCTGGCGGCGATCAGTGGTCGACTGTGGAGAGCCGCCTGGTGCCCGCCGGCAAAAGCAAATGGGCATTGCTTTGTCCGGAGGGACTCTGGCGCCTGAGGGTGCGGGATGGGTTCGGCGCCGAGAGTGTAAGGATCGGCGCGCTGCCGGATGGCGGTATCGTACCTGCCCCCAGGATCTACGTTGATCGACGAGCCCATCCCGAATTCGTCGAACTGACCGTTCGCTCTGACCAGGTTTTGTCCAGGGCTCCCCATATAGAGGTGCGGCATGGCGTCAGATCCTACCAATTGATCCCACGCCAGATTGCTTCGCGCCAATATAGTGCTGAGGTTCCCTTGCAGCTTGGGGGGGCAAAGTGGATCACCGTCGAAGTGGTGGCACATGGCCGCAATGGAGATTTCGTTCGTGCCAAGCTGGCTCTAAATAAGAACTACGTATTGCCGGAACGCGGGGGGCGGTTGGAATTCGACGGCGGCCAGGCTGTGCTCATCTTTCCAGCGAACAGCGTCTACGAGCCTCTTTGTCCCCAGAGCTGGTCCTTCCAGCCGCAGGAGCCGGATCACCTCATTAGCACCGGGGTTGGCTACGAATTCGGACCCCACAGGACAGCCTTCAATCGCAGGATAACGATTCAATTGCGCTATCCGGAGAAGGTGCAGGATCCGCAAAAATTGGGGATCTATCGTTACAAAGGCGATGGGAGGTGGAGCTTTGTAGGCAACGAGATAGATTGGGAAAAGAGGGTTGTCGGCGCCTCCATCCGGAGTCTCTCGCGATATGCTCTGTTGGCCGATGAAAAACCACCGGTCATAAGGCGCCTGGAACCGGCTTCAGGAACATTGATCGCGACCCGCAAGCCTTTGTTGCGAGCCTGGATTGATGACCGGGGTTCGGGAATCAGGAAAGAAGAGGACATCGCCATGGAATTGGACGGCCTTCGCCTGATCAGCGAATACGATCCTGACGCTCGCACCGTGAAATACCAAACCGAAGAAAGCCTGTCACCCGGGGCCCACCGTCTGACGGTTAGGGTTCGGGACGCGAGCGGCAATCAAGCCTCAGCCTATGCGGATTTTACCGTGAAATAGGGCACGGAGGTGCGGCCGGGGTGCTGACCTGCAAGGAGAGCCAACTCTGCTGCCATCCAATATTCGATTGGGGTGTTTTCGACCCTGGTCAGTGCATCAGTCTCTTTGCTGAGCCATAGACTGTTCCAGGTCAGCGGCGATGCGGAACAAAGTCTTGCTGATGGGACAATCCGGAGCCAGATCAACCATTGGGGTTCCCCCATCGGCACAGGTCCGCATTTGGTTATCCAGGGGAATCTTGCCGAGAAATGGCAGGTCGAAAAACTGCGCTACCTGCTCGCCACCGCCGGAACCGAAGATGGCGCTGGTATGCTGGCAGCTTGGGCAGTTGAAATAGCTCATGTTCTCGATGAGGCCAAGTATGGGGATTTCGCTTTGTCGGAACATCTCTACGCCCCGGCGAACGTCTGCAAGAGCGATTTTTGAAGGAGTGGTGACTATGGCCGCTCCGCTGAGGGGAGCGGACTGGGTCAGGGTAATTTGCACATCACCCGTGCCTGGAGGCAGATCGAGCACCAGGATGTCGATTTTGCCCCACTCCACATTGAAGAGAAATTGATTCATCATTTTGGTCAGCATGGGACCGCGCCATATCACCGGCATTCCCGGATCGATGAGCATGCCCATAGAAATGACTTTCAGGCCATAAGCGGAAAGGGGCAGGATGCGCCCCGATTCTCGATCGGCTTGGGGCTTGTCCTTTACACCCAACATGCCCGGGATATTGGGGCCGTATACATCGGCGTCCAGCAGTCCGATGCGGAGACCCTGGCGGGCAAGAGCCACGGCTAAATTGGCGCTGATGGTGGACTTGCCGACACCGCCCTTGCCGCTGGATATTGCCAGCATTTGCTCGATGCCGGGAATTGGCTGGCGATTGTGGATTGTGGGGTTGCTCATGATCTCCAGAAAGAGGGGTTGAAAAAGCGCCTAGAATATCCGCCTTCCGCACCAGGCCGGCAAGTACGGTGAACGGTTGACAAAATGGGGGAGACTTCTATACTAAGACGATTCCCACCCCTCTCAATGGCTCTAAGCATTGATATTTTCAAGATGTTATGGAGCATAAGAACAGGGAAATCGGGGCGCCTGAAAGAGGCGGGAAATCACTTCCTGTGGAAGTACAGATACGCTGAAGTAGATGCGGGGCACAACCCGGCGATTCTGGATATGTGTCAGAAGTTTGCCGGTGCGAAGAGGATAGGCCATTGGCCGATTGGTATCGAGTCTTGGTGACCCCTCATCGACCTCTGAGCCTGAAAGAGCAGTTGCGCGACGACTTGCAGGATGCTGTCGACATGGAGTATTTTGAACTGGCCGCTTCCCTGCGCAATGGCCTGCGGTTGCCCGGGGCAGAACCGCCTCCGATCCCCAATACCTCTTGAGAAGCTTTCTTTACAAAGTCTCCGGCAGTCAATGCCTGGCTGCCATCGGCGCGGCAGATCTGGCCAGCCCTTCCAGCATCACGGCGGATGCATTTCTTTAGGAAGCCCTACCCACGTTGATTTTCCTGGTGCTTTCGACCTTCCCGGCGTCTTGAGCAGGCTTCCGCTACCTTGGCACCCGGCTTGGCGCGTTTAGGTCGAAAAATATAGTAGAGAAAGCCGAGCTGGATGAAGAATTTCCTCCTGGACTTCTGTTTAAAAACGTCATGTGCCCTGGTATTCGCGTCGTTGGGTTGCGGTCCAGCACAGTTGCCGCAGCAGGCGGGTTCCACCGTGGAGGTGGTCCACAAGGAAGCGCCTGTGGTGGGGCAAAATCATCTGTCGCTGCGTCTATCCAGTCCCAGTCGCCGTCCACAGTCCCTCATCGCCTATCTTGAGTTGGTCTCTCCTGGAGGAGAGCGCTTCGAGTTCGAGCATTCCTCGCCGGTGATGACCGGAGATCGAGATCTATTCAAAATTCCTTTTGAAATTCGGGAAGCTGGATTGTATCGTGCCGCTCTGAAGCTCTATGATCAGCAGCGCGGGGAGTTGGTCCACGCCGAGGAGGATCTGCGGCTGAGCGTTCGTCCCCTGTGGGAATTCAGCCACGACAGATCCTACTATACTACCGAGGAGGTCCTTCGCTTCAGGGCACGGCTGAACCGGGCCGACAAAGTCCGCCGGGTTCTAGCCGTAGAGTTGCGCCAGGGTGCAATTCCCCGGAACCGAAAGGAACTGGTTTTTCACGGCCAAGAGGTGGCAGGAGAGATGAACGTGACTTCGTTGCCGCCGGGGGCATACACCCTGCGAGCCAATCTCTTCAGCGAAGAAGGCCTCCAAGATTCACTTCTATGCCAATTCTACAAGCACCTTCCGGGCGAGAGGGAAGTCAAGATTGATCTGTTCAGCCAGACTCTTCTCGTCGAGGGCGAGCCCTTCTTTCCCCTTGGTCTTTACTGGTTGCGCAAGGAAGTCCTGAGCGAAGTGAGACGGCTGAGGTTTAATGCCGGCGACTATTACTACCTGCTCAAGGATGAGGAAATCGCAGAATTGATGGATGCCGCAGCCCGCACGGATATGAGGATTCTGCTGGAGTTGAGCAATTTGGTCGGGCGGCAGCCGGAACCCGACTACGGTGAGATCGAAGCGACAATCAGGCGCTACCGCAGGCATCCTGCCCTGCTGGCCTGGTATATCGTCGATGAGCCTCTGGAGAAAAATGTCGACCAGGTACCGGCAAGGTTGGTATACGAACGGATCCGGGAACTGGATCCCTATCACCCAGTTTTTCTGGTCAACAATCGTCCTCGTGCCTACGCGGATTATATCGAGGCCAGCGATATTTTGGGGATCGATGTCTATCCCATCCCGAAATATTCGATCGCTCGGGTGCGGAACTATATGGAGGAAGCGCATTGGGCTTCCTGGGGACGCAAGCCCGTGTGGCTGGTGGCCCAGGCCTTTGGCGGGGTTGAGCACTGGCCGCGAGCTCCTACGGCGGTGGAGTTGCGCAATATGGTCTACCAGGGTCTGGTACAAGGTGCGCGTGGGCTGCTTTTTTACCGCTACTGCCAGGAGACCGAGCGCCATATCCAACCCCATTCCTTGTGGCTCGAGGTACGTACTCTGGCGACGGAAATAGCCGCGTTGGCGCCCGTGCTTGTCGAACCCGATTGTAACGATTGTATTCGCAGCCTTGAAAGAGATGAGGGTGTGGACATTATGCTCAAGAATCACCGGGGCGAATACTATTTATTTGTAGTGAATTCCACCCTCGAGTCAAAACAGGTGCGCTGCCGTTTTTCCGGTTTGCGTTCCTTTAGCCAGGTTGAGGCGATGCACCACAGCCGTTCCTACCGCTGGCGGGGGGATGTCCTCGAGGTCCAGTTGGCACCTCTGGGAGTGGGGGTTTACCGGCTGGCGCCGGTTGGAGTATAGCCGTAGTATGGAACCGGCCCCGGAATTCCCATTGACCTTCGTTCAGTTGCTGCGCAGTCTTGGGCTCCAGTCGGGACACTAGTACAGGGCATCAATTTTGCTCCGGTATTGACACAATCTATGAAGAACCGTCGAAGGAAGGTGGAATTTTATGGCCAAGAAGGTTGCGCTCAACAAAAGGGATCGAGAGAAAGTCAAGAAAAGCCTGTTGCAACGCCACGCCAAACTCCTTAACGATCTGCGCGGCACCGAGCATGAGATTGACGAGCTCCAGGATCCCAAGGCGGACGATCTCGATCGCGCGGTGGAAGCCGGCGCCATGGAGTTGTTGGTCACTTTGGGCGACACCGAACGGCGCGAGTTGGAAGAGATTACTCTGGCTCTGGAAAAACTCGAGGGCGGCAGCTATGGCAAGTGCGAGGCCTGCCTGGAAACACCGCTTTACCTATGCGACTTTTGCCCGTTCATTGCCAAGCCCCGCCTCGAAGCTCTTCCCACGGCGCGGCTTTGCGTGGCCTGTCAGGAGGCAGAGGAAAAGAATCAGATTCCCACGTACACCCGCCTGCGTCCGCGCCGCAAGATTTTTGGCGAGGATATGGATGAGTTCAGCCATCCGCTGATGGGATCGTCCGACGATAACTGAAGCCATATGGGGATTGCACCATTGCTGTAGTCCGGCGCCGGTCCTGGCCTCCTCATCATTTCCATGGCGGTCCGCAGGTAGGGGAGGATGAAGTTGTGCCCCCGGATATTGTTTGCGGTTCCTCCCATACCCTGGATTTCATTGGTCCCCGCATCCCGACCTAGGGGTTGCGCTCGCTTCCCCCCTCCCGAGCACGAACAGTTGAGAAAAATCAGCCATGGTCACCAGGCGCAACTTCTGAAGGTTGAGCTGGTAGGTGATGAGGGCGTTCAGAGTACTGACGCGGGAACCGGTCAAATTTCCCTGGGCGGTGAGCAGATCCTGGCTTTGGATCAGCCCTAGCTCAAAGCGGCTCTGCTCCACCTGATAGGCGCGTTCCGCCACCGTGAGAGCGGCTTGCGTCAGGTCGATCTGGCGCTCAGCTTCCTGGAGGTTGAGCACCGCTTCTCTGATTTCGCGAATGACATTCTGGCGCACCAAATCGCGCCCTAGGTGGCTTTGCCGGACCGCGACCCGGGCCTGGCGCAGTTTGCCCCGGCGCAGGCCATTGTCGATCAGGGGCAGGTTCACATTGACACCCACGCTCCACAGGTTGCGCTCCAGATCGGTGCTGATTGCCCCGATCTCCGGGCCGCGTCCGCTCACGCTCAAATTGGCAACGAGATTGGCAGTAGGACCGTTGAGTCCCTTGGCGCCCTGGAGGCCGAGCTTGCTGATTTCCGCCGTAATCGCGGCTTGTTTCAGGTCGGTGCGTCGTTCGAGGCCGACTTCCAGGGCCCGTGCTTGGCTGATAGAGTATTTTCGGGAATCCACCTCGGTGAAGACATCAAGCGGTTCGTGGAAGTCCATTCCGACCAATTGGCGCAGAATGTCGCGGCTGAGCTTTATGGCGGTCTGAGCCCGGGCCAGGCTTGCTTCTGCCTGGAGTGCGGCTACCTCCAGGCGCAGGGGCTGGACTTCGGCCACCAGGCCGATCTCGAATTTGCGCCTGGCCAATTCCAGGGAAGAGCGAGATTGATTGAGTTGCAGTTCCTCGATCTCGAGTTGTCGAATATTGCGGACGAGGTCATAGTAGGCGGTGGCGACCTGGTGTTCGAGAAGCCTTGCGAGACCTTCATAATCGGCCTCTGCCTGGAGCAGGTTGAGTTTTGCCTGCTCCAGGGCGATTTCTTCCTGGGGACGGGTGAATATCTCGTGGGTAAAGCCAAAATTTGCATCGCCCAAATACTCCAGGAAGTCGGTGCGCACATTGGAGGTGAAATCCTGGCGTCTTGCCATGGAAGTGAAGGTGAGAAGCCCTATATAGGGCACTCTCTGTGACAATTCCAGATTGCCGGCGTAGGTGAAGTTGGTGGTTTCCTCCCTGAAACGGGTGAGCAGAGCTACACTTTCCTGAGTGTTGCGAGCCTCGTCGAAGCTGGGCAGAAGTAAACCGGCATTGGCGCGGAGTTCAAAAGGAGCGCGGGCTTGCTGCAACTGAGCCTGAACATTGCTCAGGTGCAGGCGGGAATTGAGGTGTTGCAGGTTGTTCTTGAGGGCCAGTTGGATGCACTCCTGCAGGGTTAGGGGATCCCGTGCCCCGGATGGTTGTGCGCCCGCCAGCAACAGCGCCAGGCAAATGGCGGCGAGGTGACGTCTTTTTCCGTTCGCAACAGGTCGTATGTTGGCCATAGGTTGAAAATCCTTCGGGTTTAAATCGCGAGTTTTATTTATTCTTGTTCAGAAATGATTTTAAGTGAAGGGATGGACATCATCAAGTCGTGTCGATGGGAAGCTGGATGAGACCCCTGGTGGACGGTCTGCACATCGCAACTGCGGAGCAATTCAATGCACGAGAGTCTGATCGCTAAAATCGAAGCGCGGGATGCGCGGGTCGCCATTATCGGCCTGGGGTACGTGGGCCTGCCCCTGGCCATCGAATTTGCCGGGGCCGGCTTGGAAACGGTGGGCATCGACCTGGATGCCAGGAGGGTAAGTCAGGTCAATTCCGGCAGTTCCTACGTGATGGATGTGGCTGATGCCGAATTGGGGCAGGTCGTGAACAGTGGACGCCTCCGGGCGACCACGGATTTCAGTATTTTGCAGACGGTGGAATGCGTCTGTATTTGCGTACCCACTCCTCTTGGAAAAACCAAGAACCCGGATATTTCCTGCATTGTTGCGGCCTGTGATGAGATCGTCCGCTACTTTCATCCGGGAATGTTGGTGGTTTTGGAGAGTACGACCTATCCGGGAACCACCGAAGAATTGATCCTGCCGCGGCTGCACGCCAAAGATGGCCAGGTCGGAGAGGAATTCTTCGTGGCTTTCTCAGCCGAACGCGTGGACCCGGGCAACAGGTCGTGGAAGACGCGGAATACTCCCAAGGTGGTAGGCGGCATGACTCCGAGATGCGCCCAGGTTGCCATGGCTCTATACGGAAATGCGGTAGATACCCTGGTGCCGGTTTCGTCGCCCTCGGCGGCGGAGATGGTGAAGCTTTTGGAGAACACCTTCCGCGCCGTCAATATCGGCCTGATCAACGAAATCGCCTTGATCTGCGACCGCCTGCATCTGAACGTCTGGGAGATTATCGAGGCGGCGGCGACCAAGCCTTTCGGGTTTATGAAATTCATCCCCGGACCCGGGTTGGGAGGGCACTGCATTCCCATTGATCCACTCTACCTTTCCTGGAAGATGCGCGGGATGGATTACGAGGCTCGCTTCATCGACCTGGCCGACAAGGTCAACTCAGAGATGCCTCACCACGTAGTCCACAAGGTCATGGATGCGCTCAACGACGAGAGCAAGGCCGTCAGGGGCGTGAGGATTCTCATTTTGGGGGTGGCCTACAAGGCCAATATCGACGACGTGAGGGAGAGTCCGGCGATCCACATCATCGAGTTGTTGCGCAAGAAGGGGGCCGACGTAGTTTATAATGATCCGCACGTTTCCTTTTTGCGCCTGGAATCCGGCGAGGAAATGTGCTCGGTGAAGTTGTGTGAGCGGGAAATGGCCCAGGCTGATTGTGTTGTTTTGGTTACGGATCACGCTGACTACGATGGAGCCTGTATCGTGCGGCATGCCCGGCTGGTAGTGGACACCCGCAACGCCTTGGCCGGCCATAAGGGGCCAGCTCGGGTGGTGGGCATATAGTGTCTGCCGGGGTCAAGCAAGACTCCCTGGAGCCTGGCGGGGCTAGCCGGGCGGGCCCTCGTTGGCAGGGGGACCCTGGGAACAAGATGGATCTGTCTAGAGAAGAAGTGCGGTGAATCCGGACCCACTCACAATTGCCTGTGTCGGCGCCGGCTACTGGGGCAAGAATCTGGTTCGAGTTTTCCACGACCTTCCCCGGACACGTTTGAAGCTGGTTTGCGACCTGGACTCGAGCGCGCGGAAGGCCGTCCTCCGCCAGTACCACGACGTGGAGGTCACGGCAGAGTACGAACGGGCTTTGCAAGATGCAGAGGTGGAGGCCATAGTGTTGGCCGTGCCGGCCGCCTGCCATTTCCAGACCGGCAAACAGGCCCTGGAGGCCGGCAAGCACCTGTACGTGGAGAAGCCCCTGACACTGAGTGCCGCCGAGGCGGCAGAGTTGGTGGAATTGGCCGCGCGCCGGGACCGGATCTTGATGGTTGGGCATCTTTTGGAATACCATCCTGCGGTGGAGATGCTGAAAGGGCTGATCGAGCAGGGGAAGTTAGGGGATATCTACTATTTGTACTCTCAGCGGGTAAATCTGGGGATTGTGCGCAAGGACGAGAATGCACTCTGGAGTCTTGCACCGCACGACATAGCGGTGATTCTGCATTTGCTGGAGCAGGCACCGGATACGGTAAGTGCGCGGGGAGAATGCTATTTGCAGCAAGGCATCGAAGACGCGGTCTTCGTCAACCTGCACTTCGGGGACGGGAAGATGGCGCAGTTGCAACTGTCCTGGCTGGACCCCCACAAGATCCGCAAGTTGACCATTGTTGGCAGCAGGAAGATGGCTGTGTTCGACGACATGGAAAGCGCCGAGAAAGTGCGGATCTATGACAAGGCCGCCGAGCAGGGCAGCTACGAGTCCTACGGCGATGCTATTACCCTGAGGTTTGGAGACGTGGTAATTCCTCACGTGAACATGGTGGAACCTTTGAAGCTGGAGTGCCAGCATTTTGTCCAGTGCGTGCGCGAGAGGAAGGTGCCGCGGAGCGACGGCCGAGACGGATTGCGGGTGGTGCGGGTACTGGAGGCTGCGCAGCGGTCGCTGCAGCAGAATGGTGCGCCGGTTGGAGTGGAGTAGAAGGAAGCGATTCATCCTCTGGTGCCAGGGCGGCAATTGCAGGTGAATCCGGGAGCGGCGATTCTCCCGGATCATTGTTGATCCTAGTTGCCTTGGAGCCAAAAGATAGAAATCGATGATTGGTGTCATTTTTTGCGGATATGTCGAGATCGAGTGAGAGTTGATATGGATGTGGTGCGCCAGTAGGAGGGCGAAAGGAAAGTTCAGCTTCGATGGGAAAATATCTTGTAACCGGTTGCGCCGGATTTATCGGCTTTCGGGTCACCGAACTATTGCTTAAGGAGGGCCACCAGGTAGTGGGCATGGACAACCTCAACCAGGCCTATGACAGCCGCCTCAAGCATTGGCGCCGCAGTCAGGTGGAGGGGAAGGCCGGGTTCTCCTTCCACCAGCTCGATATCACCGACCGCCCGAGGCTGTCGAGTATGTGGGAAGAGATGGGTCCCCGCCCTTTCGACGCGGTGATCAATCTGGCCGCCCGCGCAGGTGTCCGGGACAGCGTGGAGAATCCCTGGGTTTATCTTGAGACCAACGCCACCGGAACCTTGAACCTGCTGGATTTGTGCCGCCGATACGGGGTGGGGAAGTTCGTCCAGGCCTCCTCTTCCAATGTCTACGGGAAAGGGTCCCTGCCCTCCAAAGAGGACGCGGATACGGACGGCTGCCTATCGCCTTATGCTGTTTCCAAGAAAGCCGCCGAGTTGCTGTGCCGGAGCTACCACAGCCTCTACGGGATCGACGTGACCGCATTGCGGTTTTTCACCGTGTACGGTCCGGCCGGCCGGCCCGATATGATGCTTTTCCGCTGTGTGCAGCGGATCAGCGAGGACCGCCCCGTTCTGATCTACGGTGATGGCAGCCAATCGCGCGACTTCACCTATGTGGACGATGTAGCACGGGGAGTGATCGGGGCTTTGAAGCCCATGGGCTACCAGATCGTCAATCTGGGTTCAGACATGCCCGTGGTGCTGAACGAGGTCATCCGGATGATCGAGGATTTGGTGGGGAAAAAGGCGCGGCGCGAGTCCCTCCCCGCCCACCCTGCCGACGTGAAGGAGTCCTGGGCGGATATCGGCAAGGCCAGAAGGTTGTTGGGGTGGGAGCCCGGTTTCGGTCTGCACCAGGGTCTTTCGCGGATGGTGGACTGGTACCAGCAGAACCGCTCCTGGGCCCGGGAAGTAATCACCGCCTAGTGGCTGCGCGCGTAAGTAAGCGTACGAACGAGGGCGCCGAATCGCCCGGCTCGCAAGGCGCCTGAGCGAGTCGTACCGGCCTTGATGTGACCCTCCTTTCAATACCTCAGTTTCTCACCATTGGATATAGGATCGAGTAGTCGAGTCCCGGGTGGCGTTTGCCATAGCGCGAGGGAATGTCCTGAGTCCAGTCACTGGGGATGATCGGGCACAGGATGAGGATCAGGAGAAGCAGGATGCGCCTAGGCCAGAGCCGCGCCGCCGCGATGGATGGGCTGACTCCGGTGGTGCTCGCCATGGCTGTGGACTTCGCCTTTCTGCAGTAGAACCAGACGAGCAGTCCCAAGCCGGCGGAGGCCATGACCAGGTTGATGATTTGACCGACCCCCAGGCCCCAGGACTCCACCCGGTATTCGCGAAACACATCCACGAAAAGTCTCAGGAAAGAATACCAGAAGAGGAAGTGGGCGAAGACCACTCCCTGGGGCGGTTTCCGGCTGCGAATGAGAAGCAGGAAGGGGATCAGCAGCAGGTTCTTCAGGCCGTCGTAGAGGACGACGGGATGGCGGAATTCGTCGAGGTCGGGAAACTGCACCGCCCACCAGACATCGGCTGGGCTGCCGGCGATCTGGCCGTCGATAAAGTTTCCGATACGTCCCGTAGCCATTACCCACGCCCCCGGAATCACCAGCTCGTCGACGATGGAGAGAAATCCTTTTTTCCGACGCCAGCAGAAAAACAGGGTGCCGAGAGTGCCCCCCAGCAGCAGTCCGTGGGTCGACATTCCGCCCAGCCAGACCGCGGGAATGTGTCGGAGGTGGGTTCCGAAATATTCCCACTCGTAGAAGAACACCTCGACCAGCCGCCCCCCGACCAGCACTCCCACCGAAAGGGCCAGGCTGACGTCGTAGACCTCCACCAGGGAAAGTCCGAGCCGATTGCGCATGCGGCGAAACCAGAAATGGATACCGCAGAATCCCAGGGTGAAACTCAAGCCGTACCACCAGAAATAGACCCCCCCGATATCGCAGATAACAGGATCGATGCGGTGAATATATGGTCCTAACACGCTGCATATCCCGATAGATGATTGGCCGCCATGCCGCTGCTCTCAGCCTACGGAGACGTTCCCGTCTCACCCTTTTGCGATTCACAGTTTATGAACTGGGAGCCGACCGGGCAATGAACCTCGAGCGGCTCCCTTGCTCCCGGCTCTGGGGGCCCATCGCTGCCGCCGGCGCTGGCTTGCGGCTTCAGATTACAAAACGTTATTTATCTTATCCTCTGCAAACTCGAGCTGAATATGACCAAGCCCATCGACCAATTTCAAGTACTTTTGCGCCAGTTGTTCCAGTTCGACTGCTCCGATTTGGACCCCAACCACCCCCAGGCATTGAATGCTCGCCGGTCTGAGCCAATCACTCTGCTTACCGTCAGCACTTGGCCGGGCACTGCGCGGAAGTGTTCCTCGGTTGGCAACTTCAATCTCCGGGGATAGACGCTTTGGCGCCGGTCGGCTTCGTTGCCAAGCGTAATGTTCAGTACGACGACATAGAATGGATATCTGCAGACATTGGTTCTGCAACAGATTGACATCTACTGAGCGAAGGAAAAAAGGATGATAAGCGTAGGCATCTATGGAGCATCCGGATATATGGGTGGAGAGGCTCTTCGCATTTTGTCCGAGCACCCGGAAGTCGAGGTGGTCTGGGCGACGAGCAGGAGTGGAAAAAAGGCGGAATATTTTCACCGCAATTTGTACCAATCGGGAATAACCCTGATCAAGCCTGAACAAGCTACCCCCTGCGATGCGGTCTTCGTCGCTCTGCCCACGGGCAACGCAATGAGTCTGGCACCGCGGGTTCTGGATCAAGGGGCCAAACTGATAGACTTGGGATCGGACTTTCGGCTGAAAGACCGCGAAGCATGGGAGAGAGTGTACGGCAGGCCTCACCAAAACTGGGCGCTGGCCGAGGAAGCGGTGTACGGAATCCCCGAGCTCCACCGGAAGGAAATCAGAACAGCCAGAATTGTTGCCAATCCCGGCTGTTTCTCCTCGGCTGTAATTCTGGGCCTGGCGCCGCTTCTCGAGGCCGGGTGGGTAGAGCCGGACAGCATGGCGGTGGACGGATTGTCCGGGACTGCCGGCGCGGGCGCGGACCTGGATATCACCATGCATCATCCGGAGATCGGCAACAACCTCGTGCCCTACAACGTGGTCGACCATCGCCACACCTACGAGATGGAACAAGAGCTCGGGCTGCTGTCGAGCGCCCCGGTAAGGATCCACTTCACCCCCATATACGTGCCCATCACCAGAGGGATCCTGGCCATTTGCCACTGCTTCCCGAAGCAGGAGATTGGACGCGAGGAATTGCTGAAACTCTATTCGGGGTTCTACGCGGATCAGCGGTTCATCCAGGTCTTCGACATGCCCCAAGATACCGAGGCGTCGTGGCAGTTTCGGCCGTATCCCTGGGTTTCGACCGTATCCGGGTCCAACTACTGTCAAATCGGATTCGATGTGGACCGGAAACGCAACCGCATTGTTCTGTTCAGCGTCCTCGACAGTGTCGGCAAGGGCGGAGCCCATTCAGGGGTCCAGAATTTGAACCTCATGTTCGGTCTTGATGAACACCTAGGCCTGGAAAGGCGCGGTCTGCATCCATACTGATTCGGTAGACTGAGCAGTGGCCCTGGGGCCGAGCAAGTTCATGACGGCGACCAGAATACACTAATTCATAGTGCAGGTGGAACAGGTCATGACCAGCTTTCAATACATCAGAAGTATGAGGATCGCCACCGTCCTCTTCTTTATTTTCATGCCGGATCAGCGGGCATATGCAGAGGAAAGTCGCCGGGGGTATAATGTGGTGGACCGCCCCAGGCTGCTGCAGGCGATGCGGCGGTGCAGCGGTTATGACCTGACCGTGACCACCAATGGCGCACGGCTTCAGGTGGATGTGGTGCTCTATCTCGTGCGGCAGGCAAGGGAGCGGGACCCGGACGGGCTGCCGCTGTTTTTCGGCTATGAGGACTGGTTTCGGTCGTTTCTGGAGGTGACCGGACGGACCGAGCATACAGCGCCGATGTACGCCTTGCTGAGCTACCGGCACGGACAGAATCTGGAGGTGGACTACCGGATGGATCAGGTCGTCCGGGAGGTGAAGAAAGGGCCGCTGCCGGAACTGGCGATGAATATAAAGCTCATTTGGGAGGATCGAATCGGAAGGCCGGATCGGTATTCCTACCTGGATACGCTTTCGACGCCGCATTTCAGGATAACCAACTGGCGTGTGATTACCTATCGCTTGCTGGATTTTGGGGACTGGGTCGTCTACGATGAAATTAAAGGGATTACAGGGCATCCCGAGTCGGGGGTTTTTGCTCTTCTTTTTCGGGTCATCGGCGAGGGCCGTATTACCCATTCTCGAATGGCAATTTCTGAGGACGGCCTTCAAGTGTCTAGGACGAAGGCACGGAAGGCCTTTATGGAGGTGAAGACGACGGTGACCGTGTATCCGGATGGGAGAATGGAGAAGGATGTGCCGGCGGAGCGGCCGGATCTGCTGGAGTTGGAGAAGCGGCTCAAGCAGCCGCTGGAAATCGATTACGTGGAGCTGCCTGGCACCAGATGAAAAGGCGGTGACCACATTCAAATAAGCATGAATATTTCACAGGTCAGGCTCTTGCCGGCGGTCCCATTCAGGTAACAATGAATCTGTTGCGAAAATGCGGCGCCGAATTCATCGGTGCTTTTGCCATAGTCTTTGCCGGCTGCGGCGCCGTTGCCATCGACCAGATCTCCGGGGGAACGGTCGGACATGTAGGCGTTGCCTCCTCATTCGGGCTGGTCATCATGGTGATGATCTATGCTACCGGCCATATTTCCGGGGCGCATTTCAATCCGGCTGTTACCATTGCCTTTGCGGTTACGCGACATTTTCCCCGGCGCGAGATAGCCCCCTATATCCTTGCCCAGTGTGCCGGGGCGGTGGGGGCCAGCCTGGTGCATGTGGCCAGTCTGTCTCCGGTGCTGGCCGTCCAGCAGCCTGGACAGGTACTGAACCTCGGGGTTACCCAGCCCGCAGACGGCCTGTTCACCACCGCCCTGGTGTGGGAGTTCATGCTTACCTTTTTGCTGATGCTTGTGATTATGAGCATGGCGACCGATTTTCGCGCCGTGGGTCCGGCGGCCGGTCTGGCCATTGGCGGCACCGTGGGGCTGGAGGCCATGTTCGCCGGGCCTTTGTGCGGGGCCTCGATGAATCCCGCCCGCAGCCTGGGGCCGGCCCTGGCTGCGAGCGATTGGACCGCTTTCGGTGCCTATGTCCTCGGCCCGGTGCTGGGAGCTGCGGCTGGCGCCTTGTTCTACGAGTTCATTCGCTGCCAGGACCCCGGCGACCGGGAAGTGAAGGGCAGTTGCTGAGGTTTTTCGCCGCCTCAAGCGATTCTCTTGGGACGACTCGACTTTGGACCCCGGCGGCCCCCAAAACAGGTTCTTCCAATAGGCGAAAGGGGCATTGGAAGAACCCTTCATTCCCTTTCTCCTGTCTCCTTCAGTCCTTGAAATGCGCTTGTGACACGACCGGCCCCCGCGGGGCGATCCGCGAGGGCCGGCTTTGGTCGGCGAACCGCCCCGGTCGGCGGCTGCTGTTTTGGTGGGCGATGCCGGGCTCGAACCAGCGACCCCCTGCTTGTAAGGCAGGTGCTCTGACCAAACTGAGCTAATCGCCCGTGGAGGGATAACTTGTGAAGGTGTTCCTTTCCGGTGAGAAGCTGGCTATCAGAAATTAGCCAGGCCACGGCAATCAATCAAGCCAGGAAAGCAGTGGTCGAAGATGCGATAGAGCTAGTTAACCGCGCTTGCCGGACGTCGGGTTGGATTTCCGGGTAGATTTCATGCCGCCGCCTCAGCCTGAAACGGTCTTGATCAAGGCCTGCAAATAACCCACGCTATAGCAGAGGCTGTGGAGTCCTTCCCCGGCCGTGCCTCCCTCGCTCTCGAATTTTGGGCCGTGGGCAGGGAGCAGGTAGCCTTTGAAATCAAGTTCCTTGAGAAGGCGCATGACCTCGAGAAAGTCGCACTGGCCGTCTTCGAAAAAGCACTCGGTGAATTTTTCGGGCGTGCCCCGCACGGCCTGGAAGTGGAGGTAACAGATCTTGCCCCGTTCGCCAAAATAGCGCAGGCCTTTTTCCAGGACGCCCGGTCCCATCAAGGCCCAATTGCCCAGACAGAAGGTCAGCCCCCAGTTGGGACTGGCGGCGATTTCCATTGCCCGTTGGAAGGACTCGAAACTCCCGAAAAGGCGGGGGATTCCCCCAAAGCGCGGGATGGGGGGATCATCGGGATGCAGGGACAAGGTCACCCCGGCCTCCTCCGCCACCGGAATGATCGCTTTGATAAAGTATTCGTAGTTGTCCCACATCTCTTCCTCGCTGTACTCGCGGTCCCGGAAGGGGGGGGCGTCGCGCACTAGATCGAGATCGAAGGAACGCACCAGGGCGCCGCCTCGGGTGCGCGAAGTGTAGGAGGTGCTGAAGACGGGGTTGGAGCCTGCGGCCTTGGGCGCCACCATCCAATGATACCCGAAGTAGGGGATACCGGCGCGGCCCAAATTGCGGATGGAAGCGGCGATGGCGGCGATCTGCTGGTCGCGCTCGGGCCTGCCCAAGATAATGGGGTCGTAGAAGCGCGATTGAAAGCCGAGGTTCTCGGCCGCTACGAACTCGAGACCTGCGTCCTCGCAGCGGCTGCGCATGGCGACCAGATCGAGGAGGTTCACTGCGGATTCCCCGGCGGTGGGGCCAATGGACCAGTAAACCACGCCGGTGGCGCCGAGTTGTCTGACCAGCCTGAAGTGGTCCGGCTCCTTTACATCCCAAAGGGCGATTCGCATGGATCGATTTACCTTGAGAATTTAGTGGTTCTTCAGTTTCGAACCCGGCCGATATGGGCTCGCACTCCTTCTTCCATCGAGCGCAGACCAAAATGGAGCTCGCCACGAATTCGGCGGTCGTCCATCCGGTAGATGAAGGGTGACCGCGGCCGGTTTTCGCTGAAGGAAATGCGGGCTTGGGGCACGATCCGGCACACGATAGCGGCCAGTTCGGAGGCCTGCACCGTGTGTCCGCCGGCATTGTAAATCCGGTGAGAAAGGCTGGCTTTGGTGCAGAGGCGATAGATCTGCTCGGCCAGGTCTTCGACGTAGATGTAGCAATTCACATCTTCTGCTGGAAAGGGCAAGGTCACGGGTTGTCCCATGGCCGGCAAGGTGGCGAAATCACTCGCCCATACTGTGGTCCCGCGCTTGCGCCCGGGACCGTAAACGATGGGCGCCCGCAGGGAGACGAATACGGTGCCGTGGCGCTCCTCGTATTTTGCGGCAAGGTGTTCGTTCAGGAGCTTGGTCAGGGAGTAGTTGAGAACGTGGTCTCGAGGGGAACAGAAATCTTCTTCAGCGAGAGGCCGCTCGCCGTAATTCGTCTGGGTTTTTCCGTAGACGGACTCGGAACTTTGAAAGAGAACGCGCTCTACCCCGCAGGCGCTGGCCTGGGCAAAGACATGAGCCGTCCCCAGTCCGTTCACGCGCATGGCTTTAACCGGATCCGCTTCGGCTTCGGCACCCATGATATAGGCGAGGTGCACGACGCGGTCGATGCGGGAATGGCTTTGGAAAAGGGCGGCAACCTGGTTCTCTTCACTCACGTCGCAGCGCGCCACGTTGACTTCGGGGGGGAATTCCGCAACCACCTCTTCGTCGGGCTCGAGATCGGTGCAGAGGACGGTTTGGCCGTGCTCCAGAAGGTTGCGCACCACGTATGAGCCAATGAAGCCGGTGCCGCCTGTAATCAGGAATTTCACCACCAAATCCATTCTTGTTTTTGGTTTCGACGCGGAAACTGAGCTGAGATCATGAAGGTCACCAATTAATTGATGGTCCAGGAGCCGGTCAAGAGCCGGTGACCGGGGCGGCGGATTTTCTGGAGCCAGTCCGGCTTGGACCACCCGAGCTTGGCCTGTCACCACGGGGCAAAAAAACCGGGCACACCTTCCGGCGTGCCCGGTTTGCAATCAGGACGACGGCCCGGAAAGGCCGGACGTCCCACCCCAGGTGGCGACCACCTGGCTGTTGCTTCAGGTGATCCACCTCCCTGTGGTTGTTGGACTACTCAATTGACCACCTCCTTTCTGTTGGGCAGTGGACGCGTGACCAGTCCGCTACGCGTTGCGGTTGACCAACCTGCGGTCAAAGCCGCAGGGCTGTTGTAAGGAACCTAAAACTTTACTGAAATATAGGCATTTCCGAGATAGCAAAGCAAATGTGTTTTTCACCTCCATGAGCGGGAAGCTCTGATATTTTCCGTTTAAAAACAGCATCTGGAATTTTGAATTTAAATTGAAGATGCGGAAACTTGATGGGTCGGGTTCCGACGGTTACCTTCACCCACTAGGTATTAAAAAGAACTCAGGGGCTACCCAGAAAGGACCATATAATGTCCACTCCAGAGCGTCTTCTGGACGACTCCGGCATGCGCGATTTCATCGTCAAGGGGTATCATAGCTTCAAACTGGATTTCTCCCCCGATTTTCACGAATTCATCCACCGCCAGACAGAGGACGTATTTGCAGGCCATGGCAATCCTGGCAACAATCTCCTGCCCCTGATCCCCGAACTCCAGGAGGTCCTCGATCATCCCCGGATCCACGGAACCCTCGCATGCATTCTGGGACCGGATTACGCCACTCACCCGCACCGCCACTGCCATCTGAACCCTCCCGGAAGCGAGGGCCAGAGGTTGCACAAAGACGCCCGCTCCACCTGCCATCACCGCACCCGCGACGCCATGGTCATGTACTATCCCCAGGAGGTCACCGAAGACATGGGTCCGACCGGAGTAGTGCCGGAAAGCCAATACCATCACACCTGCCTAGATGGTTCACTGGGTCCCGAACTGCCAATATGCGGCGAGGCCGGCACAGTGACCATCCTCCACTATGATCTCTGGCACCGGGCCATGCCCAACCGCAGTACCAAAAGTCGTTTCATGATGAAATTCCTCTTTACCCGCCTGGAGGAGCCCAGCGCACCAACCTGGGACTCGGCAGGGGAAGCATGGCCACCCGGAGCGGATGGGCGCCAAACGATGTGGGAGAGCATGTGGCGCTGGTACAGCGGCGGGCAGAACGGTGCCGTGGAGGAGGTTGTGCCACGGCAGGACATGCCTCGGAACATGGAGCTGCTGCGGGATCAATCCGAGGCGGTTCGCCTGCAGGCAGCCTATGCTATCGGTACCCTGGGAGGTGCCGCGGTGCCGGGTTTGATCGAAGCTTTGCAGGCCGAATCCGAAGAGGTGCGTCTGAGCGCCAGCCACGCACTGTGTGCCATAGGGGAACCCGCTGTGCCTGCCCTTGTCGAAGCCACCGGTGACGCCAGAGAAGAGACGCGAGTGCAGGCGGTCGACACTCTGGGCAATATGGGGCGTTCAGCACGAAAAAGCGTTGGGGCTCTGGCTCGTGTCTTGGACGATGGCTCGGTGCAGGTGCGCAGGCGTGCAGCCGGCGCCCTGGGAACCATGAACGGGGAGGCGGCGGCTGCCCTGCCGGCTTTGGTCCGCGCTCTGGGAGATGAGGACAGCAGCGTGCGCGGCAGTACCTCTTTGAGCCTGGCACGTATGGGGCTGGCGGCGAGCGATGCGCTCCCTGCGCTGATCGAGGCTCTGAACGACGAGAACTGGTACGTGCGCGGCAATGCGCTCGAGAGCCTGTCCCGCATAGGCACGTCCGAAGCGCGCCAGACCCTGCTCAAGTGCCTGCGCACTTCCAGATGGTGCCCCCTGGAAGCCAGAGGCTGACCGGACTCCTCCAAAATCATTGTGGCGTATCATCTTGGTTCGCCGTCCAGCCAGGGACTATATTATTTTCCACTGCATCCGCAGAATAACTCCTCCGTATTAGAAGAATCCGGCAACTATGCAGAACAAAGAGAACCTTCTGCTAGTCGGCGGTGGCATCGTCGGATTGGCGACCGCCTACAAAATGCTGCTTGCCTATCCCCATGTCGGCGTCTGCGTCTTGGAAAAGGAAGAGAGGGTGGGGATGCATCAGAGCAGCCACAATAGTGGGGTGCTTCACGCCGGGCTCTACTACAAACCGGGCTCACTGAAGGCGCACTTGGCCGTGGCGGGCATAAAGGAAATGGTACGATTCTGCGCCCGGTTCAACATTGCCCACGAGGTCTGCGGGAAACTTGTAGTCGCCACCAATGAGCCTGAGGAAGGGCGTCTGCGCGAATTATACACACGCGGATGCCGTAACGGCCTCAAGGGTCTGCGGCTACTGCGGCGTCAGGAAATGCTGCAAATCGAACCCCACGCAGGCGGCCTCAGCGCCTTGCACGTACCGGAGGAGGGAATCGTAGATTATCCTGCCGTATGCGACACCCTGGCCGCCCAAATCGAGAAGCTGGGGGGGCGCATCGTCACCAATGCGCGTGTCATCCGGCTCCACGGCAAACAGAACGAATGGACGGCGGCTACCTCGGCCGGCGATTTCAGCGGCGATTTTCTCGTCAATTGCGCCGGTCTCTATTGCGACCGGGTCAGCCAGTTGGCGGGAGAGCGCCGCGAAATGCGGATTGTGCCATTCCGCGGCGAATTCTTCAAGCTCAGGTCCGAGAGCCGGCATCTGGTGAAGAACCTGATCTACCCGGTGAACGACCCAAAGTATCCATTTCTGGGTGTGCATTGCACGCGCCTGATTCACGGCGGAATCGAAGTGGGTCCCAATGCGGTCCTTGCTTTTGCCCGAGAGGGCTATTCCAAAACAGATGTGAACGTCCCCGAGCTTCTCGACGCTCTCACATATCCAGGCTTCTGGAAGTTTATCCTCGCCCATCCTGGGATGTGTGCCCGCGAGCTGACCCTGTCCGTCAGCAAAAAACGTTTCTGCCGCGCGCTGCAGAAACTAGTTCCCGAACTCCAGCCCACGGATCTCGAAGCGGGTCACACCGGTATCAGGGCCCAGGCCATGTCACCTTGCGGCCAACTATTGCAGGACTTTTTAATTTGCGAGCGCCCTCGGGCCCTGCATCTGTTGAATGCCCCTTCCCCCGCCGCAACTGCCGCGCTGGCCATCGCTCGGGAGGTGGTAGCGAGGGTGGGGAGGCTCTTTCAGGTGGAATCGTGAGATGCGGGGCCATCGGGGTCGAGCAGATGGCGCAATGTGGACTTGAGGTCCGCATGGCGGAATTTGAAATTCGCAACGAGCAGGCGCAACGGCTGCACCCGCGCACTGGCCAGCGCTATAGAGGCCATCTCGCCAAGGGCCATCCGGGCGACGATGGCAGGAAGGGGCAAAAGTGTCGGCCGTCTCAGCACCCGCGCTAGGATTCGGGTGAATTCGGCATTGGTCACGGGATTAGGGGACACCAGGTTGACCGCTCCCTTCAGGGACTGGGTCACTAGGGCGTGGTGCAATGCCCTGACCTCGTCCTCCAGGGCTATCCAGCTGATGTACTGCCGTCCACAGCCGAGCTTGCCGCCAAGTCCCAACTTGAACGGCATCAGCAGTTTGACCAGCGGACCCCCCTCCAGGCCGAGGACCATGCCGGTGCGCGCATGCACCACCCGAATACCAATTTCCTCGGCAGCCCGCGTGGCCTGCTCCCAATCCCGGCAGAGTTTTGCCAGGAACCCCGTGCCCGCCGCGCTTGTCTCCTGCAGGATTTCGTCACTGCGGTCACCGTAATAACCAATCGCCGAGGCACAGACCAGCACCTTGGGTGGACGTGACAACCGGGCTAGGGCCGCACATAGAACCTTGGTCCCCTTGATCCGACTATCTCGGATTCGCGCCTTCTGGTCCGCGGTCCAGCGGTTATTCGCCAGATTCTCACCAGCCAAGTGTACCACCGCATCCAGGTCCTCCAGCTTATTGGGGTCGATCTCCCCTCTGCGGGGATTCCAGCCGACTTCTCCGTCCTCCGGCCTCGGCGCCGAGCGCACCAAGCGAACTACGCAATGTCTCTCGCTGGCGAGCAGCCTGATCAGCGCCGAGCCGATGAAACCTCGGGATCCCGAAACCAGAACCTTCATTTTTTTAATGGTTGTGGGTCAACAAAAAGGGCGCGTATGCCCGTAACCTGCAAGGGCAAGCAGCCAGCACGAAGCGCAATAGACTAAGCATCCTCCCCGGGGAAGTCAAAGCAATCTGGCGTCTTCACCCTGGCTGGGGCTGCACGTTCGCATCCCCAGGCTTCTTGCCGCCTGGCGAAAACAAAATAGTGCGGTGCACCCTTGGAGATGCACCGCACTATTTTGTTAGGTCTTTGTCGTCTGAGTTAGCTCATGGTAACCACGTCTTGTGCCTGAGGTCCTTTTTCTCCCTGCACCACTTCAAATTCCACCTGCTGTCCTTCTTCCAGCGTACGAAACCCCTCGGCACGAATAGAACTGTAGTGCACAAAGACATCGTCCGCACCGTCGCGTGCGATAAAGCCAAATCCTTTGGCATTGTCGAACCACTTGACCGTGCCGCTTTCGCGCTCTGCCATATACGAATCACCTCCCTTCTAACTTGGATTAAGTTGGTACAGAGCGTTCCAAACCGGCCTCAGGTAGCGCTACTACTTGAATCAGAACAGAACGACTGCCAACAAACCTATATTCGTCCGGACGGTGGAGGAGGGAGGGCCAGGGCCGCAACGGGGCTGGTCCTGCACCGCCAGGCAGAGATTTACGTCAAAATGGGTAAGATATATGTAAGGATAAAAAAGGCAAAAGTCAAAGTTCTCTTGCAGGCTCTGGGTCTATTAGTTATTGCTTGTATGGCTGCTTTGCTGACATACACATGAACCAATGTGCAGCAGAAAGGACCGAAAATGGAGTGGCGAGAGGAAGCAGGACGGCTCAAACGAGAATTCGACCGCGACGGATATGTGATTTTGCGTGGCTTTTTCAGCCCCGAAGAGGTAAGAGAATCCAACCTCCAGGTTGAGCGCTACATCTCCGAGGTTCTGCCGGACGAACCGCCTGAAGCGGCCTTCTACGAGGTCAAGGGCGATCCCAGTACCATCATGAGGCTACAGGGCATGGATGAGCACTCCGACTATTTCAGGGAGATCAACTACAGCGAACGCTTCGTCGGGCTGGCCGAACTGCTGCTGGAAGATGAGGTGGTGGCCAAGAAGGTGCAGTGGTTTACCAAGCCCGCCAGGGTCGGCAAGAAAACCCCGCCGCACCAGGATGGATTCTACTTCAAGCTCAAGCCCAGCGAAGCCTTGACCCTGTGGCTGGCTCTGGACGTCGTCGACGAAGAGAACGGATGCGTGCGCTTTGTGCCCGGGTCACACCAGCGGGACATGAGGCCGCACCAGCTTTCCAACGTTCTGGGATTCTCACAGGGGATTGTAGACTATGGGGCTGCTGACTGCGACGCCGAAGTGGCCATTCATGCAGAGCCGGGCGATTTGAGTGTGCATCACTGCATGACCATTCACCGGGCAGATCCCAATCCCAGCGAGCGTCCGCGCCGCGCCCTGGGCTTTGTCTACTATGCCAAAAGGGCCGCTTCAGATCCCGGTCGCGGCGCAGCGTATCAGAAAGCGATCATGGCCAAGTGGGCGAAAGAAGGAAAGATTTGAGCCTGGTTCTCACTCCGATGCCCCAGGCGGCCCCAATCCCGCTAGGAACGCCGCCACTTCCTCGCTGTAGAGTCTCTCCGACAATTCAAATCCATCGGCGTGACCACCGCTGATTTCGAGAAAGCGTTTGGGTTCCGCAGCCGCTTCGTATAGTCTCCTGCCGTGCTCGAAGGATATCAGTCTGTCCTCCCGGCTGTGCACTACCAGCAGGGGGCAGGATATCCGGGGAAGATAATCGAGAGTGTTGTAGTCATAGCGCGCCAGGAGCCGGATCGGGAAGAGGGGGTAGAGCTCCTGACCCAGTTCTGGAATGGAGGTAAAGGTTGCTTCCAGAAGCAGACCTGCGGGGCTGTGCTGTCGGGCAAGCCACGCCGCCATCGGGCCCCCGAGCGAGCGCCCGCAGACTACAATCTGGCTCGCATCCAGGCCGCGCTCCTGGAGCAGGAAGTTCCATGCCGCTTCCGTATCCAGATAGGTTCCTCTCTCCCCGGGTTTCCCTTCGCTGAGTCCGTAGCCACGGTAGTCGAAAACCAGGACGTTCAGTCCCAGCTTGTGATATGCCTCGACAGGGTCGAGGTAGTAGGAAATGTTTCCGCCCTTGCCGTGGCAGAACAGCACCGTCCACCTTGCCTGCCCGGACGGCACCCACCAACCCGAGAGCTTTACGCCGTCGGCGGTCGCAAAGGATACTTCCTCGTAGGAGAGCCCGATAGTGGTAGGTGTGGCGATGATATCTCGTCGTGGAGCGTAGATCAGTCGGGCTTGAAAAATATACAGCAACCCTCCCAGGAGGACATAGCCGACCACTGCGATAAGAACAACCACCGCCAACGTGCGACCGAGGTCAAAGCTAGAAAGATTCATTCCAGTCTTCTCCGGTGTTCCGCAATTATGCCGATATTGAACCATGGGCAGCGAGAAACTGTTTTTCCAGGGATTCGGCCCCTCTAATGGTGTTTTTGTACCACTGAAGGCGCAATTCCAGTTTTTCTCTTTCGGTCAACCTCCAGGCTGCCTTCGATTCGCGACCCTGGCGACGAGTTCGCGCAGCATCAAGGCGGCGCTCACCGATACGTTGAAACTCTCGGTAAAACCGTACATTGGGATTGTTGCAACTTCGTCCGCCTCTTCCAGGATTTTCCTGGTAAGGCCTGACTCCTCGACGCCGAAAACAAGTGCGGTTTTACTTTCTACCTCCAGATCCTCCAGGCTGGGGGCGTCTCTGCGCGGGGTCGTGGCTACCAGGCGATATCTGCGTTCGCGCAGCCCCGACATGCACACTCGTGCATTGTCCACCCCCGGCTCGCCGTAGCGGACCAGTGTCAGCCATTTGGAAGCACCCACGTTAACCTTACCAGGGATTCTGCCCTCGATGAAATGGGCGTCCTGGACACCGTAGCACTCGCAAGAGCGCAGCACCGCGCTGGTGTTGTGGGGTTGGTAGATTTCCTCCAGAACCACGGCCAGGTGGCGTGTTCTGTTTTGCAGAACCTGCTCCATCCGCCTCTTTCTTCTGGCCGTGACAAAGGCGGAAAAATAATCTGCCAACTCCAATTTCAGCGCCGTGTCCACCTATGAATCCATCTCCCCAACCAGTAGTCAGGCCGCTACAACCCGCTCGATTCAACTGTCCTACCAATCGGCGAAACCCCCTAGGAACAGGATCCGGGGGTTGACAATCCAGGACGTGTCACCCTTTGGGAACCGGTACCGAGGCAGAAATAGGTCCGCCTTGCGGTTGGCAATCAGCCGACATGCCTTCTCTCCAGAGCCCGATAGCGCAGAATCAACCTGGCATAAACCGACGTGGCTGCAGCGTCCGGTTCAATGGTGGAACCGCTGACAGGCTCGGTGAAGGGACCTACTATTTCTCTCCAGCTTTTCTTCCTGCCTCCGGCCTGCTGGTGGCTGAATGAAGCTCGCAGGGCCCCACCCAATGCTGCCGAGTTGGTGGTCTCAAAGCGGTGCACCGGACAGTTGTGGACGTTGGCAAAGACCTGGAGGATCTCTGGATTTGCCGAAGCTCCGCCGGTGACGTAGAGCGACTTTATGGCGAGCCCCATCCATCTGGAATGAATCTGTGAGGACATGGCCTGGGCTTCGATTATGGCGCGCACGTTGGCCCGGGCGTCGGCGGCATCCAGATTTTCGCGCACAACCCCGGACTCGGAGACCCTGGGCACGATTTCCGCTGAAAAGTAGGGTAGTATAAGTCCACCGCCATTCCCCGGCGAGGTAGTGAGCAAGGCCCGGGTGAAATCCTCCCAATCGAGGCCATATTCCTGGCGCACGGCCTCGCGCGCCAAGCTCCCGTTGAGAAAGCAGATGAGCGCCATGTAGTTGATCCCGTCGGGAGAGGCGAAGAGCGCTCCTTCACCCTCCTTGGAGGTGCGCGGCGACTCCATGCAGGCAAAGAGTGTATCGGAGGTTCCCAGACTAAGGGCCACCCGGCCGGGTTCGACCAATCCCAGACCGATTAGGCTGCAGGGATTGTCACCCGAAAATGGCAGAATTTTGCACCCTGGGTCAAAGCCGTAGCGTTCGACGAAAAAGGGGCTGATGCAGCCGGCGATCTTTGTGGAGGGCACGATGGGCAGGAGCCGGCGGTCCAGATCCGCGGCAGTGGCAGCGAGCGCCCTTGGGCTCCACCTCCGGGTGCGGATATTCATCAAATTGGTACCGCTTCCGTCTCCGGGATCCACCCCCACCAGGCAGCCGGCCAGAAGACTGGCCACATAGGAACTGATAAGGCCGATGCTGGCGGTGCCTTCGTAGGCGGCAGCGTCGGTCTGGAAAAACTTGCGGATCTGGGGACCGCTGAAGCGCTCGAAGGCGGCGTTGCCGCTCAACTCTAGCAGAGCCTGGCGGCCCCCCAGCCTGGCTTCGATCTCGCGGCACTGGGCGGTGGTCGAGGTGTCCATCCAAACCGGCGCGGTCGGCCGCGAAAATATGCCCTCGACCTGGCTTGCGACGGTCCGTCCGGGGTCCAGATTGGCCAGGACCTCGGCTGCCCGGTGGTTGAGATAGACGGTGCCATGCTGCTGGCCGCTGCCGGAAATGGCGTCGATGGCACCGAGGTCGCAGCCTTTTTCGCGCAGGGCCTGAAGGAGTATTTCCAGTGCCTCTGCCCACATCAGAGGAGAGCTGTGCACCTCTCCCTCACCCAGATCCCAGACTCCGTTCTCGATTCCGTAAGCGGCTTTGAAATGGGCGTCGAAATTGATCGATTCCTCGGCGTTGATTTCCTCTGTTCCGGCATCGATGATGAGTGCCGTCATGGATTGGGTGCTGGCGTCGATACCCAGGTACTTGCCCATGGAATGCCTCTTCTTTAAGTTGAGGAATATCAGCCGAAAAGGATGCAGAGCATAACTTTACAAAAAGGGGAATCCGGGTGCAAAAATCCTCTCCATATCTGGCTGCCGTAGCGGTGCGCAGGCAGTCCAGGCAGATACACGGAGATGGTGTCGGCGGTGCTCCCGGCCAGGGCTTCGAAATTGGTAAAGGGATGGTGAAGAATTTGGGACCTGTGGTCAAAGGCCGCTGGCCGGGAAAGCGGTAGAAAATCGAGGAAAGGATGGGGTTGTGCCGAATCTCCATGAAGTCGATCCAGAGATTGTCAATATAATTGCGGCGGAGAATCGCCGTCAACACAACAAAATCCGCCTGATTCCCTCTGAAAACTACGCCAGCCAGGCAGTGCTGGAAGCCACTGGTTCCATTCTCACCAACAAGTATTCGGAGGGGTATGCGGGCAAACGCTATTACGAGGGCCAGCAACAGATCGACCGCCTGGAGGAATTGTGCGCCGCTCGAGCCCGTGAATTGTTCGGCGCCGAGCACGTCAACGTCCAGCCCTACTCGGGCTCGCCGGCCAACCAGGCCGTCTATTTGGCCCTTGCCCGGCCCGGCGATACGGTCATGGGCCTGAATCTTGCCCATGGTGGTCACTTGACCCATGGTGCCGATGTCAGCGTGTCAGGTTTGCACTATAACGCGGTCCAATACGGAGTCAAAAAAGATACCGGTGAATTGGACTATGGCCAGGTAGAGATTCTGGCCAAGGAGCACGAGCCCAAGCTCATATTCTGCGGCGGCACGGCCTATCCGCGCATAATCGACTTTGAGAGGTTTGCCGCGATCGGCCACAGCGTCGGTGCTGTAGTAGTTGCGGATATGGCCCACATCGCCGGCCTGGTAGCTGGCGGTGTCCACCCCAGTCCCGTTCCCCACGTCGATATAGTCACCACGACCACGCACAAAACCCTCAGGGGACCGCGCGGCGGAATGATCTTGTGCAAGAAGGAGTACGCCAAGGTCCTGGACAAAGCCCTGTTTCCCGGTCTGCAGGGAGGACCGCACAACCACACCACCGCCGCTATCGCGGTTGCTCTCAAGGAAGCAGCCACCGATGAGTTCAGGGCCTATGCCGCCCGAATTGTGGCAAACGCCAGAACTTTGTCCGAGGCCCTCAAGGGCCATGGATTTTCACTTAGTTCGGGTGGTACCGACAACCACCTCATCCTCATGGACATGACGTCCAAGGGTCTCACCGGCAAGCAAATGGCCAAGACTCTGGATGCGGCGGGGGTCGTATGCAATTTCAACCGCATTCCCTTCGACCCGCGCCCGGCGCTCAATCCCAGCGGCATTCGCATTGGTACGCCAGCCGTAACCAGCCGCGGTTTTGGCGCGGACGAGATGGTTCAGTTGGCAGGTTGGATGGCACGGGTCGCTGCGGTGCGGGCGGACGAAAGTCTGGAGTTGGAGGACAGGCGAAGGGTTTACAAGGAGGTTGCAGCCGAGGTGAAAGCACTTTGCGACCGTTTTCCGGCTCCCGGCTTGCTGTACGCAAAGGATGGCAAACCGATATGAACTGGCAACCCCGGGCAAAAAGCCATTAGGTCGTTCCGGATTTTTGCGCTGTTTTTGTGCCCCACTCAATGATTCGGTTCGCTGAGATACCTGGATTTCGGCGGCAACCCGCCAGAGGTCGGCATCATGGCCCCATCCCGGGAGTATCCTAACGGCCGAATATGCTCATCCCGAATTGCAAGAACAACCACGTAAGGGCGACAAGAATCAGGAAGGGAGCTAGATTCTTTCCGCTGGTTTTCATGAATAGCCTCCCGGCTCCAGGGGAGTTGGGGACTACGTTTCCATATTTAATAAAAGGCAACAAATAGCGCAAGTAACTTGCACTGACAGTTTGAGCTCCGGAGCGCTCCCTGAAGCTCAGCGCTAGCTCCAAGACGGCGGCCATGCCATGCATGAACAGAGAACAGCCAGCATCTATGCCATTGCCGCTGTGTTGCTGTGGTCCACTGTGGCTTCGGCTTTCAAACTCTCCCTCCGATACCTGGACCACCTTCAGCTTCTCTTCCTCGCCAACATTGCCTCCATACTAGTCCTAGGCGCAATTTTGCTCCTGCAGGGCAAGTCAGGCCTTGTTCTTTCCTGTTCCGGCAAGCAGTACTTGCAGTCGCTGAAGTTGGGGTTTTTAACCCCTTTCCTGTACTATCTCGTCCTGTTCAAGGCCTATGACCTGTTGCCCGCCCAGGAAGCTCAAACGCTGAACTACACCTGGGCTCTTACCCTGGCGTTCTTATCTATTCCTCTATTGGGTCAGAGGATCGGCGGGCGCGATATTGCTGCAGGGCTGGTGAGCTATTCGGGAGTGCTGGTAATCGCTACCCGCGGCGATGTCATCAGCTGGCAATTTTCAAACCCGGTGGGCGTGGCCCTTGCTCTGGGAAGCACCCTAGTATGGGCTCTCTTCTGGATTTACAATACCAAGGACGAGCGTGACCCCGTAGTCGCTCTATTCCTAAACTTTTCCTTTGGTCTGCCCTTTGTTTTGGCATTCTGCCTGATATTTTCGGATTTTCGCGGATTCAGTCCACAGGGCCTGATAGGTGCGGCTTATGTTGGCGTTTTCGAGATGGGAATCACCTTTGTGCTCTGGCTGGAGGCGCTTAAACGATCGGAAAACACGGCCAGGGTCGGATATTTGATCTTCGTTTCTCCCTTTCTTTCTCTGGTCTTCATTCACTTGCTGGTCGGCGAAAAAATACGGGCGTCGACCTTTGTGGGACTGGTGCTGATCGTTGCCGGTCTTCTCCTCCAGCGCCTTAAAAAAAATTGAAGGGATCGTCTCCTCCAAGAGCAATCAAGTCGGGAGGCATTTGCGCTTGCTATCCCGCGGGCAGATCCTGCATATTAGGAGCAGGTTAAAATCTCCCACTCTGGCTCCGGTGACCTTGGACCGCCGCCTGCCCCTTCCGTCCACGAACCGCAAAGCAAGTCAGGAAGTTGCTTTTACCTGATTGGTCCCTCTCCGCCGCATCCTCAAATCTCCGCTCTTCACTCACCTCTTTGCACATGAAGCCTGTCCTCCTCTCTCTCCTTCTCTCTGCACTTCTGGTGGCCTGCGGCTCCATTGCGCCGGCGCCGCGCTATACCCATTCCGACGGTCCTGACCGGGTGATGCGCGAGCTGCAGAAACGCCGGCGTGCCAGCAAGAGCCGGCTTCTCCGGGTAGTGAACTCCTACCAGGGGGTGCCCTACAAATGGGGCGGCACTACGCGCCAAGGCATGGACTGCTCGGCCCTGACGCGGGCGGTCTACCGCGAAACCTATGGCCTGGAACTGCCGCGCACCTCGAAACAGATGTATGGGTTGGGGAGGAACATCCGAAAGTCGGATCTCAAGCCTGGGGATCTGGTTTTCTTCACGGATACCTACTCGGGTGCCGGAGTGTCCCATGTCGGCATCTATATCGGCGAGGGCCGTTTTGCGCACGCAAGCGTCAGCCAGGGCGGTACCATCACCCCACTCGCCCACCCTTATTTCGATCTGCGCTATGCCGGTGCACGCAGGATTAAGCGGCGCTAGTATGCGGGTCTGTAAAACTGAAACGGCCGTGGTTATTCTGGGGGCAGTGGGAATTGAGGCCGGATTGCTCTTCATTGTTTCCATCGGAGACCTGCGTCCACGGATTCCCCTGTTCTGGGCCGGTTTCCTGGTGGTGTTTCTTTGCTATCTACTCTGCGCATACTGGATTTTCAGGAAGCCGGGTTGCTCGCTGGGCGTTGTGCTTGTTGCTGCACTCGTTTTTCGCCTGACTTTGCTGGGGAGCCAGCCTACCCTGTCGGACGACCTTTACCGCTACGTCTGGGACGGCCGAGTGCAGTTGGACGGCATAAATCCCTATCTTCACCCGCCTTCTGCCCCAGAGCTGCAACACCTTCGGGACGAATTCTACCATAGCATCAACCATAAGGACGTAGGGACTGTTTACCCGCCTCTAACACAGTTCTTCTTTCGCCTGGTCTGTTCTATGTCCCCTGGTCCGACGGCGATGAAGTGCGGATTTGCCATCTTCGAGTTCGGCATTGTGCTTCTGCTCGTGTTGATTTTGCAACAGAGGCGGCAGGATGTACGCCGCGTGCTGATCTATGGGTGGAATCCATTGCCTGTCATCGAGATTGCCGGCAGCGGCCACAGCGACGCCCTTGGGGCCTTTCTCCTGATGCTGGCTCTCTTTGCTTTGGGAAGCGGGCGTCGCAGCGCCGCGGTGTGGGCCCTGGCCGGAGCTTTCCTCGTCAAATTCGTCCCCGTCCTCGCGCTTGCCGCATTCTGGCGCCGAATGGGGTCCGGCTGGCTGGAGGTGAGACAGCGCCGGTCCTTGCTGTGGTTTCCCGCTCTGGTTGCCGCCGGGTATTTACCTTTTGCCGGTGCCGGCCCTCAGCTCCCTGCGGGGTTGCTGACCTATGCTCACGATTGGCGCTTCAACGAGGCCATCTTTGCGGTCCTCTACGGGGTTCTGCAGAAACTAGGACCGGGACCAGACGACGCTTCCTTGATGCTCGCCAAGTGGATCTGTGCAGGAGTCCTACTCCTGGTGGCACTTTGGTCCGGGATGCGTTGCGCCGACGTTTATCGCGCCCTTTTTATGGTCCTGGGAGTATGGCTCCTGCTGATGCCTACTTTGCATCCCTGGTACCTGATGTGGATTCTGCCCTTTCTTCCCCTATTCCCGCGTCCTGCCTGGATACTTTTCAGCGGTCTGGTCTTTCTTGCCTATGAAGTTCTGATTGGCTATAGTAGGGATGGAACGTGGCAGGAACAGACCTGGGTGAGATGGGCACAGTACGGCCCGTTCTACTTTCTCCTTGTCCTCTATCCCGCATACCAACGGTGGCGCAGGATTTATTGACGTTGGGGAACTCCGGGTTGGGTATAAACGTGTATTCGTAACATGCCCGGTGCTCTAATGGAGAAATTCCCGCAAGTTGCCTCAAAATTCTGGTGCCGCGTCCTTGAATGAGCGAAAACGGCGGGCCTGGATCTCGGAGTGGTTTTTTTTGCTGCGTTTCAGGTCAGGGCGCGGGATCCGCGGAATTGGAGGCGGTAGAATTTGATATTCTCGCAGCCTTGTCGGGAGGTCGTTTGAAGCTGCCGATCTGAAAGCGCTAAATCAAACCTCCGCTTCCAGGGTGAAAGAAAATGTCGGGAAGAAAGCAAGCCTTGATACAAATCCTTACATGGGGCGCGTTTTCATTGGGTTGCCTGAATCTGGGCGGCTGTCTGGAACTGGTTCGCCGCCACCCGGCGCCGGGGGTGGACCCGAATAGTGCATTTCCCTCCGTCCAGGAGTCGGAGAATGGTCCGGAGTCCGACAATGACCGGGATGAGGGGGAGGCTGCTTTGACTGCCGCTGGAGACACGTCAGGGTCAGCAGTTGTTGAGGAACCTGGGGCAGCAGAGGACACACTGAAAATTTCAAAGCCGGCAGCGAAAGTGGAAACCGTTGAGGAAGACCCGATCTATTCAGCGTCAGTGCAACAGGCCATGGAGACCGCTGCTTCCGAAACACCCAGTGGGGAGACTGCCGCTGGTGAAGCTCCCTTATACGAGGGGAATGCCGAGGACATTCAAGTTGCAAAGGAATTGAGCGCTCCCGGAGTGGCACTGGCAAGGCGGGAGTCAGCCCTGGCCAAGGTGACGGAAATCAAGCGCACCAAGCGCAGCCGCAACCGCCAGCAGGAGGTCAGGCAAATCAATGAGTACGCCTTCTGGTGTGTTGAAAAAGGTCTGTGGAACGAGGCCAGACTGCATTTGGAACAGGCAGTGGAACGGGACAGCCTGGCCGCCAGCCTGCACAACAATCTAGGCATTATTTATGAACGCCTCGGCCTTGAAGAGAAAGCAATGGCCGCGTATGGAAAAGCTTGGAATCTGAGCCCCAAGGAAAAGGCATATCGGAACAACCTGGAGCTATTCGAGCGGGGCCGGCGGGCCCTGCCCGACAGCGCCGTGCAAATTGACATCATTGAATTGGATGCACAGCCCGAACTGAGTCCGGCATCTGGCAGTGCCGCGGAAGCCCAGCAATCCATCTATGCAGGAGGGTAGCCGTTTTGCCCGATAAAGCCAATAGAATGCCCCGATGGAGCGGCGCCAAAGTTCCGGTCTTTGCATTGATCGCTTTGGCTCTGTTCTGGTCTCTGTCCGCCTCCGCCCAGGATATACTCACCTCGCAACTGGTGCAGGGATTTGGCAAAAACAAGGTGCGCTACAAGAATTTCGACTGGTGGATTCTCGAAAGTGAACACCTCGACCTCTATTACGAACCCGAATTCCACGAATTGGCGGAGAAAGCGGTGGAGTATCTGGAAGAGGCCTATGTCCACATCAGTGCCATCCTGCACCACGAGCTGTCCCATCGGCCTCCCATCGTCATTTTCAAGTCGCACTACGAGTTCCAACAAACCAACATCATTCACGAATTTCTTCCTCCGGGAGTCGCCGGTTTTGCCGAGCCCCTGCGCTACCGCATAGTAATTCCATTTAACGGCGACCTGGACGAATTCCGCAATGTCCTGGTCCACGAACTCTGCCACATTTTCCAATACGACATCCTTTACAAGGGACCGATAAAGCGCCTGTCAAATCCGCTCAGTGCTCCACCTACATGGGTCATGGAGGGTATGGCCGAGTACGTGACTCCTGGGCGCAATACGGTCGACGAAATGGTGCTGCGCGATGCAGTCCTCACCGATCAGTTTATTCCTCTGGAGGTAATGAACTCGTCTTGGGGCTCGGGCAATGTCTTCTTGGCCTACAAGCAGAGCCACAGCATCATCGAGTACATTGCAGCCAACTACGGCCCCGAAAAAATCAGCCGCATTTTGCGCCTTTGGGACAGCCAGAACGACACCGATAAATTGCTGCAGCGACTCATGGGCAAGGAAATGGACATGGAGGCTTTACACGAGCGCTGGTCTGCCCACATGCGCAAGCAGTACTGGCCCCTGCTCCAGACCCGTGACTACTTCGCCGAATTGGGCCACAAAGTCGGTAACGATGAAAATCCGTATCAAGGCTACGCCAGCGCCAAGTGGTCACTGAGCGGCGATATGCTGGCGGTACTCTCTTCGGACGCGGTTGAGCAGCATATCGACATCATCCGGGTTCGTGATGGCTCGTTGGTGGAGCGCGTGACGAGGGGCATGTTTGCCACCCGCTACGACCATTTGACCTTTGGCGAGGGCACCGTAGCATGGGCTCCTGACGGACACAGCATTGCCTTTGTGGCCAAGAAGGGCCCAAAGGACATAATTCTCTTTTGGGATCTTTACGACAAGCGGCTCGAGCAGAGCCTCAGTTTTGACGATCTGGAGGTGATCGAAGCACTTACCTTTTCGCCCGACAGCAGCCGTCTGGCCTTTGTAGGCAGCGGTTATGGGCAAAGCGACATTTACCTGATCGAGGTCGGCAGCGGCGCTCTCACCCAGATCACCGGCACTCCCCAGCGCGACGACTATCCGGCATTTTCCCCCGACGGAAAAAAGCTCGCATTCAGCAGCAAGTACGGCAGTCAATTCGACATAAAACTCTACGATTTATCCACCGGCAAGAGCAAGGTTGTGATCCAGGGTCCCACCGACGATCTGTGGCCCAAATGGTTTCCTGAAGGCGACAAATTGCTCTTTGTATCGACCCGGGAAAAGATCAACGATCTCTTTGTTTTCGACCTCGAAGAGGGCCGCGAGTACCGCCTCACCCGGTCCTTGAGCGGGGTCATGAGTCCGGACCTTTCCGCAGACGGCAAGCAACTCGTAATGAGCACTTACTACCAGGGGCGCAGTCGCCTCTATCGCATGAAGGTTCCCTCGTGGCCTGAAATAGTGCGCACCAGCGCCGAACTTTTCGCCCGGGTAGAGAGAGAGTCTCTCCCCGCAACCGATCCGCCCGAAACCACCCTGGCGGCTCCCAGCGCCGGGGCTCCACCGGCGGTCCTCATGGCCGACAGGAAACCGGAGGAGGAAATCAAGGCTGAATTGAAGGAGGGAATTGCTCTCCTCGAGCAGGGGGCCGGTCAAGGGGGAGCCGTGCTCTTGGCCGACCTATCTCAAAATATGGCCGGGATCCAGGCGAGCGAGAGCGCCCCGCATCAGCCCTCGGCGCCGCACGCGCCGCCGGATTCGGTCGAATCGGCAGGGTCCGATATGCCGGAGCTGAACCGGCGCCGCTACGTTCCCAAGTTGGAATTCGACGGCATCAGCCTGCAGATGGGCTACAATACGGGTGGATTCCTATCCTCAGTGGCGCAATTGAGCATGAGCGACCTCCTGGGCAACCACTCACTTGCTCTGGCCACCGACTACGTGGCCTCCCAGGACATCAGCAACGACTTCAACTTTGCCGGAACCTACCAGTACTACGGCCAGCGGCCGACCTACAACGTGGCCGTTTTCAACTGGAACCAGTTCTACAGCGACCGCAACTTTTTCAACCAGAATTCCTTCAGGCGGACATCCTTTTCCTCAGGCATTGTGCGGATTCAACAGCGGGGGGCGCTGTTGTCTGCCTCCTATCCGCGCGACATATACCGTCGCCTCGACCTGAACTACACTTATGTGAGCGAGCTGGAGGAGCGGGTCTATCCCCAGCAGGAGGTCGTGGACTCCAGCAGCACTCACTTGCTCAGGGCCGCCTACGTGCACGATTCGATCACCTATGGATTGCTTGGGCCGACTGCGGGCAGGAGCTACTTTCTCTCGGTTGGCCGCACCCTCAAACTTGGCAGTGGCGATCGGTCCTTCGCCCACATCGAGGTTGACTACCGCCACTACCTGCGCCTGGGCCGCTGGTCGGTGCTGGGCCTGCGCGGTTCCAGCATATCTTCCATAGGCTCGGACGCACTGAGCTACAACCTGGGGGGACCCGCCTGGTGGCAGCCGTTCTATGCCGGCTTCAATCTCAACGCCGGCCCTTTGCGCGGCTACAAATGGTCCGAATTGCAGGGCAGCCGGGTGGTGTTGATGAACGCCGAGTTGCGCGTTCCTTTTATCCGCGGCATCGTTTTCGGCTGGCCTGGAAATTTCGTCATTCCCGCCGTTGACGGAAGCGCGTTTTTGGATGTGGGAACCGCATGGGACGAGACCGACAAGGTGAAATTGTGGCCCCTCTACAATCCGGAATCGATGGGTTCTGCTCTCGAACCTGAGACCGAGAAGTCACTGCGTGCCAGCATCGGCTTTGGATTGGTGCTCTACTTTATTCTGCCGATGAATTTCGAGTGGGCCTGGCAAACGGATTTGCAAGGCAACTATTCGGACCGCCGCTTTCACTTCAGTTTTGGACAAAGCTTTTGAGAGGATCTCTTACCATCCTCGGTTGTCTGGTGCTGACCGCTGGGTTCTGCGGTTGTGCGAGCCAGGGCACTTTCAAGACGATAGAGTTCAAGGCGCCTTCTCAGCCCGATCCGGCGCTGCGTCCCTTACTTGAGGACGTCGAGCATATCGGGGTGCTCTCGATTACAAATATCGAGCCTTTCAGAGAATTGGACATCGAAAAGATTTTGGCCCGGATGGGCGATGCCATCGCCCGGGGGTTGAGCAATTTGCCCCGTACAACGGTGGTTTCGCAGGATGAAATCACCTGGCACTTCAAGGAAATGGTCTTTGATTCGACCAATGTTTTTACCAAGGAGACGCGGACGGCACTGCGTGCGGAGATGGAACTCGATGCTCTGGTTTTTGTCGAGCTCAACGGTGTTCAGGCGCGCATGGCCCCTATGTCACCCTCGCCCTATGGCGGTCTCTCTCCCAATCCGAGCATGAATATGTCGGTGGATTTGCAGGTGAGCTTGATCAACCTTCACAGTGGCAAAACATGGCGGCGCCAGGGGCGGCAGCGCAATTGGCAGCCAATCCAGCTTTCGCAACTCATAGGTGGGGGGGGTAACCAGACCGAACGACAATTGATGATGGCCATGGGCCGGAGCCTGCGGCAGTTTTTCCTGCTGCTGGCTCCGCCACCGCGATTGCAGGTGCGGCGTTTTGAGATCAGCGGGAATTGAGAGAAGATCTAGAAAAAAGAGGCGAATGGATATGCTCCATTCGCCTCTTTTTGTCCCGGTCATGATTTAGTACTAACGACCGCCTCTGCGCTTGGGCTTGGTGCTACCCTGGTCCTCTTCTGATGTCGATGCCGGTTTGGAGCTCTTGGGTTTGGCGCTGGATGCTGGTGCTGCGCGCGGAGTGGTTGTGGGCCGAGTCCGCCGTGGTTGCTCGCGCTGGTCCCAGAGGTGCTCGGCCCTGCGGCGCTCCTCGCGGCGCAGGGCGTCGGGGTCTACGGTTGGTTGGGTCGACAGGGACTGCTCGGCCGAGCGCAATCGATCCAGGGTGGCAGTGCTCACCAGTTCGTATCCCGGCGGAACGTAATAGCCGCTCTGGTCGCGGTAGTATGGGTCGGCGCCATAGCCATAGGGATCGGCGCCATAGCCATAATAGGGAGAGGAGGCATAACCATAGCCGTAGGGATAGTGCCCGTTACCGTAACCGTAGGGATTGCCCATTCCGGCGCCGTAGAGACCGTAGCGGGAATCGAAGCCAAAGATGGGGAAGCCGCCATAGCCGTCATAACCATAGGTGCCGCTGGGCGCATTGGGATAGTAGAAGTCGTTCCAGGGATCAGGGCGCTCCTGGAAACGGCCCAGGGTAGTAGGCGCGCCGTCCCATTTTTCTTGTCCCTGGGACAACTCTTGGGACTTTTGCAGGTCGGCGGCTGTTTTGGGTCCCTGAAGCACAGTATAACAGCTGCTCAGAGAGAAACAGGCGAGACCGAGCGCTGTGTATAGGGATAAATTTTTCGCCTTCATGACAACCTTCTTTCTGCCCCGATGGGCTCTCTTCCCGAATGTATAACCTTGCATGGCGGAATCCAGTTCCTGGCAAGTTGTTAAGTAGATCCAACTTCTGATAAGATAATAAATATAAAGGGTTGCAGTCAACTTCTTCTTGGGCCTGGGCCGCCACGGCAAAATGGTTCTGAGATGAAATATTTAAGGGGTTGTAAATAAAGGTGTTTATCGTTCTATACAGGACGCCGTGGCCGCGGTTAAAAGAGATAGCTGGCGCTGACGAATAGCCGGCTGAGGACATTTTCTTCGGCAACATCCCCTTCGATCTGCTCGAATTGGCCGCGGGTCCACGCCCCGTCAATCTGCATGACTTCGTCGAAAAGCATTCCTGCTCCCAGAGTGAAAAAGCGGCGGTCGCGCTCGACGGAGATGAGCGGATTGGTCTCCGGATCGGGGCTGAGGTCCGGATCCCGTGGTCCGACGAAGGGAATAGGGTCGCTGTAAAATCCGGCCCGCAGGTCCAGGGTAATAACAGGAACCTGCCATTCGACCCCCAGATGATAGCGCACCGCGTCTTCGTACTGCTCCTCGAAGGAAGCATTGGCGCGCAATCCGAACTCGTCCTCGCCTTTGTATTCGCTCTGGGACCATCCTGCCACGTGGGCGCTGCCAGCCAGCCACAGGCCCTTCACGGGCTGGCAGGAGATACCGGCACCGAACTCCAGCGGCAGGGAGAGTCTGTAGGAGCCGGTATCGACTACGTTGGGGGTGGTCTCCGGCTCGCGGCGGTCGTCGTACTCAATCAGGTTGTAGCCGGGGAAACCGTCCTCGTCGGCCATTGCCTGTCCGAATGAGTAGTCGATTTTGTAGGTGGGTCCGGTGGATATGGTGGCACCGAAGCGCACTCTCGGATCCTCCCGGGGAGTGCGCACCATGGCACCCAGGGTGGCGCCGAAGGCCGTATTGTATTCGTCCATAAAGACATCCTGGGCCTTCCAGCTTTTCTCAATGAAATAGTCTTCGCTGTCGATCCAGTTGTACTCGCGGATATTTTCGTCATCTCCTGACAATAAATTCAAGGTCAGTCCAAGAGCAATTGACGGAGAGATTTCGATGGCCCCGGCGAGAGAGACCATGTTTATGTCGCCTTCGTGGCTGAAGGTATCGTCTATCTGCAAACTGTCGACCTGACTGAATCCTCTGATGCGGACGATCGAATCGAAGCCCTTGACCTGGTTGAAACCGGCGCCAAAGACCAGGCTGCCCCTGTAGACCGGGTAGGGATAGACCAGGCCAAGAGAGCCAATGCGGGTATTGCTCAACTCGCTTGCCGTGTGCATATCGGCTGCCTTCCGGGCCTTGTTATCGTGGGTGTTGTGGAGGACGGCCACATAGCCCTGGCGCTGCCGCATCTGCGCCAGCCCGGCCGGGTTCCAGAAGATCGCGGTGAAATCGTCCGCTACCCCCACGTAGGCGCCGCCCATGCCCATGGCGCGAACACCGAGGCCGGAAAAGTTACTGATGGCGCTTTCCTCTGCCCCCGGTATGCCGGCGCCTGAGAAAAAAAATAGCAGGGTGCACAGGGTGAAATCGATTCTTCGCATCAGAATTCCTCCGCGTAGAGGACGGTAAGTTCGCGGCTCATGGTGGACCACTTTCCTTTTTTTTCGCCGGCGTTGCCCAGCATATCCTTGAGGAAGAATCCCAGCGTAAGCTGCGGTCCCACGGACCAGCGCCCTCCGGCGTTCAGGTATCCTTTGCCAGAACCCAGAGCGTCCCGGGCGTTGTCGTTGAATGCCAGATCGTATTCGGCTACCAGGGCAAGTTGGCTGCTGATGGCATTATCTATCCCAAGCCACCCTGAAAGGTCGCCGTCGTCGCGGTTTTCGCGGGTCAGATTGAACCCGCCGTGGAGTCCGAACTGGCCCAGGGGGGATATGTAGTTTTTGCTCAGGACCACGAGGAATCCCTTTGATTTGATCTGGTAGCGGTCGTTGCGGTGGGTGCCGTATCCCTGGGTTTCATAGCCAAGAACCAGGGCTGGCCAGGTAGTATTTTCTTCGATGAGGCGGTATTTGACACCCGCCTCCACGCGGGGGTACCAGTCAATGTCCTGGTCTCCGATGATCTGCTCGCCGCCGAAGGAAAGCCCAACCGTGAGGCGGCTAAGAACCCCGGCGTGCAGTCGGGTGGAGACGCCTCCGTTGGGAAAGAAGCGCAGGTCGATTCCAAATCGTCCTTTGTCGGCGAGGCCCGCCGTGGGGCAGTCGATGAGGCGGACTTGCTCGGAGAGAGGCTCGGCTTCCGCTTGTGGAAGAGTGAAAGGGACGAAACCGGAGGCGAGCAGGACCAGGATGAATTGAAATCGAACCGGTAATTTTCGTGTATGCACGAAATCTGCTTTCCCCGGGAATATGCGCTGGACGATCCACCCGGACCACCTCCCGTGGACCTCTTCACTGGTCCCTGTTCTCCGGATGTGTTGCAAGGGGCTTGTCCGAAACGCCTCTCAAGGGGTTCGGAATCTCAAGGTGATGCGGCGCTCTGTGTCGGAAATGTACTCCAGGGATATGTCCCGACGCCGGGAGGGGAGGAGATCCCCTGCGCGTTCGGACCATTCGACCAGGCAAATGCCCAATCCGAAAAAATACTCTTCCGCGCCCAGGTCTTCAAGTTCGGATGGGGTATCGAGGCGGTAGAGGTCAAAATGATAGACGGGCAGGGTGAGGGTGTCCAGGGTGCCGCTGTACTCGTTGATCAGGACGAAGGTGGGGCTGTTGACATAGTCATTCACCTGCAGCCCCTGGCAGATGCCCTGGATCATGCAGGTTTTGCCGCTGCCCAGGTCTCCGCTGAAAGCGAGGAGATCGCCGGGGGACAGGGTCCTGGCGAGACGGACCCCGCGGGCGCGGGTCTCTTCCGGGGATAGGCTGATGATAGTTTCTTCTTCCAGGGACATGGCGATTATTTTGGCTCCATTATTGCCACCGGCAGAACCATCTCTTCGAGCGAGATTCCGCCGTGCTGGAAGCTGTCTTTGTACTGGCGTTGATACTCGTTGAAGTTGGTGGGATAGACGAGGTAGAAGTCTTCCTTGGCTATGACGAAGTTGGACCCCAGGCCTGCCTTGGGAAGGCCGTATTCGAGAGGATGGTCGATGAAGAGAACGTCCTTCGAGTTGCAGCGCAGGTTCTTGCCGTACTTGTAGCGCAGGCTGGTGGAGGTCTCGCGGTCGCCGTGGACAACCACGGCGCGGGAGCCACGCACGGCGCCGTGGTCGGTGGTCAGGACGGCCACCGCGTCCATACGGGCGATTTGCTGCAGGCTGGCAAAGAGAGAGGAGTGCACGAACCAGGACTGGACCAGGGAGCGGAAGGCGTTCTCGTCGGGCGAAATCTCCTTGAGGAGTTGCGACCGCGAGCGGCCGTGTACCAGCATATCGAGGAAGTTGTAGACCACGCAGACCAGAGGCACCTTGTTGAGCGAGGGTATCCTGCGGGTGAAGTGATGGCCTTCTGCCGCATCAAGGACCTTGGTGTAGTGCGAGTTTGAAGGCAGCCGGAGACCCATTTCGGCGAGTTGGTCGTCGATGAAAAGGTGTTCGTGGCGATTGAGGCTGTGCTCGCTGTCCTGGGCGGATTGCCATTTGTCGGGGTACTTCTCGGTGATTTCGCTGGGAAAGAGACCGCTGAAGATGGCGTTGCGCGAGTATGGCGTGGCAGTGGGAAGGATGGAGTAGTGGTAGGAGCGCTTGATGTTGAAGTACTCGGCCAGCAAAGGCTCCATGATCATCCAGTGGTCCAGGCGCAAACAATCTACAACAATAAAAAAGACCTGGCGGCCACGTTCCAGAGGAGGGTGGACGAATTCGGCGACGATGTCCACTGAAAGCGGGGGTGAATCGTCCTCGCTGTGCAGCCAGGTAGTGTAATTGCGCTCCACAAAGTTGCCGAACTCGCGGTTGCATTCCCCTCTCTGGTCCTCGACTATCTGGTAGAGGCTTTTGTCCCTCAACTGGCCTATCTCTATGTCCCACTCGCACAGCAGCCGGTAGACATCGATCCAGGAATGCCAAGTAAGTTCCTCGGAGAGCCGGGAGCGAATCTGATTGGCCCTGGAGGAATAGACCTGGCCTGCCCGCCTCTGGCGGATTTTGCCCACGTCGAGGATTTTCTTGCAGGCCATGAAAATCTGACTGGGATTAACCGGTTTGATCAGGTAGTCGTCGATGCGCCGGCCGATGGCCTCGTTCATCAGGTGCTCTTCTTCGCTTTTGGTGATCATGATGACCGGGATGTTGGGATCGAGCTCCTTGACCAGTTCAAGCGTGGAGAGGCCGTCGAGGCCGGGCATCATCTCGTCCAGCAGGACGATGTCAAAGTGGGTCTGCCGCATCAGCGCAACCGCATCTTCCCCGTTGCTTACCGGCGTAACCTCGTAGCCTCGGCTGCCGAGGAAGAGGTGGTGCGAGCGCAATAGATCGATCTCGTCGTCAGCCCATAGGATTTTTCTTTTTTGAGTTTCCATGGCGGCCTTTCCCTCAATTGAGCGGCAGGGAGATCGCAATTGTCGTGCCCTCGTCGGGCACGCTGCGGATAACCCTGATTTTGCCTTTGTGGTACTCTTCTACAATTCGTTTGACAAACCCCAGTCCCAGGCCCCAGCCGCGCTTTTTGGTGCTGAATCCGGGATCGAATACGCGTTTGATGTGCTCGGGCTCTATGCCGCGTCCGTTGTCGGCGAGGTGGATCTCTACCGCATCCCCGCCGCCGGCAAGGTCCAGGCCGATCTCGATGGCACCGGGTCTGGAGCCGAAGGCGTCTATGGAGTTTTTAAACAGGTTCTCAAAAGCCCAACCCATGAGCTCGGCGTTGAGGGGAATCTCGGGTATCTTCCGGTTGCATTTCACGTTAATGTCGTGGCGCCCGAATTGCGGTCCTCTACCCTGGAAATAGGCCATGGTCTCGGTGAGGACGGTGTGCACGTCACCCCTCTTGAGCTCGGGAACGGAGCCCACCTGTCCGAAGCGGGAGGCGATCTGGTTCAGCCGCTGCATGTCCTCCCGCATCTCGTCCGCCATGTGGTTGATCTGAGCCAGACTGGCTTTCGCATCCATTTTTCGCGAATCTGAAACCTCCTGCCCCATCAGTTCGAGCCAGCCCGACAAGGAGGACAACGGCGTGCCCAGTTGGTGCGCTGTCTCCTTGGCCATGCCCACCCAGATCGAACGCTGCTCGCTGCGCTTGATATTGCGAAAGCCGATGTAGCCGATCACCAGAAAGAGCGCGAGAACGCCCATCTGAATGAATGGTGCCAGTGAAACCCGGCTGATCAGGTCGGAGTCGCCATAGTAGATATAGCTGCGGGTTGCCGATTGGACTTGGAAGGGGAGAGGAGGATTTACCTGGTTTGCCCGGTTCAAGGTTGCGGTGACGATCCGGCGAGCGGCGGTGGTGGTGTCATTGGGGGGAGGCAATTGGTTTCCGCGCCATGCGACGATCTCGTCGGCGCTGTCGGTGATGATGAGGTCGCCGCCGTCCTGGTGCAGGTAGTTGGGTGTATCGGCCCTGACTGCAAAGGCGAGAGGGGGGTTAACCTGGTTTGCCCGGCTCAGGGTTTTGGCGACGATCCGGCGAGCGGCGGCGGTGGTGTCATTGGGGGGAGGCAATTGGTTTCCGCGCCATGCGACGATCTCGTCGGCGCTGTCGGTGATGATGAGGTCGCCGCCGTCCTGGTGCAGGTAGACCAAAGATTTGGAGGAGAACTGCAATGGGATGGGGGCATTTTTGGAGCTCATGCGCTCCAGGTGAGCCCGCAAGGCCTGCATGGCGGCGGCCGAAGTATCCCCCGGATCGGGTAGTCCTTCCCCTTTCCACTGGGTGATTTCTCCGCGGGGGTCAGTGAAGATCATGGGGAAATCCGCCCTGGGGTTCCGAATTACTTTCTGAAAAATGAATTCTATCTGCTCGGGAGTCGCCCAGGGCGAAGCGGCAAAGGCGTGGAGATCCGCATAGAGTTTTGCTCGTCCTCTTTCTTGCTCCCTGAACTCCCGGATGATGGAATCGTTATAGAAAAAAAATCCAAGGATGGCGAGGATGCTGCCGACAAACAGGTAGGCGTGGAAGGTGGGTGAAGGACCCAGCGAGGAAAGTCCCCCCAGAATCCACCGCTGCCACCGCGACCGCCGGGACTTGCGGCGCGCGAACGGCTGCTGGGTGGACGGTGGAGCCGCGGCTGCGATTTTTTCCAGCGGGGTCTGTTGCCGTCGCCGCCGACGCTTGGATGCGGCCGGTGCGACCCAGTGTTCTTTCATGACTCAATCAGGAAACAGGGCGGAAACCAGGTTGTGGATTGAACGAGGTTGTGTGGTAGTTGCGCCGAAAGGTTACTACCCTCACTTTAAGCCAGACAGTGAATACTTCAGGTCCTCTGCCCTTTGCTGCGGTGAACAATATGCGCGAGGTTAAGTTCGAGTTTAAGTTAACACCCCGGCACTCTTTCTGCTAAATAAAACTTGATCTTCCCTCCGCGAGTTCCTTCCTCCCGCACTGGCGAGATACTGGTGGTCGCAAAAATTTTCAAGATCCACTTTCTCTCTTGCTGTCTGACCCTTGGCCTTTGGGTTCCACCGGGGGCAGCCGACGGCCTGCGGGAGGAGAAGGACATCGAGTTGATGCGTCTGGCCTTGGTTGGAGGCGGTGCTCTGACTTCACGTTATCTTGGCTTCAAGTATTTGGACCGCACCTGGTACCAGGGGGAGAAGCTCGACCGCGTTCGCTGGATCAACGACTGGGATGGAGAAACCTACCTGAATATGGACAAGGGCGGGCACTTCTTGGGGGGATTGGCTATGGCTCAGACCTTTGCCGGGGCCTACGCCTGGTGCGGTTTGGGTGGGCGTTCGGCCGTTCTCCTGGGAACCCTCAGTAGTTGGGCCGCCCTCCTCGAAATCGAGATGCGGGACGCCCATTTTGACCAGTGGGGGTTCAGCATTCCTGATTTTTTGGCCAACAGTGTGGGAGCCGGGATACCGCTGATATACAACCTCTTTCCGGCGACCCGGGGTCTTCGCTTCAAATTCAGTTACTACCCTTCGGCGCTCTATCTGGACCGCCACAAACGCCGGGACCGTGATCGGCCCCACATCGAGCACCTGATTGACGACTATGAGGGCATGACCTTCTGGATGACCCTGTCGCTAAATCAGTTATCGGGCGATCGAGCGGATGAGATATGGGCTGACTTTCTGGGCCTGGGCCTGGGTTACGGGGTCACCGGCCTGCACGGCAGCAACGTCAAGAGCCAGGGGCCAAACAAGTACTACGGAGATTTGCCCCCTGCACGTCCCGAAATTTTCCTCGCCCTGGACTACGACGTCCGCTTTCTTCCTGGCCGGGGAAGGATCTTGAACTATATCAAGACCCAGCTCAACTGGATTCACTTTCCGGCACCGGCTCTGCGCATTTATCCCAGGTTGCGCATTTACCTGCTGTACTGAGGATTTCCGGGAGTGTTTCCAGCCCGGTCAGAGACGGGTGATGAATGATGGAAAGTTAGGAGAGGAAGATATAGTCCGTTGCCGGATCCATATTGCAGCGGGATGATCTGGTACAAGCGGGAAGGATCCCTAGCTCTTCGCTGCCTGGGATTCGCCATCGGCTGATCTGAGGGGAATCTCGGATTGAGTTTTGGGGGCGGCAGGGGAGATGGAGAGAGGCTGGGTTTCTTCATCGCCGGCCTCCATGGAACAGTTTCCGTGGAATAGGGCGCCCTCGGAGATCGACAGCGCAGAGGCGAAGATATCGCCGATGAAGCGGGCCTGGCTGTCAAGGTGCACCTTCTCGGCGCGCACGGTTCCGTGCACCACCCCGTTGATGTAGATTTCTTTGCCGCCAACCTGGGCGTGGACCTCGCCGGTCTGGCTTATGGTCAGCGCGCCGGAACAGTTGAGTTCGCCTTTGAAAATGCCGTCGATTCGCACGCTGTTCTCCACCTGCATCGTACCCTCGAATTGGGTGCCGCGGCCAATGATGGTATTGAGTGCCTGATTGCCGCTGGCCGCAACTCCTTTTTCTTTTTTTCTCAGCATGACATTTCTCCTCGGCATTTTCCGTCTCTGCTTCGGCGCGAGCGCTTTTTAAAATTGTCCGGTTTTAAGTTGCATCGATTCCGAGGGGTTAATATAAAAGTTCCGGAACCGGGATGCAATCCACCTAAGTCAGGCCTTTTCTTTTTCTTTCTTTTCTTCTGCCCAGTGCTCAGCGCTTTTTGTATATCGCTCTGTTCCAGCAGGCGCTCGGCGGCCATCATCACTGCGGCACTGGTCACTTCCTCTGCGGTACTGGCTTCGATGATCGGTATGTCGTACTCAGCGCTGCGCTCGAGAATGTGCTCCTGTATCTGGAGAATCTTATCGATGTGGGCAAGGTAGCGGTGCATGGGACGGCCGGGCGCCTCGGCCTCGCGTTTTGCAAAGCGCTCTTCGTAGGCCGGTCGATCCGAAAGCGCCAAACAGAGAGGCACCAGAAAAACTGATTTGGAGATAGTATGCACGTTTATGAAGTCGGGCAGCAGGTGGACTCCGTCGATAATGACGCTGGCGTTTTCTTCGATGGAGCGGCCAATTATCCCCCTCACTCCGACACCGACCGACTTGGCCTGATCGCGGAAACCGGCAATGGTCGGGTCCAGCCCCGGAATGTTGGGGGCTTGGGCGCTGTAGGAAGAATCATGTATGGAAGGCATCAATTCGGGGGCCAGCATCAGACGCATGATCTGGCGGATATCGTCGGTGGCCACCACTCTGGGAATGTGGAGCACGCTGGCCAGGTTTATGGCCAGCGAGGTCTTGCCGACCCCGCTGGCACCCCCAATCAGGATAACCAGCGGTTTGTCCGTATCTCTCCATGTGCGCCACACCTGGTAGCGCTCGGCATAGGCCTCACTGTGGTGCCTGGCCAGCATGTCGGCGGTAAGGTCTTCGAGTTCCTCGTGGGTTATGAGAGTGCGGCGCTGATCGATCAGCTGTGATTCAATAGTTTGGGCGATTTGGTAGGACCGGTCAGTGGCGAGGCCCGATGCCTGGATGGAATGGGACAGAATCTCCTTGGAAAAAGGCAGGGTACCGCTTTGCCGCTCCACCGAAATGATAGTGGGAGCTCGGTCCCAGAAAACCAGGTCTCCCAGGTAGCGGTTGCCGTATTGCCTGCGTATGCGTTTGTCAATCAGGCTGAGCAGATTTTTTTTGGGGATGTTTTTTTCTTTGCTCAGATCGTCGCGGACGCCATTGGCAATATCGGAGGCTTCTTCGTGAGTGAAGTCGCGCTGAATCAAGTAATGCATCAACATTCCGCGCATGAAAGGGATGCGCTTCTTGCCGTCGATGATGGTCGCCACGGTCCGCCTTCTTCAAGTGTCGGGGCGAAAGCAATGGAGGAGATGAATGGGACCTCGGGGCCAATATAAAAAACCGGGAAGGAGGACGAAACACCGCCGGGGGGCAAATACAATCCCGAGTTGGGACCGGGCCGTCCTGGTTTCAATTAATTGATCGACTTGTAGATCGACAAAATTGATTGACAATTTGCAGCCTTACAACTAATTTGGAGCATCACTGTTCGAGACGGTGTGGGGGGCTATGGAACCGAACTCCGTAGCCCTGTTTTTCATTGCTCGGGACCGGCGCATCCGAGATGGTCGAATGGAGCCGGTTCTGAGCTTTACCATTTTGGGGTCTTGCCCACAAAGGAGTTGCTTCCATGTCCAATGCCCTCACGGAACTGCGCCAGTGCGGTCAGAGTGTATGGTTCGACTCAATCAGCCGGCTCCTGATCACCTCCGGCGCCTTGCAGCGGTTGATCGAAGAAGATGGCCTGCGCGGCATGACCTCCAATCCGGCAATTTTCGAGAAAGCCATTTCAGGCAGCGCGAAATATGCCGGAGCATTGCGAGCCCTGTCCGCCGCGGGCCGCAACGCTCAAGAGATCTACGAAGCCATCGCCATTGAGGATATTCAGTGGGCGGCGGATTTGTTGTGGCCGGTGTACCAGGAGAGCGCCGGGCGCGACGGGTTCATCTCGTTGGAGGTTTCCCCCCATCTGGCCAACGATACCCAGGATACCATCGACGAGGCGTTGCGTCTGGCCGCCGATGTGGGCCGAAAAAATTTGATGATCAAGGTGCCGGGAACGGCGGCCGGAGTCCCCGCCGTCGAGCACCTTATCGCCGAGGGGCTCAACATCAACATCACTTTGCTTTTCGCCAGGGAAAATTATCTTCAGGTGGCCGACGCCTACCTGAACGGCCTGGAAAAACTGGCCGCCAATGGTGGCCGCGTCTCCGAGGTTGCCAGCGTTGCCAGTTTTTTCGTCAGCCGCATTGATGCCATGGTGGATGCATTGATAGAAGACCGCCTGCGGCAGGTGGGGAGGGCAAGCGCACGGCTTGCCCTGCGCGCACTGACTGGCCAGGTGGCGGTTGCCAATGCCAAATTGGCTTACGCCAGCTACAGGGAAATCTGCGCCGGCGAGCGGTGGCAGAAATTGGCGGCTCGGGGGGCCCGGACCCAGCGTCTGCTTTGGGCCAGCACCAGCGTCAAAAATCCCACCTACAGAGATGTTCTCTACGTCGAGGAGTTGATCGGCGCCGACACGGTGAACACCATGCCCGAGGTTACGCTCAATGCCTTCCGCGACCACGGGGTAGTCCGGCCCACCTTGGAAGAGGGCCTGGAACAGGCCCGCGACGTCTTGGAGGGGCTGGAGGAGTTGGGCATTTCCATGCGGCAGGTGACCGACCAGTTGCAGGTGGACGCAGTGGATCTCTTCGTCAAACCTTTTGACCAGCTTCTCGGGGCCATTGAAGCGCAGCGCGAAGCAGGGCCCAGACGCGCGTATGGCTGAGCCGGGGGGCGATAAAATGCTCAATCCCTTGGAGCGCGCCGCCAAGGTCAAATTGCTCCTGATGGACGTGGATGGGGTGTGGACCGACGGGAAGCTGTTCTACGTTCCCGGTGTCGCCGGCGGGATGGTCGAGTCCAAGGCCTTTGATTCCCAGGACGGAATGGGCCTGCGCTGGGCCCACGCCGCCGGTCTCAAAACCGGGTTGATCAGCGGCCGCAACTCGCCGGGAGTGACCCATCGGGCGGAAATGTTGGGAGTGACTTACATCTACCAGGATTACCTCGAGAAGATCCCGCCCTACGAGGAGATTTGCGCGAAGGCCGGCGTCACCGACGAGGAAGTTGCCTACATGGGGGATGATCTCCCCGACATGCCGCTGTTGCGGCGGGTTGGACTGGCGGTGGGGGTGGCAAATGCGCGGCCGGAGCTCCGCACCCTGGTTCACTACACCACCGCAGCGGCGGGTGGCTGCGGCGCAATTCGCGAGGTAGTGGAGTTGATCATGAGAGCACAGGGGAGCTGGCACCAGGTTCTGGAAAATTACGGGCTCGGGGCAAAGACTCTGGAGAGGTGAAAATGGAGCGGAAGAAAGCTACTTTCGGGGCGGGATGTTTCTGGTGCGTGGAAGCAGTTTTTCAATCCTTGAGAGGCGTATACGAGGCCGTCTCCGGTTATGCCGGGGGCACGGTCGAGTCCCCTACCTACCAGCAGGTCTGCAGTGGATCCACGGGCCATGCCGAAGTGGTGCAAATTACATTTGATCCCGGCATCATTTCATTTGCGGATTTGCTTTATGTATTCTGGCGCATCCACGACCCTACCACCTTGAACCGCCAGGGCGCCGACGTGGGCAGCCAGTACCGCTCCGCCATTTTCCATCACGGCGGCGAACAAAAGCTCATCGCCGAAAGTTCCAGAGAGGAAACCGATGCTGGGGATCTGTGGCCCGATCCCATCGTCACCGAGATCACCCCTTTCACCAACTTCTACAAAGCAGAGGAATACCACCAGAAATTTTATCTCCTCAATCCGGAACAGCCTTATTGCCGCGCTCTCATTGACCCGAAAATCCGCAAATTCAAAAAGGAATTCGCGGCAATACTGAACTCCTGAGAGCGACACCGGGTCCGTGCGGGGGTCCTGCACTCCTATTGCGAAAAGGAAGATTGAATGAGTGTTCCGTCGAATGCAGACATCGGGGAGCGCTACGACCACCAGGGATTTTTCATCTTCCACCGGCCCGTCCTCGATCCCGACCTGACGCGCCGTGCCCGCATTGGCATGGATATGATCCGGCGGGGCGAATACGACCTGGACGATATTGAGCCGAGAAAGTCGGTGTGGAATCCGGGAGACGACCCCGATGTGCTCTGCAAGATCGAGCAACCGCAGTTTATCAACCGGGCGATCCGCGAAGTGGCGGCTTCACCGGTCATCGGCAGGCTGGCGGCGGCGGCCACGGGTGCGAAAATGATTCAGACCTGGTGGATCCAACTGTTGTACAAACCACCGACCACCGGCGACGAAACTACAGCCACCCGGGTGGGCTGGCATCAGGATTGGAACTACTGGAGACCGGCGTGGGAAGAGGGCAGCGAATTGTTGACCGCATGGGTCGCGTTAAGCGATGTGCGGGAGGATTCGGGACCCATGAGGTTCGTCAGCGGCAGTCACCGCTGGGGATACGTGGAAGGCAGCGATTTTTTCAGCCAGGGAGGGACCCGCCAAAATATCCAGGTCCCCCCGGGAGAGCAATGGCAGGAAGCCGACGCCCTGATGGAAGCCGGCGGCTTGAGTCTGCACGACCGCCTGGCTCTTCACGGCAGTGACCACAACCGCGCACACGGACCCCGGCGCAGCCTGGCGATTCACCTGCGCACCGAGAACAGCCGCCCGCTGGGAGACAAGCGCGAGGGACTCACGACTTACCTTGACAATACCACTGTCTGTCCGGTCATATTCGGGGGGAATTGAGAGATCCTATGATCCTGCGACAACGCGTCGGCGTGGCGCTAGCCAAGGGCTCTTTCCGAACTGACGAGCGCATGGTTGAGCTGGATCCGCAAAAAACGGCGGTGATCATCTGCGACATGTGGAACGAGCACTGGTGCGTGGCGGCCACCCGGCGCGTCGCGGAGATGGCTCCGCGCATGAACGAAGTTGTGAAAGAGTTGCGCAAAGAAGGCGTGCTGATCATCCATTGCCCCAGCGGCACAATGGATTTCTATGCCCGCACCCCTCAGCGCGAGCTGGCTCAAAATGCGCCCGGGACGCGGACGCGAGTACCCTTGATGGAATCGTGTCCCCTGGACGAGGACCGCGAGGGCTCGCTCCCCATAGACGACTCGGACGGAGGGTGCGACTGTTGCATCACCTGCAGCCGCGGCAAGCCCTGGTACAGACAGATCGACACCATCGAGATGGATGCCGGCGATGCGATCACCGACGGCATCGAGGCCTTTTACCTGATGCAGCAGTTCGACCGGGAGAACGTGATGATTATGGGGGTGGCCGCCAATATGTGTGTCCTTGGGAGGCCGTTCGGAATCCGCCAGCTTGTCTACCAGGGAAAGAACACCCTGCTGTTGCGGGACATGACCGACGTCATGTACAACTCGCGCATGAAGCCCCGGGCGAGCCATTTCCGCGGCCTCGACCTGGTCGTAGAGCACATCGAGAAATTCTGGTGCCCGACCATCACCAGCAATCAGATCATCGGCGGTGAACCTTTTCGCTTCGCCGAGGACGACGGCCACTGAGCTCGATTCCGGAAGGAAGAAGCATGTCCCATTACGTCTACGTCGCCAGTTCCCAGGACGACCGAATCTCCATCTTCACCATGGACCCGGAAACGGGACGACTGAACTTTCTGGCAGACGTGGAACTCAGCGGCGGTCCGGCGCCCCTGGCCGTCGATCCTCAGCGCAGGTTTCTCTTTGCCGGACGGCGCTCTACGCGCCAGTTGTCGAGTTTCAGCATCGACCAGGGCACGGGTGGCCTGACCCATATCGCCGCTGTTCCCCTCGAATCCGATCCCTGCTTCGTCGCCACCGACCGCAAGGGCCGCTTCCTGCTTTCCTCCTATTACAGTGCCGGGGCGGTGGCGGTGCATTCAATCGGCGCCGGCGGTGCGGTAAGCGCCGCACCGGTCGAATGGATATCCACCGCCGCCAAAGCCCATTCCATTCAGACGGACAGCTCCAACCAATTCGCCTTCGTTCCCCACGTTGGTGAATCAAACGTCATCTTTCAATTCGAGTTCGACGAAGACACCGGCGCGCTCAAACCCAATGTTGTTTCCAGGGCGCTGCCAGGGGACGGCCAGGGGCCGCGCCATTTCTGTTTCCATCCCCACCAGGACATTGTCTATTTCTCCAACGAGCAGGGGTGCAGCGTGACCGCCTACCACCTGGATCCGGCGGCCGGCACTCTCGCCGCCCTGCAGACCATTTCCACTTTGCCGGCTGACTTCCGCGGATCCAATACTTGCTCCCAGATCCAGATCACATCATCGGGCAAGTTCCTCTACGCTCCCAACCGCGGCCACGACAGCATAGCGTGTTTCGCGGTGGACTCCAGCGGCCGCTTGACGGCGGCCGGACATCAACCCACTCCCGGAACTCCGAGAGCATTCAGGCTCGATCCCCGGGGAATCTTCCTCTTCGCCGCCGGTCTAGGTGCGGACAAGCTCTCTTCCTACCGCATCGACAGCGGCACCGGAACACTCGAGCCCCTGCAGGTTCTGGACGTGGGGAAAGGGCCCATGTGGGTGCTCGTCACCGAGCTGCCATGAGGCCGGAGAAACCATGATCAAGCTCGGCTGCAACGCCATGCAGAAGGTCAAGGGCAACACCGGCGCGTCGGTGGACATTGAAATCCTGATCGACCTGATCCACGAGTTGAAACTGGACATCATCGACTTCCAGCTCGACCGGGGATTTCGCTCCAAAGAACCCGACTATCTCAGCCACATAAAGCTCCAGTGCCACAGGTACGGTTTGCCAATCGGGTTCATCGGCGCCGGAGGCGGCTTCGCGGGACAGGCCCCGGGCCCCGGCGGAGATGTGCTCGGGGTTCCGCTGCCGCCGCGGGAACTAGGGGCCAGGATTACCCAGGTCAAAGAGGCGGTGGATATAGCCGCGTTCATGGGAGCCCCTCTGATTCGCCTTTTCGGCGGAGGAATACCGCCGCACAGCGAGAACCGCCAGGCATTGTGGTCCGGGGTCATAGGAAGTTTCCAGGAGGTTTGCGACTACGCCTCCGAGCGCGGCATACTCGTAGGGCTACACAACCATGCGCCTGTAGTGCCGCCCACGGGGGACGACATCCTGGCTATTCTGCGCGAGGTCGACCGCAAAAATTTCACCTTCATCCTGGATACGGGACAGTGGTGGGGATCGCCGGGGTCCTCGAGGCGCGACCCGGCAGTAGATTTTTACGAATTCATGGAGCAGACGGTCGCTCATGCTTCCTACCTGAGAGCCAAGATCTACAAAATCGACAGCGGCAGAGAAGAATGGCTCGACTACCGGCGCATCATGACCATCCTCAAGTCGGCCGACTTCAACGGCAATTTGTCCATCGTTTTGGAAGACCGGGGAAACCGATGCGACTACGCCCAATCCATTGCCCTGGCCGCCGGATATCTGCGCACTCTGCTCGCCGAATTTTCCATGTAGCCTGCGCCGGGCTCCGGCAATTCATTTTTACCTTAAACCGCGAAGGGGGATAAGCATCATGACCGCATCGGGCGACAAAGAAATTCTCGTCTACATCGGCACCTACACCGGCGGCGACAGTGAAGGGATTTACGTATACAAACTGGATTTGTCCTGCGGCTCCCTGGAATATTCCAGCAAGATCGCCGGGGTCGACAATCCGTCTTTTCTGGCCATGGATCCCGCTCAGCGTTACCTCTATGCCGTCAACGAGCAGGCGCCCGACGGCCGGGTGAGCGCCTTCGCCATCGACCCTGACAGCGGCGCCCTGAGTTTCCTCAACCAGCAGCCCTCCGGGGGCAGCTTGCCCTGCTATCTCGTCGTCGACCAGAGTGGCAAATTCGTCCTCCTGTCCAACTACGGCAGCGGCAGCCTCGCCGTATTTTCCATCGAGGACGACGGCCGCCTCGGAGCCCTGACCGATCTGGTCCGGCACCAGGGCTCCAGCGTCGACGCGGAGCGCCAGCAGGGACCCCACGCCCACTGCGTCGTCTTCGACCGCTCCGGCCGCCACGCTTTTTCAGCCGATCTCGGAGCCGACGAGGTCAAGATCTACCATTTCGACGCGACCGCGGGGAAATTGAGGCCAGGAAATCCACCCTCGGTCGAAACCGAGCCCGGGGTGGGACCGCGCCATTTCACCTTTCACCCCGGAGGTAAATTCGCCTATCTCATCAACGAGCTGGGATCCACCATGAGCGCCTTTACCTACGACGAGACCAAGGGTATGCTGGCGCAGATCCAGACCCTTTCCACCCTGCCCCAGGCATTCACCGGATACAATCACAGCGCCGATCTGCACCTCGAACCGTCGGGGAAATTCCTCTACGGCTCCAACCGCGGCCACGACAGCATCGCCATCTATGGCATCGACGAGTCCAGCGGCCGGCTCACCCATATAGGCAACGAGCCGACCCGGGGCGGGGGCCCGCGCAACTTCGCCATCGATCCCAGCGGAACTTTTTTGCTGGCCGCCAACCACGACTCCGATAACGTGGTGACCTTTCGTCTTGACCGGAAGAGCGGCAAGCTGGAGGCGACGGGACACGTCGCCCGGGTTCCCGCGCCCGTGTGCCTGAAGATGACCTATACTACTTTCTGAGCAGGGACCCATGGAGGTCGAATCAGCTTGCGCCCAAATCGAAGAGCAGGGCTACTGTGTCATCGAGGATCTTCTCGATCCGCAGGAAGCGGCGCGTCTGGACGCCCGCGCCCGCCAGTTGATGCAGCGGGAAAAGGGCTACGTGAATCTGGAAGGCGCGCTCAATCCCATGCCCGAACTGGCTCCGTTGTGCAACCATCCCAAGGTCATGGAGATCGCCGAACATTTTCTCGGCGCTCCCTTTTATCTGGCTAACAACGTCTGCATGAAGTGGTGCCAGCCGGCGGCGGCGGGTGGTCATCTGCACTCGGACTGGCCCCTCTTCGACGTGCCGCGGCCTTTCCCTCCCTGGCCCATGTTGCTGCAGACCATGTGGATGCTCACCGATTTCAGCGCTGAGAACGGCGCCACACTCGTCGTCCCGGGCAGTCATCTGGAAGGCAAGCCGCCGGACTCGGGGGCCGCGGCCAGGGAAGTCGCCGCCACCGGCCGCCAGGGATCGTTACTCATTTGGCATGGCACACTGTGGCACCGGGCCGCCGCCAACACCACTTCCGACCAGCATCGCATGGGTGCCAACGCCGGCTACATCCCCAGGTTCATCCATCGTCCTCGTGAGGAGTGGCCGCTGCTGCGTTCCGATCTGTACGAGAGTTTTTCAGCGAGCCTGCGCCAACTCCTGGAGCGCTCGGTGGAATGAAGAAGGGGAGATGCGCTCCGCGGTGTCCGCTGCAGGACCAGCGAGCCATTTGACCCTGCCGCCTTAAAACCCTTTTATACTTGCCCCACTTGCTTGCGAGGAGCGGCCATGGAAGCGACCCAGTTTTGCGTGACCACAGGAGAGCGCCAACTCTTTCTCGACGATTTCGGCGTCAAGACCTCTGCCGGCCTCACCCGGACCATGCACCCTCCGGAGAAGAAAGGCGCGGTAGTGCGGGCGGATTGGACTGCGGGGGAGGAGGCCGCCCTGCAGACCCGCAGCGCGCCCCAGTACGATCCCGGGGCGGGAGTCTACAAACTCTGGTGCGGCGGCGGCCGGAGAGAAAGTGCCGACGGGCTCCATTGGACCCTGGTGGGAGAACAAACTCCCCCGGGCGAGGTAGTTTACGATGGCGGCGACCCCGATCCGCAGCGCCGCTTCAAGGCATTCTTCCCCGGGATCCGGCGCGCTTCAGCCGACGGGGTCAACTGGACCGTGGTGCCCGGGAACCCGGTCGAGAGCTCGGACGAGCACAATTTCTCCTTCGACCGCAAAGATCGCCTCTTCATCGCCACCGTGAAGCTGGGAGGTCCTTATGGCCGCGCCGTGTACCTTTCGACCAGCGCCGACTTCGAAAACTGGACCGAGCCCCGGTTTATTTTCAGCGCCGACGACAAAGATCAGGAACTGGGGCGCGAGAACATCGAGGCGGTGCTGGCAGATCCCTCCTTGCAGCGCCCGAAGTACGTCGATCCCGATGTCTTCAACGTCGATGTCTACAATATGGGGGTCTACCGCTACGAGAGTATGTACATCGGCCACCCGGCCATGTACCACGCCACCGGTCCGGTGCCCAACTACCCCAACACCGAGGGTTTTCACCTGGTGCAGCTGGTCTGCAGCCGCGACCTGAAACGCTGGCGGCGGCTGGGCGGCCGCAAGCCTTTCATCGGGCTCTCGGCCCTGGGCACCGGAGCCTACGACCGGCAGCAGATTATCGGCCCCTCCGACGTGGTCGTGCGCGGCGACGAACTGTGGATCTACTATACCGGCCTCAAGTACCGCGCTACCTACGAATGGATCGGGGAATATCCTGGAGGCGAAATGCGGCAGCTTCCCGGCTATGAACCCGACAGGGGCGCAATCTGCCTGGCGGTGCTGCGGCGGGACGGCTTCGTCTCCCTCGACGCCGGGCGCAACCCGGGCACCGTGGAGACCAGAGAGTTCGCCCTTCCCTCGGGCGAGCTGCACGTCAATGCCGACGCCCACGGCGGCGAGCTCGTCGTCGAGATGCTCGATGGCGACGGGGCGCTTCTGGCCGCGTCGGCGGCGCTGGCTGCCGATGCCCCGGACGCCCGCGTAGAGTGGCTTGGAGGAAATGGTGGCGCCGCCGCCGGAACAGAGGTGAGCTTGCGCTTCAACCTGCGCGACGCCGCGCTCTACTCCTACTGGTTCGAGTGAACGAGAGCGGGCTCCGAAAGAGGGAAACCCCCGTCAATCGCGCCAGGGGACCGGACCCTTTGGCCGAGCACCCGGAAAGAAAATCACCATGATGATGAAACTCCTTTTTTTCGACTACCGCGACTACGAAAGTATCGAAGGCTTCGAGCGCCGCCTCGAGCCTCCCCGCAGGTATCCCGGCAATCCGATCCTGGAATCCAACAAAGAGGTGGAAGGCGATCACATGTCCCTGTACGGCACGGTGCTGCGCCGGCCCCAGGACGGGCTGTGGAAAATGTGGTACACCGCGAGAAATCCCCAGCTCGGGGGGATAGTGCTGGCCTACGCCACCAGCGACGACGGCGTCCACTGGACGAGACCTGCCCTCGACGTGGTCGAGTATGAGGGCCGAAAAACCAACATCGTCGCCGTCGACCAGCCCCACGGCGCCACGGTGATCTACGACGAGCGCGAAATGCGGTCGGGCTGGCGCTACAAGATGCTGGCCGGCGCTCCTCCCTCCGGCAACATCTCCGCTTTCCGCAGTGCGGACGGCATCCACTGGGTCGCCGCGGCGGAGAATCCGGTGATTCCCACCAATCCCGACTGCCCCATGGCGCTGCACCGCGCCGCCGACGGCCGTTACGTGGTCTACACCCGTCCCGAAGGCGGCGACCGCCGGGTGGCCAGGGCGGAATCGTGGGATTTCATCCACTGGTCGGAGACCAGGCTGGTGCTGGAACCCGGCCCGCAGGATCCGACTCAGGTCCAGTTCTATGGCATGGGCTCGACGTCCTATGGAGGATACGATCTGGGAACCCTCTGGGTCTACCGCACCCCGGTGGAGGATCTCGGTTATTATAAGACTCTGGGGGGGCGCCAGGAACCCGAGCTGACCTATTGCCGCAACGGCTCCTCGTGGGGCTGGCCGCTGCTCTCCGGCGCGGGCGGCTACGCCTGGCATCGCATGGCCCCGGGGCAACCCCTCATCACCTGCGGCTCCGAGGACTCCTGGGAGCACGGCAGCATTCAGGCGGCGAGCTCGCTGGTGTTCCTCGATGACGAGATCAGGCTCTACTACGCCGGGATCAGGACTCCCCACGGGGTGCGCGAATGGGAGGGCAGCGCGCCCCAGTGCGGCATCGGTTTCGCTTCTTTCGAGCCCGACCGCTTCGTGTCTCTCGGCGCCGGTGAGAGCGAGGGCCGGCTACTGACCCGGCCGCTGCGCACCGAAAATCCCACCTTCCATGTGAACGCCGACGTCGCCGAAGACGGCTATCTGCAGGTCGAGATCGCCGATATCGACGCCAAACCCATCCAAGGCTTCGAACTGGACAACTGCCTGCCCCTCACCGGCGACTCCTTTCGCCACCGGGTGCAGTGGCGGGGAAATCCCGCCGCGGGACCGCTGGCGGGACCGTGGATTCGCCTGCGGGTGAAGGCTCGCCGCGCCAAGATTTACTCCCTGTTCTGCTGCGCCGAAGGAGAAGCGGAAGACTACTGGAAGTTCCGCATACCTCACTCCAGGGGGTCCTTGTGGGAAAAACTGGCGGACTTCGACGCGGCAGAGAAGAGCATCTCCGCATGATATTCGGGGGATGACCCGCAGACCAATCCACCGAGCCGGTGGAACCGGCGGCGGGGTCGAGCCCGGATTCCCGGCAGCTTGCCTTTATCATGAGTGAAGAATACTGGGGCATCGACCTGGGCGGCACCAAAATTGAGGGGGTAGTCCTGACCTCAACCCAGGATCCCGATTCTATCTGCCGTCTCCGCATAGAGACCCAGAGCACCAGGGGATACGCGCACATTGTCGCCCGCATTGGCCACCTGGTCGAGCGCATGAGCGCCGAGACCGGCTCCCGCCCGCGGCGCATCGGCATTGGCACACCGGGGGTTCTGGATCCTCGCAGCAGGACCTTGAAAAACAGCAATACCACCTGCCTCATCGGCCAGCCGCTGCAGCGCGACCTGGAGCGGAAACTGGATGCGGAGATCGTCATGGCCAACGACGCCAATTGCTTCGCCCTGGCCGAAGCCCTTCTCGGAGCCGGCCGCGGGGAGCCAATCGTTTTCGGCGTCATTGCCGGAACGGGGGTCGGCGGCGGCATCGTCATCGGCGGCGAGGCGCTCTACGGCTGCCAGGGAATAGCCGGCGAATGGGGGCACAACATTCTGGATCCCGCCGGGCCTCGGTGCTATTGCGGCCGCCGCGGCTGCGTGGAGACCATTCTCTCGGGGCCGGCCCTGGAGGACCACTATGCCTCTCTGTCGGGGCGCAGGCTGCCCCTGCCCGGGATCGTCGAGCGCAGCGGCGGGGACGACCCTCATGCCGACGCTACCATGGAACGCCTTGTTCTCTACTTCGGCCGCGCCCTGGCCTACGTGATCAACATCCTCGATCCTCACCTCATCGTCCTGGGCGGGGGGGTCAGCAACATCGAATTACTCTACACCGCCGGGGTGCGCGAAGTGCGGCGCCACGTCTTCAACAATCGCCTCGAGACCAGGATAGTGAAGAACGCGCTGGGAGACAGTGCCGGGGTTTTCGGAGCGGCCCTGCTGGTGGCCTGAAGCGCGGGGAATTGTGCAGCCTCCGCCGCTGCCGGCAGGTGGGGGGAGAATAGGGCGGATTGTTAGCAGGCTGCAGCGCAAAATATCAACCGGGAGAAAGAAATTGATGGACGCTGAACAATTGCTCCTGCAACTGAAGATCGATGGCTGGTGCGTGCTGGAAGGGATTGTTCCTCCGCGAGAAGTGGAATCCATTCGCCGCAGCGTCGAGGACACGGTCGCCGCCCGACGCGACCCCGGTGCGCAAGCGGCGCGCAGGGGAATCGGGCACCTTTCCGGCATTATCTCCTATGACCAGTCCTTCGCCCATTATCTGGCCGACGCCCGGGTCATGCACCTGGTCCGGTCCATGCTGGGCCAGCACCCGCGCATTTCCTTCACCACCGGTACCATCAACTACCCGGGCAACGAGCGCGGCGGATGGCACGCCGACTGGCCCTTCAACCAGAGGAATGCCGGCCACGTTCCCGCCCCTTACCCGGATGCGGTCATGCACCTTACCAGCCTGTGGATGTTCTCGCCGTTCACCGCCGAAAACGGCGGTACTCTGTTGGTACCAGGCAGCCACCGCAGCCGCAACAATCCCACCGGGAACAACGGGGTGGATCCGCTGGCGTCCTATCCCGACGAGCACAACGCAACGGGAGCGGCCGGCAGCGTGCTTCTTCTCGACAGCCGTCTGTGGCACGCCACCGCGCCCAACCGCTCCGACTCGCCCCGGGTCTCCGTGGTCGTGCGCTACGCCCCCTGGTGGCTCAACCTGGAGGTCCTGCGCTGCGGATCGGATGAGCGCAGGCGCCTGGTGGACGAGACCGGAGCCGCCGAGAACGAGGTGCCGCCGGTTCCCGCGAAGGTCTACGCCGAGTTGCCGCAGGCGGCGAAGCCCCTCTTGCGCCACTGGGTCGAGTGACGGATTTCCGGGGGAAGGAATGGAGCGGCCTCTGGACGCGGGGCCGCTGCCGCTGGGTCCGGGAGGAAGGATGGTCGGGCTGCGGACAGCAGATCCGGCCGGGTGCTCAATCGTCCGCCATCTGGGGCCGGCGGGTCACAGTCGCGTATACGGGGCTGGACCAGGCCTTGGCACCGTCCACCTGCAAAACCCGCACCCAGTAGGGATGGCAACCCGGAGAGAGCTCGGCCTCGGCAAATGAAAACTCCGCTTCCCTGCCCAGGTCCAGGGGCAGGTACTCGAACACCACCTTCATGTCGATGCCGCCCGCGTCCAGCTCCACCGGTCCGGCCTCCAGCTCTCCCAGGGCCAGTGAGTGGCGCAGGATTGCGGACTTGAAGCGAAGCACCGTCCCGGCACCGGCCTCCAGGGTCAACACTACCCCGTCGGCGTCTCCCGTGGTCACCGACTTCCACGACACCGAGCGCTCTTCCACGGCGCAAATGCCCTCGCTCGCCGAATCGAAGGCATAGCCCAGGGCGGAAACAATCCGCCCCTGTTCGATTTCGATACAGCCGTCCCAATTCACCAGGCGGTTGCGCCCGCGGATCCGTTGCCCCGACCAGGCCACCCTCACCCGGTCCCTGCGGCGCTCGATCTTCTCCGGGTAGGAGTGGATCATTTCGAGACCGCGGAACAGATCCACGCGCTCGATGGGGGCGGTGCCGGCGACCTTGAGGGTTATTTCCGGGGGAGCGCCGGTGCTGTACTCCGACCCCATCGGATGTCCGTCAGCCCACACCTCCAGGAGGATGCGCTGCCCGCTGGTGGCGTAACAGCGCCGCGCCTTCAGTCCTTCCCACAGCCCTTCGCGGGTCAACCGGCGGGCATAGACACAGGTCAGTCCTCCGTACACTCCGAACGCCCCGCCGCCCGGATGGGCCGCCCCGGGGCGGCCCTTGTGGTCGTCGCTGCCGGCTACGAAGCCGACCCGGTAGCCGCGCTCCAGGGCTTGGCGCAGGAACCACTCGAATTCGCCCCACTCGGAATAGACTTCGATCACCGGTTCCAGCTCGGGTGAGTGCCAGCGGAGATCGGCGTAGCGCCCTCCCACGTGGGGCACCAGCAACGCATCCTCCCCCGCCAGGGCGGCGTGGAGGTCCTCCACGTGGGTGCAGTCGTCGGGCGCGTCCGCCTTGTCGTCGATCAAGGCGTGGCTCGAGCGCCGCAGCGGCCCGTCGTCTCCGGGATAGTAGACGTTGCGGTCGCCTCCCAGTGGGGTGTTTCCGGACCATTCGTAGCCCACAAAAGCGACGAAGCGCCCCGGCTCGTTCTGCAGGTTGGCCTGGCGCCGGATCTCGTCCCACACCTGGGAAGTTATCTGGAAGTCGTTGCCCTGGTGCCCGGCGAAGTCGATCATGGCCCGCTCGCGGGCAAAGCGGAAGTAAGAGGAGACCGGGTTGGTGCCCACCGTCTCTTCGCTCTGCCCGTGCAGGTCCCCCCAGAAGGGGCGGAAGGCGCCCCAGGCCTCGACGCAGCGCAGGGGATTGCCTTCGCCCTCCAGGGCGTTCCCGGGGTCGGAGGCCACCACCCGGTAAATCCCAGGCGCCGGGGCCCGCACCCCCTCGAAGCGCCGCACCCCCCGGTGCTCCTCGTCGAAACGGCAGGCGGCGGGCAATCCTTCCAGTCCTCCCGGATCGATGCGCACTTCTCCCCGGTAGCCGGCGCAGGGATTGCCCCACCGGTCCTCCGCCTTGATGCCCACCCACGCCGCTGCGGCGGTGGTGGTCTCGGAAGGCCCCAGGACTACGAGCCGGGCCGCTGCCCCGCTGACAATGGGGATCCGGGGGGACGGAACTGCGGTGTAGACCCAGGTGCCGCACCAGTCCACCGCGACGCGGAATTCGAAGGCGTCCTGGCAGAAAGTCTGGGCCCGGCTGCCGCCGCTGCCGCCGCTGCTATCCCCCAGGGTGAGAGTGATCCTGTCCCCCTCGGCGAGGGAGTCGTCGCGCACGTCGATGGTCACGCACAGGCGCCACGGCCGCACGTAGCGCTGCTTCTCGAAGCGCGCTCGCAAGCTGGCCCCGGCGCTGGTGGCGACGCTGGCGTAGTGCGGCGCCCCGGGGTCGTCGAACTGGGGCGCGGCCCAGTCGCTCACGTCGCGCCAGGCGATCTTGATGGCGCCGCCGTCGTCCACCCCGTAGCGGCCGGCGTGGTAGGTGATGCGCCAGGTGCCGGTGGACCCGGCCACCACCGGACCGCCGGGCTCTATCTCGGCCCAGCCGTAGAATTCGCGAATATCTTCGTTCATGGTCGATTGCCGCGCCGCGCCCGGGTGGCACCGGGAGCGCCAGCAGCTGCCGGGAGGGTTCGATCAGCGGCAAAGATTGGCGGCCCCGATCTTCGTAGCGGTGAGGTCAGGAGGCAGGTTGCCCTTTCGCAAAATGGCCCATAAGCTATTTTGCCCGGCCGAAGTTGTCAAAGCCCGGTCACAACACCTCGCGAGTCCACTGCATGTGCGAGCTTCCCGCTGGAAGGCCACGCACGAGGTGCACAGGTGGTGAGTGCTACTGGTGCGGGCTCCGGGCGGCACTCACCCTTGAGGAGGCCGGGAGAGTGAAATAGTTTATTGAAGTCATGATTCACTTTTTCGCCTGCTTCGGCGCAACCTGCGGCTTCAAAGGTCTGCGCCGGGCTGGTGCGGGGGACGGCGATGAGCGACAGTGAGAGGTTTCTGGTGACCGGTGCCCTGGGCTGTGTCGGTGCCTGGGCGGTGCGCCGCCTGGTGCGCGAGGGAGTGCCGGTGTGGACCTACGATCTTGCCGGGGACCCGTACCGTCTGGGCGCGATCATGGCCGACGAAGAGCTGGCGGCGGTGCAGTTTCTCAGCCGCGACATCGCCGACCTGGAGGCCTTCGAGCGGGTGGTCGCCGACTGCGGCATCACCCACATTCTGCATCTGGCGGCCATGCAGGTGCCGCTGGTGCGCGCCGACCCGGTGCGCGGAGCCACGGTGAACCTGGTAGGTACCACCGTGGTTTTCGAAACGGCGCGGCGCCATCCGGACCAGGTGCGCAACCTCGCCTTCGCCAGCTCCTTCGGGGTCTACGGCGATCCCGACGCCTATCCGCCGGGTCCACTGGCGCACGATGCTCCGCTGCTGCCTCCGACTCTATACGGCGTGTTCAAGCAGTGCAACGAGGGCACCGCCATGGTCTACTGGCGCGAGCAGTCGGTCTACAGCGTCGGCCTCCGTCCCTGCGTGGTCTACGGACCGGGGCGCGACCAGGGCTGGACTTCCACCCCGACCAAGGCGATGCTGGCCGCCGCCGTCGGCCGTCCTTACGAAATCACCTATGGCGGCACCCTGGTCTACCACCACGCCGACGACGTGGCCGGCGCCTTCATCGCCGCGGCGAGGACGAGGCTGGACGGCGCCCCGGTGTACAATCTGGGGGGCAGCACGGTGTCCATGGAGCAGATCGTCGCCGCCATCGCCGAAGTCGTACCCGGGTCGGCGGGCAGGATCGGCTTCGATCCCACTCCGTTGCCCCATCCCTCCAGTGCCGACGACCGCGCCTTGAATGAGGCCCTGGGGCCCATCCACTACCGCTCCCTGGTCCAGGGGGTCGGCGATACGGTGGAGGTTTTCCGCCGCGCCATCGCCGCCGGGCGTCTCGACGTCGAGCGCGCCCTGCAGCCTTAGGATTCCCCGTTAAATATGCGGGAGAACCGCCGCCGTTCCGGGGGCAAGCCCCATCTCCCGCGCAGTTCAAGCCCGGAATAGATGGTCTACAACCTGACGACGGATCCGGTGTCCAGGGACCTCACCGCAGCATCGATCCACTGGATCGTCTTCAGATTGACCTCGATGGCCGTCGGGGTAACCCGGCCGGTGGTCATGGAGGTATACAGAGCCATGTAGGGATCGCTGATAGCCGGGTCTATGTCTTCAGCCGGTCCTATGGTCTCCCGCACCTGGTCTGCGGTCAGTACTTCGATCCGGTCCCGGCTCGGCACCAGTTGCAAGGCCGCCTCGGTGCACTCGACGCGAATGGTCCAGTCGTTGCTTTGGGAGTCGAAGGTGACCAGAAGGTGGGCCTGAACTCCGTTGCCGAACTCGGTCAGGACGTTGGTCATGGTGTCGCTGTTGTAGCTGGAATGGGGCGGTTTCAACCCCAGGGCATAGACGCTCTTGAGGTCGGGATGGCCGAGGATGGCGAGGATCGAGTCGAGGGAGTGGACGCCCTGCTCCCACAGGGCCGGATATTGCCCGGTGAAGGCGCGCATTACCGGCCGGTAACGGTGATGGCTGTAGATCAGCAGGTAGGGCTTGCCGTAATCGCCGCTCTGCACCAGGCGCTGAAGCTGGCGCTCCAGCAGGCCGTACTGGTACTGGTTGCCGATTACCACCGCCTTGCCCTGCCGCCTCGCGAGGGCGGCCAGCTCGACCGCTTCCGGGTAGCTGTAGGTCAGAGGCTTTTCCACCCAGACGTGCTTGCCGGCCTCCAGCGCCTCCTTGACCAGGGCGGCGTGGAAGCGAGCCGGGGTCACGATGGCCACCACCTCCGCCTCCGGGTGCGCAGCCAAAGCCGCGCTCAATTGCCCGTAGGTTGCGATTCCTTGCAATCCGTGGGTTTCCCGGGCCTGGGACAGATACTCCGCTGCCACGTCCACCAGCGCTACGGGTTTGAAGCGGTCGGCGCAGCCGCCGAGCAGATCACCGAGTATCTGAGCTCCTCGATTGCCGACACCGACTTGAATGAACCGAAATGTCTCCATGGCCCAGATTCCTCCATTTCTTTGAGTGGTCAAATTTGGCGAAATTTATTATAACATGCAGTGATACACTTTGTCAGCATGTTCAGCTTCGAGATGGCGGATATCCACTCGAGAAGGAAGGAAAAAAGTGGAAAACACGGGGAAAACCGAAAATGACGGAAGGGGAATCTCCAGGGCTGCGGACAGGAAGATCGCTTTTGCCGACGCGGGCCCGGAGGTTGATTTGATGTTCGCGGGGGAACGCCGGCGGCGCATCGAGGAACTGGGTGATTTCCGCATTTACTACGGCGATCCGGAGAGCGACGAGGACTACCTGCGGCGGGTGCGGCAGGCCCACGCAATAATGATCGGAGGTCCCGCCAGTTTACCCGCCGAGGTCATGGTCCAGGCGGAGAACCTGGAAGTCATTTCCTTCACCGGACGCGGGGTGGCGACTTACGTGGACCTGGGTGCAGCTGCTTCCCAAGGGGTCACGGTGTGCATATCGCCCGGGGCGGCCGAATCGACGGTGGCCGAGCACGCGGTGGCGCTGATGCTGGCCTGCGCCCGCCATATCCCCCTCCTCGACCGCGATGTCCGCGCCGGAGGCTGGAATCACGCCCTTCCGGCCATCGAGCTCCAGGGCAAGAATCTGGGCCTGCTGGGCTGCGGTCCGATTGCGCTTCACTTCGCCAAGCTGGCGCGCGGCATCGGCATGAAGGTGCGGGCCTGGACCCGGAATCCCAGTCCTGCGCGGGCCAGGCGCCTCGGCCTCGAGCTGGTGTCGCTGGACGAGATCCTCGGGGAGAGCCACGTGCTCTCCATGCACCTGGCCCACACCCGCGAAACCGAAGGCTTTCTCGGCGCCCGGGAGTTGGGCCGCACCAGAAAGGGGGTAATCGTGCTGAATACGGCACGGGGCCCTCTGGTCGACTCCCATGCCCTGGCGGAGCTGCTGCAGTCGGGCCATGTCGCGGCTGCGGGGCTGGACGTCCTGCCGCAGGAACCGCCTTCTTCAACCGAACCCCTGCTGCAGCTCGACAACGTGGTGCTGTCGCCGCACGTGGCCTGGAATACCCCGGAAGCCACCGAGAGACTCTACGATATCGCCGTCGACAATCTGGTGAACTTCTACAACGGAACGGCGGTGAACGTGGTCGCCGGTCCGGGGAGTGCCGGGGGCTGCTAGGCGAAAGCCCGGCAGAAGCCTTGGCTGTTTCACGCTCCGGTGTCTGACGCGCTCCACGGTCAGGGGACCCTCTGGATTGCTTCCGGCGACGGCCGTATAGCCGTGTGCGTCCTAAATGGCCTCATCGTGTACCGGGTTGGCCCCGATACTTGCCGACAGTCAACCAAACCTGTACTCCGAGCACTCCCGAACGACCCTGTGAGACGGCAAACGATCATCAGGGACCTTACAGGACCCTCGCGTGCGCTCGCGGCGCTTTGACGGAGTAGATTACGGCGCCTTATTTTTCCTGTACATTTATCGCCCGGTGACCTGCCGAAGGTATCCATTTGATCTCGAGTTTGACGAAATGACGATATCGAGTTGCTCAGCATTAGCCAATCTACCGATTGTCCGTATGAACTCGATGGGTATAATCCATTGGGTGAAATTAAGGCTATTGCAAAATGGGAGGTGTGGGAAGAAGAACCCTATTATGCCAGAGTTGAAGCGTGGAACGCGCGCAAGAAGGCAGGCGGAAAAAAGACGTTTCTCAAATTTATTGGGTTGGAGTAAAACTGTCTGAATCAGGATGGAAGAAAGTCTATGAATCATAAAATTTTTGATCGCGCTGAAAAATTCATCTATAAAAATGCACGACTGCTCGAGCGGCAGTTGTTTGCCTATCATTTCAAAGGGGGTTCGCCAGAGCAGGTACTTACCGCGCTTCGTGCCTATCAAAATGAAGATGGCGGATTCGGGCATGCGCTTGAACCGGATATTCGCTGTCCAGAAAGCCAACCTGTGCCGGTGCAGCACGCGCTTGAATTTCTCGATGCCGTGGGTTTTGATGCCGAGATGGTGCAGCGTGCCTGCGATTATCTGATGACGATTGTGACGCCCGAAGGCGGTGTTCCGTGGTTGTTGCCTTCTGCGCATCACTATCCGCGAGCATCCTGGTGGAATACAATTGAAAATCCACCCGCGTCTCTGAATCCAACGGCTGCTATTGCCGGTTTGTTGCACAAGAATTGCGTTCAGCACGCATGGTTGGACCACGCAACCGCGTACTGCTGGTCAAAGATAGCCGACTTGCAACCCGTAGAAATGCACGAAATGGGTGTAGTGCTGACGTTTCTCTACCATGTGCCGGACCGGGCACGCGCAGAGTGCGAGCTCAACCGTCTGGTCGGTGAGATGTTTTCTGCGGGTCTCGCGGCCGATGCCCATGCCACGGGTTATGTCCGCAAACCGCTCGACTGGGCGAATACGCCCGAGCATCCGCTTCGCAAGTACTTTCGAGAAGAGGATATCGCGGCAAATCTCGACGCAATCGTTGCGGGACAACAAGCAGATGGAGGATGGAATATCACCTGGCAAGCCGTGAGTCCGAGTTGCGAACTCGAATGGCGCGGCTGGGTGACGTTGGGAACACTGCTCACGCTGCGGGCGAATGGGCGGTTGGTTGTAATATAGAGGTTGCGTTATCATGGTGATCGCCAAGTCCGAAGGACATTACCACTTTCTCAAGGGTATTGATCCCTGTTCTTGCATGGTTGGCAAGGGGGCTACTGGTCGCTACCTTGTCAACCATGCGATCGGTGGGAATCAAAGTACTCAAGAAGCGGCTGAGCGAATACATCCGGCTGGCTGCATCCGGGGAAACGGTCCTGGTAACGGACCGGGACCGCGTCGTAGCGGAAATCGGCCCTCCGAGGGAGACAAAAAGCCCGTTTACCGCCGACGCCCTGCTGGCGGAAGCGGTGCCTGCGGGGTGGCTGACACTGCCGGTGCTGCCTGCCGCCGGAGAACCTCCGGCATCCAAACCGATGGCGCCGCTGAGGGACCTGCTCGCTGAACTGGACAGAGATCGAAGCGAACGGTGATCTGCCTTGGGACCTCTGTTGCGCTCGCCCAGCTCCTGGCCGAAGATCGGCGTCCCCCTGCTTCGCTGTGGAACGAAACCCTTGTGGCCAGCCGGTTGATGGAGTACGAAATCTGGAACCGGTTGCACGCCCGTAACCTTGCCGACTCCCACGGCGATACGGCCCGCGGACTCATCGGACGGATCGCCATGCTGGAGCTTTCGCCCCCAGTGCTCGCACGAGCCCTGGAAGCCTTTCCCGTCCCGGTCCGTACGCCGAATGCCCTGCATCTGGTCTCATGCGAGTACTTGCGCAGCCAAGGCCAGTCGGTTGCCCTGGCCAGCTACGATCGCCGGATGACGGCCGCCGCACGTGCCATGGAAATGCCTGTCTTTGAGCTGTAAACGCATTGCAGAGGCGTTTGTGAAGGTGGAGCAGGAGAATTAACCAAGTACGGTTTACCCTTGATTTACGGGAGAACACACATGCCGATGAAATATCTGACTATAGCTATATTTTCCTTCGTCTTCCTCTTGGCATGTGACGACTCTCCCACGGGGCCCGGTGATGACCTCGTCGGCGATAAGCTCGTAACGGTTTTTGACGCAGTTGGGGGTGAAGTTCGGACTGCCTCTGAAGAATATACCCTCCGTGGGAATCGTCTGACACTGGTCGATGACATTGATGGCTCTGTGGAGATTTGGGAGCGTCGTAAGTAAGAGTCGGACGGACGAATGTCCGCGCGTGGACCGATTTTGTTGGACTGTTTATGAGTGTTTTCGAAGCAGCAGGGGGGCACCATGGACTTCGATGTCGAAGGTAACCTCAAAGCCGTAGAGCGTTCCGTGTCGTCGCTGGAGCGGGACGGACAACCCGCTCGCGCGGTCACCCTTTCCCGCAGCTACCCAACCACGGTCGAGGATCTGTGGGACGCGGTTACGAACGGCGAGCGTATTGCCCGCTGGTTTCTGCCGGTCAGCGGCGAGCTTGAACTTGGCGGCCGCTATCAGTTGGAAGGCAATGCCGGAGGTCTGATCACCGCGTGCGAACGAGCGTCACACTTTGCCCTCACCTGGGAGTTCGGCGAGGATGTCAGCTGGGTGGAGGTAGGTTTCCTGGAGGACGGTCCTGGCCGCGCGCGGCTTACCCTCACCCACACCGCGCAGCTCTCGGAGCACTGGGACGAGTACGGACCGGGCGCGGCCGGCGTCGGCTGGGAGCTGGGTCTCCTGGGGCTCGCGCTCCATCTCGCGCAGCCGGCCGCGGCAAAGCCGGACGAAGCCGCTCTTGCTGCCTCACCGGAAGGCAAGGCGTTCATCACCGGCAGCAGCGAGGCGTGGGGGCAAGCGGCGGTCGCAGTGGGAACGGACCCCGACGCCGCCCGTGCGGCGGCAAAGTGGACAACCGCGTTCTACACCGATGAATCGGCCGATCCTGCCTGAACCGAGCCGGATGTCGGAAGCTCCCGAGAGGTTCTCCTATTTCGCCGTCGACTATTTGGAGAACTTCTACAACCGCAAGCCGGTGAACATGGCCGCCGGGATGGGTCGGTCATGCGGGGTCGTTCACCCGAGGTAGTGACGTTGGGTGGTTCCCTCTCCCACTGCACCCGGACGCTCTTCGATCAGCTCTTCGGCCGCTGCGGTGTGGAACGAAACGACAACCCAGTCCTCGTTGCCCATCACCCCTCGATGCCACACGCCCGCCGGAATCGAGAGCCAGCGGTCCTTCAGCGCCGCATCCGGATGACTCGCCAAGTGGTTCGAGATCCATCCTCCGGCGGGCCGAGTCTGCATGTCGCCCGATCCTCGATAGGACATCACCCTCTGAATGCTGTTCGGATGGCGCTCGGCCCCCGAAACCGTGTTCCGTCTCAGCACGAAAACCCAACTGGAGCGGATTCCCGGCGGTGCGGTCGCACCGTAGTAGAGGGCCAGGTCGATCGGTTGCCAGACGAGCGTCGAGGAACGGTGGGTTGCCAGGCTCGCTGCCAGTCTGGAGGTGTTCGTCGCTTAATTTCATCAGCTACTCCCATCCGTTCCACTGGAGATCAGCAGTGTTTTCCCTGGGGTGGAATTTTCCTACCTTTTGCTCGCTCATGCGCTGCGTTCCTATGGAGGAATTCACCATGCCCACAGACAATACCCCCTTCCCCGCGTTGACCCCATCCCAACGCCTGCACCTGGAAATCTATGGCTATGTCGTCCTCGAAAAACTCCTGACCGAGGCCGAGGTGGAAGCGCTCCTGGAAGTTATCTACCGGATTGAAGCCGATTTTCAGCGCACGGGCCGACTGCCCGCAGCAAACTGCCATTTATCCAGTTCGACCCGGGAGTTTTTCCGGATCGACAACCTTCCCCATTTGGCCCCGTGTTTCTACGAGTATCTGACCCATCCGAGGATTCTGGGAATGGCCGAGGAGATCGTCGGCGGCACCGTCCGCCTGGAGCAGTCGGACGCTCATATCCTGCGGCCGGGTGGAAAGAAAAAGTACAGCTTCCACCGGGGCATCAGCCCGGCCTATGCCCACACCGGCAACGGGCTCTATCACTTCTCCTTCGTCAAGGCCCTCACCAATCTCACCGATCTCGGCCCTGACGACGGCGGCACTACTGTCATTCCCGGAACCCACAAAATCGCCGAGGAAGTCGACCGCCAGGCGATCGTCGACGCCGCCCTGGCCGACCCCGCTCTCGTCCACCAGGTCGAAGCACCGGCCGGATCGACGCTGCTCTTTTACGAATCCCTGATGCACTCTTCCGGCATCATTCGCTCGCAGCGCGATCGCGTTTTGATTCTCGGCGGCTACACTCCGACCATGTTCCAGGCCTGGAAAGGCTACGACCCCGACCCCGAATTCGTCGCCGGCTTATCCGCAGAACGGGCAGCCTTGCTCACCGGCGGGGACAAATACGGCTGGCAACGCAAAATGCGCGACTTGGCCACACCCGCGGAGAACGTTTAAACGTCCTGAACATTGGAGAATCTCAGATGGGACAACCTGCCGAACAGTACGAGCGCGACGGTTACTGTATTGTGGATGAACAGATCGTGCCGGACGATTTGTTGGAGAAGGCGTTGCAGGGGATGGAGGCGGTGCGCGACAGAGTGTTCGATACGGGGCTGCCGCCGACCAAGCATCTCGGGTATGATCCAGGCGTGTTGTGCAAAATCGATAATCCGCATCGGTCGGATACGGGGCTCTATGGATTGGCGACCTGTCCACAAGTGGGAGGCAAGGTCGCCGGGATAACAGGAGCGCAGAGAGTGCAGGTGTGGGCGAGCCAATTGCTGATCAAGCCGCCGGGGTCAGCGGCCGCAGGGCACGTAGGCTGGCATCAGGACCGCCAGTACTGGCATATTTGGCAGCAGGACGAAGGCCTTTTTACGGCGTGGATCGCCTTGTGCGATGTGGGGGAGGGGTCAGGCCCGATGCGCTTTTTGCGCGGGTCGCACCGCTGGGGCTTTTTGGATCAGGGGGATTTCTTCGACAAGGACCAGCGCAAGCTGCGGGAGAGCATCGCGGTGCCCGCGGGCGCGACCTGGGAGGAAGTGCCGGCACTGATGCCCTCAGGCGGGCTCAGCGTCCACCACTGCCTGACCTACCACGGCTCCAACGCCAATGTCTCGAATGCGGCGCGCTGGAGCCTGGCGGTGCATTTGCGCGATGAACGGGCAGTGCTGGTGAGCGGCGACAAGAGCAACTATGCCGCGCATTTGGACGATCCCCGGATGTGCCCGGTGATCTACGAAGCCTAGCCGCGGACAAGAGCAATGTCGCGGCCGGATGAAAGTGGGCCGGGAGCCCTGGTCTTTCATGGACCGCGCCGCCGCGCTCATGGGCCGCTCGTCGTCCGTGGTCGACCTGGATACGGGCGGTGGAGAGAAGCTGCAGCCCACCTCTTTCGCCGGTGGCCGCAAAGTACCTATCCTTCATCGACATCGCAGTAGATCAAGGCTCGGCCACCAAGGTGTCGATCGTCGTCCCAAGCGCATTGGCGATCCGAACCAGCGTTGCTGCGGAGCCGAACTTGAGCCCGCGTTCGATCTCGGACAGATAGCTCGCGGCGACCCCCGTCCTTGCGGACAGGTCGCGCAATGTAATGCCGAGATGATTGCGGAATTCGGCTACAGGGTTCCCCCCGCGCATGATGGCAAGAGCCACGTCGTGGGGGATACGACTGCCGTCGTCCGTATCGAGAGCAGCGAGGAGGCGCATGTCCCTGATCGCCTTGGGCACCCATTCAACCGTCATGCCTTTCCCCGCATTCATGCCGATCATGTTCGCAAATAGCGAACAGTCGCGTGCGTTCTGGGTGCTTTGACGGAGTGGATACCGGTGCATTATTTTTCCTACCTGAAACTCATGCCGTCTACCGGTTAATTGCCAGAAAGATAGCTGGCTGACCGCCGACATTGTGAGGAATTTCGAGGTTTGGTTGGCGGCGAAGAAAGAAGAGCGCTGAATGGCAGAGCGGTCCTACGATCAGGTCGTGAGTCGGGTGGAAGCTCTGGCGAGCCAAGGCCGGACGGTGGAGAACATGGGTATGGCCGGGGGCTACCCGATTTTCTGCATCCGTGCGGGCCGGCCCCGGCGGCTGCGGGTCCTGCTCACCGGCGGGGTCCACGGCGACGAGCCGGCCGGAGTGGAGGCGATCCTGTGCTTTGTCGAAGAGGACATGGTCCCGTGGCTCGAGCAGGTGGAGTTCACCGCGGTGCCCTGCGTCAATCCGGTGGGCTACGTGCGCGACACCCGCGATAACGGGGCCGGAGCGGATATCAACCGCTCTTTCGAGAGCGCCGATGTGCCCGAAGTACAACTGGTCAAAAAGGTGCTGGAGGGATGTCGAGTGGACGCCTTCGTCGATTGCCACGAAGACTGGGAGGCCGATGGCTTTTATCTGTACGAGGGCCTGCGCCAGGGCTCGGAGGTCGGTCCAGCGGTAATCGCCAAAGTGGCAGAGAGGGCTTCCATCGATCCGGACAGCGGCGAGGACAGTGAGCCGGTGTCGCGGGGCGTGTACGAGATTTCCCCGTCCTGGGGTTTGGCAGGGCTGGCGCCCTATGTGCTGGACGGACGCGCCTCCCGCGCATGTATCTTTGAAACCCCGACCATATGGCCGCTGGAGAAACGGGCGGCCGTGCACCGGCTCGGGCTGGACGCGGCCCTGCGCCAGTGGACGGGAGAACAGGTGTCTTCAGGTTGAGGCGAGTGAAGCGGCGCGCACCAAGGTCCTCCTACCATATGTGATACAGAATGCCCGGTAATTTATGAATCGTAAGGAGTATCCCTGAGCGTGCAGTTCCGGCGTGCGCCGGGTCCCATCTTTGCGCGGGCTCGCTGGGGAGGGGGTCACCGGCGAGCTGAGGGAGAAACGACCAGTCCATCCAAACGGACCTTTCAACAAGGAGCTTCATATGCGCGTCATTGCAATCGGCACGGAATACACGGGAAAAACTACCCTGGTCCAAGGCATCCAGAAGTGGGGCCTGGAGCGCGGTATTCACCATCACATGGACGACCACTTTTCCATCCCGGACCAGGAAACTCTTACGAATCCCGCAGATCAAAAGGCCATGACCGAATTGTCATCGCCCATCAAAGAGCGTTTTCAGCGCTTTCAGATCGCCTATCACGTGCGCCTTGTACACAATTACCAGCACGTCCTGCTCACGGGTTTCCACATCGAGGAAATGGTCTATGGCCAACGCTATTACTATCCCGAGCTGGCGCGCCCGGTGGAAAATCCCCAGTCCTGGGAAAAGGACATGCCCTCGGATATCATTCTCGTGCATCTCACAGCCAGTCCCGACGTCATCAAACAGCGCATGAAAGACGATCCACACGATTTTCCCATTGTACCCGAAGCGGATGTCGAAGAAGTCCAGGGGGCGTTCCACGAAGAATTCGGCAAATCCTTTTTTAAACAAAAATTTCAGATCGATACATCAGACCTGAACCCGGACACCTTGCTCGAAGCCTTCCTCGACCATTCGTTTCCCTACCTCACCGCCGCCGATCACGCCATTCGATCGGCCGGTGGGTGATCGGTTCTCGAGCTCGGCGCTTTGGCGGAGTAGATTGTGGTGCCTTATTTTCCCTGTACGTGAGTTGAACGGAGCAAGACGAGTTATGGAAGCAATCAAAATGGACCCCAGTCCGGCGATTGAGGTCCCCAAGCCGATCACCGCCGCCCAAGTGCAGTCCTTCATCGACGATGGCTATCTCGTCGTGCCGGGCCTGATGGAAGCAGCCGAGCTCGCCGAACTCAAACGCGACCTCGTGGACGTGGCGCGCGGCCGCTACGAGTGCGACAACATCGAGCCGGTCGATCCCGCCCTCAGCGACCAAGCGGTACTGGAAAGCATCCTCTGCATCCACCAGCCGCACTACGTCAGTCCGGGGTCGCACCGGCCCGGATACCTCTACCCTCAGCGGCCTCACGAAAACCCGGAGGAGTTCGACTTCGCGCCCGAGAGCTACGGCTTTGACGAGAGCGCAGAGGTCCCGGTGGAGGTGGAGGCCGGGACCCTCGTGTTTTTCAACGGCTATCTCCTCCACCGCTCCTACAAAAATCGAGGCGACACCTATCGCCGCGTCCTGGTCAACCACTACTGCAACGCCTGGAGCCTGTTACCCTGGAGCATTGAAGAGGGCGAGGCTCCTGCCCGCGCCGACCGGCGCACCATCGTGCCCGTGGCCGGCATCGACCCCTACGCCTGGAAGGGCTATCAAACGCCGGCCAGGTCCGTAAGTCTGCGGCACTGCAAGGCCATCGACGAGGTTCGCGCCGTCCGCCAGGTGCAGGCATGAAAAGCACAGTCGAAGAACGCGGGCGGGTATGAGGACGCAATCAACCAACCCACCACGCGTCGGTATGCTTGCCACGGTGCGCAATCGCCGTGGCATCGTGGCATCCGTCGATCCTTTCGACGGGGATGCCGGGCGCATTCATCTAGTTCACATCGAATACAACGATCACGGAACACCCACCGATGAGCGTCTGCTATGGGAGTTGGAGCCCGGTGCTAGCTTAGAGGAACCGAACGCGCTGCCGAATGTCGCCGCTGCGGACGCTATGCCGTCCGAAGACTTCGATGCCCTGCTCCGTGCGTCCCGATGGACAGCGCTTTCCCCCTACCTAGATCCCGATGGCGATGGCCCGCTTTCCCGTCAGCCGGTGGCCAGTCCATTCCACGGTGGCGTCTGCGTCGAGGATTACCAACTCGTTCCCTTGCTAAAAGCGCTGCGGATGCCGCGCGTTAGTCTGCTGCTTGCCGATGATGTGGGCCTTGGAAAAACTATCGAGGCTGGGCTGGTACTACAGGAACTGCTATTGCGCCGCCGTATTCAGCGCGTATTGATCCTCACCCCTGCGTCGTTGCGACTGCAATGGCGCGACGAGTTGCGCGAGAAATTCTCCCTGAGCTTCGACGTAGTGGATCGTCGGGAAACCGACCTTCTGCGCCGCCGCCTAGGCCTAGATGCGAATCCCTGGCGCTCGTTCAGCCGCATCGTCGCCTCGTACCACTACCTGCGTCAACCGGATGTGCGGGAACAGTTCCTATCCGCCTGCCGGACGCCGGAAGGATCGCCGCACTTGCCGTGGGATCTATTGATCGTCGATGAATGCCACAACCTGATGCCATCGCCTTACGGCAAAGACAGCGAGCTGTGCCAAATGCTGGCTGCGGTGGTACCACATTTCGAGCATAAGCTGTTTTTGTCGGCAACGCCGCACAACGGTCACACGCGCTCCTTCACCGGCCTGCTCGAACTGCTGGACCCCGTGCGTTTCTCCCGCACCAACGAACTCTCCCAACTGGCGCGTCGTCGAATAGGAGAAGTGTTCGTCCGCCGCCTGAAACGCGACATCAACGCAGCCCAAACCGAGCAACCGCGTTTCTGTACTCGCCGACCGCCAGTGGCTCTGGAACTGAAGGCGCACCCTACCGAAGCTGAGCTTTCGCAAGCATTCGACGCCTTCCGCACCGCCGTGCGCTCGCTGATCGCCAGTGGAACCCAACGACGACGACGCGCCGGTGCCTTTGCAGTAGAAATCCTCGGCAAACGCCTGCTCTCCTGCCCCACCGCGTTCGCCGAATCTTGGCGTCGGGCGCGACAGGGCTTTGCCGAAGCGCAGGCCGCAAGCGAATCGGAAATGGCTGCGGCCGAACGCTCGTTGAGGCAAGAAACCGGCGATGACCGCGAAGCCGAGCAACGCGAGGCCACCGCCGCAACCGTCACCGGCGCATGGTTGAAACAGATGGCCGGAGAATTAGGCGGCGAAATCCAACGCATCGAACGCGCCCTTGCAGCTCTCGGCTTCAATCTAGACGGTACCGCAACTGTAGATCAGACTCCCTTGACCGACGCCCGCTTCGACGCCATCACGGACCTGATTGAACGCCTGCTCCTCACCGAAGGTGAATTTCGCGCCGATGAACGCTTAATCGTGTTCACCGAATACAAGACCACGCTCGACTACCTATCCCGCCGCCTGCGCGAATGCTACGCGGAGAACCGAATCCTTACGCTGTTCGGTGCCGGTGGCCCAGAAGGCATGGATGAATCAGATCGCGAAAAGGTCAAGACTGATTTCAACGATCCCGCGTCCGATGTGCGTATCTTGGTCGCCACGGACGCGGCCTCCGAGGGTCTCAACTTGCAACGCACTGCACGGTACCTGCTGCACTTCGACTGCCCGTGGAATCCGTCCCGGTTAGAGCAGCGCAATGGCCGCTTGGACCGCTACGGTCAGGCTCGCGACGTTACCATCCATCACTTTGTCGCTGACCAAGACCCAGACATTCGCTTCCTCGACCACGTCATCCGCAAGGCAGACGAGATTCGCGAAGACCTAGGTGCAGTGAACGAAATATTTGACCGCGCTGTTCACCGCAGACTGATCGAAGGGGCTGACGCCGACACTGTCGTTGCCGATCTGGACCGCAGCGTCGCCGCCACCCGCCGCGCCACCGCGTTAGAAACGAACGCAAACCCAGGCATCGAAATCGACGAAGTGCGCCAAGCGGCGGCTCTGGCCACGATGGCTTCCGAAATTGACCTAGACGCGACCGCATTGAGCGACACCCTCGAAGCGGCCATGGCTGTTCCCACCGGACGTCCGCAACTGGTAGTGGGGGAAGAACGGGGCGTATATCGCATCAAAAACCCAAGTCTTCCCGGATGGAGCGACATCATCGATGAAGCTGTACGTTTGCCTGCCGCCAACGCGCTTGGCTCGATGCCGGGTATCGCCTTCGACCCTGAGCCGTTCATCGAACAGATTGGGGAACTGAGCGTCTTTTCACCGCGCCGTGATGCTCTACTGATGCACCTTGCCCATCCCATGATGAAACGAGCACTTGCTGTGCTATCCCGGTGCCGCTATGCGAGCGCAGGCGCGGAAATGTCCCGCTGGACGGTGCGCCACGGCGATGTGCCCTGGGGTGCCGATGCACTGGTGCTGCTGAGCATAGAGGAACTCGCGGTAAATGAGTTGCGCGAGACCTTTCACCGCTGGGTGCGGACGGTGGCCCTGCCGGTTCGTAGCAGTTGCTTGGACGCGGCATTGCCGCACACCGATGCTTCTTCCCGGCGCGGTGCGCAACCAGCGCTGGATGAACAAGCACGAGAATGCGCCCGCGACATATTCGCGGACATCGAACCCGAACTCAAGAACGTGCTGCGGGACCACCGCGACTCGCTCACTGTCGCTTTGCAACGACAGCTCGAGGCCGATGGCGAACAAGCCCGCCGCAACGAAGACGAGCGCTATCGGCAGCGGCAGGGCGAGGTGTCCGAACTGATCCAGCAAACCACGGTGAAAAGCCTTGAGCGCGAAGTACAGCAACTCCAAGCCCGGCGCGCCCAAGGTGAGCTATTCGAAATGGACGAGCGGCATGCGGAGATTGATCAATCCATCGAGAAAAAGCAGGAGGAAATCGCCCTCCGCAAACGCCACTATGAGGAGATACGGAAGCAACTGGCGGAGGAGCGTCGCCGCATCTTGGAACGCCTTCTGCCGGCCCGCTACACCTTGGCCGGCACCGCCCAAGCATTCCCCGTCGCCGTAGAGATTCGCCTACCGGAGCGATCCACATGAGCAGTCCCACTAAGCTAGACACCGTGGCTCCTGTTCCTGGCTGGGATCGACTGATCCACCGCGGCCTCCTCCTCGACAGCGCGCGATTACAGGAGGTGGGCCAGCACGCCGCCGCATCCCTTGACGAATATCTCGAACGCCAGCTTCGACAGCGCATCGCCTCTTTTCAAGACGACGCTGGCGAAGCCTCGTCGTTTGTCGCCTTTGCATTGGAACGCATATTCGGCTTCGACGCCGCCTCGGGCGAGTGGATGCGCGGCAGCCAGATTCCGGCGTCTTGGGGCCGGCGCGCTGTCACTGGCGAAACGGTCAAACCGCGCCACCTTTGGCAAGGCCCTCACGGTGCCCTGCTGCCCGTCTTTCTCGACGCCCACCCTCGTCTCGGCATCGGCAGAAATCGCAGAACCATCAGCCAAGCGATCGGCTGGCTGCGCGCTGGCGGTCAACACTTGGCACTGGCCACCAACGGTCGTCAGTGGCGGCTGATCTTCGCGGGCCTCGACTACGACGCCTCGTGCGAAGGCGATGTGGAGCTATGGTTCGAGGAGGGCACGGTCTCCAAGCAGCTAATGGCGCTGCGCACGCTGCTGCAACCAACCCTGTGGAAGCCGGCAGGAGAAGATACTGCACCACCGCTGCTGCAAGCCATCCGCGACACTCGCAAGGGTCAGGCCGATCTTTCCCAAGAGCTCGGCGAGCGCGTACGCGAAGCCGTCGAACTCTTGATACAGGGCCACGGCGAGGTTTTGCAAGAACGCTGCGCCGACGTCGAGGCCGCCGCCATCTACCGCGCCGCCTGTCGCATGGCGATGCGGCTGGTCGTGATCCTGTTCGCTGAGTCACGGGAGTTGCTACCCCGGGAAAATGCCCTGTACGACGCGATGTATGGGCTAAACGGCCTGTGGGGACACTTGCAACGCCTCGCGGTCCGGGGCGGCGAAGCGTTGAAGATCAGCTACAGTGCTTGGCCGCGCGTGTTAGCGCTGTTCCAGCTCGTGCGCGAAGGCTCCCACCATCCAGACCTGCCGGTAACGGAATACGGCGGTGAACTGTTCGCAGCGGGAGACGAGGACGCCTCGGACGGCCTTTCCCGCGCCCTCGCTGTCTTCGAGACGGCCTGCCTCGAACGAGAACTGTTGTCGGATGACATCGTTTACGGCATGATGGACTACCTCACGCGCACGCGGATTCGGATTCGTCAGGGCCGTACCAGCACGTGGATGCCGGCACCAGTAGACTTTTCGGACCTCTCCACCGAATACATCGGCGTACTCTACGAGGGGCTGCTGGATTACGAACTGAAAACCGCACCCGCCGACGATCCAGTGGTGTTCCTCGCCGTGGGCGACCAGCCCGCACTGCCGCTCTCCCGCCTCGAAGCCATGGACGACCGGGCGCTCAAGGTGCTGTTCGAGGATATGAAGGACACCAGCGCGTTGGACGAAGACGACAGCGAATCACAGGAGAAATCGGCCCAAGTGCTGCCCTTCCCTGGGCTGACGCAATCCCAGCCACAACAGTCAAATGCCGATGTGTTGACGGCCTTGAACGTTAGCGAAACAGCGCCCAGTTATGGCGATGTGCGCCAGAGTAGCCGCAACCGCGCCGAGGATTGGGCGCGCCACGCCGCACTCACCGCTGGCCTCGTGCGCCGACAAACACCCGGCGACTTTGAGGACAGGCTCCAAGCCACGGCAAAGCGGTTGATCGCTCGCGTCGTCCTGCCCGGCGAATGGTATCTGGTGCGCTGGGGCGGCACCCGCAAAGGCTCCGGCAGTTTCTATACGCGCCCGGGCCTCGCCGTGCCCACTGTGCAGCGAACGCTGCGCCCGCTGGCCTTCGATCCGCCCGAGGGTGCTGATCACAACGCCCCACCGCAACAGTGGATACCGAAGCCACCCGAAGACATCTTGGCGCTGAAAGTTTGCGATCCGGCCAGCGGCTCCGGCACCTTCCCACTAGCGGCGCTGCGCTTCCTCACTGACGCGCTGTACGATTCTGTTCAGCACCACGGTCGCATCGAGCCGCAACCAGACGGCGAGCGCTCCCTCGTGCGTTTGCTCGGTATTGAACATCAATCTGACGATAGCGAATTTGGCAAGGAACTCATCCCCTGCCGACCGGATGACGACGAATTTGAACGCCGTCTGAAGGCCGTGTTGCGCCGCCACGTGGTAGAGCGCTGCATCTACGCCGTGGATTTGGATCCGCTGGCTGTGGAACTTTGCCGCCTGTCGCTGTGGATCGAAACGATGGAGCGCGATCTGCCCTTCGGCTTTCTCGACCACAAGGTCAAGTGCGGCAACGCGCTGGTTGGCGCTTGGTTCGATCAGTTCCGGCACTACCCGGCTATGGCGTGGAAGAACCGCGAAGGAGGCGACAAGACTCACAGCAACGGCGTCCATTTCGAGAAGAATGCCCGCACCCAAGCGATCAAGGAGTTCGTGAAGGACACGCTGACGCCGGACTTCAAGCGGTTTCTACAAGGGCGCGACCTGTTCCAAGAAGATTTGTTGGAACAAGCATCCACCGCCCACGACAATGCGTTCGCCATTCTGGAGAGGATGCACGCGCTGCCGGTGCATGACGCTGCTGAGCGGGCGGATGTCTATCGTCGGGAATTGCTTGGCTCCGAGGTGTGGCGGTCGCTAAAAGAAGCGATGGACCTGTGGTGCGCTTGCTGGTTCTGGCCAGCAGACGAGATCGGGTATGCGCCGCTGCCGACGGCCTTTGCCGATCCGCCGAAGGAGACCCGTGCGGCGGTGCAGCGCATTGCCGCCGAGATGCGCTTCTTCCATTGGGAACTAGAGTTTCCGGATGTGTTCCGAGAGGCGGGGGCAGGCTTTGACGCGATTCTGGGGAATCCGCCGTGGGAGACGCTGCAACCGACTTCCAAGGAATACTTCTCGAATATCGACCCGCTATATCGATCCTATGGCAAGCAGGAAGCACTAAGGAAACAAACCGATTACTTCGCCGACCGATCTCTGGAGCGCGACTGGCTGCAATACAACGCAGGCTTCGCAAACGACACTAATTGGATGAAACAAGCCGGAAATCCATTTGGCGATCCCGAGGTGAATGCCAAGAGCCAAGACCGCTTCGCTGTCGCCCGGGGCCAAGAGAACGGACAACTCCACTATAGATGGCGACAGGCGCGTACCCTTTCATGCAGCTTCACTGATCCGGCGCACCCTTTCCGCCACCGAGGATCAGGCAAAGCGTACACATATAAACTCTTCCTAGAGCAAGCTCACGCCGTGCTTCGCCTTGGTGGCCGATTGGGCTTCATCGTCCCCTCGGGCCTGTACTCGGATGATGGAACGGGAGCGATGCGCGATCTGTTCCTGAACCACTGCCGCTGGGAATGGCTGTTCGGCATTGAGAATCGGGAGGGAGTGTTTCCCATCCACCGGAGCTTCAAGTTTAACCCCGTCATCGTCGAAAAGGGTGGAACCACCGGAGCAATCCGCACCACCTTCATGTGCCGCAAGCTCGAAGATTGGGAACGCGCTGAGGAAATTGCCACCTCCTACACCCGGAAACAGATTGAGCAGTTCAGCCCAAGGAGCCGCGCCATCTTGGAAATCCAGTCCCGGCGCGACCTAGAAATATTGGAGAAGATCTACGCGAACTCGGTATTGCTCGGTGACGACGGGCCCGATGGCTGGGGCATCCGCTACGCACAGGGCGACTTCAACATGACGAGCGACTCAAAACTCTTCCCACCGCGCCCGCAGTGGGAGGCGCAGGACTATCGCCCGGACGAATACAGCCGCTGGCTGAAAGGCGATTGGCGACCGATAGATGAGTTATGGGCGGAGCTTGGCGTTGATTCATCGCGCCCCGCCCCAGTAGATATTGAACTTGAAGATTGGCTGTTCGACACTTCGGCCGGGCCGGAGCGCCGCGAGGCCGAGGCCCGCTTCGTACACGGGCATCTGCTGAAGCCCGGCGATGTGGCCCGCACTGACTGGCGTTTGCGCTGTGCCCAAGCTCCGTATGACCGGCTACCGATTCCGAGGGCGAATATCCCGGAGGGGGTGGTGCTGTCGCGGGAGGGAGATGCGTGGATTCGGGAGGAGGATATGGAGGATGTGGCGTTGCCGTTGTATGAGGGCCGAATGATCGGCCAATTCGACTTCAGTCAGAAAGGCTGGGTCAGAGGGAAAGGGCGTACTGCGATTTGGCGGGATATTCCGTGGCATAAGAAGAAGACTGAACCTCAATACCTCATGGCCGCCGACATCTATAACGAAGCCATGGGAGAGCCCAACGAAGCCAAGTTGCTGCACATGCGCATCGGCTCCGCTACGAACGAGAGGACTGCGATAGGTGCCCTTGCTTCCGGGGGACCTGCAGGAGATACTGCAGCAACTTTCTATCTCGCGAGTGTCGAAGAGGTCGCCGCGCTCACCGTCATCTTCAATTCCTTTGCCTTTGACTATATCACCCGCCAGCGAGTCGTGGGGCTTCATCTCGACTACCACGTGCTGGAACAGAATGCTCTTCCTGTTCCTTCTCGGTGGACCAAGCAGTTGGCGGAGGTTGGCGCTGGTCTGGTATTGGCGTCTCCACAACATTCGATCCACCTGATTGGCTTGGCCAGGGACGGGCGCGACTTCGCCGGACCAATGGCACTGACCCAGTTTGAGCGCATCCGGCGCATTGTTCTTCTGAATGCGGTCGTAGCGCTACTTTACGAATTCGACCAAGAGGATGTTTTTCAGATACTCGGCGGCTGCGACCTGCCTAGTACCGATCTTGCCAAAACTAGAAGCGGTTCGGGAAGCCTGAACCCAAAAGGCTTCTGGCGCATCGATAGCGACAAATCCCCTGAACTCCGCCACACCGTCCTAGCCCAGATCGCCTTCCAAGACCTCGAAGACAAGATCATCGCCGCTGGCGACCGCGACCAAGGCATCGAAGCCTTCCTCTCCCAGAACCACGGCGAAGGCTGGATGCTCCCGGAAACTCTGCGCCTCGCCGACTATGGCCTCGGCCACGACGACCGCGCCCAGCAGTTCCAACCCGTCGCCAGCCGCCTCGGCCCCCGCTTCTACGACTGGCAACTCGTCCAAACTGCCGAAGAATCTTGGCGCGAATGCCACCTCCACGCCCGCAACCTCCTCGGTGCCGACGGCTACGCTCGCCTCCTCTCCGGTGCCGACGGCTACGCTCGCCTCCTCTCCGGTGCCGACGAGGACGAGCCTGAAGAGTCCCTTCCGCTTGTGGCCGAGCCGCGATCAAGCTACGGTACAGAAAAAGAGCCTGTCCAGCAGTCGCTGTTCGCTCCGGGATCAGCCTCCCTTCGCGCTAGCAAAAAGGAGAAGCCATCATGATCGCCAAGAGGCTCGAAAAGCTGTGGCCGAAGCTTCAAGGCAAGAAGCCGCACCTGCCGCATCACCTCGACGAACTCCGCCTGTGGGGCATCCGCGGCATCCATGATCTGAGAGTGACGTTCGACTATCCGGTGAGCGTGATCGCCGGCGGTAACGCCAGCGGCAAGTCAACGGTGCTATTTGCCGCCGCTTGCGCCTATAAGGTCCCGGGGGCCGGCGTAAGAGACTTCGTGCCCTCTACCCTCTTCCCCGACTACCGTCCCAAGCACGGTGGTCGCGAAGACGGAAGACAACCGATCACCATCGAATTCGAGTACTCGACGCCTGACGGCCGACGTTCGATGCGCTGGCGGCGCGCCAAGGGCTGGAGCCGGAGCTTCTTCGGCCGCAAGGGTGCCGCGCAACCCGAACGCCCGGTTCACCTGCGCACCCTGACTAACCTCAGCAACCCCTCTGAAGTCCGCGGGGTGCTCAGGATGTCTCATCTCAAGGACGCCCCTGAGGAGATACCGCTGACAGCTTCCCAGATCAGCTTCGCACAGCAAATGTTGCCGTTCAACTACTCGGATGCCGTCAAACTGTCCAGTGGAAAGAAGAACTTACTGTTCGTGGAGCAGGAGGCTGGTGCGTCCTATTCCGAGCTACAGATGGCGGCGGGAGAGCGTGCTATTCTGCGGCTGTCCCAAGAAATTGCACAATTGAAAGGTGCCCTCGTCTTGATAGACGAAGTGGAAGCCGGCCTTCATCCGTGGGTGCAACAGCTCCTCATGTTGCAATTGCAGCAACTTGCTCTCCGCAACGACCTACAGATTATCGTCACTTCCCATAGCCCTGTGGTACTCAACTCGGTGCCAGTCAATGGGCGAATCTTCCTCGAACGCACCGAAGACGGCCGGGTGCTGCTGCTCCCACCTCATCGAGACATTATCCAAGACGCGCTTTACGGACGTTCCCACGACACGCTGAACCTGCTCTGTGAGGACGATGCCGCCGAAGGCATTCTGCATGGCGTTCTCGATCACCTTGCAACCAGTCAGGAGTTCAGGAGAGAGTCGATTCGCGTTGGTCGCGACACAGGTGCTTCGGAGTTCCCAATGCACGCTGCGGCGTTTAGAAAATTCGGTTTGCTAGACGATTTTGCGTTCGTTCTCGACGGCGACCAGCGAGCCAGTGGCCTAGAGCAAAAAATCCGCGACGCCGCCGGGAGCACCAACGTGCCCGTTTTGTTTTTGCCGAGTAACCACGCCCCGGAAGTCTGGATATGGGAGCGTTTGCAACAGGCCCCCGAACGCTGGGCCAATGGCTTGGGAACCAACCCGGAAAGCCTCGCCAGTAAAACCAGTCGGCTGGATGCGACCTACGACTCTGCGGGAGACACGCCAGCGAACATCGCCAAGAACAAGCTCCACGATCTAGCAGCAGCACAAAATCGGCCCGCTTCCCAAGTCTGCCGCCTGATCGCAAATAGCGAAGCAACCGACGAAGCGAGCGACCTCCAACCACTACTGGAATCCCTGAAAGATCTTCTGCTGCAATGGCGTGCCGATTGAGACCCCGCTATCGGTTTCGACTGCTACCCGCGCGCCCATTCCGTCGCGACGTTCGGCGATTCCAGCGGCGGCGAAAGCGGCTCAACTCCTCGGCAAAACGCGGCTCATCCGGTAGAAGTTCCTCCGCCTTTTGAAAGGCGGACTCCACGTCTCTGTTAGGGGCACGGAGCCAGTCGAGGGTGCGAGCAAGTTCGCGCCACGCCCAAGCATGGCGAGCGGGAGAGGCGTCCATCTGGATTACGCGCTCCAGCAATTCCCGAGCTTCAACAAGAAGGCGTCGGTTCACTTCCCGCCACGATGGACCTCTTTTTCGCATAACCTGTTGCGCCAGTCCAAGTTTGGTCTGGGCGAATTCAAGAAGCGCACGAGAATCACTCAATACCACGTCGCCCGCTTGCTCGAAATAACGATGCGCGGCCTGTGAATCGCGCAAGCGGCGTGCCAGAATAGCCGTGTCAATGGCGTCCTGTGCTGAGACGACTTCGGACAGACTGCCGAGCAGACGCCGTGCATCGCTTTCTCTCCCATCCGTCAGAAGCGCTTCTATCAGCGTGTTTGCCACATTGGCGATAGCAATCCGTGGCCCTTGCTCTCGGAATCTGGCAAACACGGCCTCAGCATCTTCCAACTGGCCTTGGGCCGCATATAGTCGAATCATCTCGATCGCCAAAACTGCGGACGCTTCGTTTCCCTCCCAAGCTCTCTGCACTCGATTGAAGGCCTCTCTGGCACTCCCAACGGTGCTGAGATAGGCTGCATCCTGTATGGCTGAAACAGCGACGTACTCTGGATGTGCTGGCAGCGTCACCCGGAAATAGGTTCGACCGGCGTCAAAATCGAATTTCGGAGTCGGCGATCCGTTTTGCTCCATCGCGTCGTAGATTTGCGGCAAGCCCGTCAGGCGTCCCTCCGCAAGTTTGAGTTCCTTGAGGAATTCGCCAATTCGCCGGTTGCGAGCCGGAACCGGCGGTACGGAGCCTCCCGGCGCTAGATGGTCCTCGTCAATACCGGAAACCGGGCCAGGATAGCTAATCACCTCAATGCGGTCAGGATAGAGATACACCTTGGTCGGCTCGACGATGTTCCTATCATAACCCCGATGATAGACGGCGTTGACGAGTGCCTCCCGCAAGGCGATTTGTGGATAGCTAACCCACCCCCGCACTTGGCTGCGGTCGCGTTCCTTTTGCAGATGGGCGTGGGAAAAATTCTCTAGGTAGCTCAGGCAGCCTCGCACCTGATCGGCTAGCGGGCCGCGAAAAGAACGCTCGGCCTGCACACTCCCTGCACGATCCCCTGCAAACTGGGCCACTTCGATCTTTGCGCCCGCGAACCAACGCTCAGGATCTTCAGAAAAAAACAGCAGACCGACGTTGCGAGGTGCCTCGTGATCGTTGACGACTTTGGTTAGACGCATTCTCCGGTAGATTTCCAGGGAGTCCAGTTGATGGTTGGGGCTGATGAGGCCACTTCCCACATCGTGTAAGTGCTCCCGCACTTTGGCTTCACGCAGATCCTCAACTTGCGCATCTAATGCCAGCCGATCATCCCAAGGAACACGAGCCGTTTGTTCAAGGAGCATTCCCAATTGACCGCTCTTTTCGGCATCAACGGTCTCGGAACCTATACGTATCCAGTACTTCCAGTCTCCCTTCGCATCCGGCGCGCGGTGCGGCCGGTTTTCGCTCGCCGATACCCATACGACAAGAATGTGCCGGTCCTCCACCAATTCAGGCGAAAATATGGGATCGTAAGGTGGGTCCATGGCTCTGCACTGGCCGCGTAGCCATTTCTGCGCCCGCTCTATATCTTCGGCTCTAAGTCCGGCAGGCGGCAGAACCGCTTGACCACCCTGTTCGGCGACACCAAGGACGACATAGCCACCGTTCAGATTCTGGTGGTCGTTTGCGAACGCGCAAACGGTTTTCAGGACCTGTCTTCCCGTGGTTTGTTCGTTCCAGCTTGCCTTGAACTCCACACGGGCCGATTCCACGGAGCGTTGGTGCAGAAGGTCATCGAGGTTGACGGAAAGGATGGTACTCATTGAGAAGACATCCCTTTACGCGGGTTGGCGTCGCTATACATTTGTATAAAAAGATAATATGTCAGCGTCTAAGAGGCGCAAGTTTGACGACATAGCCCCTAGGAATCTTGTACTATGTCAAGAATACAAAGCATTATACATAAAAGCTAAAAAGATAAGTCAACTAAGGGCCATTATTTATTAAAGTTTTTGCTTGGCCTATACCATGATACCTCTTATTAGGAGTTTTAATTAATGGCCCTAAACCCCATCGCCTACACTGAGAACGTCCTCAAGAGCTTCCTGCGCTACCAACTCACCGCATACCCTTTTGCGGATCAGCACCTACACGAGCAGATGCGCGAGCTCCTTTCTTTGAACAAAACTCGCCAATCGCCTCTCTTCAAAGGCCCCTACATCAGTCTTTCTCGCCCATTTCGACCAGGAGCGCCGATAGACGATCTCATCGGCGAAGGGTTGCTGCATCCGCATCTGCGCGAACGCTTTCCGCGGGAAATCACCCATCTGTACAGCCACCAGGAGGCGGCGATTCGCTCCGTCGAAGGCGGTGGAGCGACGCTAGTTTCCACCGGTACCGGCTCCGGTAAAACGGAGTGCTTTCTGTATCCCATTGTCAGCAAGTGCCTGCATTTGCGGGACGAAGGCGCGCCACCGGGCATCGCCGCGATTATCGTCTATCCGATGAATGCGCTAGCAGAAGATCAGTTGATGAGGCTCCGGTCATTACTGGCGGGCACAGGCATCACGTTTGGGATGTATGTGGGCAAAACGCCGGAGTGGGAGAAGGATGTGACCGGGGTGCGGCTATCGGCAGGAGCGTCGCGAGCGGACTACGAAGCACGGCTGGAACGCATCCGGAGCGAAGGCAGCGGCGAGACCGTGTATCCGGCGGAAGAGGTCTGTTCGCGCGAGGTGATGCGTACGCCCGGACGGCAACCGCGCATTCTGCTCACCAACGTCAAGCAGTTAGAACTGTTGCTCACCCGGCAAACGGACGTGGAATTGTTCGCGGGGGCGCAGTTGCACCATCTGGTATTCGACGAAGCCCACACCTTCACCGGCGCGCTGGGCGCGGAGACGGCCTGCCTGATCCGCCGTCTGCGCGCGTTTTGCGGTCAGGGTACGGGCGACACCGCCTGCATCGCCACATCGGCCACCATCGTCGATGTTCAGCGACCCGAGGCGGCGGAAAACTTTGCCGCACGCTTTTTCGGCGTCGCGAAAGAGGCCGTAACAACGATAGGCGAAAACTACGAGAAGGAAGTGTGGGATGGCGTGCGTACGCTTCCCGCGCCACCGGCCGGGGATGCCGCCGAGCTGCTGGACCGCTGCGTTCAAGCAGTGGACGATGAGAAAGATCCAAACGCAGCCGTGCGCGCTGCCTATCGCGCCCTCGCCGGAGAAGACTTGGGGGCTGGCAAGTGGCCGGAGGCGCTACACGAAGCCCTTTCCCGCAACGAGTTGGTGTACCTGCTAAACGAAGAGTTGGCGTCCCCGAAGGCCCTCGATGCGCTACCGGCAGCGTTGCAGGAACGCATTGGGCGTACCGTCGCAGAAGCAGAAATCCTCTCCTGGCTGGCGCTTGGTGCCGCTGCCCGACGAGACGGCCGGCCCCTGTTGCGCCCGGTGGTACATGCGTTCGTTCGCGGAATCAGCGGCGCGGTGGTGACTTTTCCTGAAGACTGTGAAGGGCCAAAATTGTGGCTAGCGGCGGAGGATGAATGCGAACCGACGGCCTCACATGCCCACTTTCCCGTAACCACCTGCACGACCTGCGGGCAACACTACTTTGTCACTTTCCTCAAGGATTTCTCTTTTACCGGCAAAGAGCCTAGCGGCGGCGAGGCGGGACCGGACGGCCCGTATTGGCCATCGCTGGAAGAACCCCACGGCGGCAAACGCGTAGTGCTGGTGGACAGGCTCATTGGCGAAGAAGAAGGACCAATCGAACGCACCGCCGCATTGCACTTTTGCCGCTCTTGCGGTGCCGCCCATCCCGATGACTTCTCGTACTGCCGCGCCTGCGGAGTGCCTGCAGGTGCAGTAGAACTTCATGCGGTTCGCTCGAACAACAAGAACTATCCCGGTTATATCACTAGCTGTTTGTCCTGCGGTGCACAGGGACGGACCGGCATTCAGTACCGCGAACCGGCTCGACCCGTGCGAGCCATCAATGTCGCCGATGTCCATGTGCTGACACAGGACATGGTGCATCACTCGGAGCGTCCCCGGTTGCTCGTGTTCTGTGATAACCGCCAAGACGCCGCGTTTCAGGCCGGCTGGATGAAGGATCATGCACGGCGTTTCCGGCTGCGGGCGCTGATGGCGGAAGGCATACAAGAGACCCCTCGCTCCATTGGCGACCTGACGGCTTTTCTGGATGAAACACTAGAGCAGGACGAGGCACTGTCCCGGGCACTGATCCCAGAGGTCTGGCAAGTTGCGCGGAAAGAAGGCCCAGGTGGGCAGCACGCCCAAGAACGCCGCAAGTTTCTGCGTATCCAAGTATTGCGCGAGGTGACGCTGTCATCCCGGCAGGCACTGGGCTTGGAGCCTTGGGGACGCCTGAAGGTGGACTACTACGGCTTGGGCGCCTCGTTGCCGTGGATTCAGGAACTTGCCCATCAATTGGCGTTGCCGCCGGATGAACTGTGCGAGGGCGTCGCCGTGGCGCTCGACTACCTGCGCCGCAAACGCGTCCTGTTCGACCCAGAGCAGCCAATTTTCACGCGCTACTGGCAAGATGGCGACCGGGAGATACAACAAGGCTACCTGCCGGACTTCTACAACCCCGTCGCTACCAAGCTGCAACGCAGTGCCTTCGACAAGCCTCCGTTGGTGACACAATGGCTAAGCAATGGCGGCGACACCACCATGAGGCAAATGGCGCGTAAGTGGGGTGCCGACGCCGAGGCCATTCCGGCGTTGCTTACTGGCCTGTTTGAGTTCCTCGTCGAACAGAAGCTGTTGACGCCAGCAACGCTTAAAGGATCGAGGGGCCGTGCGGTGCCGGGTGCCAGTGAGGTGTACCAAGTCAACGCCGATCTGCTGCGCCTGAGCCCCAACAAGGGCTCGTGGCGGTGCGAACGCTGCCGGCGAACCACCACGCGCCGCCCTCCCGGCGATCGCTGCCCGGCATGGCGTTGCAATGGGGTACTGGCCTGGATTGCCGAGGACGAGGACGACTACAACTTGCAACTCCTCGATGGTGCCTACGCCATGCTGCGCCCGGAGGAACACACGGCCATGGTGCCGGCTGAGACGCGCGAACGCCTCGAAAATCTGTTTAAGGGCCAGTCCTATGCGGTCAACTGTTTCGTGTGTACACCGACGCTGGAACTCGGCATCGACATTGGCCAGCTCGACTCGGTGTTAATGCGCAACGTTCCGCCGTTGCCCGCCAACTACTGGCAAAGAGCGGGCCGCGCCGGGCGTCGTCATCGCATGGCCGTAGATATCGCCTATTGCCGCCCGGTATCCCACGACCGCGCCTATTTTGCGGAGCCACTGAAACTGCTCGCTGGGCGCATCGATCCGCCAGCCTTCAACCTGCGCAACGACGTCATGATCGCTAAACACGTTCACGCCACGGTCATCACGCGGTTGCACCAATGCGCGCAAACACCGGCTGACCGCGCCGTGCTTACCACCTGTCTGCCGCGCCGGTTGTCTGCGTATCTGTTCGAGGACAGCGAGATTCGCACCGAGCCATTCGATTTGACCGAATTGCGCGACCTCATCGACGGCCATGAGGACGATCTTGCAGGCTATGCGGTAGATGTCTTCCATGAAAGCTGGCCGGATGCGGATGCGGATGCCACTACGCCGGAGGTGCTTGCTGCTTATGTCAAAACATTTGTGGATGGACTGGAAGAAGTGGTGAATCGGCTCAAGCGGCGTCTCGATTGGGCTATGGGCCAGATCAGGCGTCTGAACGATATCCGCGACCGGCAAGGCACGCTCGAACCGGGAGACGATGTGCTATTCCGCCGTTGCGATAACCTAGTGCGACGCCTCAAGGGAACCACCAGGCCCACGCGGCGCGAACCCGAGGGCCACGATGATTTCAACACGTTTAGCGTGCTCGCCGCGGAAGGTTTCCTGCCTGGCTATGGTTTGGAAACCGGTTCGGTGATGGGATGGGCGGAGATTCCGTTCTGGCGCACCGGCGCCATGAACTTTGTTATGCCGAGGCCGCCGGCTACGGCGCTTCGCGAATATGTGCCGGGTAATCTCATCTACGCCAACGGACACCGTTTCGTAGCACGCCGATTCCATCGCAACATTGATGAGGAACATTCGGAGACGCCGGTTTACGCAGTCTCCGTGGAACACCAAGCAGTAAAGCCCGGCGCCTTGGGCGCGGGACTGAGCGCGCAAACGGTGCGCGCCATTTCCGTATGCGATACGGACCTAATTCATACTTCGCATATATCCGACGAAGAAGAACTGCGCTTTCAGATGGGCGTGGCCACCTACGGACTGGAGCTGGATCAGCATAGCGGGGGACGGGCATTCCAATGGGGCGAGTGCCCTGTCCACCTGCGTCGGGGCGTGCGCTTCCGGCTCCTGAACGTCGGTGCCTCACGCCTGGTTCAACGGGGCGAACTTGGCTACCCAGTGTGTACGGTGTGCGGCCAGAGCGTATCGCCACTATCGTCGGAACGCCAGCTTCAACAATTTCGCACCTTCCACGCCGAGCACTGCCATCGGGAGCCGTCGTCCATCGGCTTCTACGCCGACGTGACGGCGGATGTGCTGTCGCTGGCCAATTGCGAAGACGCCATCACCGCCTACAGCGTGCTGGAAGCGTTGCGCTTTGCCGCCGCTCGGGTACTAGATATGCATTTAGAGGATTTGCAGATCCTCGTTATCGGCCATATTGAACGCAATGATGTAAATGCCCTATTGTGGGATCCTATGCCCGGCGGTTCCGGTTTGCTGGATCGCCTGTGCGAACGCTTCGGCAATGTGGTGGAGATCGCACGGGAGGTGGTCAACGACTGCCCCTCAGAGTGTGAGAGTTCCTGCGTCGACTGCCTGCAAACCTTCCGCAACGCCTACTACCACACATGTCTAGATCGCCACCTCGCCGGCGAGCGCATCGACACATGGGGCTGCCGTCTGGCATTCGACCACGACATCCCGCCCCATCAGCCTATCATTTTGCCAGCCGAGGATGCGGTCCCCGTCAATGACGCGGAAACGCGCCTGCGCCACTTGTTGGTCACGGCGGGATTTCCAGAAGGAAGCCGCAACGAACAGATACACCTAGACCGCGTACTCGGTACGACGACCCCGGATGTCATCTATCGCGCCGACGACTTCGAGGAAGACGAAGCTGTGTGCATCTATCTCGACGGCCTGAGTCGCCACTTGCACGGCAACCCGGAAACCGCCGAGCGCGACCGCTCTATTCGCTCTTGGCTTCGCAACAATGGCCACGAGGTCATCGAAATCGCCGTCACCGACCTGCACGACCAAGCAGCGATGACTCGTCACTTCCGCCGACTCGCCAACTTATTGGGCGATAGAAAACTCGGGCAGCGCATCCGCGAGCGCCAAGACTGGTTTTTGCTTTCTGACGCCGGAATTCCTAGCGTATGACGAAATGATTGATACGCTAAGAAAACCTCGACATATGAAAAAATCAGATAGGCAGTAGTAGGTTACGAGGTCCGCGCCGTCCGCGGCAAGTCCTGACCGCTGACCGCATCGGCGCACCGCCCAGCCACTGAGCGGTTCTCTAGCGCGGGTTGACCCTTCTTCCTTCGGCATCGGCTTGCTGTTTCCCTCCGGGGTCGGCTCGTCGGTTCCCTCCCTCTATCATGCATAGGAGAAGAACATGCCACGCACGTATAGAACCTGCCTCGTCGGATGCGGCCGGATGGGCGCAACCATTGACGATGAAGTTGCGCATCGACCCGATAGTTTCATATGGCTGCCCTTTTCACACGCCGCGGCGGCGGTCGCCTGCGAAAGGACAGGACTGGTCGCCGTCTCGGACGTTCTAGCCGACAAAGCCGAATCCATCCGGCGGCGCTACGGAGCGGAGCGCGCCTATACGGACTACCGGCAGATGATCGAGAAGGAGAAACCCGACATTGTCTGCATCGCCACGCGCCCCGGCCCCCATGCCGAGATAACCGTTTTCGCCGCTGAAAACAACGTCAAGGGGATCTACTGTGAAAAACCGCTCTGCTGTTCCATGGAAGAAGCGGACATCATGGTAGGCGAGGTCGAGAAGCACGGGGTCAAATTCAACTACGGCACGCAGCGCCGCTTCACCCCGAACTACCGGAAGATGCGCGAGCTTGTCGATGCGGGAGAAATCGGAGATGTCCAGTGCACCATCGCACAGTACGGAACGAGCTCCGCCCTCTGGGGACTGACACACGGCGCCGATATGCTCCTGTTTATGGCCGGCGATCCGGAGGTCGAGTTCGTCCAGGGCGCCATCTCGTGCAAGGACTCGGATTGGGACGGCAATCGCCTGAATGTAGATCCGCCCGTCAACAGCGGCTATATCCGTTACTCCAACGGAGTCCACGGCTATTTTACCGCCGGTCCCGGAGTCGAATTCGAGGTCTGCGGCAGCGTGGGCAAAATCCGGGTCCAGAACAACGGAAGGGAAGTTCAGTTCCGGAAAAAGGACGGGACTTTCTACGAGGAAGTCCCGTTCCCGGACGTACCCCGTGTTAGCGGTACCGTCATGGGCATTACAGACATCGCCGAGGCTCTTGACGAAGACCGGGAGACAATGGGGCCTGTCCATCTCGCACGCCGCAGTCAAGAGACATTGATGGGGCTGATCGAATCACATCGATTGGGGGGAAAACACATTTCTCTGCCCATGGAAAACCGCGCGCTTTACGTTGCCGGGGATAAATGGTGAAATCAGCTTGAATTTGCGCAAGCGGGCAGAGCTGAACCCCTTTGGTCCTGCGAGAGGGGAAACAGGTTTCAGCTCATTGGCGTTAAGGTGAATTCAATCACGTGGAAACCGGCTTGAAATCAGGAGATTGTCTGGTGGTCGGCGGTGGTGCCGCCGGGATGCTGGCGGCCATTGTCGCAGCCGAGGGGGGCGAGCGGGTGGCTCTGCTGGAAGGCAGCGGAAAGCTGGGGCGGAAGATTTTAATTTCGGGCAATGGGCGCTGCAACCTGACGAATAAGACAGCGGACGATCTCAGGCACTACCACGGCACCCATCCGCGCTTCGCCCGCAGCGCCCTGGACCAATTCCGCCTGGAGGAAACCCTGGCCTTTTTTGCCGATCTGGGGATCGAGTTCCGCGAAGAAAAACGGCAGCGCCTCTTTCCCGTCTCGGATCAAGCGCAGTCGGTCATCGATCTGCTCGAAGACCGCATGCGCTGCCTGGGCATCCGGGTCGAAACCAACGCCAAGGTAGTGGGCCTGAGGCGCGTCCCCGGCTCCTCCCGCTTCGAGCTGCGCGACGCCGAGGGGCGGCGCTATACCGGCGCGCGGGTGATATTGGCCAGCGGCGGGGTCAGCCTCGCCCGCCTGGGGGCCGACCGCTCGGGCATGGACCTGGCCGTGGCCTTGGGGCACCGGCTCACCGACCTCAAGCCCGGGTTGGTGCCGCTGATCAGCCCGGATAAATACCTCGCCCGCATGCAGGGGCTCAAGGTGCGTGCGGAAGTGCGAGCAGCCCTCAAGGGAGGGCGCGGAGCCGTGGATACGGACGACCTGCTCTTTACCAAATACGGAGTCTCCGGGTTTACCATATTGAATCTCAGCGCCCGCCTGGTGCCCGAGCTGGGGTCGGAGGGCGCCGTTTTGCGGATCAATTTCTTCCCCGGCCGCAGCCCGGAAGCGGTCAGCCAATTGCTCAAGGAGCGCTGGCAGCGCCATCCCCACCGCTCGCTGGAGCTGAGTTTCGCCGGCCTGCTCTCCAGCAAGTTGGTGCGGCCGCTCCTGGATCATCTGGGGTTCGACCCGGGGCGGCGGGTTGATCGGTTGGGCAAGGGCGAGCGCTGGCAGCTCGCCAGGAGCTTGACGGATTGGCCGATCACAGTCAGCGGCCCGAGGCCCTTCGACTACGCCGAAGTGACGGTCGGGGGTGTGAGGACCGAGGACATCAATCCGGATACACTCGAATCCTTTCTGGTGCCCGGTCTCTACTTCGCCGGGGAGATGGTCGACATTCACGCCGACCTGGGGGGATTCAACTTCCAATGGGCCTGGGCCAGCGGCGTTCTCGCCGGCCGCCGGTTGGGGTCGTGAGCCCTGCGCGGGGCCCGCTGATGGGACAGGCCGGGATCGCGGAAGGTGCGGGGGTTGTCGGCCCGGTCGAGGCTATCTTCGTCATGGCGGAACGGTCAGATCCAGGCCACAACATGCATTTGACAACATATGTCGTAGAAAACATATTCCGTATATGAGCTGGGTGGTGGAGATCGCGGACGAGTTCGACCCGGAGTTCGACAACCTGCACGAAGAGGTGCAAACCGAGATCCTGGACCGGCTCGCAAACGAAGGAGGATCATGATGCCTTTGAAGGTGGAAGAAAAGATCGCGACGCTCGATCCCGCCCGGCGCCGCAAGGTCGAGGATCGGGCGGCAGAGCTCATTGCCGAGGAGATGAGCCTGCGCCAACTTCGCAAGGCCCGGCGGCTCACCCAGGCGCATGTCGCGCACCAGTTGGGGATCTCGCAGGACGGGGTCTCCCGGCTCGAGCAGCGAAGCGATCTATTGCTCTCGACGTTGCGCAAGACAGTGGAGGCCATAGGCGGCAGCCTTTCGCTTATCGTCAGATTCCCTGATCATCCGCCGGTCGAGTTGTCCTGCACCGCCGGCCGAGACTCCGGCGACTGAAGCCCGAGGCAACTCGAACTCCGCAGGCATACCACGGTCATAGACCAGGTATGATGTTCCGCCCCCGCCGCTTTCGCTCCCAAGGCAGCGAAAGCGGGCACTAACCCGACAGGAGGACACACAGGCATGAAAGTATCGACCATTCTCGACCACATCGATAGCGGGTACATGGCGCTGCCGAAATTCCAACGTGGGTACGTCTGGAATCGCGACCAAGTGCGCGGCCTGATGGATTCGCTTTACCGCCGCCATCCGGTGGGGAGCCTGCTTGTGTGGGCAACACCAGCGGAGGAGGTGAGTCACCGCGGAGAACAGGATCTTGCGCCGGGTGTCGTGAGGCTGCTATTGGACGGCCAGCAGAGGGTGACATCCCTTTACGGGATTATCCGCGGAGAACAGCCCGCTTTCTTCGACGGCAACGCCAAGACCTTTACAGGGCTCTACTTCCACCTCCGGGACGAGGAGTTCAGGTTCTATCAGCCGACCCACATGAAAGACGAACCCCTCTGGATCAATGTCTCCGAACTGATGCAGGGAGGACATGATGGATTGGGAGAACAGTACACTCGCCTGGCACAGGTGCCGGAATTCGCGGCCAGGATCGGTGAATTCAGCGGGCGCCTCAATCAGATTCTGGGCATCCGGGACATCGAGCTTCACGTGGAGGAAGTAACGGACAAGACGATCGAGGTGGTGGTGGACATCTTCAATCGCGTCAACAGTGGCGGCACAAGACTCTCCCAGGGAGACCTGGCGCTTGCCAAGATCTGCGGTTCCTGGCCTGAAGGCCGGGAGCGTATGCAGTCCATTCTCCAAAGGTGGCGAAAGAACCGGTACGACTTCAATCTCGATTGGCTGCTGAGGAACGTGAACGCCATCGTGACGGGTGAGGCCCGGTTCGGGCACCTTCACGACGTGCCGACGGCGGCGATTCAGGATGGCCTCGCTCGCACCGAGCGCTGCGTCGACTACGCCTTGAACCTCATCGATGGTCGTTTGGGCCTTGACCATGATCGTGTTCTCTTCGGCCGCAACGCGTTGCCCGTCATGTCCCGGTACCTCCACAGACGTGGCGGCCACCTGGAGGATGTCACCGAACGGGATCGACTCCTGTACTGGTACTTCCAGAACGCCATGTGGGGCCGGTTCTCGAGTTCGACCGAGACCATCCTCGACCAGGACTTCGAGGCCATCCAAGACACCGACGGAGGCATCGACCGGCTCCTTGAGCAGCTACGGCTCTGGCACGGCAGTCTGCGCGTCGAGCCCGCCCACTTCCGTGGCTGGAGCCTTGGGGCGCGGTTCTATCCCGTGCTGTACGCCCTGACGCGGGTTGGCGACGCCAGAGATTGGGGAACGGGACTGGCCCTGAAGAGTTCGCTGCTAGGCCGCATGAACACACTTGAGGTTCATCACATCTTCTCGAAAGGGATGCTCTACCGGAACGAGTTCTCCAAATCGCAAGTGAACGCCATCGCCAATTTCTGCTTCCTGACCAAGGACACGAATCTGCAGATCAGGGACCTCCCACCCTCCGAGTACTTCCCTGAGATCGAGACGCGATATCCTGGTGCGCTCGCCTCGCAGTGGATTCCAATGGACGAGGAACTCTGGGAGACGCAGAACTACCTCCCCTTCCTCGAAGAACGCCAACGCCTGCTTGCCCAGGCGGCAAACGCCCTGCTGGGGGAGCTGCTGCATGACGCTGCGGTGGAGCACTCAGTCGAGACGGCACCTGCCACTGTAGTCACCGCCCCTCAACCCGAAACGGTTCCGGGCGGAATCGAAGGTGCCCAAGAAGAGGCGATCCTCATGGATCTGAACGAATGGGTGCGCGCTCACGGACTCCCCGAAGGGAACCTCGGGTATGAGCTCTCCCACCCTGACACAGGGGATCCGCTCGCAATACTCGATCTTGCCTGGCCAAACGGGCTCCAGGACAGCTATAGCCAGCCGGTGGCGCTCCTGCTCGGGGAAGAGCCAGGAACCCTGCAGATCGCGAACGACCACGGATTCCGCCACTTCACGAGCGCAGACGCTTTCAAGCGCTACGCGGAGGCGGAGGTGCTGGTGCTGGCCGCCGAAGGGGAAGCCGCTGCGGCGGGGGGATAGATGACGGCAACGAACAGACTGCGGCCGGTGCATCCCGGCGAGATCCTGCGGGACGAGATGGACGAGCGCTACCTCTCGCACAGCGCACTGTCCCAGGCGCTCGACATCCCCGCAAACCGGATCACCGCCATCCTCAACGGGCAGCGGGGTGTCACGCAGGACACCGCACGCCGCCTGTCGCGGTACTTCGGGACAACGCCAGGACTCTGGCTCAATCTGCAGAAGACCTGGGAGGCCCGCCTGGCGTGATCGAAGGGGTTAGTCGTGGAGATCGTCATCCACGATACGGGACAGCTGGACCGGTGAATGGTGGAAAAGCTGTGGAGGAGCGAAGGCTGCCACCCGTTCCCGCCACTGTCTGCCCAACGTCGAGAGCAAAATTTAGCGTTTGTAGATCCTTCGTAACTTGCTTCCAGTACAGTACAGTTTGGTTCCCCTGTCGGTACCTATCTGAGTCATCCATACCTCGGGGGAATCTCCCGGCAGCCCTACTCTCCCCTGGGTGCGTAACGACAGTAGGCTCAGCCGGTTAAATTTAGGAATAATCCTGAGCCCAATCGTCTTTAATGTCTAGGGCCTTGCACATTGCAATCCGCATTGCGTTGATAATCACGCGGCAACCTTCAAGATTCCTCTCAATTCCAACCAACTCAGAGAGCAACTCCATACGTCCTTCGGTCGACTCAAGTCGCGAGTTACGCTCTAGAAAGAAACGATGGACCAGATAATTCCGCTGATCCAGAACCGTCAAAAACCCTTCCTCAACGGAATTTTCATTGATCGTTACACGTTGTCGAACTTTTTTGAGAAGTTGCCCCATTGTCATCTTTTTTCCGAGGTCATCGATACTTACTGAATCTGAGGCAATTTTGTTGTACATTGTCAAGAATCTGGAGAGGCCTTGCTCAAATAGCTGAGAATGCTGAACAGCAGAGCCAAAGCACGCGAAGACTGCATTGAGTTGCCCTTCTTCAGTCTTGAGTGATTCGGTGGTGTATCCGCGTTGCCTATCCTCGATTCTCTTTTGCATCTATAGCGTCCTTCAACTCTCGGTAATCTGCATGATAATCGGGTGGTGAGAATTTGAAAAGCAGGTGGCGTTGTGTGCAGTATTATTAGGATAAGGATATTGCCATTTTTTGGATCCTCGGTGCGTGCATCAGGAGCAGGGTTGGCCGGTGGGGGTTCGAAGGGCATGGGATGGAGGTGGGCGCCGAGGACAGGTGGCCAGGGTTTCAGGTTTCTGGGGAATTTGGGCAGGAGAATCCGCAAAGTGATCCGAGAATCGAACTGACGACATTGTGCAGATCTTGAAAGTGAGTGAAGTACTCGGAGGTGCCGTTTTTCAGGACGTGGTTGGCGAAATCAGTCTTCCGGTTTTTTGGGAACTCACGTCCCAGCAACCTGTCGTCGTTATCGAATTTGCTGATCGAGAATGGCTCCAGAATCTTCTCGTCATAGGTATTCTCGATTCCGGTGCGGGCGATCTGATTGTCTTGTCGCCTCCTGAAGACGAACGGCGTGACCTTGGCAGCACCGGGTAGTTCGCTGCGCAAGGTCTCCGCTTTTCCGGCGGCGTCACAGTCCCACACGATCACGAAGTGGGTGTTTGTGTCCATTCTACCAAGCAGCCGGCCGTATTCAAGCAGCTGGCTGTCGCTGCTGTGTTGAGTAAGATCTTCGAAAACATGTACGTCCTGCGGAAAATACAACTCTACCCATTTTCGGAGGTGGCGGGCGTTGTGTCCCTCAGTCAGGATTGTCACCTTTGCCTCGTCGTACCCGGCAATTCTCAGTCCCCTGTCCACCGTGGCGAGACCTTCGGAAAGTTCGTTAATGGCTTCCGATTTGGTGGTGCGAGAGACCTTGACGTTACCCTCTTGCCTGACCACACGGAAGATATCGGTTTGGTCAAGGGCTGCAACGGTCATGGGCGAGTGAGAAGTCATCAGTACCTTCGTGCCGTGCGGCACGAAAAGGGACTTCAAAGTCGTGACCAACGCAGCGACCATGGACGGATGGAGCACGGCATCGAGTTCGTCGAGTAGGAGGAGTTTGGGTCGACGTCGGCCCAGGTACTGGTTGAAAGACGAAAGGCATAGTGACATGAGAACCTTCTCACCCGAGGACAGCGACTCGAGCTCGTATTGGGTGCCGGTGGTCCGGTTTGTCATCTTCGCTTTGAAGGAGAACCGTTCATAGTTGCCCATATGGAGTTGGTAGCCGTCAGGATCGGAGAAGTCGAAATCGAACAGGCCGTCGTCCCCCGCGGCGTCCCGCATCGCGGCCAGTATGTTTCGGAGAGTGTCCCACGGTGGGGGGTACTTGGTTCGGTACTCAGCCACGAGTTCCGCGTAGCTTACCGGTTCGGTTTCGATCCGCCTGTGTGCCCAGATGAATTGATCGACCTTATAGGCGGCGAACACCTCGCTGATGGCGTTTGAGATTGTGCCGCCTTCGTAGTTCGAGGCGCGCATGATGTCGTCGCGCGTCAACTCGTGAGGTAGCTTGTCTGCCAGCTTCATCGCGGAGCTGAGCAGGGCCGCTTTGTTTCCGTTGAAGCTGTTGATGGACTGGTTAGATTGCCCTCTCCCCCTATGTCTACTTTCCTCCAGAACGAGGGACCCGATAACTTGCTCGTGGAAGGCATTTTTAAAAGTAGATGTAGATGTAGATGTTCGGTCGCGGGCGGAAGCGAATACAGTGAAGTCCGGCCAACGCCGAATTTCGTCCCTCAAGCTGCGGGTGAATTCGTCGCGTTCCTCAACTCCAGACGAGCGTTCGATTTCTCCAGCGCAGTGTTCGAAGATGCCTGCGACGGTCTCGATGAGCGGCCGCCCGGTGGGTAGAGCTAGTAGGTAGGCGTCAGCGGTGTCCTTGCCGAATCGGTTGGAGTTCCGGTTTCCGACATTGGAGTTGGGCGGTTGGAAGGAGACCATGTCGTATAGTTCGATGTCGTCCCGGCCAATGCCAGGCATCACTGCATGCCCTTCCTTGAGGGCGGCGAGGAGTTGAGTTTTGCCAGCGCCGTTCCGACCGATGAGAATGGCAAAGCCAGGGAGGACCTCGGTTGTAAGAGTTCTTATGGACTTATACGGTTGCTTTAGGTCGATTCTCATACGGTTGGTCCGGGGTCATGTGGTTGGGCTGTGTCCGTTAAAATAGGGGTTAGCCATTGGAGTCCACCACCTTGTGCTGCAAGCGATGCGTGGTGGTTCGTTAGTGATGTACCCTGTGGCAAACGTACAGTCCCATTAGATTGTCGTCCAGGAGCGGGCGAACACGTGGGAATCTGCGTCAAGCAGCTGTTCCGACGTAGCCTGCGGACTTAGCTTTGCCAGGTTCAATTGGTTAAATTACCACACGGCCAAGTGAGAACGTTCCTTCGGTTCCTCTACAGCACCGAGGAATCGGACACACGCCTTATCAACGACACTCCAATGCCTACGAAACGCGCCATTCTCTCTGAACTGAACGCGGACGAGCTCCGCGCCAACGTCGAGTACTACGAGCTGGAGGTCTATGACCGACGCGTCAAAACGGAACTGGTCGACGCCCTGGCCGCATCGCGGAAGGCGCGACTCGACGAGATCCTGCCGGACCTCTCGCGGCACCGTCTGAAGGAGCTGTGCCGGGCCTTCGGCCTCGACGATTCCGGCCGCGAGAAAGCGGACCTCGCCGCCCGTCTCATGGGACACCCGGCGCTACCAAAAGGGGACGGCCGTGCCGCCCCGCAGCCGGGGTCCCGTCTCAGCGGAAACGCAGCCCCACCGAAGAACGGGGGCGATGCCGCGCCCGAGCCTGCCTCCTCGCCCCCACCCGTTTCTGAACCCACCGGCCTTTCCTCAGAAGTCCTGAGCGTCGCCCAGCTCGAGCAGTACCTCTGGTCGGCCGCGGACATCCTGCGCGGGTCGATCGACAGCAGCGACTACAAGACCTACATCTTCGGCCTGCTCTTCCTGAAGCGGCTGTCGGACCGGTTCGAAGAGGAGGCGGAGAAGCTGATCGAGAAGGGGGAGTCCGAGGATGTCGCGTGGAGCGATCCGGACGAGCACCAGTTCTTCGTGCCGGACCGGGCGCGGTGGGGCGCCATCCAGAGGACGGCCAACAACATCGGGGAGACGCTGAACAAGGCGTGCGCGGCGCTCGAGGAGCAGAACCCGGCGCTGGAAGGCGTCCTCGCCGGCATCGACTACAACGACGAGCGCCGGCTCGGCGACGCCCGCAACCGCGACACCGTGCTCGCGCGTCTCGTCCAGCACTTCTCGCAGGTCTCGCTGCGCAACGACCGCATGGCCGAGCCCGACCTTCTCGGCCGCGCCTACGAGTACCTGATCGAGCAGTTCGCCGACGACGCCGGCAAGAAGGGCGGAGAGTTCTACACGCCGCGGATGGTCGTCAGGTTCATCGTCGAGCTGCTGGCGCCGACCGAACGGATGCGCATCTGCGACCCGACCGCCGGCTCCGGCGGCATGCTGATCGAGTGCGCCCATTTCATCGAGCGGCAGGGAGGCAACCCGCGCAACCTGACCCTCCACGGCCAGGAGAAGAACCTCGGCACCTGGGCCATCTGCAAGATGAACATGCTGCTCCACGGGCTGCCCGACGCCCGCATCGAGAAGGGGGACACGATCCGGGACCCGAAGCTGGTGGAAGAGGCGGAGCTGCTGCTCTACGACCGGGTGATCGCCAATCCCCCGTTCAGCCTCGACGAGTGGGGCCGCGACGTGGCCGAAAGCGACGGCTACGGACGCTTCCGGTTCGGCGTTCCCCCCAAGACCAAGGGGGACCTGGCGTTCGTCCAGCACATGGTGGCGGTGCTCAACGCGGCCGGCAGGCTCGGCGTGGTGATGCCGCACGGGGTGCTGTTCCGCGGCAGCGCCGAGGGGAAGATCCGCCAGGGCCTGCTGCAGGAGGACCTCTTCGAAGCGGTCATCGGCCTCGCGCCGAACCTCTTCTACGGCACCGGCATCCCGGCGTCGATCCTGGTGCTGAACCGGGACAAGCCGGCGGAACGAAAGGGGAAGGTGCTGTTCATCGACGCGTCGGGGGAATTCGAGGAAGGGAGCAACCAGAACCGCCTGCGCGACCAGGACATCGAGCATGTCTCCAGGACGTTTCATGCGTACGCCGACGTGGAGAAGTACGCGCGCGTCGTGCCCATTACAGAGGTCGAGCAGAACGACTGGAACCTCAACATCAGCCGCTACGTGGATACCTCCGACGAGGAGGAGCGGGTCGATGTCGGGGAGGCGGTGCGGAAGTTGAGGGAGCTGGAGCAGGAGCGGGCAGCGGCCGAGGCGACGATGAATCGGTATCTGGCGGAGTTGGGGTATGACGCCTGATGGTTGGAGAAACCTGGCCGTGAAGGATCTTGCTGACATCGTCAGTGGGGTTGGCTTTCCACGCAAACACCAAGGAAGTCAGGTCGGAAAGATCCCCTTTTTCAAAGTCAGCGACATGAATACCCAAGGCAACGAAAGAGGGCTTCGTGTAGCTGCTAACACCGTCGATAGAGCGCTGCTAGATTCCCTCAAAGGAAAGCTTCATCCGCCCGGAACAGTGGTGTTCCCAAAAGTTGGTGCGGCCCTCTTAACCAACAAGCGGCGTAGGCTTGTGGTTCCTTCTTGCTTTGACAACAACGTGATGGGCCTCGTGGCGACCGGATGCGATCCCGACTATCTCTACCTGCTGATGCAGGCCGTTGACTTCGCGGACCACGTGCAATCCGGGGCGATCCCATCCATCAACGGTTCGACGGTCGGGGGCATTCGGGTGTTGGTTCCTCCCCTTCCCGAGCAACGGAAGATTGCCGCCATCCTCTCCTCGGTGGACGACGCCATCGAGAAGACCCAGGCGGTCATCGACCAAGTGCAGGTCGTCAAGCGCGGCCTGATGCAGGAACTGCTCACGCGGGGCCTGCCGGGCCGGCACACGCGGTTCAAGCAGACGGAGATTGGGGAGATACCGGAGGAGTGGGAGATTGTGCGCATCATTGACGTAGCCGACGTTGACTACGGAATCTCGGCTGCCGTCTCAGCAAATACAGACCCAGGCATTGGCTGGCCGATTCTCACTGGAGCCAATCTGACGCTGGATGGACAGATTGACTTATCCAAGCTCGTCTATCACGAGCCGCCATCGAAGGAGAGGTTCTTTTTGAGAAAGAACGATCTCCTCCTGAACTGGCGTTCCGGTAGCCCAAAGCATGTCGGCAAGACGGCTCTCTTTGATCTTGAGGGCAATTACACGTATGCATCGTTTGTTCTTCGAATTCGTTCGCTTGGTAAACTCGTTCCCGGCTTTGGCCATGTCCTGCTTAATTTCATGCGTAACGCTGAGTTCTTCTCGAAAGACTTGTCTCAGCAAGTCAACTTCAAAATGAACGCGGCGGTATTTCGCGAGGTTCTGATCAGACTACCGTCAGTCGATGAGCAGGAGGAGATCGCCTTAACGGCGGCAAGGTTCGACTCCCGCCTTGCCGGCGAAGCGCAGTCGATCGCCGCACTTCAGAACGTCAAGGCCGCCCTCATGTCCGCCCTCCTCACCGGCGAGCTCCGCGTCACTCCGGACCTCGAACTCGCATGACCCCCAAAACCACCGGCTGGGGGGGAGCTGGACCTTGTTCGTGCGACGCGAGTGGGCCGCCCAGGGAGACAGTCCCGCCGCGCCGCCCAGGAATCGAGCAGGGCGGTGATCGCAAGGTCGACACGCATCTGTCACCTCCATAGGAGTCCCACAAGAGCAAGGACGGCGGACAGGGCGGAAAAGACAAGAGTGGAAACAATGAGCCGGTTGATCCTTCTGTTCTTGCGGATTTCTAGCTCAGTCTCCAGTTGGTAACGATAGCTATCGGTTACTTGGCTGCTGGTCAACAAGTGCAGCTTTATTTCTTCGTTTGACATTTTTGAGAGGTGGGGTACCCATTCTGCCTTGTTTGCCCGAGCCTTCTTCCGGCTCTCGCGTCTTGCCTGATAGTCGCACCACCGAGCCATCACATCCTCCAGAACTTGTGTGTGGAAAGAGATTCAGACTGACGCACTACCCGGAGTGGGTGCCCTCTGGACCTTCGAGCCGGGCCAGACTCAGCCGCAGTTGGAACGGCTTGAGCAACTGGTTCAACGTGGCCTGCGTCGGGTTGTGCTGCGGGTGAATGGCACGCAGGACGTTCGGACCCGCCATCCCCGCCCGCTCGCCGAACTCCTTGACGCCCATGGCCCGAATCACCTTTCCAAGGGCGGTCTGGACCGGCACCCCCTCATCCATGGCTGCAAGAAGGAACTCGCGTGCGAACTCCGGGTCGCGCAGGTCCTGCGCCAGTCCTTCGTTCCAGTCTCGACTGCGTCGTGCCATGTCACGGTCTCTCCAGAACCCAAGAATTGCCTTTATCTGGTTACGGTCCGGTAAGTCTTACTTTTCGAGTCCCACTCATAGTGACCAATTGTTGGAATGAGCCTTTCATTCTTACCGCCAGAGACTCCTTTTGATCTTCGCTCTATTGGCGCGCTTTCCTGGTGCACCGTCCTTTTGGATGTTTCTCGTTTTCTTGCCATTATACTTCCTCCTTTACGTTTCTTTCCGATCAGCCGCTTTTTCAAAACAGGTTCAATATTTTGGCCGAGCATATGCCTACAGAAAGGCCTGGCAAGTTTTTCCCAAAAACGACATTGGGCCAATAAGCGGTTATGAGACCAATAATAAACATACCTTCGTCAGATGGAAAAAAGACAGGGCTTCCGCTGACTCCATTAATTGCGACCCCGTCTATGCAATATAGCTGCAGTTGCTCCTGGAATATACTGATATTTCCTGAGAAAAAGCACTGGGTGGAGGAAAGGACGCCAATTCCAGGATATCCAAGCCAGCCGACTTCAGACCCTGGATCAATTATTTGATCCTTATCAGTCAAAGTAACGGCTACTTCGGGCAAAGACAGATCAATGTGGCAACTAGAGTCGATTACCGCCGAATCGGAGTCGTAATCAAACAAAATTTCTCTGTCATTTTTGTTTAGTTGGACTGCTCCCTTGGTTCCAATTATTTTAATTGTCCCCTCGTTTAATCTGGCTTTATCGATGACGTGATATGCCGTTGCAATCCCACACCGGCTTTTGTCGTCAGTATAAGCGCATAAAAACCCAGTTCCATGGCCGTCTACAGTCTCTATCCTGACCACACACGGAGCGATCTGTTTTATGAAGTATTTCCAATTCATCTCATTGATTCGGGTGGGCCGAACTACAGCTATCTTATCTAATGTATAGAGGCTGGCTTCAGGAAATATGGGCAAAATTCGTGCTATCACCATCGTGTTAAATCTCAAACTGAGCCACTACCGGTGATCGAAGGGTTCGACACGCACTTGCCCCTTGACGTAGTGTAGCCAAACGGCTACATGATGGTATGTGATCAGGATCGTCCACTAGGTCGCAACTAACGGTAAGGACGCCTTCGACACATGGTTCCGAAGGCCTGCAGACACGGAACAGGAGGAAGAATGACCAGGACAGTCACCTTGCGGTTGGGGGAGGAGGTATACGAAGAGTTTCGAGAGGCGGCAGCCGCTGAGCGGCGGACCCTGTCGAAACTCTTCGAGACCGCTGCCTTGGCGCGGATCAGGGAAACGCAATTCCTCGACGATGTGGAAATGACGGAGATCCTGAGCAACGACGCGCTGGTCGGAAGGCTGAGGACGGGCTCACAACAAGCTCGCCGGCACAAAGGCGATTTCGTTGCATGAATACCGGATCTTCGAGACCAGGCTGTTCCGGCAATATCTCGCCCTTATATGAGGAGACCAAGACATGGCGATATCGATTCAACTTCCTGTTGAAGCGGAACAACGGCTTGATTTTCTGGCGGAGCAAACCGGGCGCACTAAGGATGTCTGCCTGCGCGAGATTATCGAACGGGGCTTTGAAGACATGGAGGACTATTATCTCGCTGCCGAGGTCCTGAAGCGCGTCCGAGACGGTGGGGAGCAGGTATACTCCGCTGCCGAGGTGAAGAAGTCGCTTGGTCTGGACGATTGAGTACACCTAGACTGCCACCCCCATGACCCCCAAGGCATCCGGCTGGGACGAGCTCCACCTCGCGGAGGACCCCGCGGTCGAGCTGCTGCAATCCCTCGGTTACACTTACGTCCCGCCTGAAGACCTCGAACGGGAACGCGCGAGCTTCAAGGAACCCATCCTGACCGGCCGACTCAACCTGGCCCTCAAGCGGCTGAATCCCTGGCTCTCCGAGACCAACCTCACCAAGGCGGTAAGGGCGGTCACCCACGTCCGGTCGGCCAGTCTCGCCGAGGCCAACCAAGCGCTCTACACCTCCCTCACCTACGGCATCGCCCTGGAGCAGGACCGCGGCGACGGACGAAGGAGCCACATGGTCCGGTTCCTCGACTTCGACAACCCGGACCGCAACGAGTGGATCGTCACCCGGCAGTACAAGGTCCTCGGGTCGAAGAAGCACGTCATCCCGGACGTCGTCGCCTTCGTCAACGGCCTGCCGCTCGCGGTCATCGAGTGCAAGAGCCCGACCATCGGCGACGCCTGGAAGGCCGAAGCGGTCAAGCAGCTCCACCGCTACCAGGAGGCCGACACGCGCTGGAAGGACCAGGGCGCGCCGAAGCTGTTCGAGGCGGCGCAGGTCCTCGTCGGCACCTGCGGGGAGCGCGCGGTCTACGGCACTGTGGGCACCCCGGAGCGGTTCTTTCTCGAATGGAAGGAGCCCTATCCCCTGAGCGCGATACAGCTCGGCGAGCAGCTCGGCCGCACGCCGACGCCGCAGGACATCCTGCTCTACGGGCTCCTCGAGCCGCGCAACCTCCTCGACATCGTTCGCAACTTCGTCGTGTTCGAGATCGAGGACGGCCGCACCGTCCGCAAGTTGACCCGCTACAAGCAGTTCATCGCGGTCAACGAGGCGATGCGGCGGATCAGGACGGCGCGGAAAGCGAGCGCGCGGGGCGGCATCGTCTGGCACACGCAGGGGTCGGGCAAGAGCCTGACCATGCTCTGGCTGGCGCTCAAGCTGCGGCGCGACGAGTCGCAGAAGAACCCGACCGTCGTCATCGTCACCGACCGCACCAAGCTCGACAAGCAGATCTCCGATGTATTCAAGGCGTGCGGGTTCCCGAACCCGGAGCGGGCGGACAGCGTGCGCGGCTTGCGGCGGATCCTGGAACATCCGACCGGCAGGACGGTGATGACCACGATCCAGAAGTTCCAGGAGCTCACCGGCCCCGGCGCCGGCCCGCGGCGGGGAGCGGTCCATCCGACGTTGTCCGCGGCGGCCAACATCTTCGTCATGGTGGACGAAGCCCACCGCACCCAATACCAAAGCCTCGCCGCCAACATGCGGCAGGCCCTGCCCAACGCCTGTTTCCTCGGCTTCACCGGCACCCCGATCGACAAGAAGGACCGGAGCACCCTGCGGACCTTCGGTTCCTACATCGACACCTATACCATAGAACAGGCGGTCCGGGACAAGGCGACGGTGCCGATCTTCTACGAGAGCCGGCTGGCGGATCTGCAGATCATCGGGCAGACCATCGACCAGGTCTTCGACCGCGTCTTCGCCGACCGCAGCGAAGACGAACGGGCCGTCATCAAGCGACGGTTCGCCACCGAGCAGGAAATCGCCTGCGCTCCCCGCCGCATCGAGGCGATCTGCCTGGATCTCATCGAACACTTCAACCAATTTATCGCCCCGAACGGCTTCAAGGCCCAGGTGGTGGCGACCAGCCGCCACGCCGCGGTCAGCTACAAGGAGACGCTGGACCGGCTGAACGGGCCGGAGTCGGCGCTCATCATGTCGGCGGGCCACAACGACGAGGAGCGGCTGGCGCGCTGGCATCTGCGCAAGAACCAGCAGGATACAATCATCGACCGGTTCAAGGACCGCGACGCCCCGCTGGCCATGCTGGTGGTGTGCGACATGCTGCTGACCGGCTTCAACGCGCCGGCCGAGCAGGTCATGTATCTCGACGCCCCGCTCAAGGAGCACACCCTGCTGCAGGCCATCGCCCGGGTGAACCGCCCCCACGAGGACGAAAAAACCTATGGCTTGGTCGTTGACTACTGGGGCGTGTCCGCGAAGCTGCAGGAGGCGCTCGCCATCTTCTCGACGACGGAGATCCAGGGGGCGCTGACGCCGAGCGTGGACGAGCTGCCGCGGCTGCAGAGCCGGCACGCCGCGGTGATGAGGTTCTTCCAGCCGGTGGCGGATACCAACGACCTGGACGCCTGCGTGCGGGTGCTGGAGCCGGAGGACACCCGCGCCGAGTTCGACCTCGCCTTCCGCCGCTTCAGCCAGTCGATGGACATGCTGCTGCCGGATCAGCGCGCCCTGGCGTATCACGCCGACCTGCGCTGGCTGGGCAAGATCCGGGGCACCGCCCGCGCCCGCTACCGGGATGACCGCCTCAACCTGTCGGGCTGCGGAGAGAAGGTGCGGCAGCTTATCGCCGACGCGGTGGTTGCCGACGGCATCGAGATCCTGGTCAAGGAAGTCCAGCTGTTCTCGCCGGAGTTCGACGAGAAGGTCGAGGCCCTCAACAGCGACGACGCCAAGGCCAGCGAGATGGAGCACGCCATCCGCCACGAGATCAGCGTCCGCGTCGAGGAGAACCCGGCCTTCTACCAGTCGCTGCGCCAGCGGCTTGAGGAGATCATCGAGCAGCGCCGGCTGGAACGGCTCGACGACGCCCAGCAGCTGTCCCTCCTGAACAGCCTGCGCGAAGAGGTGAGGACTGAACAGACTCAGGCGCAGGACATCGGCCTCGACGGGCGCGGCTTCGCCATCTACGGCCTGCTGCAACAGCATCGCCCGAGCCGCGTCGCGGAGGAGACCGCCACCTACGATGTCGCCAACCGCGACCTGGCGTCTCTCATCGACGAGGCCGTCGCGCCGTTCTCCGATTTGGTCGACTGGCACCAGAAGGAGGACTTGCAGCGGCAGATGCGCAGCAAGATCAAGCGGCACCTCCGTGCAAGTGGGATCGACCCCGAGGCGACGGACTCCCTCGCCGCCGAAATCGTGGACCTGGCCAAAGTACGGACGGAGCGATGACAGGCAGTTTGGAAACCTCGGCCATCACCTGGGGCGATACGCGCCTGACCTACGCCATTCGCCGCAGCGCCCGGCGGAAGAAGACCGTGGCCGTGACGGTGGATCCCGGAGGCGGGGTGTTGCTCCTCGCCCCTGAGCAGTTCAGTACCAGCCGGCTCGACGCGGTGGTAAGGCGGAAGGCACCGTGGATCGTGCGGAGGCTTAAGGGGTTGGAGTCAAACGGTGTGCCCCCTTCACCGCGCGAATTCGTCAGCGGCGAGAGCGTGATGTACCTGGGGCGCCACTACCGGCTGAAGGTCCTTCCCGGCGACACCGGAGAGACCAAGCTGCGCGGCGGCTGGTTGCACGTGCCCGCCCCAGCGGGAGCGGAACAGCCGGCCCACGTGCGAGCGGCTCTAGTGGCGTGGCTGCGGCGTCACGCCGCGGAGCGATTGCCGGAACGGGTGGAGGTGTGGCGGTCGAAGGCCGGCGTGGAGATGCCCCGGGTCGTCATCGCGGACCAGCAGAAGCGGTGGGGGAGCTGCAACCGCAGCGGGACAATTCGCCTGAACTGGCGCATTATCCAGGCCCCGATGCGCTTGGTGGACTACGTAGTGGTCCACGAACTGGTGCATCTGCGGCACCGGGGTCACGGCCGCGAATACTGGCAGGCCGTAGGGCGGATCATGCCGGACTATGAGCGGAGGAGGGAGGATCTGCGGCAGCGGGGCGGAGGACTGGCGTGGTAGGCTCGGCTCTTGGTATCTGGCTGGGCCGTGACGACGGAGTGCGGCGCGGATCCTTCATGCTGAAACGCTACGAGCACGGAAGCAGCAATCGGAGATGCTCTCTGTTCATCACCAGCTAAGCAATCCAAGGAGGCCGCGATGCTGAGCGTATACCTCGACCAAAATGTCTTCGGACACATACTGGATCACGGTCAAGACTGGAGACAACATCCACTCGTAACGCTCCTCGAAGAGAGTCCGGATAAGGCAGCAGTCTATGTATCGCCGACCCACGTCCTGGAACTCAGCCTGTGCTCCGACCATACGAGACGACAGCAACTAGCCGAGATAATGTTGCACCTTTGTGGTGCTAAGAGGATCTGGTCGGGCTCCGATTTTTGCCTTGTTCACTCATTCGGCCTGTTCCTGGATTCATTCGTTCCAGGCGCGTACAATCCTAGCCTCTTCGTCTCCAAGTACGAGCAGAACGCTGTAAAACTGTGCCAAGGACACCTCGCGCTTTTCGCGGCATGCCGCGACATCGCGCTCGGCACGGGAGGCGAATACCTAGAATTTCTTAAGGCCCAGACTGAGTTAATCCAGGCACGAATTGCCGCAGATCCTGATCACAGCATTGCGAAGATCATCGAGCAAGCCAAGTCTCTGGAAACCACTCAGGACCCGGATCCCTTGAGAATGGAGGGGATGACTCTTGAGGAGATTAAGGCAGAGGTAACGGCGCAACGGCAGAAAGCAGTGCGACCTACCAGGGCACAGCTCCGCAATCTGATGAAACATCGTGCTCAGATATGCCGAGCATACGGAACAATGGACATTGGGATCGCGATCGACGCAGTGTTTCGTGCCCGATTCTACCGTGACCTCGAGTTGACTTTCGATGCGCCTGCTATTGCAGCAGGTTGGGCGAAAATAATGCAGGAGACGGGATGCCATGGCCTGCCAAGGGATGTCGCCACGGCAACGGGAGACGAACTCCGATTCGACCGGACCTATGTCTTGGCCGTCCTCAATCACGCTTTTCAAGCCGCGGCCCAGGCCGGGCTCCCCGCTGCTAGTGCGGGATACTACAGCACTCTGAGGGAACTCGAGAGGAATCTTAACCAAAGATTGCCGCCGAAAGGGAGCGTCGCGTTCGATGCCAGTCACGCGACTGCATGCACGAGGTTTGGAGTCTTCTTCTGCGCTGATAGGATTCTCCACGAGAGCATGAGGACATTCACCAAGCAACTTGCCGAGGACTTTCCAGAGCTCCCCATCGCTGAAGTGATTAGGACTTCTGATGAACTTAAGGCACTCTTGCGACGACCCAGCCGGGACAACGGATAGTGAAGCAGACGGGGCAAATGGACGCCACATCATGAGAAGTGAGATCGAAGACTGCCCAGATGTACTTTGACCGCGGCTGACCACCGGATTCCTGATTTGGTGATGGTTGGTCTTGCGCATTGCGCCGGCGAGGGCAATCCACATCCCGAGGAATAGGTCAACCATGGCGATGATGAGTTCAGAGAGAGACGGACTGGAGCACCCAACTGTTTTCATCTCCTACAGTTGGACCTCTCCTGACTACGAGCAACGCGTCATGGACCTAGCCACTCGGCTGTCCAGTGATGGGGTCCGGGTAATCATCGACAAGTGGGATCTCAAGGAGGGACAGGACAAGTACGCATTCATGGAGCGCATGGTCACCGATGACGATGTCTCCAAGGTACTGATGCTCTGCGACAGGGAGTACGGAGAGAAGGCAAACGGGCGTCTCGGGGGCGTCGGCACCGAGTCCCAGATCATCTCATCCGAGATCTACGACAAGGTTGATCAAGAGAAGTTCGTCCCTGTTGTAACTGGACTTTTGCAAAAAGGGTATTTCCGGCTGATGAGTCAAGGTTTTCGGTAGCACGGATCCGGCCCGCATGAGTATATTGGCGAGGTAAGGCCTCCCCCGCCTTCCGCATCCCCTGGATGATGTGAGAGGTGGTCCATGCCGGGTATTATCGCCTTTCCCACCATAGTCGAGCAAGCCGTGGACGAGTTTGGCTGGATGTTCGCCAACACCCCGGAGCGCTGGCATTTTGCCGAATATCTGACCGGGCTGATGGTGGCCGCGCGCAAGAACGGTTCGGCGATCAACACCGAGTTTGCCCAAACCACGGATCCATCCTGCCTGAACCGCTGGATCACTCAGGTGCCGTGGGACGTGGAACCACTCAACGAACATCGTTTGGCCTGGTTGCAGGGCCCTTCCTCGACCCGCTATTCAGCGCGCGGGGTGATGGCCATCGACAACACCCTGGTCGACCCTAGCGGAGAGATGATCGAGGACGTGGGTTGGCTCTGGGACCATGCCGATCAGCGCTACCTGATGGCCCACGACTAGGTGATCGCCCATTACGTGTGTTCGTCGGGGAAACATTATCCGCTGGAGTTTCGCCGCTTTCGCAAACGGGAAGAGAGCGCCGAGGGCGCGCCGTCCCCGCCTTTCAAGAATCACACGGACCTGTTCAAGGAGTTGGTCGACGGGGTCGTGGAGCGAGAGATTCCAGGAGATTTCGCCTTTGACTGCTACTTCACCCGTGCCGCGAGTCTCAACCATATCCAGGGCCATACGCGCGGCTACGTGGGGGATTTGAAGAGCAACCGCAAGGTCCGCTTCAAGGGCGGTGAGATGAAGGCGGCCGAGTGGGCCTCCGGAGTAGCCCCCGAGGAGCGCAAGCGGGTCGACCTCGGCGATCGCAAGCAGTGGTATTGCACCCGGACCGTGCGTCTTCCCCAGGTCGATCATCCCGTTCGCCTGGTGATCTTGTGGAATCGCAAGAACGGCAAGAAGCCGGTCAAGTGCCTGGTGACCAACCGGGTGTATTGGGAGATCCGTCGCATATTGAACGTCTACCGCAAACGCTGGACGGGTACGGAGACCTTTCACCGGGACGGCAAGCAACATCTGGGCATGGGGGATGGTCAGTTACGCACCGCCAAGGGCCAGACCCGGCACCTGTATCTGGTGATGCTGACGCACCGTCTCCTCATGGCCCAGATGCAGCAGGGTCGTGCGAATGGCTGGGCTCATAGTGTGCTGACGACCATCGGCCAAGCCTGTCGAGCCGTGTCGCGAGAAACGCTCAGTAAGACCATCCATTGGGCCGTCGAACAGGCTACAACTATGGGGTGGAATCAGCAACGAATCGTCACCTACCTCGAGCTGGCCTGAGCCGGAGTTTGCAAAAGTCCAGTAAATAGATGAATTAATTTTTCATTTTCTTTCAAGAAAGGAGGAATGGTATGGCAAAACTCATAAGTATTGTTATTACAGTAACAGGGGAAGAAACATTGCCTACCTATCATACGAAGGCAAGAGTAGAAACGAAGGATGGGATGGTATTGATTCCTCTGGCTAACCCGCATACAACCCCAGATCATGGGATTCGATTGGTGGTTGAAAGAGGGGCGGCGGCAGTCAGTGCCCTAACTGTTATTGGCAAATGAAGTATTGCACGAGTGTATGGAGTTGGATCATTCCTTTCCCTGGGAATTAAGAAATCCCTCCTTGGTCGGTAGGGATTTTCAGATCCAATCCCCAGCACTCGCGCATTTTCTTTTTTACCTCTGAATATCTGTTGGGCAGTATTCTCTCTTTGTTGGGGATTTTCCGATTCTCAGCAAAGGGAAATTATTATTAAATCCGACCAAACAACAAAAAAATCTCCGTCTGAAAATCTGTCTCTATTTGATTTTATGCGCCTATTCCCCGACAATGCTGCGGCGGAAGCCTGGTTTGCTGGCCTTCGTTGGCCTGATGGAGTTTCCTGCCCCTACTGCCGATCTAAAAGGTTCAAATATCCTGCCTCCCATCGATCCATGCCCTACCGCTGCAGGGAGTGTGAAAAGCGCTTCAGTGTCCGAACAGGCACGCTTATGGCAAATTCCAAGCTCGGGTATCAAACCTGGGTTACGGCTATTTTCCTCATGGTTACGAACGTTACCGGTACCTCCAGTATGAAGCTACATAGAGAGTTGGGCATTACCCAAAGACCGCTTGGCACTTGGCGCATCGCATACGGGCCATGTGGGAGTTGGATGAATCTCTATTAGAGGGTCCGGTGGAAGCAGATGAAACCTACATTGGAGGCAAGGAGGGGAATAAGCACAGGGACCAGAAGAAAGAACCTCGCTGGGGAACTTCAGGGAAAATACCTGTGGTCGGGCTCAAGGACAGAGTGACCAAGAAGGTAAGAATCAGGGTAGTTGAGCGTGCTGATACGGAACATGTTCAAGGGTTTGTACGAAGACACATTTCCAAAAATGCCGAGCTCTATACAGACGAGAATTCTGTGTATAATGGCATGCCGAACCATAGCATTTGTTCCCATAGCTGGGGCCAGTATAAAAACGGTCCAGCGCATACGAACGGCTTGGAATCCTTCTGGAGAATTTTAAAGCGCGGATTAAGTAGCAGTTATATGCATATAGATCTAAAGCATCTACCTCTTTATCTGAGAGAATTTGAAGGGAGGTATAATACTCGACATTTAGAGACGCTCGAGAAGATGGAATTGCTGGCAAAGGGAATGATGGGGAAGAAGATGAGGTATGAGGATTTGACGGGGGATTAAAATAATTCCGACTCAGTTATCTCCATTGTCCTATATGAAGAAACCATTGGAATAAAATATTTTTCTTAGTAAGGCCATAGCGAATTGAAATCTGCCCCTGCAAGCGGATTAATTTATTTTCCTTCCATTTCCAGTCATAGCCCCCACCAGCCCAGGGCAGAAATTCAAAGCCCCACACTTTTTCTTCCCATCTATACCCTTCCCGATTAGTCGGCGCGTATCGGTGAGTAAACCCAACCTCCGCTTTATAGAATCTTCCCCGCCCAATCTTTTCTCCTGGATATCGTATCGCACTTATTTTTATGTCATCCATAATGGGCCACCAATTATACAGCGCAAAACTTGAGCTTATTCCTACCCATCCCTTTTCCCCATAAGGGCGATAAAGGCCCGTATGCGCACTTATTATTGGAGAAAAGGGATTATGGTAGTTGCTTTTTATTACTCCCCCTGTTCCTGCTCCCCAATAGGTTCGCCAGCCTTCCTCCTCCCCGAATGCAGGGATGGAGAAGGTCAGCAAAGACCATAGAGAGAGAATGAAAAACTTGCTATTCATTCCCCCACCACCTGCCAAAATTCATAGCTAATTGAAAAACATACCATTCGCCATCTAAAATAAATTGACCCTCCAAGCGAACATTATTAGCAGGCCCCATTTTCCAACCGTAGCCCGCACCAATGTCTAAGGAGAGATTACCGCCATCGACAATATCCCATTTCCAGTTTCCCCCATCCCTCAAATAGAAGCGAGTTGTTCTAATTCCTGCCCGGTAATATCTTCCCTTCCCGATTTTCCCCGAAGGAAAGCGCATATATTGCAATTCAGCATGGAAGGGAATATACCAATTTCGACGTAGCTGTGATTCGTAATCCTCACCCTCGTACCAATGGCTCTCCTCGGGCTCTTTGGGGGCGACATAATACTCCATGTCCCCAGTGTAGATCGTCCCCCCAACACCTATTCCCGCCATGTTCTTCTTCCCCAAAAGGCGATAAGCTCCCCCATCAAGCACCATGCGATGCGCTAGATGATAATCATTGGAATTATAACCTGGAAATGACTTTCTGTATGCGAATTGCCCTCTTGCTCCTAATATAGCTCTGCCAACCCTCCCCAAAAGCAGGGAAGGCCAGCAGGGCGATAAAGGAGACTGCATGTATAGTCTTCAATGATTCCTTCTCCTTGGTTGCCACTGAAATGGTAAAATTTCCACTCCTGGTTCGAGTTTCCTCCGGCTATGGGCTAGCGTAACATGGGTACTCTGGTTCTGCATATTCTTGGCGCGAATAAGGAATGCGAGACACAAACAACGTGTCGCCCACAAGCTTTGTTCCATCAAATAAATTGTCCTTGGTGTTCCTAACCCAAGTTTTTTTCTTGTTGTGCCAGGTACAGCTAATTCCAAATCTGAACCATATTTTTCCCTTGTTTCCAACTCACCATTGCCCCTCTCCGTATTCTTGCAATTTTCCGTCAAGCCAAATGGCATGGGTAAGGAGATTGGGCACACTGAGGGTGTATCCTGCAAAATAAATCGATTGCGGGTTCCTCCGAAAGATTATCTCGGGGTTGATGGCCGCCCATTGACCTACAAGTTCGCGGGAAAGCTCCTCCACCTGGGATTGAGATAGGGGAGCTTTCCCGCAGTCCGCCGATATCAATAGAATGGGCAGCCACAAGGTCAACCGACACATTCCTCAAGTCCTATGCTGATAATGGCGTCCTCATTCCAATTGTTCCCAGTATAAGCGTATTTGCTGTTCGCGTTTAGGCTGATGATGCATGGACTTTCCGTGGGAACGTCTTTCCACTTGGCAAGTTTGTCGTTACCGCTCCATCCACCATCGTACTCCTTGACGCCAATATGGGCATGGTCTTTGACTGAGTTGTAGTCCCACTCCGAGTCCCAATTGCATGTGTCGGTCCCGTGGCCGAAAATATGTTTCGGCAGCCAGCTTTCGTCATTGGAGTCGTATAGGTAGTCCTCCTCTACTACCTGATTATTGAAAAACACGTTGTCCTTGGGCCAGCTTCCGGGAGAAGTGGGATTGCCCGGGACAAATCTATACACCAACCGGGTTTGGGTAAATATTTCAGGGGGCTCCAAGAGGGCAGGTTCCCAATCGTTGTAAATTTTGATGGACCATAAGTCGAGCTTGTTGTAATGGTAGCAGGATTCGTGGCCATTGGGATTGTTGGCGTACACAGCGGGCGGCATCACCAGATCGGATATTATTTTCCAGGTTCCATGAAAGCCGAAATGCTGACGCACTATTTCAGAAGGATCCGGAACCGCCTCATGCCAGGCAGATCCAGTTACCGCGTTCTCCGGCTTCCAGAAAAATTCCTCGTCAAAGCGAACGAATAGCAGGGGATAGGGAACATCAGAGCCCCGCTCAAGGAGCACACGCTGCTGCAGGCCATCGCCCGGGTGAACCGCCCGCACGAGGACGAAAAAACCTATGGTTTGGTCGTCAACTACTTGGGGGTGTCCGCGAAGCTGCAGGAGGCGCTCGCCATCTTTTCGACCACGGAGATCCAGGGGGCGCTGACGCCGAGCGTGGACGAGCTGCCGCGGCTGCAGAGCCGGCACGCCGCGGTGATGAGGTTCTTCCAGTCGGTGGCGGATACCAACGACCTGGACGCCTGCGTGCGGGTGCTGGAGCCGGAGGATGTCCGCGCCGAGTTCGACCTCGCCTTCCGCCGCTTCAGCCAGTCGATGGACATGCTGCTGCCCGACCCGCGCGCCCTAACGTATCACGCCGACCTGCGCTGGCTGGGCAAGATCCGGGGGACCGCCCGCGCCCCCTACCGGGACGACCGCCTCGACCTGTCCGGCTGCGGAGAGAAGGTGCGGCAGCTTATCGCCGACGCGGTGGTTGCCGACGGCATCGAGATCCTGGTCAAGGAGGTCCAGCTGTTCTCGCCGGAGTTCGACGAAAAGGTCGAGGCCCTCAACAGCGACGACGCCAAGGCCAGCGAGATGGAGCACGCCATCCGCCACGAGATCAACGTCCGCGTGGAGGAGAACCCGGCCTTCTACCAGTCGCTGCGCCAGCGGCTGGAGGAGATCATCGAGCAGAGGCGGCTGGAACGGCTGGATGCCGCCGAGCAGCTGTCCCTCCTGAACAGCCTGCGCGAAGAGCTGAAGGGGGAGCAGACCCAGGCACAAGGCATCGGCCTCGATGGACGCGGCTACGCCATCTACGGCCTGCTGCAACAGCATCGCCCGAGCCGCGTCGCGGAGAAGGCGGCCACTTACGAAGTCGCCAACCGCGACCTGGCGTCTCTCATCGACGAGGCAGTCACCCCCTTCACAGATCTCGTTGATTGGCACCAGAAGGAGGACGTGCAGCGCCAGATGCGCAGCAAGATCAAAAGGCAGCTCCGCGCCGGTGGGATCCATTCCAATGCGACCGACTCCCTCGCCGCCGAAATCGTGGACCTGGCCAAAGTACGGACGGAGCGATGACAGGCAGTTTGGAAACCTCGGCCATCACCTGGGGGGATACGCGCCTGACCTACGCCATTCGCCGTAGCGCCCGGCGGAAGAAGACCGTGGCTGTGACGGTTGATCCCGCGGGCAGCGTTCTGATCGTGGCCCCGGAGCACTTCACCACCAACCGGCTCGACGCGGTCGTCCGGAAAAAGGCGAACTGGATCGTGCAACGGCTACGGCGCGCGGAGTCCCACGACCCGCCCCTGTCGCCGCGGGAGTTCGTCAGCGGCGAGAGCGTACTGTATCTCGGGCGGCACTACCGCCTGAAGGTCCATCCTAACGAGACCGGAGATGCGAAGCTGCACGGGGGTTGGCTGCACGTACCGGCGCCGGCGGGTGCGGAGCAGCCGGCTCACGTGCGAGAGGCTCTAGTGGCGTGGCTGCGGCGTCATGCCGCCGAGCGGTTGCCGGAACGGGTGGAGCCTTGGCGGTTGAAGGCCGGCGTGGAGATGCCCCGGGTCGTCATCGCGGATCAGCAGAAGCGGTGGGGGAGCTGTGACCGCAGCGGGACCATCCGGCTGAACTGGCGCATCATCCAAGCCTCGATGCGCCTGGTTGACTATGTGGTGGTCCACGAGCTCGTGCACCTGCGGCACCGGGGCCACGGCCGCGACTACTGGCAGGCCCTAGGGCGGATCATGCCGGACTATGAGCGACGGAGGGAGGATCTGCGGCAGCGGGGGGTGGGGGGTTGGCGTGGTAGTGCAGGCGCCCAGACCATTTTGTATATTCTTGACCGAGCAACGAGTGCCAAGCTTCCAGGTGATGCTAGCCCGTGTGTTCCCCGGAGCGGGCGCGTCTTGGTCTTCAGATAACCTCAACGGAGTGAAGACCGGCACTACATTTTAAGGGCCGATAAATCGATGACGAGAGGGCAGGCTGGAATGGAAAAGACACCGAATGACGAAACCAAGGAGGCTCCCCAATCCGAATTTCCGGTCCAAGAAGAACCGGAAGGTCTGGATTCCGAAGCCGGGTCGTGGGGTGACTATCCCTTGGACGATCTCTTGATTCGTGACGACCGAAGAACGGTTCACGATGTCCTTAGACGGATTGATCAAGGAACGTATGTGATGAATCCTGACTTCCAGCGAGACTTCATCTGGCCGGAAGAAAAGCAAAGTAAACTAATAGAGTCTGTAATTATGCGCATTCCCCTGCCTGTGTTCTACATGGCTGAGGATAGCGAAGGACGTATGGTGGTTGTTGACGGTTTGCAGCGTCTTTCTACTTTCAGCCAGTTTGTTAAGAATGAGCTGAGGCTCCGTATTCCCGATCGCGAAGAGCTCAATGGCAAGTACTTCTCGGATCTTCCGCCTAAGTTTCAGAATCGTATCGAAGACTGCAATCTCATTTTCTACATTATCGATTCGAGAGCGCCCGAACGGGCTCGCTTGGACATATTTGAACGAGTAAATGGTGGAGTGCCACTTACTCGACAACAGATGCGCAACTGCTTATTTATGGGTCCCGCAACCAACTTCCTGAAAGAAGAATCGCGGACAGAGATTTTTTACAATGCGACAGGCAGAAGCTTGAATCAGAAAACCATGAGAGATCGGGAATTCGTCAACCGCTTTTGCGCCTTTCAACTACTTGACCTCGATGGGTATCGCGGGGAAATGGACGATTATCTTGCAAATTGCTTGAGTCACATGAACAAGATACCGGAATCAGATTTACATCGGTTATCGATGGAATTTCGCAGAAGTCTTGCCAACAACGTTAAGCTGTTCGAGCGTCATGCATTTAGAAAAAGTTGTGTATATTCGGGGGGGGGGCGCAGCGTCATCAATGCGTCCTTTTGGGATGTGATGTCGACAGGATTGGCATCCTATTCGGAAGACGTCGTTCAAGCGCATTTGGAGCCCGTTAGAGAAGCGGTTCGGCAGCTACTGGAGACCGATGAGTTCGATACTGCAATCACCTACGGAACTAGCGACACCAAACGGGTAAGGTGTCGATTCCGGATGGCGGGCGAAAAATTAAAGGAGGTTCTGGGTGCTCACACAAATTGACCTTCGGCACTTCAAATGCTTTTCCTTGTTGAAGTTGCCATTAAGCCCGCTGACTTTACTTTCCGGGGTTAACGCCTCAGGAAAGTCGTCGGTGATACAAGCGCTAGGCCTGCTTCACCAGACCGTGCGAGAGCATGAATGGTCCAATCGATTAATGCTCAACGGCGGTACCCTTCAGCTTGGGACGACAGAGGATCTGATTGACAAAGTTCATGGTCGCCGTCAATGCAAAATCGGTTTAGTCGATGGCGAAAAAACTTATCGATGGAAATTTACGGGTGAACGTGAAGAAATGGCTATGGAGGTTACCTCTGTCAGCGTGGATGACATCGAACAATCAAATCAATCACCGCTTCGTCGACTATTGCCAAGCCCACACGGAGATGGACCGTTGGCTCAACGATTATGGGGCCTTACCTATCTGACGGCGGAAAGGCTAGGACCGCGCGAGACCTATTCTTTGGAAGAACCACAGGTCAGTCCTGTTATTGGTCCATTTGGAGAACATACGGTCAGCGTTCTTTACTCTGGTCGTGACGAAAGGGTTCTGGAAGGGCTAATGATTAACGACGAACCGAACATCCGGCTACGCCAAGTTCAAGCTCGGTTGGGTTGCTTTTTCCCAGGTTGTGAACTGATAATCGCACCCGTTCCCCGAGTCAATGCGGTAACGTTGGGGATTCGAACATCAAAGGATACCGACTTTCACCGCCCGGTGCATACTGGTTTCGGTATTACCCAGGTTTTGCCGATTGTCGTGGCCGCCCTGTCTGCACGTCGTGAAGATCTGCTTTTGATTGAGAATCCCGAGGTGCACCTCCATCCCGCAGGGCAAGCCACGATGGGCGAGTTTCTGTCGCAAGTCGCGGCCGCTGAGGTGCAGGTAATTGTGGAGACCCATAGCGACCATGTGTTGAATGGCATCCGCCGCGCGGTCAAAAACAGAGTCATTGACCATGATGATGCCGTCCTGCACTTCTTTCGACCACGGCAGGTTGCCGAGCGGGACGGTGTTGATCAGGTGCAAAGTCCGTGTTTGGATAGAGAAGGCAACATCGACGATTGGCCGGAAGGGTTTTTCGACCAGTTCGACAAAGACATGAATTACTTCGCCGGGTGGGGTTGATGTGGAGCTCTTTGCCAACGACTTGTCAATTTGTCGGCAATTTCACGACCTGGGGACGTTTCGCACTGCGATCTTGGGATTGATGGCAATGCGCGAGGTTGCTGGGCGCTTTGGGCGGGACATGTGTTGTCATCGGACCCTCGTTAACGTAGAGCCAGTTCGGGGCATGCCGATGCAACAGGCGATTCGACATCTTTCGCCCAATGAGCGGCGGGCATTGATGATTTGGTTGACTCGTGGCGGTCCATTCTGGGACGAAGGGCGCCACCATGGTATAGACGATTGGATGGAGTGCCGAGATGCCATAGTCACGGATTCTGCAGTCGGCGAGGCCGCATTTCGGACATTACATGGCATCCAGTGTGGTTTGGCCAGCGCCACGCCATCCACTTGGGAATTTTCGCCCGTCAAGGTGATTTGGCGGCGAGAGCCAGAAGAGTTGGGTGATCGAATCACGAATCTTGAAAACTGGTGGGACGCCGCTACCCTGGAAAAGGGACTTGAGAGCGTGCCGCCGCCAATCAGGTCGTGGGCAGCGCTTCGAGCTTTCTCAAAGATCCGGTTCAGAAGCCTGACGTTCGCCGACGGCTGCTTCGACGCACTCGTAGGGGTCCCCTTCGCCAGAGGAGCGTCAGAACGAATCCTCGTGCTGCTCGGCATTCTGGATCGGTATGCGCAAGCCTTCGACGCGGATGGTGTACGCACGCCTGAGGGTAATCAGATCTACCGCGATTACTTCACGGGCAAAAAGGCTCTGTTCTCCGACTCGTCGGACGCGGAGAAGCGCGATTTCCAAACCAAATTGACTTTCCCTCACCCGGACGATCCCGGGAAGTCTCTGTTCTGCACATGGCACGGTAAAGAGCGCCACATGACGCTCCGCTTGCACTTTTCTTGGCCCGTCCGTTCAGGCGAGCGGGTCTACGTTGTATACGCCGGCCCGAAGCTCACCAAGCGGTGAGGTGATTGTCATGCTGGCGATCAATCTGCGAATACAAGAGGCCCGCCTAATCGCTTTAATGTCTGCAAACGAAAGGAGGGGAATGGATGCTGGCCATGCTTGCGGAATGCGGTGATGCGTTTCCAGACGCGGGGGAGTGGTTGTTGCCTTATCTGCGACCTCTGAAAGGGCATGACCTGTATTGCTTTCGCAAGAATGGACACGCAGAGTAGCGTCCTGATTGGATGCCTCAAGTTTTTGATCGAGTAGCAGTTGCGGACATCCTGCCCGTTCACCAACGGCATTTTCTACGAACAATCCTTGATAACATGAAGGCTGTGAAACCTGACCTAGTCGCCGACCAAAGTTTCCAGCAGTTTTACCGGACCGCCACGCAGTAATTGGGTTTGATGAGACGGAGATGGCTTGGCCGCAATAACGGTTCCTTCGGTCTGGGCTGGGACGAAGGACTATCTCTGGCCAACCACTGGAACCGATAACCTCCGACATATCCGGCGAGCCAGGTGGTTCGCTATTTCACTATGGCGTGGAATGGTCTCGACGGCACCGGTATTGGGATTGCACCACAGCGAATGAGAGCGTCCTTCACGTTTGAGGTGACAACCATGCCTCCGAAGGTGTCGAAGCAAACTGCCCCGCTTCACGTGACAGTGATCATTTCTCGGATGGCATCAGCCGGAACACCCCGCAACCCCTCCTCCCGGCGGTCCTCAAGGATTAGCGCTATGGCCTCAGCCAGATTCTCGCGTGCTTCCTCCTTGGTTTTGCCCTGACCGTTTGCACCGGGGATCTCGGGGCAGTAGGCGATATGCCATTCCCCGTCCTGCTCGATAATCGCCGTAAACTCGTTTTTCATTGTGTGTTTCCACCCTCTTTGCCTTGCGTATTGCCTTCGGACGGGGTAGGGGTTGGGCTGTTCTGGCGCAATGCGGCTTTCACCGCCCCCCAACTGCGTGCCTGCACTCCCGTCGCTATCCCTTCCACCTGTAGATGGAAGTACACCGGCTCGGATTCCACCGGCCCGTCATCGGTATTCTGCACCGTCGTGACCGCCCACAGACTGTTCGTATCGCTGTCCAGGGTAGCGACGACGGCCCTGACGACAGGCTCCATAGGCTCGATGCGGCTCCACGGCACGAGGACATTCTTGGTGGAATCCAGCTCTACCAGGTTGCCCTGTTCATCGAGGCCAAAATTGACCGCTACCTCACGGTAAATCCGGTATCCGTCCGCTCCCTCCACCGCATTCCAGGTCATGAGGATGAAACCGCCCTGATCGCCCTGGTACTCCGGCGGGGTGTATGGCACTGCCACCACCGTGTCGGGCGGGGAAGGCTGGGCCAGACCCGCGTTCACGGACAGCAGCAGGGCAAGTACCGCCAGCGTCACTTCCTTCGGATGTCTCATGGGTAACCTCCGGACGCAAGGATCTGTATTGAAGAAAGCAGTTGACAAAGGGCCTGTAAACTCTATTTTATAGAGAACTCTATATAAGTTGAGATAACCTCTGAAACCTCTATCCTGGAAAAGGGCCGCCGCCCTCGGCTCCCGGGACGGCAGCCGTGCAAGGAGATTTCACCATGGATCCCAAGGTGACGCAGAAGCTCGAAGAGGACGTGTCCTTCGTCCGCCAGGCATGCCCTGCACTTCGGCACCATCTTCTTCGCCGGGGTGGCGGTGATTTCCATTGCCCTCACCCACCGGTTCGACGGCTGGGTCATCGGTCAGCTCTTCGCCCTCCTCGTCGGCGCCGTGTTCTTTCTGGGCGGCCTGCACCTGGACCGGCGCACCCTCTGGCCGGGGGTCCTGCTCATCTGCGGATCGGCCGCGGTCGACCACATCCAGCCCTATCCCTGGACCATCGTCGGACTGGCCGCGGCCGCCGCTCTGGTGGCCAGCGCCCTATGGATGAAACCTAGTGCCTGCGCGCGCAATTCCGGGTGAATTCGGCCGCCGCTGCATCCCGGCTCCCGGCGTTGCCTTCGCTCGCCGTACACCCCCGGTACGACTCGCTCAGGCGCCTTGCGAGCCGGGCGCAATCGGCGCCCTCGTTCGTACGCTTACTTACGCGCGCAGGCACTGGGGATGAAGAGGCCGTCGCAACCGGCTGAAGTCACCTCCAGGGGTCTGGGGCGGCTGGACAAGCTGCTGGAACACCGCAGCCGGCTCGGCGCCTGCGTGCTGCTGGCCGACGTGGAGGCCATGACCTTCACCAGCCTCAAGCAGCTCCTTCTGGAGACGGACGGCAATTTGGGAGCGCACCTGCGCAAGCTGGAGGACGCCGGCTACCTCGATGTGTCCAAGCGCTTCGAGAACCGCAGGCCGGTGACCTGGTACCGCCTCACCGACAAGGGTGCCAGGGCCCTTCGGGACCACCTCGAGGCCCTGCAGACGGTGATCCGGGGGGCGCGGCTCTGAGATGTACCCGCGAGTGACGGCTCTCTTTTTCAGCATTTGTTTCTCTCTTCCGGCCTCGGCGCAGAGCAAGGCTTTCGTCAAGGGACAGGTGGTCGACGAAGCGCAGCGGCCGTTACCCTTTCCCCCCTCGATGTGGTTACCACCCCCGGGGCTTCCGCCGATATCTTTCGCGCCTTCAAAACCTTCCCCGGGGTTGCCACCGTGGATGACGGCGCCGGCCTTTTCGTCCGCGGCGGCGACGTGAGCGAGACGGTCGTTCTGCTCGACCAGGCCACGGTGGTGCATCCCTACAGGTACGAGTCGCCCACCGGCGGAGTATTCGGCACGATCCCTCCCTTCATGGTCCAGGGCACGGCCTTTTCCACCGGTGGATTCTCCGCCCGCTACGGCAATGCGCTTTCCGCGGTGCTGGCAATGGAGAGCCTGGAAATGCCCGTGCAACGGACCTATACGCTCGGTTTGGGCCTCGCCGCCTCCTCGGTGGCTTCGGGATCTTGCGCCTGGGGACCGAAGTGGAGCACGCCGGCAACCGATTCGCGGGCAGCATCCCCCGGGGCGACATCCTCGACCCCGAGGCAGAGGTCTTCGAGCTCGACGCCTCCTACAGCGCCCGGCGCACGGGCGCCTGGTTCGAGGTCGATTTCAAACCGGCGCGCCGCATCCTCGCCAATGCCGGCCTCCGCGCCGACCACCACAGCCTGGGTCGCGGTCTGGTCATGGACCCGCGTCTGTCTGGGCGATACCAGCTCTCGGAAGACACGAATGTCCGGCTCGCCTGGGGCATCTATCACCAGTTCCCGGCCCCGTTCGAATACAACCCCACCAGCGGCAACCCCGGGCTGGGACCCCAGCGCGCCCAGCACTGGATAGGCGGCCTGCACCACGAACGCGGAAGATTCCTGCTGCGGCTGGATGGCTTACAGTCTGCTGCGCTCGCGCCGGTTGCAGGTGCGCCATCTAGGGTTTGAGAGGCGCCGCGAAGAAGCTCCTTCACCGTTCGATATCACCCACAATCTGACCATGGTCACCAAAATGCGGATCCTCCGCACCCTCAGCGCCGGCCTGACGCTGAGATACGCCAGCGGCCGCCCGATCACCCCGATCGTCGGTGCCGTTCCCGTGGCGGGCAAAGGCTACTACCTGGCGGTCAACAACCTTCTCAACCGAGCGAATGTGCTCGACTACGAGTACGGCATCGACTATACTCGGAGACGGCCGCACACCTCCCTCTTTCGCCGCTCCATCTACTTCGGCACCACCGTTTCCCTGAACTATTGACACTCAACCAAAGGGGCCACACGTGCTGTGCTTTCTGCTCTCACTCGCTTTCGTTTTTTCCATCGCCTGTCCCGCCTTCCCCCAATCGGCCGATTCTCTTTTCGTCAATGGAAGACAGATGCTGCATGCCGGTGAAAACCAGGGGTCCCTCGATGCGATGTACGCGGCCCGGGCCATGTTCGAGCGCGCTCTGGCCGATACCAGCCTGGCCGCGTGGGCACACTACTACATCGCCCTGGCCGATTACCGCATCGTCAATCTGCTGCTGGCTGAGGGCGAGAAGAACAAGGACCCCGCTTCCGAACACCTCGATAGCGCGGTGGGGCATCTGAAAGAAGCGACCCGGATCAATCCCCGGGCGGCGGAAGCCTATGCCTTGCTTTCGAGCGCCTACGGCAGGCAGATCAGCCTGAGCCCGGTGAAAAGCATGTTCCTGGGTCCAAAGGCCGGGAAGGCCATCCGGAAAGCCGTGCAGCTCGCCCCCGACAATCCGCGCGTGGTACTGAGCGCGGCCATCGGCGATTTCAATACTCCAAAAATGTTCGGCGGCAGCAAGGAAAGGGCCATGCAAGGGTTCCGGCGGGCCGCGGAACTGTTTGCCCGGGAAAAGCCGGCCGATCCCGTCGAGCCTGTATGGGGACACAGCGAAGCCTACGCCTGGCTCGGCCTCGCCTGCCTGGACAGGGACGAAAAGGAGTCGGCGGGAGCGGCCTTTGAGAAGGCGCTCGAGATCAACCCGGATTTTGGTTGGGTGAAGTACGTGCTGCTGCCGTCAGTCTGGATGGATACATGGCCGGATCCGGGGGGAATTCGACTGGATCGCCATCAAGTTTGGTGTACTCGGTGAACCACTCGGCTCGGGGGTAGACGCCCGCTTCAACGTCATCTCCCCCTACCCTTTCCGTCGAGGAACACCTCCGCCGCAGTTCGTGTTCGCAATTTGACCTGCCCTGTCGACTCCCTCCCTCAAGGACGGTACGACTCGAGGATTACTCCTCGGTTTCAGAGTCCCCAAGAGGGTGAAGACCAATCGGTGTGAGAACCCCATGGAAGCCGTACTTGATGCCCGATCGATCCCCCCACAAAACACCGCATGAGCCTCAATCCCTTTAAACCGTTCGCCCCTTACCTCCTGCCCTACCGCAGGGCAATAGCCGCCGGCCTGGCCTTTTTACTGGGCGAACAGCTCGTCTCCGTCTCGATTCCCCTCGTCCTCGAAGGCGCCATCGACGAAGCCCAGGCCAGCCTGGATCAAGCCGCACCGGACCTTACTTTTTTAATCTACCCCGCCGCTATCATCGTCGGCTTGGGCCTGGTGCAGTGGGGCATGGCATTTGGCATGCGCTGGCACCTTGCCGCCACCTCCTACCGCGTCGAGCGCGACATCCGCCAGCGCTACTTCGCCCATCTGCTCACCTTGCCATTGGGCTATTTCCAACAGGCTCGCACCGGCGATCTGATGGCCCGGGCGACCAACGACGTCGAGGCGGTGCAACGCTGCCTCAGCCACGGCTTCCGCATGTTCCTGAGCGCCCTGCTCGGCTTCAGCTTCAGCATGGTTGCCATGTGCCTCTACGACTGGGAACTGACCCTCTACGCGCTGTTGCCCTTGCCGGTTATGGCCATAGTTTTGCGCCTGGTGGGCGGCAAGGTGCGGCGCCGCTATCGCCTGGTTCAGGAACAATTCGCCGCTATCAGCACCTGCTTGCAGGAAAACCTCTCGGGGGTGCGCGTGGTCAAGGCATTCGCCCGCCGCCGCGGCGAGATCGCCCGCTTCACCCGGCTCAACGACGAGTACGTCGAGCGCAACCGCGGCCTGATCTACATCTTCAGCACCTTTCTCCCCTTCGCCTTCCTCATCAGCGGCCTGTCCATGGTGTTCGTCCTGTGGCTGGGCGGCACCCGGGTCGTCGAAGGGACGCTCACCCTGGGGGCATTCGTCGCCTTCAACGCCTACTTGATCCGCATGAGCCGACCGATGATGATGATGGGCCGCATCGTCGATGAGTACCAGCGCGCCATGGCTTCCATGCTGCGCATCGAGTCCGTGCTCAAAGAAGAGCCCCAGACCGACCCGCACCGGGACGAGGATTTGTCGATCAAAGGCGAAATCGAATTTCGCCGCGCCTCCTTTGCCTACAATGGTCAAGTCGTGCTGCGCGCTATAGATGTTCACATACCGGCCGGCAGCACCCTGGCCGTCGTCGGCCGGGTGGGCTCGGGCAAGAGCACCCTTGCCCGGCTTATCCCCCGCCTCATCCAGGCCGGCGAGGGCCAGATTTTCATCGACGGCAAACCCATTGAACAAATGCCCCTGCGCGCCTTTCGCGACGCCATCGGCTACGTGCCGCAGGACACCTTCCTGTTCTCCGAGAGCATCCGCGACAACATCGCCCTCGACTCAGTCGCTGCGGACGAGGTCGAAGGCGCTATCGAAGTAGCCCAACTAGGCGCGGATCTCAAGACCTTTCCCCAGGGGTTGGAGACCATAGTCGGCGAGCGCGGCGTCACCTTGTCGGGAGGGCAGAAGCAGCGCACCGCCCTGGCCCGTTCGGTAGTCAGACAACCGAAAATCCTCATCCTCGACGACGCCCTGGCCAGCGTCGACACCCGCACCGAAGAGCGAATTCTCCAGCGCTTGCGCGAAATCATGGCCGAACGCACCACCATCCTCATTGCCCACCGCATCTCCACCGTCATGGCCGCGGACCACATTGTTGTGCTCGACGAAGGGCGGATTGTCGAAGAGGGCACCCACGGCCAATTGCTCGAACGCGGTGGCCTGTACGCCGAAATGTACCGCCGCCAGCACCTCACCGATGAATTGAGCGGCCTTTGATGCCAGCGACTATCCGCCACGAGCGGGAAATCGACCAGAAGTCCATCGACCTGCGCCAGGTGGCTCGGCTGTTGGATTTCTTGCGGCCCTACTGGCCCTGGGCGGCCTCGACCTTGTTGCTCATCCTCGCCGCCTCGCTGGCCCGCCAGGCCGGTCCGGTGCTGACCAAAATTGCGGTTGACGAGCACATCGTTCCCGGGGATCTGGACGGCCTGGGCACCCTGGTCCTCCTTTTTGCCGCGCTGTTGGTGGCCCAATTCGTCATCGGCTACGCCCAGAGCTGGATCACCAGCATGGTGGGCCAGTGGACCATGCGCGACGTGCGCCTGACCATTTTCACCTGCCTGCAGCGCCTGCCGCTGAAATTCTTCGACCGCACCCCCATCGGCCGGCTGATGGCGCGCAATACCAGCGACGTCGATGCGCTCAACGAATTCTTCACCCGCGGCGCCGTCTCCCTGGTTACCGAATCCGTCACCATCGCCTCCATTCTGTTTTATATCTTCTACTATCTCGATGTGGAGTTGGGCCTGCTCACCTGTGCCTTTTTGCCGGTGGCCTTTGCCGCCACCCTGTGGCTGCAAAAGCGCACCTACCAGGCCTTCCGCCAGGCCCGCACCCGCTTCGCCCGCTTCAGCGCCGATCTGCAGGAAACCTTGTCCGGGATGGAAGTGGTAAAACTATTCAACTGCGAGCCGCGCAGCGCCCGCCGCTTTAACCGGGGCACCGACGACTACCTCGACGCCCGTTTGGTGCGCACCCTCTACCACTCGGCTTACTTCCCCTTCATGGAGTTGTGCGGTGCCGCCCTGATGGCGGTAGTGCTGTGGTACGGCGTCGGCCAGGTGCTGCGCCAGGAAATCGCCTGGGGGGTCCTGGTGGCGATGCTGCAATACGTGCCCCGCTTCTTCATGCCCATCCGCAACCTGGCCGAGGAGTACGCCACCGTGCAGGTGGCCATGGCCTCCTCCGAGCGCATCTTTGAGCTGATTGACGCCGAGCCGGAGCCGGTCGGCGGTCCGGTTTGCCGGAAGCGCGTCGCCGGTGACATCGAGTTCCGCCACGTGTGGTTCGCTTATGGAGGGGATGATCCGCGAGAGGGGCGCAGCGGTGAGTGGGTCCTGCGCGATGTCTCTTTCAGCTCCCCGGCGGGCCAGAGCCTGGCGCTGGTCGGGGCCACCGGTTCGGGCAAGACTACCATCGTCAGCTTGCTGTGCCGCTTTTACGAGATTCAGCGGGGGCAGATATTGGTTGACGGCATCGACGTCCGCGAGTGGAATGTGGAAGCGCTGCGGCGGCGCTTCGGCCTGGTGCAGCAGGACGTCTTTCTCTTTGCCGGCGACATTGCCGGCAATATCCGCCTCGGTGCCCCCGGGCTGGCGGACGAGGCGGTCGCCCAGGCCGCCCGCTACGTCAACGCCGACCGCTTCATCGACCGCCTGCCCGATACCTACGGGCACGAGGTGCAGGAGCGCGGAGCGGCGCTGTCCGGGGGGCAGCGCCAGCTCCTGTCCTTTGCCCGCGCCCTGGCCGCGGATCCGGACATTCTGGTGTTGGACGAAGCCACCGCCCACATCGACACCCAGACCGAAGGCTGGATCCAGGAGGCGGTGGAAAAACTGATGCGCGACCGTACCTCCATCGTCATTGCCCACCGCCTCTCCACCATTCGCAACGCCGACAAAATCCTCGTGCTGCACCGGGGCCAATTGCGCCAAGAGGGCCGCCACGAAGAGCTTCTGGCCCAGGACGGTGTCTACGCCCGCCTGCATCAGTTGCAATACAACCTCGAGCTCCAATGCCGCACGGGCGCCGTGGTGAGAGCACCCTCGTAGGCGGTCACGGGCAAGGCCGCAGTCCAGACCTCTCCCTCTTTCAGCTCGATGGCTTCTTCCATGGTGGCGTTGAACATGGCCATGCCGTAGTCGCGCACGAACCAGGGCCCGGAGCGGAGCGCCGCGGCGCTGTTTTCGAGGATCACCAGGCACACCCCGAAGCGGCCGGCGCTCCTCGTCTTCCCAGGCGGTGCGATAGGTGAATTCGCAACCGTCCGGCCGGGGCTCCAATTGCGGCGGATCGTCGTATCCGAGCCAGCCGATGTGCCGATAGACCGGATTGTCCGGCTGGCGCCAATCCGCGCTAGGCGCCCGGAAGTTGGTTTCCCTGCAAGAAGTGCCGGATCATGTTGATTGCCATATCGGGAGGAAGGGAGCTATCTTAGCAAACACGGAGTATAGCTTCGCAGATACCGCGCCGGGTGACTGACAAGGCAGAGATAAATTGATCAAGGTGGAAAGGGTACATCCCGAGCTGCAAGACATCGAGATGCGACTGCAGGAACTGGAGACGCAGGGCTACACCGTGTTTCCCGGTTTTCTCGACCATACAACCACGGCGGCGGTCCGCGCTCATATCGACAGCCTCGCAGGCCCTGTCGGGCCCGATGATCGAGGCCGCCCGAAGCACGTCCTGCGCCATCCCATTCCAGGCGCGATCATGGCCCGCCTGGCGAGCAACCCCGCGACCCTCGAACTGGCAGCGCTGTCGATCGGCTCGCGGGACCTCCGCCTGCGCGAGCAGGTCCTCATCCGCAGCGATCCCGAGCCCCCGCCCTACGATTCCCCGGGATCGCACAAGTTGTCGCTGGGGGTCAGTGACGAAGGGGAGCGCGAAAGGGGAGAGCACCCCATCCCCAGCTTCACCGCTGCGGTCAGCGGCGTGAGCGAGGGCGACGGAATCGAAATTTGCGCCAACGAGGGCGACCTCATCGTCTTCAATCCCCTGTGTCACCACGCCGCCTCTCCCAACCGGACCGACCGGCCGCGCTACGTATATTTCAGCTCGTTCTACCACCCCTCTGCGCAGCGGCTGATCGAGTTGATGCGCCGGACCGCCTATCGCGACAACTTCCCCGACTCATTGCGCCGGGGCCTTCCTCCCCGACTGCAGGCCCTGCTCGACTAGTGCCTGCTCCCCAAGTGCGGGCAGGAGAGCACCTCGGATTACACTTTCGTCCACAGGAGTAGCCAGACATGGGAAATTCGCAGCGATTCATCCTCTTGTTGAGCTTGATGGCCTTTAGCGTTGTGGTTCTGCCTTCCGCCCTTTACGGGCAGGGGAATGGAGGGACGATGGCCCCGCCGGATACCACGCAGACGACCCCTCCGCCCGATCCACCTCCGGATAATGGAGACAACGGGAATGGAGGCGATGATAACGGGGAGGGCGGTACGACGATGGAATCGACAGCCCCGCCGGATACGACAGAGACGACGCCTCCGCCGCAGCCCCCTGCGGGGAATGGCGACGGTGAGGAGGACGGCGGCGATGGGGAGGATGGTGAAAACGGCGGGGAGACGGCAGTGACGACGACACCTGCGGATAGCACAGTGACGACACCACCGGGGGATGGGGACGACGGCGATGGTGAGGAGGAGGATGGGGAAGACGGTACGACCCCAGGCACCACTACCGGGAGCGACACCACGACCACGCCCGGGACAACCGGCACCGATACTCCGCAGCACCCCTGTGTTAGCGAAGGGGCGGTTCCCAACGCCGCAAGCAATCCGGGGCTGGTGTCCGACTGCGCCGCCTTGCTGGAGGCCCGGGACACCCTCGCGGGAACCGCCACCCTGAACTGGTCCGCAAGCACGCCCATGGCCGACTGGGACGGCGTCACCCTCGGCGCCGCCCCGCAGCGCGTCATCCAGTTGAGACTGCAGAACAAAGGGTTGAACGGGACCATTCCCGCCTCGCTGGGAAAGCTATCCAAGCTGGAAGCACTGTTCCTCACCTTCAACCAGCTCACCGGCAGCATCCCGGCGCAACTGGGCGACCTGACCAGCTTGCAACACCTCGGCCTCTTGAACAACCAGTTGAGCGGGACGATTCCGCCGCAACTGAGCAGCCTGACCAACCTTTTGCTGCTGCGGCTCCAGCACAACCAGTTGAGCGGATCCATTCCGACCTGGGTGGGCAGCTTGACCCGCTTGCAGATCCTGAACCTCAACGACAACCGGTTGAGCGGGAGCATCCCGGCGGACCTGGGGAGCCTGACCGATCTGTGGCAGCTCCTCCTCCACAACAACCGGTTGAGCGGGACGATTCCGCCGCAACTGGGGAGCCTGACCAAGCTCCAGGAGCTCTTCCTCAACGACAACCAGTTGACCGGCGCCATCCCGGTGGAGCTGAGCGACCTGACCAGGCTGACTTCCCTGAACCTCGCCGGCAATCAGTTGAGCGGTTGCATTCCCGATGGCCTGGGAAAGGTGGCGATCAACGACCTGGAAAAGCTCAACCTGCCCGAGTGCGCCCAGGCGGAAACGCAAAAGAGGTCTGACTTCAATGACGACGGCAAGATCGATTTCGACGACTTTTTCCTTTTAGCCGATGCCTTCAACAGCAGCGATGCCCGCTTTGACCTCGATGGCGACGGCACAGTGGATTTCGACGACTTTTTCTTACTTGCCGACTTCTTTGGCCAGTCGACCCGGGCCAAGCTGTTGGCCCTTGCAGTTGAGCTGATCGGCCTTCCCCATGGGCCACAATTGCAGCAAAACGCTCCCAACCCCTTCAACAGCCAGACCGTCCTCTCCTACTCCCTGCCGGAACCGGGTTTGGCGCGCTTGGAAGTATTCGCGCTGACCGGGCAACGGGTGGCTGTCCTGGCCCAGGGACACCACAGCGCCGGCATCCACCGCCTGCACTGGGATGGCCACGACCAGGGCCGCCCCCTGGCCAGCGGCATCTACCTCTACAGACTGGTGACCGCCGAGGGGGTTCTGACGCGGAAGCTGATGCTGCTTAGGTAGGGGCTTTGTCGGAGGGTGGCCGCGACGAGGGTGACGTGGAGCCTGGCCTAAATCAATGCGCCGTGATAGATGAGGGCTGGGTCATGCCCTTCCACCGATAGGATCGATGAATAGAGAGAAAAGGGTTTCTCATTTTGCGGAGATGATCGCCGCCATTCAACGCGACCATCCTGTGCGGGTCGGAATCGATGGTGTTGATGCCTCTGGAAAGACGGTGCTGGCAGACGAGTTGATCAAGCCACTCCGGGACAGGAGGCGCAGTGTCATCCGAGTGTCCGTGGACGGCTTTCACCACCCCCGTGAAATCCGCCATCGGAGGGGTCGCGGTTCTCCCCAGGGCTACTATTTCGATTCATTCGATTACAACGCAATTGTATCGAATGTCCTGGAACCATTGGGACCTGGAGGAACCCTGAAATACAGGTCCGCTGTTTTCGATTTCAGAGCAGATTCACCAGTCCATATCCCTCCAAAGAACGCAAATCCGGATGCGGTCCTCTTGTTCGAAGGTGTTTTTCTGCATCGTCCGGAGTTGAGGCCCTATTGGGATTTCAGCGTCTTTGTCCATGCTGACTTCGACATCACTCTCGAGAGGGCTCAGAAGCGCGACCTTCCTCTGTTTGGGACGGCGGAGAAAGTCCAGGAAGCGTATCGACAACGCTATATTCCCGGCCAGAAAATTTACCTGGACACCGAGTCACCGTCCGATCGGGCAAATGTAATCTGGAATAATAATGACCCGGAGAACCCAGGAATGACGGTGAATAGGTGGGTCGGCAAAGCGCCGGGATAGACTTTGTCAACCGCTGCAGTTGAGATACCACCTTATCTGGCAGATGGGTCAAGGAACCGGGATGTCAGGATTTATTCAAAGAGCATCTTGTGGTCAGCGGCTGATGTCCACTAGGTGTAGTGGGGTGGGTTGAAAAGTTAGGCTCTTTGGGGACTATCTGTCAGCGCGCTCAACACCGGGAGGATATATCCCTCCCCATATTAGCTAGCCGGCCACTTGATGGTACTGCTTGATGTTCTTGAGGATATGACCATTCCCCTGCCGAAGATAGGGGCCAATGAACAGGGTCTTTATGCTGTACAAGAGGTTGGCACAGACGATGTTACGGTTGACCTTCGAACTGGAGGTGACACATGCCTGTCCTACGGACAGGGAGTTGAGCGCGCTGTCGTGCACGCGTCCGTACAATCTGTGAAGGAAGCCTCGGCGGTCGCCCTGGCCGAGCCGGTCTACAACTCCGGGGTGCAGGCCCATTCCTATGCTCTACAGCGCAGCGAAGGTCTCCGCCGACACCTCGCTACCGTTGTAGTGAGCGGCTCTTCTTCAGGAAGGCCTGATTTTGTTTGACCACGCCAGTGACGTTCAATCTGTACCGTGCCAGGTCTTCGCTGACTCCACATTTCTTTGCGATTTCTTTCTCGCTTGATCCCCTACGGACTTCCGCCAAGAGCAATGCCCGGGGTAGGAGGAGGCAGCCGGACAGCCAGACAGCCTCTTCCTCCTGAGTCGCATCACACGAGAGGAATGTAACATCACCAAGAGTTTCAATCCGGCTTAATTCGTGGTCAAGAAGGATGTGTGCAAGCTCATGCGCTAGATCGCTCCTTCGGCGCGACTTGGCGGAGAGAGGGTTGAATACAACGACCACACGATCAGCCGAAGGCCGAAACGTGCACGCCGAGAAGGCATCGTGCTGAATCTGTTTGAGATCGACGAATCTTTCGCGCGGGATTAACTTATCTCCTGCTCGGACCTCAATACCTAGTAGCTCGGCGAGTACTTCTGGCGCGACCGACTGAGCGGCACTCATACCAAGTTCCGCTCGTACGCGTTTCGCTATTTCCTCGGCTTCGGACTTAAACCCTCTCCGCAGAGCCATCAGTGAGTTCCTCTATGAGTGCTTTATTCATGTCGTTGATTAACATCCCTACGGCGCGACCCGCGTCTGGACGGAATGTTTTCGCAGCTCGCAGATGCGCCGCACAGACTTCTTGGGGGCGTGCTAGCACCTGATAGAGTTCACGGACGATCCCTGCGATCTTTCCGGCTGCTTCAGGAGGGAGGTTACGATCGGCCTGAAGATGCTCAGCAATCAGGTCCGTGGTAGCCTCCACCTTTTCTTGGAGTTCAAAGAATTGATTGATGTCGGCACCACACCACTCGACGAGTCTCTTGAACTTAGGAAGGTCGGGGACGTGCCCCTTCTCGACACGCGCCAGGGTGTTGAAGGGGATTCCGGTATCAGATGCCGCTTCACGGAGACTCATCCCTCTTCGATTGCGCTCGTCCAGGACGAGATGACCTAGGTCGCTGAGTTCAAGCTTGCCTCTGTTCATGTCCTTCTCCTGTATCATAAACGGTACATTGGTCCATATATAGTTGACAAGAGTCGGGTGACAGGTTACCTTACCCTATATAGCGTACCAGAGTTGGTACTGTCAACATCTTATGAGACAACCGAAAGGAGTCTGACGATGACTGAGGACAAGGATACCATCGCGATAATCGTGAACGGACGGGAGAGGACCGTCACGTCAAGCGAACTCTCTCCCGATGGCGAACTCTCCTTCGAGACGGTAGTGAGACTAGCGTTCGATCCTCCGCCCTCTGGACCGGACATCGTGTTCACCATGAGCTACCGGAACGGTGCGGGACGGCCGCCGGATGGAAGGCTAGTTGCGGGGCAGAGTGTGAAGGTCCAAGATGGGACGGTCTTCAATGTCTCCTTCACTGATAGATCGTAGCGCCGACCTCAAGCACCTTGTGGACGATGGATACGAGGTCGAAATTAGGTCCGGTTACCTCCTCCTGAAGGACATCCCTTATGTAGCGGAAGATGGAGGCATCAAGCGCGGGACTCTCGTTTCCGAATTGACCCTAGAGGGGGATATCACAGCAAAGCCGAATACCCATGTTGTGATGTTCGCTGGAAACATGCCTTGCGACCGAGAAGGGCGTCCACTCTCCCAGGTCCGTCACTCTAGCGGTCGCCAGGAGTTAGGTAGAGGGTTGGTCATAAACCACAGCTTTTCAAGTAAGCCATCGGGAGGGTATTCCGACTATTACCAGAAGATGACTACCTATGAGGCCATCATCTCCAGCCCAGCCCAGTCGATCGATCCGAACGTCACTGCTCGGACCTTTGCGGTCTTGGAGGCTCAGGACCAAGATTCGGTGTTCAGGTACATCGATACGGCGTCGACCCGTGCAGGTATTGGCGCCGTGACAGAAAAGCTGAAAGTGGGTGCTATGGCCATCGTAGGACTGGGAGGCACGGGCTCATATATACTGGACTTAGTAGCCAAGACCCCGGTAAGGGAGATCCACTTGTACGACGGCGACAAGTTGGGACAACACAACGCTTTTCGCTCGCCGGGGGCGCCATCAATCGAAACCCTGAAGGCCGCACCACCGAAGGCGGTCTATTTCAGAGACACTTACTCTGAGATGCGGCGCAACATTGTCGCCCACGGATACGTGGATGAATCGGTGGTGGATTGCCTGCGGGAAATGGACTTCGTGTTTATAGCGGTTGACAAGGGTCGCACTAGGAGGCTCGTGGTAGAGAAGTTAGAGGAGTTCGGCGTGCCGTTCATAGATGTTGGGATGGGCGTGGAGGAAGTTGAGAGTTCCCTGCTGGGCCAATTGAGAGTGACCGTGAGCACTGCCCAGCCTCAAGATCAAGTCCACTCGACACTCCCGCTTTCAGACCGCGACGACGACGACGATTACTTCCGCAACATCCAGATTGCTGACCTCAACGCACTGAACGCCGCCTTGGCCGTGATCAAGTGGAAGAAACTTTTCGGGTTCTACGCAGACCTTGAGAAGGAGCATTCGAGCCTGTACCAGATCGACGGCAATTGCCTGATCAACGAGGACAAAGCTTGAATCGAATCAACTCGCTCCAGCACGAATTCGTAGACTACATTCCAAGTGACTTGAGTGACGGCGTGTTGTACGTTTCGATACACTTCGCCACAGTTGTGCACAGGTGCTGCTGCGGATGTGGGAGTGAGGTGGTTACACCGCTAGATCCCACCGATTGGGAGATGACATTCGATGGTAAGTCCGTTTCTCTGTGTCCGTCGATTGGAAATTGGAGTCTAGCTTGTCAATCCCATTACTGGATCTCTCGCAACCAGGTGCGGTGGGCTCGACGCCTTTCGAAATTCGAGGTCAAAATAGGTCGAGCCCTCGACCGTTTCCAGAAGGCCCGGCGCTTCTGCGATACGTGGATGTACCTCTGGCGGATCCTTCTCAAGTGGCTCAGACTGATAGCGAACCGCTAGTGTCATGTCGTAGAGATTCGTTCACAAAGTCTTTTGATTTTCGCGAGGATGGAATCGGCCGTAGCCGTCCACACGAAAGGGTGTGCGTTGGCGTTCCACTGGGCGGTGTAGCGTTCGATGCGCTCGATGAGCTCTGATACCTTGCGGAACGAGTGCCGCCGGACCGCCTGGCGGGTAATGATGTTGAACCAAATCTCCACCTGGTTGAGCCACGAAGCATAGGTGGGGGTGTAGTGAAGGTGAAATCGGGGGCGCCGCGCCAGCCAGCGCTTGACCTTGGCATGCTTATGCGTGCCGTAGTTGTCGACGACGAGATGCACGTCGAGATCGCGGGGCACATGGTCCTCGATGGGGCGTAGGAACTGGAGAAACTCCTGGTGCCGATGACGGGATTTGCACTGGGTCATCACTTCGCCGGTGGCGATGTCCAGAGCGGCAAACAGGGTGGTGGTGCCGTGCCGTTTGTAGTCGTGGGTAACCCCTTCCACGTAGCCCAGGCCCAGGGGCAAGAGGGGCTGACTTCGTTCCAACGCCTGGATCTGGCTCTTCTCGTCGACGCACAAAACCAGGGCGTGCTCGGGGGGATGCAGGTATAAGCCGACGATATCCCGTACTTTGTCGACAAAGAAAGGATCGGTGGACAGCTTGAAGTGCTTGTGTCGGTGGGGCTGCAAACCATAGGTGCGCCAGATGCGATGCACCGCGTCCTTGGTGAGGCCGGTTTCGGCGCCCATGGAGCGCAGCGACCACTGGGTTTGGTCTTCAGGCTTGGTCTTCAGCGTCTTGTAGACCACCTCAGCGACCTGCTCGTCGGTGATCGATCGCGGCGCCCCGGGGCGTGGTTCATCGTGCAAGCCGTTGAGCCCGCGATCGAGGAAGCGCTGGCGCCACTTGCCGACCGTAACCCGGGACACGCCCACCGCCCCACCGATCGCTTCATGGGGCCAGCCTTCGGCCGCCAAAAGGATGATCTCGGCTCGCCGTACCAACCCGTGCGGAAGACTCCGTGATTGGGCCATCGATTGCAATCGCTCTCGGTCCGACTCGCTCAGCTCTAACGGGGTTGACGGACGTCCCATCGCCATAGGTCTCTCCTTTCAGAAAAGGGAACAACAGAAACCTACGACATGACCACCTCGTTGTAAATCTATTTATACGACATGACACTAGAGGACTTTCATCAGTTGCAATTTGTGGATGATGTTTAATCCACACCAACCCTATGCAATTGGACAGAAAGAGACCTTCATTGAACCGGCGGCAGCAAACCATACTGGGCTGAATGCAAACCGACCGCCCACGAGTACCTGGGTTTTGGAAAAGCGTCCAGGTCGGACTGGACGGGGCATTTCCTGTTCTCGCCTTGGAACTATTGGAGACGCTGGCGAATCTGCCCCTCCGGCACAGCTCTATCTCCTAGGCTTAAAGCGGTCCGCTCTTCGGTCATCTGCTGGGGTGAGGGACCCCTTATCGACCGGATATTTTCCACCGAGCACTCCAATGTGCGGCCTGAGATGGGTGCCTGAGGATTCTGGCCGCCCTGACCGATCCGGCCTCGATCCTTCCCGATTTGGGAGGGCCAGGGCTGCTGGCCCCGCCGTCGCAGTCCGATTTCATTGTCTGACTTCCCTTGTTGACCGCCTCCGGTGAGGGCAGTGCGAATTGGTGCGCCTTAAAGGGCCGCTCGTTTACAGGGTTAATCTAGGATCCGGGAGACAGGAAACATAACCGTACTGGACGTCCTGCCGAGGGACTTGAAAACGATTTTGGGAAAGATTACCGGACCCGTGCGTGCGTTAAGTGCCTTGATTGAAGGGTCCAAAAGGGCTTTAATTTTGCCTATATGTTCGTACGCCCTCGAGGTCGACAAGATAGAAGAGGGGCTCGGGCGCATCGGGCGTTACCTGCGGCAGCGGTAGGTGCGCGGTTGCCCGGGATCCCTGCTTTGGGGGACGGGACGGCGGGTGTCCTGCCAGCTCCGTCCGCCATCCCGAGCAAGCCACCTGAACCAGCGTTACTCGCTGCAACTTCGTCCCCGAAGCTTTCTGAACCGCACCGATCTATGCTTCCCCCACATACATGTGCTCATGCTCGACGGGGTACGTATGAGAAGAAAGCTTCGGTTTTCTTTTCGGCCGCCGTTGTCCGACCAGACGTGCAGCAGATCGTGCAGACGGTTGCTCGCCGCCCCGACGGCGGCCTCGGTGCGAGGAACCATCCCTACAGGATTGACGGCATAGGAGAAGACTTCTGCCATGAAAGAATTCGTCCTTCGAGCCACTATGTTGGGGCTGTTCGGCCTCTCCTCACCCGCGCCCACTCATGCCTCTCCTTCGCCGGCCGACAGTGTGAATCCCTGTGCGCTCAACGACTGCGAGCAGTGGGCACGCGATAGGCCCCGCGCTGCGGCCAAACGGCTGCTCGACGAGGAAGCCGCTGACAGAGGAGGCTTTACTCCAGCCGCAGACCTCCCGTATCACGGCACCATCTGGATTGACCCCGACATCATCACCCCATCCGACCCGACTGCACTTCAGAATATAGCAGCCGCCGGACGAGGGGAACGCACGATGTTCGACAGGAGAGTTAATGACTGGATCACTGTCAATGCCTATCTGTTCAATGCACGATTTGACGATAGACTGACTACCGAGATTCAGGTAAATCCAGAGTTCGGCAGTGTATCTGCCGCGATGGTGGAGGCAAATAAGTACGGGCGAGCCATCGGCCAATTGCCGACCGTTCTTCGAACTCATGTCGAAACGGTCTGGATCCATAAAGGCGAAGGCGCGGGGGGGGGACAACAACATCCTCATTCACGTAGACGATCGCGCTTTCGATGAAGAGGGCGATGCTTTTGATTTTATGGAAGAGGTGTTGGTTCACGAGGCAGCGCATGCGTCGCTGGATCCCAGCCACGCTAATGATCCCGACTGGGTTGCTGCCCAAGAGGGAGATGGCAACTATATCTCCACCTACGCTCGCGACTACCCGAATAGGGAAGACATCGCCGAGTCATTCCAATCCTATTTGGCTGTCCGATATCGATCGGCTCGAATCTCTCGGGCTTACGAACGGACAATATTGGAAACTATACCGAATCGAATTGCTTACTTCGATCGGCTTCTCCAAGTTTCCGCATCCAACGATATGCACCCGGTCACGGAAGATCTTCGACTTCCCCAGACGTCGACGGATGTCGACGCTGACGAGCAGACGTTTGAATGGCCGCCTGAGTTAGTAGCGTGTTCTCAACAGTTGCATGAATCGAATGACAATGGCGGGGACGAATGGGTGAACTTGGAGCCGTACTATCCGAATCAGCTTTCACGTCTATCTATGACCTCAGGGAAAGAGACTGAAATCATCTTCGTGAATAACAGCACTATCGAGGTGCTGTTCTATTGGTTGGATTTTGATCATTCGGAGAAGTACTACGGCCGCGTTGCCGCTTGTAATTCCACAACTCAAGGTACCTTTGCCGGTCACATCTGGCTAGTAAAAGACCAGGACGGCAAGAATCTCGCCATGTTTCAAGCCGAAGCGAAAACAGGGCGAGCGTTTATTGGCTCGCAGACGGCGCCGGACACCGTCGATGACGAGCAGCAGGGATCGGCGAGCGCACAACTGGCCAAGGTCTCCGGTGACGATCAGCAGGGACCGGCAGGGGCCGCGTTGCCCGAGCCCTTCCTGATCGAGGTCAGTGATCAGAATGGCAACGCCCTCGCGGGGGCCCATGTAACCTTCGCGGTCACCTCCGGCGGTGGGACGCTGTCGGTAGAGACCGCCGCGACCGATTCCAACGGCCGTGCCGCCGCCACGCTTACCCTGGGAAGCCAACCGGGTACCAACACCGTGGAGGCCACCGTGGGTGGTCTTGAGCCGGTGACCTTCACCGCTACCGGCCTGGCGGTGGCACGGACCCCTCAAGCCGCAGATCCCCCGTATCACGGCACGGTCTGGGTCGATCCGGACATCATCAGCTCATCGGACCCAACTGCATTTCAGGAAATTGCAGCCGCCGGCCGAGGAGAACGAACGATGTTCGACAGGCGAGTCAGTGGCTGGATCACTGTCAATGCCTATCTGTTCATCGCACAGTTTGACGATGGACTGACCGCCGAAGTCCAGGTCAATCCAGAGTTCGGCAGTGCATCGGCCGCGCTGGCGGAGGCAAACAAGTACGGGCGAGTCATCGGCCGATTGCCGACCGTTCTTCGAACCGATGTCGAAACCGTCTGGATCCATAAAGGCAATCATCTGCTTGGAGGCGGGAACGACAATATCCTCATCCACGTAGATCACGCGGAAAACTCAAAGAAGAAGGGGTTTTTGGAAGAGGAATTAGTTCACGAGGGAGCGCATACATCACTGGATCCAAAACATTCGGCGGCTCTCGACTGGATCTCTGCACAAAAGGGGGATGGCAACTTTATTTCCACTTACGCACGCGACTATCCGAAAAGAGAAGACATAGCTGAGTCGTTTCTGTCGTACCTGGCTGTCCGATATCGATCAGCTCGCATCTCGCAATCTTATGAGCAGACGATATTGAAAACGATACCTAATCGGATAGCTTACTTTGGCGCTCAATCATTCGACGATGCCATGTATCCGGTCAATGCAGATCTTCGACTTCCCGAGAGCCTGGCAAAGGTTTCAGGAGATGATCAGCAGGGGGCGTCCGGTGCCGCGTTGGCGGAACCCCTGGTCGTTGAAGTGCGGAATCAGAATGGTACTGTACTTGAAGGTATTCAGGTCAGGTTTGCCGTGGCCTCTGGTGGCGGGCAACTCTCTGTAAAAACCACGATGACGGATTCGAGCGGTAGAGCAGCGAGCACGCTGACCCTGGGCCACAATCCCGGAACGAACACCGTAGAGACAAGGGTCGCCGAACTGGAGCCGGTGATCTTCAGCGCCACCGGGAAGGCGATTCCGACAACCTTGATAAAGGTCTCAGGCGATGAGCAGAAAGCTCCCCCCGGAGCCGCCCTGTCCGAGCCGTTGGTTGTCGAGGTCAGGGATCAGAACAACAATCCAATGGAGGGCGCCCTGGTATGGTTTGCGGTCACCGCCAGAGATGGGAACCTTTCGACAACCTCCGACACAACCGATGCCAACGGCCGCGCCTCCAGTACCCTGACCTTGGGAAGCGAGCCGGGGACAACCACCGTCTCCGTAAGGGTTGCCGAGCTGAAACCCGTGGCTTTCATCGCCACTGGGCAGGCAATTCCCCGGACCCTAGCCAAGGTCTCCGGGGAGGGGCAGCAGGGAGCCCCCGGCAGTTCGCTGGCCGAGCCCTTCGTGGTTTCGGTGGTGGATCAAACAGGAACGGCGTTTGCCGGGGCCCCCGTCACCTTCACCGTGACCGGCGGTGACGGGACTCTCTCGGCAACCACGGCCACCACGGATGCCAATGGTCGCGCCGCCACTACCCTGACCCTGGGAAGCCAGCCAGGGACGAACACCGTCACCGTATCCGTTGGCGGCCTCGAGCCCGTGACCTTCACCGCCACCGCGGAAGCAGCCTCTCCCGACGGCGACGGCGAGACCGGCTTCTCCGATTTCTTCCTGTTGGCAGACGCCTTCGGCGGCAGCGACCCCCGCTTCGACCTCGACGGCAGCGGTACCGTCGACTTCGGCGACTTCTTCCTCTTCGCCGACCACTTAGGACAGCCCGCCCGGCGCAAGCTCCTGGCCCTCGCCCGGGAAATGATCGGACTGCCGGAGGGGCCACAGCTGCAGCAGAACGCCCCCAACCCCTTCAACAGTGAAACTGTCATCTCCTGGTTCTTGCTACGGCCGGGACCGGCCCGGCTAGAGGTGTATGCCCTGACCGGGCAGCGGGTGGCGGTCCTGCACCAAGGGCCGAAGAAGGCGGGGGCCCACAGTGTGCATTGGGACGGCCACGACGACCTGGGCCGCCCCCTTGCCAGCGGGGTGTACGTCTACCGGCTGGTGACCACCGAGGGGCCCCAGACCCGCAAGCTCACACTGCTGCGTTGAGCGTAAGCTCCCAGGCCCGTTGGATAAGGAAAGGGTAACCTGTTGCCATCACCTATTTGGATGACCCGAAATATCTGGTAGTGTCTCAGTTTGAAATTTTTTGCTTAGCTGCCCCTGAACTGGTATCCTTTGCCTGTTTTTGACAACGAATGAGACCATAGTAAATAGTAACTGGACTTTTGCAAAAAGGGTATTTCCGGCTGATGAGTCAAGGTTTTCGGTAGCACGGATCCGGCCCGCATGAGTATATTGGCGAGGTAAGGCCTCCCCCGCCTTCCGCATCCCCTGGATGATGTGAGAGGTGGTCCATGCCGGGTATTATCGCCTTTCCCACCATAGTCGAGCAAGCCGTGGACGAGTTTGGCTGGATGTTCGCCAACACCCCGGAGCGCTGGCATTTTGCCGAATATCTGACCGGTCTTATGGTGGCCGCGCGCAAGAACGGTTCGGCGATCAACGCCGAGTTTGCCCAAACCACGGATCCATCCTGCCTGAACCGCTGGATCACTCAGGTGCCGTGGGACGTGGAACCACTCAACGAACATCGTTTGGCCTGGTTGCAGGGCCCTTCCTCGACCCGCTATTCAGCGCGCGGGGTGATGGCCATCGACAACACCCTGGTCGACCCTAGCGGAGAGATGATCGAGGACGTGGGTTGGCTCTGGGACCATGCCGATCAGCGCTACCTGATGGCCCACGACTAGGTGATCGCCCATTACGTGTGTTCGTCGGGGAAACATTATCCGCTGGAGTTTCGCCGCTTTCGCAAACGGGAAGAGAGCGCCGAGGGCGCGCCGTCCCCGCCTTTCAAGAATCACACGGACCTGTTCAAGGAGTTGGTCGACGGGGTCGTGGAGCGAGAGATTCCAGGAGATTTCGCCTTTGACTGCTACTTCACCCGTGCCGCGAGTCTCAACCATATCCAGGGCCATACGCGCGGCTACGTGGGGGATTTGAAGAGCAACCGCAAGGTCCGCTTCAAGGGCGGTGAGATGAAGGCGGCCGAGTGGGCCTCCGGAGTAGCCCCCGAGGAGCGCAAGCGGGTCGACCTCGGCGATCGCAAGCAGTGGTATTGCACCCGGACCGTGCGTCTTCCCCAGGTCGATCATCCCGTTCGCCTGGTGATCTTGTGGAATCGCAAGAACGGCAAGAAGCCGGTCAAGTGCCTGGTGACCAACCGGGTGTATTGGGAGATCAGTCGCATATTGAACGTCTACCGCAAACGCTGGACGGGTACGGAGACCTTTCACCGGGACGGCAAGCAACATCTGGGTATGGGGGATGGTCAGTTACGCACCGCCAAGGGCCAGACCCGGCACCTGTATCTGGTGATGCTGACGCACAGTCTCCTCATGGCCCAGATGCAGCAGGGTCGTGCGAATGGCTGGGCTCATACTGTGCTGACGACCATCGGCCAAGCCTGTCGAGCCGTGTCGCGAGAAACGCTCAGTAAGACCATCCATTGGGCCGTCGAACAGGCTACAACTATGGGGTGGAATCAGCAACGAATCGTCACCTACCTCGAGCTGGCCTGAGCCGGAGTTTGCAAAAGTCCAGTTATGACGAAATGTTTGTATGGGCTAACACCCTCCTTGAAGACCAAAAACATTTACCCGTCTGGCTCGCGTCCCGCTTCCCGTTGGTCATTCTGGATGAAGTACAGGATACCTTCGAGAAACAGGCGTCATTCCTGAATGCGGTTTTTCCCAAAGCTTCAAATCAAATTGTTGTCCAAAGGGTCGGCGATCCGAATCAGGAAATATTCGATCTGCCTGACACGGGCTCTAGAACTTCGGAACCTTTCCCCGACCCGGCGTGCCTTTTGGAGATTCCTAACAGCTATCGCTTCGGTCCCCAGATCGGATCACTCGCGTCGCCTTTCGCTGTTCGTTCAGTTGGCGAGGACGGGCTGTCTGGCATCGGTCCCAAAGGACCGGGTGTTGCCGCTCAGGAGTGTAAGCACGCAATATTCGTTTTTCTGGATAACAGCACAGAAGGCGTCCTCGAGGCCTTCGGCAAACATGCGCTTTCAATTCTTGGTAACTCACTCGTCACCAAGGGAACTGTTGTTGCGGTCGGCCATATACACCAGGACGACCCCGCCGTTATCTCCGGCCATCCTCATTACCCGAAATCGGTCGGCCATTATTGGAACGGCTATGCCGTTGAAATTTCCCGCAAGGACCCTAACCCACGGACCCTTGCCCAGTACGTTAGGGCAGCGCAAGGGCTCGCTATTAATGGGCGGGCCTTGTCTCCTGGCGTCGAAAAGATTGCCTCGGCCACCATTGAACTGGCAAGGCTAATGGGTGAAATCGGCGACTTGAAGCGCAAACCGCGTACACACCGCGTAGTACTAGAGGCCCTCGAGGGTGACGTTGTTTCGGTTGCGGCCTATCGGGATTTTCTCAAACGTTTTCTAGTTGAGAAAATAGCGCTTTCAGAAGACGCTTGGGCTGGCCATGCGGAGCACTTAACTAAGGTAGCTGGAGCCATCTGCCACAGAGACCCAGATACAAGCAAAGCCAAACGATTTCTGGCTTGGCCCAGAGATGATCCTTCTCTGGGAGTGTCGGTTTTTTCTTCTATGGGTGATGCTGGTCCAAATGTCTTTCGTGTTAACGACAGCACTGGAACCATTGATATTCGGATGGGATCGATTCATTCCGTTAAGGGACAAACACATCTCGCTACGCTCTTGTTGAGCACCTATTGGCACGATCATTCTGTGAAGCGCTTGATGCCCTGGTTGATGGGGAAGAAAGCTAATGGAGAGGAGGCGGGGAAACAGGATAGGCAGCGTCTCCTGCATATATACGTGGCAATGACTCGTCCTAGCCATTTGCTTTGTATTGCAGCTCCGCGTTCAGCATTGGGCGGCGGTCAGGACGTCCATCAGAATATTGCTAAACTCAAGGGAAGAGGTTGGCATGTCGCGGAGATAGTTGATGGAGTGGCGCAATGGCGGAGTTGAAATGTTTTGAGGCGGCGCTCCGCTGCTAGGCCGATCAGGCCACTGAGGCAGGAGAATTGTAGTGCGGTGTGAATGAGGATCCCAAAGGGTGGGAAGTTACTTGCCGTTCCCGTAAGTGGGCATAGCTTGGCGTTCCGCGCTGGGGCTGATCCTGCACAGGGATCGATAGTCTTGGTTGGCTGCACTCGGTTTGCGACATGTGCGAGAAGCAACCTATACGCGACCTCCACTTTATGGATTATCTGGACGGACGAGCTTGGCGTTGGCTGTGTTACGCTGCCACGGTCGCCTGGGGGCCCGTGCCGGAGACAGTGACCGCATCATGTCGGAGCCAGTTGAGGAGTCGCCTGCCGTGGACCGCGATTCGTGCGGTCCGTCTTGCGGCTATCGGCTTGGGCGTTTTCCGCCGAGGTCAGCAACTACGAGGCCTGAGGCGGTCGCCTAAGGATCCTCGCCACCCTGACCGATTCTGTCTCGTCCGCTGCTATCTGCAGGGGATAGGACTGCCGGTCCGGCCGCCGGAGATGGTCCCGTTGCCTTCAGTTCGATATCGCCGCCTAACCTCCCTTTTTGCACGCCTCACGGCACTGTCCGTACGGCTTGGTCCGACCTGAAGACCCCCTCGTATTCCGGGCTGATCCTGATAGGGTAGGATGTGTAGTAAGCGCAACCTAACCGTGCCGGGAGTTCTGCCGAAGAACCTGCAACGATCTTCAAGGAGCAAGCCCTACCCCAATCTGAGCTAAGCGTTTCAATTGAGATCCCCAAGGGCATTTTTTATCCTATACCTTCTCTACTAACTTCACTCGGTCCGCTGCGAAGCGAGTGTAAGGGTCGGTGGTCAAGACCTAGGTGTGGCCGAGATGGTACCCATCATGGTCAGGCTATCTCGTGGCGCCAGCGCGCGAGGCAAATGGAGGACGCAGGTGATCATGAAGGTGATTGCCGCAAGCGAGACCTGGACAACGAGCGCTGAGTATAATTAACCCTGCGATATTTTACGAAGAGTGCGAATTTCTGCTGCCGGAGAGCACCGAATCTTCTTACCAGAATTCGCCCACTGGGTATTATAACGACGAAAATTCACACAAACCGATAATTTTTGCAACTTGACTATACCCGTCTATGAACTTAGAGACCGCCATACCTGAGAGACGTCGCAGGCTGGCCGCCTTTATTCGGGCCGCTGGCGATATAATGCATTTTGCCGATGCTGAACAGGCCCTTGGGTGTAAGCCGTACCAAGGCCGCCAAGCTACTCAACCGTTGGAGCGGAAAGGGCTGGCTGCGACGTGTCGGTCCGAGCGTCTACGCACCGGTTGGCCTCGACTCCCTTGCCAGTGAGCAGGTTCTCGATGATCCCTGGGTGCTGGTAACGGAGCAGACCTTCCTCGACATTGTTGTAATGACGGGGCGGGCAGTGCGTGCGAAAAGCCAGCGACGCCATGGTTTTCACTTCACTCTGAAGCATGTCTGGCAGGGTATGATCTTCGGCACGAAGACCGTTTGGCGCGGAAGAACCCAGATTGCCGTATCGGACATTCACTCCACCATCCTCGACATGCTCGACGATCCGGAACTCGGATCCGGCATTCAGCATGTTGCCACTGCCTTATCGCGGGCCCTGACCGGCGTAGACTTGAAGGTCAAGCCGCTACGTGCTCCGGACCGACCTTGACCTCTCGGCTCCTGCGCATCATCGATTCCTACCACCTTTCCCTTTCCTGCACTACCGCGGAGTCCTGGGGCACTTGTGCTCTATAACGCCACGGTACTGTGCTCCCGAGACCTGCCAAGGACCTGCAAACGATCTTCAGGTTATGATCTCCAAGTCTTGATCTGTGCTTGAGAGATGATTGCGTCATTCGGTCAACTCGAGGAGGCGTTCGAGTTCTGCGACTATTCTGAGTGTCGTGCGCGCCTTGGTGGAAGGAATGTCTGTCGCTTGTCGCACTCTTTGCTTCAACCGTTCCAGGGCAATACGAGCCTTGTCATCGGTCGTGCTCTCCTGGAACGTTTTCAGGAATTCTCGCCAATAAACAGTCTTGATGCCGCACAGTTGCACGTGGTTGAGTTTTTCCATGTATGTGTTCATCATTCCCGTGCGCGCCAACCGTCCGAAGTTGCCCCCGCCATCCGATTCGGGTTTGTCAAGAACGGGGTCGGATTTGTGAGGATAAGGACTTACCCCACCGGGAACTATAATGCCCGTGTTTTGTGTCGTTTTGCGGACATGTTGCCAGTGGAAATTGCGATATTCGGCAGCGTATCTTGCCGATTCGACAAATGGTTCGAAGAGAATGGGGGAACCGCTGATGACGTTTCCCAGAACCCACGGAACTACCACTATCAAATCCTGTTCGAAGCAGGCTGCAGAAGTAGTTTGAAATCTCAAACTGGGTTCAGCCTCTTTTGCCAGCAGATACCAGCCTTTGAGTTCAATCCCCAGAAGAATTTCGCCGCTTGATATCTTGCGCAGGAGAACATCGGGAAAAGTCTGCGCCTGACGGACAAAGCTATATAGTGAGTATTTCTCGTCCGGGTCCCAGGTGTTCCTCATCAGATTCAGAGTGCGTACAACCTGCTCCTCAATGGTCGCTCCAAGTGCAGTATTCAGGGTATGCAGATCTGTCGCCATTATTCCCGAAATCTGGGTCTCTGTACGAAAATAAATCGGCAGGCATGCGATGGCTTCGCGAACGTCTTTATAGAGTTGAAAGTGTTCCCAGTCATTGCCGGGCAGTTTCTTGGCAGGAGCCGCCGGGTCGGTGGAGTTGTCTTGAATTTTCACTGAGCGGACAACCTTTCCACGGCTGCTGCGTAGAATTCGGGAACTATCTCTGCAGCGTGGTACCGGCGGTCAAAATGGTAGGACACTACCGCACCCGGACATAGCCCACCGAAAGGTTCCCAGACAACATCGCCCTTTTCCGTCGAAGCACGAATGATGAGGTCGATGAACTTCAACGGCTTCTGGCTCCCGTGCAGGCTACGATATTTATACTTCATTTCATTGCGGGATCCACGAATTCGCTCAGAGCCACTGACTTGAGGTTCGCGCCAGACATTAGTGACACCGACGTCGCATTTGAATTTCGCCCGCAATTTCGCCCACTGACGGCCAGATATGGGGTGTTTACCGTCCGCGCTGAAATACGGCTGGCCCTGGGGTTCGCCGTGTCGGTTTGCGTACTCTACCAGCTTTACGAATGTTTCGACCGGCGGGTAGTACCATAGATGATCAGCCGTCAGATATTTTCGCGTTGCGGCGTTGAGAACTCCACACGCTTCATTGGCCAATCGCAAGGGCAGCCCTGTGCGTTTCCACTCATGCCGAAGCCATCCCTGCATGTTTAGAGACTCGCCGCCGACTTGAAATTTGGCGGCCTTGACGTAATGTGCGCACACCTCGGTTACAACAGGGAATTTTCTCAGTGTTTGCGTGTTTGCATTACCAGCAATGTGTCCGATTCCTTTGTCCCAGATGTTACAACAGCGGTACTCCCAACCATGTGCAATTAGAACTGGATGGACCGTAGCCCAGCCAACCTCGGTATTCCAGAACCATAAAGTTGTGGATGGAGTAGAACATGTACTCCAAGCCTCCACATGTGGTTCGTACCATTCCGCCAGAGAACCAGCCGAATGGCTGTCTCCGGGAAAGCCGCCGACTCCGTATGGACCATCAGATATAATGCAAATTGGAGTTGGCCAGTCCAAGTAGTGGTTCTCGGCTCGGTCAAAATGGATGGTCACCTGGTCACGAGTGTGGTGCTGGCCGGCGACGGGTTCCTGCTGTTGTCGTTGCTCAGCCGGAAACAATTGAGCTTGGGTCATAAAAGGACTCTGGTGTGCAGTGTACTTGGTCGGCCGTGAATAAACGGCTCAGGTTTGAGGCGAGATTGCTCCTAATCGGTTTTGCATCCGAGTCGACTCCTGAAAATGTAGTTTATCTATTTAGAATATTAGAAGATTCTAAATAGGTCGTGTCAAGAGGATTTGTTCGAGCGGAGACACGTTGGAAAAATGGGGTTGCTCTTGGTTGGTCAAGGTAACCCACTTCACTCGGCGGTAGCTTCCGGCTGAGCGATAGAGAGCAGCAACTTCCCAAATATCGACCCCACGTATTACCTCATTTAATAACAGCTAGTTATATAAATTAATCGACCATTCGGCAACGGTCGTTTCGCGGGAGCGGGCGCGGCGCACCGAGGTGTGATGTAGCCCTTTTTTTCCGTGCCACCTTTCACCTAAGACGGCAGGAGACTGTCCCTGTGCCAGCGACTTCGAGCACTAGGGATGCGCGAATCTATCTGTCCCCGGACTGCGCCAATTTGGGCATCCCCTGACATCCTTTGTAACTCGTCTCGTAGCAAACTCCTTGCCAGAACCGGAGAAAGATCCAGCAACCCTAAGGGCTGGTCACAAGCTCCATCCCCATTTTCATCGTCGACCGGCTGCTGTCGATTTTTCTTGACTTCTCTGGCGTCATACTGTATTATCTAAATAGTAACCTAATATAATGGGACAATGCCAGGCCGATTACCGGGAAGGAGCGAGAAGATGCCGCTCGATTTCGATCCCACCCGCCCCATCTACCTGCAGATCATCGAGGCGGTGAAAAAGCGCACCGTTCAAGGCGTCTACCGAGCTGGAGACTCTTTGCCGTCGGTGCGGGAAATGGCAGGGGAGATGGGCGTGAATCCCAATACCATTTCCAGAGCCTACATGGAGTTGGAGCGCGAAGGATTCATAACTACGAGGCGCGGCCAGGGATCGTCCATAGCAAAGAGCGCCAAACGCATTGACAGCGAGCGCCGCAAGCTGGCCCAGGCAGCGCGCGACCGCTTTGTGGCGGAGATGCGCGGCCTGGCTCTCTCACCCGAACAAATCGACGAATTGATGCGCGAAATTCTTGAAGAGGTGACGCTATGATTGAAGTGAGGAACCTGTGGAAGCGATATGGTGGTGTGACCGCCTTGGGAGGTATTTCCCTGACCATAGATAGGGGCCGAGTCATGGGTATTCTCGGCGAAAACGGCAGCGGCAAGAGCACCCTCTTCAAAATTCTCGCCGGCGTCGCCCGCGCCAGCGAAGGCAGCGCCAGCATTGCGGGGCTCCCGGTCGGGATCCGGACCCGCCGCATTACTTCTTACCTGCCCGAGGTCAATCCGTTCTACGACTGGATGCGCGTCGTCGAGCAGCTCGAGTTCCTGGCCGCGTTCTTTCCGGGGTGGGACATGGGCAAAACCCACGAGCTCCTCGGCCTGATGAACGTCGATAGTCACCGAAAGATCGGCACCTTGTCCGAAGGTCAGCGGGCGCGGCTGAAGGTGGTGGCCGCCTTTTCGTGGCCCAGCGAGCTGGTGCTCATGGACGAGCCCCTGGGACGGATCGACCCGCCGTCGCGCCGCCGCATCCTGGAGACCTTGCTGAGCGAGTTCCGCGCCGGGGAGCAGACAATCCTGATATCGACCCACCTGGTCAGCGAGGTGGAAGAGCTGATAGATGAGGTGGCCTTCCTGCGCCACGGGGAGATCGCAGTCAGCGGCAACATTGAAGAGTTGAGGCAAAATCGCGGCACGTCGCTCAGCGACATCTTCGAGGAGGTGGTAGCGTGAATACCTGGAAAACGCTGTACCTGAAAGAGCTGAAAGATATCCGTACCCTGTTCATCTTGCTGCCCCTGGTGACGGTTTTTCTCGAGCTCGTTGCGGTACTGTCCTTTGGCGGCGCGCCGGACCCCCCATCGGTCCAATGGTCCACGTCTACGGAACCCGGCGGAGGTTCCATGTCCATCGACCACGCCCAGGGCGGCCCGTCGCTCCACTTCCTGTGGAGCTTGGTTCCCTACGCGTTTTTGCTGATCCTGCCCTTTGTGCTCGGCCACTCGTTCGCCCAGGAAGTGAAGGGGCAGACCCATTACCTGCTTCTCTCCCTGCCCGTTTCGCGCGCGCAGATATTCGCCGCCAAGGCCGCGGCGGTGGCGACCCTCGGCATCGTCATATTCGCCTTGAGCAGCGCCGGTCTGGTCGTGGTCCTCGGCGAATTGCGCGCCTTGGCGGCCCGGGTAGCGGAGGTACGCGTTGCCCCGGTCTCGGCAATGGACATACTGGTTGTCAGCGGCGTGTTCTACCTGTCGGCCATGGCGCTGATGCTGGGCATCGCCGGCGGTGTCGCCGGAGTGAAGCTGGTGGTGCGGCGTTTTGCCGGCCTCGCCTCCGCGGCCTTCGTCATCTTCGTGCTGTACTGCTATTTCAACATGTTACCCGAGGCCCTCTCCTTGTCCGGGATGTTCGGCACCTACGAAGTGCCGTTCTGGATTGAATCCACAGCTTCTGGCGCAACCACACAGATGGTGAAGTTGAAGGCGGATTCCATCGAGGTCAATTTCATGTTCTTCGCCTACTCGATCTTCGTCGGGCTGGCGGCTATGGGCATCGGGATGTGGCTGTTTGAAAAGCGGGCGGAAGCCTGAACGGAACGATCAGCCTCTGGTCGGTGCATGGCCCTTAGGCCGGCGCGGATACTTCCGGAGGAGTAGAATCGGCCCTGCTTCCTCCATGCACTGCAGACGGTGATCCGCGGCGCAAGGCACTGAAATGCACGCCCAAGAGACGGCACTCCTTCTCAGCATTTCCACTTCCAGCCTGGTGTATTCGGTGAACCGTTCCGCTCGGGGCCAGGCACCTCGCGAAAGGTCCAATGGGAATTGAAGAGGTAGTTGAACAAGGTGCCCGGAGGAATCGCGCAGCCCTGCAGAATGATCAATGGCGCCTCCGGGAAAAGGAAGGAAAGCAAGGCGAACGTGGCATAACTCAACGTGAGGGTCGCCAGTGAAACAAGCTGGTACTTCAAGCTCCGAACGCGCTTCCTCCCGGTCAGTGCGCGAGCGCGGAAGGTCCAGTAGTTGTTGAGCAGGAAGTTGGAGATAATCGACAGCTCGATTGCAACCGGCGATGCCAGCAACTCATGCACACCGGAATTGATCAGGAGCTGAAACGAACCGAGATTGACCAGTACCCCCGACAATCCGGTGAGGGCAAACCTGACAAACGTCGGGGACATAAATTTTCCAATCTCAAAAACTGAAAATTCCGCGAAATCGGGTCACCTACAGATGGCTCCGCGGCTCATAGCAAGCCGGCGCGCAGACGGAATTCAGGACGCCATCGGTCAATAATGATAGCGTGCCTGCAAGAAATCCACACGTTCTCCGCTTACCATATACACCAGGCGATGTTCTTCCGTAAGACGCCGCGACCAGTTCGACAAGACCGAGATTCCGGCGCAGCTCTTCTACGGAGGAAGGAGACAATTTCCGGCTCTGGGCGCGCTTGATCGCCGCGAGAAGACGCTGGGCGTTTTTGGGCGATCTGAGGAGATGGGCGGTCTCTAGGAGGCCGGCTAATTCGTCGGCTGAGACCAGGGCCACGTCTTCGGCATTGGGCCGCCGAATTATCACGGGCTCGCGGGTGGAGGCAACCTCGTCGCACAGCGACGCGAGTTCGGCTCTGGCCTGAGTGTAAGTGGTGATGGCGGTCATTTCATTCTCCCGTGGATATGTACAGATTCAGTGTACGTGTCGGGAAATCCTGTCAATGTTTCGGAAACCTTTGTGGCCTGGAAGCTATTGAGGGCGATCATGGAGCGGAACTATATTGATGGCAGCGGATATCGCAGATTCCTGTCGCGCATTCACGGTTTTTCGACCAGGAGAAGAGAACAATGCAAATAGTGCGCACTACCTTATTGAGAGCAGCCCTGATCATCCTGGGGCTGGGTCCGGCCAGGGCAGAAGAGTTGTGCGGTCTTGCGGGGCTGGCGAAGCCCTTTGGGCCCGCACCCACTGTCAAGTCCGGACCGGTGAATCCCCTCGTCATGATTACCGGTGATGTGGCCTATAGTGGGGGTTCGGTGGACATTCCTTTGAGCCTCAACCAGTCCGCCCGCGTATGGCTGGCCGTTTACGACGTCAGTGACGGCGCCAGGGCGACCACAGGGCCGCGCGGTCCCTTCGGCGCCTGGTTGCGCCTGCAGCCTGGCCTCCCTCTGTTCGTCGCTTCCACATCGGGTGAGGACTTCGAGGCCGGCGACAACGTGATCACCTGGGACGGCAACGATTGGGAAGGCAAGCCCGCCGGTGCCGGTCCCTTCGAGTTCGATCTCATTGGCCTGAACCTTCTCGAGGACGCCACCTTGGCGGGTATCGCCCCGAAAACCGGCTTAGCCGATCCCTGGATCGACCTGCGCACCAACGAGGTGTGGATGGGCGAGTACAACCGCGACGCGCCGGACTGGGGCGGCCACCGCTCGGGCGATATCGGCCGAGCCGTCCTGGGCACCGATTTCATCGCCGAACCGGAGGCCTGGGAGCGCTGGGACGCCAACAGCGTCACCGATTTCGAAGGGGCGCAGACTTTCGGCGGCATGCGCGGAGACCCCGACCCTGACAAGCAGGACATCTACTACACCACCCACAGTCGAGGTGAGGGCGCCGGCTGCTACCGGATGACCATCAATCGCGAAGCCAGGACCTTCGAGCCGGACAAGGATTGGGCGGAAAACGGCCTGGCGCCCGTCGGCGCTCCTGGCATCGCCATCATGCAGATGGAGGTCTGGAAGAACAATCTGGTGGCGGCCAACTGGAGCCGCGCCGACGTGCCGGCCAGCTCGGTGGAGTTCTGGGACAAGGGTTCGGGCGAGGTGGTCAAGTCCCTCGACGTAGCCGAGTGGTTCACCAACTTCTGGGTCGACGACGACAACAACGAGGTAGCCAACGCCAGCGGGCCATCCGCTCTTTCCGTCCACGAGGAGGGCATCTATCTGTCCGGCTGGACCTCGCCCAACCTCATCAAGATCGACCACGACGGCAACACCATCTGGGTCAACCGCAACGGCGACGTGGTGGGTGACCAAGTGTCCTGCGAGCTGATGGTGGAGACGGGCATGTCTATTGAGTGGTCCACTACCAGCCGCTTTAATGCCGACCTCAGCGGCAAGGTCTCCTACTTCAGCCTGGGGTCCAACAACGGGGACGACAACTACGGAGCCATCGGTCGCGACGGCGCGGGGATCTTCAACATCAGAGCCGAGCCGTCGATCGTCGGCCCGTACGATCGCTCGCTGTCGAACTTCATCACCATCATCGACCGCGGCCGCTCCACCAGCGGCAGCAGCTCCACCTGGGACGGCCCCAACCCCGGAGAGCGCGGGCCCTGGGACGGCATGTACTGGGATTCCAAATTCGACATCACCCGGCACAGCTTAGAGCATATCGAGGGGCAGAAGTTCGGCGCGGGCATGTTGCTCCACATTCCCTACGATCTGGTCAGCGGCCGGCTTGACCTAGCCACGGGGATGGAAGCAGTCGACCGCGCGAGCATTCCCGACAACTATTCCCTGGGTGCGGCCTATCCCAATCCCTTCAACCCCGAAACCACCATCGAGTTCGAGGTGCCGGCGCAGGGCTTCGTGCAGATCGACGTGTTCAACCCGGTGGGTCAGATCGTGGCCAGCCTGGTGAGCGAAGAGCTGAGCGCGGGGTCGTACAGGACCACCTGGAATGGGCTCGACCGGCACGGAGGACGGGTGTCGAGCGGGGTCTATTTCTACCGCATGCAGGCCGGTGATTTCACCGCGACCCATTCGATTACCTTGCTGAAATAAGCTCGATCGCCGGATGCCCAGTTTCATGTGCAGAGGGATGGATTGCAGAATCCATCCCTTTTGTCTATGCTGACTTGAATTCTACTACCGATAGGGTCCGGAAGCGCTATCTTCTTCTTTTCGAGACGGCCCAAAGCCTTTCCGCATCCCGTTGCTGTCATCCCGATTCGCCCGCGATCGACCCAACCCCTGAAAAGAAGGTGCAATGAAAATGCCGCGAATTCTCGTCGCCGAATGCAAGCAGGAAATCTCGTCCTTCAACCCCGTGCCGAGCCACTACGAGGACTTTCGCATCGTCAGCGGAGGGGCCATGCTGGACTATCATCGCGAGGTGGGCGAGGAAGTGGGCGGTGCGCTGAGGGTATTTGATGAGGACGGCGGGGTGGAGGTCGTGCCGGGCATGGGCGCCAGTTCCCGCACCTCCGGCGGAGTTCTCAGCGCCGCCGGCTTCGGCCGCCTGAGCCGCGAGTTCCTCGGCGGCCTGGTGGACGCGGGTCCCGTGGATGCGGCCTACTTTGCCCTGCACGGAGCCATGCAGGCCGAAAACGAAAACGATCCCGAGGGGTTCCTGCTGCAGGAGGCGCGCCGCATCCTCGGTGAGGCGGTCCCCATTGTGGTTTCCCTCGATATTCACGGGATCCCCACCGACCGCATGCTGGAGCACAGCGACGCCATCGTCGTCTACCACACCTATCCCCACGTGGACTTCTTCGAGACCGGCGCGCGCGCCGCCGCCCTTCTGCTGAAGCTGGCGGCGGGCAGAATCCGGCCGGTGACGGCGCGGGTGAAGATCCCCGTTCTAGCCCGGGGGGACGAGACCATCACCGCGAGCGGGTCGGTGAGCCGGTGCATTCGCCGGGCGCAGGAGATCGAAGCCGCCGCGTCGGGGCTGGCGGCAGCGGTCATGTGGGGGAACCCCTTCACCGACGTTCCCGAGCTGCGCTCCAACGCCCTGGTGGTGATGGACGCCGACGAGGAGGCCGCACGAGAGCATGCCGTCGAGCTGGCCAGCCTCTTCTATGAGTCCCATGAAAAGATGCAGGTCCCCCTCACCAGCCTCGAGGAAAGTGTCCGGCTGGCGTCGGAGGTCAGGTCAGGGACGGTTGTCATGATGGACGCCGCCGATGGCACCAGCTCCGGAGCCTCCGGCGACAGCAACGCCGTTCTGAGGGAGCTGATGCGCCAGGGATACAATGGGCGCACCCTGTCTCCCATTGTCGACCCGCAAACCGTGCGCAGGGCCTTTGCAGCCGGGGTCGGGGGAACGGCGCGCACCACCGTGGGCGGAGCCCTGGACTCCGCCCGCTTCCGGCCGCTGGAGCTAAAGGCGCGGGTCCGCCTGCTCTCCGACGGCAGGTTTCGCAGCGAATCCTTCGGCTGGCACTGGGACTCCGGCGACACGGCCGTCCTCGAGGCCGGCAACCACACCCTGGTGGTGGGCACCCGCCCGGTCAGCCTCTTCGATAGATCGTGGTTTTACGCCAACGGGCAGGACCCGCGCCGCTTCGACCTGGTGGTGGTCAAGTCGCCACACTGCGAGCCCCACATGTTCGCCGACTGGTGCGCCCGGCTGATCGACGTCGACGCCCCCGGTTCCACCAGCGCCAATCTGCGCAGCCTGGGGCACACCTTGTGTCCGCGGCCGATCTTCCCCCTGGACCATGGGGTCGAGTTTCGACCAGTAGCCCAAATATTTCGCAGAAGCTGATCCGGGGCGCAGCCGCAGGCGGCGAGGGGCAGGCGAAGAATAGAAGGCGCGGAACAGGGGTCAAGGCAGCGGGAAAACCAGCCATTTTACAGCCTCCGCCCTATCTTGTTTTTCCAATTTTCCGGTTCTATACTTGAACGGTTTCCCCGTTCCCGGAGCTTTGCCGCCGCGACTGTCGAGCTTTCCGCCGAATGTGCGAGCGCAAGAACTTTCCAACCGACCACCAGGAAACAAACCTCATGGAGCCTGCCGATGTTACTGCAAAATAGAGTTGCCATAGTGACCGGAAGCGGCAATGGAATAGGCCGCGCCATCGCTACCCGCTTTGCCGCGGAAGGCGCCGCGGTCACCGTCGCCGAGCTGGAGGAAGGTCCGGGCGGCGAAATCGCAGAGGCCATCGCGGCTTCCGGCGGCAGCGCTTTCTTCCAACAGACCGACACCGCCGACGGCGGCTCGGTGCGAGCCATGGTCGAGGCCACCGTCGAGCGCTTCGGCACGGTGAACCTCCTGGTCAACAACGCCGCCGCCTTTGTCTTCGGCAATGTGGAAGAGGTGACCGATGAGGACTGGGACCGGGTCTTTGGAGTGAACGTGATCGGCTACGCCAACACGGTGCGCCGATGCCTGCCTGAATTCCGCCGCAACGGCGGCGGGACAGTGGTGAATATCGCTTCGGTGTCGTCCTTCATTGCCCAGCCCGCCTTCCTCCCCTACAATGCGTCAAAAGGCGCGGTAGCCCAGTTGACCCGCTGTCTGGCCATGGACCTGGCCGGGGACAACGTGCGGGTCAACGCCATCTGTCCCGGCGCCGTACGCACCCGCGCTACCGACCGGCACATCGCCTCGCTGGGTCTGGATCCAGAAGCCGCCTACGCCGAATTCGCCCAGGATTCGCTGATGAAAAGGATGGGGAAGCCCGAAGAAATTGCCGCCGGCGCTCTTTTCCTGGCCTCGGATGAATCCTCCTTCATGACCGGGGCCCACATCGTCATTGACGGTGGAGCTACCATCGACTGACAGCCATCTACAACCTCGCGGCTCGTGTATATATGATCCGGGATGAGCGCGGATCGAGCGGAACGCGCGGAGCGGAACGCTAACTCCAGCCGAAGTGCGGGTCGGAGACACTGTAAGGCCAGCTCGCCCCGCCGGTGTGGTGGAAATCTTCCGAGCGGCCGCAGAGCCACAGAAAGAGTTCCGCCACTCGCGGCACGGACTGCCATATGTGCGCGGCCCCGCTGAAGTAGTCGTTCTCGAAAGAGTAGTCGGCCCTGGCGAAGTCGAAGCCGGCCTCGGCGATCCAGTCGCGCTGCGGCGCTACCGTGCGCCAGCAGTCCCATTTCAACAGGTTGCGCACGCCCTCGGCTTTTTTCGGCGGCTGGCGGTGCCATATGGAGTAGGCGGTGAAAAAGACCGAACCGGCCGCAGCCGCGGTCATGAACTGGCCGGCCAGGTTGCCGTAATGCTCCAGTTCCTCCCGGGCTATGGGGACAAGATGAGATCCGGGAAGAAACAAGGTGGGGCCCATTGCGGGGGTGGCCTCCCGGGGGTAGTAGAAGATCTGCAGCAATTCGAGGGTGCGCTCGAACTTTGAGCCGGCGTCCACATGCCACATCCCTTCCTTCCTTGGGCCGTCGAGCCGGTGATTGGCGAGCCAGTCGGGCAGCTGGAAGTTTTCCCCCAGCAGGGACCTGGCCACCCCCGCCACCTCGGGGTGGAGCAGCACTTCGCGCACGAAGCGTTCTTCGGCGAGCAGATTGTTCTGCGTGACCGCCAGCGGGTCGCGGTCCACCTCCTGCTCAATGTATTCGGCGACCCAGGAGTTCGTGGCTTCGGGAATGGCCGCCTCCAGCTTTAGGATCCCGGTTTTGCAGAACTCGAGGACTTGACTGTCGGTCAAGGTCGGCCGGATGTCGCCGCCGGCGCGTCGAACGGTGGAATTTTCCGGTTTCAGCAGTTGGCTCATTCCGAGAACCTCTCCAGGACAAACTCGCAGATTACGTGGCTGTCCTGCGAGTGCGCGGCGGGAACCTGCGCCGGGAAGCGGATCACCCGCCATCCATCGCAGATCGCCTCGGCAACGGTTTTGTAGGGCCAGTCTTCGTAGTCGGCGGGACCGTCGTCAATCTCGCCGCCGCGGAGCATGGTGGTGCCGATCACCTTCGAAGCCACCGAGGTGGTCGCGGTTTGCAGGTAGAGCAGGTCCTGCAACCTGGGGCGCTGGCGCAGGGCTTCGTTCAGACCCTGGAGGTGCTCCTCGGTGAGGGTTCCCTCCCTGAAGGCGTCGATGCATTTTTGCAGCAAACTGCAGGCTTCCGATTCCATGTCGCTTCTTCCATCACCCCGGACTCTCCGGCGCGGTGACTGCCGTCCCCGGAGAAGACCTCGGCCCCGGGACCTGCCCGAGGCGTTTTATCAGGAGGGGATTGCCGGCCTCGCGGCGGGTCGATCAGGCCGGCGCCATTTCGGTGTTGGCCCTGTCCACCAGCGCCTTCATGTAGGCGATCGAGTAGGCCGTTCCCACCTTTGGGTCGCCCGCCATCATCGGGATGTGGTCGGGGATCAGCACGCTGTTGAAATCTACCTCTCGCAAGGCGCGCATTACCGCGTACATGTCCATATAGCCATTGTCGATGAAGGTCTCGACGAAATGCGGCAGCGGTTGGTCTACGTTGCGAAAGTGGATCTTGAAAATTTTCCCCAGGTTGCCGAAGTAACTGATGGTTTCCAGAATGTCCCGCCCCATGGAATCGCCGCCTTCCAGCCAGCAACCCACGCACAGGCACAGCCCCACATTGGGACTGTCGGCGATTTCCAGCGCCCGCTTGTAGCCCTCGAAGCTGCTGAAGATGGGCCGCGGCACACCGCCGATTTTGACCCCGGGCGGATCGTCCGGATGAATCCCGATGCGGACTCCCGCCTCCTCGGCCACCGGCGCTACCTCGCGGATGAAGCTGGTGAAGTTCTCCCAGATCTCGTCTTCGGTATACTCGCGCCCGTGGGTCAGGTCGCCCCGGTATTTTCCTCTTGCGCCGCTGCCCTCGGCCAGCCTTTGCAGATCGAACGCCCGCGCCGCCGCGCCTCCCCGGGTGGTCTCCCGGGGCGTGCTCCACACACTGTTGGCCATGTGGGCGTAGGTGGTGAAGGGAATGCCCGCCGCACCCAGGTTGCGGAGATGTCGCTTGTATTCTTCCACCTTTTCGTCGCGGTCGGGCAGATTGAGCACGATGGCTTCGGGATTGTGAACGCTGCCGTTGCCCATGACGAAAAGACGGATTCCGTTTTTTTCGAACTCCTCGCGGCGGCTGCGGTAGTATTCGGGACTGGCCTTGGCGGCATCGGTCCAAATGACGGTGTACTCGACGCCCATCTGCCGGTTGAAAGCGAATTCTTCCGGGCTGGGCTCGGCCGACATCTGGGAAGCTACCTTGAGTCCGGGGCTGATTTCGGTGTGGGTCTTCGGGGCCATTGGTCTCCTTTTTCGCGTCGGTTCAAGGATGGGAAAACAAAGGGACCAATTATAGAAAACGCAAGGTCGTCAATCAAGCCGGGCGGCGGCACGGCGTGGGGACCGGAGGCTGCGGTAATTCCGGTCCCCGAGTGCAGAAAAAAGAGGGGGTTCACCCCGTTGCCGCCTTGAAAACACGGAGGAAGTTGGCCCCCAGAATTTTCCCCGTCGCCTGGGGAGCGTAGCCGCGCTCGAGCAGACCGATGGTAAGGTTGGCGCTGGCGCCGATGTCCTCCAGGCCGGTGGGGCGGCTTCCGGTCTGGTCCAGAAAGTCGGTTCCGAAGCCGACGTGGCCGGGACCCACCAGTTCCACCATGTAGTCGATGTGATTCAGCAGCATGTCCAGGGAGGGCGATTCGCGGCCGGGACCCAAAGGTAGCGGGCTGGGGCACACAACGCCTCCTGTTGCCGCCACGGCGCGGATCTGCTCGTCGCTCAAGTAGCGCACCGTGTCCTGCAAGGAGCGGGCATTGCCGTGGGTCGCGACCACCGGTTCCCTGGTGGTTTCGAGGGCGTCCCAGAAGCTGGCCTCGACCATGTGGGTGACGTCCACCAGCATTCCCAGGCGGTTCATCTCGCGCACCACTTCCTTGCCGGCGGGAGTGAGGCCGCCCGCCGCGTCGATGCCGGAGTCATAGAGGCGCATGTGCGGTCCGTCCCAGACCTGGGTCGCGGTGCCCAGGTGGTTCCTCCCCTCGTGCACCAGGCCGAGGTGGCGCAGGCCCAGGCGATGGAGTGTCCGCAGCACGCTGAGATCGCCTTTGAGGGCGTCTCCTCCCTCCATGCCGAAGACGAAAGCGACCTTCCCGCTCTTTGCCGCCGCCTCTATATCGCTGGCGCTGGTGGCCAGCATGGCGTAGTCGCCGGATTCCCCGCTCAGTTGGAGGTGCAAGTAATCGGAAATCTGCAGTATCCTCTGCAGTGGGCGGCGGCTGGCATGGGGGCCGCCGATGGCCGCGTCAGGAACCCAGCAGGCGCTGAGTTGCGCGCTCACGCCCCCGGCGCGCATCAGCGGCACGTCGGTCAGCCCCCCCAGGGGCAGGTGAAGCTCCTTTTTCAAATTGAACGCCAGGTCCAGGGTATGGCCGTGGGCGTCGATGACCGGGGTTTGGCAATGAATCTTTCGGGCAAGGGCGGAGTAGCTCATGAACGGCGGTCTCCTGAAGTTGTATTAGGGCTTTGGTGACAATATATTGGTGGATGGAAATTTTTGGCAATCAGGAATTCGTCTTCAAACAGAGGGTAGGTCTATGAAATCGCGGCGCAAGAATGGGGTGCGCAAGGTTCAACTGAGCGAAGTGAGACATATCCAGGTCCACCGCGACGAGAATCTTTACATGTTCGCTCCCAACAGAGGCGGCCTGTGGAATTTCGGCGACGGCGAATTGGCCATCGCCTATCTGGCCGTGCCCATGGATTACAGCACGGACCTGCCCGGCGGGTTCAACCGGCACAGCGGCGGACCGCGTTCCATCCGGGGAGTGCATCCCAAGTGGGGCAGCGAGACCGGAGCCATGATCAGCCGTTCCCTGGACGGCGGCGAGACCTGGCCGGAGGAAGAACGCCAGTGGATCTGGAACAACGACCGCTCGCTCGAGGAGACCCTCGATTGGCTGCGCCCCCGGGACGCCGCCGAGCGCGAGGAGATCGACCTGGGAGATCCGGACTCCATCATCCACTTCTGCCATTCGGAGTACCTCAAGTTTCCCATCGGCGGCGGCATGAATTCCGTCGATCCCGCCGACAACTTCCACCTCGGCAGGCTGAAGCACCTGCCCTCCTTCTGTCTGCGCAGCCGGGACCGGGGGCGGACCTGGGAAAGACACGCGACCTTGATCGACGCTCCGAACTGGGCCCCCGGCGGCGGCTACCTGACCGTCAATCTGGGGTGCGTGCGTTTCGACAACGGGGTGCTGGGCATAGCCGGCGGCATTTACCGCAGGAATATCTGCGCCTACTACGTCAGCTACAACAACGGAATCAACTGGGAGTACGTCAGCAACGTCGCCATGGTGAGCGAACATGTCACCCCACTCGACGGAGATATGCTCGCCGGCTTCAATTACTCCGGAATCCACCTGCTGCCGGATGGACGGCTGATGTGCTCCATGCTGCACCACAGCGGAGCGACGCCGGCGTTCGAGATCCCCTGCGTCGCCTTCTCCGAGGACGACGGCATGACCTGGTCGGCGCCGCGCTACGTGACCACCCCCGGAACCTTCTGCGGACCGGTGATTGGTCCCCCGCCGGACACGGCTCCGCGCAACGAAGAGGGCATAAAGGACAATTCGCGGCAGCGCTGTCCCAACGCCCTGGTCACCCGGGACGGCCGCATCGTCGTCACCTTTGCCAGGCGCACCAGCACCAGGGGATGCCGCGGAATCGTCGGGGTGGTGAGCGATGACATGGGCGAGACCTGGAGCGAGGAATTCGTCATCCGCGGCGACGCCTACTGCTGGGATCTGGGCTACCAGGTCCTCACCGAAATGCCCGACGGCCGGATTTTCACCGCCTACTGGTGGACCAGCAACGACACCGGCAAACCTATTCCCGAACCCGGCCTCGTGCGCTATATCGCGGGCACCTTTTTCCGGATCGACTGATGCGGCAGGCGGTGGCAGGGGCGGGACGCGGGCAAATCCGCGCGAGTTCTCAGAGGTAGGTGGGACCGTCGCCGGCGACCGTGGTGCGGTGCATAATGCGGCGGTGGACTCTTCTGTCCCAGGGCCGTCCCCGGTGCAGGCAGCAGCGGTTGTCCCAGACCACCAGATCGTGCGCCCGCCATTGGTGCCGGTAGACGAACCGCGGCTGGGTCGACCATTCCAGCAACTCCTGCAACAGTGATTTGCCTTTCTCCAGCGGCCAGTCGATGATGCGAGTGGTGTAAGAGCCGACGAGGAGGGCGCGGGCTCCGGTCTCGGGAATGGTGCGCACCAGCATTTGTTTAACCGGAGGCACGTCCTTGCCGAACTCTGCGCTGATCAGGTTGGGAGCGATTCGCGTCCGCGAGTTGGCGAAGCTGTGCTCGGCGGCCAGTCCCTCCAGACTCTCCTTTTTATCTTGGGGCAGCGCGGTGTAGGCGGCGCAGAGACTGGCGTACTCGGTCTCGCCGCCTTCGGGTGGCACCACCTTGGCCGAGAGCAGCGAAGCCCGCAAGGGTACGCGCCTGAAGGAGCCGTCGGAGTGCCAGAGCTCGTTGCCTTTCTGGTACAAGGTCCGGGTGTCCTGAGGCGGAATGACGGCGCCGTTCTCGTCGACGTTGGAGATGATGCCGACGGGCCCGCCGTCGCCGATGGGATCGTTGGCCATGGTCATCTCCAGCGCTCCGAAACCCTCGGTGACGGCCACGTGCTGCTCGTCGGTGATGTCCTGATCGCGGAAGACGAGCACCGAGTGTTTGTAGAGTACGGCGCGCAGTTGGGCGAACGTCGCCTCGTCGATAGGGGTGGTAATATCAACCCCCTCGACCTCTGCGCCTATATGTTCTTCCAGCTTGCGAATGGCCAGGGCCATCCCTTTTCCCTCCTCGGTCCGGCTGGTGCCGCCAGATTGCTACTATTGTATGAATTTTCACTGGACTGGCCAAATTTCCTCCGGCCTTCCGGCGCGATCGACTTGATGATCCGACGCAGAAGGAGGTATGATTCTGCCAGTAGACGGCGCTCGCTCCGAAAAAAGGTGGCCCCTGCCTTCCGGAGTCGATCAATACACGCTATGAGGAAGGAAGAACCATGACCCTGACCTCCCAACAGACACGGCACTTTCACGACCACGGCTATGTGGCCGTTCCCGGTTTCTTCAGTCCCCGCGAAATAGCGGCGCTGCGGGCGGAGATCGAACGCTTCAAGCGCGCGGGACTCTTGCGCAACGTGGCCACGGAAGGGGACGGGGAGACTCCTTCGGAGAGCAAGGCCAATCTGCAGCTCATTCCGCTCAACGACAAGAGCGCCCTGATCCGCGCCCTGCCCTTCGAGCCCCGGGTCCTAAAGGCGGTCGGACAGCTCATCGGCGAGCCTTTTCTGCTCCACCTGGACCAGATGTTCCTCAAGCCCGGAAAGCACGGACTGGGCACCGACTGGCACCAGGACAACGCCTACTTCAAGATCGGCGATTCCATGATGGGCACGGCCATGTGGGTTGCGGTGCACGACGCCGATCGAGCCAACGGCACCCTGCAGGTCATCCACGACAGCTGCGGGGAAGAATACGAGCACAGCCGCGATCCCGACAGCGATCACCACATTCACTGCTTTCCCCCCGAGGAGCGCGGCGTTGCCCTTGAGCTGGAGGCCGGCGGGGTTGTGTTTTTCTGCTATGGCACCGCCCACAGCACCGGTCCCAACACCACCGACCGGGAGCGTGCCGGCATCGCCTTTCACTTTCTGCGCAGCGAATGCGTGGATTCGGCGAGCCTGATCAGATCCCGGAAAATTCAACCCTTCCTTACCGGCTCCGAAGCAACCGGCGGCAAGAAGGAATACGGGGTCCAGGTGGCCGGCACCTGGGAACGGGAAGTGGAGCGCACTCTGAAGCAAGGGTGAGGGGGCGGATCAGGGCGGGGCCTGGGCTGGAAGAATTCAGGGGCCGTGCCGAGGGCATGTGGGTCTGTGGTTTTTGCCGCGAGAGGTGGGTGGCCTCAATAAGGCAGTATGTCTCGCGGCTGGTACTGGTAAGCTCCCATCAACTGCCTGGCCGGTTCCGACGGGTTTTCGATTTCGGCCAATTGCCCCCGCATATCCTCCTGGGTGGTGAAGCAAGGCCGGATGTACATCCCCAACAAACATGAGCGCTGCTTGTCGGTGGTGTTGGGACGGGCGGTGTGCCAATAGGCTCCGTGGGCTACCACCACACTGCCGCGGGTGCCGGTGATAATCTCGCCGTCGCCGCGCCATTCGCTGCGGTCCGGCGGCGGATGCAGCTTGCGGTGCGAATAGGGCGCGATGGCGGTGGCTCCATTTTCCACGGTGAAGTCGTCGAGCATCCAGATGGTCTGGCCGGTGAAGTTCCCCGAGGGCCACGGCGGCTCCAGTTTGTGGTAGGGGAAGTCGGAGTGCCAGCCGTACTTGTCGTGGCCCGGGAGGATGGTGTTGGCGGTCCAGGTCGAGCAGATCACGTCGGGGCCCAGGTAGCGGCGCCAGATCGCCAGGATAAGGGGATGGCACATGAGCTCGAGGAAGACCGGGTGCTTCACCGCAATGCGGCCGACGCGCTGGGACTTGTTGCGCTCGGCGTCCTCGTTGCGCTCTGCTTCGAGAAATTCCTCCAGTATGGTCCGGGCCTGGTCGGCCTCTTCGGGTGAGATGACCGCTTCAATAGTGCCGTAGCCGCGCTCGTCCATCTCGGCGATGACGGCGTCGATGTCGCGGTCGACCCCTTTCTCTCTTTGTATTGCGACGCTCATTGAAACCATCCGTCCATGAAGGATCTCAATAGAAGTAGGTGAAGTGGAGATCCACCCGGTTGGCGGTGCCGGCCTCCAGGCCCTTGTACTCGGTTTGCCAGTTGATATACTCGAGACCCGCCTGGAATTGCTGCCAGGGCCGGTAGCGGCCTACCAGGTAAAAGGCCTGGTTCCTGATGCGGCCTTCCTCGGGCAGGTTCGTCCTCGTCGGGGGCGTCCATCATGGCTCCGGCGAACAGCTTCCACCTTGGGTTGGGTTTGACCACGACGTGGCCCCATTCCCCGGCGGAGGCGATTTCCTCCCCCGTATCCTGGTTTATCCCCTGGCCGATGCCGCCGCGGATGTCGCTGAGGTTGCTGCCGCTCCACCCTTCTCCTTCAAACGCCAGCTTGGCGCTCAGGGAAACCGAGGCGTCCACCCCCACCACCATGGAAGTGAAGCTCGAGTCGCCGCCCACCGGAGTGGCTGTTTCCTCCGCCCCCCAGTGGGTCCAGACCCCGGCCTTCAGCCTTTTCTGCGCCAGTCCCACCCGCGCCTGGACGAAGGGCCGCATGGCCTCCGATCCGTCCAGAACACCGTTGCGGTCCAGATCCTTGCGGTCCACCGCCCCGGTCTGGCCGGCGAGAAAGTGGAAAGCGCCCATTTTCAGGTTGAAATAGGCGTGGCGAATGCGCAGGATCTGGCGAGATTCACTGCCGCCGTTCTGAAAGTCGGTCTCGATGACCCCGTGTAAACTATTCCCGTTTTCCTGTTCGACCGGTCCGAATTTCACCCCCATCCGGGTGAGACGCGGATGCATCCCGAAATGGCCGTCGTTCTCTTTGCCCTTCGAGGGATCCTCGGAGAGGACCCAGTTGGGAAACTGATGGTGGGACAGCCTGGAGTCGTCCACGATGGCGGCGAGGCGGAGGCAATCATCGAGATTTCGGCGCTCGGTTGGGGAGTGGATTATATGGCCCGTACTTCGAGGTGTCAAGGCAGGCGGAGAGGGTGGCATTCGCCGGGAAGCAAGGTGGTTCGAGGAGAACAATTGGCCTGGTCCACTCTTGCGGCAGCATGAAAGGCGCTTAAATTGCTCAAAGAAAAACAAGGGGGTCTTGACCCATTTCGTTCGCCTGGAGCGGGAATTTCCGCCGTCGAGTCCGGCTCGTCATCGACATCATCCAGTCCTATCTCAGGGGATCTCCGGTTCAGTTCGGCTAGAGAGGAGCGTTGCAGCCCATGGATTCAAAAGGCTACGATCACATCATCGTCGGCTCGGGAGCCGGCGGCGCGGTGTTGGCCGCCCGCCTCAGCGAAGACCCCGAGCGCTCCGTATTGCTGCTCGAGGCGGGACCGGATTTCGCGCACCGCGACCAACTGCCCGAGGAGATCAAATACGCCTATGGCCGCGACCAGAACATCTGGGCCCGCGCCTTCGGCTACTCGACCCGGTTCGGCTGGGACTTTCGCGCCCGGGGCACCGATCTCTCCCCCGAAGTTTTCATCCCCAGAGGCAAGATCATCGGCGGATCCTCCTCGGTCAACGCCCAGATCTTCCTGCGCGGAGTTCCCGAGGACTACGACAACTGGGCCGCCGGGGGCAACGATCAGTGGAGCTTCGAGCGCCTGCTGCCATACTTCTGCAAACTCGAGACCGATCTCGACTATGGCCGGGCCCCGTACCACGGCAGCGACGGACCCATCCGCGCCCGGCGTTTCAAACCGCACGAGTGGCTTCCCGAGCAAAGCGCCTTCTACCACGCCGCCCGCGCCGCCGGCTACCCCGACTGTCCCGACCACAATGATCCTCCCTCCACCGGGGTCGGCCACCTTGCCCTCAACAATCCCGAGGGTATTCGCTGGAGTACCGCCATCGGTTACCTGGAACCGGCGCGGCAGCGGCCCAACCTGGAGATCAAGGCCGACTGCCTGGTGCACCGGGTGCTCTTTGCCGGCCGGCGCGCCATCGCCGTGGAACTGGAGGACAACGGAGGAATCCGCAAAATCGGCGGTGGGGAGATCATTCTCGGCGGCGGTGCCATCGGTTCGCCCCACATCCTGCTGCATTCGGGTGTGGGCCCGGCCGCTCACCTGGAACATATGGGAATCCGGGTTGTCCATGATCTCCCGGGTGTAGGACAGAATCTGCGCGACCATCCTCAGGTGCCGGTGACCCTGAAAACCCGGGAAGGGGTGCATCTCAGCGGCCTCGACCCCAGGCTGCAGGTTGGCCTGCGCTACACCGCCGCCGGTTCGGAGCTGCGCAACGACATGTTCATCCTTCCCCTTTCCTGCGCCAGCGAGGAGGGGCCAATGGTCATCTCTTCTTCCAGGCCATTCGGCTTTTATCTGCTGAGCTGCCTCTACCTGGCCGCCGGCGCCGGCCACCTTGAGCTGGCATCCACCGATCCCCGGGTGCAGCCGCGGCTCGACTACAACTACCTGGCCGCAAGCTTCGATCGCCAGCGCCTGCGCGAAGCCGTGCGCATCACCATTGACCTGCTCGATCACCCAGCCTTCCGGGAAATAGTCGAGGAGCGCATGGCTCCCACCGATGCCGAGTTGGAATCGGACGCCGCCCTGGACCACTGGATGGCGCGCGTCATCGCCACCAGCCACCACGTTTCCTCCACCTGCAAAATGGGGCCGGCCGCCGATCCGCTGGCGGTGGTGGATCAGCACGCCAGGGTCCACGGAATGGAAAATCTGCGGGTGGCGGACGCCGCCATCATGCCCGACTGTGTGCGCGCCAATACCAATGCCTCCACCATGATGATCGGCGAGCGGGTGGCCGATTTCATCCGCCGGGGCGGATAGCAGCGGGCCGCAGCCGCAGCGCAGCAGGGTCCGGGCCCAATGTCGAGGAGCTGACGATCATGGAGCGACGCAGGATTGGCGACACCGATTTGCTGTGCTCGCCGGTGGGCTTCGGCACCTGGGAAATGAGCACGACCATGTACGGGGAGATCGACGTGGAGGCGGCAAGCCGGGCGGTGAATGCCGCCATCGACCACGGGATCAACCTCTTCGATACCGCCGAGGTCTACGGTCCCTACCACTCGGAGAGACTGCTGGCCAGGGCGCTCGGGGCCAGGCGCCGCGAGGTGGTCCTGGTGGACAAGGTCGGCTTCGAGTTCGACGCCGAGGGCGACATTCTGGGCCCGAACTCCAGCTGCGATGCGGTGATCGAGCACAGCGAAGGATGTTTGCGCCGCATGCGGACGGACGTAATCGACCTCATGCTGATCCACTGGCGCGACCACGATACACCTCTCGAAGAAACCATGGGAGCTCTGGAGCAGCTCAGGGCCGACGGCAAGATCCGCCACTACGGCGTCTCCAACTTCGACGTGGCCATGATGGAAACCTGCCGGCAGCATGGAGCGCTGGCGGCCAACCAGGTCGGCTACCACCTCTTCGACCGACGCATGGAGGCGGAGGTGCTGCCCTATTGCGGCGAGCACCGTATCGGCTTCATGGCCTACGGAACTCTGGCCTTCGGTCTGCTCACCGGCGCCTTCGACGCGGGGACCACCTTCGCCGCCGCCGACTGGCGCAGCTACATGCCCGCTTTCGGATTGCCCCTTTTCGAGCGCGGGCACTTCCTCAGGGAACTGCGGGCCGGCGAGCGCCTCGCCGCGGTGGCTGCCGACTATGGCAGGACCCTGCCGCAGTTGGCCATCGCCTGGGTGCTGGGCAACCCCGCGGTCTCCGTCGCCCTGGTGGGAATGCGCCACGAAGGCGAGCTCGAGGAGAACCTGGCCGCCAGCGGCTGGCGCCTCACGGAGGCGGACCGTGCCCGTATTGACCGAATTTTTGCCGAGGAAGGGGTGCCCACCAACGTCGGCGTGGCGCAACTTCTTCACGCTCCCTAGTAAGGAAGGCTGATATGAAAGAGATCCGCGCCGCGCGCTGGACCCCAAGGCGCGAACTGGAGATCGACGCGTTCCGGCTGGCCGATCCCGGCCCCGGTCAGGTGCAGGTGGCGGTCAGCAGCGCCGGCATTTGCGGCTCCGACCTGCATTTTTTCCGCGGCGACTTCGCGCCGCGCGACGGCATCGTGCCCGGACACGAGTTCGGCGGCGTGGTCAGCGCCCGCGGAAATGGGGTGAACCACGTGCGCGAAGGAGATCTTGTGGGGGTCGAACCGATCCTTCGCTGCGGCAAGTGCCCCAACTGCCGCAGCGGCCGCTACCACGTTTGCGCCGGGCGCCGGCTCATCGGCGAAGACGCCGACGGCGGCATGTCGGAGTTGGCCAACGTGCCGGGGGATACGGTGTTTGCCGCACCGGCGGGGATCGACGCCGAGCTGGCCGCCCTCGCCGAGCCCCTCGCCTGCTCGGTCCATGGCTATGCCAGGGCCCGGTTGGGCGCCGGTGAGACGGTACTGGTCATCGGCGCCGGGTCCATCGGCCTCACTGCGCTGCTGGCGGCAAAAGCGGCCGGTGCCCGCACTTTGATTCTCGCCCGCCACCCGCAGCAACGCCAGGCCGCACTGAGTCTGGGAGCCGAGGAGGTCATCGGCGATGACGAGGCGGGACGGGCCCGGCTCCGGGAGCTCGCCGGGCAGGAAGCCATCGACGTCTGCGTCGAGTCCGTCGGCGGCCATGCCGACACCATCATCCAGGCCCAGCGCGCCGTGCGCCGCCAGGGGAGGGTTCTCGTCCTGGGGAGCTTCGCCATACCCACCGCGACCCTGGATCCCGGTCACCTGGTGAACGGGGAAATCGAGATGATCGGCTCGGTGACCTACGGCGCTCCCGAAGGCCGCGCCGAATACGCCATGGCCCTCGAGCTGCTGGCCCAATACGCCGGCCAGGCGCGCGCTTTGGTGACCCACCGGTTCGGCCTCGAAAATGCCAACGAGGCGTTCGCCGCGGCCCTGGACAAGTCCAGCCGGTCGATCAAGGTTCACCTCAATCCGGGCGCCTGAACAAAGGAAATCGCGGCTATCGTGCGCGTTGGCATCGTCTCCCTGATTCACGAATCGAACACCTTTGTTCCCATCCCGACCACGCTGGATCTTTTTCGACGCGATGGCTTGCTGCGGGGCGGCGAAATCTGCGAGCGCTTCGCGGATGGGCACCACGAGATCAGCGGATTCCTCGAAGGGCTGGCGTCGGCGGGTCTGGAGGCAGTGCCCATTTTTTACGCCTCCACCACTCCTTCGGGGCGGATCGCGGGGGAGACCTGCGCCGAGTTGATGCGGCTGATGTTCGCGGCGGTGGAGGAGGCCGGCGCGCTGCACGGGTACCTGGTTGCGCCTCACGGAGCCAATGCCGGAAAAGGCGCGGAATATCGCGATCTGGACGGCTACTGGTTGTCCCACCTGAGGCAGCGGGCGGGGGGCGGGGTGCCGATCGTCTCTACCGTCGACCCTCACGCCAATTTGTCGGCGCCGATGGTTGCCGCCTGCGACGCCACCCTGGCCTACCGGACCAATCCTCATCTGGATCAGAAAGTCCGCGGCCTCGAGGCTGCGGACTTGATGGCGCGTACCCTCAGAGGAGAAATCAGGCCGGTTCAGGCGGGGGCGTTTCCTCCCGTGGCCATGAACATCGAGCGCCAGTCCACCAGCGCCCCTCCCTGTCTGCCGCTCTGCGAGCTGGCCGAGGAGATCCTGGCTGCACCGGAGGTTCTGTGCGCCACCGTGGCCCTGGGATTTCCCTATGGGGACGTGGAGGAGATGGGATCGGCGTTCGCGGTGGCGACCGACGGCGAGCCGCTGCGGGCCCGGGATCTGGCCCAACGGCTGGCAGCCTACCTGATCGAGCACCGCGCCGAATTTGTCGGCGAATTCATCCCCATTGCGGCAGCGGTAGATCGGGCCCTGGCGCAGGATGGGCCCGTCTGTCTCCTGGATATGGGCGATAACGTGGGAGGCGGATCCCCCGGCGACGGCACCTTGATCGCCCGCGAGCTGCACTGCCGCGGAGGTGCGGCTTCATTCGTCTGTCTGTGCGATCCACAGGGTGTGGCAGGGGCACGGGAGGCGGGGCGCGGGAATCGAGTGCGACTTGCCATGGGCGGGAAAACGGACGACATGCACGGACCGCCGCTGCAGTCCGAGGTGCGGGTGCGGAGTTTGCACGAAGGAAAATTCAGGGAAGAAGAAGTGCGGCACGGGGGAATGACGGCGTTCGACATGGGCCCCACCGCGGTGGTGGAAACGGATACCGGGCTGACCATCAGCCTGACCTCGCGGCGGGTGGTTCCGGTGAGTCTGGGGATGATGACGAGCATTGGCCTGCACCCCGACAGATTCCAGGTTCTCACCGCCAAGGGAGTGCATGCCCCGGTGGCGGCTTACGCTCCGGTTTCAAAGGCGTTGATCCGGGTGGACACGCCGGGCTCGACCGCGGCGGACATGCGCCGTTTCCACTATCGCTATCGCCGCCGGCCGCTGTATCCCATGGAGGAGATAGGATGATGGGTTATAAACCAGGCGGAGAGACGGACGGAATGGACTTCACTCCTGCAGTATGCTGCGCACGATGTCAGCATTCATCGCGACCTGGTCGCTGTGTTTTTGAAACATTCCCACGTTTACCACGTCATTCGCTTTGATGTTGTCGAAAGCGTACTGGAACGCCCCCCTTACATCCTCTTCCGAACCGCACTTGCGCGAGGCGGCGAGGATTTTGTAGGCGATGCAGGGCTTGTCCGTCGCGCGCGCGAAACTGGCGGCGATGTCGCGGTCGCAGTCGTCGAAGGGCTCCTCGACCATCTTGCCTCCGGCCAGCATGCTGTTGCGGTCGATCTTGGCGATGTTGTAGAAGCAGACCATGTAGAAGTCCACGTCCCAGCCTTGGTCCTCGATGTAGCGCAGAACTTCGGGCATATGGCAGGCGATTCCCACCATCACTCCCTCGTCGCGCATGGCCTTCAAATAGTCCCGGGCTCTGTCGATCTCCCCTCCTTTCCACATGCGGTCCGTCATCGAACCGTGCCAGTAGATGCCGCGCGCGCCGCGGGCGGCTATTTCGCGTATGTTCTCGAAGAGGTCGGGTTTCTCGCTCGCCGTCTGCGCGATCCAGTGCATGGTGCCTCCGGCCTCGCGGTAGGCGTCGACCACCGAGAAGATGACGTCGTCGCCGCGCGACTGCATGCAGTTGATGCCGCACTCCTCGGCGCGCAATAGCGTCTGCACTACGCGTTCCTGGGTGTGGTAGGTTCTCATCTCTTCGTTGAGCTCGCGGCTCAGGTGCGAGTAGCCGCGGAACGGGTTGCCGCCGATGAGCAGCCGCGACAGTCGGGTGCCGCAGAAGTCGACGGTGGGCAACAGGGCAGTGGCAGTGGTCATTTACTCCAAGCTCCCCTGGTTGAATCTTGCGGATGAGCTGCGGTTTTTCCGCGCGAAGTCGAAAATCTGCCCCCATCCGCGTTTAGCCGCCCCTAGTCCAGCCTGAAGAAGGAACCGGCGATGTGGCGCACGATCTGGACTTCCTCGATGGGCTCCTCCTGGTCCTTGGCGCAGAACCAGTAGGCCACGAAGATGCGCCCGTCCGCCAGTTCGGTCAGCACCTGGTAGCCCAGGTCATAGCTGTAACCGTCGCCGCGCACGACGAACTCTTCGCTCCAGGTTTCGCCCAGGTCCTCGCTCACCACGCCGCAGATGCCGCGGTTGCCCAGATTGGGGGTGCGCCGCGCGAAGAGGACGACGATGCGGCCGTCCCGGGTCACCAGGGCAGAGGGGCAACGGCGCCGATTGGCTCTGAGCGCATCGTTCAGGGGGCGCTCCGGCTCGGGGTCGGCCATGTTGCCGTAGTGATTCCCGGGGCTGGTCACGAAGCGCGGCTGCGACCAGGTCATGCCGTCGTCCTCCGAGAAGGCCACGCAGGGCATTTCCGGCGGGTGTTTGTGCATGCAGCACATCAGGCGCCCGTCCGGCAGCCGGTGGACGCCGGAGTAGTTGAAGCCCACGCCCTCGACCCCCGGGGCGGAGCGGGTGAGGTGGCTGCCGACCCGGGCGACTTCGCTGCAGAAGGACCAGGAGACCCCGTTGTCGTAGCTGACGTAGAAGCACTGGGCGTGGCGCCAGTAGATGGCGCCGGTGATCCCCAGGACCCCGTTGTCGAAGCGCACGTGACCGAGGTTGACGCCGAGGTAACCGGCGCCGGGGGCCCACTCGGGGCTGTCGATCAGGGTCGCGTGATTTTCCCAGGTGCGGCCGCGGTCCCTGCTGCGCAGGCAGAAGGAAGGGGCGTGCTGCCGCTTTCCCAGATCGAAGCTGTCCTCGTCTTTTCCGACGCCGCCGATGGGGTACTTGAGATAGGTTCCGTGGCAGAAGTGGACGATGGAGTCGCGCTCGCCCAGGTCGATTTCCTCGCGCTCGCTGCTCTCCCGCGGCCGCAGCCAGTCGAGAATCTCCTCTATGGAGCGGTCGTTGTGCCAGATCCACTGGCGCTGATCGTCGGGCCAGGTCTCGCCGTGGTCGAACGAACGGCTGATGATGCATCCCGATTCGCTGCCCCAGCGCGGGTGCTGCCCCCACATGCTGCGGGGTCCGCCGCAGTGGCGCGCCCAGTATTTGTTGGGGCCTTCTCTCATGACGCTGTAGTCCATGGGCACCGCCAGGTAGGCGACGGCGATCTCGCCGTCGCCGAAATTCCAGATGCCGCCCCGGTTGGTGCCGTAGAAGTACATGTTCTCGTCGCGGTGCACGACGCTGTGGCGGAGATCCTTGAGCTCCACCTTGCGCACCCCGACCCTGCGTTTCGATCCATGATCGCCCATGAGGTCCTCCTCCTTTGGTCGGTTCGTTGCTCTCGGTTCAAACAATCTACCTTTAACTTTGACCGGAGCAACCCTGAAAGCCAACCTGAACGAAGCGCGTGCCCGCGGACAAACCCCGCCGGCGCCTGCACCTGCCCGGCCGCCGCCCGAGGGCTACCGCAAGTTCCTCCGCAAGCTTCGCGGCACAGTTGACCTTCAGGTCCGGATTTGCTTCGTTCACTGCTTCCATGAAACGCGAGATCCCGGCGCAACTGCGGCGCTACCTGGAGGCGCGCGGATCGGCGCCCGGCGCAGCCGCGGAAAGGCGCGGCGGAGTAGGGCTGCGGGCTTTCCTGGTGGGGGCCGCCCTGAGCTTCTTTCTGGCCGTGGGAGCCCCGTACGCGATGTTGCTGGTGAAGGGTCCCTACCTGGCCCAGAACGCCACCGCCTCGGGGGCGTTTCTGCTTCTCCTCTTCCTCGTCGGCATACTGAACGCGCTGTTCAAGCTGGGAGAGCGCAGCGGCACCGCAGCCCTGGCCCTGGCGTTGCTGGCCCTGGCGCTCTTCATGATGGCCTTCTGGCCCCTGCGCGACTTCGATCCCAACTCGCCCCATCTGATCTTCTCCTCGATCCTCGTCCTTCTCCTGTTCCTCAACGCGGTGCTGGTATGGCACGGCCACAGCCTGGCGCTCAACCGCGCCGAGCTGGTGCTGGTCTATTTCATGCTTCTGGTGGTGTCGGCGGTAGCGACCCTGGGGCTGGGGACCATTCTGCTGCCGGTGGTCACCGGTCTGTTCTACTACGCTTCGCCGGAGAACGGCTGGATGCAACGCCTGGTTCCGCACCTGCCCGAGTGGCCCATCCTCGTCGACGATGGCGACCGCAACATTTCCTTCTACGAGGGACTCGCCCCGGGGCAGGAGGCGCCATACGCGGCCTTGGTCGAGCCCCTGGTCTGGTGGAGCATCTTTCTTGGCGCGTTCTACCTCTCGGTGATTTCGGCGGCGGTGATTCTGCGGCGCCAGTGGGTGGAGCACGAGCGCCTGCCCTACCCGGTTGCCCAGGTGCCCCTCGCCCTGGTGCAAAGCGAGGAGGAAGGCAGGCTCGTCAACCGGTTCTTCAAAAACCCGTGGATGTGGCTGGGATGCGCCCTGCCCCTGGTCATCGGCAGCCTGAGAGCGTGGCACGCCTACGATCCGGCGGTGGTGCGGCCGCGGGTGTTCTGGATGTTGCCCCTTTTCGACGTCGAGCAGTTGATCCTGCAGATCAGCTTTCTGTGGATCGGCTTCTGCTATTTCATCAACACCAAGATCGTCGCCGCCATGTGGATCTTTCATCTCCTTTTCAAGCTGGAAGGCTGGTGCCTGGCCGCCGTCGGTCTCCACGCCTGGCCGGGAGGCTCCATCGTCCAGTTCCGCGCCGCTCCCCTGCTGGTTTATCAGGGAAGCGGCGCCTTCATTGCAATGGTATTGGCGGGCCTGTGGCTGAGCAGGGGGCATTTGCTGGGGGTGGTCCGGAAAGCAATGGGGCGGGCCCCGGAGATGGACGACGGCGGTGAGATCCTTTCCTATCGCACCGCCCTGGCGGGGGTGGTTGCGGGACCGTCGATAATGGCGGGCTGGCTGTGGTTAATGGGAGTTCCCGCCTGGATCGCCGCCTTGTTCGTGGCGCTGCAACTGTTGATTCTCATCGGTATCAGCCGCTACGTGGCCGAAGCCGGGATGGTCGGGATGGCCGCACCCATGGCAGCCTCGGGCATGGTGATCCACAGCCTGGGCCCGGCGTTGATCGGTCCCACCGGAGTGGTCTGCCTGGCCCTGGGCTCCTCCTGGACCCTGAACAACACCATCAATCTGATGACCCTGCTGTCCAACGGCCTGCGCCTGGTGGGGGAGATGGACCGGCGCAGCCGGCGCTACGTCTGGGCGGCCGTGCTCCTGGCCCTGACTCTGGGGATAGGGGGGGCTTTCTGGACTATTCTGCACCTGGCCTTCAAGTACGGGGGGATCAATCTGCACAGCTCCTACTTCGGCCGCTTTCCGCGCGGCATCTTCAACCTGGCCGCGGCCAATCTGGACCCGGGCGGGGTCTACTGGAGCGGGTTGGGCTTCTTTGCCGGGGGAGCGATTGTCATGCTGCTGATGATATGGGCGCGCCTGCGCTACGCCTGGTGGCCCCTCCATCCCCTCGGTTTCCCCGTCGGCATGGTCATGCACTATTTCTGGCTCAGCATGGTGGTGGCGTGGCTGATCAAGACCCTGGTGCTGCGCTACGGCGGGGCGGCCGTGTACCGGCGCACCCAGCCTTTTTTCCTCGGCCTCATAGTCGGGCACGTACTCTGCACCGGATCCTGGATAGTCGTCGATTCGTTCACCGGAATGACGAGCAACATCACCTGGCAAATGTAGGGGCCCTGCCCCGGCCACAAAACAGTTGACCGCAGCGCAGCAAAGCCATATAACTCCTTAAGGACATGCAGGATATTTGGACTCGCGCCAGCCTTCGTTGCTATTCGAGCCGGCCCGGGAAGGTGAGATCATGAGCGATCTTGAAATGCAGCAGTACCTGTTCGACGTGCAGGGCTATCTGGTGGTTGAAGGGGTGTTGAGTGCGGGGGAAGTGGCGGTGCTCAACGAGCTTATCGACGCGCAACGACTGCCCCCGCCCGAAGAAGCTCACAGATTCGGCAGTGCGGCGGGAGGAGCACCGGAAGGTCCGGGCTTTCTGGGCTGGGGCCGGCCATTCTGCGATCTGCTCGACCATCCCCGCATCATGCCCATTCTGCGCTTCAGGCTGGGGGACTGCTTCCGCCTGGACCGCCTCTACGGCTTGCAGATGAGCGCGGGAATGACCTGGGGTCCCCTCCATGCGGATTACGGCGCCTTCGCGATCCACGCCGGATCGAGGCCGAAAGAGTACCACCCTTTTCGCGACAACCAGATTCTCAACGGGTTCGCGGTCGCCGCCTGGAATTTGTCCGCCGCCGGACCCGACCACGGCGGGTTCTGCTGTATTCCCGGCAGCCACAAAACCAACTTCAGGCTGCCCCGGAAGATTTTCGACGCCCCCGGCCAGGCGCCTTGCGTGGTCATCCCGGCTGCCCCCGCCGGTTCCGTCACCCTGTTCACCGAAGCTCTGACCCATGGCACCGCGGGCTGGAGGGGGGCGCACCAGCGCCGGGCCCTCCTCTACAAGTACTGCGTTTCGCACATGGCGTGGTCTTCGCGCCGGGTGCGCCCGCCGGAGACGGTGGAGGTGACCCCGCGCCAGAAGATTCTGTTCTCGGAACCCGGAGACCCCCATCGTTACTTCCCCTCCCTCTTTGCGGGACCCGAAAGCGAGGCGGTGTCCTGAAATCCGTCGCCGCGCTGAAACGCGTTCCATTTTCCGTCCTCCACGCCGAGCTCAGACGCGTCCTTCTGAAGGAAGGATTCAGCCCCGACCGCGGCGACCGCTGCGCCCGCCTCTTTGCCGAAAATACCCGGGACGGGGTCTCGTCCCACGGACTGAATCGATTTCCCGGTTTCGTGGATTCGTGCCGCACCGGCGTGGTCGACATTCACGCCGAACCCACCTTGGTCAGCCGGCTCGGGGTCATCGAGCAGTGGGACGGGAACGGTGGCGTGGGCCTTTTGAACGCCGAGGTGGCGATGGCTCGAGCCATAGAGACGGCCGGGGTCCACGGCGCCGGCTGCGTCGGCTTGAAGAACACCAACCACTGGATGCGCGCCGGCACCTATGGCCTCCAGGCCGCCGACGCCGGATGCATCGGCATTTGCTGGACCAATACCACCGCCCTCATGCCTCCGTGGGGTGCGGCGGCGGCGAAGGTCGGCAACAACCCCCTGACCCTGTGCGTTCCCTTTGGCGGCGGTCACGTGCTCCTCGACATGGCCATGAGTCAGTATTCCAACGGCAAACTCGAAGTGCTTCAGCGCCGCGGTGAGAAATTGGACTGGCCGGGAGGTTATGACGAGGAAGGAAATCCGACCACCGATCCCGGGGCCATACTGCGGACCCGGCGGGCCCTGCCCATCGGTTACTGGAAGGGATCGGGCCTGGCCTTGATGCTCGATCTCATGGCGACCCTCATCGCCGGAGGAGATTGCACCGCCGCCATTGCAAGCCGCCGGGGTGAAACCAGGGTCTCCCAGGTCTTCATGGCAATCGAGGCAAAGTCGCTGGCGGGAGACCGCCTGCTGCAGGAAACCGTCGGCCGCATCATCGACGATTTCAAGGACGTTCCCGCGCTCGAGGGAATGGGCGCGGTGCGCTATCCCGGAGAGGGGATGTTGGCGCTCCGGCGCGACAGCCTGGAGAACGGCGTCCCGGTGGATCCGGATCTGTGGCGGCGAGTTACGCAGATGTAATCGATCCCGCTGCCGGCGCACGCCGGCAACGGGTTGAAAGGTGGGAACAATGAAGATATCGGTGTGGAACGGCGACCTCTCGGACCGCTACCTCAAACAGGTCACCCAGTTGGGAGCCGAGTACATCGACTTCGGTTCCGGTGCGTGGTTTCCCGGGGTCGAGGAGCAAGGCTATCCCGATCTCGACGCGGTGATCGAAACGCGCAAGAAAATCCGCTCCTACGGTCTGGACATCAACCGCGTCACCCTTCCCGACATCGGCGCCGCTTTCATGGCCGGCCGTCCCCAAGGAGACCGGGACCTGGAAAACACCTGCAACGCCCTGCGCGTGTTCGCCGAGGCCGGATGCGCGCTGGCCAGACAGCGCTTCGCCGGCGACACCTTCGACCACATGATGGCGCGCTCCATGACTCCCCACCGCGGCGGTTATCTGGGGCGCGCCGAAAGTCTGGTGCGTCCAGCCCCGGAAATCCCCGAGCGGGAAGCGCTGGATTTGTGGTGGGAGCGCTTCCGCCTGGTCTACGATGCCCTGGTGCCCATCGCCGACGAGAGCGGGATCAAGCTCGCACTGCATCCGTCGGACGTGCCCAATCAGGATACCCCCTTCGGCGGTATCGGGTTTCACCGCGTCATCGACGAGTATCCCAGTCCCCGCGTGGGCTACCTCTACTGCTGCGGCACCCGCGCCGAATCGGGCGGTTCCGCCATCGTCCTCGACGAGATCAACAACTACGGCCGCAAGGACCGCATCTTCATGGTCCATTTTCGCAACGTCCGCGGCAGCCTGGCCACCGCCGCCGGCTTCGAAGAAGTGCTCCTCGACGACGGCGACATGAACATGTTCCGCATCCTGCAGGCGCTGGACAGAGTCGGCTTCGACGGCTGCATCAACCCCGACCACCATCCGCGGCTCGAGGGCGACGACGGCGGGGTTATTGCCCTGGGCTACGCCATCGGCTACATCAAGGCCTGTCTGGCGGCGCTGTCCGTCGCCTAGTGCGGGTGCGGGGAACGGCCGAGATTGATCCGGCCAGGTTCGAGGTCTACTTTATGATCCCGGTGGCCGCTACCTGATTCAATGGGACCTGCATCAATTTCCATGAATATCGCCAAGTTGCTGTCCAAATCCGCACGAACTTTTCCCGACAATCTGGCCCTGGCTCACGGGTCCGATCAGTGGACCTACGCCCAGTTCGACGCCCGCGCCAAGCGCCTGGCCCAGGCTCTCTACCGGCTCGGGGTGAAGCCCGGCGACCACGTGGCCATTCTGATGTACAATCAACCTGAGATGCTGGAGTCGCTGTTCGCCTGCTTCAAGGCAGGCTGCGTCGCCGTGCCCATCAATTTCCGCCTGCACCCCAGGGAGTACGCCTTCATAATCGATCATTCCGAGGCCGGAGCGGTCATCTTCTCTCCCGAGTTCAACGAGCCCATGGCGCAAATGGGCGCGCGCATTCCGCGGGTCCGCCACCTGATCGCGGTGGAGGGCGCCGCGGGAGGGTTCCTGGACTACGAGACTCTGTTGAGGGCCGAACCCTCCCATTTTACCGACGCCGAGGTGAAGGGCGGCGACGTGGCCTGGATCTTTTACACTTCGGGGACCACGGGGCAGCCGAAGGGCGCCATGCTGACCCATCGCAACCTGCTCGCCATGACCATGAATTTTTACGCCGATTTGAGCCCGGGTTTCGGCCCCGGGGACGTCGCCCTGCACGCGGCGCCTCTGTCCCACGGCAGCGGTCTCTACGCCCTGCCCAATATCGGCAAGGCCGCCGCCAATATCATTCCCGAATCCAAATCATTCGATCCCGAACAAGCACTGGCGGCTATCCAGACCTATGGCGTTACCAACATGTTCGCCGCGCCCACCATGATAAAGCGCCTGGTGGACTGTCCCGCCCTGGAGCGCTACGACTGCAGCTCGCTGAGGATCCTGAACTACGGCGGCGGGCCCATGCTCGCCGAGGACTTGCTGCAGGCCATGAGAAAATTCGGACCGTGCCTGGTGCAATTGTACGGCCAGGCCGAGTCTCCCATGACCATCACCTACCTGCCCCACCGGGACCACCTCCTGGAAGGAACGGCGGAGCAGATGAAGCACCTAAGCTCGGCCGGCTTCGAGCGCACCGACGTGGAGGTCAAAGTGTTCGACCAGGAGGATAACGAGCTTCCGCCCGGTGAGATGGGCGAGGTGGTGACGCGCTCGGACCTGGTGATGAAGGGCTACTGGAAAAACCCCCGGGCCACGGCGGAAACCCTGAGGGACGGGTGGCTGCACACCGGCGATGTGGGCTATCTCGACGAGCGCGGCTACCTCTTCCTCATGGACCGCTCGAAGGACATGATCGTCAGCGGCGGCGAGAATATCTATCCGCGCGAAATCGAGGAGGTGGTGATCCAGCACCCCGCCGTCGCCGAGGTCGCCGTCATCGGCGTTCCGGACCCGCAGTGGGGCGAGGCGATCAAGGCCGTCGTCGCCCTCGTCCCCGGCTGCGCAGCCACCGAGGAAGAGCTGATCGACTTCTGCAAGGAGTACATCGCCGGTTACAAAAAGCCCAAGTCGGTGGACTTCGTCGAAGAGTTGCCCAAGAACAACTACGGCAAGATCGTAAAGCATCTGCTGCGGACGCGCTACTGGAAGGGCAAAGAGAGCAGAGTCATATAAATCCGCTTCGGAGAAGCAAGAGGATGACAATGGCAAAGAAACGCAGGCTCGGCAGGGGGGTGGCAATGGTCGGCGCCGGCATGTCCGCGTTCGACATGTTCCCCGAGAAAGACTCCAAGGATTTGTTCTCGGAGGCCTTCGGGGCGATGATCGCTGCGGTGGACAAAGGAGTCGACCCCAGCGACATCGACGCGCTCTATCTGGGAAATTTCACCAACGACTTCTTCGTGGGGCAGTCCCATTGGGGCGCGATAATCGCCGATGCAGCGGGCTTGGTGCCCAGGCCGGCAACCCGCACCGAGGGCGCCTGCGCCTCCAGTGCCATAGCTTTCAGGGAGGGGGTATTCGCCATTGCATCCGGTTTTTACGACATGGTCCTGGTGGGCGGCGTCGAAGACATGTCCAAGCGTTCCACCGCCGAGGTTGCGGAGGGCCTGGCAGTGGCCGCGGTGCCCTACGAGCGCAAGTCGAGCTTTACTTTTCCCGGGGTCTTCGGCGCCATAGCCACCGCCTATTTCGAGCGCTACGGAGCCACCCGCGAGCACCTCATGAACGTCACTATCAAAAGCCACGACAATGCCCCTTTCAATCCCAGGGCACAGTACCGGGTATCGGTTGGTGATATCATGGCCTCCAGGATCGCGCGCGCCAAGAGCAAGGGGGAGGCGCTGCCGGAGTGGGCGGACGAGAAGGATTTTCTCCGCGACCCCAGGGTAAATCCTCCCGTCGCCTGGCCCATGCATCTCTTCGATTGCTGCCCCATCAGCGACGGTGCGGTCTGCATTTTGCTGGTGGGCGAGGAGCTGGCCCGGAACTTCACCGATGTTCCGCTCCACGTCGCGGGCATCGGGCAGGGCAGCGGCAGGGGGTTGCACGCCGCTCGCGATCTGACCTCTTTCGAGGCCACGCGCTACGCCGCCCAGGAGGCCTACGCCATGGCCGGAATCGAGCCCGGGGACATTCAATGCGCCGAGGTGCACGACTGTTTTTCCATAGCGGAGATCATCCACATCGAGGATCTCGGCTTCTTCGAACCGGGTGCAGGCTACAAAGCGGTGGAGGAAGGAGCGACCCGCCTCCACGGTCCCAAACCGGTCAATACCTCGGGCGGTCTGAAGTGCAAGGGCCATCCCGTGGGGGCCACCGGAGCGGCCCAACTGATGGAGATTTGGGAGCAGTTGCGCCAGGAAGCGGGAGAGAGGCAGGTGCCGAACCCGGACCTGAGCCTGGGGGCGGCGCACAATCTGGGCGGTACCGGGGGCACGAGCACGGTTACCATTCTGGAGAGGAGATAGGCCTTGGAAGACAGGCCGATAAGCGATTACTGGTTCGAAGAGTTTCTCAAGGAAGAGAAGCTCATGGGCTCCCGGTGCCGGCAGTGCGGCGCTTTTTTCGTGCCCCCGCGCGCCTTGTGCATCGATTGCCACGGCGCTGCGCTGGAATGGGTCGAGATGGGGGGAGGGGGGAAACTCGCCGCCTTCACCTCCATATTCATCGGTCCTCCCGCCATGGTCGAGGAAGGATACGACCGGAACAACCCTTACTGCTCGGGGGTGGTGGAGCTGGAAGAGAGTCCCCGCGTCGTCGCCCGCATCGAGGGGGTCGATGCGCGCAATCCAGGGAGTATCACCATCGGCACCCCGTTGGAAGTGTGCTTTCTGCATCGCGGCAGCGGGGAGGACCGAAGAACGATCCTGGCTTTCCGCCCCGTCTGAAAGACCATCCCGGCGGCGCCGATGCCGCGTCCCGGAAGGAAGCGGGAGCAATGCAAGGAAGGAATTCGGACAGGCCCAATGTCATCGTCTTTTTCACCGACCAGCAACGGTGGGACACCTCCGGGCTGCACGGCAATCCGCTTGAACTGACACCCAACTTCGACCGCATGGCCCAGCGCGGAACCCACGTGCGCCGTTCCTTCACCTGCCAGCCTGTGTGCGGACCGGCGCGCTCGTGCCTGCAAACGGGATTGTACGCCACAACCAGCGGCTGCTTTCGCAACGGCATACCCCTGCCGACCCACCTGGAGACCCTGGCCCATCACTTCGGCGACGCCGGCTACGCAACCGCATACATCGGCAAGTGGCACCTCTACGACGGCGCCGGCGGACCGGTTCCCGCCGAGCATCGCGCCGGATACGACTACTGGCTGGCATCCAACATTCTTGAATTCACCTCCGATTCCTACCAGACTACTCTTTTCGGCAACGACAATCGCGCCGTCGACCTCCCCGGTTATCGCGTCGACGCCGTCACCGACGCCATGATTCGCTACATCGACCGCCACCGGGAGCAGCCATTCTATCTCTTCACTTCCTACATCGAGCCGCACCACCAGAACCACCTGGACGATTATCCCCCACCCGAGGGCTACAGGGAGCGTTACAGCGGCCGCTGGACCCCGCCCGATCTCGCCGCCCTGGGGGGATCGGCGCACCGCCATCTGGGGGGGTATTTCGGCATGGTGAAAAGACTCGACGAGGCTCTCGGCCGGTGCTGGACGCCCTCCGCAGCCTCGACTTGATCGACGACACCATCGTACTGTTCAGCGCCGATCACGGCTGCCATTTCAAGACCCGCAACGGCGAGTACAAACGGTCCTGCCACGAGAGCTCCATCCGGGTCCCCACCGCCTTCCAGGGCCCGGGGTTTACCGGGGGCGGACAAGTCCAGCAACTGGTGAGCCTGATCGACTTGCCGCCGACGCTGCTGGATGCGGCGGGGCTGGAAGTGCCCGGGGCCATGCAGGGACGGTCGATTCTGCCGCTGCTGCGCGGCCGCACCGAGGACTGGCCCGAGGAGGTCTTCTTCCAGATCAGCGAGTCCCAGGTCGGCCGGGGGGTGCGCACCGGGCGCTGGAAATACGGCGTCGACGCACCCCACAAAGACGGGCGGCGCGACCCGGATTCATCTCGTTACGTGGAGCAGTACCTCTACGATTTGCAGGCCGACCCCCATGAACTGTGCAATCTCAGCGGCAACGATTCTCACCGGGAGGTGGCCGCAGACATGCGAGAGCGGCTGATCCGGAGAATAGTCGCGGCGGGTGAAGCGGCGCCTGTGGTTGCAGCGGGATCGTCCTGAGAAGCTGTTCCCGAGCCCCGGCGGTAAGCGCCGCCCGGGCTCGCCTGCACTTGATTTATCGCGCCCGGCCCGATTTGCCTGATATTACCGACCCCTACCCTTAGGAGCACGACATGCAATACGACAGCGCCAGAAGGACCTTCGATTGCGACCCGATTCTGACCGATAGCGAAGTTCTGGAGTTTTGCCGCCAGGGCTATTTGATCCTGCCCGGGGTGGTGCCCGACGAGATCAACCGGCGCACCTGCGACTACCTGGAGGGAAAGATAGCGGCAGCGCCCTGCTATATGCCCCCCGGCATGAGCGCGGCGGACCTGGAGCGCATCCGTGCTTCCCACGAGCCCAGCACCATCTTGCTGGAAAGCTGGTTCATCGAGCAGGTGCTGCTCAACGCGAAGCTTGCGGGGGTCATGAGGTCGCTGATGGGTCCTCGCGTGGGTCTGCCGGTGCTGGCCAGTCACCACGGCGTGGACTGCCCCGTGGAAGCCCAGGGATGGCACCAGGACGCCGATCACATATTCGGTCCCGAGCTCAACTTTCTCGAGGTTTTCTACTTTCCCCAGGACACTCCGCCCGAGCTGGGCCCCACCGAACTGGTGCCGGGTACTCATCTGGGGCCGCACCAGCGGGCTCCGGAGGAGAAGGGAGTCCTGAGCGACGGGCCGGCCGGAACCCTGGGAATCCACCACCAGAGCATTTTGCACCGCAGGGGGGCGTCCAGCGCCACAGGCAAGCGCCACATGCTCAAATACAACTACTGGCGCACCTCTCCGCCCCGCCGGGACTGGCGCGTCGAGCCCGACTTCGATCTGCACACGTCTTACTACGGCGGCCACTACGAAGCGCGCTACGTTGCCCACATGTTCTACTGGCTCTGCGGCCGCGCCGACCAGTACCGCATCATCGGGGGCCAGGGATGGCCCTGGTCGACGGTGAACCAGATCGGGCCCTCCTACGGTTTCGGGTACACTGAAGGGAGCCTTCCCGACTGGCACCGGAGCAGCGCCGACGGCTACGTGCGCTGAGCTCAAGCGCCGCGGGAGTCCATCCTTCCCGGCCGCCGTTTTCACCACTCTCGGGCCACATTGACAGGGAGCTTTCGAGTCTCCATACTTCAGCGTCGGCGCAGAAATAGTCCCGGCCGCGGACGGTCACCGTGAGCGGCGCGCAATGCCGGGCAATCGATCCACGAGGAAGGATCATGTCCGCCATCAGGGAATTCTTCGAAGAGAATGGATATTACCACGCCCGTGGAGTGTACTCTCCGGACGAAGTGGAGACCATGGAGGCGGAGTTCGATCGGATCGTGGCGCAGATCAAGGCCGCGGAGGAATCGGTTGACGCCACTTGGAGAGGAGCGAGTATAAAAAAGATAAAGGCGCGGGACGACGTGGTGGTGCACACCCACAACGTCCATCGCTTCTCCGCCGCCTGGCTTCAGGCGATTCTGCACCGCCGGCTTCTGGGCGTGGTTGAGGAAATTCTGGGGAAAGACATCGTCCTGCACCACACCAAGCTTTTTCTCAAACCGCCCGAAAAGGGCTCGCCGTTCCCCATGCATCAGGACTGGACTTACTTCCCCACCATCAGGGACACCATGATGGCCGGTATCATCCACGTCTCCGAAGCCACCGACGCCATGGGCTGCGTCCGGGTTTATCCGGGGGCGCACAAACTGGGACGAGTGCCCAACAGCGGAGGCCAGACGGCGGATGAGATGGAGTTGCAGCGCAGGTATCCCATCGAAGAGGCAACCGTTCTGGAAGCCGAGCCCGGTGACGTGGTTTTTTTTCACTACTTCATGCTCCACGGTTCCATGCCCAATCGCTCCAAAAGGAGCCGCAAGACAGTGCTGGTGCAGATGTACTCCGGCGCCGACAGGGTGGAAGACGGTATCGGCCATCCGGACGAGCGCCTGGCGCTGCGCGGCTGGAATCACCATATGACCCGCAGTGCCGCCATCAAGAACGATACTCTGGACGCTGCCTCGGGTTGATCGACAAAGGAGGGATGGAAATCTGCTTCAGAGAATCGTTGTCGGAGCGGGCATTATTGAACCGCGGGTCGACCGGGCTCGCACCTGGGGCGCGGCGGCGCCGGAGACGGCATGGCTAGGGGACCCTTGCGCGTCGGCATCGTCGGCATGGGCATCGGCAGGTCGAACGGCCGCGCTCTCCACGCCGATCCCCGTGGGGAGGTGGCGGCTTTGTGCGATCTCGAGGAAGACCGCATGCGCGAGTTCGCCGCCGAGTTCGAAACCGATCCCAGGCTTTACGTCGACTACAGGAAGATGTGCCGCGACCCCGGAATCGACGCCGTGTTCGTGGGGACCCCGAACCAGTGGCACGTGCCCGTCGCCGTGGAAGCGGTGCGCCGCGGCAAGCACGTGCTGGTCACCAAGCCCCTGGCCGACGCCGAGCGCCCGGCGCGCAGGCTGGTGGAGGCGGCGGAGGCGGCGGGGGTGGTGAACATGATGTCTTTGTCGACCCGTTTCAGCCCGGACTGCCTCTATCTGCAGGAGCAGGCGGAAACGGGAGCTCTGGGCAAGATCTACTACGCCCGCTCGCGCTCGGTCAGACGCAATGGCATTCCAGCCTGGAACCTCGGTTTCATCACCCCCGGCGGCGGTGCGTTTCGCGACATGGGGGTGCATTTCCTCGATGCCGCCTGGGCCATCATGGGGCGGCCGCGTCCGCTGACCGCCAGCGGAGTTTCCGGCGCCCCCTTCGGTCCCCGGGGTCGGGGATATTCGCGCCCTACCCCGAGCCGGGTGTGGAAACAGTACGACACCGACGATTATGCCGGCGGCTTCATCCGCTTCGAGAACGGGGCCGGCCTGCAGATCGAAAGCTTCTGGGCTTCGCACCAGGCGCGCGAGGAGCAGATCGAAGTTTTCGGCACCGAAGCGGGGGCCACCCTGTCTCCTTTGAAGCTCTACCGCACCGACAAGGAGGGCAGGGAGATCGACCAGGAGGTGAGGCTGCCGGCCAGCGCCCCCGAAAGCTGGACCGCGATCGCTTCCCACTTCATCGAGTGTTGCCTCGACGGCAAGACCTGCCGGGCGCCCTTGCGGCAGGGCCTGCAGGTGCAGCAGATGCTGGAAGCGGTTCTGGCCAGTGCAGCGAAAGGCGCCGAGGTCCGCCTGCGCAATTACGCGGCCTAGGGTGCTTTTCCGCGAATGACATGTAGACGACATTCATTGTGACCCCAATGCTAGCAAAGGAGAAATCATGCTGGAAATGAGCGATCGCGAAAAGTTCCTCTTCGACCTACAGGGCTTTCTCCACGTCAAGCAGATCCTCACCCCGGAGGAGGTGAAGGCGATGAACGACGCTATCGACGCAAACGTGCCTCCCTTCACCGAGGAGAACTGGACCGGCTCCAACGTCTACGGCGGAGGCATGGCGGGAAAGGCGTCCAACCACGGCTGCGGCGGCATGCTCACTTGGCCCCAGCCCTGGTGCCGGCCCTTCCGCGACCTGCTTGCCCACCCGCGGGCAATCCCCTATCTCAACACCATCTTCGGCCGCGGATGGAAGCTGGACCACCGTCCCGGCTGCATCATGGCGCGCAAGGGCAAGGGCGGGCACGGCCTCCACGGCAACACCAGCCGCATCTTCGACGGGGCCCAGTTCTACAACTGCACCAACGGCCATATCCGCACCGGACTGACCGTGTTCCAGTACCAGTTGGCCGACATCAACCCGGGAGACGGGGGCATCACCGTGATTCCCGGCAGCCACAAGGCCAACTTCAAGTGCCCCGAGGACATCATGCTCTACAACGAGGACAAGCAGTGCGTCTACAACGTCGCCAGCAAGGCCGGCGACCTGGTGATCTTCATGGAGGCCACCATTCACGGCGCCCTTCCCTGGACCGCCGACCACGAGCGCCGCTCCCTGCTCTATCGCTACTGTCCCAAGTACATGCAATGGGCGCCGCACAACTACGGCGACCACGAGCTGCCGGAGTGGACCGCGGAATTGACCGACCTGCAGCAGGCCGTCCTCGAGCCCCCCTACATGGACAGCCGGCCCCTCATCGAGGACGACGGCGAAACCCTGGTGCGCCCGGCGCATGAGCCCAAGCCCTACATTCCGCGCAAGATTCACGAAATGTGAGCCGGGCCGGCAGAACCGGAAGGCCATCCACCAAGGAGACCGGGGATGTTCGAAGAATTCACCCGAACCAAGGTCGAGGCAGACGGGGTTTCCATCAATTTGAGGTACGGTGGCGGCGGGGCGCCGGTCCTCTTGCTCCACGGGTATCCCCAGACCCACGTCATGTGGCACAAAGTGGCGCCCGCGCTGGCACCCCATTTCACCGTGGTCGCACCCGACCTGCGCGGCTATGGCGACAGCGACAAACCCCCGCCAGCGCCGGGCGATTCCAGCGCCTACTGCAAAAGGACGATGGCCCGGGACCAGGCCCGGGTCATGAGCGCCCTGGGGTTCGACCGGTTTCACCTGGTGGGCCACGATCGCGGGGTGCGGGTCGGGCAACGCCTGGCCCTGGACTATCCGGAGCGGGTACTTTCGCTGACCAACTTCGACGTCATGCCCTCCCAGGCTGCATTCGAGGAAATGGACGCGATGCTGGCCTTTTCCTGGTTTCACTGGCACCTGATGCGGCAGCCGGCGCCGTTGCCCGAAACGATGATCGGCAACAGCGCCAGGGTCTACATGGATTTCCTCTTCGATCAGTGGACCGCGGTGGAGGGCGCCATCACCGCGGAGGCCTACGCCGAGTACTGGCGCTGTTTCAGCGACCCCGGCACCATTGCCGCCACCTGTTCGGACTACCGCGCGGTCGAGCTGGACCTCGAGCACGACGAGGCCGACCGCGGGCGCAGGCTGGCCTGCCCCGTCCTGGTTCTGTGGGCAGGACAGATGCCCAGGCGTCCGGGATGGCAGACCGGAAGGCGCCTGGACATGCTCTCCGCCTGGAGGCAACGCGCCAATGACGTTCGCGGCAAGTCGCTTCCGTGCGGCCATTTCATCCCGGAAGAACTGCCCGACGAAGCAACAGCGGAGGTGCTGGCGTTTCTGAAAAGCGTCTAGGAAGGCAATCCGCTTCCGGAGCTGCTCGCAACGCGGCGATGGAGCGGAGCAACCCATCCCGGGTCCACCGCGATCAGCGGGCAAATTCACAGGAGATTCCCATGTCAATTCGCGCCATGCGGCGACTGCCGGAGACCACCGCAAAGCTGGGAGGGCGGAGCGCCAGGGCTTCCGGCGACAACTGGCACATGACCTGGGCTGCGGACGGATCGCAGTTCGTCGGGCTGTGCGACGGCTGCGGCTGGCCCGAGATTCGCGGCCACGTGGACAAGCCCTACAACAGCCGGATCTTCAAGGTCCACGGCGAGCCGCCCCTTCCCGAGTTCGAGCACCTGGCGGGATTCCCCGACCTGCTGAGCGAAAGAGGATCCGACAAGATCAACCGCTACTATGGTTTCGGCATCATTGCCCTGGACGCGCGGATCTACCAGTTCCTCAGTACGCCCAACACTCCCTTCGCCGTCGCCGGGGCACGCTTTGCCGGGGCCAAGCTGATCTTCTCGCCGGATTCGGGCAGGACCTGGAAGAACCAGGACGGCTCCCCCTTGTGCTGGGAGAAGTGGGATGACCGCGACCGCGGCAACATGGTTTTTTTCAACGAGCCCGGCGAGTCCTTCTCGCTGCTGACGGTGCTGCAGATGGGCAGGAACTACGGCGACAACGCCGACGGGTTCGTCTACGTCTACGCTCCCAACGGCAATGTGGAGGGGGCCATGAACCAGTTGGTCATGTTCCGGGTGGAGCGCGGCGGCCTGCTGGACCGCAGCCGCTACGAGTTCTTCGTGGAGCGCCGGGAGGACGGCTCCGCCAGGTGGAGCCCCCGCATCGAGGACCGCGGTGCGGTCCACACCTTTCCGGGCGGCTGGGTGAACACCATGCGGCATCCCTACGCCTGGCATCCCAGCGTCGTCTACAATGCGGCCCTGGGGGAGTACATGATGGTAAACTGGGGTATGGGCAGCGCCGCCGACGGGATGTGGTTCGGCAAACCCACCTATCTCGGCATGTGGACTGCGAAATTTCCCTGGGGGCCGTGGACCCAGGTGCACGAAGAGGTGGAGTGGCTGCCCGAAGGAATTCCCGGCGCCAGGCCCTACCAGCCGCAGATTTCACCCAAGTGGATCGCTCCCGACGGCAAGTCGTTCTGGCTGGTCTGGACCGACTATCAGAACGTGGGAGAGGGCAAGCCCTACTACTGTTTCAACTATCAGAAAGTGGAGCTCCAAACCGCCTGACGGGGGAAGTCAAGCGCGGGGCACTTGCATTGGGAGGACGGTGAGAGGCCCCCTGCGACCAGGAGGTGGGCTCGACCGGATGAAGTTGCCGGGGTTCGGAACGGGGGATAAAGTCACCGCACTCGGCGGCTTCAGCGGGAAGAAAGCGCGGCTGGCGGGGGACCTCCGGTGGCCCAGTCCAGCAACTCCACCGTGTGCACCACCGGCGGCTCGATACCGCGGCCGATTTGCTCGATGCAGCCGATATTGCCGGCGGCCACCAGTTGCGGCTGTACCGCGGCGATATTCGCGGCTTTGCGCTCCAGCAGTGGTGCGGCCATCTCCGGCCTGAGCAGGTTGTAGGTGCCGGCACTGCCGCAGCACAGGTGGGCCTCGGGCACCTCAACCACCTCGAAGCCGGCCTGTTGCAGGAGTTGCCGGGGTTGCTCCCTGATCTTCTGGCCGTGCTGCAGGGAACAGGCGTCGTGATATGCCACCCGCATACCGGTCGCATTTTGCACCTCTCCCAGCCCCATCTCCGCCACTACTTCCGATACGTCCTTCACCAGGGCGGTGACCGCCCGGGCCTTCTCGGCCCACTCGGGCTCATTGCGAAAAATGTGGTCGTACTCTCTGACCGCGGTGCCGCAGCCGGAGGTATTGAGCACTATGGCGTCCAGCCCCCTCTCCTCCATCTCCCGGTACCAAACCGCGATGTTGTTGCGCATCAGGCTCAGGCTGCGGTGGCGCTCGCCCATGTGGAAGGTGAGAGCCCCGCAGCAGCCCATGCCGGGGGGAATGACGACCTCCACCCCAAGGCGGGTGAGCAGGCGCACGGTAGCGTCGTTGATCTGCGGACCCAGAACCTGCTGGGCGCAGCCGGTGAGCAGCGCCATGCGCGCCCGGCGCCGGCCCTGGGCGGCGATGCTGCCGGGGAGCGCCAGACGGGCGGCGGAGGGAAGGGCGGTGGGCGCCATGTCCAGGAGGTGGCGCATCCCGGCGGGCACCAGGAAGCTGAGCACATGTCCAAGCGCGGCAAGGCGCATGGCGATGCGGAAGCGTCCCGGGTGGGGCATGAGGCGAGTGAGGGCGGCGCGCAGCAGGCGATCGGCGAGGGGACGCCTGTATGCTTCCTCGATGCGGGGGCGCGCTTCCTCCAGAAGATGGGAATAGGTGACGCCGCTGGGACAGGTCGTCTCGCAGGCCAGGCAGGCGAGGCAGTTGTCGATGTGCTCCACCGTCCGGTCGGTGATCTCGATGGCTTCTTCGAGGATGTTCTTGATCAGGTAGATGCGCCCGCGGGGCCCCTCCAATTCGTTGCCGGTGAGCAGGTAAGTGGGGCAGGTGGCGTTGCAAAAGCCGCAGTGGACGCAGGTGCGCAATATCTTCTCGGAGACCTGGACGTCGGGGTTCTGCAGCCGTTTGGGGGAAATGGATGTGCGCATGGACTGAGGTGCCGTTTCAAGACGCGCCCTGCTCCTGGCGCTTTTGCATTAGGTGTGGATCGAAATCGTCTCCGCTAAGGGCTTGGCCTGGTGCTGCAGCGCTCCACGCAGCCACCGGGCCAGGGCCTTGTGCGGCGAGCGGATCTCTTCTATCGAGGTAAAAAAGTAGTCTTCCCATCCATCTTCGGGGAGACCGGTGAAGATCATCAGATTAAGGGGATAGCGCTCGGAGTCGGTGCATCTGCGCAAATCGTCCCTGAACAGGAAGATCTGCTTTCCGAGGGCAATGGCCATCCCCAGCTCCACCATGACCCCTTCGTCAGGTGGGGTGCCGTTGACAATGGCGAAGATGGCGTCGCAGGAGACGAGGTCGCGCACATCGTCCTGCCCCACCTTGTAAGCCCAGCTCCCGCCCGCCAGGTCCGTTTGGTTGTTGCGCGCGAAGGGCTCCCAGACCTCGGCGCCCATCTTCTCCATGATTTGGACAAATACGGGCAAAAGGTGTTCCTTCTGCTGTGACGAGAATCCGTAGGGGCTGGCGAGGTATATTTTCTTTTTCATAGTGGCCCGATTCCTGCCATCTTTGGGGTATATTTCCTGCTCCCCCCGAATCGCAGCAAGCTCAAATGAGTGAGATAATCTAACCGTATCGAAGGAAAAAACCAACCCTCTCCACCCAACGCCTATGTTGCCCGCGAACATCATCCGGGAAGGTGTCCTCCTTGCACCTCATACCACTCTGGGTCTGGGAGGCCGGGCCCGCTGCTTTGCCGTGTGCCGCAGCACGGCAGAGATCCGCGAATGCCTGGTCTGGGCCCGGGAACGGGACCTGCAGGTGCAGGTCCTGGGGGGAGGCAGCAATATCCTCTTTGCCGACGAGGGATTCGGCGGCCTGGTCCTGAAGGTGGACGTGGGAGGCGTGGGCTTTGCGGCGCAAGGCGAACGGGTGGTGGTGAGGGCCGGCGCCGGCGAAGATTGGGATGGGTTGGTGCGGGCCTGTGTCCGCCGCGGTCTGGGAGGCGTCGAATGTCTTTCCGGGATTCCCGGCCTGGTAGGTGCGACTCCGGTCCAGAACGTCGGGGCCTATGGCCAGGAAGTGAAGGACACCATCATCAGGGTCGATGCCCTCGACCGGGAGACCCTCGAGGCGGTGGCCTTCACCAATGCGGAATGCCGCTTTCGCTACCGGCAGAGCCGATTCAAAAGCGAAGAGCGGGACCGCCACATCATCACCCGGGTCTCCTACCTCCTGTGCCCGCGCGCCCGGGCCCGATTGCGCTATCCCGAACTGCAACGCCAGGTCGAGGAAAGCGTGGACTTGGAGCATCTGAAAAGCGGGGCACCCGTGCTCGGCGCCGTCCGCCAGGCCGTCCTCGAATTGCGCCGCAGGAAGTCCATGGTGCTGGACCCCGCAGATCCGAACGCCCGTTCCGCCGGCTCCTTCTTCCTCAATCCGGTGTTGAGCCGGGGAGAGTTCAGCCAATTCGAAAAGCGTTGCATCGCTGCCGGTCGGGGCGACAAAATCCCCCATTTCCAGACCTCCGAAGGCCTCAAGGTGGCTGCTGCCTGGCTGGTGGAACGGTCAGGTTTCCACAAAGGCTATCGCCGCGGCGGGGTCGGTATCTCGTCCAATCACGCCCTGGCTTTGATCAACCCTGGCGGCGCCAGCACCCGCGAGCTGGTTGAACTGGCCGACGAAATTCAGCGCAAGGTCTACGAAAAATTCTCCGTTCGTCTGGAAAGAGAACCGGTGGTGGTCGAAGCGTCAGGGTGAAAGCCGTGGGTGTGGGGACAGGGCTCCGGCGTTCTTTTTGGGACCAGATTTCGAAACCAGGTGACTCCGGGGGCAACCTACCAGTAGCGCAGCGCGTCTTCGAACAGAGCGGCCAAGTCGTCCTCTCCGGCTTCCCGGGGTGAGAGCTTGGTGACCCGGTGCTGGGGCAGGGTTCCCCTGACCAGAGCGGGAATGTGCTCGCGGCCGTAGCCGAGGCCGCCGAGGCCGTTGGGCATGTCCAGGCGCCGCATGATGGCGATGAGCTGGTCGGCGAGGATAGGACCGGCGTCGGCCTCGGCGGCAGCGGCGGTATCCGCACCCAGCACCGCCGCCGCTTCGAGATGGCGCCGGGGGCAGGCCGGGGCCGTAAAGCGGAACACCGCCGGCGAGTTGAGGATGACGGCCATACCGTGGGGTGCCAGGGGATAGTCCAGCGGATAGCCCGGCGGCACGAAGCGGGAGACCATGCCGGCCACCGGATAGGACATGCCGTGGGGAAGGTGCACCCCGGCGTTGCCGAAGCCCATGCCGGCGAAGGAGGCGGCCAGCAGCATTTGCGCCCCCGCCTCGGGGTCCCCGTCCACCACCGCGCGGGGCAGGTACTGGGCAACCATGGCCAGGGCCTTCATGGACCACATATCGCTGATGGGGTTGGAGCCCTGGTAGGCCGGTCGCAGGATCGGCCTGTCCGGCCGCGGGCGGCGGTCGAAGGGCAGGGCGGTATAGGATTCGAGGGCATGGCTGAGCACGTCCAGTCCGGTGGAGGCGGTCACCGCCGGCGGCAAGGAGCGGATGTTTTCCGCATCGAGAATGCCCAGAGTGGGCTTGAGGCGGCGGTGGGCGATGCCGGTTTTGGCGTGCATCTCGGCCAGGTCGAAAATGGCAACCCCGGTGGTCTCGCTGCCGGTGCCGGTGGTGGTCGGCACGGCGATCAACGGCTTGAGGGGGCCGGGAACGGGAAGGCCTTTGCCAATGGGGGCGTTGACGTAGTCGAGGAAATCCGCCGGATAGGTGGAGTAGAGGTTGGCGGCTTTGGCCGTGTCCATGGTGGAGCCGCCGCCTATGGCCACGAAGCCGTCGAAGCCTCCCCCGCGGGCGAAGGCGATGGCCTCCTTGAAGGAGACATCCGTAGGCTCTACCCGCACCTGGTCGAACAGCGAGAACTCGATCTTCTCCTCCTCCAGCGCCGCGAGCAGGCGGCCGACCGGTTCCATCCCGCTCAGGTGGGGGTCGGTCAGCACCATGGCGTTCCTGACCCCCAGGTCCGCCAGGTCCATGCCCACTTCGCGGGTGGTTCCGCAGCCGCAGCGGATGTTGGAAGTAGCCATCTCAAAAGCGGTGTCGCGCATTGTTGCCTTGTCTTCGGGTCAATTAAACCGGGTATGAAAATTCGCCTATCCAGTGGACGTTTTCAGTGGAAGGGCTTGCAGCGCGATAGAACTTTTCGTCAGCAGTCCACAGATCGCAATCCAGGCTCTCCGCTAAGGCGAGGTAGTGGGCGTCGTAGGCTGCGGTCTGCCGGAGCCGATCGGCCAACTCAAGAGCTCTGCCATAGAGGCGAGGTGTCTCCCGGAGCTCGATCCCCGAGGCTAAGAGGCTCTCCATCAGGCGTTTGGCCGCCCTCAAAGTCAATTCCTTGCGCACCACTCGCCGGTGAAGTGCATTCGCCACTTCTACCGGCATCAGGTACGGGGATACTGGTCTCGTTCCCTCGCTGTCCCAGAAACGGGCAAGGGCGAGCGCCTTGTCCGAGTTGTTCTCTCTGACCAACCACTTGAATGCCAAGCTCGCGTCCACGACGACAAAGCCGTTCACGATTCAGCCCTGGACGCGCGGGCCTCCCGGATGAACTCAGCCGAGTCTCCGGGCAGTATTTTATCCCCGAAGGTCTCAGCCTGGAGCGCCACGAACCGATCTATGGCCTCGCGGCCAAAGGGCAAGCTCTCCATTTCCTGCGCCTCGTCTCTGGCAAGTTCCCTATCGATGGCAGTCTGGCAGTACTGGCGCATGCTTATGCCCTTGAGAGCGGCGACCGACTTCAATCGCCGCTGCATTGGCGGGTCCAGATCCAGGGTGAGTCGTTTCTTTTTTGGGTTCATGTTTCCTTCTCCACATTGATCGCCGAACGGAAACAAAATAGCGTAAATACAGAAATACGGCAAGTTGTTCCACCAGGGCTGTAGGCGGATCCAGGCCGCCTGAGCCGGCTAGGGACGGAAAGCAGAAAGAGTCCGGAGTCGGCCTTTGTCAATATCTTCCCTGTCTTGCGCAGCCCCATCCGCGTTGCTAAACTTCCCGATATTGAGCGAAGTCGAGGGAAGATATGAGGCTTGAGGGCAAGGTCATGCTGATCACCGGGGCGGGGAGCGGAATCGGGCGCCATACCGCCCTGCTCTGCGCCCGCGAAGGCGCTCGCATCGTGGCGGTGGACATCGACCCGGAGCGCGGCCAGGAAACGGTGGCCTTGATCGCGGCACAAAATGATCGAGCTGTCTACGCCCGCGCCGATGTCTCCCGGGCAGCGGATTGCGAGCTCATGATACGGGCGGCCGAGGAAACCTACGGCCGCCTCGACGTGCTCTTCAACAATGCCGGTATCTCCCATATCGACGACGGCGACGCCGAGTCCACCGAGGAAGAGGTCTGGGACCTGACCATGGGGGTCAACCTCAAGGGGGTGTTCATGGGCTGCAAGTACGGCATAGCGGCGCTGCGCCGCGCCGGAGGCGGTTCCGTGGTCAATACCGCATCTTTCGTGGCTCTGCTGGGGGCGGCCACCCCTCAGATCGCCTATACCGCCAGCAAGGGCGGCGTCCTTGCCATGACCCGGGAGTTGGCGGTGCTCCACGCCCGCGAGAACATCCGCGTCAACGCCCTGTGTCCGGGGCCGCTGCGCAGCGAACTGCTGATGAAGTACCTGGACACTGAGGAAAAGAGGCGGCGCCGGTTGGTCCACATTCCCATGGGGCGCTTTGGTGAAGCCGCCGAGATCGCCCGCACCGTACTCTTTCTGGCATCGGACGATTCGTCTTACGTCACCGGCACCTCGTTCGTTGTGGATGGGGGCATAACGGCCGCCTACGTGACCCCGGAGTAAAGCTATCATGCGCTGCAGAGCGGTGGTGTTCGACCTCGACGGCACTTTGCTGGATACTCTGGAGGATCTGGCCGATTCCATGAATCAAGTGCTGAGTGCGATGGGCTACCCCCTGCACCGGACGGAGGACTACCGCTACTTTGTGGGAGATGGCATGGAGATGCTGGTGCGCCGCGCTCTGCCCGCGCCGGGACGCAAAGATCACATCGTGGCGCGGGGGTTGGCCGCCATGGAGGCCGAGTACCGCCGCCGCTGGTCCCGCCGAACACGGCCTTACCCGGGAGTTCCCGCCATGCTGGAGGAGTTGAGGTCGCGGCGGACGCCGATGGCCATCCTGTCCAACAAGCCCCAGGAATTTACCCGAATGACGGTGTCCACCCTGTTGCAACGCTGGAGCTTCGATGCGGTCAGCGGAGCGCGGCCGGGGGTGCCCAGGAAACCGGACCCGACGGCGGCCCTGGAGATCGCCGCGCACCTGCGGGTCCGTCCGCGAGAGTGTTTCTACCTCGGAGATACGGCCACTGATATGGAGACCGCCTGCCGGGCCGGGATGTATGCGGTGGGGGCGCTTTGGGGGTTCCGCGGAGCCGCCGAGCTCGAGGCCGGAGGAGCCCGTGTTCTGGCGCGGAAACCCGCTGATTTTCTGGAGATTTGCGAGAATTGCGGGGAACCGGCGCTGCTCTCTGAGGTGACCGTCAGACCGGGTCGGAGGGGGATGGATACTCCGCATAAAAAGAAAGGATGCACATCGTGAAGGAATTCTTTCCAGGTATTGAACAGATTCGCTACGAAGGGCCGGATTCCAGCAATATGCTGGCTTTCAAGCACTACGACGAAGACGAGAAAGTCGGCAGAAAGACGATGAAAGAGCATCTCCGGTTTTCGGTGGTATTCTGGCACACCTTCAAGGGCACGGGAAGCGATCCCTTCGGCGGCCCGGTCTACGACCGGCCCTGGGACGCCGCCGCCGACCCCATGCAGCGGGCCGAGGATACAATGCGCGCGGCGTTCGAGTTTTTCACCAAGTTGGGGGCACCGTTCTACTGCTGGCACGACCGCGATATCGCCCCCGAAGCAGACAATCTCAAAGAGACCAACGCGCGCCTGGACAGCATGGTCAAACTGGCCAAAAAGCTGCAGCGCGACACCGGGGTCAAGCTGCTCTGGGGCACATCGAACTGCTTCTCTCATCCGCGCTTCACCCACGGCGCCGGTACCAATCCCGATGCGCACGTCTTCGCCTACGCCGCGTCCCAGATCAAGAAGGCCATGGAATGCACCAAGGAGCTGGGCGGCTCCAACTACGTTTTCTGGGGCGGGCGCGAGGGCTATTCCAACCTGTTGAACACGAATTTGGGAAAGGAGCAGGAGCAGATGGCCCGCCTCCTGGAAATGGCGGTCGAGCACAAGAAGAGCATCGGCTTCAGGGGCGCTTTGCTGCTCGAGCCCAAACCCAAGGAGCCCACCAAGCACCAGTACGATTACGACGCGGCTACGGTGCTCGGATTCCTGCGCAAATTCGGTTTGCTCGACGAATTCAAGCTCAACATCGAGGCCAATCACGCCACTCTGGCAGGCCACTCCTTCGAACACGACCTCACCGTGGCCTCCGCCGACGGCAAGCTGGGCAGCATCGACGCCAATCGCGGCGATTATCTGCTGGGCTGGGACACGGACAATTTTCCGACCGATCTCTACAGCGCCGCCTTTGCCATGATGGTGGTGCTCAAGCAGGGCGGACTGGGCACCGGCGGGGTCAACTTCGATGCCAAGGTGCGGCGCGGTTCCTTCGATCTGGAGGACCTTTTTCACGCTCATATCGGGGGCATGGACAGCTTTGCCCGCGGTCTGAAGATCGCCCAGCGGATCCGGGAGGACGGCGTCCTCGCCGATCTGATGGCGGCGCGCTACAAGTCCTACAAGCGCGGCATCGGCCGCAAGATCATGCGCGGGGAGACCGACTTCGCCGAGTTGGAAGAGTACGTCCTGAAACACGGCGAGCCGCAAAAGTGCAGTGGACGGGAGGAAATGCTGGAGAATATCATCAACAGCTACCTTTAGCGGATAACGATGAACAAGAAAAGGAAAGAAGAAGCAGGCAGTCCTCGGTCGTCCGCGCCGCTGTTGCGGACTCTCCTGGTCGCAATCGCGCTTGCTGTGGTGGCAGGCGTCGGTCTACTGGGCTACAAGCAGTGGGCCCGCAAAAAGGCCGAGGAGCACTACGAGATGGGCCTCAACTATTCCGGGCAGGGGCGTCCCGCCCTGGCGGTCATGGCCTTTCACCGCGCTATCGGCCAGGACCCGGGATTCGCCCCGGCGCACCACCGACTGGGTCTGATCTACGCCGGGCAAAGGCGCTTCGCGGAGGCGGACTCAATTCTGCAGAGGGCGCTGGAACTTGATCCCGGCCGACCCGAGGTTTACCTCGCCCTGGGAAATCTCTACCAGGAGATAGAGGACCTCGAGGCGGCGGCGCAGGCCTATTCGCGCGGTATCGAACTGGACCCCGCCGACCCCGAGTTGCACAACGAATTGGGCCAGGTCCAGGCGCTTCAGGGAAAGCTCGAGCAGGCGGAGGTGACCTTCCGGAAGGCGCTCGAGTTGCGCTCCGACTTCGCTCAGGCGCACTACAACCTGGGCCGCACCCTGGAGGCGATGGCGCGGAGCGCAGAGGCCATTGCAGCCTACGAGCGGGCCCTGGAAATCAGTCCGGACATGCTCCAGGTGCACCGGAGCCTGGGATCCATCCATGCCACTCAAGGCCGCTATCAGGAGGCATTGGCCGCCTATGCAGAGGTGCTGGAGGGCAAACCGGGCGATACCTACATTCTCTCCCAGATGGGAGATATATATGCCCGCCAGGAGCGCTACGACGAGGCGGTGAAAGCCTACAAAAAGGTTCTGGCCATCAATCCGGACCATGCCAGGGCGCACTATGGTCTGGGCAGCACTTTCATGCGCCAGGGGAGGGAGGAGGAAGGTCAGGCCGAGTTGCGCACCTTCGAGCGCCTGCGCGCCCTCGAACGCGAACTGAGAGCAACCCAACAGGCCTTCCACTCCAATCCGGAGAATCCCTCGGCGCACTACGAGAGGGGATTGACCTTTCTGCGCCACGAAAAAGGGCGGGAGGCGCTGCGCTCCTTCGAGGTGGCTCGGCGTCTCGATCCGGATTTTTCCGAGGTCTACTATGGCATGGGGCTGGCATACATTGCCCTCGACCTCTACAACGAGGCCGAGCTCGCCCTGAAAAAGAGCATCGAGCTGCGGCCCGAGCACGGACAATCCTACATGGCTCTGGGGAACATGTACCGCGAAAGGGGCCGGATCCAGGAGGCGATCATGCTCTACAGACAGGCGAGCAGACTGGACGTGGGTAGCGTGAACATCGCCAAGGGATCGATGAAGTTACAACCGGAGTAAAAGCCTGCCGGGCCCGGTTCCACCAACTTTTTTTTAACTCCCTAAGTCAGCCCGTAGATGCGGACGGCGTTGTCGTGCAGCAGCTTCCTGCGCTCTTCTTCGCTGCGGCCCGCGATGATCTCCCGTAGCGCCGCGGCCCATTGGCCATAGGAGCCTCCCAGAGTGCAGACGGGCCAGTCGCCGCCGAAGACGACGCGGTCGGGGCCGAAGCTGTCGAGGCAGTGGTCGACCGTGGGAGCCAGGTCAGCGGAAGTCCAGTTGTCCCTGGCGCGGGCGACGATGCCGGAGATTTTGCAGGCCAGGTTTTCCCTTTTGCCCAATTCCTCCATTTCGCGCATCCACTGCTGGCGCGAATGCAGGTAGGTGTCGTCCCCGTTGCCCGGCTGGGGATCGCGGCCATTCACGATGTTGGGATCGGCGTTGCCGCAGTGATCGAGAATGAATTGGGTGGCTGGACATTCATCGACCAGGGCCGCGGCGTCTCTCAACTCGGCCGGGCGTATGCACAAATCGAAGAGCAAGCCCGATTCACCCAGGTAGCGGACGTCCTCGACGAACGCCGGTTCGAGGCAGAGGCCCGGCGGATTTTCCGGGACGTGGAGGACCTGCCGTATCCCTTTTACGCAGGAAAACTCCTCGAAACGGTCGATAAAGTCCCTGAAACCCTCCTTTGCGGGGAAGGCGGAGAGGACGGCGGCGCAGGTGGGGTTGTCGTCGCGGCCGCACAGGTCGATGACGTACTCGGCCTCGACAACCTTCAGCGAGGGCAGGGCGTCCACCTCCATGTATACGGCCTGGACCACGTTCAAGTCTGCGGTGGCTTCGAGGTAATCTGCGCTCACGTAGCTGCGGTTCAAGGTCTCCGAGGCCGCGGTCCAGGCCATGGAGATTTTGTTCAGATCCCAGAGATGCTGGTGGGTGTCGATGATGGGTAGCATAGCTCTTTCTCCTTCTTCAGACCGAGTATTCAACGGCTACTTCCGCGACCCTTGGGGTGCCGCAACTGTTGAACGCCCCGAGCGCCAATTTATACTGAACCCACCTTCCATTCTGCCCGGCCGCATTTACCTCCTGGCCGTTCCCATACCAACTGCACTCATCTTCAGGTCCCCGCCAATCCTCCTGGTCAAGACGGGATCGGGTGGGGCCGGAGCGCAGTTGCGCTTTCACCCAGGTTCTGTCCGGCGTCTCCGCTTGCCACGAAATGCGCTCTACTCGGCCTCCAGCGGGCACCTGGAAAGGCGCTGAAACGTAGAACTCCTCATGGCCCCGGTCCATGATGTTGCCCGGGTCGACACAGAGCATGCCGTGCGGCCCCGCGGTGGGCAACCTGGTCTGGCGGTTCTCGGAGAAGCCCTCCGCCCCGTTCCACCACACCGCCGACCATCCCATGTGGTCGCCTTCCACCTTGTGGTTGGCCACGGCCAGGTCGATCCAGCCGTCCTCGTTGAAATCGGCGGCGACGCAGCCCGAAGCGGAGTGGGTGAAGAGACGGGAGTGGTCGGCGGCCGCGAAGCCGCGTCCGCGCCGGTTCCAGTAGATAAAGGACTCGAGATCGCGCGATCTGCTGTCCGTATAGGACGGCACGAAGAGATCGAGCAGGCCATCGTTGTCGAAGTCGGCGACGGCCACCGAAAGGACGTCGTTGGCGGGAAGAAGGGTGCGGCGGTCTTCGCGGATTCCCTGCGGTCCGTTCCAGTAGATGTAGACGAAGGAATCGTGGGGCTCGGCCAGGGCCGGCGGGCCGCCGCCGACAATCAGGTCGAGATAGCCGTTGCCGGTGAGATCGGCGGCGCGGGCGGATACGGCCTGCCACACCGAGAGCATCTGACAGCGTTCCATGCTGAAGCCCCCGGGGCCGCCCCAGAGGATGAGACTGCGGTCTTCCCTGCTCTGGGGCACGATCAGATCCAGCCAGCCATCGTTGTCGAGGTCTGCCAGGTATATCCACAGGGGATTCTTGTAGACGGTGCCCTGGTGCTCCATGTGAACGCGGCCGGGATTTTCCAGGTCGAAGCCCTCGGCGGTGCCGTAAAAAATGAGGATTTCGGGGCTGGTGTGCCCGGCGAAGAGCAGATCCAGATAGCCGTCGCGGTTGATATCGGCGCAGCAGGCGCCGTGGGCGAGGTTGGTGGGGAGCTTCCAGGTGGGCTCGGAGGGAAGTCCTTCCTTACCGTTGAGGTAGACGTAGGAGCCCGGATCGCGCGAGGGGGTGTTGTGGGAGGAGTTCACCAGGGCCAGGTCGGCGCGGCCGTCGTCGTCGAAGTCGCAGCAGAGGGCGCTGACCGCTCCCCAGGCGGGAAGGTCCCGGCGGCGTTCGGCGGCAAAGCCCCCCGGGCCGCCGCTGTAGATGGAGACTGCTACCTCTTCGGTCTTGTTGCGGGCGCGGGTATTTACGAATACCACGTCGGGCCGGCCGGTTCCCGCCGGACGCGCCAGGAAGACGCGGCGGCCGTCGTGGCTGGCGAGCCGCACCGGGCGCTCGAAGGTTCTGTGGCGCGAGCCGGGGTAGATCAGGGAGGTGAAGGTGAAGGAGTCGGGGGTGTGGCCCTGGCACAGGACGATGTCGTCGCAGCCGTCGCCATCCAGGTCGCCGAGGGCCACGTCGCAGGCGCGGTAGGTCTCGAGGGGGGTTCTGTTGGACTCGCTGAACCCCTTAGGGCCGCCCCAGTAGATCCACGAACACTCTTGGCCTGCGGCCGCCTGCCGGCAGGCGAAGACCAGATCGTCTTCGCCGTCGCCGTCCACATCGCCCGCCGCCGCCGCCAGCGCCCTTGAGCAATTGAAGACCAGGGGCGTAGCGCAGCTTCGGTCCGGGCGCACGGGAACCAGGAAGGCGCGGTCGGCGCGGGCGACGAAGAGGTGCGGCACGGCGCCGAGGCGGATCACCTGCACCAGCGGTCTGGCGTCCTGAACGTATTCCGCCGTGGCCTTGTCCGCGGCAGAGACGCCGTCTTCGCCGTCGCCGTCCAGGTCAATCGGGACTCGCGTACGGCGGTTCAGGTCGATTCCCGCGCTGGAGCCCCAGTAGATGAAGACCTCGCCCGCCTCCGAGCGCAGAATCAGGTCGTCGCAGCCGTCGCCGTCCAGATCGCCGCTGCCCAGTTGATCGCCGTCGATGTCCAGGTCGTGGCAGCGCCGGGGCTCGAAACCGAGCTCGGACTGGTAGAAGAGGCGGACCAGGTTGGCGCCGTGACGCACCGCACCCTTGCTGAGGAAGGCCAGGTCCGGTCGTCCGTCCCCATTGAAATCGCCGACGGCCACCGAAGTGCAGACCGGCGCCGGCAGGCGCTGGTGGCGGCGCTCGCTCCAGCCTTCGGAGGATCCGTAGTAGATGAAGGCGTTCATGTAAAGACCCACCCCGTTGTACCAGTTGCCGAGCACCAGATCGTCGCATCCGTCGCCGTTGAGATCGAGAACCGCCCCGGACCAGGCGCCGTCGGCAGGCAGCTCGACGCACTCGCAGCGTCCCAGCGGATCCTGGTAGACGCAGGCGGGGGCGTTTTCCAGATGGCTCTGGCTGTTGCAGAACACCAGGTCCATATAGCCGTCGCCGCTGAAATCGTACTGGTGGATGCGCTGGAGAATCCCGGCGCGGGAGACGTAGAGATTGTGGCCGCCGTTTCCGAGAGTGCCGCGGCTGAAGTCGTCGAATCCCCGGGTCAGCCAGGTATGGAGGGATCGCTTTTTTGCACTTGGTGGAATGCTTGCCTGACCGGCAGGTGCCCTAGTTTTTCGAGCCATTGGCAGTGTTGCGCTTTGCTGATGAGATAGCGCCTGATGGCACAGGAAGCGGACGTCCCCGCACTAGGCCGGCATCGCCCGCGGAGGACCGGGGGGATGGCTGTAGACGGTGGCGTCGAAGCTCTTGCGCATGAGGTGCCATTTGCTTTCCTGATGGTCGGGGTCTGAAGCCAGGTCGCGGTGCTCCCAGGGGTCGGTGTCCAGGTCGTAGAGCTCGCACAGGTCCTTGCGGTGGTAGTGGACGAACTTCCACCTGCGGTCGCGGTACATGGTCGCGTGGGTCTGGTCGGGGAAATCGATGGCTGCGTAAAACTCGCAGCGGGCGAAGTCGCGGTGGTGGTGCGCCGGCGCCTGCCGGGTGAGCAGGGGAAAAAGGGACTTGCCCTGCACGAAGGAGGGAGTCTCCATTCCCAGGGCGTCGTAGAGAGTGGGAACGAGGTCGACGAGTTCTACCAGGGCGTCGCTGATGAGATTGGGGGCGAAGTGATCGGGCCACGAAATCATCAGAGGCACCCGCACCGATCCCTCGTAGAAGCGGCAGCCCTTGCACACCATGCCGTGGTCGCCCAGGGCCTCGCCGTGGTCACTGGTGAAGATGACGATGGTGTTGCGGCGCTGGCCCGAGGCCTCGAGGTAGTCGAGCAAACGGCCGAACTCGTGGTCGATCAGTTCAATGGAAGCGTAGTAGGATGCCTGCATCCTTTTGTTGCCCAGTTCTTCGGGATGCCGGGGGCGCGACTGGAAGTCGACCCCGGCGTTTGCCAGGTGCCACTGGTGCTCCAGGTCACCGTCCTCGAAGTGGGCGCCGGGGAGGGTCCCGGGGTCGTAGCGGCGGTAGTATTCCCAGGGCGCGTCGAAGGGAGGGTGCGGGTCGAAGGGGTTGACACTCAGAAACCAGGGTTGCTCCGGTCGGCGGTTTTTCTGGATGAACTCGATGGATTTTTCGCTGCACCAGAAGGTCTGGTGCAGATGGGGCGGAATGTTGTCCCTTTCGGGGGAAGGCTCGAAAAGCCCTCCCATGTCCGGGGAAGCGGCTCCCCGCCGGTAGATCTCCGAGTTGGCGATCTCGGTCCCCATGAGCTTGTCGGGGTCGGCGCCCTGCAGGCGCAGCCACTCGGCGTAGTCGTGGCCGAAGGAGTGAGCCCCTTTGTGCGAGTGGCTGTACTGGAAGTAGCGGTAGCCGTCGTCGACCCGGGCCTCGCGGCCGCGGGTGGAGCCGGCCAGGTGGAGCTTGCCCACCAGGCCGCAGTCGAAACCGCTGCGCCCCAGGACGTTGGAGATGAGGCGCTTTTCATGGTGGCGCGGAAAGTAGGCGTTGCCATTGGCGTTGACCCCCAGGGCGCTCGGATACATGCCGGTAAGGAAGCTCGCACGACTCGGAGTGCAGATGGGCGACTGGCAGTAGGCGTGGGTGAAGGTTGTGGCCTCGCGCATGAATCGATCCAGGCGCGGGGTGTGGATGTGGGGATTGCCGAGGGCGGCGATGGTGTCGAAGCGCTGCTGATCGGAGCAGTACCAGAGAATATTCGGTCGGTCAGACATGTAGATTTTCCGCCGGAGTCCCTGGAATCAGGCTCCCGGATTTCTCCTGGCCGGACGCGGCTGTGCAGAAATTTTCCGGACAAAGATAGGCCTGACCCGTTCTCCTGTCCAGGAGGCAGCGGCCAAGGAAACTTGAGCGCCCGGGGAGGGATTCATATAATTCTGCCATGTGCCCGGAAAATTCCCGCAGGCCTGGGCGCAGTGGAAGGCGCGGCGGTCAGAGTTGGAGAACCGGCTATATCGCAGCGGATAGAGCCGGTTTTGTCCATCCCGCCCGGGAGCTTTCCCCTGCTGCGCAAAAGGTGACGGTGATTTTGACGGGTCTTCCAAAGAGGGAGAAGTCGAAATGGTAAAGGTGCTCGGAATAGCTCTCGCAGCCATCTTTCTGGGGGCGGTGGGGATTGCCGGTGGAGAGGAGGGCCCGGTCAAGCTGGGCGCGCTCTATCCTCTCACCGGCAGCGGAGCCGTGTACGGCTCGCCGGCCTTGCTTGGTCACCACGTGGCCATAGACGAAATCAACGCCGCCGGGGGCATTAACGGTCGCCAGGTGGTCGCGGTGGCCCGCGATACCAAGCTGAAGCCGGCGGTAGCCGTTGCGGCGGCCAGGGAGTTGATCACCAGGGAAGGGGTGGACATTGTTCTCGGCGGACTGAGCTCGGCGGTGGGCCTGGCCATCTCCGAGGTGGCGCGCCAGGAAAAGGTGATATATATCGCCACAATCCCCAAGACCACCCGGCTGACCAGCACCCGGCTGCACAAGTACGTCTTCAGGACCGCGGCCAACACCGACAGCGAGGGCAGGGGGATAGCCCGGGTTCTGGGTCAGGTCGGGGCCAAAAGGGTCTGCCAGATACAATTCGATTATGCCTATGGCCACGACCTCGCGGCCGGCATTGCCAAGGCCCTGGAGGAGGAAGCGCCGGAGGTGGAGATCGTCCTCGACCTCAAGGTCAAGCTTGGCGCCACCGACTACAGTTCCTACATCGCGCAGATCATGGCCGCAGGTTGCGAGACCGTGGCCAGCGGCTTGTGGGGAGCCGCCTTCATCACCCTGGCGCGGCAAGGGAAGCCGTTCGGTATGTTCGACCGGGTCAAATACGTCTCCGGCGGCGAGATCGCCTCGCACGAGATCGCCGGCAAGTTGAAGGGCGACTACCCTGACCATGTGTGGAGCAACGCCTACCAATTGTGGTACCATGCGCACTCGCCGCTGCACCAACCTTTCCAGAAGGAACTTGCGCGGCGCCAGGGCACCAGGGAGACTTCCAGTTGGCCGGTGCTCGCCTACATCGGGGTCAAGTTCGTCGAGGCCGCCGCCGCGAAGGCCGGATCCATGGAAGCCGATTCACTGGTGGCGGCCCTGGAGGGGCTCAGGATTGAGACTCCGGTGGGACCGCGCACCATGGATGCCGAAACGCACCAGACCGACACGGGCCAATTCTGGGGACCGATGAAGAAGACGGACGAGCACGCCTTCAGGATCATGGATCCAGTCGCCTACATTAAGCCCGACTAGATGCTTTCCCAGCCCACCTTCGTAGTGGTTCAGGTGCTGAACTCCATTTCCCTGGGGATGAACCTCTTCATCATCGCCGCGGGGCTGACTCTGATCTTCGGGGTTCTGCGGGTGATCAATTTCGCCCATGGTGCTTTCTACATGATCGGCGCCTACGTGTGTTTTTCGGTGCTGGCGGCGACGGGGAGCTTCTGGCTCGGGGTCCTGGGAGCGGCACTGGGGCTGGCCGCGCTGGCCTGGCTGATCGAGCGCTTTCTGCTCAAACACCTCTACGGCCGCGAGCATCTGCTGCAGCTTCTTTTCACCTTCGCCCTGGTGCTGATCCTCGGCGACGCCGCCAAGCTGGTCTGGGGCACGGACCAGTACAGTGTCCCCTATCCCGAGGGGCTCGACGGCGCCGCCGACCTGGGCTTGGCCCACTTCCCCCAGTACCTCCTTTTCCTCTGCGTCCTGGGTCCCGTGGTGGCGGCGCTCATGTGGTTGATCCTGGCCAAGACGCGCTGGGGGAGATTGGTGCGGGCGGCCACCCAGGACCGGGAGATGCTCGCCGCTCTGGGGGTTAACGTGCCCCTGGTCTACACCAGCGTCTTCGTCGCCGGCTCGGTTCTGGCCGGAGTCGGCGGCGCTCTCGCGGCGCCGCGCGCAGCCCTGACCCCGGGCATGGATGCGACCATTATCGTCGAGTGTTTCATCGTGGTCATCATCGGCGGCCTGGGAAGTCTGTGGGGCAGCTTCCTCGGTGCTCTGATCCTGGGGTTCGTGATCGTATTCGGCGCGGTTCTGGTGCCTGAGGCGGAAATCGTCCTGCCTTATCTGCTCATGCTGGTGCTGCTCTTGTGGCGCCCGCGGGGCCTTTTCGGCCGCCCCGAACCGGAGGAGCGGGGGCGATGAAGCGGCACCGGGGATTGGCGTTTCTGGCCGTGCTCCTTGTCCCTCCGGCGCTGGTTCCCCTCTCCGGGTCGCGCTACCTGATCGATCTCTCCACCGAGATCATGATCTACGCCCTGTTCGCCCTCAGCCTAAACCTGCTGATCGGCTACGCCGGCAACGTGTCGTTCGGCCACGCCGCATATTTCGCCATCGGTGGTTACTCATGCGCCATTCTGGTGACCACCTGCGAATGGCCCCTGGCAGCCGCTTTTCTGGCAGCCGTGGCGCTGAGTGGGGCGGCCGCACTGGGCATCGGCTTCTTCTGTGTGCGCCTGAGCGATATCTACTTCGCCATGCTGACCTTGGCCTTTGCCATGCTCGTGTGGTCCGTTGCCTTCAAGTGGCGGGCCCTCACCGGCGGCGACGATGGCTTCGTGGGGGTGAGAATCCCAGCCATGCTTGAGAGTCGGGTGGCCTTCTTCTACTTCGCCCTGGGGGTGGTCGCGGTCTCGGTGGCCATGCTGTGGCTCATCTGCCACTCGGCCTTCGGCCGCACTTTGGTGGCGGTGCGCGAGAACCCGGTCCGCGCCGCCTTCGTCGGGGTCGACACCCGGCGGATGCGCCTGATGGCCTTTGTAATCGCAGGGGCCTTCGCCGGGGTAGCCGGTGCCCTGTTCGCCCTTTACAACCGGGGCATGTACACCGAGTCGGCCTTCTGGACCGAGTCCGCCCAGGTCCTGATCATGGTGCTCCTGGGCGGTATTCATTTCTTCTTCGGTCCCGCTCTCGGGGCGCTCGTTCTCTATCTGCTCGACGTCACCATCAGCCAGTATACCCAGTACTGGCCCGCGGTTTTGGGGGCTGTCCTGCTGGCCATCGTGCTGTTTTTTCCGGAGGGACTGGCGCGGCTGGCGCAACGGCTGTGGCTGCGGCTGGGGATAAATGCCCGGGAGGGCCAAGGGTGAGTCCGGGGACCAACAGGGAGCGCCGAAGCGCCCGGCTTCCACGGCCCCGGTCACAGCCCTCTTATCGGGCCTGGGCGGTGGTGGCGAGGGTCACCGGAGCGGGTGGTTCGTGGCTCACATGAAAGGATACTGTTGAGGCAGGACAGCGGGACATGCTGAAGGTCGAGGGATTGTCCAAGAGCTTCGACGGTTTGGTCGCCGTCCGCGATGTGGACTTCATGCTGAATGCAGGCGAGATCCACGCCATCATCGGGCCAAACGGCGCCGGGAAAACCACTTTCTTCGACCTCATCACCGGCCATTTGACTCCCGATAGGGGCACCGTGGTTTTCGCAGGCGAGCCGATCACGCATCTGGCTCCGCACCGGATCGCGAGAAAGGGAATCGCGCGCTCTTTTCAGCGGGTCAATGTATTTCCGCGGATGACCGTGCGTGAAAACCTCCAGGTGGCGCTGACAGCGCGCGCCAAGCGGCATTTCAACCTGATGGGGAGCAGCCAGAGTCTGTACGCGGCGGAGGCGGAGGAGCTGCTGGGTCTGGTGGGCATAGGCGGAGAGGGGTCGAAAAAGGCAGGGACGCTGGCCTATGGCGGCCAGAAACAACTCGAGCTTGCCATTGCCCTGGCCTCCCGCCCCAGGCTGCTCCTGCTCGACGAGCCCACCGCGGGCATGTCCCCCGGGGAGACCGGGGAGGCCATTGCCCTCATCGAACGCATCGCGGCTGAGCGCGGCCTCGCTCTCTTGTTCACCGAGCACGATATGGACGTGGTCTTCGGCATTGCCCAGCGGATTTCCGTCTTCAATCACGGCGAGGTCATCGCCTGCGGCACCGCTGCGGAGGTGCGGCGGGACCCACAGGTGAAACGGATATATCTGGGTGGAGATGACGGTGCTTGAGGTCCGGGACATTCACGCCTTTTACGGTTTGAGCCAGGTGTTGTTCGGGGTTTCTTTTGAGGTCGCCCCCGGGGAGGTGGTTGCCCTGTTGGGGCGCAATGGGGTGGGTAAAACCACGACTATGCGCAGTATCTCCGGGCTGCTGGCGCCGCGCCGGGGCCAGGTGCGCTGGAGGGGACGGGATATGGCGGGTCTGCCGGCCCATCGCATCGCCCGGATGGGGGTCGGCTATGTGCCCGAGGAGCGCCGTATCTTCGCGGATCTGACGGTCTGGGAAAATCTGGATATGGGGCGGCGGCCGGCGGCGGATGGGAGCGCCTGGAGCGAAAGACAGGTCTACGAATTGTTTCCCGAGCTGGAGGACATGGCGGCCAGGCCGGGGGGCGTGCTGAGCGGCGGCCAGCAGCAGATGCTGGCCATCGGGCGCAGCCTGATGGGCAACCCCGGGCTGCTCCTGCTCGACGAGCCTTCCGAGGGCCTGGCTCCGCGCGTTGTGGAGGCGCTGGGCGCGCAGGTGAGGAAGTTGAAGGAGATGGGTCTGGCCATCCTTGTGGCCGAGCAGAATCTCAGGTTTGCCCTGGATTTGAGCGATCGGGTGCACATTCTCGAGAAGGGCGAGATAAAATTTTCAGGAACGCCGGACGAGTTGCGCGGGAAGGGCGAGATTCTGGAGAAGTATCTGGCCTTATGAGAAGGTCTCGCGGTCCGGGTCCTCGCCGGCGGGCAGCGCCTAGGGTAAGCTGTTTCAATCGAGGATATTCAGGCCCGGCGCGAGGACCGCCGTTTTATCCCGGCAGTGTGCGGCCGGTCATGTGCAGAAGCTGGGCGGCAAAGCGGTAAGTAATGCCCCACAACAGGGGCTTTCCAGGTCCCAGGAGATCGACCGCCGGAAGCAGCTCGGCGCGGTCTCCTTGTTGAAATCTGTACTGCACATGGCGCTCCGAGTCGGTCAGATGGCTCAGGGGAATCCAGAAAGCTTCTTTGATTTCGCGGTTGAGCTCGAAGCGTCCGGGATCTTCAATGGCGTAAACGAACCCGGAAACCAGAACCGGGAGAGTGGTGCCGGTCAAATCGTCGAGGCGCCCGAGATATTCCCCCGAATCCAGATCGAGTCCGATTTCTTCGCGCGTTTCCCGTTGGGCTGCAAAGCGGGGATCGCGGTCGGATCGATCGATCTTCCCCCCTGGGAACGCAATGTCCCCGGACCAGGGATCCTCTTTGCGCTCGGCGCGCTCGATGAAGAGGAGGCGAGGCCTTGCGCCGGTCTCGTTGAGGATGAGGGCGACGGCGCCGCGGCGGCGGCGCCCCGGGGCCAGAACCAGGGGACGATGCCCGGCCAGCACGCGGCGAAGGTCGGAAATAGTGGTCATTCGAACAGCCCTGGACAGGGTTAGGTGAGGAGCACCGTGGACATGGCGGGGATTCTTCCGGCGGCACTGGCTGGGAGGTTGCCGGCTTTGCGGCGGTCCAGCGCTTCAACCACCGCCTATCCGCCCCGGAAAAGTCGCAAGCCGCCGTCCACCCTGAGGACGGCTCCGGTGATGTAATCTGCCGCGTCGGAGGAGAGAAAGGCGGCGGCCCTGCCGATATCCTCAATGGTGCCCAAGCGCCCCCAGGGGAGGTTGGCGCTCTCCGCCTGAATTTGCTCCTCGGTGGCGTACTTGCGTTCACCCGGAGTGTCGATCCAGCCGGGTTCGATGACGTTGGAGCGGATGCGGTATTCGGCCAATTCCACCGCTATGGTGGCGGCCATGTGGTTCATCCCGGCCTTGGCGGCGTTGTAGGCCAGGGAGGTGGCCACCGGCATGGTGGAGTGGATGGAGCTGATGAATAGAAGGCTGCCGCCCTGCCCGCGTTGGACCATGCGCCGGGCAGTGGCCTGGGCCGCGTGAAAGGCTCCCCACAAGGTGACGTCGAGGGTGCGCTGCATGCCGTCGACCGACATCTCCAGAAAAGGTTCCCGCTGGCTGTAGGCGGCGTTGCAGACGAGGATGTCGATACCCCCGAAATGTTGCACCGCCGCCGCTACCATGCGGTCCACGGCGGCGCGGTCGGACACGTCCGCCTGGAGGACCAGGGCTCGCCGTCCCTGGGCGCGGACGGCGTCGGCTACTGCCTCCGCTTCCTGCGGGTGGCTGCGGTAATTGACTGCGATGTCCGCACCGGAGCGGGCCATTTCCAGGGCGCATCCCCGTCCGATACCGAGCGAGGATCCGGTGATGAGAGCTGTTTTTCCCACGAGATCAGGAGTGGACAAGATAGAACCGCTTTTCTCGAATCCATCTATTGGGGCGGTGGCCTGCGGCGCCGGACGTTGCGGCTCCTCGGGAGTATTCTGGTCCGGCAGCCTGTATCATTCAGCCGAGAACTGGAAGATCACGGTGTGCTCGTAGGAATTGCCCGGCCGCAGGATGACCGACGGCCAGCCCGGCCTGCCCTCTTTGTTGATGGCGTCGGGAAATTGCTGGGTCTCGAGGCAGAATCCAGCGTGCCTGGCGTAGGCCGCGCCACCCTTGCCGACCACCGTGCCGTCGAGATAGTTACCGGTATAGAACTGCACCCCCGGATGGGTGGTGTGGACCTCCAGAACGCGGCCTGATTGCGGATTCCTCGCCTTGGCCGCTTGTTTCATCTCCCCCTCGCCGCCGTCGAGCACCAGGTTTATATCGTATCCTCCGGTCTCCTCCTCGCCGCCGCCGAGGCGTCCGATATCGGCTCCGATCTTCTTGGGCCGGGTGAAGTCGAAGGGAGTGCCGGCCACCGGGGCGATTTCACCCGTGGTCAGGGAGTCCGCATCGGCCGGGGTGTAGTTTCGAGCCTTGAGGGTCAACTCGTGATCGAGGATATTGCCGCAGTCGTGACCGCCAAGGTTCCAGTAGGCGTGATGGGCCAGATTGACGATGGTCGGCGCGTCGGTGACCGACTTCATTTCCACTTTGATGGCATTGCCGGCGATCAGGGTGTAGGTCACCCATGTGGTCAATTTGCCCGGATAACCTTCTTCCCCGTCGGCACTGGTATAGCTCATGGTCAGGGCGGCGGAGTCGTCGCCCCGGGTTTCGTCGACCACGTCCCAGATCTTTTTATTGAAACCCTCTACACCTCCGTGTACGTGGTTGGGCTTCATATTGGCTGCCAGGGTGTATTCTTTGCCGTCGAGGGCGAAGCGCGCCTTGCCGATGCGGTTGGCGACGCGGCCGACAATGCAGCCGATGTAGGGAGGGTTGCTCAGGTAGCCGTCGAGCCGGTCGAAGCCCAGGGCGACGTCGGCAATCTGGCCATGGCGGTCGGGCACGTGAACCTGGGTCAGGATGGCGCCGAAGTTGGTGATTCCGATTGCCATTCCCTCGGGAGTGGCCAGGCTGTAATGGACCGCGGTCCTTCCACCTATCTGCCCCCACTCGGTCCTTTCCATGGATATCATCGTTTTTCCTGCCTTGGCTTCGAAGAGTCTACGCGGGTGATTCGATTCGCTCAATCAATTTTTCCAGGGCGAGTTGGTCCAGGGAACTCAACTCCATATCGGCTGCCTCGATGGTCAGTTGCCTGGTGATTTCATTGGGGACGGCGACGCAGAAAATGCCGGCTCGTTTGGCCGCCATTGCTCCATTGGGTGAATCCTCCAGGGCAACGGCTTCATCGGCGGCGACCCCCAGGTCCCCGAGCGCCAGGTTGTACAAGGCCGGATCCGGTTTTGTGGTTTCGACGTCGTCGCGGGTCTTGATGACATCGAAATAGTCCCGCAACCCCAGACGGGACAAGTGGGGCACGACCCATTCGAGGAGAGAACTGGAGGCCAATCCGATTCCCAGATTGAGCCGACGCGCCTCCTCCAGGTAGGTCTCAACCCCCGGAAGAACACGCTGCCCTTCAACCAACTGCATTTTTCGACGCTGCTGCCGCGCCTGCATCCGCCCCCGATCGATGGGCCGGCCCAGTCGAGCCTGGAGATATTCATGCGGGTCGAAGCCACTGGATGAGGTGCCGATGCACACTGCCCAGACTGGAACGGGCAGGTTGGATCCATATCCTTGAAATATCTCCTGCCAGGACTGGTACTCCGGAACTTCCGTGTCCAGAATCAGGCCGTCGAAGTCGAAGATTACCGCCTTTATCATTGCGATGATTGCGAGCTCCAGCGGCCCCTGCTTTTGGTCCCGGGCGGTCCGGTCGAGGCGAATTCCCGGAGGGTTGAGATTCTGCCCGGAAAGTCCGGCTGCGGCCGCGCTGCGCGGCAGGAAAGTTCAAGGTGTAGGTTGTCCCAAGAATACCCAGGGGTGCTGACCCAGTCAAGGCATTCGGGAGAGGCCGCTGCCTGCGGCTCCGGGGACGAAGTGATCCCGGGCATGGTGCGGAAAAGTGCAGTATTTCATATCTTTGCATATTGTTGTCCTGGCTCGGGAAAGGGGTTGCGCCCCTTACTTGTAGGGGCCCCAGCCCGTATCCCGGGAGGGGAATTCCGAGAGGGCGGAAGGAAAGGAGCATGGGGGAAGAAAAAGCATGGTGCACGTAGTTGCGTCCATTCGCATAAAGGCAGGAAGAGTGGCGGAGTTTCTGCGCATATTCGCCGAGAACGTGCCTGCAGTCAGAAAAGAGAGAGGATGTATCGACTACTTTCCGGCCGTGGACGTGAATACTGGCCTGGCGCCCCAGGTCACGGACCCTGAGGTGGTGACCATCATCGAAAGGTGGGAGAGCGTGGAAGCGCTCCGGGACCACGCAGTCGCACCTCACATGCTGGCCTACAGGAACAAGGTCGCCGGAATTGTCGAGGACGTTTCTTTCAAGGTTCTGCAAGAAGCCTGACGGGGTGACCCGGTCCCCGGAACCAGATTCAACCTCAACTGGAAGCATGCCAATGGAAAATCCCGACCTTGCGCAGGGAAGCGAAAATCCCGCCGCCGCCGCTCCGCGCCAGCGCCTCCTCTACCTGCACGGGCGCACGCCGAGCGTATTCTCCGACGTAATCGCCATGACCTTCGTCGAGCCGGTGAGCGGATTCGCGTCCGGAATCAGCGCCGCGGAGCAGGACTGGCCCTACGCCACCGTGCACGACGCCCTGGTCGACGGCTGGCAGATCGTGCAGTTCCCGCATCAGCAGGCACCCTTCGACGACCGCGACCTCGATGTGGTCGGCTATGAATTCATTCTACAGAAAATGGAGGTAATACCATGATCGCCGGGAACAACCTGCTTTCCGACCCTGACGTCGCCCGCTTCATCGTCAACGGCTACCACCTGGTGCAGCCGGATCTTGAAGAGGGTCTCAACGAGGGCATCGCCGCCAAGCTCGACGCGTTGGCCGAGAATCCGGGCGACGCCATTACCGAAGCCGTTCCCGAACTCTGGCAGGTGTTGGAGCACCCGGACCTCAAAGGCGCGCTGGTCAGCCTTTTGGGACCCGACTACCAGCTGAACTCCCACCGCCACTGGCACTGCAAGGCCCCCGGCACTTCTTATATGCACTGGCACCAGGACGGCACCAACAGACGCGAGGTGAGAATAGACAGTTTCCTCGGCCTCTACTATCCCCGCAGGGTCAGCGCCGATATGGGGCCGACCGTCATCGTTCCGGCCACCCAGTTCCGCAACGCGCCCACCGATCGCATGGCCACCTACTTCAACATTCGCGGTCAGCTTCCCATGGTGGTGGAAGCGGGCACCGTTGCCCTGGTCCACGCCGGGCTCTGGCACGGCACTGCGCCCAACTCCTCCAAGGTCAAGCGCCACATGGTCAAGTTCGGCTTCCGGCGCAGCCGTGAAAACACCGAGCCCACCTGGAACCACGACCCGGCCTCGTTGGACCATGCCCTGGACTGGAACCGCCGCAACAATGGGTCGGAGGACGTGGAAAACATTCTGGCCTTTTCCAACCCGCTCAACGTCGCCCAGAGCGACCACTACAAGGAGCGCTCCATCCGGCGGCAGTGCTGGGACCGGATGATGGGAGCGGCGGTATAGGGTGCCGTAGCGGGCCTGGGTGGGGATTCACCCGGGCGGGCTCCGGAAAAGATTACCCCGAAGCGGCCAGGTGTTGATTTGAGCCCGCGGCTGCTGGGCTGTTCCTCTGTTGCAGTCAGGGGCCTGGCGCCCAAGCAGGTGCCGCCGCCCCCGGGTTCATTTGAAAAATACCGGGTAAGGCCCGCCTTCGGCTTCTCTCTTGAGCAGGAGCGCCAGCTCCATGGCGTGGTAGTCACCCCACATGGAGGACTCGCCGCAGGGGATCCGGCGCCGGGAGGGAATGTAATCCCAGCCTCGAGGATGGTGGTATATGGAGTGCAGGACGAGCCCCTGGTGCCCGGGGTCGTCCGACAGGTAAGGCGCCCGCAGGAGAGCGCGGGCAATGGTGCAGGCAGCGGCTTTGTAGCGCTGCCCTTTTTTTTGCCGCCCCGTGGACAAAAGGTAGTTTCCCAGTCGCAGGTAGCCCTGGGCGCAGATGACCGCCGCCGAGCTGTCCAGGGCGGTCACGTCGTTGCAGGGATCGGACTTCTTGTTGGTAATCTTGCCGAAGGAGTCCACCCCCGGGGCTCCAGTGTCCCAAAAGGGGACGCCGTCGGCAAAGCTGTTCTCGATGTGGAACTCGGCGGTGGCGAGCGCCGCCCTTTCCATTGTTTTCACGATCTCCGCCTTGCGCCCGAAGGGTTCCACGTCGCCGCTTTTGAGGCCGGCGAAATACTCCAACTGTTCGGCGTATCCACACAGGATCCAGGCCAGTCCGCGGGTCCAGGTGGAAAAGGGCGAGTAGCCTTGCTGGGTGCTCGGGCAGCGATAGTTGCCGTCGGCGGTGTTGAAGATCGATTCGTGCGCCACCCGGCCCGGCAGGTCATAGGCGTCGCGGCCCTCGCCGTAGTAGACGTTGAAGCGGGCGGTGGCGGCGGCGTGTTCGACCAACCGGCCCAGGAGACTGATGGGCCGGTCCCCCTCGCCCATGAGCACGTGACCCAGCTCGTGGCTCAGTCCCAGGATGCGCAGGGAGCGCATGGTGTCGGAAAAGAGGGAGTGGGGGCCGTTGAAGGAATGGATGAAGCCGCTGCCCGCGGCCGTGGGGGTCCAGCGCGCCGCCTGGACCGCCCCCGAGAGCTTGAGCGCCAATTCGTAGAACTGGAGCTCTCTGCGGTCGAAGGAAATTCTGCCTTCCAGCATCAGCCGGCGCAAGTTGCCGTAGGTCGACAGATTGTTGAAGCCGTGATCGTGCACCCCGGTGTGCGAAACGTGCGGCGCCATGTTCTCCACGGTCCGCCGCCGGCCGATCTCCAGAAAGCGCGGCTCGGCCGTCATGTCGTAGTGCAGAATGGCGCAGCCGTACTGGAAGCCCTGGGTCCACTCGGTCCAGCCGCGGGTGGTGTAGCGCCCCCGCCTGGTGAAAACCGGGGTCCCGCGGGCGGGATTCCATTTCTTGTCGAGATCGAGGATCTTGCGGCCGCTGAGTTCGAGAAATCCGTCAACCGAGGGGAGCAGCTTTTGCGGCGTCAGGCGGCAGTTGATTTTCACCCGAGATCCCTTCTGGAGAATGTCAACACGGAGGTGGGAGGATGGCTGCGAATATACCCAATTAGACCGGGAGGGTCGACGGGTGGCAGCTAGTCGCGGAGTAGAATCAGTCCTTCGGCCCGGGCCCTCTGCCAAGGGCTTCGATCCTTCTTGCGGGCATTGTTGGGGATGGTGGGATTCCTCGCCTTAGTCCCCGGCAAAGGTTATAATCTTCCGGTGCCTGGGCCGGTAGGTCCGGGTGCGAACCGAAGTGCCGGCGGGGGTTGTCGGCCAGGCCCGGCGCCGATGACAGGGCCCCAAAAGGAGGAGCCCGGGCGCGGCGGCGAGGCCGGGCACCAGCGGCGGATGAAGGCCGAGGCAATTAGAGGACGGCCGCGCGGGCGTTGTTCCTGGACGCGGGGCAGTCAGGACCTGGAGAATGCAATATGGCGGATCGAAGCTATGCGGATCTGGAAACCTACAGGCTGAGCCTCTTCGCCCGGGAGGACGAGGTGCTCAGGGGAGTGATGCCGGCGGCGGTGAAGGAGGGTGTGCCGGCGATTTCGGTGAACGCGGATTCGGGAATGACCCTGTATCTTCTGGCCAGGGCAATCGGGGCGCAAAAGATATTGGAATTCGGCAGTCTGGCCGGTTACTCGGGAATCTGGCTGGGGCGCGCCCTCCCGCCCCGGGGCCGGCTGATTTCCCTGGAGGTGGATCCCCTCCACGCCCGGATCGCCGGCGCCAACTACGGCCGGGCAGGAGTGGCGGACCGGGCCGAGGTGCGGTTGGGTGCGGCCCTGGATCTCTTGCCGCAGGTGGCCGCCGAAGGGCCCTTCGATCTGGCCTTCATCGATGCGGACAAGGAGAACTACCCGCGCTACCTGGATTTTTCGCTGGAGCACGTGCGGGTCGGTGGCTTGATCATCGCCGACAACGCCGACGGCCACGGACACGCCCACGAGGTGCTGGAGGAAGGGGACGGCCGCCGCGGGATCCAGATTTACAACCAGCGGGTGGCCCGGGAGCCGCGCCTGGTTTCGCACATTCTGCCCGTGGGCGGCTGGCTGGCCGTATCGGTCAAGGTGGGCTAGTGTCCCGTCGCAGGTCCGGTTGTCCCGACTCGGACCGGAATGCACTCAATATCTTCCCGGGAGGTCGACATGCTGGTTGGCATATCCCCCTTGATGAGCCCGCAATTGCTGGCCGTGCTCTACAGCATGGGGCACGGCGACGAAATAGTGCTGGCGGACGCGCACTTTCCCGGCGAGTCCTGCAACGACCGCGTGATCCGGGCGGACGGCCTGCGGGTCGCCGATCTGCTGGAGGCCATCCTGCCCCTTTTCGCCCTGGATACCTACGTGGAAAGCCCGGTGTTCACCATGGCCCCGGTGGCCGGCGACACCCTGGATCCGGCGGTCGAGGCCTCTTTTCGCCAGGTAATCGACCGGTACTGGCCCGATACGCCCCCGATCGAGCGCGTCGAACGCTTCGCCTTTTACGAGCAGGCCCGGCGCGCCTTTGCGGTTGTGATGACCGGGGAGACGGCCAAGTACGGCAACATCATCCTCAAAAAAGGGGTGACCCCGGCGAGTTGAAGTAAAGGAAGGAAGCGGCAGTGAAGATCGTCGAGGTAGAGAGCTTTGTGGTGGACGCGGGATGGCGTCCCTGGATCTTCGTGAAGGTGGAGACCGACGCCGGGATAACCGGCTGCGGGGAGTGCAGCGACGGCCGGAACCCCTGGGGAGTGGCAGGCAGCGTGGAAGACCTGAAGCCCTTGCTCATCGGGCAGGATCCCAGGCCCTACGAGATGCGGTTCTGGGACATGGTGCGGGGCTCGCGCCAGAGTCCGGGGGGAATCGCCGCCAAGGCCATAGCCGGCATCGAGCTGGCGCTGATCGACCTGAAAGCCAAAGCGCTGGGGATCTCGGTAGTCGAGCTCTTCGGCGGCCCGACCCGGGAGCAGGTGCGACTCTACTGGTCCCACTGCGGCACCACCCGGGCGGCCCACGGCCATTACCTGGAGGGCCCCGCGGCGATCCGCAGCATGGAGGAAATTGCGGCGCTGGGCCGCGAAGTGGTCGAGCGCGGCTTCACCGCGCTCAAGACCAACATCGTTGTTCCGGGCGACCCTGCCTGCGTCTACTCCCCCGGCTTCGGTCAGGGACCAGGCACCACGGACCAGACCATCACGCCGCGCCTGCTGCGCCACATCGAGACCCTCGTCGGCACTTTCCGGGAGGCGGTGGGCGCCGAGGTGGACATCAGTCTCGATCTCAACTTCAACTTCAAGCCGGAGGCATGCATGCGCATCGCCAGGGCGCTGGAGCCTTTCGACCTGATGTGGCTGGAGATCGACCTCTACGACGCGGATGCTCTGGCTCAGGTGAAGGAGTCAACCTCCACCAGGATCTGCAGCGGCGAAAACCTGTTCTACATGCGCGAGTACCTCCCCTACTTCCAAAGCCGCGCCGCCGACGTTTTCATGGTGGACGTGCCCTGGAACGGCTTTTCCCAGTCCAAGAAAATCGGCGATCTTGCCGAGGTCTACCAGCTCAACATCGCGCCCCACAACTACTACAGCCACCTCTCTTCCTTCATCAGCGCCAGCTTGTGCGCGGTTCTGCCCAACGTGCGCATCATGGAGACCGACGTCGACGACGTACCCTGGAAGGACGAGCTCGTCACCCGGCTGCCCCGGATCGCCGCCGGGCACATGAAGATTCCCTCGGGTCCTGGTTGGGGCGCCGATCTGGTCGAGGAGGAGTTGAAGAAGCACCCGTGGGGAAACGGGAAATCCAGTTGGTAGGCGCCGCGCCGGGGGGCCGGAGAATCGGGATCAGGTTCGCTGTAGCGGCTCCTGCTCATGGTCCGCAACCGCGCCTTGACGGAGGTGGATGGGCTTCCTCCCGCATTCCGGGCCGCGACCAGGATGTCGGCTCTGCCAAGATGGTTTATATTCCTCCCAGGCGATTTTCAGCGCCTGCACACCGCAAACCTTCCAATTCCGAGGTGAGAATATGTCCACAGTAACTCCGGCCGCTGCAGGCCTTGGCTCTTTCTCGACAAAGAAGAACTTCGAAGCGTTGCAGGTCGACCTGCCGGAATTCGAGCGTGAATTCATGGAAGACGTGGGATTCATGAACGCCATGACCTTGATCACTCTGGGCAACTACGCCCAGACCGGTCATTTCGGCGGCCCCCTTGCCTACACCCCCTACAACGTCGCCATTCACCTCGGCGGTCCGGGGCTGGGTGGTTTGCGCTACGACATCCGCGAACCCAAACATCCCTACGCCGATAAGTTCATGCTGGCGGGGGGCCATTGTGTCCCCACCTGCTACGCCCTCTGGATGATTCTCTACCAGGCCCTGTCGAACCACCTCGACGCCACCGGCGACGGAAGCTGCAGGTTCGATCCCAGGGTCGCGGTGCTGCCCATCGACGGGCTCGGCTTCCGGCGCTCGGCGGGGGTGTGCGCCACCATGCTGGAGGAGAACGGACTCGCCGACCATCCTCTCTTCGCCCAGGCCAAGCTGCGCGGCATACGCGCTCTCGCAGGGCACTCCGAGACCACGGACGCCACCAACGACGTGAACGGCGGGCCCTCCGGAATCGGCATCTCCACGGCGGCCGGCAAGGCCATGTTCTGGGACGCGGTCGGCGCCGACCACAGGCTGAAGATCCTCGCCTTCGAGGGGGAGTTCGCCTTCACCGAAGGCCACGCCCAGGAACTCAAGACCGCGGCCCTGGCTCAGCAGGTGGGCAAACGCCTGCGGATTCTCTTTTCCATGAACAATTCCGGCATCGACGATCTCCTCCTCGGCGGTGTGGTGCGCGATATATACGATTACGATCTGCCCAGCCAGTGGTCCTCTTACGGGTGGAACGTATTTACTCTCGAAAAAGGCAACGACTACGCCCAGATTTTCGCCGCCCTGAAAACCATGGAGGATTGGGACAACGCCGACCGCCGTCCCATGGTGGTCATCGGCCGGACCGTCAAGGGCTGGTGGCCGGCGGCGCAGAACGGACAGATTCCCGGCTATGGCGAGCAGATCGTGGACTACGCCAGCCATCCTTACAGTTTCAAAATGAACTGCGAATACTTCCAGGCCCTGGCCACTACCTTCGAAAAGCACTACGACGTAAAATTTCAGGGGCTGGACGCCGGCCCCCCCGGCAGCGAGGCCGAGCGCCTGATCCAGTTCAAGACCAATCTGGACATCATCATGTCGGTAATGGAGAAGAAAAAAGGTCTGCGCCAGTGGATCGCCGAGCAGCTGCTGGACAGCGCCGAAAAACTGGACCGCAGTATGGCAGTATCCATCCCCACCAATGTGAACCCCTTCGACGACCGGCGCCTGAAGGTGGAGAATTTGCCCGTCGATCCGGTTCAAGCGTCGTGCAGGAATTTTCACACCGGCGCGGAAAAGTCCCGCCAGGTCGACCTCTTTCTACCCCCCGGAGAGAAAAAAGGCACGCGCGCGGCGCTTTCCGAAATCGGAGCATATCTGAATCACGTGACCGGCAACCGGCTCTATACGGTGGCTGCGGATCTTTCCAACTCGATCAATGTCGAAAAGGCGAACTTCTGGGGCCATTACGATCCGGTCCACAACCCCGGTGGCACCCGCGCCAAGTCGGGTATCAACGAAGCGGTGAACGCGGCCACCATCTGCGGCCTGGCCGGTCAGACCGTATCCACCGACCCCGGCATCCACGCCGGGGTGTGGGGCTGGAGCGGCACCTACGGCGCCTTCACCCCCCTTATGTATCTGCCCGTGCGCATCCACAGCCAGCAGAACCAGGACAGTCCATTCGAGCTGGGGGTGGTCACCGTCATAGCCGGGCACTCCGGGCCCGAGACCGCCGCCGATGCCCGCAGCCACTTCGGAGTGTTCGCGCCCCAGGTCTGGACCCTCTTCCCCAGGGGGCAGGTGTGCAACCTCTATTTCTGGGATTACAACGACGTGGCTCCAGGTTATTTCACCGCGGTGGACGCCGCGGTGAACAAAAAGGAGCTCGGTGTCATCGTCATCCACGTCGCCCGCCCCGACTTCTACGTGGCCGACCGCAGCGGTTGGGCCGATCCCGACATCAAGTCCGCCGCCAGGGGCTGCTATCTCATTCGCGATTGGGATCCGGCCCGACCTCGCTGCGGCACCGTTCTGGTGCAGGGCTCCAGCGCCTCGAACAACCTCGTCGCCATCATGGACCGCCTCGACAGGGACGGCCTCAACGTGAGAATCGTGGCGGTCATCAGCGAGGATCTCTTCAACCTGCAGCCGCAGGAATACCGTCAGTCCATCCTTCCCCATTCGCAGCGCTTCGACTGCATGGTGGTGACTACCATGACCAGGCGGGTGCAGCCCCTCGCCAACCTCGGACCTCTTACCGACGAATACACCCTGGCCTCCGACCACGACGACCGCTGGCGCACCGGAGGACTGGAGCCGGACGTCATCGCCGAGGCCAGACTCGACCCGGAGTCCATCTACCAGGGCATCAAGCGTTTCGTGGACGAGCGCGACAGTCGCCTGAGGCGGCAAAGGGATGCGCTTACGGCGCTTGGATAGGGGTTGGAAGATCCCTGTCGGGGCCGGGAGCCAGGCAGACCGGACCTGCCCCTGCTGCGGTCTGCCTGAGCCCTGGGGTTCTCCCTCGGTTGCCCGGATAACGGCTGCCTGAGGCCCTTCGGAGCGAGTCGGCGCGTCTTTTCCAGGAGGACATCCTCTCTACGCCGCAGTCACAGCCCGTAGCTTTCCTGCAGCACGCACAGGGAGGTGAGGGCCAGGATCAGCGGGTCCAGGGCGGCCCGCTCCTCGTCCTCCAGAAGTGGCAGGCGGTCGAGCAGCGCGGCGACCGCCTGCGGATCGAAAAAGGGCAGTTGCGCCAGCCCGGGACCGCGCAGAGTATCCTGACACAGTTCGTAGAGCCTGTTGCCCGCACGCAGGGTAGCCGGCGGGGCCAGGAATGGTTTTTTGGCCCCGGCATAGACTTCCGCGGTCAGGTACGGCCGCGCCGCCTCCCGGAGCGGGTATTTTATGCTCCCTTTCCAGGCCAGCAGGGTGGCCGGGATGCGACTGCCGTATTCGAAGAGGCGGTGGTCCAGAAAGGGGAGCCGCACCTCGACCCCGTGGGCCATGTCCAGGCGCTCGGCGGCGAGATTGTAGTTGACGAAGAGGGACTTGAGCCACAGGTAGAGAATCTGCTTGACCGGCTCGCGCCCGGCGAGCTGGGTGCGGTAGTCGAAGGTATTGAAAAATGTCCGGTAGGGATCGCGGCCGCGGTGGCGCTGGATGAATTCCGGGGCCAGCAGTGCGAGCAGAATTTCAAGCTTGTCTCCGAGGGCTGCCAGCACCGCCGGGGTCAACTGAAGCAGGCGGCTGGAGCGCACGAGCCAGGGCGAAACCCGCGCCACCTGGCGCTCCAGCGGATTCCGGGGCCGCAGCAGCGCGGCACCGAGTCCCAGCCATCCAAGTTTCCCCGCGCCCTTTCCCCGCAGCAGGGCGGTGCGGCAGAACTCGTAGCCCGCGAACAGCTCGTCCGCCCCTTCTCCGGCCAGAACCGTTTTGTAGCCGGCCCGCCGCAGCGCCCGGCTCAACAGCAGGCGGGCGACACCGTGGGCGTTGGCCTGGAGCGCCTCGCCCTGGCGCACGCTCGCGGCAAAATGATCGGCGCAGTCGGCCGCGCTCACCGCAACCGCCTCGAATTCCGCCCCCAGGTGGCCGGCGGTGCGCCTGGCGGTGGCCTCTTCGTTGTAGGCGGGGTGGTCGAAGGCGACGGTGAAGGCCCTGGGCGCTGCGGCGGCATCGGTGGCAAGGCCGAGGACGGCCGAGGAATCCAGCCCTCCGCTCAACAGGCAGGCCATGGGCACGTCGGCGCGCAGGCGCAGGCGCACCGCCTCCTTCAGGAGGTGTTCCAGGTGCTCGATACATTCTCCTGGTCCACTCTCCATTCCGGCTCCCTTGCGCGGGTAGTTCACGTCCCAGTAGCGCTGGATGCGCAAGGTCCCGCCCCGGGCGCTCAGGTAGTGTCCGGGCGGCACTTGCCGCACCCCGGCAAACAAGGTCCGGGCGCAGTCGAAGCAGGCGAAAAGTTGCTGGAAAACGCTCTCCTCGTCCCAGGCGGGCGGCACCCCGGCGGCCAGGAGGGCCTTCACTTCGGAAGCGAGGTAAAGGACCCCTCTCTCCCTCGCGTAGAACAATGGCTTGATGCCGAAGCGGTCCCGGGCGGCCCACAGGGTTTCGCGCTCTTCGTCCCACAGGGCCAGGGCGAATTCTCCGCGTAGATGGGTCAGGCATTCGCTTCCCATCTCCTCGTAGAGATGCAGGGCGATTTCGCTGTCGGACTCGGTGGAGAAGACGTGGCCCCGCCCCTCCAGGTCGCGCCGGATCGCCTCATAGCCGTAGAATTCACCGTTGACTACCAGATGCAGCCTGCCGTCTTCGCTGGCGATGGGCTGGGCGCCGTTGTCCAGGCCGATGATGCTCAGCCGCGTATGTCCCAGGCCGGCTCTGCCGCCGCCGCCGACCCACACCCCGCTCCCGTCTGGACCTCGGTGCTCGAGGGCAGCGGTGGCGCGCTCGAGGGCGGATCGCTCCCAGGAGCCGCCCTGGGCAAGCAGGGCTACCAGCCCGCACATGACCCGGGTTCTCGCAGAAAGGCTTCACCTGACCTGCAAGTGAAGTCCATCAAGGGGCGGTCGCGGCCCCGCTCCAGCCGCGCGTTTTCGGCGGTTATGCGCTGAACCTGGGCTTCGACTTCGACTTCGAGCTCCAGCCCCGGCCTCCCCCTGCAATAGCGTGAGGCGAAGCGCTCCAGGAGGCTGGAGCGCAGGAATTGCTCGCCCTCCGGAGGAATTCTGCGCCAGTTGACTCCGTGCAGGTAGGACTGCAACAGGACGCCGCGCATGGAATCGGGGAAGAGGCTCGTCGCCGTTACCGACGTCCAGGGCTGGCCGGGCTGGCGTTCCCGGACCTTGTAGCCCACGTGGTAGTTGTGGCTGTCGATCCAGTCGAGCAGACGGTAGCTTTGAGCCAGCCCCCCGGTCCAGAGCACCGCGTACACGGCGCGGTGAAGGTCGTTCACCAAACCCTGCTGCTCGGGGAGGGGCCTTCTCACCGGCCAGTCGTCGTAGCGCCACCGTGGCTTGGCGAAGTCGCACACGGCCTGCAGGGCGAGACCAACCGTCAGGACCACGGCTCCCGCGCCGCGCCAGCCCCAGCTTCCCGGCCCGGCGGGACGCTTCCGGGTGCCCCATGCCGCCATGAGCTCGTGGCGCCCCCAGAGGGCGGCGCCGGCAAGGCAGGCCAGGTTGGCGTAAGGGATTTTCAGGGTTGCGATGATGGTGCCGTGAAAGACCAGCAGCCCAACGAGAAGGGCCCACTTCAGCGGCCGCCCCGGGGGCAGCACCAACAAGAGGAAGAAGAGAGGCTCGGCCGCCAGGGCAAGATAGTTGGCGACCTCGAGCCAGGGCAGGTGTGCGGCCGCCCAGACATCCGGGGTCCAGGCGATGGGCAGCTTGAGGATGGCGAAGAGGGCGCTGCCGTCGCGCCACATGGGGCTGGTCCACTTCCACAATCCTGCTGCGGCGTAGATCAGGGCCAGATTGACCAGGAAGCATCGCACTGCGACGCCGGGCACCTGCCGGCGCCGCCAGCGGGTCAGCGCCGCCTGGCCTTCCCTGCGCCACTCGCCCCATACCAGGGTATGTCCCACCGGCAGGAGCACGAGCCACAACAGGATCCAGTGAACAATGGCGTCGTCGATGTAGAGGACGAGGAAATTCCAGCGGTAGGTCGATACGGCCAGAACATAGAGGAGGGCGGCGCACAATGAGGGGCGGCAGCCCGCCGCCAGGGCCACCGAGATCAGCATGCCTCCGAGAAAGGAAACCTGCAGCAGGGAGGAGGTGGTCTCGCGGAACAGGCTCCACTCGGTATAGGGGAACAATTGCAGGGAAAGGCGGTGGTCGATGAGGCCGTGGGGAGCGCTGATGTCCTCCATGTCCCACAAGGCGTGGGCGAAGTAGGCAAAACTCAGCAGTCCTGCCAGGATGCGGAACAGGTCCAGCGGCAGGGCGTACACGGGGCTGGAGAGGATGTCCAGCCCGGACCGGACGGCGGACCGGATCGACCCGGAGACGGTCAACGCTGCCTTCCCCCGGTTCCGGTTGAGCATTGCGGCGACGAGGATGCCCCGGTCTTCCTGGGTTCCCACACTAGTAAAGGGCGCGGTGGAGCCGCTGGGGGTAGTCGGCGACGCTTTGGTGGTGACGGCCCAGAAGGAAGAAAAGGGAAACCATGGCGTCCCTGGCGGCGCCATCGCGGAAGTCTTTGTTGCGCTCGACAATGGCGAGCCATTCCTTCAAGGCCGTGGAATAGTCTTCTCCGGCGGCGGCGCAACAGCCCAGTGCGTAGCGGGCGTCCAGATCGCCGGGGTCGGCCTGCAGTTTGCGGGCGCAGGCCTCGAACCCGCCGGCTTCCCTGCAGGTGCGGACGACACCGATGAGATGGAGCAGGGCCTGCGCCGGTTTGTACTCGGAGCTGCCCTGTTCCACCCTGCCCACAAGAGCCTCCATTGCGTCAAAATCACCCTGGCGCTGACGTACCCGGGCAAGGCCCAGGAGGGCCTTGCTGTCCTCGGGCTGTCCACTGAGAAACTCATCGTAAAGGCGGACTGCGCCGTCCAGGTCTCCCATCTCGGCCAGGATTTCGGCCTGTTCCAGGGGATCTGCCTTTTCCTCCGCGGCGCCGGCGGATTCAGGCACCAGGGGTCGGAGAATTTCCTCGATTTCCTCTTTGGGAAGGGCTCCGGTGAACTCTTTTACGAGTTGGCCGTCTTGGACGATCTTGACCGCGGGAATTCCCTGGACCCCAAAGGCCATGGCAAGTTGCTGGTTGTCGTCCACGTTGATCTTGGCCAGGACAACCCCACTACCAAGGGAGGTGACCACCTCGGTGAGGATTGGACCCAGGGTGCGACAGGGCCCGCACCAGGGAGCCCAGAAGTCCACCACGACCAGGCGTTCCTGCGAGCCCTGGATTACCACTGACTCGAAGTTGGAGTCGTCGACCTCGACGACCTGTGGGTTTGTCTGCATTTCCATACACTAGCGCCCGCGCCCGCGGGCGGCGATCTCCCAGGTGTCCATCACTTCCCCGCGCCGCACGGCGTGGAGGCGGTCGTGGAGGTTGGTGGTCATGCCTCCGTGCAAAGGAATGAAGGAGAGAACCTCGCCCACCGCGAAGGTGTGGGACGACCGGCTCACATTGACCTCGGCGTGCTCCACGTACATGCGGTCGATCCGGATCTCCGGATGCTCCAGGCAATAGCCGTAGGGCAAAGGCGGGAAGTTGTTGAGAGCCTTCTGGCCGGCGTCCACGATGATGGCCCCGGTCCGGTTCGCACTCACAACCGTCACCGCCAGGCGCAGGGAGCAGCGGTCCGGGTGCAGGTCTTCGCGTTCGCGAATGCGGGTCATGCCCTCGTAGGCGTAGGAGCCGATGCGGGTTTCGCTGCAGCCCAGGGACTTGGAGACCTCCTCGTCGCCGGTGCCGCCGCCGCTGACTACGCGCAGAGGAAGACCGGCGCGGGCGCTCAAGTCGCGGACCTCGTCGAGGAAGGGGCGGGCCTCTTCCTTGCTGGGATAGAGCATGACGCCGCCGAACTCGAGGCCGGGGAGGCGGTCGATGCGCTGGGCCAACTCCAGGGTCTCCCGGGGCGACTGGGTGCCGCAGCGGCCCAGGCCGGTGTCCATTTCAACGATGGTGCGGATGGTGCATCCGTCCTTTGCGGCCTGGCGCGACAGGCCCTCCACCACCGGGACGGAATCGGCGGCTACGGTGATGATGGCCTTGTCCTCCCTTATGAGACCAGTGAGGCGCTTCAGCTTGGCGGGGCCGACGATGTTGTAGAGAATGAACACATCTTCGAGGCCGGCCTCGACCATGACCTCGGCCTCGCCCAGCTTCTGGCAGCAAATGCCGCTGGCGCCGGCACGGGTCTGCATGTGGGCGATCTGCGGAGTCTTGTGGGTCTTGGTGTGGACCCGGAGGTCGATGCCCAGGCGGTCGCAGCGCTGCTGCAGGGTGGAGATGTTCTTCTCCAGGATGTCCAGGTCGATCCACAGGGCCGGGGTATCGAGGGTGCTGAGATGCATGGATTCACATTTTTCCTTAAAAAAGGTCCAGGTACTGTGCCGCGGTCTTTTGCCAGGAATACTCGCGCCGGACGTAGTCGCGGGCTTCGGCGCGCTTGGCTTCCTTTTCCGGCTCGGACAGGGCGAAGTAGCGGTGGATCTGGTCGACAAAACTCGGATAATCGTCGGGTTCTATCAAGTAGCCGCCCTCGCGCACGCTCTCGACCAGGGCGTCCACCGCAAAGGCCACCACCGGGGTGCCGGAGTACATACTTTCCAATTGGGTCATGCCGAAGCCTTCGGCGTCGTTGGGGGTGGGGACGTTGGGAAAGATGAAGAGGTCGGCGCTCTGACGCAGCATGGCGATGGTTTCGTCGGAGGGGGACTCGAGGAGAACGATGCGGTCCTGCAGCCCCCCCTTCTCGCGCCCGGCGCGGATGCGTCCCAGGTCGGGGCCGCCGCCGCCGATGACGAGGCGGATGTCGGAATCGAGCAGGGGCATGCCTTTCTCGACGAACGCGGCCACCCCCTTGCGCGGGATCAGGCGGCCGAAGTTGAGCAGGACCCGGTCCCGGCCGAAGCGCAGCCCGTGCTTCCGTTCGAATTCCTCCCGGATGATTCCGCACTCTTCGGCAGCAAGAACCAGGGGTTCCACCCCCAGGTAGATAAGGGTGATTTTCTCGGCGGCGATGCCGGCTTGCACCGAGATCTCGCGGGAATTCCGGCTGATGACCACGACTTGGTCGCAGGCCTGCGCGCCGCGGCGCATGAGGCCGCGGGCAAGCCGGTTGCCGTAGGCCATCTCCAGGCCGTAGATCGTAACCACGAAGCGGGCGCGGGCAAAGGGCCGCAGGAGCGAAGCCAGCGCCCCGACCACGCCGTCGCCGAAGTAGACTACGTCCACCCGCCGCAGAAGCAACGCAAAGAAAGCCAGGGTCAGGGCCCAGGGCAGAAACCAGAGCAGGTGCACCTTCCACTGGCGGCCAAGGGCCACCAGCCGGACCGGACGCTGGGCGCTCAGCCGGGTGTAGAGGTTGTAGCAATGGATCTGGATGCCGCCGATGGAAGGAGGATAGCGCCGGGTGATGAATAAAATTCTGGTGCCGCGGCGGGGTGACATGGGCGGGCGTTCTCCGGAGTTGGCGCCGGGGGCTGGCGGCGATAACCCTAAGATAGTTCTACCGAAGCTGTGCCGCGAGGTCTAATGCCCTTCGTGCGTCTCCATCCCATGTCCATGAACGGCGCTGGATTCAACGTAGTAGAGGACATAGGCCAGGGCTATTCCAAGGAGCAGGGATACGATGAGCTTGCCGCGGTCGTGGCTGTGGAAATGGATCTCCGGCAGAAGGTCGCTCAGGGCGATGCAGAGGAAGGCGCCGGCGGCAAAGGACAGCACATAGCCGACCACCGTCCCTTCATCCGGCCCCAGCAGTTCCACCCCGCCGTAGCTCGCCAGGGCCACCAGGGGGCAGAGCATGGCGAAACCGACGTTGGCCGCCGTCCGGACGCGGCGGCTGTGCCCGGCGGACTTCATCATGCCGACGATGGAGTAGGCATCGAGGGGCTTGTGCAGCAGAATGGCGAGGAATACCCCCAGGCCCGCCAGCGCACCTTCGTCTTCATGGGGCGGTCCCATCTGCATGCTGGTGCCCAACGCAATCCCTTCGGTCACGGTATGCACCCCCAGGCCGAGGGCAACCCCTACCAGGCTGCGCGAATGGACGGCGGAATCGCCATGGTCGTGGCGGTCGTAGAGATCGCTGGCCTCGGTGCTGAAGTCGTGCTGATGAAAGTGAAAGATACGCAGCAGGAAAATCATCAGGACCATTCCGAACACCATCCATCCCACCACCTTTTCGACGCCTTCAGGACCGGAAACGCGATCCAGGCTGTGGGGCAGAAGGTGAAACATGGCGATGCCGAGGATGAAGCCAGCCACCAGGCTCATCACGGTCTGGGTGCGGGTGTGAGTCATGGTGCCCAGGGCAGCCAGTTTGCCGCCGCCGAAAGAGACGGCAAAGATGGCGGCGGAGTAGGCGAGCAAAACCAGAAGAGTGTTCGTATCCATGATGGCTATAATCGGAACCTGGGTGGGTGAGCCGTCCGCCCCGGGTTGGGAAGGATGGATGCGCGAGAAGGAAGCGGAGAAGATGCCCTCAGCAAGGAAACTTTGGGCTCAGAAGAACAGCATCAAAAGCACAATACTGCACCGTCCGCCGGGCATGAACCCTGCGGTGCTGACCACCCCGGAGGCCATGGAGAAGTCGGCGATGCGGAAGGTCTGGGGTCCCACCGTGAAGAGCACCTGGGTGCGATCGATTTCTCCGTCGACAAACTCTTTCAAACCCTCCTCGGGGCTGTGAGCCTCCTTTACCGAGACCAGGGCAACCAGGTCCGGCGCCAGGGCCTGAACAGGGGCCGGAAATTTAGCAACAGGTCTTCCCAGCCGCTGCGCAGGGCCCCGGCGCGGAAGCGCCAGACGATCAGGGCGATGAGGAGAAAGGCGCTCCCCCATTGCAGGAACTGCAGCGTCGGCGAGTCCGAAGCCTCGAGGTTAACGGATATAGTTATGCCGGTGGCCAAAAGCAGGAGGTCGATCAGGATGCCGAGGGCGGCCGTAACCGCAATGACCGAGGCGACGTAGATGGACGCGAAGCGGGGGCCGAACTGGCTGACGATGATGGCGATGGTGCCCGAATTGGTGGCCGGTCCGGTCATGAGAAAAATCAGCGCCGCGCCGGGGCTGAACCCCCTGGCCACCAGGGCCGCGGCGATGGGGGTGCTGGCGGAGGCGCAGATGTAGAGAGGGATGCCGATCAGCACCATGATGGGGTAGGACAGCCAGCGGGCGTACTCGTAGGACATCAGATCGGTGGGGATGACCAGGAAGAGCACTCCTCCCAGAGCCACACCCACCAGCAGCGCAAAGAGGATGTCGTCGGCAATCTCGACGAACCCGTAGCGGAAGATGTGCTTGACCACCCTTCGGAAGTCCAGCTCCTGATGGTCCGCCGGGGCGGCGGTGGAGGGAGCGTCCGGGGCCTCCTGTGCGGCGGGGGCCTTGCGGTAGAAGTCCGGCTTCACCCAGGAAGTCGTCTTCCAGCGCCCGGCCGCCGTGGCCACCGACTTCAACCAATTGACGGTGAGGCCCTTCAGCAGCGAAGGGCTGACGTAGCAGTCGTCACTGTCTGCAATGAGCGGCTGATGGCCGTGGTCGTGATCATGGCAGTGGTCATGATCGTGATCGTGGTCGTGATCATGGTCGTGATCGTGATCCTCGTTGCCGGCCTTTGCTTCATCGCCCCTCAAAAGGCAGATGCAGAAGATGCCGGCGACGACAGCGGTGATGAAGCTGATGATGGGCCGGACGATGGCGACGACCCATCCGAAAAAGGCGTTGGTGACCAGGATGGAGTCCGCTCCCGTTTCAGGGGCGGTTATGAGAAAGGACATGCAGGAGGAACGGGAGGCGCCCTTGCGGCGCATCTCGGCCACCACCGGAACGACAGAGCAACTGCAGAGGGGCACGGGCACGCCGATGGCCGAACTGGTGGTTACGGACTTCAGGCTGTCGTCCCGGAGCCAGCGGAGAATGGCCTGGCGGGAGATGAACACATGAATCAGGCCGGAGAGGAAAAGCCCCAGCAACAACATGGGGGCAAGCAGCAGAAAAGACGACCAGAGGAAATCGAAGAAATTTGTGAATGTATCCAGAAAGCTAAGAGCCAATCAACAACCTCCTTTTCAGGGCTCGAGGCGAGGCCACAATGAAATACAATGTTACGGGAAAGTCAATATAATCCACGGTAGAGTTTCAACCGGAATTTTATCGTGAATTGATTACAATTCGAGGGGAATGGAGAGGGAAAGAATGGGCAAGTGAATTTAAGACGAGGTTGACCGGGGACCAAAGTCGCAGAGGTTACTGGGTCGAAATTCGGGGCGAGGGTCCCATCACCTGTCGGCTTCTCCACTTTCAACCAGATTCCCTTCCGCTGTTCCCCGATCCGGTCTCACCGCGAACCACTTGTAGAGGGCCGGCATCACCAGCAAGGTCAACACGGTGGAGCTGACCAGGCCGCCGACCACCACCGTTGCCAGCGGCCGTTGCACTTCGCTGCCGGTGCCGCTGGAAGACAGCAATGGAATCAAGCCGAGCGCAGTGGTCAGGGCGGTCATCAGCACCGGCCGCACCCGCAGGCACGCCCCCTCGATCGAAGCCTCGTCCAGGTCCACTCCATCGCGGACGAGCTGATTGAAGTAGGTCACCATCACCATGCTGTTCTCCAGGGCAATGCCGAACAAGGCAATGAAGCCCACCGAGGACGGCACCGAGAGATTTTGCCCGGTCAACCAAAGGGCCGCTACCCCGCCCACCAGCGCCAGGGGAATGTTGAGCAGGATCAGCACCGCGTTCCTGAGCGAATTGAAGCTGGAAAAAAGCAGCAGGAAGAGGACGAAGAGGGTGACGGGCACGACGATGGCCAGGCGCTTGTTGGCTTCCTGCTGCAGGCGGAACTGGCCGCCCCAGGTCACCAGGTAGCCCGGCGGCAGCGCCACCTGGCCGGCGATGGCCTGCTGAGCTTCGTGGACGAACGAGCCCATATCGCGGCCGCTGACGTTGCACTGCACCGTGATGAAGCGCTGGCTTTTCTCGCGGGTGATCTGGCGCGGGCCTACCACCTCTTCGATCCGGGCAAGTTGAACCAAAGGAATCTGGATGCCCATGGGGGATTGGACCAGGATCTGGGCGATGGCCTCGGGGGTGCTGCGGAATCGGGGGGCGAAGCGCACCAGGATGTCGAAACGGCGGGTACCTTCGAATACCTGTCCCACCAGCTCGCCGCCCACCGCCGCCTGCACCACCTCCTGCACGTCGGCCACGTTGACCCCGTAACGGGCGATGGCCTGGCGGTCGACCCGGATGAGCAACTGCGGGGTGCCGCCGATCTGGTCCACCTGGACGTCGGCCGCCCCCGCGACCTGGTTGACCACCTGGGCGATTTCGTCCGCCTTCTGTTTCAACAGGCCGAGGTCGTCCCCGAAGAGTTTGATGGCGAGTTCTGCCCGCACCCCTTCGAGCAATTCGTCCACGGTCATGGCGATGGGCTGGGTGAAGTTGGTCAGGACGCCGGGTATATCTCCCAGCTCGGAGCGCACGATCTCGCGCAGCTCTTCCTGGTTGCCGGCGCGGCGCCACTTGTCCCTGGGCTCGAGCAGGAGAAACATCTCGGCGCTGTTGATGGGGTCGGTATGGGCGCCGACTTCACCGCGGCCGATGCGCGAAATCGTCCCGGCGATCTCGGGAATCCGCACCAGGCGGCGCTCGACCAGCATGGTGATCCGGGTACTTTCCTCGAGGGAGATGGATGGAGCCATGGTCAGCCGCAGGACCATGGTGCCCTCCTGCAGGGCCGGGGTGAACTCCGACCCCAGGCGCGGAAAAATCACCAGCCCGATGAGGAGGAGAATGCCCGCCGAGCCCAGGGCCCAGAAGCGGTGGGCGACGAAGCGAGTGACGATGGGCCGGTATGCGGCGACCAGGCGGCGCATCATCCAGCTTTCCCGAGGGGGTGCGCCCGCGGCCCCGGATTTGGGTGAGCGCAGCAGCAGGTTCGACAACACCGGGGCCAGAAAGAGGGCGAAAATCAGCGAGCCCAGCATGGCCATGGCCACGGTGTAAGCCAGCGGGCGGAAGGTCTTTCCTTCCACCCCCTGGAGGGTGAACAGGGGCAGGAATACGAGAATGATGATGAGAATGGCGAAGACGATGGGACGGCCGACTTCCATGCAGGCGCGGGCAACGGCCTGGACCCGTTCCTCGTCCGCTTCGGCCTGGCGCAGCACCCGGTCCACGTTTTCCACCACGACGATGGTGCCGTCCACCATCATGCCGATGGCGATGGCCAGACCGCCGAGGGACATGAGGTTGGCGGAGAGGCCGAAGTAGTGCATGCCCAGGGTGGCGCACAAAACCGAGAAGGGAATGGACAGGGCTACGACCAGGCTGGGACGGGCGCTGCCCATGAACAGGATCAGCACCAGGGTGACCAGGACGATGCCCTGAATCAGGGCGTCGGTGACGGTGGCCACGCAGGCCGCCACCAGGGTCTTCTGCTCGTAGTAGGGCACCAGGCGCACGCCGGCGGGCAGAATGCGGTTTATCTCATCCATCCTTGCTTCTACCCGCTCGATCACCGTGGAGGAATTGGTGCCGAAGAGCTTTATCACCATGCCGGCCACCACCTCTTCCACCCCGTTGCGGGTCTGCACCCCGCGGCGGATGGCCCCGCCGATGCCCACCGCGGCCACCTGGTTCAGAAATATGGGCGTTCCGTCAACGGCTTTGATGACGATGTTTTCGATGTCCTCGACGGTGGAGGCCAGACCCACCGAGCGCACCACGTATTCCTCCGCATCCTTCTCGATGAACTGGGCGCCGACGTTGAGATTGTTGGCTTTGATCTGAGCGATGACTTCGTGCAGGGTCACTCCGTAGCGCAGCAAGGCGTGGGGATCCACCACCACGTGAAACTGTTTTTCGTGGCCGCCGATGCCGAGAACCTCGGTGACTCCGGGCACGGTTTGGAGGTGGAACTTGACCAGCCAATCCTGGATCGTGCGCAGCTCTTCGAGGGAGTATTCGCCGCTGGTGTCTTCGAGGTAGTAGAACAGCACCTGGCCCATACCGGTGGAAATCGGCCCCAGGGACGGCTCGCCGAAGCCTTCCGGGATCTGTTCGCGGGCCTCCTGGAGGCGTTCGTTGACCAACTGGCGGGCGAAGTAGATGTCCACTCCGTCTTCGAAGTAGATATTGACCACCGAAAGCCCGAAGTTGGACACGGAGCGGATATTTTCGATGCTCGGCAGTCCGTTCATCACCGTCTCGATGGGATAGGTGACGTAGGATTCGATTTCTTCGGGAGCCAAACCCTCGGTGACGGTGAATACCTGGACCAGGTTGGGAGATACGTCGGGAAAGGCATCGACCGGCAATTGCCGGTGGCCATAGTAACCGCTCATCATGACCACCGCTCCCAGGACCAGCATGAGCAACCGGTTGTTCAACGCCAGTTGAATGATGCGGTCTATCATGGGTGCTGGCCTCTTTGCTGGTTAATGGCCGTGACCATCCCCGAAAGCGCCCTTGGCCAACTGAGCTTTCAGAGTGAAGGCGCCCCGGGCGACGTAAGGCTGCCCCATCTCCAGCCCGGCGAGAATCTCGGCGTGGGTGGGGTTGGTGCGGCCGATGCGGACGGGCTGGGGCACAAATCCCGCGCCGGTCTCGACAAAGACGACGGAGTGGTCTTCCATCATCTGGATCGCCGACCTGGGCACCAGGAGAGGCACATCGACGTCATCTACCTCGATGGTGGCGGTGACGAAGGAACCGGGCCGCCACTGGCCGTCCGGATTGGGCAGCACAACCCGAACCGAGGCGGTGCGCAGCGACCCGCTGATGATGGGGCTGATATAGTCCACCGTACCCGTCGCTCCGGGGCCGCCTTGACTGGCTTTTATTTCGACTGGTTGGCCGACCCGCAGAAAGGGCAAGTCCTTCTGATAAGCGGTCAACAAGACCCATACCGAACACAGGTCGGCCACCACGAAGACTTCGGAATCGCCTTTGAGAGCTTCGCCCCGGGTCATGTGCTTGTAGATGATGGTTCCAGTGAAGGGGGCTTTTATTTCGTAGTGGGTAAGGCGGTTGTCGCCGTCGAAGGAAAGTTTTTCGAGATCGGCGGCCGAAAAGCCCAGGGCGAGGAGCTTGTGTTCGGCTACCCTCATCTCGATACCCGCTTCGGCCAGCCTGGTTTTGGCCTCCAGAAAAACCCGCTCCGAGGAAATGGACTGGCTCCACAGCGTTTCTTCCCGGTCAAAGGTGGCCTGGGCCAGCACCAGACGCTCCTGGGCCACCAGGTAGGCCGATTTCATTTCCGACAGTTCCTGGCTTTGCAGGACCGCCAGCACCTGGCCCTCGTCCACCCGGTCGCCGATATTGGCGTGGATCCGGCGGGCAACTCCCGCTACGCGGGGCACGATGTGGGCCAGCGAATTGGGATTGACCTGCACCTCTCCGGGAGTATGAACCTGGATTGGCAACTTGCCGCCACCGGCTTTTGCGACCTCGATGCCGAACTCCGCCCGTTCCGCCGCGCTCAGCCGCAGGTCCTCCCCGGGGTCGTCTCGGCTTTCTTCTGCCTGACCATCCCCTTCGTCGTGGCCTTCCTCGTCGGCCCAGGCCGGTCCTTCCCGGGAAGAAAAGGCGGCACCCTCTCCCAGCACCAGGAGAGCTGTGAGCACAGCAATAAATCCCAGGCTCGTGGTGTAGACAGGCATTCTCATTCTCCTTGAGGAGTGAGGGACAGGGGACCGGCGACCGCCCGCTCCAGGTCGGCGCTGGCGGCGCCATAATCGAACAGAGAATGGGCGTATTCCACCCGGGTCTCGATCCGGATGCGGCGAGCTTCGAGCAGTTCCAGATAGGTGGATTTGCCCTCGTTGTAGCTGCGGCTGGTCACTGCGAAAGCTCGTTCCGCCCCGGGCAGAATCCGCTCCTGAAACAATACCACCTGTGCCGCGGCGGTTTTGAGGTCAAGAAAGGCTTCCTCGGTCTCCAGCAGGATCCGGTTGCGCAGCAGTTCGAGCTCGGCTCCGACCTGGGCCGCTTCCGCCCGCGCCTGGGAGCGTTCGCCGCGCTGCCGGGCAAAAGCCCACAACGGCACCTCCAGGGAAAATCTCCAGCGCCAGGAATTCTCCTCGTGGGTCCCGTGCCGCTTTTGGCGGCCCACAGCCACATTCAGATCGGGCCAATAGGCCGCCGTCACCGCCGCCTGCCGGCTCTGCAGGGCTTTCAACTGCAGCTCGATTCCCGCCAAATCGGGCCGCTGATTCAGCGCTGCCGCGGACAACTGTTCGAGATCGGCCTCAACCGGCTTGTAGACCAGACTGTCGGCCAGGGTGAACCGGGTTTGCAGCGGCCGGGCAAGGAGCGCATTGAGCCCGGTCTTGGCCACCGACAGGTCGTTTTTTGCCGCGGTCAGACGATTGGTGGCCCGTCCCACCTCCACTCCAGCCCGAATAACGTCAAGCTGGGCCACGTCGCCCGCTTCGAAACGGGCTCTTGCCTGGCGCAGAATGTCCCGAGTCGAATTCAGGTCCTCGCTTGTATGCCGGAGGAGGGATTTATGCAAGGCGATGCGATCGTAAGCGGTCTTGGCCTCGAGGCTTATGTCGAGCCGGGTCATCTCGAAGACGGCTAGACGAGTTGCCTCCGCCTGGCGCCGGCCGGCCTGGAGGCGATGCCACCACTTGAGGGGAAATTCAATCCGCTGGCTGATTCCGATGGCTCGTTCTCCATAGTCGCCCAGGTTGCCCAACCGGGGTACTTCTTCGAACTCCACCCCGAATTCCGGATCGGGCGGGGCAGCGGCCTGCCTGGCCTGGGCGCGGGCGCTTTCATAGGCGTTGCGGGCGGCTTCCACCGCAGGATTGCGCTCCACCGCCAGGCGAATGGCATCGATCCGCGACAGGGCACCGGCGTCTGCCCGAGCCGCAGAATTCGGCCCTTGGAAAAGGGACACGTTCAGCAACAGGAGGACGTAACCGAGGCGTGATTTGGCTGAAAACATGGCTACCGACCGAGAGCAGGGCCTTGCAGGCCATATGAGAATCGGGATGGAAATTGTTATGGTAAAAAAGTTGCCAAAGCCCGGAAAGGGCAAGCCTTTGAAGGGCCAGGGTCCAGGGGCCTCCGGGTGCGGGCAGAAAAACCTGCGCCAAAGCAAAAAGGCGGGAGATCAGCCCTCGCGCGCCCCCGGTGCCGGGATCGGCCTGGCGGGTTCGGCCCGCTTGTTCCGGTGCTCCCTGAAAACCAGAACCAGAGCCATGACCAGCGATACAGCGGCGAGGACCAAAAAACTCCGTCTCAGCGGCGAAAGCCGCGCCTTGATCACGATGTCGTGCTCGCCCGCGTCCAGGGGCAGGGCCATGAAGCGGCCGGCCGTCTGCAGCGGCCGCACCGGTTTGCCGTCGACCCTGACCTGCAGGTAGGGGAAATAGGCGTAGGCCAGCCGCGCGTAGCATTTCGCCGAGACCGCCACCTTTATTTCCACCTCCTGGCGTCCGACCACGTGGGAGACCACCTTTGCCGTGGGGGCGGTCCCCAGGTCGCGCTCCCCCTCCATGTCCCGCACCAGGATGCGCTCGCACGACAGGGACCCCAGCGGCCGCTGCAGGCCGGTGCGGGCGATGATTCCCAGCGCCCGGGCCATCCCTTCGTCTTCCTCCGGGTCGACGCCGATGCGGGCGGAGATCGCCCCCAGGTCGGCGGCCTTTTCGTCGTAGCCTTCCAGGCGCCCGGAGACGACGATGGGGCTGTAGCTCAGCTCCAGGAGGGCGAACCCTTTCCGCTTGGTGCTCGCGATCAGGTAGCGCGTGTTTAGGAAGTAAAGACCCTCGCGCAGCAGCTCAAAGTGGGGGTGAGCAGTCAGTTGCTCTGGCGAATCCATTTGTGCCAGCAGGGCGTGGGCCCAGTCGGTGAATGGCCTGGTGAAGGTTGCGAGGGTGCGCAACTCTCCCGGATGGAAAGCCTCCGCAATCGGCGTCGCGCCCTCGTGGAGCATACACGCCTGCCTCCTGTATATGTTAAGGCCTGTGGCGATCCAGTGGGCTCGGTAGTTGGGCAGCTCGTCCCGCTGCAAAAAAGGCGCCGCAGGCGCTGCGACGGAGTCGAAGATCTCCTGGGGCAATCCGCAGGGTGAGTAGTTCTCTCCGTAGAACGGCTGGACAAAGGTGGTGGGAAAGAGGTCGATCAACAGCACCAGAAGCAGGAGGGTGTACCAGCGGCTGCGCGGCATGGCCCGGGGGCCATGATGCAAGAGTAGATAGGCCCCTATGCCAGCGGCCAGAGCGAGGAAGAAGGATAGAAAGAGCAGGTAGCGCGAGGCGTTGAAGGCATGGACCAGGGGCAAGGCGGCCAACAAAGGCCAACGGTAGGCGAAGACGACCAGCGCCACCAGGATCAGACAGACCCAGCACGGGGCAAGGTACCCCTCCCGCAGCCGCAGAGCAACCGCGCCCCCGGCCAAAGCCAGCAAAATCAGTGAGATGCCCAGGTAGCCCCCGTACCAATGAAACGGCTGGGGAGGCAGCAACCAGAAGCGGAAGTTGGACCAGCCCAGCAGGTGCCGCCAGGTGGGAGCGGAGATGCTCGACAGATTGACGCTGAAGTCGTGCATATTGGTATAGGCGCGCTCGAAATACATCCCGGCGTTCATGTAGGAAGCGAAAGCGGCGCCGAGGACGAAGAGCAGAAGGCCGGCGCGCAGGATGGCCCCGGCGTCCGCGCGCTTCCGGCATGACCACAGGCGCACCAGACTGTAGCATCCCAGCAGCACCATGGCGTAGGTGCAGTAGCCGGGGTGGGTGAAGTTGAGCAGGGCCATGCTCACCCCGCCCAGGAGGGCGGCCCGCATCCTGGAGGGCGAGGCGACGACCCGCTCCACGTAGTGAAAGGCCCAGGGCAGGATGGCGTAAAAAAGGCTCAGGGCCAGGCGGCCCATAATGAGCACCTGCTGGGTGTGCCAGAAACACAGGGCGTAGCCCAGCCCGGCAACGAACCCGGCGCGGCGCGAGCGGCAGAGGCCGGCGGCCAGAAAGTACATGCCGAATCCGGACAGCAGGTGGGCAGCGGCCATGGTCAGCTTCAGGGACAGGAAGAGGTCGCGGCAGAGCAGATCGACCACCCCCACCAGGTAGAAGAAGGCGAAGCCGTAGTTCTGCAGGTAGGGAGAGCCCGTGCCCATGGAGAAGGTCCAGAAGGGCACCTGGCCGGCGGCGATGGCCTCGGCGGCCAGCCAGGACATGGCGATGTGGTGGGAGGCGTCGGCCGTCCAGCTCAGCTCGCCGCGGGCGAAGTAAAAGCGGACGCATACCAGCAAAGAGCCGGCCAGCAGCCCCAAGGTCCGGGTCCGGCTGGCAAAACAGTGCTGCAGAAAGTCGCTGATTTCCCGCCGACGCCACTCCTTGTAGAGGAGGATTGCCGTGGAACCGAGGAAAAGGAAAAGGAGGAGGGCATCGAGCGCGCCGAAGGTGATCCGCTCTGTGACCGCGCCGACAAATTTTCCAAGGGTGACGTGGCTTGCACCCGGATGAAAAACCGAGAATTTTTCCAGGGTGACATATTGCATGCAGACGCACAAGCCGCCCCAGAAAAGCAGGATCCATAAGATGGGGAACCGACGCCTGGGGTTCACCGGGGGCACTCCGCTGCCGTCCGCGCTGCCGAGTGGCGATTGAGAAGGAGGATTCAATTTTTATTCACCGGTGTGGGTCAATTCAGTTGCCTGTGAAGATCTTTTCTTCCCAGAAGTTGTAATCACGGGGAGTTCCCCACTCGACTCCCATTTTTTTGCCTGCGCACCCCCGAACTCCTATACTAACGCAGACCTGGTCGTCGAATCCTTCCATGAAAAGAAAGCGCCGAAGACAAAAGCGCCAGGAGGCAGAATCTCCCAAGGCCTCCTTCCCGTCCATCGATCTTACCCGGCACGAAAACAACCCCTGTTTTCTGCCCGTGCTCGGCCTGGCCGGGTTGCTCATGGGTCTGCTCCTTTTCGACGCCAACCTCTCCCTCACCGGGGACAATGCCCAGTTCATCAACCTGGGCCGATCTCTTGCGGGGGGGCATGGACTGGCGGAAACCATTGGAGGCGAGCCGAATCCTCATACCAAGTATCCCTTCGGCTTTCCCCTTCTTCTCGCTGTTGTCCACATCATTTTTCCGGGCAATCTCGTTGCGCTGAAAGGGCTGGTCCTTCTTCTCTACGCTCTCTCCATCCCGCTCATTTACCTGCTCGTGCGGCGCTTTGCCTGTATGCCCATGGCCCTCGGCGTGAGCGCCCTGTGCCTTGTTTCGCCTCCTCTTCTGGATTACTCGCACCAGGTAATGTCCGAGATTCCCTTCCTGCCATTTTCTCTCCTGGCCCTCCTGCTCCTGCAGCGGGCGCAGGAGTCGAAGGCACTGTCCACCCTGGCACTTGCGATAGTCGCCATCATGGCTGCCTACTACGTGCGCAGCGCGGGCATCGTCCTCATCGGCACGGGCATAATCTTTTTTATTCTCCACAAAAAGTGGAAAGAAGCAGGACTTGTGACCGCAGGCAGTATCCTGCTCGCCTTGCCCTGGCACCTGCGCAACGCAGCACATGGCGGCAGCCCCTATATCAAACTACTGCTCAGAATAAACCCCTATCGCCCGGAAGAGGGGAAACTTTCCTTCCCGACACTGATCGAACGCATCGCTGTAAATCTTGAGCTCTATGGCCTGCACATCATCCCCGATATTTTATTGCCCGGTTTGGTCCACGTCGGCTATTTTATCGGCCTCATCTGTAGCGGCTTGGTTCTCTACGCCCTGATTGCCGGGCTGGCGAGGCGGCAGTTATTGGCGGTGTATCTCACTTGCTACTTGGGCCTCTACATCCTCTGGCCCCAAGTCTGGTCCGACACCCGCTTTCTCGTTCCGGCCATTCCCATCCTGTTCTTCGCCGTACTTTCCGGCGTAGCCGAGCTGCTGCAAGGGCTTGCCCGATGGGTTAAACTGAAGTCCCCTCGTCCGGGCATCGCACTCTTGTTCCTTGTTCCATTCGGCGCCAATATCTTTGCAACCAATGATCTGGCTGAGCGCATCGGGCAGCTTCCGGCCAACTATGGCAACTACTTCGCCGCCGCGGAGTGGATCGGGGACAATACCGATTCACAGGTCAAGATCTCCTGCCGCAAGCCTTATCTCATGAATGCGATTGCCGACCGCAAAGCCGCGGGCTATATCTGGAAAGAACCGGACCAGATGCTCGCCGACTTCGAAAAAAAAGGGATTGATATCGTCGTTGTCGATCAGCTCGGATTCCGCTCCACCCCCGAGTTTCTCGTCCCCGCCGTCAATGCTCATATAAACCGTTTTGAACTCCTGCACGTGGTGCCCGATCCCGACACCTATATCCTGGAATTCAAGTGACCGCAACGGGGAAGAATTCCGCCGTTTCGGTCACTTGTACAACCTTGTGCATGACCCGGCTTTCCTTGCGGTGCCGTGGAGTCGGGTGCAGAGAAACAAAGGCGCACGGGCCGCCGGGGTGGATGGAATTGCTCCTTATTCTATCCGCAACGGCGCCGGGGAGTTTCTCGGGAGCTTGCAGCAAGAGTTGAAGAGCCCCCAATACGCCCCGACCCGAGTGCGAGAGAAGGCAATTCCCAAGACAGCGGGCAAGATCCGCCGCCTGGGTATTCCTACTGCCGCAGATCGCGTTGTCCAGGCTAAGGAGATGGTGCGAACGTCCAGAAATCTCAAGTCCAAACCTGTCCACCAAACCAGGGTAACTCCAAATGCGCTCGATCTTTCTGCTTATCGTCCTCTTGCCCGCGGCCGCCGCCGCGGTCGACTTCACCTCCTCCAACCTGCCCATTGTGGTCATCGACACGGGCGGCCGGTCCATTCCCGACGAGCCCAAGATCGACGCCTGGATGGGGGTGATCGACAATGGTCCGGGGCGGCGCAACCGGCTGGGCGACCCCTTTGACGGCAGCGAGGGCCCCATCGCCATTGAAATCAGGGGGTCCACCTCCCAGAATTTTCCCAAGAAATCCTACGCCCTTGAAACGCGGCAGGCGGATGGCGAAAACCGCAACGTCTCCCTTTTGGGGCTGCCGCCGGAAAACGACTGGATCCTCTACGGACCGTACAGCGACAAGTCGCTCCTGCGCAACGCCCTGGTGTACTGGATGGCGCGCCGGATGGGGGCCTACGCCAGCCGCAGCCGCTTTTGCGAAGTGGTCATCGACGGCGACTACCGCGGCGTCTACGTGCTGCTGGAAAAAATCAAGCGCGACGGCGACCGCGTCGCCATCGCCCGACTCGACCCCGACGAGGTGGACGGGGACGACGTGACCGGCGGCTATATTATCCGGATCGACCGCTATATCGACGGTGTCGACCGCGGCTGGTACTCGGCCTACGCCTTCAGGGGAAATCGTCCTTTTTATCTGTATTACTACCCCACCGCGGACAAAATAAAGCCGGAGCAGGAAGCCTATATCCGCGCCTACACCGACAGTCTGGAGGCGGCCCTGGCCCGATCGCGGGGAGACTATGGCCGCTTTCTTGACCTGGCCTCGTTTGCCGATAATCTCATCGTCAACGAAGCAGTCAAGAACGTCGACGCCTATCGCTTGAGCCAGTTCATGCACAAGGACAGGGACAGCGCCGGCGGCAAGCTGACCATGGGGCCGGTGTGGGATTTCAACATAGCCCTGGGCAACGCCTACTACAACGTCCATCCCAGAAGGGAGTTGCAAATCGCCAACGAGGGCACCTGGTCTTCAAATGTATTCTGGTTCTGGTGGAGCCGTCTGCTCCAAGACGAGGCTTTCATCGACACCCTGGCGGAGCGTTGGCACACCCACCGCAACGGGGCTTTGCGCGGGGACGAACTGGAAGTCCACATCGACAGCCTCGCCGCAATCCTGCAGGAGGCCCAGGCCCGCAACTTCGAGCGCTGGCCCATTCTGGGCCAGTACGTCTGGCCCAACCACTTCATCGGCCACACCCACGCCGAGGAGGTGGCCTATGTCAAGCAATGGTTGGGGGAACGCCTGGCCTGGCTCGACGACCACTTCATCGAGCAGGCGCGCCGGGTCGCCGATATCGCCCCGGAGGACCTGGCGCTGGTCCGAGGGCCCGATACGGAGGAAAGAATCCCCACACCCTGGACCTTGTCCAAGCTCGCCGGCGATGAGCAGCAAGGACCGGCCGGCGGCCAACTGGAGCACCCATTTGTAGTTTCCGTGGAAGATCAGAACGGTGATCCATTTCCCGGGGCCATCGTCACCTTCACGGTGACCTCAGGCGAGGGCACTCTCTCCGTTGCCACCGACACCACCGATGCCAACGGCCTCGCAGCCGCCATCCTGACCCTGGGAAGGCAACTTGGGACGAACACCGTCACCGTATCCGTGGCCGGCCTCGACCCGGTGACCTTCACCGCCCTCGCGGAAGTCACCCCCGACTTCGACGGAGACGGCAAGGTCGGCCTCCTCGACTTTTTCCGTTGGGTCGAGGCCTTCGGGGGCACCGACCCCCGTTTCGACCTCGACGGCAACGGCACCGTCGGCTTCGGCGACTTCTTCATTCTCGCCGACCACTTCGGGGGGCCTGAACGGAGCAAACTGCTGGCCCTGGCCAGGGAAATGATCGGCCTGCCCGACGGCCCTCAGCTGCTGCAAAACTCTCCCAACCCCTTCAACGGCAGCGCCGCCATCCGTTTCACCCTGCCCCGGGGCGCTCGCGCAGAGCTGTCCATCTACAACCTGGCCGGGCAGAAAATCGCCACCCTGGCCGCAGGGTTCCATTCCAGGGGAACCCATACGGTGCACTGGTACGGCCGCGACGAGAAGGGCGGAGAAGTTTCTTCGGGAGTCTACCTCTACCGGTTGTTGACGGGGACTGAGTCGCTGGGGCGGAAGCTGGTTGTGGTCCGCTAGGGCCCTGGCACCCGAGTGCGGTTGCGAGCCAGGGGCGCCGGACCATCCGGCTCGCAAGGCACGCAGGCAATAGGTGGTCGCTGGAGCCCATCAACCAGCAGGCGGAGGGTGCCGCCAGAGGGGTGCCTTCACGAATGCATGCTCTCAAAGGAAATTGGGTAGGTTGGGAATAGCGAAGCGGCGGAATATGATGGGAGCGGCGGGGCGTCTCTTCGATTGCGGCGCTGACCGTCAGTAGTACTCTTCGTCAAAAAACAGACTTGCGTTCTTCACGCCCTGGAGACCGCGCAGCTCTCGAATCAGATCGTCGCTGCGGTCCTCGTCCTTCAGGTGGACGTAATAAGACAGCTCCAGGGTGTCGCTCTCCTCTTGCGATTTGACGTTCACCAGTTGATGGCGCCGGCAGTGGTCCTTGAGCACCGGCAGGTAGGGCGCTTCGTCGCTGCCGTTGGGTTCGAAGCTCATGAGCACCATGTACTCCCGCTTTTGCTGGGCGTAGCTGCCGAGCCGCGACAGCCCGAGCATGATCGATCCGATGACGCCGCTGCCGAGAAGAGCGACGGCGTACATGCCCACTCCTGCGGCCATGCCCACGGTCAAGCTGAAAAAAATGAAGACAATGTCCTGAATGTCCTTGACTGCGGTGCGGAAGCGGATGATCGACATGGCTCCCACGAGGCCGAAGGCGCGCGCCAGGTTGTTGCCGATGACCATGATGACGATGGCGGTGACCATGGTCAGGGCGATCAGCGAGCTGGTGAAGGAGCGGGAGTGGACCGGTCGCCGGGTGATCCAGGCGTAGAACCGGGAGACCAGCAACCCACAGAGGAAAGCCACCGCAAGATGGCGCACGACCTGCCCCGCGGTGAGGTCGAAGGAGAGCAGGGACTGGAATTCGGGGAAGCCGCTCATCCGCTCTTTCCCGAATGGAGTCCGGCGGGCGCAGAAGAGCCGTTTTTCCTAGGGCTCCCATCGCGGCCGTGGCGCTGGTGCGCCCAGGTGGAGAATGCTCCCGAGCGCCGCGGTATGCCCTGCTCGTCGAGAGCGATCACGTACTTGGACAGGGCCTGGCGCTCCAGGCGGTGGTGCTCCTGCAGGCTTTTCAGCCAGACGGGCATGCCCTCGTTGAACTTCACCTCGATGATGAAGTGTCCCTCCAGGGAGCGTTTCTGGCGGTTCCTGGCGAACAGGTCCTGCAGACCCGGGTACGGGGCGCTGCGCAGATTCTTGTCCAGGGTCACCCGCAGTCCCGGTTTGTACTTGCCGAAGAAAGCTTCGCGCTCGTAGCACACCCGCACCGTGGGCATCAGGGAGTAGCGGTGCAGGTGGAAAAAGAAGCTTTGGCCGTAGCGCAGGACCTGGGCGTCGGCCCCCGGGTTGTGGAGGAAACGATCGAGGTCGCCGCTGGCGAAGAGAGAGGCCCAGTGGGTGTAGTAGAACGGGGCCCTGGCCTTGGAGATGGACATGTCGTTTTTGCGCTTGATTTCGAGGAAAACCAGGGCGTCGTCGGACCATTCGCCGTAGCCTCTGACCCGCAGTTTGCGGCGGTGCTGAATGCCGGATTCCTTCTGGTAGTAGCTGTCCAGGTCTGCCGTGTCGAAGTAGACGCTGCGGACGGTGTAGCCCTCTCGAGCGCTGGCGTGAGTGTCGGGTTCGACGTGGGGTGCCAGGCGACGGCGCACGTCCGCCAGAGCTTCCTCCGGCACCAGGTATTTGTATTCGAGGCGACTCATGGCATCGGGCCCGCGTCCTCCGGCAGACTCAGGAACGGAGCAGACGCAGGAGGTATTCCCACGGCGACAGGGGCGCGGCGACGATGGCGCAACGGACCACCAGCCCGGGTACCAACAGGTCGCGGCCACCCTCGATGAGGGCCTTGGTGGAGAAATACTGCTGGCCGCCGACGGAGTGGGCCGTCTGCCCCAGGTGGACGATCGTCGCCGGCAGCACCTTGCCCGCCAGCGGAATCTCGACCTGCTGCCGGCGCGCCACGTTGCCGCGCTCCTGCCAGCGGACCGGCATCAGCGAGATGAAGGAGGTGGTATCGTAGACCACCGCAATGATATCTCCGCTGGCCAGGGTGGAAACCAGGCCGCCGATGGGGGCGCGGATCACCGCTTTTTCGAGCCGCGCCCCCAGGATGCCCAGCTCTTCCTGCATGGCCAGGATGCGGCTCCGCCGCCACTCCAGCTCCTGCACTTTCGAGCCGCTCTCGACCACCTGCACCTGGGCCTCGGCCCACTCTACCTGCAGGCGTTGCTGAGCCAGGGCGTTGCGCGCCTGATCCAGTTCGGCGTCGCTTATCAACTGGCGCTGCCACAGCTTCCAGAGTCGATCGACTTCCCTTTCTTGCCAGACCCGCTGGGTCCGGCTGCGCTCGAGCTCGATGCGCGCCGCCCACACGATGGGCTCTTTCCTGCCGCTCTCGTCCACCGCGGTCCGGGCCCGTTCGTCGGCCAACTCCCCCTTGAGCTGGATCCACTGGCGCTGCAACTCCTGGGAGTGATACACTCCCAGGGTATCACCCAGGTCGATGGCGGCCCCTTCCACCACCAGCGGATTCTTCTGGAAAGTCACCTGATCCCCGCGGTCGAATCCCATCACCGTGTAGCGTTCCACGGCTCCCCGCAGGTTGTTGCGCAGGGTGGCCACCAGCGTGCCCTCTTGCTGCCGCACCAGGGTCCACTCCCGCTGCGGCACGATCTTGCCCTGGGCCTCTATGGAGTAGGGGATGCGGATCGGCAGTCCGAACAATAGCGCCAGGACCAGGAGCAGCGCAGCCCACGGCACCCACTTCATGGGGCCCTGCCTGTGGCCGCAGAGCTGAGGGCCGGCCTGGTTTTGTCGGCCCTGGAGAGTGCTTGCCTCGATCTCCGCCGGCTTGGCCCGGGGCGTCCGGCCCGTGTGCGATACTGAATCGTCATATTCGACACCTGATCGTCATACAAGAACAATGGCGTAGCCTCCAAGCGCCCGGAACAGAGGGTGGTATCGGCGCGGACACCAACAGAAAGATGTGGCCGGGGTTGGAGTTGTCAAGCTCCGGATATCTGCCCGCGGTCCGGGTTTCATCCAGCCGCATGCGGAAAATGGGCAGGGCGCAAAATGAAGCGCGGCCCGGGCTGGCGCTACCGGAAGCCCGGTTATTTCGGGAAGCAGGCCGCCACGACCCGCCCGGCCAAAGACCGGCATCCAGTCCCTGATCTGGTGGACCGGGATTTTAGCGCCGGCCGCCCCGATCAACTGTGTGTTGCCCACACCGAGCGCCACGAGGCGCTGTTGTACCGTGTGGTGGTGAAAGGCCACCGCCTTCAGTCCGTCGTAGCGGGCTGATGTAGCTGAGGGCCGCCTGATCCCAGGGGACGCGGGGGGAAGGTGGCAAGCAGCCCTGACAAAGACGGGACTGACCAGCACCGTCTGATGGTCTTGGTCCGGCGCCGGTCGATGTCGCCGCAGGGGGGCCACGGTGAAGGCCTGCGGCGTAGCCGTGGCGATACCGCAGGGGCATAGTTGGACACCTCCCCTGTCGAACCGTATAGCAGGGAACGTGGGAACCCTCCCAACCAGATGCTCGCCGACTTCGAAAAAAAAGGGATTGATATCGTCGTTGTCGATCAGCTCGGATTCCGCTCCACCCCCGAGTTTCTCGTCCCCGCCGTCAATGCTCATATAAACCGTTTTGAACTCCTGCACGTGGTGCCCGATCCCGACACCTATATCCTGGAATTCAAGTGACCGTAGGGGGAAGAGTTCTGACCTAGCTTCCCGGCGAAATGCTCAGGGTCGCAGCAGAATCTTTCCCGGATTTTCCGCCGTCGCGGCGCCGACGAGGACGGCGTCGGGAACGCCGTTGCGGTGCAGGGATTCGAGCAGGATCTCGGCTTTTCGCGGAGCCACGGCGACGAGCAGACCGCCCGAGGTCTGGGCGTCGAACATCACGTTGGCGCGCTCCGGGGGAACCGCGGGGTCGATAGTAACCAGGTCCTGAAGAAAGTCCTGGTTGTCTTTGGAGCCGCCGGCGAGGGGCCCTTTCGCACCGAGCTCCAGGGCCAGCTCCATGGCCGGCACTTGGAGCGCGTCGAAGACCAGAGAGACCTGGCTGGCCGCGGCCATTTCGCCGGCGTGGCCCAGAAGGCCGAATCCGGTAACGTCGGTGCAGGCGTTCACCCCGACCGCCTGGACCTGCTCCGCGGCGGCGGCGTTGAGGGCGCTCATGGAGGCGACGGCTTCCTCCATGTCGTCGGTGCTGATCGAACCGGCCTTGAAGGCGTTGGCGATGAGGCCGGTGCCCAGCTTCTTGGTGAGGATGAGGCGGTCGCCGGGGCGGGCTCCGGCATTGGTGAGGATGGCGTCGGGATGGACCAGGCCGGTCGCGGCCAGGCCGTACTTGAGCTCCGGGTCCTGCACCGTGTGGCCGCCGAGGAGGACCGCGCCGGCCTCCTCCACCTTGGAGTGGCCGCCGCGCAGGATCTGGTTGAGGACCTCGGGCTCCAGCTCATCGTTGGGAAAGCCGGCGATGTTGAGCGCGGTCAGGGGGCGCCCGCCCATGGCGTAGATGTCGCTGAGAGAGTTGGCCGCGGCGATGGCGCCGAAGGCGAAGGGGTCGTCGACGATGGGGGTGAAGAAGTCAACCGTCTGCACCAGGGCCTGGGTAGGGCTGATGCGGTATACCCCGCCGTCGTCGGCCAATCCGTAGCCGACCAGCAGATTGGGATCTGTATTTTCCGGCAACCCGGCCAGAACCCGCCCCAGTTCCCCGGGGCTGAGCTTGGAGGCTCAGCCGCCGCAGGCGACCATCTGGGTGAGGCGCTTGCTGTGCTTGTGAGTGAAGTTTTTTCTGGGCTTGTCCATGGACTCCAAAGATAATTGCCCGCGGGCATCCGTCAACGCGGCGGCGCCGGCTGGTTGACACCGCGGGGAGCCCCAGGTACTATAACGCAGCGCAGAGGAAATAGCTGCAGATTTTCGAGGGGTCGGAGACAACAACTGAAACAGGAAGGAGCTTTTCATGACATTGCGAATCGGCATTGTGGGGGCCGGCGCCAATACGCGCAGCCGCCACATCCCCGGCTTTCGGAACATCGACGGGGTCGAGGTGGTGGCGGTGTGCAACCGCTCGCGGCAATCGGGGCAGAAGGTGGCCGACGAGTTCGGCATCGGGCAGGTCTTCGAGGATTGGCAGGACCTTGTCCACAGCGACGGGGTCGATGCGGTGTGCGTCGGCACCTGGCCCTACATGCACTGCCCCATCACCCTGGAGACCTTGAAGGCGGGCAAGCACATCCTCACCGAGGCGCGCATGGCCATGAACCTGGAGGAAGCGCGGCGCATGTACGCGGCCTCGGAGCAAAGCGACCGGGTGGCCATGGTCGTGCCGGCGCCCATGGGGCTGGAGTTCGAGGCCACCATCCTGGAGATGGTGGCGGAGGGAGTCTTCGGGGATTTCCTCGAGATTCACGTCAACGCCCTCGGCGGCGGCTACGATCCGCAGGCGCCGCTGCACTGGCGCCAGCGCCGCGATCTCTCCGGGATGAACATCATTAGCATGGGGATCTTCAACGAGACGGTGCGGCGCTATGCCGGCCACGAAAAAGCGGTGACGGCCTGGGGCAAGATCTTCACGGCCGAGCGCGTCGACCCTGAAACCGGGGCCAGGGCCCGAGCCGACGTGCCCGAGAGCCTGGGGATCGTCGCCGAGCTGGAAAGCGGCGCCACCGCGGTCTACCACATCAGCAGCGTGGCCCGCCTGGGCGTCGGCGACTCCATCGAGATGCACGGCACCAGAGGGGCATTCAAGCTGGAAGGGGAGTCCGCCTGGGTGGCGGATGCCGGGGACGATTCCTGGCGCGCGCTGGAGGTCTCCCCGGAGAAGCGCGGGGGCTGGCGGGTGGAGGAGGAGTTCGCCGAGGCCATCCTCGAGGGCAAGCCCGTCACCCACACCAGCTTCGCCGCCGGCACTAAGTACATGGAGTTCACCCAGGCGGTGAACGTCAGCATGGCTAGCGGCCGCCGGGTGGAGCTGCCGCTGGACTAGTGGCGAGGCCCCGGGGCCAGGGCGCTCAAGAGGAAATGCCGGCCCGCTCGAAGGCACCCTCCAGGGTCCGGTAGGCCAGGGCAGCCGCCGCCAGCGGGTCGTAGCCGGGGCGCTGCTGGACCATTTTGCTCACCTCCGCGGTGATGTATCCCCCATAGCCGGCCTTTTCCATCTCCTCGAGATAGTGGACGAAGTCGAAGGGGCCCTCCCCCGGAATGAGAAATTCGTGGTCAGGGGAGCGGCCGCGCTGGTCCTTGACGTGGGTGTGGGCCGCGTGGGGGGCGAGGGCGGCAACGGTCTCCGCCACGGGCAGACCGAGAACGTCGAAGTGGCTGATGTCGAAGTTGAGCTTGAGATAGGGTGAGTCGATGCGGTGCAGGAGCCACAGGGTCTTGTCGGGCAGGTCCAGGGCCGATCCCACGTGGGGCTCGACGGCGATGGGGACGCCGCGCCCGGCGCCGTAGTCCACCAGCTCCCCGAGGCGCTCGAGAACGAAATCTTCGTGCCCGTCCCAGTCCCGCGGCATGCCCCCCAGGGTGGTGTCCAGGACCGGGGTTCCCCCGGCGTTGCTCCAATCCGCACAGAGGTCCACCGCGCCGCGCAGGCGCCGCCGGTTCTCGGCGTGGAGCTCGGGATCCTTCTCCAGCAGGGAGCGATGGCCGGCCACCGCCGGCAGGTCGAGGCGGTGGCGGTCGAAGAGCCGGCGGATGCGGCGCCGCTCTCCCCGGTCGAGGGTGTCCAACTCGGTGCTCCAGCCCGGGATGACGGTGGGCTCGACCCCGGTGAAGCCGAGCCGGACAAGGTGTTCCAGCGCCACGTCGATGGGCAGGTCCGGCATGCCCCAGGTGGTGTAGCCGATCTTCATCACAAAATTCGCTGATCGATGTTGACCGGCACCATGTCGTGGACCTGGCTGTCCTGGAGCGCGGTGGGGGACTGCATCTCGAGCACCGCCTGGCGGTGCAGCGCGTCGATGCTGCGGCAGCCGGCGGTGGCCAGGGTGGCGCTGAGGATCTGCACTACCACCGGCAGCTTATCGTAGATGGAGCCCATGTGGGGCACGTAGCCGGTGATGCCTTCTTCGAAAAAGAGGTCCTTGAGCTGAGCGTAGCGGCGGAAGTTGCGCGCCTTGGCGCTGCCTTCCATCCAGTATTCCTTGACGATCTCGCCGGCGGCGTTGCGCACCAGGTTGCCCTCGCTCTCGGTGTAGCGGGCGAAGAAGTTGCCCAGCATCAAGGCGTCGGCGCCGATGGCCAGGGCCACCGACATCTCGGCCGGACTGCTGATGCCGCCGTCGGCGATCAAGGGGACGTAGCGGCCCTCGGCGCGGGCCAGCTCGTCCCGCGCCGCGCCGATCTCCAGCAACGCGGTGGCCTGGCCGCGGCCGGTGGACTTGATCTCCTGGGTGGTGCAGCCGGAGCCGATGCCCATGCCCACCTTGACCGCGTCGGCCCCGGCCTGCACCAGAAAGTTAAAGCCGGCGGCGGTTACCACGTTGCCTCCCACCACCGGGACCGGGAAATTCCCTTTGATCCACTCCATCATCTGGCCCTGGTACTCGGTGTGTCCGTCGGAGGCGTCGATGACCAGGGCGTCCACTTCGCATTTCACCAGGGCGCGGACGCGGTCGCGGTCCTCAGGGTGGGTGGAAACGGCCGCGCCGGCCAGGAGGCGCTTCTGGGAGTCGATGGACTCCTTGGGGTGCATCAGATGCTTGTCCAGGTCCTTCTTGAAGACCACCGACTGCAGGGTGCCGTCGGCGGAGACGATGGGGAGGACGCCGCGGCCGAATTTGATCATCAGCTCGTTGGCTTCCTTGAGATCGTTGAGGTCGACCCCGGTCTGGACGTCGGTCTTCATGCGCTCCCCGACGTTGCGCTCCTGGTCGCGGCGCAGGTCGAAGTCCTTGTCGGTGATGATGCCCAGCAACTTGCCGTGAAAGCGGCCGCTGTCGGTCACCGGAAAGGTGGTGTAGCCGGTACCGTCGATGATGTCGATGACGGCGCCGATGGACTGCTCCGGGGCAACGGTTTTGATGTTGGTTTGAAATCCGGCTTTGAAGCGTTTGACCCGCTGGATCTTGGCGCACTGTTCCTCGATGGTCTGACTCACCGGCAGGATGCCGATGCCGCCCAATTGCGCCGCGGCGATGGCCATTTCGGTTCCGGTCACGGCCTGCATTGCGGCGCTCACGAAGGGGGTGTGCAGGTGGATGAAGCCCTCACCGGAGCGGCACAGCCGGGTCTCGAGGGACACGTTGGGAGCGCTGCCGTCGGCGGCGGTGCAGCCGGGCAGGAGGCGGAATTCCTTGAGACTGTGGGAGGGATGATCCAGGACCTTGGGCATGGGGACATCACCTTGGGGGAGGGAGGACGGCGGGAGGATTGAAACGGCTTTCAGATTCTTGAAAAAATAGACATGGAGGAGATTTTATTCAAACTTTATGGGGATATTTTCGTATATTCGGAAGTCTAGCTGAAATGGCAAAACCGGCGCTCCGGAGGACGCCCGGATGGGGCCGGCCATAAGGAAGGGTTCGACTGGAAGAAGGAGGATCGCGATGTTGACGAAAAAGCAGATAACGGATGCGCTCAGGGAAGGCCTGACCGACGTGGCCGAACGGGGCCGGATCCTGGGCCAGGCGCTCAAGGTGCGCGCCGACATAGCCCTGACCCGGCGGCGCCTGCGCGCGGTTTTTGCCGCTCTGGGAGAAGAGGTCTACGCCGGAATGAACGAGGGTCAGGATTCGGGCGAAGGCGACGCGCTGGCTGATTTCAAGAAGCGGATCGACGGGCTCAAAGCCGAGCTGCAGGGCCAGGAGGCCGAGTTGCACGACCTGATGCAGTCGCGGCAAGCGGCGGTGGAGGAAGAGAAATGACTCGCTTGATGTTGGGGATGATCTTCGGATTCATGGTTGGCGTTTGGCTGTGCTGTCTCCTCCTCGATGGAGGCGGCGAGAAGGCGTGACCATTCGCACCATCCACGTCGGCGTCGGCGGCCGCGGCCGCTGGCCCCTGAACTGTCTTCGCCGGCGCAGCGACTTCGAGGCCGCCGCCCTTGTCGACGTGAGCGCCGAGAACCTGGCCGCGGCACGGGAGACCACGGGTCTGGGTGAGGAGGTCTGCTTCGCATCGCTGACCGAGGCTCTGCAGAGGGTCGAGGCCGACGCGGTGGTGGTCATCACCCCGCCCGACCTTCACGCCGGCCAGTGCCTGGAGGCGGTCCGCGCCGGCAAGCACCTGCTGGTGGAAAAGCCCTTCACCAAGGACCTGGGCCAGGCGCGCCGCGTCGTCGCCGAGGCGGCCTCGCGCGGCCTCAAGGTGGCGGTCACCCAGAACGCGCGTTATTACCCCCCGGTCCTGACCATCCGCCGCCTGCTGCAGAGCGGCGAGCTGGGCCGGCCTTCCTTCGGACTGATGACCAAGTACGGCTGGCGCCCCCGGGTGCACCATTCGGGGGAGGACCGCCACGCCTACCTGTGGGAGCGCGGCATCCACGACTTCGACCAGTTGCGCCACCTCCTCGACGCCGAGCCCAGGCGTCTCTTCTGCCACAGCTTCAACCCGCCCTGGAGCCCCTACAGCGGCGGCGGCGCCATCCAAGGCTGGATCGAGTTCGACGACGGCACCACCTTCACCTTCCAATGCACCTTCGCCACCCACAAGAGCGGGGGGAGCTGGCGCCTGGACTGCGAGAAGGGCTCGGTGGAAGTGGTGACCGGGGGTCTGGCGATCCGGCGCCCCGGCGTCGCTGCCGACGAGATCGTGGCGCTGGACGAGAACCCCGATCCCAAGGAAATTCTGCTCGACGGCTTCCGCGACTACGTGGTCGACGGGACCGAGCCTCCGTTCTCGGGGCCCCGCAACCTGGCCACGGTGGGGCTGATCAACGCCCTCGGCACTTCGTCGGAGCAGGGCGCGGTGCTCGACTTCGACGACTACATGGCCTCCCACTAAGACCCTTGGTGCGCCTCCGGTCCGTTCCCTGAAGTCAGGAGGCAGAGCGGCGGCCACATCCTGCCATTCCCTTGATGCTTTTCCATTCCCTCAGCCGCTTCCTGCGGCCCGCCCCCCGTCCCTTCGTCGTCGATCTGGGACTGGCGCTGGTTCTTCTCTGCGCCTGGTTGGCCCTGGGCGGTTTCGAGCCCCTCGTGGCGGCGGCGACCGATCAACTCCGCCTGGCGCTGAGGCCGGGGGCCTACCGCCCGCAATTGCCCCTGGGCCCTGCGGTGGTGGGCGCCGCCGGGCTGGTTCTGGCCTGGCTGCGCCATCGTTTCCTCGGCGGCGCCCACCAGGTCCAGGAGCGCCTGCAACGCGCCACGCTGCTAACCGCCGCCCTGCTGGCCCTGCGTCTCCTCGCCCTCTGGGACGCGCCGGTCTACCTCTTTCCCTTTCTGACTCTGCTGTGGTCGCCCCACGCCCTGTGGGCGCTGGCCCTGGTCTTTCTGGGCTATGTCCATCTGCCGCCTGGAGGTAGCCCCAAGACCCTTCGCACCGGGTACGGGGCGGCGGTCCTTCTAACCCTGTGCCTGCCGCTCTACCTGTTCTACGCCCTCTACTTCTGCCAGGTCACCATGCTCCACGGCGACGAGGGCCAGTACCTGCGGGTTACCCAGAGCCTGCTCCACGACGGCGACATGGACCTGGCAAACAACCTGGATGCCGGATATACGGACGAGTTTCACGTCCGCGAATTCGACCTTCAAAAAGCGCCGGCCTCCCCCGAGGGCAAGGTCCACTCGGTGCACCCCATCGGGCTGTCCGCCGCCCTGGTGCCGGCCTACTGGTGGGGCCTGGAGAACTGGGAAAACCCGCGCCTGGCCGCGGCCCTGTTCATGGCGCTCCTGGCCAGCTTCTGCGTCCCCCTGCTCTTTCTCTACCTGACCCGGCTGGGCGCCGAGCCCTGGGCCGCCCTGGTGGCCACCGCAATCGTGGCCATTACCGGGCCGTTTTTTCACTACACCAACCAGCTCTACCCCGAAGTCCCGGCCCTGCTCATCGCCCTGGTCGCCCTGGCGGCCCTGGCTCACTGGCAGGTGCCCGGCGGCACCTACCGCTCCTGGGGACGTTGGGAGGTGAAGCGACTGGGCAGCCTGACCCTGCTGCTGGGCTGCCTGCCCTTTCTCCACCCGCGCTATGCCCCCCTAGGGCTCCTTTGCGGGGCTGGGGTGCTGCTGCAGGCCTGGCACGGCCCGCAGCGCAAACTCGCCCTCGCCATCGTCGGCCTGGCCGCCGCCGCCGGGCTCTGGGCCCTGGTCGACTTCAACTACGCCTTCAGCGGCGACTGGATGGGGCCCTTCCGCCCGGGCAACGCCTGGGACGAAGGCGCCCTCGAGGTGGCCACCTGGGGCATCTCCCTCCCGGGCCACTGGCTGCACCTGGGCAAGGGCATCCTCAACAGCTCGCCCATCTACTTCTTCGCCCTCTTTGGCCTCCTGGCCCTGGCGCGCTTGCGCGACCGCCGCGCCCTGGTCGCCGCCGGCCTCTACGCCGCGACCGCCGCGGTCAACGGGCTCCACCCGATCTGGGAGTTCGGCTTCGGCCTTCCGGCCCGCTTTCTGATGACCGCGCTGCCGGTGCTGGTCCTGGGGCTGGCCTGGGCCCTGCCGCTGCTGCGCTCGGCCACCGCCGCCTTTTTTGCGGCACTGGCTCTGGCGGTCAGCATCGAGGGGGTGCTCAATACCGTGGTGCTGACCGAAGGGGGATATGAGGGAAAAAACCTCCTCAGCCGCTCCATCAACCAATTCTATCCTCTGCACCAGCACTTCTTCGCGGCGGGGCAGGAAGAAGTGCCCCTGCTCGAGCTGTCCTTCTGGGCGCTGCTGGCGGCGGCCCTGTTTCTGCGTCCTCGGCATCCCGGTCTGCGCTGGGCCCTGGTCGCCGCGGCGGCCCTGGCGCCCTTCCTGTGGAGCCGGAGCGACGCCATCAGTGCCCGGTTGGGGCCGAGCCTGTCGCCTTACATGGCCCACCTGTCATCCTCGGAGACCGAGGCCGGGGTAGCGCAAGTGAAATTCCACGTCCCCCTGCGGATGACGAAGGCGGCGCGGGTCGACGGCAGGCTCAGGGCGCGGCCCGGGACGACCTCCTCCGGGCTGGTCAACTTTTCGGGGATGAGCATCCCGGTGCTGGTAATTCCCAACTCCGGTATCTACCGGCTGACATTCCCCGGCTTGCGGGTCGAGCCGCCCGACGGCCAGGTTTCGGGCCATCTGATCGTTTACTCCCGCTATACGGTACAGGTGGTGAGCTCATGGAACTCGCGCTCCAGCTATCCGTTGATCGGCGGCGAGGTCGACGACGACTACTCGATCACCTTCGGGGTCCATGAGCCGGGCATTTACTACATCTATACCGACTATTCGGGACACGGCGAGTTGGCCCTGGACGGGATTAGCGGCGTCTTTCTACCCGTTCGGGTCGAACCGCAACAGATCGGGACCCACCGCGTCGCCTACGAGGCACGGGGGCGTCCCCTAAAGGCTGCGGTCATTTTTACCGATGTAGCACCGGGTCTTTACCTGATCCGTTTCGACCTCGAGGGCTCGACCTTCGCCCGCTTTTTCGAGCGCCGTCCGGCGCCGGTCAGGACCGCGGTCTACTCCGCTCTTCCCGACTCCGGGGACCGCTTTGCGGATACAGCCTCCCTCTGGTTCGGAATCGAGCCGCGCAGATGGTCTACGGTCAACAGCCCCGACTACCGCCGTCCCCTGCAGGAAGGCATCCACCCGCCCTGGTGGCTTTCCATCCCCGGCGCCGGCGACCGCGCCAGCCAGTTGCGCTTCGTCCTGACCGAATCCGGGGACGTTGGCGTCCTGTTGCACTACGACGGCCCCGCCGACCTGGAACTGAACGGGGTCGTCCTCTACCGCGAAACCTACGACCGCCGCGGCAGCCCCCGGCATTGACCAGGAGCTAGGCCGGCGCCGAGCCGTTCCCCCTGCCGTAGTGCAACTGATAGAGACGGGCGTAGATGCCGCCCTGGCGAATGAGCTCCTCGTGCTGGCCCTGCTCGCGGATCTCGCCGTGGTGCAGCACCAGAATGTGGTCGGCGCTGCGGATGGTGGAGAGGCGGTGGGCGATGACGATGGAGGTGCGGTTGCGCATGAGCCGGGTGGTGGCCTCCTGGATGAGCTGCTCGGTCTCGGTGTCGATGCTGGAGGTGGCCTCGTCGAGGACGAGAATTTCCGGGTCGAAGGCCAGGGCGCGGGCGAAGGACAGGAGCTGGCGCTCGCCGGCGGAGAGGGTTGAGCCCCCTTCGGCCACCGGATGTTGCAGCCTCTGGGGCAGGCGGTTCACCAGGCGGTCGGCGTTGACGTAGCGCACCGCCGCCTCCACCTGGCGCTCACCGATGTCCTCGTTGCCCAGGCGGATGTTGCTGCCGATGTCCCCGGAAAACAGAAAGACGTCCTGCTGCACGATGCTGATGCGGCGGCGCAGGTCCTCCACGTTCCACTGGCGCACGTCGCGGCCGTCCACCAGAATGGCCCCTTGCTGGATTTCGTAGAAGCGGCAGATCAGGTTGACGATGGTGGTCTTGCCCGAGCCGGTGGCGCCCACTAGGGCCAGGCTCTGACCCGCCCTGACCTTGAACGAGACATCCTTGAGAACATAGTCCTCGGCCTGGGGATCGTACTTGAAAGAGACGTGGCGGAACTCGACGCTGCCATGGTTCCCGGGGCCGGGAGCGCGCCTGGGGCCGCCCTTGGGCTCGGCGGGGGTGTCGATGAGCTCGAAGATGCGCTCGGAGGCGGCCATGGCGCCCTGCAGCAGGGCGTAGCGGTCGCTGATGTCCATGATCGGCCTGAAGAAGCGGCGAATGTACTGCAGGAAAGCCACCAGGACCCCCAGCTCGATGCGGGCGTCGAGGATGGAAAGGGATCCGTAGCAGATGATCAGGGCCATGCCCAGGCTGCCGACGAATTCTGTGAAAGGGAAGAACAGAGCGTAGTAGAACACCTCTTTGTCCTCGGCCTTGCGGTAGGGCAGGTGCTCGCGGTCGAAGTCCCTGAGGTTGCGCTCCTGGCGGTTGAAGAGCTGCACCACCTCCATGCCGCTGATGTTCTCCTGGAGGTAGGCGTTGAGCCGCGCCAGGCGCAGGCGCAGCTCGCGGTAGGCGCGCATGGCCAGTCCCTGAAGGTAGAAGGTGGCGACGAAGAGAACGGGAATTACGGTGCAGGAAACCAGAGTGAGGCCCAGGTCCATGTGGGCCATGAAGGCGATGATGGCGACCAGGGTGAAGAAGTCCATGAAGACCGAGACCACCCCCTCGGTGAAGAACTCGTTGAGGGCCTCCACGTCGTTGGTGGTGCGGGTCATGACCCGGCCCAGGGGAGTGCGGTCGAAGTAGCGCATGGGCAGGCGCTGGAGATGGGCGAAGATCTGCCGGCGCAGGTCGCGCATCACCAGTTGTCCCGTCATCTCGGTGACCAGGGTCTGGCCGTACTGGGCCAGGTACTGGGCCGCGATGCTGGCGAAGAAAAGCAGGATTATCCACTTGAAGCCCTCTAGGTCGCCCGTGAGGATGTGGTCGTCGACCGCCACCTGGGTCAGCCGCGGGCCGAGCTGGCTGGCGCCGGCGGCGAGGACGATGAGGCCGAGGGCGACGAGGACCCGCGCCCTGTAGGGCTTGAGGTAGAGCAGCAGGCGCCACAGCAGCCGCGGCTCGAAAGAGCGGTGCTGGATCTCCTCCTCCCGGTGCAGCTCGGCGCTCACAGGGCCTCCAGCTCGGCGGCCAGTTGCTGGCGCTGGAAGAGGTCGGCGTAGAATCCGCCCCGGCGCACCAGGTCCTGGTGGTTCCCCTGCTCGACGATGCGCCCGGAATCGAGGACGACGATGCGGTCGGCCGCGCGCAGGGTGGAGATGCGGTGAGCGATGATGATGGCGGTGCACCCTTTCACGGCCTGGCGCAGGTGGCCGAGGATGGCCTCCTCGGTCTGGGTGTCCACCGCGGCCAGGGCGTCGTCGAGGATCAGGATGCGGGGCCGCCGGATCAGGGCGCGGGCCAGGGTGGAGCGCTGCTTCTGGCCCCCGGAGAGGGTGACGCCGCGCTCGCCGATCAAAGTGTCGAAGCCGTGCTCGAAGGTCTCAACGTCCTTGGTAAGCTGGGCCTGCTCGGCGGCGGCGGCGATTTCCTCGGGCCGGGGTTTCTCCACCCCGTAGGCCAGGTTCGCCTTGATCGTGTTGGAGAACAGGAAGGGCATCTGCGAGACGTAGCCGATGGCCTGGCGCAACTGCTCCAGGGGCCAGTCTTCCACCGGGGTGCCGTCGATGAGGAGTTGGCCCCGGCCGGCCTCGATCAGGCGCGGGATCAGGCGCGCCAGGGTGGTCTTGCCCGAGCCCACGCGGCCGACGATCCCCAGGGTGGCCCCGGCCGGAATCTCCAGGTCGATGCCGCGGAGCACCGGGGTGTCTCCGTAGCTGAAGCTGAGGTTGCGGAACTGGAGGTGGCCGGCGACCTGGCGCCGCGGCGGCCGCACCCGCCGGTCGCTGATTTCGGGCCGCACCTCCATCACCTCGTCGATGCGGCGGATGGCCACCCGGGCGCGCTGCAGGCGGTCGATGGCCCAGCCCATGTAGGCGATGGGGCGGATGAGCAGGGTCAGGTAGCCGTTGAAGGCGACGAAGTCGCCGATGGAGAGCTGGCCGGCGATGACGGCGCCGCCGCCGAACCACAGATTCAGCCCCAGCGCCACCGAGGCGACGAGATAGGTGAGCGGGTAGTAGATGGCGTGGGTGTGGACGAGGCGGGAGTTCTTTTCCAGATAGGACTGGTTGAGGCGCTCGAAGGCGGCGGTCTGGGCCCCGCCCTGGGCGTAGGCCTTGACGATGCGGATGCCGGCCAGGTTCTCCTGGATGAAGTTGCTCAGTTGGCCGAAGAACTCCTGGATGGCGCGGAAGCGGTTGTGCACCAGGGAGGCCATGCGCACGATGACGAGGCCGAACACGGGCAGAGGCAGCAGCACCATCAGTGCCAGCTTCCAGTCGATGAAGCACATGAAGGCGATGCTGAAAACGAAAATAAGCGACATCTCGGCGAGGCCGCGCAGGCCGTACATGAAGAAGATGCGCACGGCGGTGAGATCGTTGGTGGCCCGCGCCATCAAGTCGCCGGTGCGGTGGCGCTGGTAGTAGGACAGGGGCAGGGTCAGCAGGTGGGCGAAGTAGGCGGCGCGAATGTCGTACTCGATGCGGGTGGCCGCCCCGCCCAGAAGGAGGCGCATGATGTGGTTGGTTGCGGCCACGACCACGGCGAGGCCGAGGATCTGGGCGACAAAGAGGTAGATGCCGCCGAGCACTTCGTCCCTGGAGGCGGCGTCCAGGTCAATGGAGTTGACCGCTGCGCCTACGAGCAGGGGAATCCAGGAAGTGGCGGCCTGGCCCGCGGCGATGGCCAGGAGACCCGCGATTATGCGCTTTTTGTGGGGGTGAACGTACTGGGTGAATGGACCGAAGATCATTGCAGCTGAATATAAAGGTTGGTCGCGGGAGGCTCCAATCCGGCCCGTCCCTTTGCGCTACCAGGGGCATTTTCGATGGCAAGAGCGCAGATCGTTCGGCTCACCGCTTGGGCCAGTAGGTCTCGAGAATATTACGGGCGGCCTCGACCTGAATCCCCCGTGAGATGAGACCATGGAGGGCCTCTGCCGCATAGGCCCTTTCTTCACGCCCTGTGCCGAACCTACCCAAGGCCGCCGCATAGGCCCTCTCCGCCTCCTCCACGTCTCCCTTTGTCAGGTAGGCCAAACCCAGATTGAACCGGGCGCGGCTGTTGGCCCCGTTCTCCTCCAGCGCCAGGCGGTAGGCCATGATAGATTCGTCCAACTTGCCCCCCTGTGAGAAATCCAGCCCCATTTTTGTGTAGGCGGCACTGCTTACCCCCTGGAAATCACCGTGCAATATTTTCCTGTAGAGAGTGAAAACCGCCTGGACCTGCTGCAGGGTCGGCTCTTGGCTCATTGCCTTATGGCACATGGCGATTGCCTCGTTCAGCCTTCCTGAAGCCAGCAGGATATTAGAAGCGGCAATATGAAAACCACTGGAAGCCTGGGGGTTGCGCTTCACCGCCTCGAAGGCGGTCGAGGCCGCTTCTTCCTTTGATCCCACCCTGACCAACACAGCCGCAAGGGCCTCGTAAGTTTTCATCCTGGGAATGAACTCCAGGGCGCGCCGATAGGCCAGGATGGCCCCTTCAGGCTTCCCCCGTTTTTCCAAGGCCCTGCCCGTGTTTTGGTAGGCGTGTGCTATCTCGAGCCTTGCCTGTTCTACAGCTTTTTGGTTTTTGAACCGGAGCCAATTCCCCGATTTTACTTCTATATTTACTTGTGAGCCTGAGGTCTTGAAAGAGTCGAGCTTCCGTTGCGCCTGACTTTGGATGGTGGAGTCCGGCTGCATCGAGTCCAGCACCAGTTTGTAGATGTGCAAGTTAGGACTTTCGGGGAATGCCGTAAGCGCGGCATTGAGAATGGCCTCGACCTCGTTGGTGCCCAGCGTCAGCATGCAAAGGCGTACATAGGCATCGTAGAGGTCGATGGCCTTAGGTCCCTGAGCGATGGCGCGCTTTAATTGGGCGACTCCGGTCTCGATGTCTCCCCGGGCGATATAATTCCGGGCCTGGCTGTACAGGGATGGTGCTTCGGCCTCCTTCAAGGCGTAATAGCTGGAGATGAAAATCGCGCCCGCAATACCAAGGTAGATATAGCTGCCCCAGGTCCGTAGTCGCTGACTCACTGTTTCGATTCCCCAGGCCAGCAGCAGCGACGAGCCGACTGTGGCCGGGTATAGATAGCGCGAGGGTCCCTCCGGTCGCCCGACGATAATCAAGTCGGTCAAGGGTAGAAAGGGGAGCATGGACACCAGAATCCACACTGAGCACGGTGCTTGCGGAAAACCTTTCCTGTAAATGAGCAGGGCGAGGGCTGCAAGTACCGCGACTCCGACCCAGAGTTCCCATGGTTGCTGCTCGTAGAGGCGAACGGGGAGCCAATGGGCGGTGGTGATCATCCGGCTCAGCATCCACAGAAGAAGGCTTCCCATCCCGGAAACGAAAATGAGGAGATCGTTCTCCAGGTAAAGGCCGAATGCTCGCCAGGTACTGTTTTCTTTCGGAGTAATGGCGACGATAAAGACCAGTTCCAGGACTATCAGGAGGAGTAGTGGCAGAAGATGGCGCAACGCGGCCCTGAGCCTGCAGCTCCGCAACCAGGCAAGGTAGAGGCAGAAGGGCCAAATAAATGCCACCGCTGAAAGAGCCAGGATGCTGATGAGCAGGCCGCCGTAGAATCCAAGCAACCAGCGGAATTTCCCTGTGGAATGGTAGCTCAAATAGCAGAAAAGGGCCCCAAGGCCCCATATCAGGGCAAGAGGGTACTCGATGGCCTGTATCCAATGGACCGCCTGAAAGTGGGCGACGTTTACCAGAAAGAGCAGACCGCCCACCATACTCGCTCTCAAGCTCAAGCCCAGGCGCAAGGCCAGGCGCGCCACGAGGATGGCCACGAGGGCATGGCAGGCGACGACTAGAAGATGGAAGAATCCGGGGTCGTTGCCCCAGATGAGGTAGGCGCCGAACTTGACCAGCTCGGCCAGAGGCCGGCCGGAGGGCTGTTGTTTTTGAGCGGAGAAGAAGTAGGAGAAGTCTTCGCCGATGGCGATATTGTCCTGAAAGGCCTCCTGGTCGTCCATGCTGAGGAGGTGGTCTTTCAGGCTGCCGAAATACAGGGCTGACAACAGACCTACCAGGCATGCATACCCAGGCCAGATAAGCCGCCCGCTTGGCAGCCCTTCCGTCCACACGACCAACCTGTTGAGAGGGTTTCCAATCAGCATATATTGCCAGAGGCCAGCAGGGGGAACAGAGGAAGGGCGCGATTCGGTGCAACGCCCGCAGGTTCGGGAGACCGGACAGGCCTATCGCTCGCGCTTGTATGAGGTGCTACTATGGGGCACGGAAACATACAGGCACCGAATTTCAAACTCATTCACCACCCGGCGCGTTCTCAGGCGCCAAGCTCGGGGAAGGCCGGCAGGAGGAGAGGAGCTATTGCCCGCAGGGCCCGGGCGCGGTGGCTGATCCGGTTTTTCAGGGCGGCGGGAACTTCCGCCATGGTCTTGTGATACTGGGGAAGGAAGAAGATGGGGTCGTAGCCGAAGCCCCCCGTTCCCGCCGGAGCCAAGGCGATGGAGCCGGGGCACAGCCCCTCGGCGCGGCAACTGCGGCCGTCGGGAGCGGCTGCCGCGAGGCAGCCGCGGAAGCGGGCTTGGCGGCCGCCCCCGGCCTCGCCCAACTGCTCCAGCAGGAGGCGGCAGCGGTCTCTGTCGTTCAGTCCCGGGCCACCGTAGCGGGCGGAGTGGACGCCGGGGGCGCCGCCGAGGGCGTCAACCTCGAGGCCCGAATCGTCGGCCAGGGCGACGAGGCCGGCGGCGGCGGCGAAGGCGCGGGCTTTGAGGCCGGCGTTGGCGGCGAAACTGCCGCCGTTTTCTTCCACTTCGAGTTCGAGGCCGAGATCCCCGGGAGAGACCAAGTCCACCTGCTCCAGGAGGGCGCGGAATTCCTTCAATTTGCCGGGATTGTTGGTGGCCACCAGCAAGGGCATTTGCGGGTCCGGGCTACTCTTCAGTGCCCGTGAGCTCCTCGATCCGGTGGATGCAGTAGTCCTTGAAGCGACTGTCCTTCATGGCGCTGGAGAACCAGCTCACCGCCTTGTCGACCTGTCCCGCCTTGGCGTGAGCGTCGCCCAGCAAGACCTGGACGGGGTGGAAGTCGCGGCGCAACTCGAGAGCGCCGGTGGCGGCGGCGATGGCTCTGGCGTGATCCCCCTGGGCCAGGTAGGCCTCCCCCAGGCGGTAGTGAGCTTCGGGGTTCTGGGGAGTGAAGGAGACCGCCTTGCGCAGGTAATTCACCGCCTCGCCGGGGCGGCCGAGGCGGTTGAGGACGTTGCCCAGGAGCAGGTAGCCGTCGGCGAATTCGGGATCCACCTGAACTGCTTTGCGGAGCATGGCCAGGGCATTTTCGAGGTCTCCGGTCGCGGTGAGCGCGTGGGCCAGGCCGCCGTAGGCTGCGGGATAGTCGGGATCCACGGCAATCGCCTGGCGGTAGGCCGCGGCGGCGGCGGCGTAATTGCGCCCGGCGCGGTGCAGATCTCCCAGGGACTTGTGCGGATTTGCGTACTTCGGGTCTTCCTGGATGGCGCGTTCGAAGGCCTTGCGGGCGGCGACCTCGTTGTTCAGGCGGTTGTAGCACAGACCCAGATTGTAGTTGGCCCTGGCGTTCCTGGGATTCAGCTCCAGGGATTTCTCGAAAGCGGCGATGGCTTCCTTGTATTTGCGCTGGCCATAGAGGGTCAGGGCCGAGTTCTGGTGCAGAAGGGGCAGTCTGGCGGCGACGCGGTCCTGGAACTTGCCCAGTTCCCGGGTCTTTTCCAGCGCCGCGATGGCGCTGTCGTAGTCCTTCAGCTTGGCGTAGGACTGGCCCAGGAGATAGAAAGCCTGGGCGTAGGCAGTGTCGATGGCGGTGGCGTGCTCGAACTCTATGGCGGCGTTGCGGTAGTTTTTAGTTTTGAGCAACTCGTAGCCGATGCGGTAGTGCATGTCGGCCTCCTGTCTGAGGTCGTCGGAGAGGGCCGAACCAGTAGGATCGAGGCTCTGGGAGCGGGCCGGACCGGCCTGGGCGAGGGCGGTCAGGGCGATTGCGAAGAAGAAGTGGTATCTCAAGCTCAGGGCTCCTTGTTAGTCAAGTTTTGCAGCGATTTCTTCCTCTGCGGGAAAGCGTCCTTCCTGCAGTTTGGAAAACACCAGGTTGCCATCGACAACCACCTCGAAACGTCCGCCGTCCGAGGGCACCAGGGCGAACTGGGCCACGTCCTGTTTGCGCTGGTCGAGGATGTACTCCGCCAAACTGACGGCCTGTTTGAGGTAGCCTCAAGCAGTGCAGTATGCGAGCTCTATTCTGCTGGCCATGTCTCTTTACCTCCGATGGGTTGAGCAGGGAAATTCAGGGGGTCCGCGGTTAAAAATCAAGGCCGCGGAATGAATGTAAAATTAAAGCGCGGCGGTCCCATTGTCAAAGGAGGAATGGGCTTGAAACTGCAATTGGATTATATTTCCGGGACCATATCATGCCCTGAAATCTCGACTTCCGGCTATGCCGCTGCCACCGGGACTTGGCCCCGGTCGGGGCGGCGGATTTCAGCCATCGGGGCAAGGAGCCGGAGATGAAAATTGCAGCGGCGACAGGCGCTCTTCTGGCCGCCCTCGCAAGCGGGCTGTGCGGCTGTGGAGAGCCCTCGCCCGAACCCTACATAGAGCAACTCAAGAGCACTCACTCCGACGAGCGCGAGGAAGCGGCCTACGATCTTCTGCGCCTGGGCGCCGCGGTGGTGCCGCGTCTGCTCGCGGAGGTGGACTCGCCCTCCTCCCGGGTGCGCTACATCGTGGTTCAGTTGCTGGGCAGGCTGAGAGACCAGCGCGCCGTGCCGGTGCTGGTCGCCGCCCTCGACGACCGCTCCGCCGCGGTGGCGGGGAAGGCGGCCTGGTCCCTGGCCGAGCTCCGCTCCCCCGAGGCCTTGCCGGCGCTGCTCGACATGGCCGGCCATCCCACCGCAGAGCGCCGCCGCGAGGCGGTGCGCGCCCTGGGGTTCTGCCACTCCTACGAGTGGGAGCCGGTTCTGAGCGCCGGCGCATTGGAAAAAGTTTTCGCCGCCCTGGCGGACAGCGTGCCCGAAGTGCGCATCGCGGCCCTGCAGAGCATGCGCCAGTTCAGCTATCGCCGCGCTGCCGCCGAGGTCGTCCGCATGTCCCGCGATCCCGCCCCGGAGGTGCGCTACGTGGCGGTGCAGGCCCTGGGTCAGATTGTCGCCGGCGTGGCGCCCGGCGCCGAGGTCCTTTCCCCGGGGAGGCGCAAGGAGATCATCGCCGCGCTGGCGGCGGCTCTGGACGAGGATCAATATCAGAGCATTCGCACCGAGTCCATCCGCGCCCTGGCCTCGAGCGGCGATTCCGGGGTCGTTGCGCACCTGGAGCGGGCGCGGCGGGAGGGGACGAAGGAGGACGGCATCGAAGTGAAGTGGGCCCTGCGCCGCCTGCTCGAGGCCGAGGAGGCGAGTGGACTATGACCGGGATTTTGAAAGTCGGCTTTCCCTCGGGGAGCCTGGAGGAATCCACCCTCGACCTTTTCAGGCGCGCCGGCTACAAGGTGGCGGTGGCGCCGCGCTCCTACGTGCCCCGCATCGACGACCCCGAGCTCCGTGGTCTGATGTTCCGCGCCCAGGAGATCGCCCAGTACGTGGAGCGCGGGGTGGTGGACGTGGGGCTCACCGGCAACGACTGGATTCTGGAGAGCGGCGCCGACGTGGTGGTGGTCGAGGAGCTGGTCTACAGCAAGTCCACCTCGCGTCCGGTGCGCTGGGTCCTGGCGGTGCCCGAGGACTCGCCGGTCAGAACGGTGGAGGATCTCCAGGGCAAGCGCATCGCCACCGAGCTGGTGGCCGCCACCCGGCGCTTTCTGCAAGGGCGCGGGGTCGAGGCCGAAGTGGAGTTCTCTTGGGGGACCACCGAGGCCAAGCCGGGTATTTCCGGCCTGGTGGACGCCATCGTCGAGCTCACCGAGACCGGCTCGTCGCTGCGCGCCAACCGCCTGCGGGTGGTCGAAACTCTGTTCGAATCAGCTACCTGCTTCATCGCCAACAAGGCGGTCTGGGAAGATGGGTGGAAGCGCGAGAAGGCCGAGAACCTGCTCCTGCTGCTCAAGGGAGCCCTGGAGGCCGAGCCCAAGGTGGGACTCAAGATGAACGTGCCGCGGCGCAAATTGGAGGCGGTCATCGCGCGGCTGCCGGCGCTGCACACCCCGACCATTTCGAACCAGTTGGACGAGAGCTGGGTCGCCCTCGAGATCATCGCCGACGAGGCGGTGGTGCGGCAGTTGATCCCGCAGCTCAAGAAGGTGGGCGCCACCGGCATCATCGAGTACCCCCTGAACAAGGTGGTTTACTGATGCTCGACCTCGTCTCCTACCCGGCCACACCCCTGGCCCCCAAGCTAAAGGCCATTCTGTCGCGCGACGGCGGCTTTCCTCCCCAGGTGGAGGAGACGGCAGCCCGCGTGCTCGAGGAGGTGAGGCGCGGCGGCGACGAGGCGGTGGCGGCCTTCACCCGCGAGTTCGATAATGTGACCCTTGCCCCCCAGCATTTTCGCGTTCCTCCGTCGATTCTGAAGGAAGCCGGCGCCGCCATGGATCCGGAGCTGCGCCTGGCCCTCGAGGAGGCCGCGGCGAATATCCGCTCTTTCCACCAGCGCCAGCGCCGCAACTCGTGGTTCGTGGAGGACGGCGACGGGGTGATCCTGGGACAGAAAGTGACCCCCATCGAGCGCGTGGGCATCTGCGTGCCGGGCGGGCAGGCGCCGCTGGTCTCCACCCTGTTGATGACCGCGGTTCCGGCCCAGGTTGCCGGGGTGGAGGAGATCTGCGTGGCCTCGCCGCCCCGGGCCGACGGCCGCCCGCACCCTGAAATTCTATCTGCGGCCCATTTGCTCGGCCTGCAGGAAGTCTACGCCGTGGGCGGGGCCCAGGCGGTGGCCGCCATGGCTTTCGGCACCGAGGCCATAAAGCGGGTGGACAAGATTGTCGGGCCCGGCGGTCCCTACACCGTGGCCGCCAAGCGCCGGGTTTTCGGCGCGGTGGGCATCGAGATGGTTCCCGGGCCCTCGGAAGTGGTGGTCGTTGCCGACGTCGACGCCGACCCGCGCTACGTCGCCGCCGACCTGCTGGCTCAGGCCGAGCACGGCAGCGGCTTCGAAGCGGCCCTTTGTATCACCCCCTGCGCTCTGCTGGCGCGCCGGGTCCGGGAGGAAATGGAGACGCAGTTGGCCGCGTTGCCGCGCTCGGCGGCGGCGCGGGCGGCCCTCGAGGCCTACGGCGCGGTGGTCGTGGTTCCCGACCTGGAGCAGGGGATCGAACTGGTGAACCGGATTGCACCGGAGCACGTGGAGCTCCTGGTGCGGGAGCCCTGGGCGTGGCTCGACCGGGTGAGGAACGCCGGGGCCGTCTTTCTGGGTCCGGCCTCCACCGCCCCGGTGGGGGATTATTTCGCCGGCACCAACCACGTGCTGCCCACCAACGGCGCGGCGCGCTTCGCTTCCGGCCTGGGGCTGGCGGATTTCGTCAAGAGCACCAGTATCGTGGCCTACACCCGGGCCCGCCTGGAGCGGGTGGGCGAGCGCATCGTGAGTCTGGCCCGGGCCGAGGGCCTGGAGGCCCACGCCGGGGCGGTGCGTATGCGACTCGAAGACGGGGAAAAAGGATCATGAGCGCAAATCGCACGGCGCGGATTCAGCGCCAGACCGCGGAGACGGACATCGACCTAACTCTGTGCATCGACGGCGGCGGCGCCTCCACGGTGGCCACCGGGGTGGGTTTCTTCGACCACATGCTCAGGGCTTTTACCCGCCACGGCCTTTTCGATCTGGAAGTCAAGTGCGTCGGGGACCTGGAGGTGGACCCGCACCACACGGTGGAGGACGTGGGCATCTGCCTGGGCCGGGCGCTGCACCAGGCCCTGGGGGACAAGGCCGGTCTGCGCCGTTTCGGCCACAGCTACGTGCCCATGGACGAGGCCCTGGCGCGGGCCGCGGTCGATCTCTCCGGGCGCGCCTGCCTGGTGCTGGAGGCCAGCTTCCAGGAGGAGCGGGTGGGGGACTTTCCCACCGCTTTGACCCGGGAGTTCATGCGCGCCGTGGCCGACCAGGGGCGCCTCAACCTGCATCTCGATCTGCTCCGGGGCAGCGACGCGCACCACGGCATCGAAGCCCTGTTCAAAGCCCTCGGCCGCGCCCTGGACCAGGCTTCGCAGCGGGACCAGCGGGTTTCCGGCATTCCCTCCACCAAGGGCAGCCTCTGAGACGGGGCGGGCCCGGCGACCTGCGGCCGACCATGAAGATTTGCCACCTGATCTACGACGACATGGGCAATCCCTGGCTGGGCGGCGGCGGCGCCTGGCGGGCGCGGCAGATCTACCGGCGCCTAACGGGGCGGCACCAGATCACCCTGATCACCGGCAGATATCCCGGAGCCAAAGCCGAGGAGGAAGTGGACGGCCTGCGTTTTCTGCGGGTGGGCTGCAGCCGCGGCTACGCCCGCAGCCGCCTGGGTTATTGCGCCGCCGCGGTGGCCAGCCTCGAGCGCCAGGAATGGGACGTCTGGGTTCACGATTTTTCATCCTTTGCCCCCCTCTGGGTCCCGCGCCGCCTGCGCCGTCTGGGTATCCTGTTACTCCATCATTTCGTCGGCCCTCACGCCCTGGTCAAACACCCGCTGGTCGGCCCCGCCTCCTGGGCCGCCGAGCAGCTCACGGTGCGCGCCTACGCCCGGGTGGTCGCCGTGTCTCCCAGCGTCCGCAGGCGGGTGCTCGCGGTGGCTGGAAGCAGGGCAAGGCAGGTCGACTGCATCTTCAACGGGGTGGACGAGCGCCTCTTCGAGCTGCCGGCGGCGGAGGATTACTACCTGCTCTACTTCGGCCGCACCGACGTCCACACCAAGGGGCTGGATCTGCTGCTGCGGGCCTTCGACCGGATCGCTCTCGACTACCCCCGGCTGCGTCTGAAACTGGCCGGACGCGGCGGGGCGCGTCAGGTAGAGCACCTGCAGCGCCTGGTGCGCGCCAGCACCGCCGCGGCCAGGATCGAGGTGCTGGGCGGAGTGGACGCAGAGCGCAAAGGGGAACTGCTGTGCCGGTCCCTCTTCGTCTGCGCGCCGTCGCGCTACGAGGGTTGGGGCATCGCCGCGGTGGAGGCCTCCGCCGCCGGCAAGGCGGTGTTGGGCACCCGCATCGACGGACTGCGGGACGCGGTGCGCGACGGCGAGACCGGGGTCCTGGTGGACCCGGGAAGCGTGGATCACCTGGAGCAGGGGATGCGCCGGCTGCTAAACGATCCGCCCTTGCGCCGCTCCCTGGGGGAGCAGGGGCGCATCTGGGCGCGGCGCTTCGACTGGGACCGGGTAGCCCTGGACCAGGAAGCGGTCTACCTGCGCGCCGCGGCGGAGAACGAAGGGTTGTAAGCGCGGAGAAAGCAGCTTATGGCAAAGAAGCGAAAGCCGAGAAACGCTCCTGCCCGCGCCGGGAAAGCCGCCGATTCCACTCCCCTGATCCGCTACCGGCCCTGGATGCCTGCGGCCCTGTTCCTCCTTATCAGCCTGGTCTATTTCTCCGCTGTCGTTCTTTCCGGCCGCATCGTCTTCGGGCACGACGTGGGCACCGATTTTCACCGCGGCAAGGAGCCGTTGGTGGAGAAGATCGAGACCTTCCCGCAGCCGGCGTGGAGCGACCGCATGGGCGGCTACCCTCAGTCCGAGGGCATCCGCCCCCAGTATTTTCCCACCCATCTTCTCACCTTTTTCACCACCTACCAGCGCCACCTGGCCTGGCGCTATATCCTGACCATGTTCGTCGCCGGCCTGGCCATGTACGCCTACCTGCGCGCGCTGGGGGTGGGCCGCGGGGCCGCGGCCTGGGGCGGTGTGGCTTACATGTCGGCTCCCACCTTCCTGAGCTTTCCCTATGCCGGCCACTACGCCAAGATGGGGGTCATCGCCTTGTGGCCTCTGATGTGCCTCTTGCTGGAAAAGGGAATGGAGCGGGGGCGCCCGATCCACTTCGCCGGACTCGGTATCCTCATCGCCCTGGGGATTTACTCCCCCCACCTGCAGATGCTCTACTTCGCCCTCTGGGGCCTGGGATTCTACTTCATCTTCAAGCTCGTCGAGCTCTATCGGGAGGGGCGCGATCTGCGCCGGCTGGCCGGGCGCGGCGCGCTCTTCGCCATGGCCGTGGTGCTGGGCCTGGGGTTGGGGGCCGAAGGGGTGCTTCCTTCCTACCTCTATACCCAGACCGAGTCCAAGCGCGCCGCCGGAACCTCCGAGGGCTCTGGAAAAAGCGCCGCGGAACAACTGCAGTTTGCGCGCTCCTGGTCGCTGCATCCCGAAGAGGTGGCCTCCCTGCTGGTGCCGGAGTTCGGCGGCTACGACTCGCCGCAGCAGGGCCGGCGCTACTGGGGCCGCAATGCCATGAAGATCAACTCCGAGTACTTCGGGATCGGCGTCCTCCTCCTGGCCCTGCTGCTGGTGCCGGAGATGAGGCGGCGGCCCCCGGCCCTGTTCATGGGGATTCTCTTCGTCTTCGCCCTGGCCTATTCCCTGGGTCCCTACACCCCGGTCCACTGGGTCTTCTACCACCTCCTGCCCGGGGTCAAGGTGCTGCGCGCCCCCGCCATGATCGCCTTCCTCTTCGCCTTTCCCGCCTGCGTTCTGGCCGCCCTGGGGCTGGACAAGGTGTTGGCAGGTGCTGCAGGGGAAAGCCCCGGGCTTGCTCGCCGCGTGCTCCTAACGGGAGGGGTATTGACCGGAGCGGCGCTGCTGCTGGCGCTGGCGCCCGGAGCCCTCACCGATGTCTGGATCGGCCTCGTATACGGGGAAATCGCGCCCGGCAGCAAGGAAGTACTCGCCCAGGGCTACCCCTGGCTGGCGCGGGGCGCTCTCTACGTGGCCCTGGTGGCCGGGGCCAGTACCTTCCTGCTCTACCTCAAGCTGAGGGGAAAGTTGGGCTCGGGTCTCGTGCTCGCCGGGCTGGTTGCCTTGACCCTCTTCGATACCTGGCGCATCGACCGCCTCTTCCTCAAGTACGAGAACCCGGCGCGGCACCGGGACATCCGCGCCGAGAACCGCCGCGCCAGGGAATTCCTCGAGCGCGAGGGCGGCCTCTTCAGGGTCCTGCCGCTGCCCGACTACAACGTCCTCAAGCAGTCCGGCTTCCACCTCTACGGGGTGGAAATGGCGACCGGTTTCCACGATTTCACCCCGCGCCGCTACGACCGCCTGCTGCGCGAGCTGGCGCCGGTCGAGCACCTGCTGGCCGCCAAGTACTATGAAGGGCGCTCCATCCCCGCCAGCGACGCCGAGCTTCTAAAGCGGGTCCATCCCCTGCTCAACCTCCTCAACGTCAAGTACATCGCCGCCCCCGGTGGGATCGCCCTGGAGTCGGAGCGCTTCCCCCAGGGGTTGGCCGGGGGAAATTACCGCCTCTACCAAAACCCCGCGGCCCTGCCCTGGTTCTACCTGGCGCCGGCGCACCAGGTTGTGGAAGGTGAAGAAGAGATCATCGCCCGCTTGCTCGACCCCCGCTTCGACCCGATGCACAGCGCCATCCTGGAGCGACCGCCCCCGTCCCCCTGCACCGGCGCCGCCGGAGGGGATACGGCTGGAGACCGGATCGAGCGCCTGGACTACGATCCGGCGGCGGGCTACATCCGTCTCGAGACAAGGAGCGAAGGTCCCCGCATTCTGGTGGTATCGCAGAACTTTCATCCCAACTGGCGGCTCTTCGTGGACGGCAAGCCCGCCGAGCTATTCCGCGCCAACTATGTGTGGACCGGCGCCTGCCTCCCGGCGGGAGAGCACACAGTGGAGCTGCGCTATGTTTCGTGGACGGTGCGCGTGTCGCGCTGGATCATGGCCGCCAGTCTGGCGGCCATGATGGCGCTGGTGCTGTGGGAGTGGCGGAGACGGCGGCGCTCATCCGCGGATTCGTCTCCTATCGCTTCCTGAGAAGCCTCTGCTGCCCGGTCGGGGGTTCGACCTTCCTCCCGTATTCAGGCGCGGAACCGATGGGATGGGGTGCTTGTTGGGAAAAGAAGAGGGGAGGGCCGTCTGCTTCCGCTCTTGCCCGGAGGGATCATACTCTGGTCATCACCCTGAAGACCAGCCGGGTCAGGCAGAATCTCGCCCCCCGGTAGTGCTTGTTGGCGAAGTAGAGCAGGCTCTCGCGCTGCATCTCCTTGCGGCTGCGCGGCACCGGCGCCTTGTTGCGGTAGTGGACGATAGGGGCGCGGGGGAAGAACCAGCACTCGGCTCCGGCCTGGCGCGCCCGATAGGCCAGATCCACGTCCTCGCAGTAGAGGTAGATATTCTCGTCGAACCCCCCCAGGTCCTCGAACAATTCGCGGCGAATCCACAGATAGGCGCCCGTGACCCAGTCCACCCGGCGGGCGGTGTCGTAGCCGGCCCAGTGGCGCTCGGAGAAGCGCCCCAGCAGGCCGCGGGCGGGCGGAAGATGGTTGAGCAGGCGGTCCAGCACCATGCTGCTCAAAGTGGGGAAGGAGCCGGTGGAACGCTCCAGCTCGCCGTCCCCGTCGTAGACCAGACCTCCTGCCACCCCGCAGCGGGGATGCTCTTCCAGAAGCTCGATGAACTCTCGCAGGGACCCTTCCCGGACCACCGTATCCTGGTTCAGCAGCAGAAGCAGAGGAGCGCTGGCGTGGCGCGCTCCGGCGTTGTTGCCCTGGCCGAAGCCGACGGTGACGTCCAGTTGAACCAGCCTGCAGGACGGGAAGTCGCTACGCACCATGGCGGCGGAGCCGTCGGTGGAGGCGTTGTCCACCACCACCACTTCGATGCGGTCGAAAACGTCCTGCTGCTCGAGGGATTTCAGGCAGCCTTGCAGCCAGTCCCTGGTGTTGGTGTTGACGATGACGACAGAAAGGCTGGGGGCGGAATCAGGCACGATGCAGATGGCGTTTGGAAAGGCAAGGATCGATGGGGGAAAGGTCGAATTCGCCGGGGAGTATATCCCGTGGGCGATTCAATGTCAAGCGGAGGAACCGATACTTGAAGGTCGTGCCTTACTATATCTATATTGAAGCAGACGGCAGTGATCCAACCTGAAGGAAACAAACCACCTTAGAGGAAGACTGATGGCGGAAGTACTGGTCACCGGGGGCGCCGGGTTCATCGGATCCCACGTGGTCGACCATCTGGTTGATGCAGGTCGCGACGTAGTGGTGCTGGACGATTTCAGCGGAGGTTTCGCCGAGAACGTGAATCCCGGGGCGGAATGTGTCGAAGGCAGCATTGTGGATCAGACCCTGGTCGACGGCTTGTTCGCGCAGCATCGCTTCGAGTACGTTTTCCACCTGGCCGCCTACGCCGCCGAGGGTCTCAGCCATTTCATCAAGCGCTTCAACTACAACAACAATCTGATCGGCAGCATAAACCTGATCAACGCCGCGGTGAACGCCGGGAGTGTGCGCTGTTTCGTCTTCACCTCCTCCATTGCCGTTTACGGCCGCAACCAGCTCCCCATGCACGAGGACCTGGTCCCGGCCCCGGAAGATTCCTACGGCATCGCCAAGTACGCCGTTGAGCTGGAGCTCAAGGCATCTTATGAGATGTTCGGTCTGCCCTACATCGTCTTTCGTCCCCACAACGTCTACGGCGAGCGCCAGAATCTGGGGGACAAGTACCGCAATGTCATCGGCATCTTCATGAACCAGATATTGCGGGGCGAAGCGCTCACCGTGTTCGGCGACGGCAGTCAATCACGCGCTTTCAGCCACATCGACGAGGTCGCGTCGGTGATCGCCGGGTCGGTCGAAAGACCGGAAGCCTTCGGCCAGGTGTTCAATATCGGCTCGGACGTTCCCTGTACAATCAACGAATTGATCGAAGTGGTAGGCAGGGCCATGGGGATTACCCCGAAGGTGGACTACTTGCCGGCGCGGCGCGAGGTCCTGCATGCCTACGCTTCCCACGACAAGATAAAGAAGGTACTGGGCGACTTGATCGATGAAGTGGACCTGGAGCAGGGGATCGGGCGCATGGCACAGTGGGCGCGCCGCCACGGCACCCGGCAGAGCAAAAAGTTCGACAATATCGAGATCCGCAAGAACCTGCCGCCCTCCTGGGCCGAGGGGAATTGAGTCGTGCGCAGATTTTTTGCAACAGTGTACGCTCGTCCTCGTGGCCCAGATAGGTCCCCTGGTCCGGCTTTGCAGGCTGAAGGAGGGAGCGGGAAGGACATGTTCGCGGTGCGGAGGTGGCCATGCCGGTCAGGTTGAACATCGGGTGTGGAGACGATGTCCGCCCGGGCTACCTCAACATCGATCGGTTCGCGCAGGGAGCCGGCATCAGAATGGATGCCTCCCGGTTGGCCTTCGCCGACCGCTCGGTGGACGAGATCTTTTCCTCGCACATGCTGGAGCACCTGTCGAAGTACGAGGTGCCGGAGCTTCTCGGCGAGTGGAATCGGGTGCTCAAACCCGGCGGCAAGGTGGAGATCATCGTGCCCGACCTGCCCTGGTGCATGAGGCAGTGGCTTCGACTGCCGGATTCGGCGCGCTGGGACTGGGCCCTGGATACTATCTATGGCCTGCAGGATTCCCCCGGCGAATTCCATAAAACCGGCTTCAGCGCCGAGCGCCTGCATCACCTCCTGAAGGAGGCCGGCTTCAGCGCCGTCGAGGTGACCACCCGCTTCGACCATGGCATGCGGTCCATCCGCGCTCTGGCCTCGGGTGGCGGCGCAACAACCGTCCCGTCCCCTGGAACCCGCGCCGGCCGTTGGCTGCGCAAGCAGTTGGTGTTCCTGTTCTACAGAATAGCTTCCCTCTTCTGAGAGACCGCTCTGAAAGGGCTCACCGCAGCCCGGGAGAAATCGCCTCCAGCCATTTGCGCGCAGTTGATTCCAGGGCGAAATCCAGCGCCCGTTCCCGCCCGCGCGCGCCGAGTTTCGCGCGCAGATCCGGATCGAGAATGAGCTGTTCGAGCTTCTGGTGCAACGCCCGCCGGTCCTTCTGGGGAATGATGAAGCCGTTGACCCCGTCCTCGACAAGTTCCTTCGGACCGACGCAGTCCGTCGCTATGCAGGGCAGGCCGCAGGCCATGGCTTCCACCAGGGATATGCCGAATAGCTCCTCCCAACCATCCACCTTGAATGAATTCAATACGAATAGGTCCGCTGCCTGGTATTCCCTGACCAACTCCCTTTGATCAGCCACGTGGCCTTTGCATACAACTCCCCTTCTGTTTTTGATGTTCCGCACCTCGGGTCCGTCGCCGACGACCACCAGCCTCAGATGAGGATATTTTTTGAGCAGCGACTCGAATACGGCGCAAAGTTCTCCGATGCCCTTCTCCTTCACCACCCTGCCCACGTGTAATAATGTAATAGCGCTACTTGCCCTCTTTCCGGCGGGAACAAATAGATGAACGTCCACGCTGTGAGGGATATGCCTCGCTGCCGCTCCCAACCTTGCCAGTTCGTCGGCGCTCGTTCTGGTCACACACACTGCTTTTGAACCCTTGAGGAACAACCCCCAGATTTTCCTGGAGCCCAACCTTGGTTTGTGGACGTAGTGTTCACCGTCCCAATAGGGCCAGGAAGTGAAGTAGGTCACGTCTTTCCCAATCACCTTCAGGAAGAGGAGATAGAATCCCATGATGGAATAGGGGGCAAAAGCGGCGACGATACTCCTTTGAAACAGCAAACGGAATGGATGGATCAGAGTTCGCACCAGTGTGCCCCAAGAAGGTTCTTTCTGGTGCGGCGCTCTTCCGGTCAATTTTTCAACGAGCAGTCTGGTGAAGGGAGAACAGTGCCACAGCTTGATTCCGAACCATCTGAAACCTTTATGCTCGAAAACCTTCAACTCTATTTCCCTTTGCTCCGATAGGTGGAACAGGGCCCGGTAATAGTTCCTGTCCGCCGCCGATTCTCCGTAAAGCGCCAGTTTCTTCATGAATCCTCTTTCCTCAGAACCCGGCGCAGAGTGCGCAGCTCGTTCAGCAGGGTGCGGCGCTCCAGGCCCAGGAGGGCGGCGCCGTAGGCAATCCCGAAAAGGGCGGCGCCCAGGATCAGGGCAACCAGCTCGGGGAATTCCTCGATGAGGGGGGTGGCCCAGAGGCGCAGGGCCGCCGCCGCCGCCGCCGCCAGCAGGGGAGGCGCGAAGCTGCGGACCCAGGGCACCTCGGCGTAGCGCCTGCTGCGGCGCAGGGCCAGCACCGTCCCCACCAGGGCCGCCAGGTTCATGGCCAGGGCGGTGCCTTCGATGCCCATGTCGCGGGTGAGCAGCGGCGCCGCCAGCAGCAGGACCCCGGCCTGGACCGCGGCGAAGGCGGCGAATCCCCGGGTGTCGCCGATACTGCGCAGCAGCGCCTGCACCGTCTCCAGCAGGGGGCGGCAGAGGGAGTAGATCAGCAACCAGCGCAGAATGGAGGCCAGGGGCATCCAGCTCTCCCCCAGGAGCAGGCGGGTGATCACCGGTATCTCGATGGCGAGGATCACGGAAAAGGGCACCGAGGCGCGAAGGATCAATCTCAGGGTGCGGCGGAAGGCGCCGCCGAGTTGCTCCCTGTCGTGCTGGTAGCGCGCGAAGACGGTGAGCATGATCCCGGTGAGGGCGTGGGTGAGGGCGCCGGTGGGAAGCTGGGCGAAGACGTGGGCGCGGTCGTAGAACCCAAGGGTGCGGGCGTCCAGAAGGGTGCCCACCACCAGGCGGTCGAAGTGGAGCAGCAGGGTCTGCAGCATGGCTCCGACCCAGATCCACCCACCGTAGCGCAGCATGCCCCCCGCCTCGGTGCGGTCGAAGCAGGAGAGTTGCAGGCGCAGGGGGCTGCGGCGGCGCCAGAGCAGGGCGCAGTAGAGCGCCGCGTAGGCGATGCCGTAGGTGGAGTGGCTGAGAATGAGGGCCCAGATACCGGCGCCGAGCCAGGCCGCGGCGATGCCGGCGACGGCGGCGGCGATGAGGGCGAGGGCGTGGGACCCGGCGAGAACGCCGAACTCCAGGTCGCGGCGGAGCTGGGTTTCGGCGGTCTGGGCGAAGGCGCGAAGCAGGTCGAAGGCGGCGAAGACGGCCAGGGCGGTGGCGACGCTGCGGCCGTAGTGGCCCTCCACGAAGAAAACGGCGAGGCCCACCGCGGCCAGGGCCCCCAGGGCGCTGAGGCCGCTGTTGAGCACGAAGTGGGTGGGGGCGAGCTCGTCGACGCGCTCGTATTTGTGCAGCAGGGCGTTGTGGAGGCCGAAGTTGCGCAGGGAAACCACCAGGGCGAGCAGGGAGGCGGCCAGGGCGACGTGGCCGAAGTCCTCCGGGGCCAGGGCGCGGGTGAGGACGATGACGGCGATCCAGTTGACCAGGCGCCCGGCGTAGGCGCTGCCCAGGGTGTGGACCGCGCCGCGCGCCACCCGCGCCAGCGCCATTCCCTCCTTGCTTTGTGTGGACTGCAAATCTCCTGCCTGGCCTTTCCTGTATGGTCGTGGGGGCTGATTCTAGGAACGGCGGCAGCGGCCGTCAAGCCGCCAGGATGCAGGGAACCGGACAAGGTTATTTGCCGCCAGTATCTCAGTAGTCATCCAAACACCGCCGCCAGGGACAGGGCCAACCCCCCGGCTTGCGGGGAAAGGAACCGGCTTTTTTAGCGGGAAATTTTTATTGGCAAAAAGGTGATTTTTTTTTAAGTTAGCTGTAACTTGAAGTTACGACACTCCCACGCCCTCCCCTTTCAGAGTGCAGGTACACCGAGAGTTGCAGCTTCGATTCAATCTTTTTATCATGCTTCTGCACCAGATCGTGACTGCCAAAAAACACTTGACACCTCCTACCTGCGGGAGTATTATTAAGGTCTGTTAGGTAGAGAAAGGAGGGAGATGGCGCGAGCAGTTAAAGTCTTCGACAAGCAGAAAACCAGTCTCAGGGACAAGGCTATCATGTCATTGTCGTTTTTTCATTTAAATGCCGGGGAGATGCCCCGGGGAGGAAACAAAATGTATAAGGGTTGTAGATACTTCCTGGTCCTGGCCGCTTTCATCGTGGGTCTGGGGGTGCTGGGAGGCGCAAACGAAGTCGAGGCGCAGCGAGTCACCGCGGTGAGCATCGTCACCCCCGACAGCGGCGTGGTGAGGGGCATCGACTCACTCATTGTGGCCAGGGTGACAGTCTTCGACGTGCCGACGAATAAAGATTTGACGGTGGTCATGTACCTGGTCACCGACAGTAAGGATACCGTCCTCACGGAAGCCACTTCGGCATTTACCGATTTCAGCGGTGATAAACCGGTGTATGGGAAGGTCGGTGATCTCTATGATCACGATGACGACGCCGATACCGATCCCATAGCAAGGACAGAACCCACGGGGGTTAGAACTTTACAAGAGGATATTTTCACGGCAGTCGGCGGGCCACTGGTAGATGCATCCAGGACTGATGGTGCTACTCCCCCTGTAAGAGAAAGCTACGGTAATGACGGTGCCCTTAACAACCTGGGTCTAATAGCTGTCCGAAAGCAGAAGAATATCGACGAAGATGGCGAGGATGATGACGTCGGGGCCACCGATGAAATTGTCGGCGATGCCGATTCGGTCAACACTAAAGCCCTCAACAATGGCACCGAATTTACTTGGCGCGTAAAAGTTTCTCCTCAGCTCGCCACCGTTAACAAGGTGCGCGTAGCGGCATTTGCCTATCCAATCAACGATGCCGGGGAGTTGGAATCTTCTGCGGGAGTAGAGGTGGTAATATCCCCAAAAAGCGAGCAGTTCAACGTGGACGGTGACCGTCCTGCCAACCCCTCCCACACCATGGCGTTTTATAATGCAGACTTCTCCCAGGATGAGGGTATCATCGGCCCTGGTCCGGACGGAGACATAACGACCACTGGGGATAATACCTTCATTGGCTATCACCGGTCACCGGGTGAGGAGGCAGGCGAGGACGATTCAGATGGTGTTGAGGCCGGACAAACACGAGAGGACAACAACCTTCCAGGGCGTTATTTCGGCGACCTGCTGCCTACCGAATCCGTCGCCGTGTCGGGCCGCACAGATATAGAGGGGTTTAGGAGGACAGGTGAGAATATTGTTCTCGGTATCGGCGATTCGCTCAAGCTGCGACTCAAATTAGGAGGGGCAGACGCCACCGCTGTCTTGGATAAAGGTGACCTTGAGGTGGCTGCCCAGATCTTCGGCAAGCGAGTCGACATCAACCCGAACAACAGGGCCGGCGGCAGCGATATCATAAAGCTGGATCTGATCCTAAAGGAGGGTCAGTTCGGATCGGGAACCCATGGTTGTTGTGCCGGCCATGATCATGCACGGTATGATCACGATGGTGACGCCGCCGATACCGACCCCTCTCCCTCAATTGCGCCTACGGACACTATCCGGCTCGTCTACGTCGACAAGGCCGGGAACTTCTCCGGTCACATCGATGGTGATGTTGAGGGAGTTTCCGCCACGGCTAATTTCTTCGCCGACACTAAAAAGCCGGCCCTCGACGCCCTGTCCAAGGCCGAGGGAGACACCATTATCCCGGTGAGCACCGACACCATCACCGACGGCACCCTGAACGCCGGGTTCCCCAGCGATACCAACACGGTGGTCTGGAAGCTTGCGGAACCGCTGGACACTCTCTTCGTTACGTTCGATGGTACCAGAGTGGATGCTACCATCCGGATTCATAACAAGGCCAGTAGCATCAACGATCCAGCCCTGCAGAGGAATGCTTCCCGCATGCTCGATTTCACCGCTCTTGGCGATTTTCCGGCTGATGACGATTCCGTCCAGGTGCTGGAAGTGGACGCGGAAGGTAAAGTGAAGCGTGTGGGAGAGGGAGATGCGGGGGTCTTTTTCTACACGGAGGACAATGTAATTGATTACAAACCAGTCTCCAGTATCAAGCAAAATACTGACTCGCTTCTGACCGGTATTCACACCATCAAGTTCCAGGGCCAGGATTTCGGCGGCAACGTGGGCCCCGAGCTTGAACGCACAAATGTCTACATCGACGTGGACGATCTTCAGTTTCAGCGTCTCTTCCCGACCAAGGCCGGTTTTGGCAAAATAACCGATGACAGGCTGGATACCCTGGAGAAGGAAACCGCCAAGCTGAGTTTCACGTTGAGCGAACCGGCGGACAGCGTGCTCATCACTTACAAGGGAATTGATGGTCCTGATGAGGACGGTGTGCGCACCCGGCGTCTTTCCGGTAGCGAGTTGACCCGAACTACCCCGCAGCTTTTCCCGGTGGATTCGCTGGAGCATGGCACCAAGTATGTATTGACGGTGTTGGGCCTCGATCAATCCGGTAACTTCGCTCAGGCCGGCCCCGACACCTTCCTCTACGATACCACCCACGCGGTGCCTACGATCAAACGGTTTACCATAAAGGCAACAGCCGTTCAGAAAGTAGAGGAAGATGGCGAGGAGGTTGATAAGGACGTTGAGGTAGGTCTTGGAAGTGAGAAACACGCGCTTGCGGGTCAAAAGGTTACCGTGACCCTTGCTGCGGATGCCACCACCGACGGTAGCCGCAACGCCGTGACTTACAGAAAAGAGGCCATCCTTAAGGTCGCGGTTACCGGCAGCGATGATGGCGCCACCACCGGCATCGCCCTCGAGGGTAACGGTGTCACCGACATGGGTGGCGGTCGCGCCATGCTCAGCGCCCTCGACTGGGTCACTGGCGAACGCACCGTAACCCTGACCGATACGACCGGCATCGAGACCCTGGCGGTTTCGATCGTCGATTCGGTCAGCGCCGACGGACCCTTCGCCGGCGCCCTGGATTCGTCCATCGTCGTCAACACCCAGGTGTTCAGTCAGATCGTCGTCAGTGCTCCTGACACGGTGACCCAGGGTGAGGATTTCGAGGTAAGTGTTGGTCTGGGCGACAAGTTCGCCAACTCGCGCCTCGGCGACAACCGCTATGTCAGCATCACGGCGAACAAGCTGGGGGTCCAGGTGCCCATGGGCGACCTTCTCATCGCGGAAGGCACTGGAGGCTTCACCGTCAATAGCGGAACCTTTGCCGGTGGTGGTTTGGTCATTACGGTGAGAGATATCATCGCCGGTACGGACGATGATGGTAATAGGCTGGCTACCGGTGACGACTTCGCCGACGGTCAGTCCGCTGCAATCTACGTCCAGACTCCTGGCGAGGTTGTCGTTGGAACTACCGTGGACAGGCCGGATACCCTCATCGTCGAGGACTACATGGGGGCCGACGGCGCCGGTGACCAGGGTGGATTCCTGGTGCTTACCTGGGATCTGTCCGACAATCACACCCCGGGTGGTGCCTACCGTATCTACCGTGAGGTCCATGTCAACTACGCTCCGGCCGGTGATGACGATACCACCGGGGCTGCCGTGGTCGAACTCGATTCACCGGCGGCCGTATCCCTTCCCTGGGCCAAGATTGACATGGTTCCCAAGGAGAACATCGCCAGGGCCATAGTTGCGACCCTGGACAACGTGGCTTCAATGTGGTGGGTAGCGGCTGAAGTTGGTGGTGCCACCAGCGCCAAGCATGCCTTCGCGGATGTAGCCAGCTTCATGTCTCCCGCCGGGCTCATGGACGAGCCCATGGTTCCCGGAATCGCTTCGCGCGTTTCTGTGACCCGGGTCTCCTCGTCCTACGAGCTCATGGCCGAGGCTATGGTCGCCAGCAAGCAGGCCGGCCTCGTCGATCCGAACGCACCGGTCTTCGCCACCCTTACCCCTGAGGCTCTTGCCTATGTCGAAAGGGGTGTAGGTCTGCGGCTCAAGGACACCGGGGGAGATATCCAGTCCTCGGCCTTGACCCCGTCGGCCGAAGCGGTGGCCGCCATAGACAATATTCCACCGGAGCCAATCACCAATCTCCGCGTCATGGATACCCCGGGTGACGCCGGTGCCAGCATCGATGTGGTCTGGACCAAGTCCTCGTCCGATCGCCTGGTTCCGCGCAGCGCTTCCGGTGCCATAGGCCTGGAAGCGGTGAGTGACATCGTTCCGGGTGTCGTTGGCTACAATGTCTACCGCAAGTTGAGTGGTGGTGAGTTCACCCCCGTCGGCATGACCGATGCTGGTGTGACGACCCTCAGTGACGTCACCGCCCTCAACGGCGTGCGCTACACCTACCAGGTGAGTTCGTTCGACTACGACAATGAGACCGTTTCGGACCTCGAGCGCACCGCCATGGCCATCCGCAACAACGTGGTCGACAAGTCTGGCTCTCCGATCTACGGACTCTTCGGTCCCGATCAGAGCGTCGGCTTCGACGACTTCTTCATCTTCGCTGACTTCTTCGGCCTCGACGCCGGCAGCGACGATTTCGACCCGGCCTTCGATCTGAGCCGCAACAACAAGATCGACTTCGACGACTTCTTCGTCTTCGCCGACAACTTCGGCCGCAGCGTAGAGGTCTCCGGCAAGGCCGTTCCGGCCCTGGCCGGGTTGAATCCCGAAGCCAGCCTCTTCCTCGAAGCCGCAGCCGAGTTGCCGCGGGTCGGAGAAGAGATGGTGGTCGACGTTGGCCTTGCCGACTTTGCCGAGCTCAAAGCTTATGGCTTCACCGTCAACTACGACGCTGACCGCCTCGAGTTCGTCAAGGTCCTCGGCGGCGCCGGCATCCTCGGTGAGACCGAGCTGGCCCAGCCGCACATCGTCGCCCAGGGCGACGGGGCGATTTCTCTCGCCGCCTACGGACAGATCGTGGACAAGGGAGAACTCGACCTGAGCCTGGTCTTCCGTCCGACGATGGAGATCGAAGACAGCCGTATTTACTTCAGCGAAGGTCAGTTGCGCGACGGCAACTACGGGGTCAACCAGGTAGCCCGCCTGGGCGAGGTCCAGATTCAGACCCGTCCGGAGGTCTTTGCCCTGGCTGACAACTATCCCAACCCGTTCAACCCGGAAACCACCATCAAGTACGCGCTGCCCGAGGCAGTCGACGTAAGGCTGGACATCTACAACATGCTCGGCCAGATGGTTCGCACCATGGTCGCGGATAACCAGAGCCCCGGCCGTTACGTGGTGCGCTGGGATGCTACCGATGAGAGCGGCAACGACTTGTCGACCGGGATCTACTTCTACCGCTTGCGGGCAGGAGATTTCCTGGAAACCAAGAAGATGCTGTTGCTGAAGTAAGTGTAATCGACAGATGTGAGACGGGGTCCTTCAAGGGATTCCCGCCTCACATCTGTTTTTTTTCTCTAATTCTGCAACATCTCACGCTGCCTTTTGAAATCCACTGTAGAGAGGAGCATCGCTCATGCTTGATCGTGTGCACAAAGCAACCTTGCTTGGCATCGCTATTGTGCTAGTAGGGAGCGGAGCCACGTTTGCCGGAGAGAATGCAAATGCGGCGGTCGCCCTCTCCAGCCCGGTTGAAGTTTCAGGTGTGGGGCCCGGCGCGGAGGTAACCGTCGCTCTCTCCGCCACCGGTCTGGTAGGAGCAAAGCAGATAGCCTGGACTGTGGAAGTATCGGATCCGGCCCATTTCGATTTAGGGGTTTACACCGCCGAGGGAGCCGATCCGGCTTCTTTTATTACTCCGCCCCCAGGTGCTTTCGGGGCCCAGTTCACCGGGCCCGAGTTTCCCGCCGACCAGGAGGGTCAGCTCAAGGTAGCGTTCGCCTACCTCCAGGGTGACGGCCTCAGCGGTGAGAGCACTCTGGGTGAATTGAAACTTGTAACTTCGTCCAGTTTCACCACCTCCACCGAAGCCACCATCACCGTGGTCGAGGTAATACTGGGGCAGAGCTCCGAGGACCGGGACGTGTTCGACGCCGGGGCCCTGGGTCTCAGCATTACCGTCAATCCTCCCGCCCCTCCGGTGGTTGAGCCGACCTTGACCGCGACTACCCCCATTGACGCCAGCTTGGGTTATGGGGAAAGCGTGGCCTTTGGCGTGGCCTTCAGCGACCAGAGCGGGTCCGCCGCCTCGGGTCAGACCATTACCTGGAGCATCACCAACAACGGGTCCGAGTCCGTCTTTATCCTCGGCCAGGAGATCACCGCGGGAACCACCGCCAGCCTCGATGCCCCCACCGACAGCGGGGGTAATTCGGGCGGCGTCGTCAGCTCCGAAGGGGACCGCACCGCGGGGACCACCAGCATTTCGGCTACCGCCACCACCACCGCCAACAATTCGGAGGGGGTATCCCGGAACCTTTCCGTGAGCTTCAGCGCTACCTGGGATATTCCGGTAGCCGCCGAGTTGGCCAGCTTTGCCGGGGACGTGACCCCGACCAACGATGTGATCCTGCGCTGGGGCGTTGTTTCTCAGTCCAACAATCTTGGCTGGGAAATCTATCGCAGCGTGGACAATATCCACTTCCTCCAGGTGGGTGACCTGGTTCCCGGAGATGGTACAACCGACGAGTTCAAGGTCTACAGCTTCGAGGACGCGGATCTGCCCGCTGCCCAGGTCCTCTACTATTTTCTCAAGCAGATTGATCTGGACGGCAGCTCCAGCAGGTCGGAGGTAATTGAAGTGCCCGTGGCCTCTACGGTAACCGCCGCACAAGCCCTGCCGCGGGCCAATGCCCTGCACCAGAACTTTCCCAATCCGTTCAACCCGGAAACTACCATTGCCTTTGAGTTGAGCGAAGAAGCGGTCGTTACCCTGACCATCTACGATTTGGCTGGTCAGGTAGTCCGCGAACTCGCCGTTGACAAGGCCATGGCCGCAGGTCACTACGAGAGCATCTGGGACGGTCGCGACCACCATGGCGCCCGGGTTGGCAGTGGGCTCTACTTCTACCGTCTGGGGACCGGCGACTTCACTTCGGTGAAGAAGATGGTTCTGCTGAAGTAAGCTGTTGTTTTTTCTAACTGAAAAAAAGGCCGTTGAGTTCTCCGCCAGAACTCAACGGCCTTTTTAATTTTCAGGGCGCGTTGGTCGCTGCTTCCGGCGGCCCCTTCCTTTTGGCGCAAGATAGTGTTTAAACAGGGTTTGTGGCCTCTATGCCGGGGTTGCGCAGGCGTTTTGTTTAGGTTATATTGGACTAGACAAGCCTATGAAAGTCAAGGTGCTGTTCTTTGCTTCCTGCCGCGATATCGCCGGTTGCAGGGAGAAGGATTGGGTGATCCGGGAGGGAACGACGGTGAGCGACCTCAAAGGCGACCTGATTTCAGCCTACCCCGGCCTGCAGGGGCTGCGCAACAGCCTTGCCGTTGCCGTTAACACCGATTATTGCGGGGACTCCACCGTCCTTCGTGACGGGGACCAGGTGGCCCTCATTCCTCCCGTGAGTGGAGGCTGAATGTACAGGATCAGCAAAGATCCCATCCAACCCGACGCTTTGTACAGCGACGTGCTCGAGGATTACAACGGCGCCGTGGTTACCTTCTGCGGGGTCGTGCGCGATAACTCCGGGGGCAGACGGACCGAGTACCTGGTCTACGATGCCTACGAGGAAATGGCCGAGCGCAAGATGGCCGAAATCGGAGCTGAAGTGCAGGAGCGCTGGAAAATTCGCGACATCGCCATGCTGCACCGGGTGGGCCGGCTGGAGATCGGGGAGATAAGCGTTCTTATTGCCGTTGCCAGCCCTCATCGTGCCCAGGCCTTCGAAGCCTGTCACTATGCCATTGACCGCCTCAAGGCGGTGGTTCCCATCTGGAAAAAGGAGGTGGGCCAAGATGGAAGCTCCTGGGTTGAAGGGCCCAAAGCCGCTACCGAAAGGATCTGAGTGGTGCTGATTAATTTCAATTGGCTCGTAGGCGGAGAAATCGCCGGCATGGGACAGCCCGGAGGATACGGCTACCAACTCCGGGAAGGCCGGGAGCGCTTGGCCCGGGATCTGGATCTGTTGTCCGGGGAGGGAATTCGCGCCGTGGTTTCCTTGACCGAGGACCCGCTGGCCGAAACCATGCTGAGGGCGAGGGACATGAGCTATTTGCACCTGCCCGTGGCCGATATGGAGGCCCCCACCCTGGAGGACGCGCTCAAGTTCATGGAGTTCACCCGCAAGGCTGCGAGCGCCAATCGTCCCCTGGTGGTCCACTGTGGTGCAGGCAAGGGTCGCACCGGCACCATGCTCGCCTGCTACCTGGTGGAACGCGGGATGGGGCCAGGGCAGGCCTTGGCGCGGCTCCGGCGAGTGCGGCCCGGATCGGTGGAGACCGCAGGGCAGGAAGACACTGTCCGCGACTACTCCGATCACCGGAGGACCCTGGTCCGGCAGTCGGCCTGAGCGGTTCGGATTGAGATGATATTCACTATTTAGCAGGGAAGAGAGGGCAAGAATGGAACTCGGCAGCTTACCAAAGTGTTTATCCTGTTCCGAAGGCGTACTGATTCCCCTTTCCGATTACGGCAGGGACGGAGCCACCATACATTTCAAGGCCTGGGCATGCACCAATCCGAAATGTGGATTTCACCTGCGGATTGACAACGGGGAGTTGAGTATGGGGAAAGAAATCAAGGAGTCCTACAAATAAGGCCTGAATCCGCGGACCTCCGCTATTGAAAAATCGTAAATACGGTGTCTGGGGGATCAAGGTAGGAGCATTCGCTCTCGCTGCGCTCCTCTGGTTCCACGCCGTCACCGAGAATTCCTACAAAAAAGAAATCGAGGTCCGCCTGCAGGTGGAGGATCCCCACGCGGATGCACCCGAGGACGAGATCATGGTGGCAAACCTGCCGCCCTCCCATGTGCGCGTGCTGGTTTCCGGGAGTGGCAAAGATCTGCTGGGCATGAACCAGGATGGGCTGTTGCTGCGGGTGGAAACGCAAAAGGGCCGTGCCGGAAGTGTGCATCAATACCGGCTGACCCCGGGGCTCATCGAAAGCAGGATCGGGGATCTGGCGGTCAAGGTCGAAGAAATTCTGGAGCCCACGGAAATCGAGGTCGCCCTGGACCGGCGGTTGGAGCGCGAGGTTGAGGTTCGGTCCGTGGTTGAGTTGAAGGTCGCCGAAGCCTATATCCAGGTGGGAGGTTTTCACCTCGATCCGAGAACCGTTAAAATCACCGGGCCTGCCAGGGAGATACGGAAAATCCGCTACATCGAGACCGATTCGCTGGTGGTGGAGGGGCTGACCGAAGACGTGGAATACGAGCTTTCCCTGAGCAAGCCCCCTGGTCTGCGCGTCGACCTGGATCCCGATCACATTACCCTGAAGGCCGACATTCAGATTTTGGCCGAAGACGACATCTCCGGGGTGCCGGTGGAGGTACGCTACGCCGGGGGCTCCAAAGTGACTTGCGTTCCCGCCACCGTTCAGGTAAAGGTGCGGGGAGCGGTTCAGGTTCTGGCCATTATCGATCCCGGGCAGGACCTTGGTCTCTTCGTTGACTACAGAGACTATTCGGGCGGCGGTCTGCCGGTGCGGTCGGCACCGAAGGCCCTGTTCGAAGTATGGGAGATCGTGCCCCCCGAGGTCGACTTGATCCAGCGTTGAGCCCGCCTTTTGTCCTTTCTTCACTAATTTATGGAGTTGCCTCGGATCCTAAGTGGGTAGAATGCTTGTACTGGGCATAGAGACCTCATGTGACGAGACCTCTGCGGCGGTGGTCGACGAGGGCTACCACGTCCATTCTAACATCGTCTATTCCCAGCAGGAGCACGCCAGGTACGGTGGAGTGGTCCCGGAGCTGGCGTCCAGGGCTCATCTGCGCGTCCTCGTTCCCACCGTTCGAGAAGCCGTGGCCAGCGCGGGGATCGAACTCGGCGACCTCGACGGCATCGCGGTGACCCGGGGACCGGGGCTTGTGGGTTCGTTGATCGTCGGTCTGTCCCTGGCCAAGGCCCTCGCCCTGGCGTTGAAGGTTCAGTGGGTGGGGGTGCACCACCTCGAAGGGCACATCTTCTCCAACCTTATCGAGCACCCGCTGGAACCCCCCTTTCTCACCTTGCTCGTTTCCGGTGGTCACACCGAGCTGGTGCTGGTGCCGGAGCTGGGCCGCTACGAAATTCTGGGACGGACCCGGGACGACGCTGCCGGCGAGGCTTTCGACAAGGTAGCCAAATTGCTCGATTTGCTTCCCCGGCAGGGCTCCATCATGGGGGGGAAGATGGTGTCGGAGGCGGCCTTGCGCGGCGACCCTGGGGCCATCTCCTTTCCCCGCGGCCTGGGCCGGGAGGATACCTTCGATTTCAGCTTCAGCGGGGTGAAGACCGCGGTGCTCAATTATGTCCGCCGCCTGAGCCCGGACGAGCGCCGGGCGCAATTGCCGGACATTGCTGCCAGCTTTCAGGCCGCGGTTGTGGATGTCCTGGTGGCCAAGACCGGAAGGGCCATGGAGGAGACGAGAGTGGATAGGGTCGCCCTGGCCGGCGGCGTGGCCGCCAACCGCAGCTTGCGCCGGCATTTGCAGGAAGAAGTGGCGCGCCGGGGCGGATCCCTGTGCGTTCCGTCGCCACTGCTGTGTACCGACAATGCGGCGATGATTGCTGCCACCGGTGCCTACTATCTGGGACGCGGCATCAGCTCCGACTACAGTCTGGACGCCGTTCCCCGCCTCAGCCTCGGAGAGAACGGCCTCTGAGGCTGCGCCCGGAACGGTCTCCGAAATCACTACATAAGTTCTATAACCTTCCAATAGTTACCGCCCATGCCCGAATGGCTGGATCTGAGCCTGCGGTTCGAGGGCCACCGGGCCATTCTGGTGCTCCTGCCGCTGCTGCTCGGCCTCGTTTACCTTATCTACCGGCGGACCTATCCTGACGCCGGAAGGGTCTTGCGCACCGCCCTCGTAGCTGTGCGGAGTTTGGCCCTTGGTTTGCTGCTTCTCCTGCTGTTGGAACCCGTTCTCGGGGTATGGAGCAAGGAGGTGGTGCGACCGCGCCTGCTGGTTCTGGTGGATACCAGCGCCAGCATGGCCGTGTCCGCAGGAGAGGGCAGGAGGCTGGAACGCGCCGTGGCCGTACTTTCCCATGAAGACTTTCGCGCCGCCCTGGCTCCGGCGGAGGTGAGCGCTTTTGGCTTTGCGCAAGACATCCATGCCCTCGACCTGGATACCCTTTCCGCCCTGCGTCCAGTTGGCTCGGCTACCGACCTCACCGGTGCACTGAGAAAGAGCGCGGAAGGGAAATCCGACCCCAGGGCCTTCCAGGGGATTCTCCTGGTCTCGGACGGGGCCCACAATCTTGGGGAAGATCCCCTTTCCTGGGCCGCCGAGACGGAGATGCCGGTTTTTGCTCTCGGAGTGGGCAGCGGCGAGAACCCCCCGGATATACAGATTCTCGGCGCGGAGGCCCCGGAAAGCAGCTACGTGGGCAGGAGTTTTGAACTCAAAGCCGAGATTCGCCATTGGGGATATGGAGGCAGGGATGTGCAGGTCCTCCTCCTCGAGGGAGAAAGGGAGATCGACCGCCGCCGCCTCGCCCTGCAACAGGGGACCACGGTGCAGAGGTTGTCCTTCGAGGTCGAGCCCGAAACTGCCGGTCCCCATATTTACCGCCTCGTGGTGCCGCCTCTGGAAGGGGAATTCTGGCGCGACAACAACGAGGCTCTGATTTTTACCCGGGTCCTCGAAGAGCGCACCAGGGTTTCCCTGGTTGCCGGGGAGCCCAGTGCCGACCTGGCCTTTCTGCAGCGCGGCCTGAAGGCCGACTCCAGCATCGTGGTGGAAGCCCTGGTGCAGCGCGAGCCGGGAGTGTTCTACCAGGAGGGTCCGGCACCGGCGGAAATATTCGCCGCGGCCGACGTCGTGGTTCTGCTCAATCCGGACAGGGAGCTGATGCGTCGCGCCGAGGCCTGGGGTCTGGCGGAACAGGTCCTCGCCGGAACCGGGTTGCTCTTCATCGGAGGTCCGCGCGCCTTCGTCGATTGGGATCCCGGGACCTCGGTTGCAGCGTTGCTCCCGGTGGCCGTCGAGCCCCGGACCGATCCCTTCGTCAGCGCCCAGGTCCCCCTCCAGCTCAGCGCCGAAGGCCGCCTCCACCCGGTAGTCCGGCTGCAGCAGGGGGCCCAGGATCCGTGGAAGTCGCTGCCGCCCCTGCCGGGATACTTCCGCATCGACAGCAGGCGCCCGGGGTCCCTGGTCCTGGTCGAAGCTGCGGATGAGGAACGAGCGCCGCTGGTGGTGGCGGGGGTCCACGGTCGGGGCAAGGTCGTGGCCGTCCTGTCGGCGTCGTGGTGGCGGCTCGACCTGCTCAGCAGCGGGGTGGGAGGGCGGCCGCAGACCATCCGCCGCTTCTGGCGCAATGCGGTCAAGTGGCTGGCTCTGGAGACCCCCTCGGGGCGCCTGCGGGTGTCGACCGAACGCCACGTCTATCGAGCCGGAGAAAGGATCGTCTTTGTGGCTCAGGCTTTCGACGAGTTGCTGCGGCCCCAGCGCCGGGCGCAGGTGCGAATTCTCCTGGATCAGCAAGAGCTGCAGTTGCAGGAGCAGGCGGGCGGCCATTACCGCGGCTCCTGGGGCGGCCTGGAGCCCGGTGACTACCACTTTAAGGCAGAGGCCCAGGCCGGGGATGTGCTCATTGGCGCGGACGAGGGCAGCTTCCTGGTCGAGCAGCACAGCATCGAGTCGGTGGACGTGAGAGCGGACCAGGCGCTGCTGAGTGAGATCGCCCGCCGCAGCGGAGGAAATCATCGCCCCCTTGCCCAGTGGCGCCAGTTGCTGCCCCTGATGCCCCTGCAGAAACGTCTGGTGGAAGAGGCGGCTACCTTGCCCCTGTGGGGTCCCACCTGGCCTCTAATGCTGGTGGTGGCCCTCTTGGGAATCGAGTGGGGGCTGCGCAAAAGGGTCGGGATGATCTAGGGTCATGTGTTTCTCTCCCTGGATCGCGGCGAGGGGATATGACCCCCTCGGAAATGGACTAGAATGATAATGACACTCCTCTTCCTGTTTGCTATTCAGGTTCTGATTCCTCTCTGCGACTCGGCGCAGGCTCAGGTAGTGCTCAGCGAGGTGATGTACGATCCATCCGGCGCCGATTACCACGACGAGTACGTGGAGCTGGTCAACATCGACTCGGCGGCCAGCGTCGACCTTGGAGGCTGGTGCCTGGGCGACGATGACGAAATAGACCTCTTGCTGGATACGGGTGCGGGCATGGTCCTGGGACCGGGACAGTTCGCCCTGGTCCTGGACGGCAGTTATTCCGCTGCTTCCACTACCTATGAAATGGTGCGAACAAACGCCCTTTTACTTACTATTGATGATAAGGCCTTCGGCCGCGGCGGCTGGTCCAACAGCAAGGAAGAAGCCGTGGTCCTGTGCAATGCCCACGGAGATTCGGTTGAGGTTTTCCGCTACCAGCCGGCGCAGCGGCCGGGTTATTCGTGGGAGAAAGTCGACCCCCAGGCAGGCTCGGCGGCAGCGAATTGGGCTCTGGCTCTGATCGAAGGCGGGACCCCTGGCCGTCCCAACAGTGTCCATGAAAAGTTCCAGCCGGCTGCGGGGGTCATCGAAATCGAGGCGGAGCCCAATCCCTTCCGGCAGAATCTGGCGCTGAGCTACCAGCTTCCCGCGGCTCAGGCGCTGGTGAATTTGTGGATCTTCGACATCGAGGGGTTTCGCGTCAGATCCTTGCTGCAGGGGGCCGCGGTCACCGGGCGCGGAGAGGTGGTGTGGGACGGCAGGGACCAGGACGGTCGTTCGGTCGCCCCGGGCATTTACATTGTCTACCTGGAAGTGAGCGCGAAAGGTGTGGTGACTCAGGCTAAAAAGGTCGTGGTGCGGCGGAGCCGATAATCGCCGTCCCCGCCTGATCCCCGGGTTTTGAAGGTCCCTCCCTCTCCTTTCCCATCCCCGCGTGGATTCTCCTTTCCCTCCCCTGGAAATCGGAAATACCGGAGTGCTAACTACATGGCCAAGCCTGTGAACAGCTTTGTCGCCCCCAGGAAAGGCGCGTGGGTGATGGCAGTGTTGCTGGGGGCATTGGGGATTTTTCTGGTCCTCAGCCTGATTTCCCATTCGTCGCATGATTTTCCCAACTCAAGCCGGCCTGCGGCGGAAAGTCTCAACTGGGGAGGGAGCATCGGAGCCCGGGTTTCCTACGCTGCCTTTGTGGCGGTGGGCTATGCCGCCTATTCCCTTCCCCTCGTGGTCCTGCTCTGGGCCTGGAATCGCCTCAGGCAGCGGCCGCTCCTGCCCACGACCTGGCGCAGCCTGGGTTTCCTGAGCATGGCTCTGCTTTTCAGCCTCGGTTCCGGTCTGCCTCCTTATTCGTCCTACGCAGTATTTGAGCTGGGGGGTTGGCTGGGGGTCTACGCCAGCAACTTCATCCTCATCCCCTATGTCGGCCGCGTCGGCTCCGCGGTGGTTCTGGCGGCGCTCTTTCTGGCCGCCTTGATCCTGACCGTGGACCTGGACCTGCGGCTGCTTTTGCACGGACCCTGGAAGGCCATCCGGCTGCTGGGGAGAGTATTTGCCTGGGTCCTGGGGCTGTCGGACCGCGACCCCGGTCCAGGGAGAAGGAAGACCTCGGAGAAGGAAGATGACGCAAGCAGGGATACTCCGCCGGCCCTCGCCATGCCGGTTTCAAGGAACAGGGAAAAAGGACCACTGGTGGCGGTTGCTGCCGAAGCGTCGGAGGTTGCCGAGGTCGCCGAGGAGCCCGAGATTGCTGAGCAGCTCGAGATCGGCCACGAGCTCGAGATTGCCGAGGAGCTCAAGGCGAACGCGCCGCCCGAGCCCGACCTGCCGAGAATCGCGCCCCGGGGCCGAATACCTCCAGCTCAGGAGGGCCCCCGGTTGCAGAGGAAGGCGGGCGGCGGCAAATACAGGATCCCCACTCCGGCAATGGTCCTCGACCAGGTCCCCGATGTGAGGCCGGGGGGCGGCAATGAGAAGCTGCGGGAGAACGCCCGCACCCTCGAAGAGGCCCTGAACGATTTCGATATCGCCGGCAAGGTGGTGGAGGTGAGTCCGGGACCGGTGGTCACCCGCTACGAGGTCGAGCCCGCCGCGGGGGTCAAGGTGAACCGCATCGTGGCCCTGTCGGATGATCTGGCCCGGGTAATGCGCGCCAGGGGCATCCGCATCCAGGCTCCGGTGCCGGGCAAGTCCGTGGTGGGAGTCGAGATCGCCAACCAGGAGCGCGATACTGTTTACCTGCGCGAGATCGTCGAGTCCCGGGCCTTTCAAAAGGCCGAATCCAAGCTTACCATGGCCCTCGGCAAGACCATTGCCGGAGAGCCTTTCGTCACCGATCTGACCCGGATGCCACACCTCCTGGTCGCCGGCGCCACCGGGTCGGGGAAGAGTGTGTGTATCAATTCCCTGATCTCCAGCATCCTCTTCAAGACCACCCCGGAAGAGGTGCGCCTGCTCATGGTCGACCCGAAGGTGGTGGAGCTGAATGTATACAATGACATTCCCCACCTTCTGGTGCCCGTAATCACCGAGCCCAGGAAGGCCGCCGAGGCCCTCAAGTGGACGGTCGCCGAGATGGAGCGGCGCTACCTCAAGCTGGCCGCCCGCGGGGTGCGCAACATCAGCGACTACAACCGCAAGCTCGAAGTTGGCGCCGGAGCCCAGCAGGAGGAAGGGGCGGAGCCCGAAACCCCCATGCCCCTGATCGTCATCATCATCGACGAGTTCGCCGACCTGATGCTCACCGCCCCCGCCGACGTGGAGACTCTTCTCATGGGGTTGGCGCAGAAGTCGCGCGCCGTGGGCATTCACATTATCCTTGCCACCCAGCGGCCCTCGGTGAACGTGGTCACCGGGGTGATCAAGGCCAACTTCCCCTCGCGCATCGCCTTCCAGGTGGCCTCCAAGACCGACTCCCGCACCATCCTGGACTTCAACGGGGCAGAACGCCTGCTGGGCATGGGTGACATGCTCTTTCTGCCGGGGGGTCAGGGCGAACCTGTCCGCATCCACGGAGCCTTCGTTTCGGGGGAGGAGACCGACAGTTTGGTTGAGGCCATCAAGTCCAGCGGCTATCAGACCGAGGAAGTTGCAGTCTTTTCCGAACATGGGGATATTAATGCCGCCGCCAGCGCCCGGGACGAATTGTTCGAAGAGGCTGTGCGCCTTACGCTCGAGCATCGGCAGGCGTCGACTTCGTTTTTGCAGCGCCGCATGAAGGTGGGCTACTCGCGCGCGGCGCGGCTGATGGACCAACTGGAAATGGCCGGGATCGTGGGGCCCGCCGAAGGGGCCAAGCCGCGGCAGATTCTGGTCGACGCGGACGGCATGAGCGGAGCTGCGGCGGAAGACGAGGTGGTAGCTTGAATGGGGTTGATGGCGGGCCCAGGTGGTCTTCCGGGTTCCCTTGCCCGCGGATGTTGATATTGCCTCACTCCCAATGGGGACGGGCGGATGAAGGCACCGGCTCCCGGAGAGGCGCGGCGTTTTTCGAGAGACAGGCTCAGGAGCATGGATAGGAGCTGGCCCCGGTGGATATGGGCGGGAATGTTGGCCCTGTGGCTCGGCGCCATGGGGCCCCAATCCGCCTGGTGCATTACCGGCGCCCAGGTGGTCGAGAAGATGCGGCAGAGCTTTGGCCGCTACGGGACCTTTTCGGTCAGTTTCGAGAAGCAATTCTACTGGGCCGTGCTGGACCAGAGCAGCAGTCTGAAGGGGAAGATATACACCCGCAGGCCCGACCACTTCCGCCTCGAGGCGGGGGACGGAAACCTGGTTGTGGCCGACGGCGAGACCATCTGGTCCTACGTTGCCCAGAATGAGCAGGTCATCGTCAGTTCCTACGAAGGGGGGCTGAAGACACCCTGGGAAATCCTGGTGGACTACACCGACCGCTACGAGACCGCGGCGGTGGAGGAGGTCCGTCTGGGGAAGCGAAACTGCTATCTGCTGGCGCTGAGGCCGCGCACCGAAAATGCCTACGTCACCCAGATGCGGATCTGGGTGGACCGCAACCGCTGGCACCTGTTGAAGGTGGAGCAGATAGAAGCCAACGACAATATTACCACCTACATTCTCGAGGACCACAGGACCAACAGGAACCTGGCCGACGCGATCTTTCGCTTCGAGTTCCCCGCTGGCGTAGAGGTGATCGACCGAAGGAATCCGGAACCGCCATGATGCGCCGCCCGCATAGAGTGGGAGTGGGTGCCGTTCTCGTCCATCTCCTCGCGGCCTCCCTGGCGGCGGACCAGCCCGGAGAAGACTTCTGGATCTTTCTGCGCGACAAACCGGATGGTCTGGACGGTCGCCTGGTCTGGGCAGAACTGGGAGAGGGACACCCCGCCGCGGAACTGGATCTGGAGGTGGACCCGCGCTACGTCTTCCGGATCGAGAAAGCCGGCCCCGTGGTCCGCGTCCGTTCCAGGTGGTTCAACGCGGTCAGCGTCAGGGCCAGCGCGGCCCAGCGCCGCTGGCTTGCCTCCCAGTCCTTCGTGCGCCGGCTGCGGCCGGTGGCCAAGTTTCAGCGCCCGCCGCCGCTCACCGAGCCTGCCGCCCCCGGGGAGATCCCGTCCTTGCGCCCCAAAGGGCTGGCGGAGGACTATGGTCCCTCCTTCACCCAGTTGTCGCGGATCGGGGTGGTGGTTCTGCACAATCTGGGCTACCGCGGCCAGGGTGTGCGCATAGCCCTGCTCGACAACGGCTTTCACTATATCCGCCATCCGGCGTTCAGCCATCTCCGGGTGGTGGCGGCGCGCGACTTCGTCAATGGCGACGACGTGGTCACCGATGAAGACGACCAGCCTGTCACCCCCAATGAGTCCACTTCGGGCCAGAACATCCACGGCGCCCAGGTGTTGTCCCTGCTCGCCGGCCGCGACCCGGGGCAACTCGTCGGGGTGGCGCCCGAGGCCGAGTACATCCTGGCCAAGACCGAGGACAACGGCAGCGAGTTGCCGGTGGAGGAAGACCGCTGGATCCAGGGCCTGGAGTGGGCCGTGCGCCAGGGAGCCCGGATCGTCAACAGTTCGCTGGGCTACAATATCTGGGACGACGGCAGCGGCTACACCTACGAGCAACTGGACGGCGCCACCGCGTTGACCACGCGGGCGGCGCAGATGGCCGTCGATCGGGGCCTTGTCCTGGTGGTATCGGCGGGCAACGAGGGGAACCGGACCTGGGGCTATATCACCGCGCCGGCCGATGCTCCCGGGGTCATCACCGTGGGAGCGGTGGATGCGGCGGACAGCCTCGCCGCTTTCAGCTCGCGCGGGCCCACCGCGGACGGCCGCGTCAAGCCGGACCTGGTGGCTCCGGGAGTCGGTCTGGTGGTCGCCGATATCCGCAGCGAAGGCTATTCCCGCACCCGCGGAACCTCCTTTGCGGCTCCTCTGGTGAGCGGGGTGTGCGCCCTGTTGCTCCAGATCCATCCTGCCTGGGGTCCGGGTCAACTGCTGCAAGCCTTGCGCGAAACCGCCGCCGATCTGGGCCCTGCAGGTCCCGACACCCTCTACGGTTGGGGCCTGGTCAATGCCCTCGCGGCCAGCGGTGAAGACGTTTCAAGGCCCCCCGACATCTTGGCGGAAACGCCGTTTCCCAACCCGGCGGCCACGGAGGTGGTCTATTTCCCCCTGCAACTTGGGGCCGCGGCCACGGTGGTCCTCAAGGTCTTCGATTTGTCCGGCGCCCTGGTGGCCGGCCTCGAGCGCCGCCTAGAAGCAGGTGATTACAGCACTCCGGCACATGCTCTTCCGTGGCAGATCCCCGCGCGCGTCGGCAACGGCGTCTACTTCTACCGGTTGCGCACCTCCGCCTTCACCCGGTCGGGCAAGATCGCCCTGGTGCGCTGAGGAGGAGATGGTGAGACGGCAGTTCGGCCGCGGCGGCGTCGATTTCGAGCGCTGGAATCGGAGGGTGGTTCTGGCCCTGGTTCTGTTCGTGCCCCTATACCTGATTGTGCGCTTCACCGGGGGCTCGCTTGAGAAGTTGGCGCAGTTGCCCGAGCTTATATACCGCTTCCAGAACCCCATTTCCTGGGAGGTGCCGGAGGGTGGGGTGAGATACACCTCGTCCTTTGCGGGAGAGGCCAGGGAAGGGCACCGGTTCGTGCTGGTGCGGGTGCGCATGCAGGCGCGATTGAATATCGCCTACCCGATCGTTCCCCGCTGTTTCACCCTGGTGGATGATCGCGGCAGCCATTATTTTCCCCTGACCCGGTCGCCTCTCTTCAAAGCCCGTTCCGACAGTTTCCATCTCGGCAGGGACGAAGGCTTCGATGAAGAGTTGCTGTTCGAGGTCCCGCTCGAGCGCAATTCCCGTAACTTGTTGTTCGAGCCCCACCAGAATTGAGGATACCTGAAATGCCTACGCTGGAAGAAGATCTACAGGATTGCCGCGAGCGCCTCGAGCGAATGGGAGGTTATCTTTGACCTGGCAGGGAAAAGGAAGGCCTTGGGGGAGCTGGAAGAGCGCATGGCCGTTTCGGACTTCTGGATCGACCACCGCCGCGCCGAGGAGGGGGCGCGTAAGGTTCGGGTTCTGAAGGATTCCATCAGGTCGTGGGAGACCCTTGAGGTCGAGCTCGGCGATCTGCGCGAGCTGCAGGAGATGGCCGCCGCAGAGAGCGATGAAAAGACCCTGGTCGAAGTCGAGGGTGAATTGGCGGCACTGTCCTCCCGCATCGGCGAGCTGGAGTTGCACAGCACTCTGAGCGACGTAGACGACCGCAAGAACGCCATCCTCGACATCCACTCGGGGGCGGGCGGCACCGAAGCCGCGGACTGGGCCGGAATGCTCATGCGCATGTACATGCGCTGGATAGAGCGGCGCAACTTCAGGAGCGACATCATGGACCTGCAGGCCGCCGAAGAGGCGGGCGTCAAGAGCGTGACGGTGGAGGTCAAAGGTGAATATGCCTATGGCTACCTGAAGGCCGAGGCGGGGGTGCACCGCCTGGTGCGCATCTCTCCTTTCGACTCCAACAGCCGCCGCCACACATCCTTCGCCTCGGTCTTCGTCTATCCCGAGATCGAAGACGAAGTGGAGGTGGATCTGCGCGATGAAGATCTGCAGATCGAGGTGTTTCGCGCCGGCGGCGCCGGCGGCCAGCACGTCAACAAGACCTCCTCGGCGGTGCGCATGAGACATCTTCCCACCGGCATTGTGGTCCAGTGCCAGAACGAGCGCTCCCAGTTCAAGAACAAGGCCACGGCGCGCAAAGTGCTGGCCACCCGTCTCTACCAGCACTACAAGGAAGAAGAACAAAAAAAGCTCGCCGCAGTGGAAAGCTCCAAGAAGAGCATTGAATTCGGCAGTCAGATCCGCTCTTACGTTTTCCATCCCTACAACATGGTCAAAGATCACCGCACCACCTTCGAGACCGCCGGCATACAGGCCGTGATGGACGGGGATATCGACCCCTTCATCCGGGCCTTTCTGACCCGGGGAAAGACGTCGTAATCGCTTGTCCTACGAGCTCTTCATAGCCGCACGCTATCTGCGTTCCAAGCAAAAAACCGGATTCATTTCCACCATTACCTACATCGCGGTGGGAGGCGTGATCCTCGGCGTGGGCGCCCTGGTAATCATGCTGTCGGTGGCCAACGGGTTTGCCGGCGAGGTGAAGAATCGCCTCCTGGGGATGAACGCCCACGTAAATATCCGCAAGTTTCACGGCCAGGCCCTGGAGGACTATGGAGGCCTGGTGGAAAAACTCGAAGGTTTTCCAGACGTAATGGCCGCGGCGCCGGTGGTGGACAGCAAGGTGGTCATCACCTCCAAGCGCGACCGCAAGCAGATGGACGGGATCTTCGTTTGGGGGGTCGAGCCCGACAGCTTCTCCCGGGTCTCCGACCTGACCCGGCATCTGAGTTACGACCACGAGGAGCTGTTGCGGTTGGGGTCCTTGCCGGAAGAAAAGTACCCCGGAATCATCTTGGGGGAATATCTGGCCCGGCGGTTGCGGGTCGGTCCGGGCGACGAGGTGCTCCTGGTCACCATGAACATGGATCTGGACAAGGCCGTGCTCGAAGGGTTCACTCCCAGACCCTGGCCCTTCCTGGTCACCAACACCTTCGAGAGCGGGATGTACCAGTACGACGACAGCTTCGCCTTCATAGCCCTGGAAGACGCCCAGCGCATCCTGGAGCTGGGAGAGGGAGTGAGCAACATTCACTTGCGGGTCAGCGATATCGATCGCGCCACCCAGGTCAGGGAGACGCTGGACCGGGAACTGGGTTATCCCTACCGGATTACCGATTGGACCCAGCTCTTTCCCGAATTCTTTCGCTTCATGGAGCTGGAAAAGTGGGGCCTTTTCGTCGCCCTGAGTCTGATCGTACTGGTGGCTGCATTCAATATCATGTCCATCCTGGTAATGTCCATCCTGATAAAGACCCCTGAAATCGGCATCCTCAGGGCCATGGGGTCTACTGCCAGGGGGATCCGCCGCATCTTCGTCTACCAGGGCATGGCCATCGGGGTGGTGGGCACCATCCTGGGCTGTCTGGCCGGACTCGCTTTGTGCCTGGCGCAGCAGCACTTCGAGTTGATATCCATTCCCGGCGACATTTACATCATCAACTCTCTGCCCATAGACATGGAGATCCTCGATTTCGCGGTCGTCTCCCTGTCGAGCCTGGGGATCTGTCTCCTGGTTTCCACCTACTCGGCGCGCAAAGCCTCAGCATTGATGCCGGTCGAAGCGATTCGCTATATTATGTGAGAGAGGACGACCTGTTGTCCGGCCCTACGGAGCGCGACATAGTTTTACAGGCGCGGGGGATCCGCAAGGTGTTCAGATCGGGAGAGGAGGAGCTGGAGGTACTCGCCCATGTGGACCTGGAGGTGATCCAGGGTGAATCTCTCGCCATCATGGGAGCCTCGGGGGTGGGCAAGAGCACTCTGCTGCACATCATGGGGACCCTGGACCGTCCCACCGCAGGAGAGTTGGCCATCAACGCGGTGGACGTGCTGGGTCTGTCAGATAGGGAATTGGCCCATTTCCGCAGCCGCCACATTGGCTTTGTCTTCCAATTTCACCATCTCTTGCCCGAATTCAGCGCTCTCGAAAACGTCCTGATGCCGGCGATGATCGCTTCCCGGTCCGGCAGCCGATTCGAAGCGGATGCCATTGATTTACTGCGTACCGTGGGACTGGAAAAACGCCTGCATCACCGCCCCGGAGAGCTGTCGGGGGGAGAATGCCAGCGGGTAGCCCTGGTGCGGGCGCTGGCAATGAGACCCAGAGTCGTACTGGCTGACGAACCCTCGGGCAATCTCGATGCGGCCACCAGCGAGAGGCTGCACGCATTGATCGGGGAACTCTCCCATGACCACGGCCAGACCTTCGTGGTCATGACCCACGACCAGGGATTTGCTGCCGGCATGGACCGCGTCGGGCGGCTCGAGGAAGGCGTGCTGCGCCTCTAGCCGGCAACTGCCAAACTGAGGAAGTTGAAGCGTGAACACCTGCGATATGTGCCACCAGCATCCGGCCACGGTCGTCTCCGCCCGCATAGTCGGCAAGAAAAAGAACATCATGCACCTGTGCAGCTTCTGCGCCTCCAAGCAGCACGGGGTCGAGACCAAGGGCCCGAAGGTCGAAATTGTGGTAAAAAAGGGAACGGCCAAATTGCTGGCTGAGGACAAAGTGCCTTCCTCTGCGCGATGCCCGGAATGCGGCATGCTCTATGAGAAGTTCAAAGAAGTTGGTCGTTTCAGTTGTCACGCCTGCTATGATGCCTTCGAACCCCAGTTGGAGCGCCTTCTTAAGCGCATCCACGGAGCCGTTCAGCACTGTGGCAAGGGGAGGATTCAACCGCGGGTGTTGCCGGTTGCGGCCGCAGAGTTGAAGATTTTGCGCGATGAACTCGAGGTCGCCGTAGCCGAAGAGGCCTTCGAAAGGGCGGCTGACCTCCGCGACCGGATCTTTCGTCTCGAGCAAGAAAGTAGCGGGGATGCACCTGAGTGAGCTGACCAGCAACGTCGCCCACTGGTTGAGTGGTGAGGACGACGCCGATGGCATGGTCATCAGTTGCCGGGCGCGGCTTGCCCGCAATCTCCGTACCCGCCCCTTTGCGCAAAAGGCCACGGAGGAAGATCAGGAATACGTCATCGAGCAGGTTCTGACGGCTGCGCAGCGCAGTCGCCACCTGCACAATGCCGTGTTTCTCAAGATGAACGCGCTGAATTCGGACCAGCGTCGTTTTCTGGTGGAGCGCCATCTCATCAGCCCGGCGCTGGCAGACAGCAAGGGTTTGCGCGGCGTGCTCTACAACCGGGACGAGTCGCTCAGCGTGATGGTCAACGAGGAGGACCACCTGCGCCTGCAGGCAATTCTTCCCGGGATGCAAGCCCTGCAAGCCTGGTCGCGTATCGACGCCGTGGACGACGAGCTGGGCGCGGGATTGGACTACGCCCACTCCGAGAAATGGGGGTACCTTACCGCTTGTCTGACCAACACCGGCACCGGGTTGCGAGCCTCCGTCCTCATCCACCTTCCCGCCCTGGTTCTCACCGAGGACATGGAAAGGGTAATCCGCGGTCTGGCGCACATGTCCTTCGCAGTTCGCGGAGTCTACGGCGAGGGCACCCATGCGAGCGGGAATTTGTTTCAAATTTCCAACCAGGTCACCCTGGGACTACCGGAGGAAGCCATCGTCCGCGAGCTGGCTCGTCTGACCCGACAGCTCATCGACTACGAGAGGGATGCCCAGGAAACCCTGATGGGAGCGGCGCGCTCTCAAGTGGAGGACAAGATCTGGCGCGCCTACGGGGTCCTTTCGCACGCCCGCGTTTTGAGCAGTCAGGAGCTCATGAACCTGCTTTCCGCCCTCCGTCTTGGACACAGCCTGGGACTGGTCAGGAACGTGCCTTCGAGTTTCATGAATCGCCTGATGATCGTTACCCAGCCTTCCCACCTGCATGCCGAGGCGGGGCGGATTCTCAAGCCCGAAGAACGGGACGTGCGGCGGGCGGCATTGGTGCGCCTCCTCCTGGGAAAATTGAGGTCGAAGGGGAACGGGGGCACTGGTTGACAGGGGGATTTCCTTTTGGTAGCTTCAAAATTCAGAGTTTCAATGTGGTCTTTTCAGGGTGGACTAAAACTTATCGGACCAGGGTTCTGGAGCGGCCCAAAGGAAGGATTTCCAGATGAATAACATGTTTACCGATGGGGTCAAGCGAGTCATGCAATCGGCGCGCGAGGAGTCCGCCCGTCTCGGCCACAATTATATCGGCACCGAGCATCTGCTCCTGGGAATCATCAAAGACGGCAAAGGCAAGGCCGTTACGGTGATGACCAATCTGGGCCTCAATCTGGAAACTGTGAAAAGCTCGATCGAAGACTATGTTTCGACATTGGGCGGGACAACCACCATCGGCGAGGTTCCGTTCACCCCGCGCGCCAAGCAGATTCTCGAAGTAGCGGCCAACGAAGCCAAGGAAATGAAGACCCAGTTCGTTGATGTCGAGCATCTCCTCCTGGCTTTGTTGAAGGACAAGGAAGGCGTTGCGGCTTCGATCCTGGCGGCCTTCGGAGTGGATTACAAATCCGCCATGGAAGAAACACTTGCGGTTATCGAGGGCAAAACCACGGCGCGCAAGGAAAAGAGCAAAAAGAGCAAGACCCCCTATCTGGACCATTTCGGCCGCGATTTGACCCAGTTGGCACGCCAAAACAAGCTTGATCCGGTGATCGGACGTCAGCAGGAAATCGAGCGGGTCACCCAGATTCTCAGTCGACGCAAGAAGAACAATCCCATTCTCATAGGCGATCCAGGGGTGGGCAAAACCGCCATCGTCGAAGGCCTGGCGCAGCGCATCATCGAGAAGCGGGTGCCGCAGATTCTCGTGGACCGCCGCCTGGTGACCCTGGATATGGGCGGGGTCGTAGCCGGCACCAAGTACCGCGGCCAATTCGAGGAGCGCATCAAGGCGGTGATGAACGAATTGCAGCAGAATCCCGACGTCGTCATCTTCATCGACGAGCTCCACACCATCGTCGGAGCTGGAAGTGCCGAGGGCACTCTCGACGCTTCCAATATGTTCAAGCCGGCTCTTTCCAGGGGCGAACTCCAATGCATCGGCGCCACCACCCTGGACGAGTACCGCAAGCACATTGAAAAGGACGGCGCTCTGGAGCGGCGCTTCCAGTCCATCATGGTGGATCCCCCTTCGGTCGAAGACACTATCCAGATCGTCAGGGGGCTGCGCTCAAGTTACGAAAGCCATCACCATGTCAAGTTCACCGATGCCGTGGTCGAATACGCCGTGCGCCAGGCGGACCGCTACATCAGCGACCGCTATCTTCCCGACAAAGCCATTGACGTGATCGATGAGACCGGTTCCAGAGTCCATTTGGCGCGCCTCAGCCCGCCCAAGGAAATCGGCAAACTGGAATCCGAGATCCAGGAGATCAACCTCCGCAAGAACAAGGCCATCGAGCGCCAGGATTTCGAGGAGGCCGCCCGTTTGCGCGACAGCACCTTCGAGCTCAGGGAGAAACTGCAGCAAAAGCGCCGGGCCTGGGAAGAAGAGGTTCGCGACGAAGTGGTGCAGGTGAGCGAAGACAATATCGCCGAAGTGATCTCCAGCATGACTGGAATTCCTATGGCGCGCCTGGCCAAGAGCGAGAGCGATCGTTTGCTCAGTATGGAGAACGAGCTCCATAAAAGGGTGATTAGCCAGAAGGAGGCCATTGTCTCCATCTCCCGGGCCATCCGTCGCAGCCGGGCGGGACTGCAGGACCCCAGGCGTCCCATCGGCTCCTTCATCTTTTTGGGGCCCACCGGCGTCGGCAAGACCTACCTGGCCGCAAAGTTGGCCGAGTTTCTCTTTGACGACGAGGAAGCGCTGATCACGGTGGACATGTCCGAGTACATGGAGAAGTTCTCGGTTTCCCGGTTGATCGGGGCTCCTCCAGGGTACGTCGGCTTCGACGAAGGCGGCCAGCTCACTGAGAAGGCGCGGCGCAAACCTTATTCGGTGATATTGTTGGACGAAATCGAAAAAGCCCATCCGGACGTCTTCAACATTCTCCTGCAAATCCTCGATGAAGGAAGGCTGACGGACAGCACCGGGCGCAAGGTGGATTTCCGCAATACGGTCCTCATCATGACCTCCAATGTAGGCAGCCGCGAAGTGGGTAGCGGAGGGGTCTTGGGCTTTCAGAAATCGGATGGAAAAACCCTTCACGCCCAGATGGAAACCAAGATCAGGGACGCCTTGAAAAAGACCTTCAACCCGGAGTTTCTCAATCGCGTTGACGATTCGATTGTTTTCCACCTCTTGGATAGGGATGATATCGCCAAAATCATCGAGGTGGAGCTGAAGGAGTTGAAGGCGCGTCTCGAGAGCCGGGAGATCAAGCTGCGCATTACCGCAGGGGCCAAAGGCCTGCTGGCTGAAAAGGGGTTCGACCAGACCTTCGGGGCTCGCTATCTGAAGCGCACCGTGCAGAAACTGCTCGAGGACCCATTGGCCGAAGAGATTCTCCAGGGCAAGTTTGGAGACGGCAGCCGGATTCGCGTCACCAAGAAAGGGAATGAGCTTGTGTTTGACGAGGAACGGGGATCCAAGGGGACCCTGGAAGGCAAAAACAAGGAAACTGCCAGGCAGAACTGAGCGTCTATTGTAGAGATGTGATGGCAACGACCCTGGGGAACGGCAGCCGCTTTATCGTGCAGATAAGGCGGCTGTTTGAGTGATCTGAAAAAAAGAGGGGTTCTATGAACAAGAGACATGCTTTGGTTGTGGGCATTTTGATGGCGCTGGCCTTGAGCAGCGCCGCCGAGGCCCAGAAAGTGGTCGAGGTCGAGGTGCGGGGTACCTACAAAAAGGTAGCGGAGTCCCTCATCCTGTCCACTCTGGGGTTGGCTCCAGGGGTCGAGCTCTCCCAGGAAAACGTTCAGGCCGCGGTGCGCGAGTTGCAGGGTCTGGATGTTTTTGAGGACATCCAGATCTGGGGGGATCAGGTCAGGGGTGGAATGAAGCTGATCGTCGTTGTCGAGGAGTATCCCACCATGGAGGGCATGCGATTCAAGGGCAACAGCCAGATCAAGGAGAAGGACATGCGCGAAGCTTTGGGTTTCGCTGATGGCCAGGTGATCGCCTCCAAGGACATTGCCCGGGGCCGGCAGAAGATTCTCGACCTCTACAAGGACAAGGGCTATTTGCGTGCCAGGATCGACGGCCAGCTCTTCGATGCCGAGGAGGAAGGCAAGGTTTATCTGCAGTACGATATTGAGGAAGGCGAGAAAGTAAAGATCAGAAAGGTCAACATTCTGAACCATCAGGCCTTCAGCGCCGGCAAGATCAGGAAGCAAATGGACACCAAGGAGAAGCGCTGGTGGCGAAAGGGCGAGTTCAAGGCCGAGACCTTTGCGGAAGACAAGGAGAAAATTCTTGCGTTTTACAAGAGCAAGGGATACTACCAGGCATCCATCCGGCGCGACAGCGTCTACTATGACACCACCCGGAAAAATCTCTTCATCGATATCGAGGTCGACGAGGGCCGCCAGTACCATCTCGGGAAGGTCGCCTGGGAGGGCAATACTCTCTTCGATAACCAGGTTCTGTTCGACCAGATCAAGCTCGAGGAAGGTGATACCTACAAGTTTTCGGCGCCGGAATTGGCATATTTGGTGCGCACCGCCTATCTCGACAAGGGCTATCTCGACACCGAGGTGGTTCCCGAGGAGAGTCCGCGCGCCGACTCCGTCGATGTCCACTTTCGCATATTCGAAGGAGAGCCCTGGCGGATCAGACGGATCAACATCACGGGCAATACAAAAACGCGCGAAAAGGTGATTCGCCGCGAACTGGAACTGCGCCCGGGAGACATTTACAAGCAGAACCTGGTGCAGGAAAGCCAGCGCCGCGTCTACATCTTGAATTTTTTCAAGGACGTGCAGATCCAGCCGCAGTTCAGCCCGGGTGAGGCGGAGCGCCTGGTGGATCTCAGTTTTCAGGTGGAGGAGCAGCCCACGGGGCAGGCCTCGATGGGGGCCGGATACAGCGACCGCGACAAATTGGTGGGACAGATCGGGCTGCGCATACCCAATTTGCGCGGCATGGGGCAGAACCTGGACTTCAACTGGGAGTTCGGCCTGCGCCGCAAGCAATTCCTTGTCAGTTTCACCGAGCCCTGGCTTTTCAATACCCCCACCAGCCTCTACGTGCGCCTCTACACTCTCCAACAGCAGTACTTCGATTACTACAACCGCAACTCCAATTCCATGAACGTGCGCATCGGACGCCGCCTGAAGCGTCCCGCCTATTCCACCCTTTCTGTGGGCTACCGCCTGCAGTCCAACCGCTACAGCGATTTCCAGGCCGAGTTCGATCCGGTTCTGCGCAGCACCGGCCGCTATGCGCCGATCATGACCAGCAGCTTCGAGATGATCTACCAGCGCGATACCCGTGATCTGGCCCAGTTTCCCACCCGGGGAACCCTGTTCAGCTACAGGCCGGAATTGGCCACTTCCTTTGTGGCCGGCGACGTGGATTTTCACAGCCACGAGGTGACCCTCAACTACTACCGCCCGAGCTGGTGGAAATTCGTCCTCAGTCTGGAGACCAAGGTCGCCATGATCGACGGGTTTTCCGACTTCGACGACCGCCACCTTTCCTTCTTCGATCTCTATTCCCCGGGGGGAATAGACTGGTGGGATGGGCAGGTGCGCGGCTATCCCGACCGCTCCCTCGGGCCGCGCCAGGCCGGCTATCCCATCGGTGGGCGCTCGATGATGGTGCTCAATCTCGAATATCGCTTCCCCATAGCCCAGCAGCAGGTACACGGCCTGCTCTTCGCCGACGCCGGCAATGCCTGGGAGGAAACTACGGGGCTCAGTCTCACCGACCTGCGCCGCTCGGTGGGTTTCGGATTCCGGGTAATGACCCCGATGCTAGGCATGATCGGCTTCGATTTTGCCTACGGGTTCGACCGCAGGAAAGTGGACGGCAAGTCCCCGGGGTGGAGTACGCATTTTCAGTTTGGTCCGCAATTCTACTAAGGCTCTGGTTGACGAATCGGTGCGTCTGTCGCAAGGTCCAGGATCGGGCTTGTGGCTGCACCCATTGGGGTATTTCTCGCGCAGATCTGACCCTTCTGGATGGGGATTCCGGGATCGTCCTCGCCCAGGTTCTGCTGGCCGGAACCGGGTTGGGGAGAAATCGTGGGCTCCCTTTTTATTTGCCTTCAACAAGGAGACGCCATGAAACGACCTGTCCTTTCCTTAGCGGCTCTGGCGCTGGTCTTCCAGGCTGCACCTGTTCTGGCCGAATTGAAGATGGGTTACATCGATTCGGACGTGGTCAAGGATCGCTTGCCCGAGTTCAGGGAGTCCCAGCGCAAGCTCGATCAGTTGCTCCAGGAGTACGAGCGCGAAGCCAGCGACCGCCAGACCAAATTGCTCAAGCTGCAGGAGGACTTCCACAAGCAGGAGCTTCTTATGAGCGAAGCCCGCAGGACGGAATTGCAGGCAGAGCTCGATGAGAAGGTGGGCCTGCTGAAAGAATTCAACGTGCAGAAATTTGGTCCGGATGGTGAGTTGGTGCGCAAAAATGTCGAACTTTCCGGACCTATTTTCGAGCAGGTCAACCGGGCGTTGCAGGCCATGGGCCAGGAGGACGGCTACGACTTTATTTTCGACGTGGCCGGAACCGGAGCGATCGTCTTTGTGGCCAAGGGGAAATACGATTTGACGGAGCGCCTGTTGAAGCGTCTCGAAGAAGAACGCGAAGAGCGGGAGAAGGGACAATGATGACTGCTAAACCCCCTTTTTTAGTGGAGGCCATCAAGGAAGTATTGCCCCATCGGTATCCCGTGCTGCTGCTGGACCGGGTCGAGGAGCTGGACCCTGGGGAGCGCATCGTGGCCATCAAGAACGTAAGCGCCAACGAGCCTTTCTTCCTGGGACACTTCCCCGGCTATGCGGTCATGCCCGGGGTGCTGATCCTGGAGGCTTTGGCTCAGGCTGGCGCCTTTATGATGCTGAAGGGCTTGGAGAATCCCGCCGGCAAGGTTCCGCTTTTTGCCGGTGTCGACAGAACCAGGTTCAGAAGGCAAGTGGTCCCCGGGGACCAGCTCCGTCTCGAATTGAAAGTATTGCGCAAGCGGGGAGCTTCCTGCAAGCTTGCTGCCAAGGCCTTTGTCGGAGACGAAGTAGCGGCTGAGGCGGAGATCCTCGCCTTCGTTGGCGAACGTGGTTGAAGTCCTCGTGTGCCTTCTTCGGAAATGCCCCATAGAACCGGAAGGCGGCGAAGCGTCCGACCTGCAAGGCGTTCGATGGAGCCATGTCGTTGAAATAAGGTGAGTTAGCGCATTGCCTTTGGTGGGGATTCGGCGGGCGAATGAATCCTGAGTTGTCCTGGGGCGGCACCCTATGGTCTTCTGGGCAGAAAAAAGGCCAGAAAGGCCGGGCAAATCGAGGACATAGCCAGGTATTTCAAGGTTTGCGCCACCCCTATGTGGTCGGCGGCATAGCCGATCAGGGGCAGGGTGAGGCTGGCCAGTCCCCAACTGAAACCCAGCGGCAGGCTGGAGGCCAGGCTCGAGTTATCGGGGGAAAGGTCCTGGGCCATGGCCACCAGCACTGAATTGGAGGCCATGATCAGGCCCCCGCCAACGACCAGAAAAAGGTAGCCCATGGCGCCATCGGCGTTAACGTAGCTGTAGAGCGCCGGGGCAGCCAGCAGGATCGAGCTCCAGACTAGTGGTTTGGGGTCCATGCGGTCGGCCATGTAGCCGACGATCAGGCTGCCCACCACACCCGAAATATTGTAGACTGCCAGGGGAATGGCGCCCTCCACCAGTGATAGTCCGCGCTCTTTGCCCAGCAGGGTCAGGTAGAAGGCGAATCCCATGGCCGTAACTGAGCGCAGGACCACCACCAGGGTGATGAGCAAAAGTGGAAGAGCTTGTGGCTTCAGACTTGCCCATAGGGAAGCGGGTCTGCGCCGGCGGGCCCGGGGATTGTCCAGGGGGATGAATTTGACCAGGAGCAAGGCGGTCACAAGTCCTGGCAGAGCGGCCAGGGGCAGACTTTCCAGACCGAACCGGGTGACAAAATAGGGGGCCCAGAGAGGAGTCAGCCCCAGGCCCATGGTGCCGCCGAAAATGAAGAGGGCAAGACCGAATGAACGGCGGTGGCCGCTCAGTTCACCGGCCAGGGAAAAGGTCTGGGGGTGGAAGGCGGATACGCCCAAACCTGCAAGGGCAAGGACCACTACAAGGACAGAGTAGTTCGGCGCTAGGCCGAGGAGAGGACTGAACAGGGCGGCCAGGAGAGCGCCGGAGACGATGAGGTAGCGCCGCGTCATGCGGTCCGCCCACAGTCCCATGAGGGGCTGGCTCAGGTTGCACAGGGAGGTGATAGTGCCGAGAAAGCCGGCATAGGCCAGACTCAGCCCGAGGCGCTCGTTGACCAGGGGAAGGAGCGGTGCCAGCAGGATGGCGTAACTGTCGACACAGAAGTGGGACAGGGTCACCAGAAATAAACGGGATTTTTGCATCGGGATCTATTTTTGGAAAAGGCTGGCGGGACGTGCGGTTGTCGCCGGAGCCGGCCGCGGTGGCGCCACGATGCGGCGAGGTCGAAGACCAGGACCGGCTTGCGCCACCGGGTGGTCGCAAAGGCCACGGAGGTGGCGCAACGTGGGACGAGGCAGAGGACTGAAAACACCGTTCGGATCAGAGCCCGAAGCCGTGCTATTGTCCCCTGCCTCGCAGTCGTTTTCAAGGCCCGGATTTATTTCTTGCTGGCAGCCACCTTGTTGCGCAGTACTCCGATTTTGGAGATTTCGATTTCCACCCTGTCCTTGGGTTTCATGAACTCACCGGTGGTGGCGCCGACCCCGGAGATGGTGCCGGTGCTGATCAGGTCGCCCGGCTCCAGGGTGATGATGGCCGAGATGTACTCGATGATCATGGCGACCGGGTAGAGCATCTGGCCGGTATTGTTGTGCTGGCGGCGCTCGCCGTTGATAAAGGTGCTGATATCCAGGGTCTGGGGATCGCGGATCTCGTCGGTGGTGACGATCCAGGGTCCCTGGGGGGCGAAGGTGTCGAGCCACTTGCCATTGAGCCAGTCGAACCACTTGTCCTGATCGCGGCTGTCGGTGCGCTTCTTGATTATCAGATCGCGCTCGGAAACATCGTTCATGATGGTATAGCCGGCCACGTAGTTGAGTGCGTTCTGGGCTTTCACCCCTTTGGTTTTGCGGCCCATTACCACCGCCAATTCGCCTTCCCAGTCTATGGAGCGGGCAACGGGCGGAATCAGGATGCTGTCGCCCGGGTTGATCACCGTGGTGGTCGGAGGTTTCATGAACACGCGCGGGGTCTCCTTGTCCTGAATCTGCAGCTTTCTGGTGCCGCCCTCTTCGATGTGGTCCTGGTAGTTGCCGGCCAGGCAGAAGATTTTGCGCGGATTGGGGACCGGTGCTCTGAGTTTGAGCCGGCTCACAAGGTGAGTGCGCTTGCCGTCCGCCTTGGGCTCGGGTCCCAGGCGTTCTTCGACCGCCTCCACCGCCTTTCTTGCGGCGCTCATGCCCTTCCTGCCGGCTTCGAGCAAGGTGAGCATGTCGCTGAAGAAAGGGTGGGCTCTGCGCTTTTCCCTGCGCGCCAGGGCGCGGTCGGCTGCTTTCAGATCGACCACGATGCAGTCGTCGGCCACTACGGCGCCCACCGATTCCTTTTTGTTTATGGCGTAGGTCGTCAGCTTCATTCGCTTCCTCCCGGGAAGGTCGTTGGTGGGGTGCAGTACTTTGCAGTACTTGCAGATAGTTGCTCTCTTGAGCACACTATTCTAAGTCAGGGGAATTCGTGTGTCAAATTATCGGCACCCCCTTCATAACCACCGCCGTCCGCCCCGGTTACTGTTCCCAGGCAGGGTGCCGGGTTTCCCCGAGTAGTGGTTGGATCTTATCATGAGCCGCGGATATAGGGTGGGGAATGGCGGGTCCTGGGGCTGGGAGGTACCTTCACATGGGTGAGAAAAAGGACTTTTTCTTGCACCAGACTGCACGGGTGGACATGCCTTGCCAGATCGGGGCAGGAACCCGGGTGTGGCATTTTTCCCATATAATGGCCGGGGCGAGCATCGGAGAGAACTGTATCCTGGGGCAGAACGTCTATGTCGACCGGGAAGTCCGCATCGGCGACCAATGCAAAATACAGAACAATGTATCCCTGTACAAGGGCGTGGTCCTGGAGGACCGCGTGTTTTGTGGTCCTTCCGTGGTTTTCACCAACGTTATCAATCCGCGCGCATTCATCGAACGCAAGGACGAGTTCAAGCCAACGCTGGTAAGGGAAGGCGCCACCCTGGGCGCCAATTCCACCATTGTTTGCGGGGTTACTATCGGGGCCTATGCCCTCGTCGGTGCAGGCGCCGTGATTACCCGGGACGTCCCGGCTTATGCCCTGGTTTACGGGGTGCCCGCCCGCCAGGCCGGCTGGGTTTGCAGTTGCGGCGGGGTCTTGACCCGGAAACTCCTCTCCTGTCCTGACTGTGATCGGCTCTACCAGCTCAATGCGCAGGGCGGGCTCGTTCAACTCTGAGGCTCGGTCTTCCTCCAAAGCAGAGGTTGCCGCAGGTGGACATGCCGCTGCGCATGAATTCCAGGGAATTCGTGTGGTTGCGCCCTAGGGCATTCCAAGGAATTTGTGTATGCGGCAGGAAAGTCGCCACTGGGGATGGCGTGTGAGAATCTCCTGGGCTTTGTTGAAATATTCCGGGTCCGAGGATTCGGGCTGAAGATAAACGTATTCGGCCAATTCTTCCTGGACGCGGTCCTCGCGGAAGGATTTCCCGACTATGTATTTCAGTTCGGTGATGTGTGCGAAGCCGTCGACGACGGGATAGCGTTTGGGGGAGACGGTCCAGTGGTCAATCAGATCGAAGAGCCGGGGATCGGGCCGGGTGACCCCGTTGGTTTCTATGTGCAGAAGGTAGTTCATTTCCTTGAGCCGGCGGCAGAGAGGTTCGATGTTCTGGCCCAGTGGTTCCCCGCCGGTAAGGCAGACCCAGAAAGCTGGATGGCGCTGGACCTCGGAGGTTATCTGCTCCAGGGTCATTTCGGTGAAATTGTCGAATTCGGTGTCGCAGAATTTGCAGCGGAGGTTGCATTTGGCCAGGCGAATGAAGGTGGTGGGTTGGCCGACGCGCAGACCCTCGCCTTCGATGGAGTAGAAAATTTCGTTGACTTGCAGAACCCGGCCCTGCGGGCGCCAGAGGGGCCGGCGGTCGGGGCGTTCGTCAGGGATTTCGCTGCTGCTACGCACTGGATTGGTTGTTGTCATTAAGGTTATGGTGTTTGGTGCCGGAGTGATGCGGCCCGGCCGGCAAGGGGTGTATTGACTTGGGGGCAGGAGTTTCGGCTTGGCAAGAGCAGTGTGCAACGGGGGCGGCTGGTTGGAGGGTAACCTCCCTCCGACCGTGGACAATAAGGAGATCGGTGGCAAACCACAGAGCCATGGGCCAGCGGCCCCGAATTTTCCCGGAATGGCACTCCAGGCGCCGGCCTAGAAACAAAGCGATGGCCTCTACCGGGTCAAGTTCGGCCGGGCCAGGGGACATGGATCTCGTAGTCCAGAGGATCCCGAACCTGGTTGGCGCGGAAAGCCGCGATGCGCTCGGCGCAGGCGTCGCAGCGGCCACAGGCGGGCCGGCGGCCCTGGTAGCATGTGTGGGTGAGTTCGTAGGGAACCTTCAGTTCCAGGCCCAGGGCGATGATCTCGGTCTTCCACTTGCGTATGAAGGGAGTATGGACCTTGAAGGGGTGGAGCTGGGAGGCTCCGAGGCGGAGGCTTTGTTCCAGGCTGTCGTAGAACTCGCGGCGGCAGTCCCGGTAGGCCCGGTGATCGTCGCGCACCGGCGCGATGTAGAGGTCGTGGATTCCCTGGGTTTCGGCGTAGGCGGCGGCCACCGTGATAAAGAGCATGTTGCGGAAAGGAACGACTGTGCTGTCCTGGCGCCTTTCTCCTGCGGCGGGGACTTTTACCCTGGCATCGGTCAGTGGATTGCCGGCGATGGCAGTGAGGTCGAGTTCAATGACCTTGTGAGCGCGGGCTCCGGCGCGCGAGCTCAGGCGGGCGGCGAACTCGAGTTCGGTGCGATGGCGCTGGTGGTAGTCGATGGCGATGGTGAGAATTTTTTCGGTGCGGTGCTTTTTGATCCACCACAGGCAGGTGGCCGAGTCCATGCCGCCGCTGAGCAGGAGGGCTGCGCTCGAAGACATAGATTGTGAAACCCTGGAAATAGATTGAGCTTGAAGTTAGATTGGTCTCTATATTAGGAACGGGGGAAAGGGACGGACCATGGGTGGATTCCAGGTTGATGATAAGGATTGCGGCAGTGGGAATCAAGCAATAGGCCGGAATTTGCCGATTTTCCTGCAATGCAGGAAAATGATGTGTCCATTTCATTTTTTGAAAGCTGATGGCTGAACAGATCGAAGTAAACCCGGTACTGGACGGGGCGGCTGGCAAGTCGAAACAGAGTCCGCTGGTCAAACTGCGCAGGACGATCACGGCGGGCATAACGATTATCGTTCCTCTGTGGATTACGGTTTTTGTCCTGACAAAGCTTTTCAACTGGGCAGATGGCTTCTCCTCGCCCTTGATCAGACAATTTGTCGACAAATTGGGTTATCCCGACTTCCACATCCCGGGGCTGGGATTTCTACTCACCTTCGTCATTCTGTGGGTAGTTGGGGCGTTTACGACCAATGTGGTGGGGAAGCGGGTTCTCCAAAACGCCCGCGAGGCCCTGGAGCGTCTGCCAGTGGTGAGAACAATCTATACTCCGGTGCAAACCCTCATGGATACCATGACCTCGCCGCAGAAGGCTGGGTTCAAAAAGGTGGTTCTGGTGGAATATCCCCGCAAAGGCATCTGGGCCCTGGGTTTTCTTGCCCGCGAGGTCCGGCGGGAAGGAGAGGACGGCGAGGCATACAGTGTCTTCGTACCTACGGCGCCCAATCCTACCACAGGCTTCATCCTGATCGTCTCCGGAGAAGAGATTCGGCCTACGGACCTTAGTGTCGAGGCCGGGTTTCAACTGATGTTGTCCGGAGGGGTTGCAGTTCCCCCTTCCCTGACCATGCCGGCCAAATCCGAGGAAACTCAAGCATCTGGGGCCGGTTCCTCCTGAAAATCCCCGTTCCGTCTGCAAACAAAGCGGGATCCCCAATGTGGGCATCCCGCTTTTTCATAATTCCCCCTCGCTCCAATTGGTCAAGTCCCCTCGCTTTTCAGGTTTCTGGACCTTTCTGCCCCGGCCCGGTGGCTTTCAACTCGGGAGCATGGTCTTCGTAGTGGGCGAAGTGCTCGTTGAAAAGGCGCACCAAGTTTCCTGCTTTGGCGTCGTAAGCTTTCGCGTCTTTCCAGGTGTTGCGCGGCCGCAGAACCGCGGACGGAACCCCCGGACATTCTGCGGGCACGCCTACACCGAAGACCGTATCCGGAGCACAGGCCGCCTTCTCCAAAGTACCGTCCAGAATGGCGGAGACGATGGCGCGGGTATGGGCAATGGATACGCGCTCGCCCTCGCCGTAGGCTCCTGCGCTCCAGCCGGTATTGACCAGCCAGCAGCGCGTCTGGTGGCGGCGCACCTTCTCGCCCAGTTGGCGGGCGTAATGGATAGGGTGCAGGGCCATGAAAGGCGCTCCGAAACAGGGAGAAAAGGTGGCCCTCGGTTCTTTGATGCCGCGCTCGGTGCCCGCCACCTTGGCGGTGTATCCTGAAATGAAGTGGTACATGGCCTGTTCGGGGTTGAGCCTGGCTACTGGGGGCAGTACCCCGAAGGCGTCGCAAGTAAGCATGACTAGATGCTTGGGATGGGAGCCGCGGCCGTCGGGACTGGCGTTGGGAATGTAGTTCACCGGGTAGGACGCACGGGTGTTCTCGGTGAGGAGGTCGTCGTCGAGGTCCACCCGTCGCGTCTGCGGATCGACGACGACGTTCTCGAGAATGGTGCCGAAGCGGCGGGTAGCAGCGTGGATTTCGGGCTCGGCTTCGGCGCTCAGGTGGATTACCTTGGCATAACATCCGCCTTCAAAATTGAAGATTCCGGTGTCGCTCCAACCATGCTCGTCGTCGCCGATGAGGATGCGGTCGGCACTGGCCGAGAGGGTGGTTTTGCCGGTGCCTGAGAGACCGAAGAAAAGGGCGGTCTCCCCCTTCGCGTTCTTGTTGGCCGAGCAGTGCATGCTCAAGACCCCCTGCTTGGGAAGTACGTAATTGAGGATGGAGAAGATGGCCTTTTTCAGCTCGCCGGCGTAGCTGGTGCCGCCGATGAGGATGAGCCTGCGGTGGAAGTGCACCAGGATAAAGGTCTCCGAGCGGGTGTGATCCCGTGAGGGTATGGCTTTGAAACCCGGCGTATAAATGACGTGCCAGTCGGGTTCGAAAGCGCTAAGGCGCAGAGGATCCGATTCCCTGAGGAACATGTTCCGGGCAAAGAGACTGTGCCAGGCAAATTCGGTGATGGCGCGAAGGGAAAGGGAGTATTGCGGGTCGGTGCCGGCATGGCAATCCTGGACATAGAGATCGCGTCCCTGCAGATAGGCTTGCAGGCGCACCAGAATATTATCGAAATGCTCCTCGGCAAAAGGTTGGTTGACCTTGCCCCACCAGATATCCTCCTGGGAAGATGGCTCACTGACGATGAACTTGTCGTCGGGGGAGCGGCCGGTATACTTTCCGGTGTGTACTACTACAGGTCCGAGATGAGAGATCCTCCCTTCGCCCTGCCGTACGATTTGCTCATAGAGACGAGGAGTGGAAAGATTGGGTTGAATTCGGCCGAGGTTGTTCAGTCCGAGGTAGGTCAAATCCAGGGACATGGCATTTCCCTTTGACGCAAAAAATATAAAACATGTTGTATTTATTAAGCTTATTTTAACAAATGCAAGATCTTTCGTCAATTAAAAAGTCAAGCTGAAATCCTGACCATTGGAATATGAGCCATATTGGCAGCATGCGTCCCGAAAGCGGCAGATTACTGCCAACATGGCATTGTCGGATATGGCCTTGTTCTGGACCAAATGACTATGGAATCTGATAAATCTACGGAACTCTTAATTTTACAAATGGTTATAATATTTTTACTTATTGATGGCGATTGGCACCGTTTTTGCAGATATCGTGGGTGAGTAGTTGAGCTTGCGGATTTGCACCGCAAAAACCCATTCAAACCTTTTTCGGAGGTAGTCGTCATGGCAACCAGAACCTTCTTACCCACTGTTTTTGGAACCTCGCTGCGCACCTTGAGTCCACGCGAGGCCTTCCACCGCGAGGTCGGCCGCCTCTTCAACGGCAATTGGTACTCCGCTTCGGACGAGTACCCGGCGCTCAACGTCAAGAGCAACGAAGACGAGGTGGTCGTGATGGCGGAACTGCCGGGATTTGACCCCGGCGACATTGAGCTTGCCGTAGAGGCCAACATTCTGACCCTGCGCGGGTCCCGCGAGGGAGAGGAGTTGAAAGAGGGCGAGGCCTACCATCGCCGCGAGCGCTGGAGTGGCAGGTTCGAGCGGTCCATTGCCCTGCCTTTCAAAGTGGACAGCGACAAAGTCGAAGCTGAATTCCGCCAAGGTGAGCTGGTGATCAAGCTGCTGCGGGCAGAAGCACACAAGCCAAGGAAGATAGCCATCAATGCGGCTTGAGGACCTTTCCATCTGCTTTGCGCTCGTTCGTCGAGCCAAGTGCCAATGCCCCTTCACTTCCCGGTGCAAGGGGCATTGGTATGTCGTGGTTGTGGGGGTGGTTGTCTTAGCTGCTAATCATTCGAACTTCCGCGCAGGATAAGCAGACGCAACAATTGCATCAGGGCCATGGCAGTGGCGGCTACGTAGGTGAGGGCCGCGGCGTTGAGAACCTTGCGCGCAAGGCGACCTTCGTCAGCGGCCAGGTAGTGCCCGTTTACCAGCAGGCCCATGGCGCGGGAACTGGCGTTGAACTCCACCGGCAGGGTGACGATCTGGAAAACCACGGCGGCGGCATAGAACAGGATGCCGAGATCCATGAGCCCAGGAGCCTGAAAGAAGAAACCCGCCAGGAGAAGGGGAAAGGCCAGAGTGGAGCCCAGATTGGCCACGGGAAGAATAGTGTGGCGCAGGTTGAGGGGAAAGTATCCGGAGGCGTGCTGGATGGCGTGGCCCACTTCGTGGGCGGCGATGGCGAGACCGGCCAGGTGGTGTCCGTGGTAGATCTCCGAGGACAAGCGCACCACTTTGTCGCGAGGGTCATAGTGATCCGAAAGATTGCCTGCTACCTCTTCAACGGCCACGTCGTAGATGCTGTTCTGTTTCAGGAGACGCCGCGCCGTCTCGACCCCGGAAAGACCTGCCGCCGAGGCCACTTGGCTGAATTTGGAATAGGTGCGACGTACCTTGCACTGAGCGTAGACGGCCAGGAGGATACAGGGAATCAGCAAGACCATTGTGGGGTCCCAAAATGGAAAGAACATGAGCTACGTACCTCCTCGGGACGTTGCGGAATTGAGGGTGCAGGTAAGGGCGCGGGGGACAATTTGAAATATAATCAAACCGGACGAAAGAGAAAGTCCGGCCCATCCCAATCGGACCATGGAATCCCGAGAGCGGTTCCCCTCAGGTTGGCCAGGGAGCGGCACCTGGCGGGAGGAAATTCGGCCGGACTTGCTGTCATCCCGGTTCTGGCAGAACTTAATTGAACACGCCCGTTCTAAAGTAGGAGGAGTGGACAATGAAACGGTTTCTATGGGTCGCGGCCGCATGGGCTGGCGCAACAGTTTGGGCGGGTGCGGATGTCTACTATGAGGAGGAGGTGATCAACTCCGGTCTGGGAGCGGCTCGGAGAGGTGCGCGCAAAACCACCAACACGGTCTACATCAAAGGCAAGGAGCAGAAGGTCGAAAGCAGTATAGAAGCCGCCAAGGAGACGGTGCGCTCCCTGCGCAAACAGGGGCAATCGCTAGACACCAGTACCATTCTTAAGCTGGACGACAGGGTCGTCTACAATATCGACCGCGTGGAGCACACCTTCCGGCAGGAAAAGCTGCCCGCCGCCAAGGCCGTGGCCGGCAAGCAGGCACCGTCCCCCAGCGCGCCCGAGATCAGCTTCAGGATCAAGGAGTTGCCCGATACAACCCGGATCGCGGGTATATTTGGCCGCCGCGTCGCCGCCGAGATGCGCGCCCGCTACTACAAGTCCGGAACCAGGAAGCTGCGCAAGGAGAACCGCTATCTCTTCCAAGCTTGGATAGGGCGGGATTTTCCTGGATTCGGAGAGATCCGGCGCTTCCAAGAGCTCCATTTGCGCACGACTTCCTACCCTCCCCTGATCAGCGGCAGCCTCGACCAACTCAAAGGGGTTGTGGAAGACTACGAAGAACTGGCCGCTGAGATCGAAGGGAGCCACGCCCTGGAAGGCTTCGTCCTGGGTTCGACTCTCAAGGTCTACACCCGCGGCGCCGGGGCCAGGGAAAAGCAGATCTTCCAACTTTTGCGAAAAATCAAAGCCTTCTCCAACGAGGCCCTCCCCGATTCTCTGTTTCGGATGGCCAAGACCCTCAAGCGGGTGAAGAAATAAGCCGTGCGCGGCATATCCCTCGTCTTCGCTGGGCTGCTGGTCCTGGTCCTGGTCGTCGGCGTCACCCCGCTGGGACCCCAACTGCTCTGCGCTATTCTGGTGCGCCAGGTCCCCGAGTATGGATGGCGGCTCGAGCTCGGCGGCGCCGGAGGTTCGTTTCTGGGCGAGGTCGTCCTGCACCAGGTGAAGGCGGTCAATGATGCCGCAGGGGTGGAGGTAGAGGTAGAGCGCCTGGCCTGGGCTCCATGGTCATACGCGGTTCAGTTGTCGCGTCCCACTGTCCGCCTGCTGCCGGGATCCGCCCCGGGTCCGGGCGAGGCCGCGGTTTCCGATACTTCTTCTCGGTTTCTTCCCCTGTCGTACCTTCCCGAAATGATCGTCCACCAGGGTGGTTTTCAATGGGAACGGGCGGACGGCAGCCGGCTGCAGGTGGTGGATCTGGAAGCCCACTACCAGACCGTTGGCGACTCCCTCGGAATGCTGTCGCTGGCTCAGGCCAAATATGGGCTGGAGCGGGGTGGCCGCCCCTGGGGCCAGGTTCTCCTGCAGGGTCGCTTGGTTCTCGGCCGGCAGCAGGTGGAGGCGGAGGAGCTGCGGGCCACCTTGCACAACGAGGTGCTCGGCGCTGAGCTGCAGGGAAAGGGCCGCCTGGGGCTGTCCCGGGGAATGCCGGTGGATTTTTCTCTCGAATCCACCCTCAGGGCCGATTCCCTTGCTGCCCGGGTGGAGGTGACGCTGCAGGGAAGGTTGGAACCGCCGGACCTGCAGATCCAGATTGAGGGCAACGGTGCCCATCCGGATCTGGGCCTGCTGGAACTGGTCGCCGCCGCCGAGGTGGATTCGCAGCAAGTCAGGCTTGATTCGCTGCGGTTGAACGGTCTGGAGGCCGAGCTGCAGGGCCACGCTGTCTACCACCTGGCGGCGGACAGTCTGGAAGCCCGACTCCAGCTCCGCGACCTGGAATTGAAGCGCCTGCCCGGCCTTTCTCTGGAGGGGGTGGTGGAGGGCGGGTTGCGAACGGGTATGAATCTGAGGGACGAGCGCTACGCTGCCGATTTGGAGCTGCACGCCCGCGCCCTCGACCTGGCCGGGGGACCCGTTGGCGTCGATCTGGTGGGCACCTATCGCCCGGACCGCGGCACCCGCCTTGAATTGCACTCGGAGCTCGGCCATCTGCTGGCTGGCGGCTGGTCCGATCCCACCGGGAGAAATTACGACCTGGAACTCGAGGGAGCGGTGGAGACAGCTTGGATTCTCGGGGGCGATGCCGACCCCGTCCAGGTGAGGGGCCGGGCCCGGCCGGACTCCCTGGAGCTGGACCTGGAGCTGGTGAGCCTGCCCTTCGAGACTCTCCCCGGCGGGCCTGTACAATTGGAGTTGCTATTGCGCCAGCACCGCTTTCTCGAGGCAGGGCTGCTGTTCGAGGAGGATCAGGCGCGATTGGATTTGACTGCGGACGTGGTGAAAGGGGAAATTGGCGGCTTTGACGGCGCCCTCATGCCACTGGATCTGGGCCGCTTCGGACCCCGGCTGGAGGGTAGGGTGCAGGGACAGGTGGACGCCGCCGGCGGCCTCGATGCCGCTACTTTGGAAATGGCCGCCCGCTTCGATATTGAGGACGTGGCCTACGCGGGGTGGCATGCGGGTCCTCTGAAGCTCCACCTGGACTACCGCGACCAGCGCCTCGGCGCGCGTCTGGAGAGCCCCACCTTTCAGGCCAGGGCAACCCTGGACACCAGCGGCCGCTTTGCGGGGCGCCTGGACGGCGACGGCACCCTGCTCGAGCGCCGTCCCACCACTCCTACGGTTGTGGATTCCAGCGGATCGGTGGTGTTGGGCGGGAGGCTGCAGTGGAGCGGCCATCTCGGCCACAGCGACTCCCTGCAGGTGCGCGCGGACCTGGACCGGTTGCAGTTGGAGCAGGGAATCTGGTGGGTGAGCAGCGCCGGATCCCTGCAGGTGCGCTACGCCGGGGAGCGCGCCGAGATCGGCCGCCTGCAACTGGACACCCCCCTGGGGATTCTGCGGATCGCCGGTGCAGGACGCCGCGACAGCCTGCAACTGGAGGCCGATATAACTTCCCTGACACTGAAATCTCTGATCCCCGGGTGGGAGGGAGATGGCGGCGGGCAATTGAGCCTCGGCGGTACCCTGCAAAATCCGCAGGTCAAGGGCCGGATAGAATTGAATCGGGCCGCTCTCAGCGGCCGGCCCCTGGGAGACCTGAACCTGGATGTGCAACTGGCCGACAGCCTGGAGCTCGAGGCGGAGCTGAATCAAGGGGGAGAGGCCGGCCCGGAACTACAGGTGCGCTTTGCCCTTCCGGCCGCTGCCCTGTGGTCCGCTGCAGGCGATACCAGCAGCAGCCACATGCACCTGGTCCTGGCAGCCCGCCACCTGGATCTGGATGCACTGCTCTCCCATGCGCTGGCGGATTCCGCGCGCGGCCTGCTCGCCATGAAAGGAGATGTTTCGGCGCCGGTAGCCCTTCTGGCAGACCCCCTGCAGTGGCGCGATTTAAGAGGCCGGTTGAGGTTTGATCGCCTCGAGGTCGAGAAAGAGAAGCTGCGGGCAACCCTTCCCGACACCGGGACGGTCATTCTGAAGGGAGACCACATGATCCTGAGCGATCTGGGTCTTGCCCTCGAGGTCTACGACCGCGGGCGCGAGGGATTCCGCCCCGGAGGCCGGTTGCGCCTGGAAGGCCGGTTGCAGCCGGCAGGATCGTCCCTGTTGACTCTGGGTCTGGAGGACCTGGACCTGTCGGTGCTTGATCGCCTGGAAATGGGAAGCCTTCCGGCGGGACGTGCTGACCTCCAGGGACGCTTGGGCGGTTCTCTGCAAGATCCTGTTTTGGAGATGGATTGGGTCATAGCCTTCGAGGATCTGGGCGATATGAATGGGCGCTGCGAGGCGGGGGCGCAGGGCGGGTCGGCCGACCTGGTTTGGATCACCACCATCGGCGATAGTCTTCGGGTCGGTATCGCCTTGCCCTGGAACCTGGAGGCTGGCAAGGTAGCCTGGGAACGGGGCACCATGCAGGCCCGCACCGCCGGTTTGGATCTGTTGGCCTTTCTCGACCGGTTCCCGGATCTGGAGCACCTGGGAGGCGGGCTCAGTCTCGACCTGAAGGTGGAGAATTTAACCGAGGCGGTGGCGGTGCGCGGCCGCATGGATATCGCCGGTCTGGCACTGACCCTGCTCGATTCCCAGCCGCGCTACGTCTTTGAGCCCGGAAGCCTTGTATTCGACGGCCGCCGGGGCGAACTGTACGGTTTTGCCGGGAGGTCCCACGAGGGCGAGGGCCGCATCGGTCTTTCCGGTTTTGTGGAGATGCGCTCGCTCTCCGACTTCGTTTACCAAATCGGTCTGGAAGCGGAGGATCTACCATACAGCTACGACGACATCTTCGATGCGCCGGGTGTGGATCTGAACCTCAGTCTGGAAGCCACCCCCACAGGTTCTTTGCTCGCGGGTCATGTGCGGATGGACGGCGCCCGGGTGGAACCTGCCCTGATCGACCTTAGTGCCCCACCGGTACCACCGCCCCCTCCGGCGGTGCGCAATGATTTTTTCGAGCGCATGGAGCTGGACGTCGAGGTCGACGTCCGCGCCATGGAGGTCGAGAACGAACTCATGGACCTGGCGGTGGAGGGGAGCGCCACCGCCTACGGCACCTTTTTCAAGCCCAAATTCCAGGGCGAGATGCGGGTGGTGGGGGGCAAGGTATTTCTCCTCAACCGCGTCTTCGATTTCCGCAAGGGGCGCATCAACCTGGACAAACTGGTGCCGACCTACTCCATCCTCGATCTGGCCTACGATCCCTTTCTGCTCAATCCCGAAGTGGATATCGAAGCCGTGACCCGGGTCATTCCCGTGGATGCCGAGGAAGAGAACGAAGAATACGAGATCGTTTTCCAACTGCGGGGGCCGGCGCTCGAAGTGGAGCCGAAATTCCTGGCCGATGGTCTCCCCGACGATCAGATTCTCATGCTTCTGGCCTTTGGTTATAGCTCCGTCAGCACCCGCACCGATGACAAGTTCACAAGAGCAAAGGACGCCCTCTACACCACTGCCGGGCAGTTGCTGGTGAGCCCGCAGATAAAGAAAATCGGTCTGGACGAGTTCCAGATTCTTCCCTCGGGTACGGTTCTGGGTACGGTGGGAAAGATCTCGGTGAGCATGGGCAGGTACTTCAGGGGTCCGCTGCCCCTGTGGGTGCGCTACGAAGCGGCCACCAGCAAGCCATCACTGGGCCAATTCAGCCTCGAACACAAGCTGCGTTCGTTTCTCACCATAACCGCCACGGCGCACAGCAAGTACGAGCGCTACGGTCTTGGAGTCGGACTCAAAAAGAAATTTTAGGGGACCGGCGCACAACAGGTAGGAGTATCTATGTGGCGTGTTCTGGCGTTTGCCGCAGCGTGGACTGTCTTGGAGGTGGGACAGGTCGGGGCACTCCAGGAGGGACGGCGGATCTCGTTGCGCCAGGCGGATGGCTACCAGGTAGCCTCCATTCGCTTTCTGCATTTGAACAAAAAACCCATCAAAAACAGTACCTTGCGCTCCGCTATGCAAACCCGGGCAGGGGAGCCGCTGCAGCGCCGTTTTCTGCGCAACGATCTGACGGTCATCGAAAACCTCTACCGCGGCAAGGGCTACATGGGGGCCAAAGTGGTGGGCAAGACAATGGAGCTGGACGTCGAAGGGAAATTGCACATCACGATCAAGATCGACAGTGGCAGAAAATGGAGGGTGGAAGCGGTGCGGCTGGACATGGGAGACTCTGTTCTGGCGGGGTCCCTGCGGCAAGTGCTGTCGACGGGACCTGGCAAGCTTTTTCTATATGGCAAAGTATTGCAGGACGAACGCGCCTTGCAAACCCGGCTCAACAGCCAGGGCTACGCCCATGCTCGGGTGCGCAATCATCTCGAGCTGGATTCGGAAAGCCGCACGGCACGGATAACCTTCCAGGTTGATCCCGGCCCCAAGCTCTACTTCGGCGCCGTGCACATTATCGGAGTGAAGGGAAATGCGGAAAGAGAGTTGTTGACCAATTCCGCCCTGGTGCGACGCCATCTCACCTTCGACGAAGGCGATCTCTATGACCCGGAGCAACTGCGGCAAAGCAGCAGCAACCTGGCGCGCACCGATCTCTTCCGCTCCATTATCCTGAGCACCCCTGCCGCGGCGCTGCAGGACAGCCTGCAGTCGGTTGAAATTCGCCTGGAAGAGAGAAAGTACGTCCACCTCGGATCCCAGTTCTCGCTCCAGAACACCGATCCCCGCGTTGCCGCCAACGTGCAGCACGGCAACTGGTTGGGGCGCGGCGGCCGGCTGGGGTTCGACGCCAGCCTGGGACAGCCGCTGCAGGGCGGCAAAGCCTATATGACCGAGCGCAATATCTTTGAGAGCCGCGCCGATCTGACCGTGGCGGCGGGACTCACGGAAGAGTGGGGCCAGACCCAGGTGTGGGCGGACCCCAGGGATTCCCTCCAGTTCGAGCTGTTGACCACCAATGATTCCATTCTGGCAGGCCTGCTGTTCTTTGCCGGAGACGAGGGGGCCGCTGAATACATTTCCAACTCCATCTACGACTTTCGCTCGATCGAACGTTTGTGGAACTTCGACGGCACCCTGTACAGAGCCTGGGAACCCAGCAGCGCCCTGACCTATCAGCTCCACTTCTCGGTGGCCTGGGCCCAGTCGCGCAGCCGCCCCACCGGCCCTCATATCACATACAATCCGAGGGATGAATCCGCCGACGGCGAAGGATTCGGCGACGACCTCTTTGATGACGAAAATCCCTTCGGCGACGATGAGTCGCAGGAGGAGGCCGGGGACGACGACGAGGAGTTCGGCGCCGGAGAACCATATGAGGAGGATTCCTTCGTCGACTACAGCGAGGGCCAGATCCCTCTCGACCGGATCTGGCAGCGGATCCTGGTGGAACAGTCAAGCACCATCAACCTTACCGCGGGCTTCGAGCGCGACACCCGCGACAACCAGATTGCGCCCAACCGCGGTTCCTTCCTGCGGCTGACCGGGCTCTATGCCATCCAGGTAGGTCGCCGCGCCACCCGGGTGCTGGACGGGGATTTCGAGGTGCGCTACTACCGTCCGTGGGGCAGGTACCTGGTATGGGCGCAAGGTCTGCGTCTGGTGCAGACCGCTTCGCTGCGCCAGGACAGGGCCTTGCCGCGGTCCTACTGGAAGAAGTTCGGTGGTGAAGGAAGTGTGCGCGGGGTGAAGCGCGACGAGATCCAGGCAGTAGGGGGCGGTCGTGCGGGAATCAATCTGCGCAGCGAGGTGCGCCTGCGCTGGAAAGATCTTGGTGTAGTGGTGTTCTGGGACCGGGCCGAGGTATGGCGCCACAACGCGGACGTGGACCTGGGAAAAATGGTGGACGGTTACGGACTGGGGCTGCGCTACACCATGGGCATTCCTTTTCGCTTTGATGTGGGATCGAGCCGTGGCTTTAAAGAGAAAAGGGTTTATTTTTCAATTGGCCAGGCATTTTAGGGATTGAGCCTTATCCGGAGGAGCGCTATGCAGCACAGAGGTTATCGCAGCAGCATCACCACCCAGGGCCGGCGCATGGCCGGTGCCCGCGCCCTGTGGCGGGCGACGGGGATGAGGAAGGAAGATTTCCGCAAACCCATCGTCGCCATCGCCAATTCGTTCACCCAATTCGTGCCCGGCCACGTGCATCTTCACCCCATCGGCCAGCGCGTGAAAGCGGTGATCGACGCCAGCGGCGGCTACGGGGTGGAATTCAACACCATCGCCGTGGACGACGGCATCGCCATGGGCCACGACGGGATGCTCTACTCCTTGCCCAGCCGCGAGTTGATCGCCGACAGCGTCGAGTACATGGTCCAGGGCCACAAGGCCGACGCCCTCATCTGCATCTCCAATTGCGACAAAATCACCCCGGGAATGCTGCTGGCGGCTATGCGCCTGAACATCCCCACCATTTTTGTCTCCGGCGGTCCCATGGAAGCCGGGCGGTCTCAGTCTGCCGGGGGTGCGGAAAAGCTCGATTTGATCGACTCCATGGTCGCGGCCGGGGACAGCAGTATAAGCGACGCCGAGGTGGAGAAGCTCGAGGAGTCGGCCTGTCCCACCTGCGGGTCGTGCTCGGGGATGTTCACCGCCAATAGCATGAACTGCCTCAACGAGGCCATCGGTCTGGCGCTGCCGGGCAATGGTACGATTCTGGCTACCCACGCCCTGCGCTGGAAACTCTTCGAGACCGCCGCTCGCCGCATTGTGGAAATGGCCCGGGCCTACTACCTGGAAGGCGACAGTTCGGTCCTGCCGCGCAGTATCGCCACCTTCGAAGCCTTCGAGAACGCCATGACCCTCGATATAGCCATGGGGGGATCCACCAATACCGTGCTGCACATGCTGGCCATGGCCCGGGAGGCAGGGGTGAACTTTACCATGGCCGACATCGACCGCCTGTCGCGCCAGGTGCCCTGCATCTGCAAGGTGGCGCCGGCCACCAACCGCTTTCACGTGGAGGACGTGGCCCGGGCGGGCGGCATTCCCACCATCCTGGGCGAGCTCTTGCGCGCCGGCAGAATCCATCCCCAGGTGCGCACCGTTGCGGGCCATACCCTGGGAGCGATGATCGCCGCGAACGACCTTCGCGCCCGCCCGGACCACATAACCGAATTCGCCCGCAAGCGCGCCCTGGCCGCCCCAGGCTACGTGCGCACCAGAGAAGCCTTCGCCCAGGAGAACTACTTCCGCGAGTCCGACCTGGATGCGGCAGAGGGCTGCATCCGTTCGGTGGAGCACGCCTACTCGAAGGACGGTGGTCTGGCGGTGCTCTACGGCAATATCGCCGCCGAGGGTTCCATTGTGAAAACGGCCGGCGTGGACGAATCCATCTTGGTGTTCGAAGGGCCGGCGCGGGTATTCGAGTCGCAGGAGGCGGCCTGCGAAGGAATATTGGGGGACCGCGTCCGCGCCGGCGACGTAGTGGTAATCCGCTACGAAGGGCCAAAAGGTGGACCGGGGATGCAGGAAATGCTCTATCCCACCTCCTATATCAAGGCGAAGCACCTGGGTGCGGAGTGCGCCCTGCTGACCGACGGACGCTTCAGCGGCGGGACGAGCGGGCTGTCCATCGGGCACGTGTCGCCCGAGGCGGCCGAGGGCGGCGCTATTGCCCTCATCGACGAGGGGGACTTGGTCAGGATTGACATTCCCAACCGCTCCATCGAGGTTGTCCTCTCCGCAGAGGAACTGGCTCAGAGGCGCCGGAGAATGGATGCTCTGGGAGCGCAAGCATACCGCCCTCTCAAGCGCAAACGCTATGTTTCGCAGGCGCTGCAGGCCTATGCGGCCCTGACTACCGGTGCGGCTCAGGGTGCGGTCCGCGACGTGTCGCAACTCGAGCAGGTCTGAGATGCTCAGAAGGGAACCCGCGCAGTTCTCGCCTGGATCGAAGGGTACCGCGCCGCGGAGGAGCAGGGGTAGGGGAGCGCTCCTCGATAGCGGCGGCTGCAATTGCCCGGGATTCAAGATTCAGTGGTGATGGTAAGGGCGAATCGATTGACGCCGACCGGGCTGTTGGGTATATTCTGGAGAGGATGAAAAACAATCTTGGGGGCGATTGGATTCGACGTGGGTGGAGAAGCCAGGATTGCGTGCCGAGGTCCCCAACCTCGATAAAAGCGGGGAAAATCATTAAACGCCAATAGCGATTACGCTCTGGCTGCCTGAGAAATCGGGTAGCCCGCCGGGGCCGGAGGAGCCTGTGCCAGCGGCTCCGGTGTCATCTTCGAGCAGGCTAGCCGGAATCCCATCGTTCAGGGGGGTTTCAGCGAAATCTACTGAACTGGTTCCCCGGAAATCCTGTCAGTCGGAGTTGCGGGGAACGAGACCAAAAGACTGAATACGCACGTAGTAGATCCGGTCGAATCATTTGCGGACGCGGGTTCGATTCCCGCCGCCTCCACCAATTCAGAATCTAAAGCCGTCCACGGGCGGCTTTAGATTTTTTTGTTCCACGGGGCGGCTCTGTCGCAGGGTGGCCCTTGTTCTTTCGGTTTCCCAACCAATGTTCCGTTTTAAAATCCATGCGGTGAACGCATGATGCCACTAGCTCCCGGACAGTCGCCCGGTTCGGGCCCCACTTCCGGGCTGCTGCTTTGCACCATGCCCGTCGACCCGGTCTCCTCCCTGGAGCAGTGCATCGATTCGGTGCGCCAGGGCGATCCCCTGGCTCCGGTGACGGTGGTCGGACCATCCACCTACGCCAACCTGACCCTGCGCCGCGCTCTGGCGCGCTCGGGGTTCGCCAACGTCAGGTTCTGGGTATTCCCCCGCCTGACCGAGTCCCTGGGTGCCCCGTCCCTGGCCGCCCGGGGGCGCAGGCCCCTGACCTCCATAGTAGAAAGCGCTTCCCTCCGGGCGGCTATGAGTCGGAGGTCCGGCGTCCTCTCGGGGCTGCGCTCCCACCCGTCGACTATCCGCAGCATCCGCAACACCTTCCGCCAACTCCGCCACGCCAGCGACGGAGCCCTGGATCGTCTCGGCAGCAGCGACCGGCTGCGCCGCGAGGTGGTCGAGCTCTACCGCAGATTCCGGCGCCGGACCCGGGGCTACTACGACTCGGAAGACCTCGCCAGTGCCGCCGCCGAGGCGGTGGACGGGGGCCGGGCGGCGGCCCTGGCCGACCTGGGATTCGTCCTGTTCTTTCTTATTCGTTCAATGACTCCGGGCGAGCGGGCTTTGGTTCAGGCCCTGGCCCGGTCTGATTCCTGTGCCGTGATCCTGGGTCTCAGCGGCGACCCCGAGGCCGATGCTCCGCTGGAGAACCTGGTGAAGGATCTTTCTCCTTCTCTTGGCAACCCTGAGCGCCGGGGGTCCGCTGGCGCGGCATCCCCTCCGGCTCTGAAGGAGGCCGGCAGGCGGCTGCTTGTCGCTCCTGGTCCCCACGAAGAAGTGCGCTGGGTGATCAGGCAGTTGGCAAGCCGGGCGGAAAATGGTATGCCGTTCCATCGCATGGCGGTGCTCTACGGTGCCCGGTCTCCCTACGAGACCTTGGTCAGAGAGGAGTTGCAACTGGCCCAAATCCCGGTATCGGGACCCAACTCCGTTCCTCTGTCCAAGTCTGCCGTGGGCAAGACCCTCAAGGGCCTCCTGGACCTGTGCGGCGGCGAGTTCAAGCGCCACGACGTGATGGCCTGGCTCATGGGCTGCCCGGTGCGCCTGCCCGGCGGCCAGGACCAGGGTCGCTTCAACCCCAGCCATTGGGACGCCGTCTCCAGGAAGGCCGGCGTCGTCAGCGGCGTCTCCCAATGGACCGAGCGCCTGGAAGGTTACGCCGCCGATGTCCGCCGTTCCTCCGACGCCGGAAGGCGGAGGGACGAAATTTCCCCTGGCCAGAGCGCTCTGCTGACGAGGGAGGTCAGGGCCGCCAGGGACCTGGGGCGGTTCGTGAGAGCCCTGGAGGCCGACCTCGTTCCTCCCGAATCCAGGTCACCCGAGCGCGTCTCCTGGGATGACTACCCCCGGTGGGGGCGGTATCTTCTCGACAAGTATCTGGTGAGTTCTGACCAACTGCCCGATCTGGAGCAAGCAGCCCTGGAGAAAATCCGGGATATTCTGAGCAGCGTTGCCGCCGCCGGGGAAGTCCACTCCTCCCCGACCCTGGAGCTCTTCAAGGAGATTCTGGCGGAGGCCATACAGGCGCCCGTCGGCCGTTCGGGGATCACCGGACAGGGGGTGTTCGTCGGCCCTATCGGCTCCTCCACCGGCATGAGATTCGATATTCTGCACCTGGTGGGAATGATCGAAGGGGCGGTTCCCGCCCAATCTGGCGACGACCCGCTGCTTCCGGACCGGGAGCGCCAGGCCGCCGGCGGCCCGGAGCAGGATCTTCCTCTGCAGCAGGCGAGGCTGGCCGAGGAGAGACACGCCTTCCTCTCCGCTCTCTCCTCGGCTCCTGAGGCCACCATGTCCTTCCCCTGCGCCGATCCGGCGGCGCAGCGCGCCCACCACCCCTCCCGCTGGTTCACCCAGCAGGCGTCGGTCCTCGAAGGCTCGCCGCTCCATACCTCGGGCCTGTGGTCTCTCGGCCGCCGTGACTGGCTGACGGTCATACGGTCGATGGAGGATTCTCTTCACTCAGGGGCCGACACCCTCGAGCCGGCCGACCTCCACGACTACGACCTCCAGTGGCTGTGGCGCTGGAAGCAGACCGGCAGAGAAACGCGGGAGCATCCCCTGGCGCGCTCCGGCATCCTGAAGAAAACCCTGGACCTCGGCCGCGGCAGGTACGCGAGCAGGGATTTCACCGAATGGGACGGGAACGTGTCGGGCGCGGCGGAGGGAGCGAGGTTCGCCGTAAGGCTGGAGGAGTCGTCCCTCTCTCCCACCAGCCTGGAACAGTGGGCCGGCTGCCCCTTCCGCTACTTCATGAGCCACGTGCTGGGTATCGGCGCCCTGGAGGACCCGGACGAGGTCTATTCCATCACCGCGCTGGACAAGGGCACGTTGGTGCACGAGATCCTGCAGCAGTTCATCGCTGCGGTAATGAAGGAAGGCACCCTGCCCCGGCCCGGAGAAGAGTGGAGCTCCCGGCACCGCGACACTCTTGAGGGTATCGCCGCAGCCGGGCTGAGCCAGGCTGAAGCCGAAGGCAGGACAGGGCGGGCTTTGCTGTGGAACCTGGAGAAGGAGAACATTCTCGACGACCTGCACAACTTTCTGGAAGAGGACTCCGGCATCCGGGAGCGGTTCGGCACCTCTCCCGCTTACCTGGAGGCGAGCTTCGGCATGGGCGGCGATTCCTGGCCCGCGCCGGAACTGGAGCTCGAGGGATCTGCATCCATCCGCTTCCGGGGCTACATCGACCGGGTGGACGCCGACGAGGCGGGCGGGAACCTGCTGGTCATGGACTACAAAACCGGCACCTCCGCCGCCTATTCCGGCTTGCGGGAGGATCCCATAAACAGGGGCAAGCAACTTCAGTTGGCCATCTATTCCCTCGCCGCGCGCAACGCCCTGGGGTCCGGCGCCAGGGTGCAGGCAGCCTACTGGTTCGTCACCGGCGGTGGCGGATTCGCCCTCGTGCCAGAAGAGCCGGTGGACATATCCGACGACGACACCCTTGAGCGCCTGAAAGAGGGTGTCGCGGTCATCGTCTCCGGCATCAGGAGCGGCCTGTTTCCCGCCAACCCGGGAGCGGCAGTATGGGGTGACTTCGAGAATTGCCGTTCCTGCGAGTTCAACAGCCTGTGTCCTGCGCGCAGGGACACCTTGTGGGCGAAGAAGAGGGACCATCCCCTCCTGGCACCCTACCTTGGATTGTCAGAGGAGGTCCCGCGGTGAGCGCCGCCTTCGTACCCCGGGACCAGGCGGTGCGGCGGCGCATCCGCCAGTCCCTGGACGAGTCTCTTTTCGTCGAGGCCGGCGCCGGTACCGGCAAGACCGCCAGCCTGGTGGGCCGGGTCCTGACCCTGGCCGCCTCCGGCACCACCACCCTCGACAGGACCGCGGTAATCACCTTCACCGAGGCCGCCGCAGTGGAGTTGCGCGACCGCATCCTTGAGGAGTTGGAGGAATCGAGGTCCGGTCCCGGCCTCAACGCCGAAGAGCGGGACCGGATCGAGTGCGCCCTCGGCGATCTCGAGCGGGCGGCAATCCAGACCCTGCACGGCTTCGCCGCTTCAATCCTGAGGGAGCGCCCCCTGGAAGCGGGCTTGCCCCCGGTTTTCGATACCCTGGACCCCATCCAGAGCGACCTGGATTTCGAGGAGGCCTGGACGGACTGGGTGGACTGGGCCCTGGATGCCCCGGAACTGGCGCAGGGCCTCTCGCTGGCCTTCTCTCTGGGGCTCACTCTGGAACAAATCCGCAAGGTCGCCACGGCCTTCCATGGCAACTACGATCTGTTGGAGGCCGCCGCCTTCCGCTGCCCTCCAATGCCTCCGGCGTCCGCCGTTTCCAGACTTCAGGATGCTGCACCCGAACTCGAGCGGCTGTGCCAGTACTCGAAAACCGGGGCAGGCGACCCGCTCTACGGTCACGTCCAGGGGTTGCTGCGCTCGATCCACAGGTTGGGCGAATCGGACCCTGGCTCGCCCTCCGCGTACCGTCGACTCCAGAGGATCTCCGTCCGGAAAAGCCGCGGCAGGCAAGCGGATTGGGACCTCGACCCCGTAACCGGGGTCAACGCCTGCAAGCGCCTAAAGGACCTCCTCAAGGACCTGGATTCCGCCGCAGGGGAAGAAATAGACCGGGTCCGCGGCTACTCCTTCAGCGGAATTCTCCGTGCCCTGAGACAGTTTGCGCTGGACTGCGCCCGGCGCCGCAGGTCCAACGGGATTGCCGGGTTCCACGACCTGCTGGTCTGGGCCCGGAATCTGCTGCGCGACGACCTCGAGGTGCGGGACCACTTCCGCCGCCGCTACTCCCACCTGCTGATGGACGAGGCCCAGGACACCGACCCCATTCAGGCCGAGATCGCCATGTTCATCGCCGAGGACGACCCTGGAAGCCGCGCCGGTGACCGCCCCCGGCACTGGGATAAGGTGACCCCCCAGGCAGGCAAGCTCTTCGTCGTCGGCGATCCCAAGCAGAGCATCTACCGCTTCCGCCGCGCCGACGTGACCCAGATGGAAGCCTTGCAGCTGCAAATGGGCGGCGAGACCCTGCATCTGCAACAGAACTTCCGCTCCCAGCGGCCGCTGCTGGAGTGGGTCAACACCGTATTCGAGCCATGGATGGAGCAAGGGTTCCGGCAGGCGCGGTACGTGAGCCTTCAGCCCCGGTGGGAGGCCTCCACCGACCATCCGGCAAAGCCCCGTGTGTGGTCCCTGGGCGGCCCAATGGACGGCACCATGGAGGTGGTCAGAAAGGCCGAGGCGGAGGCCATCGCCGGACTTCTGAGGACCATGGCGGAAGGCCGGTGGCAGGTGCTGGACCGGGAGGCCACCGGCGCGGCGGGCGCCGAGCGCTACCGCAGCGCTGTCTATTCCGACGTCTGCATCCTGATGCCCCGGCGCACCGGCTTGAGAACCCTGGAACAGGCCATGGAAGAGGCCGGCATCCCCTTCCGGCTGGAAGGTGCGTCCCTCGTCTTCGCCACCCAGGAAATCCGCGACTTGCTCAACTGCCTGAAGGCAATCGACGACCCGGCGGACCAGGTGGCCACCGTGGCGGCGCTGCGCTCCCCTGCCTTCGCCTTCTCCGACGTCGATCTGCTGCGCTTCACCGAGGCCGGGGGAAAGTTCAGCTACATGGACGAGCCCCGACCGGAGGTGGGGAATGGGGGGGGTCCTGTCGATGAGGCTCTGGGGTTGTTGCGCAGGTTTCACCTGGAGCGAATGTGGGTGTCACCCCCCGCCCTGATCGACCGCTTCATCCGCGACCGGATGCTGATGCAGGCTGCCATCGACCATCCCCGCACCCGGGAGCAGTGGCGCAGGTACCGCTTCATGGTGGAACAGGCACGCGCCTTCGCCGAGGCCGGAGGAGACTCGCTGCGGGAATTCCTGCAATGGATGGAGCGCCAGGCCGCCGAGGGCGCTCGCGTCAGCGAGACTCCCGCGCCGGAGGCCGACGAAGAGGCGGTGCGCATCATGACCGTCCACGGGGCCAAGGGACTGGAATTTCCCATTGTCGTGCTCATGGGTCTGAACTCGGCCGGTCGAGCATCACCCGGAGAGGTTCTATTTGACCGTGTGAACAATGCGGTGGAAGTATCGGTGGGATCCAAGGGGCGGAAATTCGCCACCCCGGGCTACGAGCTCTTGGCCGAGCAGGAAGAACGGCTGGCGGAGGACGAACACGTCAGGTTGCTCTACGTCGCCGCCACCAGGGCGCGGGACCACCTGGTGTTGAGCATCTACCGGAGTACCTCGGGAAGGGATGATACGGACGCAGGGAAGATAGCGGCGATTCTCGCAGGCCGGGACCACCTCTGGGAAGCGGCGCCGGCAGGCGATGGGGTTACTCCCAAGGTCCAGGGTGCGCCTGACGCCGGTGGCCAAGCTCCCCAACCTGCGGAGCAGGCCCTCACCGGTGATACTCTGCAAGGTCTATCTCTTCAAGATCGCCAGGACTGGATTCACCGCCGCGAGCAAATGCTGCAGCGCCGGAGCAGGCCTGTTTCCGTCGCCGCCACCGGGCTGGCCCAGGAATTCCGAGAAGAGCTCCAGAGCGAGGAGCCCTGGAAGCGCGGTCGCGGCGGGACTTCCATTGGCCGTGCCGTTCACGGGGTGCTGCAGAGCATCGACCTGTCCACCGGTGCCGGGATCGACGAGACCGCTCGCGCCCAGGCGGCGGCGGAGGGCATCCCCCGGCGCTGGTCCGAGGTCGCCAGACTGGTGCGGGCGGCGGTGGACAGCCCTACCGTGCGCCGGGCGACCGCGGTCCTGAGGTTCTGGCGCGAGGTGCCCGTAGCCGTCCCGGTGGGCGATGGGGTGCTGGAGGGTTTCGTCGACCTGCTGTTCGAGGAGGAAGGAGCCCTGGTCCTGGTGGACTACAAGACCGACGCCGCAGACTCCGAGCAATTGGACCGTACCGCCGCCAGATACCGGCTGCAGGGTGGAGCCTATGCCCTGGCGCTGCGCAAGGCAACGGGCAAACCGGTAAAGGAGGTGGCGTTCCTCTTCCTCCACGCCAACGACGTCCGGACCATGACCGATATAGACGCCATGTGCCAGGCGGCCGAGGCCAGGGCATCGGAGTACCTCAAAGGCAAGGTGGAGGAACTGCCGGGGTCGTTTTTTGGTGAAACCAGGTAGGTCGCCGGCGCCTGGATTCCAGGGCACCAGCGGGCTAATCGTCGTCTTCGCGCTCGCTGAGCAACTCGCCGCGCTGCAGGCGCTCGGCATTCTGGGTGGACCAGAGGATGTTCTTCATCACCTTCTGGGCGGTGATATAGCGGGTCGCCGCCAGCAGGTGGACGCGCTTTTCCTCCGGGTCGCTGCTCAGGTCGTAGTGCCTGAAGGCAGCTTCGAGCACCTGGAACATGTGCAGCTCGGCGTCCTCGCGGAGCATGATGTGGGCAAGGGCGTGGCGCAGTTTGGCGACCTCCCGTCCTTCCTCGAGATACTGGCTGACCAGGAGTTCGGCCTCGAAGACCTTCTGGAAGTCGGCCAGTTCCCCCAGGCGCTGGAGCATGGCTTCGTCCGAGGCGAAGTCCTCGCCGAGCCGCTGTCCGGGCTGCGGCACGCGGGCGGCGGGCATGTTGAGCCAGCGCAGATAGGTCAAAAAGACGGCGCCGTGAAAGATGGCCCGCAGCAGCGCCTTGCTGCCGGCGTAGTGGAAGGCGCGGTAGAGGGCGTGGGCGTAGGAGTAGATGTTGGCCACGTCGTGCCAGTCCCCCTCGTTTTTGAGGTGGAAGCGCAGAGTGCGCACTGCCGCGGCGTAGGTCATGGCGCGGCAGAGTTGGGTCGGAGGGACGCCGGCGCGCAGGGCTTCCTCGACCCGGGCGATGATCGGCACGAAGTCGTCGCCGAGCATGACCTGAGCGAACTCTGCGACGTCGAGGGAGGCTTCGTGGCGCTGGTTCTCGTTCCAGATTTCCTCCAGGCGCGAGAAGGTATCCTCGAGGACGGGCAGGCTATCGGCCCAGCGCGAGGTTTCCTCGTGGCGGGTGCGGCTCACCAGGTCGACGACGATGGGCCGGAGAATTTCGTGGCCGCCGTTCCATTGGACGTAGTCCAGGGCTTCGAACATTTTGTTGGCAAAGTCGAGGGCGTGCCCGTCGCCGGTGAAATAGAAGTCGGTGGCCGCAGTGAAGACGAAGTCGGCGAGGACGTCCCGGCCGTAGTTGCGGTCGTGCAGGGTAAGGAGGATGCGCTCGGCGCCGCCGTGGTGGCGCTGATCCACAAAGGTGCGGAACCAGCGCTTCAAGGTCTTCAGGTCCTGGTCGGCCTCGGTGCGGGGGAAGGGGAAGCGCTGGCGCCGCGACGAGCCGGAGGTCCGCGCGGCGATCTGGGTCAAGCCGTGGACCAGGAAGAGGTTCTGTTCCTCCGCTGCGATATCGTTCCATAGATTGGCCGCCAGGGTGAGGATGGCGAGGCCCGACGACCATCCTTCGCTGGTCTTGTGCGCACCGTAGAAGATTCCCTGCTGGATTATCTCCTGGGGAGTGGCGCCGGTCTGGCGCAGGGCGGCGACGGCCTTGGCGATGAGGAAGGAGCTGCGGTCCTTCAGCCCCTGTTCCAGGGCGCGTTTGCCGCGGGCGACCAAGCGTCTCCGGGCTTCCTCACGTTCGCCTGGGGGGATGCCGACCCAGGCATATCCGTCATCGCGGACTTCCACCGGGAAAGCCCTGAGATCGTCGCCCGAGGTCAGCAGGCAGCCCCCGGTTTTGAGGTCGAACTCCCAGTGGTGCCAGTGGCAGATCAGCACCCCGTCGCGAATGCTGCCCTTGGACATGGGGTAGCCCATGTGGGGGCAGCGGTTGTCGACGGCCTGGAACTCGCCCTGGTAGAGAAAGACGGCCAGGTGGGTGCCGTCGACAGTGAAGGGCCGGCCCTCGCCTTCGGCGAACTCGGCGGCGGGGGCCAGGCGGTGGTAGACGTAGGTCAAAGGATCGACCTCGGAGGCTGGGAAGTCTCCGAACTGCAGGCGCGCGGCGCTCTTTTCTTCGACACCCGGGACTGTGGACATGGCGCTGCCTCCTTGTGGCAGTGGATCACGCTTTGAGATTTCAATATACGCAACCCCGAGATGCGGCGCTATCTGCCGGGACCGGGCGGCGGGGACTTGCCCCGCGGTGCGAAGTAGATCAAATTCAGGTCAATGATACGTGAATGGAAAGGAGGAGGGCATTATATGTTCGCATTGAAAAAGATGGGATTGGTGCTGGCTGCGGCGGTCCTCTGCGGCGGTTTGGTGGCCGACGAGGCCTCCGCGCGCGCCAAGCGCGTAAGCCAGGTTCCCAACGGCTCGGCGTTCAGTTGCAACACCTGCCACACCACCGGAGGAGGCACACCGCTCAATCCCTTCGGCCTTGAGGTCGTGACCAACTTTCTCACCGCGGCAGGTGCCGCCGGTGACGTGCGCTGGGGCCCGGAGCTGGCAGCTCTGGACTCGGACGGCGACGGCGTGTCCAATGGTGCCGAGCTGGGAGATCCGGAGGGAGCCTGGGCGGCCGGCGATTCCGGCTCCGGGGGGGAGAGCCAGGAGAACGGAAGCGATTCCGACCAGGAAGGGAAGGTTTTCCATCCTGGCAACCCGGCGAGTACCCCTCCTCCCCTTGCCCAGGAGACCGCGGTCGTGAGGTCGGCCTGGGCAAAGATAAAGCGCCTCGTCGGCTCCCACTAGTCGGGGCAGCGCCATTGATGCCCGGAACATTTTAGTCCAGGAGTGTCCTGGCGCTTCACCATCCACCGCTACCGCAAGGCGCGGGAGCGACTGCTTCACCTTGCTCCGCGCCGCCGCAGCATGTCCGCAACCTCTCCGTGCCCGCGCCGTTGAGCCCAGGCAAGCGGCCTGGCCCAGTCCGCCCCGCCCCCATTGGGGTCCGCCCCGTTATCCAGCAGCAGCTCGACGAGCCGCGCCCGACCCGTGCGCGCCGCCATACCCAGCGGGGTCGAGCGGTCCTCCTCGTCGATGGCGTCGATGGCGGCGCCGTGTTCGAGGAACATGCGCCCCAGCGCGTCCGCTTCCTCCGCGTCCCTGGTCTCGGCGCAAAACTCGTGCAACGGCGTGCGCCGCTGCCAGTCGGGCAAGTTCGGGTCGAGTCCGTGCTCCAGCAACTGCCGCGTCATTTGAGGCACGTGGTAGAGGTAGCCCTTGCACTCGGTGAGCACCTGCGGCATGAGGAAGCGGCGCTGCAGCAACATGTTCAGCATGGCCTCGTGGGCAACGGTGCTTTCCTTCCGGCGCAGCTTGCCCCCGCAGCCGCTGATGACCGCGGTATAGGGCGTGGTCAGAAACTCGGACTCCTCTCCTGAAAACGGATCGTCGCAGTAGTTCAGGATCACCGCCAGGGTCTGGAGGTCGCCGCGGTGGGCGAAGTCCCAGGCCGTCACCGGGCGGCCTCCGTGACCGTAGAGCAGGCCCCGCATCGGATCGGAGTGGGCGCGCATCGCTGGTGTCCCGGATGAGTCGACGCCGCCGTTGGGGTCCGCCCCTGCTTCGAGCAGCCAGCGCGCCATTTCCACATCGTCCCGCACCGCCGCCACCGTCAGGGCGAAGCCGTGGGGGCACTGGCGTCCCTCGGGCAGGGTAGGGTCGGCGCCGCGGTCGAGAAGGTAGCGCACCATCTCCCGGTGACCCCGCTCCGCAGCGGCGGAAAGCGGCCGCTTCTCCAACGCTTCCCCTTCATTGGCCGCGGCCGGGTCCGCTTCGACGAAGGCGCGCAAGGCGCCGTGGTCGCCGCGCGCAGCCGCCAGGGTCGGGCTGTCGGCCGATCCTGCGTCGAGCAGCATCTGCAACAGCGCACCGCCGCCCTCGTCAGAGCCCCAGTACTGATTTTTCCAGAAGGCGTAGTGGGCGGCGCGAAAGCCGCGGTGGTCCACCGCGTCCACGTCGATCTCGCCCGCCAGCAGCATGCCCACTGTGTCGCCGTCGCCGCCGAGTACCGCCTGGTGCAGCGCCGTCCTCCCCTGCCTGTCGCGGTGCTCGGCTATTCCTGGCACCGCGGCCAGCAGGTGCAGGATTGCGGCGCAATTCCCCGCCTCCACCGCCTGGTGCAGGCGCAGGTCGGAACCTTCTGCCGCCGCGCCCAGGGAAGCGCGCAGATAGGCGGCGACCCCGTCGTGTCCGCGGTCGTCAGCCTTCCGGATGAGGTTCGCCACCTCGTCGAACGGGTAGGCTTCCCACAGCACCCGGGTTGCATCCAGGCTACCCTCGCGGACGGCGAAGTGCAGCGGCGGTGTATACCAGAACTCGAGGCGGGCGCATTCCGGATCGCCCTTCAGGTGCGCGCTGATGGCGTGGGCGTCGTTGCGGATAGCGGCGCGGACCAGGTCCCAATAGAGCCGGCCTTTTTCAGTGTCGACGCACCACCTGGGGCGATGGATGGCATCGATCTTCTCCTGCGCGGTGCGGTTGCTGGGAGCGGACCTGGCGGAAGTCATCGTCATTCTCCCTGTGAAAAGCGGGGGCTGTTGGCCGCGCCGCGTTCATTCGATCATCGGGACGCACCTGCGGTTTGTTTTGCATGGGATTTTCAATTCTCAAGTTGCTCGAAAACCTTGAAAGACTTCAAACCAAACAGCTAGGTGCATACCCAAAAGGTATTTCAATGAACATCCCTTTCCCGAGTCAGGCAAGCTCGCGGGCGCCAATGGGCGTGCGCGGCGCCGAGCATGGGCAAGGAGAGAGGTCCCGATTGCCACTGTTCAGGCAGATAAGTACCTTGGGGTCAGGTAAGTACAGCCCGGAGACCGTCACCTTTGTTGATCGTTCGGAAATTAGCAGATATAAGACAGGGAGAAAGACCTGAATGTTGCCTATGAATAAACGGTTCGCCGCGGTGGTTGTGGCGTTGTCGCTCGGACATGCCAGCCAGGCGGAGGGGGCAATGTCCACTTCTTCGACCACCAAGGAAACATTCTGGCAGGAGACCAAGGCTCTTGTACCCATTCAAATTATACTCCCGCCTGATTACGTTGCGGAAGAGCATCGAAGCATGGTGATGGTGCTGCATGGTTACGCCAACTCTGCAGAAAAGTTTCAGGGGCCGGCGGAGCAGTTGGCCGCAGCCGGATTCGTTGCGGTCCTGCCTGAGTCGCCCTATGCGTTTGTGTCGGAGTGGGGGCTCGGATATGACTGGACCCTCTACAACAAGGGAGATTCCCCTTTGCGGGAAAGAGCCAGGCGATTGATGGTTACGGAGTCTCTGCCGGCGGTCGTGAGCAAGGTAAAGCAGCGCTACGCGATTGATGATGTGTACGTGCTTGGCTTCTCCCAGGGCGCTCGCGTCGCCGTGCAGACCTGTATATACGCCAGCGAGTTGATCAATGGCGCCATTACTTTCGGATTGTCGGAGTACAATGCCGCATGGTTCGAAAAATCCGCACTGGGATCTGCCCGCCGCATTCCCTTTCTGCTTTTACACGGAGAGCAGGACGAGTGGGCGGCAGTCGCCATTTCAGAGCGAGCCCGCGATCATCTTTCTGGCGAAGGATTCGAGGTGATTCTTCGTCTTTTCCGGGGTGGGCACGCCGTGCCAAGCGATGAGTTGGATTATGTCGCACAGTGGATACGCAACAATGAGCGCTAGGGGATTACGTATCCGGCAAGCAGATACATCTGAAATCTGGAAAAAGTGCAGGAATTTGGTCCCTGAGATCCAACTGACAGACAAATATCTGGCCAGAATATCGGACAGATCGGTCACCAATTTCATATCCGAGGCAGAGAGCACGGTCATTGCCTTCGCCATCGGCAAGAATAAGTACAAGATCGTTGCATTTTTTGACCGCGGGAACCAGGATAGCAGCCCGATCCGTTTTGAGAAGAAATGGTGTTCGTGAGCACATGGGCCTTCTTACCAAACACAGCTGCGTTGCGCCTAGACGGCATGGCGTCCAGGTCTTCGGGAACTCCTTTGTGATTCGCGGACCGTGGCGTTATCGACAAGTGCCTGCTACGAATAAATACGGATTCGGAAAATGACCACCGACCCTTCTGTTTTTGACTCCAACTTCTCGGCCTGGAAGCAATCTGAGGATACACCCTGGGGCAGTTTGCGGCGCTCCATTGTTTTTCGAAATCTGACCGCTCATCTCCCTGGATCCTCCCTCGACATACTCGATGCCGGAGGCGGTAACGCGGGTGATTCTATCCTGTTGGCGAAAAACGGGCACAGGGTGACCCTGGTCGATTACTCTTCGGAAATGCTTGAGGATGCGAGTGCCAAGGCCCGGGAGGAAGCCATCGACCCGGGGCTCTTTACGCTTCACCAAGCTGAGGTAGCTGCCATTCCCAACCTGTTTCAGCCGGGATCTCATGACGTGGTATTGCTCCACAACGTCCTGTCCTATGTTGAAGACGCGGACGCCACACTTGACGCTGCCACTCAATCCCTGCGGCCATCCGGCATTCTTTCTCTCATGCAGGTCAACCGCTATTCGGAGGCCATGTATTCTGCTGTGCGAGGTATGGATCTTGATACTGCGTTTGCGCTACTCGATGCCAAGATGTCAGTCGCCAAGATTTTCGATAATGTGCCGGTCCGCAGATACGCCGTCGACGAGCTCGTTCCCTTACTTGAGTCGCATGGATTCGAGGTCATCCAACATTACGGTATTCTCTGTGTCACTGGATACATCTTCGACAATGACCTGAAATACCAATCCGAATTCTTCAGAAAGCTTGAGCGACTCGAAATGGCCATGTCTACCCGTCATCCGTACAACCTCATGGCGAAGTTCTGCCACCTAATAGCTGGTAAAACCTGAGGTGGCGATGACCCGGCATGATGGCAGGGACGAGCGTCTAAAACCGTGTGCCCGATTTCGACCTTTTCGATAAACTTGGTATCAGAGCCTGGACATGAACCGCATGCACGAAGTCAATCGCCGCCTGTGGAATGATCAGGCCGCTATCTGGGAAGAGCGAAGCAATCGGGAAGATCGGTGGGATCGATGCCACAGAGATCCTGATCTGGCCTTCGAAGGTGGAGCTCTTCAACTGATTCAGACGGTTTCCAATGGGTTAAGCAACAAAAGAGTATGTGTTATCGGCAGCGGCGACAACATGGCAGCGTTCGCCCTTGCAGGCATGGGTGCTCAGGTTACGTCGACGGACATTTCGGAAGAACGATTAGCGGCGGGAGCACGTAGAGCTGAGCAGCTTGGTTTGTCCATCTCATTCGTTCGATCCGATGCTGCCTGCCAGGAATCGCTGGCCGCTTCGAGCTTCGATCTCGTATGCTCGACCAACGGGTTCTTTGTGTGGATCGCCGATCTCGATGCGGTTTTCAGGGAGGTCGCTCGAATTCTCAAACCCGGTGGCTCTTACGTGTATTTCGACGTGCATCCTTTTCAGCGACCCTGGAAGGATCAGGCGATACCGGTTGAAATGGAAAAGCCATATTGGTCCACAGGGCCGTTTCAGTCGAAAGATCGAGACTCTTATGAATTCAACTGGACCTTGGCTGATCTCTTGAACCCAATGGCTGCGGCGGGCCTCATGTTGGTCAAGGTCCTGGAGAGTCCCGCTCGCGACACGCGGTATTGGCAGGATTCTTCTCGTTGCGATGTCGTTGACGACACCTTATTGGAGTGGAGGGAAAATCCCCGGGCTGGACTCCCCGTATGGCTGGCGGTTGCAGCGCGCCGGGTACCTTAGCGAAGAGGTTGAGACAAGACAGTCCAATGGACACCAATCGCGAACTAGGGAAAATCATCCTCATCAACGGCGCGTCGAGTTCCGGGAAGTCGACGATTGCACAGCATCTACAGCAGACGATACCAATCCCATTCTGGCACTTTTCCTTTGACCACCTCCGCGATTCCAACGTCCTACCGATGGCACGCATTCGCAGCGGTGAAATTGATTGGTCGGCTATGAGACCTGCCGTCTTCGATGGGTTTCATCGGTGTTTGCCAGTTTTAGCTGAGGCGGGCAACAATCTCATAGTCGAGCACATTATTGAAAATGAGTTGTGGATGTCGGATCTAATGAAATTTCTCGCCGGCTTGGACGTATTCTTTGTCGGCGTGCACTGTCCGCTTCCTGAGCTTGAGCGCAGAGAGCGCGAAAGAGGGAGTCGGCGAGTTGGGGAGGCTGGAACGGACTATCAAGCAGTGCACGGTTTCGCTGAATACGATCTGGAAGTCGACTCGATGCAGCCGTGCCAGGCCAACGTAAACAAGCTGGTCGATGCTTGGAAATCCCGCCGGGCCCCTAGCGCATTTGACCGAATGGCTGCGCGAAGTGGAATCGCATGAACCGCCACTGGGTATCGGAAACAGCAATGATGAGGAGGGGACTTTGTCGAGATGAGGTTCAGGATTCGAAGAAATCAGGTCGTCCCCGGCAAGACCCGGGCGTTCAACGACCTTCTCCTAACAGATGGCTGTATTCATGAGTGATTCACCTAAAAGGGTGATGGTCGCCGGAGACGGCGCATTCGTCGTCGATCTCTGCCTTCGCAATGGATACGGAATAGAGATTCAGAATTTTCTCGATCCCGGCCAGGTAGCGCTACACAAAGCCGTGTTAGGCGATCTCGGACCGCGGGCGCTGCATGGACCTTTCGGTGATCTTTGCGCGGGCAGTTACGACCCGATGATCAGAGATGTGACCAGGAATCGATTCGAACTAGCTTGCCGTTTCGCGCGCGAGCTCGGCTGTCCCGACATCATTCTTCACCACGGTTATGTCCCGGGGACGAGTTCCCCAGCGAATTGGCTGCGGCGCTGTGTGGAATTCTGGCAAAACTTCCTGCAGGACAAGGATCCGTCTCTCGTTTTCCATGTGGAGAATATGCTGGAGTGGGACGCGGCTCTCCTTTGCGATGTCATCGATGGGATCGACGACCGAAGAGTGGACGTATGCCTCGATATTGGACATTGCCACTGTAATTCCCGTGAGACTCCCCTTAAATGGATTGAGCGCCTGGGCTCGAGGATTGGTTGGGTCCATATTCACAACAATCATGGAGAAAGAGACGAGCATTTGGAGTTGGACCGTGGCACCATACCCATGTTGGAGGTCTGTAATGCTCTCCTCGAAGAGGCGCCGGAGGCTGTTTGGTCGTTGGAATCGGTAGATAAAGCACTCCAGGCATCTATTGATTGGATTAAGGCCAATGGCTTCTGATGGATCAATGGCGAATACATGAATACACCTCTCGTGCAAAAGGCTTTTGCGATGATCATCAGATACGATGCTGATGGGAGATGCAAATTATTGGTCCTCGAGCTCAAATCCGCAGGTTACGAGTTCTACCGGCTTCCGGGAGGAAATGTTGAGGCAAATGAAACGCCTCTTCAAGCAGTATATCGTGAAGTCTATGAAGAGTCAGGGATCGAGAAGCTGCAATTTGTTCGCAAGATTGGTACGACCAGATACTTCAAACCATTCATCCAGTCAGAAGTAGAAAGAACAGACTACCTTTTCAAACCTGACTCTGATTTGCCTGATAAATGGGAGCGGATTGGGACGGTAGGCCCTGAAGCCGGTGTCGTTTTTGCTTTTTCCTGGATCTCCCACCGTTTCATAGCGAGGGTGGATCCTGAACTGCGAACCTTTTTGACGCCGGACTACATTCCGGAATTGTTCAGTCTGAGATTGAATCGAGCAAAGCCGAAGATTGCAAACGATTGAAACTCGATCAGTTGCCGGGACTTCAATGAGAAAGAAAATTCCCCAGGCGGCAAAAGAGTGATTTTGTTGAAGCGGTCGCACGAAAGGTGCCGAGCATGGATTATTCATCAAAGGCGGGTTGCAGCTACTTCGCGACAATCGCGGAATCGTACGATCGGCTCCAGCCAATCCTGAGTCCTCCCTACAGCAAGGGCCTGGAGATGGTTGTGGAGCTGATCCCCTTTGATCCGGACGATACGTTTGAGTTCGTGGAGTTCGGCTGCGGCACGGCGGAACCGACTATGCGAGTACTGGAACGTTTCCGAAATGCCAGCGGAATCTGCGTTGACAACGAAGCGGAGATGCTCTCGCTGGCCAGGAAGAAGCTCAGCTCTCTTCATCCTTTACGACGCGATGTCAACCGGACCCGCCTGGGGAGCAAGCAGCCGGTTGCTGTCATCGCGCTTTCGCCAGCTTCATCTTCAACGAGCAGTTGCTTCTGGGGCGGCTACGCAGCAGGAGATTGATGCCAGGCAGGAGTACAAGCGGAGGATGAAGGCCGCCGGGAAGGATGTTGAATACGAACACAGGGCGGAGGACGTGATCGGCGCCATGGTCCAGGCCGGATTTGACCACGTTGCGGTCGTCTGGCGAATGTTTGCCGACACGATCCTGCTGGCATTCACACCGGATGCCGAAGCTTTAGCTGCCAGGCAGCCGCGGTAGTGGATTTGTGCACGAACTAGGCTAGATGTAGAGCCCATCGTGTAACCCAGCGGCTTTTCGCTGGGGCGCATTCGCGCCTTGACCTTCGGCAACTTGAAAGGTCAAGCATCATTGGCAAGAACGAGCAAAACAACGAAGGAGATCACATGAGACTGGTCGCGTATTCTGCTCTTGCCTGACAGGGGACGACGCCATAGTCAGTGAGGCTGACCGTACACCTACCGGTGGAAGGTGGGAACCCCCGTCTTACAGTGACCGCCACAATCCCATAAAATAAAAGCGGTAGAGGTCCGGATTCCGGGATGGAACAGGCCCGGATGAAGCTGGAACCGGAAGTAACCGCCAGCCCCAAAGGCCGGCGGTGAATCGGGTCACTCGGCAGCCAAGCCTGGATCCCGAAGGGAAGAAGAAACGGAACCCTGATTCCTTGGGTTGAGCATCAACTCACACTCGAGGAATTCAGGGCATGAGCAGGAAAGGTGAGAACGCCGGATTCGTCTGCGCCTTCTGTAATGCGAAGGTGAATCCATTAATGAACGGGAGCTATAGGAACCACTGTCCCCGCTGCCTATACTCAAGGCACGTCGACGATAACCCTGGAGACCGGGCAAGCCGCTGTGGTGGTCTCGTGGCTCCAGTCGGCGTTCGATGGAAAAGTGGGAAGGGATACCAGATTGTCCACCGGTGTCAGAGGTGCGGCGTCGAGCGAGCCAACCGCATTGCAGAAGACCGGGACCAACCTGACGATTTCTCCATGGTAATCCGGTTAACGGTAGGGGCGGTTTGACCACCAGTAGCTGCCAGGCCTTAGGTTTATTTGAAATTGCCTTGGGTTTCATTCAGCCCAGCTTTGCCCCGTGAGATCGCAAAATGGTATAGGATTCTGTAAATGGGAGAGAGACCCATCCCGCGCACTGCCCTTCAGAGGACCAACAACCTGCGGTGTTCAAGGCTCATCCCAACCCATCCGTTTTCATGAACCGGCGAAACATCGGGCGGATCTATCGATGATGGCTGTTCCTTTTGCTCAAGCCCTGGAGACAGGTGACTTGGCGTCGGTGCGGCGTGCTCCGAAGGCCGACTACCACTGTCATTGTTACTTCGCTACCCGGATCGAGAACGTCGAGCGTTGGCTGGGGCACTCGCTGGAAAGACCGGTCACCCCGATGCGAGGGCTGCGGGGCATGCTGTGCTATGCCTCCAGGGCTCTTGACCACTACATCAACTCGCTGGCCGGGTTTCAATTCACCGCGGAGGCCGCTGTGGAAGATGCAATTAAAGATGGGGTCCGGCGGCTGGAGATGAGCTTTGATGTGCGCTCGGCCGGCCACTTCGAGAAAGGTTTTGCCGGTTTTTCCTCATTCATCCGGCAATTGGTGGAGCGCCATCGCGGACGCATTGATCTGAGACCGGAACTGGGAATCGCACGAGAAAGCATCGGTAAGGCGGAAATCGAGTACAGAGTTCGCGAGGGAATCGACTCCGGCCTGTTCAGGTCTATCGACCTTTACGGTGACGAAGACGCTTGTTCTCTCGATGCGGTGAGTGGACTCTACGCGCGGGCTCGATCAGCCGGGATGAAACTGAAGGCACACGTGGGCGAATTTGAAGGAGCGGAACGGGTGCGGGAGACGGCTGAAGTGCTTGGATTGGCGGAGATACAACACGGTATCGCGGCCGCGGAATCCACCGAAGTCATGGAGTGGTTGGCAGAAAAAAGGATTCGACTGCACATCTGCCCTTCGAGCAACGTTATGCTGGGCGCGACCGCCAGTCTCGGGACCCATCCCATCCGGGTTTTGTTCGACCACGGCGTTGAGGTGACTGTGAATACAGACGATCTTATGATCTTCGGGCAGAGCGTCTCGCAGGAATACGTGAACCTGTTCAGGGCCGGAGTTTTCAGCCCTGATGAGCTCGAGGGTGTACGAGCCGCATCGCTAAGGGCATTATCGTGATTGGTCCCCGGCCACTCCGCCGACCAAGGCGTTCGCTACTGCGGTGCCTGTAGGAGATATTTCTCGTTGAGGTCGAATGACGAAATGACACAGGACATACGGATCTGCTTCATTGGCGATTCATTCGTCAACGGCACCGGTGACGAGACGGCTCTCGGGTGGGCAGGTCGGCTATGTGCTATGGCCAATGCGAGTAATACACCTGTCACCTGTTACAACCTTGGTATTCGGCGAGATACGAGCGAGGATATTATGCTGCGCTGGGAGAACGAGTGCACCCGCCGATTTCCCGATTCCTGCGATGGCCGCATTGTCCTCTCATGCGGCGCCAACGATATGGCCATGGAGGACGGGAAACTACGCGTCGAACCCGCCCAATCCTGCGCCAACGTCAGGTCGATTCTTCGCGGGGCAAGGAAATACACCGTGCTCATGGTGGGTCCGCCTCCTGTCCTCGATGACGAACAGAATGGTAGAATCGGAGATCTATCGCATGCTTTTGCTCGCGAGACACAAGCTCTCGGAGTCCCCTACATCGATCTCTTTTCTGGTCTTTGCGCGGATGACACCTATAGACGGGAAGTGGCGAATAACGACGGCGCTCACCCAAGGAGTAAGGGATATTCCAGGATGGCCCAAATTATAATTTCGTCGCCCGAGTGGTGGTTCCCTCAACAGACCAGGAGAGGTCCAATGAACAAAGAAACGTTCTGGGATATCGCCCACCGAGGAGGTGAGGCCTACGCACCCGAGAACACAATTGCCGCATTTAAGCGAACCCTGGAATACGGGATCGGTTGGATCGAAACGGATGTGCGCAGGACCAGGGACAACCAGCTTATTCTATTGCACGATGAGCTGGTCGACCGCACTACGGACGGCAGCGGCTCGGTTCACGACTTCTCATTGGTTGAACTCCGGAATCTCGACGCGGGAAGCTGGTTTGGCCCTGAGTTCGCGGGAGAGCGCATTCCAACCTTGAACGAGCTTTTTGAATTCTGCAGCGACCTGGTTCACTATCTTCTCGAAATCAAGGATCCCGGATTGATCGAGGAGAAGCTGTTAGAGAGCGTTCTGGAAAGCGGTATTCTCGAACAAATTTTCGTCATCGGCAAGAGTGCCGAGGCCCTGGAAAAGGTCAGGGATATCTGCGCCGAAATCAGGGTCGGCTTCACCTGCCCGCAAGCCACTGCAGATGATATTGAACGCGCCTTGGGAATGGGAGCGCACCATATCATCGTTCGCAACGAGATACTCACCCCCGAGTTCACGGGTTCGTGCGCGCAGCGTGGGCTGCAGGTGCTATCGACGACGGTTCGAACGCAAGAGGAGTTGGAGCGCGCTGTGCGGTGCAACGTCCAGGGTATGCCCTTGCCGGATCCCCGCAGACTTCATGAATATCTGAAAGAACACCAGTCGGACGGGTAGCCGAAACTGTACGACTTCAAAGGAGTTACCCGAATCTAAAAATAGCGATAATCCGGCTACTTCTGCACGAGATAGTGCGCCGCTGGTCGCCTCGTCGCTTGCGCCGGACCCTGTTTGGGACGGTTTCACCCTGCCCGGCAATTGAGGCCGACAAATGACACCTCGCTCCCGAGCCCTTGTCGAAGTCCATATCGCAACGTTCATGTATGGATTCGTCGGCCCGGTTGGAAAGGCGGTCGCACTCGACCCATACCAGATCGTATTTTGGAGGTCGATCCTGGCAGCGGTGGTTCTGCTGGCTATCGGCAGGCGACTGGAGAGTCACGCTTCCATCAAGAGCTGGGCCGACCTGGCTACTTTTTCGGTGATCGCCGGATTACTAGCGGTTCAATGGGTTTTTTTCTTCAAGTCGATAAAGGTTTCGACCGTCGCAATCGGCCTCCTGACGACCTATACCTATCCGGTAATCATGGTATTTCTCGAGAGCTGGGTTTTCAAGCTCAGACTCCGAGCTCTCGACTTCGCCAGTGCCGTTGCGGTCCTGGTGGGTATCTACTATCTGGTGCCCGAGTTCGATTTGTCGGATGCGACCTTCCAGGGGGTTATTTACGGGGTTACAGGTGGTGCCATGATCCCTTTGATTATTCTGATCCGGAAGAAGCGAATTATCGACAAATACAATAGCTGGGACCTCTCGGCATATGAATCGAGTATCGCCGGCCTGATTCTTCTTCCATTCATGCTTCACGATGCACGTCTCTTCCATATGCCAGGTTCCGGGGATCTCCTGCTCCTGGTGGTGCTTGGAGTGGTGCTGACAGGTTTCGGAAGGACACTGTTTATCGATAGCCATCGAAATCTCTCCGGCAAAGTTGTTGGGGTAATCCGGGTGCTCGAGGTAGTTTACGGCGTCGTCCTCGCACTTGTTTTCCTGGCTGCCGTACCATCTAAGAGGGAAATCATCGGCGGCCTGATCATAGTTTCCGCCGCCTTGTTCGAGAGTCTGAGATCCCGAAGATTCGAAATTTCAGGCGACGACATCAGTGAGTCGGGAGCGTGAGTCGGGGCCGTCCACACCCAGAGATCGGCACATTCTGCAGGGAACAGGTTGAGCTCTGTACTTCCTGTGAAATGAAGCGCGGTGAGGTTCCTTTCTCATACCCGGGCTTGGCTGTTCCCGGGAGGATAAACGACACACAAACAAAATTCTTCACCTCGGCATCGGTGTCTGCAATCTTCGCACTGGAGAGGCATTCATGACTCTGAAATCCGCAATTCCTGTTTTACCCGTGGCGAACATGGACGCAGGCGCCAGGTTTTACAGGGATATTCTGGGATTCACCATCGTCCACCAGGATACCGGCTATTCTGTCCTCACCCGCGACCGGATCCAGGTCCACCTGTGGGGAGCAACGGACGAGAGTTGGCGCACTCGTGAAGAAGGAGGGCCAATTGAGTCGGGCGCTGAATCTTTCCTGGCCGGAACACATAGCTGCCGTATCGAGGTCGAAGGTATCGATGAGCTGCATCGGGAACTGGAGCCGAAGGGGATCATGCACCCGAACGCTCCGCTCCAGACCAAACCCTGGGGTACGCGGGAATTCGGCGTCCTCGACCTGTATGGAAACCTCGTAACCTTTTTTGAGTTTCAGCCTTGAGAAGTCAGTTCGCGGAACTCATGAGGAGAAGATCCTGAAAATTTCAGCCGTCTCTTTCGATGCTGACATGACTTTGTGGGACTTGAACAAGGTCATGCGGAGTTCGCAGCAAGCCTGAGACCTGATACTCCGGGGCGAAACCGGAGCCGGGAGAATGGAGAGAAGGTGCAGGGAAACGATCCGGGTCTCATTGACATTCAAAGAACAGGGGGATATTTTTCGCGCCTTAGCGGCACCCCGGTCTGTCCCACCGGTTCGGCACATGCAGCCCTTCGGCTTGCCCATACCTTTGGGGAACAACTGAAAAGCAAAATAGATGAGCCTGGGTCAATCGCCGCACATTTCCGTTCAAGGGAGCGAATACCATGAGCAACGAGATCGAAAACCTCATTGCAGAGAGCAGGAAGGGCGATCTGGAAAAGGTCCGGCAGATCATCGAAAGCGGAGTCGACGTCAATGCTCAAGGGGCTCACGGGAATACCGCCTTGGTGAGCTCCTTCGCTTTTGGCGACCACCTGGAGTTGGTGCGCTATCTCATATCTCTGGGAGCCGACGTGGACTATACCGGGATGGAGGAGGGCAGTCCGCTCATGCTCGCCGCTTTCGCCGGCAAAACCGGGCATATGAAACTGTTCATCGAGGCCGGCGCCGACGTGAATCTGGCCATGCCGGTCGGAGGGGAGACTGCCTTGCACGATGCGGCCGTCCAGGGGCATACCGATGCGGTCGAGCTCCTGATTGAAGCCGGTGCCGACGTCAACAGGACCGCCAACAGCAACGCCCCCACTTCCATGTTCACCGGCAGAAAATTGGCAGGTGAAACTCCCTTGCATTTTGCAGCCGAATTTGGTGACGCAGCGATGATCGCTGCGCTGCTGGAAGCAGGAGCTGATATATCGAGGGCCAATTCACAAGGTGATCTCGCCATCGATTACGCAACCCGCAAGGGGAGGCCGGAGAAAATTCTCGAATTGCTCAGTTAGTGCAGGGATTGTCGAGTGCCGAACCTATCTCTGCGACGGGACACTGGGCGCAGGCTGGGTTAAGCGGGCCCGAGCTGTCGATCCGACCTTCACGAGATCAAGTGTGTTGATGGATTCCATTAACCGGTTCCGCATCCGTTCACTGGAGTGAGAAGATGCTGCGGTTGGACCAGAAAGTGCTGCCCGACAGAATTGCGGACGTGGAAGCATTGGAGGAGTTGTTATCTCGTCCAAGTGATGAAGTGGTGGAAGCTATGGCCCGGGTCGAGGGCGGCATTCTCATTCTTGGTGGAAGCGGAAAAGTCGGACCCACCCTTGCCCGCATGGCCCGGCGCGCCGCGCCGGGGAAGCAGGTTGTCGCGGTGGCGCGCTTCACCGACCCTGAAGTGCGCGAGCGCCTGAATTCGTGGGAGGTCGAAACCATTTGCTGCGATTTATTCGATACCGGCGCCGTGACCCGGCTGCCTCGTTTGCCCAACGTCATCTTCATGGCCGGCCGCAAATTCGGCACCAGCGGCCAGGAAGAGCTTACATGGGCTACCAATGTCCACCTCCCAGGCATTGTAGCCCGAACCTTCGCCGCTTCGAAAATCATCGCCTTTTCCACCCTCTGTGTCTACCCGTTGGCCGAGGTCGGCGGTCCCGGTTGGGACGAGTGCGCCGAGGTCGGACCGGTTGGTGAATACGCCAATTCCTGCGTCGGGCGGGAACGTATGTTCCGCTATTTCTCGGAACGAGAGGGCACGCCGGGCCGGCTGATTCGACTGAACTACGCCATCGACCTGCGCTACGGCGTGGTGCACGACGTGGCCTCGCGGGTTTGGCGGAAGCAGCCGGTGGACCTGACCATGCCCCTGGTCAACGTGATCTGGCAGGGCGACGCCACCGCCCAGATCCTGCGCTCCCTGGGCCACTGCACCGTTCCCACCAGCCCCTTGAACGTAGGCGGTGCGGACAGCACCTCGATAGAAGCGCTGGCCGGAGCCTTCGGAGAGCGCTTCGGCACCGAGCCCAGATTCACCGGCCGTCCTTCCGGCACCGCGTGGATCAACGATACCTCCAGGGCCACCGCGCTCTTCGGACCGCCGGTGGTCTGCCTCGATCGGATGATCGATTGGACCGCAGACTGGATCTCGCGGGATATGCCGGTCTATCATAAGCCCACCCGCTACGAGGTCCGCGATGGACGCTTCTGAGGGATGCGGAGAAGCCGCCGATGGTCCGGTGCCTGCAAATCCGCTGATTTCCGGACCGTTCATCGCGCAGTTGGGCCTCGACCGGGACAAGGTCACTTCCTGGGAGGATTTCCCCTTTTGCCTGAGCGCCGTCCGCCACCTCGACAATATCGAGCTGCATCCTGCCGTCACCTTCTTCGTGGGTGAAAACGGTTCGGGCAAGTCCACCCTCCTCGAAGCGATAGCGGTGGCCTGGGGCTTCAATCCCGAGGGCGGTTCCAGGCATTTCCAGTTCGGGTCGCGGCCGTCCCACTCCGTTCTGCATCACTATGTCCGTTTCTCTCGAGGGGTCAAAAGGGCGCGGGACGGCTACTTTCTCCGCGCCGAGAGCTTCTTCAACGTGGCGACGCAAATCGAAAAACTGGACGAGGATTTCGACAACATCCCCCGCATCGCCGATGCCTACGGCAATCGTCCCCTGCACGAACAGTCCCACGGCGAGTCCTTTCTCTCCCTCATGCTGAACCGGTTCCGCGGCCAGGGGTTGTATGTGCTGGACGAGCCCGAAGCGGCCCTGTCTCCCAGCAGGCAGATGGCGGTGCTGTCGCGGATGCACGACCTGGTGCGGCAGGATTCACAGTTTATCGTGGCGACCCACTCGCCCATCATAATGGCCTACCCCCACTCCATCATCTACCAACTGTCGGAACAAGGGATGGAGGTGGTCGAGTATACTGAAACTGAGCATTTCTCGGTGGCCAAGGGCTTTCTCGAAAACCACCGCAAGATGCTGGACCTGCTTCTGGCGCAATAGGCGGTTCGGAGGAAAGACGGGAAGATGAACGATTTTCCCTTGTCTATCGGTAATGCCACGAGCGATGGTGGGTCTTATGAGACTGGGCGCTACGGGGATGATTTGACCCGGATGGGACTGACGAATTCCGAAAATTGCTTGCCTCGCAATGAGTTATGACGATAGTGAAAATAAGATCAGACCATTGACACTAATTGCATTCAGGCGAGTTCTGCTTTACCGTTGGCCGCAACATCATACACGGCCGGCGAGAAGCCGGTCGTGGACTGTTCTGATGAGCGAGGCTGGCTGAAAAGAATAGTTCGGGTCTGGCTCAGCTATCGATGATTGGCCGGCGACCACCCTCCAAACGGTCCAGCTCCTCCAGGCACCGAGGCCTGCGGCTGTTTTGCTGCCGCAAGGCGGCCAGGTACTCCTGCCATTCCCGTTTGCGCCGGGTCCGAGTGAGCGCATTCATGACCTTGCGCAAATAGGGAACCGCCGCCTGGTACCCACTCGCCTGTACCCGGGCGATCTGTTTCTCCGCGAATTCCTTCCAGATTGCCACCGCCCGGTCCGGGTGAGTCGACTTGACCGCCTCGGCTACCTCGTCGTCGAGGGAGAAGCCATACAGCCCGGGCGCGTCTTTTTCTCGGCTGGCATGGTCGTACCATTTCAGAACCTCGTTCGGCTTCTTCTCGGCAATGGCCAACTGGAGCAGTACCTCGGTCATAGGCGCCTCAGGAGCCCGGAGAGGTGCAGGCACCGTGACCTCGGAAGCCGGCAGGGGCCAGGGCAATTTTCGGGTCGCTTTTGCGCTTCCTGCCGCCCCGAGGTCGCCGGCCGGTTTGCAGATAGTGCCGCCCCCAGGTCTCGACACCCTTGCCAGCGCGCGCCCTGCGGGCGGCTTTGCACAAAGCCAGGAAATCGTCCGAACTGGGCTTGGCAAAAAATTCCTCAGCCTGTATGGCCAGCCCGGCAAGTGGATTGCCGCTGCGCTGGTTGATGGTCTGCAGTTGTTGCCGCAGTCCCGCATTGAGACCGCCAACCTCGGAGGAGGCCGCCTCAATCCCCTGCCGGCACCAGCGCCTGGCCTCTTCCCAGCGGCGCGCGGCCATCAGGCGCTCCACCAGGCGCCCGTAACTGAAAGTGATGGGGGCTTCGCGCTCGCACAGAGGAATGATCTCCTTGCGCCGGCCGGCCTTTTCCAGGGCGTGAATGAGCCAGTTGGCGATTCGGTCCCGTTCGAAGTGATGCGAAAGATCATCATCTTCGGCAGGGGGCTCCCAGGTCTCCAGGCGCTGCGCCAAGCGGTCGCACACCGCGGACCAATCGCTTCCTGCGTAGTCTTTCTTCCAGAAGTTTTCCAGTCCGGCGGCGCACAGCTCGTAGTCGTCGGCCAGCGCCATGTCCAGGGTCCATTCAATCCGGTCCGCCGCCGCCAGGGAAGTCCCATCCAGGGCGCGGAAAAGGACGTCGAGACAGGCGCTGATCGCATCGCCGGATTCCCCCTCGTGCTCGTACTCCAGCGCCCGGCTGCCCGCAGCCAGTAGTTCCGGCCCCAGTTGCACCGCCGCGTCGGCCTGTCCGGCTTCGACCAGCGCCCGGAGGGCCGCTTCGAGACGTTCCGTACTGGCCACTGGAACTCCGTAGCCATAACTATCCCATGCCGGTTCTGCCAGGGCTGCGATCTCGCCGCGGATCGTCTGCAGAACTTTGTGCGTCTTCCCCGAGGTCAGGGTGCGGCGGTCCTCAATCGACCGGCGCACTCCCTCGTGCGCTTCGGCGAGTTGGACCAGCAGTGTTACCAGTTCGGCCTTGGTCTGCTTTTGCAGGTGCGCGCGCAGAGAAGAGGACATAGTTTGCCTGGAGCTTGCGGAAGGCGCCTTGACGTCCTCCTCTTCCAGGTCTTCCCCGTACTCCTCCATATCGAACTCTTCCAACTCCTCGAACTCTTCCTCGATCGCGTCCAACTGCAGCAGGCGAGGATCGTCCTCCTCAACCCGGCCGATGGCGGTCCTCGATTTAATCATTTCCAGGTATTTCAGCACCACGGCCACTGCGTGTTTGCACGTCTCCCCGTAGGGACAGGTACACCCGGATTCCAGATTCTTTCTTCCATCCATGCTCACCCGGGTGGCATAGCGACGACTGCCCAGCACCCAGGCGACCAGCGCCCCGTCTTCGGCACGCTCCAAGTCCTGGACAGCCCCCTGTCTCAGATAGGATTGCCCGCGGGTGACGATGCGACTGCCGGCCCATTCTTCCAGGTCTTCCCAGGTGAGCTTCGAGAAGGGATCAATGGGCTTTTTCGGTTTGGTTTTTTTCTTTCGAGGAGTCATCTCGTTCAGTTATTCCTTTCAAGAAGAAGCAGCGCGGTGCTCGATGCTGGAATGCCGGAAGGGGTCGTCGAGCTTGCGGGGTTTGAAGTCGAGGGAGGGCAATTGGTGATTAATAATTTCAATATATAAATGTGGGCCAGCGGCTCAATATGACGCAGAAGAAATCTGCACAGTTATTCGGGTTCAGCGTTATATTCTTGCTTGAGTAGTGGCTGTTTCAGGTGGTATGCCGCACCGTGGCAACCGTCAATCCTGTCTCTGGAGGAGAATCTGCGATGAGCGACAATGATTTAGTGCAAGCTGCTGAAGCTCTCCTGGACGCATTTCGTCAACAGGTTCCACCACCACCCGAGCGCCCGCCGACCTTTATGGAGATTACCCGCTATCCGCATTACGAGGATGTTTGCAGCAACATTCTCGCCTTTTTCTTTGACCCAAGTAAGCCACATGGGCTCGGAAGGCTGTTTCTGGATGCTCTTGTACGGGTTGGCGGCATTGAGGGTTCGGAAGGAAGGATCGGTGTCAATGTTCGGATAGACCGTGAAAAATACACCGAGGCCGGAAATCGCATCGATATTCTCATTCAGTCCGATAGCCACGCGATCTTGATCGAGAACAAGATTTACCATGACATTGCCAATCCATTTGCCGACTATGCGAAGCACCTTGATTCCTTTGGACAACGCCACAAACACAAATTTCTTCTCACTCGTAAGCCTGTCAGCGAAAGTATCAAACGCGATATAGAAGGGTTTCGGAACATCACCCACGAGAATTTGGTGAAGAAAATCCGCAGGCTGCTTGGGGGCTACGTCGCCAAGGCGGACACCCGTTATCTGACGTTCATGCTTGATTTTCTGAATACACTTGACTATTTGCAGGGGGGTATGGTTATGAATCCGGAATTTGTGAAGTTCCTGGCGGAACATGAGAAAGAAGCTGCGCGTTTCTTCAATGAGGTTAAAGCGTTCAAGAGCGAACTCAGCAACAAAATAAAGGGTCTTCAAGAAATAATCGATATCTCTTCTTACGATAAGGAAAAGGTTAGGCAATTGAAGTATTATGGAGAGCCTCGAAGCGAAAGTCTTTTTGGAGTTCTCGCGCATGACATCAAGATTTCCTCTTTTGAAAATAATATTGTGGTAGAACCGGGGATCACGCCTGAAGGCTGGACCATCGAGATCTGGCTGCGGAATAAATCAGATGGGGGGTCGGTTACCGACTCTGGAAAGCGTGAAAAATTGCTGAAATTACTGGATCGTTTGAATATTTCGCTTGCAGATAATAAAAGCGAACGTTTCGTGATGACTCGTTTCGCCTATGAAGCGAATTTAGAGGAGATCGCTGAGGAAGTGCTAAAGGCTGTGGGGAAGCTTGCCCCCAGAGACGACGCTTCGTAGCCGGGGAGCAGTCTAGTCTCCTGCCTTTCCCACTTCCGTTATTTCTTCGCAATTGATCGACAAAAATCTGTCCGAGTGGTTTGACATCCTCAGCCGGCCGTCCGGCATTACATCGCCGCCGAATAACTCCCTAGCATAAGCATTCCGCTTTAAATGAACAGCGACAGCCTGCACTGCCTGCCCGCTTCCGTCCAAAGGGCAACCCGGCGTCCCTGCCCCTGATGATTTTTACTTTTAGTTAGAGAGTTGCATAAATTTATAAAAGTTACTTAACTTATGGTTATAAATTAATTTACGAAGTCCTATAAAGAGAGGTTGATATGGCAGCATATTCCAATCCCTTTCGTCCCGGGGCTGGCCATCCGCCACCCTACCTCGCCGGACGCGCCCAGGAAAGAAACGAGTTCGCCCGTCTCCTCGAGCAGCAGGCTATCCTGGAAAATATGGTCCTGACCGGGCTGCGGGGCGTGGGCAAGACGGTTCTGCTCGAATCCCTCAAGCCGCTCGCCATCGAAAAGGGCTGGATCTGGGTCGGCACGGACCTGAGCGAGTCCACCAGTGTCCGTGAGGACCACATCGCCATTCGTCTCCTCACCGATCTGTCGCCGATTACCTCGTCGGTGGTGGTATCGAGGCGCCGGACTCGAGCGGTGGGATTCGGGAGCGGACAGCAAACCCTGGAAACCTCACTCACCTACCAAAACCTGATCGGTTTCTACCAGGGGACGCCGGGGCTTGCGCTCGACAAGCTGAAGGGGGTCCTCGAATCGGTATGGGCCGCTCTCGCCGCAACGGGCAATATTCGCGGAGTCATCTTCGCCTACGACGAAGCCCAGACCCTTGCGGACCATGCCGACAAGGAGCAATTCCCCCTCTCCCTGCTCCTGGACGCGTTTCAGTCGCTGCAACGGAAGGGGCTGCCCTTGATGCTGGTGTTGACCGGGTTGCCTACCCTCTTCCCCAAGCTGGTGGAGGCGAGGACCTTTGCCGAGCGCATGTTCCGGGTGGTGTTCCTGGAGGGGTTGTCGGAGGCCGAAAGCCGCGAGGCGATCCTAAGACCCATCGACCATGCGGAGTGCGAAGTGCGGCTAAAAGAGCAGTCCGTAAACACGATTATCTCGATGTCAGGTGGCTACCCGTATTTCATTCAGTTCGTCTGCAAGGAAGTGTACGACGCCTTCATCCAGCGCCTCGACCGCGGCGAGGAGGCGCGGGTACCCGTTACCGAAATCGAGCACAAGCTGGATGCGGACTTTTTCGCCGGCCGCTGGGCGCGAGCCACCGATCGCCAGCGCACCTTGCTGAGCGTCATTGCCAAATTGAACAACAGCGAAAATGAATTCACCGTCCAGGAGGTGGTCGAGAAATCGCGGCAGGAGCTGGCAAAACCGTTCAGCAGCAGCCACACCCACCAGATGCTGACTGCCCTGGCCAACCAGGGGCTGGTTTTCAAGAACAGGCACGGCAGGTACTCATTTGCAGTACCCCTGCTCGGCCGCTACATACTCCGGCAACAATTGTAGGGGAACGACAATTTTCCAACGGACGATAGTAGAGCCGGCGTAGACGGAGTGCCTCAGACGATGACGAAGGCGAGCATGGCATCGGTGATCTTGTGAAGGCCGGTGCTTTTTGTGCGCTAGCAGACGGCTCCCACTCAGGAGTGTGTGCGTCCGTGGTTCATCAAGATTCCTGGGGACATACCTTCTACGACCCCACTTCAAGGCTTGCCGCGAAGTCGCGCAAGGTCGATGCCTTCTTTATACCGAGGAGACGGAAGGACTCGGAGAACGAAGTCCGTCCCTCCAGGGTGGAGGTGACGAGCGCCTGGCCAAATCTTCGGCCAACACGAGTTCTGAGGGTGGGATAGAAGTTTCCACCGCTCGCCGTTGGCAGGGACCGCAAGCGATCCAGTTCGCGGCGGTAGGCAGAAGCGAGGGTGTCCCGGTCGAGGCCGCCGATGTCGGAAATCCGGCGCAGTACGACCAGCGTGCTCACCTTGAAATCGCGGGCCAGGCGGTCAAGCTCGCCGGTGAGGTCTTCGCTCTGTCGATAGGCCCTGCGCAGCAAACCCGCCGGCACAAGAAGCTCGGCAGCGACGCGGTCGCACCAGCCTTCCACCTCGTGGGACGGGACCGAGCCCGGCTCCACATCGGAGAGCGCGGACTCGCCGAGCCAGATGTGGGCAAGCTCGTGGGCCAGGGTGAACATCTGCGCCACCTTGGTGTCGGCGTCGTTGATGAAGACGAGGGGTGCGAGATCGTCGGCGAGGGTGAAGCCGCGAAACTCGTCCGGGTCGAGCTTGCGGCGGGTGTTGTTGCCGACCACGCCGTTTACCATTACCAGGACGCCGAGACCGTCGGCCTGCTCGCTGAAGCGCCGCAACGCCTCGGTCCAGGTGCGCAGGGCGCGGCGTTCGTCGAGGTCGAAGCCCAGGGCCTCCCTCATCTTCGACGCGGTGGACTCGATGTCGCTCGCCGGTGTGGTCGAGCCTACGAAGGGCAGCGGGTCTTCACCTTCCATGCGGGCGAACTCCCGGTACCAATCCTGGCGTTGCTGGCAGAGATAGACGGTGTCGAGCAGATCGACGCTGGTCCGGCCGACGAAACGATTGCCGACGGTACGCAAGTCAGGTATCGGCACCGGTTCGTGCAGGGGCTCGGAGAGGAAGAAAGACCCGATCGGTGCATGGGTCGCCTTGGCGAGTTGCTCAAGTTGCCTGAGCGTCGGCTGTTTTTCCCCGCTCTCCCACTCGCGGTACTTGGGAAAGCGCTTTACCAGTGCGTCCGGCTCGATCCCCGCCCGCTCGCGCCCCCAGCGAAACAGCTCCGGTTTCACATCGACACGCAGGGCCATGGCCGGCTACTCCATTCTCGGAAATGGCGCCGCACGCCCTCGAGTCTCTCCTGGTAGTCCCAGCCTTCGTGAAAGGTCTCGAAGATATGGACGATCTGGGGTTCGCTCAGGCCGTAGAGATGGGCGACCACGGCATCGAGCTCGTGGATCATGTCCTCCTTGAAAATCACCTCGGCGGCAATCGGACCGCTGGTAGTGTCAGCCACCAATCTCACCATCCATCTCCAGAAAATAGGGACCTCACAGATGTGAGCCGATAAAGGGACAGGAAAAACCTACGACATAGTTGCCATTTGTAAGTTTATTTCTGATACGAAACACTATGTGCGGAAATTTCGGACCCGGAGGCAGGGATACAACGTGACTTATCGGCGGTCCTCAGAAGGCGTAGTAGCGACCACCTCCACAAATTCCGCCACGACTGCCACCTCGCCCTCCTCGGCGCAGGTCAGGACGATGGGCTCGAACTCGGGATTGGTTGGCTTCAGGGTGATTTTTTCGTGCTGCCATGAGTCACCGGCCTGAATCTTCTTACTCTCGTATCGCTTGAGGGTGTACCGCCCCCCGGTGTCGGGGTCGATTGCGTCATGAAGCTGAACCAGCACCGTCTTACCTTGGCGCGTGCCCTCAACGGGGGCGCGGAACAAACCGTACGATCCGTGCGGGATCGCGGGTTCCATTGAGTGCCCCGCGATTTGCGCCACGAACATCCCCGGTCGCAAGCGGTGTGCTGAATCCACCTCGACCCACTGCCAGTCCTCCTCGGTTTCCACGTTCTGGGAATTTCCGAACGCGCCGGCCGCGACCGCAAGTGGCACGAGTGGGACGCAGGTGACGTAACGCTCGTCGGACCTGCCGGCGACGATCCGCAAGGCAGGCGGCGGGGCCGCGCCAAGTGGAGCGGTGGCTGAGGCTTCAACTCCATCTCGGAGGCGCTGGTACGCCTGAGACGCCAGCCATTCGCTCACCACTTGCCGGAACGGCTGGTCGTTCATGTAGCGGACGAATATCTCCTCGTTCTGGTCCATGCGTTCGACGAAAATCCGCTCCAGGAGATTCCTGAACACCAACTCGAATTTGTCTTCCGGGTTCACTGCGGCTGCCTGACGCAGTCCGTCGTCGCTCATCGCCGCCTCGACGATCTGGTCGAAGAAGAGCTGGTCCGCCTGGTTGAAGTCGGTACCGAAGCGCTCGTTGACAACGTCAATAAGCTGAGAAAGCGGCAACGCCTCCTCGTGTACAGCGCCGCTGCCGACCTCGGTTGGTCCGTCCAGAGCGTGCGTGTCCCCCCCAGCGAGGGAGATCGAACCCTCACTGATCTTCTGCAGGCGGTAGTACTCGAGCCGCACCTCGTCATCGAACTGATAGGCGGGACCGCTCCGGCGCCGTGGCAGCTTGGCCGCCAGATGGCGCAGGAACACGTACAGGCGCTCGAGGTCCGAATCCTGGTACGGGATGATCTGACTCAGGAAGCCGTAAAGGTTGCGGAACGCCTGAGCCTTTCCGCGCCAGAGTTCCGCCTGGTTCTCGTCCTCTCTCTGTAGATCCTCGTAACGGGAAACCGCCGGATCGAGAGCCGCGTTCATCGCCTGATGGTCCTGAGTGCTTTGCCGTTGCTTCGGCTTGAAGTACACGGCACAGAACCGCTCGACCTCTTCATCGAGATAGACCCCTGAAGCGTCGAGCTCACCCTTGACCGCGTACATGCGGGCGGGATCCACTTCTTCCCCCATCTCCGTTCCTTCATAATAGACCTTGAAAGCTTCGCGGACTTCGTCGCGGTCGTTCACGAAATCAAGGACGAAGGTGTCCTCCTTGAGGGAGTGGATGCGGTTCAGCCGGGAAAGCGTTTGGACCGCCTGAATTCCGGCCAGTCGTTTGTCCACGTACATCGTGTGTAGAAGCGGCTGATCGAATCCGGTCTGGTACTTCTCGGCAACGAGCAGCACCTGGTACTCCTGGGTCGCGAATTTTTCCGGGAGCTCCTTTTGGCGGATGCCGGAATTCATCCTCTCCTCGGTGTAGGTTACTTCCGGGAGCTTGTCGTCCCGGACTTCTCCCGAGAAGGCTACCAGTGTCTTGATCGCGTATTTCTTCTCCTGGATGTAGCGATCAAAGCTCTGCTTGTAGCGCACCGCCTCAAGCCGGGAGCCGGTAACGACCATGGCCTTGGCTCTGCCGCCGATCTTGTGACGAGTGACCGCCTGGAAGTGCTCGACCATCACCTCGGTCTTCTGTGCGACGTTGTGGGGGTGCAGGCGCAGAAAGCGCGCCAGCGCGAGAGCCGCTTTCTTGCGCTCGACGTTCGGATCGTCTTCGCAGGCCTTGAGCAGTCGGAAGTAGGTCGCATAGGTGGTGTAATACTTGAGCACGTCGAGGATGAACCCTTCCTCAATCGCTTGCCGCATGGTGTAGCGATGGATCGGCTCTCCATCCCGGCCGAATACGGCAAGGGTCTTGTGCTTGGGCGTGGCCGTGAAGGCAAAGAAACTCAGGTTCGCTTGCCGGCCGCGCTTGGCCATGCTGCGGAATAGCTCCTCTTGGTCCTCGCGGCCTTCTTCCCGTGCGCGTTTCCGAGCCTCTTCATGTAGATTTTCACCTCCGAGAACCTCCTTCAGATCCATCGCCGTCTCTCCTCCCTGTGAACTGTGCGCTTCGTCGACGATGACGGCGCAGCGCCGGGTAGGCAGCACGCCTTTCCTCTCAGCGCCCCGCTCCTCGGCCATCTTGAGCAATTGCTGTGAAACAAAGGGGAACTTCTGAAGCGTGGTGATGATAATCGGGACGGCCTTCTCCAGGGCCTCGGCAAGCTGCCGGGATCGCTCGTCGATTTTCTGCACGACGCCGAGCTTGTGCTCGAACTGGTAGATCGTGTCTTGGAGTTGCTGGTCCAGCACGACGCGATCGGTCACCACGATTACGCTGTCGAAGACGCGCTCGTTTGCCTCGTCGTGTAAGGAAGCCAGTCGGTGCGCGAGCCAGCCTATTGTGTTGCTTTTGCCGCTGCCAGCCGAGTGCTCGACGAGGTAGTTGTTGCCGACGCCCTCGTTGCGAGCCGTCCGAACCAGCAGCCGGACAGCATCGAGCTGATGGTAGCGCGGGAAGATCGTCGACTCGACCTTCACCTTGCGGCCTTGGTCGTCGCGCTTCTCTTCGAGCTGCAAATGGATAAACCGGGCCAGTACATCGAGCAAGCTGTCCCGCGTGAGTGCTTCTTCCCAGAGGTAGGCAGTACGATAGCTACGGCCCGCCGGATCGTGGGGATTCCCGGCGCCCTCGTCGAGTCCCTTGTCGAAGGGCAGGAAGTGGGTTGCGTCGCCGGCCAGGCGCGTGGTCATGCGCACGCATTCGGTGTCGGCTGCGAAATGGACGAGCGAGCGCCGTTTGAACTCGAAGATTGGCTCCCGGGGGTCGCGGTCGCGCCGGTACTGGTGGATCGCGTCCTCTACCGTTTGCCCGGTGAGCGGGTTCTTCAGCTCCACCGTGGCGACGGGGATGCCGTTCAGGCTCAGCGTGACGTCGAGCGTCTGCTCTGACCGAGGGGAGAAATGGAGCTGACGGGTTATTCCAAGTCGGTTGGCCGCGTAGCGGGCTTCAAGCTCAGGGTTCAACTCGTGGGCAGCTTTGAAGAACGCCGCGTGGAGCGTCCGCCCGTAGCACTTGAAGCCGTGGCGCAAAGTCGAAAGTGAGCCGTTGGCGTCCATCCACTTGCACAGGTCCGTGAGGATCTGCTCGCCGGTTCGGTCTCCGTGAAGCGCTTCCAGCTTGGCCCATTCCCCAGGCTGGGTCTCGCGGATGAAAGCGAGGACGGTGTCGGGAAAGATCGCGCAGTCGCGGTCGAAGCCCTCACGGGCAATGGCAACGTACCCGTTTTGGAGCAGATGAGCTTCGATTACGGTCTCGAAGGCGGATTCCGAATGATGGGTAGGCCTCATTAGGTCATTTTCTATTTCTATATTCGCTGATTTAGCCACCAAACGGCGACTTGGCAGTAAGGTTTGAGTTCACCAGTCTGAGGGGTCTGGCGATTACGTTCTCGTTTTAGTCTTGATTTGGGTACTGGACCTTTATTTTTTCTCTTTTGGAGGCTCCACCATTGAAGAATTGCGGCAAGAATAGCTTTTCGAATATTCTTCAGCATGGGATGGTTGAGGTTCAGTACTTGCGTGAGCTCGGCGTCGAACCCGGAATCATCGGACCGGATTCCGCCATCTGCCTCATATCGAATTCGCGTTTCGATAGAATGCGAGGGGTCGGCCGGATTCCATTTTAGGTCCTTTTTCCCTTTTCTCGTGTCGCAGTGCTGGAAACGAGGTGATTTTGCTTCACCCCCAAGACATGCGGCGAGGAGATTACGATAGTTAAGCTGCTCGGCAAGATACCGACTTTGACATTTCCAGTGTTCGACTTTCATTTCGTCGTTGCGAATTCTTCCCATGCAGTAGCAGCATAGCCCCCGCTGCTCGCTCACCAGTACATCCCGGAGCCCATCCTTGTCAGGGTAGTTGTCGTAGTCACTGTACTGGGTCAGGCGGTGCTGGGTGAGGCTAGCGGGCTCGCGCTTCTTGACGATTGTTCTCATTCTCCCTCCATAAAATCAAGGAGGGTTCGCAGTCTCGTTACTTCGGGGTCTTTTTCTCCAAGGTGCTCCACCAGTTGGTTCACCAAGCCCCGAGCTTGGTCGAACTGTTCTCTTCCGATCACCTCAGACATCTCCGACAACAATCCCTTCACCTTCTTGGTTCGCGGGTCCGTGTCCATGATCTCTTCCAAGACCCGGCTTGAATCGACGCCAAAGGAGTAGTCGGGCGGGTAGACCACCCCGTCGGCCATGATCTGGATGCGTTCGTGCGGCACTTCACCAATGACCTGTGGGGAATGGGTCGTTGCTATGAACTGACACCGCGGAAACGTCTTCGTCAGATTGTGAACGATCTGCCGTTGCCACTTCGGGTGTAGATGAAGCTCAAGCTCGTCGATCAGGACGACCGCTTCGGCTTCGGAGGCAGGGTCAGTGAGATCGGGGTTGGCCTGCGCAAGCCGCCGGGTCAAGTCTAGTACGAGGGCTAGTATCCCGCGTTCTCCATCGGAAAGCTGCCGAACAGGGATTGTCGTGGAGTCCCGATCGATCCAGAGCTGCCGGCGGTTCTCCCTGTCAAGTCGCAGGTTTCCGTACCCCGGAAGGAAGCGCATCACGGCATCCTGGCAGGCAGCCAGTATTCGCTCGGCGGCTGTATGCTCCTTGCCGATGGTTTCCTGGACTTTCATCCAGGCGACGAGCTCGCCAAGCCGTAGCTCCCGATTTGCGAAGGCATCTGCGAACGCCGCGACAACTCCTCCTGAAGCAACGCCCTTTGCCGGAGCTCGCTCGGACGGGACGGCCCGGTTGGTCGAAAAAAGCACCGCTAGAGGTCGCCCGCCAACCTCGTCCCCGGATACGGTTGATGGAGCATCACCAATGAACTTGGACCGCGCCGGGGTGTCGTGAACCTGCTCTCGCGGCTTCCCCGCCTTCGATTTCTGCGGAGCGCTCACCTCGCGGGGTTTGTGGAAGAGAAAACGGCACTCATGTTGGTCAATCTTGACGCCGCACTCGATCTCAAGAGCATCGGCCCCGATGCGGATGTTGTCGACCGAGACCGTTTCGACTCGGCCTCGGAGCTTGTTTGCCCGCTTCACCGCCGCTGACAGGCAAACGCACAGTGCATATAGAACGCTCGTCTTCCCGACACCGTTCACTCCGACGATCAGGTTGAATCCGGGCCGGAATCGAAATTCAGCGTTCTGGATCGCGCGGAGGTTGGCGAGCTTCAGTGAGGTGATTTCCATGCCATTTGCTCCATGTCGATCTGACCTGTAACCGCTGCTGAGATGAGCGCCGGTCGGCGCTCTTTGAGCAATGCAATGGTGCGCTCGGTCGTACAGACTAGCGCATCCAACTTCGCGGTCGCCTCAATAACATGATCCGCAATCTCTTGTTGGGTATCAGCGGGTGGAAGGGGCAAGTCGATATCTCGGAAGCCTTCCCAATAGAGCCGCAAGCGATCCCAAACGATACCGTGTGATCGTCTTGCGCACTCGGCGCTGAATCTATCGACCCGGAAGAGCAGGCCCGCATACTGTGTCGACAGTGTCCCAGTCGGCGAAGCAACTACATAGTCCGGACTGACGAGACCATCTTGCGGGGCGACGCCGACAGCGCCCTGCCACATCCGCATCTTGTTGAACACCACATCACCGTGGCGAGCAACTTTATACGTGTTGAAGTCGGCTGCTGTGCTCTCGATTCGTTCCTTGGAAAATTCACGCAAGACGACGCCATGATTGATCGAAACTTCCAAAAGCGGTAGGTCCGGCTCCCCTCGTTCGTCGCGTTCACGGAATAGCCAAGCTACCCGTAGCGTCTTCCAATGCGCCGGAATCACCCCGAGCCAAGGGACGCCCGAGTCGCGGAGCGGGACGTTGGGGTCGAGACCACGGGTGACGGCACGGGTGATGAGCCCACGACGCTTCTCCACCAGCAGGTCCAGCAGTCGCTCCTTCTCCGCCATCAGCGCATCGAGCCGGGCCGTCTCGCGGTCGAGGTAGTCGGCGATGGCACGTTGCTGCGCCAAGGGGCTGACCTGAACCGGGATGCTTGCGAGATCGGATGCGTTGATTGCGGGATAGCTCACGCCAACCGATCGCTTCTCCACTTCTGTGAGAAACCCTGGTTCGCGAAGCGCGTACTTGCCGTAGTTGGCGTCCAAAGTCGGTCGTGGACGAACGACGGCAAAGCCAGTCGACGCAATCATGTTTTCAGGCGGACACTGAATTGGCGCGATCGCCTGCAGATACGTCCGTACCGTTGAGATGATTACGTCACCGTCACGGACACGTCGTCGAGCACGGCTCGGGGCGTCCTCGAATCGATATGAAACAATTTCTCGAATTCTTCCGGACGAATCGACGTTGCTGATATCGACATACTGAATCTCGAAATCTGCGTCCGTGTCTTCGCCGAGAGCTTCGTCGTTGATGGTCGCGACGTACTTGAGCTTGTGCTGCGTAGCGGAAGCTGCGGCACTCACTTCGTCACCCCTCTCAACAGTTGCAAGGATCGTTTTCTCCACCTTCTTCAAATCCTCATCGGCCTGGGGATCGGGTCTCCTTGAGATCGCTGGTTGTTTACTTCGCTCGTACACCATCAGGCAGGGTCAACGAGATACTGCCAGCCGCGAAGCACCGCGGCACGCGTCAGGTATTTCGCCTTTGTCTTGATGTCCGCGTTGGAGCAGTCGCGGAAGTCAATCACGACGTGCTCTGGAAACGGCTCCGGATAACAGGTTACAGGCAGCTTCTGTTGCCACCATTCTGCAACGGTCAAGGCCATGACGCCAACCGATGTCAGTCCCAATTGGTGGGTGTAGTGACGATACGCCTGTTGGGCCGTCATCCGGTCTCCATCGTAAACCGACAGTTTCTTTTGGTCCTTTGCGGTCGGTTTGAACGCCTGGGAGGTGATTCTTCCTTCTCGAATCCAACCTGGGTTCACCTGTCGGTACAGCAAGATATCCAGTGTCATACACCGTCCGAAGTCATGGACTCTATTTGGTCGACCAGCCACTTCCAGTCATTGTGGCCCTCACAATTCAACGTGCGCTCGGAAGCGACGTTGGACTCCATGTTGAGCGCGTGCCATTCGCCGGAACGGGTTTCGAGATTCACACCGAACGTGACCTCGTTCGGGCCGAGGGACCACTCAGCCTGAACGCCTCCCGCTTCCGTTGGGTAGAGGTGCGGCAACGGTGCCTCATCGGAGAAGTGCAGGTCGAAGGCGCCGTTCAGCCAATCGAGGCCCGCGCCTGGTGGGGCAAGCCCCACTCCTTCGAGCCAGCCGTTCTCCAATAGTCGCAGTTCGTCGAGTTGCGCGCCGACATCCAAAGTGTCGAGAATGCTCAGATGTTCAATCGTATCGAAGCCGATAAACTGACCACCGCGACTGAAACGACCGATGCCCTGGAACAGCCCGCGGATCCCATTCTGGTATCCATTGAATGCTTCGAGGATGGTGTCGAGGTGCTGCGAAGCAATCGGAGCTTTGACCTTGCTGCCGTCTATCAACTGAATCTCGAAGCTCATGTCGTCTTGGTCAGCCTCGCCGTGATTTTGTGGTCTGGATCATCGAAAAAAACCGCTTCACCCTCCTTCAAGCTTCGCCCAAGCTTGTCAAAGTAGCTCAGCGTCCCCTCCGGGAGATGCGGCTCGATGGGACGTTCCTGTTCCGCTGCACTAATAGCCTGGATGATCGCGTCGCGGGCGTAACCGGAAAAGGTCTGGCTGACTGTCGGGAGCAAGGTCGGCGGTTCCGAGGCAATTCGGATTTCCAGGGATGCACTCCCAGGATTGATCGCCGCGAGCCTCAATTGAATGTTCTTTGTGAAGCCACGGGGTGACCGCTGACGGTTCGGGTGATCCGTGAGGAATTTGTACTTGGCCACTTCAACGATCATTTCTTCCAGCACCGAGACATCTTTCAAGAATTCCAGTGGGACGGAGTGGTCATCGTAGCGCCTCCCGACGAGACGCAAGCGCATGAAGGGTTCCGTGCTCATGAAGTCACCTCCTGCAGCAGCCGCACGATCTTGGCCTCCGCCTCCTTCAGATCCGCGTCAATCTCCTCCAGCGGGCGCGGCGGCGTGTATTTGTAGAAGTGGCGGTTGAAGTTGATCTCGTAGCCAACTTTGTCCTTGTTGCGGTCCATCCAAGCGTCGGGGATGTGGGGTGCTACCTCGCGCTCGAAGTAGGCGTTGATGTCGTCTTTAAGCGGCACGTTCTCGAAGTCGCGCAGCGCGGTGTCAGGCTCGTAGCCGTTCTCCCGGCCATCCTTCCTGACCGGCTCGGCCTGCGGATCCTTCTCGGTGAAGACATCTCGGAAGAGCCTCTGTTCTACCTTCTTCCAGCGCGATTGGCGCTCGTGCAGGAGATCGGCAATGCTCTCCCATGTCGCATTCCAGTCGCAGTTCGGCTCTCGTCCTAACGCCTTGTCTATGGCCTGCACGTCGTCTAGCAGGTACGGGCAGGCATCGAGAAAGCGGGCCTTGTCTTCTATGGTCATCTGGTAACGCAAGCAAAGAGATCGCTCAACCGTCACGCGCGTGTAGCCGAAGTCAGCGTTGTCGAAAAGCTTGGAGCGCTTGCTGTCCTCAAAGCGGCCATATAGCTGCACGATCTCCTCGATCTGCTCTTCAGCGATGTGGCGGCGTTTTTTGCCAAGGCTGCGCTTGTTGTCTTCACTCCCGCCTGCGGTCCACAAGTCACGGGCGTCGAGAAGCTGAATTCTACCCTTTCGGCGCTTCTCTTTGCGGTTGGTGACGATCCATACGTAGGTGCCGATACCGGTATTGTAGAACATCTGCTCCGGCAGGGCGATGATGGCTTCGAGCCAGTCGTTCTCGATGATCCACTTGCGAATGTCGCTCTCGCCAGAGCCAGCGCCGCCGGTAAAGAGCGGCGAGCCGCTGAACACGATAGCCAAGCGCGAGCCGTGCTTGTGCTCGTCCTGACGCACCGGCTCGAACTTGTGGACCATGTGTTGTAGGAAAAGCAGCGAGCCGTCGTTCACGCGCGAGAGCCCGGCCCCGAAACGGCCCCCGAATCCGAGCTTATCGTGCTCATTTTGGATCTCATTCTTTTGCCTCTTCCAGTCCACGCCGAAGGGGGGATTGGTGAGGAAGTAATCGAATGTTTTACCCTCGAATTGGTCTTCCGTGAAGGTGTCGCCGAAGCGGATATTGTTGCCGCCGCCGTTGTGGTCAACCTGCTTCATCAACATGTCAGAGGCCGCGGTGGCAAAGGCGCGGTTATTGTAGTCTTGCCCATAGACATAAAGCCGCGCGTCTCTGTGGTGGTCTCGCAGGTAGTTCTGGGCTTCGGCCAACATGCCGCCGGTGCCACAAGCGGGGTCGAGGAGTGTGCGCACGGTGCCGGGTATGGCGAGCAGTTCGTCGTCGTGAATGAAGAGGATGCTCACCATTAGCCGGATGACCTCACGCGGCGTGAAGTGGTCGCCCGCGGTCTCATTCGCCAACTCGTTGAAGCGGCGGATGAGATTCTCGAAGATGAGTCCCATTTGCTCGTTCGGAACTCTATCGGGGTGCAGGTCCACATCGCAGAACTTTGAGATGACGAGGTAGAGGATATTCGACTCCTGCATCTTCTCGATTTCAGTCTCGAACTCGAAGTACTCGAAGATGCGGCGCACGTTGGTCGAAAAGCCCTGGATGTAGCTGACGAGATGCTGGGCGATGTTGTCCGGATCGCCCTTTAGCCTTTCGAAATCGAGCGGCGAGTGGTTGTGGAAGCGCTGACCAGCAGCCTGATTCAGCCTAACGTCGAGTGCGTCGCCGTGGAGCCTGTCGCTCCAGCGATTGTACTCAGCCAAGACCTCGGGCTTGGTCGAAGCGAGCACGCAGTCGAACCGCCGCAACACGGTCATAGGCAGCATGACGCGCTCGTACTGCGGTGGGCGGTAGGGACCGCGGAGCAAGTCAGCGATCTGCCAAATCAAGTTGGCGAAGTAGCTGTGGTCAGACATGAGTACGCACGTTAAAGACGTTTATTGCCGACCAAAGGCGTGATAAAGTCATGTGTCATTTAGCCAGCATTTCACCCAGGCGACGGTTTTTCTCGACGCTGGCCTGGAAATGGGCCATGACCGAAGCCCGGGGCTTTTCGTGGGCGCGGTTTTCAATGTATTCCCGCATGGCCTCTTCCAGCACTGCCTGGAAAAGGCGGCCCTCCTTACGGGCAATTTCGCGAATTGCGGCAAGTAGCTCCGGGGAAGCCTGACTGGAGAATTTCTCTCGTGTAACCATCACGTATACCCCTCCTCTCACCTCTTCTTATATAGGATTGTGGTATCAGGGAGTCAAGAACTGTCTCGATGTAATTGGATCCCCAAGTGCAGCTCCCGCAACTGCTGTGGAGACACCTCGCCCGGGGCGCCCATGAGCGGGTCCTGTCCGTTCTGGTTCATCGGGAAGGCGATCACCTCCCGGATGTTCGGTTCGTGCGCCAGCAGCATGACGATGCGGTCGATTCCGGGCGCGATGCCGCCGTGGGGCGGAGCGCCGTAGCGCAAGGCGCGGATCATGCCCCCGAACCTGCGCTCCACTTCTTGCCGCGGATAGCAGGCAATCTCGAACGCCTTGTACATGATGTCCGGCCTGTGGTTGCGGATGGCGCCGCTCGACAGCTCGAGGCCGTTGCAGACGATGTCGTACTGATAGGCCTTGATCTCCAGCGGAGGTCGGGTCTCCAGGGCGGTCATGCCGCCCTGGGGCATGGAGAACGGGTTGTGCGAGAAGGCGACACAGGCGCGTTCCTCGTCCCATTCGTACATGGGAAAATCGACGACCCAGCAGAACTCGTAGCGACCCGCCCGGCGCAGAGCGAGCCGGTCCGCCAAGTGCAGGCGCAACCGTCCCGCCAGGGCTGCTGCCTCGGCCGCCGGCCCGGCGATGAAGAAAATGGCTGATCCCGGAGCGGCTGCACACTTCTCGATGATGCGCCCGCGGGTGCTCTGCTCCAGGGCCGCGGCGATCGGGCCTGAGGCAACCTGCGCCCCGTTGATGAGGTAAGCCAGCCCCTTGCCGCCCGCTTCTTTGACGAATGCTTCGAGGCTGTCGAAGAACGAGCGCGGCTGCGCCTCCAGTGCGGGAACGCACAGGGCGCGGACGGCCCCTTCTGTTGCCACAACCTCCCGGAACAGTCTGAAGGAGGATTCCGCGAAGATCTCGGAGAGGTCCTGTATTTCGAGCCCGAAGCGCAGGTCCGGTTTGTCCGTGCCGAACCGGAGCATGGCCTCGGCGTGGGAAATTCGCGGAAACGGGGGGGCGGTCACTTCCCAATCGGTGAACTCGCCGAAGAGGCCGGAAAAGAGCTCCTCGACAACGGCGAAGACGTCCTCCTGCTCGACGAATGCCATCTCCAGGTCGAGCTGGTAGAATTCGCCGGGGGAGCGGTCGGCGCGTGCGTCCTCGTCGCGAAAGCAGGGGGCGATCTGGAAGTAGCGGTCGAAGCCGGACACCATCAACATTTGCTTGAACTGCTGCGGCGCCTGCGGCAGGGCGTAGAAGCGGCCGGGATAGAGCCGGCTCGGCACCAGGTAGTCGCGCGCGCCCTCGGGGGAGCTGCTGGTGAGAATGGGTGTCTGGAACTCGGCGAAGCCCATCTCCGTCATGCGCCGCCTGATGCTGGCGATCACCTCCGAGCGGAGCTGAATGCGGCGATGCAGCCCGGTCCGGCGCAGGTCCAGGAAGCGATAGGACAACCGGGTGCTCTCCCTGACGTCGGACTTTTCCGCCACGGGAAAGGGAAGGGGATCCGCCGGTGAGAGCACCTCCAGTTCGCCTACGGCGATTTCGATCTCTCCCGTTTTCATGGCCCTGTTGATGGTCTCGGGCGGCCGTTCGCGCACCTCGCCCTCTACGCGGACCACGGACTCCCGGGGAACCTTCGCCGCGGTTGCAGATGAGTCGTTATCCGGCGCGATCACCAGTTGGGTGATGCCGTAGTGGTCGCGCAAGTCGAGGAACAGTACGCCGCCGTGGTCCCTGCGGCGGTGTATCCAGCCGCTCAGGCGAATGGTCCGGCCGGCGTGGCGCTTGCGCAGCTCGCCGCAGGTGTGGGTGCGATAAGGGTGCATGGTAGCCTCCAGTTCTGGATGTACATGAAAAAACCCGCCGCGATGTGTGTTCGCGACGGGTTTGGATTTTCGGATGGGGTTGGAGTCAGTCGTCAGAACACGTGCAATTGGGCGGGAGGATTATTATTGCCGGGGTTGGCCGAATTGTGGTGGGTGCGGTCATTCTGACGGGTAATCATGATGAACAAAGATAGAGCAACGCTGAAATCTGTCAAGAAGGGGCTGGCAAACCGTTAAGGCAAGCAGAGGGAGCGCCCGTGTTGTCGAAATCCTCCGGACCCACCGGAAAATCAAGGACGGATCTCACGAGTTCTGCTTTAGCTCAAGCAGAACTCTGTTCCCGTATTTCTTGTCCAACTCCTGATAAAGGCGCACGAGTTCCTCCGGATCGTTCCTTACTTCTTCCGGTATCTTCCGGCGGATGGGTCGAACCCGATCAACTACATCGTCAGAGTTCTCAGGCATTGTCCTCAGCTCCAAGGAGTTCCAGGGGAGTCACTAGGCTTGGTGCAAACAGGCCCAACAGCACATTAACTGTGCGGATGTGGCCGAACTTGTTGGCGTTCGCGAGGTGCCGACAGTTCCAGGTAAGGAGGAAGTCGCACTTATGGTGTTACGCCAGGGCCAAGTGAAGCGCATCGCCCGCGGGGTTGGCCGGCATGACACGGCGATCGATATACGTCCGAACTATCTCCCCTATGCTATGCTCGACGGGTAGGAGAGGAACGTCATATACACTGGGAAATGTGGTCTCAACGTATACCCTTCCACTCACGGTGATTTCTTTCTAAAAGTCAGTTGAAATGTAAGACGGCGTTCATGTGTGGAACACCGCCAGCAACTGGGAAGCTAGATGCTCCTTATTTCGCAGACACCACTGGCGAACAGGAGGCTGCAGGACCCTCGGGTGCTCCATGGCGTCCACGATCAGATTGGATCCATAAACCACGTGGACCCTCTGGAATACCTTGCCGATACGGTTATAGGGATCTCGTTGCTCAAGCGCAAGAAGAAGAAGTTTCCGCGTCTCAGGGAAGTCGCCGAACTCAAGACCGCATCCTCCCGGCGTATTCGAGTAGGCCAGCAACTCCAGCATGGAAAAAGGTGATCCCTGCTCGTAGTCCTCGACCTTCTTCAACACAGAGAACATCAGAAGGTCAACCCACTCGCGCTCGGCTGCATTTCCCGCCCAACCACCACGGGAGAAGGCCGTACTGCTGAACTGGCTCAGATCCACCACTTCCTCCGGCGATGTGTGAGCGAGGCCATGGCGGTAAAGCTGACTAGTAACCTCGGTCACTTCCAACCCCTTCTCCATACCTTCATGCTTCCATACAAAGTCCGGTGTCTCTCTCTTCACGATGTCGAATGGATACTCCAACCGCTTCTGATAAGCCAGGGTAAGTAGGCACACCCCAAGCGTAAACCGTTCCCGAAAGTCGGAGGTTTGCCCTTCCGAACCGCGCTCGAAGTCTATCTCCAGCATGACCTTGACCAGTTCATCCTCATCCGAGATGGCGATCTCGTCGCCCAAGGGATGGAAGAACGTCTCCGTCATTGCCTCTTCCCGCTCTTCCGGCTTCCGCCGAAGATCTGGTTGATGATCGACCTTTGCGCGAGGTCCTCCACCGCGTCTCGAGTGCTTTGCAGATCCTCGGTGATTCGAGCCTGTTCTGCCTCTATCCTCGACAGAGCCTCTCTGGCCTGGGCGGGGTCCGAGCGATGGAGCACCTCCACAGCCTCCCGGAAGGCCGACAGCGCACTGTTCAGAGATTCTACCGCTGCCCTGGTCGCGACGGCCAGGTCGGAGATGTTGGCGCTCGCCTCGCCAAGCCCTCGCCCGGCATCTACCAGCGACTCCTGGACGGAATCCAGTCGATCGAGGCGCTCGATTACCTCTATTGCCCGGCGTTCGCTCTCGCCGAGTCGTTCCATCAACTCTTCCATCACGTCCATTTCATCCTCCTAGAGTTTCCGTTGCGCCCGCTGCCTCGTACTGCTCAGCCACTCGGTCCCCCACTTGCGTCAACTGATCGACGACCTTGCGGATCCTTCTCGTTGCCATCACGGCATTCACGCGAGGGTCATCGAGTTGGTCCACCCCCTTGAAGGCCCAGTTCTCGACGAAGGCGAAGTCCGGTTGCTCATCGGCCAGATCGAGCAGGGCGAGCACAAGGGGCGGCCCCAGGTCGCGCGCGCGAGTTGAGGCGAGATTGAACATCTCGTCGATGATGGCCTCCATGTCCGTCTGCGAGATCTCATACTTCTCGATCCCGGTGCTGATTGCCTTTCCGATTTCTGTCGAGCTGACCTTCTCATCGTGATCGGAGCACATCGATTCAGCGAGCGCGCGCGCCAGAAGAAGCCCCGGGTGGTCCGGGTAGGATTCGAGGGCGCGAATGCACAGACCCCGGAGCTCTCCCGCGTCCATCTCTGTCTGCACCTTGGTGACGAGCTCCCACCATTCGGACAACTCGACCTTCTCGCGCTCCAGCAGTTCCTCGATGCGCTCGGCGCCAAGACCTTCCTGCAGATAGTCGAGGAGACGTCTGCGGATTTCCGAATCATTGCCTGCTTGCCGAGCTAGCAGGACGGCTTCCCGGATCGACCGTCGTCGTGAGCGTTCGATTTCGTCGTACGTGAATTCGATCAGCATCCTGGTCAGCGCGAGGGCTGCATCTCGCGGCCTGCCGGGGTTGATCTCATTTACTCGCCGGACGAACGGCTCGCTCTTGCCGGGCGTCGCCGCGCGCACGTAGTCAGTCAGCTGCTGCTTGCATCGGTCCAAATGGAACGGGTTGACGTGGATGATGAACTTCTTTCTGAAGTCGACCTCGTAGTCGCAGATTACTCCAAGCTTGAGCAGCCGGTAGATGGCTTTCTCCTGGCGCTTCGGATCTTCGTCCTCCCACAAACGCTCCATGCGCCGGCTGACGGACAGGTCTCCGATCCCATCGATCAGCTCTCGCGCGTCGTCGATCTCCCGCTCCACCCCGCTAAACGCCTCCAGGTGGAACCAGAGCGCCCGCGTCAAGTCGTCTCCGCTTTGGCGGTCCCGATTTGTCTCCTGGAACAGCTCACGGAGCTCTTCCAGGGCGAGATCAGGGTCAATCAACTCTTCCGAGCGGCTCTTGTCATACTCCGAAAACACCACGGTCGACCGGGCAGGTTTTCGATCCCGACCAGCGCGCCCAGCTTCTTGGTAGAAGCTCTCCAGCGACATCGGCATGCCGAAATGCACCGTGTACCGGATGTTCGGTTTGTCGATACCCATGCCGAACGCCTTGGTCGCCACGAGGACGGACACGCGGTTGGCTTTGAAGGCAACTGCGTTCCTGCCCCTCTCCTCGTCCCAATCCCCGGGTTTCCCGCGCCACGGCGAGTTGCCACTGTACATTGTAACTTCCGAACCCGTCACCCTTCGCACGATGCTCCGCACATCCAACACGCCATAAATTCGGCCTCTGACCCAGGGTACGAAGACGATCCCAGAAGCCGTTTCCCGACCGGACGGTCGATAGAACTCCGCCCGTGGCAATCCGAACTTCCCGGGCAAGGCGTTCAGCACCCCGCGCAGAGCCCCATTGGGGTCCTCCCTTGGGGAAGTCCGCACGATCTCGAAATGGATCTCGGAGCGATCGAAGGACTCGGGTCGAATCAGTGCCTCCGGGCGGCCTCTGTCGATACCGAGATCGATCAGCATGTCCCGGAGGACAGCGCGCGAGGCGGTGCCCGTGAGAGCGAGCAGCGGTGGCGGGCGGTTCCCGCGATCCCGACAGAGCCGCCGAAGGTTGTCCGCCAGGTTCAGATACGCGGGCCGAAAATCGTGTCCCCACTCCGAAACGCAGTGCGCTTCATCGATCACGGCGAGGTTGACGAAGGAACACTCCACGAGCGCCCGGAGCGCCGAGCGGAACTGCGGGGACTGCAGCCGCTCTGGTGAATGGAGGACGAACTGGTACTCGCCTCGCTCGACTCTCCGAAGCAAGCGCTCCCGTTCCACACCCTGAATGTCTCTGGTGATCGGGACGGCACGATCGATCCCGTAGGAACTCAGCCCTTCGACCTGATCTTCGATGAGCGCGATGATGGGATCGACGACCAACGTGATCCCTGGCATGAGCATGCCCGCGAGTTGGTAGATGACGCTCTTCCCGGCACCCGTCTGAAGCAGCACGACGCTGTCGTTCTCGCGCAGCACGTTGAAGACGGCCTCGCCCTGCATGGGGCGGAACTCACGTTTGCGAAAGATGTTCCGAAGAAACATCCCGAGAGCGGGGCTGGCCTCGCCGTAGCTGGAGGCAGAAATCGCCGTTCGCCCAAGGTCGAGAGACGGCTCAGTGGCGAGCAGCGCCGGGACGAAGGCAGGACGAATGACGAAGTCATGGAACCCATCGTCGGAAGCTGCTTGGAACGGACTCGCCGAGGACTCGACACAGATACGCAGCCTATCTGACGGTTCTTCGGGATCGGTCGTCTCCACCCACTCGCCGCCGTCCGTGCGCATCCACGCAGCGACGCACCTATCCCCCATGCGAACGGTGCAACTGGCCGGAACGGAGCGCACCCCGTAGAGCACGTCGAAGCCGTCGAGCAGCTTGAGCACGTCCCTCACACCACCGGCGAGGGCGCCGCCGGCACCGCTGATCTCGATTTCCCAGTCCGCGCCCGCACTCAACCACCCGTATTGGACCGCGCGCGCGACCGCGAATTGCACCTTCGCAGCAATGGAGCAATCGACGACGAGGCTAGCTGCAGCCTCTTCGTCGCCGGTGATTGTGGGGAGTGCCGCGAGCGCTTCCTGGCAGCGAGAGCGGATGCGGTCGAGGACGAGGCCACGGGCCTCCAGCACCTCGGCGTTGGTTACGCGAAGAACCTCGATCCCAATGGAGCGCAAGGACTCGTCGCGCGCCTCGTCGACTTCCGCTGTTGCATCGTGGTCGGGACCGTCGATCTCGATCGCGAAGGGGGGACCACCGGGATGATGAAAGAGGAAGTCGATGCGTCGCCCGCCGCTGCCATCTCCCATGCCGCCGGACTCGATCAGCCTGTCCAGTGGCGCCTGCGGCGTGAACCAGTGGCCGGCCTCCGGACCCAAGGCACTGGGGACCCACTCATTGAGGAACCACGACTCGGCCTCGCTGTCCAGCAGGCTCTCCTCCGCGCCGGATCCGAAGTCGAAGTCAGGATCGAGGACGAAGGGCACTCTCTCGGATACGGCCGACATGACGGCCTCAGGACTCGCGCGCAGCGACGCCCCTGATCGCGCTTCCCAGCCTACCTCCTGACTTTCGGCGTCGAGCTCCCTAACCCTGTCCAGCAGGCCATGGGCGCGAAGCGCTTCTCGTTCTACACCCAGCGTCGCAAGAGGTGCCCGGCCTCGACGCAGCAACTTCACCAGCAGTGCGCTCGCCAAAAGGGCATCCTCCCCCACCCCTTGGCGCTCCCTGCCTCTGCGAGAAAGCAACACGCACTGGCTGAGCGCCTGCCTCAGAGAGACGCGCAGGCGCTCCTCCATCGAGAGCTCGGCGTGCATGCCGAGGAGCTCGCCCAACTCTTGCTGAGGGCGGAATTCCTGGCTGAGGACATGGTGAAGGACTCCGGGTATCGCTCCCACGGACAGGTACTCGGGGATGAAGTCGGGGCGATGCGCGCCGTGCGCGCCTTCGATCCATTCGACTGGCAGCAGGCCATGCCGCCGTGAAGGCTGATCCGGCCCACGATCATTATCAGGTTCTCCAAAGTCTCGGGTCCCTCGGCATTCCGGAAACTGTGTGCAGCCCCAGAACTGCCCTCCGGCATTTCGGCCTGTCCTTGCGGTACGAAGTTTCATGGGAGCCCCGCATGAAGGACAGGAAGGTGCTCCCGATATCAAAGGTGGATTAGTCAGCACCTCGGTGGTCGTGTTTCCCGAGCGCATCGCATCCTCGACATTCGCAAGTAGATGGAGGGCACGCCGAGTGCCTCGTCGACCGAGTTCGGCCTTCAGCATGGCAAGCGTCCGTTGGTCTTTTCGCGCCTGTCCAAACAGGTTTTCGAGTTCGGTTATCGACTTGTCTCCGAAGGGACGGTCGGTCTCGCTCATGGTTTCCATCGGCTCCAGAGCTGAATAGGTGCGGTCACTCTGTCGGTATCCAATATGGCAAAACAAAAATACCGGTCTGCTTTTCTACCGGCTTGATGTCCATGCCGCAGCTCCACAAAAGCTTGCCCACACGCCGGGAAACTATCACTCCCCACCTGCACCGCCATAGCGCACCGAGAGCTGTATGCTGTCCAGCGCCGCCGCCGTTTCGCCCTGGCGTTGCAGCGATATCTCGACCTTGTTCTCGCCCCTTCTGACCTGCTCGGGCCGCAGGCGGCATCCCAGCCAGTAGCCGGCGGGGGTTGTCTGCAGAGGTGCGTCGGGCATCAGGTCGTCCAGCATTGCGTCGTTGAGTTTCACCCGTATCTCGTCTTTTTCCACCAGGTCCCACAGGTGCAGGCGAAAGCTGAGTTCGGCTGTAGTCCCCGAGCTCATATTTTCTCCTACCTGAAAGTGGGCGTGCAGCGGCGCGTTCGGCTGCAATGCAACCTCGCGCATTTGGGTGAAGCTCGAGTCGCCGCCGAAATTTTCGATGCCGAAGATCTTGTCCTTGCTGGCCAGGGTATCGGGATCGCCGATTTCCCGCCATACCTCGGGGCTGGCGAAAAAACCGTTGAAGGTGTATATGCCGTCGGCGCCGGCGTTGAACAGATTTGTGGCGGCGGCGCGCCAGGCGGGCATGGTCCCCTTCCACTCATTGATCGTTCCCGTGGCCGACACACCCGGCCGGCGCATGGAGTCGACCCAGGCATCGTAGGTCCGGTGCCGGCCCTGAGAGTGATCCAAATAGGCCCAGTGGTTCCAGAACCCCCAGTTGAGGGAGGGAAACACCGGCACCTCGTGGCGATGGCCCAGCTCGATGATCGGCGCGAAGGACTCGGCCAAGTACGACTCACTGCCGCCGCCGGCGACTAGCAGATCGACAAGGTCTTCGGCGAGCCATCGCTCCAGGTCCAGCCCGATAAAGCGGGCGTCCGCCAGGTTGAACGGCACCCGCACCGCCAGCAGCAGCGGCCGGCCTCGCTGCGCCCCCGTTTCGGCGACCAGGCGGGCGACGCGGCGCACCAGGTCCGTCATCATGTCCAGGTGCCGCGGCTCCACCGGCAGCATCTCCCGGGTCGGGCGGAAATAGGGATAGTGGCGGAAAAAGTCCAGCTCCATGCCGTCGACGTCGTAGCGCTGCGCCACCTCGGCGATGATCGAGAAAATGTGCTCCCGCACCTCGGGGAAGCTGAAGTCGAGGCAGGTCCACTTGGTTTTTTCCGTGCCCTCGTACTTGTCCCAGTCCCCCGGCTCGCCCATGAGGAATTGGGGGTGATCGCGCTTGAACGGCGCCAGGCCATAGGTCCAGCGCCGGGTGCCCATGGGATGGGCGTCGTGGCAGTCGTTCATGCGCAGGGACCAGAACGCCTCCATGTTGTTGCGGCGGCAGAAGTCGGTCTGAATCTGCAGGCTGTCGCGCCCGTAGCGCTCCGCCAGCTCCTGGGGGATGCCTTCATCGTGGAATCCCCCCAGCCTGGTGCGGTGCGAGAAGCGCACACCCGCCATGCAACTGCAGTACCAGTTGCTGTCCACCTGGGTTCCCACCAGCGGTCTGGTGCGGGCGTCGAGGAAGTCGTCCATCAGCTCCCTGGCGGTGCGCACGGTCAGGTTATCGCCGCCGCCGCGCTCTTTCTCGGTGGCGATAACGTCGTCGCCGTCGTTGTTGTAAATGATGCGCCGCCGGCGCCAGCGCGCCGCTCTGCGGGTCTCGTCCATCTGTTCATTCCTTCCCGGCGGATTTGCTCGCGCTCCACCGCCGCAGCCGAGGATGGGAAAGTAGTTCCCCTATACCGAGTCGGTCTCTTCTTCTACCTGGCGGATGAGTCTGTTGAGATTGGCGCAGTTGGTGCGCATGGCGTCCACATTCGTGCCCCCGGGAGGGGTGAAGTGAGTTGCCAGCGAAAGAAATACGTCGCAGTCGTGGTCGCGCAGATTGCGCAACACGGTGAGGTAGTCGGTGTCGCCTTCGCCCAGGGGACAGTAGTCGAAATCCAGGCTCAGGCCGTCGTTGATGCGCAGGTCCTTGAGGTGGAGGCCATAGAGATAGGGCCGCACGTTGTGGAAACCGGCGGTGGCCACGTCCCATTCGCCGCAGTTGGTGTTGTCCGCCGGGCCCCACATCACCTTGATGCGGCGGGAGCCGACGCGCTCGGCCACGCGGCGGAAGTTGGCCGTGGTGTTGGTGTAGTTCCACGGCATCATGGACACGGCCACGTCGACTCCCTGGCGCTCGGCCTCCTCGGCCACCAGGGAGAAGGCCTTGGTCAGCTTGTCCATGTCGGTGTCGGTGATGACCCCGCCGCGGGTGAGCCAGCGCATGGGCCAGGTAGGCTTGTCGGGGATCTCCCCGGGCCACAGGAAGGAGAACACGTTGACGGCGCCGACGCCGAGATAGGCGGCGACCTCCATGGTGCGCACCAGCTCGTCGAAGTCGCGGCGGAAGGTGGGGTGTTCTTCCAGGGTGTCCAGGGTGATTTCGGTCAGGTGGATGCCCTTGAAGTGGGGCCGGTTCAGGAGCAGGAAGAACTCCTGGCCCCGCGCCGCCAGGCTGGCCTGCATGGCGTCGATCTCGGCGGCGCTCATTTCCACTAGGGCTTTGTCTTTCTTCATGCCGCTGACTTCGCCGTTGCACATGTACCACAGGTACTTGACGCCCAGGTCGGCGGCCAGGTCCAGGGCTTCCTCGAAGGGCAGTTGGGGCTCGGTGAGAAACATGCCCAGTTTGAATTTGTGTTTGCTCATTACACGCTTTCCATGTTGAAGGGGATGGGTGGAAAATAGGATTGGCGCAAGCCTACCAGCCTATCTGTTTTCCTCCGGCCGGGGACCCACGTCGGCGAGATCGATGGGCTTGAAGCCGAGGGCCCATGCCGGTGAATCGCTTTCCAGGGTGAAGTCGAACGCGGCCAGGTCCCGGCATTTGGGATCGGCGATGATCGAGTGAATATCGTAGCCCATGGCCTGCCAGCTTTCCATGTCGTACTCGTTCTGCGGCAGCCCGTGGGGAGCACTGCCGCAGAGCAGCGGCGTGCCCGACACGTCCCAGAAAAGATTCAGGTCGGTGCTGATGACCTTGTGCTCCACGCGCCAGCGGCGGCCGCCGGTGTAGCAGGGTTTGCCGTCGGTGATCACCACGTTGCGCTCGAAGGTGAAGGCGTTGTGGTTCTCGCCGCGGCCGAGGCGGGCCTGGGCTTCGCGGCCGAAGGCGAAGATGTTGTTGCGCACGATGTTCTCTCTGCCGTAGTGCTGCACGAAGGCCTGGCTGCTGCAGTTGTAGCTGACGTTGTTTTCCACGATGATGTGGGAGGTCCCCTCGTCCAGGTAGATGCCCCAGCCGCCGTAGACCGACTTTTCCACGTCGTGCACCAGGTTTCCGCGCACCACGGTTCCGGGCTGCACCCCCAGTATGTAGATGCCTCCCATGTCGCTGAGCAGGCCGTGGCCGATGTCGTGGATGTGGTTCTTCTCGATGAGATTGTCCTTGGCGACGTGCACCCCGTAACCCCAGCTCCAGCCGCAGTTGATGCCGCTGTAGAAGAAGTCGTGGATGTGGTTGTGGGCGATGACGGTGCCGTAGCAGTCCATGCAATGCACCCCCAGGGCGGCGTGGAAGACGTGGCCGCCGTCGCCGATGTGGTTGTCGGTGATGCGGTTGCCGCCGCTGCGCCGCGGCGGCGGCACGTCGGAGTTGGGATAACCGCGGGACTCGGCTTTGATGCCGCCGGCTCCCAGATCCACGATGGTGTTGCCGACCAGGTAGTTGGCGCAGCTTCCGGCGGTGAGCTCGATGCCATACCAGCCGATGTTGCGGATCCGGCAGTTTTCGACGCTGCAGTAGCGCGCCCCGGAAAAGGAAATCGCTCCCGGCACGTGGCAGGCTCCCTGGGGGGCGCTGCCGTAGTCCAGCTCGGGGCGGTAGTGAGGCACCCAACGCTCGCCTCCCCCCGGAGGCTGGGTGCATTCGGTATGTTCGAAGCCGAGCCCTGCGAAGTGGAGATGCTCGACGTACTGCTCGTTGTCCGGGTCGCCTTCGAGGCGGAGCAACTGTTCGATCACCGGCGCGAAGAACTCGGATTCTTCCAGGTTTTCGCCTGGCAGGGGGATGTAGCAGAGCTCGCCGGTCGGGCGGTCCAGGTACCATTCCCCCTCCTCGCTCAGGGCGTCCTTGACGTTGTCCACGTAGTACTTGGGCGCCTCGTTGTCGGCGGCGTCGCCCGGATCCAGGGGAAAGATGCAGTAGCGCGACGACTGCACCAGTCCGGTTTGCGGGTCGAAGGAGGTGACGGGCAGGCGCTCTTCCACCCAGCGGTGCATGGCCACCACCTCCACGTCGGCCATGTTTTCCCAGGCCTGAATGTCCCCCTGGTGGCAGATGAAGTTCCCCTCCCCACCCCAGTACTCGGGCGCGAAGGAGTGAGTCGGAGGCACCCCCTTCACCCGGTAGCGGCCTTCCTTGGGCAGGCGCGGCCGCCGCCGCCGCCGGCCGTTGACGAAAAGCTGGCGGAAGTACCAGCGCCCCGCCGCCACGTCCGCGATCTCGGTTACCCACACCGTCTTGCCCCGGCGCTCCTCGACGCGCCAGCCTTCTATCGCCGCGCCGCCGTCGAGAATGGGCTGCTCGCCGGGGTAGGCGGCATAGGTGGTGGGCCAGGAGTCCGCCGGGGTAAAGGTGATGGTTTTTCTCACCAGGTAGCGGCCGCCGCGCACCAGGACGGTGGCATTGCCGGCCAGCTCGCCCGCCTCCTTGCGCTCGCGCAGGATCTGCTGCGCGGCTTCGATAGTCGCCAGCGGACCGTCGCTGCTCTCCGGGTTGGGCGCGGGCAGAGTTCCGCTCCAGGTGTTGTCGCCCCGGGTCGAAACGTAGAGATCCGCGGTGGTGGCGTTGTTCATGCTCGGGTTCCTTTCTCGATCACCGGAATTTTAACATCAGTCTTCGCGCAGGCCGGCGCGAATGGCCGCGACCAGTTCGACGCTCTTGGCCCCTTCATCCAGGGTGGCCGCCGGCAGTTCGACCGGGCGCTCCTCGACCAGGCAATCGACGAAGTAGCGCAGCTCCTCTTCGGTTCCGCCGGTCTCCGCTGGAGGCAACTCGCTGGTCTCGCCGTCGCAGTAGACCAACCCCTTGTTCACCCCTTCGAGAAAGACCGAGATGTCGCGCCCGTGGATCTCGTAGCGCTCGAGGCGGTAGCCGGTAGTGTAGTTGAAGGCGTAGTTGGCGACGCAGTTGTTCTCAAAAATGACGAGGGCGGCGTGCAGGTCCCGGTACTCCGAGAAGGTACGCCGAGCGAAGCTGTGCACCTCTTTGACTTCGGCTCCGGCCAGGGCGCGCACAATGTCGACGGCGTGGATATCGTTGGCCACCAGCCAGTTGTCCATGACCTCGGGAACGTAGCGCAGGCGTCCCTTGCCCAGCATGGTCATGCTTTTGTGAAACTCGCCCACCAGTTGCACTATGGGTCCGCGCTCTTCGACCATCTCCCGAGCCCTGGTGATCATGGGGTGAAAGCGGCGGTTGAGACCCACCATGCCTTTGGCACCGGTCTGTTCCGCCGCGGCACACAAGGCCCTGGCTTCGTCCGGGTTCATGCCCGGCGGCTTTTCCAGAAAGGTGTGGATACCACGCTCCAGGCATACCTGCGCCACCGGCGCGTTGAGCTGCGGCGGAGTGGCTACGAAGACCGCGTCCAGTTCTTCGCCGTCGAGCAATTCCTCCACCCGGGTATAGCGCCGGGAGATGTTGTATTCGTCTCCCGCCCGGTCGCGGGCAGCGGCTGCCGGATCGCACACCGCGACCAGTTCCACTTCCTCGAATTCGTTCAGGATGCTCATGTGCTGGAGGCCCTTGGGACCCGTGCCGATTTCGGCCGCGCGCAGTCGCGACATTCTGCTTTCCTTTCTCTGTTTGAACCTTGATCTGGGAAAAACGGGGAAACCCCGAAAGCACTCTAATCTCGCAGACCCTGGAGAATCGCCTCGGCCAGCTCCATGGTTTTGACGGCCTCGTCCAGGTTGCAGGCGGGCAGCTCTATGGGACGATCCTCCTTGACGCAATCGATGAAGTAGCGCTCCTCCTCCTTGGCGCCGTTGCCGCTGTTTTCCAGTTCGTGGCGCCGGCCGTCGCAGTGGACCACCCCATGATCCACCCCTTCGAGATAAGCGGAGATGTCGCGCCCGTGGATCTCGTAGCGTTCCAGGCGGCCGCCGCTGGTCCAGTTGAAGACGAGATGGGCGAGGCAGCCGTTGTCGAAGAGGACGAGGGCGCCGAACACGTCCTTGTAATTGTGCAGGGCGCGGCGCACCACGCTGTGGACCTCGGCCACCTCCGCGCCCGCCATGGCGCGCACGATGTCCACCGAGTGGTTGATGGACTCCCACATCATGTGGTCGAGGAAGTCTTCCCCGTAGAGGCCGTCCTCCTCGAACCGGGTCAGACTCTTGTGGAACTCGCCGACGAGCTGCACTACCGGTCCGCGCTCCCTGACCATCTCCCGGGCGCGCAGGATCATGGGATTGAGGCGGCGGTTCCACCCCACCATGCCGCGGGCGCCGGAGGCGGCGGCCGCGTCGCGCAGGGCGGTGGTCTCGGCCACGCTCATCCCCGGCGGTTTTTCCACGAAGGTGTCCATGCCGCGCCGCAAACAGGGCAGGGCCACCGGTGCGTTGAGATAGGGAGGAGTGGTGACGAAGACGGCGTCCAGACCCCCGGCGTCCAGCAGGTCCTCCACCGCGGAGAAAAGGCGTTTTGCCCCGAACTGTGCGGCCGCCGCGTTGCGAGCCTCTGCCACCGGGTCGCACACCGCGTTTATTTCCACGTCCTCGAAGCCCTGCAGGTCGCCCATGAGACCGCGGCCCCTGCCCCCCGCGCCGACGAGCCCTACTTGCAGACGTGACATTGAATTTTCTCCATTTCTCGTTTCTTTCCGAAGGGTAGACCTGATGCGCTCCAGGTCATGAGTGCTTGACAGACAGATGGCCGGAGTGTAATTCTTCTGGGTTTGATTCGCTCCGCACAATATAAGGAAAGTATCTCGAAAGGCGAAATTTCCCGGGTATCGGCGCAGGGCTGCGTTCCTCTCCCTCATCCGCAAGCAGGACGCCGGTCGGGCGTTCTGCCGGGAAATCTCGATCGGGAACCTCACTTCATACCGTAGGAGGAAAGCGATGATCTCTCCGCTGCGCAACAAACGGCCGCCCTACGAACTGCCCTCGAACATCATCTACTTCTTCGATTGGCGCTACGTGCACCACGGCAGCCATTCCAGTTGGCTGACCGCGGCTGGGGAGCGCAAGCGCTATTGGACCACGGACCCGGTGGAGCCGACCCTGCACCTTCCCGGCTATATGCCAACCGGCATCCGCCTGCGGGCGAAACCGGCGCGCAAGAGCGAGCCGTTTCTGGTCCCCGAAGGTGACGAGGATTTCATCTGGTCCGGAGGGGTGGTAATTCACGACGAGGGACGTTACCGCATGTGGTACGAAACGGCGGGCAGGGAGCACGTGAATCACTCTACCTACCGCATGGGAGCCTTCGACTATGTGCGCTACCTCGAATCAGATGACGGCGAAACCTGGCACCGCCCCTCTCTGGGATTGCTGGAACGCAACGGCACCAGGGACAACAACATCGTCTACGGCGTTCCCCTGATCGACCCCACCGGCCTGCACGGCGCCACCGTATTCAAGGACCCGTCCGCGCCCCCGGAGGAGCGCTACAAGATGTTCCACACCGGACAGATGGGCGGCGAGATGAAGGAGCGATATCTTAGCGACCGCTCCGACGAGCTCTGTGCCCAGTCGGTCATGGGCGACATGCTGGAGGGATTCTTCGGTGCCGTTTCGCCGGACGGGCTGCATTGGACACCGCTGCAGGACGCACTGATCTCCCAGGTCAGCGACACCCACAACGTCTGCGAGTACGATCCGGTTCTGGGGCAGTACGTGGCCTACTGCCGCAGCCACTATTTCAACCGCCGCAGCATCGGCCGCCTCGCCAGTCCCGATTTCAGGCGCATGCCCCTGTCCGAGGAGGTGTTCTGGCCCAACGGCACCAACGAGCCCTACGACCTGTGGTACGGCAACGCCAAGACCACCATGCCCGGCACCACCGACTACCACATCATGTTTCCCCTGCGCTGGCGGCTGGTCGACGATACGTTCGCCTTCCTTCTTGCCGCCAGTCCCGACAATGTGGTGTGGAACCCCGTTCCCGGGGGCCCGGTCTGCCGCCCGGGAGAGCCGGGAGCTCAGGACGCCGGCACCGTGGCCGCCGGGGTGGGTCTGGTGAACCTTCCCGGAGATCGCATGGGGGTTACCGTGGGCTGCAGCGCCCATGGCCACAAGCAGCAGTTGCGTCAGCGGCCCGACGCGAGCATCAAATGGGCCACCTGGCCCAAGGGCCGGCTGGCCGCGCTGGAGGCGCCGGAGGAGGGCAACTTCCGCACTTTTCATTTGACCATTCCCCAGCGCCGGGTCCACCTGAACTTCAATACAGCCGCCGGCGGACAGGTTCAGGTGCAGGTGACCGACTCCAGGTACAAGCCCTTGCCGGGCCGCAGCTTCGACGACTGCGACTGGCTTATGGGCGACCACTTGGACCGGGAGGTGAGCTGGAATGGCGAGGCGGATCTGGGTCACGAGGGCGATGGTCCCATATCTCTGGGTTTTCGCCTTCGTTGCGCTGAGCTTTACAGCGTCGAGTTCAAGTGAAACGACGGAATATTTTCAGGCGATGGAACACCACGAACCCCGCGGCTGAAACCCGCGGAGGAAGAAAGGAGACAGGCTCATGGCTGATAAAGTTCGAGTGGCGTTTATCGGGGCGGGCGTGCTGGCCAACAGTGTCCACTATCCTTCTCTGGCCAGCTTGCCCGATGTGGACCTGGTGGCCGCCTGCGACCTGGTGGAGGACAAGGCCAGGGAGACCGCCCAGCGCTTCGCAATCCCACGGACCTTCACCGACCACGAAGAGATGCTGGAAGAGGTCGATCCGCAGGTGGTCTATGTCATCATGCCGCCCCAGCATCTTTTTGAACCCGCCGCTGCGGTGCTGAGCCAGGGCCGCCACCTGTTTGTGGAAAAGCCTCTGGGGATGACGGTGAAACAGGCGCGCATGCTGGCCTACCTGGCGCAGGAGAACTCGTGCCTCACCGCGGTGGGCTTTCAGCGCCGCCACATTCCGGCGCTGACGGCTATCAAGCGGCGGGTCGAAGAGCAGGGACCCATCCACCAGGCCACCGTAAGCTTTCTCAAGGGAGGCAAAAACCGGCCCCTGGACCAGCCCGCCACTGTCTACGAGGGGGCCATCGACAGCCTGACGGTGGACGGGATCCACGCCGTCGACAACCTGCGCTTCCTGTGCGGCGGCGAGGTGGAGGAAGTCGCGGCTCAGGTGCGCACACGCTACATGCCCGGTCCCTTTGCCAACGAGTTCACCGCTCTGGTGTCCTTCAGCACGGGGGCGGTGGGCATCCTCAACTTCAGCTACGTGAGCTGCATCGGCGTCTTTCGAGCCGAGTTCCACGGCCGCAACGTGGCCGCCTACGTCGACGCCGCCAGCCAATCCTACATCAGGTTCGGCGACGGCGAGCGCGAGGTCTATGACTCGAAGGAATTCGGGACGAAGGAGGGAGTGACCGATGACCATGACGATTCCCTGAATTGGATGGGATTCTGGCACGAGGACCGCCATTTCATCGACTGTGTGAAGGAAGGCCGGCAACCGCTGACCCATTTCGCCGACGCGGTCAAGAGCATGGAGCTGGTGGAGGAGATCTACCGCGCCGGCGGTGGTTGATCCCGGAATGGTCGGCGGCCGGCACGGACGTACCCGCATGAGAGGTCGAGGAGAGTCCTAGGGAATCCTTCCCAGGCGCCGATCCTCGTTTTCTAACCATTCCGGGTAGTTTCGCGCAGCGGTGGTGGGTTCGCTTTGGCCTTGCTCGCGGCACCAGCGCAGCAGCGGGTGTTGGCGATTCGTCTGGGGCAATTCTACCCGGCGGCGGTAAGCGGCAGACTCGAAAATGGCCATCATGGTCTCCAGCACGCGCAGGGCGTCGGCGCCGCTGCACTCGTGGTCGCGGTCTTCGTCCAGGGCCCTGACGTATTCCTCGACGAAGCAGTAATCGTCGTGCCTTGCGCCGCCCTCCGGATGGTAGTGCCGGGGAAGAACGGGTTGCAGCGGTTCCCAGCGGTCGTGTTCGCCGTCGGGCATCAGGTGGGGAGTGGGCAGGCGCCAGGCGCGGGAGCCCCGCCACAGCAGGCGGCCCGCGGTGCCGAAGAACTCCACCACCGAAGCCGCCATGTTCTGCGCTCCCGGCAGACGCTGCTGCAGCAAGGTGGCGGTGACGTTGTCGGCGAATTCGAGGGTCGCGGTGATGTACTCGCCGGCGATGACCCCCATGCCGGCGGGGGACATCACCACGTCCGCCGCTGTGAAAGGCCGGCCGTCGGTCAATCCCAGGGCCACAACGGCGCGGCAATTCCCGGCGAATTTCTGCATGATATTGATCTTGTGGGTGGCGATGTTCATCACCCCGAAGCCGCCGTAATAGCCCTTGTCCCGGGTGTAAATGTAGAGAAGGTCGCCGATTTGTCCTTCCTCATATGCCCGGTGCGTCGCCTCCAGCCAGGGGTTGAGACGGTGCTGGTGGTGAACCGCGACGCGAACGCCTTTGTCGCCGGCCTTGGTGATTACCTGGTCGGCTTCCTCGAGGTTGACGCACAGTGGTTTCTCGATATCGATGTTCACCCCGTGCTCCAGCACTCTCATGGCCAGCTCGAAATGGAATTCGGTGCCGGTGGGGATGGCGACGATGTCCGGCGCCGTGGTCTCGATCATTTCTTCCAGGTCCGCGAAGCGCGCCCCGACTCCCAGTTCCTTACCCAGCGCCTCCCGGCGTTCGCCGACGAGGTCGCACAGGCCCACAACCTCGGTGCGGGGGTGAGCGTGGTAGGCGCGGGCGGCAGCGGTGCCGCGGGCGCGGCAACCGAGAATGGCCACTCTGTAGGTCCGCATGGATTCACTCCTGTGATTCGAATTTCCCTGGAAGCTGACCGCGGCCCCGGGCGGGATCAGCGGTATTTGCGCGGCGGCGGCAGGGTGGTTATTTTCGTCTTCCGCCGTCGGGGTGTAGCGCAGTCCGGTTAGCGCACCTGCTTTGGGAGCAGGGGGTCGCCGGTTCGAATCCGGCCACCCCGACCAACCAAGCAAGGTGGCCGCCAGCCGACTGTTTTTTGTGGCCGTCGGCCCTCGCCGCACCCTGACACCGCAGCGCAAACATCAGGCCGACTCCGCTGTCGCCCCCGCGATGCGCCACACCCCCCGCTCGTCCACCGCCGTACCGTCGCAGGCCTCGTAGAACATTCGATAGCACCAGCCGTTGCCTCGGGGCACGGCAATCACGCACATCTCGGAGCACTTGGCCCGGTCCCAGCGGCCTCCGGGCGCAATGACCGGTTCCGCCTCTTTACGCCACAGCAGACCGTCGTCAGAGACGGCGCTGAGAACCTGGGCCCGGTTGGGTGCACTGTAGCCCGAGTAGTACATCCGGTATCCGCCTCCCTGGATGCGCAGAACCTCCGGGGCGAAGGCGGTTACTGAATCGAAGAGAGGACCGGGCTCGACGCGCACCCCGGGCTCCTGATTGAAGGTAAGGCCGCCGTCCAGCGACAGGGCGCTGATGATCCCGACCCCGCGCTGACTGCAGTAGAGGCGGCAGCGGCCGTCGTCCAGAAAGAGGAGCCGGGGCGCGTTGTAGCTTGCCCCGGATTTTTCCAGGCGCACCCCGTCTTCCATTCTCCAGTGCAGGCCGCCGTCCGAGGAAATCGCGCTGAGCAGGGTGGCGGGTCCCGTCTGCGGGTCGGGATGACATTCGTAGTACATGCGCAGGAGTCCGCTGCCGCCGGGCACGGGCACCACCTCCGGCGATACGACGCGGAACTCGCCGGCGCCGCCATCTCCGGGACCGAGGCGCACACCGGCCTCCGGGGTCCAGCTCAGGGCATCGGCCGAGCGCGCACTGAGAATCCGCGTGGTGGAGTTGTCGTAGTCGTTGGCGCCGGCGGGAAAGCCTTGCCGGGGCAGGATCTGGGTGTAGTAGAGGCGGTAGCCCCCTTCCGGGAGGGCTACGACGTTGGGGGCCACGGCGCCGCGAATTCCCGTGCGCGGCGCTGACGCCGGCCATCGGGCTTCCGGAGCAGGATCGGGTGCTTCCGTGGTCTCGGGGTCGGGTGGAGCTTCGATGGCCGGCCGGGCGTCCTTGGTCCACGCTGTTCCCGGATCCTCGGCAGCGGAATGGACCTGCATGTAAATCTCGCTCATCCGCTTTCCTTGCTCGATTTATTTGAAGCAGATTCCTCGGGGGCATTGGCGCAGGGGCAAATCTGCTCAATCCCCGGTTGAGCATCAAGGGGAGCCGGGGCGGGGAGAGCCGGGAGGGGCAGGGCAACTCCTGCAAACGTGACCACCCACCCGGGATGGGGTTTCGCAGGGCACCTGTGCCGTCGCCTCCGCGAAGGCCGGAGACGCTTCATCCAGCTTGCCTTGAGAAAAAATTCGTGTTAGAGTGTGAGAGGAGGACGGTCATTATGGTGAGTGAAGAACTGGTGGCACCCACGCCCTTTGTCGACTGGTACGGAATCTGGGCGGGACATGGCGGAAAAGGCCGGGACGGATTGAGCTGGATCCAGGATCCGCCCCAGGGAGATCTACAGCTCAAGGTCCAGCCGGGGCGCTGGTCGGAGCGCATCTTCCTTCCAGGAGAGCATCCCTGGGAGAGCGCAAGCGTAACACCCAACTTCGTCCTCCACGACGACGACAGGTTGAAGGTCTGGTACCAGTGCAGCGGAGAGGATGGGACGAGCTACGAGGCCTATGCCGAAAGCAGCGATGGCCGCACCTGGCACAAGCCCCAACTGGGCCTGGTGCCCTACAAGGGGTCGGCGGCCAACAACCTGCTGCACCGCACCGACCATTTCTGGCTGCGCTGCGTGTTCCGGGACCCCTCGGCGCCGCCGCAGGAGCGCTACAAATCCACCGTTCCCGGAGGCCTGTGCTACCTCGACGGGGAGCCGCGGGCGGACCTGACCTCGAGCCGGTTTTTTGAGATGCGCACCGCCATGCAGCACGAGGGCATGGGGATGGAGGAGATAAAAGAGAAGCTCGAGATGCGCCAGATCATTCGCGCGGCGGTCTCGCCGGACGGACTGCGCTGGACCGTTCTCGACAAGCCCCTGAGGGATCTGGGGTCGCTGACCCTCGACGGGGAATACTTCACCACCTACGACCAGGAAAGAGGGGAATACGTCGCCTACCACCGCGGCCACGTGGAGCGCCGGAGATGCATTCGCCGCAGTAGCGCAAAACGCTTCGACCAGTGGGAAGAGCCCCGCTTCGTCTTCATGCCCGACCCCCAGGATCCCATCGACGTGGACGTCTACAGCTCGGCCTACTGCCGCTATCCCCACGGCGACCTGCACCTGATGTTTCTACCCTTCTACCACCGCCTCACTTCCACCGTGGACGTGCAACTGGCGACCAGCCGCGACGGACTGCTGTGGAGCCGGCCGCAGCGCCTGCCCATCATTCCCCGGGGACCCTACGAGACGGTCTACGCGCGCCGCCACCTGGTCCCCCTGAGCGCGGAGGAGTGGGGCCTGCTGTTCATGGGGTGCAGGCAGCGTCACGATTTCGCCACTTATACGGCGGACGGGGGCGACCCCGCCAAGCCCAACGAATGGCGCTGGGCCCTGTGGAAGCGCGACCGCCTGGTGGCCCTGGAAGCGCCGGGAGAGGCGCGCTTCACCATGGTGCAGAGAGAGTGCCACGGCACCCGCATGCGGCTCAACTACGAGACCGAGACCGGGGGCTGGGTGCGGGTGGAGCTGGTGCATCCTCCGGTCACTCCCCCGCAACCGGTGGAACCCTTTGCCGGGTATGGATTGGCCGATGCCGACGTCCTCGTGGGGGACGAGCTGTCCCGGGCGGTGAGCTGGAAGGGTAAAGAGGACCTCGGCGCGTTGAAGGGGAAGATGGTTTCGGTCCGCATCCACATGTCGCGGGCGCGGCTCTACTCGGTGTCTATTTGAGGCGATCGTCGCCCGTGCCTGCGGGCATGTGCATGAGGGCGTGATTGCCGGGCGCGAAACGAGGGTCGCCCTGATGGTCGAATTCGAGCGCAAAGACGCCGGCATGCATTGAATCGGCCGGCGGAATGATTGGAGAGAACCTTCGGTGAAGACCATTTTCATCCTCCTCGACTCCCTCAATCGCCACTATCTGAACGCCTACGGGAACTCCTGGGTCCGCACTCCCAACATCGACCGGCTTGCCCGCCGCGGCGTGGTATTCGACAACCACTGTTGCTGTTCCATGCCCTGCATGCCAGCGCGCCGGGATCTCTACACCGGACGCGCCAGTTTCCTTGAGACTCCCTGGAGCCCGATCCAGCCCTGGGACGATTGCCTGCAGCCGGAACTGCGCCGCAAGAAGGGGACCTACAGCCACCTCATCACCGACCACTTCCATTACTACCACAGCGGCGGCGAAGGCTACCACACCCGCTTCGATTCCTGGGAGTTTCAACGCGGCCAGACCTGGGATGAATGGCGTCCTCTGGTGCAGCCGCCGCAGCCACCGCCTTTCAAGGGCAAAAACCCTCGATCCTACTGGGCTAACCGGGCCTTCGCTGACAGCGAGCGCGACGAAGACTACCCCACGCCCCAGTGCTTCATGCGCGGAGTGGAATTTCTCGAGAACAACCACGACCAGGACAACTGGCATCTGCACCTGGAAGTCTTCGACCCCCACGAACCCTTTGCCTGTCCCCGCAAGTACCGGCGGCTCTACGCTGACCGCTGGGACGAGCGCTTCCACTTCGACTGGCCCGACTACCTCCCCGTCTCCGAAGATCCCGAGGAATTCGACCACATTCGCAAGTGCTACGCCGGTACTCTGACCATGGCCGATGTCTGGCTCGGCAAATTTCTCGACAAGATGGACGCCCTTGACCTGTGGAAAGACACCGCCGTGATCCTCACCACCGACCACGGCCATCTCCTCGGAGATCACGGTTATTGGGGCAAGAACTACATGTTCGACTACCAGGAGCTGGTCCACATCCCCCTCATCATCTGCTCTCCTGCAAGCTCCAATGGAGGGTGCCGTGCCGGGGCTCTGACCAGCGCCCTCGACCTGATGCCCACCTTGATGGAGCTTCACCGGGGAGACCTGCCGCCCCACGTCCACGGCAGATCCCTTTGCCACCTCCTCGACGCGGACGAGGATCACCACGACGCCGTGCTCTATGGCTACTTCGGCAAGGACATGAATCTCACCGACGGCCGCCATACCTACTGCCGCCAGCCCCTGCCCGATTCCTTTCTCTACCACCACACCGCCATGCCCTGCGCCTTCAGGGATTTCATCGACCGCGATGTCCTGGCCCGGGCCGAGTGCGGCGTCTTCCTCAAACATGCATACGGCATCCCCCACCTGCGTCTCAGAATTCCCTCGCACCGGCACCACGACGCGCCGGACTTCAATCCCGTCTACGACGTCGGCGCCGATCCCCGGCAGCAGAATCCCATCCGCGACCCCGAACTCGAAGCCAAACTTGCAGCGAAAATGAAGGAGTTGCTGCAGCGCTTCGATGCTCCCGAGTGCCAGTATGCCCGCGTCGGTTTGCAGGGATAGAAAGTATTGGTCATGGTGGCTTCAGGACGGTTGTGCAGGAGACGGAGATAGGCCGAAGGTCTCTATGAATGGACGATTCTTACACCGGTGTTGGGGCCTTCTGGTGCTCGCGGGATTGGCCGCGGAAGCGGAGGATCCGACGAGGCATCCCGCCGTTGCCGAGGTGACGGCCTCGCGGCCTTTTCTGTACTACGACCGCCCGCTCTACCGCAACTTCGTCTACGACCCCTTCACCCAGTACCCGGACCACACCTGGTCCCTGCGCACGGTGGGATCGCAGCAAGGGGGCGGCGTCGCCCTCGGCCTCGACCGCCAGCATGGCCTCTATGACCTGATGGGGAATTACCTCGGGTCCGGATACGAGCTGTTCTACTGGATCGAGCGGCGCCAGCCGCTGCAGCGCTGGGGCAGCGAGCTCTTCAAGGACTGGTCCGCCTGGCAACTGGTATTCACCAACGTGGCGGTTGCCCGCGACGGTTATGGGGGATGGGGCTACAGCGCCATTGTAGGGGACGGATTGAGGGCCCGCTTCACCCCTTTGACCTTGTCCATTTCCGACTTCAACGGTCTGCGCCTGGACCTTTCGACGCCCTATGTGAAGTTCACCGGCGTGGGATCGCGCATCGCGCGGCCGAATAGGGATATGTACCAACCCGCCCAGAATGTGGGTCAGATCGAGGTCGACCATTCCACCATGGTGGTGGGCGCCCGCGCCCAGGTCGACCTCGGCCTTCTGCATCTGGGGGTGAACGGGGTGAATCTGCATCCCTACGACAGCACGAGGCCGGACAACAGTATCAAAGGTGGATTGCGCAATCATACGCAGCCACAGTTGACTCAGCCGCTCTACGAGTGGCTCGTCGTGCGCGTTTCGGACGACGAGCCGGCGGACGGCCGCGCCGGCGCGGTGGTCCAGGAGTTGCGGCTCGTGATCGACGGCAAACCGCGGCCCGACCTGGAGCCCCAGGTGATCCGCCACCGCGCCGGCGTTCCCTCCCAGGTGGGGCGCACCCTCTCGGGCTCGGGCCAGTTCCTGCCGGTCTACTACACCACCATATCCGGTCCGTCCCACTATTACCGGAGGCGGGAGATCCCCCTCTATGCCGACTATCTCTACCGCCTGGCCCACGCCGCCGGAACGGACGTGAGCCAGGATACCTTCCTGGAGGGATTGCTGGCCAATTTCGCCCTGGAGACCTCCGGTGGCATTCTGCGCGCCGATGGAGCAGAGCAACTGGTCTTTCTTTTCGATCTGGAAGGAGAAGCAGCGGTGGAGTCGGTGGAGGTGGAAGCGGTGGTGGGCAACGACTACCGCCTGGAGTGGGCGGGGGTCTATTTCAACCCGGTCAACCGCACCGCCACCAAATTGGAGCAGCGCTTCAGCAGCTTCTTCTACCGCCTGGCCCTGCGCGCCCGGGGCAGCGTGGAGGATGGATCGAACTTCGAGCGGGTGCGCTTCAATGTGGGGGAGAATACGGCCATTTTCACCTACGGCGCGGATGCTCATCTTGTGCTGCCCTGGCTGGAGGTGAGAGGCGAGTACGCGCGCTCGGCCGTTTACGGACGCTATCCGGCTCACGTCGGGGAGCGTCCTATGTTCGACCGCAGCCCGCGCTTTGCGCATCGAGGCTCGGCCTATTTCGTCAATGCTCTGCACCGCTTCGGGCGCGGCCGCGTGGGGGCGGAGTACTTCTCCATGAATCCGGATTTCACCACCGAGATGCAGACCTTTCTGCCCAAAGATTTCGGCTATTCTACAGGCGGTCCCTACGGTGTGCACCATGGGTTGTCCAACTCAACCGTCATCTGGCGCCTGGTGCAGGACAACGAGGACGGGGATCGCTACCCGGACGTCCTCCTGGGAAACGTCCTCGGCAGCCCGCAGGCGGGAGCGAGAGATCTGGACGGGGTTTTCCTGGGGCAGGACGAGGACAATGACGGAATCGTGGATACGGACCGCAACTTCAACGGCATCCCCGACTACGACGAGACTTTCATGATGTACGCGGTGGAGCCCAACGAATACGTTTATGGCCTCGACCGCAACCACAACGACGAGCCCGACCAGCGCGAGGACGATTGGGTCGCCGACTACCCCTACGATCCGGACCAGCGCGGCTTGCATCTCTTCGGGCAGGTGGAGCTGAGCCGGAACTGGTCCGCAGGGGCGGGACGCTACGCGGTGGAGGCCCTGGCCGGCGGCGGGCGCAACAGCTCCACCTATGCCATCCTGACCTACCGGCGGGAGGTGGAGGAGCGCCGGCAGCGGTTCTTTTTGGAGAACTACTTCCGCCGCGTCGAGGACGACATTGCCGATGAATTCAATCAATTCAGCAGGTCGGTCCGCCTGGAGCGGCTGGATGATTACAACAGCGGCTTTACCGGCATCGTGCAGAACGTGGCCGGTGATATCGAGCGCCGCCCGGACCCGCTGCATTACCAGGACAGCTATGTCAACGAAACCTATCTGGAGGGGGAGTGGCGTCCCTGGCAGGCGCTGCATCTGGTCCAGAAGCTGCGCCTGCGCTTCAACTGGCAGCAGGGCGGACGGCTGGCCAGCGGGCTCTTCCAGCGCCAGCGCCGTCTCGACTTCGGGGCCTGGACCAGCCGCACCGGCCATAGCTGGCAGTGGGGCAGGCTGCGTCTGGATGCCCAGTTCAAGTTTCTGCTCCTGCGCCTGGCCGACCAGGGGGGCGATCAGGTCATGCGCTCCGAGTACCGGGTGATTCCCATCCTCAAACTCAGGTATCTCCTGATGCAGCGCACCTCCCTGCAGGCGGGGGTGCAGGGTTGGGGGCCGCTGCCCTACCGGCTAGCGGACCGCAGCGAGCGGCGCAACAGTCTCGAGCAGCGCACCGCGGTGATCACCGTGACCAACAGCTCGCGCTACTTCGGCTACGACATGCACACCATTCTCGGTTTGCGGCGGGAGGACCTGGATTGGGACGATCGCTTTCAGCGTTTCAGAAATTTTGACGGGTGGTCGTTTTTCGTGCGCAATCTGATCGGCTTTACCGAATTCGGGCAACTTTTTTGACTTCTGACCTCAAAATAATAATTGGTTGGATTGTCGGTGCAAATTCCGTATATTCCATCTATTACTATCACACCCTTATCCAAGGAGAAAGAACAATGTCCAAGTTGAGTTTCAGTTTTCTTGCCCTTAGCCTGAGCCTGCTGCTCGTGGGTACACAGTGGGCTGAGGCCCAGGACATCTCGGACCGCGGCGGCCGCTATGCGCCCCCGCGCGCCGACGGAGCGGAGCGCACCTTTCCCAGCAGCGCCGGCGCGGCCTATTCCGAGGGAGGTGGAATGATCCACATTCCCGAGAACTCCGGCGACCCCACCCCCCTGGTGATCACTCCGCAGAACGTGGCATGGGACGGATCGGGCTCGGTGAGCATTCCCTTCAGCCTCAATATGCGCGCCCGGGTAATGATGGCGATCTACAGGACAGGATCCAACGAGACCGGGGCCACCGGGCCTTACGGCGCTTGGCTGCGCCTGGTACCCCAGGACCTGTACGTAGGCGGCACCCCGCTGGCTCCCTTCGAAGCCGGCAACAACACCGTCACTTGGGACGGCAATGACTGGGAGGGAAATCACGTCGGGGCCGGCAGCTACGAGTTCGACCTGATCGGTTTCAACGACCTGGATTCGGGTACCATAATCAACGTGGGCGGTTCAGGCGGTGCCTGGGGTCCCAACATAGTCGACACCAACAGCGAGCCGGCCGAGGTCTGGAGCCCGTTCCAGGAGACCCCGCCAACCCCATACTCCCGTAGCGTCATAGGGAACGATTACATCGCCAATCCGGGCGCCATCGAGATCTGGATGGTGACCGTCTTCGGCCCGGAGGAGGAGAGGAACCTGAGCGGCCATGTGCCCGACGACATGGACCCGATGGTCCACTGGACCAGCCGGCAGCGGGAAAACGAGGCTCTTGGCGTCCCGGGCGGGGTAATGAAGCTCATCCGCAACAACAACACCAAGACCATGGACCTAAACGAGTCCTTCGGCGACAACGGGATTTCGGTCAGCCGCGGCCCGCAGGTGTTCCACCTGCGGCCCCACAATGACTTGGTCTACGTGGCTTTCCAGAGCGGCGATCTCCTCCTGTCGGTGATCGAGAAGTACGACAAGACCTCCGGCGACCGCACCAGTGAGATCGACCTCTTCGAGTATTTCAACCACACCTCCGTGGACGAAGAGAACAACGAGCAAACCAACGTTCACGGCCCCACCGTGATGGACGTGAACGACAATGGAATCTGGGTCACCTCCCACAACTCCCTCAACGCGGTGCACCTGGACCACGACGGCAATGTGCGCTGGGTCAACCGCCTCGGCGACAGCATCAGGGACTGGATCTCCCACGAGGACGCCGCCGAGCTGGGCCTGGTGGCGAACCTGCCTGCCACGGTGGGGTTCGGGGCCGACGATAACGGCAAGATGTCCTATTCCACCGAGACTCACAATGGCTTAGGCTATCAGTTGGCCACGTTCGGCCGCGACGGCACCGGTCTCGCCAACGTCGAGTTCAGTCCCGAGACGGGACCGTTCAACCGCGGCAACAACTCCAAGCACATCGACCTGGTCAACGATGGCGGCAAGTACGACGGGCTTTACATAGCCGGGGGCAACGCCGATTCACAGCCCTTCCCGTCGCAATACCCGGAGATGGGCATGGGAGTGTTCGTCCCCTACGATCTGGCCTCCGGAAGCCTGAGCGCGGACGGCACCGCGGTGGAGGATCTGGGTCCGGCGGGCACGCCCGACAGCTACAGTCTGAGCGACGCCTATCCCAATCCCTTCAACCCCGAGACCAGCATCGAGTTCAGCGTGCCGGCCATCGGGCACGTTGAGATCGTGGTTTACAACGCGGCCGGCCAGCAGGTGGCCAGCCTGGTGGACGAGGAGCTGAGCGCGGGGTCCTACAGGACCACCTGGGATGCGCTTGGCCGCTCCGGCGAGCGCGTGGCCAGCGGCGTCTACTTCTACCGGATGCAGGCCGGCGACTTCGCCGACACCCGTGCGATGACCCTGCTGAAGTAGATCGAGCGGGCAACATAGTCTCGGTCAAGTTCCAAGCACTACCGAGACGGTGATACAACTGGCTGATTTGGACGGGATGGGTCGGCGATATGAACCCACCCACTCCGTGACAAATCAGCCAGTTATTGTATGGTCTGGCCGATATCAGGATGGACGCAGAAGTGGAACCGCCTCGAAGCCCATCTTCCACCTTCCTTCCGCGCCGGCGACCCACCGGCGCAACCGAACTTCCCGTAGCACGGGTGGATCAACTTCTGGGCCCCGGTTCTGGCGGCCCCCACCTACTTCGCCTCGGCCGAGAATCAGTGGGCGGACACCTTCTTCGATTTCCTTCCCTGGAGCGTCTTTCCGCCCACCGACATCTCCGTGATCCACGGATTCTGGTTCGGCCTTGCCCCAGGGGGCGGAGGTGCCCTGGGCAGGATGGGTGAGGGTTATCTTCCAGTGGCTGGGAGTATCCATGGCCATGCTGGCTTTCGGCTTCTGCACCATGGTCCTTTTTCACCGGCAGTGGGAGGAGAAGGAGAAGCTCACCTTCCCGCTGGCCCAGATGCCCCTCGATCTGATGCGCGGCTTCGACGGGCCGCGGCGCATGCCCGATCTCTTCCGCAGGCGCCTGTTCTGGATCGGCGCCCTCGTCGCCTTCTTGCCCATCCTCTACAATATCACCACCTACTTCGCCCCCGGGCTGACCACGCTGGAGTTCCTGACCACCTACCGCTACCTCAATCCCGACATTCCCTACATCGGCCACCTGAAGATCCGCTACATGCCCATCGTGATGGCGGCTACCTACCTGTGCCCCCTGGATATCCTCGGCAGCCTGGTGCTGTTTCGCCTGATGGAGTCGGTCAAGGTGGGGATCATACACCGGGTCGGCTATTCGGTGGGGCCGCCGGGCCAGCAGATAAGCGGAGAGTACATAGTCTTTCTGGAGAACATAGTCTTTCTGGAGAATTACGGCGCATGGTGCTCACCCACCTCGCCACCACCAAGCTGATCGCGGCTACCTGCTTCGCCTACCTGATGCTCTACCAGCCGCACCTAAATGGTTGGATTGTCGGTGCATATTTCGTATATTCCCGATATTACCTAAATCACCCTTACCTTAAGGAGGTAGCACAATGTCCAAGCTGAGTACCAGTTTTATGGCCTTGAGCATGAGCCTGCTGATGGCGGGTTCGCTCTGGGCTCAGGTCCAGGACATCTCGGACCGCGGCGGTCGCTATGCGCCCCCGCGCGCCGACGGAGCGGAGCGCACCTTTCCCAGCAGCGCCGGCGCGGCCTACACCGAGGGAGGTGGAACCATCCACATTCCCGAAAACTCCGGGGATCCCACCCCCCTGGTGATTACTCCGCAGAACGTGGCCTGGGACGGATCGGGCTCGGTGAGCATTCCCTTCAACCTCAACATGCGCGCCCGGGTAATGATGGCGGTCTACAGGAAGGGATCCAACGACACCGGAGCCACCGGTCCTTACGGCGCCTGGTTGCGCCTGGTGCCCCAGGACCTGTACGTAGGCGGCACCCCGCTGGCCCCCTTCGAAGCCGGCAACAACACCATCACCTGGGACGGCAATGACTGGGACGGCAATCACGCCGGGCCCGGCAGCTACGAGTTCGATCTGATCGGCTTCAACGACCTGGATTCGGGTACCATCATCAACGTGGGTGGTTCGGGCAATGCTTGGGGTCCCAACATAGTCGACACCAACGTCGAGCCGGCCGAGTACTGGAGCCCGTTCCAGGAGACCCCGCCAACCCCATACTCCCGCAGCGTCATAGGGACCGATTTCATCGCCAATCCCGGCGCCGTCGAGGTCTGGTCGGTTACCGCCTTCGGCCCGGAGGAGGAGAGGAACCGAAGCGGCCATGTGCCCGACGACATGGACCCGACGGTCCACTGGACCAGCCGGCAGCGGGAGAACGAGGCCCTGGGTGTGCCGGGCGGGGTCATCAAGCTCACCCGCAACGACAACTCCAAGACCATGGACGTGAACGAGTCCTTCGGCGACAACGGGATTTCGGTCAGCCGCGGTGCCACCGTGTTCCACCTGCGGCCCCACAATGACCTGGTCTACTCGGTATTCCTGAGCGGCGATCTTCTGCTGGCGGTAGTCGAGAAATACGACAAGACCTCCGGCGACCGCGTCGGGGAGATCGACCTCTTCGAGTATTTCAACCACACCTCCGTGGACGACGAGGGCAACGAGCAAACCAATGTTCACGGCCCCACCGTGATGGACGTGAACGACAATGGAATCTGGGTCACCTCCCACAACTCCCTCAACGCGGTGCACCTGGACCACGACGGCAATGTGCGCTGGGTCAACCGTCTCGGCGACAGCATCAGGGACTGGATCTCCCACGAGGATGCCGCCGAGCTGGGCCTGGTGGCGAACCGGCCTGCCACGGTGGGGTTCGGGGCCGACGATAACGGCAAGATGTCCTATTCCACCGAGACTCACAATGGCCTGGGCTACCAGTTGGCCACGTTCGGCCGCGACGGCACCGGTCTCGCCAACGTCGAGTTCAGCTCCGAGACGGGACCGTTCAACCGCGGCAACAACTCCAAGCACATCGACTTGGTCAACGACGGCGGCAAGTACGACGGGCTTTATATCTGCGCGGGCAACGCCGACACGCAGCCCTACCCCTCGGCCTACCCGGAGATGAACATAGGGGTTTTCGTCCCCTACGATCTGGCCTCCGGAAGCCTGAGCGCGGACGGCACCGCGGTGGAGGAACTGGGTCCGGCGGGCACCCCCGACAGCTACAGTCTGAGCGACGCCTATCCCAATCCCTTCAACCCCGAGACCAGCATCGAGTTCAGCGTGCCGGCCACCGGGCACGTCGAGATGGTGGTCTACAATGCGGCCGGCCAGCAGGTGGCCAGCCTGGTGGACGAGGAGCTGAGCGCGGGGTCCTACAGGACCACCTGGGATGCCCTTGACGCCTCCGGCGAGCGGGTGGCCAGCGGCGTCTATTTCTACCGGATGCAGGCCGGCGACTTCGCCGACACCCGTGCGATGACCCTGCTGAAGTAGACAGGTAGTGCTGCATAGTCTCGGTCATTCCCCGGGCAGAGCCGAGACGGTGATACAACTGGCTGATTTGGACGGGATGGGTCGGCGATATGAACCCACCCACCTCGTTACAAATCAGCCAGTTATTGTATGGTCTGGCCGATATCAGGATGGACGCAGAAGTGGAACCGCTTCGAAGCCCATCTCCCACCTTCCTTCCGCGCCGGCGACCCACCGGCGCAACCGAACTTCCAGTGAAAGAAGCTGAATCCCCTCCGCGCTCGCCGGCTGGCGCTGGCGCAGAGGAAGCCGGCGCCAGCGCGCCGATCATCACCCTGCGCGCCCTGGTTCTGGGTCTTCTGACCATAACCGCCATGTTCTACTACCTGACCCAGGTAGTGCACCGCATCGGTTCCGGCACTTTCGTCCACTCCCAATTCCCCATGGCGGTGATAATCCCCTTTGTCCTCTGGCTTTTTATCAACGTTGTGCTCAAGCGCCTGTGGCCCCGCATAGCGCTGCGCCAGGGCGAGCTCCTGACCATCCTGGCCATGATGTGGGTGGTGGGTACCATACCTCAGAATGGGTGGATCAACTTCTGGGCGCCGATCCTGGCGGCCCCGACCTACTTTGCCTCGGCGGAGAACCAGTGGGCGGAGACCTTCTTCGATTTCCTCCCCTGGAGGGTCTTTCCACCCACCGACATCTCTGTGGTCCACGGATTCTGGTTCGGTCTGCCGCAGGGGGCGGCCGTGCCCTGGGCAGGATGGATAAAGGTAATCTTCCAGTGGCTGGGTGTATCCATGGCCATGCTGGCTTTCGGATTCTGCACTATCGTCCTCTTTCACCGGCAGTGGGAGGAGAAAGAGAAGCTCACCTTTCCACTGGCCCAGATGCCCCTCGATTTGATGCGCGGTTTCGACGGGCCGCGGCGCATGCCCGACCTCTTCCGCAGGCGCCTGTTCTGGATCGGCGCCCTCGTTGCCTTCGTGCCCATCCTCTACAATATCACCACTTACTTCGCACCCGGGCTGACCACGCTGGAGTTCTTGACCATCTACCGCTATCTCAATCCCGAAATTCCCTACATCGGCCACCTGAAGATTCGCTACATGCCCATCGTGATGGCGGTTACTTACCTGTGTCCCCTGGATATCCTCGGCAGCCTGGTGCTGTTCCGTCTGATGGAGTCGGTCAAGGTTGGGATCATCCACCGCGTCGGATATTCGGTGGGCTCACCCGGCCAGCAAATAAGCGGAGAATACATAGTCTTCCTGGAGAATTACGGGGCCCTGGTGTTCATAGCCATGTGGGCAATCTGGATCGCCCGGCGCCATCTGCGCGAGCTCTGGCGCCTGGCCAGGACCGGAGAGGGCGATCCCCGCGAGGTGCGGCGCTATCGCCTCGCCTGGGCCGGGCTGCTGCTCTCGGCCATCTACGTGCTGGTCTGGGCTATGAGCCTGGGGGTCAATCTGTTTCTCGCCGCCGGGGTGTTCGTGTTGATGGTGCTCACCCTCCTCGCCACCACCAAGCTGATCGCGGCCACCGGCTTCGCCTACCTGATGCCCTATCGGCCGCACCTGAAAGGCGACAGCTTCGTGGAGGAAATCGTCGGCACCGCCAAGATTCCTGCCCGCGACCTGACGGCTCTCAAGATTTTTACCAGCAAGGCCTTCTTCGGCACTTTCCTCATCCCGGCATGGCCGGCAATCTCACACATGCTGCGTATGTTTTCGCTGCGGCGCCAACCGGGGTGGGTGACTGCGGCGGTGTTCACCGCATTTCCGGTGGGCTTTGTGGTGGCGGCGGCGGCCCTGATCGAGCTGGTCTACACCGAGGGCGGGGCCATGCTCTACGTTTCACATTTCCGCGTCAATATAGTTTACGAGCAGATTTCCCATATCCTGCACAACCGCACCGCCTTTGACCTGGAAAAGCTGGGGGTGTTCATGTTCGGCTGGACCGAGGCGGGTATTCTGACCTACCTGCGGGCGCGTTTCCACTGGTTTCCGCTCCATCCCGTGGGTCTTGCTTTCGAGGGAACCTTCGGTCCGGACCTCTACTGGTCGACCCTGGCCATCGTGTGGGTGGTCAAGCTGACCCTGTTGCGCTACGCCGGGGTAAAAGGCTACTTGGCGGGAAAGCCCTTCTTTTACGGACTGGGAATCGGCTACGTGGGTGGGGTGATTCTATCGGCGACGGTGGATCTGATCTGGTTCCCCAGCGCAGGTCATCGGGTGCACTGGTGGTGAGAGCGAAGGGAACAGGTCCCCTTGCGATCTGCAGGGAGGGCAACGACAAATGCCCAGCCGCCGGATGGCTCGAGACCGCCCCCTCCCTTCCGTTTCCGGGATTAAAACGGCTTCTCCATGCCTTTGCCCCGGCGCAGGGTGACGATCTGGTTGGCGGCAAAATCGCCGAAGCTCTCAACGTGGCCGTCGGGCCAGCGCACCGCAACCTCGGAGACCACTTCCTCCCGGCCCAGGCCCAGGTGAATGCGCGGATCGTTGGCGGCGAGATAACTGTAAGCCGTGCGGACCTCGCGGGTCTTCCTGGTGCCTGCGACCTGCAACGTGGTTACCGCACCGAGGGCGTCGCTGCCGTGCTCGTTCAGGACTTGAATGATCATCCAGTTTCCACTTGCCGTGGCCACGTTGTGGAGCAGATAAGCCGGCGCATCGCGGTTGACCACCAGCACGTCCACCCCGCCGTCGTTGTCCACGTCTCCAAAGGCCGCAGCCCGGCTGGTGGCCACCAGAAGTTCCTCCGTCCCACCCCTGGGCACGACTTCCTCGAAGCGCCCCCCCGACTTGCCGCGGAAGAGCAGGTTGGGCTCGGCGAAGCGATCCGAGGAGTGCCGGGCAAGTTTGCTGATGTCACCGATGCTGCCGTTGGCGAGGTAGAGGTCAAGCAGGCCGTCGTTGTCGAAGTCCAGAATACCCACTCCAAAACGGGTGAATACTCCTCTGTCCCAGACCAGTCCGACCGCTGCGGTGGCATCGGTGAAGTACTCTCCCCGGTTGAGGAAGAAAGAATCCGTCTGCCGGCGCAGATTGACCACCAGTAGATCGAGGGTGGAGTCGTCGTCGATATCGATGGCACTGACCCCCATGCCCGCTTTGGCCTTGCCGCTCTCGTCCAGGGCGCAGCCTCGCAGCAGAGCCTGGTCGACGAAGGTGCCGTTTCCCTGGTTCAGCCACAGGTGGTCCAGGTTGCTGTCGTTGGCCACGAAGATGTCGGGGCGGCTATCGCCGTCGAAATCGCCGCATACCACCCCCAGGCCGTTGCCCGAGGCGGTACTCAGGCCGGCGTCGGCGCTCACATCGACGAAGGTGCCGTCACCGTTGTTGCGATAGAGGAGGTCGGCAGTCGGGGCATCGTATTCGAGGGGGTAGCAATAATCCGGCTCTCCCAGGGGATTGGGGCAATCCCTTTCAATCTCCATTGACCAGCCGACGTAATTGGTGGCGAACAAATCGAGATCGCCGTCCGCGTCGTAATCCACGAAGGCTGCGCTTGCACCCCAGCTTTCATCTCCCACCTGGGCTGCAGCAGTGACGTCGGCAAAGCGTCCATTATTATCGTTGCGCAACAGCACATTGGGTCCCACGTTGGTAACGTAGAGATCGGTGTCGCCGTCGTTGTCGTAATCTCCCGATGCTACCCCCATGCCGTAGCCGCGGTGGGCGGCGCCACTCTCCGGGGTGACATTGTCGAATCGGCCGTCGCCCCGGTTGCGATAGAGCTGGTTGCCGGGACGGGTGCGCTCTTCGGCCTCCAATTTTCCTCCCTGAACCAGGTAAGCATCCAGATCGCCGTCGTTGTCCATGTCGAATAGGGCCGCACCCCCGGCCATGATTTCGGGCATCAAATGGCGCCGGCTGTGGCCGGATTGAAAGGTGAAGTCGATGCCGCGCTCCAGAGCGCTCTCTTTGAACCAGGAGACCTTCGGTGCGGGATCGGTAGCCCCCATCTCTTCATCCTGCCCGCAGCCGCAATGGCTCAGCAGGATGGCAATTCCCCACAGGGGCAACCATTGGCGCCCAGACCCCATCCCTAGGGATCCCCTCTTTGAGCTTTCAGTTGCTGTACTTCATGCAGCAGTCCCTCGAGTTTGGGATTGAGGGCGGCGGCGCGTTTGAAAGCGGCTTCAGCCTCGTCCAGCTCTCCGAGCCTTTTCTTGGCCTCACCGATGGTCATGTACGCCTGGTAATAGGTAGAGTCCAGTTCGGTGGCCGCCCGAAGATTGGCGAGTCCCGACTCCCACTGCTCCATGGAGCACCGGACCAGACCCAATTGCAGCAGGAGGCGAGGATTGTGCGGGTCGTGTTGCAGCGCCAGTTCCAGCGCGTCCGCGGCGGCGGGGTAGCGGCCCAGCTTGGCCAGTAGAATGCCCTTTTTGAAATACGCTTCCCCCAGCCCTGGGCCCAGGGCGATTGCCCGGTCCAGATGTTCGATCGCCGCATGGGAGTTGCGCAGCCCGGTGTAAGCGGATGCCAGGTTCAAATGAAGCTGGAGATCACCGGGAGAACTTTCCAACATCTCCTGATATACTTCGAGAGCTTGCTTGTAGCGTTTCTGGCCGCTGTACAGCATGCCGAGATTTTGCAGAACGGCCTGATCCTGCGGGTAGAGACCCCGCAGTTTTTCCAGCAGGCCGAGGGCTGCATTCGTCTGCCCCGAGACAAAGAACCTGCGCGCCCTGTCGAACTCCACTTCCAGACCTGTCCTCTGCTGAATCACTTCTTTGTCCCACTCATCCGGGGGCCACAGGGGGGCGCTGCCGGCGCCGCGCTCCAGGGCGACTCTGGCTTCCCCCCAGCGGCCCAGTTGGCGGTAGGCCGTCCCCAAAAGCAGTTGCGCATAGGTGTCATTGGGCCACTTTTTCACAACTCCTCCGAGTAACTCCGCGGCCTTCTGGGGTTGCTGCTTCTGCAGCAGGACCCGGGCCTGTCCCCACCAGCCGGAAGGATCGTCCGGGTCGAGGGCGATGGCGCTCTCGAACGAGGTCTGTGCCTCCTCCAGATGCCCCTCCTCCAATTGCCACAGGCCCAGGCGCCAGCGTATCGGCGCAAAGTCGGGCGCGCCGGCGACGACCCGCCTGGCTGCCTCCAGGGCGCCGGCTCGATCCCCCATAGTCATTTTGATTTTCGCCACCCGGTACCATGCCTTGGGTCGGTTCGCGTCGAGGGCAAGAGCCTGCTGATAACTTTCGAGAGCGAGGGAAGTGAGGAGATGGGCTTCGTAGACGTAGCCCAGGCGTATCCACAGCTGCGGGTTTCGGGGGTCGGCCGAGACCGCCTGGAGAGTTTGCTCGACCCGTTCGAGAAATAAGGGGTCCTTGCCCTGAAGAACAGCCGGGACAGCCAGGTTGACCGGGCGGGGGGGCCAGAGGGCAATCGTAACCACGGCAACGGCTGTCGCTGCAATCAACAGGCCGGTGAGGTGTGTTCTTCCGAGTCGCATGTTCCCCACTTGATCCCCAATGAGCTTCAGTCGAGCGGTTTATCTCAATCCCCTGAAGGTGACTATCCCGGCTCAGTGCTCCCCCTTGGCCTCAAGGACCATCAGTTCCAGGATTTTCTGGCTGGTGACCATGCCCGGGAACTTTTCCGAGTCCCGGTCCACGACCTGGGAATCGCGGTCCATCCGTTTTTCGTCATCCGCTGCAGGACGTCTTCGACCAGCTCGTCGGGAGAGGCCTGGGGCGTGTCGCGGCGCAGCATGTTGCCCAGCGGAGTCCTCGACCAGGAGTCCTTGGGAAGGTAGCGCAGCATGCGCAAGGACACGATCCCCTCCAGGGTTCCGTCGTCGACGACCACGTAGTCCTCATGGTCCGGGACTATCCCCCTGTCGGCAAAGCCACGCACCGACAAGGTGGGCTCGGGATAGCTCCGGGTGCGGTCGAGGATATTATCGACCACCAGGTCGTCGAGGGCGAAACGCACCAGGGAGGTCGGAAGCGTCTGCGGCAGGGTAACCCGCTCGGAGGGTTTAGCCCGGTTGAGGGCGAAGCTGATGGCCATGGGTGTCAGCAGGATGTAGCCGAACATGATGAGCACGAGCAGCGAGAACACATCCTGCTGAATCACTTGAGTTTCCAGGAGGACCAAAAGGAGGCCGATCTCCTCGGCCCCCACGACCATCAGAAAGAGCCCGCCGAGCAGGAGCCTGAAGGAAAGCTGAGGCACGTTCAAGAAGCGCTGGAGAAGAACGATCAGAGGTGGAACCACCGTTGTGGACAGGATCCACGTCACCACCGTGAAGGCGGCGATCTGACCGAGCAGCACGAGCATGGTTGCCAGGGTGAGCTGGGAAGTGTGCTCGTCGGACGTAACCACCAGGGCCGAGAACAGCGATATGACCATGGACACCGCCGCGGCGACGAAAAACCGGCCGCGGATCGTCGCTACGAAGCTCGATATGTCGATCTCGTCCAGGCCGATGAGAAAGAAGAAAAAGACCCCGATGCCCAACAGGATGTGGAGCTCGGCGGTGGCCTCGACTATCCCGGTGAGGGGCCCGAGGACGATGCCGGTTGCGGTGTAGGCGACGATCGAGCTCAGCCTCAGGCGGCGAAAGAGTCCCTCGGCAAGTTTGGCGACGACGATGAGAAGTCCGATGGAGAGAAGCGCTTCATGGATCATGCCGATCAAATCTCCCTTGAAGGCGGACAGTACTGCTCTCAGTTTCCCTTACTGATTTTCCTCGCCCCTGCGTTAGCCGCATTGACCGACCAATAAAGTATCAACAGGGCCGCCCGTCAAGGAACCGAGACTCGCCCCAACAGCTTGTCCGGCAGGCACCCGAAGTCTATATTTTCGACTCCAATACCATCCCGGTGCAGGCGCCGAATTCAGGTTCGGCTGCGCCCTCATTCTACTTCGCGACAATATTTCATAACTCCAAGATCAGATAAGGACTTGGTCCATGGGGACGCCCTTGTTTTCAACTGTTCTGCTCCTGCTCTTTCTGGCTGCGGCCTGTCCGAGCCGGTCGGAGACTGCGGTGGTTTTCCAGGACGTGGCGGCTGAGGCCGGCCTGGAGGTGGTGACCTATTGCGGCAGTTTGGAGAAAAACCACATTCAGGAGGCCAGCGGGACCGGGGGCGCCTTCTTCGATTACGACGGCGACGGCTACCTGGACCTCTACATTGTCAACGCCTGGAGGATCGTGGATCGCAAGGTGGTCCTCAAGGGGGCCAACGTCCTCTACCGCAATCGCGGCGATGGGACCTTTGCGGACGTGACCGCGCAAGCCGGAGTGGGAGACCGGGGTTGGGGCGCAGGTGTGTGCGTTGGGGACTTCGACAACGATGACCACCCCGATCTGTACGTTACCAATGCAGGGCGCAACGTCCTCTACCGCAACAACGGAGACGGCACTTTCGCCGACGTGACCAAATTGGCGGGAGTGGGAAACCCGGGTATGGGAACGGGGGCGGCCTTTCTGGATTACGACGGCGACGGCTACCTGGATCTCTATGTGGCCAATTACGTGCGCAGCACCCTGGAAGAGGTTCTGGGGGCGGAGCGCACCAGGATGTGGCGGGGTGTGGGCAAGGTCCTGCTCGGTCCGCGCGGACTGCAAGGGGACGCGGATGTCTTCTACCGCAATAACGGGGACGGAACTTTCACCGACGTGACCGCTTCTGCCGGGTTGCTGGGTCGGGTTCCTTTCTACGGCTTCGGTGTCTGCGCCGCCGACTACGACGACGACGGAGATGCGGATATCTACGTGGCCAACGACACGAATCCGAATTTCATTTACCGCAACAATGGGGACGGCACGTTCAAAGAGGTAGGGGCATGGATGAACGCAGCGCGCACGAAGGGGGGGATTGCGCAGGCAGGTATGGGAGTGGACGCGGGCGATTACGACAATGACGGCGACTTCGATTTCTTCGTCACCAATTTCTCCCAGGACTATTCCACCCTGTACCAGAACCAGGGCAGGTACTTCGAGGACATCACTCCGAAGGCGGGTTTGTGGAAGTCGACCTACATGTCCCTGAGCTGGGGCACGACGTTCTTCGACTATGACAACGACGGGGTCTTGGACCTGTTCATCGCCAACGGCCACATCTATCCCCAGCTCGAGGGTGTGGAGAACTATGCAGAGACCTACCGGCAGCCCAACCAGCTCTTTCGCAACCAGGGCGGGCGCTTTGTCGATGTCTCGGACCAGGCCGGTCCGGGCATGATGCTGGTGCAGTCGAGTCGAGGCGCCGTTTTCGGCGACTACGACAACGACGGGGACGTGGACGTGGCGGTGCTCAACATCGACGACAGGCCCAACCTGCTGCGCAACGATGGGGGGAACGCGGGGCATTGGCTGCAGGTGAAGACGGTGGGAACCAGGAGCAACCGGATGGGGATCGGGGCCCGGGTCCGCGTCCGCGCCGATTCCCTGGTCCAGATCCGCGAGATCCGCTCCGGTTCGAGCTACCTGTCGCAGAACGATATGCGCGCCCACTTCGGCCTGGGAGAACGAACCATGGCAGATACGGTAGAGGTGCGCTGGCCGGCAGGTAGCGTCGACCGCTTGGTGAATGTTCCTGCAGATCGTCTGATCGTGGTCGAAGAAGGGCGCGGAAGGTGAAGCGCGGGGGCGGGAGATTTCGCGCCGGAACAGCGGCGCTGCCGTGGCTGGCGCTCATCCTGGCGTTTCAATGCTGCGGCTGGGGGCAGGAGGAGGATGGCGCCTCGCCGCAGGCGCTGCCGCCGCCATCCGAAGCCGGGGCCCCGGAGGCCCTTTCCAGTCACGACCGCATGCTCGCCCTCTTGCAGCAAACCGCCGTTCGCACCGTGCGCGACCACCCGATTCTGGGCGACAAGGTAGCGCGGGACCTGCGCCCTCGCTTAGCCCGGTTGAGGTTCGATGAATCCTCTCCCTTGACCCCGGAACAGGTCATGAAGCTATATGCCTTGCTGGGGAAAGCAGAGTTGCGCCTGGGCAATATCGATCAGGCTATCGAGCACCTCGCCCCTGTGTACCGGGACTGGAAGCAGTTGAGGCAGGAGGGAAGCGGCTCGCCGCAAGCGCTGGCCGAGGCCGCCTACCGCCTGGGCATCGCCTACATGCGCCTGGGCGAGACCCAGAACTGCTGCCGCTTCAACTCTCCGGAAAGCTGCCTGCTGCCCATCCGGGGCGGCGGAATCCATTCCCATCCTGAAGGTTCGCAGCAGGCCATCACTTATTTTGCCGAAGTTCTGCGCACGGTCCCCAGAAACTCGCCTCTGTACATGAAAGCCGTCTGGCTCCTCAACATCATGTACATGACCATCGACGCCTATCCCGGCCAGGTTCCAGCCCAATATCTGATCCCACCGCACCTGTTCGAGTCGGAAGAGCCTTTTCCAAGGTTCGACAATGTGGCCCCCAGGCTCGGCCTGGACACCTTCGACCTCCTCGGCAGCGCGATTGCCGACGATTTCACCGGCGACGGTTACCTCGACATTGTCGTCTCGACCTGGGATCCCCACGGCCAGATGCACTTTTTCCATAACGACCAGGACGGCACCTTCTCCGATCGCACCGGGCAGGCCAACCTCACCGGTCTGGTCGGCGGCTTCAATATGGTGCAGGCCGACTACGACAACGATGGCGACCTGGATATTTTCGTTTTGCGTGGAGGGTGGATGCTTCAGGCCGGCCGCATTCCCAACTCACTTTTGCGCAACGCGGGAGACGGAACCTTCACCGATATCACCCTGGACGCGGGACTGGGCGAGGTTCACTATCCGACCCAGACGGGCGCCTGGAGCGACTATGACAATGACGGCGATGTCGACCTCTACGTCGGCAACGAACCTCTCGATTCTTCCAGGGACTCGCCCAGTCAACTTTTCCGCAACGAGGGGGACGGCACCTTTGTGGACGTGGCGAAGGAAGCCGGCGTGTTGAACTACGCCTATGCCAAGGCGGTGGGATGGGGCGACTACGACGGCGATGGATTTCCGGACCTTTACGTTTCTAACTTCGGCGCCGCCAACCGCCTCTACCGCAACGGGGGGGACGGCACCTTTGTGAACGTGGCGAATGATGCAGGAGTCGGCGGCCCCGAGAGGAGCTTCCCCACCTGGTTCTGGGATTTCGACAACGACGGCGTTCTGGATTTGTATGTGGCGGGTTACACGTGGGACAACGGTAGCCTGGCGGCAGTGGTGGTCAGCCGGCTGGGCATGCGGGTCGGCTACGAGGGGGCCCATCTCTACCGCGGCGATGGCGCCGGCGGTTTCGATGAGGTGGCTGCCGAGCACAACCTGGGGGTCCTGACTCTGCCCATGGCGGGCAACTTCGGCGACCTCGACAACGACGGATATCTCGACTTCTACCTCGGCACCGGCTACCCGGACTACGAAGCGCTGATGCCCAATGTCATGTACCGCAACCGCCGCGGGACCGGGTTTGCGGACGTGACCAGCGCCGGCGGGTTCGGCCACCTGCAGAAAGGCCACGGCATCGCCTTCGCCGACCTGGACAACGACGGCGATCAGGATGTCTTCGAGCAGATGGGAGGATTTCTTCCCGGGGACAAATACTTCAACGTCGCCTTCGAGAACCCCGGCTTCGGCAATCACTGGATCGGGGTCGAGCTGGTCGGGGTGCGCTCCAACCGCTCGGCCATCGGGGCCCGCATCCGCGCCGAGGTGGTCGAGAACGGGCGCAGGCGGTCGATCTACAAGCACGTCAACAGCGGCGGCAGCTTCGGCGCCAATCCGCTGCGCCAGACCATCGGCCTGGGGGAGGCATCCAGCATCGAAGTCCTCGAGGTATTCTGGCCCGCGACCGGTCAGCGCCAGACATTTCGCCATATCGCCGCCGACCGCTACATCAGGATAACGGAGGGAGAGGACCACTACACCTCCCTGTCCCTCGAGAAATTGGATTTGGGCGCTCCATCCCCCGGTGGATGAGAAAGGGGTGCGATTGATCGACCCCCGCACTAGTGGTATATTGGGTGTTGGCAACGAGGATGGTAACACGTTCCGCACCGGCACAAAGCGTGCGCGGCGAGAATGGAGCATAGCCCATGAGCCGGAGATCATTCCACAGATTCTGGTTTCTTGCATTGACCGCGTGGGCCACGGCGGGTGCCGAAGAGTCTGCCCACTTGACCGTTCCCCAGATGGAAGAGGTGCGCCCTTTTCTGCGCCGTGAACGGCCGCCCTACAGAAATTTCGTCTTCAACCCCTTCACCCATTACGCCGACCATACCTGGGGTCAGCGCCGGTCGGGGATCGCAACCCGGCTGAACATGAGAGAGGTCGAGCGTGCCCACGCCCTGTGGAGCCCTTTGGGGGACTACGTGACCACCGGCTACGATCTCTACACCTGGGTCGAACGCCGTCAGCCCGAACAGCGGTGGGGCAGCGAACTTTTCAAGGACTGGGCGAGTTGGTCGCAGGAGTTCACCAATCTGGCCGTGGCGCGCGACGGCTACAGGGATTGGGGATTCGTTGCCGTGGTGGGGGATGGCCTGATCGCCCGCTTCACCCCCCTGACCCTGTCGATGACGGATTATAACGGCCTGCGCCTGGACTTTTCTCTGCCCCGCCTGAAGTTTACCGGTCTGGGTTCGCGCATTTCCCGTCCCAACCGGGAGTCCTACCTGAGTTCCGAGAATGCCGCTGAAATTGAAATCGATCATGGCACTTTGCTTGCGGGTGGCAGGGTTCAGGCAGACATCGGTGTCCTCACCCTGGGCATGAACGGGGTGAACCTGCACTCCTACAACAGCATCCAGCCCGGCAACTCCTCCCGGGGCATGCTGCGCCTGGACCAGCCGATCTACGAGTGGATCATCGTGCGCTTCGGCGATGACGCGCCCATGGACGGGCGGCCCGGGGCCACGGTTCAGGACGTGCTACTCTTCCTCAACGGTCAGGCCCGGCCCGATTTGCAGCCCCGGGTCGTCCGCCACCTGAACCGGGTTCCCTCCCAGGTGGGGCGCACCCTGTCCTCGGGTGATTTCCTTCCGGTGTTCTACAACAGTTACAATTCACCTCCAAACTATTACCAGGGCCGGCGGATTCCCTACTACGGGGACTATCTCTATCTCCTTGCCCACGCGGAGGGTCAGGACGTGAGCAAGGCTACCCATCTGGACGGGTTGCTGGCCAATTTCGCCCTGGTGGAACCGGAGGGGATCCTCTACGCCGGGGATGGGGAGCAGTTGGTTTATCTCTTCGACTTGAGCGGGGAATCTCAGGTCGAATCGGTGGAGGTGGAAGCGGTCCTGAGCAACGACTACCGGGTGGAGTGGGCAGGACTCTTCCGCAGCCCGGACGACCCCACATCCGAAAAATTGGAGGTGCGCTACGAGAGCACCTTCTGGCGGCCGGCGCTGCGCGCCCGGGGCAACGTGGAGGATGGATCGAACCTCCGGCGGGTGCGCTTCAAGGTTGGCGAAAATACGGCGATCTTCACTTACAGCGCGGACATCCAGTTGAAGCTGCCGGGGCTGGAGGTGGAAGGTGAGTACGCGCGTTCTGCGGTCTACGGGCGCTATCCGGCCCACGTGGAAGGAACCCCCGCCTTCACTGCCAGTCCGCGCTTTGCGCACCGGGGCTCGGCCTACTTCCTCAATGCCCTCAAGAAGCTGGGGCGCGGCCGGCTGGGGGCCGAGTTCTTCTCCATGAGTCCGGACTTCAGCACCGAGATGGAGACCTATCTGCGCAAAGACTACGGATATTCGTCGAGCCGCGGTTACAGCCCCTTCGCCGGACTGGCCAACGATACCGTCGTCTGGCGCCTGGTGCAGGACAACGAGGACGGGGACCGCTGGCCCGATGTCATGCTGGGCAATATCCTCGGCAGTCCGCAAACCTTCGTTTATCGCACCTTGGAAACGAGAGACGGGGACGGAACTTTTCTGGGGCAGGACGAGGACTCCGATGGAATCGTGGATACGGACCGCAATTTCAACGGCATCCCCGACTACGACGAGACCTTTCTGATGTACTCGGTCGAGCCCAACGAATATGTCTACGGACTCGATCGCAACAACAACGACGAGCCCGACCAGCGCGAGGACGACTGGGAGGTGGACTACCCCTACGACGCGGACCAGCGCGGCCTTCATCTCTTCGGCCAGGTGTTCCTGGGCCGGCACGGATCCCTGGGGCTGGGCCGCTATGCGGTCGAGGGGCAGGCCAGTGGCGGACGCAGCCATTCCACCTATGCCCTTTTGAGCTACCGCCGGGAAGGCGTAGCCAGTTTGCGCCGGCTCTTTTTCGAAAATCAACTCCGCCGCGTAAAGGACGACATTGCCGACGGCTTCAATCAATTCAGCAGGGCGGTCCGGTTACAGTTGGTAGATGAACTCGACCGCCCCGGCAGGGGGGTGTTCCAGGATGTGGTGGGTAGACTCGAGCGCCGCCCGGACAGGTTGTTTTACCAGGACAGCGTCGTCAACGAGACCTACCTGGAAGGCGTGCTCCGCCTCTGGTCGGCCCTGAACACGGTGCACAAGGTGCGCCTGCGGCTCAACTGGCAGCAAGGAGGCCGGTTGTCCAACGGGCTCTTCCAGCGCCAGCGCCGGCTGGACTTCTGGGCCTGGACCAGCCGCGCGGACTATACCTGGCAGTGGGGCAGGCTGCGCGCGGTGCCTCAATTCAAGTTTTTGCTCCTGCGTCTGATCGACCGGGAGGATCAGCGAGTCCTGCGCTCGGAGTACCGGGTGATCCCCATCCTCAAACTGAGATATGCGCTGATGAGTCGTACTGAGCTGCAGATGGGGGTGCATGGCTGGGGACCGCTGCCCTACCGGCTCGCGGACCGCACCGAGCGGCGCAACAGTCTCGAGCAGCGCACCGCGGTGATCACCCTGACCAACAACTCGCGCTACTTCGGCTACGACATGCACACCATCCTCGGCTTGCGGCGTGAAGAGCTGAATTGGGACGATCGCTTTCAGCGCTTCAGGAACTTCGACGGGTGGTCCTTTTTCGTGCGCACTCTGATCGGCTTTACCGAATTCGGCCAGTTTATCTAGTCCAGGTAGTATTCTCGCGCGCAGGTTCATCCATGGTCTGGAAGCGGGCTGGCCGCTTGGTTCGCGAGGAGCTCCCGCCAACCGGGAAGACTCTTCAAAGTCGGCGCTGACAACCCCGTCGGTGCGGATGAATCGATTCCCCACCCGAAGGCCCTTTCACCCGTCCCACAGGAGTCTCCATTCTTCATGAAGAAGAACAACGTCCAGGACGAGGCGGTGCCGTCCAGAGACGTGCTGTTGCGCCAATTCAGCAATCCTCCATCCGAGTTCGGCCCTATCGACTGCTGGTGGTGGGAGGGGGGCCGACTGGACAAAGAGCAGATGCGCTGGCAATTGGAGGATATGCGGGCGAAGGGAGTATCCGGAACCTGGTACTACCCGCGCTTCGTCCACGACCAGCCGCTCTCGTGCGATCCCAAGTACTGGACCGAGAAGTGGTGGGAGTTCACCCGTTTCGCCATAGAGGAGCACCGGCGGCTGGGGTTGATCTACTGGTTCAGCGACTGGACCTCGCACGAGTTTTTTCAGGATAAGCTGCGGCAGGAGCGCAGCCGCAATCCCGCCCTGGGCGGCCGCCGATTGGTCCTCCACAAGGAGGAATCCGCCGCCCCGGGATGGATCGAGGTGGAGATCCCGCCAGGGGAGGAGATCGTTGACGCGGCTGCCTACAAAAAGGCAGGGGCCGGCCTGGACTACGACTCGCGCCGGGACCTGAACAACGCTGTCGCCGGCGGCGGCCTGGGGTGGGAAGCTCCGGAGGGCGGCTGGGTTATGGCAGTGGTCAGCAGTCAGCCCTTCGACCTGGACTACTTGAGCCGCGGCGTGACCGAGAGATGGATAGAGTTGTTGCTGGGAGCGTACGAGGAGCGCTTCGGGGAGTTCATGGGCAATACCATACAATCGTTCGGCACGGACGAGTGGTGGTTCATGAAGGGCAACATCCTCCATTCCGCCGCGCTGATGCAGCGCTTCGAAGCGGAAAAGGGATACAGCCCATCCCCTTTCCTGGTTGGGATCTTCTACGATATCGGCAAGTTCACCGACATGATTCGCTGTCAGTATTACGAGGTAATGTCTTCCCTGCTGGTGGAAAATCTCTACCGCCCCTTCGCCTCCTGGCTCGAAGAACGGGGTATGATCTTTACCGAGTTCTGTCCGCGGGGAAAGTGGGAGAATATCCTGGAGGGGACATGCCACTACGGCGATTTTTTCCGCTATATGGGGACCTACCACATCCCCGGCAACGAAGAACGCTGCCTCGATCTGGACCGGGTGCGGACCTTCCAGGCAAAGATGGCCAGTTCCATCGCCCATCTCCACCAGCGCAGCAGGGTGGGGGTGTGCGTCTACTGGGGCTCGGGGTGGGGCCACAATACCCAGGAGAATCTGGCCTGGACCCACGAAAACTACGCCTATGGCGCCAACCTCTACAACCGCCACGGTGTGCTTTACACCACCCTGGGCGGCTGGTTCGAGTGGGTGCCGCCGGCGGTGCACTTCCGCCAACCCTACTGGCGTTACTGGAGGTACTTCAGCGAATATCTCACCCGCCTGAGCTATATCCTGAGCCAGGGAGTACACCGCGCCGACGTGGCCTTCCTCTACCCGCTCGCCACCGTCCACGCCAACTGGGAGGACAGAAAGGAGTTCAACGAGGTCGCCCAAGAGGTCAACAAGGGGACATATGACCTGGCGAAGTGCATCTACCGCAGCGGCATTGATTTGGATTTCATCGACGATTCCGGCATGGACCGCGCTGCCGTGGACGACGGGTTGCTGCAGGTGGCCGGCCTTGAGTTCCGCGCCGTGGTCCTGCCGCCGCAGACCACCATGCGCCTGAGCACCCTGCGCAAGGTCAAAGAATTCTACGATGGCGGCGGAACCGTGGTTGCCTGGGGCCGCCTGCCCCGGGCTTCGGCCGAGAACGGACGGGACGACGAGCAGTTGCGCCGCCTGGTGGAGGAGATTTTCGGCGTCGACTGCAGCGACGGAGTTCATGAGGTGGTGCAGAACGGCAACGGTTTTTTTGTTCCCGCAGACCAGGCGCAGGTGCTGGAATTCCTTTCGAGGACCATCGAGCGGGACGTGGTGGCCTCGGCGGGAAACGTGTATCACACCCACCAGAAAGTTGGCTCGACCGACGTTTATTTTCTTTTCAATAACCTGGAGGAAAAACGGTTGATCTCCTTCGACCTGAGGATCGCCGGCGCGCCCGAAGTGTGGGACGCCTCCAGCGGGAAAGCCCGGCCGCTGCACCGTTTCGAGGTCCGCGGCGGGCGCACCCGGGTCCGGTTGGACATGGAACCCTATGAGGCGGTCGTGCTGGTCTTCGGAGCTGAGGAGAACGGGCCTCAGGTCGTGGAAGACAATCTGACCGCCATTGCGGGAGTGGTGGCCGCTGCAGAAGGGATCGAGGTCGCAGGTCTCGACGCGGCGGGGGGAGAGAAAAAGGTCCGGGTTTTGCACGCTGGCGGAGCATTCGTCGGGGTGGGGCAGGTGGAAGCGCCGCCGCACCCGGTGACCCTGGATGGAGAGTGGGATTTCCGCCTCGAGCCTACCATGAACAATCAGTGGGGCGATTTTCGCCATCCCCCTTCAAAGGAGTACATCGGGCCCGAAGTGCGGCGGCTGCGCTACAAGGAGGAAGGTCGGGTAAACGGGAAGGAAGCAGGTTGGCATCTGCGCCAATGCGACGATTCGAGTTGGGAACAGGTAACCTTTTCACACGGCCCGTACTGGTGGACCATCGGGCCTTTTGCGCCAGGCGAGGAACCCGCCGAGATGCTGCGCCGCGCCCGCTACGGGGAGATGGACAGCGACGCCGACTGCGAGGTGGGAGGAGCCACCTGGCGCTGGCAGCCCTACAGCTTTTCCCAGAAGCACGGGTACGAGTCCAGAGAAGGAACCAGTGCCATGCAGGTAGCGCTCAACATGAACGGCCTGACCGGAGTGCCGAAGGATTTTCTCGTTTTTCAGGCAATCGATGCGACCCGGGCATCAGCAGCCGCGGATATTGAGGCGCTGCCCGGCGGTGCGGCATCCCGAACGAAAATGGAGAATCAGGAAGGAGAGGGGAGGGTTTTCCAGCGCTACCTCTTCACCTGGATATGGGCTCCCGAGGACAAGGAGTACGTATTCGACTTCGGCGGCAAGGCCCGATTGTCGCGCCAGGCCTGGATTAATGGGGAAGAGGTCGTCGCCGCCGGCTTTGAAGAAGCCCGGGCGCAGAGCAAGGTCAGGCTCAAAGGGGGAAACAATGCGGTGTTATTGAGGCTAGGTCAGCCGGCGACGGAGACAATCGAGACCTACGCGGTGTTTTGCGAAGGTGAGGTCCCCGCCGTCGATCCCTATCTGCCGTTGTTGCCCTGGTTCAGGGGAGAGCACAGGCTGGTTTACGATGTCTCTCCAGAGGTCGAGAAGCGCGTCGGCTGGTACCGGTTTTCAGCTCCTCCAGGGGTCGAGACCATGCGCCTGCATGTGCAGGCCGAGGCGGTGCAGGCCTGGGTGGACGGCCGGCCGGTGCGGGTGGAGAAGGACCGGGTCGTCCTGGATGCGCCGGCGGAGAGAGCTTCGCAGGTGGCCCTGCGGGTGGAGCAGAAGCCGGGCTGTTACGCGGGGGCGGCCTTTTTCTTGCCGGTGGCTTTCGAGTGCGCCGACGGCAAGATCCCTCCTGGTGACTGGTGCGACTACGGCCTTTCGGAATACTCCGGCGGCGGGGTGTACTCCACCACGGTGGAGTTGCTAAAAGAGCATTTGCGCGGCAAGGTATTCCTGGATCTGGGACGGGTGGTGGCCGCCGCCGAAGTGGAGGTGAACGGGCGCCCGGCGGGGGTGCGGATGGCCTTGCCGTTCCGCTTCGATATCAGCGACCTGGTGCGGAAAGGGAAAAACAAGATTGAGGTGAAGGTGGTGAACACCCTGGCCAACCACATGAGTTCCTACCCGACGAACTTTGTCTACGACGGGCAGATGGTCTCCGGTATGCTGGGTCCGGTCAGGATCGAGTTTCTCTCCAGGGTCGGCTTGAAGGCCGCTCCGCTGCAAGGGTAGGAGGCCGCGGAGGTGCACGACGACTTGAGGGGGAAAAACCGGGGGGTCGCCCGGCACGCGGTTCATCTTCCAGACCGGCCAGTCGGTGCTCATGAAAGCGCTTGCGCCATTTGCTGACGATCGGGCGAGGGAGATCGAGGCGCTCGCCAATCTCCTGGTTACTCAATCCATCCGCCGCCAGCAACACGATTTTGGCGCGGGTTACTTGATAATACGGTAACGTGTATTTCCGCGCCCATGATTCGACAACCGCTCGTTCATCTGCCGTTAGCACGATGGAAAACGGGCTCGACCTTGGCATGATTGATCTCCCTGCTTGGTCAAATATACCAAGATCCGTCCGATTAATACATACGTTATCGTATTTATGAAATCATTAACTTAGCGCGAACACTACAGACCGGCGAAAGGCAGTGCTGTAACACCGGGACCGAGCGGCAGGCGTATGTCACCGGGATGCACCACGTACCCGGGCATCGCTGCGCCTTCCATATACCCTCGAAACGTCTTTATGGCGCCGTCCATGGCCGGTCGCGGCGTAGCCGACAGCTTGACCTCGACGGCAACAAGCCCTGCGGAGGTCTCGACCACGAAGTCCACCTCCGTTCCTGCCAGGGTCCGCCAAAAGTATACCTGCGGGTCTATCCCTCGATGCGTCAACGTCTTGACGATTTCCGAAAGCACCGCCGTTTCCATGATGGCGCCGTCCATGGGGCCCGAGGCCGCGTGGGTGGGGTCCTTGAGACCCGCCAGGTAGCAGAGCGTGCCGACGTCGTTGAAATACACTTTCGGCGTCTTGACGAGCCGTCTCCCGACGTTGGCGAAATAGGGGCGAAGCACGATCACCTGGTAGGTGGCCTCAAGCACCGAGAGCCAGGCCTTGATGGTGTTGACCGCTACCCCAAGGTCCCGGGGGCGATGTCGGTCAGATTCACAAGCTGTGCGCTTCGTGCCGCCAGCACGCGGAGGAAATTCTGATACTGAGTCAGGTCCCCGACTTGCCGGAGCGTGCGTATGTCGCGTTCGAGATAGGTCTGGATGTAGCTGGCATGCCAAAGGAAGGCATCCCGGTCCGGCTGGGTTGCAAGTTCTGGATACCCGCCCCGAAGAAAGCTCTTTCAGTGTTCATCAAAAGCATGCGACGACGGTGAAGGCGCCGGGCGCTTGCGCTTCCAGGCGAGGGTAATCCGCGGCCGCCCCTCCGCTTCCCGCCTCGACAGCGGCAACAGGCGAAGCATGGCCGCACGGCCCGCCAACGACTCAGTTACCTTCTCGGCGAGCAACAGATTCTGTGAGCCAGTCAACAGGTATTGACCGGTCCTGGCGCGGTTGGCGCCGATCTTTTCCTTGATGTAAGGAAGCAGATCGGGGGCGTACTGCACCTCATCGAAGATTACGGGCGGCGGGTACAACTCCAGGAAACCGCGCGGGTCTTCCGTGGCGGCCACGCGAGCGTCCGGCGGCTCCAGAGATACATAACGGCAACGACTGCCGAAGAGATGTTGCAGCAGGGTCGTCTTGCCGGATTGGCGCGGCCCGGTCAGGACTACGGCGGGAAACTCAGAGGCTGCTTTCTTGAGGACCGGTTCCAGCGAGCGATTGATGTACCGGGAGTCCATGACTGGAATTATGCATTTAGAATGCAAATTATCAAGTATTACGTGGCTCGCCCATGACCGGCTTTGATCCCTACGCTGAACGGACTTCTCTTCCCCCATCCTGCCTTACACCTTTTCCGACGTGCCGGTAAGTAACAGCTAAGATCGCTTTTTGGGGGCGGTCCGAGTGGAGACCGGCGCTCTATGTATAGGGGAAATTAGAAGAATAGGAAAAATGAGGCACCTTTTCGGCCCTCTTGTGAAGGCGCCGAACCCACGCAAGGGGCAGGGTAAGCTCGCTGATGATCGTTTGCAGGTCGTTTGCCAGGGCTCGCAGTAGGGTTTGGTTGCCTGTGTGCCGCAGCCGGCCATTTGGCGCAGCGTTGGCACCCATCACCTGAAATGCTCAAGAGAGGTATTTCTTGAATGATGATTGGCGCCTCTCGGACCGAAGACGACGGTCGGTATCCCTCCCTCCGCGACGAAGACGTTTCGCATCGACGACACCGCGGTGGCCTGAAAAATACGGTGCTTGTCCGATCACGGACGTGTAAGCGTGCCGAAAGCAGGAAACGATCTTCGAGTCTTCCTCAAGTGCGTCGTCATATGGCTGATCGATATGGCCCCCTGAGCGCTTTCCGGCCAGGAGCATTTCGACTTGTCAACCGTGACGTGCGATACGGCCATTTTAGCTGAAATTGATCTCATGGCTAACCAGGACTTCCGTGGCTTCTGAGAAACTCGATGGCCTCCTCATCATTGAACGCTTGTGCCCATCCGAGAGGAGTCGAACGATGTTGATCATCAACAGCGGCGAGATCGGCTCCACACTCGACCAGAATTCGAACGAGCTCCATGTCTCTGATTTCACCCGTATCCCTTCGCAGAATCGCGATGTGAAGCGGTGATAGATTGCCGACTCTTCTCGAGACAACGTCGGGATCGGTCCTTGTCATCTCTGGTATGCGATCTGCCCATCCCAATTCATACGCAGTAATGGGATTCATTGCGGCTCCCTGATCGAGCAGCCATTCCGCAACCTCCAGCTGTCCTGCGTAGGCAGCCATATCCAACAGACCCACGCCTGACGGGTTCTTCAACCGGATCCTCTCCGGGTGCTTCTTGAATTCTGCCTGCAGTTCATTGTGACGGCCGTCATGAGCTGCGAGGAAGAGCAGTTTCTCGCGTGGGGAAAGCGGCGCCTCTTGCTGTGCCTCGACGGACAGATTACAACCTTCAATCCGGCAGATCTCTTCGAACCCTGCACGGCGGTACGGCGACTGCCCCATTGGCGAGGAGATGAGCACAGCCACACGAAGACCGACCCGTGCGGCAAAGCGACACGCTGCTGCGGTGATTTCCGCCCCTATGCCCTGGCGACGATACTCCGCCAGGACGCCAACGTCGTAAATACCGGCGACGCCTCTCGCTATCAACAGTGTGGACGAACCGATCGGGCGGTCGTTCAGCCAAGCCAGGAAGTGCCAGACCCTCTTCGGCTGGACCTGGATGAGCGCGGTAGCGACCGACCGCCACTCACCGCCGCGGTGGAAAGGATGGCGATGATGGTCGAAGATTGCGAAGTCCGTTACGGTTTCGACTCGAAGTTTGGGAGGACCGAGATTCTCCTCGGGAAGGTCCCGAAGCAGACAGGCCATGCCAGCCAAGCTACTCGGCGGCAGAGCAAAACCGTGCGTCAGTAAATGCGCCATCAGATTCCGAGGGGCACAGGCTGGCCCCAGCTCACAACATACCTCTCTCCCGCGCATCCTCCGGAGAGCCCTCGTAAGCACCTCATCGCAGTCTTTGGCCTTCAGGAGCGGATACTGAATGTCGTGGATCTCCCCTGAAATCCAGACGAGCTCACCTTCGCGTTCATTAGGCGTTTGCCGTGCCCGTGCTTGTCGAATGTTCCAATCCCGGTGGTTCGACTGCAGAGCGCGAACAAGCCTTCTCCGTGTGAGATCCGTCAGGATGCGCATACCATTTCCGTATGTGGAAGTATAGGAAAAATGAGGCACCTTTTGGGCCCTCTTGTCAAGGCGCCGAACCCACGCAAGGGGCAGGGTAAGCTCGCTGATGATCGTTTGCAGGTCGTTTGCCAGGGCTCGCAGTAGGGTTTGGTTGCCTGTGGGCCCGTATCGGGTCCAACCCGGTCCTCGCTGAGACCATTGAGGACGCCTTTCTCCGTAGGGCTCCCCGGCGCCCATCGCGGAGGAGGTCAGGCGGCGCCCATCGCGGAGGAGGTCAGGCGGCGAACTCGAACTGGGGTGTGAGGCGGGGCCCTCGGCTACCGGTTGGGTGGGCACGATGCGGTCGCGGTCTCGGGCACGAGGGGCCAGGACCCCGTGGTAGCGCAGGAGATGGAACCGGGGCGGGGGGACCAGAGCCGCCAGCTTCTCACAGGTTTTCCTCACACCACGACAGCCATGTCTCGTTGTTGATACCTGTCGACATGTGCCAGGTAGGCTTGCCCGCGACAAGATGCTCAACACGTTGCGCGAAGCCTTCGGTGTACAGTTGCCAGAACGATCCGCCACCCATTTCAAGATTCTCTTTTCTACGCAATTCGAAATGAAACAGGTGCCCGACCTCGTGTGCTACGAGTCCTCCAAGGCTTGATTCGTCCGTCCAACCGCACTCTACGATATTCTCAAGACCGAGCAGAATTGCAGGATCTCCGCCGTATTCCGTCGCCCAACCAGCGCCACATCCGATCCCAACGTAAGCCACGATAATTGGGTCGGATTGCAGACTGAGAATCTGCCTTGCAGAAGTCACCACGTCAGGAGCCATTTCGCATATCAGACGGCTTACCTTCTGCATTCCCGGCACTCGGTCCTCAAGCTCCGGAAAGATCCTTGTCCTCGCAATCTCCTCCCAAGACTGTTCGCTGCGTTCATAATCCGCCTTCTGCTTCTCGAGCAGCTCCGGGTAGGCAGCCATATAGTCCATCCAGGCTTTCAGCTTGCCGTCTTCGCCAGCAGCCACGAACCTCTGCCAAACTCTCATGAAGTCCGGGAAGGTATCGATTAGCATTCGTCGCCTCTCATTTCCCATGTACCGAAGATGAACCATCCACACATCATATCCTACCATCTTTGATATAACTGCAATCCCAGTTCAAGGGGGGGGTCAAATCAGGGAATGACTTCCTGATCGATACTGGCTCATTAACTACAATTTCACTCAGGCCTCGATCTTGTAACTCGCTTAGCTGAGCCTGAAAGATTCTTGCTATTAAACGAGCGTCGCCCAGCGCATCATGTCGAGGAAGGTCCGTTGTATCAATACCGTAGAAATGGACCAGAAAATTCGTGTTGAAAATGTCGTCATGATCCGGATGTATGAGGGTGAATAAAGCTTTAGTGTCAAGGAGGGTAACTTGGGGGAACGCAATGCCGTGCCTCTGGCATTCCTGAAGCAGAATAGGGCAGTCAAATCCATGCCCTGCCTGCGTTACCCAGATCCGGGGGCCGGCTTGCTCCACAAAAGAGGGGATACCTCAGAGAAGATCGGCGCGTGGTGGACCATGCTGTTTGTGATACCAGTCATTTCCTGGACAAAATCAGGTATAACTCGATTCGGTCTGACCAAATGGCAAAAGGAAGTAGAATCTTGAGGCACCCCTTGTTCGATTGCTACACCGCCAAACTGCGTCACGCGCTCAACATTGAAGTCCAGTCCCGTGGCTTCAAGATCGAATACCCAAAGGATTGCTGCTGAATATCGAGAAGCTCAAAATCCGACCATTGATAGAGGTCTTTGTCAATATCGAGGATCTGCATTCAATTGCAATTGGAGTTGGCTCTTCTACTTGGGGTAGGGCTCGTGAAGGTCAACTGATTTTCAAATGGATCCATAAGCTTTAGCTCCGTCGAGCCCCATGCCTGGTCGATGGGCTCTTCCGTCATGTCGTTCTTTTTATTCTTTAGCTCTTCATAGATATCGAGGACGTTCTCGACTTGAAGCTGAACTGCGCCAGGCCGGCCGGCCTGGCGGTTCGCCGAGATGCTCCGATAAGTGAAGTGCTAAGCCGCCTCGCGAAATGCCCATATAGACCGGGAAATCCTCGGCATGACGCCACTCAAAGTCGATTTTGAACCCCAAAAACTCGATATAGTAGCTCTTTGCCTCTTCGTAATCGTCAATCCGGAGGATGGGATACGCGCGTTCCATGCCTGTGTTTCTCCTACTCTGTTAGAGGTGTAGATTCTCTTCTATTCACGTCAGTTCTAAGGATCAAGATGGATCGCGTGGGCTAGTTCCCGCAGCACATCGACCGCCAGGAGCACGTCCTCCCTTCTACAGTCGAACTGCCCGACTTGGAAGCGAATGACGAACTGTCCCTCGTGGATTGTCTGCGTCAGGTAGATCCGGCTGTCATCGTTAACCGCGCGGAGCAGGCGCTCGGTGGCGTCGTTGGCATTCTCGCCGTCGGGGGCATACTGGAATGTGAAGAGCGAAAGGTGGCAGTCAGTCGTCAGGCGAAAGCCGTCCAGCAATGCGATCGCCGCGGCAGCCTCCTTAGCCCAGGCAATATGGTTTCGGATGCGCTGGCGGAGGTCTTCGAGACCGTGCGCACGTAGCAGGAACCAGAGCTTGAGGGCACGGAATCGACGCCCCAAGGGGATCGTCCACTCACTGTAATTGGTGATCTCGGTTTGGCCGAGGGTTTGGAGGAAATCCGGGCGGATGCCGAGGGTGCGAACCTGCGGTTCCGGGTCCGCAAGAAACTGGATCGAGCAGTCGAACTGCGCACCGAGCCACTTGTGGGGATTGAAGGCGATGCTGTCGGCTCCCTCGACGCCCTCCCACAACTCCCGTAGCTCAGGACAGATCATCGCGGAACCAGCCCACGCGGCATCGATGTGGACGTAGAGATCGTGCTCTCGTGCCACTTCGATGGTCTGGCGCACGCGGTCGGACGCGCCGATCGACGTGCCCCCAACACAAAGGACGACACCAGCCGGGAGGAACCCCGCTGCGCGATCAGCGTCAATCGCCCGGCGAAGCGCCTCCGAATCGAGCGCCCAGGAACCATCGGTCGGGACTTTGACGAGATGCTGTTGGCCGATACCGGCAATTCGGATCGCCTTGTCAATCGACGAGTGGGTCTCCGGTGAGGCGTAGACCCGGACCTGTTGCTCCCCCACCATTCCAGAATCGATCCCGCGCCAGCCTAGCGCGCGCTCGCGCATCGTTAGTACGGCGCAGACATTTGCCGACGTTCCCGAGTCCTGGATAACCCCTGGAACCCTTCCGGTAGCCCAAGGGCCTGGCGCATCCAATCGACCATCCGGGTCTCAATCTCCGTAGCTGCAGGTGAGGTCTGCCAGAGCATGCACTGGGCCGCCATGACCGCCGTCAAATTTTCGGCGATCATCGAAACCGGCGCGGCGTTGGCGCTGAAGTATGCAAAAAAGCGCCGGTGTTGCCAGTGCGTCATGCCCTCGGGTACGATGCGCTCAAAGTCGGCGAAGATCGTCTCCATATCTACTGGCTCTTCCGGTGGCGCTAATGGCAGCATCGCCGCGATCTCACCCGGTGCGGTCTGCGCCCGTACGGGCCGCTCATCGAGCGTGGCCAGGTATTTGGCACCCCACCGGGCAGCTCGCTCAGCCCAGCGAAAGTAGTCTTCTCGTTTCATAAGACGGGTCGTACCTAATCTTTAATTCACTTTCCATTTCCTAGCTATATACCGGCCGCCCATCTTGCTGGGCTGGATCAATCCATAAGTCAGTGCGTTGACATAAAATTGGTTAGAAAAACAAGGAGCTCTCGAATTAAATTTTGGTACACCTGTAATAGCTATCAATCGGCCATCAAGTCGCAGAGCAGTGAGGGGGCCAACACCGGGACAGGTCCGATTAGCATCCCGATATTCAGTTATATCGTAATAGGCATGGAAAAGGGGATGTCCCAATTCAATTCGTACCGTTTCCAGCCGCTTGTCCACGGTCCGCTCTAACTCGCGCTTCAGGTGTGAATACTGCCATCCATTCAGCAGTGCAAAACCGCCTTCCATCAGGTAGCGTACCATAACATCAGTAGATTCCACATCGATGTAGGCCATAGCCAAGAAGGGATACTTCTTCACGTCCTGATAGGCCAGCCTTTGCCGTCCGTAAAACGTAGGAAATCTATGGATGGGGTCAGGTGCGGGCTCCCATTCGACGGGGATCCACTTGCTTGAACTAGCCCCTAGGTTATGCCAGTGGATCTGATTGTCAAAAGGAGGCCATGACGGTAACCTTTTGCCGCGCTCGAAGTATAGGAAAAATGAGGCACCTTTTCGGCCCTCTTGTCAAGGCACTGAACCTACGCAAGGGCAGGGTAAGCTCGCTGATAATGGTTTGCAGGTCGTTTGCCAGGGCTCGCAGTAGGGTTTGGTTGCCTGTGGGCCCGTATCGGGTCCAACCCGGTCCTCGCCGAGACCATTGAGGACGCATTTCTCCGTAGGGCTCCCCGGCGCCCATCGCGGAGGAGGTCAGGCGGCGAACTCGAATTGGGGTGTGAGGGGGGCCTCGGCGGGGGCCCGGCCAGCCGCCCTACGCCCTGCAGAGAGGTCCGGATCGAATCCGGATCGGTCAGAGTGGCGATGATCCTCAGGCGACCGCCACCGGCCGGGCAGGCGCTGAGGTCGGTGGCCAACTCGCGGGCGAGCAGGGCCGCCCACCCCAGGGTCGGCCCTGCGCAGCCGATGGGCGCAGGACGGAGCGCTCGCATCGCAGACCGCCGCCGCCGGCTCGGCAACCGGCTTGGCCGGCACGATGCGAGCGCGGGCTCGGGCCCGGGGCGCCAGGACCCCGTGGTAGCGACGGACGCGGGCGGCAACAACGTGTACTACGTCACGGTGGAGGCCCTGGATAGTGTAGATTCAAGGACCCTCGAGGCCTTTGCCGACCTGATTTACCTGTGCGTCGGAGACCTCGATATCCCTAGGCAGATTACGGCCCTTCCCTTACAGGAGGAATCCATCGATATTTCTCTCTGGAAACGCTATAAATTGCCCTTTGAAAACCTGGATACTGCCTTCATTCTTTCGTGGCTCCATACCGGACCTGCGCTCTTCCCTGCCAACGCTTCGCCTGTGCCGTTACCGGCGCACGTGCCTGACTTGGGGCTGTCGTAGTTCGCTACACCTTCAACATTGAGGACTTTCACCTCTTACACCTCGCCGGTGTGATCAAACCACAGGAGGAATCATCATGCGAAACAGTATGCTTTTGACACCATCGTCTCTCTTTCTGGCGCGTCCGTTGGGCGTGATGAGGCGCCTTATGGCGGTGGTGGTCGGCCTGTTGGGCAGCGGGTCGGCCGTCGCTGACGCCAGCGACTGGCTGCCGCTGGCCGTGGAGGTGTTCGATTCATGGATCAGCGAACCGATACCAACGCGCACGGAAGCTCCGTGGTAAATTTCAATCGACCTGTGAACTTCGGCATCAGGAAATCCCCTATACGCCAGAGCAACCCTTGCATATTTCCATTTTGTGAAAATCCCGGCTTTGGTGACCTTCCCGGTATTGCCTCATGAGTCCATGGTTCCAGAGTTCGTCAAAGGTTTTAGTCATGACATTACCAACGATCAAACCGGGGGCTCCGACCTGCTGTACTGACAGGGCACAAAGAGGGACATCACCATCCCAGTTGACTATGAGTTCTTTGAAAGGTAGAACGCAGGTAGGATAGAAATGGTTGTCGAACTGTACCGGTCTATACATGTCCTTCACATAGGGTTGAGTTTTACGCTCGAGGACCGGCTGTTGCATTACAGTATCCGCAAATTGACTCCAAAAAGCTGTTAGCTCTTTTTCAAGCGACCTCTCAGACGGACGAACCATCAAGCGCAAATTGACCAATATTCGATTTGGACATTTTTCCCTTTCGTGCTTAATCAGCAAAAGGTTCTCGATCAGCCGTTCGAATTTTCCACCTGGACGAGATTGCTCGTAGCCCTGCTTGGTTGAGGAATCGACAGAGACCTCTACCAATCTTACCGGTGCCGTAAGCAGGGAAGAGATGGTTTTTTTTGGATGTCTCCACTGACCGTTGGTTACCACCGAAACGAAACGTGTAGCACTCGCCAGTTTCTGTATATACGAACCAAATTCAGGATGAAGCGTAGCCTCGCCATTTCCCACAATCCTTACTCGTTGGACACCCAACTGATGAATTCCGATCAAGACTTTATCCAGCGTTGCCCTATCCATGAACCCACGTGCCCGTTCACTAACCGGACTGGTGCAATAAACACAGCGTAGATTGCAGAGATTGGTGAACTCCAGTGAGACAATCAAAGGTGCTTGATGACTGGGATAGACCCTTGGGAACTGGCTTCGCAAGATGTGGCGTATAGAAATGCCCTGTTTCATCATATGGCTGCTAATGTGAAAATAGGGGCCCAAACGGTACAGAACTCTGGCTACTCGGTTGGCATTGTTAAACTGCGGTTTTTTCGTTCGTATCCCATCGCCTAAAATAGCTCCATACTTATTGGTAATCCATCGATACAGCAACCATTTTGGCATCCCTAACCTCCTTCAATTTGAACCCAGTCCAACCTCAGAACTGGACTTTTGCAAAATAGGTATTTCCGGCTGATGAGTCCAGGTTTTCGGTAGCAGATATGCGGCCCGCATGAGTATATTGGCGAGGTAAGGCTTCCCCCGCCTTCCGCATCCCCTGGATGACGTGAGAGGTGGTCCATGCCGGGCATTATCGCCTTTCCCACCATAGTCGAGCAAGCCGTGGACGAGTTTGGCGGGATGTTCGCCAACACCCCGGAGCGCTGGCACTTTGCCGAGTATCTGACCGGACTGATGGTGGCCGCCCGCAAGAACGTATCGGCGATCAACGCCGAGTTTACCCAAGCCACAGATCCATCCTGCCTGAACCGCTGGATCACCCAGGTGCCGTGGGACGTGGAACCACTCAACGAACATCGTTTGGCCTGGTTGCAGGATCATTCTTCGACCCGCTATTCAGCGCGGGGGGTAATTGCCATCGACAACACCCTGGTCGACCCTAGCGGAGAGATGATCGAGGACGTGGGCTGGTTCTGGGACCACGCCGAGGGGCGCCATCTGATTGCGCACGACTACGTGATCGCCAACTACGTGTGTTCGTCGGGGAAACATTATCCTTTGGAGTTTCGCCGCTTTCGCAAGCGGGAAGAGGGCGCCGAAGGCGAGTCGGCCGAGCCCTTCAAGAATCACACGGACCTGTTCAAGGAGTTGGTGGACTGGGCCGTGGAGCGAGAGATTCCAGGTGATTTCGCCTTTGACTGCTACTTCACCAGTGCCGAGAGTCTCAACCATATCCAGGGCCATACGCGCGGCTACGTGGGGGATTTGAAGAGCAACCGCAAGGTCCGCTTCAAGGGCGCTGAAATGAAGGCGGCCGAGTGGGCCTCCGGAGTAGCCCCCGAGGAGCGCAAGCGGGTCGACATCGGCGATCGCAAGCAGTGGTATTGCACCCGGACCGTGCGTCTTCCCCAGGTCGATCATCCCGTTCGCCTGGTGATCTTGTGGAATCGCAAGAACGGCAAGAAGCCGGTCAAGTGCCTGGTGACCAACCGGGTGTATTGGGAGATCAGTCGCATATTGAACGTCTACCGCAAACGCTGGACGGGTACGGAGACCTTTCACCGGGACGGCAAGCAACATCTGGGCATGGGGGACTGTCAGCTACGCACCGCCAAGGGCCAGACCCGGCACCTGTATCTGGTGATGCTGGCGCACAGTCTCCTCATAGCCCAGATGAGGCAAGGCCGTGCGTGTGGCTGGGCTCATGGTGTGCTGACGACCATCGGCCAAGCCTGTCGAGCCGTGTCGCGGGAAACGCTCAGTAAAACCATTCATTGGGCCGTTGAACAAGCCACCACGCTAGGGTGGAATCAGCAACGGATCGTCACCTGCCTCGAGCTGGCCTGAGCCGGAGTTTGCAAAAGTCCAGTCAGAACTGAATGGACTTAAGGTTGACTTCCTCGTAACAACCCCGTTTTCAAGACAGAGATTTTTCTTGAAACTTTAGTATCACCCACATGAAAAAGAATCGAGAATGCGCCGCTATTTAAGGTGCTTCAGGGCTCTATCGTCCGATGGCCTCGAATCGGGCTTATAAGGCCTTTTTCCAGCACCGAAAAGGGGACCTCCGTTCCCTTTTTCAGCCCATCGCCGGACCTAGGGCTCCGGGTTTGGGCGCCAGCGCCCGCAGCATTCTCTTGATATTGCAGGCCAGGGCTTTGAGGTAGACGACCAGCTCCACGCGCCCGCGTCCGCGCCCGCGCAGGGCGCCCAGCCCGTGTCTTCGTTTCAACTCCGAGACCGTGGCCTCGATGCCGGCGCGAATGCGATAGCGCTCGCCGAAGGCGCCGCTGGCCAGGGCGCGGCGGCGGCGTTCGAGATTGACGGCTTTCAGGTCCACGGTCAGCGCGTAGCCGTCCCGGTTCCTGTTCCATTTCACCGGGCAGAGGGGAAACAGGGCGCAGGTCTCACAACCCTCGCGCTCGAAGGTCAGGGCCACATGATGGGGCTTCTTCTCACATGGCGTTTGCTCGAGGGCGAGGTGTCCGGCCGGGCAGATGGCCGGATCCTGGAGACGGGCCTCGACGAGGAAGTCGGCCTGCCTCACCGTATCGGGGCGCTCCTCGACGTCGACCTGCGGGCCTTTGACCGGGCTGACCAACTCGGTGCCCAGGCGCTCGGCGTGGAGGGCATGGTCGCCGGAGCCGAAGGCAGTGTCGGCGACCAGCTCGTCGGGCCGCTGCCCGCGCTCCTCGAGGGCCTCCAGCACCGCCATCGTCGCGTGCTCGTCGCGGGCGCAGGCGTCGATCACTGCTACGTGGGTGATCATGTTCACGGTGTCGGTTTTGTCGTCGTCGGTCGGGTCATCGTCGGTTTTGTCGTCGTCGGCCTGGTCATCGTCGGCCTCGACGCAGGTCTCGGCGATCTGCACCTCATACCCTTTGCCCTTGCGGGCGTTGTAGGTGGCCTCGGCATCATAGGGGCTTTGCAGCGAGTCGCCGCCGACGTCCTCAGGCGCCTTCAGCACCACCGGCACGCCGCCTTCGCCGGCGTCGTCGTCTTCCTCCGAGGGGCGTTGTTTGTTCGCGACCACGTCGCACTGCTCGGCCAGCAGGCGCTGCAGCAACGCGTAGGACTCCAAGCCCTCCGCCGCCGTGCCCGCAAAGCGCCGATGGAGACGATACAAGTCGCGGGCGCACACCGAAAGCCGCCGCTTCCCCGTGCCGGAAGGCGCGTCCTGGTAGGCCGTGGCGACGCCGTCTTTCTTCAGGTAGCGAAGGCGCAGACGCTCCGGCACCCGCCTGGACAAGCGCGGATGCTGAGACGCTACCCTCTTGAGAAAGTGGCGGATGGTCTCACAGAACAGCCCCAGGCGCGTCAATACCGCGATGTGGCTGATCACGTGGGTGGAGTCCAGACGTTGCCGGGTGACCTTCGTACCCAACGTGTGCAGCATGCGATCCGTGGTCGCCTCGAAGGCCGCCCGCCCGCGGTCATGGGCCAGCAAACGAGCGCGAAAGTTGTGCAGCGTCTTCTGCGCCAGGTGCGCCTCCTCCGGGGTCAGCTCCAGGGCGTGCTGCCACAACAGGTTGAACTCCAACTGCTCCAGCGCCTCGGCGTCGGTCAGCGCGAACATCTCCTTGAGCAGAAGAACGCCCAAGACCGTCTGCACCGGCTGGTTGGGACGACCGTTGTCGTCGCAATACAAGGGCGCAAACTGGGCTTCGTCGATCAACGGCAAGGCACGGGTGCGAAAGGTCTCGGCCCAGCTCCCCTGCAGACGCCGTTGCTTGGCCGTAGGCACCAGGTTGTGAGTCTCAAACAGACTACGTTGCAATGCTTTTGTGCGAAACATCAGCCCCATCCATAGAAAAAAGTGTCCGATGGTATTCGTCAGGCAAAATATACCGAAAAATCGAGGTCAGGAAGTAGAGGTTTTTACGAGAGAATCATGACATGGATGAAGACGATGAAGGGAGCCCGGCAAAACGTGACATCCCACCATCCCCGTAACTCGTATCAGTTCCACAAGGTACGGTCACAGTCTCTCAGCCCATAGGAGCGAACACACCCTCTAAGTTCCTTTGAAATGCGCTGCACTCCATACACGATTTCGCATTCCCAAATGACTCTCCACTTCCAGCCAAGGCGATACAGTTGGGAGCGTGTCTGATCATCCCGTTTCACATCCCTTTCAATCTTCGCCCAATCTTCGCCGTCCAGTACTCTACATTGCTCTTGGGCATCCTCGATCTCTTGCAGCCATGCCAGTGCCAGAATTCCAGTTGACGCTCTAGTCGGACCCACATGGCCTGATAGCCATCAGCGCTCCAAGAACACTCTGGCAGCACCCTCCCGTACACGGTTGCCCCTTGACTCCCACTAGGACCATGTGTAACATCATTACACACTCACCTTAACCCGACTGGAGAGCGACATGGCCAGAGTGCAGTTGGTAATGCCGGACGACGACCGAGAGCTCTTCGTTGACCAGGCACGGCGGGAGGGCATGTCCCTCAGCGCCTGGCTGCGAGCAGCCGCCCGGGAGCGCCTCGAAGCGCGCCAGAGCGTGAAGCTGTTCGAGTCCCCGCAAGACGTCGAGGAGTTCTTCAAGTCATGCGCTGCTCTGGATGGTCCGGAGATGGAGCCGGACTGGAGTGAGCACTTGCGCGTCATGAGCGAGTCGCGTGCGAGAGGAGCGGCCGGAACGTGATTTTCGTTGATTCCAACGTCTTCATGTACGCGGTAGGACGGCCACACCCACTCCAGACGCCTGCCCAGCGCTTCTTCGTCGAAGCCAACCGGAGTGGCACCCCATTGTGCACTTCAGCGGAGGTCATGCAGGAGTTGGCCCACGTATACCTGCCCACTGGGAGGCTGCAACCCTTCGATGCTGCGTTGGAGCTAATGGCCAGCGCAGCAGTTGAGGTCTGGCCGCTGGCGGAGGCGGACGTAGCTCTGGCTCGGCGGCTCCACGAGCAATATCCGACTCTACAAGCCCGCGACCTCTGTCACCTGGCCAGTTGCCGACGGCGCAGTGTCCAAGAGGTAAAGACCTTTGACCAAGCTTTCGCGGCCATATCCGGCGACCCGTCAATCCCATAGAGGCGAGAACAGCCCGGTCCTCGCCGAGACCATTGAGGACGCCTTTCTCCGTAGGGCTCCCCGGCGCCCATCGCGGAGGAGGTTCTGGAAATATCTTCCGACTACACCGAGGCATTGCTCACCCGCAACCTGACCCGCCGGGATGGCGAGGCCATCATCCAGGACGCCTCTCTCGTGATCGCCGAGTCACAGGCCTACCCCACCGTGCCGGCAGATGAGATTCTGGACGCTCGAGCGCACGGTCATGGATGCGCGGGTCGCCATCGCCGATACCCAGCGCGATCTGGCGCACGCGCTCTATTTTCTCTACTACGCGCTGGGTATCGAGTGGCCGGAGCTGCTGCTGGATGCGCAGGATGGCGATTGAGCAGGCTTCGATCCACCGCTACGAGCTGAAGTACACCGTGACCGAACAGCAGGCCGCGGAAATTCGGGATTACATTCAGCCGCTGTTTTCCCTCGACGCCAACGTTGCCTCGGAGCGGGGAAGCTACACGGTCAACAGCGTGTACATGGATACTCCCGGTTTGCGATTCTACCACGACACCAGGTTTCGTCAGCTGCTCCGTTTCAAACTGAGGATCCGCTACTACGGCACCGACGCGGTCAAGTTCGCCACCCTTGAGGTCAAGTACCGGCACAGCCGTACCGTCTGGAAGGCCCGCGACCGAATCGCCATGGCGGAGTGGCCTGCGGTGCTCGAAATCGCCAAGTGCGATCGCACGTCGCCGGAGTACGGGGCCATGCCCCGGTCCTTGGTCGAACTCCACCATCTGTACGGCACCGAACCGGTGCTTCATCTGCGCTACAGCCGCGAGCCCTTCGTCAGCGAGGTGGACGCATATGGACGCATAACCTTTGACCGCGCCATGCGCTACCGGCTGATGCGCGGTTCGTACGACCTGCTGGGCAATGAGGGAGAGATGAACTACTACGACGACGCGATTACGGCACAGTGGGCGGAGTCTCCCGTCGTCATGGAGATCAAGACCGAGCCGCTGGTGCCTTTCTGGGCGATCGACCTCATCAAACGTTTCTCCCTTGTTCAGCGCGGATACTCAAAATACCGCTACGTGATCGGCCACTGTCTCGAGCGCGCCGGCAGTAGGAACGACATCGCGGTGTGATCCCTCCATCGACCCCCAGCGGTTGCTTTGTAAAATCCGGGGGAGTGGCCCGAAGAATGAAAAAACCCGTGCGGTCGAGCTTGTTTTATTTGCCCAGGTATACAGCCTTTTGCACCGCCTCTAGCCGTCCCTCAAGGTAGAGGGCGATAAAGTAGACTCCTGCCCCTCTTCCGCGGGGATTCCACGTGAACCGGCTGATTCCGCCGCTCACCACCTCATCCACTAGTATTTCTTCGAGCTGACCTATCGCGTTGTATACCTTTAGCGTAGCCATCGTCTCTTCGGTCAAGTTGAGGTCGAGCCGGACTGTGGAGAAAAAGGGGTTGGGAGTCGTTGCGGTCAGGGCAAAGCTTTTCCTTTCACGAGCGCCATACACGCTGTTGACCTGACCCGGAGTACCCCCCGCTGGAATGGAAGACGCCCAGTGCAGGGGTTCGGCATTGTCCAGGTCATAGTGACGCAATTCGAGGGTAGGACCAGCGCCGTCCGCCTCTGGAGGCCACGGATTACGGTCTCCGTAGGTGAGGGAATCGACCAGTAGTCCATAGCGGTCGAATAGACGAACCAGCTCTCCGCTGTTCCTCAATCCGAAATCGAAATCTCCGATACAAGGAATTCCCGAGAGGGATTCCAGGGCGGCCCCATCCTGACAAACCACCAGAAATCCACGCGGCTGGATTCCCGTCCGATCGGGCAGGACAAAGGAATGCCGGTCATTTCCGTCTTGCAAGTACCAACCAGAAAGATCGACGAAAGCATCGGTGGGATTATATAACTCGACCCAATCCCCCGTATCGTGTTCATCTGCGGAATGATAGTTGATTTCGTTAATCAGGATGGAGGGCATAGTCAGATTGACAGAGCTGTAGTTGCCGTTGACGCGAGCAGCCATCACCGACAGTGTAGGAGACAGAAGTTTAATGGTGTCGCCCAAAGAGACATCGAAATAAAGATTCCCAAATACCGGAGAGTTCGGAAACAGGTTCTCGGCGGCATCTCTGTTCGAGGAAAGTATCAACCTGGCGCCCGGGGCGATTTTCGTCTTGGGAGGAAACATGAAACGGTTGAAATACTCCCCGGCTCCAAAACTACAGTAGGATAGATCAAGATTTGCCTCGCTGGAATTGTTCACTGCGATAAAAATTTCATTTCGCATATTATAGACATCACCGATGCGTAGCCGTCGATAATCTTCGATACCAACGTGATTCACATTCAAAGCGAACGTCTTCGTAGCCCTGTAATTGATGTAGTACAGGCCATTGCGGGGATATCTGTAGTCACCGGCCTGAAAGGAATAGGGCACGAGGCCAGTGTAGTTCTTCGGCAGCTCGAGTCGATTGCCGTATACGAGATCTCCCGCCAGCAAGTCATCGTGCTGACCATCGTCGAACAGGGTCAGTTTCTCAACAGTGATCGGTTCTCCCCAAGTCTCGTAAGAGGACAGATCTGTAACGTACTCAACTACAACGGCTTGAGGCCTTGGCGAAGTGGCTCGAAGCACCACGCCTCGGTCATCCCCATAGGGAGACGGAAATGGATTCGAGCAGTACAGGTTCGTCAGGGGACTCTTTTCAAAAAAGGTGAAATCCGTCAGGAACGATCTTCTCGCTGCCAGGAAGCCTTTCAAACGGGCGACTTCCATGTCGAATTCCGCGTTGGTTCCAATCTTGGCTCTATCCAGGTAAACGTCCGATCGGATCAACTCATAGCTCAGATCGATCTGAGCTTCCACGGCGTCGAATCCGTCCTCGATGACGAAATTCACCTCCCTCCAAAACGATTCTCGCCAGCGCTCGTGTTCCATAAACCTCTGAAAAAGGAGATGGTACTTCAGGTATTTGCTCTGGAAGATCCTCTCATAGTATGACCGATATTCCCCAGTCCAGTGGTTGCCGAAGGAGTCGTCTTGATCCCAGGGAAATATCCGATGAAGATTCTCCCTTGGGTTGAAATACAGCAAGGTATTCTTCGTCAGAGCGCCGAAACTAGAGATCGAATAGGCGACAGCGAAGAATCGAAGCACGTTCTCTATATCTAAAATGACAGGAGCCCGCTCTTCAAAGTCTTCATAGCTCAGATAGAACAACTGATTGAGCAGTCGCTCGAGATCGGAGTAGTCGGATTCATCCCCTACCTTCTTGTTCCAAGTAGCACGGTAGCTGTCGTAATCCAGCATTGGAGCGGTGTTGCCGCCGTGATCCTCGGACTTGTAGAGATGCCCAGTTTCGTAGCCGTAGCGTCGCAAGAAATCGCGATTCGGTTCTTCAACCTGGACAAAGACGCCCATATACTGATCGTTTACAGTCAGGTTGACATGTCTGGTATTTGGCGCTGGATGTCCGAGAAACTGATACAGTTTCATGGCTAAGCTGTTGCGCATCAGCGAGATGTCCCTGTATTCTGCGCTGAGATTGAGCTCCCTGACCCCTAGCGGATTGGATCGATCGTCAAACCAGACTTTCCAACTCTTCTTTGGAAGAGTGCGGGCTGTAGCGCCGCGGAATCGCACGTCGCATTTCCCAGTCCACTCCGCGAAAGAAAATTGAGCGGGATAGCGAACGTCGCTCTTGGGCGACCGGTAAAGGGCATCCAAGGCAGCTGGATCGATGGTCAAGCGATATACCGGTAGTTTGAGCTGTCGCTCCTGGGGATGCAAGGGAGCCACATAGAAAGATAGTAAAGCACAAACGAGAACCAGCCGTCCCCTGAATGAAAAGTTCTTAATCAAAAGAAACCTTTTTCTGCAAGGTCGGTCAGGGTGTCCACCTCGTTGGATCTCCATCGCGTTAGTTGTCCAGTTTTTCCATAGAAATAGAGACATTAAGAGGGGTATTATTCGAGACCGTATCGCGCCGGACGTTGTATTTCCAGAACCTGGAGCCGGATCTCCAGGCAACCAATCTGCTGATACGCATTTTAGCGCATTCATAATATGCGCCGCAGGTACTTGGAAACTCATCTATTCTGAAAAATCCGTTCTCTTTGGTTTCCGTGAGAAACTCCATAACGTCACCGTTGAGGTTGTTCGGCTGTCCACAAGCCGGTCTGTGGATGACGCCCGGTTTCCTTCCACTCAGGCGTTACAATCAGAAATACCGATGAATCGATGAGTAAGTATAGGAAAAATGAGGCACCTTTTGGGCCCTCTTGTCAAGGCGCCGAACCCACGCAAGGGGCAGGGTAAGCTCGCTGATGATGGTTTGCAGGTCGTTTGCCAGGGCTCGCAGTAGGGTTTGGTTGCCTGTGGGCCCGTATCGGGTCCAACCCGGTCCTCGCTGAGACCATTCAGGACGCATTTCTCCGTAGGGCTCCCCGGCGCCCATCGCGGAGGAGGTCAGGCGGCGAACTCGAACTGGGGTAGAGGCGGGCCCCTCGGCGGGGGCACCGCCGGCCGCCCTACGCCCTGCAGATAGGTCCGGATCGAATCCGGATCGGTCAGAGCGGCGATGATCCTCAGGCGACCGCCACCGGCCGGGCAGGCGCTGAGGTCGGTGGCCAACCCGCGGGCGAGCAGGGCCGCCCACCCCAGGCGGTGGCCGCAGGGCGGAGCGCTCGAAGCGCGGTTCGCCGCCGTCGACTCGGCTGCCGGTTGGGTGGGCACGATGCGGTCGTGGTCTCGGGCACGAGGGGCCAGGACCCCGTGGTAGCGCAGGAGATGGAACCGGGGCGGGGGGACCAGAGCCGCCCGCTTCTCCAGTAGTTCCATCGGAGAGAGGAGGAGATGGCTGGTCCCATCCGACCACGGCGTTTTGAGCGCGAAGGAAAGCTGTTGGGTGCTCATGCATTGGGCTTATGCCAACGAGTTGATTTGGCGGTTGCCGAAGCAGACGCTCCACAGGCCGTGGTGGTGTTGAAAGCCGGCGAGATCGACCGCAGCACGGTCGTAGTAGATGCATGTGTGTTCGTTGTCTTTGGGTAGAGGGGGGAACCGTATCCAACTTCTGGGGAATGGGTAAAGCTGGATACGACGAAGGACTACATTAAAGCTGTTGATTAACGGATGTTGGCCATAGGCTTGGAATCTGGTAGATGGTCGAAGTCGATTACCTTGGGGCGAGAAACTGGTGACCCTGATACCCCGCCTCCGATACATTTACTACCCTACCATGAATTCCTGGTGCCTCGGGTCCAGGACCGCAATCGATAGGTGCCCTCGAAACCGGTTGATGAGCCACCGGCTGTAGACCTCGATTCGAGCGGCCGGTCCTGGGGTCATCGGCTGGGGTAGGCTGCCCTGTTCGTCCAGGTGTTTGCCCCCGAGTTCAGCCCCTGCAGTTCGCGAGTATTTCCCCTGTCTTGTCCACAGTCTCCCTGAGCTGGGCGGTACGGCTCGGTGCGCCCTACATGACCCCTCGTGTCTCGGATTAGTCCTGATAAGGGGCGACAGGAAACACCACCGTACTGCGAGCCCTGTCGAAGGACGAGCAAACGAGACCATCAGCGAGTTTACCTTTTCCCTCGCATGTGTTCAGCGCCTTGACAGCGGGTCCAAAATAGTACCATTTAATTCCTATACGCCCGCTCGCCGGCTGGGCTTCGGACTGCCGTGTCCGTTTCCGCCACGGTGGTGACGCCGGCGCGCAGGGGGGAGAGACGCAACAGGGGAATCCACGAAGTTAGCGCTGGCATCCACAAACCCGCATCGATACCTCCGGCATGCAAGACATGCCAAGTGGTGAAGCCGGGGCTTGACCCTATTGGAGTTCGGTTGTACTCGTAATCTAAAGTGTTTCCTGAAGATTAGGGACGTCCTTTCTTTGGAATTTCCTTTCTTTAAATGTAGGCCGATTGATAGTAGCTCAGGGAGTCAGTGTCTGATGGATAGCCTATTGCTCGATTTTGGGACGATCAAACTTGATTGGAACATGGTGCTGCTCTCTCTAGTATCCGCCTTTTGCCTGTCAAGCGTAATTGCACTTGTATACGAGTGGACTTTCCAGGGTTTGTCTTGGTCCCGCGGTTTGATGCAGACCATGGTTCTCGGCAGCATCATCACTTGTTTGCTGATGATCGCGATCGGCGACAACGTGGCGAGGGGCATCGGCATTGTGGGGTCGCTGGCCATCATTCGCTTCCGTACCAACCTTCGCGACCCCCGTGATCTGGTGTTTTTGTTCGCCTCTCTCGGCTCGGGCGTTGCCTGCGGGGTGCAAAGCTATCTCGCCGCCGCCTTCGCAACCCTTCTGTTCTGTACGATCGCGGTAACAATGCACCTGTCCCGATTCGGCACGCGTATGAAATACGATGGACTCGTGCGGTTCCAGATACCGACGGGGCCGACCTTCGCTGCTCAGGTTGTCCAGACACTGCAGGAGATACCAAGAACGTTTGGTCTTGTCACGATGCGAGACGTCGCCCAGGGAGATCTCGTTGATTACACCTACCAGGTAAAACTCGCGGACGAAGCAGACTCGACGCGATTGATCGAGGCGCTCGGACAGATTGAAGGAATCCGCGGATTGTCCTTTATGGACCACACCTCCGCACTAGAGGTGTAGCCCATGAAGCGTTGGCTGGCGAAGAATTCTTACCATGTTCTTTGGATGTTGGCAGTTCTCGCAGTGGCCTACGGCTACCGGGAGTGGCGGGCCGATCCCTATCTGATTGGCACCGTTGCGTCTAGGGAGCAGTCGGTTGGTGCGCGCGAGGGGGGAACCATTCAGGAAGTTTGCATCGCAGTCGGAGAGGGGGTGGCGGCCGGGCAGATTCTGGTTCGCCTGAATGCTTCGGACCTGCTGGCGGAAAGACGACTTCGTGCAGAAGAACTGATCGCTTTGGAGTCGATCGCCGCTGCGGATCGGCGTCGGTACAAGATAGAGTACGACCTGCTACGGCTGCGCGTGTCAGAGCAATACGCTGCCGTGCAAGCCGGGGAGGCCGAGCTCGACGCCCTCGATCGGGAAATCGAGGCCCTTGTGTCTGCGGAGAACGCCGGCCTGGGACATGATCGCGATCTGACTCGCATGGCAATTCGCCGCGATGCCCTGGCGCAGTCCGTAGCCGAACAGTCGTCCCTGATGCAGCCCGATGTGCTGAAGGTTGGCACCGGAGATTCGAGAGCATTCGGCGACAGCGTCATGACCTCGCTTCTCGGCGACAGAATGCAACGCATACACGAGGTTCGTCAGTCGCTCTCCCTGATTGACCAGCGCATCGAGTACCGGACCGTCAGATCGCCATATGCGGGTCTGGTCTCTGAAATCCTGGCTTTGCAGGGCAGTACCGTCGACGCTTTTTCCCCCATTGTTACCGTGGTGACCCCCAGCGTTAATTCATTGGAGGTATACGTCCCCGAGACAGAGGATCTGCAGTTGAAGGTGGGACAGAAAGTGGACGCAATGTCGAGGCGGTCGAGCGATTTCGACGCCAGGGGAACGATCGACTTCGTGTATCCGGGGTACTCGCCGATGCCGGAGAGACTGTGGCTACGTGGGCAGATGTTGTGGGCGAGAAAGGCTCGGGTTGCCCTTGTGCCCGGTCACCTGCTTCTGCCCGGCGAGTCAGTGCGAGTTCGTCTTGTCGATCGACCTTCCTCGACGACGGTTCCCCTAGCCAGCGAGAGCTCCCCCGAGAGCGAGAGCCTGGGACGATGATGTTCTGCCGGCTTTCCCTTAGTCGTTTTTTTGCCCACCTCGCAGTAACCTTCTACTCGACGGCAGCCCCGGCCGATCTCATTGAAATAAACGTGAAGGCTCCCGAAGCCGAGTTGAGACTGACCATTGAGCAAACGGTAGCTCTGGGCATAGGCAACAACCTTCGGCTAGGCTCTCTCGATCTTGAGGCTGACATCCAGGACCATCACATGCGCTCCTTTGACTGGATCGACAATCCTGAGATCCGCGTGCGCGACCTGGCCAATCGGTCCGGGATTGCCCGCTTCGACGAACTTGAGATCGGCATTCGTTGGCGTCCTCCTGTCCCAGGGGAGGCCAAGATGCGGAGGCAACGGAGCACCGTAGCCTTCTGGGAGCGCAAGGTGGAGGCGATACGCGAGCGGCATTGGCTGGCATCGCGAATTCGTCGGTCCTGTGTCGATCTAACCATGTACTCAGAGCTGGCGCGCCTTGCCGCCGAGCGAGTAAAGATTGAGAGCCGACGAATCGCACAAATCAAGACCATGGTTGAGCATGGCCGTCGGTCGATCGTCTACTTCACGAAAGCCAAGATGGCCGTCGCCGAGGCGCGGCAGAGTCAACTCCAGATCTTGCATGCATTGCGGGAGGAAAAGCGCCGGTTGGGTCGGCTGACCGGCATCTCCGGGCAGATCCAAGTGGTCTCCGAGCCTGTTGCCGAACTTGAGTTAAGCGAAAATCGGCTCCTGGAACTCGCATATGACAATCGACCTGAGCTCCGTTTGGCTGAAGAGCAGCAACAACTTGCCCTCGACAGAAAGAACCTCGAGAGCTGGCGACTCCTGCCGCAGTTGTCCTTCCTTGAGGTGTCCCGACACATTGAGCGATTCGAGGACGATTGGCACGAGTTGATCTTCGGTCTGGAGCTACCCCTCTTCAACCGCAATGCGGACAACTTTGCTGGTGTTTCGCTGGCAGTGACCGGAAGCGAGCTCAGGGTCTTGGCCGTTCGTGAGCGCATCACAGACGAAGTTCGTGAGACACTTTCCGACTACACTGAGCTGTTACTCGCCGGCAACCTTGCCCGTAGTGAGGGCGAGGTCATCATCCAGGCTGCCTCCCAGGTGATAGCCGGCACATACCATAATCCTACAGTGCCGTCGGATGAGATCTTGGAACTCGAGCGCATGATCATGGATGCACACGTCGCAATTACCCAGAGCCATCGTGACCTAGCGCACGCGCTCTATTTCCTGTACTACGAGCTAGGCATTGACGATCCGAAGCTCCTGCTGGGGGAGCCCCAAAATGGCGGTTGAGTTGGCCACGACCCATCGCTACGAGCTCAAGTACACGGTGACCGATCGCCAGGCCGCTGAAATTCGCGACTTTATTCAACCTCTCTTCTCTCTCGACGCCAACGTCCCCCCTGAGCAGGGCAGCTACACTGTTAACAGTGTGTACATGGATACTCCGGGGCTGCGGTTCTACCACGACACCAAGCTTCGCCAGCTACTGCGGTTCAAGCCGAGAATTCGCTATTACGGCCTGGGCAAGGTGGAGTCAGCCACGCTGGAGGTGAAGTACCGGCACGACCGCACGGTTTGGAAATCCCGCAATCGAATCCCAATGGCGGAGTGGCCCGCGGTGCTTGAAATCAAAAAGAGCGAAAGTGCTTCCCCAATATACGCTACTATGCCAGGGTCCTTCGTCGAAATACACCATCTGTACGGCACCGTACCACTACTCCATCTGCGCTACAACCGTGAGCCCTTCGTCAGCGAAGTAGACGCCTATGGACGCATCACCTTTGACCGCGGAATGCGCTACCGCCTTGTACGAGGTTCGTACGACCTATGGTGCCATGATGATGAGATGACCTATTACGACGATGCGGTTACCGCGCAGTGGGGGGGATCTCCCGTCGTTATGGAGATCAAAACCGAATCCCTGGTGCCTTTCTGGGCAATGGACCTCATCAAGCGCTTCTCCCTTGTTCAGCGCGGATACTCCAAATACCGTTACGTTATCGACCATTGTCTTGAACGAGCGGGCAGTGGGGACGAAATCGTAATTTGAAGCCCCACCAATGTTCCGGACTCTCTTGACCCAACTACCACTGTCTGGCCTCCCATCGGCCAACGACTACTGCCGAAGCCCCTCTACGGTACTGGTGACGCTGGCTCTTGTTATCCTTCCGGTTATTTTCCATTCGGCCATCCTTCATGCCGGTGATCAACAGCTCAAACTTCCGGTATATCATTTGACTATTGATCCTCGTGATTTGAATGCCCTCTATCGGGCACCTCGCAGCGATGTCCGATATCCTGCTCAATTTTCCTTTGACGGGCAGACCCAGGAATGCCAGGTACGATTCAGGGGCGCCACTGCCCGCAAAAAGTATAGGAAAAATGAGGCACCTTTTGGGCCCTCTTGTCAAGGCGCCGAACCCACGCAAGGGGCAGGGTAAGCTCGCTGATAATGGTTTGCAGGTCGTTTGCCAGGGCTCGCAGTAGGGTTTGGTTGCCTGTGGGCCCGTATGGGGTCCAGCCCGGTCCTCGCTGAGACCATTGAGGACGCCTTTCTCCGTAGGGCTCCCCGGCGCTCATCGCGGAGGAGGTCAGGCGGCGAACTCGAACTGGGGTGTGAGGCGGGGCCCTCGGCGGGGGCACCGCCGGCCGCCCTACGCCCTGCAGAGAGGTCCGGATCGAATCCGGATCGGTCAGAGCGGCGATTATCCTCAGGCGCCCGCCACCGGCCGGGCAGGCGCTGAGGTCGGTGGCCAACCCGCGGGCGAGCAGGGCCGCGCTATAAAAAAGCCTGGGATGAATTGCCAAGACTGGTTGACAAACTTCATGAAATGTCGACATGGGAAGCATGACAAACTAATAACACCATCCTCGAGTGGTCCTGGGTTGGGCATGTGGCCACACCCTCGTCATCCCAGATTGGTGCAAACCGGGTGCGTGTCTGAAATAGGCAAACATCATGATTCGCCATCAGTGATCCGCAAACTCCCGACAAAATCCAGTTGTAGTTTCCAGCGTCGGGAAATACACAATGCCAACCCGCAGTCGCTAAGTACTGATTGCAACGTAACATTTGGAAATATTTCACAATGAGCGTGAGGAGAAATGTACCATGGAAGACTGGCGCGGTCAGCTCACGAAAATGGTCTCGGAGCTTCGAAATGACGGAAGCATTCAGTCGCCGAAGATCAATGAGGCGTTTTTAAACGTTCCACGGCATCTCTTTGTTCCCGATGCGGATTTGGATACTGTTTACGCGGGCGGGCCGATCGTAACCAAGTTCGACAGTTCGAAACGTCCTATCAGTTCTTCGTCCATGCCAAAACTGATGGCCGCTATGTTAGAAAACCTAGATGTTCGGCAGGACCATCGCGTCCTGGAGATAGGTACTGGAACGGGCTACAACGCTGGATTACTCCGATACGTGATAGGATCGAGAGGGCAGGTTGTGACCGTTGACTGTGATCAGGATTTGTGCACTAAAGCGGAAGACCATCTCCGATTGGCCAATATCAAAAATGTGAAGGTGGTTTGCGGAGATGGAGCGCTAGGATATCCCCCAAGGGCGCCGTATGATAGGATAACTCTCACCGTGGGAGTATCTGAGATGTTGCCCGCGCTTGTGGAGCAACTTGGAAGCGATGGCCTCTTGCAGATACCCCTATGGATCCGCGGCCTTTCGCTTATCTCGACGTTCAGACAGAACCTGGGTCATCTTGTGAGTGTAAGATCCTGCGGTGGTTCCTTCATGCGGTTACGAGGTCCATTCGCCGGCTCTGAAGGTTATGTGCCATTGGCCAATGGGTGGATTGTATCTGCAGACGAACCCTCACAATTAGATGATACGACTTTGACGTCAATGCTGGACCGGAGCACATCGACCTCTAACAAACTGGCGACAGATCCTGAGATTGAGTCGACCAGCTTTCAGCTATTTCTGGCAATTCAGGATCCCCGTTTTTGTGTTCTGAGCCGCAATGACGATGAAGGACGTTTCGCGGCCTTGGCATTTGGTCTGCTTGACATGGATAAAGAGACGATGACAATGATTGTGCGCCATTTTCACAAGCGTGAACAAAGAATTGAGATATTGAGTACTGACGGGAATGAATTGCACGAAGCGCTAGGCCGTTACGTCAATTTATGGAGGAGCATTCAGCACAAAGGTCTGAAATATTGGCGGATAAGAGCCTTTCCCGAAGGGGAGAAGAACAATCATACAAGTGAACTTGAAGCAGGTGTCATGCGTCAAGGTCGCTTTGACCTGTCACTCACATTTTCAGATGCAAAGGAAGAGATCTCTAATAAAGTGGGTTGAGAGGAGATTGAGACGAGGCTAAAGATCCGATGCAATCGAAGTATAGGAAAATGAGGCCCCTTTTGGGCCATCTTGTCAAGGCGCCGAACCCACGCAAGGGGCAGGGTAAGCTCGCTGATGATGGTTTGCAGGTCGTTTGCCAGGGCTCGCAGTAGGGTTTGGTTGCCTGGGGGCCCGTATCGGGTCCAACCCGGTCCTCGCTGAGGCCATTGAGGACGCCTTTCTCCGTAGGGCTCCCCGGCGCCCACCCCAGGCGATGGCCGCAGGGCGAAGCGCTCGAAGCGCGGTCCGCCGCCGTCGACTCGGCTACCGGTTGGGTGGGCACGATGCGGTCGCGGTCTCGGGCACGAGGGGCCAGGACCCCGTGGTAGCGCAGGAGATGGGCCAAGGGCGGAAATGAATAGCCCCCTTGGCCGCGTCCTGGACTATGCAGCCGCCGTCTGCCGCGACCACACCAGCGGATTCATGTCCTCGTCGGCGAGGAGGTCGCCGACCTTGAGCTGGGCAACCTGTTCCGGGGAAAGAATGTTCTGGAGTCCGTTGAAAGTAGCGCCTTCGGGCATGTAGGAGCAGGTCATAGCCCGGCGCCAGCGGGGGGTCATGTTGGGGCCGGCCGCGTGGGAGATCATGCTGTTGTGAAGGGCTGCCCCACCCGCCTTGAGCTCGATGGGAACGGCTTCCACGTCGTGCAGTTCCGGATAGATAGCGAAGACGTCCTGCATGTCGGACCCGGTAGTGGAAGAGTCAAGGTCGTGGCGGGTCTTTCGATGCGACCCCGGCAGGTAGTAGAGACAACCGTTCTGTAGCGTAACGTCGTCGAGGGCTACCCATATGGTGATCGAGTCGTAGGAGTGGAAGGACCACTTGGGATTGTCCATGTGCCAGGCGGTGGCATTGGCCCAGGGGCCTTTCTGCAAAGTCTGGTCGTGCCAGACGCGGATGCCGTCGATGCCGGCGAGCCGGCACAGCACCTTGCCCAGTTCGGGGTCGAGAAAATAGCGTTTGACCGTATCGTTGATTTTCCACAGGTTGAGTCGCTGCAGAAAAACCTTATTGTAGGTGGCGTCGTCCACCAGGTCTTTTCTGCCCTCGCCGGCGACCCGCTGTTTGCCGGTTTGCTCGACGGCTGCGGCGATGGCGTCGAGGAGTTCTTCCACCTCTGCGGCGGAGAGAAAGTCGTCAAGGGTAGTGAAGCCGTTTCTCCGGTATGCCTCGATTTGTTCTTGCGTTATCTCTATGTTCATCTTACCACTCCTTCAGAATTTCCGGGTTGGCAACTTCCAGACAATCTCAGAAAATACTACGAGTCTCCGTTGCCAGTCAACCTGCTCGCCGTCCTCGACCGAAACCACCAGCCATTAGCCATGCACCCGGCTCGAACAGGCCCGTCCGCCTCATCTATTCCATTGCCCGGGACTATTTTGTCTGCCCACCAGTGAAAACCAACGGGAGAGAGTCATGATATCACCCATCCGCAACCAAGGGCCGCCCTACGAACTGCCCTCGAATATCATCTACTTTCACGACTGGCGCTACGTGCATCACGGGGCGCATTCCACCGGATGGCGCAACAAGGAGGGAGAGTGGCTGCGCATCTGGACCAATGACCCGGTGCCGCCGTTGCGCTACGACCCGAGCTACATGCCCACCGGCATCAGGTTGAGAGCGAAACCGGCGCGCAAGAGCGATCCCTTCCTGCTTCCCGAGGCCGACGAAGGCTTCCTCTGGTCCAGCGCTCTCATCCACGACGAAGGGCGCTACCGGCTTTGGTACGAGTCCTTCCCGGACGAGCACGTGAAAAACGAGACCTACCCGATGGGCAGCTACAACTACCTGTGCTGCGCCGAATCGGATGACGGGGAGACCTGGCGCCTGCCGTCCCTGGGCCTGATCGAGCGCAAGGGGTCCAAGGACAACAATATCGTCTATGGCCTGCCCCAGATCGAGGAAAGCGGGCTGCAGGGGGCCACGGTATTCAAGGATCCCTCGGCTGCGGCCGAGGAGCGCTACAAGATGATCTACGTAGGCCATCTGAGCCCTGCCATGAAGGAGCGCTATCTCCGGGACAGACCCGGTGAAGTGGGCGCCCTGAACCTGAAATCGGAGAGGTGGGACGGGCTGTTCGGGGCCTTTTCGCCGGACGGACTCAACTGGACCACCATCCCCGATCCCCTGGTCGCTCAGGTCAGTGATACCCACAATGTCTGCGAGTACGATCCGGTGCTGGGCCAGTACGTGGTTTATTGCCGCAGCCACTTCTTCAACCGCCGCACCATCGGCCGCATCGCCAGCGCGGATTTCCGCCGCATGCCTCTTTCCGAGGAGGTTTTCTGGCCCAGCGCGGCCGAGGAGCCCTATGACCTTTGGTACGCAAACGCCAAGACCACCATGCCCGGAGCCCGGGACTACCACATCATGTTCCCGCTGCGCTGGCGTCTGACCGACGACTCCTTCAGCTTCATGCTGGCTTCGAGTCCGGACAACGTGGTGTGGAACTGGGTGCCGGGGGGACCGGTGTGCGAGCCCGGAGACGCTGCCTGGGTGGGCGGGGCCGCCGCCCCCGGGGTCGGCATGGTGGATCTGCCCGGCGGGCGCATGGGGATCACCATAGTCGGCTCGCCCGAACCCCACAAGCATCTGCGCCGGCCCCCTCACGGACACATCGCCTGGGCCTGGTGGCCCAAGGGGCGGCTGGTGGCGTTGGAGGCGCCGCTGGAGGGAGGCTTCCGGACTTTTGCAATCAAAACCGGACGGCGTCGCATGCACCTCAATTTCAAGACCGTTCCCGCCGGCAGTATCCAGGTGCAGGTAACCGACAGCCGCTACCGGCCTCTTCCCGGGCGCTCGTTCGAGGACTGCGACTGGCTGGTGGGGGACCATCTCGACCAGGTGGTGAGCTGGAGGGGGGAAACCGACCTGGGGCACGAGGGCGAGGGGCCGATCTCGGTGGGTTTCCGCATGCGCTGCGCCGAGCTCTACAGCGTCGAATTCAAGTGATCCCGGCGCTGGGGCGCAACGGCAAGGGGGCATCCGGCGTTACGACGAGACGGCAAAATTGAATCGGCTTCTCAGCAGATAATGCCGCGCTTGGCTCTGATCCCGTGGGCCGGCGGATCCGTCCCTATCCAGCGCTCGTCGATTTCCTCCGACGCCAGCTGGTAACGCGAATCCGACGAGATGCGAATGCAGTCGGTGCGGTTGTCCGAACTGGCGTGCATGGTGAACATGCCGAAAACCAGCAGGTCGCCGGCCTCGTACTCGGTAGTCAGCCAGCGCCCACCGAATTCCTCCCGGGTCGCCACCGCGTCGGAGGAGTAGGCGCCGGGGGAGTTCCAGCGGACGTTTTCTCTTTCCTCGGAGCTCAAAGGGCGATGTTCGCTGCGGGCCCGCCTCACGATTCCCTTTGCGTTCCCTTCGTTCTCGCAGTAGAGATCAACGTCCGTCTGCCCGTAGGTCCCCTTGAGGGTCTCGAGTCTGTGCGAATTCTCCAGGATCATCAGCCCTCCCATCTCGTAGGGCACGTCACCCAAAGGGGTCCAGGAAGTGTAGAGCCTGTGGGTGCCTCGTCCCATGTAGACGATGTCGTAGTGAGGAAAGGTAGGGGAAGCAGGGCCTGGTGTCTTGGCGCGAAACCAGGTGTAGTCGAAGTGGAGCACCGGGGCGCCAAGGAAAAACTCGTAGAACGCCATCATGGGGCCGGCGTGGAGCACTCTGTCCAGCGCGGCATTGTCTTGCGCCAGTTGGGGCAGGAACCCGGCTGTCTGGGATCCGGCTTTGAAGACCCCATCCATGAGGGGATAGCGTTGATCCAGAACTCCACCGGCTGCCAGGCGCTCCATCACCTCCCTTCTGGCTTCTAGAACCTCCTCCCGGTCGAGGAGACCGGGCAGATACAGGTATCCGTCTTCCTCCATGCGGCGCCACAACTCCTCCCTGTCGCCGGCCACGACCCCGGATTGGCGCAGGGCCCCGAAACACTCGGACGTGATATCAATTTTGCGCCCTTGATAGGTTAGCTCAGGGAACTCTACAGGCTGGACCACGGCAGATTCCTCCTGTCATTCAAAGTAGCTGGCGAGTTCTCAGCGGTCAAAGGCATCAGGAAAGCAAGCTTCTCAAAGTGATTGACTCGAGGGCCGGCAGATATTATCTTTGAATTTCTTCCTAAGCGCAGAATCCTCTCCCAAACGCGACCAGATCCAGATCCCATTTCTTGCGGGAAAAAGAGTAAATATGTCATTCCATAAATTCAGCCCTTTTCTACTGTGCGCGCTTTTTTTTACAGACCCCGCCGCCGCGGCCGAATTCAATCCCGGCGCCAATCCGCCCTATGCCGCCGCCATTCTGGTGGAAGCCGAGACCGGCACTATTCTCTTCGAGCACAAGGCCCGGGTTCAGCGCTCGCCGGCCAGCACGCTGAAACTCCTGTTTCAGTTGGTGGTGATGGATCTGCTGGAGAATGGAAGGGTGGAGCTGAACGATGCGGTTGAGGTCTCGGGGAAAGCCAGCCGCATCGGCGGATCCCAGGTTTACCTTAAGCAGGGAGAGGTCTTCACCCTGGAGAAGATGATGGAGGCCATCGCCATACCCTCGGCCAACGACGCCTGCGCCGCGGTGGCCGAACACATTGGCGGCTCGATGGTGGGTTTTGTCGACTTGATGAATGCCCATGCCAGCAAGCTCGGTCTCGACCACACCTACTGCGTCAACGTCCACGGCCTTGACGATACTCCCAAAAACCACCGCAATTTGACCACTGCCTATGACCTGGCTCAGATATCCCGTTCCCTGGTTCGCTACCCGAAGATCCTCGAGTGGTCCTCTACCCGCCGCAAGCCCTTCCGCCAGGGCAAGTTCACTCTCTACAACACCAACGGGATGCTGGGCAAGTTCAGGGGAATGGACGGTCTCAAGACCGGGTATACCTCCCGTGCAGGATCCTGTCTGGTGGCCACCGCCCAACGCCGCAACATGCGCCTGATCTCGGTAATTCTTGGAGCCAAAAGCGAAAGAATTCGCCAGCGCGAGACCGCCAGGCTGCTGAACTGGGGTTTCAACACCTACAAGCGGGTGCCTCTGGCGCAGGCCGGAGAGACCATGGGTGAGGTGGTGCTCGAATGGGGCAAGGAGCCCGGAGTGGAAGCCCAGGCTCGGGACACGGTGATCGCCATTCTCAGCTTTGAACAGGCAAAGCTGATTCAGCACTGGATCGAACTTCCCGCCGAATATCCTGCTCCCGTCGACGCCGGCGACGAGTTGGGAATGCTCAAAGTTTCGCTGGGGGACAGCCTCCTGGCCACCGTCGAACTGGTGGCCGCCAGGAGCGTTGAGAGCATGGGGATGTGGGAAAGACTGATGAGCTATTTTTAGAGGCGTCTGACCTTCTAGGAGAACTCCATGAGCGCCCTCACTCCCGACCAACTCGACCTCTTCCGCACCCAAGGCTACCTCCTTCTGGAGGATGTTCTCGATCCGGCCGTCTTCGCACCTCTCATCGGCGAAATTGACGCCATTGTCGACGGTGCCGCGCGCGACGCCCACTCCCGCGGCGAATTATCCGATTTGCACGCCGGCCTGCCTTTCTCCAAGCGCCTGGTCCAGGTCCAGTCCCAGTTGGCCAATCCGGCCCCGTTGCTGGGGCAGCTCAAAGGCAAGCTCAAAACCGAGGGCATGTTCCACATCATGACCCAACCGGCTTTGCTGGACATTGTCGAATCGGTTATCGGCCCAGAAATCCTGGTCCACCCCCAGTACAATCTGCGCGCCAAGTTGCCCAACCAGAAGGTCACCGTGGTTCCCTGGCACCAGGACCTGGGCTACTTGAAGCCCGACGCCGAAGAGACCTTCATGGCCAATTTCTGGATACCCCTGGTCGACGCAACCGTGGAAAACGGCTGCCTGGAGGTCATCGCCGGCAGCCACCGCGCTGCGCTGATTGGCCACGAACAGGGCATGGGACCCGGCGCCAATTTCAAGGGCATCACGGATGAACACCTGCCCCCCGGAGAGCGAGTACCCTGCCTTCTGAAAGCCGGTGGCGTGCTGCTTCTGCAGCACAAGACCATTCACCGCTCCATCCCCAACCACTCCGACCACATCCGCTGGAGTCTGGATCTGCGCTACAGCGATCCGGCTCTGCCCAGCGGCCGCGACGACGTTCCCGGCTTCATCGCCCGCAGCCGCTCCGCTCCCGACACCGAAGCGCAAAGCGTCGAAGATTGGCTGGCTTTGTTCGAGGCACCCGCCCTGTAAGCCGAGCCTCAGGCAACCGGGTTGTCGCGATGGTGATTCATCAGCTCCCGGAGAGCGGCATGTTGTAGCGCAGCTCGTCCAGTCCCAGCACCCCGGTGGCATGGACCCGGCGGAACTCCGGGCCGTTCTGGTACATTATGCCGAAGAATCCGCAGTGGGAGAGGGCGTAGTCCAGGTCGGGCCTCCGGTCCGGGTGGGTGCAGGCGTAGTTGAGCCATTGCGAAGCTTCAACTCGTAGAGCGATTCGGTTGAAGGCCCACTCCCCAACCCCGATGGATACCTCCTGGAGTTGGCGCCAGGTGGTGAGGTACTTGGTGTCGTCAATATAAGCGGCGATGAACACGTAGGGCGCGTAGCCGTCGGCCACGGTGATCTTCTCCAGCTCTTTCAGATAGAAGGTGGCCATGGTGTCGCGCAGGTCGAAGGTGGTGGTCGGAGTCCACCAGACCGGGGTGGACTCCACGTAGAACTGGTTGGAATCGTCGCCGGGAAGAGCCAGGTATCCCCGGCTGCCCTCGGCGCCGCCCCCATCCTGGACCAGCTCGAAGGCGTTTTCGGGGCTGGTGGAGAAGAACTCCCCATCGTAGGTGCGATTGGGCACCGATGCGGCTTTTGATCCCAATCGGGTCACCATCTTGACCGGATCAGGGCCGTCGAAACTGTAGTGTACCTGGAAAGAACCGTCTTTCAGAGAGTAGTGCACTGTATTTCCTCCTTTGGTTGTTGTTCCCCGCAAAAGCTGCCGCGGGCTGGGCCTCCGCGGGAAATTCAGCCCGGCTGGCGTGCGTATTCCCGCCGCCGGCTGATCGGGCTGGAAGACGGGGATTGAGAGGTCGGGCCTGACGCAGTGTAAGCCAGTTTCTCAGATATAATTGGTCGAACCGTCCGGCGCCTTGCTGCTGCCCCGTTCCCAATGAACGTAGGCCCCGCCTTGTACGGCTTCTTCATTCACCTCCACGCCAAGGCCGGGGCGGTCCGGGCGCAACTCCAGATACCCGTTCACCGGCCAATAGGGCTCGTCCAGCCAGTCCATAGCATTGTCTTCATCGGGTAGACGATATTCCAGAATTTTGAAATTGGGGGTGGCGGCAGCGAAATGAACGTTGACCGCCGTGGCCAGCGGTCCCATGGGGTTGTGCGGTGCCACCGTAACGTAGTGCGCCTGGGCGATGGCGGCGATCTTGCTCATCTCCAGCAGGCCTCCGCAAATGCATATGTCCGGCTGGATGATGTCGGCCCCGTTCTTGGCCATCAGATCGAGGAATTCGAAGCGGGTGTAGAGGGACTCTCCGGTTGCCAGCGGGACCAGCATTTGGGCGCGCAGCCGGGCCCAGGCGTCGCGGTTTTCGGGCCTCAGGGGTTCTTCGAAGAAAAGCGGATCGTAGGGGGCGAGGGCATTGGCCAGTTGCAGGGCGCGGATGGGCTCAAAGATCCGGGCATGGGGATCGAAGGCAATTTCCCAATTGTCGTCGGTGTGGCGTCGCAACGCGGCAAAGTAGTCGGCTGCAGCGGCACACACCCGACCCCATCGATTGGCGCTTGGGTCGAGGCGGAACGGTCCGGTCTTGAACGCCGTGATGCCGTGGTCTTCGTTGAGCCGGCAGGCGACACCCGCCGCTTCCTCGCCGTCCTTCCCGGCGATGCTGCGGTAAACCTGAATGCGGTCGCGCACCGCGCCTCCCAAAAGCATGTAAACCGGCAATCCGGCAGCCTTGCCGCTGATATCCCACAGGGCATGGTCTAGGCCCGACATGGCTGAAAGACCGACCGCACCGGGGGGAAATCGCATCTGCTGAAACAGCTTGAGCATGATGAATTCGATCCGCCGTGGATCTTCTCCTTTTATGAGCTCGAAGATATAGTCCAGGGTCGGGCCGATGGCCAGGTCGGGGCCGAAGTTATAACACTCTCCCCACCCATGAATGCCTTCATCGGTTTCAACCTTTACCAGGGCGCGGGGTCGCTCTCCAGCGTTGGTCGTAAAGGTTTTGATTGCGGTGATTTTCATCGAGTTCCTCTTTGCAAAACTCCGTAAAACGCCAATCGAAGGTGCGGGCTCCCATACCTCCAAAGGTAAACGATACACTCCAAAGAACGCCAATTTTGGTTCATCCTCCACCTGCCCTCAGGTTCGCCGGATCTGATCAAACGGGAGGTTGGAGGCAAGCAGAAGCACGGCTTATATTTTCTCCGCCAGGCGCAATCCGCAGAGATCCAACCAGTTCTTGTCATGTCCCCGGAGTCCGATGCTGGACGAACCGATGGATGATCGCATGAAACGGGAACCCCTACCTGAGGCCTTGGAGACAGCCACACCCGAAGCGGCCGCAATGTCTGCCGACCGTCTCGAGGCCGCCGGCGACTACGTGCGGAAGATGGTGGAGATGGGCGCCTTGCCCCTGGCGCAGGTACTGGTCGCGCGGCGTTCGAGGATCGTACTTCACCGCAGTTTCGTGAACTCCGAGGTCCAGACACAGGGACACGAGATCACCGCGGAAAGTATTTTTGAGATCGCCTCCGTCACCAAGGTCCTGTGCGCGCTTCTGGTGATGCGCCAGGTGGAAATGGGCAACGTCTCCCTGGAGGCCCCGGTGGCGGAGTACATTCCCGAGTTCGGCGGCTGCGGCAAGGGGGAGGTCACCCCGAGACACCTGCTGTCCCATTCCTCGGGCATGTGCGATGTGATCACCGCGCCGCAGCCCGCTTCGTTTGAAGATCTGCTGGACAGGATTTGCCGGAGTCCCCTGGTGTTCGAGCCGGGTACCAGGTCGAGCTACTGCACCCTCGCGTTCGACCTGTTGGCGGAGATTCTGCGGAGGGTAACCGGTAGATCCTTGGCGGACCTGGGCGATGAGTTGTTGTTCCGGCCAATGGGAATGGAGCATACCCATTTCCGCTCGAGCGGAGAGTGGCGCGATCGGGTTGTTCCCATTTTCGACAGGTCCTTGACCCCCCATCGCGACCCGTTCAACGCTGGGCTGGAGCCTCGCCCGTATTTCCGATTTTGTTCCGGGGGTGCCCGAGGCTGCTCCAACCTGTTGGACCTGGCCGCGGTGGCGCAGATGATGCTGAACAAGGGTCACCACGGCGGGGTCAGGGTGCTGTCGCCGGCTTCCGTGGAGCGCATGGTGGAAAGGCAGTTTCCGTGGTGGGATACACCTGAGAGGTTGTCGAGTCCAGGCAGGTATCACTTCATCAGCAAAGGGTTGGGGTGGATGGTCCGGGGTGACGCTCACTTCTTCGGATCCGACCTCATGAGTCCGAGGGCATTCTTCCACGGCGGCGCTTACGGCTCGCGGATTGTGGCCGATCCCGACTACGACCTCTTGATCGTGTTCCTCACAAGTGTATGGCACGACACCTCGCCCGGTCCAGAGGTCACCATGGAAAAGGTCCCGCTGACGGCGGATCACGTAACCAAAATCCAGCAAGTTTTCGGAAACATGGTGTTTGCCGCGATTTGCTGAACTGCCACTGTCGTGAGCGGTTAGGCCGGCAATGGTCAAAAGTTCCGCCCTGTGTCCGGCGGGGGGTGAGCACGGCAAAAGGTCGAAAGACCCGGCGCGAGTCCGGCCGGCCGCCATTGCCGGAAAAATTTTGAGGCACATGCAAAAAATCGAACATGAAACGAGGCCAACTTGTGTGCCTACTTGAACGTCAGGTCGATCCTTTCCCTTTCAAGCAGGTTCCCTCCTTGCCTGTTGATCCATGGCGCTGCCAACTCGGGTTCGGTTTGGAGTTTCTGGCAAGCCGAGTTGTCCAATAGGGGCTGCGGCAGCCATGCCCTCGATCTTCGGGGGCACGGCAGGAGTGGCTTGGTCGATCTGTCCATTACAAAATTGCAGGACTATGTGGAGGATGTCTGCACGGTTGCTTCGAAGATATCACAATCTCCCGTTTTGATAGGTTGGAGTATGGGCGGACTCGTTGCCATGATGGCCGCGACGAAAGTGCAGGCGAAAGCATGTATCGCGCTGGCGCCGAGTGTGCCGAAACGAGAATCTGATTTTTCAGTCCAACTCCGAAGAGGTGTCTTCAATGCCGAGGAGTATCTCTCTGGGGACTGGGGCTGAATCGCAGGAAGATAGCGGGACATATGCCAACCATTCTGAACTGGTTGGGTTCGGCAGTAGGCAGCCTTGGAAACGCTGAACCGTTTTCCTGATGCGATTCCATTTATTCCGAATCAAATCCTCGAAGGACAAATTGAACCAGAGTTGAGCGTCACCTATCATATACATCCTTTTCTTTCTGTGGACACAGAAACATGCGGTTGTATCTAGACACAAGCGCCCTGAATAAACTGGCTCAAGACCCAGATTGGAAGGAGGGTGATGTCCACGCTTTTGCCTCCTCCGAGCATGTCTGGGTAAGCACCCTGAATATCGCGGAAGTTGGAGCCACGCCAGACCCGGTGTTGCGCCTGAAGTTGGGTGGGCTTCTTCACGATCTTGCCAGAGGCTACAGGCCATTGACATTTCCTTCTCAGCTTCTGAAGAGGAGTCTATCAGCGTACGTAGATTGTCCTTATCGGTCGTCAATATTGATTCTGCCCTTAGGGTTGCCAGAGGAACCGCGCAGGTCAATGAATTGGCAGGTTAAAGAGGACCTCGCGGGTTTCCAGGCAGTGCTCGCGGATCCTAAGCTACTTTTGGACCACCGTCAGCACCGGGAGTTGGATTGTTTTTTGAAGAAAGAGCGTGATTGGTACGAAGAGTTCGCTGCCGGAGACAGACCTAGGTTTCAGGCCGTCCGGGAGGCAAAAGGAGATCCATATCGCAACGGATGGCGGCTGATCAAATACTTGCACTCAAGGGAGGATCTCCTCGATGAGTACTTCGATGAAATATTCGAAAGGCTTGGGTATGGGCGGGCGCTGAATGGGACTGCTAGTAGAATACTCGAAAACCTGGAGCCATGGCGTATGTTTTTCTCGGCCTTGGCTCACGGAATCTACGGCAGATCAATAAAGACAAGGGGGCATTCGTACAAGAAGCATCCCGGTGGTATGGACACCAAGCAGTCCATCTATCTCGCGTGTAGCGATGCTTTCGTCACTGCCGATCGAGGTCAACTACGTCTTCTGAGAGTCATCTCTCGGCTCGGGTTCAAAAAGCGTCATGTTATGGACTACTCGGTCTTCCGAAATATGATGCTCCCCACCAATAGGTGCAGACGATAACCTAACAATAAAAATAGAAATGTATATTGATTGGAGGTTGTCGTCCCTTATAGACAAATTGTTCGTTACATCGGGCAAGGTAACTGTGCTTTTTGTTGCAATCGTCGCACCAAGTCATACTGGAGACGGAGATAGCCAGTATAACCTGCCGCTGTTGACGCGAGAGAGCACCTCTGAGCGGCTTTTCAATTGACGAAGGGACTACATATTTTTTCTCCAGGTAACTCTAACTTGGATTGTGAGGAACTTGTGGCCATTGAAGAAGGACGCTTTGAATGGGATGTTCAGAAAATTTCCACAGCCTTAAAGATTGAACCAGAGGATGTTGAGATATATTTCAGAGACGGTCGAAGGATCTCATTTCTATTGGAGCGGCGCATCGCTTATGAAGTTCTAAACGGCTCTTTGGCACCGAGTGAGGGCGCTGGCTACGATGTTTTAGACACTAAAGGCGAGAAGTGGGAAGTTCGAAGTGTGTCGCGAGGAGGTATATATTTTTGCCCAAGCTACATGGTGGGTTCAGGGAGAGTATTCAAAGAGTCGGGCTTCTTGACAAAAATGGACGAAATTACAGGTTATGTTGTCTCAGATATTCAGCGGTTTCCTTCCGTTCCCTATTGGGTCATTCCTGTCGAGCTGGTGCGGAGGTGGTGGCAACAAGGAAAATTGGGCAGCACAACAAAGATTACCAGAGATAGAGCTCTTCAACTATTCCGGAGGATGTGAGTGATAGCAACCCAATTGCACCTTTTTGACCAGCCTGATACTTCGATAGCACCACAATCATACAAGGAATTTCAGGTTGCTATCGCGAAGTTCGCGGATTTCCACAAGGAAACGGCAATCCTGGAATTCCCTGATCCAAACTTCGATATTTCTGTCTATGTAAATGAGTTCTGGACTTCACAACAAAGAGCAGCTCACTCTCTTCACGAAGTCTCGTATCGTGCTTGCTTCAAGCCTCAATTGCCGAAGTTTTTCATCGAGCGTCTTACCAGCCCTGGTGACGCCGTTTACGATCCCTTCATGGGACGTGGAACGGCAGTCATCGAGGCTGCACTGCTAGGGCGCTCACCCGTTGGAACGGACATTAACCCATTAAGCAAAATACTGGTGGCTCCGCGTCTCAGTCCTCCTTCGCTGGCAAGTATTTCAGAAAGGCTGAGTACAATACCTCTGGAAAGTAACTGCGAAATTTGGGAGGACTTACTGGTTTTCTATCATCCGAATACCCTGCTACAGATATCCAACCTGCGCAACTACCTCCTTGAAAAACAAAAAGAGGGAAGTCTCGATGCAATAGATAAGTGGATAAGGATGGTAGCAACAAACCGACTAACGGGTCATTCAGCCGGTTTCTTTTCGGTCTATACCTTGCCCCCAAATCAAGCTGTCACAGTGGAGCGACAAAGAAGCATTAACCAGAGCCGAGCTCAAGTTCCTCCCCAAAGAAATGTCCGAGAATCGATTCTAAGGAAATCTAGGTCCCTCCTCAGTAAAATGGGCTCAGGCGACGCCGAAAGGCTGCGCGAGTCTTATAGAAAGGCATTACTCATTACCGGATCTTCAGACGATACACCCGGTATTGAATGCGATTCCATTGACCTAGTTGTAACTTCGCCTCCGTTTCTGGATGTGGTAGACTACCAAACAGACAATTGGTTACGGTGTTGGTTCAACGGCATAGATGCACAATCGGTTGATATTTGGCATCTCAAGAAGCCGGAGGAGTGGCAAGCTGCCATGAAGCGAGTATTCACCGAGCTTAAGAGGGTTCTCAAACCAAAGGGCTATGTTGCCTTTGAGGTTGGGGAGGTTCGCAATGGAAAAATTCTACTAGAATCACTTGTTGTCCCTGCCGCATCCGAAGCGGGTCTAGAGCCTCTCCTTGTCTTGGTTAATGACCAAGTCTTCACCAAAACGTCAAACTGTTGGGGAGTTGACAACTTCAAAAAGGGAACCAACACCAACAGGATCGTTCTAATAAGGAAGCCATGAGTTCTCCTGGCAGATTATGCCAAACCGTCGCAAAGACAGCCTCAGTCACCCGGCCGTGGTAAAGTCCGACCTAGTGTCATGTCGTAGAGATTCGTTCACAAAGTCTCTTGATTTTCGCGAGGATGGAATCGGTCGTAGCCGTCCATACGAAAGGGTGCGCTTTGGTGTTCCATTGGGCGGTGTAGCGTTCGATTCGCTTGATAAGCACTGATACTTTACGGAACGAGTCCTGCTGAACAGCCTAGCGGGTGAGAATGTTGAACCGATCTCCACCAGGTTGAGCCACGAAGCATTCGCGGGGTATAGTGAACCTGAAATTGGTGACGCCGGGCCAGCTATTGCTTGGTATGGCCATGCTTATGTGTGCCGTAGTTGTCGACCGTGTGACGTATGTTGAGGTCACAGGGGACGTTGGCATCAATGTGGCGCAGGAACTGGAGGAATTCCAGATGAAGATGACGGGGCTTGCACTGGGTCATAATGGCGCCGGAGGCGGCGCGCAGCTTGGCGTGACCTTGCCCCCTTTAACGAGTCCACGTAAATTGCTCGGTCGCGTTTCGTAATCCCTTGGATCAGCCGATGATTACCCGCGGAGGTGTGGTCAAAGGTGGTGCTGGTTCTGCCAGGGCCACTTCCAAGGTGTGCGCATTCACATCGATTCCGACGAGACAAGGTCTTTGCCTTCAGGAATGGTCAGCCTCACCCAGAGTAGGTCAAATTTGACCACTAGTCCGAAAGGGTGGCAAGCCGCTTAAGTCCATAATTGAAGATACAAGAAAGGGTTGCTCGGTCAGCTATTGCCACCCCTGGATTGATCTCGGGGGGAACTTGCACCGATTCCACTATAGAGGTGAAGAACAGATGAACTCGAGGAGATTTTTCCAAGAGGATATAGGGACGCGAGTTGCCGCAATCTTCCTGATTTCAGGATTGATCCTGCCGGAAACACTGTGGGCTGAGGTAATTTTGGAAGCTGGACAGATCCCCAGAAGCACAAGGGAAGCGGACACCTTCGCCGAGGTCATCTATAGGCAGGAGGAGCGGCATCCGGCTCTGGGAGATTGGGAAAAACACGTATGGGGGATGGAAATATAGGCGGCGGCAGAAAGGGCTGACTACTACGGGGTGATCGATAGCAGCGGGCAGGGAAAAGTTCAAGCCCAGACCGAATCGGGCCACGCCGCAAGCCAATTGCCAGCAGTCCTGGATACGGTTTCGGGGAGAAGGGGGAAAGGGAACGACAGGAGAGTCGGTAAACGGATTGTCGGCAAATTGCTACTCGGCTCTTTTGTAGGCGTTCTATCTGCTGGTACTGGGTTCGCATTTGGTTCGGACATCGACAATCATTCCTGTCAGGATGATGATGAACGTGAAGTTTTTTGCATAGAAGGCAGTGGTATTCTGGGCATGTTCGTTCCACGGGTTCAACCGCGGGAGGCACCATCCAGCTACTTTCGGCTTGAGATGGGCAACCGATGGGAGATGAAGGCATGAGTACAAAGTTTCGATTCCTTCTCACGGCTATTGCGCTCCTTTCCACAGGGTGTGCGGCACCCATGACCGAGTTGGTAGCTGATCGCCAGAGTGGGACTATTAACCAACATCTATTCAAAGAGGGCGATGAAGTGTGGGTTACCTATCAGGACAGGATGGATACGGTGCAAACCAAGAGAGGCTTCGTTCTCGATACGGACGACGACTCGGTCAGGATGAACGTAGGACAGAACAGGTCTATTGACATCGAGTATCGACAGGTACATACACTCAGCCATCCAGTGAAGGATCGCTGGTTTGTAGGTTTATCGGGAGGCACGTTTTATACACTACTACCAGTACCCCAGGAACTTCCACATCTCGAACCATTGTCAGCCATAGGAATTTCTTCAAGGTTTTCGCCTTATTCAAACACAGCGTTCGAAGCAAACTTTTCGGTGGGAAAAGGAAGATATTTACCAACACGACTAATCATGTCTCTTAATTTTCATACCTACACCCTTGTACCGCGCACGTATTTTTTCTTGGGAGTGGGATGGGTATGGGATAAGCAATTAGCCAAACTTTATTTTCCTCGTCCCGTCCGTTTGGGGTTGGGGGTAACGACTATTGAATTTAAAAAGAGGTTCAATGTACGGATAGAGGCTGAGGTTGGTTCGCTAATAGGAACGAGGATTTACTTTGAGGGTAGGCGACTTCATAAAAATGGGAGCCTTGAATTATGCAAACAGCGCAAGATAAACTTGTGAAGAACATGGACGCGGGAGTCAACAAAAGATTTTATACTAGTTCTGCAATCACGGGCTTGGTTTCATTTATTTTCTGTTTTCTGTCTTCACCTGGAAACGTCCATGCAGTGGGTGGGGAAAATGACGAAGCACTAGCCAAGAAGTTCGCTCCTATTCTGGTACTGACAGAGAATCCAACCGTACCTGGCCGGATAATAGTTAATCCTGAACCGGTTGAAATCGTGGGTGCTGACTCTGTTTCCAACGTCTGGATAGAGGCAAGGAACTTAGTAAATCAGCGAATAAAAAGAGCTCCCTTGTCAGACAGTTGGAACCCATCTCTACCTCACGACGCAATGCAAACAGCTTTTCCCGAGGTTGATTTTTCGCAAAACCAATTTGCATTTCTTTCTCCTAAGTCATCATTTTACAACGGCATACTGCCCGGTTTTGATTCTAGTTTTAACAATATTATTTTGAGGCCCCTTTATTTTAACTACCCAGGGAATGACAGAGAGTCTTGGAACAATGCGTATCTTGGACATAGTAAGAACGGTGCCTATGCAGGACACCGGTTCAGGAATACCGTGTACGCCCGCGTATTTGATCGTCCCAATCCCTCCGACGGTAATGGGGCGGTTGTTATCAAGTACTTCTCCTTTTATCCCTTTAACGATTGGGAAAACAACCACGAAGGAGATTGGCAAAAAATCAATGTCATAGTGACGAGCCGAGATACTTCCGTGGCGGAATTTTATGGCATAGACTATCTATTTCATGGAAAAAGCATTACCTATTACGACGTAACCGATTCTCTTTCTTCCATCAACATCCGAGAAAGAATCTCTCCGGTGGGCGGAAAATATCCTGTTGCCTATGTAAGTGTCGGCGGCCATGGGCATTACCCGACACCTGGGGACTACCCAAGTGCAGGCGAGGTAACCAATAATGATAATTTGACTCCACACGGACTCGTTTTGCATCCCGGAATTGTTGATTCAGATACGTCCATAGCCCAGTCCTATGACCTCGTATTGTTACCCCAGCCAGATACAACTCAAACGAATATGGGTCTTCCTGACAGCCTCAGTTGGCTAGGAGCTAGGCTATTTTGGGGAACGCCAGAAGTGCCGTCACCGCTGAGTATCATTGAAGGACTCATTGCACTTATTCCAGGTGCCCCAAATAGCATTGGAAATGATGCTCCATTAGGCCCGCTTTACTCGGGCTGGAGCAACATCCGAGTTAACGTTGACGCAAACAAGAAGTATGACAAAGATAATATCCCCTCGGATTATGAGCGTTTCCATAACTTCCCTATCGTCGGTAACGTTGCCTGGAGTGACACGGTGTCCTTGCGTGGGGATATTGTGGTCTTTCCTGGTGCGACGCTTACTATCAAGCCGGGAACCGTTATCGAGTTCGAGCCAGAATCCGATATACACAAGTTTTCTCCATCCTATTCGGGTCCGACCCTGACCATAGAGTCCGATCTCAATACTATTGTCATGTCGTATAAATAGATTTACAACGAGGTGGTCATGTCGTAGGTTTCTGTTGTTCCCTTTTCTGAAAGGAGAAACCTAGGGCGATAGGACGTCCGTCAACCCCGTTAGAGCTGAGTGCGTCGGACCGAAAGCAATTGCAATCGATGGCCCAATCACGGAGTCTTCCCCACGGGTTGGTACGGCGAGCCGAGATCGTCCTTCTGGCGGCCGAAGGCTGGCCCCATGAAGCCATCGGTGGGGCGGTGGGCGTGTCCCGGGTTACGGTCGGCAAGTGGCGCCAGCGCTTCCTCGATCGCGGGCTCAACGGCTTGCACGATGAACCACGCCCCGGGGCGCCGCGATCGATCACCGACGAGCAGGTAGCCGAGGTGATATACAGGACGCTGAAGACCAAGCCCAAAGACCAGACCCAGTGGTCGGTGCGCTCCATGGGCGCCGAAACCGGCCTCACCAAGGACGCGGTGCATCGCATCTGGCGCACCTATGGTTTGCAGCCCCACCGACAGAAGCACTTCAAGCTGTCCACCGATCCTTTCTTTGTCGACAAAGTACGGGATATCGTAGGCTTATACCTGCATCCCCCCGAGCACGCCCTGGTTTTGTGCGTCGACGAGAAGAGCCAGATCCAGGCGTTGGAACGAAGTCAGCCCCTGCTGCCCCTGGGCCTGGGCTACGTGGAAGGGGTTACCCACGACTACAAACGGCACGGCACCACCACCCTGTTTGCCGCTCTGGACATCGCCACAGGGGAGGTGATGGCCCAGTGCAAATCCCGTCATCGGCACCAGGAGTTTCTCCAGTTCCTACACCCCATCGAGGACCATGTGCCCCGCGGTCTCGACGTGCATCTCGTCGTCGACAACTACGGCACGCATAAGCATGCCAAGGTCAAGCGCTGGCTGGCGCGGCGCCCCCGATTTCACCTTCACTACACCCCCACCTATGCTTCGTGGCTCAACCAGGTAGAGATTTGGTTCAACATCATCACGCGCCAAGCGGTCCGGCGGCACTCGTTCCGCAAGGTAAGAGAGCTCGTCGAGCGCATCGAACGCTACACCGCCCAATGGAACGCCAACGCACACCCTTTCGTGTGGACGGCTACGGCGGATTCCATCCTCGCGAAAATCAAAAGACTTTGTGAACGAATCTCTACGACATGACACTAGAAAACAACGACTGCTCTGACTTCCCTTTTTCCAGGTTATTGGACTTGGCCCGGGTATTCCGCACGGTTAGAAGGTCCCGAGTCCTATCCCAACATACCATAGCTTGTCCTAATTTTGACCAATCCCTATCCTGGCTGAGGACGTCAATCCGGAGTATCTGGCCATTCTTCGAAAAAACCTGGGGACGCTTCCGGCATTGCGAACAGAACAATGCAGCTTTCCGGAAGGCTTCACTGGCCCCGGTCGTTTCCAACTGGCTTATGGCGCCTTGTTTTTTGAATACGTGGATTTGGAGACAACACTGGCGACTGTCGCCGCTCACCTCACTCCGCAGGGATTTCTGGTAGCACTATTGCAGCAGCCATCGGAAAGTGGACAAATGACAAAAACCGGAGTGACCTCTCTCGAGGCGGTCCTGCCAATCATGTCGCTTCACTCTCCCGGCGTTTTCAGGGAAATAGCAAACCGAGTTGGTGCGTTCAGTAACGTCACCACGGAGCATATTGCGAGCCCATGTGGGAAGCCCTTCTGCGAAGTCATCCTGCAAAGGGCCTGGCAAGTCTCCTCGCCGGGCGTTAGGGCCTCTGGGATTCGGTAACTGTGAGCGGCCGCATGTCAGTCCCTATGTATTGTCACTACGTCTCTCCGCTCGACCCACCTGCGCCGGCAGCTCCGAGCTGACTCCCGGGTCCGCATGGGTGATCTTCCGCTCTTGTTCGGCCTTCCTTTTTGTCCTATATTTGGGATTCGATTGAGAAATAAATGGCTGTGGATACTCGGTTTGACGAGGGCGATTAGCTCAGGTGGTTAGAGTGCCTGCTTGACATGCAGGAGGTCGCTGGTTCAAGTCCAGCATCGCCCACCATTTTCTTCACCAGGACTTGCGCGACTCGGGCGCAAGTCTCTTTTTTTGCATTTTCCACCTGCGAGCCGAGTGCCTTCCGGCGCCGCTGGCTGAAGATTCCCGACGACGAGGAGCCTGTCCGGCATGAAACATCTATTCATCGACGACTACGAGGTCGAGTCGACCCACAACCTGGCGCGCAAGCTGCATCAGCCCGAAAAATTCCACGCCAACGCCGTGGTGCGGCCCGAGTACCGCTGGGAAAACCGGATGATCCGCATGGGGGGGTCGGTCACCTGGGACCCGGAGGACCAGTTGTTCAAGCTCATCTACCGGGGCACGGCCGCCGCCCCCATTTCCACCGTGGGGAGCGCCGAGGCCCTGAAACTGCACCCGGCCGGCGACGCAGGCGCGGTGAGGAATTTCTCCTGTTACGCCACCTCGAGCGACGGGGTCAATTGGGAGAAGCCCTTTCTGGGTCTTTACGACTACGAGGAGCTTACCTGGAACGGCAAGCGCATCGGCACCGAGAACAATATCCTGCCTTCGATCAAAGGTGTTCTGCGCGGCCCCATCTATGACCCTGCCGAGTCCGACCCCCGGCGGCGGTTCAAGGCCCTCTCCTATCGCAGCGGCGGATTGTACACCCAGGTCTCGGCCGATTGCATCCACTGGCAAGAGCTGGACCTGCCGCCCCAGCCCAGCGCCGATGTTTCGGAGTTGTACCTGGACGAAACCCGCAACCTGTTCATCTCCACCGCAAAGCATCGCGGGCCTTACGGCCGTTCCTTTTTTCTGTCCACCAGCGAGGATTTCCACAACTGGAGCGAGCAGGAACTGATCTTTCACGCCGACCAGACCGACCAGGAGAACGGCTTTGCGCGCCTGCGCAAATTCTTCGACGATGGCGCCTATCTCACCCCGGTCTACAATCGTCCCGAGGAGTGGCGCACCGACATCTACCACTTCCCGGTTTTCCGCTACGAAGACCTCTACCTGGCCATGCCGGTCATGCACCACTGGGCCGGCAAGCACCCGCCGCTCTACGAGAACGTGGACAGCCGCAAGTCGGTGGAATTGGCTTCGAGCCGCGATCTGCGCCACTGGGAGCGCGTGGCCTCGCGCGCGCCCTTTCTGGAGCTTTCACCCGTGGGCGATGGCGGCCGCTATGATACGGGACAGATCGCCATCACCAACGGGGTGGTGCGGCGCAACAACCAGCTCTGGTTCTACTACGGCGGTTCGCGCCACCGCGGCCTATCCATCGCCGACCAGCTTTGTCAGGGATATCTAAACAGCTCCGCGGTGTGCATGGCGAGACTGCGTCTGGACGGCTTCGTTTCCCTCAAAGGCGGTACCGAGTGGGGCTCGGTGCTGACCAGGCCGGTGGCCGTAGAGGACAGGGAGCTGCACCTCAACGTGGACTCCTGGCGCGGCCAGGTAAAGGTGGAGGTGCTGGACCCGGAGGAGCACCGGCCGCTGGAGGGCTACAGCGCCGAGGAGAGCATCGCGGCGACCGTCGACAGCATCGATGCGGTGGCGCGCTGGAAGGGGAAGCCGGATCTGGCGGAGCTGGTGGGCCGCACGGTTTGCTTGCGCTTCAACATTCTGCGCGGCGAACTCTATGCCTTCTGGTTCCGCAATAGGTAGCGGCAGGGGAAAAGGGACGGCGCTGCAGCCGCTCGAATGAGAGCACCCCTTGGCGAGAGAGACAGCGTCCTCACGCGCCGGTAGCCGGCCGCAACCACACCGGGAACCGGTCATCACCCTGCGCGCCCTGCTCCTCGGAGCCGCGACCATCGCGGCGACCACCTACTACGTGGTGGAGATTGCCCACAAGCAGGGGTCGGGAAGCTACATCCACTCCCAGTATCCCATGGCGGCCTTTCTGCCGTTCGTGGTGTGGCTCCTGCTCAATGTGATCCTCAAGGTGGTCTGGCCGCGCCTTGCCCTGCGCCGCGGCGAGCTGCTGACCTTGTTCTCCATGACCTGGATCGCCGCGGTGATCCCCGACTGGATCTGGCGCTGGTCCGGCACCATGACCACCCCCATTCACTACGCCAGCGCGGAGAATCGCTGGGCCGAGACTTTCTTCGACTACCTTCCCTGGCAGATATTCCCCGAAACCAGCAACCGCGTTATCGACACCTACTTCTACGGTCTTCCCCAGGGCATGTCCGTGCCCTGGGACGGGTGGCTGCCGCAAATTTTCAACTGGCTCGGTGTCTCCGCCGCCGTTCTCATGTTCTGCTTTTGCCTGGTGATCCTGCTGCAGAAGCAGTGGCAAGTTGCGGAGAAGCTCGCCTTCCCCTTGGCTCAGCTTCCCCTGGACCTGACCCGGGGAGCAGAGGGGCGCCTCCCCGCCCTGTTCTCCTCCAGGTTGTTCTGGCTCGGTTGTGCCGTTCCCTTCCTGCCTCAACTCTACAACATCGTCACCTACTTCACTCCCGGACTGCCGGCCTTCGACTTGGTCCGCACCTGGACCTACTACTGGTTCGCCGACGGTCTCGTCCTGGTGTCGGTGCGGGTCATGCCCCTGATGCTCATGGTAGTCTACCTCTGCCCGGTGGATATCCTCGGCAGCATGCTGTTTTTCCACCTTGTCGCCACGGTGAAGACCTACCTGATGGGGCGCTTGGGCACTCCGAGCTTCGGCCTGGTGGGCTACAGCGGGGAGCATCGCTTCAGCGAGGCGCAGATGGTGCTCAACACCGAAAGCCACGGCGCCATGGTGTTCCTCGCCCTGTGGTCCTTGTGGATCGCCCGGGGCTATCTGCGCCGGGTCTGGTTGCAGGTACGCGACGGCACCGGCGACCCCGGAGAGACGCGCCTTTATCGCTGCGCCGTCTGCGGCCTCCTGGTCTCCGGGATCTATGCGGTCACCTGGGCAATGAGCATCGGGGTGAGCCTGCCCCTGGCCCTGGCGACCCTGGCGCTGACCACCATCTCCTACCTGATAACCGTCAAGCTTGTCGCCGCCAGCGGTTGTGCCTACATCTTTCCCAACCGCCCCTTTCTCAAGGGAGAGACCTTCGTGCTCGAGCTGGTGGGCTCGGTCTACGTAGCGCCGCAGCGCCTGGTGCCCTACAAGATGTTCACCAGCTATGGCCTTCTGGGCCGCTTCATCATCCCCTTGCTGCCGGCTGTTCCGCACCATTTGCGCATATTTTCCCTCAAGCGGCAGCAGGGCCGGGTGCTGACGGCGGTGTTAGTGGCTTTTCTGGTGGGTTTTGCCGTGGCGGTATGGACGACCCTGGAGCTGGCCTATAGCGAAGGCCGTGACGTAGGCGACCGCAGGGATTTCTTCAACGGGATCGCCTACCTGGTGAACAACCCCATCGAGCCCAATATGGGCAAGTGGATCCTGTGGTGGACCGGCTTTGCCGAAGTGGCCGCCATCACCTTCCTGCGGGCGCGTTTTCTGTGGTTCCCCATTCATCCCATCGGCCTCGTCTTCCAGTATACCCACGCGACCTTCCACTACTGGCTCAACTTCTTCATCGTCTGGGTGGTCAAGCTGACCTTGCTGCGCTTCGGCGGAATCAAGGCCTACAGCGCCGGCAAGCCCTTCTTCTACGGACTGGGTATAGGCTATACGGTGGGAGTATTGCTCTCCACCGCAGTGGACGCCGTCTGGTTCCCCATGGCCGGCCACCACGTCCACGGCTGGTAGGGAGGGAAGGTTAGATCTTCTGGCGCGGATCGAGGGCGTCGCGCAGCGCGTCTCCGATGAAATTGATGCACAGGACCGCGAGGGTAATGGCCAGGCCCGGCGGCACCCAGGTCCACCAGTGGTTGCGCAGCGCCGCCAGGTTCTGGGCCGCCGCCAGCATATTGCCCCACGAGGGCGTTGGAACCTGGACCCCGACTCCCAGGAAGCTCAGGCCGGCCTCGGTGAGAATCATGCCGGCGATGCCGAGGGTGGCGCCGACGATGACCGGAGCCATCGCATTGGGCAGCAAATGCCGGAAGGCCAGGGAGGCCCAGCCCGCCCCCAGGGAACGGGCGGCGATGACGAACTCCTGCTCGCGCAGGGACAGCAACTGGTTGCGCACGATGCGGAAGATACCGGTCCACTGGATGAAGCCGAGCACCGCCATCACCGTGATCAGGTTGGGCCCCAGGATGCTCACCAGGGTCAGGATGATGATGAAACCGGGAAAGCTCATCACGATCTCCGAGAACTTGAGGAGGGCGGCGTCGACTTTGCCGCCGAGAAAGCCGGAGATGGTGCCCAGGACTACCCCGATGGCGACGGCTATGGAGATCCCCACCACCCCCACCGCGAGCGACACCCGGCCCCCATAGAGGACGCGGGCGAAGACGTCCCTCCCCAGGTGGTCGGTGCCGAGCCAATGGGCGCTGCTCGGCGGCGCGTTGCGGTACTGCAGGCGGATGGCGTTGGGATCGTGCTGGGAGATCAGGGGAGCGGCGATCACGCTCAGCACCAGGCTGGTGAAGACCAGGACGGCGCCGGTGCCCAACCGGTGCCGCAGAAGCCGGTTCACGAAGCGGCTGCGCTGCGGCACCGGTTCCTTATTCACTTCCGGAGCAAATGGTACGGCGCTCATCCAGCAACCTCCCTGCGATTGTGCAGCCGCACCCTCGGGTCGGCTGCTGCGGTAAGGATATCCACCAGAATGCTGGCCGCCAGCACCGCCGCCGCGGAAAACAGGGTGACCGCCATGATGATGGGGTAGTCCCTGCCGCGCACCGCGCTGATGTAGAACGCCCCCATTCCGGGCCAGTTGAAAACGGTCTCGATGACCACGGAACCGCCGATGAGGATCGGCAGGCGCAGACCGAGGATCACGATGATGGGAATGAGGGCGTTGCGAAAGGCGTGCACGAAGACCACCCGCCAGGCCGGCAATCCCTTGCTGCGGGCGGTGGTCATGTAGTCGCTGCGCAGGACCTCGAGCAGGCTCGAGCGGGTGTAGCGCATGAGAGCGGCGGTGAGATCAAGGCCCAGGATCAGGGCCGGAAGAACGAGATGGTGCAGCCGCGAGGCGAAGTCCGTCGCCCCCGGTGAGACCCGTCCACCCAGGGGGAACAGGCCCAGGTGCACGCTCAGCACGAAGAGCGCCAGGAGCCCGACGTAGAAGGTGGGAGTGGAGATTCCCAGCATGCCCGCCACCGTCAGCACGTGGTCGACGACGCTGTAGCGCCGCAGCGCCGAGACTATCCCCAGGGCGATCCCCAGCGCGGTGGAGAGCAGGAAGGCCACGCTCATCAACTCGAGGGTGGGACCCAGACGCAGGGCCACGAGGTTGCCCACGGGACGGCCGGTGGAAAGACTCACCCCCAGATCGCCGCGCAGCAGGTTGCCGAGCCAATGCAGGTAGCGCAGGGGGGCGGGGCGGTCCAGCCCCAGCTCGCGCCGGAGCTTGTCCAGTTCTTCCTGCGAATAGGCCACCTCGGCCTCCTGGACCCGTCCGGCGAGGATGGCCGAGGCCGCGTCCCCGGGGGCCAGCTCGATGAAGATGAAGACGATGATGGTGATCCCGAGCAGGGTCGGAACCATGGACAGGGTGCGGCGCGCCAGAAACTCGGTCATAGGCAGGTGAGACCTTTCATCTCGAATCGTGGCCTGGGGCCTCTATTCCACCACCTCCCAGCGGTGCCACCAGGTGCCGATGGGAAAGTGGAGGTTGGCAATTCTGGGCACGATCTTCAGCCGCTTGCTCTTGGCCCTCAGAACCATGGTGTTGAGTATGGGGAAAAAGGCCGCGTCCTCCCAGACGTATTTCTGCATTTCGTCGTAGAGGAGGCGCAATTGGGCGCGGTCGAAGGTGGTGTCGATCCGCGCCGCGATTGCGTCCACCCTGGGGTTTGAATAGCCGAAGGCCGCCGGAACCGGGCTGTCGCTGCGAAAGCGCAGCATGGACACGGGCACGACGCCGGCCCAGCCGCCCATGTAAAAGTCGAATTCCCCTTTGAGCAGGAGATCGGTGGTGACCGCCGCCTCCACCGGCACGACCTTGGCTTCGACCCCCACTTCCTTCCAGTAGCCTTGCACGATGGTCGCAATATCGAGGCGGATTCCGGACATGTCGATATCGCGCATGTATAGCTCCAGTTCGGTGCGCGGGTCCCATCCCGCCGCGCCCAGAAGCTGCCGCGCCTTCCGGGGGTCATAGGGGACAGGTGCCAGGTCGGTCCGGCGCCAGCTCACCGCGGGCATGACCGCGTCCGGCACCTCCACCTCGCCGTAGGCTCCGAACATGGACTCGGCGATAGTTTTGCGGTCGATGGCGTGCAACAGAGCGCGGCGCACGCGGATATCGCGCAGCGCCGGAGCGGAGACATTCACCGTCAACGAGGTGATATGGCTGGTGGGGATGGCCAGAATCTCCATGTGCGGCATGCGGGCGATCTCCGCCGCGGCGCTTGGAGTGGCGGCGCCCAGGTCCAACTCGCCGTTGCTGGCGGCCAGGGCGGTCTCCTTGGCGTGAATGATCACCTCGTCGATTTTGGGCGCTCCCATGTGATAGTCCTCGTATGCGCTCAGGCGGACGAACTGGAACGGGACGGTCTCGGCGAGTCTGAAGGGACCGGTACCCATGGCCCCGGGATCGCGCCAGATGCTGTGTCCCTCCACCTTGCTGCTCTCGCCCACCGCCTCCAGCTGGTGGCGGGGAAGAATGGAGATGAGGGCGATGTTCCAGAGGAAGAACGGAACCGGCTGGGCAAGACTGAAGCGGATGGTGTAGTCGTCGAGGACTTGGATGCCGGCGATGTTCTCCGCCTTCCCGGCGCGATACTCCTCCAGTCCCTCGAGGGTCATGAACTGGCTGGTGAAGGCCGGACTGGTGAGATACTCGTCGAGAATGAAGAGAAAAGTGGTCTCCACGTCCCGCGCCGTGAAGGGCTGGCCGTCGTGCCAGCGCACGTCGTCGCGCAGGTGAAAGGTGTAGCGCAACTCGTCGGGGGACACATCCCAGCTGCGGGCAAGATTGGGATGCTCGGCCTCGTAGTGTTCGTTGTTCTCGATCAGGCGGTCATAGATGAACCACCACTGGGGCCAGTGTCCGTCGTTGCGATGGGACCAGGGCGGCGGGGTCCACACCTCGTTGAGCAGAGCCGCCTGCACCTGGATCGTCTTCTTTCCCGGCGCCGAAGTGGCGGCGGTCCCTTCCTCCTCCTCGGAGCAGGCGCCGAGCACGGCGCAGAGGAACAGCCCGGCCACGAATGCGAAAGGCGTCATTTTACCATCTCCCATTTCCTCGCTGACAATGATACCCTCTTTCCGCCTTCGATGCAGTCCCACCTCGGAGTTGCCCGCTCACCCAACTGCCGGTAAAGCCCTATTCGACGATTTCCCACTGATGCCACCAGGTTCCGATGGGGAGGTTGTTGTTGATCGTCAGCGGCCCGATGCGCAGCCGCTTGCTCTTGGCCACCAGAACCGTGGGGTTGACGATGGGCATGGTGGCCACGTCTTCCCAGATATAGTGCTGCAGCCGGTGGTAAAGCGGGCGCAACTGCTCGTGATCATAGGTGTCGTGGATTTGCGCCACGATCTCGTCCACTTTGGGGTTGGAGTATCCGAAAGCCACCGGGGACGGGCTGCCGCTGTGAAAGCGCAACAGATCGAAGGGCAGGAGGGCGGCAGCTCCACCCACGTAAAAGTCGTACTCGCCCTTCACCAGGCGCTCGACGATGATCGCCGCTTCCACCGGCTCGATCTCGGTGCGCACCCCCACCTCCTTCCAGTAGCTCTGCACGATGGTGGCCACGTCGAGGCGGATGCCGGCCATGTCGATATCCCTGATGAGGAGTTTCAGCAAGGTCTGCGGATTCCATCCCGCCGCCTGCAGGAGCTTCCGCGCCCTTTGCGGGTCGTAGTTTACCGGCGCAAGGTCCGGATGCTGCCAGCCGTAATCGGGCATGACCCCGTTGGGTACTTTCACCTCGCCGTAGGCGCCGAACAGGGATTCGGCGATGGTCTGGCGGTCGATGGCGTGCAGAAGGGCGCGGCGCACGCGCACGTCGCGCAGCGCCGGAGCGGCCACGTTTACCGTCAGCGAGGTTCTGTTGATGCCGGGGCGGGCGAGTATCTCCATGGGCGCCATGCGGGCGATCTCCGCGGCGGCGCTCGGAGTGGCGTCGCCCAGGTCCAATTCGCCGTTGCCGGCGGCCAGGGCAGCTTCTTTGGCGTGAATGATCACCGCGTCGATTTTGGGAATTCCCAGGTGATAGTCCTCGTATGCGCTCAGGCGCACGAACTGAAATGGGACGGTCTCGACCAGCCTGAAGGGTCCCGTGCCTATGGCCCCCGGATCGCGCCAGATGCTGTGGCCCTCGACCTTGCTGCTCTCGCCCACCACCTCCAACTGGTGCCGCGGCAGCATGGAAACCCGGCCCATGTTGCTCAGGAAGAAGGCCACCGGTTTCTCCAGACCGAAGCGGATGGTGTGGTCGTCGACGACCTGGATTCCGGCGATGTTTTTCGCCTTCCCGGCGCGGTACGCGTCCAGCCCCTCGAGGGTCAGAAACTGGCTGAAATGCGGCGCGTTGGTGAGATAGCCGTCGAGGATGAAGAGGAAGGTGGCCTCCACGTCCCGCGCCGTGAAGGGCTTGCCGTCGTGCCAGCGCACGTCGTCGCGCAGATGAAATGTATAGCGCCGCCCGTCCGCCGACGCTTCCCAGCTCCGGGCCAGGTTAGGGAACTCGGCCTCGTGGCCCTCGTTATTCTCGATCAGGCGGTCGTAGAGGAACCACCACTGGGGCCAGTGTCCGTCGTTGCGATGAGACCAGGGTGGCGGGGTCCACACCTCGTTGAGCAGGGAAGCGCGCACGTGGATCGTCTTCTTAGCGCGATCCGCGGCGGAAGCCTTCCCTTTGCCATCCTCCTCACAAGCCCCGAGAACGGCGCAGAGCAACACAAGTCCGGCCACGCAGGCCCACCTCGACCATGGCCTCGGGCCAAGGTGCCCTTGATTTCGCTCGATCAGCATTTTCTCCATCTGCAAGGCCTGGGTTCCATTCAGGGGGAGGGAATGATGGGAAGGATCAGGCAGGATGGGCGCCGGGAATCGTGGAAGACGGTCTGGTGGGCTATCCGGATTTCCTTGTCGGTGGCGATGGGGTTGCCGCTGTTCAGGTTGCGGTTGTAGCGCGGAAAGTTGGAGCTGGAAATTTCGAGGCGGAGGCGGTGGCCGGCCTGGAAAAGGTTGGACGTATCCCACATGTCGATGCGAAAAGGGTAGACCTCGCCCGGATTCATCATCTGCGGGGTCGCGGTTCCGTTCCTGAAACGGGCGCGCACGATGCCTTCGCAGAGGATGATCGCGGCGCCGTCGGGAGCCACGTCCACCAGGGCGGCGGTGAAATCGGTGTCGACGGCTGTGGAGGAGGCAAAGATCAGGGCGGAGACCGGGCCCGTAGCTTCGAGCTCGCGGTGTAGCGGATCGGTGGTGAAGGTGAGGACATCGGGGCGCCGCTCGATCTCGCGCCGCTCGCGCGGTCCGCACAAATCGCAGCTCTGGTACTGGGCGCCCCACGACGGCACCGGATCGCCGGGATCATAGCGGAAGCGGTGCTGCGGTTGGTCCCCGGCCGGGGCTTCGAGGGCGAGACGGCCGGCTCGCTCACCCGCTTCGCCGTCGCCTTGCAGGTAGAACCTGGTCCACTCGGTGCGCTCCAGGGGCCATTCGTTCTCGAAGCGCCATTTGTTCTCGCCCATGACGAAGAGCTCGATGGGAGGATCGCCGTCGATCCCCGTGTCGATGCCCTTGAGCCGCTGGTCGTACCAGCGCGTGTGCAGGTCGACGATGTTCCGGATCGCGGAGACCCCGAAAGTGCGCTCCTGGTACTCGCCGTTGGCACCGAGAGGAATCCGGCCCCAGGGAGCGACTTGGTGGCTCCAGGGTCCGACCATCAACTTGGTCCGCTTCCTGGCCGCTTCCGTCCGCGCGTTTTTGCTCCAGCCGTTGAACAGTTTGAAGTTTTCGTGCAGCAGCGAGTCGTACCAGCCGCTGATGAAAAGGGCGGGGACTTCGACCTCGCCGTAGCGATGGCGCAGGCTGTAGCGGCTCCACCACTCGTCGTAGTCCTCGTGGTCGAGCACGCCCTGGTAGTAAGGATGGGTCGAGGTCACCACCTCGAAGGCGTCGGCGATGGGAAGGTGCTTGAACAACCCGTGCTGGTCGAACTGCTGCAGGGAGGGATACTGCATCGAGCGGCCGACCATGTTGAGGAAGGTCAGGCTGACCGCCAGATGGATGACCCCGTCGATGCGGTGGTGGCCGTAGTTGTCCTGCTGCGAGGCGATGGGGGCCACAGCTTTGAGGTAGGGCGAGCGCAGGGTCGCGGGAAGGGTCTGAGTGAAGCCCGGGTAGGACAGCCCGAAGGTTCCCACATTGCCGTCGCACCAGGGCTGGCGCCCGACCCACTCGTGGGTGTCGTAGCCGTCGTGGAGCTCGCAGATGTAGGGATCCCAGGTGCCGTCGGAGTCACCGCGCCCGCGGCAGTCCTGCATGACCGCGGCGTAGCCGGCGTCGTTGAAGCCTCTGGCCCAGGCGATATAGCGCCCTTCCTGATTGTCGTAGATCGTGCGCAGCAGCAAGGCCGGCCAGGGCCCTGCTCCGGTGGGGGGCAGCCACACATCCGTCGAGAGATCGATCCCGTCGCGCATGGGCACCTTGCGGTCGAGCAGCAATCTGCCCGGGGCCACCAGGGGTCGATCGCGATCGCTCACAGGCTCAGTCCGGTCGTTCGCCGCCACCCAGCCAGGCCTGGGTCCGGCGCCGGGGCGTATAAAGGCTCCGGTGCCGCGCAATCCGGATTCGGTGGGGGGGGTTATTTGAAAGGCTTCTTTTTTTGGTCAATGGCTCGGATGGGGTTTGGCGAAAGTATCAGGTATTTCCGGGCAGCAACAAAGATAACCGATGGTCTGGCTCGGTGCCATCGTGGATAGAATGCCGTATCCACAATAGGTAGGTCTTTTCGAGCTTCCAAGGGGGTAGTGTTTCAGGCGGCCGAATTCACGCGAAATTGCGCAAGCAGGCGCTAGACCGGTCGGGGTGACGGGCACTCTCGGAGGGAGAGCAGCACTCCGCGGGCGCTTCCTGCGGCCCCGGTACGATAAGAAGGACTTCCCACTCAAGCCGTAACTTTGACAATAGTGTAGAGAAATTCAGGTGCGAAGTCTGCTTCATTTTCCCACACTATAGTGTGTAGCTCAGGATGAACTCGAAATTTCTTGAATTCCTTTTCATCCTTCAACGGCTCAAAAACTGGACCCCATAGTTCATCTTCCAACTCCACCTCTCCTTCCACACCATCGCTGAATTTGAGCCAAATTGCATAGCCGCCTACATAGTGAGCTTCAATTACACGTGGTATCATCTTCTCACTCCAAGGGTGGAATTTCATTCAATGGACGACGCTGTTGTGCGAGTTCCCAATTTCCCATCAGTTCTCTTTGGTGCAGATCATACCATTCCAGTACATGCCTCAAAGCGCGTTTGGGAAATTGGCCCGTTACAACGCCGGTCTCGATATCGACGGTGATATCATATTCACCGTATGTAGCGTGAAAATGGGGTGGTCCGTGTTCGCGGTGAAACATACCAATCACGACCCCAAGAAATCGGCTGATTTCCGGCATAGTTATATTCTACGAGTGTTTGCGGGTCGAAAGAAAAAACCGTCTCCTCGTTGTGTGCTTTTGCTTCAACGAGGAGTATCCCCCTGGCGTCGTCTACAGTACAGGTGCTCGCAATGTCCCAATTGGGTGTCCGAGTATTTCTTCTCGGAACCGCCAGCCACCAATCGCGGAGTTTGTCACAGTTCTCCTGCGACAGCAGCTCAGGCGTCTGGTCCAACTGCGCTTCTTCGATTCGGCAAAACCCCTCCGGCATCCAGCGAGCGTCTTCCTCGGACACCGTGGCCCACGGCGCTACCAGTCCTGTGAGCCGATTGGCGACCTGCTCCCGTGTCCCATGCGTCAACCAATGACAACGAGGTTTGCTCCCTTTTCGGTCCTTTGGGCTCTTGAGTTTCATCAAGAGATCGTTCATCTCACACTCCTCAATGTCCCGGAGCAGCGCCTCCCGCAGAAATTCACTCCTCGATTGTCCCTGCTGATTATCACCTCGTCCGCCCGTTCCGCCATCTCAGCGGGCAAAGAAAAGGTGGTGGTCCTCTTCGTTCGTGGCATACGCGCTCCTTGTTATCGAGTCTTACTAGGATATTCCGTTAATCAACGGCCTCTGTCAACCGTCTCCCCATTTCCCACGAAATCCCGACCTTGTCTCACCCTCTTCCTTTACCCCATCTCCTCATGTGACACACTGCACCCTCAATGCGGGCCACAAGCATTACCATCGAGACCGGCTCAACCGCCTGACTCTTCATGGTGGTAAACGTTACCTCTGTCCTTAATGAGCTGCGCGAGATGATCAGGACACCGCCGCCGGTACGTGCGTTCCGGATTTTGACCAAACCTCAAAAGGCCCCTTATTTTACCTATGTCCCGATAAGCTGAGTCGGCTTGTTCGTTCCTGTAAACGATGATTCATCTCACCACTCAGGCAACGGGTCAGAACATGCTTTATCCGGTTTCGATATTCATTGCATCTACGTTTACGTGTGGCAGACTGAGGAACAGAGAATGAATTTATGGTCGGAGCTCGAGGGGCGCATCAAAAAACACGGCAAACACAGCGTACGGGTCGACGAGCGCCTCGAACTGCTCGAGGGACTGAAAGCCGACCACGAAACCGGGGAGAATTCCATTGAGGATCGCAAGAATGAACTTGTGCTTCGAGTAGATGAGGCGGCTGCCCGTCTTAAGGAGGCAATGCGCGAATGAAACCAATTGCCGTAACAATTTCGCGTTTTCGCGGTTGGAAGAATGAGCACCGCATCAAGCTGGAGGGGCCAATCACTTTAGTAGTCGCCGACAATGGCAGAGGCAAGAGCAGTTTTCTGAATGCCATCGAATGGTGTCTTTACGGTGCCATGGTGACCAAGAAGGGATCCGGCATAGATGAGCGCCAGGATTGGGAGCTGAGGACGCGCACCGAGAGGGCCGACACCGAGCCTACTCGCGTCGAGTTGGAGTTTGAAACTCCGGAAGGTCTGGTCAAGGTTTGTCGTCAGCGGCGATCTGGAGCCAAACCAAGGGAGGCCGATACCCTCAAGATTCAAGGCCCAGATGGCGCCGTTCTAACAAATGAAGACGCAGATTTGTGGCTTGATGAGGCCGGAATGCCCGACTGGGAAACATATCGGCGTGCGTACTGCTTCCACCAGGAAGCGGCAAGGCAACGCGTTGTTTCGACAAGCGAGCGCAGTGCGATTCTAGCCGCTCTACTTGGTCTGGAAGACGATATCGCATTGCGAAGCACGATTGAATCGAATCAGCCTTCAAAGCTGTTCACGGAGGTCGACCGGACATTCGAGGAGTTAAATGGAGAGGCGCACCGGGCCTTGGAGTTCCCGCAGCGGCGACTCAACGAACTTGAGCGTCAGGCCGATGCGATCGGGGTCGATTCGAGTAAGCTCAAGGAATCAAATGCGAAAACACTAAGGTCAATACTTGTTGATCGAGCCGGAGACTTGGCGGGTCGGCTCGGCCTAACCACGGATCTTCCGGATAAGAGTGACGCGTCCGCGGTTCGGAATTGGGCCTCCACCTGGCCGGCGATTGCTCGTTCCTCGGCGCCTGCGCTTTCGGCACTCGAGAGTTATCGACGCCAGGCCTCTAAGCTTGACTCCCATATTGCGGGATACGAGGAAGACGACAGGGCTTGGAAGGTAGCGCGGTCACAGCTGGAACTGGAGCTCCAGACCGGAGGAGACGAGGCGCAACGCGAAGCAAAGGCCGCCGAAGCGAAAACTAAGTTGTCAGAAGCAACCAATGCGTTACAGCAAAACAATGCCACGGTGAAGCTCTTGGTCGATGCGAAAGCGGCTGTCGAGGCGGCAGGTCGGAATGAGGAGTGTCCGGTCTGCGAAACCAATGTGCCAGGGCTGGCGGAGCGACTAAAGACGAAAATCGATAGGATGCGTTCCGATGAGTTTCAGGCGCTGCAGTCCGCCGAGGAGGATGCTCGTGCAGCACTCGAATGCGCCAAATCTTCCCTAGGTAAGCTTCAAGATCTCGGGAACGACGAGGCAAGGGACCGCCGGCGAGTCGAAAATCAACGCGACGAATTTGAACAGGCCCTGGGAATGGATGAGTCGACAGCGGTCCACGATGTCTTGGCCGAGGCAAAGAAACGGCGCGAAGCACTTGGATCGGAGATTGCCAAGCTCGAAGGGCTCGCGCCGGACAGAGATAAAAGTATCCAGGATCATCAAGCAGATTGCAGCCGCTTGGATGTCATTGAAAAATGGCTCAGCGCATCAAAAAAGGCCGAATCGAGTATCAAATTGTCGGCTATGCCCGAGTGGTCCGAGTTCAACGAGGCCCTTGACGAACTCGCTGGCTTCGGCGCCGACATGGCATTCCTTGGAGGCTTGGCACGCGAAGTCCAGGCCGAGCGCTCCGATGTTCGCGCCGCTGAAGTTAACAAGGCACTCGGGAAGTACTATTCGCTGATTACTCAGGACGATACGGCCATTAAGGTAAGTGTTCATGTGACGCCTCAACGGATATCCTATAGGCTTGTCGATGCATCAGGCCGTCTCGCGGTTCCGGTCCTGAACCAGGCAGCGATTAATGCTATTTCATTGGCCTTTCTGTTTGCGCAATCAGAGGCCCTGGAAGGCGCCGATTCGTGGAAGCTGGTTGCCTTAGATGACCCAGGCCAGAGCCTCGATTCAGAAAAACAGAAAGGCCTTTCCCAAGCCATCGAGGAATTTGCCAATAGCTGCTCGGTATTGGTAGCGACTGTTCCGGGTCAACTCAGTGAACGGATCCAGGATTACATAAGCAAACAACGCCACATAGTGACCTTGGGACCATGGTCGCGAGCAGATGGTGCGACCATCGAAAGCGAGGAGGACCGATGAAGTACGAAGTCTATCGGCACTTGAAGAAATTATGGCAGGAATCCGATAAGGAGTATGGAAAGCTCATCCAGAAATTCTTGGCGATCGCTTTTTGCAAAGCTGGTGCCGTCCGTCTGATAGAGCGCTCGACGCAGGGGATCGATCTGGAAGTTGCGCTGCCAGACCAGCGGCGGATTGCAATAGAGGTAAAGACTACGCAGGACCAAAGGGTCAAGTTCGGCAAAAAAGATTTGGATGGACTTGCGACACAGGATGAAGATGGCTTCAAGCCCTACTTCGCCTTACTTGGATCTCAGTTGCTCGACGAATGGATTCTGGCGCGATACTACCCCGGCGAAATCAAAGACGAGCAGTATCGCCTGACGCAGCTTCGCGCATACCGAGACAGAGAGCTTGAAGATTCGATTCGAGAGTATTTTGATGAAGCAGTGATTCAACAATGCCCAAGTCTGCCTGCAACGAATCGGCAGGCAGCTCTCGACCAGGTGTTGCAAACGTTTCCTGGCTACGGAACTGCATAATTCCCATATTTTACTCGGTTGAGGAATCCCGTTACCGCAGGTCCCACATTTCCTCCGCTTCCCCTCGAGCCGGAGCTGTTCCCATGTCCAGATCGTTTGACCTGCTCGACAGGAAACGGGCACGCCGCGGGGTGGCCACGTTGCTGAAGACCCCGTTTAAACCTGAAAACCGGTTGGATGAGGAATCTTACCAGCGCCAGGTGCGGTACGTGATCGACGCCGGTACCGTCCTGCTGATTCCCGGCATGATTGGCAGCGAGACCTATTGTCTGCCGCTCGCAGACCGCGAGCGCTGTATTGAGGTTTTCCTCGAAGAATCCAGCGGCCGAGTTCCGGTTTGCGCCGCGGTCTGCGGGGTCGGCGTCTACGACGTGGCAAAGGCCGCCGCCAGGGCGCAGGAGATGGCGCCGACATGATTGCGGTTACCTGAAGGTGGAGGGGGATGTATAAGAAAAATAAGGCGCCGATATCGGTACTATGCAATTCGGCTACAATTTTTTCAAGATGCCGGAATTAGATTGCGCGAGGAGAAATAACAATGCTGTTCTATACCAAAGACGACGTCACCATCCATTATGAGGAGGTTGGCTCCGGTTTCCCCCTGCTGGTGACCCCCGGTGGGGGTCTGAACTCCATAATGAGCGGGTGGCCCAGGCAGGTATTCAACGCCATGGAGGTGTTCAAGGACGACTTCCGCTGCATCACCATGGATCAGCGCAACGCCATCGGCGGCCAGTCCACCGGACCGATCCAGGTCGAAGACCCCTGGGGAGCCTTCGCCGAAGACCAGCTCGGTTTGATGGACCACCTCGGGATCCGGGAATTCTTTTTCATGGGCTACTGCATCGGCGGCCCCTTTGCGATGAAGCTCGTTGAACGCGCCCCCGAGCGCGTTTTGGCCGCCGTCCTCTGCCAGCCCGTCGGGCACACCAGCGCCACACCCGACTCCATGTACAACTCCGGACACGACAGCTGGGGCCCCGAGCTGTGTTCCCAGCTGCCCGACGTTACCATGGAAATCGTCGAGCAGTACCTCCACAACCTATACCGGGTGCAGCCCGACTTCATGTACTGCGTTTCCCGGGACTTCGCCCGCTCCTGCCAGACGCCGTTGCTGGTCATGCCCGACGACACCCCCTCCCACTCGCTGGAGGCCGCCATGGACCTAGTGGAGTTGGCCCCCAGGGCCGAGGTAACGCCATATCCCTGGAAAGAGGCCGAGGACATCAAGGCCGCAACCATTAACCAGGTGCGCGGCTTCCTCAAGTCCCACCAACCCGTCAAGGCCGCCGGCTGAACCGCAACCCCGCCTGCGAGGGTGTGAGGATGGTCAGTGTTCTGTCTGGGTCATTGGCCATTCGCTCTTGGTTGACGCATCCAACTACCGCGGTCGGGCCTTATACCTACCACGAACTCACGTATGTATAAGGATTTCGGCGCGTTTCAGGGGTCAACCGGGTCTTGAGGGCACACTCCTCCGTACGGCTCACCGGGCTGGGAGCCCATCGCGGGGGAGGTCAGGCGGCGAACTCGAACAGCGGCTCAGGCGGGGCCCTCGGCAGGAACATCGCCGGCAGCCCTACTCCCTCCGGACAGGTCCGGATCGAGGCGGGATCGGTCAGGGGGCGATGATTCTCAGGCGACCGCCACAGGCTGCGCATGTGCTGAGGTCGGCGGCAAACAGGCGGGCGAGCAGGGCCGCCCAGCCCAGGAGATGGGCGCAGGACGCAGGGCTCGGCTCGCGGTTTGCCGCCGTCGACTCTTCAACCGGTTTGGCGGGCACGATGCGGCCGCGGTCCCGGGACCGGGGGACCCCGACCTCGAGGTAACGCGGCAGATAGAGAGGCAGGATGACGAGCAGGTCGATGAGGGCCAGCGGGGTCGTGAAGAACCGGAGCCGGCCGAGGATGGGGCGCGGGTACCTCGGGTCCGCGGTGCAGGACCACAACCGCAGGACGTACTCGATGCTGAAGATGATCAGGGAGATCTGCTCGAACCAACGGAAGGCGGCCGGACTCAGAGAATAGACCGGCTCCATCGTTTCCAGGGTCAGTGCAGGATGTTGAGAAAGATCAACCCGAGGATGCCGAAGTCCACGGCCCGGCTGTGGGGATCTCCGTCGGTCGATACGGCCAGGAGATGGTGAACGCGCTCTTCCAGCGGCATGGAATGCCTTGGGATTATTGATAGCAGAGATTCACCGGGGATATCGACGGTGATATCATATTCACCGTATGTAGCGTGAAAATGGGGTGGTCCGTGTTCGCGGTGAAACATACCAATATCGACCCCAAGAAATCGGCTGATTTCCGAAAAAGAAATGTCTCGCGTGTCCTTCTAAGACGGCCTTTTGTTCTCTGAGAGGCATACTCGTGAATCGCACGAAGGGATGAGAAGTCCGTCGCAGTTCGTCAAGTCGCCAACCCCGACTACATTAGGCGAGTTCGAGGTCCGTCTGCGAGAAATCGTTCCCCGTGCAGAGGAGTGGCTCGCCAGCGAGTTGGGCAGTGGCGTAGGCGGCGCAATCCCCAAAGTTGAGTGCCGCCGGATGGCGACCTTTGCCGTAGCTCAGCCAAGCCTGATGGGCCGCGGAGTAGTGGGCCTGGCTGAATGAGATTGCGACTGTGTCGGTCTCCTGTATGAAGCGAGCGAGAATCCCCTGAGCGTTGCGTTCAAGGCGAGCCGACAGCACAATGGCGGCTTCGAGAAGAGTAGGTGTGCCAATACCGAGGCTGGGCGCGGCGGCGAGCTTGGACTGAAGGGCTTCGTGCTCCGGCTCCCGGAGCAGGATGGCAACGATCGCCGAGGAGTCGAGGATCATGCGCCGTCTTTGCCATAGCCTAAGATGTCTTCCTCTTCATCCCGGTTCAGCTTTCTACCTAGCTCCGAGGGCGGCACATAGGGCCAAACCTCCGTCTCCAGGAATCGGCGCAACCGTTCGCCGCGGTCATTGGCGGCGCCTTGATAGGCCAAGCGGTCGCGGCGCTCCTCCAGGGATCGGCGCACTGCCTCCGTTTTGTTCTCGCCTGTGAGAAGGGTGACCTCCTCGATCAGCCGCTTGACGTCCTTATTCTTGATGTTCAAGCTCATGAAATGCCCTCCGCTGCCATTGGACCGTCCAAAGTAGGTCAAGTCCATGCTAAAAAGTTGGCAGGAAGGGCAGAAAAAGTCAACCATGGTAGAATTAGTCAACGATAATTGAGTCAAGAAGGTGAGGTTGCGCCAATGAAAGGGAAAAAGAATGCTCTACAGCGATCTGGCCGTCACTGATCCGAAAGCCATGCGCAACACGAACGCCGGGATCTATCTCGAGCGCGAGTTGCTGTGCGAACGACGTTGGCGTGCGGCGATCCGTCAACTGGAGCCGGATGCGATTTAATGTATAATGTATTGTATAAGAAAAATATGGCACCGGTATCAGTACTATGCAATTCACTGAAACGAACGCAAGGGGCCAGCAGGGTTCCTGATGAATCGCTTGTCGTCCACATCTCCGGACGGCACCCCTGACCGGGTGCCGTCCAACCAGTATCCCGAAAGGTTGACGAAGCCGGCATGAACGCTCCTCCCAATCAAGTCGCGGTGATCGACCTCGGGTCCAACACCGCCCGCCTGGTTCTGATCGCCGCCATTCCCGGGTATTCCTACCGCCTGCAGGACGAGATCCGCGAGGTCGTGCGCCTGCGCCAGGGCATGACCAAGAAGGGGCTGGACGAGGCAGCGGCGGCTCGGGCGATCTTCACTCTGAGGCTGTTCAAGCGTTTCTGCGAGAGCACCGGGGCCGAGGTCGTGCTGTCGACGGCGACCAGCGCCGTGCGCGACGCCGCCAACGGGCGCGCCTTCGTGCAGCGGGTGCGCGACGAGATCGGGATCGACCTGCGGGTTCTCGACGGCGAGCGCGAAGCCTACTACAGCACCGTCGGCGCCCTCAACGACGTCACCTTGCGCGACGGCGTCGTCCTCGACATCGGGGGCGGCAGCGCCCAGGTGGGCGAGGTGCGGGACGGGCGCTACATCCGCGGGGAAGCTCGCATTCTCGGGGCCCTCGCTTTGACCGAGCGCTTCGTGCGCTCCGACCCGATCGCGCCGAAAGAGCGACGGACCCTCGAGGCGGAGATCGAGTCGCAGCTGGATTCGATCCCGTGGCTTGGCAAGCCCGAGGCCCTGGTCGGACTGGGCGGGACCATCCGCAACCTCGCCAAGATCGAGGCGAAGAGGCAGCGCTACCCTTTGAACACCCTGCACGGATTCCGCCTGACCCAAGACTCGGTGGAAAAGTCGATCGACCTCTTCTGCCGATACGACCTGCAGGAGCGCCAAGCTTTGCCCGGCATCAGCCCGGACCGGGCCGACATCATCCTCGCCGGGGCTCTGGTGCTGGCTGCGTTTTTCGACCGCCTCGGCCTCGACGACCTGACGATTTCGGCGTGCGGCCTCCGGGAGGGGCTCTTCTTCGAGCACTTCTGGCAGCACCTGCCCTTCCCCGTCATCCCCGACGTCCGCCGCTTCAGCGTCCTCAACATCGCCCGCAACTACGACTACCAGAAGCAGCACGCCAACCACGTCCGCTACCTCGCCGGGCGCCTGTTCGACCAGCTGGCCCCGCTGCACGGGTACGGCGCCGGGGAGCGGGAGATGCTCGACGCGGCGGCCCTGCTGCACGACCTCGGCACCGTCATCGCCTACCACGGCCACCACAAGCACTCGCAGACACTGATCCACTACAACGGGCTGGCCGGCTTTTCACCGCGGGAGATCGCCCTGATCGGACTGCTGGCGCGCTATCACCGCAAGGGCGCCCCCGACATCTCGACCTACGAGGCGCTGCTCGGCGCCGTCGATCTCGCCATCCTCACCCGGCTCGCCGCCATTCTCCGGCTGGCGGAAAACCTCGAGCGCGGGCGCAACGGCGTCGTCGACGACGTCATCGTCAACTGGGGGGAGGACTACCTGAGGCTGACCCTGATCGCCGACGAGTATCCGGCGGTGGAGCTGTGGGAGACCGAGCGCAACGCCCTGCCGCTGGTGGAGAAGGCCTTCGAGCGCAGGGCCCTGGTCGACAGCATCGCGGCGCCGGGGGAGTGGCCGCACCACGGCTCCCCGCAGTGAGGGTTTCCCAAATCAGCGCGCAGCTGCAGTCTTCAATCTCAACAGGGAGACACAATGAACCAGGAACTTATTGAACGTTGGCAGACAGAATTTGAGACAGCAGATGCAGAGACTGTTCGACTAATGCTCGCTGGAGCGCCGGAACTCGTAAACGTGAAAGTGAATCACACATTTCCGAACGGGAGAATCCGGCAGTGGGGACCGCTTTATTGTGCCAGTGTCCACCACAAAAGTCTGGATAAAGTAAAGGCACTTGTAGAGGCAGGTGCGGACGTAAACAACGGGGACCTTGGCACACATTGGCCAAGCAATGATTATGAAATTAACCGATATCTCCTTAGTCAAGGGACGGACATCAATCAACCATCCTACCTTGGGTTTCATGGCGTTGGTGTCACCAGTTTCGATTCTTTTCTACTCATGGCGGAAAACGGACTGGATCCTGATTTCGCATGGCCCTACAACGGCGAAACCTTACTCCATGTTCAGTCCCGCCACGATGACGACACCCATCTCGCGCAAGCCTACATCCTGATCAAGGCAGGAGCGAATGTAAACGCACAGGCACTGAGCGGACTTGACGACGGACCGATCATGGACAACGAGCATTTCGTGGAATACGGCAAGGAGACACCGCTGCATTTCGCCGCCCGGCTGGGCAATCAGCGGATGGTGCGGATGTTGCTCGACCACGGTGCCGACCCGTCGCTGAAAACGGTCAGCCGAAGGAGTGAGCCGGAGCAGTTTACCGAGTGGACGTCTGAAGTCACATCACTTGTCTGGCCCCTGCCCGAGTTCAAGAGAGTGCTGTTTCATTCCTATGGAGGGGAGACGCCTCTCGACATGGCTTTGCGTGAAGGCAATGCGGAAATCGCCAATATACTCAAGCGATGATTGGAAAAGTCCGGAGAATAGAAGCGTTCGTTCCCGCTTCTGAATCCGCAATTCGGCCATTTTGAGACCCTAAAGTAGGCGGCTATCCGAGCCGAGTCGTATATTTAGAGTAGAATATCTGCTCGGAGAGAGCCGGGTACGCACACTGTGCGTTGTGAGCTGAAATGAGTCTCACTGATGGGACTGAAAAAGACTTTTGGGCGCCGTGGGAAAGATGGACATCCTGAACAGTTCGCGACGTTAGTGTCCTGACGAACGAAGTCATGACGAGGAATACGATGGACGGCGGGTACAAGTGGACTCCGATACTTGACTATGAGAACGACCCGGCTGCCTTGGCGCAGAAGGAACTCGATTCTCTCGCCGCGGTATGGGAAACAGAGCGCAGCCGACTAGAAGACTCGGAGGCACTGACCGAGTTTAACCGGAAACTGCACCGGGAATGGGCGATCGAGACCGGATTGATAGAACGAGTGTACGACTTCGACCGTGGAGTCACAGAACTCCTGATTGAGCGCGGCATTGACGCGACGTTGATCCCTCACGGTTCCGGCGACGACCCGGAACGGATTGCTTCCATGATTCAAGATCACGAGGCGGCTATCGAATATGTATTCGCCTTCGTCAAGGACGAGCGTGTACTCTCTACGAGTTACATCAAGGAGCTTCACCAACTGCTGACGCAGAATCAGGAGACAGCAGAAGGAAGGGACCGTCTCGGGAAATGGGTGCGGATTCCTCTACTGCGCGGCGACTACAAGAAGGGACCAAACAATCCGACCGGTCGCGGCGGTGCAATCCACGAATACTGTCCACCAGAGCAGGTCGCCTCCGAGATGGACCGGCTGATCGAAATGCACCAAGCCCACGAAAAGATCGCTCCCGAGGTCGAGGCCGCTTGGCTCCACCACCGCTTCACGCAGATCCATCCGTTTCAGGATGGCAATGGCCGGGTAGCGAGAGCACTTGCTACGCTCGTTCTCGTCAAGGAACGCCGGTTTCCTCTGGTCGTACGGAGCAAGGCCAAAGGCGAGTATCTCGACGCTTTGGAGGCCGCGGACCGCGGCGATCTAAAACCACTTGTCAGTTTTTTTGCGGAAATCCAAAGACACGAGTTCGTGCGGGCACTTGGTTTGTCCCGCGAAGTTGAGAAGGACTTCCGCGCCGAAGATTTGATCCGCGCCACGCGCAGAGAATTGGAAAATCGCCGCGATGCCCTCGCGGGTGAATGGAATTCCGTCAAGGATCAGGCGGAACATCTGCGGCAGCGTGCCGAGAATCGGATGAATGAACTGAGGGCGGTAATCAAGGCCGACATGGGAGCCGTCCTCGACCGAGTTCATGTATTTGTCGACGGAGAATCCGACCACGGCGAACGCAGTCACTATTTCCGGCAGCAGATCGTGGCCGGGGCGCAGATGCTCGACTACTTCGCCAATCTGGAGTCCTACCGCGCTTGGGTGCGTCTCGTCATTCACAATGCGAACCAGAGCCAGATTCTGCTTTCCTTCCATGGAATCGGACGCGAATTCCGCGGGGTACTGGCCTGTTCGGCGGTATTCTTTCAGCGAGTTCAGACGGATCGCGAAGAACGGGAGACGAGTCCGGCCGAGGTGCTTTCGCGCAGCCTGTTTCAGATCAACTATCGGGAAGACCTGGCGTCCATAGAAGAGCGATTCCGGGTTTGGCTCGAAGAGTGTTTAGTGGCCGGACTGCGCAACTGGCGCTCTGCTGATCTCTAAAGGCGCTTGCGGGTTGGGACTTAAGTGCCCGTGCCATTCTCTTGACATTGCAGGCCAGCGCTTTCAGGTAGACGGGTGCCACAACCGAGATCCAGAATCTCTATCGGTTCGTTTCAGAATCGTCTCTCCACTGCTGAGGCACAGCGTGGTCGCTTAAAAATTTCCTGTTGAAACGCGATCGGTTTAGTAATAGCATGGAAGATCCCGGCCTTGAATCGGGTCAACATATTTTCCCAAGTCACGCAGGGAAATGACAGTGCAGCTGTTGTCGTACAGATAATCCATGTAGGTTTCAAATGTTTCTGGTTCTGTGTTGACCCAAGGGTGCTCAAGTGCAGGTACCCCGTGGAACGTCAAGACGGCTATCTGTCCATCTCTCGCCTGTTCAATCGCCCCCACCAAGTCATCAAATACCCAGTGTGGTCCCGAAGCACCTGTTGTCGGGATGAGCAACGGATGGTGTTTCGTCGGATCGTACGGGGGACCTCGTCCTCCCTCTGAATCATAAGAAAAATCCGGTGCGACGCCGCGTCGTGCAAAGAGAACCCCTTTCTCGGTTAGAACTTTCACAGCTTCAGGTCCGTTGGAATAACCTGGATAACAGAATGTCTCGGGTACAGGGATGCCGTGTTCCTTGCAACGTAGATCGATGTGTTGCAGGTCGGCGAGTACCTCTTCGCTCGATTGATTGTTTACATTTTTATGATGGCGTGTATGGTTGCCGATTTCAAAACCGGCTTCGTGCAGCTCCTTGACCTCTTCCCATGTCACGTAGTGCGCCTTGTTTTTAAGAAAGTTGAGTCCCTCAGTGATGAAAAAGGTTGCGCCGAAACCGTAACGCTTGAGTACCGGTGCAACATAGGTGGTATCTGACTTGTTGCCGTCATCGAAGGTCAGGACGACCAATCGGTCGGGGATGGGTTGCAGGTCCTGAACTTGGGACACGGAGGCAGGTTTGCTGTTATCGTAAACCCGCGATTCGTTCATCAGAAGTTTCCTCTTGGTATGATTCATTAACTAGTTTCCAAATACTCCCAGAGTCGATCAATTTGCGACCCTGAAATGGGCTGGTGCCGCAGGTCAGTCCGTATTGGTGGATTACGACAGCTTCACAACTTGGCGAGCGAGGGTGGTGGCACGCCCTTCGCTCCTTTCAACACCAGGAAGTTTCTGGCCTCGTCCACGGCAGCCTTCCCGGCTGAGCCCACCTTCATGGGGCCTCCGTGCCCGCCGTTGGCATCCTTGTCCCAGATTCTGTCGTCATACCCATCGGGAGCATACTGACAGATGTAGGCTTTGCGCACGCTATCGGTGTTGTTGGACCCTGTCATGTGCGGCGTAAGGCTCCAGAAGATGGCCACCGAGCCCGCCTTGACCGGCACACAGTCGCACATCGTCGCAATTGAGCACGTCGTGGCAAACCTTCTGGAAGAACGGACCGGCGCAGAATGAGAGCGCAAGCCCCGACCGCCGGGCCAGGCCGCTCCTAAAGGTGATCCGGTCAGGACTCGCAATCGCGCCCGACGGCTGCTGTCCCCTGGCTTCGAAGCGCCGCACACTCTCGCGCTCGAGCCGATCGAACTCATTCCGCAGCTGCCCGATCTCCGCAGCGCTGAAGGCATCCTCGACCACTGTGAACCCCCGCAGGTCCATAGCGTCCGCCTGATCCTTGCTGAGGATCTGCAGAGGGGCATCCTTGCGGGTCGGCAGGAGCGATGGGTGCTTGCTCGAGCTGCTGAACTCCATGGCCGGATGCCGCGGCAGCCGCGCGTTGTGGCGAGCAGCCGGCGTCAGCTCGTCGCCGGTGGACCAGCGTACGGTTCCGTCGAAGCTGAGGCGCTCCCACAACACGTGCGGCCACTCCTTGAAGGCGCTGGAGATGTAGTGGCATGCGTAGACCTGGCGAAAGACGGTTGGGTCGCGCCCCATCAACCCTCGGTGCCACAAATGGCCTTCGAAGATCACCGCTGTCCCCCTCTTTGCCGCGATGTGCACTACCTCCGCCCCTGCCGCTTCGTTCTCCTCGAAGATCTCCTTCCTCAGCCTGGCACCCAGCTCCGGGTCGCCTGAGTGGGTGCGATAGCCCGCCCACTTTCCCGGCCGGAGGTCATCGTGGTGAAGCTTGCGGCGAAGGTGGCCGCCTGTCTGCAGGGCGAGCGTACCAATCTCCACGTCCACGTCCACGAGCGGAATCCACACACCGATGCAGCCCGGAAGCGGGGTTCCGTCACAATGCCAGCTCTGCGACCACTGGCTGCCCTTCCACCAGTAGTGGCTCTTGATGCCCTCGGGCTCTTCCTCGTCCAGAGCTTCCTTGAGCGGTTCGCGCAGCTTCGGGTGCAGCATGAAAGCGCGGCAGACGGGGTCGTGGATGTGGCACTGGTCCGTGTCGATGAGATGGTCGGCGCCTTCCGCCGCCGGGACGATTCCCTCGACGGTGATTTCGCCCGCGTGCACGGCGTCCATATGCCGGATGAGCCCGTCGCACTCGTCGGCGGTGAAGAGTGAAGGCACGACGACCCACCCGTCGCGAGCATACTTCTGTCTCTGCTCGGCGGTGAGCCCCACCACCTCCACGTGGCTGGGCTGCGTGTGTTCGGATCCAGACATTTCAGTGGGAATCAGCTAAGCCTGATCAAGAGCAAATACGGTCGGTGGCGGTTGTAAACAGAATTGTCGAGGGCGTCCCGATGTTTAAAATACCAAGGCATCGATAACGATACCATGCAGTTCGCTGAAAACGTATGCAAGGTCCAACAGAGTCCCTGATGAATCCCTTGTCCTCGCACCGAAAAGCCCCCAAGCGATGGCCGCTGGCCGAAGCGCACGAGCCCGCCCCGGTAAGGGCCTTGCCCAATTCGTTGACATTTCAGACAATACCTGAGAGGTAAGAACAGAAAGGAGCAGACCTGTGCCAGGAATCGAACCCGCATCCCGACTGACCCGCCTGAACGGTGCCAGGATCGGACTTCTGGACCCGGGAAAACGCACTGCAGGAGCCGTCCTCAAGGCGGTTGGGGAGCGGCTCGCAGCAGAGTACGACGCGAATGTGGTCGGACCGTGGAGAAAGTCGTCTCCCTACCGCGTCTGCTCGAAGAAGCTTCTGGAGGAGATCGTTCCCCAGTGCGACGGGCTTGTAATGGGGGTCGTGGACTGATGCGGGGCCAGTTCGTGCAGTTTGCACGACATGCTGGAGTTCGAGTTGAGAGGCGTACCGACCGCCTACATAACGGCCGCAGGAAGGGTTCCAATGGTCGAACGCGATGGTGACGGGTTCAGCCTGTCTCATGCAACGGGGAACTACCTGATCGAGGGATGGGAAGACTCCGGCCCGCAGTCCGACACGGTGCATCGCAGGCTGATCCACTTCGGGGTACACCGCAGGATGAGAATGAGCGATGTGAAGGAAGGGGATCGGGTTCGCTACGGCGGCAAGGACCTGCGATGGGAGTATCCTCGAAAGGAGGTGGAAGCCGGAATCAGGCCTGCCGGAGCCGGCGCCTGGTCGAGCACCTTTGACGGCGTTGCAGGCTACAGGAGCATAGAACTGCGCGCGTACGCCGCACCCGTGAAAGGCGAAGAATTCGATGAAAGTGTGGAAGATGCCGTCCCACAGGTTGTGTCGATTTTGACGGGTGGGAGGGCGTGAGAACTTGCTGGCGCGGAAGGAGCTCCTCCATGCCAATCGTCGCTAGGGAGAAACGCAATCAACTCCTCATTGATCCCGGCGCGATGGCGGTGGATGTACTATCTGGTCGACACGAACAACCACAACGGCTGGTTGCGTTTGATTCCCGGCTTCCACCCGAAACGTCACCCGCTGCACGATATGCGGCCAAGGGACGACGACACCGTAATCAACGCAACCGATATGGATCATCTCGCTTTCCAACAGGTCGAGGGTGAGGTCGATGTACCAGTTCGCGCCGGCGATGTCGTCATCGGCGATTCGCGTCTGCTGCATTCCGCCCGTGGCAATCAGACCGGCCAACGCCGCACAGTGCTCACTCTCTGGTATTGGCCCGCCTATGACGACATGCCCGACGAAGTCAAGGCATTGATCCGCGATCACATAACCAGCAGGTCTGAATGGGCTGACTGGGTCGAACAAACGTGGCACATAAGGGAACCATTTCTGCCAGTCTATGATGGCGAGGCGGAAGCGGTCTCCTGGGGCACAATTCCCGGCAAGGAATTTCAGTAACCATGCGCCTACTCATCCTGATTCTCGCCACGGCACAGCTAGCTGCGGCCGACGCACCCGACTGGCGGCGACCCGTGGCTACTTATTCCATCGTCGCCCGCGACTCCCTCAGCGGACAGCTCGGGGTTGCGGTCCAGTCCCACTGGTTTTCCGTGGGTCCCATCGTTCCGTGGGCTCGTCCCGGCGTCGGCGCTGTGGCTACCCAGTCCCTCGTTGACCCGGCCTATGGTCCGCTCGGCCTCGAACTGATGGCCATGGGCAAGACGGCTCAGGCAGCGCTCACCGCCCTGCTCGCAGGGGATGCCGATGCTGCGGTGCGGCAAGTGGCCATGGTCGATGCCGAAGGGAACGTGGCCGTTCATACGGGTGAGCGCGCCATTGCCGCTGCCGGCCACCAGGCCGGTGCCCAGTACAGCGTTCAGGCGAACCTGATGGATCGGGACAGCGTTTGGCCGGCCATGGCGAACGCCTACGAAAATGCCGAGGGCGATCTGGCCGAACGGCTGCTCGTGGCCCTGGAAGCCGCCGAGGCCGAGGGAGGCGACCTACGCGGTCGACAGTCGGCGGCTATCCTCGTGGTCTCCGCCGAGGATACGGGCCGGCCGTGGGTGGACCGCGTGTTCGACCTGCGCGTGGAAGATCATCCCGAGCCAGTGGAAGAGCTGCGCCGCCTGGTGCGTCTGGCGCGCGCCTACCACAAGCTCAACGAGGGCGACGAACTGGTGACCGCAGGGGACATGGAGGCAGCCATGGATGCCTACCGCGCCGCGACCGAAGTGGTGCCCGATGAGGCAACGGGCGGGGAGGCTCCGTTCTGGGTGGGTGTGACCTTGGCCTCCGAGGGACGCGAGGAGGAAGCTGTGGCCTACCTGCAACGGGCGCAGGCACAGAACGACCGCTGGGTCGACCTGCTGCGGCGTTTGCCGGCCTCTGGTCTGATGCCAGCCGACGATGAGCTCCTGGATCGCCTTGCTGCTGCTATGATCGGCGAGTGACCTGTGACTAGCCGCGCAGAGATGATGCTTGGAGCCGAGATGTCTCTGTGTCAGGAATGCTCACCTTCGATTCGCCCTCCCCTCGATTTCGGCAACCCTTTCCATCAAGTCGGCGAACTGCTCTTCGTCGTCGAGTAACATCCCATCGCTGAGCATCCTCGCGTAGTCGTCGGCCAGTGCATCGTAAGCCAAGCCATGGGGTACCAACTGCAATCCACCCGTTACTGCCGCTTCGTAGTCGATCCAACACCCCAGGGCGTCCTTTTCCCGGAAGAACATCGCCTTGTGCCTCGCTACCGATTGGGCCAGCGTACGGTCGCCAAGCGCGGTCTGGCCAAAGCTGGCGTCATCCAGGCGCACCAGGTCATACCAGTGGCGGGAGAGTCGCTCCCCGCGTCTTCGTTGCTGGCGACAGAAGACGTGCATGGCGGTAGCTTTCTCCCAGAACGTGCGCTCGGCCAACATGACCAGGGTGTGAGCTGTGGGGAACACCACGTCAGATATGTAAGGTGCCGCATCGCACTCGATCGGACGCTCCTCGCGGGGCTCTCCTGTCGAGCGTGCCCCAAACTCCAGCGTTACCTCCGGCCTGACGAAACCGTAGTCAGAGAACAACGGCTCATAGCCAACAAATACCCGGTCCTGGTCAGCTCGCACCCGTGCCGACAGGCCGGATTGCGACAGGTTAGCCTCGATAGTGGGACGTGCATGTTTTCCCACCCATTCGGCCAAGCGTTTCCTTATTTCCCGCGTCCAGTTTCTCTCCTGGCTGCGCGTGGATGGCAAAGCTTCTCCCCCACCTCTCTCCACCAAGTCAGGAGCAATGGTTCGGATGTCATGGGTGATGTCGAGGTCTTCCGAGAATCGACGAATAACGTGATATGCCTTGGCCAGAGAGGTTCCTCCCTTGAACGTCAAGGCCCCACCAAAAGGGCTTTTCACAAGTGCGCCCAAGGTGTGAACAACCCATATGTCCTTCTCCAGGAGATGTGCTCGTTTTCCGCTGAGGCCGGCGGCCACCCCCAGGGCATCCCGCTGGTCTTCGAGCGAGAGTGACTGAAACGACGTGTCAGCCATTGGCCACCAGGGTGCTCACGGGCCCTGCTACCCAAGCAGGCATAACAGCACGCGATGCAGCCAACTCCTGAAAGTCCTCCGCGGAGAGCTTGCCACCTATCATTTCCAGGCCAGCCTCCACCTCATCGGGACCCAGCCAGGACAGGGCGCGCACTACTTCGCCGGCCGGCCGATGAGGCGCTGCCAGCTGCCAGCGGGGTGCATGGCGCAACTCCACCGTCAACTCGCCGAGCCTCAGCTTGCGGCTGCGTCCGGAGGTCAGGTAAACCGACCGCACCGGCACCTGCGTTGTCAGTCCAAGGGCGTTGGCCGCTGCGCCGCCACAAGGTACAATCGTCTCGCCCCAGAGTTCGGCCAGCGATGCGATAACCTTTCCGACGACAGGTGGACGTGGACCGAAGCGGGTCTGTATGGGCTGCACGTATACCCCCTGGCAGACTCGCATGAGTTCTCCCTTGCGGGAAAGGCGAGACAGCGCTTGGTCGACGGCCGCTCTGCTTCCCAGATGCAACAACGCACTTGGGCACAGTAGCGTGCCCTCCGGCGACTCGGCAGCGTGGCTCATGATCTGAAATGGGAGGTTTCGCACGGATATAACCTCTGTGGAATGTCAGAAATATATCTCATTGACTGACAACATGCAAGATACGGTTTTGCTATGAGCACAAGCCCTCATTTCGGCCATCGCTAGCATTGCGTCTCGCTGTATCGCTCGAGCGGACAGCTCGGGGTTGCGGTCCAGTCCCACTGGTTTTCCGTGGGTCCCATCGTTCCGTGGGCTCGTCCCGGCGTCGGCGCCGTGGCTACCCAGTCCCTCGTTGATCCGGCCTATGGTCCGCTCGGCCTTGAACTTGATGGCCATGGGCAAAACGGCTCAGGCGGCGCTCACCGCTCTGCTCGCGGGGGATGCCGACGCTGCGGTGCGGCAAGTGGCCATGGTCGATGCCGAGGGGAACGTGGCCGTCCACACGGGTGAGCGCGCCATTGCCGCCGCCGGCCACCAGGCCGGTGCCCAGTACAGCGTTCAGGCGAACCTGATGGACCAGGGCAGCGTTTGGCCGGCCATGGCGAACGCCTACGAAAATGCCGAGGGGGATCTGGCCGAGCGGCTGCTCGTGGCCTTGGAAGCCGCCGAGGCCGAGGGAGGCGACCTGCGCGGACGACAGTCGGCGGCCATTCTCGTGGTCTCCGCCGAGGATACGGGCCGGCCGTGGGTGGACCGCGTGTTCGACCTGCGCGTGGAAGATCATCCCGAGCCAGTGGGAGAACTGCGCCGCCTGGTGCGTCTGGCCCGCGCCTACCACAAGCTCAACGAGGGCGACGAACTGGTGACCGCAGGGGACATGGAGGCAGCCATGGATGCCTACCGCGCCGCGACCGAACTGGTGCCCGATGAGGCAACGGGCGGGGAGGCTCCCTTCTGGGTGGGTGTGACCTTGGCCTCCGAGGGACGCGAGGAGGAGGCTGTGCGCTACCTGCAACGGGCGCAGGCGCAGAACGACCAGCTGGGCCGACCTGTTGCGGCGTTTGCCGGCCTCTGGTCTGCTGCCGGTCGACGATGAGCTCCTGGATCGTCTTGCTGCTGCCATGATCGGCGAGTGACGATTCTGGATGGCAAAATGGCGGATGCAGAGCAGTACGAAAACTGGTAGGGGTGTCGGAGGCTGGACGCCGCCTAACGAGGTCGCTCCCCCCGGAACTCGGTCCGTTCGTGTGGGATTCGCTGATCTGGTTTCGGTTTAGAAACACCGTAGGACGACCGTCGACAGTTCGCCAATGAACTCGCGTAGGACTAGATGGTGCCCCTCACTGAAGTCCGGTGTCCGAGGAATAACCTCCTTGGCGCGAGGACCTCGAATCCGCAACCGGAAGGGGAAGACGCCCTTGGACGTGGCTGCCAATCCTGTCTTTACCTGAAGATCTGAAGGCGCGGAATATAGCACCTGCTATAACCGAGTTGACAAATCATGGGACCATGGGTACAATCTGCCGTAACCGAATTTACCGCAGAAGGATAGAAGGCAGAATGTCATCTGATATCTCGGACGGGCTTTCCGGAGATTACCCCCGCCGGATCAAGAGCATCCGGGGCCTCCGCGGTCTGACGCAGGCGCAGTTCGCGGAACTCGTCGGCGTCTCCTTTGCCTCAGTCAACCGCTGGGAAAACGGACAGTCCCGTCCCAACAGCCTGGCTTGGCGGCGCGTCGTCGAGCTGGAGAACCAGCCGGCAGACGGGGCGGATCAGCCCTCGGCCGATGAAGGGCCAACCCGGTCCCCGGGCATGGACTTCTCCGCCGATCCGGAGGCGGTCTCCGCTGTCGCCGAGGCCCATCGCCTCGCCAGCGGCCACCTCTTCAATCCCGCCTTCGCCACCGAGACATCGCTGATCGACCCGCTCCCGCATCAGCGCATCGCCGTGTACCAGCGGATGCTCCAGCAGTCCCCGCTGCGCTTCCTGCTGGCCGACGACGCCGGCGCCGGCAAGACCATCATGACAGGGTTGTACGTGCGCGAGATGCTGTCCCGCCGGCTCCTGCGGCGCGTACTCGTCGTGCCCCCGGCCGGCCTGGTCGGCAACTGGGAGCGGGAGATGCGCACCCTCTTCCGTCTGCCCTTCCGCATCGTGGGCGGCGCCGAGGCGCGCGCCGGAAACCCCTTCCTCGGTCCGGAGAGCGACCTGCTCATCGTCAGCGTCGACACCCTGGCGGGGGAGCGCATGTTCGGCCACCTCAAAGACCAACAAACCGACCCCTACGACCTCGTCGTCTTCGACGAGGCCCACAAGCTGTCGGCGGACCGCCAGCCGGACTTCCGGGTGCGCAAGACGGGCCGCTACAGGCTGGCCGAGGCCCTGGCCGGCGCCGAGTCCGACGACAAGGACCGATGGGAGCTCCCTTGGTCCGCGCAGCACCTGCTGCTGCTGACGGCCACCCCGCACATGGGCAAGGACCACCCCTACTACTACCTGTGGCGCCTGCTCCTGCCGGACGCCCTCTCCACCTACGACGCCTTCGGTGAGTTCCCGCCCGACTCCCGGCAGCGGCACTTCGTCCGCCGCACCAAGGAGGAGATGGTCCACTTCGACCACCGGCCCCTATACCCGCAGCGCAACTGCGACACCCTCAGCTACGAGCTGTCACAGGGACCGGACGGCGAGCAGGAGCTGTACGACGAGACCACGGAATACATGCGCTATCACTACAACTGGGCCAAGGCACTGAACCGTTCGGCCGCCCGCCTGGCCATGAGCGTCTTCCAGCGCCGCCTGGCCAGCTCCACCTATGCCCTCCTGCGCTCTTTCGAGCGTCGCCTTGAGAAGCTGGAGAACCTCATCGACGACATCCGCAGCGGGCGCCTCACCGAGGAGCAGCTCGCGAGGCGGCAACAACGCCTCGGCCGGCTCGACGACCTCTTCGAGACGAGCACCGCCGACGAGGAGGGGGCCAGTGAGGATGGGGAGCAGCACGAGGAGTTCGAGAGCCAGGCCCTCGAGGGCACGGTGGCGGTCACCCTCGCGGAGCTGGAGGCGGAGCGTGTCAAGGTCGCCGGGTTGCTCGACAAGGCGCAGAAACTGTTTGACGCCGGCGAGGAGTCCAAGTTCGAGAAGCTGCGGGAGGTGCTCGGGGCGCGGCAGTACCGCGACGAGAAGCTCATCATCTTCACCGAGCACCGGGATACGGCGGCATTCCTGGTGCGCCGGCTCGAAGGTCTCGGCTACACCGGCCGCGTCGCCATGATCCATGGCGGCCTCGCCTACCCGGAGCGCGAGCGCCAGGTCGAGCTGTTCCGCCGGCCGGCCGACCAGGGCGGGGCCAGCTACCTGGTGGCCACCGACGCCGCCGGCGAGGGGATCAACCTGCAGTTCTGCTGGCTCATGGTGAACTACGACATCCCCTGGAATCCGGCCCGCCTCGAGCAGCGGATGGGGCGCATCCACCGCTACGGCCAGAAGCACGATCCGGTAGTCATCGTCAACCTCGTCTCCGCCGGCACGCGCGAGGGCCGGGTGCTCAAGACGCTGCTCGACAAGCTCGAGGCGATCCGGCGGCAGCTCAGCTCGGACAAGGTCTTCGACGTGGTGGGCCGGCTCTTCGAGGGGCTGTCCGTCCGGGACTACCTGGAGCAGGCGGTGGTTGGTGAAGGCGGCGCCGACGTTGCAGCCAAGCGGCTGGAGGGCAACCTCACGGAAGAGCAGGTCCGGGCCCTTGAGGAGAGAGAGCGCGCCCTCTACGGGGACGGCGGCGAGGTGCGCAACCGGCTGGACGATCTCAACGAGGAGATGGAGCAGGAGAACTACCGCCGGCTGCTGCCCGGGTACGTGCGCCGTTTCGTCGAGAGATCGGCCCCGCTCCTCGACCTGCGCCTCGAAGGGGATCCGGGCGGCGCCTTCACCCTGGTACCGGACCGGCCCCGCGCGGCCGACCCTCTGTTGCCCGCCCTCGAAGCCTATCCGGAGGAGGCGAGGGAGCGGCTGACCGTGTACAAACCCGAGAGCCGCGAAGAAGCGATCTGGCTGCATCCCGGCGAGCCGGTCTTCGACAGCCTCTCGGCCGCGGTGCGGGAGCGTCTCGGAGCCGAAGGGCTGCGTGGAGCGGTGTTCAGCGACCCCTATGCGACTGAGGCTTACCTGTTTCACATCGCGCGGGTCAGTGTCCAGCAGCAACCTCCCTTGGACGCCCGCGGCCAGGCTGACGGGGAACCGCAATTGGTCGAGTCGCGCCTCGTTGGCCTGCGCCAGACCAGTGATGGCGCAGTGAAGGAGTGCCCCGTCGAACACCTACTTCTGCTGCGCGGAGCCGGCGGCATCTCCCCCGGCGGGGTACCCCTGGCCACCCTGGCGCGCGGCATAGCCGAAGCGGCCACAGATTTCCTTGAGGAGGAAGTGAGCGAGCAGATTGTGCAGGCGCACCGGCAACGCCGCCTGGACGATCTGCCCAGGCGCCTGGAGTTCGTCAACCGCGGCTTCGACTACCAGGCCGCCGAGCTGGCCGCCGCCCGGTCCGGCCTCAGGGAGAAGGCCGCCTTCGGGGACCGCCAGGCCGCCGAAGAGGTGGCCAAGGTCAGGGAGCGGCAGCGAAGCCTCAACGCTGTGCGTGCCCACCGCCTCACCGAACTGCAGGCCGAGCCGGACCTCCTTCGGGCGGGGGAGGCCGAGTTCCTGGTGCATGCCCTGGTGGTGCCGGCCCAGGACGCCGGGGAGGTGGAGCGCTACGACGCCGATGTCGAGGCCATCGCCATGGAAGTGGCCGCCGCCTACGAGGAGGATCGAGGCGCCCAGGTGCAGGACGTCTCCAAGCCCGAGCTGGCGAGGCGGGCCGGACTTCCGGACTGGCCGGGCTTCGACCTTTTGTCCCGGCGTGAGGGAAGAGAACCACGGGACATAGAAGTCAAGGGAAGGGCCGGCATCGGAGGGGTGGAGTTACGGGAGAACGAATGGGCGAAGGCCTGCAACCTGAGAGAGAGATACTGGCTCTACGTCGTCTTCGACTGCGCAACGCCCCGCCCCCGACTGGTACGGGTGCAGGATCCCTTCGCCAAGCTGCTTGTAAGGGACCGCCAATCCCGGGCTGTTAGTATCACGGTAGGGGCGGTTATGGAGGCGGCGGAGTAGAGCCGAAGAGGAGTGGCAGTGGCGGGCGGAAGGAAGACAGGGTAGGCCGATTAAGGGGACGCACGCATAGTGGAAATCCGTATTACAAGGCGACTTCTTGATGACTTCCGCGGTTTATCGCCTGCCTTGGCAAAGAAATGTCAAGAGCTGATAACCGAGCTTCAAAAGGTGGGGCAAGCCGAGCTTAGACAGAAGGCTCTGCCGGGGTGGCGACTCCACAGTCTGCGCGGGTCAAACATGGTTTCACTCTCGGTTGACATGAACTTCCGGATGCTTGCCCAATCGGATGGAGGTGCCCTCATCCTCCACCGGGTGGTGAAACACGATCTGGCGGATCGTGCCACCGTGAACCGGAACGATGGAGCCGGAGCCATAGCCCAGGTGACCCCCGAGGAGATTCTTCCCGGCGATGTCTATGATGCGTTGCTTTCCTTCGGCGTAGCAGGAGATGAGGCTGAATGTTTCCGCGGGTGCTCGACAGAAGAGGACCTTCTGAAGGCAGCAGAGGAGGTCTCAGACGAAACGGCAAATCTCTTTCTGGCCCTGTACGAGACTAGCGGTCTCGTTATCCCCAAGGCTCGATTCCGGGTTCTCCAGAGAGACGAGGACCTCATGCGCCTTCTTGAGGCGGGTGGTACTGACTGGAACCTATACCTACACCCGTCTCAAGCATACCTTGTGGAGTTAGAACCCTCCTTTCGTGCGGCGGTCGTTGGCTCTGCGGGCACAGGAAAAACGGTTTGTGCCTGGTACCGCAGCAAGCATCTGATTGATCTGGGTGTTTCGGTCGGCTTCGTTTGCCCGCACGAATCGGTTCTGGAAATTTCGAAGCAGAGTCTGATTGACATGGTCGGATCCGAGGACGGAAGTTACTTCTTTGTTCCGAAGAAGCCCGACGAGCTTTACCAACTTGCTGATGCGGTCGATCACCTCATCATCGACGAGGCACAGGAGATCCCGTCGACCTGGCTATCAAAACTGGCGGAGAGGATTTCCGACGCTGTTGGGTTAACCATTTTCTATGACTTCAATCAACTTGGCGGAAATATCCAAAATAACGACATCGCCCGTTACCGCCACCGGATTGCCGGCTGGAAAGCAATGCTAAGTAGGTTTCCCCGACTGAAAAAGTTTAGATTGACCATCAATTATAGAAATGCGCGCGAGATAGCCGAGTGCTACCTTGATCTGCTGTCTGATGCGCTTCCTGCAAAGCCACTCGCTGACGTCCCAGTGTTTGAATCAGGGGAGGTCCTTCGACATAGGATCAGGAATGAAGATCTAAACGACGTACTTGCTAGCCTTTTGCGCAGGCTACTGGGAAACCATTCCTCTCACGAGATTGGAGTGGTGATCCTCAACCAAGGGCCGAGCAGGCTCCTCCGCCACCTGTCCCGGCGCAAGCTTCCTGTCGTGGAGAATTCTAAGCAGGACGGGATTGTTGTCACTACGGCAGCGAAGATTCGCGGCCATGAGCGAAGAGTGATGATTGTGACTACGAAAAACACCCAAGCTCTGTGCCGGAATTTCGGCGTTGCAATCGATGCCTATATTGCGATGTCGCGAGCGGTCAAGCAGCTCATCGTGATCGAGGAAGTAACCAGATGAAGGACTTCCGTCAACGAATTGTGCAGCGCCGGCCAGATCAGTCGGAGATAGAGGATCTTCTTCGGAAGGGCGTACTTGGGAAGGCACTCCGAAAGGCAAGAGCCGCGGGTGTGATCATTCCACAGGAGAACATCGACGCGACGGCGATGGAGATGTTTAGAGCCAATCGCGCTGGCGAGTTAGTCGCCATGGTCGGCAAGGTAGATGTAGACCTGCCATTTAGTACAACCCAACTGCTTCTTCGCGTCTTTGATGCAGAAGACTACCATACCTTTCTGAAACAGGCACATCGCCTGGGTGTCGGAACGAAGCATGAAACCAGGGTTAAGGAAGCTATCGCGGTAGTCGAACGAACTGCTCCCCTGGAGGCACATACGTGGCGACGCAAATTCGGTATGACGTGAGGCATCCGGCGTTGAGGGAGAGAGGAGATGTTTGGGGTAATGTGGCGATGCGTTTCATCGACAACTTGGACCAGGTAATTGGATGGGAGCGCTTTGGTCAGACACTAGTGGAGAGCCCACGATGCTGAAACGAGTCCATATCAAGGGGTACAAGTCTCTGCAGGATGTCGAGGTAGAACTGTGCCCCCTCGTCGTCCTCGTCGGGCCGAACGCCGGAGGCAAGAGTAATCTGCTCGATGCCCTGCAGCTCCTGTCCAAGCTGGGGACGAGCCGAACTTTGAGGGAGGCATTCGATCCACCCTATCGCGGCAAGCCTCTCGAATCCTTTAACATCGGGAGCAAGGGAATCAAGGGCCTGCTCGAACAGGACAGGCTTTCTTTCTCGATCGAGGCCGACTTGAGCCTATCGGATGCGGTCGTCGAGGCTGTCAACCGACAGATTCGAGAAATGCGCCGCCCACATGGGGAGGTCGGGTCAGATGGGGAAGCCAATGCTCCGGCTCGAGTCCGCGAACGCGACCTCCGCTACCGGATCGAAGTGGAAATGCTGCCCAGATCCGGCATTCTGCGGGTGGCGGACGAATACCTGGCCGCCTTGAACCGCAACGGCGAACCTACGGGAAAGCGCAAGCCATTTCTTGGGCGGCAGGGGACGAGGATCCATCTCCGGCACGAGGGCCAGGCGCATCCGACCTACTTCGATCGGTACCTCGACCACAGCATCCTCTCCATGCCGCATTATCCACCGCACTATCCTCACCTGGTGGCGGCTCGTCAGGAATTGGAGAGCTGGCTGTTCTTCTACTTCGAGCCGCGCGAACGGATGCGCGCCGCCAATCCGGTCAAGGAAGTTCGCCATATCGGCTTGATGGGCGAGGAACTGGTGGCCTTCCTCAATACCATGAAGGCCACCGATGCGGGGCGGTTCCGGGGCGTCGAGAAGGCCCTGCATGCCCTGATGCCCAACATCGACGGAATCGAGTTGGAGGTCAGCGATCTCGGCGAGGTCGAGCTCCGCTTAAAGGAAGGCGGTGTAGCCATACCTGCCCGCGTCCTGTCGGAGGGCACGCTCAGGATGCTTGGTCTCCTGGCGCTGTCCGGAGTGGATCAGGGTCCGGTCCTGGTCGGGTTCGAGGAGCCGGAGAACGGTGTCCACCCGCGGCGGATCGAGCTGATCGCGGAGTTGCTGAGGACCCAGGAGAGCCTGAACCAGATCCAGCATATTGTCACCACACACTCCCCGATCCTGCCTGATTTGCTGGAGGACGAGTCGCTGTTCGCCGTTCGCCGGCTGAACGGCCAGACTCGCATCGATCCGCCTTCCTCGGGGTCAGGCACTCGGGGAAGGAACGAGACTGACTTCCAGTGTCTGCACGCATCCGTCTCCGGCCGCTCGGGTCAAGAGTCTGCGGCGGAGATCGAGATCTGAGAAAGGAGAACAGCATGGAACGACAGCCGCGCCATAGCAAAGAGGAGTTCGCCCGGCTTGGTCAGGAGATCTACGAGCAACGAGTGAGGCCGCAGGTGGAAGAAGGCAACAGCGGACGGGTCGTAGCGATTGACATTGAGACCGGCGAGTTCGAGGTGGGGGACGATCCCCTTGCCGCGTCCGACCAACTGTTCGCGCGTTGTCCAGATGCACAGCCCTGGTTGATCCGCATCGGCCACCGTGCGCTACACCGACTCGGCGCATCATATGCCAGGAGCTTGACATGATCGAGGGTGCAGTAAACGAGAATTTCGAGGCAACCATCCGTCTTATCCTTCTCGGCGTTGACAGGGAGGTGCGGGAAGTCGAAGCCATCATCGATACCGGCTTCACTGGTTATCTGACCCTTCCAACAGCCTTGATCCGCCGGCTGAACCTGTCTTGGAAAGGTCGTGGTCAGGCACTAATCGCCGACGGTAGCCTACACGTATTCGACGAGTACATTGGGACAGTGTTATGGAACGGGCAGGACCGCCCGGTGGAAGTGGCTGCGGCCGATACGACTCCCCTCGTAGGAATGGGATTGCTCAAGAGGCACAGCCTGAGAGTGGAAGTGGTGGCGCGTGGCGAGGTGAGGATTGAGGCCTTGGCTTGACTGTGGGGATGCTGGCGGGACTGATATGAAACAAGAACGCGATCACATCTTCATCAGTTACGCGACGGAGCAGTCGGCATTGTGCGACTGGCTTGCCCGCCGACTTGCTGCCGAAGGGTACGCTGTATGGTACGATCGCCTGAAGCTACTTGGTGGGGAGAACTGGCCTTCGGACATAGATGAGGCGATCAATGAACGAACTTTCCGCATGCTTGCACTTCTATCGCAGGCATCGATGAAAAAGCCGAATCCGCAGGGAGAATGGCTGAAGGGCACCGCTATTGGAAAACAGTTAGGCATTGAGGACTTTGTAATTCCGCTGAATACGGAGGGACTCGGCCCGGACCAAATCACTTGGAATCTTCAGCCCATCAACTATATCCCCTTCTGTCCCAGTTGGGCTGAGGGGCTCGCTGCCCTGCTCAAGAAGCTCCAGTCAGTCGGTGCGCCGCGAGTGTTGGATAACGGCCGCCGCGTTGCCGTAGCCTCAATCGTTGGAACGAGCGCCGTCGACGAGAAACCCGAGGAGTTGATGAGCAACTGCTTTGAGGTTGTCAAAACGCCGCGATACATTCGCAGGTACGAGGTTGAGAGCAATCTCTCCAGGGGCGAGCGTGGCGCATTGCGGAGAGAGTGGGCATGTCGTGATGTGTCCGGGCGCCGCGTACTCGCGTTTGAGGACCCACCTTCTGCGGTGAGCGCACGTAACAGATTTCAGTGTGTGGAAAGAGTTCCTTGGCGGGATACAACGGAGGTAGATGGAATTGACACGCGTAACCTCGTGGTTAGCCTAATACACAGGTGCCTAGACTGCCTTCTGAGAGATGTTGGAATGGAATACACCATTACCGCGGAGCCCGGACCTGAGGGAGCCAGGAGGAGCGGGAGGAACCGCAGGAACAGCAGGAAGAAAACGGGCCAGTGGTATCTCCCACGGGGACTCTTAAGTAACGACCGGGTGTCATTCACCTTCCCCGAGGGAAACAGGAGCTGGTTCAGCGGAGTCGGGGAGCGTACCTACCCTACCAGGGATGGGGGAGAGGTATACCGATACCACTTGAGTCCATCGTTTTCGGTCCTGAACGACACAATTGACCCATTCGTCTTGTTGCTCAGGAATCGTGTCTATCTTACAGATGCGAATGGCACACCGCTCAAGAAGCAGAAAATCCTCTCTCGCCGGAAACATCTATGCAAGACATGGTTCAACAAAGAGTGGGCGGCAAGAACCCTCGGTATAGCGCAACTACTGGCGGATGAGGATATGTATATCCGTTTTGGACTGGAGGGAGACCAGCAACTCGTCATCAGGGCCATGCCCATTGTTCCGACAGCTCCCCTTCGTATCCAGGACGATTTGGTGGAGGAGCCCGATGAGGCGTACACCGCGTGGTATTGGGAGGACGACGCGGAGGCTAGGGATGCCGAGGCAGATTAGTAAAGTGCCGATGTTGAGGGAGACAGTGATTCTGGACGAGCCAGCACTGGAATTCCGATACGGTCAGGCGGTCAGCCATCCCCGTGATGGGCTGGCTCTGTTCGGCCCGTACGACGCGGACGCCCCCGGTCATCCAGCAGCCCTATCCTACGGTGTTGTTGGCACACATGAAGGCTTGGATCTGTTTTCCGCGTGGTCGAATGCGATGCACCGCCCATGGACAGATGCCCCGGATGACCGCCATCGCTTGTGGCCTCCGTACCCGGGCTTTGAGGCAGCTTTCGCGTGTGATTGGCGAAGCGAACCTGTTTGGCAACAGACACTCGACAGTCACGAGCTGAGTGATGTGGCTAATCGCCATGATCCGCACGAGCGGGTTTTTTCCGCGGTGAATCAATACCTATCGACGTTTGAGAATTTGCAGAAGATTGAGGAGCATATAAGCCTCATGATCTGCGTGGTACCGGACGAGATACACCAAACGTGCCGGACGATGTCTCGTGTGATACAGCCGACCGGGGAGGTTATTTCCAGAATGAGACGGGAGTCGCGTAGGAGAGGCCAGCTCGATGCTTTCTCGAGGTTCGCGCCAGAGCAGTACGAGCTGTCCCTTGATTTTCGGAGGCAGATCAAAGCACGGACGATGGCCTATGGGGTTCCTATCCAAATCGTGCGTGAATCTGCTCTGAGACTCAATGACGAGAACCGTTTTGGAGCACGGCATTTGACTCCGTTATCGGATCGCATGTGGAACCTGTCGACCACGATGTATTACAAGGGAGGCGGGAAGCCATGGAAGCTGGCTACTGCCAGAGAGGGGGTATGCTATGTTGGGCTTGCCTTCCGTAGGTCCGATTCCGAACACGGTCCGAAGAGCGCCGCCTGCGCTGCCCAAATGTTCTTAGACGATGGGGATGGAGTGGTATTCTTGGGGGACTATGGTCCGTGGTATTCTCCAACAGAGAAGCAGTTTCGTCTTACAGCAAGCGCAGCCCACGATGTACTGAAGGGCGCGCTTGAGACATACGCAGAGCTACACGGAAAGAGATTGACCGAAGTTTTTCTACATTCGAGATCCGACATTAGCGAAGAGGAGTTTCAGGGATATAGGTCTGCCGCCCCAGAGGGACTAAAGGTTGTCGGGATTCGTGTACGTCCTTGGCGCGATGGCCCGCGACTCTATCGAGCAGACAAGCAATGGCCTGTGCTGAGGGGCACCTTCTGGAGGCATTCACCAACGCGAGGGTATTTGTTCGGTGCCGGGTTCAAACCGCGGATCGGAACGTACGACGGATGGGAAACGCCCGTACCTCTGCTGATCGAGATTCAACACGGGGAGGCTGATATTGTGGATGTGGCGCGCGATATTCTCGGCCTGACGAAGCTCAATTACAACGCCTGCAATGCTGGAGACACCCAGCCCGTTACTGTGAAGTTCTCTGATGCAGTAGGAGAGATACTTGTGAGCAATCCGACCGTTACCAACCGGCAACCCACTTTCCGATTCTATATCTGAAAGGTTAGCGAGCAACTGCATGACTGAGAAAGTGGTTGATAGGCGCCTCATCGAAGTCGCGTTCCCTCTGAAGCAGGTTTCCCTCGACTCCGTGCACGAGAAGAACGTGCGTCACGGCCACATCTCCACCCTGCATATCTGGCCGGCGCGCAGGCCGCTGGCCGCCTGCAGAGCGGCCCTGATCGCGACGCTGCTCCCTGACCCTGGGAATCCCGAGGATCGCAAGGCGGTCCTTGAACGGATGGCAGGGCAGGTCATCGGAAAGACCGAGCGAAAGCGCGTAAACGGCCGCGTGGTCGAGCGTGTGAAGGAGGAAACGAACGGCGGCATCCTTCACTGGGGCCGGGAGAGTGGTCCGAACCTGGAGTGGTTCCGCGCCGAGATCCGCAAGGCGTACGGCGGCAGGGGGCCCAAGGTCCTCGACCCCTTCGCGGGCGGCGGCGCGATTCCCCTCGAAGCGATGCGCCTCGGGTGCGAGGTGACGGCCATGGACATCAACCCGGTGGCCTGGTTCATCCTCAAGTGCACCCTCGAGTATCCTCAGAAGCTCGCCGGCCAGACCCGGCCGCTGCCCGGGTTCGCGCTCCAGGACCGGGAGTTCACGGAGGCCTTTCTAAAGTCGAAGGGCTTCAAGGGCGCGAGGCTGCGGAGTCTGCTGGACCGCCTCGGACACGGCGACGGCGGCAGCGTCCAGCTCGAAGCTCTGCCCGGGAAGGACCCGCTTACCGATGCGGATCTCGCCTGGCACGTGCGCGCCTGGGGCCGGTGGGTGCTGGCCATGGCGCGCAGGGAACTGGCTTCGTGCTACCCGACCTATGCCGAGTTTGAGCCACTGAAGCCGGGGAGGGACTTCGAGCCCCGGCCGATGCTGCTGCTGGAGGTTGACCAAGAGGGGGTGCCCCAGGTCGATCCCCTGAACGCTGAATTCGACGAGGGCTACCTCAAGGACCCGCGCAATCCGCGCTGGGTCGCCAAGCCTGCGGTGGCCTATCTCTGGGCGCGCACCGTGGCCTGCAAGCAGTGCCGGGCCGAGCTGCCCCTGCTGAAGACCCGCTGGCTGTGCAGGAAGGACCGGAAGCGGGTGCTGCTGACCATGGAGCCCAAGGCGGACGGAACCGGCGTTGTCTTCGGCGTGCAAGGCGGCGTTCCGCAGAACGGCGGCAACGGGGCGCAGCGGCGCGAGCACGACCGGCGCCTCGGTGGGGGCACCATGTCGCGCACCGGCGCTGCCTGCCCCTGCTGTGGCGCCATCACGACCATGGAGGATATCCGTCTGGAAGGCCGAGCCGGACGGTTGGGCGCGGTGATGACGGCCGTGGTGGTGGATGGGCTGAAGGGGAAGGAATACCGCCTGCCCACGGACCACGAGAGGGCGGTAGCGGAGGTGACGGAGGAAGGGCTGCGGGCGCTCTATGAGGAGATTCCCTTCGGGTTGCCGGAGGAGCCTCTGCCAAGCAAAGAAGCTCTGGGGTTTCGTGTTCCGTTGTATGGCTTCGACATGTGGCGGAAGCTGTTCACGAATCGGCAGCTGTTGGCACTCGGCGAGTTCGTGCGGGGACTCAACGAGCTACCAGAGCAGCTTGCCGATTACCCACCGGAGTGGGCAGAGTCCCTCGTCGCCATGTGCCTGCCGGTCATCAGCCGAATGGCCGACCGCGGCAGTATGTTGGCGACCTGGACGAACAATCCAGAAAAAATCAGGAGCACATTCGCCCGGTTCGCAATGCCGATGACATGGGATTTCTCCGAATCTGCTCCTCTCTCGGATACCACGGGAGGATTCATACAATCCGTGGATTGGGTGTTCAAGGTTTGCGAGCACTTGCAGGAAAGCGTCGATTCAGTTCGTACTGGGGAGAGCGTTCTTGGGTCGGCAATCTCCTGTCCAGTCGATGGTGTCGATCTGATCTTGACCGATCCACCCTACTACGACGCCATCCCCTACTCCGACCTGATGGACTTCTTCCATGTCTGGCTGAGGCGCTCGGTTCCGGGACTGTCTTCTGAAGTCGAGTATGCCTTCTCCGAGGCCCTCGGCCCCAAGTGGGACCACGAGAACGGCGATGGCGAGCTCATAGACGACGCCGGCAGGTTCGGCGGCGACAAGGAGCGATCCAAGCAGACTTACGAAGACGGCATGGCCCGCTCGTTCCGCTCCTGCCACGCTGCGTTGCGTCCGGACGGGCGGCTCGTGGTCGTGTTTGCGAATAAAAACCCCGATGCCTGGGAGACCTTGGTCGCCGCCCTGATACGAGCGGGTTTCCTCGTTGACGGCTCCTGGCCCATCCAGACGGAAAGGGGAAACCGAAACCGAGCAATTGCATCTGCAGCCCTTTCATCCTCCGTATGGATCGTCTGCAAGAAGCGATCCTCCACGCGCCCAGGCTGGGACAACAAGGTCCTCGACGAGATGCGCGAGAACATCACCCGCCAGCTCCACGACTTCTGGGACGCCGGCATCCGCGGCCCCGACTTCGTGTGGGCCGCCACCGGTCCCGCCCTCGAAGCCTTCAGCAGACATCCCGTGGTCAAGAAGGCGAACGCCCCGGGCGAGCAGATGTCCGTGTCGGAATTCCTGCGCCAGGTGCGGCGCATGGTCGTCGATTTCGTGGTCGGGCGAGTTCTGGTCAAGGATGACGCAGCACCGCAGGCGGATGGGCAAGAGGCCGAGACCGGCCTCGACGACGTCACCACCTACTACCTGCTCCACCGGAACGACTTCGGCATGGGAAAAGCTCCGGTGGGAGGCTGCATCCTCTACGCCCTGTCCTGCAACCTCTCCGACTCCGCACTGGTCAACCAGCACGACCTTCTGACCCAGGCGGGCAAGCGGGGAGCCGGGGACGAAGTCGAGGAGGAGGAGGGGGACGATGCCCCTGAAGAGGTAGAGGAGAGCGGTGGCGGCGCCAAGGTGAAGCTGAAGCCCTGGCACCGGAGGAAGGGCCGCAACCTCGGCCTGGAGGGGCAGGGGGGACGGCCAGCGCCCCTCATCGACCAGGTGCACAAGCTCATGCACCTCTGGCGCGCCGGGGACCAGGTGAAGGTGAACGACTACCTCGACAGCCGCGGCCTGCCCCGCAATGCCCTGTTCAACCAGATCCTCCAGGCGCTCATCGAGCTGGCCGGCGAAGGCTCGGAGGAGCGCTCGCTTCTGGAGTCAGTGAGCAACCACGCGGCCGGCCGCGGGGGAGTGCAGGCGCCGCGGCAGAGGCAGCTTCAGTTCGGAGGAGCCGAGCGATAACCGGAGGGAGTTCGATGATTACGTCGATTCGACTCGTGAACTTCAAAAACTTCGCCGACGAGACCCTGCGCGTCGGTCCGTTCACGGTGATCGTGGGCGCGAACGCCAGCGGCAAGAGCAATATCCGCGACGCTTTCCGTTTCCTGCACGGCATCGGCCGGGGCTATACGCTGGCGGAGATCATCGGCGGCAAGTTCGGCCCCGGCGGCCAACGGGAGTGGGAACCGATACGAGGTGCTCCGAACGAGATCGCTCGCCTTGGACCATCTGATTTCTCTTACCGGTTGTCGTCCGATCGTTCCAGATTCTATTTCTATCATCCGTCAGAATTCTCTCTTGGTGTCGAACTGGAGGTGGAAGGCGTGCGGGTATTCTATTCAATCAAGGTTGGGGTCAATCCGGGAAGCCCGGATGGATTTCAGGTAATGGAAGAAGAACTGAAGACAGAGAAGGAGCTGATTTACTCTGCCGAGGGAACGCCCGAAGATGGTCTATGTCTGTACACCGAGGACACCTATGGACCTCAGGTTCAGTTAAGCCGATCTCAACCGGGATTGACGCAAGTCCAGGAGAGTGAGGGACTGAATGAAGAGGTGTTCCAAGTGCTGGAGGAAGTGCGTGGTCTCCTTTCCGACATGCGCTTTCTGGAACTCTCGCCCGACCGGATGCGAGAGCCATCCTTCCCCGGTTCGACCACGTTGGGTGACTCGGGAGAGAATCTGCCGACGGTAGTGGAGGAGATCTGCAGATCCTCAGATAGAAGGGGAATCCTTGCCAGCTGGCTTAAGGAACTCACCTTCATGGAGGTTGAGGATTTCGAGTTTCCCCCTGATCCCAGTGGTCGGGTCCATCTCATGATCCGGGAGGCGAGCGGGATAATCGTGTCCGCGTATAGCGTATCGGATGGCACCTTGCGCTTCTTGGCGATACTTGCGGCCTTGCTGGGCAATCGCCCCCAAAGCCTGCTCTTCTTCGAGGAAATCGACAATGGCATTCATCCCGTGCGGTTGAGCTTGTTGATGGACTTGATTGAAAGGCAGACGGCGAAGCACAATACTCAGGTACTCACCACGACGCATGCGCCAACCCTGTTGACCGTAATGAACGACAATACCTTCGAGCAGACCTCAGTAGTCTGCCGCCTGAAAGACACTTCCAAGGCAATCATTCGCCCCGTTGCCGAACTGCCTGACGTCAAGGAGTTAAGGCAGGTGCAGGGGCTTGGGCGCCTCCATGAATCAGGATGGATGGAGGATGCCCTGTTCTTCACCGAAGACTACGACGCAACGGAGCGCGGCTCGTGAGGGTCCTCATCATTCCGGAAGACGACCGCAAGGATCAATACATTCTGAATCCGATTTTTAATCAGCTCCTTCGTTCCATCGGTAAGCCAAGGGCACGTATTCGCGTTTGTAGTGATCCACGGCTTGGCGGTGTTGTCGAAGCAATGAAGTCTGACCGGATTGCGGAAATCGTAGAGCGTTATAAAGGAATGATGGACATCTTCATTCTGTGCGTCGACCGCGATGGCGAAGAGGGACGGCGTCAGAGACTCGACCAGATCGAAGAGGAGTTTGGGAATGGGCGGGTATTCTTGGCCGAGAACGCTTGGGAGGAGCTTGAGACCTGGGTCCTGGCGGGCCTGGACTTGCCCGCAAACTGGAATTGGAAAACCCTGCGAGCCGAAGTACAGGTCAAGGAGCAGTACTTCGAGCCGCTTGCCGCCCAGCGGGGCTTGGCGGACAAGCCCGGGGGTGGCCGAGAGCCTTTGGCAGAAGAGGCGTCTCGCCGAATTGACGCGATTCGGCAGAAATGTCCCGAGGACTTCGATGTGCTTGTCCGTCGTCTCCAGACCGCAGTCGGTACCACCTGAGGAGACCACCAATGCTTGATCAGAACACCCTGGATGACATCATCCGGCGCATCTTGGAGGTGGCACAGCCGGAACGCATCGTCCTCTTTAGGTCCGCCTCCCGGGGCGTCATGACACGGAACAGCGACGTGGATCTTCTTATCATCAAGGAGGGGGGGCGCGGATCTCAGGACCCGGATCTACGAGAAGTTGTACGGCGTTCGCGTCGCGGTCGATGCGATCCTGGTCTCGCCTTCGGACGTAGAGCGCTACAAGGACAGCCATGCGTTGGTCATCAAGCCGGCGCCCCAGGAGGGAAGGGTGGTCTATGAATCCACCTGAACGATTTCCGCCGGATGATCCAGACCCGGCTTGCTGACCCAGCGGCGGGCACGGGTAACAAGGAAGCCAAGATGATCACATTGATCGAAGCCCTGAACTTTCGATGTCTCCGCTACGTTTCGAGGCCCCTCGATCCGTTCCACGTCCTCGTGGGTCCGAACGCCTCGGGCAAGACGACCTTTCTCGATGTCATCGGCTTTCTGCGAGACCTGGTATCTGAGGGGCTGGCTGGCGCGGTCTCCACCCGGACCAGGAATCCGCAGGATCTCCTCTTTCTGCGCCAGGGCGAGAAGTTTGAATTGGCCTTGGAGGCGAGTATCCCCGAGGAGTTGCGCCAGCGGACGGCGAGACCGGAGCTGGACACGGCCCGGTACGAAGTGGCCGTCGGTTTCGACGAGACCCAGCGCCAGTTCGAGCTGAAAGCCGAGAGATTCCTGCTCACGGAGAAGCGGGAGGCGGGAGGGCCGCAGAGCCCCGTGTTTCCCATCTCCCCCCGCCCGCCCGATTCGCTGCTGAGGGCTGACGGACTCGGGGATAGACCGGTCGTTCTCAATCGAGCACCGCACGAGGGACTGCAGAATGATATGGTGCTCTACGGGGAGACCAAGGATACCGAGGGGCAGGGCTTCAACCCCTGGTTCAAACTCGGAGCGAGGAACTCGGCCCTCGGAAATCTACCGCTGGACACGGACTCCTTTCCCGTGGGGGTGTGGTTCCGCGAACTACTGAGCAACGGTGTGCAGCAGTTCGTTCTCAACAGCTTGGCCATCAGGCAGCCGAGCCCGCCGGTCCGGGTCACGGGGTTTTCTCCGGACGGATCGAATCTTCCCTGGGTCGTGGGAGGTCTGCGGCAGGAGAATGGGGCCAAGTTGCAGGATTGGATCGGCCACCTGAGAACGGTGCTCCCGGATCTGGAGGACATCTCGACGGTCGAACGCCCGGAGGACAGGCATTGCTACATGGTCTATGAGTACCAGGGCGGGCGGAAAGTCCCCTCCTGGCTGGTCTCCGACGGGACTCTTCGACTGACGGCCGCTGACCCTACCCGCCTACCTGGCGGACCTCCAAGGGGTCTTCCTGGTCGAGGAGCCTGAGAACGGGATCCATCCAGCCGCCGTCGCCGCCGTGCATGATTCCCTTTCCTCCATCTATGGTGCCCAGGTCCTGCTGGCGACTCATTCGCCGGTGGTGTTGAACGCCGCCGGAATGGGTGACGTGCTATGCTTCGCCAAGGATGACACGGGAGCGACGGATATCGTCCTGGGGTCCGAACATCCCATGCTTCAGCAGTGGCGGGGAGAGACCAGTCTCGGCACGCTCCTCGCCTCAGGGATTCTGGGATGAAGGATCTCCTGATACTGGCCGCTGACAAGGACCTGCAACACGCGCTGAAGGGCTTGCTGGGAAGGCCCGAAGCCCTGAGGATGAGTCCTATCGAGGCGGATGTTCTCGTTCACCACGAGCATGATCCGGCATGCGCCCTGCGGGGCGTCGACTTTCTGGCCAACCTGTCAGGTCAGTATCGATACGGCCTTCTCATCTTCGACCATGAGGGAAGTGGAAGGGAGGCGTCTGCGCCTCAGGAATTGCGGGAAGCGATCAACGAGCAGTTCGCTGGTTCGGCATGGGGCGACCGGGCAAGAGCCATTGTGCCGGCGCCGGAGCTGGAGGCGTGGATCTGGAGTGAGTCTCCCCATGTCGAGGAGGTGACGGGATGGATGAACCGCGAGCCTGGGTTCCAACGGTGGTTGATCCAGCGAGGCTACCTGGAGGAGGGCCAGTCGAAGCCGACAGCTCCCAAGGAGGCATTTCAAGCGGCTCTGCGGGAGGCCGGAATGCCCCGAAGCGCATCGTTGTATGAGAAGTTGGCGAGAAGGGTTTCCCTGCGGCATTGCACGGATCCGGCCTTCCTGGAGTTCAGAAGCCTGTTGAGCACTTGGTTCCCTCCCGAGAGCGGGAAGAGTTCAGTGAAATGAGGACGACATGACAACCAAACCATCCCGGAAGCCCTGGCACGAGGTGGTGCAGCTGCGCGACGACCTGAAGACGGGAGAGCTGTCCCTAGCCGTCTTCGCTGCCGACCTCTACGACGTGGTGATGCAGAAGGGCCAGCGGCCGGTATACGAGCAGCCCGAGGAGTTCTTCGCCCTCACCTTTCCCACCCTGAACCTTCGAGAACTGGTCAAGGACGTCTGCCACCGTCTCGACGGCCGGAGCGACAAGGCGTACCGCAAGCTTTCCGTCAACTACGGCGGCGGCAAGACCCACACGCTCATCGCGCTGAGGCACCTGGTCCACGACCCGGCGGCGCTGCCTGCCCTGCCGGCCGTGCAGGAGTTCGAGGCGCACATCGGATTCACGCCTCCGCAGGCCCGGATCGCGGCCCTCTGCTTCGACAAGATCGACCTGGAGAAGGGGGTCCAGACGCCGGGGCCTGATGGCGAGGTCAGGATGCTCAAGCATCCGTGGAGCATCCTCGCCTTTCAGTTGGCGGGGCCGGACGGCCTGCGGCTCATCCACGCCGACGGCGAGGACGCCGAGCGCGATACCCCGCCCGCTGAGCCGCTGGTGGTGGAGCTGCTATCCAGGCCGCAGAGAGACGGACTCTCGACCCTGGTACTGCTCGACGAGGTACTGATGTATCTGCGGGTGCTGGCCGAGGCTTCCGGGGAGTCACGGGGACGCCTGGTCAGTTTCTTCCAGTACCTCACTCAGGCGGTGGTCAAGGTGGACCGCTGCGCCATGGTGGCCTCGCTGCTCGCCTCCGACCCGAGGAAGCATGACGACCTCGGCCAGGAGCTGCTGCGCGATGTCTCCGAGGTCTTCGGCCGCCAGATGGAGGAGGACGCCAGTCCGGTGAGCAAGGGGGACGTGGCCGAAGTCCTGCGCCGCCGCTTCTTCACCCCCGAGTCGATCCGCGATCAGAGCGTCTTCCGCCCGCATGTGGCTTCGGCGGTGGGCAGTATCGCCGCCCTCGACGACCAGACCGGGAAGGAGCGGGCCAGCGCCGAGGAGCGCTACCTGAACAGCTATCCCTTCCACCCGGATCTCACGGAGGTCTTCTACACCCGCTGGACCCAGCTCGACGGCTTCCAGCGCACCCGTGGCATCCTGCGCACCTTCGCCATCGCCTTGCGCGATGCCGCCGGGTGGGACACCAGCCCGCTCGTGGGGCCCAACGTCTTTCTGCAGGAGCCGGGAAAGGATGGCCTGGCCGAGGCGGCGGGCGAGCTCGCTTCCATTGCCAGCGTCGACACGGATACCGGCCGGCCCCAGGAGTGGCGGCCCATTCTGGAAGGCGAGCTGGAAAAGGCGCGTATGATCCAGGACGAGGCGGCCGGCCTGGCACACCGGGAGACGGAGCAGGCCGTGGTCTCGGTCTTCCTGAGCTCCCAGCCCATCGGCCACAAGGCCCTGACCCGGGACCTGATGGTGCTGCTCGGAGCGGGCCATCCGGACAGGATCGAGTTGGAGAAGGCCCTGCGGCGCTGGACGGAGCAGTCATGGTTCCTGGACGAGGCGGAGATCGCCACCGGTGAGACCGGCTCGGAGGGGGAACTGCCGAGGGCGTGGCGGCTGGGCAACCGGCCCAACCTGCGCCAGATGCACCACGAGGCCTGCAGCAACCGGGTGCCGTCCACACTCGTGGAATCGCAGCTCATCGACGCCATCGACAAGGAGAGGGCCCTCACCTCGGGCGCCTCCGCGGCCGGCGTCAAGGTGCACAACCTGCCGGAGAGGCCGAGCGACATCGGCGACGACGGTGACTTCCACTACGCCGTCCTCGGCCCGCAGTCGGCCTCCGAGTCCGGGAAGCCGAGCGCTCTGGCCAAGCGCTTCCTCGACGAGACCACCTCCCGCGACCGCCCGCGGGTCTTCCGCAACGCCGTGGTCCTGGCCGTGCCTTCCCGGGACGGTCTCGACGCGGTGCGCACGCGGGTCCGGGAGTACCTCGGCTGGGTGGAGGTCCGCGAGCAGCTCAAGGATCAGCCCATCGATCCGCTCCGCGAGCAGATGCTCGCCACAGAGACGGAGTCCGCGAGGAGACGCATCCCGGAGGCTGTCCGGCAGGCGTACTCCGTGGTCGTCACCGTCGACGAGAACAACACCGTTCACGCCTTCAAGGTCGTAGTCACCGGAGAGCCTCTGTTCACGATCATCAAGGCGGACCAGCGGGCGCGTATCCAGGAGACCGCGGTCAGCTCGGAGGCGATGGTGCCGGGCGGCCCCTACGACTTGTGGCGCGAAGGGGAGGATTCCCGCCGCGTCAAAGACCTGGTGGGCGCCTTCGCGCAGTTTCCCAAGCTGCCCAAGATGCTGCGGCCGAAAGAGGTTCTGGACACGGTCGTGGACGGAGTCCGGCAGGGAACCTGGGTAGCGCGGCTCGTACGCCCGGACCGCACCGCCCGAACCTTCTGGCGCACGGACGTGGACGAGACGGCCCTGCAGGACCCGGCTCTGGAGGTGCTGCTTCCCGAAGCAGCCGAGTTGACCGGGATCGCCCCGGACCTCCTCGTGCACGAGAAGCTCCCCGGGCTGTGGCGGGCCGAGGAGGTCGGTGTGCAGGACGTGTCCGACTACTTCGGCGGCGGACACACCGTGAGCCTGCCACGGGAGGGGTATGAGGAGATCCTGGTCATCCCGAAATGCGAGCCGGCTCACCTGGAAACGGCCATCTCGCAGGCCGTCGAGCAGGGACTCGTGTGGTTGACGAGCGGTCCCGCCTCGATTCTCGACGAGCCCGTGCCGGCGGGAATCCTCACCAGTGCCGCCAAACTCAGGCCGCGACCCGAACTGATCGAGGTTGCCGAGTTGATGGCCGAGTCGATCCCCGACGCCTGGAAGGATGGCAAGGCCAACGCCCTCGCCCTTGCCACCGCCCTCTCAGCAAAGCTTGGCGCCAATCTGCCCTGGACCACGGTGCGGTCCGCCATCGGATCGGCCATCCGGGCGCGATGGATCGAGCCGACAAGGGACAGCGCGGAATGGCCGTGCGACCTTGCCGGTGCCCAGCACGTGATTCTCCAAGTCCCTGTCGACGGGGCTCGCGAAAAGGAGAAACCCCTCTACGGATCGGGAAGCGGCTCCCGGACTTCGCCACGTGCCGAGGCGTTTCTGGAGGCCGACCAGATCCAGGACCTGGCTGATCAGATGCCGGCGCTGCTAAAGGCCGCCGTTGGAAATGAGCTCAGGTTTACGGTCCGCATCGAGGTGGGAGGAGCGACCGCCCCCAGCCCGGAGGCGGTGGAGAAGATCAAAGATTTGCTTGCCGAGGTGTCGGAGGACTTGCGGCTTCAGTAAGCAGTTAGCCGATTGGGCTAGCCAGTATATAGCCTGGATTATTCACAAATCGCTGAGTTGAGCAGGATGCAAGGGGATGTTTTTTAGTGCCCGGCGCCTTTTGCGTGCTCGTGTGCCTGTCGAGTCTAGGTTTTTTGCAGGTGCGGTCCGAATGCAGGAAGGTCTTGTGATTCTTGATGCATCCTTCCGCCCGTCCGCGTGCGCAGTAGACCTTCTCATACAAAACCTGGGGGTTCGGTCCGGGATGTTGGTGATCACAAAGCGAGGATTGGCTTTGCTCTGGGTAACCTCGGCCTTGTAGAGGATGCGCTGCGGGCGCTTCCAGCTCTTGGCCTGGTAGTCGAAACTGGTAAAGAGCCGCACCGACTCCTCTTTGCCGCGCTTTTCGCCCGCGCCTGCTCCATCAGCGGCGCCCCGAGTTCGTGCAGCTTGGAGTTGGGTGCCTGGCCCGTACGGCTCACCGGCGCCGGGGCCCATCGCGGAGGAGGTCAGGAGGCGTACTCAAGCAGCGGCTGATCCGGGACCCTCGGCGGGGACATCGCCAGCACACTACCCCCTCCAGACAGGTCCGGGTCGAGGCGAGATCGGTCAGGGCGGCGATGATTCTCAGACGACCCCCACAGGCTGCGCATTCGCTGATGTCGGCAGAAAACACGCGTGCGAGCAGGGGCGGAGGCTTGCGGGAGACCGGCCGGTCCGACGTTTGGTTCTTCATTTGCTTCCATCCTCAGGAATAGCAGGTATGATGGGGGCCACTCCCGGACTTCAATCAAGGAGTCAGACGGGCCCTTAGGGCTCTCAGTTCTTCCGTCATTTGCGATTCCGGCACTGGACTCATTGACCCAAGAACGCTAATACCCCGCCTCCCCATCTCGTCGAAATTCAGTGAAATCAGCACCAGTGCCAAACAATGGAGGATCTGTACATCTCGTCCACTGTATTCCCACTCCTGGTTCAGTTTCGCTTGGTGGTCCAACTGGAAGTATCTGAAGCTCGAGTATGAAGAGTCGTGCTTTCTCAAGCAGGTCCTTAACTCCTTCTCCGAGAAAGGATCGATACCCTTGGCTTTACCGAGCATGTTCATCCTGTTGATGATATCGTGCCTTATTCCTTCCTTGGCGCCGCTCTTTCTCAGCATCGCCCCGTAGAGAACATGGGGATTGTGGTTCGTGTCGTCCCGCACGATTGAATAGTGAAGTAGAAGCAGCAGGCGTAAGGACTGTTCGACTGAGAGCAATACCAATTCGAAAGACACAACACCAAAGAAGAAGAAGTCGATATTGGGAGGCTTGGCGTCGAGTTTGTCGTTGCACCAAACCGATGCGCGTTGATGTGCTTGGGCAGCTGCCATCATTCGCGGCGCGGCAATCTCGATTTCTTCTGTGGTCAGTTTCCTCCTCCTGCAATTGCTTGTTGTCCCTCTGCGTGCTGCCATTCATCAGCTCCTCGGGTCGAAAGCCGCTGTATTTCCTCCAGATCGGTCTGGATCGGTCACAGCTGCGCTGAAGCTTGCTGATTATGATGAGCATTGTTCCCGAACGACTCATCGATGACGGTCGCTAGGCGGTCGCATAACGGCATCTCTCCGGTGCCAGCCGTCAACTCCTTCAGTAGTGACTCGATCGGCAGGCCAATACCGACGATTTCCGCTCCTGCTCCGCCGGACAACCGACGAATCCGAAGCCGCGTGCTTCTGGGCTCTTCAGCCGTCGCCGGATACAGCAGCAGGGATGTCGGCACCCCGTTCGATGGTGTCGCCCCGAGGGCGAACGCATAGAGGAACGTCTGGTAGATGTCGCCCGGATCGAACCCGCGCTCATCGTACAGCTTGTACTTTGCGTCGATCGCCACCCGGCAACCCGACTCTCCCCGCCCCTCGACCACGACATCCGGGATGATGTTCGTGTAAGGACGCTGGCTCGAGACATTCCACACGACGGACTTGTAGGGGATCTGAGACGTCACCCGGTACCGGGACACCGGCAAGATCTTCTCGACGACTCGCGTCACAAAACGCTCGAACAACTGGTTCATGTTCAGCAGGAACGAGAAGGACCGGGTCTCACCGGCGGCGAACAGGTCATCGATGCCAAGAGCGTCGAGCAGCAGCCATCCCAACTGGTGGGCGGTCTCGTAGTGGGCGTTCAGTCGGTTGTAGGTCAAGGTCGTCCGCGCGCCCGCGAGGTCGAGCTGATCGGTATCGCATATCGGCTCGAGCACGCCCCGGAGCCGAGAGATGCGGCGCTGCAGCCCGACGGAGGTGACCCGCGGAGACGCTACCTGCAGGGCCGCGGACAGCAACTGGTTCTCGACGACGTCGTGTTCCAACTCGTCGAAGCGGCAGATGATGCGGTCGAGCTGGCCAAATCGTTCGAGCACCTGGCGGTCTCCGAGAATCCGACCGCGCACCATCGGCAGGTCGTCTTCGCACTCGACGTAGCCTGAGAGCAGGCCCCGCCGCAGGACCCGCTCGCTGGCCTCAACGAAGAGCAGGGCGAAGAGCTCGAGCAGGCTGTCGCCGGAAGCCTGCAGAGTCACACCGTCACGAAGGCGGGTCAGCGCGTCGAGCCCCGACGCGTACTCGATTAGCCGCACCAGCCCGAGCACGTCGCCGGTCACCTTCGGTACGACCCGAATCTCGACGGTCGGCAGGCGCACGACGCCTACCCACGACCGGGTCCGAACGCGGAGCCCCTGCCGCAGCTCCTCGATCTGCAGCCGGTCGTCGGCCGAGGCCGATAGCTTGTCGACAGCGGCGCGGTCGTCCTGCGTGAGCTCGACGCCCTCATAGACCCGACTCGTCCACTCGGTCAAGGTGTCCAGGAGCCGCACACCTTCTAGAGCAGTCATCCCGCCGAGACCCCGCCCTCACCGAATTCCCGAGCCAACGCCGCAACCAGTTGCTCGGCGTCGTCAACCTTCTCCCCGTCCAGCGTGCCGCCATCGGCATCGACCAGCTCACTGCCAATGAACTTCGCCAGCATCGCGTAGTCGTCGTAGCAGTACTCCTGTAGCAGCGGCAGAATTTCCTCCCGAAACCGGGCCGCGAATTCCTCGATATCGTCCACCGGCTGGCCGTCAACCAGCAGATACGAATGACCGACTTGCTTCTCGCGCCCCTCGAATCTGGCGATCCGCTGGTTCAGCCCGTCGAGGAAGTCGTCGAGGGCGAGTTCACCGACTGCGGCGCCGTGCAGCAGCTCGGTATCGGGCATGCACTCGAGGAATGCGAAGCGCCGCCGCAGCGCGGCGTCGAGCAGTTTGATGCTGCGATCAGCGGTATTCATGGTGCCGAGAAGAAACAAGTTTCGCGGAACGCTGAAGGTCTCCTTGCTCTGCGGCAGGGTCAGGGTGAGGCCACGCTTGTCTCGCTCGAGCAGCGTTAGCAGCTCACCCATGATTTTGGCGACGTTGCCACGGTTGATCTCGTCTATCAGCAGGAGGTATGGACGACCGGGATTCGCCTGGGCGACGCGGCAAACCCTCTTGAAGACGCCGTCTTCGAGCGCCAGCGACAACCCCCCAACGCCGCCGCCGTCCGGACGAAATCCCTCGATAAAGTCCTCGTACGTGTAGGACGGATGAAACGTAACGCGGGTCAGCGCGCCCACGCTGGCCGTCATGCCCGAATCGGCGTGCTTCAGGACGGCACGCCCCGGATGACGTTCCGCCAGCTGCACGAGGAGGTGGTCGGCCTCCGTCTCCGTCAGCGCGAAGAGCGTACCCTGGTTGTTAAACCGCATCGGCTCACTCTGCGCCAGTACTGCATCTTGAGTCAGCTCGTCATAACTCAGTCCTTGGTCGAGCTGCTCGACATGCTCCAGCTCAATCGTTGGTGGGTTTGCGCCGACGCTCTGGAATTCCCGACTCACTCGTGCAAGGGCCACAACGCGCTTGTCGGGCGTACTCTGGTACCCGATCACCAGGTCACCTCGCTGTACCAGCGGATAGTTTCGTTTGAGGCGACCGTACCGATACTCGACCCTGCCGTCCCGAAAGAGCCGGTCCCAGCTCCACTCCTTCGGAGTTGCCACTATCCACCACACCCGCGACGACACCTGGGAGGTCGAGAGCTCACGCTCCGCCTCTCCCAGCCGATCGGAATCGCCAAGCACCGCGTCGGCTCCCTCGCGCCCGTTCTGTTTCAACAACCACCAGACCGCGAACCGCCTGGCCTGGTAGTCTTTCCTGTCCCCGGTGGCCCATACAAAATGAGCTGGCCCTGGCGCTCGAGGGCTGCCGCGATGCGGCCGTACACGGCATCGACCACCACCGGTTCAAGCCCCTTGCCGCCCACGATCTTCTTCAGCAGCGTGTCTAGGTACCTTCGCGACGGTCACGGTTGCCCAACCCTTCTGCGGCGTCACGCGTTGCTCGTAGGTCGTGTCCCATTTGACCGCCACGGTGTGCCGGTACTCGGGACGCTCATCCGCCCATCGATATCCCGGCTCGACAACCTCCCCCAGGGCAAGCACTTGGCCGACACCTCGATTGGCTACGACGAGGTCGCCGGGCTCCAGCTCGTAAAGAGCCCACAGCTCGTTGCCCTTCCGTCTAGCCTGTGCAAGGTGCCCGTTGTAGGGGAAAGCCTCCTCGAACCGAGCACGGAATGCCTCCTTCGATTCGAACTGCGAGAGATCCCCCACCTCGTCCCAACCGACGCAGATGTAGCCCTCTTGCAGGCAATCGTCCCAGAACTTCGCATTCTCTCCCGGCGCAATCTTCAACACTCGCCTCGTCTCACGCGGATCGCGCCAATTGTAGAGCAGCCGCTGCAGCTCCTCAGTGTTCCAGCCTTCGAGTGCAGGATTCCGTCGGAGGGCCGCGAGCAGGAATCGATTCAGCGCCACCACCGACGACGCGTCAACCTCCTCCGACGGGGGATCCAATAAACGCAGGAAACGACGCAGATGGGCGGTCGAGTAGACGGGCAGCACCTCGTCGGGGAAATACACGTGCAGCGACTTCAGCTTTACGGCCGGCCCAAGTGCTAGCGTCTCGAGCTCGTCGATGCGTTCCCAGTCGCCACTCGTTGCCCATTCGAATGCCTGCAAGAACTCGCTCCGCAACCGCTCCCAAGCCTCCCTCTCGTTCGCAAACAGGTTCTTCGGAAAGTACCACCCTTCCCTGTCTTTCCGCTTGTAGATGATCAGCTTCCTGGCTGATCCACCTCGGATGCTGCCCACCCACCGAGCCTTGTACTCCAGCCAGTAGCAGTAGGTGTCTTCCACCCCCGGCTGGCCCAGCGCGTAGTCCTCCAGCGTCATCTCTGGCCACTTTCCGAGTGGAAAGCGCTTCAGGATCTCGGCACGCTGCGATCGATACCCCTCGGCGGCAGGGTTTTTGGGTGATCGATCGAACTGCGCGATCACGTCGCTGAGTGTGAGGTTGCTCTTGATCATTGCAGGCGGATTATCACCTGTCTACATAACGCTTGCAAGTCTTACGGTGAGCTCTGCGTGATGACGGCTTAGCCATTGCTTGGCGTGCTCCATGTCGGGACAAATGCTCTGCACGGTCAACCAGAACTTCGCCGAATGATCTGGAACGACCAGATGCACGACCTCGTGCGCAACGAGGTAACGGAGCACGAAATCGGGCGCGAGGATGAGGCGCCAGTTGAAGGACAGGTTGCTGCGGGACGAGCAGTTGCCCCACTTCGTGCGCTGGCCCATAATGTAGACCCGCCCGGGCTCCTCGCCAATGCGCGCCGTCACCGCAGGCAGATAGTCCGCAATGGCCGAACGCGCCTGTCCTCGCAGCCAGTTCTCGAGACCGCGCACCGCCGGCGTTTGCGTCTCGGGCCCGCGGCGAACGACGATCTCCCCTTCGCTCAACACGACACGGTTTCCGCGAGCCTTCGTGTCGACGAACTCAACGCGCACCGGGGCCCGTTCTCCGCGATACAGGATTTCGCCGGACTGCCGCCGCACCGGCTTCCTTAGCGCACGAAGACTCGCCACCCGGTCGAGCTGGGCGAGCACCCAGCTCTCGTTCCGGCGCAGGAACCCCGACACGTCCCTGCCGCTCGCACCCACAGGCACTACCTCGACGCCGCCTGGACCGACCCGAATGCGGGTCTGCCAGGGCGGCCCTGGAGACGACCACGTCGTAATCCACGAGGCTGCCGCGCAGCACTATCCGCTGGTGCGGTACGGCCTTCATTCGTCAGATACCCCGTCCGACTTGGCCAACTCCTCGACTGCCGGCTTCAGGAACGGAGGGTCTTCGGCGCTCGTGTCGAAACCCAGCCGTGCGTAGGGTGGGTTCCACGACTCCGCCATAAGGATTTTGGCCGGTTTCAGGGGTCAACCTGGTAATTGGAGGGCGCACGCCTCCGCGATCCTGCCTCGGGATCAGCCATTCCAGGGAGGAGTGCGAACTCGCAATGCTTCACGCCTGCTTCAGGGCGGAGACGATCATGGGTGTATAGCAGTCTTATGGCTTCTGCTATTCCAGACTCTTCTAAACTCCCTAGCGTGTTGCCCACAGGACAAAGAACTAGAGCTCTTTCCATGGAAAGTCGTGGAAATGGATAGGTCTCTTTGGCGAATTTGTATTCGTAGGAGTAGCCGCAAACCCAAACCCGGTCGAACCATCCCTTCAACTTGGCTGGACAATCACTCCACCAAATGGGAAAAACAAAGGCCAGACCGTCTGCTCTGCTGATCTTGCTGTGTTCGACCTCCACATCTGATGGTAGGGGAAAGGTGGAGCGATTACCCTGAACGTTCATCTCACGAGTGTACTCATCCAGATTCATTTCGCATTTAAAGTCCATTTCATACAAGTCGCCGATCTCGTATGAATGCCCACCGTCGTCGAATCCTTGACACAATTTTTCCAAAACCTCCCCAGTAAAAGACCTTCTCGTAGGGTGTGCGAAGACTACGTATGCGTGCATGAAAGATATCCGTCAGGAGCGGTGGTTTTGAGTCACCTAAATGCGGAGAAGTTGGGCGAAATGAAATGGAGCCAGTCACTCAACCCAAATCAAGATTCAGAAAAACCTAGCTCGATATCATGCTTGCCCGCTAATTCCGACAGAGTTTGTACTACGGTTTCTGGATACGAAATATAACCGGTATTTCTAACCGTGTTTCTCATTTGGCTTGCGTGTTGTCCTGGATATGATGCAAAGTTAGACAAATAACTCACCATCTGTGATTCCAGATTCTCCACACCAAAAAGATGGGGAGATAGGACGATCACCAGAGCACCTTGTCCCCAAGGCTTTCCTGAAGGCGGATCATAAAAGCCACCTGTTAATGCACCGGCTAAACATTCAACGCCCATTGCAAGGCCTAATCCCTTGATACCACCAAGAGGCACGAGACTACCTACCCCACTCTGCTCTTCCGCCAGCCGAACAACCACGTCCGGATCTAGTGTCTCGTCTTAAAAATAACTTTACAAGATTGTGACCATGTCGTAGGTTTCTCTTACCCCCCTTTCTGAAAGGAGAAACCTATGGCGATGGGGCGTCCGTTAACGCCGTTAGAGCTGAGTGCGTCGGACCGAGAGCAATTGCAATCGATGGCCCAATCACGGAGTCTTCCGCACGGGTTGGTACGGCGAGCCGAGATCATCCTTTTGGCGGCCGAAGGCTGGCCCCATGAAGCCATCGGTGGGGCGGTGGGCGTGTCCCGAGTTACGGTCGGCAAGTGGCGCCAGCGCTTCCTTGATCGTGGGCTCAACGGCTTGCATGATGAGCTGCGGCCTGGGGCGCCGCGATCGATCACCGACGAGCAGGTCGCCGAGGTGGTATACAAGACGCTGAAGACCCAGCCCCAAGACCAAACCCAGTGGTCGGTGCGCTCCATGGGCGCCGAAACCGGCCTCACCAAGGACGCGGTCCATCGCATCTGGCGCACGGTTGGTTTGCAGCCCCACCGACAAAAGCACTTCAAGCTGTCCACCGATCCTTTCTTTGTCGACAAAGTACGGGATATCATCGGCTTATACATGCATCCCCCCGAGCACGCCCTGGTGCTGTGCGTGGACGAGAAGAGCCAGATCCAGGCGTTGGAACGAAGTCAGCCTCTGTTGCCTCTGGGTCTGGGCTACGTGGAAGGGGTTACCCACGACTACAAGCGCCACGGCACCACCACCCTGTTTGCCGCCCTGGACGTGGCCACCGGTGCAGTGATGACCCAGTGCAAGCCCCGTCATCGGCACCAGGAGTTCCTCCAGTTCCTAGGTCACATCGAGGACAACGTGCCCCGCGATCTCGACGTGCATCTCGTGGTCGACAATTACGCCACCCGCAAGCATGCCAAGGTCAAGCGATGGCTGGCGCGGCGCCCCCGATTTCACCTTCACTACACCCCCACCTATGCTTCGTGGCTCAACCAGGTAGAGATTTGGTTCAACATCATCACGCGCCAGGCGGTCCGGCGGCACTCGTTCCGCAAGGTAAGAGAGCTCATCGAGCGCATCGAACGCTACACCGCCCAATGGAACGCCAACGCACACCCTTTCGTGTGGACGGCTACGGCCGATTCCATTCTTGCAAAGATCAAGAGACTTTGTGAACGAATCTCTACGACATGACACTAGAGAAGGGCAACCATTCTCATCTAATATCGCTCCTTCAGGTATGCTTTCACCCTTCTGTGCTTTATCGAGCAGATCAAAGAAGGAAAATTGACTTAATGCGCCATCAAAGAGAAAGGGTGGATCACCAGGAGCACAAATAGCGATTGGGTTGTTTCCTACACAATTATCTACTGAGATCCTGCCATTCAACCGAGGTGTATTCTGTACCAGGACAATGCCCAGAAATCCCGCACTGACGACAGGCTTTAGCACGGCCCCGACAATACTAGGTTTGGGAAAAGCTACCAATCCGATGCTGTGATCTTGGGCCAGACTGACGGCTTCTTGAGCCGCATGAATACCTACCTGGTCAGGCCAGTGTCTTGAGGGGGCACTGACACACGCAGAAATGGCGGTTATGGTTTCTGATTGGATACAAAGGGTTCGATCAAGTACACCACGATCAATTTGATACAGAATAAAGGGAAGACGTCCAATACCTCTAGCAAAATCGCCTATCATATCACGATCTAAGGCGATCTGTATCCAAGATGAAACCACCATCTGATCCACCTGGCGTTCGGACAGTAGCATTCGTCCAAGAGATTCAACGGATTCTATGCGCAGCTTGGAGTTCATTACAGAGTTTGATTTCAAGGCATCCTACCATCAGCAAGATAATATGTGTGCATAGTCTGTTCCGATGTATAGGAAAAATAAAGGCACCGATATCGGTACAATGCAATTCGCTGAAAGGAACGCAAGGGGCCAGCAGGGTCTTTGATGAATCGTTTGTCGTCACTCAGCATCGTTTGGGATTGCTTCGAGGACCGCTGAAAAAGGATTTCGGCGCGTTTCAGGGGTCAACCGGGTATTGGGAGCCCTCCGTACGGCCGGCGCCGAAGGCGGGTCGAGAAGGCAGGTCAGGCGGCAAACTCGAATTGCGGCTCAGGCGGGGCCCTAGGCGGGACATCGCAGGTAGCCCTACCCATCCTGATATGTCCGGATCGAGGCGGGATCGGCCGCGTCGGGAGGGATATGTAATGGCCAACAGTCCTCACCCTAAAATATTACAACGGTTTATGCAGGTGCAGAAAAACTAAGATGCAGGAACGCCAATCGAGGCGTGGATCTGTGCAAACTTCCACAACTCGTCAACCTTTTCGAGGACACCGGTCATTCGCATCACGAACTCCTCCCTCGTACCCTGCCATTTCAGTCGCCAGACCTGGCGCGTGTAGAACCACGCGACGTTGTCCCGTTCATGCACGTCAAGATTTATAAACTCGATGCTGAAATCCTCTGTGCTCGCGACGTGATTTCGGTAATACGCCGAGATCCCTTCTCTCCCTTCAACAATTTCGTAAGCGTCGGTACCGATTTTTACATAGTGAGAGGCAGGGAGCATCATTCCGATGGTGGTTTCAGCATCTCCGATAACTAGGGCGTCAAAATACGCCTGCACCGTATCATGCGCATTCGGCATCATGAAGTCCCATTAGATCGTCCCACCTGGTCTCTAACTCCCTTCCAGGGCCTTGTCGAATATGCGACTGAAGTGCTCGAACGCCACGGTGTTGTCGACGTTCTGGCATTCGAGGGCCTTGGGAGAGGTCGTCTCGTCTGTGAAGTCCCATACAGGCGGAAGGTCGAAGGTCCAACGGCGAAGAGAGCGGTAGTGCGGCGAGAGCAGCGCGTCGGTCGTGTCGCTCCGCGAGCCGCTGGGGTAGGCGAAGTGGTCGGGCACGTATCCGAGGTTGTCTTCGAAGACCGCGTTGGACGGCACGACCTCGGCCATGAGCGCGTCTTCCCCCCGCTCTTCGTACAACCTTCCCAGCTTGGGGTGAGTAGCCGTGTGCGCGCCGATCTCCCAGCCGGCATCGAGCAGCTCGCGGCAGTTGTCCCACGTCAGGAAGGGCTTGACCACGAAGCCCTGGGTCATGGTCGTGATCCCTGCGGGCATGCCCTTCGATGACGCGTCGGTGGGCTCGCTGATGACGTAGCAGGTGCCGGTCACGCCCAATTCATCGAGTATCGGCAAGGCGACCGTATGTGCGTCCAGCCACCCGTTGTCGAAGTGCAGCGCGACGGCCTTCTCCGGCAGTTCCCCCGTACCCTCCAGCCAGTCCACGATCTCAGTCGTGGAGACTACCTGCAAGCCGTTATCGAGGACGTAGTCCATCTGGCGCCGGAACTCCGATACTCCGATGACCCCCGACGCCCTCTTGTCGGTCGTGATTGCAAGCTCAGGGTTGTCGTCCGGGAAGACGTGATGGTAGACGAGAATGGGAACACGGCTGCTCATGAGGCTTTGAAACTCCGATTTCGATGTATAGGAAAAATAAGGCGATTATATACCAAAGTTGCTTGAATTAAAATCGTCACCATTGCAGGTAAAATACCATATTGCCAAAACCAAGAGAGCCCAACCCACTCTTTTTTTGTATAGAAGAATGCAAATAGCGATAAAGAAAACGAAGTCCATCAATTATCCATAAAAAGAGTTTTATTTTCTTGGCCTGCCCCCATGAGTGGTGCCAGCTTCTAAGTAAGTGCCGGCATCCTAAGGGGTCCATCCACGGATTTCCAGCCTGCATCATAGGTAGGACGGCCTCGGGCGCCGGAGGCGGGTCGAGAAGGCAGGTCAGGCGGCGAAGTTCTTGTCGTCGAAATACAGGTTGTGGTTGATCGGTTTTCCGCGGGCGACCCATACGTCGCGGAACAAGGTGCGGCGCTTCGGCGGCATCGCCGCCACGACTTCAGGCGGCACGCTGCTCCTGCCCCACCGGCAGTTCACCGTGTTGTAGAGGCTGAACAGGCAGAGGCGGTCCCGTTCCCTGTTGGTCCAGGCCGACCCGGAATGGCATAGGCCTTCGGTGAAGACGACGACTGATCCCGGCAGGCAGGTATAGGTCTCCCACAGGGGGCTTTCCCGACCGCTGACCTCGTCCGGTCGCTCAAACGCCGCCTTGTGGCTTCCCGGGATGAACATGGTGACCCCGTCTCCAGGGCCCACCTCATTCAGCTCCCACACCACGCGCGTGAGGCCCGCGTGGATTTTCCCGGGCACCATCTGGTAGAGGTGGGAATCTCCACAGAGGTTGAAGTACCCGCTCCCCCCGTGGGCGCCGAAATTGTCGTTGCCGAAGGGCCTCCGGTCGGTGCGGGTGCGCTCGAAGCGGAAACCGTAGCAGTCCTCGCTGGCCAGCCCCTGATGCGACACGATCTCGTTGAGAACGCCGGCGAGGACGGGGTGGTCGAGAAGGACCTGGGAGGGACCGCCCACGGAGTTCCGCTCTTCCGGCGGCAGGGATTCCGGTTCCTCCATCAGCTTGTGCTGATGCTCGAGAACCGCTCCCAACTCGTCATCGCTCAAAAGCCCCGGCAGGCAGATCCACCCCTTGACGTCGAAGATGTACCTCTGCCCCTCGGTCATGGGAACGATCGGCAGACCGTCTCCATTCGTGGTCGGCAAAAGCTGGCTGGCCATTCTCTTCCTTTCTCATTGAAGGCGGCGATTCGGGTCCCCAATTCGCCGCGATGTCGGATGCTTCGAGCCGGAACCCCGGAACCCGGGAGCTTCCCCGCACGGGCAGCAGTTATGAGGAAGGGCCATGGAGACGGGATGCCGCCGTCGTCCTGGAGGAGGGCACGCCGTTTACAACCCCTGGATCCACGCCGCGTTCTCCGCCAGCTCCCGCAAGTCCTCGGGCCGGCTGATCTCGTACATGAAAACCCCGTCATAGCCGACGTCGGAGAGCGCCCTGTTCACTTCATCCCAGGCGATGTTCCCGCGTCCCGGAAGCAGGTGCTCATCCCGCTCGCCGCAGTTGTCGTGCAGGTGCAATGTGATCAGGTGTCCCCCGACGGTCCGCAGGGCCGTGGCGGGATCACCGCTGAGGTTGCGGTGGCCGCTGTCGATCACGGCTCCGGCGTTCGGCGCACCGAGATCTTCGAGCAGCGCGACGAGGCGTTGCGGATCGCCGGTGTAGCCGCGGGGACCGGTGTTTTCCAGGGCAAGCCGCACGCCGGCCGGGGCCGCGTACCCGGCGACCTCCCCGAGGTTCTGCAGGAAAGCCGCGCGCTTCTCGAGCCCAAGCTCTTCCTCCGGCTCGGGAATGGCGATGTCGTGAGTCACCAGGATACACCCCCCAAGGTCGGCGGCCAGGTCCACCGCCTGCTTGTGATCGTCCAGCGCCTTGCGGCGCCGGGCAGGATCGAGACTCGCCAGATCGCAGGCCGGATCCCGGTGCTTGAGGTGGATGTGAATGGAGTTGAGGTGAAACCCCATGTCGCCAAGCGCCTGTCGAAGGAATGCGCGGAACCGGGAGTCGGCGAAAGCGAAGTTGGGGTGGTAGTCGCACAGTTCCAGCGACTCGATGCCGGCTTCGCTGAATCTCGCCAGCACCTCCCTGGTGAGAAGCTCCCCGCGGAACGGTATGGTCGAAGCGCCGAGTTTCACGGCCTTTCACCTTCTTCCAACATGGCAGCCCAGGCGATGAAGCGGCAGGGATCCAGGCGGGCCCTGGCGACGCGGCCTTTCTGTTTCAGCCTCTGTAACCGGCTTTGGGTCTGATCTCGTCCGGTATGCCGAGAACGGACCTCGTTTCCGTGGGCTATCTCGACAGGCCCCTCGACGAGCGCTGGGCCCTGCTCAGACCGCATCTGCCGAACATCCGCGATATCGCTAATATGCGATTCACTGAAAGGTGCGCAAGGTTCCGGCAGAGACCCTGATGAATCGGTTGTCGTCGCACAGCACCGTTATAAAAGGATTCCGGCGCCTTTCAGGGGTCAACCGGGAATTTCAGGGCGGACTCCTCCGTACGGCTGGCGCCAGAGGCGGGTCGAGAAGGCGGTCAGGCGGTGAACTCGAACTGCGGCTCAGGCGGAGCCTTCGGCGGGCGCATCGCCGGCAGCCCTACCCCCTCCAGACAGGTCCGGATCGAGGACGGATCGGTCAGGGCGGCGAGGCGCTGGTGGAGTCGCAGTAAGAGGAACTGTGTTGCCGGTGGCCGACCGATCTATCAAATTAACCTCTGTTAGGCAAAGACGCCCGAGAAGGTGAGACGCTGTTCACACCTAAAGGGGTGGTGAAGCGCTGCTTCGCGGGACACCGTAAGCGATGCGCCAGAACTGCCATGACGAGCGAAGTCGAGGCATCTCATACACCAGAAGCCCGTGTGTACCGTCAGAAAAAATATCGCTATGTCCTCTGAGAACTTGCTCTACACCACCGTGTCCAGTTCCATCGGCGAACTGCTCCTAGCCGGCGACCGCACGGACTTGCGGCACATCTACTTCGAGACCGGCGACTTTACCCCGCCGCCGGATTGGCAAACCGTAGGGGCCCTGCCCTACCCGGTCGCCGACCAGCTCGACTCCTACTTCGCCGGGCACCTACACAGCTTCGATCTGCCGCTCCAGCCTCAAGGAACGGCTTTTCAGCGCAAAGTCTGGGCCGCACTCGCGGAGATTCCCTACGGCGAGACGATTTCCTACTTGGAGCTAGTGTCATGTCGTAGAGATTCGTTCACAAAGTCTCTTGATCTTTGCAAGAATGGAATCGGCCGTAGCCGTCCACACGAAAGGGTGTGCGTTGGCGTTCCATTGGGCGGTGTAGCGTTCGATGCGCTCGATGAGCTCTCTTACCTTGCGGAACGAGTGCCGCCGGACCGCCTGGCGCGTGATGATGTTGAACCAAATCTCTACCTGGTTGAGCCACGAAGCATAGGTGGGGGTGTAGTGAAGGTGAAATCGGGGGCGCCGCGCCAGCCATCGCTTGACCTTGGCATGCTTGCGGGTGGCGTAATTGTCGACCACGAGATGCACGTCGAGATCGCGGGGCACGTTGTCCTCGATGTGACCTAGGAACTGGAGGAACTCCTGGTGCCGATGACGGGGCTTGCACTGGGTCATCACTGCACCGGTGGCCACGTCCAGGGCGGCAAACAGGGTGGTGGTGCCGTGGCGCTTGTAGTCGTGGGTAACCCCTTCCACGTAGCCCAGACCCAGAGGCAACAGAGGCTGACTTCGTTCCAACGCCTGGATCTGGCTCTTCTCGTCCACGCACAGCACCAGGGCGTGCTCGGGGGGATGCATGTATAAGCCGATGATATCCCGTACTTTGTCGACAAAGAAAGGATCGGTGGACAGCTTGAAGTGCTTTTGTCGGTGGGGCTGCAAACCAACCGTGCGCCAGATGCGATGGACCGCGTCCTTGGTGAGGCCGGTTTCGGCGCCCATGGAGCGCACCGACCACTGGGTTTGGTCTTGGGGCTGGGTCTTCAGCGTCTTGTATACCACCTCGGCGACCTGCTCGTCGGTGATCGATCGCGGCGCCCCAGGCCGCAGCTCATCATGCAAGCCGTTGAGCCCACGATCAAGGAAGCGCTGGCGCCACTTGCCGACCGTAACTCGGGACACGCCCACCGCCCCACCGATGGCTTCATGGGGCCAGCCTTCGGCCGCCAAAAGGATGATCTCGGCTCGCCGTACCAACCCGTGCGGAAGACTCCGTGATTGGGCCATCGATTGCAATTGCTCTCGGTCCGACGCACTCAGCTCTAACGGCGTTAACGGACGCCCCATCGCCATAGGTTTCTCCTTTCAGAAAGGGGGGTAAGAGAAACCTACGACATGGTCACAATCTTGTAAAGTTATTTTTAAGACGAGACACTAGCTCGCCGCATCGGCAACCCAAACTCGGTCCGCGCCGTCGGCTTGGCCAACGGCAGGAATCCCCTGCCGATTGTCGTGCCTTGTCACCGCGTCGTTGGCAGCAATGGAGCGCTGGTCGGCTACGCAGGAGGACTGCCGATCAAAAGAGCGTTGCTCGCCCTCGAAGGAGCACTTTCCCCTCAACTCGATCTCTTTTAAGGCTGGAGGTCTCATGTCCACGTATCGCATAGCTATCATAGGCACGGGTCGCGTCGGCTATCAGTTCAGTTTCTCCGATCTGCCCGACAACCACGCTGCCGCCGTTACTCAACACACTTCCTGCGAGTTGGCCGCCGGCGTCAACCGGGGGCGCGAAAAGCTCGACGCCTTCGGCGAGCGCTTCGGCGTTGAGGCGCTCTACCACGACTATGGGCAAATGCTCGCCGAGGTCCAGCCCGACATCTGCATCGTCGCCACCCATCCCGAACTCCACGCCGAAATGGTCACCAACTGCGCCCAAGCCGACTCGACGCGAGCCATCATCTGCGAAAAGCCGATGGCTCTCTCACTGGAGGAATGCGACCAGATGATCGCTGCCTGCCAAGCGGAAGATGTGCTCTTGCAGATCAACCACAACCGCCGCTGGCACTCCGAGTGGGTTCTCGCCAAAACGCTCCTCGACGCGGGAGCTATCGGCGAGTTCAACCACATCTATTGCTACATGGATGGGGGCAAGCCGGCCCCTTGGTGGCGCAGCGAGAACGAAGGGCCCTTACTGCACGACTTCACCCACTATTTCGACCTGATGGATCTCTACGCCGGCGAGGTGGATTGGCTGTGCGGCATGGCTGAGCAGCGCATGCGTCCGTGGGCTGTCGAGGATTTTTCGGCCGCAATGCTCAAGTTCAAAGGGGGAGCCACCGGGCTGATCTGCGGTGCCGAGCTGACGCAGTACAACGACAACGCCTTCGAGTTGCGCGGCTCAACCGGTCTGATCCGCATGGACTTTGAACAGGTCCGCCTCTTTCGGTCCAAGGTCACGCTGTCTGAGCCCGACAGCGGCTTTGAGTGGAGCAGCCTCAAAGAAGTCGAGGTCGAACGGCCGGCCCCGGTCTCTACGTACGTCGCTGCACTATCCGAGTTGATCGACGCTCTTGAAGGCCGCGGCACCTTGCGCAGCGACGGCGCCGTGGGCCGCCGCTCGTTGGAAATGGTCATGGCCATCTACCAGTCGCAGCTAGAGTGCAACCGCCCCGTTCACTTCCCCATCTCGCTCGCCGAGTCCGGCGTCGAGGCGCTGCGTCGGTCGGGAAATTTTAAGGAGCGAGAGGGGTAACCTCCGCAGCCATTCGGACAGGCAAGGCGTCACTCGGCGACGCACCGTCCATCCCTATACGCCAAAACCGGCTCATTGGGCACGGAGCAGTCCGAAACATACCCATAGCGTTCGTTCATCTCGGCTTCAATGGCATTATACGCTGTCAGCCACTCGGCCAGTGCGGTCGAATCGGTGGTCGAGACGGAGTAAATTACCATCTCCCAAGGCCCGCCGCAGGGCTTGGAGCCCACGCCCGCGTAACGACAGTCCGCAATGGACGCGCCCGCAGCGTCGCCGACGAGCGCGTCGATTTCCCGTCGCATCTCCGCTAGCAGTGCACGGTCGCCTTCTTCGGTCTGCTGGTCGCTATTGTTATCTCCAGCGGGATCCGAATCGCCACAAGCAACGAGGGAAACGGCGATCCATGCCGCCACAACCAAATATCGCATGGTTTGCCTCTCCGTTAAAAGAGAGCCATAGTCTGCACTGTGAGAACACTTAACCTGCTGAACGGTTCCCCCCACCGCGTCGCGACAACTGCATTCATGAAGATCTGCCCTGAATGAAATACAATACAAGGTATTGCTAGCAACCCCTTCTGCTCGGGCGATACCGCCGAATCCGGCAGAAACGCCCAGCAGGGTCCCTGATGGATCGGTTGTCGTCGCACAGCATCGTTAGGGAATGCTCCGAGCACCGTTGTAAAAGGATTTCGGCGCGTTTCAGGGGTCAACGGTCCTCCCGGAGTTCGCCCTGGCCGCCGGGTGCGTTCCGCACTTTGACCAAACCTCAACAAGGCGCCTTATTTTACCCGGTTGAGGAATTCAATTTCCACAAGCCGGGCAATCGCCGCACGCTGCCCCACCAGCCGGAGCTGTTCCCATGTCCAGATCGTTTGACCTGCTCGACCGCAAACGGGCACCCCGCGGGGTGGCCACGTTGCTGAAGACCCCGTTCAAATCTGAAAACCGGTTGGATGAGGAATCTTACCGGCGCCAAGTGCGGCACGTGATCGACGCCGGTACCGTCCTGCTGATACCCGGCATGATTGGCAGCGAGACCTATTGTCTTCCGCCTGGAGACCGCGAGCGCTGTATTCAGATCTCCCTCGAAGAATCCAACGGCCGCGTTCCGGTTTGCGCCGCGGTTTGCGGGATCGGCATCTACGACGTAGCAAAGGCCGCCATGAGGGCACAGGAGATGGGCGCCGACATGATTGCGGTGATTCCCCCACCCTGGATTGCGAGGGAAGACGATGCCGCTCAGTGCCTCGCGCAGGTGGCGTGCAGCGTAGAGCTGCCGGTGATGATCCACTCGTCGTTCTCCGGTTCGGGGCAGCAGGTATTCAGTGCCGGCACCGTCGATCGACTGGTGCGAAGCATTGCGAACATCCACTACCTGAAGGTGGAAGGGGCGCGATTCGTCCAACTGGCAAAAGAGTTCGGGGAGAAGAGCGGAGATCGGATCGTGCGCATGATGAGCGCGCCCAACTATGGAGAGATCTACCGCGCGGGGTGCGGGCTATTCATGATTGCCGCCCATATTATCGAGCCGGTGGTGGCCCTCTTCGACGCCCTTGAAAAGGGGGACAGCTCCGCCGCCGAGCAAATCGAGGCAGACATAGCGCCGTATTACGCCGTCGAGGGGTATATCCGCGGTGAGATATGCAATAAAACGGTCATGCAATGGCGCGGTATCTTCACCGACGCGCGCCGCGGGCGTCCCCAACTGTCCGATGATCCCCCTACCCTGCTCCTCAGCGAGGTGCCCATGCTAGCCAGCGCACTGGAGCCCCTGAGGAAGTATTTCTCCACCTATCCGTTGGACCTGCCTTCCGTACCGCCTGCTAAGCGCGCTTCGGCCTGAGCCGCGTTTTAATCTTGCCGCCGCTCTTCGTGCCGACCGATTGATACCTGTTCCGGCCTGGTCTGATAGGTCAAGTTGTGGTAAGTACAGGTAGAAGGCTTCGCCGGTTGGCCGAGCCTTTTGAAAGCAGGTTCTACTTGCATGGCGTTGTTGCTAAATTTCGGTCCTACCCTTTTCAACCCCAAACTGTGGCCGACTTCCTCCTGCACCAGGTGCTGCCTCCGGGATCACTCAGGTGCTTTCTTCCGTGGCTTTGGCAAATTTACGATCTAATCGTGGAATTGTCAGGTGATCAAACGAACCCTTACCCCCTATCTGCAGCGCGATGCGGGTTTTTACCCGGTCGTCACCCTGACCGGGCCCCGTCAGTCCGGCAAGACGACCCTGGTCCGGTCTGCATTTCCGGATCACGACTATGTCTCCCTGGAAGACCCCGACGCCCGTGTCTTCGCGATGGAAGATCCCAGAGGCTTCCTGGACCGCTTCGCAGGACCCGTCATCCTGGACGAGGCGCAGCGGGTTCCCGATCTGTTCTCCTACATTCAGGGACTGGTTGACCAGGACGACACGCCCGGGCGCTTTGTCCTCGCGGGGTCGCAGAATTTTCTGCTGATGTCCGCCCGGTCGCAGAGCCTGGCCGGGCGGTCCGCGGTGTTGCATTTGCTGCCGTTCTCTCGCGCAGAGCTGGAAGGACAATCCCAGGCCGCGCCGGACGATCCGCGGGGGTTGTTCGCCAACAACGAGTCCAGCCTGGATTTGTGGCCGACCATTCATACCGGGTTCTACCCTCGGATTCACGCTCGAGGCATCCCGACCGAGGTGTGGATGCCGGGCTACGTGCAGATCTACGTCGAACGCGACCTTCGCTCCCTGGTCAACATCGGCGACCTGAGTATATTCGAGCAATTTCTCCGTTTGTGTGCCGGCCGCGTGGGCCAGGTGCTCAACTACTCCTCCTTGGCGAACGACTGCGGTGTATCTGTGGACACGACGCGCAGGTGGCTCTCCGTTCTGGAGACGAGCTTTCTCCTTTTCCGTCTGCCGCCCCATTACCGAAACTTCAACAAGCGGCTGGTGAAGAGTCCAAAGATCTACTTCCACGATGCCGGGCTGGCCTGCTACCTGCTGGGGATCCGAGAAGCGGACATGCTGCCGGCGCATCCTCTGCGGGGTGCACTGTTCGAGAACTACGTGATGGCAGAAGTAGCCAAGGCCTTCGCTCACCATCGGCGGCAGCGGCAGATGCACTTCTGGCGCGACCGTTCGGGGCACGAGATCGACCTCCTTCTGTCGAAGGAAGAGAAACTGTATCCGGTGGAAATCAAGTCGGGCCAGACGGTGGCAGGAGATGGTTTCGACGCGCTGTGCAGGTGGAGTGAACTGGCATGTCAGCCGTTCGACCGGGGGACGCTGGTGTATGGCGGCGACCAGGCCTATCTACGCAGCAGGGTATCGGTGCGACCGTGGTTCGGGGTGTAGGGCCCAGCCGCAGGTGGACCGCAGGAGCTTCGGCGCCTTCGACCCTGCAGGTTATTCCTGCTACAACCCACTCGGTCGCCTTGTGAGCCGTGCGCCTCGGCGCCCCGATATCGTCACCTGTCTCTGCGACGCGACCCTAGCGCTGCATGGTGATGTGCACATCGGTCCTGGCGGGTTTGCCGGCCATAGCGGATTTTGCCTGCGCCATGATGAAGTTCCAGGGTCCGTCGACCAGCACATGGGTGCTTTGCCCCGGACCCAGCCATGTCTCCGGCTCGTGTATGACCTGCCAGTCGCGGGCGTTGTGGGAGCCGAGCAACAGCCACTGCAAAGACGCGGATTCGTCCACGTTGCAGACCTGGACGTTTTTGTCGCGGTAGCCCCTCGATTCCATTATGCCGCTGTCGACGAATTGGTCGCAGGTGGTGTAGCCGCGGAACAGGTAGCCGTCTTTTTCCGTCCGCAGCGGGATGGAGAAAGGATTCAACTCGTAGATCATGTTGCGGCCCCAGTCCGTAACCAGCAGCGTTCCCCGGCGGGAAAGATGGACGTAGGTTGGCGAAATAATATGTGAGGTGGCGGTCAGGAGCCGCTCGCCCCTGGCGCCGCCCAGTTCCCACACCAGCTCTTTGTCCTCGTTGACGCAGAGAATGCGGGCGCGCTCGTCGGCGATGATGGTCAGGCCGCCGCCGTGCTCGTTGATGCCGTAGCGCAGGGCGCGCACCGGGCAACTCAGGCGGTCGTAGAGGTCTCCCAAACCCTGTTGGTGGCGTTCGCCGTAGATCCAGACTGTTTCGGCCTTCCGGGTATCGACCTCGCGAACCACGGGGTTGGGCCCGTAATAACCCACCAGGAGATCGCCTCCATATGAATCGCAGAACTGGGGATGGAGTTTGTGCAGATAGAAAGGATTGCGGTGAGGCTGGGGATCGAAGCGCCACAACCGGGCACCGTCGCTCAGACGGATTTTGAAAACGCCGTGGTCCCGGTCCGAAGCCATGATGTGGTCGTCGTCCCAGTAGATGGCCTCGAGCGGCGCTTCCAGGCCGGTATGGCACCAGAGGATCTCTCCCGTGTCCCGGTGCAGAATCATGACCCGGTGCTCTCCCAGGTACTCGGTGACCAGCAGGTGCTCCCGGTAGGGGCCTGCGGGCATGAAGTGTGCCGAATGCGCCGCGTTCAGGCGCTGGCCTGCGCCGGAAATTCCCCTCTCGCCGAAAAGCACTCTCATCTCCCGGCTGGAGCGGCTGATGATCAAAATGTCGTTGCCGTATTGCTCGGCGACCGCAATCTCGTCGGGGTTGAAGGGGTTCTCCTCGGCGGCGTGGGGCCCCGAGAGCTCTCCATCTCCAACACCGGCGTTGCCGGTTCCGTACGACCACAGCAGGTGTTGGTCGAATGGCGGCGTTTTCAGAACATCGTGCATGGGTGCTCCTTAATTTATTGGCTGAACCTGGATCCGCGCCGGTCCGCGGCTGCGAAGGTGAAGGATTATCATATTAATCGCCTGAGGCGTCAAGGAAGCCGGACAAGGGCCTGGAAATCGTGCTCGGGCCCGCTACCCGGTTTCGAAATTGGGCGCTTGTCGGCCGCAACAGGGTAGGATATCTTTGCAGCCGGGTTCTGGCCGCTGCAGGCCGTGCCGCGCATGAGAAGACATTTCCTGGAGGAGAAAATGAACTCGGAGCTTATCGATCCCAAGAAGTACCGCCAGTTGTTCCTCGACGACTTTGCCGTGGAAAAAATGACCGGTGTCTACCGCACTCTGCACCAACCGGAGAAAGTGGGTCCGGTTGTGAGGCCTGACCGCAGCCGCGGGGAAACCGGCCTGCAGAGCCGCATTTCTCCCCAGTGGAATGGGGAAAAGGAGCGCTGGGAGTGGTGGTTCGGAGGTGACTTCGCCACCTCCGTAGATGGCGAACACTGGGAGCGCTTTCCGCGGGAGGTCGTGCCTTCACACGCGGTTCGCGACGAGCGCGACCCCGATCCCGCGCGGCGCTACAAAGGTCTGCTGGGGAGCGGCCACAACAACGATCAATGTCCCGCCTTTTCCGCTGATGGGATCGAGTGGGAGCGCCTCGACGTGCCCCCCATTCCCAGTCAGGACGAGCACCAGTTCACCTACGACCCCTACGGCGACCGCTACATAGCCATGGTCAAGCACGGCACCGAGTGGGGGCGCTCGGTGTTTCTCGCCACCAGCGAGGACGGCGTACACTACTCCAAACCCGAACTCATCTTCCACACCGACGAGATCGACCGGGAGAACCGCAGGAAACGGGTGCGTGAGGTTCTCGAAAATCCGGCCTATATAAACCCCGCCTTCATCGACGACGTCGACTATATTGCGGAGGCATATCACATGGCGGTAATGCCCTACGAGGGGTTCTACATCGGCTTTCCGCTGATCTTCAACCCCATCGGTGCGGTGCCGCCCCCGCATACCAACTTCACCCGCATCAACCAGATCGAACTGGCGGTCTCGCGCGACCTCCACCATTGGGATCGGGTCGCCGGCCGCGCCTTGTTCATCGGGATCGAGCCGTGGGACGGGAAACGCTACGACACCAATCAGGTGGGCATGTCGGGGCAGCCGGTTGTGCGCGAAAACGGCGAGATCTGGATCTACTACATCGGCTCCCGCATTCCTTCCAGGAAGGAGCAGTACGAGCGCTACAACCACAACGAGGAACTGTTTCGCCTCGGCGTCGACCCCGACCTCTTCAACGACACCACCACCATCTGTCTGGCGAAATTGCGCCCCGACGGCTTTGTCTCGCTGGACGCCGATGCCGCCGGCACCATTACCTCCAAGCCATTCATCTGGCGGGGCGAGGATCTGTTTGTGAACGTGGATGCGCGCTGGGGCGAGGTTTACGCCGAGATCGTTGACGCTGAGAGCAATAAGGTCTTTCCCGGCTTCTGGGTTCCCGCCGAGCTTCCGGCGCCCCTGAAGGGGGACCACCTGCGGGCAAAAGTAGAGTGGAAACCGGACCACGACCTGGTATTTGAAAAGCCGGTGCGCGTGCGCTTCTACCTGCATCAGGCGCGGCTCTACTCTTTCTGGCTGGAATGAAAGCGGGCTCCGCCTGTCTCATCGCCGGTCAACTACCCCCATGGCCTCGGCCAAGAGGCTTGCCAACCCAGACCGCCGTGTCCCGGGGCTTCCAAAATTCGCCAGGCAGATACCTTTTCCATTTGCCCTGGATGGGACGAAATCGGTCAGAATTGACCGCCGTTTCTGATCTGTGAGGCATGGCAATCTAGCTGTTTTCCGATAGAATCGATGGCAACACCCGACCCGTCCCCACAAGACCTGACTGCCGGCGATGGATCACCTCGGATCACACTGAGAGCTCTGGTTCTCGGAGCGCTCACAATCGCCGTCAGTTTTTATTTCTTCATTGCCGAGATCGCCGGACGCGGCATGGGAGGATTTGTCGCCTCCCAGTTGCCCATGGTGGCCCTGGCGCCCTTCGTCCTGTGGCTCTTCGCCAATCTTGGGCTGCAGCGGCTGTGGCCGTGCGTCGCCCTGCGCCGCGGCGAATTGCTCACCATCTTTTGCATGTTGTGGGTGGTGGGGACCGTGCCTCTGTACGGCTGGAGCAGTTACTGGGTCATGTGGCTGGCGGTGCCGGCCTATTTTGCTTCGCCGGAGAACCAGTGGGCGGAATCCTTCTTCGACTATCTGCCCTGGCACGTCTTCCCCGAAAGCTCGCCTCGGGTTTTGCAGGGCCTGTGGCAGGAGTTGCCGGAAGGAGCCGACATTCCCTGGGAGGCCTGGCTTGGCCTGGCGGGCAACTGGCTGGGTGTGTCCTTGGCCATGGTGGTTTTCGGCTTCTGTATGGTAGTGCTCCTGCAGCGGCAGTGGGAGGAGGGAGAAAAGCTGACCTTTCCTCTGGCTCAGTTGCCGCTGGATCTGACCGTGGGATTCGACGGCAGCCGGCGTGTCCCGCAGATCTTTCGCTCGCCGCTCTTCTGGATGGGCTTTTTCGCGGTTTTCGGCCCCGCTCTCTACAACGTGGTCACCTATTTCACCCCCGGGCTGCCCCAATTCGAGCTTTACTGGAAACGCTATACCTACGACCTGGGCCCGGGTTATCCGGAACTCTACTTTCGCGTCCTTCCTCTGGTAATCTCGGTCACCTACCTCTGTTCCCTGGATATACTGGGCAGCATGGTGGCATTTGCTCTCCTGGCCCTGCTGAAAGGATCGATGATGCAGCGGGTGGGGTTTTCCCTCGGATCTCAGGGACAGCCCCTGGAGTGGCACCGCATTCTTCACATAGAGAGCTACGGCGCCATGCTTTTCATCGGTTTGTGGTCGCTCTGGCTCGCCCGCGGACATTTGCGTCGAGTGTGGTGGCAGGTGCGCAATGGTGGGGGGGATCCCGGAGAGGTGAAACGCTACCGGATGGCCTTTATCGGCCTTCTGCTGGCCGGCACCTACGTAGTGGGCTGGGAGATGGGTCTGGGTATGAGCCTGCCGCTGGCCGTTTGCGTCTTCATCGTAACTTTTCTGACCTATCTGGTGCTGATCAAGCTGATCGCCGTCACCGGATGCGCTTACTTGCTTACTGATTGGAGCCACATGAAGGCCGAGACCTTCGTGCAGGAACTCATCGGCAACGCCAACCTTTCGCCGCGCAGCTACGTGGGTTTCAAAGTGTTCTCCGGCAGGGCCTTCTTCGGCAACCTGCGCATTCCGGCGCTGCCCTCTTTACCCCACATCCTGCGTATTTTCTCCCTGAAACGGCAACCGCGCTGGGTTACGGCCATCGTCTTCGTTGCCTTTCCCCTCGGATTCCTCGTAGCGGTGAGCTCGAATCTCTACCTGGGCTACGGCAGGGGAGAGTTGGTATTCTCGGCCAGTGGCACCATCAGCGAGTTCACCGAGACTCTCTCTTTTTTGAACAACCCCCGAAAGCTGGATCTAGATCGTTGGGGTGTCTGGCTGGTTGGCTTTCTCGAGGCGGCCGGGCTGGCGTTCATGCGCGCCCGATTTCACTGGTTCCCCCTGCATCCGGTGGGCCTGGCCTTCCAATGGACCATCGTCGCCATAATTTACTGGAGTACCTTGATGATCGTCTGGGTTGTCAAGCTCCTCCTCCTGCGCTTCGGCGGTGTGCGTGCCTACCTGGCAGGTAAACCCTTCTTCTACGGTTTGGGAATCGGCTACGTGGCCGCGGTCATCGTCTCGGTGGCCGTGGACCTCATCTGGTTCCCGACCGCAGGTCACTTGATTCACGGTTGGTAGGAGAGGGCGGGAGTATTCCTGGAGGGAGCAGGACCTGCTTCGTCTACTCCGTCCAGAAGGAGTAGAACTGGGCGTTGCGCAGGTAGAAGCGCAGGCGCACGGATTGACTTTTCAAGGGGCTCAGGTCGCCACCCAAATCCACTGCAATCCGGGTGTGGTCGCCCCCAATGGGTGCGGACCTGTTGCTTGAAAGGCCGCTTCTCGAGAGATTCCCCGCTTCGTCGAGCACCTCCACCAGGATCTCGCCCTCCCCGGCTGCTGCGTTGATCCAAAGGGTCGAGCCGCGCCATACCAGGGGTCGGGTCAGCAGGATTCCCTCGCTTTCTCCGGCGTCGAGGGAAACGAAGCCGTCGCGGCGCAAAACCGCCAGGCAGATAGCTCCCGTGTCCTCCTCGAAGCCGGGCAGGGGAACATAGTCTCCGTGGGGGAAGGTGCCCTCGTAGCGCCAGCCGCCGCGATACTTGATGCCGGTGTAGTAGAACCAGAGCTCCTCCCCGCGCACCAGGGCATTGGAAGGGCCGATGAGCTGGGTAAGATCGTAGGCCCCCGAATCGCGCCGCGAGGGGCCGATGAAGGGCTGGCGGTCGCCGACGCGCTCCCAGGTTTTCAGGTCGCGGCTGACCGCCAGTTGGACCAGATGGAAGCCCACCGTGTTGGGGTAGTTGGGCACGGGCCCGACGGCGTGGTAGAGGGACGGGGTGCCGATATAGACCGATTCGTAGCGGAAAACCCCCATGTTGTAGGCGTCGACGTTGTAGACGCGGGGATCGTTCCAGGGCGGGTGCTGCAGGCTTTGGTCGGCGAATCGTGCGGCGATATTGCGGCGCCCCAGTTCCTGATCCAGATCGTCTGCGTGGAAGATCAACTCGGGGATACTCCAGCGCCGGAAATCTTTGCTGGTGGTGAGGTAGACGGCGCGGCCGTACGGTCCGCCTTGCTTGACGGTGGCAATGTAGAGATGGTTCTCCAGGTCCAGGGAGAAATTCCATTCGTCCTGGGAACGGATTTGGACCCCCAGCACCTGCCAATTGCGGCCGTCGGGGGAGACGGCCAGACGGCGGGGGTGGAAGGCTTTGTAGCGTCTCTCCGGATCTGGGTCGAGCGGATCGAAGAAGACCCCACCAGGGGTATCCCATTCAGAGTCGAGAACCCAGTGCAGGCCGTCGGTGCTGACGCGGCCGAGACGGTCGATTAGCCATATCTTGAACACCCCGTCCAGCGGATCCCAGAACGGCGCGCTGCGCGTCTGCAGGCTGGTCTCGCCCGCCGGCCAGTTGGGCCGGATAACCGCCCCTTTCTTCACCGGCTGGTGCATGGTCCGGCGCAGACGGTTCGTGTCCTCGATGACAAATTCGTCGATGAAAAGTTGGCGCTGGCCCTCCTTCAAAAAAACGACGTCCTCGCGGCGGTCTTCCTCGACGATGAAATCGAGTTGGGTGCTCGCTTCGACCACGACCCCGGACAGCTCAAAGGGAACCAGCTTGAAACCATCGATGACGACGCGATAGGTCTGCCCCCGGGTTACTTTGCCCGCCGGCTCCAGGAGCTGAGGCATGTCTTCCACCAGCGCCGGGTTGGAAGCGGCGCCAGGATCCGTCCTCCCGGGCGAAGGCCGGTATGCTCCCGCGGTGCTCTTGGCAGGCACGGTCCCACCCAACCTGTGCAGAGGTGCCGCGCCGTCGATCAAAACCATCTTCCTGGAGGCGCTGAAGTCGCCCGCTATGAGGCGGTAGATGTAGACTCCTGAGGCCAGACTGGCGCCGCTGTCGTCGCGACCATCCCATGCCACGGCGTACGACCCGGCCGCCTGCCAGGCATCAACCAGGGTGCGCACCCGCTGGCCCACGCTGTTGAAAATGTCCAGCCGTACCGGCACGTCCCTGGCAAGCTGGTAGGAGACCACTGTGCCGGGGTTGAAGGGGTTGGGATAGTTCTGATTCAACCGAAACGCGATGGGCTTGGCTCTCTCGCCCGTCTCCACCTCGGTAGTCGCCTCGAGGACGACCTTGTAGCGGCCTTCCACGTCCGTCGTATCGTAGAAGGCCTCCTGCGGATTGACCTCGCTGATGAAGCTGACCACCGCCCCGCGGACGGGGACCTTTTGCCGGAAGGGAGGACCGACGATGGTCTCTTCCTTCTGCACCAGGCCGGTTACCTCCAGGCCGCATGCCGCACCGGCAAAGACAAGCATCCACGTTGCCGGACCTATCGCTGCTGGCGCAATCAATGACTTTATGCTGGGTACCATGACTTGTGTTCTCCGCCTGTGGCCGCGCAAATGGATCCAGAGGCGGACTCTCACACCTTGTAGGCAAAGAGCTTTGCCTGGAACATGTTCAGACGAATGACCACCGCTTCGCCGATGGAGGAGATGTCACTGTTTCCGTTCCAGCTCACCGGGCGGTCTGCCTCGTCGCCGGTCAAGCGGTCGCAGTCGGCGAAGGTAAAGCCAGGGGCCGGGTCCAGGTCGGGCTGGAACATGGAGGGCGTCCGGGGAAGCAACTCAGCTGTGATCCATCCCCCGGGTGCACAGCGATAGTTCAAGCGCAGTTGATCGCCGTGGCGGTAAATGCATGAAATAGTGAATCGTCCATCCCTCTGCGCTTCGACCCCACAGAGGCGGTGCGGACGCCAGAGGGCGTAGCGGATCTGCCCTTCGTGGCGCCGGGGAAAGAGCGCATCCGTGTACTCGTCGCGGACATTGTGCAGAGTCGAAATTCCGGAGTAGGCGACGGCCCAGTTTCCGTCCGGCAGCTCCACCATGCCGTTGCGCCAGGAATGCACCTGGCAGTCTTCACCGCTGCCGGGAGCACCAACAGAATGGATGGCGCGGCGCTCGGGGCGCGACCAGAACAGCCCGTCGCGACTGAAGGCGATCTGGGTGTCTACGTGGTCGGTCGCCCGGTGGAAGACCGGAATGATCATGGTGTGAAGGTCGGTGCGTCCCGGGTAGGGAAAGTAGTTGGCGCCGTAGAAATCGATGTCCAGATCATCCTGGGCGTCAGGCGCCAGAATCAGTTTTGGAGCCGGCCAGGTGCGGAAGTCCTTTGTGCACGAGAAGGCGATGGTGCGGCGGTGGGTTTCTTCCTCGATGCTGGCGCTGCCGATACCGTTCAGGACCTCGGCGCCAAATCCCATGATCTGCTGGTAGCAGAAATACTGTTGCGTCGCCTCGTCATAGCGGGCGGAGATTCCGCCGTTCACCGGACGATTCCCCAGTGGTTGGGGCAGAGGCGTCCAGCTCATCCCATCGGGGGAGGTCCAGCCCAGCATGCGCCCCCAGATTTCCGCCCTCGGCCCTTGGTACGCCTCTCCCTCGTATTCCTGGGCATCGTAGCGCTTCTGCGCTTCCTCGTCATCCAGGGCTTCACATGTCGCCGGATCGTACCACGCCATGTCGCCGCCCATGGCTTTGAAGAGCTCCTGCGGAGGTGCGTGGGGATCGCTGAAAACACCGGTTGCCCCTTCGATGCCGCGGCGGAGAAGGTTGTTGGCGGTCGAACCTCCGAACTCGACCTCACCCAGTTGCGGTCGCTGCCATTTGTAGGCATCGGCGCTGGTGGCGCAGCAGGTCCCGTTCCTGCAATGGTACAGCAGGTTGAAGCCGGCCTCCGTTTTCCAAATGAAGAGAGGAGAGATGGAAGCGCCGGTCTCCCACGGTGCTGCCGCCTCCAGCAGCGGTTCGGACCGTTCGGCAGGCTCGACCCGCAGCGCGACGCCGGTGGGGGCATCGTAGAGGTCGAACACTCCGCTGCGATCGATGCTGCGATTTCCGGCGAAAATATCGGCCAGGTCGACGAGCGGATTCCAGCAACCGCGATTGCGTCGAATTCGGGGACTCCTCTTTTGTGGCTCGGTGAAAGGCGAAGCTTGTTCAGCCATTTTCCTTCCTTTCCTCTAAGGGGGAAAGGTTGGATTTATCCAGATAAAGGGTCGAAGGATCCCGGGTGAGGTAGGAGAGGATTCAAAAATGGTCAATAGCGAATCTATGGTCAACAGAGATGTTCTTCCTTTCCTTGCACTCCATCCGGCCACTCCAGGAGGTTTGGAACCCCAGCTACAGCGGGCGGGAATCTCTGGCTCGGACCTTGATCTCCCGGTCTCGAGGTGCTATACTCTCGGCCCTGAGAAATCCGCGGACTACGGCGCCACCGCTTCGCTGGCCCCTCGTTTCCGGCGGGAAATCACTCAGTTTCTGGCAGGGTCTCGCCCAAGCCGGGCCCAAGAAATCGGGGCGCTTTTCGCCAGTTTTCCAAGCGCCCAGGAGAAAGGAAAACTCCATGAGTCTCGACATGATCGATCCCAAGAAATACCGCCAGCTTTTCCTTGACGACTACGCCGTGGAGGAGATGACCGGGATAAGCCGCACCTTGCATTCTCCAAAAAAATGGGGGCCTCTCATAAACGGCGGGATTCAGAGCAGGACATGCCCGCAGTGGAATTCGGAGAAGGAACTGTGGGAGTGGTGGTACGCAGGCGAGAATCTCTATTACGCCACCTCTGAGGATGGCGAGCACTGGGAGAAGCCCGAGCTGGGGCTGTACGAATGGAAGGGCTCGAAGGACAACAACATTGCCTTTGATCCGCTGCACAAAGGGCCGGGCCGGCCCTTTCACGTCGTCCGCGACGAAACCGATCCGGATCCCACCCGCCGCTACAAGGGGATGCTCGGGGTCAGCAACCGCCACCCGGCCGTTTCTCCCGACGGCTTCCACTGGACCTTGGTGGATACCCCTCCCGTTCCCAGCGCCGACGAGTCTCAGTTTACCCACGACCACCAGTCCGGACAATTTCTAGCCCTGGTGAAGCTGGGCACCGAATGGGGGCGCTCGGTTTGGCTCTCTACCAGCACCGATTTCAAGGAATTCTCGGAGCCCAAACTCATCTTCCACACCGACGAGACCGACCGCGAGAATCGACGCCGCCGGGTTCGCGAAGTCATTGAAAATCCTGCCTATATTACCCCGGCAATCATCGACGACGAAGATTACATCGCCGAGTGTTACAATATGGCGGTCCTGCCTTACCAGGGGTTTTATATCGGTTTCCCGACCATCTTCAATCCCTTTGGCGCCGTCCCTCCGCCGGCGACCAACTTCACCCGGATCAACCAGATCGAGATGGCGGTTTCGCGAGATTTATATCAGTGGGATCGCGTCGCCGACCGCGCCCTGTTCATCGGGATCGAACCATTTGACGGCGACAACTACGGCTGCTGCCAGTTGTTGATGGCTGGACATCCCATCGTCCGCGACGACGGCGAGATATGGTGCTACTACAACGCTCTGCGCACCCCTTCCAGGATCGAGCAGTACAGGGAGTTCGGCGCCACCGGAGAGCTGTTCAGGCTCAACGCCAAACCGGAGCACTTCGAAGATACCGGCGCGCTGACCCTGGCCAAGCTGCGCCCCGACGGCTTTGTCTCCGTCGACGGCGACAGGTGCGGCACTATTCTGACCAAACCCTTCGAACTCAAGGGGGAGGATGTCTACATCAATGCCTGCGCCGATTGGGGCGGGATTTACGCCGAGATCGTCGATGGAGAATCAAGGAAACCGCACCAAGGATTCTGGGTTCCCGGAGAGGAGCCGCAGCCCTTCAGCGGTGACAGTACCAAGGCGAAGATACGGTGGAAACATCCGCACGACCTGGTGTTTGATAAGCCGGTGCGCCTCAAGTTCTATCTGCGCCAGGCGCGCCTATTCTCCTTCTGGATTGAATAATTTGCGGGGCTCTTGACATTCTGGCCGGATCCGGAGGTGCTACCGGCTTTTTTCGGCCCCCTCGGTCATTTGGCTTCCCAACCAAAATCTTGACTAGGGCTTGATGGGATTCTGCTCGGGGCGGCGGACCTCTGATCGTCCCAATACCTCGGCCAATGCAGAGCAAATGTAGCCTAGGTCATCTTCCTTTAATCCACTGTACAAGGGCAGAGTAAGGGTACGGGATAATACTTTCTCAGCTACTGGAAAACTACCCTTTCCCCAGCCGAATTGGCGGCGGAAATAGGGCTGCAAGTGGCAGGGGGGCCAGTAGATGCTGCCGCCGATAACGCCGAATTCCGCTTTCAAGGCCTGTAGCACCTGTTTGCGCTCACAATCTGCGGGCAAGATTACGGGAAATTTGTAATAGGCGTGCACTTGCTCCTGAGAAGGGGGGAAAAACCCTAGATCCGGAATATGAGGCAGCCTTTCCAGGTAAAACTGGGCAAGTGAGTTGCGCTCCTGCACAAAATCGTCGAGGCGTCGCAACTGGCGCAATCCCAGGGCGGCACTCAGTTCGGGAAGCCGGTAGTTGGCTCCCAGACGAACCAGTTCTCTGCCCTCCTCGGCGATGCCGTGACAGCGAAAACTACGGGCGAATGCCGCCAGTTCGGCAAGGTCCGTGGTGAGCATTCCGCCTTCGCCGCAGGTTATTACCTTGGTAGGGAAGAAGGAAAAGCTGGCCGCGTCTCCCAGGCTTCCGGCTTTGCGCCCTCTCCAGCAGGCTCCCGCGGCATGGGCGGCGTCTTCTAGCAGGAAAAGACCCCGATCGCGGCAAAATCGGGAGATTATCGCCATATCGGACGTGACCAGGCCGGCAATGTGTACTACCATAACCCCGCAAGTTTTCGGAGTGACCTTTTCTCGTATCTCCCGCAGCCCGCTGCAAAGCGATTGTGTGCACATTTCGGCCAGCACCGGCGTCCCCCCGGCCAAGATTACCGCGTTGGCCGAGGCCGCGAAGGTGTTGGTGGGCACGACGACCTCGCGTTCCTGAACCTGCCAGTAACGCAGGGCGACTTCCAGCGGAGCAGTACCCGAGTTGAGTCCTACGGCAAATTTCGTCCCGACATAGTCGGCAAACTCCTCTTCAAATCGCTCAAGGTACTTTCCTTGGGTCAGCCGGCCGCTGCGCATTATCGCAGCGAAATCCTCCAGCAAATATTGGACGTCTTCTTCGGGTATCCACGGCCTGGCCTTGGGCATGGATTTACCGCGCTTTTTCAAAGATATCCTCCTCGACCCAGGGGACGAATTTCTCCAACCCTGCTTGCAGCGAGCGCGGTTTGTACCCCAAGAGTTTCTCTGCCCTGGAAATGTCCAGATAGAAGGCATCCCCCTTTGAACCGCAGTCGATCCTGGACGCAAGGCCGGCTTCCCGGGCGGTCAACTTGGCCAGGGTCTCAAGGGATATTGGACGTCCTGCGCCGATATTCAGGATATTCAGCCCCAGTGCTCCGGCGTCTTCCAGGGCCCCGACCACGGCTGTGGCCGCATCCTGGACATAGACCAAATCGATACTGCGATTCTCTGCCATCTCCACGGTCTCTCCTCGCAAAATGGCACGCGCAAAATTGTAGACTGCTCCCGCGCGTTTTCCCGGCCCGCATACCCCCGCCAAGCGCAGTATGGGAATGTCCATTTTCCTGCGCTCGGCATGGATCCGGCAATAGGTTTCCGACTTCTTCTTTTCCCCGCCGTAGGCCTGTAAAGGCTCCAGGGGATGTTCTTCGTCAACCGGCAGGTATGAAGGAGACCGGAAATTGTACACACTCATGGAGGAAGCGAAGACCAAAGGCCCGATTCCGGCGTCCGAGCAAGCCTGCAACAAACAATTGGTCCCCTCCGCATTGACGCGGGATGTTGCGGATCCACCCTTTATTTGAGGGGGCCGCACTGCCAGATGGCAGACTCCCTCTATCTTCTGCTTCGCACATATTGCCCGCAGGCACACCTTGTCGAGTACGTCGCCGACTTCCACGCCCAGGCCAATCCGTTGGAGTGCATCGAGGTGATCTCTGTGTGTGTGGCAGAGCCCGGTAACGTCATGCCCCCGCAGCAAAAGTTCGCGGCAAACGCGATTTCCAATAAATCCATTGCCACCTGTCACCAGAACCTTCACCGGCGATACCTCACACGGAGTCTTCTGTGGTTAAACTCAACCAGCATCTTTCCTCTCCATTGACTACCAGAACCATCCCGGTTTTCAACTTTGACAGGAAATTCCCGTCACCGTATAATTGAATCAAAACGAAGCCGCGAATGGAATTTTATAAGTATGGGTAAAATCAAACGCAAGCCGACCCGATCCGTCAAAATAGGCTCTACCACCATTGGAGACGGTCACCTCATTGCGGTGCAAAGCATGGCCGCGACCCGCACTCGTGATGTTGCAGCTACCGTTCGCCAGGTCCAGCTACTGGAGGAGGCCGGCGCCGACATCATCCGTATTGCCGTAGACAGCAAGCGCGACGTCGATGCCCTTGCCCAAATCAGCAAGCATACCGCCGTACCTCTCAGCGTCGATCTGCAGGAAAACTACCGCCTCGCTAGCCAGGTGGCTCCCTTCGTTCAGAAAATCCGCTACAATCCCGGCCATCTCTATCACCACGAAAAGGAAAGACCGGTGGAGGACAAGGTCGCCTTTATTGCCACGGAGGCCGAAAACAACGACTGTGCTCTTCGAATTGGAGTAAACTGTGGCTCGGTGGATCCAGAAAAGCTGGAGCGGTTCGATCCCGGAGATTCCATTTCGCCTATGCTGGCATCGGCGTTTGAACATTGCGAGATCCTCGACAGACGGGGATTTGACCGCTACTGCGTATCCCTCAAGGATTCCGATCCCCAAAAGGTCATCACCGCCAATCTGCGCTTTGCGGACCAGCGTCCGGACGTACCTCTGCACCTCGGCGTCACCGAAGCAGGAATGCCTCCCGACGGGGTCATCAAAACACGCATCGCATTCGAGCAGCTAATTTCCCAGGGGATCGGCGATACCGTCCGGGTTTCCCTTACCCTGCCCTTTGAGGAGAAGGGTGAAGAAGTCCACGTGGGCAGAAAAATTCTCAATGACATCGAGGCCGGACGCTTCCGATCCGTACCCAAATTTTTTGGTACGGGCCTGAATATCATTTCCTGCCCGTCTTGCTCCCGCGTTGAAAACGAGGCCTTTATCGACCTTGCCCAAAAGGTGCGCGAAGTGACGGCGTACGCCAGTGGGCACTCCATCACAATTGCGGTCATGGGTTGCCGGGTCAATGGTCCGGGGGAAACCGATGATGCCGACCTGGGACTGTGGTGTGCACCGAATTTCGTCAATCTGAAACGGGGTCCTGAGCATATTGGGCACTTCTCCTACGACGAGGTTCTGGGTCGCCTCAAAGAAGAGGTGGACCAACTCATCGCATTCCGCTAGAGATCGCCGGCACCTCAGAAACCGGGTGTTTTTCCTTCGCAGCCGGCCCCTTGAAGAAAAGACTTACCCTCCGACTACCCCGGCGCATTCCACCGCTTCTGCGTGCGCATTTCTCAACATGCGCTCTGTGGTTTCCCAGCCGACGCATTCGTCGGTTATGGAGACCCCGTATTGCAACTGCTCCAAATCTTCAGGGATATTCTGGTTGCCGGGGCTGAGGTTGCTCTCGATCATTACCCCGATCAATGCATCGTTGCCTGAACTGCGCTGCCGGACGACGCTTTCGCAAACCGCCTCCTGGAGTTCATGTTTTTTCCCCGAGTTGGCATGGCTACAGTCGACCATGAACACCGGGTCGAGACCAGCCTCGTGCATTTGCAGTGCCGCCGCTTCAATGCGTTCGGGCTCGTAATTTGGTCCGCTTCCTCCGCCTCGGAGCACTACGTGCCTCCAGGGATTGCCGGTGGTCCTTACCACGCAAGTGCGGCCCTCCTGGTCGATACCCAAAAAACTGTGCGGATGTCGCGCTGATTCCATGGCGTCAATAGCTACTTGGAGGTTGCCGTCCGTGCTGTTCTTGAAGCCAACCGGCATGGACAGTCCGCTGGCCATCTCCCGGTGGGTCTGTGACTCGGTGGTCCGCGCTCCAATGGCTGCCCAGCAGATTTGATCTGCGGTATACTGGGGGGTAATTGGATCCAGCATCTCAGTTGCTGCCGGAAGGCCCATACCGTTAATCTCCAACAGGAGTCGGCGGGCCATCTTCAAACCGGTTGGCATGTCACCCGATCCATCGAGATGGGGATCGTGAATAAGGCCCTTCCATCCAATGGTGGTCCGGGGCTTTTCAAAATAGACCCGCATCAGAATGCATAGTTGATCTTGCAGTGCCACCCTCAACTTATTTAATCGATCCGCGTACTCCAGTGCTAGGCCCGGATCGTGCAACGAACAGGGTCCGACGATGGCCAAAAGCCGATGGTCCTCCTTGCTTAGGATGCGCTTGATTACCTCTCTTCCTTTTGTCACTGTCTCGTTGGCCACCCCGGTCATGGGCAACTCTTCCTTCAAGGCATGTGGAGACAAAAGGGTCTGGGTGGTGCGGATATTCAAATCATAAGTTTTTTCCATGGTCTTTTTACCTTTCTGCAGGGCAATAAAAAAGCCCCTGATTTCTCAGGGGCTAGAAGCGGAAATGGTCAATGGCGCACGCCGGTATCTTCTAACCCCCGGAAAATTTCCAGGCGAAAAAATAAAAAGGAAAATAGCGGTCAATGCGATGGTTCATGTGCTTCAATCTCTTTTTCGCACGCGGCAATAATTGGTGAAAAAATAATTAAAACAATTCAATGCGTCAAGGAATCACTTGTCAGAGTGCGGTCATCAAGGGTTGTCAGGCTAGAAGGTGTGGCTTATTTTCCAGCGTTCTCGTCTCGAACCGATCCATAGACCGCCCTTCAGAAAACGAACTGCTAAATGTAGGAGGAGATCATGGAAAATCCCATTCGTGCAACCCTGGCCAAGGGCAAACCCTCCGTAGGCACCTGGCTCAATTTGGCGTCTCCCCTGGCCGCAGAGGTTATGGCGGCCGCCGGGTATCCCTGGATAGTGGTGGACGCCGAGCACGCTCCATTTGACCTCGATCTCATCACTCACACTTTCCGGGCCATCGAATCCCGCGGCTCCATTCCCCTTGTCCGCACGTGGGACCACGATCCCGTTACGGTTGCCCGCTTACTGGACGCTGGCGCCTATGGTGTCATTTTCCCCCATGTCAGCACTCCAGGACAGGCCGAAAAACTCGCCAAGTCGATGCGTTATCCACCATGGGGGACGCGTTCGGCAGGGACCGGCCGTTGCGTGACAATTTCTCCCGACTACCGCGACAAAGCCAACGACGCAGTCCTTTGCATTCCTCAGATCGAAGATCTTCAAGGTGTGGACAACGGCGAGGCTATCGCCCGTATCGAGGGTGTAGATATCGGATTTCTGGGACCAAACGATTTGGCACTTTCCATGGGGGTGGAAGCCGGCCATCCAAATCACGAAGCAGCGTTGCAGCGCTTTCGCGCCGGCTGTGAGCGGGCAGGTAAGCCCTGCGGCCTACCCGTGAGAGACTCGGCGGGGGCATCCAGGCGTCTCCAGGAAGGATTCCAATTTATTGATCTAGGGAACGACTTGCGGTTCTTGGAAGGAATAGCCAAGCAACAACTCGACGACGTTCAGCAATAGGAGTTTTTTTTAATCGGAGCGGTTCAACATTGAGTGCGGCTACATCGGAGTAAATGCCATTATTTCTTCCGATGTCGATAGGACACAAGTTCAATGGGGCTAGAATGCCGGTTCCGTCCCTGGACTCTCACAGCGGAATTTTGCAGCCTTGACAGATCCTCGCAAGTCTTGCTGGCTTTTACCTTCCTCTTTATATTCATCAGGCTTTCCAAAAGATAGTGGAGCCACCTTCCGATAAAGATTGCCGACTCCGCTTTCCCCTTCATATTGAGTTTGCGTCCTCGGTTGTGGATTTATACGGGCCGAGGGGTGTAAATTCGCCGTGGGAATATAAAGGAGACAAGAGTGCCAACCCTGAAATCCTCAAAAAAGCGCTTGCGTACCAACCTTAAAGCTCGGATGCGACACAAGGCTGTCCGCACGCGAATGCGCACGGCAATCAAGGCCGTGCGCCAGGCTGCGGACCAATCCAGTGCGCAGGAAGCTTTGCAACGCGCTTACTCCAGCATTGACAGGACCGCCAAGCACAAGGTCATCCACAAAAAAATGGCGGCGCGCTACAAGTCGCGCCTAGCCCATTTTGTGCAAAAAATTACCTGACCTTCTCCAGGGTTTGTGGAGAAGCCGGTTCAGTTCAGACTGAGAAATCCAAGCTTTGGTCCCGTGTCTAAAATCATTGAATGAAGGTGAAATTGTTTTGGAGATTGTTGTGGCAGGTGGAGATCTGGAAGGAAGAATCACTCGTAGACTCGAGTACTCAGGTAGCGCAGTCCGCTGTCGCATAGAATGGTAACTACCTTTTTCCCTGGCCCTAATTCGCGAGCTACCTCAGCGGCCTTGTGCGCATTTGCACCAGCCGAGATACCAACGAGCAATCCCTCCTCGCGCGCCAGACGGCGAGCCATCTCATAGGCATCGTCGTCGCTTATGGTGCGCACTTCGTCAAAAATCTCCCTGTTGAGAACCTCAGGCACGAAGCCAGCGCCCAGTCCTTCAATGTAGCTGAACCCGGGATTTCCGCCGGAGAGCACGGCAGAGCCTTCGGGCTCCACGGCTATGAGGCGTACCTGAGGAAGAGCTTTTTTGACTACTTCACCCACCCCGGTGATTGATCCTCCCGTTCCTACACCAGCAACAAAGGCATCTATCCTTCCGTCCATCTGGGAGAGTACCTCCCTCCCTGTTGTAAGTCGGTGAATCTCAGGATTGGCGGGATTGATGAATTGCTGGGGCAAAAAATAATCTGGGTTTTGCGCCTTGAGCTCCAGCGCCTTTTCAATGGCTCCACGCATACCTTCGGCTGCCGAAGTCAGTACCACTTCAGCGCCGTAAGCCTGGATCTGCATGCGTCGCTCCCGACTGGCCGTGTCGAACATTGTTATGATGAGGCGGTAGCCCTTCACTGCCGCCACCATGGCCAGCCCAATCCCGGTGTTGCCGCTGGTCGGTTCGACAATGGTTCCTCCAGGCCGCAGGACGCCCGCCTTTTCGGCGGCCTCGATCATGGCGAGGGCGATTCGGTCTTTGACACTGCCGGCAGGATTGGCGGATTCCAACTTGGCCCAGACCTCTGCCGCTCCTTTCCCCACTACTTGGTTGAGGCGTACGATGGGGGTAGCACCCACCAATTCCAGCACGTTGTTAGCTTTTTTCAACTGGGCTCCTACCTACAACCTATCCCAGAACGCAACCGCCTGCTATAGCAGGCACAATGGTTAGGCTGTCCCCATCCCGTAGCTCTGTATCCGCTCCGTTTAGAAATCGGATATCTTCTTCGTTTACGTAGATGTTGACGTAACGCCTGATCTCTCCTGCCTCGTCGACCAGTTTATCCTTGATTCCACCGTAGGCGGCGTCCAGGTTTTCCACTAATTCGCCGACCGACTCGGCTTGGACTTCCACCTCGGCTTTGTTGTTGGTGAGCTTGCGCAAAGGTGTGGGAACGTGGACTGTAATGGGCATGTTTTCCTCCCGTGTAAAGGCTGTGGGTGAACCATGAAGGATAGAATTATAAAAACCACTAAGGCTCAGGGACACTCTTTCCTCTTGGAAAAGAAGATCCCCCAAGCCAATCAGAGAACCTGCTTTAACAGCTTCTTTGGCTGTAAGGCAGGGTGGGGCCTATTCTACTATTTTGAGATCAGCTTCGGTAAAATGGCCCAAGCTTCCGTCCCAGCCAAAGCACTTGTAGCCTTTTACATTTTTATTGCAGACCGACACGACAAGGTAAATTGCATCGGGATAGGCGGGCTCATCCCAAATCATGGCGCGCTCCTTGTCCTCGTCGGAGAAATAGGCGTCGCAGTCAATGTGGGAATGGAAGAAACCGGAGATTTTTCCTCCGGCCTTCTCGGCGGAAGAACCAAATTTATAGAGTTCCTCTGGATCGATGTAGTACGCTGTCCTCGAGTCCCGGGAATAGCGATCAGGATCTTGGCGATGGAGATTGTCCTGGATATTCTCGCAGGGGTGGACTTGGGAGACTCCTCCACGAGGCCCAACCGTCAGAATGCCACAGCACTCCGAGGGATATTCGTCCAAGGCTTGGGAAAATATTCTGTCGAGATCAGATCTCCTAAGTTGCATCAAAAGGCACCCCCCTTTCAAATGGTGCCTTTCAGGGTTGTACGCCACATCGGCGTGCTCATGTACTTGTCTCCCCCGTCGCAAAATATTGTCGCTACAACACCTTCTCCGAGTTGCTTGGCCACTTCGATGGCAGCCCAGTAAGCCGCTCCAGAGGACTGCCCGACTAACACCCCAATCTCTTGGGGCAACCGCAGAGTTGTATCGTAGGCGATCTCCGTATCCACCGTGATCTTGTAATCAAGGAATTTCTCGTCGTAGATCCCTGGAACGATTGAGCTCTCCATGTGCTTGAGTCCTTCAATGCCGTGAAAGGAAGTGGGTTCGACGGCAATAACTTTGATTTCTGGATTGAGGGCCTTCAAACCTCGACCGGTGCCCATTACCGTGCCGCTAGTACCGATGGTAGCAACTAAATGGGTAACACGTCCCTTGGTTTGCTCCCAGATCTCGGGAGCCGTCGTATCGCGGTGGGCTTTCCAGTTGGAAGGATTGTTGTATTGATCGGGTTTGAAGTAGAGGTCCGGGTTGTCCTCGTAGATCCGGCGCGCCTCAAGAATGGCGCCATCGGACATCTCCCCGGGATCGGTGAAGATTACCTCCGCCCCGTAAGCTGCCAAAACTGCCTTGCGCTCCTGGCTGACGTTGGCTGGCATGGCCAGCCGCACGCGATAGCCTTTGGCCGCTCCGATCATGGCATATGCGATGCCCGTATTTCCAGAAGTGGAATCCAGGATGATTTTGTCTGGGCTCAACTTTCCAGCACGTTCGCCGTCTTCGATCATTCGGCGTGCTGGACGATCCTTCACCGAGCCTCCAGGGTTGAAGAACTCAAGCTTGGCATAGACCTCCACCTTGGGAGTCAGAGCCGGATCGCGCAAGCGCAACAAGGGTGTGTTGCCTATCGCTTCGAGCAGTGAACAACCCTGCAGTGCTCGGGAAGAACCAATTGGGGCCACCAACATCAACTCCCCTCTGTCCGCAATTCGACCGCCTTTCCTTTGCCGCTTTTTATCCCCTCCCGTATTTCTTGAAGTTCAACCCTGACCATGTCCTACTAGCACTTCCGGTAGCCATTGATTTTCGCCTGTCAACACCTCTCCGACGCTTGCAAAATTCCTAAGTACCACCAATATATCTTCCCCAAAAAACGGTGTCAAACGGGGTGCCTTACTCCTGCTTGACACCCCGGATCTATGGAATTATCTTCTCAAGTCTTCCTATTGAAGCCTCTTTAGAACTTTCATCCAACTTTCAGTATTTAGTTCGGACCACATGGCCACTCCTATCGAACCTTTGGGCGATTGGCAGCGCAGCCACGATTGCGGCTCCCTCGATGATGACCACATCGGTGTCAGTGTCACCCTCATGGGTTGGGCGGCACGCCGGCGCGATCACGGCGGCGTCATTTTCATAGACCTGCGCGACCGCTGCGGTATTACTCAGGTGGTCTTCAATCCTCAGCATAATGCAGTTGCTCACCACAAGGCGGAGAGTCTGCGCAACGAATCGGTCCTGGCTGTTCAGGGGGTGGTGGAGGCCCGACCGGAAGGTATGGTCAACCCAAAAATCAAAACGGGGACTATTGAAGTCAACTGCCACGCTGTCCGCATCCTCAACATCTCCCATTCGCCACCTTTTCTCCCAGACGATTCCCTCGAGGTTGGAGAGGAGACACGTCTCAAATACCGTTATTTGGACTTACGCCGTCCCCGTATGCAACGCAACCTTCTATTGCGTCACCGCGCCTACCAAGTTACTCGTAGACTCTTCGACAGCCTCAACTTCATCGAAATAGAGACCCCTATTCTGACCAGGAGTACTCCTGAAGGCGCGCGCGACTACCTGGTGCCTAGTCGGGTCCATAGCGGACAATTTTTCGCCCTGCCCCAGTCTCCGCAGACCTACAAGCAACTCCTCATGATGTCTGGATGCGACCGCTACTTTCAGATCGTTAAATGCTTCCGCGACGAAGACTTGCGAGCTGATCGGCAGCCTGAATTCACCCAGATAGACGTCGAGATGTCCTTCGTCAGTGAAGTGGATATCATGAGGGTCTCCGAGTGCCTCACCCGGGCTTTGTTCAAGGAGATACGAGGTGTCGATCTTCCCGATCCCTTCCCTTGTCTCTCCTACCGGGATGCCATGGACCGCTACGGATCTGATAAGCCGGATCTGCGGTTTGGCCTGGAACTGCGCAATCTGGCCGAGGCTGCAAGGGCGTCCGAGTTCAAGGTTTTTCGCTCCGCAATTGATGGTGGCGGTCAGGTAAAGGGAATCAACGTAAGTGGCTATGGCGATTTGCCGCGGAGCCAAATCGAGCAACTTATCACCTTTGCCCGACAGCAGGGAGCCAAAGGACTGAGCTGGATCAAACACATGGACAGGGGTTTGGAATCCTCCATTGTCAAATATTTTTCAGAGGCTGCCCAGCAACTTTTGATCGAGGGGTTAGACTCCAAACCAGGCGATTTATTGCTCTTTGTCGCAGGCCAAACTACAGAAACTGCCAAGATCCTGAACGCCCTGCGGCTTGAACTTGGCCGCCGCCTCGACCTTATCGATTCCCATAGGTGGTGCCCACTCTGGGTCACCGAGTTTCCTTTGCTTGAGCGCGACCCCGAGGTTAACCGGTTTGTCGCCGTCCACCACCCATTCACAGCTCCCTTGGAGGACGATATCACTCTTCTCAAAACCGATCCTTCGGCCGCCCGGGCTCGCGCTTATGACCTGGTCCTAAACGGCAACGAGATCGCCGGCGGAAGTATTCGTATATTCCAGCGCTCCATTCAAAGCCGGATTTTCGAGTTGCTGGCCATTGTGCCGCAAGAAGCTGAGCAAAAATTCGGATTCCTCCTCGAGGCCCTCGACTATGGCGCCCCGCCTCACGGCGGCATAGCCTTTGGCTTTGATCGGCTCGTTGCTCTGCTGGCGGAAGAAGACTCGATTCGCGAGGTTATCGCCTTTCCAAAGACCAATAAAGCCGCGGGGTTGATGGAAAATGCTCCCGCCTCCCCAGAGGCTGACCAACTGCGCGAGTTGAGCATTGCTATACGGCTCTGAATGGAGGTCTGTAACTCTTTGATAGGACAGTAATTTTCACTTGACATCCATTCTGGGGAATATTACTTTTTTCTCTACATTCGCTCCTTTGGAACAAATTCTCTGCTGGAGGTAACCCCTTAATGAGACGTTGTTTTACACTTATTGCCAAATTCCATGCAATTGGGCTTGCGACAGTGTTCTCTCTCGCTCTAGTGGCAGGCTGTGCCGGAGTACCGTCCAAAGAGGAGATGAGCATGCTGGAAGAGAAACGGCAAGCCGTGGAAAAAGCCGAAAAGACGGTGGCGGATCGCAAAGCCGAGAAAGTGCAACTGGAACAAAAGGTGGCCGAAAAGAAGGTCGCCCTCGAGGAGGTCAAGGCAAAGAACGAGGCCACCAAGGCGGCGCTCGCCGCTCGTTCCGAGTAAAAGAAGCTGAGAACCTTTTAGAGAAAGGTCTTTAAAATAATGATTGGGAAATTAATCGCGGGTGCATGGGTTCTCGCCTTCCTCGTCTTTGCGTCGGGTGGGGCTGTAGTTGCAGAACAGAAATTGACCTGTGTTCAATATTTAGCCGAGATGGCTGATTTGACCGAAGCCGATGGCGCGGCATGGGAAGAGATCAACAGATTGGATGCCAGCATCGCCTCCCTTCAGGAGGAACTCGAATCCCTGGAAGCCGAGATAGCGTCGGTCACCAACGAAACACTTGGCGTGATTGGCGTTACTATGGGTGCCTTCAAGGCTACTCAAAAGAGGCTTGAGGATCTCGCTGAAATCCTTCGTGGCTTGGCTGCCCTGCCGATTGAAGAACTTCTCACTCAGCGTGACCAACTTGATGGGATCGCGGCGGAGATCAACGCCCTCAAGGAGGACAAGATATCCGCTCACCCAGACATCGCTGCCCTGATCACTCCCCTTGAGGACATGCTTGCTGAACTCCAGGCCAAACTGCCCCGCCAGACCAGTATGGAGTATGTTGTAAACCACGGCGACAATTTGTGGGATATTGCCGGAGCAGACGCGATCTACGCCGATCCATATATGTGGCCTCGGCTTTATCGTGCCAACCGCGACAACATCCGCGACCCCGACCTAATTTATCCTAAGCAAACTTTGGTGATTCCTTTTGGAGTTTCTGAAAACCAGTACCTGGTAACCAGAGGGGATTTCCTTACCAAAATTGCCGCTGAGGTCTACAACGATCCCTCAAAGTGGCACAAGATTTATAAGGCCAACAGGGAACAGATCGTTGATCCTGCTATGGTATTTCCGGCCCAGGTTTTTGATATTCCAGAAGATTAAACTTCCGGGCGTCTGCTGTGAAACATTGAAATCTCCCTGAGAATATACCAAAGGGGTTTGAATCTCCATTGAGGGACTCAAGCCCCTTTTTATTTTCCTTCTCTTGCATCTCTATTGAAAATCCACACCAGCATACCTATTGAAAATGTCGACCTGCTCGCTCTATTTGGCAGGAACGACCGAAATTTAGCCCTCATAGAAAAAGATTTCGGTATTTCATTAATTGCCCGAGGTGACCAACTTATGCTCAAAGGTCCGGCTGAATCGATTCGCGCCGCCGCCGGGCTACTCAACCATCTAATTGACATACTCCGCAAGGGTGCCACCATTGAAGAAGAGGAACTTAGGGCTTTAATTCAGCAGGACCGACCCTTGGAAGATTCCAACTGCGAACAGGTTATTGCGACCTACAAAGGCTCAATTAGGGCTCGAACCGACGGCCAGGCAAGCTACCTCAAGGCCATAGCAGCCAAGGAAATAGTTTTTGCAATAGGACCGGCTGGTACCGGAAAGACCTACTTGGCCGTGGCGGCAGCTGTAGCTGCCCTGCGGCAAAGAAGTGTTTCTCGACTCGTGTTGGCACGTCCGGCAGTAGAAGCGGGCGAGCGCCTAGGATTTTTGCCTGGCGCCCTCGAAGACAAAGTGCAGCCCTATCTACATCCCCTCTACGATGCGCTTCAGAACCTTCTGGAACCCGAGCGCCTGCGCCGTTTCCAGGATATGCAGATTATCGAGATTGTTCCATTGGCATACATGCGTGGTCGAACCCTTGACGAGGCTTTTATTATTCTTGATGAGGCACAAAATACCACTCCCCAACAAATGAAAATGTTTCTCACTCGCCTTGGCAGTCGTTCCAAGGCGGTCGTAACCGGTGACATCACCCAGACTGATTTACCACAGGACCAGCCTTCAGGATTGGTCGAAGTTCAAAAGGTTTTAACCGATATTGCCAACTTGGCGTTCGTTTATCTCAGCGAACGCGACGTTATTCGCAATTCCCTGGTTCAGCACATCATTCGGGCATACGAGTTCTATGAACAGGCGCCTTTGCGAATGGGTCCAGAGGGACATGGGCAATGAACCTTCTTGATTTCAATCGGGTTTGGAGTCGTCTTAAATCACCAGTTCGCTCTAGCCTTGGCACCAAGCCGGGGTGGAGCCAACAGGGATTGCAGTTTTACCGTCTGTTGCTTGCGGCGCTGGTCATCGGATTATTGACCTATTTTTCTTCCTATCATCGACCCTACAGTATCAGTGAGTTGAGGATGGGCAGCGTCGCGCCTGAGCGAATAAAAGCCCCTTTCCTTTTCCAAGTTCCCAAAAATGAGAACGCTCTGGCAAAAGAAAGATGGACAGCGGAGGCGGCAGTTCCAACTATTCTGCAACATCACCCCGAGGTTAAGGGCGAACAATTGGCACGCCTCGATTCAGTTTTCAAGATATTGCTTCCGGGAATGCGTCTGCAGATGCCCGATTCGCTCAAGCAGCGCCACCTTCAACGCGAACTGCCCTACGTCATTGGTTCCCTCTCAGTGCAAGCCTTCAGCACGCTTGACCAAGTTCTCTCTAGGACCAGTCCTTACTACAATCAGGACTTCGCAGCCATTTGCAAACAAATCCTCGCCAATCTCTACACCACTGGAGTCCTCGCGTCCAAGAAGGTGATCCGGAAAGACGTCACTCAGCAGGTGAAAATCGGGGAACGCGAACTGCCAATTGATGCAATATACAGTGAAGAATTGCTCAAACAAGGTGAAGCGATTTCCTTCATAGAAGGTTATCCTTCCATTGTCGACCACGGAGCAGTAGAAGCGGTCCACGAGTTACTTAACCTTTTTATCACTCCGAACTTGACAATTGCGGTGGAAGAGACTCAACGCCTCCGAGCCGAGGCCCGTGGCGGCGTGGCAAGCATCAAACGAATTTATGCGCAAGACGATGTGATCGTTGAAATAAACGAGACCGTCACCGTGGAACATGTCGAAGCGCTGAATGCACTCGCCGCAAGGATTGCCACCCGGGAATTGCAAAATCCGCTGACACGGATTTTGCAGACAGTGGCTGCGGTTGTGATTGCTGCCTTTCTAATTTTCATATTTGGTTACTACCTTGCCACCCGCGAAGTGGAATTCTACCGGCAGCCCGGCTCCCTGCTCCTCCTGGCCCTTCTTGTATGCGCAGTGGCAGCAATTTCGTCATATATAAAAAATAATGCATTAGACGTCTATCTCATACCCACTCCCCTGTCCGCCATGCTGGCTACAATATTGCTCAATCCACAGGTAGGACTGGTGGTTTCTCTGCTTCTTGGGCTATTCGTCGGCAACCTCTTTGGTGATTTTTACGTCGCTATGACCTGCGCTATTACTTCGGCCGTTGCTGTCTATTCCGTGCGCCAAGTCAGGCACCGGAACCAATTCTACCGGGCAATGACCTTACTTCCCATTTCCTATGCCCTGCTCATCGCAGCCTCCGACATTTTGCGCTTTGTTCCCCTTGAGGAGATATATGACCATATCTTTCCAGGCATTTTCATTGGGGTCGCTACCCCTATTCTCACCATAGGTCTCCTTCCCATCTTTGAAAGTCTTTTTCACCGCATTACGGACATTACTTTGCTCGAACTCTCCGACCTGAATCGGCCCCTGCTGCGCGACCTGGCGATCCGTGCCCCCGGCACCTATACTCATAGCCTGATTATGGCCAATTTATCCGAGAGTTCGGCTGAAGCCATAGGCGCTAACTCCCTTCTAGCACGGGTCGGTTGCTACTATCATGACATTGGAAAAATGATCAAACCTGAGTATTTTGCCGAGAATCAGGGGCTGCAAAGGGGGCGCAACCCCCATGATCACCTGACGCCAAATATGAGTATGCTCGTAATTTCTTCACATGTAAAGGAAGGGCTCGAATTGGCCGAAGAGCATGGGCTGCCCCAATCAATATCAGATCTTATTCCACAGCATCATGGTACTACGGTGGTTGATTTTTTCTACAATCGTGCCGTGGAATTGGGTGACGAAAACGTGCGTGAGGACGATTTCCGCTACAATGGCCCCAAGCCGCAAACCAAGGAGGCTGGTATTCTAATGCTTGCCGACTCGGTGGAATCAGCGGTGCGGACTCTGACCGAACGTACACCCAACAGAGTTCGCCAGCTAGTGCAAAATATCACTCAGCAAAAATTTACTAGGGGAGAACTAGACGAATGCGCGCTTACATTGCAGGATCTACACAAGATTGAGGAGAGCTTCATACCAGTGCTCATGGGTGCCCTGCACGGACGGGTGGAGTATCCCTGGCAACAAGAAAAGAAGAAAGCGCGCAAAAATTTTGCAGGTTCTATATAGTCCGGACATTCCCAAGTTGTCCCCTTACCAGTGCCGACTTCTTGAGCAATTGGCTCTGGGTATAACTGCTGTACATCCTTTGAACGGTCCCTTCCAAGTAATAATCACCAACGATGCCCATATGCGGCGTCTCAACGCCGAATATGGAGGTGTCGACCGGACTACAGATGTGCTATCTTTTGATTTTAGTCTCAATGATTGCCCCCATGTACCTGGGATGGATATCATTGTGGGAGAAATTTACATTTCCCTAGAGCGGGCCGGATCTCAGGCCGCCGAGCAGGAGGTTTCCCTTTGCGAAGAAGTGGCCCGCCTTTTCGTCCACGGCTTGCTGCATTTGGCAGGTTTTGATCACGATACAGTAGCCAAACTAATCGTGATGGAGCGAGAAACCGATCGCTTTCTACAGGCTGCCGACCTGCATGTTGCTGTCCAAACTCTTGACTGCCCTGGCGGGTAGTGTTGACGCGAAAGGAGTATTTCCTTTTTGGAACCTCCACAGGCTGCCGCCTTAATTATCGTAATCTTATCAGCCTCAGAGCTTTTTTTGGTAGGTAGTTACGAAGCTACCTTCGCGGTTCTATCCAGATCTGCCCTTGAAAAATTGCAGGACGAGCGTTCTCGACTAATGCTCCGGATTTACGAGCCGCGCCATCGTTTGCGACTGCTCGCCCGCATTGGCGAGGCTCTGGGCACTGTCGCACTTACCCTTTCCCTCCTCATTTTCGTTCGGCCAATTCTCAAAGCCTTCAATTATTCCGAGTATTATGGTGTTGTCATCGCCGCCCTCGGAACGCTGGTGGTCTACCTGGCAATCTGTGTCCCACGCCGCATGCGCTTTGACGAGGACGGGGAGGAGATGCGGATTCCAGTTCTAGCCTTGGCTTTTGTGCCTTTGCACACTGTGCTGCTGCCTCTGACCAATGTTTTCGAGCGCCTCAATTCTGGGGACTACACCGACGAGGGCTTTCGCGCCGAAAAGGAAGAGGAATTACGCAGTATCGTTGAATCCGAAAGCGAGACTGGGGTTATCGAGGAAGGCGAAAGGGAAATGATCCAGGGAGTTTTTGGCTTTCACGACCGCATAGCTCGTGAGGTAATGGTGCCTAGGGTCGATATTGCTGCAGTGGAATGGACGGCTACCCTCAAAGACCTGCTTCGTCTGATCGAAGAAGCAGGACACTCCAGAATTCCGGTTTACCAGGAGAGTCTGGACAACATTTGCGGCATAATCTTTGCCAGGGATTTGTTGCAACTCCTGATCAAGGATGAGGATATGGATCTGAAGTCCCATCTGTCCACCCTTGTAAAAGGGTCGGATGGACAGATTGAAGGGTCGTTTGTCCATGAGCCTTATTATGTACCTGAGACCAAGAAGATCAACGCATTGTTGCGCGATTTTCGAGCTGCGAGGAATCGACTGGCAATCGTCGTTGACGAGTACGGAGGAACCGCAGGGCTTTTGACCATAGAGGATATGATCGAAGAAATCGTAGGTGAAATCCAAGACGAGTACGACGACGAGGAGGAGCTTTTTCGGTGGGAAAAGCCGGAGGACATCCTCATTGCCAACGGCCGAATTAATATCGACGATTTGAACAATCTGCTTGAGACCGAGCTTCCCAACGAGGGGTTTGAGACGCTGGGGGGATTTATCTATGACCACCTGGGTCATATTCCGAGGGCGGGACAAAGTTTCCGAGAAGAAAATTTTGAAATAACCGTGCTCAAGGTCGAAGGTCAGCGCATAAGCGAGGTGCAGATCAGGCGTCTTTCCGTGACCAACAAGGCCAAACTAAAGTAAGGCAAGGGAAGCTGCTCGGTGAAGGAAGGGCCTTGCATCTTTTTAGTGCAGTAATTATATTTTTAGGTAAATAATGCGGGGTGGAGCAGTCTGGTAGCTCGTTGGGCTCATAACCCAAAGGTCGTAGGTTCGAATCCTGCCCCCGCTACCAATCTATCATAAGCGCGGCTCTCTACTTGAGGAGAGGTGCGCTTTAATAATTTATCTCCCAGATCAAGTCCCTTATCTCGGCTTTAAGAGACCTTTCCGGAGAAGTTGCCGTGGCAGAGATGGCTGACTCTCACCAAAAGGAGAAGCCGCGACACTTGGAGGTAGTTTCCTCTGCCCCAACGTGGAGAGGATAATTTGTTGGTCGGGTTTGGTCGGGTGAGGAAAATTGCCGTTTGGAACTGCAAACATCCGAGCCAAGTCGAATTGCCGAAGAAATACTCGTAGGATTTTGCGATGGATTATTTTCCGTGAAGGGATAATTCCCTGCCAAAATGAGAGTATTGACCTGGAAATAAAAGGGAATTATATATCTAAGTAACCAAACCGCTCCTGTTTTTCCCTCCATTTTCTGGTATAACTCTATATAAAATAATTAGTTGCGTTGCCTGGATTATGTGACTGGGTGGCTCGCTTCACGAAGTAATGCCGAAAAAAAGTTGAGTGCTTCTATACGACATTACTGCGGGACCGCTTTTTGCGGGCTTCGTACTGCACACCAGGGCGCGCCCCGAATAACCGCGCCACTTAAGTTGCTAATTTGGGCAGCACTATAATATTAGAGAACGGCCGCCAAGTCGCAAGGTGGCCGTTTTTTTTCTTTGCCCAAAGGAGAATATTTATGAATTCCAAACAGAAAGGGCCAGGAAAATTCTTCCGCAAAGGACTTTCCTTGCCTGAAGTAATCCGCCTTTTCCCAGACAATGCCAAGGCTGAAGAGTGGTTTATTAGTGTTCGCTGGCCTTCTTTCCCCTGGTGTCCTCACTGTGGGTCGCGTGAGCATACAATCCCCCACATCCCATCCCACTATGCCTTATCGCTGTCGGGATTGCCGTAAATTCTTTAGTGTGCGCACCCATTCCATCATGGCATCCTCAAACCTGGGTTATCAGGTTTGGATACTGGCTATATACCTGCTCACTACGGGCATTAAGGGAACTTCCAGCATGAAACTACATAGAGACTTGGGCGTAACTCAAAAGACCGCTTGGCACTTAGCGCACCGAATAAGGGCCATGTAGAAAGCTGGTCAATGCCCCTCAATGGTCCAATAGAGGCAGACGAAACCTTTATTGGAGGAAAGGAGACCAACAAGCACAAGCATAAGAAACTCAATGCCGGCAATATGCAGGAATTTGTGGGAGCTTATGCTGGTGAAGATGCCAAGCTTTACACGGACGAAAGCGCCGCTTACAAGGCAGGGAGTCCCTGAACAGATATTGACGGGAGCTAAGGTAAAAAATTGATCTTAGGAGGGCCATTGAAAAACGCAATGGTTACTCACGTATATAATTCCCAAATAAAATACCCTTGAAGGAGGGAATCCCATTTTCTCCTTCAAGGGTATCGAATAGGGCCTGATGGATTTCGTAGTTGGGGCTAAAAGCGCAATGCGCCTCTCACATCAATATGATGTTCGGCGGATTGATGATTGCGCTCAACCCGTCCACCCGAAAAGTTGAGGTCTAACATCTCAAAGGCAGAACCGTTAAAACCGGCCAAGCGAAAACCAAGGCGCATTAGCGATCTGTCAAGTTAAAACCGCCAAGCGAAAACCAAGGCGCATTAGCGATCTGTCCGCACTAACAGGTCCGAATTCAGCAAACGGGGTCAAAACACTATGAAGAGGCTGGAATCGCATGCTGTAGCCCACAAGGGCATCCATTGACCAGTCGTCCGGGGAAAGCCCAAAACGACCAGTCTGGAGTGCGTCATCACGCCAGAGGGCGTGAACACCCCGGTCGGCAGCACCCCAACGCGGAGCAAGCGACATGGACAAGCCAAGGCCATCTCTTCCAGGAGCCAAGCTGGCCATGATGCTGCCCCCTCTTTCCTTGTAGGTAGAGTTCAAGGCGAGGATTCGCCCCCTTGCCTCGACCTGGAAACGCGATCTCGGGCACTTGTATCGCAAACCTCCAGCAACTTCCAGGCCACCGCCGGTCTGACCGTCGCCTCCATCAAAGCGACCCCCGAGTTCACCAAAGGGAGTCACTGTTGCGCAGCTAGCCAATAGAATGGTGCGTGCGCCTTCAACCCCGAGACGGAATCGTTGACCTGCTACTGCCTGATCGTCGAGTACTTCCTCTCCTTTGGCGGTGGAAAGGTTCACAATTCCCACATCACCTCGAAGGGCCATATCCAAACCTCCCATGGTGCCCAAAGCCTGCCGCGCACCCAGGAGACCCAGCGACATGGACAGGTCGCTCTCCTCCGTTGTGGAAGTAACTCCGCGCTCGTTTTCGGCACTGCCCATGCCGACACCTCCGAGGGCCCAGATGTCCATCCCAGTACTGGGTGCCCAGCGCACATAGGGATACACGCTTGTGAGAACGGTCGTCAAGCTACCGTCTCCACTGGCGCCGTCTCCCGAGAAGCTATAGTTAGCCTCGCCCATGCTGTAAGAGACCGACACGCCTGCCTGTCCACTGGCAGCCACGCGCTTGTCGGCCCCCAGATACACCGTAGTCAAGGTTCCGTCATGGCTTCCGTAATCTGGCGAACCCTCAAAGGCTTGGTAATCGCCGAGGCCCCACAGGGTCCAGTTCGGTAACTCTTGATCGGCCTCGCTGGAACCCATGGGGACAGCGAAGGAGCTATTTCGTAATATCTGCTTCCAGGATAGCCCGGCCGGGGAGGCTAAACCAAGGGGATAGCGCACATAGCCCTCTAGCCCGAAGCTTTGTGTCGCCAAAGGGGATGGCTCGTTTCCGGCCAGGAGGGAATGGCCGGCCAGGGTAGCGTTCACGGCTCCCGGTCGGGAGGCAAAGCGCGTGCCAATGGCCGAGGACACGCTGGACAGCGTACTCCGACCCAGGGCGGCCAAGGCGTCGCCTACGATCGCCACTTCGGCTGTTTCGGTGACCACTGCTACTACGAATGTCTGAGGCGCGTCGGGACCAAGGCTGTTCATTGCAACCACCTCGATCGTAGATTTGCCTTCAATAACTGCCTTCACCGTTATCTCGGACCCCGCCGCGGAAACTGTGGCCACGCCTGGGTTTGACGAGGTCGCGCTATACGTCATGTCGAGGCCGCGAAAATTGTCCGAAAGCTCCTCGATACCATCATTGCCGCCGACATAAAGAGTCATGTCCCCAATGCGATTCACCACGGTCGGTTCGTCGTCGTTGTCGGTCAAGGTAATTGTCACCGACTCGACCGTGAATCCGTCTGCGGATCCCTCGATCACGATTGTCTCATCGTATTCGGGGATGAGTTCGTCGGGCGGGGTAAGGGTCAAGGTGCCGCTGTTTTCAGTCGTACCAGCCCCTATCGTTATCGTCGGAAGCGAAGCCGTATAATCCGTATCTTCTTCTGCCGTTCCCGACAAAGAGAGCGAAACTTGGGTATCAGTCAGTAGTGCAGTGCTACCATCGCCCAACACTGCTTTTACCTCCAGGGGGGTCTCCCCGTCCTCTTCGTCAAAGCTGGACACATCCACGCTCAGAGTGATGGTTGTCGGCGCGATGTCGTTGTCGGTCACCGTCAACTCCACTGAACCGATCTCGTATCCGTCCGCGCTCCCTTCCAACACGATTGTCTCGTCGCCTTCAGCCAAGTTATCATCCACCAGAGATAGAGACAGAGTTGCGCTGCCTGTCGTCTCCCTGGCTGCGATGGTCAAAGTCGCCGATGCGGCGGCGTTGTCTTCGCTTTCGGCCACCGAGAGGGCTACCTGAGTATCGGTCAACAGGGCGGTGCTGCCGTCGCCTAAGACCGCAGATACGGTCACGTCGCCACCGGTTCCTTCGTCAAAGCTGGACACGTCCACGCTCAAGGAGATGGTGGTGGGGGCCACGTCGTTGTCTGCCAGGGTCAGCTCCACTGCGCTGATTTCATATCCCTCGGCGGTTCCTTCGAGCACGATGGTTTCGTTGCCTTCCACCAGGTTGTCGTCCACCGGGGCTAGGGCGAGGGTTGCACTGCCCTGGGTTTCGCCGGCGGGAATGGTCAGGGTGGCTTCTGCGGCGGCATTGTCTTCGCTTTCGGCCACCGAGAGGGCTACCTGAGTATCGGTCAACAGGGCGGTGCTGCCGTCGCCCAGCGTGGCAATTACCTCTATAGACGATTCCCCAGCTCCCTCGTCAAGGAAGGTCGCAGCCGGGCTCAAAGATATCGTCGTCGGGGCAACTTCGTTGTCGGTCACTGACAGGTCCACTGCGCTGATTTCATATCCCTCGGCGGTTCCTTCGAGCACGATGGTTTCGTTGCCTTCCACCAGGTTGTCGTCCACCGGGGCTAGGGCGAGGGTTGCACTGCCCTGGGTTTCGCCGGCGGGAATGGTCAGGGTGGCTTCTGCGGCGGCATTGTCTTCGCTTTCGGCCACCGAGAGGGCTACCTGAGTATCGGTCAACAGGGCGGTGCTGCCGTCGCCTAAGACCGCGGACACGGTCACGTCGCCACCGGTTCCTTCGTCAAAGCTGGATACGTCCACGCTCAGAGTGATGGAGGTGGGTGCCACGTCGTTGTCGGTCAGGGTCAACTCGACGGAGGCGATTTCATATCCCTCGGCGGTTCCTTCGAGCACGATGGTTTCGTTGCCTTCCACCAGGTTGTCGTCCACCGGGGCTAGGGCGAGGGTTGCACTGCCCTGGGTTTCGCCGGCGGGAATGGTCAGGGTGGCTTCTGCGGCGGCATTGTCTTCGCTTTCGGCCACCGAGAGGGCTACCTGAGTATCGGTCAACAGGGCGGTGCTGCCGTCGCCTAAGACCGCGGACACGGTCACGTCGCCACCGGTTCCTTCGTCAAAGCTGGATACGTCCACGCTCAGAGTGATGGAGGTGGGTGCCACGTCGTTGTCGGTCAGGGTCAACTCGACGGAGGCGATTTCATATCCCTCGGCGGTTCCTTCGAGCACGATGGTTTCGTTGCCTTCCACCAGGTTGTCGTCCACCGGGGCTAGGGCGAGGGTTGCACTGCCCTGGGTTTCGCCGGCGGGAATGGTCAGGGTGGCTTCTGCGGCGGCATTGTCTTCGCTTTCGGCCACCGAGAGGGCTACCTGAGTATCGGTCAACAGGGCGGTGCTGCCGTCGCCCAAAGTGGCCGTTGCTTCAACTGCCGTCTCCCCCGCTCCCTCGTCAAAACTGGCTGTGTCCAGGCTCAGAGTGATCGCCGTCGGCATCACGTCATTGTCCCTTAGGGTCAACTCTACAGGATTGATATCAACTGGTAATTCTGATTCAAAAACTATGGACCCTTCTAGCAGGATAATTTCGTCCTCCTCAACCAGGTTGTCATCCACCGGAGAAATCGTTATGGTGGCACTTCCCAAAGCCTCGCCGGCGGCGATGATCAGGGATGCCTCTGCGGCGGCATTGTCTTCACTTTCGGCTATCGACAGCATAACTTCCGTGTCTCCCTGCAACACCGCGCTGCCATCGCCCAGCATGGCCGTCACCTCTACCGTCGTTTCCCCGGCTCCCTCGTCAATAATGGATGTGTCCACGCTCAGGGTAATCGACTCCGGAACATCATTGTCGATCAGCGCAATTAGCGCTGGTTCGACCGTGAACCCGTCGGCGGAACCCGACACCTCAATCGCTTCGTCATCGCCCTCGGCAAAAATGTCGTCCAGCACAGATATGGACACCGTCCCTTCGCCAGCAGTCGAGCCAACGGGGATAGTGATCATCGTCAGGTCGGAAGCCTCGAAGTCGGAAGCGAACCTCTCGTGGGTGCCGGAAAGTGATAAGGCCACCTCCGTATCACTGAGCAGCGCGGTGCTGCCATCGCCCAGCACTGCCGTCACTGTGACCGTTGTCTGTTCGTCGCCTTCAGCAAGATTGGAGGGGTCTACGCTCAGGCTAATGGTGGTTGGAGCTAAGTCATTGTCCACCAACGCGATCATTGCCGATTCGACGATGAATCCTGCTGCCGAACCGGATACCTCTATGGTTTCGTCGCCCTCCGCCAGGTTGTCGTCGGTCAAGGTCAGGGTCACCTCAGCGCTGCTCTCGGTCTGCCGACCCGGGATGAGGATCGTCAAATCGGAAGCCTCGTAGTCAGGACCAAGCTCCTCGTGAGTGCCGGACAGCGACACCAGCACGTCCGCGTCTCTCAACAATGCGGTGCTGCCATCGCCCAGCACTGCCGTCACTGTGACCGAAACCTGCCCGTCTCCTTCAGACAGGCTGGAAGGATCTACGCTAAGGGTAATCGTGGTCGGAGAGTCGTTGTCGTTCAGCACGATTATGGCGGATTCGACGATGAATCCGGCGGAGGCACCGGCCACCTCAATCACCTCTTCGCCCTCGGCAAGAATATCGTCAATCAGGGTCAGGGTCAGGGTTCCGAACCCCTCGGCTTGCTCGGCGGGAATGGTGATCGTCAGTTCGGCAGCCTCGTAGTCGGGACCGAATTCCACATCAGTGCCTGACAGGGACACCACCACTTCGGTTCCCGTCGGTAGAACGGTGGATCCGTCCCCCAGCAACCCCGATACGGTGACCGAAACTCCTCCTGCCTCTTCCGCTACGCTGGAAGGATTTACGCTAAGAGAAATCGACGTCGGGGCTATGTCGTTATCCGTCAATGCGATCTCCGCCCCGGACACCTCCAGATCCTCGGCGGCCTCAGTGGCACCTCCCGTGACGGAAGAGGCCCCCTCGATCAGAATGGTCTTGGGATCATCGCCCTCGGCCACGTTGTCGTCGTTCAGGGTCAGGGCCAAGGTCGTCCTGCCCTCCGTGTCGCCGGCGGGAATGATAATCTCCTGATCGCCCAACTCCCCAACGTAGTCCCGTCCATCCGCATTCTCCGCCGTACCCGACAAGGATAGTTGGATCGGGGTGGAGAGCGACCACGACTTGCTCAAAGTCGCTGTTGCGGTCAACTCCAATGAACCATCCCCCTCGCCTACACTGCTCAGATCGACTCCCAGCGTAACCGTGGGCAAGGCAAAATCGATCTGAGAATCTGCCTCCATTGCGCTACTCTCCTCGCCGCTGAAGGTGGAAACCGCGGCGACCGAATAGGTATAAACTGCTCCCAGTGGGAGTGAATCGTCGACGAAGGAGGTCTGGCCAGCGCCGGCAGTACCTACGAGGGTAGGCTCGGAATCATCAGATGCTGAACGCCATACGTTATAGCCTGCCACATCATTAACAATCAGGAAGCCTCCCCCTGAAGTAAAATCGCTGCTAACTGGGACGCTGCGCACGAAATCGTTTGCCGACAGGTTCCAGGAGATGGTGACACTCGTTCCATCCGAGCTGAGATCAGCCTGTACTTCGCTGACCGGCGCAAAGATCCGCTCAGCGCTACCGCTCGTATCGCCCACATCCCCAGAGCTGCCGGTGAGCTGAGCTGCAAGCGGACTTGCACAAAAGAAAATGCCCAAGCCCAGCAGGATGAAATTTGTAAATAGGCCTTCTTTCCTTCTCGACATTTGCTATATCCTCCTCAACGATTGCCGCTGTAAGTTAGGGGCGAAAAATTTAGAGTTTGGCATGGTTTTTCCAACGCTTTCCAGAGATTTTGTGAAAAAATTACAACAAGTTATACAAATCCGCACCAAATATTATAAATTAGGTAAATCCCCTGGGCAGCGCAACGAATTAATAGGCCGAAACTCAATGAAATCCCTAGGTCCAGCCGCTCTAGATCCTGGCTTTGACAGGAAAGGCGAATGAGTAGGGCAAGATATTCTCCAATGGAAGGAAAACCTGACTACTCCTGCCCCTGCGCAGGGGCTAATCCTTTGTCCCCTTCTAGTTCGAAAGCCGGGTATGTTCAGGCGTACGCCCGACTTCCGGCGTTGGTAGAGGACATAACTTGCAACTACTCCACCGCTGAGGCTCCTGCTGGGTTTTCAACCTGTCTCTCCTGGACGAAAAGGGTTGGAGCAGCCATTGGTCCATTTCTCTCCGGGTAATTTCCAGGCTCTTGAGTATTTCAGGGCACTAACGCTCGATCTCATCGGTTGGACTGCTGATAATCCCGTATGTCTCCGGGCGGCGGTCGCGATACATGAAATGCAGGCGGCGGGCATGGAGCAGGTGGGCCCTATCCAAGACCACCTTAAGAATCTCCTCCTGGTCATAGCTGGCCTCGGTCAATTTCTCGCCAAGGGGATCGAAGGCGATGCTCCGCCCCCCCATGATGATGGGCATGTCCGGAGCGGGCACGTAACCTATGTTGTTGGCAGCAAGAATGTAGGCAATATTCTCGAAGGCGCGGGTGGCCAGAAGCTCTCTCCAGATAGTTTTTTTCGTATCCGAAATTCCAAAGGGTGCCAGGATCGCCTCCGCTCCCCCAAGTGCAAGACAGCGGGCAGCCTCAGGGAAGTAGCTGTCATAGCAGAGCATTATGCCAATCTTCCAGGCGCCGATGCGAAAAACCGGGAAGCGAGAGCCGGTGCGAAAGTAGATCGACTCGATACCCAGATCTGTCACAACCTCCCCGTCGATGACGATGTGCCGCTCGCCGCCGATATGGGTCTTGCGATACTTGCCGGCAATCTCGCCTTCGGGCCCTATGAGGATCGCCGTGTCGTAGAACAAATCGGATCCGTCGCGCTCGAAGATTGTAGCTACAATGTGCAGCCGGTGCTGAGCGGCCTTTGACCTCATCGTGGCCATGGCCGCATCCTCAACGGTGGCTGCGAGGTCGAAACGGGCATAGTCGCGCGAGGCAGGAAAGAAGCCAGTACTCCAGTACTCGGGAAGGAGGGTTACTTTGGCACCGTCTGCGGCGGCAATGTCAACGAGACGAGCGGCCGTCTCGATGTTGCGTTCGACCTCGCCGACCACACTTTCCATTTGTATCAGTCCGACCTTTAGGTTAGCAGAAGCCATTGAACCAATCTGGCAGGGCCGCAAGGCTCATTCCTGTCCATGTCTGTCTCTCCTCAGACATCGACACCGAAAGGGAGATTTAAGCTTTTCAAAAGATCTTTAAATACGTATCATTCGAAAAATACGTATCATTCGAAATTAAGGAATCTCTGATTAAGTATCCTGACAAACTTTTCTCTTGGCGATTACCTGGTTACTATAAAAAATCAAACAGAGGAGGTAATCGCGATGCAACAGATCAGTTTCTCCGACCTGGCCTACACCCACAAGAAAAAGACCACCCGTAAAGAGCGCTTCCTGGCCGAGATGAACGACCAGTTACCGTGGAAGCACTTACTCCAGCCCATGGTGCGAAAGTATCCCAAACCGGGTAAAGGGCGCCGGCCGATTCCCGCCCGAGGTGATGTTGCGCATCTATTTCATGCAACAATGGTATGGACTCAGTGACCCGGCGATGGAAGACAGCCTGTATGACGTGGAATCGATGCGTCGCTTTGCCGGTATGGATTTGGACCACATTCCGGATGAGACGACGATCTGCAAGTTTCGCCATTTTCTCGAGCGCCATCGTTTGACCGAGGCCTTGTTTCGGCGTACGGAGCAGTATTTGTCCGAGCAAGGGTTGCTGCTTAGCCAGGGCACCATCGTGGACGCGACGATCGTCCAGGCGTCCTCTTCGACCAAGAACCGGGCTCGGCAACGGGACCCGGAGATGGGCCCTACGAAGAAAGGGACGCGTTGGTATTTCGGCCTGAAAACGCATGTGGGGAGCGATCCCCAGGGACGAGTGCACCGTGCCGTGGTGACCTTGGCGTCGGTGCATGATTCGGAGATCATGGAGGACTGTGTGCATGGCCAAGAGGAGGTTATCTATGGAGACAAAGCGTAGGTGAGCGCGGAGCGTCAGCAGCAGGCCGAATCCGATGGGGTGGAGTGGCGCGTCCTGCGCAAGGCCCACCGCGGCCGGCGACTGACCTGCGCGGACCGCTCCTTTAACACCAGGAGCCACCGCGGCCGTGCTCGGGTCGAACATGCCTTCGGGGTCATCAAGCATCTTTGGGGCTATCGCAAGGTGCGCTATCGAGGCTTGGCCAAGAACGCCGCACAGATCTTTACCTTGTTTGCGCTGGCCAATTTTTATCTGGCTCGTCATGAGTTGGGATCGACGTAGGAATTAATCCGTCCGGATCGTAGATGCGGACGAAAAATCGACAAAAACATGCATGAAACCGAGGCCTTTTCTCCCTATATAAAGAGCATGAACAAGCAACGGCTAGGGTTTTTCAAAAAGCAGAGTTGATCAGAGGTTCCTCAACAATAGATAAAAGTGATAAAATAGAGCCACCGGCAATGGCGAACGGGACTTTTCTGGAAAATCTGGACCACCTCAATAATCGCGGATTCTTGCTGATTGAGCAGGCCCTGGACAGTGAGACAGTGGAGATCTGGTCAAGCACTTTGTACGATCTTTACTACCAGGGGCAGTATCAGGTTGACAACAGCGTCGGCAATGTGGCCTTTGAAAAGCTGCTGGAACTGCAACCCCAAAGATCTAGAGATCTGGTGGGGCACGAGAGTGTGGCTCCCTATCTGAAATCGGTCCTGGGCAGACAGTGCCAGCTACGCAGCATCAGGGCACACCTCAATCCCGGGGACTACCTTCAGGAATGGCACATGGATTTTTACGATTACTGGAACCAGGAGGAAAAAGCCCAAGCAAGCCGTCCTGTGGTCGGAACCTGCATGAACACAACGTTCTACTTGACCGACAATACCCCTGAGAGCGGGAGGCTTAGATTTGTGCGGGACTTTTTCGTCAAGGCGGTTCCGGAGGAAATGCGGCAGCACATGGGGTATACTGATAACCGCGGCAATCCCTTTCAGGTGTGGTGCGACGAGCAGCCCCACACAGATTTATATCCTATGGCGGGGGATGTGGTGATTTTCTACAGTCACATTCCCCACCAGGGGGCAAAGACGGGCCCGGATGCGCCTGGACGGCCGCGTGCGAATATTGTCCTGCACTATCAGCAGAACCCGATGTACCCGAACATCAGGTTTGTGAGCGATCCCCAGTTCACCCTTGATCAAATTGGTTATGCGGAAACGTTTCCATTTGCGCAATAGTCACCGTACAGTTGGCTTGCCCGCAGAACGACCTGACTATTTTCCCGGGTTCCCCATTAATATTCTTTTTTTCGCTGCCGGGGTTTAGAATTCCTGGTAATTTTTGTTCAATCCTTTTGCCATAAGTATTTTTCAAGACCGGGAGGTATTCCGAGAATATGAGACCAACCATTTTGGCATTTGTCATTTCCTCGTGGATTGTTTTCAGCGGTGCGCAACCAATGGGAGAGGCGGGGAATGAAGCGGCCTTGATTTTGCGAGCAAAGGTTAAAAAAAAGTTCAAGCATCGCGGAAATTTTGGGGTCAAGTTCGGGGTAGAGAAGGTAGAAAAAGGATTGTTCCAGGAGAAAACAATTTTGATTTACTTTGATCCATGGGAGGAAAGAAAACTGGATTTGGAAAACCTTGAGGGCGGTGACAAGTTTACGGTTGAATGCGTTGAGTCGGAGGAAGTCTCCGATACTGACTTCATCGAAATATTTGAGGATGCCGCCGAGAGCAAGAAAACGAATTGGAAAGTTCTTAGTATCGCTCCATTCATTGCGGATGAAGACAGGGTATACAGTTCATTGCAAGAAGCTCTTGCGAATCGTGATAGAGTTTATATTCTCCGGCTCAATAGAGAAGGAATGGATAGATGGCCCGCCAGAGTTAGTAGATTTCCCCATTTGCAAGAGCTGTCTTTGGCAAAAAATAAAATTTCGAGATTGCCCCAAAGAATCGGAAACCTTACCCATTTAAAACACCTAGATGTCAGCAAAAATGCACTCGGAGAGGTCCCTCGCGAGTTGTGGAACCTGACCAATTTGGAGTTTCTGTCTCTAGCGGGAAATAAGCTTTCGAGCCTTCCCGAAGGGATGGCAAATTTGAAAAAGTTAAGGGTATTGCAGTTGAGCAGGAACTCATTTGAAGAGTTGCCTCCTGAAATAATTGACCTTGAATCTCTCCGAGAATTGGATTTACACCGAAATAAGCTCAGCACCCTCCCCGCGGGAATAAAAAAACTTAAGAAGCTGAGAAAACTGATGTTGGGAAATCCATTTTATGGTGGAAACCAATTTAAATCGCTGCCGCTGGAGATCACCGAAATAGAAAGTCTGGAAGAATTGGTCTTGAGCAAAAACAGTATTACCAAATTTCCTCTCGAGATGAAAAATTTGAAAAACCTTAAAAAGCTTTGGGTGAACCAAAACTTTGATAAAAAGGAAATAAACAAGGTCAAATCCCTTATCCCGAATTTACACGTTTTGCAAGTTTTTTAACGAAGATTTCGGCCACCGAGACCGAACCTGTATTCCTCTCCCCCTTGATCATGGCGCCGTTTGCTCTTCTGCTCTGTTCCCCTTGGGAAAGCCAATTTCAGGATTCAATTTCCGCTACTGCTACCATCTATTTGTGGAGGCCACATGTCGGGATTCGACAAAGTCACCAAGCTTCAGCGCGTGCCCCTGGACGAGCGGTTTATTCAACTCCTTCTTCCGGACACAGTCGAGGATCGGTTGGAGGCGCAGGAACTGCGCCAGATCCTGCACAAGGCGCTGCAGAAATTGACCCCCGATGAACTTGAGGTCATAGGGCTGCGGCACCAACACAAAAAATCACCCGGTCAGGTGGCAGCGCGGCTGGGCACCAGCCGAAATGAGGTTGCCAGGCTTGAGGCGAAGGCGCTCGATAAACTGCGCAAGCCTTTGGAAGCCTGGTACCTGGAGCCCTGAATTGGGCTTCTTTCAGACGCTCCAAAGAGGCCCATGGTCTCCGCTGCTGCTCGTCGCCGCCGGCAGCATCTCGGGGCTTCTCTTCTGGGCGAGCATTCCTCGAGCCGATTGGGAGATACTGGCCTGGATTTGTCTGGTCCCTTGTTTCCTGGCTCTCGGGCACGCCCCACCAAGGGCCCTCTTCGCCATGGGGATGACGGCCGGCTCCGTCGCCGGCCTGGGCCGGGTCTATTGGATAACGGAAACCCTGCAACTTTACGGCGCGCTTCCAATCACCCTGGCGCTTGCCTCGAATTTTTTTCTTATCCTCTATCTCGCCCTTTACCCTGGATTTTTCTTTTTTTTCGCTTCCAAGTTCAACCTTTCATCTCCGTTCTTTCCCTGGATGGCCGCGAGCCTGTGGGTCTTACTGGAATGGGTCCAGACCTGGCTCATCAGCGGATTCCCCTGGATGTTGTTGGGCTATTCCCAGTATCTCAATCTTTCCCTCCTGCAAATTGCGTCTGTGACCGGAGTCTATGGACTCAGTTTTCTGATCGTTGTGGTCAATGCAAGCCTCGCCCAGCTTTTGGTCCCCGGATCCCGCATGCTGATCCGGATCGGACCACCCGCTCTGCTCGTAGCGGGGGTTCTGGCTCTGGGGCGGGAGCGCCTGGGCGACTTGGAAGCTGAAGCCGAATCCGGAGCCATGCTGCAAGTGGGGATTGTTCAGGGGAATATCCCCCAGGGAGAAAAATGGAAAAAGAACAGAACTGCCCGCTCCACCCATCGCCACGTGAGTTTGACCCGCGTCTTTCCAGCCGGTCAGCTTGATCTCATCGTCTATCCCGAGACCTCTTTGCCCTTTCGCCTTCGCGATCCTCTCTATCAGGCTCATTACAGGCAGATTGTCGAGTTGGTCCGCCAAATCCGCACTCCTATGCTTGTGGGTAGTCTGGAAGGCGACCCGGGGACGGAGTCAGGAGATCTCTACAACCGGGCCTTCCTTTTTAATGAGCGTGGCGACATCCTCGACTACCAGGACAAGGTCCACCTGGTGCCTTTTGGAGAGTATCTGCCCCTCCCCTTCCTTTTTCGGTACCTGAAAGGCCTGACCGCCGAAAGTGGAGCCTTTGCCCATGGGAAGACCCACAGGGTGCTCACCCTGCCCTCTGCAGAGCAGACCTTCGGGGTATTTCTCTGTTACGAGTCCATCTTTCCCCCAATCGCCCGCACCTTGGCCGACTCGGGTGCGTCCTTTTTGGTCAACACCACCAACGATGCCTGGTTCGGCAGCACAGCCGCGCCTTACCAGCACCTTTCCATGGCTGTGCTGCGTGCGGTAGAAACCGGACGCCCCGTGTTGCGTGCCGCCAATACCGGCATTTCCGGTCTCATTGCTCCCACGGGAAGGATCGTGAGAGAGACGGGCCTGTTCGAGACCGCCGCCTTCACCGTCGAGATACGGCCGCGGACGGAGAGAACCGTCTACGTAATCTGGGGGGACACCTTTTTAGCCCTGTGCGCCATGTTTCTGGCCGGGATCGCGGGTGCTCGCATCTGGCAAGTGGTTTCTCGGGAACCTGAAAATGTCGAGTAAGGCAACTCCCAAGCAGTGGATTTAGCCCGCGCACTCAGGCACTTGCACCCATCGCCGCGTTCGCGCCGCAGTCAGAATGGCATCTGCCACCGCCTGGGCTCGCATCCCGTGATAGAAAGAGGGAATACACTCGCGCTCCTGACGGATGGCGCAGATGAATTCCCAGGCTTGGTCCCAGCGGAAGTTCCACAGTGAGTTACCTACCTGCGGATCTCGGGGCGAGCCAGGGAGCTTGAGAAATTCATCAGGAACGGTTCGGGAGCGGTAGGGTTCGCCCCGGCGGGCAAAGAGAATTTGGTGCGATGGCTCCAACTGATATACGGCCGAGGCCGCGCTGCCGTTGAGTTCGGCGAAATCATGGTCGCCACTCGGTCCCCGTCCTTTGGTCAGCTTACCCATTTCGAAAACTCCTGTAGCCCCGCACTGGAACTCGGCGATCCAGGCCACCCAGTCCTCCAGATCCTGCGGCGGACATGGCTCGCCGGCCGAGGTTCGATCACGCGACAATACCTGGCGGGTGGCAGCGCACACTTCCGTGATGGGTCCAAGAAGGTCCTCTGCAAAGTCTATGCGGTGGATGCCCATATCGCCCAACTCTCCAGAGCCGGCCTGATCCTTGTACTGGCGCCAGCCAATCGAAAATTCCCCCCAATCCTGGAGCCGTTGGAAGCGGGCGTGGCGAACTTGGCCCAGTGCCCCCTGCCGCACCAAGTGTCGCAGGTAGCTCATGCCGGGCACAAAGCGATAAGTGAATGCGGTCATGTGCCGCAATCCAGACCCTCTAGCCGCTCGGTAGATCTCCACCGTCTCGGCAAAGTCCATGCCCAGGGGTTTTTCGCAGAGCACGTGGCAGCCGGAGTCCAGGGCCTGAAGGATGCAACTGCGGTGGAGCGCATTGGGAACGGCGATGACCACCGCGTCCAGCTCGACCTGGCGCAGGAACTGGCCGTAATTATTGCAGCCAACTGCAACGCCCCACTCCTCCTGGCGCCGGCCAAGCAATTTGGAGTCGACTTCGCAAAGGCCGGCGATCTCCACGTCTGGAATGCGGCGGAATCCCGGGTAGTGCACCGATGCACAGACTCCACCCAATCCTACGAGGCCGATCCGCAACTTTTCTTCAGCCATAGGTGATCGACTTTGGAAAGGGTCGCTTGAACACCTGCTATTTCCAGATGGTTTCGTCAGAGGTCAGGACGTACTGGTTGTATCGCTGCGCATAGTCTTCTCGGATCGGGCTGAATATGTCGAGGACCCGTGCCGGCCCCTCCACAACCTCCCCAGCGTGGACCACATTTGGGGGTACCAAAAAGGCGTCTCCCGGTTCCATTAGCCTCTCCTCGTCTCCAACCTTGAACTTGAGCCTGCCTTCCAACATCAGCCCGGCCTGCTCATGAGGATGGCTGTGTTCCGGCACCACTCCACCCTGCTCCAGCACCAAAAAGGATAGCATGAGGCGCTCCCCGGCAATGATCCCGCTGAGGGCACCTGGGAACAATTCCATTTTAGTCAGTTCGTCAGATCGAATGAACGGCATATTTGGTCTCCTCTCTATTTGTCCGTAATGGTCTTTAGCCAGGCATTTCCCCGGTAACGCGGCAACAATGCCAGAAAGCGTCCTACCATCAGTGCATTATAGGCAAGCCACGCGCCCAGGAGGCCCAAGTCCAACCACGCTACGAATACCATGAGGGCAGGTCCGAAAAATCCAAATGCAGCGATGGCCGTGGCCTTGAGCATATAATCCAGGTCATTAGCGCCGATAAAAATGCCGTCGAAAATATAATCTACTGCATTGAGGGGTTGGACAAGGGCGATCACAAAAGTCAGGGAGAGAACTACTTCAATAACTTCCACGTGGTTTGTAAAGGCGCGGGCGAGGTGCTCTAAACCCAGGGCGTAAAACAGGGAGAAGCCTGCGCCTATTCCCACGCCCCAGATAATTAGACGCCGGGCAAAGAGGCGCGTCGCCTCGAAATTCCGGTCCCCGAGATGGTTGCCCACCAGGGTCTCAGCGGCATGGGCAAAACCGTCCACCCCCGAGCTCACCAGGGCCCAGAGCTGCCAGACGATGGCATTGGCGGCCAGTTGCACCTCACCCAGGCGGGATGCGATGGCCAACATGGAGAATTGGGCAAGGAGCAGGCACAGAGTGCGAAGAAAGAGAGTGAGATTGGTCCGCAGAACAAGCAGAAATTGCCGCCGCTCGAAAAAGTGTCCGACAGGTTCGCGCAGGTAGTCGCCGTACTTCCAAAGCAGAATCCCCAATCCAGTCAAGGCTGCAGCCCAGTTACCCAGAACTGCGGCCCAGGCCGCCCCCATAACCCCCAACTCCGGAGCGCCCCACTTGCCAAAAATCAAGGCGTAATCTGCCCCCACGTTCACCAGGTTTGCCACCAGGGTGATGTACATGGGCGCCAGGGCATTGGCCATCCCAAGAAAGAACCCATTGAGGGCGAAGACGGCCAGGACCAGGGGCATGGCGCAAATCCGCACCTCAAAGTAACGCTGCCCCCACAGCTGTACGTCCGGGCTTCCAGCGGCCAGGCGAAAGCCTATCCAGGCAATCAAATCCCTGGCGGCCAAAATCAGCGCAGCGAGGGCGAGGGCAAAAGCAAGTGAACGATATAGGGTAACTATACAGGCCCTGCGGTCACCTGCACCGTAGTACTGGGCCACCAGGGAGGTAGTTCCCATGCGCAAAAACCCCATGCTCCAAAACAGCACGTCGAAGATCACGCTGGCCGTGGCCACGGCTCCCATATAGGCGACCGTGGGAAGGTGTCCCACCATGGCCGTGTCGGCGATGCCGATCAGGGGCACGGAAATGGAGGCGAAGAAATTCGGGACGGCAAGGCGCAGGATGCGCCTGTTCAGCTTGCTCAATCCTCCGGCCGCCAGCAGTAGCAAGCCAAGTCTACCCGGTTGTTTCTGAAGATTACGCCCTCCCTTTCGAGCAGCTCATACTGCCATTCGTGAAACCTGTTGTGGACGCGGGGCGAGATCTTGCCTTGGGCATTGATCACCCGTTGCCAGGGCAAATCCAGTTCCTCCGGCATGCCGGCAAGGGCGTACCCCACTTGCCGGGCCCGACCGGGATATCCCGCCAAGGTGGCAATTTGTCCATAAGTGGCCACCCGGCCCCGGGGGATGCGCTCCACCACCCTGTAGATGGCACGGCGCATGAGGTTTTTAACAGTTGGGGCCAAGAGTCCCGTCATTGCCCTCGAGAAAGTCGAGGGCCTTGGCGTAGCTGCGCTTCTCCAGATAGTGCAACAGCATTGGCGGAGCCTGCCCTCCGAGCTCCTCCTTGAGGTGGTCGAGGCGCTGCAGATGATCGACCAGGCCTTGTCCTCGGTTGTCTGCAGGCGAACCGGCTTCAATAAGCTGCATCATTGCGGCGAGGGTTTCGTGCAACTTTTGTTGTAACGTCATCGTGAGTCCTTTCTCATTCAGCGAGAATCCCCGATGCTTCCGGGGCTCCTGTCGGAAGGGCAACAATGCGCCGCATCCGCTCTCCCAAATCCACCAGGGTCTGGTAGTCGCCCCCGACCTCGTGGATGAGAGTCGAATCGTAGTTGGCTCGGCGCAACTCGTGCATCACCATCGGCCAATCCGTATCGCCCTCCAAAAGGTTGGCAAATCGGTGCTCGCTACGAATATAATCCTTCAAATGGACCCTTTTTATGCGGTTGCCCAGAGTGCGGATCCACTGTTCGGGATGACCATATTCCATCATGTTGGCGGTGTCCAGGTAGATGGCTACCCAGGGACTGTCGATTTCGTCGATGAAATGGCAGGCTTCTCGGGGGCTCAGCAGGAATTTGTTCCACACGTTTTCCAGGGCAATGACCGCCCGGTGGCACTCGGCTATATCCGCCATATCAACGAGGGCATCGCGGAGGTCATTCCAGGCCTCCTCGTAGGTTCCTTCCACGGTGAGCGCCCCCGGGTGCAGTAGAACGGCGTCTATTCCCAGAATCCCGGCGATCTCCAGGGCGCGGCGCAGACCCTTGCAGCACTGAGCCCGCTCCGCCGCATTTCGGCTCATGAGGTTGCCCCGTTCCGTGTAGTGAGCGACGACACTGCTGATCGCCACACCGGCCTCCTCGCATTGCTCGCCGGCTGCACGGATTTCGTCCTTGCTCATGCCGATGTCGAGGTCTTTGCCCTCGGCAAAGACCAATTCCACCGCGTTATAGCCGGCTTTCCTGCACAGGCTGAGGGTATCTTCAAGGGACATCCCGCTCAAAACGATCTGGGTAATGCCGATTTTCATATTTCTTGGCTCCTAAGGCGGAATCCATAGTAAATTAAAATGAGTAGGACTCCTCGTCCAGCCGTGCTCCGAGCTCGGCTCGAGCGCCGGATTTCGACTCGAGGAATTGTCGATAACCGCATTTTCCCGCCATAATGGATGCGCTTCATAAGTTCTGTCCTCATATTCCTGAGCGCGTTCGAATTCCGGAGGAAAGCCGAGACCGGTGATGATGACGAGGAATCCTTCCCCTGGAGTTGTTGACAGAGGGGGCGGTCGAGGGTAAAACTGCCTAGCGCAGAAGTCCGGAGGGGCTTGGAGAGGACGGGCATTTTTCGGTTGTGGATGCGCTTCTATCGCCCTATTTTCATTGACCAAATTGCGTTCACTTTTCCCGGGAGTTTCGTCATGGCCAAGAAAAAAGCAGCCTTCAAGATCGGCATCGTCGGCGCCGGCCGCATGGGCGGCAATATCGCCCTCCACCTCAAGGACGTTGGATTCTCCGTGACCTCCCTTTACGACGCTCATGCACCCACTGCCCGCAAGGCAGCCCGCCAGTTGGGCCTCAAGCCGGCCAAGACCTTGGCCGAAGTCACCGCTGCCGCCGATGTCATCATCACCGTCGTCACCGACGACAGATCCATGAACCACATCTTTGCCGAGCGCGGTGACAGCCTGTTGAAAGACGCTGCCGGCAAGGTATTCATCAACTGCGCCACCGTCTCGCCTGACGCTCACCTGAAAGCCGAAAAGCGTGCGGCCAGGGTCGGTGCCGCCACCTTGGAAGGCTGCATGGCCAGCAGCATCACCCAGGCGCGCGAAGGCACCCTTTACCTGATGTGCGGCGGAGAAAAAAAGGTATTCGACCGGGTTCTCCCCATCCTCAAGGCCATGAGCAAGAACCCGAAATATATTGGCAACACCGGCCAGGCCGCTCAGGTCAAGGCTTTGGTCAACATGGTGATGAACATCAACACCGCAGGCCTGGCCGAAGGCCTGGGTCTTGGCAAGGCCCTCAAGCTGGACCTGGAAATGCTGATGGAGGTTTTCTCCCAGACCGGGGCCAATTCCCGCGTCCTCGAAACCGACGGGGAAGACATGGTCGGACGCGACCACGAGTGCTACTTTTCCGCCGCCCACGCAGCCAAGGACTCGGGTATCGCCCTCAAGTTGGCCCAGGAAGCCGGTCTCAATCTGCCACTGGCTCGGGCGACCAAAGCCCAGTTCAACCGCATGATTGCAATCGGCAAGGGAGAACTCGACAAATCCGGCGTTGCCGAGCTGACATTTCCCGGCCGCTCCGGCACCAGGAAGAAGGCGAAGAAATAGATCTCCGGGGACTTCACCCAGGGAACGGTGCCTTCAGGAGCCCTCCTTTCGCGAGCGGGATCCATCGGGCCTGGGGAGTGTTCTTCTTTCCTCCACCCTTTCTACTTGGAGGTTCTGCATGGTCTTCCAGGCCCAGCAGGATACCAACGCAAAAAGCACGGCGGTGGTAAAGAAGGCCGAGCGGAACCCCCACTCAGCTCCAATGTAAGCACCGGCGACTGGGCCCAGCGCAAAGCCCAGAGCGCTGGCGCTGGTGGTTATGCCAAAGGCCTTGCCGCGGTCGTCCTGGGGCACAACATCGGCGATGATGACGTTGGTCAGGGGACGAATTCCACCAAAGGCGAGACCGCCCGCAATGGTCAGCGTCGCCAGCATGGTCACGCTGGTGGCCATACCCTGGGCACCCAGAAAAAGGGCCGTTCCGGCCAGCGCTCCCAGCATGGTTTTCTTTGGCCCCAGGGAATCGCTCCAGCGCCCCATCGCCATCGACGAGAGCGCCCCAACCAAACCCCTCATGGCAAAGATCAGACCTGCCGTTGAAACGATGTTCTCACTCTGAGCCAGGTATTGCAGAAAGAGCGGCAGAACGGGCATGGTGACCCCGAAGGCGAATTGAATCAGGATCAGACTGATCAGCATGAGCAGAAAGGGTCTAAGTCTGAGCAGGCGCTGGGTGTCGCGCAAAAAGCCCCCTGAGGACCTCTTTTCTTTGTTTTTCTTTCTGTGAAAATCTTCCTTCACCCACAGTTGCACGGCCACACCGGGCAATACCACCAGAATTCCGGAGATTATGAAGGTGTTTTTGTAGCCCAGGTGATCGATGAATGGCCCCCCGACCAGAGGACCCAGCGAGGTGCCCAGCATGAAGGCTCCCTGCATCATCCCTAGGGTAAAGCCTAGGCGTGACTTGGGTACGGTGGTGGATACCAGAGTCACGCATGCGGTCACCGTGCCGGCCATAATGCCCTGCAGGACGCGTACCGCTACCAATTGTTCCACACTGGTGACCCAACCCATCAGGGAAATGGCGACGCTGCCTCCCAGCATGGCGCGTACAACCATGGGCTTGCGTCCAGAGCGATCGGCCAGGGCGCCCCAGAACGGGGAGGACAGGGCCATGGCCAGACCGCCGAAGGTGCCCATATATCCGGACCATATCAGCGCCTCCGAGAGGTCTTTGACGTCGAATTCCTGGATGTAGTAAGGCAGGAAGGGCTGGACGGCCTGAAATCCGATGAGAGCGAAGAGTTCGGCGACCCACAGGGTGTAGAAGTTGCGCTTCCAGGAAATAGTAGAGCCGGCTTTGATGGACATTTATCTGACAATACTTGAGGATTTACCCAGTGCAGGACCGCGTGGTATGTCGGTTGTTCTCACCAAATCTGTTGTAACCTCCCCATCCAGTAGGCTACCTGCCACGCGCCCGCAACCTCGGGGGCAAAGATATTGTGCAGCCCATTCAGCTTATCGGGCAGATTGCCGTCGTCCCACCACCAGCGCAGGGCGTTCTCATCCATGCACAGGAGGGTTCGCCTGGACAACTCGTGGGCGCTGTCGTCCAGCCCATGGGAGCGAGCAAGAAGCCCAAGGGCAGGATAGAGGGCAGGATTGAGGGCGCGGTTGTTCATGCTGGTGGACGACAGCCAGGTTCTGACGCCCTCTTTTTCGGGCGCATAGCCCCATTTCCCTGCCCAAGGCTTGTTGGCTTTGCTGTTTTCGCAGGTAAGCCATCGGTCTGGATAGGGTGTGAACGTGCCTTTTTCCATGTCGTAGGAACCAAAGCAGCTCATTCCCTCTTCGTCCAACGCCGTCCGGGCCGCCCTCTAGTAATCACCGATTTAACCGATCCAATCGGCCTCCCCGCCAATCTCGGTTCTGCTCCAGAACTCGCACAGCAGAGCCCAGTAGTAGAGATTGTGACAGATACGGCGCCGCGGATTACCTGGCGGAACTCGGCTTCGGGGTTGATCGCTTCAGGCGTGCAGCCCTCCCGTTGCATGGCGGCCCGGACCGCGCGGAACTCCATTTTGGTCTGCCGGGAGGAGGGAACCCGCTTTCCCCGGCAAAAGAATTGCGCCTGCGGGCCAATGGCTTTGTTGCGTTCTTCCGCAGGAGCTGTCGGGTCTATAAATACCGAGTCAAAACTGAAATGGCCGCGCTCGGAAATTATGTTGTTAGCGGTGGAATTCTGGAACTCGTAAAGTCCCAGGTCGGGTCGCTTCCAGTCGAACCCGTCCGAGCTCTCCGCGTAGCATGTGAATATAGTTCCAACCGCATCCGGCGTGGCGACTTTCAGGTAGATAGGCCGGGTTCAGCTTAGGCCTCCTCCAAGCGGGCGACCTGGCCGTGTCGAATGATGGATAGTTACACCGGTCGATCCATTCACCGCGGATCCAGAGAGGGAGGTCCTCCTGGCCCTCTACAATCTCGCCGGTCTTCAGGTCAAATCGGTCCCCGCGCTCCCAATCGCCGTTCCTTCCTCTATCTCAGAGCTGACACCCCGCCTCCTTCGAGCGCCCGTTTCACCTCATTCTCCACCTCGCTCTGCCTGACCATGGTGGTATCTCCAGGGGTTTCCTGAACCAGTATCCCGTGAGCGGCTCCCCACTCCACCGCCACTTCGGGACCCTTCTCCTGGAGCAGAGCGGCGATCACGCCGGAGGCGAACGAGTCGCCGCCGCCAATGCGGTCGGCGATTTCGATGTTCTCGCGCACCACCGCTTGGTGGATCCGATCTTCCTCCACCTCGTAGAGCACAGCTCCCCAGTTGATCCGATCAGCGCTGAGCGCTCCTCTCAATTGGGTGCCTATGAACAGGAGGTTGGGAAAGTCGGCGGACACGGAGCGCAGCATCTCGGTGTAGACGCCTAGCCATTCGGCGAAGGGTGCTTCTGGGGAGACTGCCTGGGTATGGTAGCCCAGGGCATCTGCAAAGTCGTCCTGATTGCCCACTAGAAAATCTACGTGAGGTACGATGTCGCGATTGATCTGCTTTGCCCGCTCCTTGTCGGGTTCCACCTTTGAGCGGTAGTTCAAGTCAAAGGAGCGACCGGCCCCGTGCTCTCCGGCTATGCGCATGGCCTCCTGCGCCAGGTCGGCGGTCCTTGCCCCTAGCAAGGTATAGATCCCCCCGGTGCTGAACCAGCGCGTTCCCAGGGTTCCGAAGAGGTAGTCCCAGTCCACGTCCGCCGGTCCTACCTCGCGTATGGGGGCGTGGGCACGGTAGTACTCGGTCACCGAAGGCAGGACCCCCTTGCCGGCCCAGGTAAAGTTGATGCCGTTGTGCAAACTGCCCTTGGCATCGGTGCTGAACTGGCCTTCACCTCTGGTGTTGAACCAGATAATGTGCTTGGTGTCGATGCCGGCCTCGCGCAGTTGGTTCTCTATGTTGCGGCCGATACCATCATCCACCAACGCAGTCACAACGGCAGCGCGCATCCCGAATGCATAGCTCAATCCCTCGGCTACATTGGTCTCGCCTCCTCCGTGCCAGATGCGCGCCGTACGCGCCCTGGCCGCCGGCACGTCGCCAGGGTCGAGGCGCAGCAATACCTCTCCCAGAGAGACGGCGTCATAGTACGTTTCGTCCGCGGACTTGATTTTCATGGTCACTGGGTTTCAACTCCTCCTTTCTCGGCGCTTGCCGCAAGTACCTCGAAGTGCCTTGCCGGGTCTATTTGGTATTTCTCGAACGCTGCCTCTGTTGCAATCACTCCGGGTATTGCTTCCAAGCCCTGAGCGGCGCCGTCTCGCTTCGCAGCCGGAACAAAGCGCGCCGGTACTGGCACTAGTGCTGCTTGGCGCAATTCTAGCCTTTTATTATCTTTGAGCAGGGCGGTCCCCTCCTGGTTGCCTTTTTCTTCCCACGACGGCTCCCCGTATGATGACAAAGGAGCACGTCGAAGAGATGCGAATTGCCCCTGACATCGAGCTCAGCGCTCGACAGCAGGAGGTCTTGGAGCATTGGGTTCGTTGCCCCACGGGGGAGCAGCGTTTGGTGCAGCGGGCACGAATCGTGCTGGCCGCCGCCCGGGGAGTCCTTAACCGGGATCTGGCCAAGGACTTGGGCGTGGACGCCGGCACGGTGGGCCGCTGGCGGCAGCGCTGGGCGGCGGCCCGAGAGCGTTTGCAGGCGGCCGAAGAAAGCGCCTGCGCTTCGGACTTGCGCCGTTGCGTCACCGAGACGCTGGGGGATGCCCCGCGCTCGGGCTGGCAGGGGATCTTCACCCCCGAGCAAATCGTCGAAATCATCGCCATCGCCTGTGAGCCCCCCGAGGACTCGCAACGTCCGGTGTCCCACTGGACCCCCCGAGAGGTGGCCGAAGAGGCGGTAAAACGGAACGTCGTGTCCAGCATTTCGGTGCGTACGGTGGGGCGTTTTTTAAAATCAGGCGGATCTTAAGCCGCATCGGATCCGCTCCTGGCTCAACCCGGAGCCGGAGGACCCGGAGCGGTTTCGCCACCAGGTGTCCACGGTCTGTACCCTGTATGAACAGGCCCTGACGCTGCACGAGCAAGGGGTGCATCTGATCTGTTGCGACGAGAAGACCGGCATGCAGGCACTGGAGCGCCTGCATCCCACCAAGGCGGCGATCCCCGGATTTGTCGAGCGGCAGGAGGCGCACTACGTCCGCCACGGCACGCACAATCTGATCGCCAACTTCGAGGTCGCCACCGGTCGCATCCTGGCCCCTACGATGGCCCCCACGCGCAGCGAGGAGGAGTTCGCCCACCACCTGTTGCAGACGGTGGCCAGCGATCTGGAGGGCGAATGGATCTTCATCGTCGACAACCTCAACACGCACCCATCCGAATCCCTGGTCCACTTGGTGGCGGTTCTGTGCGATCTCGATCAGGATCTGGGCAAGAAGGGACGCCGCGGGATCCTGCGCTCGTGCGCCACCCGCGCCGACTTCCTGGCCGATTCCAGGCACCGCATTCGTTTCGTGTATACGCCCAAACGCGCCTCGTGGCTCAACCAGATTGAACTGTGGTTCAGTATCCTCGTCCGCCGCCTGCTCAAACGCGCCAGCTTCTCCTCGGTGGAACAGCTCAAAGAACGCGTCTTGTCCTTTATCGAATACTTCAACCGCACTAGGGCCAAGCCGTTCCAATGGACATACACGGGCAAAGCCTTGATGGCCTGACAATAATAAAATGTATCAATTGCGCCGAGGTGTACTAGAGGGAAACCCGCACCTTCTTTTTGCGGAGCATGGATTTTTCCATCGCCTCGAGCACGGCCACGGGGCCCAGCATGGACTGAACCGTTTCTCTTGTCCGGCCGCTCCTGAATACCCTGACAAAGTCCCTTATGCCCGCCAAATACATGCTCTCGTCAAACTCGATGTACTGGTCGACCCGTCCCCTGGCACCAACCACGCTCAGGTGAAAGGGTGTCTCCCCCTGGCCGACCAGGTTCATGGTGGCAACCGCGCCATTCCGGTAGAAAAGATTGGCAACATGATTTTTTTTAGTTCCACAGACGAGCTGGACCTGGCTTACCTCGTATCCTGCCAGGCGCAGAACCATATCCACCTGGTGAATGCCGTAGAAGAAAATTCCGCCCCATTTGCACCGGATAGGGAAGGGTCCGGTTGAGACCACCGTGTAAATTATGCCTAATCGGCGCGTCTTTCTGGAAAGTGCGACAAAGGAGGATTGCTTGGGCAGGACCGAGAAAGAGCACACCGGCACTCCCAGTTGCCGCGCTCGCGCAAGGAAACGCTTGCCCTCGGCTTTGCGGTAGCATAAGGGCTTGTCAATAAATAGAGGCATGCCGGCCTCCAGCAAGGGCCAGGCCGCGGGCAGATGAAATTTGCCGTGGCGATGGTCCACTACGGCAGCATCCACGGCGCCAATCAGATCCTCGGGCCTTTTTACGGTGTGGGGAATGCGTCCGGCCGCCGCGGTCTGGCGCGCCAACCTTCCATTCTCTCCCCACACGTGGGTCACCCTCACACCCGCGATTCTTCTTTCCACATTCAGAGTTCTGGCAATGGCTGCCGTGTGGCTGTTCTCCGCCCCGACAATTCCCACATTCAACATTTCCCCTTTGTCCGCTTTCCTACCTGGGTCTTTCTTCTCCGAACGACCAGAGTCTTAATACCGTTTTGCACATCACCCATTCCAAGTCCCGGGCAGAAATGAATTTCATTTCGTCGCGCACAGCCCTCAGGGCCTCCTCGTAGGTGGTGTCTTTGAGGCACACCGGCCAATCGGTACCCCACATGATGCGCTGCGGCCCGAAAGTCTGGTAGACTTCATCCACCAGGCCGTGGGTATCTCTCCAGGGATATCCTTGCTTCGAAACCCTCCAGGTGTGGCTAATTTTGACGTAGACCAGCGGGAAACGGGCAAGATTCATGAGGATCTGGCGGCCTTCGGCGTCTTCGGGATGAACACTTGCCATGTGGTCGATGACTACGTTCAAGTCCGGGTAGTTTTCAAGACGCCGCGCCAAATCGACTAGCCGAGGCGAAGTGGTCAGGATCAAAAGGGGCACTCCCAATTCCTGCGCCCGCGCAAAGATCGGATCCATCAAGGGTCCGGCGAACCAGTCCCCCGCAGCCTGCGGCGAAGGACTCAGCCTCATGCCGTGGAGACCGTGCTCCTCCCTCCACATGCTCAGGTGGTCCGCCGCCGCGGGGTCCTCGGGATTGATCCGTCCCACCGCCATGAATTTGTCTGGATATTGCTTGGCCACATGGGCAACGTAGCTGTTGTCCCAGCGGTAGTAGATGGTCTGCACCAACACTGTTTTCTCCACTCCGTTGGCCGCCATCAACTCCAGCAACATCTCCGCACTGCGGTTTTCGGAAGGAGGGCTCTCGTTTTCTACCGGCCAAGGAAAAGCCGGATCGTTTTTCCATACGTGTACGTGGGGATCAATTATGCGCAAGATGGACTCCTTTCTGTCGCCGTCCTTCAACGCCCATAGTGGAAAGAGTGCGTGGATATTAACCTTTGCTCCTCCGTTGAGGATGTGGACTATTCGGGCGAATCTCGATACGATTTGCCCTTGTTTTCATTGACCGCCGTGCGGGCCCCTAAATTGTTCCCGCTTCAATGATCCCTTCCTGCTGCAGGACTTCCAGCTCCGCTGCGGACAGGGCAAGCAGACTCTGCAGAACCTCGTCGGTATGCTGGCCGAGAACTGGTGACGGCCGGTTCAATTCGACGGGAGTGGAGGAGAACCTCAGCGGGGAGTTGGGCATGGCCACCCCTCCTGCCAGCGGATGGGTCAGCTCTACAATCATCCGGCGCGCCTGCACTTGCGGATCGGCGATCACTTGTTCCACATTGTGAATAGGGCCACAAGGAACGCCAGCCGCTCCCAACAGCTGGATCCATTTGGCCACCTTCTTTTTCTTTATTGACTCGGAGAGCAGAACCTCGAGATCGGCGTGGTTCTCCGTGCGCTTGGCATTGCTCCGGAAACGCTTGTCGGCGGTCAGCTCCGGCCGCTCCAATGTCTCACACAAGCGGCCCCATAGTTTGTCGTTGCCCACGGCAATTACTATGTAGCCGTCCTGTGCCCAGAAGAATTGGAAGGGTGTGATCGCCGGGTGGCGCGAGCCCAACGGCGCGGGGATCTCGCCAGCGACGAAATAGCGCGCAATGGCGTTTTCCAGCAGCGCCACCTGGCAGTCCAGCATGGAAATGTCGAGTTGCTGTCCTTCACCGGTTTTCTGGGCGCGATTGAGTGCTGCCAGCAAACCAATGATTCCGAAGAGCGCGGCATTCAAATCGGCTATGGAGGAGCCTACCCGCACCGGGGGGGCATCCGGCATCCCGGTGATGCTGGCAATTCCGCCCATGGCCTGAATTACAACGTCATAAGCCGGACGCTGGGCGTAAGGTCCGGTCTGACCGAAGCCGGAGATGGAGACGTAGACCAGACCCGGGCAGCGCCCGTGAAGAGTCTCGTAGTCGAGTCCGAAGCGCTCCATACTGCCGGGCCGGAAGTTTTCGATAAACACATCACACTGCGCCGCCAATTGCTGTGCCAGCTCCCGGCCCCTGGCCTTGCGCAGGTCAATCGCAATACTCTTTTTTCCCCGATTTACGCTCATGAAGTAGGCGCTCTCGCCATTGTGAAAAGGCCCGAAGTCACGCGCTTCATCGCCCTTGCCTGGAAGTTCCACCTTGATGACTTCGGCGCCCAGATCGGCCAGAATCATGGACGCATAAGGGCCGGCCAGGACCCGGGTCAAATCAAAAACACGGACGCCTTCCAGCAATTTGAGCATGGGTTCTCCCTTTCCTGGACTTTCGTACTATAAAACCCCGGAAAACCCCAGGGAAATGCGCCGCATGGGTCTTATCTTGCGCTCGGTCAGGATGTAGTGGTACTGGAGCAGATTATCCACCCTGAAATTGACTTCCAGTGAACCCAGTCGGCGCGAGAAAAATGCATCTACCAGGAAGACCGGCCGGTGGTCCCGCCGACATTCGGAAAAGAGCCCGGAGACGCGCTGAAAACGGCTAAGGTAGCGCAGTGTAGCACCCATCCGGTTGGTTTTGCCAGCGGCAATGAGGCCGGTGGTCAGCTGATGGCGGGAGCGGTAAGGCAGCGGCGCCTGTTTCCCGGGCACCAGATCTTCGCGGCAATAGGGCGGAAGGATCTCGTCGATGGCGAGGAATTCCACCGCGTCCAGAAAGGTGTAGGCGGTGCGCCATTTCAGTCCATAGGGGAGCGCAATTTGTTCTTCGATCTCCAATCCTTTGATCCTTGCCCTCGAAATATTGCGGAAGCTCGTCGCAGCCGACCTCTGGCCCAGGAGGGGATCAGGCCGGGCTTCAATCAGGCCCTCGAAGGTGTTCCAGAACAGCGCCAGATCCAATGCGGCAAAATCGGCGAGGAGCTGCCTGACCCCAAGTTCTCTGGACCAGTTGCGCTCGGCGCGGAGACCGAAATTGGGGCAAACCAGCAGTCCCGAGGCGGCAGCCTGGGTGTAGGTTTCGGCCACCGAAGGGGCCCTGAAGCCGCGGCCGGCAGAAGCGCGCAACACCGTGCCAGATCCGAAGCGAAATGACATGCCGACCTGAGGACTGAATTGTCGCTGAATGTGCTGGATCTCGCGTTGATCGGAAGGCGGGCAAGGTGACGCAGAATCAAGGTGTCCCCCTGGCTTGCGGCGGTGCAGGTCATAGCGCAAACCCACAGATATTTCTGCCTGGGGCAGGAGAGCGTAGACTCCATGGGAGTAGAAGGCCAGATTGAGCAAGGTGCGGCGACCGATAAAATCACTAGGAGACCTCACCAGATCGAAGGCGGCAAAGGTCCCCGTGGTCAGCGCTACTTGCTTCCACCGGGTATAGTCGACCTGAACCTCTCCACCCACCTTGTGTCCCGCAGACTCAAATCCTCCCGCCGAACGAGTATTGTTGAAGGCGGTGCGATAGTAGAAGCTCTTGAGGCGATATCCAAGAGAGCGATTATGCAGGCGGAATAGCTCGGAATGGAGATTGAGGCTTCGGGAAACCGTACTGGCATCCCGGTCCTTAGCGGGGACCTTGAGGGGCTCAAGGCGATTCTTCCACTGCAGGAACACGCCATGATCGTCGACGGACCAGTTCACCAGATTGCTCCAGTAGGTCCCGGGAGCAAAATGGTGCACCCCTTTGGCGAAGATATGGTAGCGCCTGAAGTCGTCGTTTTCGTGATATCCGGTGGAGCGCTTGTAACCTGCAGAAACAAGTGCGCCGGTGCGACCTACCCGGCGGCTGTGGCTCAAGTCCAGCCCGGCCAGGTACATTGGGTCGTCGGCCCAGCGCCAGGCTTTGTAAAAAGGTTGACTGTAGGTTCCGCCGAGCAGGCGAATGCGGGTCTGTGGGACGGAACTTGGTCGACGAGTGATCACATTGATGACTCCGCCCAGGGCCCCGGTTCCGTAGAGGGCAGATCCGGCACCCTTGATCACCTCGAGGCGCTCAACCTCACCCGCGGGAATAGCTTTCCACTTGATGTCGCCGAGATCAGCCGAGAGCATGGGAAAGCCGTCCAGAAGCAGGAGGACGCGACTGCCCGTGCCGCGGCTGTACCCGCTGGAGCCGCGGATATTGACTTGGCTGCCCACCAGGCTGACTCCCGACTGGTAGCGCAGGGGGGCCTGCAAGGTGAAGGAGTTGTGGGCGGCGATGTCGCCGGGAGAGGCTACCGACATGCTGAGCGGAGCCTCGTTGAAGGCCTGGTGGCGCCGGTTGGCCGACACCACCAGGGAAGGCAGTTCGATGGCCGCTCGCCGCAATGAGACCCGGATAGCTCGCCCGGCGCCTGCCTCCACCTCCTGGAGTTTGCGCGTCTGGTAGCCGATGAAAGATACCAGCAAGTCGTAGCGACCACGCGGCAGTTCATCCAGACAAAAGCGACCATCCCCATCCGCGAGGGCGCCGAATCCCGCGCCCAGAACCACGACCGTAGCGCCAGGAAGACCTGTCCCAGCCTGGGCGTCGACAACTTGGCCACAGAGCATGGGTCCGGCCGTTTCACTGGGCTCGACCAAGCTCGTCCAGCAACTCAGGAGGCAGGGCCCCCAGGCAAATGGCTTGAGCATCTTCATCCTTCAGGACCTCGAAGTCGACGCAGATATCGATTTCCCGAGTGATCTCCCCCTGGGTCACCCGTACCGGCGTGGGCAGTGTGTCTCCCGCAACGTGGTAGCATCCCAGCAAGGAATCGAAGTTCCAAAAGGCATCCATCCGGCGCCAGGCCACAACCACCCAGCGGTAGGTCCCTTCACTTTCCAGGGATACGAAGTATGAATAGGACTGGGCCCTGAACTCCACCTCCGTGTCCCACCCTCCAATTGCCCAGAAGTCGCTCAGGGTCTGGGGTATTTCCCGGTACACCGCTACGGCCACCTGCTCAATGTCTTGCGGCAGGGTTCCCGAAAAAGTGATGCGGCCGGCAATGCCAGTGGGTCCTGGCGGCCGGGCATCCAGGCCGTGATCGCAGGCGCTGCTCCAGTATGAAAGTCCGGTGCACAGCATGGCCACAAGCCATGCCCTGACGGCGGCGCGGACCACGAGGCTATTTTCCTTGCTGTAAGGCTATCGCCCGTTGCCGGAAAACCATCGCTGTCCCTTCGCTGATCCAGGTATATCCCATCTACTTGTTCCGCATAATAGCCGAGCCTCATGTCCATGTCAAGGAATAAAGCTGATCTCTTCATCCAGTGCCCGGACGAATCGGACCAGCAGCTTTACCGTATTGTCCAAGTCTTTGAGAGAGAGTACCTCCACCGGAGTGTGCATGTAGCGTTGAGGTACGCCAATCAGTCCGGTGGCGACTCCGGAACGACTGAGCTGCATGGCGTTGGCATCGGTGCCCGTGCCTCCGGATTCGGCTTGGATCTGGTAGGGGATTCCATTCTCTTTTGCACAGCGGACCAGCAGGTCGAAAACAACCGGATTTATATTGGCACCCCTGGCAATCACCGGGCCCCCGCCGATGACGGCGGCACCGGCCTTGCGTTTGTCCACGTCCGGATGGTCCATGGCCCATGTCACGTCCAGGGCGATGCCCACCTCCGGATCAATTCCGTAGGTGCTGGTAATCGCTCCACGCAACCCGACTTCTTCTTGGACTGTGGCTACGGAATAGAGCGCCGCTTTGGCTTTTTTGTCCTCCTCACTGATACAGCGCATAGTCTCGGCTACCAGGAAGGCGCCCATCTTGTTGTCGAGGCCGCGGGAAACCACGAGGTCACCCCGCAACATCTCAAAATTGGCATCGTAGGTGACCGGGTCGCCGATTTCCACCAATTTTCCAGCTTCCGTGCCGTTCTTGACCCCGATATCGATCCACATCTGGTGCTTCTCTGGCACCTTCCCGCGCTCGGATGAGCTCATCAAGTGAATTGGTTTCTTGCCGATCACCCCCAGAATGGGGCCCTTCCGAGTGTGAATCCGCACCTTGCGGCCGGAAATGGTGCTCAGGTCGAATCCACCGATCGTATTGAAGTAAATGAAGCCCTCCTCGTCTATGTGGACGATCTGCAAGCCCAGTTCGTCCATGTGGCCGGCCAGCATGATCCGGGGCTCCCCTTCCTCGTTGTAGGCGGCAATGGCATTGCCGTGAACGTCTATACTGACTTCGTCCGCATAGGCTGCCACTTCTTCCTTCCAGACTTGGCGCACCGGTCCCTCGTAGCCGGAAGGGGAGGGTGCCTGAAGCAGGGCTTGCAAAAATTTCCGCGATGTTTTGCGCATGGTCTTGAGCTTTCTTTTCGAAAACGTGGGGCTTGGAGATTTCGCCCTATTGTACCGAAGGGTTTGCTTCCCGGGATGCAATCAGAGTGCCCGCGGCGCACCAGATCAGGTTGAGAGCCAAGCCAACAACGCCCGCGTGAAATCCCCAGACGCGGGCGTGGCCGGCCCAGGTGAGGCCCAATGCCACGATGAGTCCGGTGACCATGCCGCCCAGAACGGTGCGGGCGGAGAGCCGCTTCCAGTAGAGTCCCAGGAAGAAGCAGGGGACGATCTGGATTAGGAGCTCGAATTTGAGTTCCAGTAATCGGATCAGGGTTTTCTCCGTGCCGATGGCCATCAGCACAAGAAGCGCGATGATGACCCACGAGCACACCTTGCCCACCAGGGTCAACTCCGACTGGCTGCTCTGCGGCCTGATGCGAGCCTGGTAGATATCGCGGGTGATCATGGACGAGATCGACAGCAGGGCGGAGTCTGCGGTCGACATAAGCGCGGCCAAGATGGCGGCGAAGACCACAACTACCAGCCAGTAACCCAGGGTGGATTGACTCATGACGAGAGCGCAGAGACGCGCCAGCACCTGGTCGGTTTCTCCTCGCTCAAGACCCGGAAGCACCACAATGGCCACCATGCCGCAGACCAGGGCGATCAGGGTGGTGGTCAGCGGCATAAAGGCCATCAGCGCCAGGGAGCGCTTCAATACTCGCAGGGACCTGCTGGCGTAGAGCCGCTGAATCGCCTGCGGGTAGATGGCTGCGCCGCAGCCCAAGAGGAAGACGTAGCTGATCCAGGTGTTGCATCCCTCGAGGGAGGGCACCTCCACTTTTGGAGGTTCGAGCTGGCCGACCTTTTCCACTACTGCAGTCAGTCCTCCCCCCAACGCCGGGATGGTGAAAAGCAGCAGCAAAAATCCGGTAAGGAGCACCAGTCCCTGGATCACATCGGTCCACGCCACACTGCGCATCCCTCCCAGAGTCTCGTAGACCACCATGATTATAGCCAACCCCACAATTCCGTACTCGGAAGGCACCATGCCGTCGGTGATGCCCTCTACGGCCGCGCCCATGGCCTTGAGTTGGGCAAGCGTGTAGTTGCCCAGAGCATAGATCATCAAGATGGTGCTGAGCAAGGTGAGGATGGGAGATTTGAAGCGGTGGGATATGTAGTCACCAGGAGTGATAAAGTCCATCTTACGCGCCAGGAGAACCAGCCTTGGGGCAAAGAGCAGATATCCCGCGATAATGGAAAACATGAAGAGGACCGACACCGTCCATTCAAACCCGATGCGATATGTTTTGCCGGTGTAGCCAAAGAGGGTGTTGCCGCTATACTGGGTAGCGTAGAGTGTGAGAAAAAGAACCAGAAACCCCATGGAACGGCCAGCCAGATAGAAATCGGCCAGAGTGTCGCTCTGCCGCTTCAGACGTCCGATCCAGCCGATTCCCAACATGGACAGCAAATAGAGACCTACCAGAACTAGTGCTCCCGTCCCAAAAACCAGTTGGTCGGCCGCGGCGCCCATTACTTCTCTCCTCCCCGTACCCGCCAATGGTTGGCGATGACCCAAAGGGTCCAGCCGGCAAGGAGCAACACTCCCACCAGGGTCACCACTACCCAGATTGGGAATCCAGCAACCAAATGCCCACGGTAGCCAGCGGGCCAGTACCAGGGAATGGCTATGGCATAAAGCAACAGGTAAACCAACCACACCCAGCGAACCTTGCGGGGCTCTCTGACCAGCTCCTCGTACTCGTTTTGCAGTTGACCGCTCATAAAGTTTCCTTGAATGAGGTGATTTTGAACCGGAGGGACCCGGGAGGGTAGCCCGGTTACCGGTTTAAATCTGTCGCGTCCTATTCTCTTTTAAGGACGGTTTAAAACCCTTTTCTTGTTAGTTCCTGCTTCAATCGTAAATTTGTAAATGGGTCTTATCCGGACGGGATTTCATGACCACAGCCATTCCGAAAAACAGCCTGGTACTCTATAAAAAACAACCGGCTTGCGTCAAGCAAAGCAGGGACAAACTGGAAATCCAGTTGGTCCAAGGAAAAATCCTCAAGGTGCGTCCCAAGGACGTAGCTCTCCTGCACCCTGGCCCTTTGCTCAGCATCGACCAGCTCAGGTCTCAGGCTGGCGAAGTGGAGACGGCCTGGGAGCTCCTGGAGAACTCCACGGTCACCCTTTCCGAATTGGCAGAACTCGTCTATTGTTCCTACACCCCAGCCTCGGCTTGGTCAACCTGGAAATTGCTCGATGATGGCCTCTACTTCCGCGGTACTCCCGAGCGGATCAGGGCCTGCTCGAGAAAAGAGGTCGCCCGGCTGCGGGATCAGCGGCGGGCCCACACCGCCCAGATGGAAGCCCGAGGCGCTTTTTTGACCCGGGTCCGCGGCGGTCGGATGGTTGCTGCAGATGCCATTTTCCTCGAAGAAGTGGAGCAACTGGCTCTGGGGTGCAGGGACAAAAGCTGGGTCCTGCGCCAACTGGGCCGCAGCGAAGATCCCAAGAACGCCCACTCTTTGCTCCTGGAATTAGGGCACTGGGATTACGTCGTCAACCCCTATCCCAAGCGCTTTGGCCTTACTACAACCGGACCCGCTGTAGAGTTGCCCCTCCTGCACCAGGAGGAACGCCTGGACCTCACCCACCTGCCGGCCTTTGCCATTGACGACGAAGACAGCCGCAATCCCGATGACGCTCTGAGCCTGGAGGGCAATCGCCTTTGGGTCCATGTGGCTGACGTGGCGGCCCTGGTGCGGCCAGGCAGTGAGGCAGACCTGGAAGCTCGCCGTCGCGGTTTCAGTCTCTACCTGCCTGAAGGAACCGTGCCAATGCTCCCTCAGCTGGCTGTAGAGACTCTGGGCCTGGCCATGAAGACCGTATCACCGGCGCTTTCCTTTGGGCTGGACCTAGATTCGGAAGGCCAGGTGGTGGACGTGGATGTGGTCCCGAGCAGGGTGCGGGTCACCCGCCTTTCCTATGACAAGGCTCAGGCTCAACTACAGCGGGAGCCCTTTCAAAGCCTCTACAGACTTTCCCGGTCCTTTCGGGAACGTCGCCGTTCAAGGAACGCCGTTTTCATTGAGTGGCCCGAGGTCAGGCTGCGCCTCGAAAACAAGCGGGTACAGATCCTCCCCCTGCCTCGTCTGCGAAGCCGCGACATGGTGGCCGAGGCCATGCTCATGGCCGGGGAGGCCGCGGCCCGCTTCGCCTTGGAACGCAATATTCCCTTTCCCTTCACAACTCAGAATTCTGCCGGAGAAGTGGATGAGTTTCCCGAGGGTCTGGCCGGTATGCGGGCACGCCGCCTAACCCTGGGAGGCAGTCGGTTCACCACTGTTCCCCTCCACCATACCGGTCTAGGTCTGGAAGCCTATGCCCAGGCAACTAGCCCGCTGCGACGCTATCTCGATCTCTTGGTGCACCAGCAATTGCGCGCCCACCTGCGCGGGGATCAGCTCTTAGGTGAACAAGAGGTGATGGAGCGCGTCGGTGCGGCCATGGCGGCTCAGGATTGTGTGCGCCGGGCGGAGCGCCTTTCCGCCCGGCACTGGACCCTGGTTTTCCTCCTGCAACACTCAAATTGGCGCGGTGAAGGCATCCTGGTGCACAGACACAATCGGTGCTCCACTATGCTCATCCCTCAACTTGGGCTCGAAGTACCGGTGTATATGAGTCGGGGTCTTCCTCTTAACAGCATTGTCCCCCTCGCCCTCAGCAGCGTCAATCTTGCCCGCCTCGATGCCCGTTTCCAACCCGGCAGCCCTTGATCAAATAGTTGCGCCGGGGAGTGGTTCCACTGGAATTTTGCACAAGTATTCGGCGACGGCCACCTTGATGTTCTGCCTCCCTGATGATACTATTGATGGAAAAGAGGCTCAGCAGGTTTTAAACCTATTCCCGCGCCAATCTGAAAGGTAATGATTAGACCAGAGCAGAAAGCATTCTTCGATACCTTCGGATTCATTATCCTGGCCGGGCGATTCTCCCCTGAAGAAATGAAGGTTCTCACCCGAGCGGCCGACAAGCTGTGGAAGGAGGACCGGGGCGGGCGGCCATTTGCCAGAGAGACTCAAAGTATTCAGGAATTTGTCGAGAAAAGCCCTGTCCTGACCGGCTACGTCGTTGATGACCGAATATGGAAAACCGTAGAATTTCTGCTGGGACCGGGGTTTCTCTGGAACGGCTCCGAAGGGAATGTGACCGCCCATACGGAGCACCGCTGGCACACCGACCGACCCAACGAACCTCACGCCACCACCTACAGCTTTCATCTTTACCTGGACCCGGTCAGAGCGGATACGGGTAGCCTGCGGGTTGTACCCGGCTCTCACAGACCTCCTCTGTACAATGCCCTCTGCTTAATCAAGGCGCAGGAAGAGGAGAGTAGGCTCACAGCCTATGGGCTTAATGGAACAGCCATGCCCTACCACGCCCTGGAGTCCGACCCGGGAGACATTGTCTTTTTCAACCAGAAGATTTTCCACGGCGTCTACCGCGCCAAAGCCGGCCGGCGCTTTATCAAACTCAGGTTTGTCAAGCGGCCCGGGACAAGCGAGCAGATCGCCTCGCTGATGTGCTATAATAATAGAGGCCGTATCTACCGGCCTGACGATGCTTTCCTTTACAGCCAGAATAGGCGAATCAGGGCAATGGTAGACCCTTTGCAGGAATTTGAGGAGCGTACCAATGGCTGGATTTGATTTTTCCCGGAGCAGCCGGTGATCTGAAGCTTGCTCCTACTCCGTAAGGGCGGTCCGGTTAGTTGTGGTGAATACAGCCGAAACCTGTAGATCGGCAATTGCCGCCCGTGGATCCGTCGCCTCCTCCCCTCTCATGGTCGACCGCAGCCGAAAATGAGAGCGAATGCTCCAAGTTCTGTGCGGAAAAAGGGTGTAGGGTCCCTTCTGAAACAGAAAGGGGGGGACTGCCGATCACTATTCATCAAGACCAAAGATTGATTATATTTATGGCGTCGCGATAAAATCCTAATTAAGGAGAGATACCTGCCATGACACTTTCCCGGCGCCACTTCATGCGCACTGCTGCAGCAACTTTTGCAGGTTTTTCCGGTCTTCATCAGCTCCTTGCCTACGCCAACTCCGAAGCTCCCAGCGCCGTCGTTGCCGAGGGCCTCGGCCCCCTTCTACCCGATCCCGCGGAGATTCTGGATCTGCCCACCGGTTTTTCCTATCGCGTGGTTTCCCGCATGGGAGATTCCATGGTCGGTTCCCTGCTGGTTCCCGGCGCCCAAGACGGCATGGCTGCCTTTCCCGGTCCCCGGGGCAAAACCATTCTGATCTGCAACCACGAACTCAATCCGGACTCGTCCGCGGGACCCTATGGCGAGGACAACAGGCTGCTCGCAAGGCTTGATCCAAGAATGTTCTACGACTTCGGCCGGGGAGAGGTTCCCTGCCTCGGAGGCACCACCACCATGGTTTACGACTCCGAGACCGGGCACCTCGAAAGACAGTGGTTGAGCCTCGCCGGCACCGTGCGCAACTGTGCCGGTGGTCCCACCCCCTGGAATACCTGGATCAGCTGCGAGGAGACAACCCAGAGGGCAGAGGATACCTTCGAGCTGGACCACGGCTACAACTTCGAAGTCCCCGCCACTCTCCACCCCGAAAATGTCCCATCTCAACCTCTCAAAGCCATGGGTCGCTTCAACCACGAGGCGGTAGCCGTGGATCCGTCCTCCGGCATTGTCTACCAGACCGAGGACCGCGGCGATGGTCTAATTTACCGCTATGCTCCGCGCAAGCCCGGCCACCTGGTCGCGGGAGGCCGGCTTCAGGCTCTTAAGGTCCGCGACCACAATCAGTTGGACACCCGTAACTGGTCCGCCAGCCTGGTCGCCAAGAACGTCCCCATGGCGGTGGAGTGGATCGATGTAGAAAACGTTGAATCCCCCAAGGATGATTTGCGCAATCAGGGCTTCGGCAACGGAGCGGCCCGCTTCGCCCGCGGAGAGGGAATGTGGTACGGTTATGGTTCCGTGTATTTCGTCTGCACCAACGGTGGCAATGCGCGCAAAGGCCAGATCTGGCGCTATATCCCAAGTCCCTACGAAGGCAGTCCAGAGGAAGAAAAATCCCCAGGTAGGCTGGAGCTTTTTATCGAGCCCAATGATGGAAATCTGATCGACAATGCGGATAACCTTACAGTATCGCCCTGGGGCGACCTGATTTGCTGCGAGGATGGCCCCGGTACCCAGTACATGGCAGGTGTTACCCCCGCAGGCAGGATCTACAAACTTGCACGGAATGGGATGAGCCAGTCCGAGTTCGCCGGGGCAACCTTTTCTGCCGACGGATCTGTCCTTTTCGTCAATATCCAGACCCCAGGTCTCACCCTGGCAATCTCTGGCCCCTGGCCAAGTGCCAGGGGATAGTTCAAATGAAGTTTTGGAATCCCCTAAATTCGAACCGCGCCGCCTAAATTCGGATTGACAGCCTAGAGGTCATGGAGTATAGTTAGGTCTACCATAATCCCCTGAGTCTTTCCCACCTGGGCTCATATGACAGCCCAACCCAAAGGAGGACAAAATGGCTATTCCATTAATCAGTTCCGATCTCGCCGGTCCACTCGGTGCAATCCATCTCCCCCGGCTGTGGTCCAAGGTGCTCCTCAGTGCCAAAGGTCAGTTGGAAGAAGGCTACGACGAGTGTGGCATGGGCTTTGATCAAATGGTCCTGGACGGCCTGAGAATCGACCGCGATTCGGCCATAGGCTACATTAAGGATAACTTGCCGACCTATTCCCAGTTTGAAAAGTGGGTCTTGGAGCAGCGCGACGGCAGTATTTCCCAGGAGGAAATCGACACATCGAATGCCGCAATCAGGGAATACGATCATGACGATGAAACTCGCCAGAGTATTCTTTCTGCGGCGGGGATCAACGACGATGGCTCGATTTTGGACGCGGTCAATCTCAACAACATCGACGATTGGACCGAACTTCACTCGTCGGTGGCAGGCGCCTAGCACCAGGACCAGCCCTCAAGCCCCCCACGAATTCAAAGATATTTTTCCTGCACCGATCCGGCGCGCAGCCGGTAGGGCCGCCGATTTGCTTAGGGAAGTTGGCGGCGGCTCGCCAGCTTGCAGAATGAGCGAAATCGGGAATGATATCCCCATCCCGGATTTGGGGAGGAATGGGATCTCTTTCTTTGGTCCCATGTAGGTCAATTCAAAGACAGGTCTCATCTCACATCCAACTGCCCGGTAGTTTGCTTTTCCTTTAAGGGGTGAAAGCCGAACTGAGTCGGATTTTTCCCGCTTTAGGTTCTCGTACTATCCCGAACTGAATAGTCGAGAGATCCGGCGGGCTGCAAATTTTGACAATCTCCATCTCTGATTTATGGATAGTTCGGTTGAGAGGCTGTTTCGGCATACCCGGAGTTAGAATTACCTGTCTGCTGGGAGGCCTTAAAGGCCTTATATTGGGCTATCGGAAAGGGAGAGACAGTGGTTGGGATTGGGTCTGGATCAATCGGTTTGTCAGCTTTTCCAGACCTCGGAGAAAATGCGCATCCAGTTGGCCCCCAGGATCTTGACGATGTCCTGGGAAGTATAGCCGCGATCCAGGAGCGCCTCGGCCAGGTGGGGAAACTCAGAGGGGTTGGCCATACCTTTGGGCTGAAATTGCAATTCGTCATAAGGCAATGAAGGATTGGCGAAGGTCGAAGGATACTGGGTGCCCTGCTGGGAGGTGATGTAGTGCCAGAAAGACAGGGGCTGGTCCTGAGTTGAGTCGGTACCCACGGCCACATGGTCGATGCCGATGCGCTGCACCATGTCGTCGATGGCGTCGACAAAGTCCTGGATAGTGGAGTCGAATTGAGCCGGCAGGAAGAGAGCGAATGAGGTCGCGCCTACCACTCCTCCTTTTTCTGCCAGTAGTTTGAGCACCTCGTCGATTTTGTTGCGTGGATGGTCGCAAAAGGCGCGCGCGTTGGCGTGGGTGATAGCCACAGGTTTCTCCGACACTTCAATGGCCTCCAATGATGTCCGGTCGCCCACGTGAGACAGGTCGATCAGAATCCCCAATTCGTTCATGCGTCGCACCGCATCGACACCAAAGTTACTCAGACCCTCGTCCCGACGTTCCCAGCAGCCGTTGCCCAAAAGGTTGCGCTCGTGGTAGGTGAGTTGTATGATTCGCACTCCAAGGGCGTGGAAGAGGGCGAGCCGGTCGAGGTCGTTTTCGATTGGGGAGGCGTTCTGGAAGCTGAGAATTATACCCGTCCTTGTGGTCTTTTTGGCGGTGTAGATATCGTCAGTGCCGTGAATTTGCATGATATCGTCTCGCTCGCGGAATCGGCGCTGCCAGCCGGAGAGGTGGTTCATGGTTTCTAGGAAGTTCTCCCAAACGGCTACGGTAGAACTGACAGCGGTGAGGTTGCCAGCACGTAGGCAATTGAAGACGTCGGGGCTGTTCCAGTTGCTCACATTGAGACCGTCGATGACGATTGCTTGGTCGTAAATTTTCCTGGCCTCGTCTTGTACGTTTGATGCTCTGGAATTCATAAACTTAACCTTGCATGTTGAACGGCATGAGAGGGTGGAAAATCCTTCAATGGATCTGTTTTGAGTCGCAAAATCCGGCGCCCGGTTGAGTCATGGGCTCAAGGGCGGAATCGCGAAACTTCGCCCTAGTACGGACCGGGGACCAGCCTCGAATCAGTTTCCAAATGTAAATTAATTTTCGTTCCAGTCCACGCCGATTGACGGCCCCAGGAAAATTTGAAATTTTCCCCGTTGGGCCTGGTCATTTCGCTTGGAATTTGACCAATTCCGATCAAAGGGTTGACCTCTCCTGCACGAATGCCTTAATTCATTTTCGGATAATCACTAAGTGCCAGCAATGATAGCCGACCCTCGCTGACACCTTTCATTACAACTCACCGTACGTTTTCTCCAGATGAGGAATCTCATGCAAGAAGTTCTACTGCAGTTATTGCACCTGCAGGAAGTAGATTTAGAACTGAGAGACCTGGAAAAAGCCCGCGACCAGTACCCTGCGGAAATTGATCATCGCGAAAAAGAAATCAAACGCGTTACCTCCACTCTGGAAGGGCTGAAGAACAACGTTGAAGAACTGACCAAGAAACAGCGTCAATTTGAACGCGAACTGGAAGATTCCAAGGTCAGCTTAAAACAGCACGAGGAACGTTTTGCCGTCGTTACGACCAACAAGGAATACGATGCCCTGCAGCTCGAGATCGAAGCCTGCAAGGCGGGAATCTCCATACGCGAAACTCAGATCCTCGAGTTAATCGATGCTTCGGAGGACTTGCAAGAACAGATCGAGGTCGAGAAACAAAGCGTCGATGAAGTTTGCCAGACACAACAGGCGCGGATTGACGAACTTCAATCAACACTTGCCACACTTCAACAGGAAATCGATGGCGTATTGGCACGGCGCGAAGCTGCTAGTCGAAGCATCGGCTCCGATCTGTTGAGAGTCTACAACCGCCGTCGCAAGAGCAGTGGAGTAAGTGTGGCCGCCGTCAGGAAGGGTGCCTGCGGCGCATGTTTCATGCAAATGCCGGCTCAGCAGAAGACCAATGTCCGCCGCAACGACCAGGTCAACTTTTGCGAGAACTGCGGATCGATTCTGGTCTGGGATGATAAGTCGGACTGATACCTGAAGATGTAAGCCCGGGTACGAACCCAAGGTGCCGGAGCGTCTGGCTCTCAAGGCGTGCTCCTTGGTTGTTTGTGGATTACGCCCGGCAAGTAGAATCACGAGAGCCGGAATGCCGATGCTACCGAATTCACTTTGAATTCGGGCGCGCGGGCACCGAGCTCAAAGTCGATCGGGAGTGGGTCGGGTGATCGCGCCATCCGGCTTTGTCATGGCCGGAGGTGAGGAAAGTCCGAGCTCCAAAGGACGGGATGCTGGGTAATGCCCAGGAGGGGTGACCCTACAGAGAGTGCCACAGAAAACACACCGCCCGGGTCTTTTGGCCAGGGTAAGGGTGAAAAGGCGAGGTAAGAGCTCACCGCGTTTCCGGCGACGGAAACGGCATGGCAAACCTCATCCGGAGCAAGGCCAAATAGGGGAAGAGAGGTGGTCCGCCTCGATATTATTCCCGGGTAGGCTGCAAAGAGGCATGCGGGCAACCGCTGCCCAAGATGAATGATCGCCCCGCACGGAAGCTCGCGGACAGAACTCGGCTTACAGACCCACTCCTTCTTTCTTTACTCGCAGTTCCCTCACCATATACTGCAGAACCGCGGTACTTCTACTGCAGGTGGCCATCTCAAGACCGGGGTTCATGGAGGTTTTGAAATGCTCCGCTCTCTCATGGTTGCGGCCATTTCAGCCGCACTGACAGGCCTTCTCGAAGCCCAGGACATCGTGGAGCCGTTAAGCCTGGAAAGGGAGCAGAACCTGATTATCGAAGGCCGTATTAACTGGGGAAACAACCTGCTCATCGCCTACGGGGAGGGCGCTGCCCCCGAGGGGTTGATCGATCCGGTTCAGCGGCGATTGTCCGGGTTTCGCGCCGCCAAAACCGCGGCCTATCGCAATTTGCTGGTACTCGCCGGCGAGGTGCAGATTGACGCCGGCACCAAGGCAGGGGCGGCCATGGCGGGCAACGACACCCTGCGCTCGCGCATGGCCGGAATTGTCCGGGCCGCCCGTGTGAAACCCGGAAGCAATCGCGAAGTCGGCGGGGTCTACCGCCTGGCGCTGCAGCTCAACCTTCTCGACGAATTTGCCGATGCCGTGCTGCCCCTCCTGTCCTCTGAACGACCTGGAAGAGCATTCCTTTCCGGCCTGACAGACACCCTGGCACCCTATATCCCGGCAGCGCCCTATACCGGGTTGCTGGTCGATGCCCGCGGCCTCCCTCTGAGGCCCAGCATGGCACCGCGCATTCTGGGGAAGAACGGGAGTGTCCTCCACAGCGCGGGATCGGTCGAGCGCCACCTGGCTACTCGAATGGGTATGGTAGGATACTACGAAGACGTGGAGCTGGCTGCTTCCAGCGACCGCCTGGGAGGGGAGGAGGCAGACCCCCTGATTGTCAAAGCCGAGGATGTAGCGGGCTTGTTCAGCGGCGACGTGGTACTCGGTGACGAAGATGCCCTGCGACTCTACCTGGCCAGCGAGGAATCCAACTTTCTTGGCGGGTTCCGGGTCGTCATCGTCATTGGTCCAGAGCCGGTATCGGTTGATTCAACCGCTGTGGATTCCACCCTGCTGGACTCCACCTTGCTCGACTCCACCCTACAGGATTCCACCTTCCTGGAGGAGAGCATCCATGACCTTCCTTGAAAAGCTGGCGCAGGCAGTTGCCCGGAATAACTCGCTGCTCTGCATCGGGCTGGACCCGGATCCCCGGAAACTGCCGGGAAGGACGCGAACGGAGGAAAATCCCGTTCTCTACTTCAATCGCCGGATAATCGAGGCCACCTCCGACCTGGTTTGCGCATACAAACCCAATTTGGCCTTCTACGGTGCTCTCGGCCCCGAGGGCTGGTCCACCCTGCGGGCGACCCTGGCCCATGTGCCCCCTTCCATTCCCATCGTCATCGACGCCAAGGTGGGAGATATCGGCCATTCTGCGGAAAAGTACGCCACCATGTTCTTCCGTGAGTTGGGCGCGGATGCCGTGACGGCCAATCCCTACATGGGCGGTGATGCAGTAGCACCCCTGCTGCAGTATGCCGACAAAGGCGTCTTTCTCCTCTGCCTGACTTCCAACAAGGGAGCCAGGGACTTTGAAATGCTGCCGCTGAGGGACCGTCCACTCTACGAACATGTCGCCCTCAAAGCGGTGTCGTGGAATCGGAAGGGCAATTGTGGCCTGGTGGTGGGGGCCACCCAGTCTGAAACCATGGGGGGAATCCGCTCCCTGGCTCCCGACCTGCCTATTCTCGTTCCCGGGGTTGGAGCCCAGGGAGGCGATTTGAAGACCGCCGTGTCCTGCGGCCAGGATGAAGCCGGAGGCGGAGTTCTGATCAACGCTTCACGTTCCGTTCTCTACGCCGGGCAAGGTGACGACTTCGCCATGGTTGCGCGCCAGGCCGCCTCCAGGTTGCGTGACGAGATAAACCGTTGTCGCACGCGAGTTGGGGAAGGGCTTGCGACCACGAGGATGGGTGCCACCGGGTGAGCCCACTCCCGGTCGAGGAGCCGGAGGCCGATTTCCGTTTCCCGGACGGACCAGGACTGCTGGACTGAGCGCAGGTCGACGGCGAGTATTTCCCGAAGTCTTCGCCCGGCGCTAGGGTCCCGTCGCAGAGATAGATTGACAAAATTGGGGGATGCCGAGGCGCTTGGCTCACATGGCGCCAGAGCGAGTCGTACCGGGGATGTACGGCGAGCGAAGGCAACGCCGTGAGCCGGGATGGATCGGCGTTTCAATGTCGACATATTTCTGCGACGGGACACTGATATGTATTGACGGTTGTCAACCTCCTCCGGGGTGGTCATTTCGGGTGTTATCTTCGCATGGGTTTTTTCGGGGACAGAAGGGACGCTAGGTAGAGCAGGTTCATGATCTGCGGGGTCCCTTTGCCGGATCACGTAGCCGAGGCGCGCCAGGTCCGCATGGTTGTATAAATATCCCCACGTTGGATCCGCCCGTCGAGCCACTAAGTGGAATGAGCCGGGCATAGGGCCCCTACCTTCCCTTCCAACAACCACAGGTATCCGTCGCCACTGCATTGTACGTGAACGAGGATGGACACGTGCGGGACGTACTCCTTCCTGTCTGGTGCCAGAGTCACCTCGACCTCATACACCGGAGATCTGGGCAAATTGACCGGAAAACCCAGCGATCGTGAGGCTTCAATTCTTCGAGGCGGGATGCAGCGGCGGCCGAATTCACGCGGAATTGCGCAAGCAGGAACTAGCAGAACTCGATTACATAGGGTGGATCGAGATAGAGCACGTTCGCGCCGTAGCGCCTCACTGCCTCGGCCGCGTCCAGCTGGGCTGCTTGGCAGGGCTGGCCGTTGTCGAACACCAGGCGGTTGAGCAGGCGCACAGTACGGCGGAAGGACTCGACGAACTGCCCAAGAGGCGGGTTGGACAGCTGCGACTCCTCCGGACTCGCCTGGGTCAGGCTGGCTGCGGACGCTCAGTTCGCCCATCTGGTCGATGAATGGACGGCCGGCGAGGGGATGGACGTGATCCTCGACCCGGTGGGTGGAAGCTACCTCGGCGATAACCTCAAGAGCCTCGGATTGGGGGGGGCCGCCTGGTTCTGATCGGCTTGATGGGCCGCGCCGAGGCCCAGGAACTCGTGGGTCGCAACGCAACCGTCGGCAAGGTGGTGCTCGAGGTTCCATAAACGACCGGGTCCCACTGGTGACCTTTACACACTCCAACAAAGCAGGCAAACCATGACTGAAGAAGAGTTGTACCTGTTCGATACGCTCGGTTTTCTCCGGGTGGAAAACGTGCTCGACGAGGAGACCGTTGCCCAAGCCCAAAGGGGGGCGCAGAAGATCGTTGACGACTGCGGGCACCTCCTGGAACAACCGCCGGGATCCGGCTACGGGGACAAGTACAAAAACGCGATTGTCCACGACAAGGTGTTGGAGCGGATTGCCTATTCGCCGGTCATGCTCGATTACGCCTGCCACCTGACCAACAATATGCCGCGCCTCATGGACGGCACCATGATGGTCCAGAATTCCGACCACGGGTTCCACAACTTCCATCTGCGCAAGGATATCCTCAGTGAAATGCACGAGGACGCCCCGCGCTTTTATACCGACGTGGTTCACCGCCGGATTTATTGTGACTGGGCCACCTTCTTCGTCTACCTGACCGACGTGCGCCCGGGGGACGGGGGCCTGCTGGTGGTGCCCGGAGCCCACAGGGCCAGCTTTATCTATCCCCCCGAGCTGTTCTATGCGAAAGATGCCTATCCGGTGGACCCGGAAGAGCGTCAAAAACTGGGATTCATCAACGTCACCGCCAACGCGGGGGACATGATCATCATGCCGCTGCGCCTGAACCACGCGGCGCTGCCCTGGCTTCCCGTGGACCGGGACCGGATCTTGATGTTCTACACCTACCGGCCCCAGTTCTACTGCTCCGAGCCTACCGACCAATGGCTGGCCGCCGCCGCCGCCGCCGGCATCCAGATGGATGCCGAGACCATCGAGCTGGCCTCGATGAAGGAAAAGGGTGAGCTGAAGGATATCGTCAAGAGCCACCTCGGCATCGACGCATGAGCCGGACGAACGACCCTTGGATCTTTCCGCGCGCCTGTGACAGCCATCTCGGCACCCCCTGCTCCTACCGCTTCCGTCCGGCGGTCAACCGCAGGTGGGCGGCCATCAAGAAACAGATGTCCGCTATCGACGCCGCCTTCCTGCTCCACGGCGGCGGCCTGACCCGCGACGGCGAGACGCACGAATGCGAATACCGGTGGCTTCGACGCCCCTGTTCCACTGAGCTGGTCGTCAGACCGTGCCGCCTTCCAGATCAACCCGGGGACTCCCCCCGGCAACCACCTGCGGCGCCGGAATGAAGCTGGAACCGAACCGGGATGAGACCCCTCGCATCACCCTGCGGGGGTTGGTTCTGGGCCTCCTGACCATTGCCGCCACCTTCTACTTTTACATCGGCGAGATTCAGGGAACGGGGATGCTGGGCCATGCAGTGAGCTCCCAGCTTCCGGTGGTGGTGTACGTTCCCTTCGTCTTGTGGCTCTTCCTAAACGTAGTGGCGAAACAGCTGTGCCCCCGGCTGGCGCTGCGCCGGGGGGAATTGCTGACCATCTTTGGGATGCTCTGGGTGGTGGGCACGATTCCGGGCTACGGCTGGATGGGGTACTGGGTGCTCACGCTGGCGGCGCCGGCCTTCTACGATTCCGCCGAAAATCAGTGGACTGAGATCCTATTCGACTTCCTGCCCTGGCGCGTCTTTCCCGACCCCTCGGCGCGGGTCATCGACACCTTCTGGCTCGGCCTGCCGGAAGGTGCGCCGGTGCCCTGGGACGGTTGGATCGGGGCGACGGGGCAGTGGTTGAGTGTTTCGGTGGCCATGGTTGGATTCGGCCTCTGCATGGTTGTCCTGCTGCAACGGCAATGGGAAGCCGGGGAAAAGTTGACCTTCCCCCTGGCGCAGCTCCCGTTGGACCTGACCGCCGGATTCGACGGCCCCCACCGGATGCCGGCGATCTTCCACTCGCGTCTGTTCTGGATCGGATTTGCCGCTGTTTTCCTCCCCGTCCTGTACAACATCGCCTCTTACTTCATGGCCGGCCTGCCGCGGATCGGCATCTACTGGGATCTCTACAACATCCGCCTGGGAGAGGGATTCCCGACTCTGCACTTCCGCATCATGCCGCTGGTGGTAGCGGTAACCTACCTCTGTCCCCTCGATATTCTGGCCAGCATGTTCCTCTTTCACCTCCTGGCGATTCTCAAGGGGGCGGCCATGTCGCGCATCGGCTTTACCGTCGGCACCGCCGGGGAGCCGCTGCATTGGAACGAGATTCTGCATCTGGAAAGTTATGGCGCCCTCATCTTCATTGGGCTCTGGACCATCTGGCTGGCCCGAGGGCATTTGCGCGCCGTCTGGCGGCAGGTGCGATCGGGCGCCGGTAGAGGGGCAGAGGTCTCCCGCTACCGCTGGGCGCTGTCCGGTTTGGCGATCAGCGGCGGCTATGTGCTGATCTGGATGGTGGCGATCGGCATGAGCCTGAAGGCGGCCCTGCTGATATTTTCCGTAGCGCTCCTCACCTACCTGGTGGTAGTCAAACTGATCGCCGCCACCGGCTGCGCCTATCTGCTCACCGACCCCGGGCATATCAAGGGCATCACCTTCGTAGACGAACTGTTGGGCACCGCCCTCCTGTCCCCTCGCAGCTATGTCGGTTTCCGCCTGTTCAGCAGCACCGCCTTTTTCGGCAACCTGCGCATTCCTGCCTGGCCTTCCCTCCCCCACCTGCTGCGCATCTTCTCCATGAAGCGACAACCGGGATGGATCACGGCGCTGGTGTTGGCCGCTTTCCCGGTGGGCTTTCTGGTGGCCGCAGGGGCGACCCTGGAGATCGCCTACACCGAGCAGGCCCTGGTCTTCTTTTCCGACAGCGTCGCACCGGGATACAGCGAGACCGCGCGCAACCTGAACAACCCGCAAACATCCGATCTCGGACGGTGGCTCGTATTCCTCGCCGGCGTCGCGGAGTCGGCGGTGCTGGCCCTGTTGCGGGCGCGCTTCCACTGGTTTCCGTTGCACCCGCTCGGGGTCGCTTTTCAGTACACCATCGTCGGCATCGTTTTCTGGTTCAGCCTGTTTCTGGTTTGGGCGGTGAAGGTGTCGCTGTTGCGCTACGGGGGCAAAGCGGCCTACCTCGCCGGCAAGCCGTTCTTTTACGGCCTGGCGGTGGGGTACGTAAGCGGGATCATCCTCTCGGTCGGGGTCGACTTCATCTGGTTCCCCGCCGCCGGCCACAACGTCCATTCCTGGTTTGTCGAGATCAAGTCGCTGATCTAGTGTCGCTTTGTTGTTTAGTTTTGTTGCAGTTGAGTCAAGTTTCATGCGGCGTTTGATGGATCAGGTGAGCTACCGGGCGCGGACAGAGGGCGTCAGGAGGAATTGCCATCGGCGGCGCCATCGACGGGGGACGGGCGGGCAGGCCTACCCCCTCCAGATAGCGACGGATCGAGGCCGGATCGGTCAAGGCGGCGTCACGCAGGTTAGTGGATTGTCGAGCATCGCCCCGTTACCGCCGTCATCGTTCCTTCTCGATAACGTTTTGCCGATCACCTGCCTGCCCCAGTGGGCTAGCATGCTCGCTCATTCCGAGGCGGCCTTGGTCTCCCGATCAAGCCTTTAGGTTCCGTGGCAGGTCAGGTGGGTTGGCTTGGTTTGTAGCGGTTGACCTCAGCTTCTCGTGCATCGTTTGACGCTTGCGCTGATGCAATGGGACTCGGGTATCGGCGTCGGGGTCCGAGTCGCAGCCGGTCTCGCGGTCGAGAAAGAGCGGGAAGTCTTCGGCGGGTGGCTTGGCGCGGTGATAGCCGTGGGAATAGCTCCGCATGATGATGCGCTGTTCCCGGATCAATGTCTTAAGCCACTGGGGCGAAGACTGGTAGCGGTCACCCTCGCAGATCCAGGAAGGGCAGTATGCCAGAAAGATGTTCTTCCGCACCGCATCGCTCTCGTTGGGTTCCACCCGATGCCAGGTATTGCACTGCACCAGCGTCATCGCCCCCTTGGGAACGCAGAGGACCTTCTCGTCCGGCGCGCTCTCATGCGTATGGTAGTGCTGCGAGTACTGAGACCGGTGGCTCCCCGGCAGGTAGACGAAGTTGCCCATTCTGGAAGAAGGCAGATCGGTCAGCCAGTAGCTGATCTTCACCTGAAGCGACAATTCCGGGGCGAAAACCGCATATGGCACCACGCGCGCACCGTCGTGATGCCAATGGTGCTGAGATTTGTCACGCGGGCGACGAATGAAGAATTGTGACAGGTGCAGCTTGAGTTGTTCCCCGTAGATGTCGTAGACATAACCGACGTGCCGGGAGTGATCGATCAACTCCGCGAAAACAGGATCTCTTTCAACGATATTATCAGCCATGTAGAACTTTGCGGGGTCGTATTTCCCGTCAGAGGCGCAGCACCGGTCAATGGCTTCGAGGTAGTGGTCTATCTCATCCTTAGAAAGGGCGTTCTCGATCACGAGCAGACCCTCGGTTACGAATTGCTCCCACTGCTGGGGCGTGAACCCTTTCGGTGCCAAGTGGTACGTCTGCTGCGGCATGTCATCCTCCCTTCGATTCACGGCAAGACTTTCCCTATCTGAACTTTTAATCGCCGTTCCCGCAGGTTCAGCTTGTCCCTTCAAATATATTCACGTGGCGCTTTCCTTCTAGTCCCCCGACCCGCTCGACGCGCCACCGCTCGCCTCGCAACCGGATCCATGCGCTCGGCTCGAGTCCGGCCTCCATCTCGCCCGTGACGCCTAAACTGCTCGCGGATTTTCTTCGGCATTTTCATTAGTGATCTATATACGTAGGGGATAAGCATTTTTCCAGCTAAACAGACCGAGCCATCTACCGCAAACGGGTGTTTCACGAGACCCGCAAAAACTATCAACTCGACCTGTTCGACCCTGACGATGACGGCGATGTCGCCATCGAGTTCGAACTGGCCGCCACACGGGAAGCTGGGACCCTAATCGTCCCAGCTGTTGATGAAGTCCTCCCCTGTTGATGAACCCCGAAGTTCTCCGGCATCTCGTAGAAGTGATACATCATCGCAGCGTTTTGAAACAGCGACTCGTACTGCTCCGTATCCGCCTTTAGTACGTCGTCCAGAGTTCCGAATCGATCCCACAGCTGATCCAACTCGTTTGCGGCGAAGCGAGCAGCAAGCTTCATAACCGCGTCGGTGCGTTGCCAATCGTCCGAATCCGAATCCTTGTACTTGCGAATCGTGTAGGCAATCTTCGATAACACGATCAAGGACGTCATTCGCGCGTGCTCACTCGGATGCAGCGTCTCAAACGCCTGCACGAACCCCACGCGGTCTTTCTTTATGATGGCGTTGTAGGTTGCAACGATCTCGTCCTGCCTTTGCGCATGCAGTTTCGCGAACTGTTTGCACTGTTCGGCACCCTGTGGCGAAAGATGTTCGATGAAATCAACGCCTATGGCGTTTGCAAAGTAGTGGGTGAATCCGTTGTTCCCGAAAGCGTCGTATCCCATGATCAACGTGCGCCGCTTGGTCTCTCCGTTGGGCATCGAACTGTGGAGGCAGTTGTTGAGGTAGACCACCGCATCGCCGGCTTTCAACTCAACCGTCATCGCTCCGGGCAATGGTACGACCCCCATTCGACGCTCGATCTTGCGCTCCTCGGCATTGTTCCGCCGCAGGTGGCTTCCCGGAATGAAATGCAGAAAGCTGTCGTCATAGAGAGGGACGTTCCACTGCAGGTAGCAAGGACCGTTGAGCCTGAGATCCTCCTGCAATCCATCCAGAGGAGCCATATCGATCGGGTGAATGTCGCGATGCCAGCCCGTTCCTGAAGCACATAGCACGAACATTCCCAGTGGGGTCACGGCGGGCACATCCATCAACTGTCGACTGAAGCCAAGGGTGCGCTCTTCGAAACAGAATTCAACCGAGTCGGCGGTCGACTCATCAACCCAATCGGTCATGGTGAACCGACTCTTCAGACACGACTCCGGAGCCTGTTCGGCCATGAGATCGACGCTTTTACGCAGCTGTGGGAGTTCGTCGGGATGAATCAGGTCACGGACCATGATATAACCCGACTCCATAAGCTGTGTTCTCTGTTTATCGATGGTCGCCTTCATAGTTCCTCACTTCACTCAGATGTTCCTGGCTGGTAAGTGGGACATTTCGCTGAGATGGTCGCAACGGTGGCCGTAATAGATCTGCTATCGGTGCTATCTCAACCACCAGTGCATCACATTGGTCTTTGTCTGCAGCGTAGGCATGGGATGCTTGAATCAGGAGACGATTCGGGACACCGGTATGTGTATCTCCGACAAGAAGGTCGTTGGAATAGGCACCGGCTCCTGCCGTCCGCATTTGCAAGTACCGTCCATCATCCCAATGCATGCCGTCGCGCGAGGCGTAGAGGACAAAGTGGCCCTTAACGCTATCCTCACCTTTACTGCCGCTGCGGCCGTGGAGGACGTAGCCGTCTTTGAAAGCGGCCATTTGCGGATTGCCGATTTGTTTGGCGAAATATGCGGTTTGCAGGTCGCTCCAAGTGTCTCCACCATCCCGGCTGATGAGGTAGTCGAGATGTTTTTCGTCGGCGTTGTTGTAGATGTAGGCGATCAGGCTACCATCGGTCAGGACGGCCATCGTCCCGTAGCCGCGGCCATCGATCTCGAACGGCAAGATGCTGCGGCGGCGAAAAGTGCGGCCATTATCCGTGCTGACGTAGAGGGAATAATGGTGTTCCGGCAGGTGGCCGTACCAGTGAACCTTGCTGTCAATGTGCAGTTCCAGAACAAATATGGTGCCGTTGTGAACTATTGCGTCCCAGATGCGTCCCGGCTCGTCGCCCATCGGTTTCGCCGGGTCCGTATTCGACCAGGGCATGGCCAAGATGGCCGCTACGGCCGGCCGCGCATGATTTACGAACGTGGTCCCTTGATTTGGAAAATCCGGCGGTTCGACGACAAACCAACCGTCGTTATCCACTGCGTACTCCATTTGCCGTCTCACGCCTCGGTCCCGGCCCTAGCACGCCGTTTCAGCCGGCCGCGCAGCGCCGCTCCCAGTTGTAGTACATCCTCACCATCTCTCTGACGCGGTCCGGATACTTGTCGGCGAGGTTATTCTCCTCGGTGCGGTCAGCATCCATATCGTATAACTCCCACAGCCCATCGGGGACAGGCGCCCAATCCACCGGGGGCCTGTTCGCCGGATCTCGGCGCCAGGGTTTGTACGGCACCCAGTAGTCGGGGGATACGAGTTTCCACTTGCCCGCTCTGATGGCGCGCCAGAGGCCATCCTGGTTCCAGAAGAGCGCTTCGTGACCCTCGCGCTGCTCACCAATGAAGACCGGCAGCAGGCTTTTTCCCTCCAGAGGCGTGACCTCACGACCGTTGTGGGTGGATGGGTAATCAGCCCCGGTGATATCCGCACACGTGGCCATCACATCGATGAGGTGACCCATCTGGTGCGTGATCGCACCCCCCTGAGTAATCACCCGCGGCCAGTAGGCGATCAGCGGCGTGGCGATGCCGCCTTCGTGGTTCCAGCGCTTGAATTTGCGAAACGGCGTGTTGCTGAGATTGCCCCAGGGCAGGTTCGCCGAATGGAACGAGTCCATCGTTCCGGGTGGTATATCAGGCGTGCTCGTCCTGTCCTCATCGCTGGCGCCATTGTCTGACAAGACCAGCACGAGCGTGTTCTCTTCTTTTCCGAGCTCGCGGATCTTGGCCATGAGACGGCCGATGTTCTGATCGAGGCTATCCACCATGGCCGCGTAGACGGCCATCTTCAGATCCCAGGCATCCTTGTCCTCGATCTCATCCCACGGCAACGCGTCGGGATCGCGCGCCGACAGGACCCAGCGCGCCTCGATCAAGCCCATTTCGACCATTCGCTTCATGCGCTGCTCGCGGAGGCGGTCCCAGCCGACCTTGTATGCGCCCTGGTACTTGGCAATGTCCCGCGGCCAGGCCTGGAGCGGCCAGTGAGGAGCCGTGTATGCCATGTAGAGGAAAAAGGGATCCTCTCCCGGGCCGTATTCGTCCAGGTATTCGAGGGCGCGATCGGTAAAGGCGTCGGTCGTGTAGTAGTCTGGGTCTTCGGGTGTGTACGGCTGGATGAGTCGATCGTCGATGGCGAAGACCTCGTAGCCGTGGGCAGGCGTCTTTCTCGCGGGTTCCGGCTCGCCGGGCCGACGCAAGCCCGGGTTGAAGTAATTGCAGCCTCCTCCGGTGGGTCCGTAGTTGCGATCGAAACCGCGTTCGAACGGCAATCCCGCGAAAAGATCCTGCAAGTGCCACTTTCCCGTCATCAGGGTGTGGTAGCCAGCCGTCTTGAGCATCTCGGCCATGGTGACGTGGCCCATGGATCTCTCTGCACCACCGACCTGCTGGGAATACAACCCGGTCAGCAGCGAAGCTCTCGTAGCGCAACAAATGGCGTTGTTATAGAAGTTGGTGAAGCGCAAGCCGTTCGCGGCCAGCCGATCCACGTTCGGGGTGACGATCTCGCCGCCGTAGCAACCCAGATCGGAATAACCCATGTCATCGGCGACGATGAGGACGATATTCGGTCTCGAGTCCAATGCCTCCTGACCCTTTCGTTTGCCGCAGGTGGAGCGAGAGATGCTAGTCCCCGCGGCCGAAAATCAGCGGCAGTGGTTTGCCGGTGCTGTCGACTTCGGCGGCGGCGTCCACATACCCATACGCAAAAGCGCGCCGCGGCTCGGCGGTCCCATTGAGGCCGGAACGATGGACGACCATGCTGTGAAGAAGGATACCCTCACCCGGTTCCGCCTCCAGCTCTATTACACCATCCGGCTGCCATTCATTCCCGAGCCAACTATCTCCTCCTGAATGATGACTGCCAACGGCCAACTGCATACATCCGTTGGCAACGGTAGCCTCATCCTGGGCTATCCAGATATTGATCAATTCGTAACCCTTGTATTCCGGGTCCCGGTGCCAGGGAAGATGGGTACCGCGCTCGGCAGGTTTGTTGAACAACATGGTCCGATAGCTGGCCACATTCTCGCCGATCAATCGGCGGGTTATAGAGCGAAATATGCCACGCCGCATGACGGCCAGGTAAAGTGGATCCAGGTCCATGCGGTCGATCCTGCGGTAGGCCAGGGTCGACACTTCGTGCCCCAGCGATTTGGGTACGCGATCCTCGTAGCGACCGGTCTCGCTGTCGCGCTCGAAGGTCATTCCCTCATAAGTGATCTTGCCGAGCATGATGTCGTCGGCTCGCTGCCGCAGCTCCGTCAGCTCGTCAGGGGATAAAAGACTGCCTAGTCTCAGGTAGCCCTGTCCAGAGAAACGTTCGAATCCCCGCTGATCGAATTCCGTAAGCGCTTCAGTTCTCTTCATCGGTTTCGCTCTCAGGTTTTCTGCAGCTTTTTCGCAACAGGACGGAAGAAGCTTACCCCGCGCGTCAACCGCTGACATTCTGACTTAGTTAATCTTTCTGCAGACCTTCGAGGATAGCGTCGCATAACGCGACCGTCTTCACTGCCTCATCGAGATTGCAAGCCGGTGCGGGATTGGATTTCATCCGGTCATCGCGCTCCTGATCGCATCGAACTCTTTACGTAACGTATAGGAAGAATAAGACAGCGTTTTCGATCACCGTCAAGACGCTGAGAGCGCACTGAGCGTGCGCGCAAGGGTGCGCTGAGGTGCCTGATGATGGGTCGGCTCTGGCAGGGGCCTTGCGGAAGTGCTCAGGGTACGGTTTTGCTGCCTGTGGGCACGGATCGGGGGCAACCTGGGATCTTGAGGGTGCACCACGCCCTGGGGCCGGCGTAGGAGACGGTTGAGGAGGACCTCAGGCGGCGAACTCGAACGGCGGCTGGGGGGTGGGCCTCGTCGGCGCCATCGACGGGGGGCGGGCAGGCCTACACCCTCCAGATAGCGACGGGATCAGAGGATCAGATCGAGGGTCCTATTCCTGTATGCCGATGCCGTTGGCGGCCGCGATGCGGCGGATGTTCGCGTTGGCGACAGGAATCTGCTCCATCGACAGATGCTCGATCAGGCCGTAGCCGTCAGGGTGAATTGCGTCGAAGCGGCGGAGCATGAGCGCCAGGTCCAGTTCCCCCTCTCCGGGGATTTCCTGATCGATGTGGAGAACCAGGCCGTCTGAAATCTTGAGATCCTTGAGGTGGGCGAGGGGCGCCAGAGGGCCGATGATGTCGAACAGGTGGTTGAGGAAGTCGGCGCTGTTGTAGACCTCGTGCAAACCGGGGAAGTGGTTGACGGCATCCATAATCAGTCGCAGGTTGTCGGAGCCGACGGCCTCGACGACGTAGCGGCACTTCTCGGGAGGATCCATGATGGAGACGACATGGGTCTCCAGCGCCAGGGTCACTCCCTCCAGTTCCGCCTTGCGCGCGATCGGCCTGAGCGTCTCGATCAGGCGATCCCTGTTCTCGGGTAGATGGTTGTCCCGGTGCGGCATCCAGGGGCCGTTGGGGCTCATGCTGCCAGGCCGCAGCAGGAAGGTCTGCGCCTGGAGCTGGGTCGCGATCTCCGTGCCCCGGTTGATCTTCGCCGTCACCGCCTCTCTGACGGCGATATCGGGGTGAAAGAGGCATTCGTCGTAGGTGATGGCGAACTGGGCCAGGTCCAGATTCCGTGTCGCCATGAACTCGTTGTAGCGTTCGCACTCCTGCGCGGTTACCTCGAATACCCGGTCGCCGTCGAAGTGGAACCCGAAACCGGTGAATTCCAGATCACGGATCGCCTCCATGTGCGCCGGAGTGAAGGTTCGGAAGTCGGCCGGCAGCATGCCTACGATACCCAATTTCATGGCGCTCTCCGCGGTATCGGATGTGCGTCCTCAGCCCCCGGACAGGTCTTGCGTCCTAGACGCTGAGAGCGCACGCAAGGGTGCGCCGAGGTGTCTGATGATGGGTTGGCTCTCGCAGGGGTCTTGCGGAAGTGCTCAGGGTACGGTTTTGCTGCCTTTCGGCACGGACCTGGGGCAACCTGGGATCTCGAGGGCGCACCAAGCCCTGGGGCCGGCGTAGGAGACGGTCGAGGAAGAGAGTGGATCGGAAGAATCCGCGGGTCCATGTATGCGATGACCTGCACTATGGCGACATTGCGCCCCGGTTGCCGGCCTCCATCTGCCGTCGAATCACGGCCTCGGCATGATTTTGCCGTCATCTTCGGAAAGAGTGACTTCCCGCCTTATGGGTCGAGTGTGCGGGACGCGCCACTCGCAATTTCTGACCGGATTCATCCGCCGTGCCCGCATGCGGATTTGCGTAGTCCACCTCATTTCTCCTTTCTGCATCAGTACGGAGCCGGTCCGTCCCCGGACGGTATCATTACCCTGAAATGGTCGTCGGTCTCTTGGCACCATTCCCGAAGACAGGATCGCATGCTCGCCAGCAGAGGCGCAAAGCGCGAGCTGGCCGCGAGATTCACCATCTCCCCGGGGTCTGCCCTCAAGTCGAATAGCTGCTCGCGATACCGGCCCCAGTCGTAGATGACATACTTGTACTGTCCATTGTAGACCGCCCGGCCGATCAGATTCTTGCCTCCGTGCTTACCCATCTGCATGCCCGGTTGATGGCGAGGAGCCCGGTCGACCTCAATCACCAGGTGCTCACGCCAGGAAGCGGGGACCATCGCGCTCGACCTTTCCTCTACCACGGGACGCAGTGAGCGGCCGCGCAGGCCTGCTGGCGGATCGATCGCGGCGTAGTCGCAGAAGGTCGGCATGAGGTCGAGTCCGGTGTGGGCCAGCGCCGGTGAAACCTTCGGCGCGAAACTTCCAGCAGCCTTCGGGGGTTTGACGATCAACGGCACCTTCGCCGCCTCTTCGTAGAGCACGAGCTTCTGCTTCAACTTGTGCGCCCCCTGGCCGTCGCCGTGGTCGCTGACGAAAACGACGAGCGTATCGTCGTAGAGCCCGCTGCCGCGAAGCCCCTCCAGGACGATCCCGATATGGCTGTCGACCAATTCGATCAGCCGGAAGTACGCGCTGCGGTATCGCCTCCACCAGTTGGGATCGTCGGTTTGATGCTCTGTGGAGAACGCGGATGGATGGGTCGCCGTAAAAGAACGGATGGCCTGCGGTTCGAACGGACCGATTTCGTAGTTGGTCGGCAGCACCGGGCAGTCGGGTATTTGGCGCTCCTCGATCCGCCCGAGGTAGGTATCCTGCTCGCGTGCCCACTGGCATATGTTGTGGGGATTGATGAACGAGGCGACGAGGAAGAATGGGGCGCTTCCCCTGCTCTGGCCACGATCCAGGAGAAACTGGCGGCAGTGGACGGCCATATCGGCGTCGAGGGCATCCGAAAGCGGTTCGAACCCGCATATCTCCTGTTCTTCGCTCAGCGCCAGGGAGCGATTGCCGGCGTAGTAGCAGTCGTAGCCGGACGCCGCCAGGATTCGTCCAAGCGTCGCTTCTGGATTCTCAATCTTGCCATCGGCGAACGATAATTCGTTCGGAAGCGTGCCGGTGATGATGCTGTTGCGCGCCGGCGCGCACGACGGAGTGGCGCAGTACGCGCGCTCGAAGCGCACGCCATCCGCGGCAAGGCGGTCCATCGTCGGTGTCGAAAGCTCGACATTCCCTGCGCAGCTCATGGTATTCGCCGACTGTTGGTCCGTGAAGATGAGCAGGATGTTCGGTCGTGAACTCATAAAACCATTCCCAAGAGAGACATCAATGCGCAGTCCCCTGATTTTCATCGATGGCTGACGTGAAACCCCGCGTCGTCATGACCGGTGCCGCCGGCAATGTCGGCACGACCCTGTGGCGTGCGTGGGAGGAAGAGGACCGATACGAGCTGACCCTGGTCGATCTGCAGCCGCTCTCCGTATCACACACCCGATCAGTTCAATCCCGGCAGCTGGTGCGGCGCCATGCAAGGGATGGCGGTTATCGGCGGTCGCACGATGGTCAATGCTGGCGACATGCGCTTTATCGCCATCCGCATCGGCACCTATTCCGGGGAGACCGAACCGAACAGTCTGCGCCCTTGTGCCTACCTGCTTTCGCCGCACGACTGCGTCCAGCTCTTCGGCCTGGCCGTGGACTACCAGGGATCGAAGAGATTCATCGTCACCTGCGGAACATCCGGCAACGCCTGGGGCTGTCCCCGCGGCCCCCTGGGCAATCGGCCCGGCGGTCGACATCCTCGGATACAAACCGAAGGACAACATAATTCAGTCCCGTAGCCGCTTCAAGGGTTGACCGGCATTTCACAGCTGCGCCGGGCCCGGAGAATGGAGGACCTGTGATCATCGACGCCCACCTTCACGCCTGGAGCGAAGACTTCGAGCGCCATCCCTTTGCCGAGGGGAAGACGAGCAGGAGGTGGCGCCGGTGGAGCTGTGCGGGATGGCCCACCTGCTCCATTACCTGCACCACCTCTCCAGCGCGGTAGTCCAGGTGCGGCAACAGACCCAGTTGCAGGCCTCGCGCGCCAGCAGCCTCCGCCACCGGGCCTAGATGACCGGCTATTCGCCGCAGCTGTTCGTTCAGAGCGGGTTCCCGGGTAAACCGGTTGTGCCTGCCGCCCGCCCCAAAGGCCACCACCGTCTTCACTCCACCCCCAACGGCCACGTCGAACGCCGTTTCGACCGCGCCGTGAGTCCGCTCCCGCCCCCTCCGGGGTCACGAAGTCGGCGCTCCAGTAGCCGATCCATTGGATCCCGGCATCCGCGGCCCGGCGGCCCAGTTCTCCGGGGTCCTCGCCTCCTTCTAAAGGAAGCGAGGCTTCCATAGCGCCGAGCTCGTACTCCACACAGCGATCCAGAAGCCAGTGAAGGGGGTTCGCCTCCGGCATAGCGCCCGCATAGGTGGGCGAGGCCAGTCCCAGTATCATGCTCCTTCTCCCAGCATCGCCAATCTACCGCCGCGCTATCTAATTCGGGATTGCGCACTCGAGCGCCAGAGGTCGGCGTTGGCGCCCAGTTTCTTCTTGACCTGACGGGTAACCTCGTCCAATGCCTGCACCGTCCGGGCGTCCAGGACCAGTGCCGCCCCCCGTGCGTTCTCCCGCAGCTCCTCGGGGGTGCGAGCGCCGGTAAGCAGGGAGGTTACGCCGGCTTGTTGGCACACCCAGGCCAGCGCTACAGCGGCCATCGAGGTCTCCAGATCGCGGGCGATTGCACCGATCCTACGGAGGGCGGCAAAAACTTCGGTCTCACACCCCTCCTCACCGTGGCGGGCGCCCGCCCGTCCGCTGGCGAAGTGCCGGCTGATCGCCCGCGGCGCCGGTACCTGGGCGCCGGTTGCGTAGCGACCGGTGAGCAGCCCCTGGGCGAGCGGGGTGTAACAGATGATGCCGATGTCCCGCTCTATGCAATGGGCCTGGATCTCGAATTCGATGGCGCGGGTGAGGAGGCTGTAGGGCACTTGGTTCGTGGCGCAATGGCCGACTTCCGCCAACGCGGCCAGATCCCGTGCCCCGAAATTGCAAACGCCGACGGCGCGAATCTTGCCCTGCCGCTTTAGCCTTTCGAAAGCGCTCAGCGTCTCCTCCAGAGGGGTCTCCCGGAAGGGCCAGTGGATCTGATAGAGATCGATGTAGTCGGTCTCCAGCTGCTGGAGGCTGCGGGCGCAGGCAGCCTCCACCTCGGCGGCGCTACCCCCGCCATGGCTGCACTTTGTGGCGATGACGGCTTCGTGGCGACGACCTTTGAGAGCCCGGCCCAGCACGCGTTCGGAGTGGCCGCTACCGTAGCCTTCGGCGGTGTCGAAGAAGTTCACCCCCTCGTCCAGAGCCGCGTGCACCGAAGCTATCGAATCCCGGTCGTCTTGCGGTCCCCAATACTCGTCGCCGGCGAACGCCCAGCAGCCCAGCGCCACCACCGAAACCTCCATGCCGGTGTCTGCAAGTTTTCGGTACTCCACGGACCTCTCATCCCTGTTTTGGAGAGCTACCCGCGCCGCTGCGCACGGCATCCCCGATGGCCTCCTCCGCGTCTGGATTGAGCGCCGCACACCTTTTCACGCCTAGTGAGTCGGGCGCCTCGGCGACTTCAATTCTGCAACCTTTTCCCAGGACGGAACACGAGCGCCATGACGAAATCTATCAAATCCATCTCCAGCACAACACCCCGCCCGAACTAGAGCTCAGTTGGCCGGTGACCTAGGGACGGGCACCGACCGCCGCGTTGATCCGATCGATTAGGTGCCATTGGCGACTGAGCCAGCTCGGCGGTGGGAATGGGCGCGGCTCCGCCGAATGAGTCCCCTCCTTCCGCGCGTCCTGCTTGACCCGACTGTGATGAGGCGGTTTATTTCACCCGAACATCCCGAAACGGTGTGTCCCGGTACCCACGACCCCTCGCACGGAGGCGGCGATGCACGCACGGGCGGGAACTCCATCGCTGAGCGGGTTCGCCTGGTGGTCCTCCAGCAGGCCGCGACTCTTACAGACCCGGACGACTTGTCAAAAGGGGGCGGATAGACCGTGAAAATCTTCCTTTTAATGGGCCAATCCAACATGGTGGGCCGCGGTCCATTGGCCGAAGTCGAGCGCCTCTCTGACCCGAATATCCTCGCCTTCTCGAAGGACGATTGGCAGACCGCCGAGGAACCTTTGCACGACAACCGGGAAGGTCTGGGCATAGGGCTCGGTATGACCTTCGCGCTTGAGTTGATCAAAAACTACGAACTTCTGTGTATCGGACTGGTCCCGTGCGCTCAAGGTGGCTCTCGCCTGGAGCGATGGGAAGAGGGAGCGGATTTGTATTCTCTCGCTCTACAAAAGGCACGCGCGGCACAGTCAGCTGGCACCATAGGGGGAATCCTGTGGCACCAGGGGGAAAGTGATTCGCGACAGGCGGAAGATGCGAACACCTACTTCGACCGTTTTTCCGCGATGATCTATGCCTTGCGCCGAGACCTGGGAGGGACCGCGCCAATTCCGGTGATTGTTGGCGAGTTGGGACGCTTCTTGTTCGGCCGCCAGAGCGAGACTCCTTTTGTCTTTTGCCAAGTGGTTAACGATGCCTTGAAGCGGACAGCAGAGACTTTACCGGCAACCGGTTTCGTATCTTCCGAGGGACTTGAAGACAAAGGCGATCTGGTACACTTCAACTCAACTTCGCTGCGGGAATTCGGTCGCCGCTATGGTCGGGCATACCTGGAAGTCGCTGAACGGGAAGGTATCGATCTGGTTGCGAGGAGCGATTCCCGGATATGAAGTTCGTCGACAGCTGCATCATCACCTGTTGGCCGGTGCCCATAGTAGATCCCCACGGTTTTTCTTCAGCCTTTGTCTGACGTGTGCTGACCGTACGTAAACAGGATGTGTTGGACAGTATCACCGTGCCCGGCTTCCTGCACCAAGCGTCGGACCGGCAGGTGTCTTCGTCTCTTGTTGAACTCCCGGTGCAAAACGCCCATTGGCCAGCGAACGTAACCCTTGACCGTTCCAGGCCAATCTGATGCGCGGGTCGTGGTCGGCGGCCGGCATCAGCTCTCGCCGCAGCGGCATGAGCAGATCCACCCGAAAACCGTTGTCGCCCCAGTCCTCGAGGTTGCCATCGATGACGATCTGCTCGGTTCGAGAAAAATCAAATACAGGTGCTGATCCGGCTTCATCGCCCAAGATCGGTTCGGTAGCCAACAACAACACACACCCTAGGCTCGGTGTCAGCAAACGGAGGGATGTTTGCATTTATTTCCCTCCCGTCAGGCAGTTCTCCATTCCACGTATCTCAGACCGGCGATAACGTTGCGGGTCGGCGCAGACAGCAACGCAGTGGCCGTCTCGGCTGCGATCGTGGTTGCCTTGAAACGCGGTCCCCGGGTGGCACCCTGAATTCCCAACTGGCGCATCAGGCGTTCGATCGGGCACCTAGCTGCCTCCCATGCATTCACCTTGGGCTGCGCTTGCCGGTGACAGTATGGCGCGGAGAACGGCTTGGACGCCGAAGGACCAGATTGTGCAGCAGGATCTCCTCCCGTCCTTCGCGGTTCGCCGTTGCCAACACGCTTCCGTCGCGATCGTAGACGACGCCGCCGCCGTTGCAGCAGTTGACCCAGGACATGCCGACGCGGTTAGCAACGAGCATGGGTGAATCCAGTTCGCGAGCCAGCTCTCCCAGTTCGTCAAGCTCGGGCATGGAGCGGCGGTTATTCGGATAGAACACGACCTCAGGATGGAGGCCCCGAGCGCGGGCGACACAGCGGGGCGCTTCCCCGTCGGAGCATATGAAGCAGGTGGCACGAACGCCGTCGACTTCGAACGCTTCGGGTCCGGTGCCCGGGTCGTAGCGCGCCCATTCGTTGCGGAATCCCCGATCGCTCGGCTCCGTCCAGATCCAGGTCTTGCGATAGCGATGGAGCAGACCTTGCGGTCCTACGAAAACCTGCGAGATGAAATAGCGGCCGTTTTCGACCTCGGAGAGGCCGAATGAAATGATGCAGTCCAGCTCGCGCGCCAGTTTGATGAAGGAGGCGGTGGATTCTCCTCCAGGGACGGTTTCAGCAAACCGATCGATGCGCTGGGAATAGTCGCTGATGGCGCTTTCGTGGAACAGGATCCACCGTGCCCCAGACTCTCGTGCCCGGCGGGCAAGCTCCACCATTTTGTCGCGATTTCCGGCAACATTCTCCGGCTTCGCGTCGAACTGCACCACCGCAACGCGCACGGACGGCATGATTTCGCTCACTGAGAAAAAAAGGGGTCATCCGGAATTACTGTGGGTAGACCCCAAATATTGTGGTCGAGGATAGAGGTCTAGTCCGCCGCAGTGGAAATAATCGCGGTGTGAAAGTGCAGTCGGTTGCGATAGCCACTGGCCCTGCGCTTGACCTTCTCAACCTGTGCGTTCAAGGATTCGTTCAGCGCGTTGGTGATCGGGTGCGACAATTAGGTCAGCACATTGTCGATACGTCTCTTCGGCGTGCGCGCCACCGCGATGACCGGCGATAGGCCGGTGTGGGTCGCCCAGAAATACCGGCGTTTGAAGTACAGGAAGAATAAGACACCGTTTTCGATCACCGTCAAGACGCAGAGAGCGCACTGAGAGCGCACGCAAGGGTCCGCTGAGGCGCCTGATGATGGGTTGGCTCTCGCAGGGGTCTCCGGAAGTGCACAGGGTACGGTTTTGCTGCCTGTCGGCACCGATCCGGGGGCAACCTGGGATCTCGAGGGCGCACCAAGCCCCGCGGCCGGCGTAGGAGACGGTCGAGGAGGACCTCAGGCGGCGAACTCCCGGTTTCTGTATTCAAACCGGCGTTGTTTGTTCGTTCCGAATGCGGTAAAATACAGATATGCCCGATACTCAACACGCGTTCATCGCTCGCCTGTAAAAAGAGTGAAAAAGGTCATGATTCGAGAAGTCTGGCCAGATCCCACGAACCTCTCGTTCCCCAGCTCAACGATATTGGGAAAGGGGTAGCAATTGATGCCAAACCAGTATTCCGACGCTTATCGACGGATCCAGCGCATGATTGCGGAAGAGGAATGTGTAATTCTAGATGGCGGTGGTACCACGGAGTTGGAGCGCGTCGGACTGAAGGACTATCGCATCAGCGATAAGGGAATGTGGGGAACCTGGACGCTCTATCACGCCCCATACGCAGCTCTCGAGGTTCACCGTCGCTACGTCGCCACCGGCTGTCATCTCATCTCGACCATGACCTGGTCGATTATCACTCCGCCGGAGAATGAAGGACGCGAAATGGCGGCAGATACAGCCCCTGGGCACTGGATGGATGTGGCGCGCCTGGGCGTGAGGCTCCCTCGACAGGCAATCGACGAAAGTGAGAAAGCGGGGCAGTGTGCCGTGCCGTTTAGCATCAATGGCGACATAAATACGCCGCAACAACTAGATCGAATACAATTGCTCGCACGTGTATTTGAAGAAACGCCTCCCGACCTGATCATTATGGAGACCATGTCGCTCATCCGCGATGAACTGACGTTTCCGGCTGTGGAAGTTGCGCTGCGGACAGGGGTTCCGGTTTGGCTCAGTTTTCGGCGTTGTCGCCATGGCGTTTGCGGCGTCTACGGCCAGCACTGGGGTGGACCGGAAGGCGATTTTTTTGGGCGGATGGCGAGCAAATTTGAAGAAATGGGCGTCGGCGCCCTGCTCATCAACTGCTTGCCGATAGACCATGTGCCGGGGATGGTCGCGTGGCTGCGCGACTTTACCGATATGCCGCTCGGTGTCTATCCGAATCTGGGGCGTTATCTCGTCCCCGGCTGGCAGTTTGACGACCAGATCGACCCGCAAGGGTACGCAAGGCTCGCCAGCGAGTGGCGAGAAGAAGGGGCACAGATCATTGGTGGGTGTTGCGGCGTCACACCGGAACATATCGCCGCTGTGCGAGAGAAAATGGTGGGAACGAAGCCCGGTCGGAGGCATGGACGTACTGCTCCCCACATGGAAGGCGCGGTGAAGACTGAGGCCCGTTTGGATCGAACATCGCACGCACTCCAGCCCTGGGTTGATGAGCAGGAGCGGATGCTCATACCCCTTGCCCTTTCCCCAAATCGTCTGCGATCACGAGGTTTTTCGCCCGACGCAAGGCAGTTTCCTCGTCTGGAAGCATCTATTCCGATCCGGTGCAGGCAAAGGAAAACGATGTCTGGATGTGGGTTGCGGAACAGGGCTCTTAACGGTTCAACTGGCGTTGAATGGGGCTGAACACGTCAAGGCGATTGACATCCAACGCGAAGCTGTTGCCAATACGATGACGAATGGTTTTCGGAACGGGGTTTCGGAACACGTCAGTGGGGAGGTGGTCGACCTCTATACCTATTTACCGCATGAGAAATACGACCTGGTAGTCGCAAGCCTGCATCAGATGCCGGTTGACCCGATGGGAGAAACAACCAGCCATCGTCCCGCAGATTTCTGGGGGCGAAACATGCTCGACCATCTGATTTCCCTCTTGCCCGATCTGCTCGAAGATGGTGGAACTGCCTACATGATGCAGATTTCCGCCCTGAGTCGGCTTCGCACAGCCGAGCTGCTGGAAGCGGCGGGATTTGACGGCACCGTGATTGATTTCAGCTTTTTTCAATTCAGTCCGGTGTTTTACCAGAATATTAGGCAAATCCGGCGCGTCGAAGAACTGTCGGACGCATACCATTTGACTTTCGGTGACGACCAGGTAATGGTGATCTACCTGATTGAAGTCGTGCATCGGAAATCGCCTGCAGAAATTGGGCGATGTTCCAGGTAAAACTTGATGAGGACCTCAGGATCTCGTATGGCATACAGGTCTGCAAGGAGAGGACCGCCATGAAACAGATGCGCGTAATGGCCGTGGCTCTGGTCGCCGGGTTGCTTGCAGGGTCTGTGGAGGCGGGTGAGGAAATTGCGGTGGAGCTGCCTGGCGGGACCACCATGGAGTTCGTGTGGATCGAGCCGGGCACATTCCTCATGGGCAGTCCTTTCGAAGCGCCCGAATACCGATATGCTTCGGAGCGACCGCAGCACCCTGTGGCGATCACCAACGGGTTCACGGCCGAAGGCGGCCTATCTGGGCAAGTACGAGATCACCCAGGCGCAATGGACGGCGGTCATGGGCCGCAATCCTAGCTATCGCCCGGGTCCCGATCGGCCGGTGGAGTTGGTCACCTGGGACGCGGTGCAGACCTTCGTCCGCCGGCTCAACGAGGCTGTGGACGACTCCGTCTATCGACTGCCCACCGAAGCCGAATGGGAATACGCGGCGCGGGCGGGCACGACGACGCGGTGGTCCTTTGGCGACGACGAGAGCCTGTTGGACGACCACGCGTGGTATATGCGCAACAACGATCCGGAGGGGCCCAAGGAGGTGGGGCTCAAGCGGCCCAATCCCTGGGGGTTGCACGATATTCACGGCAATGTGTGGGAGTGGGTGGAGGACTGGCACGGTCCGTACAGCAGCGCCAGCCAGGTAGATCCCGCCGGCCCCGCCTCGGGCACCCACCGCGTCGTGCGCGGCGGTATTTTCAACGGCCACGGCCGGCACCTGCGCTCGGCCTTCCGCGGCTTGCTGGAGCCCCATTTGGGCCGCACCGGCATCGGCGCGCGCCTGGTCCTGGAAAACCTGGGCGCCCTCTCCGTCCGACGGGGATCAGAAGCTACGTCTTTAACTCGCGAAAGTTGGGGATGGATAAAGGCTGGCGAACGCTGATCTACCGATCCGCTCGCTCTTTCCTCTTCTTTTCTCGCTGCCCTGCAGGAGCGCCAGCGAAAATGTGATTCCCGCCTGCGCCGTCCCTTTCCCCGTTCATCGCAGTTGCCGAGAACCATCCATCCGGTCGCCGCGCCCCACGTGCGGCGACCGCCCTTTTTGACCCTATGGTTAGGATCAACGGCGGGTTTATCCGCTCCGGTCCACTGGCTTTGCCTATGCTGATTTCGGATCTGTGCCGTCCGTCTACTCACGTTGCCGAACACAGCACAATTTGATATAATTCTCGGTGAAACCCACCACACCGCTTCGGGCAGGCGGTCCCCTAACTGCCTCGGCCAGACATTGCAATGCGGGATGGGGATGTCGCGTTTCCGATTGGAAATAATCGTTTTTATCGCCGGGGCGGTAATAATGATATTCGAGCTCGTGGGTTCGCGTGTCATGGCGCCGTACCTTGGGAGTTCGCTCTACGTATGGACCAGCCTCATCGGCGTCATTCTGGGTAGTCTCAGTTTCGGATACTGGTACGGGGGACGGCTTGCTGACAGGCGGCCCGAGCACGCGGTCCTTTCAAAGATACTCTTCGCAGCCGCGATTCTTGTAGCGGCAGTTTCGTATTTCGATTACCTCACTTTGAAATTCGTGCGGGGCTTGCTTCCCGACCTGCGCGCTGCCTCCTTCGCTGGTGCAGTTATTCTGTTTGCTCCAGCGAGTGTGCTCTTGGGAATGGTGGCGCCTTTTGCCGTGCGCCTGAAGTTGAGCGACATCGAAAAAACTGGCAAAGTTGTCGGCCGCCTATACGCGATTTCCACGGTTGGAAGCATTAGCGGGACGTTTCTCGCCGGATTTTTTCTCATTGCCTTTTTCGGAACGACGCAAATCCTTTTGGTGCTGTCTGTTCTTCTGCTGGCAGCGTCGTTTCTCGGGTTCAGAATAAAAAGGGCGGAGCCCCGGGTAGTAGCCAGCCTTCTTCTCTTAGTTGCGGTATCTTTCCGCGCATATCTACATCACAGCTCCGATACCGGGCGAATCGATATTGACACAGAGTATAACCGAGTGTGGATCGATGATGCAGTCTTGGGGGAATCGAAGCGACCGGCGCGCCTTCTTCGAATCGATGGCCTATTCGCGCAAGCGGCGGTCTTCCTCGACAATCTCAACGAACTGTATCCGAACTACACGCGATTTTACCGCCTCGCAGAACATTTTCGTCCGGACGCACGTGCTGCGTTGGCCATCGGCGGCGGCGGCTATACCTTTCCCCGGGACTATCTTCGGCGAAATGCAGATGTAGCGATTGACGTTGTGGAAATAGATCCGGAGCTTACGGAATTGTCGCGTCAATATTTCGCTCTCCGTGATCATCCGCGGATGAAGATTTATCACGAAGACGGCCGCATGTTCGTCGCCCGGACGAAGAAAGAGTACGATGTTGTTTTCTTGGATGCTTTTAACTCAGCAGCGACCATTCCGTTTCACCTTACAACGGTTGAATTTACCAGAGAGCTCGCGGGCCTGCTCGGGCCGGCCGGCGTTCTTATTACCAATGTCGTATCTTCGGTTGAAGGTGACCACGGACGGATGCTTCGCGCTTTGTATGCAGTGTACCAAAAGATGTTCCCTCAGGTGTACCTGTTCCCGGTCGATAAGCCGAGCCAGGGTACAACGCCGCAGAGCGTAATAGTCGTTGCTATTAAATCGCCCGATTCGGTTGAGCTCAGCAGCGAGAATGAAGAATACCAGGGATATCTCGCCAATCGCTGGACGTCCTCGGTCACGGACGATGTTGCAGCATTTACAGATAATCATGCTCCCGTAGAGCAGTATTCGAAGGGCGTACTCCAGTACTACTATAAGATGTGGTTTTGAAAAAAAGTTGAGCGTGAATACCTGCTTCAGCCTCCGAACGCGGCGGCCCCCAAAGGCGCCCGTTCGCGCTTCCGAGGCGATCAGCTTTCCTCGCACTCGCCGTGCGCCTTTGGGCCTAAAGGCGGGATAGTCGAGGAGCATGCTGCGCTTCCAAGGACGTACGCAACAGGACATGCCTTGCGCCTTGTGCACGCCGTCGAGTACGAACTCACGAGCTACCTGAGGTCGAGCTTGAGCAGCGCTCCACGTACCTGTGGACCAGGTTGACTCAGACGTTGTCGGTGGGAACGACAGAGTTGGAGTGAAGGAGGAGAACGCGGAAGAGCAGCCGGTTGACGTTAGCTCCGGACTTCCTCGAGCACCAATACGAATACAGGGGCAGATTGTTTCAATCTGCCCCTGTACGGTTTAACGGATCGATCAGATCGGGACTATTTCAGCAGGGTCATGGAGTGGGTAGCCGAAAAATCGCCGGCCTCCATCCGGTAGAAATAGGTCCCGCTGGACACGGCCTGACCGCTCTGATCGCGGCCCTCCCACACCGTCTTGTAGGCCCCCGCACTCAAGGTCTCTTCCACCAGCTTCGCCACCCGCTGGCCCGCCGCGTTGTACACCTCGATCTTCACGAGCCCATCGGCACCGGGCGGAACGGTGAACTCGATCGTGGTCGCGGGGTTGAACGGGTTGGGGTAGGCCTGGTTCAACGAGTAGCTGTCAGGCGTACCCGCGCTTTCGACCTCTTCGACCACGGTCACGCCAGCGCCCAGCCTTCGGCTCTGAATATCGAAGGGCAAGTGCATCAGCATGCCCGGAGGAAACAAGTCACCAGAGTCGCTGAGTCTCCTGTGGCCATCCAGACCTATATTACCATTGACATACAGGCCGTCCCACGGTCCCGGCTGGCCCGCATTCCTGCCCTCATAGGGTTCGCCGCCGGCTGTGGACCTGTTGTTCTGGACGAACCGGCACCACCACGAACCAGCCCGGTGGAACGGACCTTGGGTTTTGTTCAAAAAGACACGGAACATCCCGGAGCCATCCCGGGAATATCCGTCGAAGTTGTGGTCCAATATGCTGAACCTTGTAGAGGTCAAGGTGAGCTTCCCGCTCAGGTCGACCGCATGCCTGGCTGATGCGGCGAATATGCCATGCGGAAGTCCAAACTGCGCGGCCAGCTCATCGGGGATCACGTCGCCGTAAAAGTCGCCCGGGCCATTCGCCCAGATGGGATTCCCGTCGTGGTCGATCTTGAGAAACCACTGGGCCCCATGGCCGTGCACGACGATCCCGCTCTCGTCAACCACCAACTGGTCCGGTCCCCGGAGATTCTGTGTCATATTGCCGTTCTCATCAACACCGAGCATCTGGTGGAACTCTGTTACGTCAAACTCCTGGAGGAAGGCGCCGGTGCCCTTGTCCCAGATCTGGACCGAGGCCTGCGGCGGGTCGGCTTTGCCTTGGTTCCCGGTATAGATTTTACCCCGCCAGATTTCAGCCCCGTTCAGACGGATATCCTGGCGCTCAGGCCACATGACACCATTGTCGGCCCAATCCGTGACCAGGTCCCACGTCTTGCCGGCGCGATTGATTTTCAGCTTCAAAATGGCCGGAGCCGGTTCAGGCCTCGTTATGACCGACCAGAAGATTTCCTCATCGTCGGGATCCGGACGGATACCGCCATTGGTTTTTTTCTCGCCTTCCCAGGGGATGTTCTGGTAGAAGTTCCAGCGTTCCCAGGCATTGGGATTGGCAATGAGGTCCGTGCCAAACACTACGCGCGCCACATTGCCAACCTCCAGACCGAACAACGGTTCGTCGACCTCCGTGGTCCAGTTCTCGGGAGGATCCTTGCGCATATCAATGACAGGGTCGATGAAGCCCGTGCGAGCGACTACTCCCATCAGCACAGCCGGATCGAGATTGTTTATCCCGATCACGTCGAATTCGTAGTTGCCGGAGCCGACCGCATTACCTTGCCAATCCCTGCCGTCCCAGGTTATCACGTTATTGCCTGCTTCCAGCTCGGCCCCAGTCTCATTCGGAACGACGTTCAGGAACAGGTCCTGCGGCTGAAAGCGGTTCACGGTGTTGTTGGGCCCGGTGAGTCCCGTCACGTCACTGCCGATCTCGTACACCCCGATCCACACCCTGGCGCGCTGGCTGAGGGTGACCGGAATGTCCACCGAGCCACTCCCATTCCATGGCACGTCCGAGACGGATATGCGCAGGGGCCTCGGAGTCCCTGAGAGCTGGGGCTTTTCAAAAGTCTGTTCCTCGTCGGTCAACTCGGGGAAGGGATAGGCTGCGAATGTGGAGCCGCCGGCCATGAGGACTACGGCGAGCGCGGCTGCCAACACAAATCCTAGTTTCTGCATGTCGTCTCCTCCTGATCTTCTTGGTGTTGTCTGAAAAGTCAGCTTCTCCTAACAATTCGAAACTCACTTATGAAAATGGAAAGACTTCGCCCGACATTACCTCCCTTCGGCTCGGACTACAGCCAACCATAAAAGGTGACAAATGACCTAAAGCTGGGCCAGTAAACGGCCCAGGCGATTAAAGATACCGACATCTAATACAATATACATGAGATATGAAATACATGATATATGAATTTTTGGATATGTCAAAGTATTTTTTGTGGATGTCAAAAATTTTTCCGGTCGAGCTCGGGGCCAATCGGAGGGCCTCCTGGAATTTGTTCTCGTCCGCACATGCTCGAATTATCTTGTTAACTACAATCTTTCAGGGATGGGTTTGCGGAGGGCGATTGAATTCATATATCGCGTTGGGAATGCCGTTAGCATTACAACGCTGCATTTTCAGCGCAGATGTTGGCTGTGGGAGGTCTTCACTGCGGCCATCCGTGGACGTAATGTCCGGCCGTGGGAAACCAGACGAAATCGACTGCGGTGGACAGTATCACCCCCAGCACGTAGCCGATCCCCAATCCATAGAAGAAGGGTTTTCCCGCCAGGTAGGCTCGAACTCCGCCGTAGTGCAGCAGGGTCAGTTTGATAAGCCAGATCGCGAAGATATTTGCTCCGTACCACCAGGTGGCATGGGTGGACTGGAAGATCAGACCGATGGGATGGATCGGAAACCAGTGAAACCGGGCGCGCAGGAAGGTGATGGACGCGGCCTCGAAAAAGCCGCTCCACCAGATGGCCCACTTGCCCCAGTGGGGCGTGATCGGATTTTCGAGCAGGTGGACGATCCCATCGTAGAAGAACACAGGGCTGCGGCTGCGGTCCGTACCGTCTGCATAGGAAAGCTCGATGACCCCCCACACGGCCACGCCGAAGCCGACTACAAACGAGATGAAGACGGCGGAGGTGACCCACGCGGGCTGGAGCCTGAAGGAGAAGATCCGCAGGTGGTGGGCGATCGCCGGCCATGCCGGAATGCAGAACCCTCCGAAAAAAGCGTAACTGGTGAACATCTTGTACGGCACCAATTTCTCGGTCGACACGTAGACAGAGCCCATCAGCTCCAGGAAGAACGACTCTCCCTTGAGATAGGACCGGTTGGGATAGATGTAGGCGATGCCGCTGGCGGCCACCAGTTTTACCGTGACAAAGTACACCAGGGTCATCAGCGCAAAGCTCCCCAATGCCAGGGAGAGGCTCACCCCCAGATGCATGGCCCACGCGATGACGTAGACCGCCGCCAGGACCATGCCGACCACGGCCAGGCGGTAGCTCCGGACCTCGCGGGGATCGCCCGCGCCGCTCTTCACCTGGCGCCACACCTGCCGCAGATAGCTGCGGGCGATCCAGATCGACCACAGCCCCACAAAGATTATAGCCCCGTTGCTCTCGGTGTGAAGGATCATCTGACTGTCGAGAAACTTCCATCCGGAGAAGTCCAGACTCGGAGTGCCGAAGCGCTTCATCAGCCCCAACTTGATAGTGGCGATCCAGTGGAAGAGCACCATGCTGCCCAGAATATCCACCGGGCACAGGTAGATGACCATCAGCATCAGCGGCATCAGGCGGATATATCCCACAATGAAACCGTCGCCGAGATTGTAGACATAGTGGGTCCAGAACAGGCCGATGGACGGCAGCCCCGTGATGAAATAGGTGCCGATGTTGTAGAGCTGGAGCAGAATCACCACGCCGAAACCGATCCAGAAGAGCCGTTTGTAGAAGATGTCCGGAAAGCGGCGCTTGCTGTCGAAACCTTCGGTCACGTCTACCGGCAGCTGTGCCAGCGGAAAGGTGAGCTTTTCGGCGTCCTGCCATTGGCGCTGGAAAACCACTAGAAGACAGTAGCCGAACACCATCATGGCTACCGAGACTCCCATCCAGTTTGCGATCGGCTCCAGCCACCCGTCCCAGGGAATGGCCATGCCCTCGGGCAGGCCGTACCAGAAATAGTCGATCACCCGCGAGGTCGTGGGAGGCAGGACGTGCCAGGGCAGGTAGTCGAAGAAGCTCTCGGCCCACCGATTTTCAGCGTTGGCAAAATGGGCCGGGGTCGCCAGGATCGAGGCCAGGGACGGGATCCACACCGGAATTGCGGCCACCACCCAGGTCATGGAGAAGAGGGTCAGCATTTCACCCCGCCGCAGTGCCGTGCGCGGCCGAACGAGCTTGAGTGCCACGTTGGCTACGAGCCAGAGTACGAAGGGCATGAACGCCGCGATGGGGTACTGCGACTGAACGTACCGACCCGAACCCTGGCGTTGGGCGATCAGAATGATGTAGAAGAACATCGCCGCAATGGTCAACACGCCCAGGACCACCGCGCGGAGGGTAATCAGGGGCGGGCCGGACCGAGCGGACCCCTTTATTTCTTCCGAAGTCTCCAACGCGGGCTGTCGCCTTCGAACCATGACGCGTATCTCAAGTTTGATTAATCCGGTTTGTGGACATTCTTGCAAGCCGGTTCATTGCCAGCTAAATTAGCGTTCATGGCGATGCTACTTTATGTAGTGATGATATGCTGCTTCCTGGGTTCTGCTCAATGCTCCAGGGAGTCGAACCAAAAAGGCTCCCACTACACCGGCAAGGGCCCACGCTTCGACCTCAAAACGGCAGAGGCGTACTACGAACTCGGCGAAAGGCTCAGCTCTCAGGGCGATGTTGCCGGCGCCCTGAGAGCCTTCCAGCAGGCCGTTCGTATGGATCCTGAGTACGCCCCTGGCTACTACGGAGTGGGTACGATCTTTTACAACGGCCGCGAGTTCGATCGCGCCATCGAGGCGTATCGCCAGGCCATAAGCGTCGACCCCACCCACATCAATGCCCATTACAACCTGGGGCACGCCCTTAAGAAAAAGGATGACCTGGACGGCGCAAAATGGGCCTTTCGCCAGACCATTCGCCTGGATCCAAAATTCACCCCCGCGCGCAACAGTCTGGGTTCAATTTTCCTCGAACAGGGCCGCGAGGACAGCGCCGTGCATGAATTTCGAGAAGGGCTCCGCTACGATCCCGATAATGCCAGCCTCCACACCAACCTGGGTGTTGCGCTCTGGCAGGAGCGCGATCTGGACGGCGCGGCGGAGGTGCTGGGTGCAGCCATTCGCCTCGATTCCAACCATGGCAGAGCCCACTACGTGCTGGGCAACATCCTGAAAGAGCAGAACGACCTGGACGGGGCTATTGAGCATTACCGTGCAGCCATCCGGCTGGCCCCGGCGTACTCCGCCAATGCCCACTACCACCTCGCCCTGGCACTCAGAAAGAAGGGCGAGGTGGACGAGGCAATCCGTAGCTTCCGCCACGCCGTCCGGCTCGATCCCCGCCACAGCCGCGCCTACAACAACCTGGCCGCAACCCTTTACCAGCAGGGGAACAGCAAGGCGGCAGCCCGCGAGTACCGACAAGCCATCCACATCAAGCCCGATTTCGCCGGTGCCCGTCTTGGTCTGGCGACCATCCTCATGGAGCAGGGAGAGAAGGCCGGCGCCATAGAACAGTACCGCGAAATCGTTCGCACAGGCGACGACCAATACCTGCAGGACATGAGCGCAAAGATTCTCCTCTCCCTGGGCGAGCTGTGAGTAAGCCTCAGGGCTTGGACCAACGGCGGGAATTTCCGTATAGACTCTTATCCTCGGCAATATCGCCGGCTTCGTGCAATCGCTGTTATTATGCGTCCACGTCCCTGTGCCCGGACGCGGTCCCGAGTGCGCCTCGATCTGGGCACCTGGGCCGTTAGACTCACGCTAAAGCAGAGTGCCGAAATTGGGAAAACCTATGAGCGCTCTAACGAAGAACGACATGCCATCCAGCCCCTCGGTTTGCCGCAGGCGATCGTCGAAATTCGTCTCGTCGCGAACAAAACCGATTATCGTCGTTAGATCGTAGCCGAAATAGCGCGCCCGGTTGGTCACGGTGATGACGGCGGTTCGTCGGTCATAACTCTCGGATAGGTGCGCACGGTCCTCCAGGCGATACGGCAGTGGACCGATGCCCTGTATTCCTGCACGCAGGGTGGTGCGGGGCAGCAGTGGATAGCTCAGTTGCACGATCGGGATCGTCTCGAACTCCCAGCGAATGGTCAGCTCCCGCTGCTGGTCGACGAAGCGCAGGAGCTGAAATTTGAATTTCGGCTGCACGCTCAACGCCCCGAGATTCCAGGTGTAGTCCACCCGGCTGACCGTGGTCCAGTGATCCAGCCGGCTATCTCGCTGGAAGAGTCCTCCGCGCAGGTGCCCGCCCTGCTGCCAGTTGACCCGCAGGCGTAGCTTTTGCACTACATTGAAAGTCGACCAGGGCCGCAGTCTTCCTTCGAGGTAGGTCTCGTTGACAAAACTGTCCTTGTAGAGCAGCGGATCCGCCCGCTCCCGGCCCGGAAACACTGGAAAATCGAGGATACCGCCACCGCCTAGGTATTGGGAGTGCTGGGTTTGAGTAAAATTGCGTCGCTCCACAATCGAGTTGTATGCATCGGGGATATCGTCCTGGACCCGGCGAAAGTGGTTCTCGAAAAACAGCCGTCGGACGCGATTAACCCCGTCTCTGAGGTAGATCAAAATCGCGTAGGTGGATTTGTAGCGCCCTGCACCGGCGATCTCCTCCACCGCATGGCGCCCGACGGTCGCGGACCAGCGACGGCTTAAATCCATCTGTCCAAAGAGGTGAAATCCGCGCTGGTCCGGGTCATACGGATAGTCGGGGTCCAGGTCGTCTTCGCGGTGATCGGGCTCGTCGTTGTTGTTGCGATCCAGGCCGTAGACGTACTCGTTCGGCTCTACATCGTACATCAGAAACGGCTCGTCATAGTCCGGTTTCAGGTTGTGGTTTCGGTTGGTATCGGGAAGACCGTCGCCGTCCTCATCCTGGCTCAGATAGACCCCGTCCGGATCGACGCCGCGCGTATCGTATATGGAGGAGGTGAGGAGTTTGCCGATCCTCTTGTCGGGAAACCCGTCGCCGTCCTCATTGTCCTGTACCAGATCCCAGTAGATCGTATTGTTGACCACGCCATTTATGGGGCTGAAGGGATGTCCGTCCCCGCCATCCGGCCGCAGGAAACTGCGCATCGAGGTCCTGTAGTCCGGATTCATGGAGAAGTACTCGCCGCCCAGCCGCCAGCGCCCGAACCAGCGTGTCGCATTGACGAAGTAGGCCGAGCCGCGATCGGCGAAGCGCGGACTCTCATCGAACAGGGGCTCCCCTGCCCTCTGCGCCGGATAGCGGGCGTAGAGGGCCGAGCGCGCATACTCGCCGTTGATCTCCAGTCCGGCCAGTCGCAAGTTGACATCCGTGCCGTAGATGAAGATTGCGGTGTTCTCACCCACCTTGAAGCGCACTGTCTTCAGGTTCGACATGTCCTGCACATTCCCTTCGGCGCGCTTGCCGGTGGCATAGAAGGTGCTGTTGAATCGCCCCACATGGTCAGTGGAGTGCGGATTTGCCATGCTCAGGGTCGCCGTCTCCACCCGGTAATCGTTGCCCACCAAAGCCTCCACCTCTACCTCTGCGACGTGGGGTTCCCTTGAAACGTCGAATAGGTAGACCAGTTGGTCGTCTCCGTCAGCGCGCAGTACTGCCTCGGGTGATTCCAGTGCAAAATTTGCCACCAGTCCCTCGAGATTCGTCTGGTTGCTTACGTCGATTCCGTTTGCGTGGTCCAAGCGGTAGAGATAGTCGGCAAACACTGGAATCTCGTCCCGACCCCGGAAGAAGAGAGGTTGTGGAATTACGCCGCCGCCCTTATAAGCGTAATTGACCCTTTCGTACCCGCTCGCAGCAAATTCTCCGGTCAACCGTGAAAGCTTACCCACCTGGGATGGTACCCTGGCAATATGCCGTACAACCTGGGCTCGGATATCCGGCCGCACCTGGCCATTGATCACCAGCTGCACCTGCTGCACTACAGCACCGCCTCTGCCATCCGCAGGCGAGTCGTCCACAAAGCGCACAATGATCCACTCGATTAAAGGCTGGTCAGGCCGCAGCCGGCCCTTGAGACTGTTGCCCGGCTGCGTGCTATTGTACACATGAAGGTTCACTCCGTTGACACCCACGCGAAGCCCACCAATTTCAGCCTGCAAGCGGCCGCCCAGGAGCAGACTGGAATCCTCGGCGAACTGGCTTTGCTCGCGTTGCCACGGAGCGCTCGCCGAGGTGCCGGTTGGTAAAATGAAATGGGGCCTCTCGATACGGGATGCCAGGGCGGTGAACTCTAGATGGGGAACGGCCCCATCCAGTCGCATTCCGCTGAAATCGGTCATCGACAGGGTCAGAGGCGTAAGGCGCGCCGTGAGCGCATCCCCTACCACTAGACTGTAGTTCCAACTACCGTACCCGTCACCCCCTACTACAACGGACCCGAACAAGTCGCTCCAGGTAAGCTCTTCTTTGAAGGTTTGGCTGCCATAGTCTTGACCGTGCCTGCGGCGCTCAAGCCAATTGTACAGGTCGTATCCCGTGGTGAGATAGTCCCCGGTATGGCCGTAGAAGGACTTCGGAGTATCTTCGTAGGGAGACGCGTGGTTTGGGTAGTTTTCGAACAGTTGAAACGCGTAGTTGCGGTAGGACGGCAAGTTCTGCCGCAGAAAGGTCCGTGGCGGATCAATTCCACGTAAGGATAAACGCGGCTGCTCCTCTGCGCTGCTCTCTGATTCGAAGATCCAGGTTGCGAGCAGGAAGAGGCATCCAAAAATCGTGCGGACCGGGAAAGATTCCATAGTCCCAATCCTCTACAGGCGAAACCTCAGTTACTGGCGAATGTATCCTGTTGCTTCTCCAGAAAACTAAACGACCCTCGCCTATAAGGCGAGGGGTTTCCACCATCCTCGAGCGAGACACTAATGCAATTTGCCGCTTGTTGTTTTTCGAACTATCGAATCTGAGGCGGGCACCCAATGCGCGAACTCTAAACAGGTGAATATAGTGGCCAGGGGTTTCATTGTCAATGCAGCTTGTCCGGTGCCATTCACGATAAGGATAGAGGTCGAAATCTACAAAGAGCAGGGATACCTCATCTACGACCAGCCCGTGTTTTCACAAAGTATAGGAAGAAAAAGACAGCGTTTTCGATCACCGTCAAGACGCTGAGAGCGCACTAAGAGTGCACGCAAGGGTCCGCTGAGGTGCCTGATGATGGGTTGGCTCTCGCAGGGGTCTTCCGGAAGTGCTCAGGGTATGGTTTTGCTGCCTGTGGGCATGGATCGGAGGGCAACCTGGGATCTTGAGGGCGCACCAAGCCCTGCGGCCGGCGTAGGAGACGGTCGAGGAGGACCTCAGGCGGCGAACTCGAACGGCGCGGCTGGGGGGGTGCCCTCGGCGGCGCCATCGACGGGGGACGGGCGGGCAGGCCTACCCCCTCCAGATAGCGACGGATCGAGGCCGGATCGGTCAAGGCGGCGATGATCTTCAGGCGACCGCCACAGGCGGCGCATTGGCTGAGCTCGGCGGCAAACACCCGCGCGAGCAGGGCCGCCCAACCCAACCGATGGCCGCAGGGCTGAGGTCTCGGATCGCCGTCCGCAGCCAGCGACTCCGCAACCGGCTTGGCGGGCACGATGCGGTCGCGGTCCCGGGCACAGGGCGCCAAGACCCCGTGGTAGCGGAGGAGATGGAGCCGCGGCGGGGGTACGAGAGCTGCCAGTCTTTCCAGCAGTTCCAGGGGAGACAGTACCAGGTGGCTGGTCCCATCCGACCACGGCGTTTTGAGCGCGAAGCAAAGGTGCTGGGAATCGAGGATGCGTAGACGCCCCGCCGCCAGGGCCGGTCGGGCCACGTAGTGGCACAAGCGTTCGAGCCCCCGCCGGTCCGGGCCCGCGATCCGCGTCGCCGCATGCAGCGAAAAGCCGCGCGAAGCAACGCACAAGGGCGCCGTACGCACCCCGGTGGCCGCATCTTTCAGGACACGTCGCACGCGGCTGACCTGCGCGTTCCCCGGTGGCGAGGAGCCCACCCACCGAGGCTGCCGTGAGCGCCGCCAGCACCGGCTCCTCGTCCGCAGCCGATCGGCTGCGGTGTCGGTCGAGCAGGCCACGTTTCGCGCACAGGCGGAGGATTCGGCGCGTACTCGTCTGCACGATCTGCTGCACGTCTTGGTCCGACAACGGCGGGGCCGGAACGAAAACCGGAGCTTCGTCCCCATCGACATAGACCCCGTCGAGCATGAGCACATGCAGGTGGGGATTGAGGTTCAAGGAGGAACCGAATCGCTGGACGAAGGTTACCGAGCCGCAGCGCGCGCTGTCATGGCCCAGGGCCTGCGCCTGGCGTCGATACCAGCGTCCCACCACGCACAGAAATACCGCCAGTACGGTCGCGACCAATTCGCCGTCGTAGGCGAGGCGGTAACGTATCTCGTACGGAAAGCTGAGCACCCACTGGCGCACCGGCACCCGGGGCAGCACGTCGTCGGCCAAGCGCGCCGCTGTATCGGCCATGCGCCGGCCGCTGTACGAGGGGCAGAACCCCCTCCTCTTGCAGGAGAAGGCAATCGCCCGACTCGTCCCGCAGTCCTCACAACGAGCCCGCACGAATCCGTAGGCCAGCATGCCGCGCGTTTGCGGCGTACGAGCGCAAACACGACATGTGCTCGCGCGGGTCGGCGCCGCGCAAGCCCGATCCGGGGGAGCATCACTGGGCCCTGTGGAAGCCGGACCGACTGGCGGGGCTGGAGGCGGTGGCGGATGGACGGGTGGTGCTCAACATGCGGGTCTGCGTCGGCGCCGAGATGCGTTTGAATTTCCGCACGGAAACCGACGGCTGGGCAAAGGTGGAACTGGTGCATTCACCCTCGACGCCGCCCCGCAAGGTGGAGGCGTTCGACGGTTTTTCACTCGCCGAGGCCGAGACCCTGACGGGCGACGAGGTTTCCCGGGTGGTGCATTGGAACGGCAAGAGCGATCTGTCAGATCTCAAGGGGAAGGAGGTGGCAGTTCGCCTGCACTTGCGCCGGGCCAAGGTTTTCGCCACGGCGCTGTAGTGGGCAAGGGCAGGTGGTGGAGGACCTCTGGCCAGCAGAGAATTCTGGGTTGCAGATGCGCGGGAGCGGGAGAGACGGCGAGAAATGTCCCACGCGGCGCCATGCATGGAAAAAGGCGCCACCACTACTTGACCGACCGCGAAAAGGCCCTTATTAATTCCTATACTTGACCGACCGCGAAAAGGCCCTTATTAATTCCTATACTTGACCGACCGCGAAAAGGCCCTTATTAATTCCTATGTTCCGATCTATTTGCCGATCCGCAGCAGGAGCAACCTATCCGGAACGCAGAAATGGAGCGCGACCTGGAAGGGAGAATGAAGGACCTACTGGTGTGTTTCAACGCACCGGAATGTCAATTCAGGCGCATGGGGTTGGGATAAGTATCTGATCGCCCCAACCGGAGCCGCGTCGGACCGCGACTGGACCGATCCGATGGACCAGCAACTCATAGAACCGCATAAACATCGCCAGCTGTTCGTGGACGACGCCGCCCTGGAGACGGGGGCCGGCGCCCAGAACCACGGGTGGGCTCGAACCATGCACCGGCCCAAAAAGTGCGGGCCCGTGATCCGCCCCGACCGCGCGCGGGGCCAGCGCTCCCTGCAGAGCCGGAGCGCTCCCCAATGGAACCCGGACAAGGGTATCTGGGAATGGTGGTACTTTGGCGACCACGTCTGCTACGCCACCTCCACCGACGGCGAAACCTGGGAGCGGCCGTCGCTTGGACGGTACGAGTGGAACGGCTCCAAGGACAACAACATTGCCGACGACCCGGAGGCGGGAGAACGGCAACGCCTGACACACGTCATTCGCGACGCGGCAGACCCCGACCCGCGACGTCGCTACAAGGGCTTGTTCACCCGCCGGGCGGTGATCAACGCCAGCTCCCGTTTCCTGGCGACCTCGCCCGACGGTTTCGACTGGACCTTGCTGGACAGACCGCCCATTCCCAGCAGCGACGAATGCCACTTCACCTACGATGAGTTTGGCGCTCAATACCTGGCCATGGTGAAACACGGCACCGAGTGGGGGCGCTCGGTATTTCTCTCCACCAGCAAGGACTTCGAACAGTTCACCGATCCACAGCTCATCTTGCACTCCGACGAAATCGATCGCGAGAACTGCCGGCGGCGGGTCCGGGAGGTGGTGGAGAATCCGGCCTATATCACGCCGCCGACCGTCGATGAGGTGGACTATATCGCCGAGGTCTACCAGATGGCGGTGATGCCGTACGAAGGATGTTACTTCGGATTTCCCGGCTTGTTCAATCCGTTTGGGGCGATCCCCCCGCCGGAGAAGAACTTCACCCGCATCAACCAGGTGGAGCTCGGCTTCTCCCGCGACCTGTACCACTGGGACCGGGTGGAAAACCGGGCGCCGTTTATCGGCATCGAACCGTGGGACGGCGAGCGCTACGACACCAGCCAAGTGCTCTTGACGGGACGGCCCGTGGTGCGCCCGGACTTGGGGGAGATCTGGGTCTACTACAACGCCCTGCGCCTGCCCGGCGGCCGGGAAAATTACCGGAAATTGAACCGCAATCGGGAACTCTACCGGCTGAACGTGGATCCCGACCTCTTTGAGGATACGGGCGCCCTGTCGCTGGCCAAACTGCGGCTGGACGGCTTTCTCTCTCTCGACGGCGGCGAGGCGGCGACCATCACGACCAAACCGTTCCTGCTGCGGGGAGAGGAGGTATACCTCAACGTCGACGCCAAATGGGGGGCGGTCTACGCCGAGATCGTCGACGGAGCGACCCTGAAGCGCTTTTCCGGCTTCACCATGATCGGGCAACCGATCAGCGGCGACCACCTGCGCGCCCGAATCGTCTGGAACGGAGACCGCGAGCGGGTCTTCGAGCGGCCGGTTCGCCTCATATTCGACCTGCACCAGGCCAGGCTTTATTCTTTCTGGCTGGAAAAGTGATACGAGCGAAGGGGAACGAGTGATTCGAGCTCGGATTGCGGATCTTCCCGGCCGGCGGCGGGATCCGCGGTGAAGGCGATTCAGATTGACGGAGAGAGGCTTTCCTGGACCGACTGCCAGATCGGTGAACCGGGTCCGGGTTGAGGTCCGCATCGCGGTGCGGGCCAGCGCCGTCAACCGCGCCGACCTGCTGCAGCGCCGGGGAGCATACCCGCCCCCGCCGTCCGCCAGCGAGATCTTGGGTTTACGTATAGGAAGAAAAAGACAGCGTTTTCGATCACCGTCAAGACGCTGAGAGCGCACTAAGAGTGCACGCAAGGGTCCGCTGAGGTGCCTGATGATGGGTTGGCTCTCGCAGGGGTCTTCCGGAAGTGCTCAGGGTATGGTTTTGCTGCCTGTGGGCATGGATCGGAGGGCAACCTGGGATCTTGAGGGCGCACCAAGCCCTGCGGCCGGCGTAGGAGACGGTCGAGGAGGACCTCAGGCGGCGCATTGGCTGAGCTCGGCGGCAAACACCCGCGCGAGCAGGGCCGCCCAACCCAACCGATGGCCGCAGGGCTGAGGTCTCGGATCGCCGTCCGCAGCCAGCGACTCCGCAACCGGCTTGGCGGGCACGATGCGGTCGCGGTCCCGGGCACAGGGCGCCAAGACCCCGTGGTAGCGGAGGAGATGGAGCCGCGGCGGGGGTACGAGAGCTGCCAGTCTCTCCAGCAGTTCAGGGGAGACAGTACCAGGTGGCTGGTCCCATCCGACCACGGCGTTTTGAGCGCGAAGCAAAGGTGCTGGGAATCGAGGATGCGTAGACGCCCCGCCGCCAGGGCCGGTCGGGCCACGTAGTGGCACAAGCGTTCGAGCCCCCGCCAGTACGGTCGCGACCAATTCGCCGTCGTAGGCGAGGCGGTAACGTATCTCGTACGGAAAGCTGAGCACCCACTGGCGCACCGGCACCCGGGGCAGCACGTCGTCGGCCAAGCGCGCCGCTGTATCGGCCATGCGCCGGCCGCTGTACGAGGGGCAGAACCCCCTCCTCTTGCAGGAGAAGGCAATCGCCCGACTCGTCCCGCAGTCCTCACAACGAGCCCGCACGAATCCGTAGGCCAGCATGCCGCATTCGAGGTAGGCGCGCATCTCCTTCTCGACATGGAGCGGCAGTCGGTGCTCAGACGTTCGGGCTTGCTGGACAAAGGTTTCCAGATGCCCGGCGAGGATCTGGTAGAGGGGCTCCTTTTCCGGTTCGCGACGGCAGTACTTGGGCACCCGGATAGGTGCAGTGGCCGGCATGGTGCCGGTCCCATAGCAAGAGGCGGTCCACCCGTGCTCGCATCCGTCAAGGCTTGAGAACCTGCTCTATGACTGCGTTGGTCAGTGCGCAGGAGTGTGAAGATTTGTTCACATGCCCGGTACGCCCCCACGACCTTGCAAGGCGTCGGACGACTGGAACTGCACGGGTTTGGATCGCACCTGCACGATCGCGACGAGCTGGCCAGGGACATCGCCTGCTACTACGGCATGGTCAGCTTGATGGACAAGCAGATCGGCCCCATTCTCGACGCCTTGGAGCATCTCGGACTGGCGGGATACGCTGGTGGTATTCGCCTCCGACCACGGCCATTTCTACGGCCATCATGGCGCCCGCCGGATCAGCACCCGGTGTGGTCGTCGACGGGCAGCGGCACGAGACGCGCTGTGGCGTTCCTCAGGGTGGGGTCGTCAGCCCCGTCCTGGCCAACCTCTATCTGCATTCGCTGGATCGATGGTGGCAGGATCGTCATCGGCGCGTCGGCCAACTCTATCGGTACTGTGATGATTTCGTGATCGTCTGCCGCAGCCGCCAGGCGGCGGAGCAGGCCCGCAATCTCGTCGTCACCGAGGAAGCCAAGCGAGCTAAGACATTGAAACAATTGGCTCCCCGAAACGTGCGATACCAAGAACTTTCCAAGAGCAATTTGAGATCTAGAATGGCTTCCCCCAGTCTTGACTTTTTACTAACCCCTACGTGCCAAGTTAGTGTGAGACATCTCCCCTTCCCAGTTTACTGTAGTTTAAGGGCGGAGAGGAGCGTGAGATGACGAGTACCAGCAACGGCCGGAACGAGCGGGTGTCGGTGTCTGTTGAAGGCCCGGAGCGGAGGGCCCTCAACCGCGGCATCCCGTCCTGACCCAGAGGTGCCGGAAAAAGCCAAGCGCCGGCAGTTCAGTGCCGAATACAAACTCGATATTCTGGAAGAGGCGGATGGGTGCCAGGAACCGGGGCCAGATCGCGGCGTTGCTGCGCCGCGAGGGGCTGTATTCTTCGCGCCTGGCAGAGTGGCGTCGCGCTCGTCGAGAGGGCTCGCTAAAGGCGCTGGCTAAGCCGCGGGGGCCAAAGAGCCGTGGTCGCGATCCGGTGACAGTCGAGAATGAGCAACTGCGCAAGGAAAACGCCCGGCTGCGACAACGTCTCGAGCAGGCGGAGACGACCCTCGATATCCAAAAAAAGCCTCCGAGCTCCTGGGGATCCCCCTGAACCCGCCGCCGCACGCCGGCGACGAATGAGAGCGGCTGTGGAAACGCTGGCCCCACGGTTGGTCTGGCGCCGGCGTGCCGGGCGTTGGGCGTGGCTCGTGCATCGGTCTACCGACACCGCAAAGCCCCCGTACCGAAGCCGCGTGCGTTGGCGCCGCAGGAACGCACGCAGGTCCTGGACACGCTCCACGAAGACCGCTTCGTCGACCGCCCGCCCGCGGCGGTGTACGCTACCTTGCTGGAGGAGGGACGGTATCTGTGTTCTATCCGCACGATGTATCGGGTGCTGCACGACGCCGACGAGGTGATCGAGCGTCGCCGGCAACGACGTCACCCGCATCGGGAGCCGCCACGCTTGATGGCCACCGCCCCGAACCAGGTTTGGACCTGGGACATCACGCGCCTGCCGGGGCCGCGCCAGTGGGTCACCTACCCGCTCTACGTGGTACTCGATCTGTTCTCGCGCTACGTCGTCGCCTGGATGGTGGCCAGGCGGGAGAGTGCGAACCGAGCCCAGCGGTTGATCAGTAGTGCATGCCAAAAGCAGGGCATCACGCCGGGACAACTCACCCTGCACCAGGACCGGGGTGCGCCGATGACGGCCAAGACATTTTCCCAGCTGCTGGTTGACTTGGACATCCTGGCCAGCTACAGTCGGCCGCGGGTGTCGGACGACACCCGTATTCGGAGAGCCACTTCAAGACGGTCAAATACGCGCCGGCGTACCCGGGTCGCTTTGGTTGCCCCGAGGACGCACAGACCTACTTTCGAAACTTCTTCGCCTGGTACAACGCCGAACACCGTCACAGTGGCCTGGGGTTGCTCACTCCCGACGTCGTGCACCATGGCCTGGCCGATGAATTCCAGGCCGCGCGGCAGCACGTCCTCGACGAGGCCTACGGCAGGCATCCCGAGCGCTTCGTCAACGGCAAACCTCGGTCACCAAAGATCCCGAGCGAAGTCTGGATCAACCAACCGAACAAGACCATCGAATGCGACCATATTCGTCAGTAATACTTCACGCGAGGTGTCTCATTCTCCTTGACACGGTCCGGTCGAGGGATCCAATCTTCAATTTGCCACCCTCGATGTTCAGACAGACCACACCCTCCGTCCTGGTATACAGATCAGGATGAGCGGATAAAAACGCCTTTTGCTCACTATCAGAAAGATCACTCATACCCCTCACGTAGTGGTGGCCGTTGCGTTCGAGATGATCCAATCCCAGCAACGAAGCCAGGGCCAAGTCCTGCTGAACGGAGATTCCGGCCCCCGACCCATTTGCCCCTGCGCCGGGCCGCCGACACCTTGTCCTTGATGCACTCGGAGATGATCTCGCGCTCGAACAGCTCCATCATGCGGGCGAAGTCCAGCAGCGAGCGGCTGAGACGATCCATCTTGTAGACCACGACGCAGTCGATCTGACCGGCCTCGATGTCGGCGCACAGGCGCTCGAGAGCGGGTCGCTGCATGTTGCCGCCGGTGAAGCCGTCGTCGTAGCGGTCGGGCAGGCAGGTCCAACCCTCAGATCGTTGGCTGGCGATGTAGGCCTCGGCCGATTCCCGCTGGGCATCGAGGCTGTTGAATTCCTGGTCGAGCCCTTCGTCGGTGGACTTGCGCGTGTAGATGGCACAACGGACGGTCCCGTTTCGCGCAGAGGCCGGGGCCGTCTGAGTCCGATGGGGGTGGAGGCTTCCGTTCACGCGCCCACCTCCTCGTGCGTGCGCCGGCTCGCGGGCGCTCCAACCGGTGAGGCCGAAGAACAGGAATCCGTTCCATTTACTGCCGGTGATGTCCTTGGCGATGGCGGACAGGGACGGGTAGTGCCGGTCTTCGAACTCGAAACCCTCGTCGAGGACCTTGACGACGATGTGACGCCCGCGAAACTCCTGGACCAGCAGTGTGCCGGGCAATAGCAGCCGCGGGTCCTGCGAGAGGGGGATAGGCCCCTTGGTCGTTCGCGCCCTTACCTCTGCCGATCCAGGAGTGACCGGATCGCGGGGAGCACGTTGCCGCAAATCGGCCTCGTTGGCTAGCGCCTCGGCGCGCCGGCGGGCGCGCTCGGACAGGCCGCCTTCGGCCAGCGCCTGCAGCCGCCAGGCGATGCGCTTTTGCAGGAACAGCCTGTTGCGAGCACGCCTCTCCTCGCCGAACACGTCCAGGTATTTCTCCCGGAGCTGGGCCGCGGTCAGGCCGGAAAGCGCCTGGATCTGTTCATATGGGCTGGTTTCCATCCATACCTCCTGTTCGGGGGATACGCCCCCAGCGAGGCGGTCTGTCCGCCGCGCCTCTCCAGAGCGTTAACCTGGTTCATGAATGAGGCCTTTGGTCCCCCGAACAGTCAAGGCGATTCTTCCGTAAATACTTGATAATTATTGACTCTTTCTGTGTTCTCCAGGTATTCGGGCGCTACGGGACCACTATTTCGCTGGCGCAGGTAGCCCTGGGCCAGGATCGAGGCGATCTCCGCGATCACCTCATCGAGGGTGTCCGGAATGGGGGTGAGGGAGGGCATCCTGTCCTCCTCGGCGGCCGTGTGCCGCTACTGGCAGACAAGCCGGGGGAGGGGAGGAAGTGGATGCAGCAGTGGACTGACGGCCGGGGAGCCGTTGAAGTCCGCTCGGGATCGCCGAGAGCGATGCCGTCGGCACCCACAACAGACTCCGTTTCTCACGGCCGCTACCGCCGTCTGGTGATCAGCCGAACCCCGTGGTCCGGCTTCGGAGAGGATACCTACCGGGGCGGGTTAGGAAATGTCGACCTCTGGTCAACCAGAGGTAAAAAGTGTGTTAAACAATGCGCCCCTATAAATAGAGAATCTGAGAATCCGTAAGCGATACGTCTGGATATGCGAACGCAACCCCCACGGTTACACTCGAAGACCAGAGGTGCCGTTTCGAACCGGAGGATCGGAGGTGATGTAGGCAGCGACGCAAGTGCTTGAAATAGCGTCAGATACAACAAGCCCCCAAAGAACACGTCCTCGGGGGCTTGTTGTCTTTGGTAGCGGTGGAGGGACTCGAACCCCCGACACGTGGATTATGATTCCACTGCTCTAACCAGCTGAGCTACACCGCCACCCCGAAATGCTATTGGCAAAAGCTAGTTCGAAGGATGATTGTTGTCAACATAATCCCCGCTTAGAATCCAAATATGTCCTTCAGGTTCACTTCGACGATGCTCCCGTGTCGGGACAGGTCCTCCAGGTCGATCTTGCTCCTGTCTCCCACGATGGAAATCAGTCGGGGGCGGTTCTGGATATGGTTGCGGTGGAATGCCAGCATCGCTTCCATGGAAGATCGCTGAAGTTCCTCGAAGCGCATGACACGCGGGTCGATCGGGACCTCCTGGCGCTCCCAGGTGCGCACCGCGGCCAGGACTTGGCGAAACCCAAGGCGCGAGGTGCGGTAGTCGTTGAGCAGGGCTTGCCGGGCGGCCTCGAAGCGCTCTTCCGAGACCGGGGGGTGATCGATGAGGTCTAGAAAAACCTTCACGGCCTCCATGGTCTTGTCCGCCTGGCAGCCGACGGCTCCGACCATGAGGCCGGGCTCCGCCTTGCGCTTGCCGTGTATGTAGCGCGCGCCGGCAGAGTATGCCAGGGCGCGTGCTTCGCGAAGTTCCTGAAATACCACCCCGGCCATTCCCCCGGCAAAATACTCGTTGAAGAGTTGAATGAACGGGCGCAGACCCTCCTCGTAGGGACCGTCTCCGGATTCGATCCGCACCAAGGCCTGGGCCATCTCCTTGTCGAAGAAATAGGTTTTGTTTGCCGCAGGCCGGCGGGTCTTCAGGACCTGGTAGGGAGGAGGCGGTTGCAATTCCCCTTCCATCCTGTAACTCTGTTCAAGGTGGTCAAGGAGCTCGTTCAGGGTCAGGGACCCGGTATAACTCAGGGAATGCTCGTAGGACAGGAGACCTCCGATCAACCCGTGGAGTTCCGGTCCGCGCAACTCCTGAAGCTCCGCATTTGAGGGAATGCGGCGGAAGTAGGACTGATCGCCCCAGCGGTTGTACTGGTAGAGCGCCCGGCTGATGGTGCGGTTGTCCTTTTGGGCGTCGGCGCGTTCCTTCAGGATGATTCGCACCAGTTCTTCGAGTACAGCATCCTCGGCCGCCGGCCGCTGCAGGAATTCCATCAGCAGGGCGAGAGAAGCTCCAAAGTTTTCATCGAGCCCGGCGATGGTGACGGTTGTTTCGTGGTCGCCGACCTGGATGATGAAATCTGTGCCGAGCTTGTACCATTCCTTCTTCAGCTCATCGGGACTGAGGCGAGCGGTCCCTGATTTGTCGAGATACTTCCTCGCCACGTTCAAGCGCCGCTCGCCCAGGGAGCCCAAGTCTACGGATAGGCTGAAGGAAAAGAGGTCGTTGAGGGGATTTTCGGCGTAGTAGACCTTTATGCCGGGGCGCAACTCTCTGATCTCGTAGTCGCGTCCTGGAACTACGAATACGGGCTCGATTTCCTGGTAGGGCATGCGGATGAGGGAATCGAAGAATGCCGAATGCCGCGCAGGATCGATCTCGATTTTGTCGAGAGGCGGCTTTTCAATGTCAGGCAGGTCGGGCTGACCGTCGCGGCGGTAGCCGGCAACGTAACCTTTACTGAAGTATTCTTTTGCGGCCTGGACGATGTCCTCTTTCTCGAGTTTTTCCATGCGTTGCAGTGTGCCGACGGCATGTTTCCAATCCTCGTGGGAGAGGAAGGCATCGCGCATGAGGCCAACCCGGGAACCATTGGCTTCGAGCTTTTTCTTGTGATTCTTCTTGAAGTCGGTAATGATGGCCGGGATGATCCAGTCGTCGAATCGCCCCTCCTTGAGGAGTTCGACCTGATCTATCAACAGCTCTTCAACCTCCCTCAAGCTCTGGCCTTCCTTGGGAACGCCCCACAAGTACTGGGCGCCGTAGTCGTTGTGTAACCATGGGTAGGAACCGGCCTGGCGAACCATTTGCCGCTGGTTGAGGTTGAGGTTGATGAGCCCGGCCACGGAATTGTCCAGGATCATGTCGAGGACCTGCAAGGTTTCGGCGTCCTTGTGATTCCTCGGCGCGGTGCGGAAAGCGAGAAGAACATATTCCTCACCTTCGTAGGACACCTCGACCCGCTCCACCTGTTCAATCCTGTCTTCTTTCCACCTCCCTGCCCTGGGCAATTTCCCCTTTCGCCAAATAGAGAACTCGGCGTCGATGAGGTCGATGGTCTTCTCGATGTCGATGTCGCCGGAGATGAGAATGGCCATGTTGTTGGGTACGTAGTAAGTGCGGTAAAACTCGTACATCCTCTTCAGGGAGGGGTTTTTCAGGTGCTCGACCGTGCCCAGGGTTGTGTTCCTGTAGGGATGGACTTTGTAGAGTTGCTCGGCCACAGCTTTGCGGATCACCCTCCTCTTGTCGTCCATGGAGCGGTTCTTTTCTTCGTACACTGTCTCCAACTCGGTTTGAAATAGCCGGAATACCGGGTTGGAGAAGCGTTCGGCCTCAATTTTAGCCCAGTGGATCAGGCGGTTGGCGGGAAGGTCCACCTTGTAGACGGTTTCCTCTTTCCAGGTGTGGGCATTCAGACCTTTGGCGCCCATGGCGGTGTAGAGTTTGTCGATTTCGTTGGGAATGGCGAATTTGGCGGCCAACTGGGCTTCCCTATTGATCAAAGTGTAGATTTCACGGCGCTTTTCAGGATCGCTCTGGGAGAAATGCTCCTCGTAGAGGTCGACGATTCGGTCCAGGTGCGGCCTTTCGTGCTCAAAATCCAGGACGCCGAGCTTCCCCGTGCCCTTGAAAAGCATGTGCTCCAGGTAGTGGGCGATGCCGGTGGCTTCGGGGGGGGTCGTGCTTGCTGCCAGCGCGGACGGCGATCTCGGCGTAAAAACGCGGTTCTTCGTGGTTTTGGCTGAGGCATACGAGGAGACCGTTGTCGAGCTGGTAAAGGTGGACTCGCATGGGATCGGCCGGGTCCGGCCCTTGGACGAGTTTGTAGTCGGCGAGCAGGGGAAAAGGGCACAGCAGAAGGCACAGCGAAATATAGGAAAACCAATTGTCTCTCATGGGTATCAAAATGTCCTCGGGAGCGGGCTGAGGGTCTGAAGCGAGTCCGTTTTAGGGTTGCTGAGGCCATACGAAACAGATAAAGCCAGAGTATGTCAAATTTTCCGACGGTTTTCGTGAGCGGATGCGTCTACTGTCCGAGGAAACAGAACCAGCATGTTTACGTGCCTTGCGGACAGGTAGACCAATGGGACCTTTGCGAATATGGACAGAGATTTTCCCACTGGTACGGATTTTGAATGATTAGGACCGTAGTTCTCGGGCAGAACGCAAGATCGTCCAGTTTCAGATGCAAATGGTGTAATAAAAGGTGTACATGAATGGCTACACTTTGGAACGGCGTATGGCAGTTGGGACTTGCTCTGCTGGATTTCGTCTACCCGCCGCACTGCGCGGCCTGCGAAAGGCCTTTAGACAATTCGGGTGGGAGTCTGTGTGACGGGTGCTGGCAGGAGATCCTTGAGCAAGGTAAGAGAATCAGGGCGCGTTGTCGGCGCTGTAGTTGTCCCCTGGAATTTCCGGACGCCGCATGTGTCCATTGTGAGGAGTGGGAGCCAGAATTTGAGCGCGCCCTGATTCTAGGGGCTTTCGAGGGTGCCCTGAAGCAAGCGCTCTATGCCGTCAAATTCAGACAGCAGAAAAGGTTGGGGCGGGAATTGGGACGCCGTCTGGGACAGGCGCCGGGGCTGAGCCGGGAACTCCAGCAGGTGGATCTGCTGTTGCCTGTTCCTCTCCACCCTGCGCGCCAGCGGGAACGGGGCTACAACCAGAGTTTGTGCATTGCCCAGGGCCTGGCGGATGTGCTGGACCTTCCCGTGTGCGACCAGCTGCTCCGGCGCCGGTTCAATACCCGGCAACAGGCAAAACTGGAAGTCGATGCGCGGCGCCGGAATTTGAGCGATGCCTTCGAGGTAATCGACAAATTGCCACCGCATGGCTGCATCGGTGTGGTGGACGATGTGATTACCACTGGATCGACTCTCAATGCCTGTGCCCTGGCTCTGAATCGCGCCGGCGGCCATTGCACATGGGCTCTTGCCCTGGCCAGCCCTCCTCGTGCTTAAAGGAAAAAATCGGCCTTCATTCGCTCTGCTCCCAGGATTCCTTTACTTGACCTAATTTATGCCGCAGATTAAGTTTAAGGCCTAATTTGATCGGATTCACTTCGAACTCCGCATGGCGTTTCACTGGCAAGGGAATGGACTGTATGAGCAAAATGACTGTCGGCATTTTGACCGGAGGTGGCGATTGTCCGGGGCTGAACGCAGTGATTCGTGCTGCCGTGCGCAAAGGCATTGTGGTCTACGGAGATCGCTTCAGAGGAGTCCTCAAAGGCTGGAAAGGAATGATGGAGTGTTTGTGGGAGCCCCTGGGCTTGGAGGAGATCTCCGGGATTTTGCCAAAGGGCGGCACTATCCTGGGAACCTCGAGGACCAATCCCTTCAAGGACTCGGAGGGCGGCGATATGGTCGTCGAGAACATGAAGCGGATGAAACTGGACGCCTTGATCGCCATCGGCGGCGACGATACCCTCAACGTAGCGCACAAATTGGATGCTATGGGGATGCTGGTGGTGGGTGTGCCCAAGACTATCGACAATGATATCAGCAAGACGGATTACACTTTCGGCTTTGACACAGCCGTCAATATCGTCACCGAGGCCATCGACCGCATCCACACCACCGCCGAGTCGCACAACCGGGTAATGATTATCGAGGTGATGGGCCGCCACAGCGGATGGATCGCCACCTACGCTGGAATCGCCGGCGGCGCCGACATGCTCCTCATTCCTGAACAGCAATACTCCGTAGAGGAGATTGTGCGCAGCATCAAGAAGCGCCATCAACGGGGCAAGGACTTCAGCATCGTCGTAGTGGCCGAGGGAGTCAAGATCAACGTGGGCGATGAAGGGGAGAAAAAGTCCGTTGTTGCCGAGACCATCACGGACGAATTCGGTCATGTAAAGTTGGGTGGCGTGGGCCACTTGGTGGCCAGGGAGATCGAAGAGCGCACCGGCTACGAGACCCGGGTGACGGTTCTGGGTCATCTGCAGCGCGGCGGTACGCCATCCGCTTTCGACCGGGTTTTAGGGACGCGCTTCGGAATTGCCGCCATCGATATGGTGCATCGGCAGGACTACGGCAAAATGGTGAGTCTGCAGGGCAATGAAGTGGTCGCTGTTCCCATAGGTGAGGCGATCGGGGACTTGAAGATGGTGAGCGACGATCTTTTTGATATAGCCACGGTGTTCTTTGGATGAGAAGGTGAGAACATAGCCAAGCAGACTGTCAGAGACGTCGACGTAGCCGGCAAGAAGGTCCTGGTGCGGGTGGACTTCAACGTACCGCTGGACCAGAATGGACAGGTTGTGGATGATACGCGCCTGCAGGCGGCGCTGCCCACCTTGGAGCGTTTGTTGGAACAGAGGGCGGCCCTCATCCTGATGTCTCACTTGGGACGCCCCAATGGCAAGAGGGTAACCGCAATGTCACTGGAGCCCATAGCCGTCCGTCTTGGCGAGATGCTGGGGCGCTCGGTACAACTGGCGCCGGATTGTGTCGGTTTCGAGGCGGAACGACGAGCCCGGTCTCTCCAACCAGGTCAAATTCTCCTTCTGGAAAATTTGCGCTTCCATCCCGAAGAGGAGGCAAACGATGCCCGATTTGCGGGCCGACTGGCGTCTCTGGGTGAAGTCTACGTGAACGATGCTTTTGGTGCGGCGCATCGCGCTCACGCTTCCACCGAAGGAATCTCCCACCATCTGCCCGTGGCTGTGAGCGGTTTGTTGATGGAACAGGAGATCCACTACCTGAACGAGGTGCTAGAAGCACCGCAGCGGCCGTTTGTGGCCATCTTGGGGGGGGGCAAGGTTACCGGCAAGATCAAGGTAATGGAAAACCTTCTCGGCAAGGTAGATGGGTTGCTCATTGGTGGTGCCATGTCCTTTACCTTTTTCAGGGCCACTGAATTGGAGGTGGGCGCTTCCCTGGTGGAAGAAGATCGAATTGGGACTGCCCGACGGATATTAGAACGGGCAAAAGCCAGAGGCGTCGAGTTGTTATTGCCTCGGGACTGCGTGGTGACGACCTGCATTGCCCGCGATTCCCCGGCCTTGGATGTGACTTGCGACTCCATGCCGGCAGGCTGGCAGGGTGTGGATATCGGTCCCCGGACCTGCCATGACTACTCCGGAAAGATCAAGGCTGCACGCACCGTGGTTTGGAATGGACCCATGGGTGTCTTTGAATTGGAACCCTTTGCCGAGGGTACGAGGTGGATAGCAAAGGCAGTGGCCGCAGCTGCGGATCAGGGATCGACGGCCATAATAGGCGGTGGGGATACGGTGGCGGCTGTGGCCAAGGAAGGATTGAGTGGCAAGATGACCCATATCTCCACTGGCGGTGGGGCCGCCCTGGAATGCATGGGGGGAGGGATATTGCCGGGAGTTGCCGCGCTCTCGGAGAGGAAATGAACCATGCGCAGACCCCTAATTGCCGCCAACTGGAAAATGCATAACACGGCGAAGCGCGCCGTCGATTTAGCCTCCGCGCTCAAGCCTCTGGTTGGTCCTTTGTGTGTGGACCGGGACGTGGTGTTGTTCCCTCCATTCACCTGCCTGCAGGCCGTGGGCGCTACTCTGGAGGGAGGTCCGATAGCCATGGGCGCACAGAACATGCACTGGGACAAAGAAGGGGCATATACAGGAGAGGTGTCGGCGGAGATGATCTTGACCAGTGGATGCACTTACGTTATATTAGGCCACTCCGAGCGACGCCAGTATTTCGGTGAGACCTGTGCGGCTATTAATCGCAAGGCGGCCGCCGCTTTGCAAGCCGGATTGATCCCGATTATCTGTGTGGGTGAGAGTCTGGAACAACGCAACTTCGGCCAAATTGAGGATGTGGTGCTCGGACAGGTCGAGGCCGCACTGGCCGGCCTTCCGGATGAGGATGCCTGCAGAATCGTGCTGGCGTACGAACCCGTGTGGGCCATCGGCACCGGCAAAACTGCCAGCGCCGCACAGGCGGAAACGGTTCATCGGTTGATTCGCCGTTTTTTGGGGAGTGTCTACGGGGGAGATGTTGCCGCGCGGACCCGCATCCAGTACGGAGGCAGTGTAAAACCAGAGAATGCGGCTGACCTCTTTTCCCGCGAGGAAATCGACGGCGGCCTGATAGGGGCCGCCTCCCTCAGTGCAGAGGATTTTACGGAGATTGTAAAAGCTGCTGGTCGATAGCGATGATGATATTCCTGACCATAATTCACGTGCTGATCTGTCTTCTATTAGTTGCGGCGGTACTCTTGCAGTCGGGCAAGGGAGGCGGTCTCGCTGGTTCCATCGGCGGCGGCTTGAGTTCTACTTCGGTGCTGGGCGGGCGCTCAGCTTCCACTTTCCTCACCAAGGCCACGGCTGTATTGGCGACGGCCTTCATGCTGATCTGTGTGGTTCAGGCGATAACCTACGACACGCCCGAGGGGATGCCCACGACGGCCAGCGAGCGCATCCTGGAGGAAAGCGGCGCATCCATGGAGCCAGAGAAGCTGTTCAACGAAACCGACGGGCTTCCCTTGAAGGAGGCGGGTCAGGTGGAAACGGACTCGGAAAAGAGTGCGGAAGCTGGTGAGGCGCCCTGAGGTACTGGCAAATCTTCATGCCGAAGTGGTGAAACTGGTAGACACGCTGTCTTGAGGGGGCAGTGCCTTCGGGCGTCGGGGTTCGAGTCCCCGCTTCGGCACCATAATTTTCTCCTTTATCCTTCCTAAAATCCACAGCGCGCGGCTGCCCTGAAGAATGGCTCGGAGATGGCGGCGGCGCCATGGTAGGTCATATCACTGGCCATGTAGTGGACGCAGAGCAACCGCGCCCCGTTTTCGATGGCCACAACCATTCCCTCTTCGATATCCTGAGGATCTTCCATGGAGCCGCTACCCACTACCCTGCCCAGGCAAATACCGCGCTGTGCCGCCGCACGGAACAGGTCATTGATAGCGTCTTCGATTTCCGGAATATCTCCTTCTCTGAGGATGGCGTCGAAAGGACCAACGAAGCCACAGGCCTTGTTCTTGCCCTGGGCGGCCATCAGGTCGAGGATGCGGTCGCGCAATTCCCGGTCGAGGATGTACTCGGCGGTTTCGAACTGAAGCCAGCCCTGGGTCTCGGTTTCGGTGTTGCGCAGGGCATCGGGGGTGAACATCATGGTGCGGTCTCCGGTGCGAACCGGGTAGCCGCCGCGGTCCTCTGCCCCGGCCTGCCCGGGGATTGGGAAATCGATGGTGCGGAAGTAGCCCTCGGCTTCTTCGTAGGTGGTACCATATGGTCGCATAGTAGCCCGCGCCCCCAACTGGAAAGCGTCGCCGTGCTGGCTGCGCGCCTCGCGGTGCAGGCGTTGAATGGGCAGCAGTCCCAGACATGCCTCGGCGGCGTTTTGTTCCCGTCCGTACCAGCCTTCCCACTGCCCATGTTCGCCGTCGTTGACCACCCAGGAAAAGCCTGCCTTGGCCCAGGAATGGGCTTCACTTTGGCGAAACCTATGCCAGGGGATATCGTTGAAAAAACCGAGAAGAGGCGGAATCTTTTCAAAGGACCCGGCCCTATTCAGAATTTCTTTCAAGGGATTGCGGGCCGGGTTTAGGGCATAGGCATGGGCGCGTCGGGCGAACTCCTCCACCAACAATGGCCGGTTGCCTCCAATCGCTTCAATCGCATTCACGTTTCAATCTCCATCCTTTTTTCTACGCCCGGGGAACGGACACTGCCTGCGTAGGCAACACGATCTACAGAGAGGCTCGGCCTTACAGTAGGTCGTTGCGTGTTTAACCAACAGGGCGTGAAATTCGTTGAAAAGAACCGGGTCGGACGGCAGGGCCCGGGCAAACCGGGCCTGTAATTCGGAATAACCTATGGACGCGTCTACCAGCCCCAGGCGTGCGCAGATCCGGCGCGTGTAGGCATCCACAACAAAGGTGGGGTACTGGGCGGCGTATAGAAGAATGGAGTCGGCGGTTTCCGGTCCGATACCATTCAGGGCAAGCAATTCCGGGCGCAATGTTTCAAGCGGACGTTCGAGCAGAGCCGCAGTGTCGCCGTAGTGCGCCAGGATATAGCGTGCAATTTGCTTAAGTTTTCGCGTCTTTTGGTTGTAATAACCCGAGGGTCGTATGAGCCCAGCTAGCACTTTCCGGTCAAGGGAAGACAAGGGCGCTAGGTCCAGGAGCCGGCGGGCGCATAGGGCATGCAGGGCCTGCTCCGCGTTGTGCCAGGCAGTGTTCTGGGTAAGGATGGCGCCGACGACGATTTCCCACTGTTCGCGGGTGCTCAGGGACCGTGCTCCTCGCCCGGGATAGTAGCGCGGCCGGGTCTCTCCCAACGGGGTGGTGGGCCACCACCCCTGGGGTCCGAAATGCTCGTAGAGTCTGTCGTAGAGTATACGGAAAGGTGGTTGCACTGATGCCTTCGGATGGACGGTAGATTAAAGGTGACGAGAAGATGGGGCAATGGGAGCGTCAGGGCAAGAATCCAGATCCGGTAAACGTGGATTTTGTTCTGGATGCGGGGGATTCCAATACTTAGATTCACCGGCACTTGAGCCGAAAAGGCCGAACCCAATTTGACCTGCCAAAATCGGAGAATCCTTTATGACATCGGGAAAGACCTATCGGGCTGCTGCCATTGGCCGCACCGGGAGTGGGGGATATGGCCACGGGTTGCACAATGCCTTCAAGGATTTGGACAGCGTCGATTTTGTGGCTCTCGCGGACGAGGACGAAGAAGGCCGTCGCAAGGCGCAGGAGGAAACCGGAGTTCCCCGGGCTTACTCCGACTACCGGGAAATGCTGCGCCTGGAGCTTCCCGAGATCGTCAGCGTGGGACCGCGTTGGTCCGACTGTCGCCTGGAGATGGTCCTGGCCTGTCTCGAAGCGGGTGCTCACGTGTACTGCGAAAAGCCCATGACCGCCGACCTTGAAGAGGGCGACCAGATTGTCAGCATGGCCGCCGCAACAGGCAAAAAGGTTGCAGTTGCGCACCAGGGCGTCTATCTGGATGGCACGCGCCGGGTTAAGCAGGCGCTGGAGGAAGGCCGCATCGGCCGGCTTCAGGCCATCTACGCCCACGGCAAGCAGGATGCTCGCGGCGGCGGGGAGGACATGATTGTTTTAGGTACTCATCTCTTCAATACCATGCGGTTCTTCGCCGGTAACGTGGCCTGGATGTCCGCCCACGTAACCGGCGCCGGCCGCGACATAGAACCTGGGGACGTACGGGACGCCACCGAGCCGGTGGGGCCTGTAGCCGGTGACTGCATCAACAGCTATTTTGCATTTGAACACGGCGTGTCGGGTTTTTTCGATTCGCGCAAGGATCAGCCCGGTCGGGGCAGGCATTTTGGCATGGAAATCGTCGGCAGCGAGGGGCGCATCGTCCTCAAGGGCGGCAGTGGCAGCGATATTATGATCTATCCCTACCCGGCCTTCGAGGCGTCCACCAAGGAGCAAAAATGGCAACCCCTGGAGGGTGTAAAGCAGCAGGATATGCAGGGGGACGGCAACAAAGCAGCCGTCGCAGATTTGATCGAAGCCATCGAAGCAGACCGTGAGCCCGTGTCCAGCGCCAGCAGCGCCGTTGCGGCTCTGGAATTGATCCTTGGTGCATACGAAGCACAGATAAGGGGAGGGCGGGTGGCTTTGCCCATGCAGCGGCGCCACCCATTGATTGCCTGGAAAGAAGGATTCTATGACCGCTAGGGCGGTCCCGCACGAAGTCATACCTTGCGACAATCTGCCGCCGCCGCGCTACCGCGATCTGCCCGATCCCCCCTCTTCATGGAGGCGGTTGGTGGGGCCCAGCATTCTGCTCCTGGGTCTTTCCATCGGAAGTGGTGAGTTTGTGCTTTGGCCCTACATCACCTACAAGTTCGGGTTTGTGGTTTTCTGGGCATGTATAGTCGGCGTCACGACCCAGTATTTCATCAACATGGAGATTGAGCGCTGGACCCTGGCCACCGGAGAGACAGCGGTGACCGGGTTTTGCCGGCTTTGGAAGCACTGGGCGTGGATTTTTTTGCTGTGCAACGTAATTCCCTGGATGTGGCCTGGGTGGGCATCCGGAGCGGCTACCCTGTTCACCTGGGAAGTGGGGGGCGGTGAGACAGTGCGGGTGGCCTGCGCCGTGGTCAGCCTGATTGCGGTGGGACTGGTCCTCACTCTGGGACCGGTAGTTTACAATACGGTCGAGCGTATCCAGATGGTGCTCGTCGCTGTCGTGCTTCTCTTTTTGCTCGTCATCTTTTTCCTGGTGGTAGAACCAGCCCACATCGTTGACATGTTCAAGGGAATCGTTGCTATCGGGCACATTCCCGCTGACATGGAGTTGCCCCTGCTGCTGGGAGCTATCGCATTTGCGGGAGCAGGGGGCACCATGAATCTTGCCCAAAGCGGTTTTGTGCGCGACAAGGGCTATGCCATGGGGCGCTACATCGGCCGGCTGACCAGCCCACTGACGGGTAAGGAAGAAGCGGCCGCGGACATCGGCTACCACTTTGAGCTCAGCGAGGAGAACATGAGCCGCTGGCAGGGTTGGTGGAGGGCGGCCAACTGGGAGCACTTCGTCTCTTTCTATCTGCTCTCCGCCCTTTCCCTCATGCTCCTGGCGCTGATTTCCTACAGTGTTTCTCGTCAGACTCCTGGGCTCGAAACGGGGCTGGATTTCATCCGCGCCGAGGGGGAATTCATCGGCCAGAACTACGGGGCGATTGTGCAGCGTCTCTTCCACTGGATGGGGATCGTCATCCTGCTGACCACGGAATTGGGATTGCTGGACGCCTGTGCGCGGATTTCCACCGACATCATCAAGGTAAACTGGCTGCGCGACAGTCGGCGGTGGAGCGAAAGCCGCATTTACTTCGTGATGCTCTGGACCCAGATCGCCTTCGGTTGTCTGATCATGTTGACGGATTTCAATCAGCCCCTGGTCCTGCTGGTCCTCAGCGCCGCGCTCAACGGCGGAGTGATGCTGCTCTACGCCGTGCTGCTGCTGTGGATGAACAACCGCGTTCTGCACAACAAGCTGGCCATGCACAAAGTGCGCTTTGTGGTTCTGGTCTGGGCCTGCGCTTTCTTCGGCTACTTCGCCATTGTCACGCTGAAGAACCAACTGCCGCAATTGTGGCAATAGGGAGGGAGTATTCTCATGCGATTCAAAACGGGTTTCGCTCTCGTCGTGATAGGCGCCCACACTCTTGCCCTGCTCGGCTGCCAGAGTGCCGCCCTGCGCGCGGCCAAGCTCTACAAGCAGCAGGGGAATTGGGAACGAGCCCTGGAACAACTGGAGGTCGCCGTAGCTGAAAATCCCCAGGACGACGAAGGCCATTTCCTTCTCGGCGAAGCTTATGCCCGAACCGGGGAGTACGGGAGGATGAACGAGGCTTTTCATCGAGCTCTGGAACTGAGCTCCCGGTGGCAGGAGAAAGTGAAATATGAGAGAAGGCGGGTCTGGGTAGAGCACTATAATAGAGGGATCACGGCATTGCAAGAAGAGGACTTCGAGGCGGCGGCGATAGAGTACGAAAAAGCCGCGTTTATCGATCCCGAGGAGTCTGATGCATTTAACAATCTGGCCTTTGCCTACTACAAACTGGACCGGCTTGACGACTGCATTGCCGCCTACCTGAAGGCGCTGGAACTTACCCCGGAAAACGCCGAACTGCTGACCAATATCGGTATATTCTACTCCAACAAAGGGGAGTACGGTGACGCCGTCCACTTCCTCGAGCGCGGATTGAACCTGGGCGCGGAGAACGCGAATCTGCTCACGACCTTGGGCGATGCTTACGCCAGCATGGGGGAAAATGATGCAGCGCTGGGGGTCTACACCAGGGCCATCGAACAGAATCCCGACGATCCTGAGCTGCTGGCTCGGATGGGCAGGGCGCACTGGCTTGCAAACGACTACGATCAGGCCGAAGAATACTACAAGCTCGTCCTGAACCTGGACCCCGACGACCCTGAAACCCGCTACGAGCTCGCGGCTACTTACATCAAGATGGAGCGAATGAAGGACGCCCTCCCGGTTCTGGAGAAGCTGGTCGAGATGGACCCTGAAAACAAAGATGGGTGGTATTGGCTGGGGTACGTCTATGCCCACCTGGATATGGCCGAGGAGAGTAAGCAAGCCTTCGCCCAGGCCGAGGCGTTAAAAGCCCGATAATTCCCTCCTTCAACGTTGTAACAATCGCCGCGCCGCCCTCCTCCCTCTAACTGCTGCGCGCACCAGCGCGTTGGCAAATCCTTCCACCATGAAGTAGGAGACCAGATCGCCGCCGAAGCCACGCTTGAAAAGGGCGATTGGAGGAATGTTAGCGCCGCCGAAATCGAATTTCTCAAAGGTCGTATGGGCAAAGAAGCGCCAGTAGAGCAGGGAAGCGGCCCCGGTGGAATTGAAGGCAGGATTCTGCCCGGAAACCCAGGCATGGGCCATGTCGAAGCCTTTGACAAAGACGACGATGGAAGCCGCCTCGCCGCCGGCCGACTCCACCACAAAAGCCTGAGCCAAATTTTCCTCGAGAACTTTCCGGGCGAAACGCTGCACCAATGCCGGATCCAGGGGGGCTTTTGTATTGTGACGGGCGTAGATGGAGGTGTACTGGCGGCGGAGCAGATCCGTATCGTCGGTAGGGCGAAAATGGAATCCCGTCCTCTCGGCCTTGCGGATGACAGTTCGCGTCCGGCGTTCTAGGCGATCCCAGAGGCCGTCGAGGCTGCCCAAGGCCAAGTGGTAAGTATAGCGCACCTGCGCGTCCCATCCGGCCCAGGTGAAAGGCCGCAAATCCTGGATGGGCGGGGTGTGAATCAGGCGGACGTGCGCGTAGATGCGGATCAGATGGTCTATTAGCAGACCGGCGGCGCGGTTCCACCCGGCCTCCACTTTCGCAGGTCCCTTGCCCGGGACCGGAGCACAAAGCAGGCCTCCGTGTGGGGTTAGTACCGGAGTGCTCAACTGGCTGATGCCGTTGCGGCGCTTTTCCATGCCGGAGACGGCGGCAAGGAGTAGGCCGTTCTTGTAACAGCCATAGCAGCGGACCTGGTCTCCGATCGCATTTTCGGCGCAGTCGAGCCAGGCGCGGGTAGAAAAGACGGAACCGCCGGCACCTCGGACAAAATCATCCCAGGTCGCGGAGTCTGTTATTTCCAGGATTTCATAGGAGTCGGACATGCTGGGCAGAACATGTGTAGTGAGGACGCCAAGGTCCTTCCGATTTCCATTCACCGGCTGCGCCAATCATGGATGACCTAGACAGGTCAGTGTTTCCAGGGGTTGGCAGCCATGAGTCCACCAGCGCCTGGGTCCATCCTGATGGCCTGAGAGTGCGAGGTGGGCAACGAAGCCTGCCCTTATGGATGTCCGCCGGAACAGATGTTCATCAAGACCCTGGATCCCCTGGATTGCCGCTGCCGACAAATTTTCACTTCTCTGATATAACCATAGTCAAATCAGATTTCAAGCGCATACCAGGGGCCTTTTAATCAAGCTCAAATGGGAATGCCGAACCTCGGGTCCTCGATTCTCTTTCCCCCTTATCCATGCCAAAGCCGCCTTTCTCCGTCATGTTTTGTCTATTGACATCTTCTCCTTCAACTCCTATATTAACAACGCGTAATAACCCTCATAACTATTTGACATTTTTATAGTTGTCTCTTATGCAGGCGCGGCAAACAAGCACGTTTCAACTCATTCCCCCGGTCATCCTCCGCGTCCACCTCTCGCGTCTTCCGCGCACTTTGCTTCTTGGCACGGCTCTGCTGCTTCTTACCTTTCTTGCTCTGGTTCTACTCAGCTAGGCTTCGTTTCTTTTTTCCGCGCACAACTCAAGAAAACGAACGAAGCCTCTGAATGGACTTCACAGGCCCTCGGCAGATTTTGCGTATGCGATTGCCTAAACCATCATTCTAAACAACAGGAGAAAGATCCGCCATGCAGATGTTCTATGACGACGACGCCAATCTGGAACTGCTCAGCGACAAGACCGTGGCGGTTATCGGCTACGGCAGCCAAGGCCACGCCCACGCGCTCAACCTGAAGGAGAGCGGCGTCCGCGTGGTTGTGGGTCTGCGCCAAGGTAGTTCAAGCCGCGGGGAAGCAGAGAAGAAAGGCCTGGCGGTTATGTCCATCGCCGAAGCGGCTGCCGCCAGCGACATTGTCATGATTCTCATCAACGACGAGGTCCAACGCCGGGTCTACGAGGCGGATATCAAGCCCAACCTCAAAGCGGGCGATGCATTGGCGTTCGCGCACGGATTCAATATTCATTTTCAGCAGATCGTGCCGCCTTCCAACGTGGACGTTTTCATGGTGGCCCCCAAAGGACCCGGCCACCTGGTGCGCCGTGTTTACGAACAGGGAGGTGGAGTGCCTGCGCTCCTGGCAGTGTACCAGGACGCCAGCGGGAGAGCACACGAAATCGGCCTGGCCTATGCCAAGGGCATAGGCGCGGGACGGGCGGGCGTCATCGCGACGACCTTTCGGGAGGAGACGGAGACCGATCTCTTCGGCGAGCAGGCGGTTCTCTGCGGTGGCATCAGCGAGTTGATACATGCGGGCTTCGACACCCTGGTGGAAGCCGGGTACCAACCCGAAATCGCCTATTTCGAGTGCCTCCACGAAGTCAAGCTGATCGTCGATCTGATCTACGAGGGGGGCATTGCCAATATGCGCTCCTCCATTTCGGACACCGCCGAGTTCGGCGATCTGACCCGTGGCAGGCGAATAATTACCTCCGGGACCAGGGAAGCCATGAAGGGAATCCTGGAGGAGGTTCAGACCGGGCAATTCGCGCGGGAGTGGCTGCAGGAAAACGAAGTCGGGCGTCCGGTTTACAACGCCCGCAAGCGCCAGGATCAGGAACACCTGGTCGAAGAGGTCGGTGCCAAGCTGCGCGGCATGATGAGCTGGCTGGACAAGCAGTAAAATTCCGAGACCGTGAAAGGGGGTGAGACAGATGGAACCTGGCCTCGTAGACGCCCAGGACAAGAGCGACCTCGATCTTAGTCGGCAGGTGGGAGCGGAATGCCGGAAGGTTCCATCTGCCCGTGAATCATCCAGTCCGGCACCAGCGCGAGAACAACCTATGACTCCCAGAAAAGAAAAAGACCGCGTCATCATTTTCGACACCACTCTTCGGGACGCCGAACAGACTCCCGGCGCCTCACTGACGGTGAGGGAAAAGCTGGAAGTCGCCCACCAGTTGGCGCGGCTGCAAGTCGATATTATCGAGGCCGGTTTCCCCGTTTCTTCTAACGAGGATTTCGAGGCGGTTCGCCGCATCGGCCAGGAGGTTGAAGGTCCGGTTATTTGCGGGCTTGCCCGCGCTGTGCCAAAGGATGTCGAGCGTGCCGGTGCCGCCCTCAGGGACGCACCAAGGCCCCGGATTCACACCTTTATCGGCACTTCGGATATTCACTTGGCGGGGCAGTTGCGCAAGGGCAGGGAAGAGGTGCTGAAAATGGCGGTGGCGGCGGTGGAGCAGGCCAGGTCCCATTGCCGCGATGTGGAGTTTTCTCCCATGGACGCCGCCCGCACCGAGCCCGGCTATCTCAACGAGATCATTGCGGCGACGATTGCTGCGGGAGCGACAACGATCAATATTCCCGACACGGTCGGCTATGCCGTACCGGAGGAGTTCGGGGCGCTGATCGCCCAGATTCTCGCCCACGTGCCCAACAGCGGCGAGGCCGTCATCAGCGTCCATTGCCACGACGATCTGGGCATGGCGGTCATCAACACCCTCGCCGCGATCAAAAAAGGGGCGCGCCAGGCGGAGTGCACCATCAATGGTTTGGGGGAGCGCGCCGGCAATGCGGCGCTGGAGGAGATCGTCATGGCCCTGATGACGCGCCGTGATTACTTCGGATTTCACACCTCGGTGATCACCGAGGAGATCGTCCCCACCAGCAGGCTGGTGAGTCGTTTGATGGGTATCCCGGTCCAACCCAACAAGGCCATCGTCGGGAGCAACGCCTTCGCCCACAGCTCGGGCATCCATCAGGACGGAGTGCTCAAGGAGCGCAATACCTTCGAAATTATGGAGCCGAAAGACGTGGGATTGGAGGACACCGAGATTGTGCTGACGGCGCGCTCGGGCCGCGCCGCACTGCGCCATCGGCTTAATATTCTGGGCTATGAACTGGAGCAGGCGGAGCTGGACCAGATCTACGAGACGTTCCTCTCCCTTGCCGACAAGAAGAAAGAAGTATTCGACGAGGACTTGATCGAGATCGTCGGCGGTTCGGACGAGGCCGCGGCCTACTACGAGGTTCAGTACCTGCATTCGGTAAGCGGCACGGGTACAGTGCCATCGGCCACGGTGCGCATGCGGATCGGCGAAGAGACGGTCCAGCAGTCCGCCTGGGGCGATGGTCCGGTCGATGCGGCCTATGCCGCCATTGGCATGGCCTGCGGCACCGAAGCCCGCCTCGACGATTACGCCATCCGCGCCATTACTTCCGGGAGTCAGGCACTGGGCGAGGTGACGGTGCATCTGTCGCAAAACGGAGAAAAGGCGAGGGGCCGCGGGGTTTCAACCGACGTCATCGAGGCCAGTGCGAGGGCTTACGTGGATGCGCTGAACCGCCTGGCTGCCAAGAGCGCTAAAGAAGCACATCAGACTGTATAGAGGAGATTGGAGATGGGCAAGACCCTGTTGCACAAGGTGTGGGACGCGCACACAGTGCGCCAGTTGCCCTCCGGGCAAACCCAGTTGTTCATCGGTCTGCATCTGGTCCACGAGGTGACCAGCCCCCAGGCCTTTGAGATGTTGCGGGACCGTGGCCTCAAGGTTCGCTTTCCGGAGCGCACTTTCGCTACTGTGGATCATATCGTGCCAACGGACTTGACGCGGCGGCCTTTCGTCGACGATCTGGCCGAGGAGATGATGCAGGCGATTGAAAGAAACGCCACCGAGTTCGAGGTCCCCTTGTTCAACGTCGACGACCAGCGCCAGGGAGTGGTCCATGTAATCGGTCCGGAGCTGGGGCTGACCCAGCCGGGCATGACCATTGCCTGCGGCGACAGCCACACCTCGACCCACGGGGCGTTCGGCGCGGTGGCATTCGGAATTGGCACCAGTCAGGTCCGGGACGTCCTGGCCACCCAGTGTCTGGCCATTGATCCGCTCGAGGTGCGGCGGGTGGAGATCGGTGGAAAGCTGAGGCAGGGGGTCTACGCCAAGGACGTCATCCTGCACATTATCCGCCACCTCGGAGTCAAAGGCGGGGTCGGCTACGGCTACGAGTACGGCGGCCAGGTCATTGAGGCCATGTCAATGGAAGAGCGCATGACGGTGTGCAATATGTCCATCGAGGGGGGTGCCCGGGTCGGCTACGTCAATCCCGACCAGACCACCTATGACTATCTCGCAGGGCTGCCCTACGCGCCGCGGGACTTCGAGAATGCCGTCGCCTGGTGGGAATCCATAGGCTCGGACCCGGACGCCGAGTACGACGACGTGGTGCGCCTCCAAGGGAAGGACATCATCCCCACCGTAACCTGGGGAATTACACCCGGCCAGTCGGTCGCCATCGACCAGGCGCTGCCGGCTCTTGCTGCCTTTGCAGAGGCAGATCGCCCTACTGTCCAGGAGGCTTTCGAGTACATGGATTTCGAGCCGGGGAAGAAGATCGCCGGTACCAAAGTTGATGTGGCCTTTATCGGCTCCTGTACCAACGGCCGGCTCTCCGACCTGCGCGAGGCCGCCCGGGTCGCTCGCGGGCGTAAGGTGGCCCCCGGCGTCCGCGCCCTCGTGGTGCCTGGCTCGCAGCAGGTGCGGGTCGCCGCCGAGGCCGAAGGTCTGCACGAGATCTTCGCCGAGGCCGGGTTCCAGTGGCGGGGAGCCGGTTGCTCCATGTGCCTGGCGATGAACCCGGACAAACTCCAGGGTAGCGAGCTCTGCGCCTCGTCGTCCAACCGAAATTTCAAGGGACGCCAGGGCAGTCCCACCGGCCGCACCCTGCTGATGAGTCCGGCGATGGTCGCTGCCGCGGCGGTGGCCGGCGAGGTGGCGGACGTGCGCGAATTAGTGGGGTAGAGGGCCGTCACCTCCCGGACCCTTAACAGCCAGGCAAGGCCGCATACCGTAAAAACAGAGTGTGATCGGAGGTTCCACAAGCCTATTGACACGGCATGGAACGTGCTGAACAAAAAAAGTTGCACTCCTTTCACATTGTGGGCAGCCGGAAGGCGTCGCCTACGGGGAGTTGTCCGCTTGATGCCTTTGATGTAACTGCAGGATGCAGAGGAGAGGCTGTTATATGTATGCACTGGATTCAGGCGGCAGATTCCCCTTTACGCCCTTCCCCGACGGCTGGTTCTTCTTCGAGCTGTCGCGCAACATGCCGGCCGGCAAACTCTTCGGCAAACAGTGGATGGGGCGAAGGGTGGCCGGTTGGCGGAACCAAGAAGGAAGGATTTGCGTAGCGGATGCGTTCTGTCCCCACCTGGAGGCCAGGTTGAGCCCCGAAACAGGCGGGGTGATTGAAGAGGGCAAACTGGTGTGTCCGTTCCACGGATTCACCAATGACGTCTCCGGACCATGCGTATCGACACCGAACGTGCCGCCTACTCCTGCCTGCCGTCTCAATCTTTTCCCTGTCGAAGAAGTCAACGGCTTTGTCTTTGCCTGGTTCGATTAGGCGACGCGAAAGCCACGCTGGAAGCTTCCCTCGGTCGACGGAAGAGGCGTGGACGCCGACGGCCACCCACCTGTACCGGAATCCGCTTTCATCCGCAGGAAACTACCGAGAACACCATTGACCTGAATCACCTGAGGTTTCTGCACGAATTCGAGGAAGGCAGACAGGTTGGCAAGAGCGAGATGGATGGTCCGCACTTTCGAACCAAGTTCCGATTTGAAGGCACGTACAACATTCCAATTCTTAAGAATGTTCGCTTCGAGCTGGTTGCGACCGTGGACATCTGGGGCCTGGGGTTCCTGTTGGTCGAAACGCTTGATCCTACGCTCGGGGTGAAATCGATGAACTGGTTTCTCACGACTCCGACCGACGGCGACAATGTAGACATCCTGGTCTCGGCGAAAGTACAATTATTAGAACGAATCGACAGCGCATCGAATTCGTTTGTCACTCGGACCCTACTCCTAATTCCGCAGGGGTTGCGGCAACGACTCCTGCTCCCTCTGGTCATGCAGGAGTTCAAGAAGAGCATCGAAAAGGACTTTGTCGTCTGGGACAACAAGGCGTACAGCGATCTTCCACTGCTCAATCGAGCCGATGGCCAAATCATGAAGTTTCGCAAATTCCGCACGTAGTTCTTTCTGGAGTATGAGAGGAAAAAACGCGCCGATCAGCAACACCAAACGAGTGTCCGTGAATAGTAATGCAGAAACAACGATAATGGCGCCGGCTGTAATTAAGCTGGAAATGCGGGACATGACGACTTACTCCGTGGAGGTCGAAAGAAGAGGCGATGAGGCAGCAGGGTCTGCGTTGCTCTGCCGGATTGCTTCCCTTTCGTTGGCCGTCCACGCGCCTCCCAGTGCGCGGTGCAGTGCAAGACGGGCGTAACCCAGATCACGCTCCGCCGCCGCCAGCACTGATTGCGCGCCCAAAAGGGACTGCTCCGCCGTCAGGAAATCTTCGTAGTCCCCCACACCGGAGACATACCTCTGCTCCTGCAATGCCGTTTCCGCCTGTGCCTCTTCCGCCAGGGAAGCCAGCAGCGAATGGCGCCGGCGGCTGGACTCCAGCCCCGCGAGGGCGGCCTCGACCTCGTTGACCGCGGTTACCACCGAACGCCCGAAAGCAGCGGCAGCTTCATTCAGCCGGGCCTCGGCAAGAGCGACATTGCCGCGAAGCCGCGACCCCTGTAATACCGGGCCGAGCAGGTTGAAGCTGAGATTCCGGATCCATTGATCGGGATTGAACAACTCACCTGACTCTGTGCTCTGCAAGCCCGATGGAACCGGACAGGGAAAGCCGCGGCAGCAGATCCGCGCGACGGGCACCGACCGTGTATCGCGCCGCCTCCACCCGCTGCCAGGCGGCGCTGACGTCGGGCCGCTGCACCAGGAGATCGGCCGGAATCCCTGCCGGAACAGGTTGGAGGGCTGTGGAAGGTGTCATCGAATCGGGCAGCGTGTCCGCGAGGTCGGCACGGAAACCTCCCAGAAGCACCCAAAGCCGCCCCTCCGCATCGGCCAGCAGGGCTTCGATCTGGGGCAATTCCGCCTGCGCATTGCGCAGATTCCGCCGCGCCGCACGGAGGCGGCTCACATCGGTCCGCCCGCGGTTATAACGGGACTGGGCCAGCGACTCCCGGTGCTGAAAGATTTCCACGATTTCGCCTGCCAGCCTCTGCTGGCCGCGCAGGTTGACGATCTCCAGGTAGGCCCGCACGGTTTCTGCCAGCACCCCCATGCGGGCAGCCAGGTAGTCGGACTCCGAAGCCAGGCGCTCGGCGCCAGCGGCGCGCGCGTCGTTGCGATTGCGGCCCCAGAAGTCGAGCTCGTAAACGAATTCCGTGCCGATATGGTAGGTGGTCAGGCCGAGCCGGTCGGGGAGAACGATTCCGGGAGCGCCGTCTTCCCCGGAACCCAGCCCCAATTCGTCCAACTGCGCGCCGATACCCGCATTGGTGGGGGTATCGAAGTCGTCGACGCCAACCGAAGGCTGGAGCAGCGGAAATACCGGGCCCCTGGGGATGCGTTCCCGCGCCCTGGCCTGATCGAGCCGGGCGACCGCTCCGGCCGAGGTCGAAGTTCGAGGCAAGCACCGCTTCGACTACCTGGCCGAGAACCGGATCCGCGAAAGCCTTCCACCATTCCAGCGGCTCGTAGGAGCCGACAACCCCGCTGTCGGCGAACTCGCCGGGCAACTCGGCAACCGCTTCGAGAACCGGGAGAGTTTTTTTGGGGCGCAAGGGAGCAGGCGGAGAAGAGGCACCCGATAACTGCCGGAAACAGCATTCTGATTGGTCTGGTTGGCATGTCGTTTACCCGCAAACTAACGGTTGGTCTGACAAATTCGCGATTCGTTCAAGAAGGTAATTGATATTGTTGGATGGTGGTAGGGCTGCCGACCCGGCTCCCGGCCTTGGCTCCGTCGCCGTCACAGCGGTGACCGGCGAGGTGGCGGACGTGCGCCAGTTGGTGGGGTAGAGGGCCGTTTGCTGGTCCGAACCGGGATTCCATATGAAGGGGATGGTGTGCCCTCCTCCTATTTTGAATTGGCGAGTACGTCAAGTGATTTATTATAATTGAAATATTGAATACCGTTGAATTCTCACAGGCACGGGTTAAATAAGGAAGAGGAGACCAATATGAAGCGTCTGAGAACAGTGATCATTCTTGGGCTGGCCGGCCTCTTGCCTGCCGCCAACCAGGCCGTTGCCCAGGACTCACAGGTAACGGCCGCTGATGTAGTGGACCGGGAGACTCTGAGGGATTTCGTTATAGGGCAAAATCGGCATCGGCAGCTGTCACAGATCCCAATGCCATCGGCCCTTTTCTACTCAATCTCAGCCTCAAGGGACCATGGAAGCATGGGGACACCTTTCTCATCATCATGCAGCCTGATGGCACGGTTTTCTTTCACGCCAATGACCCCAGTATCAACGGCCAGCACCTGTACGATGCAGAAGACGCCCGAGGGACCAAAGTCGTGCAGAATCTCCTGGCCGCCGCGGCCATCGGGGGAGGCTACGTCGAGTACTACTGGGACGACCCCGGAGAGGAGGGGGACGAGGACACGGCCAAGACCGCCTACGCCGTCGATTACGTCTTCGGTATAACCGGGACCAATGTGGTTATAATCGGAGGTTTTTACCAGGATGTCTCCCAGGCCGGATCGATTAAATTCGATCCTTCCATCGTTCCCACTCCCGAGGTCACCGCCGGCCAGGTGGTGGACCGGGAGACCCTCAAGGCATTCGTAAGGGGGACCAGGGACAGCTATCTTGCCGCCTTGACCCAGGTCGGACTCGAAACGCTGCTGCAACACCAGGACATCTTCCGGCAGGAGGGCAGCCCCTGGCGGCACGAACACACCTACTTCTTTTGCTTTACCACGGAGGGCTACTGGTTCTTCAACGGCGCCGACCGCAGCGTGGAGCACCAGATTGCACTCGATCTGGAGGACGTGAACGGGGTCAAGTTCGTCCAGGAACTCATCAAGGTGGCCAGGGCCGGAGGCGGCTTCGTCGAGTATCACTACGACGATCCGTTGTTGATGGGGGACGAAGACACCGGATCGCCCAAATTGAGCTACGCCGAAATCTTTGAGTTTCATGGCCACGAGTATGTCATTGGGGCCGGGCTCTACTTCGATTTGGCCGACCATATCCCGGAGATCACCCTGTCGGTGGAACCTGCCTCGGTGAACGAAGGCGACGGCGCCCGGACGGTGACCGTGACGGCGACGCAGTCCAGTGATATTTTGCCAGTGTCGACAAGGCTAGTGCTTTCTTTGGGGGGCACGGCCACGGGCGACGACTACAGCGTCACCGGGGAGATGAGAATCACCATCCCCGCAGAGGCTATCGTGGGCTCGACCGAATTGACCTTCACGATCGTTAACGACGCCATAGACGAAACAGAAGGTGAAACGATTGTCGTGACCGCTACTCACGACAGAGGGGAACTTGGTAGCGCGACGATCACCGTGAGAGACAGCGTTGGTCCCATCACCGCCAGCGAGGTAGTGGACGAGGAAACGCTGAAAGACTTCGTGGAAGGTGCGAAAGCGCGCCTGGTGGCCATAAACGCCACCGACCAGCTTATTGCACCCTTTCTCTCTGGTACGACAGAAGAAGGAGACTGGAAGCACGGCAGCACCTTCCTCGTACTTTTGAACGAGGAAGGTGCTGTTCTGTTCCACGCCGACGTTACGGACCGCGAAACCCTCAAGGCTTTTGTAAGGGGGGCGGTCATGGCCTATGTCGCCGCTTTGCGGGAACACGGAACCGACCGCTACACCGAAATCCTCAACGTCTTCAGAGCCGAAGGAGGAGACTGGCGCCATGAGCAGATCTACCTCTTTATCCTCAACACTAACGGAGAGGCGATCTTTCATGGAGCCGATCGTTCACTCGAAAACCGGAATCTGCTGGATCGGGAGGATGTGAATGGGGTCAGGTTCGTCCAGCTCTTGATAGAAGCGGCACAGGGCGGCGGGGGCTTTGTCGAGTTTCACTATGACGATCCCTCAGTAACGGGAGACGAAGACACTGGTTCGCCCAAGTTGAGTTACGCCCAATCCTTCGTCTCGAGAAGGGGCCGGGAGGTTGTTTTCAGTGCAGGGATCTATTTCGATTTATCTGATCATGTTCCGGAGATCACCCTCTCGGTGGATCCTGCATTTGTGACCGAGGGCGGCAACCCCCAAACCGTGACCGTGACCGCCACCCAGTCCAGCGAAATTTTGCCGGTGTCCACCACGATTTCTTTGTCCCCTTCGGGCACGGCCACCGACGCTGAGGGACGCTTTGCCCGGACCATATCCAGTTCGAGCAGGTCCGGGGTCAGCGGTTTCTATCAGGCCCGCGCCCGCAACGCCGACGGCGAGGTAGTGGGCCAGTGGAACAGCATTCCCCTCAACCGCAACCGGCGCCAGGTGCTGGAACTGACCCTTGGCGGTGGTATGAGGGTATTGGAGGTGGAACCATTGGCCGCGGCCAAGGCAATGGTGGCCGTCAGCGGTCTGGCGCCAAACGTTCCCAATCCCTTCAACAGCACCACCGTGATCGGCTACCACTTGTCCACCTCTGGTCCGCCGGTGCGGGCGTTGGTGGATCAGTACCAGGAAGCAGGCTCTTACCAGGTCCGGTGGGATGCTCGCGACCAGGGGGGGCGGCAGCCTGGGGGCAGGAGTCTATTTTGCCCGCCTGCATTTTCCCGGTGGGGTGCAGACGCGGCCGCTGCTCTACCTGAAGTAATGTGGACCGCTTCCCGGTGGGGTGCAGACGCGGCCGTTGCTCTACCTGAAGTAATGTGGACCGCTGCGACCCTGTGATCACCTCGGCCTGCAATCGGGTCGAGGGCTTCCAGTGGGACGGAGAAATACCAGGAGATTTCACCTCCCGTCGCTTGCAGGTAGGTCATTACCCGATTCAACCAAGGAGGGCATCATGAAATTCCCATCGTCTTTCACTTTCACCCTGGCATGTGTCCTGATTCTGGGCTCCTGCTCCGACCGCGATCCTGTTTCGCCGGACTTCGAGGCCGGTCCGCTCGGCGCGGTGGAGATCGGCAAGGGCGAGGCGGTGCAGATCCGTTCCTTGCTCTCGCAAACCGTCGTGCCATTCCTCGGGACGGCGTCGCGCTACAGCATCGAGCTGGCGGTGCGCGACTTTGGCAGCATTCAAGGTCACGAAATCGACCTCGGAGATCCCGTTGATGCCATGTGCTCGCCGGAGGGCGGTAGCGCCGGGGCCGAAAAGATCATCGCCGAAGCGCAGGTGTTGGGAGTCATCGGCACGTCTTGCTCGGCCGCGGCGGTGGCGGCCTCACCGCTGCTCAGCGCAGCGGGCATGGTGATGATCTCGCCGTCCAACACCTCGCCCGTGCTTACATCCGATCTCGCCGGCAACGCCAATCCCGACTACCATCCTGGATACTTCCGGGTTTCCATCAACGATCTCTACCAGGCCCGGGCGGTCGCCGACTTCGCCTACTCCGAGCTGGGACTGCGGCGCATGGCAGCAGTCGACGACGGAGACCCCTACACTGCGGGCCTGGTGAGTGCCTTCGGAGATGCCTTCAGCAGCTTAGGCGGCGAGGTCGCGGCCACCGCCCGGATCGAAAAGGGCGACACGGTCATGACCTCCGTCCTGTCGCAATTCGCCGAAGTCGGCCCCGACGGCATCTTCTTTCCCCTCTTCGACAGGGAAGGCGCCCCCTTTGCCGCACAGGCGCGGGAGTTCGATGGCCTGGAAGGAGTGACGCTGATCACCGGGGCTGCACTTTTCGTGGCCGAGTTCCTCGCCACGCCCCAGTCCGAGGGTATCTACTTTGCAGGGCCTGAGTCGGACCTCGGTTCCAACCTCAATACTGCCACCGAGAAGAACGTGGAGAAAGTACTCGAGGCCTACGCGGCAACCTACGACGGGTCTCCCGGGACCCCGTACTGGGCCCATTCTTACGACGCCACGACCCTGCTGCTCAGCGCCATCCGATCGGTTGCGGTAGTGGAGGGGGGCAAATTGTATGTGGATCGTGCCGCCCTGCGCCGCGAAATTGGAGCTACTCAAGGCTTTCAGGGCCTCCTGGGCGTCCTCTCCTGCGACGGATTCGGCGACTGCGGCACCGGGCGCATCAACATATACCACCATCCAGATACGGAGGTAACGGACCCGGCCAAGTTGCCGGTGGTATACCGATTCGCCCCCTGAGCCCCTGCCCGGTCCCGGTGCCCGGGTGTACAGTTTTGGGAGCATTCGGCCGGCCGCTGCCTCCAGGCTCCATGTTCGATTCCCCGAGTTTTGTCCGCAGGCGTAGATGGGCGGTCAGGTGCATACTCCTGAATTCATCCGCCTGGGCGCTCCGGCCTGCCGCGTTGCGCTCATTGACCAAATTCCAGCGCTGGGACCGCGACGGAGATTCGACGAACGGAGGGAAACCAGTGCGTTCATGGTCAGCGCCTGCCGCATCTGGAAAGCGAGGATGAAGGGAAATGTCGGAAGAATCTGCCAGCAAGGAAATGAACTCCTCCGGGCCGAGCAGTTTTCACCATTTGGCGGCGTTGCGCGGCCTTGCCATGCTGCTGCTGGTTGTACCGAACGTCTCCGCCTTCCTGATCCCTTTCTTCGGCTTCTGGCCTGTGACTCACCCCTACGTCTGGGATACGGAACTCTCGGCAAACCCCTACATTTACATCCTCAGCACCATCAACGGGTTTGCGATGCCCCTGTTTTTCGTGCTCAGCGGGTTCTTCACGGCCATTAATTGGCAGCGGCGTGGACTCCGCGAGATGGGAATTGCCCGGGTCGAGCACATCGGCCTGCCCTTGCTGATTGGCATGTTCACCATCGTCCCACTCACCCATTGGGCTTTTTCCGGCAGCGACTTCAACTCCTTTACTTGGCCCCAGCATTTCTATCATCTCTGGTTTCTCTGGTATCTGTTGCTGATATTGGCTTGGTTCGCAATTGCTGCCAGGCTGGGCCTGCGCTTTCGCCATCCCATTTGGTGGCTGCTCGTTTTGTTGTCGGCAGTGCCGCAGTACTTCATGCGACAGATCCTCGGCGCCGACATTTCCACGGAAATCATGCCCGCTCCCGCGGTTTTCGGCTATTACCTTATATGCTTTTTATTCGGCGTGTTCCTGCACGAGCGAAGTGTTAAGGTGCGCCGGTGGTGGGCGGCAATGTTGCCCCCGGCGCTCCTGGTCATGCCGCTAGCGCTGGCGTTCCTTTATGCCGACAGCTTCGACCTCCTTGACCCGGAGGCGCCGTGGGTGCCGGTTACGGCGGCAGGGTTGCAAGTGGCCTATACCTGGCTGGCCTGCCTGGGGATGATGGGGCTTTTCCGCTGGGTTGCGGCGCGGGAGCGGCTCTGGTCGCGTTACGTCGCGGATGCGTCCTACTGGATATACATCGGACATCTGCCGCTGGTTATCTGGGGGCAGACTCTGGCGGTGGACGGGTCTGTCGATCCTCACTTGGCGTTCGTGCTTATTTGTCTTGTGGTGCCGGGTTGTCTGCTTGTGGTCTACGAGCGTTGTGTCCGCTATACCTGGATCGGGACCTTGCTCAACGGCAAGCGCCTCCGCGTTTGCCCAACTGATGGCCAGTCCGCTCAGGAAGCCCCACTCTAATTCCGCCATAATTGATCGCGCCAGGGGTTTTTACACAGGTTCTGAATTGGAGCTGTCATTTGGCATCTGCCCGCTCGACTGAGAACATCCGCTACGAACCGGACGAACGCTGTCCTCTCTTCGTGGCCCTAGGGGTCGGGGTTCAGGGTATTATAATAGGGCTGGCACCGACGGTGTTGATCGAGGCTATCACCGCCCTTGCGGCCGGCCACGGGCGACCGACTTTCGCCTGATTCAAGGCTCAACCTACGCCAACGGGATGGGCGTTCTGTTATCGGGCCTTGCCGGGACGCCGCCCACTACTTCCTATTCGTCGTCCACCGTCTCGCTCATCAACCTCACCGGAGTCTCCGCTCGCCGTGCCGGATATGCCATAGGGGGCCTCCTTGTGGTGCTGGCCTTCTTTCCAAAGATAACGAGCGTGCTACTCACTATTCCCTACCCGGTAATGGGGGGGTCTTGCTGGTCGCCATCGGCATGGTCTTCGTCGAGGGGATACAGACCCTCGCGCGGGCTGGCCTCGATCCGCAAAAAGCCATCGTGGTAGGACTGGCGTTCTCCATCGGCCTCGGTATGCAGCATCAGAACATTCTCGCGGACCTGCTGGGTAATCCTTGGGGTGCGTTGCTCGGCACCGGCATGACCATCGGCACGGCGACGGCGATTGCGCTAACCGCCTTCCTCGAACTGACCAGCCCGCGTAGCCGGCGCCTGGAATCCCGGTTGGATATCTCCGAACTTCCCCGCCTCGACGCCTACCTTCAGGAGGTAGCCTCTAGGGTGGGTTAGGACTCTGTGGCCACCGAGCGGTTGTGCTCCGCGGGGGAGGAAACTCTGGTGTGCTTGTTGCAGCCGGGGGACGAATACCCGGAGGGCAAGGCACCGCGCTTGATTGTGGCCGCGCGTCCCGAAGGTGGGGTGGTGGAGATGGAATTCCTTGCGGTTTTCGAGGAGGAGAACCTGGAAGACCGGCTGGCGTATCTGGAGGAACACACCGAGACCCTCGATGACCGGGAGCTATCGTTTCGCCTGTTGCGCCATTACGCTTCTTCGGTACGGCACCAGAAGTATCAGGGACTGGACATTGTAACGGTGAAAGTGACCCGATAGGAAATTGGAGGTCAAGCCCGAGCAGTCTGCTCGATAAGTTCGCGCATTGCCGAGGTGCATTCCTGTGGTTGTTTCAGTTGCAGAAGGTGCGTCGCTTCGGGCAGGAAATCGTAGTCCACGGTCAGAATGTGACTGAGATCGAGCGTCGGCAGATAGGAGTAGGGCAAGGTAGGATCGGCTCCGATGACCTTTATTGGGCAACGCAGTGTTTCAAAGTCCACCAGTACGGCAAAGGTGCGAGCGTAGTCTATGATCTGCGCTTCATATTCAGGCGGGCAGCGCAGTTCATAGCCTTGCCCACTTGCACATTTGCGCAGCGTTGTTCTCGCCACAAGATCGAAAACCCCGGGCACCGTACGCTGGAAGGTGGGTATATAGGGAAGAACATCTGCAAACTCTTCCCTGGTCCGGAAACGAAACGTGCGCCGCCGAGTCATAGCGGCCGTGCGCGTAACTGCCGCATCGAATTCTTCGTAATTGTCGTCGGGCTTGCAAAGGGGTGGGTCAAAGAGAACGCAGGCCGAGTATCCGCTGCCTTGGGTCGGTGATAAAAGGGTTACCAGAGCCGCAACTGAATGAAATACACCTATTTTCGGTTTCTTCCCATAGTTGCGGTCGATCGCTGCAAGCATACAGTCGTGGTCCTGAACTAATGTCGGAATATTATGTTTTTGCAGAGTACCGACAGTATTCCAACCATGGTTTCTCGTGTCGTAGATAATCAGGTCGAAATCGTCGGCCAGGAGGGACCAGAATGGGTAGTAGAGATCAACCGCCAGGCCATTGCCGTGGCTCAGGACAAGCCGCGGTCCCGCCGGATTTCCATGGCGGCGCAGGGTGATGACGGTGTCGACGTCCCCCCGAACTTCGCATATGGCAAGCGGCTCGGGTATTTCCCAAATGATTTCTGAGGTCGAGGTCAAGGGGAATCCGGGTCCAATTCATGGGCGAGGGCGGCGGCGAAATGCTCGTTCCCAAGATTTTCCAGCCGCCATCTGAAGGTCGGCAAATGTGGAAACTGAAACATGCTCGTCGTTTCACCGCGGCGCATGGCCGATGGAACCTCGAATCGGGACATATCAAGAGAAAGCCCTGTGCCGAGCGCCTTAATCAGTGCTTCCTTGATTGTCCAGAGGTTAAAGAACAAGTGAAGCTTGTGATTTCCGCACGCCATTTCAACCTCAGCTTGTTCGGCCGGCCCCAGCACGGTTCTGATCAGGCCGTCTAAATTGCGTTGGGCGCTGCGTTCCTCCACGTCCACCCCCAACCGTCCTTGCTCTGCAAACGCGATCAAGCCATGTTCGCCGCTGTGACTGACGTTGAAGCTGATGGGAGCCGGTCTCCCTTGCACCACCGCATAGGGCTTTCCGTGATCAAAGGCAGCGAACCCAAGCTGTTCGTTCGTGCAATCGAGTTGACTACAGAGTATGGCGCGCAACGCCGCGCGGCACTGGGCGAATCGCCGACGCGGACCGTCATGGCGGTAGCGTTGCCGACGCGCCCGTTCCTCCTCATTGAGCCACGCCAGAGCGTCCGCCTCGCGCACCGCATGAGGCATGAGATTGACGTGGACGACCGTAGCGTTGCCCGTTTTTCTGAAAGGACGCCACCAGTACTGGGCAACGGAATCAGGCATGACTTTTCGGGAGCTCCAACCAACCACACAGAAGCACGGGCGTTGCAAGTCGGAGGTCTGCGCAGGAGCGGCTCAGGACTTTCGCATTTATGGGATGTCAACCAGTGTGGGAATCGATGAACTCGATCAAGCCCTGGAGGGTGTTATGCCTTGCACAGTCTTCGGGAGCAAACTTGACGTTGAAATCCTGAGAGACCACTTTCGCGAAGGCAACGAGATCCACAGAGGATACGCCGGCATCAAGGAGGCTGGTATTCAGATCCTGCGGCAGATCTATTGGCTGCCCATCTACCTCGAGGTTTTCGTTGATTTGATCCCTGCGGCGATCTCCGGTTGAGGCCATATACGTAACCCTTCTAAGTGGTGGTTGATATATGGAAAAACGACGGGCAAAATAGTAAAAGGGGCAGTTCAAGTCAATTTCATTGTAATCATTATTCCGGGCTTGAAGCTGACAATATTTTGATCCAGTGGCGGCGGCGCTGGAACGGATAGCCCGGCAGTGAAATCCGGCGCCGCGTCTCCCCGGCGAACAACCCCGCAAAGGAAACCGAGAGTCCCGCCTCTTACGCTGCCGCAACTGCCTCCACAAAGCCGTCGACCTCCTGCGATTCCCTATACAGGCTGGACAGCACGACCGATACGCCCGCATCGTCCGTGGACTCCGGCCAAGCCTGGCTCAACAGGGGTCCCAGCACCGCGTCCGGGCCGATCTCCACGACGACTTGCCCGCCCAGCTCGGCGAGGGTCTCCACGCCTCTGTCGAAAGCTGCCGTCTCACGCTCCGGTCGCTGCCAGTATGCCTCGTCGAAGGCTTCACCCGATTCCACCAATCGGGCTGTCATACTGCTCAGAAAAGCAAGCCCTGGTGGTGCCATCACCACCGCCCGCGGTCGGGGGGGAATGGAGCGGCCAGGTCATCTGTCCCGAAGTGACCAGCAGAGGCAACTGGTCCCAGTCCATCTGCGGGTTCGGCTCCCGGAAGTGGAGGTGCCGGGGAATCACTCTTCGCTCCATCGCCAGCATCATCATGATCAGGGCGGCGACCCCGGCCGCAGGCTCCAAATGGCCGATGTTGGTCTTCACCGAACCGATCAAAAGCGGGCAGTCCCCTGCGCGTCCCTTACCGTAAGCCGCCGCCGCAGCCTCCAACTCGATCGGGTCTCCTACCTCCGTGCCAGTTCCGTGCGCCTCCAGGTAGTCCACTTGGACAGGCAGAACCCCGGCACGCGTCAACGCCTCCCCGATCACATGCTCCTGAGCCGCCCCGTTCGGGACCGTCAGTCCGGGGCCGGCGCCATCCTGGTTCACCGCCGAGCCACGGATCACCCCCCCAGATACGGTCGCCGTCTTCTTCCGCCTGTCGCAGGTGCTTGAGGACCACGATACCACAGCCCTCACACCCCACACGTACCCGTTCGCCGCGGCGTCGAACGATTTGCAGCGCCCGTCCGGCGCCAACATCCCGGCCTTCGCGCGCAGTTCCGATAGCCGTCCCGACAGGATCAGGTGCACGTCTCCGGCCAATACGAGATCCGCCTCCCCTTGCTGCAAAGCCGACACCGTCTGGTGTATCGCCACAAGCGAGGACGAGCAAGCGGTGTCCAGCGCCATGGCCGGTCCCTCCAGACCAAGGGCGAAGGCGACCCGTCCGATGGCTGTGTTGGAGGAAGTGCCACTGACCGCATAGAGGCTGGCGGCAGGCTCGGTAATTTCCTTCCCGGCAAGGATCAGACTGCGGTAATCGTGATTGCTGATACCCGCATACACCCCGGTGCGGCTGCCCTTCAGCCTGTCCGAATCCATCCCCGCGTCCTCCAGAGCCCGCCAGCTCTTCTCCAGCATCAACCGCTGCTGCGGATCCAGCAGGTCAGCCTCGATCGGCGAGATCCGGAAAAACGGTGCGTCAAACAGGTCGATTCTGTCCAGGTAGCCCCCAAACCGGCAGGCCTCGCTCTGAACCTCAGCGTCCGGGATGAGCTCCCCCACGCGTCCGATCCCGGATCCCGGAAGGCCCTCGGTCACTCCGTTCTCCCCGGCTTCGAGCAGACGCCAGAAGGCCCCAAGGTCCTCGGCGCCGGGAAATCGGCACGCCATCCCCACGATTGCTATCGGCTGTGCGGGCGGGGGAGCCTCGGGTTGGGCGGGCAGTTGTCCGGAAGAATCGAATGGTTTCATTGCCTTTGTGGCCATACCCTTTTTATTCACATGGGAAATAAAACGAAATCTCTTGCATGCAGCCCGTAATGTCCCAGCCTATCGCAATCCTTCGAAATTGCCATACAGCAGTGGCGGGGACTCCCCGGGGGCATGGGGGGCAATGCGGTATCCTCGCAATAGATCAGGCGACAACAAAGAAGTTCCCCCAACAGCCTGACCCCATTGCCGATGTCTTCGACGGAGAGGCCCTGTGATGCCGGAAAACCAGTCGCGCCGCCCGCCGTGAGCGCCTGCACCATCCAATCGGCCGATATGGCCTCGCCGTTTTCGGGTCTGTCCGGATTAGGGACCAGGTGGATTCGGCCCCAATTTTCGCCGCTGGTTTCTGAGCATTATCGCATTTTATTTCTAAATATAACGGGTGAGTTGTCGGTAGGCATGTGAAGTCTCTGGGAATTGGAGAGGAAATGTGGGGAAGGTAGGGGAGATCTCTCCGGGGTGCACGGACCCCAGCCACGGACCGCAGCAAGGTTTGCCTTTAGCGCAGCGATGATCCGCCCTCGCCGGTGGCTTGCCTTATGGCATCGGGATTCTCTTGCACCGGAACCGGATTGGGGCGGGCTCTGCCGGTCCGTATGGGCTACTTGAGCAGGATCATTCCCATTGAGCGATTGCCCTGGGAGGTGCTCAGGCGGGCCTGGTAGCGCCCACTGGCCAGGGATCGACCTGCCTGGTCGGTGCCGTCCCAGGCGATTTCATAGGCGCCCGGGGGTCTGTTGCCTGCATCGATATTTCTGATCAACTGCCCTAGGCTGTTGTAGATGCTGATACGCACCGGTCCGGCGGCGCCAAGTTGAAAGGGGATAGTTGTGCGCGTGTTGAATGGATTGGGATGGTTGGGGGCCAGGATGAGCTGGTGGAAGACGTCGGGCTCGGGTTCCATTGCGGTGGGCCAGCCGTCGGGGGTGGAGAGGATGGTCCGGTCGGCCAGATGGACGGCAGTCAGCCGAGCTTCTCCGGAGGGAGTGCCGGCCTCCGGGTAAAGGCGCAGCAATTCGCCCGCTCCGCGGGCCGGCCGCGCCCCGGCAAAGGCGATTCGAGTGCCGGTGTCCCCGTGCCTGTAGTCCAGCAGGAAGTCGCCAAGTTCGCGGTCCAGCTCGACCTTGCCCCGGGCGCCCTCGAGCAGCAGGCTTCCAGATGGCGCGGCAGAGCGCTCGTCGATCCAGACCGCCAGATAGTCGGGATAGGATCTCAAGGCCAACCGGGGCGCGGGGGATACTGTTTTGGATGCCGGCCGAGGAAGGAGTTTGGGGTGATTGTCGGCTCGGTCTTCCTGCACCGGAAAGCGGCGGATCAGGCCGACTCGATGCTGCAGAATGAGGGAGGCATCCAAAGGGGAAATGCTGCCGTCGTCCGCATTGAAGGCATGGGCGTCGACATTGGCTGCCAGCGAATCGAGACCGGTCAGGAAGGGCTCCAGAACATGGGAGAGCACCCGGGCAGCATCGAAGGTCTGCACCCGGCCGTTGCCGTCGGCGTCTCCGAACAGGCCGACGATGACCGTCTCCGAGGTTCGGACCGCAGGGATGCCGGCCTGGGTGAGGGCATCCTCGTAGCTTACTTCGACCCGGTCTCCCCTGACCACCGCCAGGACGCCGTCCGACTCCGTTGGACCCAATGGCAGGCGACCGGCGAACTGGCTGTCGTCCACAGCGGCCTCCTCCAACTCCACCACGAGGGAGGCTCCCGCAGCGTTGCGCCTGGCCTCCACGGCCACCTGCTCGCGCACCAGGGGATCCAGGTTGAGGTCCGGGTCCGTCACCAGGATCCGCATTGTATCTCCCGGTTCGGCGGCGCTTGTGGCGGCAAGGCGCCCATCATTACCCCCCACTGATAGCGCAACGCAGTGTATTGACGTACCGCCAGCCGCGTCAAGCGAATCGTCGTAGCAGGCCCTCACTGTACTTCCTTTTCCCATTTCGATTAGCTCGTTTCCGGGCACCGGAGTGCCGCGGAGGGTGCTGAAGGAGCCCTGAAACAGCCCGGTGCTGGCGTCGATTTCAAGCAGACTCACCTTTTCGCTGTCGCCGCCGCCTTCCAGGCGCACCGTCACTTGGTCCGGAGACCCGGAGTTGCGGTTCTCATCCTCATCCCGAGCTTTCAGGATGATCTCCGTTCCGGGAAAAAGAAGAAGGGGCTCGGCTTCCAAGGTTCCGGTGGAGCCGACCCACCGCAGCTGGCCGTCTGTCTTGAAGACCTCCAGCGCGCCGTCGTTGAGCAAGGCATGAGTCAAGTAGAGCGGGGCCGAGGTGACCTGGCGGTGGTCCGCAGTGTCGAAGGAGAGGCGCACCAGGGGGCCGTCCCCCGCCAAGGGATCTCCGCTGGAGGCGAGGACGATTTTGAGGGTATTGAAGTCTGTCCCCTCAGCGGTATTTACTTCCAGAATCCAGTCGGCGGTCAGATCGGTGCGGGCCACCGCTGCTGGAGCGGCGGTCAGCAGGTCCCTGTGATAAGCGACGAAGAGTTCAACCGCGACAATCCCCTGGCCCGCGACCCCGGTCAGCCGCACTGGCAGGTCGATTCGTGCTCCGTAGGATGCCGTTGTATCGGGCAGGATAAGCCTGGGCCCCGAGGGAGGAGGCGAACCGGTCTCCGGTGTGGAGGTTTGGCTCGGTCCGTGCGAGGAGGGCGCAGCGCTACCCGGCGTGGGGTTCTCTTGGGGCGTGAAGTCGGCCGAATTGTCGTTGCTGTCCACTCCGTCGGCCGCTCGCGAAAGGCTCCAGCCGGCGTTCACTTGGGGCGCCGGATTCCCTTCGCCGGCGTTGTGTTCTCCGGCATCTCCGTACTGGAGGGCGTCCACGATCTGGTCCTTATCGTCGCGCAACTGGACGGCGTCGGGACCGTTCTGCCAGTCCACGTTGGCAGTGAAGTCCCGATGGGTCTGGGCCGCCCCGGTGGCATTTTCATGGGCGACGACCAGGACGCCGTCGGCCGGGATTGTCACCCCGTCCAGGGCAATAGTGCGGTAGGGCTCCCCGTTGCTGCCGTTGACCCCTACCAGGCTCCAGCCGTCGAGATTCGTCCCGGGATGGCCGGCGATTTCGGTGAAGGCTTCTTCAGCATCGCTGCCCGACCCGTCGTAGAGCACCTCCTGAATCCGCGGCGGGGAGTTGGTCTGGCCTGGAGCATGGTCGACCGTGGCCAAGCCCAAAGCCAGGAGACTGGCCCCGAGGCCGGGTAATCGGAGAAATGGCAAAACTGTAATGCGTGGTGACATGTCCGGACCGCCTTGGGAATAGGGGAAATGGGAGGGCGCCTCTGGGGCCCGGCCTAATCGAGGCAGAAACCGTGCCAGAGTTTCGAGCCGAGGGCTCCCTGACCCTGAACAACCGCTTTGCCGACAAGGGGATGGGAGCGGTTATGGAAGGCGAATCCGGGTTAGTGGACTGTCACCTCCGGGAAGCACCCGATGGTACGTTAAAGGGACTAGCCAGGAGTTGGGGCAACCGGTTTGCAGCCCGTGTCCGGTCCTGACCTGAAAGCCGGTAAATGTCGGAGGGAGCGGGCATATCTCTCATTTTAAGCAGAGGGCATGGAGCCGAGCCAGAAAGGATTGTTAGACACTTGGCGAGAAACAAACTAAGTTTTTAGGGTCTTGGAGTGGAAGGTGAAATGCACTCGTCAAAGGGGGCAGGAGAATTCTCATTTCCTGCTACTGTGCGGCTCCGTTCATCTGCGGTTCATAGCACCGGAATGGGGCGCGGATAGTGGCTTTCTCATGGCAGGCGGCATCAACTTCTTGGGGATAGTGACTATCGAGGAGCCTGACGCTCGAGGTCGCGCGGCTTTGGAAGCTGGGTGTAAACGGGGCTTGAGTAGCCTGATAGACTGTGATAAAATTGATGGATGGGGGAGGAATGGTAGAACAGCCTGCCCTCAACGCGGACCCTAGAGAGGAGATCAGTTGGAAAACGCGAGCGTAATAAAAACCATCAGCGGCCGCGGTGTGGTGGTGCGGGGGGCCGATATAGACACCGACCGCATCATCCCCGCCCGCTTTCTGCGCACCGTGACCTTTGATGATCTGGGCGTCCACGCCTTTGCGGACGAGCGCGCCGCAGGCGGCCATCCCTTTGACCAGGCGCGCTACCAGGGGGCGTCCATCCTGCTGGCCAACGCCAATTTCGGTTGTGGTTCGTCGCGCGAACACGCGCCCCAGGCGCTGATGCGCTGGGGGATCAGAGGCTTCGTGGCCGAGTCCTTCGCCGAGATTTTTCAGGGGAACTGCATCGCTTTGGGGCTGCCCTGCGTGCGCCTGGAGGCAGAGGACATGCAGGGGTTGATGGCCGCAGTGGAGGACGATCCGGCACAAGAACTGGTTATCGACCTCGAGGGGCGAAGAGTCCGCTGGTGCGGAGGAGAGGCCATAGCCGGGATCGGAAACGGACCCCGCGAGCAGTTTCTCAGGGGAAGCTGGGACTCCCTGGGCCAGCTTTTGTCCGCTGCGGATCGGATCGAGGATACCGCGGGGAAGTTGCCCTACCTGGCGGGGTTCCACAGGAAGTGACGAGGTAGGCAACATCAAAGTAGGAGGACGGAAGCTCACCAACCCATTTGCCCGGGTGCTGATTCCCGCGGCCGCGTTGCTGTATGTGGCTGTCGCCGTGACCATTGTAGTTGGGGCGACTCTGGGGGCGATGCTGGTAAAGGCCGGGGTAGCGCTCGTGATGTCGATCGTAACGGTGAATGTGCCACTACTGGGCCCCGCTGTGCGGATCGCAGTCAGGGGACCGCGTTATTTTGCCAATTGGAACGAGAAAGGACGGAGGTAAATAATTGCACAAAATCGCCGTATTACCCGGAGACGGAACCGGCCCCGAGGTCGTGGCCGAAGGGCTCAAGGCGCTGGATGCCGTGGCCCGGAAGATGAATTTCAAATATGAGACTGAAGAATTCGACTTCGGCGGCGACCGCTATCTGCGCACCAACGAGGTGTTGCCCGATTCAGCCGTGGATGAGCTCGGAGACTTTGACGCCATTTACCTGGGGGCTATCGGTCATCCGCAAGTCAAGCCCGGCATTCTTGAAAAGGGCATTTTGCTGCGTCTGCGCTTCGAACTGGATCAGTACATCAATCTGCGCCCGGTCAAGCTCTATCCCAACGTGGATACTCCGCTCAAGGACAAGGGACCCGAGGACATCGACTTCGTGGTAGTGCGCGAGAACACCGAGGGGATCTATACCGGCTCCGGCGGCTTTCACAAGAAAGGCACGCCCGACGAGGTGGCGGTCCAGGAGTCGATCAATACCCGCAAGGGGGTAGAGCGCTGTGTGCGCTACGCCTTCGACTACACCCGGAAACGCAACCGCAAGAAGACCCTGACCCTGTGCGGCAAGACCAACGTGCTGACTTTTGCCTTTGATTTGTGGGAGCGCACCTTCAACGAGGTGGGCGCAACCGATTACGGCGACATTGCCCGGGATTACGCCCACGTGGATGCCATCTGCATGTGGATGGTCAAGAATCCCGAATGGTTCGACGTGATAGTCACCGACAATATTTTCGGCGATATAATCACCGACCTGGGAGCCATGATCCAGGGAGGGATGGGAATTGCCGCAGGCGGCAATATCAACCCCGATGGGGTTTCCATGTTCGAGCCCATTGGCGGCTCTGCGCCCAAGTACACGGGGCGGAACGTCATCAATCCCATGGCGGCCATTGCCGCCTGCCAGCTTCTGCTGGATGTCCTGGGGGAGGCCGAGGGGGCGAGGGTCCTCGAAGATGCCATCGTTTTCGTCCTTGGCAAGTTGGAGGATATGGGCGCCGGCAGGATGGGTTATTCCACCACCCAGGTGGGGGATATGGTGGCGCAGACGGTGGCCGACGCCTAGGGCGATGGAGAGAGGCGACACCATGCACGTCGAAGTCTACGACTCCACCCTGCGCGACGGGGCCCAGGCCGAGGGCATTGCCTACTCGCTGGAGGACAAGCTGCTGATCGCCCGGCGTCTGGATGCACTGGGGGTCGATTACATCGAGGGGGGCTGGCCCAATCCCACCAATCCCAAGGATCTGGCATTCTTCCGGGAGGTGAAGAGGTTGGGCATCAAGGCCCGGGTGACCGCCTTCGGGAGCACCCGCCGCGCCGGCGTGGCGCCGGAGGAGGACGCTACTCTCGAAACCCTGTTGAGGGCAGAGACCGCCAGCGTCTGCATTTTCGGCAAGAGCTGGAACCTGCACGTGGTCGAGGCGCTCAAGACCACCCTGGAAGAGAACCTGAGGCTGATTGAGGACTCGGTGGGCCATCTGGTGGCCAGGGGGCGCGAGGTCATCTACGACGCCGAACATTTCTTCGACGGCTTCTGCGCCGACTCCGACTACGCCGTCGCCACACTGAGGGCCGCGGTTCGGGGCGGTGCCCGCCTGCTCGTTCTTTGCGATACCAACGGTGGCCGGCTCCCCAGCGAAATCGGCCGCATTTTCGCGGCGACCGGGAAGGCCGTGGATCTGCCTCTTGGCATTCATACTCACAATGACGCCGGCATGGCCGAGGCCAATACGGTAGCCGCGGTCGAGTTGGGGGCGGTGCAGGTCCAGGGCACCTTCAACGGATATGGCGAGCGTTGCGGCAATGCCAATCTCTGCACTGTGATCCCTACCTTGGAGCTCAAGCTCGGCAAGCGCCTGATCGGACGCGAGAACCTGGGGGAGCTGATGGACTTCTCCCGCTTCCTCAGCGAGATCGCCAACGTCTACCACGACCACCGGCAGCCATATGTGGGGGAGAGCGCGTTCGCCCACAAGGGCGGCGTGCACATCGACGCCATGACCAAGAACCCACGCTGCTACGAGCACGTGGAGCCCGCAGCCACCGGCAATGAGCGGCGTTTCCTGGTTTCGGATCAGGCGGGAGGTGCGACCATCGTCAGCAAGCTCCGGTGCTTTCTTCCGGACGTGGAGAAGAAGGACCCGCTGGTGCTCCAGGTCCTCGAACGGGTCAAGCATCTGGAGCACCAGGGATATCAATTTGAAGCGGCGGAGGGCTCATTCGAGCTGCTGGCGCGCCGAGCCCAGGGCACCTACGAGGACTTGTTCACCCTGATCAATTTCCGCACCATCAACCGCAAGGCCGGAGAGCACGCCGAAGAAGCCGAGGCAATCGTCAAGGTCGCGATTGGCGATTCCGAGTACCATACCGTGGCCAGCGGAGACGGTCCGGTCAACGCTCTGGATCAGGCACTGCGCAAGGCGGTGGAGCAAGAGTTCCCCGCTCTCAAGCAAGTACATTTGGAGGACTACAAGGTGAGAGTATTGTCGAGTAGTGACGGGACCGCTGCCAAAGTACGGGTCCTGATCGAGTCCTCGGACGGCAAGGACGCATGGGGAACGGTGGGGGTTTCGGAGAATGTGATCGAGGCGAGCTGGATCGCCCTGGCAGACAGTTTGCACTACAAGTTGATGAAGGATGCGCTGGCCGACCTTTCCGCCGGTGCGACAGGAACGGATTGAAAACCATGAGGATACTCGAAGGCGGAGGGGTCACTTCCCCGAGTGGATATTGGGCGGCCGGTATCCGCACCGGGGTCAAGGAGTCGGGCGCCAAGGACTTGGCGCTGGTGTACTCGACGCGGCCGGCGACTGCAGCCGCGGTGTACACCACCAACAAAGTGCAGGGAGCCCCCATCGCCGTCGACCGCGAGCATCTTGCCGATGGCAGGCCCCGGGCGGTCATCCTCAACAGCGGCATCGCCAACGTCTGCAACGGCGACCTCGGCCTGGAACACGCCAGGCGGATGTGTGCCCTGACCGCAAGCGAGCTGGGCCTGCAAACGGAAGAGGTGCTGGTATGCTCCACCGGCCTGATCGGGGTGCCGCTGCCCATCGCCAGGATTGAAGCGGGCATCCCTCGGATCGTCGCCGCGTTGTCCGCGGAAGGCGGGCTTGATGCCGCCGAGGCGATCATGACCACGGACACCGTTCCCAAGAGTCGTGCCCTCGAGATCGAGCTGGAGTCGGGTGGCGCGGTGGTAGGGGCGATGGCCAAAGGCGCTGCCATGATCGCCCCCGACATGGCGACCATGTTGTCGGTGGTGACCACGGACGCGGCGGTGCCCGGCGGGCAACTGCAGGAACTGCTGTCTCGGGCCGTACGCCGAACCTTCAACTGCATCACCGTCGACGGCGACATGAGCACCAGCGACACGGTTATCCTGATGGCCAACGGCGACGGCTCGGCGCAGAAGCTGGGTGAGCGCGACATCGAGCGCCTCTACGAGGGCATCGAGTACGCCTGCCGGCAGATGGCTCGGGCCATCGCCCGGGACGCCGAGGGCTCGTCCAAGCTTATCACCATAGCCGTGCGCGGTGCCGCCACCGAGGCTGAGGCGAGGCAGGTCGGCCTGGCGGTGGCCAACTCCAGCCTGGTCAAGACGGCCGCCTTCGGCAACGACCCCAACTGGGGGCGCATTCTGTGCGCCATGGGGTATTCCGGCGTCGACTTCGAGCCGGGAAGGGCGCGGGTTTCCCTGTGCGGCATTGACATCTACGGCGGCGGCGCAGGTCTCGATTTCGACAATGGCAAGCTGAGCGCCGCCATGGAGGCGGAAGAAATGGCCATCGAAATCGACCTGGCCATGGGCGCTTCCACCGCCGAAATCTTCACCTGCGATCTGACCTACGAATACGTGCGCCTGAACGCCGAGTACACTACCTGAGTCCCCGCGCCTCGTCATGCCTCTCTCCCAGACCGTACAGAGAATTCAGGATTCGGTGACCATGGCGATTGCTGCCAAAGCCGCAGCCATGCAGCGCGATGGCGCGGACGTGATCTCGCTGGCCGCCGGCGAGCCGGACTTCGACACGCCTCGAAATATCAAAGACGCCGCCGTGCGGGCAATTCGGGAGGGTTTTACCAAATACGTTTCGCCTGGGTCGGGAATGATTCAGCTCAAGGACGCGATCTGCGCCAAGTTCAAAGAGGATAACGGGCTTGAATACGGCACCGAGCAGGTCATCGTCAACAGTGGCGTCAAACACTCCCTCTTTCTGGCGATCCTGGCCCTGCTCGACCCGGGCGACGAAGTGATCGTTCCCACGCCCTACTGGGCCACTTACAAGGAACAGCCGCGGCTGGTAGGGGCTGAGCCTGTGATCGTGCCCACCCGGGTTGAGAACGGACTCAAGCTCACGGCCGCTGAGCTGCGCCGGGCCGTCACTCCCAGGACGCGCATGCTGATCCTGTGCAGTCCCGCCAATCCCAGTGGGGCGGTATACACCAGAGAGGAACTGGGGCAACTGGCCGAGGTGTGCCTGGAGCACCAGCTCCATGTTCTGAGCGATGAGATCTACGAGAAGCTGGTCTACGATGAAGCAGAGCACCACTCTATTGCCGCAATAGGAAGCGAGATCAAGGATCTAACCATAGTGACCAACGGGGTATCGAAGGCCTATGCCATGACCGGTTGGCGCATCGGCTATGCGGGAGCCACCGAGGAGATCATTTCAGCGATGTACAAGTTGCAGAGCCAGGAACTGACCCACCCCTCTTCCATCGCCCAGCGAGCCGCAATCGAGGCTTTGACGGGCCCCCAGGACTTTCTGGGAGAAATGGTGCCGGCCTTCGACGCCCGCCGGCGCTACATGGTTGAGCGCCTCAACGCCATGCCGGGGGTGAAGTGCACCATGCCCCAGGGCACCTTCTACGCCTACCCTGACGTCTCCGGAAATTTCGGCGGTGGGGCCGGCCCCTGGAAGATCGAAGACTCGATCAGCCTGTGCGAGTACCTTCTCCACGAGGCCAAGGTTGCCTGCGTGCCCGGTGCGGGATTCGGCACCCGGGAGCACGTGCGTCTCTCCTACGCCACGGCCATGAAGGATATCGAGACGGCCATGGATCGAATCGCGGAAGCTCTGGAGGAACTGGGTTGACCCAGAGTGGGGAAATGGGAAGAGATGAACAGACCGGCGACCATCGGTGTCTATGAGCCTGTACCATCTTTGCCTAAGGATCCGGACAATGAATTCCAACGAAACCTTCCATCTCGACTTCGAGCGGCCCATCGTCGAGTTGGAAAAGAAAATAGAGGAGATCCACAACCAGACGAGTCAGGTGGACGGGCTCGATCTGAGCGAGGAACTGCAGGGTCTGGAAGAAAAGGTAGATAAGATGCGCCGGGAGATCTACTCGGACCTCACTCCCTGGCAGCGGGTGCAGATCTCCCGCCATCCGCATCGGCCCTACGCGCTAGATTATATCGAACGCTGCCTTACCGACTTCACCGAGCTCCACGGCGACCGCACCTACGGGGACGACCCCTCAGTGGTTGGAGGTCCGGCGCGGTTGGATGAAGAGCCGATCATGGTCGTCGGCATGCAAAGTGGTCGCAGCATGGAAGAGCGCCAGCGCCGCAACTTCGGCATGCCGCACCCCGAAGGGTATCGCAAGGCATTGCGCCTCATGAAGATGGCTGCCAAATTCAAGCTCCCTGTCCTCAACCTCGTCGATACCTCCGGCGCCTATCCAGGCATAGAGGCCGAAGAGCGCGGCCAGGCCGAGGCCATCGCCCGCAACTTGTTCGAGATGTCCCACCTGCCGGTTCCAATTGTGGTCGCGATCATCGGCCAGGGCGCCAGCGGCGGGGCGCTCGGCATGGCCGTGGGGGACAACATCCTGATGATGGAGAATGCCTGGTATTGCGTAATCGCTCCGGAAAGCTGTTCCACCATTCTCTTCAAGACCCGCGACCGCAAGGAAGAGGCTGCGGATGCTCTCAAGCTCACCGCTACGGACCTCGAGAAACAGGGCATTATCGACCGCATCGTCCCCGAGCCTTTCGGAGGAGCCCATCGCGACTACGACGAAGCCGCTGCCAACCTCAAAAGCCAGGTTCGGGAAGTGCTGGCCGAACTCCGTCCTCTGCCGGGGGACGAACTGGTACGGCAGCGTATCGAGAAGTTTGCTGCCATGAGTAGATGGGAAGAGTGAACAGGAGCCTGCAGTCCCGGGCTCGATGCCTCGGAAAGCCCCCGCCGCCCGCCACGGGTTGAGGGCTTTCCCTTTAGGCGCCCACTAGGATCGCTTGATGCGGTCTATGAGGCGTTCCAGGCGGTCGAATGCTACCCGGATCATATCTTCGTCCCAATCTCCGTCAATGTTTATCTTGACGATATTCTGCACCACATCGAGGTAAGATCTCTGTGCTTCGGACAAACTTTTGGGACTGCTGCTGGGAGCCTTGCTCGCCGGAGCAGGGACGCGAGAGTGCCTGCTCTCGCGGATGGGTTCGGCGGTGGGCTGCGCAGGCGAAGATTGTGTGTCGAGTTCGCTGAAATCGGCCTCGCTGAGCAGGTATTTGAAAAATATCTTCATTTTGTTGGCCGAGTCTTTGCCCATGTCCGTTTGCTGGCAAAAGAAGTCGACGATATCGCTGTCGGCCATGGAGCCGTTGCTGCCCTGCCACTTCTCCAGCAGTTCGGGATAGAGATCCCGGAGGATCTCCGCCATGGCTGATTGGCGCTCCTTCTGGGAGGCCAGCCGCTGCAGGCGCTCGGTGGGCTTCTGGTCCCGATCTATCAACTGCATGGCCTGAATGCCGCGCAGGAATCGGTGGATCATCGAGGGCGTGCGGATAATTGCCCGGACATAGTCGCGATCGATGAGCTCTGGGGTCTTGCTTTCGAGGCGAAGGATGAATTTCTCGAATTGGGACTTGGTGATGTAAGGATACCAGGTTTTTCCCTGTTTCCCCTGTCCATTTTCCTTGGCCCCGGAGTTTTCCTCTGTCATTTATCGTTCTCCATATTTTAAAAAGAATTAGGCGAATGGCTTTCTGAGAAGATGCCCGCAAGGCAATGAAGCGGATCCGGGCTCAATCTCTGGAATAGTCGACGGTAACCTTTGTATGGATTCCTCCGCGCACGTTGAAATCGCCAACAACTTGCAACCGGCGCGGGGAACAGGCGGCCACAAGGTCGGCGAGAATCTTGTTGGTGGCCGCTTCGTGAAAGATGCCTTCCTGGCGATAGGACCACAAGTAGAGCTTGAGGGATTTCAGCTCGATGCAGTGCTGATCGGGTACGTAGCTCAGGCGAATCGTGCCGAAGTCCGGCTGGCCGGTTCTCGGACACACCGTGGTGAACTCCGGACATTCCATTTCTATTGTGTAATCCCTTTCCGGGTTGGGATTGAGAAAGGTGTCGAGTAATTTGCTGGGTTTCGGGGCCATGGCTGTTAAAAAGGTAGGGGGTTTTCCCCGGCGATCAAGCTTAAATTCCTCCTTTTGCATCTGCTCCAGTCAGATCTGGAGGTAGGACGCGGGATCCTCGGCTCCGGCCGCGTCGAAGCCGCGCCGCCGCAAGATGCAGCTGTGGCACCGGCCACAGGCCAGTTCTTCTGCCTGGTAGCAGGACCAGGTAAGGTGCAGGGGGGCGGAAAGTTCGAGCCCGCGGCGGATGATGGCAGCTTTGTCGAAGGCAAGCAGAGGAGTCTTTATCACGATTGGGTTTTCAGGTTGGACGCAGGTCGCGATCATCCGGTTGTAGGCGGAGAAAAATTGCCGGCGGCAATCGGGATAGACCGATCCTGCTTCGTGAGCGCCAATGAATACGCTACGGGCACCGGTGGCCTCCGCCCAGGCGACCCCGATGCCCAGGAGGTTGGCGTTGCGGAAGGGAACGTAGGTGGATGGGAGGCTCTCCGGCAGGGCGCTCTCCCCTTCGGGCACGGGGATGTTGCGGTCGATTAAACTGGTAGCTCCAATCTGCATCATGTAGGAGACGTCCACCACCAGGCGCTGGTCAACCTTGTAATGGGCGGCGATCTCTGCGAAGGCGCGTAATTCGCGACGCTCGGTGCGCTGGCAATAATTGAGGTGGAGAAAGGCCAGTTTGTGGTCGAGGGATGCTAAAGCGGCGGTGACGCAACTGTCGAGCCCGCCGCTGACCAGGGCGATGGCCAGTGGAAGAGACACTTGGACTCCTCGGATCAAAGCTTGGGTGGCGGACCAGGGAAGAAGGTCAGCCGGTCTTGCTTTGACGTCATAAAAATGGCGCGGGCAGTCCTCCAGTCAACCCCGGCAGAAGTGGTCCCCAGGAGTTTTGCCCGGCTATTGCGCCGCCGTCGTGGGGGGTGGATATTTATCTAGTCCGCGAGCCGTCAGGCCTCAAGGTTGCGGTCCGGACGGCCGGATCGATCTGGCGCAGAAAACCGCCGCACGGCGGCTGCGTGGCCCGTTCCCCAGGATGCCCCGTCCTGCTGGTGGAACAGGACGCAGGCGGGCGGCGACCTCGGCCGCGACGGACAGGTGCGCGCCACCACATTCTTGTGATACGAGGCTGGTGTGCCCTCCCGAAAAAATCACCCAGAATCGAAGGCTCCGGATGGAGGAGGAGGCCACATGCAGAACCGGGCGCGAGTCGTCATAATCGGAGCGGGAATCGCCGGTACGAGCGTCGCATACCACCTCGCGCAACGAGGCTGGAAGGATATCCTCGTCGTCGACCAGGGACCGCTGTTCAAGACGGGGGGTTCGACCTCCCACGCCCCGGGCCTCGTATTCCAGGTCAACTACTCCAGGCTGATGTCGGTCTTCGCAAGAGAGACTACGCGAATCTACGGCAGCCTGAATCCGCCCGCCGGGGAGCGGCTGTGGTCCGCCGTTGGCGGCCTGGAGGTGGCCTGGACCCCGGAGCGCTTCGAGGATCTCAAGCGCAAGGTAGGCGCCGGGAGAGCATGGGGAGTGCATACCTGTCTGCTGGGTCGCGACGAGACCCGTGAGAAAGTCCCGTTGCTGTCCGAGGCGATTCTGGGTGCGATGTACACCCCCGGGGACGGGGTCGCGCGCGCCTGGAAGCTGGCCGCCGAGATGGGCCGGCGCGCGAGGGAATGCGGCGCGGCGACGTTCCAGGGCGACACCACCGTAACCGGTATTGACCTAGCCAGGGGGCGGGTAATCGGCGTGCGTACCACCGAGGGAGCGGTTCGCACGGAGGCGGTGGTTTGCGCGGCGGGAATATGGGGCAGGCTCATCGGCCGGATGGCGGGTGTAGAACTGCCCCTGGCGGTCTTGCGGCACCAATACGCGGTGACCGCTCCACTGCGGCAACTGGCCGCCGAGACCGGGGATTGCCGGCATCCGATCATCCGCCACCAGGACCGCGCCGCTTACTTCCGCCAGCACCACCGCTCCTACATCATCGGCTCGTACGACCACGAACCGATGCTCGTCGAGCCTGAGGACATCCGTTCGCGCGACGAGGCCCCGGAGATGCCCTCGACCATGCCGTGGTCGGATTCGGCTTTCCACAAGGGGAGGATCGCGGCAGGTGAGTTGTTTCCTTCCTTGCGGAAGGCGGAGTTGGTCCGCAAGGTCAACGGCATGTTCATCTTCACAGCGGACGGGATGCCCGTCCTTGGCGAAGCGCCCCAGGTAAAGGGCTTCTGGTCCGCGGAGGCGGTGTGGATTACTCATGCCGGCGGTGTAGGCAAGGCCGTGGCCGATTGGCTGGTCGACGGCGAACCGGGATTGGATCTGTGGGAGGCGGACATAAGCCGTTTTCAGCCACACCAACTGACCCACGCCTACGTGAATTCTAGGGGGGCCAGTCAGTATCGCCAGGTCTATGACATCATCCATCCGCTGCAGCAGATGAACGAGCCTCGCGGTCTGCGCAACCTCCCGTACCATCAGCGCTGCGAGGGGTTGGGAGCTTGCTTCGTAGAAAGTGCCGGATGGGAGCTCCCGCATTGGTTCGAGGCGAACGCCGCCCTTCTGCGAGGCGCCGGCGCTCACAACCACGAGCGCAGCGGATGGCCGGGCCGGTTCTGGTCCCCCATTATCGGTGCCGAGCACAGGGCCGTCCGCGACCGCGTCGGCCTCTTCGACCTCACACCACTTACCAAGCTGGAGGTGCACGGGCCGGGGGCCCTGAAGTTCTTGCAAGGTATCACCGCCAACCAGATGGACAAGCCGGTGGGCAGCATCACCTACTCCGCGATGCTCACGCCCCGGGGCGGAATCAAGTGCGACTTGACCGTTACCCGGCTGGCCGGCGACACCTTCTGGGTCGTCACCGGGGCTGCCACCGCGGTTCACGACCGGGTGTGGCTGGAGGGCAACAGTCCCGGTGACGGCTCGGTGGTCATTTCCGACGAGAGTGCCAAATGGTGTTGCATTGGGGTTTGGGGACCGCTGGCGCGCGAATTAATGCGCAAGGTCAGCGACGCCGATCTGTCCGGCAGTGGATTCCCTTACCTTACCGCCAGGCGCATTTGCATTGGCGAGATACCCGTTCTAGCCCTGCGAATATCTTACGCCGGCGAACTGGGCTGGGAGATATACGCGCCTTTCGAGTCCGGCCTCAGGCTGTGGGACATTCTGTGGGAAGGCGGGCGCCACCTGGGCGCTATCGCCGCGGGGTTGGGCGCCTTCGACTCTCTCCGCCTCGAAAAGGGCTACCGCCTGTGGGGAAACGACATCCACACCGAATACAATCCCTACGAGGCCGGCATCGGCTTCGCAGTGCGCATGGACAAGGGAGATTTCATCGGTCGAGAGGCGCTGGAGCAGGCGCGCCTGAAGGGTTTGACCAGGAAACTCTGCTGTATGACCTTCGATGCTGCGGGCACGGTGGTGGTTGGCAAGGAGCCGATCCGGGTAGGCGGACGGGTCGTCGGCTCGGTCACCAGCGCAAACTACGGCTATTCCATCGGCCGCGGTATCGTTTACGGCTACCTGCCCACGCCCTGCGCCCGGGTGGGCACCAAAGTCAAAGTGGAGTACTTCGGCGAAGCCCATCAGGCGACGGTCTCCGCCGAACCGTTGTGGGACCCGAAGATGGAACGGTTGAGACGCTGATGGCATTTCATCCCCGTCCAGCGCGGCCGGGGAGACCGCCGCCCCAGAAGGGGAATCCGGAGGGAAATGAAGAGGGCCAAAAAGAGCATTCTAAAGCGTTTGTCAGAGGGAGTGGTTCTTGGCGACGGAGGCTACATCGTCGAGTTGGAGCAGCGCGGCTGGGTCGTAACCGGGGCCTTCACCCCGGAGATATCCATGACCCATCCGGGTGCGGTGCGCGAATTACACGAGAAGATGAAGAACGCTGGCTGCGAGGTACTTCAGGTCATGGCTTTCTATGGCAGCCGCGAGAAGCTGGAGACGGTCGGCTACGGCGAGCTCACCAAGGAGATCAACCGGGCGGCGACAAGGATCGCCAGGGAAGTTGCCGGGGACGATTTGCTGGTGGCCGGCAACCTGAGCACCACCTGGATGTGGGAGCCTAACGACCGCCGCCGCGCCGAGGTTGTGGCCGCAATGTTCGACGAGCAGATCAAGGCTCAGGCGGGTGTCGATTTGGTCATCGGCGAGTTGTTTTTCAAGCTCGGCGAGGCCCTGCTCTGCGCCGACCGGATCAAGGAGAAGTCCGGTCTCACGTCCATGATCACCATGTCTTTTCGCGCCGGCAACGTCACCGAGGACGGTTTCACCGCCGCCGAGTGCGGCCCGCCGTCTTCAAGATGCCGGCGTCGATATCGTCGGCTTGAACTGCATGAGGGATCCCGAGCACATGTACCCGCTGATCAAGGAAATGCGCCAAGCCTTCGACGGCCATTCGGCGGCGCAGCCCGTGGCCTTCCGCACTACCGACCGTATACGCCCTGGTTCACCGGCCTGCCGACCTTCCCCGACCGTCTGGAGCCGACTCAGTTGACCCGCTTCGACCTGGGCAGGTTCGCGGATCAGGCAAGGGATATGGGAGTCAACTACATCGGGGGTTGCTGCGGCTGCAAAGCCACTCACATGCGCCAAATGGCAAAGGTGCTGGGAAAATTCGAGGAGAAGCACCACTGGAACCGCAAGACCGGAGCCATGAGCGAGACGGAGTACAACAGCCAGTCCGTCGGCCTCGGCTAGTGTCGAAGCGCGCTGCAACCGGGACAAGCTAGCGGGCCTATTGACACCCCAAGGGGGTTCCTTAGATTCTCTTCAACCTTCAAGTTCCCCCGAGCCGTTGCGCATCGAAAACGGATATGGCCATCTCTCAATTCGAACGGGTCCCCAACCACTACGGCGGTCCGCTCGTCCAGAAGATCAAGGACTTCCGACTGGCCAAGGGCAAGCGGTCCCTCAATCCGACATTGCTGCGGATCGGTCGCCTCGAGATCCTGATTCCGCGCTACTTCGGTTTCTGCTTCGGTGTCGAGCGGGCCATACACATGGCCTTCTCCGTTCTGGACAAACACCCCGACAAGGATATCCACCTGGTCAGCCAGATCATCCACAATCCCGTGGTCAACAACGACCTGCAGGAGCGCGGCATCAAATTCATCTACAACGAAAAGGGCGAGCGCGAGATAGGGGAAGATCAGATCAAGGCGGAAGACATCGTTCTCATTCCAGCTTTCGGCACAACCTTGCAGGTGGAACAGTCCTTGCAAAACGGCGGCATCGACACCTCGTCGGAGGAGTACCGCCAAAACTACGACACCACCTGTCCTTTCGTCTCCAGAGTCTGGGACCGGGGCGAGCAACTGGGAGGGGAGGGCTATACTGTCGTCATCCACGGCAAGTTCAGGCACGAGGAAACCCAGGCCATGTTCTCACACACCGAACGCCACGCCAAGCTTCTGGTAGTGCTGGACAAGGAGGAGGCCGGCAAAGTCTGCGACTTCATAGGTGGAGACCTGAGCTTGGAGGAGTTCAACGCTTTGTTCGAGGGCAAGTGGACGGCTGGATTCGATCCTCGTTGCGACCTGGAACGCATCGCCGTGGTCAACCAGACCACCATGCTGGCCGATGAAACCCGGGAGATCGCCATCCTCTTGCGTCAGGCCATGAAGAGGCGCTATGGCGAAGAGAAGCTGGACTACCGCTTCGCCGACACCGGCGACACCCTGTGCTACGCCACTAACCAGAACCAGAATGCCACCAAGACTCTGCTGGACAGCAAGGCAGATCTGGCCATTGTCGTCGGTGGATACAACAGTTCCAACACCTCTCACCTGGTTGAAATTTGCACTGAGGTCATGCCGAGCTATTTCATCAAGAACAGTGAAGAGATGCTGTCGTCGCGGCAGATAAGGCATTACCAGGTCCCCGCCAGAGAATTGGTGGTCACCGACGACTGGCTGCCGCAGTCGCTGCCGGTACGAGTGGCGGTTACCTCCGGGGCGTCCTGTCCCGACATTTTGCTGAGCCAGGTAATTGAGACCATCGCCGGTTTCTACGGATATGGGCCCGCCGAGATCGAGGCCGGACTTGATTCCCTCAATATCCTTGCTTGAAATGACATTCTTCCATGGTGCTCGCTCAAGTCAAAGGTAGCGTTGTCGCCAGCGCCAAGGTGGACTCGCTGAACGCCAGGAAACTGCTTCTGGTGGAGATTGTCACCCTCGGAGAGACGGATCTCGAGCGCACCCGTCGCCACCTGGTGTGCGTCGACGCGGTGGGCGCCGGCGCCGGCGAGTTGGTGCTGGTGGTGATGGGGAGTTCGGCGCGCATTGCTCCGGATTTGACCGAGGTGCCCGCCGATGCCGTGATTGTTGGGATCGTCGACTCCCTGAAGGCTTGTGGGCGCGAACTGGCTCTGGCGGAAATGCAATGAGGCTGTGCCGGGTCAAAGGACAGGCTGGTTCGGTAATTCTGGGCACAGCGGAGGGCGTGCATATCGACCCTGAGAGCAAAGCTCGGTACAAGGCTACCAAGGAGGTATGAGGATGGCAGAATCGATAGGAATGATCGAAACGGTGGGCCTGATCGGCGTGATCGAGGCCGGGGACGCCATGAGCAAGGCGGCCAACGTTGTCTTGCTGGGCTGGGACCGGGTTGGTTCAGGTCTGGTCTCGGTGTTTTGTGAGGGCGATGTGGCAGCGGTAAAATCGGCGGTTGACGCAGGCGCCCAGGCCGCAGCCCGGGTTAGCGAGGTCCACAGTGTGCACGTCATTCCCAGGCCCCATGCCGAGTTGGATGCGGTATTGCCGAAGCGGCACCCCAAGGAGGGTGAAGCAGGCGCCAAGGTTCAGGCTATGGGACTGATCGAGACCCGCGGAGCCACCGGGGTGGTCGAGGCATCGGATGCCATGAGCAAGGCCGCCGCGGTGGAGGTAGTGCGGATCCAGGAGATTGGCGGGGGTTACATAACGGTGCTGGTGAGCGGCGACGTGGGCTCGGTAAAATCCGCCGTAAGTGCTGGAGCGGAGGCGGTCGAGCGCGTTGGCGAACTGGTGGCACATCACGTGATTCCGCGTCCGGCTGACGATGTTGTCGAACTATACGTGAGTTGAGGGAGGGAGCAGGTATGCAGGCCTTAGGCATGGTGGAAACAAGGGGACTGGCGTGCGTGGTGGAGGCGTTGGACGCGATGTTGAAGACCGCTGACGTGCGCTATGCAGGCCAGAAACGGGTGGGCTTGGGAATGGTGATGGTGCTGGTCGAGGGAGATGTGGCCGCGGTGAAGGCAGCCGTGGACGCTGGAGCGGAGGCCGCCCAGCGTGTGGGAGAGTTGCGCAGTGTGCACGTGATACCTCGTCCAATCGAGGGTTTGAAGGCAAAGCTCCTTTAGATTTGGATCCGGATTCCCATCTGATCCTGTCCGATTCCGTCGGCCAGGTCGATTCCAAACTTGCGGCAAAAGGGCCGCAGAGCGTTGCGAGGTAATCAGAAGTGTGGCCCATGACATGAGCGAGGAGCGCATTCGCCACATCGTCGAAGAAGTGGTCAGCAGGGTGATGGCCGCGGAGAGTGGACTTGGCGCCGGGACCCTCACCGCGGACGGGGTCTTTCAGGACGTGGACGAGGCGGTGGCAGCAGCCCGGCAGGCGCAGCGCAAGCTGGTCGAGATCTCCCTCGAAGAACGCAAAAAAATCGTCGCGGCTCTGAGGCAGACCTTGCGCGAGTACGCCGAGGACTTCGCTCGCCGGGCCTTGGAGGAGACGGGAATGGGCCGCCTCGAGGACAAGATTCTCAAACACCACGTGGCCGCCGATACTACCCCGGGGGTGGAAGATTTGGAGTCCGTGTCCTGGACCGGCGATCACGGTCTTACCGTGGTCGAAATGGCGCCATATGGCGTAATCGCCGCGGTGACGCCCTCGACCCATCCGGTGCCCACCCTGGCGAACAATGCCATCGGCATTATCGCCGCGGGCAATTCGGCGGTGTTCAACGTGCATCCGGGCGCCCGGAAGGTCTCGGTCCACGCAGTACGCCTGTTCAACGCCGCCATCGTTCGAGCCGGAGGGCCGGCCAATCTGGTCACGGCCATCGAAAACCCCACCATAGAGAGCGCGAACCGGCTTTTCAACCACAAGGATGTCAGGTTGATTCTGGTGACCGGGGGTCCGGGGGTGGCACGGGCGGCCTTCGACAGTCCCAAAAAAGCCATCGTCGCCGGGCCGGGCAATCCGCCCGTGGTAGTGGACGAAACCGCGGACCTGGAGCGCGCCGCCCGCGACATTGTCGACGGCGCGGCCTTCGACAACAACATTCTGTGCATCGGTGAGAAACAGGTCTTCGTGGTAGAGTCGGTTGCCGACGATTTGAAGGCGTTCATGGTGCGCTACAGCGCCTATGAATTGAACCCCCAGCAGGTGGCGCGCTTGACCGAAGTTGCCTTTGTGGAAGGCGAAGATGGAGGGCTGCAGGTCAATCGGGAACTGGTGGGGCGCAATGCATCTGTTCTGGGCGCACGGATCGGGCTCAGCGCGGACGACTCTTTGCGCCTGCTCATCGGCGAAACCGATGCCGATCACGCCTTTGTGCGCGAAGAGCAAATGATGCCCTTCCTCCCCATCGTCAGGGTGCCCAATGTGGACCAGGCCATTCGCGACGCGGTGGAGTCGGAGCACGGTTACCACCACACTGCCGTCATCCACTCGCGCAATATTGAGAATATGCACAATATGGCGCGGGCAATGGATACCACGGTATTCGTCAAAAACGGGCCGTCCTACGCCGGCCTTGGCCTGGGCGGCGAAGGCTTCGGAACCTATTCCATTGCCGGTCCCACGGGCGAAGGATTGACCTCTGCCCGCACCTTTACGCGCCAGCGTCGCTGCAGTTTGGTGGATTATTTCCGCATCACTTGAAATATCTCCATGGCCCAGCAGCATCCAAATTCATCCCACCTGGACCGCCATGCGATCGAGGCTCTGGTGTGGCAGGCCCTGAACGACTATCTGCCCCCGGTGGGTGAGAGGAGGGTGGCCGCGGCGCCGCGGCTGGTGGTCAATATTTCGGCGCGCCATGCCCATCTGGACCAGCAAGGTCTGGAGATTCTCTTCGGCAAAGGAACTGAGCTGAAGGTGCAGAAGGAACTCTACCAGGAAGGTGCCTTTGCCGCGGAGCAAACGGTGACGATTTTCGGACCGCGCAAGCAGATGATCGCCAACCTTCGCATCCTGGGTCCTCTGCGCGGCAGTTGTCAGGTGGAACTGTCCTTTACCGATGCCCGGTTTCTGGGGATCAATGCACCGGTGCGGCTCAGCGGGGACCATCGGGAGACTCCGGGGTGCTATCTGGTAGGGCCGGCCGGCGGGTTGGAAATGGGTAGCGGGGTGATTCGCGCAGCCCGGCACGTGCATATGAATCCGCTGGAGGCGGAGTTTTACGGTATTGGCGATGGGGATCGAATGAGGCTGGTGGTGGACAGTGAGCAGGGAGGGGCGCTGGAAGGGGTGGTCTGCCGGGTCAGCGAGCAGGGGAAGCTGGAAGTGCATCTGGATACGGACGAGGGCAACGGGATGGACGTCATGAAGGCGCGCAAGGTGCACCTGGAGAAGTAGGGACCGCCGCCCGCCCCGGGACGGTGGGACAGAAAGTAAGTTCGGCAACCAGGAGGCGGAGAGTATGGCTGCTGTTCTCCACATTGTAGATCCGGTGGTTACGGGCGACCGATTGAAGGCCTTGCACCACGATGAGAAGGTGGTGTGCATCAACCCCCAGTCGGTGATAACGGCCACGGCCTGGGACTATATCCGCGAGTGGCGTCTCAGGGTAATTCGAGAACATGGGGAGCCATCTGCCGCGGCTCCAAAGGATGTAGAGGCGCTGGAGGGAAACAAGCTGTGGCAGGAGGGACGCTGCGAACAGCGGAATCGGTCCTGCGGGTGCGACGGCGACGAATTTGGTTCCGGTTTTGTGGAGCCGGCATCCTGCCAGCAATGCGCCATCCACCGGTTGCAGCTGGAGGGCAAACCCAATGGCGGCTGTGAGGGCTGCAACCGCTCCCGGAGTGCGCGCGCGGATATGGAAACTGTGGTGCGCCGGATAACGGACCAGATTCTGGCACGGCTCGAGAATTGACGAGGGCAGACTGATGGGCAAAGCGATGGGTATGATCGAAGTCGAGGGGGTGGCGGGTATTGTGCTGGGAGCGGACGCGGCATGCAAGGCGGCGGAGGTGGAATTGTTGGGCTGGGAGTCGATCGGGGGAATAACCACGGTATTCTTCTGCGGCTCGGTCGCCGCGGTCGCCGCTTCTTTGCAAAAGGGAGAAGAGGCTGCCGGGGCAGTAGTGGAGAAAGTGGTCGCCGCTCCCCTGAACCAGCCCGTCCCTGCTTGCAGGAATTTTGTCACCTTTCCGGCCCGCAGCGGGCTTGAGGTGCTGCCCGGAGCTCTGGGATTGATCGAGTCCAGAGGTTACGGCCCCCATGTCCGCACCAACGACCTCATGGCCAAAGCCGCAGCGGTCCAGGTCTATCAGGTGCTCAGCGTGCACGACCGGGTGGTGTGCACCCTGATCCGGGGACAGGTAGGGGCTGTGCGCGAGGCCATAACAGTGGGACGGCAGGAAGTCGAGTCGAGTCCCTTCTTTCGTTGCTCCGCGGTCATCCCCCAGCCGGATCCCCAGGTGCTGAAGGTATTTGGGCCGGAGGACTCAGGGCAATAATGGCGCAGATAGGTGCATTGGGCCTGATAGAAACGCGCGGGATGGCCGCACTGGCCGCCGCCGCGGATACTATGCTCAAGGCTGCTGATGTGCGCCTCTGTGGGCGTCATGGGATCGGCTCGGGCTGGGTCACGGTGGTGGTGGCGGGGGAGGTGGCCGCCGTGAAGGTGGCCGTGGACGCAGGTCGCCTCGCGGCTGAGAGATACGGCGAGCTGGTGGGAACTGAGGTGGTGGTGCGGCCGGAAATGGAGGAACTGCATGTCCTGCCCCATGAGACGGGGATGGCCACCGCCGCAGGAGAGAGCTCCGAGGCGCTGGGAATGCTGGAGACCCGGACTCTGGCTCCCTTGATTCAGGGGGCGGACGCCATGGTCAAGGCGGCCCCGGTGGAGTTGGGTGGGTGGAGCTTTATCGGCGGTGCCCTGGTCCATCTGGTGGTGCGCGGCGACGTGGTGGCCGTGCGCACTGCCCTGGAGGCGGGAAGGAGCGCAGCCGCCAAGGTGGGAGAAGTCCAGGCCTTTCTGGCAGTTCCCCGGCCCGCCGCCGGAATGGAGGCGCTGTTGCCCCCAATATCGCCGGGAGAGCCGATTGAAACCGGAGCTCTGGGGGTTCTGGAAACGGTGGGTTACGCGGGAGTGGTGGGGGGCATCGACGCCATGGTAAAGGCCGCCGGGGTGGAGGTCGTCCGGCTGAGTCCCGCCAGCGGCGGCCGCATTGCGGTGCTCGCCCACGGCAGTCTGGACGCCGTGCAGGCTGCCATAGAGGTAGGAACCACGGCAGCGCGGGAGGCGGGGGAACTGGACCGCTCCTGCATCATCTCGCGGCCCGCACCTTCGGTGATGGCCCGTTTCGGGACCATCCATCACATTCCCCGCGTCGCCAGCGGCAAAGCCCTGGGGCTGATCGAGACGCGCAGCACGGTTGCTCTGGTCAAGGCCCTGGACCAGATGGTGAAAGCTGCCCGGGTGGAATTCGAAGGCCGCTACAAGGTCGGCTATTTCCTGACTGCTGCGGTGGTGCGCGGGGACGTGGGCGCCGTGCGTTCGGCGGTGGATGCTGGGGCAGCCGCGGCCAGGCAGAATGGCGAGTTGGTGTCCGCCCTCGTGATTCCATATCCACCTGTAGAGCTGGAAAGCCGGCTGCCCCATCTCTGATAGTCCTGGGACTGCCATGGTGATTCAGCAGAGTAAGATGGCGGCGAGCGGACTGAAGGTGGTCGTAGTCGGCGCTGGCGTGATCGGACGGGCAATCGCCTATGACCTGACCCTGCGCCGCATTGAGGTCGAGGTCATCGAGGCCGGAAACGGATCCTCGGTCACGACCCGTGCATCCCTCGGAGTACTCACTCACTTCAATGGTGGTGCCAGTCCGTACTCGCTGTTCTACCGGGACGGCCACGGCAGCTTCGAGCAGTTGTCCGCCCGGCTGCTTGAAGAGGACGGGGTTGACATCGGCTGGCGTCCCCTAGGGGGTATCGATCTGATTTTCACGGACGCGGACGAAGCTAGGGCGCAGGAGATTTTGCGCTTCAACCGGCAGCGCGGCTGCAGAGTGGAATGGGTCGATGCGGCGGCATTGCACCAACTCGAAAGCCATATCTCAAAGATGGCGCGCGGCGGGATCTACTTTGCCGACGACCATCGGGTCGATCCGGAAATGCTGGGGAAAGGGTTGCTGCAGGCGGTGCTGAGACGAGGTGGCCGGATTGCCTATGGGGAGAGGGTGCAACGCATTCAAGAGGTCGCCGAGGACCACGTCGAGCTGCGGACCTGTGCAGGGGTGCGTGCGGCGGACTTTGCGGTTCTGGCGGCAGGATCATGGACCGGTGCCCTGGGCATTCCGCGGGGCGTGGAGATCTCGCTGCGGCCTGTGCGAGGCCAGCACGGCCGCTTCCGCGGAGGTGAACGCCTGGGCCACATCTTGCGCCGCGACGGCTTTCACCTGCTGCCTGCCGGCGAACAGATCGTCGTCGGATCCACGGTGGAAGAGGCAGGTTTCGCAGCGCAATCCACCAGGGAGGCGGCCGAAATGTTCGAGGACATTTTCCGCCGCACCATGGCATGGAGGCCGGAGTTGCAGGAGCAGCGCGCCGGACTGCGGTCCAAGCCCAGGGGGGGGCGGCCCATTATCGGGCCGCTGGCGGGCCGTCCGCGGATTTTTTTGGCCGCGGGGCACTACAAGAATGGAATATTGCTGGGACCTGTTACGGGCCAGGTGATCGGCAGGTGGATCGCGACGGGAGAACCGGGACGCGATATGAGCCACTTTACGGTGGAGCGCTAGGGAACCATGCCAGGAAGACCATGGAATCCATTCGGCGCCGCATCCCGGCCGGCGGCGCTGGGCTCACGCGCGTATTCCACCAATAGGCTTGATCTTGCGCCGTGCGGGTCGGGCGATCCGGCGCCTCAGATCCCGCAAGCTGTTCCTGGGAGGACAGACTTGCACCAGGAGCGCACCGCTGCCAGGAAGCGATTTCTTCACCGCCACCGCGAAGACACCGGAATGGGAAAGGTAGGGGGAAATCAGTCGCCTTTTCCGTCGCGACGTTTCAGGTGGGCTTCCCACTCGAAGGGCAGCAGATATTTCTTCCGGCTATTGCATTCCTTGCAGGAGGGAACCACATTGGATTTGGTGGTACGGCCCCCGCGGGACAGGGGAACGACATGGTCCATCGTCAGTTCCCGGGGCGGGAACCTGTCTCCGCAGTAGTGGCAGATTCCTGAGGCGCGCCGGTTTTTCCACCATTGGGTGCGGCGCAGTACCTTGGCTTTGTCCTTCTGTCGTCCTATCTCTTCTTCAGAGAGCCAGGTGTAATCGGGAGCATCCATAGGTAAATATGATAGGCCCTCTCAATTCAACTGGCAATTGGCCTTTCCGATCATGAAGAATCCCATTCTTCCCCTCTTTCCCCTGGCACTGGTGGTTTTTCCCGGTCAGGTGGTCCCGCTACACATATTCGAGGAGCGCTACAGGGCCATGATCGCCGCCTGCCGCGCCGGCAGAGGGGGGCCAGGCAACGGCACCTTCGGTATTTCCTTTCAGGGGGCTACTCTCCACCGCGTGGGGTGCAGCCTGGAGATAGAGAAGATACTGCGCGAGTATGAAGACGGCCGTCTGGACCTTGTCGCCGTGGGGAAACAGCGCTACCGGATGCTGAAGCTTTACGACGACCAGCCTTATTTCACCGCAGCAGTCGAATTTATTGAAGATCGGGAAGAGAGGATGGATCGAAGTCTGGCAGAGCAGGTCGGGGAGCGCTACCGGCGGTTGTGCAAAATAGCGGTCGAATCAGGGCAGGGGGAGGCACCAATGGTCGCTTCATCCCACTCTTCCTTCCACATTGCCCAGGGGGTAGATCTGGACCTGGATCAGAGGCAGCAACTACTCGAAACCACCAGTGAAAATGGGCGCCTGAAAGTTCTCGAAAAGCACCTGGAGCGGCGACTTGCGGTCGTTCACGAGCACCTGGAGGCAAGGAGACGGAGGCAGGCGAACGGCTATCCCGACCCGTGAGGAGACCGGAGACCGGCGGCAATGCGATGGTCTGACAGGCGTCCCACCTCCTGGCCTTTCCGCCCCTGCCCGACCGCGACTCCCCGGACCGGTCAGGGCGTCAGCGGCTACCTGGAGCCGCGTTCGTGGGATCGACGAAGATGTTCTGGGCAACTTCCAGGCCCAGGGACTGTTTCTCCTCGCGCGAGTCGATTTGCAGCAGCAAGGGACCGCGGAACGGAGCTTTGCTGCGGACCTCCACACTAGCTCCTAGTTGCAGCCCCATCTCCTCCATGTAGCGCAGCATTTCTGCGCTGTGGTCGTTGACCTCGCGGATCACCGCCGGCTGGCCTACCTGAAGTTCGGAGAGGGACAGGTATTCGACGCGGTCCATGTTTCCCTGCTTGGTGGGAATTGGCTCTCCGTGGGCGCCGATGCGCGGATGGCCCAGGGCCTCGTCGATGCGGTCCTCGAATTCCTCGGAAATGGCGTGCTCGAGGCAGTCCGCCTCGGCGTCGACCTCGTCCCAGCGATAGCCCAGAGCCTCCGACAGGTAGAGTTCGAGGAGTCGGTGGTGGCGGATGATCTCCAGGGCGATTTTTTCACCGGACCTGGTCAACTCGACGCCGCGGTAGGGGGCGTGCTCGAGCAGATTGAGCTCTGCCAGCTTCTTGATCATTTTGGTGGCCGATGCCGGGGCCACTTTCATTTTCTCGGCGATCAGGGACGTTGTCACGACGTTCTGCGCATCGCGTCCCATCTGCAATTTATAGATTGCCTTCAGATAATCCTCCACCGCCGAACTGATCATTGTTTTCATCCCTGGCTAGCCGGCTTCCAACAGGCGCCAAATCTGGGCAATGAGGAAGCAGAGCGAGAAACCCAAGGCGACGGGCAAGAGGGCGGAAATTGTGGTCCACTTGGCGCTCTTGGTCTCTTTGTAGATGGTGTAGATGGTGGTCGAGCAGGGATTGTGGACCAGGCTGAAGAGCATCAGATTGACCGCGGTGAGCAGAGTCCAGCCGCCGGAGCGGAAGATGGCGGCCGTTGCCGCTTCGGACTCGAGCTCGAACATGACTCCGGCGTCTCCGCCCACACCCGCCAGACGCGCGCTTAGCACGGTGAGCATGAGGATGGTGGGAACGACGATCTCGTTGGCCGGGATGGCAATGATATAGGCCAGCAGGATTACCCCGTTGAGGCCGATCAACAAGGCAAAGAAATCGGTGCGGTCGATGAAGTGCTCGGCCAAGCTCGCCCCGCCGACCTCGATGTTGGCCAGGAGCCAGATGACGGCGCCGGCCGGGACGGCAAAAACTACGGCGCGCCACAAAACGATGAGGGTGCGGTCGATCACTGAGGTGTAGATGGTCTGCAGGACGCGCGGCGGGCGGTAAGGAGGCAACTCCAGACTGAAGGCGGAAGCCTCTCCTTTGAGGATAGTGTGCGACAGGCCCCAGGAAACGACGAATGAAAGGACGATGCCCAAAACGGCCACACCCACCACCGCAGCGGCCGAAACCAATCCGGCTAGGTGGGTGGGAACCAGGCCCCCGATGAAGATGGTGGCGACAAGAATCTGGGTGGGCCAGCGGCCGTTGCACAGGGCGAAGTTGTTGGTTATGATGGCGATCAGGCGCTCGCGCGGACTGTCGATCACCCGGGTTGAGACGATGGCCGCGGCATTGCAGCCGAAGCCCATGGCCATGGTCAGGGACTGCTTGCCGTGGGCCCCCGCTTTTTTGTATAGGTTGTCCAGGTTGAAGGCGACCCGGGGCAGGTAGCCGAAGTCTTCCAGCAGGGTGAAGATGGGGAAGAAGATGGCCATGGGTGGCAGCATGACGCTGATTACCCATGCCATGGCCAGGTAAATGCCGTCGATCAGGAGCCCGTTGAGCCACCAGGGCAGGCCAATACCGGAAGCCAAGCCCTTGAGGGCGGGATGGATGGTGTCCACCAGGAGCGTCGCCAGCAGTCCGGAGGGCACGTTGGCCCCCTCGATCGTCACCCAGAATACCGCTGTCAGCAGCATCAGCATGAGGGGGAAACCCAACCAGCGGCTGGTTACCAGCCGGTCGATGCTGCGGTCAAGGTCGAAGCGTGGCCTGGTGCCGCTGCGCGAGACGGCGCGATCGGCAATTTGGGCAGCGTCGGTGTAGATGGCCTCCATCAGGGAGTCGTGCATGTTGGCACCGGCTTCCCAGCGCAGGGCGTCGGTAGCGGCGAGGACTTCGTCGGGGATGGATTTCGGGTTCACGATTTAGTCTCCAGATTAATCAGAGGCTGGTTTGTGTCCAAGTGGGGCCCGCTCTGGTTCAAACTGCCCAACTCTCCCGAGCGCACTGCCTCGGCGATGCGGCGGTCGCCCTCGAGCAGACGCAGCGCCACCCAGCGCGCGTTGGGAAGATCGGGAAAGGCGGCTTCGACCCGGGAGGTGAGCTGGTCAATGGCGCGTTTGAGCGCGAGGGGCTCGCTCCGCAGCCGATGGGGCCTGCACCTCACCTGGCCGCTGGCCACCTGGCTGATGGTATTGATCAGCAGGGATATGCCCTCGCCCCGGCGAGCCGCGGTGGGAACCACCGGAACCCCCAGGTCGCGGGCAAGACGCCGATCGTCCACCGCCAATCCGTGCCGTCTGGCTTCGTCGATCAGGTTGAGGCAAACCACGACCCGGTCGGTAATCTGGAGCACCTGCAATACCAGGTTGAGATTGCGTTCTAGGCGGGTGCTGTCGACCACGATTGCGGTCACGTCGGGCCGGCCGAAGAGAATGAAGTCGCGGGCGACCTCCTCGTCGCTGCTGGTTGACAGCAGGGAATAGGTGCCGGGGAGATCGACCAGCTTGTAGCGCTTTCCCTGGTAGGCGAAACCTCCTTCGGCGCGGACCACGGTCTTGCCGGGCCAGTTTCCGGTGTGCTGCCTGAGCCCGGTGAGGCTGTTGAACACGGTGCTCTTTCCGGTGTTGGGATTTCCGGCCAGGGCCACAACATAGTCCCACTTGCTCATGTTGATGCCCAGCTTGATCAGGTTTCCGGCGTGGTGCGCCGGGCAGGTGTCGCAAGCGCTGGTTGTCGGGTTCGCGGACATCGGACTAGGCCTCCATCTGTTTGGCGATGTGAATCTGGCTGGCCTGCTCATTGCGCAAAGCAATTGTGGCGCCGCGAATGCGATAGGCGGTGGGATCTCCGCTGGGACTCCTCATTCCAACTTCGATCTCCGTTCCTGGAACGACCCCCAGGTCCAGCAAGCGGCGGCGCTCGAGGCCGCGACAGGCCGGAGAAATGTGCACGACCTTTCCTTTCTGGTGCGTCTTGAGCCGGGTCAGAGGTTGGTAGGGCCCTTTCATTCTCTCTTCCTCGGGCAGCGAGGTAACGAAGAGATTGGCCGCCGCCACCGGAATCAGAACGCACTCCCGGCCGTCAGCAAGAAAGCGGACCTCCTCTGAGGTTATGGCGGTCAACTCCACCTGCATCCCCGGATGGAGCCCCGCGGCGATCACCTGTAAGTAGACATCCTCGGGCTCGTCCTCTACATGGATGATCCGGGCAAATTCTCCAGGTTCCAGAGCGGTGAGGGGCCGGCCGCTGCGTGGAGCGATATCGCCGGAGGCGGTGGGAATGGGATCGCCGTGGGAATCGTAGACGGGGTGGCCCATGCGGTCGTCGAGGTGGTCCGCCTCGGCGCGGGAAAGATCGTGCTCGCGGCTCTCGGCTTCGCTGTGCCAGGCGGCTTCGGAGAGTCCCGTTTCTTCGGCCAGATAATGTTCCCACAGGCGATGAGCGCGAATGACGTGCAGGGCATAGGCGCGGCCTTCGGCGGTGAGTCCCAGGGTTCCACCTGCCGTCTGCACAAGTTGCAGAACCTCGAGGTGGGCAAGTAACCCGGCGGTGCGGTTACCGCTGAGTTCCAGGGCCCCCGACAGGCTCTCCACCGTCGGAATCTGCCGGCGGTACTCATATTTGTACAGGTGTTTGAGAGCGTCTTCGATCAGGATGCGCTGGGTCATTCTGCGAAGCTGTCGCCAGCGTCGTACGCAGCCGTACCGGGGCCAGAACAACAGACCCGCGGCCAGCAGGATCGAGGCGGCGACCAGTAAGGCGTGAAGAGGTTCGACCATGGGATTGACCTTTTTTCTTCTGACCGGATGTGGAAAGAACTATTTTCAATTTCCAAAAATTATTTAGAGATGGCTAAAATTATATTTTCTAGAATGCACTGTCAAGGGTTTTGAACTCTTTCCTTGCCTTCCTCCTTGATATTTACTCGGCCTCACCCTATCATCACCTGAAGGGAGGGTACTCCGAACTACCGGCTGGGGCGCCAGCCGACCTATCCGTTGCCCGCCGCCTCCGGTTTCCTGGACGCCGGAGCAACGGCCCTGTTTCCCGGTGTTTTGAGCCCGATCGGATAGCGCTCGAATCACGGCCGGCCTACCGATACCCTAGAAAGGAGCAGGTCGTTTCAGGCCCCGCTTTCAATCCAGGGGTTTTTCACGGCCGATATCTGCGATGGCGGATAAACTCAGAGCCCTGATGGTGGGATGCGGCAACATGAGTGGGGTGTGGTTAAAGGCGATCAAGGAAATCGATGATCTGGAAATGGTGGGTCTGGTGGACCTGAATGAGGATAACGCGGCTGGGAGGGCTGAAGAGTACGGGCTGGAGGACGCAATGGTGGGCGCCGACCTCCAAGCCGCACTGGAGCGGACCCGGCCGGACGTTGTTTTCGACTGTACGGTACCGTCGGCGCACGCTGCGGTCACCGTGGAGGCGCTCGAGCAAGGCTGCCACGTCCTCGGTGAAAAACCCCTGGCAGATTCCATGGACAAAGCCCGCAAGATGGTGGAAGCCTCCGAGAGAGCCGGCAGGATCTACGCCGTAATCCAGAACCGGCGCTACGACCCCAATATTCGCCGCTTGCGCCGCTTTCTCAAGGCCGGGGAAATCGGCCCCATCACCACGGTGAACAGCGACTTCTACATCGGTGCCCATTTCGGCGGTTTTCGCGATCACATGGCCCACGTGCTTTTGCTGGATATGGCGATTCACACCTTCGACGCAGCGCGGCTGCTCACCGGGGCCGATCCGCTTTCGGTTTACTGCCTCGAGTGGAATCCAGCAGGTTCCTGGTACGACCGCGATGCCTCGGCGGTTGCGATGTTCGAGATGACGGGCGGTACCGTCTACACTTATCGCGGCAGCTGGTGCGCCGAGGGATTGCCGACGAGCTGGGAAAGCGAATGGCGCATCATCGGCGCCCGGGGCACGGCGCAGTGGGATGGGAGAGATGGAATCGCGGCCCAGAGGTGGTTGGAGAGAACGGAGAGTTCCACTCCCAGATGCGGGACCTTGAGATCCCCCGACCGGGTCGGGTGGATCGGGTCGGGGCACATGCCGGTCTCATCCGCGAGTTCGTCGAATGCGTGCATCAGGGAAAGAGGCCGGAGACGGTCTGCAGTGACAACATAAAGAGTCTGGCCATGGTTTTCGGGGCCATTGAGAGTGCCGAGAAGGGGACGCCCGTGGACATCGAGTGGTAGGGAGGCCGGGGGGACCGGGAGGGGAGATCGTGGGGTGGCCGCATCCTTTCTGGAGGTGGCAAGAAGTGAATCAAGCGGAGGGGTCTCCGGGAGAGGATCGGAGAAATTGGCATTCCCGCCATTTACCATATTGAAGTAAATTGCCCCGGAAAGGGAGTTTCATGCCTCAGCGTTTTGCATCGGACTATCTCGAAGGGCTGATCGGCGCCGTCTTTGAGGCGCACGGGTCGCCCTCCTCCGAAGCCGGCTACGTGGCCAGGTTGCTGATCCAGGCCGAGGCGATGGGTCTGTCATCCCACGGTCTGCTGCGGGTGCCCCAATACGTCGGCGATATCTGCCGCGGCCTCATCGCGCCGGGCGCGCCGATCAAAGTCAGTCATCCAAACCCAACCGCAGTGCAGGTGGACGGGCAATGGAATTTCGGCCAGGTGGGAGCGACGCGCGCCGTCAAGGCTTCGGTTGAGCGCGCCCGGGAGTTGGGGGTGGGATGCGCCAGTTTGCGGCGCTGCCGGCACGTGGGGCGGCTGGGAGCCTATACAGAAATGGCCGCGGACCTGGACTGTCTGGCCTTGGCCACCTGCAGCACCTCCGGCGAAGGCCATTGGGTCGCCCCGTTCGGAGGCCGCGAGGGACGTCTGGGCACCAACCCCTTGTCATTTGCGGCGCCCACCGCCGAAGGTCCCCTGGTTCTCGACTGCTCCACAGCCGCCCTTCCCGAGGGCAAGGTGCGCTTTTTCCGTGATACGGGGCAGCCCCTGCCCCCGGATTCCCTGGTAGACCGGAATGGAGAGGCCAGCACGGATCCTGGTGATTTGTACCGCCCCGACGGCACCCCGGCCGGGGCAATTCTGCCCTTTGGCGGTCCCCAGGGCTACAAGGGCTTCGGCCTGAGCTGCATGGTGCAGATCCTCAGCAGTCTGGTTGGGGAGCCCACTTGGCGCGAGGAGGGCGCCAAATCCTGCGCCAACACCATGTGGATTATGGTCGTGCACCTCGACAGTTGGATGGCGGCGGACCGATTCAAGGAGGAACTGAATGATATGCTGGCCTATATACGCTCGGCGGCTCCTGTCGCCGGCAGCGGGGGCGTTTCGCTGCCGGGGCAGCGCGAGTTCGACGCGGAGGCGCGGTGCCGGGAAGAGGGCATCGTAGTTGAAGATGAGATCTGGAGCCAGATTGCAGCTGTCGCCCGGGAAGCGGGTGTCCCGGCGGAGGCGGGATGAGGCATGATTCAGGAGCCCATCCCGATCGTCGACGCGCACGCCCATATCTTCCCCCGGGTGGAGGGTGTGGTGGGGAGGGGGGTGACGCGCGGAGCGGGCTATGGCCGGGTGGCGGTGGGGGTGGAGACGCAGCAGTTGTTGCCCCCATACAACCCGGAGACGGCTTTCACTCCAGAGATGCTGGTGGCTAATATGGATTGGGCCGGGGTGAGATTGGCGGTGTTGCTGCAGGGATCTTTTTACGGCTCGTGCAACGACTACGTCCTTCAGGCTTTGGAGAAGTATCCCAGCCGTCTGCGGGGGATGGCATACTTCGATCCCTGGGCTTCCGGCAGCGAGGCGCGCTTTCCCTCGCTCGCGGAGCGCCCCGGTTTCTGCGGCCTCAAGCTCGAATGCTCCGAAGCCACCGGTTTTTGCGGGATCTATCCCGACGCCCGCCTCGACGCCCTCGAACTGGAATGGCTGTGGCGGGCACTGGAGCAGCGCAACTGGGTTCTGACACTCGACCTTGGTGCAGTGGGCTCGCGCTCCTACCAGAGCTGGGCGGTGCGCCGCATTGCAGAGGAACACCCTGGCCTCAGGGTAGTCATCGCCCACCTGGGCCAGCCGCGTCCGGAAGCCGAGGCCGAACCTTCATTGTGGCGCCTGTGGAGGGAGCAGATCGAGTTGGGACGGATGGCCAACGTGTGGTTCGACAGTTCGTCCCTGCCGGCCTACGTTCCGGGCGAGACCTATCCCTTTCCTAGGGCAGGGCGCTATTTGCGTCTGGCCCTGGAGCGCATCGGTCCGGCGCGAATCATGTGGGGAACCGACCAGCCCGGGCTGTTGAGCCGGGCAAGCTATCCGCAATTGGTGGAACTGGCCTGGCGCCACACCGATTTTCTCACCGCCCGCGAGCAGAACATGGTCCTGGGTGGAAATGCGCTGCAGGTGTACGGGAAGCCCTGAAGCTTGGTGTGGCGTGGAAGGAATCCCCTGAAATTTTTTCGCCGAGGCATCCGGATCTGCGGCGTTGCGCTCACCCGCCATATTGCCTCGATAGGGCTCGCTCCCGGGTCCGGCGGGCAGGCAGCTCCTCTTACCTCGATTCTACTAATTTTTCCTGGAACGACATACTAGCTCGAAGCTGAGAATCGATCCTTGGTCCAGGCAACCACCTGGTCCACCATCGACCCGGTTGCCGCAGCGCTGAATACGTGATCGGCGTCGTCGAGGGCGAGGAGTTGTTTGGGCTCGTTGGCCCTGGCAAAGATATCGCGGGCGTCCTGGATGGGGACCACATCGTCCTCGGTGCCGTGAACCAGGAGCCAGGGCACCGGGATCTGCGCCGCCTTATCTACCACGGTGTCGATCCCGGTGAGGTCGTCCATGAAGGCCTTTGAGAGGGGGCAGTCCGGTTCGTCCCACATACAGCCTTCTCCGGGGATGACGTCGCCGAATTCTCGGCGGGCGAAGGCGCCGGTATGGACCATGCCGGCAAGTGAGACCATGAAAGAGATGCGGCGATCCGCGGCGGCGCGGATGACGCCCACCGCAGCACCCAAACTGTGGCCAATGTAGCAGATGGTGTAGCCGTCGAGGGCTTCGAGTACGGCACCCAGATCGTCCACTTCCTTGGAGATGTTCGAAGCGATGAATTGCCCTTCCGAATCGCCGTTGCCGGAAAATGAGAGGCGCAGGGCTGAAATGCCGGCGCGGGCAAGGCCCCGGGCCAGGGCTACCACGAAAGGCCGGTCTTTGTTGCCGGTGACCCCGTGTCCTATGACGACGATCCTGCCGCTGTCCTTTTCCCCTTGGTGAAAGCTGTAATCAAGTCGTTCGCCCTGCGCGTTTCTGATTTCGCCAAACATAGAAATTCTCCAGGTTGAGATTCGTGGCTGCCGGCTGAATTGACGGGTACGGGGGACCGCCGCCGGGGTCCGAGTCCCTCATTGTTCCAGAGTTCCTGATGAGAACCGGGAATGTCTTCTCATCGCTCCCGCCCGGATTCAGAGGTTGGGGCCCCAGGGGAAGGTTGGCTCAAAGCTGCGGTGTAGGTCCGGGTTTTGTCGTTCAGGTTGCCATAGAAGGCCCGGACCTTGGGGTCGGAATGGTCGCGCCAGAAGCGCGGCGGAACTAGGGAGTCGTCGCTGAGGTAAGGACGCTTGCGGTGGCCATAGTAAACCTGTACGGTCTTGCGTTCGCGGCGGGTCGGCAGCACGGTGGCGGTGTGCAGGACGGAGACGTTGAAAAGGAAGGCGCTGCCGGCCGGCCCGTGGCAGTCTAGGCTGCCCCCTTCTGCCAGTTGTGCCTCGTTGTCCGCGGCCATGGGAGCGTGGACGGATTCGGGGGAGATGGAGAAGCAGTGGGTGGTTGGATCCACCTCGGTCAGGTAGAGCATGAGCTGGAGGTAGTCCATGCGCAGTGAGTGCTCCTCCCAGTGGGGCCTGTCCCGGTGCCAGGCCTGGCTCAATTCGCCGTCGTAGGTGGCCATGTGGCGGATGCAGATCTCGGAGAAGCATACCGGTCCGCCCATCAACTCCTGGATCGGGGTCAGCACCCTGGGACAGCGGACGAGGTCGTCGAATTGGGGAGAAGTGACGAGGGCGTCGCAGTTTATGGTCTGGTGCTGGCCGATGGGGTGCCAGGCATAGCTCTTGTGGCGTCGGTCGCGGTCGAAGATAGCGGTAAAGCGCTCCACTTCGCCGTCGGTCAGGACCCGGCCCAGATCCAAGTAGCCGTTGAGCTGGAAGAAGGCGTAGCTTTCCTTGTTCATAGGTTCGTTTCCTGGAAGCGCGGTCCGGCAGGTGTCGCGCCCGGCCTGACCGTGAGAAAGGGTCGGCAGGGTATAAATATGGAGGGACGGCTTGGTAGTCAAGCCCGTCGCCGGCGGGGTTTTAATCCGGTGGGTAGACGTTACCTGGTGATGACCTTGCCGGTAGACCTTTTCCTGAAGGAGAGAAATATGGGAAAGGGACGAATAAGGTTCGCTTTCATGACCGATGCCTCGGACTCGCAACTGCGCTACGTCGGACAGATGGGAGCCTCCGATGTGGTCACTGCCCTGCCCGCCGGGCAGAGTGGGGCGGTTTGGGCCTTCGAAGATATTTTGAGGCTCAAAAAGAAGGTCGAGGACGCCGGGCTCAGCCTGTCGGTATTCGAGGCCATACCCGTGCCCGACCGGGTCAAGCTGGGGCGACCGGGGCGCGATGAGGACATCGACAACTATTGCGAGTCGATCCGCAACATGGGGCGGGCGGGGGTACCCATCCTGTGCTACAACTGGATGACGGCCTTCAACTGGCTGCGAACCTCGGTGACCACCGCGGTGCGCGGCGGCGCCCTGGCCACGAGCTACAACCACGAAGAAATGCAGCGCGGACCCTTGACCGGGTACGGCGAGGTGAGCGAGGATCAGCTGTGGGAAAGTCTGGAATACTTTCTCAAGGCCGTTGTTCAGGTGGCCGAAGAGTTCCACGTCAAGCTGGCCATGCATCCGGACGATCCGCCGCTTTCGCCGATCAGGGGGATCGGTCGCATCATGACCTCTCCGCAAAGCTTCCAGCGCCTGATCGATCTGGTTCCCAGTCCGTCAAACGGGATGACCTACTGCCAGGGGTGCTTTACTGAAATGGGGGCGGATATTCCCACCACCGTCCGCCAGTTCGGGGAACAAGGCAGGATTCACTTCGTCCACTTCCGGGATTTGCGCGGTACGGTGGAGAACTTCACCGAGACCTTTCACGACGACGGGCAGACCGACATGTACGCGGCGATGATGGCTTATTACGACGCCGGGGTCGAGGCGCCGATGCGCCCGGACCACGCTCCGGTCATGGAAGGGGAGTCCAACGACAATCCGGGGTACGCGCTGCAGGGGCGACTACTGGCGGTGGGCTACATGCGGGGGTTGATCGAGGCTATCGAAAAGCCCGGATGAGATTCAAAAAGTGCCGCGGGGGCGCCGCCTTCCCGCGCCCCCGCGGCGGATCGACTCGACCCGGGCCATAGCGCGGGCTCAGGCCATCTCGTGCTTTTTTCGCGGCTTGTGCGGCGCCGGTTCCTCGGTGGGGTCTTCCCGAGTCCCGCCGTCGTCGTCGAGCAGGGGCCGGTTGTACACGTAGGCCGGCTCGAGAACGGCGCGCTGGGCCGCGGTGAGCTCGCCGACCCAATCGGGCAGCCTGGTCTCCACGTAATCTTGGTGGAAATTGAGGTACTTGGGTCCGTAGCGGTAGAACAGGGAGCGCCGGTTGTGGTCCGCGGTCCAGGGCAGGGCCCCGTGGATCGTCGCCTCCAGAAAGACCACCATGTCGCCGGCTTTGCCGGCCACGTTGCGCACCACTTCCTGGTTGGCGCTGTATAGCATGATGTCTTCGGGGCACTTGAAGTTAGCCTTGTGACTGCCGGGAATGACGGCGATGCCTCCGTCTCCGGGGTTGATGTCGTGGAGCTGGAACTGGAAGACGGCGAGCCCGGTGCGTATCTGGCCGTTGGCGCAGTGGTAAAACTGGCCGCCGTCGAAGATCCTGCTGGTGACCCCGTGGAGGCCGTGGCCGCCGGTGCCTTTCCTGGCAAAGCTGATGAAGGGCAGGTGGTCCAGTCTCCAGCCGCGGCCGAAGAGGGTATTGAGGTAGGGGATGAGCCTGGGATGGGCCAGCAGCTCGCGGAAAGGCCGGCACCAGGGCTCGCTCCAGGTCAGCATGTCGGTTGCGCCCCCTTTGCCGTACTGCCCGTCCATGCCGCCTCCGTAGGCGGTTCCCTCCGGGAAGAACCCCTCCTCTTCCTCGTCCACGTTGGCGTCCACGGCCGCGTTGAGGGCCGCTACTTCTCCGGCGGTCAAAAAGTCCTTGACGTGGAGAAAACCCTGCAGGTCGAAAAGGAACTTCTCCCGCGCGCTCATTTCTTTCATCGTTCTATCCTCCCAATTGACTATTAGCCGCGCTCTGCCACCGATCGCGGTATGTGGGGTATGGGTTCCTGCTGGGGGTGCACCACGGTGACCCCGTCATCCTCGAGAAGGGGCCGGTCGGTCATGTAGGCCGGTTCCAGGGCGGCGCGCTGGGCTTCGGTGAGCTCCTCGGTCCAGGGGGGCAACTGAGTCGTGCACAACCCGAGGCCGGACTGCAGGTATTTCGGGTTGTAGCGGTAGAACAGGGAGCGCCGGTCGTAGTCCGCCTGCCAGGGCAGGGAGCCGTGGATGGTGGCCTCGAAGAAGATCACCAGATCGCCGGCTTTGCTGGCCATCTGGCGCACGGCCTGGTGGTCGGCTTCGTAGAGCATGATGTCTTCAGGGCATTTGAAGTTGGCCTTGTGGCTGCCCGGAATGACGGCGATGCCCCCGTCGCCGGGTTCGATGTCGCGGAGCTGAAACTGAAATACCGTTTGCCCCGCGCGGATTTCGCCGTTGGTGAAAGTGTAGTAGTAGCTGCCGTTGAAGTGCCTGTTGGTGAAGCCGTGGAGCCCGTGTCCTCCCGATCCCTTGGTCGACACCATCAGCAGGGGCTCAGAGTCCAGGCGCCAGCCGCGCCCGAAGATGGTGTTGAGGTAAGGGACCAGCCGGGGATGGGCGATGAGGTCGCGAAAGGGCAGGCAATGGGGCTTCTCCCAGGTCAGCATGCCGGTTATGCTGCGGCGGCCCCTGGTGCCCAGCATGCCGCCCCCGTACATCTTCGAGTCCTCGCTGTACTCGTCCTGGTGGACGCCCACGGCCGCGTTGAGCGCATCCACTTCGGCTCGGGTGAGGACATTTTTTACGTGCAGGAAGCCCTGCAGATCGAGGAGAAACTTTTCGCGCTCGCTTATTTCGATCATGGGTAAAATCCTTGGGTTTTGCGGTAAGTGTGGCATGGCCTAGGTGGAGTCAGCGGTAGAATATACTGCGGTCCAATCAGTTGAACAACAGCTACTGGAAGGGACCCGACCTACACTTCCTCCTGGGAGCCGGAGACCGCTGAGCGATAGGCGGCGTCGAGCAACTCTATTGCCCGCATCCCGGCCCAGCCCGGCGCCAAATTGGTCGCGGTTTTGCCGAGAATCAGATCGGCGAAGTTGTTAGGGGGGCCGGTGCATTCGTAGGCGCCGGCGTCCGGCTCCACCGCGGCGACCGTGTGGTCGCCGTCGTAGCGCCGCAGTTCCATGCGGGCGCGCTCGCAGTCCAGCAGCAGCATGCCTTCGGAGCCGAAGACGCGGATATCGACGTGGAAGGGACGGCCATAGGGCACGTTGCCGGCGCCGCTGACGGTGCCGATGGAACCACCCCTGAAGCGCACGGCGATGGCGTCGTAGAGGTCCACCTTGGCCCCCGGTCCGCTCATCATGCTGAAGACGCTGGCGGCCTGCAAGCCGGTGAGCCAGAACATCATGCCGGTGGAATGGGCGGCCTGAGCGTAGCCGTAGCCACCTCCGGCCATCTCCGGGTCGGCCCAGGTGGCCGCTCCCGGCTCGAAAAGAGTGTCGCCCGACTGTCCGCCTCCGTCTTCCACTTTCATGCCTTCGCCGCTGAGCAGGCTGCGAATGGGGGAAGCCATGTGGCAGAGCACGTACTCGATGGTTCCGGCAGCGCCTGCGTCCAGGAGCTCCTTTGCATGCTGGATAAAGGGCTTGTAGTGCCAGCCGTAGGGCACCATCAGGTGGAGATCCCCCGCCGCCGCCAGGCGCACCATTTTGCGGGCGTGCTCGGCCCGGGTGGTCATGGGTTTCTCGCACATGACGTGGATACCTTTCTCCAGGGCGGCGCGAGCGTGCTCGTAGTGCAGGGTGTGGGGCGAGGCCACGATCACCCCGTCCAGTTCGCAATTCTCCAGAAGCTCGCGGTAGTCCTCGGAGGCGTAGGAGAAGCCGAATTTCTCCTTTACCTGTTCCAGTGCATCTTTGCCAAGGCGGCACACGGCGGTCAGCTCCACATCCTCTCTCTGCGCCAGCACGGGCATGTGATTGGCGGTTGCCCACCAGCCGGCGCCGATGAAGCCCAGCCGGGCTTTGCCGGGGGTAGAATTCATCGTTTTTCTCCTTGCGGTTGTGCGGTCGTCGGGGGTAAAATACGATCTTTCCGAAGGGAGCGAAACAGGTTTGAGCTCATTGACAGAACAAGCCCCAATTGAGATACTTGAACGACGCCGGGCGCATGGCGGCCGTTATCCAGGCGGGGAAATGAAGGACTATGGCGAGGAAAGCGTTGATCGTTCAGGGTGGTTGGGATGGACACGAGCCCGGGAAGTGCGCCGAACTTTGGGCCCCCATACTGGAGGGGGAGGGATTCGAGGTTACTGTCTCCGATACCATGGACTCCTACGAGGACGCAGGGACGATGGCCGAGCTCAGTCTGATCGTGCCGATCTGGACCATGGGCACCATCGAATCGGAGCAGCTTCAGGGGTTGCTCGACGCCGTCGCCGGCGGTGTGGGAATGGCCGGTTGGCACGGGGGTATGGCCGACTCTTTTCGCGACAGTCCCTCCTACCAGTTCCTGGTGGGCGGCCAGTTTATTTCCCACCCGGACGGCATCAAGGACTACCAGGTCGATATAGTCAGGCGCGACGATCCCATCGTCCGGGGGATCGGCAATTTCGCCGTGCGTTCTGAGCAGTACTACATGCATGCGGACCCCGGCAACGAAGTGTTGGCCACCACCACCTTCGACACCGAAAGTGCACCCTGGGTGAACGGCACGGTCATGCCGGTGGTGTGGAAGCGGAAGTGGGGCGCGGGCCGGGTATTTTACTCCTCCCTGGGCCACAAGGCCGCCGATTTCGAGGTCGCCGAAGTCAAGGAAATCCAGCGTCGCGGCATGCTCTGGGCAAGCCGATAAATTTTCAGGGAGAGACTCCATTGGGGGTTGTAGCCGCCTTCAAACAAATGCAGGCTAACGGCAAGCTTGCCCAAACGCTCGGCGCCGTGCACATGCCCTGGCGCCGGAACAAAGCGACGGGAAGGTTGTGGATACTGGGTTTCGCAGTGGGTTTGGCCTTGGCAATGGCGCTGCTCTGGAGCGCGCTTCGAGAGAGGTCACCTAGATGAGGAGGAAGAAGGTTCTGATCACCGGCGCCGCCGGCAGGATCGGCAGAGTATTGCACCAGGGGCTGAAAAGGCGCTACTATCTGCGTCTTCTATACCACAGGACGGTGCTGCCGGCGGTGGAGGGTGAAGAGGTTTTCGTGGCCAGCATCGCCGATCTGAACAAGATGGAAGAGGTGGTGGAAGGGGTGGATGCCATCGTCCACATGGCCGGCGACCCTTCTCTATGTGCTTCCTGGGAATCGGTCTTGGAGAAGAACATCAAGGGTACCTACAATCTCTACGAGGCGGCGCGGCGCAAAAAGGTGAGGCGAGTGGTCTTTGCCAGCACCAACCATGTCACCGGGTATTACGAGCAGGAAGGAATCTACACCACCGCGGACATGCCGGCGCGGCCCGACAGCTATTACGGCGCCAGCAAGGCCTTCGGCGAAGACCTCGGACGCTACTACGCCGACGCCCATGGCATGGAGGTAATTTGTTTGCGGATCGGTTCCTTTCAGCCCTGGGAAGCGGTCAAAAACCGCGAGAACCATCGCATTCTGTCCACCTGGCTCAGTCACCGGGACTGCGTCCAGTTGACCTGGCGCAGCATCGAGGCGGAGGCGGTCAAATTCGGTGTTTTCTACGGCATATCGGCCAACACCCGGGCATATTGGGACATCGACAACGGACGCCGGTTGCTGGGCTACGAGCCGGAGGACGACGCCGAGAATTTCGCCTGAGGGCGGAAGAGGATACTATGGCCTTGGTGCGGCGCACCCCTAGAGCGGGAATTGCAAGCTTTCACAGGTGAACGTCGTTCGACCCCACTGAACCTATTGCCGGAAAGGACCGAGAATGAGCACGCAGGGACTCTCCCAGGCGGATCTCGATCTGTTGCGCCAATACGACACACCTACCATCTGCAATGTCATCGAGGTTTTTGCGCTGCAGCCCCGCAACGTGGGCTACATGGACGATCGCATCCAGGCCTGCTTTCGGGAGATGCCCCCCATGGTGGGATACGCCGCCACCGCCACCTACAGGGGTGCCGCCCCGGCGCGGGGAGACGTCTACGCCACCATGGACAAGCAGGTGGCGAGGTTTGCCGAGGTGCCCGGACCCCCGGTGCTGGTATACCAGGACCTGGACGTGCCTTCGGTGGCGGCCACCTTCGGCGAGGTCATGTGCACCGTTTTTCAGGCCTTCGGCGCTGTAGGTCTGGTCACCAGCGGCGCCGCCCGCGACCTGGACCAGGTGCGCCGAATGGATTTTCCCGCCTTCAGCGACGGGGTCATCTGCTCCCACGGCTATGGCCATGCCGTCGATCTGCACGTCCCGGTCCAGGTCGGTGGGGTCACCGTTCATCCGGGGGATCTGCTCCACGGCGACTGCAACGGGGTTGCCCTCATCCCGCACCAGATCGCCTCGGAGGTGGCTCAGGTCAGCGCCGAGTTCGTTGCGGCCGAGGAGATTGTCCTCGAATACGTCAAGGGTGAATCGCCCACCCCCGAGGGTGTGGGCGCGGCTCGGGCCGAGTACGCCCGCGTGGTCGAGGAACTGAGTCGTAGAGTACAGGGAAGAGGGCGCTGATCCCGAGGTCGCAACAATCTTAAAATGGTGGGGCGCAGCACCTAGTCCGTCCGCCTGGCCTGCAGTCCACCGCTTTGCCCCCGCAGCTCGAATTTCCCATCCCCCTATCACTGGTCCACTCCCGCCGCTTCTGCGAGGACGGCGGGCAAGTCATCCAGACTCGCGGATTTTCTCTCCAGGGGGCGTTGCTCCATGGTCAGGAAGGTTTCGCGGTACCCCGAGCCGCTCACCACGGCAACTACCGTCTCTTTCCTCTCAATTCTGCCCGATCCGAGCAACTTGGTCAGTCCCGCCAGGCTGGCGCCGCTGGAGGGCTCCACATAGAGTCCCTCCCTGCGACCGATGTGGCTCTGGGCCTGCAGGGATTCCGCGTCGGTTACTGACAGGAAGGAACCCCGAGAGGCGCGCACGGCGCGGAGGGCATCGAGGCCGTCGGGAGGATAGGGGTGGGCCAGCTTCACCAGGATGGAAGGCGGTGGGTCGTGATAGGGAAGGGAGAGCAAGTCTTCGCGCTTATCCAGGCCGAGTTCAAGGGCTGCCTCCAGGCCGTTGTAGTCGCGGGGTACTACTCCGATCATCCTGGGAGAGGACGAGGTTATGCCCATGGACTCGAGATCCTTGAAGCCGCGCCAGATACCGGCGATGGTGCCGCCGCCGCCCGCCGGTACGACAACCCAATCGGGAGCGCGCCCCAGGTCCTCCACGACCTCGTAGGCCACCGTCTTGTTGCCCTCGCTCTGGTAGGGATTGGCGCTCCGGGTGGTGGTGTTGGGGTAGAGTCCGCGCTCCCGGCAGGCGCTGGTTACCCTTTCAACCATGAGGTCAATCTCCCCCTGCACTTCCACCAGGACGGCGCCCAGAGCAAACATGGGGTAGAGCCGTTGAGGCGGTGTGCCCGCCGACATCACCACCACGCTGCCCATCCCGGCACGGGCGGCCAGGGCGGCATTGGAGATGCCGGCGCTGCCGGTTGAGATTACGATGGAGGCGCTGGCGCCCACGGCGCGGCCGTGGTTGATTCCCACCGAAAGAGAGCGGTCCTTGTGCGATCCGGTGGGATTGCGGGTCTCGTCCTTGATGTAGACGTGGTCGAAGCCGGCGTATTCCCGGGTGGGCAGCAGGGGGGTTCCGCCTTCGCCCAGGGTGGCGATTCGTTCCGGGTCGGGGACGGGAAGGAGAGGCCAGTAGCGCCACATGCTGCCTTTGAAGCGCTCGTCCCAGGCCACTCCGGCGTAGTCGTAGCGAAATTCCAGGTTGCCGTCACAGGCGGTGCAGGCGAGCGCGGCGGGATCCCTCTGGAAGGTTTTGCACTCGGAGCAGAGAGGTTGGTAATGGCTCATGGAGCAAGTTCCTCGCGTTTTGCGGCGCCGTATGGGTCATTTTTGCGCCGGCGATTCAGTTGGTGAAAGTTTAATCGAGTGGGAATAGAGTGACGGCCGCAAAAGAGTCGGGCAAGGCCTCAGTCCCTGAAGGGATCGAACTCGTCATCTCCGGCCATGGCCACGCCAACAGGTTTGAGGGTGTGGAGAATTTTGATGGTCTCGCGGTGATGCTCCAGGACCTGCGGCAGGCGCTTGTAGCAGTGGGGAGACTCGTCGGTTCCGGCGCCGCGCAGTTCGATCCCGGCTTCCCGGACCCACTGGTACATCATTGCCTTGCTGATGATGCCTCCGCTGACCCGCGCGGATTTCTTCCGGCGCCATTTTCTCCGGCCCGCCGCCCGGGTGCGGGAGAGTACCCGGCCGGCGCCGTGAACGGTGGAGTAGAGCGCCGCCTTGCTCTCCTCGCCGTCCACCCCCTCGACGATTACCGAGATGTCGCCCATGGTGCCGCCCACGAATCCCTTCTGTCCCGGCCAGGCAGGGGTGGCTCCTTTGCGCACAACCCAGAGGTCGCGGCCGGAGTGGTTCTCCAACCAGGCGAAGTTGTGGTGGTTGTGCACCTCTTCCAGGATCCCGGCGTCCAGGATGGAGGCCACCTTGGCGCACACCCAGTCGCGGCCGGCATAGGCATAGCGCCCCGCCATCTTCATGCAGGCGATGTACTCCCGGCCGAGTTCCGAGTCGGCCGCCAGGATGGTGGGGTCGACGTGCATGCCGTCGCGTCCGCCGCCGGCCTTGATGAAGTGGGTGGCGAGCTTGTGACCCAGTCCGCGCGAGCCGAAGTGCACCCCGCACCAGACCCGCCGGCGCTCGTCGACGAAGAGATCGACGAAGTGGTTGCCCGAGCCGATGGTGCCCAGTTGGCGGCGAGCCAGGTCTTTCAAAGGGGCGGCGACGGGTACCTTCCAGGCCGGATCGTCGTAAAACAGATCGTGGTCCACCGCTTCCTTGTTCTTGCGCCCGACGCCGAAGGAGAGAGCGCTCCAGATGGAGTCCATGATGGCGGCGATATTCGCCTCCACCTCGGCGGCGTCGGCGTCCATGAGCACGGCCTTGTTGCCGCAGGAGATGTCGTAGCCCACCCCGGAGGGACTGATGCGGCCCTCGTAGGCCACTACCCCGCCGATGGGCACGGCATAACCCAGATGGTGGTCGGCCATGAGGGCGGCGCCCTGGGCCTCTCCGGCGCAGTTGACGATCTGCTTCACCGCGTCCTCCAAGGGGGCCCCCCAGACCGGGACGCCGTCGATGGTCCGGTAAGGCATCTTCAGACTTTCCGCCGCGCCCGCGGCTTTTGCATGCTGATCACCTTCTGCGTGCTCTCAGGGCCCGCCTTCGCGCCGTTCGGAGGCGGCCAGGCGAACTCGAGAGAATCTAAATGTGAGGGCCGCGCTCGCGGATGATTCTGAGCGCCAGCTCGGGATCGATCTGAACGATCATCTCCGGTTCGATCTTGCAGTTGAGCGGCAGGTCGAAACCGCCGACGGCGCTGCGCGCGTGCCAGCCCGAGAGCGAGATGTCCGCGCCGTCCTCGGCCCATTGCGACAGGGGACCGCCGAATACGTCGTGGAAGACCTTGCTGTAGCCGTTCACAACCTGGGGGGTTTTCGGGAACGAGCCACCTCCGTGGGAGTTGACCATGCCGAGGCACTTGACGCAGTACCAGACGTCGTTCAGAGTGCCGAAGGGGTGGAGGCCCCAGTGCAGCGAGCGAATGTGGTTGACGCCGGCCTCGCGCCCGGCCTCGAAGCCTTTTTCGACGTCGGCGTCGTCGTTGGTCAGGGTGCCGCTGCCGCCGCCGGTTCCCGAGGCGAATACTAGGCCGGAGGGGGTGAAGGCAAGGCCGCAGATGGAAAATCCCGCCGGGGGAAGGGCACCGTCGGCTGCTCCGAGATCGATGCCGAGTTTTTTAATACGGTCGTAGACGTCGAAGTCTCGTTTCCAGGAAGCATGTATTTCCGTCATCTAATCCTCCGTGTCTGGTTGGGGCTGTGGTCCTGGGATTGAAAAGGGCCTAAAGTATAGAGGGGCACCGAGTTCGGCGCAACAAGAGGATGTTCGTCCATGCTCCGCCGGAAGGCGCAATCGCCACTGCCGCGACTCATCCGGCCCCGGCGGTTCCATTGGAACGGTGCAGGCGATGCACCCGGCCTCCTTTCACCACTGTAACGGGTTCGAGCTTGTGCTCGCCGGCGCGCACCTGGCCATGGGCGTCCACCAGCTGGAAGCGGCCCCGTCGTAGCTCGAAGATAACGGCGTCGCCCCAGGCTCCCACCTCGAGGGTGCCAATCCTGCCGGCCATGCGCATGATCCGTGCCGGCGCTGCGGTGACCTTGGCGATGGCGTCGTCTAGGGCCATGCCAAGGTGAAGGAACTTGGTAACCACCGTGGCCAGGTCGTAGACCGGACCATGGAGGTTGTAGACGTGCAGGTCGGAAGAAATGGTGTGGGGTTCCATTCCCTGAGCCATGGCGCGCTCCACCACGTCCCAGGAAAACGAACCCTGTCCGTGTCCCACGTCGAAGATCACTCCGCGCTCCGCGGCTTCGCGCACCGACCTGCGTACCCGTCCGTCCTCGTCCAGGATGCCGCACTCCAGGGCGTGGAAGCAGTGGGTGAGGACGTCGCCCGCACCCATGACCGCGAGAATGTCATCGATGGAGTCGCACCAGGCGTCCTGGGGATGCACCATGATGGGCAGGTCGGCGGCGTCGGCGGCTTCCCGCGCCCGGTGCAGCGGGGTCATGCCGGCGCGCTCGCTGACCAGGATATTCTTGGTCAGACGCACTTTGACCCCCAGAATCAGGTCGCGGTGCCGTTCGATCATCTCGCCGGCCCGCTCGACGTCGGCGTAGTCGGGAATTTGCAACTCGCCGATCTTCTCGGTCAGCATTCCCTGCGACGAGATATTGAGGTAGGCCAGGATGCGGGTGGCGCTCATGTCGACGACGTACTTGCGGAAACCGGGAAAGGTGTCGGCACCGGCCGAGCCGGCGTCCACCACGGTGGTGGCCCCGCGTTCCAGACAGGTGGGGTCGGGCTCGATGCCGTAATGGCTGACCCCGGGAAACACGTGAACGTGGAGATCGATCATGCCTGGGGTGACAAGGCGTCCGTCGGCGTCGATGACCTCCCTTGCTTCCTCGGAAGGAAGATCAGCCCCGAGGGCGGCGACGGTGCCTCCGCAAAAGGCAACGTCCTGCTTGGAGTGGAGGTTACGGGCGGGGTCGATCAGGGTGCCGCCCTTGATGAGTAAATCGTATTGCATGTCGTGGTCTCCCTTGAAATGTTGCGACCATGGCCTGCAGGCGTTCCCGTCTCGGCCGCTATCTCTTCCATTCGTTCTTCGGGCTTAACTTTGAGCCTGCCTCCCTTGGGTACGCCCCGTGTCTGGTCGACAGCGTGCCGCGCCGGTAATACCATGGAAATAATTCGCCGCTGCATCCCGACCTGCGGCGTTGGGCTCAGCGGCCATATTGGGCCAATATGGCTCGATTCCGAGCCTTCCAGGTAGTGCGCACCGGTTCCTTCGATTCTGCTGCAAGTAATTCCCGGGGACCGCCCACTAGTGGAGCTGGCCTCGTCCCAGCAGTGGCCAGATGGCTTCCACCATCCCGTCGCGGATGCCGTAGATGCGGTTGTGCAGAACCACCGTGGTGTCGGAGTAGCCGACGATGAATTCGAGTTTGTCGCCCACGCGCGGGGTGGGGGTGGGCCGATCGAGCTCGATCTTGCCGTGCTCGGCGGACAGGGTTACCTCCTTCACCCCCTTTATGGCGAGGGGCTCGGGCACGTCGGCATCGCAGCTCATGGTTTTGCGGCCGGCGTCGCAGATTATGCGGGTGGAGGCCGCCCTGCTGGTGACCGTCGACAGGACGGTCAGTGCGTACTGGTGGTCGACGCCGAAGGTTTGGCGGTAGCGCACGTCGCAGTAGATGCCACCGCCAGCCTCTATCTCGGTTATTCCCGGCTGGTGAGCGCTGATCCAGTAGGTCCCGGTGCCGCCGCAACTGAGGATCTTCATGGGGATGCCGGCGTCGCGGCACATCTGCGCAGTCGCCGTGAAGCATTCCAGAGCGGCGGCGACCATTTGGCCCTTCTCCTGGGGATCTTTGGCGCCCAGGGCGTGGGACTCCCAGGTCATCAAACCGGACAGGTGGAGGCCGCTGCGCTGGGCGATGTGGCGCGCCAGGCTGAGAGCGGGTTCACCGGGGTCCACCCCGGCGCGGTTCATTCCGGTGTCGATCTCGATGAGGACGCGCAGGCAAACCCCCTTGTCCCGGGCGGCGCGGTCGAGGGCGTCGACATTCTCGAGGCAGTCCACCGCCACCATGACGTCGGCGTGGCGGCGCAGGTTGACCAGGCGGGAGATCTTGTGCAGGCCCACGATCTGGTTGGCTATGAGGATGTCGCGGATTCCCCCCGCGGCCATGACTTCGGCTTCCCCGAGCTTGGCGCAGGTGATGCCGCTCGCGCCAGCGTCGAGGAGCATGTGGGCCAGTGCAGGCGTTTTCATGGCCTTGGTGTGGGGGCGCCAGCGCACCCCGGCCTCCTTGGTGATGATTCGTGCCATGCGGGCGATGTTGGCCTCCAGTTTGTCCAGGTCGACCAGGAGAACGGGCGTATCCAGTTCTTCTTTGGGGGCGCCGATGAAATTGGTCGGGGACATTGAGTCGCTCATATTTGCTCGCGGGGGCTAGCTCTGCCCCTCCAATTCTACCAGGACGACCTCGTGAAGGTCCACTCTGGGCACGGTGATGGTTGCAGGAGTGCCCGAGATGGGGAGGTCTGCGCCATGCAGGGGCAGGCGGGCGGATCTGGGGCCGGGGTGATTGAAGCAAATGCGGACGTCGTAGATGGGGTTGACCTCGAACGGGGCGTGGAAGGTCGCTTGCAGGTCGTCGTATTGGTCCCGGTCGGCGACGCGCCAGGGAAGCAGGGTGACCGGGTTGTTGAGCAGATGGATCATCAACTCGCCCGAAGGCCGGAAGGCGGCGGTCATCTCAATGGCCTCGGGCGCCTCCACCGCCAGCGGCGGGTCGTCGCCTTTTACTAGGCGTGCGACGAAGCGGCGCAGGGGAGGGTATGGACTGTTCATGTAGGCGCCGCCGACATCGCCGGCAATGTAGACGGCGCGGCCGCGGCCATAGGGATGGACGGTGACGGCAGGCTCGCTGCCCTGGTAGTCCATTGACGGGTGAAAATTGCCCAGCCGTCGAGGGTCCATGCCACTGCGGGTGCAGAGGATCTCGGTGCCGGAGAGGGTGGAGACCGCCGTCTCCTGGGCGTAGAAGCAGAGCACGGGGCCGCAGAGGCGCGCCAGTTCCTGGTCGTGCGGGACGTAGATGACGGGGTGGTCCTCTTCGTCCCCTCGCGGCCCCTGGTATTCCACCCCCATAACCTCGGACAGGGCGAATCCGTCGCGCGGCCGCCCCCACTCGTCCAGAAGCGAGGTCTGGTAGGTTGCGACCAGGGTGCCTCCCCCGGCGACGAACTCGGCGATGGCGTCGCAGTGGGCGTCGGAGAGACAGGCACTGTTGGAGAGAAGGAGGACGCGGTACTGGTTAAGCTTCTCTACGGTGAGATCGGCGTCAAGGGCCATGTCGAAGACCACCTGGGAGCGGTTGAGCATCTCGTAGGCGCCATAGTGATCCTTCTGGCCCAATTGATGGTAGTGGACCTTCCCGGTGTTTTTGGGGATCTCCGAAGGGCGGAAGTCCCGGTTCATCTGCGAGTAGTGCAGGGCCAGGTACTTGAGGGTCTCGGCGCGGACGTAGGGGGTCCGCTTCTTGTACTCGGCGAAAACCTGCTTCATGGCGTTTCCCTGAAGAAAGGAGGAGGGGCCGAAGGGGCCGCCGCACGGAGCGCCGCCGTTGATCATGGCTCCCAGACCGGCGATGGCCGCAGGATATATCTCGGGACGGGGGGCGGCGCCGAAGCCTTCCAGATTCTGGGTAACGTTGCGGAAAATGCCGAAAGGAGTGCCGGTGGCGCGCAGGGCTTTGGCCACGAAACCCGGTTCGCGCAGGGAGCGGAAGGTCTCCACGAAGAAGTGGCCCCCTACTTCTTCCAAGCGCAGCGAGCCCAGGGGGTGGCCGTCGGACCAGTCGGTCTGAGGTCGGATATATGAGTTGAGGTCGAGAACGGCGTCAGGGTATTTTTCTCTGATCCTGGCGAAAAGGTTGTGCATGAAGTGGATCATTTTTTCGTAGCGCCAGTTGACGAAGCGGCGGAATACCATGGAGTCGAAATCAACCTTGCGGGGAATTTCCAGGCCGGTTTCGCGCCCGAAAAGATCCTCGCACCAGGAGCAGCAGCAGGATGGAGTCCAGGGGCGGTCCTCGTGGGTGCCGTAGTTGGTGTCGTCGAAGTAGAAGCCGTCCAGGTCGAGATGGTCCATCCACTCGAGGAGATAGGTGGGCAGCCATTCGCGGTACGGGGAGTTGAAGCAGAACCATCCCAGGTTTTCAGGTCCGGGGCGTCCGTCGTCGAGAAATTTCATCATCCACTCGGGGTGCAGCGGCTTCAGCGGCTTGGTGTAGATGATTGGGTAGTAGGAGAGAACGAGGATGCCGCGCTCGTGGGCCAGCTCGAGGAAGCGGGGCAGGCGGTCGCTGTCCACGTCCGGATGGGGCGGGATCATCTTGGAGTGGAACCGGGGTGTGCCGCGGTTGATCTCGCCGTCGACGATCTGGACTTCCATGCCGACGCGGTCGATAAAGTCGACCCATTCCTCCACCGAGGGACCCTCGTAGGACGGGTGCCAGGATACGCAGCCGGGGTAGCACTCGATGCGGCACATGCGCTCTTCGTATGGTTTCTGCGCCAGGCGCTGCGCGGTGGAACCTACTCTCTTCACTTCGTTTGTTTTCATGGTCTGCCGTCCTTGGTGCTATTCGAACCAGTAGGAGTAAAATTCCGCGTCGCGCAGGGTGAAACGCAGGTGCAAGTTCCGCCCCCGGAGCTCGGCGGGATTGCCCGTGGTCCACTCCAGCCGGGCGCGCGGCCGGTCGCCCCTTACGGTTGCGGATGAAGCCAGCGCAACGTCGTCTCCGTTGAGCAACTCGGCGTGCAACCGGCCTTTGCCGGCGTCGGCGTTTACCCACAGTTCGCTGCCGGCCAGGGTGAATTCGGGGGTGGTGAGTACCCCCTCCAGTGTCCCGGCGTCGAGGGAGACGAAGCCGTCGCGGCGCAGCACCGCGAGGCAGACGGCGCCGGCGTCGGGATGGTAGTCGTCGTAGCCTTCTTCGCCGCCCGAAGTGATGAACGCGTATTGCTTGATGCCGGTGTAATAGAACCACAGCTCGTCGCCGCGCACCACGGCGTTGGAAGGGCCAATTATGGTCTGCAGGTCATAGGCGCCGCTGTCCAGCCGGGAGGCCTCGATAAAGGGATGGCGCCCTCCGACCCGGGTCCAGTTCTTGAGGTCCCGGCTGCAGGCCACCTGGACGTTGTAGAAGCCGGTGTAGTCGCCGTACTTGCCGACGCATTCGGCAATGTAGGGGGATAGGCGCATCTTGGCGAAACCTTCCCATTCGGGGGGTACCTTGCCGGTGTGATGGTACACGGAGGGCAGGCCGATGTAGAGCGATTCGTAGCGGAACACTCCCATATTGTAGATCTCGATGCTGTAGTGCTCGGGTGTGTTGAACTCTGCCTGTTTGAGCAGTGGGTCGGCCAGGCGGGCGGCGATGACCTGACGGCCCATCTCCTGGTCGAGATCGTCGGTGTGAAAAACCACCCGGTAGTCGTTCCAGTGCTCGAAGTCGGTGCTGGTGGCCACTGCCACAGAGCGGCCGTAGTCGGTGCCGCGCTTCACGGTGTGGATGAAGAGGCCTTCCTTCTCGTCGAAGGTGAAATTGCCTTCGTCCGCGCTCTGAATTGCGGGGACGTTCAGTTTGGTCCACCTGACCCCGTCGGGCGAAACGGCGAAACCCATGTCCAGCAGCGCGGCTTTGAAGCGCCGCCCCGGGTCTGAGTCGGTGCCGTCGTAGACCACCATGGAGACGCCGTGGTCGAACTCGGGTCTTGTCCCAGGGGTCCAGTGGAGGCCGTCGGGGCTCAGGCGGGCGGAATTGTCCATGCCGGTAACCCAAAGTTTGAACAGCTTTGTTTCGGGGTCCCAGATAGGGGCGCTGCGGGTCTGGATGGTGCTCCAAGGGTCGGGGCTGCGGATCACCGCCCCTCTCTTGTCAGGCTGGTGCAGGGTGCGCTCAAGGTGGGAGATGGTTTCTATTCCAGCGTCGTCGAGAAAGAGCTGACGCTGGCCGGGAACCATGGAGCATGTATTGGTCTGGTGGTTCATGCGGAATGGATCCTTCCCGGGTGGAGACGGTGCGACGGTGAGAGATAGAAGTACTACAGAACCCCGCCGGGGGCAAGGGGACCGGACCCGACCCGCCCTCGAGGTAGTGCTAACTAAATTCATCGATACTAGCGGTGACAAGGGGAGACAGAGAAGTGCCTTGGCGGGCCCCTGGAACAACCCTTCTATTTGCCGTCCGAAGCAGCGCATATGCAGCAGATGTAGTGGTCCCGTCACGGGGAAGGCAAGTCCTTCCGAGAAAAATATTTCCGAAACCGTTCAAAGCCATTTATTTTCTATTTTGAAATATGTCCTGAGGCCTTTCAATGGGAGGCAACTTGACCTGAACATCCAGACTGCCCTCGCCATTCATGGGAGGGAAAGCAGGCACCAGGAGTCGGAGACCCGGCTGAAACAAACAATCAACAGGTTGGAAGATCTCACCCACCTCATGGAAGCGGTGTTCAACAGCATGGACGAGGGGGTGGCAGCCGTCGATGAAAACAGGATGCTCATGTTTTACAATGCGAGCGCGCTGAGGATCGGGGGCGAGTATCCAGACCCGGTGGAGAAAGACAGCGATAATTGGGCGGAAAAGTACGATGTTTTTCATCCCGATGGACAAAAGTTTCGCTCGGTGGATGAGAGTCCCCTTGGGCTTGCCTTGAAAGGAGAGGCAAGCGACGAAGTCGAGGTGTTCGTACGCAACGAGCTGAAGCCGCAAGGGGTCCACATCAGGGTCAACAGCAGGCCTCTGATGAGAAAAACAGGTGTTTCGAAAGGGGCGGTCCTCGTTTTCGGTGACATCACCAAGCTCAAGCAGGCGGAAGCCGAACTGGAGCAGACTCTGAGTCGGCAACGGAATCAGGCCCAACTCATGGAGGCCGTTTTCAGCAGTATCAGCGACGGCGTGATCGTCGCAAACGCCGAAGGGGGATTCACCTTTTTCAACCCCAGCGCCGAGCACACAATCGGCCTCAGCATGCTGGACGTACCTCCCGATCAATGGGCAGAGAAAAACGGTATCTTTTTTCGGGACAGGAAAACGCGCGTTCCTACTGTCCAGCTTCCGCTAGTGCGCGCCATTGGTGGCCAGGCGACGGAGCAAATGGAGACGTTTATTCGCAACGAAAAAAGGCCGGACGGAGTTTATCTCAGCGTCAGCGGGCGGCCTTTGCAAGGAATGGTGGACGGGCACGCAGGTGGGGTGATTATTTTCCGCGACGTCACCGAGCGCGTGCTCGCCGAGGAGACCCTGGAGCGGGCGTTCAGGCAGGGACGGCTGGAAATAGTCGATACCATCCTCCACAATATCGGCAATGCCATCAACAGCGTCACTACGGGAATCGAGACAGTGCGCCGTAACCTGGTTTTCAACCGGGTGGGACGCCGACTCTCCGCCCTGGCCGCGGCGTTGAGGGCGCACGGGGAGGACTGGATCGACTACCTGGGAAAGGACCCTCAGGGACAGAAGGTAGTACCCTTTATCATCGAGCTTGCCGACAGCTTCTCCATACAGAACGAGGAGCTCGTAAAGACGGTCGGCCGGGTCCGGGACAGAGCGGATCACATCGCCGATATTGTCCGCACCCAAAAGGCACTCGCCAGTCCCAACATGGACCGCAAGGACATCGACCTCAATGACGCCCTTTTCGGCGCCTTCAGGGTATTGAGGGATTGGCTTAACAAAAGGGGAATCAAAACCAATGTCGACTGCGAAAACGCGCCGCAGGAGATTCGCATCAGGGAGAGCCAGTTTCACCAGATTCTGGTCAACCTGGTAAAGAATTCGCTCGAAGCCATCGACGATCTGGCCGCAACCGGGGAACTCCATGAATCGCCCCGCATCTGGATCAAGGCGAGCGTCGAGAAGGGCCTTCTAAATCTTGAGGTAAGCGACAACGGTATCGGAATCGACAAAATAGACACCAAGGTGCTGTTCTCTCCCGGTTACACCACGAAAGGATCGGGGACCGGGCTCGGTCTCCATTCGGCGGCCAATTTTGTAATTGCCTCCGGGGGGCAGATCAAAGCGTTGAGCGAGGGAATCGGCAAGGGAACGACCATGCTTGCTACCCTTCCGCTTTCCACCGTCGCCTCCAGATCGAGGGCAGGAGACCCACGCCTGCCTGCTGATGGAGAGGGTGGTGCATGAAGCCTGTGAAATTCAAGAACAATCGCGTCCTGATCGTCGACGATCAGAAGGAGATCCACGATGACTTCGCGGAGATGTTGAAGCCAATTTTCGGTCAGCCGCCGACCCATGACCTCGAATCGGCGTTCGTGAGTGAAGAACAGGAGCAGATTTTCCCCGAGTTCGAGCTGTTGCACGCCACCAACGGCGAGGAAGCATACGAAATCATCCGCTCGGGAAAGGCATCGAACTGCCCCGTGGCGGTTGCCTACATCGACATACGCATGCCTCCGGGCATCGACGGAATAGAAACGGTGCGCCGAGTGAGAGGAGTGGATCGCGACGTCGAGATCATCGTCATGACCGCGTACGCCGACTATTGGGTGCCGGAGATAATCCACGGCATGGAATTGCTCCACAAGCTTCTCTATATCAGGAAGCCATTCTCGCACGAGGAGATTCAGCAGATCACCCTGTGCCTGGTGGGGAAATGGAACATCGAACGGGAACTGGCGGAGAAAAGGCGGCAGCTCGCAATAAGTAATCGCAGACTGGAAGCGGTTATTAACGCCACTGGGGACGCCTTGGCAATGCACGACATCAAGGGTTACCTGGTTTTCGCCAACAAGTTGTACGAGAAGCTCATGGATTTAAAGGAAAGCGAGCTGAAGAAAATGCCGCCAGGCAATCTGGCGGCGCGGTTCGAGGAACAGTTCCGGAAACCGGATCTTGGCGATGTGGAGGGAAAGTTTCTGCTCGACGGCGAAAACGTAGTGGAGGCGACTCGCGCCGGTCGCGTCCCGGAGCAGAGGCTGTTCTACCGCATCACCGCGCCGGTGCGCGACAGCCAGGGAGAGGTGATCGGCAGTCTGGTCGTCTGCCGGGACCTATCAAACGAGATTGAGGCCGAGAAGATGAAGACTGAGGTGTTGCGCCTGCGCACCGAGTTGGAGAGGTCCGGTTCCTTCGCCGGCATGGTGGGCGACAGCCCCAAAATGAGGCAGGTCTACGCGCTGATGAAGCAGGCCGCCGAAAGCGACGCCTCGGTACTGATCGGAGGAGAGAGCGGCACCGGAAAGGAGTTGGTGGCCAGGTCCTTTCACCTCAACAGTCCGCGCAGGAAGGGGCCGTTCGTGACCCTCAATTGCGCCAATATTAGCGAATCGCTCATGGCAAGAGAGTTGTTCGGCCACGAACGAGGTGCTTTCCCTGAAGCTACGAAACGGAGAATCGGGGCCTTCGAGCGCGCTGCTTCCGGCACGATCCTTCTCGAAGACATCGGGAACCTTTCCTATGCTCTGCAAGGCAGGTTGTTGCACGTTTTACAGGAGGGTGAAATCACGCGAGTCGGCGGAACCACCCCGGTTCGCCTCGACGTCCGCGTAATTTCGGCAACCGACAGGGACCTGGAAGCCGCCGTTGAGGCGGGCGAGTTCCGCGAAGATCTGTTCCGATGCGTCGCCGCCTTTCCCATCCTGATTCCGCCGCTGAGGGAGCGGCGTGAAGACATTCCCGTGCTGGCCATGCATTTTCTCAAGAAATACGCCGCATCAGCCGACAAATCCATCTCCGGCATTGCAAACGCAGCCCTGCGCCTTCTGCTCCAGTACAATTGGCCCGGCAACGTGCGCGAGCTGGAAAACGCCATTGAGCGAGCCGTGTTATTGGAGTCCACCAACGTGCTGCAAGCTTGCAGCCTGCCGCACCAATTGTCGGCGGTCGCCGCCGGTGGAGGCGGCAGCCCGGTCCCTGATGCGGTCCTGCCCCTGGCCGTGGTCGAGCACCAGGCTCTGCTCCACGCGCTTCAGACAACCGGCAACCCTGCCGACGCGGCCAGGGCTCTGGGTATCAATCGGGCGACCCTGAACCGGAAACTGAAGAAATACGGAATCCCAGGGGATTGAACGGGAAATGGGCAGGACGACTCCGAAACGCGATCTCCTGGAATCCGTTGTCGAAGGGTCCTCGAGCCGTGCTCCGACTCAGGGCGAGGTGCGGCCCTGGCCGTGGTGGCGCAGCATCACCTGTGCGGGAAGGAACTCGCTGCTCCGGTCCACACTTTCCTCGTAGGCGGAGATTGCCTCGTCCCTTTTACCGTTGAGCTCCAAAATTCTCCCCCTGAGAAATAGGTCGCGGGCTTCCAGATAGGCGGACAGTCGTGCGGCGAAGTGGCGATGATCGGCACCGGGAGCGGCGGCCATGATGTCCTCGGGCCGGGGTTGGAAGTTGTCCAGCATCGCCTGCAGAAGCTCAGCCTTGCTGCGGAAATGATCCAGAACCGCCGCCCGGCTTGTGAGAGTGGTCTCCCGCAGTTCATAGGCCAGGCGGGGCGCCCCGAAGGTCACCCTGGGTCGGTCGTCGGTGTTGAGCGGGCTCCTTCCTGCGTAGGCGGCCAGATCTTCCCGGCCCGCGGCCAGATAACCGAAGAGCTTCATCTCGTCGGCCAGGTCCACCGTTTTCAGGGCGGCCCTCAATCTGGCGTCCAGCGCCCGTCGCGCCAACCAGTCGGGCGGGTAGGCCACGGTCTTTCCGGCGCTTCCCACCAGACCAAGAGGCAGGGTGGTGATCCGGGTGTTGGGCTGGTAGTAGGCGCGGGAATCGGGGAACACCTCCTGAAAGGTGCGGATAATGATCTTCACCGTTTCCTCGTCGAGCTGGTAGAGCGGCAGCCATTGACAGAACAGACCGCCGGGGGCGAGGCGCTCGCGAATGGCGCGGAAGTGCTCCACGGTGTAGAGCGATCCGGCTCCATCGCGCCAGGGATGAAAGAGGTCGGCGGCGATGACGTCGTAGCGGGCGCGGGAAGCGCGGACGTAGCGCCTCGCGTCGGACACCAGGACTCGTAGCCTCGGCTGGTTGAGCAGATCGCCGTTCACCTGGCGGAAAAAGGGCAGCAGCCTGACCACCTCGGGAACCAGTTCTACCCCTTCGCCGCGCAGGCCCGGATGGTCCGCCGCGGCACCGAAGGTGACTCCGGCGCCCAGTCCGAGGAACAGGGCGCGCTGCGGGTCGGGGTGGAGCAGGAGCGGGAAGTGGGCTCGTAGGCGCGGAGAATTGGCGTGGGGAGTGCCGCCCATGCTGAAGCGGTTGTTCACCATCAGAAGGCGATTGCCGTCGCGGTCGGTCACGATGGAAACGGTGGCCATGATGCCCTCGCGATAGGCCAGAACCCCGCCCCCCGGCGGACCCACCACCAGGGTAAGGCCTGCGGGCCAGACCTTGATCAGGAGAAACGCCAGCAGCAGGGCAGCTCCTCCGGGCACCAGTCGCCGCGGGTGCAGGTCGGGCACGAAGAGCAGGTAGCCCAGCGCAGCCAGGATGAGGGCGGTTTTCGTTCCCAACCCCGGGAGTACCCAGACCCCGAATACCAGGGGCGCCAGAGAAGCCCCAAGGGTATTGAGCCCCAGGGCGCGCCCGACGCCGCCGCGCTCCCGGCGCGCCGACTGAGCCAGGTGGCTGAAGAGGGCCCCCATCAGCACCGCCGGCAGCAGAAAGACAATGAGGGCAAGTCCCATCTCGGCGCCCACCGAGCCGGCGAAACCGGGGTCAAGCAGTTGTCGCAGCCATTCGTAGAGGGCGAAGGCCTGGGAGATGGCGACCACGCCACAGAGGCAGGCCGCCGCTGTCGTCTGAACCAGGAAGGAGAGCACAATGCGGGTGTCCCGGCCTTTCCCCAGAGCCTGATACACGACTCCGCCCAGGGCGGTGCCGAATAGGTAAGCCGAAAGAATGGAGGCGAAGCTGTAGACCGTGTTCTCGAAAACCTGGCTCAGCACCCGCACTCCCAGAACCTCGTAGCCGATGCCCAGGAAGCCGGTCAGGAAGATGGTGAGGTTGAGACGGCCGGCGGCGGGAGTTTCTCCCACTCCGGCGTCCACCGGAGGGCGCTCCTCCTCACCGCGCCCCAGCCCTGCGAATACCGCCGCGGCGCAGGCCAGATTGACGATGGCCAGTACCAGGAGAGTGGCGCCGAAGCCACAGGACGGTACCAGCACAAAGGTCGCCCCCAGGGTCCCGGCCACCGCCCCCAAGGTGTTGGCCCCGTAGAGACCTCCGAGGGAACGGCCCTGGGCGCGCAGGCGCGACAGGAAGCGGTCCATGGCCGGCAGGGTCGCCCCCATGGCCGCTGTCGCCGGCAGCAGAGCGAGGAAGGGGATCAGAAAGGCAACCAGCCAGTGGCGCAACGGCCCGGGCGCGGTGCCGGTGAGCACAGCCACTTGGTCGTTTGCCCAGGGAATCAGAGCGATGGAGACGAAGCCCCACAAGCCGATGACCAATTCCAGGGCGGCGTACCAGCGCCCCGGTGCTCGGCTCCGGCTCACCCGGCCGTCCAGGCCCCAGGCCCCCAGGGCGAAGCCGGCGAAGAAAGCGGCCAGTACCGCCAGCACCCCGGGCATTTCGTGCCCCAGTCCGACGGCGAACATCCGGGTCCAGACGATTTCGTAGCCCAGGCCGGCCACCCCGGAGAGGAAGAAGATGAGATAGGCGCAGGTGGATCCGGCGCGCCGGGAGGATCCGGCGAACCACCTGTCAAGAAAGGTGTCGTAAAAGCGAAACCGTGCGGGACACTGTTCACTCACGGTCCCCCAAAATAGGGCGAATACTCCCCCAGTCAAGATGCTGCTCCACTTGCAAGGCAAGCCGAGGAATCCCTCGTTCGCCATGCACTACTAGCATTTCGATTGGAATGGGAATTTGCCATTCCCGCGTTATGGCTTAGTATAGTACCGAGTTCATTTTAGCAGAGAGCGGGTGGGGATGATTGTTGGTGCAATGCCGGGCTTTCCCGCAGTTGCCGCGGCCGGTGAAAGAAGGCAGACATGAGCAGGAAGATACGCGTGGGCGTGCTCTTCGGCGGGCGCTCCTGCGAGCACGAAGTCTCCGTGACTTCGGCGCGCTCGCTGCTGGAGGCGCTGGACAAGGACATGTACGAGCCGGTCATGATCGGCATTTCCAAGGAGGGACGCTGGCTAGTGGCCGAAGACGCCCTGAAGGTTCTGGAAGCGGGGGTGGTCGATGAGAGCGATGCGCTTCAGGTGATGCTCGACTACCCTGGGAGCAGGGAGTTGCTGGTGCGCAGCCACGGCGACCTGGCCTCCGCGGCGAGCCGGCCGGTTGACGTGATCTTTCCGATTTTGCACGGCCCCTATGGGGAGGACGGCACGGTGCAGGGGCTGCTAGAGCTGGCGGGGGTGGCCTACGTGGGCGCCGGGGTAGTGGGCTCGGCCGTGGGCATGGACAAGGAGATGATGCGCCGGGCATTTCGCGCCGAGGGTCTGCCCCAGGTGGAATACGTCGTGGTCCGGCGCGGGAGCTGGGAGCGCGATCCCGATGCGGTGCAGCGCAGGATCGAGGCGAAGTTCGCCTTTCCCGTCTTCGTCAAGCCCGTCAACCTGGGATCCAGCGTCGGGATCACCAAGGTCCACGACCGGGAGGAGTTTCGCCGCGGCATGGACGAGGCCGCCTCCTTCGACTACAAGATCATGGTGGAAGCCGAGGCGGCGAATTGTCGCGAGGTGGAGTGCGCGGTTCTGGGCAACGAGGATCCCCGGGCCTCCGTTCTGGGAGAGATTGTGCCGGGCAACGAGTTTTACGACTACAACGCCAAATATGTCGACGACAATTCGGCTCTGATCATTCCGGCGCGCATCTCCGAGGAGGCCACCGCGCGGGTGCGGCATGCGGCCCTGCGCGCTTTCCAAGCGGTGGAGTCGGCCGGCTTGGCGCGAGTGGACTTCTTCGTCGACAAGGGCGACGAGTCCTTCTACGTCAGCGAGCTCAACACCATGCCCGGATTCACCCCCATCAGCATGTATCCCAAGTTGTGGCAGGCCAGCGGGATCGGCTACGGCGAGCTCATCCACCGCCTGATTCAACTTGCGCTGGAGCGCCACGAGGACCGGCAGAAGACGCGCACTTCCCTTTAGGTCTCCAGCCCCGCCGGCCCACTCCCGGAAGCGGATATTTATGGAGAGGACACAGCAGCGGAATTTTTTTGAGAAAGGGCGGGTGAGCAACGCCACCTCGCTGGTTCTGCTGGTCGCCGGTTTGACGGCCCCACCGCAGAGCGGCTGGGGCGGGTGGGTTCTGGTGGCGGGATTATTCGGCCTGGCCGGCGGGGTCACCAACTGGCTGGCGGTTAAGATGCTCTTTGACCGGGTCCCTCTGCTCTACGGTTCCGGGGTGATCCCCAACCGCTTTCGCGAGATCCGGCAGACGGTAAAGGACCTGATCATGGTCCACTTCTTCGCTGAGGATTACCTGCAGCGCTTCTTCGCAGACCAGGTGCGTTCCGCCTCGCAGGACGAAAAGCTGGGGTCCGCGCTGGTGGAGATTCTGGAGTCGGAGGCGGGAGACGAGATCATTCAGCGCCAGTTGGCGGAATTGCAGAGCACCCCCGCGGGCATGATGCTGAACATGGTGGGCACCCAGACCATCGCACCGCTGGTCAAACGCTTCGTGGGTGGGGTGGGCGCGGAAGTGGCTCCCCTGCTTGCGGCGCGATTGGCCCCGTCCGGGGTTGAAGTGGACACTTTGCGACGCCAGGTGGAGCAGTTGCTCGCCGCCAAACTGGAGGAACTGACTCCCGAGGTGGTCAAGAAGATGATGGAGGACGTGATGCGCGAGCACCTGGGCTGGCTCATCGTCTGGGGCAACGTGTTCGGCGGACTGATCGGAATTCTTGCCCATTTGTCGGGCTACTGAAAAGAAAGGGCGGGAAATATGGACTTATTCGATCTGAGCGAGGAAGTTGCCGCGGTGATCGGCGCCACTGGAGCCCTGGGAGGGGCAATGGCCCAGGGGCTGGCGGCGGCGGGGTCCAGGGTGGCGGTCTTGGGACGAAACGAGGAGCGCGGGCGGCGCCGGCTGGAGGCCATCGAGGCGGCCGGCGGAGAGGCGGTATTTGTCGGCTGCGATGCCGCCAGCCCCGAAAGCGTGCGCGCCGCCCACAACACCGTGCGCGACAGGCTGGGCGACGTCACCGTGCTGGTCAATGCGGCCGGAGGCAATACTCCGGGGGCGACGGTGACCGCCGAGCTTCCCTTCGATGCCATAGCCCTCGAGGACTGGCAGGAAAGTTTCAATATGAACCTGGTGGGGGGTGTTCTTCTGCCCTGTCAGGAGTTCGGTCCGGCCATGATCGCCAACGGCAAGGGCAGCATCATCAATATCGCCTCGGCTGCCTCTTATCTGCCCATGTCCAGGGTCGTGGCCTATTCGGCGGCCAAGGCTGCGGTACTGAATCTGACCCGTTTTCTGGCGCGCGAATGGGGCCAGACCGGTGTCCGGGTGAACGCCGTGGTTCCCGGATTTTTCCCCGGTGCCCAGAACCGGCGGCTCCTTTTCAACCAGGATGGCAGTCCCACCCCCCGCGGCCGCCAGGTTCTGGACCGTACCCCCATGGACCGCTTCGGCGATCCAGAGGAATTGGCCGGGGTCGCCGTCTTCCTGGCTTCCGCAAGGGCCAGCGGCTTCGTCACCGGGGCGGACTTCAAGGTCGACGGGGGCTTCCTGGCAATGGCTATCTGAACAGCAGCTTCAGGTAGAAGAGTGGATTGGCCAGTTCTTTTTTAGGCTGGGCGTTTGCGATCATGCCGCAGATCAATTCGCTGAGGACGGGATTTGCCGCGGCCTTGCGGATCACCAGATTCAGCAGGGGACGGTACTGGCCGAGGTGCTGCAGCCGGGTGCTCAGCTTGAGTTCGTCGCCCAGGGAGTCCCACAGGCGATCGGCGTAGCGCTGCAAAAAGGAGGCGCTGAAATCTCCGGCTTCGCAGGCTTCCGCCGCGGTCTCCACGGCCAAGCGCGCCGAGTATAGGGCATTGCCTATTCCCTCCCCTGTAAAAGGGTCGATCAGGCCCGCCGCATCTCCCAGTAGCAAAAGGCCGGAGCCGTGCATCGGACGCCGCTTGCTGCCCACCGGCAGGTTCCAGCCCGCCGGCTGCTCCAGGGGCCTGGCGGCGGCGAAGCGGGCTTTGAAGCCGGGGCCGTCGATGGTCTCCTGCAAAGCAGCTTTGAGGTTGACGCGGCGGCGCTTGATGTACTCGTGGACCATACCGATCCCCACGTTGGCACACCCGTTCTCCAGGGGAAAGATCCAGAAATACCCGGGCTGCACGGCGTCGACGAAGTGGAGCTCGATCTGGTCGCTGAGATCCGCAACGTTTTCGTAGTAGCACCGCAGTGCCACCACCCAGTGGCGGCTCTCGTGGCGGTAGAGTCCGGCTTTGCGCGCGACGATGGAGTTGAAGCCGTCGCAGCCCAGGACCAAGCGACCGCGGAACTCGCTGATTTTGCCGTTGCCCTTCGGCCGACCCCGGACTCCACGCACCTGCCCGTCCTCGACGATAAGGTCGGCAACGGCGAATTCCTCGGCGCAGTGGTCAGCATGCCGGCGTGCTTCCTCAAAGAGGAAGTGGTCGAAGATCCGGCGGCGGATCACGAAGCCTTCCATGGGCATGATGCGGCCAGTGAGAAGGTCTCGGTAGTTGTAGTGCTGGAGGCCGACATGGGCGTCCACCCGTTCGGGGCTGCCGAAGACTATTCTGCCGATGGCGGCGCCAGGCAGATTGCGCACCTTGTCGAGCAGCCCGAGCTCTTGCAGGACCGCCACGGATTTTCCCGAAAGGGCATCGCCGCAGATTTTGTCCCGTGGGAAACGGTCCCTGTCCAGGAGCAGGGTCCTTAGGCCCCGGCGCCGCGCGTATAGGGCGGCCGCTGCCCCGGCGGGTCCGGCGCCGACGATGATGAGATCGTAGATTTCGTCTCCTGCTGCAGTCATTTTCTTTCCCGACATTGAAAGATAGGCTTCCACCGGCAGGCGACAAGGGAAGGGCTGGCACGGCCCTCCGCCGCAGGGCTCAACTATTGCCACCGGAACGATTTTGCGTAGATTTTTTGCACCAGACCTGAATCCGTTTTGCAACCAGGGAGTTGGATTGATATGACCGAGCCGTCAGCCACCGGAGGGGCAGGAGTAGAGGAGCTCCCCTTTCAGACCGAAGTCCAGAAGTTGCTGCAACTCCTCATCCATTCGCTTTACACCCACTCCGATATTTTTCTAAGGGAGTTGATCTCCAACGCCTCGGACGCTTTGGACAAAGTGCATTTCCGCTCGCTCACCGACCGCAATATCGTCGATCCCGATGCAGCCCTTGAGATCGAGGTCGAGATCAACAAGAGCTCAAAGACTCTGATCATTAGAGACACCGGCATCGGCATGACGCGGGACGAAGTCAACAGCAACATCGGCACCATAGCCCGTTCCGGCTCGGCCGAGTTCGTCGAGAGGATGGCTGCGCTCAAGGAAGAGGACGACGACAGGAAGTTGCAGTTGATCGGCCAGTTCGGGGTGGGATTCTACTCGGTTTTCATGGTCGCCGAGCGCGTGGTTCTCACCACCCGCAGCGCCGATCCCGGCGCCGAAGCGGTGCAGTGGGAGTCCACCGGGGCCGGCAGCTACACCGTCTCAGCCGCGGATCGGAAGGAGCGTGGCACCGAGATCAAGATCTACGTGCGCAGCGATTGCGAGGAGTACCTGGACGCCCACCGCCTGGAAGAGATAATCCGCCGCCATTCGGACTTCGTGGCATACCCGATCAAGGTTGCCGGCAAGCAGGCCAACGACACCTCGTCTCTGTGGACCCGTCCGCGCACCGAAATCGAGGCGGAGCAGTACGAGGAATTTTTCACCCATTTGACCGGAGACTCGGACAAACCCCTGGCCTACGAGCACGTAGTGGTGGACGTCCCCATCCAGTTCTACAGTATTCTCTACATCCCCAGAATGGCCCCGGTCAATTTCCTATTCAACCCCGAGCCCAGGATCGCCCTCAATCTCTATGTCAGGCGGGTTTTCATCCAGGACGACTGTAACGAGGTGCTGCCTCTTTACCTGCGCTTCGTCCGGGGGGTGGTGGACTGTGACGATTTGCCCCTCAATGTCTCGCGCGAGACCCTGCAGCAGAACCCTGTGGTGGCCAAAATCCGCAACGCTCTGGTGCGCCGCATTCTGCGCCTGCTCGAAAACATGGCCAAGAACAAGCCGGACGACTATCTCACCTTCTACGAGGCCTATGGCGTGGTCCTCAAGGAAGGGGTAGCAATGGACTTCGAGAACAAGAACAAAATTGCCCAACTGCTGCGCTTCTCCTCGTCTCTGGGCGAAAAGTTGAGCGACTCCGTGTCCCTGCAGGAGTACGTGGACCGCATGCACAGCGATCAGAAGGAGATCTACTTCCTGGCAGGAGAGAGCGTTGAGGCAGTAGCCCAGAGCCCCCTGCTGGAAGCGTTCAGCCAGCGCCAGCTCGAGGTTCTCTTCCTTGGCGATCCCGTGGACGAGTGGGTGGTCAACAGCCTGCAGGAATTCAGCGGCAAAAAGCTCAAGGCAATCGATAGCGAAGACCTGGATCTGGGTGCGAAGGTGAAGCTGGAGGGGGTCGATGCGGAGAACAAGGAAGAGACCATCGAGTTGATGGACTTCCTCAAGAAAGAGCTGGCCGAGCGGGTGTCGGACGTGAAGGAGTCCAACCGCCTCACAGACAGTCCCTGCGCCATGGTGACTCCCAAGGGTGGGATGAGCCTCAATATGGAGCGTTTGATGAAGGCCACCGATCGCGAGTATGAGGCTACCAGGCGGATTCTGGAGATCAATCCCGCCCATCCCATAATTCGCAACATGGGGGCAGTCATGGCACGGTCCCGGGATGCCGCCGAACTCAAGGAATGGGCCCATCTACTGGTCGACTACGTGCTCATTGGCGAGGGCACGGTGGAGAATCCACAGCGCGTTACCCGGACCTTGCAGAGGGTCATGAGCGCGGCCACCTCCCAGGCCTTGAAGGAGTCTTGAGATGACGGCAGTCATCCGGGAAATGGCCGCAGAGGGGCGCCGGGCAGCGCGGCAACTGGCGGCGACTTCCGGGGCCCAGCGCAACGCCGCACTCGAGTCCATAGCCCGGGCCCTGGGAGCTCAGAAGGAGCGGATCTTGGCCGCCAATCAGGCGGATCTGAAGGCGGCGGAAGAGATGGTGGCAAGGGGTGAACTGGCCTCGCCCCTGGTCAAGCGCCTGAATCTGCAGGGATCCAAATTCAGCGATGTGGTGGCCATGGTGCGCAGTGTCGAGGCCCAACCCGATCCCCTGGGTCGCACCCAGAGCGCCATGGAGCTGCACCGCGGTCTGGAGCTCTTCAGGATCTCGGTTCCGATCGGGGTTATCGGGGTGATTTTCGAGTCCAGGCCGGACGCCTTGGTGCAGATCGCCTGTCTCTGTCTCAAGTCCGGCAACGCCGTGTTGCTCAAAGGGGGGCGGGAGGCAGGGCGCAGCAATCGGGTACTGGCTCAGGTGATCGCCGCCGCTGCCCAGGAGGTGGAAGGGATTCCTTCCGGCTGGATCGGACTGTTGGAGACGCGGGACCAGGTCGGGGCCATGCTGGAGCTGGACCGCGATATCGACCTGATCATTCCCCGCGGCAGCAACGAGTTCGTCCAGTACATCATGCGCAACACCCGCATTGCCGTCATGGGACACGCCGACGGGGTCTGCCACGTGTACGTGGATAGTGACGCCGACGTGGACCAAGCGGCGCGCATTGTGGTGGATTCAAAGACCCAGTACGCGGCGGTGTGCAACGCAGTCGAAACCCTGCTGGTCCACCGCGAAATCGCCCCGTCTTTTCTCCCTGTGGCGGTGAGAGAGCTTCGGGCTCTTGGAGTGGAGCTCCGGGGCGACGCGGCGACGTTGCGCCTTGCCAGGGCCGACGGAGAAATCGAGCCGGCTGCGGAGGAAGACTGGGGCCTCGAGTATCTGGACTACATTCTGGCGGTGAAGGTGGTGGAAAGCCTGGAGGAGGCCATTGAGCACATCAACCGCTACGGCAGCGGGCACACCGACGCCATTGTTTCCGAGGACGGAGAGGCGGCCCGGAAGTTTTTGCGCAAGGTGGACTCCGCTTCTGTTTTGCACAATGCTTCGACGCGCTTCGCTGACGGATTCCGCTATGGGTTGGGGGCGGAGGTGGGGATCAGCACCAATCGGCTGCACAGCCGCGGTCCGGTGGGACTGGAGGGTTTGACAATCTACAAGTTCATCCTCGAGGGGGACGGGCACGTTGTCGGGGATTTCGAGGGAGAAGGTCAGCAGTCATATACCCACCGGCGGCTGCACATGAGCTGGCAGGGCTGAAGTTGAGGCGAGGGGACGGCAGCGAGTCAGGCACCAGACTTCAAAAGTGATCGGAGGGGAGATGAGCGCTGTAAACAAGGGCGCCGGAATCAAACGCCACATCTTTATTTGTGCAACGCCGACCAAGCCCAAGTGCCATGCCGACGATAGCGGCAGGGATTGCTGGGAGTACCTCAAGAAGCGTCTGCGCGAGTTGGGCTACGGCGAGCCGCGCAAGGACGGCATCCATCGCACCAAGGCCGACTGTCTGCGGGTGTGCGAGAGGGGACCCACAGTGGTAGTCTATCCGGAGGGGGTGTGGTACCATTCGATGACCGTCGAGAAGCTTGAGAGAATTATTCAGGAGCACCTCATCGGGGGCCGGGTTGTGGAAGCATATCTCAACCGCGAGCCCTTCCGCAATCTCTGACCGGGCACGATTGGACCTTGAGACCGAACAGTGCGACGCCGATTGACCCTGGATTTCACCGCGGAGGAGAGCCTGTCCGACCAATTCGCCCGCGATGTGGAAACCGGGTTGAAGGCTTCCCCAAAGCGGCTTTCCTGCCGCTTTTTTTACGACCGGGCGGGATCCCGATTATTTGAACTGATCTGCGCATTGCCCGAGTACTATCTCACTCGCACCGAACACCGCATACTTCAGGAGCGGGCTGCGCAAATCGTTGGTGCGTCACCGCGGGATACCGCTCTGGTCGAGCTCGGAAGTGGCAACGCGGTGAAGACCAGGGTACTGATCGAAGCCTTCCTGAAGCGCCGGAAGAAGTTGCTTTTTGTGCCGGTGGATATTTCTTCCACCATTTTGGAGCAGAGCTCCCTCGAGCTCCTCGACCTCTATCCGAATCTGCAGATCCTCACTGTGGCTGCGGAATACAGCGATGGCCTCGAACGTCTCCGGGAGACCCTGAACGGCCCCAAGTTGATCCTCTTCCTGGGGTCCAACATTGGCAATTTCGTACGCCCTGATGCGGTTCGCTTCCTCAAGCTCGTGCGCCGCACCATGGCACCTGCAGACCGCCTTCTGGTAGGCATTGATCTGGCCAAGCCACGCGAGGTTCTGGAGGCCGCCTACGACGATTTCCAGGGAATCACCGCCCGGTTCAACCTCAACATCCTTGCCAGGATCAATCGCGAGTTGGGAGGACGGTTCGACCTGGAGACCTTCAGGCACCGGGTGGTTTACAACGAGGAAGAAGGCCGGGTGGAGATGTACCTGGTGAGCAGGTGTGCACAGAAGGTGGCCATCGGGAACCTGGGAATGGAGGTGGGGTTCGCCAAGGGCGAGACCATACACTCCGAGTATTCCTGCAAGTACTCGACCGCAGAGATCGATGAGTTGGCCGTCGGCGCTGGGTTCGAAATCGAGGCCCAGTGGTTCGACGGCGGTCGTGGTTTCAGTCTGAATTTTTTGAAACCCCGGTAGCAGCAGACTTGGTAAGAATGGAGCCAGGTATCGGTACCGGCACTGTCCCGGTGCCATGATCCAGCTTGCGCAGCAGGATTGATGCCGGCTTAGTGATCAGCTATAATTTGCTAATGGACTGCGTCGGATCGGGCAATTCCGGGGAAAGTACCCCGGGTTGTTTTTATGCCAGTCAGCCATCTGTCGCCGGGACCACACTCGGGGGAGAGCCAGGGGCCCATGACCCCGTCTTTGAGCGAGGTTGTATCTACTACGAAACTGGCGGAGTGGGTGCATGACGCGCGCCATCGGACCTTTGAGCTGGTCGCCGATCTGAGCGATGATCAGCTCATGGGACTGCAGTTGGACATCGTCAATCCTCTGCTCTGGGAGGTTGGTCACCTAGCCTGGTTCCAGTCCAGGTGGGTGCTGCGACACGCCTGCGGCCAAGAGCCGGTGCGAGCCGATGAGGACGAACTCTACGACTCCATAGCCATAAACCACGACAGGCGGTGGGACCTACCGCTCCCGGCGCGTTCCGAGACCCTGGCCTACGCGTGCCAAGTGAGGGATCGAGTGCTGCACCGCATCGCGCAGGACAATCTCGACGACGAGGTGATCTACCACCTCCTCTACACCACCCTGCACGAGGATATGCACGCCGAGGCTTTCACCTACACCCGGCAGACTTTGGGGTACCCGGCGCCGAGTCTTTCCCTTGCCGGCAAGCCGGGAGCGGAGCTTAAAGGGGGCGGATCACTGCAGGAGGACGTCGAGATTGCAGGGGGGGTGTTCATGTTGGGGTCGGGGCCGGAGGAAACCTTTGTCTTCGACAACGAAAAGTGGGCTCATCCGGTGGAGGTGCGGCCTTTCTCCATGGCGCGGGCGGCAGTGACCCAGGCCGAATTTGCCGCTTTCGTGGACGACGAAGGATACGGCCGGCGAAAATGGTGGAGCGAGGAGGGCTGGAGCTGGCGCACATCGGCAGGGGCGGATCATCCGCTCTACTGGCAGCGCCAGACCAGTGGGGCGTGGCTGCGCCGGCACTTTGACCAGTGGGTCGGACTCGAACCGCATCTGCCGGTGATTCACATCAACTGGTACGAGGCTCAGGCCTACTGCCGCTGGGCGGGGCGCCGTCTGCCCAGCGAGGCCGAGTGGGAGATGGCAGCGGCATCAGCCCCCGACGGGCGGGGGTCCTCCCAAGGCAAGCGACGTTTCCCCTGGGGCGAGGAGGCCCCCGCTTCCGGGAGGGCAAATCTGGACTGGCAGGCCATGGGCTGCGTTGATGTCGGAGCCTTGCCTGGGGGCGACAGCGGTTTCGGATGCCGTCAGATGATCGGCAATCTCTGGGAGTGGACCAGCAGCACCTTTCTGCCTTACCCTGGCTTTGCCGCAGATCCATACAAGGAGTACTCGAAGCCCTGGTTCGAGACCCGAAAGGTCATGCGCGGCGGCTGTTGGGCAACCCGTTCGCGTCTCATTCGGAGCAATTATCGCAACTTTCAAATTCCGGACCGGCGCGATATTTGGGTTGGATTCCGAACCTGCGCCGCCTGAGTGTATGGACAATGAAAATTTTCCTCGTGACGCCAGCGCCGGCCTACTCTCGCAAGGGGAACAGAGTGACCGCGTTGCGCTGGGCGCGCATTTTGCGCGAGCTCGGTCACCGGGTGGTGGTAGGACAAGAGTATGGAGAGCAGTCGTGCGACCTGCTGGTGGCCTTGCACGCGCGCCGCAGCCGTGCATCGATGGTGCGCTTCCGGAGGGGTTATCCCGAGCACCCGCTGGTGCTGGCGCTGACCGGAACGGATCTCTACGGCGACATCCACTGCGATGCCCCGACGCGCCAGGGTTTGGAGTTGCCCTCGCGCTTTATCGTGTTGCAGCCCGAGGGCATTGCCGAATTGCCGCCGCACCTGCGCGGCAGGGCCCGGGTAATCTACCAGTCGGTGAGACCGCCGGCGGGAGTCTTTCATCCCAGGCAAAATATGTTCGAGGTTTGCGTGCTGGGACATCTGCGTCCGGTAAAGGACCCTTTTCGCACGGCAAAAGCAACGTGGTATTTGCCCGATTCTTCGCGCATCCGTGTGGTCCACGTGGGGGCAGCCCTCAGTGCGGAGATGGGGAAACGGGCATGCGCCGAAATGAATGCAAATCCGCGTTATGAATGGCTGGGAGAGTTGCCTCGCTGGCGCGCCCTCAGGGTGCTGGCCCGCAGCAGGCTGCTCGTGCTCACCTCGCGCATGGAAGGCGGCGCCAACGCAGTTTCCGAGGCTTTGGCCTGCTCCGTCCCCGTGGTCTCTTCCGCGATCTCGGGGTCTGTGGGGTTGCTGGGGAATGACTACCCGGGTTATTTTCCGGTGGGGGACACCCGGGCCCTGGCAGACCTGCTGAGCCGGTTGGAAACCCAGGCCCCGTTCTACGACGCCCTCAAATCCCGCTGTGCCCGTTTGAGGGCCATAGTGGACCCCGGGCGCGAGCGCCGGCACTGGCAGAGACTGCTGGCCGAACTGGAAGCGCATTGAAGCGATGGCTTCCAATCTCGAAAGGAGGGAGTTTCCATGGTTTCAGTGGCCGAAAAAAAGTTTGGGCAATTGAGTGATTGTCCGTTGTTCTCCGGCATAAGCCAGGAGGAGATAGAGGAGTTGGGGCACATCGCCGCCCCGGTAAAGCTGGAACCGCAGGAACGGCTGCTCACCGATCCGGAGCATTCCCGCGAGATCTGGATGATCAAGGAAGGATTGGTGAGCCTGATCTACGGCGACGCCGAGGGCAGAGACGCAACTGTTATGCTGCTCGATGCCGGCGATCTGTTCGGCGCCATTGGGTGGCAGGAGAGACTCGACTACAGTCAGAATGTGGTTGCCCTCAAGCCCACCGTCTTGTGGAGGATAATGCAGCAGCAGATGGAGAACCTGTTCAACAGATTTCCCGACCTGGGCTACCGGATCACCCAATTCTCCTGGCGCCGTATAGCGCGCCTCGAACAGCGCCTGGCCGAGCTGATGACCAAGTCGGTCAAGGTCCGGCTGGCTTCCCTGCTGCTCAGGCTGGCAGCCGACTATGGTGAAGACAAGGCCGAGGGGATACGGTCGCTGGGGTTGACCGTCACCCATGACGATCTGTCCCGCCTTGTTGGATCCAGTCGCGAAATGGTGAGCAAGATGGTGGGGCAGTTCCGCGCCGCAGGATGGATAAATTCTTCCCGCAAGAAAATAGAGTTGATTAACAGGAAGGTTCTCCAGGAGATTGCCGGCGGCCATTGAAGAATCACTAGATGGCATGGATTCGGATGCTCGAATAGGGCCTTGGTTTCACTTGTTTGAACTACTATGTTGGAACTGACAGGGGTCTGTAAAACTTTTGGCAGCGTCCTGGCTCTGAAACCCACGGATCTGAAAATCCGCTCCGGCGCAACCACTGTCCTGATCGGACCGAGTGGTTGCGGCAAGTCTACCTTGTTGCGGCTGATGATTTATCTGATCCGTCCGGATGCAGGGTCGGTGCGCTTCGAAGGGACCGAGTTTTCGTCAGGCGACGCGCTCTTCCTGCGCCAGCGCATGGGATACGTGATTCAGGATGGCGGTTTGTTCCCCCATCTCACCGCGGGCGGCAACATCGCTCTGATGGCGCGCAATCTGGGCTGGAGCACCGAGCGCATAGAGAGCCGTCTGGGCGAGCTCAGCGCCTTGACCCGATTCCCTCCCGCAGGGCTCGAGCGCTACCCGGTGCAACTCTCCGGAGGGCAACGGCAGCGGGTGAGCCTGATGCGGGCTTTGATGCTGGACCCCGACGTGTTGCTCCTCGACGAACCCCTGGCTGCCCTTGATCCGATGGTCCGCTGTGAACTACAGAGAGATCTCAAGGAGGTTTTTCACGCCCTGGGGAAGACAGTGGTCCTGGTAACTCACGATTTGGCCGAAGCCGGTTTTTTCGGGGACGTGATCGTGCTCCTGCGCGGGGGACGAATCGTGCAGGAGGGTAGCCTGGATGAATTGGTAAGTTCGCCTGCCCATCCATTCGTGACCCGTTTCATCAACGCCCAGCGCAAGCCTCTGCAACCCCTGTGAGACGGTACCCATGAGAACCCAGCGCCGCTCCGCCGCCTCTCTGCTTTTGGCAGCTTGGTGGGCAGCCATTCCGGCCGCCGCTGCCGATCCCGAGGTGAAGATCGGCTCCAAGAGCTTCACCGAGTCGGTGATTCTGGGTGAGATTATCGGCCATCTCGCGGAAACCGCAGGCGGCCGGCCGCTGCACCGCCGCGAACTCGGAGGAACGCGGGTATTGTGGAACGCCCTTCTGCGCGGAGACATCGACGTGTACCCCGAGTACAGCGGAACTATCAGCGAGGAGATTTTTGCCGGTAAGAGTATCCGCGGCGAGAATGCCAGGCGGGAGGAATTGGCAGCTCTCGGCATCCGCGCAAGCCGTCCCTTCGGTTTCAACAACACCTACGCCATCGGGATGAGAGCGGACGTGGCGGAGAAACTGGGCATCGGAAAGATCTCGGACTTGCGCCGCCATCCGGACTTGAAATTCGGCTTCAGCAACGAGTTTATGGATCGGGGCGACGGCTGGCCGAGCCTGCGGCGGCACTATGGTCTGCCCCAGCTTCAGGTGCTCGGCCTGGATCACGATCTTGCCTACCGCGGTCTGGAGAGTGGTTCGATCCACGCCACCGATCTTTATTCCACCGACGCGGAGATCCGCTACTATGACCTGTGCGTCCTCGAGGACGACCTCCGCCACTTTCCCTCCTACAATGGGGTCCTGCTCTATCGCGCCGACCTGTTGCAGCGCGCCCCGGAGGTGGTAGCCGCATTGTTGCGTATGGAAGGACGGATATCCGCGGCAGCCATGGTGGAGATGAATGCGCGGGCAAAGTTGGAGAGAGTGCCCGAGAACCAGGTGGCGGCCGAATTCGTGACCTCCCAACTCGCCCTGGAAGCCCGGGTCCGGGAGGTGGGTATGGGGGTACGTTTGCTGCGTCGCACCGGGGAGCACCTGCTGCTTGTAGGGATCTCACTGGCCGCGGCCATCGCCATTGCGGTTCCATTGGGCATCCTGGCCGCACGCTGGACCCGGGGCGGACAAATTTTACTGGGCTGCGTCGGGATTTTGCAGACGATTCCAGCTCTGGCGCTGCTGGTTCTCATGATTCCTCTGTTGGGCATCGGCGGACCTCCGGCCCTGGCGGCGCTTTTCCTCTACAGCCTGTTGCCAATTGTGCGCAATACTTGTACCGGTTTGCACGATATCCCGGTGCAGATTCGCGAGTCTGCCGCAGCACTGGGATTGTCCTCCAACATGCGCCTGCGGCTGGTGGAGTTGCCTCTGGCTTCCCGTTCAATTGTGGCCGGGATCAAGACCGCAGCGGTGATCAACGTGGGTTTCGCCACCTTGGGTGCCCTTATAGGGGCAGGGGGCCTGGGCCAGCCCATTCTCACCGGTATCAGGCTGGACGATACAGGGTTGATTCTGCAGGGGGCGGTGCCGGCGGCTTTGCTGGCCCTGGGGGTGCAAGGATTGTTCGAATGGGTGGAGAAGTTACTGGTGCCCAGGGGACTGCGCCTGAAAGGAGAGGTTGACTCGTGAAGTCTGGAAGTGGAGTCCCGCGGGGTCTCTCCGCAAGCCCTCCAGCGGTCGAGAGCGGATTAATCGCCGCCATCCGCGACACGAGGTCGGTGGTACATTGCCTTTCTTTTCTTCGCCTTGACATAGCTGGCGCGGCACCTAGCTTCTTGATGCCTGGGGGGAAGCAAAAGATGGCCGCGTTTCTGTTGGGCGCCTGGGTCGGAGCCACCGGGTGCGGGTTGGGCGGTGGGGCGATGGGGACGGCAGAAGTGGATCGGCGAACCGAGGTTGTGGTCGAAGCTGGTGAGGGGTTGGAGGAGGCGGTGCGAGTCGACAGTGCGTTTTGGCAACCGAACCTTTTCGCGGCGGGATCGGGCGAAGATCTGGAAGTCGACGGCAGTTTCCGGGTTACCTTTCGCAACCTCACTGATCTGGGGCTGGTAGTGCGTTACGATTTGCGCTTCCTCGATCGCGACGAGTTTCTGATCGACCTGTTCATTCCTTTCGGACAGCCACTGATTCTTGAGGCCGGTGGGACGCAGGAGGTGGAAGGCACCTTCTCGATCCGCATTCGTGACGAACGCGACATCGAGTTGATTGCCATCATGCGCATTGTCGCAAAGGTAGCAAAGAGGGAATAGGGAGGAACTGATCCGAAAAAGACAGCTATTCTTGCTCAAGCGTGCCCATAGCTCAGTTGGATAGAGCATCTGCCTTCTAAGCAGGCGGTCGCAGGTTCGAGTCCTGCTGGGCACGCCAGTTTTTCAAGCCTGGGAATCGGCAGAATGATTTTCGGGCATTTTTTGTATTGTTTCACCTCGCCGAACCGTTGGCCTGACAGAAATGAAGGCTCGAGCTGCCAGGAGGAAACGAAGGAACTCGTCCTGACTGCCAAAATGGCGTTTCTTGACAGGATGTCGGGCTGCATATTTGCTTCAGCCAGGAAAGGCACAGAAATTGCTGGAGTAAGAGATTAGAAGACGAAACACTAGTTGCTCCGAAGTCGAATAGCAACCAGTACACGGGCTCCTTCCCTACACCAGGATGGGGACGAAAATGGTCGATGCTGATCCCAGGACAAATGTCGGAGTGCCAAACCAGCTAGCGGTATTGCCACTGCGCAACATGGTGCCCTTTCCCACCATGTCCACCCAGTTGCTGGTAGGTCGCAAAGAATCGCTGCAGCTGGTCCGGGAGGCCAGGGACGGCGAGCGGGTAATCGCGGTCGTTGCCCAGAGGAAAACGGAAGTGGAGAGCCCCCGGCCGGCTGATTTGTACGAGGTAGGGGTGGCCGCTGCCCTGGAGCGGGTCATCGTGTTGCCGGACGGCCACCTGCAGGTTGTGGTGCACGGGCTCAAAAGAATTCGACTGGTAGAGTTCGTCGGGGATTCACCCTACCTGACCGCGCGCGTGGAGATAGTCGAAGAAAGGGAAGTGGGAGGCGAGGAGGAGCGCGCCCTGACCCAGAACCTGTGCCAGCAGTTTCACAAAATGGTCTCCATGGTGCCGAGCATGGACGAGGAGTTGTGGATAACCGTACTCAATCTGGACAAAGAACCGGGCCGGTTGGTCGATTTTGTAGCGGCGGGACTGGACATACCCCTCGATGAGAAGCAGGGGTTGCTGCAAGAGGCCTCGGTGCGCCTGCGCCTGCGCCAGCTTACGGTGTTGTTCAATCGCGAGCTGTCCATCCTGGAAATGGGGCAACAGATTCAAAGTCAGGTCCAGGAAGAAGTAGGGCAGGCCCAGCGGGAGCACTATCTGCGCGAGCAGATGCGTGCCATTCAGAAGGAGTTGGGCGAGGGCGAGGCCGATGAAACGGAGGAATTGCGCTGTCGGCTCGAGGCGGCCAAGCTTCCCAAGGTGGCGCTGGTGGAAGCAGAGCGCGAACTCGAGCGGCTAGTACGCATGCCTCCCAATGCCGCGGAGTACACCGTCGCCCGCACTTATCTGGAGTGGATGCTGGAGTTGCCGTGGAAAAGGGCCTCGCGCAACCGCATCGACATTCGGAGAGCCCGGAGAATCCTCGACGAGGACCACGAAGGACTGGAAAGAATCAAGGAGCGTATCCTAGAATACTTGGCGGTGCGCAAGCTCAAGAAAGATACCAAAGGACCCATTTTCTGCTTTGTCGGACCGCCGGGTGTGGGCAAGACTTCCCTGGGCCGGTCCATCGCGCGGGCTCTGGGAAAGAAGTTCGTCCGCATCTCTCTTGGAGGGGTGCACGACGAGGCGGAGATTCGCGGTCACCGGCGCACCTACATCGGTGCTCTGCCAGGGCGCATCGTTCAAAGTCTGCGCAAAGCCGCCACCAACAATCCCGTATTCATGCTGGACGAAATCGACAAGGTGGGGTCAGATTTCCGCGGCGATCCGGCCGCTGCGCTCCTGGAGGTGCTTGACCCCGAACAGAATTTCGCTTTCGTCGACCACTATCTGGACGTGCCCTTCGATCTCTCCAATGTTGTTTTTATCGCCACGGCAAATCAATTGGAGACCGTACCGCCGGCCCTGCGCGACCGCCTGGAGGTGATTCAGTTGTCCGGCTACACCGAGGACGAGAAGGTGGCAATTGCCCGGGCCCACCTGCTGCCGCGGCAGTTGAGGGAACATGGCCTCGGGCGCCGCAAAGTACAAATGGGGGATAAAGTGTTGAGGGATTTGATCCGCGGTTACACCCGGGAGGCCGGACTGCGCAACCTGGAGCGCGAGGTGGGCGGGGTCTGCCGCAAGATCGCCCGCCGCGTGGTGGAAGGAAAGACCGGTCCTTTTGTGGTGGACCGGAAAATGTTGCGCCGCTTCCTGGGAACCGAAAAGGTGGAGTTGACCCTGCGCGAAGAGATCGACAGCCCCGGTGTGGTCGCCGGTCTGGCGTGGACCGCGGCTGGGGGAGAGGTCATGCTTGTGGAAGCCACCAAGATGAAGGGAAACAAGCGCCTCACCCTCACCGGCAAGCTGGGAGAAGTCATGAAAGAATCGGCGCAGATTGCCCTGTCCTACTTGCGCGCCCAGGCCGGGGAGTGGAATATCCCTGCCAACTTCTTCGACCGCCAGGATATTCACGTTCACCTGCCCTCGGGGGCCATACCCAAAGACGGTCCCTCGGCCGGCGTCGCGGTGGCCACCGCCCTGCTCTCGCTCCTGACCGGACAGCCGGTGCGGAACGATATCGCCATGACCGGCGAGGTGACATTGCGGGGGCGCGTTTTGCCGGTGGGCGGCATCAAAGAGAAGGTACTGGCGGCTCACAGTTCCGGCATTCACAGGGTCATCTTGCCCCGCCGCAACGAGAACGACCTGGCGGAGCTGCCCAACGCGGTGCGTGGCGAGATGGATTTCGTCCTGGCGGCGGATCTTTCCCAGGTCTTTGCCGCCGTCTTCACCGGCAAAACGGTGCGGCGGGCGGCCTGAGTAAAAGGGGCTAGATTACTTGAATTCCACCTACACCCAGCAGCCTCGAGTCCTGGTGGTGTTGCCGGAATCTCCGCGCACCAAAGAACTGGTGACTTTTCTGGAGCGCCGGGATTTCGAGGTGATGTGGGCGCGGGAGGGACAGAGCGCTTACGACATTCTCGACGGGGAGCCGGTGGATGCCATGGTCTGCAGCCTGAAAGAGGTGCGCATTGACGGATTGCGCCTTTTGCAGGTCGCGCGTCAGCGCCATGCCGAGATCTGTGCCATCGTGATCGCCGCGCCCGAGGAGATCGAATTGGGCACGGAGGCCATGCGCCAGGGCGCCTACGATTTTCAGTTGCACCCTCCGAACCTGGCCAAGATCAACGCCGTCCTGCAGCGCGGTCTCTCCTACCAGCGCCTGGTGGGCGAGGTTTCCGATCTGCAGCGCCGCCTCGACGAGCGCTACCGCCTGGGGCGAATTGTGCGGCGTTCGTCTCTCTGGCAACGCATATACAGTCAGGTCGAACAGGTGGCTCGGTCGAAGGCGAGCGTGCTTATCGTCGGCGAGACCGGAACCGGCAAGGGAGAGGTGGCCAAGACCATCCACCAGCAAAGCCGGCGCAACGGCTATCCCTTCGTCGAGATCAATTGCGGAGCCTTGCCCGAAGGCATCGTCGAGAGCGAGTTCTTCGGCCATGAGAAAGGGGCTTTCACCGGTGCTGCCACCGCGCGCAAGGGGCGCTTTGAGCTGGCCGACCGAGGTGCCCTCTTTCTCGACGAAGTGGGGGATATCCCGCCGGCGACTCAGGTGAAATTGCTGCGCGTCATCCAGGACGGCGTATTCGAGCGGGTCGGGGGATCCCGGACCCGCAAGGTGGACGTGCGCATCATCGCGGCCACCAATCGCGACCTGGAAGCAATGGTGGAGCAGGGCACCTACAGGGCCGACCTGTTCTACCGATTGCACGTGATCACCATAGAAGTGCCTCCGCTGCGCGAATGCCGCGAAGACATCCCCTTGCTGATCGACGAGTTCGTGCGCCAGTTCGCCGCCGAAAACGACATGCAGGTGGAGGGCATCAGTCCCGCGGCGGTGGATTTGTTGACCGCCTACGACTGGCCCGGGAACGTGCGCGAACTCAAGAATTGCATCGAGGGGATGGTGGTGATGTGCCCCCACTCCGGTCCCCTCGAGGTCACCGACATTCCGCGTCAAATCAGCGGTAAAGACCGCCAGTTTTCCGGCTTGCACCTGCGCGTCGGAATGACCCTGGAGGAACTGGAAAAAATTGCAATCGCAGAAACCCTGAAGGCGGTGAACTACGATCGCCGGCGCGCCGCGGAAATTCTCAAAATCGGACTCAGCACTCTGTATCGCAAGGAAAGAGAATACGGATTGAAACGGAGAAAGTGATGCGTCCCTGGGGCGGTTTTCAGGCTTGGTTGCTGTAAAAGTCTTTGATCAGGGCGTTGAGGGCCTCATGGGGATTGCCCAGGATGCCCGGGGTGATCTCGAATTCCCGCTTTTCGAGCAATTTCAGTCCGTGGCCATAGTCGGCGAATAGTTGGGCGCAGAACTCCTGGGGAGACTGGCCACGCTCCCGCGCCAGCTTTTTTACCAGGACTTCGGCCGCCGCACCGAATTTCAGCCTGATGCCGTGGGTCTCGAAGAAGGTGTCGATGTAGGCCTGCAGGGATTGATCCTCCAGCAGCTTTTGCAGGCCGGGCTGAGGATCCTCGACGATTTCGGCTGTCACGGAAAACCGTTCGATTCGGGTCGAGGGAAGCTTCTTTTCAAAGTTGAGGAGGACCTTTTCGATGGCGCTCACAAGTCCCCGGGCGCCGATTTGTTCGTCGTGGGCGCGCCGTGCCAGGAGGCGCAGGGCCCCGTCCTCGAATTCCACCTCGATACCATAGGCGCGGAAGTCGCGCTTTTTGGCGAGTATCACGCTGCTTTTGGGGGTGTGCAGGATGCGGTAGAGATCCTCGCATTCGAGCTGGTCGAGCACGGCTACGACCGGCAGGCGGCCGACGAACTCGGACTCGAAGCCGTAGGCTATGAGGTCCTCGGCGCGCACCTGCCGGAAGAGGGCCTCGGCCTTGTCGCCTTCGTCCTTGTCGGCGGGGTTCAGGCGGAATCCCACGGCGCCCTTGTTGAGGCGCCTGGAGATGATTTCGTCGAGGCCGGCAAATGCACCGCTGACGATAAAAAGGATGTGGCGCGTATTGATCTTCTTCTTTTCGAGCTTGCCGGTTTGCTGCATCTGGATGACCGACTCCATCTGCGAGGCAATGTCGTGAGGTGCCTTGAGATCGACCTCCGTTTCCTCCATGAGCTTGAGCAGATTTCGCTGGACCCCGGAGCGTGAGACGTCCGGCCCTACGCTGCTTTGAGATGAGGCGATTTTGTCGATTTCGTCGATGTAGATGATGCCGTGCTGGGCCTTCTCGATCTCGCCGTCGGCCTCCCGCACCAACTCCCGCACCAGGTCTTCAACGTCGCCGCCGACGTATCCAGTCTCGCTGAATTTGGTGGCGTCCCCTTTGACAAAAGGCACGCCGAGCTTGCGGGCGATAAGTTTGATCAGATAGGTCTTGCCCACTCCGGTGGGGCCGATCATGAGAACGTTATTTTTGATGTTGCCCAGGAGATCTTCCTCCGGATCTGGAGGCAGGTTCAGACGATTGAAGTGGGTGCAGATTTTGGTAGAGAGTATGGCCTTGGCCTCGGGCTGCTGAATCACGAACTGGTCGAGGTAAGCCTCCAATTCCTCGGGTTTCAAATGGAAATTGAACTCTTCTTTTAGTTCCTGGGTCTGCTCTCCTGACCCGGGACCAGCTGCTTCGGGCTGAGCCGCCGCCTCCGTCCGCTGCTGCTGTTGCTGGGCCAGAAGCCGGCGCAACTGTTCGGGGTCGATGCCCATCTTTTCGGCGTGAGTATCCATGCAAAAATTCTGGTAGTTGAGAGTTTGGGGCGAGGCGCTGGGGAGCGAGGTAGGAAATATACTGGTGGTCTCGGGGTTCCACAAGCCTGCTTGACACTGCCGATGGGTCCATCTACATTTTCCCAACGATGGTGATTTGTAGTTTGCAGGATCAAAGCATCCCATTTTCCGCATCGCGCCTATCCTTTTGATCATACCGGTTATCTTTCTTCTTGCCGCCGGCCTTCCCGTTCCGGCGCAACCTCCCGCCCCGGTTTTTTCTCCCCCAGCCGAAAAGATGTTCAACAGGGGAATAGATGCGTATAGAGCTGGACAGTACGAGAGGGCTCGGAGTTACTTTGAGAAGGTTCTGGAACTGGCTCTCAACCAGCGCTCCAGTGCGGCCCAGTTGGTGATGAGCAAAGCTTTGTTCCGGCTGCAAAAGTACGAGCCGGCTCTTGATGCGGCGAAGAAATTGCAGAGAAATTTCGGCGGCAGCCGTTACCTTGCCGACGCCCACCTGGTCGCCGGAGATTCACACTACGCCTTAGGGCGTTACCCCGAAGCCGCCGAGCAATTCGGTAGTGTGCTGTCCGTGCCGGCGTCGCTGGGGGTGCAGGCCAGCGCAGCCGAGCGCCTGGCCGGGATGGCCAAGAACGGTTCGATAAGTGAGGAGGCACTCGACCGCATCCGGGAGGAGGTCGGCGACGAGCGGCTGGAGGATGCCCTCCTTTTTGGAGAGGCCTACTGGTTTCGTCGCCTGGGCTGGACGGAACGGAGCCGGGAGGCCATGCGCATCTATCTCGGCCAATTTCCTCGGGGCATATTCAGCTCTTTGGCTGCAGGCGGTGGCGAGAGGTCCGACGCGTCGCCAACAGAGCCCAACTCCTTCGACCCGGATCCGCCACCAATGGGAAGGGGCGGAGAGGATGCTAAACTGCCGCGACTGGGCCTTCTGCTTCCCCTGTCCGGCCCTCATCACCAGATCGGGGAAGACCTTTATGCCGGGATACAATTGGCCAATGAGGAGTTGGGCGATCCCTTCGAGTTCATTGTGGCGGACACGGGGTTCGAATACGGCGACCTGATCATCGAGGAAAGCGAGAGCAACAAACTAATGCGAATCGTTCTTGCTACCAGAACTTTGATCGAAGAGGAAGAGGTAGTGGCAATTATCGGTCCCGTCTTCAGCAGTTCAAGCGTAGCAGCCGCGGTGGTGGCCTCGTCCGCCGGTGTGCCCATGGTGGTCCCTTTGGCCGACCAGAGCGGACTGGACTCCCTGGGGAGCTACGTTTTTCAGCTCAAGGTCATTCCCGAGGTGCAGGGCAGGGCTCTGGCAGAGTACGCAACTCTTGTGCTGGGACTGGAAAAACTGGTGGCGATCGTCCCTCTGAGCGACTACGGCTGGAATTTCAGCCAGGAGTTCGCCGCAGTCGCCTATGCCAATGGGGGGGATGTGCTCTACATGGACTGGTACTATCCCGGACAGACGAAGGACTTCAAATATTTTTTTGAAGAAGTGCGGCGCGTCGGCTTCGCTCTGGAGCCGGCGGCAGCACCCGATTCGGTGGATTCGGCCGCTCCGGACTCCTTGTTGCAGGCTGGTGAGTCGGAACCTGTAAAAACTACCCCCGCGGAAGAGGAAGCAGAGGTCGACTCTGCCGAGCTCTTCATCTCCACGATAGATGGAATAGCCATGGTGGTGGAGGATTTTGAAGATGTCCAGACCATTGTGCCTCAGCTCTACTTTCACCGTCTGGAAACCCAGATCCTGGGAAATGAGGTGTGGAACAGCCCGGAGGCAATTCGCCAGATGCGTCGAGTCGACCGTGCCTACCTCAAAGGCGCGGTCTTTGTTACTCAGCGCCAGGATGGGGCGCCGCCGGCGCGAGCGTTCATGGATTCGTTCCGGCGGCGCTTCGCCCGCGATCCCGACCTTGCCGCCTATGGATACGACGCTGCGCGGCTGCTCATAAGCGGCTGGATGCAGGGGCAGCGGAGCCGTCGCGACCTGGGCGATTGGCTCGCCGAGGTGCATGGATACGAGGGCGCCTCCGGAAGGATAAGCTTTGCCGCTAGCCGCCGCGCCAACGACGAACTGGTTCTTAAGAAAATAGATCACAAGGGTCGGGTGGTTCCCCTCGATTCTGGAGACCTGCCAGATCTGAGCCCGGTCGAAGAAGATTCGTCCCGAGCAGAATAGCGTGGTCACAGTCAAAGGGGCGCAGGGTTGAAAAGACACGTCGGCTCCGCCCGGTGAATTGAGGGCATCTAGATCATCTTGCGCGGAGGAAGCTGGCATTTTATATTTCCTGGCTTTGAAAACGGCAATAAAATTTCCTGCCTGACTGATGCGCGCCTGCCATTGATGGGGGCAGCGCTTCTAACACAATTTATCATATCGATCCCTGGACGGATATATGCCTACCTATGATTATGAGTGTCAGAAATGCGGGCATAAGTTCGAGGCTTTTCAAAGCATTACGGCCGAACCGTTGAAAATCTGCGTCAAGTCGGAGTGCCGGGGCAAGGTCAAGCGTCTCATCGGCGCTGGTGCCGGACTGCTTTTCAAGGGGTCGGGATTCTACATTACCGACTACCGCAGCGAAGGATATCAGAAGGCTGCAAAGGCCGAAAAGGGCGGCGGAGCCAAGACCGACGGAGCCAAGTCTGATGGCGCCAAGATCGATGGTGCCAAGGTGGGATCAAAATCCTCATCCAGTTCTTCCTCGAAACCCAAGGAGGATTGAGTGGATGGAGGGCATGGGAACTTCTGTAAGGAAGGCGGGTTTTATTAGATCGATGTTGAAGATGGGAGCCGTGTTGGGAACTGGATTGGGGGTTGTCTTGTGGGGGATGGCTGGTTGTGGGGATCGGACCCCCGAGAAATTGTTTGCGGCGGCCGAAGCTGCGGCCGCGGATTCCTCGGGCCGTGATCAGGCAGTTCAGAAGCTGACCGAGTTCCTGGGTCGCTATCCGCAACACGAGAGTTCTTCAAAAGCGCTCAAACTGCTCGCCATGATCGCTCAGCAAAGGGGAGATGCTCAGGGGGCCATAGCCTATTACGAGCGCCTCCTCAGCGAAAATCCAGAGAGCAGTCATGGCGCCGAAGCCCAGTTCATGGTTGCCTACCTCCACGAGGAATACCTGCGGGATCTGGAACGGGCGCGACTGGCATATCAGCGGGTAATCGACAACTATCCCGATTCTGAACTTGCCGCCAGCGCCCGCTTTCTGATTTCCCATCTCGGACAAGATCCGGAGGAATGGGTAGAGTTCGGGGACGGTAAATCGCTGCACTGACCACCGTAGTGGGGCCATGGTATTGTGTTCGTGGTCCCCTTTCCGATTCCCTTTCCAGTTGGCCGGCCGTTTTGTCCTCCTCGCATCTGTATCAACCTGCGGGGTGCGCTCCTCCGGTGCTGATACTTCGGGTCGATTGCGGGAATATTTGCAAGCATAGAAATGCAAGAGAACTTAGATATCCAGGCGATCAACGATCGGGTGCAGGTGGAAAGCATCCTGGTGGATCGCATTTTTCAGGAAATGGATCGGGTCATCATCGGCCAGCGCCATATGCTGGAGCGAATGCTAATCGGCCTGTTCTGCGGCGGACACGTGCTGCTGGAGGGCGTACCTGGCTTGGCCAAGACTCTTACTGTGAGCACTTTGGCCGCGATCATCCAGGCCAGCTTCAAACGAATCCAATTCACTCCGGATCTTTTGCCCGCGGACTTGACTGGGACCTTGATCTACAACCAGCAAGACGGGAAGTTCGTTCCCAAGAAAGGACCCATTTTCGCCAACCTGCTTCTCGCCGACGAGATCAATCGGGCACCGGCCAAGGTGCAGAGCGCTTTACTCGAATCGATGCAAGAGCAGCAGGTGACATTGGGTGACGAGACCTACGTTCTGGACGATCCCTTTCTGGTCATGGCGACCCAGAATCCTATAGAGCAGGAGGGTACCTACCCGCTCCCCGAAGCGCAGATCGATCGTTTTATGTTGAAGATCAAGGTAGGCTATCCGGCGCGGGAAGAAGAGCGACGGATTCTGGAGCGCATGGCCGATGCCGCGGATGTGGAGGTGGAGCCCGTGGTGGGTCTGGAGGAAGTCCTGCGACTGCGCGCAGCGGTCCAATTGGTCTACATGGACGACAAGATCAAGGATTACATAGTTAACCTGGTCTACGCCACTCGCTTTCCCCAGGAGGTCGGCCTTGGGGACCTGGATGACCTCATCGAATACGGGGCATCGCCGCGGGCGACAATCTTCCTGGCCCGCGCTGCACGCGCCCACGCCTTCATGCGCCGCCGGGCCTATGTGACCCCCGAAGACGTCAAGGCGATCGGAGCCGATGTTTTGCGGCACCGCATCGTGGTCAGCTATGAGGCCGAGGCCGAGGAGATCGACGCCGAACAAATCGTCCGCCAACTCTTCGATCACGTCGAGGTCCCTTAAAGAATTTGAAAAGTCCGCAGCTGCCGTGATTCCCAAAGAGATTCTCAAAAAAGTACATCTGATCGATATTCACACCCGCAACGCGGTGAACCATCTTTTCGCGGGCGACTACCACTCGGTATTCAAGGGTCAGGGGATGGAGTTCGCCGAGGTGCGCGAGTACCAGCCGGGGGACGATGTTCGAACCATTGACTGGAACGTGACCGCCCGGATGGGTTCTCCTTTTGTCAAGATGTTCGACGAGGAACGCGAGCTTTCGGTGGTGCTCGTGGTTGATGCCAGTGCTTCCGGCTCTTTTGGCAGCGGGGCACAAATGAAGGGGGAAATCGGGGTCGAGATCTCGGCCCTCCTGGCCTTCACCGCCATCAAGAACAACGATCGGGTGGGGCTGCTCATCTTCACCGACGAAGTGGAGGTTTTCATCGCCCCCAAGAAGGGACGCAAGCACGTCCTGCGGGTCATCCGCGAGCTGCTCTACTTCCAACCCCGCGGAGACGGCACCGCCATCGCCGCCGCCCTCGAGTATCTCGACCGGGTAATCCATCGCCGCAGCGTGGTCTTTCTCATTTCCGATTTCATGGACGCGGACTATGAGCGCGCCTTGCAACTGGTGCGGCGGCGCCACGACCTGATCGGCATCAGTCTCGTGGACCCGCGCGAGCGCGAGTTGCCGGACGTGGGTTTCATCGCGCTACGAGACGCCGAAACCGGGGAGCAGATCCTGGTGGATACCGGCAGCAGCGAGTTGAGGAGGTCTTTCGCCATGCGCCAGGCAGCCGCGGAGAGCAGGCGTGCCGAGCTCTTCGGCAAGTTGGCAATCGACGAAATCCGGGTGGATATTTCCAGACCATATATCGAACCGCTGATCCACTTTTTCCAGAGCCGGATCAAACGCAAGTACTGAGAGCCGCTGCCTTAATGTCCGCTTCCGTCTGGTGTGGCAGCGGCTCGAGAAAAAAGGAGGTGTTTCAGTGATTGAAGTCCGCGAGCTTTCCAAATACTACGGCGATGTGGCTGCCGTAGAGGATGTTTCGTTCAGAGTGGAAAAAGGAGAGATTCTGGGATTCCTGGGTCCGAACGGAGCCGGCAAGACCACCACCATGCGCATCCTTACCTGCTATTTGCCGCCCTCGAGCGGCAGCGCCAGCATTGCCGGCTACGACGTGGTGGAGGACTCTATGGAAGTGCGCCGGCGCATCGGATACTTGCCCGAGCATCCGCCGCTCTACACCGATATGACCGTGCGCGCATACCTGCACTTCGTGGCCAGGATCAAGGGGGTGTCCACGGCCGACTTGAAAGGACGGATCGGGGAGGTTATGGAGAAGACTGGGACGACCGGGGTGCAGGACACGGTAATCGGGCATCTCTCCAAAGGATTCCGGCAGCGGGTGGGACTTGCCCAGGCCCTGGTGCACAACCCCGATGTCCTGATCTTGGACGAGCCGACGGTGGGTCTCGACCCCAAGCAGATCATCGAGATCCGCGAGACGATCAAGGCATTGGCAGGAGACCACACCGTGATCCTGAGCACCCACATTCTGCCGGAGGTCAGCGTAACCTGCGAAAAGGTTGCCATCATCAACAATGGCCGCATCGTCGGCGAAGGAACTCCGGAAAACCTGATGGCGCAATTGAAAGAAGGAGAGGTGCTGCGGGCGCAGATCACCGGCCCCACAGATCAGGTACAGGAGCTCATCGGAGCCATCGACGGGGTGCTGGATGTCGCCCTTGAAAGGGGAGGGGATGAGGACGGGGAACAGGTTTACCTGGTGACTGCCAGCCCTGGCATGGACGTGCGCGACGACCTTTCCCGCCGAGTGGTGAACAGTAACCTGGGCCTGCGCGAGCTGCGCCCGCTCGAAATGACCCTCGAAGACATATTTCTTCGACTGACTACGGAGGAGGTGGATGCCTAGATGCGCAATTTTCTAGCCATATACAGCAAGGAGATGCGGTCATACTTTGTTTCGCCCGTGGCCTACGTGATCGCCGGGGTATTTCTCTTTCTCTCAGGGTATCTGTTCCGCAATATCCTCATGCAGTTCAACATGTTGAGTATCCAGCTCATTCAGCAGCAGGCCCGCTTCAGGGACATGACCATGCCCACCTTGAACGTCAATGAGATGGTGGTCTCGCAATTTTTCGGGGTGATGGACTTCATCTGGCTGCTGGTCGTTCCCATGCTGACCATGCGTCTCTTCGCGGAGGAAAAAAAGAGCGGCACGATCGAGCTGCTGATGACCTCCCCGATCACCACCGTGCAGGTGATTCTCGGCAAGTTCTTTGCTTGTCTCACCCTTTACGTCCTCATTGTCGCCATGACCCTGGTCTACTGCGGCATACTCGAACTCTACAGCAAGCCGGACTGGGGTCCCATTTTTTCCGGTTACCTGGGCTACATTCTGCTGGGAGGTGCCTTTATCACCGTAGGCATCCTGGCTTCGGCCTTGACCGAAAATCAGGTGGTGGCAGTGCTCCTGGCCTTCGGCATGCTGCTGCTCTTGTGGCTGATCGATTGGTCGGCCACATTCGCCGGGCCCACTGCCGCCCGGATACTCGAGTACCTCTCCTTCATCCGCCACCTTCAGGACTTCCAGCGCGGCGTCATCGATACCAAAGACGTCGTCTTCTACCTGAGTTTCATTTTCTTCGGTTTGTTCCTGACCAGCCGGGTGCTCGAGTCGAGAAGATGGAGGCGCTAGGATGAAGTCCTATACCATTCCGCTCAGCCTGGCGGGTGCGGTCCTGATCGTCGCCGGCGGGCTGGCCTATCTGATCGATTCCGAAGCCGGTGCAGTTCCCGCGGTCAACATGGTCGTGGGCGCGGTAATGGTGGTTGCCGCCGGGATCCTCAATCCCGATCTCTTCAGGCACTACGGCCGCTGGATCAACGCCTTTTGGGGGGGCATCATGGTCCTCGGCATCACCGTCATGGTGAATTTCCTGGCCGATCGCTACCCCGAGCGTCTCGACGTCACCGCGGGAAAGCTGCACAGCCTCGCGGATTTGACCGTGGAGACGCTGGAGTCCATGGAGAAGGAGGTCCGCGTTCTCGCCTTTGTTGAGAAGGGGGAAAACGAGGGCCTCGAGAGCTTGTTGAAAGGATACGCTGTGCACGGCTCTCTCTTCAGCTTTGCGCTAGTCGATCCGGACAGGGAGCCGGAGCGCACTCAAAGATACGGGGTGCAGCGCTATAACACCCTGGTGATAGAAACGGACGACAAGCAGCAGAAAATCGTCGAGCTGGAGGAAAAGGAGATAACCAGTGCCCTGCTGAAGGTATTGCGTGACCGCCGCGAAGTGGTCTACCTCACCGTGGGTCACGGCGAGGCGGGATCGGCGGGTAGTGCACGTGCATTGGCCACGTTGAGGCAGCGCCTCGAGGAAATCGACTATGCCCTCAAAGACTCCCTCTTTCTCGGCCGCACCGGAGAGGTGCCCCGGGACTGCGCCGTGCTGATGATCGCCGGCCCCCGCTTCCCCTTTCTCGATCCCGAAGTGGACGCTGTCCGCGACTATCTGGCGCAGGGAGGATCCGTCATAGCGTTTCTCGATCCCCTCTACGATAGTGGCCTGGAGGATCTGCTGGAGGAGTGGGGGGTGGAGCTGGGCGCAGATTTCGTCATCGACTCCAGCGGCATCGGCAGCCTCTTCGGCCTCGATATGACCTCTCCCGTAGCCGTAAGCTACGGCGACCATCCCATCACCCGGAAACACCGGGGCGTCATGACTGCGTTTCAACTGGCTCGTTCGGTGCACCTTGCAGAGGCGCGAGGGGAGGGATTCGAAGGGGTGGAGCTGGTGCAGACCAGCAAGCAGGGTTGGGCCGAAACGGATTTGAGCGTACTGAATACCAGGGGAAAAAGGACAGTGAGGCTCGACGAGGGAGTCGACCGCCAGGGCCCCATCTCGCTGGGAGTGGCGGTGACAGCGCCGGACCAGGCCGGGGAAGAAGGTGGCCGCCTGGTGGTATTCGGAGACGCAGATTTTGCCACCGACTCCTACTTCGCCTACCAGGGCAACGGGGATCTGGTCCTCAACACTCTGAGCTGGCTGGCCTCCGACGAGGGCCTGATTTCCATCCGTCCGCGCGAGGCCGGGCACAGTCCCATTGCCCTCACCGAGAGCCAGGGTGACTGGATCTTCTGGATCACGGTGGTGCTGATGCCGGCTGCCATCGCTCTTCTTGGAATTTTGATTGTATCGCGCAAGGGTCGCTGGAGTCTGACCGATTTGGCCACCGCCGGTCTCGGTCTGGTCCTCACACTTTTCGTGGTTGGCGTAGTGAATTTCGTCGGCGACAATTACCACCTGCGCATCGATCTCACAAAGGAGGGTTTGTTCACCCTGGCGAAGGAAACCAGGGAACTTCTCGATGGGCTGGAGGACGAAGACCAGCGCGTCGCGGTAAAGGCCTTCATGACCGAGTTCGAATCCGGGCGTTTTGAGAATCTTCTCCGAGAGTATGGATATCTGTCAAAAAATTTCGACTACGAAATACTGGATCCGCAAAAGAACGCCCTCGAAGTCAAGCAGTACGGGGTTCGCGACATGGGAACTTCCATCGTCGAGGTGAGCGGCGACGGTCGCGTGCGGGCGGAGCGCATCACCGAGCAGAGTGAAGAGGCCCTGAGCAACGCCATCCTGAAGGCGCTCAACGCCCGGGACCAGAAGGCCTACTTCAGCGGCGGACACCAGGAGGGCGATCTCGACCAGGTCGACGGCGAGGGCTACAGCATGCTGAAGGGCCGTCTCGAGGAGATGAACTTCGAAGTCGTCGACAGCCTGCGCGTCGAGGCGGGGATACCCGCCGATGCGACCATGTTGGCCGTCCTTTCGCCCCGGAGCCCGTTCAGCACGGCAGCCGCCGACTCGGTCTTCAGCTTCTTGCTGCGCGGAAAGAAAGCACTGTTCCTCCTCGACCCCGGCACCAGAACCGGCCTGGAGAGATTGTTGTTCGCCTACCAGATCGAACTGGGGCAGGATTTTGTGGTCGACTTGAGCGGTCTCGGTCAATTCTTCGGTGCCGATGTCTCGGTTCCGGTAGTCGTAGAGTACGGCGACCACCCCATAACCGAAAAGATTCCGCAGAGGGGAATGAGCTTTTTCCCCCTGGCGCGCTCTCTGAACAGGATGCCATTCATGCGCCAGATGGCGGGGGCCACCCGGCCTCAGGTCACGCCTCTGGCCATGACCCACAAGAGCAGTTGGGGCGAGAAAGACCTGAGCCCCATCAGCGGCGGCGACGCCAAGGTTGAATTCAATGACGGGGAGGACACAAGGGGTCCGCTGGTCCTGGCCGCGGCGGTAGAGGCCGAACCGGACACCAGCGTGCACAGTGGTGAGAAAACCCGTTTCGTGATCTTTGGCGACGCCGATTTCGCCCGCAACCAGTACTTCGGTCAGCAGGTCAACGGCGAGTTGCTGATAAGCAGCGTCTCCTGGCTTAGCGAGCGCGAGGACAAGCTCACCATTCCCCCCCGGGAGCCGCAGCACACGCCCATAACCTTTTACGGCAACCAGGGGGCACTTCTCGTCTGGGCGGCCGTATTCGTCCTGCCGTTTGCGGTCGCCCTCTCCGGTCTGGTCATTGTCTTGCGGCGGGGTTACAAGACCTATGCCAGCGGCTTTCTCTCCTGGCTCATGTACAACTTCAGCGCGGCCGCCGTCTTCTTCTTCGTTCTGGCCGTCATCGGCGCCAGCGAGGGCGACGTCGCCAGCGGCGAGGGATACCTGCTGCTGGCTCTGATCAGCTCCGCGGTCGGATACGGTCTCTACCGCCGCGTCCCTTGGGTCTGGGCATGGGCCCTGGCTCTGGCTGTCCTCAACGCCGGCCTGGGATTCGTGGCCATTCCTCACGACACGATCCAGCTCCTCTATGCGGCGCTTTTCATCGTCAATGCCGCGATTCTGGTGTGGATCAGAGATTCTATTCGCCCTCAAGGAAATAGGGAGGTTGCTGCCTAAATGAAGTTCAAAACCAATGCGATTATTGCTCTCGTCTTCGCGGGCCTGCTCGCCTTCGTTTATTTGTACGAAATAAAGGGCGGAGAAAAACGACAGGCCGCCGAGGAAAAGGCCGGGATAGTTCTGGACTTCAGCGCCGGCGAGGCGGTGAAACTCGTCCTCGAACGCGGGGACACCCTGATCGCTGTGGAGAAGCGCGACTCCTGGGTGCTGACCGATCCCATTGAGAGCGCGACCGATGAGGACGCGGTGGAGCGCTACATCGACGACCTGGCCAGGGCGCGGCGCGAGCGCGTGGTCGAGGACAGCGCCAGCGCGACAGACTACCCCGAGGCGGCCGCCAAGTACCGGTTGACCGCACCGCGTCTCAAGGTGTTTCTGGCAATAGAGAGCGAGGAGCTGGATACCCTCTTTTTCGGCGCCGAGAGCCCCACGGGAAGCTATGTTTTCGCGCGCCGGAGCGGACCGAACCCCGAGATCTTCACAATGCGCACCTTCCACTTCAACAGCTTGGACAAAGGGGTGTTTGATCTGCGCGACCGCCGGGTCCTGCCTTTCGAGAAAAAGGAGGTGCAGGAGGTTCGCCTGGCTCGCCCGGAGGGGCGGATCGTCCTCGAGAGGCGGGGCAAAGACGACTGGTACATGCGGGTTCCGGCACAGGTTCCGGTGGACGAAGACGCGGTGGACGAAATCTTGAACCGACTCAATAATGCCATAGTGGATACATTTGTTGCGGAGCGCCCCGACGAAGATGTCAAGGCGCGCCACGGCTTGGCGGGCCTTGTGAACCTGGAGGTGTCGCTGCTCCTCGGCGCGGAGCACACCGAGAAGCGCCTGCGCCTTGGCGCTGCCCACGATGGTTATCGCACTTACGCCATGGATTTGAGCCGACCTCCCATCTTCCTGGTCGATACGACTTTGGTGCGCCCATTGCAGCGGCAGGCCAAGGATCTGCGCGACAGGAAGCCTTTGGAGTTCGGACGCGATGCGGTCACCCGAATCGAGATCTCCGGCGCAGAGTCCCTGGTTGCGGAGAAAGACACAACCGGTCTCTGGATGCTCGTGGAACCCGATGTGCGCCCAACCCGGTCGTGGAAATTCAACAATCTGATGACGGACCTCGAAGAGGTGGAAGTCGAGAAGTTTGTCGAGGACCAGGTCGAGGACATGGGCCCCTATGGGCTCGACTCGCCCCAGTTGCGGGTAAAGTTGATTGGGGAGGAAGGGGAAGAATTGCTGGAAGTGCACCTCGGCAACCGCGAGGACGAGATGATCTATCTCACCAAGGTGGGAGTGCCTTCGGTGTATATAGTGAGCGAGTACGTGCTGCAGGATCTGGCTCTGCAGGTTGACGACGTGATCGAGCTCCCCGAGCTGGACGAAGGCGGCGAAGCCGATGAGCCCGGCGAAGCCGATGAGACCGAGGAAGCGGATGGACCGTGAAGCCCGGCCTGGCTCTCATCCTGGTAATGTGGCTGAGCGCACCGGCACTGGCGGGGTCCCTGCCCGAGGTGGAAGCTCGGGTCGATACCGCGAAAGCGACTTTGGGAGATCCCATACGGCTGACTTTAAGGCTGCGCCATCGCCCCCAGGAAAAACCTGTTCTTCCCCCGGTGGCCAAACTCCTGCCGGGCTTCTCTGCGATTTTGGAGGCGGGCGGATCCGAGGTCCTGGATGGCGGGGTGGACCGGATCTGGCGCTACGAACTGCGACTCTACTCGTTGGGGTTGCATCGGGTTCCGCCTCTGCCGGTGAGCTTTATCCAGACCTCGGGGGACACTCTGGTGCGCACCACACAGCCCCTGGAGATCGAGGTGGTCAGCGTGCGCGGCGAAGGCGAGAAAGTGGAGCTGGGAGATATCAGGCCCCCTGTGGAGATCCCCGGCGGTGTTCCCTTGTGGCTGGCCGGGGTGCTGGCCGCTTTGCTGCTGGTGGCGCTGGTGGCCGCCATCTACTGGCTGGTGCTGCGCCGCGGCCGCAGCGGGAAGGAGGAGCCGGCTGCCGCCCCCACCGACTACGCCGCGGAATTCGCCCGCATTGCGGCCATGGGGCTGGTGGAACGCGGCGATTTCAAGCGCTACTACTCCCTGCTTTCCGACAATATGAGGCGGTTCCTCGAAGCGGTGCTGCAGGTGGAAGCCATGGAGCGTACCACGGACGAGATTGCGGCGGCGCTCGGGCGGATTGAACTCGAATTTCCTGCCATAAATGATGTGGAGAAATTTTTGCGCGCCGCCGACTTGGTGAAGTTCGCCCGCTTTTCGCCCGGGAACGAAAACGCGCGACGGGCGCCGGTAGCGGGTGTTTCCATAGTGAAGGCCATAGAAGCGGCGAGGGAGCCCTCCCCCACTGTCGAGACCCTGGCTGAGGTGGCCGCTTCAAGAGACCAGGCGGACCCCTCGGTGCCGTCCCAGGCGCCCTCACCATCATGATCCACTTCGAATCTCCTCAATGGCTGTGGTTGCTGCTGGTTCTGCCGTTGCTTGTTTTCCGCTATTTGCGTGAAGAGCAGGGCGAGAAGGGAAGCGTCCGCTTCGCCGACCTGGGGGTGCTGCGAAAGTTGCGGCCGACCTTGTGGACTCACCTTCGGCACAGTCTCCTAGTGCTCAAGGTAGCGGGAATGGGTTGCTTGATGGTTGCCATGGCCCGGCCGCAATCGGGACTGGAGAGCCGCGAGATATCCGCCGAGGGTATCGATATCATGCTGACCCTGGACGTGTCGCGGAGCATGGAGCACAAGGATCTTGCCCAGGGCGAGAAGAGCCGGTTGCAGGTGGCCAAGGGGGTGGTCGCCGACTTCGCCCGCGGACGCCGGAGCGATCGCCTTGGAGTGGTGGTCTTCGCCGGCGAAAGTTTCACCCAATGTCCCCTGACCCTTGACTACACTTTGCTGCTGGACTTCCTGGACGGGGTGGAAATCCCGGCGAAACAGAGCCGCCAGGCTGACTGGCACGACTCCACCGCCATAGGCATGGCCCTGATCAACGCCTGCAACCGGCTGCGCCACTCGGAAGCCGAGAGCAAGGTCATCATTCTGCTCACCGACGGGGAAAACAACGCGGGTGAGATCGAGCCGCTGACCGCGGCGGACGTGGCGGAGGCCATCGGAGTTCGGGTCTACACCATCGGCGTCGGCGCCGCTGACGGGGACCGTGGCCGACAGGGCCTCTTTGCCGGGTTCTACCAGAGGGCACCGCAGATCGACGAAAAGACTCTGAGGGAGGTGGCAGAGCGCACCGGCGGCAAGTACTACCGGGCGACCAGCGAGGAGAAACTGGAGGAGATCTATCGCCAGATCGGTGAATTGGAAACGACTCAGATCAAGACCGAGATCAAGGTAGATTACGCCGACCGCTTCGCCACCTTCCTGTGGTCCGGCCTGGCACTTTTGCTCGTTGGCGCAGTACTGGCCAACACGCGCTTCCGCAGCATTCCCTGAGCCTGGGAGAAGGAGACCATGCACTTTGGCGCGCCGCAAAATTTCTGGCTGCTCTTGCTCGTGCCCATGCTGGGGTTCTTCTTCGCATGGGCCATCGCCAGCAAGCGCCGCGCCCTCGAGCGCTTCGTCAACTCCGAGCTGGCCCCCAAGCTGACCCGAAACCTCAGCCGCGGACGGCAGTCCTGGAAATACGCCTTGGTCGTTGGTGGAGTGCTGTTTCTGGTTCTGTCCATGACCTCACCTCAATTCGGCGCCAAGCTGGCCATGGCGCAACGCAAGGGAGTGGATGTGGTAATGGTGCTGGACGTGTCGCGCAGCATGCTGGCCCAGGACATCAAACCCAGCCGGCTGCGGCGCGCCAAGTACCTGATCGGCCGGCTGCTGGAGCGCTTGCCGGGCGACCGGGTGGGATTGGTTGTCTTTGCCGGAGAGGCTCGCATCAGGTGCCCTCTGACCTTGGACCACGATGTCCTGCGGACATTCCTCGAGGTCGTGGACACCAGCGCCATCCCGGTACAGGGAACGGCAATCGGCGAAGCGCTGGTCCTGGCGGCGAGCTGCTTCGAGGCTGGTGAGCGCCGGCACAAGGCCGTGGTTCTGTTCACCGATGGAGAGGAGCACGTGGGCGAGCCTCTCGAAGCGGCAGAGCGAATCGCCGCTGAAGGAGTGCGCGTTTTTGCCGTGGGCATGGGTACCGAGGGGGGTGAATTAATTCCCGGAAAGGATGCGGAGGGAGGGTTGAATTATCACAAGGACGCGCGCGGCCAGTACGTCAAGACGCGGTTGGACGAGGCCGTGCTCGAGCAGATCGCCTTGAGCACCGAGGGCGACTATTTCCGCAGCAGCCTGGGAGGGGGGGAGTTGGACTTCCTGCACGAGCAGATTGCCCGGATGGAGGAAAAAGAATTCGGGTCGCTGCGCTTCACCAGCTACGAGGAGCGCTTCCAGATTCCGCTGCTGCTCGCCCTGCTCTGCTTCATGGCCGAGGCCTGGATGTCGGATCGACGCCGTATCCAGAGACAATGGCGCGGTCGCTTCTCATGAGGGGCAATATGGAATGGTTCGCCTGGGCGATGGGACTGGGCCTGGCCTGGATGGTGCAGACCGGTGCAGTGGTAGGCGATCCAGTGGCGTCGAAGGCGGCGGAAGCCAGAAAGCACTACGGGCGCGGCGAGTACGAAGAGGCCCTCAAACTATATCGCGACGCTCAGCTCCAGGATCCCTGGACGGCGGCGCTGCATTTCAACGTGGGGGACGCGCTTTTCAAGCTGGGAGATTCTGCCGCCGCCCTCGAGGAGTTCAAGAAGGCCGCCATCGAGGGCGAAGACGGCCCCCTCAGGGGGCAAGCCTTTTACAATATGGGCAAGACCTACTTCCAGCAGGGACAGTTCGGGGAAGCGGCGGAAGCCTTCAAGCAAGTGCTGGGACTGGACTGGCAGGACCGGTTGGCGAAAGTGCATTTGGAGCTTGCCCTGGAACACCTTAAAGATCAGCAGGAGGGTGAGCAGGATCAGCAGCAGGGTGAGCAGGATCAGCAGGAGGATCAGCAGCAGGGTCAGCAGGGTGAGCAGGATCAGCAGCAGGGTGAGCAGGATCAGCAGGAGGATCAGCAGCAGGGTCAGCAGGGTGAGCAGGATCAGCAGCAGGGTGAGCAGGATCAGCAGGAGGGTCAGCAGCAGGGTCAGCAGGGTGAGCAGGATCAGCAGGAGGGTGAGCAGGATCAGCGGGAGGGGCAACAGGATCAGCCGCACCAGGGGAAACCCGGCCCCGGGACCGGAGACGGGCAGGATGAAGGGAGCGAGGCCGTACTGCCCCTGAAACAGGAAGAGGCCGAGCGTCTGTTGGAAGCCCTGGAGGATCGCGAGAAGCAGGCCCTGCTGCGCCGCTTCCAGAGCGCGCCGCGCGCCCGCGGCAAGGACTGGTAGCATGTGGATGGGCAGATCGAGCAGTATCCTAGGGGTCGCCTCGGTCGCCATTTTTCTCGGAGGGCCGGCGGCCGCGATCGAGTTCAGCGCCGAGGTGGACCGCAGCCGCGCCGGACAGGCCGATCCCATTCGCCTCGTCCTGAGCATTGCCGCTGACGAAAATATTTCCCGGATGCCGACCCCTGAACTGGATCTCCGCGATTTTCACGTGGAAGGGCCCAGCCTCAGCACGCGGGTCGAAATGGTCAACTTCCGGACCACCTTTAGGCGCGAACTGACCTACACTCTCTACGGGCGCAAGACCGGCCACTTTGTCATCGGCCCGGCTCGCATCGAGGTCCAGGGGAAGATCTACGAGACCGAGGCTTTGAGGGTCGAGATTGTCCCCGGTTCCCTGCTTCAGACGGCCAGGTCCGGTCAAGGCCGGCAGGGTTCGGCCGCGAGTATCGCCGACAACCTGTTCTTGCGCGTGCGCAGCGACCCCGCCGGGCCTATGTCGGCCAGCAGGTCACTCTGGACTACGATCTGTGCTACCGCTTCAAGCTCCACAACGTAGGTTTCAAGCAGTTGCCCTCCTTTGCCGGCTTCTGGGTCAAGGAGCTTTTTGCCGCCCAGACCCTGGAAAGTCGCCGCGAAACGATCCGCGGGGTTCAGTTCAACGTGGCTCCTCTGCGCCGGGTAGCCCTTTTTCCCACCAGCGCCGGGGTGCAGCAGGTGGAAGCGATGGTCCTATCCTGCGAGATTCCTCAGCAGCGCAGACAGCGCAGCGTGTTCGACACCTTCGGCCTTCTCGACGGCTTCGGGCTTTCCTCCCAAAATGTGTCCGTGCGTAGCGAGACGGTGGAGATCGAGGTTTTGCCGTTGCCGAGGAACGGACGCCCCCCGGACTTCAGCGGCGCGGTGGGCAGTTTCGCTTTGCAAGTTCAGGCCCTTCCCGATGCGGTCCCGGTAGGCGACCCGGTGACTCTCAAAGTGGAGGTCAGAGGCAAGGGTAACATAAACGCCCTGAAACTCGAGGCCGTGAAGGCACTGGCTGGATTCGAGGTCTACGAGCCCAGGGTGGATACTCGCGAAAGGGTGGAGGGGGGGGTCTACGGCGGTAGCCGCACCTTCGAGTATATCCTGATCCCCGAGCGCGGAGGACAATTGGAGATCCCCGCACTGCGCTTTGTCTATTTTGATCCCCACAGTGCTTCCTACGAGGTTGCCCGCTCCGCTCCAATCCTGATCTCCAGCCAGGGCAGCGACTCGACCCAGGTGAGCAGCGGATATGGCCTCAGCCGCAAAACCATTCAGGAAGTGGGGCGGGACATCCGGCACATCAAGCCGGATTTGGACCGACTCGAGGAGGTGGAAGTCCTCTACAAGAAAGCGTCTTTCTGGATCTTGCCCGCCTTGCTGCCCCTGGCATTCGGGGGATTGGTGATTCACCAGCGCCACCAGCAGCGCCTCGAAGCAGACGTGGCTTACGCCCGGCGGCGGGCAAAAGGCGAGGCCGACAAGCGTCTGCACCGGGCCCGGCAACTAATTGAGGAGGAGCGAGGGGGCGAGTTTTACGCCGAGATCCAGCTCGCCTTACAGAGTTTTCTTGCCGATCATCTCAATCTGGCAGCCGCCGGCCTCACTCGGGAGATCTGGGAGGCGTCTCTGAGGGCGAGAGGAGTGGAGGAGACGGAAATCAAGGCAGTGGGCGAATTTCTTGCCCGCTGCGACTTTGTGCGCTTTGCCCCAACGGCTCCAGAGCGTTCCGACATGGAAAAGGCACAACAGGAGGCGGCGCAACTCATCCACAGCCTGGAGAAAAGGATCTGATGCGGTCAACCCCGGTTGTCCTCGTCCTGACCCTGCTGTGGAAGGGCCTGGCCTTGGCTTCATCGGCTGGCCTCGGGCTCTACAACGAGGCCAATGAGTTTTACCGCCGCGGCGAGTTTGAAGGAGCGCGGCAGAAGTACCTCGAGGTCGCCGCCAGTGGGGTTCGGAATTCGCGGCTGTTCTACAACCTGGGCAATGCCAGCTTCAAGTCGGGGCGCCTCGGTGAGGCCATCCTCTGGTATGAACGGGCGCTGAGGGTCAATCCGCGCGACGCGGATATCCGCGCCAATTTGCGTTTTGTCAACCTGGTAAAGAAGGATCGGGATCCCGCGCCTGCCGAGAATGTAGTGTGGCGCTTCCTCCTTGCTCTCTATCTCTTTCCCACCCCGGACGAGTTGTGCGTTGTCTTCTGCCTGGTGTCATTGCTGGTTTTTGTGCTGGCCGTCTGGCGTCTGCGGCTGCGGGCAAAAGCACCGGCGCTGTGGCTTGCTCTGTTTATCTCCTGCAGTGGTCTCACAGTACTGGCGGGGAGCTGGGGGGGATGGCGCATTCACCGCCAGGAAACCATGGTGGAGGCGATTATCGTCGTCGAGCAGGCCACGGCGCGCAGTGGTCCGGACGCGCGCCAGACTACGGTACTCATCGTTCACGAAGGCACCAAAGTAAGGGTCGAAAGGCAGGAGCGGGAATGGCGGCTGGTGCGCCTGGCCAACGGCCTCGGCGGGTGGCTCCCGGCTACATCTATTGTTCCCATTTGAACAGGTTGAGGGGTCTGCGGAAAAGGAGAGAAAGGAAGGAGAGTCAATGGCCAGGTTGAAGGTAGGCATCATCGGAGTGGGGGGAATCGCCCGCACCCATGTACCTGGTTGGGAAGCTTCGCAAGAGGCGGAGTTGGTGGCCGGCAGCGACATCGACGAGGCCTTGCTCAGCCGCTGGGGCGGGACAACGGAGTGAGCAAGCTCGATACCGATGCCGCCATCCTTTTTGGCGATGGCGACATCGATATCGTCGATATATGTACTCCCAACAAGTATCACGCCGGACTGGCGATAGGCGCCCTGGATGCCGGCAAACACGTGATTTGCGAAAAGCCGCTTGCCCCCACTCCCGGGGCCATCCGCCGCATGATCGCCGCACGCGACCGGGCGGGCAAGATGCTGATGACGGCACAGCACTTCCGCTTCGAATCCAGCGCCCGGGCGCTGAAAGCCGGATCGATACTGGGCTATTGGGAGATATATACCATGCGCGCAGTTGGATGTTGCGGCGTGCCGGGCTGATTCCGACTCCGACTTTCGTGCTCAAGAACCACAGCGGTGGGGGTCCGTGTATCGACATCGGGGTCCACATCCTCGATCTGACCCTGTGCTTCATGGGCAATCCGCAGCCGGTGGCAGTGAGTGGAGTGGCGCGGGCGGAACTGGCGCATCAGGATGGGGCCTTCAGCAGTTGGGGAGAGCGGACCGCTGTGCCGCGCGAGTTCGACGTCGAGGATTTTGCCGCCGCCTTCGTGCGCTTCGAGAACGGCGCACACTCTGATCCTGGAAGTTAGCTGGTTACTGCATCACGACAGCGAGGGAGAGGACATGCAGATGTGGCTCTACGGCACCCGCGGCGGGGCGCACTGGCCCGAGTGCCGGATCGCCGAGAGTAATTATGCCACCCGGCAGCACTACAACCGCACTCTCCAGCTCATGCCTGCCGGGCTCGAGGCGTACGCCCAGGAGTGCGTCGAGTTTGCCCGCGCCATTGTCGAAGGATCCCCCTCTCCGGTGCCGGGGGAGCAGTCACTTCAGGTGGTGCAGATTCTCGATGGCATCTACCGCAGTCAGGATGCCGGCAGGGAAGTCCGGCTGTAACCTCAGCGAGGGACCTCGTGCGAGCTGGGCGGGCCCGCATGTATCAGCGTTTTTCCCTGAAATAGGCGGCGATGGCGTCGGTCTCGAGGGTGTTGATCACATCCTCGGGCCGCAGCCAGCCCTTGCGGGCTATGCCGATGCCGAGGTGGAGGTGGTCGAGCCCGGCAATCGAGTGGGCATCCGTATTGACCGCCAGGCGCACGCCAAGGTCGCGCGCTTTTTGGAGATGACGCCAGTCCATGTCGAGGCGGGCGGGAGAGGCGTTGACCTCGATGGCGGTGCGGTGCTCGGCCGCGGCGGCGATAACCGTGTCGACGTCCACCGCATATCCTTCTCGATCAAGGAGGAGGCGGCCGGTGAGATGCCCTAGGATTGTGGTGGCAGGATGCTCGATGGCGCGCACGAGGCGTCTGGTCATCTCCGCTTCACTCATGTTGAAGCGTGCGTGCACCGAGGCGACGACGAAGTCGAAATTGGAGAGCAGCTCGTCGTCGTAGTCGAGGGCGCCGTCGGCGCGGATGTCGGATTCAATGCCTTTGAAGATGTGAAAGTCGGACGCTTCTTCGTTTAGTGCCTCGATCTCATCGTGCTGGCGGCGGATGTCCTTTTCCCCCAGACCGCCGGCATAGGCGGCCGAGCGGCTGTGGTCGCTGATCCCCAGATAGCCGTATCCCCGCTCCCTCGCAGCCGCAGCCATGGCGGCCAGGGTGCCGCTTCCGTCGCTGTAAGTGGAGTGGACGTGGAGCATGCCGCGGATGTCCCCGGCGGCGATTAGTCGGGGCAAGGTACCCTGCTCGGCGGCGGCGATTTCTCCGGCGCCCTCGCGCAATTCCGGCGGAATATAGTCGAGGTCGAGGGCCTGGAAGATTTCGGCCTCGCTGGCACAGGGCAGCCGCTCCTTGCCCCGATAGAGGCCGTCCTCGTCCAGTTCGATACCCATGGTCCGGGCCCGGGCGCACAGTTGGTCGTTGTGTTCGTTGCTGCCGGTAAGTTGGCGAAGGACAAATGGAAAGGCGTCTTCCGCCACGGTGCGCAAATTCGCCTCCAAACCGCTTTTGAGGCGCACCGTGGTTCTGCTCACCCCGGTGGAAATCACCTCGGCGACATCCTCGTGGCCGCTTAAGGCCGCCGATACGCTCTCGGGTTGATCCGAACTCAGCACCAGGTCGATGTCTCTGACCGTTTCCCGGTGGCGCCGCAGATCGCCTGCCAGGCTGACGCGCGCGGTGTGCGGGTGGGCGGCCAGGGCGGCTTCGAGAGATCGGGCGGCAGCGGTGGCCACGTCGAGGCGAAACTGGTTCTGGTGTCGGCGAAGATATTCAATCCCTTCGAGGATCTGTACCTGGGTTTTCTTGCCGAAGCCGGACAGTGCGCTCAGACGCTCCTCCCGGCAGGCTTCTTCGAGGGCGTCCAGGCTGTCGATTCCCATGTGGTCGTGGATGAGGCGGATCTTTTTGGTGCCCAATCCAGGGAGCCTGAGCATGTCCAGCAGACCAGGAGGGATAGATGCCTTCAGTTTTTCGAAATCCCGCGTCGTGACAAAGCCGTTGCAAACGAATTCGGAGATGAGATTGGCAAGGCCCTTGCCCACCCCTTTGATCGATGTAAGAGATCCCTTGTTCACGAGCGTTTCCACATCCTCCTCAAGGGTCGCGAAGATGCGAGCGGCTCGGAGATAGGCGCGCACGCGAAAGGCGTCACTGCCGCCCAATTCCATGAGGACGACGAATTCTTCGAGAAAATCGGCGACAGCGCGGGCGCTTTCAGTGGCCATCTCAGGCTACCTCCTCGACCAGCTTGAGCATGGCTGCGATGAGGGATTGATTGCCGGCCACCAGGCCGCCGTCGATGCGGGGATTTGCCTGGTTATAGCGCCGCACCCGGCCCTTGAGGTCGAGCATGAGGCCCCCGGCCTCGCGCACCAGGAGGTCGCCGGCACAAACGTCCCATTCATTCTTGGGCTGGACGCTGATGTTGAGATCGCCCTCGCCGGCGGCAACCGTGGCCAGCTTGTAGGACACGCTGCCCAGGGGTCGCACCCGCTTGAGGTAGGGATGGAAGGAGTCGACCTCACCTCGGCTGGTCTCGCTACGGCTGACGATGAGAGTGGCCTGATCGAGCCGGGCGGTGGCGCAGCAGAACACGCGCTTCCCGTTGAGGAAGGAGCCGCTGCCTCTGACCGCGGTGTAGAGGTCGTCCTTGGCCGGGTTGAAAACGACGGCGACGATCGGCTCGCCGCGGTGCACCAGGGCGATGGAGACCACGTACTCGGGGATGTGGCGGAGGAATTCTCTGGTGCCGTCGATGGGATCCACGATCCAGACCGTTTCCTTGTGCAGCCGCTGGGCATCGTCGGCTGTCTCCTCCGAGAGCCAGCCGTAGTCGGGACAGGCCCCCAGGAGGATTTCCTTGAGAAGGGTATCTGCTTGGAGGTCGGCGATTGAAACCGGGTGGTCGTTGCCTTTGTCGCCGACATCGCCTTCGCGGCCGTAATATTTGAGGATAAGGTCGCCGGTTCGGCGGCCGGCTTCCACAGCGAGTTCGAGCTTGTCTCTCATCCGGGCGGGTTCCGAACCTGGGTTGGATTGGGCGCGGTCTAACATATAGGATGAAGGCAAGCCCGGCAAGGGAATGATAAGGGAAGAAGCGGTGGAAAACCCCAATACTCGGAGTCCAGCGACGGGTGCCCTGGCACTGGCTTGACTCGCCGGTAACGGGGGAGTAGATTGAGAAAATTCAGAGCAGAAGAGGTAATGGACCAGGTTTCCTTTGTGGAGGTTTCACCAATGAGATTGAGATGCTCTAAATCGCGGTTACTGGCGCCGTTGGCGCTGGCGCTGGTGCTGGCGGCGCTGGCTCCTTGGATGGCGGACCCGGTCCAGGGATCCATGAAGGCGGATGAGGCCAGGAACTTGCTGCAGCACCTGGAGGCGAACGACCTCTGGGGCGAAGCGGTCCTGGAAGGAGGTAGGATCCGCGACATCAAAGTGGATTCACTGGCCGCCGACAGCGTGATTGTGCGCGAGGTTGTAGGAGCGCTGCACCAGCGGCGGGCGGTTTACCCTCTGACCGCGATCAACTCCCTGCGCCAATTGGGAGCACATCGGATTCCGCCTTCACAGACGCCTTGGAGGGGGCCGAAGTCCCTGCTGGGAGCCATGGTCTTCGAGATGATTCCGGGAGCCGGTTATTACTACATCGGCGAAACCCGTCAGGGGCTGGTGCTGCAGGCATTCACCGCGTTGGCTGCAGGCGCGGTAGTGGCCACGGGCAGGGAAGGAGCGGCGGGATGGGCACCGCTGGCGGCCTGGATCAGGGTGGGCTCCCTGCTGCATTTGTGGGACGAAGTGAAGGCGCTGAACCAAGCGGGGCGTTCGGCTGAATCTGGCAGCGGGACCACTGCGCAGTCCGGCAGAACTGAACAGCGCGGCAGAGCGTCCGTCGGGCTGATGCGCGGAGAAAAGAGCGGGGTTCCGGCGCTGCAGATCCACTTTTCTTTCTGAGAACGACGGCGCCCCGGCACAGCAAATGGTGCGCCGGGTCAGCCACCCTCCCTTCTAAGGTTGTGTCCCTTCCAGTCGGGAACATGGACGGACATCAGCGCCTTGAACAGCCTGCCATGGTTGGGAAGGCGCAGGTGCAGCAGTTCGTGGGCGATGACAAAATCCTGAAATCCAGCTTCCTGGTCGGGCAGATCGGCAGCCAGAGTGACGATCCCGGAGGTCGAGCAGGAGCCCCATTTCCGGGTCATGCGGCGAACGCGAACCAGGCGCGGGCGCACGTTCAAACGCCGCGCCCAGTAGTGGACGCGATCGTAGATGACCTGGCGCCGCCGCTCATCTGCCCGCATCGGTGCCGGTGTCCAGGAGAATGGTGAGGATGCGTTCCACGACGCGGCTGCGTTCGTCTCTGTCCAGTTGCAAAAGCGGCTGGTAGAGCGCCGCGCGCAGGCGCCTGTGCTCGTCGGCGTTGACCGCCGCGTTGGGAAAGCGGTGGAGGAGCTCTTGCGCTTCCCGCGCCAGGATCAACGCCGGTATGCCCGCGGCATCGAGACCTGGATCATCCTTCAAGGCCCAATGGACCCCGAACGCACGGGGCGAGAGTCCGCTTTCTTTTGCCGCATTGCCGGCTTCTTCCTTCTCGTCGACGAGGGCAGCCAGCAGGTCCATCGCCGCCAGCCCGGTGGTGGCGCCATCCTCAAGGTCCTTGAGGATGCGCTCGGCGCGTTCCTTCAAAGGCAGCAGTACCGACCCCATTTCCGGCTTGTTCTCTATTTCCCGGCGCAGGCCGCGCACGAGATTAAACACTTTGGCCTCCTCCGAGCCCGGCTCGCTGCGCAGCGCGGCGAGGGTGCGCGCGTCGAAGGTCACTGTCTTGACCAGGTTCCCCAGGCCTCCCTGGGTGGTGCTGTCCTGGACCAACCCGTGGGTCTTGCGCCCGAGGTTGGCCTCGTAGGTGATGCGGCCTTCGTAGGCGTTGAGGACAACGGTATAGAGTTCCGCCAGCCGCTTGTAGGTGTCCATGTGGTCGCGCAAGTGCGGCGAAGGCGACAAGATTTCCCAGAGCGCCTCGATCTCCTTGTAGGCCTCGCAGAATGCCTGGCGCGACGGCGGGTCGAGAAAGCGGCCATAGACGATCTTCTCAAGGCGCTCGTCCTCATCGCCACCTTCGACTCCAAGGTAATCGGTCGCCGCCTTGGCGAGCTTTTCTCGGAGACTCGCCAGCAGAAGATCGAGATCTTCGATCACGCCGCTGAGGTCTGACGAGTCGAAGCGCAATGCCTTTTTCAATTCCCGCAGAACGCCGACGAAGTCGACGACCAGTCCGATGCGCTTGCGAACGGCGGCGTCCGCACAGGGGCGATTCACGCGCGCGATGGCCTGCAGAAGTACGTGGTCGCGCATGGGTTTGTCGAGATAAATGCAATAGAGAATCGGCGCGTCGTATCCGGTCAGGAGCTTGTCGGTAACGATCAGAATCTTCGGATTCTCGTCCGCCTTTTTGAACTTCAAACGCACGTCTGCCTCGCGTTGGGGCGATAGCTGGAGCTCGGCTACCAGCGGGCGTTCAAGCGCGTCGGCGGCGTTTTCGGTGTAGACCGGCATGGTCCACTCGGGTGGTAGCAGCTTGTCGAGCGCACGTTTGTACTTGGCGCAGGCTTCCCGGTTTACCCCGACGAGAAACGCCTTATAGCCGAGGGGCGCCACGTTTTCCTCAAAATGCCGGGCTACGAAAACAGCTACCTTCTCGATGCGGTCGTCGGCAGTCAGGAAGGTGCGCAGGCCGACTGCCCGGTCGAGGACGCGGTTGAGTTCGTCGACGTCGGTGACCCCCTCCGCTTCGGCCAGTTCGAAGAACTCGCGGTCGAGGCGCTCCGCCGGCACCGTCATCTCGCTCGGAGCCATGGTGTGACGGATGGGCAGGGTTGTTTCGTCCTCGATCGACTCGGCGATGGTGTACTTATCGAGATAACCCAACTTGTCGTCGGCGCCGAAGATCTTGAAGGTGCCTTCCCCCTGGTGCGTCCTGGCCACCGGCGTACCGGTGAAGCCGATGATGGTCGCGTTGGGCACGGCCGCCATCAGGTAGGTGCCCAGATCCCTGGCAATGGAGCGGTGCGCCTCGTCGATGAACACGTAGATATTGTCACGCCTATTGGCGTCCTTCTCCAGCCCTTCGAACTTGTGAATCATGGACAGAATCAGACCGCGCCGGTCGTTCTTCAACAACTCTCGAAGCTCCGCCCTGGACCGTGCGTGCCAGACCGCGATGTCCTGCTGCTGCATCTCGCCTAGCAGCCTTTCGACCCAGCCCTGAAGCTGTCCTTCCAGTTCGGTGCGGTCCACTACCACCACTACCGTGGGAGTGCGGTACTCCTCCCTGCGTTCCAGAATCAGGCGGGCGGCGGTGAGCAGGGTGAAGGTCTTGCCGGAGCCCTGGGTATGCCAGACGAGCCCGCGCCGCTTCGCCGCCTCGGAGCAGCGCGCGACAATGGCGTCAACGGCGCGGCGCTGGTGCTGGCGCAGCACCGATTTCCGCGTCTCGCCGTCTTCGACATAGAAAAGGATCCAGTCGCGCAAGGTGCACAGGAAATCGGTGGGTTCGAAGAACGACTGCACCGCGAAGAGGTAGCTTTCCTGGGGGCGTTCCTTCCAGCGCGCCATGAAGCGGCGCGAGGCGTTCCAGGTCACGCCGTACCAGTAGTCGAGTAGGTGGGTGACGTTGAAGAGTTGTGGCGCACCCATCAGCTCGGGGGTTTCCTGTTCGTAGCGCCGCAGTTGGGCGACACCGCGCTCGATGGCGTCGGAATCCTTGGGGTTCTTGTGCTCGACAATGGCTACCGGCACTCCGTTGACCACGAACATCACATCGGCGCGATTGCCCTTGCGGGCCGGGGGCTTGAGCTTCCACTCCCAAGTCACGTGCAGGGCATTGGCCCCCGGCGCTTCGAAGTCCACCAAGCGGACATGGCGGTTACGATTCTCCACCTCGTCGAACCATTGACGCTCGCCACGCAGCCAGGTGAGCATCCGGCGGTTGCCCTCAATCGTAGGGGGAATGGCCTCCAGTTGTTCGACTACCTGGCGGATGGTGTCGGCCGTCATCCACGGATTGAACCGGGCGAGCTTTGCTTCGAGCTCGTCGCGGAACAGCATACCCGCCTCGCCCCCGCGCTTGCGCATCGCTGCCTGCGGCCCAAGCGGAGTCCAGCCGACCTCGGCCGCGTGGCGCACCATGGGGAACTGGACGGTGGTGGCTTCGCTGATGTTGAGGGTGGTCACAAACGGCTCTCCACTTGCCAAGCCTCTCGGTTAGCTATATCTTTAGCTAACTTCACTCTCAGGGAGTTGGCGATGGTAACTGTGAATGTCCATGAAGCGAAGACCAACCTGTCGCGTTTGCTTGCCAAAGTCGAGGCTGGGGAGGAAGTCGTCATCGCCCGCAACGGCACACCGGTGGCCCAGATAGTGCGTGTCCAAAAGCAGGGCAAGCGGCAATTCGGCTCCATGAAGGGCCGGATAAAACTCGGCGACAGCTTCTTTGACTTGCTGCCAGAAGAGGAATTGGCGGCTTGGGAGGGTAATTGAGCGTTGCGACTACTGCTCGACACCCATGCGTTCTTTTGGTGGCTTTCCGGCAGCAGTCGCCTGTCGCTAACTGCGCGGCAAGCGATTGCGGATAACGACAACGAAGCAATGGTCAGCGCGGCGTCGGCTTGGGAAATTGCCACTAAACATCGGCTCGGCAAACTCCCGGACGCGGAGGCCCTGGCCCTCGACATTACCGGGGCAATATCTGGACAGAACTTTGAGGAACTGCCAATCACTGTAGAGCACGCCGTGCGCGCTGGATCCTTACCGGGTCCGCACCGCGACCCCTTCGACAGAATGCTCATCGCCCAGGCATTGTCCGACAATTTGGTGCTCGTTTCCATTGAACCTCTTTTCGATAGTTATGGCGTTCGCCGCCTTTGGTGATCTTGGCTAAATCGGATCCGACGTCAAAAGGTCCCCCCCCGATGACAAGGGCCCAAGGGGCCCTCTCCGGTGACGGGGTAGTCAGAGGGGGCAATTTTTTGTACGTCCATCTACTCTGGCCATTTTCACTCTCCGGTGCGAAAGATATCGAATTCGCTATGCACCGCCGGCCGGATTCGATTGAGATAGCTGGTATCCCCCCTTTCTCACTTGCGGAACATCGCCCAGCAGCAATAGTCAGCCAACTGCAAGCCGTAGTGTGAGCACGATGCGTAGTGGAAGGTTCGAAGCCTTGTGCCGACCGGGAGCATTCGCGCCAACGTACGCCCACTACGACCTCCGCCGCGTGTCGCTTGCCGGTGAACGGCAGAGTATCTGTGATGACTGTGAACCCTTTCGCCCCTTTCTATTTCCTTGCGAATTACAAACTTGAGCAGGTAACCCAGCATTTTCGGATAAAGACTGCTCCCTTGTCGTAAAGAAGGCTCTGCTCTGCGCTTTTCGACCGCTAAGAAGTCAATGCGAATCTCGTCGAGATTGGCGGCAACCAAGTCGAAGACGCGCCCGCGCACGTATCGATTGTCATTGGCGCAGTGAAACGACTCCAAGTCCAGACCGAATTCGAGGCACTCGTGCCGATATGCATCAATCAGTCGCGTCACGGGAAACGGCCGCCGGAGGCTGACACTGGTCAAAAGGAAATAGCGAGAACCACTCGCACTGAAGTCGAAGTTTCCAGACTCGTCGAGAAAGATGTAGGCGAACCGGTTCATACTACAGGTTCATTTCAGGTTCTGGTAACACCGTCTTTGCTCGTTCGATCTGAACTCATTAGGCATCGCCGGCAACCAGAAGCATGTCGATAAGGTCGGCTCGGCGGAAAGTCGCCGACAGTCGTTGCAGCGTCCGCTCTCTCTCGCTGAACAACGGACCGAGCGCTTCTCCGATCCTTTTCTCGGCAAGAGATAAATAACCGTCCGACTTTTGTTCGACTAGTTTCCGCGCCTGCTCGAAGTTGCGGTGGTCGAGTTTTTCAAGCGCAATTCCCATCTCGTCCAGGAGATAGCTGCCCATAAGCATGGAGATGAAACGGGAACCATAAGCAAGGAAATCAGGCGCATCTTCCGGAGGTCTTTTGCGGTGGTTTTCCGCATGCCTGTGCAACAGGGCTGCAATGATCGCTTGAGCACCGTTTAGATCTTCAGTGAAGATCGTATTGTACAACGCACCGAAATGTTCCCGGCTTCTGAACCTCGCCTGATGCGGCCGGTAACGCCAGATCGCCAAAACGGCTTCGGCGATTACGGCGCTCGTAAATTTTCTGGACGATACCGCTCGGTCTTCGCGCTTGGCGCGGTACATGTATCCCAACCCTGAAATCGACGTGCCGAGAGCCTCTTGGCGCGGCTCGTTCGCTTTCAGATCTCTCAGATCGACCGGGTTCTGGCTGTTCGTGGCGAAGGTAATCGCCTCGACGAGTTCGTTGTCGTTCTGCAGAAGCTCGTATATGCGGACAAGCACCTCCGCCTCTTCAATCTCTGGGCCGATTTCCTCGGCTATTTGTTGAACGGTGCGCGCCGTCTGCCCGCCGTTGACGATCTGCAGGTCATTCACTTGCACCCGCCAGCTATCCCTCTGGAGTGCGTTGTGGCGGAACTGCGAGCAGGTGATTGTGACGCCATTATTATAGAAATAGAAATTCGGGCGCTGATCCGGCTCGCGCAGGGTGGCCGCGACGGCTTCGTTTACGCGGTTGCCCGTGAGACCCAGATAGCGGCGGATGTTCCTTTCGAATAGCTGATTATCGTACTCGTTGGTCAGACGTGCGAGCTCGGCGACCGACATGCGCCCTATCAGTACGCGCCGAAAGTCGAAGGTCTCGACTGTCGCGTGCCCGATAAACTGCAACTCGGCGCTGATCGGTTTCCGCGCCTGCACCAGAGCAAGGAGCTCCTCGGCCCCGATGTAACGCCATTCGACCAGCTCTCCGAAATCCTTCGCGGCATTGTCGATCCGTTGCTGCGCTTCCGCCGTCCAGCGTGCCCCGTTGTTCGCGGCGACTGCGGTCACTCGTGGAATCGCGCCTTCCGCAACAAACGAACGTATGTCTTCGACCCGCTGGTCCAGCCGCTTATTCAACCTTACTGGTTTTGCCGGGTCGAAGAGTGCGCCGATTGCATCGATTATCTTGGCGATTGCGTTTTCGGGGAATGCCGCGTCTCTACCGAGGTCCCTTCTGTATTTTCCCTGTATCAGGGTGATGTGAAGATCCCCATCGACAGGCGGTTCAAAGTAGAGCGCATCGACTCCGAAATCGTTGCCGCCATCGACAACCCCGTCGAGCGTCTCCTCGTCGGTGAGGTCGAACGCCGTTTTCGCGACGAGAAATAAAAACGCTATCGAACGCCTCTTCTGTTCGTCGGTGCCCAGCCGAAGCTCGTTGGCAAAGGCGTCCGAGTGTTTCGCGATGATGCCGGACACCTGTTGGTCTATGATTTGCGTAGCGAGAGACATAGTCCTACTCCTTAAATAGCAGCTTCATTTGGGTTCAGTCATGACCAGGTTCAGGTGGCGTAAGAGGATTTCGTCATGCTTGATCATATTGAACTTTCGCCGTGGCCAGAACGTCTTGCCGGAAATAGGGGCTCAGATCCTCGGGTGTTCGCAGATCCACTTTGCGTCCTGTGAATAGCTCAGATAACTCCAGTTCCATGCCAGCAATACCTAGCAGTCCAGGAATGCGATCTGGTTCAAACTCGACGAGCACATCTATATCGCTCTCTGGTCCGAAATCCTCTCGCAGCGCTGAGGCAAAGATGGCGAGCCGCTTGATGCCGTGTTCTTGACAGAAGGCGGCCAGCGCGGTCTTTGATACTGATACCTGTGGGTTCATTGATTCTGCTCCCTTATTTCAATAGCGTTATGCGTCCCGTTCTCCTTGCTCACTACGTAAAACAGGACTCACACCCGATTGGGCTATCAAGCCTTATAAAACACATACTTGGTTTTGAGATCGAATCCATCGCCATCGTGTAATTCCTATAATCACGCCCAGTAAGACTCAGTTTCGACCTTATGCTCCTCGTAAATCTCTCGCCTTGTACCCCGGCGAACCCGTACCAGCCGTGCAATTTCCACACCGTGGAAAGCGCGAAGTTGGTCCAATCTAGATTTCAAGACCGTTGTCATTGATCCGACAGCAGATTCGAGCTCAGGAAACGTCGTTGGTTCCCAATCCGTATACCAGTGAACCCAACGAGAAAGCACGTTGCCTCTCGCTTCAAGTCGAATCTCGGAAGGGCCGCATTGGACATTGGCGGACGTTCCAAACACGTATGGCGACGCGAGCCTGATGTTTAAAACCATATCGGTGTGGGCGCGCCCAATGTACTTCGGCAGGACGCCTTGGGTCATGATGAGAGGGGGTTCGATGGAAAGGGAATCGGTTCCTGCGTTCTGGCCCACTAGCCCTGCCATTTCGCCTGGACGTTCGTTTACTATAAGCAAGTCGAGTGTTTCCGTCTCGGCAGGTCCTGCAGTAAAGCCAGACGGCCCGATGGCCAGCGTTAAGTCGAATTCGACGAAACCCTTCGTGTCAAAATCGATCACTCTGAGGGCGAGAGGTACTTCGCCAAGGTTTGTAGCGGCTTCAGCGTTTGTCCAGAGCTTCTGTGCAATTTCTTTCGTGCGCCCAGCGTCGAAAGGGAGAAGGTTCCTCGCCCAATTCGGTCTTGCCACAGGCTCTAGGTCGGCTAATCCTCGGTTCATCGTGAGAGCTAGCAGTGCGCAGTCCTCTGCGATCTCGTGCGAAATTGATCCACGTATAGCGAAGTAAGCCAGCGTCCGAAGATACGCAGAGACGTAAAGTTCTCGTTGACCGAGATCGAATTGACCGACGCGGTCTCGATCCACACGAGAGAAGAAGCGCGGGTAGTTTGCTTCCGGTCGAGGGGCGGTCGCTTGAAGCCAGCGCCAATCGTGTTCCCAGCGCACCCTGAAAGGGAAACCTGTCGCCTCTTGAAGCAGTCTAAGCTCTCTCGAAAACATCGGTGGCACCGCTGACTTGCGGTAACGGTCGAACCAAGTTTCCTCATGTTGAGGCAACTTGATCGGTTCGGATGATGAAATTGCGTAACGAAATGGAGACAGGCTCCTTGCATCGGTAAAATTTCTCTTCAGAAGACAATCCGAAAGATGTGAAGGTGCTTGAACGGCCTCCGATACGGAGGTGAACTCGAAGTAGGCACCGAGATCAAACGCATCAATAATGCCAAGGCCGAGTACCGCTTCGCTCTCCAGCCGACGGGCACTAATCCAGTTTAGAAGACCTTTCGCAGCTTCTCCGTCTTCCTCACGAATAAGGCTCACCAAACTACGAGCCGTTTCCCATCGGACCCGAGGTACCGGCCACAGCAATCGTTCGAGCAGCATCAGGAGTGCAGGGCTAGTCATCTCGACCACTCCGGCGTTTCAATTGGCTGTTCTGTCAGCTCTTCCTTGAAGACCCGTGCCATCTCCAAGGCGTAGGTTCGGGCTAAGTCCAATTCGCCAACCTCGACCAAGAAATAGACAAGGCGGGACAAACCTATGACGATGCCGTTACGCTCTATCTCGGTTGCGAATATAGATTTTGAGGTGTTTTTGATGAACTCTCGCCACTGCTCGCGATAATGCAAAGCCACCGCCCGCATTCTGGCCTGCGCTTCGTCGCTATTCGTAAACCATCGCTGCCAGCCGGAACGCGTGACATGGGCGCGGATGAGCCAAGGAAGAGCCTTGGATCGGCCCTGTGTCTTGAGTGCGATTTCAAACGCCACATCTAGCGCGTTATCAAGATCGGGATGATACTTCGTCTTCGAGGTTGCAGCTTCGAGGCTGGTCAGTGCCTCTTCGGTACGCCCAACACCTTCCCAATATCTCAGCCATTCGGTGACGAGTTTTCGCTTGTGATCGTAAGGACGCACATCGCGTGTTGCGTTTAGGTATTCTTGCAGCCGCTCGGGAGGAAATTCGCTTGGATTGGGAACTGATAATTCGGTTTCTCCGGACTCAGAGGCATCACCAATGGAGTTCGAGTTTCTGGCGGACGGCTCCTTGATAGTCCTTCCGGTTTTCTGCTGGACGGCTGCTAGGGCTGCCTTAGTGTGAGGTCGGGCCGCTGAAGTTTTTTCCAGCGCAATAAGTTCCCGAGGAACGATATAGCTTTCGAGCAACGCACGCCCAGTTCGAGATTCGACTTGGTCGGTTTCAGCGAAGGCGAGGGCTAATGCTTGGGCATAGCGCCATTCCTCGTCTCGGATCAGGTGGGCATAGCAGCTTGGGATCCGCTCAGGAAAGTGTGCAGCTATTGCCTCATAGTATTCTTCGCGAGCGTGGTCGGTTTCGTCGCCATCTGTGTAATCGGTTATGGCTTCAAACTCGCCAGCAAGGTCGAGCATGGCCTCCCGAGCGTCGGCATCGCCGTTTTTCGCCAGTAGATCCAGAGACTCAAGGACCTCAAGAGCGAATAGATCCTTGCGCCATCCGTAGCCGAGCAGACACCCTACGGCTCGCCTAAATTCCTTCTGCGCTAGCGGCATGAGACCGTTGTCTAACGCGAACATTGCCAATTTGGCAGCGTGTGTCGTTCGCTCGAGGAACTCTGTAGTTTTGGTGTCGAGGTCGTGCTCCAAGCGTTCTATAAGTGCCTGTGCCGCCTCTGGCGTGTGCAACGGTAGACGCCGTTCGGTGAAGCTGTCAAGCCAAAGTTCGTCCAACCAAAACGGAGACATTGAAACGGACTCAATATCACTCACGTCAATAAGAGCATTCGAATCGAGGCATTTCGCGATAGTACACATATCGACTGAGATATCTTGAAGAGCAAGACGGATAGCGATAAAGGGGCGCTGCGCGTTGTGAGAATGTGACATAGGCGGTTTCAATCTAAAAGTGCTATAAATATCCTGAAGAGCCGACCACCTCCGTGCTGTCTTCCATCCTTCTGCAATACCTCCTGCCAGCCGTTCCAGTGCCCGCACGGCTTCGCTCAGCCATGTCGTCTGGGTCTCAGATGGGATATGTGACCATCCCTGAGCTTGCCCCCCAGATAATCCTGTAGCCAACGCGGCGAAGAAGACTTCGTACACGACTGTACGTGCGTCATGTACAAACTCTGAGCCGAGGTTGTCGTCTCCGACGAATAAACGAGAGAGGTCTTTTTTCGTCGGAGACTTTTTGGCGGTACCACCTTTGAGGATTGCGAGGCAACGGATTGCCGGATGTGCGAGTGCCTTGAGTTTCGGTTTCGTAGCCGGATCAAGACCTTCAAGACACAGGGCCGCGAACACTTCGCGGTCTAGCTGGTGCCCGGACCATCGCCTGCTTACCGCGAAAACATTGTCGAAATTGCGAGCAAGAATGGATTCTTGGGCGTAGGTGGCGATCAGCGAATCGGCAGTTGCAGCCTGCCTTGCAAACGCCACGACGCGTTGGGCGTTCTCGGGCTTTGTATTCGCAGCCACGCCGACAATGCCCCTAGCCGAATATTGCTGGTTGCTGCTTACTGTCTCATTGTTGTGACGGCGATCAAGCCGCTGATTCAGTTCGTCGATAGCAGCCTGAGCCAAGTCCGCACGGATTGACTCGTCTGCGTTGCGGACAAGGAAGGGCAACATGTCGGCAGACGCACGATGAAGTTCTGTCCGTAGAAGGGCTTCGACATAAGGATCGTCAGAAAGTGAAACCGCAATCTCTTGAAACAGTGGCCATTCGTTGGTCTGGAATTCCGGCCCATTTACTACGCGCGTCTTGAGCGAACGAAGACTTAGCAGGCGGGGAAGATTGAATGCGTCGAATGCAGCATTCTCGGCATGATTGAGTATGGTGATCAACTGCTCGATTGGGAATCCAGCGACGAGCGAACTGATTGCCCATTCACGGTTGGGTCCGGCGAGAAGGTTTGATGGGTTGCCGAGTTGCGCCTTGGTGACCCACAACCAAGCCCAGCGCCAATACTCTGGATCGCATGTCTCTAGCCAAGTGAGGACATCGGAGGCATGGGCATGGAAAGTGGCTTCATGTTTGGGAAGATCTCGCACGAAGGCGAACAGACTTCCATGGAAGGGCCTGACCTCCGTCTCTCGATAGTCAAGAAGGTGATTGATCTCGGCGAGTGCCGCGAGACTTTCGTTGCTGCGTCCGAAGCAGTCGTGCATTGCAAATGGAGGAGGTCCAAATTCTAGGCCCGCCAAGACATGCAAGATCGTCCGAGCTTTCGTGCCCATCCTCTCCCAGAATGACCGATAATAGTCGCGAATATCGCCGGTGGGACAGGCGGGAAGTGCCGCCACGTCCTTTGCACTCACCGCGTTGCCACTTCGGACAACTGCCTCGAACGAATAGATCAGATGAAGCGGCAGACCTTGCGAGATGTCGTGTAAAGCTCTCGCTATTGCGCGGACCACTTGGCCGCGAGATTGCCGTCCAACCACTTCCAGATTCAGTCTGCCGGCCTTGTCTTGGGAGCGCAGCCAGCGGTGTACCGCCGTCTGAGACATCAATGGAAGCTCGGTCCAATGCTCGACTGGAAGGGTGTTTAGAAGTCTCGCGGGCAAATGTTCGCTGGCGATCTTCTGCGTCCCCACGACCAGCTTGACATTATCCGGCAGTGGGAGAAGCGCATCGAACAGCGCTTCCATGTCCTCGTGATCTCTATGATCACGCCATACATGATCTAGCCCATCGACGACTACGATTAGTCGGCGGCCCTCGCCCTTCAGCCGGAAAGCGGCCGTTTCAAGAAGTTCCCCTAAGTCCTTACTTGGTCCTTCCAGATCCGGAATTGCCTCCTCAAGCTGATGTTTAAGTGATTGGGCTATCGCATAGTAGTGGAAACGGCCCTCCGAGCGGTCTTCGAGACTCAAAAAATAGTGGTGGCGGATGCATACTGCACTCTTCTGGTCGATGCCTGCAACGCAATGGCTGAGGTAAGTGCTCTTTCCGCGTCCAGGAGGGCCCCACAACACGGTAAGGCCGTCCGAGCCAGTGATTTCTTCGAGAAAAGCTCTGTCAAATTCCTCGTCGGGTACGCTGTATGTGGGCGGTACAAGGAAGCCTTGCGGTATCGGCTTCGAACGTTCGACGGAAAACGCCTGTCGAAGATGGATGTACTTGATTTTGCCATCTGGAGCGGGTTGCCCCTTCCGAGTTGACCATCGTTGAACCTGTTCCCGGAACAGGGCCCAGCCGCCGCGGTCCGTGTCGGAGACGATCTTCGACCAGAGCTTCTCTTCAAGATCATCAAGTCTCGGTAGCGAATGGACGAATTCAAAGCTCTCAAAAAAAGACTTGGCAGCTTCGAGCGATCCGAGTTGCTCCTCGACCTTAGCTTTGTCTTCCGCTGACATTCGCGTGTAGTCGACTTTCGTGCCTTCTAGGCATTTCGCAAACGCTATATCTGGGACGCGATCGGTCTTAAGGATCGCCCGAGCAAGGGTGTCAGCCTTCTTGTGGCAGAGAGTCGTCTTGGCCCATTTCTGTAGCAGGGACTTCTTGCGAATACCGCCATTTTCGGTGAGCCATGCCCAACTCAAGCTATTGGCCGGAGCATCGGGATCGGCGGTGAACTTGACCTGCGTCAGTTCGTAGAGACCGTCCGGCGTACAGGCGACCACGTCCTCGATCGATCGGAACGCCCGTTCTCCAGCTTCGAGTTGTACCCAAGCGTAGAGATTCCGTTGTCTGTAAAAGTTGATCAATATCTCGATAGCGACGAGGTCCTGATATTGAAAGCCTGCCCTGATCAGGCCGGGTGTTTTATAGTCGTGTCCGACCGTCGCTTTCTGAGCCTTTACCAAAGGCGGCTGTCTATTTGCGCCCACGGTCATTCCGATACCTGCGTGGTGGCTGGATTTCTTCCTTCAATTCTTGAGAGATCAAGGTCACTGACGCGAATCTCCCCCGTCATCAGCTTGTGCAGAAGCGTCTTGAACAAATCGTCGAGCACTGCACGTTTCCTTCGGTGCAGGTCGATCTTGCGGTCAATGGCGTCGAGGATGGCGACGATTTCGCCTTGCTCGTCCAAATCTGTCACCGGAATTCCAAACTCCCGAAGTTTTCCGGCGCTGATGTTGGCTTGGCCCACTCCTCGGCTAGCCAGCTTCTTCAGTTCGGCCTGCGCAGAATCCCAATTGAGAAAATGATTCAGAAACCGAGGGTCGAGACGCTTGTTGTCAACTGAGACGCGCACAAGGTATGAAGCAAAGACCGCACTAGTTTCTATCTCGACAATCGCTGTTCTTCCCACAAGTTCATAGCTATTGGTTCGATTGAACAGGATATCGCCCGGTTTGACGCGATAGGTCTTAGCTGTTTCGTCATCGACGTTCACAAACTGTAAGTCACGTAGAAGGACTTTTCCATCCTGCTGGCAGTTCATTCGCAGTATCGGGTAGCGGCCAGAAGGCTCGCCGCGCACTGAGAGTCCATATTGAAACTGATGTGCGAACTCACCGATTGGTCGTAGTTCCCAACTCTCCGGTATAGGGCTGACCTCGGTTTCCTTCTGCGCTTCGCCCCTGAGTCCGCGTGTGAACAGCGCCCGCATCGCGGCTCGTTTCAAATCCTGTGCAAGCGCGACGCTCTGATTGTGTGTATTAATGGCTTCCCGAACCCGCGAAAGAGCGGCGACTATGGCTAGCTGCTCTTCAATCTTTGGCTTCGGCACCTCAAGCCCTGCCAACCGGCTGCGCGACAGGTTCGGGATCGTGGTCTTGTTGCCGGCGCCCTCGAATATGCCGAGTTGGGTAAAGGCGGATTGTAGGAAGTACACGTAGAAGCGCGGCTCGACCTCCTCGACAATAGGCCGTAGTCGATGCAAGTGGTTCTGGAACGACATCGTTTCGACTTCGCCCTTCCAGATCGCGGCCCGCCCGATCTCGCCACCCTCGCACACAAGCAGGTCGCCCCGGCACAACAGCTTGGTTTGTAGTTCGTGGTCTGGAATCGCCATCTCATCTACAGACGACAGGTCAATTTCGTCCCAGAGGACATTCGATGTCCGAAGGAATGGGGTCTTGTCAGGACCGTTGCGAGCGGCGGCGGACATGGTTTTTCCCGCGCCGATCTCGAACAGTTCCCCAAGGGGACGCCATGTCCAGGATTCATTCATAATAGATTCACCAGCATTTTCGCCAGCGACGCATCGATCTTGCGGGCTTCATCATCGAGACGCTGCATTTCGGCAACGATCTCCTTGATCGGACGTTGAGCCACGGCGTCCGTCTGTCCCACCCACCGGCTCGGGCTGAGGTTGTAATCCGCCTGCTCTGCTTCCTCTCTCGTTAGGATAGCGATCTCGCCCTCTACCGGCTCTCCTTTCACAAATGCCGCCGCGAGTGGGCGAATGTCTTCCTCCGGGATGAAGTTCTTGGGCCGTCCTTTGCGTACGCGGCGGCTGGCGTTGAGCAGGACGATCTTGTCCTTGCGCGTTTCCGGCTTGCGCTTCGACAGCACTACGATGACACCGGCGGCGCTGGTGTTGTAGAACAGGTTGTCGGGCAACAGGATCACGCCGTCAACGAGGTCGTGGTCGACGAACCATTTGCGGATGTTGCGCTCCCTGTCCTCGTGCTTGGCACCCGAGCCGCGCGTCACCGCGCCGGTGTCGAGCACCACTGCGGCGCGCCCGCGTTCGTTGAGGCAGGCGAGGGTGTGTTGCAGCCAGGCCCAATCGCCCTTGCCGGTGGTCACGCCGCCCTGGGTGCGGAAGCGGTCGAATGGGTCGTTGGCGAAGAGGTCCGCGCTAAAGGGCTGGTTCCACATGGGATTGGCGACCACGATGTCGAGGGCGGCGATTTGGCCGGCCGCGGTTTTGAACTTGGGGTTGATCATGGTGTCGCCGCGTTCGATCTCGACCTCCATGTCGTGGATGATCCCGTTCATTTGGGCGACGGCGTAGCTCTCGGCTTGCAGTTCCTGGCCGCAGAGCTTGAGCGGTACGCGGCTGGTGGGGTCGAGCTCGCGGGCAACGAGTTGGAGCTTGACCAGCAAGCCAGCCGAGCCGCAGGCGTAGTCGTGGCAACTCTCGCCGGGACGTGGGCGCATGAGGTGCGCCATCAGGAAGCCGACCTCGGTGGGGGTGAAAAATTCGCCGGCGCTCTGGCCCGAACCTTCGGCGAACTTGCGCAACAGGTACTCGTAGGCGCGACCGAGGAAGTCGGGCTGCACATCGGCGAGGCCAAGCCGGTAGCGCGGGTCGGAGAAGGTTTCGATAACGGCGGAGAGTTTGGCCGGGTTGACATCGCGCTCGCCGTTGCGCTCGGAGGCGAAATCGACAAAGTCGATGACGCCCGAAAGGGAGGGATTGTGACGCACCACCGCCCGCACCGCCCTGGTCAGATGCTCGCCGATGTCCCTGGGCCGCGTGCTTCGTCCCTGGCCGTCGAGGGGCCACTCGTAACTCTGGCGACCGCTGATGACGCCCCAGCGTGCTTCCGGGGGCAGGTAGAAGCGCAGCAGTTCGTGATCGCTTTCGGCGATTTCCTGGGCTACAGCCGGGTCTCCATACTCCTCGGCCAGCCGCTTGATTTCGTCGTCGAAGACGTCGGAGAGGCGCTTGAGAAAGAGAAGGGGCAGCAGGTAATCCTTGAACTTGGCTGCGTCCTTTTCGCCGCGGATGGAGCAGGCCGCGTCCCACAGCATCTGCTCCATGGTCTTCGTCGAGGCGGGAGTGGCCGATCGTCTGCCCCCTCGGCGTCGACGTGTCACGCGCGCCGCTGCTTCGGCTGGTTCTGCGGCAGCAGCAGCGTCGATTCCTGCATCGGCAGCCAGAGCGACGATTGCCTGCCGTGCCGCCTTCTGCGGCCCGGTTGAGCCGCCCTCCCAGCGATTCACCGTAGCGAAAGAAACCCCGAGCCGCTCGGCGAGCTGCTCTTGGGTGAGGTCAAGGCTGGCGCGGATGGCGCGTAACACAGAAGGGATGTCATGTATATATGCAAGGTTTGTCATGTTTGCAATATATCATAAATAGTGGGGGCAGGTCAATAAATTTTTAATTAAATACTTTTTTTCTAGGAATTATACTGCTAGAGGAACTGCAAGTGCGGGGAGGGCTGTGAGTCGATGGAAACTCCATCGCCCCCGACAATCCCGACCTAATCTTCCTGGCACTGGACCCGCAACTCGCACTGATGAAGGGTGGGCCAGGAGCCGCTCAGCCCCGGGCCTTGTTGCTGGTACCCCTGGGGCAATTTGAACCCCTCCAGTATCACCAGAACGGTGTTTTCACCTTGCTGCAGCGGCGGGTTGTCCACCACCAGCCATTCCTCGCCGAGGGAGTTTTCAATCTTCCCCGCCGAAAGCAGATCGACCGGGCGGCCGTTTACCGCGCAGCGGATGCGCTCTATGCACTCCTCGTGGTGGGTGAGGCGCAGGCGCAGTTCCGTCTTCTTGATCCGGCCTTCGGCCCATCCCCCCTCGATATCGTCTTCGATTCGCAAACGCAGGGCGTGTCCCGGCCCTGAGCCGCGGCCGCTGAGCGCCAGCTTGCGCGGCAGTTGAGGGCGAAAGTCGCCCAGGGGGCCGGCGTCGCCTAGGTGGTAGCAGCGGTTCAGCCCGGCGAGGACTTGGGGATCGCCGAGATCGCACAGGGTCTTAAGATCTTTTCTGGTAAAACGGTCCGAGTCGAAGGGGCCCTGCAGACCGCTGTAGAGAGGAGGAGAGGGTATCAGCGGCATGTCGCTCACGTCCCCTGCGGCCACGGGCTCGGCGCGGTGGTTGGCGTAGTCATGGTTGAAGAGGTGGACACCCGCGGCGCCCTGCCTGTAGCCGTTGAGGGCAATGGCGCGCCGCAGCGAGGGTTGGCCGTTCTCGTAGCCGTCCTGCGGCGAGGCTTTGTAGGTGCCGGCTGAGCCCACGTAGATGAGCGCACCACTCTCCCCGGCGGCGGCAACCGCCCGGTCCACATCCATCTCCGACTTCCAGCCGCCGGAGGAGGAAATCACAGCCAGATCCACCAGACTATCTCCGATCCAGGTTTCAGCGTCGAGCCCCAATTCCATGCTTGCATCGAAACTGCAAGGAACACGGCACGTCAGCTTGATGTCCTTGTTCTTCCGGTTTGCGTGGCGCTCGACGATCTCGCGAGCCCGGCGCATGAGATCGGTCATCGTTGCAAGGTGCTTGAAGCCCTGGTGGGGCTTGAAAAAGGGCGGCTGGCGGCAGAAATCCAGTTCCAGTCCATCGACGTCATAGCGGCTGAGGGTTTCGTCGAAAAGGCCGAGGAAGCGGTGGCGGACTTCCGGTTGGGCATAGTCCCACTGCCAGGAGAAATTGAAGTCCTCGGCGTAGCCGTTGGTTCCGAGCGGGGCAGGAGTGCCGATAAGTAAATCTGGACGATTCACCATGTGGGCAGAGCGCCGGGCGTCCGCCATGCGATGCTCCATGTTGCGGTGAGCGTCGTTCATGCGGAAGGAGGCATAGATTCCCATGCCCACCTGGCGGGCGCGGTCGAGGTAGAGCTGGAAAACATCGTGACCGTCGTCCACCATGGCGGCAAGATTGAGCTGGAGAAGATCGGAGGAAACCATGTTCATGGCGATAGAGGAAGTCTGGCTGGAGGGGCCGCCGGGAGGGAAGTGGTGAGCGGCGGAGCCCATATTTTCACCCCAGAGTTCTCCGTGGGGACTGCCCCGCCAGCACAGATCGTCGTTTATGCCGACCAGCACGGATACCACGTCGACGCTGGTGTCGGCCAGCGGCACCAGCATGGCCGTTACGTCATCGGGATTGCGGCGCTTGAGATATTTGAAGACCAGGCAGCCGTCGGTGTTGAAGATGATGCGAGGCGGCCACCTGTAGGTCAATGGCTGTCTCTCGTTCATGATGTCGTTGCCTCCTGTAGGTCAATGGCTGTCTCTCGTTCATGATGTCGTTGCCTCAGCCTTCGAGGATTGAATCGTCCGGAAGTTCGGAGGAATCCTCTTTGCCCATGGCGATGAGGTGCTCGGCGGCGATCTGCTGGCGGCCTGCGTAACCGCCGTCGATTTCGTGCCAGAAGCGGACCCGGTCCTCGCCGCGCTGCCAGCAGAGAAAGACCCAGCGTCCCTCAAAGGTGGTGGGAAAGTCGATGAGGCCGTGCTCCAGGCCTCCGGGTGGGAAGCGCAGGCCGATGCCCAGGATCCGGCGGCGAACCAGCCGGTCCACGTCCTTGACCGCGGCGGTGATGCACCCGCGGTGCCGACGGAATTCGCCATAGTCCGGATTTTTGGGCTGGCTGACCTTCTCTCCCCAAAGAGCATCCAGGATTTGCAATTTTCCGCGATACCTGCCGATCTCCTCCTTCTTTTTTTCTATCTCGTCCAGGGTTCCTTCGAGCACGGGAATCATCTGGTTGGCCTCTTCTACGGTAAACGATCTGCGTCCCATGGCTCACTGCTCCTCAGGAGGTTGGAGGTGCGGCCGGCGCCGCCTTTTGAGCCTCGACGCCGGGCCCCGGTCAGGTCAATGTGGCTCTGAGTATAGTCAATGAGGGTAGTCGCTGCAAGACGGAGATGGAGGCGATGCGGAACACAAAAAGCCTTGCGCTTCATTCCCCGGTATATCATATTTATGCTGGCCCGGCCATCCTCATCGACACCCTTTTCCCGATCATTTTTGTTTTTCTAACCTTTTGATAAAATGTCAGTTACGATTGAAGATGTAAAGCTGGTAGCCGCCCTCGCACGGCTGCAGTTCTCGCCCCGGGAGGAGGCGGAATTGAGCGCCGAGTTGAATCGAATTCTGGACTACATGGAGAAGCTTGACGAACTTGACACCGATCACGTCGAGCCTACTGCCCACGTCGTTCCCATCGTCAATGCCTGGCGCCGGGACGAGGTCGAGGGCTTCCATTCCACGGGGCAATTGCTGCAACCGGACTCCAGGCTGGACAGGGATTACCTCAAGGTCCCGAGGATAATCGATTAGAAGCGGCGGCGGCTCCACGGTCGCCGCTTCTTTCTTGCGGGGTTTGCATTGGCCCCCCAGGAGGGAGATTTGGCGGAAGATTACAAAGGTCCCAAGTACGTGGTAGTGACGGGCGGCGTCATGAGCGGCGTCGGCAAAGGACTTACCACCGCCTCCATGGGCAGAATCCTGCAGGAATACGGCTATCGCACCACGGCCGTGAAGATCGATCCCTACATCAATTTCGATGCCGGCACCTTGCGCCCCACCGAACACGGTGAGGTGTGGGTCACCGATGACGGCGGTGAGATCGATCAGGATCTTGGCAATTACGAGCGCTTTTTGGGGGTGGATCTTCCGCGCCAGAACAATCTGACCACGGGACAGATCTATCTCACCGTGATCGAGCGCGAGCGCCGGGGGGAGTACCTGGGGCAGACAGTCCAGCCCATTCCGCACATCACCGACGAGATCAAAGGCCGTATCCAGAAAGCAGGCGAAGGTTTCGACATCGTCCTGGTGGAGATCGGGGGTACGGTGGGCGACTACGAAAACGAACCATTTCTCTTCGCCGTGAAGGGACTGGAGCGGGAGATCGGTGAAGAACACTTTGTTTTTGTCCTCATCACTTATCTGCCGGTGCCGCCTCACGTGGGGGAGATGAAGACCAAGCCAACCCAGCAGGCCATCCGCATGCTCAGTGAGCACGGCATCTTTCCCGATTTTATCGTGTGCCGCTCGGAGAAGGGCATTGACGAGGTGCGCAAGAAGAAGATTCAGGTCGGAGCCAATGTCCCCACCGAGCACATAATTTCGGCTCCCGACATGGGGACCATCTACGATATCCCCTTGACCCTGGAGGCCGAGGGCATGGGCGAGAAAATGCTGTCCAAGTTGGGATTCGAGCCCAGGCAGAAGCCTGACTGGAGCCACTGGAAGCAACTGTTGCGCCGCAGTTGCAACCCATCCGGTCAGGTCGAGGTGGCCATGGTTGGAAAGTATGTCGAAAGCGGCGATTTTCAGTTGACCGATTCATACCTCTCGGTCAACGAGTCGCTGGTTCACGCCGGTGTGGCCTGGGACACCAGAGTGAACATCACCTGGATCGACGGACACAAATTCGAGCGCGGCGAGATGAAACTGGAGGAGCTGAACAGATTCAGCGGAATCATTGTTCCCGGTGCCTTCGGCATGAGCGGGGCTGAAGGAGTCTTCATGGCCATTCAGTTCGCGCGCGAAAACGACATTCCCTTCCTGGGGTTGTGCTACGGTCTGCAATTGGCGGTGATCGAATTTGCCCGCAACGTGGCCGGCATCAGCGGGGCGACTTCGGAGGAATTCGGCGAGGATTCGCAATGGCAGGTGATCTGCGCTCAGGAAAACCAGAAAGAGATTCTGGAAGCCCACCGCTATGGAGGCAGCATGCGCCTGGGCGCCTATGCCGCCGTGCTCAAGAAGAACAGCAGGGTGCTGGAAATCTACGAACAATCCGACCGTCTGCAGGAAGATCAAGCCCGCGTGTGCCAACTCCTGGACAATCCGCAGCAGGCTTTCCGAGTCGGCCACATCATATTAGGTCACGACAAGGTCGTGCTGGAGCGCCATCGCCATCGCTACGAGATTTCCCCACGCTTCGTGGAGTTCATGGAAGAGAAAGGTCTCGTGTTTTCCGGTTATCATCGCCGCGCCGACGGCTCCCGGCTGATGGAGTTTATCGAACTGAGCGACCACCGCTACTTCATCGGCACTCAGGCTCATCCGGAGTTCAAGTCGCGCATGGACAGTCCGGCACCCCTGTTTTCCGGTTTTGTCAAAGCTGTGCTCGCATATCAGGTAGAACGTAGCCCCGAGGTTGAGGGACAGATGGCGGTTTCCTGAGAAGCGGGTATCAGGACTGAAAAATAGTGTTGAAAAGGTAACGCGGTTGCGCTCCCGGTTGAGGGTGTGGCCGATTTTTTTGCGGAGGTCGGCCTTTCCACCCGTCCCTGGGGATTCTGTTGAAGCCAGGTCGAAAATGCCCTCCGAGGCGATGGAATCTGAACTTACAGCTATGGTACAGTGGCGCAGATATGTCCTGTTCCTGAGTCTGGCCCGATTGTTGCAGTGCGGTCCGGTGGAGCAGGGTGATGAAGTAGCGCAGCCGCCAGCGGCGGCGGACCGGGAGTCCTGGGAAGTCGAGATGGAGGTCAACGAAGGGGACCTGCAGGTGGAGATTCGAGCTGCCTACCTCGCGGACTACGTTGCGACCCAGACGACCCTTGGCGACAGCGGCGTCCACTTGGAATTTCGCGATGGCCGCGGGGAGATTTATTCCCGGCTCAGCGCCGAAAGGCTGACTTTGAGCGGAGACAGGGCCAGTCTGGGGGGGCAGGTGATTCTACGTGCGGGCAAGAGTGTGGAGGTGAAGGCGGACACCCTGGTCTGGGAGCGTCGAAAAGGCCTGCTGGGGGCGCCGGGAGAGGTGCAGTTGACGACATCGTCAGGGAGCGAAAGAGGACGGGCATTGGAGACTGACTTCGAGGTTCGGGCCTGGACCATGGAAGCGGTTCAGGGGTACTGGAAGGGAGACAGGGCCGAGGAAGACTACAATCTGGAAATCCATGCTCGACGCGAGCGCGGCCAACGGGACGGGGGTCTTTTTATTGTTCATTACGATAGCGTTGCAGCCGATTGCGGGGGGACGCGAATTCGCAGCCATCGGGCGCGTTTCGACGAAGCCGCAGGATTAATTTATTTTTCGGGAGAGGTGGTCGGGCAGGACTCCACCCGGAAGTTTGCCGCAGGTGAGTTGGATTATGATCTTGAAAACCGGCGTCTGGCAGTGCGGGGGGAGGTGGAGTTGAGCGTTGCGGAGTGGGATCTCCACGCTGCTGAGGTGGTGGAGGATGCGGAGGCGGAAGGGGAGGGTCTGCGAGCCTGGGGACATCCGGCTGCGTTCGTGCAGGGAGAGCGCCGGATCGAGGCCTCCGAATTGAATTATGCCTGGGGGCCGGAGGTTCTACAAGCGCGAGGACAGGTGGTGCTCCGCGAGGCTGGACGCATTCTCCAGGCACCCCTCATAGTCTACAGCCGCCTCCAGGAACGCTTGGAGGCCAGCGGCGAACTGATGCTGCAGGATGCCGAATTGGAGGGTATGGTTACGGGAAGAAAGCTGCTTTACGATCTAGCTGCGCAGAGGGCCGCACTGGATGAAGATCCGCGCTGGCGGCGGCGGCGGTCCGATGGAACCTGGCTGGAGGCCGCCGCTGACCAGATGGAGGTCGATTTCCGCCGCAGGGAACTGAAAGGCAAGGGGAATTTCCGGGTCTCTTGCGCCGGGCTGAAAATGGAGGCGGGGCGCGGATTCTACCTTGCGGACAGCGATTACCTGGCCCTGGGATCGCAGGTGAGACTGCGCCAGGAGGATCTCGAGTACAACTACCGCAGCGAAATCGATGCGGATTCCATGATTGCAGAGCTGCATGACGGCAAAATCACCCGCATCCACATACCGCGAGAGGTGAAGGGTGAGATAGAGGTAGAGGAGGGGGGAATAAGCTGGATTGAAGGGGGGGCAGGGGAAATCTTTTTCCAGGACGAGCGCCTGCAGCGAGTGAAATTGGAAGGTGGGGCGGACGTGACCCACCGCGAGCTGGGCGAGGAGAATGTGAGCCGCTTCAAGGGCAGGAACATGACCCTGAGCTTTGTGGCCGGCGCTTTGGAACAGGTGTGGGTCAAGGGTGGAGCAGAGGTTTTGTCACGCCTGCCCGACAAGGAACGGCCGGGACAGGTTTCCATCCACTCGGTCGAAGGAGAGGAGTTGGAGGTCTCCTTCTCCCAGGGCACTATCGCCGAGGTCCGGGTAGTAGAATCTGTTGAGGGCAACTATTATCCTCCCGACGCGGAAGGACGATGAAAGGAAAGCCGGGGTATGGCGCTGAGAACTGAGAATCTGTGCAAGAGGTACGGCCGCCGCCAAGTGGTCGACATGGTGTGTGTGGAGGTGGAGCCCGGCGAGATCGTGGGCTTGCTGGGACCCAACGGCGCCGGCAAGACCACCACCTTTTTCAGCATCGTGGGTTTCGTCAACACCGATGCCGGGCATATCTACCTGGACGGGGTCGATATCACCGGCCTTCCCATGTACCGCCGGGCGCTGCAAGGTATCGGCTATCTGCCTCAGGAGACCTCGATCTTCCGCAAGCTGAGTGTGGAGCAGAACTTGCGCGCCGTCCTGGAAACCAGAGGCCTGGCCAAGGGCGAGCTCGCTTGCAGATTGGAGCAGTTGCTGGGAGAGTTGAATCTGAAGGCGCTCGCGTCGCAGCGCGCCGACGAGCTCTCTGGAGGCGAAACACGGCGGGTGGAAATCGCCCGAGCCCTGGCCATCGAACCGCGATATATGCTCCTGGACGAGCCCTTTGCGGGCATCGATCCACGAACTGTGGAGGATATCCAGAATATCGTCGCCGATCTGCGCAGGAAGGGATTGGGGATTCTGATTACGGACCACAATGTGCGCGAGACTCTGGAGATCACCGACCGCGCTTACATCATGGTAGACGGGCGCATTCTTGCCGCGGGCGGTGCCCGTAAGCTGATCGCCGACCCCCAGGTGCGCAGCATCTACCTGGGGGAGAGGTTCCAGCTGGGCCCCACTTGATTGGCCTCAAGGAGATCAGTTATATTTTAACCTGATGGATTTTACCGTCTCCGAGGTAAAGCGAACAAAAATTCTACGCATCCCCACAAGGAAATTCCGGGTCCATGCTCCGTATTCTGCAACATCAGACTCTCCAGCAAAAAATGGCGCCGCAGCTCATCCAGTCGCTGCGGCTGCTGCAGATGTCGACGCTGGAACTGGAGATGAGGATCCAGCAGGAGATGGAGCTCAATCCCTTGCTCGAAGAGAGCCCGGTTGTGGAGGAGGATCTCGAAGAGCGTGAGAAAGGGCCCGATGAAGGGCTGAAGGAAGAGGAGGAATTGCCCCGTGAAGCCGAGGAGGTAGACTGGGACACCCTGCTGGACGATCAATTCGATCGGGGCGAATACAACAGCGAGCGCACCGAGTACGATCCGAATTGGGAACTGGACCGCGAGCCCCGGGAGAACCGCATAACCACCATTCCGCCTTTGACCGCTCAGTTGCACGAGCAACTGGCTTTGAGCGATCTCTCTCCTACCGAGCGCGAGATCGGCGCCTACATCATAGGAAGTATCGACGAGAAGGGGTATCTGAATTGTTCCGCCGAGGAGCTGGCCGAGATGCTGCAACTGGTTCCAGCGCGGGTAGAAGAGGTTCTGAAGGTGGTTCAGAGTTTCGAGCCGACGGGAGTCGGGGCCCGAGATCTGCGCGAGTGCCTGATGATTCAGTTGCAACAGCAGATTGGGGAGCACAGGCAACTGGCGCTCCAGGTTGTGCGCGACCACATGGAGGATCTGACCAGGCGACGATTCGGACGCATCACCCGGGCACTGGGCATCTCCGAGGACGAGCTGAAAGCAGCGCTGGACCTGATCGAAAGCCTGCAGCCCTATCCTGGATCGCTCAGCAGCAGCGATTATTCGGGCTTGCTCACTCTGGACGCGGTGGGATCTTACATCACTCCCGACCTCCTCGTCGAGAAAGTTGGGGACGACTGGATCGTCACCCTGACCGAGGGGACCCTGCCGGCGGTGAGAATCAATGGCACCTACTCCAGGATGCTCAAGGACTCTCGGCGCATCGGCAAGGACGAGGTCCAGCACTACCTGTCCAAGAAACTCAACGACGCGCGCTGGCTGATCAACGCCATCCACCAGCGCCGTGCTACCATGCTGAAAGTGGCCAACTACCTGGTCAGGATGCAGCTGCCCTTCTTCGAGAAGGGACCTCCGTACTTGAAGCCGATGGTGCTGCAGGACGTAGCGGACATGGTGGAGATGCACGTGTCGACGATAAGCCGGGTCAGCAACGGCAAGTACATGCAGACGCCGCACGGCGTATTTGAGCTCAAGTACTTCTTCAATGGCAAGGTCAGCACCGAAAGTGGAGAAGATGTCTCCACCCGCAATGTCAAGGAGCACATTGCCACCTTGATTGCCAAAGAGGATAAGACCAACCCGCTCAGCGATCAGAAGATAACCGACGAGCTGGGCAGGAAGGGATTGCAGATCGCCCGCCGTACGGTGGCCAAGTACCGGGACCAGTTGGGGATCAACTCGCAGCGCTTCCGCAAGGCCTTCTGATTCTACATTCCAAGCCTGATCAAAGTACCGTCGCTGGCAAAATCAAAAGGCTGCAGCGCGCCAGCCTGGTCGATCTGCGGATGGTTCCTGCATTCGTCGAGCAAGGCCTGAGAGACCTGAATCCGTTCCAGAGACAAAGTGTTTTTGATGCGCACGATGCGCGCCTGGGTGAGGTCTGGAAGGCGGAGAACGTTGAGGGCAGCCTTGATGGCTTCGCGATCAGTCTCCATGATGACCGGGATGTAGACGCGATTGAGGTAGGTCGTGGTGAAAACGTTGGCGTAAGTGGCTTTGAGATCGATTTTGTCGAAAGGCGCCGGGTAATTATATCGGCCAGACCCAGGCCGGAAGCATTGCCGTTGGTACGTTCGGTCAGGTCGAGAACCGCTATTCTCGCAATGGCGGGGGTCTCGGGCTCCTCGACCCCAGGAAGTTGCATGCGGCCGATGACGTTGGTATCCATTCCCGTACCGCTGATATCTTTGCCCATTTCCTCGACGATGAGCAGATCGATCCCCTCGACCAGTAGACGGGGCATCGCCTGGCGCGCCTCCTCCAGCAGCAAAGGTTCGCGGGATTCGAATTCCTCCGGCTTCAGGGCGACAATACGGCCCGTCCGGTCGCAGGCGTTCTCTACGACGGCTATCCCCATGATAACCGGCATTCGGTCCAGGATGGTCCTGCCCCAGGCGTGGATCAGCCGAGCGATGCCCTGGGCTCCCTTTGAATGGGCAAGGGTCGCACCTTTGTGGCTGCCCAGGCCAATGGTCATCATCTTCATCAGACCGCTTTCGAAGGGGCCGCGGAAAGAGGTATGGGGTTTGATTCGGTTGACCAGGACGATCCCATCGGCTTCCCGGGCAAGTTTGTTGAGAAGCACGGGAGTGTAGTCCTCGAGTTCGCCTACCTGCACCACATCCATGGTGGCCTCCACTGGAGCCCCCATGCTAACCTCTGTGATCCCGTAGCCGGCGAGAACCTGCTTTTGTCCCTCGGTGCTGGCCCCCCGTGACTGCCCATTGCCGGGAGGATAAAGGGATGGCCGCCCGCTCGGCGGATATGGTCGACAACGGTGCGGACGATGGTGGCAATATGAGCGATGCCCCGGCTGCCGGTGGCCACGGCGATGCGAGCGCCCGGTGCAATGGCGTGGCCGTTCCTCCGCAGTTGATCCTCCAAGGTCCCGACGATATCTTCTACGGCGACAGTGGAAAAACGCCGGTTGACGGTGGCCATCAGGGGAAAGTGCATGTCCGACTTTCCTCAATCGCTTCCAGCCAATGCCCGGCGCAAGCGGCGCGCTCGAGTGCGGATGGGAAGTGCGGGCCGAGGGACGGGTTCGGTGGCCTTGGTTATCTTCCAGATGAAGACCAGCGGGCCCTTTGCCTCGAAGTGGCAGGGAAGTTTTTCTTCGAATAAATCGTCGTTGTCAATGGTGCAGGCCCGCTCGATCCCGGCACCGCGGGCAATAGTCTCGTAGTCGGCGATACCGGCCCCTGGTACGGGCTGGTTGCCGGTAACCTCGTAAGTGCCGTTTTCGGTGATCACCAGAGTAAAATTTTCGAGGGGCCTCTGAGCCATGGTCACCAAAGTGCCCAGGCACATGAGAGTACTGCCGTCGCCGTTGAGGACAATGACGCGGCGCTCCGGCCGGGCCATGGCGAGGCCATAGCCGAAGTCGGCGGCGTGGCCCATGGCGCTCTCCACGGAGGCGAAATCGAGCGGCCCGTCGGATAGTCTCGACCATGGCGCCGCCACGCTCATGGTGGTGATCACAATTTCATTGCGGCGCCGGGCGGCCAGCTTCCGGAGACATTTGTACTTGTCGAGCAAAGTCAGAAACTTTCTTCGACGAGGAGGACTGCGGCAGGTGAAGAGGTCGCAGTGGCGCGCTCGAAGGCGGCGTCGACCTGGACCAGATCTTTGTCGGAATGGAGCGCGAAGTAGGGTATGTTCCAGGCTGCGAGGGTAGGCTCGAAGAAAGTGGCCGCGGTATCGGCGCGCTCGGCATCGGGCTGCATGGATTTGTAGCCGCGGTAGCCGATGAGCATTACTAGGGGAATCCCCATGTTGTATGCGGTGCCGCGAAATGCATCACCGGCCTCGAGGAAGCCCGTGTTCTGAATGACGACCAGAGGGTATTTGCCGCCCAGGTAAAGGCCCGAAGCCATGGCGAAGGCTTCGCCCTCTCGGCTTGACAGTATAACTTCAATAGCCGGGTCGTCCCACAGGCTCTGGAAAAGGGCTTGAGTGCCGTTGTCCGGAACGCCCACGACATGCGTGATCCCGTGCTTTTTGATTTCGGTCAGGAGCCGGTGCGCTTTTATCAAACAGGTCTTTTCCGGTCGATTTCGTTGCTCCTAAACTAGGAGGGTGGCAAACAGCAGTCAAGACCGGCAGTGCGGGCAGGAGACCGCTGCGGGGAGGGGAGTTGTTTGCCAGAGGTTGTCGGAGTCGCCCTCGAGCTTGAAAGACCGGAAGGGCCGCCCGGGATCACTTGCGCGGCAGGGATGGAACATGTCCAGATGCTGTATTCTGATGGTGAAGCGTCCACAGCCGGACGTGGTCAAAACCCGGCTGATGCCCCACTGCAGCGCGGAGGAGGCAGCCGCACTCTACCGCGCCTTTGTTCTGGATTGTGTGGCTGTGCTGGCGGCGTCGGCGGCGGAGTTGAAGGTGATTGCCTACACTCCGGCAGATGCGGAACCGGAACTGCGTCAGTGGTTAGAGGGGATGGGCGATTTCGCCTGGGTGCCCCAGCCCGACGCCGATCTTGGGCTGCGTATGGACGAGCTCATGCGCTGGAGCTTTGACCAGGGCGCCAGGCGCACGGCCATCATCGGTTCCGACACTCCAAGCCTGCCGCCGGCCTACATTGACCAGGCCTTGGATCTCATGGAGGATCGAGATGTGGTTATCGGGCCCAGCACCGACGGGGGCTACTATCTGATCGGCCAGCGCGCTGGTGAGCGCCTCCTTTTCGAGGGTATAGAGTGGAGTACGGGAAGGGTTCTGGAACAAACGATCGACAAGCTTGGAGACTGCTCGTTGGGCCTGTTGCCTCCCTGGTACGACGTGGATACAGCGCCGGAGGCGGAGTTTTTGAAGATCCACCTGGGCGCGCTCCACAGAGCGGGTCAACCTCAGGGGCGGCACAGCCTGCGAGTGCTGGGCAAGATGAAGTTGCCGCCGCCTTCCTGACTACATTCCCATTATGCTGTAACCGCCATCCACGTAGAGAATCTCGCCGGTGATGCCGCGGCTCAAGGGGCTGCAGAGGAAGAGAGCTGCATCCGCCACCTCCTCCACGCTGGTGTTGCGCCGCAAAGGAGCGCGTTGGGCGTGCAGTTTGTGCATGGTGCTGAAGTTCCTGATGCCGCGCGCCGCCAGCGTTTTGAGCGGACCGGCGGAGAGTCCGTTTACGCGGATGCCCTTTTCCCCCAATTCGCTGGCCAGGTAGCGGACCCCGGATTCCAGAGCGGCTTTGGCCACTCCCATGACATTGTAATTAGGGACGGCGCGCTCGCTGCCCAGATAGGTCATGGCGACGATACCCCCACCTTCCTGCATCAGGCGCTCCGCACCTTGCACCAGGCAATTCAGGGAAAAGGCGCTGACGTCGAGGGCGAGGTGGTAGCCCTGACGTGAGGTGTCGGTATAGCGTCCGTCCAGATCTTCGCGATTGGCGAAGGCGATGGAGTGGACCAGACAATCGAGGCGGCCGCAGGTTTCGCCTATGGTCTCAAAAGCGGCGTCGACCGAATCATCCTGGGTTACATCGCAAGCCACCAGCAGCGGCGGTCGCTGCAACCGACCGACGATCTTGTCGATACCCTGCTTCTCGCGATCGCCCAGATAGCCGATAACCAACCGCGCCCCTTCCCGGTCCAGGGCGCTGGCGATGGCCCAGGCAATGCTGCGGTGGTTGGATGCGCCGGTAACGAAGGCGAACTTGTCTTGCATCAACATTGATCCAACTCCTTTCCGAGTCGTCTTCAAGGCTGGCCACGGCCGATCTCACTTCACCATTGCCCCGTGGTGATAGAAAACGGGTTTCTCTCCGGGCACCGGAGAATTGCTCAGCCCGCGCGCGATCACCGCATCCATTCCTCCGAAGGCTTCCACCTTGGCGGTCTGATCCGCCTTGCATCTGAGGTCGGTGGTTTCCGGATCGAGCATGTCTCGCAGGCGGGCTTCAAGTTGCCGCACCAGGGTTTGGTGGGCGGGGGAGCGGGCAAGATCCCTCAGCTCGTCCGGGTCCGTATCCAAGTCGAAGACCTGCGCCTGTTCGTGGGTATAATGCAGGTATTTATAGCGCCGGTCGACCTGCATAAAGGTGGCATGGCGCGATCCGGCGGCGTGGTATTCGCTGAAGACCGTGCGGTCGCGGTCCGCCGCGCCGGCGATTTTCCACAATGATTCGCCGGGCAGATCTGCGTCTTCGTCGTCGGGACCAACCCCAACTGCTTGCAAAACCGTCGGAAAGCAGTCCACCAGTGAAATGGGGGTGTCCACCACCCTGCCTTGAGGGACCTCGGGTCCGGTCATGATGAACGGAACGGCGGCTGCCTGCTCGTACATGGTTAGTTTGTTGAACTGCCCCCGCGCTCGGCAAGACGATCGAGATGGGGAGTGCGAACCATTGGATGGCCATAGCATCCGCTCGCATCGCGGCGGTGCTCATCGGCAAGAATGAAAAGCAGGTTGGCCCGTTTCATGTTTGGGTCTGGGAATTTGAGGGAGACTGATCCTTGTCAGTCGGAGTACTTTTCCGCCGGCACGCGATGATTGCTGGAAAATTCCATGTTCTCCGGCAGTGGCAGGAACGCCGCAATCATCTCGCTTCTGCGTCCCATGTGGTCTTCCATGGATTCGTCCACCTGGTCCAGTTCGTAATCGGAAATGGGCAGAGTGTAGCGCACCATCGGAGTGTAGCGCTGGAAGGCCTCAGCGTAAGCCACCCCCGCCTTGTTGCCGAAGTGGCCGTCCTCGTTCTCGCCGCGCTTGCGGGAATAGGCCCCGCCGTAGTACTGGCTGGAGATGCAGTCCAGGGCTCGCACCTTCTTTTCGATGACGTCGGTGATATCGACGTAGAGGTCGACGCGGGCGGTACCGGCGTACTCAAGGGTGTTGGCGCCCATATAGGCGATGGGGTTCATGAAATAGTGTACCGGGGTGCGATGCCGAACCTGGCGGGCGCGCCCGGTTCCCTGGGCAAGCTGGGTAGCGTAAACGGCTGCCTGTCCGATGGTTCCGTGCATCTTCAGCCCGGCCGTCTCGTAGGGATGGTGGGATATCAGCAGATCCGGCCTGACCTCGCGGATGACTGCGGCGATTGCCTCGACCTTTTCCCGATTCAGCAGCAGGTCGTCGTCCTCAAATCCCAGGTCGCGCACATCGTCGAAGCCGAGAAGGCGGCAGGCAGTGCGGGTCTCTTCGAGTTTCTCGACCACCGCCGCTTTGATCTTCGGTTCCACGTCCATCTCGCCCCCGCTTCTGTGCTTGGCGTCCTTCAACTCCCAGTGGTGCGAGCGCACTCCCGTCGTGGCGATAGCCACGGTCACCTGGTCGCCGCGGGCGACGTGATGGGCAAGGGTTCCCCCGGCCTGGTCGAAGCCGTCCGCCGGATGGGCGGCGACGAGGAGAATTTTGATTGGTCTGCTTGGCATAGGAAATTTCCTTTTTTCAAACTTCCGTGAGGATTTTCAGGGGGATTTTGCCGGGCGTATCCATAATATGTAGATTCCGCTATGATAGCGCTACCCGCGTGCGCCGGGACCGGCGCACGCATTGCGGTGGCTGGGAATAGGAATATGGGCCATCCGAGCGAAGATGTTTCCAGGGTGCAAGGCGTCATGGCCGAACTGTTGCGAGGGGGCAAGCTCGATACCATAGTACTCCTCAAGGTGGACAACTATTCCCGGCTCGAGGCTCGGGAAGGTGCAAGGACCGGGGCTGCAATCCTGGAATATCTTCAGAACCTTCTGCGCCGGGAATCTGGTTGGTCCGGCCCCGCGGGCAAAGGTCGATTCGCCTTGCTGCAAGTGGATGAAACCAGGGTCCGGGAGATTGGAACCGAGTTCAGGCGAGGTTGCGAGAGACTCTTCGGTTGCCAGGTGCCGCTATCGGGTGGTGGGGTAAAATTCTGCGCCGAATCCGTTGTCTCCGTCCCGGAGACGGTGGTCGCTCTATATGGAGCCGCAGCCGAAATGCTAGCCCTTGCCAAGCAGCGCGGAGGAGGCACCATTTTGAGGTTGACCGCTGGGGCCTCCAATTCCGATCCCCACGCCGCCGCAGGCCACCGCCTTTACCAGAATCTGGCTCAAATAAACGCCGAAAAAGTCCGGCACCTGGAGATAGAGTCCCGCGTCGATTCCCTCACAGGGCTCTACAACAGGCGCGGATTCAACGACATTTTCGACCGCCTGGTCGGCTCGGCGGCGCGCAGCAAGCAGCCGCTGGCCCTCATCTACCTGGACTCGGACAATTTGAAGGACATCAACGACAGCAAAGGTCACGAGGCAGGAGACAGATTCATTGTCCAATTGTCGACCGTTCTGCAGTCGGTGCTGCGGCGCTCTGACTTCATCTTCAGGTGGGGCGCCGATGAATTCACCGTCATCCCCGAGCGCACCGAAGCCGCAACTGCAGCAAGGCTGGCAGAACGCTTGAGGACCGCGGTCGAGGAGAGGACGGAAGGGACAATTTCGGTGGGGATATATTACGGTGTCCCTTCCAGCGCCGACGAAGCATTGAGCGCCGCCGATGCGGCCATGTATGCGGCCAAGCAGGGTGGGAGAAATCGGATTGTGCTGAACGACCACGGCTCGATAAAAGTAGGAAATTGTGGCGCCGGGGCAGTTGGCGGGAGTGCAGGAATTCCGGGGTCGGTCAACTACCTCTCTCGTGCAGTTGAGTGGCGCCGCGAATGATGCCAGCCATGTAACCGATTGCAAAGGCGTGGCCTTGAAATTGTGGCGGCGCATCGTTGACGGTGCGCGGCAGATGGGCGACGGCGAGAAAAGAATCCAGCCCTACTTCGTCGAAAGTTTTTACAATTTCCAGGAAATCGCAGTCGGCTTCGTCCAGAAAGCACTCATTGAAGCGGGGAACGGTTCCCTGGACTCCCTGGGCATGTCCGTAGAGGATCCGACCCGCCGCGCCGAAGCGGCGGATGGAGGCCACGATGTCGGTGCCCATGGCGGTCCAGTTGCCAAGGCACAGATTCACCCCGCTGACCTCGCTGTCGGCCAGATCCAGGCCTCGCTGGTAGCAATCGGGATCGTGGAAAATCCGCGCGACCCCGCCGACCTTCTGCGTCGGTGGATCGTCCGGATGCAGAGCCATTCTCACCCCCGACTCTTCCAATACTGGAACAATGGCGCGCACGAAGTACTCGTAGTTTTCCCACATTTCGTCGGCACTGTACTCGCGTTCCCTGAAAAGAGGTCCTTTGTTTACCTCCTCCAGGTCGAGGAGATCGTACATGGCACCTCCCCTGCCCGGGTAGTGGACAGAGGTGCGGGTGGAAAAGCGCCAGTTCCGTGACGGGTTCGCCATCCAGTTGTAACCATAGTAGGGAATGCCGCAGCGTCCCATGTTGCGGATGGTGATGCTGAGGTTCTCGAGTTGCTGCTCGCGACCGGGCATGCCCAGCATCACGTGGTCGAAGCACCATTGAGGCAGCGGGTTTTCCATGCTGGCCAGGCGTAATCCGTAGGACTCGACGCGCTCGCGCAGTTGCACCAGATCCAGATAGTCCCAGTACTGGCCGGGTTTGTCGCCTGCATCGGGAGGAAATTTTCGGGTGTAGTCCGGACAACTGGTAAATCCGCCTACCACGTCGCTCACCCCGTACTGCTGCAGAAACTGGAGAAAATCATCTCCCTGACTACCCAGGAACGCACCTATTCTCATCCTTGTCTCCTTCCATTCAAACTGGCGCTAAGCCCTCACATCCGCTTGGATCCCGCCAGTGTCGTTATTGAACCCCCATTCCATCATCAGCGCACCGACGATGAACAACTTCCAAGCTTATTCCCTCCTCCATCAGCCGTCAAGCCTCGCCGAGTCATTTTATGTCTACAGGACGTTTCAAGAGGGTGGACAGCCGCTGCACCGCAGGCTACTTTCAAAAATCGAGCCGCAACGAGCCCTTGCCAGGAGAATATTGCCAATGAATAGCGCACGACCCGCTGCCACTCCAATACTTGACCACTTTGGAATCTGGGCATCTCACCGCAAACTCGAGCCGGACGGCACCATCTGGTCCCAGGATCCCCCCAGAGGGGTGAAGATCGAGATCGAAATGGCGCGCAAGTCCGCCGTGTTTTTCCACAAAGAGAGTGCGTGGGAGAAAGGAGCCAATCTCCACATCAATTCAATGATTTACGATCAGGGGCGCTACCGCCTCTGGTACGGGGTAACCAAAGTAGGCGATGTCTCCCGGAACTACGTGTGTTACGCCGATAGCACAGACGGCTTCAACTGGGAGCGCCCCGATCTCAACCTCGTCGATTACGACGGTTCGACCAGGAACAACATCATCTGCCATGGGGCAGACCACTACCTCGGACACGTTTTCATCGACCCTTCCGCCCCGGACGCGGAACGCTACAAGGCCATCGCCGGCAAGGGCAGATTTTACCGGGACGGCAAGTTGGACGAGAACATGGACGGGAAAAAGTTCAAAGAGTTGATGATCGCCATGGACGTTGGCGGCGTCAGCCCCGAAGACCGCAAAAAAGCGGTAGAACTGCGCCAGGCGGTGCATGCCTCCGTTTCCCCGGATGGGATTCACTGGACGAATATCGAGGATCATATTCTCGACGTCGGCGCATCCCCGCTGGACACCCATAACCTCTGCATCTACGATCCCTACGAGGAGAAGTACGTGGCCTATCTTCGCGGCCATCTCGAGCGGCGGCGCTCGGTGCGGCGCGCCGAAGGCAAGGATTTCCGCCAGTTGCAGGACCCGCGACTCTGTCTGATGTGCGATCCTCAAGATCCCATTGGCGACGACATCTACAACCCCTGCTACTGTCCCTACCCGGGGCGGCGACTCTATCTGATGTTTCCCTCCTTCTACCACCGCATTTCCTCTACGGTAGATATTTATCTGGCTATCAGTCACGACAGCTACAACTGGAGCAGACCCGAGCGCAAGCCTATCATCGACCTCAGTTTCGAGGGCGGAGAATACGGCTCGATGTACGCAAGTCCCAACCTTGTCGCCCTGGACAGCGGCGAGTGGCGGCTGCCTTTCGTGGGCAACAAGCGCAAGCACGACTTTCTGGACCGCGGCCGCAATTACCCGGAAGACGGAGAGTTTCGCTGGGCAAGCTGGCAGGAGGATCGCCTCGCGGGGCTCCATGCCGCCGCCGAGGGCTCGGTGGTCCTGGTGCAGCGTCCCTGCGCCGGAAATGAGATGCGCCTGAACTACCGCACCGAGAAAGACGGGTGGGTCAAGGTTGAATTGGTAAATCCCCCGGTCACCCCGCCCAGGCCGGTGCAGGCCTTCGAGGGGTTCGGGCTCGATGCGGCCGAGACATTGAACGGCGACGAGCTCTCGAGAGTGGTGCGCTGGAACGGCAAAAGCGATCTTTCGATGCTGCGCGGCAAGGAAGTAAGCGTTCGCCTGCACTTGAAAAAAGCCAAGGTCTTTTCCACCGCTCTTTGATGCGCAGGGTCCTGAGTTCTACCCTTGCGGAAAAATGCCGGGAAATTCATTGACCTTTACCTCCCAGTTCCTCCCTGTACTCAGGGCCCTGGAAGGGTCCCTGGGTCCCAATCGGCTTCGGTCATTGGGCGCAGGAGCAGGTGGGGGGTGGACAGGTGGACTGCGTGGGTTTTGAGGAGCATGGCAGAGTCGTTCAGGCCTGCATGTCGGGCGGAGGTCGAGGAGAAAAACAGATTATTCCCACCGTCTGAAAGAAATGACGGTCTATTCAACGGGCTAGTCACCAAGCTGAACTTAACCAAAGATCCGCGGCGACACATCAGAAAATGGGCAAGGACGGCCATCAGGTTAACACTCAAACGATAATATTTCTTATTTGCCGTGCACGATAGTTCCCATGGTCAGTCCCGGGTTCCCGCCTATGTCCGGACCTTCCCCTCAGACACAAGCCAGCGGAAACAGTATGAGAGCAATTACGCGGCGGTCGCTGCTCCGTGCCGGCCTTACCGGTTGCCTGGTCGGCCCCTGGTGGCAGGCGTTGCGGGCCTTTGCGGAACGTCCTTCCGAACCGGCATCCGGCGTGACCGGCACCGAGATTATCCTGGGTACTTCCGCCGCGTTCTCCGGTCCGTCCCGGGGGTTGGGCATCGAGCTCTATCGCGGTGCCGGCGCCTATTTCGCCCACGTAAATCGGCAGGGGGCGTGGCCGGCCGCAGGGTGCAGGTCAAAGCTTATGACGACGGCTACCAACCAGGTCCTTCGGTCAGGAACACAATGAAGCTGATGCTGGAGGACCAGGTTTTCCTGCTCTTCGGTTACGTGGGCACGCCGACGGTGACCCGCGTGCTGCCCATCCTGAAGAAATTCCAGGACCGCAACATCCTGCTGTTCTTTCCATTTACCGGAGCCCAGCCCTAGCGCGAACCGCCCTATGGAGCCTTCGCCTTCAATCTGCGCGCCTCCTACCGCCAGGAAACTGCAGGCCTGGTGGATAATTTCGTGCGCATTGATCGTCGGCGCATTGCCGTGTTCTATCAGGCGGATGCTTATGGACGCAGCGGATGGGCTGGAGTTAGGAGCGCTCTGAAAAGGTACGGTGAACGAATCGCTGGCGAAGCCACCTACCGTCGCGGCGAGCGCTTCACCGGCACCATGCGCAAACAGGTCGAAATTCTCAAGGCGGCCAAGCCAGAAGCTGTGATCTGTATCGGTAGCATATGCGGCCTGCGCGGCCTTTGCCCGCGATGCCGTCGATCTCGGCCAGCAGGTGCCATTTGCCAACCTGTCCTTCGTTGGCAGCGAAAATCTCCTCAAGCTTCTCACCGAGGGACGCGACGACAGCCGGCGCTACACCCGGTGGCTGGTAAACTCCCAGGTGGTACCTAGTTACGAGGATATATCCATACCCGCGGTTCAGGAGTATTGCGACTTGATGAACCTCTACGCTCCGTTGCCACCCGCGGAGTTGATGCAAGATTCCTATACCCCCTTTGACCATAGCTTCGTCAGCCTTGAAGGCTTCCTCAACGCCAAGTTGATGGTCGAAATTTTGCAGCGCCTGGGTGCCGAGCCGCAACGCAGCCGACTGGAAGATGCGGTGTTTTCCGTTGATAATTTCGTTCTGGGAATTGGCGAGCAAGTCTCCTTCAGCCACGACAGGCGCCAGGGTCTGCAGCAGGTCTACTACACGGTGGTCGATGAGGGCCGATTTGTTCCGCTAGACGATTGGCGCTCCAGGTTTGGATGAAATGAAGGTCCAGAAGCTGTTCAAGAAAACGCTTTTCGGCGTCTTTTCGCTGTTTGGCCTGATCGGCCTTTCGACCTCCATTCTGTGCGTCTATAGGGTCGATACCCACCTGTCGGCCGAATACGAGAGCAACAGCCGCGACATCGCCAAAACAATCGCCGATTCCAGTGTTGACATTCTCCTTAATCGCGACTTGTCGGCTTTGCAATCGCTCATCGATCAGTTCGTCGAGATTCAGGGAATAAAGTATATCTTCATCACCGACGAGGCTGGGGAGTTTCTCGCCCATACCTTTGTTCCGGGTATCCCTGCAGAGATTCGCGACAGCGACCCGTTCAATATGGAGACGGTCGAGCGCAGCGTGTCCGGAATGGGGGATTTCGTCGAAGTGGGCAGTCCCATTCTGGCCGGGGTTGCGGGCACGGTGCACGTAGGCATGGACACCGGTCTGATTGCGCTGAAGATCCAACGAGCCATCGGCCAGCAGGTCTACCTTTTTTCCATCATCCTTGTGGCCGGGATCTTTGCCGCCATTTGGCTGGTCAATCTGGCGGCGAAACCGCTGGGGGCGCTTCTGGGCTACGCCGTGGGCATAGCGCGGGGGGGGCGATGGGGGAGAGGCAGACGACAAACTTCTAGGGCGCGACGACGAGGTAGGACACCTTGCCCGACTTTTCCTTCATGTGGCCGAAAGGAAGCCGCGACCGCCATCCGGCGACTAAATGGCCATCGAGATCCAGAGAAAAATGGCGAAACAGAGGGCACTGGTTCCGCGCTCCATAATGGCTCTATTCTGCACTGTCCTGCAGGTCTGCTTCGGGACAGTGTATGCGTGGAGTTTCTTCCAGACCCTTTTAGTCCGGCAATTGGGTTGGTCGTTTACCGAAACGGCATGGGCATTCAGCCTGACGATCCTGTCCCTGGGCATCTCCGCGGCCTGGGCGGGCGCATTGCTGCCGCGGGTCGGACCCCGACGCCTGGCGGTTACCGGCAGCATCATGTTTGCGGTCGGATATATGCTCGGGAGCCTGGCACTGCACCTCGAGAATCTGGCCCTGTTCTGTGTGGGCTACGGCGTTATCGGAGGGGCGGGCATTGGGTTGGGGTACGTGACGCCGGTGGCGACGGTTGCCAAGTGGTTCCCGGACAAAAAGGGGTTGGCACCCGGGATCGTGGTGATGGGGTTCGGAGTGGGAGCCTTCCTGTTGAGCAAGGGACTGGCGCCACTGCTCGTGTCTCACTTGGCGGAGGATCTGTCCCATGTCTTCCTGGGGCTCGGGGTGATCTTCGCCGTCGTACTGATACCCTGCAGCTTGCTGTTGAGCAATCCCCCGGTGGCTGCTGAAGCCGTCGCCGGTCAGGCGCACAGCGACGAGTCCGACTCGGTTGCGCCCTATCTGCGCTCCTCCGAGTTCGTCCTCATGTGGATCGTCTTCTTCTTCAATATCGCCGCCGGCATCTCCGTCATCAGTTTCCAGTCCGAACTTCTACAGGAGGTCTGGGGTCTGGCCGATCCAACGGTGGAACCAGCGACCCTGGCCGAATATGGGGCGACTCTGATCGCGGTCAGCTCGCTTTGCAATGGGGTGGGCCGGCTGTTCTGGGGATTGCTATCGGATCGGGTGGGGCGCGTCAGGGTCTTCAGAATTCTGCTCGCCAGTCAGATGGTCGTTTTCGGCATTTTGATGACCGAGCGCAACCCCTGGGTTTTTTCCGTACTGGTCTGTTATATTCTTCTGTGCTTCGGAGGGGGTTTTGCTACCATGCCCTCATTCGTGCTCGATGTTTTTGGCCCGCAAAAAATGTCGAGCATCTATGGGACCATTTTGACGGCCTGGGCGGCGGCGGGAATCTGCGGCCCCTTGTACGTGGGGTATCTGAAGGACCAGAATCCCGACCGGGCGATCATCTATTGCTTCCTGATCGGGATTCTGATGCTGGGGCTCGGATACGTGTTCTCCTATTTGTTGAGCGACGATCGCATTCGCCTGCGCCGGCCGACCTTGGAGGATACCTTGCGCCAATTTGGTATTGCGCACCCGAGTCCGGGTAGTTGATGGGCGCAGTTTGGCGCCGAGTTTTATCTTGATTAATGGGGAAGAGCAAAAATTCTGGCGCGGCACAGCTTGATGCGCAGGCAAACCTGGCGTCCCTTCATGGCGGACAGGTCCTTACTACCATTCCATCGAACCTCTCCTCCCAGGCTGTCCCTCGGCGTCGCTCATGTGCATTCCCCTCAAAAACTTACGGAAAAAATTCTGGCGCGGCACAACTCGACGCGCAGGCACAGATTTCTGCCCTTCAACGGCGACAGGTCGCTACTGCCGTTCCAGCTTACCTCCGCCTCCAGGTGGTCGCCCCGCAGCTCAGCGCAGTCGGCGAAACTGTAACCTTCGAGGGGCTTCAGATGGGCAGGCGGCCACAGGGTGGGCTCGATCAACTCCACCCGAATCCAGCCATGGGGGGAGGTTTCGCAGTTGAGTACCAGGGGGGCACCGCTGGCCTGTAGTTGATTGAGAGTAACCCGGCCCGTTTCGGTGGCTTCCAGGGCCACCAGGCGGTCACGGGTCCAGGTGGCCCAGCGAATCTCTCCTCTGGTGCGCTCGGGCTCGTAGTAATAGCTCTCGTTGTGCAGTTCCTCTTCGCCGCGGCAGATCAGGGCCCAGAGGTTATCCTGCAGGGGGGAAAGGCCCGGTCCCGGATAGATGCCCCCCATGTACGGGGCGGCGGCGGGAATCACCGGTTTGCGCTCGGGCCAAGACCAGTTGACCCCGTCCCGGCTCACCGCGATGCGCACCTCCACGCAGTCGCGCAGGCGCCGGTAGACGGCCGGAAACATCAGGTGAAAATCACTGTGGCCGGGATAGGGAGAGTAGCCATTGGTGTAGTAGTCGTCGGTGAGTGGTTCTTCGCCGTCGGGCTGCAGCACGATTTCCGGTTGCGGCCAGTGGCGGAAATCCGCGGCCTCCGAGCGCGCAATACTGCGCCGCCGTCCGGCACTGGAGCGCCAGTAGCCCACGTATTTCTTGCTGCTCTCGTCGTAGAGCACGACGTTTTGAGTGTCGCAGAACTTCTCGAAAAGGGGCTCGTCGACGAAGGTCCACTGGAGTCCGTCGGGCGATACCGCGCCGTGGACCGCGCCAACCAGCTTCAGTTCCTTACCGTAGATCTCCGCCGGCGGAATGCCGCGCTCCTCGAGCTCGGAAAGGACGCGCTCCAGTTCGGCGCCGGCGAGACGCGTCCCCTTGCGATCGGCTGATACTCTCATGGTCACCAGCTTGTAGCGCTCGGACGCGGGGGCCCCCGGGTCGAGGAAGACGCTGCCTTCGATGCTTTTTTCGAGAACAAGGTTGTTTGCCTTGGAGCCTTCGTAGTCGACCAGGTTGAGGCCGGGTTTGGTCCAATGGAAGCCGTCCTCGCTATCGGCGTAGGCCAGTCCCCCTTTGCAGCCGTACCACATGCGGTACTTTCCTTCCACGTGGCGCACCGTGACGTAGCCCGGGCTAGAACCTTCCCACGGTCTATCGAGGATCAACACCGGATCGGTGATGGTCGCCGGCTGCACCGAGAGCCTTACGTCCTCGGGCGCCTCGCTGATAAAGGCGGTTCCGTCGCTCTCATATCCGGTGGCACCCGGCCAGATGCCGTGCCAGTCCAGGAACAACTCCTTCGTACGCGCGCTCATGATTCTCCTTCCTACATCAGGGTCGAGAATACCCGCGCCCGGCAGATTTGCAGGCACAGGCAGATGTTGCGTCCCTTCAAAGCCGAAAAATCGGCGTTGCCCTTGAAGCGGACTTCACTATCCAGGCTGTCCCCCCGCACCGGATCGCAGTCCTCAAAGCTGAAGCCATCAATAGGCTTGATCTTCTCGGGGGGCCACAGCATGGGTTCCACGAACGCCGCCCGCACCCAGCCGCCCGGCTCCGTCTGGCAATTGAGCAGGAGCCGCTCGCCCTGGCAGACCCGGGGCAGGAGAGTCACCTGTCCCTGCACTTCGGCCTCCAGGGCGACGAAGCGGTCGCGCTTCCATACAGCCCAGCGATGGTAGACATCGTGGTCGAAGTTATCGTAGTAATAGCCTTCGTTGTGGCGGTGGCTCATGCAGATATAGGGAACCCCCCATGTTGACTCGTCAAGAGGGAAAATTCCGTGGCGCACGTAGATGCCGCCGTCCTCGCACCTCTCGGGAGAGCCCAGCTTGAGGATGGGATCTTTGTATCGGAACCAGGTAATGCCGTTGCGGCTCACGGCGAACTGAGTGTCGACCACGTCCGTGCCCCGATGGAAAATACTGGGGAACATGATGTGGTACTTCCCGGTGGGATAAGGGGCGTAGGCGTTGGTGTAGATGTCCTGGGTTGGGGGGTCGTCGGCGTCGGGCTGCACCACGATGGTGGGAGTGGGCCAGTGGCGGAAATCGTCGGTCTCGGCGCGGCCGATACAGCGCCAGGGGTTGGGCGGCCACACCGTCGGCACGGTCTCGCGAAACATGTTGTGGCGGAAATAACCCACGTAGCTGTTCCTCTCTTCATCGAAGAAGATGATATTGTCCGAGTCGCAGAACATCTCCAGCAGCGGCTGATCCAGTTGAGTCCAACGCCACCCGTCAGGCGACACTGCGCCCATCAGGTTGCCCATGAGTCCGATTTCCTCCATGATCTCCTGCTCGCTTTTGCCCTGGGAGCACAATTCGGTGCGCAGTTTGAGCGCATCGGGCTCGTCCTCTGCCCCTTCCATGTGCCCGCCTCCGCGTTTCCACCCGCCCTTCATACCCACCATCTTGTAGCGCTCGGCCGCCGGCACTTGCGGATTGGTGTCCACGAAGATGTGCCCTTCCAGATCACTGTCGATGATATTGTTCTCCTTGGAGCCCTCAAACTCGCACAGTCTCAATGCGGGTTTCTTCCAGGCGACGCCATCGTCGCTTTCAGCATAGCAGGTTGCGCTCCTGGACCACCCCCGCGGCTGGGTGTGATACCACAGACGAAAGCGGCCGTCATGGTGCATCAGGGTGGAAATATTCACCCTGCCGCTCTCCCAGGGACGATCGTTGACCATCTCGAAATCCCGTTTCTCCTGGGGCGGCTGCACGGAGAGTTTCACCCCGGTGGGGAACTCGCCGATGAAGGCGCGGCCGTCTGCCTCGTATCCGGAAGCTCCCGGCCACAACTCGAACCAGTCAAGAAATGGCACGGGGGTCTTGGCATCATCGCTCATTTAGTCTCTCTTCCTTTCAAATTTAAGCCCCTGACAAAATGCCTTGCCGGCGCGCCGCCGCCGGCGGTATTGGCCGCTGGTATTCGGGCAGCCGAGGGTCATCCTGCCAGGGACTTTCAGAACCGAAGTTGAATGATCTCGTGGACGCCAATTTTTGACAGAAAGCACCTGATCCCGTCCCCTGTTGCCTCCCAGTCCAAGGTGCGATTGCCCGGTTGCAAGGTTGCGGAAGCAGGTGTGGATGGACAGCGCAAATCCAGTGTGCGCGGACCACCGTCGGGCACCCGCTCCACAAAGTAGCTGCCTGCTCCCATGTCGCGGTCCGCCCCGTGGTTGACCAGATGCACCAGCCATTCGCCGGGCCGCTGCCGCACCGCCACCTCTAGCTGCCCGACCGGATCCAACTCGGCCAAGGGTCGCGGATGCAGGAATCGCAGTTCACCCAGTACCAGATCGCGCAAGTCCGGAGCCTGTACGTTGTTGTAGCCGTCGAAGACATTGCCCGCCAGGGTTGCGACTTGGCCGCGGCCAAGTCCGTGCAGGTAGGAAACCGGGACCCCCTGAAAAGGTTCGAAGCTCGAAACGTCCCAGAGTTGCCCCCTGGGCTCGGCCTCACCGCCATGCGCCCGTGCCGCCTGGTAAAAGACGCGGGCCCAACCCGAGGGTAGCAGGGCCCGCAGCGCCACCTTCTCCAGCGGATCCTCCGGGCTCGCCAGGGATTCCCATCCTTCGACTCCGGTCAGCGCCGCACTCCCTGCGGGAAGGGGCAGACTCAACAACAGGCGCCCGCCACGGCGCACGAATTTCTGCAGAGCCTGCACCAGTCCCTGCGAAAGGTGGGAAACCCCAGGCAGCAGGGCGACCGGCCAGTCGCGGCCGCGATCGATAAAGGCTTCCTCGCTGACCAGGTCGTGGTGCAGCCCGGCCTCCACCAGCATCTGGTGGGCAGCAAAGACCCGGTGTACATCCTCGGTCTCTAGCTGCAGCTTGGGATCGTTCTCCCAGCCCGCGGCCGAGACCAGCAGCGCTAGATCCGGCACCGAGGTCGTTCCTGTACAGAATGGCTGGCGTGCCCGAGCAAATTTGCCAACCGCGGCCAAGGTCGGCGGATCCTCGACCCGGAAAGCCGCCTCCGGGGTTGGCGTCACCCAGTAGAACAGGCGCGCCCCGTTGGCAAGCACCGCCGCAGCCTCCTGCTCCATCTGCGCGGCCGACTTGTGATACATGTACCCCCGGGTGCGATAGTCGAGGCTGAAATCGCAGACCATGATGTCGAAAGGCAAGCCCTGATGATTCATGAAACGGGCCTCGCGTCCGGCTGCCTTGACGCCGTGGTTGAGCGGCACGTCACCGGACAGCCAGTCTACCTTGCCCTGGCTCGCCCACGGATTGCGCAGAGTGTGCAGCCAGTTCACCGAGAACAGGCAGTCGGGATGCACCTCCCGGATCAAATCGCGAACTTTCTGCAGATAGTCCAAGTAGGTATCGCGGCAAAAGCGCAGGGCCAGGGGCCAGTCTTCGTCGCCGTCGTTTCTCGGCACCTGGCGACTGTGCTCGTTGCCGAACTTTTCCTCGCAGGAAGCGCAGTAACACACCTGGGACACCCACACGTCCCCGTCGAACCACAGCCCGTCCGGCCGGTAATTTTCCAGAATCTCGCGGATTTGCGGCAGCAGATACTGGTCGACGTATCCACTGTTGTGGCACAGGAAGAAGCTGTGCATGGTATCCCCTTCCCACTTCTCTCCGGTGCCGTAAAAATTTCCATCGGCCTTGACTATGCGCCATTCTTCGTGCCCGTCCGCCGCCACTGCGTCCACCAGGCTGGAATAGTAAACGCTGAAGCGCACCCCCATCTCGCGGCACACATCGCGATAAATCGCCAGCACATCTTCCTGGTGCGCGCTGCTCACCTGCCCGACCTTCGTGGGATAGGAGGCGATCCCAGGATGTCCCTTGGAGTGCACCTGGATCATGTCGGGCTGCACTGCGCCCAGAAACTGGCGCAGTATGCTGCGGCTGATGCCCGCTCCGGTCCTGGCGTCGCTGCGGGTATGGTAATCCACGTGCACGTTGAAGAAGCTGTTTTCATACCAGGTCATTTCAAGATCTTTCTGGAGAGGGCATTCGGATGCAAGCACCGGCTCCATTGCCTGGTCCGGCATTCATGTGATCCACAGCCATACTCGCACCCCGCCCGGTGCCGGGTCGCCGAAAGGGACTGGTGGCATGCCGCCGTCGCCGGCCTATCGGCATGCCACCGGAAATCGAACACATTGGTCCTAGAATGGACGCCCGTACTCGGTGTATCCTATAAGGGTGCGGACAAAGAAGGACCAGGTCTCATATTCCCTGAAGCGCTGGATCTCGGTGTCAAAGTCGAGTTGGTCTTTTGAGACCCCGACAATCGTATGTAAATCGTAACCGAAGTAGCGCGAGAGGTTGGTCAAAGTTATGAAGGAGGTTCGCCGTTCTTGACTGTTGCGGTCGGCTATCTGGTCATCGCGCCGGTAGGGCAGCGGACCCAATCCCTGGAATCCGGCCCGCAGCGTCGTCCGGGGTAGCAGGGGATACTCCAGGCGCATTATGGGGATCGAGCGAATCTCGGCTTGCAGATTCTCGTTCTGCTCCTGGTCCGCCAGGCGCAGCAGCATGATTTTGTACTGGGGCGTCACGCTCAGCTTGCCCCAGTACCAGGTGTAGTCGACCCGGCTGACCCAGGTCCAGAAGTCAAGTCGCCGCTGTCGCTGGAAGATTCCGGGACGCAACTGCCCGCCCTGCTGCCAGTTAAGCTGCAGGCGCCACTTCTGCACAACATTGAGAGTAGACCAGGGGCTGAGGTTCCCTTCGAGGTAGGTATCGTTGACATAGCTGTCCTGGAAGGAGAGCAGGTCCGGCCGGAAGCGGCTTGACCAGATGGGTGGAGCGTTCGATCTGAAATGGGAGAACCTTACCCCTCGGCCTCCGAATCCTCCTCCGCGCAGGGGAATGTCATCCACCGTGGTGAACTCGTTGGCTATGTCATCCTGCACCCGGCGAAAGCGGTTCTCGAAGAAGAGCCGTCTGAGAAGGGCGGTGCCCTCCCGGCGTTCTAACCCCTCCCGGAGGTAACTCAGCAGCGCGTAGGTCGAGTTGTTGCGCCCATAGCCGGCAACCTGCTTGATCCGGTAACGCCCCGCGCCCAGGGACCAGTGGCGGGTCAGGTTCCACTCTCCGAAGAGGTGGTAGCCGCGCTCGTCGTGGTAGTAGGGATAGTCCACCACGCCGTCGTCCTCCCGGTGGTCCGGCTCGTTGTTGTTGTTGCGGTCCAGGCCGTAGGCGTAGATATTGGGATCGACGTCGTACATCAGAAAGGGCTCGTCGAAATCGGGAATGTGATTGAGGTTGCGGTTTGTCTCCGGGGCTCCGTCTTTGTCCTCGTCCTGCCCGATGAAAATCCCGTCCATGTCGAAGTCCCTGCTGTCGTTGGGCAACCCCACTATGTTGCCGAAGCGGCGGTCGGGATAGCGGTCGCCATCGTCGTTGTCCTGCACCGTCTGCCAGTAGGCCGTCTCGTTGGTCAGGCCGTGCAGATTGGAGTAACTCAGGCCGAGCCCGAAGTCGAGGTAGGTGCGCATCTCCGTCTGGAATTCCGGATTGATGGAAAAGTACTCTCCCCCGATGCGACCCTGACCGAACCAGTGCGAGGCGTTCAGGTAGTAGGCGTCGCCCCGGTCCGCGAAGCGCCCCCCCTCGTCGAGGAAGGGGGCATCTCCCACCTGGGCTGGATAGCGTGAATACACACTCGAACGGGCGTATTCTCCTATGACCTCCAGCCCGGGAAGGTGCAGTTGCAGGTCCGCACTGTAGACGAAATTGGCGGTGTTCTCTCCAACCTTGAAGCGCCGCCGTTCAAGGTTCGACCGGTCGTGCACGTTGCCCTGAGAACGCAGGACCGTCCTGTAGTAGGTGCTCAGATACTGGGCATGGTAGGTCCTGCCGCGGGGGTCGGTAAGGCTGAGGACGGCCACGTCCACCCGGTAGTCATTGCCCAGGATGGCTTCCACCTCCAGCGACTCGACCATGGGTTCCTGCGACAGGTCGAAGAGAAAGGCCAGTTGCTCGTCTCCGATTGCCTGCAGGACCCCCTGGGGAGATTCTATCGTGAAGCTCCCCACCAGGCCGCTGAGATTGGTGGTCTTGCTCACGTCTATACCGGCCTCGTGGTCCAGGCGGTAATAGTAGTCCGAGTAGAGTGGGATCTCCTGGTCGCGATAGAAGAGGTTGCCTACGAAGCGGCCAATGTCCACCGGGCCTCCGGGGGCCGGTCGGACGTAGTTGGCCTGCCGGAACCGGCCGGTGGCCTGGGAAACCGCCCCCACCTGTGGGGTGACACCGGCCAGGTGGCGGATCACCTGGGGCTCCAGGTCCGGCCTCGGTTCGCCATTGACTATCAGTTGAACGTTCTGGACCACGGCCCCTCCCATGTCATCTTCGGGTGAATCGTCCGAAAAGCGCACGATAATCCGGTGGATGAGCGGTTGATCGGGCCGCAGCCGGCCTTTGAGACCGTTGCCCGGCTGGGTGCTCTGGTAGACGTGCTGGTTCACCCAGTTGAGTCCCAGCTGCAAAATGCCGAGATCGGCCTGCATCCGGCTGCCCAAGAGCAAAGTGGAATCATCGGCGCGATGGGCGTCCTCGTCGATCCAGATAGGCTGGTACTCGATATAGGATCTGGGCCGTTCGACCCGCGAGGCCAGGCCGGTGAATTTGAGGCGAGGAGTGGAAACGTCCAGGCGCACGCCGTTGTAGTCCGTCTTGGACAGGGTCAGGGGGGTGAAGCGGGCGATCATCCCATCCCCGGCAATGGCGCGGTAGCCCCAACTGCTGTAGCCGTCGCGGCCCACCACCACGTAGTCGAAAACGGCTGACCAGACTCCCAGGTCCTTGTAGATGCGGCTGCCGTATTCGAGACCGTCCGTGCGGGTCTCGCTCCAGCCGAAGATGGGATAGCCGGTGATGAGATAATTCCCCAGGGAGTTGTAGTAGTCCCTCGGGGCATCGACGAAGGGAAATTCGTGGTTGGGATAGTGGGTGTATTGCTGGAAGGCGTAATTGCGGTAAGCCGGCTGCATCTTGCGCAGAAAGGGCCGCGCTTCGGTCATTTCCGGCAGGAATATTCTCTGAGCTTCAGTGCTGGCAACCCCCGCGGCGGTCAGCCATATAACGCTCCACGCCAAGCGTATGGATAAACCCTTCATATTCTTCTCCTTGCAACCCGAATCGTTTCTCGACAATAGTCTGAGTAAAAAATACTCCGGTCAAAATATAATAAGAAACCCTCCCATTCCCTACAGGTTTCCAACATTACGGGAGCGAATCCGACGGAATGGACTCCTTCTGGGACCACGCCGGCATGGGCTGACCCTGGGCGCAGCGCAGCTTCTCCAGGTCCCCCAGAGGAGGCTGCTCGAACATTCCCAGCCGGCTCACCGGCGGCAGGCCGGCCTGGCGCAAAACCGCCATGGTTTCGGCCAATTTGAAACCGGGCAGCATGCCATCGACAATCGGCGCACGCTGCTTTTGCGGATGCTCGCGGGCTACCCTGGACAGCACCGAGCCAGCCAGAGTACAGCCGGCGATGAGCACCTCGGCGCCGTCTTCCTCCACACAGCGACGCGCCGTCTCCAGTACCCGGGAACGGGTTTCCTCAGGCCTCGTGCGCTCCAGGTAGAGGTCGTTGGCGTCGATGTCGAAGCTGCGCACCGAAACCAGCCCCTGTGCAAGCTGGTACTGTTCCAGCAGCATCTTCTGAATCTGCCCGTTCTGGTTATCGACGCTCAAAAGGGAGAAACGCCGGCACATGGTTCGCGCCGTCAGGGCCGCCGCCTCCAGCGTGGCCGCCACCGGAATGGTGCACATCTGTCTGCATTCGTAAAGGCCGATATCCAGATTACAGCTGATGAAGACGGCGTCGTAGCCCTCCCTTTCAGCCTCCATGGCGCGGTCGATGGTGGGTCCTGTACAACTGTGCTTGAAGAAGAGCCACTGGTTGTTGGGGAGGGGATAGCGCGCTTCGATATTGACGATGTCGAATTCCGTTCCCGGTGCGGCGATGGCCTCCAGGTTTTCACGCCCGAAAAATTCGGTCCCGGCAAAGGGATTGATGACACAGATGCGCATGGCGATTCTCCTCGTTAGGCGACAAATCCCCGCAGGGCGCCCGGGGCGCGGACGCTCTGTGGGGTGCATAGTTGTGAGTTTGCAGGGGAAGCATCCAGAGAATAAAAGAAGATAGCATGGCACTATTTCCCATCCGGTTACCACCAGTGAACCCGATGTCCCGCCGTCGGGAACCAGATTGAGTCCACCGCAGTAGACAACACTACCCCCATCACGTAGCCGATTCCCAGCCCGTAGAAAAAGGGCTTGCCCGCTAAATAAGTTTTAACCCCCCCGTAGCGCAAGAGAGCCAGCTTGATTATCCAGATCAGGAAAAAGTTGAACCAGTACCACCAGGCCGCGTGGGTACTCTGAAAGATCAAGCCCATGGGATGGACCGGGAACCAGTGGAAGCGGCTGCGCAATAAGGTGATGAGGCCGGCCTCGGCGAAACCGCCGCTCCACAAGGCCCACTTGCCCAGGTTCGGAGTTGTGGGGTTGTTCAGCAGGTAGACGATCCCGTCGTAGTACCAGGTGTGGCGCACCCCTACGAAGAGGGCGCCGCCCTCTTCGTAGCACAGATCCAGGAGGGCCCACGCGGCTGCCACGAATCCCACCGGAAAGGCTACGAATACTACCCCAGTGACCCACCCGGGTTGGTCCTTGAGGGAAAAGATGCGGAGATGGTGCGCCATGGCCGGCCACGCCGGGATCGTGAAGTGGCCGAAGAAGGCGAAGCTGGTCAGTACCTTGAAGGGCACCAGCTTTTGCGGGGAGACGTAAATCGAGCCAATCAACTCGAGGAAAAAGGACTCTCCTTTCATGTAGGGCCGGTCGGGGTAGATATAGGCGCAGCCGCTCGCTGCCACCAGCTTGACAGCGACGAAATAGGCCATAGTCATCAGCCCGAACATCCCCACCGCCATCGGCAAATTCACCCCCAGTTGCAGGGCCCAGAATATTACGTAGACAGCCGACCCAACCATTCCCAGCACCGCCCAGCGATAGCGCGTAACCTCGCGCCGGTCCCCCTTTCCACGGCGCACCTGGTCCCACACCCGGCGCAGGTGCCCTCTGGCAATCCATATGGACCACAGTCCGACGAATATCAGCGCCCCGTGGCTCTCCGTCTTGAGAATCATCTGCTGCTCGGTGAAGCGCCCCGTGGCGCTCACGCCGGTGAACCCCAGGCCCGGCGTACCGAAGCGCTGCATCAAGCCCATTTTGATTTCTGCCAGCCAATGGAAGAGCACCATGCTGCCGAGTATGTCCACCGGGCACAGGTAGATCACCATCAGCATCAGCGGCATCACGCGGATATATCCCGATACCAGGCCATTGCCGAATTGGTAGTGGTAGTAGGTCCAGAACAGGTCGAATGACGGCAATCCCGGGCTGAAGTAGGTAGCTATATTGTAGAGTTGTGGCGCCATCACTGCCGCGAAGCCGACCCAAAAGAGTTTCGCGTAAAAAATATCAGGAAGGTGACGCTCCCCGTCGCAGCCCTCGGTCAAGTTGGCTGGCATCTGCGCTAGAGGAAAGGTGAGCTTCTCGGCACCTTCCCACTGTCGCTGGAACACGACCAGCAATCCGTAGCCGAAGATCACCACTGCAATCGCCGCGCCCAGCCAGTTGAAGATCGGCGAAATCCATCCTTCCCAGGGGATATCCATTCCTGCAGGCAGACCGTACCAGAAATAGTCGATTACCGGCGCGGTAGTGGGAGGAAACACGTGCCAGGGGATAAAGTCAAAAAAAGTCGCGGCCCACTCGTTCTCTGGGGTGGCGTACTGGGTCGGTGAACTCAGAATGGCGGCCCAGGGGCTGATCCAGGCCGGGATCGTAGCTACCACCCAGGTCATCGAGAACAAAGCGAGCATTTCACCCCGACTCAACGCCAATCGCGGCCATACTAGCTTGAGCGCAACGTTCACGAAGAGCCAGAGTACAAAGGGCATGAAAGCGGCAATGGGATACTGCGATTGCACATAGGTACCGGAACCCTGGCGCTGGGCGATCTGAATGATGTAATAGAAGGTGGTTGTAATGGTCGCGACGCCGAGGATCACCGACCGCAAAGTGATCAGCGGTGTTGGTGCGCTCTCGGCATGGACCTCCTCATGCTTCGGCGGGAGTTTGGGGGGCATCGGAGAGTCCTTGGCTGGAGGTCGCAAAAGAATCAGGCGCGGTTGGCCCCGTAGGCCGCCTTGAACAACGCTCCCGTCTCGAAGCGGCTCAAGTTGAAACGGGAAATGTCGATGGGGGGCGATCCCGAGAGGATTTCTGCCGCCATGAGTTCGCCGATGGCCGGGCCGATTTTGAAGCCGTGGCCGCTGAACCCCGCACACAGGTAAAATCCTTCAACCTCGTCGACCCGGCCCAGGATGGGGTGCCAGTCCGGGGTCACATCGTAAAGTCCGGTGTAGGAATTGAGCGCGAGGGCATCGGTAAAGACCGGCCAGCGCTCTCGAAAGCGCCGGCTGGTTTCCTCGATGAACCCGGCGTCGACCTCCTGGTTGTAACCATCCGCTTCGACGTACTCATACTCCTTGGGGAAACCGCGCCCCACCAGGGTGCGCGTCGTCCCATCGGGGCGATAGTAGATGGCCTTTGCCATGTCAGAAAAGCAGAGCCGGGGTGGTCCTCCCCAAGCCGTTGTCTGGTAGACGATCTCTTCTTCTCGGGTGACCCTGATAGGCACATCCACACCCACCCAGGAGGCCACCCGTGGTGCCCATGGACCGGCGGCGTTGACCACGACCCTGGTCGATATTTCTCCTTTGTCAGTGCTCACGGCCGCAATGGCGCCACCTTCGACAACAATCCCTTGCACGGCCGTAAGCTGCATCAGCCGGCCGCCCAACTCTGTAAATCGTTTCACATATGCATGGGTGCTCAAACGAGGGTCCGCGTACCCAGAGTCGGGCTCGTAGGCTATGCGATGTACATCCATTAATTCAATCCGGCTGTCCAGTTCCTTGAGTTCCTCGCGGCTGATCTCCTTCACCCCGACTCCGAGCCGCCGTCCAATCTCCAGGTTGGAGCTCAACCCCGCGGAAACTTCGGAGGGAACGAGGAATGCCCAACCCGTCTTGACAAAACCAGGATCACCACCAACCACATCGTCAAAGCGACGAAAAATCTCGACGCTGCGCTTGACCATGCGCACCAGTTCCTCGTTGGAGTAGTGCTGCCGGATGATGGCGGCTGAACGCCCCGTCCCTCCCGACGCGATGAGCTGCCTCTCCAGCAGTACCACGTTCTGCACCCCCTCCCTGAGGAGATTGTAAGCCGTCGCAGCTCCGTTAATTCCCGCGCCGATGACCACAACATCTGCAGTTCTCATATTATTTCTCCCCGAATCTCGAAGTTTTCTCTATCAGGGACTAATATCCCCAAACCCCTCCGCGGTGCGGACAACCACCTGCACGGTGACATCTTCGATTGGCTTGTCGGCGAGTCCGTTTTGAGCGGTAATTTACCACCAGTGCACCCTATGTCCCGCGGTCGGAAACCAGACCATGTCCACGACCGTGGAAAGGACTACCCCCACCACATAGCCAATTCCCAGTCCGTAGAAAAAAGGCTTGCCCGCAAGGTAAGCCTTCACTCCGCCGTAGCGCAGGAGGACCACTTTGATTGCGAAGGCAATAAAGAAATTGATCCAGTACCACCAGGTTGCGTGAGTGTATTGAAAGATCAACCCTATGGGGTGGATGGGAAACCAATGAAAGCGAGCGCGCAAAAAGGTTATTCCGGCAGCTTCAAAAAGCCCTCCCCACCAGAGCGCCCACTTGTATAGATTGGGTGTGGTGGGATTTGTGATCAAGTAGGTAATACCATCGTAGAACACGGCTGTCCTGCCGCCCACATAAAGGGTGCCTCCTTCGTCGTAAACCAGATCGAGCAGGGCCCACGCCGCTGCCAGGAAGCCAACCGGGAAAGCCAAAAACACAACCGCCGTGACCCATCGAGGTTGCCGTTGCAGCGAAAAAATGCGCAGATGATGTGCCATGGCCGGCCACGCCGGGATGGTGAAAGGGCCAAAGAAGGCAAAGCTGGTAAGCACCTTGAAGGGTACCAGGCGCTGGGGCGGTATGTAAATTGAACCAACCAGCTCCAGAAAAAAGGACTCCCCCTTGAGGTAGGGGCGGTTTGGATAGATATAGGCGCAGCCGCTGGCAGCCACCAACTTAACCGCGACGAAGTAGGCCAGCACCATCAGCCCGAACATTCCCAGGGCCAACCACATGCTTACTCCCAGGTGCAGGGCCCAGCCGATTACGTAGGCGGACGATCCCACCATGCCAGCCACCGCCCAGCGATAGCGCCGCACCTCAAGAGGATCACCCTCTCCTCCCCGCACCTGCACCCACACCCGGTGCAAATGACGCCGCGCTACCCACAGCGACCACAGAAATACAAAGACCATGGCCCCGTGGCTCTCGGTGTTGAGGATCATTTGCGGTTCGGAAAATCGGTTGTTGGCGTTTACCCCGGTGAAACCCAGGCTTGGCGTGCCGAAGCGTCGCATCAGCACCATTTTGGACTCGGCCAGCCAGTGGAAAAGGACCATGCTGCCGAGTATGTCCACCGGACACAGGTAGATTACCATCAGCATCAGGGGCATTACGCGGATAAATCCCGATACCAACCCATTGCCGAATTGGTAGTGGTAGTAGGTCCAGAACAGATCGAAGGACGGCAATCCGGGGGTAAAATAAGTGGTGATATTATAGAGCAACGGAAAGAACACAACCCCGAACCCTGCCCAGAACAGTCGGGAATAAAAGATGTCAGGCATTGGCCGCTGACTGTCGAAGCCCTGGGTCATGTCCAAGGGCATCTGAGCCAGGGGGAAGGTAAGTTTTTCGGCTCCCATCCACTGGCGCTGAAACACGATCATCAGACAAAAGCCGAAGGTCACCACTGCCATGGACACCCCTAGCCAGTTGAAAATCTGCAGGATCCAGCCATCCCAAGGCAGATTCATACCCTCGGGAAGACCATACCAGAAGGGGTCGGTGATGCGCCTTGTAGCAGGAGGAAAGGCGTGCCAGGGTACATAGCTGAAAAAAGTTTGGGCCCACTGGTTTTCGGGTGTGGCAAAGTGAGTCGGGCCAGTCAAGGTGGCGACCCAGGAACTCATCCACGAGGGAATGGTTGCAACCACCCATGTCATCGAGAACAGGGTCAGCAGTTCGCCCCGGCTCAACGCCAGGCGCGGCCACACCGACTTGAGCCCCACATTGAGCAAAAGCCACATGGCAAAGGGCATGAACGCCGCGATGGGGTACTGCGATTGCACGTAGGTGCCAGATCCCTGGCGCTGGGCGATCTGGATGATGTAATAGAACATCGCCGCGATGGTCAGGGCTCCCAGCACCACGGCTCGCAGGGTGATCAGCGGCGATTCTTCAGCACTGCGTTCTTTTGAGCCGGAATGGCTGTATGGGTTGGGAGTGGAAACCCGAGGGTGTTCGGTCGCTTTTTGGTGGGCAGGAAGCATTTGGAGAGAGGCTTAGTCGAGGAGCTGGATTGAGGGGTAATGGCCTCGGTCTCGACCCTGTCGGCTGAACGCAAGTAGAGGGATGGATTTTGCAATCCATCCCTCTACTAATGAAGATGCGGAGCTGGTGATTGAGCTTACTTCAGCAAGGTCATCGAATGCGTAGCGGAAAAATCACCGGCTTGCATGCGATAGAAGTAGACCCCGCTCGACACCTGCGCGTCGCTCTGGTCGAGCCCGTCCCAGGTGGTCTTGTAGGACCCCGCGCTCAACTCCTCGCCCACCAGGCTGGCCACAGTCTGACCCACCGTGTTGAACACGTCGATCTGGACGAAGCCCTCGGTCGGCACGTTGAACCCAATGGTGGTCTCGGGGTTGAAGGGGTTGGGATAGGCCGCACCCAGGGAGTAGCTGTCCGGGGTGCCGGCGCTCTCCACGGCTTCCACTGCGGTCATGTCCAGCCTGCCGCTGACCAGATCGTATGGAATGTGGAAGAACATGGCCGCACCGAACTTCTGCCCCTCGATGCGCTCGAAGGTGTGACGGGTAACGTCATAGCTGGAATCCCAGTACATGCCGTCCCACGGCCCGCGCTGACCGGCGTTGGGACCGTCCCAGGTCGAGCTGCTGCCGATGGTGGAGCGGTCGCGGTCGATGATGTTAATGAAGGTCGACAGCGAGATGACCAGCGGGCCGACGATCGACGGATCGGCGAAGATGTTGAAGATTCCCGAACCGTCGCGGCCGGTGGCCCCGTAGTTGACGCCCAGGGCGTTGTGCCGCGGGCTGAAGTAGGCGGCTTTGCCGCTGAGGTCGGAATTGTAGCGGATGGGATAGGACGCGTCCACCGTCATGCCGGTCTCGGCTGCCAACTCGTAGGTCACCCGGTCGCCCACCAGATCGCCATTGCGGTTGACCCAGATGGTGTTGCCGTCGTGGTCGATCTTGACGATGTTGGGGGAAGTCCAGCCGGACAGATAGATGCCATCGTCGTGGACGGACAGGTTGCCGGGGCCGCTGGCGCTGGCCACCTCGTTGCCCTCGTCGTCGACGCTGAAGTTGGTGAACCACTCAGCTACGTCCAGGGACTTGACCACCTCGCCCGAGCCCTTGTCCCAGAACTCCACCGAGCTGGCCGGCACGTCGGCGCGGCTCCAGTTGGCCGCCACCAGGTTGTTCTGCCAGACTTCCATCTGCATGATGCCGACGCCGGGGGCGCCGATGGGCGCCAGACCGTTTTCGGCCCAATCGGTGTCCGCCTCGAAGATCCTGGCGGCGCGATTGATGGTCATCCGGTAGCACCCGGCGCCCTCGTCAGAGCGGTGGGTGGTGTAGTAGATGTCCTGCTTGTCGGGGTCGGGATCGCCGCGCATGCCGCCCAGGGTCCGCGCCCCTTCGAAGTCGGTGACGCTGTTGGCGTCCCAGCGCTCCCAGGCGTTGGGGTTGGCGATGAAGTCGGTGCCCAGGACGGAACGGCCGAGATCGCCGGAGCGGTGACCGCCCCAATCGGGCGCGTCGCGGTCGTACTCGCCCATCCACACCTCGTTGGTGCGCAGGTCGATCCAGGGATCGGCAAAGCCGGTGATCGGGGCAATACCCGCCACGGATAAGTCCTCGAGAATGTTCAGGCCGACGAGATCGAACTCGAAGGGACCAGCACCGGCGGAGTTACCTTCCCAGTCGTTGCCGTCCCAGGTGATCACGTTGTTGCCGGCCTCGAAGTCCGCGCCTGCGGTGGAAGCGAGGAACAGGGCGGGTCCGGGCTGCAGCCGCAACCAGGCGCCGAAGGGGCCGCGTGCACCCGTAGTTGCCTTGGCCCCGTCGCTGGCGTCGTAGACGGCCAACCATACGCGGGCGCGCTGGTTGAGAGAAAAGGGAATGGCCACGGATCCCCCACTATAGGCCATATCGCCGGTTTCCATGATGAGGGGATTTACCGCTCCGGACTTGACAATAGGTGCCCAGAGAGAGGGATCCATATTGTCAAAGGTGGGCTGGGCGGGCAGACCGGTCAACTCTTCGGCCCCCACCGCACCAAAGGCCAGAACGACCATGGCTATTCCGAATAACGTTGTGCGTACTATTTGCATTTGGTTCTTCTCCTATTTGGTGAGAAAGATTACGAGATGCATAAATACATCCCAGGACGAATGAATGAATAGTTAGGAGTTTTTTCAACCATCAGGTGGTACTGGTTTTCACCTCCTTTCCAACCAAGTAACCTGAAGCTAAGCATAGGACTTAAAATGGTTAATCACATAATTACAATTAAATACAAAATTTTTGTCCGTATGTCAAGATATAGTTCCGTTTATAAGAAGTGAGTTATAGTGGGTTGAAACGATAAATTCTCGCGCACGGCTCCGTGCGAGCATATTGTTGGAATCCGCTCCTTTAAATGAAAAATTAGCATTTTTGATTTGATTTTGTCGGAGATATTGTAAAAAATAATTACAACATATTGATAAAATTAAGCCTACTTTCTTCCGCAAGATTTTGCCCGCGGAGCAGGGCTTGGTCGCAATGGCCTCGGTCTCGACCTTGTCGGCTGAACGCAAGTAGAGGGATGGATTTTGCAATCCATCCCTCTACTAATGAAGATGCGGAGCTGGTGATCGAGCTTACTTCAGCAAGGTCATCGAATGCGTAGCGGAAAAATCACCGGCTTGCATGCGATAGAAGTAGACCCCGCTCGACACCTGCGCGTCGCTCTGGTCGAGCCCGTCCCAGGTGGTCTTGTAGGACCCCGCGCTCAACTCCTCGCCCACCAGGCTGGCCACAGTCTGACCCACCGTGTTGAACACGTCGATCTGGACGAAGCCCTCGGTCGGCACGTTGAACCCAATGGTGGTCTCGGGGTTGAAGGGGTTGGGATAGGCCGCACCCAGGGAGTAGCTGTCCGGGGTGCCGGCGCTCTCCACGGCTTCCACTGCGGTCATGTCCAGCCTGCCGCTGACCAGATCGTATGGAATGAAGAGAAACATGGCTGCGCCGAACTTAGTTCCCGGGATGCGCTCGAAGGTGTGCCGGGTGACGTTGTAGCTGGTATCCCAGTACATGCCGTCCCACGGCCCGCGCTGACCGGCGTTGGGACCGTCCCAGGTCGAGCTGCTGCCGATGGTGGAGCGGTCGCGGTCGATAATGTTAATGAAGGTCGACAGCGAGACATAGAGCGGTCCGACGATCTGCGGATCGGCGAAGATGTTGAAGATTCCCGAACCGTCGCGGCCGGTGGCCCCGTAGTTGACGCCCAGGGCATTGTGCCGCGGGCTGAAGTAGGCGGCTTTGCCGCTGAGGTCGGAATTGTAGCGGATGGGATAGGACGCGTCCACCGTCATGCCGGTCTCGGCTGCCAACTCGTAGCTCACCCGGTCGCCCACCAGATCGCCATTGCGGTTGACCCAGATGGTGTTGCCGTCGTGGTCGATCTTGATGATGTTGGGGGAGGTCCAGCCGGACAGATAGATGCCATCGTCGTGGACGGACAGGTTGCCGGGGCCGCTGGCGCTGGCCACCTCGTTGCCCTCGTCGTCGACGCTGAAGTTGGTGAACCACTCAGCTACGTCCAGGGACTTGACCACCTCGCCCGAGCCCTTGTCCCAGAACTCCACCGAGCTGGCCGGCACGTCGGCGCGGCTCCAGTTGGCCGCCACCAGGTTGTTCTGCCAGACTTCCATCTGCATGATGCCGACGCCCGGAGCGCCGATGGGCGCCAAGCCGTTTTCGGCCCAATCGGTGTCCGCCTCGAAGGTCTTGGCGGCGCGATTGATGGTCATCCGGTAGCACCCGGCGCCCTCGTCAGAGCGGTGGGTTGTGTAGTAGATGTCCTGCTTGTCGGGGTCGGGATCGCCGCGCATGCCGCCCAGGGTCCGCGCCCCTTCGAAGTCGGTGACGCTGTTGGCGTTCCAGCGCTCCCAGGCGTTGGGGTTGGCGATGAAGTCGGTGCCCAGGACGGAACGGCCGAGATCGCCGGAGCGGTGACCGCCTGCGTCGGGCGCGTCGCGGTCGTACTCGCCCATCCACACCTCGTTGGTGCGCAGGTCGATCCAGGGATCGGCGAAGCCTGTATGCGGGGCAATACCCGCCACGGATAAGTCCTCGAGAATGTTCAGGCCGACGAGATCGAACTCGAAGGGACCAGCACCGGCGGAGTTACCTTCCCAGTCGTTGCCGTCCCAGGTGATCACGTTGTTGCCGGCCTCGAAGTCCGCGCCTGCGGTGGAAGCGACGAACAGGGCGGGTCCGGGCTGCAGCCGCAGCCAGGCGCCGAAGGGGCCGCGTGCACCGGTCGTCGCCTTGGCTCCGTCGCTGGCGTCGTAGACGGCCAACCATACGCGGGCGCGCTGGTTGAGAGTGAAGGGAATGCCCACGGATCCCCCACTATAGGCCACATCGCCAGTTTCCATGACTAGGGGATCCACCGATCCGGACTTGACAATGGGAGCCCAGAGAGAAGGATCCATATTGTCCCAGGAGGGCTGGGCGGGCAGACCGGTCAACTCTTCGGCCCCCACCGCACCTAGGGCCAAGACCGCCATGGCTACTCCGAATAGCGTTGTGCGTACTATTTGCATTGTCTTTTCCTCCAAAATTAAAATTCGGTTTTAAAAATGTGCGCAATGCATCGAGGGACTGATGGATGAAGAGTATCTACCGGTCAAGTATCGCCTGCTTTCACCTCCTTTCCCAATCAAGTGACCTGTGGCGAAGCATGAACGGTCAATGACTATGCTATACTAATACGAAATATTTATCGAAGGGGCAATAATTTTTCCCATTAAGGTATGTTATCCCAATGCTGCGGAATAAATTAGCTACAGCAGCCTACAGTGTTTCCGGCTGTGGAATCCGCTACTTGAGGATCTTTGCTAACTGTAGAAATTTGATTTTATAGGCTTTTTCCAATAGGATTAGCCCCAGGACGAAGTGGACCGACAAAGGCGTCGACACTCAGTTGATAGGGGAAAATGAGGAAAATGACTGGATCGCCCCAAGCCGTCCATAGCGCGGATGTCGGGAGCCTGATTGTTTATATCAACGCGCTCATTCTGGGAACAGGACTTATGTCGCTGGAAATGCTGGGCAGCCGCTATCTGGGCCCCTATTTCGGCTCTTCGATTCACATTTGGGCTGCGTTGATTTCTACGGTCCTGGCGGCATTGTCGGCTGGCTACTTTATCGGCGGCTTCCTCGCCGATAAATTTCCTTCCCTTGTGGTGTTGGGAGGCATCGTCATCCTGGCTTCATGCTACATCGCCCTGATTCCTTTTTTTCTCGATTCGGCCTGTATTCTGGTAATTCAGCTGATTCCCGACACTGCACTCGGCAGCCTCGCCGCCAGTTTCGCCATCTTGTTTCTCCCCCTTATGGGAATAGCCATTTTTACCCCTTTCGGTGTCCGCCTTCTTGTCCGCGGCCAAGGCAGCGACCGTCCCGGCACTTCGACCGGAATTATGTATGGCATATCCACCCTGGGGAATATCTTTGGCATACTGTTCACTACCTTCTATCTCATGCCAAGGTTTGGTTCCAGAGTAATAACCTACCTGATCTCTCTGCTCATTCTCATCTCTTCCCTGTCGTTCTGGATTTACCATTGGGTCAACCGGAAAAAATCCTATAGTTCTTGACTAGAATCCCAGTTCGACCCGCGCGGCTAAGCTTTTGACGGCGAAATGCGGGTGTTTTACCTTCCTACTTGAACGCTTGTGCCGAGAGTGCATCATTTTCAACCATATTTCCGATACGTCTTCCAGTCATCCGCCGGACCATTGAGCCTGAATGTAAAGACGCTCTCCTGCCTTTCCCTTCCATTTTCACCAACATCGAAAGAGTGAATAGTACCATTGCCACGACCCACCGCGTCGACGTTTAGCACGGCGACTGTCTCAGCGACCGCCGCTGCTCTCTTCTTTCTTTCTTGGTGCTGCCCTTGCATCGGCGAATCCGCCGCTCCATCCAACCTCGCCCCGGAGCCCATGTCAGGACATGAGCGCATGCTCACAAAGTTGCGGAAGATTGCGGCCCATCCTCCCGAGGACCATTTTGTCTTTCCCCTGCAGAAAGCGCGAAATTTGCGCCTGACTTTAGGGAAAGTGGAAAGCGGTGATCGCCAGGCCGACCCTTTCGAAAGTTGGAGGCTTTACTTTGCATTGGGACAGGCGGAAATCAGACTGGGGAATACTTCCACGGGCATCTCCACATTGTTGAAGGCGCAGGCGGTTCTAGACAACCTCAAAGCCTTTTTGGTCAGCCGAAAATTGCTCGACGTCAACCCCGGCGCCAGGCAACGGATGGAAAATTACCTGCTGCAAACGCGCTTCTATCTGGGCGTGGCGTATCTGCGCCTTGGAGAGGAGCAGAACTGTAACGAGGCCCACAATGCCGAGGCCTGCATTTTGCCCCTGCGGGGAGGGGGTTTGCACTCCAAAAAGGAAGGTTCGAGAAAGGCCATCAAATATTTCCGGCTGGTGCTCTCCTCACCTCTGGAGGCGGAAGGTCCGCAACCGGAGAGGGGGATGGCTTCGGCGGGGCTGGCGAGCCCGGCGTCTCCGAGTTCGAAACACACCGCTCAAGCTATTCACTACCAGCAGGCGGCGCGCTGGCTGCTCAACATCGCCTACATGACTCTCGGCGCATATCCAGACCAGGTGCCAGAGCAGCATCTGGTAGCACCCGAAGCCTTTCAGCCGGAAGTCGACTTCCCGCGCTTTGAAAATGTCGCGCACAGGCTCGGACTAGACACCTTCAACCTGTGCGGCGGCTCCATCGTCGACGATTTTGACAACGACGATTATCTCGATATTGTCACCAGCACCTGGGATCTGAAAGGACAAATGCAGTTTTTCCGCAACAACGGCGATGGCACCTTCTCGGACCGGACCGAACAGGCGGGATTGCTTGGCTTCTACGGCGGTCTAAACATGGTCCAGGCCGACTATGACAACGACGGCGACACTGACATTTTCGTCGTGCGCGGTGCCTGGCTTTCAAAATGGGGCCGTCATCCAAATTCGCTTCTGAGCAACAACGGCGACGGCACCTTCATAGACCGCACCTTCGAGGCGGGTTTGGGCTATGTTCACTATCCAACCAAAACCGCAAGTTGGGGCGATTACGACAACGACGGCGACCTGGACCTGTTCATCGCCAACGAAACGGACCGCAATATCTTTGCTCCCACCCAGCTATTTCGCAACAACGGCGACGGCACTTTTACCGATGTCGCATCTCAATCTGGGGTTCAGAGACACTGCTTCGGTATGGGGACGGCCTGGGGGGATTACGATAACGACCGCTATCCCGATCTGTACGCGGCGTGCTGGCCTAACCAGCTATTTCACAACGACGGTGACGGCACCTTTACAAACGTTGAGGAAGAATTGGGGACCAGGGGTCCAAGGCGGCCCTTTGCGGTGTGGTTCTGGGACTTCAACAACGACGGAGCCCTCGACCTGCTGGTCAACTCTTCTTCCGGTCCGGTGGGAATCCTGGCCCTGAATCCGCTGGGCATAGACGTGCCTGCGAGCGATCCGGCGTTGCGCTCGCTCCAAGAATCGGCACCCGTCGAAGTATTGCATTTGTACCAGAATGACGGACTAGGTGCATTCCGGGAGGTTGCGGCGGAACAGAATCTGACCTATCCCGCACAGCCCATGGGGGCGAATTTCGGCGATTTGGACAATGACGGTTATCTCGATTTCTACCTTGCCACCGGCGATGTCCGGTATTCGGAGTTGCGTCCCAACGTGATGTTTCTGAACAATGGCGGCAAAGGTTTCATCAACGTGACCATGGCGGGCGGATTCGGCCATCTGCAAAAAGGCCACGGGGTTTCCTTTGCCGACCTTGACAATGATGGGGACCAGGATGTCTACGTCCAGATGGGGGGAGCATACCCAGGGGACCGATTCAACGACGCTCTGTTTGAAAATCCGGGGTTCGGCAACCACTGGATCACGGTGGACCTCGAGGGGCGGCGGTCGAACCGCTCGGCTATTGGCGCCCGCATCCACGCCCGCATCGTCGAGGAAGGCAAGGAGCGCTCCGTTTTCCGGCACGTCAACAGCGGCGGTAGTTTTGGTTGCAATCCCTTGCGCCAGACCCTGGGCCTGGGGAAGGCCGAACGCCTTTTGAAGCTGGAGATCTATTGGCCGACCACGGGAAAAAGCCAGGTTTTCGAAGGGGTGGCCATGGATCAAACCATCCGGATCGTCGAAGGCGCGAGCAGCTACTCGCCGATCCAACTCAAAAAGTTCGCCCTTGGCGGCCGGCATAGAACACCTGCGGGCCATGGACATCAGGTCCACTCATCTTCACAATGAGGCTGCCTGGAGGAGCCAAAAGCGGCACATTGGGCTTTCACCTTCCCCCGTCCGGCGCCATCTGCGAGGTAGAAGAATGGAAAAAATCCCGCTCAGAATCTTTGCAGCCAGTTTGGTTCTGCTAGGCATCGACTTTTCCGCCACTTTCGGCGAGCCTCTCGCCGATGAGGAAGATCCGATGAACCTCCTGGACCAGTTAGAAACCCCGTACAACAACATCTTCATCTTCGGCAACAAGGACTTGATTTCAATGCGGTTCAAGCGCTACGGGCGCAGTTTCAACGAGTCCACCATCAACGTCAACAATCTGCGTGAACTGCCCCTCTCCCATTACAAGCTGATGCCTGCGGGCCTGCTGTACGTGGACGACCCCAAGAGTATGCTGATGGTGGGACTGGGCGGCGGAGTGACCTCGACCTACATTCACCGCTACCTGACCCGCATGAACATCACCGCCGTAGAAATTGATCCCGGGGTTATCGATGCGGCGAAAAAATACTTCCGCGTGGCCGAGGACTCAACCTACAGCATCGTTGCGGCCGATGGCCGCATCTTCCTGGTGAGAAATCCCGATGTCTTCGACATCATTATCATCGATGCATATAGAGGGGGTTACGTTCCTTTTCATCTGACTACCAAAGAGTTTTACGTGCTGGTGGGAAAAAGGCTGAAGAAGGGGGGATGTGTTGTCATCAATGCCCACGCGGGCAGCCGGCTTTTTGACAGTACGATAACCACGGTGCGCCGCGTATTCGAGAATATGGACGCTTTCAAAGGTGAAGGAAACAACGCCATACTAGTCGCCTATCGGCACGCAAAAAAAGGCGAAAAGGAATTGGAAGAAAGGGCGGAATCATTACAAGTGAGGCACGGCTTTTACCACGATATAAGGGAAATCCTGGAGTTGCGCTATCAGGTTTCCGCCGATTCCAACGCCGTGGTTCTCACCGACGATTTCTCCCCGGCGAACTATTTGAACGCTATTGAGCGGCACAATGAACCACGCTGGTAGAGAGCCAGGGTCAAGGATGCTACGATGCCCGGGATTCACTTAGTGGTACTCCTCTGTCTGCTGGCCGGCCTTTGGAAATGCTCCGGTGACCGCGGCGGAGGAAGCCAATCAACATATCGCGATATTCCCCGCTTTGACCTCAATACCGCCCCTGAGTACAACGAATGGGGCATCACCCTCTCCAAAAGGGGCGACAGGTCCGGCGCCCTACAGGCCTTCCGCCAGGCCCTCCGGCTCGACTCCGGCTACGCCCCCGCGCATTATGGCCTGGGCAACATTTATTACCAGGGAGGCGACCTGGACGGCGCCGCGCGGGCTTTTCGCCAGGCCATCCATTTCGATTCCAGTTTTGCCAAGGCGCATTTTCAACTGGCCAACGCTCTCAAGAGGAAGGACGACCTGGAAGGGGCCAAGCGGGCCTACCGCCGGGCTATCCATTTCGACCCCGGGTTCACCGGAGCCCACAGCAACCTGGGCGCGATTTTTTTCGAGCAAGGCCATCTGGACAGCGCCGTCGAAAAGTACCGCGAAACCATTCGCATCGACTCCAACCACGCCAACGCCTACAGCAACCTTGGCTCCGCCCTCAGCGAACAGGGAAAGCTCAAGGAGGCAATCGAGGCGTTGCGCCGGGCCATCCGCCTCAAGCCGGAGCATGGCAAGGCCCATTATCAGCTCGCCCATGCCCTTAGAGACCAGGGCGAGCTGGACGGAGCTGTTTACCACTACCGCTCCACGATCCGGATCAATCCCGCCCATGCTAGGGCCTACCACAATCTGGCTCTGACCCACAATAAAAAGGGGGATGTGGATGCCGCTGTTCAGATGTTGCGCCAGGCCATCCGCCTGAAGCCCGATTTCGCCCGGGCGCACAACAGCCTGGCTTCCATCCTGTATCAGCAAGGAGACCCTGAGGGTGCTGCCAGAGCCTATCGCCGGGCCATCCGCTCCAAGCCAGACTTTGCCAGTCCTCGCTTCGGTCTGGCAACCATACTCAGGGCCCAAGGGGACGATGCTGGCGCCATTGGGCAGTATCGCGAGATCGTGCGCTCGGGCGACGACGATCACCTGCAAGTCCTCGCCAGCAAGATGCTGCGCTCCATGGGGGAGGAGCCTTAGTCACCTCTTCAGGCAGTGGGCCTCTGGAACACTCTCAACTCTTCAAGTATCCGGGTCGATCTCCTCAAGGGCCACCGCCCGCGTCCAGGCCGCCGTGACACGGCGCATCTTCACCGGCATTCCAATAAAGAAGACCCGCTTCTTCTCGATCTGGTCGAGACCGTAGAGTGCGTCCACCATGGCGATGCCATTTTCGAGCAGCCTGCGCTCCGCCGCCAGATGACCTTCCCGGTTGGGTCCGTAGAATAGATTTCCACCGGAGGCCAGCAGTTTCATCTCCATATCTATCAACCAATCGAGCGCTTCGTCGGTCATGTGGGGCAGATCCCCCATGAGCTCGGCGCTGGTGCGCACCAGCACGATATCCCCTTTGCGGACCCCCTCGCGGCGGAAATCCTCCGCGCTGATTGCTTCTCCGCCTTTTTTGTCGGAGAAATTGCATACTGCTGCTTCCCCCAGGTAGGATTCCAGTTTCATTCCGGCTACGTCCGGGCCCTCGTCGAGATACTTGTAGGCTCCCTCGCAGTGCGTGCCGCAATGGGTCTGCCCCTGAATAAAGTGCATCCGCGCCCCGTAGGCCATGAACTCCTGCACTTCGAGGGGACGTTTGACCCAGGGTTCGCCGTGGTGGTATTCGCCGTTGATCTTGCGTTCCCCCGGAATCAATTCATGCGACAGGTCGATGATGCGATATTTGCTGAGGTCAATCATCGGAAACAGCTCCTTTCATTATAGTGCCTGATCATTATAGTGCCTGTGAAATGCCATGGCGGGCGGTGGTGTTGGGACCTCACTTCACTCCACATCGTCGCGCCTGGAAGAATTGTCGCGCCTGCGCTCAGAGTCGATAATTTCCAGGAGCCTGCTCACTCTTTCCCGATGGTCAGCGGCCACATCCTCCTTTTCGCAGGGGTCCGAGCAGAGGTGGAAGAGTTCCGATTCTTCGGGATCCATTTCTCCATTGGTGATGAGCTTCCAGCCGTCCTTGCGAGCGGCGAAGGAGTTCCCCCCGAAATTCCAGAACATCGCCTCCCTCCCGGCCTCTTTCACCTCTCCCTTAAGCAACCGCCAGATATCCGCGCCATCCCACTGAGGATCGTCCGCCGGTGCAAGGTCCAGCAGTCCGGCGAACGTAGGCATCCAGTCCACCATGTGCACGGGATGCTCCAGCTTTCGCGGCCTCAGAGCCCCCTGCCAGTTGATGAGGGCCGGAGTGCGAATTCCTCCTTCGTAGAGCTGGGCTTTCTGTCCTCGCAAAGGCAGGTTGCTGCCCAGACGAGGCATTTCCTCCTGGCGGCCAGGGTATCTATCGGTATCGTGAATAGGATTGTCGGGAATGGCACCGTTGTCCGAGGTGAAGACTATGATCGTATCCTCGCGCTGACAGGTACGCTCCAAGGCCTCGACCAGTTGACCAACTCCCCAGTCCATATGACTGGCGTAGGCTGCGTAAACCTTGAAGGATCGGTCGCGTTCCGGGTCGGCGTCGTACATCTGGCCGAAATATGTGTCGATCCAGGCCTGTGGCGCTTTGATAGGAGTGTGGACGGCGGTGAAGGGAACGTAGCAGAACCAGGGACTTTGCCTGCTTTCGATCCAGGCGATCGCTTCTTTGACGATTAAGTCGGTTACGTGACCTCGCTCCTCGCAAAGTACCCCGTCGCGGTGCCAGGTCACACTGTGAGGCCCTACCTTGTAGTGGTGATTGTAGGGATCCACTCCTCCGGCCAGACTTCCGTATGAGGTATTGAAACCGTAGTTGTTGGGCCGGTATTTCGGTTCCGAACCCAGGTGCCACTTGCCGAACAGCGCCGTGTCGTAGCCGCAGTGGCGCAGCATCGTAGCCAGGGTTTGGTAGCCGTCCGGCAGCACCGGAGCATTCGACGGCACCGTCGCATGCCGCCCGAAGCGCCCGGGATACCTTCCCGTGAGCAGACAGACCCGGGTCGGGGTGCACATCGGACAGACATAATGCTGGTCCAACTCCACACCCGCGGCCGCCAGCCGGTCGATATTGGGAGTTCGGATGTCTGCCCCGTGATAGCTGACGTCTCCCCACCCCAGGTCGTCGGCGAGAATGAAGAGGATATTTGGTTTGGTGGGAGTAGTCAAAGATACCTCTCGTTTCCCAAGGGTTCTCAAGGCTGCAGGATACCGCATTTCCTGTTGCTTACGATTGCGCTCGGAGACATCCTAGCGCAGCACGGTAATCGCGCGCACGGCCGCAAAGGAACCGGTTCGCATTCTGCAGAAGTACATCCCGCTGCCAACCACATCGCCCCGCCTGTCGCGCCCGTCCCACTTCGCCTGGTAGGTACCGGGGTGAAGCGATGCATCTACAAGAATGGCCATTAGCTGGCCGGCCGTGTTGTAGATTTCCAACTGCACCCGTTCGCCTGCCGCGTCCCCCACCACAAACCCAACCGTGGTCTCGCCATTGAACGGATTGGGGTATGCCGGGCCCAGAACACAGTCATCCGGCGACCTTGCCTTTTCTGTTTCTTCCACAACCGTGACCTGTTGGGTGATCGACCCCGACTGTAGCTCGTAGGGAATATACAACAACATGCCCGGACCGAATTTTCTGCCGATGACAAACTCGAAATTGCGCGCGGTCAGGCTCAGGTGGGTGCCGTAATAAATTCCGTCGAACGGTCCGCCGTCTTCGTCGACGATGGTAATGTACCATGTAGTATCGTTGCGGAAGGGGCCAAGATGCCTCGACATGAAGACTTCGAAGAGACCGGCGCCGTCGCGACCGAATACGGAAAAATGCGAGCCCCGGTTGTTTTTGTAGGTGGTGACGAAGGCGGCGTGCCCGCTGGCGTCGGCCTGGATCTGGAGATTGTTCCCGGTGGCTCCCTGAGCCATGCCCAGCCCGATAGCTTCCTCGTTGGAGATGTGGTCTCCCAAAGTGTCGCCGTTGCGGTTGACCCAAATGATGCGTCCGTCGTGATCGAGATGGGCAAGATTCGGAATTCCCCAGCTATTTACCCAGATTCCATGTATATTGACGGTCAAGTGGGACGGACCTCTGCTGAGGGCAACCCGGTTGCCTGCTCCATCGCTGAAGATCTGCACGAAGAATTCGGTGAGGTCGAATTCCGAAGTCAGGTCGCCGGTTTCTTTGTTCCAGGCTTCCACCGTACATGTGGGCACGCTGCCGCGGCCCCAGTGTGCGGCGTATATCAGATCCTTCCAGGGCTCGATTGCCGCGATACGGTCTTCCTTGTTTGGCGCAAATCCGTTGTCTCCGAAGGAGGTGACCCGAGACCAGGATTTGAAGGTGCGATTGATCCTCATTTTGTAAATGCCGCCATTGGGGCCGGAGTGGTGAGTAGTCCAGAAAATCTCGGGGTCGCGGTCGTCGACCCGCAGGCCTCCAAGGGTACGGGCATCCTCGAAATTGAATACTTCCTGATTGTAATCCCATCTTTGCCAATCGTTAGGACGACTCAGATAATCCGTGCCCAGGACACCGCGGATCACATCGCCTGCCCGATGCCTGCCCCAGCTATCGGCCCTGCGGTCGTATTCCTGGATCCATATCTCGGGTGGGTCGTGGCGGGTGTCGATGATATTGGAGCCGAATCCGAGACGGGAGCAGGGCCCGGCCAGAACAGCTTTATCGAGATTGTTGACTGCGATCAAATCAAACTCGTACTCTCCGGGGCTCACCTTATCACCACGCCAATCTCTTGCGCTCCAGATCAAAGTATTTGATCCCGCATTGAAAACCTGACCGGAGGTGACTTCGACTAATTTGTCCTGCTCCACCAAGCGCAGCCAGGCGCCCCCGGGGCCCGTCACCCCAAGCTCGTTATTTTTCTTTTCGTACACGGCCAACCAGACCGTGCCGCGCTGATTCAGCGAAAAGGGGAGTCTCACCGGCCCGCTCCCGTCCCAGAGCACGCTTTCGACACTTATGCGCATTGGATTGAATTCCCCGGAGACTTGAGGTAATTCGAAGATTTCGTCGAATATGGGAGTGGGAGGAAAGGTCTGGGCCCACAGGCCGCCAACGGCCACAGAGGCCAGAGCCAATCCGATAGGGCAATGACACCATCTATGCATAACTTTTCGACCTGCCGCTGCGCATGGCACCCGGGTTTCCGGAATCAGAAGCCGGTCACTGCAGGGAAGCTACTTTTTAGCTCGGAACCAGTCAAGCAGGCCACATGCCGGCAATCCGGTGCAAATTGGGGAGACTCGAATCAGGAAAATGATGGGCTGATCGGGAGTAACCAGGGAACCCCGGCCAGCGGCCATCGGTGATGGCACGGCGCTTTTAGTTTGTTCAGTCCGGAGGGGTAGCAGCGAGGGTAAAACCGAAAGTGGAGCCGTGTCCCAGGGTGCTCTCCACTTAGACGCGCCCCCCGTGGGCTTCGACGATGTGGCGCACGATGGACAGACCCAGACCGGTGCCCCCCAGGGCCCGGGAGCGCCCTTTGTCGACCCGGTAGAAGCGCTCGAATACTCGCTTTTGGTGCTCGGAGGAAATTCCAATTCCGGTATCGGTTACTACGATGGCGATTTGGTGGCTGTCCTCGCCTTGTTCTGCGTTCTGGCGCTGTGCGCGGACCTCCACCACCCTGTTTTCCGGCGTATACTTGACCGCATTGTCGAGCAAATTGAAGAGAGCCTGCTCTATCTGCCTGGGGTCGCAATTCACCTCCAGGCCCACGGCTATGTCGAGCTTCATCGAGATTTTCTTCTCAGTGGCCAATTGTGCCATGCCTGCCGCACAAGTCTCGACCAGGGGACGCAGCCTGCACGACTCGCGGCGGATTTCCAGGTCCTCAGACTCCAGCCGCGACAGTTCCAGAAGATGCTCGAGCAGGAGGTTCAGGCGGCCGGACTGGGAGGTGATCATGTGGAGAAATCGTTCTGCAGTCCGGCGATCTTCCAAGGCTCCGTCCACCAGGGTCTCGGCGCACCCTTTGATGGTTGTCAGCGGGGTGCGCAATTCGTGCGAGACATTGGCCACAAAATCCTTGCGCATGCGCTCCAGTTGGCGCAGCCGGGTCACGTCGTAGAACACGACCACGACCACGACCCCGGTTCGGGTGGCTCCCTCTCCCACGGGAGCGACTCGCACGTCCAGATAGCGCTCAGCTCCTCCGGTTAGAGAGGTCTCCAGATGGATCTCTTGCCCGCTCTCCAATCCCTGGTCAATGGCCTCCTCGACGACCCTGTTGCGAACCACTTCCACGGGCTGGCGGCCCTCCAGGGGGAATTCCGCGCCAAAAAGCTCACCAAGCGCCCGGTTGGCCAGCACAATCCTGCCGTCGCGGCCAGCTACCAGAATTCCTTCGGTAATACTGTTCAGAATCGTCTCGAGGCGGGATTTCTCCGTGGTGACCTGCGCGACCCGCTCCCGTGTCTGCTGGCCCAGATCGCTCAGCGCCCATTTCCATTTCAGTCCCATCTCAGCCGCTGTTTCTCCTGAAGCGGTAGCCTACCCCGCGCACGGTCTCCACCATATCGCCGGCCAGGCCCAACTTTGCGCGAAGGCGCCGGATGTGCGTGTCCACGGTGCGGCTGTATCCGCCGTACTCGTAGCCCCAGAAGAAAAAGGCGGTGAAGTCCGAGACCCGCGATGCCTGCTGCAGATTGTGGGTCACGAGGACGATGGTGTAGCTTTCCTTTAAATGGGCGATAGTCTCCTCGACGCGACCCGTGGCGATGGGATCCAGGGCCGAGCAGGGCTCGTCCATCAAAATGACCTCCGGCTCCACCGCCAGAGTGCGGGCGATGCACAGGCGCAGTTGCTGGCCTCCCGAAAGTCCCAGGGCATGCTCCTTGAGCCGGTCTTTCACTTCTTCCCACAGAGCGGCGGATTTCAGACTCTTTTCGACGGCTTCGTCGAGCACGGCGCGGCGGTTTTCACCGGCGATGCGCAGGCCATAGGCGACATTTTCATAAATGGACTTGGGGAAAGGGTTGGACTTCTGGAAGACCATGCCCACGCGCCGGCGCAAGTCGATGACATCGCAATCCGGCACGTAAATATGCTCGCCGCCCAGCTTGACCTGTCCGTTGACGCGGACCGATTCGATCAGATCGTTGAGTCGGTTGAGGCTGCGGAGTAAGGTGGACTTGCCGCATCCGGATGGACCGATCAGGGCCGTGACCCTGCACTCGGGGATTTTCAGGTCGATGTCAAAGAGGGCCTGGGTCTCGCCATAGAACAGATTGAGGGTCTCGACTTCGATCAAGGGGTTTTCAATGGGGACCGAGTTGGTTTCAACTGCCATCTCATTACCTGCATGCGCTGCGGACATGGGAAATCTCCCGAGGGGTGGCTAAAAGGCAGTAGATGAATAGCGCTTGCGCAGGCGGTTGCGCACGATTATGGCGGTCATGTTGAGGAGGAGAACGATTCCAACGAGCAGCAGGGCCGTGGTGAATACCATGGGACGGGCGGCTTCTACGTTGGGCGACTGGAACGCCACGTCGAAGATATGGAATCCCAGGTGCATGAACTTGCGCTCCAGGTGGAAAAAGGGCCAGGTCCCGTCCAGGGGCAGGTCCGGTGCCAATTTTACCACCCCGGTGATCATCAGCGGAGCTACTTCTCCGGCACCGCGTGCTGTGGCCAGAATGATGCCGGTCAAAATGCCTGGCAGCGCACTGGGCAGGACCACCCTGCAGATCATCTGGAATTTGGTGGAACCAAGAGCCAGGGAGCCTTCCCTGATCTCCCGGGGCACCACCGCCAGGGCTTCCTCCGTGGCGACCACTACCACCGGTACGGTGAGCAGAGCCAGGGTCAGCGATGCCCAGAGAATGCCGCAGGTGCCGAAGGTGGGGGTGGGCAGGGCTTCCGGGTAAAACAGTTGGTCGATACTTCCCCCTAGTGTCATGTCGTATAAATAATTTTACAAGATGGTGTTCATGTCGTAGGTTTCTCCTACCCCCCTTTCTGAAAGGAGAGACCTATGGCGATGGGACGTCCGTTAACCCCGTTAGAGCTGAGTGCGTCGGACCGCGAACAATTGGAATCAATGGCCAAATCACGGAGTCTTCCCCACGGGTTGGTGCGGCGGGCCGAGATCGTCCTTTTGGCGGCCGAAGGCTGGCCCCATGAAGCGGTCGCCGGGGCGGTGGGTGTGTCCCGGGTTACGGTCGGCAAGTGGCGCCGGCGCTTCCTTGATCGTGGGCTCAACGGCTTGCACGATGAGCTGCGGCCTGGGGCGCCGCGATCGATCACCGACGAGCAGGTAGCCGAGGTGATATACAGGACGCTGAAGACCAAGCCCAAAGACCAGACCCAGTGGTCGGTGCGCTCCATGGGCACCGAAACCGGCCTCACCAAGGACGCGGTGCATCGCATCTGGCGCACCTATGGTTTGCAGCCCCACCGACACAAGCACTTCAAGCTGTCCACCGATCCTTTCTTTGTCGATAAAGTACGGGATATCGTAGGCTTATACATGCATCCGCCCGAGCACGCCCTGGTGCTGTGCGTCGACGAGAAGAGCCAGATCCAGGCGTTGGAACGAAGTCAGCCTCTGTTGCCTCTGGGTCTGGGCTACGTGGAAGGGGTTACCCACGACTACAAGCGCCACGGCACCACCACCCTGTTTGCCGCCCTGGACGTGGCCACCGGTGCAGTGATGACCCAGTGCAAGCCCCGTCATCGGCACCAGGAGTTCCTCCAGTTCCTACGCCACATCGAGGACAACGTGCCCCGCGATCTCGACGTGCATCTGGTCGTCGACAATTACGCCACCCACAAGCATGCCAAGGTCAAGCGATGGCTGGCGCGGCGCCCCCGATTTCACCTTCACTACACCCCCACCTATGCTTCGTGGCTCAACCAGGTGGAGATTTGGTTCAACATCATCACGCGCCAGGCGGTCCGGCGGGACTCGTTCCGCAAGGTAAGAGAGCTCATCGAGCGCATCGAACGCTACACCGCCCAATGGAACGCCAACGCACACCCTTTCGTGTGGACGGCTACGGCCGATTCCATCCTCGCGAAAATCAAAAGACTTTGTGAACGAATCTCTACGACATGACACTAGGCCGTAGACGAAAAAACCCAGACCGAACATCCCGAAGACGATCGAGGGCCCACCTGCGAGGTTGTTCACCGCTATCCTCACAGCCCTTACCAGCGCACCCTGCCGTGCGTACTCGCGAAGATAGAGCGCCGCCAGCACCCCGAAGGGCACCACTGCCAGACTCATCAACATTACCATCATTACGGTGCCGAAAATGGCAGGGGAGATCCCTCCCTCGGTATTCGACTCCCGCGGTTGTCCGCCGATAAACTCCCAGCTTTTGGAGATGTAGATTTTCGTTTTCTCCAGTGATCCAAGTTGGTTGGGACAGTAAGCGCGCACCACCTCCGCCACCTTGATCCGGCGCGATTCGCCGCTGGAAAGAAGCACCCCTACTTCGTAGATGCCGCTCTCCTGGCGCAGGAGCCTAAGTTCCCGTGCCAGACGCTCGTATTGGGACCAGTACACGATTGAATAGTGCCTCGGTTGCAGAGATTTCGCCGGCCGGCCTGTCCTCCAACTCATACCGGCGCTTTTGCAGGCGCAGTTTTTCAATCCGGAAGTTGAGGGCGCCGACCTCTCTCCTCCAGTTGGCGGATCCGAGCGTTCAGAGCGCGAGCCTGTTCAAGGTATTGCTGCAACACTTGCCAATTGTTCGCAGCGCCGGCCATTTTTTCGCCATCAGCGTAAATCCCCCGTGACGAAGCCATAAAAATCTCCCCATTCCAGCCGTTCGAAGACCACGGCGCCGTAGGGATATTCTCGGCTCCTGATTTCGGCTTCGTCGATCCAGCGGAAATCGAGACCGTAGACATCCCGGTTGCCGGTTTTGAGTTGAACCCGGTACTCGTCGCCAGTCCCACCGGAAGGAGAAAAAATCTCCTGGCGTCCGACCTGACGACCCATCACCCGACTTCCATCGACCAACTCGAACTCCACCAGATCCCTAGGCCAGAAAACACCCATGGCGTTGTAAATGATTACCACCACCAGGCCGCCTATCATCAGCAGGCAAATGGCGAGGGCACTGCCGGTCAGCCAGATAAAAGGATCTCCTCTGCGCAACAAGGTTTTCATGGACGACCGTACTTCTCTCTGAGATGCTGGCGCACGACCTCGGCCACGCTGTTGATCGCGAAGGTAACCACAAAGAGCAGCAGGCCGCTGACGAAAAGCACCCTGTAAAGACTTCCATGCTGCGGGGCTTCGGGCAATTCGACCGCGATATTGGCAGATATGGTGCGCATCCCGTTGAAGATATTCCATTCCATGATCGGGGTGTTGCCGGTGGCCATAAGCACGATCATGGTCTCGCCGACAGCACGGCCGAAGCCAATCATGGCCGCGGAAAAGATGCCGGGCAAGGCCATGGGCAACACCACCCGCAACGCCGTCTGCCAGCGCGTAGCTCCCAGGGCCAGGGAGCCGGCGCGCAGGTGTTGCGGCACGCCGGAGAGCGCGTCCTCGCTGACCGTGAAGACCAGCGGGATCACGGCAAACCCCATGGCGAAGCCGACGACAAGGCTGTTGCGCTGGTCATAGTTCAGATTCGTTTCCTGGCTTAGCCATTCCAGGACGCTGCCCCCGAATACCCAACTTTCAACTGCAGGTCCCAGGAAATAGGCCAGCAACGACGCGAACGAGGTGAGGGCGACTACGAGGGAGATCTCGAAGCGCGGCGAGGTCCGGCGCCCAAGGCCGCCAGGCAGGTAATAGCAGGTGCAGGCCGCCACCAGCACCACGAGGGAAACCAGGGGAAAGAGCAACAAGGTGCCGGCAATTTCGTGCTGCAACAGGGGTGCAAGCCACAAACCACCGAGAAACCCGAGAATGACGCTGGGCAACGAAGCCATGACTTCAACCGTAGGTTTGACCACAGAGCGTAGCCGTGGACGAGCGAATTCCGCGGTGTAGACAGCAGCCAGAACAGCCAGTGGCAGGGCGAAGAGCATGGCGTAGAACGTGCCTTTGGCGGCGCCGAAGATCAGGGGCACCAAACTGAGTTTGGGTTCGAACTCGTCGGTGCCTCCGGTTGACTGCCACACATAGGCAGCTTCGCCATACCCTTCGTACCAGACCTTGCCAAAAAGGGTTTTCAGGGTGATTTCAGGATGGGGATTGTCCAGTTCGTAGTGCACCAGGGAACCTTCTGTTCCAAGAGCGAGGAACCCATTCGCCTTGGGGGCGAAGGCCAGGGAGGCCAATTGCGCCACCCCGCTCGAGACCTGGAAAAAGGTCTGTTCTGAGGTCATGTGGTGCAGGGCTACAGTACCCCGGGCATCGCTGCTGAGGAACTGCTTGTCGCGCTGCGACGGGACGATGCAGGTCACCGCGTTGGCATGGCTCCGCAACAGGTGGACCCGACGGTAGTGACGCTGCCCTCCCTCCTCCGTCCTGAACCAGGTGCTTATACCTCCGGATTCATCGCCAACTACCACAGAGACATCACCGAGAATATGGGCAAGGGCGGTGATCGCCGTGCCAGCTTCGGTAGCTGCAAAGGAACGCACGAGGCGGGGTTTCTGGTCCATGCCTCCCAGTTCCCACTCGTAGATGCGGCCGGCCTCGCTGCCAACGAGGAGTTGCCGACCTTCGCCGTCCATCAGCAGGGTAGTGGGTTTCTCCGCCAGTTCAGCGCCCAGAGGGTAAATTTTCTCTTCAACCTCACCAGGCTTCCACAGCCCCTGCACCTGCTCTCGGATGCCGGCCACAAGACCGCCCGTGGTGGTGAGAGCCACGACCGTGGAGCGTCCTTCTCCGTTTTTGAAGAAAACCAGGCGCTCGATGTTTCCCTGGTGCAGATTCATCACCCCATCGAGGCGGAAGCGGGGAGTGATTTGGCGTTTGCCCGCCGCGGCATAGTTGATGATGAAATCGATGCCGGCGAGCATAACCTGGCCGTCGTCCAATCCCAGGGCAAGAGACCCGCCTTCCGGTGTGAAAATGGATGTAACGACGCTGCGTCCGCCAAGTCCGGGGGGCTCTTCCCGGAGCAAGGTGTCGCCGCTGTCCGGGCGCAAAAAGGCGACACCCCTGTCGTCTACTACAAAGATCACCTCCTGGTGGGGATCCATGCCGGCTGCCAGAAACTGCCCTTCAGCGGGCAATTGCAGGCGGTATCTCTCTCGCACTTCGGGATTCTGAAAGAGGGGGTAGGCTTTCCCGAAAATGAAAACGAAAATCCCCAGAACGGCGGCAATGATGCCGATGCCGCCGAGGGCAATGATGCGCCTGCCCAAGAGGTCCAGTAAACGCGCCCGGGTGGTTACCCCCCCTGCGCCTGGGTTCGATCGCTCTCCCTTGTGGAAGATCCTCAGTGGATTGCACTGCTTTCGCTGCCTCCGCGGTCTCCAAGTTTGGCCAGTTCTTCGCTGATCACCGCGTAGGGAACGGGCATGTAACCATCCTTGATGACGATCTCTTGCCCTTCCTTGGAAAAGATGAACCTGCAAAATTCCCGTACCATCGGGTCCAGGGGCGTGTCCGGGGCCTTGTTGATATAGATATAGAGAAAGCGGCCCAATGGATATGATCCGTTCTCGATGTTCTGGAGGGTGCCTCGTTTGAAGCACTGCCCCTTCTTCTTGCTCAGTGCCAACATGCGCACGCCTGAGGTCAGATAGCCTATGCCGCTGTAGCCTATACCGAAGCGATCCTCGGAAATTCCCTGAACCACCGAACCCGAACCCGGTTGTTCTTTCCCTTCAATCCCAGCTCTACCATCACCTACTCGCTGCCGCATCGGGGAAAGGTGGAGCTGGCTCTATACGATGTTCTCGGACAGCATGTAGCTACACTCGTTGAGGGCGAGCGCCGGGCTGGAACCTACGCGGTGAAACTGGAAGCGGCCCATCTTTCCAGCGGAGTCTAAATCTACAGGTTAAAGTCCGGTTCGGGCATAATAACCCGGAGGATGACCTTGCTGAAATAACCTCCTGCGCTATACTACCGGGCAAACTGCAAAACGGGCGGCAAGAATAGGTTCTGCCGCCCGTTTTACGTACCCCCACTCACGGGCACATATAGGTTGGGGAGTCGGGTCCGTTTCCGATTCATAAAGTTGAACCAGGAAAATGCGCGGCAGTGATGAGGAAACCGCTGAACAGCGGACAGGAATGGCGCGCCTTAATCAAGATCCTCTGAGCAGACCCGGTTGTTGCCCTTGAGAACGGCATTGGGGTTGGTTAATTTACCACCGATCCTGAAGGCACCCTGAAATGGTATCTACCGAAATTGGTGGAGACCCCCGTCGATTTTCGAAGAGAGAAAGGTATTTGCGGAGGCAAGTTCTCCCTGCTTCGCACCTTCCGCTGAGGTTGCGACCGGGAGGAGTTGGGATGTCCAGAATCAAGCCCGCCTAGTGAAAAGATCCGCAAGTGGTTTCCTCGCCATAATACCTCACAATATGGATGGGCAGGTTCCCTGAGACCAGAACTGGTTGTGCTGTCGCCGGTATTTTCAGGTGGTTCGGATTCATCGTGTCGCAGGGATGGGACAACCCGGCTGCCATGCTGACCTCCCTTGATGAAACTTCCCTTATGACCCAAGGGAGGGGAGTTTATTTCTCTCGCTGAATAGGTGTAGCTGAAATCCCCTTGGCTACCTCTGCCTCCAGGTCCCCCCCTGGTTAATGATCAGGAACGGTATTCTGGGTAAATACTCTCGCTGATGGTTCCGACTTGTCTGTATAACCGCATTTTCGAAGCTGTATCCCTGGATACGAATGGGCTTACTCTCCTTGGTCGGAACACCCCTGCAGCTAATGGATGAATCGAATCAACTGAATCAACCTGACCATGCGACCATGTCCCTCGGACGTCGCGCCGTCTGGGTTACTCTGGGTCGCCTGAGCAACGCTGTCGCGATCCTTCTGGTGGGGGTCGTCCTCTCCCGCGCCATGCAACCCGCCGACTACGGCCAGTACCAATTGGCATGGGTTTTCTTGAATCTGGCGATTCCTCTCTTCCTCTTCGGAACTCCTCTGAGCATCAGTTTCTTCCTTGCTCCCCTGAAGGGCGCCGATCGCGACCGGGATGCGGTGCAGCATGTCGCCTTGATCTGTTTTCTCACCGCTCTATTTGCGCTGGGCGCGGTTGGGTTGTGGATCAGCGGAGGCATTGGTCCATTCACCATTCCCGAGGATGTATTAGCCATCCTGCCGCTGGGGACCCTTATCGGCTCAGGTATGATCGCATGCGGATTCCTGGAGCCAATCCTCATCGTCTACGGGAAACACAAAATCCTGGCCGCCTCCCTTCTGCTGTTTTCGGCTCTGCACCTCAGTGCGGCGCTGGGGGGATGGTTTCTAGGTCAATCGCTGTGGTGGATATTCGTCGGTCTGAGCTGCTCGGTGGGACTGAGAGTCGCATGGAGTTATCTGCTGCTGTTCAAGCTGTTGGGACCTGGTTCGGTGAATCTCTGCCGGCAGCGTCTGGCGGTGCAATTGAAGTACGTCTGGCCGGTTGGCATTCGCGACGGACTCGGAATTTTGTCCCAGTTCGCCGATAAGCTGATCTTCGCCTCCTTCTTCACTTCCGCTCAGTTCGCCCTTTATTTCAATGGTGCATGGGAACTGCCCCTTGTGGGCATTGTGGTCCATTCGCTGCTGGCGATTTTGCTGCCCGAACTCCGCGTCGCCTGTCGCCGCGGGGATATGGATCAGGTGGCAACCCTGATGCACTTTGCTGCCAGAAGAGTGGCGTTGCTGCTCTTTCCAGCAACGGCCCTGGGCTTCCTCCTCGCGCCCCAGCTAACGAGCTTTCTGTTCGGTGAAGCCTATCGTGCCAGCGGCGACGTTTTCCGCGTCTTTATTCTTCTGCTTCCCCTGCGGGTTTCCATCGCCGGGTCGGTACTGCTGGCGGCCAATCGCGCTCGCACGGTGTTGCTGGGCAGTTGCGCAGACCTGGTGCTGGCGGTGGTTCTGGGATTGGCCCTGATACCCTCTTTGGGGACCCTGGGGCCGGCCGTGGCCCTGGTTGCCAGTACTTTCTGCCAGGTCTGCTATTACACCTGGAAGGTGGCGGAAGCCATGCAACGACCTTTGCCTGAGATTATGCCATGGCGGGTGCTGGGCAGGCTGGGGGGGTTGAGCCTGACCGCTGCGTTGGGAGCATCCTGGTTTGTGCGCTTCGAGTCTGTTGTGCTGAACCTGGTCGTACCCGGGTCCATTTTCCTTCTGTTGCTGATGGGATTGGGCTTTGGTTTGCGTCTCCTGGAGGAGGAAGAGCGGAGTGCGGTGAAAGCGGTTTGGCGTCTCCTGACCGCAAAGTGTCGTTCCATAGTATGAGTAGCAAAAGGATCGCGGCCTAAAATGCCCGAAAAAAAATTCGTCGTGGGCCGGCCTCGTGGACGATCTGCACCAACGCCACTCCCCACTGTCAACCGCCATCGCAGGTAAGCCACTTTCTTATCATGTCGCCTTCTCCATTCTACCCAGCCTGCGATAGGCTTGCTCTTCATACTCCATTGAGAGTACAGGAATCTTCAATGATTTTTCCAACGCGCCGGTGTTCCGGCGAGATCGTCACCTTTGGATTTTCATGGTGCTTGAAAGGCATTTTTCCCACCTCTGTTTTCCTTGTTCGTGCTCCTATTTATAATCTGATATTGGTTTATACGGTTCCTTGTTGACTCCTCGCGGTCAATTGTCCATAGGCAGCGGGAAGCTTTTCGAACACCCGGCCGCTGCTTCGTGCAACAGTTCTAGCGTCTTTATCAGCCCAAGCAGAGGTTATTTTATGGGCATAAAACCTACTGCAATTTTCCATGAGTTGAAGTTCCATGTATGAAAGTGTCAACGCCAAGAGCGTCGTGGCCGTAATCCTGGGCGGGGGACAGGGAACGCGGCTCTTTCCGCTGACCCAGTTTCGTTCCAAACCAGCAGTTCCCATCGGCGGCAAGTACCGTCTGATCGATATCACCATCAGCAACTGCATTCACGCGGGGGTCAACAAGATCTTCGTGCTGACTCAATTCAATTCGGCCTCCCTTAACCGCCATATCAGCGCTACTTACCAGTTCGACTCATTCTCCGATGGTTTTGTGGAGATTCTCGCCGCAGAGCAGACCCAGGACAGCTCGGACTGGTACCAGGGAACCGCCGACGCAGTGCGTCAACAGATGCGCCACATTTTGTCCCGCAAGGCGGACCAATGCCTGATTCTCTCGGGAGACCATCTCTATAGGATGGACTACCGCGCCTTTCTTTTCTCACACCAGGAGCGCGAAGCAGAGGTTTCCATCGCGGTCAAGCCGGTGGGACGCCAACAGGCGCCGACCCTGGGTATCTTGCAGGCGGGAAAGGACAACCGGGTGGTGGACTTCCGCGAAAAACCACAGTCCGAGTCGGAGCTGAATGAGCTGGAACTCGACCAGCCTCCGGGGTGCAACCCCGGCGGTGTGTACCTGGCCTCCATGGGCATCTACGTCTTTGAACCCCGGGTGCTGACCAGCCTTCTGGAGAACGACAAAAGAGAAGATTTCGGGAGGCATATCATTCCCGCAGCTATCCACCGGGTGAGAGTTTATGCCTATCCCTTCCATGACTACTGGGAAGACATCGGGACCATCCGCTCATTCTACGAGGCCAATCTGGCCTTGACCAATCCGGACCCCCCTTTCGAGTTCGATCTGCCCGACGCTCCGATCTATACCCACCAGCGCTATCTGGGTGGAGCCCGATTGGGAGGATGCAGGATCGAGCAGGGGATTGTGGCGGAAGGTTCCTACATTGGAAAAGGTGAGATCGAGCATTCGGTAATCGGAATACGCAGCATTATCGGGGAAGGGACGCGCATCTACCACACGGTGATGATGGGAGCGGATTATTACGAGACCACCTCGGATCTTGAGCGCAACGTAGCCAGTGGCGTACCGCACGTGGGAATCGGCGCCCATTCGGTTATCAGCAGAGCCATCATCGACAAGAATGCCCGCATCGGTGAGAAAGTGATTATCACCAATGATCGCGGTGTTGAGGAAGCCGACGCGGAAAACTACTTCATCCGCGACGGCATCGTCCTGGTGCCCAAGGACGCGGTGATTCCGGCTGGGACGGTGATTTGAAGGGCTTTGTCAGAATGCGGCTGCAGCTTTTGGCCTATGGCGGAAGTAGAAGCGATTCCAGCGCCACTTATCCCCAGGCGCGCAGCAACAGATGGGCGATGGTGAAATAGACGCCCAGTGATAGACAGTCGTTCAAGGTGGTAATAAGCGGTCCTGAGGCAACCGCAGGATCGACGCCCAGCCTGCGGAAGAGCAGGGGGATAACCACTCCAAGAAGGGCGGAGAACACGATCGCCGTAAACATGGTCAGACCTACGCATCCGGCCATCAGCAGCATCCCTGTCCAGACCCGGGTCACGGCAAAAATCAAAAGGCTCAGAATCAGCCCCATGGGAAAAGCGATGCGCAACTCTCTCCAAATTGCCCATGCGCCTCCTTTCTTGCGCAGTTGTCCTGTGGCCAGGCTGCGCACAGTTACGGTGGAGGTCTGGATGCCGGTATTCCCTCCCATGGCCATGATCGCCGGGACAAAGAGCACGAGAGCCCCTGCACTTGCCAAGGTTGCGGAAAATGTGTCTATCACCCCGCCTGCGAGCAGGGTTCCGGCCAGACACACCAGAAGCCAGGGCAAGCGTCGGCGCACAATCCCCACCACCGAGCGCTCTTCCAGCTCCAGGGAACTGATAGCTGCCATCTCATAGATATCTTCGGTGGCCTCTTCCTCAATGACCGCGACGATGTCGTCGACGGTCACCCGTCCTACGAGCCTGCCTTCCTGGTTGACAACCGGAAGGTCCAGGAGATCGTAGTCGGAAAACATCCGTGCGATTTCCTCCTGGTCCACATCGGTTCGTACTGCGGTGGGATCGCGCTCGGTCAACTTGCTTATCGTTGTATCCTTGGCGGAGAAAAGCAAGCGTACGGGAGAAACCGTACCGATCAAGTGGTCTTCTTCGCCCACTACGTAGATAGAGAAGACCTCCTCTTTCTCGACCCATCCGCGCAAATAGTCTATGGCGTCTCCAGCGGTCATGACCTCGCGTATGGCAATCAGCCGCGAGGTCATTATGCCACCGCCCGTGTCTTCCGGGTGGGTCAGAAGTTCGCGTACTTCTTCCGCTTCTCCAACCTCCATCAACCCCAGGACTCTTTGGCTGCGCTCCTCGGGTAGATCCCCCAATACGTCGGCAGCGTCGTCCGGCGCCATTTCCTCCACCAGGTCGGAGAGGGTTTCTTCGTCGAGTTCCTTTGCAATGGTGCGCAGGGTAGGAGTATCCGCGTCGGCCAGCATGGCTGCTGCCAAAGAATCGGCCAGGACCTCGAGGGCCCCCCTGTTGGTCTTCTTCGTTCAGGCTGCGAAAGAGATCGGCCAGATCGGCGGGGCGCTGGCTGTTCAAGATCAGGCGCAGGGTGCCCGCATCGTTTGCGGCCAGCAAATCTCTCGTTGTTTGGAGGAGGGTCTCCCTGCGCTCATGGAGCCCGGCTGCCTGCGGCACGTCGCGCTTCATCATAGCAATAGTCTCGGCCTGTCGGATTGAATACGGGAGTGGTACAGCGCGGTCAGGTCGACCGGCGATGGTCCTATTCGAGCCCGCGCCTTCACGGATCAACACCTGAATTTGCGCTTGATTCCCCTGGCTGTTGAGCTGCGGAAACCGATGGCAAATAGGGGATGCGTGGTCGCCTGAACTTGCGATCGACTACCTTCGCGGTTAAGCTTCTCTTCCGGTTTCTTCCCCCTCTACTGATTCGTGAAACAGAGGGAGTTGCCCAATCAGGAGCGGTTTTCGGCATGGGGTCTGGCCTCGAATCGGGTTTCTTTTAGCCCTGTTCCTGTCTCTCTAAGGAACCTCCGGAGCTCCGGTCGGCTGCTGGCGGAGATTGTTCCGGAGCGGAATAAATGGTTTCCATCTCGCAAACCCCTCGCAAGGAGAACGACGAAAATGAAGGCTAAACTGGAAGGTGAGACAGCCATGGTAACCGGCGGGGGGCGTGGTATCGGCCGCGCTATCTGCGAGGCCTTTGCCCGCGAGGGCGCCCGGGTGGCGGTCGCCGATATCGAACTGGACAGCGCCCTCCGAACCGCGGAAACCCTCCCCACTGAAAGTTTTGCCCTGGAGATGGACGTTAGTTCAGGCCGCTCGGTACGAAGCGGTTTTGAGTATATTCTGAACCGCTTCGGCCGACTCGATATCCTGGTCAACAACGCCGGATTGCTGATTCTTTGCACCTTTGAGGATTGCACCGAGGAAATTTGGAATCGCACCATGGACGTCAATCTGAAAGGCTCCTTCCTGTGTGCCCAAACCGCTCTGCGGCACATGAGGGAACGGAGGCGAGGGGCCATCGTCAATATGACTTCCCTGGCGGGTAAAACCGGCGGCTTGGTAGCCGGTCCGGCCTATGGAGCGGCTAAGGCCGGAGTCCTGGCGCTCACTCTCAGTTTGGCGCGCTATTCGGCCCCCTTCAATGTCCGCGTCAACGGCATCGCACCGGGGATCATCGCCACCGACATGACGAGCAATCCCCTTCACAATGTCCTCGCCGAGGAGGTTCCGCTGGGCCAGAAGGGCAGACCCGAGGACGTGGCCAACTGCGCCCTTTTTCTGGCATCCGCCGACGCTGGCCACATTACAGGCGAGATCATCGATGTCAACGGAGGTCTGCTCATGGACTAGTGCGCCGTTGGAAATGGCACCTAGTGTCCCGTCGCAGAAATATGTCGCCATTTTTCCGCCGATCCATCCCAGCTCACGGCGTTGCCTTCACTCGCCGTACACCACTGGTACGACTCGCTCAGGCGCCTGGTTTGCCGGGTGCCTCGGCGGCCCAATTTTGCCAACCTATCTCTGCGACGGGACACTAGAGCCGGGGTGATAAATACAGGTGCCGGGAGGGACTGGTGGGCGGCAGCGCACTTGGGTGCAGCCGCCGCAAGAAATGGTTCGTGTTCGACTGCAAAAAGGCAGGAAATGGCTCGCCCGCCGCGAAGATACGGCCAGGGCGGGAGAAACGAGGTGCGTGGACCGATTGGTCCCATCCCGCCGGTTCCCTGGTCAGACCGAACAATCCCCGACTCAATTCCGGCCCTCGGCCAGCTCTGTGAGGAATTGCCTGTATCCGACCTCGCCTCCTTCTTCCCATACCTCCAAAAGAGCAGATCCTACAATTGCCATCTCCACCGCGCCCTGCAGTCGCCGTAAATCATCACTTCTCCGCAACCCGAAGCCCAGCGCCAACGGCAGTTCGGTTGCCCCTCGGCAGCCCTCGACAAAGGATTTAAGCCCGTAGTCCAGGTCAGTCCTTCTGCCCGTTACCCCTTTGCGTGCCACTGCGTAGACAAAGCCTGTGGAATGCTGGCCGATTGCCGTCATCCGCGCCGGGGTATTGGTGGGTGTCATGAGCAGAATAGGGCTCAAATGCCGTGCCACACTTAAGGCAAATAGGTCTCCGTACTCTTCAAATGGGAGGTCAGGAAGAATGAACCCCGTGGCCCCATTCTCTCCCAAGCGTGCGCAAAATTCTGCGTGTCCCAGGCGGAATGCCACGTTGTAATACCCCATCATCAGATGGGGAAAATTGAACGTGCTGGTCGCCCGTCGCATAAAATCGAAATACTGGTCTAGACTTATTCCCTGGCGCAGGGCCAGTTGATTGGCGCGGGCGAAGGTAGGTCCATCGGCGACGGGCTCACTGAATGGCATCTGCAACTCCACCATGTCGACCCCCACCTCCTGCATGATCTCAAGCATCTGCCAGTTGGCTTCCAGGGATGGATACCCCGCAATCACGTGGGTCATGAGGAGGATTTCCCTGGAGACCAGGCGGTCCCGGATATAGGCTGTCAGATCTGCAACTTGACCGCCTTGTCCATGAGAAACCGATTCCAATTCTCGTCCTCCAGTGCCTCGCCGATGGTGAATATGTCCTTATCGCCTCGCCCCGACAAATTGATCAGAACTATCTGGTCCCGGTCCATTTTACCCGCCTCGCGCAAGGCCCCTGCTATGGCATGGGTGCTTTCGAGAGCTCCAATGATGCCCTCTGCCCGCATGAGCCGCTTGAGACCCGCGACCACTTCCGCGTCGGTGGCGGCTTCAACCCGCACCCTGCCGATCTCGTGCAAGTGTGCCAGGATCGGGCTGACGCCTATGTAGTCGAGTCCAGCCGATACCGAGTGGGTGTGGCGCATCTGACCTTCGCTGTCCTGGAAAAAGAAGGTCTTGTAGCCTTGCGCCACCCCCGGTGACCCCACAGACCGGGTCAAACGGGCGGCGTGCTGACCACTCTCCAGACCCAGACCTCCGGCTTCGATGCCGACCAGTTCCACTTCCTCGTCGTCGAGAAATCCCAAAAACATGCCGATGGCATTGGAACCGCCGCCGACGCAGGCGTAAACCCGATCGGGCAGCCTGCCGGTGCAGGCAAGAATCTGCTCGCGGCTCTCGATTCCGATCACCTGCTGGAAGTAAGCCACCATCTGGGGGAATGGGTGTGGACCACAGGCCGTGCCCAGGACGTAGTGGGTGTCCTCCATGGAAAACGCCCAGTCCCGGAAACATTCGTTGATCGCGTCTTTTAGGGTGGCCGAGCCGTCTTCCACCGACACCACCTCGGCACCCAGTTGCTCCATCCAGAATACGTTGGGGCGCTGGCGCTCCACGTCGACGGAGCCCATATATATTCTGCATTCCAATCCCAGGCGGGCGGCCATCGTCGCCGTCGCCACGCCATGCTGGCCGGCCCCGGTTTCGGCGATGACCCGGTTTTTGCCCATGCGCTTTACCAACAGGCCCTGCCCCATGACATTGTTGGCTTTGTGAGCGCCGGTATGGTTCAGGTCCTCGCGCTTGAGGTAGAGCTGTGCTCCCCCCAATTCGGCGCTTAGGTTTTCAAGAGCGGTGAGGGGGGTAGGACGACAGGAATAGGTTCGCATCACTTGGAGGTATTCCTCCCAGAAGGAGGAATCGTTGCGGGCATCTTCAAAGGCCACGATCAACTCGTCCAGAGTGGTCCGCAGAATCTCCGGGACAAAGGCTCCTCCGTAGGAGCCGTAGTACCCCTCTCGCTCAAATGCAAAGAGTTCTTTCAGCATGAGCCTGTCCTGGTGACCGCTCGCAAATGTATCCTCCGATGGAAGGTCCGCCCGGCCGGGCCTGCCTCAGAACCGGCATCCCATTTGGGCCCAACCCGGCCTGTGGGAACCTCGGGAACTAGGCGCCGCGAGAACCTGGAATGCACAAATCTCGAAGTAGGGCCCGGGCCTAGTTGATCAAATTGGCGCGCTGCAGGGCGTCCACCATTGCGCTGACACCCTGAGATTCTTCTCTGGATTTCTTCTGATTTTGCTGAAATTCCTTCAGATTGCTGTCCCCTTCAACCTTTTCGACCTGCTTTATGGACAGACTCAGGCGGCGGCGGCCATGGTCCAGTGCGAGGACGGTCACTCTCACCTCGTCGCCGACCGAGACTACATCGCTCGGATGCGCCACGTGCTTTTCCGCTACCTCAGAAACATGCACCATGCCTCGAACGTCGGGTGCCATCTCGACAAACGCTCCGTAGCTTTCCATTGCGTTAATTTTTCCCTGGACCACCGTTCCAGGAGGGAATTGCCGGCAAATCTCGTCCCAGGGATCCTTCTCCAGGGCTTTGAGGGAGAGCGAGATTCGCTCCTTTCTTTTGTCGCCGAGGTCTTTGAGCCTTATGACGACGACCTTCACCTCCTGGCCATTCTTCAGCAATTCACGTGGGTGCTCGACCCGCTTATGGCTCAGTTCCGACACGTGGATAAGGCCCTCTACGTTCCCGCCGATATCCACAAATGCTCCGAATGGCTTCAGCCTGGTCACTCTGCCCTCCACCTGGACTCCCTCCTGGAGACCGGAGCGGACGGCGTTTGAAATTTTGTTTTCCTCCTCTTCCAATAAAGTCCGGCGCGAAACCACGATATCGCGGCCCTGGTGGCGAAACTTGATGATTTTGAAATTCAGAGTGCGGTCCCGGTAGGATTCGGCGTTTTCAACATATTTGGTATCGAGTTGCGAAAGTGGACAGAAGGCGCGGACGTTGCCCCTCAGGTTCACTCCAAGTCCCCACTTGTTGACTGCCTCGACTTTGCCCTCGACTGGGATACCAGATCTGTATGCCTGGCGGATTACATCTGTGCTCTGGTCTGCCCTGCGCAACGAGCGGGTCAGCAGGATTTCGTCCTGGTCCTCGGCCACAAACACCTCCAGCGGATCACCAGGGGAAAATTGCAATTCCCCCTTCTCGTCCTGAAGTTCAACGGTTTTGATGGACCCTTCGCAGCGCCCGCCAAAGTCGACAAAGCTGTTTTCGGTTCCGATTTTGACGAGGACGCCGCTGACCCGGTCCCCCTTGTTCACTTCCCCGCTCTGTCGGGGCGCCAGGTTTTCGTCGAGCATGCGGGAGAATTGCTGGTCAGAATGGGGAGAGTCGGCTGGGGCCGGTGTGCCACCTTGCTGCGGATGGGTGTCGATCTTCGCCTCGCTTTTTTGGTCGGGCAGTGCCTGTTTGCCTTCTAGATCTCCGGATCGAGGTTCTGGACTGTTCGCCATCCTGCAACTCCTTTGGGGGAAAATTGCCTGCCACAGCAGACTGGTGTAAGGATCGAGTCTACGACGCCGTTTGAGATGACTGTTTGAATCCCCTGGGATTTAAGGCTACTGGGTCGGCGACCCGGGGTTGGTCAGGACCGGGACCGGGGAAGGAGACACGGCGAAGGCCTGGGAAATAGGTGCCGATGGCGCTCACCGGAAATTTCAGGACAATTTATTGACTAGGCAACAAGAGAACCTTGCCACTGGTTTTGCGACCCTGCAATGCCCGGTGGGCGTCCGCTGCGGCTGCAAGTTCAAAGCGGTCCCCGATTCGTAGGTCGAGTTCGCCGCCAGCGATCCAATCCAAAACGGATCCCGACCGGGCAAGCAATTCTTCCCGGCTTTGAATGTAATGGACCAGGGAGGGACGGGTGAGAAAAAGCGAACCTTTGGTATTCAGTATGGCCGGATTGATGGGCCCCAGGGGACCGCTGGACTGACCGAAGAGCACCATAAACCCCCTGGGTCGCAATACATTCAGCCCCTTTTCAAAGGTCGTCCTGGCCACCGAATCGTAAACCACATCTACCCCTCTGTCAGCGGTCAGTCGCATAACTTCCTCGGCAAAATCCTTTTCCGTATAGCGAATGACCTCGTCGGCACCGGCCTGGCGTGCCAACTGTTCCTTATCCGCGGTGGAAACCGTGCCGATCACCCGCGCTCCTGCGCGCTTGGCCATCTGCACCAGCAACAATCCTACTCCTCCAGCGGCCGCGTGCACCAGGGCGGTATCATCTTTGCCCAGGGAGTAGGTGCTGTGCGCGAGGTAGTGGGCGGTCATCCCCTGCAACATAGCCGCTGCGCCAAGCTCGCTACCCACCTCGTCGGGCAGGGGCACCAGGCGCTCCGCCTTCACCGCAGCCAGTTCGGCGTAGGAACCCATGACGTCCGCGTAGGCCACCCGCTCACCTGATTTGAACAGAGTAACCCCGTCACCCACCGCCGCGACCGTACCGGCGGCTTCCATTCCCGGGGTACAGGGCAGGTTCACCGGATAGAGGCCCTCGCGATGGTATGTGTCGATATAGTTCAGGCCGATGGCTTCGATCTTGACGATGACCTGCCCTGGCGCAGGAACAGGTTCGGGTAGATCTTCGTAATTCAGTACCTCGGGCCCACCGTGGTGATGGAAACGAATTGCTTTCATGAGCTCAATATTGTCGTTTCAAGGCGAGAGAGAATATATCCACTTCCCCTTAGCATAAATCGGGTAATAAACTTAAGGACTGTGGATAAATTAGACAACTCGGCAAGATCGAGGAGTGGTATGGGCAGGAAACGTCGATTGGGGGTCAGTTGGCTTTCTTGCAGGAGAAGAATGTCTGCCAATGCTCCGTGTTTGGGCCGGAGGTCTGGACGATGAGGTTGCGGCGGCCTGCACCCACAGGATACAGGGGCCTTAATGGTATGGACTGGTCCTTTGGTAATTCACCGATCCACTTCCTCCGATCATGGTACTCGTGGCGCCGGCGATTTCGTGTACCGGCTGCGGCAAGGAGGAAAAGGGCAAATGCTGAGAGTCAGGTCCCTTGAACGGCGACAACATGGCCCGGTGCAGGGGAAGCGAAGCAGAATCAAGGGGCCGAGCCAACCCAACCCCCCTTCGCCTGGCCTGGGATGCGCCTTTGGATTTGCGGGAACTGGAGCATGGAGGGGTAGCCGGCCAACCATGGGTGGACCTCAGCGACCACCCTAGTTCCCATTCATCCGATTTTCTTCATAGCCTCCACAAAGCGGTCCACATCGTCGCCGCCGTTGTAGAGATGGCCCGAAACCCGCACCCTGCCGGACTCGCCCCAAACCAGCACCTGCTGCCTGGCAAGCCGATGCTGCACCTCACCGGCATCGGTGGCCAGGAAGCTGGTATTTCCAGAACGGGCTCCGTACTCGGAGGGAGTGATCACGGTGCGTCCCAGGCGCTTCAGGTCGGCACTGATTCGTTCGGACAAAACGCGAGCATGTGCTTCGATGCGCTCCATGCCGATTCCCAGAATCAGGTCCAGAGAATTATTCAAGAAAAAGGCCACAATCATCGCCGTGTTGCCGGGCTCCAGCTTCTCCGGCATAGGCAGGATCGCTACCTCCGAGGGGCAACTGGCGCTCCCATCCCTCGATGTGGCCAGATTGTGCCAGCCGAAACAGGTCGGCTCCACCCGCGCTTCGGCTCGCTCGCTCAAATAACACGACGCCAGCCCATGGGTGGCCAGCAACCATTTGTACGAACTGCTGACGCACAGGTCAGTGAGGATCGCCGGCACTTCGACGACGCCGGCGGCGTGGGTGGCATCCAGGACCAGAAGTACCCCCAGCGCGCGAGTCTTTTCCGAGAGTCGTTCCACATTGAGGCACTGCCCGGTATAAAAGCTCACCTGACTTATGGCCAAAACCCGTGTTCGGGAGTCAATGGCAGCCAGGAGATCGTCCTCGGTTACCATCCAGTTGCGGTGCGCTACCAGCCTCACCTCAGCACCCTTGGCGCGCAATCCTCGCCAGGCATAGGCCACAGAAGGGAATTCCAGCTCGGAAGTGACCACGTTTTCTCCAGGACGCCACTCGATCCCGCGCGCGAGCCAGTTCAGTCCCTCCGAAGCGGATGGCATAAACCCAATGCGTCCAGCCGGAACTCCCCAGAGCTGTCCCATTTTTCGCCGACAGTCTTCCACCCGATCGAGAACCTTCCGGCGGCCATCGGCTCCGCCACTTTTCAACCTTGCGAAATCGGCGTAAACGGCATTATTCCTTTTGAGCCACGGTGCCTCTCCTCCGGTGCATAGATGGGTTACTCCATCAATGCCGGCGAATTCATCGGGGGATACCAATGGTTCAATTACCAAAATTGCCGTCTCTCAATTTATTTAGCTAAAAATCTTTCAGGTCCAGGCGGCGAATCACTCGGCCCACTCCATAGTCGCAGTCATTAGCCGTCCTGGAGATTGGCTCCAAGACTCGCAACCCGGAAGGGAGTCCCTCCAAGGAGCGCTAGGAAAACAAAATTTCCGACTATGTCAAGCTGCAGTGTTCCGCGTTGATGCGGAGCAGGCGGTGCCTTACTTTATAGAGCACAAACTGCGATCCATCCGCAGATCTGGAATTCACTAAAGGAGAGAACCATTATGCCGCTGAAGGAACCTTTCGACCTGAAGGAAACTCTGGAGCAGGACCGCGCCCATGTCTGGCATCCAATGATGCAGCATCAGCTTCTGAGGGAACGGGATCTGCTGATGGTTCAGGAGGGCAAAGGCGTCCACATTGTGGACGCCAAGGGAAAATCCTACATCGACGCCATTGCCGGGATATGGAACGTGACCCTGGGATACGGGCGCGAGGAAATCGCGGATGCCGCCTGCGTCCAGATGAAGAAACTGCCATTCGCCTCCCATTCCATGGTAAACCTGCCGGCAGCTCAATTGGCTGCCCAGCTTGCCCAGATCCTTCCCGGAGATCTGCAGCATACTTTCTTCATCAACAGCGGCTCCGAGGCGGCCGAGACTGCGCTCAAAATCGCCCGCCAGTATGGCAAACAGAGATACCCCGGAGAAGGCCGCTACAAGATTATCTCTCGCTATCAGGGCTACCATGGCTTTACCATGGGGGCTTTGTCCGCCACCGGGCAGGTGGGACGGCGAACCCAGTTCGAGCCTCTTGTCCCCGGCTTTCTGCACGTGGATCCACCTTATTGCTACCGCTGTCCTCTGAAGTTGGAATACCCTGCCTGCGGGGTGGCCTGTGCCGAAGAGATCGAGGAAGTGATCGTGAGGGAAGGAGCCGGCACCGTCGCTGCAGTAATCGCCGAGCCCATTATCGGCGGCGGCGGTGTTCTCGTGCCGCCGGACGAGTACCTTCCCAGACTGCGCCAAATTTGCGACCGATACGGTATTTTGCTCATTTTCGACGAGGTCATCACCGGCTTCGGCCGCACAGGGAAACCTTTTGCCGCGGAGCACTGGGAAGTAGTCCCGGACATAATGATCACAGCCAAAGGAGTGACCAGTGGCTACCTGCCCCTTGGGACCTGTACGGTGACTTCCGAGGTTTTTGATGTTTTTATGGGGGCACCGGAGGAAGAGCGGGAATTCGCCCAGATTTCAACCTGCGGGGGCCATCCGGTCTGCTGTGCCGCGGCCGGTGCTGCCGTCGGCATCTTCGTTCGCGAGAAGCTCTGGGAGAACTCCGCCACAGTGGGTGCCTATCTACTGAAGAAGCTGCAGGAGCTCGACTCTCCCTTTGTGGGCGATGTGCGCGGAAAGGGCATGATGATCGGCGTCGAGCTGGTCGGGCATGACGGAGAGATGCTCAACGCCCAACGCGCTGCCCAGGTGCAGGACAAGATGAAGGAAGAGGGTATGCTAGTGGGCCGCATGAGTCACGCCATGGTAGGCCCAGAAAGCGTTTTCCTGGTGGCGCCACCCCTGGTTCTGACCGCGGCCGAGGCAGATCAGATCGTGGAGATATTCCGCCTGGGTTTGGCCAGCATAGAGTAAAAGGAATTTTCGCCAGCACTATTATACCACGCTGGTTCATTCCACTCCGCATGCGGTCGGCACTATGGTTGCCTTGACACAGCGCATGGCCGCGACGCTCCCGGTTGCAGCCGCTATCCCCTCCTCGGTAAAGGGGAAATGGGTTTGGATGTCTTCCCACGGGTATCGGTCCCGGGCGCGCTGCAGCATGTCGATGGCGAGGGGAATGTCGTTAGCCGTAAAAGCCCAACTTCCCAACAGGTTGATATCCTTGACGCAGATGCGGTGCCAGTTGGTCTCTATGGATCCGGCGTCCGTAAACTGTCCCATCTCGACATAGGTCCCGCCGTCGCGCAGCATCTCTATTCCCTCAGGACCAGCCGCAGGATGTCCGCTGCAGTCGACGACCACGTCGGCTCCGAACCGGCCGACTCTGGCGCGCACCGCATCAATGCGCTCCTGCGCCGTATTGCAGGCCTCGATTGAAACCGTCTCCTCTGCTCCGAAGCGGCGACAGAGGGACAGACGGGGTTCTTCCGGAGCTCCCACCACTACCACCCGCCCGGCTCCCATCTCGCGGGCGGCGGCGACCATCAACACCCCGATGGGACCCGAACCCTGAATGACCACAGTGTCACCGACGCGGAACCCTCGGGTCTCAATGGCCCGGTTGAGGGCGCGGATGCAAGAGGTGAGAGGCTCGGAAAGCGAACCCAGCAGCAATGGCATACTTTCGGGCAGGCCATAGATCTTGGTGGCCGGAAGCATCTCCAGGTCTACGTAGACCATTTCCGCCCAGCCGCCCCACAGATGCGGCGGCTTCGCAAAGGGCAAGTAGCGACCATAGTAGGTCGGGTTGAGGCAACGGTTGGCATTTTGCGGGTAGTGCACGCAGTAGTAGCATTCGCCGCAGGGCATCAGCGGCGGCAGCATGACCTTGGACCCCACCCTCAAAGGCTTGCCCATGAAGTCCCTCTCCAGGCCGGGTCCTTTCTCCTCTATCACACCCGCCAGTTCGTGTCCCAAAGTGAAGGGCCATGGCAGGGACCCGGGCCAATGCCCTTTGAGAATGTGCATATCCGTTCCGCAAACTCCGCAGGCGCCGATTCGAATTAATGCCGCCTTGTGGGGCACCCGTGGGCGGGGAACTGATCTGATCCGGGGTCTGGCTCCAGGGCAATCGAAGGTTGAAACGCGTACGGTGGACATTGGCAATCTCGCTTTTTTTACGCCCCCAATAACAACATTCTTTCAGGAACTTCCCACAACCCGTCTGGCCTCCCGGCGCGCCAGGGTCAGCAATTCTTCGCCATCCACCAGATCGTCGACCGCGAACTCGGGTAGGCCGGCCTGGCGCGTGCCGAACAATTCGCCAGGGCCTCGCAATTCCAGGTCCTTGCGGGCAATGTCGAAACCGTCCTGCGTCCGGCACAGAGTGCGCAGCCGCTTGATTGCGTCCGAGTCTTCCACCATCCCCTGCCTGCTTATCAGGATGCAGTAGGACTGTTGCGAGCCGCGGCCCACGCGCCCGCGCAGCTGGTGCAGCTGCGCCAGACCAAAGCGCTCGGCGTGCTCGACGATCATCAGGGTGGCGTTGGGCACGTCAATTCCCACCTCGATTACCGTGGTGCTGACCAAAACCTGGATTTCTCCCTCTTTGAAGCCCTCCATGACGGCGCTTTTTTCATCGGCTCTCATGCGGCCGTACAGCAATCCAATTTTAAATTCCCGCAGTAGACCTTTCTGCAACTCTGCGAACGAATCGACAGCGGATTTAAGTCCTTTTTCTTCCGACTCCTCCACCAGCGGATAGATCACGTAGGCCTGGCGGCCGCTGCGTATCTGGTCGGCGGCAAAAGCGAAGATTTGCTCGCGCCGTTCCGCTTGGCGCAGGACCGTGCGCACTGATTTGCGTCCCGGCGGAAGCTCGTCCACCACAGATATGTCCAAGTCTCCGTATAGAGTCAGCGCCAGGGTCCGGGGTATTGGGGTGGCGGTCATGGTCAACACGTCGGCCCGGTGCCCTTTGCCCGCAAGCACAGAGCGCTGCATCACGCCAAAACGATGTTGCTCGTCGACCACCACAAGGCCTAGGTGGTGAAACTCGACCTCGTCCTGGATTAGTGCGTGGGTGCCGACAACAATGTCGGCCGCTCCGGTGCGGACGGAATGCCACAACTCCCGCCGCAGGGCGCTCCCTTGCCCCCCAACCAGCAAAACCACATCGACACCCAAGGGCTCCACCAGTGGCTTGATATTGAGAAAGTGCTGCTCCGCCAAGATTTCGGTGGGGGCCATCAGTGTGGCCTGGCAACCATTGTCCACGGCATTCAACATTGCGCACAGGGCAATAACCGTCTTGCCCGTCCCCACATCTCCCTGCAACAGCCGGCTCATTGGAAAGGGCTGGGCCATATCCCGAAAAATTTGGTCGATCACCCGCTGCTGCACTGCTGTAAGGAGGAAGGACAGGGATTTGACCAGGGCGGGTACCAAGGTTTCGCTCCTCCTGAAGACCATGCCATCGTCCTTGTCGAGACGATTGCGGCGGAGCTGCGCCATTTGCAATTGCTGGCGAAAGAATTCGTCGAAGGCCAGCCTCCGTCGAGCCCGGCGCACATCCTCCATGGATCGAGGGAAATGCACCCATCGCAGGCTTTGTGCCAATCCCGGGAGACCCAGCCGGCTTCGGATATCAGCCTCCAGTTCGTCGCGGATTTCGTCTCCGAAGGTTTCCAGGGCTTCGTGCATGAGGCGGCGAAATGTGCGGCTGCGTAGGCCGCGCTCCTTCATACCGGCGCTGGTAGTGTAAAGGGGCACGATTGCGCCGGTGTGCAAGAGATTCTGCTCCCCCGAGACGGCGACGAATTCGTATTCAGGATGCACCATCCGGGGCTGGCCCTGGTACAAGTTTACCTTGCCGCTCAGGGCCAGGACATCCCCTTCCTTGAAGTTGTGGCGCATATAGCGCGCGCCGTGAAACCACATGCAGCCGATTTCTTCGCTTTCGTCTTCCACTACCAGAGTTAAGCGCGGCCGCGGCCCGGAGACGAAGCGCACCTGGCTGATTTTGCCGATCAGGGTCACCTCCCGGTCCGGTGGAACGCGGCTGATAGGCAGAATCCGGCTGCGATCCAGGTATCGCCTTGGCAAATGATAGAACAGGTCCCGAACCGTGTGGATTCCCATTCCTCTGAGAGCCTCACCACGATTGCTGCTTATCCCTTTTATCCGCTCTATGGGAATGCTGTGCATCGCCTGATTGGTCATGTGTGTTAGAAGTGGTTCAGCGGGAAAAAATCGATCCGCAGATCCGGAAGATTCGTTGCGAGGAGGACCATCGCAATGGGGTTCTCGCAGCCGACGGGTCCGGAACCAGGGCGGACCGAGCTGGAAAAACCGTGATCCGGCTCCCCGGACCGATCAAGCTTGACATCGAATTTGGCCTGAATTACCTTCCGGCCACCCTCAAAAGATTCTCCTCCAAACAGTGTTGTACGAGGGATCTTATGGGCACTCGTCCAACCTTCTCACAATACCTCATGGGCAAGGCGTCGCAGCGGCGGCCTGCTTTTCTTCATGCCTACGCATGCATGTGGATACATTTATGCTGCGGGGCGGTGTTGCTGCTCATCTTCGCTCAAGTGCCCACGCTCAAAGCCCTTGCCGCGCTCACCATCGCCTCGTTCAGCATGGCTATCGTCGTCTACGGTGCCCTGGTGCGCCAATACAGCCTCCTGGTGACCCTGGTCCCATATGGCCTGAGCATGATCACCGCCCTGTCCCCCGAGGAATTGAACATCGTCTTTCCGGTCCTCGCGGTCATTCTCGCTCTGGTCTCGGGTTATTCCGTCATGTCCCGGGAATACCACCGCTATGTCAAGGAAGTAGGCCGGGGCGGGGAAGCGGAGATGCCGGTGTGGATCGGCATACTCGTGGCCGTTGCCATAATCTCTCTGTGCTTACTGGGCTTGAGCAGGTTGTAGGGTCGAGCTTTTGGCGCTCCAGCCTCCGCTGGGTCAGCGGATTTTGAGCGTGGCCAGGCTGCACAGAGCCAGGATGCCAGCGATAATCCAGAAACGAATGACGATTTTGGTATCGGCCAGGCCGCGCGCCTGAAAATGGTGGTGAATCGGTGCCCTTTCGAAGAAACGCCGGCCCAGCCACTTTATGCCGATCTTTCCCTGCACCAGGACGGATAGGGCCTCGCCCACAAAGATCCCCCCAACTATCAGGAAGAGAAATTCCTGCTTGACCAGCACAGCCGCCGTACTGAGCAATCCCCCCAGTGCCATTGACCCCGTGTCTCCCATGATGACATTGGCGGGGTAGGAATTGAACCAGAGGAATCCGAGGCAGGCGCCGAACACGATGGAGCATACTATCGCCACTTCGCCGACTCCGGGCATGAAGGGATAGATGAGGAATTCCGAGATCCCGGCATGACTGGATACATAGGCAAAGATTCCGAATACGGCTACGGCGAAGGACACCGGCACTACCGCGAGTCCGTCAATGCCGTCGGCAATATTGACCGAATTGGCAATGGCGACCACGGTAAAGATGATAAAGGGGATATAACCCCAGGAAAGATCCATCACCGGATTCTTGAAAAAGGGTATGCAGAGTTGGGTGGCCAATCCGGGAGGAAGAGGCGAGAGTTCCTCGACCACGTAAACCAGAGCCAGGCATCCAGCGAAGATACATTGCAGCGCCAGTTTGGCGGTTTCCGACAATCCCCGGTCGCTGCTGCCGTGCCGCACCTTGAGATGGTCGTCTATCCAGCCCAAGGCCGCAAACCAGAGGATCGCCCCCAGGCAGAGCAATACGAAGACGCTGTGCAGTTTACACCAGAGCAGCGCGCTCAAGAGCACGGCGGCCACGATCAGTCCCCCGCCATGGGTCTTGACCTGGTGGGCGCTACTGGAAAAACCGGCGTACTGGCGGGGTGTGTCCCGCTGTCCGGCGCGATAGAAGTGGAGAATTATCCGTCCGCCAAAGAGAATGGTGAAAAGTAAGGCGGTTATGGCGCCGGAAATTGCCCGGAAGCTGATCGAATTGAATAAACGCAAAAACGACAGTGCTTCCACGGTTTCGTGCAAGTATGTGCCTAGGTAGTAGAACATCCTCGCATCCTTACTGATCGAGGGCTTTGCGCCGGACCGTCTTACCTGCGGTAGTCCGGTCGATATATTCTGCCAGCTCGCGAAGGTTGTCGGCCAGTGGAAATCCGGGCTCGAAATAAGGCGAACTCACCAGGATCTGATCGGCACCGGCGATGACTTCATCCGGGGTCAGGACCCCGCGCTCGACCAGAAGTTTGAGGACGGTGGTTACTTCCTGGCGGAATTGCCAGTTACTGTGCAGGTAAAATTTTTCCAGGTGGCTCAGAATGTCGGGCCGCCGTCCGATGCGCCCCAGAGCCCGGATCGCCTGCAAGACCACGCCGGGGGAGCGATCTCCCAGGGCATGCAACAGGGCCGCTTCGAGACGCTCGCAGGAGTTGAAAAGTTGCCCCAGAGCCTGGGCTGCGGCGGCACGTACTTCAAAGTAGGGATCCTCCTCGAGGGATTCCAGCAAGGCCTCCTGGACTTCATCGTCGCCGGCTCCCAACAGCCGGACGCCGAACTCTATGGCATTGCGCCGCAGAATGCCACCGTGAATGAAATCTCCTCCGAAAAGACGGCGCAGAAAACCCACGCGCGTCCTGTCACGCAGGAGATTCAAAAGCAAGGGCAGGCGATTTTTGTACTGCAGGATACCTGTCAGTTTGATACCCACGTTGCGCCGGCCCAAGGGGATCTCGTACCAGCCGTCGTCGACTAGCAGGCGATCTGCCTGGTAGCACCAGTAAACCCAGTCCTCGGGCTCCAGGTTTTCGATGCTTCCAGCTTCCTCGATCCGTCGCCGTACCCAGCTCAAGAGGGTGTTCGGATCGCCGGGCAGGTCGTTTGAAGGAAGGGGGAACTCCAGGCTCAAGGGAGCGGTCCTGCGGCCCTGAACCATCCTCTCGATCTCGCCCAGCATCAGTTGCAGGCTGTTCTTGAGGGGCACCGAGCGGGCCGCCGTGGCCATGGCGCGGTGCCCTTCCGGTGCGTCGAAAACCTCGAGAATCTCGCCGGCCAGTTGGCGGCCATCCACCCTGCTGTGGATGCCTCCATCGGACCAGAAGGCTTCCTGGTAGATAACCCGGGCGGCGCCGCAGCGCTCGAGTTCGCGCGCATTCAGGGCCTGGTGATCCTCCGCCGCCGTGGCCAAGGGCACGATCAATGCAGGAAGCCCGCAGACGCAGATTTCGGTCAGGGTGCTGGCTCCGCCCCGACAAACCACCAAGTCCGCCGCAGCATATGCATCCTGGATCTCCTCCATGTAGTCGAAGCGCCTGTACCACTCGGAAATATCACCTTCAAGGCAAAGCTGCAGCAGGCGGCTCTCCGTGTCTTTGGAGGCATGATAGTCGGGACCGGAGTATCGCCCGGTAATGTGCAAGACCAGCAAATTCGATTGCCTCTGCAGCAGAGGCAATGCATCCACCAGTGCCTCGTTGATCACCCGGGCGCCTCCGGATCCACCAAAAACCATGACAACCTGCTTGTCGGCGGCGATGCCCAGGCGCTGACGGGCAGCCCGGCGGTCCAGATTCTGCAACTCGCGACGCACCGGATATCCCACCACGGCCACCCGCCTCATATCGAACCAGCGGCCGGCCTGCTCGAAGGCCAGTCCGATGCGGTCGGCCAGACGGCCCACAACCTGGTTCAGCATCCCCGGGAAGGCGTTGGGTTCGTAGATGAAGACCTTGGCCCTGGACAGTCCCAGTTTTGCCAGGAAACCGTGGGCAAATAGGGCCGGGGCGCTGGCATACCCACCGGTGCCGATAATGACCTGGGGACGGAAGCCCAGAACAATGAATATGGCCTTCAACACCCCGAGGCCAAGGGTAAGTGCAAAGGTCAGCCAGGACCAAGGGGAAGAGGAGCGCGGACAGGGGCGGGAGTGGACAAATCGAATCGGATAACCCCTTCCTGGGACAACCCAGGACTCAAGTTTGTTCGCCATCCCAATGTAGAGGAATTCGGCATCGGGCTGATGACGTCTGATCTCGTCCGCCAGGGCCAGAGCGGGATAGACGTGGCCGCCGGTTCCTCCTCCGGTGAGCAGGTATTTCATCGAGGTACTCGCAACAGAGGAGATTCAGGGCTTTGCGGAAAATGCGGAAATCGATGTTCGGGGAAGTGAACTCGAACCATAGATACCTAAAAATTGGAAAGCTGTCAATACGACCAAAAAATCGGCCTTATGCCAGTTGAGCCTTCTGTGTTATCTTATGGGAAGCGGGTTAGATTCCGTTGGGGCCTGGAATTTGTCGACTGGTAGGCCCCCGGATCTGCTCCGCGCCCCATCGGACCCTGCGACGAACCCTCCGGACAACCCGTGAACCCGGCAAAAAAATGACCTCCTCCTCCACCTATGACAAGCGTGCGGTTTTTGCCTGGGCCATGTACGACTTCGCCAACTCTTCGTTTACAACTCTGGTAGTGACCTTCATCTATGCTACATATTTTACCAAAGCTATCGCCCCCGACGAACTCACCGGCACTACACTGTGGTCCAGAGGCGTCGCCATCGCCGCCTTGTTTGTAGCCCTGCTCTCGCCCCCGATGGGAGCCCTGGCGGACCGTGGAGGCTACCGCAAATTCTTTCTCTTCCTTGCCACGGCTATCGCGGTTATCGGCTCGGTTTTTCTCTATGCAGCCCAGCCTGGACAGGTGGTTCGCGCCCTTTTCTGGTTTGTCATCGCCGACATTGCCTTTGAAATGGGCATTGTTTTCTACAACGCCTTTTTGCCGGATATCGCTCCCTCGGAGAAGATCGGCCGCATCTCGGGTTATGGCTGGTCGCTGGGATACGTCGGTGGCCTCCTGGCTATGGCGATTGCCATGGTTGCCCTGGTGAATCCGGAGATCCCCTGGTTCGGTTTCAGCCGGGAAACCGGTGAGAATGTCCGCGCTACCAATCTGCTGGTGGCAGCGTGGTTCGCCCTTTTCAGCATACCGATTTTTCTCTGGGTCAAGGAGAACCGGTCACCCGTTGCGCCAGGAGAAAACACCCTTCTCGCCTCTTTCAGGCAACTTAGAAACACCCTCGAGATGGTCAGACATTACCGCGAGATCGTCAAATTCCTGGTAGCCCGCCTTTTCTACAACGACGGCTTGATCACTCTTTTTGCCTTCGGCGGAATTTACGCGGCCGGCACCTTTGGATTTTCCTTTGAAGAGATTATGATCCTCGGCATTGTTCTGAATATCGCGGCCGGCCTCGGCGCCTTCGCCCTTGGCTTTCTGGACGACCTGCTTGGAGGTAAAAGGACGATTCAGATCAGCCTGGCGGGCCTGATCATGGCAGGAGCTGTGGCCATACTGACCAGCGACAAAACCATTTTCTGGATCGCTACCATTGTGATGGGAATCTTTGCCGGACCCAACCAAGCGGCCAGCCGCTCTCTGATGGGGCGCTTCCTGCCCCGCAACAAGGGGAACGAATTTTTTGGCCTTTTTGCCTTCTCGGGGAAAGCAACGGCTTTCATGGGGCCCCTGCTGCTGGGCGAAATGACCCGGGTTTTCGCATCCCAGCGAGTGGGTATTGCCACCATCCTGTTATTTTTCATCACTGGATTGCTGATTCTCAGGCACGTAGACGAAGCTGCAGGCATGGATGCAGCCGGCAGAGCGCACTAGTGCCTCGCGGCGGAGAAAACCCAGCGGCTTTCAATCGTCGAGGCGGCCAGGCATCAGGCCCAGGGGCAGCGGCGCCGGCCGGGAGCAAGTGCTGCTCAGGTCCAGGTGCCTTCCCTGGTCGGAAGCTTCGTGGAAGGTGTGCATGAGGTCAAGAACGTGGTAGGTCAACTCGCCGTTTGCCCGGTGCTCCCGGCCGGAGCGCAGGGCACATGCCAGGTCGGCTACACCGATAATGCGGCTGTTCTCGATGTATCCGTGGCTTAGTGGCATCACTTCCCAGTCGTCGGCGCGCTTGATTAACACGGGTCCGCGGAAGCCGTTCGGATCGGGTACGCCCAAGGTGCCTTCTGTGCCGTAGATCTCGATGCGCGGCAACTGACTGCCCCACACGTCGAAGCTGGTGATGATGGTGCCGATGGCTCCTCCCCCAAAATCCATGAGGCCGGCAATGTGGGTGGGAATCGCCACTGGGATTTTTTCCCCGTGCTTGGGCTGGCTGGTGATTATGCGTTCAGCAAAGGTGCGCCGCGTAGCCCCGGTGACCCTGCGCACCGGCCCGAGGAGCGCCACCAGGGCGGTCAGGTAATATGGCCCCATGTCGAACATGGGACCGCCCCCCGGCTGGTAAAAAAATGCCGGATCGGGATGCCAGCGCTCGTGGCCTCGCCCCATCATGAAGGCTGTGGCCGCCACCGGTTCGCCGATCCAGCCGTCGTCGATCAACTTGCGGCAAGTCTGCAACCCTGCGCCCAGAAAGGTGTCCGGTGCCCCGCCGATACGCACGCCTTTCTGCCGCGCCAAGTCGAGCATCTGGCGCCCCTCGTCGCGGGTGACGGCCAGCGGTTTTTCGTTGTAAAGGCTTTTGCCAGCTTCGAGGGCAGCGAGGCCGACATCGGCATGTGCCTTTGGAACGGTGAGATTGACCACGACCTCGATTTCCGGGTCTGCCATCAACTCATCGACGGCGCAGGCGCGGCGCACGCCGAATTCCTCTGCTTGCGCTACGGCCCGTTCAGGGACGAGATCGGCACAGGCGGCAACTTCGAGAATTTCAAAGGTCGGGGCCATCCTTAAATAGGTGCTGCTGATGCTACCACAGCCGACTATGCCGATTCTGACCGGAGGTTGAGTCATTTTATTACCTGGTCTTTCGTTGTAGGTAACCGTTGCAGGATGCGGTAAGGCCCTGCCCTGTTCAGGGACTTCGCCGCAGCGACTTGAATGGATGGCCCAAACGACGTACTCTTGGTGCCGTCTTCCCTGGAACTAGTCACCCCGGAGGCAGTTCCACTTGGGTTAATATTCAACATCTCAATAACGCTGCCAAGCCTTCAGCGGTGCTGGGCACAATTGATCAGGAGGACAACGATGGGGGTCCATTTCCACCACACAAGTTTCACCGTTTCCGACATCGTCGCGGCCGAGAAGTTCTTTGTCGACCTATTTGGCATGAAACGAATCGGAGGGGGGACCTATGATTTCGAGTACATCCGTACGGTGACGGGATACAAGGACGCGGTTTTGGAAATTTCCTTCCTCAGTTTTCCCGATAGCGACGAGAATCTCGAGCTCATCGAATACGTCAAGCCGAAAGGTGAGCCGGTTTCTACCGCGACCTGCCGGCCCGGAGCCGCCCACCTGAGTTTCAAGGTCGAGGATATCGAGGGGGACTATAAGCGCTTGAGCGAGCATGGGGTGCGTTTCAAAGCTCCCCCAGCCGAAATCACATTCGGGATCAACAAAGGGTCCAAGGCCGTCTATTTCAACGGCCCCGACGGCATTGCGCTCGAGCTTATCCAGCCGGCAGCCGCCGGCAATGGTCCGACTGATTCAGGAGAAGAGGGTCCCAACTCCTGAGGCAATCGAGGGGTATGTGGTCGATCGAGTCGCGGCGTTTCCATCTACTCTCTTCACGCCTGTCGTCTCCATTTTGCCGCCTGCGGCGGCCCGAATCCACCAATCTTCTCCCGAGCTTCGCTACTAGCGGGCGTAGAGGGCATGCCTGCCCTTGCTGCTGATCTTTCCCGCCTTGACCGCTTCGACGACCTCGGCCAGATCCTCCAGGTAATCGGCGGCGACTCCCTCGTGCGACCTGTCGAAAAACAGATGGATGGCGGGGGGCTCCGCTAAGCGGGAGGCGAGCCAACCGCGGGCCGCCATGCCCTCGTCCACTGCGTATATGTCGAAGGATCCGGAGCCGAAAGCGAGTAAATAGGCGTGGGGATCTCCCCAGATCTCCAGGCCTTCGATCTCCCGGACGCCGTTCACGAAGCGATCGCGGACGGCGAGAATCCTGGCGACGATTTCGCAGTAGCCTTCCTCGCCCAGGTAGTTCATCACCGCCCAGGCCGAGGCCAGGCCTCCCCCCGAGCGCGAGCCCAAGAGATTCTTGGTCGAATAGAGGCCGGAGGGCCAGTCGTCGAAGGTGTAGCGCTGGTAGTCTTCGAGACCGGCGTCGCGCAAAAGCAGGGCGGACACCCCCTTGTTGGCGTAACCCAATTTGTGTACGTCCACCGAGATCGAGGTGACGCCGGGGAGGGAGAAGTCGCAGTCGGGAAGAGGATAGCCGAGCTTGCGGGCGAAGGGAAAGACGAAACCGCCGTTGCAGGCGTCTACGTGCAGCCAGAGGCCGTGCTCGGCGGCCAGGGAGGCGATTTCGGCGACCGGATCGATGACACCGAACGGGTAGGAGGGAGCAGAAGCCGCCAGCAGGATGGTATTGTGGTTGACGGATGCCGCCATGGCCCCGAGGTCGGCGCGGAATTCGACGTTTTTCCTGAGGCGCACAGTCTTGATTCCCATCAGGTGAGCCGCCTTGTCAAATCCCGGATGCGCCGCGTGGGGCACGATTATCTCGGGAGCCCTGGCTTGCGGCCGGTGCTCGCGCGCCCAGGCCAGTGCCGTCTTCACGCTCATGAAGATGCTTTCGGTTCCGCCGCTGGTGATGCTGCCGCCGGCGTCCTCGGGGGCGCGGTGCATCTCCAGCAGCGCCTCGACCAGATCCCTCTCGTAACGCACCAGGCTGGGAAACAGCTTGGCGGCGTAGAGCGCATTGTAGTTGATGTAGCTTCGATAGGCCTCGTTCGCTACTGCCAGAACATCCTCGCCCCCAAAGTAACTCCCGCCTAGAAACATGCGCTCCCCGTACCAGGGGCGATCGCCTTTGCGCGCTTCTTCCATTCGGACTCTGACTTCCGCCCAGGGGCTGCCGTTGGCGGGCATCTTGCGCTCGGTCATGCACCATCTCCGTATTGTATGGTTTCAATCCTGGGGTAATTCGTCGATGGGGTACAATTTGCGTCCCAGATTATGGAATTGCAGCTCGCCGGTGGCCGGGTTGTGGACACCGGGCTCGGAGACCGGGTATATGGCTCCCGCCCAGGGTTCGAATGCGGCGCGGTAGTGGGTGGCCGATTTGATTCCGATGTAGCGCATACGGCGCGGATTCAGTCCCAGGGAGCGCGCCAGGGCGGTATCGAAAGGCTGCTCGCGCTTGCTCACCAGGAGAACATGAATGCCGTTTTGCTCAATGTGGGAGGAAGGCCCCGAATCACCTTCCAGACCAGCATTGCGCGGTCCTTCGAAGCGAAACCGCCCGTCGGAAAGGGCGACTACTTTGGCTTCCATGGTCAGGGGATCGCCCTGCAAAGGCGATGATTTCGCGCCCACGTCCAGGGTCAGGGTGGCCCCAGTACCTGCCTTCTGGCACTGCCTGACGGCTTCCGGATCGACCATGTGAATGAGGCAAGCTTTCCTGAGCTTGGCATCTATGAAGGTTTTCAGCATTCCCGTGCTGTCGCCAGGGGACCCGCCGCCGGGATTGTCGCTGCGGTCGGAAAAGATCGCCGGGTAGCGAGCGGCCGCCTCGGCCTCTTCAAGGGCATCGCGGGTGGAGGACACGGGCACGTGCCAGTCCGCCCGGCGCGCAAAGAGCCACGCACCCAATTGATCGGCACACGTCTGTGCCAGTGCCTGGTCCGCGTCGGTGACGATGTAGACTGAAGCACCCATATCGGGAACGTCGGACAAGGGGAAGGAGGTGGCCACCGAGCCGCAAACCACCCCGGGCTTTGCCTCGATCCGGTGCAATTCGGCAATGGCTTCGCGCATGGGCGAGTGCGCCGTGACCTGGTTCAAGCCCCAGATCATGGGAATTTTGCACAGGGCCATGGTGGGACGGAGACCGTCCCGGTGGATGCGCATCAGGATATCGGCGCATTCGCGGCCGCGATCGGCCTGGTCGATCTCGGGGTAGGTCTCGCGCCCGACCAGGACGTCCGCTTTTTCGATCATTGTCCTGGAGACATTGGAGTGTATGTCCAGTTGAGCGAGAATGGGAACTTCGGGACCCACCAGGTCGCGAATGGCGCTCAGTATATGACCGTCGCCGTCGTCAATTCCTTCCGCAACCATGGAACCGTGGAGCTCGAAGAGGACTCCGTCGATGCGACCCGCATCCGCCACCCGCTCCAGGATTTCACTAAGAACGGCGTCGAAAATCTCTCGTGGCGTGGGACCGCTCGGGTAGGGATTGGCGTAGATGGTGGGAAGGAGTTCGAAGCCGTGGGACCGGGCTCCCTCGGCAAAGCCGCCGATGGGGGTGTTGGTCCGGCTGAATTTGCGCAGAATCTCGCCGCCGCGCAGGTAGCCGAAGCGCTCGTTGAGATAGCTGTCCCAGGTGGTTGGCACTGGAGTGAAGGTACTGGTCTCGTGGCAGAATGCGCCGGTGATGATTCTCATGTAATTTTCCCGTCTCGGACAGAAAAAGGTGGTGGATTTGCGGAGCGCGACAAACCGGCCGACCCTGGCATGACCCCATAGGCCGAAGCTACGCTCCGCTTTTCCCGGACCCTGCCGGGCTATTCGGGCGAGCCGTAGTGCGCTCCCCAATCCGCGGCGACCCGGCGTCCCAAAGGTTGCAGATATAGCTCTTCGGCGCTGGTCAAGGGAAGATAGCGTCGGGACCAGGCGATATTCTGCAGGAGTTCTTCCTCCGTGTACATACCGATCACCGCCAGGGCCACCCCGGGCAGACTAAGCGCATAGCGCAAGGCCAGCTCGTGATTGTGGCCGCCGTGGGCACCGAGGGCGGACTTCCTCCGCTTTTCTCCTTCCAAGGTCTCGTATTTCATCGCCTCGGCACCTCCGTAGACCTTCATCGCGGCCACTCCCACATTGCGCTCGACCGCGAGAGGCAAGCCTTCATGCTCGAAGTTGTAGGTGTAGCGATCGGCAAAATTGAAGGCCAGCAGGGTCGCGTCCACTTCGGCTTCACGCAGGACCTTGGCCGCCTTCCAGGGAGCGTTGTGGGAGGAAAACCCGACGTAGCGAATCATGCCCAGGCTCTGGGCCTGGCGCAGGCCGGCCAGGGAACCGTCCGGGGCCAGGACTTCGTCCACGTCCTGGTTGCCCAAGGTGTGCACGTAGGTCAGGTCCACCTGATCGGTTTGCAGTTCCCGCAGGCTTTGCTCCAGGATCCGCAGGGCTTCGCATCCCTTGGAGGTGGCGGTTTTGGTCACCAGGAAGACTTCGTCGCGCCGCTGCCCCATGACCGCGCCCAACTGCACCTGGGCGCGGCCGTATCCCGGCGCCGTGTCCAGGTATGTCACACCCAGATCGATGGCCCGGTGGTAGAGGGCGATGGCGTCGCCGTCCTCCATGCCCAAGCCGCCCGGAGCCGTCCCGAGCCCGAGAATGGGCACCCGTTCTCCGGTTTTGCCCAGCAGCCGCCGGGGCAGGTTTCCCGGCAAGGTCCCTTTCTCATCCAATGCAAGTGCGGTGGACATGTGGATTCCCTCTCTGCCCGGCTACCCCGGGTAAATGCTCTTCATCTGCCAGGTATTGAGCGCCAGCAACCGGCTGTCGGCGCCCTGGGACCGAAAAGAGACTCCAGTGCTGTCCTCGCGGTCGGGATAGACCCGGGTGGCGACACACTGGTTGCCGTTGACGAAGACTTCGACGACGCTGCGGTCCACGAATACCCGCATTTCGAGCTCCTCGTCCGGCGCGACCAGGACCGGTGCGGTCTCCGGAGCGCGGGAAAGAACGTCAGGGGCGCAGGACGAATAGGAAGTATCGATCGAGACCAGGCTTTGAGGCGGATTGGTTGCCCAAATCCGGTCGTGATAGCCGCGATTCCTGAAAAAGGCGATGCGCGTGTGCTCTTCCTTGCCCGGGGAGCGCAGGACATTCATTTCCACCATGGGCGCCGCTCCGGGATCGATCCGGACGAAGAATTCCATGGCCGTACCTTGGAGGGAGTCGAATACGACCTCCTGATTCGCAGGAAGAGAGATAGCCTCGAAGCGCTGGGTAGCCTGGCGCAGCGATTCCAGGTCGCCGGCCGGTTCGATGAGCACCTGGTCTCCCCGAACCCTCAGGCGGCGGGGCAAGGTCATGATCTGGTTCCACCCGGAAGTTGGCTTGCCGGGATTCATGTTGAAAATGACGATAACTCCTCCCCGGCCGTCGGGGGTGGCAGAAGGGGCGTGAACTCCAGAGGGGACCGCCGGCCCGAAATTGAACTTTCCCCCATGGGTGACGACGAATTTATCGCGCTCCTTGTCGTAGTCGCCAAGAAGGTACTGACCTCCGCTCATGTGACTGAAGAAGAGCAGGATGTGGCGGTCGCCAATGGGCCAGAAGTAGGGGCAGGCACCGTCGTCGCCCACCAATGTGTAGGCATCGTCCTCGACAAAGGAGTGGAGGTACTCCCAGTGCTCCAGATCTTCGGATTTGAGCAGGAAATTGGCGCGCACCGGCTTTCCCCCAGGCCCTTCCGGTTTGGTTCCCGCGGACAGGGAGTAGTAGATGCCGTCTTTCTTCCAGATGCAGGGATCGAAAACCCGATAGGGCAGGTCGGAACCATCCGGGGCCTGCATGGGGATGACGGCTTTGTCCGCGATTTTCTTCCAGTTCAACAGCAGCAAATCGCTCGACACGGCGACCATGTTACCCGCCCGGGTTCCGTGGTAGATGGCAATGACCCGGTCTTCCTCAACAAGAGTGGCGCCGGAGAAGCACTTCTCCTCGGGATGGGGGTAAATGCAGTAGGGAAGGTCGCGCCAGTGGATCAGATCCGCCGAGACCGCGTGGCCCCAATGCTGTCTCGGATCCTCGGGTGGATAGGCCTGGTAGAACAGGTGCCAGCGTCCCTGCCAATAGCATAGACCGTTGGGGTCATTCAACATGGCTTCGGGATTGACGTAGTGGTACACCGGGCGGTGGGGATCCTCGCTGTAGGATGCGCGGGACTCGATCAGGCGCTGCATCAAAGGGTTGGCCGCCAGCGCTGCTTCTTGCTCTTCGAGGGTTTCCGGGAAGGTATATTTTGGCACCAGTGAGGTGTGGTCGGGCATTTTCCTTCCCATCAGGTTGTCCGCCTTCCTTATTTCAGAACTGCGGCGATGGCCGAGCACAAATACTCCATATTCGCAGGGGTCATTCCGGCCACATTGATGCGTCCGGACCCGACCAGGTAGATGGAGTGCTGCGTCCGCAGGGCCTCCACCTGCTCCGGGCTGAGGCCGGAGAAGGAAAACATGCCCCGCTGGCGTCTGATGAAGGCGAAGTCCCGGTCCACCCCCTTGTTTTTCAAGGATTCAACGAACATTCCCCGCATGTCGTTGATGCGGGCGCACATGGCTCTCAGCTCGTCCTCCCACTGCCGGCGCAGGGCCGCGTCACCAAGCACCTTGGTGACGATGGCGCCTCCGTGGGCTGGTGGATTGGAGTAGTTGGTGCGGATGGAGATCTTCAGGTGGCTCAGGGCTTTGGCCGCCGCCGGGGCGGTGGGGGCTATCAGGGTGAGGGCGCCGATGCGCTCGTTGTAGAGGCCGAAGTTCTTGGAAAAGGAGCTGGCGACAAGGAGTTCGCCCGCGAACCGGCACATCTGCAAAAGCCCGGCCGCATCCTGGCGCAAACCATCTCCCATACCCTGGTAGGCGAAGTCCACCAGGGGGATGATTTGGCGTTCACCGAGGACAGCGGCGATGCGGTCCCATTGTTCGGGAGTGGGGTCGACTCCGGTGGGATTGTGACAGCAGCCGTGGAGCAGAACCACGTCTCCCGGGGGAATTCCCCTGAGGGCGGAGAGCAGGCTCTCCAGGTCCAGGCCATTGGTGGAGGCGTCAAAATAGGGATAGGTTCGCACCTCGAGACCGGAGGCTTCGAAAACTTTGGGATGATTGGGCCAGGTCGGATCGCTGAGCCAGAGGCGCGACCGGGGGAAGAGCTTGTGGATGAAATCGCCGGCCACGCGCAGGGCGCCGGTGCCGCCGGGGGTCTGGGTTGTGATGGCGCGCCCGTTGAGGACGATCTCGTTGTCGGCGCCGAAGAGGAGATGCTGCACAGCGGCGGCAAACTCGGGTGGACCCTCGATGGGGGCATAGTCCTTGGTGGTTTCGTCTGCGAGGAGGCGCTCCTGGGCCCGCTTGACCGCGGCGAATACCGGAGTGTTCCCCTGGGCATCTTTGTAGACTCCGACGCCGAGGTTGATCTTGTCGGGATGGGGATCCTGCTTGAACGCTTCGGTGAGCCCGATGATGGGATCGGGAGGAGCGGTTTCCAGTGTTTCAAACATGCAAAGCCACTTTCCACTAAAATGGGGGATGTGCCGCTGAGGTTTCGCCAGAAACGCCCTGGGGGCGCTTGCGGGAGCCGCTTACTCCAGGCTGCCGGCGTTTCCCTTTCCCGGTGTATTCAGCTTCTGTGCAGATGGTGCCCCGGCTCGTAGCGGGGCCCTGGCGCACAGGCGCCTGGAGCTCCAATCAGCGCCGGCGCCTGTAGGTGACAAAAGTTAAGCCGTCCTCGGCGCGGCTGTCAACAATCTCCCACTCATGCGGGTCCCATGGAGGGAAGGTCGTGTCGCCTTCCACTTCTTCGGGGAGGCAGGTGATGATCATTTCGTCGGTTTGGGGCAGAGCGCGGCGGTAGACCTCGGCCCCTCCGAGGACGAACATCTTCTTGGCGTGGGCTTTTTCGCAATACGCCCTGGCCTGAGCCAGGGACCGGGCTACGAGAACGCCTGAGGGGGCCTTGTAGCCGGGATTGCGGCTGAGAACAATGTTTTTGCGCCCCGGCAGGGGGCGCCGCGTGAAGGATTCGAAGGTCCTGCGCCCGGCGACGACAGGGTGGCCCATGGTCGTGCGGACGAAATGTCGCATGTCGGCAGGATAGCTCCAGGGGATTCCCCCATTTCTGCCGATAACGTTGTTCCTGCTGGTGGCGACGATGATTACCGTCTTCACGTATCCGTGGCTCCAGGATGAAAGAAACGCTCCACCGCGGTGATGGCTGAGGTTCTGGCTGCGGCCACCGTGCCGGAGAAAATCACTTTGCCAGCCTCCAACATGACTAGGCTGCCATCGAGGCGATCGATGCTCAGGAGCTCGTGAGTGACGATGACCAGGGTCGTGTCCAGGCTCTGGTTCAGGGTCAAGAGCAGGTGATCGATCTCGGCGGCGGTGAGCGGGTCGAGCCCGGCGCCGGGCTCGTCACAAAAGAGAATTTCAGGGTCCAGGGCCATTGCCCGTGCCAAGGCGGCGCGCTTGCGCATGCCGCCCGAGAGTTCGTTGGGGTAGAGGGAAAAGGCGTTGTCCAGACCTACCAGGTGGAGCCGGGTGCGGACGATCTCTTCGATCAGGCCGCGGTCCAGCCGGGTGTGCATTTCGAGAGGCAGGGCGACGTTGTCGCCGACGGTCAGGGAGTTGAACAGGGCGCCGTATTGAAACATGACCCCGACGCGCCGCAGCAGGGCGTCGCGAGCCGTTTCGGAGAGCTCCAGGGGGTTTTGCCCCAGCAACTCGATGTGCCCTGACTGCGGCTGCACCAGGCCGATGAGGGTCTTGAGCAGAGTGCTCTTGCCACAGCCGCTGCCGCCAAGAATGACGGCGATTTCCCCTTTCTCGACCCTCATTTCGACGCCGTTGAGGACCCTGTGTTCGCCGTAGCCGACCCGTAGACCGGCGATGTCGATAACCTGACTCATCTGCGAGAAGGTAGATTTTCAACCCATGTAGAAAACAAGACCCCAGAAGGAATCCAGAATAATGATGCCGAAGATGGAGGATACCACCGAAGAGGTGGTCGCCTGGCCGACCCCGGCCGCACCGCCGCTGAAGCCGAGACCGCGGTGGACGGCGATGAGGGTTACGATCCAGGCAAAGGACAGGCTTTTGGCCAGGCCGGTAAGGATGTCCTTGAGCGTCAGAGCGTCGAGGATCTGGGCGACGAAGGCCGCCGGAGCCACTTCAAGGTAAGTAATGCCGATGACGATGCCGCCCACAATGCCCATGAAGTCGGCCATGATGGTCAGCAAAGGCACGCACAGCAGCATGGCCCAGAGCTTGGGCACGGCGACGAAGCGTAGCGGATCCAGGGCCATGGTTTTCAGCGCGTCCAACTCCTCGGTAAACTTCATGGTGGCGACTTCGGCGGCGATGGCCGAGCCGCTGCGTCCGGATACAATGATGGCGGTCATGAGGGGCCCCAATTCCCGGCAGATGCCAATGGCCAGAAGGTCGGCCACATAGATATTGGCTCCGAACTTGCGCAGTTGAGCGGCGGCCTGCAGAGCGGATACCGCCCCGATCAAAAAGAGGATGAGGGCAATGATGGGCAGGCCCTGGGAGCCGATGGCCACCGCCTGGTCGACAAAACTGCCGCGACGAATGCCCCCGCGACGAAAAAGGGCAGCACCGGCCGCCCAGGTCAGGTCGGTGGTAAGGTAGAGGAAGGCTCCCATGCGGAGGTAGGTCAGGTGCATCCAGGTCCCCAGCGTTTCGAGGCGGCCCGGGGCGGATTGGCGCTGCGCTTCCCGGGGGGGAGGTGCTCCGATGAAATCGTAGAAGGGGCGAAGTTGGGAGGGGAGGGAAGTCAGGACCACTTCCTTGCCGCCTTGCCTGCCCAGTTCGGGAAGGCGGCGCAAGAAGACCGCGCCTGCCGTGTCCAGGCGGGTGACCTGACTGAGGTCGGCCCGGAGATTGGAACGCGGATGGGAGCTGAGCAACTGCCTGGCCTGCGCCTCGACCGGGGCTATGGTATCGACGGTGAGATCGCCGACGAAGCGCATCTCTCCGCCATTGCTCTGCACCTGGAGCATGGGCGGTTGGTCAGAGGAGATAGACAAAGCGCAACAGCACCTGTTCTCTGGACTGCAGCCGCTTGATGTCCTTTTCGCGCTTGAGGTCGACAACGATATCCATGTTGACGAAACGCGACAGGACAAGGCGGAAACGGTTTTCCCAGTTGAGTTCCCAGGAATCGGTATTGAGCGAAGGCATGAGAATGTCCAATTCCGAGTCGAGACTGGCGAAGCGGCTGAGGCGTGCATCCATGACCAGCAGGGCCTCGAACCCGGTGCTGGAGGTGTTTTTCAAAAGCCGGGCACTGCTCCTATCGGCGCTGAGATCGAAGGTATCGGAGACATATGTCTGGCGCGCGCCCAGGCCGACCCGCAGGTCTACGTTGACCGGGAAGCTGCGGATGAGCTGGGAATTGATTCCTATTCCCTGGCGCAGTTGCAGAGGATTGAGGGGGGGCGAGAGGGTGAATTCGGCGACCTCGGTCAGAGTCTCGGTAGTATCGCCCGCGGCGTCTATCAAGTGCAGGGTACGAGGATTGTCATATAGCGTTTCCGAGGCCAGAATCTTGGTGTGGAGCACCCCGCGCAAATAGGGGCCTATGCCTACCACGAGGCGGTAGATGTAAGTGCCGCGGACCTCGAGCTCGTCGAGGGATTTGCTGAAGGCCCGGCCTTCCTCCTTGGTGAGTCCTTCTTCGAGGATGAGGCGCAGAATGAAAAGGTGATTCTCGGAGTTGTAGCGGCTGCTCTGAAGTACCTGTCCCGAGAAGGATATGCTCGTACGGTCCTCGCCGGTGGTATTTTGCGAGGTGTTGAACAGGGTAGAACCGCTCAACTCCCACGACGACTTCCAGTGAGAGCCGCGCTGGCTGGTGCGCAACTGGGAACTGTGGGGATAAAAGCCGACGAAATTGCCGCTCGGGGTATCGACCACCAGGTTGCGCTGGACCAGTTCCCCGGGCTCGAGACGAACGCTGAATTTGCGCGTGGTCGAGATGTTGTCTCCGACGCGGACGACCTCATAGACTCCCGGCGGCAATAGCCAGGTGCGCACGCTCTCCCCGCGTTCTTCCTCGACCCCGAAGCCGATGCCGTAGTTCTCCTGGTTGCTCAATCCGAAGAGTTCGTAGGAATCGTTCGTAGAGGTTCTATTCTGGTCGATGACGTCGATCACGAGGCCGGACCATACTGGTTTCATCAGGGTGGTGTAGCCTTCGACGATCTCCACCTTGCGGCGCACCATCTGGTCAATGGAGCCCGAGCCAACCATGACCTTGTAGATGCCCGGAGACAGCAGCACCCCGGATCCTGTATTCGCTTCGGCGATTTCGCGGCCACCCTGGAAGACCAGGAAATTTGGCTCACTGCGCGCACTGGTCATGGTGGGAACGAACAACAGGCCCTTGCCCTTTGGGATCAGGGTTGGATCCAGCTCCAGCTGGCCACGGGTCGGGGCGGCGATCCAGGTGCTCTCGTCAGCCCTGACGAGCGGAGCACATAACAGAATCAGGAGGAGGCTCGACAAGTAGCGCAGTTCCAAGGTCATCCGTGCTCCCGGGAGGTTAGGGGGCGAGTTTGCCCGGAATGAGTTCGTAGTCGGGACTGGCAGGACGTCCTGGCTCGGTGGTGTCCGGCGGGGCTTCCTGAGTGGAGGCGTCCAGGAGAGCGGGAAGTTCGTAGAGCCCCCGGCCATCTTGCTGGCGCTTCATCTTGAGCAGAACGAGGTCGATTTCGTTTAGGTACTTTTCCATTTGCTGGCGCAGTATTTCGCGCAGGGCCTGGATGACGTAGACCATTCCCGGATTGTATACCTGCCGTTCGGCATCGAAGTCGCCGCGCCAGATTACTTTGGAATCAGCGGTGTCCACTAGTTGCATGGACATGGCCAGGCGGGCAAACCACAGGTCGCCGCTGTCGTAGCGCTCGATGGCCTTGATTGCGCCGCTCAATTTGTAGTCGGGTCGATTCTCCAAAAAGTCGCGGCCCAGATGGGTGAAGAGGGAGGCCTTCTCGAAGTACTGTTCTATGGTGTCCGTGATCATGTCAGGGGGACGTACGGCCCAGATGTGATGCTTGTCGAAGCGGATCTCCAGTTCGCTGCGGCGGAAGACGATCTCCTTGCGGTTGTAGGCGCGCGAGACTTTGAAGGGTTCCAGTTCCACTACGGCGGAGTAGGGACGCTCGGAGTCTTTGAGGTAACGCCGAATGGGCTCGGCTTCGATTAGGTAGAGGCGGTTCTGGCGGATCTCCGCCTTGCCGCCCAGGATCTGGGTGCAGGAAATCGAGGTTGCGAGGGCGGCAATGGCGAGGCCGAGGGCCCCACCTCCGGTGATCAAATATTGGCGCAGTTTATTCACGACTCCTTCCGCGGATGAGGACTGCAGGATTCTCGCGAATAATCTCGGTGATCTCCCGGACGTTTTGCAGCGTCTCTTCCAGATCCTGCATGGCGCGCAGCACGTTGACCCGGCTCTGCACTACGGTGCGGTCGATGTGGGTGAAGGTCTGGTCGATTGTGGTGAACATGGTGTCCATGCGGGCGATGAGTGCGGGCAGCGGTTTTTCCAGTTGTAGGCGCAACTGGGAAGCGGCGATCTGAACGTCCTCGGCCGTGCCCTCCACCACGAGCATCTGGTGCAGAGAGTCCATAGTGCCCTCGAAACTGGCAGTGGCGCCGGCCAGGGAACGGGTGGTGAGCGCCAGGTTTTCGAAGGTTGCGTTGAGGGGAGCGCGATTCTCCTTGACCAGAAGGTTGGCGTTTTCCATGAGCTCGCCGGCCTGGGCAAGGGCTCGGGTGAACTGGCGCCGGTTCTCGTCTCCGGTTAGCAGGATGACGTTGTTGAGGGTCTGCTCAATTTTCAGGGAGAGAACGTCGGCCCGCTCTTCGAGGTTGGAGAGGAAGGAGTCGTTTGCCCGGATCCGCGATCCCGGAGGGAGGATATCCGCATCCTGGCTGCCGGCTATGAGTTCGATGTATTTGAGGCCGGTGATGCCCTGGTTGTAAATGCTGGCCTCGGTATCGGTGCGAATGGCATTGGGCACCTTTTCCGGCGCTACCGAAATTTCAGCCACCACGGTGGTGACGCTGTGAGGAGAAATATAGGTATTTTCGACCCGGCCGACCTTTATTCCCTGGTATTTTACCGCGGCTCCTTTGTTGAGGCCACCCACGGAAATGCCTTCGAATTCGACAATGTAAACATCGCGTTCTTCAAGCAGATGGGAGCCGGCGACTACGATCAGGAATGCCATCAAGATGCCGGCGGATACAATGAAGAAGAGGGCCAGTCGCAGCTTCTGTGCTTGGGTAGCCATGCTTTCGGAGGACCTATCCGAAAATTGAGTGAACCAGATGAAAGGCCAAATATGAGCAATCCAATTGACTTAATCAAGAGCCCGCAAGGTGGTCGGGAAGGGTAGAAGGACGAACCGCAGGCGCAGCCTTTCAGCCGCTAGGGCGGCCTGGTCCGAGGGCAGGGTTGAGACCGGGAATCTGCATGTCCGTTGCCGCGCGGCAGAGAAGATCGTATTTTAACGGGTCCCCTGCCCCTCTCTGTAGGGCAGTGCTTGCGGGCGGCCGCCGCCCCTCCCTCGCAAAGTGAAGGCGTTCGTCATCAGGGCGAACGGGGCGAACACTGCAAGGTCCGGGGCCACGCGGGATGGAAGCTCGCCCCTTCATTCAGGGAGGTTCTTTTGGGAACCGGAGCTTTAGTACGCACTTGAGAGGTGAAGAAACGATGGCACCGGATGCAAAGACCCGGACTTGCGACCAGGAGGATCTGCGCGCGGCTCTGAGCCGGCAGGTCGTCCATCCCTACATCGAGGGACAGAATTTGCAGCCGGAAAGCAGGTCGAAGCCTGCCCTAGCTGCTGAAGAAGGGTCCGGGCAAGAGCATCCTCCTCGAGCGTAGAGAAGCCCCGCACAATTTCTTCAACCTCAAGATACAGTGAGTCAGGCACCACTAATGTTTGAGCAAGAGCTTCAGCTTTGGCGCACTATCTCTGCCCGCTAGACTCTTTTTGTATATGGTGGATATTAGAGGATTCTACAAGAACCGTACCGTATTGCTGACGGGAGTGACCGGGTTTTTGGGCAAGGGGATCGCGGCCAAGATACTGCGCGATCTCGGGGAGGTCAGGCGGCTCTACGTTCTCATTCGCAGCCGCAGGCAGCCCGACGGCTCCAACATGTCGGTGGATGCCCGCCTGGAGCGGGAATTCTTTGCCACCAGCGTATTCGACCGCTTCAGGGAAACCGAACCGGAGCGCTACGGGGCAATTCGCGCCAAGGCGGAGGCGGTCAGCGGCGATATTTTGGAGCCCCGGCTGGGGTTCGAGGAGGCCGTCTACGCGCGGTTGAAGAAAGAGGTCGACCTGGTCATCAACAGCGCCGCCACGGTCGATTTTGACGGGGCTCTCGATATTTCCCTCGAGCTCAATACCTTGGGGCCGCAGCGGGTGCTGGAGTTCGTCCACGGCTGCCGCCGAGAGGCCGTCCTGGTCCAGGTTTCCACCGCCTATGTGAACGGCAAGCGCTCGGGCTCCATTCCCGAAGCTCCCCTGCCTCTGGACCGCACCATCTCCCAGTTGATGCAGACCGATCCGCCGCCGCAGCCTTTCGATCCTGAGGTCGAAGTCGGCGCCTGCCGAGAATGTTGCAGACAGATCTACGAGCAGGCGGCAGGGGAGACCCAACAGAAGGAATTTCGCCGCCAGGTTCTGGTCCAAAGCGGTGGGCGTCGCCTTTCCGAGACGCGCATGGCCAAGCTCGTGAGCGGGCGCGCCAAGCGCTGGATCGAGACCAGGCTTGTTGAGGATGGTATGCGCCGCGCCAGTGCTTATGGCTGCAACGACATCTATACCTTCACCAAGGCCTTGGGCGAGCAGATGCTGGTCAAGCACCGTGGCGAGGCGCAGGTGGTGATCGTACGGCCCAGTATTATCGAGGGCAGTCTGGAGGATCCCGAACCTGGTTGGATCAGCGGGCTCAAGGTCGGGGATCCTCTGGTGGTGGCCTATGGCCGCGGTCTGTTGCACGACTTTCCCGCCCGGCCCGACGTGCCCATAGACATGATACCTGTGGATCTCGTCGTCAATGCGGTGCTGGGCGCCGCCACCCAGGCTACCGGGAAAGAAGTCGGGGTTTTCCACGTGGCCACCAGTGCCGAGAATCCTCTGCTCAACGCCACGATGTTTTCCTATGTGAGGGAATACTTCCTCAACAATCCCCTGCGCAGCAGGGACGGAGGAATTCCGGCGTTGCCGCGTCTGACCCTTCCGAGCCGGCGCAAGTTCAACACCCTGATCCGCATCAAGTACCTGTTTCCTCTGGCCGCCATGAAATGGCTGCTGGAGCGTCTGCCCGAGCGATTGGCGCCGACGCACAAGAAACGGCGCTTGAATGCCCTCAGGACGCGGCTCAACCGGGTCCTCTACTACACCGAGCTCTTCAGCCCATATACCTTTCTCGACTGCCGCTTTGAGATCGCACGCCTGCGCGATCTCTTCGAGTCGCTGTCCTCCGAAGAGCGGCGCATCTTCAACATGGACGTCAGCCGGATAAGTTGGCCGGTATACTACAAAGAGATCCATCTTCCCGGCCTCAGGAAACATGTGCTGAAGGAAGGAAGCCCGGACAACCCGCTGTTGCAGGAGACCTCGGCGGCAGCGCTGGATTCAAGTACCTGAGCGCACCCCATGTACCCCTACCTACTCGAAATCGGTCCCATCACCATAGCCAGTTTTGGAACAATGGTGGCACTGGGATTTCTGGCCGCCCTATTCGTGCTCAGAAAGGAGCTGCGCCGCAAGGGGTTGGATGGGGATTTGGCCAGTTCGATCATCACCGCGGCAATGCTGGGGGGATTGGCCGGGGCGAAGCTCTACTTCATCCTCTTCGAGACGTCTCCTCACCTGACTTGGAAGCAGACCTTCGGCGCGATTTTTTCCGGCAGTGGGCTGACCTGGTACGGGGGCTTCACTGTCGCCGCAATTGTGACCTATTGGGTCATAAGGCGCAATGGTGCGCCCCTTATCCCGGTAGTGGACAGCATGGGGCCGGCCTTGGCCCTTGGCTATGCCGTCGGACGGATCGGCTGTCAACTCGCCGGCGACGGCGACTATGGCCTGCGCACCACTATGCCCTGGGGCATGGCCTACCCGGAAGGGGTGGTTCCTACCCTTGAAAAGGTGCATCCCGCGCCGGTCTACGAGACCTTGATGGGATTGGGAATCTTCGCCTGGCTGTGGTCGACGCGCAAGCGCCTCACCATCCCGGGACTTTCTTTCTGCATTTACCTCGTCCTCGCGGGCCTTGCCCGCTTTATGGTGGAGTTCATTCGCATCAATCCCAAGGTGCTCTGGGGGCTGACCGATGCCCAATTGCTCAGCCTGGTCATGGTGGTCGCCGGCCTCGGGGCAGGAGGCAGACTGCTCAGGAGCCACCTCCGGGTGAATTGAAATGGCCGGGACCGCGAGATATCCGCGCATATCCAGTTTAAAAAAGGTGGAGGATTTCCGCCGTCACAGCGCCGCTCTGGGTTTTGATCTGCCTTGTGACGAGCAGATTTTGAGCGCCCCGGACTCGCCCCTGGCGCAGCCTTGCCGACTGGGCAACTGGCACTGCGGCAATCGCTTCGCCATTCAGCCCATGGAGGGCTGGGACGGCACCGAAGACGGATTGCCCACCGACAGAGTGCGCCGGCGCTGGCAGAATTTCGGCCGCAGCGGCGCCAAGTTGATCTGGGGCGGGGAAGCCTTCGCGGTCTGTCCGCAAGGACGCGCCAACCCCAACCAGTTGATGCTCCGCGAGGAGAGCCGGGCGGGGGTGGCCGAGTTGCGCGCCCTCCTGCTGGCGGCGCACCGCGAGTACTACGGCTCTACGGACGATCTGGTGCTGGGTCTGCAGTTGACCCACTCGGGACGGTTCTGCCGACCCTTCACCAAGGAGCGCATGGAGCCGGTTATCCTCTACCGCCATCCCATCCTCGATCGCAAGTTCGGCCTGGGGCCGGACTATCCGCTGATGGGGGACGACTGCATCGAAAAGTTGATCGAACTCTACATCAATGCCGCCGCCATCGCCCACGAAGAGGGCTACCAGTTCGTGGACCTCAAGCACTGTCACGGCTACCTGGGGCACGAATTCCTCAGCGCCCACACCCGTCCGGGGAAGTTCGGCGGTTCCTTGGAGAACCGCACTCGATTTTGCCGCGAGATCATCCTGGGTATCCGCGTCCGCTGCCCCGGTCTGATGATCGGGGTGCGGCTGAGCGCATTCGATTTCGTGCCCTTTCGTCCGCACCCCGACCAGAGCGAAGGGGGACGTTTGGGGCCCGGCGTGCCCGAGCCCTACGAAGATTGTCTGCCATACCGCTACGGATTCGGCATGGAGGAAGGGGCGCCCCTGCGCATCGACCTGGAGGAGACCTGCGCCTTCATTGAGATGCTGCGGGGATTGGGGGTCGAGCTCCTCAATATTTCCTGCGGCAGCCCCTACTACAATCCCCACATCCAGCGGCCGGCGCTCTTTCCGCCCTCGGACGGCTACCAGCCCCCGGAGGATCCCCTGGTGGGGGTGGCGCGCCAGTTGAGCACTGTCGCCCGCATAAAGGAGCGCTTCCCCGGGATGTCCGTCGTGGGCACGGGGTACTCCTACCTGCAGGAGTACCTGCCCCAGGTCGCGCAGGCCAGTGTGCGGGAGGGCAAGGTGGATTTCGTCGGTCTGGGGCGGATGGTGCTGTCCTACCCCGAGTTGCCGCGCGACGTGCTGCAGCGGGGCAGGATGGAGCGCAAACCGGTCTGCCGCACCTTCAGCGACTGCACCACCGCGCCGCGCAACGGCATGGTATCGGGATGTTTCCCCCTGGATCCCTTCTACAAGAACTCGCCGGAGGCCGGCATTCTGAAAAAAATCAAGGCAGGCACCCGCCGTTGATTGTGTCCATTCCAAAGGAGAGAGCCCATGGTTGACAAGATTCACAAGATCGCGGTCGTAACGGACGACGTCGAAGGAGCGGTGGAATTTTATACCCGGACCCTGGGATTGAGGGAGGTGGAGCGCCTGCCTGCGGAGGACGACGAAGACTTTGTATTTCTGGACGCCGGCGGTTTTCTCCTGGAGCTGATGCCGCAGAAGACCATGCAGGCCGAGGTGGGGTTTCACCACATATCCTTCAAGGTCGACAGTGTCTACGAAACCGGCCGGAAGTTGCAGGACAAGGGGGTGGAGCTGGAGAAAGAGCCCTACGACGCAGGGGTAGGGGGAATTCATCTATCCTTTTTCAGAGGACCAAACGATGTACTCTTGCAGTTGTTCCAGCGCAACAGGTAACAACATTCACTGAGGAGAAGGATCATGGCACGGGTGAAAGCTACTTTTATCGGACATGCATCTTTTCGCTTCCAGTCCGAGAAGGGCACCATTATCTACTTCGATCCCTGGCTCGACGACAATCCCACCGCCGAGATGCGGCTGGCCCACGTCAGAAAGGCGGACATCGTCATCGGCACCCACGGGCACCGCGATCACCTAGGCGACTGTTTCGAGATCTGCCGGCGCACGGGGGCCAAATTCGTGGGCAGCTACGAACTCGGCGTGGCCGCAGAGGCCAACGGGCTCAAGATGGGGCGCCGCGCCATGTCGATGAATCCGGGGGGCACGGTGCGGATAAAGGATGTGGACATCACCATGACCCAGGCGCACCACTCCCTTTCCATGTCGACCCACGTACTCAAGGACGAGCTCCCCGCCGGCACTATCCTGCACCCCGACGGCGCCGTGGGCGGCTTTGTGCTGGCCTTCGACAACGGTATCACCATTTACGACTCCTCCGATACCTGCGTGTTCGGCGACATGCAGCTCATCGGCCAGATGTACGGTCCGCAGATCGCCATTCTGCCGGTGGGCGGCCAGTACACCATGGGGGTGCGCGAGGCGGCGCGGGCGGCCAGTTTCATCCGCCCCGACATCGTCATCCCGTGCCACTACGGGCCGATTATGGGACAGCCGGCCGACATCGGGGCGCTTGCCCGGGAGGTCCGCTTTCTCTCCCCCAACACCAGGGTGGTGGAGCTCGAGGTGGGGCAGTCGCTGACCTACAGCGCCAGCACCTTCAAGGTCGGCGGCTGAGCCGGGGCAGGGAAGGCAGGTGCAGGCATGATCGAGAAGCCCGAAGTCATCATCAGCGGCTTTGCCGACGAAGGTCCTCCCGAGAAAAAGGCGGAGGAGCAACTGGCCATGCTTGCCGCTCTGGGAATGTCCTATTACAGTCTGCGCTTCGTCGATGCCGGTCAGGGGGTCAAAAACGTGATGCAACTGACCCGCCGCGAGATACGGCGCCTCCGCCGCCTGCACGCCGACCATGGCATCCGGGTCTCCTCCATCGGCTCGCCCCTCGGCAAGATCAAGCTGGCCGACGTGGAAGACGGCAGCTCCAACGCCTACGTACCCTTCCAGACCTATTTGAAAAGGGAGGTTGCCCGCGCCATCGATCTGGCCGGGGAATTCGACACCAGGTTGATCCGCGGCTTTTCATTTTACCATCCGCGCGGCACCCGTCCCCAGGACTACATCGCACAGGCGGCGGACTACCTGTCCCAGATCGCCTCCGCGTGCCAGCGCGCCGGCGTGTTTTTCGGCCTCGAAGTGGAGGCCAACCTGGTGGGACAGAACGGGGGTTTGCTGCGATCCCTCTTCGCCAAGGTGCGCAATCCGCACCTCTATCTGATCTTCGACGGGGGCAATCTTGCGAGCCAGAATCTCACTGCAGAGCAGACGTTTACGGAGTACCAGGCCATGCGCCGGGGAATCGGCTGGATGCACGTCAAGGACTACAAGATCGATCCGGCCCTTGAGTGGAAGGGGCACGTGGACGAAGAGCGGCTGAAGAATTTCGTCCCGGCGGACCGGGGGGATTCGGGCCACGAGAAGATTCTGCGCGATTTCAAGGAACGCCTTCCGGCGCTCGAGCGCCGCCTGCGGCGGCAGGGGGTTCCAGGTGTTTTTCTGGAACTGGAGCCCCACCTCAAGGGGGGAGGACAGTTCGGCGGTTTCAGCGGCGTGGACGGTTTCGGCGTGGCTCTGCGCGCCTTGTTGAACCTCCTGGACTACACCGGAATCGGCTATCGTCTGGCGCAGTACGGCGATCTCCGCAAATAGGAGGGGAATCACATGGGTCGGCTCTACCAGGAATGCATGCGCCGGGCGCGGGAACTGCGGGATATCAGCCATGCCCAGGCTTTGCTCCATTGGGACCAGGAGACCTACATGCCGGCAAAGGGATATCCCCTGAGGGCGCGAAGCACCGGGACCCTGGCCGGGATCTACCACGAGAAACTGACCCATCCCAATCTGGTAGATCTGGTGCACGAACTCAGGGACGAGGATCTCAAAGGAGACGAGGCGGTCAACTTGCGCGAGCTGGAGCGCGAGCAGAGCCGGGCGTTGAAGGTGCCCGGGAAGCTGGTGGTCGAGCTCGGCCGGACGACCTCCCTGGCGCACAAGGTCTGGGTCGAGGCGCGGCAAAAATCCGATTTCGGGCTCTTCGAGCCCTGGCTCGACAAGGTAGTGGGCCTCAAGCGGGAGGTTGCTCATCGAGTGGGCTTCGATGGGTCGATCTACAACGCTTTGCTCGACGAGTACGAGCCCCGCAGCAGGGTCGAGGAAATTGACCCTCTTTTCGCGGAATTGAGGCGGCGTCTGGTTCCCCTGGTGGAGCGCATGGCCGCAACCGGCAGGGCTCCCGCCGCGGGGCTTCTCGATCAGCAGTTCGATGAGGGGGGCCAGGAGTCCTTCGGGCGCCAGGTCATGGCGGACATGGGCTTCGACCTGGAGGCCGGACGTCTCGATGTCTCGGTGCATCCCTTCTGCACCGAGATGAGCTGCAACGACGTTCGCCTGACCACCCGCTACAGCCCCGACAAGCTGGGGGAATCCCTCTTCGGTATCATCCACGAGGGCGGGCACGGGCTCTACGAGCAGGGTCTGCCCGAAGAAGCCGCGGGAACCCCGCTGGGCAGCAGCATTTCCCTCGGCATCCACGAGTCCCAGTCGCGCCTGTGGGAGAACATGGTGGGACGCAGCAAGGCCTTCTGGAAGTACTATTTGCCGCGCCTGCGAATGGTCTTCCCGCAACAGTTGCAGGGGGTCAGCCTGGAGCGCTTCTACGCCGCCATCAACCAGGTGGAACCCTCGTTCATCCGGGTCGAGGCCGACGAGGTGACCTACAATCTCCACATTCTTTTGCGCTTCGAGCTGGAGCAGGAGCTCGTCGAGGGCAAGGTGGCGGTTGCCGAGCTGCCCGAGGCCTGGGACGAGCGCATGGAATCCTATCTCGGCATTCGCCCTCCCAACGACGCTCTGGGGGTGTTGCAGGACGTGCACTGGTCCTCCGGCCTGCTGGGCTATTTTCCCACCTACACCCTGGGCAACCTCTACGCCGCCCAGTTTTTTCACCAGGCCCGCAAGGAGATGCCCGATCTCCTCGACCAGGTGGAAGAGGGACGGCTGGGAGGGCTGAAGGCCTGGCTCAACGAGAAAATCCACGCCCGAGGCCGGCGGGTCACCGCGGCTGAATTGATTGCCGAGGTCAGCGGCGAGCCGCTCAAGGCGGACTATTTCATGGATTACCTGGAGACCAAGTTCGGAGCCCTGTACCATATATGAAAGAAAAGGTGGACGTTCTGGTCATAGGCGGCGGGGTGATCGGCATTTGTTCGGCTCACTACCTCGCCGAGGCGGGGCGCCGGGTCATGGTGGTGGAGCGTGGCGAGATCGGCTCGGGATGTTCCTACGGCAATTCCGGTCTCATCGTCCCCAGTCACAGCGTGCCTCTTGCGGCGCCCGGAACCGTGCTCAAAGGGCTCAAGTGGATGTTCGACCCGGAGAGTCCTTTTTACATCAAACCGCGCCTGGACTTGGACCTCTTTTCCTGGCTCTGGAAGTTTCGCGGCGCCTGCAACAAGGGCCACCTGAACCGGGCAGCACCCATCATCCGCGATCTCAGCCTGACCAGTTTGATGCTCTACCAGGAGTTGGCCGCTCTGGAGGATCTCCACTTCGGCTTCGAGCAGCGCGGTGTGCTGGCCCTATACAAAAGCGAGAAGGGGCTCGCCGAGGGGGTGGAAGAAGCGCACTTTCTGCAGGGCATCGGCATCGACGTCGAGATCCTGACGGCGGACCAGGTGCGCGCCAAGGAACCCAACGTGCGCATCGCCGCTCTCGGGGGGGTCTACTATGCCCAGGACGCCCACCTCACCCCGGCCCGCTTCGTGTCCGAGCTTGCCCGCCACAGCCGCAGGCAGGGGGTGGATATAAGGACGCAGACCGAGGTGCTGGGCTTCGAGGTGGACCGGGGCAGGGTGGGCGGAGTGCGGACCACCAAGGGGGACTTCGCGCCCGCCGAGGTGGTGCTGGCCGGTGGTTCGTGGTCGCCCGCAATCGCCCGTGATCTGGGGCTCAAGCTGCCCATCCAGCCCGCCAAGGGCTATCACGCCACCTTTAAGCGCCCGCCGAATTGCCCCACCATTCCTTTTTTGCTGGGCGAAGCCAGGGTGGGAGTGGGTCTCATGCTCGACGCCGTGCGCTTCGCCGGCACCCTGGAGCTGGCCGGACTCGATCTGAGCATCGACCAGCGCCGGGTCCGGGCCATCCTCAAGGCGGTCCCCGAGTACGTCCCCGACCTCGACCCGGCGCGGCTCGAGCTGGTGGAGATCTGGCGCGGACTGCGCCCCTGCACCCCGGACGGGCTGCCCCTTCTGGGGCGGACGCGGACCCCTTCCAACCTCATCGTCGCCGCCGGCCACGCCACCATCGGCGTGTCCCTGGGGCCTGTTACCGGCAAGCTGGTCTCCCAGGTGGTGAATGAATCGGAGCCCGGGATCGATTTGAGTGCCCTCGCGGTGGAGCGCTTTGGATAAGAATCTAGTCGGGTTGACGACCTACAAAAATTTGACAAGAGGGGTTGAACTTTTGTAATTTTCACGGTTTGAAAAATTGCTTCCCATTGCACCACAACGACAAACGAGGAAAAGGAGGTGATGAAACGCAATCGTTTGTTTCTTGAGATCTGCCGAGTTTGCTCAAGGATTTAACCATTTTCAAAAGGAAGGAAAGAAAACATGATATTGCTTCGTCTGAGCCTGACGAGCCTCGCATTGCTCGCACTGGCCATCGGCAACATTCAAGCTGAGGAAGAGCTTCCGACTCCCTTCGCCGGCTACAATCCGGTCTATCCCCTTCCGGATGTCTCCAGAGCTCCTACTCCCGGAATGGTCACCACCCAGGATGTCAAATGGGACGGAAGCGGATCGGTGACCATTCCCTTCACCACCAGCATCCGCGGCTACGCCCTGCTGGCCATCTACCGCACCGGCAGCACCGAGACCGGCCTGCGCGGCCCTGTGGATTCCTGGCTGCGGGTGCTGCCCCAGGAACTCTACATAAACCACGTGGTGCAGGACGTCGAGACCGGTGACAACTCCTTCACCTGGGACGGCAATGATTTCGAAGGCAACGCCGCCGGCCCCGGCGACTATGTCTTCGACATCGTCGTTGTCGGCACCCAGGACAAGCCTTTGCTGGTCGGTCCTTCGGAGCGCGGCGGAGCGCCCTGGGGCGAGACCCGCATCGACATCAAGCAGGATCCCCCCGAGGTCTGGGCCTGGGACGTGTCCCAGCCTGCGGGCAACTACATGCGCGGAACCGTCGGCACCGACTATCTCGCCAATCCGACGGCGTGGGAGTCGTGGACCACCGGCGACATCCTCGCTCACGAGGGGGCCTTCAGCTTTACCGGCATGCTGCCCGACGACAAAGATCCGGATGTCTACTGGCAGAACGACTGGCGTGGCGAGATGGGCGGAAACTTCAAGCTGAGGATCAACCGCTCGGCGCAGTCCTTTGAGCGCGACACCTCTTTCGGGGACAATGGCTTCGTGCCCCAGACCGAGGATCGCAACCCCGGCATGGATGTCTGGGGTGACAAGGTCTACGTCGCCCACTGGAGCGTGGCGGACAATCCCGCCACCGGCATCGAGTTTCGCGACAAAACCTCGGGCGAGATCGTCCAGTTCGTCGATCTCAACGACTTCTTCACCCAGAACGTGGTGGACGACGAGGGCAACGAGTCCATCCGCAACCTGGGGCCGGGCAAGATCGACGCCAAGGCTCCCGGTATGTGGACCAGTGCCTGGCGCTGGGATTCGCCCGTGGTCCACGTCAACCACGACGGCGAGATCGTCTGGGCAAATGTAGGCCCAGGTGATGGCATCGCCGTACATTACCAGGGTGAGCAGGCGGCCGAGTTGGGTGTTCAAGCCGAAATCGCCTCCAACATTCATGAGGAAGGCACCGCCAACGGCGAGTTTATGTTCCTCACCGAGGTCCACACAACTACCGGTGCCTACTTCTCTCTCCTCGGTCGCGACGGCACTGGCTTGCAGCAGGTCATTTGCAACCGCGACAACGTCACACCGGCGCAGAATGCTGAAGGACGATATATTCCCATGTGGGAGCTCATAGTCGTTGACCAGGGCGGTTCCTACGACGGGCTCTACTACGGCACCGACCTGGGCATGGAGTCGCAGACCTACACCAACGATGAAGATCAGGGTGGTGCGGGCATGCTTCTCTACATGCCCTTCGATGTAGCAACGGGCCGCATGGGCGATGTCAGTGTGGTCGAAGCCGTGGAGAGCGCCGGCACCCCGGACAGCTACGCCCTGGGTGCGGCCTATCCCAACCCCTTCAATCCCGAGACCACCATCGAGTTCTCGGTGCCCAGCGACGGCCACGTGAAGATCGAGGTCTTCAACGCCGCTGGCCAGCGTTTGAGCAGCCTGGTGGACGAGGAGTTGAGTGCGGGAACCTACAAGACCATGTGGGACGCCCTCGACCACAACGGGATGCAGGTGTCGAGCGGGGTCTACTTCTACCGGATGGAGGCCGGCGACTTTGCCGCCACCCACTCGATGACCCTGCTGAAATAGGCTGAGCCGGTTCGGCGCCGGAGCGTGGCGCCATGGTCAGCTTGTGAGAGAGAGCCAACTCCGGAGAAACTATCCGGAGTTGGCTCTTTTTTCGTATAGGGGCGAGGCAGATTGCCGGTTGAGCTTCAGCGCCGGCGGAGGTGGACAGAAGGCCCTGTACCACCTACCTTTAAGGCCTCGCTTGTATGGAAAATTTTGAAAAACAAGGAGAGATGGAATGAGATGCCGTTTGGTCCGGCGGGTTCTGCCGGTGCTCTGCGCGGGCTGGATCACCGGGGCGGCAAGCCAGGAGGAGCCCTCTCTGCACTCGCTGCCCCAACTGCTGCCCGCGCGGCCTTTCCTGCGCCACGACCGCCCCGCCTACCGCAACTATGCCCTGCAGATCTACACCCACCCCCGCGGCCATAGTTTCAACACCGTGAGAGGCACGGAAGCGGGAAGGATCGAATACTACTTCGATATTCCCAAGACCTATTTCGGCTCCATGGGGAACTATCTCGTCCATGGCTATCGGTTCTACGACTGGACCGAGACGCGCAGGCCGGGGCAGGAGTTCGGCAGTTCCATCGGGAAAGATATCAACATGTTCCAGAACGTGGTGGACCACGTCCTGGTGGCGCGGGACGGCTACGGCGACTGGGGCTACAGCATGATTGTCGGCGATGGCCTGATCGCCCGCCTGACCCCGCTGACCTTGTCGATGACCGATTTCAACGGCGCCCGTTTGGACTTCTCCACCCCCCGGCTGAAGTTCACCTTCATGGGCTCGCGCATCGCCAAGCCCACGGAGGCCGCCAACCGCCTCGACGATACGGCGGTGATCGACGGCGCCTTTTTCACCTTCCTCGCCGATGCCAGCGTCTTGCTCTTGGGCAGCCGTCTGCAGGCCGATCTGGGCAACCTGAGTCTGGGTTTGAACGGGGCCAACGCCCACCTCTTCCACAGCACGCGGGAGGGCGGCAGCGGCCTCAAGGGGTCGGTGCATCCCGGGCAGCCTTTCCTGGACTGGGTGGTGGTGCGCTTCAGCGACGATTCGCCCCGGGACGGTCGCGGGGGTCCGGTGGTGCAGGAAGTGAAGCTGGTTCTCAACGGCGAGGAGCGGCCCGATCTGCGCCCGGGGGTGGTCCGCCACCGGAGCGGCCCCAGGTCCCAGGTGGGGTCCACCTCGGTGCGCACCGGCGAGTTCCGCGCGATTCAGTACACCGGGTTCCGGGCCGACCGCGGCGGCGGCTATGGCGCCGCCACGGCTCCCTTCTATCGCGGCCGGGTGGAGATCGCGCCTTACGCCGACTATCTCTACCGGCTCGACCACGAGGCCGGGGTGGACGTGAGCGAGATCACCAATCTGGACGGGTTGCTGTCCACCTTCCAGGCCGCCTCGCCGGACCAGGTTCAGGAGGTCGCCGGCGAGGAGCAGGTGGTCTACCTCTTTGACCTGTCGCAGGAGCCCCTGGTGCGGCGGGTGGAGGTTGAGGCCCTGGTGGGCAACGACTACCACATCGAGGTGGCCACCCTGACCGAGGTGGACGACGGGCGCGCCACCAACCGCACCCGGCAGTTCACCAGCACCTTCTACCGCACGGTGCTGCGCGCCGAGGGCAACGTCCAGGACCTTTCGAACCTGCGCCGGCTGCGCTTCGGCATCGGCGAGCAGACGGGTCTGTTCACCTACAGCGCGGACATGCGCTTGCAACTGGCCGGGGTGGAAATCACCGGGGAGTATGCGCGCTCGGCGCTCTACTCGCGCTATCCGGCGCGCCAGGAGGGGGAGACCCTCTATGGGTCGGCGCCGGCCTTTTCGGAACCGGGTTCGGCCTATTATCTCAACGGCACGCGATGGCTGGGCAGGGTGCGGGTGGGAGGCGAGTACTTCTCCATCAATCCGGACCACCGCACGACTCTGCGCACCTACGAGCCGATCACCTTTCTGTGCTGTTACGCCGGGCGCATGGCCGGTCTGGTCAACAGTACCACCTATTGGGACCTGGTTCAGGACAACGAGGACGGCGATCGCTATCCCGACCGCAACAGCGGTGCTATCATTGGACAGCCGTATTCGGGGGAGGTGCGCGGCCGGGACCCGGACGGGATTTCGGTCGGCCTGGACGCCGACGGCGACGGGGTGCCCGACACCAACCGCAACCGCAACGGGATTCCCGACTACGAAGAGCCCTTCCTGATGTATGACGTGGAGCCCAACGACTACACCTATGGCCTCGACCGCAACAACAACGACGAGCTCGACGTCGGCGAGGACGACGAGGACGGGGACTATCCCTACGACCGCGACCAGCGCGGCTTCCATCTCTTCGGCCAGGTGGATCTGAGCCGCCACTGGTCCTTGGGAGCGGGGCGCTACCAGGTGGGGGAGGTGGCCGGCTCCGGGCGCAACCACTCCAGCTATGCCCTGTTGACCTACCGCCGCGAAGGGATCCATCGCCTGCGCCGCCTTTTCTTCGAGAACCACCTGCGCCGGGTCCGGGACGACGTCGCCGACGAGTACAACGCGCTGATCGAAACCGCGCTCCGGTTTACCAAGGAGACCCGCGCCGACCAGCTCTACTACCAGGACAGCTACGTCAACGAGACCTACCTGGAGGGCAGGGTCAACCTGTGGTCGACCCTGCAATGGGTGCAGCAGGTGCGCCTGCGTCTCAACTGGCAGCAGGGCGGCGAGGTGCGCCAGGGTCTTTTTCAGCGCCAGCGGCGGCTGGATCACTGGACCTGGGTCAGCCGGGTGGACTACACCTGGCGCCGGGGCAAGCTGAGTGTGACCCCGAAGCTCAAGTTCATGCTCATGCGCCTGCGCGACGCCGGGAAGGATCGCCTGCTGCGCTCGGAGTACTACGCGATCCCCATCCTGCAGGCGAGCTATCCGCTGCTGACGCGCAACGTGCTGCAGGTGGGGATGCAGGGCTGGGGTCCGTGGCCCTATCGCTTCGAGAATGAGGCGCGCCAGGCCGACAGCTTTGAACGGCGCACCGCGTTCATCAACCTGATCAACCGCTCGCGCTATTTCGGCTACGACCTGTATACCATCGTGGGCACCGAGTGGGACGAGCGCACCTACGACGTGGAGTTCCAGAGCTTCAGGAACTTCGACTCGTGGCGGTTCTTCGTGCGCTCCCTCGTCGGCTTCACCGAGTTCGGCTCGCTCCTCTGACCCGGCTCCAGGCTGAGAGCGAACCAGCGGGATTCACTCGGTCCATACAGCCATGCCTACGGGCGACCCCGCAGGATCCCTGGCAGGAACCCCTCCTCCAGGGCGGGCATGTCCGCTACTCCGGGAGTTGCACCAGGAGCAGGAAGTGGCCGATCTCCCACGGCCTGGTGCGGTGCTCCATGACCACAGCGATAAGTGCTGCCCTAGTGTCCCGTCGCAGAAATATGTCGCCATTTTTCCGCCGATCCATCCCAGCTCACGGCGTTGCCTTCACTCGCGGTACACCACTGCTACGACTCGCTCAGGCGCCTGGTTTGCCGGGCGCTTCGTCGCCCCCTCGTTCGTACGCTTAATTACGCGCGCAGGCACTAGCCCCCTTCCAAGTAGTCAATACGGTCCGGACGGAGTGCATCTGCCACACATCCATTGAAACGATCCTGGCGCCGCCGGCCGCAAAGAGCGAAACCTACCTGCTGTCCTCGCGGTAAGGGAAGACCCGGGTGACGGCCCATTGGCGCGCAAACAGGGGAAACAGTTTGTCCACTCTTCGGCGCGGAAAATTCCCCTGCGGGACTACCTGCAAATTGTAGGCGAATTCCTCGATTATGCTGCGGTCGAATAGGTTGCGCTGGCGCAGGTCGTCGATGAGCTTGAACGGCGCCGACTCGGGGGGCCGGCCGATGAGGTCGGTGCGCAGGGACGATTGCGAGGTGTCTATCTTCAGGGTGCCGTTGGTCTTGGGATGATTGTGGTGGCACACCGAAATTTTCGTCTCCTCTACTCCATCGGGCGAGCGCAGGACGTGCAAAGCCGCCTCCCGCGCTGTTCCCATCTCGAGGGTGACATCGATTTCGAGGGATCTCCCCTGAGCCCCCTTCAGATCCACCTCTTCGTGGCCGCGGAGCTCCCGGGTTTCCACCCTTCGACCATCGAAACGAAGGGCGCTCAGCTCCTCCGCCGGGTCTTCCTCAGAAAGCCATCCTTCTCCAGGGTGAAGCACCACGGGACCGTCGTGCCGCTGAACCACTTGCACTCCGGCTGCGACCTTCCTTCCGAGCCGTTGAACATGGCCAGATAGCGGCTGAGTCGATCCCGGGTCGCGCTCGGGCAGTGCACGCCCCCCTGCATGGACCCATGGAATATTCTGCGGTGATACTCGAGCGCGCAGCGATGATCCCCGGGGTCATAGTTCCCGACGTAGTAACGCGAGCTCCTCTTGTGGCTGAAGTGGAGGAGCAGAGGCCCGCAAGAGGTTCGAAATCCATCGGCTCCTCCTTTGTCCATAGTGGTCGCCATGGCCCACTCTGCGGTCTTGCCGGGACGGGAGAACAGCCAATGGGCGCAATCCCTGACAGCCTCTGGAGGGTCAATTCGGGGGACTAGGGGACGGGGCGAGCTTTTCTTCACCACGCGGGGATGGAACGTATTTTGCGTTTGGGGATGGCGTGTCCGGCGATGAGAAATCCAAGCGCAGCCGCCCGGCGCTGTGGGCGGTCCTGAGTTTCAGCGCGGGTCTGGTACTGGCGGACTTTGCCCGGGTCCCCGTCTTCCTCCTCTCCGGCCTCGCCCTGGTCCTCTTTGTAGCCGCCCTCGCTCTGCTGATGGTAGGGGAAAGGCGGTCCACCGCGCTCAATCCGGTCCTCCTGATTCTCGTTGCTGGTCTCGGTGCCTTGCGCTACGAGATCAACACGGAACTGTTACCCCAAAATCACATTGCCGGTGCGGGACTCGACGGCCGCAAGGGGATCTTCAAAGGCCGCGTCGTCACCGGGCCGGAGCGCGGTGCGCAGCGCATCTCCTTTGTGGTGGATCTGGAGGAAGCGGAGACCGATAGTGCCCTCTACCGGGTCTCGGGCAGGATCCTGGTGAGCGCTCGCAACCTGGAGGTGGCGGCTGACTACGGCGACCGGGTAACGCTACTGGGGCGCCTGCGCCTGCCCTCCGGGGCGCGCAATCCGGGTGCCTTCGACTACCGTCGCTTCCTTTTCTTGCAGAACATTCACGCAACCCTGTCCCTGAGCAGGAGGGCGCAGTTTGTCGCCGTGGAAGCGGGCCGGGGGTCCTGGCTCTGGGAAGAGGTGGTGTTGCCCATCCGCCGCTCCGTGCGGCAGAGCATCCGCCGCAACCTGGACGGCGCCCCGGCCGATCTCCTCCAGGGCATGCTGCTGGGCGACAAGCACCGCATCTCCGCTGAGGTCAGAGACAGCTTCCGGCGCACGGGTCTGGCCCACGCCCTGGTGATCAGCGGCTTGCACGTGGGACTGGTGGCGGTGTTCTTCTTCACCGCATTCAAACTCTGCCGGCTGCCGGGTGGCTGCACCGCCGCCGCGACCGTTCTGGTTCTGGGGCTCTACGCTCTGGTGACCGAGATGGAGCCACCAGTAGTGCGGGCGTCGATCATGGCCGCGGTGATCCTCCTGGGGCGGATGGCCGGGCGTCAAGGTGATATCTACAATTCCCTCGGATTGGCGGCTCTCATCATCCTGGTGGCGTGGCCGACCAGCCTGTTCAGCCTGGGCTTTCAGCTTTCCTTCGGCGCTACCCTGGCCATCGTGGGGCTGCACGCCCCCATCGCCAACTTGTTTCCTCCGTCCTGGCGCCGGGATCATCGGGTGAGCAATTGGGTGATCGGTCCACTGTGCGTTTCACTGGCGGCGCAAATAGGCACCGGTCCCCTGATCGCCTACCACTTCCAGCAATTCGCCTTGATCTCCCTGGCGGCCAACGTGGTGGTCGCCCCTCTCCTAGGGCTGGTGGTCAGCCTAGGTCTGCTCAGCGTCCTCAGTGGGTGGTGGGCACCCTTGGCGGCCACGGCCTTCAACGCCGGCAACTACGTGGTATTGAAAAGCCTCATTGCGATGGTGGATGGGCTGGCCTCTCTTCCGTTCGCCTCCGTGACCACCTTCAGACCCGGCCCTTTCTTCCTGTTGACCTCATTCGCCCTGGCCCTGTTGCTGGGGCGCATGCCCGGCAGTCGTCGGGCCCGTATGTGCTTCATTTACGTCGTTCTCGTCTGGGCCAATGTGGCGGTGTGGAGCCATCTCCTGCGCCACGACCACCTGGAGGTTGTCTTCCTCGACGTGGGACAGGGCGACGGTGCCTTCATTCGCTTTCCCAACGGCCGAACCATGGTCGTGGACGGCGGCAGCCGCAGCGAAAGATTCGACTATGGGGCCCAGGTGCTGCTGCCCTTTCTGAAATACCGCGGCCTCGGGCGAATCGACGTGGTGGTGGCCTCCCACCCCCACAACGACCACATCGGCGGATTGGTGCATCTGCTCGAGGAGGTGGAGGTGGGCAACTATCTCGACAGCGGCCAGCACTACGATTCGTGGACGGCGCGGAGATTGAGGGCCGTGATCAGGGAGAAGGGCATCGGCTACCACCGGGTCGCCGCCGGCGACACTCTGGTGGGACTGGGTGGGGTCGGCGCCCTGATCCTCCATCCCACGGGGGAATTCGTGACTCCGGAAGGCGCGTCGCCCCACGATCTGAACAACGGCTCGGTGGTATTCACCTTGAACTACGGGAAGATTAGGGTGCTTTTTACCGGAGACGTGGAAAAGGAAACCGACCCGTCCTTGCTGGCTTGGGGCGAACGGCTGCAGGCCTCCGTCCTCAAGGTACCCCACCACGGCTCGTCCACTTCGTCGCGCCCTCTCTTTGTCCAGGCCGTGAAGCCGGAGATTGCCGTGGTTTCGGTGGGAGCGTTCAACAGATTCCGCCACCCTGCGCCTGTGGTTATGCACCGATTAGAGGAAGGAGGTGCGCGCACTTATCGCACCGATCAATGCGGGGCGGTGATTTTCGAGACCGACGGAGAGACGATAAATGTGAGGAAAATGCTGTAGAACCTCCTCGGCATGGCGGAGGGATCTGCTGCTGGGCTGCTCGGGCAATTCCTGCCATACCTTCCGGCCGTTCCGGTGGACATGGGGTGAGGATATTTTTATTCTCACCCATTGAGAACCTTATCCTGAAAAACCCAAAAGGAGGCCCATGGGCAAGAGGATTTTACTGACGCAAGCCAACTTTCAGAATCCGGAATTCGATTCCCCGTTCCGCCGCCAGGGGCTGGAGGAGTTGGCGAAGCTGGCCGATCTCGACTGTTACTCAGGTGAACTGAGCGGAGAAGACACCGACGGAGTCGTGGGCGTTATCGCCAACTCCGTGCTCATCCATCCGAGCTTTTACCAGGAGGGGAAAGATCTCCGCATCGTCTCGCGCTGGGGCGTGGGATTCGAGAACGTCAATCTGGCGGCGGCGACCGAGAACGGGGTCATGGTCACCATCGCCCCGGAGCACATGGTGACCGTGGCGGAGTACGCCATCGCCCAGTGGATGGCAGCCCTCAAACGGGTCTACACCTTGAACCCCATGGCTCACAGCGGCGACGTTTCCCTGATCCGCACCTACGAGGCCAATGGCTCGGTGCTGGGCCTCTACGGTCTGGGCCGAATCGGACAGGCGGTGGCCGAGCGCGCCCGTCCCTTGCTAGGGGAAGAGGGACAGCTGCTGGTCTATGATATTCGACCCGACATCGAGGAATTGGCCGCCAGATTCGGTGCCGAAGCCGTGGACGACCCGGCGGTTCTGTTCCGGGAAAGCGACGCCGTCTCTCTCCATGTCGCCGGCGACGATACCATCGTGACCTATGACCTGCTCTGCGCCATGCAGCCGCACGCCTCTCTGATCAATCCATCGCGCGGCAATCTGGTCGACGACCAGGCGGTCAATCGCGCCATCAGGGAAGAGAGGCTCTTTTACTACGTGGTGGACGATCCGGTGTCGGGGCCGCGGGAGATCCACAAAGGCAATCCCCGTGTCATCTGCACCAACCACAACGCCGGCATCACCTTGCAGTCCATGCAGCGCCTCGACCGCCGCACCTTCGCCCAGGTCCGGGCGGCCGTCGCGGGCGAGGCGCCGCCGCACCTGCTCAACCGGGAGGTGCTGAATCATCCAGAGTTGAGGGCCGCTTTGAGCCTGTGAGCCGGGAGGAGGCGGGGGAAGAGTTGACTGGAATGAAGGCTGAAGGCAAGTCCCGGGGCAGGGCCAGGGAGGGCGCTAGGGGTTGGCAGATGCGCAAATTCCGGTGTCGAGATCGATCCAGTAGCGCAGTTTTTTCACTCTGCTCTGGGGCTGCCGGCCTTCGGCCCGGAATGCCTTCGGGTCCATTTTCATGGCGCTTTCGAAGCAGCCGCCGTTGCCCTCGATGATCTTTCTTGAGGCGGTGTTGTCCGAGTCACAGGTTACCATAATTCGGCTCAACTTCATTGCCCGCGATTCCGCCAGGGCTAAATTGAGGATCTTTTTGCCGTAACCGCACCTGCGCTTGGAGGGCCGGATACTGTAGCCTACATGACCGCCGTAGGTAATGAGGTATTCGGTGCACAACCGGGGACGGATGGAGGCCTGGCCGATGTATTCCCCCTCGGCAATGAGCCAGAGCACCCTGTCCACGTACCAGACCTTGGATACCTTGGAGCCTTCACCCAGGGCAATGAGGTCGCGCACGAAGCTCCCGAAGTTCCTTTTCAGGCTCCGCATGTTGTAGCCCAGGTGCAGGGCATAGGTGGAGTCGAGCCGGTTCTGGGCGGCAAACTCTGCAGCGCCGCGGAGGAAGCTTTCCTCGTAGCGCTCGGATGGTAGGGTGAGCGAACACATGGCCTGCATCAAAAAGGCCGCCCCGGCAAGAGGACGGCTGGCACGAGGCGGTCAAAATACCCACTGTCTTTGGTAGTGTCAAGCAAAAGGCGAGCACGCATCCCGGGAGGATGCTTCGGAGTTTTCCGGGGTTGGGTCCTGGAAGGCGCGCCGTCCCCGGTGGAATAGTCCGATCAAGAGGGAGATGAAGGCAGAATGGACAAAGTAGAGATTCCGCCGGTCACAGGCGTTATCGCCCAGCCCTGGTCCTTGCGCAAGTTGGTGGGGTTATTGTCCGTCTTCGGTCCCGCCGCCATCCTCGCCTCGGTGGCGATTGGTGCCGGCGAGACCATCGTAGTGGTGCGCGCCGGGGCCTGGTCCGGCTATGGGCTGCTGTGGCTGGTGCTCCTCAGTTGCATCGTCAAAGGTGTGTTCGTGACCTACTTGCTGGGCCGCTACACGGCCATCAGCGGCGAGTACATCGGACATCGCATCGTGCGCATGCCGGGACCGCGCGGATGGTTGCTCATGGTGTTCCTCATCGTCGAGATGTTCGCGGCGCCCATGGGTTGGGTGGCCATATCGAAGCCGTGCGGTGACCTGTTTCACTTTGTGCTGCGCGGGGTGCTGCCCGCTTCCATTGCGGAAATCGTCTGGGAAAACGCCATCGCCTCCTGCTTTATCGGTCTGGCCTTGGGACTGAGCCTGCGGCTTTCGTACGCAAGGTTGGAGAAGCAGCAACTGGCGATCTGCGCCATCCTCCTCGTCGGCACCATCGCCGGAACGTTGATGGTGCGTCCCGATTTCCTGGAGGCCATCGTCGGCACCTTCAGCTTCGGCAAGTTGCCCGATTTTCCTCCGTGGGCGTCGGCAGACGCGATCAAGCATCCCATGCTGACTATGGCCACCGCCTTCGGCTACGTGGGTGGATCAGTCATGGGCTACGCCGTATACGCCCACTGGGTCGGGTTGCACCGCTGGGGACTGACCGATCACCGCGAGATCGATACCATCCGCCGTCACGCCGCAGCCCGCGACCGGATCGACTACCTGCCGGACGACCCCGAACAGGTGCGGCGTTTGCGTCGCCTGTGCTCGCCGCTGCGCTGGGATGTGAGCATGGGGGCTCTGGTCCTGTTTATCGTCACCGCGGCATTCATGCTTTCGGGGGCTGCGGTTCTCTTTCCCCTGCAGACGCGCTTCGAGGGCTGGAGTCTGCTGACCAATCAGGCCCACGTGTGGAGCAACATCCATCCATCGCTGGTGTGGATCTACTACATTTGCGTGGTCGCCGCGCTGTGGGGTAGCCTGCAGGCCCTGCCCGAGATCTACGCCCGGGTGACCCAGGAGTTCCTCCAGGCCATCTGGCCCGCAAGTACCTGGAGATACAGGCGAATCAAGGGCTATATCTGTCTCTACATCTTTACAGTGACCATGGTTCTGGTTTGGCTCGACATCCCGTTTAACATCCTCATCCAGGTCGCCGGTTTTCTGTTCGCCAACTTCGCCATCGCCCTCATCATGCTGGCGGCCCTGTACCTGAACTTCAAATTGCCTCGCGCTTATCGGACGCGGGTGCCCATGCTGGTTGGATCCATCGGGTCGGCGGCGATTCTGGTCCTTTTTGCCGGAATCAGCGGGTGGGGGCTGATCAAGAAGCTGTTCGGCCTCGGCTAGGAGGACCTTCCGGCGGCGGTAATTCCGCTCAACTTTCGGGAAATTCCCAGCCATCCCCGCGGGGCATGACCAGCGGAAATGGGATGATGCCCCCTGCCGGCATCGGCGAGGAGCATGACCAGCCGGTCGATCCCCAATCCGACCCTTCCGGCAGGGGGCATGCCGCAGCCCAGAGCCTTCACGAAGTCCGCGTCTACGGGGTGGTTTTCTCCCTTGGCTTCGCGGCGCTTCGAGCGGCGCTGAGCCAGGAGCCGTTCCAACTGGTCCAAGGGATCGGTGAGCTCGGAATAGCCGTTGCCCAATTCCATTCCATATACGTAGGGCTAGAAGCGCTCGGTCAATCGGGGGTCGCCGCGCTTTACCTTGGTCAAGGGGCTGGTCTCGCGGGGCTGGTCGAGGACGAAGGTGGGCTGGACCAGTTGCCCGGCGCACGAGACTTCGAAGAGGGCGTCCACCCCCAAGCCCCAGGACATGGACGCGGTATTTTCAATGCCGCGCTCCCGGAGTGCTGGCCTCAGCTCTACCACGGGGGGGGTAGTCCATAACGGGTCCTAGTCGAAAAAACCTTCGGCTTGGAGCAACTCGGCGGTGAGAATGGCGCCGCCGGCGCCGCCGCGCACCGTGTTATGGCTCAAAGCCACGAATCTGAGGTCGAAGAGATTGTCGGGCCGCAGTCGGCCCAGGGTCACGCCCATGCCGTGGCCGGCGTCCCGGTCCAACCGCGTCTGCGGCCGGTCTTCCGCCGCGGAGTAGTGCAGAAATGGCGCAGGTGCCGAAGGCAGGTTGAGCTTTTGAGGCCTGCCTTGGAATTCCTTCCAGCGTTCCACCACCTCTTGAATCTCCGGCTTCAGGCCGAAGTTGATGGCGACGGCGGCCAGGTGGCCGTCCGAGACCGGGACGCGGACGCACTGGGCCGATATGAGCGGACTTGATGCCTCGACTATGCGGTCGCCCTCGATATGCCCCCAGATTTTAAGCGGCTCGCGGATGCTCTTGTCCTCTTCGCCGCTGATGTAGGGGATGATGTTGTCCTCCATCTCAGGCCAGGTGCGGAAGGTTTTGCCGGCACCGGAAAGGGCCTGGTAGGTGCACACCGAAACTTCGAGGGGCTTGAAATCGGCGAGGGCATGGAGGGCCGGAACATAGGGCTGGATGGAGCAGTTGGGCTTGGTTGCCACGAAGCCGCGCCGGGTGCCCAGGCGTCGGCGCTGGGCCGGGATGATCTCCAGGTGCCCTGGATTGACCTCCGGGATGATCATGGGGACGTCGGCGGTCCAGCGGTGGGCGGAGTTGGCCGAGACCACCGGCACTTCGCGCCGGGCATAATCTTCCTCGAGGGCGCGGATGGCCTCCTTTTCCATGGACAGTGCGGAGAAGACGAAATCCGCCTCCTGGCTGATGTCGTCCACGTCCGCGCTGTTTGCCACCGTGGTCTGGGCCATGGCCGCGGGAATTTCCCCGGCCATGGCCCAGCGACCATCCACGGCCTCGGCATAGGTGCGGCCGGCGGAGCGCGGACTCGCCGCCAGCGCCGCAATTTCGAACCAGGGATGGGTGGCCAGCTGCGCTACGAACCGCTGTCCTACCATGCCGGTTGCGCCGAGAATAGCAACGCGTATTCTTTCCATCGATCGGCTCCTTTTCGAAAGGGTATTTCAGGCCACTACAAAAAAACCGCTGCGAGCCGGGCTCGACAGCGGGTTGGGTCTATCCATTCAGGGATATACTAGGGCGACTCCCGCTGCCCAGTCAACTCGGGTTTGTTTTTGCCATTTTTTCCAGGGCGCTTCGCGCTTCCGTAACGAGCGAAAATTTTCAATTCAGGTCTCCTCCAACCGGGACACAAAAAAACCGCTGCGAGCGGACTCGACAGCGGATAGGAAATGAACTGGAAGGTCTGTCTTATTCCTCGAGCAGCCGTCGAATCTCCCTGGTGGGCAGGGCGCGCATGTAGACCCGTTTGTCCGGGCCGGTGGTATGGAGAGATTTTCGCGGGGAAGTTGTCATTTTACAGTTCTATGCCTTGTCCATACAACTATCATTTATTCGAAGATAGAAACAAACCAAATGCAAGTCAAGCCTGCTTGAGAGGGTCCCCGCGCCCCGGCCATGGACACGAACGAATTCCATGGTCCAAGGTGCAGATACAGGCCCGGTGCGGAACCGATGCCCCGAGGACAAAGTTTTATAAGCGCAGATTCATTCTGCAGCGGGATGGAGACCTGGTGGCATTCCGGCGTGGATTTCAAGCAGTGGACCCAAGTTGCATCCATGCTCGAATTCGGACGTGAAGTCTGCGCCGACATTGCCATCTCGGCGCGGCGCGAATGGCTGGTAACCAACGGCATCGGCGGCTATGCCGCGGGCACCATCGCCGGGGTTCTGGCGCGGCGCTACCACGGCCTGCTGCTGGCGGCTCTCAGCCCGCCCCTGGGGCGCACCCTCCTGCTCGCCAGGGTGGACGAGACGGCAACCCACAATGGCCGGACCTATCCCCTCTTCGCAAATCGCTGGAGAGAGGACCAGGTGGAGGCCGGCGGTTTGCACCATCTGGAACGCTTCCGTCTGGAGGGCACCACTCCGGTGTGGACCTTTGCCTTCGGGGACGCTCTGGTTGAGAAGCGCGTGTGGATGCAGTACGGATCCAACACCACCTACATTCACTACCATGTTTGCCGCTCCAGCACTGCGCTGGTCCTGGACATCAAGACCATGGTCAACTACCGGGACTACCACGGCAATACCTGCGCCGGCGACTGGCGTATGGACATCGCCGGGATAGCCCACGGTCTGCAGGTCAGCGCTTTCCCCGGCGCGGTCCCCTTCTACCTGCTGAGCAAGGGCGCCGAGTCCGGGCGGCACCACCAGTGGTACCGCAACTATTTTCTGGACATGGAAGCCTGCCGTGGATTGGCCGCCAGCGAGGACCACCTCTGCGGCGGCCACTTCCACGCGGTGTTGCAGGAGGGACAGTCCATGAGTCTGGTGGCCAGCACCGAAGCGGCTCCCAACCTGGACGGGGTCGCCGCTCTTGCCGAGCAACGCCTCCGCGAAGAGAGCTTGATGGAAAGAGGCGGATTCACCTCGGCGCCGCTAGAGCGCCTGCTCCTGGCCGCCGACCAATTCGTCGTGCGCAGGTCCGCCCCGGACCTTCCCGGAGGCCATACGATCATTGCGGGCTATCCCTGGTTTGGCGACTGGGGACGGGACACCATGATCAGCCTGCCGGGCCTCACCCTGTCCACCGGCCGCAGTGATATCGCCGCAAATATCCTGCGCACCTTCGCCCGCTTCGTCGACCGGGGCATGCTGCCCAACCGTTTTCCGGACAACGGCGAGACTCCCGCCTACAACACCGTGGATGCCACCCTCTGGTACTTCGAGGCCATCCGCGCCTACTGCGCCGCCACCGATGACGAGGTTCTGTTGCGCGACCTCTTCCCAGCTCTGGAGGAGATCGTCGCCTGGCATCACCGCGGCACGCGCCACAATATCCGCGTAGACAGCGCCGACGGTCTCTTGAGCTGCGGCGAGGCCGGCTCCCAGCTCACCTGGATGGACGCCAAAGTGGGGGACCGGGTGGTGACTCCGCGCCGGGGCAAGCCCGTGGAAGTCAACGCCTTGTGGTACAACGCCCTGTGCACCATGGCCGAATTTGCACGCCGTCTGGGCGCCGGGGCCGAACCCTATGAGGTGTGGGCGCGCCAGGCGGGTGCCGGGTTCGCGCGATTCTGGAACCGGGAGACAGGTTATTGCTATGACCTGGTGGACGGTCCCCAGGGCGACGACCCGGCCTTGCGCCCCAACCAGTTGTTGGCGGTCTCGCTGCCCCACAGCCCGCTGGCGCCGGAGCACCAGCGCGCCGTCGTGGATGCCTGCGCCAGGCACCTCCTCACCTCCCACGGGTTGCGCAGTCTGGCACCCGAGGACCCTGCCTACAGGGGGTCCTATGGGGGCGACCAGAGTCAGCGCGACACGGCCTACCATCAGGGTTCGGTGTGGGCCTGGCTGATCGGCCCCTTTGTCAGCGCCCACTTGCGCGTCTACGCCGACCCCGAGCAGGCGCGATCCTTTCTGCGACCGCTGATTCATCATCTGGCCGCCGCGGGCGTGGGCAGCATCAGCGAGATCTTCGACGGCGATCCGCCCTTCGCGCCGCGGGGGTGCCCTGCCCAGGGGTGGAGCGTGGCCGAGGTTCTGAGGGCGTGGCGGGAAACCGAGGCGCCGCCGCGGAGATGAGAGGCCCTCCTCGACCTGACCCTTTATTCGAATTATTTTTTGGGCGGGTAAATCTACCCCCCGGCTGCGCCCCGATGTCCCGGGGCGTTGCCCCGGGAATTCCCAACCAAGGAGGTGTTTTTTGCGAACTACCATTTCCCTTTGTGCCCTTATCGCAGTCCTGAGCGCCTGCGGCGACAAGGACCCCCTCTCCAGCGCCAGCCCTCACGCCACCCAGCCGGCGGCCAAGGGCTTGACCGCCAGCGCCTACGCGGTGGCGGGTCTGGCCGAGAACCCCCCAGCCCACGTCAAAATTGGCGTTATGTTCACCGCCCCAACCCGAAGCAACACCCTGAAGGGTGCGCAATTGGCGGCCAGCCAACTGAACCGGGCAGGAGGTGTGGCAGGCCGGCCCATCGCCATCATCCCCCGGGGAAATATCAGCAGCACCGAGGAGGCGGCAGAAGTAGCGGAGGAATTGATAACCAGGCAGGGGGTAGCGGCCATCGTCGGTCCCAACCGATCGCTCTATGCCGTGGCCGCTGGGGCGGTTGCCCAAGCTCACGGCATACCCCTGGTGACCACCACGGCCACCAACCCGGTAGTTACCGCAGCGGGAGACTATGTCTTCATGGCGGCTTTCACCGACGACTTTCAGGGGGAGGTGATGGCCCGGTTCGCATTTAAGGAGCTGGGAGCGAGGACCGCGGCGGTTCTGACCCGGCGGGAATCCATTTATTCGGAGGGGTTGTCGCAGACCTTCGTCGACAACTTCGACGCCCTTGGGGGGGAAGTGCTTCACGCCCAATTTTACAATGTGGGGGAGACCGATTTCTCGGAGCAACTGGGCCCCATCGCCGAAACGGCGCCGGACGTTTTTTTTCTCCCCGGGTTCTCCGCCGAAATCCCCCTGGTGGTTCAACAGGCAAAGGCCCTCGGCATCGAGGGAATTCTCCTGGGCGGCGACAGTTGGGACAACGCCGCGCTGATCTCCGCCAGTGGGGCGATTCTGGAGGGGAGTTTTTTCTCCACCTTTTTCTCCTCCGGAGCTCCTCCGGGCGCATTGAGTGAGGACGCCGATCAATTCATCGCCGCCTACACCGCCATATTTCGCGTCGAACCCGACGGCGGAGCGGCGCTGGGCTACGATGCTTTCAGGCTGGTGGCCGAGGCCATGGGTCGAGCCTCCGAGCTGACCCCGGCGGCTATTCGCGACCAGCTTGCGGCTACCAGGGACTACAGTGGGGCGACCTTCATCTCCGGCTACGATGAAAACCGGCACACCTCCAAGAGCGCGGTCATCAACAGCATCGTCGACGGAAAGATTCGCTTCCATCTTTTGATCGAGCCCTGAGCGGGCCCCGTCCCCACAGCCGCCAAATCCACCCGAAAATGAGCGCCCAGGCACTGGTCCAAGAGGACCGGGGGAGAAGGCCGGCGGACCTGTTGAATGGCAGGAAGAACATGAACCAGGGCGGATCAATTTGCCGATGAAGGTTGGGGAAGAGGAGATTCAGCGCCTCGTCGATGGCGAGCACCACGATCCCTTCCAGGTACTGGGATTGCACCACATCGCCGAGGATGGAGGGACCGTCGCGGTGCGAGTCTTTTTACCCGGTGCACGATCGGTGGCGGTTGTGCACCCCTCACAGGCTGCCCAACCCATGGCGCGCCTGCATCCGGCCGGTTTTTTCGAGGCCGAAATGACCTCGGAACCACGAGTTCCCTACCAGTTGGAGATCGACTATGGCGGCCGTCCGTCCGAGCGCATCCATGATCCCTATTCCTTCGCACCGCTGCTGAGCGCCTATGACCTTCATCTCTTCAGCTCCGGAACCCACCTGGAAATCGCCGCCAGGCTGGGGGCGCACCCGACCGTCACCCAAGAGGTGCCGGGAGTGAGGTTTGCGGTGTGGGCGCCCAATGCCCGGCGCGTCAGTGTGGTTGGCGACTTCAACGCATGGGACGGCAGGAGGCATCCCATGCGCGTCCGCGGTGGTTCCGGGGTGTGGGAAATCTTCCTCCCGGGCCTGGAGGCCGGGGCTCTCTACAAGTACGAAATCAGAACGCGCGAGGGCGATCTCCTGCTCAAAAGCGACCCCTTTGGCGCCGGCATGGAACTGCGGCCGCGAACGGCCTCCATCGTGCGGGAGCGCGCCGACCGGATCTGGGGCGACGGCGAGTGGATGGATACCCGGGCCGGGACCGATTATTCCCAGGCTCCGGTGGCGATCTACGAAGTACACCTGGGTTCCTGGCGCCGGGGAGAGGACGGTCGCCCGTTGACCTACCGCCAGTTGGCCCACGAACTGGTGGCTTACGTAAAGGAGATGGGCTATACCCACGTCGAGCTCCTGCCGCTGATGGAACATCCGCTGGACCAGTCCTGGGGCTATCAGGTGGTAGGCTATTTCGCCCCCACCAGCCGTCACGGCACCCCGGAAGATTTCCACTACTTCGTCGACTACTGCCACAGAAACGACGTCGGTGTCATCCTGGACTGGGTCCCCGCCCACTTCCCGGACGACGCCCACGGCCTCGCCCGGTTCGACGGCACGTTCCTCTACGAACACGCCGACCCGCGCCAGGGCGTCCACCCCGATTGGGGCACCCTGATTTTCAACTACGGCCGCAACGAGGTGCGCAACTTTCTTTGCGCCAACGCTCTCTACTGGTTGGAGCAGTTCCACGTGGACGGACTGCGGGTCGATGCGGTGGCCTCCATGCTCTATCTGGACTACTCCAGAGGAGAAGGGGAGTGGATTCCCAATCGCCACGGCGGGCGCGAAAACCTGGAGGCCATTTCCTTTATCAAATACCTCAACGCAACGGTCGGCTCCCGGGTCCCGGGTGCCATGATGATCGCGGAAGAGTCGACCTCGTGGCCGGCGGTATCGCGGCCTCAGGATGCCGGAGGCCTGGGATTTGGCTTCAAGTGGAACATGGGATGGATGCACGACACTCTGGAATACTTCTCCAAGGACCCCGCCGCGCGCAAGGACCACCACGACCTGCTGACCTTCCCTCTGGTTTACGCCTTTCATGAGAACTTCGTCCTGGCGGTTTCCCACGACGAGGTGGTGCACGAGAAAGGATCTCTGCTCGACAGGATGCCCGGAGACAAATGGCAGAAGTTCGCCCATCTGCGCCTGCTCTACGGCTGTATGTACGGCCATCCGGGCAAGAAGCACCTCTTCATGGGGGGCGAGATTGGCCAGTGGTCGGAATGGGATCACCGCCGCGGTCTCGACTGGCACCTGCTCGACAACGAACCCCATGCGCAATTGCAGCGGTTCGTCGCCGATTTGAACCGGCTCTACCGCTCCGAGCCGGCGTTCTTTGAGGGCGACTTCGACAGCGCCGGTTTCGAGTGGATCGACGGCAGCAACGCGGAGCACAGTGTCCTCGCCTTCCTGCGCCATGCGCTGAGGGTGGGTCCCTCTCTTGTTTTCGCCTGCAATTTCACCCCAGCGCCGCGCCGCGACTATCGAATCGGCGTGCCGCAGGCCGGGTTTTACCGTGAGGTGCTCAACAGCGACGCGTGGTGCTACGGAGGAAGCGGTCTGGGCAACGGTGCAGGCCTCAATGCAGCCCGGATTCCCTGGCACGGGAAGCCATACTCGCTGCAGATTACCCTGCCACCACTGGCTACGGTGGTGTTCAGACCCGAGAGGGTGGGATCCTGCGTGGAGGGAGGAGCGGTCCCGGAGGGATGACCGCCGGTCTCAGGGGAACCGGGACCGGGGCGTAATTTCACCTGCGCCCCGGGAGAACGTCCCCCCTGTTTGCCCTTGCCGCCAAGGGAGGCTTCCTCGATATTTGCCCCCTGAAAACTCCGTTTGATCCACCCCTACAGGGCAAGGAAACGAACCTGGCATGAGCACGGTCATTCACGTCACCCACGAGGCTGTGGTCAAGGTGGGGGGAATCGGGACAGTGCTGGAGGGGTTGATCACTGCTTCCCCGTACCAGGAAAAAATCCAGCGCTCGATCCTTGTGGGTCCCCTCTTTTCACCACAGGACGAGGGCCTGATCGCCGATGACGGGGAGATAGTCTACTCCTCTCCTTCGGGGATGCGCGGCGGCGAAATAGGGCATGCGCTGCAGCCCATCGAACAGAAATACCGGGTTCCCCTGGTCTACGGGAGGCGCCAGGTGGTCAATGGAGCCGGGGCTGCAGAGGCGGTAGAGGTGCTGCTGGTAGATGTGGGCCAGGTGAACACTGTGCTGGAAAACCGGTTCAAATTCGACCTCTACCAGAAATTCGGACTGCAGTCCGACCGCTACGAATCCTCCTGGGACTATCTTCAATACGTGCGCCTGGCAGAGCCGGCTTACGAGGCCCTGCTAGGTCTGCTGGGAGAAAGTCCGGGGCCGCACTTCGTGCTCGCCCACGAGTACATGGGAATGCCCCTTGCGCTCAAGGCCATCGGCGCCGGTGACGCGCGCTTCCGCACCATTTTTCACGCTCACGAAGTGGCCACCATCCGCCCAATCGTGGAGGAGGCCCCGGGCCACGACGCCATGTTCTACAATGTGATGGCGCGGGCAAGGGAGGAAGGAAAGAGCATAGGTGAGATATTCGGCGACCAGTCCGGGTATTACCGCCACGCGCTGGTGGAGCGCTCGCACTGGTGCGACGCCATTTTCGCGGTGGGCGACTGGGTTGTCGAGGAATTGCGCTTTCTGGGCTCTGGGCTGCGCAACGCCCCCATCGACCTGGTTTACAACGGGGTTCCGGCGGTTGAAATCGGCGCGGAGGAAAAGGTGGCCGCGGTGGATCGCCTGCGCAGCTACGCCGAGACGCTCTACGGCATCCGCCCCCATGTGGTCTTCACCCACGTCACCCGGCCGGTGGCGAGCAAGGGGTTCTGGCGCGACTTGCAGATTCTGGAACACCTGGACCGGGCCTTTGCCGCGGACGGCCGCACAGGAGTGCTTTACCTCCTCTCCACCGCGGCGGGCAGCCGCAGTCCGGAGGATGTGTTGCGCATGGAGGCCGATTACGGATGGCCCCTGGACCACCGCCCCGGCTACCCCGACCTGGAGGGTCCGGAAGTGGAATTGTGGGCTGCGGCGAGCGCCTTCAACCAGAGGGCCCGGGCCATTCGCGTGGTCTTTGTCAACCAGTTCGGCTGGAACCGGCGGCGCTGCGGCCGCCGCATGCCGGCCGGGATGTCGTTTGCCGACCTGCGCCGGGGAACCCAGGTGGAGTTCGGTCTCTCCATTTACGAGCCTTTCGGCATTGCCCAGGTGGAACCGCTTTCTTTCGGAGCCCTCTGTGTGGTCAGCGATGTGTGCGGCTGTTGTGGTTTTGTCAGAAAGGCGGCGGCCGCGCAGGATTTCTCCAATCTGGTCGTGGCGGCTTATACCGGCATGGACGGGACCGGCAGCCTGGAAGACCTGAGGGGAATGGACGCCGCCGGGCTGGAGCGCATCGAGGCAGGCGCCAGCGCCGCCGCCGCCGCCGAGATCCTCGGGCGTTTGCCGCGCAGCGGGGAGGAAGAGTGGGAAGCGCTGCAACGGGGCTACAGGGTGGCCCGCAACATGAGCTGGAACCGGGTCTGCGAGGACCTGTTCCTTCCAGGCCTGGAGCGGGCAGCTCGGCGGCGCTGAGCAGCACCTAGGAGAGAGCCGGGGAATGAGACCCATCGCCACCATAACCGTCACCCCGTACCTGCCGCCGGAGTTGCAGGACCTGGAGGACCTGGTCTACAACCTGCGCTGGTCCTGGGATCCCGATACCCTCGAACTCCTGCGCCGCATCGACGCCGATCTGTGGGAAGAGGTCTACCACAATCCGGTGCGGATGCTGGGGTGCGTGGACCAGACCCGCCTGCGACAACTCGCCGGCGACCGGGAATTTCTGGCTCACCTGCGGCGGGCCAGTCGCTCCCTGCACGCCTACATGGATGGGTCGACCTGGTTCGAGCAGACATGCGGCGCGGGGCAAGGCTTGAGGGTCGCCTATTTCTCCGCCGAATTCGGCCTCACCGAGTCCCTGCCCATTTACTCCGGGGGCCTCGGGGTGCTGGCCGGGGACCATCTCAAATCTGCCAGCGATCTCGGCCTGCCCCTGGTTGGTGTGGGGCTGTTCTACCAGCAAGGCTATTTCAGCCAGTATCTGAACAACGACGGATGGCAGCAGGAAGACTATCCGCAAAACGATTTCCACACCATGGCGGCGCGCCCGGTGCGCGACGGGGATGACAACGAGGTGCGGGTGCGCCTGTCCTATCCGGAAGGAGAGGCCCTGATCAAAATCTGGAAGATCCAGGTGGGACGGGTGCCTTTGTTCCTGCTCGACACCAACCTGGAGGAGAATCATGCCCACATCCGCTCCATCACCGGGCAGCTCTACGGCGGCGACGAGGAGACGCGCATCCGCCAGGAGTTCCTCATCGGGGTCGGCGGGCTGCGCTCCCTGGATGTCCTGGGTCTGCGTCCGACGGTTTGCCACATGAACGAAGGCTACTCCGCTTTCCTGGCCCTGGAGCGCGTCCGCCAGGCGATGGCGGAACAGGGGATGGATTTCGCCGGCGCCAGGGAGTTGGTCACAGGCGCCAATGTATTCACCACCCACACCCCGGTGCCTGCGGGGCACGACGTCTTCGCGCCGGACCTGGTGGAGCGCTATTTCAAGCCATTCGCCGGCGATCTAAGTCTGGCCATTGATGATCTTCTCGATCTGGGCCGCGAGCATCCTGGCAATTCCCACGAGGGCCTCAACATGACGGTGCTGGCCCTGCGCCTGTGCGCTCTGCGCAACGGCGTCAGCAAGCTCCACGGCGAGGTTTCGCGGCGGATGTGGCAGTTTCTCTGGCCCGGCCTCCCGGAAGCGGAGATCCCCATCGCCTCGATCTCCAACGGCATCCACCCGGCCTCCTGGATTTCGCCGGACATGCGCGCGCTGCAGGACCGTTGCGCGGGACCCAGGCGGGAGGAACAGTCCCGGGACCAGCCTCCGTGGCAAGGCGCGGAGCACGTTCCCGGCGAGGAATTGTGGCGGGTCCACGAACGCGGCAGGGAGCGCCTGGTGGACTTCGTCCGCAGCCGGATGCAGCGCCAACTCCGGCGCCGCGGGGCCTCACCCCGGGAGATCGGGCGCGGCGCCGGAATACTTGATCCACGGGCCCTGACCATCGGCTTTGCGCGCCGCTTCGCCACCTACAAGCGCGCTACCCTCCTGTTGCGCGATCCGGATCGTCTGGGCCGCATTCTGTGCGATCCCCGGCGTCCGGTCCAGATTATTTTCGCCGGCAAGGCACACCCCCACGACAACTACGGCAAGGAGCTGATCCGCGAGATCGTCCACCTCAGCCAGCGCGAGGACCTCCACGACAGGGTCGTCTTCCTCGAGGACTACGACATCTGCGCGGCGCGGTTCCTGGTGCAGGGCTGCGACGTCTGGCTCAACACCCCGATGCGGCCCCTCGAAGCCAGCGGCACCAGCGGCATGAAGGCGGTGGCCAACGGCGCTCTCCACCTCAGCGTTCTGGACGGATGGTGGGCGGAAGCTTATTCCATTGACGGGGGCTGGGCCATCGGCCAGGGTGAGGAATACGAAGATCAGGCGGGGCAGGACCAGGTGGAGTCGGACGCCCTCTACCGGATCCTGGAGGAAGAGGTGGTGCCCCTGTTCTACGATCGGGACGGCTGCGATTTTCCCATGAACTGGGTGGCGCGGATGAAATCGGCCATGCGCACCCTCTGTCCCCATTTCAATACTCACCGGATGGTTTCCGAATACACCGAGCGCTTCTACCTGGCTGCCCACCGGCGCTGGGGTCGCCTGGGGGCGGACGGGGGCGCTCCGGCGCGGGAGCTGGCGGCGTGGAAAACCCGGGTGCAGGATGCCTGGGAGCAGGTGAAAATCGCCCGCGTGGAGGCCGACGATGTCCCCTCCCTGCGGGTGGGTGAAGAATTGGAGGTGAGGGCGTGGTTGGCCCTCGGACCCCTGAGCCCAGATGAGGTGGCGGTGGAACTCTACCACGGCCTGGTGGATACAAGCGGCGAGATCGTCGGGGGAGAGGCTTCGCCCATGACCTCCTCCGCAGCACAGGAAAACGGCACCCATCTCTTTTCGGGCCGCCTCCCCTGCGAGGCCAGCGGCAGGCGCGGCTACACCGTGCGGGTCATGCCCTTTCACCGCGAACTCGGCGCTCCCTGCGAGTCGCGGCTGATCGCCTGGGCTGGAGGGTGAAAGGCAGTCGCGGATTTACCGGAGGGTCCCTGCGGCCGGGATTCAAAGGAGGCTCGCGAGCCGGCTTCTCTCCCTTTTTACAACTGCGGTTCGTGCTCCCATTGTTCAAGGAGGAAATCTTCATGCCCCGTCTTCTGTCCCTGGCCTCTTTGACCTGTGTGCTGGCTGCCGGATCTGTCCTGGCGCAAGAGCCAACGCCGGAGCAGATCATCGCAAAAGTAGACCAGCTCTATCGCAGGGATACAAGTTACAGCAAAGTCGAAATGGTGATCGTCACACCGCACTGGGAGCGCCGGCTCGAAATGGAGATGTGGACCGCTGGAATGGACAGGGCGTTTATCTACATCACCGCCCCCAAGAAAGAGGCGGGCATGGCCACCCTGCGCGTCGACCGGGAAATGTGGAACTTCTTCCCCAAGATTGACAAGGTGATGAAGGTTCCGCCCTCGATGATGATGAGTTCGTGGATGGGATCGGACTTCACCAACGACGACCTTGTCAAAGAAACTTCCATGCTCGAGGACTATCGCGCCGAGTTCGTCGAACCCGAGGGGGCCGAGGCGGGATCCCACTACATCGCCCTCGCCCCCAGAGAGCACACCGCGTCGGTGTGGGGCAGGATCGTTGTGGCGGTGCGCAAGGACGACCTGATACCGCAGCGACAATCCTTTTACGACGAGAAGGGCAACAAGGTGCGGGTAATGGAATTCAGGGAGATTACCCGCTTCGGCGAGCTGATGCTTCCCGCCGTGGTCGAGATGGTGCCTTTGCGAAAGGAGGGGCACAAAACCATTTTTCGCTACCTGGAGGCGCGCTTCGACGAGGACCTGGACGGGGGCACATTCACCTTGCGCAACCTGCGCAAGAAGCGCTAGGCGGGTGCGGTGATCATCGCTCGAATCGCCGTGCGCAACGTCCTCAGACAGAAGCAGCGCTCGGCCCTGACCGCGCTGATGATGGTGGGCGGTTTCGTCCTGTGTTCCATTTCCCTGGGAACCTCACTGGGCACTTACTCGCGCCTCATCGACACCTTCACGCGCAACTTTACCGGCCATATTCAGATCCACAAAAAAGGCTATCTCGAAGGACCTTCCCTCTACAACACCCTGAGTCGTGGGGAAGCCATGGGCGCCCGAATCGCCGCGGTGCCCGCGGTTGAAGCCTGGGCGCCCCGGGTCTACTCTCCGGTGCTGGTCTTCCTGGGTCCGAAGACGGCGGGTGGGAGACTCGTGGGGATCCAGCCCGAAAGGGAAGGAGGGACTTCGCGACTGAAGGAAAAGGTAACCCGGGGGCGCTTCTTGGCGGCCGAGCCCACCCGGGAGGTAGTCGTCGGGGAGGTCCTGGCAGAGATTCTGCAAGCGAAAATTGGGGACGAGATCGCTCTCATCGGCCAGGGCGCGGACGGGTCCTTCGCCAACGATCTTTTCGAGGTGGTCGGCCTGGTTGGGGAGGCCGCCGGTGCTGACGCGCGCACGGGCTGCTACGTGCACATCCGCGCGGCCCAGGATTTTCTCGCTCTGGACCGGCGCCTGCACGAGATTGCCGTGGTGCTGGAAGACCAGGCGCTGTCGGAGGCTACGGCTCCACGACTTGCTGCGGGCCTGGGCGACGAGACCCTGGAGGTGGCGCCCTGGCAGGTGGTGGAGCGAGGATTTTACCAGGCCATGCAGGCCGACGTCAAGGGGATGTGGGTGTCCATCCTGATCATCATGCTCATCGTTGCGGTCGGGGTGCTCAACACCGTGCTGATGGCTATCCTGGAGCGCACCCGGGAGCTCGGGGTTCTGCGCGCGCTGGGCACCCGGCCGCGGCAGATATTCCAGCTCGTGGTGCTCGAGGCGGCATTCCTGGCGGTCCTGAGCATCGCCGCGGGGGCGGTGCTCAGCCTGGCATGCAACTTCCTGATCTCCATCTACGGTATCCCCATGCCCGCTCCGGTCGACTATGGAGGCATGCAGTTCAGCCGCATCTGGAGCAGTATCTCTCCCGGCACTGTATGGATCCCCGCGGCGGTGACTCTGGGAGCGGCGGTGGGAGTGAGCGTGTTCCCGGCTCTGCGCGCCGCCAGGATTGCGCCGGTTGAGGCCCTGCGAACACACTAGAGGCTGAAATAGGTGCGGATCATGCGGAACGAAAAGTGGGACACGTTGCCGCTTCCGCCGCGAATGAAAACCGTGGTGGTGGGCTCGATCTCGAAGCGGGCCGAGGTCTCGTAAGTCACGGGCTCGAAGTCGTCCACAAAGGTCATCTGGTCGCCCCCGAAGGTCGCGATGTTGCGACTCTGATGCTGGCAGTGCAGCCCCTTGACGATCTGCTGTCGCAGGTTCTGCATGTTCCACCCCTCCTGTCCGTGTCGTCTGGGCTCTTTTGCGGTCAAGCCGGGCTGGGGGTACTCGCAGATGAGATAGGCGTCGGTCTTACAGGCCGATCCCAGCACCGATACGGCGACGATGGGCTGTTCCTCGGTGATGGCGATGTATCCCTTGCTGCGCTCAATCTCCAGCCCATGGCGGTGGGGCGCGCCCTTCTTCTTCAGTTCCCGCCACTCGGCGTCGCGGGTGCCGTCGTTCCAACAGGCGTCGATTTCGATGTTGCCGTAGTCATCGAACGGCGACCAGTACTCCTTCATCGCCACCCCGGTCATCCGGGCAACCTGCCGCCGGGTTGCGCGCACCTCTTCCGGGTCCCGGTCCTCGCCCCAGTCGTCCGAGTAGCCCATGAAGGGACTCAGCATGTTGGCTTCTTTCCACAATGTTTCTTCCGACATTGGGTTCTCCTTTCAGGTTGTCATCTGCTCTTCTTCTTGATTAGTGGAGCGGGCTCTAGGGCAATTCACTCAATCTGTGCTCCGGATCGCCCGGCGCCCAAAAGTGGAGCTCCTTGCGAATCTTGTGTCCCTGCATGAGGCCGCGACGGGCCAGATCTTGCTGATCTGCTCTGGCGGTCTGATAGACCACATTGTGACTGTTATTGTGAGTCACGATGGTGTAGTGCTGGCCGGGGTGGCGGATGGAAGGTAGGGGTTGTCGAGGATTGTGCAAGGTCCTTTCCTGCTTGACCGACCCCCAACGGGCCCGTTATAATTCCTATATTTTCGAGAGCTACTTAGGTGGAGGAACCGGCCGACGCAGGTTTACGCGATCGCCCGGCCCGAGGTGTAGATGGTTGAAAGATCAAGCGCTGATGGAAATTGACGCCCGGGTTCTCCACATACACGATGCAGACGAGCATGTCGCCGTCCAGACCCTCGGCCAGGTAGATCCAGGTGGGGGTATCCGTATCCGCCAGTATCACAATTGAAGGGAAGAATCAATATGGCCGACCCACAGATCGAACCACAGAAACAGCGCCAGCTTTTTCTCGATGACCACGTGGTTTGGAGGTCTCACGGCATCCGCCGCTCGCTGCATCCGCCGCAACGCTGCGGTCCCGTGGTCCGCGCCGACCAGTCCCGCGGCGAGACCTCCGTGCATACCGCCAGCGTTCCCCAGTGGAACTCGGAGAACAACCTCTGGGAATGGTGGTACTCGGCCGACGCGGCGAATGGCTCCACCTGCCGCTATATCACCTCGGAAGACGGCGTCCACTGGGACAGCCCTACGCTGGGCGTCTACGAATGGCAGGGCAGCAAGGAGAACAACCTGGCCGCTCCGCCGGGAAGCGAGCCCGCCCACCACATTATTCGCGACGAGCGCGAGAGCAATCCGGCATGGCGCTATAAAGCGCTGTTCAGCATCGGGCCGCGCATATCCGCGGTATCGCCGGACGGCATCACCTGGACGATGCTGGATGTACCCCGCATTCCCAGCCAGGACACCTCGCACTTTACCTACGACCAGATCAGCGGCCAGTACGTGGCCACCGTAAAGCAGGGTACCCACTGGGGACGTTCGGTCTGGCTCAGCACCTGTGAGGAGTTCGGACAATTCAGCAAGCCGGAGCTCATCCTGACCACCGATGAAATCGACTGGGAGAACTGCCGCCGGCGGGTTCGGGAGATCATCGAAAACCCGGCGTATATCACCCCGCCGATCACCGACGAAGAGGATTACATCGCCGAGCTCTACCAGATGCCGATCCTTCCGTACGAAGGCCTATACGTAGGTTTTCCCCTGATTTTCAACCCCTTCGGCGCCGTTCCGCCGCCGCACATGAACTTCACCCGTATCAACCAGACCGAGCTTGCGGTTTCCCGCGACCTGCGCAACTGGGAACGGGTCGCGGACAGGGCGGTGTTATTGGGCGTACAGCCGTGGAACGGAGTCAACTACGATACCAATCAGGTGGCCGCCTGTGGGCGGCCAATAGTGCGCGACGACGGCATCTGGATCTATTACCAGGGGTATCGGATGCCCGGCAGCATGGAACTGTACGAAAAGCACAACGGCAACCGGGAACTTTTCCGGTTGAACGTGGACCCGGCCGCGTTCAACGACGGCAGCGCCGTCTGCCTGGCCAAGCTGCGCCCCGACGGCTTTGTTTCCATGGACGCAGAGCGGGTCGGTTGGATCATCACCGAACCATTCACCTGGCGCGGCGAGGAGCTCTACGTGAACGCCGATGCGCGGTGGGGCGAGATCCATGCCGAGATAATGGATCCGCAAAAACTGCCCGCAGATCCCCAAGGATCGGTAGGGCCCGATACCTTCGGCGCCATTCGAGGATTTGTAACCCACAAGGGCGAGACGGCGTCCATGAGCGGAGACCACTTAAGACACCGACTGGGGTGGAAAGACGGTGCCAGGCCGCCCGCTGGAAGGCAGATCCAGATACGCTTTATAATGCGGCAGGCGCGACTGTACTCCTTCTGGTTGGAATGAGGAGCTGACCGTTCGATGAAACCCGAATCGGAACCGGGCGCCTACGAGCCCGACCACGGCCCGGTGACCTTGCGCTGGGTCCACCGGGCCGTGCACAATCCGTTGCTCGTCGAGCACGCATCCAGGCCAGGCATCGAGCCCTTCGCGGGTCGAGGCGCTACGCGGGCTCTAGTGCAATTCGCTCAATCTGTGTTCCAGGTCATCCGGCGCCCAATAGTGCAGCTCCTTGCGAATTTTGTGCTCCTGCAAGAGGCCGCGCCGGCCCAGATCTTGCAGATCTGCTCTGGCGGTCTGATAGACCACATTGTGGCTGTTTTTGTGAGCCATGATGGTGTAGTGCTGGCCGGGGTGCCGCAGAGCATGGCTCAACAGGGCGCGCTGCCGGTGATTCAGCAGGTCCAGGTTTCTCACCACCCCCTCGAGGACTGCCAACTTCCTGGCACGCTTCTTGATAAATTCGTTCAGAGCTTTTATAGAGCGCTTGATGACCTTGAGATTGTAAAGGATAAAATAGGTCAAATCGTTGTCGTCGGACTCCGTATACAGAAAGGCTCTGCTGTACTGGGAAGGTGCTTTGAGCAGGATATGTGAAATGGAGATGTACTCGCACAACCAGTAGTTGTAGCGCAGCATGGCCCAGTAGAACAAGGCGCGCGCCGCTCTCCCGTTGCCATCCACAAAAGGATGATCGTAAGCCAGCCAGAAGTGTAACATAATTGCCTTGAGCACCGGATGGACGAAGGGTTCTTTCTGGTTGGCGAAGGCACACATGGCCTCCATCCGGTCCGGCAACTCGGAAGCGTCGGGTGGCCGGTGAAAAATTTCGTTGGTCATGGGATCCAGTACTGCAATGTCTTCGTCCTCCCGTCTGAACCTCCCTGCCGCCGATTCATCGTTCAAGGTGTCCTGGGTGACCTGTCGATGGAGATCGAAAATCATCTCGGCGGTCAATTTCTTATCTTTGAGGCCGCTGATATCTCTCATCGTCAAGTAGTTGTTCAATATCATCTGTTCGCCGCGGTCCTTCGGCTTCCTGCCGCTGCGGATCATGTTCGCCGCCACCTTGCGGGTCGTCCCTGCCCCTTCAAGCTGGCTGGAAGTTATCGATTCTTCTATCAGGGATTCCACCAGGTACTGATCTCGTGTCTCCGGACTGGTGATCCGGGATGACATTTGCACTCGACCGCCGAGGTACAGGTCCACGTAATGGAGCAACTCCGGCACCGTTGCGGAAAGTGAATAGCGAAAAGGCATGCCACTCCCGCTCCGCAGCGGAACCAATTTCATGGAGGTCATTCTTCTCAGCTTCAGCGCAAGCCACCAATCTTCGTGGGTATAGCCGCCAGGTGGTTGGAGGTAACGCAAGTTATCCCAATGTCGATATTTTTCGTCGTAGTTCTCGTCTTGAGTAATTTCCATAAGCCGGAGTACTTTTTCATTATTGAGATCTGCGAATAATTTTTGGTAAGAGGGAGGTTTTTTCGGTATTTTCATCATAAATGCCCTGTTTTTATAAAGGTTATAAAATAAAAATTTAATAATAATTTATTAAAATTTAGTATTTGTATCTCAAAAAGGCAAGCCTTTTTGTGGAAATTTCCAGTAGAGTTTTATAACCCATTGGCCCATAGCCGGTTATATTCATATGAAAAATATTACTAATTTTATAAGATTTATAAACAACTGGGAGGCTGCCACAGGTGGAGCCCATGGCCGGGCGTCTGGCGAAGCAGCAGGACCAGGTCGCGCCGGACGATTCCCCCGAATGGATCCTCGTGGGGAACGTCCAGCCTGAGCCCGAAAGGACGGGCACTTGGCGGTGGAGGCGCGGGCCCTGGAGGCAGGTGCCCGCGCCCGCTCTCAGTCCACCACCGCCAAGGCTTCAATCTCCACCAGCAAGGTGGGCAGGGCCAGTTGCACCCCCACGGTGGAGCGCGCCGGCAGCCTGTCCCCGAAAAACTCGGCGTAGACGTCGTTCATGGCCTTGAAGTTGGCGAAGTCGGTGATGAACACCGTGGTCTTGACCACGTCGTCCAAGGTTGCTCCGGCCGCTTCCAGGGCGTTTCTCACGTTCTCGAGGGTCTGGCGGGTCTGCGCCGCGATGTCCCCTTCACCTACCAGCTTGCCCTGGGCATCGAAGGCGATCTGGCCGGCGGTGGTGACTACGTTGCCCTTGCGGACGACGGCGTGGTAGGGAGCGCCAGGAGTTACCAGGGTATCGGGGTTGATTCGTTGAATCGACATTGAGAACCTCCTTTTGAGGGAATGGTGAAACGTCTCGGGGCGTTTATGGGTGAGAATGTTTTGCGTTGCGGGGGATCTGGGTCAAGGGTGCTTTCTTTCCAGGCCGGATAGCAGGGCTTGCTCGGAGTCGACAATCTCAATCCGATCTTTGAGGGCATACGGAGTCAAACGGTCCTAACGGAAATCAAAGCCGCTCGAACTCCTCGTCATCCTGCGGGATCGCGAGCAGGAGATCTACGAATAACGGCGGCATGGCAGTATCCAAGGGATGAAGGCCCACATCGGATTCCCACGAGACAAAAAACAAGTCCTCATGGCTCTCCGCTCCGGTATTGACCTGGGCATGGAATCGCCTCTTCGGCTGGAGAAGTTTCAGTATCTCCTCCGGGATACTGTCATTGTCAATCCTGATCTTCTTGTGAGCATCCCACGATGACACCACCACGTAGAAATACCCTCGACCGTGATCGATCTCTTCAACTCGAACAAGCGTACGCCAGGGTTTTCTCGTAGGGTGGAATATGCCGCTCATCTCGTTTAGGCATTTTTGCCAAGCCTCGATGAGCGCGTCCGGATCTAGGCTACCGGTTTTGAGCAGAGCCGGGATGTACCTGAGACAATCGCGGCGAATCGTAATGCCGGCATCGGTAAAGGTGGTACAGAGCGCTCCAGGTATGCCAGCCTTGTAACACTCCGCTATAAGAACATCCCCATCGCATGCGGCATAACTGTGCTTCTTCAGGCGGTAGTCGCAGAGTACGACATCTGAATGCTCCACACCCGCAATGAACGACTCCGGCGTGCCGACAGGTCCCTGGACCTTGACCGCCTCCAACCCCAACTCCTCGACGGGATACGCGTAGCCATCGCGTGCTGCCGGTTCATCGTCTACAATCAGAACCCTGCCAACCTCTCTGTCATGGATCCTCATGGGCTATGCTCCAATTGGAAGCCGGGTCAAGGGTGCTTCCCGTCCAACTCTGCCAACAGATCCCTGCCCCTTGTGGTCAGCCGGTACTTCTGCTTGCTGCTTCGGGGCTTGTCGGGGATGGTCATCTCCAGCAACTCCGCCTTCAGCAAGGGCCTGAGTACTTGGTTCCTGAACTTGGTGCGGTCCCTTTTCCCAGCCAGTGCCATCAACTCCGTTATAGGCTGACCAGACAAGGAGTTACGGAGGATTTCAACTTGGTGCCAACTTAGTGCCTGCTCGGTCCCGGCCTGATCCCCGACTCGTGCGGTGGAATCCCCGGGGCTTTTCCCGGGATATCGCAATATATGGTCAGATGTGGAATTGGCGACTTGCTCCCCGCTTGTTTCCGACTCGTCCCCAACCTTTGCGGCCGGGCGCCTGAAAGTCGTGGTCACCCAGTGCTCGGACACCTCGATCACCGGCGCTGCCACTTCGTGTTCCCGGCAGAGCTCGCGAATGCGGCGGATGCCGGAACCGATCTGCTCCACCATGTCCATTCGGTACAACATGCCGAACAGCAGCGGATTGCGCGGAACGCTCTGGGTGCCCAGGTCCGCTTCCTCCATCCCTTCGGGCAGTCCGCCCGGACTGACGATTTCGATCCGGTCCTTGAAGATGTAAACCTGGACGTTCGCGGTCGAGCGGTAGTCGCGGTGGGCGACGGCATTCGCCACCGCCTCCCGAAGGGCCTCTTCGGGCAATTCCGGCCGTTCCTCCCGCCTCACGTGCTTGATGATGTACTCGACGTTGACCTTGGTGAGAATCCAAGCCACCACTTCGTCTATCATCGTCGGAATGTCGCTATGGAAGTCCCGCCGATCGAGAATCCTCACCTTCTCGGTACCCATGAACAGGGCACAGGAAACGTGGGCACTGGTGGTGAATCTCCGAATTTCTCGCGCCAGAAGCCATGCTCCGGAATGGGTCATGCGGTCCTTGGCATCGACCAGGCCGAGGTTGCGGAGAGCCGCCACCCGATCCATCGCCTCCGGGATCTTGGCGCGCTCACTGAACCGCGCCCAAGTCTCGTCGTCAAGGTCGTTTTCCATGGAGAAAGCCTCACAGGGCTTCTTGTCGAAGTGGAGGCGTCCAACCGCGTAGAACAGGTTTTCCACTTCCGCATTCGACATCTGCTGACTATTCGCCCCGTCGCGTATGAAGAATCGTCCACCGAAGGAGTAGGGCTTGCGCTCCTGCGCCGGCACGATCACGGACAAGACCTTACCGACGCTCTCGACTTCCACCGAGATCGGCGGGTCCGCCGACCGTGCGGTGATTTGCACCCGCGACTTCAGCCGATTGTGGTTGGCCACGCCGACGATCTCCCCGGCATCCGAGACGCCGAGCAGTATCGCCCCGCCGGTGGCGTTGGCGAAAGCGCAAATCTCCCGCCCGAGGTAGGAGGACATGGCCCGCTTGAACTCGGTAGTGGAACCCTCGCCGAGGGCGATGAGGTTGATGAGCTGTTATATGAGGATCCCAGAGTGAGGAGGTTAATGAGCTGTTATATGAGGATCCCAGAGTAGGGAGTAAATCAGAATGGCACATTTGATTCATCCGGTAATCTATCAACAATGCAACAGCTCCTTTTTCACATTCAGCCACCGCTCGAAAGGAAGGGCACTTGGCGGTCAGGAGGGAATTTTGCTTGGTGCTGGAGGGCTTTTCGATGACGTGAGGCCCTGGAGGCGATGTGCATCAAGGGGAAGGTCATCGCGGGTAGGCCGCGCTCGGCCATTCGCCATGGCGTTTGCGTGCCAAGTGCATGGTGTACGGGGTACAGAGCAAGAGACTGCGCGCCTCTAAATACGCCGTTACCGCCCACCTTTGCTGTCGGCAGTCGCAAATATTGCCGCGCAATGATTAATCGCATGTTCAGCGTGCGGCCTGGTATTTGGAACTAGGAACCTGAAATCCCCTGAGCACAGACTTAATCTACCACAGAACGACGTTGCGTTAACCTTGACACACCGGTCAGGTCTTTAGACATAGGCGTTTTCCCAGGTCCTTGCAACAGTTAAAACCCACTCATAGTGTTTGATTGTTGATAGAATCTACTGAAGGAGAATTCTTGGACTGCCTTGGTGCGACCAGTCCGAGGTTCGCCAGTTTTGCCTCAAATTCTTCCCGTTCTTGGTTCCTTTTTAGGCCTCTTTTTCCGTAAATTAGGAGACCTCTTTCTGTGGCGAATTTTTCAGTTGTCACTTCGTCCCCAGCGATTATGGCCCGCAACAGTTTCATCTCAATCCTAGAAAAGAAGCAAGCTTCAAGTCGATAATCAACAAATGCATCCCACACTAGGGGACACCAACTTGCAACTATCCCTTTTCCAACTACGGTGGCGTATGCTCGAATTTCCTTCTGAGCATGGGCATCCATTCTCAAAGAGAGAAAATGAAGAAGGTTGTGTAAATCCATTTTCCAATAAGCTTCCGTAGATGTTGATAGAGGGAGGTCCTTTCGAGCTTGCTCTCGTGGCACTCCCACCTTCAGCCGCTCTTGGTAAACAGCTCGTGATAATTGGTGAATTTCATTTTCTCTGCCGGACAATTTTTCACCTATTTCGTTGGAAATATACCCACTGCTACCTTGGCGGTTACCTTGAGACTGTAGGCGCCATTCAGATGGTTTTGTCCGTTGAACAGCGTTAATGGCCCCGGAATAGCGGGTTGAGTATTCATTCACATTTGCCGTCCGATGTCGGATCCACTGTCGCCAACAATCCATAGGGGCTCGAATATGCAATTTAATCTCGCACATCTCGAAGGGGGTGTCGTGTGACGGCTAGGCATCAGATAACGGATAAGACCGCGGTCTTCGTGGATTCTTTTTGTTCCTACTCCATAAGATATACGTGCTGCTTGCACGACTGCCTGATCGTCACCCATCAGGTCAACTACACGGACGAAACCATCGTCAAGTACATCAAAAGATTTGCCAATTAACTCATCCATAAAAAATATCTGCTAGAGAAAAGGAGAAGAAGTGCTGCCCCGGATTTGAATATTTCTCGATGTTATAAAGCTCCGCTTGAGCATAGCAGATCTGAATTGATTTATTCTTTAATGCTACCATTGCGGCTCCTAGCGTTGAAATCTTGGTGTTCATAGGGGCTATAATAGTGTTGTAGTCGGTGGCATTCGAGATCAATTGCTGGATGGTGACCTTGGTGTCTCTCGCATCGTATCCGGCAAAAGTAAATTCATTGACTGACCCAATCACACTTTTCAACCTTCGAAGACGAGCCTCATTTGTATCCTGGTGCGGGATGGATGCTTGCTCCGTTCTATCGCTGATACCAAGTGAAATCCGGGACGGCTCGCATTCACGGATCAAGCTCAATGATCTCTCATCCTCAAAGCCTAGGAGAACAATTAGATGATTTTGTTTCGAGGGAATAAGGGTTCCTGGATAACCTAAGATTGATCGTATTTCACGATTCCCTTTGGAGAGCCATTTTTCATCACTCGGATTGCCGATTGAATATTCGCTTGCATTTGCATAGATAAATTCTACTGAATTTTCGGGACATAAATTATCGGTCAAAAACTTGACCAGAATAAGGAGTGATTCCCTCGTAAACGACGTAATGTCAATTAATATCCTTTGTGAGTTAACGCATAGATTAGACAGATTGGATGCAATACAATCCGCTGTGATTAAGGGATCAGTAGTGTTAAGCTCCAGCAGAGAATGCTGATTCGTGAAGCGCGATTTAATCGTATCTAAATTTTCCTGAGAGGAGACCAAAAAGTCTTGATGATAGGCAATCCATGAACCACCTACGGATCCTGGGTCGAGATGTTCCGCAATGGAAGTGCTGCGTTTTTCAAAACTAGCACAACAAATAAAGGCATCAATGGGCTTACTACCGAGATAGTTCATTAGTTCATTCAGAGGCCTCTTAAACATGCTATTTCTCCCATTAGTCAAACAAGGTGAGTTGGCCAGTGTCCAACCCTTGCGAAACGCCACTTGTTTCTAGCCGTCTCAGTAATTTATCAGGATTTATCATAGCTTCTCGAAGAAGATAAGATGTAGTCCATAGATATCCCGCAAAACTTGTTGGATCAAGAGTGAAATAAGGTGCTAAGCGCCTCGTGAGGACATAAAGCCGCGTGCGACCGGTTCCGTCTTTATTTCCAATAGATGAACCATGGAAATAAGCGTACCTTACACCAAGTTCAAATACTTCAATTACATCGGGATCTGGCTTTCCAGATATAGCCACAGAGAAAACACGACGTTCAGCATCGTCTGAGATAAGCTTCAAGAGGAAGGTTCCACCAAGTGACCGGATTAGGTTGTTTAAGTAGGCCAATTTTTTTTGTTCAGTCTCTTCTTGTTGCAGTATCAGATCAAATTCCGTGAGCATCAAACGGTTCGCTTCATCTCGGACAATCCGGTTCTGAATACTAGGATTAATTTGGTCCACAGGTGCATCGGAATTAAGACTCTTCTGCTCATCATACATAACGGCCGCAGGTTCCAGGAAGTATCGAACTAGTCCAGAGGATATGTGAACGAGGTGTTCAAAACCTGCATAGCTATAGGTACTACGTGACTTAGATACACCGCCGAGAGAACGGATATACTCAGGTCGGGCATAACGGATAGCGTCGTCGGAAGGGCGATGCCCGCGTCCCTTTTTTGGCCACTCTGATCGTATTTTTTCAGCAATCTTTTTGATTTCATCTTCTTGCGCCTGATCACAAGGAAAGAAATTCCTCGGCGCGACCATAATACCTGCCTTGCGCAACCTTAGTTTTACAATTTCCTCTACACGATTCAAGTAACGGCTGTGCTTAGTTGTGTAAATATCTGCAATATTTATTGATTGGAAATCATGAGGCGACTGAATCGGTAGACCGGAGGCAGTGTCAAAGGTCTTATATTGCAACTGTGTTGAAAATTTAATACTCACTTCACCCTGGGTACGAGTAGAGATCCATGAATTTAATGCTATCGTTTGGGATTTGTTTAGATAATCGGCGTCATCGATTAGAAGGTAGACAGGAGCTGTTGGTAGAAACGGTAACTGTTTTAAAGCACTTAGTATTGGAAACAAAAAGTCGATAAAGCCACAAAGTGCTGAATTGTACGGAGCTGCATCGTTTGAGAGGAATGTCAAGCGTCGAGTATACTGGACAACTTCGCTGTAAAGATAATCGCAGAATTTCGAAATGTGGTGAAACACATCCTGGGCAGTTATATTTTTGGAATTAAGCTCGACAACTCGACCTCCACAGTACTTTAGGTGTCGGTTGAAAACGTCCACAAGGTAATTTTTGGCATAAGAAAAAGTTGCCTGATCAGTTGGGATATCAAGTTGGGAAATTTTTTGAAATACCTTTGCCGCAACAAAAATAGTCAGAAAATGTTCATTCAATATGATATTGGCATGTTTATCACCGAGTCGGCGGAACTCAGTGAGATTAGGTACTGTATTTTTTATTGAAATAAGAAAGGCCAGGAAGGGGAGATTCCGGACCGGGTTTTCTAGAGCTAGACACTGACAATCGGGCAGCAAATACCGAAAAATCATACTCTTTCCACAACCACGAGGCCCGGTGACCATGGTGTGTCCGGGTTCGCAAACTTTATTAAAATCCGTAAAAGGATTCACAAATAGGTTATGAACATCATTAGCGTCCATATCCTCCGGTGTGAAGACTTTAAAGGGATTGATATTTAGGTCAAGATTCCTCATTGCGGGCGGCTCCTCATTAGCTGATGACTCAGTGTGCAGCCATCAAATTTCACGTCCGGCCATATGTCACTAATCTTTATTGCGGAAGTATCGGGATACCCATGCTCTTGAAGACGGTATCCGATGGGATCAACGCAAGTACTCAGGCTATTTTTGTCTTCGTAAACTTGAATGGAAACATTGATTGCATCAATTCGAACTGTTCCCTGCGTAAATCTCATGCAGTACTTACGCTCAAAGTGCATCTTCAGGGTTCTATTATAAATTTCATCGAGGAGATAAACATTTTTTATTGTTTGCTCGTCAGTTTTCTTTCCAAAAGTACGTATCGCGTCCTTTTTAATAAATGAGTAATGTAAGTCGACAATATTCTGATGAGGGTGGATTAGGACTGAGTGCAGACTTCGTGCATAAGCATGAAAGATTTCACTTCCTTTCGGAATCACATCAAGAAGTTGGCCAATCCTAGATGCTCGATGACAATCGTCAGCTAACTCGTCTGCGAAACGGAGTATTGCTGCAAGGGTTTGGTAGCGAACATTTTGACCAAGTACTGGTCCTACAGGTAAAAGTGTAGAGATAGTATCCTTGCTACCATTAATTCTTCCTCCATGAGCACCTGCAATTTTTAGTATTGCTTGCCTCTCGACCATTTCATTTCCAATGAACTCAAAAATTTTTTCCATTACTTCTGAATGCTTTTCTTCGTGCCTATCGCGACCAAATATATTTCCGACGTCATGGAAATATATGGCTATAAGCAATAAATAAACTTCATAGGGGGTAAGTTGGGGGTAGGAAATTTCAGGATGATAAAGTAGGGAGGAGGCCCGTTGGATTATCGTCTCGGTGTGGCGAGGGCCGTGGTCAGTGAGAAATCCACCATCTTTCGAGATCGCCCCTTTTTCGACTTCGGGATACACCTGTTCATTCATTAATTCGGAAATATTTTTTAGGCGGAGATCATAAGGCTTCCCGGCATGTGGTGGGAAAACTATTCTTGATTGAGTTGAAAACCATTCCATAAGGGATGGTGGCTGTTTTGCATACGTTTGTTCGTTCATTGGTTTGCCTGCTGTATCAGTGCAGAAAAAACGGCTTTCGCGAGGAGTGGCGGGACCGCATTACCTACCTGTTGTTGTTGGAAACCAATTGACCCGGCGAACTCATATGAGTCAGGGAAGGACTGAATACGAGCGGCTTCCCGGACCGATAATCCTCTTTGCTTTGTGGGGTGAAGAAGCATGTTTTTTCGATAATTTGCTATCACTACAGAAGGGGAATCGAGTCGAAGTCGATGGTAAATGCCGGTGTGACATCGTGATCGGTCCTCATAGTTTCGCATCAGTCGAGCGGGGATGTTTTCCCAATTCCCCCCAGGAGGTATGTGCTGATATCTATGGAGGATGTACTCAGCATTCCGGGTAACCAAATTATTGGAGCAAAGATGGCCGTCGCCGCGCAGTTTTCTTGCATAGACAGATGGCGGGAAATTCCCATATGGAAGCCAAGACTCTGATGCTCCGTTTTCAAGGTTTGGCAGATCACAAATAGCATCATCCACCGTTGGCGTTGGTCTGTTCTCCTTTAGTGGGAGCAATACAGTGACGGACCCACGAGATCCGATCAAAAAGAATCGTGCTCGGTCTTGCGGAACACCATAATCTTTTGCGTTTAGTACACCATACTCTAGGTTGTAGCTAAGTTGGGCAAACCGATCAATTACAGTTTTTAAAAAAAAACCACCTGCTGTGTTGATGATCCCACGAACGTTTTCAAATACGACGAAATCCGGCTGCCAAATTTGTACGAATCGTACAAATTCTTCGAATAGCCAATTGTTCTCATTTCTGACATGGCGGGTTCGAGTATTGGAGTAGGAGAATCCTTGGCAAGGCGGGCCGCCAAAAATTACAGTAGTATTTGATCCTCTCGGAAATATCCTAATCTCGTCGGTGGTGACATTCCGGATATCGCCGACGAATAGATCACAATTAGGGTGGTTCTTTTTGTACGTGTCCGCAGCAAAAGTGTCTTTTTCAACAGCAAATGCCACATTAATGCCAGCTTGAATGGCACCTAGGCTCATGCCTCCCGCACCTGAGAATAAATCTATTCCTAACATGATCCTAATATGCTCTTGTTTCTTATTTTCTGAAATCTGCTCTTACAATTGCGCCTAGGCACGAATTGTGTGAAAATCTGTCCGTATACAGCAAAGCACAAGTGCTTTAGCTTGCTCGTTTGCGGCAGCCGGGCGGACAGCCCATGTTGTCGAAATGAAGGCCCCCAGCCGTATGAATGGCCATCGATCTCGGCATTTAACACCGGGTGACTGCTTGGATAGAAGGGCATGCAAAATCGGAGGCCATAGGAGTAGGGCTTACCCTTCTGCGGCGGCATCACCATGCGCAGAAATTGGCAGACGCTCTTGATGTCCAATTCGATCACCGGATTCGGCAACCGCACAGTGATTTGCACCCTGGACCTAATTCTATTGTGGTTGTACAATCCGACGAACTTCCCTGGATAAGGACACCAATCAGAATCGGCCGGCCGTCGGCGTTGCCAAACGCGCACGGTTCCCGACCAAAGTCCTTCTTCAGCGACCGCTTGAACTCGAGCGTGGAACCTTCGCCCCGAGCGATGAATTTGGAGATGGCGTCATAGGTCATACCCCGCTCTCTCCGGTCATCAGTCGGGGCAGGAGCAGGTCGCGGGCATGCCTTATAATTGCGTTCTCCTGAAGCAGTTTTTGGATCTGCTGCCGTAGTGGCCGCACTTGCTTCACAAACAATCCCATAAAATTCAGCGTAGGCACCAAAACGTGGAAATCTATTAGCAATTTTGCGCTTGCACTCTTTCTTGTTGAGCCTCCACTTGCTCCACAAATAAACGCCAGATAAGCATCATCGGAAAGGACGTAGAAAAGATATAGAGAGGGAATGCTCACCCCTTTCCTTCGAGACAGGCGGACCAAGTAAGAGGCAAATATAGCCTTCTGTTCGGTTTCCATTATTGCAACTTTCCCAGGGTCGGCCATGCGTATAACAACTAAGTCGTCAATATTTAGTGCATACTTGCCAAAATCGAGGTTGTCTTCAGGGCAAAATAGGACAGTACTCCAATCAATATACGAGGTCTTGTTAATGTCCATTCCTCTGAGAAACTTCGGTCCTATGGGTTCATCTGTGGCCGACTCCGTAAATCCATATTGTGTGGTCACGAGTTCAGACAAATGCTTCCTCATCCACCCGCCTGGCAGGCCTTCCTTGATCTTTACGTGTTCATGTCCGGGGAATCGGAGGTGAACAAACCACTCCTTGTAGAGCAGCCGAGCCGCCTGCTCAAGCAGCCTAATCCGTCGCCGGTTGTTCTCGATAAGGTTATCGTATGTGGAAAGAATGGAGGCGATGCGTTTTTGGGTGACAAGCGAAGGAACGGGGACTTCAAAATTCCTTAGCATCGTCAGATTTATATGAGGCACACCAGAAGACGAAGCAAGGTTCAGAATTTTTTCAATGGCTTGTCGGCTTGAAAAGTAGTAATACAGGAAAAATTTGTCTGATTTTTTTTCGTCAAGCGTTATTTTCATTTGGCTTTGCGAAATGACGTAACGGTTCGATATCCCACCTTCTGGAATGATGGCTACCTGCCCGAGAGTGCCTCTCTGAGTGAAAACCAAGTCGCCCGCTCTGGCGAGATTGCTAGAAAGGTCTTCTCGAACCTTAGAATCGGAAACAAAAGCAAAATTATCCATAGAAAGAAAGCGACTGCCATTGAGGTTGGAACCTCGTATTACCGGTACACCTTCAGCAACGTAGTCACGCGACGTGAGTTTCGAACCAAATGGACCACCGACGAAAGAATACGATTCAGCGGCGGCAAGAGTTTCAAGTCTCCGAAATGGCCAACTCATAGCCTTGACTCCTCAAAAGCTAATTCTAGTCCCTCGTACATTGCCGGATCCGGCTTAATCTCCAACGCCTCGCCATCTCGCATAACCACCATACCGGCCTTGTTCTGATGGGCGATTTTGTGCGCCTAGCGGATCGGTATAGGGCACTGGGGGCAGCCAGCATTTCGGGGACGTCGAGTCTGGAGACGGGGATTGGTGGCTTCAGCTCTTTCATGGGTTCGCTTCTTCCTCAACCAATTGGGGAGTATGGCCGCTGTTGTCACAACCCTTGCCAGTAATTGACAAGGTGTCGGTGGGTTTTTAGAAAAATCTTCAAGCTGGCGATGATAACGATATTCCGGTCGGGCCTCATCGTCTCAGACCCCCAACTCCTCGAAGTTTTTCTTGATTCTCTGCGCCAACACCGCGGCCTCAGTGTTGAGCTCCTCCAGTTCGATGTGGATCTCGCGCAGGGTTTCTTTGAAGTCGAAGTCCTCGTCTTCGCCCTCGGGCGCGACGCCGACGTAGCGGCCGGGGGTCAGGCTCCAGTCGTTGGCCTCGATCTCGGCGCGGTCCACCAGCTTGACCAGTCCCTGAACGTCGCGTAGTTCGCCGTCGGGGAAGCGCTCGGCGAGCCAGTGGGCCTGGCGCTGGAAGTAGCCCACCTGCCTGAGTTGCTCGGCGCATATTTGGCGCGTCTCGTCCGCGGCCTTGCGGGCGCGGGTGACGTCACGGGTGTTCCAGGCGGGGTTGGATTTGGAGTCGCACTCCTGCTCGCAGGTCTCGATCAGGTGGGTGGTGAGCTTGTAGAGTTGCTCGGTCTGCTTGGCGAGGTCGCGGCTGGCATCGGCCAATGGGACGAGTCGGTTGACTGCTGATTTCAGCCCGGCCTCAACGGTTTTGCGCCCGTCCCAGGACGCCTCCTGCTCGTCGACTGCTTTGCGCAAGGCGTCCCCTTCGGTCTTGAAGGTGGAAATGGCCTGCATCAGTTCCTTGTAGGTCGGGTTGTGGGGGCCATCTGCATCGAGGCTTCCGATAAAGGGAACCAGGGTCTCCAGCAGGCTGTCAAGCGCGGCGAGGAAATCCGCCAGCGGTTCGACCGCCTCGCCCCGCTCATTGACGCTGGCAAAGCAGGCCCTGGCTTCATGGAGGGTGCGGCTGCAGTAGCGCGACACCAGATCGAGAAAACGCTCCTTCTCGCCGCGGTAGAGCCAGACCATGGCCAGCAGGTTCTGCTGCTGCTCCGGGCTGAAGTCGTAGATCTTGCGGGTGACCTTGCGATAGATGTTGCGCGCGTCGATCATCAGCACCTTGTCGCGGTATTTATCCGGCTTTTCGCGGTTGAGGAACCACAGCTCGCAGGGCACGGTGCGGGTGTAGAAGAAGTTGGAGCGGATGGCGATCATGGCGTCCACGTCGCCGCTCTCGATCAGCCTCCGCCGCACCTGGGCCTCGCCTCCGCCGGCGCTGGAGGCCTGGGACGACATGACGAAACCCGCCCGGCCCCTCTCGTTCAAATAGCTGTAGAAGTAGCTGATCCAGACGTAGTTGCCGTTGGAGACCTTGTCCTTCTTGTTGACCCCGGGCAGGCCGAAGGGCAGGCGCGGGTCGGACTTGACCTTGTCGGCGTCGATCTCGTCCACGTTGAAGGGCGGATTGGCCATCACGTAGTCGGCCTTTCCCACCAACTCGTGGGGGTCCTGGTAGTAGGTGATCGCCTGGCGGATGTCGCCCTCCAGACCGTGGACGGCGAGGTTCATCCGGGCCAGGCGGATGGTGGTGGCGTTCTTCTCCAGGCCGCGGAAGGTGAGTTGCTCGGCAGGGATGCGGCCGTGTTCCTCCACGGTGCGGGCGCTCTGCACGAACATGCCACCCGAGCCGCAGGCCGGATCGAGGACCGTGCCGCGCCGGGGGTCGAGGACGTGGGCGATGAGCGAGACCAGCGACACCGGGGTGAAGAACTCGCCGTCGTCGTGGGCCTTCTGGTCGGCGAACTGGGTGAGGAAGTACTCGTAGATGCGCCCGAAGACGTCGCCGGAGACCTGCTTCAGCTCGTCGGGATTGAGGGTGCGCAAAAGTTGGCCGAGGACATCGTTGGCGAGTTGCTGGTACTCGTCCTTGGGCAGGGCGCCGCGCAGGCTTTCGTAGTCCGCTTCGATGGACTCCATTGCCTTGATGATGGCATGGGCGCGGTTCTCGCTGTCGGGCAGGGCCACCAGGTTGTCGAACTGCGCCTCGGGCTGAAGGAAAATGGCGCTCCTCCGGGAAAAGTCGTCTTTGCGCAACGGTGGCTTCCTGCCGCCGCGAGTGGGCAGACCCGCCTCGATTTCGTCCTTCACGGCCAGGTAGCGGCTGTAGGCGTGGCGCAGGAACACCAGGCCCATGACCGGCAGGAAGTACTCGTTGCTGGCGAAGTTGGAGTTGGCCCGCAGAGTATCGGCCGCTCCCCAGAGGCGGCGTTCAATCGCTTCGATGTGTTCGAGTTGGGGCAAAGAGTCAATCCGGTTGGAGTTGTAATAGGCTAAGGACCGGGAGCACCGGCGGCAATGGAGCGCGTCGCAATTTCAGGCCGGCTCAGGCCGCCGCCGTGTCGTAGTACGGCGACGGCACCGTGGGATAGGCCCGAAAAACGTGCTGAAAAACGTCTTCCACCTTCAGCTCAACTTCATCATCCGTATAGCTGTCCACCGGGAGGCCGTCCTCCTCGCTCCAGAGGAAATCGCGGATCGATACCCGCACCGCATCCCGCGTCGCTTCCTTGTCGCGCCACTGGTCGACCCGGAGCTTCTCCGCCTTCAGTGTCTCCAGCAGTTCGGCCGCGACCTCCTTGATGTGCTTGACCTCCGCCGCGCTCAGGTCCGGTTTTTGCAGGAGGTCGAAGATCGCCAGTGATTCTTCATCCAGGCCTTCTCGAACTGCGCGCTGTTCTTCCTGATCCAGTTCCTGCACCAGCTTGAGCAGGGCCTCGAAGGTCTGTTCGATGGTGACGCGGTCCTTTTCGCGGTTGTACTCGGCCACGATCTCTTCGTAGCGCTTCTGAAAATCGGCCCGCATCGGATTCCGTTCCAACAAGCGCCGGAGCTTCTTTTCCACCGCCTCCTTGAGGGTCTGCACCGTAGTGCGTCTGGAGGGACTGCGGTCGAACTCCCGCTTGAGGCGCTCGAAGTCGATGCCGCTGATATCGTAGGGTTTCCGTGGATCCTCGGCCGGGCGTTCCGGCTGCACCTCGATGGCCTCGTCCACCAGGTCGTGCAGCAAGCGGATGATGTCGCTGATGTCGGCCTGATCGCGGTCCTGCTGCAGGCTCCGGTAGATGAGGTTGACGGCGTTGCGGTCCTCTCGGTAGTCGTTGATCCCCTCCATGTTGATGCATGCCCTGAACTTCTTGAACACCTCGCGGCAGAGCACCTCGAAGCGCTTGCGGGTCTCGTCGTTCTCGTTGGCCGCTTCCTTGCAGGCCACGATGGCGGCGTTGCGCTCGAAACCGGTTTTGCGAATGACGTGGTCGAGCGGGGCGCCGCGTTCGTCGAGAAAGTCGCCTACCATGGCGATTGCTTCGGCAAGATCCTCGAGCAGTTCATCGTCCGGGCCGGCGGGACCGGATCCGCCGCCGTTGCCGCCGTTGCCGCCGCCGGGCCGAGTCCCGGCGAAGGTGGCCAGCGCCCGGCGCAGGTGCTTGAGGATGCCGCAGTAGTCCACCACCAGTCCGTTATTTTTGCCTTCGTTGACCCGGTTGGCGCGGGCGATGGCCTGCATCAGGGTGTGGGCTTTGAGGGGTTTGTCCAGGTAGAGGGTGCCCAGGCTCGGCACATCGAAGCCGGTCAGCCACATGGCGCAGACAATGGCGATGCGAAAGGGGTGTTCCTCTTCCTTGAAGGCCTCGTCCAGCGCCATGTGCTGCTTGTTGCGGAACCGTGGCCTGGCGCGCATTCCTTCGGGCAGTTCCATCCCTTCCTTGAGGAGCTTGCGGTGAGGAGTGATGTCCAGATCCCATTTGCGGAACTTCGCCATCTCGCCCTGCTCCTCGCTCACCACCACCGCCATGCGGGTCTCCTCCATCCAGGCGATCTGCCGCTTGCGGGCGAGAAACTCCTCCGCGTCCATGGCCACCGACAGCCCCGCCTTCAGCGCGGCGAGACGCTCCTTCCAGTACCTGGTGATCAGGTCGTGCATGCGCACACAGGTTACCTTGTCGATGCACACCACCATGGCCTTGCCGGTTTCCCACGCCTTCGAGTAGTGCTGCACGAAATCCCGCGCCAGTTGATCGAGCCGCCGATCTGCGGTGAGAATGTGGTAGTCGCGCTGCAAATCCCGCTCCAGGCGCTGGGCTACGTCAATGTCCTCGATCTCCACTTCCTCCAGCTTGGCGGCGATGCGCTCATTGAGGTCGCCGACGGCCACCCCCAGCTTGTCGCCGCGGGCGTCATAGTAGAGAGGCACGGTGGCCTCGTCTTCCACCGCACGCTGGAAATCGTAGGTCGAAACATAGTCCCCGAACACCTGCCTCGTGATCTCGTCTTCCTTGAACAGGGGTGTGCCGGTAAAGCCGATAAAGCTGGCATTGGGCAGGGCGTTGCGCATGTTGAGCGCCAGGGAGCCGTATTGGGTGCGGTGCGCCTCGTCGGTGATGACGATGATGTCGTCGCGGCGGGTGTAGCCTGCCTCGGGGTCGACCTCCTGGTTGAACTTCTGGATCAGCGAGAACACGTATGACTTGTGCTGCGCCAGCAACCGGCTCAGGTGTTGTCCGCTCGCCGGCCGGCAGGGGTCGCGGTCGTGGTCCACCACGCCGCAGCCGGCGAAGGTGTTGTAGATCTGGGTGTCGAGATCGTCGCGGTCGGTCAGCACCAGAAAGGTGAAGTGGCCGCCGAGCTTGCGGTGGATTTTGCGCGTGAAGAACACCATGGAATAGCTCTTGCCGGCCCCCTGGGTATGCCAGAAGACGCCCAGCTTGCCCCGCTGCCCGCCCCGTCCGCGCACCGCCTCGATGGCCCGGTTGACCCCGAGGAACTGGTGGTTGCGGGCGAGGATTTTCCTGGGCTCGGCCGAGGACTCGTCGAAGAGGATGAAATTCTCCAGCAGGTCCATGAATTGGCGCTTGTCGCAGACCCCTTTGAGCAGCGTCTCCATGTCCACCACGCCCGGTTCCTCCTCGGCCAGCCGCTTCCACTCGTGAAAGTGGGCCCACTGGCTGGTGATGGAGCCGATCTTTGCCTTCTCGCCGTTGGCGAACATCACCACCGCGTTATGGAGAAAGATGTGGGGGATAGTGTCGCGGTAGTCGGAGTAGTTCTGCTCGTAGGCGGCCTTGAGATTGCGGTGAATGTTCTTGCACTCGATGAAGAGCAGGGGCAAGCCGTTGACGAAGCCGATGATGTCCGGCCGGCGGCGGTAGAGATCGCCCTGCACCCACATCTCGCGCACACAGAGAAAGTGGTTGTTCTCCGGGGTCTCGAAGTCGAAGATCCTGAGGCGGTCCTGCACCAGCTCCCCACCAGGGTCGCGGAATTTGACCGCCACCCCGTCACGGACCAGATCGTAATTATCGCGGTTGGCGGCGAAGAGGGATTGCCCGGCGACGGTGGCGGTGAGCTGCCGCACGGCGGCCTCATAAGCCACCGCCGGCAGGCCGGGGTTCAACTCGGTCAGCTTCCGGCGCAGGGGGCGCCTCAGCACCACCTCGCGCTCGGAGCCGCGCCCGAGCAGGCTCTCCGGCCCGAAGTCCTCGCCATTGTGGGCATACACCGACTCCCAGCCGAGTTGCCGTTCCAGGTAGTCGGCGGTGGTCTGCTGGACCAGGGTATCCTCGGTGAGGGTTGTGGGGTGAGTTGGGAAGGATGAAGTCAATTTCTATTTCTCGACTTGACGACTCTGATCGGCGGGAACGCTCAGATTGAGGGAGCGGGACACCGCCTCGAGGCGTTTGTCCCGAGTCCACAATCGCGCTGGGGGAGCCAGAGCCGTCGCCGCCAGCAGGTGCACATCAATATAATCAATGCCCCTTCCCATCAACCGATTGCGGTCGAGAAAATACAGCGCTTCGGATTCGGTCGCCGCAGAAAGAACGGGTAAATCCATCAGTCTTGAAAGGATTTCATCGCGGTCCGCGAGGTTGCCGCAGGCGATTTCCCCAATGACAAACGGGTGGGTGAGCACCTGATTTCCTTCGAGCAATCGGGCCAAAGTCTCGTCTCCGTAGCGCAAATGCTCGATCCACACCGAAGTATCAACCAGAACCATCGCTGCCACGACGCCGTGGAATGGACTGAAGTCGGGGTTGGCTTCCCCCCAGTCTGGCGAGTCGCCGCGCGCTTTCCCGCTCGACCAATGCTTTCAAGGCCTCCCGAATCAACTCCGGCTTCGAGGCGATGTTGGTAATGGACTGCGCCCGGGCCAACAGCTCGTCGTCTATATTCAAGGTCGTCCTCATTCTCCATGCTCCCTGTTCGATTGCCGGGTGAAAGAAGCCTTTTGCATCAAATTTAACATCAAAAGATGTCGAAAACAATGCTTTGCGGGAGACCGTTGCGAGCTGTTGAGCCAAGGTACCGGCTATCGTAGCTTAGTAGGATGGTTGAGCGAATTTAGTGCAGAATATCCTTCTACCTCAGGAAAGGCGGCACTCCCCTGATGCGGCTGCATAGCCCGGGAGCTTCCTCGATCCTCATGCTGGTCCGGCTGGCCTGGAGAAATATCTTCCGCTGCGGCCGCCGGACCGTACTGTCCGCTCTGGCAATCGCCATCGGCCTGGCGGCGCTGATCTTCACGGATGCGTTCACCATTGGTATGAAAGAGAGCGTCATAAGGACGGCGACCGATACTTTTCTGGGGCAGGCGCAGATTCACGCCGAAGGATTCAGGAGCACTTTCGCGGTGGAGCGGACTATTCGCCAGCGCCAGCGCAACCTGGCCGCGTTGGAGAGCGAAGGGCGGGTGGCGTCCTTCGCGCCGCGGACCCTGACCTTTGGCATGCTCACCTCGGCGGCGAACGTCAGCGCCGTCACCCTTTTCGGCATTGACCCGAAGCGCGAAAGCGATGTCTCCAAGATCGACGAGGCCATTGTCCGGGGGGCCTACCTCGAGGCGGGAGAAGGAGGGCGCATACTGGTCGGCTCGAAACTGTCCGGGACCCTGGAGGTCCAGTTGGGCGACCGCGTCGTCGTCACCGTGGCCCAGGCCGAAAGCGGTGCCCTGGCGCAGGAGATGTTTCGCGTCGGCGGAATCTTCCACTTCAACGTGCGCGACATGGACGCCGGCGTGGTTTTCATCGATCTGGGCGCGGCGCAGAGACTTTCCGGTCTGGGGCAAGAGGTGCACGAGATCGCCCTGCACTTCGACGATATTGCTCTGGCCGCCGACCCGGACTTCGAATTCTGGCAGCGCTACCGGCAGGACGGCAACGAGATTCTGGGCTGGAAGGAGCTTCTGCCCACCCTGGGTGCGGTCCTGGAGATGTCGCACACCTCCATGTTCATAGTGTTGATCATTCTTTTCGGCGTGGTGGCGCTGACCATTGTCAATACACTTCTGATGTCGCTTTACGAGAGGATGTCCGAGTTCGGTATGCTGCGGGCAATGGGGACGCGCCCGCGGAGGCTGGCCTTGCTCATCCTGCTGGAGGTGGGGTCCCTTGCCCTGGTCAGTATCGCCATGGGGAGCGTTCTGGGATTGGCGGTGACCGGTTTTTTCGCCCAGTACGGAATTGACTATGTTGGAATCGAGTTTGCCGGGGTGACCTTGCGGGAGCTGATATATCCGGTGGCCGCGGCGCGCCAGTTCGTGGTCTTTCCGCTTATGGTATTCGCCTTCGCCTTGGTTGCGGGGATCTATCCGGCGGTCCTGGCGGCGCGGGTGGAGCCGGTGGAGGCCATGAGGAAAGGCTTCTGAGCCCGGCCCCGGTGGGTTGAAGGGTGGGTTTGCGGATGAGCAGTGCACACCACGGAACGGAGAGAAATGAGCGCCAGTGGAGAAGAGGTGATCCGGGCCCAAGGGGTGTCCAAGATCTACCGCGAGGGTGAGGTCGAGGTGCGGGCATTGAGCAATGTCAGTATCGGCATAAATAGGGGAGCCTTTATGGCCATCGCCGGTCCTTCCGGGTCGGGGAAGTCGACTTTGCTCAACCTCATGGGCGGACTCGACCGGCCTTCGTCGGGCTCGGTGGCGCTCGCCGGGCGCGCCATAAGCTCCATGAGCGGCAATGAGCTGTCCGATTTCCGCCGCGACCGGGTGGGTTTCATCTTCCAGTCATTCAACCTGATTCCGGTGCTCACGGTGCGCGAAAACGTCGAATACATCATGCTGCTCCAGGGGGTTGCGGCGCCGGAGCGCCGCCGCCGCGTCGGCGAGATTCTTGCCGAGGTCGGCCTCGAGGGCATGGAGGGCCGGCGGCCGCTGCAACTTTCGGGCGGCCAGCAGCAGCGGGTGGCGGTGGCCCGGTCAATTGTTTCGCAACCGGACCTCATATTGGCGGACGAGCCCACCGCCAACCTGGATTCGGCGGCGGGGGCGGCCTTGTTGGACCTGATGCGCGGCTTGAACCGCACCCACGGAACAACCTTTGTCTTTTCCACCCACGACCGCATGATCATGGACCAGGCCAGGCGGCTGGTGGTGCTCAGGGACGGCCGCATCGACCGCGACGAGGTGAAGGATTGAGGCCGGGCCCCTTGCCCCTGGTGAGAGCCCTGTTCATGGCGACCGCAGTGACCAGCGCCGCCGCCGCGGAAGTGAGAATCGGCGGCTATTTCAAGAATTTCTTCACCGCGCTGGACCAGCCCTCGTTGAGTGGGGAACCACAGCCTCTCGAAGGGATGGGGTCGAGCCGCCTGCGGCTCAGGCTGTTCAGCCGCAAGAGCTCCTCGGTGGCGGTTGAGATTGCCTACGAAATAGCGCCGCGCCTGCAGCAAACAAACGGCCTGGCGCCGCCGGTTTTCGGGTCGCGGTCCGAGCTGGATTCTTACCGCGCCGTCGATTTCGCCGCCGCCATTTATCCACCTGGCGAGGGCCGGCGAGGATCCTTCACCCTGCTGCACAACCTCGACCGCGCTCTCGTAACCCTTTCCACCTCCTTCGCCGATTTCTATCTGGGCCGTCAGCCCGTGGCCTTCGGCTCGGCCCGGGTGGTGAATCCCATCGACCTGCTGGCACCTTTCGCCTACGAGGCATTGGACAAGGAGGATCGGGTCGGGGTCGACGCTCTGCGCGCCCGCATACCTGTGGGGGATCTGAGCGAGATAGACGCGGGGATAGTTTTCGGAAATGATTTCGCTCCCGGCAGAAGCGCCGGATTTTTGCGCGGGCGCTTTTATCTTGGCAAGATCGACCTTGCACCGGCGGCGGTGCTCTTCAGAGAAAACCTGCTGCTGGGCCTGGACCTGGCGCGGTCCCTCGGGGGGGCGGGATACTGGCTCGAGGCGGGCTATACCTTTGCGGCTATTCTCGCCGACTACGATTCCGGGGAGAATTATCCGAGGTTGTCCACCGGTCTGGACTACAGCTTCGGAAGCAGAATCTACGCCTTTGTCGAGTACCACATGAACGGGGCCGGCAGCGCCGATCCTGCGACCTACCTGCGCCAGGCTGAGGGAACCGCCTACAGGGAAGGGGCGGTCTACCTTCTGGGACGCCACTACGCCGCTCCGGGCATGACCTTTCAGGCCACCCCCCTGCTCGGCGCCAGCTTGCAGGCGCTGGTCAATGGGGGAGACGGCTCGGCTCTGGTGGCGGCCAGGCTCAACTACAGCTTCGACGACAATGTGGCGGTGGCCGCGGGGGGATTCTTCAGCCTTGGCCGCCGGGCAAGGATCAGTCCCGGACCCGGGCTCGTGCCGCGGTCGGAGTTCGGGCTTTACCCTGGAGTCTACTTCACTTCCGTGGCCCTTTATTTCTAGGGACCGGCAGAATCCGGCGATTATTCCCGGGATGGCCTAGACCTTCTGTATTGACGTGAATATGAAAGACCTCCTCCGATTTCGGTTGTCGGGGGTTATCTTTGGGAAAACGAGGTATACCCAAAGACCTTTCCCCAGCGAAAAGGAGGAGGCCATGCGTAAATTTAAGAAATTCGTCGCCTTGGACATACATAAAGATTCGATCACCGTCGCGTTGGCCGGTGAGGACCGGCAAGGGCCGAACCTGTATGGAACGATACCGTCTACCGGCAGCCGCGTTGTCCAAGCTGGCGGGCCAACTGGCCGGCCCTGGGACCTCGTTGCGGTTTTGCTACGAGGCCGGTTCCTGCGGCTACGGCGTCTACCGTCAGCTCAGAGCCCTGGGCACGCATGCACCGTGGTGGCGTCCTCGCTGATCCCACGCCGGCCGGGCGTCCACCCGCCGCCGGTAGCGCACCTACGGAGGAGAGGACCGGGTTGGACCCGATACGGGCTCACAGTCAACCCAACCCTACTGCGAGCCCTGTCAAACGACCTGCAAACGATCCTCAGCGAGCTTCCCCTGCCCCTTGCGTGTGTTCGGCGCCTTGAAAAGAGGGCCGAAAAGGGGCCTCATTTTTCCTATACTTTACCACCTCGGTCCCGGCCGCTAACGTAAGGGTAGCACCCGACGCAACCGTCACGTCGCCGCCGACGGTTACCCTACCGCTCCAAGTCGTGGTCGCCGCCGTGATCGGGCCGGACCAGTAATTGACGTATATATCAACCAGCGCATGGGTCCCTTCGTTGCGGATGTTGCGGAACGCCAAATGGGAGTCGCCCGGCATAAGATTATTATCCGTTGCATGCCTCAAATGGATCGCATCCGTAGCCTGCGTTACGGTCGGCCCATGGGGCTGCGGGGCCGCACCAAACGGATCGGACAGTCTGTCACGCCATTCAGGTACGTCGGGATTCGCATCCTCATCCTCCCGGGCATCGAAAATCGAGCGTCCGTCGGCCGGGATGACCATGGGATTGCTCTCGTTATTCATTGGGTTCGCGGGGTTTGATGGGCTGCGGCGCCAGATGAGCAGACCAGGAGAAGCGGTGAAGCGATGAAAACCGGTATACTGACCGAAATTGCTGGCCGTGCGGAAGTCCAGTATGTAGTCTTGACCGTTGGCGGCCGAATGAACCACGTAAAAATTCCCGGGACCCGGCTCAATGCGCCGGCTGAGGGTTGTCTCAGAAATGGTGGTACCCGTGTGCCAGCCGATGTCCATGCGATAAAACGGATTGAAGGGCTGCGGGCAGGAGGCGAGAGCGATGGTATAGCCGTTGGATTCGATTGCCGGTCCGTGCTCGCTGTTCTGCATGGTGCCCCACGCCGACGCATTTGCCCCGAGAAAGCTCCTTGTTTGAGGAGGATCCGTATGAGGATTCGTTCCGTACCAGGTGCCAGTTGGATGAACAAGACCAAACAAGTGGCCAATCTCGTGCACGTGCGTGCCGATTCCCGCGAACCGGTCTGCGGCGTGGCCAGTCCAGCCAAATCCTTCGCGCTCACCCATCACATACCGGGCACCGATCGAACCGGCACTGGTCGTGGATACAGTGACCGCATTCACCTGAGGATGCAACGCGAGAGGGTTGGGTACATTGGGAGTAAAAGTGACGCCTGCATATAAATAGACCACCTTGTTGGCAAGTAATGTGGCCGCCGCCGCCGCAGGGGTCGTTCCACAAGGATTTGCCAGCGGAAAATCGGCGGGCAGCGTCAGGTTGGCGCAAGCGGCCGCCTCCGCAGCGTTCCAATACACGCTCGGTACATGGGTGGCGTAATACTGTTTCGTATTCGAATGGGTTGTAGCGTTGAGCGGTATCCAAACAGGTTCGTCGGTAGCACCACAGGGGTCGTTCTCGCACTCGTTGAGAATGCGAAAGCGAACGATGTCTTCCCCGTGCACCTGGTGGAACCAGGCCCTTACACTGCCGAAGACCTCCAGGTTTTCAGTAGAATTCCGGGACGCCGAGGTATGGGCTGTGGTACCCGTATAAGCCGGCACACCGTCGTACCCCCCGTTGAAGAATTGATTGTACAGGGCCATCGTGTAGCCCCAGGGTTGATCGTAGTCGGCGTATAGGCTACCTCCCGAAGCCTGGTCGGCAAAGCGGACCATGACCACGTATATGTCACAAGGAGAAGCAGCCGTACAAGGCGCATGGCCAGCAGCTCCGTATTGCCCCGTGGCCCCTTCTTCTTGAGGAATTCTGACAAACCCTCGTGCGATACGCTCGGCCTGGAGCGCCGCACGCCGGGCGTCGCTGCGCTGCAGATGTTTCTCGATGTCGTGGGTTGCCGGATCGTCAATGCCGACTTTGGCACTCGTAGCCCGATATTCGCCCTCGCTGTCCAGTTCGGCGTAGTAGAAGTAGCCATCTTCATGGTTATACACGAACTCGTACCCATCCGCGTTGACCCAGTTGATCTCGACTTCGTCGCCGAACACCCGGGCGCCAAAGGTTGTGCCGTCGGGTTGGGTGAAGGGAACCACTTGGTCGACGGTTTTGGCCTGAACATGGCCGACGTTGGACCCCAACGTGATCAGCACCCATAAAAGCGCATATCGACTTTTCATCACTTCAAATCTCCCAATTCGTTGGACAGGTGGATGAACTCTTTTTTCAAAACGCCCCAGGAAAGGGCCCTGATAGCGCTCGGACCGCAGGGAAACTCCGCGACCTTAGCCGAAGCCGTCGGATCGGCCCGAAATTCAAACTTCACGCCATTTATGACCCCCCGATAGGAGAAAAGGGTACTCCCCGAATCCCTAACATCATTCATGCCATAGTGCTGAATGAAAGACGCCTCTCGTTTACTCCGTCTCTCACCGGGAGCAAGAATCATAAAGTTAAAAATGAAAAGCTTGGGTTCCTGCCAAGGGAGCGGGCTCGCTAACGCATCCAGATCGTAGCTCCTTAGGCATAAGACGTCGTCTCTGAACAGGTCAAGCCCGCCGGAGGATAGGAACCCTACCTTGACCATTGTATCTGAGGCTGGTCCAGAAATGATGTAGTCGTAGCTGCCCCGCTTGTCGTTGGCTGGGTGTCCGCCGAATTGGTATAGCGCGACATCCCTGTCCTGTTGGCGAAACAAGAGATGATCGCCTTCCCAACGCACTTTCTTGCCGGCAATAAAGAAATGGGGCACGGAAGGTTCCCCATACGGCATGTCGCTGAAGACATAGTAGGTATGCCCCTCGATGTCTTCCGTGTGGGTAATGCTAATTGTCACCCAATGCTCAAATCGAGTATTGGTGCTTGTATCAATGCCGCCATGCTGATACTCCCAGTTGTTCCCGACCGCCAACGGCAGCATTTGGTGGATTTTCTCGTCGGCCTGAGCCCCGAAGGCAGACCATAACCCTACACTCAAAACGACTGTACGTTTCATCGAATACCTCCGTGCGCCCGGTTAAACCGGCAAGGATGAATGTGCAAATAGTCTTCTCCAAACAGAGTCTGGTCGATTTACCGCTGTGCCGGGTGGCAGCCACTTCGGTCATGGGCGCCGCGCAGCCCGACACCCGCACCTGCGTTCACCCCGACACCGCGGACCAGCCTTCGGACGCGACAGCGGAGGAGGGGAGGCGGAGCAAGCGACGCGCCCGGGGCGCCCCCACCACCGGCCAGGTGAGGACCACTCCGTTCGACGCGTTCAGCGCCCGAACCTTGAACCGGTAGCTGTCGTTGGGCAGTCCGTACACTGTGGGCTCGGTGGATTCCGGCCCCGTCGCAGCTGATATTGTATCCGGAGAATTTTCTTGGCTTCGTCCAACTTGCATCCATTTTGATTTTACTTAAACACCCTGTATGGAACGATACCGTCTACCGGCGCCGCGTTGTCCAAGCTGGCGGGTCAACTGGCCGGCCCTGGGACCTCGTGCGGTTTTGCTACGAGGCCGGTCCCTGCGGCTACGGCGTCTACCGTCAGCTCAGAGCCCTGGGCACGCATGCACCGTGGTGGCGTCCTCGCTGATCCCACGCCGGCCGGGCGTCCACCCGCCGCGGTAGCGCACCTACGGAGGAGAGGACCGGGTTGGACCCGATACGGGCTCACAGTCAACCCAACCCTACTGCGAGCCCTGTCAAACGACCTGCAAACGATCCTCAGCGAGCTTTCCCCTGCCCCTTGCGTGTGTTCGGCGCCTTGAAAAGAGGGCCGAAAAGGGGCCTCATTTTTCCTATACTTCCAGCTCAACCGGCTTATGGCAAAGCTAAGTCCAATCCAGATTTTTTTGACGGGTGATACGGAGATCTTCCTCCTCCTTTCCTATGCTAGAGGTCAATCTGATATGGAAATCATGGAAAAGTCAATGGGTCGGGCTGTTATATTCGATCTTTACGAGACGCTTATCACTGAAAATCACCCAGAATGGCATGTTGAGGCGCCGACGCCGGGCGAGCGGCTCGGTTTAGCTCAGGAGGAGTGTGAGCGCGAGTGGTCTGCTCGCTACCAAGCGCGTATGACTGGGAAGTTGCGCCACTACAGTGACGTGTTGAGGGAGATGTGCTGTGTTTGCCAGATTGTGCCGCCGGAAGAAGAGATCGCCTTGATGCAGGCGGAGAGATTGGCTGCGAAGGCGCGGCCGTTTGAAAGAATGGATTCGCTGGTTGTGCAAACGCTACATGTGTTAAAAGAGGCAGGTTATCGCATTGGACTTATCACAAATTGCGTCTATGATGAAATTGCGGCATGGGACTCTTCTGAGCTTGCAGGTCTGGTTGATGTGCCGATTTTCTCGTGTGTGGAGGGGTTGATTAAACCGGATCCTGCAATTTACGAACTGGCGTGTGACAGGTTGGACGTCAATGTCTGTGCTGCGGTTTTCGTAGGGGACGGTGGGAGCGATGAGTTGCGTGGTGCTGATGCCGCAGGATTGAAGGCGATTTGGGCGACGTGGTTCATTGAGACGTGGCCTTGGGATTGGGCGGGAAATGTAGCTAAAACATCGGATATGTTTTCTCGCTGTCGAAGAAGAAGAATTTGTGATTTGCCTGCCCTTGTGGATGATTTGTGCGCTTGATGGCTTCTTGCGAGAATCCGCCAGTTCCGTTATATATTGTATAGGCAAAAATTCACATAAAACGGAATTTTTTGCAGTTTAAATATACATCACATCGCCATGAGCTCAGATATCGCAATATCTAAGGGACGCCGCAGGCTGTCCGACGTTATTCGGGCATCCGGCGACATCATTCATATCGCTGATGCTGCAGATACCCTTGGCGTTAGCCGTTCCGACGCCGCTAAGCTACTCTCCCGTTGGAGAAGACAGGGCTGGCTGCGGCGCGTTGGCCCGGGTGCCTACGCACCAGTTGGCCTTGAGTCCCTTGCCAGCGAGCAGGTTCTCGATGATCCCTGGGTGCTGGTGCCTGCGCTCTTTGAGCCGGCCTACATCGGCGGTCGGACTGCCGCCGAACACTGGGACCTGACGGAGCAGATTTTCCGTGACATTGTTGTGATGACAGCGCGGGCGGTGCGTGCGAAAAGTCAGCGACGCCATGGTGCACACTTCATTCTAAAGCATGTCCGGCAAGATATGATCTTCGGAACGAAGACCGTTTGGCGCGGAAAAACTCAGATCGCCGTATCGGACATTCATCGCACCATCATCGACATGCTCGACAATCCTGACCTTGGAGCCGGCATCCAGCATGTTGCTGACTGCCTTGCGAGCTATTTCGACCGCAAGGATAGGGATGATGACAAGCTGATTGCCTATGCAGACCGGCTTGGTAACGGTGCCGTATTCAAGCGCTTGGGCTTTCTGGCAGAACGCGGACCCGGCACTACCACTCTTGTTGAGGCATGCCGTGAGCGTCTGACCCAAGGCAACGCCAAACTTGACCCTGGGCTTTCATGCCGCCGCCTCATATCCCGATGGCGCCTCCTTATGCCTGACAGCTGGGCCAAGGCAGCGTCCACATGATCGACCGTCGCGAAATCCTCGATGTCGCGCATACCCTTGGCCTGTTGCCCCACGTCGTTGAGAAGGACTATGTGCTCGGCTGGGTTCTCGCCGGCATCTATCAGCACGCCGCTCTCGCAGAAAACTGGATTTTTAAGGGCGGGACCTGCCTTAAGAAATGCTACTTCGAAACGCACCGATTCTCCGAAGACCTTGATTTTACACTCACCGATCCCTCTGACATGGATCAGGAATTCTTGGTCGCTGTCTTCCGGGAGATCGGCGAATGGATCTATGAGCGGACCGGCATCGAGATCCCCGAAGAGTTGCAGGAATTTGAACTCTTTCCTAACCCGCGCGGCACAGTGTCCTACCAGGGCAAACTCAGCTACCGGGGACCGATCGCTCCGCGCTCAGGTGGTTTACCGCGCATCAAACTTGACCTGACACTCGATGAGCTCATTTTCCTGCCGCCAGCGGATCGTGTCATCTTTCCCGACTACAGCGATACACTGGCAGAGGGGATCACTGTCAGGTGCTATGCCTATGAGGAAGCCTTTGCTGAAAAGGTCCGGGCCTTGGGCGACCGTGCTCGGCCCCGCGATCTCTATGATGTCATCAATCTTTTTCGCAACACCGAAGCACGGCCGCAATCCGCTGTCCTTCACGATGTCTTGCAGCAAAAATGTAATCACCGCGATATCCCTGTTCCGACCCTCGCCGAACTGGAAATACACAGGGACGATCTTGAAGGTTCTTGGAATCCGATGCTGGGTCACCAGCTTCAAGCTCTGCCGCCTTTTGAATCTTTCTGGAGCGCGTTCCCGATTTCTTTGCTTGGCTTGAAAGCGGTGTGGCACCCACTGTGCCGGCCACCTACCAGATGACCGCTGGTGAAACCGTGCTCAGGGAACGCACACTGCGCTTACCGGTCTCTGGTGCCGCCCAGTCATTCTTGGAGATCATCCGCTTTGCCGCCGCCAATCATTTGTGCGTGGACTTGGAGTACGGGGGATCTGTCCGACGGATTGAGCCCTATTCCCTGCGGCGCACCCGCGACGGCAATATTGTTCTGCACGCCATAAGGGCCTCCGATGGTGGGCATCACAGCTACCGCATTGACCGCATCCAAGGTGCGCAGACAACCGGGCAAAGTTTCACCCCACGCTATGTAGTGGAGCTGAGCCCGGAGGGCTCAGTCATCATCCCACCAAATGCAACTCGGTCGGTGCCCACACGAACGCCTCGATCAAGACGTAGACGGGTGAGTTGGCCCAGCGGACCGCGCTACATCTATGAATGCTCTTATTGCGGTAAGCACTTCACCCGACAAACAACGACCTCCCGACTCAACCCCCACAAGGACAAGTCCGGCTATCCCTGTCCTGGGAGGGTCGCAATTTACGTAGAGACACGGTACTGAGGCTCTGCCATTGCCGTCCGAAATCAGCAACTCAATTCTCGGCGTCGCTTGGTGCGCGGCTTTCCTCCGGGCTCAATCCGCCGTAGTCGGATGGGATGAGCTATCTTCTGCTCTCGCCAATGGAACTTCTAGAAAAGCTGGCGGCTCTGGTCCCCGCTCCGGTTCCATCTTCTACGCTACAGAGTGTTCTTGATACTCCGTGTCTGGGACCGTGACCGCGTCGTGCCCTCGAAGCCGACTGAGGAGTCGCTGGTTGCAGACCGCGATTCGAGCAGTCCGTTCTGTAGCTCGTGGTCCGGTGCCTTGATTGAGATACCTAAAAAGGTCTTTTTTTTGTCCGCCGAACAGCGTGATGTATTCCTGCCCAGACTGATATCCGGGGAGTTGCGGATCATATGATCAGGTCACTTTCGACGCCCTTGTCGGAGGTGTGGCATCCGCTTCTTGAAACTGGCTATCACTCCATCCCCAAAGGGCTTATATTTTCTGCCTCACGAATCTTTGATATGGAGGTGAGGGATGGAGGTGGTGGAAACCCAGGTGGTCTATAGCGACGGCCACCACAACGCCTGGACCGATCTGGCTCTATTTAAGGGCCGCTGGTACGTCTTTTTCAAAAGCGGGTGGTGGCATGCCGGGCCGGGACACCGGCCGGTGTATGCCCGCTCTACTGATTTGACGGCTGCGAGCTGGGACAAACCCCGCGGGATTGCACCTGTTGACGAATTGCGTTTGTGCGGTTCGGGACCGGCCAAGTTCTTCGTGTGGCAAGAGTCGCTCTGGGCTGTGGTGCACATGGCCGTTCCGACGGATTCCCATGTTGGCATGCCTCCGGGCAGGGCGGGCAGATCCCAGGCTTTTGTGACATGCTCGCCCGACGGCATGGTGTGGTCGGAGCCGCGGCCGTTGTTTGATCGAGGCCAATACCTTTGGCGCGTCCAGGAGCGCGACGGCTATCTCTACGCTGCGGTATTCGAGATCTCCTACGAACGCAACCGCGAAATCTGGCTCCTGCGCACCGACGATGTCTTTCGCTGGTCCGAGGTGGCGCGCTGGTACGGCAGCCAGCCCGATCTGCTGTTCGAGGATGATGGGGAAGCGGTTTCGCTCGGGCTTTCGCCGCGCGACAGCGGTAACTTCCGCAACCTGGACATCCTGCGCCGCGCTCGACCGCCCTACACCCGGTGGCGCACGGAGGAGCTGGGTTTCACCGTGCATTCTCCGGTGCTGGCACGGGCCGGAGGCAAGTTGCTGATGGCCGGCGTGGAGTGGCTCGCCAAACCTGGGCGCCAGACGACGCTGCGGGCCTACGAGGATGGTTCGTTTGGCGATCCCCTTGTCCTGTTTCCGGACGGCGACTGTGGGTACCCCGGCATGATCGCGATCCCCGACCGCGAGGATGAGGTCCTGGTTTCGTACTACGGCGGCGTCGATCGGCCCGGACTCAGCTTCCGTCCGGTGACTGTGTCCCTCGAGATCGACGGCGACACCTATTCGGGCTACACAGACGCGGCCGAGTATTACTTCCTTCAGAAGTGCGACATCTTTGTGACTCGGGTACGGGTGAGTTAATCAGCCAGAGCCGCGCGGCATCGGTCGCGTTGTCCGTTCTTCGCCTTTTTAGGCGTTGATGCCGACTTCCAGACGACGTTGACCGGCCAGGACATCAATCCGGACCACTTGAAGACCCTGGAGTACGAGCTCTACACCGAAGAGCTGCGCGCCGAGATCAGGCAGGTGTATCGCGACGATATCTCGCGCATTCAGGAGCTGATCGGAAGGGACCTGAGCCACTGGACGTGACGGCGCCGTGCCGTCAAACTCTCCACGAACCCGACAACCGCCTCCCTCTCCAGCCCACGACCGGGTTGGCGGGCTTGATCGATACGTTCCGGGAACCCATGAACTGGATGACGGTGCGCCGATTCCAGCTCGCCCTCCACGCCGTCGTTCCATGGGCGAGCGCGCCAAACAGCAACACGTCTCCTGCTTTCAGCGGCGGCTTGTAGACCTGAGGAAGGTCGATGCTCGTCGTCAGGCCCCGCGGTATCGGGTACGACGCCTTGTGGCTCCCCGGGATGCAAACGAATCCGCCGCTTTCCTTACCGAACCCCGGCGCCTCGTCGTGGAGCGCCCAGGCCACATTCACCTTTTCGACCATCGACCGACCCTCCAGGCGGTAGAATCCCGCAGTGTTCTGGCCGTGTAGGGAGCCGCCCGTCGTTCCCTGCGGGTACTCGCAGCACATCGGCTCGCCGGTTTCGCGGTGACCGTATCCAAGCATCCAGTTCAACCGCTGGGTGATCGCCGGATGAGCGATCATGCGGTGAAACGGTGCGCAGTGCGGCTTGGGCAGGAGATACAGGCCGCCCAATCTTGGGCGGTGGATGTCACCCCGCAACCGGCTCGACGTGTCCATTGGCCACTCTCCGTCGTTGTCGATCAGCGCCGTCTCCCGCACCTCCTCCAGCTTCGTCGGATGGTCCTCTGGGAGTTCCTCCTGCATCGCCAGCGCGGCCTCGATAGCCCGGTTGGCCGCGCCCAGCCATTCCTCGTCCATGACACCCCTCAGGACGAGATAGCCGCGCACGTCCCAGAACCAGAGCTCCTCCGGATCGGCGTCGGGGGGTGCCGCGAGCCCTGAATCGGCGCCGGGCAGTTCCTCCTCGCGGGCGACGCGCGTTTTCTTTCCATCGGAGACGACGAACCCGCCGATGCCGGTGGTCCGCATTCCGACCACGGCTTTCTGCTCGGGGGTCAGATCGGCCGTCCAAGCCGGCGGCTCGACCTCGCCGGGTCCGCCTGAAGGCATTGCGCGCGCACTGCGGAACTCACTCTCGACGAGTCGGCCGGGATCTCCCTGGACGCCATACATCGTGGTGGACGCACACAGGATCAGGTCGCCTGGCTCGGGTCTCAGAAGCTCGGTCATTCCAAGGTCGACAGATTTCTGCAGCACCTCATCCGAAGGTTCGATCCAGCGATTGTGGCTTCCTGGAACCAGCAGGATTCCGCCCTCTTGTGACGGCGAGGTGAGTGCCCAGATCACCCGCAGGCCGTGACAGACCCTCTTGCCGCCGTGATACATATAACGAAGTCGCCGCCGGCGCTCCGCATCGGCAGCGGATATCACGCCGCTCTCGCCTGAAACGAGCACCGGAGGACTGTCCTGGGCGAATCCTGTGCCGCAGAGCGATTCCAGGTAAGTCTGCAACACCGCATGCTCTTGCAGCGCCCGAAAAGGGTCGCACCACGGCTCTGGCCAGTCCAGCATCCCATCTTCGCGGCCGACCGCGTCGATAGCCTGGTTACAGGCTTCTATCTCATCAGCGCTGAGCAGCTGCGGAATGTGCAGGTATCCGGCTACGTCGAAACCGTAATCTTCGTCCTTATTCAACTTGTCCTGCGTCGTGTTTGGAGATACAAGGAATAGATGTCCGTCTTGTCCAATCAGGTCGAGAAAACCGGCTCCTCGCGCTGCACGGCGAGACGGACGCCGGCCGGTCCTGGGAGAATTCATGGCCGTGCTCGTCGGCGTGGGTTTATCCCGCCGATTGGAGGCGAATAAACGCAAATTGTCAATTGGGCGGCAAGGGCCTTCCGCCGCTTCCTGTCCCCAGCACAGACGGCTGATCGAGGACCCAGGATCTGATGCGTTGTGTGGCGGGGGATCGATGACTAAATTGACGCCCCGTCCTTATGCGCAGATAGATCAAACTGATTCTGGATCTGCGGCGCCGCCAAGCTGTACTCCTTTGGCTGCGAGCGGGCGTGATGCCGTGCCCGGAATCTCATCAACGATTCGCACTCCTTGATCCATGGCCGACGCCCGTCCCAACATCCTCCTGATTACCACCGACCAACAGCGCGGAGACTGCCTGGGCATCGAAGACCATCCGGTGCTGCAAACCCCCTACCTGGATTGGGTCGGCGCCTCAGGCGTCCGCTGCAGCCGTGCGTATTCGGCCTGTCCGGTCTGCGGGCCGGCACGGCGCACCCTCATCACCGGGCGGCGGCCGGTGAATCACGGCTCCACCATGAACGGCCCGGCGCCGCCGATCTCCTGGCCAACCCTGGCCACCGAACTGGCTACCGCCGGCTACCAGACCCACATGGTGGGCAAGGGGCACTTCGGTCCGGAGCCCACCGAGATCGGCTTCCAAACCGCCTGCTGGGCCGATAACGCGCGGGCCGGCGGCGACAATGAATACCAGCGCTTCCTCAAGTCCTCCGGCATCGATTGGCCGCGCGCCTCCGACGCCCATGGCATGCCCTCCAACGGCTTTCCGGTGCGCGGTTTTCACCTGGAGGAGCGGTTTCATTTCACCAACTGGTGCGCCGACCGCGCCATCGAGTTTCTCGAAGGACGGGACCGCAATCGCCCGTTCTTCCTGATGGTCAACTTCCTGCACCCCCACCAGCCGCTCACCCCGCCCCCATTCTACTACGATCGCTACATGGCCATGGAGCTGCCGGAACCGTACGTCGGCGACTGGGCACGGGTCTTCGAAAAGCCGAAACGCGGCCTGCCGCCGGAATGCTGGCGGCTCTGCCTCGATCCGCCGGTAATGAAGCAGATGCGGGCGGCATATTTCGGCAGCATCAACCACATCGACGATCAGATCGCCCGCTTCCTGTTGCCGGCCCCCAAATACGTTCTTCCGGCCAACACCATCGTCGTTTTCACCTCGGACCACGGCGAGATGTTGGGCGACCACCAGTGGCTGCGCAAGCGCACCCCGTACGAACCATCGGCGCGCGTGCCGCTGCTGCTGAACTTCCCGGAAGAGATGGAGGTCCGACAGGAAAGGGTAGTCGACCGGCCGGTCGAATTGATGGATATCATGCCTACCCTGCTGGAGGCGGTCGGCTTGCCGGTGCCCGACACGGTGGACGGCGCGAGCCTGATGCCGCTCTTGCGCGATCGAGAGGAAGGCTGGCGGGAATTCATCCACGGTGAATGCGCCATCGTGCCCACCACGGGCGGGGGCATGCAGTACCTGACGGACGGACGGCGCAAATACATTTGGTGGCCAGGCCGCGGCGTCGAACAGTATTTCAACCTCGAAGAGGATCCGGACGAGCTGGTCGATCTTGCTTCCGATCCGCGTTGCGCGGAGGAGATGGCAGCGTGGCGCGATCGGCTCGTCGCGGAGCTTCGGGGACGACCCGAACGATTCACCGATGGGAAGAAGCTCATCTCACTGGAGACTTGAAAGAGGGCGGAGCGAAAACGAATGGAAGGGAATCTTCACACTCCCGTGCGCGACCAACCCAGTCATAGAGCAAGTCCCCGGAATACAACCGACGCGAGCACGGGTGGTCCGCCCATTGCTGTGGGAACGGCACCATGCCGGCCACACCTGTCAGCCCACCCGCGTACCGCCGCCGCGAACCGGAAAAGGAGCCCCTCTACCAGATCCTCGCCGGGCATCTGGAAACCTTTCTCCAGCACACCCGAACGTCCGAGCACCAACTGCCGCTCCACGTCGAGAAGGAGATGCGCGCCTACCTCGATTGCGGGATTCTGGCCTACGGGTTCGTGCGCGCCCGTTGTGAGGACTGCGGGGGGAGCCGGGCGGTTGCCTTCTCCTGCAAGAAGCGGGGGTTCTGCCCTTCCTGCTGCGGCCGGCGCATGGCCGATACGGCGGCGCGCCTGGTCGACGAGGTGCTGCCCCGGGTGCCCGTGCGCCAGTCGGTACTCAGCTTTCCGTACGAGATGCGCTACCGCCTCGCCTACGACGGCGAGTGGGTCTCGAAGGTACTGGCGGTGTTTCTGCGCGTGGTGGGCGGCCGGTATCGACGTCAGGCGCAGGCCATGGGCCATAGTAATGCACTCAAAACGCCGTGGTCGGATGGGACCAGCCATCTCCTCCTCTCTCCGATGGAATTACTGGAGAAGCTGGCGGCTCTGGTCCCCCCGCCCCGGTTCCATCTCCTGCGCTATCACGGGGTCCTGGCCCCTCGGGCCCGGGACCGCCACCGTATCGTGCCCACCCAACCGGTAGCCGAGTCGCCGGCGGCGGACCGCGCTTCGAGCGCTCCGCCCTGCGCCCATCGCCTGGGGTGGGCGGCCCTGCTCGCCCGCGTGTTTGCCACCGACCTCAGCGCCTGCCCGGCCTGCGGCGGTCGCCTGCGGATCATCGCCGCCCTGACCGACCCAGCCTCGATCCGACGCTACCTGGTGGGCGTGGGGCTGCCGCCGAAAGCCCCGCCGAGGGCTCCGCCACAGCCCCAGTTCGCCGTCTGACCTCCTCCGCGATGGGCGCTGGGGAGCCCTGCGGAGAAATGCGTCCTGAATGGTCTCAGCGAGGACCGGGTTGGACCCGATACGGGCCCACAGGCCACCAAACCCTACTGCGAGCCCCGCCCAACGACCTGCAAACGATCCTCAGCGAGCTTGCCCTGTCCCTTGCGTGTGTTCGGCGCCTTGACAAGAAGGCCGAAAAGGTGCCTAATTTTTCCTATACTTCGGACCGCGCGGAGTTGGGTAGCGCAGCGAAGCCGGCGGCGGTGCGGTGTGCTTGACCGGCGGAACCGGTTCTGAACAAAGGAGCTATCATGACCGTCTTGAGTGCTCGCGATTGGGACTTTTGGGAAGAAAACGGCTACGTCGTCGTACCGAATGCCGTCCCTCAGGACAACCTGGATGCCGTCCTTGAAGCCATGCAGGTGTTCTGCGGTCGCGACTTCTCGAAGCCGGAGGGATGGTACGGCATTCCCCGCAACCCGGGCAGCAGCCTCATCAACATGATGCGCCACCAAACCCTTTGGGAGAATCGCCAGTGTCCGCGTATCCACCAGGCCTTTGCTGAGATTCTGGGCACCGAGGCGTTGATCGTCTCGCAGGACCGGGTCGCCATGAATCCGCCCAATCACGGCGACTGGCAGTATAGCGGTTTCTTACACTGGGACATGGATTCGACTCAGCGCCCCATCCCACTGCAAGTGCAGGGCGTCCTCTACCTGGCCGATACCGCCGCTAATCAGGGAGGATTTCAATGCGTGCCCGGTTTCCATCGGAAGCTGGAGGAATGGTCGAAAACCCAACCACCCGACCGCCATCCCAAGTGGCCCGAGGATATGGCAGCCTTCGACGTTCAGCCCATTCCCGGGAAAGCCGGCGACCTGCTCATATGGCACAGCGCCTTACTCCACGGCAATGGCGCCAACTGCTTCAGTCGCCCCCGCCTGTCCCAGTTTATGCTGATGATGCCGGCGGCCCGAGATCGAACCGGCAGCGGCGTGTTGCCCCTGGCTCGGACCCACGAGGAGGTCGTCGCTGAAGCCCTCGGTGCCCCGCAGGTTTTGGTGGAGCGCTGGTTGGCCGAACATCGCGGCAGTGACCTGGTGCATGCTCGGATCGAGGAGATACTCGGGGAACACCCCAGCTACCCGGCCTGGAAGATTCGCTCCAACGGCGATCTGTTCTTCGCCAAGAAATCGTTGGTAAAGCCGGTAGACGAGACCACCCTGGAGCTTACTCGCGCCGATGCTGAGAGTTTTGGCCTGCCAATCTTGCACCACCTGGAAGAAGGCCTGACCGAATCGATCCTGCGCATTCCGCAGCCGCAGCACGAACCGAAACTCAGTTCCGACCAGCTGGCTCGCTTGCCCGATCTACTGCGACAGACTCCGGCCGCTTTCGACCTTGGCGACAGCACCATCTGGAATGAACACCATTGGCAGCACACGATTTCCGGAGGAGCGGCCTTTGGATGCGGCGACGACCGCATCTGGAACGAGCGGGATGTCGCCTACCTGATGCACGTCGAGTTCGGTCTAGAGCTCGACGTCCGGGACGCCGTGCTCACACCCTTGGGCCGCAAGCTCGCTGGTGTCGATTCCTGGTAATCGTAACTTTCCCGCTCCACGCCGCGAGCCGGGATGGGTCGGCGGCAGCATGTCAGCATGGGGAATGCCCCGTTACATTTGCGCCGAAAACTGGAGGAAGCTCATGTCCGAATTCGTTTTTCCCGAGCTGCAGGGCATAAGCGACGCCTACGATCGAGACGGTTACGCCACCGTACGTCAGGTCCTGGATTCCGAGTTGTTGGAGGAGCTGAACCGGCATATCGACTGGCTCATTGAGCGGCACCCTGAGCTCGAGCCGGAGGGCCTCGGATGCCACCTGATAGCCGACGACCCCTTCTGGGTCCGTTTCCTGAGCGATCCGCATTTGCTGGATGTAGCCGAGGCACTGATAGGTCCCGACATCGCCCTTTTTGCGGCTGACTATATCTGCAAACCTCCCAGAACCGGAAAAGGCGTACAGTGGCATCAGGACGGGCACTACTGGCCCCTCGAACCGCTGGAGGTCATTACCGCCTGGTTTGCCGTCACCGAATCTGTTCCACAAAACGGCGGCGTTCGTGTTATTCCCGGCAGCCACCTCATCGGCCTGCAGAAACATGCGGCAAAGCGGGAAGATCACCTCCTGCTCAAAAAGGTCGATCCAGCCGTTGTGGACGAAAGCAAGGCGATCGATATCGAGCTCGATCCGGGAGACATATCGGTGCACCACCCGCTGATTCTTCACGGCTCGGAGCCCAACACCAGCGACCGTTGGCGGCGGGGAGGATCTATTCAGTACATGCCGGCCACGACGTTGGTCACCAAGCAGGATTGGCCCTGCCTCTTTCTATTCCGTGGCGAGGCGGTGGACGGCATCAACAAATATCGCTCATGCCCGCCTTTCAACGCCGATCGGCACATGGAATTTCGCAGCTGCGAAACCTGGTTGCAGTGATCCTTCCCTATCGTTTCTTGTGCGCCCAGCTCCTACGGCCGCTCCGTCCCTATGCTATCCTATTCCACGAGTCCGAACCCTTCTCTAACGATCAGTAGACGATCCACAGACACATTGGCAATGCGGTCCACGGTCCCTGAGGGCCAGCGCACCTCGACCGTGTCCACCCGCGTCCGCTCGCCCAGCCCAAAGTGGGCGCGCATATCGTTCTGCGACAGATAACTCGACCCCGAACGAATCTCCCGCAGCTGCACCAGTGAGTCCACCCGGATCCGGATGCGGGCCCCGATGCCCAAACGATTGCTCTTTGTGCCCACCGTTTTTACCTGCAGCCAGTGGCGGTCATTGCCTCCTTTGTTGCGCAGAAGATTGGGTGTATCGTCGATGTTGAACACGGCGATATCGATATCCCCATCGTTGTCGTAGTCGCCGAAAGCCGCCCCGCGACTCGATTGCACCAGGGCCAACCCTGGACCGGCCTGCTCGGTGACCTCTTCAAAGCGCTCGCCATCGTTGCGAAAGAGCTGGTTCGACTGCCGGTAGTGCTCTGCATGTCCCTCTACTGCATCCAGCTGCGGGTATATGTGACCGTTGGCAATGAACAGGTCCAGATCCCCATCGTGGTCATAGTCGAAAAACGAAGTCCCCCAGCCGAGGGTAGTAAACGTGGTTTTCCACAAACCGGTCGCGGGGGTGATGTCGTCGAAGTACTTGCCCTGGTTCGTGTACATGGTTGAATAGTCATTGGCAAAATTGGTGACGAAGAGATCGAAATCTCCATCGTTGTCGTAGTCGCCCGCATCGACCCCCATGCCTGCCTGCGCTACCCCGTGCCAGGAGCGCCCTGCGCTCATGCGTGCCCCTACCTCTTTGAAGGTGCCGTCCCCATTGTTCCGGTAGAGAAAATTCTGATGAATGTCATTAGCTACGTAGATGTCCGAATCCCCGTCGTTGTCGTAATCCGTGTGACAAACCCCGAAGCCGTAGGAAGGAACCCAATCCTTCATTCCCACCTGCTCGGTCACATCCGTGAAGGTGCCGTCCCCGTTGTTGCGGTAGAAGAGATCGGGGTCTCCTATGAGGCCCTTAGGTCCCACCAGTACATTTCCGACACCCATCCAGACCAAACTCCGCTCAGCTTTCAGGACCTCTTCCAGCGGGTAGTTGACGTAGTTGGCCACGTAGAGATCCAGGTCGCCATCCCCGTCGTAATCCACAAACGTCGCGCCGGTGCCCCCGCCGTCGTCACCGACTCCGGCATTGCTCGTGACGTCTGCAAAACTACCATCACCCCGGTTACGGTAGAGCAGGTTCGAGCCGGTGTTGGTCACGTACAGGTCTGGGCGGCCATCGTTGTCGTAGTCGCCAACGATGGCGCCAACACCCCAACCCCGGTCCCCGACTCCGGCACGGGTCGATACATCCTCAAAGCGTCCATCTCCTCGGTTGCGGTAGAGCACGTTGGCTCCCCTCAGCGTCACCTTCCGGTCTTCGATCCTCCAGCCATTGACCACGTAGAGATCGAGATCGCCGTCGTCGTCGTAGTCGAAGAACGCCCCTCCGGTGCCGCTCGCCTCCTGGATGTGGTTCTTTTCCAGGCTGCCGCAGTAGGTCACCACATCCAGGCCGGCCTGGGTCGCCACCTCCTCAAAGACGACCTCTGCCCATACCCTCTGCCCCAAAGCAGTCGGGAGGAGCACTGCTACCGCAATCACATAGCACCCCTGCACCATGACTTTACTCTTCGACTCGTTCGCTCCAGCTGTCCGTCTCAAAGGTCAAACCGCACCGAAAGCCTTTCTTATATTAACAAGTTAGCGATACTCCGCATCGAAAAACCGACAACGACAGCATTTTGGCTGCTCGAGAAGGTGAGAACCCGATTTTCAGGAGGAAGTGCAGATAAAACGGTGGCTAATGGCCCTGCTGCTGAGCGGTGTGCACAGCGCCTCGGTATGGGCACAGAACGCTGACTTCGAGGCGGCGCGTAGCCAGGCAGAGGTAGTCTTGGAGGGCGACTTGACGATTCGTTCCCAAGAGGATCTCAACGGGCTGATTGCTGCTGGAGATAGCTCCTTTGCTATTGCGGGTAACCTGACCGTGGAGCAATCTCCTCTCACCACGCTAGCGGGTTTGAATAAACTCACCAGCGTCGGGAGCGTGGTTGTCGACCGCAATGCCGCTCTGACCAGCCTGGCGGCGCTGAGTAACCTCACCCGCGTCAAGAGCCTGACTATTCGCTTCAATGGGTCTCTGACTACTCTGGAAGGCCTGAACAACCTCGCCTCCGTCGGGGGCTACTTGGCAGTCGCGAACAATGCTGCACTGACGAATCTGGCTGCGTTGAGTAACCTCACCCATGTCGGGGGGGACTTGAGAATCAGCGGCAATGCCGCTCTGAGGAGTCTGGTGGGCTTGAGTAACCTCACCCGAGTCAAGAGCCTGACTATTCGCTTCAATCCTGCTCTGACCAGCCTGGAAGGCCTGAACAACCTCGCCCGCGTCGGGAGGGACCTGGTGGTCAAGAACCATGGGTCTCTGACTACCTTGGAAGGTTTGAATAATCTCACCCGAGTCGGGGGGGACTTGGTAGTAAGGATCAATGGCGCTCTGACCAGTCTGGCGGCGTTGAGTACTCTCGCCGACGTTGGGGGGGACCTGGTAGTCAATGACAACTCAGTTTTACCAACGAATTCAGCTCAGGCCTTTGCAGACAGGCTGATTGCGGGCGGCTTTACAGGTCAGATCACAATTAGAGCGAATAAACCATAACAGGCGAATAATATTTGCTGTTGCTGGGTCCATTGGGGCAAAGATGTAGAATTCCCGCTGGATGCCTGCCTGGCCGGACTTCTATTGTCGACGACGGACAACAACGGGAGGATGTGATGCGGCTAAGTCCAATGGTGGGAATTCCGAAAGACGGCGCGGCCAGGGATTCACTGGTGCAGACGGTAGATCAGTTCTCGGCGAAAACCATATCGACCTATACGGGCGGTGACTGGTCCGAAAAGGATGTGGTTCAGGCACGCAGTATTCTGGACGAATGCGGGATCTCGGTGGGCGAATTCTGCTGGATGAGGGTCGATCTGAATACCTCCCTGAGTGAGCAGACGGAAGAGTTTAAGCGGCATCTATCTCACGGTGCGCTACTCAAGGCCCATTGCGCCGGTTTTGCCATGAAACCAGAGGGAGCCACTCCCTTCGATCCGGTGACGGAAAAGAACTGGGACCGCGAAACCTGGCTCCGGTGTATCGATCGCGTTGCGGTTCTGCTGCAAATTGCTCAGGAGCAGGATATGGTGGTTGCCGCGCATCCGCATTTGCTCACGCCGTTGAACTCCATCGCTCGATACCGGGAACTGTTGGAGAGCTTCAACACCAGACACCTGAAGGTGCTCTTCGATCCGGTAAACCTTGTCCATCCGGAGGATGTCTTCAACACCGCTCAAGTTATCAACGACCTCTTCGATGCCCTTGGCGAGGACATCGTGGCCATTCACACCAAAGACATCATCCTGACACACGGATCGGGGGGATTGCTACAACTGGAAGAGACCGTACCGGGTCGCGGCGTCCTCGACTACAAGGTCCTGCTGCGGCGAGCCAGTGCGCTGGCGCCCGAGGTGACGATGCAAGTGGAGCATTTCGAGGGAGACAACATCGTCGAGGGCCAGGACTACATACGGCACCACGTACTCATGCTCGATGGGGTCTACGTCGATGGGGACGAAGCTCCGGTTTTCGTAGCCGCCCCGCCGTTGTCCGACCCAGAGGTGCAGCAGATCGTGCAGACGAGTGCGCGCCGCATCATCCGCCTGTACACGAAACGCGGCTTGCTCGACGACCCTCCAGCCGATCGGCTCGCCGACGAGGAGCCCGTGCTGGCCGCCCTCACGGCCGCCTCGGTGCAGGGGATCATCGCCACCGGGGAACGCGCCGGTCAGCGTTTGCGACGCGCCTTGAAAGATGCGGCCACCGGGGTGCGTACGGCGCCCTTGTGCTTCGCTTCGCGCGGCTTTTCGCTGCATGCAGCGACGCGGATCACGGGCCCTGACCGGCGGGGGCTCGAACGCTTATGCCGCTACGTGGCCCGCCCGGCCCTGGCCGCCGGGCGCCTGCGCCTCCTCGATTCGGCACACCTTTCCTTCGCGCTCAAAACGCCGTGGTCGGATGGGACCAGCCATCTCCTCCTCTCTCCGATGGAATTACTGGAGAAGCTGGCGGCTCTGGTCCCCCCGCCCCGGTTCCATCTCCTGCGCTACCACGGGGTCCTGGCCCCTCGGGCCCGGGACCGCCACCGCATCGTGCCCACCCAACCGGTAGCCGAGTCGACGGCGGCGGACCGCGCTTCGAGCGCTCCGCCCTGCGCCCATCGCCTGGGGTGGGCGGCCCTGCTCGCCCGCGTGTTTGCCACCGACCTCAGCGCCTGCCCGGCCTGCGGCGGTCGCCTGCGGATCATCGCCGCCCTGACCGACCCAGCCTCGATCCGACGCTACCTGGTGGGCGTGGGGCTGCCGCCGAAAGCCCCGCCGAGGGCTCCGCCACAGCCCCAGTTCGCCGTCTGACCTCCTCCGCGATGGGCGCTGGGGAGCCCTGCGGAGAAATGCGTCCTGAATGGTCTCAGCGAGGACCGGGTTGGACCCGATACGGGCCCACAGGCCACCCAACCCTACTGCGAGCCCCGCCCAACGACCTGCAAACGATCCTCAGCGAGCTTGCCCTGTCCCTTGCGTGTGTTCGGCGCCTTGACAAGAAGGCCGAAAAGGTGCCTCATTTTTCCTATACTTGGATACATTGCCCCGGATCTCATGTCCGACGCTCCTGATTCACGGTTCCTTGAGCGATGTGTTGTCGGACGAGATGGCCAAGCGGACCCGCAACGCTATTCCCGATTGCAGGTTGGTGGAAATAAAGTCGGGGCACCTTGCCCATCTGGAAAACCCAGGGGAGTTCGTACGGGTGGTACGAGAATTTCTGGCCTATTGAGCGTGTGGTTCACACCCACCTGGCATGCTGAGAATTTAGCGTTGCTTCGAGGAAGCCGTGCATCTCGGACGCAACAATATCTCATGGTCACACCATTCATTGAAAGCGGAAAGCGGTAATCCATGACGGACAATCATTACGACCCAGGCCTACACCTTTTTGTGGACGATGCCGAGGTGCAGGACCATCCCGGATTTACCCGGCAGGTGCAACAGCCCGCTCGCGCACAGCTGGAACCCGTCGTGCGGAGCGACCGCCCCTGGGAGGGACACGCAGTGGCCCTGTGGGGTTCGGCGCTGTACGACGAGGAGGAAAGTCTCTTCAAAATGTGGTACTACACCTATGGGCCTACAGAGAGCGGGGACCCCGTGCACTTCATGTGTTACGCTACCTCCACCGACGGCGTCCTCTGGGACAAACCCGATCTGGGCATCATTCCCTGGAAGGGGTCCACCGCAAACAACATAGTCTATCCACCTCAGGGGGCTTCGGATTTCGGTATGGATCCGTGGGGTATTGTCAAGGACCTGGCGGATCCAAACCCCAACAGACGCTATAAGATGGGAGGATATCAACAGCGGCCGGGCGATGTGCCGACCGCCGACAACACCAACACTCTAGAGGAACGCCAGGCCTATATGCGTTCCATCAGCGACCGCCACGGCATGTATTCGGCGTACTCGCCGGACGGATTCAACTGGACAGTGAACGATTCGCTGCTCCTTGCCCGCGGCGGCGATGCCGGCGCCCTGACCTACGATTACGGGCAAAAGCGCTTCGTGGCGATTACGCGCCGTTACAATTGTGTTGTCGATCATTTCGTTCTCTTGTGGAAAAAGTACCGGCGCGTAATCGCCCTCTCTACCAGCGAGGACTTCGAAACCTGGTCACCACTGGAAACGGTCTTGAAGCCGGACGATTACGATGCCGACCGCGACCAGATGTACGATATGGTGCCTTTCGCCTACGGCAACCAGTACCTGGGTTTCGTCTGGATGTTTCTCACCGACCAAGACCAGGGCATCACCGAGCTTACCGCCGCGCGGGAACTCGCGTACTGGCAGCGGGTCGGTCGCCGCGAACCTTTTCTCCCGGTCGGTACACCTGGTTCCTGGGACGATGGCTGGGCCACCTGCGCGGCCAACGGTCCCATACTCAAGGATGGCAAGCTCTACATCTATTACTCGGGGAAGCGACGGCATGGAAACGATAGAGTCAATCTCGGCGGCATCGGTCTGCTCACCCTGCGCAAGGACGGTTTCGTGGCGTTACGCTGCGGTAACCACGGAGGCGACGTTATGACCGAGCCCGTGTCTGTGGACGGCCCCAGACTCTTTTTGAATGCCAGTGTTTTTGGCAACAAGGCGTCGCCCGATTTTGGCAATGTGCGGGTGCGCGCCATAGGTGATATAGAGGTTGCCGATGGATTCACCTTTGAGGATTGCAATGGGTTGGTTCGAGACGACCAGACAGACTTTGAAGTCACCTGGGGTCCGAAGCGCAACAACCTCGCCCGTTTTGTGGGTCAGAAGGTGCGCTTGCATATCCAGGCCGATGCGGCAGGTAGTCTCTACTCGTATCGATTTGGCGCCTAGATCGGTGATGGACTCTGCCAGTGCGACACGTGGCACAGCCGCAGAGCCTCAAAGGCAGAACCTGAACATACGGCGTCTGCCGGCCTCAAGCCTGCTGGCGACTTCGTCGCTATCCACGATCGCGTACCGGCGCAAAGGCACGGGCGATGCGCCACACGCCGCGGGCGTTGCGAGTGGTGCCGTCGCAGCCCTCGTAGACCATCCCGAATCTTCCCTCGGCCGCCCCAGGGGGCAGCTCGAACGTGCACATCTCCGATGCCTTGACCGCGTCAGGCCCGTGTCCGTCGGGGACGATGGCGGCACCGTCCAACCGCCAATCGAGACCGTCGGGCGAAGTGGCCGATACGATCTGCTGACTGCCACCCTCGGTGGGCACCGTTTCGGAAACCTGGGATGAGTAGTACATGCGGTAGCCGCCTTTTGGCAGGCGAACAATCTCCGGCGCGAAGGCGGTGGGGTCCTCGGACAAACATGGTCCCTCGACTTTGAAGTCCGTTCCGCCGTCGGCCGAGACGGCGCTGACGATGCCGACACCGCGCTGGGTCACATACAGCCTGACCAGGCCGTCGTCGGTAAAGATGATGCGAGCCGCCATCACGTTGCCACCCCCGATGCGCAGACGGTAACCCTCTTCGAGCCTCCAGACCAGACCGCCATCCTCCGATACGGCGCTGCGAATTGAGTTTTCTGTCGACTGCGTGCCGGGGCAACTCTCGAAGTACATCCGCATGCAACTCGACTCGTCCGGCATCGGCACCACTTCGGACGACACCACGCGGAACTGACCGGCACCCCCCTGTTCTGGCGTGAGTCGCACACCAGATTCCGGCGTCCAGCTGAGGCCGTCGGTTGAAACCGCGCTGAGAATGCGGGTGGTGGCGCTGTCGTAATCGTTGGCACCAGTCGGATGACCCGCCCGCGGCAGGATCTGCGTGTAGTACATGCGGTAGCTGTGGTCGGGCAATCGAAGTACGCGCGGGCTCACTGCGCCGCATATGCCGTTGCGCGCGCCATCGTGGGGCCAGAGGGTTTCGGGAGCAGGATGCGGAGTGGCGTGGGCGTCGGGAACCGCTTCGATGGCGGCGGCCTTGCTCGTCGCCCACGTGGTGCCGGGGTCTCGCGTCACGGTATGCACCGACGGAGAACCAGTCGTCGACCGCGTCAGGTCTATCATTGATTCACCTCCGAAAGTTCCGACGTGAGGGCGCCTTTTCGGGTCGCAGCTACCTTCGCCAAGGCCAGCTCGGGGCAATGCGACACTCACTCCACCGTGCTTAGTCCTAGAGTATTCAACAGTTCGGCGACTAGGACAGATAAAACGCCTTATCGCTAGTTGGGGCAAGAATATCGACAACACCGGGTTTGGCATTGGTGATCCGTCCAGGTATGGTTGCCCGGCTGCGACCGCTCCTGCCGTCGTTGACCGTTCGGCGGGCGCCACCTGACTAGAATCTACGCACTGGACGAGAATTGGTACGACTACGCCCGTACCAGCCGAGCCAACAGACAAGAATCGCAACCGGAGGTACTGTGTACGCTGAAGAGCCTGGGAAGATAGATGGCAGTGAACGCTACCGAGTGAGATCTCCGGAAGGGTCACCGAGAATCACAGTCACTCTCGAGCGCATTCAGCAGGGGCAATTTCCTCCACCTGTAGTTTGCATCCTGACGCGTCGCAACCAATGCACCACCGAGTACTTGTCAATTTCCGCAGAAATCGCTCATCGTGGCTGACGAGAATCAACCCGCACGGGCAGTCGTCGAGGGCCTCCTCGAGGCATTCGATCGAGGGCAGGTCCATGTGGTTCGTGGGTTCGTCCATGACGATTAGATGAGGCGTGCGTACTATACCCAGAGCGAGCAGGACCTTCCGAATCTCTCCGGGGCTCGGCAATTCGCTCTCGAGCAGGCGCTCGGGCCGGGAGCCGAGGCAGCTGACGACGTTCATGGCGCGCCCTAATCGATCATGTGGAAGCATCCTCACCTCGTTGAGAATGCCACGGCTTGCAGCCATGTCGATCTCTTACGGCACATAGACCATGCGATCGGCGTCCACATTGAACTTCCACAGCAGGTGGCGAATCAGCGTGCTCTTACCTCCGCCATTAGGTCCGGTGAGCGCGATGCGGTCGGCGGGTAGCATCACCAGTCTGGGAAAGTGGAGTTCCCGCCTTTCTCCTAATGAGACACACCCCGGATCCTCATTTAGCAAGGTGTCTCGTTTGGAGCGTTCGCCGTTCGTCCAGATGCCCAACTCGTGGATCTTTTTGACCCGCACCGACTCGTGTTTATCGCGCGTTCTCTGTAGGCGGCCCTCCAATTGTTTCAACAAGCGGCCGGCTTGACAATCTTTTCCCGTATTGCGAGCCAGATTGCGCTTAAAGCGAGCGTCGTTGTCTTTACCCAGGTTGCGTTTGGAACGTCGCTTGTGAGACAGGGAGGCCTCTTCCCGCCGCCGGACAACCTCTTTCTCAATCTTTTGGCGCTCCTTCTGCGCAGTTTCTCGCTTCTTACGAATGTGTTGTTGCTGCGAATCTGCCGCCTGGTTTCCCTGGGTGTAGCCACCAGGTCGCATCACGACCTCTGGCGGGTCAAGGAAGACACATTGTCGGCAGAGGTTGTCCAATAGCATCCGGTCGTGACTGACCAGGAGTCCGATCCCGGCGTAGGATCGCAGGGCACCATAGAGCATTTGCCGCTCCACGTCGAGAAGGAGATGCGCGCCTACCTCGATTGCGGGATTCTGGCCTACGGGTTCGTGCGGGCCCGTTGTGAGGACTGCGGGGGGAGCCGGGCGGTTGCCTTCTCCTGCAAGAAGCGGGGGTTCTGCCCTTCCTGCTGCGGCCGGCGCATGGCCGATACGGCGGCGCGCTTGGTCGACGAGGTGCTGCCCCGGGTGCCCGTGCGCCAGTGGGTACTCAGCTTTCCTTACGAGATTCGTTACCGCCTCGCCTACGACGGCGAGTGGGTCTCGGCCGTACTGGCGGTGTTTTTCCGCGTGGTGGGCCGCTGGTATCGACGTCAAGCGCAGGCCATGGGCCATGACCGCGCACGTTGGGGCTCGGTAACCTTCGTCCAAAGATTCGGTTCCTCGTTGAACCTCAATCCCCACGTGCACGTGCTCATGCTCGACGGGGTCTACGTCGATGGGGATGAAGCTCCGGTTTTCGTAGCGGCCCCGCCGTTGTCGGACCAAGCCGTGCGGCAGATCGTGGAGACGAGTGCACGCCGTATCATCCGCTTGTGCACGAAACGCGGGCTGCTCGACGACACCGCAGCCGATCCGCTCGCCGACGAGGAGCCCGTGCTGGCGGCTCTCACCGCGGCTTCGGTGCGAGGGCTCATCGCCACCGGGGCCCGCGCCGGCCAGCGTTTGCGACGTGCCCTGCGAGATCCGGCCATCGGGGTGCGTACGGCGCCCTTGTGCTTTGCCTCGCGCGGCTTTTCGCTGCATGCGGCGACGCGGATCGCGGGCCGGGACCGGCGAGGACTCGAACGCTTGTGCCGCTACGTGGCCAGGCCGCCCCTGGCCTCGGGGCGCCTGCGTCTCCTCGCTTCGCAACGGCTTTGTTTCGCGCTCAAAACGCCGTGGTCGGATGGGACCCGCCATCTCCTGCTCTCTCCGATGGCACTACTGGAGAAGCTGGCGGCTCTGGTCCCCCCGCCCCGGTTTCATCTCCTGCGCTACCACGGGGTCCTGGCCCCCCGGGCCCGGGACCGCGGCCGCATCGTGCCCGCCAAACCGGTTGAGGAGTCGACGGCGGCGGACCGCGCTTCGAGCGCTCCTCCCTGCGCCCATCGACTGCGGTGGGCGGCCCTGCTGGCGCGGGTGTTTTCCTCCGACCTCAGCGCATGCGCGACCTGTGGCGGGCGCCTGAGGATCGTCGCCGCCCTGACCGATCCGGCCTCGATCCGGACCTATCTGGAGGGGGTAGGGCTGCCGGCGGTGGCTCCGCCGAGGGCCCCGCCGCAGCCGCAGTTCGAGTTCGCCGCCTGACCTGCCTTCTCGACCCGGCGCCGGGCGTATGGCGGGGTGTGCCCTCAACGCTCCCTCAGGCCCCGAATTGATCCGGATCCGGGCCGACAGGCAACCAGAATGGACTCCGAGCTCGGTCGAAGGACGGGCAAACGATCCTCCGGGAGCTGCCTGACCCTGGCGCTACGCTCAGCGCCTTGACCGAGAATCCAAAAAGGTCCTCATTTTACCTATACTTGCGTTTCATGAATCATTCAGGGTAGCACGCAAGAGGATCGCACAATGGAAATCTCAATATGTACAGGAGTGTTTGGGCCGGAATTCAGAAAAGCATCCGACTTTGAGCGCGCTGCAGGAATGGCAGCCGTTGCCGGCTATCGCCTAGTCGAACCTTCAGGCTCACACCTGAGATTGCCAAATAGCCGTTCGGCACTTGCGGCCGCAGGGCTCGAGGTCTGGGCGGTGCATGGCAGCTTCGGTAGCGGTGCAATCTCCGAATCTGCAGACGAGCGCCGACATACGCTCGACCGGGAACTGGAATTGCTGCACATGGCAGCAGCTTACGCACCATGCCCCTACGTAATACATTACCTCAGCCGTCACAACGACCCTGCCGTGGCTGAACGCTGGCGCAACAGTGTTCAGGAACTACTCGTACATGCGGCGGCGCTGCAGTTGACACTGGCAGTGGAAACTGTGCCGTTCAAGCCTGAAGTGAACGAGCGGTATGCGGATACTGCGGAGGTCGCCGCATTCGTGCGTGCGTTCGATTCGGAGTACCTGCGCGTGTGTGTGGATGTGAATCACGCTAATCTGCACGAGGATCTTGGCCAGGCAATCTGCAACTGCAGCGGGCAGATATCGGACATTCACATATCTGACAATCACGGACTGAGGGAAGAACACCTGCAACCCGGCGAGGGCGTGATCGACATGCCCTTTGCACTCGCAGCATTGCGGGAAGCAGGCTACTCCGGCCCGTGCAACCTTGAGTGCTACGTTCCTGGCGGTCTCACCGTCGAATCACTGAGCGCTCTACGAGTTGCTGCCGAAGAACTTGTGGCTAAGAGCATGTCGGTCTTGTGAAGCAAGCCGCGTAATCGCGGCGGAGGAGATGGCAGCGTGGCGCGATCGGCTCGTCGCGGAGCTTCGGGGACGACCCGAACGATTCACCGATGGGAAGAAGCTCATCTCACTGGAGACTTGAAAGAGGGCGGAGCGAAAACGAATGGGAGGGAATCTTCACACTCCCGTGCGCGACCAACCCAGTCATAGAGCAAGTCCCCGGAATACAACCGACGCGAGCACGGGTGGTCCGCCCATTGCTGTGGGAACGGCACCATGCCGGCCACACCTGTTCGCCCACCCGCGTACCGCCGCCGCGAACCGGAAAAGGAGCCCCTCTACCAGATCCTCGCCGGGCATCTGGAAACCTTTCTCCAGCACACCCGAACGTCCGAGCACCAACTGCCGCTCCACGTCGAGAAGGAGATGCGCGCCTACCTCGATTGCGGGATTCTGGCCTACGGGTTCGTGCGGGCCCTGAAAGATCCGGCCACCGGGGTGCGTACGGCGCCCTTGTGCTTTGCCTCGCACGGCTTTTCGCTGCATGCGGCGACGCGGATCGCGGGCCCTGACCGGCGAGGACTCGAACGCTTGTGCCGCTACGTGGCCAGGCCGCCCCTGGCCTCGGGGCGCCTGCGCCTCCTCGCTTCGCAACGGCTTTGTTTCGCGCTCAAAACGCCGTGGTCGGATGGGACCCGCCATCTCCTGCTCTCTCCGATGGAACTGCTGGAGAAGCTGGCGGCTCTGGTCCCCCCGCCCCGGCTCCATCTCCTGTGCTACCACGGGGTCCTGGCCCCCCGTGCCCGGGACCGCGGCCGCATCGTGCCGACCAAGCCGGTTGCCGAGCCGGCGGCGGACGGCGATACGAGCGCTCCGTCCTGCACCCATCGCCTGGGGTGGGCGGCCCTGCTGGCGCGGGTGTTTTCCTCCGACCTCAGCGCATGCGCGACCTGTGGCGGGCGCCTGAGGATCGTCGCCGCCCTGACCGATCCGGCCTCGATCCGGACCTATTTGGAGGGCATAGGGCTGCCGGCGGTGCCTCCGCCGAGGGCCCCGCCGCAGCCGCAGTTCGAGTTCGCCGCCTGACCTGCCTTCTCGACCCGGCGCCGGGCGTATGGCGGGGTGTGCCCTCAACGCTCCCTCAGGCCCCGAATTGATCCGGATCCGGGCCGACAGGCAACCAGAATGGACTCCGAGCTCGGTCGAAGGACGGGCAAACGATCCTCCGGGAGCTGCCTGACCCTGGCGCTACGCTCAGCGCCTTGACCGAGAGTCCAAAAAGGTCCTCATTTTACCTATACTTAGGCCGGTCGTCGTCGGCCCGGATGGCGAGCAGAGGTCGCTTGCGGGTAGGCGCGTAGATCATTCCGTCCACGACCACTGGTGAGCCGACGACGCGGTAGTTGCCCTCCTTTTCCGGATTGAGACCGGCAATACGCCAGAGCTCTGCGCCGGTGTCAGGATTGTGACCGGTCACATAATCCGCGCCGGAGACGACAATCTCGCTCTTTCCGTTGCGGCGAAGAAGGGTCGGCGTGGTGTAGGCATCGGGCGATTCCTTGACGGCGTCCGTGGGTCGCTCCTGGTGCCACTTTACATCGCCACTCAACGCATCGAAGGCGACCAGGTACGAGGGATCGTCCGTCTTGTACCCGTGCAACACTTCGATGACCAGCTTGTCGTCGAACAACAGTGGAGAAGCGGCGTAACCAAAAATCAGACCAAAGGGACCGTATAGCTCCTGGAGATTCTTGCGCCACAGCTGCTCGCCTTCCATGTCGAAGGCGCTCACCATGCCAGTGCCCGCTACCGCCCACACGTTTTTTCCGTCGGTGACGGGTGAAGGGGATGCAAGGTTGTGTTTTCGATGGTACTGATTCCCCCTGTCTAGCTCCCGCTGCCAGAGCACTGTGCCGGCCTCCTTGGCGATGCAGATGAGAAGCAGGGCAGGCCCACCGGCATCGCCGCCGCGTTTTGTCGGCTCCGCCGCATCCGCTTCGGTTCCTGACGAGGATGTCACGAAGATGCGGTCGCCCCAGACGATGGGCGTGCCGGCACCCCAGGAGGGCAAAGCGGTCTTCCAGGCGATATTCTCCGTCGGCCCCCAGGTCACGGGCAGCCCTTTGTCTGGACTGAGTCCGTTGCGGCTGGGACCGCGCCAGTTCGGCCAGTTCGACTCGGCGGCAATCTCGCTCAGGAAAGTGAAAGCCAGCAGCGCACAATAGATGGTTACCTTCATTTCCGGTTTCTCCCTTCAGGTTAGCACGCCGTCGATTGCGGATAGGGCAAATAAATGGCATTGTCGCTAACAGCGGCAAGATAGCCGAGTTTGTGGCGGGCGATTTGTGTGGTCGCTTGGCGGGCGTGGCGGCCGGCGACTCAGGAAACGCGTCAAAGCGGCGCAGTACTTGAACCTCTGGCAAGGAGATACTGGACAATGGCTAAATATCTAGAACCTCGACGGCACCTGGAGTTGGAAGGAGCCTATAACATCCGCGATATAGGTGGTTACGCCACTTCAGATGGACGACGAACACGTTGGAAAACGTTTCTACGCGCCGACAACCTCAACAATCTGACGCTCGGTTCTCAGGCTGCTCTCCTCGAATACGGGGTACGCACGGTAATCGATCTCAGATCCACCGCGGGTATCCAGAAAGAGCCAAACGTCTTCGCAAACTCATCTGACGTGACGTACTATCACCACAATATGAATGGAGACGAGCCGCTTCCTGAAATGGCAGACTTCCCCGAATTCAACGTGCCGCCAGATGCTTCCATGAAGTCCTACGCCAAGATACTAAAGTACAGGCGGCCTCAACTAATTGAGACCCTGGCGACTCTGGCATCCCCTGGGGTACTACCTGCGTTGGTCCACTGCTGGGCGGGGATGGGCCGCACCGGTGTGATAACCGCTCTGGTACTTGGGCTGGTAGGTGTGCCAGCGGAGGTTATAGCCGAAGACTTTGCATTGAGTGCCTGCTTCCTCGCGAACCGCGATTCGGCAGGACTCCCACCTCCACCTGGCGTAACTCCTCGTGAGACTGTAGAGGAGTATCGGCAACATCATTGCCCGCCCGAAGGTATGCTCGAACTGCTTCAGCACTTTGAAGAACGATACGGTGGCGTAGAGGCATACGCCTTGGATGGGGGCCTTACCCAAGAGCAAGTAGACATGCTGCGCAGTGCCTTGATTGAATAATCAAGCCATCATCCAGCCTTGGCGGTTGCGCCGGAGCTGATATTCCCAGCTTTGAAGCCTTGGATCTGGGCACCCAGGCGCGTTCCCCTGGCTGTGCGCGTCGATAACATCCGAAGCGCCCCGTAGGGTGGGCAATCGACCTTAGAAAGGAGTCTTGCATTGAAGGTTACGAAAATTAAAAGCTACAGCGTCGCGGACGGCGACGGACGCCCCTACTTCATTGTGAAGGTGGAGACGGACGAGGGTATTTACGGGCTAGTGCGCTGTTAAAGAGTCGGCATTGAATTTTGTATCTTGGCGAGCTTGGCATCGTCCTGGTTTCGATTTCTCCATACGAGGTATTCCTGCATGCGCTGGCCGATGTCTCGATGATCCCTTGGGTCGCTGTTTTTGATGACGAAGTAGTGGGCGGCCGTCAGATGGCATTCGAGACGGTTCATCCAGGAGGCGTTGGTAGCGGTGAAGACGAGGGAGACTCGATGCTGCCGACACCATTGCCGAATCTTTTGGGTCGCGTGCGTCGACAAATTGTCCAGAACGAGGTAGATGCGTTGGGCCTTGCGGTAGCGGTGCCGGATGGCCTTGAGGAAAGTGAGCACCTCCGAGGCGTGCTTCCTTCGCTTGTGATGCATCCACAGGACGTCCTCGTGGACGTTGTAGGCGCCGAAGAAATAGCTGACCCCAGCGTGCCGGGTGTAGGTGGCCCGGTGCCGCACCGGGTGCTTCTGCGGCGCCCAGGAGGAGCCGGCATGGGGCTTGATCTGCACGGGCCCCATTTCGTCGAAGCAGACTACGACCGAGTCCTTCGGCGTACGCCGGTAGAGGCGGTCGATGCGTTTTTTTTCGAGGAGAAATCCGGATCCTTCGACTCCTTCCAGGTGCGGGTACGTTGGTAGGTGACCTTATGCCGGTCCAAGACCTTGGCGATGGTCACGTGCGAGACCTTGGGGATCATCTTCCGCCCGACCAGACAGTCGGTCAGCTTGCGCAGCGACCACTGGTTGAAGGGTTGGCCGAAAGCCCGAGGGGGCATCTTGGCGATCTCCACCACCACGGACTCGTCTTCGGGCGTCAGCGCAGGGGTGCGCCCCGGGTGGGCTCGCGTGCGAAGCGACGCCAGCCCTTCCTCGTTGTATCGTCGGACCAGGGAGCGGATGTATTCCTCGTGCAGATGCAGCGTCGCCGACAGCTCTTGGACCCGCATACCCTGGGCACTGAGGGAGATCAACTGCCCTCGTCGCATCTGTACGGCATTGCGTGGCTGCTTCAGCCATCGGCCCAGTTCTTTCGATTCGGCCGCATCCGGTGTTCGAGCATGGAGACACATGGCAGGACCCTCCCAGAAAAATGGACATATGTCCCCATGATACCAACATGTACGAAAAAGTACAAGCCTGAATCCTTAACGGAGCACTAGGCGAGGTCGGCATTAGCTTCTGGGGCGAGGCGATTGCGAAGGCCATTGACCATCTTGCCGAAATGGTCGTTGGCGAAGACCCTTTCTGCACTGAGAAGCTGTGGCAGCACATGTTTCGCGGCGGATTCTTTCCTGCCGACAAGGTGTACTGCTGTGCGATCAGCGCCATCGACATTGCGCTGTGGGACATCAAGGGCAAGGCACTGAACATGCCGACCTACAAGCTGCTTGGCGGCCCGGTGCGCGACAAGGTCGTCTGCTACCCGCACGCCCAGGGCAGGACGAACGAGGAACTTGTCGAGAACAGTGTGAGGGTCGTCGAGGAGGGCTGGAAATTCGTGCGATGGGGCCAGCCGGAGACGGGCGGCGCATTCGAGTACGAGAGCAGCGAAGGACGGCTCGAACCCGTCGAATCGATGCGCATCGCCGAGCAGCAGATGGCAATGGTTCGCGAGGCGGTCGGCCCGGACATTCAGCTTTGCTTCGACGTGCACACCCGTCTGGATACGGCGCATGTCGTGGCCATGTGCAAAACGCTTGAGCCGTACAGACCGTTCTTCATCGAGGACCCGCTGCGCTCGGAGAATCCGGCAAGCTACAGGACGCTGGCGCGCCATGTGTCGCTGCCCATCGCGGCGGGCGAGCAGTGGGCGACCAAATGGCCTTTTCGCGAGGTGATCGAGGAAGAGCTCATCAACTACGCCCGCATCGATCTGTGTATTGTGAGTGGGCTTACCGAGGCGCTGAAGATTACCCACTGGTGCGAGACGCACTACATCGACATCGTGCCGCACAATCCGCTTGGCCCGGTTAGCGCGGCGGCATGTGTGGCGCTGTGTATGGCATCCACGAACGTGGGCGTTCAGGAGATGCCGCGTCGCCCGGGAAGTTTCGCGACTGATCTGTTCCCGCAGCAGATCGAGTGGGAGGAAGGTTATGCGTTCAATCCCGGTCGTCCCGGCCTTGGCGTCGGTTTCGATGAGGCCGTCGCTGAAACGAGACAGGTGAGCGCCAGGGGCTGGCCGCCGCAACTTCGCCGCAACGATGGGGCGTTTACGAACTGGTAAGGGTTCGGGGATGAAGCTTGGCATCAGGCCAGGAAGGTGCCCGAACCCGTTTTCCGCGCCGGCGCCGGCGGAGATTGAGTAGGAGCTCGCCTGGTCAACCGCCAAAGAAGAAGCCCCCGGCTAACGTGAGTTAACCGAGGGCTGTCTGCCTGAGGACAGATTAGTTTTGTTCCGTCTCCCTCATACCTTTTCCATCTCGGTCAGTATCTCCAGGGTTTCGTTCACCGGGATCTCTTCGCGTCCGTCTGTGCGTTTGATGTATTCCCGGGTTCTGTCATTGAGAACGCCATAGAATTCTCGCACTTCCTCCTCCGGATGGTCCCTCCACAGAGACGGTGGTATGTAACTGGCTTCGACGATCTCGTCACGGTGCCGATGCCCGTAGAGGATCCCTACGGATTGTCGCGCCATCTTTGTCGGACGTACGGTGGCCGTATGTAAGCATGATATGTTGAACAGTATGGCAGTACCCGCACAACCGTGCAGATCGCAGACGCCTCCCCGCGCCAGCTGCGCGTCCTTATCCAGCATTTCCTCGTCGATCGATTGGGGCGAAATGGACAGGCAATGGCTTGCGGCGCTCACGTCGGACAGGTAGAGGATCATCCGCATGTAGCCTATGCGCAACGGATGTTCGGGCAACATGAGCCGTTCCCCACCATCGCGATGCCAGCGGCGCCCTATGGGCCCTTCCCATGATGTCATCCCCGAAACCGCCTCACCCTCGTACGGCCACATATGATTGAGGTGGATTTGCGCGAAACAAACTTCGCCCATCAAACCCTTGAGGGGTTCCATCACCTTTGGGTGACGAATGATCTCATCGAGCTCGGGCGCCGTCAGGAGCGAGTGGCAGTACTGGATTTGCCAGATACCGTTGTCGGTCCAAAAACGGCTGCAGTCCCGTCGCTCGCGTTCGAAAACATCTGCAAAACGGGCTACTTCTTCATCGTTCAAGATCTTGCCCAGTGACAGGTAGCCGTTCTCTTTAAAGAACTCGTAGTCCTTCTGTTTCATAGCGCCTTCTTCCTTTGGGACAAGCTGCCGTCAGAGCCACATCCAACGTCCGCCGCACCTGCTTCTGCCATCATCTCGTTGAAATCAACCGGCGCGCACATACAATAGCGCGCAGTCGAGCGCGATCGGTTTCGCTATGGAGTCAGCCCGCGTGTTCAGACTGATTTCGAGCCTGTTTTCACCGTTTATGACCCGATCGGGCTGCACTTCGCACTCCAGCCAGTGGCCAGCGGGCGCCGCGTCCAGTGTCTTCTGCGGCCGCAGGTCGTTCAATGCGACATCGTTGAATCTCACTGCTATCTCATCGCTCGCGGTGAGCTCCCACAAGTGCAGGCGAAGGCGAAAGGGCCCCTTCCTCGAGCTCAGATCTTCGCCGACCTGAAAGTGCGCTTTGGCGGTCTCTCCGGGCTGCAGCTCCAGTTCGCGAAACCGCTCGAAGGTATCGCTACCGCGGAAATCGTCGATGCCGAAGAGCTTGTCTTTGCCTGCCATCGTTTCGAGATCTCCGATCTCCATCCACACCTCATCGTCGACGAAGGCGCCGTTGAAGACGTAGATGCCATCCGCGCCGGCTGCGAGCAGATTGGTCGCTGCGCCGCGCCAGGCGGGCAGCATGCCTTCCCACTTATTCATCTCGATCGTGAAGGACGAGCCGATATCCTTCAGGGATCGGGCCCAGGATTTGTAATCCCTGTACTCCCCGTCCGTGAGATCGAGAAACGTCCATTGATGCCAGAACCCCCAGCCGATGCAGGGATACACCGGCACATCATGGTCGTGTCCTAATTTGATCATGGGGCCGAACGACTCGGTCATGTGCGACTCGACGCCGCCTCCGGCTATCAGCAGGTCCAACAGATCCTCCGCCAGCCAGGTCTCCACGTCCAGGCCGATGAAACGCGCATCCGCCAGATTGAACGGCGGGCGCGCCGCCACCAGCAGCGGTCGCCCGCGCTGCTGGCCCACTTCGTCGGCCAGCTTCCGTACCCGCCGCACCAGAGCCGTCATCATCTCCACGTGCTTCGCCTCCACCGGAACCATCTCTCGGGTCTCACGGAAAAAGGGATAGTGCCGGAAGAAGTCCAACTCTATCCCCTCGATGTCGTAGTTGCGTGCTACCTCATCTATATTGCCGAAGACGTGATCGCGGACCTCGGGAAAGCTGAAATCCATGCCCGACCAGAGTTTCTTCGGACCGTCCTCCTTTTCCCAGTCTGCCGGCTCGCCCATGAGAAATTCCGGGTGGTCGCGTTTGAAGGGCGCCAGACCATAGGTCCAGTAGGACGACGACCCGTCAGGGTGGGAATCGTGCACGTCGTTCATGCGCAACGACCAGAAGGCTTCCAGCCCGTTCTCGTGACAGAAATCTGTCTGAATCTGCAGACTGTCGCGCCCGTAGGTTTCGACCAGCTCCAAGGGAATCCCCTTACCGTGGAACCCACCCCGCTTGGTATGGTGGGAGAAGCGAACACCCGCCATGCAGCTGCAATACCAGCTGCTGTCCACCTGCGTTCCGAGCAGCGTCCGGGCGCGGGCGTCGAGAAAGTCATCGATCAGCTCGCCGCTTTCGCGCTCCGCCAAACCTTGAGCGGTCTCCTGCGACGTCCTCGCCTGGATTACGTCGTCGCCGTCGTTGTTGTAAATGATCCGCCGCCGGCGCCACCGCGCGTCTCGTCTGGTCTGGCTCATCGAATTCTGCCTTTGCTGGTTAATGTTCTCGAGTTTTCCATATGCCTCAAAAGTCTCACTCCTTTCGCTGCCTGCGCCGCCGCAAGAGTGGCTCTATCATGTGCACTTGCAGGTCCTCCTGGTCGATCGTAGTTACGTCTGCATTATCTGGATCAGGTTGCCGCAGGTGTCGTCAAAGACCGCAATATTGACGTTGGCCAATTCTGTTGGCTCCATCGTAAAAACTACGCCCAGTGACTTCAGTTTCTCATACTCTGCATGGATGTCCATAACGCTAAAGGACGCCGCTGGAATGCCTTGGTCAAATATCCCTTTCTGGAATTCTTGTGCTACCGGGTTTTCATTTGGTTCAAGCAGAAGTTCGGTCCCATCTGGCTCATCGGGCGAGACGACGGTAAGCCACTTGAATTCCCCCACAGGCAAGTCATGCTTCTTCACAAAGCCGAGGGTCTCCGTGTAGAACCTCAGAGCTTCGTCCTGGTCACCTACGAAAACGCTGGTGAGTGTAATGCGCATATCTGGCCTCCTTTTCTTTTCATAGTGTCACTTGAGCCATCGATCCATGGCAGCCCTGAGGAGTTCATCGTTGAAGACAAGCATCCGATACTTGCCACGCTTCTCTGAGCTTACGAGCCCTGCTTGTTCCAGGAGATCAATGTGCTTGGCCAGAGCCTGTCGGGAGATGGCGACTTCATGCCGCATGATCAAGCGCGCCGTGAGCTCGTAAAGCGTCTGCTCCTTGCGCTCAGAGAGCTCGTCCAGCATCAACCTCCGTGTTGGGTCAGCGAGTGCCTTGAAGACCAGGTCTTTGTGCATGCGCACATACAATACGCAACCACAGAGTTGCATGTCAAGGGGCGATCCCCTGGCTGGCAGGAACCACATCCCCAGCCATTTGCAGGATTGGGTGAAGGCCTGGAACCGGCTGAGTGGAATTTGAAAAACCTCAAATCTAGTGGGCGGAGACTCGTGAGTGGCTATCCGGGGCTGATAGGCGCCTTCCTCATATAACGACCTCCCATCGAAAAGTTCGCAATATAGTCCCTCCTTCCCCACCAGCTACGGCGGTTAGCGACCCGAAACGTCACAGCGGCTTCGTAGACTGCTTCCGGCGGTTCGAGTCTCCGCTACTCTTTGCCCACCGCGGGAGTGCTAGAATACTGCTTCCCTTATGCTCCTGCGCCGGTCGTCGATGTTACCCGATGGTGACTTCTTCATTGGCTTGTCCAGGCCATACTTAGCGGCTTAAGCTGGCGATCCGAGCGATGAGGGAGCCAATATCTGAATAGCGGTGCTCTACGCCGCCCATCTTCAATCGCCAGGTGGGTGTATCCGCTGAATCGTCGGCGATTATCTCAACGTCTATCGACTCGCGCTCGCCGACGAGGAGCCCGTGCTGGCGGCTCTCACCGCGGCTTCGGTGCGAGGGCTCATCGCCACCGGGGCCCGCGCCGGTCAGCGCCTGCGACGGGTCCTGAAAGATCCGGCCACCGGGGTGCGTACGGCGCCCTTGTGCTTCGCTTCGCGCGGCTTTTCGCTGCATGCGGCGACGCGGATCGCGGGCCCTGACCGATCCGGCCTCGATCCGGACCTATTTGGAGGGCATAGGGCTGCCGGCGATGCCCCCGCCGAGGGCCCCGCCGCAGCCGCAGTTCGAGTTCGCCGCCTGACCTGCCTTCTCGACCCGGCGCCGGGCGTACGGCGGGGTGTGTCCTCAACGCTCCCTCAGGCCCCGAATTGATCCGGATCCGGGCCGACAGGCAACCAGAATGGACTCCGAGCTCGGTCGAAGGACGGGCAAACGATCCTCCGGGAGCTGCCTGACCCTGGCGCTACGCTCAGCGCCTTGACCGAGAATCCAAAAAGGTCCTCATTTTACCTATACTTCCACGGGAGATGGGCTTCTCATGATGCCGGCTCTATCTTAGAGGCTGGCACCACTCATGGGGGCAGGTCAATATGTCGCCAATCAACTATGCAAGGAGATGGTACGACCGTCCGGAAATCTCAAGTCCAAACCTGTCCACCAAACCGGCGTAACTCCAGGAAAAAAGTCAATTTTTGCATTTTTATTTTTTTTAATGGAACGGTCATTCCTTGACCGCTTGGAGCTTATCTTTAGCGATAGAAGATGAAGCTCATCATTAATAACAGCAGGAGGAGTAACATGAAAATATCACTGATCTCAACAATGGCCGTAGCGGTCTTCTTGGGTTGCATGTCTGCCGCGCAGCATAGAAAATCTGTCCAAGACGATTCTGCTGACCGAATGACCGTCGGAAAGGTCCAAAAGGAAATAAGAGTTGGTATGAGTGGTGCCGAGGTTGCTGAGGTTCTCGGATCGCCGAACATTGTTTCAACAGATGAAGAACGGCGTGAAGTATGGATCTATGACAAAATTTCAACGGAAACAGCATACTCAACCAGTAAGGGCGGTGTCTCTTCTCTCATCCTCGTGGGCCTGACCGATGTGTTTACTGGAGGAGGTGGAGGAATTTCAGGTTCATCTGGAGCCGGTTCGACATCGCAGAGAACCCTCACTGTAATAATAAAGTTTGATGAAAATAAACAAGTGAGAGACTTCGCATATCACACATCTCGATTCTGAAGTGGCACACCGGTAAAGAAAAAGCCGCTCTCCATACAGCTTTGCGAGGAAATTAAGTATGATCATCCATGAAAAAAGACATCTATGTGTATGGCTCATGATAATGGCCCTGATTGTGGCAGGCTGTGAAAGTACGAAACATGGCCTTAGACTGACACCAGATACATTGCAAAACAGGGTCTTACAAACAAGAAAATACGAAGGTATTTCAGAAGCCGACCTTTTATCGGCATCTACTGGTGTGATTCAAGATTTGGGATTCATCATTGATGAGAGCGAGACAAATATCGGACTTATCGTTGGCTCAAAAGACAGAGATGCCTCTGATGCAGAACAGCGGATCGGTCAAGCGCTTGTTGCAACAACTTCATTTCTTGCGGCTATTGTTGTAGGGGTTATTACAAAAGGCGAGTCGGGTAAAGGTCTTATATACGTTCCGCCTGTTGACGACTATCAAAAGCTATGGGCGTCTATTGTTATCCGTCCAACATCGGAAGATGACGATAAAACACACTATGTCAGGGTGACATTCCAGAGAATTGTTTGGGATACCGAAGACGAAATTGCGAGACTCCAAAATCTGAATGAGCCTGAAATGTATCAAAAGTTCTTCGATCTTCTTTCAAAATCAGTCTTTCTGGAAGGGCAAAAAAAATGAACTTCTCCGGGATATTGATAGTCGCTATTGCCACATTAATCGCGCTTTCTGGATGCGCATCATCAGGCGCATCATCAAAAAAGCAATTGCTGAAGATGGATGAAAGTCAGGTCAAGCTGCGAAGTATGCAAACCCGTGCATTCGATACCACAGATAAAAATAAAATGCTTAGAACTGTAATAGCCACACTTCAGGATTTAGGCTATATCGTCAATGAAGCAAATGAAGTGATCGGAACGGTTAGTGCTCACACAACCAGTAAATATATAACCTTGAAAAAGAAAAAATATCCACTGCTAATAACGGTTACTGTTCGTCCAAGGGGCGAAACCCAATTGTTGGTACGTGCGAACGCTCAGTACAAACAAAAAGCTGTTGAAAATCCATTAGTATATCAAAATTTCTTCACTGTTTTGGAAAAATCAATTTTTCTCACTACTCACGAGGTTGATTAAACGACCATTGTCTCAGCCACAATACCGATAAAATAAAAACATCTAAAGGGATATAAAATATGGCAATCTCCAGGATATTGGCGGCTGTAATTGCTACCTCCATATTAATCGGGTTGTCCGGATTTGTAATACCAAAAAAGCAGGAGACAAGTCAAGTCTATTTGCGAAGCATGCAAACCCGTGCATTCGATACTACAGATGAAAAAAAGACGCTTAGAACTGTAATATCCACACTTCAGGATTTAGACTTTCTCATAGATGAAGCAAATAAAGTTCTTGGAGTGGTTAGTGCCACAAGATGGGATGAAAAACATAAATTCCTTGGGATGACTTCGAAAGGCAGGCCCCCTAGGTTGCAAATAACAGTTACTGTTCGTCCAAAAGGTGAAACACAAGTATTTGTGCGTGCGAATATGGAATACGGCTTCAAGGGTGTTGAAGATCCATCAGTATATCAAAAATTTTTCACGTATTTGGAAAAATCGATGTTTCCGACCGCTCACGAGGTTGATTAAACGGCCATTGTGTCGGCTTCATCGACGCAATATCCCAGACCAGAGGAATAGAAATATGAATATCTCCAGGATACTGATAACAACAATTGCCGCATCCATTTTAATTGGATTGTCCGGATGTGTGCCATTTTTACAAATAGAACTACATGAAAATCAATTAGAAATTCGAAGCATGCAAACTCGTGCATTCGATACCACAGATGAGAATAAGACGCTTAGAGCTATAATAGCCACACTTCAAGATTTCAGTTTTGTCATAAATAAAGCAGATGAAGCACTTGGCACAATTACTGCCAGAAGAATCGACAAATATCCATTGCGAATAACAGTTACTGTTCGTACAAGGGGTGAAACGCAAGTGTTAGTGCGTATGAATGCGTACGACAGTCAGTACTACGGTAAGCCTGTTAACTACGGTCAGCCTGTTAGGAAACCAATAATATATCAAAATTTCTTCACATCTCTGGCAAGGTCGATGTTTCTGACTGCTCACTCGGTCAATTAAACGACCATAACTTATTATGATTGCGGCGAGTAAGCAGACGCACGACGTGTAAGAGAAGGCTACGGCGTCGGAGCTTTCCTCATATAACGACCTCCCATCGAAAAGTTCGCAATATAGTCCCTCCTTCCCCACCAGCTACGGCGGTTAGCGACCCGAAACGTCACAGCGGCTTCGTAGACTGCTTCCGGCGGTTCGAGTCTCCGCTACTCTTTGCCCACCGCTGGAGTGCTAGAATACTGCTTCCCTTATGCTCCTGCGCCGGTCGTCGATGTTACCCGATGGTGACTTCTTCATTGGCTTGTCCAGGCCATACTTAGCGGCTTAAGCTGGCGATCCGAGCGATGAGGGAGCCAATATCTGAATAGCGGTGCTCTACGCCGCCCATCTTCAATCGCCAGGTGGGTGTATCCGCTGAATCGTCGGCGATTATCTCAACGTCTATCGACTCGCGCTCGCCGACGAGGAGCCCGTGCTGGCGGCTCTCACCGCGGCTTCGGTGCGAGGGCTCATCGCCACCGGGGCCCGCGCCGGTCAGCGCCTGCGACGGGTCCTGAAAGATCCGGCCACCGGGGTGCGTACGGCGCCCTTGTGCTTCGCTTCGCGCGGCTTTTCGCTGCATGCGGCGACGCGGATCGCGGGCCCTGACCGATCCGGCCTCGATCCGGACCTATTTGGAGGGCATAGGGCTGCCGGCGGTGCCTCCGCCGAGGGCCCCGCCGCAGCCGCAGTTCGAGTTCGCCGCCTGACCTGCCTTCTCGATCCGGCGCCGGGCGTATGGCGGGGTGTGCCCTCAACGCTCCCTCAGGCCCCGAATTGATCCGGATCCGGGCCGACAGGCAACCAGAATGGACTCCGAGCTCGGTCGAAGGACGGGCAAACGATCCTCCGGGAGCTGCCTGACCCTGGCGCTACGCTCAGCGCCTTGACCGAGAATCCAAAAAGGTCCTCATTTTACCTATACTTTATCCGGCACGGGCACTGTTTCCCCACCAATGTCGCACGCGACCGTCAGATAGTGATGACCGGTTTTTTGCGGCGGATACGCCAGATGTTGGACCGGCGGGGCGCACAGCAGCGAAAAAACCTGACGCTGGGTGTGATGATTCCACAAAGGTTGGAGGAGTGCTACAACCTAGGGTTCGACATCCCGACTTGGGCTCAGGAAGGTATTGTCAACTACATCTGTCCCTGTGATTTCCACTTTACCGACTTCAACGCGCCCTACGAGGAATTCAGCCAACTGACACGTGCATCGGATTGTCTATTGTACCCCACACTGAGCCCCATGATGAGTCGTGGTGATGATAAAACGCTGCTCAGGCCCGAAAACTACCGTGCGCTTGCACAAAATTTCTACGGCGCAGGTGCCGACGGCGTTGCCGTTTTCAACTACCAATACCACTGGGCGCGAAAGGGAGGCACCGCCCGTTATCCGGGACCCGTCGAAAGCTATCCGCTCTCATTGAGCTATCTACGCGATCTACGTGAGCCAGAAACCGTTGCGAGTCGGACGCGCCACTACCGCTACCATTCCCTATGGGGCGGTGCATCACCGATCGGCGGTGTCAAGGACGACAAGACAACCCTCACCCGTCAGGTCGGCTCAACCGGCGAATACCGTTTCCGTCTCTGCGAGGGATCCACACCGGGTACGTAAACCGTCCTATACTTCACCGCACAGGGATTGCTCCCCCAAGATGAAATCGCCGTGGAAGTCAACGGGACCGAAATCCACAACCTTCAGCGCGTCTTTCACCCAGACGGCCGATTAGAGACATTCGGACGACCCCTGCCACCGTTTTCGAGCGTATGGTTCCACCTGAATCAGGAATCACTTAACAACGGAGACAATTATCTGAAGGTAGAACTCACGCACAATGCCTCCGATGCAAACGACGAAATTGTCATCGACGAAGTTGAAGTAGTAGTGATGCCTGCGTAGCACGCTTGTGAGGAATCACTCCTAGGGCTATTTAGTCTTCCGTTTGCTGACCGATTTTGGCAGATAGACCGAAGATTACCTCTACATCGTGAGTGGGCCCTCCTGCCTATCCTCGTAGGTGAGGCAGCCTGCCCCACCCGAAGAATTAAATGATCCTAGATCAACCCATTTTCATTTCCCACTTCTTTAGGAATCGTGCTATAATTCTGCCAGATTCCGTTAACATCTGACAAATTGAACCAATCTCGATACACCTGAAGCACTGTTTTGGGCGGGTACAACACCTGCCCCTACATTGCGTTCAATCTTTGTAGGGGCAACCCTTGTGGTTGCCCTTAGTCCCCCTGCAACTCCCCTGACAAGGGGAGAAGATAAGAGGGAAAGAATCCCCTTGTCTTTCCCTCTTATCAGAGGGGTTCGGGGATTTAGGGGGTTGGCTGTGCATTGCGAGTGTCTAAGTAATTCTTAAATCTATCGCAAATGAATTGGAGGTAACGAAAAATGGAAATGAGAAGTTGGCTACAATCCCCCTCAAGTCTCACACACGGTAACATCATCAAGCGAGAAATCTTTTCCAAGAAAGATCCCGACGATCCCCACAAACCGGGAGCAATCCTCAACCATATAGACAGCTTCTCTCGGTGCTATCTTGAATCGCGCATCGCGTCAATACCTACATCCTTCGACGATCGGCAACTGATTTTCTACATCGTTGACGGGGAGGCAATTTTTGAGGGCGGCGACGTCAAGCAGGAGGTCCGCGAAGGAGACGGCATCATCGTGCCGCCGGGGACGACGCATGTCCTAAACAACGAGGCAAATACAACGCCCTTAGAATTACTGATATTGGAAGAAACCCTTGCCGATGCTCCAGGAACACCCCGCGAAGATGTACTTATCAGAAACTACCGGGAGCAACACCTGACTCAAGGGCATTGGACTCATCTTGTCCACTCCATCTTCGGAGAGGCTGATGGACTTGCGAAGCTGCACTACGTCCTGATGGTAACAATCGACGCAATGCAGACCGCTGATACCCACGGACATGCCGACGATATGGATGAGGTGTGGTATATGCTCGAAGGCAACGGCATCCACGTGGTAAGCCAGAATGTCTACCGGCAAGTTCCGGGCGATGCCGTCTCTGTCGCACCGTCAAACCCAGGGCATACCCTCATCAACGATACGGAGGAACCGCTCAAGACGTTCTACTTTCGACGCAGTGCAGCCCCCTGATACCCATGGGCATGCCGATGATATGGATGAGGTGTGGTATATGCTCGAAGGCAACGGTATCCACGTTGGGGCTCGGTAACCTTCGTCCAAAGATTCGGTTCCTCGTTGAACCTCAATCCCCACGTGCACGTGCTCATGCTCGACGGGGTCTACGTCGATGGGGATGAAGCTCCGGTTTTCGTAGCGGCCCCGCCGTTGTCGGACCAAACCGTGCGGCAGATCGTGGAGACGAGTGCGCGCCGTATCATCCGCCTGTGTACCCGACACGGCCTGGTCGACGACACCGCAGCCGCTCCGCTCGCCGCCGAGGAGTCCGTGCTGGCGGCTCTCACCGCGGCTTCGGTGCGAGGACTCATCGCCACCGGGGCACGCGCCGGTCAGCGCCTGCGACGGGCCCTGAAAGATCCGGCCACCGGGGTGCGTACGGCGCCCTTGTGCTTCGCTTCGCGCGGCTTTTCGCTGCATGCGGCGACGCGGATCGCGGGCCCTGACCGGCGAGGACTCGAACGCTTGTGCCGCTACGTGGCCAGGCCGCCCCTGGCCTCGGGCGTATGGCGGGGTGTGTCCTCAACGCTCCCTCAGGCCCCGAATTGATCCGGATCCGGGCCGACAGGCAACCAGAATGGACTCCGAGCTCGGTCGAAGGACGGGCAAACGATCCTCCGGGAGCTGCCTGACCCTGGCGGTACGCTCAGCGCCTTGACCGAGAATCCAAAAAGGTCCTCATTTTACCTATACTTCTCACTCTTTCAGTTGTTCCACATCAATTTGCGATTGCTACTGTTGATGAACCTGCGTAGTTCAATATATGTACCAGGCAACAAACAGCATCATGCCGCACCACACCCTACAAACAAAAAAATGGATGGCCCAATAACAATTCGTCAGGCAACGGGGGCCGATGCAGCCATCATGCACGAGATTCACACGAGGTCTGTTACGACCCTCTGCAAATCCCACTACACTGAGGAACAGATCGGAGCGTAGCTCCAAGGCAGGACACCGGGAGGATATCTCGAGGGGATTAACGCAGGTACCGTATACATGGCCGAAATCGCAGATGGGGTTGCTGGGTTTGGGGCCGCAGCAAATGGGGAATTGCTCGCCGTGTTCGTAGATCCTGGGTCAACTCGCCGTGGGGTGGGACGAGTCCTGTGCGAACATGGGATGCGGATTGCAGCAGGCGTGGGTGGGAAAATGCGGGTGCGCGCGACCCTGAATGCGGTCTCATTCTACTAACGGATCGGATTCACCACCGTGGGTCAATCGGCCGACGATGAGAACGGTGTGGCAGTACCCGTTGTTTTGATGGAGGCGATTGTGCCGGACGTCTGAAGCGAGTTGCGTCACCGGAAGCAGCCTTCAACGGAGAAGCACCAGGGTCAGGATTCCGACCGTGATAAGGGCCACGCCCAGAAGCTCCGCGATCTTGCAGCGCTCGCGGAAAAAGAGATGGGAGGCGGCCAGCGTGAGGATCAGCTCGATCTGCCCGAGGGCTCGAGCGTGGGGGAGGATCATTTACCTGAAGTTGCTGAATACTACCTTATCACCCGAGCACCATCAAACAGGACGCTGCCTACCCGGAACAGGACGGACTAAAAATGGGAACCTACACAGCTCAGGAAATCCGCGATCGTCTATCCATCTCCACCTTTGTCTTCTGGGGTCATCGGCCCATAGACAAGGGAGCGTTTGACGAGCTTAGCCGCCATGGCATCACGCGCATCGAGCTTCTGGAGAGTCCGGAGCAGTTCAACATGACCGATGTCAGCTCGATGAAGCTGGTGGGAGAAGCCTGTCGCTCAAGCGGCATCGAGGTCGTGGCTTATCACTGTTTCAGGACAGATTTCAATGATGTCGACACGGAGAGCACGCGGCTCGAGCGCACCGACAAATGCCGGCGTCAGATCGATACCATGCTAGAGATGGGGGGCACGCTGTGGGGTTCTCACGCCAAGGAAACCAATTCGTTCGTGGTAAAATCCTATGAAGAGTTGGCCAGGCACATCGAAGGGACGGACGCGGCAATCACCGTAGAGAACACAACCACCGGACCCAACGTCGAAGACCGCATCGAGTTCCTCGACGCCATGGACCATCCCCAGGTCGGCATGATTCTCGACATCGGCCACGTGCGCAACCAAGAGCGCGTCAATCCGATGACGCTGAAGGGTGGGCCGACGAAGGTTCTCGAAACCTGCGGCCACCGGCTGCGCCACATCCATCTGCACGGTTTCAAAGAGGGTGCTGACCACCATCCCCCTCTGGTCGAAGGGGACGAGATTCAGTGGGCAGAGTTGTTCGGAATGCTTCGCAAGGTGGAGTACACCGGTGCCATCAACTTCGAGCCGCGCCGGCACGATGACGCCATCGAGTACACCGCCCGCGCGCCGGACGGGATTGCGGAGCGGCTGGCAGCTGCTTAACCGCCTGTCATTGCCCGACGTCGGTCGGGTGCCTGATCTCCGCTAACCTGTCGACGTGGATCGGGCCCAGACGAACAGCGCTTTGTCCGGCGATGCGATCTCATCAACGCTGGTGTAGTAGTAGTCCTCCCACTCAGCTTCAGGCATTCCGGCAAACAACATCAGATTGAGCGGATATCGTTCCGAATCGGTGCAACGACGCCAGTCGTCGCGAAACAGGAAGGTCGGCTTCTTCAGCGCGATTGCGGCGCCGAGCTCGACCATGACACCCTCGTCCGGCGGCGTGCCGTTGACGATGGCGAAGATGGCGTCAGCTTCGACGACGTCGCGGAGATCGGCCTGACCGACCAGATACGCCCAGCCCTCCTCGCTGAAGTCGACCTGATTGTTCCGTGCGAACGAGGGCAAAGGGCTGCCGGTGGTGCCTCCGCCGAGGGCCCCGCCGCAGCCGCAGTTCGAGTTCGTAGCCTGACCTCATCCGCGATTCGCTCCCTGCGCCGAGAGCCGTACGGCGGGGTGTGTCCTCAACGCTCCCTCAGGCCCCGAATTGATCCGGATCCGGGCCGACAGGCAACCAGAATGGACTCCGAGCTCGGTCGAAGGACGGGCAAACGATCCTCCGGGAGCTGCCTGACCCTGGCGGTACGTTCAGCGCCTTGACCGAGAGTCCAAAGAGGTCCTCATTTTACCTATAGTGCGCCACGAAGTGCCGTACGACTGGTGGCTGAGAGTGCCACTGGGAAGGTGCCGACCCGGCACCTTCCATACCGAGTCTTGAGCGCGTGTCGGTAACGGCAGGCGTTAAGCGTAGACAGGGAGATTGTAGGCCGCAAACCTTCGGGTTGAAGCGATTGAGCCCCGTTAACGAATATCGACTGAGAGGAGGCCGAGAGGGTTATAGGCCTCGAAGGCACCATCGCCGGGCCCGCTTATGGGCAGGGTCAGGTGACTCCTCCGGGGTCGGAGAGCGCGGCATGCAATCAAAGCCGTACGGTAAACGTGGGAGATCCTGACCGCTCTTCCATGGATGGAAGTATCGACCGACAAGCCGACACCGCGAGGGCGTCGAAATGGGGGTCAGGAAGTCAGAAGGGGCATAGTAGTCCGAGGCAGGGAAAGCCTGCCACATGGCGAAGGCCCCTGGGTATGATCGTCCTCTGAGGGGAAACGTTGTGAGATCGACAGAATCTCAACCGACAACGGCCACGCAACTGAAGAGGATAGCCTGGCTGCCTCGGCTTGGTCAATGGTCGTATCTTGAGCCTATTGCCCGAATCGGGCACGATGGGTTCTAACTGGACTTTTGCAAAAAAGGTATTTCCGGCTGGTGGATCAAGGTTTTCGGTAGCAGAAATACCGCCCGCATGAGTATATTGGCGAGGCAGGGCCTCCCCCGCCTTGCTCGTCCCCTGACGCTGTGAGAGGGGTTCATGCCGGGTATTGTTGCCTTTCCTACGATCGTGGAGCAAGCCGTGGACGAGTTTGGCTGGATGTTCGCCAACACCCCGGAGCGCTGGCACTTTGCCGAATATCTGACCGGGCTGATGGTCGCCGAGCGCAAGAATGTATCGGCGATCAACGCCGAGTTTACCCAAGCCACAGATCAATCCTGCCTGAACCGCTGGATCACCCAGGTTCCGTGGGACGTGGAACCACTCAACGAACATCGTTTGGCCTGGTTGCAGGGTCATTCCTCGACCCGCTATTCAGCGCGGGGGGTGATCGCCATCGACAACACCCTGGTCAGCCATAGCGGGGAGATGATCGAGGACGCGGGTTGGTTCTGGGACCATGCCGAGGGGCGCCATCTGATTGCGCACGACTACGTGATCGCCAACTACGTATGTTCTTCGGGGAAACATTATCCGTTGGAGTTTCGCCGCTTTCGCAAGCGGGAGGAGGGGGCTGATGCCGCGCCGTTCAAGAATCACACGGAGCTGTTCAAGGAGTTGGTAGACTGGGTGGTGGAGCGAGAGATTCCCGGGGATTTCGCCTTTGACTGCTACTTCACCAGTGCCGGGAGTCTCAACCATATCCAGGGCCATCATCGCGGCTACGTGGGGGATTTGAAGAGCAACCGCAAGGTGCGTTTCAAGGGCAGGGAGATGAAGGCGGCCGAGTGGGCCGCCGGGGTCGCCCCCGAGGACCGCAAACGGGTCGACATCGGCGATCGCAAGCAGTGGTATTTCACCCGGACCGTGCATCTTCCCCAGGTCGATCATCCCGTTCGCCTGGTGATCTTGTGGAATCGCAAGAACGGCAAAAAGCCGGTCAAGTGCCTGGTGACCAACCGGGTGTATTGGGAGATCAGCCGTATATTGAACGTCTATCGCAAACGCTGGACGGGCACCGAGACCTTTCATCGGGACGGCAAGCAACATCTGGGTATGGGAGATGGTCAGTTACGCACCGCCAAGGGCCAGACCCGGCACCTGTATCTGGTGATGCTGGCGCACAGTCTCCTCATGGCCCAGATGCAGCAGGGTCGTGCGCATGGCTGGGCTCATACTGTGCTGACGACCATCGGCCAAGCCTGTCGAGCCGTGTCGCGGGAAACGCTCGGTAAAACCATCCATTGGGCCGTCGAACAAGCCACCACGGTGGGATGGAATCAGCAGCGGATCGTCACCTACCTCGAGCTGGCCTGAGCCGGAGTTTGCAAAAGTCCAGTTCTAACGGGGGAGGAGCCCGGGTGACTCGGCTCCTCTACCCACTCTTCGGCTGTGGTTAGCTTGTGCACCGTCGGACTCAATATCCTGCTGAATTACCTCTTTATCTATCGGCTCGGTTTTGACCACCGATCGCTTGCGCTGTCGACCTCCTGCACGATTACGTTGAATTTTCTCGCGTTGCTGTTTGGTTTGTTTGGGGTTGACCCGATTTCGTGGACACTTCATTTCTTGAAGAAAGAAAGGAGGATTGGGATTAAGCAGGATCTGGCTGCTGCTGGTAAAACTCTCGCTTGCTTCGACTGTTATGGGGTGTGCCTGCTGGTGGGGGTACACACAGATTGAAGGGTGGCTGGGTGTGGAGAGCATTATCGCCCGGCTTATCGGTGTGTTTGTCCCAATTGGGTTGGGGGCGCCGTTTTAGTGGGTGGTGCCAAGTTGATGAGAATCCGAGAGTTAGATCAGTTGTTGGGGGCAATCGCTCGATGGCTATAGTGCATTGGTTCACTAGTTCATTGGTTCAATAGGTGGCATTGGATTAGTAGTAAGCCCGTAGATCGAGATTCATATCTCGACGCAGCATGTCGATTTTGGAAAATCGACCTACAGAAGTTTGAAATCACCTCAAGTTTGGGTTAGTATTTTTCATGGCGTATAACTGTTGAGGAAGGCAAGCGGACGGATTTGCCGGTCGTTGAGTCTAGGTAGCCGAGGCGTAGTAGGGTGATAATCTCGTGGGAATCGGGGATGTTGAAAATTTCCTGAATCCGCTCTCGGTCTGCCTGACGTTCCAGTGGTGCGCTGACAAACTGCGTGCCGATGTCCAATGCCGTTGCTGTCAGGAGTAGATTTTGGGTAACCGTTCAGTTCCCTGGCAGATTGACCGGGGGAGGAATAGTCGCAGGTTGCTATTAACGAATGGCGGGGTGGGTTGGAGGCAGCAGCGAGGGCGCCGGCTGCTGACGCACGGCGGCCTCGCAGGCCCTCATGAGATAGTCGAGGACGTTGCGCTGCTGCTGGCGCAGGGTATCCCGCACCGTGAGCAGGCGCTCTACGAAGCGGCTGCCTTCGGCACGGTGGGTGCCGAAGCTGGTATGACGCCACAACACGCCATGGCGAAGCGCTCGTTCGGCTTCGTTGTTGGTCGGCTCGACGCCGGGCCGGCGTACGAAGGTCCACAGGGCCGGTCCGAGATCGAGGAGGTTAGCGCAGGTGGCCGCCGTCTTGGCGTCGGCGAACTGCTGACCCTACCCCAAGTAATTATGAAACCGTCCACGCAAGCCGCTGACGTAGACTTGGAAGCTGGACCGTTGCAAGGTGCCGTCGCCGACCCGGTGCCACCAGGTAAACACCTGATCGCTGGCGTCCAACAGCCGTTGCCCGACCCAGGCGGCCTCTCCGCCTCGGGCCACGAACTCCTCGAAGGTGCGCCGCAGATGAGCCCAGCAGACTTGGCGGCGTCGAAGCGGCAGATGCCCGTAGGCCGAATAGCGATCGGAGCCGACCACCGCCCGGTTATCCGCACCCAGCATCTCGTCGACTCCGTCCCGTCCCCGGCTTTTTCGAAGGGCGAACACCGAGACGCCCTCGGTCACCGCGGTCCACAACCAGGCCTTGGCGCGGCGCTGCCGCCAGCCGGTCTCGTCGACGTTGACGATGCCCTGTCGGCAAACGAAGGCGCGTGCCTCCTCGACCGGCCGCGCCAGGGCCGCAGCCACCTCCTGTTCCAGTCGGCTGACCGTACCCAGCGACACCTCGAGGCCGAACGCGTCGGACAACAGCGCCCGGATATTGCGCTTGCTCAGCCGGTAGGCCCCGGCCAGCAGGCCGACCCAGGCCTGCACGCTGGGCCCGAAGGTGTGCCGCGACACGCCCTCGGGCCAACCGGCTTCGCTCAGGCGGTCGCAGTGGCGGCAACGCAGGGTGTGCAGCTGATACTCGATGACCTGGGCCCGTAGCGGAGGGAGGACGACTTCCTGGTGACGCTGCGGATGGGGATCGTGTCCACTGAGCCGGTGTCCGCATCGGTGGCAGGTACTGGGCTTGACCGGAATCAGTTGATCCACTTGTTCGACCGATACCCACGAGCGCCCGTGCCCTTCGTGCCCGGGCTGCCCGCCCGGCGAGCGCCCCGAGGATCGGCGCCGGGAGGTGTCGGGGCGCGGCGAAGAGGAAGCGCCCGATTCCGACGAAGCGGCCCGGGCACCGCGGCGGGATCGCCCCTTGCGGCGGGCCAGTTCCTGCTCCAGATCGGCCATCCGAGCCATCTGTTGTTCCACGATCTGCTCGAGCTGGACAATGCGCTTGCGCAAGTCACTTTCGGAAATCGTACCCTCAGGAGGTCTTTTCATGGAGTCCGCCGTATCCGGAGAAATCTGCAAACGCACAACCAATTACGAAGATACCGACAAACCCGAAAACTCAATAGGTATTTCTTTACATGCTCAAACTACTGCAAGGGGGACTGAACGGTTACGATTTTGGATGGCGGCTCCCATACCGATCCACATCCACCGACTTCCTCCTTCGCCGGGTGGGTGTCTTGTGCTATCCATGAGGATGAGGATGAGCAGTGGCGATGTGCGGACAAGCTCTGAGATTTCTTTGGCGGGTCGCTTTCCGGCTCCTAGATGTCCCAGAATACTGATTTGAGTTTACTGGGATCTTTGCGGAACAGAGGTGGGAGATCAACATGATCGGTCAGCAGCACACCGTCGCCACGTTCTTCCCATTCTGCCTCTGTTAAGCGCATCCAGCGGCTATTGTCGTCCAGAAAAGTGCTGTCTTTGAATTGCTCGACAACACTCTGTGCGGTCAGCTCGGCGAGGGTATTTTTCCCGGCATCCTCACGGATGATGAGAAACTCCCAAGGTTGTGTGTTGAATGGGGAGGGTGCCCACTGCGCTGCTTGGATGAGTCGGTCAAGGTGTTCTTGAGAAATCGCGTCTGTGCGAAATTCTCCGCGATGAGTACGGCGTTGGGTGATGGCGTCGGGAAGTTCCATAGCGATCTCCTAACATATTTTGAGGAAAGAAAATGGCACAACAAACAGAAGTTGTAATTGTCGGTGGCGGGATATGGGGACTGAGCACCGCCTACCATTTGGCAAAGTTCGGACAAAAAGATATTCTCGTTCTGGAGCGCAACGATGAAATCGCTGCGGAGACGACGCCCCAAGCTGCAGGGCTCGTCGGTCAAATTCGCCCATCGGTTACTATGTTGCAGGCGATCCGATATGCACTTGAATTGTTCTCTCAGTTTCCGAAGGAGACCGGACATGACCCCGGTCTGCGTCAGACCGGGAGCTTGATGGTAGCTCTCACGCCAGAACGGATGGACGCCTACGCACGTCAAATTGAGCGGTCTCACCTAAATGGGATCGAAGCGGATTTTGTTTCCCACGCGGAGATGGCTCGCCTCGCCCCTGAGTTGGATGTGACCAAGATTGAGGGCGGATATTTCGTCCCCAAGGACGGATATGTCGATCCCCAGCAGTGCGCTCGCGCTTATGCCGCCGCAGCGAGGGATTTGGGGGTTCAAATCCAACTGAATACACCCGTAACCGGCTTTCGGCAGCACAATGGGGAGATCCTTGGGGTAGAAATAGAAAACGGCTTTATCGGGTCAAACCGTGTCGTGATTACCGCGGGACCGTGGGGGGCTGGGCTCGCCAAAGGAGTTGGTACGACTGCGGCGGTGCAACCGATCCGCCATCAACGCGTTCGCACGGTTCCGAGTCCCGGAATCCCCGACCATCACCCAGCGGTGCGCGTTACCGATGTCAGTTGCTATCTGAGACCTGACAAAGGGGGCTACCTCTACGGGTTCTTTGACCCGCAGCCAGTCAGCATTGATCTGGAAGCGATGCCCCCCAACTTCAGGACGGAGGATATTGAACCACCCGTGGAGGTTATGGCAGAGGCGCAAAGACGGCTTGCCCCAACCTTCCCGATTCTGAAAGACTTGGAAATCGCCGAGTATCGACGCGGCATGACCACATTCGCGCCCGACGGTGCTTATCTGATTGGTCCGGTGCCAGGGATTGATCGACTCTACTTAGCTACCGGTTGCGCTGCTTTGGGGATTGCCGGCTCCCCTGCAATTGGTCAGTGGCTGGCGAAGTGGATCATTGACGGAGATCCCGGCGAAGATTTGGCTATTTTCTCGCACCAGCGGTTCGGGGCTCAAGCTGCCGATCAGGAATGGCTACGTCGAGAGAGCGAACAATTTTACGCGAATTATTACGGTATCCGATCCGATGAATGAAACGTAATGCGTGAAACGTGAAAACCATTAGCTATTGGTTCATTAGTTCATTTTGATTTCCGTAGAGGCGCGTTAATTCCCGGATGCTTAAGAGGTCCTCCCAATTTTGGGGACGAGCATAGCACAGTCGACGAGAAGATTATCAATGACGAAACAGCACAACGATATGGACGAAACAGCTTCCAGTATTGAACCCATTGGACGTCAACGAGCGATACATTGATCCGGATCCGGGCCGACAGGCAACCAGAATGGACTCCGAGCTCGGTCGAAGGACGGGCAAACGATCCTCCGGGAGCTGCCTGACCATGGCGCTACGCTCAGCGCCTTGACCGAGAATCCAAAAAGGTCCTCATTTTACCTATACTTCTGGAAAGGCGTCGCCCACTACTACCATGTCGTGGTTGGAGAGGAGCAGAATCCGGACGCGGCATGGCATTATCCGGACCCCAAAGATGCTGCCGCTGAGATAAGAGACCACATAGCGTTCTGGAACGGAGTCGAAGTGGTGGAGAGCGCACAGGGCGTCTTGCCACCTTGCCAGAGGGCGTCTTGTCTACACGTACCATGCCAGATCTCCTTTTCGCTGACTCCGATCTAGTGCTGCTTGGCGCAATTCTAGCCTTTTATTATCTTTGAGCAGGGCGGTCCCCTCCTGGTTGCCTTTTTCTTCCCACGACGGCTCCCCGTATGATGACAAAGGAGCACGTCGAAGAGATGCGAATTGCCCCTGACATCGAGCTCAGCGCTCGACAGCAGGAGGTCTTGGAGCATTGGGTTCGTTGCCCCACGGGGGAGCAGCGTTTGGTGCAGCGGGCACGAATCGTGCTGGCCGCCGCCCGGGGAGGCCTTAACCGGGATCTGGCCAAGGACTTGGGCGTGGACGCCGGCACGGTGGGCCGCTGGCGGCAGCGCTGGGCGGCGGCCCGAGAGCGTTTGCAGGCGGCCGAAGAAAGCGCCTGCGCTTCGGACTTGCGCCGTTGCGTCACCGAGACGCTGGGGGATGCCCCGCGCTCGGGCTGGCAGGGGATCTTCACCCCCGAGCAAATCGTCGAAATCATCGCCATCGCCTGTGAGCCCCCCGAGGACTCGCAACGTCCGGTGTCCCACTGGACCCCCCGAGAGGTGGCCGAAGAGGCGGTAAAACGGAACGTCGTGTCCAGCATTTCGGTGCGTACGGTGGGGCGTTTTTTAAAATCAGGCGGATCTTAAGCCGCATCGGATCCGCTCCTGGCTCAACCCGGAGCCGGAGGACCCGGAGCGGTTTCGCCACCAGGTGTCCACGGTCTGTACCCTGTATGAACAGGCCCTGACGCTGCACGAGCAAGGGGTGCATCTGATCTGTTGCGACGAGAAGACCGGCATGCAGGCACTGGAGCGCCTGCATCCCACCAAGGCGGCGATCCCCGGATTTGTCGAGCGGCAGGAGGCGCACTACGTCCGCCACGGCACGCACAATCTGATCGCCAACTTCGAGGTCGCCACCGGTCGCATCCTGGCCCCTACGATGGCCCCCACGCGCAGCGAGGAGGAGTTCGCCCACCACCTGTTGCAGACGGTGGCCAGCGATCTGGAGGGCGAATGGATCTTCATCGTCGACAACCTCAACACGCACCCATCCGAATCCCTGGTCCACTTGGTGGCGGTTCTGTGCGATCTCGATCAGGATCTGGGCAAGAAGGGACGCCGCGGGATCCTGCGCTCGTGCGCCACCCGCGCCGACTTCCTGGCCGATTCCAGGCACCGCATTCGTTTCGTGTATACGCCCAAACGCGCCTCGTGGCTCAACCAGATTGAACTGTGGTTCAGTATCCTCGTCCGCCGCCTGCTCAAACGCGCCAGCTTCTCCTCGGTGGAACAGCTCAAAGAACGCGTCTTGTCCTTTATCGAATACTTCAACCGCACTAGGGCCAAGCCGTTCCAATGGACATACACGGGCAAAGCCTTGATGGCCTGACAATAATAAAATGTATCAATTGCGCCGAGGTGTACTAGCTGCTCTGTACGATCTATTCGCGCCGCCGGACGGAAGAGGGGACTTCGCCTTCTATCTTCCGTTGATCATGGCGGCCAGCGCGGTGCTCGACGTTGGCTGCGGGACCGGTGCTTTGCTTCACCGATCACGGGATCGAGGTCACCGGGGTCGATTGTGCGGACTTGACCCTGCTCAGGGGATGCTCGAACAGGCACGCAAACAACCTGGTATCGAGTGGGTGCTCGGCGACCTGTCGTCCGTTTCCTGGAAAAGCGAGTTCGACCTGATCTTGATGAGCGGGCACGCCTTCCAGGTGTTCGTCGGGGATGATGAGTTGCGGACGGCGCTCGCTGCGATCGGCGCTGCGCTCACGAACGATGGACGGTTCGCGTTCGAAACCCGCAATCCTCTTGCTCGTGAGTGGGAACAGTGGGACAAACAATACTCGGGTCAGGTTGCCGACGATACCGGAAAAGTGGTGCGATCGAAGTGCTTGGTGGAGAAGGTGGAAGGGGAGTTTGTCGATTTCAGTCACACCTACATGAGCTCGGATTGGCCCGGCCCCAAGACAAGCCACAGCAGGTTGCGGTTCCTTGGGGGCGATTCGTTGTCTTCGTTTATTACCGATGCCGGAATGAGGATCGAGCAGCAGTTCGGGGACTGGGACTACAGTCCCCTGACAGATACGAGCCCGGAGATAATCACCATCGCTCGCAAAGCGGAGGTAGACAGATGATAGACCTGACGCAGTCGACGACCGGTACCCCAGCAGTGCATACGGCGACGCGAGATCCCGGAAATGCTTGGTCGAGGACCGAAGTCGCCGCCATCGACGCGGTTCCGGACGAGCACGCGGCACCGCCTCCCGATCCCGGGATCCGCTGGCCCCGCGATGCGATGCGCAGCGGTATCTGCGGCTCGGTGAGTCCGCGCGTGATACGGCTTCCCGACAGCAGTTACCGGATGTACTACACCCAGATCCTGCCGCGGTCTGGTCACCCGGCCGGAGCCAACGACTACGAAAACGCCACCACCCGCATCCTCAGCGCGGTGTCGACCGACGGCCTCAGCTGGAAGCCGGAACCAGGTGTGCGGCTCACGCCGGAGCAGGGCAACGCCGGTGAGTTTCGCGTGGTGTCGTCGGAGGTAGTGCCGATGACGGATGGGTCGGGCCGCCTGCGCATGTATTTCGAAAGCTGCCCGGGCACGCAGTCGACGGAGAACTCGATTCGCAGCGCCCTGTCCGAGGATGGCGGTCTGACCTGGAAACTCGAGGAGGGGCACCGCTTGCGGATCAATGGCGGCAACGTGATGGCGTCGCGCATCATCTATACCGACGATCGCCGCGTTCGGCTGTACGTGACCCAACGAGACGTTGGCATCGTCAGTGCTATCTCGACTGATGGCGGGACGGATTTCGTCGTGGAGGGACCACGGTTGCCAGAGGATCCCACTGCATTCGCGCCCGAAATCGTTCGACTGCCGGAAGGCGGTTACCGGATGTATTACACCTCCCAGGTTTCCGAAACGGTGCCTACCGAGGGCGGAAGCCAGCAGATTCTTTCAGCCACTTCCCCCGACGGCCTGGACTGGCGCGCGGATGGCGCCGCCATCGTTCCAGATGGGAACGGCCCCGACGCGGTCAAGGCGTCGGAGATGTGCGTGTTCGAGATGCCGGCCGGTTCCGAAGAAGGAGCGTTCGGAATGGTCTACGAGGGGTGCGACAGCACCACGCCCAACGCCCGCGGTGTGTGGCGCCTCGCCGGCGCATTCGCACGGTAGCAACTGCGACTCTGGCAGCAACATTTCTCATTGAGATTCGAAAATGACTTTGCCGGACTTTCCTTCCGCAAAAGTCGCGTAAGCTTCGTCCGCTTTTTCCAGTGGGAATCGGTGGGTCACGGCGCTTTCAAAAGAAGATAAATGCGTTCCAAACTATATGATCTCCCTGAGATCTATGATGTAGCGTTTTCTTGGGATCTTTCTGAGGAGATTGGCTTTTTCAAACGAGTTTTTAGAACGCACGCGCCATTTCCAGTGCGACAGATTCTTGAACCAGCTTGCGGCACAGGTCGATTTCTAAGGACACTGCCTGCTTATGGGTTCCACGTTACTGGCTACGACATCAACCCGACAATGCTCCAATACGCTGAGAACTCAATTGCAGCCGCCGGTTACGAAGGGAGTGTGCAGACGACACTGGCCGATATGATCTCCGCTGATATACCTGGTCGGTTCGATGCAGCGTTCAATTCGATCAACAGTATTGGACACCTTCACTCGAATGATGAAGTAATTTCCCATTTGAAAGCTACGGGTTCATCACTCCGCGAAGGCGGAATTTACGTCGTCCATCTGAACTTCGCCCATCAAGGCAAGCTCCCGGATGGTGATCGTTGGACGATGGAGCGTAGCGGCATAAGGGTGAAGACTTGGTGGCGAATCCTCAATGAAGACAGAGAATCCAGATTGAGTCACCAAATCGGCTCGTTTGAAGTCGAAAAGGATGGCAAGATCGATCGTTTTGATGATCGCTATTCTCTGAGACTTTGGCTGTTCACTGATTTCGAAGATTTGCTCCGTCGTTCTGGTCGGTTTGAAATCGCGGCGATCTATGGAGAGGATTTTGAGGAACTGAGACACGGCGAGCGCCTGTCAGGGGAACTTGGGAACGTCTATGTGATACTCCGGAAAACCTGTGCCACCTTGTCTGCCTTTCCCAGCGATCGATAGTATCCCCTAACTGGGCGACAGGTGCATCTTCTGAGCGAAGCGGAGCAGGTGGCCGGACGAGTGGCCTTGGAATGGGACGGACGCGACCACACTGGCGGTCTGGTCGCACCGGGAAACTACGTCCTGCGCGTCGAGGTCAGCGGAGACGCGCGCACCGATCAAGTCAGCCAGATCGTTTCTGTAGCCTACTGAACCCGCCCTCTCTTGATCCAATCAAATAGCGGTACTTGTCTCCATCACCCCCAACCCTTCCTCCAGTTCCTCGACGCTGGCAAAAGCCACCAAGGTGCAATGCACCCCTTCGGTCGCCAGCACCCACTGTATCGCCCGCTCGGTGCGCGGCACCAACTCGCCCGGCTCGGCTAGCTCGTGCCAAGGGCCCGAGACAATCGGATAGACCAGCGGCAGCTCTCCGCGAATGCCTTCCCCCCTCGGCGATAGCTCCTCGACCTTTGACTCGTCCACGGCCGACCAGTCGGTCTGCGTCTTGTCGGCCCAGCTAAGCCACTGGCCGCCCAAAGCCTTCATAATCAGCACGCCTTTCCCAACCTGCGCCGACGCCGCAATGCCCGGAGCCTGCCAGCGGCAGACGTAGTTGTAGATGACCAAATCGGCGTCCGCTTCGGGTTCGGGGCCGCGCTCGGCATAGGCTTGTTGATCGGCCAGCATGTGCCGAATCAAGCACAAGGCGCGCACTTTGCCTTTGGCTTTGCACTCGGCGATGCGCTCGGCCAAGCCTTCGTTTTGCAGATAGGCATAGTGTTGTACCCGCAAAATATCGATGGCCTCGCGGCGCACATTGGAGAGGTGCTTGTCGATAGTTCCCTCCACCTCAGCGGCTGCGGGTGCACCTACCTTGAGCGAGAAGAAGCGGTCGTCCCTCGGACCTTTCAGATCGTCCGGAATATGGACCTCGTCGCCGTAGCCCATGTCGAAGAGATTGACGCCCAACTCGGCGGCCCGCAGGTAAATCCGGCGCTTCTCCTCGGGCGGGGGATGGCCGTTGACGCCCTCGTAGCGAGCCAACAGCCCACCCAAGCCAATAGTGCTCAGCTCCATGTCCGTTTGTCCAAAGCGACGGTATTCCATGATAACCTCCTTGCGTCGTTGCGATGCGCTCACAGCTTGATGCGCCCAATATGGCACATTAGTTTCTCCGGCGCGAGAAATTTATCCCATCAGCCTACATCGTCCAAGGGAGAATGCCGTGACCGCCAAAGTCCTCATCATCGTCGGGGACGCCACCGAAACCGTCGATACGCTCTATCCCTACCTGCGCGTCCAAGAAGAGGGACTCGCGCCCGTGGTGGCCGGGCCGGAAGCCCGCCGCTACAACATGGTCCTGCACGAGGTCCCGGCCGAAGGTTGGGACATCACCCGCGAGTTTGAGGGCTATACCATCCAAGCGGACATCGCCTTCCGCCACGTCGTGCCCGAAGAGTACGTGGGAATCTTTTTCTCCGGAGGGCGCGCTCCCGAATACATCCGCGACGACCCGGACCTGATTCGCATAACCCGCTACTTTTTCGACCGCGACAAGCCCGTCGGCTGCGTCTGCCACGGCGTCGAAATCCCCGCCCGCGCCGGTTGCGTCCAAGGGCGGCGCATGGCCACCGTGCCCAAGTGCCAATTCGATCTCGAGGTCTGCGGCGGCACCTTTGTCGACGCGCCCTGCGTCGTCGATGGCAACCTCATCAGCGGCCGCACTTGGCACGACCACGGACACTACATGAAACACTGGATCAACTTGCTAATCGCCGAGCGCGAGCGCATGGGAGCACAACAGGAGGCCGTCACCGAGTGAAACTCTACTACAGCACCTATGGCATGAAGCAACTCGACATCTTCGAAGCCCTGCCGCGCCTCGCCGACATGGGCTACGAGGGCATGGAAATCGCCGTCACCCCCGGCTGGCCAACCGAGCCAGCCAACATGGACGCGGCCGCGCGCAAAAGACTCGCCGACCTCTTCCGCCAACTCGGCTTCCCCTCGCCAGTGCTAATGGCCCTGCTCTCGCCCTGCGTCGAAGGCGAGGGGCGCGCAGCCGCACTCGCGCAGTTCAGAGTGACCTTTGAACTGAGCCGCTCACTCCGGATCGACGACCGCCCAATGGTCGTCAGCACCACCCTCGGCGGCAAACCCGCCTGGGAGACCGGCAAAGAGCGCATCGTCGAGCTGGTACTCGAACTAGGCGACATGGCCGCCGAATACGACGTCATCGTCGCCATCGAGCCGCATGCTGGCGACGACTTCGAGACGCCGGAAAAGGCCGCTTGGCTCATGCAGCAAACCAATCATCCCAACCTCGGCCTCAACTTCGACTACAGCCACTTCTGGGTTGAGGGCATCGACTTGCAGCACTCAATTGACCTGAATCTCCAGTACTCGGTCCACAATCACATCAAGGACGGCTATCTCGACGAAGAGGGGCGGGTCCGCTATCTCCTGCCCGGCAGCGGCAAGCTGGACATGAAGGCCTACTACAAGGCCGTGCAAGACGCCGGCTGGGACAATTACATCTGCCCGGAGGTCTCCGGCCAGATTTGGAACGCAGATGGGTACGATGCTTGGAGCACGGCGCAGTTTTGCTACGACGTGCTAAGCGCGACGCGGGCGTCTTCAGGCTAAATGCAGATCAGCCCTCAACGAGTCCAAGTGAAGTCGCCAGCGCACGAGGCCCAGCACGTGATTGCCCGCCAGTACGGCTTCGACAATTGGCCGGCCCTGCGCCCATCGGCTGCGGTGGGCGACCCTGCTGGCGCGGGTGTTTTCCTCCGACCTCAGCGCATGCGCGACCTGTGGCGGGCGCCTGAGGATCGTCGCCGCCCTGACCGATCCGGACCTATCTGGAGGGGGTAGGGCTGCCGGCGGTGCCCCCGCCGAGGGCCCCGCCGCATCCGCAGTTCGAGTTCGCCGCCTGACCTGCCTTCTCGACCCGGCGCCGGGCGTACGGCGGGGTGTGCCCTCAACGCTCCCTCAGGCCCCGAATTGCTCCGGATCCGGGCCGACAGGCAACCAGAATGGACTCCGAGCTCGGTCGAAGGACGGGCAAACGATCCTCCGGGAGCTGCCTGACCCTGGCGGTGCGCTCAGCGCCTTGACCGAGAGTCCAAAAAGGTCCTCATTTTACCTATACTTTCGTGCGCGTCCGAACCGGATGTCCCCAACCGGCACGGACCTTCAGGCCGCCCGGACCGCCGACATCCGTCACACCGACCGCGTAATGCCCCCGTCGACCCGTAGATTCTGTCCAGTTATGTATCCAGAGCCGGGAGTGAGGAGGAAGGCGGCGGTTCTGCGATCTCCTCCACGGTTCCGTAACGCCCCATGGGAATGCGCGACTTGAACGATTCCTCTTCCGGGAGGCCGTCGATGAAACTCGGTAGGATATTGTTCATCCGGATGTTGTCGCCGGCGTGGTTATCTGCGTAGATCTTCGTAAAACTCGCCAGGGCCGCCTTGCAGGGCGTCGAAACGGGGAAGTGATGCTCGGGTTCGAAGACGGCAAAGGTGGAGATGTTCACGATCGATCCCCCGCCCTGCCTGACCAAGATCGGCGTGACGATCCGGGCCATGCGAACCACGTTCAGAAGGACGATATCCAACCCCTCGTGCCAGTCCTCGTCCGGTATATCCAAGAGATTGCCCTTGGGCGGATGTGGCCCGTGCTGTTTACGACGCCGTCGATGCGGCCATACGCGTCCATAGTCCGATCGATGAGTTGTCGTAGGTCACCCTCTTCCGGAACGGTACCGGTCACCCCGATGCCGCCCAGTTCCTGCGACAGCGATTCGGCTGCCCCGGAGGGTGAAAGCAGTGAGACAGCCCAACCTCGACCCGCTAGGTTGCGCGCGATGGCCGCACCCATGCCGCGTCCCGCCCCCGTGATGACCGCTACGTTTTGTATACTCATACTGCTCCTTTCGTTATACCAGTCCGTCTGTCCGTGGCGGAGTTGCGTCTAGGATCCGCATCCCGGTCTTCTTTTAAGCATAGATAACGCAAGTTGGAAACCGCGCCTAGCGAGGACACGGATTTATATAAAACAAATGCGTTGCGGTCATATGACAGATTTTTCAGAGTACCCTTTTTTAAGTATCATTTGTCATCCGCCATTGATGATTAACAACAACCACACTTCTTAGGCTTCTAATGATAATCGACTCTCATACCCACGCTTGGGAATACTGGCCCTACGAGCCGCCCGTGCCCGATCACAACAGCCGCGGCCGGGTTGAGCAACTGCTGTGGGAAATGGACCGCAACGGCGTCGAAAAGGCCGTGCTGGTCTGCGCTCGCATCGAGCACAATCCCCACAACAACGACTACGTCGCCGAACAAATCCGCGTCTATCCAGATCGCTTGGTGCAATTCGCCGACGTGGATTGCTCGTGGTCGGCAGAATACCACATCCCAGGAGCGGCCGAGCGGCTCAAAGCGGCCGCGGCAAAGTACCAGCTCAAAGGCTATACTCACTACCTAAATAGCGACACCGAGTGGTTTGCATCAGAGGAAGGGCTCGCGTTTTTCAGTGCCACAGCCGATCTGAACCTGATCGCCAGCCTAGCTTTGGGGCCGCAGTGGCAGCCAGCGTTGCGCGAGTTGGCTCGGCGCTTTCCGTCGGTGACTTTTCTCTGTCACCACATGGCCGGGGCCAACGCGCAAGAGGAAGCGCCGCACCCCAATCTGCAGGAGATTCTGCGCTCGGCCGAGGTGCCCAACATTTACATCAAGCTCTCGGGTTTTCACTATGCTTCGCACGTCTCGTGGGACTACCCCTACTCGGACACGCACCATATCGTGCGCCAGCTCTACGAGCACTTCGGCTCCCAACGGCTGTGCTGGGGCTCGGACTATCCGGTAGTGCGATTCAACATGACCTACCAGCACGCGCTCGAAGTATTCCGCACGCACTGCACGTTCGTACCAGACGAGCACAAGCGCTTGATCTTGGGGCAGAACTTGGCCGACCTGCTCGACAAAGCCGGTACCTGACCGCAGATTGACCTGCCCCCATGAGTGGTGCCAATCACTAAATTGGTGCTGGAATCATTAAGGGGCCATTCCACAGGGATGAATTCCCACCCTGCATCTTGGGCAGGACGGCCTCTGGCGCCGGGCGTACGGCGGAGTGTGCCCTCAAATACCAGGTTGACTCCTGAACCGCGCCGAAATCCTTTACAACGGTGCTCGGAGCATTCCGGAACGATTCGGTGCGACGACCAGCGATTCATCAGGGATTCTACCGGACCATTGACAACGGTTTCGGCGAATTACATAGTACCGATATCGGTGCCTTATTATTCCTATACATCCCCCAACCCCCACAGGAGATTGAGGCCATGCTGGAAGTACACAACGCCTTTCCCATCAACAAAGTCGACGAAGCGGTCCTGTTTCCTTTCGATACCTACAGCATCCCGTTCAGCACCGGGCTGCGGTTGCAGCTGGTGCCGGGAAAGACTCCCTACAACAAGCCCCCCATCGTACTGCGTACCGGCGAGCCGGGCTCGATCGATGACGAGAAGGTCGTTTTCTACGGCACGGTGATCGATTTCGATGGCGAGCTGCGCATGTGGTACCAGGCCAAGAGCAGTCAGGACACGGAAGGGGGCCGCCGCCTGGGTTATGCGGTCAGTCAGGATGGGTACAATTGGGAACGACCGAACCTGGGTTTGATCGAGTTCAACGGCAACAAAAACAACAACATCATCGACCTGTTCGACGGCAATCCCTGTCTGACCAGCGCGCCGGTGCTCTACGATCCGGACGACCCCGATCCCAACCGCCGCTTCAAGATGTGCATCGAGGCCAGCCAGTTCGTCAACAGCCTGGCGGTGGCCTACAGCCCCGACGGCTTGCGCTGGACGGAATCGCCCAACAACCCGGTGGGTCCGGCCCAGGAGACTGGTAGCGTGGTCAAACACAACGGCTGTTATTACGTCACCTCCCAGGACGAGCTGGGCTACCACGGCTCCCACTTCGGCATCACCCGCAAGATGGTCACCTTCGCCTCCTACGACTTCGAGACCTGGACCCAGGCTTCCTGTCTCAGTTTCCGCCGCGACGACGTGCCGCCGCGGCGCATGGAGCCGCACCACAACATGGCCGAGGAAGCCCATCAGGGCGCGATGTTGCAGAGCCGGGGCAATGTGATCATCGGGTGCTACGACATGTGGCACGGCAACCCGATGGGCGAGCAGAACCGGATCGACATGGACCTGGGCCTGGTGGTCTCCAACGATGCCATGCACTATCGCGAGCCGATTCCCGACTTCAAGTTTATCCCCGCCGCGGTCGAGCTGGAGCAACCCGATGGGATGGGCCGGGCGCTCACCCATGCCCACGGGCCGGCGATGGTCAACCGGGGCGACCGGACCCTGATGTGGTACGGGATGTTCTTCGGCAGCGACGTGCGCTGCGCCAGCTGGCACCTGGACCGGCTCGGCTGCTTCGAGACCTTCGACGAGATCATCTTCGGCGAGGGGGAGTTCTTTCCGATCACGCGGCCGAAGCCCCACTTCATAAGCTGCCCCATGCGCGGCGACGGTCCGCAGAAGGTGTTCGCCAATGCCGATCTGACCGAGCACTGTCCGGTGACGGTGGAGGTGCTGGGCGAGGGGTTCCATCCGCTGCCGGGGTACTCCGGGGATGCTTGTGTACCGCTGAGCGAGGATGGTTTCCGGTTGCCGGTGCGCTGGAAGGAAAGGGATGAGCTGCCGGCGGGGGAGACGTTCCGCCTGCAGGTGAACTACGGCAACGGGCTGCGGCCGGAGGATGCCAAGGTGTACGCGCTGTACGTGGCGAAGGAGTAGCGGGCTTTTTCTGGAATAGGACAGGATTGATCGCCCCGGTGCCTGGAGCAATCAGGCGTTGTGCACATCTGACAACAAGGAATGAATGTCATAGCAGATGAACCATTACGTGGGTAGTGCTGTCAATAATCTCGTACTCAAGTTTGATGGCCAGTCTGGAGAGTTCATATTTCGGGTAACAGCCTGCTTTTTTGGCTTCGGGGATGCACCCTATACCTAACCGGCTGCACCGGTGCAGGAGCCGATGGGACGTTACAGGAAAGATCATATTCGTCTAATAGTTCCGAAGCCAACACCCTCCCACGTCCAACGCAGATGTTGCGTGCATTGACATAGCCTTTCATTCGGAATTAGGTTGTCAGTCGCGCACCAGGGCGCACCCAACCTGCGGGAAGAACCACGTTCACCTGATGTTCGCTCTTCGTATTCTTCTTCGCGAACCTTCTTTCTGCCTGTATGCGGGCCAGGCAATCCGTCGAAAGGAGGATCGCCATGCGTCGCGACCTGCCCGTAGTACCCAACCTCCAGCAGCAGAAGACCCTCTCCAAAACCCTGCGCAAGCAGTGGACGGAGGCCGATCCGGATGCCTACCAGCGCATCCGGGAGAGCCATCCGAAACTGCTCGAAGCGACCGACGCCGAGGTGGCGGCGTTCCCGTTCAAGCTCAGCGATGCGCAGCTGGTGATCGCGCGTGAATACGGCATTGCCAGCTGGCAAAAGCTCATCGATCAGATCGCCGAACGCCGGCCGGCCGTCGGGCTGAGCAGCCAGGAGAAGGCGCGGCTCCTGGTGGAGGACCCCTTCCTGGTGACGCACGGGACGACCCTGGGTGCGGATGCCGCAAAGGTCTGGCCGTTGATTGTGGCGGCGATGCGCGGGGACACAGAAACCCTCGAGTCTCACCTGGACGCCGACCCGAATCTGGTCAACGAGGAGTTTTTTTACTGTCCGCCGATTGTTTTCGCGGCGCAGGAAGGGCACACCCGGGCGGTGCAGGCGTTGATCGAGTGCGGCGCCAGTCCGACCGCCCACTCCTGGTACGGCGAGGATACGATCCTCAAGCTGGCGGAAGATCGCGGCCACCAGGAGACGGCCCGCATCATCCGCCATGCGGTTGCGGAACAGCACCGGTACGACGAGGGGGCGGAACGATTTCACGATGCCGTGGCACAGGCGGATCGCGCAGGCGTTGCCGAGTTGTTGGCGGACAATCCGGAACTGGTAGATCAATCGGACCGCGAGGGGATCTCACCGCTTCACAAGGCGATCATCAACCGGGACCTTGAACTGGTCGAGCTGCTGATCGATGGTGGCGCCGACCTCAATCAACCGGATGGCAGGGCGCGGATGCGGCCGCTCGACCATGCCATCTGGAACGACTATTACGGGCACGGACCAGAGGACCTGGATCTGGCGGAGCGGCTGTTGTCGAAGGGGGCAGATTACACCATCGATGTGGCGGTGGCCCGGAACGACCTCGATGGGGTCAAATCGATGCTGAGGGCCGATCCGGAATCGGTGAATTTCGAATCCCCCATGGGCATGACGCCGAAGGCAGCCGCTGCCCAGCGCGGCAACCTGGAGATGCTGCGTTTCTTGATCGATCACGGCGCTGACGCCACCCGGTGCGAAGGGCGCTGGGGGTTCGCGCTACATGCGGCGGTCGCGAACGACCATTACCAGGTCGCCGGGCTCCTGCTCCAGCACGGCGCCGATCCCAACGCCTACGGTCAGGACTCCTCCGGGACCGCCACGTGGATGGCGACGTGGCATAGAAACAAAGCGCAAGGCAAGAATCGAAAGATGCTCGAGCTGCTGTACAGCTATGGTGGAGAGAACCAGGACCTGAGCGATACCGAACGGTTGCAGCAGATGTACGACCGCAACCCGAACGATCCGCGCATGAGCGAGATGTACGTGTGGGTTGACAAGGATCCCGAACTGCTGGAGCGGATGCTGAAGCTTGGCATCCCGATGCCGTCGGCCCTCACCGCGTGCCAGGGGTATCTGTGGCGAGGCGAGATTGGCGTCTTTCGAACCCTTCTCGAGCATGGACTGGACCCGAACGTGCCGAATTACCTGCGGATCACTCCATTGCACAAGCTGGCGGCGAGCCAGCATAACTACACTCCCACCGCCCGGCGTGAGGATGAAGACGAGAACGCAGAAAAAGCGGAGCTAGTGTCCCGTCGCAGAGATAGGTTGACAAAATTGAGCCGCTGAGGCGCCCGGACCACAAGGCGCCTGAGCGAGTCGTACCAGTGGTGTACGGCGAGTGAAGGCAACGCCGTGAGCCGGGATGGATCGGTGGAACAATGGCTACATATTTCTGCGACGGGACACTAGCGCTGGAGTTCGGGGCCGATATCGACGCCATCGAGCTCCACCACGACGCAACGCCACTGGGGTGGGCAGCGCGTTTCGGAAGTTACAAGATGGCGGAGTTTCTGCTGAAGAGGGGAGCGGATCCGAATCTGGCCGGCGCATCCTGGGCACGGCCGATCGCGGTAGCAGCAAGGGAAGGGCACGAAAAGGTGGCCGAGCTATTGAAGCGTCATGGCGCAACGAACTAGAGAATCCGATGACTGACTGTGTCTTCTGCGACATCTTGTCAGATAGGGCGCCATCGAGCACGGTCTATGCGGACGACCTCTGTTGCGCCTTTCTAGACGTTCGCCCCGTGAATCCCGGGCATGTTCTTGTCATCCCGAGAGCTCACGCAGCCGAGCCGAGAGGAGCTGAACCGGACAGCCACCCAGATTGCGGATGCCCTTTAGATGATTCGAATGGAGTCCGCATGGAGCTTTGAGGTGTCCCACTGCCGCTAACACCGCTCTCGCTGCGCAGGAAACGTTGGCTGAAATGACTCAGAACGAGGCAGCCTTTGTCAGCGCGGTACAGAGGCGGCCATCCGGGCTGGTGGCGGCCCGGCACGGGTGCGGACTTGGTGATTGGGCGCAATCGGCCACTGGGCTATGCGCGGGCAGTGGCAAAGACGCCTGCGACCGCACTGGGCAAACGAGCGGTTGGTGCAAGAGCGCAGCCACAAATGGCGCTTGGACTTGGACCGGGGCGCTTGGCGCTGGCGCGGCGAGTTGGTGCGCTGGCACCGCGCCGAGTGGGGCCTGTTGGGCAGCGTGCGGTTTAAGACCCGCTGGCTCACCTTGCACGCAAGCCGCTTCCGCACGGACTCGAATTGGACGCGGATTTACGAACACGAGGCGGATCTGCCCGGAGCCGTGAGCATTCGTCCGCTCTATGGCACGGGCTGGCGTGGGTACGCGCTGGTGGCGGTCTCCTATAGCGGCTGGCGGCTGAGCAGCCGCTACCGCATCCAGCGCGACCAACAGTTGAGACACTACGGCGGCGTGCAGATTGACTGGAGCCGAGGTTGTGTTGACAAGCGTTAGAGGCCCAAATAATTTGAAACATGCCTCCCACTAAAATCACTGTCCGAATTCATCAAACGCTTGGAACAACTTCTGCGGCCATGAGTGCCCCTCTACCCGTAAGAGACTTTGCCATGGGTCTTTTGGGTACAACGCGACGCAACGGCCACGCGACCCACAGAGGGCATCAAGTGGCCCGTTTGATTCGGCTCCCAGCCTGAGTTTGATGCTTAAACCCGTTGCCAAAAACGCGCTCGTCGCCGCTTGGGTTGCGGCTGCAGAGGTCGGCGCAGCCCCCCTGCAAGATGTCGTCCCCCGAACCGGGCACATCCACGCCCTGACCATCTTTGCGCACTTTGCCGATGAGCGCGGCTTGGGTCGCGAAGTCCCGTCTTTTGCGGCGGAGATTTTCGCCGAGCAGCCGGGCAGCCTAACCCACTTCTACCGCGAGATGTCGCGCGGGCAGTTTGCACTCACCGGCGAGGTGTTGCCCCGCTGGTACGCGTCCCCCAGCAATGCCGAGGTGTACGCAGATGCAGCAGGAGGTTATGGTCGCTTTGCCCGCGAGATCATCCAGGCCGTTGATGCCGACGTGGACTTTAGCCGCTACGACAACGATGGCCCCGATGGAGTTCCCAACTCCGGCGACGACGATGGATACGTGGATTTTATTTTTCTTATTTCGGCCTCGACCACAACGGGCTTTATCGTCGAAGAGGCCACAGGCGTCGCCGGGCTCGGGTTGGGCAATGACTTTGCAAGCCGAGACCGCGCTCTCCGCGGCGGCTTCATCCGGGTTAGCTCGGGCAACGGTACTGTCCAGCGCGGGCGGTCTTTTGCCGAGGCCGTAGGCAGTATGGCACACGAGTTTGGGCACTTCCTGGGCCTGCCCGACCTGTACGACCGCGACTTTGAATCCGGTCCGGACGACGACTCGGGCGGCATTGGCTATTGGGGGTTGATGGGGCACGGCAATCGAGGCTGGGGCGAGGTAGATGGCCCCAATCCCTTTTGCGCGTGGAGCTTGGGGCAACTCGGCTGGCTGGGGGTAAACAACCAACAGCTCGAGGTGCTAAGCGAGGACCGGAATGACGTGGCTTTTACCGATGTCAGTGCCGGCGGTGCAGTGTACTTATTACCCGCGCCTGCGCCCGCTGAGCACTTTTTTCTCGTGGAGTTCCGCAGCCGCCAACACAGCTACTACGAGCGCAATCTGCCCGGCGAGGGCTTGCTGATCTGGCGCATAAATCCCACTCGCATCGGCAATAATATGGAAGCCGTCAAACAGGTGGACTTAGTGTGTGCCGATGGGCTTTTTGGGGACGCGGGTTTTCCCTTGGGCCGCAAGGCATCCCCGTTTAGCGGCCGCGACAATCTCGACTTTTGGGCGCACGACGCGCGCTATCGCACGGATTTTGGCGGCAACCTCGGGGATGCCACCGATGTGTTTGACGGCGAGCAATTTACCGACTTCTGGGCTGCGTCCAACCCGGCGTCCACGACTGGGATTAGCGTGACTGGCATCCGCCGCGAGGGCGACCAGATGGTGGCCAATCTTAAGCTGCAAGACCGTCGTCGCGCCGGCCCGATTGCCGACATGGAAATCTGGAGCGACCGCATTGAGGTTGTCGGCGACGTGACCGTCCTGCCCGGAGGGTATCTCGATGTCCGCGCTGGTACGCAGGTGCAGGTGGGGTCGGACGCGCTGGCTACGGGTGCGGATACGGCGCGCGTGGAACTGATTGTGTACGGCGGTCTCTTCGTCGGCGTTTCGGGGCATGGGCAAACCGCCTTCCACTCGGCCGCAGCCGATCCGCAGCCCGGAGATTGGCATGGCATCGTGCTGCACCCAACAGCCTCGGTCTATTTGCGCAGCGTCCTCATCGACCATTCCCACTATGGCCTATGGTCCGAGGAAATCGACCACGCCATTACCTTGGAAGATGTGACAATCCGCCGCGTCAGTGCGGACGGCATTCGCCTAGAAAGGGTCGAAGAGGAGGTTCTCTTTGATCGCGTGCAGGTCGAGGAAGTGGGTGGAGTGGGCATTTGGATCGCTGGCCCGGGCTTGACGCGGATAAATCGAGCCGAACTGAGCGCCAATGGCCGCGCTGGCCTCTGGCGCGAGGGTGGGTTTTTGTCGTTGCTCGACAGCCGCTTCAACGCCAACGGCTCGGCTGCGCCCGAGGAGGCCAACTTGGTCTTGGGGTGGGCGACCAGCGGCAAGATAGCGGGCAATTCGTTTTCCGGTGGGATCGGGATTTACTGCGTGGAGACGCGAGAAGCCGAGATCGAGGGAAACGCGCTGTACAATCTCGAAGTTGGCCTTTGGACTAGAAGCGCGCGTCCGCGCATTGTGCGCAATCAATTCTTCCGCAATGCGTTGGCCCTGCGGATAGAGGGGAGCGTGGTGCCGGCACGGCTGGTCTTGAACGGCGTCCAAGAGGGTGAGCAACTGGTCGATAATCAAACTAATCAACCGTTGCAGGCGATCAACAACTGGTGGGGAAACGAGGACGAAGATTGGATCGAGGCCCGGATCAGCGGCGATGTCAACTGGCGGCCCTTCCTCAACTTCGACCCGCGCACGCCCTTGGACTTTGCCTTGGGACAGAATTATCCCAACCCGTTCAACGAGGGTACGCAGATCGACTATCAGATCGGGATCAACGACCCCATTGTCGCCGGCGAGACTAGGGTCGAGTTGGAAGTCCGCACCTTGACCGGTGGTTTGGTGCGGCACTTGGTTGAGGGGTTGGCGGCTCCGGGGTTGTACAGCGCCTCTTGGGATGGCCGCGACGAGCGGGGCGAGCGCGTGGCCAGTGGCATGTATTACTATGTGTTGCGCGTCGGGCCGATCGCCCACGCCAAAAAAATGGTTTTTATTAAATGAAAATCGAGGCGGATTATCTCGTTCTCGGCAGCGGCATTGCCGCTTTGTTCTTTGCCCTCAAGGCCGCGCAACACGGATCTGTGGCCGTGGTGACCAAGCGCGAGCGGCGCGAGTCCAACACCCAATACGCGCAAGGCGGCATTGCCGCGGTCGTGGATGCGGCCGATTCGGTTGCGAGCCACGCGCGGGATACGCTTGCAGCCGGCGCTGGCTTGTGCGACCGCGCGATCGTCGAAGGAGTGGTGGCCGAGGGGCCGGAGGTGGTGGCCGAGCTGTTGGCGATTGGTGCGCAGTTCAACGAAGTGCGGCCCGGGGTGTTGGCGTTGGGGCGAGATGTTGGGCGACCACCAGTGGCTGCGCAAGCGCACCCCGTACGAACCATCGGCGCGCGTGCCGCTGCTGCTGAACTTCCAGGATGAGATGGAGATCCACACAATGACGGTAAGTTCCACCGACCGACCTAACGTCGACTATGCACAGAATCAGGCTCGACTCCTTCAGAAAGCTGTTGCGGCGGCAGATCCGAAGGCCATCGCCCGCGTCCGGGCCAACATTACTCAACGACCCAACACATCGGAGGAAGACATTGCCACCTGCGAGCTTACCGACTGGGAGGCCCTGCGCATCGTCGCCAGAGAGCACGGCTTTGCCGAGTGGTTCGCCCTCGCACGTCACGTCGGAGAGGGCAAGGATCTCCCACCGGAGGGCACTCTTGCTTCACTGGTTCAGGCGGTGGAGGAGCCTGATCCCTCAACCGTCCAAGCGGTTCTTGCCGAGTATCCTCACCTGGTTCACGCCAGGCTCTACTCCGAGCACGACACCGGCGACACTCTCTTGCATCGGGCCGACCCGGGACTCAGGCTCCCAAAGAACGACCAAGGCTGGTCGCTCGATGATGGGACTACTGATGCTCATCTCGAGGTTGCCGGCATCCTTATCGACTACGGGGCTGACGTTAACGCCACCGGAGGTTCCGACAACACGGCCGGCGAGACCCCAATCGGCTCTGCTGGATGGGCTGGCAACCTACGCATGTGCCAACTACTCTTGGAACGAGGTGCGGACCCAAATCACGTAAGTGACTGGGGGTTCGACGCTCTCGGCAAGATTACCGACCACAAGAAGGCCGACATCTTCAAGGCAATAGTCGCCGCGGGAGCACGGTATGAGCCCCGACACTTACTTCAATGCAACATGAAGGACCAACTCGTCGAGGTCTTGGATCGCGAACCCGAGCGGGTGGAAGAACTCATCGACTTGGGCCACTTCGACGGAGAGAATGGCACTCTCATCCACGTCGCCGTTGAGGAGGGGCTGGAGGAGATGGTCGCCTTGCTTCTCGATCGCGGCGCTGACGTGCAAGCCCTTGACAATCGCGGACGCACTCCTCTTCACCGCGCGCTGAACCCCGGCCACGCCAAACGTTCCGAAACGGTCATCAACATGCTCATAAGCTACGGGGCTCAGATCGACATAAGAGCGGCCATCGGGATTGGAGACGTTGCCGGAGTTTCGCAACTGCTCGACGAGGCCCCGAGCATTTTCACGACACGCGGAATCGGCGGTATGACACTGTTGCATTTTGCCGCCGAATACAACCAGCCGGAGCTGGCGAGCATGCTGCTCGAGAGAGGCGCTGTGGCGGACCGCGCTTCGAGCGCTCCGCCCTGCGCCCATCGGGCTGCGGTGGGCGGCCCTGCTGGCGGGGGTGTTTTCCTCCGACCTCAGCGCATGCGCGACCTGTGGCGGGCGCCTGCGGATCGTCGCCGCCCTGACCGATCCAGCCTCGATCCGGACCTATCTGGAGGGGGTAGGGCTGCCGGCGATGCCCCCGCCGAGGGCCCCGCCGCAGCCGCAGTTCGAGTTCGCCGCCTGACCTCCTCCGCGATTCGCTCCCTGCGCCGAGAGCCGTACGGGGGAGTGCGCCCTCAAATACCAGGTTGACTCCTGAACCGCGCCGAAATCCTTTACAACGGTGCTTGGAGCATTCCCGAACGATTCGGTGCGACGACCAGCGATTCATCAGGGACCCTACCGGGCCCTTGACAACGGTTTCAGCGAATGGCATAGTACCGATATCGGTGCCTTATTTTTCCTATACATACGTTCCCCTACGAATTTTATGAGCAGATTTTCCGCTTGAAGGACTGGCAAGGACCTGAGGGAGCAAAGAAGCCTCAAGTGATCGCCACTACACCAATAACCTGGTTTACCAACGCATTGCTCCTGGAGTGCTGAAAGAGTTGCAAAAGAAGAACCCCAAACTTCCCACCGGCCGCCGCAAGGCTGCCCATCATCAATGGTTCACAACGGAATACGGGCATCCTGAGTTGCAGAAGCACCTCCATGCAGTGATTGCCTTGATGAAGTGTCGCCCAACTGGGATAGGTTCATAGCCAATATGAATCGAGCATTTCCCAAGTTCGAGGCGAACTTGAAATTGCTCCTCTATGAAACAGGGAAATGATGGGTGAAACCCAACTTCACAAGGAGAAGACCTCATGGAACGTATATACCACACTACAACAAAAGGATGCTTAGAAGGACCAACTCCAAAGGGGATAAGAGTAAAAGTGCGTCATGTTAGAAATGGCGCATCTGGATATGAACTATGGCATAGGGGAAGGTGGATCTGGAAGATCAGGGGTTCCAGGAATCTAGGTTGGAACTTTGGGGTTCCTCACTTTGAGGAAATGTTCGGAATTACTGTCAAAAAAAAGCAGTCTGGATGTCTGGTGGGCGGCCAATCTCAGCCTGCTATTATGGCCCTATGGCAATATCTCTCAGAACGATATAATGCACAAGGTGGACAGGGCGATGTGAAGTTTTCGCCTATTCTAAAGCCTTGAGAATGAGCACGCCGAGGCCCCAAACCAAGGCCACGGCAAGCAGACCGCCAATGATTGTCGCAATCGAATAGGCCGCACCTTCTTTGATTGTCTCCTTGGTCCACCGTTTTCGTCTATTTCTCTCTTTTATCTTTTCAATTTTCCGCACTATATCTTCAGGGTAACCCTGTTCTCGTAGTTGTTCTGCGGTAAATTTGAGCAGATCGTCCGACACGGAAAAGACCTCCCCTATTTCTCTCTGAACTGCTTCACTATCCAAACAATGACCGCGCCGCTGGGTAGCCGAAAAGCAGAGGCAACAAAGTAAGGAATTCATGCTCTCTAACAAGACATGGGAGGAAAAAGGGGATTTGCTAAAGAAACTAAGGTCAAGACCTTAAAGTAGGAAATTCCGATACCCAACTCGGTGAGTTTGATCGGAGAAGTCCCAGCCGTAGTAGGCGGCGGCAACCGTTCGAAAATCTTCTTGATATCGGTGCGTATTTCTTCTACTGCCGCACCCACAGTTTTAACAAACTCATCCTTTGATCCCATCCATCTCGCCAGATAGATAAGCCCGCTCAGAATAGCCAAACCAAGAACGATAAGATAGTTCGGGCTGGTCCAATCCATCAGGTCTTTTGAGGCTTGGCCGCGTCGGGCTGTTTCGCATTCTTGAAGATACGCTGAAAGACCTCTATGGAGGAGGCATCCATCTTCAAGATGCGTTTCTCGGGGCGGCCTTTGGGTTGAGGCTTGGTGGGTTGGGATGGTGCGCACATGTGGTTTCCCTCCTGCCGGGCTCCTGAATTAATACTCGGCCGTCATCGGTTGGGATTGAATCACCTCGCACCAACCGTGAGGCAAATCTTCAGCAGTAGGCTTGGCAGCCCTTCTGGGCAGACGGTAGCGATCCGCTTGGGAGTAGTCGACCTCGTAGCCCATATCTTCGAAGGCTGCAATAGTGATCTCGGAGAGATATTCGCCGATATCACCATAGGGGTCCATGACTTCGTTCTGAAATACGCTTTCTCTCCAGTGACTGTCTCGAGAATAGCCGGCCTCCGGAGCGTTTTCGAGGGGGCCCCACCGTTGTCAATCGGTGTAACCAGCACCGAAGGACGGCGACATGAAAGGAAAAGGCTTCCATGTCACAAGATACCCCTCAAGATAGCAATACCAAAACAAAACGCCGTGGTCGGATGGCCCCGGCCATCTCCTGCTCTCTCCGATGGAACTGCTGGAGAAGCTGGCGGCTCTGGTCCCCCCGCCCCGGTTTCATCTCCTGCGCTACACCGGGGTCCTGGCCCCCCGGGCCCGGGACCGCGGCCGCATCGTGCCCGCCAAACCGGTTGAGGAGTCGACGGCGGCGGACCGCGCTTCGAGCGCTCCTCCCTGCGCCCATCGGCTGCGGTGGGCGACCCTGCTGGCGCGGGTGTTTTCCTCCGACCTCAGCGCATGCGCGACCTGTGGCGGGCGCCTGAGGATCGTCGCCGCCCTGACCGATCCGAACCTATCTGGAGGGGGTAGGGCTGCCGGCGATGCCCCCGCCGAGGGCCCCGCCGCATCCCCAGTTCGAGTTCGTCGCCTGACCTCCTCCGCGATTCGCTTCCTGCGCCGAGAGCCGTACGGCGGAGTGCGCCCTCAAATACCAGGTTGACTCCTGAACCGCGCCGAAATCCTTTACAACGGTGCGGGAGCATTCCCGAACGATTCGGTGCGACGACCAGCGATTCATCAGGGACCCTACCGGACCCTTGACAACGGTTTCAGCGAATGGCATGGTACCGATCTCGGTGCCTTATTTTTCCTATACATGGACCTGCCCGAGGGCTATCCCGCCCGACAGGAGGAGATGATGACAGCCCTGATCCCCGCACTACTGCTCTCGGCCACGATTGTCGTCTCGCTGGCAACCGGCTGGACCCGTGCCGCCCACGCTCAGTTGGTGCCTGGTCTGCCCGTCTACTCGGGCGACGGCTCCGTGGACACAAGCTGGACCGTTCCCAGGACTCAGCCGAAGATCTGGGAGATTGAGATTGATCCGCAGGGCCTGGGCTGGCATGGGGATCTGGTGGTTGATGGTCAGGGGCGGGTCTGGGCATCCTGGACTTGGTTGGAATTCACTGATGGTGGACAGGTACGTCACTCTTTCGTCGGTAGATTCGGAGACAGTGGATTGGAGGAAACTCTTCCTGTGATGTCCGCTCCTCCAGGTGAATACTGGACCCATGGCATCGCCGCTGATCTTGACCGGCTTTGGTGTGCAGTCCGAGAGCACTCTCGTGATCGACAAGACAGATTGCGGGTCTTCCCGTGCGATCGCCCCGAGGCAGCTTCGATTCATGAGCTCCCGATCTCCACCCTGAGAATATTCGCCATCCAGAGATGGCGGCTGCAATTCATCGACGGTGAACTGGTGGTCATCGAGAATATGGAGGACGGTCTCCAGATCCTCAACCTTCAGTCGGGTCTCCTCAGTACGGTCTTCAACTGGAACATCTCGAACAATCCCTTTGAGCATACGATGCCATTCCAAGTGCTCGAAGTCGGTTCGACAACCGCGATTCTGTCAACTGGCCAGCTTCTTGTAGGTGACCGCGAGAGTTCAATAGATTACTACACTCTCCTGTCGGTGCTTCGAGAGGGTCAATGGAAGACGGAACCCATGTTGTCCTTCACCGATGTTTTCGATGAGACCAAGCCAGGCTCTGATCCGGAGTTTGGAACCTCACTCAATCGACATTCTCCCGAGTCCTATTCTATTGCAACAGACATAGGCACAGATGGACATTCTCTCATCTACATGCCCTTCCTCGAAGACAATGACCCGCAATACTATGGGAGTGAGACCATGGGTCTGGGAGGAGGCTATGAGATAGCCTACTACAGCTTCAGTTCTCGGCCCAGGATTCGCGCATTCGAGGCCACCACTCTCGATACTGTCGAAGAATGGACCCTCGGCTACCAGAACAGGCGAGAGTTGATCTATCCACCGGAGACATTCCTGGCAGCTACCGGCGGTCACAATGGTCGTGTTGCATTTGCCGTCGCTCGCTCAACTCAAAGTGAGTCGTACGATGCAGACTTCCACTTCCCGGCCTACCTCGACCTGTGGATTCTGGACAAGCGTTCCTGGTATGGTCCGTATCGAGTTGGAGGTATAGACCTGAGTACCCTTCAATCCGCAAGAACCGGTCACCCCTTCAGGGTTGTAGTAGATGGAAAGGGACGTTACTGGTATACATGGAACCACAGGGAGAGGCTGTTCGTAGCTCAATTGTCTCCTGAGGATCTACAGCTTGGTGAGGCGCCTACGGATGTTGCGCGGATAGAACAGCCTTCTCCGCAGGCCTCTTCGCTGGCTCAGAATACCCCCAATCCCTTCAACGTAGAGACTGTGATAGAGGTATCTACCTCATCTGCGAAAGCACGCATCGACATTTTCAACCTGCAAGGTCAGAGGGTGCGCTCCCTGCCCCTGACTACCGGCTCGAACCGAGTCATGTGGGATGGAACGGACGACTCTGGACGACATGTAGCCAGCGGAGTCTACATCTACAGGCTGCACGAGGGAACTCAAAGTCGATTCTCTCGCCGCATGGCACTCATTCGATAGGAACATTCAATAGGGTACCGCCCGAGGGCACCCTTTGCCGGCAGGGGCGAGGCGGGGTATCGTGAGGACGGCGGACCTGCCCGATGAGCCTGACACAACGACAGGGACAGCGGCCACCGGGGTCCGTACGGGGCCCTTGTGCTTCGCTTCGCGCGGCTTTTCGCTGCATGCGGCGACGCGGATCGCGGGCCCTGACCGGCGAGGACTCGAACGCTTGTGCGGCTACGTGGCCAGGCCGCCCCTGGCCTCGGGGCGCCTGCGCCTCCTCGCTTCGCAACGGCTTTGTTTCGCGCTCAAAACGCCGTGGTCGGATGGGACCCGCCATCTCCTGCTCTCTCGGATGGAACTACTGGAGAAGCTGGCGGCTCTGGTCCCCCCGCCCCGGTTTCATCTCCTGCGCTACCCCGGGGTCCTGGCCCCCCGAGCCCGGGACCGCGGCCGGATCGTGCCCGCCAAACCGGTTGAGGAGTCGACGGCGGCCGACCGCGCTTCGAGCGCTCCTCCCTGCGCCGAGAGCCGTACGGCGGAGTGCGCCCTCAAATACCAAGTTGACTCCTGAACCGCGCCGAAATCCTTTACAACGGTGCTCGGAGCATCCCCGAAAGATTCGGTGCGACGACCAGCGATTCATCAGAGACCCTGCCGGACCATTGACACCGGTTTCAGCGAATGGAATATTACCGATATCGGCGCCTTATTTTTCCTATACGTCGGGATGAATGACCGCTGACCAAACGTTCAACTGTCGCCTGTACGGGTGAAATGTCAAAAAGAGGGGACCCACATGGAACGTGACGACCGGATAGATCAAGTTTGCGAACGTGTGAAGAAAATAAGGGAAGTGCTACCCCCACTGACGGGTAATGCCCGCGCAGAATTTTTCGAACCGCGCAACCTTTGGTCATTGGAAATCCAGACCACGCATGACCAAGTCATTGAACATTACGAGGGAATCTTGATCCTCGTCGACCAAGGGTTGCTTCGACCAGCCGCGGCTCTGTCGAGGAATATCCATGAAGCCTCCTTCCGCTTGGAATACCTGAAGCGCAATGAGAATAAATTAACGGAATGGTTTGAATGGCAAATCGGCCGCGACTACTATTTCATCGACGACTTCTTGCGGTACGAGAAACCGGCGAACGACTCAATTGAGCGAGCGTGGAGAGCCCAACAGAAAGACCTGGAAGACAGGGTAGGCGGACGGCCACTCAGACGGGGGGACCCGTGGGAGCCAATCGGTCATATGACCAAGGACATTTCGAATGACATGGAAAGTGGCCACGACAAGAGGGTACGACGCCTCCTTTACGAATATCCTTCCAAGTATGTCCACATCAGAGCAGTACCAGAACCCTCTCAAAGTTGGATCGTTGAAGGAACCCAATCCGCTGTCCTCTTGATAATGACCCTCGCGATGCAATTGTGCCGTGACAAGGAACTTACTTCGACCGAACTCAACGGAGAAATAGGCGCAATCATAGTGATGTGTAACAAACTGCGGGGAATATATGGGATGGACAACGAACCACAATAGTGACGGGGGCGTGACTTCTGCGCCGACGGGGAAGCCTACGCGGAGCCCTATCTGGAGGGGGTAGGGCTGCCGGCGATGCCCCCGCCGAGGGCCCCGCCGCAACCCCAGTTCGAGTTCGCTGCCTGACCTGCCTTCTCGACCCGGCACTGGGCGTACGGCGGAGTGAGCCCTCAAATACCAGGTTGACTCCTGAACCGCGCCGAAATCCTTTACATCGGTGCTCGGAGCACTCCCGAACGATTCGGTGCGACGACCAGCGATTCATCAGGGACCCTACCGGACCCTTGACAACGGTTTCAGCAAATTGCATAGTACCGATATCGGTGCCTTATTTTTCCTATAGTGCGCCACGAAGTGCCGTACGACTGGTGGCTGAGAGTGCCACTGGGAAGGTGCCGACCCGGCACATTCCATACCGAGTCTTGAGCGCGTGTCGGTAACGGCAGGCGTTAAGCGTAGACAGGGAGATTGTAGGCCGCAAACCTTCGGGTTGAAGCGATTGAGCCCCGTTAACGAATATCGACTGATAGGAGGCCGAGAGGGTTATAGGCCTCGAAGGCACCATTCTTCCATGGATGGAAGTATCGACCGACAAGCCGACACCGCGAGGGCGTCGAAATGGGGGTCAGGAAGTCAGAAGGGGCATAGTAGTCCGAGGCAGGGAATGCCTGCCACCTGGCGAAGGCCCCTGGGTAGGATCGTCCTCAGAGGGGAAACGTTGTGAGATCGACAGAATCTCAACCGACAACGGCCACGCAACTGAAGAGGATAGGCTGGCTGACACCTCGGCTTGGTCAATGGTCGTATCTTGAGCCTATTGCCCGAATCGGGAACGATGGGTTCTAACGGGGGAGGAGCCCGGGTGACTCGGCTCCTCTACCCACTCTTTGGGACGAGGCGTTCAAACACTGATCTCTTCGCAGTCTGCTGGTTAAAGCTGATCAAGATCGGCGCGAAGGTGGTCAGGCACAATAGATATACCACGTTTCAGATGGCCGCGGTGGCGATAGACCAGCCGTTATTTGCCGAGATAGCCTGAAGAAGACCATGGAACTTTCGCTAATCGAACCTCACAAACACCGTCAGCTGTTCGTGGACGACGCCGCGTTGGAAACGGGGGCAGGAGCACAAAACCACGGTTGGACGCGGACTATGCATCCACCCAAGAAGTGCGGCCCCGTCATCCGTCCTGATCTATCCCGTGGTCAGCGGTCGCTGCAAAGCCGTAGCGCGCCGCAATGGAATTCCGAAAAGGGTGTCTGGGAATGGTGGTATTTCGGCGAGCACGTCTACTACGCGACCTCGACCGACGGTGAGAACTGGGATCGTCCATCCCTGGGGCGTTACGAGTGGGAGGGTTCGAAAGAGAACAACATCGCGGACGATCCCGGTAGCGGCGAAACCCAGCGATTGACCCACGCCCTTCGCGACGAAGCCGAAAACGATCCGGGGCGACGGTACAAAGCGCTCTTCACCCGAAGGGCGGTCATCAATGCGAGTAGCCGCTTCCTGGCAACGTCCCCCGACGGGTTCGACTGGACAATTCTGGATCGCCCTCCCATACCCAGCAGCGACGAATGCCACTTCACTTACGACGAGTTCGGCCAGCAGTACCTGGCGCTCGTTAAGCACGGCACCGAATGGGGGCGCTCGGTTTTTCTTTCCACCAGCAAAGACTTCGAGCAGTTCACTGAACCACAGCTCATCTTTCACTCCGACGAGCTCGACCGAGCGAACTGCCGGCGACGTGTGCGCGAAGTGATCGAAAACCCGGACTATATTACACCGCCCATCGTCGACGATGTGGACTACATAGCCGAAGTCTACCAAATGGCGGTCATGCCGTACGAGGGATGTTATTTTGGGTTCCCCGGTCTGTTCAATCCGTTCGGAGCCATCGCCCCACCCCTCGGGAACTTCACACGCATCAACCAGGTGGAACTGGCGTTTTCCCGCGACCTCCACAACTGGGATCGGCTCGGTGATCGACAGGTGTTTGTCGGCATCGACCGGTGGGACGGCGAAAGCTACGGCACGAGCCAAATCCTGTTGACCGGCCGTCCGGTTGTGCGCCCCGATCTTGGTGAGATCTGGGTTTATTACAACGCCCTGCGCATGCCCGGGAACCGGGAACAATACCAGCAGCTGGACCGCAACCGGGAACTCTTCAGACTCAATGTGGATCTGGAGCTCTTCGAGGATGCGGGCGCGCTGTCGTTGGCAAAGCTCCGCCTGGACGGTTTTATCTCGCTCGACGGAGGTGAGTCGGCGACCATCACCACCAAACCGTTCATGCTAAGAGGTGAAGAGGTATACATCAACGTCGACGCCAAATGGGGGGCGATCTTTGCCGAGATCGTCGATGGGGAAACCATGAAACGCTTCCCTGGCTTCACCGTCATTGGCGAACCGATCAGCGGCGATCACAGGCGCGCGAAGATAATCTGGCAGGGAGAGCACGACCGGGTCTTCGAGCGGCCGGTTCGCATCATCTTCGACCTGCACCAAACGCGCCTCTACTCCTTCTGGCTGCAAAAGGAATGAGGCCACCGCAGGGGGGTCGAGGATGCCGCGGCTTGACGCCCTGCTTGCACCGACGAGCGATAACACGGTTGATGCCGGCGGCGTTTCGACCGTCGCAGTGCGCTTGACCGGCGGAACTGGTTAAAGGAGCTATCATGACCGTCCTGAGTACTCGCGATTGGGACTTTTGGGAAGAAAACGGCTACGTCGTCGTACCGAATGCCGTCCCTCAGGACAACCTGGATGCCGTCCTTGAAGCCATGCAGGTGTTCTGCGGTCGCGACTTCTCGAAGCCGGAGGAATGGTACGGCATTCCCCGCAACCCGGGCAGCAGCCTCATCAACATGATGCGCCACCAAACCCTTTGGGAGAATCGCCAGTGTCCGCGCATCCACCAGGCCTTTGCTGAGATTTTGGGCACTGAGGCCTTGATCGTTTCGCAGGACCGGGTCGCCATGAATCCGCCCAACCACGGCGACTGGCAGTATAGCGGGTTCATACACTGGGACATGGATTCGACTCAGCGCCCCATCCCACTGCAAGTGCAGGGCGTCCTCTACCTGGCCGATACCGCCGCTAATCAGGGAGGATTTCAATGCGTGCCCGGTTTCCATCGGAAGCTGGAGGAATGGTCGAAAACCCAACCACCCGACCGCCATCCCAAGTGGCCCGAGGATATGGCAGCCTTCGGCGTTCAGCCCATTCCCGGGGAAGCCGGCGACCTGCTCATATGGCACAGCGCCTTACTCCACGGCAATGGCGCCAACTGCTCCAGTCGCCCCCGCCTGTCCCAGTTTATGCTGATGATGCCGGCCCGAGATCGAACTGGCAGCGGCGTGTTGCCCCTGGCTCGGACCCACGAGGAGGTCGTCGCTGAAGCCCTCGGTGCCCCGCAGGTTTTGGTGGAGCGCTGGTTGGCCGAACATCGCGGCAGTGACCTGGTGCATGCGCGGATCGAGGAGATAGTCGGGGAACACCCCGGCTACCCGGCCTGGAAGATTCGCTCCAACGGCGACCTGTTCTTCGCCAAGAAATCGTTGGTAAAGCCGGTAGACGAGACCACCGTGGAGCTTACTCGCGCCGATGCTGAGAGTTTTGGTCTGCCAATCCTGCACCACCTGGAAGAAGGTCTGACCGAATCGATCCTGCGCATTCCGCAGCCGCAGCACGAACCGAAACTCAGTTCCGACCAGCTGGCTCGCTTGCCCGATCTACTGCGACAGACTCCGGCCGCTTTCGACCTTGGCGACAGCACCATCTGGAATGAACACCATTGGCAGCACACGATTTCCGGAGGAGCGGCCTTTGGATGCGGCGACGACCGCATCTGGAACGAGCGGGATGTCGCCTACCTGATGCACGTCGAGTTCGGTCTAGAGCTCGACGTCCGGGACGCCGTGCTCACACCCTTGGGCCGCAAGCTAGCTGGTGTCGATTCCTGGTAATCGTAACTTTCCCGCTCCACGCCGCGAGCCGGGATGGGTCGGCGGCAGCATGTCAGCATGGGGAATGCCCAGTAACATTTGCGCCGAAAACTGGAGGAAGCTCATGTCCGAATTCGTTTTTCCCGAGCTGCAGGGCATAAGCGACGCCTACGATCGGGACGGCTTCGCCATCGTACGTCAGGTCCTGGATTCCGAGTTGTTGGAGGAGCTGAACCGGCATATCGACTGGCTCATTGAGCGGCACCCTGAGCTCGAGCCGGAGGGCCTCGGATGCCACCTGATAGCCGACGACCCCTTCTGGGTCCGTTTCCTGAGCGATCCGCATTTGCTGGATGTAGCCGAGGCACTGATAGGTCCCGACATCGCCCTTTTTGCGGCTGACTATATCTGCAAACCTCCCAGAACCGGAAAAGGCGTACAGTGGCATCAGGACGGCCATTACTGGCCCCTTGAACCGCTGGAGGTCACTACCGCCTGGTTTGCCGTCACCGAATCTGTTCCACAAAACGGCGGCGTTCGTGTTATTCCCGGCAGCCACCTCATCGGCCTGCAGAAACATGCGGCAACGCGGGAAGATCACCTCCTGCTCAAAAAGGTCGATCCAGCTGTTGTGGACGAAAGCAAGGCGATCGATATCGAGCTCGATCCGGGAGACATATCGGTGCACCACCCGCTGATTCTTCACGGCTCGGAGCCCAACACCAGCGACCGTTGGCGGCGGGGAGGATCTATTCAGTACATGCCGGCCACGACGTTGGTCACCAAGCAGGATTGGCCCTGCCTCTTTCTATTCCGTGGCGAGGCGGTGGACGGCATCAACAAATATCGCTCATGCCCGCCTTTCAACGCCGATCGGCACATGGAATTTCGCAGCTGCGAAACCTGGTTGCAGTGATCCTTCCCTATCGTTTCTTGTGCGCCCAGCTCCTACGGCTGCTCCGTCCCTGCGCTATCCCGTGCCAGGAGCGCCCTGCGCTCATGCGTGCCCCCACCTCTTTAAAGGTCCCGTCCCCGTTGTTCCGGTAGAGAAAATTCTGATGGATGTCATTAGCGACGTAAATGTCTCCTCCCTACGCCCATCGCCTGCGGTGGGCGGACCCTGCTGGCGCGGGTGTTTTCCTCCGACCTCAGCGCATGCGCGACCTGTGGCGGGCGCCTGCGGATCGTCGCCGCCCTGACCGATCCGGCCTCGATCCGGACCTATCTGGAGGGGGTAGGGCTGCCGGCGGTGCCCCCGCCGAGGGCCCCGCAGCATCCTCAGTTCGAGTTCGTAGCCTGACCTCCTCCGCGATTTGCTCCCTGCGCCGAGAGCCGTACGGCCGAGTGCGCCCTCAAGTACCAGATTGACCCCTGAAACGCGCCGAAATCCTTTACAACGGTGCTCGGAGCATTCCCGAACGATTCGGTGCGACGACCAGCGATTCATCAGGGACCCTACCGGACCCTTGACAACGGTTTCAGCGAATGGCATAGTACCGATATCGGTGCCTTATTTTTCCTATACATCTTGAATGTGGTGCCACGAAGGAGGCAATAAAGATCAGCGTAGATGAACTGGCCATGTGGTCAATCGTTGAGATCGATATGTAGATTGCGAAGGAGGCCATGATGATCGAAAAGAATCATCTGGACCTTTTACTCGACCTGAACACTGACGAAAACCCTCACAGCGGCGGGGATCTATTAGACCATCTTCGGGGAACACACGACTATCTCCAGGCCTGGGGCAACGACCAGGCCGTGTGTCTTGGAGGTTTGTTTCATAGCATCTACGGCACGCAATCCTACAAGACAGAGTCAGCGTCCCTTGAAGACCGGCAACGCATCCGCGAAGTGATTGGCGAGAGGGCCGAGCGATTGGCTTTTCTCTTCAGCGTTTCGATCCGCAGTGAGTTTTTCGAAGGGATAGGAAAGGAGGGGGCAACTGTGTGGAACCGTGTTCACGAGGAGGACACACCCATCACGCAAGCGGATCTTCGCGACCTCATCGAAATGGAGGTTGCCAACTATCTGGAATTCATGCCGAGATCCCATTTCACGGTTGAGGAACTTGACATGTTCGAGGCCAAAGTTGAGCGAGGAAAGCCCTTTCTCTCACCCCTGGCCTACGAAGCGATCAAGGCAGGAATCAGATCGAAAAGCCTTGCCATAGCCTCGTAGGAAGAGAGGTGACCTCACATAACACGACCGTACCTGGCTTCGGGCCGCTATGCGCCTTCGCCGAAATCCTTTACAACGGTGCTCGGAGCCGGCGGCAACTGTCCGACGGGGAACGGGCCCGCATAAGAGAGCAGTATCGGTCTCCCCATATCGATCCGGGACTCGGAGAGGTGATCGACAACAGTCGTCAGAGCCCAGAGGAGACGCTGGCGCTGATCCGTACTTCCTTGGGCGTGTAGGAAAGGGTAAGGATGCTGTCGCAGGCTCAGCTGGACGAGTTCAAGGCCGAGGGGGCGGTCCCGGTACCGGGCCTGGTGCCTCCCGATGTGCTGGAGGGATGGCAGGCTGAGTTCCGCCGCGCCTGCTCCGGCGACGGCGTCGACCTCGACGACCCGGCCACTTGGCCTGCCGGGCGGTATGCGCCCGAGGGCGGGTGGCCCGAGCTGAGCCCGTGCCTGTACGACCTGCCCGACCTCCAGTCGATCGTGGAGCAGCTCGGCGGCGGCGCCTTCGCTCCATCCCACCCGGCGGGGCAGCCGTGGTCGCCGCAGGTGCCGATGACGCGGGTGATCCTGCCGAGCGAGCCGGGCACGGAGTGGACGCCGCCTGTTGACGGCCACCTCGATGGGTACGCGACAGGCTGGGGCGGTGGGTTCATGGCGTTCTTCGTGGTGCTGCTGTGGGACGTGAGCAGCCCAAGGGGCGGGGGCACGGCCTGGTGGCCCCGGTCGCACTTGGCGAACCACCGCTACTTCCTCGAATACCCGGAGCGCTTCGACGGCTCCTATCTCTTCACGGAGCCGGTGCGCAGCGGCGGACACCGGGCGATCCTGGAAGGGGACCCGCGTGTGGGCCAGGTGGAATGCATGACCGGCCGGGCAGGGGACGCGCTGCTGCTGCACGGCCTCACCACCCACGTCAACTCGGCGAACGAGGCGGGGTCACGCCAACCGCGGGTGGCCCAGTTCGCGCGCTATTCCCACAGGAAGATGCGCGAGCAGGCGCCGATGGTCATGTTCCCCGACAAGGACGGGAAGCCATGGTCGCCCCCGCCTCGGGGCAAGGACACGCCTGAAGAGGAAGTGACTGGGACGGGCTTTCTGCCGCCGGATCACCCGGGGCGGAAGCTCGAGCGCTACGACGTCCCGCGGAACCTCTGGAAGTACTGGGCCCCCGCTCTCAACACCTGACTCCGCGCAGCGGGTTGGCGCTACTACGGCGGCGGTGGATGCCGGGTGCTATGAAGTACTCGCAAGCCGTTCACATCGCGATTCGCGCCGGCGATTCCTTTCCTTGGAGCCTAATTGTGACCGGCCCCCAAGAGTGGTGTCAGCCTTTAAGTTTGCCAATGGCGATAGATGCAGATGGCCAATTTGAACTTGGCTTGGAAATGGGCTGCCGCCGATGTGCACGTGAAGCCCGCGGGTCTTGGGAGCCAGGAGGGAGGCTCCGTCACCCGTCACTCCAGCGCAGGCATATCGACCGCGTCGTCGCGGCGCTCGTGCATGTTCGCTTCCATGGCTTCTGGGTAGCGATGCGGGAGGTGGGAAACTTGGTCGAGCCGGGCGCGGGCATCGTCCGGGAGACAAAAACTGCCGGCGAGCATGTTGTCGCGCGCCTGCTCGACCGTGCGCGCGCCAATGATGACCGAAGTGATGGCCGATTGTTCCAGCACCCAGCGCAGGGCAACTTGCGCCGGTGAACGGCCCATCTCGTCGGCTACCGCCAAGAGCGTCACCAAGGTCTCGTCGGCATTGGCGGCAAAATAGCTTTGCGGGTAGGCCCAAGCATCCGCGGAACGCGTGCCCGCTACGGTGCGCTCGCCGGGCTTGTACTTGCCGGAGAGAAAGCCGCCGCCGAGCGGACTCCACACCACCACGCCCAATCCCTTGAGCTGACAGACGGGAATCAGCTCCTGCTCAATGTCGCGCACGACCAGGCTGTATTGCGGTTGATAGCACTCGAAGCGCGCCAGGCCATTCGCGTCCGATATCCACAACGCCTCCATCAAACGCCAGGCCTGATAGTTGGAACAGGCGGTATAGCGAACCTTGCCTTGGCGAACCAAATCGTCGAGCGCGCGCAGCATCTCCTCCAACGGGGTCTGAGTATCCACGTGGTGAATGTAATAGAGGTCGATGTAATCTGTCTGTAGCCGCTGGAGACTGTCTTCGACGGCGTTCATAATGCGCACCCGCGACATCCCCGAGTCGTTGGGACCAGGCCCCATAGGGTTGAAGAACTTGGTGGCAATGACCGCATCGCGGCGGCGGCCCTTGAGCGCCTTGCCGGTGAAGACCTCGGACTCGCCGCCGCCATACGAATCGGCCGTGTCGAAGAAATTGATGCCCGCGTCAAACGCCAGATCGACGATCCGCCGGGACTCCTTCTCGTCGGTGCTGTGGCCAAAAGTCATAGTGCCCAGGCAAACTTCCGATGCTTTGAGGCCCGTGCGACCCATTCTGCGGTATTCCATTATCTGAATCCCTTATCTATTGGATGTGAACGCGGATGAATGCAATGCTTTGGCGGGAATTCGACCGGAGGAGTGGCGGGAGTGGCGGAAAATTCTCCTGAGTCCTGTAAGGACCTCCATATCGCTATGTTATACTGGCACTTCGATCCTTCATGATCGTGCGGATCAGATTGAGAGGGTATTTTAGAAAGCATAGCGCTATACTCCTTACTACTGGTAAGGATGAGGAGGAATGCTCCTTGTCTGTGTGGCAGCGGTAAAGAATACAAGAAATGCCACGGTAGTACTTCGTAAATTCGTAAAACGGACTTGATTTCAAGCCGGATTCACTAAAATCGCCTAATCGCCTGTAGGTTTCGGTAATCGTTACCTCCTTTCAGAAAAAACCGCCAACCCCAAAATTGAGCTCACACTCTTGCACTGCATTGCCTGAAAAATGATGTTTGGCAAACAATACATATGATTCTTATGACTACCATATGTTTTGATTGGCAATTAATAGTTTGATATAGTATACAGTAGTTTGGTATGTTTCCCTCGTTTTGTCAAGGGCATGGTAAGAAATTGCAACTGCTGAGCCGTCATTAACCTGGAGGGGTGTGCCGTAGCGCAAGTCCCTTTTTGATCTTGCCCCGCCGAGGGCCCCGCCTCAGCCGCGGTTCGAGTTCGTAGCCTGACCTCCTCCGCGATTCGCTCCCTGCGCCGAGCGCCGTACGGCGGAGTGCGCCCTCAAGTACCAGATTTACCCCTGAAACGCGCCGACATCCTTTACAACGGTGACAACGGTGCTCGGAGCATTCCCGAACGATTCGGTGCGACGACCATCGATTCATCAGGGACCCTACCGGACCCTTGACAACGGTTCCAGCGAATGGCATAGTACCGATATCGGTGCCTTATTTTCCTATACATCAAAGCGATGCAAAGTGCTCCTCCGAGAAGTCATCGCCGTTGTGATCGAATATGAAAGTTTGATCCGTAACGCGCACCGTCGCTTCCGTCGCGCCAGCGTCATCAGCGTTTTGCAAGAGCTCCGAAAGAATGTGCCGTGGGCTTTGGACCTGCTTGAAGAGCTGGTGCCATGGACCCGCGAGTTCCGGGTCTTCCTCAAGCTGATCCCATCGCTCCGCGGCTCGCCGTCCGACTGACTCGTAGAATTCGGGGGCTATATTCACGGGGTAACTCAGTCCGTGCGCGCACAACGGTGAATGTGAAGCTTGCGGCTGCCACACCCCACGAAGGGTCCAGTCTGGTGGAGTTCACCATGGATATCGTCGTTGAATGTTCGAGAGGCTCGGAATTGGCTTCGGGCCCCGTTGGCGAAGTGTCTGTAGCTGATCGAGGACTTGCTTTCGTTCATGGCGATACCCGTACACGCTGGGCCGCAATGGTACTGACTTCTTGGCGTCTTCGCCGGTTTGGAACTCCGCTCCACACCGTAGGCGCCTCGTTCGACGAGAAAAGCGGGTACCCACTGTATATCGTCGTGCGACCTGGGCGAGATAAGGATAAGTCTGACCCGCCGCGCGGCTTTCCACGGCGGGCGCCATTGGGCACAAAGCTCTGCTGACACCCCAGTTCACATCTTCTGGTGAGCAAGACATTCAGGCTGGCGGCCAGACAATTCAGACTGAAAAAACAAACTCGCCATACTCACACTTGTGACAGAAACTGGCGCACTAGCTAGCCGATCCATCGTGTGAGAAATGACCATGTTTGCGAATGGCAAGCTTCCCGCGAACTTGAGAACCGGTTCCTGGGTTGATATCTCAGCTCTGGTCTAATCTGTTCGCAGAGATCGCGCCACCTATGGCAATTGCCAAGCCGTCGCGGTGCGCAGCGGAGCGGTTATCTTCACCATAGTCAGGCAAGCGAGCAAAATGTCAGAATGAAATAGTTTGGAGCGACCATGGCCGAAGTACCCCCCAAATCTGACACAGAGCTCCCCGAGAGATTCTCGTCTCGGGGGCGATACGTAGAAAGTTTGGCTCGCTTTGATGCAGCACTATGTGAAGGATGTGCGGTTTCTCAGGCAACCAGCGGGCAATTAACCCATCCGAGTTTAGGATTCGCAACCCACGTTTTCACGCGCATTCTCGCCCACGCACGAAACCTTATCAGGTCAGTGCCACGGAGTAGATGGTGTTCCGCTGATTATGAAGATTGGGACTTCGGCGCAAACGCAGGCGACTTTCGTTCGATTATGGAAGCTGCACTGTTGTTCCACTACCTCTGTGATGCCGATCCCGATCCCGATAATCAACGCGCCATCGTACAACTGATGCACCTCTATGACTTGACAAAACGCACAAGGATTTTTGATGGCGGCGAGATGAACATTGAAGCCGAAAGAGTACGATCGGAGATTGTTGGGCGACTTAAGAGCACTCGGCGATTCAAGCAACTCCCGCCCGATGCGCAGAAAAATGCGCTAAAAGGTAAGTGGCTGATGCTTGAGTCTAGGGATAGTGTTATGGCGCGCATTGGGTGGAATAAGTCCTGGTACTACTTGCTCTGGAATCTCACCTCCCAATACACGCACGTCTATTCTCTCGCCTTCTATCGAATCGAGCCCAATGGGCGTGGCACAGGTATCGAAAACGAATTTGATCGAGGATTTTTGGCAATGGGTTTGGAGATGGGTGCCGAGGTATTGAAGGGCATCACCGACGCGCTTTGTGAGCACTGTCCGAACGCGAAGGACGTTCGAAATGGTTCCAATTCTAAATTTTCGCCCGGCCCTTACCGAAACCTTCCCAAAGGAATGAAGCGAGCGCAGAAAAGGAAAAGGAAGCCCGCTCGACGCTGAAAAGAAAGCAATAGCTATGCGTCTTCCAGGAAGGCCACCGGTCCAACGACGGCGCAATCGGCATTTTACCGTTGTGCCGCTACGTGGCTAGGCCGCCCCTGGCCTCGGGGCGCCTGCGCCTCCTCGCTTCGCAACGGCTTTGTTTCGCGCTCAAAACGCCGTGGTCGGATGGGACCCGCCATCTCCTGCTCTCTGCGATGGAACTACTGGAGAAGCTGGCGGCTCTGGTCCCCCCGCCCCGGCTCCATCTCCTCCGCTACCACGGGGTCCTGGCCCCCCGTGCCCGCGACCACCACCGCATCGTGCCGACCAAGCCGGTTGCCGAGCCGGCGGCGGACGGCGATACGAGCGCTCCTCCCTGCGCCCATCGGCTGCGGTGGGCGACCCTGCTGGCGCGGGTGTTTTCCTCCGACCTCAGGGGATGTGCGACCTGTGGCGGGCGCCTGCGGATCATCGCCGCCCTGACCGATCCGGCCTCGATCCGGACCTATCTGGAGGGCGTAGGGCTGCCGGCGGTGCCCCCGCCGAGGGCCCCGCCACAGCCGCGGTTCGAGTTCGTAGCCTGACCTCCTCCGCGATTCGCTTCTTGCGCCGAGCGCCGTACGGCGGAGTGCGCCCTCCAGTACCAGATTGACCCCTGAAACGCGCCGAAATCCTTTACAACGGTGCTCGGAGCATTCCCGAACGATTCGGTGCGACGACCAGCGATTCATCAGGGACCCTACCGGACCCTTGACAACGGTTTCAGCGAATGGCATAGTAGCGATATCGGTGCCTTATTTTTCCTATACATACGCTCGGCCCGCTAGTCAGCCGCACCGATTTCGCGCTGCTGCGAGCGTCGTTTCTTCGCGGCTACCGGAGCGTCCGCGCCCTGGATGCCGGCCACGAGCGCCTGCTGACCGCGTTCTTGATCGCCGATCGTCTGAAGATCGCCGTCTGGATGGCCGGCCGGTCGGACAACCCGGGTCTGCGTGACAGCGCGGCGGGGTTCGTTCGGGACCGCGTCGACCAGATGAGAAATATGATGCAATGGAGATCCGATGGCATCGATCACATATAGCGACAATCGGAATATCCCACTCGATGCGTTATTGAGACTCTATTCCGCGAATGAATGGTCTTCCGCAGGCAAGCCGGCCGAACTGCGCGATGCGTTGATGAACTCGCATTCCCTGCTCACGGCCTGGGACGGCCACCGGCTCGTCGGGCTGGGAAACACCATCTCGGACGGTCATCTTGTCGTATATTATCCGCACCTGCTGGTGGATCCCGACTATCAGCGGCAGGGCATCGGAACGGAGTTGATGAGGAGGCTGATGGCGAACTATAAAGGCTTCCACCAGCACGTGCTGATTGCGGACGGACGAGCGATCGATTTCTACACGAAATGCGGGTTCACCAGGGCCGGCAGAACGGAGCCCATGTGGATCTACGACGGTGACGATCATTAAGGGAGTAATTATACAGTTGCGTTTTCTATAACTTTTTGTGAAATATTGCCATGCCGGAGATCAGTCGGTTTCTTGGAATTGTGATTGGTATGTTTCATCGTGAGCACGGACCACCCCATTTCCACGCAACTTACGGGGAATACCAAATCACGGTCGATATTGGAACGGGTGCTGTAACCTGACAATTCCCCAGAAGGGCATTGAGCCACGTTTTGGAATGGCATGAACTTCACCAACGAGAACTGATGGAGAATTGGGAGCTTGCGGAACAGCGTCACCCCTTGAACAAGATCCCACCCCTGGAGTAATGTGATGATACCCCGTGTAGTTGACGCCCGGTACGCAGGCGACTATGTGATCTGGCTCAGGTTCAATGACGGCGTGGAAGGAGAAGTCGATCTACAGGATGAACTTTGGGGGCCGGTTTTTTCGCCGCTGAAGAACAAGGCGTATTTCAAGAAATTCCGAGTTCACCCTGACTTGCATACGATAACGTGGGAGAATGAAGCGGATTTTGCGCCAGAATTTCTGTACAACATCGTCAAGATTCCGACCTGAGCGGAATATCTCGGTGTTCCCTAGCACGAGAAGAAAAAACGCAGCTCTCCATTTCGGCGGTTTGACTCAACACCGCCGTTTTGTTTGTTCGTCAGATCGTGTCAGCTCGGAATCACCTGAGCGACGATGCGATAAGATCCTTGATAACCGGATTCTAGACGAGAGACGGAAAGGACTGCGATGAGCGAAAGCGATTCAGGCGGCCGGCGGGTGTCCCCGGCCTTCCGCTCGATGCTTCGACGGGAGCTGGACGATTGGGTTAGCGAAGGGGTCGTCGATACGGATCAGTCCGCGATATCCAGACGCTACGGCCTGGACGACGTTGCCGGGAGATCGGGCGGCCTACTGGTGCGGAGAAGCTGGCGGCTCTGGTCCCCCCGCCCCGGTTTCATCTCCTGCGCTACCACGGGGTCCTGGCCCCCCGTGCCCGCGACCGCGACCGCGGCCGCATCGTGCCGACCAAGCCGGTTGCCGAGCCGGCGGCGGCGGACGGCGATACGAGCGCTCCGTCCTGCACCCATCGCCTGGGGTGGGGGCCCTGCTGGCCCGGGTGTTGGGCGCCGACCTCAGCGCATGCGCGACCTGTGGCGGGCGCCTGAGGATCAGTCTAGCCGCCAAAGGCCGGCCTACGGAAAATGCTTTTGTCGAGCGTCTCATTCGTACCCTCAAGGAAGAGGAGGTCTATCTCAACGAGTATCGGTCCTTCCAGGAGGCCGATAGACACATCGGCTATTTCCTTGAAGAAGTCTACATGAACAAGCGAATCCATTCTTCTCTGGCGTATCGGACGCCGGCTGAATTCAAGGCCCAGTTTCATGTCCGGCGTTAGTTAAAATTTCACCAAATGTGTCCAGCAAAATGGGGTCACTTCAATGGAACGAGAATTGGAGGGGGTCATGCGGCACCACCTTTCGCATTGTGCCCGTTGTCCGCTTGGTACAGGCCGAAAGGAGGTACGAGAAGGTCTGGTTACAGATGGGCGTTATTCCCTTGCCGCGGACGGGTGACGCTCTGCAACGCACTAAACGGAATCCTACGTTGCCCGAATGGCAAAGTCAAGCAAAAAGTTCGGGGGTCTTGGGTGATCGCCGGAAAGCGCTTGAGCAATACACAGGAAATGGTAAGTTTCACTGGTCCCGGAAATCAAAGCGGGCTTAACCGTGGCAACTAGAACAGGAGAAAAACCGTGAAAACAGGATCCATATTCGAGCCGGCATCCACTCCGGTCTCGGGCATTATCGATATCGGCAGCACCAAGCAACTGTTCGTCGACGATCTGCTGGTCGATGAAGCCAGCCGCATTTCGCGCTACCAGTACCGGCCGACGAAATGTGCCCACAACCCGATCATGGTGGCGGATCGGCCCTGGGAGCAGGGCCAATACGGCGGCAAGAACGAGGGCGTCGAGATCGTTGGTCAGACGGTTTTCTACGACGAAGAGGAAAAAATCTTTAAGATGTGGTACGTGCCCTGGGCACTGGACAAAGGTCGCCGCCCCTGGTGCTACGCAACTTCGAAGGACGGCTACAACTGGGACAAACCGGAACTCGGCATCACCGAATTCGAAGGCTCGACGCAGAACAATTTACTAGGTATTCACGGCGAGCCCAGCTATTACAACACCTTCAAGGACCACCGCGATCCCGATCCCCAGCGGCGTTACAAAGCCCAGGGCGAGATGCACGGCCCCGGAGGGCACAACCCTCCCGGGGGTATGGTCAACGCCTACTCACCCGACGGCATCCACTGGACCTACAACAACAAGGCCGTAGTGCTCTATCCCACCAATGTTGCCGATGCGAATTCCGTTCTTGGATGGGATCACCTGCGGGAAAAGTACGTGGGATACTTTAGACCCGGCCACCCCCTTGCTTATGAAATAGACAACATCGGCAGACACCGTCATATCCGCACTGTGGGATACGCTGAAAGCGATGACTTCGAAGATTGGACCGACACGCGCATGATGCTGGCGCCCGACGCCAAGGACCGGGTGGACCACCAGTACCAGTATTTCACCGCGGGCATCTTTGGGAAATTCTACCTGGGTTTCCTCATGGTGCACAAAACCCACGACCAGATCTGGGACGTCTTCCTGATGAGCAGCCGCGATGGTTTCCACTGGAATTGGGTGGACCGCGAAATGCCCTTTCTCTACCGTGGCGAGGTCGGCTCCTACGATGCCGGCTATTTGATGCCTTCCGGCCCGATTCTACACGACGGCCAGATCTGGATCTACTACACCGGCTTCAGCGGGGCCCACAGCGCCAATCCCACCAGACTGGGGGAGCGCTGTGTCATGACCGTCAACCTGGCCACGACGCCCGAAGACCGCTGGGCCGGGCTGCTGGCGGGGCCCAATCAAGGCCGGATCATCACCAGGCCCGTCATCTTCGAAGGTTCGAAGCTGCTGATCGACGTGGACGCGTCGGTGCCCCAGAGCATTCCGACGGAGGTCATGAACTTCGATGAATGCGAAGTGCGCGCCTCGATAACCGATCAGTCCGGCGGCCCGATTGCGGGTTTTTCCTTCGAACGGTCGAGTCAGATTCTGGAGAGCGGCGTGCACGAAATGACATGGGGCGACGCGGATCTTTCTCAACTGGAGGGGAAGCCGGTGCGTCTGCACCTAGAAATTCGGAGCGCCTGTCTCTATTCCATCCAGTTTGTATGACCATTTGGCGGATGCATTTTCACTTGCATGTTGCGCTCACAATATCTAAATCTTAGGAACGAAACTGAGGAAGGTGCCCAATGCGACTTATTTCGTTTCTAAGCGTTTTGATCCTCTCGCAAGCCGCGCACGCTGCTTATAACGGCGGTGTCCCGAACGGCTCGCCCGTTCCCAAGAATTCCGGATGCTCAGTCGCCTCCAAGCCGGTTGGCGGCAATGGCGCGGGATGCAAACTGAAGGCTCCGACGCCCAGAGAAAAGGCGATTTGCGGTTCGCCCCATGGCGTCCACTTCAATGGCCCGCCGGGCACCGAGGTTCTCGCGACCGGCCCCGGGGTCGTCGAGAGGGTCGGGACCAACAATAGTCTCGGGAACTACGTGGTCATCAACCACAGCGCCAATGTGAAGACCTCCTACGGACACCTCGGAACTTTCTCCGTGCAGAGAGGGCAGCGCGTCAATCTTGGCGATGTCATCGGCAAGATCGGCAAAACTGGGAATACTAGGGCGCCCGGATTGCACTACATGATTACCCAGGGCAAGCGGTCTCTGAACCCGCTCCAGTACACCAGATCAAATTCCCGCCGCTAGCAGTCGGTCCAATTCGTTCACACATAGGGAAGAACCCCGCCAGCACATAGCGCCGCTTTTCCACTCTGCAACCACTTCCCCCAACGCCCAACCCTCTGCGTGTGGCGTTTTTTCTTCAATGTAAAGCGTGGCGTCTCGTCGCTCTTTTTATCGTCGTCGCCAGAAATCCCCCGTCAACGCGGATGTCCGTGCCGGTGACGAAGCCGCTGGCCGCGTCCGACGCGAGGAACCCCGCCGCGCCGACTAGCTCCTCGGGGCGACCAAAGCGGTCCATGGGCGTGTGGGAGAGGATTTGTTGGCCGCGTTCGGTTGGGGTGCCGTCGTCTTCAAAGAGCAAGTTGAGCGTGTATCAAAGGATCCATGACTTCGTAGACTAAGAGAGAAATAATGGAGACTGAACTTACGGCCGAAGATCGGCAACTCCTACAGCGCCTGGAAGAAGAATTGTGGCGAACGGAAACGCGTTTCGACTTATCGAGAATGGAGGAAATCATCGCCAAGGACTTCTTCGAGTTTGGCAGGTCTGGGCGTATCTACCAGCGCGCCGACACGCTTTCGGTACCTTCAACGCCCATAGAAGCGGTGATTCCACTTCCAGACTTTGATGCGCGTCTTCTTGATGAAGGGGTCGCCCAGGTAACGTACCATAGTGTCGTCACCTATGGCGAAAATATTGAGGAGGCACGAAGGAGCTCAATCTGGACGCGGTCGTCTGGTGGTTGGAAGCTGAGGTTCCATCAAGGGACGCCATTTTCAAGTGACGATTGAGTGGGCTTTTCGATTGAAAGAGAATCGTGGGCGGCCCTGCTGGCCCGGGTGTTGGGCGCCGACCTCAGCGCATGCGCGACCTGTGGCGGGCGCCTGCGGATCGTCGCCGCCCTGACCGATCCGGCCTCGATCCGGACCTATCTGGAGGGGGTAGGGCTGCCGGCGGTGTCCCCGCCGCAGCCGCAGTTCGAGTTCGTAGCCTGACCTCCTCCGCGATTCGCTCCCTGCGCCGAGAGCCGTACGGCGGAGTGCGCCCTCAAGTACCAGATGGACCCCTGAAACGCGCCGAAATCCTTTACAACGGTGCTCGGAGCATTCCCGAACGATTCGGTGCGACGACCAGCGATTCATCAGGGACCCTACCGGACCCTTGACAACGGTTTCAGCGAATGGCATAGTAGCGATATCGGTGCCTTATTTTTCCTATACATTTCAGGCCATGCAGACCCGCCTTCTGACCTCCTGGCGCACCCACTCCGGGTCGTCTCCGGGCCTGACGAAGAACATGCCGCGGCAGTCCGGGACCGCGCCGCCGCCGGCGACCCACTCGTTCTGCCGCCGAAAGCTGCCGTCTTCGCCGGGGGCCACCGAGGGCAGGAACAGGCCCGCGGTGTGGCGGCCGGGGTGAAGGTCCTCCATCAGCTCCCGGAACTCTGGGTAGCCGACATCCTCCGGTCCGCCGGGGATCGATCACTCGACGAACTCCCTGCGCCAGAGGTTGGTGTGCGCGTCGAAGACCTGGTCCGGGAGGAAGGAGTCGAGCTGGCTGGCGAAGAACTCCTTCTCGTAGTCGGCGAACCTGCTCATTCTCCCTCTTCCTTTCTCGCTTTCATTTCAAGCCTTCCGAGTTGTGGGAGAGATGGCCCAGAACGAGGTGAAGGATAAACGCCCCGGGCGGCCCAGCTGGCAAGGGGGAGGCGGCGGCTTGTCGCCGCGGTGCAGTGGTGCTTTGTTGTGAACACGCCCCCCGGGTCTGCGGCCTTCGCCGGGCCCGGGCTGTCAATCAAGTTACCGATCAACCGATTCCCTTAGGAGGACCGGACCGATGCAAATCAGCTACGCCACCGCAGGATTCAAGGACCCGCTCGATGAGGCCCTCGATGAGATCGCCGCCGCCGGGTATTCCCACATCGAGCTTTCCTCGCAGGAGGGGCACCTCGAACGGATCTTCACGAGCCGGGAGCTCGAGCAGCTGCGGTCGCGGATCGAGGGGTCCGGTCTGCGCACCGGCACCGTGCACGCGCCGATGATGCGCAACGTGCTCGGCGCCCCAGAGGAGGACTGGCGGCGGGAGAAGGCCGCCCTGCTCGGGGAGTACCTGCGCATGTCGGGCGCCCTCGGCGCCGGCGGCATGGTCATCCACCCGGTGCCGAACCCGCGGTTCGTCGAGGATCCGGAACGTCCGGAGCTGACCGGGATCATGTCCGGGGCGGCGCGGCGCTCCCTCGACGACCTGGTGCCGGTGGCGCTCGAGTCGGGGGTGCGGATTCTGCTGGAGAACCTGCCCTACCGCTCCCACTACCCGTTCCTGACCATGACGGAGCTGCGCGGCCTCGTCGACGACTACCCGGAGGAGGCGGTGGGGCTGGTGGTCGACACCGGCCACGCCTGGACCGCGGGGAACGACCCGGGCGGGGAAATCAGGGCCGCGGGCGAGCGCCTGTGGGGAACCCATCTGCAGGACGTCGATGGCGAGGACCCGCAGGACAACCACTGGGCCCCGCTGCAGGGGGACCTCGACTGGGAGGCGATCCGCGAGGCCCTGCGCGAGGTCGGCTACCGCGGTTTCTGGACCTTCGAGGTGGCCACTCCCCGCCGGGGTGAATCGCCGGCCGAGCTGGCGCGGCTGACATACGCAGCGGCCCGGGAGCTGTCCCTTCACCCATAGGACCGGTTGCAGCCGGCCTTGCCGCCGACGCGGCAGACCCGACATACTCCGCCCGTCCGATGCCTTCGACCCGCTACGAACCGACCTGGCGTAGCCTGCGCGAGCACCCGACGCCGCAGTGGTTCCGCGACGCCAAGTTCGGGATCTACACCCACTGGGGCGTCTACTCGGTGCCGGGATTCGGCAGCTACGGCGCCGCCAGCAACGCGACTTGGTATCCGCACCGCATGTACATGGACGGCAGCCCGCACCAGCGGCACCACCTCGCCACCTACGGGCCGCTCGACCGGTTCGGCTACAAGGACTTCATCCCCTTGTTCACGGCTCCGAAGTTCGACGCCGACGAGTGGGCGGAGCTGTTCAAGGCCGCCGGCGCGCGCTTTGCCGGCCCGGTGGGCGAGCATCACGACGGCTTCTCGCTGTGGGCGACCGCCCGGACCGGGTGGCACGCCGGCCGGCTCGGGCCGAAGCGCGACATCGTCGCGGCGCTGGAGCGGTCGATCCGCGCGGCCGGGATGCGCTTCATGGTCGCCCTGCACCACGCCGAGCACTGGTGGTTCTACCCGCACTGGCGGCGGGACTACGACACCGGCGGTCCGGAAGCGTCGAGCCTCTACGGCGAGCAGCACAACCTCGACTTCGCTGACGGCGTCCCGGAGGTCGACTTCAAGCTCTCGGCCGGCGACCTGATGGCGCACTGGTGGGTGCAGGATCAGCCGAGCGCGGCGTTCTGCGACCAGTGGATGGGCAAGACCCGGGAGGTGATCGACCGTTTCAACCCGGACCTGCTATGGTTCGACTTCGGCATCAACTGGATCCGCGAGCGCTACCTCCTCGACCTGCTGGCCTACTACTACAACCGGGCGGCGGACTGGGGCAGGGAGGTGGCGGTCACCTACAAGCACCACCACTTGGTGCCGGGCAGCGCCGTGGTCGACCTGGAGCTGGGCCGGTTCGCCGGCCTGACCTACCACGACTGGCTGACCGACACCTCGATCGACGCGCAGGGAATGTGGGCCTACGTGGAAGGCGTGCCGTTCAAGACGGCCGCGCAGATCGTCCACAACCTGGTCGACAACGTGGCCAAGAACGGCTACCTCCTGCTCAACGTCGGCCCGCGCGCTGACGGCAGCATCCCCGAGGAAGCGCAAGAGGTGCTGCGTGACATCGGCCGCTGGCTCGCCGTCAATGGCGAGGCGATCTTCGGCACGACTCCCTGGAAGCTCTTCGGCGAGGGCCCGAACACCGTGACCGGCGGGGACTGCATCAGCGAAAAGCGCAGCACCATCAGTTACACGGGCGAGGACGTTCGCTAAACGTGCAAGGGTGACGCGCTGTACGCCATCTGCCTGGGACGGGTTGCTGGGGAGGTGGTCCTGCGCGATGCAGCCGAGTACCTGCACCCGGGCGAGGTAGCCGCCGTGGCCGCGCTCGGCTCCGGCGAGCCGCTGGCGTTCGAGCAGACGCGGCGGGAGCTGCGCATCCGCGCCCCGCGGCAATCCCCGGCGGACGAGGCGGTGGCCTTCAGGATCGCCCGGCGCTGACGGCGCCGGAGCGTGGCATAGTCGCGTCATGGACACCTCGGCGACCGGGACCGCGGCCGCAATCGTGCCCGCCAAACCGGTAGCCGAGTCGACGGCGGCGGACCGCGCTTCGAGCGCTCCTCCCTGCGCCGAGAGCCGTTCGGCGGAGTGCGCCCTCAAGTACCAGATTGACCCCTGAAACGCGCCGAAATCCTTTACAACGGTGCTCGGAGCATGCCCGAACGATTCGGTGCGACGACCAGCGATTCATCAGGGACCCTACCGGACCCTTGACAACGGTTTCAGCGAACGGCATAGTACCGATATCGGTGCCTTATTTTTTCTATACATCAAGTGGCTCGGCGGCCCGATTCTGCGCCGCGAAGACGGCTCGTTCACTAACTGGTAAACCTATGTCCAACAAAAGAGAACTGATTCCGCCGCGGACCCTTAAGGGCTTCCGCGACTTCCCCCCGGCCTTGGCCATGCCGCGCGAGGAACTGATCGACAAGGCCCGCGCGGTCTTCCGCTCCTACGGCTTTGCCCCCATCGACACGCCCGCGCTTGAATACAGCGAGATACTCACTGGCAAAGGCGGCGACGAGAGCGACAAGCAGATGTATCGCTTCGCGGATCACGGGGGCCGCGACGTGGCTCTGCGCTTCGACCTGACCGTGCCCTTTGCCCGCTTTGCCGCTCAGCACATCGGCCAACTCGGCACCCCCTTCAAGCGCTATCACATCGGCCCGGTCTGGCGCGGGGAGAACACCCAGCACGGGCGCTACCGCGAGTTCTACCAGTGCGACTTCGACACCATCGGCACCGACGCCAATGCCGCGGATATCGAAACGGTGCTCGTCATCCACGACTTGCTCGCGGCCTTGGGCTTTGAGCGCTTTGCCATCCACGTCAACAATCGCCTAATCCTCAATGGCCTGCTCGAATCGCTCGGCTTGGCCGAAGCGTCGGCAGCCATCCTCCGCGCCCTCGACAAGCTGCAAAAAATCGGCGCGGAAAAGGTCGCCGCCGAGATGAGCGAGACGGATGCGGTCTCCCGCGAACAGGCTGAGCACATCCTCGCGACGGTGCAGACTGCGGGCGCGAATGCCGAGATACTCAACAATATCGAATCCTCCCTCGGTGGCAACGATCTCGCTGCCAAGGGGGCTGCCAACCTGCGCCAACTCGTGGACGCTTTTGAGGGTGCTGGCTTTCCCCAAGATCGCTTGGTGCTCGACCTGTCCATCGCCCGCGGCCTCGATTACTACACCGGTACCGTCTATGAGACCTTGCTCGGCGATCTGCCGGCAATCGGCTCGGTCTGTAGCGGCGGGCGCTACGACGACTTGGCCGGCCTCTACACCAAACAGCACCTGCCCGGCGTCGGTGCCTCTCTGGGTTTAGACCGGCTGATGGCCGCGATGGAGGCGCTAGGGCTTTTGCAGGACGCCGCTACATCCGCCGACGTCTTCATCGTCCAGTTTTCCGCCGAAGCCCTACCGTCCTACATCGCCCTCGCGCGCCGCCTGCGGCAAGCCGGCCTCCGCATCGAACTGTATCCAGAGGCCAAGGGCATGGGTCGGCAGCTCAAATACGCCGACCGCAAGGGCTTTCCCATCGCCCTCATTGGCGGCCCAGACGAATTGGAGAAGGGCGTCTGGCAGGTGAAGGACATGCGCGATGGATCGAGCGCTGACGTGGCCGATGGCGACTTGGTGTCCTACTTGCAGGCAAAGCTATAGATCCCGCGATTACATACACTCAAAAGAGGAATGCTTGACCCCTGAAACGCGCCGAAATCCTTTACAACGGTGCTCGGAGCATGCCCGAACGATTCGGTGCGACGACCAGCGATTCATCAGGGACCCTACCGGACCCTTGACAACGGTTTCAGCGAACGGCATAGTACCGATATCGGTGCCTTATTTTTTCTATACATTGAGTTTGCAGCATTAGAGACGAAGGGCAACGTTGAAGATGATCTCGCAGCGTTGAAAGCAAAACTCGGAAATGGAAACGAGGTAGAGAAACCGTCAAGTGTGGAGCGTGAAACCTAAGAAATGGGGACTTCGCGTTTTGGGTTCACGTTTTACCCATCGGTTTTCGAAACTGATATCGAATGGAAAAACTTATGGCTGAACCCAAAGGCGAAGCATTTCGCGTCGTTCACAAAACCAAATCCAAACATATCTATCGTGGCGCGGTCGTCGGCTGTGGCAGAATGGGCAGCACGATCGATGATGAGCATATCGGAATGCCGCACTACCCCTGGCCCTGGGCGCACGCGCCTGCTATGATTGAAGCGCGAGGGGTGGACCTCATCGCCGCCGCCGATGTTGATCAAGCAAAATTAGATGACTTCAAACGGCGTTGGGGCGTCGAGGCTCTTTACACCGACTACCGGGAGATGGTCCAACAGGAACAACCGGACATCATCTGCCTAACAACCCGTCCTGAACCCCGTGCGGAGGTTACTATCGGTTTGGCGGAAGCAGGTGTCAAAGCGATCTACGCCACCAAACCGATGTGTCGCACCCTTGCCGAGGCGGACGCAATGATCGACGCCTGCCACAAACACGGGGTCATCCTCGCTATTGCATGCCACCTCAACTGGTACAATTGGTATACAAACGCCCGTCAAGCAATCGCTGAAGGCACCATCGGCTCATTGAGATCGATGATCTGCCACAGTCCGTCCACCCTCTCAAATCTCCACAGCCACACCCTCGCACTTTTTCGCCTATTTACTGATGCACCGGCAAAGTGGGTTTTCGGCGTAATGGACAGTGATGAGAGAGCAGCAGGGGATAGCGATCTCTCGGGATCGGGGTATATCGTCTACGAGAACGGCGTCCGTGCTGTCATGAATACCCAAGCCGAAACTACAGGGCACAACTGGACGCTCGAATTTATCGGCGATAAAGGGCGTATAATTACTCGCAACGCCCATGCCCAGTTTGAGCTATGGAGTACCCATCCAGAAACAGGGAACCCTATTCAGTGTCAGTTTCCCAACCCTTGGTATCCACGCAGCTCGATGGTGGATGCAATCGAAGGCGTTTGCCTATCCCTTGAGGCAGGAGAAGAGCGAATCTGTCCGGGTGAATTTGGCAGAGAGGCGCTGGAGATTGCCATTGGATTACGCGAATCCCATCGCCGTGGTAATATTCGGGTTAACCTGCCACTAGAGGACCGCAGCCTCCGGATGGGCTAGCGCAGATCCCAATCATAGGAAGACGCGATCGAGGTTCGTCGGCACGGCGCCGATCACCAGGTCTTCGAGTAGCTGGAGGAGTACTTCAGGACATGAGGTTATGACGGTGGCCCGATACTCAGCCGGCCGTCCGTGGGGCCAAGTCCGGATGATCTCCAGGTCCATAGGCCGGAGCTGGAGGAGAGGGAAATAAGGGCCATCGTTGTAATTTGCGACGAGGGTCCATACGTTTGTTGCGCCGCACGGCGATGGCCTTCGCGATGTCGCCGATCTCAACGCTGAAAAGGAAGGAAATTCGATGGCCAACCCGAAGCTCGTGCTAGTCGTTATTGATGGTTTGCGTCCTGAAGCTTTGTCGCAATCCGACTGTCCCACCTTGCAAGACCTTCAGCGGCGGGGGGCCTGGACCCTGAATGCCCGGGCCGATATGCCTTCGGTGACCATGCCCTGCCACATGTCGATTTTCCACAGCGTCCCCGTCACCCGGCATGGCATCAGCTCCAATACATGGACGCCCATGGCCCGTCCCCTCCCAGGTCTCGTGGAGAAAATCCGGGCCGCCGAGCGCACCAGCGCTTTTTTTTACGGCTGGGATGGTTTGCGCAATCTCTGCACGCCCGGGATGCTGACCCATGCCTTTTTCCGCGAGAAGCGCGATCTCGACAACGACGACGCGATCGCCACGGCGGCTGTTCGGTGTCTCACAGACGAACAACCCGATTTTTCCTTCATCCATTTTGATACCGTCGATGGCGCGGGACACCGGTCGGGTTGGCTCTCTGAGGGGTATCTGCACCAGGTCACCCGGGTCGACGCAGTCTTGGAACGGGTCCTCGATGCGATGCCTGACCAGAGCACCATCATGGTGCTGAGCGACCATGGGGGCCATGACCGCACACACGGTACCGATGCAAGCGAAGATATGATTATTCCCTGGTTGATTGCCGGCCCCACCATTCGACCCAATCATGCCATTCAAACGCCCGTAGATCTCCTGAGTATTGCTCCTACCATCGCCCGTATTCTGCAGATTACACCTGCCGCAGATTGGGAGGGTACCGCCGTCGAAGAGATTTTCATTGAGCCGGCGTGACCTGCGCCGCCACGCCGGTTGGTGCGGAGTTTAATCGGGTTTCCCGGGTGCGGGCAGCCGATGTGAAGCTTCAGCCAGGAGCCGAGATGTCGATCTACTAGCTCTGTCTGCCGTCCCTCAGCGAATGCTCCACGGACTGTCTGGCTGCACTGTCACGCTCCCAGAGATCCGCGTCCTCACCGGCATCGACCCGGCGATCGAAGATGTGGACAAGATCTCCATCATCGCCGAAGAAGAACGCGTACTTCTCGGACCGCACAGTGACGGTTTCGCCATCTTTGTGCACCGCCTGTCCCTCGTGCACGAGCCGCATCCCGGAGTCGCGGCCTTCGATCAAACCGCGCAGAGACATGCCCTGGACATTGTACGGCATGGGGAGCTCGCAGTAGTCGAGTATGGTGGGCAGCACGTCGATCTGGCGCGTGAGCTCCTGGGCGACGGAACCCGGTTGGATGAGTCCGGGACAGCGCACCAGGAGAGGGATTCGCAGGTTGGTGATCCACAGCGTGCCGTGACCGCGCTCGACCCCGTGATCGTTCAAGTGCTCGCCGTGATCGGCGGTGATTGCAGCGAAGGTGTTGTCGGCACCCAGCCGCTCGTCCCAGCCGGCTATGAACCGACCGATGAGGGTATCGACAAACTCCACCTCGCCCACGTAGGTCTGCGGGAACGGGTCGGGGCAGTTGTCCGGCGTGTGGGGGTCGATGAAGTGTACCCATAGGAATTGCGGCCGACTCGCATCGACTCTGTCCAACCAGGCCTCCACCCTTTGAAGGGTTTGGTCCCCCCGGTTCTCCTCGGCTCCGGCGCCTCCTTCGCTGTGGGCTTCCTCGAAGCCGAGCACATCCTGGAGCTGGAAACCTCCCCAGCTGGTGATCGCGGTGGTGGCGTATCCCTGCGCCGTCGCGATCTCGGCCAGGGTGGTTCGGCGGCGCGGGGTCTGCACCCCATTCCAGTTGACGCCGTGCACCGACGGCACGCAGCCGGTGAGCAGACTGGTGTGCGAGGGCAGGGTCGTAGCCAAGGAGGACAGGTGCTGCTGAAAACGAGCTCCCGAAGCAGCGAACGCATCCAGGTTCGGGGTGCGGATCTCCATCTCCTGGTAGCAGCCGAGATGGTCGGCGCGCAGCGAATCGATGGTTATGAGCAAGATGTGCTGGTTCATAGTAGCAATCCCTCCGGCATTTCCTGGGTTTCGTTGAGGATCCACAGCGGCTGGCAGAACGCCCACTGGCTCAGCTCCGGCTGCTCGTCCGGCCAGCGCGACCGGTCGTTTTCGCACTCGATGCGGACGTAGCCCTCATTGCCAACAATCCGGTACCGGGCGGACAAGCCTTCGACTTCGAGAAGGGTGCTGCCCCCGTGCCCGATGAAGCGAATGCGCGCAGCGTTTTCGGTACTGACGCAGATATGGTCGCCTTCCAGCGTGAGCGACGATACCGAAACTCCGGTACTGACGCAGAAACTCCCGGTTCGCAAGGCGCGGAGCACCTCCGCCACACTGAGCGAATCAGCCCAGACATCGGTCCATGCTATAAACGGTTCGGCGCCGCCGTCGACACCGTGGGTGTGCATGTCGTCGTTGCCATAGCCCCAACAGCTGACCCGAGCGCTGAGGATACCGTCCCACAGACGGCGAGCAAATCCCCGCGTGCCGGCGGGATCCTGCTGCTTCCCGTGTCGCATGGTGTACCCGTTGACGACCTCGATGCCGTCGAATCGGCGCAGCTCGGGGTGATCGAGGAAGAAGGCCGGATCGTCGTCCCAGGCGTGGGGATGGGGCAGGTAGACCACGCCGCCCGCCTGCTGCGTCACCTCCCGGTATCCGTGTGTGCCGCGGAAACGAGCGATATCGCTCCCCTCGGTGCAGATGGGATACCCGTTAACCACGATGTGAGGGCCGGTGAAATGGTCCTCGAAACCGGGCAGCAAGAGCAGCTCGCCCGGTCGCTCGATCTTCCAGTTCTCCGCGACCCACGGTCGTCCCTGTTCGGCGGCCGTCCGGCTGTAATCGCGTACGTAGGCCTCCCGTCCGGCGTCTTCGGGGATGGCCTTGTGCGGCTTGTGTCCGGTGCCTATCGCGCGGGCCCGCGACATGACGACGCCGTCGAGGTTCCAGTCGTGGAAGCCGTCGCCGTCCTGGTCGCCATTGGCGTTGTGGTCGGCAATGCAAATGATCTGGTAGCCCGCGCGGGCGTAGAGATCGGCGACTTCTTGCGGAGACAGCTTGCCGTCGCTGTGCGTACTGTGGCAATGGAGGTTGGCTTTGAATGCGGGTGCACCGGGATTATGGAAGGTTCCGACGACGAACAGCTTCGATCTGTTCGTCGTGATTTCGCGGCGTTCCAACATCATCCACTCTTTCCGCTCATTACCTCTTCATGGTCAGGTGGTGGAACGAAGTAGTCTCCGGGCCGAAACTCGTGACCCAGATCTCCCAGGAGCCGCCTTTGCCTCGGCGTGCAGCGCTCGAGCAGCTCCGGTGTGGATTTTTCAAAGTCGTAGGCACGAAGACACATCTGGTTATAACAGTAGATCAGGGTCTTGCGGGCCCTGCGCGTGCGGTTGGGCGCGGCGCCGTGCCAGAGGGAGTGGGGAAAGATCACCACGTCGCCGGCTTTGACGCAGAGCTGCACCGTGCCCGGGGTGTCGACACTGATGGCACCCTGGCCCTTGGGAAAGGGGCGCAGGTGACTTCCCGGGAAAAACACAAAATTTCCGCTGTCGGGTTTGGATACATTGGTCAGGAAGTACTGGACCTTGAGCTGCAAAGGCCAGCTGGTTTCGGTTGGTCGGATGTGGCGCATGCCGGGGCCGCCGTCGGTGTGAACAAAACCCTTGAAAACGGGACTGGGCGCGCGCACCACGACCTCGGACATGCTCAGCTGGATGTAGGGTCCCAGGAGCTCGACGACCATGTCGAAGAGCGGCGGGTAATCGATCAGTTCCACGAAGACATCGCTGTCCTCCATGACGTTTCTGTGGAGCATGGCACCGCTGGGGTGGGCCTCTTCGCGCCTGAGATGTGCGCGGTAGAGTTGATCTACGGCACGGGTGAAGTGTTTCACTTCGGGAGGTGAGAGGACGCCCAGCACGTGCAAAAAGCCGTCGATGGCCCATTGGCGCTTCTGCTCGGCACTCAGTTTTAGTTTACGCTTGCGAGGCGACATTGCATACGCTCCTCGGGTGCAGCGAATTGCGTCGCTTTTGGACACTCTTCACTGGCGATCGGCGAGTTCTCCGGATCGCGATTTGACGAAATCTGCCCCAAACATACACAAATCCGGCGTAGGCCGAAAACAAGGCCTCCGGCACTGGTTGGAAGTAGTCGACGAATGCCAAGTCAAGTTCAGGATGGCCGAAGTGGACATTCGGGTCGACGAACACGGGACCCTCAGGAGTACTGAGGATGTTAGGGTCCCGCCTCAACCCCAGTTCGAATTCCCAGCCTGCCTCCTCCGCGATGGGCACCGGTGAGCCCTACGGAGGAATGCGTCCTGAATGGTCTCAGCGAGGACCGGGTTGGACCCGATACGGGCTCACAGGCAACCCAACCCTACTGCGAGCCCTGTCAAACGGCCTGCCAACGATCCTCAGCGAGCTTCCCCTGCCCCTTGCGTGTGTGTTCGGCGCCTTGACAAGAGGGCCGAAAAGGGGCCTCATTTTTCCTATACTTGATCTTCATTGCTTTCCTTTGTCCCTAAGCCGGGGGCACGGACGTGTTAAATGAAGTTTGCCCAAAATGCTGGTAGTTCACGATGCCGCTTTGCGCGCAAGAGCAATCAGCCGCTTTGAGCTACGCCCATACGGACTGCCTTCCAAATCCCCATATAGTTGCGTATTACTAAACCCAACTTGCAAGAGGCGATCCTTCAGTTCCTGGCCCGAGTACAGCGTGTGGTGAAACTTGAACGATTTTACCTGCTCATCCCGGATCAGGAGCCACTCGTTGCGAATCCTCGTCCAATCATCGAAGATCTCGCGACGTTGAACGAGCAATGTCCCGTCGGGACGCACCTCCGAGGAGGTCGCGGCGAATACTTTGGCCAACCACTCTTTACCTATTATATCCATTACGAGGGCTCCCCCAGGTTTGAGACTCTCGTAAATATTGCTGAGCACTAGCAGGTCCTCGTCCTTGTCATCGAAATAGCCGAAGGACGTAAACATGTTGAGCACCAAGTCGTACGAGGAGGGCCGCACAAAACGACGCATGTCTTCCTGCACAAACTCAACGTCTAATTTCCGCTCGTTTGCTCGCGTCCTAGCTTTTTGCAGTAGAAACGCTGTAGCATCAACGCCCGTTACGGAAAATCCTCGCTCGGCCAAGACCGTGGCATGTCGGCCGGGGCCGCAGCACAGGTCGAGGATATTTGTCCCGCTGAACTCCACCAGCGAAAGAATTTTGTCGACTTGATCTTCCGCAGATTCAAATCTCTCCTTTGGGAACATATAGGGATACATTTCCGTCCAGAAGTCTTCGTTTTCAAACCATTCGGACATAGAACCTCCAGCGTCATGTTTAGAGGAATGTCAGGACTCAATAGGTAAATTTCACTTAACGGCTTGTACCCGAATGGGTTCGGATAATCGCCCTTATTTGAAACTCATAGAAGGACAAAAACTGGGCCAAATCAACCCATTTATTCCTCACCCTGCCAATAGTCGTCGATTCCGCCTTCTGACACGCGAGTCCACCTTGTAAGACCCTCTTTGTTTGCATGGAAAGATGGGTGAACGAAAACCTTGTCGCTATCAGGATAGTAGCAGGTGTCAAAGTCAGGATGCTTCTTCGGCGAGTTGCCATTTCAGGGTACTGAGCCTACGAACATATTCGGAACTTAGTCTGAGGAAATCCGCCTGACCTCCTCCGCGATGGGCACCGGTGAGCCCTACGGAGGAATGCGTCCTGAATGGTCTCAGCGAGGACCGGGTTTTGGACCCGATACGGGCTCACAGGCAACCCAACCCTACTGCGAGTCCTGTCAAACGACCTGCAAACGATCCTCAGCGAGCTTCCCCTGCCCCTTGCGTGGGTTCGGCGCCTTGACAAGAGGGCCGAAAAGGGGCCTCATTTTTCCTATACTTTGCCGCCGGGTTCCTGGGATCCTACGCGTTTCTGTCCCTCGGCATCGTTACCGCCGTGGAGGGCGCCAGGTACACGGCCGCGCGCCTGAGGGGTCTGGTGACGGCCGCTTCGTTTGTGTCGTGCGTGATCGTATATCTGACGACGGCAGGATATTTCGTGTACGGCCTGCTGGGGAGTCTTCCAACCGGACCGGCATTGATGGCATACACGGTTCTTTCCGGCCTGGTCTTTCTGCTGATCGAACTTTTCCTGTTTGAAAAGTTCGTGGAAATTTGGCTGCTGTTCGCGGCGGACTTCGAAGATCCGGCGCGCCGGTCGATAGATAGTCAATACGAAAGGACGAACCCATGCCGGATACGAATGGGTCATCAGGGAAGTTACAACGGCCGAAGAGACGTTACCCGGACACGGTGCTGGTGAACCGCGGCAAACCCGCGTCGGCCATCGTCTGCCCTGACGATGCGCCCTACCGGGAACTGGCTTCGGAATTGGGAGCAGCGATCCGTGACCTTACCGGCGCGGATGTCCCCCTGGTGTCGGACGCGGACGCGAAAACGCCGCCCGACCTGCATCTCATTCTGCTCGGGAACGTGAATTCGAACCGCGTCGTCTTCCGTCTCTACGGATACAATTATAGCGCTGCGGACGACCTGTATCCGGGGCGCGGCGGGCATCTCGTTCAGACGATTCACGACCCATGGGGGAATGGAATGAACGCGGTGGGGCTGCTGGGAAGCGACCTGGAAGGCGTCCGCGCGGCGGTCGGCCTGTTCCTGGGGAAATTTGCGAAAGATGAGAAGCTTTCGACCGGTCCTCTCTTCGAGGTGCGGTTCGGGCCGGACGCGTTGAAGATTCCGAAGCTTGAACATGAGCCGGATGTGGATTTGGAGATGGAGGCCGCGGAGGAGGCGTTGCGCCATGGTGAACATACGGGCCTCTGGGGCAGGATCGGAGAACAGGGGCTGTTATACGGGCTCACGGGAAATGACGACTACGCCGAGCTATATAAGCGCCTCGTGTATCGGATGTACCGGCACGCGATGTCCGATCCGGACAACTACGGCGGCATCTGGGGATTCGACGCGGATTTCGCGCTGTACAAGGTGATGCCGGGGTGGGACCTCGTAGAGGAAAGCCCGGTGATCTCCGACGACGACCGGCTGCGGATTACACGGATCCTGTTCGAGTTCATCAGCGACTGCGTGTCACACGTGGGCAATATGAAGATTCCACACGTGAGGCACAACCACACTACGTTTGCCGCATTGGGGCTGCACTATGCCGGCATATATTTCCGGAAGTATTACGGAATGCCGGAAGCGGACGCCTGGCTGGAGCTGTCCGACGCGTGTTTCCGGTTTCAGGCCAAGGCGTTCAAACCCCACGAAGATTGCAGCGGATACCAGTGGCTGACCCATTACCATCTGACCAGGTATTCGCTCTCCAGCGGAGACATGACGTTCTTCGAGAACGGGTGCGCCCGGAAAGCGGCGGACTACGCCATCCTGACAACGGACAATCTGGGATATGCGCTTCCCTATGGAGACAATGCCTCGCCTTTCGGATGGTGGAGCGAACTGCCCTATCTGCGGGCCGCCGTTTTTGTGCTGCGGGACGGGCGATACCAGTGGATGCTCGACAGAAAGACGGCCGTCGAGCCGCAATTCGCGGCTTACGAATACCACAGGCGGGTAACCCCTGTCGAGCCGGCGAATCTGGACGGCACACAGGTGTTCCCGGTGGATCCGCTGTATTACGCGTCGAATCAGGGGAAAGACCATCTGCCATTGAAGAAAACCTTCGACAAGGTGGTGTTCCGGGACGGATACGACCCGATGTCGCAGTATCTGTTTCTGGACGGGCTCTCAAACGGAGGTCACAAACATTACGACGGGAATTCGATATCCCGCATTACGCAGCGGCGGCGGATCTGGCTGGCCGACTGCGACTACATCAAGTCGTTGCCCAAGTTTCACAACGGCGTGCTGATTTTCAGGAACGGACAGTCCGCCGAGATCCCGCCGTTCGTGGAGCTCGAGCGTGCCGCGAACTTCGACAGGTCGGGCTTTTCGGAGACCACGCTGCGCAACTACAGCGGGGTGGACTGGCACCGGAACATTCTCTGGAACCGGGGCCGTTACTTTCTGGTAATCGATGAGATGGAAGCCCTGTCGGACGACGATTTCGGTTTCAGAGCGATCTGGCAGACGCTGGGCAACGTGGCATTGCGCGGCGGCGGCCTGACGGTGGAGCAGGACGGCGAGCGGTTCTTTATCCAGGGGTTGAAGGGACCGTCGCTGAAGCTGGAGGACGACGAGGAAACCGGCAGGAACTGGACTGAATATCCGTACGCGGAACCGGTGGTACGGATCCTTCAGCAGATCGTAGACGTGCGTTTGAAGACTCGTGAGACCTATCGGTTCTTCAACCTTCTCTATTGTGGCGGTGAGCCAACCACACGGAGTTTGAAGTTGACCCGGCTGACAGATGGGGCTGTCCGGGTGGACGGCGGCGAGGAGGTCGTCTACGCCGGCGTGGGGGAACCGGATGTTCCGGTCGAGATTACCGGCGGTCCCGCCGTTGCCGCGGCGCAGTTTATGGTCTCTCCGTCCCGGATCGCGGTTGTGGATGGCACGCGGGTTGCATGGGGCGGCGTGCGGTTGAGTTCGGAACAGTCGGTGTCTATAGAGTATGATCTGGTTCGGCGTGAGGGTCGGGCAACCGTCCGGCAGGGCACGAGGTTGTGCCTGTGGTCGGATGGTCGACCGGGCGTCACGGTCAACGGTAAGGCCGTGGATGTGTCCGTTTCTGACGACATGGTGTCTTTTGCATTGCCCATGGGCGACCATCGATTTCGCGTGGTGCCGGACGCCGTGATGTCTCTGCGCAGGGCCGCCACCGCTACCGTGCGCCCGGATGTGCCGCAACCCGCATTGAACCGACCGGGCCGGGGCCGCGCGGGCCGGTTGAAGGCGCTGTGGACTTTTCGTGAGGAGGGTCCGTTTCTCTCGTTGCACGCGGCAGACCTGATGCGGGACGGATCGGATGTCCTCGTGGCGGCCGGCCGGGGCGCGTCGGTCTGTGCGCTGCGGGACGGTGCGGCGCTCTGGCGTTTCCGTACGGGAGGCGAGGTGAGATCCGTTTGGGCCGCGGATCTGGCGGGGGACGGCACGACACGGGTGATTGCGGGTTCCGCCGATACGAAGGTCTACGTGCTCAGCGCAAGGGGAAGGGTGAAGTGGGACTATGAAATCCCCCTGTACTACCGAAAGCCAATGCTGAAAACCGTATTTGCCGGCGATATCAACGGGGACGGCAAACTGGAGGTGATCGCGGGAGCCGAGTCCTGGCGCTACTATGCGTTCACCCACGACGGAAAGCTGCTGTGGTATCAGATGACCGTGCACTCATCCACCCACGGCTGCGCGGCGGATATCGATGGAGACGGCAGGGACGAGGTGATTGCCGGCACGGAATACCACCGCTGGCACTGTATTGACGGCAGCGGAGCGATCCGATGGTCCTACCATCCCAGGACCGGCCCGCGGACCAATGCCACCGCGGCGGGCGATCTGGATGGGGACGGCATGAAGGAAGTGGTCTTCGCGGGGGCGGATACACATATTCACACTCTTGGCGCAGACGGCAGGCTCCTCTGGCAGTTCAATACGGGGGACGAGGTGACGCAGGTCGTAACCACCGATATGGATGGCGACGGGCTGGATGAGGTGGTGGCGTCTTCGATGAGTTTCAACGTGTATGTGATAAAGGGCGACGGGCGGACCGTTGTATGGCGAGCGGACCTCGGGGAGGTTGTGCGGTGTATTTCGGTGGGTGATTTCGACGGCGACGGCAGGCCCGAGGTCGCCGCGGGGACCGAGGACGGCGTCGTGCATCTGCTTGCCAACGGTGATGGACGGACGCTGGCGCGTTTCAGGACCGGCGGCGCATTGTTGACAATGGCGGCGGCAGACGTGGACGGCGACCGTATTCCGGAGATTGCGGCGGCATCCGAAGACGGGGTTCTGTACGTGCTGAAGCGGTAGGCGGACGCCGCCGGTGTGGGTACCGGCGTGAACGGCGTCCTGCAGGATACGCGATATCGGAACCCGTCTAAAGATTCAGTTCGTGCGCGATGCCGGCCATTGCATCCCGCACGAATGCGATGTGTTCGTCCAGGTCCACTCCGAGTTCCGATGCCCCCGTGTGGATGTCGTCCCGGCTGGCGGCCTGCGCGAATCCTTTCTGTTTTATCTTCCTGCGCACGGACGAGGTCTTCAGGTCCGCCAGTTTCCTGGAAGGCTGCATCAGCGTAACGGCCACGATGAACCCGGTGAGTTCATCCACGGCGAACAGGGCTCTGTCCAGCAGGCTGTCCCTGGGCACGCCCAGGTAGGTGGCGTGAGATTTGATGGCGTGGACAATTTCCGCGGGATATCCTTTTCCGTAAGGATGCGGACCCCGACCATCGGGTGCTCTTCGGGACTGGGGTGTTTTTCGTAATCGAAATCGTGCAGCAGCCCGGTGATGCCCCACAGATCCTCGTCCTGCCCGAATTTGCGGGCGTAGGCCCGCATCGCCGCTTCGACAGCGGCTCCATCTTCTGCGCTACCACGGGGTCTTGGCCCCTCGTGCCCGAGATCATCACCGCATCGTACCGGCGCAGCCGCTAGCCGAGTCGCCGGCGGCCAACCGCGCTTCGAGCGCTGGGCCCTGCGGCCATCGCCTGGGGTGGGCGGCCCTGCTCGCCCGCGTGTTTGCCACCGACCTCAGCGCCTGCCCGGCCGGTGGCGGTCGCCTGAGGATCATCGCTGCTCTGACCGATCCAGCCTCGATCCGGACCAATCTGGAGGGCGTAGGGCTGCCGGCGGTGCCCCCGCCGAGGGTCCCGCCTCAACCCCAGTTCGAATTCGCCGCCTGACCTCCTCCGCGATGGGCACCGGTGAGCCCTACGGAGGAATGCGTCCTGAATGGTCTCAGCGAGGACCGGGTTGGACCCGATACGGGCTCACAGGCAACCCAACCCTACTGCGAGCCCTGTCAAACGACCTGCAAACGATCCTCAGCGATCTTCCCCTGCCCCTTGCGTGTGTTCGGCGCCTTGACAAGAGGGCCGAAAAGGGGCCTCATTTTTCCTATACTTTAACTCAACCGCCCTCATTCTAACCAACGCTGATGTGGGTTTCACCTTGGCTTCGGTTTAGTATTACAACGACGGTTGGTGTGATAGGATGACTGGGTAGTTGGGGAAGACTTGGGCAAGTGAGGCCGGGAAGTGGATGCGGGGGCTTTCGAGCACGGTGATAGATACTGGCTGCAGTATCAGCGCAAGCGTTTGTTCGCTCCGCTTGACCCGAAGGGGACTCCTGACTGGTCAGTCCCGATATGCTCCCCGCACTCAACTCCAGGGCCAGAAGTTACACACACCCTAATATGGTAATATGATATGAACAAGGCCATTTGCTTCATTTTCGCGGCTATCGCTTTCCTCGCAACAGGGTGTGCAGCACCTATGACCAAGGTGGTGGCCACGCGCCAAAGTGGGACCATTGACCAAAATCTATTCAAAGAGGGCGATGAAGTTTGGGTTACCTATCAGGACAAACTAGATACCGTGACAATAAAGAAAGCTTTTGTCCTCGATACAGACGACGACTCGGTTAAGTTGGATGTAAGGAAGAAAGGGCATTTTGACATCGAATATCGACAGATACACACACTCAGTCGTCCAGTGAAGGATGTACGGTTTGTGAGTTTATCATCGGGCGCATTTACTACGGTACTTTTGGATCCTCCAATAGTCGGCGCGGGGCTTTCTTTAAGAAACGCGCCTTATACAAACTACGGTATTGAGGCGAATCTCTCGCTAGGAGGAGGGAGAGATTCGAACGAGTTCTCGAAATGGCTAAGTGCGACTCTAAATTGGTACGGATATACCTTCGTGCCCCGCACGTATATCTTCCTCGGATTTGGATATATATGGCCTAAGCCGACCGAAAGGTTTAGGGAAATTTATTATGATGATGGCGAGCGTGTCAGTACTGGCCTTATGCGTTTTGGATTTGGAGTGACGAATCCCATTTCAAAGCGGTTCAATATACGCGTAGAGGCTGAATTTAGTGTCCTAGTAGGATTAAAGGTCTACCTTGAGCGTAGACTTCATACTGGATCCCAGAAAATTGGTGGATAGATAATATGGATGTCGGAATCAACAAAAATCACCACATCAGCCCTACTAATGCAGGGTTGGTTTTGCTCGTATTCTCTCTTCTCTCATTTGTCGATCATGTCCATGCGGATGGGACACGCGACAAACTACTCGCCAAGAAGTTTGCTCCCATACTGGTACTGACGGAGCATCCAACAATATCCGGCCGTATAGTGCTTAATCCTGAACCGGTTGAAATCATGGGCGCTGACTCCCTGTCCAATGTCAGGGTGGTCTCCGCGAATCTATTGGGAGGTTACTTCCTGGAAGCGTCCTATTTAGCCGACTGGAACCCACCTTTGAATTTTCCCGGGGTCGATGCTTCGCGAAATCAATTTGCATTTCTTACTACTCAACGAAGGTTCTATGACGGTATACGGCCAGGAGAAAATTCTGAGTCGGTTAACATGGTGGTGAAGCCACTATTTTTTGACTACCCTGGAGACGATAGGGCATCTTGGAACCCTGCGTATCTTGGGACTGGTGGGGATGATGCTCATGCGGGATGGCGGTTCAGGAACACTGTGTACGCCCGCGTGTTTGAACGTCCCGATTCCTCGGACGGTAAAGGTTCCGTTTTTATCACCTATTTTTCTTTCTATCCTTTTAACGATTCCTCAGCGCCTGCCCGGCCTGTGGCGGTCGCCTGAGGATCATCGCTGCTCTGACCGATCCAGCCTCGATGCGGACCTATCTGGAGGGCGTAGGGCTGCCGGCGGTGCCCCCCCCGAGGGTCCCGCCTCAACCCCAGTTCGAGTTCGCCGCCTGACCTCCTCCGCGATGGGCACCGGTGAGCCCTGCGGAGGCATGCGTCCTGAATGGTCTCAGCGAGGACCGGGTTGGACCCGATACGGGCTCACAGGCAACCCAACCCTACTGCGAGCCCTGTCAAACGACCTGCAAACGATCCTCAGCGAGCTTGCCCTGCCCCTTGCGTGTGTTCGGCGCCTTGACAAGAGGGCCGAAAAGGGGCCTCATTTTTCCTATACTTTGCAGTTCATTGATGATACGGAGAGCATGATAGCCGGATTCGAGAATGTGGATGCCATGGACAGACGGGCGTTTGCGGTTTTTGTTTTACTGAGGAATAGACGATAGTGGTGGATTTCAGATTATCAGGTCAGAGAGATGGTTAGTCGAAGAGGCTGGACACGTCAACAATCGCTGCGGATTAGGGCGAAGGAGAGATTGAATGAAGATCACTGACCTTAAGTGCGCCGTCATCGGCGGCAACCCTGTCGTTCGTATCAAGACCGACGGTGGAATTGACGGTCTTGGGCAGGCTGAGTGGACGAAGCGGTACCTGAAGCCTCACGTGCTTTTCTATCGCGACATGATACTGGGGCAGGACCCCACGGACGTTGAGCGGGTCATGGACAGGATCCGCAGGATGGGGAGCTTCAAGCCCTGGGGCGCCGCGGTGAGCGCAATCGAGGTGGCGCTGTGGGACATCGCTGGGAAGGCGGCGGGACTCCCCGTGTACAAGCTATTGGGCGGCAAGGTGAGGGACAAGGTCAGGGTCTATAACGGGGGCGTAAGGGTGCCGCTGGAAGGGAATTCGCCCGAGCACTTCGCTGAGGACATGGCCAGGATGAAGGAGCTCAAAGAGGGGTTCACTATCATCAAGCAGGGGATCGCTTTCCACTCGCGTACGCCGGAGGAGGTCCCGGACTTCTTCTACGGTGAGCGTCCCCAGGGGGCAAGGCCGGCGTTCGGCGGGCCTCTCACGGAGCGCGGGCTGAAGCACACGGTAGCCTGTATAGAGGCGATGAAGGACGTGCTGGGAGACGAGATCGGCCTCGCTCTGGACTGCGGCCCGGGGGTTACGGTGCCGGACGCTCTCCGACTCGCCAAGGCGGTGGAGCCGCTGAATGTGATGTGGCTGGAGGACATGATTACGGGGGACTATACGCCCTATGTTCTGCCGGAACTGTACCGTGAAGTGACAACTGCCACGTCCACGCCGATTCACACGGGTGAGCAGATATACCTCAGGCAGAACTTCAAGGACCTGATCGAAAAGAAGGCGGTAAACATAATTGGACCGGACCCTCTGGATGTCGGCGGAATTGCCGAGTTGAAGTGGATCGCCGAGTTCGCGGACCTCCACGGAATCCTCGTGGCGCCGCACGGCATTGCGGACGGGCTCATCGGACTGGCGGCGCACGTCCACCTGGCTGCGACACTTCCGCGGAACTACATCGCGTTGGAGTATCCTGTGGGAAGGCCGGAGTGGTGGTACGACCTTATTGACGGACTTCCGTCCCCGATAGTGGAGGATGGATTCATTCGGGTCTGGGACACGCCCGGTTTAGGCGTCACATTCAACGTACCGGAGGCGAAGAAGCGCTTGTCCGAGGAGGACAGGGACTTCTTCGATTAGTACAGCGTCAAGCAAGTTTTGCCATTTGTAAGCCTGCCCTGCCCTTGGACTGTTGCTTTCGGGGGCTTTTTCGAAACCCTATTCCACCTCCTTTCCGAGGTCTGGGTGGAACGCCCCCTCCACCCCTGGATTCCCGCCTGCGCGGGGATGACGGATGGTTGTGCGAAGGTCTCCCATGCGAGAATGGCGAAACGAAAGCCAGGCAAGGAAAAGCTGGCTCGGTTAATGGCACAGGTTCGGGCGTCCACCCGCCGCGAACCGGAAAAGGAGCCTCTTTACCAGATCCTCGCCGAACATTTGGAAACCTTCCTCCAGCAAGCCCACACGTCCGAGCACCGCCTGCCGCTCCACGTCGAGAAGGAGATGCGCGCCTACCTTCGGGGAACGCGCCGGTCAGCGTTTGCGACGCGCCCTGCAAGATGCGGCCACCGGGGTACGTACGGCGCCCTTGTGCTTCGCTTCGCGCGGCTTTTCGCTGCATGCAGCGACGCGGATCGCGGGCTCGGACCGGCGAGGGCTCGAACGCTTATGCCGCTACTTGGCCCGACCGGCCCTGGCCGCCGGGCGCCTCCTCGATCGCCTGGGGTGGGCGGCCCTGCTCGCCCGCGTGTTTACCACCGACCTCAGCGCCTGCCCGGCCTGTGGCGGTCGCCAGCGGATCATCGCCGCCCTGACCGATCCAGCCTCGATCCGACGCTACCTGGTGGGCGTAGGGCTGCCGCTGAAAGCCCCGCCGAGGGCTCCACCACAGCTCCAGTTCGAATGCGCCCTCTGACCTTCCATTCTGGATCGCTCCCGGTGACGGCCGCAGGGCCGGGTGCGTCCTCAAGGGCCTCATCGAGTACCGCGTTGGACCCGATGCGGGCCCACAGGCTACCCAACCCTACTGCGAGCCCTGCCCAACGACCTGCAAACGATCATCAGCGAGCTTGCCCGGCCTCTTGCGTGGGTTCAGCGCATTGACAGAGGGCCAAAAAAGGTGCCTCATTTACCTATACTTCCGAGCGGTTCGGCGTCAGAGAGCGGCAGGTGTTCGCGATTCTGGCGCAGGGGCCGGGGGGAAGGGGGGCAGCGTAGGTCGCAAGGTTTCCTACTAGACGGCCGTCCAATTATTCTTCAATTCGGAGAGGTTGGGAGGTTTCAGCATGTCCCGGGCATACTTGGTTCGTGTGCGAGGAGTAAGTTACTCGAATTCGGATGGTACCTCCCGTCAAGTATTAGTTCGTAAACTAAGATGCAGGGAGCCAGAAGTTTGGCGTTGTCCAGCGGACGGGAATTCTGAATGCGGGCGCCAGGTTCCTTTTGCCAATTCTGTGTTAGGTTCATCACCGGGGTCGTCACACTCGCTTATGCGGTTGGTAAGACAGGGTCTCGTCTGCGGACGCAGCGATGCAAGGGCCACACAGCGAAGAATAACCAATGTCGACGACTGTATAAAGCTCACGTGATGGCGCGCGCGCCGGGAGAGATCAGCTTCAAACGCGCAGCATTCCGATTTAACGTTGCGATAGAGGGGAAACAGATTGGCAAACCAAGACCTGGACCTATACGAACGCGTTTACGAACTGTTCCACCACCTGGGCCTGACGAAAGCGCACGTGGCCGCCCACCAGTGGCCGGGTGACTGGCAAGGTTTGGCCGGCGAGCGCCCCGAGCTGCTCTCATCCTTGACCCTCGCCGGCGGATTGCCGCCAGATACCTCTGCGTTGGAAGACATGTCTGTGCCCCTGTTCGTTTTCTACGGAGAAGGTGGTTCTGCCGATCGCGATATCGGGCCGACCTTGGATTCTTGGACCAACGCAAGCTCATTGAAACTCAGCGGCTATTCCCGAGAGCTGTGGGACGATATCGTAGCCGACCGTTTAGAAGAGATCGCGCCGGCCTGGGAAGAGTTCCTTGGTAACGCGGATGCAGCGGTTGCGATTCACGAGGCCACGTGTAAAGAAGGCGCCATCCATGACGCTGCTTGTAAGGAAGGCAGTGGCGAGCACGCGGGGTTGAGGTATGAGGTGCGCGGCTCGGGACCGGCGCTGGTGTTGTTCCCCCTGGGACTGGCGAAATCTCAGTGGGAACCGCTCGTGGAACGACTGGCCGAGCGCTATTGCACGATCACCGTTCGGGGGCCACACCTGGGGCCGGCGGCGGTTCTGGAAGGACGCGCCAGATCGAGTGGATACCTAGATGTGGTAGGAAGGGTTGTGGATGTGGCGCGGCTGCAGCCGGGAGAACGGGTGCTCGAGGTGGGGTGTGGTACCGGCGCCATTGTGAGAAGGCTGGCCGCGCACAACCCTGAATGTTCCTTCACCGGTGTCGACGTGAACACATATCTACTGGAGGAAGCCAGGTCACTGGCGGAGGCAAACGCAGCGGAGGCGATCAAATTTGAGGAGGGAAACGCCGAGACGCTGCCTTTCCCGGACGGAAGCTTCGATGCCGCCCTGTCGTTCACGGTGCTCGAGGAGCTGGATGTGGACAAGGCGTTGGCGGAAATGGTGCGGGCGGTGAAACCGGGAGGTCGGGTGGGCGTTCTCGTCCGTTCGGTGGATACATATGTGGTCGTGAATGTACCGGTAGGCGCTGAAGTACGACAAAAGTTGGAAGCGCCACCCCGATGGTGGGGCGGGGTAGGGCAGAAAGGGTGCGCTGACCGGAGTTTGTACCGCAGATTTATCGACGCCGGGCTCAAGGATGTACAGATGTTGCCGCAGCTTGCCACCTACACTGACCGGGAACGATTGGAGGGAGTGTATCCTCAGTTTGCTGTGCTGCTCGATTCAAAAGAGCGGGATGAATGGTGGACCGCGGTGCAGGCAGCCACGGCGGAGGGAACGGCATTCATCTCGCAGCCGATGCACAGTGCTGTAGGTACGAAGCGATAGCGCGGTCCGAGCCACGGAGCCGCAGTACGTTTGACCGTGTTGGCCATGCAACGAGCGATCCGTATCTGGGAAAACGTCCCCCCAAAAGACAAGATATTCCTTGACGGCCGCAGGGCCGGGTGCGTCCTCAAGGGCCTCATCGAGTACCGCGTTGGACCCGATACGGCCCACAAGCTACCCAACCCTACTGCGAGCCCTGCCCAACGACCTGCAAACGATCATCAGCGAGCTTGCCCGGCCCCTTGCGTGGGTTCAGCGCATTGACAAAGGGCCAAAAAGGGGCCTCATTTTCCCTATACTTCTCGACGGCGTCATGGGGAAAGCGCTGGTCCGAATCCACCTGGTGCCGACGCAGTGCCCGTGCCGTCTGTCGGTCGGTGCCCGGTGCTCGCCCAAGTCCCAGATCGATCCGTCCCGGATAGAGCGACTTACTCACCGATGCCTTAGCCCACATACGCCGCATGCAGGCAAGCGTCTTCGGGCCGGATGCCTCCCCAGATCACTTTTACCCGAACGGGACCGTCGAGCGCAGCCAACGAATCGCGTTCCGCCCAGCCCACACGCTGGCGAAAACCAGACTCGGTCACGGCGATGCAATCGTCGCCAGAAAAACCGGGAATCGGCTCGAACTCCCGGGTGAGGATCTCGACCTTCAGGGGGCTGTGCTCAGATAGTCCTGAGGCGTTCAAATAAACGCAGGTACCCTTGCCCTCCGTCTCCATCGGGCATGAGATAAAGTGGGACGGCTCGACAACGGAACCGAAGCCCTCGCTCGAATCGAAGTGACGCAGTTGGACCGCAGCTGGATCCGGTGAGAAATGGGCCAATCGGTCCTTGGGCCAGGTGGCGACCCGCACCGCGTTCTCGGTAGCGGCGGATTCCCGCCAGCCGCCATACCAGAAGATGCTGCGGTCGCCAATGTTTTCGAACCCTTGGCCTTGCAGCAGACGTGGAGACGCGCCGTCGGGTTCTTCGTAGGCAGGAACCATCTTGAAATCTGGCACCGGTTCCTTGAAGTGCATGGCATCGTTGCTGACTACCAGCCCCAGGTCGCAGGTGCTGAAGCGGCGGTCGTTGCTCTCGTTGTGGTACTGGCCGTAGATCCCGATGAGCACGTTGCCCCGATTCCACAGGGTGGCCCCGACATGTACCTGTTCGCCTCGATGCAGCTCGAAATCGGTAGGGGGACGAGGCGGAATATTGTCGCGGCGAAAGCTGAGGAGCGCGGCTTGAGGCCAATGCTCGAAGTCGTATGACGTGAAGGTGACCATGGTCCGTTTGCGAGCGCCCTTGATGGGGTGGGGTATGGAGGAACCCTGGCCGTTCATGTAATAGCAGTCGCCGTAACGGACGAGGCCGCCGTGTTCGAGTCGAGAGCCGCGAATGATCGGGTTGTGTGGCGAGTCGACCCAACGCAAGCCGTCCTCCGAAAAGGCGGCCGACACGGCTGCTGAACTGCCTGCATAGACCATCTTGAAACGCCGCTTCGGGTCTGGATCGTCAGGTTCGTAGAGCACGGCCAGATGTTCGGCCGGGATCATTCGAGCTTCCCCGTTCCCAACCAGACCTACCAGATTGTTGTTCTTGTTGCCGGCGTATTCGAGGATGCCCAGCTTCGGTTTGTCCCAGTCGATTCCGTCCTTGGAGACCGCGTAGCAGACGCGCCGAACATGATCGGTGCCGGCACCGCCGTACCACATGCGGTACTCCCCATCAACGCAGAGAACGCTGCCGTAATAGACCACTTCGGTGTGATCGGGATCTTCGGGGCCACCCTGAACGACAACCGGTTTTCCGGGGTGATCGGGGTCGAACCCATGGCCTGTCTCGTATGGGGTTTTTCGCGCGGGCGAAAGCTCCATCAGCAGGTTTTTGTTGAGCGGAATCGAATAGTCGTCGAAAGGGAAAAGCACCGCTTCGGCGATGGATTGAATCGGCCCACCGTTGTGTACGATCATATCTGAGTCCTTTCCACAGCCAAGTTGAAGCGGAAATCTGCTCAAAAGGAAGGGCTGTGTCAACCGATTCGGGGTTCGGGGAGGACGGGAAGGACCAGAGATGTTAGATTTGGCGCCGGTTTTTCGTGCCAACCTGATTGCACGCAACGATTAGCGTTTCGCGTCTTGAGATACCAGCATAGCGAGCATTCCCGGAGGAGAACAATGGCTACAGAGCAACTGTTCATCGTGAGCACACTGACGGATTCCGACGGAATCTTCATCTATCGCATAGCCGACGCAGACGGGCATCTCGAGTTGGTTCGACAATACAAGGAGATCAGCAATCCGTTCTTTATCGACCTCCATCCGAACGGCAACGTCGTCTACAGCATTTCAGATCCAGACAACGAACAGATGGTGGAGGCTCTTGCCCTGGATCGTGCTACCGGTGAGCTGACCCCGATAAACAAACAACCGACCCAGGGGGGCTACCCCTGTTACGTCACGGTCGATCCAAGCGGGCGAATGGTGGTGGCGGCCAACTACAAAGGAGGCAGCGTCATATCTTACCCGCTCGAGGAGGACGGGGCGTTGGGTGCGGTGGGATCTTTCGTGCAGCACGTTGGCCACAGCGTCGAGCCGCGCCGCCAAATAGAACCCCACGCCCACTGTTTCAAGGTGGCGGCCGACGGCCGGTTTGCTTTTGCCGCCGACCTCGGCATGGACAAGGTCATGATCTACGCCCTCGATCTCGAGGCTGGCAGCTTGAGTCCCGGCCAGCAACACTTCGCTCGCGTCCAACCAGGAGGCGGCCCCCGGCATTTCATCTTTTCACCGGATAGTCGGCACGGCTATGTCATCAACGAGATGGGGAACACAGTTACCTCGTTCGTTTACGACCGGAAACAAGGGTTGTTGTTGGAGCGGGACTCGGTGCCAACCCTGCCGGCGGATTTCGACGGCCACAGTGCTACAGCCGATCTGGCGTTCACCCCCGACGGACGTTTCCTCTACGGCACCAACCGGGGTCACGAAAGTCTCGCCATGTTCACGGTGGATATCCAAAGCGGTGCCCTGACTCCCAACGGAATCGAGCCGAGCCGGGGGGAGATGCCACAGAATATCACCATCACCCCCGACGGGAAGCTGCTCTTTATAGCCAATACCAAAGGCAACAACCTGGTCGCCTTCCACATAGATCAGTCTTCGGGTAAGCTAAATTTCAGCTGTGAACTCGAGATGCCGGCACCGGTATGTGGTGTGCTTGGATGAAGGAGATTACCTGATGAATCAAGCAAGACGCGACGCCCGCTGGCGCAAACGACGCATCATATACAACAACGACGGTGACGATGCTCTCTATGCCCGCGATGGCCTCGAACACGAACACGACGTCGCCGAGGCGCTGACCGTGCGCACCGCGGGCGAGCTCATAGACGATTTCCTGAGAGCCCGCAGCACCCCGCTCATCGGATCGCAGGTCGATAGCAACTGGTACGCCAGCTGCATGGCCGGCTTGACATTCTCCCACAACACCAAGCTTGGCGGGTTCTACGGCAAGGAGCTGCCACTTGAGCTGATCGAGAAATACGGTAAGGACCCCCTCGAGGTGCAGCTGGATTTCAGCCGGGAGAACGCGATGGAAGCGGTGTGGGCGTTGCGCATGAACGACGCCCACGACGCCTATCCCATGGGCTCCCGCCGGTGGACCTACGGATTGGCCCCATTCAAAGCGGAGCATCCCGAATGTTTGATGGGAGAAGACGGCGACTGGGAGAAGTACATCGGTGTCAACCAGAAAAATACCTGGACCAAGCTCGACTTCTCCCTACCAATCGTGCGAGACCACATCTTCGGCATCATTCAGGAGGTGGCCCAGAACTACGACGTCGACGCCATCGGCATGGAGTTCTTCAAGTACAACCCATTCTTCCGCGAGTCCCACGAAGGCGAAGCGGCCACCCCCGAGCACGTCGAGATCATGACCGATCTCTTACGGCGGATCCGTAAGATGGCGGACGAAGAAGGGCAAAAGCGCGGCCGGCCGATTCTGCTGGCGGCGCATACACCCCCGGACCTTGCCTGGTCCCGGTTCATCGGTCTCGATCTGGAAACCTGGCTCGCCGAACAGCTGATCGACCAGCTGATGCCAGGCGGTTTGAGCGAGTCGGTCTATTGTGACTCGCACAGCGAGATGATCGAGCTGGGGCACCGCCACGATATTCCGGTCTACCCCTGCATGAGTTGGGGCTTCTGGACACGATGGGCCTATCTCGACCTGTCCGCGGGCAAGCACCGAACCGCTGCCTCGTACCTCGAGAACCTATACGGTGGGCAAACCGACCGCCTGGGGAAACCGTCCTATATCCTGACCTACAACGGCTGGAAGGACACCCATGCCGCCTGGCGCGGCGCCGCGATGAATCTCCTCAATGACGGCGCCGACGGTTTGTACATCTTCAATCCCGCTCTGGGCGAACCGGAATGGTGGCAAGACATCGGTGAAGTAGCGACCATGGAGGGCAAAGACAAGCTGTTCGGTATGGATCGTTTTCCGGGCGCGAGGGGAAATGTGGATCAGGTGGAGCTGAAGCAGGGCGAGAAGGTGACGTTGAGCTTCCTGGTCGGCGAAGACCCATCTGCAGTTGACGCCCGGCTCCAGTTTCGCGCCCACCTGTGGGATCTCACTACAGACGACGAGGTCGTCGTTGAACTCAATGGGAAGCTATTGTCCACCCTTGAGGTCAACGACGCTTTCACCTCACCGGAAGAGGGACAATGGTTCGAGGGCGATCTTAGGGCCGATCACGTGGTGCGCGGGCAGAATTCGGTGGTACTGGTATTGAACAAGCGAGCCGGGTCCGTACAGAGACCGCTGCTGCTGAACACCATTCAGCTCGCGGTTCGGTATTAAGGTTGTGGCGATCGGATGCCAAAAGCCATCTAATCGAGCTCAAGCCTGACCCAGCGCGTGTGGGTCACCCCATCTGACTTACACCAGAAATAAGTGAGCAGATCGTCGTCCGGAAGTTGCAGCCCTCCCGGTTTGCCGAAGGCGATCTGTATGTGGTCGGCGTGAAAGCTATCGGCGGCCGGCGGCCCCATGGTCGCCTCCGCGCCGGCATCGAACAAGACCACTTCGCGCTCGACGTCGAAACGACCAAGGTCTTCGCTGAGTGCGATATGCACTCCTTGTGGTTCGTGACGAAAATTGTAGACCGCCGCCACCCGCCCGTCCGCCAGGGCGATAGGGGCGCAGACCTGACCGCGCAGGTTGGTGGGTTTGGGAGTCGACCAAGTGTGCCCCTGATCAGAGGAAACAATCCAGTGGTTGTTCAGGTCTTCGGAGGTCCCATCCACGTGGGTCCACAGCAAGATACAAACCCTGCCGTCGGGCAGGACGGCTCCCAGCTGGTCGTAATACATCAGCTTGTTGTCCGAATCGTCGGCCGTCGCTGTCAGCTCGCCCCAGGTCTGGCCCCCGTCGGCGGAAAACACGGCGGCCGATTTCTGATCGAGTGGAGCGGTTGAGCCCTCTGGTTTCCAGGTTTCAAGGGTGTAGATCCAACGGTTCGGACTCACTTGCAACACCGGGCCGGTCCCGTTCCAACTGTATCTCTCCGGCGGCAAGTCGACGGGCACGACCTGCGGTTCGGACCAGGTCTTTCCTCGGTCCTCCGACCAGATCAACAGCATCTCCGATCGCGACAGGGTCTCTGACTCCAGGTTGAAGAGTGCAGCCGTATTCTGCGGGTAACGGTCGGCGGAGATGAGAAGGCGGCCATCCGGTATTGCAACGATCTTCGGCGCGCGATAGGTGTATCGCTCATCTGGACCTTCGCCACCGTGAATGCTGCCGCGGTTATCCCAGGTTGCCCCCTCGTCTCGAGAAATAAGGAACTCGATGTGGTTGTCCGCCGAACCGAGGCTCTGTCCCACGTGCTGGGCGGCAACCCAGGTGCCGTCGGCCAGCGGGGCGATGGTCGGCATATAGGCTCCAATCCCGGGCCGGCGGGATATGGTTCCGCTGTCGACGATTTTCAATCGGCTATTGCTCCTTGGTTAGTTATCGGTGGCCGCAGGTTTTATGGTCACCGACAGTGTCTTACTGTCGGGGTGACGAGTCAAGAAATGCCCCAGCTCGTCGACGATGACCGTCATGCCGCCGCCGTGCTCATTGCTGCCGTACCTCAGTGCCTGCCCGGCCTGTGGCGGTCGCCTGCGGATCATCGCCGCCCTGACCGATCCAGCCTCGATCCGACGCTACCTGGTGGGCGTGGGGCTGCCGCCGAAAGCCCCGCCGAGGGCTCCGCCACAGCCCCAGTTCGAGTTCTCCGTCTGACCTCCTCCGCGATGGGCGCCGGTGAGCCCTTACGGAGAACATGCGTCCTGAATGGTCTCAGCGAGGACCGGGTTGGACCCAATACGGGCCCACAGGCCACCCAACCCTACTGCGAGCCCTGTCAAACGACCTGTAAACGATCCTCAGCGAGCTTGCCCTGCCCCTTGTGTGTGTTCGGCGCCTTGACAAGAGGGCCGAAAAGGTGCCTCATTTTTCCTATACTTTAGGTCACTTGAGTCGGACGGACGGGAAGAGGGGAGACCGGCCGGTGACGGTCGATTGACGAAATAACTGCACATATGTATATTATTTCAATAAAGCCGTGTCAACGGAAAAAATGGCAGCTTGGCAGTTTTGACGGAATCCCCGGCGTTGGATTTCCTTACGATGCTTTTGAAGAAACACAGGGGATCTCTCCACACCCTGGGCAACGGAAAATCTTGTCGCGATGGATACTGTTGCCGAGGTATTCGACTGCGTTGCGCAGAACGGTAGTCGATATGAAAGCTGATGAACGATAAAGAGACGCAACGCATCCGCGATCCGGTCCATGGTCTTATCGTGTTCGGCGGCGGGAACGACGCACACCAGAACGAGACGGACCGAATCGCGTGGCGTCTGCTCAACACCCGAGAATTCCAGAGGCTGCGCCGGATTCGTCAGTTGGGCTTCTCCGACCTGGTATATCCCGGCGCGACGCACAGCCGCCTGGCGCACGCCATCGGTGTCTACCACACCGCGCGCCGGCTCATCGAGGTGATTCGCCGACGGCAGGACGAAACGCACGAGGACAAGGAACGCGAACGAGTCGTACTTTTGGCGGCGCTTCTTCACGACATCGGGCACGGGCCGTTCAGCCACGTCTTCGAGCACGCGCCCTATGCCGCGAAACGCCATGAAGATTGGGGCGCGGAGATCGTCCAGGGCGAAACCGAGGTCAACCAAGTGTTGAGGGAAGTGGACGAAGTGTTGCCTGAGCACATTGGAGCGCTGCTGAAAGAGGACACCCCCAAGGATTTCTACGCCACAGTTGTCTCCAGTCAGTTCGACGCCGACCGGCTCGATTACGTGCAGCGGGATCGCCTGATGACCGGAGTCGAGTTCGCGCATCTCGATTTTGACTGGCTGCTCGATTGCCTCGAGGTCGGAACGATCACTATTGATGATAGGGATGCACTGGTCGAAGAGCCTTGCCTGTATCTGAACTTCAAGGGTGTGCAGGTGGCCGAGGAGTACCTCCAAGCGCGCTTCCGCCTCTACACAATGGTCTACATGCACAAGACCACGCGGGCCGCCGAGAAGATGCTCGACGCTCTGCTGAAGACAGTTGCGGAGGATTTTAGAAACTGCGAATTGGCGAGCCGGGATCCAGTTCTACGCTACTTTACGTCTGAATCGCCGTCTTTGGATTCATATCTCGATCTCGACGATGCCGCGGTTTGGGCGACCTTGGCGGCCCTTGCCGAATCACCATCACACCCACTGGTTTCGGATCTGGCACGTCGTCTGCGAGAGCGCCGTCTTTACAAATGTTTTGACATCGGTATACAGGACAGCTCGGGCGGCAATTTGTACACCCGCTTCAGGCGCAAACTGCGTGAAAGTCATACTGAGAAGTACAGCACTCTTTTTTTCGACGACGCGAAAGTCGCGCTTTATAAATGGTACGACTTTGCCGATTCTTCAGCGCTCAATAAGGTTCTGGTAAAAGTACGCGCCGAGGATCAAGAACCAAGGGACATTGCAGATGTATCGAACATCGTCCCTGCGCTTCGTGAAGAGGAGCGGATTCAGAGAGTTTACGCGCCAGACCAGAACCAGATAGATGAAGTCAGGCAGACAATGGAGGAGATCAGATGAAGGCCGAAGAAATCGTGGTCAACCTAATCATATTGAGTGGCGGCGAACTGACCGGGCGGACGCGGCTGCAGAAGGAGGCATATCTTTTGGACCGTTGCGGAGCAAAGTTCGGGTTGTCGTTTACTTATTACTATTACGGTCCTTACTCCTTCGAGCTTGCCGATGGATGGGAGGACGCGCGGGCAGAAGGTCGGATTGAAATCGCCGAAGAGCCGGGCCGGTACGGTGTCCCGTATTCGATCTTCAAACTGAAGAAACCCGGCGGCGCCCCGGACCGCCTGGGTAACATGTCGGTTGACGCTGCTCGCGCACGGCTGAACGAGATGGTGGGTGTTTCGGACATTGTTCTCGAGCTCGCTGCCACCATCGTTTATCTGAAGGAAGAAGGTTACGGCGAGCAGACCATCGAAGAATTGAAAATCCGCAAGCCTCTCAAGGCGACGGACCAGCTGATCGAAAAAGCCAAGAATCTGCTGGGCGGCCTCGGATTGTCGCCTGTAGGTGCCGAAGATTCTGCAGGACCGCTTACCCACTGAGAAAGAACTTCATCCGGCCGGCGAACCTCTCGGCATGACTGGACTGGAGAACTTCAACAATCCGACACCTGGGATCCGGATCGGCTCGGACGGCTGGGTCGCCATCCGGGGTCTCTATGGAGCCGCGCTGGAGTTCCAACATGCCTTCGCTGCAGGTGAGAAGAGGCGGCAAGTCACTGCTACTCACGCCTTGAGTATCTCACGCGCCTGAAGCCGAACGGATGATCCTTCCGCCTCTCCTTCATCTGGCCGCGGCCGCTTTTGCCGCCGCGTTGGCGGGGTGCAGCCACACCGCCCCGTACTACCGGGCCGACGTCGCCGGCGGGGCCGCCGGCCCGGCCCTGCCCGCAGAGGACCTCGCTTTCCGCGTGATCCTGATCGGCGACGCCGGCGCCCCGGGTCCCCGGGAACCGGTGCTGGCCACCCTGAAGGCGTGGGCGCGCAGAGACCCGGACCGCACCCTGGTCGCCTTCCTGGGGGACAACGTCTACGAGGACGGCTTCTCGGGGGCGGACCGGCGCGACGAGGAGCGGCGCCTGGAGCGCCAGCTGGAGACCCTCGAGGGATTGCCCGGGCCGCGGGGGCTGTTCATCCCGGGCAACCACGACTGGGCCGGGGGTTCGGAAGCGGGGCTGGCGGCGCTGAAGGCGCAGCAGGAGTACGTCGAGGCCCGCCTGTCGCCGGGGAGCTTCCTGCCCCGGGACGGCCGCCCCGGACCGGTGAAGATCGACCTGCCGGATTCCGCTGGCGCCGTGCTGCGGCTCGTCGCCGCGCTCGTGCGCTGCCTGACGACGGATCTGCCGGTGGTCGTGCTCGCCCACCACCCGCTGGAGTCCGCCGGCAACCACGGCGGGTTCTTCGACTGGCGCGACTGCCTGTTTCCGGCGACCCGGGCCACCGATGCCCCGTGGGCCTGGCTGATCCCGGCGCCCCTGGTCTATCCGCTGGGGCGGAGGTTCACGCCGCTGGGGACCGGGCAGGACATCTTCGCGCCGGCCTACCGGCAGATGAAGGAAGATCGGGGACGAACTCCGGTTTTCGTAGCCGCCCCGCCGTTGTCCGACCCGGAGGTGCAGCGGATCGTGCAGACGATTGCACACCGCATCATCCGCCTGTACACGAAACGCGGCTTGCTCGACGACCCTCCAGCCGACCGGCTCGCCGACGAGGAGCCCGTGCTGGCCGTCCTCACGGCCGCCTCGGTGCGGGGGATCATCGCCACCGGGGAACGCGCCGGCCAGCGCTTGCGACGCGCCTTGAAAGATCCGGCCACCGGGGTGCGTACCGCGCCCTTGTGCTTCGCTTCGCGCGGCTTTTCTCTGCATGCAGCGACGCGGATCGCGGGCTCGGACCGGCGGGGGCTCGAACGCTTATGCCGCTACGTGGCCCGACCGGCCCTGGCCGCCGGGCGCCTGCGCCTGCTCGATTCGCAACAGCTTTCCTTCGCGCTCAAAACGCCGTGGTCGGATGGGACCATCCATCTGCTCCTCTCTCCGATGGAATTACTGGAAAAACTGGCGGCTCTGGTCCCCCCTCCCCGGCTCCATCTCCTACGCTACCACGGGGTCTTGGCCCCTCGTGCCCGAGATCGTCACCGCATCGTGCCGGCGCAGCCGCTAGCCGAGTCGCCGGCGGCCAACCGCGCTTCGAGCGCTCCGCCTTGCGGCCATCGCCTGGGGTGGGCGGCCCTGCTCGCCCGCGTGTTTGCCCCCGACCTCAGCGCCTGCCCGGCCGGTGGCGGTCGCCAGCGGATCATCGCCGCCCTGACCGATCCAGCCTCGATCCGACGCTACCTGGTGGGCGTGGGGCTGCCGCCGAAAGCCCCGCCGAGGGCTCCGCCACAGCCCCAGTTCGAGTTCTCCGTCTGACCTCCTCCGCGATGGGCGCCGGTGAGCCCTTACGGAGAAATGCGTCCTGAATGGTCTCAGCGAGGACCGGGTTGGACCCGATCCGGGCCCACAGGCCACCCAACCCTACTGCGAGCCCTGTCAAACGACCTGCAAACGATCCTCAGCGAGCTTGCCCTGCCCCTTGTGTGTGTTCGGCGCCTTGACAAGAGGGCCGAAAAGGTGCCTCATTTTTCCTATACTTAGCTACTCAGCGTCATTGCGAAAGGGGAGTATCGAGCATGAGAAGAATGGTCATCGTCATCCTGAGCGTGGGCCATCTCGTCGGAGCCCAGCCTCTTGTGTCCCAGAGTGTGGGCGACCGCGTACGCGTCACGACGGCTACTGGCGCCGTGACCGGTCGAGTCCTGGCCGTCACCGAATCCTCACTTGATTTGAGCCTCGGCGACGGGCGATCCGAGTCTTTTGGCCGTACCGCGATCATCCGGCTGGAGCGGAGCGGCCTGAGCCGCGCGACGCGGAGCCTACACGGGTTCCTCCATGGCACAGGTGTATTTAACTCGACCTGGCTGTTTTTTGTTGAATCGGACCGTCGAAAGCTGGAATCTGAAGCCGAGGCTGTTACAATATTGGCCGTATCTGCCATCTTGGGTGGAGGATTGGGTGCAGCCATTGGGCTTCTCAGGGGCGAGGCGTGGGAAGACATCACGTTCGGCAGCACGGACGTCGCGGCATCCAACGGACGGCAGACGCTGGTGGGTATCCGGGCCGGGTACGGGGTTTCCAGCCATTCTGCCGCTGTCCCCGCTGATGAATTCGGCATAGCGCGCATGATCGCGGGTGTCGATGTTGCCGTTCCGTTGAGGAGCGGGATCGAGTTGCGCATCGGAGGGGCTTTTGCGCCCAAGGGTTATGGGGACTGGGAAACGGTCGAGACTAACTACGTGCAAGGGTCGGTTCTGGTGAGAGCAGGAACGCCACGCGATCGGGGACCATCGGCTGGCTTGCTTTTCGGTCCGTGGCTAGCCTTCGGCCTTTCCTGCAGCGTTTTTGAATGGGAAGCCCGCCAGGAACTACTTGGGGGCAAGTCCTACGTAAAGACCCAATCCCGGCCTTGCGGCGAGGAGTTTAGGAAGCTGGACTTAGGAATAGCCATGGGGGCCGCGGTAGAAGTACCGTTCCGAACATCTTGGATTCGGAGGCTGGATATCGATCTGGTCTACTCCTTCGGGTTTGGGACGCACACCACGTATAACTTCTTTGACTTTCCTCCGGAGCGCTGGGTGTTTGAGACCGGCGGCAGGACGAGGCATCTGACGATCCAGACCGGCTTCGTGATTCCGGTTGGAAACTGACCGAGATGGGCCGGTCGGTCGGGGCCAGAGAAATCGGTCCCCCATCGGCGGGACCATGCTGAATTGGGGCCTACGCGACAAGACGAACGAAATGAAGGAGGAATCGACGGTGAATCGTGATAGGACATCTCGGCTGGCGGTCGCCTTGCTCGCGGGACTGGTATGGGCTCCCGGCGGCCACCGGGGTGCGTACGGCGCCTTTGTGCTTCGCTTCGAAGGGCTTTTCTCTGCATGCGGCGACGCGGATCGCAGGCCCTGACCGGCGGGGGCTCGAACGCTTATGCCGCTACGTGGCCCGACCGGCCCTGGCCGCCGGGCGCCTGCGCCTCCTCGATTCGGCACACCTTTCCTTCGCGCTCAAAACGCCGTGGTCGGATGGGACCAGCCATCTCCTCCTCTCTCCGATGGAGTTACTGGAAAAACTGGCGGTTCTGGTCCCCCCTCCCCGGTTCCATCTCCTACGCTACCACGGGGTCCTGGCCCCACGGGCCCGAGACCGCCACCGCATCGTGCCGGCGCAGCCGCTAGCCGAGTCGCCGGCGGCCAACCGCGCTTCGAGCGCTCCGCCCTGCGGCCATCGCCTGGGGTGGGCGGCCCTGCTCGCCCGCGTGTTTGCCCCCGACCTCAGTGCCTGCCCGGCCGGTGGCGGTCGCCTGCGGATCATCGCCGCCCTGACCGATCCAGCCTCGATCCGACGCTACCTGGTGGGCGTGGGGCTGCCGCCGAAAGCCCCGCCGAGGGCTCCGCCACAGCCCCAGTTCGAGTTCTCCGTCTGACCTCCTCCGCGATGGGCGCCGGTGAGCCTTCCGGAGAAATGCGTCCTGAATGGTCTCAGCGAGGACCGGGTTGGACCCGATCCGGGCCCACAGGCCACCCAACCCTACTGCGAGCCCTGTCAAACGACCTGCAAACGATCCTCAGCGAGCTTGCCCTGCCCCTTGTGTGTGTTCGGCGCCTTGACAAGAGGGCCGAAAAGGTGCCTCATTTTTCCTATACTTGACCCACGGCCACCAGTATTCCCCATTCAACTGTCACGAGAACCTCCATGTCTGTGCATTACGCCTAACGTATTCACGGTTTGCGAACCTGCGAAGCAGGTTGCCGAAGGCCAAGGCGGCGTAGCCCGCCGCAGCGAAAACCATGTCCCCGGACTATTCTGTAAACCATCTACTCGACCGCTCACGGCTCTCATACCGCGAAGATGGAAGCGCAACCCTTACATCATTGCAATTGCTTTTTTCTATGAAGAAAGTCGGCACAACACTATCTCGGTTCTTCACATTCGCGACTTTTGGCGGAAATAGCGGCTCAGAAATCTCAACAAGTTGAAATCGGCTAGCGGATAGGGTATTGAGGTAAGTCGATAGCATTCGATGATGACTTCCCAGAGTCCCGCACATCCCCGTTCCGCCGGAGTACCACTTACCCTCTTGGCTATATCTTGAAACGCGTAGCGCTTGGAAATTGCCATCTTCGTCGAATTCTTCTGGCGGATCCTCGACATTGAAAGGACTGACAAAGCACGGGTGAAGAATGCGGAAAATGAACTTGCCGCCGTCGACAAGAACACGACGAATACTGGAAAACGTTGCAGACAGGTCAAGAATGTCCATGAGCGCCATGTTGCAGATAACGGCATCCATGCTGGCATCAGAAACTTGCTTCATTGACTGCGCGTCGTCCAAGACATACGTGATTCCAGCTTGGTTCGAATGTTCCTGTGCATTGCGAAGCAGAATTCGTGAGATATCGATGCCAGTAACCAACGCACCGCGACTTGCGAGGACGCGGGCCAGATAGCCTTCACCACATGCCAAGTCACATGCGCGAACTCCTTGGACATCACCGAGCATATTGAGCATGATCTCTGTTGACGGATTGATTCGCTCGTCCCTATCCGGAAGGTTCTTGTCCAGCCAGTTGATATAGAAATCTTCAACTTTGTCATATTCTGACTCTGGCAAATCGTTGGTCAAGATCGACCTCCACTTTCTTGATCTACCATGAAATAGTTGACACTCTCAAACAGCTTTCGTGTAACGTTTTCGCGGTGCCGAACCGCGAAGCCGGAGCGTAACACCGCTGCTGTTATGAGCCTTGCGGTTCCTCGCTGAAGCCAATAAGGTCATACTCTTCGTGCAGTTTGTATCCAAGCTTTTCTGCGAGTCCATCAGATCGGGGATTCGCGGTGGTCGTCCAATGTGGATCTTTTTTGATCTTGAGGCACTCTGATAGTAGGGCGGCGGATGTAACATCGCCAACCCCAATCGCCCGAATTCATCATCGGTCCCGACGCCAACCTCGATTGAGGAGTTGCTAACCCCGAATGTTGTGGCCTCGGAGACTCGCCTTCCGTCCTTGAGGACCCAGAAGCTAATCCCACCTTTGTCAAAGAATTGTCTGATTTTGACAAAAGCCAAACTCGCTCAGGCCATGTCGATACCTAACTCCTCGGCTATCGTTTCGTCGAAACGCCGGAGCTCAAATCCCGGAGGTAACACACTCATTAGCTCAGCGAGGTGGTTTGGGTCAAGATAGCGGGATGAGTAAACTCTTTTCCTCTGCCTCACGGAACGTCGTTTTGTAGAGTCGAGTACGGCTGCCTCCCACTCCTCTGTTTCCGGGGTCACAAATCCTCCGGTGAAATCGGCACTCCACTGTGGAACCGTATTCGTCGTAGGAATTCTTGAACAAATTTCGGTAAGATGCGGGGAAGATGAATTGCCCTCGAGCAGAATATCTGTTCCTACCCGTAGTTGGGCGATCTCAGGTTCGGCAATGGCATCCACAGACAGCTCTACAGAATTTCCATACCCATCAAAGTAGCCCTCGAATGTGGCATCAATAAGCGGGCGAAATCTCCTGTGTTCTCCGAACAAGTTACGACATCGGGACCACTGGTTAGGACTCAGTTTGACCAGAACATACCTCTTGTCTCAGAGCATTGTATAACGCCGGCATTCGAACGCCTCGTCCCAGCGCCAGGGCGAAGCGAAGACGAAGCGCAATGCCGCGAAGAACGGAAGCACTGGGCGCCTGCTACGGAGCTCTCTGGCGAATTCCCCGACCGGACTTGCATCGGTTAGCAGATGGTAACCTGCAAGTCCTGCAAGGCACACTAAACCGATGTGTTATTCGAAGTCGCCACCCAGTACGGCCTTCCAGAAGAACTTGCGGAAATTCTTTGTCCTTTGCATATTATATCACGACGATATCATTGTGATATCATCAGAAAATGGAGACTCCGGATTATGACTGCCGAGAAACCTACACCTCAGCCTGACGGTTGGATAGTGTTCGCGGTTCTAACGTTTCTGGTCGTCGTTAGTATCGCAGGCTTGGTTCTGGCCATCCTCTCACTATTGGCTTGGGCAATAGTCGTTACGTCGGTACTACTGGTTGTACTGGGTTTCATGTATCGAGGTTTGTTCATCGTCGAACCGAACGAAGCAGTGGTCATGCTCCTGTTTGGGAAATACAAAGGTACGGAGACGAAATCTGGCTTGCGCTGGACTAACCCACTTCGGTCTCGCAGAAGAATTTCACTGAGGGCCCGTAACTTTGATAGTGACAGACTGAAGGTCAACGATAAGAAAGGGAACCCGATCGAAATATCTGCGGTGGTCGTATGGCGGGTGAAGGACACTGCGCAAGCTATCTTTGATGTTGATGACTATGAGGAATACGTCCATGTCCAAGCCGAGTCAGCTGTGCGCCACCTTGCAACTAGCTATCCATATGATGCCGCCGAAGGGGAGCAACTAAGCCTGCGCTCCTCAATCGACGAGGTGTCCAGAGCACTTAGCAGGGAAATCCAGGAGCGTGTTGGTGCCGCCGGCGTTTCGGTAGATGAGGCCCGTATCAATCATTTGGCCTATGCGCCAGAAATTGCGCAAGCTATGCTCCAGCGACAGCAAGCGGAAGCGATCATCGCTGCACGCGCGAAGATTGTTGATGGTGCAGTCGGTATGGTCGAAATGGCTCTCAAACGCCTCGAAGACGAAAGTGTGCTTGATCTAGACGAAGAGCGCAAAGCCAATATGGTAAGCAATCTGATGGTTGTGCTATGCTCACATGAGGCCACCCAACCAATAATAAACACTGGCTCCTTGTACTAATTCGATCTAGTATGGGCAAAAGAAAGTCGGTCCCACTCCGAATCGACATAGAATTGTGGAACGATTTGAACGCATGGGCGAAGGATGAGCTGCGCAGTTTAAATGGTCAGATGGAATATATTCTTCGTGAGGCCGTTCGAAAGCGCAAGAAGAATAGAACTTCCTGATTTTCCAAAGAGCCATCTGGCAATGCACTTGCAATTTCGAGTAACGCTCTCACAATTCACGAAGCCGCGAATACGGAATACCGAATGCCCAGCGCCGAACGGCGCCGTCAGGGTCGCTCGTGTCACCTTTCAAAGAAATCATCAGCCCATACGAAATCCGTGATGCCAGCGTTCTGAGCGGTTTTTCTGTCACTTTCTGAATCGCCGACCATAACTGACCGTGCAAGATCGACGAAGTGTTTATCAGCAAGTCCAGTTATCATTCCCGGCTTGGGCTTTCTGTACACCGATTCGACCCACGGACAAGCCCAGAAGTCAGTAACAAGACCGCCAATCGCTTTGTCAACTTGGTCGATAAACGAGTTTGATGTTTCGACCGTTATTAAACCTTTCTCTATCCCGGACTGATTCGTAACGACGAAAAACATGTTCAGCGAGGACCGGGTTGGACCCGATACGGGCCCACAGGCCACCCAACCCTACTGCGAGCCCTGTCAAACGACCTGCAAACGATCCTCAGCGAGCTTGCCCTGCCCCTTGTGTGTGTTCGGCGCCTTGACAAGAGGGCCGAAAAGGTGCCTCATTTTTCCTATACTTCTTCGACATCGGCAGCCGGAAGCAATTGTTTGTCGACGATCTGCTCGTCGATGAAGCCAGCCGCATCTCGCGCTACCAGTACCGGCCCACCAAGTACGCCGAGAATCCCGTTATGGTCGCAGACCACCCCTGGGAGCAGGGCAAGTACGGCGGCAAGAACGAGGGCGTGGAGATCGTGGGCCAGACGGTGCTCTACGACGAGGAGGAAAAAATCTTCAAGATGTGGTACGTGCCCTGGGCCCTGGAAAAGGGGCGCCGGCCCTGGTGTTACGCCACCTCCGAAGATGGCTACAACTGGGACAAGCCGGAGCTCGGCCTCATCGAATTCGACGGCTCGACCAGGAACAACCTGCTTGGCATACACGGCGAGCCGAGCTACTACAACACCTTCAAGGACCCCCACGACCCGGACCCCCAGCGCCTCTACAAAGCCCAGGGTGAGATGCATGGCCCCGGCGGCCACACGCCGCCCGGCGGCATGGTCAACGCCTACTCCCCCGACGGCCTGCACTGGACCTACAACAACAAGGCAGTAGTGATGTACCCCACCAACGTGGCCGATGCGGCCGCCGTGCTGGGGTGGGACCATCTGCGCCAGAAATACGTGGGCTACTACCGGCCCGGTCATCCCCTCGCCTACGAGATCGACAACATCGGCAAGCATCGCCATATCCGCACCGTCGGCTACGCGGAAAGCGATGACTTCGAAAACTGGACCGACACGCGCATGATGCTGGCACCGGACGCCAAAGACCGGGTGGACCACCAGTACCAGTACTTCACCGCCGGCATCTTCGGCGAGTTCTATCTGGGGTTTCTCATGGTGCACAAGACCCACGACCAGGTCTGGGACATCTTCCTCATGAGCAGCCGCGACGGCTTCCACTGGAACTGGGTCGACCGCGACATGCCCTTTCTCTACCGCGGCGAAGTCGGCTCCTACGATGCCGGCTATCTGATGCCTTCGGGACCGATCCTGCACGACGGTCAAATCTGGATCTACTATACCGGCTTCAGCGGCGCTCACAGCTCCAACCCCACCGTGCTGGGGGAACGCTGCGTCATGACCGTCGCCCTCGCCACGACGCCGGAAGACCGCTGGGCCGGCCTGCTGGCGGGGCCCAATCAAGGGCGCATCATCACCCGTCCGATCACCTTCAAGGGATCGAAGCTGTTGATCGATGTCGACGCATCGGTGCCGCAAAGCATTCCTACCGAGGAGATGAACTTCGACGAGTGCGAAGTGCGGGGCTCCCTGACCGATCAGTCCGGGGGCGAGCTCGAAGGTTTCTCCTTCGAGCGCTCCAGCCGCATTCTGGAGAGCGGCGTGTTTGAAATGAGCTGGGAGGGCGCCGATCTTTCTCGGTTGGAGGGAAAGCCGGTGCGCCTCAATCTGGAGATTCGGTCTGCCTGTCTGTATTCGATCCAGTTTGTTTGATGCCGGATCGACGAGGTCTCGCAGTGGAGGCGTTTTTCACGGCCTCGAGGGGCCGGGGTTTTTTTACTTGCTTTCGGCAGCCGCAATCGCTAATTCATGGGGAGACAACAATTTCGAGGGAGGTCCTTGATGAGACTGCTATCGATTCTGGGCGTGGTCCTGCTGTTGCACACCGCAGAGGCTGCTTACGACGGGAATGTCCCGAATGGATCGCCGGTCCCGGCGAATTCCGATTGCCACGTTGCCGCCAAGCCGGCCGGCGCCAATGGCGCCTCATGTAAGATCAAGGGACCTACACCGAGAGAAAAACCGGTATGCAGCTCGCCCCACGGCGCCCATTTCAACGGCCCCTTGGGAACCGATGTTCTTGCCACCAGCCCCGGTGTCGTCGAGCGGGTGGGGACCAACAATCATCTCGGCAACTACGTGGTCATCAACCACAGCTCCAATGTGAAGACCTCCTACGGCCACCTGGAGTCTTCCAGCGTGAGGCGGGGCCAGCGGGTGATGCTTGGGGATGTCATCGGCACGATCGGCAAGTCTGGCAGCACCACCGGGCCCGGATTGCATTACATGATTACCCAGGGCAGGCGGTCTCTAAACCCGATTCAGTACATCAGAGCGGAACGGCGCGGCCCGCAAAGGCGCGGCGCCCGCTGACGCTGCGAGCGGTCCGCCGACCTACCCGTACAGCTACGCAACTCTGCAGCATCGGACCGGGGATTCGCCTCGTTTCCCCGGTCCGATGCGAAATCACTCTCGCTCAGACAGGTCGATGTTCTCGTCCGGCGCGGTCGGTCGCTCTCGTCGACTGCCAATCGCGCTTTGATCGCGAGGACCGTCCGACCTCAGTGAGGCGCCGGCTCCTCCACCTCGTCGAACCAGTAGGAGTAGATGGCGGCGTTGTTCGCCGCGAAACGCAGCTGCACCGGGCGATTGACCGAGGCCGCCAGATCGCCCGACGTCCATCGCACCGGGTAGCGCGGATAATCCCTCGCGATCGGCTCCGATTCCGCGATCGAGCTGCCCGACTCATCCACCACCTGCACCCCCACCGATCCCCCGGCGGCATCCACATTGACCGACAACCACGGGCTCGGCAACAGGAACGGCTCGGTCGAGACGGAACCTCCGCCGGCGCCGCCATCCAGGGAGATGAAGCCGTCGCGCCGCAACACCGCCAGACACGCAGCGCTATGCCTGGGGTCTGGATCCGTTGGCGCCGTGCGGTACCGCGAGCCGTTGTAGTAGAACCACAGCTCGTCCCCCCGGTAGATCGGCTTCGAGGGCGGCATGATTCCGTTGAGATCGAAGGCTCCCGATTCGATCGTCGACGGTCCGATGAACGGCTCGCGATCGCCCAGCCGACTCCAGGTGCGCAGGTCCCGGCTCGAGGTCAGCTGCACCCGGTGGAAGCCGTCCGAGTTTTCGTTCCGGTCCCCGGTGTGGTGGAAGAAAGCGGGAAGACCGATGTACAGGCCCTCATACCGAAAAACCCCCATGTTGTAGACGTCGACGAAATACTCCTCGGGGACATTGTAATGGGGATGTACCAGTGAAGGATTCTCGAACCGCGCCGCGATCACCTCGCGATTCAGCTCCTGATCCTTTTCGTCGGCGTGGAACACTAGCTCCGGCTGCGACCACCGCTCGAAGTCCTTGCTCGTGGCCAGGGAAATCGATCGACCGTACCGGCCCATCTCCCCTTCCTTGAGCGTGGCGATATAGATCCCGGCTTCTTCGTCGATACTCAGGTTGGCCTCATCCCCGGTTGGCAGTCCGGGGCTGTCCAGGGTGCGCCAGTGGATGCCGTCGGCGCTGACCACCAGGTCCTGGGTCTGGAACCGGCCCAAACCTTCGAAGCGCTCCTCCGCAGGCGCGCCGGGACGCTCGCTGACCTGGATGACCCAGCTGAGCTGATACTGCCGCGGATTGTTCAGCGCGTGGCCCCGCGGGTACGCCAGCCGCCACGGGTTGTGGCCCAGCTTCCAGTGGTCCGCGATCGGGCTCACCACCCGTTCGGAGGAGCCGCGCAACTTCAGCCCCTTGTAACGGCGCGAGGGATCCGGCTCCATCGGGTCGAAGATCACCTGCTCGCCACACGGCCCCGACACCAGACAGTTCTCCAGCGAACCCCTGTGCTCTCGCACCTTCAGGACCGGGCGTTCCCAGTGGACTCCATCCAGGCTCTCGGCAAGTCCCGTCCCACCATCGCAGGTGATCCAGATCTTGTACCGCCGCGCCTCCGGATCCCACGCCGGCGCGCAGCGGATCTGAACGTTCTCCTCCTGCCCTTCCGGCTCGATGACCGCACCCTTCTTTTCAGGGGAGTGCAAGGTGCGCTGGAGGTCTTGGATATCGGCGATCCCCAGATCGTCCAGGAAGAGCTGACGCCGGCCGATGGGAACATGAAATGGTTTGCTGTTCATGAGCTGCTTTCGGTGAAATGGCAAAGTAATGGATGCGAGATTGTTATCGCCGCCGAACTGGGGCAATTCTAAGCTGATCGCACCACCCGAGCAATGCGTGCGCGTTTGGCCCGAACGACGCGGAAGGGAGCGACGCGGCCGGGCGTTTCGGTCGTTCGACCGATTTCGGCGCCGAGCCTGTGCCCCTTGAGAATTCTGCGCACCGAGACGAGCTTTCGGCGGCCCTCCCATGTCCGAGCTCAGCTACCGTAATCTGATCACCCTGTCCGTCCCCGCCATCCTCTCCGTCGCCATGGAGCTGAAAGATGCGGCCACCGGGGTGCGTACGGCGCCTTTGTGCTTCGCTTCGAAGGGCTTTTCTCTGCATGCGGCGACGCGGATCGCAGGCCCTGACCGGCGGCGGCTCGAACGCTTATGCCGCTACGTGGCCCGACCGGCCCTGGCCGCCGGGCGCCTGCGCCTCCTCGATTCGGCACACCTTTCCTTCGCGCTCAAAACACCGTGGTCGGATGGGACCAGCCATCTCCTCCTCTCGCCGATGGAATTACTGGAAAAACTGGCGGTTCTGGTCCCCCCTCCCCGGCTCCATCTCCTGCGCTACCACGGGGTCCTGGCCCCACGGGCCCGAGACCGCCACCGCATCGTGCCGGCGCAGCCGCTAGCCGAGTCGCCGGCGGCCAACCGCGCTTCGAGCGCTCCGCCCTGCGGCCATCGCCTGGGGTGGGCGGCCGTGCTCGCCCGCGTGTTTGCCACCGACCTCAGTGCCTGCCCGGCCGGTGGCGGTCGCCTGCGGATCATCGCCGCCCTGACCGATCCAGCCTCGATCCGACGCTACCTGGTGGGCGTGGAGCTGCCGCCGAAAGCCCCGCCGAGGGCTCCGCCACAGCCCCAGTTCGAGTTCTCCGTCTGACCTCCTCCGCGATGGGCGCCGGTGAGCCCTTACGGAGAAATGCGTCCTGAATGGTCTCAGCGAGGACCGGGTTGGACCCGATCCGGGCCCACAGGCCACCCAACCCTACTGCGAGCCCTGTCAAACGACCTGCAAACGATCCTCAGCGATCTTGCCCTGCCCCTTGCGTGTGTTCGGCGCCTTGACAAGAGGGCCGAAAAGGTGCCTCATTTTTCCTATACTTCTCTACCGTCGTCGCTTAATCCGAGACGTGATGTACAAGCACGACGCCTCGTGGAACCACCATACGACCTTCGATCCGAGGCGAGGGGCGCTCGACCAGTATCGTCGTTAGGCAATCACGTTACCCCCAGAAAATCTACATTAGATAAACTTCACCAAGCAAAGCACCTGAGAGCGTATAGCGCTGGAGCGAGGCACATGAGTCTTTTGAAGCAACAGAACGGCGACGATTACCCTGAAGCTGCAAACAAGCATTTACAGGATGGGTACGTACTCCTGAAGGGCAACCGCTTCGATGGAACTGCTTATCTGGCCGGGTACGTGGCCGAGTGCGCAATAAAGACGCTGATTCAAGTAGAAACCGGATCAGGTTTTCGCTCTCACGAGCTTGTTGAATTGCAAAATACCTTTGGTACACTTGCCGCACAGTTCGGTGCTCGTACTAGCCGGTTCTACAATCCATTGGCAGCGCAGCTAAAAAACTCCGAGGTTATCAAATGGAACCCGGAAATGCGCTACCGCGGTCCTGCGATCACCGAAAACAGTGCCCGCGAGATGGTTCGGGAGGCAAACGAGATATATGGATTGGTAATCGGCGAACTCATTCTGGACGGAGTGATCTGATGCAACACTTGGACGATGCCTACCGACAGGCAGAAAAAATTCTAGCGGGATTTCTAGAAGACAAGTCAGTAAACTGGCGCATCCTTTTGATTAAAGATGTCTTTGCCAAGCTACGTATCGTCCTTTGGTGTCCCAAAAAAAGTAGGGAATCCGGCCGCGAAGAAATCAATCAAAGCCTTCGTCAGGTCTCATCGCCCTACTGGTCAGAAAACGTGTTGTTCGGGCAGAAAAAGGATGAACCGCCCAATGGCCCTTGGCAAGATGCTGCTTGGCGTAAAGCACAAGATGTCGAGGGAGTGAATGGTCTTCGGGTCTTGGAGCGACACCGAGCCAAGACGGGTTGGTTTGAATCCCCCGACGAGCCGCCATGGACCCTCAAAAAAAACACTGGAGTTCCTATTTGCCTCTTCTATTCGTTTAAAGGGGGCGTAGGTCGGTCGATGGCCCTCGCGGCGACTGCGTTGCATCTGGCTACTGCCGGTGATCGAGTTGTCGTGCTAGATGCGGATCTTGATGCACCCGGAGTAGGTTCCTTACTCGCGGGATACGACAGCGCGACTGCCCCGTGGGGCATTGTGGACTATCTACTCGAGTACCCCATCTTGGCCGAAAATGGAGGACTGGATATCGGAGATTACTATCACCTCTGTCCGTCCGAACTCGTGCCTGGGCAAGGAGAAATTCTCGTATTTCCGGTGGGGGTTTTCGATGATCGGTATCTTAACAAGCTCGCACGGCTCGACTACGGAGTTCCACCGGATCATCCAGAACATCCCTTCGTTTCACTTCTGAAACAGATTGGCCGAGACCTCGCACCAGATTGGATTCTGGTTGATGCCCGTGCTGGACTGGGCGATGTGTCGGGGTTCTTAACTGGAGGTTTGTGTCACCTTCATGTGTTGTTCGGCACACTGGCAGACGCGAGTTGGCAGGGTATGAAGCAGATCGTAGATCGGCTCGGGGGCACTCGGGTACGGGAAGGCAAGCCCCAAGCTGAGTGCCTAGTAGCAGCGGCGATGATACCGCGATCTCAAGAGGCCCAGTATCAAGAATCCGTGGAATGGTTCACGGATCAAGCACGCGATGTGTTCTCCAATTACTATTACGCAGAAGCAGGACACCAAGACAAATTTTGGACGATGGACGACATGGAGAACACCGATGCCCCGCATGTCCCTATCGTACTGCCCTACGACGAACGCCTTGCTCTTTTCCGAAATCTGAGCGAAGTCAATTCCATCCTGCTTACTCCGAACGGGCCTTATGGAGAGCTTGCTGAGCATCTGAAAGCTGGCTCCCGTCGATTGAAGGAGACAACTAAATGAACAACACATCGAGACTCACTAAAGAGCGGTGTACTGACCTGCGTGGTCAGCTCAGCGATCTTGGCTATGGGCAGGCTGAATCGGAAACGTCGGAACTCTTCTCACACAGACTTTATCTCGTCCCGGAACATCTACGAGCACTTGATCCGCGTGTCGTACTGGTCGTCGGTCCCCGCGGTGCAGGGAAGAGCGCGTTATTCAGAGCCATCTTCTTAGGGATGGATCTCGGCGATGCGATCATTCGTCGCGTACCACAAATCGCAAGCACCGCTATGCAGTTTGACTCTACGACTTGGAAGGCCGCCTTTCCTGAAGGCACTAGTTTTCCCGACACTCAAGCCCTTGAGCGACACATCAATTCGGACGAGCAGGCGAAGCGCATTTGGTATCTGATGCTCGTCCGGTGTCTGACGTGCGAGTTCGACGACGCCCAAAAAGCAAGCTTGCGGCCCCTGACCGAGCCAAGAGCTGCAGAAATCGACAAAATACTCGCTGCTGCTAACTCACTGGAAGCCAATCCTACAGCGGTTCTGGACGCACTGGAAGAGCGACTCGAACGCGAAGGACGCTGGGTTTTTGTCGGCTACGATGAGCTTGATACGTTAGGAGGTTTCAATTGGACATTGATGGCACGAATGGTGCGCGGGCTTGTCGCTTTCTGGTCTGACTACAGTAGACGTTGGCGACGGATTCGGGCAAAGATATTCCTCCGCTCCGATCTTTTTCGCCGACACGCAGGCATGGGTACCGCAGACTTTGCAAAGCTTGCTGCCAATCGCGCCATACTTGGCTGGTCTGACGCAGCAATACTCGGAATGCTGGTGAAGCGCATCGCCAACACATCTGACGAATTAGAGTCCTACTGTCAAGGGGCAAGGGTTACGTTTGAAAAGGATGATACGCTCGGGTTGGTTCCCAATATACAAGCGCCTGATGTTGCCCACCCATTGCTGGAGCGGATGGTAGGCGAGTACATGGGCTCCGACAAGAAGAAGGGGTTTGTCCGCAATTGGATACTTGCCCATCTACGAGATGGAAACGGCGATCTCTGCCCGCGTACGCTCGTGCGACTGGTAGAGATCGCCGCCGCGAATAACTCGGCGAACCGAACTCTGCGCCCGCCGCGGCTGATCCATCCCACAGCACTACGCCAAGCCCTCAATGACGTGTCAAGCGACCATGTAACCCAAGGAATTAGCAGCGAATGGCCATGGTTGGAGGGGGTTAAAAGGCGACTGAAACAACAGCAGCTTGTGCCGTGGCAGAGTAGTGAGATTGTGAATCTGCTCAACTCGGACTGGGATGAAACTTGGGGACTACCAAGTAGCACTCCCGTGCGACCGCCCGAGGAAAGGCCGGCGGATCTCGTTAATTATCTCGTCGAGCTTGGTATTTTCCGGAGACGCTCCGATGGGCGGGTTGATGTGCCTGACCTGTATCTGTTTGGCCTAGAACTCCGTCGCAAAGGCGGCGTTAAGGTAGGTGCTCGTCGCCAAAGAAGCTGAGGATTGGCCTGCTTTTCATTTGAGAGTAAGATGATCGAATACTAAAGGTCTGATTCGGCAGCTTCATCGGTGCTTTGCTGCGCTACTTAGTCGCAATACAGATCCAGAGTCGACGAGTGGAACAACCTCGTCGGTGTCGCCGAACACGCCGCAACTGAAACGCGCCTGCCCTCTCCGTCTGACCTCCTCCGCGATGGGCGCCGGTGAGCCCTTACGGAGAAATGCGTCCTGAATGGTCTCAGCGAGGACCGGGTTGGACCCGGTACGGGCCCACAGGCCACCCAACCCTACTGCGAGCCCTGTCAAACGACCTGCAAACGATCCTCAGCGAGCTTGCCCTGCCCCTTGTGTGTGTTCGGCGCCTTGACAAGAGGGCCGAAAAGGTGCCTCATTTTTCCTATACTTTCCCGATTTCAAGCTGATCCCCGCCGCGGTGGAACCGGAGCAACCGGACGACCGTGGCCGCGGGCTCACCCATGCCCACGGGCCGGCGATGATCAACCGCGGCGACCGGACCCTGATGTGGTACGGGATGTTCTTCGGCAGCGACGTGCGCTGCGCCAGCTGGCACCGGGACCGGCTTGGGTGTTTCGAGACCTTCGACGAGATGATCTTCGGCGAGGGGGAGTTCTTTCCGATCACGCGGCCGCGGCCGCACTTTATCAGCTGCCCTATGTGCGCTGGGGACGGTCCGCTGAAACTGTTCGCCAACGCCGATCTGAACGAGCACTGTCCGCTGACGGTGGAGGTGCTGGATGAGGGGTTCCATCCGCTGCCGGGGTATTCCGGGGATGCCTATGTGCCGCTGGCGGAGGATGGCTTCCGGTTGCCGGTGCGCTGGAAGGAAAGGGATGAGCTGCCGGCGGGGGAGACGTTGCGCCTGCAGGTGAACTACGGCGATGGGCTGCGGCCGGAGGATGCCAAGGTGTACGCGCTCTACGTGGCGAAGGAGTAGGTCGATCCGACGAAAATCATGGATCCAATTAACCGAGAGCGAGGAGATTGAGACGTGAATGCAGACCATATGAAGGCGCGCTGGCGGCAACGCCGGATCATTTACAACAACGACGGCGACGATGTAATCGAAGCACGCTCCGGAGTGGAACATGAGTATGACGTCTCCGCAGCCACGACGGTACGCGCCACCGGAGATCTGGTACAAGATTTTCTCGATGCCCGCAGCACGCCTCTGATCGGCACCCAGGTGGACAGCAACTGGTTCGCCAGCTGCATGGCGGGCCTCACCTTTTCACACCATACGAAGTTGGGCGGATTCTACGGCAAGGGGATCCCGCTGGAGCTGGTGGAGAAATACGGGCGCGACAGTTTGCAGGTACAGCTGGATTTCAGCCACGAGCACGGCATGGAAGCAGCTTGGTGCCTGCGCATGAACGATGTCCACGACGCGTTCCCCATGGGTTCGCGTCCATGGACCTACGGTCTGGCCAAGTTCAAGCGAGACCATCCGCAATGCTTGATGGGCAAGGAGGGCGATTGGGAGAAATACGGCCAGCACGACCCGCGGTCTGGATGGACGCGATTGGATTTCGCTGTTCCAGAGGCGCGCGAGCACATCTTCGGCATCATTCAGGAGGTGGCGCAGAACTACGACGTGGACTGTATCGGCATGGAGTTCTTCAAGTACTGGCCCTTCTTCCGTGAGTCGCTGGAGGGCAATCCCGTCGAACCGGAGCATCTGGAGTTGATGAACGATTTTTTGCGGCGCATCCGGCACATGGCGGACGAGCAGGCCAACCGCCGCGGCCGCCCACTGCTGCTGGCGGCGCATACCCCGTTCAGCCTCGCCGATTCGATCCACGTGGGGGGCGACCTGGAAACGTGGCTGAAGGAAGGATTGATCGATCAGCTCATGCCCGGCGGCAACTACGAATCGGTTTTCTGCAGTTCCTACAGCGACATCATCGCACTGGGACACAAGTACGAGGTTCCGGTCTATCCCTGCGTGTCCTGGGGCTTCTGGGATCGCTGGGCCTTTCTCGGACTTACCGATGGCAAATACAGACAGTTCGGGTCGTGGTTAGAGACCCTCTACGGAGCTCAGCCCGAGCGCGTCGGCAGACCGTCGTTTATTCTGGTGTTCAACAGCTGGGAGGGCACAATGGCCGCGTGGCGGGGAGCCGCCTCGAATCTGTTCAATTCCGGCGCCGATGGGCTCTACCTCTTCAATCCCCAGTTCGGGGAGCCGCAATGGTGGCGCGAGATCGGCGAACCGGCAACCATGGCCGGCAAAGACAAGCTCTACGGCATCGAGCGTTTTACAGGCCCCGACAGCTTTACCGAAACTCCGGAGGTTACCCTCCCCGTGTCCGCGGGTTTTCAGGTGGGCGAGGAGGTCGGATCCGCCGGTGCGCGCAGCATCGATTTCAGCCTGCATCTGTGGGATTGGGCTCCCGGCGACGACCTCTCGGTGAAACTCAACGGCGCGGCGGTCGAGGGGCTAAATCCGGTCGATCCGGACCGCAACCCCAAGGAAGGTCAGTGGCTGCGGGGCACGCTCGATGCCAGACAGATCCGTCGCGGTGAGAATCAGCTGGACGTGGCGGTTAAGAACCGCGGCGAGTCCGCTTCGTCTGCGGTCGTGCTTGACGCAGCGCAGCTGCGGGTTCGTGCGAAGGAGTAGCCAACAATGGCCGAACCCACAGTACCCCGCCTGCCGGTAGTCCTGGACATTGGCAACGAACGCCAGCTGTTCGTCGACGACTATTTGATCGACGGACTGGAGAATATCTCGCGCTTCGTCCACCAGCCGGTGTCGCGCGCAAGATGGTGACCTTCGCCTCCTACGATTTCGAGACCTGGACCCAGGCCTCCTGTCTCAGTTTCCGCTGCGATGAGGTGTCGCCACGGCGCATGCAGCTCTGCGGGGTGCCCGACTTGCCGTCGCGGCTGTGCCCCAACTGAGCCAGCTCACAGTGGCTGCCCTCGAAGTAGGTCGAGGTCAGGTCGTAGAGCACCAGCGTGTGCTCGCTGAGGTGCTCCTCCGCGATGGGCGCCGGTGAGCCCTTACGGAGAAATGCGTCCTGAATGGTCTCAGCGAGGACCGGGTTGGACCCGATACGGGCCCACAGGCCACCAAACCTTACTGCGAGCCCTGTCAAACGACCTGCAAACGATCCTCAGCGAGCTTGCCCTGCCCCTTGTGTGTGTTCGGCGCCTTGACAAGAGGGCCGAAAAGGGGCCTCATTTTTCCTATACTTTGACGAATGAGCTGACCACGCTGCCGGCAAGCAGCCTTGTGTCGCTGATGTGCCTCCGTTGCTACCAGGATGCTCTCACAACGGGCAAACATGGCATATCCGACCTTGTCGATGAGCTCCTCATCGCGAATACCCAATTCTTCTGTTGCGTAGAGACCCCTTATCCAATTCGGAGATACCCGCCCTGCCCACTGTGGAATTTCATTTCTCATGCCATGCCAATTTCAGGTAACGTTATGCCGGTTGCCGAACCTGCGAAGTGGATTGCCGAAGGCCAAGGCGCGAACAGCGCCGAAGCGCAAACCGTGCTGTTACCCGATGTGTCAAACCACCCGACGCGCCGGCGCTACTTCACTCGCTCTCGAGGAACGACACGAATTGCATCATCTAGCTGGCGCGACAATGGCGAAAATTCGGCACCAGACTTCGGATCAATCACTGCAATCGTGTAGTCAACTGTGGTATCAGCGTAAACCTGAACAACCTTGTAGTCGATGGACGGGTTCGGCTCCACAACGCGGATTGAATACTTAGCGCCCAACTCAGGAACATCCACGTGGCGCATTTGTTTCAAAGCGTGCTCGACCCTTCGAACCAAAGACGAGTCATCTTGAACGACCAGCGATAATGGCTCTTCTGCGGGCTCGTCGCAGCTAGTCGCCAGGAGTGCCCCTACTGCTGAACAGATAATCCAGAGTCGTCGTCGCATCATGTTCTGATCTCGCATTTCCTCTAACTGCCAGTATGCGAACCATTGGTTCGCATACTGGCCGCCAAGTGCTACATATCTGAAACGAAGGTTTCTATTATTGTGAACAGTGGCAACCAGTATCCTCGAGGCCGAATATTCTCATAACTCTTTGCTATTGTTTGAGATAGATCGATTCTTCTGAGGTCTGTCGCATCTCGCATGCATTTCCCTGGCAAAGGTTTGGAGAATGCACGCAATGCGGAAATATCGCGGACACCCGGGCCTGACCGATGAAGAGATAGCTGTCCTCGGCCGGGTCGAGTTGGAGCTGAAGCTGAGGGGATACGCCAGGAAGACGCGGAAGTCGTACAAGGGCTACTGCCGGCGACTCCTTCAATGGAAACGGGGCTACCGCGGCAAAGGGCAGTCGGCGTTATTGTCAACAAGCAACCTCAATCAATCAGACTTTATCCCAATAGCTGCAGCACAAGATACACGGTTGTTTGATTACTTTCTCCCCACTTCTGGCGCGCCGCTCGACTAGCCCCTGTCACCCATCATATTCTCTTCCCAATAGACATGAAATGGTGAGGATAGACGTAGGGATCGTAGGGTTTCCTGCTCGTTGTTTCGGGACGTTCCTTGAAGTGCTGCCTGATTATAAAGTTTATCTGGATGAACCATGATTCGTTCCAGGCATAGCCGAGTCCTGCCAATACATTCCATCCCATTCCTCCAAATCCATCCCCGGTGAAAGTCCACCCACCTCCAGAACGCCTGTGTTTCTTCGCAGTTACGTGAGATACCCCTAAATCGAGCCGGTAGAACCATCCCTGGGCCTTTTCCTGGGAATCGAACTGTATGGCGCTGATGTTCAGATTCAGGGGAATGGCCCAGGTCCAGGAGTCTCTATACTTCCTGCTTCCGAATGAATCTACTATGGCGGTAAACGATATTCCTGCAAACAGGAATTCATTTCCAATCGGATGATTTAGAGCTATCTGAGATCCCAGGGCACCATCCGTAAAAGGGAAGGGAACTAGCGTAGAAGGAAATATGTAGTGCCGACCATAGCCCAGACTCCACCAGCTTTTCCATCCCTTTTCTTTGGTTGGCTCGAGCTCGAGAGTGGAACTTCCGGCTGGAAGGATCAACAGGATGATCAGAAGGATCGGTTTCATTTTACCTGTCTGATATCCTGAATCCTATCTTGGGATTGGGAGGTCCGTCGGTTGGCGATTGCTTTGACAATGCCCTGTGCGAAAGTTTCTTTGCTACTTTGGAATGCGAACTCATAGATCGCCATACCTTTCGCTCTCAAACCCAGGCTCGCATCGCCCTTTTCCGTTTTATCGAGGGTTGGTACAACCCCCATCGCAGCCACTCGGCCATAGACTATATGTCGCCCATCAGCTATGAAAAGAGATGGAAGGAACGTCCGCAAATCTCAAGTCCAAAACTGTCCACCAAACCGGGGTAACTCCACCTCTGCTATTGGGGGCTTTCGAGGTATTCATTTCGAACTCGTTTCTATACAGGGAAGTGTAAGCCCGATAGTCCATCCGTCTGGCAAAATATACCATACATCCTACACACCTCGGACTTTCGAAAATATCTCGGTTTTTCAACGGACTGCTAGAACAGGCCGGCGTAGATCCTGATCACCTTGTCGAGAAGTTCGAGGGCCGAGCTGCGCTGGCGCTGGAAGGCGTTGCGTCCGATGATGGAGCCGAATCCGCCCCCGTCGCGGATGCCGCGGATCTCCTCGAAAATTTCCGCCTCGCCCCTGGCAGCGCCGCCGGAGAAGATCACCACGCGGCGTGCGTCGAAGGCGGACTGGACAACGTGGCGGACGCGGTCGGCGAGGGTGTCCAGGGGCACTTCGCTGCCGGCGTAGGCCTTGCGGCTCTCTTCCTGCGCGATGTGCGCGCCTGGGGGTTTGACCTTGATGAGATGGGCTCCCGCCTGAGCCGCGATCTGGGCGGCGTAGGCCGATACGTCCACCGCGGTCTCGCCCTCCTTGCTGATGTCCGAGCCCCGCGGATATGACCACACCACCACCACCAAGCCGCAGCCCTTGGCCTCTTCGGCCAGGGCCTGCAGCTTCTCGTACATTTCGGTGCGCCGGGAGGAGCCGGGGTAGACGGTGTAGCCGATGCCGGCACAGCCCAGGCGCAGGGCGGCCTCAATGGAGCCGGTCAGGGCCTGGTCGGGATCTCTCTCGCCTCGGAGATTCTCGCGGTTGTTCAACTTGAGGATCAGGGGCAAATCGCCGGCATAGTCGCGGGCGCCGGCTTCGAGAAAACCCAGAGGGGCGGCGTAGGCGCTGAGACCGGCCTCGATGGCCAACTCGAAGTGGTAGTGCGGGTTGTAGGCCGGGGGATTGGGTGCGAAGCTGCGCCCCGGTCCATGCTCGACCCCCTGGTCGACGGGTAGAATCACCACTTTTCCGCTGCCGCCCAGTTTGCCGTGATTGAGTATGCGCGCCAGATTGGAAAGAGTGCCGGGATTGTCGCTGCCGTACCAGCTCAGGATCTCGCGTATGCGCTTTTTCATGGAATCGCCTTCCTTTTGTCCCTGCCCTCGTTTCTGAAATAATGAGCCAATCCGCCGCTTGGAGCAAGGAATTCCCATCGGGAGAAGGACGGCCTGGAAAGGAAGGAACCATCGAATACCCGCCCCTGACGGGATGGGAACTTTGGTCCGAAATTGGAGTTTTGAATATAAGCATCCACCTAAACCGGAGAGGTGTAAACCAGATGGCTGACAGAGAAGAAGAGATAAATGCGCTGGAGATGGCCCAGCAACAATTGGACAATGTCGCCGCCCGCATCAACCTGGACGAGGGCGTGCGCCGCCGCCTGCGCCGGCCCCAGCGCGCCCTCACCGTCTCCATTCCCACCGAGATGGACGACGGCACCCTCCAGATTTTCACCGGTTTCCGGGTGCAGCACAATCTCCAGCGTGGTCCGACCAAAGGCGGCATCCGCTACCATCCGGAGGTGACCCTGGACGAGGTGACGGCCCTGGCCATGTGGATGACGTGGAAGTGCGCCCTGGTGAATATTCCATACGGGGGCGCCAAAGGCGGGGTGATCTGCAATCCCAAGGAGATGAGCCTCAAGGAGGTGGAGCGCATGACCCGGCGCTTCACGGTGGAATTGATGATCATCCTGGGCCCCGACAAGGACATTCCCGCCCCCGACGTCAACACCAATGCCCAGATCATGGCGTGGATTCTCGACACCTACAGTATGAACGTGGGCCACTCGGTTCCCAGCGTGGTCACGGGCAAGCCCCTGGTGGTGGGGGGGTCGCGCGGGCGCGAGGAAGCTCAAGCCGGGACGCATGCACGAGCGCGCCGAGACGGGGGGGGGGGGGTCGCGCGGGCGCGAGGAAGCTACCAGCCGGGGTTGCGTCTGCACCGTGATGGAGGCCCTGAAACACCTGGGCATGTCGGTTGAAGGGGTGCGCGTGGTGGTGCAGGGCTTCGGCAACGTCGGGCGCACTGCGGCGCGGCTGCTTCAGGATGCGGGCGCCACGGTGGTGGCGGTCAGCGACTCTCAAGGTGGAATCTACCATGCCCGGGGCCTGGACATGGACAGGGTTCAGGGCCACAAGCGCGAAGCGGGACAAGTGGGGGGATTCCCCGGGGCCGATGCGGTGAGCAACGAGGAGTTGCTGGAGCTGGACTGCGACGTGCTGATTCCGGCGGCACTGGGCAACCAGATCACCGAGGCCAACGCCGACCGCATTCGCGCCAAGATCGTGGCCGAAGGAGCCAACGGTCCCACCACCCCCGGCGCCGACCGCATTCTGGCCGCGCGCGATATATTCCTCCTCCCCGATATTCTCGCCAACGCCGGCGGCGTCACCGTCTCCTACTTCGAGTGGGTGCAGGGCCTCATGCAGTTTTTCTGGAGCGAGGAAGAGGTTAACGAGCAGCTCTACCGCATCATGGGCCAGGCCTTCCGGGACGTCCTGCAAGTGGCGCTTGCGGAAAAAGTGTACCTGCGCACCGCGGCGCAGATTCTGGCGGTGAAGCGGGTGGCTCAGGCGGACGAGGTGCGCGGCAAGTATCCCTAGAAGGGCGCCGTGAATCCACCCTGTCAGCGGCGCGCTGGGCAACCGTAGCACCGCCTCCGGCTTTACTCCAGTAGCGGATTAGTCCATATTTATTTTCCTGATTGCTGCAGATACGAACAACTCCCGCCATGGGTAATATATGATCATCGGCGTTCCCAAAGAGACCTATCCCGGGGAAAAGCGCGTAGCCCTCGTTCCGGATACTCTGGCCTCCCTGATTTCAAAGGGAGTTGCGGTGCTGGTGGAGCGCGATGCGGGAAGAATGGCCGGGTTCACCGATGCGGCCTACCGGGAAAAGGGTGCCAAGATCGTCCTCTCCCGCGCCGACGTTTTCGCCCGGGCAAATGCCGTCCTCCAGGTGCGCAGCCTCGGGGCCAACCCGGAGAGAGGCCGCGCCGACCTCGAGTTCATGCGGCCCGGCCTGGTCGTCGTCGGTCAGTGCGAGCCTCTGCGCGCCCTGGAACAGGTGCAGGAACAGGCCCAACGCCGGGTAACCCTTTTCGCTCTGGAACTCATGCCGCGCATCCCGCGCGCCCAGAGCATGGACGTGCTCTCCTCCATGGCCACTATCGCCGGTTACAAGGCGGTGCTCCTGGCCGCCGGTGAGCTCCCCAAGATGTTTCCCCTGCTGATGACCGCGGCCGGTACCGCAACCCCGGCGCGGGTCCTGGTTATCGGCGCCGGAGTCGCCGGACTGCAGGCCATTGCCACCGCCCGGCGCCTCGGCGCCGTAGTGGAAGCTTACGATGTGCGCCCGGTGGCCAGGGAACAGGTGGAAAGTCTGGGCGCCAAGTTCGTGGAGTCGGGGATGGAGAGCGAAGACAGCGAGGGGGCCGGAGGCTACGCCGTGGAGCAGGACGCCGACTTCTACCGCCGCCAGCAGCAAGCCCTGGGAAGGGTGGTGGCCGGGAGCGACGTAGTGATCACCACCGCGGCGGTTCCGGGCGGCAAGGCGCCGGTTCTGGTGGACAGAGAAATGGTGGCCAGCATGGCGCCCGGGTCGGTGGTGGTGGACCTGGAGGCCGAATACGGCGGCAATTGCGAAATCACCCGGCCGGGCGAAACCACGGTGGAATCTGGTGTGCGCATCGTCGGTACGGTAAACCTGCCGGCCACCGTGCCCCATCACGCCAGCCAGATGTTCGCCCACAATATCTCCGCCTTCCTGGGGCATTTGCTCGAAGAGGGGGAACTGCGCCTCGACCTCGAGGACGAAATCACCGCTGGGACCCTGGTTGCCCGGGAGGGACGGATCGTCCACCCGCAGGTTCGCGAGCGCCTAGAATCAACGGAGGTGTGATGGAAACACTTGTCGCCGGCTTGACTATTTTCTTCCTCGCCGTGTTCGTCGGGTTCGAGGTCATCACCAAGATCCCGCCCACCCTGCACACACCGTTGATGTCCGGATCCAACGCCATTTCCGGCGTCACCCTGATCGGGGCTCTGCTGGCTGCCGGATCCCAGCACACCGAGCTCACTACCTGGCTGGGAATCGCAGCCGTGGTCCTGGCCACCATCAACGTGGTGGGTGGTTTTCTGGTTACCCACCGCATGCTGTGGATGTTCAAGAGGCGGAACTGATTTCCTATGAGCGCCGTGCTGATCAAGGCAGCCTACCTGTTGGCTTCCGTCCTTTTCATCCTTGGGCTCAAAGGGCTCACCCACCCGCGCACGGCCGTGCGCGGCAACCTTCTGGGCGCGCTGGGGATGCTGATCGCAGTGGTCGTCACCCTGCTGAATCGGCAAATCCTCAGTTTCGAGTTCATCCTCGCCGCAGTGGTGGTCGGCGCGGCCATCGGCGCCGCCCTCGCTCTCAATATCCGCATGACCGCCATGCCCCAGCTCGTGGCTCTGTTCAACGGCTTCGGGGGCGCCGCCTCGGTTCTGGTGGCTACGGCGGCCCTGGCCGAAAGCGAGGTTGAGGGAGGGGTGCCATCGGTGCAGTTCGCCGTGGCCGTGGCCGCTTCCGCGCTCATCGGCGCGGTCACCTTCTGGGGCAGCCTGTTCGCCTTCGCCAAGCTGCAGGAATGGATGAAGCGCACCGTTTCTCTTCCGGGGCTGAATTTTTTCAATGTCCTGCTGTTGCTGGCGAGCGTGGGAGCGGGTGGATGGATGGTGACCCAGTCCGTTTCCTTCGACTCCTTCTGGATCATGGTCGCCCTGGCCTCGCTCCTGGGCATTCTCCTGGTGGTGCCCATCGGCGGGGCGGACATGCCGGTGATCATCGCCTTTTTGAACTCCTGCTCGGGATTGGCGGCCGCGGCGACAGGGTTTGTTCTGGGTAACGATGTCCTCATTATCGCCGGATCTCTGGTGGGGGCCTCGGGCCTCATCCTCACCCGGATCATGTGCCGGGCGATGAACCGCTCTCTGGCCAATGTCTTTTTCGGCGGCGTCGGGGCGGCAAGGCCGGAGGCCGCCAGCGATGATGAGGTCTACGCCGGCAAGGTCAAGTCCACCTCGGCGGCGGAACTGGCCATGCTCTTCGAAGTCGCGCGCCGGGTGGTGATAGTCCCGGGCTACGGCATGGCGGTGGCCCAGGCACAGCACGCAGTGTGCGACCTGTTCAACCTGCTCGAGAGCCTCGGCATCGAGGTCGAGTTCGCCATCCATCCGGTGGCCGGGCGCATGCCGGGCCACATGAACGTGCTTCTGGCCGAGGCCGAGGTGCCCTACGACAAGTTCAAGGAGATGGTCCGCGCCAATCCAACCTTCGCCCAAAGCGACATCGCACTGGTCATAGGGGCCAACGATGTGGTCAATCCCCTGGCGCGCACCGAGTCCACCGGTCCCATCGCCGGCATGCCGATTCTGGACGTGGACAAGGCGCGCACGGTGGTGGTGATCAAACGCAGTCTGAGTCCGGGATTTGCGGGGATCGCCAATCCGCTCTTCGCAGCCGACAACACCCTGATGTATTTCGGCAGTGCCAAGGAAGCGGTTCTGGATCTCGTCAAGGCATTGAAGGAAGGATGATCATCTCATCAACGCAGGTGAGGCTGCGCCACCTGCGGGCGTGAATCCACCACGGCGCGGAATGCTCCGATGTGGCCGGGACCGGTGCCGCAACACCCACCTACCAGATAAGCCCCTTCCTCCAGCAAATCCACCACCCCGGCGCTCATTTCCTCTGGACCCTGCTCGTAATAGGTGCGCATGTTGCGGTCGAGACGGGGAAGCCCCGCGTTGGGATAGGCCATTATGCGCTTGGACGAGATGCTTCTTTCGTCCAGGGCCCGGCGCAGTTGCCGGGTGCCGTTTAATGCATAGGGCATGCCGGTGTGCTCGCTGCGCCTCGATTCGGCGCCGCAATTGGTGCCGAGTATGTGGACCCAATCGAGCAGATTGTCACCCCTGGAAAATTCGCCGGCAGCGAGAATGTCCAGCAGATCGGCGGGTGAATGACCCCAATCGGTGCGATATACGGTTGCGCCGCTTCGGCGGTCCCGGGTGTACTTGTAGGTCATGTTCACCGCGATGGGCAGCCCGAACCCTCGCAGCACCTCCACCGCCAGGGCCGCCTCTTTGGCTGAAAACATGGTTTCCACGCAAAAGAAGTCGACCCCGCCCTCAGCCAGCGCATTCCCCAGTCTTTCGTGCGCCTCTCTGACGGCGGAGTTGGAAATGCCCAGGTCCACGTCGCCGCTGTCGGCTTCGATGGCGCCCGGAGAAGGACCGATGGAGCCGGCGATATAGGCGTCTCTGCCGCTCTTTTCGACCGCCCTTCGGGCATGCTCCACCGCAAGCCTGACGATGCGGTCCGCGTCCGCTCCGTCTTTCCCGGCCATGTCGAGGTGCAAGGTGGAAGCTACGAAGGTATTGGTCCCGATGGCATCGGCGCCGGCGTCGAGATAGGCGGAGTGAATTTCTACCACCGTGTCGGGATTCGATTCGTTGGCCAGGGAGCTGTTGACCAGTTCCACGCCGCGGTGAAACAAGGTGGCGCCGAATCCCCCATCGTAGATCATGGGAGTGGGATCCTGCAGTCGTTTCAGAAATGGAATCACGGGAATTTCTCGTCGCAAAGGGAGGTGTCATCAAAATATCCCAATGTTGACATCTGTCAATATATCCCTAGCTTCTCGAAACCCGATTTGACCCCCCTGAACTCATCGCGCAAGAGGACGCAATCCATGACGACGAATACTGCAAGAGCGGAAACAGAAAGAAACGGCAAGATGGACTACAAGGTAGCCGACATTGCCCAGGCGGCCTGGGGCCGCGAGGAAATCATTCTCGCCGAAAAGGAGATGCCCGGCCTGATGGCTCTGCGCCGGGAATACGGCGGCCGCAAGCCGCTCGCGGGCGCCCGCATTTCCGGCTCGCTGCACATGACCATCCAGACCGCCGTCCTCATCGAAACCCTCATCGCTCTGGGCGCCCGCGTGAGGTGGGCATCGTGCAATATCTTTTCCACCCAGGACCACGCCGCGGCGGCCATCGCCCGGGAGGAGATTCCGGTATTCGCCTGGAAGGGAGAGACCGAAGAAGAATACTGGTGGTGCACCAACCAGACCTTGTACTGGCCCGGAGGCGAAGGGCCCAACCTGATCCTGGACGACGGCGGCGATCTGACCAACTGGGTGCATCGCCGGCGCCCGGAGATGCTCGGCGAGATCCGCGGCACCTCCGAGGAGACCACCACGGGGGTGCACAATCTCTACCGCATGATGGAGCAGGGCGAACTCAGAATCGCAGCCATCAATGTCAACGACAGCGTGACCAAGTCCAAGTTCGACAATCTCTACGGCTGCCGTGAGTCGCTCCTGGACGGGATCAAGCGGGCCACGGATATCATGGTGTCGGGCAAGGTGGCGGTGGTGGCGGGATACGGGGACGTGGGCAAAGGCTGCGTCCAGTGCATGAAGGAGTTCGGAGCCCGCGTCATCGTCACCGAGGTGGACCCGATCTGCGCCCTGCAGGCGGCCATGGAGGGCATAGAGGTCATTCCCATGGATCAGGCGGTGGAAGAAGGCGATATCTTCGTGACCACGACGGGGTGCAGGGATGTCCTCACCCTCGATCACATGATCAGGATGAAGGACGGGGCCATAGTGTGCAACATCGGTCACTTCGACATTGAGATTCAGGTGGAGGCGCTGAACGGTTTTCAGGGGATCATCAAGGAGACGATCAAGCCGCAAGTGGACAAATACACCTTTCCCGACGGCCACTGCATCATTCTCCTGGCCGAGGGACGGCTGGTGAACCTGGGCTGCGCCACCGGGCACCCCTCCTTCGTGATGTCCATGTCCTTCACCAACCAGGTCCTGGCGCAAATCGAATTGTTCACCAACGACTACGAGGTGGGAGTCCATCGCCTGCCGCGAAAATTGGACGAACAGGTGGCGCGTCTGCACCTGGAGAAACTGGGGGTAAAGCTGGATCGACTCAGTGGCGGACAGGCGAATTATCTAGGCGTCGAAGCGCAGGGGCCGTACAAGCCGGAGCACTACAAGTACTAGTGCCTGCTTGCGCAATTCCGCGTGAATTCGTCCGCCGCTGCATCCCGTCTCGCGGCGTTGCCCTCGCTCGCCGTACACCCCCGGTACGACTCGCTCAGGCGCCTGGCGAGCCGGGCGCAATCGGCGCCTTCGTTCGTACGCTTACTTACGCGCGCAGGCACTAGTTCTGTTTCGCAGGATGGCCGGGGCGGGGGTCGATGGCGCTTGCTGCCGGGATAGTCCGGTGCTTCAGGAGGGAGCCACTATCACACCGCCGCCCCCCCTGCCGGAATGGGTCGATCCTTCCAGCGGGAGCCACTATCGCGCCGCCGACCGGGGTAGGCCGGTTGCTGATTACAGGCCGGGCTGGCGCGGAGGTGGGTCACCGAGCCGGCGTTTTCCAATAATTTCCAGTTTATTCCGCCGCCGTCCCGGAGCGGATCTCGGCGATCCAGCCGATAAGCTCCCGCACCTTTGCGGCGAGGGCTTCAAAGTCGCGGGAGGCGATGATCTCCCGCGTGATCAGGGTGGAACCGATGCCGACGCAGGCGACACCGGCCCCGAACCACGCCTCCATGCTCTCGCGGCTGGCGTCCACTCCTCCGGTGGGCATGATGCGGGTCCAGGGACAGGGCCCCAATACCGCTTTGACGAAGGATGGACCACCCACTTCCTTTCCCGGAAAAACCTTGACGATCTCCACACCCAGCTCTTCGGCCCGGGCGATCTCGCTGACGCTGCCGCATCCGGGCGAGTAGGCGATCTTGCGGCGATTGCAGAGGCGGGCGACCTCGGGATTGAGCAGGGGGCCGACCACGAAGTTGGCGCCGTTGCCGATGTAGAGGGCGGCGGTGGGAGCGTCCACGACCGAGCCGACGCCGAGGATGACGTCGACTTTGTTGGCGATGATGTGTTGCATGGCGGCGGCGAAGACGTGGTGGGCAAGGTCGCCGCGATTGGTGAATTCCACTGCCCGGGCGCCTCCTCTGGCGCAGGCCTCTATGATGGAGATGACGGTCTCGGCGTTTTGGTGGTAGAACACCGGAACAACGCCGACGTCGAGGATGGCGTTGAGGACGGCCATCCTGTCGTACTGGGCCATGGCATACTCCTTTTATCGTGACTCGGCGGTCTATTTCCGCGGTCAGAATATAGGGGGTCCCAACTACCTCTGCCAGCCGCCATGACCTTCCGATTCTCGCTTGCCACCAAGGCGTCGAACCATCGGCGCCCGCCCCCGCGAAGCTTGCCCTGTATACCTTGGCCGGATTCGAATCCAGTTGATCCCGCCGGAAAGTGGATATAACTTCATTGCACCGGAGGTGAGCAGATGGTTGGATTACAGGTAAACGAGGGCTTGCTGGCAGACGTCGCCTACTTTGCCGACGAGAGGCGCCGGATGATCGAGTTTTTCGGCTTCGAGCAGCGCCGTGTCATTTTTGGGGAAGGGGCGCTCCACACTCTGGGGCAGGAGTGCGGCCGGCTGGGAGCCGGGCGCGTTTTTCTGGTGCGCGATCCGGGGATAGAAGCCTTGGAGGCACCGGTGCGAGCCGCCCTCGGAGAAGTGGAGGTGGTGGGGGTGTACGACGACATTGTACCCAACCCCACAGTGGACAGCGTCGACCGCTTTGCAGCCAGGATGGGGACGGTGGAGTGCGATGCGGTCGTTGCATTGGGCGGGGGCAGCACTCTCGACACGGTCAAGACCGGGCTCTGCGTTGCGAGCGCAGGCGGGTCCGTGGCGGATTTGCTGGGAATCGATCTGGTGCCGGAGGCGGCGCGCTGGCCTTTGATCGCAATCCCAACCACCGCGGGTACGGGAAGCGAGGTCAGCCGCGGCGCGGTGGTGGCGGACGAGAGCGGCAAAAAGGGGGTTATCAGCGATCACCTGTGGCCCAGAGTAGCCATCGTGGATCCGCAAATGAGCCGCGACATGCCGCCTGGGCTGACTGCCACCACCGGGCTCGACGCCCTGGGCCATGCCATCGAGTGCATGGCCTCCAAGCTGACCAACTCCATCGGCGACGCCGTGGCTCGCGAGGCATTGCAGGCCGGCTGTCCCTGGATCGTGCGAGCCATCGAGAAGGGTGCCGAGGATCCTCAGGCGCGCTACCAGATGGCGCGCTGCAGCCTGCTGGCGGGCCTGCTCCTCAGTCACATCAATACGGGCGCAGCCCACGCCTTGGGCTACGGCATCGAGAAGTTGTCCGCCGCGGCCGGCAGGCCCGTGCCCCACGGCACGGCGGTAGCCCTTATGCTGCCGGGGGTGATGCGCCACAATATGGCCGCGGTGGCGGACAAGTACTACTACGCGGCCGGGGTGGCGGGCTTGGACCTGGGTGGCAGGAGCCGCGAGGAGGGAGTGAGGATGGCGGCCGGGTGGGTAGACCATCTCAGGCGCGCCCACACTCCCTTCGGCTCGCTGCAGACAGCGGGCCTGGGGGCCGACCATATCCCGCAAATGGTGGAAATCGGCCTGTCCGTGCGCCGCCTGATGGACCAGAACCCGGTGGAAGTGAGCGCTGCGGAGGCGGCTGCGATCTATCGCGGGGTGCTGACCTGACAAGCAGCAGGATCGGAGACCAACCAGACAAAACCAACCGCAAATCGAAAGGAGTCGACCATGTCCAAGTTTCCCGAAGTTTCGCGCTCCATGGAGCTCTACAAACGCGCCGGCGAAATCATTCCCGGGTGGACCCAGTTGATCAGCCGCCGGGCGAGCCAGTTGGCCCTTGGGATCAATCCGGTCTATGCCCGAAGTGCCAAAGGGGCGCGCTTCGTCGACGTGGACGGCAACGAGTACATCGACTGGATCAACGCGGTCAGCGCCGTGATTCTGGGCCACGCCGACGAGGTGGTGGACGCGGCGGTCAAGGAGCAGATCGACCGCGGCAGCATCTACACCGTCAACGATCCTCAGGAAATCGAGCTGGCCGAGGAGTTGATCGCCACCATACCCAGCGCCGAGATGGTGCGCTATACCAAGGGCGGAGGCGAGGCCTGTGCGGTGGCGGTGCGCATTGCAAGGGGAACCACGAACAAGGACAAGATCCTTTTCTGCGGCTATCACGGCTGGCACGACTGGTACCAATCGGCGAACTACCTGGTGGACCCGGAAAGCGGTGAGTACCCCTTTGCCAACATCGACCCCACCGGGGTTCCCCGCGTTCTCGCCGGCACGGCCATACCCTTTTCCTACGGCGACCTCGACATGCTGGGGGATCTGCTCAAGGAGCATCGCGGCGAGGTGGCGGCGGTCATGATGGAGCCGGCGCGCTCGGAACTGCCCGAGCCCGGTTATCTGGAGGCGGTAAAAGACCTGGCGCACGAGCACGATGCCCTGCTGATCTTCGACGAAGTATCCTGTGGCTGGCGTTGCAGACTCGGCGGAATCCAGCAATACGTGGGGGTGACCCCCGACATGACCACGGTGGCCAAGTCCATGTCCAACGGCTACGCCATGGGTGCGGTGGTGGGCTCGCGCGCGGCGATGGAGCCGGCGGCGCGCATGTTCATCTCCAGCTCCTACTGGAGCGACAACGTGGGACTGGCCGCAGCCATCGCCACCATTCGCGAGTTGAAGCGCAGAAATTCCGAGACCTTCTTCGAGGAGTTCGGCGAGAAGATACGCGCGGCCATGAACCAGGCCATTGCGGCGGCAGGTCTGTCGGGTTCCTGCACCGGGCTCTACGTCAATCCGACCATTTCTCTGGACCTGCCCGATCCGGCGCTGCAACCCAAGGTAGCGACCTTGTTCGTCCAGGAGATGGCGCGGCGCGGGGTGCACTCTTTCATGGGCTTCAAGGCAACCATGGCGCATACGGTAGAGGATATCGAGATCACGGCGCGAAAGGCCACCGAGGCCTTGCAGGTGATCAAGTCGGGGCTGGATTCGGGGGACCTGGACAGCCTGCTGGTATGCAATACGAAGGAAGATCCCTTTCGCCGGCAGGTGCGGTAAACTGAGGATGGTCCGTGGACAAGGAGACGTGGAAATGGGGGAAAAGGTAGTCAAGAGTGCGGAGGAGTGGCGCGAGCAACTCACCCCGGAGCAGTTCGAGGTTGCGCGGCAGAAGGGGACTGAGCGGGCCTTTAGCGGGGAGTATTACAACTTCAAAGGGGACGGCCTCTACGCCTGCGTCTGCTGCGGCAGTGAGTTGTTCAGCTCGGAGACCAAGTACGACTCGGGAACGGGCTGGCCCAGCTTCTGGGAACCGATAGCCGCCGAACGGGTGCGGGAAGAGGAGGACAAGAATTACGGGATGGTGCGCGTGGAGGTGTTGTGCAGCGGATGCGATGCCCACCTGGGCCATGTCTTTCCCGACGGACCGCAGCCAACGGGACAGCGCTATTGCATGAATTCGGCGGCTCTCAAGTTCGCTCCCCGATAAGAAGGCCGAGGCCTTGTGCGGAAAGTTGGAACTCCGGAAGAGCACCCCAGGTAAGCGATTTTCCCATTCCCGTCGGTTCTTTTAACCCCTTCCCTCTCATGGATAGGCCGTCGCCGGGCTCGAACAGGTGCAGGCCTTTCCACTCTTTCCCCCAGGGCCATCACTCGGGATAGAGATCAATGGTCTCTCCCTTGTCGGTCGTGAAAGTCAGGTGTGCGCCGCTAAGGCTGGCGCCGGATTCATTATTGCGGTGCAGGCGGACCCGGCACCCCGGCCAGGGATTCTCGACGCTGCAATCGCGCCCGGCTTCGCGGTGGATTTTGACGAACCTGACCCTGCCCCCTTTGAGCTCGCTGCTCGCCAGAAAGGCGCCGTTGCAGCGGATATTCTCGAACCTGGCGTCCCTATCCGGCGGCCATACCTTGAACAGCCGCAGCACCCCCTGATGTGACATGCAGAGCATCATGTTGACGCTGACGATGGCCGCGGTGCAAAGCCCGATGCTGTGGGGATTGTCTCCGTGCTTTAAGCCGTTGGGATGTTTCATGGTCGCTCAGCGGCGCAGGTGGTGGAGGATAGTTCCGGGGTCAAAACCTACTTGCACCGCCGCAGGGTAGAAGCTGTTGGTGCCGTTGCCGTCGTACCAGCCGTGGAGCGCCTCGATGGTGTTGCGGGCAATCGAAAACGTTGCGATGCTGGGAAACGATGCGCCGGCTTTCCTGGTTCATGCGCTTTTCAGCGCCTCCCGCAGGGCATCCAGCAGTTTTTCGATGTCGCCCATGGTATTGTAGCCGTGGATCGCGACCCGCAGCCGCCCGGCGTGGCTCATGATGTGGACGTTGCGCTGGTGCAGAATGCGGTTGATGTGTTCGGCGCCCGGGTGGCGGAAGGAGACGATCCCGGCCAGCGCGTCCGCCTCCTCCGGGGTGATCAGCTCCACCGGCAACTTCTTCAGGCCCTCCAGACACGCCTGCACCAGGGGGTCGGCGTGACCGGCGATGGCCTCCACCCCGGCCGAATCGATATAGCCGAGGGCGGCGTTCACCGCGTATACCGCGGCGTAGTTGGGCATTCCCACGCTGAAGCTGTCGGCGCCCGGCTTGCTGACCGCGCGCTCGAAGCGGTCCCCGCGCAAAAAGGGATCCTCCAGATTGAACCAGCCGCCGGCGGGCACGGTCCACTCCGCCGTCCGCCTCCGGGGCACCCCGACCAGGCCGCCGCCGTGAGTGGCGAGAATCCACTTGTGGGTGGAGCTGACGATCAGGTCGGCGCCCTCCAGGTTGAGGGGAACCCGCCCCAGGGCCTGGGTCACGTCCACCGCGACCAGGGCGGCCGAATGGCGCCGGGTGGTTTCCACCACCGCCTCCAGGGGCACCTTGAAACCGTTGAAGAAGCTCACCAGGGAAACGGCGAGGAGGCGCGTTCTGGGGCCGAGCAGTAGTTGCAGGTCGTCGAGGCGCAAGGCGCCCTGGCGCGCCCGCCACACCTTGACCGCGGCGGCGCAACTGGGTTGCAGCCACGGAGTGGCGCCGGCGGGGAAATCCAGATCGGTGATGATCACCTCGTCCCCGGGCCGTAGTTGGAGGGCGAGGGCGGCCAGGTTGTAGGCTTCGGAAGAGCACGAGCAGAGGCCGATTTCCTCCGGCTCCAGCCCCAGGGCCCGGGCCGCCCGCGCCCGCAGCGACCGGCGCTGGGCTTCGTGGAGCTGGCGCCCGTCCATGCCGAGCAATTTGTCCTCGCCGTACTGTGCCAGGGCGTCGAGAACGACCCGGGGCGGGATGCCCTCCGCCGCTGTATTCAGGTATGCCTGGTTCTCCAGGGAGGGGAAATCCCTCCGCCGCGAGGCTTGGTCAAGCAATGTCCGTTCCTTTCTTGCAGTTGTAGCGCCGCGGGTCCGGTTCCGGGAGGGCGCTTCCTTGCCGGGAGTGCTCTATTTTCCCCGCGCCACCAGTTCTTCCAGGTTCCAGCGGACCGGAATGCGCATGCGCCCCTCGTCCTTGCGGTCGAAGAGAAGGTAGCCCCGCTCCACTCCGTAGTGAAAGAGATCGCGGGTGATCTCCACGTCCTTGCGGCAATATTTCTCGATCAGGTCCATGCGGCCCTCCTTGTACCAGCGCAACGCCTGCAGCCCGTCCGCCGATTTGGGGGTGTTCAGGGTAGCCCTGGCGAGGGCGTCCAGGCTGACCCGGTAGTTGAGCCGGGCGTAAACTTCGCGCAGGATGTCGAGGGTGTTCAACTGGCGGAAGTCGAAGTTGGTGTAGCCTTTGAGAACGCTGTAGTCGAAGCCGGCGATATTGAAGCCGATGACCATGTCGGCACGGCGCAAGTGCTCGATCAGGGCTTCCACGTCGTTCTCGAAATAAGGGGAAAAATCGTTGAGATGGCTGTCCCAGACCAGGCCCACGGACATGCCCATGAGATAGGCCTTGTGCCAGCCGCCCACCTCGCCGGCGCTGCGCATGGTCTCCAGGTCGAAGACCGCCAGGCGCGGTCCCCGGTTCGCCTTTTCTTTCGCCTCCCCTTCTTCCTTCTCCCCTTCCCACGGAGCGAAGAGCGGCGGCTCGTCCTCGTCGCGGGGCAGGGGATCGACCCCCAGGGCCTGGCGCCCGGTGAGGAGGCGGAGCAGATGAATGCAGCCGGCCTTGTCCAGGGGCGCGTTGCCGGCGCCGCAGGTGGGAAAGTGGATGCAGGAAGGACAGCCGAGCTCGCACTGGCAGCCTTCCACCAGCTCCAGGGTCATCTGCAGGAGCCGGTCCAGAACCTCGAAGCCCTTCTCGGCCAGGCCGATGCCTCCGGGATAGTAGTCGTAGACGAAGATCGCTCCCTTGCGCAACTGGGGATGGAGGGGATAGCAGATGCCGCCCACGTCGGTGCGGTTGCTCAGGGCAAGAAGCGGGAAAAGGGACTTCATGGCGTGCTCGACGGCGTGAATCGAGCCCATGTAGTGGCAGCCGCGGCGCCGCAGCGCCTTCTTGAAGGGGGAATCCAGTTCGAGCCAGAAGCCGGTGGTTTCGAAGTGCTGCACCGGAGCCTCCAACGGGTGGCGGCTGAGGACGAACTGGTCGCCGACGCGGATTTTCTCGTAGCCCACCACCTGAGAGCTGACCTTGAGGCGGCCGAACTTGGCGAGGAAGCCTTGCATGGGCCTGGACCTCAGCTCCTCGAGAATTTCGGTCTCCTTCTCGGTGACGGCGCGAGTGTAGTAGGGCTCGTCCACTTCGCGGGCGAAGATCCGGCGCTTGTCCGCATCTCTGCCGGCGATGAGAAACTGGCGCCCGCGGTGCAGGTAGAGGGCCCCGTCGTAACACTCGGAGTAGACCTGGCTGCCGCTCACCGTGGCGATGACCTTTTTGGTATCCTGGCGGCAGATGGTCCAGGCCTCGCCGATGGCGCGCATGTTGACCAGGCGGTGGGGCCGCCGCCGCGCCGCGTGCCAGGCGTCGCCCTCGGCGCTCTGCAGCAGGACGCCCTCTTGCACCAGTTCGTCCAGGGCCTGGCGCCAGCCCGGAATGTCGTATTCGGCCTCGTCAAGGGTGAGCGGCAGTTCGCGCGCGGCGCAGGCCAGGTGGCTCTTGAGGATGTAGGGGTTGGAAGGGTCGACCACCGCGTCTTCGAAGGAGCCCTCGAAGAAATGCCCCGGGTGCTTCATGAAGAACTGGTCCAGGGCGTCCTTGCTGGCGATGAGTATGATCAGGGACTCGCGGCTGGAGCGGCCGACGCGTCCGGCGCGCTGCCAGGTGCTGACGATGGAGCCGGGATAGCCCACCAGGATGCATACGTCCAGGCTGCCCAGGTCGATCCCCAGCTCCAGAGCCGAGGTCGATACCACCCCGATGAGGTCGCCGCTGTTGAGCCCGGCTTCGATCTGGCGCCGTTCCTCGGGAAGGTAGCCGGCGCGGTAGGAGCTGATGAGGTGGCGCAGGTCCGGGCGCTTGCTGGTGGCCCAGCGGTAGATGAGCTCGGTGATGACCCGGGCGCGGGTGAAGACGATGGTGCGGAAGTTGCGGCCCACGCTGAGTTGCAGCAGGTGCGCCGCCAGGGTGTTGGGGCTCTCTCCGGGGTTGAGGAAGACGAAGTGGCGCGGGGCACTCGGGGCGCCGTTTTCCACTATGGGGTGGAAGGTCCGGTTCACCAGCCTGGAGGCCAGATCCTCGGGGTTGCCGATGGTGGCCGAGCAGGCGATGTAGGTGGGGTCGCTGCCGTAGGAGGCGCAGACGCGGTTGAAGCGGCGGAAGAGGTGGAGGACGTGGGAGCCGAAGACGCCGCTGTAGGTGTGGAGCTCGTCGATGACGACGAATTTGAGCGCGGCGAAGAAGGAGGCCCAGTGCTCGTGGAAGGCGAGCAGGGCGGCGTGCAGCATGTCCGGAGTGGTGATGAGCACGTGCGGCGGAGCGGCCTTGATTTTACTGCGGTGGTGGGCGGTGGTGTCGCCGTCGTAGATATCCACCCGCAAGTCCGAATCGAGGCGGCCCAGCAGGGTCTTGAGCTCGTCGAACTGGTCCTGCTCCAGGGCCTTGAGCGGGAAAATGTACAGCGCCCTGGCGCCGGGGTCCTGCAGGAGGGAGGCGATCACCGGGACGTTGTAGACCAGGGTCTTGCCGCTGGCGGTGGGGGTGGCCAGGGCAACGTGGTCGCCCTCGAGGGCCCTCTCGATGCCCTCGGCCTGGTGGCTGTAGAGGGCGGATACTCCGGCCGCGGCCACCACCTTTCCCACCTCCGCAGGCAGGTGGTCCAGGCTTTCGGCCAGCCGTTCCGCGCGCGGCGGAATGGTTTCCTGGTGCACGAGGGAATGGGCGAGGACGCTGCGTTTTAGAGAGCTCAGGTAGGCGGATACGGATTGTGGGGCGGAGCTATCTTCGGGGGTGACCTGGCGAATCACGATGCGGGGGTCCTCGGCTTTGCAAAGTATTGATTTAGAATAGAAGGTTTACCTGGTCATTTCAAGGGCACCATGTGAACAGGAGGAATGAGAGGTATACTGAAACAGTTTCGAGCCATGGCCGACCCCCAGCCAGAGCCCAGATGGGAATGGACCGGCTATTGCTTATATTTCCTATTCCAACCTTTGTTCGAATTCTCTGAAGAGGGTCTGCGGAGGAAGATTATTCATGCAAGTGCTGGTGACCGGAGGGGCCGGTTATATCGGCAGTCATACCTGCCTGGAATTGTTGCGGGCGGGGCACGAAGTCGTGGTGGTCGACAACCTCGCCAACAGCAAGGAAGAAGCGCTGCTGCGGGTGCAGAAACTGGCCGGCAAGAAGCTGGAGTTCCACCAGGCGGACCTGCTCGACCGCGATGCCCTGGAAACCGTTTTCCGCCGCTGTTCCATCGCCGCGGTGATTCATTTCGCCGCCCTCAAGGCGGTGGGCGAATCCGTTGCCCGGCCCCTGCACTACTACCACAACAACGTCACCGGAACCCTGCTCCTGGCCGCGGTGATGAACGAGTTCAAGGTCAGGAAGCTGATATTCAGCTCCTCCGCCACGGTGTACGGGGATCCCAGCGCCGTGCCCGTCGAGGAGGATGCTCCGCTTCTTCCGGTCAATCCCTACGGGCGCTCCAAATGGATGAGCGAAGAGGTCTTGCGCGACCTCCAGCGCGCTGAAGAAGGGTGGAACATCATCCTGCTGAGATACTTCAATCCCATAGGAGCCCATTCCAGCGGTCTGATCGGAGAAGACCCCACCGGAGTGCCCAACAACCTCCTTCCCTACATCGCCCAGGTGGCCGCCGGCCGGCTTGCGGAGCTCGCCGTATTCGGCGCTGACTGGCCCACCCCCGACGGCACCGGCATCCGCGACTACATCCACGTTGTCGATCTCGCCCGCGGCCACGTAAAGGCCATGGAGGCACTTGCATCCAATCCCGGGGTTCGCGCTTACAACCTGGGCACCGGACGCGGATACAGCGTTCAGGAGGTGATTTCAGCCTTCGAGAAGGCCAGCGGGAGGAAGGTGCCCTGCAAGATCGTGGAGCGCCGCCCCGGCGACATTGCCATCAGCTACGCCGACGTATCGCGGGCGCGGGAAGAGCTGGGTTGGGTGGCGCTGCGGTCTCTGAAGGCCATGTGCGCCGATACTTGGCGCTGGCAGTCGGCCAATCCAAGGGGCTACGAGTAGGCTAGAGACATCCACCCGGCCTCATGAGTTGGCCATGAGGTGGCAATCCGGCCATGGGAGGTTTTGGCCTCCTCCGCCGGTTTTGATTTAAATTTTTGTCAATTACTGTCGGAAGGGAGGGTGAAGATATGAAGGCTTCAACCCCAAAAGATTCACTCGAACTTGAAGTGGCCAATTTCGGACCTATCGTCGAGGCCAAGATCGATCTGCGTCCACTGACGGTGTTCGTCGGGCCCAGCAACACGGGGAAATCATATCTGGCGATCCTGATCTATGCGCTGCATAAGTTTTTCAGTGTATCTCGGGATCACCGAATGTTTCGGGACGGCGGAGTCCGGAAACTGTCCAGGAAAACCATTGACGCTGTTGACGAATGGGCGCGGCAGGTGCAGCAGGAGTATGCTGGCAAAATGGTCGAAAAGCATATTTTTCTGCCTGATTTGATTGTGGAGGAGATCCGTTCCGGACTCGGTATCCAGGGCAACCTGCTCAGCAATGAAGTCGGTCGGTGCTTTGGCGTCGAGGAAACTGGTGCGCTGATCCGCAAAGGAAATAGCGCTGGCGCGGGCATTGTTTTTCGAAGTGGATACCCTCAAGATTCGGCACCTATGGAGTACGGGTTGATGGTCAGGTCCCAGGAAGCCGAATCCAGGATAACAATTCCCGAAGTTACGCGGCTTTGGATCGAGCGCAGAGAGGCTTTTGAAGGAATTAAATACCTAGAGCGCAGGACGGAGGAATTGGTCCAAAGGAGTAGCCTAGATGACAGGAGGGGAATTTTCTATTGGCGACTGATAGAAATGCTGACTGACTACGTCCTGCCTCAACTCGCCGGCCCCTTGTGTCGTCCCGCCTTCTATCTCCCTGCTGACCGGACCGGCGTGATGCACAGTCATCAGGTGGTAGTTAGCGCTTTGGTCCAGAACGCCACCACCGCAGGACTCCGTCCCACTCCCGGCACGCCTATGCTTTCGGGGGTTCTGGCCGACTTTCTCCAACAATTGATCGAACTCGACCAGCCCTTTTTTCGTCGCCGCAGGTCAAAACGTGATCTCGGTACATCGATTGAAGAAGCCATTCTCGGCGGGTCGGTACGCGTCGATAGATCCGAGACCATCGGCTATCCACACTTCACCTACCAACCAAAGGGATGGAAGAATGCCCTGCCCCTGATGAACGCCTCCTCAATGGTGTCGGAACTTGCGCCGGTAGTGCTGTATCTGCGCTATATGGTCGGCCCCGGCAGCGTGCTGATCGTCGAGGAACCGGAATCGCACCTGCATCCAGCCATGCAGGTCGAATTCACCCGCCAAATCGCGGCGCTCGTTCATGCGGGTGTCAGGGTGATCGTCACGACGCACAGTGAGTGGGTGCTGGAGGAACTCGGCAACATCGTACGGCGCTCCGAACTTCCCAAGGCCCGCCGAAAGGAAATCCCCCGGGGCGAATTTGCCCTCCGGTCTGACCAAGTGGGTGCATGGCTATTCGAACCGAAGAGTCGCCCGAAAGGTTCGATTGTAAAGGAAATTAATCTGGATGATTCGGGGCTCTTCCCATCCAAATTCGATGAGGTGGCGCGTGTCCTCCACAACGACTGGGCAGACATTTCCAGTTGGATCGGAGGTGCCGCATGACGGGGTTGGTGGGAACAGTTCGCGGGAAGGTTAACAGTACGTGTATTGAATACAGAGGCATCAAGAAAGAAGGGTGCTCGGTGTCGCTGAAAGATGCGCCGCAACCAAGGCTGATCATCGATTTCGACAAACCGGGCTCCCCACTAGGTAAGCATCTGACCCGCAGCGACTACCTTTTCGTCGCGGAAGTACCAACCAAGCCTGATTGGGTCGTGCCGCTGGAGTTAAAGGGTGGCGAGATGGACGCCAGCGAAGTCGTCGGACAGCTCAAAGCAGGTGCTCGTTCCGCGGAACAGCTTGTGCCAAATGCGATGTCGGTCAACTTTCGTCCCGTCGTAGCCTTCGGTGGCGGAATTGACAAGGCAGAACGAAAGGTGTTGAGGGCAAAGCGTAATAAGGTGCGGTTCCATGGAATCGCTGAGCCAGTCCGATTGATCAAATGCGGCGATCAATTGATCAAGGCGCTCGGCCCATGACGTCCACCCGCAAAAAACTCATCGAAGTCGCCCTTCCCCTCGACGCCATCAACGCCGGGCATCCGCGCGCCGCCGAGCTGTTCGACCCAGGCAAGCTGCCGGCCTTTCACGATCCCTTTGCCGGCGGCGGTGCGTTGCCGCTGGAAGCGCAGCGGTTGGGACTCGAAGCTCATGCCAGCGACCTCAATCCGGTGGCGGTGCTCATCAACAAGGCCATGATCGAGATTCCGCCGAAGTTCGCCGGCAGGCCGCCGGTCAACCCGGAGGCCCGGCCCGGTGGATCGTCCGCCAAAGGGTCGTTGATCGAGCGCCAATGGAAGGGGGCGCAGGGTCTGGCCGAGGACGTGCGCTACTACGGCAAGTGGATGCGCGACGAAGCCGAGCGCCGCATCGGGCATCTGTATCCCCAGGTCGAGGTCACCGAGGAGATGGTGCGGGAGCGGCCCGACCTCAGGCAGTACCAGGGCCGCAAGCTGACGGTGATCGCCTGGCTGTGGGCGCGGACAGTGAAAAGCCCGAATCCGGCGTTTGCCGACGTAGAGGTACCGTTGGCCTCGACCTTCATGCTTTCGACCAAGAAGGGGAAGGAGGCATATATCGAGCCGGTAATTGATGGGCCTGGGTATCGGTTCATGGTGAAGGTGGGAACGCCGGCGGATGCGGAGGCGGCGAAGGCGGGGACTAGCGCGGGAAAGCGCCAAGCGTATGGGATCTCGATTGATTGCAATCGTGGCCGAAGGCGACTCGGGTCGGGTATATCTGGCATCGACGCCGGAGCATGAGGAGATTGTCGAACATGCGGAACCGATGTGGAAGCCAGACCAACCGATGAACCGTGATACACGCGACTTGGTGAGCGGTCGAGGATACGGTTTCTTCACGTGGGCCGACCTCTTCACCTCCCGTCAACTTGTCGCCCTGACCACCTTCTCCGACTTGGTGGCGGGAACGATGGAGCGGGTCAAAAACGACTACTCCGGATCGAGGGCATTCAGTAAACTGCCGATTTACACCACACGGGAGGAATGGAATGGACGCGAGCACACCCCCGCCAATCGAGGTCGATGACGCGATTGTCCTGATTCTAGGTGCGCCATCAGATGCCCCTGCCCTCCAAGGCAGAATTGAAGGAATCACTCGCCTTGAGAAGCTTGTGTTCTTGTTACAGAAAGAGAGCGAGATTGGTTCACTCCTGACGGAAGATCCTGACTACCGAGCGGACAACTTTGGACCTTTCTCGGTGAAGGTCTACCAGGCTGTTGAGACTCTTGCCGCTGCGGAGCTTATCAAGGACTCAGCCGAACTATCTCAGTCTACAGAGGACGCCTGGGAGACCAGCCAGCTCGTCGGCACCGAGACGGATCCATACGCAACCAGGAACTTCACCCTCACTACACGAGGGAAAAGGTACTACAGCGCTCTGATCAACGAGCTGCCCCCGGACGCCGAAAAGGTCCTTGCACAGTTCAAGACCCGATTCGCCCCGCTTCCACTGCGCCAACTCATCAGATACGTGTACACGAAGTATCCTGAGTTCACTCACAAGTCCCTCATCAAGGACGACATCCTGTGATGACCGCTGCTCCGCTCGTCATCGCCCCGGCAATCATCCTGTTCCTGGCCATCGTCGGGGGCTTTGGAGGTTTGCTAGTTTCCGCGGCGATGTCTTCGAAAAATGGAGTTCACGAACCGACTTGGCGAGAGCCGGTCTCACCGAGAAAGCCGCAGAAGAGCTGCGAGGGCTTCACCGTAAGATCGGGGATCTGCTGGGAGCGGGGGGACAGTTCGATCCAGCCAAGGCAGTAGCAGAACCAGCGGAGCTCCTCTCAAGTGTTCTCTATTTCAAGGAACTTCTTCAAGCAAGAGAAGGCGCCGAGAGGTGGCTGACCCTGCTTCTTCATCTGGACAAGATCCTGATTCCGGCGTTGCTTGCTTTGGCCGTCGGGGATGTGCTTACTGCCATGTACCTTCTCAAGGTACTCTTGAATTGGAAATGGGAGGTCGTTGCCGTCTTCCTGGACGTCGCCTCGGTATTGGTACTCGTGGGGTGTTGGATTGCTTATTTCATATCAATGCGGCGTCTGAGTCGGGCGGAGATTCTCTCGGCTATGGATCGCGTCGACTGATGAGACGAGAAAAACAACTAGAGCAACCCCTGTTGGACTGGCTTCGCCGGACCGGTCGTATTCGAGAGGATACTATCATCGTCCGGGAACTACCCTGGCAGGGTAGAAGAATTGACTTGGCAACTTTGACGAGATCTGGTCGGCTAACTGCCTACGAACTGAAGCTGAACGGAAGCAAGAGAGCTTTTCTGCAGGCCTCGTACAACAGCGCTTCCTTTGATCGAAGCTACGTAGTAACCGCCAGCAAACCTGTCGAGAGGAACATGGCCGTGGCTCGCGAGGCCACAATTGGAATTGTCCTGATTTCCACAGGTGGCAATCCCCAGTTGATAGCGCCCTGCGGCATGGAGGGCCCTAACCCGCTGCTGAGGAATCGGCTCCTGCGAAGGATTCGTTCCCGAGTTTCGACACATGTTTGAAGCCTCATTCGAGCATTACCTGACCTATGGAGCGACTGACCAGCGCACTGTACGCGAACTGCAGGATTCGTTCACTGGGTTGATGGTCCCCGGCACCGTCGCTGCCTTCCAGAGGGAGGGGACGGGCGGTTTTGTTTTAACCCTCTCGGCGACCCAGGCTGCGACTCCCTACGTGATCGACCCCCGTTTTCCACTCTTCCAAAAACAGCTCGCGGAGCCAAAGCAGTCTCATCTTGAGTTGGCCTCCGTCTTCGGGGACCCAAGCTTAGTCTGTCCGGATAGGGATCCCGAGCCCGGCGATTTCACGCATGAAAGGGTAGACCTGATTGCACGGTCATGGGTCGAATTCAATCAAGGTTACCAGACCGCGGCTAATGCCAAATTTGATAAGTACGCAAATCGTCTAAAGGAGCGCGTAGTCACCCAGCAGGCCAAGTCTCCGCAGTTCGTACTCGCTCCGTATACGATGGCTTCAGACTCCGATGATCCCTGGTGGGAAGTGTCTCGTATGCTCTATGAGCGCACCTGCCACCATTTGGGGGACTCGGGCGATTGTATCCGCGTTCTGGCGGCCACGAATCCCGCTGGACTCTTGCGACTAACGATAGACCTGCCGGACAGTCGGTCTTCAGTGTGGGTCTCAGGTCTGGATGAACTGGGTTCCGACCATGCGCTCCTACATAACTACGCCAACGCCATTCAGGAGGTGCGCGCCGATATCCAGATGTTCGCCCTGTATGGCGGATTCTTCAGCGTGATGTTGTCCGCAGTTGGGCTCCGGGGTTCGTGTCACGGAATCGGATTCGGTGAATACAGAGCCTACCCAGAGCTTCAAAGGTCGGGCCCGCCACCTTCGCGTTACTATATGCCGACTCTACACAGATATGTGCTCCCAGATCTCGCATACCAACTGTGGCTCCACGATCCGACCTTGGCCGAGTGCAGTTGCCGTGTCTGTGATGGACTACCACCAGTGGAACTCGATTACCACTCTTTGATGATGCATTCGGTTCTTTGCCGGGCACGGGAGATCCAAGACTGGGTCGGGATGGACCTCCCATCAATAATTGAGCGTCTTGAGGGGGAACGCAGCGCCTATCTGGACAGCCTGGCGCGAAGCGGCGCGCCGGATTTTCTCAAAGAAGATGGAGAGCGGGTCGCTGAGCACCTGCAAAAATGGATTCGAGCTCTGTCCTCCTTCTGATGCTCGGAAGGCGGCCGCAACACCCGGGCGCAATCAGGCACCCATAAATCCCGCTGATTCAATCGCAGCATTCCATGCCGGATTCCTTGAAGCCTCCGGGGCCCCGGCAGATTTTCCGCCCCCTTGACGCCTGGGCTCCGGCTCACCTCCAATCCAGCAAGGTTCATGAACATCCTGCAGCTCCCAAGCCCAAACGCCGTGTCGATTGCTACGGGGTTTGTGGCTTCTCGACCGGATGTCCGAGGCTTCCGCTACCAGCGCGAGCAAGATGTACGCAGGGCCTGGAAGCGATCTGTTCTCACCCTCGATGCAGGCTGCCCAAGTCGGAAATCCGCAAGCGTCTCGTGCGCTATTCAGCCACCGAATATATCGGCGTAAACTCACTGATTGACCTGAGAAGGAGAGAAAACATCTACCGCAAGAAACTCATCGAGGTCGCCCTGCCTCTCGACGCCATCAACGCTGCCTCGAAGCGGGAGAAGTCGATTCGGCACGGGCACCCGAGTACCCTGCATCTCTGGTGGGCGCGGCGGCCGCTGGCGGCGGCGCGGGCGGTGATCTTCGCGCAGATGGTCGACGATCCGTCCGCCAGGCCCGACCTGTTTCCTACGGAGGCCGAACAGGAGAAGGAGCGCGAGCGCCTGTTCCGCCTCATCGAAGAATTGGTGAAGTGGGAGAACACCACGAACGAGAAGATGCTGGAACGGGCGCGGACGGAGATCCGCAAAAGCTGGCGTCGCACCTGCGCTGACCATGCCGACCACCCGCGCGCCGCCGAGCTGTTCGACCCAGACAAGCTGCCGGCCTTTCACGATCCCTTTGCCGGCGGTGGTGCGTTGCCGCTGGAAGCGCAGCGGTTGGGACTCGAAGCTCATGCCAGCGACCTCAATCCGGTGGCGGTGCTCATCAACAAGGCGATGATCGAGATTCCGCCGAAGTTCGCCGGCAGGCCGCCGGTCAACCCGGAGGCCCGGCCCGGTGGATCGTCCGCCAAAGGGTCGTTGATCGAGCGCCAATGGAAGGGGGCCCAGGGGCTGGCCGAGGACGTGCGCTACTACGGCAAGTGGATGCGCGACGAAGCCGAGCGCCGCATCGGGCATCTGTATCCCCAGGTCGAGGTCACCGCGGAGATGGTGCGGGAGCGGCCCGACCTCAAGCAGTACCAGGGCCGCAAGCTGACGGTGATCGCCTGGCTGTGGGCGCGGACCGTGAAGAGTCCGAACCCGGCCTTCGCCGACCTCGAGGTGCCGCTGGCCGCGACTTTCATGCTGTCGACGAAGCGGGGCAAGGAAGCGTATGTCGAGCCGGTGATCGAGGGGCGCGGGTACCGGTTCGCGGTGAAGGTGGGGGAGCCGCCGGATGCCGAGGCGGCCAAGGCGGGGACCAAGCTGGCACGGGGGAGTTTTCGGTGCCTGCTTTCCGGAGTTCCGATGCGGTATGAATACATCGACGATGAAGCCAATGCAGGGCGGATGGCAGAACGACTAATGGCTATCGTCGTCGCCGGGGACAGGGGACGAGTATACCTTCCCCCAACACCGGAAGCGGAAGCAGTTGCACGAACTGCGGAACCAACTTGGAAACCAGATGCGCCGAGTCGCGGAACTTGGGCGAGCAATGCCCAGGGACGCCGGTACGGATTCAGGACCTTCGGTGACTACTTTACCCCCCGCCAGCTCGTCGCCCTGACCACCTTCTCCGACCTGGTGGCGGAAGCGATGGAGCGGGTCAAGCAGGATGCGGCGAGCGCCGATCTGCCAGAGGACGGTATCGGCCTCGATGAGGGCGGCCGCGGCGCCACGGCATATGCCGAAGCGGTGGGGATATTCCTAGGCTTATCGGTAAGTAGAACTGCAAACACAATAAATGCCCACGCTGTGTGGTCTCAGAGCAGAGAGCAAAGCGTCAATCTGTTTAGCCGACAGGCGATTCCCATGACCTGGGATTACCCTGAAGTAAGTCCGTTCTCGGGAGCTGCGGGAGACTTTGGTTTAACCACTGTCTCAGTAAGTAAGACAATTCCCCATAGCTTTGATTGTTCTGCGACAGTCACTCAAGCGGATGCTCAGATCCAATCCATCTCGACCTCGAAGGTTATTTCCGCAGACCCACCGTATTACGACAATGTTGGTTACGCCGATCTATCCGACTTCTTCTACGTCTGGCTGCGCCGCTCAGTACGGTCAATCTATCCCGATCTTTTCGCCACCCTCGCCGTACCAAAGGCCGAAGAATTGGTCGCAACTCCATACCGTCATGGCAGCAAAGAAAAAGCAAAGACCTTCTTTCTCGCAGGGATGACAGGCGCGATGTTCCGCCTATCCAAGCAGTCGCACCCGGCCTATCCAGTCACCATCTACTACGCCTTCAAGCAAGCCGAAAACAAAGGCGGCACCGGCACGTCGAGCACTGGATGGGAAACTTTCCTTGGCGCGGTGATCGAGTCAGGCTTCTTGGTCACCGGAACTTGGCCCATGCGTACGGAACGACCAACCGGCGTCAAGGTGGCCACCAACGCCCTGGCCTCCAGCATCGTCCTCGTCTGCCGCAAGCGCCCCCAAGACGCCCCCCTGGCCACCCGCCGCGAGTTTGTCGCCGCCCTGAAGGCCGAGCTTCCCGCCGCCCTCGCCCACCTGCAATCCGGCAACATCGCCCCGGTCGATCTCGCCCAGGCCGCCATCGGCCCCGGCATGGCGGTCTACACCCGCTACGCCAAGGTGCTCGACGCCCAGGGCAATCCCGTATCCGTGCGCGACGCCCTGGCGCTGATCAACCATACCCTCGACGAGGTCCTGGCCGAGCAGGAAGGGGAGTTCGACGCCGACACCCGATGGGCCCTGGCATGGTTCGAGCAGCAGGGCTTCACCGCCGGCGAGTACGGGGTGGCCGAAACCCTGTCCACGGCCAAGAACACCAGCGTCTCCGGCATGGTGGGGGCGGGCATCCTCGAGTCGAGGGCCGGCAAGGTGCGGCTGCTCCGCCCCGAGGAGCTGCCCGAGGATTGGGACCCGGCCGCCGACCACCGGCTTCCCGTCTGGGAGGTCGTTCACCACCTTGTGCGCGTACTGGAATCTGGCGGCGAGACCGGGGCCGCGCTCCTCGTCAGGCAACTCGGCGGCGTCGCCGAGACTGCCCGCGAACTGGCCTACCGTCTCTACACCGTCTGCGAGCGCAAAAGCCGCGCCGCGGAGGCACTGTCGTACAACGGGCTGGTGCAAAGCTGGCCGGAGATCGTCCGGCTGGCGCGGCAGGAGCCGAGAGAGCAGCAGGGAAGGCTGTTCGGTAGGGGAGATAGGGGAGGTGCGACTTGAACCAACGACCAGACGGAGGCGATAGAGACCTTGTGCTGGGAAAAGACCTGGCACCGATTCCGGAGCGTCTCCTCCTCGCCCATGCGCGCGGCGAGGTTCTCTTCGTCGCTGGTGCCGGCGTTTCCATGTCCGCTGGATTACCGGATTTTCGTGGTCTCGTCGTAAAGGTGTACGAAGACTTGGACCTGGCGGTGCATTCCGTTATTTCACAAATCTCTTCTTCGCATAATAACCCAGAAAACCTAGATCTATCGAATTTGCATGATGGGCAAAAGGCAGAGCTTAAGCGGTTCCAAAATGGCGAGTACGATGTCGTTTTAGGTATGCTTGAGAGAAGGCTCGAAGGCCAAGAGAAAGCTCAGAGCTCGGTCAGGCAAATGGTCAGAGAGATACTTCGCCAGGATGGACTGAAGCCGGCTCCGATTCATCGGGCATTGATGCGTCTTTCCGACCGCGGTGTTGCGGTAGCAATCATCACGACGAATTTTGATCTTCTCTTTGAAGTTGCCGCGAGGAATCTGAGGCAATCAGTCCAGACCTACGCACTTGGAGGCATACCCAGACCCAGGCCAACCTTGAGTCCAGAATTCAACGGCGTCCTGCACATCCACGGTGCTCTGGATCGGAATCCTGAGAAAACCTCCGACCTCATTATTTCGGATCAGGACTTCGGTGATTTCTATCTGCGCCGCCGGATCGTTTCCGACCTGATTTATGATTCCGCACGGTTGTACAATTTGGTCCTTGTGGGTTATAGCGCCAACGACCCGCCGATGAGATATTTGTTGAACGCTGTCGCTGCGGATGTGGCGCGTTTCCCCGATCTGAAGGAACGGTTCATATTGGTTGGAATGGATAAGGACGATCCGGTAGAGTTGGCAGACTGGAAAGCTCGCGGGATAACGCCGATTCAGTGCGATGTACAAGATGATGATCATTCCCAGCTTGAGGATACCCTGGTTCAGTGGGCTGAATTCTCTGCGATAAATGGAAATAAAAGCCGCGTGGACCGCGAGCTGAAGAAAATTGTGAAAGTCAAGAAGGCAGAGGCCAGCGACGAAGAGTGTGATTTGTTCGACCATTTAATTCGACGCAGTAACCCAACCGAACGCATCCGCTTGGCTAAGCTGGCTTCCAAGCAAAAAGCAGATTTGGGTTGGCTTGATGCTATAGTGAAGGTGTCATCGGGAGGGAGCCGCAGATGAGATTTCTCCCTCGTAGTCTGAACGAGAGAGACCAGGCGACGCTGGATTTCACGTTCGTGTTTCTCGATGGTCGTCTAGAGGAAAGAGAAACAATCAATTGGGCATTGGATCTTGGTTCCGATGATATTGTCCAGCGATGGGCGGTTCTACATCTAATTGACAGAAAGAAAGGAGTGAATCTCCGCGAACCCTGGCGCTCAGCCTGGCGCCTCATCGAAGAATTTTGGGAAAATTCAATTGATGATCAGTCCTTAATGATGGGGGCTTACCAAGTAAAGGAGCGCCTATGCTCAGGCGAGCGATCAAAGGCCCTCGTCTCGGCTATCATGGATCTCGTTGCGCCGAGGCTGAAGATTGAAGTCTACCCAAGGGTTTATCTCCAATTCCGCAAATTTCCCAAGCGGCCCAAGACGTTTCACGATCTATTTCGGGTTACCATGACAAGTGGAAAAACGATCGATCCGGCTTTTCTCGACTTGGAAAAATTGACTGAAGTTGAATTCATGGTCTCTCTGGCCAACGCTCTGGACGCTGCGGTCATGGGCGGGCTGGATATCGCCCGGCGCATAGGACAGAGACATGTTCACCTGTCTCTGCGTCGCGTTTATTTTGAATCAGATTCTAAAGGTGATGAAGTACCGGACGAACTTGAAATGTTCTCTACGGGAGGGATGGCCCCATCGGTAAAGCTTCTTCACGCAGTTGTTTCGCGGCTCGTTGATGTCGATTGTTCCACTGCCCTTGCACATATCAGACGATGGAAGAAGCCAGACTCCCCGATCCATTTACGACTCTGGGCCGCAGTGTCGTGTGATTTTCAAGTCATGCCTGCTACCGAGGTAGGTGATTTCCTTCTTCATTTGGACTCCGAGGTTTTCTGGGACTTACATCATCATCCGGAGGTTGTCGAGTTACGCGCGCGGCGCTTTGCGGAATTTGACGAAATTACAAAGAAGGAGATTACCAGAAGAATACGGGGTAGGCCGCCTCGCAAGTTATGGCCGAGAAATGCAGAAGCCGATCGCGTTAAGAATTGCCGTCTCAAATGGGCTGTCCGGGAACTGAGACGCATTGAGGTCGCCGGGGCCACCCTCCCGCAACGCGACAAAACTTGGCTCGAATCGAATATTGTCCGGTTTCCTGAGTTAGCTGAAATGGACCGAATCGATGAAGGATTCTTGGGTCCCACGAAGGTGGAGCGGGTGCCCACAAGCCCAGATCGATCAATGGATTCCCTGGCTGGTATTGATCTGCTGAGAGCATTGGAAATGAAGATCCCAGCAGATCAGGCATGGGATTGGTTCAGAGAAGCAGGCAAGCTTGAGCGAATTTTGCAGGGGATGGAATCAAGTCCCGATGGCGGATCGGAGTTTCCAAAGGTTTGGGAGTGCTTCAGTGTAACGCATTCGCCTCCAGCGGGTAGAGAGCAGGAAACCAACAATATAGATTTATCCGCAGAAGCTAGCCGGGTGCTTGATCTCCTTACAAAGCTGCCGGACGAAACTATTTTCAAGGCTATAAAAGGTATTTCGTACTGGCTCAGTATTTGGAAAAAATACGTGCTCACCCTGCCTAGATGGTCGAAATTCTGGCTTCGTGCTTGGTCCTTAGCTGTCCAGAAGACTAATGCAATGCAGCTACCCGACGAGGAGCCTGAACAAATCTTGAACACACCCGCGGCGGTAATTATTGACGTATTCTTGGCTGCTCTTCCAAATCTCGAAGAAAAATCTCGGCCAATTGATAAATCTGGTAACTTGGAAAAGATGAGGAAAAAGATTATCAATGCTTCGGGAAGGTCGAGGCTAATCGCCAAGTATCGGATGATCGAGGCACTGAGCTATTCCCTAAACGCAGACCAAGAGTGGACAGAGAAGCATCTAATTGAGCCCCTTCGTGCAAAGGACACCGAAGCACTGGCACTCTGGCGCGTCGTAAGTCGTCAGACCCAATGTACGGATATATTGAGGATAATCGGCAACGACATGGCGGATCGAACCGCTGACCACCGACTTGATCGAACGACCCGTAGTTCACTCGCGTCTAGCCTTTTGGTTGAGACCCTTCATGCTCTTCAGCAAAAACGAGATCCTGCGGTTGGGCGAAACCGTGTTCAGCAGATGATACGTTCGCTGGACGACGAAGTGCGTGCAAACTGTGGGGAAGTGATAACGCGTTTCTTAAGGGAGCAATCCGAACAAAGCGATCAAAGACCGAATCCTCCTTTTTCCGAAGAGCTGTTCCAATCAGCCGCCAAGCCTTTCCTGCAAAAGGTTTGGCCGCAGGAGCACTCGCTGGTGTCCCCGGCAGTCAGCAGTGGATTGGCAGCACTCCCAATAGCCGCTCGCGGAGATTTCGCTGAAGCTGTAGCCACCATCGAGCGTTTCCTGATACCGTTCGATTGCTGGTCAATGCTTGAATATGGCCTATATAGAGAAGACAAAGAAAAGCCAAACCTGTCAATGATTGACGACGAAGCCAAAGCTCAAGGGCTATTGAACCTTCTTGATCTGACGGTCGGGACGGCAGAAAACGCAGTAATCCCTCTTGATCTGGGAGATGCCCTTGAACAAGTGCGAAAGGTCGCGCCTCATCTTGCTAAGACCCCCAAATATCGTCGTCTCGAAACTGCCGCTCGTCGAGTGTGATGGTTAGGGGGTGAAAAGGAGAACAAAACAGATGGTTATTACCGGTCGAACCTTGAACTCGACCAGACCTTTTTGGTCGAAGTCTGGGTCGCAAGATTTAGCTTCACCGCTCAGGGTGATATGCGAACCCAACTGGTGTGTCTAAGGGACGGCAGTGGTGCAGAATAAGCTATGCAGTAATGGAGCGATGAGAGGTCCCTAAGATGAGCATACGGTCGAAGCCCACACCCACTGAAAAGATCGCAGAAGACACGTGGTGGAGGGTCAAATGGGCATGGGAGTGGGGAGTCCGGCTGGGCGAGGTGACGCTGACAGATCTTCTTGTTCTGGATTTTGTGCGTTTTATGCCAAGAAATTACAGGCTATTTCAAACCAATACAAAGGAGGAATCCGAGCGAGGTTCCGATTTGGAGATCCGTATTTACGACCAAGGCACTCAAGCGGCCATGTTGGCAATACAAGCCAAGAAGCTATACCAATCCCAGAGACCGTATCCAAGCGGGGAGTACTATAGGCTCGACACCGAAGCGAAATTTCAGATGGAAAAGCTTGAAAGGTATTCTCGGAAAGTAGGTGCCATCCCACTTTATCTACTGTACAACTATGTGGATAGGCGCAGTATAGAGCCATATTGGCGTTGCTGTCTGAACCCTGATAAAAAGCAACTGGGATGCACCCTGGTACCAAGCTTGAACATCCGTCAAGCGTTCGAGAACTACAAACGCAAAAATTTCGACTGGATTCATAGATCACCCGGCGCAATGCCTTGGCATTGCATTTTTGACTGCACGCAAGAACCTGACCACCGAGGGCAGACCGCTGCCGGCCGTAGCTTGTCCTTGCTCCGCAAGTCATTCCCATTATCAGACAAACTGCATATTGCCGAATCCGAACGCCCACCATTGAACGATAACCAAAATTATAACTGGGTACGCTTTGAGCCGGTGGAGGGTGCCTGGCCAGAATGGCTTTGGAAGCGACATGAGGCAACGTTGTCCGCTGAAGATCGTAGGAAATTGTGGGGGGACATCAACCAGACCGCCGAAAGTAGTGCGGGAAGGTTGAATGGACCGACCGGAGAATTGTTCCCCCGTCGCCTCCTCTTGGTCAAGGAGGGTACAGACTGATGGCTTCGGATCTATCGGGCGCCTTTGGAGATTGTTAAACCCTTGGAATTTCCAGATAAACACTGATCAAAGCGTTAAATCCTACGGTTCAAAGGCTCCGTAAACCAGCCAGGATACCGAGAAGAGTGCCAGCGGCTTTCGGGCCGCCTCCCCGAGTACGACCTGCTTGACGAAAGTGAGTTGCGGTTGGTTATTTGGGCCGCAGTATAGTAGCCGGCCAAAGTGAAAAAAGGAATCCTTCGTGAGGGACTTGAAGCGCATCGTCTGTCTGGCGAACTCTCGGAAACTGACAGGGCGGTGCATCGCCGGCCGGGAATGGAGCAAGGATCATGGCGCTGGCAGTTGGGTCCGGCCCGTGAGCGCCCGCGAAAACCAGGAAGTGTCCGAGTACGAGCGTCAATACGAGGACGGCAGGGATCCACGGGTACTCGACATCATCGAGGTCCCGGTCCTTGAGCCGCAGCCCAAAAACTATCAGACAGAAAATTGGTTGCTCGACCCCGGCTTCTGTTGGAAAAAAGCAGGCGTGTTCTCGCGGCTTGATCTGCCCGATCTCGTGGATCCCGTAGCCCGGTTGTGGATTGACGGACAGAGCACCTACCACGGTCTGAACGACCGGATTCTGCTCGAATCGGCGGAATCGGTGTCCAATTCGTTGAGACTGATCCATGTCGAACGGCTGAGCCTTGAGGTATTCAATCCCGGCGAAGCCTTCGGGAATCCCAGGCGCCGCGTACAGGGGCAGTTCACTCACGCGGGAAAGAGATATAAACTCTGGGTCACCGATCCCCAATACGAACGGGCATATCTGGCGAAGCTGGATGGCGCCTATGAAATCGGCGAATGCTACCTCACCATCAGCCTTGGGGAACCATTTAATGGAGCATGTTACAAACTGATCGCAGCGATCATCCCTGCAGAATAGCGATATTGCCATGAGCAAGACTAAAAACCCCGTCCTTACCATCGGCCATTCCAGACATGCCGTGGACTTCCTCATCGAGCTCCTGCGCCCGCACCAAGTCATGGTCCTGGCAGATGTCCGCTCCGTGCCCTACAGCCGCTTCAATCCCCAATTCAATCGCGAATCGCTGGCCGACAGCCTCAAGAGCTGTGGAATCGAGTATGTATTTCTCGGTCGTGAGTTGGGCGGTCGCTCCGATGACCCGGCTTGCTACGAGGACGGACGCGTCCGCTACGACCGCGTGACCGAAACGGAATCGTTCCAACATGGCTTGAATCGCGTCGTTGACGGCGCAGCCAAAGACCGCATTGTGCTCTTGTGTGCGGAGCGCGAGCCACTTGAATGCCACCGGACCCTCCTCGTCGCTGCGGCACTTGAAGGGCGCGGGGTCGAGATCGCCCACATCCATGCCGATGGACGACTGGAGTCACATGGCGAGGCGATGGATCGTTTGCTTGACCGCTTCAATCTGCATCCCGCCGGCGATCTGTTTCGCTCGGCTGAACCACGGGAAAAACTGGTTGCCGAGGCCATTGAGCTCCAGGCAAAGCGCGTCGCCTTTGTGAACAAGAAGCTGGTGTCCACATCCGGGAAACCAAACCGATGAAACTCTCCACAATCGGCTTCACCAAGAAGCCCGCCCGCCGCTTTTTCGATCTGCTGTGCCAGTCGGGCGCAAAGCGAATCGTCGATGTGCGGCTCAACAATGGATCCCAACTGGCCGGTTTCGCCAAGAAGGACGACCTCGCCTACTTTCTCGGCGAGCTTTGCGGGATGGAGTACGTGCACCTGCCTGCACTGGCCCCGACCAGGGAGATGCTGGACGACTACAAGAAAAGGCGCGGTGAATGGAAGACCTATGAAGATCGCTTCCTCGCCCTCATGCGCGAGCGGCGGGTCGAGGAGACGGTCCCGCAGGAAATCGTCGCGGACGGCTGCCTGCTGTGCAGCGAGGACAAGCCGCATCACTGCCACCGCCGGCTTGTGGCCGAGTACCTGAAGCATCATTGGGGCAACGTGGAGATCGTCCATCTCGGCTGAGGACTTGCAAACCACGTAAAGCTGATTAAAGTCGCGCACTCGGTCCCAGGCACACCGGCTTGACTCATGGTCGAGCACAACCGGTCACCATGGAGCCAGGGGTAATATTTTAGGGGAATAACCATGGCCGTTACCAATCAAGAACGCATCGGCAAGGCGCTCGAACTCCTCAAGGCCGGGCTTGGGCCGTTTGTCGAGCGTGAAGTCCAGGACAAGATCAAGGCAGGTGGCGTGCACATGGACCTGATCCGGCGCTTTGTCGATGATCCCCACCTGGCGGACAGGTCCATAGAGCAGTGGGACGTGGCCGCACTCCTCAAGCTGATGTGGGAGACCTGGAACGACGTGTTCCGCAATGTGCTGGGCCGTGCCGAGCGCAGCCTGGTCAGCGAGATCCGCGACCACCGCAACATGTGGGCCCACCAGGACAGCTTCTCCAGCGACGACGCCGACCGCGCTCTCGACTCCATCACCCGCCTGCTCACCGCCGTTTCCGCACCGCAGGCGGACGAGGTCAACCGCATGAAGATGGAGTTGCGCCGGCTGATCTTCGACGAGCAGGCGCGCAGCGAGCGCCGCCGCGGCGCCGCTACGAGCGTCGAGAGCCAGGCCACGGGCAGCCTCAAGCCCTGGCGCGAGGTCGTGGCTCCCCATCGCGACGTGGCCAGCGGTGGCTACCAGCAGGCCGAATTCGCCGCGGATTTGTGGCAGGTCCATCTCGGCGAAGGAACGCCTGAGTACCGCAATCCAGTGGAGTTCTTCCGCCGCACTTATCTGACCGAAAGCCTGAAGGGCCTGCTGAGTGGAGCGATGCAGCGGCTCAACGGCCGGGGCGGCGACCCGGTGGTGGAGTTGCAGACCAACTTCGGCGGCGGCAAGACCCACTCAATGCTGGCCCTTTACCATCTTTTTTCCGCCGTGCCAGCCGGCGAATTGCTGGGAATCGACGACCTGATGGCCTCGGCCGAAATCGCCGCCCGGCCTGCCCAGGTCAAACGGGTGGTGCTGGTGGGCAACAAAATCTCCCCCGGCAACCCGTCGGCGAAGGAAGACGGCACCGTAGTCAGGACCCTGTGGGGCGAACTGGCCTGGCAACTCGGGGGCAGGGCTGCGTTCGACAAGGTTCGGAAGGACGACGAGCGCGCCACCAGCCCGGGGGACACCCTGCGCCAATTGATGAACGAATACGGGCCGTGTCTCATTCTGATCGATGAATGGGTCGCCTATGCCCGCCAGTTGCACGACGACGCCGACCTGCCGGCCGGCAGTTTCGAAACCCACTTCAGCTTTGCCCAGACCTTGACCGAATCCGCGCGCGCTGCGGACCGCTGTCTGCTGGTGATCAGCTTGCCCTCCTCGGATACGCCCACCTCCCCCCATGCCCAGGGTGAAGACGAGGAAGTCGGCGGTCTCCGCGGCCGGGCGGCGCTGGCCCGGCTCAAGAATGTCATCGGCCGAGTCGAATCCTCCTGGACGCCGGCGAGTACGGAAGAGGGCTTCGAGATCGTGCGCCGCCGGCTGTTCGAACCCTTGAGCGAACGCGAGCAATTCACCGCCCGCGACAATGTTGCCCGCACCTTCGCCGATTTCTACCGCGTCCAGCAGCAGGAGTTCCCCCCCGAATGCCGGGACGCCGACTACGAGCGCCGCCTGCGCGCCGCCTATCCCATCCATCCGGAAGTCTTCGACCGGCTCTACACCGACTGGTCCACCCTGGTGAAGTTTCAACGCACCCGCGGCGTGCTGCGCCTGATGGCCGCGGTCATCCACAGCCTGTGGGAGCGCGGCGACCGCAACCCTTTGATCATGCCGGCGCACGTCTCCATTGACGATTCCCACGTCCGCAACGAGTTGACCCGCTATCTGTCCGACAACTGGACGCCGATCATCGAGACCGATGTGGATGGACCCAACGCGCACCCCCAGCGCATCGACGGCGAGGTGGCGAACCTGGGCAAATTCTCGGCCACCCGCAGAGTGGCGCGAACCGTCTACCTCGGCTCCGCGCCGACCACAGCGGTGGCCAATCGCGGCATCGAGGACCGCCGCATCAAGCTCGGCTGTGCCATGCCGGGTGAAACACCGGCGATCTTCGGCGATGCCCTGCGGCGCCTGAGTACCCAGGCGACCTACCTCTATCAGGATGGACCGCGCTACTGGTACTCGACTCAGCCCACCGTCACCAAGCTGGCCGAAGACCGGGCCGATCAGTTCAAGCGCGATCCCGATCCGGTGGTGGCCGAAATGGAGAAGCGGTTGCGCGCCGACCTGCGCACCATGGGCGATTTCCAGCGCATTCATGCGGTGCCCCAGTCAGGCGCCGATGTGCCCGACGACATGGAGGCCCGCCTGGTGGTCCTGGGACCTGAGCACCCGCACAGCAGCGGGTCGAACAGCAAGGCCCAGGCCGCGGCGGCCGCCATGCTAGAAAGCCGCGGCAACGCCCCGCGCCTCTTTCGCAACACCCTGGTTTTTCTCGCCGTTGATCAGACCCGCCTGCAGGACCTCGATGAAGCGGTGCGGCGCTACCTGGCGTGGTCGTCGATCCTCCAGGAGAAAGAAGCGCTGAACCTCGACCCGCAGCAGGTGCGGCAGGCGGAAGCGCAGTTGAAGTCGGAAGACGGCGCCGTGGTTGGACGGCTGCCCGAGGCCTATCAGTGGCTCCTGGTGCCGGTGCAGTCCACGCCGCAGGCGGCGGTCGAGTGGCAGGCCCTGCGCCTGTCCGGGCAGGACCCTCTCGCCGTGCGCGCCAGCAAGAAGCTGCGCTCGGAAGAACTCCTGGTGCCGGTGCTCGCCGGCACCCGCCTGCGCCTGGAACTGGACCGGGTGCCCTTGTGGCGCGGCGATCACGTGGAGATCCGCCAGTTGGCGGACCACTTCGCCCGCTATCTGTATCTGCCCCGCCTCGCCGGACCGGAGGTCCTGAATGCGGCCATTCAAGACGGCCTGGGACTGCTCCTCTGGAGAGACGAATCCTTCGCATTTGCCGATGCCTTTGACGAGGCCACAGGGCGGTATCGCGGACTTCGCTGTGGCGGCGAAGTTGCCCTCATTGACCCTGCGAGCGACGGACTCCTGGTACAGCCTGAAGCGGCCTTGGAACAGCAGGAGGCCGAACAGCCGGCAGCGGCAAGCGGGGAAGGGATCGGCGGCGCGGAGACGGATGCCGGCGCGTCGGCCGCCGTCCCTGCGGTCGAGGGCAGCGGCCCGGAGACCACACCTCCTCCAACCGTGGAGCGCGCGCGGCGCTTTCACGGTGCGGTGGTTCTGGATACCACCCGGGTCGGCCGCGACGCGAGCCAGATCGCCGATGAGGTCATTGCCCACCTGGCCGGCCTGGTGGATGCAAAGGTCACCGTCACTTTGGAGATAGAAGCCGAAATCCCCTCGGGTGCGCCCGATCACGTGGTGCGCACCGTAACCGAGAACAGCCGCACCCTCAAATTCGACAGCCAGGGATTTGAAAGGGTGTAGGCCGGGAGTGAAGCTCGAAGAACTCCAGCCTAACGCCGCGGTGCGCGGCATTCTCCCCGACAGCCTCGTCGCGGTGGTCAACGTCCAGTGGTTCGGTTCCGAGGCCCTGGAGTTGACCTACAAGACCCCCGCCGGCAAGGTGGCCAATGAGCTCCTCTACCGCTCCGACGAGGAGCGGCTGGAACTGGCGGAACAGGGCCGGCCCTGGAGTTTCGACGGCGACGGTGCCCTTTTCCGCCTGGTGTCCGAAGCATTGCGCATCCGCCTTGCCTATCTCTTCGACCCGGTGCTGGCGGTTCACACTTCTCTGGTAGAGCCGTTGCCGCATCAGATCACCGGAGTCTACGGAGCCATGCTGCCGCGCCAGCCGTTGCGCTTCCTGCTGGCCGACGATCCGGGCGCCGGCAAGACCATCATGGCGGGTCTGCTCATCAAGGAGTTGATGGTCCGCGGCGACGTCGAGCGCTGCCTGATCGTCTGCCCGGGAAGCCTGGTGGAGCAATGGCAGGACGAGCTCTACCGGCGTTTCTGGCTCCCTTTCGAGATCCTCACCAACGCCAAGCTCGAAGCCGCCCGCAGCGGCAACTGGTTCCTCGACAACAACCTGGTAATCGCCCGCCTCGACAAGATGGCGCGCGACGAAGGGGTGCAGGAGAAACTCCAGGCACCGGACAGCGGCTGGGACCTGGTGGTATGCGACGAGGCGCACAAGATGTCGGCCACCTTCTTCGGGGGCGAGGTAAAGTACACCAAGCGCTACCGGTTGGGGCAGCTTCTGTCGGGGCTGACCCGCCACTTCCTGCTGATGACGGCGACGCCGCACAACGGCAAGGAAGAGGACTTCCAGCTCTTCATGGCGCTGCTCGACAGCGACCGTTTCGAGGGCCGCTTCCGCGACGGAGTGCATGCCAGCGACACTTCCGACCTGATGCGGCGCATGGTCAAGGAGCGTCTGCTCAAGTTCGACGGCAGGCCGCTTTTCCCCGAGCGCATCGCCTACACGGTGCCCTACCGCCTCTCTGCACAGGAGGCTCACCTCTACGAGGCGGTCACCGACTATGTTCGCGTCGAGTTCAACCGGGCGGACGCCCTGGCCAACCCCAGAAGGGCAGGGACGGTCGGCTTCGCTCTGACGGTCCTCCAGCGGCGCCTGGCCTCCTCTCCCGAGGCCATCTACCAATCCCTGCACCGCCGCCGCCAGCGTCTGGAAAGCCGGCTGGACGAACTGGAAGAGCATCAGCGCGGCGCGGCGACGTCCCCGGTTCCGGCGTTCACTGTCCCCGAGTTGGATGCCGAGGAGGTCGAGGATCTGGACGAGGCCCCGGAGCAGGAAGTGGAAGGTGCCGAGGCGCGAATCCTCGACCAGGCCACGGCCGCCCGCTCCATGGCGGAGTTGAAGGCGGAGATAGACACTCTGAAGGCCTTGGAAGCCCTTGCGCACGAGGTCCGGCGCAGCGGCAGGGACACAAAGTGGCGTGAACTGGCAAACCTGTTCGAAGCGCTTTTTACCGCGACCGGGATCAAGGGCCGGATCGGGGAACCGGCCGTCCCCTACGGCAGCGGCGAAATTCCTCGACCACTTTCCTCGCCGAGACAGAAGCTGGTGCTTTTCACCGAGCACCGGGATACCCTGAACTATCTGCATGACCGCATCTCCACCCTGCTTGGACGCAAGGAAGCAGTGGTGGTCATCCACGGGGGCATGGAGCGCAAGGACCGGCGCCAGGCCCAGGAAGCCTTTCTCAACGATCCCGTGGTTCAGGTGCTCCTGGCCACCGACGCCGCCGGCGAAGGGATCAACCTGCAGCGGGCGCACCTGATGGTCAACTATGACCTCCCCTGGAACCCGAACCGCCTGGAGCAGCGCTTCGGCCGCATCCACCGCATCGGCCAGACGGAAGTGTGCCACCTGTGGAATCTGGTGGCCGACGAAACCCGCGAAGGAGACGTATATCACAAGCTCCTGGAGAAGCTGGAACTGGCGCGCCAGGCCCTGGGAGGTCAGGTCTTCGATGTCCTCGGAAAACTCGAATTCGAGGGCCGGCCCTTGCGCGATCTCCTGCTCGAAGCGGTGCGCTATGGCGAGCAGCCGGAGGTTCGCGTCCGCCTCGACACCGCAGTCGATCAGGCCCTCGACAAGGGCGCTATTCAGGACCTGCTGGAGGAGCGCCAACTGGTTCACGACGCGATGGATGCCAGCCATCTGCAGCGGGTCCGGGAAGAGATGGAGCGCGCCGAGGCCCGGCGCCTGCAGCCTCACTATGTCGAGGCGTTTTTCCTGGAGGCCTTCGCGGGTCTCGGCGGTTCGGCGCGGCAGCGCGAGTCACGACGCTACGAAGTTACCCACGTTCCCGCGCCGCTGCGCAACCAGGGCTCAGCGTTTCGGAGCCAGAACGAGCCGGTGCTGCCGCGCTACCGGCGGATCGCCTTCGAGAAGTCTCTGGTGGAGGCGCCGGGTCGGCCGGCGGCGGAGTTTGTCTGCCCCGGACACGCCTTGCTGGACAGGGTCCTCGACCTGACCTTGGAGCGCCATCGCGACCAGCTCAAGCGCGGAGCGGTCCTGGTCGACCAGGGCGATTTCGGTCGGGCCCCGCGGATGCTTTTCTATCTTGAGCACGCCATCCAGGACGCACGGAAGACGCGGACGGGCGAGCGCCGGATCGTTTCCAAGCAGATGCTCTATGTCGAGATCGACGCTGCCGGCAACGCCCGCCACCTGCACTATGCCCCTTATTTGGACTATCGACCCCTGGCCGGGGACGAACCAGGCGTCGAGGCTATTCTGGAGTGGGGGGAGTGCGCCTGGGTCAACCGGGAAGTGGAACGGCAGGCACAAGCCTATGCGGTGTCCTCCGTCGTCCCCGAACATCTTGCCCAGATTCGAGGTCCCAGGCTGGAGTTGGTCGCCAGGACCGAGGCTGCGGTCAAGGACCGCCTGACCAAGGAAATCTCCTACTGGGACCACCGCGCTGAAGAGCTCAAGTTGCAGGAGCAGGCCGGGGCCAGCGCTGCTCGACTCAACTCGGGCGAAGCGCGCAAACGGGCGGATACTTTGCAGGCGCGGTTGCAAAAGCGGCTGCAGGAGTTGCGCTTCGAAGCGCAGATCTCGCCGCTGCCGCCGGTGGTGCTCGGAGGCTTGCTGGTGGTTCCGCAGGGGCTGGTGAATGCCAGGACGGGGCGCGGGTCGCCGCTGGATACCCAGGCGTCGGCGGCACGGGCGCGGGCGGCGGTCATGGAAGTGGAGGGCGGGCTAGGTTTTGAGCCGACAGACCGGGAGACCGAGAAACTTGGCTACGATATCGAGTCGCGGGTTCCCGGCACGGGGCGGCTGCGCTTCATCGAGGTCAAAGGCCGCGCCCATGGGGCGGCGACCATCACGGTGACAAAAAACGAAATTCTCTACAGCCTCAACAAACCCGACGACTTCATCCTCGCCATCGTCGAGTTCCTCGACGCCGACGCGCACCGTGTGCGCTATCTCCGCCGGCCGTTCCAGAGCGAGCCGGACTTCGGGGTAACCAGCGTCAACTACGATTTTGCAGAGTTGTTGGCTCGAGCCGAGCCTCCATCCTGAGCAGCCGAATCAAGACTGACCCCTGGGACACCCTCCAGGAAATACCGACTCGACACCTTTACCATAGAAGGGGCGCAACCCCATTCCTACGGGGTCGGCGCTTCGGGCTTACGGGTCCAGTTCCACCCCGGGCCACTGGTCGGCGCTGGAGGTGACGTCGACGGTGATGCCGTCGGGATCCTCGACCTTGAAGGCGCCTGCCTTGATATTGCTGGGATCGAGAGGATTCTTGCCGTCCAGGCCGTCGGAGAAGATCTCAAAGCCCATGTTGCGCAGGCGCCGGGCGGCCTCCTCCAGGTCGGCTACCTGGACGCCGATGTGGAGGTAGTCCAGCATGCCGCTGACGTGCCGCGGCCGCTCCGGGCCATTGTGCTGGAAGACGCGGAAGTTGTGGAGGCCGTCGCTGAGGTCGTAGCAGTTCCCCTGCTTGGCGGCCACCTGCAGTCCCAGGCCGTCGCGCCAGAAGCGAATGGTTTTGTCCAGGTCGGTGGCCCGGACGCCGATGTGAACCAGGGTGCTGGACATGATTATTTTCTCCCGTGGATACAATTAGGAAACAGTGCAGGATGATGAAGGCTTGGTGCAGCCGCTCAGGTGCCGCGGCCCAAATTCCGGCGCCTGAAAGTAGGGCTGGTGGGGTCAAATGTCAATCGCGGCAGAAGGCGCGGGCGTTCTGGAAAAGCCGGATCCACGGACTCTCCTCCCCGCTCCATTCCTCGGGTTTCCAGGAGAGCTGGACGTTGCGGAAGACGCGCTCGGGATGGGGCATCATGATGGTGGCGCGGCCGTCGCTGGTGGTCAGGGAGGTGATGCCCCCGGGCGAGCCGTTGGGGTTGAATGGGTAGCGCTCGGTGGGCAGGCCGTGATTGTCGACATAGCGCATGCAGACCTGGCCCGCCGCCATGGCGCGGGGCATGGCTTGGGGGTCGGCGAAGGCGGCGCGGCCCTCGCCGTGGGCGCAGGCGATCCCCAGGCGCGAGCCGGCCATGCCGCGGAAGAAGATGGAGCGGCTTTCGAGGATTTCCACCGTGGCGAGACGCGCTTCGAACTGCTCCGAGCGGTTGCGCAGGAAGGAGGGCCAGAGCTCGGCGCCGGGAATCAGCTCGGCGAGGTGGGAGAGCATCTGGCAGCCGTTGCACACTCCCAGGGTGAAGGTTTCGGGGCGCGCGAAGAAAGCGGCGAAGGCGGCGCGCATGGCCTGGTTGAAGAGGATGGAGCGGGCCCAGCCGGCGCCGGCCCCGAGGACGTCGCCGTAGCTGAAACCGCCGCAGGCCACCAGGCCCTGAAAGTCGGCGAGGCGGGCGCGGCCCGCCTGCAGGTCGGTCATGGTCACGTCCACCGCGGCGCAGCCGGCCGCGTCGAAGGCGGCGGCCATCTCCACCTGCCCGTTGATGCCCTGCTCGCGCAGAATGGCCACCCGCGGGCGCGGACCTCCTTTGCGGGTGGGCAGGTTCGCGCCGGAGGTGCGGAACTGCAGGCCGGGGTCAGGGCTGTCGGCGATGGCCTCGTACTCTTCCCGGGCGCAGTCCGGGTTGTCGCGGTGGGCCTGCATGCGAAAGGTGAGTTCGGACCAGCTCTGCTGCAGCGAGATGATAGAGTCTCGGTAAATGCAATCGTTGCCCTGCTGGATCCGCAGTCGGCCCGAGTCGGCGGGCACCCCGATGAAGTGAAAGACTTTTAGGAGTTTGTACTTCTTCAATAGGCCGTAAACCTCCGCCTCGCGTTCCCCTTCGTACTGAATCACCGCCCCGGCCTCCTCGGAGAACAGGACCGCCAGTGGATCATCGCCGAGAGAAGTGATGTCGAGATGGACCCCGCGGCGGCTGGCGAAGGCCATTTCCGCCACGGTGGTGAAGAGACCGCCGTCGGAGCGGTCGTGGTAGGCCAGGAGCAGGCCGCGGGCGCCCAATTCCTGGACGGCGTGGTAGAACCGCCCCAGGTCGCCGGGGTCGATGTCCGGTGCCGCATTGCCCAACTGGTTGTATACTTGCGCCAGGGCCGAACCCCCGAGGCGGTTGCGGCCGCGGCCCAGGTCGATCAGCCCCAGCCGGGTGGCGGGAGTTTTTTTGAGGTCCGGGGTAAGGGTGCGGCGGATGTCCAGAACCGGGGCGAAAGCCGAGATCACCAGACTCAGGGGGGCCACCACATTGTGGGATTCGCCGTTGCGGCCGCGCCACAGGGTGCGCATGGAGAGACTGTCCTTGCCCACGGGGATGGCCACCCCCAGGGCCGGGCAGAACTCCAGGCCCAGGGCGCGCACCGTGTCGAAGAGCCGGGCGTCCTCGCCCTCCTCGCCGCAGGCGCACATCCAGTTGGCCGCCAGCTTTATGCCGCCTATGGGGCCGATGGCCGCCGCGGCGATGTTGGCGATGGCTTCGGCCACGGCCATGCGGCCGGCGGCCGGGGAGTCGATCAGGGCCAGCGGGGCGCGCTCGCCCATGGCCATGGCCGAGCCCCGGTAGCCCCTGAAGGAGGCGGCGGTGACGGCGACGTCGGCGACCGGAACCTGGTAGGGACCGACCATCTGGTCGCGGGCGACGAGGCCGGTTACGCTGCGGTCGGCGATGGTGATCAGGAAGGTCTTGGCGGCCACCGCGGGAAAGCGCAGGACCCGGGCGGCCGCCTCCGGCAGGGAGATGGCGGAAAGGTCCAGGGGCGGCGGTGCGCAACTACCGCGGCGGACGTCGCGCACCATTCTTGGGGGTTTGCCCAGAATGATCTCCAGGTCGAGGGCGTCGATGGGCACCTCGGCGCTGAGCGGGTCGCGCAAGGTGAGCTTGCGGTCGCCGCTGATTTCGCCGATCACCGCAAAAAGGCAGCGCTCGCGTTCAGCCAGGGCGGCAAAGCGCCGGAGATCGCCGCGCCCGATCACCAGGACGTAGCGCTCCTGGGCTTCGTTGCTCCAGATCTGCATGGGGCTCATGCCCGGATCGTCGTTGTGGACGGCGCGCAGATCGAAGCAGGCGCCGCTCTTTTCCACCAGTTCGGGGCAGGCGTTGGAGAGGCCGCCGGCGCCCACGTCGTGGATGCTGCGAATGGGGTTGGCGGGGCCCAGGGCGGTGCAGCGGTCGATCAGATCCTGGCAGCGGCGCTGCATCTCCGGGTTGTCGCGCTGCACCGAGGCGAAGTCCAGGTCTTCCGCGTTGCTGCCGCTGTCCATGCTGGAGGCGGCCCCGCCTCCCAGGCCGATGAGCATGGCCGGACCCCCCAACTGGATCACGTAGTCTCCCTGGCGCAGCTCCTTCTTGTCGACGTGCCCGGCGTCGATGAGGCCGACGCCGCCGGCCACCATGATGGGCTTGTGATAACCGCGGCGGCGCCCGTCCACCACCCCCTCGTAGGTGCGGAAGAGGCCGCAGATGTTGGGGCGTCCGAACTCGTTGCCGAAGGCCGCGGCGCCGATGGGCGCCTCGGTCATGATCTCCAGGGGAGTCGCCAATCTGGAGGGGAACTCGCTGCGCTCCTGCTCCCACGGCTGGATGCAGCCGGGGAGGTGGAGATGGGAGGTGAAGTAGGCGCAGAGGCCGGCCTGGGAGCGGGCTCCGGTTCCGGTGGAGCCCTCGTCGCGGATCTCGCCGCCGACGCCGGTGGAGGCCCCGGGATAGGGTGAGATGGCGGTAGGGTGGTTGTGGGTTTCGACCTTGATCACGATGTGGGCCAGTTTGTCGGTGTAATGGTAGCGGTGTCCATCCTCCTCCAGGGGCTGAAAGCGGGCCGCCCTGAACCCTTCGATGACGCCGGCGTTGTCGGCGTAGGCCTTGACGCATCCCCGGGGATGGCGCGCGTGGGTGTTGCGGATCATCGCGAAGAGGGAGTGTTCCTCCGGGCGCCCGTCGATGCGCCAGGCGGCGTTGAAGATTTTGTGGCGGCAGTGCTCGGAGTTGACCACCGCGAACATCATCAACTCCACGTCGGTGGGGTCGCGCCGGAGCTGGCGGAAGGCCTGAAAGAAGTAGTCCATTTCCTCCGCAGAGAGGGCCAGTCCCATGGCGGCATTGGCCGCTTTTAGGGCCCCGCGCCCGCGCTCAATGAGGGCAATGCGCTGCAGGGGCCGGGGCGCCACGCTGCGAAAGAGTTCCTCCGGGTCTTCCACCACCGCTTCGGTCATGCGGTCGTGCAGCAGAGGCAGCAGGGGCTCGAGGCCGGATCTATAGGGACTTTCGGCGGCTTCGAAGCGGTAGGCGGTGCCGCGCTCGATGCGCTCCACCGCCTCCATACCGCAATGATGCATGATTTCGGTGGCCTTGCTGGACCATGGGGAGATGGTTCCCGGGCGCGGACAGATCAACACCGCGGCGCTCCGGCGCGCCGGGGAGGTAGTGCGCGCCTGCAGAATTTGTTCCAGGCGCACGCGCTCTGCAGCATCCAGGGCACGTTTCAGATGGACCAGGTAGAGGTGGGTGGCGCTGAGGCCGGCAAGCCTTGGCAGGGCGGCGCGACAGCGCTCCAGCAGGGCGGCGCGGCGGAAGTCGGAAAGGGCGGGGGGTCCGTCGAAGATGAGCAGCATGGGTCCGTGCCAGCAGCTAGAAAGAGGTGAATTCAAAATTAGCAGATCGGACGCCGGCGCTCAAGCTTTTGAGGATTTAATAAATCAATGCATTGGATTAGCAGGGACAATGCAGGATCCATATGTGTCTTTGGGGAATCGGCCTGATTCACCTATTTTAAAAACTGTTTCCGGGACCCACCTGTTCGGAGGTTGTCGGGAGGCGGCTCGGACAATGCAGGCATAAGCAGGTATTGATGCGGAGCTACAGTACGCTCACACTGTGGGGTTTGCTGCTCGTGCTCGCCGCATGGGGCACAGCGGCGCCGGACGGCAGGAAAGAATCTGCCCACCTGACCTTGAATCAGGTGGCGGCGCAGCGCTTCTTGTTGAAGCAGGACCGTCCCGACTACCGCAACTACGCCTTCGAGACCTACGCCAACTATCCCAATCACACTCATCCCTACGACGATGCAGCGAAGACATTCTATGGCGCCCTGGGCTACGAGCAGATCAGGGGCTACCACTGGTACAGTTGGCGGGAATTGCGCATGCCGGGCCTCAATTGCGGCGGGCGCCGCGGAGAGCAGTGCGGCAGCGTCATCAACTGGCCCTGCACCACCTGCCAGGTCGTCGCCAGCGACAGTTACGGCGGCTGGGGCTACAGCGCCGTAGTAGGACTGACCGGCGCCCTGCGCTTTACCCCCCTGACTTTGTCGCGAACCTATTCGCGCGGCTTCCGCCTGGACGTCTCCACTCCCTATGTGAAGGCTACCGCCCACGCCGCCCGCGCCGAGCACGTCCACGGCATCGAGGTCGACGACTCGACTCTCATGCTGGCCAACCGGGTCCAGGCCGACCTGGGCGTCCTCACCCTGGGTCTGAACTGGGTCAATCTGCACCAGTTTCAGAGTACCCGGCCGGGAAACAGCATCAAGGGCAGGCTGCGTTCGTTTCAGCCCTTGGCGGACTGGATCGTGGTGCGATTCAAGGACGATTCGCCCCAGGACGGCGGCGGCGCTCTGGTGCACGAGGTCACCCTGATCCTGAACGGCGAGGCGCGTCCGGACATCAAACCCGTGGTCATCCGCCACAGGACGGGTGCGGCGACCCAGGCCGGGCGCTATTTTCAGGCGGACGGCAGCTTCCGGCCCTCCTACTACGCCAGGATCACGGGGACGTTCTACCGCGGCCAGGAGGTCCCCCACTACGTCGACTATCTCTATCGCATCGCCCACGAGCGCGGCGAGGACGTGAGCGGAGACACCAACCTGGGAGGGCTGCTGAAAACCTTCACCCTCGAGTCGCCCGGGGAAGTTTTGCGCGCCGACGGCGAAGAGCAACTGGTGTTCCTGTTCGATGTCGGAAGGGAGGAGGCGACCATCAGGGCGGAGGTGGAAGCGCTGGTGGGCAACGACAGCCGGATCGGCGTTTCGACCATTTCGGAAGTGTCTCCACGCTCCCGCGACTACGTGCAGCGCTTCTCCGCTACCTTCTACCGCACCGTTTTTCGCGCCTCGGGCAACGTCAGGGACGGGTCCAATCTGCAAAAGGTGCGCTTCAGCATCGGCGAGCAGGTGGCTCACTTCGTATACGGCGCCGATTTGAAATTGGCTCTGCCGGGCCTCGAAATCAACGCCGAGTACGCCCGCTCGGCCGCCTACCTGCGCTATCCCGCCCACGTCGATCGCGTTCCCGCTTTCGGACGCAGTCCGCGCTTCGCCGACCGCGGTGCCGCCTATTTCATCAACGCCACCCACTGGTTCGAGGGAGGGTTGGTTGGCGCCGAATTCTTTGCGCTCAATCCGGACTACAGCACCGAGATGCGCCAGTACATGGACCCGGTGGTCAGCACTTACAGCAGCGCCCAGCACCGGCAGTTCAAGTGGGTGCTGGTGGAGGACAACGACGAAGCCGACATCTGGCCCGATATTCTGCTGGTGGGCTACGATCTGGACGGCGTCTTCCCGGGTCAGGACGAGGACCGGAACGGCATTCCGGATATCGACCGCGACTTCGATGGAGTTCCGGACTATGAAGAGCCTTTCCTCATGTTCGACGTCGAGCCCAACGACTTTACCTATGGCCTGGACCGCAACCACAACGACGAGCCCGACCGCCGCGAGGACGATTGGAAGGAAGATTATCCTTACGACCGCGACCAGCGCGGATACCACCTCTTCGGCCAGTTCGACCTCAGCCCCCACTGGTCCCTCGGCGCCGGTCGTTTCGCCCTGCGGCAGGTTGCGGGGGATGGGCGCAACCGCTCCACCTATGCCCTGCTGGGTTACCGCTACGGAGAAACCGATCGCCCGGTCCGCCTGTTCCTGGAGAATAATTTCCGCCTCGTCCAGGACGATATCGCCGATTTGTTTCTGGCCTTCGTCGACCCGCCCGAGCGCCGGATCCGCCAGGGAAACAGCAGCGCCCGAAGGAATCTCAGCCAGGTGCGCGAAGACCTCCTGAGCTACCGCGACAGCTACGTCAACGAGTCCTATGTGGAAGCCGCGCTGAGGCCATGGTCCACCCTCCATCTGGAACAGAAGCTGCGCCTGCGGCTCAACTGGCAGCAGGGCGGGCGCCGGCCCGGCGGTTTCTGGCAAGGCGGGCGGCGGCTGGATTTGTGGACCGTGGTCAGCAAGATTGAATACACGCTGCATCTGGGCAAGCTGCGCCTGGTGCCCCAGTTCAAGTTTCTCTTCCAGCGCGAGGTGGACCGCGCCGCCGCCCTGGAGCTGCGCTGGGTATATCGCCTGATTCCTATTCTGCGGCTGCACTATGCGCTGATGCCGCGGACCAGTCTGCAGGCCGGAGTACAGGGAGCGGGATCTTTGCCCTATCGTCTCAAGGACCGAACCAGGAGGCGCAATAGTTTCGAGCAGCGCACTTCATTTGTGCAGTTGATCAATCTCTCGAAGTATTTCGGCTACGAGCTCTACACCAGCGTCGGATTCAAGAGGGAAAAGCTGGAATTCGATCATCCCCTGCAGGCCGCCGACGCATTCGGTAGCGGATCTTTCTTCGTGCGCGCGGCGGTGGGCTGGCCCGGATTCGGACGCATGCTCTAGAACGGCGCCTGCCGTGTCCGGCTCGGTTCGGGCAAGGTCGTTCTTGCCTATCGCCCTATATTACATGTATGCCAATTTCGGGGAATGAGTTTCCTGGAAACTGGGAGCCGAAAAATCTCTTGAAGAGGAGTCGAATGATGAACGGATATTTTCGCACTATAGCTTTCTTGCTCATGGCAATGACCATTTCTATGGCGGCAACGGGGGTCGCTGTCTTCACCGGTCCAATTCCGCCTGCGCCGGACCCGTTTTGCAGTATGGCCGGCTCCTCGCCGCCTTGGAACATCGAATCGCCGGAGCCGGAGTGGCCGACTTCGCGCCCCGCTGCCAAGGTGGCGGATGTCTGTGAGTCCATCGACGTCGCCTCCCTCGAAGGGGAGGCGCTGATCGACTACCTGCGCACCACCTCGGAAAGTTGCCTGAGGAGTACTCTCCATCCCTCCGATAACCCTTCCATAAGAGCCCACCTGCCCACCATATACAGCGATCGCAATATGCAGTCGGTATTTGCTGAAATTGAAGAGTTGGCCGCCACCTACGACGGTACCAATAATACCGGGATGCTGCAGCTTTGGTCCTTCGTCCAGCGAGGCTTTGGCCATAACAGGTTTTTTCCAGGAGAGACGGGGGTGGGACCATTCAACGCAGCAACCGACCGTGCCTACCTCGCCGCGTCGAATGCCTTTGCCGCCAGCGACCACTTCTATGCTCCCAATGACGAGGCTGCTGGGGTTTTGTACTCCTACTTCGAGAGTGCCTTCGCTGCCGGGCTGCGCCGGAATCACCTGGCGCCGATCAAAAAGGTTTTATCCGGGCTGACCCCTGAACGGGCGGTCAGCGGGGACAAGGTATGGGCCCCCCAGCCATGGGCCTTCGCCACGGTCTTACGTCGAGTATATGGCGCTTTCCTCGACCACGATCAGGGACTCATCTTACACCAGAACTTCATGGACGCTCTCGCACAGGATTCGGAATTCGTCGATGTCATGCTACAGGTCACCCGCTACGACTCCTTTTTTTTAATTAAAGAAGAAATCGACCCGTTTATGGAAAGACTAGGCCTGTTGGAAAAGTCCATTGACATTCTCATCAGGCTGACTCATGTGGGTAGTCTGAGGGAAGCCGCCATCGACGCGCTGGCCTCCGTCCTCTCCGAGCATGAGCGCCTCAGCAGTCTCTTCTTGGTTGCGGCACGGGGCTTGGAAAATCAGGTGGATTGCGCCAACCTGAATATCTGCCGGGATGTACTTGAGAGGGAGATCCTCGCTCAAGCCGTTCCCAACACCTATCGCTTCGACGACGGCGCTCTGGTGTTTCAAACCTCCTTGGACCTGGAGGTGGTGCAGCCCTGGCACCGTGCCATCAAGGAGGTGCAGGCACAATTTCACAGGCTGGTGGAAACGGATGATGCCGTGCGCGATGACAGAGAGGTGTTCACCGTCCGGATCTACGGCACCAAGTTCGACTACGTACGATTCGAGGCATATCTGTCCCGCGCGGACACCAGGGGCATTCACAGTAGTGGATTCTACAGCCAAGGCACTATGTATACGTTTGTGAAAAATCGGTCGACGGGTTACGGTCGCGACACTGAGAGGACAGTTCGCCACGAATACGTGCACTATTTGGCCGACCGTTTCGGACTGGAGAGCTTTGGAGACCCCTGGTTCGGCGAAGGTCTGGCAGAGTTCCTGGCAGGCAGCACCCAAGCCGAAGGCATGCTCATGTACCGGCATTCGATGGATCAGATCGCGGCCAACTACAACTCCCGAAATTCTCAACATGGACTGGACCCTGCCGGGATATTCCAGTCCTCTTACGGCGGCGGAGGCTTCGGTTCCGGCCTTTTTTATTATTATGCGGACCTCTTTTTTCATTTCATGCATCGGCAGCGGCGCACTGAATTGTTGGAGTTGCTCGACTCGGTTCGCAGCGGCGACCGTGCAGCCTACAAAGCCCTGATCGCGGCCTGGACAGAAGATACCCAACTTGCCGCGGATTACGACGCTTTTCTGGATGAACAGGTAGCCAGCCGTGACCAACTAGGTGATTTCGCCACGAGATATGTTCAGCCGGCCGCTCTCACTAGCGACAGCGCGGCGGAAATCCAAGCGGCGTTGCAGCGCATCAACGACAATCTGGGCATGAATTGCCAAAACCAGGAAACCGAACCCGACCCCCGCTTCGAATGCGCTGGATCACTGCCGGCGGAGTCTCAGTTCACTGGGGACCGCGGCGCGCTAAACGTGCACTTGAATACCCTGCTGGATAGATTCATCACCGCTGCCGTAGAAGATGGAGCGATAAATAATTTTGAATACATGACCTGCTACTTTACCAATGTTTCTGGCAGTCCCCCGGTTTCCGACCTTCGCTGTGAAGGCCCTCTGCGCCTGGTGGGCCTGGCCCAGACACAGGTGGACCTGATTGCCCATCTGGTCGACAAATGGGTTCCGAGCGTCGTCTATGTCGGAGAGATCCTCCCCTTGTCCGTAATCCTGGACTTTCCGCAAGAAATGGCCTCCAATGTCACCATGACTTGGTCCGCCAGTACGCCCGTGGCGCGCTTCATGGCGAGTTGTAATGAGGTGGAGAAGGGCGAGCAGGCGGGCATGCTTGCCTGCGGCCAAGTTGACAACAGGGGCACTGGAATCAATCTGAACATAGGCCTGGGATTTATCCCGTTGGAGGCCGGCCTACTTGAGTTCTATGTCGAATTCTCGTCGGACGAGCCGGAGATCGAGCCGGCGGACAACGTGGCATCCCTGCAACTGACTATCACCCAACTGCCACAACATATCGCCACCCTTCCGGGACATACGGATTTTGTCGAAGCTGTGATTTTCTCTCCCGATAGCACTGCCCTTGCCTCAGGGTCATGGGATGGTACAGTCAGACTGTGGGACGTGGAAAAGGCGACTCCAACGGCCACCTTCCAGGTGGATCAATTGGTTCTCTCGGTAGCGTTTTCACCCGATGGGAGAATCCTGGCTGCCGGACTGGAGGATGGCACGGTCGAACTCTGGGATGTAGAGACCGAAACAATGACCTCTGTCCTGGAGGGGGACTCCAGGGTTTTATCCGTGGCCTTTTCGCCAGATGGGCAATTACTTGCGGCCGGGCTGAAGGGTGGCAGGGTCAAGCTCTGGGACTTGGAAACAAAAACTAGTACCACAATTTCGTGGCCTACCGATCGGGTCCATTCCGTGGCATTCTCTCCCGTTGAGAGCACTCTGGCGGCTGGCTTGGGCTGCTGTGGTTCCGGCCCGGACGATGCAACGATCAAGCTGCTGGAGGTTGGAACGGAATCCAACATCGTCACCCTCTCAGGTCATACGCTTCTTGTGAACTCATTGGCGTTTTCGCCGGACGGCACCATCCTTGCTTCCGGGTCGGGAGATGGCACGGTGAGGCTCTGGGACGTGAAGACGGAGACCAATACCGCTACCGTTGACCACAATTTGCGAGTCTGGTCTGTGGCGATCTCACCCGTTGGCAGCATCCTCGCTGCCGGGTTGGAAGATCGTTCGATCTGGATATATGACCTGGAGACGGGTAAGGAGCTTGGAAGCTTGGTGGGCAACATTATTCCTGCCCGTTCTTTGGCATTTTCGCTTGATGGGACCCTGCTCGCCTCGGCGGGGGGAAGGTATCAGCCGGTGCAGTTGTGGAATGTATCCGAGTGGACGATCCCCGGCCCTGAGAAGCTGGCGAAAATCTCCGGGGATGAGCAGCAAGAACTGAGCGGGGCGCAACTGGCCGAGCCGTTGGTGGTAGAGGTGAAAGACCGGAGGGGAAATCCCCTGGAAGGTGTCCAGGTCACGTTTACCACCACCTCGGGGGAAGGAACCCTATCGGTAGAGACAGCCACCACCGATTCCATGGGGCGCGCCTCTACCACCCTGATCTTGGGGCGAAGTATGGGGACCAACACTGTTGCAGTTAGGGTGGCCGATCTGGAGCCGGTGACCTTCACCGCTGTCGGGGTCGCGCTACCCCGGTCCCTGACCAAGGTTTCTGGCGACGATCAGGAGGGGCAGGCAGGGGTTGCATTGGCCGATCCGTTTGTGGTTTCGGTGCTGGACCAAAATGATTTACCCTATGTTGGAGGTGTAGTCAACTTTGCCATCACCGCCGGCGATGGGACGCTTTCGCTAGAGACAGCTACCACCGATTCCATGGGGCACGCCTCCAGCACCCTGACCCTTGGGCGCGGTTCGGGGATCAACACCGTCACAGTAACGGTAGCCGATTTGGAGCCGGTGACTTTCAGCTCCGTCGCCGAAGCCACTCCCGATTTCGACGGCGACGGGGTGACCAATTTCGCCGACTTCTTCCTCTTCGCCGACGCCTTCGGCGGCACCGATGCGCGCTTCGACCTGGACGGCAGCGGGGTGGTGGACTTCGGCGACTTCTTCATTTTCGCCGACGCTTTCGGCCAGCCGGCGCGGGCTAAGCTGCTGGCTCTGGCTGCGGATTTGATCGGGCTTCCCGAAGGTCCGCAGTTGCAGCAAAACGTGCCAAATCCCTTCAACAGCCAGACGGTGATTCCCTATTTCCTGCTTTCCTCTGGCGTTGCGAGACTGGAGGTGTACGCACTTACCGGTCAGCGGGTAGCAGTATTGCGCCAAGGGCCGCAGCAGGCGGGTCTCTACCGGCTCCACTGGGACGGCCGCGACGGGGAGGGCCGTCCCCTGGCCAGCGGCATCTACCTCTACCGCCTGGTGACGGCGGAGGGGGCCCTGACCCGGAAGCTGGTGCTTTTGCGCTAGGATCGATCAATGACCTGATCAGGAGGTAGCGATTTATGGGAGTTGATCGCAATTTTTGTGGGATGGTGGCATCGAGGTTTTAACTCGAGGCAAGAAACCCATACCCTTCCAAAGCGCAAACCCGAATTTCAGGAGCTGGAACCTATGAGTCCTTATGTTCGCTCATTCCGCCTTTTGGCATTGATCGGTTTCTTGCTGGGGCCAATGGAAATCAGCTATGCTTCTCCTTCGCCTTCTGATACCGCGCATTTCTGTATTCCCCTGGATTTTGGAGAGTGGGAACGCGATCGCTCTCGCTCTGCCGCAAAACCATTGGCGGATTTGAACGTAGGCGAACCGCGCACCGTGCGGCTCATCTACTTTTTGCCCAATGATCGTCCCTATCGCCCTGAAGTGGTCGATTCGATGAAGGTCAGAATTCGCCAGCTTCAGACCTTTTATGCCGAGCAGATGCAGGCCCATGGCTACGGCAACAAAACCTTCCGCATCGAAACTGACGCACAGGGCGAGCCGCTGGTTCATCGCCTTGATGGGCGACACCCCGAGAGTCACTATCTTGGCCTCCGCACATATTCTACTGTGTATGCTGGCGAGATTAGCCAGGCGTACGATCTACATGCGAACATTTATTTTATCATTCTCGACACTAGTAAAGGTGTAAATATTAAAGGTCTCGGAGGACAAGGCAGTCGCCTAGGGAAAAATGGTGGCTTTTCCTTGCTTACTAGCGAATTCATGTGGGCAGGGGAACATGAACTTGGGCACGCCTTCGGATTGCAGCACGATTTCCGCGACGGTGCGTTCATCATGTCATATAGCCAAAGTGAGTGGGACCGGCTATCTGGGTGCAGTGCCAAATTTCTGGCCGTGCACCCCTACTTCAATTCGGATGTTGAAGTGCAATGGAAGTCGGGGCCAACCACCGAACTCGTTTCTCCGCGCAGATATGCGGCCGGTTCAGAAAGCGTCTCCATTCAGCTCAAGGTCCGCGATCCAGAGGGGCTTCACCAAGTGCTCTTATACGCTAGAACCAAGGCACCACACTTTGCCGCCGGATTCAAAGAAGTGAGGGCGTGTCGAGGATTGGCGGGGGAAATAGGGGCCGTGGTTGAATTCGACTATGATGGGGTTGTTCCGTCTGACCCCACCACGAATCTGTCCATATCCACCGTGCATGTGTTTGAAATCGAGGCCGTGGATATGGATGGGGACGTGAGAACTGAGACTTTTACCCTTGCGGAACTTTCGCCGCATTACATCGCCACCCTTGCAGGACACAGGGAACCGGTGATTTCTGTGGCGATTTCCCCCACCGGCGCTACCCTAGCTGCCGGGTCAGAGGATGGCACGGCCACGGTATGGGACGTGTCGAGGAGATTAATCATCGCCACTCTGGGGGAGGCAAGGCATTCGGTGCGCACGGTGACGTTTTCCCCTGACGGGACTACCCTCGCTTACAACTCTTCTGCTGGTGGGGCGATCAAGCTTTGGGATGTGGCGGCGGGCCGTCAAATCGCTACTCTCCAGGGTCATGATTACGATGTCTTCTCATTGGCATTTTCGCCGGACGGGACGATGCTCGCATCCGGGGCACAGGAGGAGACAATCAAGCTATGGGATGCGGCAACGGGCGCAAATACAGCTAACTTGGAGGGACATGAGTCCTGGGTTAACTCGGTGACGTTTTCGCCGGATGGGACGATGCTCGCATCCGGGGCACAGGATAAATCGATCAAGCTGTGGGACGTGGCCACCGCTACCCATAGAGCTACCCTGGCGGGACATGAGTCCTGGGTTAACTCGGTGACGTTTTCCCCGAATGGAACGATCCTGGCATCCGGGTCAGAGGATCACACGGTTAAGCTGTGGGAGGTGGAGACTGGGACTCAAATCTCCACCCTCGAGCATGGCGGGTCGGTTCAATCGGTGACGTTTTCGCCGGATGGAACGATCCTGGCTTCAGGATCTCTGCGTGGTACGGTCAAGCTGTGGGACGTGGGGACGGGGGAAAATATTGCTACCCTCGGGAATCCGGGGGGAGTTTTTTCGGTGTCGTTTTCACCAGACGGTAGCACCCTTGCATCCGGGTCCTCGGACGGCTCGGTGGAACTGTGGGATGCCTCCGAATGGATGAGGTCCCGTCCTTCCGGCCTGGTTAAAATTTCCGGCGACGAGCAGCAGGGCGCGCCCGATGCCGCGTTGACCCACCCCTTGGTTGTAGAGGTGAGAGATCAGTACGGTGATCCCTTACCCGATACGCCGATTGTCTTTACAGTTACCGCAGGTGATGGCACGCTCAGTGGCAGGTTCACCGTCGAACACACTACCACCGATGCCAACGGGCGTGCGGAAGGTATCCTCACCCTTGGACCGGACCCGGGAACAAACACCGTCGGGGTTTCCATTGTCGGGCGTGAATTGGTGACATTTAATGCGGTGGGCGTTGGAGAACCTGTCGTACTCATGGACGGCGATTTTCGGAAGTGGCATCTACCCGACGGAGCAATCGCACGTCTGGGAAACGGGCACGTTGGTTCAAGCGACAGGGCGGTCGCCTTCTCTCCTGATGGCCAATTCCTCGCGGTGGCAAGTGGAATTGGATTCTGGCTTTACGAGCTAGCCACCTCCAACCCTGTGGCGCTGCTGCCCTCCGCGTTTCCGGTCTATTCCGCTTCGTTTTCACCCGACGGCGCCACTCTGGCCTCGGGAGCCGGTGACAACAGGGTCATGCTTTGGGATGTGGCCACGGGCACAGAAATTACCAGCCTGGAGGGGCATAGGGGAATAGTCTATTCGGTGTCGTTTTCACCCGACGGCGCCACTCTGGCCTCGGGAGCCGGTGACAACAGGGTCATGCTTTGGGATGTGGCCTCCGGTGGCCTGTCTACCACTCTGGAAGGACATACTAGTGTGGTTCTTTCAGTTGAGTTTTCACCTGATGGCGCCACTCTGGCTTCGGGCGCTAATGACAACAGGGTCATGCTTTGGGATGTGGCCACAGGCACCCATACGGCCACTTTGGAAGGGCATACCGAGCCAGTCTATTCAGTGACCTTTTCCAGGGATGGGGCGACCTTTGCTTCCGCTTCTGATGATGGCACAATCAAGCTGTGGGACCCGGGGACGGGGAGGAATATCGCTACTCTTGTGGGACACAGGTCTCGGGTCCGTTCGGTGACCTTTTCCCCGGATGGCACCACCTTGGCATCCGGCTCATGGGATAACACGGTCAAGCTGTGGGATGTGAGGACAGGCAACACTATCGCCACCCTCGAAGTGCATACGGATGGGGTCCGCTCGGTGTCATTTTCTCCGGATGGCACTACTCTGGTTTCTGCGTCTGAGGATGGAACGGTCAGGACATTGGACCTTGCTACGGGAAACTCAGCCCTTTTTAAAGGGCATACCCTTGCGATTCACGCCATGTCGTTTTCACCGGACGGTAGAACCCTGGCTTCCGGTTCGGGTGACGGCACCATTCCGCTTTGGGACCTGGGTACCGGCAAAATTACCTCCATCCTGGAGGGGCATAGGAAAGCGATTTCCTCGGTGTCGTTTTCCCCCGATGGTAAGACCCTGGCCTCCACCTGTTTTTGTGCTGACCCCGTAAAGCTGTGGGACCTGGGAACAGGCACCAATTTTGCCACCCTCGATCATTACGGAGGGGTTTCTCCGGTGACGTTTTCGCCGGATGGGAAGACCCTGGCTTCGACCTCTGGGCCCACGGTGAAGCTATGGGAGGTGGCAACATGGCGAGATATCCTCACCCTTTCAGGGCATACGAATACGGTTTTCTTTAATGCCTTTTCTCCGGATGGGCAGACTCTGGTCAGCGCCAGTTGGGACGGTACCGTTCGTCTGTGGGAGGTGGCCACGGGGACCCAAATAACCAGCCTCGAAGTACATTCGGATCCCTTTTTCTCTGTGGCCTTTTCTCCGGACGGGACGACCCTGGCTTCGGGGTCGATCGATGATGGCACGGTCAAGTTGTGGGACCTTGGGTCGGGAACCATCACCGCTACCCTGGGGTGGCATAGGTGGCTTCAATCCATGGCATTTTCCCCCGATGGAAGCATTTTGGCTTCCGGGTCCTGGCCTGGTGATCACGACATGGTCACGGTCAAGCTTTGGGACTTGGCGAAGAGAACGAATACTGCAACTTTGGAGGGTCATACAGACGAAATTGCTTCTTTGGTGTTTTCGCCGGATGGGCAGACTCTGGCTTCGGGATCTATTGACGGTACAATTCTGCTGTGGGATATGCAGTTTTTTCAACCTCGTCCACAGACCCTGAGAAAGCTCTTGGGTGACCACCAGCAAGGAGTAGCCGGGACACAATTGGCCCGGCCATTTGTGGTTTCGGTACTCGACCAGGATGGTTCTCCCTATGCCGGTGCGGCGGTCACCTTCGCCGTAACTGCCGGCGATGGGATGCTGTCGGAAGAGAGTGGGACCACCGATGAGAAGGGCCGAGTTTCGACCACCTTGACTCTGGGACGCAAGCCGGGGACCAACATCGTTACAGTAACGGCGGATGACCTTGAGCCGGAGACCTTTACCGCCTTCGGGGTTGCTGTTCCCCGGACTCTGGCAATTATCTCCGGCGAGGACCAACAGGGGCCGGCCGGCGCTGCGCTGGAGGAACCTTTCGTGGTTTCGGTGCTGGACCAGAACGGTTTACCCTATGCCGGTGCGTGGGTGGCTTTCGCGGTCACCGCCGGCGATGGGACCCTGTCGGTAAAGACTGCCACCACCGATTCCAGCGGCCGCGCGGCCACAACGCTGACCCTTGGGCGCAAGCCTGGGCATAACACGGTGGTAGTAACGGCGGGCGCTCTTGATCGGGAGACCTTCACCGCCATCGGGGTCTCGATTCCCCGGACCCTGACCATAGTTTCCGGCAACGATCAGCAGGGTCCCGCCGGAGCTGCCTTGTCGGAATCGCTTGTGGTTTCTGTGCTGGACCAGAATGGCTCGTCTTATGCGGGAGCGGGGGTCACCTTTGCCGTCACCGCCGGAGATGGCACGCTATCGGTAGAGGCTGTTACCACCGATTCCAGCGGCCGGGCGTCCACCGCGCTGACTCTGGGAGGCACCCCCGGCGCCAATACCGTCGAAGTGTCGGCGGCCGACCTGGAGCCGGTGACCTTCAGCGCGGTCGCCAAGGCCACTCCCGATTTCGACGGCGACGGGGTGACCAATTTCGCCGACTTCTTCCTCTTCGCCGACGCCTTCGGCGGCACCGATGTGCGCTTCGACCTGGACGGCAGCGGGGTGGTGGATTTCGGCGACTTCTTCATTTTTGCCGACGCCTTCGGGCAGCCGGCGCGGGCAAAGCTGCTGGCCTTGGCAACGAAGCTGATCGGGCTGCCCGCAGGTCCGCAGTTGCAGCAGAATGCCCCCAATCCCTTCAACAGGCAGACGGTGATCTCCTATTTCATGCTGGCCCCCAGCCCGGCGCGGCTTGAGGTGTTTGCGTTGACCGGTCAGCGGGTGGCCGTTCTGCATCAGGGCCCACAGCAGGCGGGTCTCCACCGGCTCCACTGGAACGGCCGCGACGGGGAGGGCCGTCCCCTGGCCAGCGGCATCTACCTCTACCGCCTGGTGACGGCAGAGGGCGCTCTGACCCGCAAGCTGGTGCTGCTGCGGTAGATCCTGAGGATGCGGGGTGGTCACTGCCGCCAAGCTGGCCCATATGGAGACCTACCGAAACTTCAGGAGCCTGATCTTGTGAAAGCCCTCGTTCTTCCCTCCGCACTTTTTCCTTTGCTTGGTCTCCTTCTATGGCTGCCGGCGCTCGTGGATGCTTCACCTCCACCGGCCGACAGCCTGCATTACCTCCTGCCGTTCGACTACGAGCAATGGCAGGGGAAACGCCCCGCAAAAAAGCGGGTAGCTAATCTCGACATCGGCGAACCCCGCACCGTGCGAATGATCTACTTCCTGCCCAACGACCGCCCGTATCAGGCCGGTGTGGTCGATTCCATGAAAACGACGATTCGGCAGCTACAGACTTTCTATGCGGAGCAGATGCAGGCGCACGGCTATGGCGAAAAATCCTTCCGCTTTGAGACCGACGACCAAGGAGAACCCTTGGTTCACCTTTTGGCTGGACAGCAACCCGACAGCCACTATCTCCGGGACCCTTTTTGGAGCGTGTCGGAGGAGATTGAACAGGTTTTTGATTTGGCGGAGAATATCTATTTCGTCGTCATCGACAATAGTCGACATGCAATCGGCATTCAGGTGGGTGGTGTCGCATCCTCGACCGGCAAAACCGGTGGACTGGGGTTGGTTCATGAGGAATTCGATTTTTCGATCGTTGCGCATGAGCTTACCCATGCCTTCGGACTGACTTGGCACGATCACCGCGACGATGCGTACGTTTTGTCGTATGGATTCAATCCCGACCGGTTATCTCCATGCAGTGCTGAATTTCTGTCAGTGCATCCCTATTTCAATCCTGACGTGGATGCCCAGGCAGGGCGTCCGCCAACCATCGAACTCCTTTCTCCCCGATTATATCCCGAGGGGTCTGGGAGCATTAATGTCCAACTCGCACTCAGTGATCCAGAAGGCCTGCATCAAGTGACTCTCCTCGTTAAACCACTGGGCTTGTTCATTCGGCCCGCCGGCGAAGATCTGTTGAGGTCCTTCGATGAAGTAAAAGCCTGTCTTGGATTGGCAGGCGAAAAAGAGGCCGTCGTTGAATTTGATTACGACGGTGTTATTCCATCAAATCCTCTTACAAACCTAAACCTTTTTCCTTTGCATTCGGTTCGCGTCGCGGCTGTCGATTCGGATGGGAATGTCGGCTGGACTTCCTTTGATCTCCTGAAGATTTCCAAACAGCACATTGCCACCCTTTACGGGGTCAGTGCGGTCCGATCGGTTTTGTTTTCGCCGGACGGGGCCACCCTCGCTTCCGCGACAGATGACGGCCTGGAAATCTGGGACGTTGCGACACGCCAAAACCTCGCCCTTCTCAAGCAAACAAGTGAGGTTCGTTCCGTGGCCTTCTCATCCGATGGGTCGAAGCTCGCCAGCGGGTCAACGGACGGCACGATTGAACTCTGGGAAAATTCAATCTGGAGCAATATCGCCACCCTGGAGTCGCAGGATTCCATCTTTTCCTTGGCCTTTTCACCCGACGGCGCGACCATCGCTTCGGGGACTGGTGAAAAGGTCGAACTGTGGGACGTAGAGTCGGGGGCGAATACTACCACCTTTGAAGGACATACGGGCCGGGTCTCTTCGATATCGTTCTCGCAGGATGGGACGTTGCTGGCTTCAGGGTCGGAAGACGGTACAGTCAGGCTGTGGGACGTGGCGGCCGGAGCCCATATCACCGCCCTTGAAGGACATACGGGCCGGGTCTCTTCGGTATCGTTCTCGCAGGATGGGACGTTGCTGGCTTCCGGGTCCGAGGACGGCACCGTCAAGCTCTGGGATGCCTCGTCACAAACGAATTCGGCCACCCTCTCCAAGCATCAGGGTGGGGTTACGTCGGTTGCGTTTTCTCCCGACGCAGCAACCCTTGCTTCCGGCTCCAAGGATAATACTATCAAGCTGTTTGACGTCTTGACGAAGGAAAATGTCCTCACCCTGTCCGGGCATACAGGGGAGGTTACTTCGGTAGCGTTTTCTCCCGATGGAGCGACGCTGGCTTCCGGGTCGTTAGACCACACGATCAACCTGTGGGATGCCTCCGAGCGGCTGCTGCCCCGGCCCCGCATGCTGGTGAAGATCTCGGGAGACAACCAGGAAGGAACCCCAGGTTCGGGTTTAGCGAATCCTTTTGTTGTTGAAGTCAGGGATCAGTACGACAACCCGTTAAAAGGTATTCAGGTCGCTTTTTCAATAAAGTCAGGGGGTGGAATGCTTGGCGGAAGGTCTACCGCTGAAGAGGTTGCAACCACTAACTCCGAAGGCAGAACCCAGAGTGTCCTTACCCTTGGTCTCAATCCGGGAAAAAATTCCGTGGAGGCTACTGTTCGCGGGCTCGAGCCTGTGACCTTCCGCTCGGTGGGAGTAGGAACCCCCGGCACCCTTGGGGAAAGTGACTATCAGACTTGGCACCTACCCGATGGAGCGATCGCACGATTTGGAAAGGGACGCATCAGTCAGGGTGAAAAGGCGATCGCCTTCTCTCCTGGAGGCCGGCGCCTCGCCCTGGTAAGCAGCCTGGGGATCTGGGTTTACGATGTGGCGACATTTCGCCCTCAGGCGCTTCTACCCACTGGATTCAACAGGTTCGGGTCCCTGGCGTTCTCGCCGGACGGGACAATCCTCGCTTCTAGCCCGGCTGATGGTGACCGCTTGACCAAGGTCTGGGACCTTGCGACGGGGGGAATCATCACTTTCATGGAGGGGCATACCGCTTCTCCTCCGGTGTTTTCACCTGACGGAAATACTCTCGCTACCGGATTATGGGATGGTACGGTCAAGCTGTGGGACGTGGCAACAGGGGAAACGGTAGCTACTCTGGAGGGGCATGCGGACGTAGTAACCGCAGTGGATTTTGCACCTAATGGATTGACCCTCGCGTCCGGATCCGGGGATCATACCCTCAGGCTGTGGGATCTGGGAACAGGAGAAACCACTGCCATATTCGAGGGGCATACACACAGGGTTCTGTCCATTGCCTTTTCTCCCAATGGTACTGTGCTTGCTTCCGGGTCTTGGGACGGCACACTCCGATTATGGGACGTTGCGACCGGCACCAATACCGCCATCCTGGAAAGGTTGGGTGTCCCTATCGAGTCGGTGGCATTTTCTGCTGATGGAACGATGCTCGCCTCTAAGTCAGAGAATTTTAAAATCAAGCTCTGGGACGTTGCTTCGGAAACCAACACCGCCATCCTTGGAGGACATACGCGTGGGGTCTCTTCCTTGGCTTTTTCCTCTGATGGAACTCTCGCTTCCGGGTCGTGGGCGGATGGTACAGTCAGGCTATGGTATCTGACGACAGGAAATGCCGCTACCCTGGAGGGACATGCGGATGGCGTCCAGTCCCTGGCTTTTTCCCCCGATGGGAAGCTCATAGCCTCCGGGTCGGCAAGTTATGAATACTCAATCAGGCTGTGGGAGGTGGGGACAGGATTGAACACCCTCTATCTCGAAGGGCATAAATGGCTGGTCGAGGCTCTGGCGTTTTCGCCGGATGGGACGACCCTGGCTTCCGCTTCATGGGACAGGACCGTCAAGCTGTGGGACATGACCACGGGTATTAATACCGCCACCCTTCAGGGACATACCGACTGGGTCCGGTCGGTTGCCTTTTCCTCCGATGGAACTCTCGTCACCGGATCAAAGGACAGGACCATCAAGCTGTGGGACTTGGCCACGGGCACCAATACGGCTACTCTGGAGGGGCATACGGGTGGAATTAATTCTGTGTCATTCTCACCTGATCCATCAACACTGGCCTCTGGTTCAGAAGACGGGACCGTCAAGCTGTGGGACCTGGAAACCCGGAGCAATACCGTCACCTTCCAGGGACATACCAATGAAGTTCTCTCTGTGGCTTTTTCACCAGACGGGACGATCCTCGCTTCCGGGGCAGGGGCAAATGACCATTCGGTTCGTTTGTGGGACGTGGCCTTGGGGAAACCTGCCGGCATTCTCAGGGGACATGCGAATTGGGTCAACTCAGTGGCGTTTTCGCCGGATGGCACTATTCTCGCTTCCGGGGCAGATGATGGCACGGTCCGGATTTGGAACCCAAGGAGGGGGGACCATACCGCAACCTTGGAGCATACTTCCTGGGTCGAAGCCGTAGCGTTTTCTCCAGACGGGACGATCCTCGCTTCCGCCCTTGAGGACGGCACGATCCAGCTATGGGATCTGCGGCTTGTTCTACCGCATCCCCGGACCCTTACGAAGCTCTCCGGCGATGAGCAGCAAGGGTTGCTCAACTCGCAATTGGATATGCCATTTATCGTTGAAGTAAAGGACCAGAACGGTGATGTATTTGAAGGTGCCCAGGTCACCTTCGCGGTCACCTCCGGCGGCGGGACTATTTCCACAGTGACCGCCACCACCGATTCCAGGGGGAGTGCTTCAACCACCTTGACCCTTGGGCGCGGTTCGGGGACCAATACCGTCGAGGTAACAGTGGCCGACCTGGATCCGGTGACCTTCAGCTCCGTCGCCGAAGCCACTCCCGATTTCGACGGCGACGGGGTGACCAATTTCGCCGACTTCTTCCTCTTCGCCGACGCCTTCGGCTCCACCGACGCGCGCTTCGACCTGGACGGCAGCGGGGTGGTGGACTTCGGCGACTTCTTCATTTTTGCCGACGCTTTCGGCCAGCCGGCGCGGGCCAAGCTGCTGGCCCTGGCGGCGAAGCTGATCGGGCTTCCCGAGGGTCCGCAGTTGCAGCAGAATGCCCCCAATCCCTTCAACAGCCAGACGGTGATCTCCTATTTCATGCTGGCCCCCAGCCCGGCGCGGCTTGAGGTGTTTGCGTTGACCGGTCAGCGGGTGGCCGTTCTGCATCAGGGCCCACAGCAGGCGGGCCTCCACCGCCTCCACTGGAACGGCCGCGACGGGGAGGGCCGTCCCCTGGCCAGCGGCATCTACCTCTACCGCCTGGTGACGGCCGAGGGCGCTCTGACCCGCAAGCTGGTGCTGTTGCGGTAAAATGCTCAAATGACCTCGGAAAAGGGAATAAATGATGTTAGAAATTCCCCGCGCTTTTTCTGCCCTGCTCATCGTAGTTTGTCTTTCTGTGGCCGCGACCGGAGTCCCGGCTTTCACCGACCCCAGTCCTCCTGAGCCGGATCCATTTTGCAGCATGACCGCGTCCTCGTCGCCCTGGAACATCGAAGCGGCGGAGCCGGAGTGGCCGCCCTCGCGCCCCGCGGCCAAGGTGCTGGCGGAAGCCTGCGCGTCCGTTGACGTTACCTCCCTGGAAGGGGAGGCGTTGATCGACTACCTGCGCACGACCTCTGAAGGCTGTATGAAGAATAATATTGTCGCTACTTACACCGACCTATCCAGAAGAAAGGACCTGCCCGTCATCTTCAGCGATCGCAACATGCAGTCCGTCTTCGCTGAGATTGAAGAGCTTTCCGCCGCCTACGACGGCAGCAACAGCACCGGAATGGCGCAGTTGTGGTCTTTCGTTGAACTCGGCTACTCATACTACAAATACTGGCCGAACGAATCGGGGGTGGGGCCGTTCGACGAAGCGACCGACCGCGCCTACATCGCCGCGTCGAACGCCTTCGCCGCCAGCGACCATTTCTTGGACCACAACGACGAGGCCACGCGGATTTTGTACTCCTACTTCGAGGTCGCCTACGCGGCGGGCCTGCGGCAGAATCACCTGGGGCCGATCAAGCAAGTACTGACCGGGTTCACCCCTGAACGGGCGGCCGACGAGACCCGGGCATATTATTCCTTTTCGAACGTAATAAATCGGGTGTATTGGACCTTCTCGGACCACGACGAAGGACGTATCCCAAACCCGGGATTCATCGATGCCGTCTCAAAGGATCCGGAATTCGTCAACGTCATGCTGCAGGTTACCCGCTATGATTTTTTCTTTCTTTCCGAGGAGGACCATCCGTCAAAGCCCAGGAAGACTCCCCTGGAAAGGGCGCTTTACGTTCTGGCCCGTTTGACCCGGTTGGAAAGTCTGAGGGAAACCGCGGTCACCGCGCTGACCTCCGTCCTCTCCTGGCACCAGCGCCTCAGCGGTCCTTTCCTGATCGCGGCCAAGGGGCTGGAGGATCAGGTGGACTGCGCCAGCCTGAACATCTGCCGCGACGTGCTGGAGAGCGAAATCTACGCCCGTGCTCTCCCAAACAAGTACTCCTTGGACGGTGGCGCCCTGGTGTTTGACACTTTCCTGCCTCGGGAGGAAGTGCAGCCCATGTACCAGGGGGCAAGGGAAATAAAGGCGCGCTTTCACCGGCTGGTGGAGACGGATGAGCCCGCGGTCGACGGGCTGGAGGTGTTCACCACCAGGATGTACGCCACGAAATACGATTACCTGGTATTCGAGGCCTATCTGGGTGGTGTGAATACCAGGCAATTCTCGGGGGCATACTACAGCAATGGCACCATGGCCACATCTGCCACTCCTGCCGATGAGCGGGGGGTCGGAGACAACCGCGATCATGTGGACACATTCTACCATGAGTACGGGCACTATCTGGCCGACCGCTTCGGACTGTTGAAGTTTGGAGACCTCTGGTTCGACGAGGGTCTGGCCGAGTTCCTCAATTCCAGGTCCGGGGCGGCGGTCCGATATGCCGCCATCAGCGAGACCCGGCCCGATCCGGCCGAGCTTTTCAAATCGGAATACCGTCATACCTTTGAAGACAAATATTACCACAATTTTTCCCGCCTTTTCTTCCAATTCATGCGTCAGCTTCGGCGCACAGCGTTGTTGGAACTGCTGGACCTGGTCCGCAGTGGAGACTATTCCGCCTACAAGGGCCTGATCGAAACCTGGGCGCAAGATGCCCAACTGGCCGCCGACTACGACCGCTTCCTGGACGAACAGGTGGCCAAGGTGGGATCTTTACCCGACCCCTCTTTCACCTACATCCTCCCGGGCGCTCTCACCAGCGACAGCGCCGCAGAGATAGAAAGTGTCTTGCAATTGGTTGACGGCGATCTGGGGATGAATTGCCAATCGGTCGACACCGAGTCGGAGCATGGCTTCGTTTGCACCGGCTCTCTGCCCGCTGAGTCAGGGTTCAGCGGCGACCGCGGGGCCCTCAACGCGCATTTGAATGCACGGCTGGACGCCTTCCTGGCCAGCGCCGTGGAGGATGGGGAGATCAATAACTTCGAGGACATGACTTGCTACTTCACCGATGTGGCCGGCAGTCCTCCGGTTGCCGATCTTCGCTGTGAAGGCCCCCTGCGGCCCGAAGGTCTGGCCCAAGGGCAAGTGGATCTGATGGCCAGCCTGTTCAAGTCGGGCGCCGTTCCGAGCGTCTATGTGGGGGAGCGTCCCATCTTTGCGGCCGGGCTGAGCTTTGCGGAGGAAGCGGCCTCCAACGTCACCATGACCTGGACCGCCAGCTTGCCCGTAGCAGAGCTGAATGCAATCAGTTCGGTTCCCTGCGAGGTCGTTGAAGCGACCGGGCGTACGGGCAAGATAGCCTGCGGCCATGTCCATAAAATGGACGATGGGCCGTCTTTGAGTATGGGGCTGGTTTTCTATCCTCTGCAGGCCGGATCCCTCGAGTTTTCGGTTGAATTCTCGTCGGACGAACCGGAGATCGAGCCTGCGGACAACGTGGCATCGCTGCAATTGATGGTCGCTCGAATACCACAACATATCGCCACCCTCTCCGGGCATACGGACGAGGTCAATTCCGTGGCGTTCTCACCCGACAGCACCACCCTCGCTTCGGGGTCGAGGGATGGCACGGTGAGGCTGTGGGACGTGGGAATGTCGATCCCTGCCGCCACCTTGGAGGAAGACGCCATAGTGCGCTCGGTGGCCTTTTCGCCCGATGGCAGGGCACTGGCTGCCGGGTTGGACGATGGCGCGGTCAAGCTGTGGGACTTGGAGACGGGAACGAATACCGCCTCCTTTGAGGGTGAGGTAACGGTCAATTCGGTGGCCTTTTCGCCGGACGGAGGGACCTTGGCTGCCGGGTTGGATGGCGGTACGGTCAAGCTGTGGGATGTGGAGACGGAGGCCAATAGGTCCACCTTCTCATGGCTTACACATCGAGTCGCTTCGGTGATGTTTTCCTCTGATGGGAGGACCCTGGCTGCCGGGTTGGAAGATGGCACGGTGAAGCTGTGGGAAGTGGGTACGGAATCCAATTTCGTCACCCTCTCCGGACATGCGCTTTTTGTCAACTCGGTGGCCTTTTCGCCCGATGGCACCACCCTGGCTTCCGGGTCGGGAGATGGCACGGTGAAGCTCTGGGACGTGGCGACGGAAACCAATACCATCACCTTTGACCTCGAGTATCAGGTCTGGTCTGTGGCGATTTCGCCCGATGGGAACATCCTGGCTGCGGGGTTGGAGGATGCTACGATCAGGCTGCTGGACCTGGAGACGGGCAGGGAGCTTACCACCTTCGCCGGCCATGTGTTCTCGGTCCGTTCTCTGGCATTTTCACCTGATGGGACCATGCTAGCTTCGGCGGCGGGAAGGTATAAACCGGTGCAGTTGTGGGATGTTTCCGAGTGGACGGTTCCCCGCCCTTAGACGCTGGAAAAATCTCCGGGGCCGATCACCGTCGGCCGGGAGGACGGAGGAGCGCGGTATGCCGAGGCGGGGGTGGATGGTCGCGGCCTGCTGCTGGATACGGACTGCGCGAACGACCGGATCAATTTGCGCAGTAACCAGCCTGCCCGCTTCAGACCTCACGCTTTCTGGTTGAGGTCGGACGACACCACCGCTACGCACCACGTCGCCACCTTGAGAGTCATCCTCGAGAGTCATCAGGCATTCCGACGGGACGGTGCCGGATTCACTGGATGCTACCTTCCTGCAACTGACCTTTGAGCGGTGCTTTCTGGCGACAGTCCTGCGGAATTCGTTCACGCGCTGTTCGATCCTGTGGACAGGGAACGACCCTGCGCGTGACGCGGTGTCGGTGGCGTCGGACCGATGCAGGTTGCATACGCCTCGCAAGGGGTTTCCGAAGCCGGGGCACCCCGGCGGACGTGTTGCAAAATGCGCTTTTAGCTCCAAATTGCCACGCAGCCTCTGGCACGCCCTCGAGTTATTTCCATAAGTCCCTTCTAAAACATTTAGTTACAGCCTCTGTCACAGCGCAAAATCGGGCGCCCCGGCGGATTTTGTGCAGCATTTTGCAACATTTCCGGAAATTTTCACTCGCCCTCTCCTATAGCTTAACTCCTTTATTATCAATGAATTGTCCGTTTATTGGAAAATTGGCACAGTTTTTGCATATATTGGGAATTACCAACGCCCCGTGAGAGCCTCGGAAAGGACGCCAACGAGTTGACCAACGCGAAGATACTGATCGACGACTGGTATGAACCCTGGCTCCCCTTCGGCGGGCGCGACCCTACCCAGGTCGAGCCGCAATCCTGGGGGAGGATCGAGGCGCGATGAGCTCTATAAACCTTTACGATGGAGGATATGATCATGCGTACCAAGACGCTCCAACTCATGCTGACCGCATTGCTCGGCCTGACCCTGGCGGGGCCGGCTTCGGCTCAGAATAGAGGAATGAGAGGAAGTTTCGTAATAGACGGAAACCCGGAGGAGTGGGGGGGGGGATTAATCTTGACACAGCCTTCGACGTCGTCCCGGACACCAATGACGCCGTGGACGTTATAAATTACTCATTTTATCCCGGCGGGATCTTCCGTTGGGGCCCAATAAGCGGGGGAACGGACACCTTGTTCACCTTCCTTATCAAGTTTCTGGCTGCGCCCTTTCAGGATGCGGAGGAGACCACGGTGGAGCTGTTCTTCGACGTATCGCAGGACACCACCTACGGAGCGCCGCAGCCGCCGTGGAGCAATTTCCGCCCGGACTACGTGGTCGGGGTCAGCGGCAGCAACGGCGCCCTGACCAAAGAGTTCTACTGGCGCCATAGCGGGAGCGGGTGGGAGAAGAAGAAAGGGGCGGACATCTCCGAGTTGAAGGTGGCGCTGGGGGTCTACCGGCATGGATGGCTGGAGGGGGCCATACCCGAGAGGTTTTTGAACATCCCCGATACGAGCCTGCCTTTACAGCAACTGGAGTATGTCAACTGGCAAGTTGCGCTGCGGGTCTCCCAAGGCAGGTTCCGGGATTACGTGCCCGACGCCACCGAGGGGGCAGACGGTGGGCGCGGTTATCGTAACAACGCCAATGTCGAAGCGGAATCCTGGGGGAGGATCAAGGGAAGGAGCAATAGATGACGAGCTTTCGAAAAGGATGGTTCCTGGTGGCCGCGGTTGTGGTCCTGGGCGGTGCGGGCCGCGCCCAGGAGTCGGCCGATACGCTAGCCTGTGATGTCGACGCGATGCTGGATCTCAGCACGATAGAACACCTGCCTGGGGAATTGATCCTTGAGATCAAAGAAGGAAACGACGAACTGGTTGACCAACTCCGGGGGGCATCAGAACAAGGTTGTGTCGTGATAGGTCGGCCATCCTGGGACAAGTTGAGTGCTGATTTGGACCTCATAAGGATAGAGGCGTTCACAGATTATACGGAATTTAGTCGCCGGTTATTCGTGTTGATTTTCCCAGAGGAAAGCGACCTGCACCATCTCATCGTTTCCTATTGCTCTCTGCCCTATGTTAAGTATGTCGTGATTGTTGAATTGTATAAAACGGCAATCACTCGAGCGACTTGGGGTATGGTCAAACACTGTAGATCTGTTTCAAGATTTAGCAAAGCAATTGAAGACATGGAATAAGGATCGTACAATGGGAAAGAAAGCGTTTATTGTCTTTTCGACTATTGCGGCCTTGGTCAATCCTCCGTATGCCCAAGAATATTCAGAAGGAGAGATAATTGTCTCCCTGCGAGAGGAATTGTCGGGGTCTGTGCGGAAATTAAGTACGGGTAAAATCGTGTCGGGGATGCTCGACGGGGATGATCCCGAATGGGCAGTGCGGCTGGATATGGTGAAGGCAGCCGGTTTCAACCAAAGGGAGGATTAGGGTGAGATCCGGCAGAATCTGCTTTCCTCAACGGCCGGTGCTAGGAATCGAGTCTCCCTTCTCGGGTGTCCCTTCCACGCGTCTTATGCAACAATAAAGTGAACGATTTCCATCCCAACATGGAGGTATGATGCAATGGATCTCAAAGTGATTTTTATCGCCACTATTGGCCTGATGCTCTCGGCGCCGGTCCTCGGCAAGGGCAATCAACGAGACGGCGTGGTAATCGTAGATGGCCTGAATCAGGAATGGGGCTTGACCGGGAGTAGCCCCGCTAACAGCGTCCAACCCCATCAGGTCGATGCTATCGATTTGCGTCATATGAACTTCATCTATGGTTCGATTTATCCCAGTTTTGCCGAATTCCGGGCAAATTACACTTCACCAAGATGGTATCGCAATGAGCAGGGATATCGCACTACCGTCCACAAGCCGCAGGCGGATTGGCAATTCGCCTTTGCCTTTGACGTGATTGGCACGCTTTTCGCCGGGGAAGCGGAGAGCACCTACGAGCTGTTTTTCGATGTATATCCCGATCGCGAAGAAGGAGAAGTGATGGCTACGTGGCATTCCTTTCGGCCGGACTACCGTTTTGCGTTCATGGGCAAGAACGGGCGCATGGAGCACGAGCGCTATCAAGTGTGGGACGGCACCCGGTGGGTGGGCGAGGCGGTGACCGATGCACCCGAGGTCAAAGCCGCTGCAAGGGGCAACTTTTTCGAGTGCCTGATTCCCTGGTCGAGCCTGGGCAACCCCTTGACTCGCTCGGCGACCGCTCCGGAAAATGGGGATCAGTTCATGTCATTTGCCCTCCGTGCGCACCAGGGGGAAAACCAGGACTTCGCTCCCAATCCCGTCTGGAGTCAGCATTGGCCGTATACAGGTGCTTATCCAATCGGAAACGGTCAAGTGGACTACGAGTCGGCCATAAGCAGCCGCTCGTGGGGCCAAGTCAAAACACAGAAAATTGGAGACTGAGCCGCTTCGTACGTCTGGACAACGGAGCTTGGGCGTCGCGAAAGCAGTGTTCGGTTTGATTCAATCTTGAAGGAGGTAGAATTGCATAAAAGGAGGATGTTTGGTTCATGGAAGATCGTGGTCACGATCACCGGATTGGTTCTATCGGATGTCCATGCTGAAGAGTTCTTTCCCATCGGCGCCTGGTTTCCCGAAGGGAGCCTTGATCGAACCACTACGCAGTTGAACGCTATCTTTGACGACGTGGTGGCGGCGAACTTCAACGTGGTGCACGGCCCTCTTATTGGGGATACAGAAAGGTCCGACGGAAATCCGTCTGCCGTCCAGCCGGTGACTCGAGTGCGGGACTTTCTCAACGCCGCCGACTCGAGAAGGCTGAAGGTCCAGTTGTATAGTTGGGACTTCCTTCCAAGTTGGCTTACTGAGGGCATAGTGGTCAGTGTTCCGTGGGATGTACTGGACCCCCGGTTTAGCCACCAAGGCTATGGGCAGGATGTGAATGAACGGGCCATAGTGGCCCAAGCTGGGGTGCACAACCAGGGCTATATGTTGACGACGAACCTTGGTTGGTTCGGTGCCAACGGAGGATTTGATATACAATTCCATTACCAATATCACCTGTTCCGCCTCTCTATAAACGATAACAGTCCCGGTGAAGCTGTGGTTAGACTACAGATCCTCGACACGGCAGATACTGATCGACGACTGGTATGAACCCTGGCTCCCCTTCGGCGGGCGCGACCCTACCCACGTCGAGCCGCAATCCTGGGGGAGGATCGAGGCGCGAGGAGCTCAATAAACCTTACGATGGAGGATATGATCATGCGTACCAAGACGCTCCAACTCATGCTGACCGCATTGCTCGGCCTGATCCTGACGGGGCCGGCTTCGGCTCAGATAAGAGGAAGTTTCGTAATAGACGGAGACCCGGTGGAGTGGGGGGGGGGGCCGAGTAGCCTTGACCCACCCTTCGACGTCGTCCCGGACACCAATGAGGCCGTGGACGTTATAAATTATGATTTTTTTCCCGGCGGGATCTTCCGTCGGGGCGTAATAAGCGAGGGACCGGACACCTTGTTCACCTTCCTTATCAAGTTTCTGGCTGCGCCCTTTCAGGATGCGGAGGAGACCACGGTGGAGCTGTTCTTCGACGTATCGCAGGACACCACCTACGGAGCGCCGCAGCCGCCGTGGAGCAATTTCCGCCCGGACTACGTGGTCGGGGTCAGCGGCAGCAACGGCGCCCTGACCAAAGAGTTCTACTGGCGCCATAGCGGGAGCGGGTGGGAGAAGAAGAAAGGGGCGGACATCTCCGAGTTGAAGGTGGCGGTGGGGGTCTACCGGCATGGATGGCTGGAGGGGGCCATACCCCAGAGGTTTTTGAACATCCCCGATACGAGCCTGCCTTTACAGCAACTGGAGCGTATCAACTGGCAAGTTGCGCTGCGGGTCTCCCAAGGCAGGTTCCGGGATTACGTGCCCGACGCCACCGAGGGGGCCAGCGGTGGGCGCGGTTATCGTAACCCCACCAATGTCGAAGCGGAATCCTGGGGGAGGATCAAGAAAAGGAGCAATAGATGACGAGCTTTCGAAAAGGATGGTTCCTGGTTGCCGCGGTTGTGGTCCTGGGCGGTGCGGGCCGCGCCCAGGCGTCGGCCGATACGCTAGCCTGTGATGCCGACGCGATGCTGGATCTCAGCACGATCGAATACCTTCCTGGGGAGTTAATCCTCGCGATCAGAGAAGGGAACGATGAGTTGGTTGACCAACTCCGGTTGGCATCAGAACGAGAGAGGGTAGAGATAGGGCGACCATCGTGGGACGAGTTGAGTGCTGATTTGGACCTCATAAGGATTGAGACGTTCTCAGATTATTCCCCTCGACGGTTATTCCTGTTGGTTTTTCCAGAGGAAAGCGACCTGCGACACCTCATCGTTTCCTATTGCGCTCTACCCTATGTTGAGTTCGTTGAGATTAATGAAATTTTAAAAACGGCCATCACTAAAGTGACTTGGGGTATGGTCAAACACTGTAGGTCGGATTCAAGATGTATCCAAGCTATTGAAGACAAGGATTAAGGAGCAAAACCGTGTCAAAAAAAGCGTTTATAGTCTCGTTGATGATGGCAGCCTTTGTCAATCCTCAATCATATGCCCAAGAATTTCTCGAAGGAGAGATTATGGTCTCCCTGCGAGAGGAACTGTCGGAGCCTGTACGGCAACTGAGATCGGGCCAGGTCGTGTCGGGATTTCCTCCCTCGATACACTCATGGCCCGACATAGGGCCGAGGTGTTCGAGCGCTTCTCGGCCTACACAGAACAATCCAGAAGATTGTACCGACTGCGTGTGCCTTCCTCTACCGATATCGGTCTCTTGCTAAAGAAATTGGCCAAGGATCCTAACATAGAATACGCAGAACGAGTAGAGATCCTTAAAACCGTTCTCACCCCGCAAGATCCTGACTGGGCTCAGCAGTGGAACCTTGATTCATCCCACCTCCAGGCGGAAGACGCTTGGAACCTTGCCACAGGCTCGCAAGACGTCATTCTGGCGATTTTAGACACGGGTTTGGATTACACTCATCCAGATTTAGCGCAGAATATTTGGGGAGGGATAGACCCGAGGGGCCGGGACTTCTGTGGTAACATGATTGGGCAATGCAACTACTCAATGGGGATGACTGATGACGATCCTCAGCATGTTGGTGGAGGAGAGCATTCCCACGGTACGAAGATGGCGGGGGTCAGCGCCGCCAAAATCAACAACAGCGTCCATGTGGCCGGGGTCGCCGGTGGAGTATCCCCAAGCGATGGCGTCCGCCTGTTGGGTGTGCGCGTAGGCTATGATGGGACGTCAGGCGGATTCATTGATGAAATGAAAGCAATAGATGGTCTATACTACGTGATTGACCATCAACGAAGAACCGGATTGTCTTATGTCGTCAACATGAGCTTTGTCGGGTTAAGTTCCCTCTCTTCACTTCAAACCGCGGTGAACAATGCTTGGGCAACGGGGCGGATCCTGCTGGTTGGAGCAGCCTGCGGACAAAACAGTAACGTTATATGCAATCCTGCCGGTTTTCAAAACGTAGTTGGCGTCACAGGTGTGACCCGGAACGACGTTAAAGGAAGAGATTCCGGCTATGGTTCCTATATCGATGTAGCTGCGCCGGTAGATGGAGTACCTACAGTCGCCTATAACGCTTCAACCAACCAGAGTATTGGGTGGACTTCTAGAGGTACGACGCCATCGATATCTGCCGCGCAAGTTTCAGGGCTAGCGGCACTAGTTTGGTCCCATTACCCGACACTGACCAATGCCGGGGTAGTTCATCAAATCGTGTCAACCACGGATGATATTAGTCTTGCCAACGCCAATCAACCTTGGAGTGGTCAGATAGGCAGTGGTCGGGTAAATGCGTATCGTGCCTTGACGGAGTGGTCCGGTCCCTTGCAGGTGCAAGCTGGTGAGACCTTGACCTGGAGCGGCATGATCAGAGTGACCGGGGACGTGACGATTCCGTCGGGGGTTACCCTGACTTTGGCTGCAGGTGCAACGGTGGCGTTCGCCGCTGGAGATAGGACCGGCGGTGGCAACGACGACGCCCGCTCGGAGTTGATCGTCGAGGGCACCCTCGACGCGGATGCTGGGGGCATCACCTTCAGATCGAGCGGGGACTCTCCGTCCGATGCCGATAACGACTGGTACGGCATCCGCGTCGAAGAGGGCGGCGCAGTACATCTTTCCGGTGCCACGATCAAGGACGGATACCGCTGTGTGCAGGCCCATGCAATGGACACCCCCGGTGTGGCCAACGCCACCCTGGATAACTGCGGCGTGACGGTGAATCTTTCCCCGTCAGTCCCGGTGGTGGGCCAATTACTCACGGCTGCGCTGGAAGGCACGGAGGGGAGTGTGGCGGATGAGCAGTGGCGGTGGCAGTGGCGGACGAGTGCGGATCCGGTCGCGTGGAGGAACCTTGCACCCACGTCGAGGCAAGCCAGTTACCTGCCGGAGATCATCGATTTTGATCGGGTGTTGCGGGCGACGGTCTGGTACAGGAATGCTGCGAACACCTACGATTACGCCCAGAGTGCGCCGACCGCCGGGGTGGTCCCGACCACACCGGCCAAGCCCGCGGGCTTTGAGGTGTTGTCCCTGGACGGCGCGGTGTTGCTGCGGTGGGAGGATCTCAACGATCCGAGCATTACCCATTGGCAGTACGGGGTGCAGCGGGGCAGCGATCCGTACGTCTGGGTCAGCCTACCGGCGGCGGACGCGCTCCATAACCGGGCCGGCCGGGGTGAGCCTGGAAGCGGGGCAGGTATGATCGAGTACAGGATCCCCCAGTTGGAAAATGGCGTGGCCTACCGGTTCAAGCTGCGCGCGGAGAACAGCGCCGGGCTCGGCGCGGAGACGGAGGCCTTGGGGGCGACGCCGGGTGCGGTGCCGTCCAAACCGACGGCCGGGCTGTCCGCTACCTCCGGGACGAATAATATCGAGGTCGGATGGGACGCCGTGTCGGCGACCCCGGAGGTGATCAGGTATAAGCTGCAGTACCAATCCTCCGTGGTCGGGACGGAGGCGTGGTCCGCCTTGGTCGACCTGTCGACCCCGGGGAGAAGAAAGCGGAACTACACCCACCGCGAGGACGGGACCGTGACGGTCAAATATCGCTTTCGCTACCGGCTACAGGCCCGGAATGCGATAGGTGAGGGCGCTTGGTCGGATACCTTTCCGGCGGCGGGTGCGATTCCCCTGCCGGGGCAATCCCCAGGCCTTGTTTCGATGGATCTGGACGACCAGGAAGTGACGATGACCTGGGTGTGCCCGAACTCTCCTTGGTGCGACCCGTTGTCCGGCTCGTCCGTGCCTCCGCTGAGGTTGGAGTCTCGGGTGAAGAGCGGGAGCGCGGCGTGGACGAGCTGGCAGGGGGTGACCTCCAGCCAGACGACCACGGTGAGGCAGGCGGTATCGGGTCTGGACCAGTCGATGGCGCATCAGTTTCAGACGCGGGGGGTCAACGCGGACGGGCAGCCGGGAATGGAGTCCGAAAAGGCGGTGGTGGTTCCCTTGCGGGCGCAGGCGGGGGATGGCGAGGTGCGGCTTCAATGGGGCGGGCCGCGCAGGAGCGTTGATGTCTGGCAGTATCGGTCCAAGGCGGCGGGCAAGGGGGCGTGGGGGGCGTGGCGGGAGGCCGGCTCCAGGACCGCGAGGTCATATACGGTTTCGAGCTTGAGGAATGGGACCAGCTACCAATTCCAGGTGCGGGCGGTTTCCCGGAGGACGCAGGTGAAGGTCGTCTCGTTCATCGGGTCGGCGACGCCCAATCCACCTCTGAGCCCGCCCCTGCCGCCGGCAGAGCTTACGGCCTCTGCGGGCAACGAGCAGGTCCGGCTGAGCTGGGACAACTCGGGCAACGCCGCCATCGACTCGCTGCAGTATCGGCACAAGAGCGCCGGCCAGACTTTGTTCGGCGCCTGGGGCACCATTCCCGTTCCCATCGGCGCCGTCGCCGTTGCCGTCGACGAGCATACGGTCACCGGTCTGACCAACGGCATCCGCTATTTTTTCGAGGTGCGGGCGCGCAACGAGGCCGGATGGAGCGGTCCTTCCAACCAGGCTTCGGCGACGCCGGCGGAAGCGCCGGAGGCTCCCGGGAACTTGCAGGCGTCGGCGGGCGATGCCCAGGTGGCGTTGAGCTGGGAGACGCCGTTGGCCAACGGCGCGGCGATCACGGGCTATGAGGTGCGTTCCAGCAGCAACGGGGGGACGGTGTGGTCACCGGACTGGTCGTCGATAGAAGAGAGTGGTCCGACGACGCGGAGTCACACGGTGGAGCATCTGCGCAACGAGGTGGAATACACGTTGGAGGTGCGGGCGGTGAACGCGGTGGGAGCGGGGGATTCGTCGCGGGTGCAGGCGACGCCTCGGGGGGAGGTGCGGAGGCTGGAGTTGTCGGCGGAGCGGGGGGACGGCGAGATGGTTTTGAGTTGGGTCTATACCGGCAGCGAGGCGGTGACGGGTTGGCAATATCGCCAGAGCACGAACGGGGGCAGCAGTTGGTCGGGGTGGACGTCGGTTCCGGGGGGCGGGTTGGCGCGGAGCTACACGGCGGGGAGTCTGACCAACGGGGTGGCGTATACGTTTCAGGTGCAGGGTCTCACCCCGGTCGACCATGTGGAGTCGAACGCGGTGACGGCGACGCCGGCGGGAGCGCCGGAGGCTCCCGGGAACTTGCAGGCGTCGGCGGGCGATGCCCAGGTGGCGCTGAGCTGGGAGACGCCGTTGGCCAACGGCGCGGCGATCACGGGGTATGACTACCGCCAGAGCACGGACGGGGGCGCTGCTTGGTCACCGGACTGGTCGTCGATAGAAGGCAGTGGTCCGACGACGCGGAGCCACACGGTGGAGCATCTGCGCAACGAGGTGGAATACACGTTGGAGGTGCGGGCGGTGAACGCGGTGGGAGCGGGGGATTCGTCGCGGGTGCAGGCGACGCCCAATCCGCCTTTGCGCCCGCCTCTGCCGCCGGCAGAGCTTACGGCCTTTGCGGGCAACGAGCAGGTCCGGCTGAGCTGGGACAACTCGGGCAACGCCGCCATCGACTCGCTGCAGTATCGGCACAAGAGCGCCGATGAGACCTTGTTCGGCGCCTGGGGCACCATTCCCGTTCCCCCCGGCGTCAGCGCCGTTGCCGTTGACGAGTATACGGTCCCCGGTCTGACCAACGGCATCCGCTACTTTTTCGAGGTACGGGCGCGCAACGAGGCCGGATGGAGCGGTCCTTCCAACCAGGCTTCGGCGACGCCCAATCCGCCTTTGCGCCCGCCCCTGCCGCCGGCAGAGCTTACGGCCTTTGCGGGCAACGAGCAGGTCCGGCTGAGCTGGGACAACTCGGGCAACGCCGCCATCGACTCGCTGCAGTATCGGCACAAGAGCGCCGATGAGACCTTGTTCGGCGCCTGGGGCACCATTCCCGTTCCCCCCGGCGTCAGCGCCGTTGCCGTTGACGAGTATACGGTCCCCGGTCTGACCAACGGCATCCGCTACTTTTTCGAGGTACGGGCGCGCAACGAGGCCGGATGGAGCGGTCCTTCCAACCAGGCTTCGGCGACGCCCAATCCGCCTTTGCGCCCGCCCCTGCCGCCGGCAGAGCTTACGGCCTTTGCGGGCAACGAGCAGGTCCGGCTGAGCTGGGACAACTCGGGCAACGCCGCCATCGACTCGCTGCAGTATCGGCACAAGAGCGCCGATGAGACCTTGTTCGGCGCCTGGGGCACCATTCCCGTTCCCCCCGGCGCCGTCGCCGTTGCCGTTGACGAGTATACGGTCCCCGGTCTGACCAACGGCATCCGCTACTTTTTCGAGGTACGGGCGCGCAACGAGGCCGGATGGAGCGGTCCTTCCAACCAGGCTTCGGCCACGCCCTACGGCCTCCCGCCGCCGCCGGACTTGACGGCGACGGGGGGCCACGCCACAGTGACCCTGAGCTGGGCCTATGCCAGCAACGTGCCCGTCACCAGGTGGCAATGGCGCCAGCAAGGGGCCGAAAGGTGGACCGATCTGGACGCCGGCGGCAGAAGCCACGAGGTAGTCGACCTGGACGACGGCACCCGGTATACCTTCGAACTGCGCGGAACCAATGACCATGGAGCGGGTCTTGCCGACGTGGCCTCGGCGACGACGCTGCCGAGGGCGAGGCTGAGTGCGTATCGGGGGGATGGCCGGGCGACCTTGAGCTGGTCGGTTACGAGCCACGTGGTCTATGACTGGGAATATCGCCGTAGCACCAACGGGGGCAGCAGTTGGTCGGGCTGGGCGTCGATGCCGCATGCGGGAGTGAAGCGCAGTTACGAGGTGCGGGGCTTGACCAACGGGGTGGCGTATACGTTTCAGATTCGGGCGCTCAACAGCGCCGGGGCGGCGGGCCCGCTGTCGAACGCGGAGACGGTGACCCCGGCGGGTCGTCCGGGTCGGCCGGAGAATCTGCGGGCGTCGGCGGGTGACCGACGGGTGGCGCTGAGCTGGGCGGCGGCGGCGTCCAACGGCGCGGATATCACCGCCTATGGGGTGCGCTGGCGCGGCGGCGGCGCTTGGTCGGGGTGGACGACGCTGGGGTCCACGGCGCGGAGCCATACGCTGGGGAGTCTGACCAACGGGGTGGATCATACCTTCGAGGTGCGGGCGGAAAACGAGGTGGGATGGGGGACGGCGGCGAGCGTGTCGGCGCGGCCCGAGGAGCCGCTGCCGCCGGCAGCGAGGCTGAGTGCGTATCGGGGGGATGGCCGGGCGACCTTGAGCTGGTCGGTTACGAGCCACGTGGTCTATGACTGGGAATATCGCCGCAGCACCAACGGGGGCAGCAGTTGGTCGGGCTGGGCGTCGATGCCGTATGCGGGGGTGAAGCGCAGTTACGAGGTGCGGGGCTTGACCAACGGGGTGGCGTATACGTTTCAGATTCGAGCGCTCAACAGCGCCGGGGCGGCAGGACCGCTGTCGAACAGGGAGACGGTGACGCCGGCGGGCCGTCCGGGTCGGCCGGAGAATCTGCGGGCGGAGGCGGGCGACCGACGGGTGGCGCTGAGCTGGGCGGCGGCGGCGTCCAACGGCGCGGATATCACCGCGTATGGGGTGCGCTGGCGCGGCGGCGGCGCTTGGTCGGGGTGGGCGACGCTGGGGTCCTCGGCGCGGAGCCATACGCTGGGAAGTCTGACCAACGGGGTGGAGCATACCTTCGAGGTGCGGGCGGAGAACGAGGTGGGGTGGGGGACGGCGGCGAGCGTGTCGGCGCGGCCGCGGGAGCCGCTGCCGCCGCTGCCGGCCCGGCCCACGGGCCTGTCGGCCACAGGCGGGGACAGCCGGGTGTCGTTGCGCTGGGACAACCCCCACAACTCGACCATCACCGAGTGGCAGTATCGCCGCAAGGCGGGCAGCGCGAGCTGGGGTGGTTGGCGGGCCATATCGGGCAGCGGGGCGGGCACGACCTCGTACGCGGTGACGGGTCTGTTGGACCTGACGTGGTATACCTTCCAGGTGCGGGCCAAAAACGCGGCGGGGGAAGGGCCGGCTTCGGAGGAGGTCAGGGCGCAGACGACGCTGCCTTTCCGGCGCTCGTCGAACCATCCCAATCCGTTTAACGCGGAGACGCTGGTGCGCTACGCGGTGCCGGAGGCGCAGCGGGTGCGGCTGACGATCTACGACATGCTGGGGCGGGCGGTGCGGGTGCTGGTGCACGAGGTGCGGCCGGCGGGGGTGCATGAGGTGGTATGGGACGGGCGCGACGGGGAGGGCCGTCCCCTGGCCAGCGGCATCTACCTCTACAGGTTGGTGACGGCCGAGTCGAGTCATACCCGCAAGATGATCCTGTTGAGATGAATGGGATAAACCAGGCGGCAACGGCGCGGAAATGGGGGGTCGGCGAAACCCCAAAGCCTGGGAGATTCCCGGATGCCCGCACGGGGATTTAACCCCGCCCCGATGCCCTCCCCTGGATAGAGGGCCCCCCGGCGGACGTGTTGCAAAATGCGCTTTTAGCTCCAAATTGCAACGCAGCCTCTGGCACGCCCTCGAGTTATTTCCATAAGTCCCTTCTAAAACATTTAGTTACAGCCTCTGTCACAGCGCAAAATCGGGCGCCCCGGCGGATTTTGTGCAGCATTTTGCAACATTTCCGGAAATTTTCACTCGCCCTCTCCTATAGCTTAACTCCTTTATTATCAATAAATTGCCCTATTATTGGAAAATTGGCACAGATATTGCATATATATTGGGAATTACCAACGCCCCGTGAGCCCCTCGGAAAGGACGCCAACGAGTTGACCAACGCGAAGATACTGATCGACGACGACCGGTATGAACCCTGGCTCCCCTTCGGCGGGCGCGACCCTACCCACGTCGAGCCGCAATCCTGGGGGAGAATCGAGGCGCGAGGAGCTCAATAAACCTTCGCTTCTTCAAGACGACCGATGCCACCAATCTGAGCAGCCTGAGCGTCAACCTCCTGGTCAGGACACCCAGTCATCCAAGGCCGAAAGCCTTCTGAAAAAGGAGCTACCCACATGCGACGACTACGACTATTACAACTGCAACTGCTGCCCATCACCGGCCTGGCGCTGCTGCTGGCGGCGCTGGCCGCGGCCGCCCAGGACGATTCGGGAACGCTGGAGGTGCTGGTGGAAGATACCTCCGGGCCTCGGTCGCCGGACGGCACCCCGGCCCTGATCTTCCAGGAGCGCCCGGCCCCGATCTTTCTGGAGACCGATCTGGGACCGGGGCGGTCGTTCACCGAAGCGGGGGAGCAGATCGGCACCGGGGCCGGGCGCCTCATCACGCCGACGGTCACCAAGCTGGAGCTGCCGACCGAGGCCAGCGACTATCCCGAGGATTTCTACAACCTGACCAAGGACAGCCGGGGCCGGGTCTGGGTGCAGGATGGGAGGACCCCGTTCGTTTTCACCGAGGGCTCTTCCTGGCGGCGGGTCACGCATGGTCTCGGTTCGCAGGTCAAAGATCTGGGCCGGGATGCCCAAGGGGATATCTGGGTAGTGGGCAGTCGTGCGGTGTGGCACATCCGGGGCGATTCGCTGACGGTGTATGATGAATTTGGGGGAGAGACCGATTTGAATTCTTTCGCGGCGGGGTCGGGGACACGGTCTGGTTTGGTGGTAATGGGCTGCCCGGGGAGAGCTACCGAGCCTCCGGCCTGTTGCGCTTCGACGGGGGTCAGTGGCGGCAGTATGGGTCGGCCGACGGGTTGCCCTTGCACGGCAGTGTTTTAGCTCTGGCGGTGGACAGCACGGGCACGGTGTGGGCGGGGCTCTATCCAATTGGATGGGAGGATTGGCAGCCTGAACCGGCGGACTGGCCGCCGCCGCCGCTGATCTCGTACGACGGCAGCGAGTGGCGCGGCTACTCGTTCGACGCGCTCGTGGATCCCGAATTCAGTTTCAATGGGATGACGCTTCTGGTCGATCCCGGCGGTACCCTGTGGATCGCTAACGGAGGCCGCCTGATGTACAAGACCGGCAGCGGGTGGGTCGTATACAAAGATGTCCCCTCCTCCCGGGGCATCTTAATGGCGGCGGAGGCTCCGGGTCAGGTCTGGATTAGAGGCTATCAGATCGGCGTCTTCGAGAAGGGCGGCCGGTGGAGATATTTTCTCAATGACGGTTCCGACGTGTTCGCGGTGATCAGAGGCCTGTACTACGAGGATGGAGGGGTGCTGTGGATGGGCTCTCGTCGCCTGGGGCGGTGGCGGCTGCCGGGCCAGACGACCTCGGTCAAGGAGAAGATGGGCCAGGGGCAGTCCTACCGGCTGCATCCGCTGGAGAGCTATCCCAACCCGTTCAATGCGCGCACCACCATCGGCTTCGAGATCGAGCGCAGCCAGCCGCTGTCGCTGCGCATCCACAACACGATGGGTCAACGGGTGACGACGCTGGCGCAGGGAGTCTACCCCGAGGGGATGTTCGCCGTCACCTGGGACGGCCGCGACGCCCGCGGGCGCGAAGTGGCCAGCGGGGTGTATCTGTGCCAGTTGCGGCTGGCCGGGCAGGCGCAGGCTCATTCCTTGACGCTGGTGAGGTGAGGACAATGAAACGATACCACGCGAAGGAGAGCGCGGCCATGCCCCGCATATTCTTGATGTTGCTGCTGCTGGCGGCGGCCTGGCCGGCCGGCTGGTCGGGCGGGGGCATGTTAGAAGAAGCGAACCCCAATTACGACCGCTTCTTCAAGACGACCGATGCCACCAATCTGAACAATCTGGGCGTCAACCTCTTGCTCAGGATACCCAGTCATCCAAGGCCGAAAGCCTTCTGAAAAAGGAACTGCCCACATGCGACGACTACGACTATTACAACTGCAACTGCTGCCCATCACCGGCCTGGCGCTGCTGCTGGCGGCGCTGGACGCGGCCGCCCAGGACGATTCGGGAACGCTGGAGGTGCTGGTGGAAGATCCCTCCGGGCCTCGGTCGCCGGACGGCACCCCGGCCCTGACCTTCCAGGAGCGCCCGGCCCCGACCTTTCTGGAGACCGATCTGGGCCCGGGGCGGTCGTTCACCGAAGCCGGCGAGCAGATCGGCACCGAGGCCGGGCGCCTCATCACGCCGACGGTCACCAAGCTGGAGCTGCCGACGGAGGCCAGCGACTATCCCGAGGTTTTCTACAACCTGACCAAAGACGGCCGGGGCCGGGTCTGGGTGCAGGATGGGAGGGCCCCGTTCGTCTTCACCGAGGGCTCTTCCTGGCGGCGGGTCACGCATGCCCTCGGGTCGGTTGTACATGACATGGGCCGGGACGCCCAAGGGGATATCTGGGTCGTGGGTCACCCTGCGGTGTGGCACATCCGGGGCGATTCGCTGACGGTGTATGACGAATTCCCCCCATACCAGATTATGAGTTCTTTTGCGGCAGGGTCGGGGGATACCGTATGGGTAGGCGGGGTTGGGGGCACGGCGGTACTGCTGCGCTTCGACGGGCGTCAGTGGCGGCAGTATGACGGCGGCGACGGGTTGCCGGAGCATAGCCGGGTCGACGCGCTGGCGGTGGACAGCACGGGCACGGTGTGGGCCGGGCTCTATCCAATTGGATGGGAGGATTGGCAGCCTGAACCGGCGGACTGGCCGCCGCCGCCGCTGATCTCGTACGACGGCAGCGAGTGGCGCGGCTACTCGTTCGACGCGCTCGTGGATCCCGAATTCAGATTTAATGGGATGACGCTTCTGGTCGATCCCGGCGGCACCCTGTGGATCGATAACGGGGGCCGCCTGATGTACAAGACCGGCAGCGGGTGGGTCGAACGCAAAAATGGTCCCTGGGGCATCTTAATGGCGGCGGAGGCGGCAGATCGGGTCTGGCTTATAGGCTATGACCAGATCGGTGTATTCGAGAAGGGCGGCCGGTGGAGATATTTTCTCAATGACGGTTCCGACGTGTTCTACTTGATCAGAGGCCTGTACTACGAGGATGGAGGGGTGCTGTGGATGGGCTCTCGTCGCCTGGGGCGGTGGCGGTTGCCGGGCCAGACGACCTCGGTCAAGGAGAAAATGGACCAAGGGCAGTCCTACCGGCTGCATCCGCTGGAGAGCTATCCCAACCCGTTCAATGCGCGCACCACCATCGGCTTCGAGATCGAGCGCAGCCAGCCGCTGTCCCTGCGCATCCACAACACGATGGGTCAACGGGTGACGACGCTGGCGGAGGGAGTCTATCCCGAGGGGGTGTTCGCGGTCTCGTGGGACGGCCGCGACGCCCGCGGGCGCGAAGTGGCCAGCGGGGTGTATCTGTGCCAGTTGCGGCTGGCCGGGCAGGTGCAGGCTCATTCCTTGACGCTGGTGAGGTGAGGACAATGAAACGATACCGCGCGAAACAGGGGACGGCCATGCCCCGCATATTCTTGATGTTGCTGCTGCTGGCGGCGGTCTGGCCGGTCGGCACAGGCTGGTCTGAGGCACCCATTGGCCGGTTCGTCATCGGCGTGTACAAGCCGGCGGGCTGGTCGGGCGGGGGCATGTTAGAAGGGGCAAATCCAAATTACGATCGCTTCTTCACGGCAACCGATGCCACCAATCTGAGCAACCTGGGCGTCAACCTCCTGGTCAGCACGCCTAGTATATGGCCGGGGAGACTTCAATCAGACATGGCGCCTCCAGATAGCACTCAGGGCCTCGAAGAGGAAATCCTGAGCCTGTTCGGCCAGTACGGCGGCCATGTCGTGGAACAACCCTCCGAGGGGGAGCCCCACGATGCCAGTGGAGATCCTTGGCCCAGCGGCCTTCACTTGATCGACTTTGCGGGTGATCCAAGTATTCTCGGTCATCTGGATCCAGTAGAACGTCAGAACCATCACAATAGGCTGGGCGCCCAGGTCGACTCCCTGGCGGCCAAGTGGACGATGATGGAGTACGCCGACGGTTTCTTCGGCTATTTCATCGGCCACGAGAGCGATCCAAAGGGCGCCGGCGGCATCTACGACTCGGACACCTACGGCAACCTGCGCACGGTGATCGACTCGATCCGCAACCACGACAGGGAGCGCGCCATCGTCGTGGTCGGCAACGCCGGTAACACGGGCACTTGGACGTTAGGGGAGCAGGCGTTGTTCCGGGATGTCTTCTTCCGCTCGGATATGGATATGAATCCGGGGCCGGCCAATATCCTGATGAACGAAGAGTACATCCTCAGCTGTCGGGATACGACCGATGACGCCCTTCAAGAAGAGCTCAACTCGCTGGGCAGCCTCGATCGCGCCCGCGATCTGATCAACGCCGCCCGCCTAAGCGGGCGCGAGGCGGAGTGGTACCACATTATCCACGTAGGCGACCATTACCGGAGCGAGCACACCTGCTGGAGCGGCTGTTCGGATGGGTTGACATGCCTGCCTTACCGTCGCCAGCCCAATTTGGCCGAGCTCAAGGCGCAGGCGCACTTGGCGCTGGTGCGGGGGGCCACGGGCATCGTCTATTATGCCTATACCTCCACGTTCCCGGATACCTTGCCGCGACCGGTCACGTCAACCGATTGTGCGAATTTGTTTACCGGCAACGTTTCGGCAAGTGCCGTTGTTGATTGTAATGACCGATTTGCGAATGCCGTAGGGGTGTATCAAGGGCTGGTCGAGTTTGCCTCTCCGGACAATGATCGCGATCAGGAATATGCCATGTATGACACCGTGAAGGCGCTCAACGACACCCTGGCGATCCTCGGGGCGGCGCTCTACCCGGAGGTCTCCTTTGGAGAGCACCGTCCGCTGACCTGGGATGACAACTACGACAACTTTTCGACCGACAATCAGTTGTCGGCTTCGACGCTGGCCGATGGGGTGCGGCCGAGCGCCGATCATGCGGGAGCGGCGGGTCGGCTGGAGTTCGGCCAGTTCCACGACGATGAGGCCGACTACGTGCTGGTGGTCAACCGCGACAGTCTCGTGTCGGGAGGTAGCCAGACCATCGACCTGCGCTTCGACACGGACCGGATGTCTTCCGACGACGGGGGCGCGGGGCGCTACTCAGTCAAGGAAACGGTCACCGACGCCCGCTATACGTTCACCGCCGATGCCCAGAGTCACATCTGGGTCACGCAGCAGCGGCTGGCCCCGGGCGATGCGCGTCTCTATCGGATTAAGCGCCATCCGGCCGGTGTTCCGGATCCGCCCGTAGTGACGGTGGTGGCAGGTCACGAGCGGGTGACGTTGAGTTGGACGCCCGGGGCCGACAACGGCTCGGCCATCGAGCGGCATGAGTTGCGCTTCAGCGACGACGGGGGCGCCACCTGGGCTCCGAACTGGAGCTCTCCCGTGCCGCGCGAACAGATTATCAGGAACCTGAGCAACGACACCGAGTACACCTTCCAGATGCGGGCCAAGAACGCGGTGGGCTACAGCGAGGAGGCCGAGGTCCGGGCCACGCCCCGCCATCCCATCGAGGGGTCCCCCACCGTTTCGTATGCCGAAAACAGAGGGGACGCGGTGGACTCCTACCAATTTCGCCCCCCCTCCGACCAGGATCTGTCCGAGGTGTCCTACGACCTGGGCCTGTCCGACATCGACGACAGTGGTCTCTTCCAGCTTGACCAGGGGAGGGTACGCTTCCTGACCGCTCCAGACTTTGAGGCTCCTTCCGATGCCGACCGAGACAACCTCTACCGGGTATGGCTGCGGGCCGCTCCCGCCGCTGACGACGAGGGTCCCATAGAGCGCGTGGCCCTTCCGGTCTTTACGAAACAGGTGGAGGTGACGGTGACCAACGAGGACGAGGCCGGCGAGGTCATTTTGCATGTGGAGGCCGGCCCGGTTCCCCTGGGGTCGTCGGCGCCGCAGGTGGGGGTGAAGCTGACGCCGGCGTTGAGTGATCCGGACGGCGGAATCTCGGCGATTCAGTGGAGCTGGATGTATGCCTCGGACGGAGCTGCGGTCGGAGGCAGCGTCGAGGCGGACGGCGGCTACACCCCGGTGGCCGCCGACGTTGGCAGTAGTCTGCGGGCGACGGTCGGCTATCTCGACGAGGTCAGCGCCGATGCGAACGACCGCAAGAGTGCGCAGAGCGCGCCGACCGCCCCGGTGGCGGATGTGCCGGATGCTCCGGTCACCCTGGCGGCGGCGGCCAACGCGGAGGCGACGCTGAGCTGGACGACCCCTTCGGCCAACGGCTCGGCGTTGACCGGGTATGAGGTGCGCCAGAGCACGGACGGGGGCGCTACGTGGTTGCCGGACTGGACGGCGGTGTCCGTACCCCTGGGCACGGCGGTGGCGGATTTCGACGAGCACACGCTCGCGGGGTTGACCAACGGCACGGCATACACGTTCGAGCTGCGGGCGCTGAACGCGGTGGGGGCGGGGGACTCGTCGCGGGTGTCGGTGACGCCGGGGGTGCCGTTGCCGCCGGCGTTGGCGACGGAGGTGGGCAACGGGCGGGTGTCGCTGCTCTACCGTCTGGTATCGGCCAACGGCTCGCCCGTCACCGCGATCCACTTCCGGTTGTACCGTCTGGAGGCGGCCAGCGGGGACACCGCCTGGTATTTTGGTTCGGGGTTTTGGCTTCCGGAGCCGGTCGACCCGAGCGGCTCGTCCTATGATCGGTTGTTCACCCACGGGGAGAGAGCCGGTTACCAGGGTCTGCGCAACGGGGAGGAGTATACCTTCGAGGCGCGGGCGCAGAACGGGGTGGGATCGAGCCCGGTGGCCCGGATTCGGGCGACGCCGTCGTCGACGCCGGCGCCGATCCTGCTGCCGGCGCCGGGGTTGCGGGTGACGGCGGGGGACGGGGAGGTGACGCTGGAGTGGAGCTATACGGGTCCGGCCTCGGTTTCGCGCTGGGGGTATCGCCAGCAGGCCGAGGACGAGCGCTGGAGCGCCTGGAGGGCGCTGGGGGGCACGGGCACGGGGGGCCTGCACCGGGTGGAAGAATTGACCAACGGCATCGAGTATACGTTCGAGGTGCGGGGCTACCTGGGGACTACGGCGGGGGCTTCGGCCTCGGCCTCGGCGACGCCGAGGACTGCGGGCACGCCTGCGCCGCGGGGTCCGGAGGCGCCGGGGGATCCTCGGGCGCTGGGGAGGGACGGGGCGGTGGCGCTGCGCTGGACGACGCCGTTGGACAACGGCTCGGCAATCACGGGGTATGAGGTGCGTCAGAGCACGGACGGGGGCAGTATGTGGGTGCCGGACTGGACGGCGGTAGAAGGCAGCGACGCGGCGACGACGAGCCACACGGTGAGTGGGCTGACCAACGGTGTGGAGTATACGTTCGAGGTGCGGGCGGTGAACGAGGTGGGTCCCGGGGATGCGGCACGGATGTCGGCGACGCCGGCGGGGGTGACGCTGAGTGCGATTCGGGGGGATGGGCAGGTGACGTTGGACTGGTCAGTTACGGGCAACGTGATCTACACCTGGCAATATCGTCAGAGCACGAACGGGGGCAATGCTTGGTCGGGTTGGACGGCGATGCCCAATGCAGGGGTGAAGCGCAGTTACGTGGTGGGCAGCTTGACCAACGGGGTGGAGTATACGTTCGAGGTGCGGGCGGTGGACAACCAGGGGTCCGAGCTCCTGTTGTCGAACGCGGCGACGGCGACGGCGGCGGATGTGCCGGATCCGCCGGAGCATCTGCAGGCGTCGGCGGGCGATGCCCAGGTGGCGCTGCGCTGGGAGACGCCGTCGAACAACGGCTCGGCGATCACGGGCTATGAGGTGCGCTACAGCAGCAACGGGGGGAGTACGTGGGTGCCGGACTGGTCGTCGATAGAAGGCAGTGGTCCGACGACGAGTCACACGGTGGAAAGCCTGACCAACGGCACGCGGTATACCTTCGCGGTGCGGGCGCTCAACGAGGTGGGTCCCGGTGGCGGGGCGCAGGTGTCGGCGACGCCGTCGGGGGTGGTGTTGTCGGCGCTGGGGAGGGACGGCGCGGTGTTGCTGAGCTGGGTCTATACGGGGAGTGCGTCGGTGACGGGTTGGGAAGTTCGCCAGAGCACGGACGGGGGCAGCAGTTGGTCGGCCTGGACGTCGATAGGGAACAGCGATGGAGACAGGCGGAGCTACCCGGTGAGGGGCTTGACCAACGGAGTGAGGTATACGTTTGCGGTGCGGGGTATTACCGGGGTCGATCCGGTGGGGTCCAATCTGGCCTCGGCGACGCCGGCGGGGGTGACGCTGAGTGCGTTGCGGGGGGATGGGCAGGTGACGTTGGACTGGTCAGTTACGGGCAACGTGATCTACACCTGGCAATATCGTCAGAGCACGAACGGGGGCAATGCTTGGTCGGGGTGGACGGCGATGCCCAATGCAGGGGTGAAGCGCAGTTACGTGGTGGGCAACTTGACCAACGGGGTGGAGTATACCTTCGAGGTGCGAGCGGTGGACGGCCAGGGGGCCGAGCTCCTGGTGTCGAACGCGGCGACGGTGACGCCGGCAGATGTGCCGGATCCGCCGGAGCATCTGGAGGCGTTGGCGGGCGATGCTCAGGTGGCGCTGCGCTGGGAGACGCCGTCGAACAACGGCTCGGCGCTGACGGGCTATGAGGTGCGCTACAGCAGCAACGGGGGGATGGTGTGGTCACCGGACTGGTCGTCGATAGAAGAGAGTGGTCCGACGACGCGGAGCCACACGGTGGTTGGGCTGACCAACGAGGTGGAATACACGTTGGAGATGCGGGCGCTCAACGAGGTGGGTCCCGGTGGCGGGGCGCAGGTGTCGGCGACGCCGTCGGGGGTGGTGTTGTCGGCGCTGGGGAGGGACGGCGCGGTGTTGCTGAGCTGGGTCTATACCGGCAGCGCGTCGGTGACGGGTTGGGAAGTTCGCCAGAGCACGGACGGGGGTACTACCTGGTCCCCGGACTGGTCGTCGATAGCGGGCAGCGACGGGTTGACGCGGCGCCACACGGTGGGGAGTCTGACCAACGGAGTGAGGTATACAATATCGCCAGAGCACGAAACGGAGGCAATGCTTGGTCGGGGTGGACGGCGATGCCCAATGCGGGGGTGAAGCGCAGTTACGTGGTGGGCAGCTTGACCAACGGGGTGGAGTATACCTTCGCGGTGCGGGCGGTGGACAGCGCCGGGGCCGAGCTCCTGGTGTCGAACGCGGTTTGCGTCGGAGTGGACGGCGATAGCGGGCAGCGGGCGCGAGACGACGTGCGGGGCATCACCGGGGTCGACCCCGTGGGGTCCAATCTGGCCTCGGCGACGCCGGCGGGGGTGACGCTGAGTGCGTTGCGGGGGGATGGCCGGGTGACGTTGGACTGGTCGGTACCGGACCATGCGATCTACGACTGGCAATATCGCCAGAGCACGAACGGAGGCAATGCTTGGTCGGGGTGGACGGCGATGCCCAATGCGGGGGTGAAGCGCAGTTACGTGGTGGGCAGCTTGACCAACGGGGTGGAGTATACCTTCGCGGTGCGGGCGGTGGACAGCGCCGGGGCCGAGCTCCTGGTGTCGAACGCGGTGACGGTGACGCCGGCAGATGTGCCGGATCCGCCGGAGAATCTGCAGGCGACGGCGGGCGATGCCCAGGTGGCGCTGCGCTGGGAGACGCCGTCGAACAACGGCTCGGCGCTGACGGGCTATGAGGTGCGCTACAGCAGCAACGGGGGGAGTACGTGGTCGGAGTGGACGGCGATAGCGGGCAGCGGGCGCGAGACGACGAGCCACACGGTGGGAAGTCTGACCAACGGCACGCGGTATACCTTCGCGGTGCGGGCGGTGAACGGGGTGGGTCCCGGTGGCGGGGCGCAGGTGGCGGCGACGCCGCTGCCGAGGGCGGAGCTGAGTGCGTCTCGGGGAGACGGCCGGGCGACCTTGGACTGGTCGGTACCGGGCACCGTGATCTACACCTGGCAATATCGTCAGAGCACGAACGGGGGCAGCAGTTGGTCGGGGTGGACGGCGATGCCCAATGCGGGGCTGAAGCGGACGTACGTGGTGCGGAGCTTGACCAACGGGACGGCGTATACGTTCGAGGTGCGGGCGGTGGACGGCGAGGAGTCCGGCGGACCGTTATCGAACGCGGTGACGGTGACGCCGGCGGGTCGTCCGGGTCGGCCGGGGAACCTGCAGGGAGTGGGAGGCCCCGAGCGGGTGGCCTTGAGCTGGACCGCGTCGTCGTCCAACGGCGCGGCGATCACGGGGTACGAGGTGCGGCGGCGGGTGCAGGGGAGCAGCTCCTGGTCGCCGGATTGGACGGCAATAGAAGGCAGCGGGCGCGAGACGACGAGCCACACCGAGGAGGATCTGAGCGCCGGTACGACGTACGTCTTCGAGGTGCGGGCGCGCAATGATGTAGGGGCGGGGTCTGCGGCCGGCGCGTCGGCGACGACCGATCCGTCGGGTGGGGAGTTGACCGCGTCTCGGGGGGATGGCCGGGCGACGTTGAGCTGGTCGGTTGCGAGCACGGTGCTCTACGATTGGGAATATCGTCAGAGCACCAACGGAGGCAGCAGTTGGTCGGGCTGGACGTCGATGCCGCATGCGGGGGTGAAGCGCAGCTACGTGGTGACCAATCTGACCAACGGGGTGGCGTATACGTTTCAGGTGCGAGCGCTCAACAGCGCCGGGGCGGCGGGTCCGCTGTCGAACGCGGAGACGGTGACGCCGGCGGGTCGTCCGGGCCAGCCCGAGGATCTGGAGGCGGAGGCGGGCGACCGACGGGTGGCGCTGAGCTGGGAGGCGGCGGCGGCCAACGGCGCGGATATCACCGCGTATGGGGTGCGCTGGCGCGGCGGCGGCGCTTGGTCGGGGTGGGCGACGCTGGGGTCCACGGCGCGGAGCCATACGCTGGGAAGTCTGAGCAACGGGGTGGAGCATACCTTCGAGGTGCGGGCGGAGAACGAGGTGGGGTGGGGGACGGCGGCGAGCGTTTCGGCGCGGCCGCGGGAGCCGCTGCCGCCGGCAGCGAGGCTGAGTGCGTCTCGGGGGGATGGCCGGGCGACCTTGAGCTGGTCGGTTACGAGCCACGTGGTCTATGACTGGGAATATCGCCGCAGCACCAACGGGGGCGTGACCTGGTCGGGCTGGGCGTCGATGCCGCATGCGGGAGTGAAGCGCAGTTACGAGGTGCGGGGCTTGACCAACGGCACGACGTATACGTTTCAGATTCGGGCGCTCAACAGCGCCGGGGCGGCGGGTCCGCTGTCGAACGCGGAGACGGTGACGCCGGCGGGTCGTCCAGGCCAGCCCGAGGATCTGGAGGCGGAGGCGGGCGACCGACGGGTGGTGCTGAGCTGGGCGGCGGCGGCGTCCAACGGCGCGGATATCACCGCCTATGGGGTGCGCTGGCGCGGCGGCGGCGCTTGGTCGGGCTGGGCGACGCTGGGGTCCTCGGCGCGGAGCCATACGCTGGGGAGTCTGAGCAACGGGGTGGAGCATACCTTCGAGGTGCGGGCGGAAAACGAGGTGGGGTGGGGGACGGCGGCGAGCGTGTCGGCGCGGCCCGAGGAGCCGCTGCCGCCGGCAGCGAGGCTGAGTGCGTATCGGGGGGATGGCCGGGCGACCTTGAGCTGGTCGGTTACGAGCCACGTGGTCTACGACTGGGAATATCGCCGCAGCACCAACGGGGGCAGCAGTTGGTCGGGCTGGGCGTCGATGCCGTATGCGGGAGTGAAGCGCAGTTACGAGGTGCGGGGCTTGACCAACGGCACGACGTATACGTTTCAGATTCGGGCGCTCAACAGCGCCGGGGCGGCGGGCCCGCTGTCGAACGCGGAGACGGTGACCCCGGCGGGCCGTCCGGGTCGGCCGGAGAATCTGCGGGCGTCGGCGGGTGACCGACGGGTGGCGCTGAGCTGGGCGGCGGCGGCGTCCAACGGCGCGGATATCACCGCGTATGGGGTGCGCTGGCGCGGCGGCGGCGGTTGGTCGGGCTGGACGACGCTGGGGTCCACGGCGCGGAGCCATACGCTGGGGAGTCTGACCAACGGGGTGGAGCATACCTTCGAGGTGCGGGCGACCAACGAGGTGGGATGGGGGACGGCGGCGAGCGTGTCGGCGCGGCCCGAGGAGCCGCTGCCGCCGCTGCCGGCCCGGCCCACGGGCCTGTCGGCCACAGGCGGGGACAGCCGGGTGTCGTTGCGCTGGGACAACCCCCACAACTCGACCATCACCGAGTGGCAGTATCGCCGCAAGGCGGGCAGCGGGAGTTGGGGCAGCTCTCGGACCATATCGGGCAGCGGGGCGGGCACGACCTCGTACGCGGTGACGGGTCTGCTGGACCTGACCCGGTATACTTTCCAGGTGCGGGCCAAGAACGCAGCAGGAGAAGGTCCATGGTCGGACGAAGCGTCGGCGCAGACGACGCTGCCTTTCCGGCGCTCGTCGAATCACCCCAATCCGTTTAACGCCGAGACCTTGCTGCGCTATGCGGTGCCGGAGGCGCAGCGGGTGCGGCTGACGATCTACGACATGCTGGGGCGGGCGGTGCGGGAGCTGGTGCACGAGGTGCGGCCGGCGGGGGTGCATGAGGTGGTGTGGGACGGACGCGACGGCCGCGGGCGGGCGGTGGCCTCGGGGGTCTATCTCTACCGCCTGCAGACCCCCGAGTCGAGTCATACCCGCAAGATGATCCTGTTGAGATGAATTGGACTGACGGCTCCATCCGTGTCAGGACATCCTTGACATACCTGGGTCTCGGCATTAAAATTTATCTTCAATTTGGAGCGAAGAATGTCTGAGCGGACCTCATCCTGCAGCCCCTTACTTTCGATGCATCACGGCCAGATGCCGGTAGTCCGGGCTGCGTGCGGTCCGGGATTTGACTGATCCCGTTCCCCAGCGAAGAGCGACGCATACCAGGCCCGGAAGCAGCACAGCTTCCGGGCCTTTTTATTTTGCCTGAAGGAGGACAATGACGAGGGGAGGCTCCGATGCCTGACAGGATCTATGTCACCACCTCCATCGAGGAGCGCCATGGCCGCGCCGTGCGCCGTCTGTGGAGCCTCATAGACCAGGTGAACCGGGAGATCGATCGGGTGCGCCCGTGGGAGCTGCTCGATAGGGGAGAAAGAGCGCTGCTTCAGGGCCACCTGGACCGCTGGCTCGCGGAGCTGTACCGTATAGGATACTGGCTGGCACCCTTCCTGCCCCGAACCCATCGCCGCATTCTGGAGATACTGCGGCAGGATTCGATCAGGCCATGCGGGCCGTTGTTCCCGCGCATCCGACGGAACGACACAGGGGAAAGAAATTCATGACTGCAAAGGATAGATCGGAGGCCGGGAATCGGGAGGTGGAGGAAGGAGGCAGGATGCTGCTGGACTTCGACAAGCTCGGAAAGGTCGCCCGCTGCGGCCAGGGTCTGGTGCCGGTAGCGGTGCAGGACGAGGCGAGCAGGGAGGTCCTCCTCGTGGCCTATGCGAACCAAGCTGCCCTGGAGCACGCCATGGAGCACAAGGTGGCCACCTTCTGGAGCACCTCGCGCAACGAGCTCTGGGTCAAGGGCACGACCTCCGGCGACTATCTGGATCTGGTCGAAGTGCGGGTGAACTGCGAGCAGAATTCTCTCCTCTACCTGGTGAGGCGGAGGGGCGCCGGAGCTTGCCACACCAGGGGAGAAGACGGGAAGGCGCGGCCGGGTTGCTTTTATCGCCGGCTCGAGGCGGGCAAGCTGAAACCAGTGTAGCCTGCCGTCCGCCAGCTCTGGTTTTGATTCCTCGCCCATGCGTCCGGCCCGGCGGGGGTGCGCCTGCCCGCCGGAATCGGCCGACAGGACGTGATCCTCGTCCTTGCCGGGCACGGAGCCAAGGCCCAATCAGGAAGCCAGCAGCGGCCGCAATTTGTCGGCGTGCTGGGCAAGCACCGCGTCGGCGTCGTGGCTGCTGCCCGGCTCGTGGATCACCTCGACCGAGCAAGAGCCGCTGAATCCTGCTGCGGCGAGCAGGCGCAGGGGGGTCCGGTAGTCGAATATCCCGCTCCCCAGGGCAACGCTGACCTCCACCTGTCCGTCGACGATGCGGCCGTCGTGAACGTGGGTGTGGTTGGTGTACTCGCTCAGCACCTGGAAGCTCTCCTCCACCTTCTCCAGCTCCCGCTGCGGGTGCATGAAGTCCCACAGGACCCGCAAGTGGGGGCTTCCCGTCTGCTCCACCACTGCGCGCACCGGGGCCGAGGCGCACCATTCGTCGTGGGTTTCCAGAAGCAGGGTTACACCGCGGCTTTCGGCGGCGGGCAGCACCTGGGCAAAGCCCTCCACCACGTAGTCGACCACCGCCATCAACTCGCGGCGCCGGTCCCGTTCCCCCCCGAAAACCCGCACCCGGCTGCAGCCCAGGTCGGCCGCAAGGTCGATGTACTTTTTCGCCTCCTCGACGTGCCCGGCGCGCTCGACCGGGTCGGCTGCAGCCATCCGCGCGCCGCTGGCGATACAGCAGATTTCCAGCCCTTCACCCTCCATCCGCGCCCGGATCCGTTCCCGCTCCCGGGCGGTGAGGGTGGCCTCGATGCCTGAGGCGTGGCCCCATTCGACCCGCGGCTCGAATCCCTGATAGCCGTGGCGCTGCATTCCCTCCACCACCTCGTCCAGAGTCCAGTCGGGACACACGCTGCTCATGGTCGCCAATTTGATCATGTTTCTATCCTTTCCTCTGCGCGCCCAGCGCATCGGCGTCAAGATCGGCTGAGTACCGCCGCTTCAGCTCCAGGCAATCTGCCTTCAGCTCATCCAGTCCTTGCGGTACTGGTCGGACCACTTGGTGGTGATTTTTTTCGACTTGGACCAGAAGTCGATGGCGCCGGGCCCGGTGATGTCGCCTCCGAAGCTGCTCTGGTTCCAGCCGCCGAAGGCGAAGGGCTCGCGCGGTACCGGCACCCCGATGTTTATCCCGATCATGCCGGCGCTGGCGCGCTCGCTGAAATGCTGGGCGACGGCGCCGGAGTTGGTGTAGATCGCCGCGGCGTTGCCGTAGGGGTTGGCGTTTTCGATCTCCAGGGCCTCGTCCAGGTCCTTGCAGCGAATGACGGTCAGGGTCGGACCGAAGATCTCGTCGCAGGCCGCTTCGTGATCCGCGGCGGCGTGGTCGATGAGCGAAGGGCCGACATAATGGCCTTCAGGATGGGCCTCCGCGGCGATCGAATGGCGCCCGTCCACCGCCACTTCGGCCCCGCCCGCCTCTGCCCGCTCGATATATCCTTCGATGCGCCGCAGCGCCTTCTCGCTGATTATCGCGCCCATGTCCCTGCCCGCCTCCATGGCGGCCATCTTCTCCCGCACCTTGCCGACGATGTGATCGGTGGCGCCCACGGCCAGGAGCACGCTCGCCGCCATGCAGCGCTGGCCGGCGCAGTCGGTGGAAGATGCGATGATGTTGGCGGCGGCGGTTTCGGGATCGGCGTCGGGCATCACCACCAGGTGGTTCTTGGCCCCGCCCATGGCGCGCACCCGCTTACCGGCCGCCGTGCCGCGGTCATAGACCTTCCTGGCCACCGGGGTCGAGCCTACGAAAGCGAGGGCGGCGATACCGGGATGGTCGCAAAGGGCTTCGACGATCTCGGCGTCCCCGTGGACTACCGAAAAAATGCCCGCCGGCAACCCGGCTTGTGCGAAGAGCCTGGCCACCTCCACCCCTCCCAGGGGCGTCTGCTCGGATGGCTTGAGGATGAAGGCGTTGCCCAGGCCGATGGCCATGGGGGCCATCCACAGCGGCACCATGGCGGGAAAGTTGAACGGGGTGATCCCGGCGACCACGCCCAGGGGATAGCGCAGGGTCTTGCACTCGATGCCGCGGCTGACCTCGAGCACCTGCCCGGGGGCGATCTGCGGCAGGCTGGTGGCGAACTCGATGCACTCGATGCCGCGCCCCACGCTGGCCGCCGCTTCTTCCTCCGTCTTGCCGTTCTCCAGGCTGATCAGCTCGGCGAGACGCTCCGTACTTTCCTCGAAGAGGGTCTTGGCCCGATACAATACCTGGACCCGCTCCTTGGTCGTCTGCGCTCCCCACTCCTTTTGGGCCGCGGCCGCACTCTTCACCACCTCGTCGAGCTCAGTTGCGGTGGTCACCGGAATCTCGGCAATGATTGCGCCCGAGGCCGGCGCCCGCAGCGGCAGGGTGCGCTCGGAAGCGCTCTCGATCTCCCGTCCGCCGACGAAATTCGGCACTCTGGAGGCGGCAACTGTCTGGGTGCTCATGGTGTGACTCCTCTCGTTTTGATCTCGATTAAGACGGCGGCAGTGCCAGCTTCACCGGTTGGTTGGTGGCGCCGGAGCGGATGATCCCGTCGAGGACGCTCAGAACCTGCAGGTTGTTTCTCCCGCTGGTCTCCGGTTCGGGACCGCCCTGCACCCAGGCGGCAAAGCCGGAGGCCACCTGCCGGTCCAGCGGGGAGCGGTCGAGATCCTCGTCGATCGCCACAGGCCGCAGGCCGTCCTGGCGGTCCTCGCCCAGGTAGAGTTCTTCCTCGACGCCGAATCCGCCCTGGCCGCGGTAGACCAGCGAAGCGCGGGTGCACTCCACCCGGAATTCGAACCAGGACGTGCGTGCGTCCGAGGTCGAAACCATGACCATGCGGCAGCCGTTCTCGAAGGTCAGCTCCGCGGTGACCGCGGCTTCGCGCTTCCACGTGGTCGCCGGCGGGCGGTAAGCGTGGCCATAGACCTCGACTACGGGCTGGTTCATCATCGCGATCAGCGAATCCACCTCGTGGACGGTCATCTGCCACAGTTGGGAATAGGGGGAGTCGGGGTACTCTCCGCCGCGTGCCTTGTAGGAATATATGTGGCCCATCTGCGCCGTGCCGCAGGCGTCCGCACCCAGCAAGCGGCGCACCGTGCGCTGCCCCGGCAGGTAGCGCCACTGCTGGGTGACCACGATCTTGAGACCGCGGGACTCGGCGCTGTCGAGCAGGCGCCGGGCGGATTCCAATTCTACCGTGAAGGGCTTCTCGACCAGAACGTGCTTGCCCGCCTGCAGCGCCTTCTCGATCAACCCTGCGTGGGTCCGCGCCCAGGTTGCAATCATGACTCCGTCGCAGTCGGTTTTTGCCAGCGCTTCGTCGAGGGAATTGTAGCCCAGGCCCGCGGGCAGACCAAAATTCTCCAGCGCCGCGGCGACCCGGCCGGGGTCGAGATCGACCAGCCCCACTACCTCGAACTGAGCCGGTAATTCAATAAAACTCCTCAAGTGGCTGCGGCCGCGGCCGGCCCCCGCGACGATCATGCGGATTCGTTCCGCCATGGTTACCTCCTCGGCAAGGTGTTCCGGTTCAAACTTCTTCTCCCATCCTGTAGGAATAAAGGCTGGCGGCGTTGTCGGACTGGATGTGCAGGCGGATCCTGCGGCCGGAGAAGCGCGACAGATCCCTGCGCTCCTCGCCCCAGGTGGTCTCCCAACTCACCTGGTCGCCGCGCACCAGGCCGTTGGAGGCCGCGAAGGAGAATCCCGGCGCCTCCACCATATCGTCGATCACCCGCACCCGGACCCTGGCGAAGGGCGCGGCGGCGTTGAGGTAAAGCTTGGGAGCTGTGACCAGAATGGGCTCGGTCATCACTTCTCCTCCCCGGATGCCGCAGCGCAGGGCCACGAACCCGTCTTTGCGCAGGGTCGCCACCCCGATAAAGCTCTCGAACATGCCCTGGGTCCCATGAGCCTGCGGCCTGCCCGAGTACCACATGTACAGGGTGTCGCCGCGGAGAACGGGCGGATTGGCCGAAAACGTCGACCAGGCGCAGTCCCAGGATCCCGGGGACCCCACGGGAAGGAATTCCTCGCGCTTGCCGACCCGCTGCCAGTGGTCCAGGTCGCGGGCCGCCACCAGTTGGGTCGGTCCCAACTCTGCCACCGACTCCAGCACCCCCAGAAACCCCAGGTACTGGTTCCCGTAGACGAAGGGGGTCATCACGTAGAACTGGTCCATGGGATCGTCGAAGTCGTCCGGCTTCAGGACGGTTTGGAGCGGGGTCCAGTTGACGAAATCGGTGCTCGTGGACATGGCGATGACGCGGCGGTACTTTTTCCACTCCACCACGAAGTGATCCACGATGGTGCCGTAGCGGCGCGTAGTGGCGATATAGCGCCGCTGCATGGGATCCTGCACCAGAGTGCCGCCGTCGCCGCCGCGGGGGACGCAGATTTCTTCCCCAAGGGTCCAGTGGATGCCGTCCGCCGAGAACAGGGGATACATCCCGTGGTGGTCCTTTATTTTTTCGAGGAGGATTTTGCGCGCCTGGTTGCGTTCCTGCACGTCCATCCTGGTCTCGTCGAACTCGGGCGCGTCCTCGGTCATGCGCTGCTGGTAGATTCCCATCTTGTAGCGCCTGGCCGGGTCGGGCTCGGTCACATCCTTGATGAAGCCCCAGGGATCTCCGCCCAGATCGCCCATTTCCGGGGTGGGATAGACGATATTGTTGGCGCGCGAGCCGGCGCAGGGAACGATGCCCAGCTCCGGCTTCTCCCACTCCACCCCGTCGCGGGAAGTGGCATAGCACATGAAATGGCCGCTGCCGGTGCGCTTGTAGAGCTCCTCGTGCACCGAGTAGTACCACATCTTGAACAAGCCCTCTTCGTCGTCGAAGAGCACCGACCCCCACAACTGCACCGCCTTTCCTTCCCACGGTCTATCGGGACTGAGAACCGGTTCGGCCTGCAGCCTGGTCGGCCGCTGCACTTTGCGCACGAAGCCGGGATGGTCCTGGACCTCGACGTCGTCGACGAAGAGATGCAGCCCCGGATCGTAGAGACTTCCACTTTTCATTCTTCATCCTTCCTGGGTGACCGACCGAGTTGGCCTGACCGGGCGCGCGGCCGGCGTCGCGCCGGGGCCGCCTTCCCGGTGCTTTTTCCCGCCACCATCCGGGAAGCGTCGCGCGGGGCGGGAAAACCTTCCCCGGACTCCTTAGACGCTACCGCCCGGGTACTCCCTGTTCCAGTCCTCGCCTTTATCCGGTGCGTAATCCGGGGTTTCCAGCCCGGTGCGGGGGTAGTGGTAGGCGCGGGTGTCGGCTTCTTCCTTGTAGACGTACCAGGTGCAGGGCGCATGGGGATTCAGCACGTGGTCCAGGGGCCGGAAGGGGCGGCCGTTGCGGCGCCCGGGCAGCCACTCCTTGGCGATGCAACAATGGGTGCAGTACCAGTGGACCCCGGTCTTCTGCCAGGTCCACGAGTGCGGCTGCTTGTTGGTGCCCTGCGCGCCGGCCGGATGAGGACCGCGCCCGGTCTCCGGATCGCCGCGGCGCAGGACGCCGCCGCTGCCGCACAGTTCCATGACCATCTTGTAGCGGTCGCCTTCGTCCACCAGGGTCATGTCGCCGCGCCGCCGCTCACCGCTGAAGTGCCCGCCGCGCATCCCTTCCACGGTGAGGGCCAGCTTCTCGTGCGGGGTCATCTTGTTCCAGCTCTCGTAGCGCTCCCCCCAGATGCTCCGATGGGTTTCCAGGATCGACTCGAGAACCGTTTTTTCGCCCCAGTTGGCGGCAATGTAGGTGAGCAGATCCTGGATCCATGCCACCAGCACATCGTGGGGGAATTTAAACTGCAGGCGCATGTGGTCGAGCAGCTCGCCTGCCTCTTCAGACTGCCCCGGACGTCCGCCATTGCCAGGGTCGGCTATGGCCTCCTTGCAGCGGTCGCGCAAGTCCACCCCGAAATTGTAGGTCTCCCAGGTCTGCAAAAGGCTGGGGGCGAGGGTTTTCGCCTCCGCGGCGGCAACTCCTTTGTGCGCCAGGATATAGCGCACGATATCCCGCAGCCAGGTGACGAGAATGTCGTGCATGATGCGCATTTCCTGGTGCAAGTAGTCCACCAGGGCGCGGGCTTCCTCGGTGCGCCCGGCGGCGATGGCCTCCTCCGCCAGAGTCTGGGTCGAGATCCCCAGGGTCTCCAGATCGTCTACTCGCAGCATCCGGCCCAGGACGGCATTGTATTCGAGTTTGATCATTGGATTTCCTTCCTGATCTGCTGCGCCGCCTGCACCATGACCTTCATCTTTTCCAGCGCCAGCCAGCGCACCGTCTGGCTGAAGCCGCAGTCGGGCGCCACCCACAGTTTGTCCGCGGCGCAGTACCTGAGGGCGGTGCGGATGCGGCCGGCTACCACCTCCACCGGTTCCAGGTCGCGTCCCTTGACGTCGATGACGCCGGCGCAGAGGATTTTGTCGCCGCCGTATTTCTGCCACAATTCGATCTCGTCCATGCCCCGGCTGGCGAATTCTATGTGGATCACGTCGGCATCGAGGTCCTTGAAATGGGGTGCAAAAGCCGCGAAGCTGCGGTTGGAGGTGGCCGGGCGGCCGCGAAAATTGCCGAAGCATAGATGGAAGCCGATGGTGGCCTCGATACCTTCGACGCAGGCGTTGAAGATTTCAACCATCTCCTGCGCGCCGCCGGGGACGATCCAGTAGGCGGGCTCGTCGAACTGCACGTGGCTGCAGCCGGCGGCGACCACGGCGCGCAATTCCCGGTTGACCTGGGGCACCAGGGCCCAGGCCACTTCGCCTTTGTTCCGGTAGATTTCGCCCGGGTCGATGCGGAAGGCCTGGGTGACCGGACTTTGCAGGGGCGCGATCAGCGGCTTTTCGGTGCGGGTGCGGGCGTACTTCCATTCTTCCACGGTCCCATAGCCGTCCGGCACCTGCAGGGGCTCCACGCAGCGAAAGGATTCCAGCCGGTCGGGACCGGGAAATCCCCATTTGCGCGGGAATTCCAGCGGCTCCAGGCCGCGCACGTAGTGGTGGAAATTCCAGGTGAAATCGGCGCGCTGCATCTCGCCGTCGGAAATGATGTCGAGGCCGGCCTCTTCCATGTCCATGATGGCCAGGTTGACCGCGTCCTTGAGCGCTTCTTCGATGTCGGCCGGACCCATCTTGCCCGCTTCGACCGCCTCGCGCACCACCCACATCCAGCTCGGGATGCCGTGGCTGCCGATGGCCTGGGTGGGGATTAAAGGCAGATGTTCGTAGGTCAGCATGAAGGTTCACTCCGCGATGGTTTCATTCTAGTCCATTTCGTATCCGCCGTCCACGTTCAGGGTCTGCCCGGTGATGTAGTCGGCGTCGGACGAACACAGAAAGGCGATGGCGGCGGCAATGTCGCGCGGACTGGAGGCGCGTTGCAGGGGAATGGTGCGGATAAAGGCGGCCATGGCCTCTCCCGGTTCGGCGCCGAAGAGGGCGGCGCGATCCTGGTCGATGGCTTCCCACATGGGGGTCGGAACGACCCCCGGCGCCACCGCGTTGACGTTGATATTGTAGGGCGCAAGGGCCAGCGCCGCCGACTGGGTGACACTGATGATGGCGGCCTTGCTGGCGGCGTAGTGGGTCGACAACGGCCGGCCACGCCGCCCTGATATCGAAGCCAGGTTGACGATCTTTCCGTAGCTTTCGCTGCGCCGCGGCGCCTGTTCGGATTCGCCCGCTTCCATGCTGAAGATATCGGTGGGGGTCCGGGCTTTCTTAAGCTCGTCGGGGGCCTGCTCGATCATCCGGCGCGCCACCGCCTGCAGACAAAAGAAGGTGCCGCGCAAATTTACGTTGATCACTCGGTCCCAGTCGTCTTCGGTCAATTCCATCATGGGTTTGGTCTGCGCTACCCCGGCGTTGTTGACCAGGATGTCCAGGTGGCCGAAGTGCTCCACCACCTCATCCACCATTCTGCGCACCGAGGGTGCATCGGATATATCGAGGGGACAGGCCAGGGCGCTCCGTCCCGAACCTTCTATCTCGGCGGCGGTGGTGACTGCCGTTTCCTCATTGTATTCCGCAACTACTATATCGGCGCCTTCCCTGGCGAGATACAGCGCTATGCCCTTGCCGATGCCCTGTCCCGAGCCGGTGACGATCGCCGTTTTGCCCGCCAGTCTTTGTCCCATGGGTGTCGTTCCCCTCTCCCGAGCCCTAACGCCAAGCGTCTACCGAGACGCTCTGCTGGTAGTTGGCGCCCATGATGCGCCAATAGCCGTTGGTCTCTCCACCAACCACCACCAGGTGAATTTTATTGAGCGGAAATATCGGTATCAACTCGTCGTCGGCCGCTGCGAGCATGGTAGCGTAGGGTTCGACGCCGTTCAAGGCCTGAGGATGGAGATAGTTCTCTACGAGCTGATAATCCCAGTACACTGCCGCGGGCATGGTGGCGTTGTCGTGGACCCAGCGGCTCAGCTTTTCCTTGGTGTCGAATCCACCCCGGTCCACGAACTGGCGCGCCGTTATGGGGTCCAATACCAAAGTGGGCGACTCGAAGGGGTCCAGTCCCCGCAGCAGGTTGGTCACGTGCTCGCGCCAGAATTTTTGTCGCAATCCGAGGGAAAACGAGGTCGCCCGGCACGATCCGAAAATACTCGCCACGCTCTCGCCGGCGGCAAATCCGTGCTCCACGTGGAATGGTTCCCAAGGGCTTCTTTCCTCGTTTTCGGCATAGGTGAGATTGTTGTAGGCGTAGTTGTTCCCCTGGGATCCCATATAGGTCTTTCCGGGCACCGATCCGCCTTGGAGGTTCTGCGACAGCAAGCCATAAGCGCGCCCGATGGTGGCGTTGGCCTGGTTGTACGGACCCATGGCCCCGATCCCGTGATTCATTCCTATTTCGCGGCGGATCGGTCCGTTGACCACCACCATCGCCGCCGCCGAGCTGGTGGTGCTGCCGCGCGCCGTTGCGCCGCTGGCGGCAAGAGCCAGGATCACCGGAAAGTACTCGGGTTCCGCACCTGCCATCACCGCGTTGACCGCCACCTTCTCCACCGTGTAGCTCCAGGCCTCCCGGGTCGAGGTCGGTCTCATCTCCCCGACCCTCTCCTCCGGGCTGTGGCTGGTGGCGGCAAGCATGGCCTCGACCCTCTGCCGGGTGGGCAGAACGATCGGCAACCGATCGGTCCATTCATTCTCCAGAAAGAGGCGGTGCAGGTTCTTCTCCGTGTCGGGCTCGATCCATCTCGGCGTCGAGCGCTCGACGCCGCCGGGATTCTCGTCCTCCGCCTTCAGGGGCCGGGTCAGAATATCAACCACCTCTTCCATCACTGGTAAGCCCGTAACCGGATCCCTGCCGTCCACGTAGGCTCTCAACTCCGCCGGAGACTTGCCCATGACGGGCTGGGGAACAAAGACGAAGCGCTGGTGCGGCATACCCTTGGCATAGGCCACCTGCTTCACCACCTCCGCGAAGGATTCGGTCTGAATGGAGGCGGTGGGAACTCCGTACTCGTCTTCCAGGGTGATGCAGTGCTCGGCGACCGCCGGAGCGCACGTGCTTCAGTGGCCGACGCCGAGGATGGCCGCGTCTCCACGGGCGCGGATCTCCTCGAAGAGCGCTGCGTCCCGTTCGGTGTAGACGCCGGACTTGCGCCTTGTTTCCGTCTTCACCTGCGGCATGTGCTCGGCGAACCAGTTGCGCATCTGCCCGATGAGGATGTCGCCGTCGTCGAAGCGGCAGTCCACCAGATATACGGTTTTGCCCTCCAGGCCGGCGACCCGCGGCGCCATGCTCAAGGGCTTTATCGCGGGAGGGTAGCCCACGGGGTTCATCACCGCTACTTTTCCGTCGCCTTTCTTTTTCACAGCAAACCTCCTCGGAATTTTTCAATAGGTTGCCTCAGTATGATATGAACGCCTCGTCCATGAGCCGGCGGCTGGTGCTGCCGCGCTCCAGAGCCAGAAGCGGGTATTCAACCACTTCCTGCAGACGCACGTATTTCCTTTTGGCCAGAGGATGGTCCGGGCGGCAGAGGAGCACGTCTATGCGCTCGAAAAGCTTTTCCCTGACCAGGTCCCGGTGTTTTACCGGCAGCGTCGCCAGGCCGGAGTCGACCGCGTGGTCCAGCACCATTTGCCCAATTTCCGCTGACATGCGATTGTGGATATCCAGCTCTACCTCCGCATATTGCTCCCTGAACTCCTGCAAGGGTGTGGGAAGGAGGTAAGTGCAGTTGGTGTCGCTTGTGCCGATCACCAGGCGCCCACGCAGGACGTGTTGCAGGGCGGCGATTTCCTCTCTGGCCACTTCCAGCCGGTCGAATACCTCCTGGACGCGACGGAAGAGAACCTCCCCCGCCGGGGTCAGGCGAATGCTTTTGCGCCTGCGCTCGAAGAGGATTTCTCCAAGCTCTTCTTCCAAGGCTTTCACCCGCAGACTGATGGCTGGCTGGGTCAGAAAGAGTTTGTCCGCTGCGCGGGTGAAACTTCCCTGGCGGGCGATCTCGTAAAAGCCGCGGAGTTGACACAAGTCCATGGGAGCGTTTTTCTGGCATTTTGAACAAAAGGCGTATCTACCTTGAAGATAAACCCCCGATCTGTACCCATCAATTGCCCCGACCTTTTGCGACCACCCGGACCCGTCGGTCAAAGGCGCCCAATTTCCCGGCCAACTGAGTCAAGCCGTGCGCCGGCTCATCGAGGAGATCGAGATCGGCTTCCTGGTTCCGGTTATCCTCTGCGACTGCGGCAAATATTCCGAGGATAACGTGGACCTGGGGTAGCGGTTTCTTGCGGCCCTCGCCGCGGACCTATATTATGTGGTATGCAGTTCACCTAGTAGCCTGCCTTGAGAGATGACCCAAGAAACCCATCTGGTGCCGGTTCAGATTGTCGGCCTTCAGCCCTATACGGAAGCGGTCACGGTCTTTTTGAAAGGGGATGGGCCCAAAGTTGTGCCCATAGTGGTCGGACTGTTCGAGGCTGAGGCCTTGCTGATGGCCATCCAGAAGAACAAACCTTCCCACCCCGTCGCCTACGACTTGCTGCAGAACCTCCTGGAACATGTGCAGGGCAGCATCCGCCACCTGGTGATTCACAGCATCAGGGAGAAGACTTTCTACGCCTATCTGGTCATAGACGGCAAGACCAAGCCCATCATACTGGATTGCCGCCCCAGCGATGGCATGGTTCTGGCCAAGCGCCTCAACGCGCCGATCTTTTTGACCCCGGAGGTCATAGATCAGACAGGAATGGATTCCGAGGCTGAAGAGTAGGATCCCGCCCGGTTTTGTCGTTTGGAAGCCCGCAGAAAGGGACTTCCTCAACCCCCATTGACCAGTTCCGCCTTCTTCCAGTAGCGCCTGAAGTGAGACCGCATCCACTCCAGAGAACTGCAGCAGATGGAATTAAATCCGCCCCAGGTCCAGCGCAAAGGCCAGGACCGCAGGCCGGTGAGGCGCTGAAATAGATCCTTGCGCTCCCCAGCCGCCAACTCCACCTCGAGGCTGAGCCGGGTGAGTTCGCGCTCATACGTCGAGGTGATCAGATTGTGGGCGTGGCGCTCGAGCTTTTCGGGCTCGGCTACAGTCACCCGCGGGCATACCATGCGGCGCTCCCGCAGGACGAACCCGCCGATCCAGTCTTCGGGCACTGTCCCCCGGTTGCGCTCCGCAGCCACGGCGATGGTCTCCTGGTTCATCACCGCGTAGGTGCGGCAGATCAGCGGTCGCACCGGATAGATGGTGCAGCAGTGGTCGGGTCCTAGAAAGGGGCAGCGCCGCGGGCGTTCCTCGGTGGAGTCGAGAAGCTGCCGCCGGCGCTGCGCGGAGAAGTGGGACTTTACGTAGTCGACGATATTGCGGTACTCCACACTGTAGAGCGGAAACATGGTGGCGTAATCGTTGTCGAACTCCTCCTCGGTGAGAACGCAACACTCACCGGAGTTGGCACAACGCGTCGCCGGCACCTGCTCGTAGAGAGCCCGGAGCTTGGCGGAGATATTTCTCATTGGCAAAATCCCTGGAAGTTGTTCACTGGAAAACGGCTTGGGCGGCAATCGGCCCCATCGGTGCCCTCCGGCTGCTATCAGTTTTGCGCCAGCCGGGCTAGCAGGTCTTCGGCTCTTTCCCGTATCAGTCCTTCGCTTTCCGGAGCCAGCATCTGCACGCTCCGGTAGATCTTGTAGGCCTCCTCTATTTCGTAGCCCCCGCGCTCGTACTCCTCCGCAGTAGGCACGTAGCCGATGCAGCCGTTGGCATAGCCGCACAGAATGGTCGGTTGCAGCGGCGAGCGGGCCTCCAGCTCCAGTTGATAGCGCGCGAAGATTTCCCCTTCCATGCCAAGCAAGCCCAGGGGTCCGAGACGCAGGACCTGAATCTCGAAGGGCTGGCGCCGATTCCGCGCTCCAGATCGGGCCAGTGCCAGCATTTCCCGGGCCCACTCCAGGCGCGCCTGGGGGGCCATCCGGGCCCAGGCATCTGCGCCGCTGATTCTCTTCAACCATGCTCTCACCTGCCATACTGCCTTTTCCGCCTCCATGGCTGCCCGGGAGGGAGGATTCATCAGTGGAAGTTGGACTTTCTCCAGGGCCCAATCGATATTCGCGCCGTTCAGTTCCGCCGCACCCTCCAATCCCTCCACCACCGCCTCACCCAGCTCCTGCCCCGAGGCCGCGACATCGGCGAAGGTCCCGTGCCCGCGGCGGCGGATGCGGGGGTTTATATCTCCACAGGCACCGTTGACAAAGAGAGCCGGAGCCCGGGTCCGGGTTTCGATCCATCCCAGGGCTGCGCCGACAAAATCTGCACTGATGCTGTAATTTGCTCTGCCCAGGACGGTCGGGTGGCAGGCGTGGCTGCAGAGGGTGGCTGCGCGTCCGTCTTCGGCTTCGATGCGGACAACGTGGACATATTCCACAACCGGTCCTTGCCCTGCGTCCTCGCCTCCCGGGTTTCTCCGCCGGTTGCAGCCCAACTGCACCGGCACCTTGCAGTGCGCCAGCAGCACTGGCTGCAGAGCCTCCGAGGCGCGCTCCACCAGGAGGGCGATCTCCTCCTCGATCCTGCCCAGGTATTCCCCATCCACCGCGCCCATGCCGCGCAGGGGAAGAGTCAGGGGACCGGCATGGGTATGGGAGCAGCAAATCATAAGGGCCGCGGCGGGAATACCACTGCGCCTCTCGACCCGCCCCCGGATTTGTGCCACCGTGGAGGCATCCATACCAATTAAATCAAGGGTGACCAGAGCGACCCGGCGCTCCCCTTGAGCCCAGACCAGAGTTTTGACCGCGAGCCTGTCGTGCACCCTCTCGGCGCCGGACTTCCGCCCCCAGTAGCCGCCCATACAAATTCCGAGATCCGGAGTGATGTCACCGGTAGCCCAACCAGCGAGTAGTTCAGGGATCGGCATCGCCTGACCTCCTATCCCAGCCCCGGGGCAGTACCACCAGGGGCATTCCAATTTCCGCTGTATTGTAAAGTGCCTGCAGGTCGTCCACTGCAATCCTGAGGGCCGGGGCGCGGGGATTCCCCCAGGCGGTTGCGGCGTAGATCAGAAGCCCGCTGCCGAAATAGAGGGCGCATTTCTCCGTTGCTTCCTCGACCAGGTTGCTTTCCCAATTGAAGGGCCCCGGCTGCGGACGCGACCAGGAAGTGGCGGGACGATAGCGGCGGACGTGTAGCTGCAGCGATGACCGCGTGGCCGGCCGCAAGCCCAGCGAGTCCACCAGCACCGGGACATTGCGCAAAACCGCCTGACCGTGCTGCAGGCGCAACTCTCCCGCCTGGCGATCCACTGTCAGGTAGGGACGATCGGCCTCTATGAGTTGCAGCCACTGCTGCAGGGCCTGGTTGATACGGAGCAGTTCCTCGGCACCGGGTTCCTCTTCTGCGCCTGTTGAACACAGGGACAGCAAGCCCGCGACAAGAATCAGCACTTCGACCGATGGCAGCCTAGCTTTATGCATTATATCTGCCCTGGATCGGCAATTTCCAGGAGAACCTTCAACACTCCTGCTCCTCCAGCCAGGGGGCGATCATGGCTTTCCTAATAGATGTAGACAGGCCAACCTTTTTCCACTGTGTCGTAAAGGTACTGCAAATCACCTTCACCCACGCGCACGCATCCGTGGGTGATGCTCTTGCCCAGGTTGATCTCGTAGAGAGCGCCGTGGATCATGTAGTCCCTGGCGAAGTAGAGGGCGTAACGTCCCAGGGCTCCACGCTGGAAGCGGCGGCGGTCTTCGGCGAAAATGGGGATTTCCTCTCCCGCCTCGATAAATGCCCACTCGGGCTTGATCCAAAGCGGATCCTCAACCTTGCGCAGAACGGCGAAGCGTCCTGTGGGAGTATCGAAGACCCATTTGTGCTTCCAGCGCTTGGGACCTTGCAGCCGGCGGCCGCTCCCTGTCGCACACAGGGCGGAGCGCAAAACCCGGGGTCCGTCTTTGAGCAAGAGCAGATTCTCCTGGGTGTTGACGACGATATAGGGAGTCGCCAAGCTATGCCCACGAATATTGCGCAGCAACCGCTTCTGCTCCAGGCGCAACTCGGCTTCGTCCACCCTCTCTCCCGCCTCTGCTGCCGCACAACTTCCCCACAGCGCCCATCCGGCCAACAGACATCCAGAAAAGATTCTTTGCACTTTTCTCATAAAAAAGAAACGGCCGGAGAGAATTTTCTTCTTCTCCGGCCGTACGCCGTACAAAATATCCCGCTATTCTCGCCCCGGACCTAGAACTTCTCGTACCAGGGCCGCATCTTCTCAACCAACTCGTGGTAGCGTTCCACAGCCGCCTGAACTCCCTCCTCCACGGTTGCGGCCTTCTCTTCCGCACTTTGAGCACTGGAGTTGGCCATCTCGAAATTCTCCTCCGAAACGGCTGCACTGGCCGCATTCAGGTCGGCGTCGGCAGCGCCGAGATCCGCGCGCAGTTGCTCGATGTCCCCTTCGGTTCCTTTACCGGCCGGCGCCTCCTCGAGACTGTCCCAGGCGCGCTGTACGGCTGCCTTGGCCGCGGCGATGGCCGCTTCGGCCTCCTGCGTGGCGGCCTCTTTGGCGGCCGTTGCCGCAGACTGGGCAGCCTGGGCCTTGGCTGTGGCATCGCTGATCATAACCTTGACCTGGTCGAAGTTCTTGAAAAGTTTCTGATCTTCGGCCTCCATGGCACTTTTGGCCTCGTCGTAGGCACTTTGTGCGTCCCCCAGTTGGCTGGAGGCAAAATTTTCGGCGCCGGCACCACGCGCCCCGTCCAAAGCCTGCATGGCCGCGTCCAACTCGTCAATGGGAGGAGGACCGCCGCAACTGAAAAGTAAAGGGGAACTCGCAATCGCGAGAAGTAGTGGGAAAATCAAGGTTTTCATTCTGGGCCTCCGGGCTGGTAAATGGCTTTGCAAAGAGCAGCCTGTTTCTCTGGGTCCGACACTGGAAAACGGGTAGTGAATTCGAGCTATAAGTTAAGTTAAAACAATCTAAAATTCGAAAATAGACTTGTCAAGCGAAAACTCTCGGGGCGGAGGAGTGAGGTGCGCCCACATTCACCGATCTTCGGGTTCGCCGTAGTCGCTGTCCTCCTCTCCGGGCACTTCGTAGATCCAGCCGCAGTCCTGACAGAGTGGAGACTGGAGATCTCTGGTCGAGTTGCATTGTGGACAGCGTTCCCCGCCCAGGCGCATGTACTTCAAGATCACCACGACTATAATAAGGATAGCAAAAATAAGCGACCAGACCATGAGGCAATAATTCAACCTTGCAGTTTGCGCAGTTGCCGTCGACGCCCCCATCGGCTCCTGGTGATGCGCCGCCGACCCAGGGCGGGACGTATCTGCCCCTCCCGCTCGAGATCGTCGATGACCTGGTTAAGGAGGTTGGGGTAGTTGGTAATGATCCCCTGAATTCCCATGAGCGCCAAATCCCGCATGATGATTTCCTGGTCTACGGTCCATGCCCAGACCGCAATTCCGCGTTTGCGCATTTCCTCGAACAGAGGAGGAGTCAGAGTCGCGTGCCAGATGGAAAGCGCGTTGGCTCCGGCCTGGAGAACCTGTTTCACCAGCCTCCGGGCCCGGACCCGAGAGGGCGTAGTGGGCAATTTGCCGACCAGCAGGGCCGTGGGTATCCCCGGATTGAGGAGCTTGGTGTGGCGCACGCTTTGCGGGTTGAAGGACTGGATGATCACCTGGCTCGCGGCCCCCATGCTGTCGACGATGTGGAGGATGCGCTCGGCAATGAAATCCGCCTTAACCTCGATGAGCACCAGGGCCCGATGGCGCGCCAATTCTAGCACCTCCTGCAAAGTAGGCACCCGCTCGCCCTCGAATCCGGCAGCGAACCACGAACCTGCATCGGCCTGGCGAATCTGGGCCAACGACTGTTCCCGCACCGGACCCCCGCCGTCGGTGGTGCGGTCCAGGGTCGCATCGTGAACCGCTACGATCTGCCCGTCTCCGGTGGCGTGGACGTCGACTTCCAGGATATCAACCCCGATCTGAATGGCGTGTTCAAAAGCCGCCAGAGTGTTTTCGGGTGCCAGCCCCGCGCCGGAAGCTCCGCGGTGAGCAATTCTTACTGGAGGAATCATCTGCCCGCTTCACCAATTACATGTCAAGCACCGAATTTTTCGAGGCGGCGGGCATGGGCAAGGGCAAGGGCCATCAAGGCCGTTGAGGGAATCGTGCCCAGGCTGCCTCCGCGGCAACCGCGCTCGGAAAAGCGCGCCGCCGCATCGGCGATTCCCCAGGCACTGGAAAGTGCGCAGGGCACCGGGTGCCAGCTGTGCGCGCCCATGGTGGAGGGAGTCGAGTGGTCGCCGGTGACGATCAGCACGTCGGGATGCAGCTCCCGCAACCTCGGGATGCAGGCGTCTGCATCCTGGAGCAAATCCACCTTTTTGTCGAAGGCCCCGTCCTCTCCCGCACTGTCGGTTGCCTTGACGTGCAAGTAGCCGAAATCGTAAGCCGGAAAGCCCTCACTCAGAACCCGGCAGGCGGATTCGAGATCGGGGCCGGCATCCACCGCGTTCATCCCCGTAGCCGCCGCCACGCCGCGGTACATCGGATATCCGGCGACGGCCAGTGCCTTGAGACCGTAAACGTCGGCCACTTGCGGCAACTGGGGATAGCGGCCGAAGCCCCTGATCAGCACCATGTTGGCCGGACCCTCAGGCGCAAGCAGGTCCCGGGCCTGGCGCAGAAACTCGCCGGCCACCGCGACCATGCGGGAGGCAGCCGGTGAACGCGCTTCAAGGGGTCGCGGAGGAACCCCGGTGGCCTGAGGGTCCGAATCCGTCACCGCGTCGGCCAAGTCATCCCCGCGAAAAACCACCGCGGCCCTGTACTCCATCTCCGCGGAGATGAAGATTTCCATGTCTGGAATGCGAACCTGTTCCAGGATGGAGCAGAGTTGGCGGGCTTTTTCCGTGGGGATGCGCCCGGCACGGCGGTCGGCGATGCGGCCATTCCGATCCACGGTGCAAAAGTTGAGTCGCGCGGCCACGTCGCCGGCTCTGAAGTCGATGTCCAGACCCAGGGCCGAAAGGGCGCCCCGGCCGATCCGGTAGCGCCAGGGATCGTAGCCGAAAAGCGCCAGGTGGGCCGGACCGCTGCCGGGGGTAATGCCCGGACCCAAAGGAGATATCAAGCCGCAACTGGAGGTGGAGGCCAGGGCGTCTAGGTGAGGCAAAGCTGCTGTTTCCAACTCGGTCTTGCCGGTCCGCGGATGGGGCAATCCTCCCAGGCCATCGATGACGACGAGCAAAATCTTGGAGGCGCTGTCCGCGACGAAGAGGTTCCGGGTATGGTCCGAGCTGATCAAGGGCTGCTCCCTCATTCCCCCGGGCAGATATCCCGCAAGACCATCTGGACGGCACCATTTCCGGCATAGGAATCTTCCTGCAGTTCAAAGGCCGCGGAGACAAGTTGGCCAGGGCGCACTTGGGCGGCTATCTCTCCCTGGTTCCACCACAGCGCATTGTGGCTTTTGCCACCCACTTTCAATTCCAGTTTGAGATGTGTCCCCTGGCGGCCGATGCGGCTGCAGGAGACCACTTCACAGTTTCTGGCGCCGAAAATCGGTGCCTGGTGGCCGCTACCGAAGGGTTCGAGAGGAGCCAGTGCTTCGAGGGTTTGACGGCCTATGTCGTCTGGTCTGAGCATCAGGTCGATCTGCAGACGGGGATGTAGGTCAGAGTCCGATATGTGGGCGTTGGCGTGGTCCCTCAGGGCGATACTGAAGGCCTCGAATGCCTCCGCCCGCATGGAGAATCCCGCTGCCTGCCTGTGCCCCCCGTAGACGATCAGATGCTCGGCGCAGGCGTTGATCGCGGCGCTGATGTCGTAGGCCGGAATGCTGCGGGCGGATCCAGTGTAGGTGCCGTCGCCGCGGGCATCGGTGCATACCGCTACCGGACGGCTGTACTTGTCAGCCAATTTGCCCGCCAGCAATCCGACAATCCCTAGATGCCAGTCCTCTCCCAGCAGGATGAGGATGCGATCCTGCTCCAGGTCGTCAGGGCTCACCAGGGTCCGGGCATCTTTCAGACCTTCGCTCTGCAGCTTCTGGCGTTTGTTGTTGAGGGTGTTGAGTTCATCGGCAAGCTTGGCGGCTTCGCCGTCTTCGCTGGTACGGAGCAGCTTCAGGGCAAGGTCGGGCGAGGCGAGACGACCCGCCACGTTGATTCTCGGTCCCAAGCGAAATCCAATGGCCTCCGTGGAGACGGGCTTGCCGGCGCACCTGGCGATTGCCTTGAGTTGACGCAGCCCGGGACGACGGGTCCCTTCCAGGACCTCGCTGCCGCGACGGATAAGGACTCGATTCTCTCCCAGCACCGGAGCCATGTCGGCCACCGTCCCCAGGGCCACCAGATCCAGCAAGTCGTTCAGGTAGCGTCTTCTATCCCGGTCGGGTATGAAGAGCCGGCTCAGGGCCTGTACCAGCTTGAAGGTCACACCCACTCCGGCAAGTCCTTTGAAGGGGTAGTTGCAGTCGCGGCGGTTGGGATTGATGATACTGTGGGCAGGCGGCAATTCGCCCAGTTGCCGATGGTGGTCCGCCACTATCACGTCGATTCTCTGGGCTCCGGCAAGTTCGATGGCTTCAGATGCTGCAATCCCGTTGTCCACAGTGACGAGGAGGGAGGCTCCTTTATCCATGGCCTTCCGAACCCCGGCGGGCTTCATTCCGTAGCCGTCTGCGTGACGATCGGGAAGCAGGTAATCGCAGCAGGCGCCGGCGCGCTGCAGGAAGTCCAACATCAGCGCTGTGCTGGTCACCCCGTCCGCGTCGTAATCGCCGAAGACAACGATTTTCTCACCTTGGCGAATCGCCACTGCGAGGCGTTCCACCCCGCGTTCGAGATCCTTCAACAACTCGGGTGGATGCAGATTGCGCGGACTGGCGTCCAGGTCCTCCATGCTCAGCGAGCGCACCGCCAGAAGAGCGTCGACGAGGGAATCGTAGGTATCTTCGCAGAGGATATCCCAAACAGGATAGGCGCGCATTCGGGGTAGTGGTCTCGAGTTGTTGGGGGGAATGGCTTGACCAGCCACGATTAGCTGAATATAGGACACCTCGCGAAAGGGCGTCAAGATCCCGCCGATCTCCTTGCCCCGCATTGCTGTTTTTATAGATTATGAACAGCCCGAACCCTCCCCGGGAGTCGAGGAATTCCCCTCCAAATTGCTTGATCAGACGACGGAATTCGCTGGAAATTCTGCTTGTTCAGACTATCTCTCGTCCTCATAAGCCTGTTGGTTTCAAGCCTGTGCCAGGCTCTTGATGGTTCCAACGCCGACGTCGACATAAGCATTGAGGTTGACAGCCCCTCCTGTGGCCTTGGGGGTGGGGATGTGGTGGAGTTTCTCGTCAGCGCGCGAAATATGAGCAACGTGCGCCAGATCAAGCTGGAACTGCGCTGGGAACCGCCGAGCGCCGTCGACACCGTCACTGCGCAACTGACCGAAAGCAGTCGGCAGCAGGGCCTGATCGCTCCTTTCGCGCCCGCTGTGGAAGGACCTCGGGCAGAGTTCGGCCTGGCCACCTTCGGGGCGGGAGTAAATGGCGATGCCCCACTTGCCCGGCTTGGCTTCGAGCTGGCAGCCCACATTGACGAGGATACGCCTGTCGCCATCTGGATTGAGGCCGTTTCCCTGGGTCCCTCATTTGCCGTACGCGATACCATCCGCCCGGTTCAGGCAACGGTTCTGTGCAATTTCTGCGACCCGAGCCACCGCAGCCTCGAGCAGATTCTCTTTGTCAGTCCGCTGGAAAAGCATTTCCTCTTTTCCTCCCCCACCGCCGGCCGGGTGGCCGACGACAGCCACGGCGAGGCTCCCGTTCGCGCCCGCTTCTTCAACCAGGGCCAGGTCGTGCCCGGGCAGACGATTGATTGGACCTTCGACAACTTGGGATCGGCGCCATTCTACGCATTCGTGGAAGGGGAATCCTTTCGGGTAGATCCAGGTAACACCAGGCAGGCCACATCACTGAGCGATGAGCGTGGCGAAACCACCATTCTCCTGGACGCCGAACCCGGGCACACCCCCGGGCCGGCGGTAGCTGCGTTGACCCTCTGCGGCGAACTGGAGAGAAGTAGGACCTGCGCCGCTTCGCGCCTTACCTGGAACCAGCGAACCACGGCCCTGGGCGAGGTGCTGGACTCCACCGCACTGCAGGGGCTGCAACTGGGCCAGAACTATCCAAATCCCTTCAATGCGGTGACTTCCATTCCTTTTTCCCTTTTCCGGACCGCGGCGGCGCCCCTGCGGCTCGACGTTTTCAACCTGACTGGACAGGTCGTCCGCACTCTTGCCCGGGGCCACCTGTCTCCCGGTCACTACACCCTAACCTGGAATGGGCGCGACCGGCGCGGAAAGGACCTGGCCAGCGGCCTCTACATCTATCGTCTGCGCTTGGGCCCGGTGGAACGCGTGCGCACCATGCTGCTTCTGCGCTGAGACATCATGAATGGCAAAGACCCCGCCCGGGAAACGGCCCTGCGCTTGCTCTGCGACCTCGAAGCCGGGAGGAATGCCCTCGACGACCTTCCCGCGCACCTTGGCCCGCTGGCACCTCGGGACCGCCGCTTTGCGCGCCAGCTAGTGCTGGGCACCCTGCGCTGGCGCCGACGCCTTGACTGGATAGTAGACCAGTTATCGCGGCGGCCCATAGCTTCCTGCTCGTCCCGTGCCCGGCAGATTCTGAGGATGGGCGTATATCAGATAGGGTGGCTCGACAGGGTGCCGGCGCGGGCGGCCGTCCACACCTCGGTGGAGCTGGCCAAGGAGTTTGCCCATCGCGGCGTTGTGGCGCTGGTCAACGCGGTGTTGCGCCGCGCCGCGCGCCAGATGGATCACATCTCCTACCCCTCGCCCCGGACGGACCCTGCCACCTATCTGGGCATCTACTACTCCCACCCCCAGTGGCTGGTGGAGCGCTGGTTGCGAAGATGGGGTGCAGAGGTCACCTCCGACCTGCTTCGGGCAAACAATGCCCATGCCGCGGTCTGCATTCGTTTGAACCGGTTGCGCGCCACCGCGGTCGAGCTGCAAAGTTCTCTAGCTGCCGAGGGTTTCCGCGCCGAGCCCGCTGGATTGCTTCCCGGTTTTTTCGCGGTGCCCGAAGCCACCGGACTCTTTCAAACCCGGGCCTATCAGGCCGGACTTTTTCAGGTGCAGGACGCCAATGCCGGTCTGCCCGTGGCCCTGCTCGACCCCCGTCCCGGTGAGCGGGTGCTGGATTTGTGCAGCGCGCCGGGCGGCAAGACGACCCAGATTGCCATGGCCATGGGTGACCGCGGCGTAGTGGTTGCCGCCGACCGCTCCCACCGGCGCCTGCTCCGGGTGCGTGAAAACGCCCTTAGGCTGGGTCTGAGGAGCATCAGACCCATTGTTCAGGATGCCCGTACGCGAGGAGGGCAAGGTTTCGACCGGGTGCTTGCCGATGTCCCCTGCATTGGCAGCGGCATTCTTGGCCGCCATCCCGACGCCCGCTGGGGCCGGCGCGCCCGGGACCTGCCCGCCCTCGTCGCAGACCAGGAGGCCATTATTGCGGCGGCCTTTGCTCGCCTGAAACCGGGCGGTGTCATGGTTTACAGCACCTGCAGCCTGGAAGAGGAAGAAAACGCCGGGGTGGTGGAACGCTTCCTGGGAGGAACCCGCAACGCCGAGCTGGAGCCCGCAGCCGCGCACCTTGGTCCCAGCCCCTGGGCAGGTGACTATCTCGAGACCCGGCCGGACCGCGAGTGCGGTGACGGCAGTTTTGCCGTGCGAATCTGCAAGAGAGGGATATGAAAAAGCTGGTTGAAAAAATCGTTTTCGTGGTGGTCGTCGTCGGGGGATCCGCCGTCCTTGCCCTCCTGGTGCTCGACGTCCTGATTTTGCCCTACATGGTCGACGTCGCCAAGGTTCGGGTGCCCGAGTTGCGCGGGCTTACCTTATCCCAGGCGCGCCCCAAGCTGGACCGGATGGACCTGCGTCTGGCCATCTCCGACAGTGTTTTCCACGAGGGCCTCGCTCCTGGTTTTATCGTCAACCAGACTCCGCAGAGTTCCACCCAGGTAAAGAAGGGTCGCCGAGTATCCGTGGATGTCAGCGTAGGGAGGCGCCTTTACGCCGTACCAGATGTGGGACGAGTGAGCCGTCGCGAAGCCCGTCTCCAACTGGAGGCATCCCTGCTCCGCATCGGCGCCGTCGCCTTTGCCTACTCTTCCACCATTCCGCAAGGTGCGGTCATCGAGCAGACTCCCGCGCCGGGAGTCGGGCTCCCTCGCGGCAGCGAGGTCGATCTGACTATCAGCAATGGTCCGCCCCCTGCCCGGGAGCGCAACTCGGAAGTGGGAGGCAGGTCCACCGAAACAGCACAAGACACTCTGGGAAAAGGAGAAGAACCATGACCGCCGACTGCACCCGGATCGCCCCCTCCCTTCTTGCGGCCGACTTCGCCCGGCTCGGAGACGAAATAAAACGCATGGAAGACGCCGGAGCCGATCTATTTCACCTCGACGTCATGGACGGTCATTTTGTGCCCAATATCAGCTTCGGAATTCCGGTGGTGGAAGCCATCCGCCGCTCGACCCGGCTGAAACTCGACACCCACCTGATGATCTCTGAGCCGGATAAATATCTGCAAGCGTTCGGAGCCGCCGGTGCCGACTCCCTCACCGTTCACGTGGAGGTGTGTCCCCATCCTGAGCGTACTATAGAAGCCATTCATTCACTGGGTCTTGAATGCGGTCTCGCCGTCAACCCCTCGACCCCGGTAGAGGCTCTCTTTCCCCACCTCTGCGACCTCGACCTCGCTCTGGTCATGTCCGTGGAACCCGGATTCGGCGGTCAATCCTTCATTCCCCAAGTAGTGCCCAAGATCGTAGCCTTACGGGACCGCATCGAGCGCCAGAAGCTGTCCCTCCCCATCGCGGTGGACGGTGGGGTAAATGGCGCCAATGCCCAGTCCTGCGCCGCGGCAGGGGCCTGTCTCCTGGTGGCGGGTTCGTCCGTTTTCGGCGCGGCGGATCCCGCTACGGCCATTAGTTCCCTGCGCTAGTGAGACCACGCCTCCCACCGCGTATTGCCCACTTTTCAGCACTAACCTATATTTAGTGTTCTCTGGTCTTTTGAGAACGAAGGTTTGCAGAGGATTGCCCTCCATGTTCGAGCGTCTGTCCGAGCGTTTCGAAGATGTCTTTCAAAAGCTTCGCGGTCGCGGCAAGATTACCGAGCGCAACATCGACGATGCCCTGCGCGAAATCCGCCGCGCCCTGCTAGAGGCTGACGTAAATTTCAAGGTTGCCAGGGGCTTTATCCAACGGGTCAGGGAGGGAGCAATCGGCCACGAGGTGATGAAAAGCCTGACCCCGAGCCAGCAGATGATCAAGCTGGTGCATGAGGAATTGGCGGCTTTGCTCGGCAGTGAAAACAGCCCTCTGAAGATTGCCGACCATCCCCCCACCATCATTGCTCTGGTTGGGCTCCAGGGCTGCGGCAAGACCACGATTGCCGCCAAGCTCGCCCTGCGCTTCAAGGAACAGGGCCGACCTCCGTTGCTGGTGGCCGCCGACATGTATCGCCCTGCGGCGGTTGACCAGTTGCAAACCTTGGGCGCCGCCATCGAGGTTCCCGTCTACGCCCAGGGTAGGCCATCCGACCCGGTGGAAATTTGCCGCCGAGGTGTCGAGGAAGCACGCCTCACCAACCGCAGCATCGCCATTGTCGATACTGCCGGACGCCTCGGCATCGACGCCGAAATGATGCGGGAACTGGAAGCTATCCGGGCCGCCATCCGCCCTCATGAAATCCTCTTCGTGGCCGATGCCATGCTGGGCCAGGACGCGGTGGAGACGGCCGGCCGCTTCTACGAAAGCCTGGCCTTCAGCGGCTGTATTTTGACCAAGATGGATGGCGACGCTCGCGGTGGCGCGGCCTTGTCAATCCGCGAAGTTACCGGTGCGCCGGTCAAATTCATCGGTAGCGGAGAAAAACTGGAGGCTCTCGAACCCTTCCACCCCGACCGCATGGCAGGCCGGATTCTGGGGATGGGCGATGTTCTCTCCCTGGTGGAGAAGGCTGAGCAGGCATTCGAGCGCAGGAAGATGGAAAGGATGGAGGAGCGTCTGCGCCGGCAGAGCTTCACTTTCGACGACTTCCTGGAACAGGTCGGCGCGATCAAGAAAATGGGTCCCCTGGAGCAGGTCATGGGTATGATTCCCAGAGCCGGAAATGCGCTCAAGGGCGTTCAGATGAACGAGACCGCCTTTGGCCAGGTGGAGGCCATTATCCAGTCGATGACGCGCGAGGAACGCCAGAGCCCCCTGATCCTCAACGGCAGCCGGCGCAAGCGCATCGCCCGGGGAAGCGGCACTACGGTCCAGGCCGTCAACCAACTCGTCAAGCAGTTTCAGATGATGCAGAAGATGGTGAAGCAGATGAACCGCAGGCAACCTGGAAAGTTGAAGTTCAACATGCCCTTCTTGGGTTGAATTTTTCATGTGCTATCAGACAAAGGAGATCGCCGTTGGTTAAACTGCGCCTGATGAGGATGGGCAAGAGAAGGCGCCCCTTCTACCGGATTGTGGCCATGGACATCAACGCGCCGGCAAATGGTCATGCCCTGGCCCAGGTAGGATTCTACGACCCTCTAACCGCCCAGGTAAAGGTCGACGAAGATACGGCGCGGCTGTGGCTTGATCGCGGGGCCGTCATGACCCCAACGGTCAAGGCCCTGTTGCGGAGTCAGGGAATCCTGGCGCGCTGGAGGGGACTGGAAGGCCGGGTCCGCGAAGACGCTCTGACAAGGGACAAACCCGCTCGGCGGCGCAAGCTTGCTCAGAGCCGCGGGGTGGAAGAAACCGCAGAGGAAGCCGCGGATGAAGCTGTAGGGGAAGCCGACCAGCCGCAGGATTGATCCGCCGCTTGGCGCCTTGGTGGTATCTCCCCGTTCTCCGGACGGGAAGTCAAAAGCAGGTCCTGATTGGGAATAGGTGCTTCAGACCGCGTTGCTGTAGGATATATCCTGGGAACCAAAGGTGTGCGCGGGGCAGTCAAAGTCGAGGTCCTGACCCACCGCCTCAGCCGCTTTGACGAATTTTCGCAGATTGTCCTGCAAAAGGAGGGCTGGGAGGACCGTGAGCTGCAAATTGAGCACTGGCGCTCGGAGCGCCGTGGAATAACCGTAAAATTTGCCGGCATCGACACCCCCGAAACCGCCAGAGAAGTGCTGGTCAATGGATATATTACCATCTCGGCCGGCCAAGTAGCCTCGTTGCCCCTTGGCACGTTCTATATATCCGACCTGATCGGTTGCCAGGTCGAAGACGACGCGGGGCGGCCCCTGGGAGAAATCGTCGATGTTTTGCAGGAGCCGTCCACCGATGCCTACGTGGTCCGGGACGGGGGCTCCGAGTTTCTGGTTCCAGCCGTCGGCGACTTCATAGTAGAACTCTCCATCACCAGTCGGCGGCTGGTCGTCCGGGGCCTCGAGGCACTGTTGAAGCCGCTATGAAAATCGATATCGTCACCCTTTTTCCCGACTTCTTCAATTCGCCCCTGAACACCAGCATGATCGCCCGGGGCGGGCGGCGGGGAATGGTGGAGATCGCGGTCCACGATCTCAGGGCTTTTGCGGTGGACCGCCATGGGACCGTGGACGACGCCCCCTACGGCGGCGGCGGCGGAATGGTTCTCAGGCCCGAACCCGTAGCGCGGGCCTGGGAGGCCCTCCACCTGGATCGGGGGCACTGCATCTACCTGACCGCAGACGGCCGACGCTTCGATCAGCAATTGGCCATTGAGCTCTCTCTTGAAGAACGTCTGGTCCTGCTCTGCGGCCACTACAAGGGTATTGACGAACGATCTCGTCGGCGCTGCATAGATCGGGAAATTTCCATTGGGGACTACGTCCTCACCGGCGGCGAACCTGCGGCCCTGGTGGTGATCGACACCGTCGTTCGCCTCATTCCGGGGGTATTGGGAAACTTCAGTTCGGCTCTGCAGGATTCCTTTCATGAAGACCTGCTGGATTGTCCCTGGTACACCCGGCCGGAGGAATTCGGCGACGAGCGGGTTCCGGCAGTCCTGCTCAGCGGAGACCACGGGGAAGTGCGCCGGTGGCGCCGGCGGCAGGCCTTGCGTCGGACCTTCGAGCGTCGTCCCGACCTTTTGGAAGGGGCCGACCTGGACGAGGAGGAACGCCGTCTCATTTCCGGATGGCAGGCAGGATTAGGCAAGAAGGAGTTGTTGAAAGGAGGAGAGGCATCATGGACATGAGTATAATGCGCGAGCTTACTTCGGATCAGTTGAAAAGCGATATTCCCGATTTCGGCCCCGGCGACACCTTGCGCATTCACGTGCGCGTAATCGAGGGAGAAAAAGAACGGGTCCAGGTATTTGAGGGGGATGTCATACAGCGCAAGGGCAGCGGAATCCAGGAGACCGTCACCGTCCGCAAGATCACTCAGGGAGTGGCTGTGGAGCGCATTTTCCCCTTGCATTCGCCCAGAGTATCGCAAATAGAGAACATTCGCCGCGGCAAGGTGCGACGCGCCCGCCTGTTCTACCTGCGCAGCCGCAAGGGCAAGGCTGCCCGCATCAAGGAAAAGCGGTAATTTGCCATGAAACCGACGAGCAACCAGCCCTTCCCATTTACCAGGAAGAATTGGACCATCTTCGCCCTCGGCATCGGGGTAATCGTCCTCGGATATGTTTTTCTGAGCATCCCTCCCCCCGATGGCTTCCTGTCCCTGACCCTGGCCCCGATCCTGCTGGTGGCAGGCTACTGCATTCTGATCCCGATGACCATTCTGGCAAAGGGCGGTGGAGCCAAATCATCGCGGAGCAAGGCGAAATGACCCGGGTCCGGGAGCTGCCCTCTCTCGCCCAAACAGCGCCAAAGTCAGGGAAGGTGGATGTCCCCTCACCCGATCTCTACACCTATGAGAGGATAGCCCCCGGGGTGGAACGGCTCGAGGATGTGGGGGAGAAAGAGATTAAGTCCTTTCACGCCCAGGGTTACCTGGTTATCCGCAGCCTCTTTACCTCCTCCCAGGTGGATGATGCCCGTCGTGCAATCAGGGATCTCATCAGCGGCAGGCAAAAGGAATTCCGCGGAGTACAGTTCGAGCCCGCCGTCCGCGGCAAACAGGACGCACTCAGTCCCGAGGAAAGGCTCCTTGCGGTCCGCAAGCTGCACGGCTTTGTTGGCTACGACCTCCGGCTCGGGGATATGGCCGGCGATCCGGATCTGCTCTCCCTGCTAGAGCGCTTGATGGGTGCGGAACCCGTACTCTTCCAGGACATGGCTCTGCTCAAGCCGCCGCATGTCGGCAGTGAGAAGCCCTGGCACCAGGACTGCGCTTATTTCAACCTGCCCCTGGGGACAACAGTGATTGGCGCCTGGATCGCCCTAGATGCAGCCACCTGCGAGAACGGTTGTCTCCACATCATGCCCGCTTCCCACCTCCAGGATCCCATGCCCCACTTCAAGCGCCGCGATTGGCAGATTTGCGATGCCGATGTCCGCATCGGCGCCGACCTGGTGGTACCCCTCGAACCTGGGGGATGCCTTCTCTGGCATGGATTGACTCAACACGGAAGCCCGGCGAACAGGTCGAATCAGGCCCGGCGCGCCCTTCAATTTCACTACAAACCAGCCGGCACTGGGAATATCACGGTGGAAGAGCGCATGGAGGTTTTCGGGGGCGAAGTGCGCGGGGCGGAATGTTAGGATTTCGCGCCAGGAGACTAGCGGGGGAAGGGTCGCTTGGCACTGCGGCACGCGTCCTTCCTCGCAGCCGGATGGAGATCACTCGTCACCTTGCGAAGCCTTTTCCCGGCTTTCTTGTGCTTTGTCGAACCAAGGAGAGGACATGGTCACCGATCTCGACATCTATCTATTCGATCTGCTCGGCTATCTGGTCCTGCCCCAGGCCCTGACCCCGGAAGAAGTAGCTGATCTCAACGCCTGCCTTGACGACATCCCTCCGCTGGAGCTCGGAGATTGGTACGGCTACATCCATGCGCACCAGTATGGGACCACTGACGGTCTAAATCTCCAGCAGATCTACGAGGCGGGAACCCCTTTCGAGAACCTGATCGATCATCCGGCATGGATTGACAAGGTTAAGCACTTTGTCGGACAAAGCAGCTTCGACTGTAACCACGGCCCCCTTTTTATCGATGAGGGCTTCGCCAACTTTCGCGGATCTGGAGAGGCCATAGGTCTGCACTCCGGGGCTCATATTGCCTGCAAGCGCAACCAGTACCGCTTTTTGAACGGTCACTTCATGTGCGGTCAAGTCAATATCCTCATTGCCCTGACCGACATCAGCCCTGGCGACGGCGGCACCATGCTCATCCCCGCAAGCCACAAAGCCAATTTCGAACATCCTCACATGGCAATGCACAGAATGGGCAAGGGAGCTTCGGTAGATGGAGTGGAGGGAGCAATCGAAATTCACATGAAGGCTGGCGACGTTCTGCTTTTCGTCGATGCTCTTTCACACGGATCTGCCAAGCGCGACAATCCGGGCACCCGGCGCATTGTCGTCTACCGCTACGGCTCCTCTTGGAACACCCTCCGCTTCGGCTATCAGCCGTCGCCCGAGCTGCTGCAACGCCTCACTCCCGAACGCCGGCAGATCGTTCAGCCCTTTAAGCTGTTGCCGCGAGTGCCGAACAAAAAACCGGAAGCGGAGGCCGGGACGCCCGAAGGGGATCTTATTCAGGCATTCGAAGGATAGCCGTTTCCTCGACCATCCCCGGACTTTCGCCATTGCCCCATTGTCCTGGCTTGATATTCAGGACCATGGGATAACTTCATCGCTACCCAACAGCCATCGATCTCAGGTGATAGTCGTATATTCTAATTCGCATTTCCGCCACGATCCCCCCTTCGAATTCGTCGGCGACGGTATGTATCCCTATAGCGAATCTCCGGCGCGGGCTATGGCGATTCTGCACACCCTGGAGGAAGAGAGTTGTAGTGACATCATCCCGCCGCAGAAATATCCCCTGGATTCCATCCGCGCCGTTCACGACGAGGGATATCTCCACTACTTCGATCACATCTTCGCCGCCTGGGCAGAGGCGGGCCTCCCCGAAACCGGGGTTGTTCCTGCAACCTTTGCCAGCCCAAGGATGAGCACCCGGCCGCAGCAGTTGCTCAAACAGCCCGGTTATTTTTGTTTCGACGCCCAGACCCCGATTGTCCGCAATACCCACGCAGCCGCCCTGGCAGCTTGCCACTGTGCCCTAACCGCCGCAGACCAATTACTCGCCGGAACAAAGGCCGCCTATGCCCTGTGCCGGCCTCCAGGACATCACGCCGGCCGATCCTTCTACGGCGGCTACTGCTTCCTCAACAATGCGGCCATCGCCGCCGCCCACCTTGGTCGCCACGGCCGCGTCGCAGTCATGGACATCGACTACCACCACGGCAACGGCACCCAGGACATCTTCTACCACTCCGACCAAACCTTTTTCGTCTCCATTCACGCCGATCCCGACCGGGCCTATCCCTTCTTCTGCGGCTATGCCGCCGAGAGAGGGGAGGGCGCCGGGCGAGGATTCAACCTCAATCTCACCTTGCCTCCAGGAGTTGATGACCGCCGCTACCTGCAAGTACTGGAACAGGGTCTGAATGAAATCAGTTCCTTTTCACCCGCGTTCCTGGTGATCTCCGCGGGGGTGGATACCTGCAGCCAGGATCCGCTGGGGGATTTGGGCCTGTCTCTGGATGGTTTCAGGCGCATCGGCGGCGCCATCGCCGCCCTCGGCCTGCCCTCCCTCCTCGTCCAGGAGGGGGGTTACAATCGCGACCGCATCGGCGCCGCCGTTTTGAACCTGTTGCGTGCCTTTGGTGAGGAGAATTGATCCATGGACGCCAGGGGAATGGAGGAGGCGGACGTGGAGTTTTTACCCGGTGTCCATGTCCGGACCCGGTCCAATCCCAGGTCCATTTCGGTGGGGCTTCATCCCCGCTTCCGGCGTTGCGCCGGGTCCGCGAAGGAACCGGCGCGCGGAGGCCGTCGGGTTCGGAGGGTCGGGGCCTCGGCGCCTTCCAGGCTGGAAGTTTATCCGGGAATGTCTTTAGGAATCCTCTTTAGCCCGGACAAGGGCGGTGATCACCTCGTTGTAGGGAGCCGCCAGGCCAACCTTTCGGGCGAGAGGAGGAATGGCTCCGTTTATCACTTCGATCTCCGACTTTCGACCGGCCATGAGGTCGAGTAGCAGCGAGGGGCGCGCGTCGGGCATTTGCGCCCCGAAGTTCCTGACGTACTGAACGGGATCGGCAAAGTCCAGGACTATTCCCAGCGCCCGCGCCACCTCGAATGCTTCCACCGCGCATTGCGATGCAACCTCCCATGCCGCCTTGTCGGCCATTACCTCGCCGATGGTTTTGTCAAGCACCCCGCAGGGGCCGCTGTAGCATACATTGCAGATCAGTTTTTCCCAGACCAGTTGGTCGATATTTTCGAAAGCTTTGACCTTGAATCCGGCCTGGCGCCAGACTTCGGTCAGGGAGTTGAGCCGCGGAGTGACGGGACCCTCCATTTCACCTAATCGGATCAACTGCCAGGAGTTGTGATGCACGTGCCCGGGGGCGACGACGGAGGCGCCGAATCCTCCGGCCACTCCTTTGAGCACCCGGCTTGAACCAAGAATTCGGGCTACTTTCTCGACGCTGCCCAATCCATTCTGAATCGTCAGGACCATGGTATCGGGTGCAAGCAGGACCCGGGCACTGGTCGCCGCCGCTTCCACGTGCATGGCCTTGGTCGCAATGATGACGAGCCCCACCTGCCCAACCTCTTGCGGATCGGTCGCGGCACCGACCTGCACAACCCGATCGCCACTTGCCCCCTCCACTCTGAGCCCCTTTTGACGGATGGCGTCGATATGAGCCCGCCAAGTGTCCACCACCCAGACCTGGTTACCTGCGTCGGCCAGCAAACCGGCGTAAATTGACCCCATCGCTCCCGCGCCCACAACAGCTATTTTCATGGTTTTTGCTCCATCCTCTTGAAAAAATGACAGCTCGCACCTGTTTCACGTGGCTGCAGGTGAAGCTGCTTCAAATATCGTGGAAGGGATACAACTTGCGACCCAGGCGCCGGAACGGCAGCCTGCCGGCGGCCGGATTGTGCACGCTCGGCTCCGAGACCGGGTAGATGCTGCCCGCCCAAGATTCGAACCCGGCGCGAAAGTGAGCTGCCGACTTCACTCCGATGTAGCGCATCCGGCGCGGGTCCAGACCGAGAGTGCGGGCAAAGGTGGTGTCGAAGGGCTGTTCACGCTGATTGACCAGGAGGACATGCACCCCGTTTTCTTCAATGTGCGCCGAGGGTCCCATGTTCCCCTCCAAGCCGGCGTACATGGGTCCATCGTAGCGGAACCTTCCATCCGAGAGTGCTACCACTCTGGCTCTCATGGTGCAGGGCTTGCCCTGCAAGGGCGAGGATTTGCCGCCCACTTCCAGAGTCAGAGTCGCCCCTGCCCCCGCGCAAGCACACTTCTCCACCGCCTCGGGATCCACAATGTAGAGCAAGCAGGCATCTTTCAGACCGGTTTCCAGGAATGTCCGCAGCATGCCGGTGCTGTCCCCGGGAGAGCCGCCGCCGGTATTGTCCGAACGGTCAGAAAAAACGGCGGGGAAGCGGCCGGCGTCCTTGGCCTGTTTCAGAGCCTCGCGAGTCGAAGGCATTTCCATTTGCCATGTCGCCCGGCGCGCAAAGATCCATGCGCCCAACTTGTCTGCGCATGCCTGCGCCAGTTCCGCATCGTAGTCGGCGACAATGTAGACCGAGGCACCCATATCCGGCACGTCAGCCAGGGGATAGCAGGTGGCGATGGAGCCGCAAACCACGCCAGGGAGGGATTCGATTCGCCGCAACTCGGTGATGGCGGCGCTCATGGGTGCATGAGCGGTAACCTGGTTCATGCCCCAGATCATGGGGATCTGGTGCAAAGCCATTGCTGGCCGCAGCCCTTGTCGCACGATTCTAGCCAGCACCTCGGCGCACTGGCGCCCCCGGGCGCCCATATCCACCTCCGGGTAGGTCCTCCTGCCGATCAATACATCGGCTGTCTCCACCATTTGCTGGGACATATTTGCGTGGATGTCCAGCTGCGCAAATATGGGCACTTCGGAGCCGACCACCTGACGCACCGCTTGCAGAATATAGCCGTCGGCATCGTCGATCCCCTCGGCCACCATGGCGCCGTGCAATTCCAGCAATACCCCGTCAATGGCCCCGGCCGCAGCGATCCGGGAGAGCAACTCCTCCAGAACGGCGTCGAAGATTCCCCTTGGGGTCGGACCGCTGGGATGGGGCTCGGCGAAAATTGTGGGAACGAGGTCGAAGCGGTGAACCTCGGCGCCCTCCATGAACCCTCCTATGGGGGTGTTGGTATGGCGGAACTTCTTGAGTATTTCCTCGCCTTTCAGGTAGCCGAAGTGCTCCTTGTAGCTGTCCCAGGTGGTGGGAACCAGGGTGAAGGTGCTGGTCTCGTGACTTATCGCCCCTGTGACTACTCGCATGCTTCTACTCATATAGTTGCTTTTTCCATTTTTTTTTCTATATTAACAGAACATAATCTTAGTTGGCAGTCGTTCTAATCCAAGTAGACTCCTACCCGAGGCCTTAAAGTAGTTTCCTACCCGATGTAGTTTCCTACCCGATGTAGATCCTACCCCGATGTAGATCCTACCTGTAAGCCTGAAGTAGTTTCCTACCTGAAGCAGATTTTGAATGTTCTGTTCCAACGAAATCCAAGATAGAGGGGAGGTGACATACGCATGGCAGATCGCGAGACCGGCACCGTCAAGTGGTTCAACGATGCCAAAGGCTTCGGTTTTATCGAGCGTCCTAACGGGACCGACGTCTTCGTTCACTACAGTGCCATTACCGCCGAGGGTTTTCGTTCGCTCAGCGAAGGGCAACAAGTGGAATTTGAAGTGGTCCAGGGGCAGAAAGGTCCGGCAGCCGAAAGCGTAACCGTCGCTTAGTCCACTGCGGCGAAAGAAATGAAAGGGCGATGTAGATCCATACATCGCCCTTTCCAGTTCTTGGATGAAAACACGGGACCGGCCCTTCTAGTACCAAAGTGTTTGTCAATCAGGGCAAACACCGTTTTACGAGGAGGCCCCTCGACCAATATCTCCGAGCAGATCCAACTGCGAGTTTCCCGGTGTGTATCCGGCAAACGGGTGCCTGCCGCCGATGCAATAAGTGCACATGTTTTCTGCAAAGACTCCCACCCTGGCAAAGGCCCGCAACATCCCTTCGGGGGAAAGATAGACCACCGGCATCCCCATGACTTCGCTGATTTCTTCCTCGTTCCTCCCGCGCGCCAGGAACTCTTCCCCTGGAGGTGGCTCGGGAGGCATGTCCACCCCGAACATGCATCCCCGGGGCATATTGTCTTCTCCGATGATCCCTATCGGTGGCGTGTAGCTCGCCAAATAGGCTTTCTTGACCCGGGTTCCGTAGAGTAATTCCCGCGCCCTCCTCGAGTTGTTTCCTCGAATGATGCTGTCGTCCAGCACGATCACGGTCTTGCCGCGCAGCCTCTCTTCCATTCCGGGCAAGAGGTGCAGATTTTCGCCGATGGATTGCTCCCGATTGGTGGCCGTGGTTCCGAGAAAGGAGCGCTCCCCGCGCATCTTGTAGAAAACCGGCAGAAAGGGGATGTCCGCTTTCTTGGCGTATGCCCTGGCCGCCACTTCGGGACAGCGGGGCAGATAGGTCACCAGGTCGACGTCCGACGGCCGGAATTCGTCGGCCATGACGTCTCCCAGGGTCTCCCGTATTCGTCGCACGCTCGCCCGGTTGATAATGGAATCCACGTCTGCAAAGTAGTTCCACTGAAAGAAACAATGGGCAAGGTCGGGCTCGGCCAGAACCGTCTTGGTGTATTCACCTTCGGGAGACAGATAGTAGACGGAGCCCGGCTCCAGGTCCTCTATATAATCGCCCCCGTTCTTCCTGAAAGCGATGTCCTCGGATGCCACTCCGTACTTGCCGTCCTTCCAGCCCAGGACACCGGGCTTTATACCACTGCGGTCGCGCATCACGATTACGTCTCTCTTGCCCTTGTCGGCTATCGCCATGGTATAGGCGCCAGGTATTTCCCGTAAGAAATTGTGCTCGCCGTACTGGCGATAAAGATGCAGAAGAGCTTCGGTGTCGCAGTCCGAATGCAGTTGCTCGGCAGGAATTCTGCTGAAGTACTCCCCGTTCACCTGGCCGTTGTGCACCGCCGCCATGTCGCAGTCCCAGATGAGAATGTGGTTTCCCCGGTGTTCCGCCTGGCCGCCGATCACATGGGGATGGGCATCTTCGAGGATCCGGTCCTTCCTGCCCAGGGTGGCGTAGCGCACATGGGCCATATAGGTGTGGTAATGGGGAGATGGAAAGATCTTGTGAAGGTCGGTGACATCGAACTTTTCTACTCCTCCCTCCCACTTGATGATGTCTATGCGCCCCTCTCCCACAGCCGCCATGCCGGCCGCCTCGCGCCCCCGGTGCTGCAGCGAGCGTATGAATCTGTGTGCGTCGTGCAGGGTGTGGACTACGCAAAGGCCGCAATTATGACCTATTTTCTCAATCATATTCTCGCCCCTGCCGTCGCTGGATGATTCATGGTCGCCAAGAGTGGAAGAGGTCCTCTGTTCCACCTCATTCGTCTCATTTTGTCCCCAAGGGTTTGATGTCCCCACCTTGCCGTCCTTCCTGGTGGTCACCAAAGGAAACGACAAATCTAGGATGTGTCCGGTCAGAGCGGTGGTCGTTGTGGAGGTGTGGGAGCCAAATCTCCCCTGGGTTCTGGGGTAGGGGAAGATGTAGCTCCAAGCTAAGAATCTAGGCGCCTTCCTGCAAGAGGATCGGCGCCGGCTCCAACCATCCATTCCCATGTGACCTGCCCCCTTATTCGTTCGCGGTTGCAGCCTGGTGCGCGAATCTGACCAGGGTGGGGCTGGCCGCGAGGGCTGGCCGGTTGCAGCCTGTTATTGGAGCGACGGATACTACCCACAAGTGCCGTCGTTGCGGCGGTGGATGCAGAGAAGGTTGCCCCAGGGATCCTTGATCCAGGCCATCCTGCAGCTTCCGCTGTCGACCGGCTCCATCACAATTTCGACATCTTTGCGCCGTAGTTCTTTCACCGCCTCGTCCACGTTTTCCACCGCCAGTGCGATCCCGGGTTTCCCGGCCTCCTCGTCCCAGCGGACAAGGGCCAGGCTAACGGGACGGGTGTCAAACTCGGTCCAGGTGTTACGGCTTCCGTCCCCCGCAATCACCCCGTCGTTGACGATGGCCTGATCGAGCCCCAATACTTCCCGGTAGAAGCGGGCCGCCTTCCTGGTATCGGTCACGTGAGAAATCACGAAGTCGATCGCTTTGACTTTCATTGGCATGGCCTCTCTTCCGAGACGAGGAGTTGAGAGCGGGTGTTGGTGATCGTTTCGGGGGCAGACCAGGTCGCGATTGAGTGTTAGTGGTGATGCTCCTTGTAGTAGTGCCGCACCTTGGATCCCTGAATCGGGCAATTGTTCCTCTGCCCCAGACGGCCAGTCCGACCCCGCCCCTTGGAGGTGTAGCGACAGTCAGCCGGTTGACTAGCTTGCCATCAACGTAACTGGTGATCGAGTTCCCTCGCACCGCGACCACAATATCGTATTCCCGCCCGAGCTCGAAAATGAAATTCGCCACGTCGAGTTTGGTATGATCCTGCTTGATGATCGCTAACGCCTTCCATCCGGTCAGGGTGCCGAGATGGTAGGAATGCTCCCGGTCTTCCGATATGCAAAAGTGGATCTGCAAGGCGGAACCTTGCACTAGCGTTGCCTGCACCTTGACCTCGTAATATCTCCAGCTGGAATCTCCCTGAATCAGCCGGGCACGGCTCCCCTCCCCCACCTCCGCAATCACGATGTCTCCCTCGCGGGACCAAGCCGTGGGCGTCCATGGGGAACCCTCAGCCTCCCAGCCGTCCAATCCGTCTCCGTGAAGCAGGGATTTCCAAACGATGGGGCCCTGGCTGCCGCCGATGTCAGCGCGCCGGTAGTCGCTTTCCGGACCGGGTTTGTCTGCCGCTGCGGCCGCTGCCGTGAGTCCCAGAAGGGCGATCAGGGCCAAGGGACTCAGCCCGAGTCCGGTCATGTGGATTCTCCCGGTTGTGAAAGGTGAAGTCGCTGTGCGGCGGCTTTCCCGCGTACCACTCCGCAATCGCATCGTCCTGGAATACGAGGTGGTAGTCGTCAGCATGTCCCCGCGTAAGCGGCTCCAAGCGGAGCCGCTCCGTAAAACGAGGGTGCGGCTGGACACCCATGATTGGCAGTTTCATCGACTCATGTCCATTACGACTTTGCCCGGGACCGTCTCGCCCGCCGCATCCTCGGCCCAGGCCCGCTCGACAGCCGCAGAATCGGCCGCGTCTTCGAGTGCGGCGACCATGCGACCATACGCCTCAATTGGGACGACGGTGTATTCTGGCTCGCCATCCATCTCAATGATCTGCACGCCCTGTTCGTTCATCTGAAGGGAAACTCTACACTATTCGCGGATACCATGAGGATGGGCGAGATCGAGATAATGCCTCTGGCAGTGTGGTTTATACCACCGAACCGAAAATAACTCCAAGAAATGCGGAGCAAGCGCTTGTGATGGCTCTACATTAGCGAGGTGCCGAAAGTTCCCTTTTCCGGGTCAATGCCCGCGGTCTTGAGCCGAAGATCATCGGGCGTTCCAGAGCTGAAGCGGCGTCCGCTTTGTCATGTGGCTGAAATCGAGGTCGGTCGACAGCATAACTAGTTTGTGGTGAATGCAGATCTGGGCGAGTAGCGCGTCGATGGTACCAACCTGAATGCCGTGGCGGCGGCACTCGTTGCGCAACTCGGCTGCGTCAATGTAGTCGTCACGCACGGGCGTAATCATGGCGAGCGCCCCGAACCGTTCGACGATCCGTGTTTTAGCTCGCGGCCCCCGAAAGCCCTGCAACAACTCCTGCAAGACGATTCCGGTCGTGTAAATCGATTCGCCACCACCGAGCGTCTCCCGCAGGCGCCACACTGCGAACCCTCCGGGCACCGCGTCCCGTCGCAAGGCCAGCGACCAGACGCTCGTGTCCACAAACAACCTCACTCACGGCTCCGTTCACCTTTGTAGTCGAAACCGTCGTCCCAGTCGAATGTGCCAAAAAGACCCAAGAGCCGTTCCTGCTCTCGGCGCGCGATGAACTCCCGCAAGGCACGGTTGACCGTCGCTTTCTTCGTCTTCTCGCCGCCGACTTCCAGCGCCTTGTCGAGCAGCTCTGGGTCTATTGCCAAGTTTGTTGCCATTGTGTTAGCTCCGACACAAATAGTCACACATAAATTAATCGCAACCGGGTAAGGCGGTCCAAGTCCCTTAACAACCTTTCGTTGGCCCGGCCCCCTCCACGCAAGTCCAGCATCGTCCCGCTCCGTCGCCCGGTCTCGACAAAGTGCTGAATTCATCCGGCGACAGTGCCCGTCCGAGCACATCGCACTCAACCTTGTTAGCCCCAAACCGCAGCAAGCATGTTGCGCCAGTAGGCACGGTCTTTCAGGTAGATAAAGGAAAGCGAGTTTCTCTGGGATTATTTCTTGCCGTCTTGGGGCGACGGCTTCTGTTTTTGCGGTTTCGGCTTCGGGGGTGGAGGTGGAGGCGGCTTCCTGCCCGGTCTTGCAGGCTTGCCGCTATTCCGAGTGTTGCGGTTACGTAAATTTTTTCGGTCAGGTGGCATACCAGTCAGCCGCGACTCTGTATGCAGTCTCTTCGCATTTCTCATTCAGTTTTCGATCCTCGCGAATATCGGCATGACCTGCCCACCCGGTCACCTCTGAAATCCTTAATGCTAGCCGCCGGTTTTTACGTCGCGCTTCGGCATCAGTTGTATCACTGTCATTGTCATTGATGTCAGCCCACAATTCGCGCCATTCGACTTCCAACGAGCTGCATTCAAGGCTGATTACGTGCAGGACCGCAGCCTTTTTCGCGTAGTCGGATAAGAAATCCCATACGATCAGAACGGCAATTAACCCACCGGCAATAAGTTGGGCAATCGCGGGAAGCTGGTCTAGCAAAGCGGCGATACCGCTGGCCGCTGCGGCTAAAAGGAGGAATCGAACAATGATGTGGTTGCGCCGATGCCGATCAGAGAGAGCTTCGTAGTAACGAACGAGCCTCGCCACATCCAGGAGTTCTTGCCAAACGGCGTTTCGTGTCTGTTCGGTTACCATGTCAATCCGCCAATCGTATGCACCAAAGCCTCTAACATGTCTACCTGTAATATACTTATTTTGGTGTCGTACACAAACTAAGTCAAGGATTGCTCTGGGTCTCTGAACCAGGCAGCGAGCAGGGCACCTAGGCGGCGATTCGCGTAAATCATGAGGTGTTCGAAGTGACTGCAAATGCGATTCCCCCAACCCTCCTCGCCATCTCCGCAATATACAACGCCCGGCTTATCGCATCGCCCTCGACCATGGGCATTCGCATGGCCTTATCGGGTCGCCTGAATTCAGGATTCAGGCGATGTGCGGCGGGCCGGATAGCGGACGTACTTGCGGCCCGAAGCCTCTTGTCTGGTTTGAATGTCTCTAAAAATTGCTTTGACGTCGTAACCAAACCGGGCCGCGTGTTGGTCTCGAACGGTCCAGACTTCAGCGATGATCGGGTCAGACTGTGGTGTTTTCATGGTCGGCTTCCATTAATTCATTGGGTGTGCAAATGGTCGGGGGCTCGTAACCGGCCTGCCGGCACACATGCTCGATCCGAGACCGCATTGCAGCATTAGCGATATGTCGGAAGTTCCAGGTTACAAGATAATGAACTCCGTTTGTAACGGCGATGGCAATGTGAGCAGCATCTTCCGCAGCGGTGTGGGGCACTGCTCCCAAATCGAGTAAATCCCGGGTGAGGTTCACCGCATCCTCAGTTGCATCGAGGAGAGTGACGGCTTCGAGCGCCTCCAGACGGGCGCGGGCGGCATCTACATTACCCGCGCTGGCTTCGGTGATAACAAGCTCTGAGGCGAAAAGGTTAAACCTGTCCCGAGCGTTGTCCCACCACTCACGGGTGACTTGCTGATATGCCGTGACCACGACATCTCGGTAAGCTGCGGCTGCACGATTTGCGCCACACCGCCGCAAGTCACGCTGTAATGTCCGGGGAGAACCTCCCGCTGGTGGGGAAGCTCTTCGGGCACCGGCGGCACCGCACGACGGCGGGTTACGCCCATCTCGCCGACGACCACCTTGTTGACGCGGCCGAGAATATCGGGAGCATCATCCGGCGACGCTATGCGGAACGACGATTTTACTGGTTTATTGCTGACTTTAACCTAATCAAGTTGCTCTCATAGTCGACCAGATAATTGTGAAAGGGATGACCGCGCGGCTTGGATTTTCGACACCAACTCACTATATCCCATCCCGTGTCTACAAGATCAGAGGCAAAAAAAAGAAATTCCAGCGAATTGGTAAGAAAACCTAGAAACTGAGAGTGTTGGTCACTATCAAGGCGGGGAGGCGCGCCGTGAACGTAAAAATTCCGAAGATTCACTGCCTCATCAATCGCAATTTCTATTTCTGGAACCAAATGATTTATTGTATCGGTTATGCTCTTTGATCTGTGGCGGATTTTCTTCTTGAGGCGCCAACCGCCCACGCGTCCCAAATGTCCAAGAATATCATTCTTCTCATCACTTTGTGGCAAACCACGAAATATTTTTTTTGCCTTCTCGACAGCGTCACTCAGATTTTCGGGAAGGGATTCTTTATTCCCATATTCATCACTTGGCAAAAGGTCAAACACATTTGCTGCCGCGATTATGCGGTCATAGCTGTAATCTCTTCCACTCCAAACCCGAGACAATCTTGCGCGAGCAGTGCGCCACTTCATATCTCTATTGAGCCACGCTTCTAAAACACTCGCGAAAATTTCGGGATTTTTAATCGGATCAATTAGAATATCATAGAAGGTTGGTTCACCTTCCTCCTGTGAACGTTGATGTTCAGGGTAAATACTGACATACACGTCCGAAACTTGGGGAGGATAATCGTATCCTGTGTGTATGTTGACCTTGAGAATGTTTTGGGGACGACCTATAATTAGTCCAAAAAACTGTAAAACTCTTCCCATTCTGGAAAGCGCTTCAATGACCGTTATCGTTTCTTCGAATTTTATGTTGACGAAAGTATCGCTTCTTGGCCCTGAATCGGCATAAATACCTATGCTGAAAACTGGAGAATGATCCGCTGATACGCGTCCAATTTTTGTACCAGAAGTGAATATATTTGTCTTGCCTGTGTAATACGAAACCCAATTTGATTCTCCTATTACAATTTCACGGTCCGGATTGTCCAATTGAACAATCTGCTCTAGAATTTCAGGCTCATTATAAACAGTGCCGAAGGCATCGGTATCGTGAAATAACGTCTTTGCATCGTCAATAATGAAAGAGATTTCATGAATGTCGTGGTCTTCTTCATCACAAAAATATCGATCACCGATGATGACATAAGTCGGAAACAGGTTGCATTTGTACAGTATGCCGTCTTGCTTGCGGACTGAGCTTTGGTTGGTTATGATACATTTGATTAGCGAAACCTTTGAAAGATCATCAAGAATTCCGGTAATGGTTGTGCCGGACGATATTTCGAGAGAGTTATCGTCCCAGATATATAGCGAGGTGTTTGGGCCCGCTAGTGTTAAGGTCCCGTTTGCCTTTTGATCTGGCGAAATCATGAATATTCCAGATCGTACTGATGGGTTGCGGTATGTTTTCAATTTAACACTCCTACACGGTCCGTACCGAAGAAGTTGACACGAATATCCCCCCAACCCTTCTCGCCGTCTCCGCAAAGTACAGAACTTCCTCCGTCGTCAGCTCCCGTCCCAAGACATCGTGCTCGCGGTAGGACAGCCATTTCTTGAGCACCTGATAGCCGCCGAGCTTGTAGTCCCAGATGGCGGCGGGGACGTTGCGCCAGAAGGCGCGGTCGTTCAGGTACACGTCCAGCGTTTTGGCGCCGAGCGTGGTCATTGAATCACCGAGCGCGGCGCGTTCTTCCGGAGTGTACTCGCGCTCGACGACGCGCCCTTGTCCCGGCATAACCGCGTCACCCGTTCCGAAGTGGCCCCACCCCGCTGTCACCGCGAAATCGTCAACAGTCATGTTGCGGCCGTCGATGGTAGCGGGCACGGCGATGGCGGCGACCTCCGGACGCAACGGGACCTGGGTAACGCCCGGCACCGGCGTGTCGGGAGCGAGCAGGCAGGCCAATTCGCGCCCCCGCGCTGCCGATTCAGCGAGCATCTCTGCCGCGCCAGCGGTATCGCCGTCGGGCCAGCCCGGCAGCGGAATTCGCGGCCATTCCATGCGCAGGGCCCCGGCGTTGGTTTCGCGGTAGGCAGGGTCGTGGAGGATGGCGAGGAAATGGTGAAACAGGTCCTCCACGCTCGCGCCGAGAAATCTGAGATAGTTCCCGGCCTCGATAGTCAAGTTAGGCCTACCTTGCCTAGAATAGTTGTCGGTTTCTTTGTCATCGTTGCGGAGGTAGGCGGAAATACATGTCGCGCCACGATCCATAAGATCGAGACAACCGATTTGCGAGATAACTTGTGGTGGTGACCATTCCCGGCGAGGTTTCTGCTGAGCAACCAACCACATGTTCCCCTCAAACACATGCGGCCGATAGTCGGGACGCGGGCGATCAAGCAGGCCGCCCTCCGCCTCCCAGTAAAGCCATCGATGATCGAAAGGCCGGTAGGCAAAACGGACGAAGCCGGTATCCACCGGCCCGCCGCGTGTAAGAAGCGCATGGCGGACCGACCGAGCGTCGAAGCGCGCCGCGCTCTTCATCACTCCGGGATAGCGCCTTGTGATCTCCTCGTGGCTCAAGGTCGCGTCGAAGTAATCGTTAACGCGCGCCTTGAGCCGGTCGAGATCCGTATCGACGAGAAATCCGTCGCGGCTGGTTTTGACTCCCGGAAACGAAACCGGGAACAGATCGGGCAGCGCCGGCCAATGGAACCAATCCTCGCTTACCGTCGCTGGCTTGAATGGTAAACCGAGGCGAAGATTGGGCTCCAACGCCGTATAGCCTGCATCAATGCCGAGGGCGTCGATACTGTCTAACAACGCCCTCTGTCTTTCATCGGCTCTTGCCTGATGGAAATCCCGGTACAGGATATGTCCGCCTTTCGATTTATCGGCGCCAGTACCCGATTTGGAAAGCAAGGCGATGCTGGTGCCTACCTTGATGCCCGGCGATTGTCCTCGAAGCGCGAAGACTGTCTCACTGGTCCGACCATCAGGCGCATATTCCGAGATGATGCGGTCGCCATGCAGATTGTCGATGCGGATGGCGTCGAAGGCTTCCAGGTAGCGCTCCCGCATCCCGGTGAACGACAGCCCGTCGAGCCAGGAGTAGTTGGAGATGAAGCAGACCACGCCTTGGCCCGTCTTCTCGGCGATGCGTCGTTCCGCCATGCGGAAGAATCTCACGTAGAGATCGTTCAGTCCCTGGCCCTCGGGCCGGCGCACGCGCCGGGTGGTGCGGTAGGCTTGCGAAAGCTCCCGTTCCTCGTCCACCGCCATGCCGGCGAAGCCGTTATAGGGCGGGTTGCCGAGGATCACGAGGATGGGCGTGTCTCGCTTCACGCGCTCGGCGCGGTCCCGTTCTTCCTCCAGCTCCGGGAAGGGCAGGGGCTTGTCGCTCTTCGGCTCCCAGCCGGTGAGGGCGTTGGTGAGGAAGACACCGGCGCGCTCGGTTTCGTCGTTTAGGGTTGCGTCCAGCGCCTGCATGGTGAGGCCCACCTGCAAATGGGCGACGACGAAGGGGGCGGGCATGATCTCGAAGCCGAAGACCCGCTCCAGAGCCGCCTGCTTCACCCGCGCGCCGGCGAGGGCGCCGAGGCCGCGTCCTTCGAGGTGGGTGGCGATGCGACGCAGGACCTCGGCCAGGTATGCGCCGGTGCCGCAGCACGGGTCGAGGACGTAGACGTTGTCGGCGGCCAGCCCGTCGGCGATGCCGAGATCGTCGCGCAGCGCCTTGTCGACGCGGGCGACCATGTAGCGCACCACTGCGGCCGGGGTGTACCAGACGCCGAGCTGCTTGCGCAACCCGGGGTCGAAGGCTTGGAGGAAGGGCTCGTAGAAGTAGGGCACCGCCTCGCCCTCGTTGAAGCGGGAGAAGAAGGCGGTCCGGTCCACCCGATCGAGGGCCGCCGCGGTCCAGTCCAGCACCTCGACAAGGTCGAGCCGCCGCAGGCGTCCGGGGCCCGAGAGCTGGTGGAAGAGGGCCCGCAGCACCGGCGCGCGCAGATGCCAGACCGAGGTGCGCCAGTCGAAGCGCTCGGCCTGCCTGGCCTGCCGCGCCCACAGCACCCAGGCGGAGAACAGGCCGTAGAACAGGGTCTGCACCAGGGTGGAGCGGAAGAAGGCGGCGCCCCGAGACCCCTCGAAGCGCACCCCGAGCGCTTCCTCGAGTGCGGAGCGCACCGTCTTCAGCAGCGGGTCGTCGCCGGCAGCCTCGACCCGCGCCAATCCATCGCGGGCATAGGATGCGAGCAGCCAAGCCAGGTCCTTCGGCTCGGAAAGTGCCGCCCGGTGCGCCAGCGCCCGGCACAGATACTCCCCCAGGCCGGCGCCGGCTTCGCGGGCGAAAGCGCGCGGCTTCTCCAGGCGTTGCTCGAATTCCCCGGCGCTTGCAGCCAGCCGCAAGGTTTCGAGCCTGGCCGGACGTCCTTCCGTGTCCTCTCCCACCAGGACGAAGTCGCGGGTATTGGTCACCAGCACCAGGCCGTAGCGCTTCCAGTAGCGGCTGACCTGATCGCCCTCGGCGGTGAGCCAGGCGTCGTCGTCAGCGGACTTCACTTCGACCACGCCGCGCTCCGGTACCTGCCCCGCGCGCGGCTGCCCCTTCTGCACCTGCTTCGCCGCATAGAGCCCGGAATCTGGGTGGCCCGCCCCCTGGTCGGCGAGCTCGCCGACGCAGAATACCTTGGGCTTCAGGGCGCCGCCGACGGCGTTCAGCAGATTGGCCAGCGGTCCGTAGCTGGAGCGCTCGCCGGTGGCGCTGCCGGAGGCGCGGACTCGTTGCAGATCGGTAAAATAGTGCTCAACTGCGGTGGTCAGCCGGGTCGTTGTTTGGGGCATAATGAGCCTGATTCAATTTTTCGGATTGTGTGCGGCAATCGAGCATCGCTCTCTATACCCAGAGAACCGTTTGACGAGAAAACCAAGATCTTCAGGGGTCCTATTCCAATCCATCCTGTGATCGAGCATTACCTTTGATCCACCCCCAGGAGCGGAGCTCGACGCTGGTATAGACGATTGTTCCTCCCATGGGACTCCATGGAAATTGCAGGTTGTCCCCGTCGGGAAGGTAATCATGTGAACCGTCCTGAGTCGTTTTGATCGCCCACTTGAAATAGAAATACCCCCTTTCTTTCTCTTCTTCGGTGTCGCCAGGATTGCCCAACGCGGCCCAGGGGATGGCCCCTTCGAGATATTGACCCGAATGCGCGGCCTCCACTTCCGACAGGTTCTCCCCTTTCGTGGCAACCCATTGATCCCCCACCAGACGACGGTAAATCTCCTGGGTAAGACCGCCATTCCGGCCGATGATTTCGATGCGGTAGTCCGGGAGAAAATCGACCCAGGGAGGGGTTGGTTCTCCGAAGGTCGAATCGGCCGACACGTCGAAAAACAGCTCCACCGATGTGGTCGTCGTATCCTGAAAGGGAGGCTCCAGAAATCTGAGAAGAAAATAAAATTCCCGACCTTCCCGTTTTATATGGCCGGAATAGTCTTCTACAGCAGCGTAGGATATGATGTCGATACTGTTATTGGAATCAGGGATGACGTCGAAGAACGAATCCAGATACTCACCCGTGGCCCAATCCCGCCGATCTCCGTCGACGACAAATTGATTCTGTGCAAGGGCCACGTCTTGCCCATAGCCCAAGACAAAAGCAAAAACCAAAGCGAAGAGCATTTTCCATGAGACACGCCTACGAAGATTCCTTTCTCTGCCTGCCCCCAGCAGCCGATGCAAACCGGTGAGGTAGTGCTCAACCGCTGCCGGCGGCCGGGTCGTCGTTGCTGTCATCATGAGCCTAATTTAATGATTCGCAATGTGGGCGGCACTTGAACATTGTGCTCTACTGTTCCTATGTTTATCACCCAGGCCATTTTAGGTCAATCCATCTGTTCTCGCCAGGAGGTTTCTCCATGCGGTTTTCGTTCGTCGTGCTGTCCGTCATCGCTTGCGCGGTTGTGGCGGTTGTTTCCGGCGCCCAGGCGGAGCGATCCGGTTGGTACTTCAGCGCCGGTGGCGCTGTTGGCCTGAGTTCGGGCATGGACCAGGTGGGTTGGAACCGGGACACGGTGTGCTATCCCACCGACGCCTGTTTCGGCGCCGATCCGGTCCCGGCGATATCAGGCTACCGCTGGCGCTACGCCATCGCAGCCGATCCCGGCGCCGGATTCGAGCTCACCTGCGGCCGCCAGTTCGGCCGTCTGCGCCTGGAGGTCTCGGGGTCGCAGAGGAAAAATGACATCGAGCAGGATTTCGTCGCCATCGAGTATCTCGACGGCAGGCCCTGGACCCGGCGCGACGGGTCGGTGGTTTCCAATGACGTGGCTTCCATCGGTTACCTCACCACCCGCATCCTGGCGCTGAACCTCTACCGTGACTTCCCGGTGCCGAACCGGGCCATCACCCCTTACCTAGGCGCCGGGCTGGGCGCGGCCTTCGTCGAGGTCAGCGACCTGAGGTACTCCAACGAATATCAGGACACCTCGGAGTCGCCTCCGGTCTACGATCCGCCGCTATCGTTCTACAACAGCCAGCAGGACGTAGATCATTCCGACACGGTGGCGGTGGTCCGCCTGCACGCCGGCGCCGATTGGGCGCTGCACGAGGTGATTATTCTCGGCGCCAGACTGACCTACTCCCGGGTCGGCGAAATCGAAGACACAGGGAACTATTCCCGGCACCCCATGCAAAAAGAGGGAGATCCCCCCTTCACCAATCGCACCAGTTTCGACGCCGCCCATGGTTGGGCGCTGGGCCTCACCCTCAAGCGCCGGTTCGGCTCTTGAAGAGCAGCCGCTGCGCTTTGCCCGCAGTGGTGGCTGGGTTGGCGCAGCAGGTTTCAGCCGGGGGCACACGCCTTCCTCCAGGTTATTCGGACTTGCCGGGGCTTCCTCTGATTGTGGAGATCCTACCTGCCGAAGGGGACCAGCTCGAAGGTATCGGTGAGGGCGGCGGATAGGTTGCCCGCCCTGTCGCGCGAGAAGAAGATGAAAGTGTAAGACCCGAGAATGGCGCTCGGATCCACCGGAAAGCTCCATGAGAAACGCCCGTCCTCGGCCTTCTCGGCGCCGATCTCGGGGTTGCCGTCGTCGAGTTCTTGCAAGCGAAGGGCACCGAGCCAAGAGTAGCGCCGGGGTGCCCTGTCGTCAGCGGAGCGAGGGCGATAGCTCTGACCTTTAACCAGGCGGGTCGACTGGCTCTAAACCGTATTTCTTACTGACGCCATCGACGAGATACCCCAGTTCCGGTGCACGAGCAATGGCGCCCATCAGGCGCTGCCAACTCAGGCGGCGGAGAAGCCCTGGAATGCGGCAATCATTGACTGCCTGCTGCCATTGTTTTTCGGCCTTCCCCTTAACTTGGAACTGAGGGTTGCGAGCATGGTAGACGACAAGTGTATGTCTTCCAGTGTGGTCAAGAACCCCTTTCCCTGTGAGTGTGGCCGCCAGAGCATTGCGCGCCAGTTGATAGACTTTCCCGAAGGGGCAAGGATCATGATCGCGGTCGGCCTGCCAGTCGAACAGGCGGGGCAAGTGGTACCAGTACCGGATTTTGACCTCGGTCAGTGCGCATCGATGATGTCGACCGCGTTGGACCCGGTAACTCCCATTACAATGATGTTCACTGTTGCAGGGCAGACGCGGGCGCGAACAGGTGCCGAACTCTGTTTCGGTAAACTTGCATTCTATGGGGACTCGCCCCGCCGGTCCGCTAAGGAGCACGTCAACACTGGTTCTCCTCCCTGATTCTTCACCAAGGTTGCCCATCTCGTGCTCGAATTCGAGCGTTCAGCCTCGGTAGTCTTCGAAGAAGGCCGGTCGCCCACACTCGGCGTGCACATCCCGCAGCAGATCAAGGCGGTCAAAGGCGTGGAGCCCCCCGAACACACCTTGAGCCAGGGCCTGGGAACTCTTCAGGCTGCCAAACCACCGATGTCGCTGGTGCTCGGGGATGGCGGCACGGATTTTACTTGCCTTCGATTCGTCTGTTGGAAGCAGAATATTTTTCGACACAGATTCGTCCGCGAGTACTGGAGGACGTCCCTCCCGCTTGCCGCCGTCGAGTTCGCCGCAATGGTGCCGGTCGGACCAAGTCCATAACAGCTGGAGTATCTCCTTCTCATATTCCGAATAACTCACCGTCGTTTGTTTCTTTCAAAATTCTAGGTTGCCCTGTATAAACACGAGTGATTCCGCTGACTCACCAACTGCCAATGCTGATATAACCAGAACAATCTAAGGTTGGGAAGAGTTTATATCTCTCCGCCATCTGATTCGGTGCCCACGATGGCTACATTGAGCCAGCCACGATCGAAGGTGAACGTGCGGGCTTTACCTGCCGGATCTTGAATCCGAACGATACGGGCTCCGTCAGTCCCCGCGTGCTCCACCACATAGAGCCAGTAGTTTTCAGCATGATTGCGGGCGCAGTCGAACTGGGTGGTAGAAAGTCCAACCGGACGATCTTGAAGACTACTGGACATCGCCTTGACCTCACACCAGCGTATCGGTCGGTCATCCTGATTAACTTCATACAAATCGTAACCGGGATTATTGGAAGGCGTCCGTCTCCAGTCAGGCTCAGCCACGACTATAAGATTGATTGCCTCGGCTTCAAGTTTCATCCGACTCTCGTGGTCGAGACCCTCTGGATCCGGCTCCTCCCCGTAGTGCACAGCTACGTATGAGATGAATGAGTAGGAGCTTGGCGTTTCAGAATTCGGCTTCTGTTGCACAACATCCAGACCTTCCTCTCTACCTTCGCTATGACCAGTCCAATTGCTACTTTTTGGATCTTCGATGTTTTTCTCGCCATGACTGACAGAGCTCATACGTCTGTCAGATTCAGCGCCGGCTCTGTCCAAGGAATTCCATCCCGACTCACCGCTCTCGCTATCAACTGAATTAGAAATTTTGTCTACAGTGCCGGATTCATCTTCTATTGATTCAGACTCCAAACCGATCCGATCCCGAAGTTCAGCCTCGCTCGTTATTCCAAGTTTGCTCAACAAGTCGAGCATTTCAGGCTCGAAGCCAGCCTCCTGCGCAAGCGTTTGGATAATAGGCGGTTTGAAGCGGATCATTGATTCCAGAAACGGATGTCCTTCCCAGCCCAAGGAATCAAACAGGATTACCTTGGGGAACTGCAGTTTCCCGTCAACATCCGGCACCCATCTCGTGTCGTTCAATATCCGCACGAATGCCGCGTCAAAGAGTTGGCTATATGAACCATAGTGCGTCCAGCTATAGTTTGCCTGGAAAAGGTTTTTACCCCGGCGATCCTCCAAATGCGCGAGTTCTCTCCATAGCAAGTTCGCAACATTCTTTTGTCGGCCTACATCGAAATTTGGCAAAATATTTATCAGTTCTTCCAGTCCTTTCAAAGTCCTATCTATTACACGATCATTCTGGCCAGACGTTTCTGGATGTCCCGCTTTTACCCGTAACTTCCGAAGTTCCTCATACTCATAGAAGAAAGTGTTGTCCCCCACGGGCCTGAGATACCTGAGAGCATCACACCGTTCGAGCAACTCGCGGATATCCTCTCCTCGTAGACAAGGATACGAGTCGTCAAGGAAGAGAATTCCTGAGATCCCCTCGAACAGACTCTTGAGCCTTTCTGTGGCCAAATACACTTCACCAGGTTTCGCGTACCCTTCGGTGTGGTCTCCAGCGTCAACTGCCTTTACGAAATGGGATTTCTTAAGTTCGTCGATAAGTCTTTTTCGTCGGGTCTCTGAATCTGTACCAAAAGCAGTCTGAATGCGCCGAATATCGGTTTCATATTGTGTATCGCTGATATCTATCTCATTCTCTCGATACGTCGGAAGAACATTCTCGATTACATCGTCCACCGGGTCCGGTTCCTCCAAGCCCAATGAACGGAGGAACGTGCGCGCAGCCTTGGTTGCGCAGACCGAACCACGGACCGTAGGAAAATCTGTTTTAGTTGCGGTAGGTATAAACGCCAGACGTTTCCCGTCCGCTTCAGGGACAACATGAACTCCATTTTCCAGGCGGATCAAGGGCAGGTCGGAAAGCAGATGATGTAGTGCAGGGCGTTGATTGAGAAATCCGTAGAGTCTCAATATCCATTCGTCTGGCTGTGTCACTAGAAACTTTCGATTTAGCCGCCGAATAATACCGGCAGGAACGATTTCCGCGACGTCTAACTGGTGCCTTAAATAATCGTATAGATCGCGTGCCGAATCTGATGTGATATCGGGGTTAAGCCACATCAATTCGTTACTTTCTTCGTAAAGCTCCGCAAGTTGGGTGGGGTTGAAGAGTTCGCGTAGCTCCTGTGCCCGCCCCAAGCCGTGCGCGTGAGGCTGCTATGAAGCCGGTGTCGAAACGAGGCAATAGATGTTCGGATAACAGAACTTCCTTCGTACCTTCGAAAAGTGGCCTGAACATACTTGGGTTGTCGAACTTCGTCAAATCAAGTGGAAGGCATCGCAACGCCTCCGTGTCAAGGTAATCGTTGTCCCGTAGCCAACAGAGGGTTCCCCTTAACAAGGTTGAGGTTTCGTTGACGAGGCGTTTGTTCCAGTCGTCGTTCTTGGGGATATTGTCACGACTTGGGGTCGTGCGGTACGGACCCTGAACTATAAAGCCGAGATGCGTTTCAACCACGGTCGGGAAGAAAACGACAAGCGGGGATCGCTCGACACGCCGGATTTGGCTACACTTGGTTTCTTTGTTCTGGATGCAGGAAAACGCAATTTCGACTGGCTTAGCTTGGCTTCCTTCATTGGAATCAACCATACGCGAAAATATCAGCCATTCTTCCTCTTTTTCGTTTTCTCCATCTTGCTGACCAATGATTGTCACACGGCGGACGTTGGAATTGAGGTCCATCGCTTTTCGCAGAAATTGACCCGAAGGGCCGCCTTCGACTGTCCAAGTAATTTTTTCAATCTGAGTCAAGAAAAGGAGTCCCGAGGCACTAAGCCGGCTAAGCCCGGCAGCGACCTCGTCGTGCGCAGAATTATCAGTCGGTTTGAATGGAATCTGGAAGACGGTTTCATCCGTATCCCGATCAATGGATGGAACTGCCGTCGGCCAAACAAATTTTTCGATTGCGAAGGCCTCCGAACCGGAATGGATTTCCGGTCGATCAGTGAATGCGTAAACTGATTTGAATCCGATTCCAAAGCGACCAATTTCGTTGAAATTCTTGGTGCTGTCTGCAATACCGCAGATTCCCCGTACATCATCCTCATTGAAGGGGTCTCCATAATGGCTTACACGAAGCGAAGTTTCCATTAGGTCAAAAGACACTGCCCGAGATCCCTGCCACCCTACTCGGCGGGCGAGGGCGTCTTCCGCGTTTTGCAATAATTCGAAGATGAAATGGGTTCGTTCATCGTAGCGGTCTGCAAGCAGCATCTGACCAATCCGGCCTATGCGCGTACCGTAATATTGCTTGTTTTCGCAGCGAATTGCTTCATAATCGCAAGTCATTAGTCTTCTGCCTCCATGTATATTGTGCCTCGAGGTCAGTAAATTCACAAAATCGTTGCCTTGGGCCTCAAATGCGGCCTCGGTATTCAGTAGGCTGGCCAGGAGCCTATAAACCAAGGCTTTCTGCACAGGATCTGCGAGGGAGATCTCTGTCTGCTCATCCTTTCGTCACGGCCTTTCCCTAGGTGGCCCTCCAAGCTTCTCAAGTCGCCCAATCCACGAATTAAAGTGAGGACATTTGGAGCGGATTATCTCTAGGCCAATCAGTTCGGCCATCTGCGGACCTACTGTTGGTTTCGGGTATTCGGGAAATTCGGCGAGGATTCGCTGCGACGGAACCGTATGTTGCCCGTCGTCGATCAGTTCCGGGGATTGGACGTTATCGACGATTTTCTGCAAAGCCGAGATTCGAGGACCAGAATTGTCAAAAAAAAGATTGAACTGGGATACATCGCAAAACAGGTAGGCTTCAAATTCATGCAATTGGATAAACGGAATAAAGCGCCTATCACTAGTCTCATCAAGCCACGACCGTTCCAGAGCCTCTACTCGCTGGTACGGGACATTGCGCAATTTCTCAGCTTCTTCAACACCGGGAAAATTTGCATGCAGGGCGTAAAGGTCGATCATCGTGGTAAAAAAGACATCATTTCCCGAATCCTGCTTGCGGCGACGGTTGATGTCGTTCTGCATCGCCCTGAAGTTTCTACCTCCTCCTCGGTGGACGATTCCCTTTTTCCGAGCGTGGGCAATCAAGGTCGGTTTCTGCATATATACACCAAAATTTGCCAAATGCGGCTTCAAGACTGTATCGGCAAACGTCTGCTCTGTTTGACCTTCGGCGAAGAGATGGAGCCGAGCCATTAATGCGGCCCTCCACCGATTAGGTTTTTCTCCCAAATTTCCCCGAGCGAGTACTCCTCCAGCCATGCGGAGAGCTCTTCGGCATCCGGTCTGTAGAACTCCGTAGCTTCATCGTTTCGTTCGACAACTACAATGTCCTCCGGCTCGAAACTGTCGAGAAATGCACTTGACTGGGTGCTGACTAGAACCTGTGTATGATGACTTGCGGAGCGAAACAGCGAGGCAATCACATTGAGCGCGTATGGGTGCAATCCGAGCTCGGGTTCGTCGACCACTATGAGTATCGGGAGGTCTTCTTTGGGTTGCAGCAACAGCGAAATCAGGCAGATGGCCCGCAGGGTACCGTCTGAGAGTTGGTGGGGACCGAAAACGAGATCGGAGGTGCGATGCCTCCAGTTGAGAATGATGTCTTTAGAGTCTGTGGGCTCCAGGTCAAAGTCCTCGAAAAACGGCGCCACCTGTCGAATCGTCCCCACAATCCGGCGATATAGCGTTTCCTTGTGAGACTTCAGCTTTTGAAGTACCGCTGCCAAATTTGCCGCGTCGGGCATGAGCCAGCGGTTGTCGCCAGCGTAACAATACTGCCGGACTCTCGAAGTGGGCGATGTATCGTGGAAGTGGTAGACGCGACAATGATTCAATAAGTATCTGAAAGTTTTTGCCACCGGGTCATCCTTTGCTGCCTCGTCTCCAATCCGCGTTTCCTGATGACCAATCCCCATGGACACGACTTTAGGTTCCAGATAGCCTGTTTGATGGAAAGACAACATCTCCTCGGCAAAAATCAGCGAATCCCCGGCTGCATGGAACAGTCTCATTCGGTAGGTGTCACTTGCGTTATCAACCTCGAACTCCATTTGCGCTTCCAATTGCGGGCTTATCCTGGGGCCAAAGTGCAAGTTGGCCATGGCTCGCCCCGTCGCTCCGATATGCTGCTGGAGACGTTCGGCCATCAATTCATTCAACAGCTTGAAGAAGGCGATGAGATTGCTCTTTCCGGCGCCGTTGGCGCCGATAAGAACATTGAGGGGATGAAGGTCCAGGGTCGTCTCTTTGATGGACCGAAAGCCTTTGATTTCGATGCTTTTCAGTTTGTTCATACTGTTCCCTTGCTATTTTCGTGAATGAGGGCGGCCCTTGAGATCCTACCTGCCGAAGGGGACCAGCTCAAAGGTATCGGTGAGGGCGGTGGATCGGTTGCCGGCTCTGTCGCGCGAGAAGAAGATGAAGGTGTAGGTCCCCAGAATGGCCTCCGAATCCACCGGAAAGCTCCATGAGAAACGCCCGTCTTCGGCCTTCTCGTCGCCAATTTTCGGGTTGCCGTCGTCGAAGAGGACAAAGTGGAAACCGCCTTCCTTGTACAGCCGATCCGGGTTGTTGGGATCGGGGTTGTCTCCCCCGTAAGTTCCGTCCGGCTTGAGGAACTTGAAGTAGACCGAGTCGATGTCGGCGTAGCCCTGCGGGTCGACCACCGAGAGTCTCACCTGGACGGGGACACCGATCTGGCGCTGCACCGTATCGGGGGCCTCGGGATCGAACAGTGTGGGCGCCAGGTTCTCCAGAAAGATGTTCCTGGTCATTACGTTCGAGGCTGCGTTGCTCCGATCCACGGCCTGGAACTCGAGGGTGTGATCGCCCATGAGGCCGGCGGCGAGAGTGGAGTCCAGCAGAGCGCCGAAGCGTCCGCTGTCGCCCGCAGCGGCATGCTGCGGTTGCAGGCATTCGCTGGCCACCACCAGGTTCTCCCGCTTCAGGTTCATGAGCACGGCAGGGACGTCTGCAATGGTGTCGCTGTCCTGCACCAACGCGGAGAAGAGGGTGGGCTCGCTGCCGGAAACCAGTCTGTCAGGCGCCGCGATGGACAATAGGACGGGGGCCGCGTTGTCTCTGGCAGGCGCGGTGGCATCGCCGCCGCAGGGTAGTTCGGGAAGCGGATTGGGGCCGCCGTCTCCACCGCAGGAGGCCAGCCCCATGATGGCCAAAATGGCCAGAACAGGAAGGGGTCCAGGCTTGGTGTGTTCTCGCTCGAGGAGGCTCATTTTTACATCTTAACAAGGGCCGTACACCATGTCAACGCATGGTGCAAGTCGGCTCCGGACCATGCTTCAGGCACCTCCCGGTGCATGGCAGCGGCTCAATTGCGCCTACCCTGCCCGGCCTTATATTTAGCCGCTGTAGCCTAGGAAGGGGACCATGTTCAAGAGGCATCGAGCCGGCGCTGTGATGGGCACCGCGGGACTACTTTTGGCGCTGAGTTGCACGGCGTCCGAGGCGGCCACGGGCAAGATCGCCGGGGTGGTGCGGGACGCCGGCAGCGGCGCTCCTCTGCCCGCCGCCAACGTGGTGCTGGTCGACACCCGCTGGGGCTCCTCCGCCGACGCCGGCGGGCGATTCTTCATATTGAATATTCCTCCGGGGGCCTATACTCTCAAAGTAACCTACGTAGGCTACGCTCCTTGCACCCTTGAGGACGTGCGCGTGTCGGCCGATCTGACTACCCAGCTGGAGGTGAGTCTGAAGGCCGCCGATGTTCAGGTGGAGGAGGTTGTGGTCAAGGCCGAACGTCCCCTCATCGACAAAAACGCCACCAACGCCGTGCGCATCATGGACGGCGCCGACCTGGAAATCCTGCCCCTCAGGGGAGTTTACAACGCTCTCGGGCTGCAGTCCGGCATGGTGGAGGAGCAGGGGCGTTTCCACGTCCGCGGCTCGCGCAGCGACGAGGTGGGATACTACGTGGAAGGGGCCAACGTGCGCAACGTCGTCACCGGCTTCAGTGCCGTGGAGCTGATCGACGAAGCTCTCGCCGAGGTCCAGTTGCAGGCAGGCGGCTTCAACGCCGAGTACGGTGGCGCCAATGGTGGAATCGTGCTGCAGGAACTGCGCACCGGCGGTGCTCAGTGGGATATAGACTTTGTCGCCGAGAGCGACCGCTTCACCGGCAAGTACCAGGAGCGCCTGGGAACATTCTCCTACGGATACAGCAACCAGGTGCTTACCCTGAGCGGTCCGCTGGCCGGCCAGGGCCGCGTCCGCGCCTTCGTGGCCGGCCAGCGCCGCGCCCGCGATTCCAGACCGGTTTTCTGGGACGGATTCCAATTCGCCGATCTAGCCGACAGCGGCGACCGCGGCGGCAGCCTCCACTGGGCCGCCGCCGACCTGCCCGACTCGGTGCGGGTGCTGAAGTTACGCCCCGGCAACATCGATCACTCCGGCCGCGAGGCCCTGATTTTTAACGGTACCCTGCTTTTCGACTACCACCCTATTCAGGTGCGCTGCACCGGGCTCTACTCCAGCGAGGAGCTGCAGCTCAATCCGGCGCCGGTGCGCAACCTCTTCAACCAGGGGCGCCTGCCGCGGACGTCCAACGCATCGGCGCTGCTGCGGGTCCAGGCGACCCACATGCTCGACCCTTCCCTGTTCTACCAGGTGAGCCTCAGCAGCTATGATCAGGGGCGCAAATCGGCCGACCCCATATTCGCCGACCACTTCTGGGTCTACAACGACAGTGCCGCGGTGGCCACCTCCGACAAGGGTTTCGTCCCCTATTTCCGCCAGGGGGTGGCGCCTCGTCCCTACGACCTGCACGGTTTTCCCTTCAATCGTTTCGGAGCTCCCACCTCCTTTGCCAACGGGGTCTCGGACGCCAGTTTTTTTTTCGAGGAGGAGGACCAATACCGGGGCCTGGCCGGCAGCGTGGTCAAACAGACCCGGGTCCACCAGCTCAAGGCCGGGTTCGACTACCAGCGCTGGACATCGCGGCGCTACCTGGTCCTGCTGCGCTCCCTGCGCGCCGCCATCTCCGCGGACTTCCCCCATCTCGAGGCGGTATACCGGCGCTACTACGCCGGTGAGATCGGTGCCGGTGAGATTCTCCCAGAGTTGACCGCGGCGACCTCTGCGGCAGCCCCCGGGGATGGGGACCTGGACGAATTCAGGATGCTTGTGCGCCGCAACAGCCAGGCCGATTTCTACGGTTTCGACGAGTTCGGCCGCCGCCGCGAAGGGTCCGGCCTGGAGGCGCCGCGCCGTCCCGTGGTGGCCGCGGCCTACCTCCAGGACAAGGTGGAATACAGGGACCTGATCGTCAACGCCGGCTTGCGCTATGATTACTTCGACGTCGACAGCTGGCGCTTCAAGGATCCGGCCGCCCCGGTGCGCGACTCCGCGGCCACTACCATCGCCCTGTCCTCCATGCGCAGGACGCGCAGATTCCACCGCTTGAGTCCGCGCCTGGGCTTTTCCTTTCCGGTGTCGGAACAAACCGTGTTCCACGTCCAGTACGGGCGTTTCGTGCAGATGCCGCGCATGCGCGACATGTTCACCGGGGGCGCCGCGCTGGCGCTGGAATTGTCCGGCAGCCACTACATTCCTTCTCCCACCGCCTTCGACGTGGAGCCCATGCGCACCACCCAGTACGAAATCGGCTTCGAACACCAGTTCGCCGGCTCCGCCGCCTTCGACCTCACCGGCTTCTACCGCGATGTCCAGGGACAGTTGCAGGTCCGCAGGCAGGACGTATCGCTGGAGGCGGTGGGCGCAGGGGCCTACAACTTTCTGCAGAACGGCGACTTCGCCACCATCAGGGGTGTGGAGGTGGTGTTGAGGCTGCGGCGCATCCGGCGCTTGCGGGCCGAGCTCAATTACACTCTGTCCGCCGCCCGCGGCACCGGTTCGGCGAACAACTCCGCCATCGCGGCAGTAGAAAACGACGCCATCCTGCCCACGGTAATCGCTCCCCTCGACTTCAACGAGACCCACCGGGGCAACGTCTACCTGGACTACCGCATCGGGCCCGAGGCCGGGTGGCCGGCGTTGCGCCGCATGGGGGCCAACCTGCTCCTCCAGTTCAGCAGCGGTCACAACTTCACCCTGGTAGGGGGCAGCATCGGCCAGCGCGGTCCGGAGATGGGCGCCATTCTCGCCGCCGACGACCCGCGCCAGCGCCGACCTCTGGAGGCGGTCAACAGTTCTACCACACCCTGGAGGCTGCAGGTCGACCTCAGGGTTGACAAGGGTTTCACCCTTTTCTCAACCAGGGCCCAGGTATTCGTCTACGTGCAGAACCTCCTCAACCGCAGGAACGTTATAAACGTCTACGGGCGCACGGGCAACGCCGGAGACGACGGGTTCCTGAGCGACAAGGATCTGAGCTCCCAGGTGGTCGAAGCCCATGGCGGCCAGGTCTACCGCGACCTCTACGAGGCGATCAACCTGGCCAACCGGCAGCACTACTGGTTCACCTCGGGGGGAGATATCTACGACGAGCCGCGGCGGATCCGATTCGGGATAAAGGTGGGGTTATAGGTGATGAGGGTGATTCTCCCTGCCCTCCGCTACGGGCTGGTGGCAGTCCTGGTCCTGGCTGCGGGGATGGTTGCCGCAGCCAGCGGAGGCGGCCGCCGGCACCCGGCGGCAAAACCCCTTCAGGAGGCCGTCCTGGGGGAGCGCTCGCTGCTCAACATCAACAATATTTCCATCTGGTTCAGGCGCGACGGCTGGTCAGGGCGCAATCCGCAGACCAACAACTCCGGGGTGACCTTTCCGCGCTCCACTGGCCAGGTGGTCTACCAGGACGGCCTGGTCTGGGGGGGGCGCGTGCTCGACGGCGGCAGCCAGATGGTGCGGGTGGGAGGGCAGACCTTCAGTGCCGGCACTGTGCCCGGACGCATTCTCTCCAGGGGGGTGGCGGAAAACCCGGCCGATCCCAGTGTGCGCATCTACCGGGTGCGCCGCGACTACGGCAGGGCGGACCTCAGACTGGACGCATCCGAACTTTACGGCAAGGACCTGGACGAGGTCGATGATGGGGATGTAGAGCGCCTGCGCGCCCACTACGCCAGGGACTGGCGCGAGTGGCCCTGGCGTAAGGGGGCGCCGTTTCTCGACCGGGACGGGGATGGCGCCTACGATCCCGCCGTGGACGAGCCTTCCTTTCGGGACGTCGACTGCCGCCGCGTTCCGGAACAATGCTCGAGCCCGGCGGACCAGGTTGCCTGGTTCGTGGTCAACGACCTGGATCCCGGCGCTACCACCTCGCTCTACGGCTCCGCGCCCATCGGCCTCGAGGTGCAGACCACCCTGTGGGGCTACGCCCGCACCGACCCCCTGGGGGACGCGGTCTTCCGCAAGTTCCGGGTCATCTACAAGGGTACGGCGGAAACCCCGGACGACGCGGTAATCGAGGACATGTACTTCTCCCAGTGGTCCGACCCCGATCTGGGGGACTTCGGCGACGACTTCGCCGGGTGCGACGTGGAGCTCAGCCTGGGATACAGCTACAATTCCGCCGATGAGGACAGCCACTACGAGGACTTCGATCTGGCCCCGCCGGCGGTGGGCTACGACTTTTTGCAGGGGCCCATCGTCCCCGACGATGGCGGGGAGGCGGTCTTCGACTTCGGCCGCCGCCCCGGTTACCGCAATCTGCCGATGACCTCTTTCGTCTACTTCGCCGCCGGCAGCGCCATCGACGATCCCGCCCTCGGGGAGTACGTCGGTTCCCTGGAGTGGTACAACCTGGTGCGCGGATTTCAGCCCCAGCCCGATACCCGCAATCCGGCGCCCTACACCAACCCCATTACCGGCGAGGTGACCTTTTTCGCCCTCGACGGGGATCCGCTCAGCGGCGCCGGCTGGAACGACGGCGTCCCCCTGCCCCCCGGCGACCGCCGCATCGTGCTCAATACCGGTCCATTTGCCATGGCTCTGGGCGATACCCAGGAGGTGGTGGTGTCCCTCCTCGGCGGGGTCAGCAGCGACAACCTGCGCAGCATCGCCCAACTCAAATACACCGACCGCCTGGTCCAGGACGCCTACGACAACTTCTTCGCCATCTCTCCCCCTCCGGCCGCACCGCGGGTGCGCGCCCACGGCGGCGATGGGGTCGTGGTGCTCGACTGGGGCTACGATTTCGAGGCGGTGCGCGCCACCGAAGAGGGAGTGCAGCCGCCGTTCCGCTTCGAAGGCTACAATCTCTACCAGTTCCCCCTGGCGGCGGCGGATTTTTCCCAGGCCCTGAAGACCGCCACCTACGATCTGGCCAACGGGGTGACCACCATCTGGGGCCCTCAGCTCGATCCCGCCTCGGGAGAGGTGGTGAGCCTGCCCCGGCAAAAGGGCACGGACTCGGGTCTGCGCTGGGTTGCCCGAATCGAGGGCGACGCTCTGCGCCGGCGCTCCCTGTTCAACGGCCAGCCCTACTACTTTGCGGTCACCGCCTACAGCCACAATCCCGACCCCGAGGCGCTGGTATCTTTTGTCGAATCGGTGCCGCAGAAGATCATGGTTGTGCCGCAGTTGCCGCGGCCCGGAACCAGAGGCGGCGCCGAGCTGGACGAGCACATCCCCGTGGTTCAGCTCAAAGGCCACGGCGACGTGGACATCTTCCCCGTGGTGGTCGTCCCCGCGGCCCTGGTCGGCGCTACCTACACCATCACTTTCAACCCCGACCGCTCCTGGAACCTGCGCCGCGACGGAAGGGTGGTTCTGGCCAATCAGCGCAACTACTCCCTGGACGATTCCTACCCGGCGATCGACGGCGTGCAGGTGAAGGTGGGGGATCCGGTTTTCGAGGCGCCCACGACCTATCGCAGCGCCGCGGTGGCGGTGGACGCGGATCCGCACGACGGGGACCTGCACCTCTGGGGTGACGGAACCCTCTTCGGTTTGCCCGACGGCCGCGCTTCCACCTTTTGGGAAGGGGGTGGCAGCGACGACCCCATGCTCCTGGGCCGGGATCTGGAGTTCCGTTTCACCGGAGTGTGGAACGAGGACAGGACCGCTATCGTCGCGGCCGGCTCCATGGCCACCCTGGCCGGTATCGAACCAGGTTCGGCGCAGCGCGACCTCGACTCCCATCCCTTCCGGCCACCTGGCGCGCCGGCCTCCGGTCCCTTTCTGCAGCGCATTCCTTTCGAGGTCTGGGACGTGGAGGACCCCGACCGCCCGCGCCAGTTGAACGTGGCCTTTCAGGACCGCGGCGCCGACGGGTCGCGCGACGCTGGTAGCGCGGCGTATCACAAAACCTACAATATGGCCGGTCGCGACTATATCACCGTGATTGCCACCGACTACGACTCCACCCAGGTGCACAGCTTCACCGATTCCCATGCGACCTGGGTGCTCTTGTTCCACCAGGGCGGCCTATCGACCTGGTCCCGCGGCGATGTCTTGCGCATTGAATACGACAGTGTCATCGTCGCCGGGGAGGACGAGTTCCAGTTCACCACCACGGCGCTGATCTACTCCCTCGCCGGGGCCCGCGAAGACATCGAGCGCATCAACGTATTTCCCAATCCCTACTACGGCGTCAACCCGGCAGAGACCAGCCGCTTCGCTCATTTCGTGACCTTCAGCCACCTTCCCCGGAGGGCTACGATCCGCGTCTTCGACCTGAGCGGAACCCTGGTGCGGACCCTGGAGAAGGACGATCCGGACCAGTTCATGCCCTGGGATCTCAACAACGACAGCGGGTTGCCGGTGGCTAGCGGTTTCTACCTGGTACATATCGCCATGCCGGAAATCGGCAAGGTCAAGGTTCTGAAGCTGGCTATTGTCCGGGAGCAGCAATTCCTGGAGTACTATTAAGGGAAAGGCGGTACGTCCATCCAGCGCGGGCAATGTTTTTCTTGTTTGCCCTGGAAAAGTTTCGTTAAATACTATTATGTGGTTGGGATTGGAAGAACTCTGCAAAGATAAACTTCAAGAAAGGAAGCATGCCATGGTTGGGAATTCTCGATTTTTGGGCGCGACGGCCGCTCTCGCGGTGCTTTTTGCACTGAGCTTTTCCCCCTCGGAGGCTGCCATCGGCAAGATTGCCGGTCGGGTGCTGGATGCTGAGACCGGCGCGGCACTGCCCGATGCCAATGTGGCCCTTGTAGATACCAGGTTGGGAGCGGTGGCCGCCGGCGACGGGCGCTTTTTTGTCCTGAATATTCCGCCCGGCGTCTATACCGTCAAAGTCTCCTACGTAGGCTACAGCACCTATACTCTGGAGGGGGTACGGGTTTCCGCTGACCTGACCACCGACCTGGAAGTGAAGCTGACCTCCTCGGACCTTGAAGTGGAAGAAGTGGTCGTCCAGGCGGAAAGGCCCATCATCGACAAGAATGCCACCAACGCGGTGCGCATCGTCGGCGGCCAGGATCTGGAAATCCTGCCTCTGAGGGGGGTGCAGAATGTTCTCAGCCTGCAGCCTGGCGTGGTGAATGACGAGGGCAGTATCCACATCCGCGGCTCGCGCAGCGACGAAGTGGGATACTACGTCGAGGGCGCCAATGTGCGCAATATCGTCACCGGCGGCACGGCAGTGAGCTTGATCGACGAAGCGCTTGAGGAGATTCAGTTGCAGGCGGGCGGCTTCAACGCCGAGTACGGCGGCGCCAATGCCGCCATCATCCTGCAGGAACTGCGCACGGGAGGCGCAGAATGGGATGTCAACTTTCTCGCCGAGACGGACAATATCACTTCCAGTCACGAGCAGCGTTTCGGGACCTATTCCTATGGCTACAACAACCAGGTGCTGACTCTGAGCGGACCGCTGGCCGGCAACCGCAAGATCCGCGCCTTCCTGGCGGGCCAGCGCGGCGTCCGCGACTTCGTGCCGATCTTCTGGGACGGGTTCGAGTTTGCCGATCTGGTCGACAGCGGCGACCGCGGCGGTCGCATCCACTGGGGCGAGGACGAGGATGGCAACGCCGTTCAGGATACCATCAACTCCCTGGTGCTGGGGCCCGGAAATATCGACCACACAGGCCTGGAAAGTATCGCCTTCAATGGCACCTTGCTCTTCGACTACAATCCCTTGCAACTGCGCGTGACAAGTCTCTACACCATGGCGGAAAGGGAGCTCAATCCGGCGCCGATCCGCAACATGCTCAACCGGAAGCGGCTGCCCGAGTACCAGCGCGTCTCCGGGCTGACCAATGTGAAGGCCACCCACATCCTCGATCCGTCCATGTTCTACGAGCTGAATTTCAGCCTTTACAGACAGGATCGGGAGATCTACGACGGTGTCTTCAAGGACAATTTCATGGTCTACAACGACAGCGTCGCCGTAGCCCGGGCAGATGCTGCCTTTACGCCCTATACCGCCCAGGGAGCCGTACCTCGTCCCTATGACTTGAATGGTTTCCCCTTCAACCGTCGGGGCACGCCGACCTCCACCGTAACGGGCACCTCGCGCTCCAGCTCCTACAGCAAAGAGGACGACAGGTACTGGGGCCTGGCCGGCAGTATCACCAAGCAGACCACCGTGCATCAGCTCAAAGCAGGATTCGACTACCAGCGCTGGACCTCGCGCCGCTACGGGATCGTCCTCGGTTCCATTCGCTCCGCCATCAAGAACACCTATCCGAATCTGGATGCGGTGTATCAGAGGTTTTACGCCGGCGAGATCGAGGAAGGCGAGATACTCGACGAGCTGATCGAGGCCGCGCGCAGCGCTCCGGCGGGGCAAGGGGATTTGGAGAACTTCAAGGCCCTCATCCGCAATACCAGCCGCGCCGATTTCTTCGGATTTGACGAATTCGGCCGCGAGGTAGAAGATGAGGGGCTGGAGGGGCCGCGCTATCCCGTCCTCGCCGCCGCCTTCGTCCAGGACAAGATCGAGTACAACGATCTGATCCTCAACCTCGGTCTGCGCTGGGAATACTTCGACGCGGACAGCTGGCGCTTCAAGAACCAGGCGGCGCCGGTCCGCGACGACAAGAAGTTCACTCTCGACACAGATTTCATGCAGAAGACGCGCACTTTTCTGGAAATCAGTCCGCGCCTGGGTTTCTCCTTCCCGGTGTCGGATATCACGGTGTTCCACGTGCAGTACGGGCGCTTTTCGCAGATGCCCAGCATGCGCAGCATGTTCGCCGGAGGAGCGCGCCTGGCACTGGAGCTTGGCGGCCAGAACTACATCGCCTTTCCCACCGCCTTCGACATCGAACCCATGCGCACCACCCAGTACGAGCTCGGCTTCGAGCACCAGTTCACCGCATCGGCGTCCTTCGACATCACCGGTTTCTATCGCGACGTCAAGGGGCAACTGCAGTTGCGGAGACAGGACCTGGAGGCTGGAGCGGTGGGCGCCAATGCCTTCAACTATCTGCAGAACGGCGATTTCGCCACCACCAAAGGTCTCGAGTTCGTGTTCAAGCTGCGCCGCACCAATCGCTTGAGGACCGAGCTGAATTACACCCTCTCCGACGCCCGCGGCACCGGGTCGACGACCTTCTCCGCTGTATCGGGAGTCGAAAACGACGGCAACCTGCCCACTATCATCTCGCCGCTGGACTTCAACGAGGCCCACAATGGAAACATCTACCTGGACTACCGCTTTGACAGGAACGACGGCGGCCCTGTCCTGCAGCGCCTGGGGGCCAATTTGCTCCTGCAGTTTTCCAGCGGTCACAACTTTACCCTGGTGGGTGGTTCGCTGGGGCAGACCGGTCCGGAGGAAGGGGGCATTCTGAACAGCTTCGATCCGCGCAACAGAAAGCCCCTGGAGGCGATCAACAGCTCCACCACCCCCTGGACCTTTCAGGCGGATCTCAGGGTGGACAAAGGCTTCGATCTTTTCGGAACCGAAGCCCAGGTCTATGTCCGAGTCATCAACCTCTTCAATCGCAGGAACGTGATCAACGTCTACGGTCGCACCGGCAACGACAAGGACGACGGCTTCTTGACCGATCCGGACCTGAGTAGCCAGATCGTCGAGGCCAGCGGCGGCCTGGAGTACCAGCAGCTCTACGAGGCGATCAACATCACCAACCGGCAGCACTACTGGGCCAACGAAGGCTGGCTCGCCGGAGACGGGGATATCTACGACGAGCCGCGCCAGCTCCGGGTGGGCTTGAAACTGGGATTTTAGCTCGGGGATCTACCTGAAAATCTGCGTTCACTACTCAAGATGAAGGGGATCACAAAATGAAGAAGCTCATGTACTCGTTCCCGGCGGCCCTGCTGCTGCTGGGGACCCTGGCCCATCCGCTCGAAAGCCGCGCCCCCGCTCGCCCATTTCCGGCTGCAAAGGTGGCCCAGGACATAGCCTTTGGCGAGCGCTCGCTGCTCAACATCAACAACATGTCACTGTGGTTCAAGAGGGACGGATGGTCCGCCCGCAATCCTCTGAACGACAATGCAGGAGTGGACTTTCCGCGCTCCACCGGCCACGTCATCTTCCAGGACGGCCTCATCTGGGGCGGCCGGGTTCTGGACGGTGATCCCCAGGAACTGCGGGTAGGGGGGCAGACCTATGAAATAGGCACGGTTCCGGGCCGAATCGTTTCCAGGGGGTGGCCGACGACCCCGGCGATCCGAGCGTGCGCATTTACCGCATTCGCCGCGACTACAGGACCGCCGACCTGAGGCTGGATGCCTCCGAACTCTTTAACAAGGGGCTGAGCGAGGTGACGGAGAAGGACCTGGAGGATCTGCGCAACCAGTACGACAGGAACTGGAGGGAATGGCCTGCCCCATGGGGTGCGCCTTTCTACGACAGGGACGGCGACGGGGTCTACACACCGCAATTCGACGCCGATGGCAATCCGGACCCGGCCGGGGACGAACCCGGTCTGGCCAATGCCGACCAGGTGGCCTGGTTCGTCATCAACGACCTGGATGAGGGGGCGACCGCATCTCTCTACAGCTCCAAGCCCATCGGCCTGGAGGTGCAGGTTACCCTGTGGGGCTACGCCCGCACCGACGCCCTGGGAGACGTGATCTTCAAGAAGTACACCGTCATCTACAAGGGCGCTGAGAGCACCCCGGACGAGGCCACAATCGAGGATATGTACTTCGCCCAGTGGTCGGATCCCGATCTTGGAGATTTCGGCGACGATTTCGCCGGCTGCGACGTCGAGTTGAGCCTTGGCTACGTCTACAATTCCATAGACAGCGATTCCCACTACAGGGCCTTCGATCTGGCCCCGCCGGCGGTGGGCTACGACTTTTTGCAGGGGCCCATCGTGCCGGTTTTCCAGAAGGACGAGAACGGCGAGATCGTGACCGATGAAGGAGGCAACCCGGTGCTCGACGAAAGCGTCGAGGCGATCTTCAACTTTGCCAAGAGGGCGGGATACCGCAACCTTCCCATGACCTCCTTCGTCTACTTCGCCGCCGGCAGTGCGATCAGTGATCCGGAGTTGGGGGAATACCAGGGTACCCAGCAGTGGTACAACCTGCTGCGCGGCTACCAGCCCCAGCCCGACGTGGACAACCCGGTGCCCTATACCAATCCTCTGACCAACCAGGAGACCTTATTTACCCTCGACGGGGATCCCACCCGGGCCCTGGGATGGAACGACGGGAACCCGCTTCCGGCAGGAGACCGACGCATTGTGCTCAACACCGGGCCCTTCGAGATGGCCCTGGGGGATACTCAGGAGGTGGTGGTCGCCCTCTTGGGCGGGATCAGCAGCGACCGTCTGCGCAGCATTTCCAAGCTCAAGTTCACCGACCAGTTCGTCCAGGATGCCTACAACAACTTCTTCGAGGTGCCTTCGCCTCCGGCCGCACCCCAGGTGCGCGTAACCGAACTGGACGGAGCCGTCCTGCTCGACTGGGGCTGGAACCCGGATGGCATCCGCGCCACCGAGGAAGTGGGCAACTCGGGGTTCGTGTTCGAGGGCTACAACCTCTACCAGTTGCCTTCGGCCGAGGCTACCCTGGGACAGAGCACGAAGCTGGCCACCTACGATCTGGAAAACGGGGTTACCACCATTCTGGGCATCGACCTGGACGAGGCCTCTGGCATCGTTCTCGACGTACCCAAGCAGATCGGCAGCGATTTCGGCGTCAAGCGCTATGTCAAGCTGACCCACGACGCCTTGCGCGGCAGATCTCTGGTCAATGGCCAGCGCTACTATTTTGGGGTGACGGCCTTCAACCGCAACACCGCCGAGGGGGCGGCGGTCACCACCCTGGAGAGCCCCCCCCAGGTTTTCGTCACCGTTCCCCAGCCGCCACCGCTGGGGATGCGCTATCTCACCGAGGCCGAAGACGTCATAGAAGGAGAGCACAGCGCCGGTGTCAGCGATGGATCGGTGCGGATCGTAGTGGTGGATCCGACCCGCACCAGCGGAGACGACTACGAGGTGAGCTTCGGCCAGAACGCCGACGGCGAGACCACTTGGAGCCTGCGCAATACCAGCGCCGATATCCCCCTGCTGACCGACCAGACCGACCAGACGGGTGCCGGGTTCTACATTGGCACCGACGGGATCGAGGTGGGGGTTTCGGGACCCCCCAACGGCATGAAGGACTGGGACATCCCCACCGGGGAACGGTGGTGGACCTGGGCGGAAGCGGATTTCGGGGCAGAGGGTTTTCAGGGCGCCATGACCGGAGACCCCAACCATAACTGGTTCGAACCGTCGCCGGTGACTGCGGCGCAGTTGCGCACGGTGGAGGTCCGTTTCACCAGCGTCGTAGAAGCGGAGGGAGAGGATCAGTACAAACCGCTCGACCCGAGCAACGAGAACGTGTCGTGGGCATACCGCTACTTGCGCGGCGCCGGCGCCGATCCCCCGGCGGCCGGTGATCTGACCACGGTGGCCGAGGCGGCGCGCTACGATTGGAGCAAGTACATCGTCAACACCGAGGGGCCGGGAATCTACGTCTACCAGGACCGCGTCCCCATCGCCCTGTCGGCCTGGGATATCGAGAGCGATCCGCCCCGCCGTCTGGATGTGGGCTTCCTGGAGAACAATGCGGCCGGAGGCCTGGTAAACGGCGCCTACGGACCGGCGTTGTACAGCACCGCGAGCAATGTCGCCGGGAGTGGGCCGCGGGAGTGGCTCTTCATCTTCGACGCCGACTACACCCAACCCGGTGAGGACAATCCGGACCTGACCGGCTATGGCCTCCTTCCCCTCAACTCCGGAGATTCTGGAGAACCGGTGATACCTTTGATGTGGGCCATCTTCGCCGGCCGCCGCCGGGTGGACCGCTTCCCGCAGGACGGCGATTCCTTCCTGCTGGTCGCCAACCACGTCAACACGGTGTCCGACGTATTTTCCTTTGCGGTTCCCGGTTCGGCGGAATCGGCCGAAAACCGCAAGGAAGATCTGAAGAAGATCAATGTCTTTCCCAATCCCTACTTCGGAGTCAACGAGGCTGAGACCAGTCGCTACAACCACTTTATGACCTTCAGCTATCTGCCGGTCCGGGCCACCGTTCGCATCTTCGATCTGGGCGGGACCCTGGTGCGCACCCTGGAGAAGGACGATGCGGAACCTTATCTGCGCTGGGATCTGAACAACGACAACGAGTTGCCCATCGCCAGCGGCATCTACATAGCCCATATTGAAATGCCGGGAATCAACAAGAGCAAAATCCTCAAACTGGCCATTGTGCAGGAGCAGCAGTTCTTGGAAAACTACTGAGATTCGCCCTCGGCCCGGGGACGTGAGAGCCTCGGACCTGCCAGGGGGATCCTTCAGACACGGGGAGATGTATCCATGACTCGATCGATCAATCGTTCATCCATCATGCTGATGGTGCTGTGCCTGGTTGGGGGCAATCTCTACGCCGACGGTCAGAATCGTGCCGGCACCGCCGCCGCTCCGGAATTGCTAATTCCCGTGGGGGCCCGCGACATGGCCCTGGGCGGGGCCTCCATCGCCACCACCGCGGGGATCGAGGCACTGCACTGGAATCCCGCCGGCCTGGCGCGCTCGCGCACCAGTGCCGATGCCATGTTCTCCACCATGTCCTACCTGGCCGATATCCGGGTCAACTACATGGCCGCCGGCGCTAGTTTCGAACGCCTGGGGTCGCTTGCCCTCAATATCAAGACCCTTGACCTGGGGGAAATTCCCATTACTACCGAGACCTCTCCCGACGGTACCGGTGCCACCATTTCGCCCACCTTCTTCACCCTGGGGGTGAACTTCGCCAAGATGCTCACTGATCGCATCGCCGTGGGCGCCACCACTCATTTCATCGTCAACCGCATAGAGCGCGTCGACGCCACCGCGGTGTCCTTCAGCGCCGGCCTGCAGTACGCCAATCTCGGCGGGATCAGCGGTCTCGACATGGGGGTTGCCCTTAAGCACATCGGCTCTCGCCTGAAGTACGATGGTCCGGCCCTGTTGCGCTCGGGACAGCTCGACGGCCTGCGCCGGCCCGCTGCCAGCTACAAGGTCGAAGCAAGTTCGGCGGACCTTCCTTCGACCTTTGAAATCGGCCTGGGCTACCGCTACCCGGCGGCCGCGCTGGGTGAGGTCAACCTCTCCTCTGTCTTCCGCCACAGCAATTTTTCCTATGACCAGTGGAAACTCGGGTGCGAATATGTCTACGATGGATTCTTTGCCGTGCGCGGCGGCTTCGACTACGCAGCGGATGTGGCAGACAACACCTACATATACGGGACAAGCTTCGGGTTCGGCCTGGATATCGATCTGGGTACTCTGAGGGATGTGAAGGTGGACTATGCCTATACCACGGTCGATTTCTTCGACCCGATGAATACCTTTTCTTTCCAGATCGGCTTCTGACCTTCTGCGGAAGCGCCGGGCGCGGGCAGGGACTCTCCTTCCTTGGCGAGGGGAGTCCCTGTTTTTTCGAGATATTAAACAGCCCCGTCATCAGGTGGATCCAGGGAAGCGGGAGGGGGATTCAGGCGGTCCCCACAACTGGTGGGAAAATGACCTTCTTGGCAGATTAGCGCATGGCCGGGGGGTCCGGAAATGGTAGAGAAGGGATTTTGCCGTGAATAGAGGAATACGGATGTTCGATCTGAGCGCGCGGGTGGCGCTGGTGACGGGAGGGGGCAGCGGACTGGGCCGGGGAATCGCCTGCGGTCTGGCGCAGGCGGGGGCCAAAGTAGTGGTCGCCGATATCGACGTCGCCGGCGCCCGGTCCACCGTAGGCCTCATCAAGGCGCAGGGGGGAGAGGCTACCGCGGAGCTCATGGACGTGACCCGGCGGACCATGGTCGAGGAAGTGGTGGAGAAAGTGTTGCAGGATGGGGGAGCCATCGACATCCTGGTCAACTCAGCCGGGATCGCGATCAAGGGCACTGCCCTCGACTATGCCGAGGAGGACTGGGACCGCATTATCGCGGTCAATCTCAAGGGCACCTTCCTGCCCATGCAGGTTGCCGGTCGCCACATGGCCGCACGCGGCAGCGGCAAGATCATCAACCTCGCCTCCATTGGTTCCTTCGTCGCCTACCCGGGCAGCATGGCTTACCTCGCCAGCAAAGGGGGGGTGGCCCAGCTGACCAAGTCCTTTGCGCTGGAACTGGCTCCGCGCAACGTCCAGGTAAACGCCATTGCTCCGTGCCTTATGGACACGCCCATGACCAAGAGAGTGCGTTCCGATACAGCCGACTACTTCATCGATCGAACCCCCATGGGGCGCATGGGCAAAAGCGAGGAACTGGTCGGCGCCGCAGTCTACCTGGGCTCGGATGCGTCGAGTCTGGTGACCGGGCACATCCTGGCGGTGGACGGTGGATTTTTGATAGCCTGAGAAAGAGGAGGAGATCATGAGCGAATTGCGCGCCAGGACCCTGCCGGTGCTGGACTGGCACGGTCTCTGGCCCGGATACGTGAGCTACGACGAAGAGGGCATCTACTTTCCCCAGGACCTGCCGCGCGGGGTCAGGCTGGCGGTGCAGGAGGCCGAGCCCTCGCAGGTGGTCATGCGCCGCGAGAAGCGCTGGGAGGCCGGCAATATTCACTATCCCTGCGTCATCAGGGAGGGGGACCGCTACCGCATGTGGTACGGCGCTTTTGCCGATCCCGAGGATCCCTGGGTGAAAGCCGGCAACGTGCCGGGCAAGATGCCCGGACTCTGGTGCTACGCCGAGAGCGCCGACGGCTTCGAGTGGGAGCGTCCCAACCTGGGGATCTACGAATATGACGGCTCGAAGGAGAACAACATCCTCTTTGTCGGCGAGGACGTGGGGTCGCACTACAGCTATATGAACGTTATGCGCGATCCCCGGGGAAGCGACGCGGAGCGCTACAAGGGAATCGGCATCACCGGGCGCTTCTGGGTCGACGGCCGCCCCGCCAGCCGGCAGGAGGTGATGGAGCTGAGGGCGCGGCGCGAGGCCGCGGGAGACGCCGGGGATATCGGGGCCAACATCAGGACCCAGGTAGTGGTCACCGGAGGAGTGTCGCCCGACGGGTTGCACTGGACCCACCTGAAAGATCCCATTATGGAACCGCCCTGGCTCCTGGACACCCAGAACATCCTGACCTTTGACCCCGACATCGGCAAATACGTCATCTACCTGCGCAGCGGGCGCGAGCGCCGGCGGGCAGTGTCGCGCTATGAGGCCGAGGACTTTCGCGGGCCGTGGACCAACCACATCATGGTGCTCACGGCCGAGCCGGACGATCCTCCGGACTGGGACATTTACGCCCCGTGCTATTGCCGCCACCCCCACGGGGGCCACCTGATGTTTTTCAGTCCCTACCGGCGGGCAAGCGACCTTCTCGATGTGTATCTGGCGGTCAGCCACGACGGCAAGCTCTGGTTCCGACCTCAGCGCAAGCCCATCATTCCCTTGTTCGAGCCCTACGGCAGTCTCTACCCGACGCCGGATCTGGTGGAGCTCGGGAAGGATCGCTGGGGCCTGCTCACCCTGGCCTGTCCAAGGCCGCACAACCTGGGCGCCATGGGGGGGACGGAAGAGTACTTCTGGGCCATGTGGCCGCGGGACCGGCTGGTGGCCTGGGAGGCGGAGGATTATGCCGAGTTCGCCCTTTCGGAACAGGAGTGCGCCGGTGAGCAGTTGAAGCTCAACTTCATGACTCAGCAGCCAGGTGCTTTTTTGAAGGTGGAGATCGTGGACGGAGGATTACCCGACCGAACGCGCGCGGCCTCGCCGCCGCCCCTGCCGGGATATTCGTTTGACGATTGCGACGCGCTCAGGGGCGACGAGCTGGACGCGGTGGTGAGCTGGAAGGGGCGCTCGGACCTGGCGCACCTGCGCGGCCGCAGGATTCATCTCAGAATCCGGATGGCTCGGGCGCGGCTCTTCGCCCTTACCTTGTAGTCGAACCGGAGGTCCGCAAGAGGAGGACAGAGATGCTGGTAGGCGTGGTTACGATGAAGGCCCGTCCGTGGGAACTGGAGGACAACTACCGCCGCCTGGAGCGCTGGGCCCGCTCCGCCGCCGAGCGCCGGGCGGAAGTGGTGATCGCGCCGGAATCCGTTCTGGACGGGTACGTGTTCAATGCCGATCCCACCTCGACCAAAGAGGGGATGCAGGAGATTGCGCAGCGGGTGCCGGACGGCCCCTACCTGGTGCGGGCGCGGGAGTTGAGCCGCGAGCTGGGGATCTACCTGATCTTCGGCTTTTTGGAGAGTTCCGGCGCGGATCTGTTCAACGCCTGCGTCATGATCGACCCCCAGGGAAATATAATCGCCCACTACCGCAAGGTGACCACCGTCGGCGAGTATGAGATCACCCCCGGCGGCGCGCTGGAGCCTTTCGACACGCCCCTGGGACGAGTGGGTTTTCTGCTGTGCAGCGACCGCAGCGCCGACAATTGCCGCACCCTGGCGGTACAGGGCGCCGGGATCATTTTCATCCCCATGGACGGCAGCGGCGGTCCCGAAAACACTGCGAAGATGCGTTGGCGCGCGCGCGAAAACGGCTGCTGGATCGTCATCGCCAACACCTGGAGCGCGGTCATCATCAACCCCGGTGGCGAGATCTACCTGGAGAAGTACGAGACCGAGTGCATAAGCGTGCAGATCGTCGGACCGGTGAAATCCAACCGCCCCTCTTTCCGCGGCCGCCGCACCGATCTCTACGGACCCCTGGCGGCGTCCACTGAAGATGGGAACCTTTACGACGGAGAAGGCCGGCGCACCGCCCGAGGCAGGGAGCAGATGGAGGAGGTGCGGAAGAAGGCGCTGGCGAACCTTGGGCGGCCGGGTGGGTGAGTTCAGAACTGAGACAGGGCATAACCCGCGACCGCACCCGCCAGCACCAGCCAGGCCGGGTTCACCTTCCAGCGCAACGACAGCAGTAATGCCACCGCACCCAGGCCCCAGGCCTGCGCATCCACCATCGTGGCCTGCCCGAGTTTCACCACCACCGCTGCCATCAGCCCCACCGCACTGACGTTCACCCCATCAAGGAAAGCGGCCATCCAGGCTGAGCGCCGCAGCCGGGGAACCAGGGGATTAACCAGGGCCACGAAAATGAAGGAGGGCAGGAAGACCCCCAGAGTGGCGACCGCGGCCCCGGCCGGTCCGGCCACCATATACCCTATGAAAGTGGCGGTGGACAGCACCGGTCCCGGAGTGAACTGGCCGATGGCTACGGCGTCCAGGAGCTGCTCCCGAGTCAGCAGGCCATAGTCGTGCACCAGTCCTCCTTCCAGGAAGGCGAGGAGCACGTAGCCACCGCCGTAGAGCAGGGCTCCGACCTTCAGGAAGAACAGCCCCAGCTTCCAGACCGGGAAGGCAGTTACGGCGGCGCCGGTCGCGGTGCCAAGCACCGCGGCGGCGGCAGGCTGTCCTCCTGCGGCCGCCAGCAATCCCACCTGCATCGCAGCGTCAGCCGGCCTCTTCGACCTGAAGCGCATCCACAGCATTCCGGCCAACCCCCCTCCCAGGAGCGCGGCGATCTCGTACCCCTGATTCAGCGACAGGGAAGCCACGGCGAGTCCTATTATCAGCAAGCGCCAATCTTTTACCGCCGTCCGTCCGAGCCTCCACAGCGCTCCGGCAATGACCGCCAGGACCACGGGCTTGATCCCGTAAAGGAGAGGGGCAATTGCGGGGATGGAGCCAAAGCGCACGTAGCCCCAGGCCAGCAACCCCGAAATCAGCACTGCCGGCAAAATGAAACAGGCGCCGGCCACAACCAGGCCGCGTCCGCCGCCGCGCACGTAGCCCACGTGGATGGCCATCTCGGTAGAATTGGGTCCGGGAATCAGGTTGGTGGCGCCGATCAGATCGAGGAAGTGTTCGCGGCTAAGCCACCGTCGCCCTCGGACCACCTCCTCCTCCAGCATGGCGATGTGGGCAGCCGGTCCGCCGAAACCGATGAATCCAAGCTTGAGGAATACCGCGGCTATTTGTCCCAGACGTCCGCGTTGGCCTTTTGCGGGCCTGGGAGGCTTGGGGGTAATCACGAGGCAGCCGCCTTTCAGCGGATCCGGCGGCCGGCCTGAAACACGGCCACGACACGGCTGAGGGCGCGGATATCCAGGCTGGGATCGCCGTCAAAGGCAGCCAGGTCGGCCACCTTGCCCCGCTCAATGGTACCGATTTCCCGATTCAGGCCTATGGCCTCAGCAGCAGTGCGAGTCGTAGCGGTCAGCGCTTCGGCCGGAGTGAACCCGGCTCGAACCAGCAATTGCAGTTCGTAGTCCAAGTGTCCGAAGGCCAGATCTCTCACCCCCGAGTCCGTGCCCGGCACGATGCGGTGGCGCAGGTCGTACTCGAGCAGGCGGCGCATCAGATCCAGGCGGCGCTCGGATTTTTCCGTGAGTGCGCAGAGCTCCTCTTCCTCGGCAGCCGACAGGCAATCGGCCTCGCGCCGGGCTTCGAGCTGGATGATCCGTTGATACCCGGTGGCTGCCTGGAGGGTCGGGCTGACCCAGATTTTCGCCTCTGCCATCATCTCGGCGAGGTGAGGATCGAAGTGGTACTGGTTGTCCTCCTCGAGGAACTCTACGTGTTCCAGCAGGTCGACGCCGGCCTCGAGGGCGCGCAGCATGGACTCCCGGGCGCGGCAGTGGGCCACCGTGGGCCGCTTGAAATGGTGCGCCTCGTGGACCGCAGCGTGCAATTCTTCCTTGGTGTAGGTGGCGCATCCCGGGATGGTTCCCTCCGTGCCTCCTCCGGAGGCCATGATTTTGATATAGTCGGCCCCCTCGTGCACCAGGCGCCGCACCGAGCGGCGCAGTTCCTCCTCGCCGTCGGCGATCTCGTTGCACATGTGGAAATGGCCGCCGGTGCAGGTGATCGGCCGGCCGCTCACCTGCAGGCGCGGACCGGGAATATAACCGCGGCCCAGGCCTTCCTTGAGGGTGAAACCTACCTTGTTGCGCGCACCGTGCTCGCGAATGGTGGTAATGCCCGCGGCGAGATGGCGCTGCATGTTCATGGCCCCGGCGAGCACCATAATTTCGTCGCTGTCGGCGAACATCTCGGCATAGGTGCGCCGGTCGCCGCCGAGACTGAGGTGGGTGTGGCCGTCGATAAGACCTGGGGTGAGGCAGGCGGAACCCAGGTCGACCCTTTCGGTGCCCGCCGCCGCCCGCCGCTCTACCTCTTCCCTGGGACCCACGGCGGCGATGCGCTCGTCGGCTACCAGCACGGCCTGGTCGGCTCTGGAGCAGCCGCCGAGACCATCGAACAAGCGGCCGGCGAAAATGAGAAGCTGATTGTGATCGGACATGGAGACTCATTTGAAAAGGTTGAGAGAAAACAGAGAAAAGATGTGCCGAAAAAACACCGGAATCAACACCTGCGGCATAATTTCCGCTTCAGGTTTGTTCCTTGAACTCGTTCTGGACTGCGCTCCCAGGGCCGCCTCCAGACCGAAGATATGAACCAGAATAGCGCAATTTCAAGGTCAAAAATGCCTTGACCTGGTCTGCAATATATAGTAACATTTTCCTGACCTAACCCCTACTTGTAGTGGATTGGCCGGTTCTGATCTTTCCCGGTCTCCATCTGCATGTCGCCGGGCAGGTCGTAAGGAAATCTCCCCGCTTTTGCTTACATTCTTTGCCGGCCTCGGGACCTTTTACCCCGCTCCGTGGTCGCCTTTTTCCTGCTCCTCCCGCGGTGGCAACAGTCGTTGCCCGGAGGGGCCAAGGAGTGCTGGCTTGCGTTTGATCCGACTGGAGATATTCGGCTTCAAGTCCTTTGCCCGCAAAGTGAATATTCCCTTTGGTCCGGGCATCACCGCCATTGTGGGACCCAATGGCTGCGGCAAATCCAATGTGGTCGAAGCCATCCGCTGGGTCCTCGGCGAGCAGCGCGCCAGTAGTTTTCGCAGCCACCGTATGGAGGACGTGATTTTCGCCGGCACCCGCCAACGCAAGCAATTGGGCCTGGCCGAAGTGAGCCTGACCATAGAGAATAGCAACCAGATCCTTCCCATCGAGTTCAGTGAAGTTACCCTTGCGCGCCGTCTGCTGCGCTCCGGGGACAGCGACTATCTCCTCAACAAAGCACCCTGCCGTCTGTTCGACATTCATAACCTGCTAATGGACACCGGCCTGGGACAGGGGGCCTATGCGGTGATGGAGCAGGGGATGGTGGACGAGATCATCAGCGAAAAGACCGAGAATCGCCGCCGCATTCTCGAGGAAGCCGCCGGTATCACCAAGTACAAAGTCCGCCGCCGCTCCACCTGGAACAGCCTGGAATCCACCAACGGCGACCTCACCCGCATCGAGGATATAATTGCCGAGGCCAAGCGCCAAGTCGACTACCTGAGCCGCCAGGTGGGCCGGGCGCGGCGCTACCAGCAACTCAAGCAGGAGCTGGACCAGTTGGAAGTGGTCCTGGGGCGCTTCCGGTTCTTTGCCATTGACGCGGAGCTGAGTCCGAAGCAGGAGGAACTTGCCCGTTTGAGCACGCAGTACGAGGCCGGCTCGGCCCGCTTGGCCGTGCGCGAGACCGAGCTGCAAAAGACGCGGCTGAATGAGCTCGATGCAGAAAAGGAATCGTCCGATATTGGCGGGGAACGTGGTCGATTAGTAGACGCGATCAACGACCAGGAGAAAGGGTCAACGGCCTTGCGCGTGCGCATTCAAGCCGCCCAACAGACCATTGAGCGCGCCGGTCGCGAGGGTCAGGACTGCAGCCGTCGCCTTGAGACCTCCAGGCAACTGCAACAGAAGGCTACTTTTCAGATCGAAGCTGCCGCGAAGGATCTGCACGCCCTCGAACAGCGCCTCCTCGATGCCCGCAGCAGTGCGGCCGCCATCGAGGGTGTCTATGCCTCGAGCAGCAATGAACTGAACGTCCTCAATGCATCCCTGGTGAAACTGCTGCGCTCCCAGACCGATACCGGCCTGGCGCTGGAGCGCCTCAAAACTACACACGAGAGCGTGATGAGCCAGGTGGAAGAGTTGCAGGCCGAAAGCAAAGAAGTGGCGGGCAAGCACCAGCAACAGCGGGAGTTGGAGCGCCGGGCGGGGGCCCGGGGGCGACTGCTGGAGAGCTGCCTGCAGGAATTGGAAGGGACTCGCCGGAACCTGCAAGAACGCGCTGCTGCGGTGGAAGCCAATCGCCGCCAATTGCAGCGGAAATCGGAGGAGTTGCGCCGCGCCATCGAGGCCAATCAGGCCAGGCTTGAGGTGATGGAAAGGGTGCGCTCGGGATACGAGGGCTACGCCAGCGGGGTCCGTACCTTGCTGCTCGACTCCCCTTACGCCGACCTCTTCCAGGGGGTTCTGGCCGATTTGGTGGAGGTGGACCCGGGCTGCCACAGGGCCGTGGAGACCGCCCTTGGGGAGTCGTTGCAGGCCCTGGTGGCACCCACCGCCACAACTGCCCTCGACGCGCTTCAGTACCTCAAGGGACATTGCGGGCGAGCCGGTATTTTCCCGCTGGAATGGAGCGCCGCGCCCGCCGCGACTCAGGCCGTTCTAGCGCCTTCTCCCGGGTTGCTCGGTCCTCTGCTGGACCGGGTCCGCTGCCGCGAGCCCATCGCCGGCCTGGTGTCGCGCCTCCTGCACAACACCTTCTTGGTGGAAGATTTGGGTACGGCCCTGAAACTGACCAGGCGCGATGTAGATCAGGGTGTCCGCTTCGTCACCCCTGAGGGCGATGCCATCGATGTATGCGGCCGCATCGCCGGTGGAAAGACCGGAGGCGACGCCTCACTTCTGGGGCGGCGCCAGGAGATTCGCACCCTGAAGGAGTGCATCGCGGGGGAGAAGGCTCGACTGGCCACTCTCGGAGCCAGCCTGGAGGGAGAAGAGAGGCGGCGAACGGTCCTCGCGCGCAACCTCGTTTCCATCTCCGGGGAACTGGAAAATCTCAGGGACCAGAAACGGGATCAAGCCCATCTTTTGCAGGTTCACCGGAGCACCGTTAGAGAGCTGCAGTTCCGACTCGATCAGCTTGACGCCGCGAGGGGAAATCTGCAAAACCAGCGGCGGAATCTGCAGACCTCCATTCAGTCCCAGAGCGAGCAACTGGAATCGGTGGAGGCGGAGGCCGAGGGCCTGCAAGGGAAAATCGCCACGTGCGGAGAACAGTTGCAGGAGGCGGAGGCAGAGCGCCGGGGAAAGCAGGATCGATTATCCTCTCTGCGCGTGGAGCACGTTACCATAGCCGAGAAGGTCGAGGGCTGGAAAAAGGAGGCCGGGCACCAGCACAGCATCGAGCAGACCGTGCGGCAGGATATCCGACGCCTCGAAGAAGAAGCCGGGCAAGCGGAGCGCCAGAGCCAGATGTGCAGGGAGGAGCAGCAGGGGATTTCCGCTGAACTAAAGGAGATGCACGAGCTCCGCGAGGAATTGGAAGAGAACCAGGACGGCGCTCGGCAGCGCTGGCAGGAATACCAGTTGCGGAACCGCGAGTTGGAGCAGGAGATGGGCGACATCCAGCGCGATTTGAAGGCCCAGGGCGAGCGCCGGCTCCAATTGGAGCTCCAGGTCGCCGAACTCAAGAGCAACGCCGGCCGCATCCAGGATCGTCTGCTCGAGGAGCAGAACTGCGACGTAGAAGTCCTGGGGCCGGTGGATCCTGCCGGTTTCGACCCGGTGCAAAGCGAAGAGCGGATTGCCGAGCTACGCCAGTCCCTGCAGCGCCTGGGCGCAGTCCACGTGGGGGTCCTGAAGGAATACGAGGAGCAAAAAGAGCGCTACGATTTTCTCTGTCGGCAGCGGGACGATCTCCTGGAAGCGGCCGAGGACCTGAAAAAGACCTTGAGCCTTATCGACCGCAGGGCCAGACGGATTTTCCGCGACACCTTTGAACAGATTCGCGAAAAATTCAAGGAAACCTTCGTCCGCTTTTTCCCCGGTGGCGAAGCGGATTTGCTGCTGCAGGCCGATGTCGATCCGCTCGAAGCCTTCATCGACATTGTGGCGCGCCCGCGCGGCAAGCGCCCCCAGAGCATCGACCTGCTCTCCGGCGGCGAGAAGGCTCTCACCGCCATCGCTTTGCTTTTTGCACTCTACCTGGTTAAACCCAGCCCCTTTTGCATCCTCGACGAAGTGGACGCCCCCCTCGACGACACCAACATCGGACGTTTTGTCCGCGTCCTCAAGGAGTTCGCCCGCACCACCCAGTTCATCATGGTCACCCACAACAAGCTTTCCATGCACGCCGCCGACACCCTCCACGGCGTCACCATGCCCGAAGAGGGGGTCTCGCAATTGGTCTCGGTTCAACTCGAAGGCGACGATTTCCTGGAAGAAGCAGCGGGATAGCAGTGAGGAGGTGATGTTGGCTGTGGCCGGGTATTTCCTGCAGTGCAATTCCGGTTTTTCGCCTCTAGGCCAGAACTTTCTCCAGGTCGAGGTGGTAGGGGTTTTTCTCCACCAGGATTCTGGCGCGACCCGTAATGGGCTCGGCGGCCTTTAGTGCATGGCGCAGAAAATCCGGATGTTCCTCCAAAAATTTTTTCATGGAACCGTAGGGATCGCGGAAGTATGCACCCAGCCCCCTTCTTTGCCTTGAATCGATGTGACCGGCGCGCAGCAGACTATCGAAAAGATGCTCATCTAACCTCAACAGGGCCGAGGTTTGCACCCCTTCCCGGCAGAGAGCTTCGCTGCCTCCCTGGCCTCGGTCCACCACGTTGAGGCTGTAGGCTATCCGTCCACCGAACCCGCGGACCGCCGGAATCCATGCCCTGAAATAACTCGATGCCTCGGTTACCAGATCGGCGATGTGCAGAGTACTCCTTCCTGCCAGATTGCCCGCGGGTCCAGATCTGGTGCCCTCCAGCACCACCATGCTGAGATCCTTGTAAATTGTCAGATGGGGCTTGCCCACAAGGTCGGCCACGGCCAAAGAAAAGAACCAGTCTCTTCGCTCTCCTCCTGAGACATAGTCGACATCTGCAGCTTTTTGCCCCGCCTCCTGCACCAGCGCGTCGATGACGGAGCGGTAAATTGGGTCCGCGGCGTAATTGGTCCTTATCCTCCTGAGCAACTGCCCTGGGAATCGGACCTTGTCGCCGCGCCCGCTCTCGATGAAGTCCAGCATTTCCGCGGCTTTTCGCGGACTGCCGTAGAGGTTCTGGGTATTGACGTAGTAGGGGCCGACCGTGCCTGAAGTATACCAGAAAACCTCGCTGGCGGGGGCAATGCGCAGGGCACAAGTCTCCAGCAGGGCACCGAGCACATCGAAGCCATTTTCGTTCAAGTGGGTAAATCCTCCACGGCAATGGCTGCGACCGGGGGATTCTGGGCGTCCCGATCCGACAAGATGGGCGGTTCCGTCGTGCCCCAGGGCAGATTGATTTGGGAATCGTTCCAGGCTACGCCGAATTCATCGCTGCCGTCGTAGTAATTGTCAATCAGGTATATCAGGGTCGCATCGGCGAGGGCACGGAAGCCATGAGCCACCCCCGAAGGGATGAAAAGGCCGATCGGGTTTTCCTGGCCCAGGTCGATTATTTGACCCCTTCCGCTGGTCGGCGAAGAGCGTCTCAGATCGTAGAGTCCCACCCGCAGACGACCTGCCACGCAGTGCCAATAGTCGATCTGCTCGCGGTGGTAATGCAGGCCCCGCAAAACCCCGGCCTGCGATTCCGAGCGGCTCCATTGCAGCTTTTCCCAACTGCGCTGGGGGAACCATTCCTTGCGGAAGATTTCGAAGAAGCGGCCGCGCTCGTCGCGGTGTTCCCTCAGCTCAACCGTGTACACACCCTGGATATACTTCGACTCCAGCGGCTGAATCATTTATGTGTCATACTTTCACGACAGGTTTGGCGGTCCTCCCTGGAGCTCCGGCCCTAGGTCGTCCTGCCACAACATTTCTTGTACTTTTTACCGCTGCCACAGGGACAGGGTTCGTTGCGACCCACTTTGGGACTTTCGCGGCGAAAGGTTTCAATCTTCTGGGGCAAAAGGCGACCGCCTGGGAGCAATTCGGAGGGCTTTTTACCCTCCAGAGCTTCCCTGGGGGTCTGCAGCCACTCCTGGTGAAGCTCCTCAAGGGCGGAACCCATTTCACCCGGTTCCCCGTCCGGCGCGACCCCATTTTCCTGGCAGAAAGCGCCGAAATCTGCCATCAAGGCTCCCTGGGGTGAGGCCAGAATCTGCTCAATCTGCTCCATATCCACCCCCGCAGGCAAGGGCAAACTATGCAGGTCGGGCACCTCGAGGCTAGCTCCAGATGGCTCGTCCTCTTCTGCTGCAGGATGCGGCGCAGGGGAAAATGGCGCGGCGATTTCGCCCAACAACCGGCACAATTCGCCACGCTGCTCTCCGCCCTCCGGCAGCACCTGTTCCGCGATCCAGTCCGGGCTCTCCCCATCTTCGAGGAGCTCCACCATTTCCTCCGGAGAAAAGCGGCGGATCTGCCAACTCTCACATACTTGGCGCAATTTATCGACTGAATTTTCCACGGCTCATCGCTCGCAACTGTGACTGAAAATCTAGCCCTTGCCCGGAAAAATGTCAAAATAGGGGCCGCCCCATCTCCCTCAGAAAAATGAGGTGGTTCTCAAATTTCTGAGACGGGTTGAACCCAATTTTAGGTGAATTCTGCAAGATTTCCCGATGAACCACACCCCTCCATGAAATTTCGCTCCCTCTGAGGATTGGCATGAATATTGCTTTTTGGTAATGGTGAGCCTAATAGCATACATGCCCATGGGTCCAACCAAACTGATAGCGAGAAAGGGAGAAATCGTGATAGGAACCCATATCCCCTCGGACAAGGAAGTCTTGATGCAAGCCGCCGAGGACCAAGCCAGCCTCACCATTCTGGTCCAACGCTATCGCAATCCCCTTTACAACTTTGTCTACCGGTTCCTGGGCCATCGTGAAAGCGCCGAAGACATTGTTCAGGAGACTTTTCTGCGCTGCCTGAAACATAGACACCAATTTCCTGCAATCGAGCAAGTCTCCACTTGGCTCTACACCATTGCCGGCAACCTGGCCAAGACCGAACTGCGCCGCCGCAAGCGCTGGTACTGGGTGCCTATTGGCCCCAGAGAGCAGGAGGAGCGGAAATCCTTTTACGAGCCTGTGGGCAAGGAGCAACTACCGGGGGAAAGCACCGATACCAAGACTGTGCAGAGCCTGGTTGCCCGGGCAATCCGCAATCTGCCGGAGGAATTCCGCGAGGCCGTACTGTTGAGGGATCTCAATGGTTTGTCCTACGAGGAAATTTCCAAGATTATCGACTGCCCGGTGGGCACGGTCAAATCCCGCGTCAACCGGGGACGCATCCGCTTGCAGAAGTGTCTGCGACCTCTGGCCGAGGAGGTCATCGGACCGCTTTCGGTGAGCGCCTAGAGCCCACGGGGATGCCAGTCTTCAGTCCGCAGAATCAAAAAACGCCGGGACCCACTCGGGTCCCGGCGTTTTTCTTTTCATTCGCGCAGGTTTCAGAACGCGCGGTTCACCTGTGACTGCAGCAATTCCGCCAGGATGTCCCTGCTTGAACTGGGTGGGATCGCCTCCAGGAAATCCAGACTTTCACGGGCTTTTTTCTGGCATATCTGCTCGGCGTAATTCATGCACTCATAGTGTTCGACCAGGGCGATGACGTGCTCGATATCGGCAGCCGTATTGAATTTTCGCTCGCGGTGCAGAATGGCCAGAACATCCTCGCGTTCTGCTGCCGTACACTTGCGCAACAGGTCGATAATGATCAGGGTGCGCTTGCCCTCGGCGATATCGCCGCCGCGCTCCTTGCCATAAGCTCCGGAAGTCAGGCTCGGAGCAACCTCCGCGTCCTCTTCCGCGGAGATCAGGTTGAGCAGGTCGTCGCGGATCTGAAAGGCCACTGCCATGGCTTCGCCGAAATCACCCAGGGCGCGCCGCACCTGCGGCTCGGCTGCGGCGATTATGGCTCCGGCCGTGCACGGTCCCCTGCCTGTGTACCACCCGGTCTTCTTGCGCAGCATGGTCATGAATTCATCTTCGGTAGGGATGTAGCGCTTCTGGATCCAGCCCACGTCGTAGGCTTGGCCCTCAAAGGTCTGGCGTGCTCCATCCACCATTTCTTCGATAAGTTCCAGAGATTTCTCCGGCCCCAGAACCTCCCGATTGGCGCACAGAACCTCAAAGACTTTGGCGTAGAGCGCATCGCCGATATTGACGCTCAAGGGGACGCCGTGCAGCTTGTGAATGCAAGGTTTGCCGCGTCGAACCTCGGAATTATCCTCGATGTCGTCGTGGAGAAGGGCGAAGGAGTGGAACACCTCAAAAGCGACTGCGGTGCGAATGGCCAGGCGTATATCCCCACGCAGCGCCTCGCAGGCGAGGAGAACCAGGGCCGGCCGTGCTCGCTTGCCGCCGCGTTCCGGGTAGTCCCGCATGGGCAGGTAGAGAAAGTCCTCCGGTTCTTGCCTTGGCAGAAAGGCGAACATCTCGCGCTCGATGTCGGGAATGTGGCGGTGTAGAAAGGTACTTAGTGCCGGCTGAATTGACGCCATTGTTCGTCCATTTGCTAAATTTTCGGAAACAACCACCCGCTGGAGCGAGTGAACGGAATTCCTTGAAGCCGTTGAGACATTTCTCCTGGTCCGGAAGTATCGATAGAACCCATGGTCGCGGCAAGTAGAAACGGGGAGAGCAACCATCAATTGATGATTGGTCCCGGCAGAGCTTCTTTCTCTAACTAGACGCTACCTTGAGGCGGTTCAGGGCGCGCGCCAATGCCGCCGCCGCGCGCACGGCATCGATTTCGTTTTTGTTGGTCATTCTTTTGCGGGCGCGTTCTCCAGCCGCCCGGGCCCGATCCACATCTATTTCCTCTGCCCGTTCGGCCGTCTCGGCCAGGATGGTAACCCGGTTGCCCGCGACTTCCACGAATCCTCCGCTGATGGCCATTTTATGGCTCGCGCCGTCTTCATCGGAGAAGGAAACCGCGCCGGTTTCGAGACCGCTGAGCAATGGCGCGTGGCCGGACAGCACCCCGAAACTGCCTTCGGTTCCCGGCGCCTGCAAATGTCCTACAACACCTGAATACAGGGCCTTTTCGGGAGTGACGATCTCCAGAGTGAAGGTGGACATGGTTTAGAGGTCCTTGGCCGCTGCCAGAGCCTGTTCGATGTCTCCAATCAAAAAAAACGCCTGCTCGGGCACATCGTCGTATGCGCCTTCGACAAGCTCCTTGAAACCACGCACCGTGTCCTCGATCTTGACGTACTCCCCAGGCTTGCCCGTAAAGGCCTCGGCCACGTGAAATGGCTGGGTGAGAAAAAATTGAATCTTGCGCGCTCTCGATACGATCAACTTGTCCTCGTCCGACAGTTCGTCAATGCCGAGAATGGCGATTATCTCGCGCAGGTCACGGTAGCGCTGCAGGACTTCCTGCACCCGCTGAGCCACCTGGTAGTGCTCCTCGCCCACGACCCGGGGGTCGAGAATGCGGGAACTCGAAGTGAGGGGATCGACAGCCGGGTAGAGGCCCTGGTCGGCCAGGGAGCGTTCGAGCACGATGCGCCCATCGAGATGGGCGAAGGCCGAGACCACGCCCGGGTCGGTGTAGTCGTCGGCCGGTACGTAGATGGCCTGAACCGAAGTGATCGATCCGTTCTGGGTGGTGGTGATGCGTTCTTGCAAGGCGCCCATCTCGGTTGCCAGGGTGGGCTGGTAGCCCACCGCCGAGGGCATGCGGCCGAGCAAGGCGGATACCTCGGCGCCTGCGAGGATGAAGCGGAAAATGTTGTCGACGAAGAAAAGTACGTCCTGGCCGTCAGCGTCGCGGAAATGCTCGGCGATGGTCAGCCCGGTAAGAGCGATGCGCTGGCGGGCGCCTGGCGGCTCGTTCATCTGACCGAAAACCATGGCCGTTTTGTCGATGACTCTGGATTTCTCCAGGTCGCCCAGCAGGTCGTTGCCCTCGCGGGTGCGCTCGCCCACCCCGGCAAAGACCGAGTAGCCACCGTGGCCAGAGGCGACATTGTTGATAAGCTCAGTGAGGATAACCGTCTTACCCACCCCGGCGCCGCCGAAGAGCCCCAGCTTGCCCCCGCGGGCGAAGGGACAAATCAAGTCGAGAACTTTAAGACCGGTTTCCAGCATTTCATCTGAAGTAACCTGGTCCTGGTGAGCGGGAGCGGCCCGATGCAAAGGAAGGCGTGGTGCGCTGTCGGAGATGGGCCCCTTGCCGTCAATTGGTTCGCCGATGACGTTGAAGAGACGGCCGAGCACTTCCTCGCCTACAGGGATCTGGATCGGGTCCCCACTGTCGACCACCCTTGCACCGCGCGCCAAGCCGTCGGTTGAATCCATGGCCACGCAACGCACCAAGTGCTCACCCAAGTGCTGCTGCACCTCGAGGACCAGGCGCTCTTCTCCGGGATGATCTTCCGCAACCACCTCCAGGGCATTGTAGATGGGCGGCAACTCCTGCCCGGCGAAGTCCACATCAATGACCACACCAATGATTTCTTTTACCGTTCCTTCCTTCATTTTTTCCTCGCTTATTAGGCAGAACTACTGAGACACGGCCTCGGCACCGCCAATGATGTCCATCAATTCGAGGGTTATCGAGGCTTGCCGTTCCTTGTTCATTTCCCGTGTTAACACTTCGATAAGGTCCCCGGCGTTTTTGGTGGCGTTGTCCATCGCCGTCATCTGGGCGGCGAAAAAGCCGGCATTGGACTCCAGTAATGCGCACCAGACCTGGAAGTTCACCTGTCGAGGCAGCAGTGCACCAAGCAACTCCTCGGGTGAAGGTTCGAAAGCGTAGGCCGTGAAAGCGACCTCACCTGGTTCGGCTGCGGCCACAACGGGCAGGAGCTGACGAACGGTGGGCACCTGGGAGGCCACAGAGACGAATTCGCTGTAGCCCAGCAACACTCTGTCGGTCTGGCCTGCGGCAAAGCCGCGAGTCAGATCTTGGGCGATTTCCGTGGCGCGGGCGAACTCCAGACGGCTGAATACGTCGGCGTGGTGACGGGAAATTGAATAACCACGATGGTCGAAGAAGTCCCGGCCTTTGCGCCCGACGGTGATCAACTCGATCTGGGCGTCTGCGAAATTGTCCAACTCTGCCTGGACCCGGCGGCACAAGTTGGCGTTGAAGCCGCCACAAAGACCGCGGTCGGAGGAAATGACAACCAGCGCGACACGCTGGGCAGGGCGCGCCGCAAAAAGCGGTTGCTCGTCCCCGTCGACACCCTGATGCAGTGACCTCAGAACCTGGTCCAACCGCTGGGCATATGGCCGGGCAGCTGAAATCGCTTCCTGAGCCCGGCGCATCTTGGCCGCCGCCACCATCTGCATAGCGTTGGTGACGCGCTGGATATTGGTAATGCTGGCGACGCGGGTTCTGAGTTCGCGAAGGGTAGCCACAGCTCGATCACCTATCGGGGGGAAGGGCGGAAACGGCCCTTGAACTCTTCGATAGCCGCGTCGAGCCGGTTATTGACCTCGTCATTCAGCTCACCGCTCTCCTCGATGGCGGCTAGAAGGTCGGGGTGGCGGTCGTGGATGCGGGCAAGTAATTCGGCCTCGAAACGGCCCAGATCAGCCGTGGGCAACTCGAGCACGTGGTCGATGATCGACAGCGAGACCGTCAGTTCTCCCAGCGACTGTGGGTTGAACTGATTTTGCTTGAGAATTTCCATAAGCTTCTCGCCGCGGTTGAGCAAATTGCGTGTGGCCTGGTCGAGATCCGAGGTTCCGAACTGAGCAAAGGCCTTGACCTCGTTGTAGCGCGAAATATCGCCTTTGATGGTTCTGGCTACCGCTTTGATTGCCTTGGTCTGGGCATTGCTGCCGACCCTTGACACCGATGCCCCTACGTCCATGGCCGGCCTGTTGCCCGAGTAGAACAACTCGGGTTTGAGCAGAATCTGGCCATCGGTTATCGAGATGACGTTGGTAGGCACGAAAGTCGATACGTCTCCCTCAAGGATTTCAATAACCGGCAGGGCGGTCAACGATCCGCCACCCTTCTCGTCGCTCATCTTGGCGGCGCGCTCCAGCAGGCGCGAGTGCAGATAGAACACGTCCCCAGGGTAGGCTTCGCGGCCCGGTGGCCGGCGCAAGACCAGCGACATCTCTCGGTAGGCCCAGGCCTGTTTGGACAAATCGTCGTAGACTATCAGTGCATGTTCGCCGCGGTCCCGAAAAAACTCCCCCATCGTGGCACCCGAGTACGGGGCCAAAAACTGCAATGGGGCCGGCTCGGACGCCGTGGCGGAGACCACGATAGTGAATTCCATGGCACCGTTGGCCTCCAGTTCGGCCACAACCTTGGCTACGGTGGAGGACTTTTGACCGATGGCCACGTAGATGCACCTGACGTTCTGTTCCTTCTGGTTGATAATTGTATCGATGGCAATGGCCGTCTTGCCGGTCTGCCGATCGCCGATAATCAGTTCGCGCTGACCACGGCCGATAGGAACGGTGGAATCGATGATCTTGATGCCGGTCTGCAGCGCTTCGAAGACCGGCTGTCGGTCGATAACCCCAGGAGCCTTGCGCTCTACGGGGAGAGTCAGAGCAGCATTGATCTCGCCCTTGCCGTCAAGGGGCTGACCCAGGGGGTTGACCACCCGACCCAGCAATTCCTCGCCAACCGGTACCTCGACGATGCGGCCGGTGCGCCTGACCTGGTCGCCTTCGTTGATGAGTGTGTCCGCGCCGAAGAGCACGCAGCCGACATTGTCCTCCTCGAGATTGAGGGCCATCCCCATGATCCCATGGGGGAATTCCACCAACTCGGTAGCGCGAACGTTGCCGAGTCCATGGACCCGGGCGACCCCATCCCCGATGTAGAGCACGGTCCCTGCCTCGTATACGTCCGCCTCTCTTTCGTAACCCAGTAGCTGTTGCTTGAGGATCTGCGTGATCTCGTCGGGTTGTACCATTGCTTCGCCAGGCATGGTGTATCCCTTCTATTGTCGGACTTCAGGTGCCGGCCAAGCGCCGGTGCAAGCGTTGCAGATGGGTCGTCAGACTGCCATCAAATACCATATCCCCAACCTGTGCTATCAAGCCACCTTTGATTGTTTTGTCGATCAGGGTCCGCAGTCTGATTTCTTTCCCGGTGTAGGCCGCCAGACGCGCACGTAGTTGATCTTCCTGGGCCCTGGTCAATTCCACCGCGGAACGCACCTCGACGGTGAAAATACCGGACCGCTCGTCGAACATTTGCATGCAGACCTGGAGAACCTCTGACAACAGATCGATGCGCCGCCGGCGGGCAAGTAGGTGGAGAAAATTCAAGGTCAGAACCTGCACCTTGCCGGCCAACAATTGTTCCAGGACGCGGCTTTTGATTTCTTCCACGACCAATCTATTGCCCAGAAATGCCGCCAGTTCAGCTGAGGCATCGAGGGTGGAAATGAGGCGTTCGACATCCACGCGCACCGGCTCAAGAACCCGGGTTTCGGCGGCTGCATCAAGCAAGGTCCCCGCGTAACGCTGCACTACCTCAGGAGCTTTCATCAATGGGTCAGGACTTATCTTTCAGCTATGTGCAATCCTGCAAGGATGGAACCGGGCGGGACTGCGGTCAGTTTTTCGGGGCCGCGGCCGGTGGAATGCCGGCGATCAGGTCGTCCACCAGTTTGCGGTTTTGCTCGTCGTCGAGATTGGCCTCCACCAGTGCACCGGCGGCCTGTACTACCAGATCTGCCATCTCCCCACGCAATTCGCTCAGGGCGGCCTGTTTGTCGATTTCGATGCTGCGACGGGCCTGCTCTACGCTGCGCTGCGCTTCGGCCCTCGCCTTCTCGACAATTTCACGATGTGCCTTTCCCGCTTCTTCCCGGGCATTGCGGGCGATTTCGCTCGCTTCCGCTTCGGCCGCCTCAAGTCTTTTCTGGTGTTCAGCGAGCGTGGCCTGAGCTTGGTCCCGGGCTTTTTCAGCCCCCGCCAGGGCATCGCTGATGCGCTGCTCGCGCGCATCAAGAGCGGCCAGCAATGGTTTCCAAACTGTGGCTTTCAAGACGAGAAAAACCACCGCAAAGGTGACGATCGTCCAAATAATGAGCCCTACATGAGGGTTCAACAACATAATTTCGCCCTATTTCTGATGGCTGAACTTACTTGAAAACAATCAGGAAGCACACCACCTCGCCGATCAGGGCGACCCCTTCTATCAGGGCAGCGGCCAAAACCATATTGGTCCGAATATCGCCCACCGCTTCGGGTTGGCGGGCGATGCCCTGTACCGCGTTACTGCCTACAAGACCAACACCAATACCCGCCCCTATGGCAGCCAGACCAGCACCAATGCCGGCCCCCAGGTATGCCAAATCCATCTCGTTATACCCTCCTTAGAAAAACCAGTGAACCCTGCTAGTGTTCGGGATGAGCGGCCATGCTTATGAAGACTGCCGAAAGCAGGGTAAAAATGAATGCTTGAACGAAAGCCACGAAAATTTCGAGCAGGTAAATGGCCGCGGCAAAGGGCACGGAAACCACGGCGACCCACGTACTTTTGAGGATGATGATGAGCCCGAGGAAGACCAGGATGGCCACGTGACCGCCGGTCATGTTGGCGAAGAGGCGGACACAGAGGGCAAAGGGCTTGACAAAGAAGCCGATGATCTCCACCAAAACCATGATGGGCAGCAGCCACACAGGCACGCCTGGAGGAATGAAGCTTTTGAGGTAGCCAAAGAAGCCGTTATTGGAGATCCCGGCCAGCTGAATGGCGACGAAAGAACACAGGGCGAGACCGGCGGTCACGCTGATATTGCCTGTGGGAGTGGCACTGTAGGGAACCAGGCCAAGTAAATTGCAAAATAGGATGAAAAAGAAGACTGTGAGCAGAAAGGGCAAATAAGTCCGGCCCTGTTCACCCATTATCGGAGTTACGACTTCGTCGCGGATAAAAACCACTATAGCTTCGAAAAAATTACCCAGACCGAAGGGAACCAGGCGAGGGGTGCGGAAGACCAGGGACATGGACAGAATAAGCAAAGCGCTGGCCACCCACATCATAACCAAATGCCGGGTAATCGACAGGTCTATTGAGATTCCGAATATTTCGATGGGGGCAAAGGTGGGAAGGTGAATCTTGCCGTCGAAGAAGTGGTGGGCGTTCCAGAAGGGTACTTCGAGATAGTCGTGATCGAGAAGATGCCCTACAATATCAATTTGTCCATCTGCGGCCTCGGCCGCTTGAGCTTCTCCTGCCATTAATCTCTTTCTAGAGCCGGCACAGGGGCAAAGCAGTTGATTCAGGCATTTACAGAGTCGACTGCGGGGTCAATAAATTAACCCCACTGAAGCAGTATGTCAACACTTTGCAAGCAGTGGCGAGTCCAGGTACGGGGGCCATCTCAGGAGGGGATTTTGTCTCTGCGGGGCTCTCGTTCGCGCATCTTTGCTAGCACGAGAACGACCTCGAGGATCTGAAAAATTACAACCCCTGCGATCAGTCCTCCCGCGTAATAGCCATGGTGAATGTCAGTGAGTTTGAAGAGAGCAACAGAGACCGCTCCCACCAACAAAAGCCGGATGATCATACTGCCTAAAAAAACCTTTGTGAAAACCTGAGACTCCCTTGCAAATCCCCAGTTGATGATCCACCATGCGCTTGCCATATTCAAGGCGGCAACCGCGATTCCGCATCCGATTCCTTTCCACATCAATTCGCTTCATCCTTTTTTTTGTCTTGCCCTTGCGCCATCAAGGTTTTATAGAGTCTTAAAAAGCCGAGAACCGCGCCTGCCAAGGTCCCCACAATAGTGAACAGGGGAGTCAGAGACAACTTCTGGTCCAGCCACCAGCCGCCGTACAAAAACAGCAGGATGAAGGCGGCGAATTGCAGACCGAGGCTGATATACGGACCGGCCTGGCCATAGGACTGTAAAATCTTTTTGTCTTTTGGTGTGGGATCGGAACTCATGGTGATTCGACTCGGTAAAATTTGCCTGGAAGCGTCGGCAACGGCTCCGACCGAAGCAGCGGGTAGCAGAACAGATTGGGCAGCGGTTTCGAGTGCTAGGAACAACCCCATCAAAATCCGGAAACTGCCACCGGTACGGGGGCGGTGAAAGGGGCAGAGTGCCTGGATAGGATTTGCCCTCATTGGAGCCAGGCGAGGGAAAGTATGAAAGGCGGTTCGCGGGGTGAGCCGTCACCTTTCTTCGCCGCCAAACGAATTCGCTGGGCTGAAATCCGGGGGTGGGGCCAAAGGAGATGCGCCGAACCGGGGAACGGAGTGGACGGCCCTGCCGAAAAGAGCAAGGTGCAAGGTGCCTGGTGCCTCAGGATTGGATCAAAATTCCCGCTTTCTCATCCTTGCCCTCGCTGGGAGGTTCGCTCCTTGTTTCCTCGGAGGTACTGCACGACCCCGGCGCCGCACCACATTCGCAAAAGGGCTCACCGAATTCATCACTCATGGCACTCAGACCACCGCACGAGCCTTTGATGCGGCGATTGCTGCAAATCACCCCCACGGCCATGCCGGCCATGACCAGCGCGAAAACCACGAGAGCTGCCAGAAATAAATTCAAGTCCCACCTCCTCAACCGAAATCGTCGAAGCGAATCATCTCGGACTCCACTCCCAGATCGACGAGCATTATGAGAACCGCCTGCAACATGAGCGGGGGACCACACAGATAGTACTCTATATCCTCTGGTGCTGGATGCTTTTCGAGGTAGTTTTCCAGAACCGCTTGGTGAATGAACCCCACATGTCCTTTCCAATCGTCTTCGGGCAGCGGCTCGGACATGGCAACGTGAAAGGAAAAGTTGGAAAATTCATCCTCGATCTTGCGAAAATGGTCCTCGTAGAACAGCTCTTTGAGCGAGCGAGCGCCGTACCAGTATGACACCTTGCGGTCCGTCTTCAAGGTGTGAAAGAGGTGAAAGATGTGGGAGCGCAAGGGGGCCATGCCCGCGCCTCCCCCTACATAGAGCATTTCGCGGTCCGTATCCTGAATGAAGAATTCACCGAACGAACCGGATATGGTGGTCTTGTCACCGGGTTTGAGATTGAAGGTATATGAGGATACAACACCCGGATTGAAATCCACCCATCCCCCTTTTTCACGGTCCGGGGGTGGCGTGGCAATGCGGATATTCAACATGATCATATTGCCCTCGGCCGGATGGTTGGCCATGGAGTAAGCGCGAAAGACGTGCTCCGTGTTGATCGTCTTCAGATCCCACACATTGAAGCGGTCCCAATCAGGATGGTACTCCTCTTCGACATCGAACTCCCTGAAACTACATTCAAAAGGAGGGACTTCGATCTGGATAAAACCGCCGGATTGAAAATTCAGTATTTCTCCTTCCGGGAGTTTGAGCACCAATTCCTTTATAAAGGTGGCGACGTTTTTGTTGGAGATTACCTCGCATTCCCACCTCTTAACAGAGAAGACCTCGGGTGGCACCTCTATTTTCATATCCTGCTTTACATTGACCTGGCAGGAGAGCCGCATCCCTTCCTTGGCCTCGCGTTTGGTAATGTGTTCCAGTTCGGTAGCCAGAATGTCGCCGCCACCTTCGTGGACATGAACTTTGCACTGGGCACAGGTACCGCCCCCTCCACAGGCAGAAGAAACGAAGATCTTTTTGTCAGCCAGTACGTTGAGCAACTTGCCGCCGGTCGGAACCGATATTGCTTTCTCGGCCTCGTCGTTGATGAGAATATTGACGTTGCCGCTGGCCACCAGCCTGGACCGTGCCACGAGGATGATTACTACCAAGAAAAGCACGACCACTGTAAACATGCCAACACCCGCACTGATCTCAACCATGAAACTGGACCTTTCTACCCTGCTATTGAGTCCTGGTGCAAAATTAGCCTTGGTGCAGCCAGAGGTAAAAAATCAATTCCTAAAGCTGAATCCCCCCGAACGACATGAAAGCCAGTGACATCAGTCCAACGGTGATAAAAGTGATGCCCAACCCCCGCAGTCCCGGCGGCACATCGCTGTACTTCATCTTCTCCCGCACTCCGGCCAGGGCTACTATAGCCAGGGCCCACCCTACTCCGGATCCCAGGCCAAAGACGACGCTTTCGCCAAAGTCGTAGTCGCGTTCGACCATGAAGAGTGATCCCCCGAGAATGGCGCAATTAACCGTGATGAGCGGGAGGAAGATACCGAGAGCGTTGTAGAGCGCAGGCACGAACTTGTCCAGAAACATCTCCAGAATCTGTACCATAGCGGCGATCATGCCGATATAGCTGATCAGTCCCACGAAGGTCAGGTCCACCCCGGTCAACCCGGCCCAGGCCAGAGCGTTTTCCTTGAGCAAGTAGCGGTAAATAAGGTTGTTGGCAGGAACGGTGATACCTTGGACGACAATCACGGCCAAGCCCAGGCCCGCAGCTGTATTAACCTTTTTCGACACGGCCAGAAACGTACACATGCCCAGAAAGAAGGCCAGGGCCATATTTTCGACGAAAATAGCTTTGACGAACAGGCTCAGGTAGGCTTCCAGCATTTCAATGTCTCTCCTCTTCTACTTGCTCGATTTTGAAGCTTCTCAGGACCCATATGAACACGCCGATGATGAAAAAGGCGCTCGGAGGAAGCAACATCAAGCCGTTTGGGGCGTACCATCCACCTTCTGCCAGTACAGAAAAAACTTCGAAGCCGAGCAGCTTTCCCGTTCCGAAAAGTTCGCGGCAAAAGCCGACTACCAATAGAATGAGGCTATAGCCGAGGGCATTGCCTATACCATCCAGAAAACTTATCCCAACGCCGTTTTTCATGGCGAATGCTTCGGCCCGTCCCATGATGATGCAATTGGTGATGATCAACCCGACGAATACGGACAACTGCTTGCTGATATCAAAGGCATATGCCCTCAGGAATTGATCCACGATGATGACCAGCGACGCAATGACCGTCATCTGCACAATGATCCGGATATTCGTCGGGATGTGATTGCGGATAAGGCTCACCCCCATGTTGGAAAAGCCCAGGACAAAGGTGACGGCTAGCGACATGACCACGGCTGTCTCCAGCTTGCTGGTCACGGCTAAGGCGGAGCAAATTCCGAGAATCTGCAAGGCAATGGGGTTGTTGTTCAATAGAGGATCTAGCAGTGTGTCTTTCGCATTAGCCATGTCGCGCTCCCTGAGCTTTTAGCCGGGCGAGGTACGGACCGAAACCATCTTTGCCCAGCCAGTACCTCAGCATGTTGCTGACTCCTCGCGAAGTAATTGTCGCACCGGAAAGACCGTCAACCTGGTATCTGGCACCGGGCCGATTGGGAACTACCTTGCCCTTTACAACTTCTATGCGAATATTGCCGTTCTGATCAAAAATCTGCTTGCCGTTCCACAAAGCTTTCCAGGCAGGATTATCCACCTCTCCACCTAGACCCGGGGTTTCGCCGTGTTCGTAGTAGACCAGTCCCTTGATGGTATTCAAGTCGCGGGCGTCTATGGCGACAAAGCCGTATAGCGTCGACCACAGGCCCAGTCCGTGCAGCGGCAGGATAATCTTTCTGACCTCTTCACCTCTGTAGATTAGATAAACCGAGGCCCTTTTGGCCTTCCTTCTGACGCTGGCTATATCCTCCCCGGAAGGGATCTCTACGCTTTTTTCCGGCTCCCTGGCGGCGCGGCGCTGGTCATAGCTTTCCGGATCGATCCCCTCTACGTACTCTCCGGTGGCAAGATCGACTACTTTGGCCTCGATACTCTTGAAGGCATCCTCCACGCTCTGGTCTTCTTTCAAGAGTCCGGCAGCCATAAGGATATTTCTTTTTCTGTCGAGGGTCTTGTTGGCAGCCTGCGTCGGCCGCAGAAACACGGCGGCGGAGGAGACCAGCACCGAACAGACTACGCAGAGCAAGAACGCTACCAGAAAGGTTTTTCCAATAGTCTCCTTGGGCAATTATCAGTCCTCTTTCTTTAGGTTCAATTGGCAGTGCGCACCAGCCGGCGCCTGATATTGGCCTGAATTACAAAGTGGTCAATTACCGGAGCAAAGACATTGCCGAAGAGAATTGCCAGCATGACCCCTTCAGGAAAAGCGGGATTGACCACTCTGATCAGGATGGTCATGATCCCGATGAGCAATCCATAGAACCACTTGCCTGTCTCGGTCATTGCCGCCGATACCGGATCGGTTGCCATGAAAACCGCGCCGAAGGCGAAGCCCCCCAATAAGAGATGCCACAGCGGACTAACCGCGAACATCGGATTGGTGGAGCTGCCGATGAGGTGGAGGAGAGCGGCCATGGCCACCGCACCAATGGTCATACTCAGCATGATGCGCCAAGACCCGATTCCGGTCGCGATCAGAATGAACGCGCCCACCATACAAGCCAGGACCGAGGTTTCTCCCATGGATCCCGGGATGGTTCCGAGGAAAGCCTCTATCATGCTCATCGAACCAGTGTGGGCAGCTATCCCGTCCGCCGGCACCAGACCCAGGGGGGTGGCCCGGGTGTATCCGTCGACGGCTACCCATATGGCGTCCCCGGTGATTTCGGCGGGATAGGCAAAGTAAAGAAAGGCACGCGCAGTCAGGGCGGGGTTGAGGAAGTTCTTGCCGGTACCTCCGAAGACCTCTTTGCCTATGATCACCCCGAAGCTGATGCCTATGGCGACCTGCCACAAAGGGATTGTGGGCGGCAAAGTGAGGGGAAAAAGCATACCCGTCACCAGGAATCCCTCGTTTATCTCGTGCTTTCGAATGATGGAAAAAATTGCCTCCCAGGTCCCGCCAACGATGTTGCACACCAGGAACACGGGAAGGAAGTAGAGGGCGCCGTGGAAGATATTTGCAAAGAAGTTTCCGGCATCGTAGGGGACCCCCAGCACATCCATGACGACACCACGCCAGCCTACGGCGGATTCGAGCCCCATCTCGGCCATGGCCAGGTGGATCTGATACCCGGTGTTCCACATGGCCATGAAGATGCAGGGAACCAGCGCCGCGACTACGGTGATCATCATCCGCTTAAGATCCAGACCATCGCGTACGTGGGAGGGGCCGTCCGTAACCTCGCCCGGTGTGAAAAGAAAGGTGTCGACTGCTTCGTAAGCCGGATATAGCCTCACCAGCCTGCCGCCTTTTTGGAATTGGGGTTCTACATAGTCTAAAAAGCTTCTAAGAAACTGCATCAGCCCTCTTTCTCAATAGTCTCCAGACTTCGTCTCAAAAGCGGAGCGTACTCGGTCTTTCCCGGACAGACGAAAGTGCACAGCCCGAGGTCCTCCTCGTCCAGTTCCAGACAACCCAGAGCTTGGGCCTGGTCCGTGTCTCCCACGATCAGGGTCCGCAACAAAAAGGTCGGGATAATGTCCAGGGGCATGACCTTTTCGTAAGAGCCGACGGGTACCATGGCCCTGGGGCTGCCTTCGGTGGAAGTTGTGAAGGAGAATTTTTTGTTGGGAAAGAGCTTGGAGAGAAACACGTTTTTAACCGAAAATTGCTCGGCACCCGGCTTCTGCCAGCCTAGAAGTTCGCGCTCGCGGTCTTCGACCAGGGCCGAGATCTGCAGGTGATAACGACCGAGAAAATCAAGCGCACCTGCCACAGCCCTTCCCGCCAGTACGGATCCGGAAATTATCCTGTTCTCTCCTTCTTCCAGTTCGCCGGCGACAAGTTCGCCGACGCGGGCCCCCAGGCGCGTGCGCAGGAGACGCGGTCGCTTGACCATTGGACCACCAAGGGCAATGATGCGCTCGACCCAGAGCTTGCCGGTGGCGAAGAGCTTGCCTATGGCGATGGTGTCCTGGTAATTGAGGTGCCAGACAGTTTTACCGGAACCGACGGGGTCGAGAAAGTGGATGTGAGTGCCGACCAGACCCGCCGGATGCGGTCCTTCGAATTCGACCACCCTGACGGCCTCTGCGCTCTCCGCTGCAATCTTCGCTACGGGCCCCGTACAGACGAAAACCTGTCCTTCCGTCAGCTTCGTCAGGATAGTGAGTGCCCTGGCGAAGTCGGACTCGTGGTCGCCGACTACAACCTCTGGCCGGGCGGCCAGCGGGTTGGTATCCATCGCTGTTACGAAGATGGAGTGAGGCTGCGTTTGGGGCGACGGCACTTTGCTGAAGGGCCGGGTGCGCAATGCGGTCCACAGACCGGAGGCCAGGAGTTTTTCCACCACCTGGGACCGGGTCAACTGGTGCAGGCTCTGGTCGGAAAAACGGTCGAAAACTTCTTCCTCGTGCCCCTGCAAATCGACGACCACGGATTGCAAGGTCCGTTTAGCTCCCCTGTTGATAGAGACGACCTTGCCGCTTCCGGGAGAGGTATAGAGGACACCCGGGTTTTTTTTGTCCTCGAAAAGCACTGTCCCAAGTTTGACCCGATCCCCTTCCTGGACGGCCATAGTCGGTCGCATGCCGATGTAGTCCGGGCCGAGTACGGCGACATGTTTGACTGCACGACCATCCTCGATGAGTTGCCGGGGCGTGCCGGTTATTGGTAAGTCCAATCCTCTCTTGAGTTTGATTCGATTATGAGCCATTTGTCAGATCGTATGTAGCCTCCCTGCTGTAAAAAGTATAAACATAAAAAGTACCTGCCGGTTACAAAAAAAGTCAATTGCAAAAAATCAACTCGGGAACATCGGATAGGTCGTCAATTGGTTCAAAATTCCTAAAGAGGACCCTTGGAAATTGGTTCATAATTATAATAAAGGTATATTTTTCAATAGGTTGTGAAATTCACACAGAAGCGAGCGGAAATCGGGGACCAAGCTCAAAATCGAAGTCGCCGTGCACTCACAAAATTTAATTTTACTTGCAATCCCTCGGCAAATCGCGTTGCTTTATTCCCGATTCACGATTTAAAGATACCTTCCGGAACTAAACAACCTCTGCCTTTGAGATTCGCGGCCACCGGGTTAGATGAACGCAACAAAGAAGGAATGGACCAGGGAAGAGATTGGTGCAGTTTACCACAGCCCCATTCTCGATCTGATCTTCCGCGCCGCAAAAGTGCACCGGGAGCATCACGACCCTCGCGAGATCCAGGTTTGTACTCTTCTTTCCATTAAGACCGGCGGCTGCCCCGAAGACTGCAAGTACTGCGCACAATCGGCGCGTTACAACACCAGCCTGGAACGACATGCTTTGCTCGACCTGGAGGCAGTGGTAGCGGCGGCACAAAAGGCCCGGGAGAACGGCAGCACCCGCTTTTGCATGGGAGCTGCCTGGAGGCAGGTGCGGGATGGGGAGGACTTTGAGCGTACACTCCAGATGGTCCGGGAGGTCTCCTCATTGGGACTGGAGGTCTGCTGTACTTTGGGCATGCTCACTGAGGAGCAAGCCCAAAGGCTCAAAGATGCCGGCCTTCACGCCTACAATCACAACCTGGATACCGGGGAAGAATACTACGCCGACATCGTCGGGACCCACACCTTTGCAGAGCGGTTGCGGACCCTCCAAATCGCCGGCAAAGCGGGAATCTCTGTGTGCTGCGGCGGGATTCTGGGAATGGGCGAAAGTACGGACGATCGCCTCGATTTTCTGCACGCCCTGACCACCCTTGTCCATCCTCCTGAATCCGTTCCTATCAACGCCCTGGTTCCCATTCCAGGTACTCCGCTGCAGGACCTGGAGCGGATTCCGGTCTGGGAGTTGGTGCGCATGATCGCCAGCGCCCGCATCCTTCTTCCCGCGGCGATGGTGCGCCTGGCCGCTGGAAGGGATCAACTCTCTGCAACGGACCAGGCCCTGTGTTTTCTGGCAGGTTCCAACTCCATCTTTTCCGGTGACAAGCTGCTGACGACGCCTCACCCCGGGGCGGAAAAGGACGCCGGCCTTCTCGAATTGCTGGACCTCAGGCCGAAAACCCCGTGCACCGAAGCTGGATAGTAGTTATTCGGGTTCCTCGAAATCCTCCAGCGGCTTTCCTTTGCCCCACACAGAGGAGGCGCCCCTCGTTCTTCGTTGCAGGATTTTCGCCGCCCCAGGGTCCTACGTCCGCTCCGACCCGGTTCTATCCTTCAAACATCCCAGAAAGATTGCCGATTTTTGGAGACCGCACCGGGGCATGGGCCGGTTTGAGGATTACTTCACAGTTCTTCCACCACCTCGTGAATGCACCGGTATACGGCGTCCAATTGCTTGCGCTCGATGCAATATGGCGGCAGGATGTAGATCACATTTCCAATCGGCCGCAGCAGGAATCCCTTTTCCAGGAAGCGTTCTCTGAGCAGTGGTGCGACGTGGTGGAGGTAACCCACCTCGCCGTCTATTGCAATGTCCATGGCTGCAATGGTTCCGCAGACTCTGAAACTGTGCAGGCGCGGGTTTCCTTCCAATTCCCGCATCCCCTGCAGATGCCAGCTCTCCATCCTCCGGAAGCGTTGCTCCGTCTCGGCCAGCAACTGCAATGATTCGAGGGCCGCTGCGCACCCCAGGGGATTGGCTGTGTAGGAATGTCCGTGATACAGCGCTAGGCGCGGGTCCTCACTGTAGAAGGCCCGATAGATTTCGTCCGTGCAAGCAGTCGCCGCCAGAGGAAGGAATCCCCCGGTTAATCCTTTGGCAAGGCAGACAATGTCCGGAGATGTACCTGCCTTGTCACAGGCAAACAATTCCCCGGTGCGTCCGAAACCGACCATCACTTCATCACCAATGGTCAGGATCCCGTGTCCTTGCAGCATTTTTTCCAACTTGCGCAGGTATGGACCCCGGCACATGCGCATGCCGGCGGCTCCCTGTACCAGGGGCTCCAGGATCATGGCCCCGTAGCGCTCCCCCTGTTCCCGCAGCAGATCTCCGAGATGCTCCAATGACCGGGATTCTTTCTCCTCCACCTGGCCATCTCCTGCATGGGTAGCCGCGAAGGGGACGAAGTCGACTGCAAAGAGCATTTCTTCAAAGGCCTTGGTGAATACTGATCGGCTGCCCACCGACATCGCTCCGAAGGTATCGCCATGATATGCACCTTCAAAGGCAAGGAATCGTGTCCGATTTTTTTTGCCGCGATTCTTCCAGAATTGTATAGCCATCTTCAGCGCAACTTCCACCGCGGTAGACCCATTGTCCGAGTAAAAAACCCGAATCAATTGCTGCGGCAATATTTCCACCAGGCGTTGCGCCAGCAACTCGGCGGGCCGATGGGTTAGACCGGCTGCGATTACCTGTTCCAACTGCCTCGCCTGGGAGCCGATGACCGCGGCGATGCGCGGCTCTCCGTGTCCGTGCAGGGTTACCCACCAGCTGGAGATGCAGTCCATCACCTGGCGCCCGTCTTCCAGCTCCAGCATCACGCCGTTGCCGCGGTGCACGACGGGGGGCTCGGGTGCGGTCTTCATTTGGGTATAGGGCATCCAGACTGACGATCCCCGGTTGTGCCGTGCATTGTTCATCGACCGGCGTCTCCGAAGTAAATTGAAAATATGAGGGACAGTGACCGACTGTGGATTCTCTCCATGGGCTCGATCTGGGCAAGGACGGGAACCTGGCCGTGTTGCTCAATTGCCTGTCGGTTACTGTGGTTTCGCGGGCCGTTCAGCACTACGCCCAAGAGTTCGAGCCCGTGGCGACGCAGTTGTTCCACAGATAGCAGGGTGTGATTGATGGTTCCCAAGGCGCTGCGCGCGACGAGCAAAACGGGCAAATGGAAGCACTTCATCAGGTCGAGCATCGTGTGCTCTTGGCTTAACGGCACCATGATTCCCCCCGCCCCCTCGACGATCAGAGTCGACGATGGGTGGGTAGGCAGTTGGAACCGATCCAATTCGATGCGAACTCCTTCAAGTTCCGCCGCTGCGTGGGGCGAGAGCGGGTGGCGCAAGCGATAGGTCTCCGGGGCAAAATGGGTCTCCCCCAGCCCGGTCAGGCGCCGCACGCGTTCTGTATCAGCAACACCATCCAGGCCGCTCTGCACGGGTTTCCAATAGATGCCACCCAAGCCAGCCGTCAGAATGGCTGCAACGACCGTTTTTCCGACCCCCGTGTCCGTCCCGGCAACAAAGAATTCCGAAGGAAAGCGGAACATCACCGCCAACGCTCCTTTCCGGCGGAATCCTCCCTGATCTCGGACCATTCCCGTTCAATGGCCTGCCAGCACTCCGGAGCGTGGGTCATGGGAAGAGCGTGTCCGGCGTTTTCCAGTATGCACAGCGAACTGCGCGGCAGCCGTCGGTGCAACTCCATACCACGCTGGGGGGGAACAACACGGTCCGCGTCGCCGTGTAAAAATAAAATGCGAGGAATGGATTCCATCAGTTGCAAATCCAGTTTGTCTGTGTGCAACATCTCCAGGTCTCGTCGCAGCAACCCGGTGTCGAGGACGTCGGGCACCTCGAGTCCGCACGGGGCAGGAGAAAAACAGCGGGTGTAAAAGTCTCCGAGCAGTGCTTCCGGCTCGTGGCGCAAGCGCTGCAGCATTCGTTCCACCAGTTGGCGAGATCTCCTCGCGGCAGATCCCGCCTCGGCGTGAAAAGCCAGGAATCCACCCATGACCACGAGCAATTCGGTCCGGTAGAATAAGTGGGGAGGCAAGAGATGCAGACCCAGTGAATGAGCGACGAGGATCTGCGGCCTGGCGGTGTCTACTTGCACCGGACGCTTGAAGTAGCCTCGATCCAGAAGAGAAAGACGAGCTGTCTGTGTAACAACCTCGCGCCAGGGGGACCAGCATTCGGCCTTCCATGCCCACCCGTGTTGGAGAACCATCTCAACCGGTTCGTTCACGCCAACTCCTGAACAGGTCGACCAGGTATTCGACGTGTTCCCACGTGTGCAGCGCCGACAGCGCCAGACGAATGCGAGCCTTCCCCGGTTCCACCGTCGGCGGACGGATGGCGATGGCCAGAACACCGTTCTCTTCGAGCCAATTCGACAGTTCCATGGCTTCCCTCTCTTTTCCTACGATCAGAGGGACGATCTGGGTGGAAGAATTCCCCGTGCTCCAGCCCAATTCCCTCAGGGACCGGCGCAGGAATCCGGCCTTTTCGTGCAAGCTCTCGCGCTCCTCTTCCATCTCGGGCACCAACTCCAGCGCTGCGTCGACGGCGCCGAGCACGGCGGGTGGCAAGGCCGTCGAATAAATGAATCCAGGGCAGCAATTGACGATGAACTCACACAGGCGCTCGGTGCAGGCGACATAGGCACCGAAAACCCCGCAGGCTTTGCCGAAGGTGCCGATGACCAGGTCCACTTCCTTGCCGCAGGTCAGGCCCATTCCCCGTGGTCCCAACACCCCCGTGGCATGGGCTTCGTCCACGATCAGCAGAGCCTGGAAATCGGTGGCCAATTGGACCAGCGCATCCACATCGCTTCGATCCCCGTCCATGCTGAAGACGGATTCGGTGACAATGAGAATCCGCGAGAAACTCCGTCCGTGGCTCCTTTCCAGCAGGCGCTGCAGATGCGCCAGATCGCCGTGTCGGTAGCGTTGCACTCTGCCTCTGCTGCAGCGGGCACCCAGGATCAGGCTGTGGTGATTCGAGCGGTCCGCTAGAATCAGGGAATGCCGATCTGCCAGCACCGGCAAAAGGGCGACGTTGGCCTGGAAACCGGAGTTGAGTACAAGGGATTTTTCCACTCCTTTGAGGTGGGCGAGCCTCTTCTCCACGCGCTCGAAACCAGGATGCGAACCACCTATGAGCCGGGAGGCGGTAGCTCCGGCTCCGTAGGCCTCCAGATATTCCGCTGCGCCTGCCTTTACCCGGGGATGAAATGCCAATCCCAGGTAGTCGTTCGAACAGAAATTGAGCAGGGAGCGCCCCTCGGCGCGGACTTCCACTCCGGAGAAAGGGGTCACCGGGCGCAGCCGCCTCAATCGAAGAGCAGCCTTGCGCTGCGCCAATTCCACCTCGACGAAATCGTACTTATCTGCCACGGTGACTTCCTGACAAAAAGGTCCGACCCACCTACTAAAGTCGGCGATTTGAAAGTGGCATCGCATGCCGCCGCCGTCAATCCTGCCCGCGGCCTTGGACTCCGGCGGTCCCATTTTATCCCTGCGACCCGTGAAGATTCCCGGCCCTGCGACCGCCTCGGTGTCCGCGGCGGACAACCTTCTACGCGGGGACCCTAATACTTGCCTGTCGCCCTCAGCCAGCCTATACTATAGACACGAATACGGCTTTTTGTCTTTTCTAGAGTGGCCTCATGTCACCCGACTCTCCCGCCTCCAAAGTCACTATCTCCCACCTCCATGCGAAAAAAAAAGAAGAGCGCAAGATCAGTGCCCTGACCGCCTACGATTACCCAACCGCCCTGCTCGAGGACGAGGCTGGAATAGACCTCATTCTCGTGGGCGATTCCCTCGGTACCAATGTCCTCGGCTATCCCGGCCCGCAGCAGGTTACCATGGAAGACATGTTGCACCACACACGGGCGGTGCGCCGCGGTGTCCAGCGCGCCTTCCTGCTCGCCGACTTGCCCTTTATGTCATACCAGTCTTCGGTGGAAACGGCCATGAACAACGCCGCCCGTCTGCTTCAGGAAGGCGGCGCGGAAGGGGTCAAGATGGAAGGGGGAACTGCCATTCTGTCCCAGGTAGAAGCCCTCGCCCAGGCCGGCATTCCCACTATGGGACATCTGGGATTTACCCCCCAGTCAAATACGCGCGAGTACTTCCTTTTCAGTGAGCGCCGCGGCACGGTGCCCAAATTTCAGGGAAAGGGTCCGCGCGGGGCAAAGACACTTCTCGACCAATCCCGTCGTCTCGAAGATGCGGGAGTCTTCGGCCTGGTGCTGGAAATGGTTACCGAAGAAGCTGCTCAAGCGGTGACCGAGAACCTGGCCATACCGGTGATCGGCATCGGCTCCGGTCGCTACTGCGACGGCCAGATCCTCATCGTCAATGACCTGATCGGCCTCAATTGCGAGACCTTGCTGATAGCCAAATCCTATGCCACCCTGCGGGGAGAATTGGCCGCTATCTTCCAAACCTACTGCAGGGAGGTGGAGGAGGGTCTGTTTCCCACCGCCGACCATACCATGCACATGGACAGAGACAGTTTGCAGAGATTGCAAAAGCTTCTGCGAAGTCAGCCCCGATGAGAATCGAATTTCACCACCATCTCAACCCTAGGAGGATTTAGTGGCGCGCATCTTTCCGCTCTCTTTGGTTGCCGCAACTATACTGGGGGGCGCCGTTCCGTCCTGGGCACAAGATTCCCCAGGAATGGAAAACTGGATCCAGGTGGCCATCGCCAACTTGGACGCCGCGTTCGGCTCCATCGTCTCGGCGATGGACTCCGTCCTCTTCGGCAAACTAGGCACGGGAGTTCCTCTCATCATCTGGGTCCTCGTCTTAGGCGGCATCTACTATTCCTTCTACTTCGGCTGGCTTTCCCTGCGCGGGTTCCGCCACTCCATCGACGTCATCCGCGGTCGCTACGACGACCCCAATGACCCAGGCGAAATCTCCCATTTCCAAGCCCTCACCAGCGCCCTGTCGGCTACCATCGGTCTCGGCAACATCGCCGGTGTCGCCATTGCCGTTAGCTTGGGTGGGCCGGGTGCGGTTTTCTGGATGCTCCTGACCGCCTTGTTCGGCATGTCCTCCAAGCTGGCCTCCTGCACCCTAGCCGTCATGTACCGCAAAATTCACCCCGACGGCCGCATCGCTGGCGGGCCGATGTACTACCTAGAGCACGGGCTTGCCAGTAAAGGGCTCAAGTCGTTGGGTCGCGTGTTCGCCATTCTGTTCGCCATTTTCGCCATCGGCGGCTCCCTCGGCGGCGGCAACATGTTCCAAGTCAACCAGACGGTCGAGATCCTCAGCACCGTATCCCCTGCTGTAGGGGACTACAACTGGGCCTTCGGCCTCCTCTTCGCCTTGTTGGTCTCCTTGGTCATCATCGGCGGCATCAAGCGGATCGGCAGCGTCACCTCGCGGATCGTGCCCCTTATGTGCCTGCTCTACGTGGCCGCCTCCCTCGTCATCATTCTGTCGCACATCGGCGATGTGCCCGCCATGATCGCGACCATTTTTCGCGAAGCCTTCTCACCGCAGGCCCTGTACGGCGGCTTTTTGGGCGTCCTAGTCGTCGGCGTCAAGCGGGCAGCTTTTTCCAATGAGGCCGGCCTCGGCTCCGCGGCTTTTGCCCATGCCGCGGCCCGCACCAGCGAGCCGGCCCGCGAGGGCATGGTTGCCATGATCGGTCCGTTCATAGACACGATCGTGATATGCTTGATGACCGCTCTGGTCTGCATGATCACCGGGGTGTACACCGAACCCCAGTTCCAATCAAGCGATAGCATCGTAGGGGCTAAAATGACCGCCGCGGCCTTTGATTCATTCTTGCCTGGTGCCCGCTACGTACTCGCCATTGGCGTCATGCTCTTTGCGTACTCGACTATGATTTCGTGGTCATACTATGGGGAGCGGGCGTGGGAGTACCTCTTTGGCAGCCGCGTCGTCCTCATCTACCGGATCATCTTCGTCTTCTTCGTCTTCCTAGGCTCAATTATCACGCTCAAAAACGTGCTTGGCTTTACCGATATGCTCATCTTGAGCATGGCCTTCCCTAACATCATCGGCGGCGTCATCCTCAGTCCGCAGATAAAAGCCTGCCTGCAAGAGTATTGGGGAAGGTTGCAGCGCGGCGAATTTAAGCGTTACAAATAAGATCCAAATGGAAGGGGAGGCCGGCGTGGATATCCCCCGAACTACCACCCTTTGCGGTTTCAGGGAAGGCTACCTTATTCCGCAGGGATTGCCGCCAAGGGAGAAGACTGGTTCTTCCTGGGTTGGAGATATGGCTCGCAAATCGTTTATTGAAGCCTCTTTTTTCTTGTAAAATCAGCCTGCACATGCCGAAGGCGGTGGAACCTGATATGGAAGCCATTGTCCAAGAATTCGAACCAAACGGCCGGCAGCAGAACGACCGAGTTCACGCCGCACCCCCTTACCCTGGCATTGCGACCAGGTCCGACGGGGCCGGAATGGTAGTCTGGGTGGAGACCCACATAAGCCAGGGGGCCGGGGCCTATCCCATCACATCCTCAACCACCATGGCACACGGCTTCAACACCGCCGTGGTGAACGGTCAGCAAAATCTGTGGGGTGAGCAGCTACAGTATTTCGAACCTGAAGGTGAACCCAGTTCGGCCACAGTGTGCGAGGGTTTTGCGGTGGCCGGTGGCCGGGTGACCAACTTTACCTCGGGACAGGGATTGATCCTGATGAAGGAGGTCCTCTATACAATCAGCGGCAAGCGCCTGCCGGTGGTCTTCCACCTCGGCTCACGCGCCCTGACCTGCCACAGTCTCAACGTGCACGCCGGGCACGACGATATCATGGGATGCGAAGACGTGGGCTGGGGCGCGCTCTTTACCCGCAACGCCCAGGGCGCTGGCGACCTGGCTCTGATCGCACGCCGTACTGCCGAGGAGACCGCGACGCCTTTTTCAATGTTCAGGATGGCATTTTGACCACGCACACGGTGGAAAACGTCCTTTTGCCGGAAGAAGATCTGATGCGGAAATTTGTCGGCAATCCAGCCGACAAGCTGCTCAATCTTTTTGATCCCAAGATTCCGCTCATGACTGGAGTAGTGCAGAATCAGGATAGCTACATGAAGGGCAAGATAGCCCAGCGCGCTTATTGCGCCGCAGTTATGCCCGCGTTCAAACGGGCAATGGGCGAATACGCGGAGCTCACGGGCCGCAGGTACGAAGTCGTGGAAAGCTACCGCATGGAAGACGCCGATTACGCCATCGTCGGAATGGGCAGTCTGATCGATACCACCGAAGCCACCATAGACTGGATTCGCGACGAACTGCAGATCAAGGTCGGCGCAGTGCACATTACTTGCTTTCGACCTTTTCCCAGCGTCGAAGTGGTCCAGGCCCTCCAGCACGTGAAGGCTTTCTCGGTGGTGGAGAGGATGGACAATCCGCTGGCCCAATCCAACCCTGTCGCCCGCGAAATCAAGTCGGCCTTCGCCGACGCTCTGGTAGGAGTGGACGGGTTCCCAGGAATCGACTCCATACCCTCCGTCTACTGCGGATCTGCCGGCCTGGGTTCTCGCGACGTGCATCCTGGCCACATCATCGCGGTGGTGCGCAATATGAGTAGAGGCCAGGGAGGACAGCGTTACTTCGCCCTTGGCATCAACCACGACCTGGCGCTGCCGGTGAGGGAGGACCCGGATATCCGCCCCCCGGCGGCTTTTCCATGCGCGGTCACTCCATCGGAGGCTACGGCTCGGTAACCACCAACAAGATCATAGCGACCATCGCCGGCGAGATGTTCGGCAAAATGGTCCAGGCCTATCCCAAGTACGGCTCCGAAAAAAAGGGACTTCCCACCACTTACTACTTGACCGTCGCTGCGGCTCCGGTGCGCACTCATTCCGAGCTCAAGTACGTGGATTTCGTGCCACTGAACGATGTTTCCGCATTTCTCACCTCCCACCCTCTCGCAGGCTTGCAGCCCGGAGGCAGTCTCTTCATTCAGACTCCGAAAGAGTCGCCCAGGGAGGTATGGATGGACGTCCCGCCCGCGGCGAAGGAAACCATCCGCGCGAAGGGGATTCGCGTCATGGCCCTGGACGCGGCCAAGATTGCCCGCCAAGTGGCCCCCACCGCGGATCTGGAGGTGCGTATGCAGGGTATCGTCCTCCTGGGGAATTTTTTGAAGGTCACTCCCTTTGCCGCCCAGGCAGGACTGTCCGACTCAGAGGTCATGGTCGGCGTCGAGCAAGCCTTGCGCAAGTACTTCGGCCAGCGCGGAGAGGCCGTGGTCCAGGCCAACCTTCAGGCCGTAGTGCGGGGATACCAGGAGGTTTTTGAACTGCCCCCAGAGGTCATCGCCATGGACATCAACAATCCCATGTTCGATCTCAATGCGAGTTCCCATTTGATCATGCCGAGTTTCCCGGAAAAATAATGATTTAAGGAGAACCTTATGGGAATTACTACAGATACCACCGATTTCACCAAAATGAGCAAGCCCCTGGCCGCCAACGGAGAAGGTGGGAAACAGGTTCTCAATGTCCAGGATTTCTTCGAAATAGTAATGGCAGGATACAACGATGGCGCAGAGGATGATTTGGAAGCCGATGTGGAATTGGCGCGCAGCATCATTCCCGCCGGAACCGGGGCGTTTCGCGACTTCAGTTATATCGCGCCGGAAATACCAAGATTCAAACCCGAGCAATGCGTCGGCTGCATGACCTGAGTCACCGAATGCCCGGACACCGCCATCCTGGGCAAGGTGGTGGAACCGCCGACCCTGGAGCAGAACCTCGCCAGGGACGAAAATCAGGACGGGCCTTCGTTGAAGGGGAATTTTCCACCACCAACAAGTTCTTCAACGTACCCGAGAAGAAGGGCCAGTTGGGGGGTCTGTTCGGGATCTTCATTGACCCCACAAAATGCAAGGGCTGCGCCGAATGCGTTGAAGCCTGCGCCGATCTGGGCTACAATGCTCTGGAGATGGTAGCGAAGGAAGATGACGCTGTTCCTGCATACCAGAAACAGATCGACTTTTTTCGCCGTCTGCCGCCGACTCCCGAGCGCTATATAGGGGAGAAAGTGCCTGTGGACATGATGTTGGCCGAGCAGAGCCTGGCAACCTTTGTGGGTGGCGCAAGTTCCTGCGCCGGGTGCGGCGAGGCGACGGTCATCCGCATGTGGCTTGCTGCCCTGGGGAATAAATACGGTCCTGAGAATCTCGGCATCGTCGCGTCAACCGGCTGCAACACCGTCTACGGCTCAACCTACCCCTACAACCCCTACACGGTCCCATGGACCAACAGCCTCTTCGAAAATGGTCCTGCGGACGCCATCGGCATCCGTCTGCGCTGGGACCAGCAAGCTTGGCAGAACAAGCAGTTGTGGGTCATGGGCGGCGACGGGGCCATGAACGATATCGGCTTGCAAAGCCTCAGCCGCATGCTGTCCAGCGGCCTCAATATCAAGGTCCTGATCTAGATACCCAGGTCTACTCCAATACCGGAGGCCAGGCCTCGACCTCCTCCTACACCGGCCAGGAGACCAAGATGAGCCAGCATGGCAAATCCATTCCCGGCAAGCAGGAGATGCGCAAGGAGATCAGCCGCATCTGCATGATGCATCCCAACACCTTTGTCGCCCAGACCGTGGCGGCGGTACCAAACCATTTCTACAAGTCCATCCTCGACGCCGCCAGCTTTGACGGCCCCGCCGTGGTCAATACTTTTACCACCTGCCAACCCGAGCACGGGGTGGGGGACGACGCCGCCCGTCGCCAGGCCAAGCTGGCGGCGGAGTCCCGCGCTTTCCCGGTCCTGATTTACGATCCACGCAAAGGCGACACCCTGCGCGAGCGCCTGAGCCTGCAGGGCAATCCGGGGCAGAAAGCCGATTGGTACACCATCCGTAAAACTGGAGAGGTAATAGACTTCATATCCTTTGCCCGCATCGAGGGCCGCTTCGCCAAACATTTCGACCGTGACGGCAATCCTTCCGAGTCCCTTCTGGCTGCCCAGGCCGATCGCCTGGCAAACTGGCACCTTTTGCAGGAGATGGCCGGGATGCGCTAAACAGGTGCGTTCGGCTCCACCTCCGGCCGCGGGCCCAGGAGTGAATTTCGGGGTATCCCCGGCGTCCGGCTGCATTTCTCCTGTGCAGTTCGCACCAATCAAACGGGAGCAAAAGGGCGGCTGCGGGTAATGGCGCCGGCCGGGATGGACCGCCGCCCGCCGGCGAAAACCCTGCTCCCGGCCGACCTTGGTTCCTGTGCTTTCCTTACCGTTGTGTTTTTGCTCTTACAGCCTGTCTTTATTATATTTACTTTCCTGACCCAAGCGTCCGTCGGCCCCCGCTACAGCGATTGTAGATGCCTCTTTCGAGGCGGGAGAACCTAAGGGAAGCATGGCGAAAAATGAGCCAACTTCTAGCGATTGATGAAAAAAGGGGCGAGTTGGACCCCGTAGAAATCCAGGAATGGCTCGAATCCCTCGACTACATCCTGGCCAACTACGCTCCCGAACAGGTGCGCACCCTCCTGCGCAATTTGCAACTCCACGCCGAAAAGGCCGGTGTCAGCCTGCTCTTCAGCGCCAATACCGCTTACATCAACACGATTCCCCGTCAAAAACAGCCTGCCTATCCGGGCAACCGCGAAATTGAACGCCGCATCAAAAGCCTGGTGCGCTGGAACGCCATGGCCATGGTGGTCCGCGCCAACCGCGACGAAGAGAGAATCGGCGGCCACATCTCCACCTACGCCTCGGCCGCAACTCTTTACGAAGTGGGTTTCAACCATTTCTTCCGCGGAAAAAACCACCACAGCGGCGGCGACCAGATCTATTTTCAGGGCCACGCCTCTCCCGGCATTTACGCCCGGGCATTTCTGGAGGGCCGTCTCAGCGAGCGCCATCTGGCGAATTTCCGCCGCGAACTGCGGCCGGGCGGCGGACTCTCCTCCTACCCACATCCCTGGCTCATGCCCGACTTTTGGGAGTTTCCCACCGTTTCCATGGGGCTGGGTCCCATTCTCGCCATCTACCAGGCGCGCTTCAACCGCTATCTGGAAGATCGCGGTCTCAAAGAACCTAGCGACTCCAAGGTATGGGCTTTCCTGGGCGACGGTGAGACTGACGAGCCCGAAACTCTGGGTGCGATCACGCTCGCCTCGCGCGAGAAGTTGGACAACCTGATCTTCGTCATCAACTGCAATTTGCAACGCCTCGACGGACCGGTGCGCGGCAACGGCAAAATCATCCAGGAACTGGAAGCGGCTTTTCGCGGCGCCGGTTGGAACGTCATCAAGGTGATCTGGGGCGACGACTGGGATCCGGTGCTCGAAAAAGACAACGAAGGCGTCCTGGTCAGACGTATGGCCGAGGTGGTCGACGGGCAGTATCAGAAGTACACCGTGATGGATGGGGCTTATATTCGCAAGCATTTTTTCGGCTGCGATACCCGCTTGCTGCAAATGGCGAAACATCTTTCCGACGAGCAACTCCGCAAGCTGCGGCGTGGCGGCCACGACCCCGAGAAGGTCTACGCCGCCTTCAAAGCTGCGGTCGAGCACAGCGGATCGCCTACCGTGATTCTGGCCAAAACCATCAAGGGATATGGTTTGGGGGAAGCCGGAGAAGGCAAGAACATCACCCACCAGCAAAAAGAAATGAATGAACAGGAGTTGTGGGCTTTCCGCAGCCGCTTCGGCATTCCCATTTCGGACGAGGAGGTCTCCGAGGCGCCTTTTTACCGGCCTCCTGACGACGGTCTCGAGATACAGTATCTGCAAGCCCGCCGCCGAGAATTGGGTGGATATGTGCCGTCGCGCAAGGTCATAGCGCCACCCATTGAAGTCCCCCCGCCAGAGTTGTTCGAGGATTTCTATCGGGGCTCCGACGGTCGCGAAATTTCCACTACCATGGCGTTCGTGATGCTCCTCCGGGGCCTGTTGCGCGATGAAAAAATCGGCAAGCTCGTCGTCCCCATCGTTCCCGACGAAGCCCGCACTTTCGGTCTGGAAGCCCTGTTCCGTCAGGTGGGTATCTACTCCCACGTGGGTCAGCTTTACGAGCCGGTGGACAAAGACGTCCTGCTCTATTATAAAGAGGCCGAAGACGGCCAGATCCTCGAGGAAGGAATTACCGAGGCCGGCTCCATTTCCTCTTTCATTGCCGCCGGCACGGCCTACGCAACTCACGGTGTAAATACCATTCCTTTTTTCATCTTCTACTCAATGTTCGGCCTGCAGCGCGTCGGGGATCTGATCTGGCTGGCCGGGGACATGCGCTGTCGCGGATTTCTGGTTGGGGGCACGGCCGGGAGAACCACCTTGAGCGGCGAAGGCCTGCAGCACGAAGACGGCAACAGCCACCTGCTGGCCTATCCCGTGCCCAATCTCGTCGCCTACGACCTGGCCTTTGCCTACGAAATCGCCGTCGTCGTGCGCGAGGGAATCCGCCGCATGTACGCCGACCAGGAGAACGTCTTTTACTATCTGACGGTGGAAAACGAGGATTACCCCATGCCGCCCATGCCGGATGGGGTGGAGGAGGGCATAATCAAAGGCATGTATCGGTTTAAACCTGCAGCCAGGAAAAGCTCCAGGCTCAAAGCCCACCTATTTGCCAGCGGCCCCATTGTCAACAAGGCTCTGGAAGCGCAGGAGATCCTCGAGACCGCCTACAAGGTGGCCGCCGATGTGTGGAGCATTACCAGCTTCAAGGAATTGTACTGCAATGGCAACCAGGTCGAGCGCTGGAATCGCATGCACCCCGGTCAGGCGCCCAGAACCACCTATATCGAGGAGTGCCTCGCAGGCGAGAAGGGGGCCTGTGTCATCGCCTCCGACTATGTCAAGGCCTTGCCCGACTCCATTTCCCGCTGGTTCCCCGGCGAGCCCGTTTCCCTGGGAACGGACGGTTTTGGCCGCAGTGATAGCCGGGAGGCCCTGCGCGACTTCTTTGAAGTCGACGCGCGCTTCATCGTCCTTGGCGCCCTCAGCGCTCTCGCCCGTGAGGGCAAGGTAAAACCGGAGATAGTGGGGCAGGCCATGCGAGATATGGACATCGACCAGGAAAAGGCCGATTCCCTGATTTGCTGAATCCGTTCAACGACTATGTCTAGTTTGTAACCAAGTGCGGGCAAGCCCTATGTCGACCGAATTCCAGTTGCCCGATCTGGGCGAAAACATCGAAGGCGGCGATGTCATCAGCGTTCTTGTCAAGGAAGGAGACATCCTCGCCACCGACCAGCCCGTCATCGAACTCGAAACCGACAAAGCGGTCATCGAGGTTCCCTCCTCCGTAAGCGGAAGAATCAAGGAGATATTGGTTAAAGAAGGGGGCCGAGCCAGTGTCGGACAGCCCATTCTCACCTTCGATCCAGAAACCGATCCCGCCGCGGTGAGCGAGTTGGCGTCAGCCCCCGCGGATAGCGAGTCGGAGCCGAAGACGGCCCCCGAAGAACGGACCGAACCCCCTCCGGCAAGGAGCGAGTTGGCGTCAGCCGCCACAGAGAGCGAGTTGGCGTCAGCGGCCCCAGAGGCCGGGTCGGAGTCGCCGGAGGCAGGGGAAACAGTCCCACTGCCAGCATCCGGCAAATCGGTTCCTGCGGCCCCTTCGGTGCGGCGCTTGGCGCGGGAGATCGGCGTCGACATCACCCTGGTGGTGGGGTCGGGACCGGGCGGGCGTATCTCGCAGGAGGATGTCAAGGCTTACTCCCGCAAGGTCAACGCCCAGGGTCCTATCTTCCCGCCGGCGGCGGGTCTCCAGGCTGCTGCAGCCTCCCTTACTGATTTCAGCCAGTGGGGCGAGGTCGAACGCCGTCCCATGAGCAACGTGCGCCGCGTCACCGCCGAGCGCCTGAGCCATGCCTGGTCGACCATTCCCCACGTCACCCAGTTCGACAAAGCCGACATCACCGATCTGGAGCGCTGGCGCCGGGAATTCGGTGAAAAGGCCGAAGCCGCCGGCGCCAAGTTGACGGTCACTGCGGTCATTTTGAAAGTCGCCGCCGCCGCCCTCAAGGTGTTCCCCCAGTTCAACGCCAGTATCGACATGGCCGGCAAAGAGGTAATCTTCAAGCACTACTACCACATTGGGGTGGCGGTGGACACCGACCGCGGCCTTCTGGTCCCGGTAGTGCGCGACGTCGACAAAAAGAACATTGTCGAACTTGCCGTTGAACTGAGCCGGACGGCCGAGAAGGCCCGCGCCGGCAAAATCACTCCCGACGAAATGCAAGGTGGCTGCTTCACCGTAAGCAATCTGGGCGGCATCGGCGGCACCGCATTTGCGCCCATCGTCAACCCTCCCGAGGTCGCTATCCTGGGGGTTGCCCGCGGCGCATGCGAGCCCGTCTTCGCCGAGGGCGAATTCAAGCCACGCCTGATGATGCCGCTGGCGCTTTCCTACGACCACCGCCAGATCGACGGAGCTGATGGGGCCCGCTTTCTGCGCTGGGTTGCGCGAGCTCTGGAGAACCCCTTCCTGCTCCTCCTCGAGGGATGAAAAAGACCCAGTTAGCAGTGGTCGGTGCCGGTCCCGGCGGCTACGTCGCCGCCTTTAGAGGCGCCGACCTCGGCCTGGATCTCACCCTGATTGACCTCGACCCCAAGCCGGGGGGCACATGTCTCTACCGTGGTTGCATTCCTTCAAAGGCTCTGCTTCATGTTGCCCGGCTTCTCAATGAAGCCAAGGAAGCCGAAGTGTGGGGGATAAGCTTCCCCAGCCCAAAAGTCGATCTGGAACGGCTCAACTCCTGGAAGGACCGGGTGGTTGGCAAGATGACCCGGGGCCTGGGGCAACTTGTCGAGGCGCGCGGGATCCAGTTTGTCCAGGGAAGCGCGCGCTTCTTCGACCCCCGAACTCTGCGCGTCCAGTTGACGGCGGGGGGCGAGGAGGATCTGGCCTTTGACCACGCCATCCTGGCCACCGGCTCGCGTCCTGCCGCGGTTCCCCCATTCGCCATCGACAGCGCCCGAATTCTGGACTCCACCGGGGCCCTTGCCCTCGCCTCCATACCCCGGACTATGCTGGTGGTCGGGGGCGGAATTGTTGGACTCGAACTGGGGACCGTCTACGCTGCCCTGGGGACCAGGGTTTCGGTGGTGGAGATGCTGCCGGACCTGATTCCCACAGCCGACCACGACCTGGTCCGGCCCCTTGCGGCGCGCCTGGGGATAGCCTTTGAGCGTATTTTGCTCAACACCAGGGTAGTCGCGGCCCGCGAGGTCGAGAAAGGGATTGCGGTCAGCTTTGAAGATGCGGCGGGAAAGAAAACGGAAAACACCTTTGAGAAGATCCTGGTCGCCGCCGGCCGCACTCCCAACTCCGGCGGTCTCGGCCTGGAAAACACCCGAGTAATGGTGGATCCACACGGCTATATCCAGGTCGACTCCCAGCGCCGCAGCGCCGAGCCGAACATTTTTGCCATCGGCGATGTAATTGGATCGGGCCTGGCTCACACCGCATCCCACGAAGGCGCTGTCGCGGTTGAAGTAATTGCGGGCAACAGGGTGGCGTTTGAGCCGAACGCCATTCCCAACGTCGTCTACACCGATCCGGAGGTTGCCTGGTGCGGCCTCACCGAAAGCGAGGCCAAGGCCGCAAAGCGCCCCGTCAAAGTGGTGCGCTTTCCCTGGTCCGCATCGGGCCGTGCCACCACTCTGGACCGCAACGACGGCCTCACCAAAATAGTCATCGACCCGGACACCGAACGTATCCTGGGGGTTGGAATTGCCGGCGTCGGTGCCGGAGAGTTGATTGCCGAGGGCGTCCTGGCGGTGGAGATGGCCGCCCTCGCTTCCGACCTGAAGCTGTGCATTCATCCGCATCCCACCCTGTCGGAAACCGCCATGGAAGCCGCCGAGTTGTTTTACGGAGCCGGCACTCACCTTTACTCTCCCAAGAGGAACTGAGATTCCCCAATAGGCAGTCGTCTCATGGATGGGAAACCCAATCCGCAGGACGCTCCTTCAGAGGCAGCCATCGAGACCTCGGAGTGGCTCGAATCTCTCGACTACGTCGTGCAGCACGGCGGCCCCGAGCGTGCCCGCCTCCTCCTCGAGCAGGTCCAGACCCATGCCCTACGTGCGGGGGTCAACATTCCATCCGCCGGCAACACGCCCTACATCAACACCATCCCACCCCACCTGCAGCCGCCTTTTCCCGGCAGCCACGACCTCGAACAGCACATCCGCAATATCCTGCGCTGGAACGCCATGATCATGGTAGTCCGCGCCAACCGCAGCGACGCGACCATTGGCGGCCACCTTTCCACCTACGCCTCGGCGGCTACTCTGTACGAGGTCGGATTCAACCATTTTTTCCGGGGCAAGGACAAGGGTAGCAGCGGTGACCAGATCTACTTCCAGGCCCACACCGCTCCGGGCATCTACGCCCGCGCTTTCCTGGAGGGCAGACTCTCCGAGGAGCAACTGGGCAACTTTCGCCACGAACTAAGCCCCGGGGGAGGGCTTTCATCCTATCCGCACCCCTGGCTCATGCCCGACTTCTGGGAATTCCCCACCGCCTCCATGGGCTTGAGTCCGATTATGGCCATCTACCAGGCGCGTTTCAACCACTACCTGGAAGACCGCGGTTTGAAGCCCGGCGGTAACGCCAAGGTCTGGTGCTTTGTCGGCGACGGCGAGACCGACGAGCCCGAGGCGCTTGGAGCCATCAGTCTGGCGGGGCGGGAGAAGCTGGACAACCTTATTTTCGTAATCAACTGCAACTTGCAGCGACTGGACGGTCCGGTGCGCGGCAATGGCAAGATCATCCAGGAACTGGAGACCCTCTTTCGCGGTGCCGGCTGGAACGTTATCAAAGTGATCTGGGGAGGCGGCTGGGATCCGCTGCTGGCCATGGACCGCGACGGCCTACTGGTCGAGCGCATGGGGGAAATCGTCGACGGTCAGTATCAGAAGTACACGGTGGAAAGCGGCGCCTACGGCCGCCGGCACTTCTTTGGCAAAGATCCCCGACTGCTCGAAATCGCGAGCTTGCTCACCGACGAGCAAATCCGCACCATACGCCGCGGCGGCCACGACCCGGACAAAGTCTACGCCGCCTACAAAGCCGCCGTCGAACACGCGGGCTCGCCCACCGTGATCCTGGCAAAAACCATCAAGGGCTACGGACTCGGAGAAAGCGCCGAAGGCCGCAACATCGCCCACCAGCAGAAGAAGCTGAACGAGGAAGAGTTGCGCCGCTTCCGCACCCGCTTCGGAATCCCTCTCTCGGACCGGGAGGTGGCCGCCGTGCCTTTTTACAGGCCACCCGAAAACAGCCCCGAGATCGAGTATCTCAAGGAACGCCGCCGCGCCCTTGGAGGCAGCGTGCCGGCACGTCGCGTCGCCAACCCCGCCTTCGAGACGCCGCCGCGGAGTCTCTTCGAGGAATTCCATCAGGGCACCGGGAAGCGGTCGGCCTCCACCACCATGGTGTTCGTGCGCATCCTGTCCAAGCTCCTGCGCGAGGAAAAGTTGGGCAAGCTCGTGGTGCCCATCGTCCCGGACGAAGCCCGGACCTTCGGCATGGAGGCCCTGTTCCGCCAGTGCGGCATCTACTCCCACAGCGGCCAGCTCTACGAACCGGTCGACCGCGATAGCCTGCTCTACTACAAAGAGGCGCAGGACGGCCAGATCCTCGAGGAGGGCATCACCGAGGCCGGGGCCATGGCTTCGTTCATCGCCGCCGGAACGGCCTACGCCACCCACGGCATCAACGCCATTCCCTTCTTTATCTTCTACTCCATATTCGGCCTGCAGCGCGTTGGCGATTTGGTCTGGGCAGCAGGGGACATGCGCACCCGCGGCTTTCTGCTCGGAGGAACTTCCGGCCGCACCACCCTCAACGGTGAAGGGCTGCAGCATCAGGACGGCCACAGCCACCTGCTCGCCTATCCCGTTCCCAACCTGGCTGCCTATGATCCGGCCTTTGCCTACGAACTGGCCGTCATCATCCGCGCCGGCATCCGCCGCATGTACGCGGATCAGGAGGATGTCTTCTATTACCTTACCTTGCTCAACGAGACCTACCCCATGCCGCCCATGCCCGCAGGAGTGGAAAAAGGCATTCTCAAGGGAATGTACCGCTACAAAAAAGCCCTCAAGGGAGATGCCCGCGCCCATCTCTTCAGCAGTGGGTCCATTCTCAACGAAGCGGTCCAAGCACAGGAGATTCTCGCCGGGGACTACGGGGTGGCCGCGGACGTGTGGTCCATTACCAGCTTCAAGGAGCTCTACCGCGACGCCGTCGAGACGGAACGCTGGAACATGCTGCATCCGGAGGCAGCGCCCCGGGTTCCCTACCTCGCCCAGTGCCTCCGGGGGACGGACGGCGTTTTCGTGGTGGCTTCCGACTATCTCAAGGCCCTGCCCAACTCCATCGCCCGCTGGTTCCCCCGTCCTCCCATTGCCCTGGGCACCGACGGCTTCGGCCGCAGCGATAGCCGCAGCTCCCTGCGCGACTTTTTCGAGATCGACGCGCGCTTCATCACTGTGGCCACCCTGAGTGCTCTGGCTCGCCGCGGCGGAATCAATCCAGAGCGGGTCCGGGAGGCCATGAAAAGGCTGGACCTGGACCCGGAAAAGGCAAACCCTGCGATCTCCTGAACCGGTTCGCCCGTTGCCATTTTGTCCATCCTCCGGTCATGGACCGCTGAACTAACCCATTCGGACCCTGATTTTTTGCTTGGCTTTGGCGAAACATCGGTCCTATCTTTTAAGGAAGTGTAAGAAAGGCGTCGATCACTCTCCTGACCAACAAGATAGGCGCGTTCCATGTCATCCGGATTTCGACTGTTCTGGACCACCCTCTGCCTCCTGGCGCTGCTTCCTTTCATAGTCAGGACCGTTCCTCCCAAGACCAAGGATGATCACCAGGTCGCCGAGCTCATCGCCCGCGGCGAGCACAAAAAGGCCTATCTCCTGCTGCAGGAGCAGGAGGGGGTCACTCTACTCCAGCGCCAGCGTCTGATCCTCCAGAAAGCTCTGTGCGAGCGCGTCCTCAACAAACCGGAGGAGGCCTACGCAAACCTGCTCCGACTGCAAATCCATCCCGTCCTGGAGGAGTATCGCCGCTACTGGATGGCCGTCGCCCTCGAGGACATGGAGGAGCTCCAGGGCGCCATTGCAGCTCACCAGGATTTCCTCCTTAGTTCCCAACATCAAGCGCTACTGGACTCTGCCTATTTCCGCCTGGCCGGGCTCTATGTCCGCGACCAGGCCTACGAGGAAGCCCTGCAACTCTACCGGCAGTTACTCAAGCGCAGCCCCGACATGACACCGGAGGTGCTCCACCTGCTGGCACGGACCCACGACGCCCGCAAGGATTCCGGCGCAGCCCAAAAGCGGCGCACGCAGTTGATGAGGACCTATCCCGGCCATCGCCGGGCAATGGAGGCAATGGGCAAGTTGCGGAATACCGGCACCCCCGAGAATGTTTATGCCCGCGCCGAGATCTACTTCCGGCACCGCCGCTACCGGCGCGCAGCGAGAGCCTTCGAGCAGTTCCTCGCAGCCTTTCCCCGCCATGCCCTGGCCGCGGAAGCCCACCTTCTGATGGCCCGGGCCTACATGGCCACCCGCCAGTACGCCGAGGCTCAGAAGATCTTCGCCAAGGTCTACGAGCAGTACAGGCGTCCCTCTGCCCTTTACCGCCTGGGCAGTGTTCAGATCCGGCGCAACCAGGAGTCGCAAGCCATCCGCTCCTATGAGAAATTCGTGCGCCTCTATCCAGACCATCAACTGGCCGACAAGTCTCTGTGGCAGGCTGCCAAAGCCATGGATCGCAACAACCGCTTCGACCGGGCCGTTGCCCTCTATCGCCGGCTGGCGCAGAACTATCCCGAGAGCCGCTACAGGGAAGAGGCCCAGTGGAACATCGGCTTCATGCATTACTGCAGGAAACAATATGGAGAAGCCCTGGAGGTCTTTGGGGAATTGAGCCGCACCGCGAAGGAAGCACACATTGTCGACCAGAGCCTGTTCTGGGCGGGCAAATCCTCTCAGCAACTGGGGCTCGAGGATCAGGCCGTGGCTTTTTTCCGCCAGGCGGCGCGCGGGTTTCCGCGCTCCTACTACTCGGCCCGGGCTCTGGCTTCGGGTTACGTTGAAGGAGCCAATCCAAGGCTGCCGGTCTCCGCAACCTGGCGCGCCCGCCGCGAGGAGACGCCCGCTGTAGCCGGTGACCAATGCCTGCAGCGCGCAGTCGCCCTGCGTCAACTGGGCCTGGTGCACCTGGCGCGGTCGGAACTGCGCCGGGCGGAGCGCCTCAACCGCGACAATATTGCCGCGCTCCGGATAGTCCGGGATCACTACGAGACTTTTGGATTCCTGGATCGCGCCCTTGCCCTGGCGATGCGCATTTTCGTTGCCGACAAGAGCAAGTCCGAGCTTCACCACCTCTATCCCAGCTACTACTGGGACGAGGTCGAAAAGGCAGCGCGGGAAGCCGGGATCGATCCCTATCTGGTTCTTTCGGTGATCAGGCAGGAGAGCTCTTTCAAGGAGAATGCGGTGTCGCGGGCGGGAGCCCTCGGGCTCATGCAGATCATGCCTCAGACCGGGCGGCGTCTGGCGCAAAGCATGGGCCTTGGCGCCCTTGAGCGCCGGGCGCTATTCGACCCCGGCCTCTCGATCCGCATGGGCAGCTACTTCCTGGGCAGCCAGGTGCGCCAATTCATGGAGGGGCCGGCCCGGGACATGGGGTTCGAGCTTGGGCTGATCGCCTACAATGCCGGCCCCGGGGTGGCGCGCAAATGGCTGGGGCGCTTCCCCCATGAAGACGCCGACGTCTTTGTCGAGCGCATTCCCTACAAGGAGACGCGGCGCTACGTCAAGCTCGTCTTGAGGAATTATACCATATACAAGGCCTTGTCCAATGCCTGAAATCCCCTCTCCATCCGATGGGAAGCCCAAGCATCTAATCGAAGACCTCTTCATCATTCTCTGCATCCTGAGCCTGTGGCCGACCATTTTGGGCTGGGATGATCCTCTCTACGATTTCGTCCTCTACGGCGCCCTCGCCGGGCTGCTGATAATTCTCTTCCGGCGTCTGCGGCGCTTCCGCAGGGCTCGTGACGAATTGAAGCGGAATTGACCTCAGTTGGCCGATATTCCGACGATGTAAAACCCCAGCAGAAGCAGAACGACAAAGGCGACGGTCAGCAGATTGAAGCGCCTGTCGATAAATTCTTTGACCGGGTCGCCGTACTTCCACAATAGTCCGGAGACCAGGAAAAAGCGGGCGGACCTGCTGACTGCAGAAGCCAGGACGAAGACGGCGAAAGAAATGTCGAAGGCCCCCGCCGAAACGGTAATGACTTTGTAGGGAATGGGGGTAAATCCGGCGCTGAACACGACTGCGAAATCCCACTTGTCGTACAGCTCCTGCACCCTGGCGAATTTGCCCTCGGTGAAACCGGGCACATGGTCGAAGAAGAGATGTGCGATGCGGCTGAATTCGCCCGCTTCGGACCACCACAGAAAATAACCGATGAGATATCCGGCGATTCCTCCGAGGACGGAGGCGATGGAGGTCAACCCCGCGAAGTGAAAGGCTTTTGCGCGGGCACCCAGAACCAGGGCTACGAGCAGGGCATCCGGAGGAAGGGGAAAGAAGGAGGATTCTGCAAAGGCCCAGACGAACAGGACCGGACCGCCGTAGGGAGTCTCCGCCCAGCGCAGCAACCAGTCGTATAGTCGTTTGAGAAGATTTGCAGGGTTATTCGCTCTCACGGTTTCCCTCCATCTTCGGGAAGAGTCCGAGTTGCAGAGAACCGGAGCTCAAATGCTCGATGATGCGGCGGTCGGCCCTGGGAAAAGCGAAATCCTCCAGTTCGTTTGGGTCGATCCAGCGCCAGTCAGCGCAGCCGACGGCTCTGGGCCGGCCGTGGCGGTACCTGGCTGCGAAGGCGTGCAAGGTGATGCTGAAGTGGGAATACCCGTGATCCACGCTGAGCAGAAATTCCTCCACCTCGATGGCTATGTCCAGTTCCTCGCGGATTTCCCGCACCAGGCACTCCTCGAGGCTTTCCCCGGGCTCCTGCTTGCCCCCGGGGAACTCCCACAACCCACCCAGCATGCCCTCTGCGGGACGCCGGGCGATGAGCAGTTTGCCCCCCTTGCGGATGAGGCCGGCGGCCACCTGGTAGTGCGGTTTTTCTCTTCTGGGGGCCTTGCGCGGCAGTGCGGAGGGATCCTCCAATTCCGCGCGCGCCCGGCAGAGAGCATTGAGGGGGCAGACTCCGCACCGCGGCCGCGATGGAGTGCACAGGCGCGCTCCCAGCTCCATCATGGCCTGGTTGAAGTCGCCAGCCTTGCCCGGAGGCAGCAACCTTTCCCCGGCCGCGATCAAGATTGCTCTGGTGGCAGCTTTGCGCGGGTCCTCTTCCAGGCGCAGAATCCGGCATAGTACCCGGGTGACATTACCGTCGAGAACGGGATGGTCGCGGTCGAAGGCAATACTGCTCACCGCCGCCGCGGTGTAGGGTCCGATTCCGGGGAGGTCGGCAAGTTCTTTAAATGTATCGGGAAGGCGTCCGCCGCGCTCGGCCAGGAGGCGCCGGGCGGCCTTGTGCAGGTTGCGCGCCCGAGCATAGTAGCCCAACCCCTCCCAGATTTTGAGCACCTCGTCCTCGGAAGCTGACGCCAGATCCCGGACCGTGGGAAAGGCGCTGATGAAGCGGTCGAAGTAGGCCCCCATCTGGTCTGCACGCGTCTGCTGCAGCATGATTTCCGAGACCCAGATGTGGTAGGGATCGTCGCTGTCGCGCCAGCGCAAGTCTCTTTTGTTGCGCCGGTACCAGTCGAGCAGGAGATCGCGGAAATTTTCTATGTCGGCGCAACTGGCGAGCAGGTTCCGGTCCATATCCGCCGCTTGTGAAAAATCGTTCTCTGGACTCCTCCGAGATTGCTGAGCACCAGAGTTTTTCAGCTGCTTTTCGAGTCGCCTCCATTCCCTGTTCCGCCCCCAACTGCTGCACCCCTGCCTGGGATGGGCGCCCGGTGGAAAGAAGCGGGGCCGTTTTTTCAGCCGTAGCGCCGGGCGAAATCGGCCATGAAACCGGCCAAGGCCTCGCAACCGTCCCGGCTCATTGCGTTGTAAATCGACGCCCTTATGCCGCCGAGAACGCGGTGTCCCTGCAGATGAAGCAGCCCGGCCTCCTCCGCCCTCCGGAGGAAAACAGGCTCCAGGGACCGCTCTCGCAAAGTGAAGGTGACGTTCATCTGCGAGCGCCAGGCGGGATCGGCGTGGCCGCGGTAAAAATCGCTCTGAGCGTCCATGGCCCGATAAATGAGTTCGGCCTTGCCGCGGTTGCGCTTCTCCATGGATTCCAGTCCCCCCAGTCCTTCGATCCAGTGCAGCACAAGGTTGAAGACGTAGACCGCGAAGGTTGGCGGAGTATTGTAGAGGGAATGGGACTTCACATGGGTCGAGTAGCGCATCATGGAGGGGGTAGAGGGGCATAAGCGCTGCAGGAGATCCTCTCTGAGGATGACCAGGGTGAGGCCGGCGACACCGGCGTTTTTCTGGGCACCGGCATAGACCAGCCCCACCTTTTCCCAGGCGAGGGGCCGCGACAAAATATCCGAGGACATGTCCGCCACCAAGCATACGTCGCCGCTGTCGGGCAAAGACGGGTACTGGGTGCCGTACACCGTGTTGTTGGTGGTTATGTGGAGGTATTCTGCCTTGCGGTCCAGATCCAGTCCCTGCTGGGAGGGAATGTAACTGAAGTTTCGCTCCGAGCTGCTGGCGGCGATGCGGTACCTTTTACCCAGGATGCGGACTTCCTCGATGGCCTTCGCCGACCAGTACCCAGTGTGGAGGTAGTCGGCGGAGAATCCGTCCCGAATCAGGTTGAGCGGCACCATGCCGAACTGAGTCGAGGCGCCGCCCTGCAGCAAGAGAATGTGGAAATGATCGGGCACCGCATACAGCTCCCGGCACAGCACCATGGTTTCCCGGTGGATTTCTTCGTAGCTCCCGCTGCGGTGGCTTATCTCCACGATGGAATTGCCGTTTCCGCCGGAGTCGGCCAACTGCGCCGCCGCTTGCCGCCGGACCTCGATGGGAAGCAGTGCGGGTCCGGGGGAGAAATTGTAGACCAATGCCGTCTTCCTTTGGTTCTGGCGGAAAATACCCCGGATGGCCTTTCTCCGGCGGACGCCGATGATCAATGTTTGTGGAAATCAAAGACCTGTTCCATCGGCGCCCACAGCTTCCCCGCGGCTTCGGGCACGGCCTCCTGAAAGCTGTTCATCAACTCGTTCCACTGCGCCACCCGAGGGTGGGGATCCTCCCCGGAAGCGGCGTCCGTCCCGGCGCCGAATTCGTCGGTGGTGGTAAGGTACATGAACAGGCGCCGGCCCAGCAAAAAGATCTTCATGTCGAGTACACCGGCGGCGCGCAGCGACTCCATGACCTCGGGCCAGGGTTCGCCGTGGTACTCCCTGTACTTTTCGATAATTTTCGGGTCGTCTTTCAGGTTGACGGTGAGGCCGTGGATTTTCATGGACCAATGCTCCCGTTTATCAGGTGAGCCATTCCTGTGGCAGGTGGTCCACCCGGTTCATGTAGCGGATGTTTGTCCGGCCATTCGCTACAAAATCGATTCTGGTGATGGCAGTATTGTGATGAAGGTAGTGGAGGCCGTTGCCCGGCAGTTGTTGGCCGAAGGCCTTCATGAGCGCGTCCATGAATCCACCGTGTGAGACCAGGCCGATGCGGCGGTCCTCGGCGGCGCGCTCGAGCAAGGTGGTGGCGACCCCGATGGCCCGTCCGTGGCACCGGTGCAGTTCTTCGAAACCCTGGTTCCACCAGCCCTCCTGGCCTACTTCCGCCGGCAGCACATAGGCGGGAAAGCGCTCCAGGATCTCCCTCCGGGTCTGACCCGGATACCCCACCACTCCTTCCACCTCACCGTGATCCAGGAAGATTCCGCCCGCCTCGTGGATATCCACCCAAACTTCCGGCGCCAGGTCCAACTCCCGCCCTATGGGCGCCGCCGTCTGCAGCGCCCGCAGCATGGGACTGCAGTAGAGCTCGTCGAAAGCGGGCCGGCGGTCCTCTTTTTCGCCGGGGGTCAGATGGCCCCCGGCTGCCAGAAAGGGGGCGACGCATGCCGCCTGTTTCTCTCCGATCGCGGTCAGCGCCGGGTCCTTGTGGCGCAGACTCGCGCCCTCTACACCGAGCGCGTTATTGAACGACTGACCATGCCGGATGATGAATAATTCCATAGTCTTATGCTTGACAGCCCCGATGCCCTTCTCTATAATCTGCGCGCCATAGAGCTACTATCGTTGGAGTCTTAAATGAATATCCGGGTACAGCAAGGAGAGATACAAAAGAAGGCCGACGAGGCCATTGTCGTCAACCTCTTCGAAGGAGCTCGTCCCGGCGGCGCCACCGGCACCCTGGACGCTGCCCTGGGAGGGCTGGTGAGCAGCGCGGTGGACTGCGGCGACTTCAAAGGCAGGAAGAACGAGACTCTCCTGCTTTACACCCAGGGACAGATTCCCGCCCCCCGTGTCCTCGTGGTCGGGTTGGGCCCCCAGGACGACTTCGGTCTCGAAGCGGCGCGTCATGCCGCCGGCACGGCGGCGCTCAAACTGCAGAACCTCGGACTCGAGCGCGCCACTACCATCCTTCACGGCACCGGCGCCGGGGGCTTGGAGCCTGATGCAGCCGCCCAGGCCGTGGCCGAGGCCAGCATCCTGGCCTGTTACCGCTTCGACCACTACCGCAGCGGCAAGAAGAAGGAAAAAGAGCTGAAGGGCCTCACCATTCTGGAGTTCGACCGAAACAAGCTGTCTGCCGCGCGGCGCGGCGCCAGGAACGGCACTCACATTGCCGTCGCCACCTGTCTGGCGCGCGACCTGGCCAACCAACCGGGGAACGTAGCCACCCCTGTTTATCTTGCCCGCACAGCCCGGAAAATAGCCAGGGATCGGGGCATGCGCTGCCAGGTGCTCGACGAGGCCGCCATGAAACGCCTCGGTATGGGAGGATTGCTGGGGGTCTCCCAGGGCAGCGCCCAGCCGGCGCGCTTCATCGTTCTCGAGTACAACAAGAAGGCCGGGGTTCGCCCCCTGGTCTTTGTTGGCAAAGGGGTGACCTTCGACAGCGGCGGCATCTCCATCAAGCCCGGAGGCGGCATGGACGAGATGAAGTTCGACATGTCCGGGGCAGCCGCCGTCCTGGGTGCCATGCAGGCGGTAGCTTCCCTCCAAGTGCCGCACTACATCGTCGGCCTGGTGGCAGCCACCGAAAATCTCCTCGACGGCAAGTCCTACAAACCCGGGGACATTCTCAAGACCTTGTCCGGGAAGACCATCGAGATCCTCAACACCGACGCCGAGGGCCGCCTCATTCTGGCCGACACTCTGACCTATGCGAGGCGCTACAAGCCCGCCGCCGCCATCGATCTGGCCACCCTCACGGGCGCTTGCGTCGTCGCTCTGGGTCACCACGCCAGCGGCATGATGGGAAACGATGATGAACTGGCAGCAAAGGTCGGGCGCGCCGGCGAGCAGAGCGGCGAGCGGGTCTGGGCCCTCCCTTTGTGGGATGAGTACCGTGAGCAGGTAAAGAGCCGGGTGGCGGACCTGAAGAACAGTGGCGGACGTCCGGGAGGCGCCATTACCGCCGCAGCTCTGCTCGCCGAGTTCGCCCGGGACTATCCCTGGATCCACCTCGACATCGCCGGCACCGCTTACAGCGACGCCGCCAGGGCATATATCCCCAGGGGGGGAGTTGGTGTCGGCGTCCGTCTTCTGACCCAATTTGCGCGCAACTGGAAGCAGGAGAAATGACGGCTCCTCCGAGTCCATTGCCTGCATTGAGGAGGGTTACGTGAAAAAATTGCGGTCACTGCTGACCGCCGCCGTTTCTCCTCTGACCTCTGCAAATCCGGCCCTGGCCGAGGCCGACACCGAGCGCCGGTCTTTTGCAGCGGAACCGGGCGGCCTCCTGGTAGCCGACGTCGAATGGGGCTCCATCGAGGTGCACTCCTGGGAGCGCCCCATGGTGGAACTGGTCCTGGAAGGGGCCCGGGAGCTGGAGTTGAAATTCGTCCAGGAGGAGGGCAGGGCAACGGTCCATGTCAACAGAATAGATGCGGGTTCTTCGATTCTGTCCCGGATTCTGGAGGTGGCAACGAGGAGACCTGTGCCCAGGCTGCGTCTCAACCTGCCCCTGTCCCACGATGTGGACCTCAAGACGGCTGGGGGCAACATTGACCTGGACAGACTACAGGGCAGCGTCCAAGCCCGCACCGCGGGCGGTGATTTCACCTGCGTCCACATCGAAGGTTCGGTGGAAGCCGGCACTGCCGGCGGGGACATCCGCATTGAAGACCTGGAGGGGGACCTGGTTGCCCGGAGCTCGGGCGGCGACATCCGCATTGCCAGGGTCCGGGGAGCGGTGGAGGTCTGCGCCGGGGAGGGGAATACCCAAATTCGATTCTCGCAGCAACCCCGGGAGCCCTGCCGCCTGGGCACCGCGGGCGGCGAGGTAGAGGTTTCTCTGGCCCCTGACATCGGGCTGCGGGTGGATGCGAGCACCTCGGGCGGGTGCATCACCACTGACTTTCCCCTCACTTTCCGGGGAACCCTGGAAAGGAACGGTCTCAAAGCCTCCATCAATGGAGGTGGTCCACTTGTTACCCTGTGTACCTCGGGTGGCCCTGTACGCCTGCATAAGCTTCAGGATGCCCACCCGCAAATTTCGCCGAATTGATTCTCCACGGAATTCCGGCCTTGCGGCGCCCGCACTGGCGCAATTCAACCAAACTGAAGCAATGGCGCATTTTGCAGGCGGGAAGCGTGGGCGCTCTCGGGTCGCGGTTTCGCTCACAGCCATCGACCCCGGGGGAATCCCTCACAGCGGCCTTGCAGGCCAGTGGGGGCGCCGGGGCAAGTACGAAAAATGGATCCAGAAGGAGGTGTTCAATGACCACGAACAAAACCGTTTCCCCGGCAGTGGGAACCCGGTTGCTCTTTGAGAATGAGCGGGTGCGGGTTTGGGACCTGTGCCTGGAACCGGGAGAGAGCACGGGTCTGCACCGGCACGAGTGCGACTACCTGTACGTGGTAATCGGCGATGGCCGGTTGCAGGCGGCGGATGGGGAAGGAAAGCGCTGGGAGGCGAGGGATATGAAGGATGGGGAAGTGCGGTTCAACCAGGTTTCAGACGAGGCGGTTCACGAGGCCTTCAACGTGGGCCCGGGGCCGTGGAGAAATATTGTGGTCGAACTGAAGGACTGAGTTGAGGGCGGCAAGCGACGCCGGCTCAACTGGGCCGCCGGTTTTTCCGGAGCAGTGCCGCCGGGTCGTCCGGCCCCCTGACCATGCCGGTGGCCGCCTTGATCCTCTCAGTCTTCTGGGGTTCCGCCGCCGAGGAAGCCGCCGTCCACTGTAATACATTCTCCGTTGACGTAGTCCCCCAGGCCCGAGCACAGAAAAAGGGCGGCCTTGGCGATGTCCTCGGGGGTTCCGCCGCGGGCGCAGGGAATCCACGATTTGGCGTTGTCGGCGTAGCCTTCACCGCCGCGCAGGTGTTCCTGCCCGGGGGGCAGCAGGCGGCTGTCGATATATCCCGGGGCAATGCAGTTGGCGTTGATGTGGTGGCCTTTGAGGTCGAGGGCCATGCTTTTCACCATGCGCACCAGGCCGGCCTTGCAGATGCCGTAGATCGTATCGGCGGGCCAGGCCCGGAAGGCGTGCACGCTGCTGATGCAGACGATGCGCCCGCCTCTTTCCTGAGCTGCCATGTCCCGCGCCGCCCGCTGGCTGCACATGAAGTAGGCCTTGAGGGCGACGCTTATTTCAAAGTCCCAATCCTCGTCTTCGATCTCGAGGAACGGCTTGTCCCGCATGGCCACGGCGTTGTTGACGAGAATATCGATGCCGCCGTGGATTCGGGAGAAGTCGTCGAACATCCGTTCCACTTCGTCCCTTTTGCTGATATCGGCCTGGTGCCAGGTTGCCCTGCGGCCCTCGTCCTCGATCATCTTCAGGGTGCCTTCGGCAGCCTCGTCCCGTTCTAGGTCGTTGATCCCCAGGTCTGCGCCATGGGCTGCGAACAAGGTGGCGATGCCGCGGCCGATCCCCCTTCTGGAGCCTGTGACCAGAGCCTTTTTTCCTTCCAAGAGCATATCCTGGCTTTCTCCTTCTTGCGGTGGTTTATTCGAAGCGAATGCTTTTGAACTGCTCCATCTGTTTCTTGATGGCTATTTCGGACGGCAGCCGTTCCACACTGGAGGCGCCGTAGAAACCGTCGACGCCGCGGGTGTTGCGCAGGACGTAGCGGGCATCTTCGGGCATGGAGATGGGGCCTCCGTGGCACAGTACGATCTGGTCGGAGTTGACGGATTTCGCCCGATCGCATATCTCCTGAACTTTCTCCGGGCATTGCTCCAGGGTAAGAGCCGTCGCCGCGCCGATGCTGCCCTTCGTGGTCAGTCCCATGTGGGCAACGACGACGTCAGCTCCGGCGCGGGCCATGATTTCCGCCTCTTCGGGATTGAAGACGTAGGGCGAGGTGAACAGATCCAGTTCGCGGGCCTGACGGATCATCTCCACCTCGAGCTCGAAGCCCATGCCCGTTTCCTCGAGATTGGCGCGGAAGAGGCCGTCACACAGTCCCACGGTAGGGAAGTTCTGCACCCCGGAGAATCCGGCGTCGCGCACCTCCTTGAGGAACACTTCCATCAGTCGGGTCGGGTCGGTGCCGCACACACCGGCCAGAACCGGGGTGTCCTCAACGATGGTCAGAACCTCGCCGGCCATCTCCATTACGATGGCATTGGCGTCGCCGTAGGGCATGCAGCCTGCAAGCGAGCCGCGCCCGTTCATGCGGAAGCGGCCGGAGTTGTAAATGACCAGCAGGTCGACGCCGCCGGCTTCCTGGCACTTGGCGCTGATACCATTGCCTGCGCCTCCTCCGATTATCGGCACTCCCTCTGCGATGCGTTCTCTCAAACGGTCCAACACCTGTTGTCGCGCGAATGCCATGACCTTCTCCGCCGGCGGAAGTTAGTGTGCCGTTCCGATTAGATCCAGCAGCATTTCGACCGCCTTGGCCGAGAACTGCGGATCGTTGATGTTATGGTCAATTTCCACCACTTCGATGTCTTTTTTCAAATGGGCTTTGAGGGCGTCGAACATGGCCTGGTCCGCCTCGCGGTCACAGAACAGTTCTCCGTCCCCGTCGAGAATGGAGACGCCCTTGAGGGGAATGAGAAAGGCAACCGGCCCCCGGGCGGCGTTGGCCTTTGCGGCGAAGATCCTTCCCATCCTCTCATTTTCCTCCCTGTTGGTGCGCATCAGGGTGACCGAGGGATTCCACTCGTAGAAAGTCCGCTTGGCCTTCTTGTACTTCTCCGGGACCTCTTCCATGCCGCCGAAGTTGGCCATGTCAACGCACCCTGGAACGACGAGATGAGGAATGCCCATTTCCCCGGGGGCGTCCAGGCGCGTGGTGCCGGCGTCGAACACTCCGCCGCAAATAGTATCGGCCCATTCGGTAGTGGTTATGTCCAGGACCGCGTCCACCAGACCTTCCCGCACCAGGCTTTCCATGGTTTTGCCGCCGGTTCCGGTGGCGTGGAAAACGAGGACTTCGTACCCAATCGCGCCGAGCTTTTCCATACAGGCCTCGACGCATTCGGTGGTGTTGCCGAACATCGAGGCGGTGACCACCGGCTTGTCCTCCTCGGCACCGCCCGCATCGGCCTCTACCATGCCGCAAATCGCTCCGGCCGCCCGTGAGAATACCACCCTGGAGACGCGGTTGATACCGGCTACGTCGACGATGGAGGGAATCATCGCGATGTCCTTCGTCCCGACGTAGGCAGCCACGTCTCCCGACGCCGCGGTGGAGACGCAGACCTTGGGGAAGCCAATGGGCAAGGCGCGCATGGCAGCGGTGACCACCGTCGTGCCGCCGGTGCCGCCCATGCCGACGATGGCGCTCAAGCGGCCGTCGTCGTGCAGCGCTTTGACGATGGCCGGGGCTCCCGCGCACATTGTTTTCATCGCCGCGCCGCGGTCTTTCTTTTTTCTCAGGGCGGCGAGGCTGTCGCCCCCGGCCTCCGCAACTTTGTCGGCTTCCACGTCCACGGGGAATAGATCGGTCGAGCCCATGATGCCTGTATTTACGGTGAGCACCTCGTGTCCCCGGTCGAGGATGCGCTGGCGTACGAACCCGTATTCCCTGCCCTTGGTGTCCAAGGCGCCGATCAAGCAAATTTTCTTCATCTTTCCTCCTGGCAGTCCACTCGTGGTTCAGACCGGAATTTTTGTGGCCCCGCGAGCTCTTCGCCCTCCCGGGGGAGGTGATCGAGTAGTGCGTAGTTTACTACACGGCACCCGTGGAATCAAGAAAAAATTGGAGAGACGCGGCCGGCAATAGAGGCGGGGTAAGGCAGCCCGCAGGAAGTATTCCGGAGTCCCCCGGCGGCCCCGGTCTTGGTGCTGGGCGCCGGTGGGCGCGACCGCCGTTCCGCGCGGCTTGCGGCGCTTGTTGGAGCTTTTGCGCATGCCTATTTTCAGGCGAGTTTCAGGAACGCGGGAAAAGTGCCAATCTTGGAAAGGAGCAAAGCATGGAGGGAGTCAAGGTCCCGCCGGCAAAGAAGATCCAACCCCAGGATCTGGAAGCCTTCTGCATCGCGGCCATGCGCAAGGCCGGCCTCGGCGAGGAAGATGCCAGGCTCACCGCGCAGGTCTTGGTCACGACCGACACATGGGGAACCTACACTCACGGCAGCCGGCAGATCCGCGGCTTGTTGCGCAACGCGCGCCGCGGTCGTCTAAACCTGCAAGCCCGTGAGGAAGTGGTCGCGGAGGGGCCCTCCTGGGCCATCGTCGACGCCCGCGACGGCATGCCGCCGGCCATTTCGCACCGGTCCATGCAGCGGGCGATACAGAAGGCCGGGGAGAGCGGCCTGGGCTACGTGGGAGTCAGGCGCAGCAGCCACTTCGGTGCGGCGGGATACTACGCCAACATGGCCGCGGAGGAGAACATGCTGGGGCTGTCGATGTGCAACGTCGAACCCTGCATGACCGCACCGGGGGCGCGGGCCAAGGTCCTGGGCACGAACCCCATCGCCTATGCCGCCCCGGCGGGCCGGGAGCGCTCCGTAATGCTGGATATCGCCACCAGCGCCGTGGCGGCCACCAAAATATTTGCCGCCAAGAACGAGGGCAGATCCATTCCACCGGATTGGCTGGTGGACGAGGATGGGGTTCCGACGACGGATCCGGGCAGCTTCCCCGAGGAGGGCGCGCAGCTGCCCATGGCCGGCCACAAAGGCTATGGCCTCGCAGTCCTGGTGGAGATTCTGACCGCGACCCTCACCGGCGCCGCCATGCTCAGCGGCGTCAACAGTTGGGCCCAGGATCTCGCCGAGCCCAGCGATCAGGGGCACGCCCTCATGGCCATCAACATCGGTGCGATGATGCCGGTCGATGAGTTTCATGGCCGCATGGACGCCATGATCAGGGAGATCAAAAGCGCTCCCAGGATAAAAGGCGCGGACAAAATCTATCTTCCCGGGGAGATGGAATGGGAGCGCCGCGACAAAGCCCTGGCCGAGGGTATGGAGATGCCGGAGGATGTCCTCATAAGCCTGCGAGGGCTGGCCCAGGATATGGATATGGATCCGGCCGTTTACAACCTGGATCTGGGAGGGTGACAGAAGATGTCGCGGCCTTCTCCGAAATCATTTCGCGACGGGGGGCATCACTCCCGGTCCCGGCGGGCAGAGTGGTTCCCGGGGCTGTCCCTGACACGAGCATCCGTGAAGCCGCTGCACATTCTGCCCGCAATGCGACTGCATGGTACTGCAGGCCCGGTCAATGCCACCTGAGCAGCCCCATCCGCGCATACTTCTCACTGCGGACAAAATCGCCGGGCTGCGCGCCCGGGCCCGGCTGCAGACCCTCTCCCGCGAGGGAATGGTGTCCAGGCGTTTGTGGCAGGGAGTGCTCGCCGAAGCGGACGCCGCGTTGGATACGGACCCCATAACGGTTTTCACTCCGCTTCCCGGACGCACCCCCGAGGACCTGCGCCAGGGCAATCCCGAGTACATCGTCGTCGACGCCGCCGGACAGCGCGTTCTCAAGTGCGCCCTTGCCTGTGCAATCAGCGCCGAGCGCCGCTACGCCGACGCCGCCCTCGTCCAGATAGAATGTCTCTTCGAGCGGTCGGCATGGCCCGAATGGCAGGATCTCTACCACCGGCGCAGCCTGAACTTCGACGCCGATCTGCGCACCGGACAACTGGCGCGCGATCTGGGGCTGGCCTACGATTGGCTCTGCCCACATCTGAACCCGGAGGAACGCGGGCGCGTGGTAAAGGGCCTGGACCGCTGCGCCATTCAGCCCTATCTGCGCTCTTTGGCGGCGCGGCCACCATGGATCGAGCGCCTGAGCAACTGGACCACCTGCATAGTCGGCGGTCTGGGGATATGCGCCATGGCTCTTGGCCAGGACCACCCCCAATCCGGGGAGCTGATCGAGATCTCGCTGCCCACGATGGAACGCTATCTCGGCCTCTACGGTACGCAGGGAGAATTCAATGAGAATCCTTCCTATGCGAACGCCTCTTTTCTGCCCGTCCTCTACTATTCTGCCCTGAGCGACTATCGCGGCGGGAGTGGCCCGGCGCCCCAAATTGCCGCCCTGGGCCCTCACTGCTACTGGTGCATCTACGCCACGGCGCCGCCGGGACATGTGGTCTCGTTCGGAGACGGCGGCCCGGACTACCCGGCCATCACTTCCTTTTTTCCGGCGGTGGCGGCGGCCACCCGCGATCCGCTGCTGCAGTGGTTCTATCTCGCCTACGGAGAGCCCCCGCGGTTTCCCGTATGGGAACTTCTGTGGTTCGATCCCGATCTGGAGGCCGAGGCCCCGACAGCGGATACCCTGCCTCCCGGACGCGGCTTTCCGGCCCACTCCGGATTGGTGAGCAGCCGCACCAGCTGGGAGCCCCACAGCACGCCGTGCGTGGTTTTCGGCAAGGCGGGGCACGGGGGCATGATCCACTCCCATCCCGACGCCGGCCAAGTTGAAATTCACGCCCACGCTCAACCCCTCATCGTCGACCTTGGCAAGGTGAGCTACCCTCCCGGGGACGACCGCCGTCCTTACTACCACTTCGGCAGCGAGGGGCACAATCTCATAACCATCGGCGGGCGGGCTCCGTTCTCGGAAGCGCAGCCCTTGCGCCGGTCCTACCTGGCGGACCACGTATTCGATGCTCGCCGCGGCGGCTGGTGGCGGATCGATCTCACCGAATTGCACCAGGGGGTTGAAAGGGTGCAGCGCACGGTGGTGCACCTGCTTCCCGGCATCGTAGCGGTTCTCGACGAGGCCGATCTGCAGCGCGCAGAGCAGGTTCGCCTGCGCTGGCACACCATCGTGGCCCCGCGCCTCGGAGCAGGTGGCCGGTTCGACTTCGAGCACAAGGGCTCCGGTCTGGCTGCCATCATTGCCAGCGCCGCCGGCGCTGACCTGGAACTGAGCTGCGGCCGCCACCAGTACCTTGCCCCCAGGGACCGCGACCGTCTGGGCAACCCTCTGCCACAGCGGCGCGAGCCTTTCCTCGATGCCGTGGTGGCCAGCCGCTCGGTGTGGTTTCTAAGCCTGTTTTCCGCCGCGGCGGCGGCCGCAACCGGGGAGGCCTGGCAGCGCATCGATGGTGGGGCCGGTGCTCCCGGGTGGGGCATCGATACCGGGTCGGGGCCTGTGGCCGTGGAACTCGCCAGTGACTACCTTAACGTCTCCGGACCGGGGGGAGAATGGCAGGTGTCGCGGACCCAAGCCTAGTGCCGTGGCGCCCCACTGCAAGTCATTTCCGTATCCTCGGCGGGTCATTTCCGAGAGCACCCCACCGGGCGAACCGGACCGCCCGACCCAGCCTGAAGGGAGGTTTGCCATGAATTCCGCAACACCTGCACCGCCGCTGCAGCCAGCCATAGGAGAGCGCCAGCTCTTTCTGGACGATGAGGACATCGTCGAGATCCGCAATCTGAAGCGCCGCATGCAGCAGCCGAACAAGAGGGGGACGGTGATCCGCCCCGACTACCAACGGCTCGGAAGGGACACGGTCTACCAGGTCCGCAGCGCCCCCATGTGGGATCCAGAGGAGGAGTTGCTGCGCTACGTCGTGGTGGATACCAGCGCGGAAACGAGCACCAACACCTTTTGGGAGAGCGAGGACGGTCTGAATTGGTCCCCGAAGGCGATGGGGCCGGACGGGAGCAATATCTTCAGTGCCAGACTTCCCGACCGCGAGACCTCTCTCTACGTCCTGATCCGCGATGACCTGGAGGAGGACCCGGCGCGGCGCTTCAAGTCACTGTATCATACCGGAAAGAAACTGGCTCCGGCCGCATCGGCGGATCTGTTGACCTGGCAGCCCTTCGAGGCCACACCGTTCGTATCGGCCGACGAGTGGAACATGTCGTTCGACGAGGCCGCGCATCTCTACATCGCCACTCCCAAGCTGAGCGGTGTTTACGGGCGTTCGGTGGGTCTGGCCACCAGCCAAGATTTCGAGCATTGGAGCGAGTCTGCGCTGACCTTCGAGACCGACGAGCTCGACCAGGAACTGGCTCCAAAATACATCGAGTGGTACATGAACAACCCCACTCTTTACCAGGCTGCGGGGAGGCACTCGAGCTGGGACTGGCACAATGTGGACGTCTACAATATGGGGATCTTCCGCTACGAGTCCCTCTACATCGGCATCCCTGCCCTCTTCCACCGCTTCGGTCCCGGCAAGGAAGGAGAGAGGCCGCAGTATGCCTTCACTATTTTCCCGCTTTTGTGCAGCCGCGATTTGCGCTCCTGGCACCGGGTGGGTGGGCGAGAGCCGTTTCTCCTTCCTTCCTACATGGGCAGCGGCGCCTACGATCTGGCCAAGAGCCAGCCGCCGTCCAATGCAGTGGTGCGCGGCGACGAGTTGTGGTTCTACTACAACGGGCTCAAGTATTCCGGTTGGGGGCCGAAGCCGGAGAACCAGGATCCGGACATGGGGGCGGTCTGCGTGGCCGTGCTGCGCCGGGACGGGTTCGTCGCCCTCGAGGCGGGGAAGGAGGAAGGCAGCGTCACCAGTCGCCTGCTGCGTACCCAGGACCGCCGCCTGTTCGTCAACGTGGATTCATCCGGGGGCCGGCTGCGAGCCGCGATACTGGACGCTGCCAGAGAACCTCTGGATGGCTTCTCACGGTCGCAGTGCGAGCCGGTTGAGGGCGATCGCACAGCCACCGAGATCCGCTGGGAGGGAAAGGAAGACCTGGGGGAGCTCAAGGGGCGGGAGTTCAGGGTCCGCTTCGATCTGCAGGGAGCGCGACTATACTCCTACTGGTTCGAGTGAAGCGGCACAGTGGGGACCTTCCCGGAGGCGCCGGTGGCCTTCTTGATCGGCGCCAGCTATTGTGGTAAAATCAAGTTTCTCCCAGCCGCAGCGTTTCCCGCTGCCTGCTGAGAATGGAGGCGAAATGACCGATACATCGCGCCATGCACACCCTGTGTCCGGACCGCTGCTCGACTGGTGGTACGTCCACGCCGGCTACGTGGGCTTCAAGGACGGGACCTCGAAGGCGTGGGACGCGCCGCTGGGCATCGAAATAGAGGCGCAGCCGGCAGCCAAGTCGGATCCGATCATGGTTCCGGACCGCCCCTGGGAGCGCGACGGGCTCGGCTCGGTGGGGTCGTTTTATCACCAGGACGGCCGCTACGTCATGTATTACCGCGCCGAGCCGGGAGGGTTGTGCAAGGCGGAGAGCGACGACGGCATCAACTGGACCAAGCCCGAGTTGGGGGCGGTGGAGTTCGAGGGCTCGAAGCGCAACAATATTGTCGGCGACTACTATCGCGTTTTCGAGGATCCTGCGGCGTCCCCCGCAGAGCGTTTCAAGGCAGTTGGTGGGGAGGGCGGCATGTATCTGCGCGAGCGCGACAGGGAAGGCAACCTGGTGAAGCTGACCGTCGACGAGGAGGCCGTGGCCAGGATGGGAGGACCGGAGAATCCGTCGCGAAATGACATACTCCAATTGCAGGAGTTGCTCAAGGAGGATTACCAGGGGAGGTGGGGCCAGCTCAAGGCCTTTCTCACCGGGGCCGTCTCTCCCGACGGACTGCATTGGACCGACCTGGAGAAGCCCCTGCTGGAGGAGTTCGTCGACGGCGACAATGTGGTATTCTACGACGAGAAACTGGGAAAATACGTGGGCTATCTGCGCTTCCACGTTGCCGGCCGGCGCTGTGTCGGGCGTTCGGAAAGCGATGATTTCCGTACCTTCACCCCCGAACAGCTCATGGTCCTCACCGACCCGCAGGACCCCCCGGATACCTCCTTCTACAACCACGGCTACACCAGGTACCCCGGCCGCGACGATTTACACCTGATGTTTCTCTCGCTCTATTCCCAGAGCAAAGCTACCAAGGACATCCAGCTCGCGGTCAGCCACGATGGTATCAACTGGAACCGGCCGGACCGGGAGACCCCCCTGATCTCGAATTACGCCGAGGGCCCGGGCCACGGGGCCATGCTCTACGTCGCCCCCGGGCTGCTGCAAATGCCCGACGGGCGCTACGCCGCCCTCTACTGGGGTAGGGGCGCGGAAAAATCCCGACAGCGACGAGTGGGAGCGTTTGCCCCTGCGCCAGGCGCTGTGGGAGAAGGATCGCCTGGCCGGCATACGGGCCCGCGACTACGGGTGCTTCACCTTGCGACAGGAACGCTACCGGGCTCCAGAGGACTGCCCCGACTGCATCGAAGCCCCTCCCCACGACCGCTTTCCGCCGCTGCTGGATCCCGACGAGCCGCCGCGCCAGCTCAAGCTCAATTACAGGACCGAGACCGGAGGCTGGATTCGCGCCGAGCTGATTACCCACCTGGGCCCCAAGCCCCATCGTTCGGGGGCGCTGCAGGCGATCCCGGGATACAGCTTCGGGGATTGCGACGTGCTGCAGGGCGATGCCATCGAAGAGGTCGTGAGGTGGAGAGGGAAGGACAATATCGCCTTACTCTCGGATACTCTGGCGGTCCGCATAGAAATGTGCAGAGCTACGCTTTTTCTTTTTCACTATAGCTGCGTCCAACGAAAGGAAATCCCGTGCCCAAACCACTGACCGGACGTCCGCCATCGGCTCATCTCTATCCCGAAGGAGGACCCGGAAGACAATTGAAGGGCCGCCTGCAGGCCGGCGAGGTCTTGCTCGCCGGGGTGGTTGCCGAGTACGTGCGCCCCTCGATCATGAAGTTCTACCAGCAAGCCGGATTCGATTTTGTCTTCATCGAGTACGAACACGCCTACTTCGATCCCCCGGCGCTGGCGGATACGGTACTGTCGGGTCGCGACAGCGGCCTACCCGTCATAGCCAAGACGCCGCAACTGGAGCGGGCGGAGGTGGCCAAGCTTCTGGAATGCGGCGTGGTCGGAATCCAGTTGCCGCGCACCGAGTCGCGGGAAGAGGTGGAGACCCTGCTGAGCTATATGAAGTTTCCTCCGGCCGGCACCAGGGCCCTTGCTTCCGGCTACGGCAACAGCGACTACATGCGGGCAGGCGACCGCCGGGAGTGGATGGCGGATCAGGATGCCGAGTCCACCGTGATCGTGCAGATCGAGACCAGGGCGGGATACGAGCGGGCAGAAGAGATCGTCAGCACCCCCGGGGTGGACATGGTCTACGTCGGGCCGGGAGACTTCTCGGTGGAGATGGGCCGGCCGGGCAATGCCGAGCATCCCGACGTGCGCGGCCCCATGGAGGAAATCCTGCAACTGTGCAAGCAGCGCCGAATCCCCTTCGGCACCACCGCCGCCAACATGGAGGCGGCGGAGCGCTGGACCGCGATGGGAGCGGCGTTCTTCGAGACTTCGGACGAGCGTTTCCTGATTATGGACGGGGCCGCGAAAATCGTCAGTGAATTTCGTCAATTCCTAGGGTGAGGAGAGGGCATGGCTTTGCGGGTAGTGTTCATCGGCGCCGGCGCCCGGGGGCGCGGCTGGATTGACAAGGTGGCGGAGCGGGAAGGGTTCGAGGCGGTGGCGATTGTAGATCCGGCAGAGGCAACGCATCAGATGGTAAGGGAGAAGTATCCCCGGCTGCCGGCCTTTTCCACGGTGCAAGAAGCCGCCGCAGCAGTGGAGGCGGACGTGGCCGTCAACTCGGCCATCTCGTGGACCCGCAAGGAGACCTGCCTGGCCGCCCTGGAGGCGGGCTGGCATCTTCTGGTGGAAAAGCCCTTTGCCCTTTCTTTCGCCGCTGCCCGGGACATCGTCGCCGCCGGCAAAGAGGCGGGCATGGTGGTATCGGCGGCGCAGAACTACCGCTTCATTGCGGAGGTGGCGGAAATGAAGCGCCAGGTCGCCGGAGGCGGGCTGGGCGAGTTGGGTCACGGTGTCTTCGTGCGCCATCGCAAGCGCTACGGGGCCGCCACCTACCAGCAGAATATGCGCCACAACTACCTGTGGGAGATGGGGGTGCACGATCTGGACATGATCCGCTTCACCCTCTGTGCCAGGCCCCTGAGGGTCAGCGGCGCCAGTTTTTTGCCGCCCTGGGGAGACTTCAGCGGAGAGACTTCGGTCAGCGCCGTCTTCGAGCTCGATAACGGAATAAAAGTCAGCTACTTCGGCGCCTGGGCTTCCCACGTGCCCGAATTCCACTGGCGCATCGACGGCAGCTCCGGGTCGTTGCAGTACAGCGATGGGCTGAAGTTCGGCACTCCCGAGGACATGCAGTGGCGGGCGCTTGAGAATCTGGCGGACGCTGGAGGAGATTACACCCTTCTCGACGAGCTGGCCGCGGCCATCGGGAGCGGCGGCCGGACCAGCACCAGTGGAGAAGACAATTTGTGGACGGTGGCGATGATGGAGGCGGTGGTGATGTCGACGGAAGCGGGGGGACAACAGGTATCCATCGCAGATCTGGTGGAGGGAGACTGAAGGGGAGGAGCAGCTTCTGTCAGGAGGCAATTCGATGACGGACGTAGTGGTGAATTTTGCCGATGTGGACGGCGACGGCGACCGCGAGGTAGTGGTGGAGAATTCCTGGCTGCGGATGGTGCTGCGCTTTCCCGAGAACATGGGGGAGGCATTCTACGGGCGCCGCTTCACCTGGGGCGGGCGGCTGCAGTCGCTGGTCTACAAACCCAGCGGCCGCGAGTACTTCATGCCCGAGATGATCGACCCGGAGGACGTGCGGCCCTTCGGCCTGCCGGACGAGCTTTTCGCCCACTTCCCCCTTGATTCCGGGGACGGAGTGAAGCGCGAGCTCAAGATGGGGGTGGGGGTATTCAGGGAAGAAGGGGGCGAGACCCTGCTGGAACCGCTGCCGTGGACCTGGCGCGAGGAAGAGAGCGGGGCCGAGAAGGCGGTGATTTTCCGGCAGCAAGGCAAGGATCTGGGGGGATACAGCTTCGGTTACGAGAAGCGCTACCGCTTTCGCGCCGACAGCGCCTGGTTCGCCCTGGACCTGGTCTGGGAGAACGACAGCGAGCGGAGTTTCTCCTCGGAGTGGGATATCCACTCCTTCCATCAAAGCGGGGCGCCGCCCCATTCGTCCTGGTTCATGGCGCCCAAGCGCGCCTGGGTCAGCTATGGAAACACTCGCCTGCGCACCGTCCTGAAGGAAGTCAGCCCCATCTTCGCCACCCTCGACATCAACACCTATGTCGCCGGCCGGATCGCATGGGACCTGGACGAAGAGGGGTGGTGGTACGCCCTTGGTCCCGGGGACGGCGAAGAGTTCTATCTGTTGCGAGGACGCTTCGAGCCCTGCCGCGGTCTGTTCTGGCACGCCTGGCGCGCCTTCACCCCCCAGGGAATCAGTCGCGTGGAGGTGCCGGCGGGCGACAGGGCCATCTGGGGATTCGACGTTACCCTCGGGGAAAAAGGCAGGAACTTTGTGAAGGCCGCCGAGGATTGTGGCCTGACCATCGACGAGGAAGAGGGCCGGGTGCGGGTCGGGGTGCACGTGGCCGGCGAGGGTGAAGGATTGTTGGCGGTGAGTGTGATGGACCATTCGGGAGCGCTGTGCCACCGCGCCTCCGAGGAAGGATCGGCGCGGCCCGGGGCGCCGCTGCAGGTTGCGGCAAGGTTGCCGGATAGCGGCGATTTCGCCGTGGTTGCGGCTTCCTTTCAGCGCGATGGTCAAGTGGCGCTGCAGGCGCGGGAGATAGTGCCGCTGAAGGCTCAACGGCCCACCGCCCGGTTGCCCTTCAAGGGAGACCGGGAGCGGGTGTTCGTCGCCAGCGATCCGCAGTTGGAGGATGGCGAGGTTGACTATCTGCATTTGTGCTGCCACAGCCTCCAGTGCGGCTTCGGCGCTGAATGGTCCGGGTCCGGTCCGCAAATCCCCGCATCCCTGCACGGCTACGCGGCGGCGGCCCTGGTGGGCGATGCCTGGCCCCTGGAACGGACCGATGAGCTGCGCCGGTGGGTGGAAGAAGGTGGCGGCCTGCTGCTCTGTGCTCCCTTCGGCCGCCTGGCTTCCTCCCTCGGCGGCATGGTGCCCCTGCAGGCCGAGGGTGACGGGAGGCTGCAGCGCGCCGACCCCGAGCTGGGCCTGCAGTTGGGGACGCCGCACTACACCGCCGAGCGTCTCATGCTGGATCCGGATGCGGCGATAGGTATTGCCCAGTGGACCCCGGCGCAGGCCAGGCCCGGAGCCTTTGTCACCCTGCGCTTCAACGATGCGGGGAACCATCCGGCGGTGGCTCTGAGCGCGGCCGGCAAGGGCAGAGTGGCGGCGGTGGCCAGCCGTTCGGCCTGGGGTGAAGAGAGTGCCTATGTCATCTGGGATGGCTGGGGACAGTACCACCGGGCCCTGTTCGGCGGCTTGATCGGTTGGGTGGCGCGGGCCTGGTAGGACCGCGGAAGAAAGAGCTACAGGAGAAAGAAGCTGAAATTTTTCTAATAATACAGAGGAGAGGATAGAGATGGCGCGACAGAATCACGATAACGATCTACTCTTGATCCCCGGCTCCATATACCGGGTGAACGATCCGGACAGACCCCAACCACGGATAGTGGGTCCGGGCACCGAGAGCTCCCAGAGTGCCCCCGGAGGCGCTCCCTCGGACGCGGTGATTCTCTTCGATGGCACCAGTCTGTCCAACTGGGAGGGGGCGGACGGCGAGGCGGGGTGGAAAGTGGAGAATGGCTATATGGAGGTCGCCGCCGGGGCCGGGTCCATTCGCACCAGAGAGCACTTCGGCGACTGTCAGTTGCACCTGGAATGGGCGGCTCCGGCCGAGGTCAGGGGCGAGAGCCAGGGGCGGGGCAACAGCGGCGTCTTTCTCATGGGGACATACGAGATCCAGGTGCTGGATTGCTATGACAACCCTACATATGCCGACGGCGCCACCGCGGCGATCTACGGCCAGTGCCCGCCGCTGGTGAACGCCTGCCGCAAACCTGGCGAATGGCAGACCTTCGACATCGTCTGGCTGGGACCACGTTTCGATGGCGAAACCCTGGTGCGTCCGGCGCGGGTGACCGTTTTTCACAACGGAGTGCTGGTGCATCACCACAAGGAGCTGACCGGGCCCACCGCCAACAGGCAGGTGCTGCACTACAAGCCCCAGCCCGAGGTCGGGCAACTGGAGCTCCAGGACCACCGGGACCCGGTGCGCTACCGCAACATCTGGTACCGTCCACTGACCAGCTACGATCAAGGATGAGCCCAACAGGATCCGGAAAAAGGCACGGGAACATGCTCTCGCCGCAAGAGATAGCACATTTCGAAACCTTCGGATACCTCTTCCTGCCCCAACTGTTCCCGGCCGCCGAAATGGAAGAAATCCGAAAAACGGCCGAGGAAATATGGTCGCAAAATCCGCAGCCTATAACGGACGGGGATCGCCGCCTGACCTATTTCGTCGAACGCAGCGAGCAGTTGACCCGTCTGGTGGAGGACGAGCGCATTTACCGGAGGGTCGGAGATTTAATGGGGCCTGGTTTCATCTGGGTCGGGTCCGAGGGCAACGTCACCTACTACAACGAGCTCAAATGGCATTCCGACCGCAAGTACTACCGCAGGGAAGAGGAGAGGTGGATGGGCTATGCGCAGATGAAGGTGATGCTCTACCTCGACCGGGTGACCAGGCATACGGGGTGCATGCGGGTCATCCCGGGATCGCACCGGATGCCGTTGCACCGGGCTCTGGGTCCCCAGGAGATCGACCCGGATTCCATGCCTTTCGGGGTGACGGGTCCGGAAATCCCCTGCGTCGCGCTGGAATCCAAGCCAGGGGACGTGATCCTCTTCAATCACTGCATCTGGCACGCCATGTTCGGGGGCGGGGAAGGCCGCTGTTACATCGCCCTGAAATTCGCCGCCAAACCCACCTCCGAAGATCACCTTCGGGCCCTGGAGCACTACACCAAAACTGTCTTCGAGCCCCACCCGGCCTTCCTCGACAGCGACAGCCCGCGGCTCAGAAACATGGTGCAGGGACTGGCTCAACGACAGGAAAAAGGGTGAAAATCGCCGCCCCTAGCTCAACTCGTATCCCGAGCGCCGGACGAACTCGCGGATTATCTCGGTAATGTCCTCGTCCCCGCGTCCCTGGTCGAGGAAGCGGGCGATGATGGTTTTGACCAGCGGACTTACCTCCAGCGGCACCCCGATCTCCCTGCCGAGCTCGACTCCCAGATCCATGTCTTTGACCGCGAGGTGAATGGCGGAGGAGGTCCCCTTGCCCTGCAGGAGCATCCCCAGGGTGCGTTCCAGGATCCTGCTGTTGCCCATACTCGGCCTGATCACCTCGAACAGCTTCCCTGGGTCGATTCCGGCCTTGGCGCCGACGGCCATTCCTTCGCACACCCCTACGAAGCTGATGAACATCATCATGTTGTTCACCAGCTTGGTCACGTTGCCACTGCCGGCCGCTCCCATGTGGGCGACCTTTTCGCCGATGGCTTGCAGAAGGGGCATGAACCGATCGAAAGCGCTCCTTTCTCCGCCGACGAAAATGGTGAGGGTCGCATCCCGCGCTCCGACCACGCCGCCGCTGACCGGGGCGTCGAGCACCTGGAATTCCCGCGCCGTCCCGATGGCGGCGATCCTGCGCATGGTCGCCGGGGCATTGGTGCTGGTGTCGATGTAGGCGGACCCCTTCCTCAAGCCGGCGAAAACACCTTCTTCTCCCAGGACTGCGGACTCGACTTCAGAGGGGCCGGGCAGAGATGAGAGCACCACCTGGGATTGGGACGCCAACTCCCCGGGACTGACCGCCCACTGCGCTCCCCTGGCTTCGAGGTTTTCTCCTTTGTCGCGGCGGATGTCGTGGACCCGCAGGTCGTGGCCGGCCGCGAGGATATTGGCGGCCATGGGATTGCCCATGTTCCCCAGGCCGATGAATCCGACTTTCATTGCAGCCCCTTTCTCAACCGGTGCCCGGTCCGCGGCCGAGCCCGGACCAGGATTTGGAGGATTTCAACGGGACTCGGAAACGGTGGGAAAGTCGGCGGGTATGGTGATCTCGATGGTCTCGAAATCCTCGGAGTACTCCAGCACTTCGTGCTTGACTCCGGGAGGTTGGTACCAGGCGTCGCCGGCCTCCACGCGGACCTCGCCGACTTCTTCGAAATATAGGAGGGCCCAGCCGCTGAGCAGGTAGTTCATCTGAAATTCGAGGACGTGGGAGTGATAGCCCATGGGGCCCCCGCAGGGCTGGGCGGCGCGAATGACCTGGGCCATCACCCGGCCCTCGGTGGCGTCCATGATCCCGAGGTCGCGGTAGTGGAAGTAGGGGCGAAAACCCGTGGTCCATTGGGCGTCTTTTATGTGCGCGGCAAAGGCCTGGGGAGTTTTCATGGTAGAGTTCCTTTCGCTTGAAAAGGGGCAATGGGAGGGAACTGGGTGGTCGATTTGTCTAATACAAAAATCTCCCGGTGAAGTCAATTGAAGTGGGGGCATGGCTGCCCGCCCTCCGGGTCGGATTGTTCGGGCTTCAGCCGGTTGCTTATATTGTTGCCCCTCGAGAAACAGGGCGGGCGCCGGGTGTTGCGCGGACGGCGCCCGATTTGCAGTGCTCTCTCCCCGCTGGGGAGGATGTGTCCGGATGATGCGCAAGAGCGATCCGGAGCAATTCACCGAGAGGAGATGCCGCCAATGCGGGTGATGAATTCGAGCCCCACCGATTCCATAGACGAGGTGGTTCTCTTTCCCTTCGACGAATGCAGCATGCCTTTCGTCCGCGACCTCCACACCAGCCTGGTCGCCGGGCGCACCAACCAGGCCGAAATGGAACACGGGGTCAGTGTCGATATGGACGAGCGCCATCCGGGAGGTCCGGTGCTCTCGCCCGGGCAACCTGGGTCGCTGGACTCAACCGAGCTGATATGTCCCAACGTGTTCCATATCGACGGCGAGTACCGCATGTGGTACCTCGGCGCCGACGACAACCACAGGCGCCGGTGCGGCCTCTACGCGGTTTCCCGGGATGGCTTCAACTGGGAACGACCCGGGCTGGGGCTGGTGGAGGTGGACGGCAGCAAGGACAACAACCTGGTGCAGGGCCCCTGCGGCGAGTGGGTCCTCTACGACCCCGACGACCCCGATCCCGGGCGGCGCTTCAAAACCATCACCGGATGCGGTTCCAACACCGCCTTCAGCCCCGACGGCCTGCACTGGACGCCTTCCGGACCGGATCGCCAGCTCTTCGGCATCGACATGGAATGTGGCCACATCTTCAAGTGGGGCGGATGTTATTACGTCAATGGCCAGGGCGGACCCTCCGAGTGGAACCGCTCGGTGCCCTCTCCCATCACCCAGGCGTCCAAGCGCATCGTCATCACCTACGCCTCCTACGACTTCGTCAACTGGACCCACGCCGCGGCATTGAGTTTCCGCCGCGACCCCGTGCCGCCGCTGCCGCCGGAGACCTTCGAAGGCCACTCCGGCGAGCAGGTCCACGAGGGCATGGCGGTGTGGGACCGGGGCAACGTCCTGCTCAGTCTCTACGGACAGTATCGCAGCGCCACCAACGATCGCCGCGACGTGGTGCTCGACCTGGGTTTCGCCCTCAGCCACAATGGCCTGGAGTTCAAGGAACCGATCCCCGACTTCAAGATGGTTCACTCCTACGAACTGCAGGGCCCCGGCGGTGTCGGCTACGCGGCGCCGCGCCTGGTGCAGCGCAACGCCTGGGCCAACATCGACGACCGCACCGTCTACTGGTTCAGCGTCTGGCGCGAGGAATCCTCCACCTGGGCCAAGAACAATCCGGTCGCTATGACCGGGGTCTGGGTGGCCACCTGGGAGCGCGACCGCCTGGGTTTTTTCAGACCCTGCAATCCCGATCTGGACTGGGGCGCCGGCGCCTACGAACCCCACTGCATCTCCTGTCCCATCGAACTGGAGCAGGAAGGGTGCCGCATCTACGTCAACGCCGACCGGGTGGGGGCGCACAGCCAGCTCAGGGTCGAGTTGTTGAACCGCGAGTTCATGCCCATCGCCGGATATTCCGGGGACGACTGCGTGGTCTTGAGTGATTCGGGCATGCGCCAGCCGGTGCGCTGGCGCCACGGCGACACGGTGCAAAAATTCGATCATCCCGTGCGCGTGCGGGTGAACTGGGAGGGCATGCGTGGCGAAGACGCCCGCCTCTTTGCAGTGTACGTCAACCAGGAGAGGACGATCCAATGAGAGCGTTGAACTCGAGTCCAACCGCTTCCATCGAGGAGGCCGTCATCTTTCCTTTCGACCGCCGCAGCATGCCCTTCCTGCGCGACCTGAATTTGAGCCTGCAGTCCGGGCGCACCAACCAGGCCGAGATGGACCACGGGCTCAGCGTGGATCTGGACGAGCGCCACCCCGAGGGACCGGTGCTGACCTATGGCCCTCCGGGATCGCTGGATTCGACCGAAATCATCTGTCCCCACGTGTTCCAGGTCGACGGAGAATTTCGCATGTGGTACGTGGGAGGCGACGACGATCAGCGCCGCCGGTCCGGCCTTTATGCCGTTTCCAAGGACGGCTTCCACTGGGAGCGCCCCCGCCTGGGGCTGGTGGAGGAGATGGGCAGCAGGGACAACAACCGGGTGGCCGGCCCCTGCGGCAGCTCGGTGTTCTACGACCCCGGGGATTCCGATCCCTCGAGGCGCTTCAAATCGATCTTCGCCACCTCCGGCCCGCTGCGCCAGAGCGCCTCTTTCAGCGCCGACGGCCTGCACTGGGTGCGGGCGACCGACAGCGACGACATCTTCGCCACCGGCCTCGAGGGCGGCAACATCCAGAAGTGGGGCGATTGCTACTACGTCAACGGTCAGGGCGGCCCTTCTTCCATGAATCGCCCCATCCCTCACCCCATAAGGCAGGCATCCAAGCGCCTGGTGGCCACCTTCGCCTCCTACGATTTCGTTCACTGGACCCATGCCGCGGCCATGGGCCTGCGCCGCGACCCGGTTCCGCCGCGGGCGCCGGAAACCTTCGAGGGGCACTCGGGGGAGCAAATCCACGAGGGGGTGGCCACCTGGAACCGGGGCAATCTGCTTCTCGGCCTCTACGGCCAGTACCGCAGCTCCACCAACGACCGCCGCGACGTGGTGCTCGACCTGGGCTTCGCGGTCAGCCACGACGCGCTGCACTATACCGAGCCCATACCGGATTTCAAGATGGTCCACTCCTACGAAATCCGCGGTCCCCAGGGACCCGGAGCGGGCTCCTACGCCGCGCCGCGCCTGCTCCAGCGCAATGCCTGGGCCAACATCGGCGACCGCAGCGTCTACTGGTTCAGCGTCTGGCGCGAGGAAGCCTCCACCTGGACCATGGACAATCCCAAATCCCTGACCGGGGTGTGGGTCGCCACCTGGGAGCTCGACCGCTTCGGCTGGTTCGCCCCCTGCGGCCGCAACTACGGCTCCGCGGCCGGGGCCTACGAGCCCCACTGCATCTCGTGCCCCGTCTCCCTTGAAGGCGGCAAGGCCCGGTTGTTCGTCAACGCGGACCGTCTGAACGAGGGCAGCCGCTTGAAAATTGAATTGCTCGACGAGCAGTTCAGGCCCATCCCGGGCTATTCGGGGGCAGACTGTGTCTGTCTCGACCGGCCCGGGCTGCGCCAACCGGTGACCTGGCGCGAAAGGGAGGTCCTGGAAGAGTTCGGCCACCCGGTGCGGGTGCGGGTCGACTGGGAGGGCATCCGCCGGGAAGACGCCCGTCTCTTCGCCCTGTACGTGACCTCCGCCTAGCCCCATGAAAATCGGCATCAACCAGTTCACCTACCACCGCTTCTTCGGCGCGGTCATGCCCTGGGAGCGCCATCCGGGGGTGCGCTGGACCCTGGAGGATTTTCTCGACCGCGCCGAGGCGCTGGGGGTGGACGGGGTTTCCATTCAGACGGTCTTTGCGGCGCCGGAGGAAATGTCGGCGGCGGCGCAGAGACTGAGCAGCTCCCACTGCAGAGAGGTTGTCTTCGAGTGGGGCCATCCCGACGGATTGAAGATGGGCCGCGCGCCCGAGGCGGTGGAGGAACTCGGGCAGTTCATCGGGTTCGCGGCCCGCAGCGGAGTTCGCCTGGTGCGGATAGTCGCAGGTTTTCCCACCTACCGCGGCCGGGAGCCGGTGGAGGACCAGATCCGGCGCCTGGTTCCCATCCTGCGCGAGCTGAGCAAAACCGCCGCCGCCGTGGGAGTCGACCTGGCCCTGGAGAATCACGCCGATTTCACCCCGTCCGAGCTAGGTGAATTGATCGAGCGGGTGCAGGCGGAGAATTTCGGCGCCGTTTTCGATGCCGGCAATTGCGTCCGCCTGGGGGCCGATCTGCTGCAAGGAGCCGAGCGCCTCGCAGAGCTGACCCGGATGGTGCACCTGAGGGACCTGGTCGTGCTCGAAGAATCCAGAGGAAATCCCGCCGCTTCCTGGCCCAGCGCGCCGCTGGGGCGCGGGACCATGGACATCGAAGGCGCCCTGGACCGGCTCAGGGAGGGTGGCTTCGACGGCCCGGTGATGATCGAAATGTCGAATATGCACCCCCGGCTGGCCGGACGAGGAAGAGGCCGTGGCCGAGAGCGTGGGCTGGCTCAGGGCCTACCGGGAAAAGCGATGGGACCGATAGACCTCAATTTCAAGCCCGCGGTGCCGGTATTCGACGCCAACGTTGCCCTGGGGAGGCGGCACAACCGGCGCCAGAGCGTGGATACGGCGGCGGCAACCCTCGCCGAAATGGACCGGGTGGGGGTCGGCCGCGCCCTGGTCTACGCTCCTCACGCCGCGGTCTACGATTCGCGCCAGGGCAACAGCTATCTGCTCGAGTCCATCGCCGCCGACTCCCGCCTGGTGCCCCAGTTTGCCTGCAACCCCACCTTCGACGATATGGACGAGTTCGCCGCCGGGCTCGACGAGCACGGGGTGGGCTCCATTCGCCTGCTGCCGGCGCTGCACAACTACCCCTTCCGCGACTGGGTGGTGGGGCCGTGGCTGGAGTGGGCCGCAGCCGGAGGAATTCCCATCTGGATGCCGGTGAACTACGGCATTCCCGCCCGCCGGGAGGAACTGGACGCCACCCAGTTGGACCCTGAAGCTGTGCACGACACCCTCAAAGCCCATCCCGGTGTCCGGGTGGTGCTGTGCGAGGCACAGATCAGGCACGTTCCCTGGGTTCTGCCGCTGCTCCGGAGCGTGCCCAATATTTACGTGGATATCTCGCGATTCGTCATCACCGAAGGGATCGCCGTTCTGCTGGAGACGGTCGGGGCGGAGCGCGTGCTCTACGGATCCAGATTCCCCGATTCGCCCATGGCGGCGCAGCTTTACAGCCTGCATCAGTGCGGTCTGGGAGAAAACGATCTGCGCGCCGTGTGCGCCGCCAACCTGGAGCGCCTCCTGGGACCGGAGTGAGGCATGGATACCCCTGTCATCGACTTCCACAACCACGTGGGCCGTTGCGGCTACCTGCGCATGGACGACGACCCCGGGAGATTTTTGCGCATCATGGACGCGGCCGGCGTCGACCGCGCCTGTGTCTTCAACGTCTGGTACGGAGACGCCCGCTACGGCAACGACATGACCGCTCGATTCGTAGCCGGCCATCCGCACCGCTTCATCGGCGCCTGTTTCGTCAACCCCCACTACCCCGAGGAGATGGTCCCGGAGTTGGAGCGCTGCATCGATGGGCTGGGGATGAAGTTCATCAAGCTCTATCCCGCCTACCTGGGCCGGCCCATCGACGATCCGGCCTACGATCCCGTCTTCGCCTGGGCCGCGGAGCGCGCCCTGGTGGTGATGAGCCACCACGATCGCTGGCCCGAGCCGCGGCGCTACATCGGGGTGGCGCGGCGTTTTCCCCAGGTGCGCTGGGTGATTGCCCACGCCGGCAACGGCCCCTTCGGTCAGACCGACGCGGTGGCGGCGGCGCAGGCCTGCTCCAACATCTACCTGGAGATCTCGACCTCGTTCGGCGACAGCCGCACCATCGAGTTCCTGGTGCAGGGGGCGGGGGCCGACCGCGTGCTCTTCGGCTCGGACATGCCCGAGCAGGAGGTGCGCTATCAACTCGGCCGCGTTGTCACCGCCCACATCCCGCCGGCGGACAAACGCAAGATTCTCGGTTTGAACGCCGTCAAGTTGCTGGATCTGGAGATGTAGAAAGGGAGGTCAGGATGTTCGAGAAGCTGCGTCGCGGTCATCCGCGGCTGCTGACGCTGGAAGCGGATATGGACCGCGTCCGTAAGATGGTGGAGGAGAATGGGCGGGTGCGCGCCTTGAGGGATCGGCTGCACGCCGCCGCCGAGCGCATCCTGGATGAACCCGCCATCGAGTACAAGCTGGTGGGCAGAGGCGGCTACGCCGACCGCAGCCTGGACAAGGTGTGGGTGCTGCTCAACGTGAGCCGCCTCTGTGTCGAGCGCATCTACACCCTGGCGACCATCTACCGGCTGGAAGGGGACGAGCGCTTCGCCCGCCGCGCCGCTGAGGAGATGCTGGCCGCCGCCGCTTTCCCGGACTGGAATCCCCCCCATTTTCTGGACACCGCCGAGATGACTCACGCCATGGGCATCGGCTATGACTGGCTCTACCACTTCCTGGATGCGGAGACTCGCAGCGCCGTGCGCGAGGCGATGGCGGCCAAGGGGCTGGCCGCGGGGATCACGGCCTACAGGGAGGAACATCACTTCGCCATGCGCGGCACCAACTGGAACCAGGTGTGCAACGGCGGCCTCGGCATCGGGGCCCTGGCCATTGCCGACGAAGAGCCGGAGCTGGCGGAGCAGGTCCTGGCCCGGTCCCTGGCATCCATCCGGCGCGCCATGGAAACCTACGCCCCGGACGGAGGCTGGGACGAAGGTTCCCTCTACTGGCACTACGGCACCCGTTACCTGGTTAATTTTCTCCAATCCCTGGATACCGCTCTCGGCGACGACTTCGGCCTGGCGCGGATGCCCGGTTTCGCCCGCAGCGGTGACTTCCGCATCCATTCCATCGGCCCGCTCAACAAAACCTTCAACTACGGCGACGGGTTCGAGGAAGCCGGCGGGGCTCCGGAGATGTTCTGGCTGGGGCGCAAATTCCACCAGCCCCACTATGCCCGGCACCAGCGCCAGTGGGTCGACGACTCCCACCTGGACCCCAAAGGACTGCCGCGCAACGAAGGAGCCCTGGCGCAGGATCTTCTCTGGTTCGATGTCCAGGACGGGCAGACGCCCGAGCTGCCCCTCGATGCCCATTTTCGCAAGATCGAAGTGGCCTGTTTCCGCAGTGGGTGGGACGACCCCAACGCCCTCTTCGTAGGGTTCAAGGGCGGAGAGGGCGGCGTCAGCCACGGCCATATGGACCTGGGAAGCTTCGTGCTCGACGCCCTGGGCTGCCGCTGGGCCCTCGATCTGGGGATGGAAGAGTACGAGATCCGCGATTTTCTCCTGCAGACGGGGCAGGTGAAGGAGCGCTGGGAGATCTACCGCCTGGGAACGGCGAGCCACAATACCCTGGTGATCGACCATACCTTCCAGAATCCCACGGCGCGGACGACGATCCTGCGTTTCGCTTCGACCCCGCAAAATGCCTTTGCCATCGCCGATTTGACCGAGGCTTACCCGACGGCGCGGCGGGTGTGGCGCGGCCTGGCGCTGCTGCGGCGACGGCAGGTGCTGGTGCAGGACGAGGTGAATCTGGATGCTCCCGCCGAGGTGGTCTGGGGGATGCTCACCGAGGCCGAGATCGAGACCGGGGGCAGGGAGGCAATCCTCACTCAGGGGGATGCCTCCCTGCAGGCGCGCATTGTCGAGCCGGAGGGGGTTTTCTTCGAGGTTATGGGGTGCGACCCGCCGCAGCCGCAAAAGCAGCAACCAGGGGTTCGCAAACTGGCCCTGCGCCTGCCACAGATGGAAAATGGGCGCATCGCCATCCTCCTGACTCCGTACCGGAAAGGGGAAGTGGTCCCCGGGACGGTGCCGGAGGTTGCGCCCCTGATCCTGTGGAAATAGTTTTACGCTCCCAGGGCTGCAACTTCCCGGGACAGGACCAATTGGGGGCACCGCAGGTTTAACCAAGGTTTTCAATGGAGGAGAAACAATGTCAGCAGTGCGCGTCGCATTGGTAGGAGCCGGAGGCAAAGGGCGCCAGCATCTAGGTAACGTCAAGGATCTCGAAGGGGTGGAAATCGCCGCCATCTGCGACCCGGTCGAGGAGCTGCGGGTGGCCGTGGCCGAGGAGTTCAATGCTCCCGGACGCTATGCCAGCATCGAGGACATGCTGGGCAGCGAGGATCTTGACGCCGCCTTCGTCGCCACTCCGGCGCACATCAATGCCATCGCCGCACTGCCCTGCCTGCAGGCCGGAGTCAACACCTTCCTGGAGAAACCGCCGGGCCTCAGCCTGGAGGAAACCCAGGGTCTGCAGGCGGCCGCGGTGCGCAGCGGGGCGCAGGGCATGGTGGGCTGGAACCGGCGCTTCGAGCCGATGATCCAGAACGCGGTGGAGGAGATCCAACGGCGCGGGCCCATAGTGCAACTGGTGGGGGAATTCCACAAGAACATGACCCGCCTGGAGAACTTGAACCGCTTCCCGGAGCATCTGCTCGACAATTTCCTCTGGGAGACCCCCATTCACGCCATCGATCTGGTGCGCTTTCTGGGGGCGGCGGAGGTGGTCGAGGTCCACAGCGTGGTGCGCCGCGCCTGCCACGACCACAAGGACGTGCACGCCGCCCTGGTTCTCTTTGCCAACGGCTGCGTCGCCCAGCTCTCCTTCAACATGACCAGCACCCCGCGTCTGGAACGCTATGAGATCCACGGCAGGGACATTTGCGCCTATATCGAGCGCGAAGGGGTGATGATTTTTCAGGACGGGGAAACCCGGCCGGTCTCGGAGGAAGGGCCGGACGGCACCGCAAGGGAAGATCATTACTTCATCGAGTGCATCGAAGCAGGACGGGAGATTGCCCTGCCGGCGGCCAACCTGGACGAGGCGGTCAAGACCATGGCCCTGGGCCAGCGGATCATGGACGGCCTGATCGAAGACTGAGCGGTGGCGAATCGAGTCTGAGCAGAAGGAAAGGGGATGGAAATGAAGCAGGTCGTCGTCGACGAGCAGGGACAGGTGATGGTGCGGGAGGCCGCAAGACCCGAATTGCGCTCCAACGGGGTGGTGACCCGGACCCTTTACTCGTTGATAAATACGGGCACCGAATCGTTGATCGTGCGCAGCCGCCGGGGCGCTGCCGAGCCCCAGCCGGCGGAGGTCCTGGGGTGCAGCAACAGCGGCCTGGTCGTGGAGGTGGGAGCGCAGTGCGGCAAGCCCGCCGCGGCCGGCGACCTGGTGGCCGGCGGCGGTTTGCAGATGGCCTGGCACGGCGACTACTGCTCGCTGCCGCGCAACATGTTCGTTCCCGTGCCGGCGGGGGTGGAGCCCGAGGAAGCGGCCTTCGCCACCCTGGGAACCGATTCCATGCACGGGGTACGGCAGGGCAGAATCGGGCTGGGGGACAGGGTGGTAGTGATGGGGACCGGCCTCATCGGCCAGATGGCGGCGCAGTTGGCGCGGCTCAACGGGGGTCATGTCATGGTGGTCGGGCACCGCAACGAAATGCGCCTGGAACTGGCGCACAGGCTGGGTGCCGAGAGGGTGCTGCTGAACAGCCGCGAGGACGCGGTGGCGGCGGTGCTGGATTTCACCGCAGGGCTGGGGGCCGACGTGGTCCTGATGTGCGCCGCGCCCCAGGGCCGCGGCACCCTGGAGCAGTGCCTGGAAATGGTGCGCAAGAACGGCCGCATAGTGGTGGTGGGCCTGGCCGAACTGGAGATCCCCTTCCTGCCCTGGCAGCGCAAGGAAGCGGAGTTTCTGGTCTCCCGCGCCTATGGCCCGGGGCGGCACGATCCACTCTACGAGGAGGAAGGAGTGGACTATCCCTACAACTTCGTGCGCTGGACCCTCAACCGCAACATGGAGGAATTCCTCCTCCTGATAGCCCAGAAGCAATTGGACGTCAAGTCGCTGATCTCGCATACCTTTCCCGTGGCGGAAGCAGCGGCCGCCTTCGACCTGGTGGTGAACCGCCACGAGGAAATCGTGAGTGTCTTACTCAAGTACGAGGAATGATCATGAAACTATCGATATCCGCCCGCATCGCCGAAGAGGAGCACGTCAAGGACAGGACCGCCATCAGTTTCGAGGAGCTGGCCCGATTGGCCAGCGCCATCGGATACGAAGGGCTGTGCATAAGGCCCTCCCAGGCGACGGTGAATACGCCGGACGAGGAGATCGGCAACATGCGCCGGATCATGGACCGCTACGGACTGCGCCCGTCCATGGTGACCCTCGATCCGGTGATCGCCGCCAATACCCTGGAGGCGGGACAGCCGCAGAGGCACTTCGACCGCCACGTGGACGTCGCCGAGATGCTGGGCGCCGATCTGATCCGGGTGGCCATCAAGAACGAGGACGATATCGTCTGGACCCGGCACGCCTGCGATCAGGCAGCCGAGCGCGGAATCCGGGTGCAGCACCAGACCCACTCCGACAGCCTCCTGGAGACCGTCGACCAGTGCCTGGACGTGGTGCGGCGCGTCGGGCGGTCCAACTTCGGCATCACCGTCGAACCAGGCAACCTGGTCATCTGCGGCCAGGACTACGGCCCCGAGGCCATCCAGCGCCTGGGGCCGCACGTCTTCAATGTCTATCTGCAGAACCTGCGCTTGTCCGAGACCGGCAGCAGCAGCGTAATGACCCTCGACGGCGAAGTCCACTACGACCGCCTCGTGGTCGGCGAAGATGGGGGGATCGACTTCGAACGCTTCTTCGAGGGTTTGCGGTCCATCGACTACGACGGATTCGTCACCACCCACCAGCCGGCCATGGAGGGGATGAGCGTGGGCGAGCTGGCGCAGACCATGTTCGAGCGCTTGGATAAGCTCAGGTAGATTCGTATAATTACCTGGCAGGACACTGCCAGGGTACTCAGCCAAGGCGCGGAAAACCGCGCGGCAGACTCCCGTCGTCGCCCACCATCCATCGAACAGCCCCCCAAGGAGACGGGATCATGCGCTATCCACCTTCCTACATTCGCCGGGTCTTTATTGCCCTGCTCGCCGGGTGGAGTACGGCCACCGGCAGCGCAGCACAGGAAAAGCGCGTATCCCTGCCCGAGGTGATGCCCTCTCTCACCTTCCTGCGGCGGGAAAACCCGCCCTACCGCAATTTCGCCTTCGACCGCTTCGGCAACTACAAGCACCACACCATCCCTCAGTCGGAATCGCTGAGAGATGCTTACAAGCCGGTCTACTACTACGACGGCCTGGGCAACTTTTTGTTCAACGGCTTCCGGCTCTACGACTGGAGCGAGCAGCGCCGCGAGGGCCAGGAATGGGGCAGCTTCATCAGCAAGGACGAGGCTTCCTGGACCGAGGTTTTCAACTACATCGCCATTGGGCAGGACGGCTACGGCAAGTGGAACTACAGTGCCATGGTGGGGGACGGGCTGGTGGCACGCTTCTCTCCCCTGACCCTGTCGAGGGTGGACTTCAACGGGTTGCGCCTGGACGTGTCAACCCCCCAGGTGAAATTCACCGCCCTCGGCTCGCGCATCGAGCGTCCCTACTACATCAAGGACTCCGGCGATGACGTGTATGCGCTGTGGCACTTCCAAAATTTTCAGTTTGCAGACGCTTCCACCCTGATCCTGGGCGGCCGCCTGCAGGGGGAGGCTGGAGCCCTGCGCCTGGGGCTGAACGGCGCCAATATGCACGTCTACCAGAGCACCCAGCCCGGCAACAGCATAAAAGGGGTGCTGCGCTCGGAGCAGCCGTTTTGGGACCGGATTCTGGTGCGCTTCAGCGACGACTCGCCCGGGGACGGAGGAGGAGCGGTGGTGCAGGAGGTGCAGTTGATCGTCAACGGCCAGGCGCGCCCCGACCTGCGGCCCCGGGTGGTGCGCCACCGCGCCGGAATTCGGCCCCAGGTGGGGAGCTATTCCCAGGCCACCGGCGGGTTCATCTCCAAGCCCTACACGACGCCGCCAACGATCAACCTTCCTTTCTACCGCGGGCGCAACGAGATTCCCCTCTTCGCCGACTATTTCTACCGCTTCGACCACGAAGACGGGGTGGACGTGAGCAAGAACACCATCCTGGACGGACTGCTGGCCAATATCGCGGTGGAATCTCCCGAGGGGACGCTGCACGCCGACGGCGAAGAGCAGGTTGTCTACATCTTCGACATAGGGCAGGAATCCTACGTGGAGTCTTTGGAGCTGGAAGCGGTGGTGGGCAACGACTACCGGGTGGAGGTGGCGACCCTGGAGCATTTCAATCCGCGCGGCAAAGGCCATGAGGTGCAGTACAGAAGCCGCTTCTACCGTACCGTGCTGCGCGCCCCGGGGCAGGTGCAGGATCTGTCGAATCTGAAGCGGGTGCGGGCCGAGTTGGGGGAGAGCACCGCGATTTTCACCTACAGCGCCGATCTCAACCTGCAACTGGTCGGTGTGGAGATCAACGGGGAGTACGCGCGCTCCGCCCTCTACCAGCGCTATCCGGCGCACTCCCAGATGGAGCCGGTCTTCGCCCGCAGCCCGCGCTTCTCGGACGCGGGATCGGCCTATTTCATAAATGCCACGCGCTGGTGGAAGCGCCTGCGTCTGGGCGCCGAGTACTTCGCCATGAATCCGGATTTCACCACCACCATGTCCCACTACATTCTCAAGGATCCGGGCGTTGGCGTCCGCCGCAGCAACATCAGCAGACTGACCAACGAGACCATCTACTGGGATCTGGTGCAGGACAACGAGGACGGGGACGGATTCCCCGACAAGCGCATCGGCTTCGTCATCGGCAGCATCTACCGGGACGATACCGACACCGACCCCGACGGGGTTCACCTCGGCCAGGACGAGAACAACGACGGCTTCCCGGATATCAACCGCGACGGCGACGCACTGCCCGACTACCTGGAACCATTCCTGATGTACGACGTGGAACCCAACGATTACGTCTACGGTCTGGACCGCAACCACAACGACGAGCCCGACCAGCGCGAGGACGATCGGGACCCGGACTATCCCTACGACCAGGACCAGCGCGGCTTCCACCTCTTCGCCCAGATGGATTTGAGCCGCCACTGGTCGTTGGGGGCGGGACGTTACGCGGTCGAGGAGATCGCCGGGTCGGGCCAGAACAGATCCGCCTACGCCCTGCTGAGCTACCGCCGCGAGGGGGTGTCCCGGCTGCGGCGCATCTTTTTCGAGAATCACTTCCGCCGGGTGCAGGACAGTATTCCGGACGAGTACACGGTGCTGACCCAGGAGCGCCGCTTCGTCGGCATCTACCACTACTTCGTACACAACCGCTACTGGGGCAATCGCGCCTTCCAGAACCGGCTGCGCACCGACCCGCTGCGCTACCGGGACAGCTACGTCGAGGAAGCCTACCTGGAGGCCAGGCTGCGGCCCTGGTCCAGCCTCAATCTGGTGCAGAAACTGCGCCTCCGCCTCAACTGGCAGCAAGGCCGGCACCTGTCTCAGGGTCTCAGCGGCGGCAGCCGGCGGCTGGACTACTGGTCCACGGTGAGCCGGGCCGACTATACCTGGCGTCTGGGGCGGCTGCGGGTGCAGCCCAAATTCAAGTTCATGCTGCTGCGCTACGTCGACCAGGGTATCGACCGCCTCATGCGCCTGGAGTACGACCTGATTCCCATTGTTGATTTCAACTACGAACTGATGAGCCGCACGGCGCTGCGTTTGGGGGCGCAGGGCTGGGGACCTCTGCCCTACCGCTTCACCGACCGGGCGCGCAAGCTCGAAAGCTTCGAGCGCCGCACCATCACCGCCACGGTGACCAATCTCTCGCGCTACTTCGGCTACGATCTCTATACCATCGTCGGGGTCAACAGGGACGACATGGAGTTCGACACCCGCTTCCGCGAGGCCGAGAACTTCGACGTGGTGTCGTTCTTCGTGCGCGTTCTGATCGGTTTTCCCGGAGCCGGAGACCGGCTGTTCTAGACCCCATGGGCACAACAGGCTCGAGATACCCGACTCCTGGTCTGTGCTCCCTTTTGTTCCTTGCCTTGTCCCTGCTGAGCGCCCCCTGCGGCGGCGCCGGGGACGAGGGCGCGCACCTGGCCCTGTCCGAGGTCGCGGCGCAGAGATTCCTGCTCAGACGCCCGCAACCGGCCTACCGCAACTACGCCATCCACACCTACACCCAGTACCCGAACCACCAGGAACCCTATGGGGACGCGCCGAGAATCTTTTACGGTCCCCTGGGACACCGGCTCATCAAGGGCTACTACTTCTTCAACTGGCACGAGTTGCGCCTGCCCGGACTGAGCTGTGAAGAGCGCAACAGCCGCCAGTGCGGCAGCGTGGTCGAAAGCATCGGCGGCCAGGTGGTAGCGCGCGACGGCTACGGCGGCTGGGGCTACAGCGCCCTCGTCGGTTCCGCCGGAACGCTGTTTCTGACCCCGCTCACCGTGGCCCTGGCGCGGACCAGCGGGCTGCGCCTGGACGTGTCGACCCCCAACCTGAAATCCACCTCCCACGGCCGCCGCACAAGCCACCGCCTGGGCAACTCCTCCATGATGCTGGCCCAGCGGTTCCAGGCCGAGCTGGGGGCCATGAGCCTGGGCATGACCTGGGCCAACTCCCACCAGTACCGGAGTGACCGCGCGGGCAACAGCATGAGGGGGAGGTTGAGTTCAGAGCAGCGCCTGGGGGCGTGGCTGGTGGTGAAAATCGAGGACGACTCGCCGGGCGACGGCCGCGGCGGCTCCATCGTTCAAGGGCTGGAGTTGATCGTCAACGGGGAGCGACGGCCGGACATGCGGCCCTACTCGATCCGCCACCGCAGCGGGGCGGTGACCCAGGTGGGCCAGGTTTCCCTCGCGGAGGGGGTATTCCGGCCCAAGCACTACACTCGCGGCCGCAACATCCCCCTCTACGCCGACTATCTCTACCGCATCGACCACGAGCACGGCGTGGACGTGAGCGCAAATACCAATTTGCCGGGCCTGCTCAACCGCTTCGTCCTTGCCGACCCGGAAGCGGTGCTGCAGGCCGGGCGCGATGAGGAGCTGATATTCCTCTTCGACCTGTCGCGGGAGCCGGATATCCTCTCGGTGGAAGTGGAGACCCTGGTGGGCAATGACTGTCGCATAAGCTGGACGACCCTCAGAGTGATCAGACCCGGTGCCAGGACCCACCTGCAGCGCTACGAGACCAGTACCTATAAAACCGTGTACCGCGCCAGCGGCAACGTGGGCGACGGATCAAACTTCAGGAAGGTGCGCTTCAAGGTCGGGGAGTATACCGGCCGCTTCGTCTACGGCGCCGATATGAGTCTCTCCCTGCCCGGTGTGGAGATCAACGCCGAGTACGCCCGCTCGTCTGTCTACTGGCGCTATCCGGCGCACCTGGAGCAGCAGCCCGCGTTCGACCTCAGTCCGCGCTTCGCCCGGCGCGGCCAGGCCTATTTTGGCAACGCAACCCACTGGTTCTCCGGCGGGCGCCTGGGGGGCGAGTTTTTCTTTGTTGATCCGGACTACGGCGGGCTGGTGCAGGACAACGACGACGGCGACAGCAAACCCGATGGGGGAGACTTGGACGGGGTCTATCTGGGCGCCGACGAGGACAACGACGGCTTCGCCGACACCAATCGCAACGACAACCGGCTGCCCGACTATCTGGAGCCCTTCCTGATGTACGACGTGGAACCCAACGACTACGTCTATGGCCTGGACCGCAACAACAACGACGAGCCCGACCAGCGCGAGGACGACTGGGATCCGGACTACCCCTACGACCGCGACCAGCGCGGCTTCCACCTCTTTGCACAGATCGATCTGACCCGGAACTGGTCTCTGGGCGGGGGACGCTACCACGCGGAGCAGATCGCCGGGGCGGGACGCAACAAGTCCACCTACGCCCTGCTGACCTTGCGCCGCGAGGACGGCCCCAGCAAGCTCTTCTTCGAGAACCACTGGCGCCGGGTGCAGGACGACATCCCCGACTACTATACCGTGGTTGCCCGTGATCGCCGCTTCGAAGATGTCTACCGCCGCAGCTCGGTGCACACCGGTTCCTACTGGGGGGTCCACACCCTGCTGCCCAAGTTGAGCAGGGATCCCCTGTTCTACAAAGACAGCTACGTCGGCGAGACCTACCTCGAAGCGCGGCTGCGGCTGTGGTCGGGGCTCAACCTGGTGCAGAAGGCGCGGCTGCGGCTCAACTGGCAGCAGGGGGGACTGTCGGCGGCGGGATATCCGGCGCGCCGGCGCCGCCTGGACCACTGGACCGGGGTCAGCCGGGTGGACTGGACCTGGCGCCGCGGCCGGCTGAGCCTGGAGCCCAGGTTCAAACTCCTGTTCATGCGCTTCGTCGACCGCCGCAGCGGACGGTTCATGCGCCGGGAGCACGACCTGATTCCCATCCTGCTGTTGAACTATGAGCTGATGAGCCGCACGGTGCTGCGCCTCGGCCTCGAGGGCTGGGGTCCTCTGCCCTATCGCTTCAAGGACCAAGCGCGCAGACTGGAGAGCTACGAACGCCGCACCTTCATCGCCACCCTGACCAATCCTTCGCGCTACTTCGGCTACGATCTCTACACCATCGTCGGATTCGACCGCGACTCCATCGCCTTCGACGCGCCGTCACGCAAGGATGAGAACTTCCATGTCTGGTCCTTTTTCGTGCGCGCCCTGATCGGCTTCACCGAGTACGGAGGCCTGCTCTGACCGACAGTCCCCGGCAATGAAAAAAGAAACCATTCTCGCTCACCGTCTGATGCGCCACGGACTGGTATCGCCCGCCCGCGACGAGGGGGAATTCCTCGAGCTGGTCAGGAGGTTGCAGCCCGTCGCTCCTGTTGCCCGCGCCATGCCCGGCTCGCCTCCCCGGCTCATGCACCGCTGCCGCGGGGATGACGGGGCCCTGGCCGACACCTTGCGCGCTCGTCAAGAGCTGCTCAAAGGCCGGTTCTCGAGCGGCAGAATCGGCTACGTGCTGGCCGCCGATTTCGAGCTCTACGGCGCCGCGTTCCGCCGCCTCCTGCCGGGCCTCAACAGCCTTCAGGATGGAGTCCTCCGCACCTTGAGCTACCACGACGGAATGTCCCCGCGTCAACTGCGGCTGGAGATGGACATCCAGCACAAGAAGCTGATGCCCGTGCTCCACCGTCTGCAAGAAGCGTTCCTGGTCTTCGAAGATCAGAGCGACGCGAGCTGGGACCGACTCTGGTCGCCGCTGAATGCGGCCCTGCCGGAGGTGGACCTAAATCGATTGTCTTGGGAGGAAGCGGCCATGACGGTGATCAAACGCTTTCTCCAGAGCCACGTGTTCGCCACCTTCGAGGAGCTGAAAAGCTGGTCGGGGTTCACCGCGCGCCGGCTGCAGACCGCCTTGACCCAATTGGAAAAGCAAGGACTCGCCCCGGTGCAGGTAAAAGGCATGGGAGAAGGATGGACTTGCGACGAAGACCGCAACCTGGATCCGGCGCCGAAACCTCCAGGCGTATTCATGCTCCACCTGGGAGATCCCCTCGTCGTCCCCCATCTTCCGGGACTGAAGCAGCACTTCGAAGGCCTGGAAGTGCTCGCCTACCTGCTCGTTGACGGAGAACTATGCGGAGCCGTGTGCGGCCACTGGCGCATTGGGCCCCACGACGTGGAGGACATAGTTCTGACCCTGCCGGCCGGGGAATGCCTGCGGCGCCAGCGCGAGATTGTGAAGGAGGTGAGCCGCTTCTACCATCCTCCCGGGCATCGCATATTGCAGTATGGGGGTAAGGCTTTGAACGATTTCTGAAAGGACGACTGTCAAGGTATGGATTTGCCGCACCGTGACATTACCGAATTTCTGAAAAGACGGAACATTGAAGTAGATTCTGGAATACCCAGGATGTCTGAGTCGTGTAGTGTCGCGGTTGTCGTTCCTTTTTTCAACGAAGAGAACTATATCTCTCGATGTTTGCAGAGCCTGGTGAATCAACGATGGGACTCCAGGGAATTATTCCACCCAACTCAATTTGAAATTATTTGCGTAAACAACAACAGCACTGATAGGAGTACTTCCATTGTCAGTGAGTTCATCGCTGGACATCCGGATCATCGAATTTTTCAAGTCGATGAATCGAGACAAGGTCCGGCATGGGCAAGAAATAAGGGTGTCGAGATAGCGATAGGTCGTTTCGTTTATTCCTCAAGGAGTTTAAATGAATCAATAATAGGGTGGATTGACGGAGACTCGGAGGCAGGAGAAAACTGGCTGGTGGAAATAGTGAAAGCGTTTCATAATACCGAAATAATGGCTGCGGCAGGAGACAAGTGCTATTCAACGGACATTTTCGAACTCTTATGCAAAACCGTGCCCCATGCCTATCTCCCCGGTATAGTAGCCCAGGATATGATAAGAGAAAAAATAGTGACGACATTAAAACCCATCCGTATTCCTCGCTTGAACGGGGCAAATTCTGCAATTCGAGCTTCCGCTTATATAGATGTGGGCGGTTTAGAACAACCTTACCACGACCGGGAGAAAAGTGAACTCGCTTCTGGAGAAGAGTTCGAGCTTGCCAAAAAGATTGTATTGAAGAAATATGAGATCGGTTTGATTCCCGTCATCAACCTGACTTCCGGACGCCGTTTGGTAGATTCCTGGATTCGATCAGCGTTATCCGATGGTCTGATTAATAAAACTGGAGAAATGATCCCCACATATACTTCCATCTTCACTCAATCCGACGATGAATTTATTTCAAAAAATATGGGTGTACTTCGAAAGGTAACAAAGGAAAGATGGAAAGAATTGTTCACTATTCACATTGATGGATGCATCAAAAATCTAGTAACTCGAGACGTAATGAAGGCAATTAAGAGAGGTCGAAATATCCAGTCGATTGTCGAGGAAATCTATGGTGGGCAATGGAGGCTCGTAACTGAAAAAATAAGGCAGGGGCTGGACGAACTGCCGGAAGAAAACCGTGGATCTTTGAGATTCACCAACGGTTTCCTTACCACTCCCGAACAGGAGCGGTTAACGAATAAAATTTTCCAAATCAGTAGAAGCTATGTCTGGATGTGGCTGTGGAGCGGATATTGCGTGCACCTTGACGGACAGTGATGGTAATTACCTGACATTCACCCCTGCTCGGGCGTATGTTGTTCAGGCTGTGCCGCGAATCCACCATCCGTCATCGAATAAGCACAAGCTTGGTTGATCGAGTGAGCTCTCCTGCTTGAAGTAATGCCCAATAGACGCCCGAGGCCGCCTCTGCCCCGGAATCGGTGCGCCCATCCCAACGGGCATGGTGCACTCCTGCCTCCTTCCATCCATCGCGCAAGAGGCGAACCTCCTGTCCCATCAGGTTATAGACGGTAAGGCTCACCTTGCTCTAGAAATGTCTCTATTTCTATCTTTGTCTGATTCTCTGGAGGCAAATTGGCAGGGCCTTGCTCTAGATCTGATTCTCTGGAGGCAAATTGGCAGGTTTTTCCGCTTTTCGTTCTTTGGGCTTGCCAGGTTCGGCTAGTTTGGAAATACACAAGACTAGGGCAAGTGGAATCATAGCAATCGCCAGGCCCTCGACAGCCCGGAAAATGACTTGCTGGTTCTCACTTACGGTTTGCAGCCCTCGGCCAATGGCGCCCAAATCCCAAATGGTCACGCTATCGATTTCTTGTCCAGCGCTTATCATCATTAAGCCGCCTGTCAGGCCGCAGATAAGGGCCAATCCCCACAATACTTTCATCATTGCCTCCTTTTCATCAAGTGATAAGGTGCCCACCAAACCGGGTCAACTCTAGAGTTTCCGAGTATCACCAATATCGACTTGGCTCGATTGACGAATTGAAATTAGGTATTGACTTTAGGTAATTTTCATTAGTTGGCAATCACTAAAGCAGCAATCAAAATGGCCATGATTAAAATAACGAGACCCCAGATTGGAGAAATTGAGGGCTTGGGCGGGTGGTGATACACTGTAATTGTAGGAGGCTCTTCTTCCGGTATTTGAGGTTCTTTTTCCAGTATTAGAGGCTCTTCTTCCGGTATTTGAGGCAAGACCTCAAAGCTTTCTAAGTCTTTTTCCTCTTGCAACGCCTTGAAGGCACTTGCGGCCAATACTTCTATCCCTGACACATATGCATCTAAAACGAACCCGCAATCTTTATTCTCCCCTGAAATCCTTAGAAATAGCTGGATTAATGCCTCGGCATCAGGAAGGCCCCTGTGAGAACATTTGCGCAATTCTGGCACAAGGGTTTCCAGTCTGTAATCTTTAACTCCGCAAATATAATCTTTCGCCATTTGTTGTGTGTCTGTCATTCTTATGCCCGTTTTTTGAGACATTGGAACATTGAGAAAAACGATAAATCTGGCATCGAATCCTGCATTATGAGCCATATAGGCGTATGGTCCATCCGCCCATTCTAGAAATTCCCCCCAAACATCTTCGGGGGGCAATTCGCCGCTTACCATTTCGTTCGTGATGCCGTGCTTTCTCCTTGCTATTGGGTTGATAGGCCTTCCTGGATTGCACAATTTCTCGAATCGACCAAGGATGTCGCCATCTTCGGTAAATTTAACGCCTGCAATTTCAACAATTCGTTCCTTTTTGTAGCTAAAACCAGTCGTTTCAAAATCCAACGCAACAAAAACTCTGGTGGGTGACGACACGGCTGCCTCCAAACGTTGAGGTGATTCCGGATAGTGGGGTGAGACAAACTATTATAATTTCGGAACCTCTGATCAACTCTGCTTTTTGAAAAACCCTAGCCGTTGCTTGTTCATACTCTTTATATAGGGAGAAAAGGCCCCGGTTTCATGCATGTTTCGTCGATTTTTCGTCCGCATCTACGATCCGGACGGATTAATCCCTACGTCGATCTCAGCTCATGACGCGCCAGATAAAAATTGGCCAGCGCAAACAAGGGAAAGATCTGTGCGGCGTTCTTGGCCAAACCCCGATTGGAGTTACCCCGGTTTGGTGGTCAGGTTTGGCCTTGAGATGTCCGGACGTTCGTACCATCTCCTTTCGAAGTTGATGGGCGACATATAGTCAATGGCGGAGTGGCGGCGATGGAGGTTGTACCAACCCTCAATAAAACGGAGAAGGGCGATGCGAGCCTGGGCCTGAGAGCGGAAGGTATAGCGATCCATGAGTTCACATTCCAAGGTGGCAAAGAAACTTTCGCACCGGGCGTTGTCAAAGCCATCGCCGGCCGAGCCCATCGACGGGCGTACCCTAGCTGCTTAACAGCGCTGGCTAAAGGCGATGGAGGTGTATTGGCAGCCTTGGTCGGAATGATGAATCACGTCCTGCGGTCGACGCTGAGCCAGGGCCCTATGGAGGGCATCCAGCACCAACTCGGTACCTAAATGGGCGGCCATAGCCCAGCCGATAACGCGCCGACTGAAGGCATCCAGGACGACGGCCAGGTAGATGAAACCCGCCCAGGTAGGCACGTAGGTGATATCGGCAACCCAAAAATGATCGGGGCCGTCAGCGCTGAAATCCCGGTCCACCAGATCCGGGACTGGACGCCGGTCTTGGGCCCGGCGGGTCGTGGCGGCCGGAGGGCGACGACTCACCCCTTGCAAGCTCGCTTGGCGCCCACGTGCACGCCTTCCTGACGCAACTGTGCACGGATGCGCGGGGTGGGCCATAGGTGCCATCCGACCAGGCATGGATCGCCTCGATGTGGGCTTGGAGCCGGGCATCGGCCTGGCGGCGGGCGGATGGCCGCCGCCTGCGCCCCGCGTAGTAGCCGCTGGAGGAGACACCCAAGACACGGCACCGCGTGGTCACGGGATAGAGGGCCTGATACGCCTTCACGAATTCGAAGGCTCCTTGGGGATCGAATCGGTCTCCCGAGCGAACCAGGCCGCCGCTTTTGCCAAGATGTCGCGGTCGGTGCGCAACTGCTTGGTCTGGCGGCGCAAGCGCCGTACTTCGGCGCGTTCGGTGGTGGTCCAGCCATCGTGGCGTTGGTCGCTATCGAGATCGGCCTGTTTGACCCAGGAGTGGATCGTCTGGACGGAAGGCTCGAACTCTTTGGCCAAAGCGCCCGACGAGCGTCCTGAGCGAACCAGCTCGACCATCTGCTGGCGAAACTCGGCGGGATAGGGGATACGCGATTTAGGCATAATGGGCTCCTTTTCATCAAGGAATAAGGTGCCCACCAAACCGGGTCAACTCCAGGTCCCGTCCGAACACGGCGGAGTTTGAGTTGGTAGCGGTCGTTGAACAAATTGGCTTGATCGAGGAGGTTGAGTAAAATGGACTGCGATACGTCGACCGAACAACAAATTGGATGCGGCAACCTCCAGGTGTGTCGGTGCCGCTGCATTAAACACCTTGCTAATTCTCAACTCAGCTATGGGCAGGGTGGTTTGGGATACAGCATCTGCATTGAGTGGACCCGCAAGAAAGACGGGCAGACAACGACCTAGACCATTTTCTGCCAACCTGAAGAGATCTACGATTTTCGGGTGGCGCCGGATCTCTTGCCGCCACCATAGCAGGCCCTAGCCTGTTTCATTTTTTAGGACAGAGGCAGTTTATTGGGTGTGGATTTTGTATCTTTACGTTATTGGCAATCCAATTAGTGGCCTTGGAGTACCGCAAATGGATATGGAAGAACTCAAAGATACGCTCCATATTATCTTTCATCCTGAACCGGATGAAGATGGTTGGTATCCTCTTGAATTTCCTGATTCGAGACTTGAGGAAATTCATATGCTAGATTTCTCATATATAAAAAACAGTATGGACTTTGCGGGTTCTTCTATTCATCCATACTCTCGCTTATGTCCTGCAGATGAAGAGAAAATCCATCTGTTGACTCGAAATTCTGATGTGCCAATTCGGCTTTTTATGGCAGGATTGAGGCTATTTGCTGATAGCATACTTCAGTATCACGCGCAGGACAAAAGAAAAGGAGAATTACGATACTATCCCCCCATTATATTAACCTTCTGGAGTGGATTTGAGACCTTTGTGCGTCACTCTTCAGAGTTAATGCTTAACACCGTCAATGGTATCCCTGATACGATCGCACATTGTCTGAGGGAGCAGGAAAAATTTGTAGATAGGGGTGAAATAAAGACTCGAACTCGCTATTATCCAGTTCTTGACCGCTATATTTCCTTATTGAAATATGGTTTTGATTTTGAGGTTAAGAAAGGAAATAAGCATTGGCAGCAGCTTGAGAAAGCCAGAGCATTACGTGACTACTATACCCACCTTGACGTTAATGACCCTCGATCAATTTCATCGAGTCAAGTCATTGAATTTATGGAATCGCTATTTCTGGGCATCATCTGGCCATCTGCTGCTGTTCAACGAACTCTATTGCTTCAGGTTTTTTTTGCTTATCAAATTTGGACGGAATTGAAGGATCTGGCAGAAGAATATGTAGAACAGCCACTGCTTAAAGATTGGCCTTTGGCCGAACATTACTTTTTTTATTGCCCCTTCAAAAATGTCGATGAGTCCAAATTTAGAAATCGAGTATAATGAGGCACTTTGGAGTTACCCCGGTTTGGTGGACTGGTTTGGACTTGAGATTACTGGACGTTTGTACCATCTCCTCTCGTAGTTGATAGGCACCGCCACAGTCCCCCGATCACGGAGCCGTTATCACAGGATTCTTCCCGCTCTTTTCGGCGATCCGAAATATGCGTTCCGCGCGGTCGATTATTTCTTGAACCGGCAAACTGCCAACGGTGTCTACGCCGACGAACTGCTCCTTGAGGTTGCTCAGTGCTTCCCTGGCGGCCTCCAGATCGTAATTCCGCAGATGCTCCCAGATTAGTTTCTTTTGGGCCGTGAGAGAAATTTCCGGGTTGGGGTTAAGCACCATGCTATCGAGAAAGGTTTGAATGTTCCCCGGATCTTCCCCATACTCAAGCGAATATTCACCGCCATCTCGACGGCACCGGCAGCGGCGGCATCCTTTTTGGATCCGGTCCCTATGCCGGTCATGGGGATCATGGCCATGGTCTTTTGCAGCGCCTCTTCCAGTCTTCCCAGTTCCTCCAGTGCTTCCGCCTGGCCACGGAGGAAAGTGGCGCGATGCAGTTTGAATCGTACCGGATCGGCGCTGGCCAGTGAATCGCCCAGCGAGTAGTAGTCGAGAGTACGATTTAAATGTGCTAGCTGGTCCTCTCTTTTCTCTGCGGCATAGGCTTGGAACTGGGCAAAAAATCCTAGTTGATCCAGAATAAAAAGGCGAACCTCCGGCATGTGTTCGTACTCGGGCAGGACCGCCAGCAGCTTTTGTTCGCAGGCTGCATAGTCCCCTCTCTCCACATCCTCTACTATGTAGGGGAAGGCGTAATCTTCGGGTATGGGCAACGGCCGAATATCCACCTCCGGCATGTTCTCTGCCTCAAAGTGTTGCAGCCATCCCGGTTGATTCTCAGCCTCGGCGATGGCGCCAAGACAGGAAATGCTGGTTGTCAGCCAGATCCATTGCCTTATTGGCTTATATCCTCCTTCAGGTGATACTCCTCGCACGTCAGCTCTCTATCAAGGGAAGTCCAAGAGGAGGTTGTCTCCATCATCTTTTGATGTTGAGTCTACCAGCTCGACCAGCGGGGGATAATCGTTGCCGGCGCGATTGACCTCTCTGGATACGGGGTGCCACACCATTCCGGGCCATTCCAGCGGCTGCAGCAAGGATTGCAGGGTATCGGTGCCGGCATCCGGGTCGAGCCAACTCGTATAGCTTCCGAGTGGAAGTATGACTGGCATCCTATGGTGGACGGCCGAGGCGAGTGAATTTGGGGCGCAGGTGATGATTGCGCAGGCCTCGACCCGGCCTTCTCGGCTCTCTTCCCTCGACCATACCCCGGCGAAAGCGATCGGGGCATGGTCCTCTCGATGGAACTACACCGGCGTCTTGCCTCCCGACGCCTCTTTTTTCCACTCGAAGAAGCCGCTGGCAGGTATGAGACAGCGACGGGATTTGAACGCTTGCCTAAACGACCACAGTTCGTGAACCGTCTCTGCCCGGGCGTTGATTAGAGGCCGGTTGGCTCCCCTGCTTTGCCGGCTGCGCGCCGCGCTCATTCCCCATCGCCTAAGCTTGGCCGTGTTCTTGGCGGATGCCGCCTGGTTTGCATCCCGCTCTACGTTGAGCACTGGCAATGTAGGCGATATGTTCCAACGGCGCTTGTAGATTTGAAGCAATTCCCTTGGGTCGATGTGAAAGTGCCCTTCAAGGGCATCCATTTCCTCAAAGAGTCCGAATCTTCCGCACATAGAATTTCTCCGTCCATCAACTCACTATCCGATGGATTTGCTCTGAATTTTGTCCGTCATGATCACCCATCTGGGCTTATCAAGTCAGCTATATTAGCCCTTATAGTTCACTTCACCCAGACCAATGCGCCTGGAGCCGGAACAATCGCGCGTATTCTCCTCCCTGTGACACCAGGCTATCGTGTGTACCCTCTTCGATCAGACGTCCATCCTTGAGTACCAGGATGCGGTCTGCGATTCGCGCCGCTCCCAGGCGGTGGGAGATCAGTATGGCGGTTTTGTCGCGGGTCATCTCGGCGAAACGGCGAAAGACCTGGGCTTCGGCTTTGGGATCGAGAGCGGAGGTCGGCTCGTCCAGAATGATGAATTGCGAGGGGACTTACATACCTAAGTAACCATGACACAATCGGTGGCATGGGCGCTTAGGTGTGCTAACCTTGCGGGGATTTCAGGTATGGAACAGGGGAATATTTCAGGGGAAAATGGAGGTATTACGGATGTGATTTTATCCGGGTGTCTAAATCGCTTGTCCAGATCGTCGATCTCTGACGAAGAAAGATTTCGGCTTTCTGCAACACTTCATCAAGGGTTAAGCGTTCGGATTCTTCTTTTACAATCTGAAATAGAACACATTCAATATTATCGGGATTACATTTTGGAGGAAATGAAGCGGCTACCGAAAAATTGACCTTGTATATCTTTGCTTCCCCCAAATTTCTATTATGATAATATCCTATAAGTTCGATTGATTTAAACTTTATTTCATCTATTGGTTGTATCATTTTTCTTTTCCCCTTCTCCGGTCTTTTCAGATACCGGAATGTAAGGATTAGGCAGGGTGGTAAAAGGTGGGAAGGGCGAAACAGAAACCACCGATTACCCAAGGCTGAGAAACCCTGTTTTACCCTGCTAATTTCTACACTTTTTAGACGGTAAGTTAATGTTTGACTTACTTATTCGGACTCAATTGCTTCCTTGAGCGCTTTAACGTGTTCCTTGAGTTCGTCAATCGAAAGTTTAGAGAGATAGTCGGTCTCTCTAAACTCTCTTAAGGTTGGGATATCGTCGACTTCTATCATAGTAGCACCTCCTTAAAATAATAACTTACCGTCTAAATAAGAGTCTCTCTTTTGATAAGAAACAGAATCAATATGCAAAAGCTGCTACGCTTGGAGTGGGCGAGTGTTAGAAAAAAAATCCCATCCGGTCTTTCAGATACCGACAGCGGCAGCCTTTGCACTTAGAAAAATACGGAAAGCCCGTAAAGAGTCAACAGGGATTGACCTATAACGCAATACCGGGAATCACTCACGGTATAAATACCGTCTCCATTATTTAGACAGCGGCTGCCCTATTGTATTATTGGAGATTCCCGAAATTGCGGAAGGTTACGAAGGTATATTAACCTTGCGCGGGGTCGGCATGGATAAGGGGAGGGAGTTTGAGGAATATTTTGCGAGGGAAATTGAGGGAATGAGAGCGAGCAACAGAATAAATAAAATATTACATGGGAAAAAAGCTTCTGATCTTACAGAAGAAGATAGGGATAATTTATCAAATATTTTTGCAATGTATCCTTTAAATTCTTCCGGTTAGATCAATATTACCATCAATTTCCCTAATAAGTTTTTTCTGTTTTCTCAATGCTTCTAATTGTTCGGGGTCTTTGGGATCATAGCCAAAATCCCTTGACGTTTTTTCTTTTAAATCTTCTAAAACTTTTTTTATTTTACTCATTTTGCCGGTATCTCTTTTTGCTAATGCGTCAGTAGCCATATCTCCTAAAAGGTCATTTATTTTTTCTGATGTCTTATGACTTATAAGATAATCTGGGTCTCTGTACATTTTCTCCCCTTTTCTGTTTAACTGCAATTAAAAGTTAGTCAGGTCTGAAAGGCCGTAGTTAGTAAGGTATGAAAGACCGTAGCACGTATTCAAGCATGTAGTTTAGTACTGGACTTTTGCAAACTCCGGCTCAGGCCAGCTCGAGGCAGGTGACGATGCGCTGCTGATTCTATCCCAGCGTGGTGGCTTGTTCGACGGCCCAATAGATGGTTTTACTGAGCGTTTCTCGCGACACGGCTCGACAAGCTTGACCGATGGTCGTCAGCACACTATGAGCCCAGCCACACGCACGGCCCTGCCCCATCTGTGCTATGAGGAGACTGTGCGCCAGCATCACCAGATACAGGTGCCGGGTCTGGCCCTTGGCGCTGCGTAGCTGACAGTCTCCCATGCCCAGATGTTGCTTGCCGTCCCGGTGAAAGGTCTCCGTGCCCGTCCAGCGTTTGCGATAGACGTTCAGGATACGACTGATCTCCCAATACACCCGGTTGGTCACCAACCACTTGACCGGCTTCTTGCCGTTCTTGCGATTCCACAGAATCACCAGGCGAACGGGATGATCGACCTGGGGGAGACGCACGGTCCGGGTGAAATACCACTGCTTGCGATCGCCGATGTCGACCCGCTTGCGCTCCTCGGGGGCTACTCCGGAGGCCCACTCGGCCGCCTTCATCTCCTTGCCCTTGAAACGCACCTTGCGGTTGCTCTTCAAATCCCCCACGTAGCCGCGCTTGTGGCCCTGGATATGATTGAGGCTCTCAGCACTGGTGAAGTAGCTGTCAAAGGCGAAATCCCCGGGAATCTCTCGCTCCACCACCCAGTCCACCAACTCCTTGAACAGGTCCGTGTGATTCTTGAAGGGCTCGGCCGACTCGCCTTCGGCGCCCTCTTCGCGCTTGCGAAAGCGGCGAAACTCCAAAGGATAATGTTTCCCCGACGAACACACGTAGTTGGCGATCACGTAGTCGTGCGCAATCAGATGGCGCCCCTCGGCATGGTCCCAGAACCAGCCCGCGTCCTCGATCATCTCCCCTCTATGGCTGACCAGGGTGTTGTCGATGGCGATCACCCCGCGCGCTGAATAGCGCGTCGAGGAATGACCCTGCAACCAGGCCAAACGATGTTCGTTGAGTGGTTCCACGTCCCACGGCACCTGAGTGATCCAACGATTCAGGCAGGATGGATCCGTGGTCTGGGCAAACTCGGCGTTGATCGCCGAAACATTCTTGCGCTCGGCCACCATCAGCCCGGTCAGATATTCGGCAAAATGCCAGCGCTCCGGGGTGTTGGCGAACATCCAGCCGAACTCGTCCACGGCTTGCTCGACTAGGGTAGGAAAGGCAATGATACCCGGCATGAACCCCTCTCACAGCGTCAGGGGACCTGCAAGGCGGGGGAGGCCTTACCTCGCCAAATATACTCATGCCGGCGGCATATCTGCTACCGAAAACCTGGACTCACCAGCCGGAAATATCAATTTTGCAAAAGTCCAGTTATAATAGCCCATTGGCTAATAGTATAGTTTGCTGTCTGTTGTATTGTCATTTTCTTTTCCTTCCCTTCGATTAAATGGTGAATTGGCTTAAAAATATATATTAGAGATATTCCCCAGAAATTCAACCCAACCTAAATAAAAACTCCGGGGAAGTTTGGGCGGGGAGACACCATAATTTGCTTATGATGTCTCCCTTTTTTTATACGCTTTTCTCCTTTGATTAATTCGTGAAAATAGGTAGGGGATGGTAAGGTATGGGGATGTTTAGCATACCTAAGCAACCATTATACGCGCATACAACCGCTTGTGTAATGGTTACTTATGTATGTAAGTCCCATTGCGAGGGCTGCAAAAGACCCCGGGCGGTAGCCAGTTTCTGCCATTGGCCGCGCGACAGTTCCCGGCCTCCCTCGAAGTAGCGCCCCAGAATGGTCTGGTATTGTCCGGACAGGTCCTCCACCACCGGTGCCGCTCCGCTGGCTGAGGCGGCCTCCTTGATGCGCTCCATATCCTCCAGGGCTTCAATGCGGCCAAAGCCGATATTCTCCCGGGCGGAAAGCTGGAACTGCAGGAAGTCCTGAAAGACCGCGGCGCAGCGGTCCCGCAAAGAGGCGGCGTCGATTTCCCGGGTGTCCACACCATTACCGCGGTGCTTAGATGGGTGGATACTGCGCCGGCGGCTGCCTGCCAGAGTATCCGGGCCAGCCATATCAGCGCCTTCCATTGCATCCACTTGGGCTGAACCGGCACTTCGACGTGAGTCATGGTGATCCCCGAAAGCAGAAGCCAGGAATTTTTTTACCAAGCCGCGAAGATGATGGGAGGTCCAAATGGGTGTTTTTCTGTCATTTTAAACAATAATGGTGAGTATAAATTAGATAAATTTTACTTATCTAATAAGTTGCCGTATCATCGTCGCACATCTTCAAAAGGGTATTGCACCGGGGCGCAATCACCAAACCGCCCTCAGCAATGGGTCTCGAGCCAGGATGTGGGTCCTTAGACGGTTCAAATTCACGCTGCTTGACATTGTCCACTGAGCCCTAGTACCTCTGAATCATGATCGACTCCATCAAAGAGTACTGCGCACTTCTGGTCAGGTATCTCCGGCCACACCGGGGGAAACTGCTTTTGCTTGCCCTCCTGCTGGTCGGCGGAACGGGCTTGCAGGCTGCGGTCCCTCTGGCCATACGCTTCTTCATCGACACCGCCACGGCCAAGGGAGAATTGAGCCAGCTATACCTGGCCGCGCTGCTCTTCCTTGCCGGCGGCTTTGTAGGACAGCTCCTTCCCGCATGGACCACCTACGTAGGAGAAGACATTTCCTGGCGCGCTACAAACCGGCTCAGGGCCGATCTGACCGCCCACGTGCTGCGCCTGGACATGTCCTTCCACAACGCGCACCCGCCTGGTGAACTGATTGAACGAATTGACGGCGATATAACCAAGCTGGCCAACTTCTTCTCGGCCTTCGTGGTGCGCTTGTTGGGCAGCTTCTTGTGGGCCCTGGGCATCGTGATCGCCCTTGCCTGGGTGGACTGGAGGCTGGGTGTTGCCCTGGCCGGCTTTATCGTGGTCTACCTTATTGCCAGCTTCAAGGTGTACGGAAGGGCGGTATTCCCCTGGCGCTCTGAAAGCGAGAACAGGGCGGAACTCTACGGCTATCTCGAAGACCGGGTCTCGGGGATAAAGGACATCCGGACCAGTGGAGCCATAGAGTACGTCATGGGGGGCTTTCACTCGGCTCTGAGAGATACCTTCCGATCCCTGGTCAAGGCCTGCAAGCTCGAGGCGGTGGGACTCTACGTAGCCCACATGACCTGGTTTTTGGCCTACGCCGCCGCTCTGGCCCTGGGGATCGTGTTGTTCCAGAGAGAAGAAATCACCATTGGGACAGTTTATCTGATTCTTCACTACCTGGAGTCCATCCGTTCTCCCATAACCATGGTTGTCACCGAGATAGAGGACTTGCAGAGAGCCCGGGCCAGCATTGCCAGGGTCAGGGAACTTTTCGCAGTCCGCTCTACCCTGGCGGGAAGCAGGAGAGCCCTTCTTCCCGACGCCAACCTCTCCGTGCACCTGGATGGCGTTTCCTTTGCCTACCACCCCAACAGTCCAGTGCTGGAGGATATTTCCCTCGATATCTCGGCGGGCCGCGCGGTTGGACTGCTCGGACGCACGGGAAGCGGCAAGACCACCTTGTCGCGCCTGTTGTTCCGTCTCTATGATCCCAATCGGGGCGCCATTCGCCTGGGCGGTACGGACATTCGCGACGTGCAGCTCGCCCACCTGCGCCGGCGCCTGGGAATGGTGACTCAGGACGTACAACTGTTTCAGGCCACGGTGCGGGACAACCTCACCCTGTTCGATCCCCGCGCCGGCGATGGCCGCATCGTGGAGAACCTGGAGCAGCTCGGTCTGGACAGGTGGTACGCTGCCCTTCCGCAGGGGCTGGATACGGAACTGGCCGCCGATGGCGGGGGACTGTCGGCAGGTGAGGCGCAGCTCTTCGCCTTTGCACGAGTGTTCCTCAAAGATCCGCGGCTGGTGATCCTGGACGAGGCGACCTCGCGCCTGGACCCGGCCACCGAGCGCCTCATAGAGCAGGCGGTGGAGCGGCTTCTGGCGGGTCGCACGGCTCTCATCATCGCTCACCGCCTGGCCACGGTGCAGCGGGTCGACGACATCGTGATTCTGGAAAGGGGCCGCATCGAAGAGCACGGGGAGCGCAAAACCCTGATAGCCGATCCACACTCGCGCTTTTCCCAACTGCTGCAGGCGGGGTTGGAGGAAGCCCTGGAATGAAGACGAGAGATTATCTCTGGCGCCTGCTGCGCTACAAGCCCGGTCTGTTTGCCCTTTCGCTGGGGCTGTCCATGGCGGTCTGGTCGTTCGCGTTGCTGCTCGGACTGATTCTGCGGGAGATATTCAATGCCTTGAGCGGACAGGCCCCGGCGGCTTTCGACGTGTGGACCCTGGTGGCGTTTTTCGTTGTTGTCAACGTGGTATTCGAAGCCCAGGCGGTGTGGTTCCAGGTCGTGCATCCACGCCTGGGAGCGTATCTCCAATCCGTATTGTCGAGGAACATGCTCGAGATCATTTTGAAAAATCCTCCGGAGCGCAAGGATCTCAGCACCGGCGATGTGGTCAATCGTTTCAGGGATGACACTCGCGGCGTCACCTCACCGATAATGATGGTCCAGTCGGTTCTCGGACGGCTGTCTTCTCTGGTGATCGCTCTGTTCATCATGATCAGCATTCAGCCAATGCTCACTTTTGTGGCCATTGCACCGACCATCGCCAATATCCTGGTGATCAGGGCCCTTTCGGCGCGGATCAGATCGCGCTGGCAGTCGAGCCGGGAAATGACCAGCCGCTTTACAGGTCTACTCGGCGAGTTGATGAGCGGCGTCCAGGCCATCAAGGTGGCCGCCACCGAAGAACACGCGGTGAATCACCTGCATCGACAAAGCGAGTCCAGGCGCCGGGCGATGTTGGGCACAACCGCCCTCGACGCGGCCATGACCGCGGTCAACGGGGCAACCGTTACTCTCACCACCGGGGCCATAATGCTCGCCTCGGCGCGGCTCATGCGGGATGGCAGCTTCACCGTGGGCGACTTCGCCCTGTTCATGACCTACGTCGGGCAGCGGTCCGTGTTCTCGAGCTCCGACGCCATCGGTTGGGCCATCGTCCAGTACAAGAGAACGAAGGTTGCTTTAGGGCGGCTGTTCGAGCTTCTGCCCACGGTTTCACGGCAGTTCCTGGTGGACCACCACCCCCTGTACTTCGACCGCGAGCTGCCCTCTGCGGTCTATCCGAAAAGGAATCCCGAGTCGAAGTTGGCTCACCTGGCCCTGCGGGGATTGAGCTATCGCTATCCCGAGTCGGGCAGAGGCATCGAAAATATCGCTCTGGAGTTGGACAGAAACTCGTTCACCGTGGTTACGGGCAGAATCGGAGCGGGGAAGACGACGCTGCTGGAGGTGTTGCTGGGGCTGCTGCCCAGGGACTGCGGCGAGATCCTCTGGAACGGCGAAAAGGTCGAGGCTCCGGGTGAATATCTGGTGCCGCCCCTTTGCGCCTACACCCCGCAGGTGCCGCGCCTGTTCAGCGATACCCTGCGCAACAACATCCTGCTGGGTCTGCCGGAGGACGAAGTCGATTTGCCCGGGGCCATACGCCTGAGTGTGATGGAGCAGGACGTGGCCCAGCTGGACCATGGCCTGGACACGGTGATCGGCCCGCGCGGGGTGAAGCTGTCCGGCGGTCAGGGCCAGCGCGCCGCGGCAGCCCGCATGTTCGTGCGCCAGCCCGATCTCCTGGTCTTTGATGATTTGTCGAGTGCCCTCGATGTCGAGACCGAGCAGAAACTGTGGAATCGCCTGTTCGAAATTGAGGGGCTCACCTGCCTGGTCGTCTCCCACCGGCGCTCGGTGCTGCGGCATGCCGACCATATCGTCGTTCTCAAGGACGGCAGGGTGGAGGCGGAGGGCAGGCTGAACGAGCTTTTGCAATCCAGCGCCGAGATGCAGCGACTGTGGAGAGGAGAATTATGAAAACATACTATGTCCCCATGCTGCTGGTCTTCGTCGGCCTGTTCGTCGCGGTTCACGCCTGGGGCCAAGATTCTGCCGCGTCCTCCATCGAAAAGCGGGTGGTGAACGCTTTGCGCACCGAAGGAAAAATTCTAGTCGACGGCGATCTGGCCGAGAAGGACTGGGAGCGCGCCGAAAAGGCCGCAGAGTTTTTTCGAGCCCAGCCGGTTCGAGGTGTGCGGGCGCAACTGAAGACGGAAGCGATGGTACTCTTCGACGATACTGCCCTCTACATCGGTTTCCGTTGCTTCGAGCCGGACATGACCCGGTTGCGCGAGACCCTGACCCGCCGGGACTCTCGCGTCTGGGAGGACGACGCGGTCGAAGTCGTGCTCGACACCTACGACGACGATCGCAACGGATACATATTCGGCGTCAATACTCTGGGAACGCAGTTGGACGAGCACATCGGCAACGAGTCCGTCTTCACCCTGACCTGGGATGCCCGCTGGGAAGCCCAGGTGGTAAAGGGGAAGAATTTCTGGACCGCCGAATTCGCCATTCCGTTCTCCGAGCTGCGGTTTTCCACCGACGATTTGAAGTGGGGCATCAATTTCTGGCGCGCCCATCCCATAGACGGGGAAGCCTATTCCTGGTCCGATACGGGCGGAGATTTCGGCCGGATTTCGGAGTTCGGCGAGTTGCGGGGCCTGTTCTTAGGAGCCGAGTCGAAACAGAGGAAACTGGGCATCCTCCCCTATGCTACCTATCGCACCCTGGAGAATTTGCCCGACGACCGTGGCTACGGAGTGGATTTTCTCATCCAACCCTCGACTAATTTAACCTCGAACATTACGATCAATCCCGATTTCTCCCAACTGGAAAGCGATCCGACCAAGATCAATGTCTCCGACGACAGGGAGCTGTCCCTTCCCGAGCGCCGGCCCTTCTTCCGCGAAGGGGCCGATCTCTTCCAGCTTCCCCTCAACCTGTTCTACAGCCGCCGGGTGCAAGAGATCGATTTCGGCCTTAAAACCACGGGGAAAGTCGGGACCTACAATCTCGCTCTATTCAATACTTACGGCCGCATGGTAGACCGCTACGACGAGGACCGCAAAAGGCGGGCGAACCTGTTCAACCTGCGGCTCAACCGCGACATCGGGGACCGCGCCGTGGTGGGCGTCATGGGCATCCAGAAACATCAGGCCGACCGCGACTTCAGCCTGCTCTCACTCAACAGCCGGGTCGCTTTGCAAAGGGACTGGTCCGCCCAGTTGCAGTCGGTAGTGAATCACGTGGAGGGAAGGGCGAACTGGGCTTACCACGCGTCGACCAGATGGACCAACGAGCGCGGTTGGTTTGGGAATCTGGCGGTGGAGGAGATAGAGAACGGATTCCGGCCCAACGAAACCGGATTGACGGACGAAGCCTATCGAAAGTTGAACGGTCAGATCGGCTACCGCCACAAGTACCCCGAAGGCAGCAGACTGAGATGGTATCAACTGAGATATGGCATCTTCTACCAGACCGACGAAGAAAGGAAGTTGCGAGAGAGGTTTTCGTCTTTCTGGGGAGGATTCGATGTCGGCCGCTTCGACTTCATCGCTTCGAGCTACCTGGGTAAACAACGCGAGGACGGCATTCAGTACGACTATATGGTACTCAACCTCCAGGCCGGATTCAATTCAACCTGGAATCGGCTGGTGCTGTTCAGCCGATTCGCCAAGCGCCTTAACCGCGGCATCCGCCAGGTCCTCGTTTTCGGTGATGCCAATCTGCTCGAAAGGGTGACCATCGATTTCTTCGGAGACTGGACCCACTGGCACGGACACCGAAAAACCTGGCTCGTGCGGCTTAAAGCCAACTACCAGTTCACAAAAAAAGTGGGCAGCCGGCTGTATGTCGAGCGCGTGGACGAGCAACTGCTGAAAGAGGTGAGCTACAATTTCAACTGGGTTCTCGACTACGAATTCACCCCGGAAAGCCACTTCTACCTCGTCTTCGTGCACGACCAGCAAAGCCGTCGGGGAATGTTCGCGAAGCTGGCCTACCTCTTCGATTCGAATGTCCTCGCCCGGCGCTGATCCGGGTTTGCGGCGGTTAGGTGAATACGTACCTTCATTTCAGCTAAATACCACTTGGCGCCCATTATGCGAACCAATGGTTCGCATACAAGCAGTTAGGTGCCATTCCAAAACCACCCATACCCATCCATGTCTGAATTCATCACTTTCAAACGTTGGACTCTTAGAGACGGACGACAAGAGTCGGAGCTAGTCAACCTCGTCCGTGAGGAGATCATTCCTCACTTCGAGAAACTGCCAGGCTGCCTCAGGCTTGGATTGCTGCATATTGCGGGTACTCGGTTTTACCTTGCTCTCCAGCATTGGAAGAATCGAGACACTTGGCACGCAACTATCGAGTCCGACTACTACGAATCTTGGTATGAAGCGTATACGCCAACGCTTGAGCGCTGGGACGAGCTCATGCTCTTCGAAGAAGAATGGCAAAGTGAAGACCTATTGGACACAGGGAGCGGCACCTAACAGCACGGTGTCGCGCTACGCCGCCCTTCAGGCGCCTTGGCCTTCGGCAACCCACTCCGTGGGTTCGCAAACCGGCATAACGTTATCTGCAATTGTGCCATGGTTAACAAGGGAATCGTGAAGCTGTTCCTCGGCTCCCGGACACAAAGCTGAGTCGAGTTGGATGGGATGAGTCCCGAAACCGACGGAGCCAGAATCGGTCTTAGGCGTGGCACTGTTCGCCTAGTGCCCTATACGCATGTGTGGGCAGAATTCTTCGTCAAGGAGGCAGAAAGACTTCGTCAGAAGATCTCGCATCTCGTTGTTGACATACAGCATGTCGGAAGCACTGCTGTTCCGGGTTTGTCGGCCAAGCCAATCATCGATATCGCGATTGCCGTTGAATCCAAGGATGTGATTGCGCCTCTGGCTCAGGATATGGGTGAGCTGGGCTACATAGATCGAGGCGACGGCGGAGATGATGGCGGCTACTTGTTCGTCCTTGAGCGCGAGCCAGAGGTTAGCACCGTGCACATCCATGTTGTCGAAGCAATGGATATACAGTGGCAAAACTACATTGGCTTCAGAGAATTGCTGCGCAAGCACGAGGAAATACGAGAGCGGTACGGCATGTTAAAGCGGCGTTTGGCGCGCGAGTTCAAATGTGATCGAGCTTCTTACACTGAAGGGAAGCACGAATTCATTCGACGGCACGTCGATGCGGGGTAGTGGCTAGTCGCTCACTGAGGACGGACATCAGGCAGCCGATTACGGTGCACAACAGCAGATAACAGCACGGTTTACGCTACGGCGGCTTAGCCGCCTTGGCCTTCGGCAACCCACTTCGTGGGTTCGCAAACCGGCGTAACGTTATGTGAAGCCGTCTCCAGTATGAGATCTGGGTGAGCCAAGAGTGAGCGGGGGGACGAGGTGAGGACACTCTATACAGTCGCGTACCCACAACTCGATCCAATCGACGTGGAGTTCATCGGTCGCTTTCGAGACCAACACGACTTGCCGTATCGGGACGTCGTCGGAGCGCATTTCACGCTCGTCTTCGGCCACGAGACAGCTGATGAGGCGGCCTACCTGAAGCATGTGGAGACGATCGCGGCTGGGCACAGCGCGGCCGATTTCCACTGTCGATACGCGATGCTCGGCGACGATGCGACGGACGATACGGCGTACGTGTTCCTGGTCCCCGATGAAGGGTACAGCTCGATTTCGCTACTGCACGACGCACTGTATACGGGGTTGCTCGCGGATCATCTTCGATTAGATGTGGCCTATGTTCCGCACATCACGATCGGGACGCTCGAGGAAGGCCGAATCGCGAAGCGCCTATGCGACGAGTTGAACGAGCAGGGAGTGGACATCCGCGGGCGACTGGACTGCGTGACGGTCGGTGCATTGGTCGGCGGCAAGCTGGAGGACGTAGCGACGTTCGTGCTGGCTGGCGGGGATTGAGCCGGAGTGGGACCCGGTGGCGTCGCGGGCGACGGCTACACATAACAGGTCCACTGGCGGCTGCGGGCCTTCGGCCCTCCGCGAACACCGCGCTTCGCGCGGCGTCGCCAGTGGCCAGGACGTTACATGAAATGCCAAAAACATTGAGGTTAACGTGGACGTAAAGGCTACATTGAGAAAGCTTAAGGAGAATTCTGAGGATGGCGTGGCAGCATGGGCAAGCACCATAAACGAGCGCAAGGACGAAGCGTTGGCTACATTACGCGACGAAGGAGTGAAAGTCGAGTCCTGGTTCCTGCTGACGTTAAATGACGAAGTATATCTTCTCTCGTACATGCGGTCCGAAGACCTAGAGCGCGCCCATAAGGCCGTAAAGCAGTCAAAGCATGAGATTGATGCCTTTCACCAACAGTTCAAAAAGGATACCTGGGTGCGTGGATCGACGACAGAGTTGGAACTCCTTGTAGATCTCGTCGTAGATGAAGACAAATGATTGAATGGGTTGGGCACATCATGTAACACATCGGTGTTGCGCTGCGGCGCTGATCGCATCTTGGCCTCCGGCAACCCCTCGACAAGCTCGGGGTTCGCAAACCGTGGAAACGTTAGGCGACAGCGTATAATCATCCATTCGGATTGTCATGACTACCCTGCACTTGCTTTGCGGCTTCATTGGAGCGGGCAAAACAACCTTTGCAAAATCGTTGGAGAGAGATCATTCCGCGGTACTTTTCAGCCATGACGAATGGATGGTCAAACAGTATGGCCGAAATCCGCCCTGTGAACATTTTCAAGCATACTACCACAGAGTCGAGGATCTAATCTGGCAATTCGCGTCTCGTTTTCTCACCCTGGGACAGGATGTGGTTCTCGATCATGGTTTTTGGCGCCGCGCTGACCGCGATCTCGCCAGGCGCAAAGCTCAGGAAATCGGGGTTCAAGCGAAGCTCTATTTTCTGCACTGCTCGGAGGAAGTCATGCGCCAGCGAGTACTCACCCGCACTGAGATGTCGCAAGATTCCCTTTACATTAACGAACGCGCTTTTGAGAACCTCCGAGCGCAATTTGAAGCACCTATGGACGACGAAGAGTATGTGTCAATCAAGACTGACTGAAACCCACAGATTGGTCGCCATCGCCTAACAGCACGATTTGCGCTGCGGTGCCGGTGGCGCCTCAGCCTTCGGCAACCCCTCGCCGAGCTCGGGGTTCGCAAACCGGGAAACCGTTATACGGCATTTTGCAGGGCCGAGACGAGGTGCAATGGAGTTGGGCCTAAATGACAAGCTGCCAAGCCCCGAATGGGTCCGACAGAAGTATGGGATTCTCTGGGATGGACAGTATTGCGACCTGAGCGGCAACACCGCCCAGGTTGTCAAGATCGAGCCGAAGGATGTTGGAGGATCGTACGTCGTCCGGATCTCCGATCCCAGGCGGATCTCGAAGGACCGGCTGTCTCTGATACACCGGTTCCAGACTCACCTGACCACTCAAGGCGTGCGGACGGTTCTGCCGCTGAAGACTCTTAGAGGAGAGACGTTTTTGACGACGGAGCGGGGAATGACAATCGAGGTTTTCCCATTTGTCCAGGGAAGGTCGCCCGAGAGGGGCAACACTTTGGAGGTTCGTCTGGTGGGGGGTGAAATTGCTCAACTGCACAGTGCGGGATCCGGATACTTGGAACTGCCCGGCGAAGAAAGTCTCTTTCAAAATCATCTTGCTATCAATCAGCTGCAGGAGGAAGTCTGGGAGAAGCGGGAGTCAACCAAAGGGAAGGCTTTTCACGAACAATACATCAAGTACGTGGAGGAGACAGAAGGCTGGGTCGAAGCGATCGATAGCCTGCGTCCTGGCTTGGTCGAAACGGGTCTGCATCTGGACACTGGACCGCAGAACATGATCATCGACGGCGAAGGCCAGCTCTGGTTCATTGACTGCGCCCATATGGCGAGAGGCCGGCGAGTTTTCGAAGTGTGCGTTTCCATGTATTACCTCGACCCCAGCTCTGATGTGCCGTTAGGCGAACCGACACGATATCGACCTGTAGACGAAAGAGTGGAAGCCTTGTTCCTCGCTGGGTACAAGGAATTCTGTGAACCTCCGTGGAGTCGGGAGGAATCGAAGGCCCTCGGGATCGAGCGTATGCTCATGTTCATTCATGGAGTCACCTACTGGACTACCAGGTGGGATGAAGAGACCGTCCAGGGCGAGTTCGCCCGATGGAACGAGTACTATTGCACCTTGAGAGAAAGACTGCAAAACGCCGTATAACACGAGCACCCACGGCTCCGGGGCTTTCGCCCCTCCGCTCAACCCGCTGCGCGGGTTCGTGGGTGCCGGGACGTTATGAGAAATTCGACCCTCAAGAGTGTCTACAGCAAAGCAGACAGAGTAAGATACCATGCACCGACTTCACAGTGAAGAGACTTGGTCGATTCGGCCTCATTTTGGCACTCCCAACCTCCGCCTCGTTGTAGATAGCATTATTGATGGCAAAACCCCCGCTAGAGTCTGGGCAGACGATCTAGCTGCGCCGAGGACCGTGTTAGCTTGGGAAGGCCGGTGTATCTATCTCGTAGGAGACTTCGAAGGCGCCGAAGTCAACAAAGGGCTGCGAGAGATCTTCTTGACTGAAATCCAGCCAGAGGGTCAGTCGAGAGAACTCGGGTTCTTCAAGCTCTACTATTCACCAGATGCCTGGAGCCTTCAACTGGAGGAGATTTTCGGCTTGCTCTCGGACAATGACGTGGAAAGACGGATTTACTGCTCTGTTCGTGAAAGTTCATCGAGCATTGCCGTCCCATCGCTTCCGCCGGAGCTCAGGCAGATCGACGCCCAATTGCTCCAAAGTGACTTTGCACACATTGGCTCGGTCAAAGATGAGATCCTGGGAGGCTGGCCATCCTTCGAGACATTCCTTGACCAGGGATTGGGCTTCACGATGCTCGATGGGACTTCAGTTGTCTGTTGGTGTACGGCAGAATACGTGAGCGAAGGCAAGTGCGGCATAGGTATCGAGACGATTGAAGCATACAAGGGAAGGGGCATTGCTACTGTGGTGGCTGGAGCGTTTGTCAGGCACGCCCTCGCTTCAGGGATGAATCCTCATTGGGACTGTTGGGCAAGCAACACACCATCGGTCAGGGTGGCGGAAAAGGTGGAGTTCGCCGACATGCACGACTACAAGATCGCAATTGGCACATTCGGCGACGGATAGAGGGTCGAGCGACACATAACACGACCGTGCGCGGCTACGGGCCATACGGCCCTTCGCCCAACCGCTTCGCGGTTCGGGCACGGCGAAACGTTACCTGAAATTGGCCACTGAATGCCTATTGCTCAGCACAAGGAACTGTCGTTCGAGCGAGCGACCAACAAGCACCTCGATTTCGTGTTGGGGATCTACGCGGAAGCTGGCACCTGGCTCCATGACGTGAAGGGCATCAGCGGGCAATGGGCACGGGAAGTTCCAAATGAAGAGGCACAGCAGTGGATCGATTCAGGTGGGCTCTATGTTGCTTCCCTGGAAAGTGAGCCGATCGGAATCGTCCGAATATTACGAGATGGAGGCAAGCTGTGGTCTGACAGGCCAGAAGCTGCGATCTATGTCGGTGGCATTGCCGTCTCGAGACGGTTTGCAGGTCGGGGTCTTGGCCTGAATATCCTGAGTTGGGCCGAGCAGATCGCCCGCGACGATCAGAAGCCATTTCTTCGTCTCGATTGCATGGCGGCCAATTCCAGGCTTCGGCAATACTATGTTGATTCTGGATTCGAATCGTTAGGCGAGAGCTCCTACAATGATTGGTTTGCTCGATTCGAGAAGAAAGTTCTGGATCTGTAATCTCAATTGGGTAAATAGAGGGCCAACTTCAGGTAACAGCACGTTTTGTGCTGCGCCGCCCTACGGGCGTCTTGGCCTACGGCAACCCGCTTCGCGGGTTCGCAAACCGGCGATACGATATATGACATGGCTTATGATGGGCTTGGTCGCAGCGACGAACTGAGTTTTGCGCCCGAGTTTTGCGAAGCCAGGTATAATAAACCGCGACTGACAATCAGTCTTCTTCCGGTTCACCTCCGTACGAGATCAACAAATTGCGCATCTCCTGCTCCAGCTCTGGGGTTTCTGCCTTTATCTTGCCCATTATGGAAAAGCAGTTTCCGCTAGATTCTACCCTGGCATTAGGATCGGCACCCGCTTCCAGTAGCAGCTTCGCCATCTCCAGGTCACCGTTTCCACAGGCCGCATGCAATGCATGGCCTTGCGGTGACCACAGGGGAACCCCTAGATTCACGTCAGCGCCCGCTCCAATCAGTAACCGGGCAATCTCGTGGCGCCCGTACTTCGCTGCAGTTGCGATCGGACGCTGCCGACCGTGATCGCCGGCCGACGATGGCGGCTTGGGGTCGTTGGAGAGCTCGTTGGCTAGCTCGGGGCGCTCGGCCAGCAACGCCCTCACTCGTTCTATATCACCCAACCGAATTGCCGTACACAGACCGTATTCCGCCCCCAGCGCAAGCAGGAAACCAGTTACTGCCACCGACTCGCGAGCCACATCCGGGTGCTGGTCCCGTTCTCTGAACCAATAATCCCCGCCTACTAGGTCGACAGGGCGTGAGCCGTCGAATCGCGTGTGATCCAGGTTTGCTCCAAGTGCGGCTAGATGACGGATGAGGTCGAGCTGACGGGTCATCGCGGCTTTGTGGATTGGGGCGTTGCCACTCTCGTCCGTGGCGTGTAGCAGTTTCGGGTCTTCGTTGAGGAGCTTGAGCGCCCTATCCGGATCTCGTTCCTCGATAGCCTTGATCACCGGCGCCACCTCCGGTCGGTAGCCGAAACGATCGCGTCTGTCGGCGTCGAGTGCCTCGTAGACGTAGGTGAAACCCGATTTCTCTGCGATCTCCAAAGATTGGTTGATACTGTGGAGGAGGAACTCGTCCAGTACATGGGCTCCGCGGCTCAGCAGAAATTTTACAGTTTCCAATTGATTGGCGTGTACGGCGAAGTGTAGGGGGCGGTAGCAGTCCCGAGGCAGCACCCCGTATGTGCCGCAGTGCACGAGGTCTGGTTTGGCATCGAGCATCGAGCGCAATGAGTCAATGTCTCCGTTGCGCGCAGCAGTGGAGATGGCACGGATCTCACGCCCCGTGCCCACTGCGAAGGGGACCAGTTCATCGGTGTCGAGCACGGGCTCCAGGTTTATCTGTTCAACCAGCTTAGGCCAGGTTTCCAGGCCGTACGCTCGTGCAATTACCAGCTGTGCATCGTGGAGGGCGAACTTCCCAGGGTCGGCCTCGTGGTAATGGGTACTGACCTCGTCGACGGCTGCAGGGTCACCTGCTATGAAACTCTTGAGGAGCTCTTTCGCCTGCCGCTTGAGTTGAGAGAGGTCGGGATTGGAGCGAAGCGAACGCGTGGGCGTGCCGCGCCTGTCAGGGCGGGCACCGGAGGTAGGGGTGCTCATGATGTCTCCCTTGCTGGCCCTTTTAAGGCCGATGCTGCCCGAAGTCCGCTTGGTCGGGCGAGGAAGATCATTACGATCTCACTGTGTGTGCCAGAAGTAACTAAAAAAACTCGGGGGACGCAGTCCTTCCCGCGGACTCGGGGGCGCCCGAGAAACGCCGCCTTCAATATGGCTTCGGGTGCGACCGAATGCAAGAATGTATTAGTTTTGATTGCTGTTGGGGCTGCTACTTTCATATGTAGCCCCAATGTCACGCCGATCTGAAAGTGGCTTGAAATACCGTTTGAATGATCTTTGGAGTTGGTCCAGTGTGAAACTGTCGCCATGGGTGCCGACGGTCTCTCGCGAGGTTGGTCCCACGTCATATATCACAGCAATTCACGCTGCGCGCCGTTCGGCGCTGGGCCTTCAGCAAGCCGCATTCGCGGCTTCGTGAGTTGTGAGTACGTTATGGGAAATGCGAGTACACAATGTCGAAATGAGGTCATGTCAATAGGTGTGTAAATGAGATCAGGCGGCCTTCTTCTTGAACCCTTCCTTGGAGGAGGCGTCCTCTCTTTGAATTGGTTTTCCGTTCTGGTATTGATCTCCAGCAAAGACGTCGGCGAGCAGCTCCGGCGCATTGAGTTTCCGAAAGCGCTTCTCAGCGACCATCAACACCCGCCAGATGAGTGCGGTAGCCCCTTGGACGCGCTTGTAGCGTTTGCCAGCGTTGGTGCGCAAGCGTACAGAAGCGAAGGGGCTCTCCACCGGATTGGTCGTGCGCAGGTGCTTCCAGTGTTGCTCGGGAAAATCGTAGAACGTGACCATGCGCTGCCAGTCGCGCTCGAGGGTGGCCACGGCCGCAGGATAACGCTCTCGGTAACGGGCCGCGAACGTGTCGCGTCGGGTTTCGGCCTCCTTTCGCGTCTCGGCCACGGGAATCTGCGTCAGCAGCGCCCGCGCCTTGCCCTGCACGCGCTTGGGCAGATCGTCGAGCACGTTGATGATCTTGTGATTCCAGCACCGTTGCTGCGCCGCCTCGGGCCAGACCTGCTCGGCGGCACTCCAGATGGGCAGACCGCCGTCGGCCATCAACAGCACGGGTGCACACAGGCCACGGTCACGCAGGTCACGCAAGACCTTCAGCCACGACTCGGTCGATTCGCGGTGACCGGAGCGGATCGCCAGCACCTGCTTGCGTCCGTCGCTCATGGCACCGATGACCACCAGCAACGCCGCCTTGTCCTTCTCCAGCCCGGCCTTGACGTATAGGCCGTCCGCCCACGCGTACACCAGCTCGCGGTCGTCGAGCCGTCGCTCCTGCCAGGTCTCAAACTCTTCTTCCCACTTGGCGCGCAGACGGCCGATGGACGAGGGCGACAGGGGAGCTGCGTCGCCCAAAAGCCCGCGCAACGCCAGCTCGAAATCACCCTGAGACAGCCCGTGCAAGTAGAGCTCGGGCAGCAGCTGGGTCACCTCGTGGGTACGGCGCAGGAACAACGGCAAGATACGGCTCTCAAACCGCTCTTCCAGGCCGCGTACCCGCGGCCGTTTTACCTCGATAGTGCCCGACATCAACGACAACCGTCGCCGCTTGCCGTGTCCGTTGCGGGAACCCGGACCGCTGTCCACAGCCGACCGGCGTTCGTAGCGTGTGCGTCCCAGCAACTCCGTCACCTCTTCCTCCAGGACCCGCTGCAGCAGCGCCTGGATCGACGATCGGGTCCAGTCTTCCAGCGTTTCCCAGGTGGGCATAGACGGCGCTACCGATTCCAACGTAGATTCCTTCATGGCGACTCTTTCCTTCCATGCCCGGCTCCACCGGGCGGTTTGTGGTGAATTGCTATAAAGGAAGGTTAGGGTCGCCCTTTCTCTTTTTCCACACCTATTAAACGTAGCTCTACTGGTTATCCGTTAGTGTATGCGTCGAGCCTATGTGGATGGCACTTGGTTCTGAATCGCATGGCCTTTAACGGCTTCGCCGTGCCCGAACCGCGAAGCGGTTGCGCGAAGGCGCGTCAGCGCCGAAGCCGGGCATGGACGTGTTAGGCGAGGCTATGCACGTTTGCCTCGATGTCGATGCGGCTCTGGGCACATCAGAAGATCCTGTAAACTTCAGCCATGCATCGATCAACAATAACTTCGCCGTGTACGTGGCCAAGGAGACCATAGAATCCATACGGGTACTTCACAACATGACCTAGGTTCCAGTCCCCTTTCCGCTCGAGCCAGTATTGCTTCTGAAGCGGCTTGGCGTCCCTTCGCAAATGCTCCATTCTTGGAAAATCCGATTCCAGTGGCCCCAATCGAATTCGCCGAACAAAGGCTTCAAACCCTTCCCTGGCAGCCTGAACCATTTTTAGATATCCCATGCATTGGAGATCCAGCATTGCCCTGGAATACGTTAAGGAATCTCTGATTAAGTGTCCTGCCCAGCTTTTCCCTTGGCGATTGCCTGGTTACTATAAGGAACCAAACTGAGGAGGTAGTCGCGATGCAACAGATCAGCTTTTCCGAGTTGGCTTACACCCACAAGAAAAAGACCACCCGCAAAGAGCGCTTCCTGGCCGAGATGAACGACCTGTTACCGTGGAAGCACCTGCTCAAGCCCATTATGCGAAAGTATCCCAAACCCGGTAACGGCCGCCGGCCGATCCCGCCCGAGGTGATGTTGCGCATCTATTTCATGCAACAGTGGTATGGACTCAGTGACCCGGCGATGGAAGACAGCCTCTATGACGTGGAATCGATGCGTCGCTTTGCGGGGGCGGATCTGGCCCACATTCCGGATGAGACGACGATCTGCAAGTTTCGCCACTTTCTCGAGCGCCATGGTTTGACCTCAGCCTTGTTTCGGCGTACGGAAAAGTATTTGTCCGAGCGCGGGTTGCTGCTCAGCGAGGGCACCATCGTGGACGCGACGATCGTGCAGGCACCTTCTTCGACCAAAAACCGGGCTCGGCAACGAGACCCGGAAATGGGCTCTACGAAGAAAGGGAAGAATTGGCATTTCGGCCTGAAGGCGCATGTGGGCAGCGATCCCCAGGGAAGGGTGCACAGTGCGGTGGTGACCTCGGCTTCGGTGCACGATTCGGAGATCATGGAGGACTGCGTCCATGGCGCAGAGAAGGTAATCTACGGCGACAAGGCGTATGTGAGCGCAGAGCGGCAACAGCAGGCCGAATCCGATGAGGTGGAGTGGCGTGTTCTGCGCAAGGCGAACCGCGGCCGCAAACTGAGTTGTGCGGACCGCTCCTTCAACACCAAGAGCAACCGGGTCCGTGCTCGGGTCGAACATGCCTTTGGGATCATCAAGCACCTGTGGGGCTATCGCAAGGTGCGCTATCGGGGCTTGGCCAAGAACGCGGCTCAGATCTTTACCTTGTTTTCGCTGGCCAATTTTTATCTGGCGCGTCATGAGCTGAGGTCGACATAGGGAGAGGTCCGTCCGGATCGTAAGATCCGCATAGAAATCGAAAAAAACAGGCAGGAAACTGAGCCTTCTCCCCCGAATATAAAGAGCATAAATCAACACAGGCTATAATTTCTCCAAAAAGCAGAGTTGATCAGAGGTTCCTTAACAGATGGCCCGTCCATCCCTGTCCCCTGCCATTGAATCGTTTTCCGCATTCGAGAAACTCTTCCATTACAAACTCGGCAAACGCCTGACAGTGCACTGGGTCGGGTACTTCGACTGGTTCTGAATCAGGTAAATGTGCCACGGTAAACCTCTCAATGAGACTGCAGATGCCCTCGACCCGGGACGCCGTGACCGCCTCGGGAACATCGCTGAAGGCCTTTAATGCGAGCGACGGAAGGATGACATTGTGTCCGGCTTGGCGCAAACCGTCCATGTTTCGAGCTACGTTTAATAGGTGTGGAAAAAGAGAAAGGGCGACCCTAACCTTCCTTTATAGCAATTCACCACAAACCGCCCGGTGGAGCCGGGCATGGAAGGAAAGAGTCGCCATGAAGGAATCTACGTTGGAATCGGTAGCGCCGTCTATGCCCACCTGGGAAACGCTGGAAGACTGGACCCGATCGTCGATCCAGGCGCTGCTGCAGCGGGTCCTGGAGGAAGAGGTGACGGAGTTGCTGGGACGCACACGCTACGAACGCCGGTCGGCTGTGGACAGCGGTCCGGGTTCCCGCAACGGACACGGCAAGCGGCGACGGTTGTCGTTGATGTCGGGCACTATCGAGGTAAAACGGCCGCGGGTACGCGGCCTGGAAGAGCGGTTTGAGAGCCGTATCTTGCCGTTGTTCCTGCGCCGTACCCACGAGGTGACCCAGCTGCTGCCCGAGCTCTACTTGCACGGGCTGTCTCAGGGTGATTTCGAGCTGGCGTTGCGCGGGCTTTTGGGCGACGCAGCTCCCCTGTCGCCCTCGTCCATCGGCCGTCTGCGCGCCAAGTGGGAAGAAGAGTTTGAGACCTGGCAGGAGCGACGGCTCGACGACCGCGAGCTGGTGTACGCGTGGGCGGACGGCCTATACGTCAAGGCCGGGCTGGAGAAGGACAAGGCGGCGTTGCTGGTGGTCATCGGTGCCATGAGCGACGGACGCAAGCAGGTGCTGGCGATCCGCTCCGGTCACCGCGAATCGACCGAGTCGTGGCTGAAGGTCTTGCGTGACCTGCGTGACCGTGGCCTGTGTGCACCCGTGCTGTTGATGGCCGACGGCGGTCTGCCCATCTGGAGTGCCGCCGAGCAGGTCTGGCCCGAGGCGGCGCAGCAACGGTGCTGGAATCACAAGATCATCAACGTGCTCGACGATCTGCCCAAGCGCGTGCAGGGCAAGGCGCGGGCGCTGCTGACGCAGATTCCCGTGGCCGAGACGCGAAAGGAGGCCGAAACCCGACGCGACACGTTCGCGGCCCGTTACCGAGAGCGTTATCCTGCGGCCGTGGCCACCCTCGAGCGCGACTGGCAGCGCATGGTCACGTTCTACGATTTTCCCGAGCAACACTGGAAGCACCTGCGCACGACCAATCCGGTGGAGAGCCCCTTCGCTTCTGTACGCTTGCGCACCAACGCTGGCAAACGCTACAAGCGCGTCCAAGGGGCTACCGCACTCATCTGGCGGGTGTTGATGGTCGCTGAGAAGCGCTTTCGGAAACTCAATGCGCCGGAGCTGCTCGCCGACGTCTTTGCTGGAGATCAATACCAGAACGGAAAACCAATTCAAAGAGAGGACGCCTCCTCCAAGGAAGGGTTCAAGAAGAAGGCCGCCTGATCTCATTTACACACCTATTGACATGACCTCAACCAGTATGTTGACATTTCGACCGATAAACGTGGTCATGGACAGAAATGCGCTGCTAGAGTGGCACTGCGACGGGAATTATGAAAGCGAGACCCCGTGGGCCCGGAGTATCCCTTACGAAGAGTATCGAAAGAAGTGGATGAGTACGAGCCAGCCGGAGTCTTTCATAAGTCACTTAGCTGAATCTACAAGCGATGCTCGTACAATTGCGGAAATTGTGGAGAAGGACGGGACCGCGATAGGGTACGTATGGGTCACATTCACGGACGTGGAGGATTACCCCGTGACGATTGCCGAAGTGAATGACATCGCAGTGAGCAAATCGCATCGCAGGGCGGGACTTTCGACACGGATCTTGGAGCATGTTGAGCACATAGTCAGGGAGTGCGGAGCTGATTTGTGGCGTTCAGGTACTGGAATCGAGAACGTGGCATCGGCCGGTCTCCACGAGGAAATGGGATTCAACCCACACCGAATCGAGTACGAAAAGGTGCTGTCACGTTCAGATGACTGACCCTTCTTCTCTGCCGTTGCACAGCACATAACACAGCGGTGTTGCGCTGCGGCGCCGGTGGCGCCTTGGCCTTCGGCAACCGCTTCGCGGTTCGCAAACCGGAAATTGTTATAGGACATGGGATGAGATGAGAGAGTGTTTTTGCAGTATATCCCCAGAATGGAAGGAGATATCCTTCATTGTTGGAGTTCAATAACGAGTTAGGGGTTATAAAGGACCCTCACCACCATGCACGAGTACATCGCAGAGGCGACTTGGTTGCGGGGCGAGCAGACATTTCTTGACAATCGCTACCGCCGCGGACACATCGTTCGGTTCGACGGAGGCGCGGAGCTCCGGGGTTCTTCCTCGCCTCACCTAGTTCGCGTGCCATTTTCGGACCCCTCTGCGGTAGATCCCGAAGAACTCTTTGTTGCCTCCCTCTCAAGCTGCCACATGCTGTGGTTCCTATCCATCGCTGGCGAGCGCGGGTTCCGTGTTGACCGCTACGTCGATAAGGCCGTCGGCTTCATGGAGAAGGGCCCAGCAGGAAATCTGGGAATGTCGGTTGTCACGCTGCGTCCGAAAGTTTGCTTCTCCGGCGAGGTACTGCCCAGGGAAGCCGAAGTGAACGCAATGCATCACAGCGCCCACGAAGAGTGCTTCATCGCAAACTCGGTTCGCACCGAAGTCCGCTGTCATCCGGTCTTTCAAGTGGAGCAGGAGTGACGCCTAACCTTCGCTTCAGCCGATGTGCTACGGTCAGTGGGCTCCGCACGCGGCTGAGCTCAAACGCTAGTAGAGAGCTGGATTCAATGATCAGCTTGAGTGGAGATAGTATCCCACGTCCTTTAACAAACATTTGCCGCTGCTCCGCATAAGTGGCTTGGCCCTTCGGGCAAACGCTACGCGGGTCAGGCACGGCGATACGTTACACGAAAGCGGCGTGACGGGTTTACACCATCCTTTAGATTCCGTGCCCCAGGGGGACTGAGACCATGGGCATCGATGAGTTGGCAGATTCTGAATATGAGGGAGTCTTAGGTGATTGTTACGTTTCCGGTGGCGGTTTGAGGTTCTCTCGGTGCTTCTGAAAGACGCGATCCAGCGTTCCGTTGTACAGGGCACAGCGCAGGGCCAGGATGGCGTTGCTGTTCTCCTCGTACCACCAGGCGCCGGATCGCTTCAGGCGAACATGGCCGATGAAACGATGCGCCGATTCGATCGCGCCCGAGCCGATCGGGTAGCCCCCCTTGCGATGGCTGGCGAAGTCGACTTGGTGCAGCCGCTTCTGCAGGTAGGTCACGGCCGCGCCGATCGCCTCTTCGGCCTCTTCCGAGACCGGCTGCATGCGCTGCAGACCCCAGACCACGCCCGTCGCCTCCCCGCAGAACAGGCGGGCCAGCGTCGCTTCCAGCCAATGGGCGGCGCGCGCCCCATCGGCGCCGTACTGGGCCTCGGCCACCCCGTGCAGGTAGCGGCTGCAATGGTAGTAGTCGAGGATCTGACGGGCCCCCGGGAACAGTTCCTCCACCCACTTCCAGATCCACGGGGCGCCATCGGCGATGGCACACAAGCGCACCTGGTCCTCCGGGATCAGGCCCGCCTCCTTGACTTGGCGCAAGGCCGCGCCGAAAGCCTGTTCGTCGCCCATCTGATGCCAGGAGATCAACTGCTCGATGCGGTCGTCGTCGACCAGGTAGAAGCGGAAGCCCTTGGCCTCGTGGTAGGCCCCCTGCCAGCGCCTTCGTCGAGCCCGGCTCTTCCGGCGCCCCGGACGGGTTCCCTTGGCGGTCTCGGGACGACTGGGCACGTCGGCCGCGTCGATGGCCAACACCACGATGGGCCGCCACTTGCGGCCGGCGGCGGCTTGGGCAATGCGATCCTGGATGTCGGCTGCGTCCGGACACACCTGCAGCACGTCCAAGGCCCCGGTCTGTTGCATCGCTTCGTGAATCCCGCAGTCGCTCATCGACGCGTCGGTGAGCTCGTCCAGCAACTTCGAGGCGCGCTGGTGGGGCATCTCCAGCGCCAGCTGGACCCCGGCCTGCTGCACGTCCCACTGCTTGCGGTGCCCCGACAGGGCCAGGGCCTCGTCGAGCGGATAGAACCCGTGGTGGCAGGCAACGCAGTAGAAATACGGCCGCTCCAAGGTCACCGGCCCGAGCAGCGTCTCCACCGTGCGCGAGCGCGACGGGCGCGCTGGCAGCCGGCGCTCACACTTGGGGCAGGCCGCCTCTTGTTGCCTCAGCAACGGGCCGTGGCGGCGTTCGACGAAAGCCTCCACCAAGGCCGCGGTCAGTCCGGCGCGCTCTTGGGACAGCGCCTCGGTGATCTCCATCAAGGTCGGCGCCCCCGCACCGGGCGCGCTCATACGGGCCTCCCACTGATCCAGGCACCGGTCCAGCGTGTCATGGGCTCGGCTTCGAAAGCGCTGCCATTGCTGCCGCTGCTGAAAGGGCGCCAGAGAGAGAATCGCAGTCATCGCTCCCCTGCTTCCTCATTGGAGGGGAGCTGGCCGCGGGGGAGACGACCACAGGAAGTAACCTACTGGGAAATATACACATACGGCCCGGAATCCCGCCATAACAATCGTCTAAGAGGCCCGCTGCGGTGAGGGGTATCTGTCTCGCGTCCAGTCGAGTCGAGGGGCTTTCGTTACAGGTGTTGACAATTCACAGATCCTGCTGCGGCATGCAAAGGAGCATTCTGATGACCACCGTATTAGGCATGTCCTGGACGATGCACAATCGCTGAATCAGGTGTCCGACGCCAGCATGGATGCCGTTATTTGCAACATGGCACTCATGGATATCCCTGACCTGACCGCAACATTGTCCAATGTCCGTCGGATACTTATCGACAATGGAAAGTTCATCTTCACAATTCTTCATCCGTGCTTTTTCCCTCCGTTCAATGCAGAGAATCCACAGGAGGAGTTCGACGAAGAGGGAAAATTTATGGCATTGCGTGTTTCACGGTATGGCCATGAAGGCAAATGGTACTCCGATGGAATCGGGATGTGTGGCACGCATGGTAGCCACCACCGAACGCTTTCAACGTACCTCAATACCTTGATCAGAAGTGGATTCCAACTTGCCGAGATCTCTGAACCGCTTGATTCTTTAGAAGACCCGGTGGAGAGGCGTCGAGAAAGCATAGTGCCGACACTCTTGATTGCCAAGGCAATCGCCCTGCCATCATAGGCGTTTATTTGTTTATTTCCTGCGCTGCAGAGCCCCAATCGTGTAACAGGCACAGTTTTTCGCTGGGGCGCATTCGCGCCTTGGCCTTCGGCAACCCGCTTCGTGGGTTCGCAAACCGTAAGACGTAAAATGAACTTGGCAACGAATTGGCTGATAGAAGCGAGATTATCGAACAACTAACGGAAGACCGCGTAGACTGGATTGCAGAGCAATTCAGCCGTCTGGCATGGGCAAAATCTGACGGATACTTCCGGGAGTGCTTTGCCGCTCAAGAACGCGGCGAACTAGTCGTCCTCTTAGCTCGAAGCGGCGAACAACTGCATGGGTATCTCAAGGTCGCCTGGACGCCGGATTACTCTCCTTTTCGGAATCAGGGTATACCAGAGATTCAAGACCTCAATGTTGTTCCTGCTTCCCGGCGAAAGGGGGTTGCCACTCGTCTAATGGATACTGCTGAGCAGCTAATTCTTGAGCTCAGCCCGGTCGTCGGTATTGGAGTCGGTCTGCACCCTGGTTATGCTGCGGCACAGCGGATGTATATTATGAGGGGATATATTCCTGATGCCATGCCCCTTACTTACGGCGAGGATTTTGTAACCGAAGGGCAAGAAGTAAGATTGGATGACGAACTTATTCTCCACTTGACCAAGAAGATCGAACAGAAGTAGCCAACCAGGAGGGGCAAATATACCATGTCCTTTGTGACGATCGGGCTTTGAAGGAAGTCACATCACGGATGCTCCTGACGCGCCGCCAGTTCCTTTCTCGTCGCGACAGCCTCAGTTCCAAAACTGTCACCTGGTAGTGTGTATCAAGGTGCAGACGATCCCACGTGAGATCATACATGGCAAACAGAAACAAGATCATCCCCCTCGAGCAGGCGGCAGCGCTGGTGTCTGACGGGGAGACTCTCGTCACGGTCGGAGGAGGCGGGGGTCTTGTGGAACCCGACGCACTGCTGGAGGCGATCGAAAGGCGCTTTCTCGACACCGGATCCCCTCGTGAGCTGCGCGTGGTCCACTCTTTGGGGATAGGAGATGGAGATCGGCGTGGACTGAATCGCCTGGCCTACGAGGGGTTGGTTTCTCGCGTGATCGGCGGACACTGGATCTGGTCGCCGCGGATGCAGGCTCTTGCTCGAGAGGAGAAGATCGAGGCCTATGTCCTGCCGGGTGGGGTAACGGCGCAGCTGATGCGCGAGATCGGCGCCGGTCGACCGGGCTTGATCACACACGTTGGGCTGGGGACGTTCGTGGACCCGCGCCAGCAAGGCGGCCGGATGAACAGGTGCGCCAGGGATGAGCTGGTGGAGCTGATCGAAATCGAGGGCCGGACGCTGCTACGCTACAAACCGTTCCCGGTCGACATCGCCGTACTGCGAGGGAGTTTCGCCGATCCCGACGGAAACATCAGCATCGACCAGGAGCCCGCCACCCTGGAAGCCCTGGCGATGGCCATGGCGGCTCGCAACAGTGGAGGGAAGGTTCTCGTGCAGGTGCGTGAGGCTGTCGAGTGTGGCACGTTGCCGGCAAAGTCGGTCCGCATCCCCGGTGCCCTCGTCGCCGCGGTGGTCGTGGTGCCAGACCAGCCACAGAGCCACCAGTTCCTCTACGATCCGACCGTTTCCGGCGAGCGACACGAAGCTCTGCCTCCTGAACCGTCTGGTGCATTGAACATCAGAGAAGCCGTGGCTCGACGTGCGGCAGCCGAGTTGTCCGATGGAGACGTGGTGAACTATGGTTTTGGTATGCCGGATGCGATCCCCAAACTGCTTGCGAGCCGAGGAGAGCAGGATCGCTACTACCAGACGATCGAACACGGGACCTACGGCGGCACCTTGATGGAAGGTGCCCTGTTCGGGTTTGCCAGGAATGCGACGTGCATGATCGACTCCCCTTCACAATTCGATTTCTATGGCGGCGGTGGCCTGGATATTGCCTTTCTGGGGTTCGGCGAGATCGATGCGGAAGGAAACGTGAACGCGTCCTTCCTTGGTGGTGTCCCGGTAGGTCCAGGCGGCTTCATCGACATCGCTCAGAATGCACGAAAAGTGGTCTTCTGCGGGTCCTTCGAGGCCAAAGGCGCGATCTTCGAGATCGGAGAGGGAAAGCTGAGCATTCAGAGATACGGCGATGTCTGCAAGATGGTGTGCAAGGTCGGGCAAACGACGTTCAGCGGCAAGCAGTCCCTTGCTGCGGGGCAGCAAGTGATATACGTGACCGAGCGGGCGGTTTTCGAACTGACCGAAGAGGGACTGTGCCTGCGCGAGATCGCACCGGGGGTGGATTTGCAGTCGGACGTACTGGAGCGAATGGCCTTTGCCCCGATCGTGCCTGACGCCGTGTCCCTGATGCCTGAAGACTGTTTCCAGGCTTGATTGTTCTTCCGCGCCCGACTGGTACAGTGTTTCCATCCAAAACAGAGGAAGGAGGCGCATTGAATTTCTCATTGAGTGACAGGGCGCGCGAGCAAGTTGCGGCAGTGCGTCACTTCGTGCGATCAGAATTACAGCCCCTGGAGGAGGACGTTGAAGCCGCTGAATGCCTGGATCCCGCGAAGGCTCGGGAGATCTTCGAAAAATCGCGCGACCTGGGATTCTATGCCCTGAACATTCCGAAGACGTTCGGGGGAGGCGGGTTGAGCGCCGTAGAGATGAGTTGCGTCGAGATGGAGATGGGACAGACCTCCGACATCCTCATCCGTCGTGCCTTTGGCAACGTATACGAGGTGCTCCTGGCCTGCGATGACAGGCAGCGCGATCGATGGCTGCTGCCGACTGTAGGTGGGGAGCGGACCTGCTCCATCGCGATGACCGAGCCTGGGGCCGGCTCCGACGCAGCCGGGATCGAAACCGAAGCCACCCCTGACGGAGACGGTTGGATCCTGAACGGCTACAAGCGCCCGATCGGAGACGGATTGTTTTCGGACTTCTTTGTCGTCTCGGCGCGCTCCGAGCCCGTTGAAGGATCGAGGGGCATCTCCCTGTTCCTGGTCGACAAATCCACCCCTGGTGTAACGGTGGGTCGAGATCTGCCGATGATGGGCAATCGCGGCACCTCCCACGTGGAACTGTTCTTCAAGGACGTAAGACTGGACCCCGAGCACCTGCTCGGAGAGCGCGGCCGCGGCTTGAGTCTGTTGCTCTCGACCATCGGCCGCATTCGACTTTTTCACATCGGGGCACGTGCAGTGGGCATGGCCCGGCGGGTGTTGGCCATGATGATCGATCATGCGAACTCGAGAATTCAGTTTGGAAAGCCGATCGGCGAATTCCAGATGGTCCAGCAGATGCTGGCCGACAGTGCAATCGAGTTGAACGGGGCGCGCTTGATGGTGCTCGACGCAGCGTGGGAAACCGACCAGGGGATGGACCCGCGGGAGAAGGTGTCGATGGTGAAAGTCCATGCCGCAGAGACGCTCGGAAAGATTGCGGATCGAGCCGTTCAGATTTTCGGTGGCATCGGTTACTGCAAAGATTTGCCCATAGAGAGGATCTACCGGGACGCCAGAGTCATGCGCATCTTTGACGGCACCTCGGAAATCCATCGCGGCGTGATTGCCAGAGGATTGATGAAGAACGGTGTGGACGTCATCTAACGACCGATTCCGGAGAGCCAATCTCGGGGCAGGTGTAGCAGGGGTGATCGCAATCATCCCTTACTCCCTGTCCCTGCAGGCACCCACCCTGGAGAAGTTGCCGCTTCCCCTGGAGATGCTCATCCCTCTTCAGTTGCTCCAGAATGCTGTTCTCTTGGCGATCGCGATTGGACTGGGGTTGCTGTTGGCGAGACGCACTGGACTGGGCGTTCCGCTTGTCGAGAGGTGGTTGAGCGGGAAGACGGTACTGGAGGAGGTAAAGGCAATTGTTGTTCCTTCTGTCATTCTGGGTGTGATCGCTGGATCGATTATCGTTGCGCTGGAAGCAGGGTTTTTCGCCCCTCGTATGGGCGAGGCTTTGAGCCAGGTCCCCGAAGTTCCAGCCTGGCAGAGCTTCCTTGCGTGCTTCTACGGTGGGATTACCGAGGAACTCCTAATGCGCCTTGGGCTGTTCTCTTTGCTTGCGTGGCTCCTGGGGAAGATCAATCATACGGCTGAAGGATTCCCCAGCGGTGTGGCCTTATGGGCAGCAAACATCCTGGTTGCAGTCCTTTTCGGGATAGGACACCTGCCTGCGACAGCAACGCTTGTTCCCCTCACACCATTAATCGTTACTCGTGCCCTGGTCCTGAATGGTACAGCGGCGCTTGCCTTCGGCTATCTATACTGGACTCGAGGACTGGAATCTGCTATGCTTGCCCACTTCACAGCAGATTTTTTTTGTGCAACTGATTTTGCCCCAATTGCTGAGGTAGACTGCATGCGGTCCGGTCGGTTCGGGCGCGACATGCGGATGACAGCAAGTTGCAAACTACGTCTTCGGCTGCGTCAAGGGCAGCGAAGCCGGCCTCGGCAACTCGCACCGGGTTACCAGAAATTCCAAATTCATATCCCCGCGGAGCAGGCATGAACGCTGGCAATTCCTGCACGCCATACCAACTCGGGGAACCTGACTTCACGTTTCGGCGCCACTTGCTTCCAGACAGGTAGGGCTCATGTCAAGGGAATTTTATTTTGGAGGAGCCGTTCCCGCGTGGGGGCGCAGCGCAGTTGAATATGAGGCGTTTTTTGCCTTAGCCGACCTCCCGCCGCGGGGGCGAGTATTGGACTGCGGGAGTGGGCCATCGTCCTTTGCCGCAGAATGGAGCAGGAATGGTCGGTTTGTTGTCGCCGCAGATCCTATATACAGGTTTTCTGCCAGGGATCTCCTGGGGGAATTCGAGCCCACGGCGGCAAGGATGCTGGTGGGAATGCGTAAAGCTCGGGAACGGTTCAAGTGGGAATTTTACGGCAGCCCGGAAGATGTCGTCCAACGTCGGCGTGACGTCATCACTGCCTTCATTGCCGATTTTCAGGCGGGGACTCGGAGTGGCTACTACGTGTCTGCCAGCCTCCCGGAATTGCCTTTCTTGCCGAAATCATTCGATCTTGTACTATGTTCTCATCTCCTGTTTCTATACTCGGCCGAATTCGACTTCGAGGCGCACCTGGCCTTTCTGCGGGAAATGCTCCGGGTAGGCCGGGAGGTTCGAGTATATCCATTGCTTGACATGGATGGTCGACCTTCGGCGCATCTGGAGGGCGCCATTCAGACACTGCAAGCTTCGACCCATGTCGAGCTTGTTCCGCTGTCTTTCGAGTTTCGCTGCGGCGATTCGAAAATGCTGCGATTGATGAATTAGGGAGGATTTTTTCACCTTTTTCAGCGGAGTGTTGCGTTGCGGCACAGATCGTGTGTTGGCCCTCGGCCACTTTCCGCGCGGGTTCGCAAACCGCCATAACGCCGACCACCAGTGCCTTTATATGGGCAAAGTAAAATTTCCAAAAGGGGAGTGGACATGGAGCGCACAGAGCCAATACCTGAAGGACATTCGTTGGAGGAACTCGCGCAGAAAGTCGGCCAACTACGGCCCGATTTTGCTGCAGGAAGAAGTTCCGCGAGGAAACGCGTTGTTGCGGTAGATGGTCCCACGGCTCCGGACCGGGCCTTGATGAACGCTGTTACCTGGAATGACGTTTCCTCTGCCACACTCCTCATTGAATGCGCTGCTTTACCCGACGGGGTGCGGGATGACAAATGGATCCTGGCGAACGCGCTGATGTTTCGCAAGGCGGACACTGCCGCGCTTCTGGTGGCGAATGGTGCGTCGAGGGATCGTGCCATGGCGGCCGGGGTTGGCCGCATGGATCTGGTAGAGTCGAAGTTCGATGCGCATGGAGCCATACAAGCCGGTGAAAAGCTGTTCAGCGGTTGGTGGGACGGTAGCCCGGCTTCCGGTCTCGATCTTACCGAGACCCGGTTCGTTCTCAATTTCGCCTTCGCCGTTGCTTGCGCTTGGCATCACTTTGGCATAGCTGATTTCTTGCTGGACCGGGGAGCTTGCGTAGATGGCGGGGCGCAGGGGTTTCTGGACGAAGACTTTTCTACAGTACTGCACATGGCGGCATTCTTCGGTGATAAAGAGCTGGTTGGTTTCCTTCTGGCTCGTGGAGCGGATCCCAGCTTGCCCGACAAGATCCATCAAGCGACAGCTTGTGGTCACGCAGAGGCCGCCGGCCATGAAGCAATAGCCGCCAGGTTGAGGGACGCTGCGGCTAGAATTGGTCAATCCTCTTGAATGGCGCCACCGAGTGACCGCCCGGTTTGCACTCCTGCCCCGACCTCGCCTTGGTCCGCGGCATCGCCTCGACAAGATCGGGTTTCGCAGACTTCCAGCCATTAAAGGAAATGCCGTCCCAATTTCTCTCCTGGCGGACGGTCGCGAATGATTCCCAATCATTATCGTCGCTGGGCGGCATTCGAGGTCGACAAATGATCCGTAACTCGCGTGCGCTCGTCGAGGCCCATGTTGCAACTCTCATGTATGGATTCACCGGTCCGATTGGAAAGGCGGTCGAACTCAACCCATACCAGATCGTATTTTGGAGGACGACTCTGGCAGCAGTTGTTCTGCTGGTCATCGCGAAGCGACTAGAGAACCACGCTCCGATCAAGAATTGGATCGACCTGGCAACTTTTACGGCGATCGCTGCATTGCTGGCTGTTCACTGGGTGCTTTTCTTCAAGTCGATAAAGGTTTCGACGGTCGCAATCGGCCTGGTGACGACCTACACCTACCCAGTAATCATGGTATTTCTCGAGAGCCGGTTGTTCAACCACAAGCTCCGAGCTCTCGATTTCGCCGGTGCCGTTGCGGTCCTTGTGGGTATCTACTATCTGGTGCCTGAGGTGGCTTTATCGGATGCGACCTTCCAGGGGGTTATCTACGGGGTTGCGGCTGGAGCAATGATCCCAATCATCGTTCTGACACGGAAGAAGCGAATTATCGGCAATTACAATAGCTGGGACATTTCAGCTTATGAAATGGGCATTGCCGGCATGATTCTTCTCCCATTCGTGCTTTTCGATGAAAGTCTCGTCCATATGCCAAGTTCCAGGGACCTCTTGCTCCTTGCGGTTCTTGGAGTGGTACTGACTGGTTTTGCAAGGGTACTTTTCGTCAACAGCCAGCGACAGCTCTCCGGAAAAGTTGTTGGGATAACCCTGGTGCTCGAGGTGGTCTACGGCGTGATTCTCGCCATGATTCTCCTGGCTGCTGTTCCATCGACGAGGGAAATCGTCGGCGGTCTGATCATAGTGTGCGCGGCTTTGTTTGAAAGCCTGAGATCTCGAAGACATGGAATGAGATGAGCGGTGGACATGCTGGTTCGGGGTATAGCCTCGATATTTACCGTGGTACGAGCGTAAGCAGAGAACGAGTGAACGGCTGGGACATCGATGGAGGGCGCGGGTGTCGACACCTTTATAATCAGGTTTTGACCGAGACCGCATTGCCTGCGGCAGTGCCTCGACAAGATCGGAGTTCCCAGACCTTAAAGGTCGTGCGGCATGAAAGATTTGATTGGTTATGAAGCATGTTATCCCCTAGGGAACTGATGAAAATACAGGTTGAGACGCTGTTCACGACTGATGAAAATGGGCGTCTTCGAGGGATCAACGATCCTGGCGGTGATGTCGGTCCAGCGCCCCGTTTTTTCTTCGGAAACACCAGGGAAGGGTCGATATGCCGATTCCGCTATGACCTTCCGGAAAACTTGGTTGCGCGGCTGATGGAAGTCGCTGCTGTCGAGCCGATGCTATTGGATTCCCGGAAATTTCCCAATGGCCAGCGGCAATTCGTCGAAATTCTTCGAACCCATGCGCCAATTGACGGGATTTGGTCAGGGCCCGCCTGCCGCTTTCCCGACCGAATTGAACCGCCGACCAATGTCGTACGGCTGACACCAGGGAACGCCGGACTGTTGAAGGGCGACTTCGCAGAAATGATGCCGGAGTTGAATGATGGGCAGCCCTATTTTGCGATCATTGAGGACTCCGAAGCGGTGTCGATTTGCCAAAGTGTCCGCTTATCGTCGCGGGTACATGAGGCAGGCGTGGATACGCTGAAGGCCTACCGTCAACGCGGGTATGCAACGTCGGCCGTCGCTGCCTGGGCCCTCTCTGTTCGGTCCCTGAACCTCGTCCCGCTCTACAGCACTTCGTGGGACAACGTGGCTTCTCAGGGGGTCGCCCGCCGCCTCGGCTTGGTGCAGTATGGTGTGAACTATCACGTCACGTGATATGGAAAAGGCGGATTATCAGGTCGTCTAAAAAGCCTGCTTGCGGCTACTGGGCATTCCGCTCTTCGCGCAACCACATCAGGGTTCGGGCACGGGGAAAGGGTTAAGGGAAAGCGTGCGAACCAAAGAAAATGAACTCCTTGATCAATCCCAGATCGGTGCTTTTCGATTTCGACTTCACCCTGGCGGATTCCTCAGGCGGTGTCTGTGAATTCGTCAACTTCGCATTTTCGCAAATGAACCTGGAGTCGGTTCCGAGGGCGATGGTGTCCGAAACCATCGGACTGAATCTGACCAAGTCGTTTGAAAAGTTGGCACCACAGTCGGAATGGGATCGTGTTCATGAGTTTTTAACCTTGTTTGTGCATAGAGCGGATGAAGTAATGGCAGAGATGACCTCGATCTTTCCTTCGGTACCAGGAGTTCTGAAGGAATTGGTCGGACGAGGCCTGGTCTTGGGGATTGTTTCGACCAAGTTCCGCTACCGAATCGAGGAGATCTTGCAACGTGAAGGACTGGAGGACTATTTTCGGGTGATCGTAGGTGGTGAGGATGTTTCCGCCCACAAACCCAATCCTAGTGGGCTGCTTTTTGCGGTCCGTGCGTTGGGCCACTCTTGTTGCGACAGTCTTTATGTGGGCGATCATTTGATAGACGCTGATACAGCCAGGTCGGCCAAGGTGCCGTTTGTCGCCGTGCTATCCGGAACGACCCCGCGGGAGAGGTTCGAGGCTGTTGAGGTGCTTTGTATTCTTGAGGATTTGGGTAAGTTGCCAGGTGTACTAATAAATTGAGTTGCATCATCGCTTAAGAACCGGTTTGCGCTTCGGAGCATTCATAGATTGCTCTTGCGGGCGACCCCTCTCCGGGACGAGGCGTTCGCAAACCGGCAAGCGTCAGGTGAGATGATTAAATCGTAGAGTACGGCCGACCGCAAATAAGATGATGCAAATCTCCATCGAAGATGAACCCCGTCCTGAGGATTGCGATTTCCTTCGCAACCGCCTCCAGGAGCATAATACGTCCATTGTCGGACCAGACAACCATGCACCTCTTGCGATCTTCGTCCGAGACGATACAGGATCGATTCGCGGCGGGCTTCTGGGGGAGACCTTCTGGCAATGGCTCCACATCAGCACCGTTTGGGTCGACGAAAGCCATCGAGGGCAGGGTCTTGGAACACGGCTCCTTGCACTGGCGGAGAAAGAGGCCATCAAGCACGGCTGCATCAGCGTGTTTCTCGACTCCCAGAGTTTTCAGGCGCCCGATTTCTATTTGAAGAGGGGCTATGAGACTTGGGGCGAGCTCAAAGACTTACCAGCAGGGCATCGGAGGATTTTCCTTCAAAAGAAATTGGTGCCCGGTGATAATCGTCATCAGGTGTGATAATCACTTCACCTTCGCGGTTCGTGTACGGCGGAAACGTCAGCCGGCATGAAAAAGGATAATACCTCGCCGACTGTCTTGAGGGCGGACCCCATGAACGAAGGCTTTCCCACCAAATATCCAGATGTGGATGCAATCGTACGATCCTTTACCGAAGGCGTCATTTCAACTCTTCAAGGAAATCTCGTTGGGGTTTATCTTACGGGCTCGTTGTCGTATGAGGCGTTCACCTACGGCAGCAGCGACATTGACATAACGGTGATTGTGGAACGGCCGGTTTCAGGTATTGAGTTGGAATCAATCCAGCTCTTGCATTCAGATTTGGAAACCAAGTTCGAGAAATGGGCAAGACGGCTTGAATGTTCCTATACACCTGCCGAAATGCTCACAAGCGTGATGCCTCCAAGAGCCCCTAGACCATGGTACTGGGGCGATGACGGTAAGCTATATGCGTCGGCGCCGTTTGGCAACGAATGGATAATCAACAATTACCACCTCTACAACCATTCCATTCCGCTGTTCGGTCCAAGCTTCAGGGAGCTCGCCGAGCCGATTGACATCGAGGAAGTACGAAAAGCTTGCGTTCGGGATCTGTTGCAGGAATGGGTACCTAAGAAATCCAACCAGGCATGGTTCAAAGACAGCCATCATGAAGCGTATTTCGTGGTCAATCTGTGCCGGGTTCTGCATACCGTGATTTGCTCCTTAGCTGGTTCTAAGGAGATGGCTACGACCTGGGCAATGGAATACTGTGGAGAGCGGTGGCGAACACTTATATGTATTGCCCGGCGCTGGCACTACGGCGTTGAGTTGGCTATTCGAGGAGAGGCATTAGATTTTCTCGACTTCGTTGTCCGGGAGGTATCCAAGACGGCTGTATTCGCCCAGATAGAAGCCGAAATCGGTCTGACGAGACCTCCTCAGGTCAACGATGAATGAAAACCTGTTGCCGGGGCGGTGCTGTCGCGCCCTGGCCTTCGGGAACTCGCTTCTCAGGTTCGGCAACGGTCAAGACGTAAAATGACAAGGAGAAGGTGCAATGTTCAAGGAGGCCGTACCAATACTAGGGGTTTCTAGTTCGAAGATAGCAGAGGAGTTCTACGGCGAGCGGCTTGGGTTTCGCCGCCTCTACGCTTACAGGCCCAACCCAACCAAGTCTGATCCCTGCTATATGGGAGTAGCCCGCGACGCGGCTCATATAGTGGTTTCATCCTTTGAAGGCGACGGTCCACCAGGCAGCCGCAACGTCCAGATCTATGTCGAGGACGTGAGGGCAGTCTACGAGGAATTCAAGCAAGCAGGGGTTTCTGTCGGTGAGATTTTCGATCAAACCTGGGGCAATATCGATTTTGGTTTTGCGGACCCGGACGGAAACAGCATTATTATCGCGCAACAAAAAGACGGCTGAGTAACCCCGTCATTCAGCAGCACGTACAGAGGGTTGGACGGAGCTGGATTTCGGCTCTATGGTGCTGGCGTTACCCATTCTGCCTGCCAACGGAGCAAGTGCTATGCCCCATGCGGGATTGATTGTTCAAGTAGACAACCTGGATGAGGTTCAAGCGGACATAGAGGGTTATGGGGGACGGCTGGTGGAAAAACGCGACGAGGGGTATCGCTGCTGTGAAGATTCCGAGGGCAATGGTTTCGAACTGTGTTAACCCCCGGCGGGATTGTCGTGATGTACGTTAATCCTTTGGATGCCGTCAGTAATGGCGCGGAGTCCGGTTATCTTCAGCCCCTATTGGTGTCGCCATGGACAATCGCATAGGTATTGAGCAGGTAGCTTCGATAGCTGCCTGTGGCATAAATCGCGGCTGGCTTCCAAGGCTTCAGTCAATCGTTGATAGTTATTCCGAGTATTCAAGTCAAACCCTCGAAATTGGAGGGATGAGCCTAGGCGGAAGAAGGCTGGGACAGGATTCCGACATACTCATGTGCGTCGAGTTTGTCGCTGAAAGGGGTATGGAGATTACGGCTCGAGTGCCCGGTCTGGATAGTTGCTTCAAGTATTGTCCATCAGTGGCTCAATTCTTGCTGAATCGCGGCTTCGACCCGAACATCACTGATGGGCGGGGCAACACCGGTCTTCACTACATGGCAGAAATCGGCTACGTGAGTGCGGTGAGGAAGCTGCTATCCCATGGAGCGGACAGTCAACACAAAAACGATGACGGTCTGACGGCTTGGAATGTGGCCAACGAAGAAGGCAATCTACGAACCCGGAAATGCCTTGAGGGACAGGAAGTGGATTCTTGCAACGACATGGAAATTCGGTGGTTTTCCCGGCGCCGTGGATATGGATACATCAGAAATTCAATCTTCGGAGATATATATTTCGAGCACTCATGTGAACCTGGATGCGGGATAGAAGAGGGGACCAGGTTGGAATTCCATTTGGGCTGTGATGATTTTGGGCCCACCGCTGACGGCATCCACATATAACCCGCGCATGTCCAGCTTTGGGCTTGTGCCGTTTGGAAAACCGCTCCGAGGTCGGGTACGGCGAAAACGTTATCCGAAATTGATTTTCAGGTTCTAACCGAAATGATCTTTCACATCAGTGAAACCAAAAATGTTGTCCTCGATCCAGAAGTCGATCACTTTATCGAGCGCCTGCCGTTCGTTATTGAGAGAGAATATACATTCACGACCCATGGCGACTACAGGTCCTATCCGCGTATCGATCCCGAGCACCGGATTCTAACCACCGAGGAGCATATTGGCCGCGGTCTCCGTTACCTGCGGCAGGTCCGACCTAGACTCAATGGGGTTATTTCTCTGCTCAAAGAGGAAAGGGGCCGCGGGTTGGATGTGGGTATTGGCTACGGGCTTATTGAGGTCGTTCTCACAGATCACTTTGGTGTGCAGATCGAGGGTTCTGAACTGCCATTCAACATCAATAGCTATTGTGCGATACCTCTGAACCGCGGGATTCGGGTGACGCCTTGGGATCTGAGCTCAATGCCGCCATTCGAACGAGGGACCTTCAACTTTCTCGTGCTAATGGAAGTCCTGGAGCATCTTAAACTGCCGCCGGTGAGAACAATTTCCAAAATTTCCTCTTTGATCGCGCCAGGCGGACGATTGATTCTCACAACTCCAAACATCGCCCGTCAAGCGAATATCGAAGCTCTGCAGCACGGACGGAACATTGTCGAGGCTTACCGCGAGGATCTCCCGGACGGCTTGGACGTGACCGATTACGTCTCTCATATACGGGAATACACGATCTCCGAAGTTGTAGAGCACGTGGAAAATGCAGGCCTGACAATCGAGCAAGTCCTCACCTGCAATCAATGGGCACCGCATGATCGGATAGATAACTCCTTGCTCAACGACATCATCATGGTCGATGCGAGGCAGGAGCAAGGAAGCGATTGAAAGGTGATGAACTGAAGGCAGCATAGCGGCTTTCTCTGCGGGGCTGTCGCGCCCTGGCCTGCGGCAAACACATTCGGATTTGGAGATCCGGCGAGGGTCAGAGGAAAAAGGAATCAGAATCGGAGACCGATGATCAGACTGACTCAAATTACCCTCGAACAGTTGGAGTGGTACAGGGAACTATCTGGCGGTCATTATGGAATGGATTTCGAGTTCGGAGGTCCGTCGGGATTCTTCGGATTCAAAGGTGAGTTCGATATTTCCAGCGAAGGGCAGGTAGCCTTGGCAAACCTTCTGGTAATCAATTCCTGTGAACACGAACAGGGTGAGAAGATTGCCGAGATCAGTGCACTGCGGCGGACTGTCATGGACGGCATGTGGCGCGTTACATTGCGCCAGGAAAATCGTCTCGAGGCGGTCTGGGGGGATTTCAAACTGGAGCTTTTTTCCGAGCCGACCCGGGATGGAACTGTTGCAACCCATTTGCTGCTCTCACACGACGATCCTGTCATATTCAGAGAGCCCTACTTCAAGAGTGGTTTCGTATTGCGTTCCGACTGCGCCAATGAGGAGTCCGATCTACAAAATCCCGGCAACTACTACCCCGTAGATCCTGGAAGAGCCCCCGAAGAGGCGGAGGCCGTCGATGCGGCCGAACTTGGCCATCGCATTCAGGGTAAGTCTCTGGTGGCGTTCACGGGTGCCGGGTTATCAGCCGCGGCAGGCATTCCCACCTTGAAGGGGAAAGGTGGATTGGGGGAGCGCCTCCCTATCCACGATCGCCGTTTTGCCGGGGCTGTGGCCGATTGGATCCTACACCGTCCTCGTGAGACGGCTATGGTACTGGGGAGGTTCTATACCGGATTCATGACTGCCAGTCCCACCCCAGCCCACTCGGCTCTTGCACAATGGGAGCAGTGGGGGATACTAAAGCATATCATTACGGGCAATTTTGACGGGCTGCATGAGCGAGCCGGCAGCCAAAAGGTGCATATCAACGAAGCCAAGTATTTTAAAACGTCGGACGAGGGTTGGACCTGGATCAAGGAGGGCCAGATCGCTCTGGTTGTTGGGGTGTCGATGGATGCGGACTACGGTCTTTTTGACTATGCCCGTGACAACGATCTCCAGGTTGTCGTTATGGCACCGGATCGCCCGGACTTCATGCACGCACAGGACTGGTTTGTCGAAGGTCTCGCTGAAGATATCTTGCCGGAGCTGACCAAGCTACTCACTGCTTGATCTCTTGCTGCAGAGGCTGCACGGCATTGGGTCCTCCGCCCTGCGGGCAAGCTGCCTGGCAGATTGGTGGAGCGGGAGTGAATAATACCTCATTTTAAGGTAGAAAGCTTGTGAGACCATCCGATCCCACTGAAGAAGCCATTGCTATTTACGATCGAGTTGCCGATCGATTCGATGTGCACGTCAAGTCAAGTGCGCACAACGCCTACTACGACCTGCCCGCTACAACTGACCTTCTTCCCGACGTCAGAGGCAATCGGGTTCTGGACGCCGGATGTGGCAGCGGCGCGTATTCAGAGTGGCTGGTCGAGCGTGGGGCCCAGGTGGTTGCGGTAGACGCGAGTTCCGAGATGGTGATTTTGGCCAGGAAGAAAGTAGGCGGAGATGCGGAAGTCTATCAGCACGATCTGCGTAAACCTCTAAATTTCCTTGAATCAGGTTCTTTCGACGTGGTAGTAAGTCCCCTCGTACTTGACAATATCCACGACTTGAGAGCTGTTTTTGAGGAGTTCTACCGGCTGTTGCGGTCCGATGGCCTGTTCGTCTTCTCCATGAGTCATCCATGCAACGACTATATCAAGCAGGGCTCGAACTATTTTGAGGTCGAACCCATAAGGACACAATTTCCCAACCTCGCCGTCGAAATGCCATCCTATCGTCGGCCGCTGTCCGATATTTGGAATGCACTGCAGGATGCGCGATTCTTCGTGGATCGCATGGTCGAGCCCCGACCTGTCAGCCAGTGTAAGGAGGTTCACCCCGGGGCCTACGAAAAACTGAGCACCCGGCCTGTCTTCATTTGCTTTCGGGCGAAGAAACTGGAATGATGGGGGAATGAAGAAGCGGTTTGTGCTGCGGAGGTTTTGTTGTCTTGGCCTTCGGCAGCTCGCTTGACGAGTTCGGGGTTTCCTATCGCCACCTCGAAATCGGCGGACATCTCCAATGGCGGAATGGTTCATCGCCTCGGCACGGTCGGCCCTGGCCTCCGGCAACCCGACTTCGCCGAGTTCGAAAACCGGAATACCTGACCGAACAGACGTCTCAGAACCACAAATCATAGGTCAAAGCCATGTGTATCTCTTCAAGGAAAATCCACCTGTTATTTTTTCGCCTAATGCTGATTTGTGGTCTAGTTTTTTCTTCCAACAATTTGCGCGCCTCAAATGAATCCCACAAGAACATCCAACAGAATCTCCAGGAAAGATCCTGGAACCCGGACGAACTTACCGAAGGATTTAAAGAGCTCATTTACTTGGAAGCCTATCCTCATCATGTCTTTGATAGTTCTTCAATAGAGGTCCAGGTTGGCTTTTGGCAACCTCCTGAAATCGATTCGGTTTTAGCGGAACGGGTTGACTCTGTAATATCGAAACAGGCAATGATTAAAGATCCCGAGCAGCAGATCTACTCGCTACGCCTGGACGTTTTTAGTCTGCCTCCTTCAGAGCGCCTGGTTTTCACTAGCCAAATTCCATTTCACATCTCCCCGTTGAAGTTTACCATCCCAACCGATGGCCTTGAAGGTGTCTATCTTGCGAGGCCACGTGTTATAGATCCTGCTGGAACCGCCCACGAGATTTGGTATTCGCCCGAGGTAGAAGGGGAGAAACCGTATGCACCAACTATTTTTTTAGGAATTCATCATGGTCGTGACTATGTGATGGAGTCTATAAGGGACTCATCCGCACCTGTCTTCACGCGAGCGAGCGTAGTGGGGAGTCCTGGAAGAAATCGTTACCCAAGGGATAATAAGCAGCATAGCTTTGCCCGTAGTGTTTGGGATCTACATTATCATGATCAACGTATATACGTTGGTGGAGGTGATTGGGGCGACAATCAGGGACCGGTTGATGTCTGGTCATTTGCCGCCGAGAACGGTGATTCAGGCTATCAATTCCAGAAAGAACTAACGGTTGATGAGGAGTCAATAGACCGCTTCCGGACGTGCGCGGGAAGGCTGGTAGTCCCGGGCATCGATGCCACGGAATCCTGGAAATACGGCAATGTCTACATTAAAGAGAGCGGACAATGGTACAAGAGAAGAACTGTACCAAATGCACTGCATGTACTCGATGCGGCCTATTTCGCTGAAAAGCTCTACGTGACCGCAGCTACCGGACCAGGAGCCGCATTCTACGAATCAAGCGATTGGGGAAAGTCCTGGCAGCGCTATAGTCACGACAATATTGATGAATTTGCCGATGGCAGGTACACTGAAATGACGGTTATTGGGGAGGGGCTTATCGTGACCCCTGGCCAAGAATATCTCTACCTCTTCAGTGATGGCAAACTTGAGCGGTTGGTTATCCCCCTATTTCCTGGCTTGGATAAGGACCGGCGAGAGCCCCACCGACTTACTCGTTTTATGGATGGCGTCCTTTATACAGACTTGCGCTCGGTAGAGGAAGCGGCGCCTAAACCGCTTTTCTTTTTAAAGGATATGCGCAATGGCGTGGTTGCAATTCAGAAATTCCAGCAAGATCGGGTACAGGACATCGTGGTGAGAGATGATATATGTTACGTGCTTGCATATCATCGAGCCGGGAATGCATACGCCGGTTATGTGTATCAATCTCGGGATCTGACCGAATGGTCATTGTAGGCGCAATTTGATGTTGGAGCTCTTCCCTATTCTCTGGAGTATATGGAAGGAGTGTTCTACGTCGGATTAGCTGCCTTAGAAGGTCAAACCAATTCTGAGTCAGGCAATATCTGCCGCCTCGAGCCTTGAATGGTATATTTTGTGGAGCAAGAGAAAAATGCAGGAAATCAACTGACCATGCCGGGCGATTATGTGGATGCAAGGAGATTCATCGGGAAACCTGTCGAGGTTACGGTAGATCGACCTCTTGGGTCCAGGCATCCTGAAGCGGGCTTCGTCTATCCAGTTAACTACGGGTTTCTCGCCAACGTTCCGGCACCTGACGGAGAAGATCTGGACGCATATATCCTTGGCGTTTTCAAACCGATGGAGAGTTTTACGGGCAAATGCATAGCGGTTATAAAACGGTCTGACGACGATGATGACAAACTCATTGTCGTTCCTGCAGGCAAGGACTACTCCGACGAGCAGATCCTCGCTTTGACCGAATTTCAGGAGCGGTTTTTCAACTCAAATGTAACCCGGGAAGTCACCGCATCGTGAAAATGGACTTCCGATCGGATTCATCTACTTGGTCGAGGCCCAAGGGAGCAAATATGCATTCCCCGGGAGCAGCCGCATTCTCGACACCGGTTCTTCTGTTTGACTTGGGCGACACACTGGTAGGGTACTATAGCCGCAGTGAGTTTCCACCTATTCTTCAAGAAGCAATCCAAGAAGTGAAAAAGGCAGTTCAGGCCGAGGGACTTCCAGTCCTCTCGGATGAGGCGATTGCACGAGGTGTGCAGGAAGAAAATTACCACCGATGGTCCTCTGGCCTTCGACAGGGCAGCGGTCGGCCCGGGCGCTATAGCGCAATGCGCCGGCTGTAAACCACGCCTGAAATGAGAAGCAGCCACGTAGACATTTACAATCACGACGAGGACGCTGCCACCTATGATAGGGATGTGCTCAGGTCCGATGATCCTGTCAGGGAGGGCTACACCGAGGTCCTTGACTGGGTGGCGCGGAAAGCCGCCATAACCCGGGGCTCGGCCGTTTTGGAACTTGGCTCCGGGAGCGGAAATTTGACCACCCGATTGCCGCCGTGCAGGTCACTTGTTTGTGTCGACGTCTCTGCTGAAATGATCAAGATCGCCAAGCGAAAGCTTCATGGCTTGTCCCACATATCCTATGTGCAGGCGGATATACTGGAGTACTTCGACCTCCATACCCCTCCATTCGAGGTTCTGGTCAGTACCTACGCCGTTCATCATCTCACCAAGAGGGAGAAGGAATATCTACTCGACCGGCTCGTGCGACGACTGCCTCCTGGAGGCCGTGCTATATTCGGCGACCTGATGCTGGAAAGCGCGGAGGAGGAGAGGAATTTGGCTGATCGATACCGTTCAATCGGAGACGAGGCCACGGCGACTGCCATCGAAGAGGAGTTCTTCTGGCACGTCGATGACTCCGTCGATTACCTGCGCAATCTGGGTCTCTCGGTGGCCACGGCCAGATTCTCCACTCTGTCCTGGGGAATCGAGGTGCATCTGCCCAGGTCTGCTAGCGGATAACGGATCGGTCTCAGCCCGTTGAGTCTCAGGGAGGTGCGATAGGGTGGTAATAACCCGAATGCTGCAGCCACGCAACCAACAAGATAAGCCGGCGGAACAATACGATAGCAGCAAATACCTGGATGCCAGAATTGTTCTGCACCAGCGCTTCAGCACCAACAAGTACGGATGGTACAGGTGGGTGTTCGACCAACTCCGAGTGCCGTCTCGGGGCACCATACTCGAGCTGGGGTGCGGCCCCGGCTCACTGTGGCTGAAAAACGCCGAGCGCATTCCCGCGGACTGGACGGTCATCCTGAGCGACCTGTCATCGGGCATGCTTGAACGAGCTAGAACAGACCTGTCCCACAGTAGAGATTTATTTGCGTTCGGTCGGATTGACGCCCAATCAATCGCCATGGCAGACGGGACCGTCGATGTTGTCGTTGCCAATCACGTCCTTTACCATGTGCCCGATCGTCCCAGAGCATTTTGCGAGATTCACCGCGTTCTCCGGCCGGAGGGGCAATTGTACGCCGCTACCAACGGTAGGACGGTGCCGGAGGGGATTCCCGAGTTGGTGCAAAGAGTCAAGCCGGATGCCTACGACGAAGTGCCGGAGACGAGAACACTGTTCGGCCTGGAAAACGGCCCCGGAGAATTGTCCAGGTGGTTTGCCGAGGTTGAGATCCTCAGCTATGAAGATTCATTCCTGATCACCGAGGCCCAACCATTGATCGATTACGTCGCATCGACCCAACGCCTGAACGAGGCCGAGTTGGCCCGGTTCGGCGAACTTGTGAAGGCGGAGATTTCCCGAAGTTCGGAGATTCGCATACCAAAGAATACGGCAATGTTCAGGGCCAGGAAGATGCAGTAGGATCGTCCGTCCAGGGACGGAATTTCTCGCCGGATAACATTTCCGGGCGGGGCTTGGGGCCGTGGCCTGGGCAACAGGCTGCGCGGTTCGGGCGCGCGGAAACGCAGACTGCAATGGATGCAGAGGCTGATTACTACGAGCGTGATTGGTTCAAAACCCTCCATGGGAGCTTTTGGCTTCGCCCGGATGAAGGAGGAGAGGAAGAGGCTGACTTCCTCCGACGGATGTTGCATATCCGCAGGGGACAGCGCATCCTGGATGCTCCCTGCGGCGCGGGGCGTGTCGCTTACCATCTGGCCAAGCAAGGGGTAGAAATAGTCGGCATCGACCTGCAATCGAGGTTCATTAGCCGGGCTAAACGGAGATTCGCCAGAAACGGGGTGCAGGCCGATCTCAGGAGCATGGACCTGCGTTCGCTCGAGTTCGACAACGAGTTTGACGCGATTTACAACTGGTTCAACAGCTTCGGATACTTTTCCGACGGCGTGAATGCCGAAGTGGCACGGCGATTCGCCCGAGCCCTGCGTACTGGTGGACGACTCCTGATCGAGCAGGTGAATCGCGAGCGAATTCTGCGGAATTTCCTCCCTGTGACCACCAAGCATGGTGTGCTCATCAGGTCGAGCTGGGACAATGACCTTGAACGCCTCCTTGCAGAACGCGTAATTGACGGAATTGGGGCAGTTGAGAGCCGATCGTCTCAACGCCTGTACACCTTGTCGCAGATGCGAAAACTGCTTGCCTCGGCAGGACTCGATGTGGAGATTGTCCATGGTTCGTTGTACTGCGAGCCCTACCATCGAGGTAGTCGTCAGATGATTGTCATCGCCCGCAAGAGCTAATGACGGTAGAGACAGGGTCCTTGGGGGAGGGCACCGGATGGACATCCGCGGAGTAGACTTCGTGGTACATTACGTCCACAACCTGAAGGATTCGGTTTCCTTCTATCGGGACACTCTCGGTCTCAAGTTGGAGTTGTACAAGCCACAGTGGAATTGGGCGGAATTTTCAGTGCCTCCCATATCACTGGTACTCTTCGGCACCTATGAGGGGGCGCCTCTGGAAAACGGAAAAGGAGGCAGCGGTCTTTCCCTGGCCGTGAACGATTTCGACGCTGCAATCGAGGAATTGCGCCGAAAAGGGGTAAAGGTTGAATGGGGTCCGAATGAGCTCACTACTTGCCATGTAGCCATGATAATCGACCCTGGAGGAAATCCGATTTTCATCCACAAGCGCAAGGATGGCAGCTGGGGATAGTTGCCGGCAGCAGGGAGTTTTCCCCTCCAATCGGCCTCCATTCAACCATCAGTTGCCGCTGTGACGGGGCTGGTGCGATCCGTACCGCATTGTCCGCATGGCTGGCCTTGATTTCCTTGGAGAACCACAATGAGCGCGTGGCACGAACTGACCTTCCCGGACCAATCTTTGAAGAACGAAGTACTGGTTATCGAAGGCGACGGTGCGAGCCTGCTCACCGACCCACTTCGTTGGCGGATCCTCGAAACCCTTGGAGATGGGAAGTCGGTTGCGGAGCTTTCGCAGAGGTTGGAAGTTACCGATGCCCGGGTGTTGTACCACTTTAAAAAGCTGGCACAAACGGGCGCCGTGTATTTGAAGAAAGATGGAAAAATTCCCAGGGAGTGGCGCTGTTTGCCGGCGGCAGGGAAGATTCGCGTTCGAGAGGTTTCGCCGCTGAATGAGCAAATTCCCGTGGCCATGCCTGTTGAGGTTGTCGGCCAGTTCAATCAAGCAGTTCGCGAAGCTGCCGAGGGCTTATATGGTCCGACCTTCCAGACTTCGGTCAATCACAACCGAGCGCGAATATCCGAGGAACAGGCATCGGAATTCGGTCGGCGGCTGTTGGGGCTGATCGAAGAATACTTTCCTCCAGGGAAAGGAAATCGAGGGGGGATAAAATACGGATTCTACGGAGTTTTCACCCCGATTGACCTTCACCCTCTCGGGGACTCCGCTGGCGGGGAGTGAGACTTGCCTGAGGACGCCTTGGCCGGAGGGCAGCTTGCGCTCCCCAGTCTCGGATGAACACTGAATTGAAAGAGGGGGCAGCTGGGTTGTCCACCGTTGCTGGCGCGGGACGGAGATCTCTCACCCGCCCACCGTTGCGCCTTCCGCTCCACCCGCACCAGGAGAGAATCTCAGCAATCTTGCGGCGAAGTCCGGGAAGCCGGAGAACTTTCTCTCGACATACTCACGATAGACTGACACCAGACCATCCGGATGTTCGTAACCCGGATTTATTTCGAATACTTGGAGGGAATCCGCAATCCAGCCTTGGGTTGCTTCCAGGCCGAGAAAATCCGCCATTCTGGCCAGGGTATCCTCCCTGTCATCGTTCTCGAAGTAGTAGAAAAACCTGTCTGGATGTCGTACTTCCAGCTCCTTGAACCAGATAAATTCATCGAGGACCGCTTTGAGGGTGTTTTCAACATGGGCGCTGGCGTCGTTGTCCGCAAAGATGCGTGAATGACCTGTTTTGAAGTTTGAAGCGGCGCAGTCCATGGGGTTCCTGACGGGCATCAGGAACTTGAGCTTGTGATTCTCTTTAAAAACGGAATCAAGATCGGGCTTCGATCGCCGCATCCGGTTCGAGGTCCTCAGCGACTCCTTCCAGAATAGAGCTTTGCCGTCCCCATTCACCAGATTCACCCTGCTCTTCCGCCAAAATCTTCTCATCTTCTCATTGTCGGCAAATGCATGCGAGTGGGTGATCGATCCACCATAATTTCCGCGCCTTCCCTTTCGACAGATTAGGAGGGCGTACTGGACGAAGCGCTCGAAGCGTTCGGCGCTGTAATTGCCAATGAAGTCCAGCCTTTGGTCCCCGAAAATGCGCTTGCCGGCGTGGTTCAGCACATGGCAATCGGGGTGCAGAAACAGCAGGGATGCGGTAAGGGTCGTCAGATTCCTGTAAGGACCAAGGGCGAGACACACGGTCTCGATCGCTTCGGTCTCGACAGAACGGGCCAGAAGGAGATCGTATTCCTTTATAGGCTTGTCCAAGAGGTTGGATTTTACTTTTCCAGCTATTTTCTTCATTGATCCTAGTCAATAGCGGCGCAGAATTCGGCAACCGGGCCCCTGGTCGTTATTCGCCAGGATTGTTGACTGAACTCTGCTCCATTTCTATATTCGTTGCTCGCCGGAAATCTTCCGGGTTCCACCTTTGCCAAAGTATTTCAGATGTGGCGGCTGCGGCAGGCTCAAAGCCTAGTGAATATACGGTTCCGGTGCTGTGCGCAACAACCCTAGTTCCTCTTTCCCACACAACCTCGTCAGCAACATCGGTCCGGCGCCCTTTCGATCCGAACCGTGCTCGGGGCATAGAGCCGTTTTCAGGTAGAAAAATCGCATGAAAGCCCTCATTTTGGCGGCTGGCCAGGGCCGCAGATTGTGGCCATTCACAAGGGACTGTCCCAAATGCCTCCTCCCCCTCGGAGGCCCTTCCATCCTTGAGCAGCAACTGTCCCATCTTGAACAAGCCGGCGTCGGCCAGGTCGTTTTGATTTGCGGTTTCCGCGTCGATTCCATTCGCCGCGCCGCCGCGGCCTATGGGGGGCACTTGCACATCAAGATCGTCTACAACCCTTTCTACGCCGATGCGGACAATCTGATCTCTCTGTGGGTTGCCCGCTGCGAAATGGACCAGGACTTCCTCCTGTTGAATGGAGACAATGTATTCCACCCCGGCATTGTAGAGCGCCTGCTTGATGCGGATGAGATGTGCTGCCTGATGACCGACCACAAAACATTTTACGACGACGACGATATGAAGCTGCAGTTTCGCAATGATCGAATTTGCCGGATCGGCAAATCTCTGCCTGCGGAGTTTACCGATGCAGAATCCATTGGCATCATGCAGTTCAACGACGCGGGTGTCGAGGCGCTCAGGCAGGTCCTCGAGGAGGCCGTCCTCGAAGAGCGGGCTCTGAACGATTGTTTCCTCAACTGCATCCAGCGCCTCATCGACCACGACTTTCCCGTCAATCACCGCGATATAGCGGGTTTGCCCTGGGCCGATGTCGATACCCCCGAAGATCTGCGCTTGGTGCGCCGTAACCTGCCCATCTACCAGGCCGAAGCTGCGCTTTACGGCCACCTGCAACCCATGTATGAAAAAGCAAAGGGGAATGCATGATCCGCCAGGGCATTCTGGTCTTCGAGAATACCCCCAAAGGTGCCCGGATCGCAGGTCTTCGGGTAGCCGCTCTCTCCCTTCTGGAAAGGCAAGTCCGCACCCTGGCGCGCGCGGGCATCAAGAGGCTCCTGGTCCTCGCCCCGGATAAGATGGATTTCGGGCTCAGCAAGTTTGTCGGCAAACTGGACATACGGGTCGAACATCTCTCCTTGGATGCGCGACCGGCTGCATCGTTGGAGCCCGGAGAAGATTTCCTGGTTCTCCGCGGCGACTACGTCCATCACCACTCCTCCCTCAGCGTCCTGCTCAAAGGTGGCCTTGAGGGCTGTGACTTCGTCGCCCAGGCCGCGGACGGCGTCCCTCCGGACGGTGTATTGCAGGCCGTATCCGCCCGCTCCGACTCGGTGGATTTCGCCGCGGCAGAAGCCACCGAGTCCAGGGTAAGTTCAGGAGCTTTTCTGTGCGCAGCCGAGCTGTTCTCGGCCTCCGAGCTCGCCGCCGCTTGCGGAGGCCTGCAAGATTTCTTGAAGGCCAAGACGAAGGGGCGCAAAATCAAGGTGCGCATTTCCGCTCCAGCGCTCTGGCGCCGGGTGTGGGACCGTCCCAGTGCGCGCGAGGCCAAAGACATGCTCTTCAGCCAGGTGACCAAGTCCACCAGCGGCTTTGTCTCTCGCCATATCAATGCCCGCGTCTCCATTCCCACCAGCAAGTTCCTGATAGAGACCGGAATTTCGCCCCACGCTACCACCATTCTCCTGGTGCTCACCACCGGACTTGCCAGCGCCTACCTGGTGACCCGGCCGGATAACTATGTCATGCTGGCTCTGGCCGGCGTCCTCTGGCAATTCGCCGCTATTTTCGATCGATGCGACGGGGAGATCGCCCGGGTCAAGTTGTGCGAGTCGAATTTCGGCGCCTGGTTCGACACCATCACCGACAATATCGCCTACGTCTGCGCCTATGCTGGTCTGATGATCGGCATGCACCGGCTCTATCCGGAGACCATGTTCTACGTTTATCTGGGCGTCGTCGCCGCAGCCGAACTCTTGTTGTGCCTCGCCTTCGCCTACGGATACGCGATCAAGATTGGGAACGGTAGCCTGCAGCACTACCTGATGGATTCCATCCACAACGTTCCCGCCTCGGAGAAGGGTCGGATCTACAAATTCATGGAACGTCATGGTTTTATAGCAAAACGAGACTTCTTTTCGTTCTTCTTCTTTCTCGCCGCAATCGCCAACTTTGTCCAGCTGATTTACTGGTTTCTCATCGTCGGGCTGCACCTGCTGGTCATCGGAATGCTGATATTGCACAAGAAAGTGGTTCGAGCCCGGAAAGTAGCACCGGAGATGAATCGGCTCAGCCGGAAATCGGAAGATGCCCTGCCTGTTCTCGATTCTCTGCCGGCCCCTCCTCCGTCCATTGAGGACAGGTGATGAAATTTCTGAAACTCGCCTTGCCCGGTCTGGGCCTGCTATTTCTGGGCTATTTGATCGGCAAGCTGGGACCCCACGAAATCCTGCGCAATTTCATCATTATGAAGTGGTCCTTTCCCTTCATTTTGATCCTTGCCTGCACCTGGCACGTCACCAACTCCATTGCCTGGAGCTTCGCCTTTCCCCCAGGGGCCTTCCGGCCCCGCTGGCGCTGCCTTTTCATGGCCAAGCTGGCCGGGGAAGCGGTGAATCAACTGACCCCCCTGGCCAATATCGGCGGAGAGCCCCTCAAGGCCTATTTGCTCAAAGGCGAATCACCCTCTTCCCTCGGCCTCGCCTCCGTAATAGTCAACAAGACCGCTCAAATCATCACCGGCCTGCTCTTTACCACGCTAGGGCTCTTTCTCGTCGTCGTCTACAATTTAAAATTGCCCAAAGCCATTCCCCTCCCCATCCAGATCGGGCTCGTCGTGCTTCTGTCGCTGGGTGGTTTGCTCATCTGGCTGCTTTACAAAAAGCAAAAACGGCTGTTTTCCTCCCTCCTCAATCTGTTGGGGAAAATGGGTGTCAACACCCGCTTTCTGGAAAAGAAGGTGGCCAGGGCAGTGAGTATCGATACCAATATCAGCCGCTATTACAGCGACTATAAAGGGCGCTTTTTCCTCGTCATGTTCTTTCATGCCATCGGTTGGCTTCTGGGTGCCTGCGAAACCTTCGTCATCCTCCAGGCCCTGGACGCCGGCGCCGAATTCGAGGTGGCCTTGCTGATCACCGCGTTGGCTGTGGTCATCAACAGTCTGTTTTTCTTCATGCCCTCCAATATCGGGGTTCTGGAAGGAGGACAGGTATTTCTCTTTTTGACCCTGGGACTGAATCCGGCCATGGGCCTTTCGTTGGGCATCATCAAACGCATGCGCAAGCTCTTCTGGATCTCCATCGGTTGGTTCTTTCTCACCCGTATGAGCAGGAACCTGCTGGAGGCCGAAGTCCCCGAACAAAACCGGGCGGCACCCTCTGCCGACCAACCCGTATCCATCCTGAGATTTCGCTGACATGGCATCCAAGGTAGCACCCGTTTCCCGAATTCTTTGCATTTCTTCGGTGCTGATTTTCCTGGTATCCGCCGGGGCTCAACCTCGCAAGCACAGCCTCCAGGAACTCATTGACAAGGCGCTGAGTCTCAATGCGGAAATCGGGGCTGCCCAGTGGCGACTGGAAAGAGCCTTCGCGCGCAAGCGCCAGGCGCAAGGTGCCCGCATTTTGCCCCGTCTGCGCCTGGAAAGCGAGAACGGCCTGGTCCCCGAGGCCCGCGGCGATGTTCTCAATCCCCCCGCGGACACCATTGGAATCAGGCCCCTGGGACCATTTAACCGCACTGAACTCAAATTCGTCCAGCCTCTGTACGCCTTTGGCAAATTCTCCAACCTGATGCGCGCGGTGGAATCGGGGATATCGGTCGAAGAAGCGGCTTTGAAAGAGAAACGTCTGGAGATCGCTTTGGCGACCAAGAGCTATTTCTACGGCGTTCTGCTGGCACAGGATCTGCGCCAATTGGCCGCAGAGTTTCACCAGGAACTGACTGAGAAACAAAAGGAGCTGGCCGGCGAGCCCACGGTGCCTCTTTCCAGCCATTACAAGCTGAAACTTGCTCTGCTGGAATTGGGCCTACAGGAGCGCGAAGCTGCCATGCAACTGGAGCTGGCTCGCGCGGCTCTGGCCTGGAACGTCGGATTGGCCGAGGGTGAGCCGCTGGAGCTGGAAGCCGAGTGGCTCGAACCTGCCAAGGCGGAAGTGCCGCCGTTGCCGACCTTGATCGAGCAGGCGCTGGCCGTCCGTCCCGACTGGAACGGACTCCAGGCCGGAATCAGGGCCAAGAAAGCCCTGAGAGACGCTGCCCGCAGTGCCTACTATCCCCAGATTTTTCTGGCAGGAGGTTTGCGCTTCGCCGTCGCACCCCACCGCACCGATCAGCACAATCCCTTTGTCAAAGACCGGTTCAACTACTTCAACGGTGGAGTATTCATCGGTCTGCGCCAATCCTTCGAATGGGGATTGCTGGGTGGCCAATTGGCCCAGGCCCGCGCCGAGTACCAGGAGCTCAAAGCCAGGGAAAGGGGAGTCTCGCGGGCAATCAGGCTCGATGTAAAACGCGCCTATGGTGACTTTCAGAAAGCCGACGATGCCTTGACCACGGAGTTGGGGAAGCGCAAGCTGACGCGCCAGTGGCTCAAGTTGGCCAAGGAGGAATACGAGTTGGACCCTGGAGAACTGAAGGAACTGATAAGCGCTTTCGAGGCCTGGGCACAAACGGAGCAGGACTACTTCAGGGCAATTTTTGATCACAATTTGAGCCTCGCCCGCCTGGAAAAGGTTTCAGGAGGAATTCTTCTGAGCAACGGCCAATGATGCGGCAAAGCCAGATAATTTTCTGTTTTTTCCTTTCTTTCCTTGTCCTGGGGATCTGGGGGGACAACGCTCGAGCCCGAGCGGAGGGAACCGTCCACAAAGAGGGAATTGTACCACTGAGGATAACTGAGCTGAACCGACTCCTGCGGGGTTCCGGCGAAAAGCGGGAGCAGGAACTGGACAGCTTGTTGGCGCCCGCCGTCGATTACGAGCTCTTGAGCGCGCGCACCTTCGGAAGTTATTGCAAGGATACCCTGACCAACTACGAAGATAGACTCGGGGCCGACGACCTGCATCAGCTCGTCGGCGCGTGCAAGGAGAGGATGGTCGCAGCTTACCGGAGGCGGCTGGTCGCAGACCTGGCCGCACTTCTGCGCAAGCCCATGCCCTACAAGTTGCAGATCGGGGATTTTCAGGTCTCGCAGAAGAAGGGTTCCGTAGGTCTCCGCGCCACTGCCGTGGCGGACGAGGTCAACTTGCGCTGCTACGTGCGCCGAATGGAAGGCAAGTGGAAGATTGAGGACCTGGCAATTGGCGAGCGGCTGGTGAGCCGGAGGTACCGCGATGATTTTCGCGAAATTCTAAAGGAAGAGTACTCTCTACCTGTACTGGTTGCTCATTTGGACCGCCGGCCCTACATCGTCCTGGAGGACTTTTCCAGCGCGCTGCCGGGCCAGTTGCCCAAGGATTGGAAGTGGCGAAAGAGAGACGAAAAAAAACCCAAACCCTACCGCGTCGCCGAAATAAACGGCAACCACTACCTGGCGGCTCAGGACACCGGTAGTTCCGTGATCATGCTCAAGTTCTCCCACTGGAACCCGCGCGAATACCCCATCATGACCTGGTGCTGGCGCGTCGATGTCCTGCCTTCAGGCGGCGACGAGCGCTACGGTCGCACCAACGACAGTGCCGCCGGCCTCTACGTGAATTTCTCGATGAATTGGATAGGAATCCCAAAATATATCAAGTACGTGTGGAGTTCGACCTTGCCCACAGGTACGGTCGGTCGGCGCAAAAGAATCGCCCGCCCCTGGTTTTTTGTAATCGAAAGCGGCGAGGAAAACCTGGGCAAGTGGAAATTCGAACAGACCGATATCTACAGGGATTACCAGCGCGTCTACGAAGGCAAACTGACAGATCGCACTGTCGGCCTGGGGATCCTCACCGATGCCAACAACACCAATTCGCGCGCCGAGGCTTCTTACGCCGACGTCAGAGTGTGGACCAGGGAGGCCGCAGAACAGGGTCTGATCAGAGACTACTGCGGCTGTTTCGAGGAGGGCGCTTCGAGGAACGAGTCCGCAGGTACCTACGTCAATGGGTTTCCTGGAGCGGCTGCTTACGCGGCGGAGGGGTTCGAAAAATGAAAAGCCTTCCCCTTAATTGCGCTGCCGCCCTGGCCTGGATGATCCTGCTTTGGGGCCGAACTTTCGCCCTTGACCCGGATAGCACCATTGAAGCGGGTTCGAGGAATGCGACCCCCATTGCCATGCTCAGGTCCCACGATGCCGCGGTCCGGGAAATACTTTCCCGCTCGCCAGATGACGCCCTTTCCGCGGAAATGAGCAACCGGATCAAGCACCATATCAATTCCACTTTCGACTTCAGGGAGTTGAGCAGATTGTCTCTGGGCACCTACTGGAAAGAGCTCAGCGAGGATGAGCGCAACCGCTTTGCCGAGGTGTTCAGCGGCATTATCGAAGAACAGAACTTCGACAATTTCCTGCGCTATTACCGCGAGGGAAGGATCGAATACCTGGAAGAGGAGGTTGACGACACCCGGGCAAAGGTCAGGGCCCGGGTCCCCCTCGAGAGAGAAGAGATCGGCATAACCTACCTGCTGCATCAGGCAGGTAGCAGGTGGCGCGTCTACGACTTTGAAGTGGACGGCGCCAGTACGGCCGAAGGACACAACAGAAGACACGCTCGGTATATCGAGAAACATTCCTACGAAAAGCTCATCCTGCAACTCAATAAACACCTCGACCGGCTCAAGAATACTAAAGACTGATTCCCTAGATGTACATAAACTACGAACGGCTCGTACACTATATTCATCACCACTATGTAGGCGTCATTCTCATTTCCGTTTTCCTGTCTGTAGTGGGGGGCTACTTCACCGCTCAGCTGAAGGTAAAAAGCGACCTTGCCAACCTGTTGCCGGAAGACCATCTCAGCGTCCGCGAACTCAACCGGATTAGGGCAAGGGTCGGAGGTATCGGCCCACTCATGGTCATCATCACCGGTGACGATGTCGGCAAATCGGTGGATTTCATGCTTGCCCTTGCCGATTCTCTGGAGCACAATCGCCACATTGGTTCTGTTGTCAGAGGGAAAGACAGGGAGTTCTGGAGCAGGAACAGATTCCTCTACATGGAGCGGGAAGACCTGGAGACGGTCCATTCCCGCATTGCCGACTACATTGAAGAGCAAAAACTCCGGCAGTCTCCGCTCTACTTCCCCCTGGACGAGAAGGAGAACGAACTGGATTTCTCCGACCTGGAGGAGAAGTACAGCGACCAAAGTGCCAGCGAGCTGGAGAAAGCCTACTACCTGACCAAGGAAAAAAACGGGGTGGTCCTAAGTCTATATCCGGTCGGAGTAATCACGGATCTGCAGTTCAACCAGAGATTGTTCCAAAGCCTGGAGCGAACAATAAGGGCAATTGATCCCAAAAGTTTCCATCCCAGCATCGAGTACACTTACAAAGGAAGTCTGAAGAACAGTTCATACGAGTACCAACTCGTCATAGAGGACTTGAGGGATACGGCTCTTTACGCCTTTCTGGGCGTCCTGGTACTGATATCTCTCTACTTCCGCCAGGTTCTGGCCTCACTGTTCATTGTGCTGCCCTTGTTGATGGGGGTTTCCTGGACCTTCGGCCTGACTTATCTCGTGATCGATCATCTCAACCTGATCACGGTGGGTCTCTTCGCCATTCTCTTTGGGTTGGGGATCGACTTCGGCATCCACATTTTTGCGCGCTACCGCGAAGCACGCCGTCGAGGTATCGATGTGGAAGAAGCCCTAAGCGAGACCATTTGCCACACCGGCAGGGCTCTGACCACGACTGCAGCGACAACTTCGGTGGCATTCTTCTCTCTCATGGCTACGGACTTCAAAGGCTTTTCCGAGTTCGGCTTCATCGTCGGCATAGGAACCCTTTTCTCCCTCGCCGCCATGCTCGCCACCTGTCCGGCCTTCATCGTCCTCGCCGAACGTCTCAACCTCATTCGCCTAAAAAAAGATTCCCTGCGCGTTTTCAGACGGGGAAGGTATCCTCTGCCCCTGCTCACAATTGTTCTTGCCCTGGCGGCTACGGCTTTCTCCTTTTTCCACTTGAATGATCTGGAATTCGAGTATGACTTCACCAAGCTCAAACCGAGCATATCGTACAAAAACAAGGTCAGTCTGCCCGATGCCCTCAAGGAGACGCGCTCTCCTGCAATTGTCCTGACCGAAAACTTTGCCGAGGCCGCAGAAGTAGTGGAAACGGTGAAAAGAATAAAGGCCGCCAACGGCGATTCGTCGACCATTCGTTCGATTAAAAGCGTTTATTCCTTTCTTCCCCAGGACCAGCCCGAAAAACTGGATCTCATCCAACGTATTGAGCAACTCGTAGACGACTCTGAAGACCTGATAGACGAGGACCAGCGGGCCGAGGTCGACTCCCTCAGACAATTCCTCGATGTAAGAGAACTGACTTTGCACGACCTGCCGGAAGACGTGACCAAGAAATTCACCGGTAAGAACGGCGAGATACTCAATTTTGTCATGATCAATGCGTCAGTACCTTTGCGGGATGGAAAAAACGCTATCAACTTCGCCAGAGAGATCAGGGAAATTCGAACCCCGAGCGGAAAAGCCTACCACGCCTCCAGCGCCCACATAATCTTCGCGGACATGTTGCAGATCATGATCGACGACAGCAAAATTGCAGTAGTGCTGACACTGCTCGTGGTCATTGCGGTCTTGCTCGTCGACCTGCGCAATGTCGCCGCGACCTTGCTGGTACTGACTCCGTTGCTCAACGCCCTGGTTTGGGTAACGGGATTCATGTACCTATTCGATATTCGTTTAAACCTCTACAACATGGTTGCCTTTCCTACCATGATAGGCATGGGTATCGACAATGGCGTTCATATATACCACCGCTACTGCGAGGAGGGCAAACATTCTTTGCGCTTCGTTCTGCGCACCACAGGCATCGCCTTGCTGGCTACTTCACTTACCACCATGGTAGGCTTTTCCGGGCTGATTCCGGCTAACCATCCGGCCCTTGTCTCCATTGGAACACTTTCCCTGATCGGTTTGGGGTGTTGTTTTGTAACGGCAGTCACCCTGTTGCCCGCCATCCTTCAGATCAGGGAGAATAATAGTGGTCGGCAGGGCTGATTCCCCGGCGCCGCGGATAGAACCAAAAAGGCCGGTCGAGGCGATTCGACCGGCCTTTTGCAATATCGAGGTAATTGCGATAATGCGGAGATTGGGATAATTTTACAGGGGTACAGAACTTGGAGCGGGAGACGGGACTCGAACCCGCGACAACCACGTTGGCAACGTGGAGCTCTACCAACTGAGCTACTCCCGCTCTGAACACCGGCTAATTCAAAAGTCCGTCAAAAAATAGACCCGCGGGTGCGGAACTGTCAACGTCTGATAGGACGCTGGAAGAAGGCACTCCAAACGCCACGGGCTTTGTGCTGGAAACGCCGTCAGGACCCCTCTCATCGCCCCGCAGAAGCGGGAAAATTTTTGGAGGACCAAAGGATAATAAAATAGTTATGGGCCAAATTCGCGTCAAGATCGCCAGGTCGTGGGCGATTTTCAGGGTTGTATATCTGCTCGTTGCCCTCTTTGCCTTGAAAGGATGTGGCAAGGACACCTCTTCCAGGGAAGAGCAGCGCGCCCGCTGGCACAACAACCAGGGCGTGGTCTACATGGACCAGCATCACTATGCTCGCGCCAAGGAGGAGTTCGAGCGGGCAATCGCACTCGACCCTGAGCACGTCAACAGCCACGCCAACCTGGGAATCGCTTACTATTGTCTAGGCAAGTACGACAGTGCCGGAACGGCGTTGCGCACGGCCTTGGGGCACGATCCTCGACACCTTCACAGCCACTACACCTTGGGACTTATCTACAGCGCCCAGGGCAAGCAGTACGAATTGGCCCTCAAGGCTTTCGAGCAAGTGGCACAGGCAGATCCCGACGATCCTCTGGTGCACTACTATCTCGGCCAAGTAAAGGCCAAGCAGGGACGAAGCGAGGAAGCAATCGCGGCATTGCGCACGGCCATTCGTCTGAATCCCTACAATACTTCTGCATACTACGCCCTCGCCAACCAGCTCAGGCGTCTGGACCGGACGGAAGAATGGCAAGCTGCCCTCGATACCTTCGACCGCTTGAGCCAGGCCGGACACGAGGGAATCAGCACTTCGTATCAGGGCCAGGGAAAATATGCCGAAGCTGTGACAGATGCAGGCTACACCGATTCGGACGCGGACGACACCAGGGGACCGTTTCTATTCTCAAGTGCGGCGGCGGCCATGGAAGGACTCCCGGATAAAATCAGGTTTTCCGCGCTCGTGGACTTCGACGGTGATGGTGACCCCGACATCTTGCTGGGCGACGAAAACCCTCTCCTCTACCGCAACGACGGAAATGGCTTTGCGCCAATTCCTGGATTCCAGCTCCCCATCCCCGAGGACACGCGGATCAGCGGTGCCGTCTTCGGTGACGCCGACAACGATGGCCGGTCCGACCTGCTTCTGAGTGGCGAACCGAGCCTGTTCCTGCGCAGCGAAGGGGACGGTTCCTGGGTTATCGGGGACTCGCTGAGAGGGCAGGCGCAACGGATGGTTTTTGCAGATACCGACCACGACGGCGACCTGGACCTGCTCGCCCTGGGGGAAAAGGGGATCAGACTTTTGGCCAATGATGGCAGCGGAACCTTCTCCCCCGTTTCCGGTCCGGCGGGCATCACCACGGAACAACCGGGACAGCGAGCCATTTTCTCCGATTTCGACAACGACCGCGACGTGGACGGCTTCGTTCTCAGCGCCGGTTCCGTCCAGCTTTTCACCAATAACCGCGACGGCACATTTGCGGAAATAGGAGCTGGACAGGGCCTGCATTCCATCAATGCTGCGGATGTTTGCGTGGAAGACTTCGACCAGGACGGCTACATGGATCTCGGCGTGCTGACCTCAGGCGGCCAGTTAGTAGTATACGCCAACCAGGCCGGCAAGGGATTCATCTCTCGATTACCCCTCCCAGTTACGCAAGGGCGGGTGCACGGCTTGCGTCCGGCCGATTTGGACAACGACGGCGACCTGGATTTGCTGGTCATCGGCGACCAGGGGATCCACCTCTTGGCCTACCACGGCGACCAATTCCATCTGGAAAAAGAGGTGGTCGGCTCCGGAGGAGCGAATGCAGGCAATGTGCTGGTGGCCGACTTCGACGACGACGGAGCTACCGACGTCTGGGATCAGGGAATCCTGTGGGGCAACGATACCGAAGGCGGGCAATGGATCAAAATCGTCGTCCAGGGCCTCAACAGCAACCGCAGCGGGGTCGGCGCCAAAGTCGAGGTAAAGACCACCAACCGCCATCAAAAGAGGGTCGTGAGGGGAGGAAGCGAGGATTTCGGCACCCTGAATTTTGGCCTGGCCGCGGCGGATTCGGTGGAATTTGTCCGCGTCCTCTGGCCGAGTGGCGTGCGCCAGACCGAATTGGCGACTCCCGCGGCACAAAGGTTGACCCTCACCGAATTGAACCGCAAGGGTACCTCCTGTCCCATACTCTACGTCTGGAACGGCGAGGAATTTCGCTTCGTCACCGACATACTGGGCGGTTCAATCATCGGCTACCTGCTGGCTCCGGGTGAGTACTACAAACCTGATACCGACGAATACGTCAGGTTGGGAGGGATGGTTCCCAGGGACGGCGAGTACATCCTGCAATTTGCCAACCAGCTGGAAGAGGTGATCTACCTGGATGCCATGCAACTGGTGGCAGTGGATCACCCCTCTGGAGTGGAAATCTACCCCAACGAACGTCTCATGTCATCGCCGCCATATCCCGATTTCCGCCTCTATTCTTTGAAAGATCTGCAACCGCCCCAAAGGGCGTCCGACCATCTCGGCCGGGACATACTCGCCTCATTGCATAGTATCGATGACCTCTGGTACGATGGATTCGAGCGCGATCGCATCCATGGGTACGCCAGAGATTACACCATCGAGCTCGACCTGGGAAACCTCAGCAGTTGCGATCATCCGGTTCTTCTGGGCTATGGATGGGTGGACTACGCCCACTCCAGTTCAAACTGGGCCGCCGCCCAACAGGGCCTGGAGCTCTATCCTCCGCGCTTGGAGGTGGCCGACGGAAAGGGCGACTGGATCGAGGTGAGCGCCGACATGGGGTCTCCGGCCGGTCTGCCCAAGCACCTGCTCTTCGATTTGAAAGGCCTCTTTCCAAGTGCCGATTACCGCCTGCGTATCACTACCAATACCCCGATTTACTGGGACCAGTTTCAGGTGGGGCGGGCAGTGGACGTCGCCCTCCAGGTCCACCGTTTACATTCCGACCACAGCGACCTGCACTGGCGGGGATATCCCGATCATACCTCCATCAAAGGAACATTCGCATTCCGCTACCACTACGACCGCTTGCGGCTCCAAGCCGATTGGGGTAGCCACAGCGGTGCTTTCACCCGTTTCGGGGAGGTCACTGAGCTGGTTGGCGCGATGGACGATAAATATGTAATCATGTTTCACGGCGACGAATTGACGGCGACCTTCGACGCCGAGCGCCTGCCTCCCTTGAAAGCGGGCCAACAGCGCACTTTCATGCTCTACGCGGATGGCTTTGGGAAGGATATGGATTTCCACTCGGCGTACTCCCTCACTGTCGCTCCGTTGCCATTTCACGCCATGTCGGGCTACCCCTATCCAGCCACGGAGACCTATCCTCGGGACCAGGAGCATCTGGACTACCTGTTGGAGTACAACACCCGCCGCATCAAGGGATACTATGAATGATCTCCTCTGGGCGGGACCGCTCAATGCATGAAACCACAGGCTGTGTATCCCCTGGACACTGATACAAAGCCAACTCCCACTCGTCCCAGGACCCACTGGCGCAGGCACCAATGCTGAGAGGCCGATTTAGAATCCCCGGCGGCCGTCGCTCTGCTGCAAACGCGGCGGCGGACCTTGGAAATAACCAACAAAATTGCGGTGCAATGTGGGTTTTCCTGCGTCGGTTTTATGCGGTCATATCCCCTCGAATCCACCTTCTTCGCGCCCGCTTCCGGGACTCGCCGGAGAACTATAAACGGTATCTCAGGAGCATAGGGTTCTGTACTGCTGGTTGGCTGATCTTATACGCCCTCTTCCTCCTTGCCGTATACCTTACCTTCAGCTATAACCTGTCCGACATCGACGATTGGAGTTTCCAGCCCAAGCGCATTACCAGGGTCTTCTCAGCCGACGGTCAGCACCTCAAGGATTTCCTTGAAGAGAACCGCGAAATTCTCACCTACGAGGAAATCCCACAATCCATGATAGACGCTCTCATCGCCACCGAGGATCAGCGCTTCTTCTCCCACTGGGGCATAGATCTGCGCCGCATTTTCGGTGCAATATTCGCCAACGTCAAATCACTGAACCTGACCGCCCAGGGTGCCAGTACGCTTACTCAGCAGTTGGCCCGCAATGTTTTTGCCCAGGTCGGCAGGGTGCGCGGCAGTGGATCTCTGGACGAGGTCCGGGCTACCTACGCCCGGAAAATCCGCGAGCAGATCATGGCTGTATACATCGAGCGACTGTACACCAAGAAGGAAATCCTGACCATGTATCTCAACACGGTGTACCTGGGACATGGTCGCTATGGCCTCAAATCGGCGGCTCGCTACTACTTTGACAAGGAGGTCAAAGATCTGCAGGTTGAGGAATGTGCCATGTTGGTGGCCATCCTGAAGGCACCTTCGACCTATAGTCCTCTGAGAAATCCCGAAAGAACCTTAATTCGCCGCAACCAGGTTTTGCTCAACCTCGTCGGTATCGGCAAACTGTCGGAATCCGCCTACCAGGAACTGCGGCAGCAGCCTGTGAAAATCCAGCGCGGCAAGCACGCGGAAACCTATGGGTTGGCTCCCTATCTCATCGAATACGTGCGCCAGCAGCTCGAAGATGAATACGGCATGGCCTTCAAACGCGACGGCCTCGCCGTCTACACAACCCTCGACTCGCGGCTTCAGCGCATTGCTGAGAAACACTTCGCGACCGAAATCGGCAAGGTTCAGAAGAAGGTGGCCAGATATCTGGCCAACCAGGGCCCGGCGGCAGGCCTCCCGTCCTCTGCCGTGGTCCAGGCTGCGTTTGTGGCCATGGATTTTAAGAACGGCCACGTCCTGGCAATGATCGGGGGGCGCAATTTCAGGGAGAGTAACTGGAACCGGGCAACTCAGGCCAGGCGGCTGCCCGGCTCCGCATTCAAGCCATTTGTCTACACGGCGGCCATTGACAACAACCGTTTTACCATCGATATCGTGGAAGACAACGCCATCACCATCTGGGGAAACGACCAGCTCTGGGACCCCGAGAACTACGACAAAAAATTCAAGGGCCCCATGACCCTGCGCGAAGGGCTCAAGCAATCGCGCAACCTGATAGCCATCAAGCTGGCTGACGAAATAGGACCGGACCTCATCAAGCGCTATGCCAGGAACATGGGCATAACTACCCCCATCAGTGCCGTACCCAGCATCGGCATCGGTACCAGTGCGGTCCACCTCATCGACTTGGTATCGGCTTTTTGTGTCTTTCCCAACAAAGGCATCTACGTAGAGCCGGTGGTGGTCAGTCGGATCCTCGACCGCGATGGCGGGTTGGTATTTGAGCGCAAGGTGGGACGCAAGCGCGAAGTCCTCAGGCCGGCGGTGACGGTCATTATGACCGATATGCTGCGCTCCGTAATCGACGAACCGGGAGGCACGGGCCATTCAATCCGGTTTCGATATGGTTTCAAGGCCGCCGCCGCTGGGAAGACCGGGACTACAAACAACTATGCCGACGCTTGGTTTATAGGTTTTACACCGCATATCGCCGTGGGTGTCTGGGTAGGAATGGACGATCCCGGCCTGAGCCTGTGGCCCAAACAGACCGGTTCGGGGGCCGCCTTGCCTCTCTGGGCGCGTTTTATGGAGGAGGTGTATCGCGAGGTGGAACCATATCGCAGCAGAGCCAGGGAAACATTCGATTATCCGAAAGATCTGGTGGTCGAGCTTCCCGTCTGCAACGACAGCCACAAACTGGCTGGCAAGTACTGCCCCGACCGGACCAAGGACCTCTTCATAAGGAATGAAGCGCTACCGGAAATTTGCCCTTTGCATGGCGGCAATGGCAAGCTGCGTTCAAGACGGGGTCAGAGATTCTGAGGGAGGGACACACGAGCTCCAGGAAAATTGGTTGGGATTGCCGGGAGGGTGGGAGCATTGCCCACAATGGCGGCCAAGGGGAAGAGAGGCGGGGATGACTCAAAAAACAAAGAAGATGTAAAACAAACCTCCGATAATACTGGCGGAAAGTCCGCGTTCGATTATCTTGCTGCCCGCCTCAGCCATGGTCCGGGTTACAGCCTTTCCCCCTCCCAAAAACCCAATGCTGTCTGCCGGAACCCGGTCCTGTGCATAGGCCTTTAGCCGCTTCGTCCACAGAACTCTTCCCCCTGCTCCTTGTAAACGCAGAAATAGATTTCCATAGGCTTCCCGCTGGTGCCAGGACCTGACCGGAAACCATCTTCTCTTCCAGGGCGTATAGGCCACCTTGGGATCCACCAGCCGGTAGGACAACACCCCAGCCTCTGATTTCCCTGCCTGGGGCTGCTTGAGGACGATCTGATAGCCGCGGCGCATCAGGACCTCCATCAACACATCCTCGGCGACCCAGTTTTCAGCGGCCTCATTTTGTCCTAGCAGAAAAATCTGAGCCTTCGGTATCAGCGGCAATTCGCCTACCACCTCCTCTAGGGCTTCCATGAGAGCTAGGCTGACCAATTGCACATCCGTCGGGTAGACCAGATCATCTGCTGCCGCCGGAGAAGGGCGGATGCTGGGAAGCGAAGGAGCTTGGAGGTTCCAGCCCTCGCCTCCGACCACGAGGACAAGGCAAAAAGCGGCAAGCCAATTCATTGGGGACATATTTGGTCTTTGACAGTCTGTTCTCAAGCAGGAAAAAATACTTCCGAGAAGTCTCCAGAGAGGTGTCCAGGCGCCCTTCAATGGGACCGAACTGCTTTTTTATCTTAGACTTGCATCGAACGAAAGGAAAAAGAAAAGCGATTGCCTGTCAAGCTGTTTCCGGCCTCTGTCTGCTGGCTTTCGGAATGGCGCAGCAAGGCAGGTTTCCAGAAAAGCCTTGACTTCACAAGCCCTCCCTGAATACGTTTATGAACAACCGGTTAACTTCAATGTTTATCTCAACTTGAGCAGATTGTGACGGATCTATTCCCATACCTTGTTCTTGCCCTGGTCCTCCTTTTTTTAATGGTGCCCAGCGCCATCGGCTTGAGGATAGAAGCGGGACGTCATCAAATTTCTTCAGGCCTGCAAATTGACTGGGCTTTCTTCGGCGGCCTGGCTGGAATCCGCCTTTCGCTCGAGGCGGCGGAGTGGGCCCTGTATCCCCTTCTCTGGGGCTGGAGGTTCAGGTTGCTTCGGCTGCAACTGGGGCACCGCGGGGTCGCTGGGCGGCGCATGGGTTCAGGACCAGGCCTGGAGCGCCCGTCCAAGCCTGGGCAAGGCGAACTCAGGGTGTCCAAACCGCTGCGCCAGCGCTTTTTTTTCTGGTCCCGACTATTTTACCCCTATGGCCTCGGCCTGCTCCGCCGGCTGCGCCGGACGATGGTCTTGCAGAAACTTCAACTGAAGGGCGGCCTGGGATTTGAAAACCCGGCTACAACCGGGTTCGTAGGCGCTTGCCTGCAAAGTCTGACGGTCAAAAACAACAAGCGAATCAAAATCGATATAAGCCCTGACTTTGAACGCCCTGGCCTGTGTGGGCATTTGCACCTGGTTTTTCGTCTGCACTTGGGCTTTCTGCTTGTCCTGGCACTGGTTTCTGCCGTCCAGGCTGGCGCGGGTCGGATGGTCGCCCAAGCTCGGGGCTTTTGCACAACTCCCGATTCGCACAGAATTTGAGAGTTTGGCAAAAATCTCCTTCTGGAGCTCGAGAGCGAAAGGTAGGAATGGGCGGGTGGTCCCCAGGTCGGCCTATCCACAGGGCGGCAGGGAGACCGAGATGGACGCCAGTGGCAGTATCCTCAGCAGCTAGCAGAAGGCCCCACTCAAAAATGGAGACCGACCTATGTCATCAACCGTCGAAACTCTGACCGAACGCGTTCTGAACGAGTTGCATCGAATTATCAAGACAGAAACGGTGGTGGGCAACCCAGTAAAAGCCGGGGACCTGACCCTGATCCCAGTTTCCAAGATCTCCTTTGGATTTGGAGCCGGCTCTGGCCAGAAGGAAGGTAAAGGCCAGAGCGGCACGGGAGGCGGAGCCTCCGTGGAGCCAATTGCCTTTGTGGTGATCAATGCGGATGGCGAGGTCCAGATTCTGCCGTTGCACGAGAAAGAACCCGGACTGGGTCATCTAGTCGAACTTGTGCCTGAGGTCCTGGCCAAGGTCAGGAAGTTTGTTGGCAAGAAGAAGAATAAAGAGGAGGATGTGCAAGACTCTGAGGGGAAGGACAGGGAACCGCCTCAGTGATGGTCGCCGGCAGTGGGGAAAACCCTGAAATATCCGTCCAGAATCAGGTGGATGTACCAACCAATTAGGCTCGCCGCCCAGAACACCAGGTTTGCCTCGAGCAAGTCCCAAACATTGGTCCAGGAAAACTCGCCCAACCAGGTATTTCTGGCCCTCCAGTAGCTGTAGGTGGCGACCAGTGCGATGGGAACAATAAGGGGGCTGATCTTGCGATGGGTCCACCCCCTGTGGTGGTCGAGCAGGGGTATGATGGAGAGGAGGCCGATCAGGGTGGCCAACTCGTAGTGTTCGGTCCAGCCAAGATAAATCAATAATCCAAAAACGATTCTGAAGAACCAGCGCTGGGGCACTGAAGAGGTGTCCAGATCCGGGAAGAGGGAAAAGAAGAAGGTGGTTGCCCAGACCGCGCCCCAGACCGGGTAATCCTCCTGGGGGACGAAACCTAGTCGGGAGGCCGATTCCGCCACGACGACACCTGCCACGGCACCGGCAGCAAGGTGGCCTTTGAAGTTCATTGAGCTTTTGTCGCCCGCCGCGGCCGCTCTGGTGGGTGAAAGAGCTGTCCACAAGCCGCGGCGATATCCCGCCCCCTGCTTTCTCGTACCGTGATGGAAGCGGAAGAGCTCTCCTTGAGCAACTGCTGGAAGCGGCTGACCCGCTTCTTCGACGGTCGCCGGTAAGGACTGTCGCCGGCGAATTCATTGTAGGGGATCAGGTTGATCTTGCAGGGAATGTCCTCAACCAGTCGGGCCAGGCGCAAGGCGTCCTCTTCGGTGTCGTTCACGCCCTCCAGCAGCACGTACTCAAAAGTAACCCGGCGGCCGCGGCGCTCGTAGAACTCCCTGGCGGCATCGAGCAGATGGGCGATTTTGTAGCGGCGGTTGATCGGCATTAGGCGCTCCCGACCTGCGTCCGTGGTGGCATTGAGAGAGATAGCCAGTCCCACGTTCAGGTCTTCACGCGCCAGTTTCCGGATGCCGGGGAGAAAACCGGCGGTCGACACGGTTATTTTACGGCCGCCGATGCCGGGTCCCCGCTCCAGGCGCATCAGGCGCAGGGCGCGCACCACATTGTCGTAGTTCAGCAGCGGTTCCCCCATGCCCATCATCACCACGTTTGTCACCCGCTCTCCGCGCTTCCGCGATGCCTGGTTCAACTGGATCAATTGGTCGATGATCTGAGCCGCGCTCAAATTGCGGATGAATCCCATTTTGCCAGTGGCGCAAAACTTGCAGTCCAGAGCACAGCCCGCCTGGGAGGACAGACAGGCTGTGCGGCGGTCACGATCTTCGATCAGCACGGACTCGATGCACTCGCCGGTGGGCAACTCAAAGAGAAATTTGACCGCACTGTCCATGCGCGATTCCCTCTGCTCCACAACCCGCAGTTTGCTTATCCATGCATGTTGTTTCAGGGCCTCTCTGAAAGACTTGGACAGATCTGTCATTTCGTCCAGGTCGGCGGTGCCCTTGCCGAAGATCCAGGAAACCAACTGGCGGGCGCGATACTCCTGCTGACCCATGTCGCCTACGAACCGGCTCAATTCATGCGGCAATAGACCTTTCAAGTCAATCCGGTTCGCGTTGTCCATCCCCTTCATTTCGACTCAATTTAACCTCTGTTTCAGGCCCCCGTATGACCAAAAAAAACTTGACTGATCGGTAGCGTATGTTTATTATAATAAACAGGGTTATAAAAAAGGTCAACGCCTTCAGCATCGGCATTTCTTCTCCTTCCCCGATTGTCGGTGCAAATCCACCCCTTTTCCACAATTTGGCTAATCTTTCGCCATGCGCATACCTGCCTGCACCTGGTTCTGGGCAAGCATAATCTGTTTGTTGTTGCTTTTGGGCTTTCGCTCGGAGGTTTTCCACCGGGGTGGTACTGCTGTTCAGCCGAAAGCCCAGACCCTTGCTCCCGAATCCTTCGAATCCGCACCGATGGAATCTTCATTTGTCGGTCCTCGGCTGGCGCCGCTGCTACCGCCTTTCGGCGGAAGGCTGCAAAGAGTCATAACCGACACCTTCAGACGCGACGATTCAATTTACAGCTCGTTGAAAAAGCACCGGATCTCCGAACCCCAAATCGCCTATCTCGTCAGTGCGTTTGATGGGCTTTTCGATCCCGGCGCCAAGCTGAAACCGCGCGATTACTACACCCTGACGGTGGACACCAGCGGGGTTATCCAGCGCTTTGAATACACCGCTCATCGCCAGCCGGAAAGTCCTGTCCTCATCGAGCTCCAGAAGGAGGATCTGGTCGGCCGCCGCCTCAATCTGCCCCTTGACAAGCGTGTGGAGGTAATTGAAGCAAGAATCGTCGACAACCTCACCAATGCTATCCGCGCTGCCGGTGAGGACGACGTGCTGACTGATGTTCTGGCGGATAATATCTTCGGGGCGGTCATCGACTTCCAGAAATGCCCGCGCAGGGGCGACCACCTTGACATCGTCTTTGAAAAATACTTCCGGGACAACCGCTTTATTCGCTATGGAAATGTACTTCTTGCCCAGTACAGAGGTCAGCGAATTTCCCAGTTGGCGGTCTACTATCGCGATCCGGACGGGCAGAGAGGATATTACGATTGGGTAGGGAAGTCGCTCGCCCGTCCCTTTTTGCTGAAACCTCTCTCCTTTCGGCGAATTAGTTCAAGATTCAGCCGCAGGCGCTTCCACCCCATACTCAGAAAAAACATCCCTCACTTGGGCACCGACTATGCTGCCGACCGGGGCACACTGGTCAGAGCTACTGCAAGAGGTCGGGTAGCCCACGCGGGCTGGAAAGGAAGCTATGGGAAATTGGTCGAGATTGGTCATCCAAACGGCTATCGAACCCGCTACGCACATTTGAGCCGCATCAAGGTTCGCAAAAACGATTGGGTCGACCAATCCGATATCATTGGCCTGGTGGGTGCCACCGGGCGCGCAACGGGACCCCACCTCCACTACGAGTTGATAAAGAATGGGCGCCAAATCAACCCGCAGAACGTCAACAGAGGCATCCAGGGTAAGGCTCTGCAGAAAAAATACCATCCAGCCTTTGCCATCCACCGCGACAACCTGCTAGAATTGCTCGAAGGAGGCCGAGCTCCCGAACGAGCTCCCGCCCTCCTCGTCGCAGACCGGGCGGCGCAGCCGTGACCCCAAGGCTTGACACCGGTCCCAGCTTGATGTTGCGTTAATGGACTTGGTGGCTGGTCCATCGGGCACAGGTTTAGAGAGTTCTCAATGGCTGCGAGAAAGACAATATGGACGAAGACCTGATAGAGGAGATAGAGACGCTGGCGGAACGGGATGGCCGTTTTCACAAGGACGCCTATTTGTTCATTTACAAAGCCCTCCGCTACACGGTGAAAATGCTGGGAAAGATCTCCCTGCCCAGAGAGCAATGTCACATTTCCGGCAGGGAGTTGCTAGGCGGTATCAGTGAATACGGTTTGGACCAGTTCGGACCCCTCGCCCGGTCCGTCTTTGCTCGCTGGGGCGTCCACGAGACCCGGGATTTCGGCACCATGGTTTTCAACTTGGTCGACGCCCAATTGATGAGCAAGACAAAGGACGATTGCATCGAGGACTTTGTCGACATCTACGATTTTTCCGAAGAATTCAATTGGAAGAAACGCAAGATGGACTTCTGGAAGAAGTCCCAATTGGACTTGGAGCGTCAGACTTGAGGGTGCGGTATCCTCCATGAAAATCGCCTACTTTGATTGCTTCGCCGGCATCAGCGGCGACATGCTTTTAGGCTCTCTGGTTGACGCCGGTCTCGATCCGGCTCTCCTCCAGAACGAAATTGACAAACTCGATCTGCCTCACCTCAGCACCAACTTCTACGCAGTATCCAGACACGCCATAGCCGCCACCCAGGCCCAGGTTTGCTTCGGCGCCGAACCTGTCGCACCCTTCCAAGAGCAACATCTCGATCTGGCTCCCGAGCCCCAGGGGCACCATCATCTCGGCCATATTCTCTCCGTGCTGCGATCCAGTCGCCTCGACGAAGATATAAAGTCGACTTCCATCCGAATTTTCGAGCGCCTTGCCCGGGCGGAGGCCCAGGTCCACGGGGTCTCCCCAGACACAGTGCATCTTCACGAAGTCGGGGGCAATGACGCCATGGTCGACATCGTCGGGACCGTAACCGCTCTTCGTCTGCTGGCCATCGACGAGGTCTATTCTTCTCCATTGCGGATGGGCACGGGATTCGTCCAGTGCGCCCACGGCTCCTACCCTGTTCCCGCGCCCGGAGTACTGGCCTTGTGCCGCGGCATCCCCTGCGAGCAGACCCGGATTGGCGCCGAACTGGTCACTCCGACGGGGGCTGCTATCATCACCACGATTGCCACGGCGTTCGGGCCTCCACCAGCATTCGTTCAGGAGAGCGTAGGCTACGGAGCCGGGCGACGCGATTTGGATGAAATCCCCAATCTGCTCCGCGTCCGGATCGGTTCCAGCTCACCGGCGCTGGCGCAAGATCGGGCTGTGCTGCTGGAGGCAAATATCGACGATATGAACCCGGAGATTTATGGCTATCTCTTCGACCTTTTGTTCGAGCGCGGGGCCAAAGACGTCTATATAACCCCGGTTCACATGAAAAAGGCACGGCCGGGAAATCTGCTCAGCATCCTGGTCGACGAGTCCCTGCTCGATGTCATGGTTGCCACCGTTCTGGCCGAAACCACGACCATCGGCGTGCGCTTTCACAGCGTCGAGCGGCGCAAGTTGGAGCGCAGTGTCACCAGGGTGTCTACACCTTTTGGACCGGTTTCCGTCAAGGTATGCATCCACGATGGAATCCGGCGTCTTGCCCCTGAATACGAAGACTGCGCCCGCTTGGCGCGCCGGCAAGAGGTGCCGATCCAGGCGGTTTACGCTGCTGCCCGCAGCGCTATCCCGGAGGAATAATCCCATGTTTTACCGGAGGAAGAAATGCACTGTGTCCGCATCCTGTGTTTTGCTGGTCCTAGCTCTGGCCGGGGCCGGATATTCTGCGGACCGGGGTGCCCTCGACGAATTCGACCTCATGCTCCATCTGCCTGTTGAGGAGGACGAGCCGGCGCGCCTGATCCTGGGTGATATCAACGGATTTGTTCGCGTTTTCGAGGAGCGCGCCCAGGCCTTTGAGGAAGTGTGGACCAGCGAGGAGTTCGAAGGCGCCATCGGCGGCCTTCGGATCGTCGACATCAACGCCGACGATCTGGAGGAAATCGTCGTATTCACCGATAGGGGCCGGCTTTACTATCTGGACGTCAGCACCTACAAAACTCTGTGGAACAATCCACCCAACGAGTACCAGCGCATCACCGCTCTGACTATCGAAGACGTGGATGACGATCCTCAGTTCGAAATCATCTTGTGTGCCGACGGCCGCCTGATTATCTACGATGGCAGCAACCAATTTGAGGAATGGCGCAGCGATCAGACCGAGATAAAAGCTACTGATATCGTGGTGGAAGATGTGGACGGGGACGACGAGAATGAAATCGTTCTCAACGATGGTTATGTCTTTGACGCGCGCTTCCGCGACCTGGAATGGCAATCGCCCGAATCCTTCGGGGAGCGCATGGGGCTCCTGGACATAGACAACGATGGCATTACCGAGGTCATCGGCGAGTTCAGGGGGCGCTACATCCGCATATTCGATATAGATTTGCGCCGGGAAAAATCCACCATCCGTTGAGGTTCCGCCACGGTTCTATTGACCCGCGCCCACACCCTGATTTATATATTGGGATTATTCCCCGTCTTTGGCTATTCCAAACTAAAGGAGCGCTGAAATGTCTCGACCGGTAACACTGTTCACGGGTCAGTGGGCTGATTTGGACATCGAAATCATGTGCCAGAAGGCTCGGGCCTTCGGCTACGACGGCCTGGAACTGGGATGTTGGGGGAACCACTTCGAGGTCGACAAAGCGGACGAGGAATATTGCCGTGCCAGACGCCAATTGCTGCAGCAGTACGACCTGAAGCTTTTCTCCATATCGGCGCATCTGGTCGGCCAGGCGGTATGCGACCACATAGACGAGCGCCACCAGGCCATACTGCCGGACTATGTATGGGGAGACGGCGATCCTGAAGGAGTACGGCAGCGCGCCGCCGACGAATTGGTGGCCACGGCACATGCGGCCAAACGCCTTGGCGTCGGCGTGGTAAACGGTTTTACCGGCAGTTCCATCTGGCATCTGCTCTATTCCTTTCCCCCCGTGCCGGCGCAGATGATCGACCAGGGCTACGAGGATTTTGCCAGGCGCTGGAAACCTATCCTTGACCAGTTTCAAAAGCTCGACCTCAAGTTTGCCCTGGAGGTACATCCCACCGAGATCGCCTTCGACATAGCCTCGGCCGCACGCGCCATCGAAGCGCTGGACGGGCACCCATGCTTCGGATTCAACTATGACCCGAGCCATCTGGGCTATCAAGGCGTCGACTACCTCGAGTTCATCCATCGCTTCGGCACGCGTATCTTTCACGTTCACATGAAAGACGTGGGCTGGTCCTCCACCCCGACCGAAGCAGGGATCTTCGGCGGCCATACCGAATTCGGCGATCGCCGCCGGGTCTGGGACTTCCGCTCATTGGGCCGCGGTGGCATAGACTTTGAAGAGATTATTCGCGCCCTCAACCGCATCAACTACCGGGGACCACTTTCGGTAGAATGGGAAGACGCCGGAATGGACCGCGAACACGGTGCGGCGGAAGCTTGTGCCTTCGTCAAGGAAGTCGATTTCGAGCCCTCCGCGGTGGCTTTTGACGCCGCTTTCGGCGACTGAACAAACCCAATTTTCTTCACCATATAGCCGGCTGACAGCGGGAGCATTGCAGGCAATTTTACCCGTTTTTACAGGGGGGAAAGCCGGACGCCATGGCTTCCTTGAGCCTGCCGCGGTACAAGCGCGATCTCTCCGCAGCAGAGTAAGGTCAACGCACAACCGAAGCCCTGCCACCCAATCAATGAATTTCTCATCAGAAGGAAGCTTTAATGTGCCGTAATGCCGTCATCTTTCTCCTTCTTTTCAGTGGACCAATTGGATGGAACTGCAGCAACGAACCCCGGAACGTGCTCGTTTTTGGAAGGGGGTCGGATTCGGTAGGTCTCGATCCAGCCCTGGAAAACGACGGAGAATCCTTCAAGGTCTGCGACAATATCTACGAAACCCTGGTCACCTACAGGGAAGAAAGCACGGCTGTCAAGCCCCAATTGGCCAGATCATGGGAGAGTTCGGAGGACGGTCTGACCTGGATTTTTCATCTGCGCACCGACGTGCGCTTTCACGACGGCACATTTTTCAATGCCGCGGCTATGCTCTTTTCCTTGGGGCGCCAATATTTCAAAGACCATCCGTATCACCAAGTGGAAGGTACATATAAATATTGGAAAGACATGGGCATGGACGCCATTGTCGCCGGCTTGGAGGCGCCCGACGATTCAACCTTCGTCATCCGCCTCAACCAACCAAATGCGCCTTTTCTGTCGAACTTGGCGATGAATTTTGCCGCCGCAGTCAGCCCTGCGGCCGTGCGCCGCTATGGCGACGACTTTTTCAAGAATCCGGTGGGGACCGGACCGTTTCGCTTCGTCGAATGGCGCAAGGACGAACGTATCGTCCTTGCCTGTAACGACGACTATTGGGGAGCCGGACCTCAGCTGGATCAGTTGATTTTCAAGCCTATACAGGATGCTTCGGTGCGCTTTTTGGAGTTGCGTACCGGTGCAATTCACGGCCTCGACAACCTGAGCCCAGAGTTTATTGACGAGATTCGCGAAAACCCCGATCTGAACCTGCTCACTCAGGCCGGTATGAACGTTGGCTATCTGGCCATGAACATGGATAAAAAGCCATTCGACAACCTCATGGTGCGTCTGGCACTCAATCACGCCATCGACAAGCAGTCCCTGGTGGACAACTTCTACCAGGGTTTGGCGGCGCCGGCCAAAAACCCCATTCCGCCGACCCTGTGGGGATACGACGAGGCCATCGAACCCTATCCTTACAACCCGGAAAAGGCGCGCGCGTTACTTGCAGAGGCAGGCTACCCGGAGGGCTTTTCCACCGAGTTGTGGACAATGCCGGTTCCCCGTCCCTACATGCCGCAACCGGACAAAATCGCGCAGGCAATCCAGGCCGATCTGGAAAAGGTGGGCATTCGCGCCAGGATCGTGCAGTGGGAGTGGGGGACCTACCTTGACAAGGTCTTCAACGGGGAGCACGCGATGGCCCTGCTGGGCTGGACCGGCGACAATGGCGATCCCGACAATTTCCTTTATGTTCTTCTTGACAAGACCGCCGCAATCAAGCCTGCCCAAAACATCGCCTTCTACCGCAGCGACGAACTTCACGAAATTCTGGTCCGGGCGCGCCGTACTTCAGATCAGGGGGAGCGCATACGTCTGTATTCCGCTGCCCAGCAAATCATCCACCGCGACGCTCCCTGGGTTCCTCTGGTGCACGCCACTCAGACGGCCGCTTTCCATATCGGAGTACGGGGATTCAAGCTCCATCCGACGGGCAGAAAGTGGTTCCATAAGGTGAAGTTTTCCCCTTAGTCCATGTACGGCTTTGTTCTCAAGCGCGTGGCTTTGCTGGCACCGACCCTGGTGGGAATTTCTCTCCTGGTCTTTTTGATGATTCACCTCGTGCCCGGGGACCCGGCCCAGGTCATGCTGGGGGAACGCGCCAATGCCGAGACTCTGGCGTCCCTGCGCGCCGAGATGGGCCTGGACCAGCCCTTCCACGTGCAGTTCGGCCGCTTTTTCGGCAGTTTGCTCAGGGGTGATCTGGGGCGCTCCATCCGCACCCACGAAAAGATCTCCACCGAACTCCTGGAGCGTTTTCCGGCCACTTGCGAGCTCACTTTCACCAGCATGATCATAGCCGCCCTGGGAGGCATCGTCGCCGGCCTTCTGGCGGCGGTGAGAAGGGCTCGCTTCATGGACTACGCCAGCATGATCGCGGCAACCGCCGGGATTTCCTTGCCCATTTTCTGGTTGGCGTTGATGCTGATCCTCCTGCTTTCCGTTTACTTGCCCTTCTTCCCGGTCTCGGGCCGGCTTAGTCCCCACCTCTACGTGGAGCCACGGACTCATTTCTACTTGGTGGATGCTCTGCTAAGCGGCAATCTGCGCGCCTTCGGGGACATCCTCTGGCACCTGGTCCTGCCCACAATTGCCTTGAGCACCGTGCCTATGGCGGTAATCGCCCGAATGACCCGGGCAAGCTTGCTCGAGGTTTTGGGGGAAGACTATATCCGCACCGCCTGGTCCAAGGGTTTGGCAAAGAAGGCCGTGGTCCTGCGCCACGCTGTCAAAAACGCTTTCATCCCCACTCTGACTGTAATTGCCCTGCAATCCGGCTATCTCCTCGGCGGGGCGATTCTCACGGAGACTATCTTCTCATGGCCAGGGCTGGGGCGCTGGCTCTTTTTGGCGGTGCAAGCCCGTGATTTCAGGGCGGTACAAGGTGGGGTGTTACTGCTGGCAACTGTATTCGTCACAATCAATCTGATTGCCGACGTGCTCTACGCCTGGCTGGACCCCAGGATCCGCTACGAAAAATAGAAGGGGGATAGATCCTCTCTAGGGGCATGGAATAACCCTGGCTCTCTAGTCGATCCGATGCAAGGGATCCGGCGGGAGGCCCCTGAAGAAGAGATCCTCAGGTATCCCCTCATTGAGCACATAGTTGTCGTACTCCAGCGAAATTTCCACATCGTTCTGTTGAATCACTATCCTTTTGGGCAAGTAGAGAGGGCCAACCTTCCGATAGTCCCGCAACAGGCGACTCCAACCGGGAAATCCAGGGGAAGGCTTGACTTCTTCACGGACGACAAAGCCGCGGTAAAGATCGACCCAGACGCGGCGCACGGAATTGGTCCCGCGCAGCGGCACCACGGCTTGGTCAGGCAGGGGCTGCGTGACGACCCGGCTCGAGTCAATGGTCCCTGGTTCGATCAGTCCGAGCAGGAGATATCTCAGATTGTAAGGTCCGGGATCCATGCCCGTCAGGTGCAGCAGCATGCCGTGGGTCGATCCTTTCCAATTCCCTTCCCGGCTGAGAACCGTCAACGAGTCTGCCTGCAGTACCGCGGTGAACAGGTGGGTGTAAAGAGGACCTCGGATCTCCATCCTGAAAAGGTCCGGTTGTATCAGTAGAATGGACATGGTGGCCCGCTCCTGGCTCTCCTCTCGGCGCAATGTAATACGCGCCCTGGCTCTGAGATCCTGAAGCGATTGCAGCGGCTTCCGGGATAGGTTGAAGAGCTCTTCGATCCCGTCCTCGCGCCGCCAGTCCTGACGCGACACCGGGGGAGGAGCGCAATGGAGGACCACCAACGGCAGCGAGCAGAACCCCAATCGCAGAAGCTGGCGTAACCTCAGCGGCCGCGGTCCGGCATCGGACCGAATGGATGCCGGCCATGACCGATTCTTCCCAAATGGTCGGAGGATGGGTAGACCGATTCGGCCAGCCATTCGCTTATCTACAATTTCTCTGAGCGCACCAGTGGATTCCAGACAGGATCTGTGCCGTTTCATACAGAGGTAATCAAGGAAGAATGAGTTCCAGCTTGGCTCTCACGTCGTTGTTGTCCGGAGCAAGTTCCAGGGCCCGGTTCCAGTGGGTTCTGGCCTCGCTCTCATTGCCGAGGGCCTGGGCGATATCGCCGGCGTGGTCCAGGATGATGGCCTGATCCTCCGCCGTTTCCACAACTGGTTCACTGCGCTCAAGAACTTGGAGAGCTTTTTGCAGGTAGTATTGGGCGCGCTCCAATTCGCCGAGGCGAAAGTAAGCCCAGCCCAGACTGTCCAGGAAGGCGCTGTTTTCCGGGTCCAGAGATACAGCTTTCAACAACATCTCTACGGCCTCTTCCAGGTGGATGCCCTTTTCGGCGAACATGTATCCCAGATAATTCAGCGAATAGGCATCGTTTGGATCGACTTCCAGCAAGCGCGTGAAGGTTTCGATCGCACGCTCGAAATAGACCTCCCCGCCCGTCTGGAGGGCGGCCTGCTCAAAACAACTGCCGAGATAGAAAAGGCTTTGGGTGTCATCCTCGTCTAGTTCGGTAGCACGAACCAGCTTTTCAATTGCCTCCTCCCACATTTTCAATTGCTCCAGAGCGAGGCCCCAGTGCAGATAGACATCGCCGTTGAGCGGGTCCAGTTGCAGGGCCTGCCGGTAGTGAAGGATTGCCTCCCCCCACTGTTGCTGTCTGCTCAAGGCGGTTCCCCTCCGCATGTGGAGTTCTGCATTGCCGGGAATCAGCTCCAGGGCGCGGTCGTAAACGGCGATTGCCTCCTTCCACTTCTTTTGTTTTTCAAGGGCGAATCCCCAGTAGATATAGAAGTCCATCTCCTCGGGGTGGTGCTTGAGCCCCTGGCGATAGATGTCGATTGCCGCCGCAAACCGATCGGCCTTCTCCATGGCTGCTCCCAAAAAAAAATAGATGTTGCTACTGTCGGGCATGGCCGCCACAGCTTGAGAAAGGATTTCGTGTACCCGGTCGTATTCTTCCTTGTAGATGAAATAGCGGCCGAGGTCCAACCACCCCTCTGCCGTGTCCGGTTGCAAGGCGGCAATATATTCAAAAACCGCGGCCGCCTCGTCATATCTCCGGGCCTCGGTCAGGGCCATGCCCAAGCGGTATAAAAAGCGGGGGTCTTCCTCCGAGAGGACGGTCTCAAGCTCCTTGCCGGCGGCGATCAGAACCGCCAGTTTGTGGTAGAAGACAGACCTGTCGGGCAGGGCGCGTGCAGCCTCGCGATAATACTTCAACCCTGCCTCTCTCCGACCTCTGGCGATCTGGGTTGCAGCCACGCCCAGCCATGCGCTTTCGATATCTGGATGGTTTTCGAGGACTTGCTCGAAAATGGCCTCGGCCTTCTTCTGTTTTCCTGTGTGCAGGAAAACGTAGGCGACGTTTGTCCTGACTTCAGGGGGCATATCCTCGCGTTTCAGGACGCGCTGGAGCAGCGCAGTTATGCGCTTGACCTGTCCGGATTTCAGATAGAAATCGGTGAGGTGGAAGTAAAGTTGCCAATTCGTCGGCTCGTAGGGCAAAAGCTCCTCGAGTTCTCTAGCCCCTTTGAGTTCGTCGCCCCTGTCCTGGTAGAGCCGGATCAGCAAATAGCGCAGCTTGGTGCGGCTGGGGTCGAGTTTCAGGGCCTTGCGGGCAAAAATTTCGGCCATCCGGACGTCGTCAATCCGATGGTAGCCGAGGGCGAGTTGGGCGTGGATGGTCGGCGAAGAAGGATCGAGGTCGGCGGCACTGCGAAGAGCCACAATGGCGCCGTAATAGTTCTCCTGGGCTTCGAAGACTTTGGCCTTGACGAAGTACCGCATGGCCTCCTTGCGTTGAGCCTCGGCGGGAGGGGATTGTCCGGCTGACCGCCATTGCCAGGTGCTTCCGCATCCCCAGGTGAGGATCTGAGCACAGAGACAGGCCTGGAAAAGCAGCAAATTGCCGGCGAAGTTTTTCCACGAGGTCGCGATCACAGGGCCGTCCTCCGGGGATCCAGGGCGTCCCGGAGCCCATCTCCAAGCAGGTTGAGGCCGAGGACCACTATGAAAATTGCCAGGCCGGGAAAAGCCATCACCCAGGGCGCTTTGAGCAGGAGTTCGCGGCCACCCGAAAGCATGGAGCCCCACTCCGGTGTTGGAGGCTGGGCGCCCAACCCTAAAAAGCTGAGCCCGGCGGCGTCGAGCATGGCAGTCCCCAAACTCAAGGTGGATTGCACGACGAGGGGGGCCGCACAATTGGGCAATACGTTGTGCCATAAAATGTGCCCGTCTCCGGCGCCCAGGGCCCGGGCTGCCTCGACATAGGCCATCTCGCGGATGGTCAGCACTGTGGCGCGGACGAGGCGGGCGAACTGGGGCACCATCACGACGCTCACGGCTACCATGACATTCTCGATTCCCGGACCGATCACGGCGACCACTGCCAGGGCGAGAAGAATGCTGGGGAAGGCCAGCACGATATCCATGAGCCGCATGACCAGAGCATCGACCAGGCCGCCGCGATATCCAGCCAGCAATCCCAGCAAGGTGCCGACGGACAGGGCAATGGAAATGGATATCAGGCCTATGCGCAGGGATATGCGGGCACCGTAAAGGATGCGGCTCAGGATGTCGCGGCCGAAGTCGTCGGTGCCCAGAGGGTTGGCAAGGGAGGGGGCCTGCAGGCGCTGGTAGAGTTGTTGTTCGAGCGGGTTGTGAGGAGCAAGAAAAGGAGCCATCAAGGCTGCCAGCACCAGAGCAAGCACAATACCTGCACCCAGTAGCGCCAGGCGGTGACGCCTGAGATGGCGCCAGCGGTGGAGCAGGGCATTGACGGCTATTTGCCCATTGCTCCCTCCACCGGGAACCCGTGGTGATTCATGCACGAGGATCTTCCTCAAAACCACCAACCGGCATTTTCTCTTTGCTCGTCTCTGCTGCCATAAAGGGGCGAACTCCCGGCCTGGGAAGTGATGAGTTTCCCCACAGAGAGTACAAACCGAAATATAACCCCTATCTATGCCGAAGCAAGGATCTTCCAGGGTTTGTAAGGTGAAGGGTTCCCCAGCGCACCCTGGAGCTGAAGGCAACAAGTTCGCATGGATGAACCTCTCGGCCAATGGGCGGGAAGCACAGAGCGAGGGAACTCCGGAAGCCGCGGCGCGGCTGGGGCGGAATGCACCAGCAGTTGCACACAGGGAACCAGGGTGTAGGGCCAGTTCGTCTAATGTGGCCTGATGGGAACCTCTGCTCTGGAGGTTAGATGCAGACTCAACATCTGCGCCTCTGCTTGCCGGCCACAAGGGCAATGCTTATCATTTCCCGGCCGCAATGCATTGCCGGCCAGCCATCAACTATGCGACAGTACCGAATAAGCGGCTGGGGTCTATACCCCACTGTAACAACATACAGAAGCAAACCCCGCTGCCCACAGGACCTTGTATACTTCGCAGGCCAACAAAAGCCCATGCTGCCCCAGGGCAACTGCCGCAGCTACGGCGACGCCTGCCTCTTCGACCGAGTGGTTTCCACTCTTTCCCTCAATCACCTGCTCAGCTTCGACCCAGAGAGGGGAATACTGCGCGCCGAAGCAGGCATCACCATCGATGCGATCATCCGCTTTGCACTTCCCCGAGGCTGGTTTCTGTCTGTGACTCCCGGCACCAAATTTCCCACTCTGGGAGGCTGCATTGCTGCAGATGTCCACGGAAAAAACCATCACCTTGACGGCTCCACCTCATCTTTTGTCGTCGAATTGGAAATGGTCCTGGCCGACGGTTCCCAGGTGCGCTGTTCGCTGCGGGAAAACAGCGACCTGTTTCGCGCCACTCTGGGGGGTATGGGACTCACTGGGTTTATCTATGCGGCTGTGCTGCGACTCAGGCGAGTCTCTTCGGCCTACATCCAGATGCGCTCAATCAAGACGGCGAGTCTCGCCGAAACATGTTCTATTTTAGAAACAACAAAAGAGGAGTTTCTATATTCCGTAGCCTGGGTCGACTGCCTCTCCGGAGGCAGGCGGTCAGGTCGCAGCCTGGTCATACTCGGCAATCATGCTCCGGCGGATGCTCTCGGCTCATCCACCCCGCTGCTCTTGCACTCCTCGAACAATCGCAATCTGCCCTTCCACTTTCCCCGGCGGGCGATCAACCGCTGGACCGTGAAGGTTTTCAATTCCTTCTACTATCACAAACAACTGCGCAGTTGCAAGGACACTCTGGTGCATTACGATTCTTTCTTTTATCCCCTGGACGCCATCAGAAACTGGAACCGGATCTATGGCCGCTGCGGCTTTTTCCAATACCAGTTCGTCGTTCCTTTCAAAAACGGTAGGGAGACCATAAAGGAGATTTTGCAGAACATCGCGGCCTGGGGTATGGTCTCACCCCTTGCCGTGTTGAAAGCCCTCGGCCCCGAGAAAGGAGGTTGCCTCTCCTTTCCTATGCAAGGCTACACAATGGCCCTGGATTTCCCATTCCGGGATGGCTCCATCATCCCGCGGTTGCACGACCTGGACATGCTGGTCCTGAAGGCAGGCGGCCGCATCTACCTGGCCAAGGATGCCATCCTCGAAAAACCCAGCTTCGAAGCCATGTATCCTGGTTTGGGAGAGTTCAAGAGAATCAAACGGCGATACGACCCCGGCAACCTCTTTCGCTCCCACCAATCGATGCGTTTGGGTATATCGTGACTCGGCGTGCCCTGATCCTGGGTGCCAATTCGGCCATAGCCCAGGAAATTGCCCGCGGGCTGAGCACGGAAGGGTGCGACCTGATCCTGGCGGCGCGCCACAGCGACCGGCTGGCACCATTCGCCGCCGATATCAGGGTGCGCACCCAATGCCAGGTGGACCTAGTGGAATTCGACGCTCTTGAGGTCGAAATCTTGTCCTCTATGCCCTTACGTCTGGAACGGCAATTCGGAGAATTCGACCTGGTGGTCCAGGTCGTCGGATATATGGGTGAACAGCAAACGGCGAGGAGCGTTACTGCGGAGATGGAGAAGATTCTGCACACCAATTTCACCGCCGCGGCCATCGTCCTAAGCCACTTGGCCAACTATCTCGAGGAGCGCGGCAAACCCGGCGGCATCATTGCCGTCAGTTCGGTGGCAGGGGACCGCGGCAGGCAAGGCAACTACTTTTACGGCTCGGCCAAAGGCGCCTTGTCCCTTTTTTTACAGGGTCTGCGCAACAGATTGGCTTCTACCCAGGTGCACGTGCTGACCGTGAAGCCGGGCTATGTCAACACTCCTATGACCGCGGATCTAGAAGGCCTGTTTCTGGTGGCTGAACCGGAAAAGGTGGCCAGGGATATTCTGGGAGCTTATAAAAAAAAGCGGGACATCCTCTACACGCCGTGGTTCTGGCGCTATATCATGCTCCTGGTCAAGTGTATTCCCGAGGCCATTTTCAAGCGTCTCAAGCTGTAATTGTCAAATCGTCAGGTTGCTTCTTTTAACCTGCCTCCGGGCTCCACCCGCTCCCCTATTTCTCCCCGCAAGCGCTCTTTCAAGGTGGTGTAGCGCAGCGCCACTGCATCGTTGGCGACAGCCAGGTTGAGCGCTTTTCGGGTCCCAACCAGAACGATCATTTCTCTTGCCCGGGTGAAGGCGGTGTAGAGGAGATTGCGCTGCAACATCACGTAGTGCTGCGTGGTCAGGGGCATGACGACTACCGGGAACTCCGAACCTTGCGCCCGGTGGGTGCTTATGGCATAGGCCAGAGTAAGTTCGTCCAGATCGGCGAGATCGTAGCCAAGAACACTATCGAACTTCACCTGCATCAGTTCTTCGTCCCTATCCAGGGCGACGATTTTTCCCATGTCGCCGTTGAAAATTCCCTTGTCGTAGTTGTTCTTCACCTGCATCACTTTGTCTCCTACGCGAAACTCCAGTTCACCCAGACGGTAGGACCGACCATGGGGGTTGAGACGCTGCTGGAGGCGCAGATTCAGATTGATAGCACCGGTCTCACCGCGATACATTGGAGTAATGACCTGGATGTCGTTCAGGGCGTCGTAGCCGCGGCCTGGCAAACGCCGGGCGCACAAATCTTCGATCAATTCTGCCGCCCGGGGCGGATCATTCTCTTCCAGGAAGAAGAAGTCCGAGGCCTCCTTGTTGTTGATGGCGGGCGGCTCTCCCCGGTTTAGCTGGTGCGCGTTGAGAACAATCTGGCTCTCCCGGGCCTGGCGGAAAATCTCGGTCAACCGTATCACAGGCACCGTCTCAGAGGCGATTATATCCCTGAGTACGTTGCCCGGGCCCACCGGGGGGAGCTGGTCTATGTCTCCCACAATCACCAAGTGTGCGGTGTCGGGAAGGGCCTGCAACAGGGCGTTCATCAGGGCAACGTCTATCATTGAGGCTTCGTCGACGATCAGTCCATCCACTTCGAGTCGGTTCTCGTAGTTCTTTCTGAAGGCTCTGTCTGCAGGAGAAAACTCGAGAAGGCGGTGGATGGTTTTGGCCGCCTTGCCCGTTGCTTCGCCCAGGCGCTTGGCCGCTCGCCCCGTCGGCGAACACAAGGCGACCTCCAGTCCCCTGGACTCGAATAAGGCGAGAATTTCTCTGGTGATTGTGGTCTTTCCGGTCCCCGGTCCGCCGGTCAGCACGATCACCTTTTTTCTGGCAGACAGGCTTATGGCCTCCACCTGGCTCGCGGCCAATTGGAGGTCTCCTCCGGTCCCGGCCTTGTCAGGGGGATCGAGCTTTATGGCCGCAGGTGTCCGCAAAAGGCGCTGGAGGGATGAAGCCACGCCAACCTCGGCGTAGTAGAGCGGCGGCAAATAGTAGCGCAACTCCTCTGTGACGATGCCGTCGGCGTCGCGCAAGGTTTCCAGGGCTGCAGGAAAGAGTTCTGCATTGACCTCCAGGATTTCCTTGCACTGCCGCATCAGTTCCATCACCGGCAGGTATACGTGGCCCTGCTCCGCGGCTTGATCGAGCAAGTAGCGCATCCCGGCCTGAACCCGCTCCGGAGCGTCCATGGCCAGACCTATGTTGCGGGCGATCCGGTCGGCGATCCGGAAGCCGATGCCCACTATATCGCGTTCCAGACGATATGGATTCTCCCGCACCCGTTGAATGGCTTCCTGGCCGTACTGCCTGAATATTTTGACTGCATAGCCGGTGGTGACCCCATGCGATTGAAGAAAGACCATGACGTCCTTGATCCGGCGCTGGTCTTTCCAGGCCCGGGCAATCAGCTCCACCCGGTTTTTCCCCAGTTTTTCCACCTCGAGGAGGCCATAGGGATCGGCATCGATGATCTCCAGGGTCTTGCCGCCGAAATGGTCCACGATGCGCCGGGCGGAGACGGGTCCGATGCCCTTGATGAGGCCCGAGCCCAGGTACTTCTGGATGCCCTCCAAGGTGGAGGGGTGGACCTGCCGGTAGGTCTCAATTTTGAACTGGCGGCCGTATTTTGAATGGTTTACCCAGGCACCTTCCACCTCTATGGTTTCCCCTTCTTTGAGGGCTGCCACGGTGCCCACAACGGTTATCCGCTCCCGCTTTCCCTCAGGTACTAGTCGAGCGATCAAGTAACCACTTTCATGGTTGTAGTAGGTTATAAGGTCAATACAGCCCCTGATGGATTCGCTCATCTTTCTGCAGGGAAAAATTTTGGAGGAAAATTCAGGCGGAGCAGAGTGCTTCGATCCAGAGAATCAGGCCGAGGGTCAATCCTGTGGCCGACCCTCCCAACAAAGCTCCCGCCATCACTTGGGCCAGGGTATGGGAGCCGAGACGCAGCCGGGCCCAGGCCAACAGCGGCAGGGTAGGCGCGAGCGACAACAGCACCGTGCCTCCGGCAAGAACGAGAATAAGTAGAGCTCCTCCCACACCGGTGGCGTGGATGCTGATCTTCCACTTTCGGTTGATCAGCCAGACAAGCAAGGTGTTGCAGCAGAACGCACATCCGGCCCCGACCATGAGCGCCGGGGCGCTCACCAGCAACAGTACTATACTCCCCAGGAAATAACAGGTAGCTCCGAGCAGCAGCAATCGTCCTCTTTGATAGCCATCGTTCGGGTACAATTGATCAATGTAGCCGGTGCGCCGCAGACGGAACAATATGGTTCCAGGTAGGATGGAAAAGAGGAATACCCCCGCCGTGCCTGCCGGCCATGCTCCCATGTCCATCCAAGTCAAGCCGGCGAACACCCCCAGTCCCACCATGGATGGATTCAGAGCGTGTGAAATCAAGGAGGCCAGTTTATCAAGTCGATAGGGTTCCATCCTACCTCATTATCCTCGCTTCGTTTGGCTCTGTTCACTTGGACCATTTCTTGCCACTAGCTGTCCCTCGATCCTGCCCTTTCTTCTCACCCTCGAGCAGGAATCCGACAAAGCGCTTTTCGCCCAACGTTTTGAGGTAGGACAACAGCGATACCTCGGCTTCCTTGCGGTTGAGTTGGTATTTTCTGCCCAGGGACTCGATCATCTGGCCCACCGAAGTGCGACCGTTGCACATTTGCCATACCTCGGTGCCCACCTCATCCAGGGTGATCTTGCGTTCTTTGGGAATGTAGAAGGCCTTCGAAAGAATGCGGACCTTCCAGGTGTCCTGACGGCGTATGGTGATCTGCACTTCGCCGTCTTCATTAGCTTCCCAATTAAGCGCCTCGTTGCGGGCCGGCCGCGAAGCCAGCATGGCTTCGCGGCTCAGCTTCGGTTTTCTTCTGGTGGCAAATATAGCCATTGATCACCTTCTGGACTAGGCCTCCGGTCCGGTCCTTTTTTCGGCAGAGGAGGTCGACAATGCAGATTTTGTTGGCCTGCCGGCAGTGCCAGACTCGACTGTCCAGGTACTGACGAGGTCGCGGATTGAACAGGGGCAAGGGCCGCAGAAGCTGGCGCCAGCGACTGCGGGGTCTGCCCACCACCCGCAGTCCTTCATGGGAGGCTACGTCCTCTGCGCAGACCTCAAATTTGAAGTCGCGCAATTGTTTTTTGAAGAAAGTCGGATACCAGTCTTCGAGGGTAATGTGTTTGAGCAGCATCGAGGCCATGCTCAGGCGCTGAATCCGGCAAACCTGTTTTCCCCGCTCGAAGGACAGTTGAATATGGCCGGACTTCAACTCTTGCCCATTGAGCTTGAAATCAACAGGCGTGAAGAAATTCAGTCCATAAATACTCCAGAACAAGTGCTTGTCGTGTGGGTGGTCCTGCAGCGATCGCAATACCGCCCCAACCACATCTTCCATGCTCTCCTGGTGCTTGCACAAGATACGCAAGAGCACAATGCGGCCGCAGTTTCCACATGCCCGGGCCAAATTATAGGCGCGGAAGTCCGCGTCCCAGGTAAAGGTTTCGTAGTCGCTGCCCTCTAGCCAGGTCTTGTCTTTGAGGAACTTGGCGCGGCGCTGAACCGAAAAGGTAGTACCCTCTTTCCTGGCTTTTTTCTCCAGACTTTCGACGTAGCGGTCGACGATCTCCGAGATTCTCAACCTTCCCTTTGCCTGACCTTTGCCCTCGCGCCACTCGATTTCGGCGCGCACGATCTCGGCATCGTCCAGGCGCGCGTATCCACTCTTGTAATCGCCGCTAACCCTTCCCAGATTCCAGTCTTCAGGAACCCGAAGGTAGATTCCCTGCCAGCCGAAGTCCGCCCACTCTCTCTGTGCTCGGGCCATGGATCTAAAAGATCAGCACCGACACCGATTTCTGGATCAAGGCCACCGCTATGGAAGCCATGCCCATCAGTGCCATGCCGCAGGCAAAGCCGACGGCTAGGATCGGAGCATACTGCCGCCACTGCTTCTTGCCGTACTTGTTCCAGAAATAGTAGCGGGCAAGCAGGGCTCCAACCATCTCGGTGACGAAAAAGTGAGGGATATGGGTCAGAGCGCGGACGTATCCGAAAACCAGCAAAATCGGCAGTCCGAATATTGACAAGAGGACGTAAGAGGCCAGGCCGACGACCACCCCAAGAATAATGATTTCGCGCTTCATGGCGCGGAAGAGCCAGGGCTCGTCGGTAGAGCGCTGGACCCACGGACTGGTGAATTGGGGGTCGGTATCTACTTCGAAGTAGTAAACCCAGCCCTCGGGTACGGTCTTCTCGGACATTACCTTTAGTGTAGGTTTGGGACTACGCATCAATTCCTGGTCCGCGGGAGGTGTCACTGCTGATATCCGGGGCCCCGCTGCCGCTGCAAAGGTTACCGACGCCATGGCTGCGGCGGGCCGCTCGGGGATCATTTCAGGCGTGCCTTCGGCGAAGTAGGTATAAAATGCCCGCTTCTCGGTCCACGGACCGGCCTCACCGCGTTTGCCGGTGCTGTCCAGCCATTCCTGGTCAACCAGGCGCGCTCGCCAGTACCACCACTCGTTGGCAGTCAGATTGGCAGGAGTCCAGGCAATGTCCCGTCTGTCCTGGGAAACCTCCAGGTGGCTGCGCATGGTCCCCGTATACCAGATGCAAAGCTGATAAGCCCGCAGGCGCCAGATGAGCTGGGCGTAAGGGTAGGAAGCCGATGGAACCGGAGCCAGTTTCCAAATATAGGATCCGTAAAGGAAAGTGGCTCCGAGGACTATGGGAATCATGAACATTTCGGCTTTGATGATGCTGGTGAACCTGGTGCCGGTCAATTCGATCTCGCGGAATTTCTGGGTCATGGCGCCGTAATTGCCCAGGGGGAAGGGAATGAACCAAATGCTCACGCCCTGATAGCCCGATAGAACAATCGTGGCTTCGCGTACAAAGGGGATCTCCACCGTCTGACCCACCATGCCGACAAGACGAGCGTTCACGAAGGATTGAAAGGGGGTGAAGATGAAGCCGAAGAACAGGAAGAACCAGATAAAGTGGCTGAACTCAGGCAAAAGAACCCAGGCAATTACAATGAGGCCGGCGGTGCCCGCAAGGTAGAAGCTCAGCGCCATCCATATGGGGAAATCTCCCCGTCCTTCGGGGGCCTTTATACTGCGCTCCTTGCCCTGCGCCTTTTCTATGGAGGCGGTGCGCAAACTCTGAACCACCTGATAGATCCCGATCACGGCGATGGCGATTGTGGTTCCGATGCCGAAGCTCATCCAGAAATCCACCTGGTTGACAAAGAAGGTATCGATCGTACCCATGCCTGGCTGCCACGTCGACAGGTACCCTGCCTCATAGAGAAAGGGATTCACGACCGAGTGTACAACTACTCCGACGAAGGTCCCCATCACCGCCCAGAAGGGCATTACCAGCCCCGTGAATATGGGACCGAGATGGGCGGTGAATCCCAGAGGAGTGGCTGGGATGAAGTTTCCCGTAACCTGGGTGAAGTCGACAAAAGGAATGGGGATCAACTGAATGGGTTCAGTCAGAAGTGCTCCACTGATGGCCGGAATGGCTACGTAAATGGCTCCGAATACAAGGCCGATCATTGCTCCTGCGGAAAATACTCGCCAGCGCCAACTCTCCAGTCCCTGGGTGGTCTCGGCCAGCGCGGTGGCACCCTGTGCCGCCACGGGTGCAAAAGGGAATGGCAGGCGCTCGTAGTCCGAGTTTACACGGAAAAGGATGTAAGCCATTGTAAACCACAAAACCCGCGAGATAATCATGCCGGCGATCATCAGCCCGATTGGAACGATCCAATCGCGGTGGAAGAATGTGCGCAGCACCAGAGCCTCCGAATCGACCGAAGGCGCCCACCAGGTGGGAATCAATTTTGTGAGGCCGAACTGTTTGGCCGCCGGGGACTGCACCAGGTACTGGTTCCATAGGAGTCCCTCGAACACCCCGGTCTCGGCGGCAATCAGCCCTGCAGCCACGTAGTAGAGCAGGTAGACCTCCTGGCGCCTAAGGGTGGTGAAGGATCGCTTGATGACCTCGGCGAAAAGAATAATCGTGACCCACTCCGCCGCCGCTCCCAGTGAGCCTCCGACCATGAGACTGAGGTACATATTCCCCGGGATCATGACGAAGGCCACGAACAAAACCCCGAGAACTGCCTTGATGGTAAACCCTTCTTCGAATTGAGACGGGGTTTCCATCAGATCGCGATATTCTTCGATCTCCGCGTTTGGATTAGTCTTCTTGCGTCCGAGCACGGGACGGCTCCTCCCTTTCCCTTTATGCGGTTATCTCGGTGCGTTCGCCGGCAAGGATCTGCCCGCCCTGCTCCCGATACTTATCTTTGGCTTCGGCATCTACCGTGCGCCAGATTAGAAATTGTTTGCGGATTACGTTCATGAAACGCTGGTTAACCCGGCGCCAGGAGGCATCCTCACCGCTGAGGCGTTTGATCTGCAAGGTAACCGTATAGATATGGTGTTCGGACTCGGGCGTGGCGTGGAAGACCACGTTCTGACTCACCCCCAGGTCGAAGGGTGCCAACCAGATATTCATGTCGATGAGATAGCCTTCGCCGTCCCCGGTTTCGAAGCGCCGCAGATTGGCGCCGTCGGTGTAGAAGGTGCCGATGGATTCCTCGCTGTAGGAGTCGAAATAACCGATGAGAAAGACGCACAGTCCCAGCACCTCATGACCGCTTACGGTGAATGGAAAATCGAAGTTCCACTGGTCTCCTTCCGGAGGTGGCAGTTTCCATCTGCGGGTCACGTCCGGCACCGCCATCTGCGAGGCCTTCCGGGCGGGATAGATTGTGGACAGCATGACCACCGCCATCACCAGGATACAGGAGGTCACCGCGGCCAGAGATGAGTAGTTGAGGGTAAAGCCGGACAGCAGGTTGAACACAATGAGGCCCTTGGCGATCATCTGTCCGGCGAGATAGCCGGCCACCACTCCCAGGACCGAGTAAACGCAGGATTCGGCGATGAAAAGCCAGGCGATATGGCGGGGCGCAAGTCCCACCGAGGAGTAGATTCCGATCTCGCGGAAGCGCTCGTAGACGCTGCCCATCATGGTGTTGAGGACGATCAGGGAGGCGATCAGAATGGGGATGAAAAGGTTAGCCAGGCCGGAAAACGAGGTCAGTCCGAGGGAACTGTATATGGACACTTTGATATAGTCGTCACCCTCTTCCTTGATCCCCGCGAATAAGGTGACGGCCAGACGGGAGATGAACTCCTCGATCTCGCCGCGCTCGTCTATCCCCTCGTGAAAGCGCACCGCCACCGATTGCAGGGGGTTGCCGCTTCCCACATTCCGCAGGGTATGGTATGGGGTAATGAGAATGTTGGCCGGCTCCAGGTGCACAAACGGCTTGATGATCACCTTGGCGTCTTCGAGCCCCTGCTTTTCGCGCTCTTCTTCCTCCTCTATCTCCTGTACGGCCTGGCCCCCGGTGACGGCAAAGTCGGCAGGAGTCATAATCTCGTCGTCCAGGTCCTTGAGGTCCTTCATGCGCTTGGAGTCGATTACTCCTATCACGGTGAAGTGTTCGCCGAAGACGCGAACCTGGGCCCGGCCAACTGCGGCCAGATCCATGTTCAGATTGTCCGCTCCAATCATGTCGTTGGGCAGAATACACACATTTTCGTCGCCGGGCTGGAACCATCTGCCTGCCACCAGGGCCCGGTGCAGGCCGGTGACCTCCCGTTCAGTGGGGGTCAATCCCAGAACTCCCAGGGCGTTGTGGGAGCGAGACCCGTGTTTGATCTTTATGTGGGCCTTTTCCTTGTTGGAATACCAGCTCCGGGGTGCAATGGAGGCTATCTCATGGAAATTGCTGTAGGCGTAGTCGAAGACAGATTCTTCCAGCGCTAGCCAGGCTTTGCTGCGGATCAGCAGTCCCTCGTAAAGTCCCTCGTTATCGCGTTCAATTTGATTGAAGCGCAGACCCGTTTTGATGGAAGTGAAGGACAGCACCGTGAATGTCAGAAGAAGCAGGGTGGCAAAGGTGAGGGCGGTCCGCGTCTTGCGGCGTTTCATATTGGATATGCCAAGTTGAAACGCGGTCATCGAGGCGCTGGAGCGGCTTACATCAGTATCGTGAATAACGGCCACTTCGGTGCGGAGCTTTTTCATCTGCTCGTTGAATCGGCCAGAGATGATCCACATCACCAGAACCGCCAGGGCAAGAATCACGAAAGCAAGCAGAATTACAAAGGGATTGGAAAGCTGGAAGGCCGGATGCACCTGCCAGAGGATAATCCAGATCACCAAAAAAACCCCGACGAACCCGAGAATTTGGTTCTTGATGGTGGCCGCGGTGATGAGCAGGCGCTCGGCGAAAAAAGCGCAGGGAATTACCAGAGCCATGAAGAAAATAATTCCCTGAATGACGTCGTTTTGGGTCGACTTTACATCCGGATAGGCACGCGACTCCAGGCCGATGGCGGAGCGCGAATGGCGCACGAAGTCACTCCATTTCTTCTCCCCCAGGGCTGCCTCCGCCGCATCGAGTTCCACTTTGGCTCGTCCATGAAGGTTGTTTAGCCGCTGGTTTTCAATGGCGAAACTCTTGAGCTCCACCATTCGCGCTTCGTCCAGATTCCACATGTCTCTGGCAGTCAGGTAGGAAGTGCGCGCAAAAGAAGTCTCGGAGTCGATTTCAAAGCCAGCACCCTCGGCTCCCTCCTTGTCCATGGCCGCGCTGGCGTTCAGCAGCAGTGAGCGGAAGCCCAGGATGCTGGCCCCGAAGCCCATCTTTATCTGAGTGCCGGGACGGGCAAAAAGCACGCCCATCGGCTCGTCTTTCGCCGAAGGTCCTTCTCCAATGGTGTAGCCGTATTCAACCGGGGTGCTGTTGCTCTCGTCAAAAACGCTGACCGTGGACAATTTGGTCAGATAGCGCGGATCGACAATGTCGTAGAAGTTGAAGGCCTCACAGGGAAAAAGGATCACCATCCACTCCTTGTCGCGCCAGTCCATTTCGATAAGCATGGGGTAGGTCTGGTCGCCCTGGATCCCGCGGTCGGGGGCGTAAGTGATCCTTCCGGTGATCGGATCCATGTAATAACCTTCGATCTGCAGGTTCTTGACCCGAATCCGATTGACGTAGAATGTGCCGTTTTCGTCTACGGTTTCAAAGTACTCTCCCCGCACTCCTTTGTAGGATTTTTTTTTGCCGTTGCGAACCACGGCCACCGTCTCCGTGCGCGGCAAATCCGGCACGATGCTGCGCCGCGGAAACACCATTGTTCTCCCCCGGAGAGTGCGCAGATTATCCCTCAAACGCATTTTGAAGTCAGGGAACAGCTCCGGATCTTCAAAGGCCATGTGAAACATGCCGGCGAGCATGCGGATTTGTCGGGACAGATTGGCGAAGTTGACGCGGTCGGCTTTGTCCAGCGGTGTATCTACCAGGAAGCGCGCGTCGTTCACCGTCACGAAGGCCAGGGCGGGGGTGCCGGCCTCGAGGACCAACTCGCTGTTCACCGAAATTTCGCCGGGAACGAATGTCTCCCAGCTCATGCCACCTTCGGGACTGATGCCGTTAATCAAGACGTCCTTTGGATCGTAGCCCAATTCCCGGCTGATGAGGCGGGCGTAACCGATGAAGTTTTTACCGAATGGAGCGAAGTAGCGCTTGTAATAGAAGCTTGTATTACTGTTCCACACCCCCAACTCGTCGGTTTGGGACGATAGGTCCAGACTGACAAAAAGCTTGATATCGAGAGAATCGACCTTGGGATTCACCCAGGTCCTATAGAGGTCCAGCTTCAAATCCTCGTCGCCGATCAACTCCTCCAGCAGATCATCGTGGCTGGCGAAACTCTCATCCTGGAAAAGGACTCGCCCTTCTTCCCGGCGCACAATTCCTTCCTCCAGGCTTGCCTCCAGGACCTCGGCTACCAACGCAGTATCCCTGTCGGTTGCCACGCTGCGAACCAGCGCATCCTTGCCCAGAAATTCTTCGCGACCGAGCCGATAGGATACACCATCCTGGGCAATTCTTCCCTGAGCCAGCGCCGCTTCGACCGTCCTGCGAATCAGCATGTGGCCTACGAAAGGATCCTCCTTGCGCAGGTAGCGCTGGATAAAATCGTCGACGCCTCGCAGGCCCAGGTGGTGGGCAGAAGTGGCCAGGAAAATGACGCTTCTCGCCGGCGGGTTGGCCTGAAAATATCGGGCTAATTCCAGCAGGGCGGTGATGCCTGAAGCTTGTTCGGCGCCCGGAGCCAGGGCTGGAACTACGGACATGGCGTCGTAATATGCTTCCAGAACAATAACCTCATGGTGCAGCAGCGGATCATAGCCCGGGATGGTGGCAAAGACATTCCAGGCCGGACGCCGCTCCCAGTCCATGCGGTATTCCATCTCCACCTCTACAGGACCCGATGCGGCAATGGCCTTGCGCAGGTCTTCTCCGTCCTTTTTGGAGACCCAGAACCTGGGCAGGTCCAGGGGCATGGTGAGAAACTTCTTTTCCCCCTCTAGATAAACTGTTGAATCAGGTTCGATAAAGATGACGGCAGAAGCTCCCAGGTAGGCGCCATTGAGCCAGTTGTCTCCCGAGTTAAAGTCCATCAAGACGATGGCGTTCTCGATTTCCTGGCCGTCCATGTCGGCGAACTCACCGGAGCCAGCATCGAGGATGCTTCCCCGTAGCCCATCCTCGGGAAGGGTTGAGGTCCTCACCAAATTGGGCCACAGGCCATAGAGGGGCAAACTCTTGCCGTTGGCGACAACTTTCAGGTGACCCCCCCGATCGAGGGGAATCGATATGTCGTATTCCTGTACTGTGATCCCGTCCAGGCCGATTTCGCGGAAAGTTTTCTGGATGTAATGCGCTGCCTTCTCAGCTCCGCTGTAACCGGCCACCCGCGATCCTGAGTTGGCGAAAATCTCGATACTGCGTTCCAGACGTTCCTCCGGTGCCGTATTCCTCAGCGCTTCGAAATCGACGCCGGCGATTGCAAATGGCGCCTCGAGGCAACTTATAAGCCCCCACAACCATAAGATTACCCGCCATTTAGGCATAAGGTGTACCTTCCCGTTGAGCGCATTGAACAAATCCGGTACTGTGTAAAAATTCGGTGTAAATATAAGCAAATGGCACCAAGGTTCCACTACTTGGTAGAGAGGGAGCATTTCCCTCCTGTGATCTGTTCATACCGAAAAATCCCTCCAAGACGCTGAAGTTCTCGCACTTAAGGATCGAGCCGGCCATTTGCTCGCAATTTTCCAAGGGTCCAGTAGACCAAAAGGCCAATTAGTATTCCACTCAAGAGGCCTGTCGCCAGAAATATGGGGAGGAGAGAAAACAAGGCGACGTGACCAATATAAAGATAGGCCAGCAAGAGTTGCACTGATTGATGGATCAGAGCCCCCAGAATACTCAGGCCCACCGGGCTGAAAAGGTTCGGCTTAGCCTTGTACGCACCTGCCATTACCGTCAAACTTGCCATTCCCGCCCCCCCGGCTATGACGAAGGCAGGTCCGCCCAGACTACCGCTGAGGAGCCCACCCACGAACAATTTGATAGCGCTTACTCCCAAAGCGGCGACAAATCCGTAGACCAGCAAAGCGAGCATAACGGCCAGATTGCCCAACCCCAGCTTCATCCACGGCAGTGGCCTCGGTACCAAGGCTTCAAAGACGAACAAGACCAGAGCTGCACTTCCCATAAGTCCCAGTCGAGTGAGATCTTTAGGTGAGATGGCTTTCATCGGCTCACCATGTCGAAGCCCTTTCCGTTGTCCCTGCTCCGCACCCGCAAAATCAGACGATTGGGAACGCAGATCGCCGCATCCCCCCGGCGTCGCACCCATCCCCTGCGCACACAAAGCTGGTTTGCACATGGGGCTGTAACAATCCGGGCTGCCCCCGTCTCGATTTCCACTTCGCTGACTCCCATTGGACCCTCAAAGCGCAAGACGCGCGATTGCGATATCGGATAAGGCCCGAACACGCCCGTAGCCGACTCGACTACCACTTCTGCGCGATGCGGGGATGGATCAAACTGAAAGGCTGAGAAGCCAATAATAAAAATCACCGCACTGAGTATCAATAGCTTGTCGGCGCTGGTCAGGATCGTCCAAAAGGAAGCCGCAGCGGCCAGAGGGGCAGGCCTGGAAGAACTCGGTTGTTTCCCCTTCCCGGGCTTACTTGACATTTTTTTCAATCTTTGCTAAACTTTTTGCGTTTTCCATGGTCAAAAGATTGTATTTGGCTATTTCAGTAGTCGATTCTCGGACCAATATTTATGCTGACCGATCCTCGATTACTCATTCGAATTCAGTGTTCACCCATTGCCTTGTTCTGCGAAGGAGCATTTTAATGAGCTGCAACTTTAGCGTCGAAATCAGAGGCGGAGAACCTTTTGAAAAAACCCTGCGCCGGTTTTCGGCAAAATTGCGCAAAACCGGAGTACTGCAGGACATAAAGAGACGACGCTTTTTTGTCAAACCCTCTGTGCAAAAAAAGATAGATCGTCAGAAAAGCATTCGTCGTCTGCAAAAAGCCCAGAGGCTTGGGCGATAATCCCGACTTCTCTGAGCGCCTGCCGGTTCTGAATGGTTGACCGGGTTTAAATTCTCCGACCGCCTCAGGCAACCCGCAAAACTGCCATCGGTGCCGCCCACATCATGGGAGTCTTTGAGGGCAAAAGCGGGTTGCCACACACAGCCTAGAATCATTCTCCTCGCGGGCGGATCGAAATGGGCGACTTTCCATCTCACACAATTGATCCAAAAGCCCCCAAGACTGCCAACCCATCTTCTGGAATCTCCGCTCCCTTCACCAATCTAGATGCGACCCTGGAACAAGCCGAAGGCCATCTGCAATTGCAGATGTTGCTCATAGAAGTGGCTTCCTCCAATGAGCAGGCCGACTTCGACCTCATATCCCGGGCATATCACTTCGCCAACCAGCACCACGGCGGCCAGACCCGCAAGTCCGGACGACCCTTTTTCCTGCAGCACTGCGTCGAGGTAGCCCGCATACTTGCCCAGTTGCGACTTGACTCCACCACGGTAGCGGCGGGGCTTTTGCACGATGTCTTGGAGGACACGCCGGCTACTCCTGATAAAGTGAAAGGAGAATTCGGCGACAAGATCGCAACCCTGATCGACGGCGTTACAAAAATCGATCGTTTCACCTTTGAAAGTCGGGAAGCGCGCCAAGCAGAGACCTATCGCAAAATGTTGCTGTCCATGACCCGGGACATCAGGGTCATTCTGATCAAATTTGCCGATCGTCTGCACAACATGCGAACCCTGGAGCACATCGCCCCTAGCCGACAGCGGCGAGTCGCCCGCGAGACTCTCGAGGTCTACTCCCCTCTGGCCCACCGCTTCGGTCTTGCCCGCATTCGCTGGGAACTGGAAGATTTGAGCCTCAAATTCCTCGAACCCGAAATCTACCAGGAAATCGCCGACAAGGTGGCCATGAAGCGCAAACAGCGCGAGGACTACATCGAGGAATTCAAAGCACCCATAGAAGATGAATTGCGCAAAAACGGAATCGAGGTCGAGATTACCGGTCGCGCCAAGAATTTTTACAGTATCTACAACAAAATGAAAAGGCGCAGCAAACCATTCGAAGAAATCAACGATCTTATGGCAATCCGCCTAATCGTCAAAACAGTGCGCGAATGTTATCACACTCTGGGATTGGTTCATACAATCTACCATCCCAAGCCCGACCGTTTCAAGGATTATATAGCTACTCCCAAGACCAATATGTACCAGTCATTGCACACCTCGGTCATCGGTCCGCGAGGCCTGCCCGTCGAAATTCAGATCCGGACTGCGGAGATGCACCACACGGCCGAGATTGGTATTGCAACTCACTGGCGTTGCAAGTCGGGCGATACCCGTCCCAGCGATCTGGACCAGCACATGCACTGGCTGCGCCAAGTACTGGATTGGCAGCGGGATGCCACTGATCCGGCCGAGTTTATGGAGAGTCTCAAAATCGATCTGTTCCAGGATGAAATTTTCATCTTCACGCCAAAAGGGGATCTTCACCAACTCCCCCAGGGAGCAACGCCCATCGATTTTGCCTTTGCTATCCATACCGATGTCGGCTTGCACTGTCTGACCGCCAAAATTAACGGCCACATTGTGCCTATCGGCAACGAAATGAAGAGCGGGGATACGGTGGAGATCATCACTTCACCTCACCAGAAGCCCAGCCAGTCCTGGCTGGAGGTGGTCCAGACTACCAAAGCGCGCCACGCAACTCGCCGCTGGTTGAGGGAGGAACAATACGCTCACACCGCCCGCCTCGGAAAGGAGATGCTTGAGCGCGAGTTGAAGCGGTACCGCCATACCGTCAAAAGCGGGGATCTGGAGACCGCGGGTAGGGAATTCGACTTCGTCGACACCGAACATCTATATGCTGCCATCGGCATCGGCGATCTCTCCGTCGTCCGAGTTGTAAACAAGCTCGTTCCCAACAAGATGAGCGCTAAATCCCGGCCCAGGCTCAAGGACAGGCGCGGCATCCACATCCAGGGGATAGACGACCTGATGGTCAGTTTTGCAAAATGCTGTACTCCTATTCCCGGCGATCCCATCATTGGTTTGATAACCCGCGGGCGGGGCGTCTCCGTGCACCGCATCGATTGTTCAAATACCGCTTCTGTTGCCGCCGAACCGGACCGCCTCTTGGCCGTGGAGTGGAATCCCGAGGAAGATTATGCATTTACTGTGCAGTTGCGAGTCAAGAGCCACGATCGCAAGTATCTGCTCTCCGATATCACCAAAGTGATAAGTGACACCGGAGCCAATATTCATAGTTCAACGACGCGAACCACCGGCAATATCGCCGCTCAAGACTTCTGGGTCGACGTCAAAAATACCGTCCAACTAAACGAAACGATCGACCGGATATTCAAGGTAGAAGGGGTGATTCAGGTGTATCGCGTCGGCGAAACTCAGGTTTCTTCATCCTCTCAGGCAACATCCGGGAACCGCGGTGCTTGAAGTATGACACCGATCGCCGGATCCAACTCCCCATTGAAATTCTCCTGCTGCTCCCCCAACTGTCCATAAGAAATACGCCTTTCAGATGTCAACCGACTATTTTCTTCCCCACATTGCCCACATGAAGGAGTATGTTCCGGGGGAGCAGCCCCATGAAAGTGGGTATATCAAGCTCAACACCAACGAGAATCCCTACCCCCCTTCCCCCCTGGTGCTCCAGCGCCTGCGGGCGGCATGCAGGGAGGAACTCAAACTCTACCCGGATCCGGATGCCGGCGCGGTGCGTCGCAAGTTGAGCAAAATTTTCGCGGTCCATCCAGAAGAGACGATGGTCGGCAATGGTTCGGATGAACTGCTCAATATCATCATACGGAGTTTCGCGGGCTCAGGCCAGAAGGTCGCTTATCCTCGTCCCACCTATGGGTACTACGAAAAGCTGATCCACTTGCAGAATGCCCGGCAGGTCCCCATCGACTTCCCCGAGGATTTCTCGCTCCCTCCGGACCTGGCCGTTGAAGATGCACGGATTATCCTGATTGCCAACCCCAATTCACCCTCGGGTACTCAGGTCCCCTGTCGAGAAATTGCCGCACTGGCTAGTGCCACAAAAGGCGTTCTGGTGGTGGACGAGGCCTACGTGGACTTCGCCGAGGACGGGTGCATTCGCCTGATTGACGCGCATCCAAACATCATTGTCGTGCGTACAATGTCGAAGTCTTTTTCTTTGGCCGGCATGCGCATTGGCTTTGGTTTTGCCAACCGCCAACTTGTCGCAGGGTTGGGCAAGGTCAAGGAGCACTACAACATGGGACGTCTGAGCCTGGTGGCGGCCGAAGCTGCCCTGGAAGACATGGCGACGATGCGGGTCCACGCCGCGCGCATCTGTTCCACCCGGGAGCACCTCGTCCAAGGTCTCAGGGATCTGGGATTTTCAGTCTGGAATTCCGCCGCCAACTTCGTCCTTGCCCGCATCGAATACCCTCCAGCCCGCAGGGTCTACGCAGAATTGAGGAAGCGCCGTATCCTGGTGCGCTATTTCGATCAGAATCGTTTGCGGGATTGTCTGCGCATCACGGTTGGCAAGGACGAGGAAATCGCCGCACTCTTGCAGGCTCTGGAAGAAATTCTTCAAAAGGATCATTGTAAGGCCCACCGTACGTCGGCTGTGGATTCGCAGGCAGGGGAGAGATAAAGGCGGCGACTTGTATTTTAAGGCTCTCAACGGTCAGAGTATCCAGTTGTATCCCGCCAATGCCATCGCTCAGCGGCGAGCCCAGATCAGTTTGTCCGCCTGGGCTCGGATTTCTCTATTTGCTTGAGAGAAATATCCATGGGGTTTAGTATTCCACCAGCCACCGGGCAAGGTTCAACGGGCCCGCGGTAGATTTCCTTGGTCTTGCGATCCTCCCAGGCGCTGGCTTATCCGCGGAGTGCGCCCACTGTCCTGGTGCATACTGGCCAGCATATCGCCTAGCAGGCCGGTAGAGAAGAATTGAATCCCGACGATGACCAGCAAAATGCCCAGCATAAGGAGGGGGAGGCGGTTTTGGATGTTGCCGTGCTCGTAGCGCAGAAAAGCGATATACCCACATACCACAGAGCCGATCAGGGTGGAAATCATGCCGAACACCCCAAAAATGTGCATAGGCGTGGCCATGAAGCGCACTACGAAGGTAATTGTAAGCAGATCCAGAAAGCCATTGAGCAAGCGCCTGGCGCCGAATTTGGACCGGCCGAATCGCCGCGGGTGGTGCCGCACCGGGATTTCTCCCACCCGGTAACCGGCCCAGTGGGCAATGGCAGGGAGGTAGCGGTAAAGTTCCCCGTACAAGTAGGGCATGGCGTCTTCGGCTACCTCGCGGCGGTAGGCTTTGATCCCACAATTGAAGTCGTGCAAACGAATCCCGGAAACCATGGACGTCACCCGGTTGAACAGTTTGGAGGGCAATGTCTTGCTCAAGGGATCGTTGCGTTTTTTCTTCCAGCCCGATACAAGGTCATATCCTCCGTCGAGAGCAGCCAGGAGGCGGGGGATCTCATCGGGGTCGTCCTGCAGATCTGCGTCCATCGTGACGATAATCCGACCGCGGGCCTCCCGAAACCCCGTAGCCAGTGCAGCGGCTTTGCGGTAGTTGCGCCTGAAACGCACGGCGCGGATGCGCCGGTACCTCGCGCACATTTCTGCGATGACGGCGAAAGATGCGTCGGTACTGCCGTCATCCACGAAGATAATCTCTGACTCGAATGTTTGTTTTCCCAGAACCAAGTGAAGCTTTTCACAGAGTGGACGGAGGCTTTCTTCCTCGTCGAAGACTGGAATGACCACGGATAAGTATGGATTCTCCCCAGGTGATTCAGAACATGTGCTCATCAACTTCCTCTCTCCAGCTTTCAATGCGGTGCGGCAGTACCGGGTATGTGGTTTAAACCGAAATCGATGCCGCCCTGGGTTGCCCGTTATTTCCGTAATTTCTGTTCACCAAAATAATAATTGCCGACCTAGATGCACAAATAGCGCCCACTCCGGTCTTGACATTCCCCTTCCGTTCGCAGAAAATAGCCTATCGTGCACCTGTCCCCGAACGCCCATATTCACCTCATCGCCATTGGCGGCACTGCCATGGGTTCTTTGGCCGCTATGCTCAAAGAGCGCGGCTATCGCATAACCGGATCGGACGACCACCTCTATCCGCCGATGAGTACATTCTTGGAGGAGGTGGGAATCGAAGTCAAGGAGGGGTTCGCTGCGGCGAATTTGCACCAGCGGCCGGATCTGGTGGTAATCGGCAACGCGGTTTCGCGTGGCAATCCAGAGGTGGAGGCTACTCTCAATAGCAGGATCCCCTACCTGTCTCTGCCTGAGGTAGTGCGCGATTTCTTCATCCGCGAAAAGCGCTCCATGGTAATCACCGGGACCCACGGTAAGACCACCACGACCGCCCTCACCGCCCATCTCCTGTCCCACGCAGGCCTCGATCCATCCTTTTTGATTGGTGGATTGGCCCGCAATTTTCGTCGTTCCTACCATCTTGGCAAAGGGGTATTCTTCGTTGTCGAAGGCGACGAATACGATAGTGCCTTCTTCGCCAAAACTGCCAAGTTTTTCTTTTATCTGCCCGAAGTTCTCGTAGTCAATAATATAGAGTTCGACCACGCCGATATTTACACCGATCTGTACGAAATCGAAAAGGCCTTCCGCCAGCTCATCAACCTGGTTCCGCAGAATGGCCTCCTCTTGGCCAATGGCGATGACCCGGTGGTTGCCGCGGTGACCCCGGCTTCCTTTGCGCCGGTACGGACCTTCGGCTTGAAGGAGGGTGTCTTCTGGCAGGCGAGTCAGATCGAGGTTGCGGGCAAGAACAGCCGCTTCACGGTACGCCGCCAGGGCGAGCTCTGGGGACATTTTGAACTGCCAATGGCGGGTGCTCATAATGTTCGCAATGCTCTGGCCGCCATCGGCGTGGGGGTTCAGGCGGGAATCTCCGTCAATCAATTGCAGGCGGGGCTGCGCACATTCAAAGGAGTCGTACGACGCCAACAACTTCTGGGAGAAATCGACGATATCGTTCTGATAGATGATTTTGCTCACCATCCCACCGCTGTCTCCCAGACCCTTCAGGGCCTGCGCCTGAGCTACCCCGAGGCCAGGCTCTGGGCAGTATTCGAGCCGGCCAGTGCAACCAACGCCCGGGCCATCTTCACCGAGCGCTACGTCGAGTCTTTCTCCGCCGCCGACCTCCTTCTCATCGCCAAGGTGCCTCGTCCAGAACGTGCCTCCCGGGATGCACCCATGGATCCCCGGAGCCTTGCAATGCAGATCCGCCAGCAGGGTCGAGTAGCCCACTACATCCCTGAGGTACCCCAGATTATCGATCACCTTCTCAAAGCTCTCCGCCCGGGGGATGTGGTGGTCTTCATGAGTAATGCTGGCTTTGGCGATGTCCAATCAAAATTGCTGGAAGCCTTGCGAGAACGCTATGACCCCCCATCCGTTGCTCAAACCATCGGTCCTCAAACCCGGTGACCAGATCGCCCTGGTTGCGCCATCGGGCAGTTCGCCGCCCGCAGCCCTGAAAGACAGCATCACCTATCTGCAACAGTTCGGCTATCTCGTCAAGCCCGGGAGTCACCTCTTCGAAAGCTACCAGTATCTTGCTGGTCACGACGCCGAGCGCGCCGCCGATCTGATGGAAGCATTCTCTGATACACGCACCCGAGCCATATTCTGCGCCCGCGGCGGCTATGGCTGCAGTCGCCTGCTCGACCGGCTCGATTACGACGAAATAGCCCGAAATCCCAAGATTCTTCTGGGCTACAGTGACACTACCGCTCTGCACCTGGCTCTCTATGCCCGCCTCGGCCTGGTGGGCTTCACAGGTGCTCTGGCCACCCTTGACTTGCTACCTGGGCAACGGGCTTCATTCACCCAAAGGTCCTTGTGGCGCACCCTGACCAGCTCGGTCCCTCTTGGTGCTTTTTCCCCGAGGTCCATGCAAGTCCTGGCGCCGGGACGGGCTTGCGGTCGGCTGCTGGGAGGCTGCCTTTCTCTGCTCTGCAGCCTTTTGGGAACCCGCTTCCTGCCCGATTTAGAAGGAGCAATCCTGCTGTTGGAAGATATCGGAGAAAGTCCATACCAAATAGACCGCATGCTCAACCAGTTGCGTCTGGCAGGGATTCTGAGCCAGGTCAGCGGCATCATCCTGGGCCAGTTCAAGGACTGCTTCACCGGTTCCAGGAAGGCCTGTTCTCTGACCCTTGCACAGATCGTCAAGGACTTGGCTCGAAACCTCGGCATCCCCATCGTCGCGGGTTTTCCCTATGGCCACTTCAAGCGCCGTTATGTTCTTCCCCTTGGAGTCTCGGCCGTCCTGGATACCTCGGTCCCGGAACTGCACCTAACCGAAGCGGCCCTCCAATCCAGAGATGGGGATTAATGCACCTTGGAAAGTGGTCATTACCGGAGCGAACCTTGGATTTCTCTGCGGTCACAGATGCATCCGCATTTTGGCCTGCGAATGATTTTCCGGTCACCGGCTGGATGGGCCCCGAAGATTTTGCAGGGAGTGGACATTGGAGCCTCACGGGAATAACTTTCTCCGCCGGGAATAGTCTTGAAATGACGCGTTGAAGGATCATCCTGGATGCCGACTGATTTTTCTGTAGTACAGAGCATTTTTAAGGAGGCATTTCGAATTCGGCTAATCAGGGAGGAAGAACGCGATGCTGAGCGCAGCCCAAGTGGCCGCCTACAACCGCGACGGCTACTTGAAAGTAGAAGGTGTTTTCAGCGCCGAAGAGACCGCACAGTTGAGCGCCGACATGGTTCGTATCATTGAAGAGTGGGGGTCGGAGACCATCGGCTGGACCGGACCGTGGCGGGACCGCTACCTACCGCAGGCCGAGCGCCGAAATACAAAGGCTGTATTTTTGCACAATCCCCATTTCTATTCCGCCGCCTGGGGACGGGCAATCTTTCACCAGCAAACGATCTCTTGTGTGGAGGATCTCATCGGCCCCCCATCCAGTGGCACCATACCGTGGTGCATGCAAAACCGCCGGAGAAGGGCACACCATTCCCCATGCATCAGGACTACCCATTCTATCCCCACGACGGGCCCCACTTTGTCGATTGCCTGCTCCACCTTGACGACACTCCGCTGGAGAGCGGTGCTCTCCACCTTGTACCCGGCAGCCACGCAGCCGGACCCTTGCAACATATCTTGGGTCCGGATACGGCTCCGCATCTGCCGGCCGACGCCTATCATCCCGACAAGGTTGACTCCAAGGCAATCCCGGCCCAAAAAGGGGATGTAATCTTTTTCAGCTACCAGACCATCCACTGGTCCGATTGCAACCGCACCGAGGGATGGCGAAAATCGGTTCGGTTCGGCAATCACAGCACCGCTCTGCGGCCCATCGGCCGTGCCGCAGACGATCCCTATCGGATCGATCCCGACCACATCTTGGAGCGCAATAACAACTTCATCGTGTCCGGGTTTAGAGAAAATAAGCATGTGGGAGCCGCCGAGGGATGAGAATCATATTTCCAGTCCTCGGAATTAACGCCCCCTCAAGCAAGCGGGGAGCCCCTGTGAAACCTATTCTACTTTCAATCCTGTTGCCCCTGGTCAACTGGGGCTGCGGCGACAAGTCGGCTGACTCCGGGGAACCGGAATTCAACCCCGACAACAAGATTGCATTTTCATCGACTCGCAGCTCCGAAAAGGATATCTACCTCGTCAATATAGACGGCACGAACGAAGTCAAACTGACCGATCGACCGGGGCAGGACAGTCTGCCGGAATGGTCCCCTGATGGCACCAAGATCGCGTTTACGACCGACCGCGACCGCGATTACGAGATTTACGTGATGGACGCGGACGGCAGCAATCCGGCCCGACTTACCCGGCAGCCAGGAGAAGACAGTGCCCCATCGTGGTCTCCGGACGGCACCAGGATTGTCTTCATGTCCTTTCGCGACGCGGGTTTCGAGATTTACGCGATGGACGCGGACGGCGGAAATCCGGTGAATTTGACCAACACAGAGCGCCGGATACAGGACATGTTGCCGGCGTGGTCTCCAGACGGTAGCAGGATCGCCTTCGTCTCGAATCGCGGTGGTAACTTCGAGATTTACGCGATGGACGCGGACGGCAGCAATCCGGTGCGTCTGACCAACCACTCGGCAATAGACACCGAGCCGGCATGGTCACCGGACGGGAAAAAGATCGCCTTTGTTTCGAGTCGCGCCGGCGCTCGGCAAAATGAGATTTACGCGATGGACGCGGACGGCAGCAATCCGGTGCGTCTGACCACCAGGCTGCAGGACGACGGAATGCCGTCGTGGTCACCGGACGGAACCAGGATTGCCTACATTGCCTTTGAAGCTTACTTCTCTCGAGTCTACACGATGACCGCGGACGGGAGCGACGCGGTCCCCTTGCAGGATACTCGAGAAAATGATCTCTCCCCGGCCTGGTTCCCCTTGGCGGAGGGGGGGAGGCGGTAATTTCATCCCTATGAGGAGAGTGGATTCTGCGCAGTTGCGCGAGTATTTGAGAAGCAACCAGCCCCGGCTGATAGATCTGCTTAAAAGCCTTGTCGGCATCCCTACAGTCAACCCCCCGGGACAGTTCTACGGACAGGTAGTTGAAGTGCTGCAAAAGCGCTGTCGGCAGTTGGGCATGAAAGTGGAAGTCTATCGGGTTCCAGACCCGCTGGTGCGCGAGGTAGCTGGAACCGGGCCGGAGTTTCCGCGCTACAATATGATTGCGCGCTGGGATGTAGGTGCGCCCAGAACTGTGCACTTCAACGCCCATTACGACGTAGTGCCGGCGGCAGGCAAGTGGAAATTCGGAGATCCTTTTACACCGGTGCTGCGCAATGGAGAGCTCTACGGCCGCGGAGCGGGCGATATGAAAGGCTCGATCGCTGCCTTGCTCATGGCCGTGGAGGCCCTGCGCCACCTCCGCATGAGGCCTGCCTTCAACGTGGAGTACTCGTTTACTGCCGACGAGGAGACCGGAGGGGAACTGGGTGCAGGGTTCATTGTGCGCCAGGGACTGATCGACGCTGATTATGCCGTGGTCTGCGAGGGTGCGGCGGGCAGCCGCATCGGATGCGGTCACAATGGTGTGCTCTGGCTGGTTGTGGAACTGGAGGGCAAGTCGGCGCACGCGTCCAATCCCCGAAAAGGGATCAATGCCTTTGAAGCCATGGCCGCAATGGTCAGTCAGCTGCAGGAGTTCAAAAAAGAGTTGGACGAACGCGGGCGGAGCTACCGCGATTTTAATGGTCAGGAGCGCCGTCCTACCATCAACATAGGGGGAGTGTTCGGCGGCGGCGACGGAGACAAGGTGAATACCGTGCCGGCGCGGGCAACCTTTTCTGTCGATCGCCGTATTTTGCCCAACGAGAATCTCGATCAGGCTGAACGCGAATTGCGCGATGTTATCAACTGGGCGGCACAGAAGCAGGTCAAACTTAATATCCGGACCCCGCTGCGCATTGCTCCCTGCTTGGTGGACCCCGAGCATTTCCTTCCCCAGGCCTTTGCCCGAACGGCCCAAAGCGTGCGGAGGCGGCCCGCCGAGTTCGGGACGACGAGCGGTTTTACCGACCTACACTATTTTGTCGAAGAAGGTGGATTGCCCGGCATCGGCTACGGTGTAAAGGGTGAACAGGGACATGCCGCGGACGAGCGCGTCGCCGTACACGATGTCCTGCAGACTGGCCGCACCTATGCCGAGTTCATGGTGAAGGGCATTCAAGGCGATTGAGAGAGGAATAATTGTGGGTTGGGTCAAGTTGGTGAGCGGTCGGCAGATGGCCGCTATCGATCGGCGCAGCATTGAAGAGGGAGGCATTCCCGCAACCGAGTTGATGGAGCGGGCTGGCCGCGGGGTATTCGAAATCATCCAGGAACAATGGGACGGCCTTGATGGCCTTGACCTGATGGTGGTCTGCGGCAAAGGCAACAACGGTGGTGATGGATTCGTCGTGGCGCGCTTGCTGCACCAGGCCGGGATCGTCCAGCGGACCTTTCTGGCTGCCGAAAAAGGAGGGGTGGGAAGGGAGGCGGCCCACCACCTGGAACTTCTCGAGGCTGCTGGGGGTCAGGTCGAGTCTCTCCTGGACGATACCGATTTGGAGCGGTTCGAGGATGCCCTGAAGGAAGCAGACCTGGTGGTGGATGCACTCCTGGGAACTGGGATCCGAGGCGCCCCCAGACCGGAAATGGAACGAATCATCGAGAGCATCGCGGCATGCGGCCGTCCCGTAGTAGCCGTTGATTTGCCTTCAGGACTGGATGCCGATACAGGCCAGATCCACGGTGCCTGCGTCAATGCGGTCCTTACCGCCACATTCGGATTGCCCAAGATCGGCCAAATGTTCTTTCCTGGACGCGCCAATTGCGGCGTGCTGCGCCTGGTGGACATCGGTTTTCCGGCCGAAATCCTGGCCAGCAGTCCGGCTGCCGCCAGGTTGATGACTGAGGACAGAATGGGCAGGCTCATTCCTCAGAGATCGGGTGACGCGCACAAGGGGGGTTGCGGAGCCGTGGCCGTGGTGGCCGGCTCGGCAGGCATGACCGGGGCGGCGGCACTGACGGCGGAGAGCGCCTTGCGTTCCGGTGCCGGCCGCGTAAGTCTGGGAACGCCGGTTAGTCTCAATGACATTCTGGAGGTCAAGCTCACCGAGGTGATGACCCGGCCTCTTCCCGAAGTCAAAAAATACCGCTGTCTGGCGTTGAGTGCACTGGGAGAGTTGTTGCCCCTGCTGTCGCGCAGCGACTGCGTAGCGGTGGGCCCTGGATTGGGCCGGCACCCGGAGACCATGGAACTGGTGCGTCGCCTTGTACTCAGGGCTGCTGGGCCAGTGGTGCTGGACGCCGACGGGCTCAATGCTTTTGCCGGTGCGGCCGAAACATTGAAAGACGTATCTCACCCTCTGATCCTGACCCCCCACATAGGGGAATTTTCCCGACTCACCGGACTGGAAAAGGAGAAAATTCTCAAGGATCCCATGGGGCTGGCAGGGCAATTTGCGCGCTCCTGGGGAGTTACCCTTGTTCTCAAAGGAGCTCCCACGGTGATCGCCACGGCCTGCGGACAGATCCTGGTAAATTCCAGTGGCAATTCCGGGATGGCCACTGCAGGTTCGGGGGATGTGTTGACAGGTCTCATCGCCGGGTTCCTGGCCCAGGGGCTCCAACCCGAGAGGGCGGCCTGCCTGGGGGTCTACATTCATGGTCGTGCAGGGGATGCCGCCTGCAATAAAATAGGCGAGTGGGGCATGACCGCGGGAGATATCGGCGCGGCCATTCCCCGGGCAATCCTCGACACCTACCGCTCTACTTGACAGCTTTGCAGGGATGGAGTAATGTAAAATGGGCTCGCCGTCGGCCTGGCCATTGCCCAGCCGCGCCATGAGGAAATTCACGCACCGGCCCTTAACAGAAATGCGGGATGTCCAGCGTCAAGGAAGCCATTGAGGCCATGATCGAAGCCTCCTATCTCCGGGGACTGTCCGAAGAGGAAATCCGCCGGGACTTCAGTCACTTCATTGACACTTGCCACGGTGTGGTCCAGGCCAATGTCAAAGACGAAAAAGTGGTCAGCAGCCTGTCCGCATCCCTTGCCAGAGAAAAAGATTGTATTCCAATCGGCGATCAAATCGAGGCCGCCGCCGCGGTTCTAGAAATCCGGGACGAAGTCGATTTCAAGTCGGCAAGTGAGCTCTTCGCCGAGAAAGTGGCCTACCGCAAGCGGCTGATTCTAAAGAAATTGGCTGATTTCGACCCAAAGCTGGTACGGCTGGTGGACGAGCAGCGCTTCCAGGGAGAGGGCAAGGAAGAGCCGCGGATGCGCATCCGTGTCAGGAAGCAGCGCAATTGGGAACAGGGCAAGCTCCTGGTGCTCAAACTAGGGTACGCCGCCGCCGTCGTTCTGGTCATCCTGCTGGTCTATCTGGGCTTTATCCAAAGACCTTGAGGAGTAGATGGATTCTTCTCCCGGGAAATTTCGCTTCTTCTCTATCCTCACCTCATCTATTCCTCTCCTCTGCTTCAGATTTATAGGATATCACTTGCGGAATAACAGAGATGTGCTGTTGTGCGTCTCTTTTTTTGTGTCCGCACTTTCGAGCAATGCCTAAGCGCACGGACATTCACAAAATCATGCTGATCGGATCCGGGCCGATCGTCATCGGACAGGCTTGCGAATTCGACTATTCGGGCACCCAAGCCTGCAAGGCCCTCAGGGAAGAAGGATACGAAGTCGTTTTGGTCAACAGCAATCCGGCCACCATCATGACCGATCCGGATTGGGCCGACAGGACCTACGTGGAGCCAATTACTGCGAGGATCTGCGAAAAAATCATTGCCCGTGAGCGCCCCCAGGCCCTGCTGCCGACGCTGGGTGGGCAGACTGCTCTCAATGTCGCGGTGGAATTGGCCGAAGGCGGTGTGCTGCAGCGCTTTGGGGTGGAGTTGATCGGCGCCAAACTGGATGCCATCAAGACAGCCGAAGACCGCGAAATGTTCAAGGCCGCCATGGACCGCGTCGGACTCGAGATGCCCCGCGGACATTTCGTCCACGCATTTGAGGAAGCCTTGCAGGTCGAGGACGCAATCGGCTACCCCCTGATCGTGCGTCCTTCTTTCACGCTGGGAGGTAGCGGCGGAGGCGTCGCCTACAATCGCGAGGAATTTGAATCCATAGTGCGCCACGGCCTGGATCAGAGTCCTATCGGTGAGGTGCTGGTAGAGGAGTCGGTCCTTGGCTGGAAGGAATTTGAGCTCGAGGTGATGCGCGACCACAACGACAATGTGGTGATTATCTGCTCCATTGAGAATTTCGATCCCATGGGGGTTCACACCGGGGACAGTATCACCGTGGCTCCGGCCCAGACGTTGAGCGACAAAGAATATCAGAATATGCGGGATGCCTCGGTGCAGGTCATACGCGCCATTGGCGTCGACACTGGGGGATCAAATATCCAGTTCGCCACAAATCCGGACGACGGGCGTCTGTTGGTCATAGAGATGAACCCACGGGTTTCCCGTAGCTCCGCCCTGGCGTCCAAGGCGACCGGATTCCCCATCGCCAAGATTGCCGCCAAATTGGCCATAGGCTACACCCTGGACGAGATTCCCAACGACATCACCCGGGAGACCCCGGCTTCGTTCGAGCCCACCATCGACTACGTGGTGACCAAGATTCCGCGCTGGGCCTTCGAGAAGTTTCCCGACACCCCGGATGTGCTCGACACCCAGATGCGCTCGGTAGGCGAGACCATGGCCATCGGCCGTACCTTCAAGGAGTCGCTGCAGAAAGGCCTGCGCTCGCTGGAGATCGGCCGCGCCGGGTGGGGAGCTGACGGAAGGATTTCGAGCCTGCCCAGATTCCCGACAAGGATCTGCGGGAGCGACTGGTAAAGCCCAATTCCCAACGCCTGTTCTACTTGAAGTTGGCGGTTGAGAAGGATTACTCCGTAGAACGGCTCTACGATCTGACCCACATCGATCCCTGGTTCCTGGACAACCTATGCCAGATCTTCTCGATGGAACAGCGCCTGCGCCGGGAAGATATATTCAGCGACCCTGCCTTGCTGCGGCAGGCCAAGGAATATGGCTTCAGCGACCTGCAGTTGGCCTCTATGCGAGGCAGCGACGAAACTACGGTGCGGCAGCTGCGCCGGGCGGCAAACATCCGGCCGGTCTTCAAGACCGTGGATACCTGCGCCGCCGAGTTCGAGGCCTATACCCCATACCACTACTCGACATACGAGCGCGAGGAGGAAGCGAGGCGCTCGGACAAAGAGAAAATCATGATCCTGGGTGGCGGCCCCAATCGCATCGGCCAGGGGATCGAGTTCGACTATTGCTGCGTACATGCCTGCTTTGCCCTGCGCGAGGACGGGTTTGAAACCATCATGGTCAACAGCAACCCGGAAACTGTAAGCACTGATTACGACACGGCGGACAAGCTTTACTTCGAGCCCCTTACGGTAGAAGATGTTCTCAATATCGTGGATCTCGAAAAACCGGACGGGGTCATCGTTCAGTTCGGCGGTCAGACCCCCCTGAATCTGGCCGCCGAACTGGAGGAGGAAGGGGTGCCAATCATCGGTACGACCCCGAGCAGCATCGACTTGGCCGAGGATCGCCAGCGCTTCGGCAATTTGCTGCACGAGCTAGGCGTGCTCCAGCCGCAAAACGGCATGGCCAACACCATCGAAGGGGCCCGGGCCGTGGCGGAGCGCGTCGGCTATCCCCTCTTGGTGCGGCCTTCCTATGTCTTGGGCGGGAGGGCGATGGTGGTCGTCTATGATCCGGGAAGCTTGGAAGCATACATGAAGAGGGCTATCGATCTTGCGCCGCAACGCCCGGTGCTGATTGATCGGTTTTTGGAGGGGGCCCAGGAATTCGACGTAGATGCAGTGGCCGACGGTCAGGATGTAGTGATCGGCGGCATTATGCAGCATATCGAGCACGCAGGGGTCCATTCGGGGGACAGCGCCTGCGTGCTGCCGCCCTTCGACATCAGTGCAGACAACTTGCGGCTCCTGCGACATTACACCCATTCTTTGGCGAGGAGCCTGAATGTGGTGGGGTTGATGAATGTCCAGTTCGCCATTCATGCGGGCGAAGTCTACGTCCTGGAAGTCAATCCCCGCGCTTCCCGCACCGTGCCCTTTGTGAGCAAGGCAATCGGCCGTCCTCTGGCCAAGATTGCAGCGCGGGCGATGACCGGCAGGAGTCTGCGCGAGCAAGGCTTCGTTGAGGAGATCCTCCCATCGCACATCGCGGTCAAGGAGGCGGTGCTGCCCTTCATAAAGTTTGCCGGGGCTGATGGAGTCCTGGGTCCGGAAATGAAATCGACGGGAGAAGTAATGGGCAGTGGCGAGAACTTCGGCACGGCCTTCCTCAAGGCGCAAATGGGTGCGGGTTCCATGCTGCCGGCAAGAGGTCGGATTTTCATCAGCGTCAACGATGGGGACAAAGAGGGGGTAGTGTCCATCGCCCGGAAGTTGAGTGCATCCGGATTTGAGTTGGTGGCCACTCGAGGTACGCGGGAATTTCTGGCGCGCCACGGGGTGGAATCTGAGCAGGTGCTCAAGATCCACGAGGGTAGGCCGAACATAGAAGACGCCATCAGCAGCAATGCGGTGGCTCTGGTAATAAATTCTCCCCTTGACGCGCCTTCCCAATACGACGACTTCGTGGTGCGTCGCGCCGCCATTGTCCACAATGTTCCCTATACGACGACCTTGGCCGGAGCCAGGGCCGCCGCCGCCGGTATCGAGGCGCTGCAAAATGAATCCCTGTCTGTGAAGGCCTTGCAGGACTATAACGAGAAGGGGTAGGAAGGGAATACCGAGGTTGGCGACTCGCGCCCCCGACCTCTTGCGGAGATCTCCATGGCTATCTTGCGCATTTTGCTGCTGCTTTCCTGGTCGTTTCTGGCTGCCTGCGTCTATTTCAACACCTATTACAACGCCCAGAAAAGCTTCCACCAGGCAGAAAAACTGCGCCGGGAACACGATCAAAAACAGCTCGGGATCTCCCAGGACCAGCGGCGGCCCTCCGCGGCAGCCAATAAATTATACGACCAGGCTGCACGCAAGGCGTCGAGGATACTGGAACAGTATAAGGAAAGCGATCTGGTCGACGATGCCATGTTCCTCCTTGGCCGGGCCTTCTACTGGCAGGGGGACTATCTGAGCGCTGCCCGTACCTTCGGAGAATTGGAAAGCAATTTTCCCGACGGCGGTTATTTCGACCGTGCCCGCTATTGGCGTGGGCTGTGCTATGAAGGACAGCGGACAAAATCCGAAGCCCGGTCCATCTACCGCACCCTGATGAGCGTCAGCAGCGGGGATTTGGCCTCGGAGTCGGGGTACAGGCTGGGTGAAATGGCGTTTGCTGAGGAGAACTATGCAGCTGCAATTCAGGAATACCAAGCAACTCTCGAAGCCTTTCCCAATGCGCCGACAAGGGCGGGATTGTGGTTGCGCCTGGGGGAGGCAATTTTTGCCCTCGAGGACTCTACCCGCTACGGCGAAGCCCTCGCCGCCTTTGCCGCAGCGCGCCAGGAAAATCCCTCCAAGCTCGAGGAGTACCGGGCTCGCCTGAGCAGCGGCCGCGTTTTCTACGCCATGGGAGACAAGGAGAATGCCCTGCGCACCTATGAGGAACTCCTCAAGGAAGGACGCTTCCGCTCCTTCGAGGGACAGACCAGATTGCAAGTAGGGCAATACTACCTCGACGGCGACCTCGTGGATGAAGGTCTGGGCGAATTCGAGCAGGTGCGCGACGACTTTCCCCACAGCCCTTCCTCGGCCATGGCCCTCTACCGCACCGCCCTGGTCCACTTGCAGGAATATGGCGATTTGGTGCAGGCGCGCGAGTATCTCCTGGAAGTGGGCAAAGAGAAGAGAGACTCAGAGGCGGCCGTTCTGGCCCAGGAGACCACATCCTACCTGACCCAATTGGATCGCCTCGTATACCGCGTTCACAAGGCGGATTCGCTTCTGGCGGATTCTCTGGCGACCCTGGCTGACTCCCTGGCGCTGAAGGTCGAAGAGGTAGCGGGGGATACCGCGGTTGCTGCACCGCACGATTCCATGGCAATCATAGTGGACCAGGCACCAAACCCGGACTCTGTCCGGGACGATTCTCAGGGCAGCCTTCTGCCCGGGCGTCAAGCGCCGGATGCCGAGGGTGTCGGTTTGGTTCCATCGGCACACAGCGAAGCACGGCCCCATCAAGGGAAGCCGGTCGCAACGGATACTGAAGGAAAAACGCCGGACTGGTTTTTCAAGAAAGGGGAACCGGAAAAAGGTGAGTCCGCCGCCCGCACTGTGGAGATATTCGACGATCTTTTCGAAATCGCCGAGCTCTACCGTGGCCGGTTGGCTCAGCCCGATTCCGCTCTCCGGTATTTTCAGGAAGTCGCCAGGAGGTTTCCCGGCTCGGTTCAGTTGCCGCGGATACTCTACAGTATGGCCTGGGTTCACTTGGAGATGGGGGACGATCTGGATTCCGCCAGGCCATACCTGGAGCGTCTGGTCGAGGAGTATCCTGCCTCCACTCACGCCAACGCCGCCCGTAGCTATCTAGGGAGGGAGAAATGGCAGACCGCCGAAGAAAAAGCCGCCGCCGAGTTTGTCCGTATCGAAGCGGTGCGGCTGCGCAATGTCAAGGAATTGGAGCTCTACGTGCCCTTGCTGGACAGTCTGAGCCGGCGCTATCCGGAGGCGCCCACAGCGGCCAAGGCCTCCTTCCTAGCTGCCTCTTCCTTCGAGAACGTCGGTGCCGATTCCATGGAGGCCGAAAGGCGCTACGAGCGCCTGCTCGAGGATTTTCCCGAGTCGCCTTTTGCGCGCCTGGTCGAGGGTCGCCGCGCAGCCCGGGAGGCCGGGCTTCTGGTCAAATTGGAGCGCGGCCTCAGGTCAGTCGGCGGTCAATTGGGGCCGGGGGAGCACATCGAAGCCATCGCCGTAGAACCCGATTCGCTGGATTCCATTGCCCTGGGGCGCAAATACTTCGGCTTTGCCCTCAGAGCTCACCGCCGGGGCGACCTGGAGCGCGCCGGCGAGTATTACGAATTGAGTCTGGATGAGCAGGGCAGGAATTCCGAGGCCCTTTACCAGTTGGGCAACATCCAGTGGGAGGGCGGTTATTACCAAGATGCCCTGGACTACTACCGTAGAGCGCTGCGCTTCGACGTTCATTTCCTCAAAGCGCACTACCGTCTTTTCTTTGCCCACACCGCCAATGGACTGGTCGATTCTGCCAACTATTATATGCAGCAAATTATCAAGAAGGACCGGGGCAATGACCAAGTGAAGTACATCCTCGAGGAGTTCCCCGACCTCAGGCAGGCTCCACCTGAAGAACTTGGCCTCGGAACCCTGGAAGAGCTCGACCTCGAGCCGCCCGAGGAGGATCTGTTCGCATCACCGGAAATGCTGCGGTTGAGGGAACTCCCTCTGGTGCGGAGGGTGAATCTGCCGGCCTATCCTACCGCAGGCGGAGGCGATTCGGCCGCGGTGAATCTTGACGTACTGGTGGGCAGGGATGGCCGACCCGAAACAGTGGAAGTCTTCTCAGGGGAGGCTCCTTTTGCCGAAGCGGCCCTGGAAGCGGCGCAGAACTATCTGTTTTACCCCGCGGAGAGCATGGACAGAGTCCCCTACCAGGAAGAGGACGAAAGACGGGTGCGGGTTTGGGTTGAACTGGTATTGCCGCTTCACCGTCCCGGGGAAATGGCGTTTGAAGGCCGCGAGGATGCCCAGTATTCAGGGCGGAACCAGAGCCCGGAATCCACCGTCCCCGTACCTGCTGCGGTGTCGGAGGGCGCAACTCATCCGAGAGGGATCGGAGATTCCGCGGAGGCGGTTGCGGATACGGTGCCTCTACCTTCCAGCGCGGCTGAAGAGTTGGGAGGGGCGCGGCAGTGAGCAGTGGTCCCATGCAGGACGCAACGACGCCTCTGCTCTCCAACGTCGAAGTCGCCGAAGATTTCTACCTGGCGCGCCTGGCTCTTCCCTTTCTATCTGCTGCAGTTTTTCCCGGCCAGTTTGTGCAAGTTAGGGTCAGTTCGCATCTGTCGCCATTTCTGCGCATGCCCCTGAGCGTTTGCGGGGTCGACCGCAAAGAGGGAACCGTGGATCTCCTTTACGAGGAAATGGGGCCAAAGAGCAGAGTCCTGAGCCGGTTGAAGCCAGGCAGCAGGGTCGGCTGTCTTGGACCTCTGGGTCAGGGGTTCTCAGCGCCGCCGCAGGGTTGCCGCGCCGTCCTGGTAGGAGGAGGAATCGGCGTGCCTCCGCTGCTTTTTTTGGGTGCCGTGTTGCAGGGCGAAAATTACCCGGTCACCCTGCTCGTAGGCGCGCGCTCTGGGCCCAAGCACCTGCCCGGGGCCATGCTCGATGGGGCCGCAGACGAGGTGATCAAGGCGACTGACGACGGCAGCGTGGGCCACCGGGGCTTTGTCACCCATCTGCTGGAGCGCACCATTGATGAGCTCGGATATTGCGCTGTTTATACCTGTGGGCCTCGCGCCATGATGGCTGCCGTGGCGGCCATTTGCCGCCAGCGCGGCATTTTATGCCAGGCTTCGCTGGAGGAGTACATGGCCTGTGGATTCGGGGTCTGTGTCGGCTGCGTCGTCCAAATGGTACCTGAGGATGGGGAGTACCTATCGGCCTACGAGCGCTACGGGAGAATCTGCGTCGACGGCCCTGTGTTCGATGCAACCCGGGTAAGTTGGGAGGGGTGATGGTCGATCTGTCGGTGAATTTTGCCGGGCTCAAGTTGAGGAATCCGGTGCTCCTGGCCTCTGGGACCTGCGGCTATGGCCAGGAGCTTTCCACGCTGACGGATCTTTCACGCATCGGCGGTCTGGTGAGCAAAACCATCACCCCCGAACCGCGCGCCGGCAACAAGCCTCAGCGAATCGTCGAGACCGCCGCGGGGATGCTGAATTCCATCGGCTTGCAAAACCCCGGCCTGGACGGTTTCATCGAGCAGAAGTGGCCCTTTCTGGCCCAACTGGACACCGCCGTGGTGGTCAATATTGCCGCGCCCACCGCAGCGGAGCACGGAGAGATGGCCGCACGCCTGGACGCGCTGGAGGGCATCGCCGCGCTGGAGATCAATATCTCCTCACCGAACATGAAGGACGGGGGCATGCTCTTTGGCTGCAGCCCGAGGGCGGCGGCGGAAGTCATCGCGGCTGTGCGCAGGTCGACGCGATTGCCGGTGATCGCCAAGCTGACCCCGAATGTCACGGATATTGCCGAGATTGCGCGGGCAGTTGAGGACGGCGGCGCCGACGCCATTTCACTGATTAATACCTTGCTGGGCATGGCCGTGGACGTGCCCAGCCGGCGTCCAGTGCTGGACAACATAACGGGGGGGCTTTCGGGCCCGGCGATCAAACCCGTAGCCCTGGCCATGCTCTGGAAGGTGCGGCAGGCGGTGCACCTGCCCTTGATGGGGCTGGGCGGAATCATGGATTCCCGCGACGCTCTGGAGTTTCTCATTGCCGGAGCTTCGACGGTGCAGGTAGGCACCGGCCTTTTCGTCAATCCCAATGCCGGAGTGGAGATCGTCGAGGGCTTGGAGACGTACTGCGACGAACAGGGAATTGAGAATACAGATTCCCTGGTAGGCAGCCTGGAGACCTAGGCCCTAGGGGGCCGGTCCGGTCGGGAAGGGAAGGGCACGATGGGCGAGCCCTTCCCATGGATGGAATCTTTGGAGGGAGTGCAACGCCGGCAGCCGGGAGGCAGGGGCTGCCCAATACACGCGGAATTTCCGGTCCAGACTCCGGCGTTGGTCGGCCCCGTCCAACTTTCTTATGTTACGATATGTACCCGCTTTGCAGATGGATCCGCGTTGCGCTTTGCCTGGCCTTGGTTACCGGATGTACCCCACATCCGGTCTACCGCGGTGAAGACGGCACGGGAAGGCGCAAATCATCAACCTCTTCGCCTGCCAGGTCCTCAAAAACCTCCACCAAACCTCCTCCGGTAATCAAACCGCCTTTTCCTGCCGCTCATCCGGTGGATCTGGAAAAAATTTCTACTGCAAAGGCCTATCAGATAGGCCTGGCCTCCTACTACGGCAAAAAGTTCCACGGTCGCAAGACGGCCAATGGCGAGACCTTCAACATGTACAAGCTGACCGCGGCGCACCGGGTTCTGCCCCTGGGGACGATGATCAAGGTGACCAATTTGGAAAATGGCCGCTGGGTGGAAGTCAAGGTGAACGACCGGGGGCCCTTTATCGAGGGCAGAATTCTGGACCTGTCGTTTGCCGCGGGTCTGGAGCTTGAGATGGTCAAAAGCGGCACCGCCAAGGTGATGATCGAGATCACCAAGCCGATGGATTAGATGTAATTGCGGCCCCCCGCTGCACTGCGCCAATTGAAGGATCAACCTCTTCTCTTCCGCTTACACACTTGAATGGGCTGGCCACGGCATTGACCATGGGTGGCAAGGTGAAGACACGGTTCAGGCCTTGATGACAGGCCTGAAGGCACCGGGGCAGCTTGGCGCAGTTCCAATCTGGGGAAATTCCGGCGGTCAGTCCTGTCGTCTTCATCCCACAGGCCCAGTTTGCACTGGGAAAATCAAGATCCCCTTGCATCTCCAGTCGTTCCAAGCGACCACGGTGCCGCGCGGTGAAAGAGGGGCCCCAGAGTTGTTACTTCGGGACCTTAGAGTTGTGTCGTGTCTTACACATTCCCAGGTAGACCCGACCGGGTGGAAGACAAATTCTAGGCAGGACGCGGTACTGAAATCTGAGCCAGATACCCAATTCCACACCTTGGCCTTGTCCTCCTGTTGAAAATAATTCTGGCAGCTATGTTTCCCCCCTCTCCACATTTTCCAAATACGGACCCCAGCTCCAGCCAAAGGGGCAGGAGTAGGTCCACATTCCTACCTTGTTCTGGCTAATGCATCCCTGGCAGGAGGCGTTCGGGCGCGGAGGCGATTGGGCTTCGGTCCGCTTTCTATGGCGGAGGCATATTTATTGCTACAGAATGGGCAGCAGCAAAATTACCCGCCCGGAAAGAATTTTGCCCCAAGTGCCTCGGAGCCCTTTCCTCTCAACCAAGGAGAAAATAATGATCCAATTACAAAAGCGAACTCATCACCCCTACGATCCGGAACTGGGTGTCATAGCCTACAGCCCCGAGTTCAATGTGGATGGCTTTTCAAGCGGGGTAAAGAAACTATTCAATGATGCAAGGGCTGGTAGGATCGAAGTTGGAACAATAGATGGCGATAATTCAAGAACTACCGTTTCACTCAACACGGGAGTCAGCTACAATAGTAATAATACTCCAGCGCACGATTATGGCGACAGCAACTGGGTCGAGTACAGCATTGGCCCCATAAGTGTCACCCATGTCAGCGCACCCGATAGCAGTAGTGGCAGTAGTAGCACTTCCTCATCGGGAGGTGATGGGTCCTCTCCGAGCGATTACTACTATCGTTGATGATTCCCATCTTCTCGAGAAATTTGATGCTCGATTAACTCGGACGGAAAGGTCTCCGAGGCCACATAGTATTCCGTTTACAACCTGCTGCTTCCTGACCGAGCACGAGTCAAGAATGTTTACCTTACCTGTGACACCCTGGCCCACCAGGACGGATATTGGGATTGCCCGAGGCATAATCATAACGGCTTTCCTTGTTGTCACCCTTCCCCTTCTAGAGATGATTGTAGTTCGCTTGACTGGTATTGGTTACCTAATAGAAACGATAGAAGAGGCGGCAATTATTATGCCGGTTCATCTAGCTCGTTTATCTCTTGTACTGTATGTGGTCCAGAAGTGGGGCGGTATTCACCTCAAATCCCATTTCCGCCGCCTTCCGACCTGGAAGGAGGGGATAAAATGGGGTATGGTCGGCGCCCTTTTCGGTTCGACCTCATTCTTCAATTCGATGAATTCCGGGTATCGGTTCGACAGCCTGGAGACCAACATCATGATCCTGGTTTTCTTGGCAAAAGGCTCGTTAATTACCCCCCTAATAGAGGAAATAAAATACCGGGCAGTTTTTTACGCCGCCCTGCGCAAGAAGGGCAGAATTATAGCCTATACGGTTTCGTCGGTAGTGTTTACTCTTTCCCACGCCCAGTCCTATGGCGATCTGTTTATGCACGGATCCATGGGGCTTTCCAGTTGGCAAATCGGCGGCCTTCTCCTGGCCGGCCTGGTCTTCGCACATATCTATGAAACCACCGGCAAGCTACTGGTCTGCGTCATGTGTCACGCCATGATTAATGGCATGGAAGTAATCGGTTATGTAGCTGGTTTTTTGTTTGATGTGTAAAAATAACCTCACCGCTATCTTCCCCACGGGTTGGTACGGCGAGCCGAGATCGTCCTTCTGGCGGCCGAAGGCTGGCCCCATGAAGCGATCGGTGGGGCGGTGGGCGTGTCCCGGGTTACGGTCGGCAAGTGGCGCCAGCGCTTCCTTGATCGTGGGCTCAACGGCTTGCACGATGAACCACGCCCCGGGGCGCCGCGATCGATCACCGACGAGCAGGTCGCCGAGGTGGTCTACAAGACGCTGAAGACCAAACCCAAAGACCAAACCCAGTGGTCGCTGCGCTCCATGGGCGCCGAAACCGGCCTCACCAAGGACGCGGTGCATCGCATCTGGCGCACCTATGGTTTGCAGCCCCACCGACACAAGCACTTCAAGCTGTCCACCGATCCTTTCTTTGTCGACAAAGTACGGGATATCGTCGGCTTATACCTGCATCCCCCCGAGCACGCCCTGGTTTTGTGCGTCGACGAGAAGAGCCAGATCCAGGCGTTGGAACGAAGTCAGCCCCTCTTGCCCCTGGGCCTGGGCTACGTGGAAGGGGTTACCCACGACTACAAACGGCACGGCACCACCACCCTGTTTGCCGCTCGACATCGCCACAGGGGAGGTGATGGCCCAGTGCAAATCCCGTCATCGGCACCAGGAGTTTCTCCGTTCAACTCCGCACTATTTTCTAAATCCCTCGCCCTATGCTTCGTTCGTATTACCACCCTCTATTCCCCCGGTCAAACCGCGGTCTGTGATTCAATTTTCAGCACTACTGTGGAGAACGCTGGACGGTGGAATACCGTCGGAGGTTAGGGCACAGATTTTGCCTTTCTATGGTCGATGGCCATAACATCACCATCCTTTCCTGGTCATAGCGTATGGACCAAATCTTGCAAATAGTCCGACTTCTGCGACCCTACTGGCGCTTCATTGCACAATCTCTGCAGGTAGGGGTCATGATTACTTTTCTGAGTTTGCCGGGACCTTATATAACCAAACTTCTGATCGATGAAGTTTTTCCGCACAAGGATTATTCCCTTCTCTATTTTGTCCTTATCCTCGGTGCGATCCTTTCGACCTTTACTGGATTGACAAATTTTCTGAGCAGTTATTTCAGCCAATATGTAAGTACCAACATGAGCTTTGATTTCGAGACGGATTTTTACGCCCATATCCAGGCCCTGGACTTCAGTTTTTTCGACAAGAGAGAAACCGGGGAAATCATCGCCCGGTTCGGAGACATGCAAAATTCCATTTTCAGCATTATAAGAATTGTAAACTCCTTGGTAATGAATTGTCTCCAGCTAATGATATTCCCCCTCGTTCTCTTATACATAAACTGGAAATTGGCCCTGATAAGTTTGGCGGTGCTGCCATTTGATACACTTTTGGTGGCCGTCACCAAGAAACATATTCGCAATCTATCGAAGCGGATCGCTGAGCGTTCCGCCGCAATGTCGGCAAAAACCTACGAATCGCTGGCGGCAATACGAACCGTTCAGGCCCTAGGTGTGGAGAAAACCTTCTTTAACAAGATTTTTGATATTTTCAAGGAGGTATCCAAACTCAGGCTGAGATTGTCGCTTGTACAAAACGGATCGGGTTTGGCCGCCAATCTGTTCAAAGCAGCGGGAAGTATGGCCTATGGGTGGTATGGCTGGACCCAGATCTTGCAGGGCAATTTATCGCTGGGAAGCTTCATTGCGTTTTCAGCTTATGTCGGATATCTCTATGGGCCGATAGAGAATCTGATCGGCCTTCTGCCCGCTCTTGAGACAACAAAGGTTCATGTAAATCGTTTTTTTGAAGTTTATAATCTTCGGCCGGCAATTGAGGATCGCCCTGATTTGCCCCAAATGAAACGGGTGCAGGGTTACATTGAATTCAGCGATGTAAGTTTTTCCTACGAAGATCACAACAGAATTCTCAATCGCGTCAATCTCGAAATTCCCCCTCGAACAATGCTTGCCTTGGTAGGGAGGAGTGGATCCGGAAAATCTACTATGGCCAAGCTAATCCCAAGATTTTACGACCCCGATGAAGGACAGGTGCGCATAGACGGAAAGGATATTCAGCAGTTTCAGCTCAAGTCGTTGCGCCAACAGATTGGTTTTTCCATGCAGGGAAGCGTCCTTTTTCAGGGGAGTATTCTTGAAAACCTTACTTTCGGAAAGGACATCCCATTGCAGGAAGTGGAAGATGCCGCTCGATCAGCCTATATCCACGATTTTGTGACCTCATTGGCGGAAGGTTACGCCACCCAGGTAGGCGAGCAGGGAACCCAGTTGTCAGAGGGGCAGAGGCAGCGCATTGCTCTTGCCCGTGTATTGTTGCTGAATGCCTCTATCCTGATTCTGGACGAGCCGACCTCAGCCTTGGATTTGGAATCAGAATTATTCATTCAGGAGGCACTCCAGAAACTACGTCAAGATCGAACGGTCGTGATCATTGCACACCGGCTGTCGACAATCCAGAGCGCAGACCAGATTGTGGTTCTGGATGAGGGCAGGATCTCTGAAAGAGGGACCCATGACGACCTTTTGCAAAAGGGCGACGGCTACTCCCAGCTATACAACCGGATGGCGAGTATATGACATGAAGGTTGGTGAGGGAATCGAAGAGATCAGGTATAACAGTCTTACCGGAAGTAACGTCAAGGTTGCAATTGTCGACAGTGGGATTGCTCCTTCGCATCCGAAAGTGGGGGAGGTAGCTGGAGGTGTGGCCTTGTCCCCAGCCCCCGATGGGTCGGTGATTTCTACACGGGATTGGACAGACTGTTCCGGACATGGAACAGCTTGTGCCGGTATCGTCCGAAAAAAAGCGCCAGAGTGCGATATCTTCAGCATCCGCATTTTCGAGGAATCATTGTCGACCGGTGACCCAACCCTGATTGCCGGCCTGGAATGGGCAATAACCCAACAAATGGATGTGGTTAATTTGAGCCTGGGAAGTACCGATGTGAGTTGCCGTGAGCATCTCAGGGAAGTCTGCCGACAAGCCGCAAAAGCCGGCGTTGTTGTGGTTGCAGCCGAACACAATGCAGGGAGGGTGAGCTATCCTGCCATATTTCCGGAGGTAATCGGAGTTCGCGGGGGATGGGTTTATGGCCTCTACGATTATTTCTATTGCTCGGAAGCGGCTATTGAATGTGTCGCCCGGGGGAATTATCAGCGCGTATGCTGGCTGAATCAAAGTGAAATCATATTCGCAGGGACGAGCTTCGCAACAGCGCATATATCTGGAATTGTTGCCTTGATTCGCGGTGCCTTTCCCGGAGCAACCCTGGAAAAAGTGCGCGAGGTTTTGCAGGCGAACGCGTTGCCGGGAAACCCTGAGCAAATCGGCTCTGAGGGGCGAGTATTGCCTGCCCCAGCCACACAGAGTTTGGTCCGTGTTTCCGGTTTTCCGCAGGGATCTCCCTGCGAGTGGATCGGGAAAGCTGCGATCTATCCCTTTAATAAGGAGATGCACGCCTTCGTTCGATTTCGGGACTTGCTCAGCTTTGAACTGGTTGGTGTGGCCGACCCTATAGGCAAGGGGATGGTCGGCAAGGACGCCGGGGAAGTCCTGGGCATATCACCGGTCGGCCTCAGCATTCGACCCCGGCTCGCCGCCGCCCTGCAAGGGGCCGATACCCTCATCCTAGGATACGTCGACCAACTCAGCAGGATCGGCAAAAAAGACCTGCTGCGGGATGCAGTCCGCACCGCCCTTGACCACCGCTGCCACGTTTTCAGCTTCATCCCCGTTCCTCAGGATGTCTACCCCGACCTCCATGAGTTCGCCGCAAGCAAAGGATTGCGCCTCACCTTTCCATCCATCGATTTCGACGAGGTCCGCAATGACCTCTGCTCCGGGCAGAACTATGGTTCCGTCGACGTCCCGGTGGTGGGGGTGTTCGGCACAAGTTCCCAGCAAGGAAAATTTACCTTGCAACTTGCCCTGCGCCGTCTCCTGGTGCACCAGGGTTACAGGATCGGCCAGATGGGCACCGAACACCACTCTGCCCTTTTCGGCATGGATTTCGCATTTCCCATGGGCTATGCTTCTCCTCTGGATCTGCCGCTGCATCTATATGTCCCTTATCTGGACTCCAAAATGCGGCAGATCTGCCGGCAGCGGCAACCCGACCTCATGATCGTCGGCTCGCAATCGGGCACTATTCCCTATGACGTCCGCGAACACGGCGCCCCTTCCATGGTCTCCATCGCTTTCCTGCTGGGTACCAAGCCAGATGCTTGTATCCTGGTGGTCAACAGTATCGACGCAGACCGCTACATTGAGGATAGTATCGACGCCCTCCGGGTCTTGGCCAAAGCCCCAACCTTGCTTCTGGCAATGAGCGACAAGGAAAAGCACATCAGGGCTGCGTACGGGCGCAGCTGGGTGATGCCGCGCCAGATGAAGCCTGCGGAGATTTCCGGAAAGCTGGGTTATTTGGAAGACAGGTTTTGCCTTCCAGCGGTGGAGATCGCATCTGCGCAGGGCCAGCGGAGAATGGCGGAGGAGGTTGTGCGCTTTTTTGCCTCCTCGCAAAATGCGGTTAGAGGGAAGGCGATTTCGCAAATTAATCGACCAAGCCGTTCCACAGGGGAATGAACCTGTTCACTCATGTATTCAGAAGGTCAATGTGGCTATGGGACAAGAAGGAACAGAGAATCGTATCAAGCGCACCATCGTCCGCACTCTCAATCTCGATATTGATCCCGACGAGATCGGCGACGATGAATTGTTGTTCGGCGGCGACCTCGGTTTACACTCCATGGCCGCGATGGAAATAATTGTCGGCCTGGAAGAGGAATTTGGCATCGAGGTGGTGGACGAGGACCTGCGGGTCGAACTATTAGATTGTGTTCGCTCAATCAGCGAATACCTTGAATCCGCCCTGGAAATATCTGCAACTGGGACAAAGGAAGGCGGTTGAACCATGGTCTTGGATATAACCCTCAAGTATGAGAGGGAGTCAAGAAATTGCCTCGAAGATCTGGTGGTCTCGGTGGCTTCCTGGTTGGGCCGCCAGCACGAGCTCATGTACGCCGAATCATGGGGCTTTGATTTTGACTCAAGTGATTCTGGCCGCGGAGAAAGGTTAGGTGAGCGAATAAGTCCCGCAATAGGCGATTGCTGGGGATTGCTGGAACGGCATCACGGAATTAAATGGGTGGTGGGGAAAAACCATCCGGGAGATTCACTTGCCGCTTTCGTTCAGGGAGAAGTTGGAGCAGGTTATCCGGTCGCGTTGATCCAGGGCGGGGGTGGGATTCTGACAGGAGATAGCCCTCCGGGCCTCGAGACTGCCTCTCCTCCCTATATCCTGATCGTGGGGTTTGATGACCGGGAGCAGGTCATATCCTTCCTGAGGTATAATACAAACTATGCTGTTGACCGAAACACCGAAGTGGAGAGGTCCTCCTCAGGTGACCTGTTTCAGTGGGATGGGCAGCACATGACCGTCCGGCTGAGGGGAAGCGACAAATGGCAGGACGCAGATGGGATTGATGTAATTGAACATGCGGTAGCGCGGCTCGGCAATTCCAAGCCATGCGGCAGCACCGTGTCAATCCGGAATTTTGCCGATGCCCTTGATCAAATCCTGGAAATTGAAGCGGAAATGGAAGGCTACGCAAACTATTATTGGGTACCATTGTTTTACAACTTGATGCGGGTGAGCCATGGGCGCTTTCAGTTCGCAAGATTGTTGCGCCATCTCAGCGGCCAGGGCTATCCCCCAATGCTTCAGCAAGCGTCCGAACGCTTGGAAGCCCTGGGAAGAGGGTGGAATTTAGTGCGCAGCCTGCTGATGAAATTGGGGTCGAAACCCGGGGATAGACAGCTGCAAGGGCGAATTTGCACCAGAGTCAGGGAATTGGCGGCTGGAGAGGAGGAATTAGCCGTCGCGCTCCAGGGATCAGCACGGTTATGGAGAAGCAACTCTTTCCTTGTGGAGCAGAATCACGCCAGAGTACCGGAACAGAGATCTTCAACGAGGTCAAAATTTGCTCGCCCTGAACTGGAGCATTCATACGTAGCCCCCAGGGACAAACTGGAGCGCGGTCTGGCTCAAATCTGGCAGGAAGTGCTCGGCATCGAGAAGGCAGGGATTCACGACGACTTCTTCGAGTTGGGCGGCGATTCTTTGCTGGGGATCCATGTTGTCGCCCTTGTCCGTCAGGCAGGGTTGCGACTAACCTCCAGGCAGCTTTTTGAATGCCGGACTATTGCCGAATTGGCCAAGGTGGAAGGGAAGGGACCATCAATTCGCGCAGAACAAAATCTGGTGACAGGACCTGTGCCAATTACACCCGGGGCAAGCCGGTTCCTGGAGCACATCGGTCCCAGCAGGCACCACTACAATATTTCGGTTTTGCTAGAGACGTCCGGTGCCTTCAACCCCGGCCAGATGGAAAGGGCGGTGCGCTGTGTGGCCGCCCACCACGACGCCCTCCGACTGCGTTTTTTTGAGGACGAAAGGCTGGGCTGGCGCCAGTATATGGCGGACATGAATGGGCCGCCCCCCTTCACTCTAGTAGATCTGCGCGGGATCCCGGAGGTAAAGGAAAGAGCCGCGATTGAACATGCTGCGGCCAAAGTACAGGCGAGCCTGAATCTGTCCCGGGGACCTCTTTTCAGGGTGACGTATTTTGACTTGGGGACACACCGCCGCGGGCGCCTTTTGTTTGTCGTGCACCACATTGCCGTGGATGGAATGAGCGAGCGTTTTCCCCTGGAGGACCTTCTTTCGGCCTACCAGCAGCTGGGTGGCGGTGATGAGGTCCGGCTGCCGCCAAAGACTACCTCATTCAAGCAATGGGCAGAGGGTCTGGTGGAATACACCTGCTCATCGGCCTTGCAGAAAGAGGCCGATTTTTGGCTGAGCTTGCCCTGGGATCGGGTCCGCCCCTTCCCCCTCGACAACCCCGAAGGGGTAAATTGCCGGGCATCTTCCTCCTTTATTGAAATTACTCTATCCCATGAGAAGAGCCACACCTTATTGGCCGCGCCCAAGAGGACCGCCAACAAGGTGCACGAAGTACTTCTCACCGCTCTTGCCCTGGCGCTGGCACAGTGGACAGCATCGGATACCGTACTGGTTGATATGATGCATCACGGTCGCGAGCCGCTCTTCGAGCACATGGACCTGTCGCGCACAGTGGGTAATTTCGTATCCCATGTTCCGGCGGTTCTGGACCTTGGGAATGTTCCCCAGCCTGCAGAGGCGTTACAGTCCGTCAGAGAGCAACTTCGCAACATTCCCAGGGGGGGCATCGGGTATGGCCTGCTACGCTATATGTGCGGGGAAAAGGAAGTTGTCCGAAAATTGCGCAACTTCCCGCAAGCCGAGATCAGCTTCAACTGTAGGGCGCAATTTGCCCAGGCATTGGCGCAGGGTCAGGCCTCGAGGGTCGCCGGATCCTTTCGGCCGGCCGGAGAGCTCTGTGGGCCGCCAATCGATCCAGATGCAGTCAGGGGACATTTAATCGGTTTCAGAGCCGACATAATTAACGGTCGGGTCAACTTCGGCTTCACCCATAGCGCTGCATTGCAAAAGCGCTCCACTGTCGAAGGTTTAACCAACAGCTATATGGATTCATTGGACTCGCTCATGGGACTTATTCAGCCTTCCTCCTGACAAGGTTGATCCGAAGCAAGCCGGTCCATGCCCAAGGTCATGGAAGGGCATGGATTTCCGGAGTGTCAGATCCCTGTTTCGATTATTTTCCTTGGAGGACAATCAGGTTTTCGACATCAAGGTTCGCTAGTAGGTGAGGAAGAAGGGAAATGGCAGGGGCAAACCCATCCTACTGCATCGGCACGAAGCGCACGTCGATAAGCTCGCTGCGCTGCACTCCGTGAAGGCTTCGAACGACCAGGATAAGACGCTGCCGGTCGACGCCCACTGGGAAGATCAGCCGGGAGTCCAGAGCCAATTGCTCGATCAGGGCGGGGGGGATTCCCTCGGCGGCGGCAGAGCCGATAATACCGTCGAAAGGGGCCTCCAGGGGCCAGCCGAGGGATCCATCCCCGACCAGCAGGCGGATGTTGTCATACCCTAATGCGTTTAAAGTTTTTTGCGCATTCTCCGCCAGTTCGGGAAGGAACTCAATGGTGTAAACCTGATCCACCATTTCGGCGAGGAGGGCGGTCAGATATCCGCAACCGGTGCCGATCTCAAGAACCCGATGGGCGCGTCCCAATTCTAGTTTCTCGAGCATGTAGGCGACCACGAAGGGCTGCGAGATGGTCTGGCCGCTGCCGATGGGCAGGGGGTGATCCTGGTAGGCCCCGGGGCGCTCGGCAGGGGGAACGAAGCTGTGGCGCGGAACCCGGCGAAATGCCTCTAGAACCGATGCACGTCGTATGCCGCGTCCCCAGAGCTGGAATCTCACCATGCGCTGGCGTTGAAGGGCGAATTCCTCGGCGGCAGGATCGCCGTTCTGGAAGGGAGCTTGTATGGCCATTTCGGATTGCCTTCGGCCAGCACAGACGGCCTGAGAATATGCGGACTCCCTGGTGCCGTCCGCCGGTCGACAAGGGCATCATCCAGTCGAGGACCAAGTAGATGAATTCCAAGAAAGTTTCGATGGGTTCTGCTTCTACCCAGAGTCTATTGTTTGGTTTCCATGAAAACAAGTATACAGTGTGGAGGGGAAGGTCTCTACCCTCCCTGCAAATATCCGATTGCCCGCTTCAGGACCGAATCCATGGAGATTGCCGACAAGAGGCCGGTGGGCGCCTGCAGGATTTGGGTTGAGGAGCCTCGCGGGCCCCACACGTCGGGATCGGTCGGGCCAAAGAGGGCAACCGTCGGAGTGCCCAAGGCGGCGGCTATGTGGCCCGGTCCGGAGTCGTTGCCGATGAAAAGATCCGCTTTCTCGATGAGACCGGCCAGATCCAGGAGGCTGGGTGGTTGCAGGAGCAGGCAATCGGGAGGCAGGCGCTCTTGCAGGGTGGGGGCTAGGTCGGCTTCGGCGGCGCCGTACAGGAGAAGAACGCGGCAACCTTGCTGTCTCAGTTCGTCCGCGAGAGCCAAAAAACGGGGCAGCGGCCAGCACTTGTGGCGCCCACCGCTGCCGGGATGGAGCGCTACTACGGGGAGTACTAGTTGGTAGCGCTCCCAGCACTCCTCGGCATAGACGCGATCCTCGTCGCGGAGGCGAAGGCGGGGCTCCGGATCAGGCACCGCAATGCCGCGTTGGTGCAGTGGCTGCAGCAGGTGGTCGACGATGTGCCTGGCGCATCCCGGGGTGGGTCGGGGATCGCAGAGCACGAACTCGTCCCCCATGAGCTCCTCCAGCCGGAATTCCAATATCCCTTCTGGATCGACGGCGTAGGCGAGAACGAAGCGGGTGTGGTTAAAAAGGGCGCGGGTGGCTGCCGGCAGGGGTCCTGTGCGAGTGTAAAGGGGTACCAGGCACGCGCTGTTGTGGTCGAGAATGCGCTCGGGATGGGCCAGGCGCAGGATTTGCGGATTCCCCACCAAGTGCAGCTCTGTGCCCGGAAACGCTTGGTGCAGGGCATCTATGGCCGACAGGGTCAGGACGAAATCGCCGCAGGCGCCGCCGCGGATCACCTTGATGTTTGCAGGGGTGGCAGACATGGATGAGCCTTGAAGGAGCAGGACTCTTGCCGAATCGGCGGATTATCCCTATTTTGATGGTTACTTTTTAACCGAGTAATAGAGAATGCAGGAGCACAAATTATGGTCGGGTTGATCGCTAAAAAACTGGGAATGACGCAACTCTACAATGGAAAAGAGGACCTGATTCCGATCACCGTTGTGGGAGCGGGCCCCTGCCCCATTGTCCAGGTGAAGACCAAGAAAGGCCATGGCTACGCGGCTTTGCAACTGGCCTTCGAGGAGATTCCGGAGCACAGGGCCAACAAACCCCAGGCCGGCCTTTTTGCCAAACTCGGGATCAGACCTCACCGCCTGCTGCGTGAATTCCGGCTCGACGAGCAAGGCGACTACGAGACGGGGCAAGTGCTTGACGTGGGGCTGTTCGAAGTAGGGGACATGGTCAAGGTGAGGGGCAAGTCCAAGGGCAAGGGGTTTGCGGGCGTAGTCAAGCGCCATCATTTTCACGGCAAGAACACCTCGCACGGCACCCCGGACCAGGTGCGGCGCGGAGGCTCGGTTGGGCAGGGGACCACCCCCGGCAAGGTCTGGAAGGGCAAGAAGATGCCCGGACAGATGGGCAATGCCACGGTCAGCGTGAAGAACGTGTCCGTGGCGCGGGTCGATCCCGAACGCAACCTGCTCTTTCTAAAAGGTCCGGTGCCGGGAAGCGTCAATGGGTACATAACGATACAGAAGTTGTGATTCTGGGGTGAATGGTATGGGAAGAAAAAGCGGCCTGCAACGGGCCGCTTTTTTGCGTTTGGGAGCCGCCTAACCGGGGGGCCAATGCATCTGACGCCCGCCCAGAAGGTGTATGTGAAGGTGGTCGACGGTCTGGCCGCCGTCGGCGCCGGCGTTGATGACGCAACGATACCCGTTGCGGGCAAGTCCCTCCTGGTCGGCTATCTCCCGGGTGACCACCAGCAGGTGGCCCAGCAGATCCCTGTGCTCGGCGGTGGCGGCTTGAATGCCGCTAAGGGTCTCCTTGGGAATGACGAGGATGTGAACGGGGGCCTTCGGATTGATGTCGCGAAAAGCGAGACAGAACTCGTCCTCATGGACGATGTCCGCGGCAATCTCCCTGGTGATAATTTTGCTGAAAATAGTTTCGGAACTCATTTCTTCTTCCGGTAGACCCCATGGAAAATATTCGGATTGGAACCCCTGTCAACAAGCTGGTCGAGGGGACCGGGGGCTTGCAAAGCGGACGACTCATCTGGCCGGGATATATATGCTTGGTAGGGGTATTGTCAGCTCTGTATTTCGGCAGCCTGAAAGACCACCTGCTCAGCATGGACGACCATGAGGCCTTTCAGGACAACATCGCCATCGGCGAAGACTTCACCTACTTTTTCTCCCCCGAAAAACAGCAGCCCTCCGGCCGGCCCCTGGCCGAACTGACCAAGTTCTGCGCCTACCTTCTCTGGGGCAACGACCCCGGCCTTTTCCATCTTCTAGTCGTCGCCTGCCATGCCTTGGTAGCTATACTCGTGGCGCGCCTCGCCTGGCGCATGGGCTTGAGCCTGAGACTGAGCATGGTGGGGGGCCTGCTCTTTCTGGTCAAAGTCGCCCACTTTCAGGCAGTTCATTGGATACAGGCCATCGAGTATCCTCTCGCTTTGATCTGGGGCCTCGGGGCCCTGCTCTGCTTTCTGCGCTACTTCTCTACCCGGAAAATCCGCTGCTTGTGGGGACTCTACGGCGGCTTGCTTATCGGTATCCTTGCCCTTTAAGCGATGGCGTTCCTTTGGCCCTTCTGTCTCTACTGGTCCTGGATGCAGCGCTATGACCTGAGGACCACGCTGCGCCACCTCCTGCCTCTACTTTTCCTGATAGTCCTGGAACTGGTGTTTGTCGCGGCGATTACGCCAAGAGAAAACAGTACGTGGAGAGCCCTGGGCCTTTACGCGGAGAACGATCTCCTAACCGTTCTTTCCGGCATGGGGCGCCTCCTTATGTGGATGCTGAGCCGGCTGCTCACCACCGCCCATTGGCTGCCGGTGCGTCTCTACGAGCAGCAACCATGGGAACTCTATGTCGGCCTCGCGGTGCTGGCAGCTCTGGCCCTGCTCATCTATAAAAAGAGGCTTTCCGCAAGCACCGTGGTCCGTCTGGATCTTGCTGTCCATGCTGCCCTTTCTCCCCCTGACCGATATGATAATCATCGGACGACCGGAGGGACCTTCCCGCTACCTGTATCCGGCCACGGTCGGCTCGTCGCTGCTGCTGGCCTGGGGCATCGAAGCGGTGAGTCTGCGACTGCGGCCCTGGGGCCGCTATATCCACCCGGGTATTGCGGGCGCGATTTTACTCTCCAGCTATTTCTCCTTGAAGCAGGCCGAGGCCCCTTCCCTGTACAGTCAGGGCAGGCATTATATCGCCCGGGGAGATTATGAGACAGGGGTGAAACAATTGAAGCGCGCCATTGTCCAGGGCCCTGACAGCATCGACCTCTACGATGCCTACGTGCGCCTTTGCATGCAGACGCTGGGCACCAACGAGGTCGAGGCCATCCTCGCCGAGGCGCTTTCGACTTTTCCCGACGGTCCCTACTTCCACATCTACAAACTGGTGGTCGACTCGATGAAGCCGGACTCCACCATTCAAAGTCAGGCGCAGGGAAAGCTGGATTCCTTCAAGAAATCAGGGGAATTAGAGATAAAAGAAAGGAGATGGCTCAGGTTCCCAAGCATGAGAGAAGTAGAACAGATGAGGCTCGCGATAGCATCCGCCTATAAAAATATGGGGAACGAATTTCAAGACCGGGGAGATTTTGAGAGGGCCATTCTGGCCTACCGGCGCGCGATGGAGTTCAGTCCCAGGATGAAAACTTACGAGGCCCTCGCGGCTGCGTTGGTCAGGGCCGGCTTCAGGGAAAAGGCGGCCTTTGACCGCCCTCGAGGCGGTGGGGAGCAATCCCTCGGCTTCCAGTGGGCTTCATATTGCCGCATCCAATGTCCTGCTGGCTTCAGGAAGGTTGAACGAGGCGATTGCCATGTGCCATAAGGCTATGGGCCAAGAGCCGACGCCGATACAGGCCCAGGTGGTTCTTACCCTTTATCGGCAAATTTTGAATGTTGAAGTCCAGGGCGTCAGCAGTGGCGCCTACACCCAAATGGGGCTCGATCTATGGCGAGGGGGAAAGTTGGACGAGTCAATCAGGGCCTATCGCAAGGCGCTGGAAGAGGACGAGGCCAACAGCCGCGCCCAATTCAATCTGGCCTTGGCCTATCTGGCGCAGGGTAAAGTGGAGGCGGCTGAGTCGGCCTATGCCGAGGGCATGAAGAGGTTCGGCAGGGCCGCGGCCGAGGGGGTCGGCGCGGAAACGGCTCTCGGCAGTCTCATCGACCGTGGGATTCAGGTGGAGGCGGCCCGAAAATTGCTTGAGACTTATTGGCCCAGCCAATGACCCGGTCGGGACCCGCTCTCTTGTGACGAATAGAGGTGGAGCACAAGGCGCTCCAAGCCCCAAAGTGCCCCTGAACTTTTGTGGACAAAATCCGAGACCCCGCGCTCAGGAAAAATGGTTGAGAATGGGATTGATTTCCTCGGCCAGAGAGCACTCAAGGCGGGGCCCGTAGCAGGATACCACCTGAGCGGCGGCATAGGAGCCCAACTTGGCCGCCGTGTGGAGGTCAAAACCGTGGGTGATACCGAAAAGCACCCCTCCTGCGAAAGTATCCCCTGCTCCGGTGGTGTCTACAGCCTTGACCCGAACCCCGGGAATGCGGGTTGGTTGTCCCTCGGCATGAACGATGGCACCCTCAGGACCGCAAGTGACACAGGCGGAGGCGACGCGCTCGCCCAGGGCGCGGCAGGCGTCCTCCGGGTCCTCCTGCCCGGTGAATGCCCTTGCTTCTTCCGCGTTACCAAACAATAGGTCGACGCCTCCTTCGAGCAGCCGGGAGAAGCGATCCTTGCAGGAGATGACCATGGAAGGGTCGCTCAGGGTGAGGGATATTGCGGTGCGGTGGCGGCGCGCCAGCTTCTGGGCGTGGCAACAGGCGGCAAACCCTTGGTCAGAGCTCAGGAGGTAGCCTTCGAGGTAGACGTAGTGGCTGTCGGCGATGACTTCTTCCTGGAGCTGTTCCGGGCCCATTTTGTGGCTGGCCCCCAGGAACGTGTTCAGGGTACGGTCGGCGTCAGGGGTAATTAGGACCAAGCATTGCCCGGTCTTGCCCGGACCGCGATTGGCAGGATTGCTATTGACTCCAGCTTCCTCCAGATCCCTCTGGTAGAAGTCACCCAGTTCGTCCTGGCCTAGTTGGCAGGCGTAGTATGCACGGCCGCCGAAGCGCGCCACGGCGATCATGGTATTGGCGGCCGAGCCACCCGAGGCCCGGAGGACGGGTTCTTTTTCAGTCAGGGCATGGAAGAGCACTTGCTGGCGCTCGGCGTCGATGAGAGTCATGATACCCTTCTCGACGCCAAGTTCCACCAAGTATTCCTCGGATACGGTGAACTGAATGTCTACTAGGGCATGGCCTACACCGCAGACATCGTGCTTTCGTACCATGGGCCTCTTTCTATAAAGGTGGAGCCATTGTCCTGGAAAAAAGGTAAATATGGCACGGAATTACAAAAGAGTCACAGAAGCATTTTCAAGGAACTAAGTGAATCCTCTTGATTATATTTACCGGGAAAGTTAAGATATAATCCGGCAGGTGCCTGTGCACTCATGCACTAGCCGGCTGGAGATCATGGACGACACAGCAGAGCCTGACAGGCTCTGCTGCGGCCCTGCCATACCCGCTAACAGGAGGTTATGACTATCGGCGCAAAGAGACCGTCTTTTACCAGGATCAACCGGGATATCCGGGTAGCCCAAATCCGGCTGGTTGATGCCGACGGCCATCAGGTCGGAATCGTCGACACTCACCAAGGCCTGGAAAGGGCGGAACAGGCTGATCTGGATCTGGTCGAAATAGCTCCGGATGCCAAGCCGCCGGTTTGTCGCATCATGGACTTTGGTAAGTACCGCTACGACAAGGAGAAAAAAGCCAAGGAGGCGCGCAAAAAGCAGCACCAGGTCCAGATGAAAGGGATTCGCCTTGGAGGCCCCAATATTTCCGCCCACGACATCGAATACCGCATGGGGCACATTCGCGAATTCATCGGCCGTGGCAACCGGGTCAAGGTCAGCATGCGTTTCAAAGGCCGCCAAATGGCTTACAAAGAGCATGGCCGCGCAGTCCTCGACGATCTCGCCCACAGGCTTGGAGATATCGCAGTGTTGGACCAGGCGCCGAGGATGGAAGGGCGTGAGATGTCCATGATTCTGCGCCCTATCTGAAATCCTGAAATAATGCCCGGTTGCCTTCACCTGCTGGGGCTATTGCCGGAATCTTCCGCACAGCTTGCCAGGCCTTGCCCACCTGCAGGCGCTTTATGGGCGATGAGACCCGTTCTCGTCGAAGCCGTCCCTGCTCTAAGTTCGGTCGATTCAATGAAACAGGTAGTTCGGGGGGTTTAGAAGCGCGGAGCAGGAGGTTGTCCTGCATCCTCCCCAAGATTGATGGGGGAGGAGGTCGATTCGCCTTCAAGCCGACGGGTGACGGTGTTTAGCCGCTGGTCGGTTTTGGCAAGCAGGTTTTCTTTTTTCTTCCGTTCCTCAAGGACTTCCTCGGCGATATTAAGAGCTGCGAGGACGGCTGCGTCTAGGGGTGGGAGGGTGGCCGTCGCGGCGACTTGGCGCATTTTTGAGTCTAAATAAGCCGCGACTCGCTTAATGTACGTGGGGTCTTCGACCTCATTGCTGATTGGATAGATCTGGTCGTAAATCTTGACTTTGACAACTTTGTCCCGAGCCATGGTTGCGTCTTGGGAAGTTGGTGAGGAACAGAGAAAAAATGGGGACTTCCGAGATCTCCCCTTCTCCCGGAAGCCCCTCTTCTGCGCGCTAACCACGTGGTTGATGTCAAGATATTGTGGAGAAAAATATTTGTCAACAATATCTTGACATATTTCGCATTTTTTTTTGGAACAAACTTAGCGCCAAATGATTGGATGGTTCACAAGATATTCTGTGCTAAGTTGAGATATTTAACGGCTTCTCGCAGTGAGGGTCACAGGGCAGAAAATCAGTGGGTGTCGGGATCGAATCGCACTTTGCTGGCCCATTTAGCAGGGGATTGCTGCCGGTGAAAGACTTTTCTGGTGTGGATGAAGGAGGCCGTTGGGCCTTATTGTGGAAATGAGCTTATGGCCAAATTAGGGCGGTGGGCAAGTTGAAATCCAGGGTAGGGCAATATGCGACGACCCTGAACCTGGCTAGACCTCTTTTCAGAGGTTGGATGGAGGGCATGTTATGAACTCGGTCCCATTTTGCCTGCCTTTCGGGCGCTCGGGGTTAAATGCGAAGATCATGTCACCCAATCTGCTGGGGGTATTCGGGCCGCGCGAGGATAGCACCGTCTTTGACGAGGAAGAGCTCCTGCGTCAAGCTCTTGCCCAACCAATTGGAACACCACCTCTGCGCGGTCTTGCCCGAGCCGGGCAGAAGGTAGTAATTGTCACCAGCGATTTGACCCGGCCCTGCCCTTCCAAGCGGATGCTGCCAGCAGTCCTGGATGAACTGGCGGCAGGTGGCGTCTCCGAGGCTGAAATAACCGTTGTCATTGCCCTGGGGATGCATCGCGCCATGGCGGCTGATGAGCTAAAGGAGGCCATAGGCTCCGAGATCTGCCGCAGGGTGCGGGTGATTAACCACGACCCAGAGAATACAATCCATCTGGGTTTCACCTCTGCTGGCACTCCAGTCGAGATCTTCCGCCCCGTCGTCGAGGCGGACTTGCGGGTATGTCTGGGCAATCTCGAGTTCCATTACTTTGCGGGTTTTTCAGGTGGAGCCAAGGCGGTGCTTCCCGGATGCGCCTCTCGGGCTGCGGTAACGGCGAACCACGCCATGATGGTGCAGCCCGAGGCTTCTGCCGGGCGTCTGGAGGACAATCCACTCCGGGTTGATATCGAGGAAGGGGTGGACATGTTGGGAGTGGACTTTATTGTCAATGTGGTGGTGGATGGCGGCCACCACATCGTCGGCGCAGTGGCGGGCGACATGCGGTCCGCCCATCGAAGCGGCTGCCAATTGGTGAGGGCGCGCGGCTCGGTAACGATCCCTCAGCTGGCCGATATTGTTCTGGTAAGCGCGGGTGGATATCCCGGTGATGTAAATCTCTACCAGGCTCAGAAGGCGCTGGACAATGCGGCTATCGCCGTCCAGGAAGGCGGCATCATCATCTGGGCGGCGGAATGCAGCGAGGGCTTCGGCAACCGGACCTTTGAGAACTGGCTGCGTCAGGCGTCTTCTGCAGAGGAAATTCTGCGTCGTATCCAGAGTGATTTTGTTCTGGGAGGGCATAAGGCGGCAGCTGTAGCCTCTGTTTTGCAACGAGCCCGAATTTTCCTGGTCTCCGCGTTGCCGCTTGAATCGGTGCGGGATTGTGGTCTGGTCCCCTTTGGGGACCTGGAGGGGCCCCTGGAAAGGGCTTTTAATGAACTGGGTCCCGAAGCCAAGGTTGTGGTGTTGCCGCGCGGTGGTTCCGTCTTTCCTGTGGTGCACGGTTAAGTCCAGGGCTCAGGAGGAAACCTATCGGGTCACCTGACTGCGGCGATCGTGTGGGCATGCAATCGAGGGATTCTCGACAGCTGTTTTGCCATTCCTGAGCCCCAGGGTCGTTGGCGCCAAGGATTAGTGGGTAAATGGTCTGCAGGCTTCTGACCTTCGCTTTATTTGGGGGTTGCTAGGCTCCCGCCTTTTATTTTCACAAGGGAAGCGGGAAATTATGAACGGCTTCTCAATTTTCTTCATCCCCTCCGAACAAGTCCAGTTGCTTCATTTTCTCCTGATCGAATCCTGCCATTCCCAACCCGAGGAGACGAACGCCCCGGGCGCGTGCTTCGGTGCGATCGAGGAGCTTGAGAGCTTGTTTGAGAATTCGGGCGGGCTGGTTTATGTAGAGAATCTGAGTCTGGGACCGGGTTACGGTCTGGAAGTTGGGGTAGCGCGCTTTCAGCGTTACTATCCGTCCCTTGAGCTGGCGGCGGCGCAGGCGGTGGCTCAACTCCGTGGCCAGTTCTCGCAGGATGTCGCGCATTTCCTGGGGATCGTAGATGTCGGTGGGAAAAGTGGTTTCCTGGCTGATTTGCTTTGGTTGGCGTACTGGGGAGACGGGGTCCTCGTCAATGCCTTGGGCAAGGCGCCACAATTGGGTGCCGCGTTTGCCGAAGAGTTGGAAAAGGGTTTCGACAGAAGATGCGGCCAGTTCGCCGATGGTGTGGATCCGCAGTTCTTCGAGCTTGGACTGGTTGATCTTGCCCACACCAGGAATGCGGGACACGGGCAGGTCGCGCAAAAACTTCTCGGCCTGACCGGGCATCACTACCACAAATCCATGGGGCTTGTCCAGGTCCGACGCGATCTTGGCCAGGAATTTGTTGGGAGCCACTCCAACGGAGGCCGTCAATTGCAGTTTACTGTGGATATCGGCTTTGATCCTCCTGGCCACCTGGGACCCGAATCGGATACCACGCCTGTTGCATGTCACGTCCAGGTATGCTTCGTCCAGTGCCAAAGGTTCGATAAGGTCGGTGTAGTCCTGAAAAATGGCGTGGATTTGGCTCGAGGCCTGGCGATATTTGCTGAAGTCGGCTGGAATGCGGACGAGGTTGTGGCAGAGGCGCATTGCAGTCCTCATGGGCATAGCCGAATGAATCCCGAAGCGCCGTGCTTCGTAAGAGGCAGCGGCGACCACCCCCCGTTCTTCTGGATTGCCACCGACTACCAATGGTTGGCCGACCAGGGCCGGGTCGTCGCGCTGCTCGACCGAAGCGTAGAAGGCGTCCATGTCGAGGTGGACGATTTTGCGGTGGGCTTTCTGCCCTGATGGATCTGTCTGTTTCATGCTGAAGGTGCGAAGGGAAGGGTTGATACCTCTGCCTTATGGACGGTGTCCTCGATTTCATACTCGACCTCAGTTCCCGGGTCACAGTATGCCCGTCGGAGATAGGCCAGGGCGATGTTCTGCTCCAGGTAGGGGGAATGCACGGCGGAGGTTATTTTGCCGATGTCGCGCCGCTCGACGCGAAGTGGGGTGCGGGGTGGGGGCAACGGTCCCGGCGCCAGTTTCAGGCCCATTAGGCGTTGTTTCACCTTGTCATAGGTTTGGAGGCGGGCTATTACTTCCTGCCCTATATAGCAGCCTTTGTCCGGGTGGATGGCGTGCTCCAGGTTTGCTTCCCAGGGATTATACTCCTCTGTTAGTTCGCGGTCGAAGAGCGGCAGGCCGGCCTCGGTGCGCAGGATTTCCCAGCATTCTTCGCCCATGGGCAGGGCACCCCCGGCCTGCAACTCCTCCCACACAAATCGTATTTTTTCTGGCGACCCTGCAATGCGCAATCCGCGATGGCCGCAGAAGTCCAGACGCGCCAACCAAAGTCCCTTTTGCGTCGGGTCGTTCAACAGATGGTCGGGAGCTGCATTCAAATCTTCCTCCAGGACGGCGCAAATAGAGGCTGCACGAGGTCCCATGAGTTCGATCATGGCGGTTGTGGTTGTAATGTCGAAAAAGGAGATTTTTTCGGCGAAAATATAGCGCTCGAGCCAGGCGGGTATTTTTTCACGGGCCTGTGGACTGAGGACAGCCAGGGTGGAGTCTTTGCTGCGGTAAAATGTTCCCACGTCGAGGATGCGAGCACGGCTTTCGATGAATACGGCTTCAAAGCCAGCCCCAGGAAGAAAATTGTTGAAGTTGTTGGTGGTCATGCGGTGCAAGAAGTCGAGGTGGTCTGCGCCACTGATCCGGATGCGCCCCCAGTGCGATGCATCGCGCAATACTACGGAGGAATGAGCCGCTTCGCATTCGGCTCCGAGGTCGCCGTAGTGGGCAGGGATTTCCCACTCGCCGAAGCTCGAAAACTCCGCGCCTTTTTCTTTTGTTAGTTCGAATAGAGAGCTTTTCATGATTGTCCGAAAGTCGTCACCAGAGGTCAACCCAACCTCGAGTGTTTGATTTCAGTTCCAGAGCTACAATTATTAGAGGTCAAAATAGCTTTTGAAACCTCTTCACTCCGGCACCCGGTGGCCCCCGAATCAGAGGACTGTATTTCGGGGATTAGAAACTCCTCCATACCAACTCACTGATGGAAGCCACGGCATCCCTTGGACTCAGTACCTAACCTGCTCCAGCGCATCCACGAGACTCTTCTCGATCAGGTCGCACATTTCATCGATGTCTTCCTCCTCCACGATAAGGGCAGGGCCCACCGCAAACCAGGATGGGTCGACACGAATGATAAGTCCGTTTTCGTATGCAGTATGTTTCAGGGCTTGTCCAAGTTCGGGGAAAGGTTCCATGCTCTGTGTGTCCCGCACTAGTTCCACTCCCCGAAACAAGCCTCTGCCCCGAACTTCCCTGACAACTCCGTACTGTTTGAGACCTTCGAGCTTGTCCGCCAGGTAGTTCCCCAGTTCCCTGGCCTTGCGAGCCAGTCCCTTCTTCACAATTTCATCGATCACGGCCATTCCCACCGCGCAACCCAGAGGGTTGTTGGCAAAGGTATGCCCATGGGCGAAATTTACCTCGTCATCTGCTGTTCCCATGAAAACTTCGCCCATTTCCTCGCGCGCGACCATGGCTGCCAGGGGAACGGCACCGCTGGACATACCTTTGCCGCAGCAGATGATGTCCGGAACAACCCCGTAGGTTTGGGCAGCGAACATGGAACCAGTGCGACCGAAACCGGTGATGATTTCATCGAAGATCAGGACCACGTTGTGACGGTCACAGATTGAGCGGATAATCTGAAAATATTCCTCGGTAGGAGTGATGACTCCACCCGTATTGCTGATGGGCTCGATGACGACGCCGGCCACCGTCTCCGGATCTTCGTTGACAATCACGTCTTCGAACATCTGGGCGCAAAAACGGTTACACTCCTCCCAGGAGGTAAAGTAGTCCCGATAGTAGGTGGGTGGAAAAACTTTTGGGAAACCAGCCATATGGGGTTCAAAAGGGGTCTTGCGCTTTCCCGTGCCGCTGGCCGCCATGGCACCGAAGGTGGCACCATGGTAGCCGAGGTAGCGACTGAGGAATTTGAACTTTCCCGGGTGGCCGCTTTGCTTGTGGTACTGTCGGGTGAATTTGAGGGCTGATTCAATGGACTCGGAGCCGCCGCTGTAGGACTTGATGAAATTCAGGTTTTCGGGCGTAATATTTCCAAGTTTTTCGACAAAGTCCAGGGAAATGTCAGCAATTCCGTGCATGGGTGGGGCGAGGCTCAAGGTTTCCAATTGCCTGTGCACGGCCTCCACTACCCGAGGATGGCCGTGGCCCAGGGTGGCGACGAAGATCCCGGCGATTCCGTCGAAATAGCGCTTGCCCTCCACGTCCCAGTAGTAAAGACCCTTGGCCTGGTGGACGACAAGGGGATTTTCAAGAAATGCTGTAGTCGGCTGATAGTCCAAGAACGTGCGCGAGAGTAGTTTTTTCCGGCGTTCATCGAGTATCATCGCAAAATCCTATTGAGGTCAGGGCGTAGACTTGAGCGACCCGCACCAACTCCGCCACTGGGACGCATTCGTTTACAGTGTGGGCACCGGTGGCGGCCGGGCCATGGGTGAGCGGAGGGATTCCGGCTTCGGAAAAAAAGAAATTGCCGTCGTCTACAAAAGGCTTGCCTCCCAAGGGCAAGGAGGAGTCAGCGACGGCGCGATGAGCGTTTTGGAAAGCTTCGACGATTGGATCTCGGGGATCAATCCTGAACGCGTCTCCCTGTACCTGGAAGTCCGACTCGATGCGGGTGCGGCTGCTGCGGCCCAACTCACTTAAAATATGTTCCAATTCCGCTGTGACAGCAGCCCCTGTCCCGGGCTCGACCCAGCGCCGAGTGCCGCTTAGAGTGCAAGTCGTCGGGACTTGGTTATAGATCTCTCCGGCGTGAAGGCTGCCGACAAAGATGGAATCGCAGCCGCTGTGGGGCAAGGGGTTATTCTCGAGTCTTTGCCGCAGTTCGTGAAACCTGCGCACCAATTCGGCTCCGGTGGCCACTACATCAGGCAGGTCCACGGGGCGCAGAACTTCGTGTACAGGGGCACCATCGCGGCTGATTCTGATCTCGAAGATGCCCATGCCCCGTCCGGCAATTGGAAGCTCTTCGGCCAAGTATTCCGGAAGTAGGACGGCGTCGCCTTTGTAGCCGTCGGCGATGAGGGCGCGGAGTTGGCGGCGGTCTCCCCACGGTCCTTCGTGGTGGTCATGGGCGGTGAGCAGTATCCCGCCACGGGAGAGGGTGCCGGTATCGCGCAGAACGCGCAAGGCTTCTACAAAAGCTGCGATGCCGCCTTTCATGTCGGCAGCCCCGGAACCAAAAAGAAACTCGTTTTCCCGTCTTGGCGGGACGAAGGGCAGGTGGACCGTGTCGAGGTGGCCGTCGAATTGCAGGACCCGTCCGGCTTCGTCCGCCTGGTAGCGGACGACTACGGCTGGCGCCGCAGGCCAATCGGCGTCGGGCCTTTCAACTGTGAAACCTTCGTTTGTGAGCATCTCGGCAAGGCGGTCGGCAGCAGCGCCGGCGCTGCGCGTTGGGCTGGGAACTTCGATCAGGGCGATGGCGGTGTCTAACAGACGCCGGGCATCAACGCCATGACGGATGGTTTCAAGGGGAAGAGCGGAGTTCAATGGATTTTCCTCCTAACTTTCTGTTTAAGGACCCGCCTGGAATCCTCACGGCAGGGGAGCTGCCCCTGCGCCGGCGATGGAATTGCCGACGGCTTCTTCTAAGCGCAAACGCCGACCTTGGACAAGGTCCAGGAAACGAAAACTCCATCAGGTGCATGGATTGATCCATCTGAAATTTCGATCTCCAAGTGGAGCCCGGCAAATTCCACCAGGTGAGGGTTATTTGAGCACTGCCACTGAGGAAGGAGGAGAGTAGAGTGCCTCCGAATATTTTTCTGTAGAGTTGCAGGAAATAAAAATAAAAAATGATTGGGAACAAGGCAGCGGATGGCAGCACATGTTGGCCAGGAGGAGCTTGCATATCTCTAACATTGTTGTATATTAGAAGATCTGAATGCGGAAGCGGAAATTGCTTCCGCTTTTTCTATGGTGGAAGCATTGTTAAATGGGGCCTTAGGAGAACCAGGATGAGCGAGGTTTATCTTTCCAGAGAAGGGTATGAGAAACTTCAAGGTGAATTGAAGGAACTCAAGGACAAGGAACGCCCCTCAGTGCGTCTATCCTTGCAACGTGCAAGGGAATTCGGCGATCTATCCGAAAACGCCGAGTACTTGGCAGCCAAGGAGCGCCTGATGTTTTTGGAGCAGCGCATCGGCAAGTTGGAGGAAACTCTTAGCCGCGTTCACTTACTTGAAAATGAGGATATCCCCGATGACAAGGTCTACATTGGAGCCACGGTGGACTTGCTGGATCTGAAAAAGCACCGGGAATTCAAATACACCCTGGTGGCACCCGAAGAGGCGGATTTTGACGCGGGCAAGATCTCTACCATCTCTCCCATAGGCCAGGGGCTGTTGGGGCATGCAGAAGGTGAAGAGGTGGAAATTCAAGTTCCTGCCGGAGTGTTGCACTATAGGATTGTGAAGATAACCCGTTGAATACCCAAGTTGAAAGTGGCATTGCGGGAAAACTCGAAGCAATTGTGATTGTAATTGGGAGAATGACCCAATCCGGCCATAGGCAAATTCAAGGAGAGAAAAGACGCTGACCCGGCCACAAGTGGCGGACTCAGTCCATTGGAAGGCTTTCACGAGCTTCCAAACTGTAGAAAACAAATAGCGCAGTAGACACCCGGAGATGCGGAAAGTCTCTGGGTGTTTTGGGAATGCGAAGATGGCCTTAAGGATACGTTGTTGGATGAGGTGTGAAGCCGGGCCCTAAATTTTTTTGCCTATATGTGATGATTGATCCTTTACCTTCAATTTTCAGCTATTTCTTTTTTTCGATGCCTTTTATAGGGTGTAACCTTGAATTTACGCAGCCGTGGCGGCCACCTGTTGGTCTGCGTGTTGTAGGTGCCATTCCCAGAATGGATCCCAACGCTTGGACTGCACGAGAACGCGGAGGTTGAGAATTTGCTGGCCTCCTTTTCTTGTCCAGCGCATGCCCCTGCGTTTGAGCCGATGTCCGAGGATGGTTTTGGCCGCGGCCTCCACCGGCCCACTGGAGATGATCAGACCGGCCGCCTGGTAGGCGGCGTACTCCATCTTGTCTCGGTGGTGACGAAAGTAGCCCATCTCGCCGGTCCACCTGGCGATAGCGTTGAGAGCTCTTCTTGAGTTTGCCCCGGTGATAGGTCAACGAACGCAGCAAACGATCCGCTGCACCCTCCTCATGGCACAGTTTGTGGCGCCACGATGTAACCCAGTGATCGGCTTTGCTCGAGGCCTTGCCGAACAGATGCTCCGCCGCTTTGGACAGATGGTCGGCGGCGTGATAGAAGTCCAGAATGGGAATGAAATCGGCGAACATGGGCTGCTCGTCCACCCTCCGCCAGATCTCCCGTTTTCCATCGGCCAGGAAAATCCGAAACAGAAACGAGCCTCGTTGCAGGGTCCGTTCGGTCAAATCCACTACGCCGTCGATCAGCCTCTTCATCTTCGCTTCGGGCATGCGACTGGCGTAGCGCATATCGACGCGCTCCGGCGCTTCGTTTTCCGGGTCCAGTGGGGTCGCGTAGGTGGCCACCACGCCTACGGCCGCTTCTCTCCAAGCGGTGGTTGTCGTGGGCGGGTCCGAGGCTTGGGGTCGCTCCGGCGGCCGCCCTCGTTTCGGTGCGACTTCACGCAGGGGCACGTGGATTCCATCCCAGCTGACCACCAGCGTGTCGGCGGCCGGGTCCAGCGGCGCGTGGGCTTCCCTGGCCTCTTCCAATGCGTCGGCGGCCTCTTCGGCGTGTTGCCCTACGGCGGCCAACAGGTGTTGAATCGCCGTGCACGACGGTCCTTCCGGCAGCAGCTCGGCGAGGCTATCCTCCACCTGGGCCGGCACCAAGCGGGCGCCCAGAAAGGCCGTCACGCGCTCCAATTCCGGCACCATAAACCGGCCCACCCTACCGCAGTGCTCATCCAGCGCCAGCCAGCTGGGGCCACCGCGATCGGGCTGAAACAGCCGCCGCGACACCGAGACCTTGCCCCCAAGGGTCAACCACTGCTTATCCGCCCGCTGTTTGAAGCGAACCACGGTGCCCTTGCGAACCACGGTCTTGGCCGCCGTTTCGCCGGCTTGGGCCAGCTTCAAAAAGCCCGCCCACCCGACTTGGTCCAGTGCCGTGCGCAACCCGGCGACCGCTTCTCGAAACGACGCCGGATCCTGTTGCTCCTGCAACTGAATTTCCCACTGACGGACATTTTTTTTCCAACTTCGCCACACAGACCGAAAAACCTTTCGTATCTTTCATCTGGGATCTCCTTCCGGGATGGGGTCTAACTTGCTAACCCCAATGTACTTTCGTACCCGGAATCGGGGTCCCATTTTTGTCGGTACCTGCGTAAATCAGAACTTACACCCTTTTTATCCAACGAGTCCATTATGGAAAGAGGTAGATCTTCAGGGAAGAAATATCTCTAGGCATTCTGTTTGATAAAATTAAATTTCGCGAGGAATTCAGGGCAATGGAAGCTAAAATACTCAAAGGTAGATGGCGTCCCCTATGCAAAGCCGAAGGGTGTGGACAAGAGGCCAGGACGGGCGGTTATTGTCCACGCCACTACCAGCAAGTTCGCCGCCATGGCCGCCTCACCCCTGAGCGGGAATACCAAAAACGCGGTTCCCAGTGCAAGGTTGAAAGCTGCCAGCAAGTCCAAATAGCCAGGGGATTCTGCTTCCGGCACTACCAGCAGATGCGGCGCTATGGACGGCTCACCCCCGAACGGGAGCGGATTTACGGCCGTAAGTCCTGCAAGATGCCCAATTGCGAGGCGAAACACTCGTCCCGGGGCTATTGCAAGCGGCACTATATGAGCGAATACTATTTGGCCCAACTCGCTTTGAAAGGGGAATTTGCTCCGCGGACAGCCCATGCCTGATAGGTTGTTATCTACCCATCTTTTAACTCTTTGGGCATGTTAATGGCCTGTACAAATCTAGTCTATATCATTGTCTCAAATATAGAATACGAACGTTTAAAGGAAATTGAAGACTACCGGAGCTAGGAATGAGAAAAATTAATTGGTGCTAAGCACCTAGTATGGTTAGGGGCAATCCAGCACAACGGTTTGCGGATTATTGATTATTCTCATTCTTCCTTATTTTCCCAAATCCAACAAGTATAGTTTTACCAAAAGTCTTGACAGCCCCAAAGAATTATCTTAGCTTTTGTCTTCTATGGAAAAATTGCATGAGCGGGAGTAGCTCAGTTGGCTAGAGCGCGAGCCTTCCAAGCTCGATGTCGCGGGTTCGAATCCCGTTTCCCGCTCCATAGATATGGCTGATTCCGGGTCATTCTCTGGTTGGGTAGCCGATGTAGCTCAGTCGGTAGAGCGCGTCCTTGGTAAGGACGAGGTCACCAGTTCAATCCTGGTCATCGGCTCCAGTTTCCTATCGGTTCCTCATCGATATTTTTTCAATCTTAACAACATTACTTCTCTATTTTAGCAAGCAAGGATGCCACGAGATCAGGTCACGCTCGAATGCGAAGGTTGTGGTAGGCGCAATTATACCACCACCAAAAACCGACGAATACATTCAGGACGAGTCGAATTCAAGAAGTATTGCCGGTCTTGCCAAAAGCACACTATGCACAAAGAAACTCGGTAGTGTAGCGTTTTGGCAGTTGTAGGTCTGTAGCTCAATTGGTAGAGCACTGGTCTCCAAAACCAGCGGTTGCAGGTTCGAGTCCTGCCAGACCTGCCATGTTGGGATTTTAGCTAGGGAAACGGGTTTCAAGCAACTGGCATTGGGGGATGTGGGAAAGACTCAGTACATTTCTCAGAGAAGTTCGAAACGAGTTTTCAAAGGTCAGTTGGCCCACCCGTGATGATCTCGCTAGTTCTACAGGTGTGGTGCTGGTTTTCTCGGCCATCTTTGCAGTTTTCATTGGCATCTTTGATCTGGTGATTTCCTTTATCTGGGGCATACTGATCGGCCGATGAGAATCCTCGAATTCATTTGGGAATAGCAGATAAGGGCCGGTAGCGGCGTCGATTGCGCCGCTAATTTTATGCTTTGTAAGTTATTTTTGCAGCACAAAGAGTCGGGGTTGCACTATGGCAAAGCTCTGGTATGCACTGCACACCTATTCCGGGCACGAGAATAAGGTTAAATCCTATCTCGAATCGTTAATGGAATCCTCCTCCGTCGGCGATGCGGTAGTCCAGGTAGTGGTGCCGACGGAAGAGGTTGTGGAGATGCGAGGGGGAAAGAAAACCGTCTCCAAAAAGCGTTTTCTGCCGAGTTATGTATTAGTTGAGATGGAGATGTCAAAAAGCGCGTGGCATCTTGTAACCAACATACCTGGCGTGACCAATTTTGTCGGCCCGGCTCGCAGACCCCAGCCTCTGCGCCAAGAGGAAGTCGACCATATCCTTGGGCACATTGACAGACGCAAAGCCCAAGATGTAGAGGAAATTCCTTTTACGACAGGAGATCAGGTCAAAGTTAATGACGGTGCTTTCAAGGACTTCATTGGTACGGTTCAGGAAGTGATTCCGGAAAAGCGCCGAGTGAAAATCATGGTGAGTATTTTTGGCCGTGGCACGCCTGTGGAACTCGACGTATTGCAGGTCGAATTGGCAGATGAAGTGAGTGGGTAAGGAAAGGAGTTATGGCTAAAAAGATCCTAGCTACTATTAAACTTCAAGTTCCGGCAGGCCAGGCCAATCCGACTCCTCCAGTAGGCCCTGCCTTGGGTCAGCACGGGGTCAATATTATGGAATTCTGCAAATCATTTAATTCTCAAACCAAGGAACAGGTAGGGCTCATCATTCCGGTGATAATTACTGTTTATGCTGATCGGAGTTTTTCCTTCATTACCAAGACTCCTCCGGCTGCGGTGCTGTTGAAGCGCGCTGTAGGTATCGACAAGGGCTCTGGTGTTCCCAATACCGAGAAGGTGGGGTCGGTTACAACCGAGCAACTTAGAGAGATCGCCAAGTTGAAAATGGAGGATTTGAACGCTAGCTCGATTGATTCAGCGATTTCCATGATTGCGGGAACAGCCCGCAGTATGGGGCTTATGGTAGATAACTGAAAATGTAGAAAGTGTGGACGACATGGCTAGAGGGGAAAAATATAAAAAGTCTCTTAGTGGTATCGATAAGAAGAAATCTTATAGCTGGGAAGAGGCCGTAAAGCTCCTCAAATCTTTTCCTCGGCGTAATTTCGACGAATCCATCGAACTTTCTTTCTCTTTGGGAATAGACGGCCGCCACGCAGACCAGATTCTCCGCGGAACGGTAATGTTACCACATGGGACCGGTAAAGAGGTCCGCGTCCTGGTATTTGCTCAGGGCGATCTCGAAACCGCAGCCAAAGAAGCTGGTGCCGATTACGTAGGCGGGGCCGATTTTGCGGAAAAGATTCAAAATGGCTGGCTCGAGTTCGATACAGTCATCGTCTCACCTGACATGATGGGTCAGGTAGGCAAGTTGGGGCGTATCCTCGGACCTCGCGGGTTGATGCCTAACCCCAAAACCGGAACTGTTACTCGAGAGGTCGGACAAGCGGTAAGGGATGCAAAAGCGGGAAGAGTCGAATTTCGGGCAGACAGCAAGTCCGGCAACAATGCCCAGGCGCCCATTGGCAAGTTGTCTTTCGACACCGCCTCACTGGTCGAAAACGCCCAGATATTTACCGAGGCCATCATGCGGGCTAAACCAGCTTCAGCCAAGGGGCAGTACATCCACAAACTGGTCATGTCGTCGACTATGGGACCGGGCATTCAGATTGATCGATCGTCGCTCCAGGTATAAGAGTACGGCAAGAAACACAATCTTTGAGGGAAACCTAAATGCCCACTGCTGAAAAAGTTGAGAAAGTTGCCGCTTTGACTTCCTTGATGAGGGAGTCAAAGGCCCTCTTTTTGGCCGATTTTACCGGCTTGGATGTGGCTTCGGTGACTGATTTGCGAAATAAGCTACGCAAGGCCTCTGTGGGATATCGAGTTGTAAAAAACCGCCTGGCCAAACGTGCCGCGGAGACGGCGGAGATTGCCGGCCTCGACGATTCCTTTTCCGGCCCCACCGCCCTAGCTTTTGGCAACGAGGATCCCGTTGTCCCGGCCAAGATTCTCCAGGATTTTGCCGACGACAACGGCAACCTTGCCATTAAAATAGGATTGGTCGACGGCCAGGTCCTGCAGCCAGAAGAAATCAAGGCCTTGGCTGCCTTGCCTTCCCGAGAAGTGTTGCTGAGAAGTGTAGTAGGCGGAGTGAGAAGTCCACTATTTGGCTTTGCAGGGGTCTTGAATGGCCTTCTGCGCAATCTCGTAGGCCTCATCTCTGCTGTCGAAAACAAAAAAAGAGAAAATTCCAGCGGAAGCTAACCCCTGGAGTCCCTACTTTAGACATGTTTTGTTGCAACCTCAGGAGGGTGAAAAATGACTGAAGAGACCACAACCGGAGAAACCGCCCAAAGCGTCAAGGTTGACGAAATCATCGAGACAATCGGTGGTTTAACCGTGCTCGAACTGGCCGAATTGGTCAAAGCTTTGGAGGATAAATTCGGTGTATCCGCCGCTGCTCCTGTGATGATGGCTGGAGTTGCGCCTGCTGGCGCTGATGGTGGAGTAGAGGAAGAGGAGGAAAAGGATGCTTTCGATGTCGTTCTTACCGGTTCAGGTGATAAGAAGATCCAGGTGATCAAAGTAGTTCGCCAGATCACCAGCCTCGGGCTCAAAGAGGCCAAGGCGCTGGTCGACGAAGCACCAAAACCGGTGAAGGAAGGGGTTTCGAAGCAGGAGGCAGAGGAGATTCAGAATCTTCTGCAGGATGCGGGTGCTACCGTAGAAGTCAAATGAGAGGATCTGGATAGAATTTGCGTCTACCTTGAAAAATGCTGGTAGGATCCTGCAACTTTGCAGTGTGTCCTAGTGTCATGTCGTATAAATAATTTTACAAGATGGTGTTCATGTCGTAGGTTTCTCCTACCCCCCTTTCTGAAAGGAGAGACCTATGGCGATGGGACGTCCGTTAACATCGTTAGAGCTGAGTGCGTCGGACCGCGAACAATTGGAATCAATGGCCAAATCACGGAGTCTTCCCCACGGGTTGGTGCGGCGGGCCGAGATCGTCCTTTTGGCGGCCGAAGGCTGGCCCCATGAAGCGGTCGCCGGGGCGGTGGGTGTGTCCCGGGTTACGGTCGGCAAGTGGCGCCGGCGCTTCCTTGATCGTGGGCTCAACGGCTTGCACGATGAGCTGCGGCCTGGGGCGCCGCGATCGATCACCGACGAGCAGGTAGCCGAGGTGATATACAGGACGCTGAAGACCAAGCCCAAAGACCAGACCCAGTGGTCGGTGCGCTCCATGGGCACCGAAACCGGCCTCACCAAGGACGCGGTGCATCGCATCTGGCGCACCTATGGTTTGCAGCCCCACCGACACAAGCACTTCAAGCTGTCCACCGATCCTTTCTTTGTCGATAAAGTACGGGATATCGTAGGCTTATACATGCATCCGCCCGAGCACGCCCTGGTGCTGTGCGTCGACGAGAAGAGCCAGATCCAGGCGTTGGAACGAAGTCAGCCTCTGTTGCCTCTGGGTCTGGGCTACGTGGAAGGGGTTACCCACGACTACAAGCGCCACGGCACCACCACCCTGTTTGCCGCCCTGGACGTGGCCACCGGTGCAGTGATGACCCAGTGCAAGCCCCGTCATCGGCACCAGGAGTTCCTCCAGTTCCTACGCCACATCGAGGACAACGTGCCCCGCGATCTCGACGTGCATCTGGTCGTCGACAATTACGCCACCCACAAGCATGCCAAGGTCAAGCGATGGCTGGCGCGGCGCCCCCGATTTCACCTTCACTACACCCCCACCTATGCTTCGTGGCTCAACCAGGTGGAGATTTGGTTCAACATCATCACGCGCCAGGCGGTCCGGCGGGACTCGTTCCGCAAGGTAAGAGAGCTCATCGAGCGCATCGAACGCTACACCGCCCAATGGAACGCCAACGCACACCCTTTCGTGTGGACGGCTACGGCCGATTCCATCCTCGCGAAAATCAAAAGACTTTGTGAACGAATCTCTACGACATGACACTAGTTGAAAGCTCATGGATTGTTGGTCTTTCCCAATACGGGAATCAATGGCTCTATGAGCTTTTGCCTTAAACTTGAGAGAAGGAGTTCAAATTCTTGGCTGGGAAAAATGGAAGCATCGAAAGACGGTCTTTTGGCAGGATCGAAGAGATTGTCGACATGCCAAATCTTCTCTCGATCCAGATAGATTCGTACCAGTCCTTCTTGCAACTCGACCTGCCTCCTCGCCAGAGACAGAGGGGAGGGTTGCAGTTGGTATTTGAAAGCATCTTTCCTATTACGGATGCTCACGGCGTTTATTCCCTCGAGTACGTCGACTACTCTGTGGGCAATCCTCGCTATAGCCAGGAAGAGTGCCGGGAACGCGGCATGACCTATGCTGCCCCATTGCGTGCCACTCTGCGCCTCATTTCGCGTGACAAGGAGCGGAATGACAGTCCTATCAAAGATGTGGTGGAACAGTCTGTCTTTTTGGGAGAATTACCTCTGATGACGAGAGAGGGAACCTTTATCATCAATGGAGCGGAAAGGGTTGTCGTCAGTCAGTTACACCGTTCGCCAGGGGTATTTTTTGACGAGACTGTGCATCCCAATGGCAAGAGGCTCTTCTCGGCACGAATCCTTCCCTCCAACAAGGGGCCTTGGCTCGAATTCAGCATGGACATCAACGACATCATGCATGTCCATATCGATCGACGGCGAAAGCTGCCGGTTACCCTGCTTTTGAGAGCGTTGGGGTTTTCCAGTTCAGGTGAGATCCTAAGCTTATTCCGGGAAGATGTGGAAGCCACCGTCGATGAAGACCTGGTTGGTCGAATGAACGGTAGCGAGGACATAGTGGACAAAGAGACCGGTGAGGTGCTTCTGGGAGCATTTGATGCCATTGAGGAGGGCCATCTCGAGGTGCTGAGGGGAGCAGGAATAAAATCACTCAAGGTTTTGGCCGGCCCTGAAGGTACTGACCCTGGAGTAATCGAAAATACGTTGAGGAAGGACCCCATCAATAGTGAAGAGGAGGCTCTCACCTTTATCTACAATCTAATGCGCCCCGGCGATCCTCCCAATATAGAGACGGCGCGCGGTTTGCTAGATCGGCTCTTTTTCAATCCTAAACACTACAATCTCGGAGATGTGGGCCGCTACCGGATTAACAGTCGGCTGGGGGTGGACATTCCATTGACCAGCACAATTCTTCATCTGGAGGATTTCACTGCGATTGTGCGCTACTTGCTTCAGCTTCGCCTTGGCCAGGGAAATACGGATGACATCGACCATCTGGGCAATCGCCGTGTGCGCTTGGTCGGGGAGATGCTGGCTAAGCAATTCAGTATGGGCCTGACGCGCATGGCGCGTACTATTCGAGAGCGAATGAGCCTGCGCGATGACGAGCAAGTCACTCCACATGATCTTGTCAACGCCCGAACGGTTTCAACTGTTGTACAGGCCTTCTTCGGTAGCAGCCAGCTTTCCCAGTTCATGCAGCAAACTAATCCGCTGGACGAGCTAACCCACAAGCGCCGACTCAGCGCTTTGGGTCCCGGGGGTTTGAGCCGGGATCGCGCTGGCTTTGAGGTACGGGACGTTCACTACACCCACTATGGACGAATCTGCCCAATAGAGACTCCGGAAGGACCCAATATCGGCCTGATTTCCTCTCTCAGCACTTACGCTCGGGTCAACTCCTTTGGCTTCGTAGAGACACCCTACCGCAAGGTTCTGAACGGTCGCGCATCGAACGAGATTGAATTCCTTACCGCAGACCAGGAGGATAGGTTCACCATTGCGCAAGCCAATGAGCCGCTCGATGACAAGGGAGGGTTCATCAACCCCCTAGTGAAGGCCCGGCGGCGCGACGACTATCCCATGGTTCCTCCTGAAGAAGTAGAATACATGGATGTGTCTCCCAAGCAATTGGTCAGTGCCGCCGCCGCCTTGATTCCTTTTCTGGAGCACAACGATGCGAACCGGGCATTGATGGGGTCCAATATGCAGCGACAGGCTGTTCCCTTGCTATTTCCCCGGGCTCCCTGGGTGGGAACTGGAATGGAGTCCAAGGTGGCTCGCGATTCGAGCGCCTTGGTAATGGCGCGCAATCCTGGCGAAGTTCTCAGGGCAGAAGCTAACTGCATCATCGTCCGCCGCGACAAGAAAAAAAGCACTCCGCACACGCCTTTGGATGCGGCCGAAGAGGACGAGTACAGGTTGATCAAATTCAGTCGATCGAACCAGGATTGCTGCATCAATCAGCGTCCCCTGATTAAAGTCGGAGATAAAATTCAAAAAGGCCAGATTTTGGCCGATGGACCAGCCACCGAAAAGGGAGATTTGGCCCTTGGCATGAATGTTTTAGTTGCCTTTATGCCCTGGAACGGCTACAACTTCGAAGACGCCATTGTCATCAGCGAACGGTTGCTCAAGAAGGACATTTTCACCTCGGTTCACATCGAAGAGTTTGAATTGCAGGTGCGGGACACCAAGCGGGGACAGGAAGAGATTACCCGCGAAATTCCAAATGTCAGCGAATTGGCGGTGCGCAACCTGGACGAAGGGGGGATAATTCGGATCGGTGCCGAAGTAGGCCCCGGAGACATTCTGGTTGGCAAGGTGACCCCTAAAGGAGAGACGGAGCTGTCTCCCGAGGAACGCCTCCTCCGGGCGATTTTCGGAGAGAAGGCCGGGGATGTGCGCGACGCTTCTCTCAAGGCGCCTCCAGGTATGGAAGGAGTGGTCATTGACCGCAAGGTGTTTTCCCGAAAAGAGCGAAGCGAAGGTTCTCGGAAAATGGAAAAGATTGAGGTATCCGAGTTGCGGTCAAAAGCCAAAGAGAAGACCGATGGCCTGCTTGCGGATAGGAACCGGATGCTCGTCGAACTATTTGGCGAGTACAAACTTGCCCGTTTGCGCAGCAAGGAGGACAACAGTGTCGTCGTTCGTGAGGGTACCGAGATGAGCGAAGCTCTTCTCGAACGGATAGACATTGACAATGTCTATCCAGACCATGGGTGGGCAAGCGACCCCGATGTCGATTCTAAGGTCGAAGAATTGCTCCGCTATTCCGGCGAACAACTTCAGTTGATTGAGGAGCAGACCGAGCGGCAAATAGAACGACTGACACGGGGAGACGAACTCCCTCCCGGCATTGTTCACTTGGTCAAGGTATATGTCGCCAAAAGGCGCAAGTTGTCGGTGGGCGACAAAATGGCGGGCCGTCACGGCAATAAAGGTGTGGTGGCGCAGATTGTTCCCGAGGAAGATATGCCCTACATGGAGGATGGATCACCGGTCGATGTGGTCTTGAATCCTTTGGGTGTTCCATCGCGCATGAATCTTGGCCAGATTTTTGAAACCCACATGGGCATGGCTGCCAATTCTCTAAATATACACGTCGCCACTCCGGTTTTCGATGGGGCTTCGCTCGACGAAGTCGAAGAGTTGCTCGATGAGGCCGGCCTGGATACCGATGGCAAGGCTGTACTCTACGATGGCCGTGCAGGGCAGCGTCTAGACAAGCGGGTGACGGTAGGTTATATCTACATGCTCAAACTTTCCCACCTGGTGGCAGACAAGATTCACGCCCGCTCGATTGGACCCTATTCGCTGGTCACACAACAGCCTCTAGGTGGAAAGGCTCAATTCGGAGGACAGCGATTCGGCGAGATGGAGGTTTGGGCTTTGGAAGCCTATGGTTCGGCCTATACTCTCCAGGAAATGTTGACGGTCAAGTCGGATGACGTCGCTGGTCGCTCCAAGATCTACGAAGCTATTGTCAAGGGCGAGAATCCTCCAGAGCCCGGAGTGCCCGAGTCCTTCAATGTGCTGGTTAAGGAACTACAAAGCCTCTGTCTAGATGTGATCCTTGAGGACAGTAAGATCGCTGATTCGACTTATTGATAGAGGGAAGTCCTACGACAAAAGGAGGTTGTCGTGTTAGAAGGCTCCAACATCTTGAAACGATCGACGGATTTCGATTCAATTCGGATTCAACTTGCCTCTCCCGATACAATCCGCACATGGTCTCACGGCGAGGTGGCCAAACCCGAAACCATCAACTACCGCTCATTTAAACCGGAGCGCGACGGGCTCTTCTGTGAGCGGATTTTTGGTCCGGTAAAGGATTGGACCTGCCATTGCGGTAAGTACAAAGGCATTCGCTATCGGGGGGTGGTCTGCGATCGCTGCGGTGTCGAAGTAACCCAAGCCAAGGTGCGGCGAGAACGGCTGGGGCAGATCGAACTGGCGGTGCCGGTCTCTCATATCTGGTACTTCAAGTCCCTGCCTTCCCGGATTGGGGCTTTACTCGACATTTCGATGCGAAATCTCGAGCGGGTTCTCTATTATGAATCACATATAGTTCTTGATCCCAAAGATTCGCCTGTCGAGGCCATGTCTCTTCTCACCGAGGATGAGCTGATCGAACTGCAGGAACAGGGTTTTGATCCCGACGTCGATATAGGAGCTCCGGCCATCAAGACCTTGCTCACTGTGATAGATATCGAGGAGCTTTCCGCTGAGTTGCGGACGCAGGTCAGAATGGAGACCTCAATTCAGCGCAAACAGGAAGCTCTTAAGCGCCTGAAGGTGGTGGAAGCCTTTCGTCAGTCTGAGAATCGTCCCGAGTGGATGATTCTGGAAAATATTCCCGTCATTCCGCCTGATTTGCGACCACTGGTGCCATTAGAAGGCGGACGTTTTGCAACTTCGGATTTGAACGATCTGTACCGCCGGGTCATCAACCGCAACAACCGCTTGAAGAAACTGATCGGCATCAAGGCCCCCGAGGTCATCTTGCGCAACGAAAAAAGGATGCTGCAGGAGGCCGTGGATGCCCTCTTCGACAACGGACGGCGCTCGCGGGCGGTACGTGGCGACGGAAATCGCTCGTTAAAGTCCCTGAGCGATTTGCTCAAGGGTAAGCAGGGACGTTTCCGCCAGAACCTATTGGGAAAACGCGTCGATTATTCGGGCCGTTCGGTTATTGTGGTCGGACCTGAATTGAAATTGCATCAGTGCGGCCTGCCCAAGAGTATGGCCCTTGAACTCTTTAAACCTTTTGTCATAAAGAAGCTAGAAGAACATGGCTTGGTGCAAACGGTCAAAAGCGCCAAGAAACTGGTGGAACGGGAGCGCCCGGAAGTTTGGGACATCCTGGAGGAAATCATCCAGGATCACTGTGTCTTGCTCAACCGTGCTCCGACCTTGCACAGGCTGGGAATCCAAGCTTTTCAGCCAATCCTTGTAGAGGGCAAGGCTATTCGCTTACACCCTCTGGTCTGTGCTGCATTTAATGCCGACTTCGACGGCGATCAAATGGCTGTCCATGTGCCCCTGTCCTTCGAGGCTCAGGTTGAAGCCCGGCTCCTAATGTTGGCTTCAAACAACATCCTCAAGCCGGCCGACGGCGAGCCGGTCGTTATGGACAATCCACAAGATATCGTCTTGGGAAGCAACTACCTTACAAAGGTCAAATTCAGCGAAGGCACTAAAACGGAGCGGCGTTTCGCCAATCCTACCGAGGCCCAAGCGGCATTCGAGGCCGGACGCATTATGCTGCACCAGCCCATAAAGGTTCGCATTGACGGAGGGATTGTCGATACAACGGTAGGTCGGCTCCTCTTCAACGAGGTCTTGCCCGAGGAAGTTGGGTTTATTAATCGGGGAGTGGCAAAGGACGACATCAAGAAAATAACGGCCGAAGTTCACCGCCATTTGGGGAATCGCCGAACGGCTGAGTTTGTAGATGATCTCAAGAGGCTGGGCTATCATTATTCCACCATGGCTGGCATTACGATTTCTATTAACGATGTGGTTGTTCCCGAGGAGAAGAAGGATTTAATCGAAGCAGCGCTACAGGAAGTGGAGAAGGTAGCCGATCAATATGCAAATGGGATTATTACAGATGGCGAACGGTATAATAAGATCATCGACATTTGGACCCATGGCACCTCGGCTGTCTCCCGGGCTGCTCAGAAAACATTGGAGGAGGCCGAGGAGGGCTTTAACTCCGTTTATATTATGAAAGACTCTGGCGCGCGCGGAAACGAAGACCAGATCAAGCAATTGGGTGGAATGCGCGGTTTGATGAACAAGCCACAAAAAAAACTGACAGGCGCTGTAGGGGAAATTATTGAAACCCCAATTATAGCCTCCTTCAAAGAGGGTCTATCTGTGCTTGAATATTTTATTTCAACCCACGGCGCGCGGAAGGGGCTGGCCGACACGGCCCTCAAGACAGCGGAAGCGGGTTACCTGACTCGGCGCATGGTGGATGTTGCCCAAGATGTGGTCGTGAGCGAAGAGGATTGCGGCACTGTTCTGGGTCTTTGGGTTGGTGCTCTGAAAGACGGCGAGGAAATCGTCGAGCCTTTAGCTGACCGAATCGTTGGTCGAGTGTTGCTCGAGGACGTCGTCGACGCGGCGGACGATAAGGTAGCTGTTGAAGCAGGAACTCTCCTGGAAGAAAAGGATGCCAACAAAATAGCACAGATCGGCGCGGATCAGGTGCTCATCCGGTCCGTTCTTACCTGCGAATCGAAGCGCGGTGTATGTGCTCGATGCTATGGCCGAAATTTGGCCACGGGAAGAATTGTCAACGTGGGTGAAGCTGTAGGTGTGATAGCGGCGCAGAGCATCGGTGAACCAGGAACACAGTTGACTCTGCGTACCTTCCACATAGGCGGGACGGCCAGTCGCATCGCTGAGCAGTCGCAGATTACTGCTAGGCGACAGGGCCGCATCAACTTTGTAAATGTGGATACCGTCAACCATCCTGATACAGGGCCTACCGTTACGGGTCGCAATGGTGAAATTGAGCTTCTGGATGAACAAAACAGGGTGCGCTCGCGCGTCAATGTTCCCTATGGCGCTCTCCTCAAGGTGAGCAATGGTCAGGAAGTGGAAGCTTCTCAGGTGCTATACGAGTGGGATCCCTACAACATTGTTATCGTCTCGGACCGGCCAGGCAGGGTACATTTTATCGACATTGTCGAGGGAGTCACAATGCGAGAGGAGTTTGACGAAACCACCGGCATGAGTGCTCGCAGCATAGTCGAACAGCGTGACCGATCACTTAGCCCGCAGATAGAGATCGATAGTAAAGCTGCTGATAATCGCAACTTTCTCATTCCGGTAGGGGCACGTCTGCTAGTGATGGATGGAGCCGATATTCAGCCGGGACAGATTCTGGCCAAAATTCCCCGCGAACGTGCCAAAACCCGTGATATTACCGGAGGTCTACCACGGGTGGTGGAGCTCATTGAAGCCCGACGTCCCAAGGAGCCAGCAGTGATATCAGAAATCGACGGAACGGTTTGTTTTGGCGGGCTAGTGCGCGGCAATCGCGAATTAGTCGTGACCGGCGCAGACGGTGAAGAGCGTAAATACTTGGTACCATATGGCAAGCACTTGAGGGTCCACGAGGGTGATCGCGTAGTTGCAGGTGAACGGCTCTCCGAAGGATCGGTAAATCCCCACGATATACTCAGGGTTCAGGGGGTCAATAAGGTGCAGGAGTACCTGGTGAACGAAATCCAGGATGTCTACCGCCTGCAGGCCGTGGAGATAAACGATAAACACATCGAGATAATTGTAAAACAGATGCTGCAAAAAGTACGGGTGATGGATCCTGGGGACACGAACTTTCTGGAAGGCGAGGAAGTTGACAAGATCCGCTTCAACAATGAGAACGAGAAGGTACTTAGCGAGGGTGGAGATCCGGCTACTTGTCAACCGATCCTTTTGGGTATTACCCGTGCTTCACTGCGGACTGACAGTTTTATTTCCGCTGCCTCGTTCCAAGAGACCACCCGGGTGCTAACGGAAGCGGCCGTCCAGGGAAAGATCGATCATCTGCGGGGTCTGAAGGAAAATGTCATTATTGGACGCCTGATCCCTGCTGGGACTGGTATCGAACTCTATCGAAGGTCTACCTACGAGGACCTGGAAGCCAGGGAGAACGGCCAGGAAGAGGGTGGAGAGGCAAAAGAAATCGAGGAGGTAAGCGCCGAGACAGATGGTTGAGCCCGGCTTACCAATAGGGCCCACCAAATGGGCCCCCAGGTCGTTTCGTACGGCCCTGATCATGCCTCGCAGGGCACATGGGTGGCGAGGATTACCCAATAGGGGGAATTTGCCCTCCGTTCTAGGTCGTGGAGGAGCAAGACGAACGGCAAAAGGAAACCTTTTGGTTCCAAATCCGAGAAGTCGTTACTCGGTTGAATGTAAACATCAATTCGTGCCGCTTCCCATTCTGAAGGAATTGAATAATCAGGCAGGAATTTTTGGTTTGAGTTGGAGGTATTGACATACTAAAAATCCTATTTAGATTTAAAGTTTATTGTTTTCTTGAACCTGGAAGGGACGAAATCTTGCCAACCATCAGTCAGTTGGTCCGCAAGGGCCGAAGGAAAAACTACAAGAAGAGCGACACCCCTCAACTTGAAGGATGTCCGCAACGCCGTGGGGTTTGCACCCGTGTTTATACTAGTACTCCCAGGAAACCAAATTCTGCGTTGCGAAAGATGGCCCGAGTGCGCCTGACCACGGGGGTCGAAGTTACCGCTTATATCCCCGGTGAGGGCAATAATCTTCAGGAGCATTCGATTGTTTTGGTGCGCGGAGGACGTGTCAAGGATTGTCCTGGAGTGCGGTATCACATTATCCGCGGCGTTTTGGACACAAGTGGAGTAGATGAGCGTCGGCAAGGGCGTTCTAAGTACGGTGCTAGAAGACCTGATAAATCATAAGGATTGCCGGAAAAGGATCACATGTCTCGCCGCCGAAAAACTGTAAAAAGGCAGCTATTGCCTGATCCCAAATTTCACAATGTGTTGGTAACCCGCTTTATCAACTCTCTGATGAAAAAGGGGAAGAAAAGCGTAGCTGAACGCATCTTTTATTTGGCTATAGATCTGATAAAAAATCGCTCCGACCAGGATGGAATTGAGATCTTCCAAAAAGCGGTAGAGAACGTCAAGCCAATGATGATGGTACGTTCGCGTCGGGTAGGTGGCCAAACCTATCAGATTCCGATAGAGGTTCGCCCCGATGAGCGCACTGCACGGTCGATTCGCTGGCTAATTCGGTTTGCGAGAGAGCGGTCTGAGCGCACCATGGCCGAGAGATTGGCCAATGAATTTATAGCTGCTTCCAAGGGGGATGGCAATGCGGTGCGACAGCGCGAAGATCTTCATCGCATGGCCGAGGCCAATAAAGCTTTTGCGCATTTTCGGCTTTAGCCTAGGGAATGAATAGGATGGCGCGCCAATACCCATTAGGGACCACCAGAAATATTGGAATCGCGGCTCACATTGATGCCGGAAAAACGACTACTACTGAACGTATTCTGTTCTATACGGGGCGTTTACATCGGATGGGAGAAGTGCATGAAGGTACCGCTGCGATGGACTGGATGGACCAGGAGCGCGAGAGGGGGATTACCATTACCTCCGCCGCAACAGCCTGTCAGTGGGATGGATATCGTATCAATATAATTGATACGCCAGGGCATGTTGATTTTACTGCCGAGGTAGAGCGTTCGTTGCGAGTTTTGGATGGGGCCATCGGGATTTTTTGCGCCGTCGGAGGTGTTGAGCCCCAGTCTGAAACCGTCTGGCGTCAAGCTGACCGCTACAAGGTGCCGCGCATCGCATTCGTAAATAAAATGGACCGAAATGGCGCTGATTTCTACAATGTCCTCGAAATGTTGAAAGAGCGCTTGGGAAGCAATTTTGTACCCATCCAGCTCCCCGTAGGCCAAGGGGAGACTTTTACAGGGTTGGTAGACCTTGTCAAAATGAAGGCGGTTACCTACGGAGAGGGCAGCCAGGGGATCAAATTTTTTGAAGGCGAGATCCCCGATGATCTCTTGAAAAATGCTCTGCATTGGCGTGAGAACCTACTCGAAGCTGTTGCCGAGTTCGACGACCAGCTTTTGGAAAAATTTCTGGATGGTAAGGAGATCCATGCCGATGAGATTTACTTCGCTCTGAGACAAGCGACGATTGCACTCAAAGCGGTACCCGTTACTTGTGGTAGTTCCTTCCGCTACAAAGGTGTCCAGCTCCTTCTTGATGCGGTGGTGAAATTTTTGCCTTCTCCCGCTGATGTGGAAGAGATCAGGGGGACGCTTCCCAACTCGGAAGAGAGCGTTGTGCGGTATACCAGAGATGATGAACCTTTCTCTGGTCTTGCCTTCAAGGTCATGACGGATCCATACGTCGGCCGCCTGACTTTTGTACGAGTTTACTCTGGTACACTCGAGGCAGGTTCCTACCTCTACAATGCAACCACCGGGAAGCGGGAACGAATTTCAAGGTTGCTGGAAATGCACGCCAACGATCGCTCCGAACGCCAAGAGGTGAATGCTGGAGATATCGTAGCCGTGATCGGGCTCAAAAATACGACCACGGGAGATACCTTGTGCGACGAAAAAAATCCCCTCATCCTCGAAAAAATTGAGTTTGCCGAACCAGTGGTTCATGTAGCAATTGAGCCCAAGACTCGCGTCGACCAAGATCAACTCCACATTGCATTGACGAAACTCAGCGAAGAGGATCCAACATTTAAAGTCAAGATAGATGAAGAGACGGGCCAGACTGTCATGTCGGGCATGGGTGAACTTCATCTCGAGATTCTCCTCGACAGAATGTTTCGCGAGTTCAAAGTTGAGGCCAATGTCGGCCGCCCTCAGGTCGCTTACAAGGAGGGACTCCACAAACGTGTGGGAGCAACGGGTCGCTTCGTTCGTCAGACGGGCGGACGCGGTCAGTATGGACACGTGGAAATCGAAATGGAGCCAGGGGAGCCGGGCAGCGGACTCGTCTTCGAATCGAAGATCAAGGGTGGGTCCATTCCACTGGAATACATCCCTTCTGTGCGCGCAGGCATTCAGGAAGCAATGACCACAGGTCCACTGGCTGGTTATCCTATCGAGGATGTCAGAGTAGTTCTCCTAGATGGATCCTACCACGAAGTAGATTCATCTGAAATGGCTTTTAAAGTATCCGGGTCAATGGCCTTCAAGGAAGGGGCAAGAAAAGCCTCTCCCTATCTCATGGAACCAATCATGCGGTTAGAGGTAGTGGTACCAGGGCAGTATATTGGAGATGTAATAGCCGATCTACACTCGCATCGAGGAGATATCTCAGGAATTAATTCCAGGTCCGATGCCCAGGTGGTAAATGCCGTGATTCCGCTAAGCGAAACTTTTGGCTATGCAACCCGACTGCGTTCCCTCACTCAAGGTCGCGCAGTGTTCGCCATGCAGTTTGACAGGTACCAAGAAGTGCCCAAGCAAATTACCGATGAACTCGTCGCCATGATTAGGGGACAGTAGGACGGCGCAAAGATAAAGATGTACTGAAAACCCAGAAGGGAAGGATGGAGGAAATGGCCAAAAAAGAAACGTTTCAGCGCACAAAGCCTCACGTAAATATCGGTACTATAGGTCACGTCGATCACGGCAAGACGACGCTGACGGCTGCAATTACTTTATTTCTTTCTTCGAAAGGCCTGGCGGAAGAAAGATCGGTAGACGATATAGATAATGCACCCGAGGAAAAGGCACGAGGCGTCACAATCAATGTTTCCCACCAAGAGTATGAAACCGAAAACAGGCATTACGCGCATGTTGATTGTCCAGGTCACGCCGACTATATCAAAAATATGATTACAGGCGCTGCACAAATGGATGGAGCCATTCTGGTAGTGAGCGCGGCCGACGGTCCGATGATTCAGACACGGGAGCACATCCTCCTAGCCCGTCAGGTGAATGTTCCACAGATTGTGGTCTATCTTAACAAGGTTGATATGGTTGACGACGAGGAGTTGCTTGACTTGGTAGAACTCGAGACTCGAGAATTGCTTTCCGAGTACGATTTTCCGGGCGACGATTCGCCTGTGATTCGCGGTTCGGCCCTCAAGGCTTTGGATGGGGAGGACAGTGAGGTTGGAACCCATTCCATCGAGGAACTCATGCAGGCAGTCGATGAGTTTATCCCTATGCCTCAGCGTCCAGTTGATCAACCCTTTCTGATGCCGGTGGAGGATGTCTTCAGCATTACCGGCCGTGGAACCGTAGGGACCGGACGTGTCGAGCGTGGTAAGGTTAAGACAGGGGAAGGGGTCGAGATTGTTGGAATCAAAGAAACGCGCAAGACTGTATGCACCGGCGTAGAAATGTTTCGCAAGTTGCTCGACGAAGGTGAGGCGGGCGATAATGTCGGCCTTCTTCTGCGCGGGGTGGAAAAGGATGAGTTGACGAGAGGCATGGTGATATGCCAGCCCGGTTCAATTACTCCCCATATCAAGCTCAAGGCGGAAGTTTATGTTTTGACAAGCAAGGAAGGCGGTCGTGAAAAGCCTTTTTTCCCCGGGTATCGTCCCCAGTTTTTCTTCCGAACTACCGACGTTACCGGCTCAATTTCTCTCCCGGAAGGAACAGAGATGGTCATGCCGGGTGACAATGTCAACATGGAGGTAGAACTACATCAACCTATTGCCATTGAAAAAACACTTAAATTCGCCATCCGCGAGGGTGGCCGTACCATTGGGTCGGGCGTAGTAACCGATATCGTAGATTGATTCCGCTGCTTGTTGCGAGGAGACTATAGTGGCAGTCGACAGGATTCGAATTCGTTTGAAGGCTTACGACCATGCTGCCCTGGACAAATCTGTGGACGAAATTGTTCAGACGGTGAAGCGTAGCGGGGCCCAGATTGTGGGCCCCGTTCCACTTCCCACGGCTCGTACAATTTATACGGTGTTGAGGTCTCCTCATGTCGACAAGAAGTCGCGAGAACAGTTTGAGACGCGCGTCCACAAGCGTCTCATTGACATCTATGATTCAACCCCACAGACCGTGGACGCGCTAATGAAACTCGACCTGCCAGCTGGTATTGGCATAGATATCAAGGTTTAAAGAAAAATAATCATGAAAGGCCTTGGCTCGTGATGGGTGACCAAGTTGACGTGTTGAACAGTGAGGGAAGGCCCAGTGGTTCTATGGATCTTCCCGTATATCTGTTTGATGCGGAGGTATCCGAGCACGCTCTGTACAGAGCCGTGACCACCTACTTGGCCAACCAGAGGCAGGGGAACGCCTCAACCAAAAGTCGTTCAGAGGTTAGGCGCACAGGTAAAAAACACCATAGACAAAAGGGCATTGGGGTGGCGCGTCGTGGCTCGTTGCGCTCGCCACTATTGCGCGGAGGCGGGGTTGCGTTTGGCCCCAAGCCTCGGTCCTACCGTTCAAATCTTCCCAAATTACTGAAGCGATTGGCATTTCGCTCGGCTTTGACCCTCAAGAGGAAAAGCGGAAAAATCAAAGTAGTGGACGATTTCGAGTTTCCAGAGCCCAGTACTAAATCTTTTTTGGGAATAATTAGAGCCTGCGAATTGGAAGGGCAGAAGGTGTTGTTTATTACTCCGGCAAGCCTTCCTGTGCTCGTCAAATCGTGCCGTAATTTGCCCGAAGTCCAAATAAGACCTGTAGGAACCTTGTGTACATATTATGTTGTGGCTGCGGAGGTCTTGCTCATAACTCGAAAGGCGTTGGAAGTGCTCTCTCACAGTTATGTCTATGCCGCGGGACGAGAGGAAAATAAATGAGTAGTCTTCGAACCATAATTTATAAGCCCGTCGTTACCGAGAAAGCCACCATTCTGCGCGAGGGCAATAAGTACACATTCAGGGTAGATAGAAGGGCGAATAAGATTCAAATTCGGAAGGCAATCGAGGACATTTTTGACGTCCGGGTAAAATCGGTTTGCACCGTGTCTGTCCCGGGGAAACCAAAGCGGCAGGGTGCTTTTGAGGGGCGGTGCCCCGGCTGGAAGAAAGCTTACGTTACCCTGGGACCCGGGGACGTGATTGATGTATTGGATGCCGTTTGAAATTTTGCAAGGAAAGTGAAAATGCCAGTCAAAAAATTCCGTCCCGTCACCCCCTCACAGCGCTACAAGACGGTTAACTCCTTCGAAGGGTTGACTGACAAGGCTCCTGAGAGGAGGCTTCTCGCCCCTCTTTCAAGGTCCGGAGGGCGGAATAACCAGGGTCGCATGACTATGAGGCGGCGGGGAGGGGGCCACAAGAGAAGGTATCGCATCGTCGATTTTAGGCGCAATAAGACCGGTGTTGCGGCAAAGGTTAGTTCCATCGAGTATGATCCGGTGCGCTCGGCATTTATTGCTTTGGCAAACTATGTCGACGGAGACAAGCGATATATTCTCGCGCCGGATGGACTTGAGGTGGGAATGTCGATCATGGCGGGGGCCGAGGCTCCCATTCAGGTCGGTAACGCCCTTCCTTTGTCCAAGATTCCCCTCGGTACAACCTTGCACAATATCGAGTTGTATCCTGGTCGCGGTGGACAATTGGCGCGCAGTGCCGGTGCAGGCATTCAGCTATTGGGTCGGGATGAGGAACGGGCTCAGCTAAGGATGCCCTCAGGCGAGCTTCGAGAGGTACTTGTCGAATGTCTGGCGACTATTGGCCAGGTGGGCAATACCGAGCACCGAAATATTGACTTAGGGAAGGCTGGACGGGCCCGTTGGCTAGGACGGCGACCCAAAGTACGCGGAGTAGTTATGAATCCGGTTGATCATCCTCATGGGGGAGGAGAGGGCAAATCTTCAGGTGGTCGTCACCCCGTAACCCCTTGGGGTAAGCCCACAAAAGGATTCAAGACGCGCAAACGCAAAAACAAGTCTGATGCATGGATAATACGGCGACGTCATGCAAAATGAGAGATGGAAGGACTAATGGCGAGATCGATTAAAAAAGGTCCCTTTATTGATTCGCACTTGCACGCGAAAATCGAAGAACTCAATCGGACAGGTGACAAAAGAGTAGTCAGAACATGGTCAAGGCGTTCCACTATCGCCCCCGAATTTGTTGGACATACTCTGGCAGTACACAACGGCAACAAATTTATCCCGGTTTACATAACCGAGAACATGGTGGGGCATAAGCTAGGTGAATTCGCCCCTACGCGAACCTTTCGCGGACATGGTGGAAAATTGACTGAACGTACAAGTGGGATTCGCGGATAAGGAAGTATGGAAGCGAAAGCCGTACTGAGACAGATTGGAGTCCCGGCTACCAAATTGCGCCAGATTATTGATTTGATTCGTGGTAAGCCGGTCGAGGAAGCATTGAGTACATTACGGCTATCATCTAGGCCTGTCGCCATATTGGTGGAAAAGACGCTGCGTTCAGCCATAGCTAATGCCCTCAACAAAGAGGCCGAAAATCCTATTGATGCGGAGGAGCTCTTCGTCAAGACGATCTACGCTGACAAGGCCCGTGATTTAAAACGACTTCGGCCGAGGGCACGAGGCTCTACTGACCGTATCGCCAAGGGGCATTCTCATCTGACTGTGATCGTAGGCGATCGAATCAATTAAATCATTTGGAGGATCTATTTGGGACAGAAAACACATCCATACGGCTTCCGTGTCGGTGTCATTAAGAACTGGCGGTCAAACTGGTTCGCAGAAAAAGACTTTGCAGAATTGTTAAAGGAAGACACCATGCTTAGGCGTTATGTCAAGCAGCGCCTACAGCGCGCCGGCGTCTCCCACATCAATATCGAGAGGCAGCCCAAGCGCGTCACAGTGGAGGTCCATACAGCACGTCCAGGCATTGCCATTGGTCGTCGTGGTGCCGAGGTAGATAAATTGCGGGATGAACTCAAGCAAGTTACCGGTAAGGATGTCTCGTTGAATATCCAGGAAGTCAAAAAACCCGAATTGGACGCCCAACTCGTAGCTGACAACTTGGCCCGTCAGCTGCAGCAACGAGTGGCGTTCCGCCGCGCCGTGAAGAAGGCGGTGGCCTCCTCCATGCGCATGGGGGCAGAGGGTATCAGAATTGTCTGCGCAGGCAGGATTAATGGATCTGAAATGGGCAGGCGCGAGCGTTCTGAACCGGCTGGAAGAGTCCCCCTGCATACGTTGCGGGCGGACATTGATTTTGGTAAGGCCACAGCCTACACCGTTTCCGGCACTGTCGGGGTGAAAGTATGGATTTGTCACGGCGAAGTAGTGGACGAAGAAATGCCTGTCGCACAGCTATGACTTTCTGGTTTATGGTAGCTTTTTGAAGAGGAGTGAGCCTTCCTGGCGTTTCTCTTCTAATGCGAATTAGACGGAAATCATTATGTCGATCAAAGAGGTTGTCGGCCCCAAGTCTGTTGTTTTAAGGATTAAGAAAAGCAGATTATTTCAGAGGCGGTTGGTGGTTGGTTGAGGAGGCAAGCCGATGCTAATGCCCAAGAAGGTTAAGTGGAGAAAGCAATCTCGCGGACGTCTGCGCGGCAATACCAAGGGCGGGGAAATGGTTTCCTTTGGCGAATTCGGATTAAAAGCCCTGGAGCCCGGATGGATCACGAGTAATCAAATTGAGGCCGCGCGCATTGCCGTCAGTCGCTATATCAGCCGTACAGGAAAGTTTTGGATCCGAATTTTTCCAGACAAGCCAATTACAAAAAAGCCAGCTGAGACGCGGATGGGAAAGGGGAAGGGAGCCCCAGAGGGCTGGGTGGCCGTAGTCAAACCAGGACGGGTCATGTTTGAACTTTCAGGGGTTGATGCCGAAGTGGCTAAACGAGCTTTTCGCCGGGCAGGGCACAAATTGCCCATAAAAACCAAATTCGTGGAACGGATAGGATGAGATTAAAAGCTGCCACCATAAGGGAATTGAGTATTGGAGAGGCGCAGGTCAGGCTAGAAGATCTATTGGAGGAAAGCTTCAACCTGCGTTTTCAGCACGCGTCGGGCCAACTGGCTAGTCCCATCCGATTGCGTCAAGTTCGCCGCGAGATTGCCAGCGTCCGCACCGTCCTGAGAGAACACGAACTTGGCCTCAGTGTCCTGGCGGTAGGAGAAGGATAAAATCATGACCGCAGGACGCAAGACAGGCCGCCGTACCTCCGAAGGAAGAGTCGTAGGGGCAAAGAGTGCAAAAACGCGGGCAGTTGTAGTCGAACAATTGATTACACACAGCTTGTATGGTCGTATTCTCAGGAGATCGATGAAGTTTGCGGTCCATGACGAAATGGAAATGTCCAAGGTAGGTGATCTGGTGCGCATTCAAGAATGTCGTCCCGTGAGTAAGACCAAGAGATGGCGAGTGATCGAGATTTTATAGTTTGATCCAGAGTAGAGCAAGAACATGATACAGGAATACACAGTGGTAAAAATGGCCGACAATGCAGGCGCGCGTCGCGCCCGTTGTATCCGTGTTCTTGGAGGGTCTAAGAAGCGATATGCCACAGTAGGTGACATAATCGTTGTGGCTGTTCACGACGTGCTGCCCAATGGCCCACTGAAGGAAGGTGAGGTCGCACGGGCGGTGATCGTGCGTACAAAAAAGGAATACCGGCGCTCCGATGGCTCCTACATCCGGTTTGATGAAAATGCTGCCGTTCTAGTCAATGAAGATAAGGAACCTCGGGGGACGCGGATTTTTGGCCCAGTAGCTCGGGAGTTGCGGGATAAGCAATTCATGCGCATCATCTCACTCGCGCCCGAGGTAGTTTAGTCTTTGTTGGCACTGGAGGCTTGAGATGGACATTCGAAAAGGCGACACAGTTCAGATCATTAGTGGCAACGACAAAGGGAAACGCGGCCAAGTTCTCAGTGTGGTGAGGGACAAAGGGAGGGTCATTGTTGAAGGCATTCGCATGATGAAGCACCACGTGCGTCCCACTCGACAGAATCCCCAAGGGGGAATTGTAGAAAGGGAAGCATCGATCCATGTGTCCAATCTAATGCTTGTTTGTCCAAATACAGACAGGCCTACGCGAATTCGCAAGAGGGAGTTGGACAATGGCAAGCATGTGAGGGTCTCTGTGAGTAGCGGTGAAATGATCGATTCGAAGTAAAAAGGTCATATGGAAACCAGTTTTTACAATCGCTATAAAAGTGTAATTGTACCCGCAATGACAAAACGGTTTAGTTACAAGAACACTATGCAGGTACCACGGATCGAGAAAGTCGTGGTCAACATGGGCGTTGGTAGGGCCACTCAGGACTCCAAGCTGCTCGATGGAGCTATGGCCGATCTAACGGCCATTACTGGGCAAAAGCCGAGCATGCGCCGATCCAAGAAGGCCATTTCAAATTTCAAATTACGGCAGGGCATGGCTATCGGGTGCACGGTTACTCTGCGTAGAATTCGAATGTATGAGTTCCTACAGCGATTGATTGAGTTTGCCCTGCCACAGGTGCGCGATTTCCGCGGTCTTTCCGAGAATAGTTTTGATGGACGGGGAAATTATAGTCTGGGGATAAGGGAGCAGATAATCTTTCCGGAAATCGATTACGATGGCATTGATCAGGAGCGTGGCATGGATATCGCAATTGTGACTTCGGCCAATACGGATGAGGAGAGCAAGGAATTGCTCAGTCTCATGGGAATACCATTCGCAAAATAGATGGAGACTTTAGATGGCCAGAAAAAGTTTGTTGGTCAAGACGGCTAGAGAGCCCAAATTCCGGGTGCGAAAATATACCCGCTGCTATTGTTGTGGTAGAACCCGTGCCGTCTATAGGAAATTTAACCTTTGTCGGATATGTTTCCGTGAACTCGCCCTCCAAGGCGAAATTCCCGGGGTAACCAAGGCCAGTTGGTAGGTTCAGGAGTATAACCATGAGCATGACCGATCCTATTGCAGACATGCTGACACGCATCCGCAATGCTTGTCACGCCTGCCACAAGCGTGTTGACGTGCCTGCCTCCAACCTTAAACGGGAGTTGGCACGGGTTCTTGCCGAGAACCGCTTCATCGACAATTTTGCCTATATAGAGGATAATTATCAGGGTAAATTGCGCTTGTATTTGCGCTACGACGGGTCAAACCGGAATATCATCCAAGGACTTCAGCGAATTAGCCGGCCAGGTTTGAGAAAGTACACCCCTAAAGACCAGATCCCCAGAGTACTGAACGGACTTGGGATTGCGGTTATTTCTACTTCGAAAGGTGTAATGACGGATCGCGAGGCAAGAAGGGCTGGAGTTGGCGGAGAGATTCTTTGCAAAATTTGGTAAAATTGCACTAAGCCGGGAGACTAATTTGTGTCACGCATAGGAATCCAGCCGATCCCATTGCCCCAGGGAGTTGATGTTGTAGTGAATGCCAAAGAGGTCATGGTCAAGGGGAGCAAGGGGGAACTCCAAGTAGCCTTTGATCCAGACCATATCGGAGTGCATGTGAAGGGAGACACAATTCAGGTTAGAAGAAAATCAGAACAAAAAACAACCCGGTCCTTGCATGGACTAATTCGCTCCCTCATTGCCAATGCCGTTATTGGCGTTACTGAAGGATTTTCCAAAAGGCTGGAGATTTACGGAGTGGGGTACCGGGTCAATCTACAGGGTAAGCGTTTGACCTTGGAGATTGGGTATTCGCATCCGGTTGTCTACGAAGCCCCTGAAGGGATCGAACTAGCCACTGAGGAGCCACAAGGCGGTGCACAAGCCCGGATTGTAGTACTGGGTATCGATAAGCAAAGAGTTGGGCAGGCGGCAGCTGATATTCGCTTTAAACGCAAGCCCGAGCCGTATAAAGGCAAAGGCATTCGCTACGAGAACGAGGTAATTCATTTTAAAGCTGGGAAAACGGCGGTGACCTCGGATGGGGGCTAGAAATCAGATTAAAAAGAATTTGCAGCGAAAGCGGCGGCGGCGGCGGATACGCAAGCGTGTTGTCGGGACCATGGCAAAGCCGAGGCTCGTTGTCTACCGGAGCCTGCGAAATATCGAAGCACAGATTATCGACGATCTGGCGGGCCATTCCCTGGTTGGGCTTTCTACCCTCTCCAGGGAGTTGGAAAAAAGTAAATTTGAAAATCGGATAGAGCAGGGGAAGGAAGTCGGCAAGCTTTTGGCGCACAAAGCGCGAGAAAAAGGGGTTGAGCAGGTGGTGTTCGATCGTGGTGGCTTTTCATATCAGGGAATTGTCAAGGCCGTGGCCGAGGGTGCTCGCGAAGGCGGTTTGCAGTTCTAGGAAACGGCTAGGGGCAGAAATGATAGATGCGAATAGTCTGGAACTGAGCGAAGTCGTAGTACAAAACAGCATCAAACGCGTTTCCCATGTGCGCAAGGGGGGCCGTCGCTTCAGTTTTAATGCCCTCGTCGTAGTGGGGGACCGCAACGGCCACGTAGGAATAGGGACGGGGAAGGCCGGTGAGATTTCTGAAGCCATTCGCAAAGGCACTGAGGCTGCCAAAAAGAGCATTGTTGAGGTGCCGGTAGTAAATGGAACAATCCCCCATGAGATGATGGGAAGATTCAGTGCTGCCAGAGTACTGCTCAAACCTGCTGCCCCGGGAACTGGAGTTATCGCCAGCGGGGGTGTCCGCATTGTGCTTGAGTTGGCCGGACTTCACGATATTTTGACTAAATCCTTGGGTTCCAACAATACTCAAAACACAGTCAAAGCGACCATGAAGGCCCTCTCCCAGTTGCGTGGTGCGGATACTGTTGCCAGGATTCGTGGGGTTGAGCCGGCATCTTTGCGCGGCTGATCAAGGGGGATAACGCTGATGAAATTGGCCGTGGTTCAACGAAGGAGCTGCATTGGCAGAGGACGTGGCCAAAAGGCCACTATAAAGGCTCTAGGAATCAAACGTCTGCATCAAAAGGTCGTTCATAGAGATTCACCGCAAATCCGAGGTATGATCAGAAAAGTGGAGCATTTGGTCGAAGTAGAGGAAGTCGAGGATTAGAGGAGCAAAATGCAGCTAGGAAAAATCAAATGTCCACCTGGGTCACGGCGAAAACCAAAACGCTTGGGACAGGGCGTTGGATCGGGAAAGGGAAAGACTGCCGGAAAGGGGCATAAAGGGCAGAGAGCTAGGTCAGGTGCCAAGCGCGGCCGCCGAATCGATTTTGAGGGTGGACAAAATCCCATGCACCGCCGCCTTCCAAAGATTGGGTTTTCCAACCACATATTTAAAAAGACTTACCAGATAGTCAATTTGGCCGCCATCCAAGGACGCGGATTGGAAGGTGAAGTGGGTCCGGAAGAGTTGTTGCATGTCGGGCTTGTAAAGAAGACTTCAGTGCCAATTAAAATCCTCGGGAATGGAGATCTGCATCGAAAAATTACGGTCAAAGCCCACAAGTTTTCACGTACTGCACGTGAAAAAATAGACCAGGCAGGCGGTAAGGTTGAGGTGATCTAAAGTGCTACGGGGATTTCAAAACTGTCTAAAGATTCCTGATTTACGGCGGCGCATTATCTTCACCGTCTCTTTGCTGGTCGTCTACCGCATTGGCGGACAGGTTACCGCCCCTGGGATTGACGTGCAAGTTCTCCAAGAATTTTTTGCCGGTGCGGGGAATACGCTATTTGGGCTCTATGATATGTTTGTAGGAGGGGCATTCACCCGGGGAACCATTTTCGCTCTGGGTATCATGCCCTATATCAGTGCCTCCATCATTTTGCAATTGTTGGGGGCCGTGATCCCCTACTTTCAGAAGTTACAACGCGAAGGTGAAGAGGGGAGAAAAAAAATTACCCAGTACACGCGCTATGGAACCGTCGTGCTAGCTGCGGGTCAATCCTTGGGCGTGAGTTTTTTTCTGGAAGGTATTAGGGGCCCCGTATCCGGGTTGCCTGCGGTGTCCGATCCAGGATTAGGTTTTATGCTCTCTACTGTGTTGACCATTACCACCGGTACAATTTTCATCATGTGGTTGGGCGAGCAAATTACAGAACACGGCATTGGCAATGGTATCTCGTTGATAATTTTTATCGGGATTGTTGCCGAATTGCCCTTGGCAATAAAAAGCGAATGGTCCCACTATCTTGTCAACCGCGGAAGCGGAAAGAACATAATCGAGGAATTGTTTCTAATTGCGTTGATGTTCGCCATAGTGGCTTTTGTAATTCTGTTGACCCAGGGACTACGCAAGATTCCAGTACAATACGCCAAACGAGTCGTTGGACGTAGGGTCTACGGTGGCCAGACGACTCATATCCCCTTGAGAATCAATACTGCTGGTGTGATTCCGATTATCTTTGCTCAGTCAATCATGTTTTTGCCGGGTACGGTCACCCAGATGTTTCCCGGCAGCCAGGTTATGGAGGTGGTTGGTGGGTTTTTCTCGACAGAGTCTTTTTTCTATTGGTTGGCATACGGACTCATGGTTATCTTCTTTGCCTATTTTTATACTGCCATTGTCATGGATCCGAATCAATTGTCGGATAATATGAAGAAGCATGGTGGCTTCATTCCTGGCGTTAGGCCGGGCAAGAGGACTACTGAGCACATTGATCGGATAATGACACGGATCACCCTGCCGGGGTCCATTGCACTCGCTGCCGTAGCCATATTTCCTTTCTTCATTACTCGTCAGTTCAATGTCACTCCCTCTTTTGCCCAGTTCTTCGGAGGGACGGGTTTGTTGATTATTGTCGGCGTTGCCCTCGATACCTTGCAACAGGTCGAGTCACAGCTGATGACCCGTCATTATGAAGGTTTTATGAAGAGGGGAAAAATCCGGGGGCGGCGAGGGTAAATTTCTCTATCGATCGAGAGCTTGCAATGAAAGTCAAGCCTTCAATTGGCAAACGTTGTAACGATTGTAAAATTGTCCGTCGCCATGGCGTCGTAAAGGTAATCTGCAGTCGCAACCCGAAACACAAACAACGACAAGGGGCAGGTGCGCGGACAAGTGGGCGAGTCAGGAAGGGATAAATTTCTGTCCAATATTCCGGGAGAAGATTCAATTGGCACGCATTGCAGGAGTAGATTTACCCCGCGATAAGAGAATTGGAATTGGCCTCACCTATATCTATGGAATTGGCCGGAGCCTGGCGACCAAGATTCTCCAGCAGACCGGGGTGGATTTCGATACCCGGGTCCACGCCCTGACCGAGAGTCAGGTAAATCAGTTGCGCGGTATCATAGAGAACAGCTACAAGATTGAAGGAAGCCTGCGGGGAGAGGTGAATATGAGCATCAGGCGGCTGATGGATGTCGGCTGCTACAGAGGCTTGCGGCATCGCCGTGGGTTGCCCGCGCGCGGTCAGCGCACCAAAACCAATGCACGCTGCCGCAAGGGGCCGCGCCGCGCCATTGCAGGAAAGAAGAAAGCTCTCCAGCACAAATAGACAAATCCAATCCAATTTAACTTTTCACAAAGGGGAAATAATTGCCACCAGAAAGAGGGCGCAGAAGACTGAAAAAGGCCAAGCAAGTAGAGTCAGTGGGGATCGCTCACATCCTGGCTACCTTTAACAACACCATCATTACCCTCACCGATCGTCAGGGAAACGTAATTTCCTGGGCAACCCCAGGAAAAATGGGGATTTCGGGAAGCCGCAAATCAACGCCATTTGCCGGCCAGATTGCAGCTGGTAAAGCGGCAGAAGAGGCCATGAACATGGGTCTGAGGCGGGTAGAGGTCTGGGTAAAGGGACCAGGCGTGGGACGCGAGTCGGCAATTCGTGCCCTGCAGGGTTCGGGCCTCGAGATTTCGGCGATTCGTGACGTGACCCCCATACCTCACAATGGCTGTAGGCCACCCAAGCGTCGCCGGGTTTAGAGGAGGGTAGGCGAATGAGTAGGTATGTCGGTCCCAACTGCCGGTTTTGTCGCCGTGAGGGAACAAAACTGTTTCTCAAAGGCGAGCGTTGCAATCTGGAAAAATGCTCCTTCGAGCGGCGCAGTTATGCACCCGGACAACATGGCCAGGGAATGAGGCGCAAGCAATCCGATTTTAGCGTACAGCTTCGGGCGAAGCAGCAATTGGCTCGCCTCTATGGCATTCGTGAGGGACAGTTCAGGAAATACTATAAAGAGGCTACCCGGATTCCCGGCGTGAGTGGAGACAATTTACTCTGTCTGCTGGAGAGCCGCCTGGATAATATTCTTCATCGCCTTGGTTTTGCGCCTTCGCGCAAAGCAGGGCGTCAGCTCGTGCGACATAATCACATTTCGGTGAACAGACGCAGGATAAATATTCCTTCCTATTTGACAAAACCCGGTGATGTTATCAAGGTCGCTGAAAAGAGCAGGCGGCACGAAATGATCCACGAGTCTCTTAGGCGGACCAGAGAAATCGTCCCTTGGCTGTCGGTGGACAAGATCAATCTCGAGGGAACTATTCTGGAGAGGCCTAGCCGAGAAGACATTCCTACCGTAGCTGAAGAACAATTGGTCATAGAATTTTATTCGCGAGTATAATCCCTTGTTTTTCTCCTCTTGATCTTTTTTTAACCGGAACTACAGGGAGTTGAGTTTTCTATGAAACTTGAAGGTCTCCAGATGCCAAGGCTTATCGACATCGATAAGGACAGTCTCAGCGAGACTTATGGGAGATTTGTATTACAACCCCTAGAGCGCGGATTCGGTACTACTTTAGGTCATGCTCTCAGGAGGGTATTGCTCTCTGCAATTCAGGGAGTGGCGATCAAACAAATTAGCATCGAGGGAGTTCAACACGAATTTTCGGTAGTGGAGGGCGTCTACGAGGACGTTCCTGAAATCGTACTAAACCTCAAAGAGGTCGCGCTGCGCTACCAAGGAGACGAGGATCGATTATTGCACGTGGAATACCCCGGTCCCGGCAAACTGCTGGCCAAGGATTTGGAAGTTGATTCCGGAGTAGAGATCATGAATCCCGATCTCCACATTGCCACTTTGGAAGAGGGAGCCAAGCTTGCCATGCAACTAACCATCGGTCAGGGGCGCGGATACTTGTTTGCCGAGGAGAACAAGACGCCGGATCAACCCATTGGCACTATCCCTCTGGACACCAACTACTCTCCCGTGCTCAAGGTGAATTACGATATAGAAAATGCCCGGGTGGGACGCCGTACGGACTATGACAAACTCACCATGGAAATTTGGACCGATGGGTCCGTTCATCCCGAGGAGGCACTTGCCCAGGCTTCCAAGCTACTCACCGAGCACTTACGCCTCTTTATAAATTTTGAAGAAGAACCCGCCGGGCAGGAAGAGAAAAAGGTCGATGAAGAGACCAAGCGCATCGCCAAACTGCTTATTACTTCGGTCGAGGAGCTTGAGTTGTCAGTCCGCTCGGCGAACTGTCTACGGGCGGCCGGCATCACCCGCCTGAAGCACCTAGTATCACTCTCAGAGTCAGAGATGTTGAAATATCGGAATTTTGGCCGCAAGTCTCTCAATGAATTGGGCGAGATATTGGAATCGCTCAACTTGAAGTGGGGAATGGACCTATCCCCGTACGAGAATATCGAGGTGGACGAGGAGGTCCCGGACCCATTGGTAGAGGAATACTAAAAGGTCATGAGACACGGCAAGAAAGTCGCCAAGCTGGGACGCTCACACAGCCATAGGAAGGCGATGCTGGCCAACATGGCCACATCGCTTTTGCAAATCGGAACAATCCGCACTACTCATGCTCGAGCCAAGGAGTTGCGGGTTGTGGCAGAAAACATGATTACCTTCGCCAAGTGCGGCGATTTGCATGCGCGGCGAGAGGTACTGCGATTTATCGAAAATAAGAGGGTAGTTACCAAACTTTTTGACGAGTTGGGACCGCGGTACAAAAGCCGCAATGGCGGCTATACCCGCACCGTGAAGATTGCCTCCCGCCTCGGTGACGGAGCGCCCATGTGCATTATAGAGTTGGTCGATCGTCCGGCCGCAACGGAAGGAGAACGGGAAAATGGGGAGTCAGGGGCGGCAAAAAGTAAAGAGGACGAGGGAGTAGAATCGAATAAGACCTGAAAGTTATTCTGTGCCAGAGAATCTCCAATAAAACGAGGCAGGATGTAGCTCATCCTGCCTCGTTTTATTGGAATACTGAATAAGGATCCCCAGAAGAAGGACTAGCCGGGGCTCAGCAGGACCTCCAGGGGCCTTTAAATTTTCTAGATTGAATTTTTCGGAAGGTGAGGTGAAATGAACTTTCGTCCACCGAAGCCGCGTGGAATGTGGGATACCTGGATTTTTACATGGGAAGACATGTTCCACCTATTCTACCTCGAGAATTACGGGTCAGAGTCAACTCATGTGGGGCACTGGGTCGGAAAGGACCTTCTCCATTGGGAAGAACGTGCGTCCATACCCATCATTACGGGCAAGCCCGGCGACTGGAACGAGAGCGGTCCGATACTTACAGGGATGGTGGTTCACCACGAAGGGCAGTTCTACCTTTTCGCAGGGGCCACCCACGATGGCATTGAACTGACTGGGGTTTTCCTTTCTGATGATCTCGGTGCATGGTCACCGTATCAACAAAATCCCGTTTTCCGACCAGCGGCGCCCTATTATCTGGACATGCCAGCTCCTCCCTTTTTTTACAACAAACTGGATTTTCGCGATCCTTTCATCTTCTATCGACCGGAGGACGGCCACTACCATGCGCTGCTCCATGGCCGTCTGCCGCGGTGGAGTCACGAGCACACCGGAGCGGTGCTTGCCCATATGCGGTCCGCCGACTTGCTTTGCTGGGAACATTTGCCGCCGCTCGACGCTCCAACAGGAAAATTTGAAAAGACCGAGGTCCCCGATCTGTTCGAGATGGAGGGGCGCCATTATCTGGCTTTTACCTCGAGGAGCCGCGGAGGAATCCGTCTCGGTACGAATGGCCGCGACAATGCGGACGGAACATTCTATGCAATTGCCGATAACTGGGATGGTCCATTCTCATTGCCCCAGGACTATTTGCTTGTAGGTGCAGAGAAGGGAGTAATGGGACCGTATGTGGGGCACACCCTGGTTTGCGGCCATGGCAGGGTTTTGTACCACCATGTCGTGGGAGAGAGGACCGCCCTTGCCACCCCGAAGAAGGTGCGAGTGTGGCCAGACGGCTCTCTCTACCTGGAATATATGCCCCTGCTTGAACGACTGGAGACGGAGACACTGTGCGACCCCACCCAGCCGCTCCCTTGTTTCGTGGTGTCTGACTGGGGTGAGTGGGAGGAGCGCGACGGAAGGATAAGAGGAAAGGCCGGAAGCATGGGTTCGTCCTGCCGGATAGCCGCCATGGTTTCCGATTTCCACTTGACCTGTACCATTCGCCTGACCTCAGCTGGGGGTGCGGGAGTGGTATTACGCCATCGCGACCAATGTGGGGTTTGGGTCTTTTTCAACCGAAGGCTCCGGCGGATAGAGATGGGGGGAGCGAGTTATCGACCATTCATGGGTTGGTCCGGCCAAGGCAACTGTGACAAATGGGGATGCCCCCTTGAGTCGGACAAAGAATACAACCTTCGTTGTTTTGCCAGGGATGAACATTTCGAGGTCTATCTCGACGACCGCTGGATCTTCACATTGGCCCTGGCCGACGAGGCCAGGGTGGGTGATATCGAGCTATTCGTCGAGCGCGGAGAAGTGGAATTCTCGAATGTCCGCCTTGCCACCATCAAACCTCTGGAATGATGGGTTCATTCGGTTCCGGGTTTTCGCCATAGTGGACACTCCGGCGCGACCCCTCGATTATTACGGTCGCCAGAACAAATTTTTGGTGAAGAAGGGAGGCCATAAGGTCGAATCACCCACGCAGTGGGCGGGGTTCCAGGCAAAGAAGAGGCCAGAATCCCAAAAGTACTAAAACCCAGAGAGGTTATAATGGCAGAAAGGAAGATTCCCTCCAGAATTGAAAGATTGAGGGAAAAGCCCTATGAGCGGCGGGTTTGTCGTTCGGAGCACTATCCGCATTGCCTCCCGGGCGGCGAAAACGAGGGCTTTCCCGTGCCATCCATGGAGGAGCATCTGGACCTGATGCAAGAGGTCGGACTAGAAGTACAGATCATCTCTGGTGAACACGACAGGGGCACGCCTCGGTTTCCCTCCAAAATGTTGCCGCCTCAGGAGAATTGCGACTTCGACCTAATCCCCCGTTTCCTGGATCTGGCCCACCAGGGGGATATTCTGGTCATCGCCTATTATCCGATGATCTATACCAAACCACTCAAGAAGCTGCACCCTGAGTGGATGATGCGGTGGCTGGACGATGGCCGCCCCCGAGGTCTTGGGCCAAGCCCGGAGAACCTGGGATGGTTCTGCTTCAATTCGCCCTACCGCGACTGGATAATTGAATATTTGAGCGAGTATCTGGATCATCTCGATCTTGATGGCTTTTTCTTCGACGATATGAATTGGGGTTCCCATGAAGGGCAGCCCTTGTACACGGCCTGTTGCTGCGCCTATTGCCGTGAAATTTTTCTGGCGGACACCGGACTTAAGATTCCAGAGAAGGTGGATTTTGAATCTGTCGACTTCCGCCGTTTCGTGGCCTGGCGCTACGACAAAGTTAGGGATTTTCTCGCCCATGTAGTAAGGGCCGTGAGAGAGCGACATCCCTACACCATCATGGACTTCAACTACTACGGCGAGCAGGCCCAGTGGAACCGTGCAGCGCCGTTTAATCCACTGGGACTGGATAAGGTAGGAGGATATTTCTTCATTGAATCAGGTTGGGCAAACGTTGAGCACCGAGGCAGTTTCAGCGCCAAGATCGCCCGCGCCCATGGCTCGCCGTTTGCGCTATGGCGGTCTTCCACCCAGACCTTGTCGGGATCGTGCTGGGGTTTTCCTCCCCACGCCGAGCCCTACTCGCCGACTGCTTATGGTCTCACTGCTGTCGCTCATGGTGGCGCTTTTTTCTTTGCTGGCATGCAATACGCCCTTTCTCTGCGCCGCGATTTGATGAAATTCGTTTTCTCCGAAATCAAGCGCCGCGCCGAGTTCATGGACGGGGAAACGGTCAAGTACGTGGGATTGCATTTTTCCCAAAGTGCCATGGATTTTCTCCCAGCCGAACCCAAGTTCTCAGACAGCGAGCAAGGGCTCTACGATACAGAGGAGAAAAGGCAGTGGGCGGTGGATTGCAAATACGTTCGCAGCGCCTACGCCCGAGGGGTCAAGAGCACCTGCGACATGCTCGTTGAGTCGCAATTGCTAACCGACCTGATTTTCGACGAACAACTGGAGGCGCCCACCCTTTCACCCTACAGAGTGCTATTTCTGTCGAACAGTTCCTGCCTATCGAACCAACAGTGCGGCGCCATAAGGGGTTTTGTGAAAGAGGGTGGAACCCTGATTGCCACCCACGAAACTTCTCTGCTGGACGAGCTGGGCAGGCGGCGCCCGAATTTCGCCCTGGCGGATCTATTCGGCCTGGACTATTGCGGGCCTGCGGCAAAGGACGAAGTGCACGGAGTTCTATATGTATTGCACGACAGGATCCTCAAAAGAAATTTTGGGCAATTCATGTGCTTTACCGGGCGGGAGTCTCTGGTGGCGCTGCGCAAGGGTGGGAAAGCAGAGGTATTGGCGACGCAAAGTAGTCTGATGGGACCCAATCCTGTGGACCAATTCGATCCGGGCAGACCCTGCGATTCGGGAGTGCCGGCTGTGGTCGTTCACCAGGTTGGGAAAGGTCGAGTTATCTACCTCAACGGCGATGTTGGTGGTAGCTTTGAGAGCAACCCCTATCCCGCTCTCAAACGCTTTGTAGCCTGTCTTGTGGAAAGGGCGGCGCCTCCCATTTCAGTCGTCGCTCCCAGAGTCATTGAAGTGACGGCAGCAACAGTCAGGCCAGGGGAAATGGTGATACACTTGCTCAACAATCCAGCCCCGTCCTTGCCCGCGCATATTTCTCCCGAGGAAGCGTCGACCTACTTCTACCAGGAGGAGGTAATACCTGTTTGCGGAATTGAAATTACCTTCACCGCCTTCCAGGTCAAATCCGCTCGCATGCCGCTGGCAGGCGTCGAGTTGGATGTGGTGGGAGGACCTCCAAGGGTAACCATTCCACAGGTGGATCTGCACGAAGTGGTGACCGTGGAACTTGGTTAGTCTGGCCTTCAGGTCCTAAGCAGACCAGGAATCAAAGGGGTTGTCGTCCCTATCGAGGGGAATTTCAACTCGGCCTCCGGCCATGTGCGCGGCGTGTGCGGCCATGGCCCATTGGATGTGGCGGCGGGCGACCTTCCCCTCCAGCAACTCGAATTCTGACTCGCGGCCTTCGATCCGGGCGAGCATGGATCGGGCCATACGGTGATGGGCATTGACCCATTTGTTGTCATCCGGGGGCGGCTCGGTGGGGATTATCTCCCAGCGGTCGTCGTTGAAAAGACGTGGCGCGACGCGCGGATGATAGTAAATGTCGGGCTCATTGCTCATGGGCCCGGGAAGCGAGATAGTGCCTTCGGTGCCGTGAATGTCGATCCGATAGGGACGTTCGCTGTCGTGGTCCCCCTCATAGGATTCGCAGCAGGCGGCGAACCCTCCTTCGAACTGATAGTAGGCTCTGATTCCGTTGCCGGCGACCAAACCCATGCCTTCGGCGCCTTGCTTCAAATCGGCGGGGGTGGCGTCGCGGCCATCCACGGTAATGTGGGCGCTGCACCAGAGCGGCTGGCCCCAAACCTGGTCGAGAAAGTCAAAGAAGTGCGGATATAGATCGATAAACATCTGGTCGCCGCCGTGTGGCCCATCCATGCAGTGAATGCGACCTAATCGGGGTTCTCCGATCCTTCCTTCCTTGAGGAGCGTGATGGCGACCTGCTGGATTGGAGGATGGCCGCGCCATGGACACGCGAGGACGAGCAACTTGCCATTTTTCTCGCAGGCGGCGACCATCCGGTCGACCTCGCCGGGGGTGGCGGCAATGGGTTTTTCTAAATAGACGTGGGTGTTGAATTCAGCGGCGATGGTGACCAAGTGGCAATGGTCACCGATTTCCCTCGAAGCAACGACCGTGATGTCCGGGCGCTCCTTTTCCAGCATTGCCCGGTAGTCTGCATATCCGGTTTTGGCTCCGGTTTTTTCTATGGCTGTTCTGCGCCCTTCATCGTTCGGATCGGCCAAAGCGACGATTTCCGCACCTTCGACTCCGACGAACGCCAGATCCAGGTGATGACCGTAGTTGCCGCGGCCGGTATGGCCCACGATTGCCACTCTTTGCATTTCTTCCTCCCAAAGAAATCTATAACTTGACGGCTCTGCGACTCACAAATGACTCATAAATCGCGTCAATGACCTTCATCTGAGCAAGGCTGTTCTGCGCCGATAAGCACGGCTCCATCTTGCCATCGAGGACATCGCACATGTGCTCGAGCTGAAGCTGGAACGGATATATCGGTTCAAAGTGAAACCGTTCGGTCCGGTCTGGAGTCCGGTGATCCAGCCAGACGGGACGGTTTTCGTTGTTCCATGCACTGTCCGTCATGAGGATTCCAGCAGTGCCCATGACCTCGAATTCCTGGCTCGAGCTCGTTTCGAACCCGACCGTGATCTGGGCGATGCCACCGCTGAGGAAAACCAGTTGAATATTGGCGCTGTCGTCGACCTCGAAGCCTGGTCGTCCAGTGGCGAAAACTTCTACGGGTTCCTCGCCGAATATCCACCGCGCATGGTGAATATTATAGCAGCCCAGATCGAAGATGCTGCCACCGCCCTTTTGCTTGTTGAATCTCCAGTTTATTTCAGGTTTGCGCGCGATGGATGCCTTGTTGGTGCAGAAAGTACTGCGGATGGTCATGGGGCGGCCGATTTTACCGGAATTGACCAGCGCCCAGGCCTTCAGGTGCATGGGGTGATGGCGGAATTTGAAGGCCTCGACGATAATGGCGTCGCTGTCGTTCACGGCGGCAACCAGACCTTCAGCCTGTCGAGCGGTTTGGGTGAAAGGTTTCTCGCACAAGATGGCCCTGACCTTGCCGGACTGGGCAAGGCGAGTCCCGACTTCGGCGTGGTAGGCTCCCCATGTACAGATTATGGCAAGGTCTATCTCCTCGTTTGCCAACATCCGGTCAAGGTCGAGGTAGGTGGATCCGACCGAGGGGAAGAGTTCCTTGTAATTGTCAATGGATTTCTGCGATACGTCGCAAACGGCGACGATGCGGGCCCGGTCCGAGAGGGAGCAGGCGGCCGAGTGGGCGCGCGAAATGCCGCCTGATCCGACCAGAGCAACGCGATATTGTGATTTGGACATGTGATTTCCGCTTGTGTGGGCGGAAAGTATACGCAGATCGCAGGTGGAGGGCAAGCGACCCTGAGTTGCCGCCGCCGGGGTCGGCTGCTAAGGGCGCTTCCCCCGCATACAAATGAACTGCGACAAGCCATAGGCCACTGTCCCACCCAGGATGTTGGCGACAGCGCGCCCCCATAACAGACCAGCCAGCCCGGCGATGCGGGCCCCCGCAACGGCGAGAGGGACATAGAACCAAAACATGTGGATCAGGGTCTGCAGGGCAGCGGCCAGTGGCCGTCCTATGGCGCTCAGTGTTTCTTCGCTCACATTCAGCACACCGTAAAGGGCGTAGCCGAACGGCATGATCCACAGGTAGCGCACGATTTCACGACCGACATCCGGTTCGGCGCTGAATATGGCCGCTAGCGGCTCGCCCGCCTGCCGCAACAGTCCGAGCATACCCACGCCCCAGGCGATCGAGTTCCCCTATCGTCATGCCTGATGGACCCTGGAGTACTTCGAGCTCCCCAGTTCTGTCCTACCAGCGGAACCAGAGCGGAACAGACAGCAGCCACCGGTATCAGGGCGAAGGCGGTTATGCGCTCTCCAGCGCCCCATGCCGCCACGGCTGGAGCCCCGAATTGGGCGATCAGACGGGTCGCGATCGCCATGGCCAGGGGCTGCATGAAATTGGTGGCAGTGGTGGGTACGGCAATGCCCAGGACCGCTTTCCATGACCGCCATAACTGGACTAGGCTTGGCGGACGAAAGTCCAGCATGTGATCGCGGTAGTGGAGGATAGCCAGGGAGGCTACCATGGTTCCGGCGCGAGCAATGACCGTAGCCCACGCGGCGCCTTTGAGTTCCATCCGCGGGATCCCGAACCACCCGAAAATCAGAATCGGATCCAGGGCCAAGTTGGTCAGCATGGCAGCCACCATGATCATCGCGGGGAAGCGGGTGTCGCCCCCCGCCCTAATGGAGGCGTTGGCGACCATGGGCACTACCAGGAAGGCGATGCCGGCGTACCAAATCAGCATGTAGTCGCGAATGAGCGGAATGATTTCCGGACCTGCCCCCAGGAGGGTGAACAGTGGATCGATGGTGACCATGCCCATCCCCGCAACCAGAGCTACCAACCAGGAAGGACAGGGAGATACTGTCCGAAGCGAGGCGCTTGACCGCTGCTTCATTGCCTCCGCCAATGGCGCGCGAGACTTCCGAAGTTGTGCCTGTACTCAGGGCAAACGATATCCCAGCAATACCATTACGACGGGGAAGGTGAAGCTCATCGCCGCCAGTTGCCTGGTCCCCAGCTGGGCAACGAAGTAGGTATCGGCTAGATTGAAAAAAAATATTGACAGGAGGCCGATGGTGAGCGGCGTAGCCAGGCGAAAAAGCACCCTTGAAACGGGTCCTTCGGTTAGCCTGGCTCGGTTCATGCCACCTCCCTTCGTCGTCCGCTCCGGCCCTGCCTTGGAGAAATGGAAGGATTGAATGCTACCCGGCGATCATGGACGGTCCGTCCACTGCTTCGGGGGAAAGTGGATCTGGAAAAAGTCCGCACATCCTCTCACCGAGGAGGCACTAGGGGCTTGTTGGTTCTTCCTTCACCATCACTTCGATGAGCGCCGGCCTGCCCTTGAGGTTGGCGCCGGCCCCCCGTTTGAAGGCGGGCACAAGCTGGTCCGGCGTTTCGACGCGTTCGCTGTAGGCGCCGAGGGCTGCACCGATTCCGGCATAGTCTCCCGATAGACGGTTGCTGCCCCAGCGCTCGGTCGCCGCCGGCATGTGCTGGGAGTACTTGGTCATCAGGCCATTGTTGAGAACGACGGTCATGATGGGGATTTCCGCCCGTGAACCTGTCTCCACATCCATACCGGCCATACCGAACGAAGCATCGCCCATGATATTGATGACCTGCTTGTCCGGCGCAGCCAGTTTTGCCCCCAGGGCCAGTCCGAGTCCGTATCCGAGCTGAGTCGACTTGCCCCACCCCAGATATCCCCTCGGTGCGACGGGCTCCCAAAACGGAACGAGTTGATCGCGGGGGAATCCGGAATCGTGAGTGACGATCGCGTTGGCGGCGTCGACTGCTTTTGCCAGCTCGGTGATTACCCTGTAGGGATTGATGGGAACCTCATCGGCGTGCAGCTTGGAACCCCATTCTGCCAGGAATACCTGTTTCGATCTTGCAATTTCGGCGGCGATTCCGCGCTTCTCCCGGCGTCCCTCCTCCCCTTCCTGCCGCTTTACTTCCTCGATCATCTGGCGCAGGACAATCCTGACGTCGCCAATTGCGCCGCTGCGCACGTTGCGGTTTTTGCCCACGTCTTCGGCGCAATTGGTCACTTGTCCCAGGGGGACCCCTGCGGGCATGGGAGTATTGAAATGATTGTTGGAAAAACTGGTCCCCAGGCCGACCACAAAATCGGTTTTGTTGAGGAAGTGACGCACCATCCCGGTGGCGGAATATCCACCCGCCCCCAGTGACAGGGGGTGAGTCTCGGGAAAGACGCTTTTGCCGGCCAGGGTAGTGAGCACTGGAATCTGGGTCAGTTCGGCAAAGGCAAGCAGTTCGGGTGTGGCTTCGGCCCAGAGTACACCGTGGCCGGCGTTGATGAGCGGAAAGGAGGCGCTCAGCAAGGTCTTGACCAGATCTCGCACATCGTCGGCATCGCCGGCAGACTTGAATGCCTTCGAAGGCCGGTAGTCGAAGTCGCCGTTGGCAAAGGTCTCGGCACCTACGTCCACCGGCGTCTCCAGGAGCACCGGCCCTGGACGCCCGTGTTTGAGCTGGCTGAAGGCCATGTGCATGAACTCGGGGATGCGGCTTGCCATGTTGACCTGTACCGCCCACTTCGTTATGCCCCGGTAGTTTTCCACAGACTCGAAGTTGGGGTGGGATTGATTGGCCGGACGGGCATGCCCCGCCGGCAGCACCAGAATGGGAATGGAGTCGGCGTAAGCCTGCGCCACCCCGCCGTAGGCGTTCTCGGCTCCAGGACCCTGCTGCATGATGAAAACCCCGAACCTCTTGCCGTTGGAGACCCGGCTGAAGCCGTCGGCTATATTGACGCCCGTCCGTTCGTGACGAGCGATGATCGGCCGTATGCCCTCTTTGACCACTGCGTCGATCAGGGCGTTGTTGGGAAAGGCGGCGACCCACTCGACGCCTTCGGCTTTCAGGATTTTTGCCATTACTTCGTTGCCGGTCAATCTTCACCGTCCTGTGTGTTAAAATTGAAGTGTCTACCCTGGCTGCAGGATGGTCCGGGACATTCGCGGTCACCCTGTGATGATTTTGCTTTCCAGGCCATTGTTCCCTTCGTCGTCCGGAGCTTCCCAGTCGACAGCATTCACCCCGGCTCATCCATCCCGAAGGCACGCAGGTAAACGCGCGTGATCTGGTTCAGATTTCCGTAGAAGGACCGTACTTCGGGGTCGTGGTGATTCTTCCAGAACATGGCAGGAATAACCGAGTCGTCGGCCAGATACTTGCGACCCCGGTGGCCATAGTAGACCTGAACCGTCTTGCGTTCCATTTGGGTTGGGCGCGTGGTGGCAGTGTGCAATAGCGCCACGTTGAAGAGGCAAACTGTACCGGCAGGACCGTGGATATCAACACAGCCGGCGCCTTGGAGCTGTTTCCTTGCATCATCCAGAACCGGGTCGTCGACGGACTCGGGCGACAGCGAGAAGCAGTGAGTAGTCCGGTCGACATCTGTAAGGTAGAGCATGAGCTGGAGGTAATCCATGCGCAGGGGATGATCCGGCCAGTGCGGACGGTCCCGGTGCCACTGCTGTTTGATTTCGCCCTCGTACGGTCCCATGGAGCGAAGGCCAATCTCCCCGAAGCAGACCGGACCACCCATTAGTTCTTCAACAGCCTGCAGGATGCGAGGATGGCGGACAACCTTATCGAAATGAGGTGTGGTCACCAGCGCGTCGTAGTTGCCATCCTGGGTGCCGCGACGCATCCATCGCAGCGGCGCTTTCTTGCGGTCGGCGTCGAAGAGGTCGACAATCTCCTCAATTTCGTCGGGGTAGAGCAGGTCTGTGCGGACGACATATCCCTTGTGGCGGAAAAAGTCGAGGTTATCTTCAGTGAGAATGCTCATTTGAAATGTCAGCAAAAATGAAAAGTGGCATTTCATTAGCCCGGCAGGTCCCCTCTGGGGTCGCGGTTCGAATATCATAGCCAACTTCGCAGGGCTCGTCCAGGCCGTTAAATTCGTGGCAGCGGTGGAAGGCGGAATCCATGCTGTGTCGGTGCCATGGGCGCCCTGGCGATGCAGGACGCAGGGGGCTGTCTGAAGGCGCAAGCGGTCCGGAACTCGGAGAGCCAGCCCCAATCTCGTGTAAGGTATATTTAACCGTACACACAAGAGTGCAGAAAATGGACCTGACCAGACAACCGCCTCGTCGTCCCTCCAACGCCAGCATCGCAGGTATCGTCGGGCTGGCGCGCATGATCGACAAGGCGCGCGGCCACAACGATGAGACCATTGGCGAGTTCAAGTACGGTGACGACTCCGGTCTCGACGTAGAAGTGCTCCAACTCATCAACATGGATGCCGCCGGATTCGCCGCCGTCGCCGCCGAGCTGGGCGACGATGCTCTGGGCCAGTTGGCCCTCCGAAGAGCCAGGAGAAGCCAGGCGGAGATCGATGCCTTCAACGAGGATCACCTAGCCCGCGAGCCACAGGACGAGCTCCATGAGCGCTTGCTCGTCGAGCGGGTCGCCAAGTACGCCCCGGGACGCACGGACGTCAAGACCGCCTTCGCCTCCATCGAATTGGATGACTGGGGGGCATTCAAGGACCTGGATCTGACCCGCGGGCCTCCGAGCAGCTCCTATCTCCGCAGCGTCTTCGGTGTAATGGGAGCGGCTCGCATGGCCGACAAGGCGCGGGCGGCAACGGGGGGCACCCTAGGAGAGTACCGCTATGGTGCTGATTCGAGCCAGGACCAGGCAATTCTGGAATTTCTAGACATCGACCAGGAGGCCTTCCGCCAAGCTGCCTACGCCAATCCCAACGACGTCGAGTTGTGTGGGTGGATCGCCGAACGTTGCCGGAAATCGGCCGCCGACAAAAGCGTTTTCAACGCCATGCGCGCCAACGTCGGGCGCTACGGAGCGATGCGCCAGCGGCTGGAGAGGCGCCGGGAGGAGGTCGCCCCCCAACGCGGGGACATCGAGACCTTCTTCGATCTGCAAGACCTCGACGACGAGGTGAGCTTTGGGTTGACCGACTTGCGCCGGCACCCTCCCCGCAGCCCCTTCGACCAGAGCGTCGGCGGCCTCGCCTGTCTGGCGCGGATGATCGACAAATTCAGAGCGGCGCGCTGCAATTGTCTGGGCCAGTATTGGTACGGAGAGGATTCGGGTCTGGACCGCGCGGTCCTGGAAATCCTCGGTATCGACGAGGAGATCTTCGCCGGGGCGATCGCGGCCAACGGAACCGATGCGGCTGTGGTGGCGTGGCTCGGAGGACGGCTGACCGGCAAGAGCGAGGAGGAGAAGGCGCGCTTCAACCAGAGGCTGTTGACCTTCGGCCCGCGCAACGACCGGCATTGGAGCTTCTTGCGTGGTTCCATCGCCCGGCTCGATCCCTCGCGCACCGATATCGAGACTTTTCCCGCCCTCACTCTTCTGGACGACACGGTCACCTTTGCAAGGCTCAAAGCCGGAGTCTGAGGCTCCTACTGCTCAATGGGCAGTGGCTGCCTCAACACTGGCCGCGGCCAAGTCCTTGACCATTCCCACTTGAGGGTGGCAATCTGCCGAACCCGGTACGGGGCGCACGGTCGTGGAGGATGAGGTCCTGCCCGCGGATCCCATCCTGGATTGGCTCCGGGACAGAAACCTGGTTTGAGCCAGGATGAGCAAGGGAAACCCCATTTTACCGGAGCGCGGGCTTCCATTTCCCTCCGGCTGAATCCTTCAAGGTGAATCAAGGGGTTGGTGGGTTTCGCTGCGCAGCCCTTTCCAGACGCAAAAGGCCATCCCCAAGAGGATAATGGCGAAGGGGAAGCCGGTGGCGAGAGAGGCCGCCTGCAACGAATGCAGCCCCCCACCAAGAAGGAGGACAATAGCGACCAAGCCCTCGATGGAACACCAGAAGACCCGGTGCGCCACCGGGGCGTCGATTTTTCCTCCGGCTGCGATGGTATCAATAATGAGGGAACCGGAGTCTGAGGATGTTACGAAAAAAATGACCGTCAGCAGTATGGCGATGGACGAAAGCAATGTGGCCATCGGAAGTTTGTCCAACATTTTGAACAAGGCTAATTCCAGCTTCCACGCCGCAACGCTCTCGGTCACACCCCCATAACCCTCAACCATGTGCTGGTGTATGGCCGTGCCGCCGAAAGCACCGAACCACAACAGGCATAATAGCACTGGCGGAACGAGGACAAAAATGGAGAATTCGCGAACGGTCCGGCCCTTTGAAATGCGGGCGATAAAGGTGCCGACAAAGGGTGCCCAGGCAAACCACCAGGCCAAATAGAAGGTGGTCCAGCCATGCAGAAATTCCGTATCCTCGCGACCGACCCAGTTACTGAGAGGCCCAACCTTGACGAGATAGGTTCCCAGCGAAGCCCACATACTGCGGAAAATGTAGAGGGTCGGACCGAAGACGATAACAGCCATGAGTAACAACAACGCGAGGATGATGTTGAACTGGCTGAGGCGCTTGATGCCCACGTTGATTCCCGCCAGCACGGATGTCAGGGCGATGGAGGTAATCACCACAATCAGCACAACCATGGTAATATCGGTCGCGGGAACATTGAAAAGATAGTTCAAGCCGGAGGTGAGCTGTCTGACTCCCAGACCGAGCGAGGTAGCCAGCCCGAACAGCCCAGCGAAGATGGCCAGGGTATCAACCATATGGCCTGGCCAGCCCCATATCCGGTCGCCGAACATCGGATGGAACGCCGAGCGGATGGTAAGCGGCAATCCCCGGTTGTAGGCGAAGTAGGCGAGGGCGAGGCCGACGACTCCGTAGATAGCCCAACCATGCAGCCCCCAATGAAACACAGTTGCCGCTATGCCGATGGCAGCGGCTTCCTCGGTTGCCGGGGCAACCCCGAGGGGCGGCTTTTGCAGGTAGTGGACCGGTTCCGCTACTCCGAAAAACAGCAGACCTATTCCCACACCGGCCGCAAATAGCATGGCGAACCAGGTCGGGTAGGAGTACTCGGGTTTAGCATCGGCTCCCCCGAGGCGCACTTTCCCCAGAGGAGAGAACGCCATGTACAAAAAAAAGATCAGGATCAGGTTGGCGCAGATCAGGAAAAACCAATCGAGTTTGGTAGTAAGCCACTGGCGGGCATTTTTAAAAACTTCTGCAGCGGATTCCTGAAAGACCAGGGACCCGACGACAAAGGTGACAATGGCGAAAGCGGAGATCACGAACACCGGAGTCAGGTGGATATCTAAACCGAAAAGCTTCCGGTACTCTTGGTCGTCCGGCAGATGTGGTTTTTCTTCTCCAGGCATTTTGATGATTTTCCGTTGCAGGAGGCATGGTTCCCGGTGTATCCGGGCAAAGAAGGGACGCCAAGAGGGGATCGATTTCCTATCCCGTTCCTCCGATCCCTGCCTGGCTCACCGCGGGCAGAGTGGCCATGTCCAAGCACGGACCGATTGGCGCTGAGAACTTGCTAAAATTTACTTATCCGATTTAGACGGTCTCTCAGCCCCCGAACGGAAGCTGGTAGGAGATGGCCAGCTTGAACCGTCGGCCTTTGGAACTGTGGGTCAAGCCGTCGTGGCCGTGTTCTCGATTGACCAGGGGCGGCTCTGCGCCGGTCAGATTCAGCGCGGAGAAGGTGAGGCTGATCCGGCTGGACAGGTTCCAGAGAAAGTTCAGGTCCCATGTGAAGAAGGGATCGATGGTGCGGAAGTAGGAATCCACAGCCTCCCGCTGATCTTCGTAGGACGAAATGTAGTTCAGGTGCTGGACAAGGCTGTAATCACCCCAGAGGTAGCCGGTGACCAGGCGCCATTTCCACTGCGGAATCGGCACCGCAATCGGAATGGATTCGTTCAGGTAGCCGGCGGCTTTCTGCGCTGGTTGGAGTTCAAGCCCGTTCAGGAACAGTGCCCGCACATGGTACTCGCGGGTGTAGGTGCCGTCCAAGCCACTGGAAAGTTCGCCCGCCCCGACCGGAAACCGGGTGCTCAAGTGCCAGTCGAAACCAGAGGTCTTGAGGTCGGGCAAATTGACGAGGTTGACTTGAACTCGTTCGATGGTGGCCGGATCGCAGGTGCCGGTGCCCACCCCGTCCGCGCAGCCCACGTATTGCTTCACGGCTTCTCGGGTCTCCTCCTCGCTGTACAGGTCGGCAATCCGGCTGTAGGGCAGGACATCAATCACGTTCTCAAAGTCGTAGCTCCAGTAGTCGAGGGTCAGATTGGCGCGCTTGAGCATGAGGACCATACCGGCGTTGTAGGTGAGGGCCTGTTCGGGCGCGAGGTCGTCATTGCCGCGCGTGTCGATGGCCTTCCAAGCGCCGGTTGAGGCCACCCAGTTGGTGGATGTGCGCTGGTCCTCGTTGAGGTCATCCACCGACGGAGTGCGAAAGGTCGTTTGCACCGAGCCGCGCAACTCCATGGAATGGCTCGGCGACTCCGAGAGGCGATAGGTGACGGCGAGCTTGGGATCAAAACTGCTGGCGACGTCGTGGAACTCGTAGTTGGCGGCAAACTGGGCGTCGAGATTGTCGCCGAGGCTCAGAGGCAGTTCCCCGAAGAAGCGGTGGACCGTCTGGGCATCCTCGTAGGGGTAGTAGCCAGCCGTAAACGTGAACGGCCCCGCCTTCTCCACGCAGTCTGTGCTGCCCAGCACAGCGCAGGGGTTGGTGTCGAGGTTGCCCGGCTCGTTGGGGAACGCGGACACGTCGAAGTGACGGAACTGGTAGCCGACGGCGTAGCTGGCGACGTTCTCAATCCAAGTGCCGGTCAGGGTGGCATCGAGGACCTCCAACGTCGCGGTGTTTTCCAGATTGACTTCCTCGTTGATCCAAGTGAGTAGTTCGGAGTTGTTTTCGAGGCCGGGGGCGTAGGTGGGATTGGCCTCGTTCTCGAACGTCGCGCCCGGCTGCTGCGCGTACTGCAGGGCGTTGCTGAAGGGGTTGTAGTACATGCAGTCGCCGGTGCCGGCCACCTTGTCGTGGTCGGCAATCGCCATTCCTGCCGGGGCGGTTGCATCTGCCACCACGCCGACGCTGCAGTCCGGGCCGCCAAAGCCGCGGAAGGCGAGGAACTTGCGGTAGTGATATTCCGCCGGGAAGTTGATGTTGCCGGTAGCGCGGGAGTAACTAGCCGCCAAGTCGAGCCGGGCGTTTTTCACCAAGTCGCGGTCGAAAGCAGCGGCGATCCGCTGGGTGCGGGACTCGCGGGTCAGGGTTGGGCCGGGACCGCTGTTGCCCACCAGCCGTCCGAAGAAGTACCAGTCGTCGGCGAGACAAGCTTCCTGGGAGTCAAACCCCACCGCTTCCCAAGAGGTCGCACAAAACGCCTGCCGCCCAGGATTGCCCGGCTCGACCAGATGGGTGCCGTCGTAGGGCGAGATCGGCGGGAAAGAAGGTGTGGTGTACCAATCGGGAATGGCCGCTTCTGCCCACAGGCCCTCGAAGTGGTAGCTCGATTGCTCGCCCCACTGGCCGTTGATTTCGGCAAAGGCGCGGGTGTGGCTGCTCTTTTCGACGACATTGTCCCACGCCTGGTAGCGGAACCGGCAGGTTTCGTCATCGACCTCATAGCCGCCGAAGCTTGAGCAGCCGGGATCTACAAAGCGCCTGCCGCCTTCGCGGTAGTGCTCGTCGATGAGCGCTGAGGCGAAGGCGGCCCTGTCCTCGTTGCCAGACAGGGTCGGCATGAGGAAGGCACCCGGGTTGCCGTAGTACGACCAGCCGCCGGCAGTGCCCGGGATATACGGGCGCAGTGTCCAGTCCTGCTCCTCGGCCTTGAGTTCCTGGCGGCCCATCCGCTCCACTGAAAAGACGGCGTGGGCACTGCCGAGCGCTCCGCCCCAGATAGCGCCGATGTTGGAATCGCCGGCGTGGGCGAAGTGGTCATAGGAGCCGGTGAACTCAAAGCCGGTGAACTCGTCGCGGGTCACGAAGTTAGCCACTCCGGCCACTGGATCCGAGCCGTAGATGGCCGAGCCCCTTCCTTTAGCACCTCGATGCGGTCAATGGCAATGGAGGGAAACGCGTTCACGTCGACGAAGCGGCCGCCGATCAGGCGCGCCGGGACATAGGTCTGGCGGCGGCCATTGAGCAACACCAAGGTCCGCGAAGCACCCAGGCCGCGCAGGTTGACATTCGCCACAGTCTCGGGCACGACGTTGCCGGCGACGGCGTTGTACCAACTGTTCGCCTCGCCGATCACTCCGTGGCTGGCGCCGAGGTTCTTGAAGAAGTCAACCGGCTGAGGCGATCCCTGTTCTTTGAGGGCCTTGCGGCTGGCCACCGCGACCGCATAGGGCGCATTGATCGGCGACTCTTTGAAGGCGGTGCCGGTCACCGCCGTCTCCTCGAGGAGGATCGCGGTGCGGTTCAGGCGCAACTCGATGGTGGTGGTCTGCCCCGCCCGTACCGCGACGGGCGCGGTCTCCGGCGAGTAGCCGACCAGCTCGGCCCTCACCTCGTGGTTGCCGGCCGGGACCTCGAGAAGGGTCAACCGGCCCTCCTCATCCGACAATCCGACCAGCTCCATGCCCGGGAGGTAGACCAGGGCGGCTTCCAAAACCTTGCTTGTGCCATGGTCGACCACCGTGACGACGATGGCACCTGTCGCCTGTGCCCAACCCGGTGCGGCCCACAGCAAGGCGACGCCAGCTCCCACCGCAATATACCTGCTCAAAAGCTTCACAGGATTCTACTTTCTCTTTGGTGGCGAGGCCGGCAGGCTCGCCACCGGCTTTTCCTGGCTCAAGCCGCCGGGACTATAAGGCTGCTCCTAACCTCCAAGTTGGTAGGTAGCCGCCAACTTCAAGCGCCGGCCCTTGGGATCGTGCGTAAAGCCGTCGTAGGCCTGCTCGATGTTGACCAGGGGCGGCCTGGTGTCGAGCAGGTTCATCCCTGACAGCACCAGGTTGACGCCCTGGGGCAAGCTCCACAAAAAGCTCATATCCCAGGTGACGAACGGGTCGATGGTACCGAATAAATCTTGAATAGCAGCATTTCCGGAAAGCCACGACCCCCGGTCATCGTACGAGGAGATGTAGTTCAGGAAGCTCACGAGGCGGTAGGTTTTCCAGTGATAGCCCCCCGATACCCGGCCCTTTAATCTCGGCAGCGAGGTCGTTATGGGATTGCCGAAGTTCAGGTACCCGGCGGCGTTTGCCGCTTTTTGCAACACCAAGTCGCCGAGCATCAGGGCCTTCGCCCGGTACTCCAGCGTGTATGTAGCGTCCAAGCCGAAGGAAAATTTCCCTACTCCGGCATCCGTGAGTCCGCCCAGATGCAAATCAATCCCCGAGGTCTTTACCCCCGGCCAATTGACGATATCGACTTGCACCCGCTCGAGTTCCGAGGCTTTGCAGGTGCCAGTGCCTACCCCGTCCGGGCCCGGGCAGACAATGAACCGCTTCACCGCCCCCCGTTGCTTCACGGCCGCCGCCTGGTGCTTCAGCAACTCCTCATTGTTCGGATCTTTTTTGAGCTCTTCGTTAACTTCGTCGAGCTTGCCATAGAGGCTTGTGATGGACCCGTGCGGCATGGCACCGATTACATCGCTGAAATCGTAGCTCCAGTAATCGAACGTCATATCAAAGCCCGCCTCGGTGATCAGGGCGAGGCCCGCGTTGTAGGTGAATGCCTGTTCGGGTTTGAGCTTCTTGCTCCCGATTCGATCCACCGTCTGGTAGGCCTCCGTCTCGTTGATCCACTCGAGCGTCGAGAGCGGGCTTTCGTTCACGTCGTCCAGCGATGGCGTGCGAAACGTCGTCTGCACGGAGCCGCGCAGAAACAGGGACTGGGTGGAGGTTTCGGCCAGCTGAAAACGCCCCCCGAACTTGGGATTGAAACTGCTCGCCACGTCGTGGAACTCGTAGTTGGCGGCGAGCTGGGTGTCGAAGCGCGGCCCCAGGCTCAGGGGAATCTCGGCAAAGATGCGGTGCACCGTCTGCGATTCGTCATACGGCCGATTCACATTGGTGAACGCATAGGGCCCGAACCTGTCCTCGGCTGAACACCCGTCATCGCCCACAACCGGGCAGGGATTGATGGTCACGTCCCCCTCGTCGTTGGGATCGCCGCTGGCGTTGAGCAGACGGAACTGGTAGCCGGTCGCGTAGCTGGCAACGTCCTCGATCCAGGTTCCGGTCAGCGTCGCATCGGCGACCAGCATGTCCGCGGTGCTCTGCAGATCGACTTCCTGATTGAGCCAGTGCCGCAACTCGGAGCTGTTGGCAAGGTTGGCGCGGTAAGAGGGATTCGCCTTGGATACAAAATCCGAGCCATGTTGATCCGTGAACTCGATGGCATTGCTGAAGGGGTTGTAGTACTGGCAGTCGCCCTGACCCGCCACCTGGCCGTTGAGCGCGCCGAGCCGCATCCCAGCAAGGGAATCTGGAGCTGCCTGAGATGCCTCCACGCCAACGCCGCAGTCGGGTCCGCCAAACCCGCGGAAGCCGAGGAAGAGCCGCTCGATATACACCCCTGGCAGGTTGTAGTTGCCCCCGGTGCGGGAATAGGAAAGACCAAGATCAAAATGGGTGTCTTGACCGCCCAATGACACAAAATCGCCATTCGCGGAAGCCGCCAAGCGCCAGGTGCGGGAGTCGCGGCCCAGATTGCGCCCGGGACCGGAGTTGCCGAAGGGTCGGCCGTTGAAATACCAGTTCTCGCCGTCCTGGCATTCGTTGTAGTACTGGTCACCGTCCTGGGCGCCATAGTCCTCGCAGAATGCCTGCCGGCCCGGGTGGTCGGGGGCGACCTCCTGGATACTCGTGTCGGTCAGGGGGAAGGGAGGGTACGAAGGGGTGGTGTACCAATTGGGAATCTCCGCCTGGGCCCACAGGCCCTCGAAGTGATACTCCGTGCCATTGTCCAGGTCCCCGTTGATCTCGGTAAAGGCACGGATATGGCTCATCTCCTCGATCAGATTCTCGTACTGCTGATAGCGAAAGCGGCAGGTCCAGGACTCCCGGAAGCCGCCGAATTCCTCGCAGCGAGGGGCATGGATGGCGGCCGTCCAGGGGGCCGGAGCGCCAACGGCGAAGGTGCCCGGGTTCCCGATGCTCGACCATCCGAGACGCTGCCCGCCGCCGTGCCACGGCTGCAGCAGGTAGTCCCGGTCGGTGGACGGCAACTCCCGGCGTCCCCGCCATTCCCCGGCAACAATTGCATGGGCACCGCCGAGATTGCCACCCCATATTGCGCCGGCGTCGCTGTCCCCCGCACCGGCCAGATACTCGTGCGAAGCCGAGACTTCAAACCCCGTGAAGTCGGAGCGGGTCAGGAAGTTGGCGACCCCCGCCACCGCATCCGAACCATAGATGGCCGCAGCCCCCTCCTTGAGCACCTCGACCCGGTCCAGGGCGATGGAAGGTATGGCATTCACGTCGACGAAGCGCCCACCGATGAGGCGGGCGGGCACGTAGGTCTGGCGGCGGCCGTTGAACAGCACCAGGGTCCGCGAGGCCCCCAGCCCGCGCAGGTTGACGTTGGCGATGCTCTCGGAAAGGGTGGCGGCCTGGTTGGCGTTGTACCAACTGCTTCGCTCGCCGATCACGCCATGGCTGGCGCTCAGATTTTTAAAGAAGTCGACAGGCTGGGGGGAACCCTGTTCCTTGAGCTTCTCCCGGCTGGACGTCGTCACCGCATAGGGCAAATTGATGGGCGACTCTTTGAAGGCGGTGCCGGTCACCGCCGTCTCTTTGAAGAGGATCGCCGCGGGTTCCATGCGCAACTCGACCGAGGTGGTCTGCCCGGCACGCACCGTGACGGTGGTGGTCGCTGGGGTGTAGCCGACTAAATCGGCCCTCAACTCGTGCTCGCCAATGGGCAGGTCATCGATGGTATAGCTTCCATGCTCGCCCGTCAGGCCGCCCCGGTCCATACCCGATATATAGACCAGGGCCGCTTCCAGCGCCTTACCGCTGGCGTCGTCTACCACGGTGACGACGAGGGCACCGGATGCTTGCGCATGGCCCGCCGTTGCCCACAGCAAGGCCGCGCCGACCGCTACCGAAGTCCACCTGTTCCAAAGTCTCATAAATGCCTCTTTCTCCCTTTGTTCCAAGGGTCTGCGACAAGGAGTTTATTAAACCTGATTGTTCCCTCTTGAAAATATTAGTATAAGAAATTAAGGGAAAGATTTTGTAAAGAATTTTTTGATTTTTTCAAATGGTGTCGCCGATGCCATTCGGCACTACCGAAATAACGGGAGCTGACGCGTCCCAAGATTCCATTTCGGGGCTCTGCCTGGCCTGCCAGCCTCCTGGCGAGACGCCTGCAGTGAGGACCGTCCTCGGTTCTTTGGCTTTACTTGGGCTTACAACTCTTTATTCGACGATGGCCTCCCGGAGGGAGCGGATTTGGTCCTCGCTCATGCCGATATTGCGCGCGTAGCCCACGACGCCACAATAGCGTTCCTCGAGGGTTCGGAGCACGGCCAGCATGGTATCGGGTCTGCACTGACGATTCTGGTGGTCCTCCAAGGAATAGTCGTCGGCGTTGAGCTCCGGATGATCGGCGAGGTAGGAAGCATATGTGCAGCGGGCTGTGAGGGCGAAGTCCGCGGCGATGGTCTCGTCTGGTACTCCGGCGATGCCAAGGACAAGGCCGATAATGAGCCCCGTTCTTTCGGTGCCTCCGGCGCAGTGGACGAGGGCGGGCAGGGTGCCCCGTTGGGCAAGCAGGCAAAGGGTGTCGTGTATATGAGAATTGCGCCGGTCGAGGACCACGGAGTAGGACCAGCGCATGTGCTCCACATAATCCAGCGCCGACGGGATATTTTCTCGCTCCCTGATCAGGGTATCCCCCACCATATTCTGGTGGTAATACTGCACTTCCTCCGAACCGAAGAAGACGTTGCGGGTTTTTTGCATTTCCGCGCTCTTTCGGAGGTCAAGGATGGACCGCAGACCAAAGTCCAGGAGGGTCTGCCGGGACTTTGGCGACAGGTTGTGCAAGGAGTCCGAGCGCAGTAATCTGCCCCAGCGAGTCTGGCGGCCGTCGCGGGTCGCATATCCGCCGATGTCCCTGGTGTTGCAGGTGCCTTCGAGGTCCAGGTGCCGCCTTGGGTCGAGATCGCTGGTCATGTTTTCCTTCCCCTTCCGTATCCTGAAAACCTGCTTTATCCGGCAGGTTCGGGTTGGCGCCGGGCAAAGTATGAATTTCCGGGGTGTGTCCTTTCCCCCGGGTTGACTGTGTTGCCCTGACAGTAGACAGGTCGGACCAAGGTCTGGCGCTTGGGCGGCAGGGACTGGAGAACTGCATCGGGGGGCTCCCAGACGTGCCACTTGCTGCCTACTGTGTTGTAGCAATTGAAGATGGCGCAGCGCTCCCGCTCCTTGCTCTTCCACACCACGCCGGTATGGGTGATGGCCTCGGTGAAGAAAAGGACGGAACCGGCGGGACATTCATAGGTATCCCAGAGCGGGTGGTCTTCCTGATCGGTTGTCGGGGGGCGGTCGAAAGCGGCTTTATGGCTACCGGACAGGAAGAGAGTACCGCCGTCTCCCGCGACGATGGGATTGAGTTCCCAGACGACCCGGGTGAGGCCGCTGTTTGCCCTTCCGGGCCGGAGGTGGTAGGTGTGGTGATTGCCGGGGAAATTGAGCATTCCACTGCCGCCGTGGGGTCGGAAAGATTTGTTGCCCGGACCCCACGGGCGAATAGTCAGGTTGGTGCCGTCGAGGCGGAAGCCGTATCCCTCCTCCGAGGAGAGCGGTTCGTAGGCGACGAACTCGTTCATGAAACCGATGACCACGGGATGGTCGATCAACCTTTGCAGGGGACCGCCTATCGAGGAACGGGCACTGGCTGGAATCGAGTCCGGGTCGCGGGCAAGGCGGTAGGCGAAATCGCGCATCTCTGAAATGTCATTCGCTTCGAGGACGGCCGGAATACAGAGCCAGCCCCGGGTGTCGAAGACATACCTCCGCTCTTCGCTCAATTCAATGGCGGGCAGCCCATCGGCGTTGGTGGTTGCAGACATATCCTTTCCTTCCTTGACCTGGGGTGGGAATGGCTGTCCCAGGGACTGTTCCCGCAGGGTGGGCGGCCGTCAGCCCGGGTGGCTCCGCCCTCCAATTTCGCAGGGGGATGGCTGGAAGGCTGGTGGGGTCCTGGAGTTTGCTAAAAGGGCTACCTAACCGAGAGCTCGAGATGCTTTTTGACAACTTCCTTCAGATCGCCACCGAGGCCCTTCTCAGTCATGCCCATCAGGTCGATGGTTTCCGGGTCCAGCTCGATATTGGCGTCGCGCGCCCTTTGGAGATCCCTATCGGGACCATTGCTGTACACGTCCTGGGGCCCGAAGGTGTAGAACATCATCCGTCGATCCCGGTCGGTCGGCCGCCATTTGTGCGCCCCATGGACGAGCCGCAACGGCATGATGATGAAATCGCCGGCGTTGACCGTCACGGTGACGGCTCCATGCATGTCCAGCGGATAGGGATTCTCCTTGGGATAGTAGAACTCGGATTTATGGGAGCCGGGAATAACCACCAGTCCGCCGTCGCCAGGGCGGACATCGGTCAAATAGAGAAAAGCGGTGAAAAGATCGCAGTAGATTGACTTGGTGCCATAGTTGGCGAAAAACCCGGGAGCGTCCTCAATCCTGTATCGATCGATCTCTTTCTGGCAGTGGAACCCGTGGTCGGTGTGATGAGCGCCATTGAGCATCAGCTGGCCGCCGCGGAGGCGAGGCAAGTTGTTGAGCAGAGCACATGCGTATCCCAGGATCTTTCGACTGCGAGGCAGCCTCTCCAAGGTCTTGTCGAAGACGAAGGCCCCGGAATATTTAGCGCCGTAATGGGCGTCCTGGTAGAGCTCGGGGTGATCCCTGACTACTCGCTCCGAAGCTTCGAAAGCCTCCTTGACGGTCTCCGCGTCGATTGCCTGTTCGATCTTGAGGTATCCGAATGTGTCGAAAAAATAAAGCTCTTCATCGGTCATTATTTTGTTGTCGTCCGTCATGATCCTGGCCACCTTTCGGAATAAACGTTGGGAAAAGGGAGGGGAATGGCGCGAAGCGATAATATATTTACGCGCTATGTATGAATCAAGTGCGATAACTGCAAAGCCCTGTTGACAGGGCGCTGCGAAGATAGTTAACTTATTCCATCCTCAGGGCATTCTGTCCAACTTTTTCTCTCCCCAAAGATTGCATTACCTCCGGCCTCCATAGGCCGCCGCGACACTCTGGTTTTTGGCCCCATTCCGGGGAAAATCCATGAGCTCAAAGACCTCATCGGCACCGCTCGAAACGCGCGGGGGTACTGCAGCCGTGCGGCGTATGGCCGCTGCCAACGGCCGGGAGACGGCCCAGACCATGGCCTCCCGTCAGCGCGAGATATCGATCTCCGAATTTTTCAGCCGCAATCGCCATCTGCTCGGCTTCGACAACCCCCGACGGGCGCTGCTCACCGGGATCAAGGAAGCCGTGGACAACAGCCTCGACGCCTGCGAGGAGGCGGGTATTGCCCCGCAGATCGAGGTCAGTATCAAACAGGCCGGCGAAGATCGCTACGTCATGCGGGTGAAAGACAATGGTCCCGGCATCGTCAAAAGACAGATCCCCAATATCTTCGGAAAGCTCCTCTACGGATCCAAGTTCCACCGCCTCAAGATGTCGCGCGGCCAGCAGGGAATGGGAATCTCGGCGGCCAGCATGTACGGCCAGTTGACCACCGGCAAGCCTACCGAAATCGTTTCCCGCACCTGCCCGCGGAACCCGGCTCACCTTTATGAAATCCAGATCAACACCGCCAAAAACAAGCCGGAGATCATCCGCGAGGAGGACGTGGAATGGGAATCCCCCCAGGGCACGGCAGTGAAGATCGAGATGGAAGCGCGCTATTTGCGCGGCCGCCAATCCGTCGACGAGTATCTGCGCCAGACGGCGCTGGCCAATCCTCACTTGCGCCTCACCTATAGCGCCCCCGACGGCAGGGAGACTCTGTACAACAACTCCGTCAGCGCATTGCCGCCGGAGCCAACCGAGGTCAGGCCCCATCCGCACGGCATCGAACTGGGTGGTTCTCATGAAGATGCTGCAGTCCACGCCCCAGCGCACCCTGCAGGGCTTCCTGACCCGGGAGTTCTGCCGCGTATCGGTGCGTGTGGCCAAGGAAATCTGCCAGGGTGCTGCCCTGGCGCCCGACTCCCGGCCCAGGCGCATCGCGCGCGGGGAGAGCGATCGACTTTTCAAGGTCATAAACGCCACCAAACTGATGAAGCCGCCCACCGACTGTATCGTGCCAATTGGGGCAGCCTTGCTCGTGAACAGCCTGGAACAGAGCGTCAAAGCGGGGTTCTACACTTCCGCGACGAGGCCGCCCGGGGTCTACCGCGGCAATCCGTTCCAGGTCGAAGTGGCCATGGCGTTCGGTGGCGATATCGACCCTGAGGGGCCCGTCGGACTGATGCGCTTCGCCAACCGGGTGCCACTGCTCTACCAGCAGGCCGCCTGTGCCATTACCAGGACCCTGATAGAGGTGGAATGGCGCAATTACCGCATCAGCCAAAGTTCGGGCGCCCTCCCCACTGGGCCACTTCTCGTCGCCGTGCACGTTGCTTCGGTGTGGGTGCCTTTCACCTCGGAGAGCAAAGAGGCCATCGCCCACTACCCCGAAATCATGAGGGAGATCCGCCTGGGATTGCAGGAATGCGGCCGCCGGGTAGGGGAGCACATCGGCCGCGAGCGCCGGGCGGCGGATGCGGCGCGCAAGAGGTCCTACATTGGACAGTACATGGTCCACATCGCCCAGGCTCTGCAGGACATCACCGGAGACAGTCATGAGAAAAAGAATCAGATCGAAAAAAATCTGCAGACCATGCTGGAGAGGAGCCGCTCGTGAATCAGTTGATCAAACAGATTGAGAAGGAGGGCGGGAAGATCCGCGACAAGATCCTGCGCAAGCAAAAGCCTTCCATGCGCTTTCCCCTGCGCAGCCTGAGCAACGTGCGCTTCGATCCCAGAACCGGCTTCTTCGAGATGGGGCGCAGGACCAAGGAGCGTACTCTTACGGTTTCCACGGTCAAGACCTTTGCCCAGTCGCTCAAGATGATCGCCCTGTCCAAGACCCTTATCGAAACCGATGACATCGCCACCAAACGCGAAGCTTATTATGTCGCCAAGGGCTGGAGCGAGGAGATCCGCTTCGGCGAGCAGGTCGAGTCCGATACGGTGCTGGACGACGTGGAATCCCTGTTTCTGGTCAACCGCGAGCAACTGGGGTTCGTCCCCGAGGAAAAGGGCGGCGAGGTGGCCGGCAACCTGATGGTCGTCGACCGCGATCGCGACAGCGGCGAGGAACTGGAGATCGATTGCACCAGATTCGGCTCCGGCGCCTACTCGATCCCCATTTCGGTGGAGGAGTTGCGCTTCGAGTCGGACGCGCGGTTTGTCCTGGCGATCGAGACCGCCGGGATGTTCCAGCGTCTGGTCAAGCACAATTACTGGCGCGCCGCACAGTGCATTCTGGTGTCCATGGGAGGGGTGCCGACGAGGGCGACGCGGCGCTTCATTCGCCGCCTTTCCGACGAGCTCGAAATTCCGGTGTACGCCTTTGTGGACTGCGATCCCTACGGCATCTGCAACATTTACCGCACTCTCAAGGTAGGATCCGGAAATGCGGCCCATATCAACGAATTCTTCTGCGTGCCCAGGGCCAAGTTTCTGGGGGTGACTCCGGACGACATCAGGCGCTATGACCTGCCGACCCACCGAATGACCGAGGTGGACATCAAGCGCATTGACGACGCCCTCAAGAACGATCCCTTCGTGCAGCACTACAAAAGGTGGCAGAAGGCACTCGCCGCGCTCAGAAAATCCGGATACCGCGCCGAGCAGCAGGCATTCGCGGTGCACAATCTGAACCACGTGATCAGCACCTACCTGCCTGAGAAGCTGGAGGATCCGAACACCTTTCTGCCATGAAGGGGAGAGTTTCGGGACGGTCCGGGGATGGGCGGCAAAACTTGCAGGGCAGTTGGAAGAGAGGGAGGAGAGCTCTTAAAAGGGGCCGCCTATGGAGGGGTCAGGTAGTGATGAGAAACACAGCCAGTAGGATGAGCCAGACCACTTCAAGGAAGTGCCAGTAGGTTGCCCAGAGACGGACGGCAGGTTGTCGCGCCGGGCCCAGGCGATGGCGCAGGGCTTGCAGGGTCAGCCAGCTCAAGGGAACCATGCCTCCGATCACGTGCAGGGCGTGGATGAGGATGAGCGCGCCGGCCACTCCGTAAATACTGGCAATATTCTGCTTTAGCGCGACCTCGTGAGCTTCCAGGAGGACAACCATGCAGGGGGTCTGGATGGCCATGAAGACCGCGCCGAGCGCCCAGGTCGAGCTCAACCAGCGGCGCAGACCGGCGGGACTGCCGCGGCGGAGATTGCCTACGGCAACGCGGGTGGTCAAACCGGATCCCAGGAGCACGGCGGTGGATGCCCACAAGCCCACGGGCAGCTCGATGGAACCGGGAGGCAGAGCAGAGCCGCTCTTGCCCCGGATGACCAGATAGCCTGCGACCCCGGCTGCAAAGAGCACCGCAAGCGAAGCCAGAAACAGCATCATCCCCAGGCGCAGAGCAGAGGATATCTCCGCGGCCGGAACTGAGTCCCCGCCAACCATGCCATCGTCTTTTCCAGGCTGATTCACGTGGTCACCTAAAGGCCGAATTCTTCCTTGACTTCGGCGAACATCTTCACCGCGAAATCGAGATCTTCCCTGGAATGGGCGGCGGAAATCTGGACCCGGATCCGCGCCGAACCTCTGGGGACCACGGGATAGAAGAAGCCGACGACGTAGACCCCCTTCTCCAGGAGTCTCGCCGCCATTTTCTGGGCCAGGACCGCATCCCCCAGCATGATGGGTACGATGGGATGGGTACCGGGTCTGAGTTTAAAACCGGCCAGGGCGATTTTTCCCCTGAAGTAAAGAGTGTTTTTTTCGAGTTTGTCGCGCAGCTCGGTGGAGGAGGAGATGAGCTCGAGGGCCCGCAGAGAGGCGGAAACGATGCTGGGTGCGAGGGTGTTGGAAAAGAGATAGGGCCGCGAGCGCTGGCGCAGCATGTCGATGATTTCCTTGCTGCCGCTGCTGTATCCTCCACTTGCCCCGCCCAGAGCCTTGCCAAGGGTGCCGGTGATGATGTCCACCCGATCCATCACTTTACAGTGTTCGTGGGTTCCTCTGCCTTCCTTGCCAAGGAAGCCGACTGCGTGGGAATCATCGATCATCACCAGGGCTTCGTACTGGTCTGCGAGGTTGCAGATTCCCTGCAGGTCGGCGATGAAGCCGTCCATGGAGAACACGCCGTCGGTTGCAATCAGCCGGAAACGGCAGTCGGCGGCTTCCTGGAGCTTGGCCTCGAGGTCGGCCATATCGCAGTTTTTGAAGCGCAGGCGCCGTGCTTTGCAGAGGCGCACCCCATCGATGATACTGGCGTGGTTGAGTTCGTCGCTGAGAACGGCGTCTTCGGGGCCGAGGAGGGTTTCGAAAAGGCCGCCGTTGGCGTCGAAACAGGAAGTATAGAGGATGGTGTCCTCAGTGCCGAGAAAATCGGAGATTTTGCGCTCCAATTCCCGATGAATTTCCTGGGTGCCGCAGATGAAGCGCACCGAAGAGAGTCCGAAGCCCCATCTGTCCAGACCGTCCTTGGCCGCGGCGACGATCTCGGGATGACCCGCCAGTCCGAGATAGTTGTTGGCGCACATGTTGAGCACGCTTTCGCCGGTGGCCACCTTGATGCTCGAGCCCTGGGGACTGGTGATAGTGCGCTCGCTTTTGAACAGACCGCTGGCGGCGATTTCCTCAAGTTGCCGGTTCAGGTGGGTTTTCATGCTGCCCAGCATGGCAGACCTCCCTCTATTTCAATCGTTCCAGTCGAGGATCACCTTCCCCGAGCGGCCGGATCGCATGACCTCGAAACCTGCCTCGAAAGAGGAATAGGGAAAGTGGTGGGTGATCACCGGCGAGATGTCCAAACCGGTTTGAATCATACTGGTCATCTTGTACCAGGTTTCGTACATCTCACGGCCGTAGACACCCTTGATGGTGAGACCGTTGAAGATTACCGCGTTCCAGTCGACGGACATTTTCGACTCCGGTATGCCGAGCAAGGCGATCTTGCCTCCGTGGCACATATTGGCCAGCATGTCCTCGAAGGCCGCGGCGCTTCCCGACATTTCCAACCCGATGTCAAAACCTTCTTTCATACCCAGCCCATCGGCCGCGTCCTCGACCCGCTCTGAAGATACGTTTATGGCGCGGGTGGCGCCCATTTTGCGGGCAAGCTCCAGGCGGTAGGGGTTGATGTCGGTCGCCACCACGTGGCGCGCGCCGGCGTGCCTTGCGACCGCCACCGCCATGATGCCGATTGGACCGGCGCCCGTGACCAGCACGTCTTCCCCGATAACATCGAAGGAAAGGGCGGTGTGAGTGGCGTTGCCGAGGGGGTCGAAGCACGAAAGTATATCGGTGGGGATGCTTGGATCGCAGTGCCACGCATTGCTCATGGGAATGCACAAGTACTCGGCAAAGGCACCGTCTCGATCGATCCCCACGCCGCTGGTATTGGCGCACAGATGTCTGCGCCCGGCCAGGCAATTGCGGCAGCGCCCGCAGACGATATGCCCCTCGCCGCTGACCAGGTCGCCGTGCTCGAAATCGTGGACGTTGGTGCCGGCCTCTTCCACCGTGCCGACGAATTCATGGCCCGTGACCATGGGTGTCGGGATGGTTTTCCTGGCCCACGCATCCCAGTTGTAGATGTGGACATCCGAACCACAGATGGAACTCTTCATCACCTTGATCAAGACATCGTCGAGGCCGACCTGCGGAACCGGAACCTCGTCGAGCCAAAGACCCGGTTCCGGATTTTTCTTAACCAGGGCTTTCATCTTCTTCATAGTGGCCTCGGGGTTTCCTAGAGCATCAGGTCGCCGCCGTTGATGTCGATGGACGCCCCGGTTATGTAGGGTGAATCCGCCGCCAGGAAGAGCGCGAGCCGGGCCACTTCCTCGGGCGTGCCCAGTCTGGCAATGGGGAAACTCTCCTCGTAGGCTCGCAGCTTCCCGACGCCACAATTCAGGCGCACCATCTCGGTGTCGATCAGGCCCGGACAAATTGCGTTTGTGGTAATGCCGTAGGGAGCCATTTCCTTGGCCAGCGCTCTGGTGAAACCGAGTACCCCAGCCTTGGCGCTGGTGTAGTGCGCGCCGCCAAGGGTACTGACGCTTCTCCCGGCGGAAGACGACATGTTGATGATGCGGCCGAACCTGTTCCGTTTCATGGTGGCGAGAACGGCTTGCGAGCACAGAAATGTGCCCCTCAAATTGACCTCGATCACCAGGTCCCATTCTTCCGGGGAAATTAGGTCTACCCGGGTCGAGCGCAGAATGCCCGCATTGTTCACCAGGATGCCGATGGTGCCGAACCGGTCGAGCACGGCATCCACCATAGCGGCGACCTCGTCTTCCCGGCGGACATCGGTCTGCAGGGCGAGAATTTCAGCGCCATCCGCGGCGATGCTGTCCGCGGCTTCTTTCACTTTGTCCCCGGCGATATCGCACAAGGCGACACGGGCTCCGTGGCGGGCCATCAAGGCGGCAATGGCAAAACCCATTCCCTGAGCCGCTCCGGTCACGATGGCGACCTTGCCTTTGAGTTTTCCTTGCCGTTGCTCCATGGACAGGTAAGCCTGGTAGCCGCGCTCCTGCGCGGGGCCGCTCCTCATGCCTCACTTCCCTTCTGGCGGTGTTGCGAGGTCCATTGAATATGGCAACAATAGCCTGCCCGTCCAGATGTTCCCAGGGCACGATTGCGGCGAAGTGCCATTCAATGCAGGGGAGTCACCGGTGTTGCCGTCTTTTTCTGCCCGGCCGGTGGCTTCAGACCGCGGCGATGGCGTCGAAGGCCACTTTGCAGCCTCCGGGGAATTCCTTGCAGGCGATGGTGGTTCGCGCCGGGCGGTGGTCGCCGAAGATTTCGACGTAGGCCTCGTTCATCTCCGCGAAATATTGGAAATCGCTGAGATATACGGTCACTTTGAGCACGTTTGAGAGATCGCTTGCGGCAGCGTGCAGAATCTCGACAATACTTGCGAAGGCGCGTTGGGTCTGCTCCGCCACCGATCCCGCCTCCTCTCCCGGAGCTGGTGAGCCTAGCTGGGAAGAGATGTAGGCAGTTCCGTTGTGCACTGCGACGTGAGAGTATGGTCCTGGCGGGTTGGCTTTGGGCGCCACGATCAACTGGATTTGGGGATTCGCCATTTCGTCTCCTCTGTTTCTGGTGGGGTTTTAGTTTATGGGTCTGCAAAAGCGCCGCCGGTATGACCTGGGGCTGGTTGGCTTTGGTGGTCCGCCGGCGTTCCCACGGTTGGCGCCGGGACGCTATCGATGATGACGTTGATGCAGGCAGGTAGACCCGACGCCACCGCCCGTTCCACTGCAACGGTGAGATCTTCGGGGTGGCGCACGAACTCGCCGTAGCCGCCCGCAGCCTCCGCCGTCTTCTCGTAGTGCGAATGGAGCAGATCACAGCCGACCAGACGGGCAGTCCCGTAGTTCACTAGCTGGAGTTGCCACTCCGCGTTCCAGCGGGCGTCGTTGCCGACTATGACGACAACCGGAAGGTCGTAGCGCCGCGCCGTGTCAAATTCCAGCGGGTGGAAACCAAATGTGCCGTCGCCCATGAATATGAATACCTGGCGCTGAGGATGGGCCATCTTGGCCGCCAGCCCCAGAGAAAAGGAGCTGCCGATGGACCCGGCCGGTCCGTTGATCAGGCGGCGGCCTGGAGCGTCGAGGCCGGCCTGCACCCACTGCCCGAATTCGCCGCCGTCGCTGACCAGGATCGCGCCGTCGGCGAGAAATGGCTCCAGGGCGGCGCACAGGCGCAGGGGATGGATGGGGACATCGTTGCAGCGGGCTATCCGCTTCCAGGCGCGGGGGACGGTTTGACGCGCGGTCTCGACTTGCAGGCGCCAGGCCCGGTGCTGCCAGCGCCGCTGGGTGGCCGCTGCAGCCAGTTGCCCCACCAGGGTAGATGGATCGGCGCATTGCTGCAGAACGGCCAGTGCGTTAGGTCGCAACTCCTCCTGGTCGGCGTCGATTTGGATAAAGCGGCATGTTTCCGAGAAAGGGGACTGACCGAAGCGCAGGGTGAAATCCAATTTTTTGCCGGCGAGGAGCACGAGATCGGCGGTGCGGAGGCAATCCGTCGCTGCATGCAGCCAAGGATCGTCTGTGCCGCGCGGACTTTCCATGGGCAGCAGCGGGATCCCGGTGGACTGGGACAGCCTGCGGGCACCGCACCAGCGCCGGCCCCGGGCCATGGCCGGGCCGCAGAGGATCATGGGCCGCCGGGCCCCGGCCAGGAGGTCGAGGATCTCGTCAACCAGGCCGGCATCCGGAGGTGCGGAGGACGCAGCCGTGGGAGCGGGGGGCGCCTCAGTTTCGACCGCGGCTTCGAGCACGTCGCTGGGCAGGCTGAGATGGACGGGACCGGGGCGTCCGGCGCCGCTGAGGGCGAGGGCGGCGGCGACGTCAGCGCCCAGTGACGCGCTGTCCCGTGCCAGCCACGAGGCTTTGGTCAGAGGAGCGGCCAGGGCCACCTGGTCCATTTCCTGAAAGGCGCCTTTGCCGATTTGGGCCAGTGGGCAGTGGCCGCTCAAGAGCAGAAGGGGCGACTCGGCCATTCCCGCGGTATAGAGCGCCGAAAGGGCGTTGCAGTGACCCGGTCCGGCGGTTACCAGGGCGACGCCGGGGACTTCGGTGAGCCTGCCCCAGCCGTCGGCCATATGCACCGCGGCGGCTTCGTGGCGGGTGTGGACGATTTCAATATCGCGGCCGATGGTGGCGTCGTAAATGGAGAGGATCTGGTTGCCGGAGACCGAGAAAAGGTACTTGGTTCCGGCGGCGACGAGGGCTTCGACAAGGAGTTCGGCGCCGGATCTGGACATGGGCGATCTCTTCCTGTGGATGGAGTGAAGAATATTGGAGAAAAAGGCGGAAAAATCAAGGAAGCTCTGGCGGCGGGAGAGTTTCGATCCGGGTCTCTAATCGTAGCCGTATTGGGCCAGGATTTCCTCGTCAAAGCCCATGAAGTGGGCGATTTCGTGGACCAGGGTGATCTCCACCTCGCGCTCCAGTTCGGCGGCGTCGGAAAAATCTTCCTCCAGGGGCCCCCGGTAGAGGTGAATAACTGCCGGCAGGTCTGCCCGGTCCTCGATGCTGCGTTCGGGCAAGGGGACTCCGGAGAATAGTCCGTAGATGACCTCGTCGGGATCGCCGGTCGTTTCTTCCATCAGATCGGGGTCGGGCCAGTCTTCGACGACGATGGCCAGGTTGTCCATGGCATCGAGAAAGGGCTGGGGGATCTTGCCGAGGGCCTTGTAGACCAGGGCGTCAAAATCGCTGCGGTTCATGTTTGGAGTGCTGCGACCAAAGAATTTTTCCCGGGAGGAGAAAGGGCTCTATCCGCCCTGGTGTTGTTGCCTGGGTGCCCGCTTGCCACCGGAAAGGTGCGCTTGTGGACCATGGTGGCAGGTGCGGGGCACGACTCTCCCTGGTGCGTTGCAGCACCCAGGCTGGCAGGCCCTAGGCGATGCGCGTCGCCCGTGCCTGGGCTTCCAGACTGAGCTGGGCGGCGAGAAAGGTGTGCTCCTGGGCCATGGCCTTGTCGCTGCCGTTGAGGCAGTCGAGAACGAGTTCACCGAAGTAGGGAAAGCCGGTTTGGCCGTCCACCGAAAAGTGCCGGGTCTCTTCCCCGTTGACCAGGTAGACCTGGTTTCCCTCCCGGCTGTGCCCCAGGTCGATGTATTTGCGCAATTCTATGAAACCTTCCGTACCCAGGATAAACGTCCTTCCGTCGCCCCAGACCTCGAGGCCGTCGGGGGTGAACCAGTCTACCCGAAAATAGTTGGTGGCACCGTTGTCGCCGACCAGGACCGCATCCCCGAAATCTTCCAGTTCGGGATGTTGGGGATGGTTGAAGTTGGCGATCTGGCTGTGCACTATGCGGGCGCTTTTGACTTTGGCAAAATGGAGGAATTGCTCCACTTGATGACTGCCGATGTCGCACAGAATTCCGCCGTAGCTCGCTCTTTTGAAAAACCAGTCCGGCCGACTCGGCGCGTCGAGGCGGTGAGGTCCGGTGCCCAATACTTGCAGGACGCGGCCGACGGCCCCCGCTTCGATTAGCTGCCCGGCAAAAACAGCCGCTTCGTTCTGCACCCGCTCGCTGTAACAGACGGCCCAGATCAGCTTCGTTGCTGCTACCTTGGCGCGCGCTGCCTCGAGTTGCTCCAGGGTGGTGAACGGGGCCTTGTCGCTGAAGTAGTGCTTGTCGTGATCCATGACCCGCAGACCCAGTGGACCGCGCTCCGCGGTGATAGCCGCACTGGCGACCATGTGGATGGACTTGTCCTCGAGGATTTCGGCTTCGCAGGAAGCCACCCTCGCCCGGGGGAAAAGCTTGGAGAAGGACTCGACCTTGGCGGGGTCGGGATCGTAAACTGCTGCTGCTTCGGCGCCGGCGTCCACGAGGCCGGTGCTCATTCCGTATATGTGCCCGTGGTCGAGCCCGATCGCGGCAAAGCGGAATTCGCCTTTTGCGCAGACCGGGTCAGGCTTGCCGCGGGGGGCGTAGTTCATCCCGTCGCGCGAATTCATGATGCTCCTGGCCGCAACGCTCGCCCCAAGCGGACTGGAGCTGGGCTCGTCGGCAGGCAATAGATGGTCCCTGGTGGTAAGACGCAGGCGGGGTGCTCGGCTGAATCGGAGTTCTTCCGGGGCACCGGGTTAAAATTCATACCCGAACATTTCTATCGTTTTGTGGAAGCGGTCGGCGACGATCTGTCTTGTCTCGGCGCTGTAGTATTCCCTGTAGGATGCCTTGCGCTCGGTGCGATTCATGTGGGCCAGTTGGCTGCGAGGCGCGCCGATTTGCTCGCAGACCTTGTCCCAGTCCTCCTGGAGGCATTCGAAGCGGCCTACGAAGTCGACGATTATTTTCCCGTCTTCGGATATCCAGTCGAAAATACTGCCCTCCGACCTGTTGAGCATCCTCCTGCCGTAGCGCGAATGCATGAAGGCCGCAAAGCTTCCCATTTGTTCGATTTCCCTCACGTTGAGGTGGAACTTCTCCCACTTGTGCGCTTTCTGCAGCCACCAGCCGTAGGAGGAGACCATGAGGTCCCAGGGGTTCCGGACGAAGGCGAAGCTGAAGTATTCCTCCCACATGGGATCTCCCACGACGCCCTTTACCTCAACCGCGGTTGCGTGTTTTGGATATTTAACCGGAGGAAATTCTTCGGCCGCTTTGCGCTTGGGGAGGGTATTGAGGGAGGCCATGATGCTGTTGCCTCCGGTTTTGGGGATGTGGATGAAAATGCATTTATAGCCGTGCAATATTCTCTCTTTGCCGGGTTTACCGAGCAGCCCTCTCCAGGTTTCTCTGACCGTCTTGACATGGTAGATTTTCGAGTTGAGGGACGACATTGCCACTGTAACTGCCTTTTCATTCAGTCCAAAACGGCGGATTCGATACGGACGATGAAACTATGCTAAAGTAGCTAGTGTAAGTTATTTTGGAAATATGAAATTGGAGGTGAAATGGAGTGGGAGCCAGGCAAGTGACAGACCGGCGCTGCCAACCTATATTCATGGTCACTGTCCTGCAGAAGGCCATTCTACAAGGAGGTCGCCATGTTGAAAGTAGCAGTGGTCGGACTGCGCGCCATCGGCAACAACCACGCCCAGGTCTACCACCAGAGCCAAAAAGCCTCCCTGGTGGCGGTTTGCGACCTGGTTGCGGAAAGGGCGCAGTCGGCGGCCGAGACCTACGGCGCAAAGGGTTATACTGACCTGGAGGAAATGCTGGCCAACGAGGAGCTCGACGCGGTGAGCGTGGCGACGGGGGGGTTCGAGAACGGCGGCGATCACTACCTTCCCACCATGGCAAGCCTCGAAGCCGGCAAGCACGTGCTGTGCGAAAAGCCGATCTCCAACGACATCGTCCGGGCGCGGGAGATGGTGCGCAAAGCGGAGGAGATGGGGCTGTGCTTCGGCATCGATCTGAACCATCGCTTCGTGCCGCCCGCCGCCAAGGCGCGGTCCTGGATCGATTCCGGCAAGTTGGGTGATTTGCTCCTGGTCAACATGACCATGTGGATCGACAATCCCAACGAAACCTCGGAGTGGTTCCACCTGCGCGCCCTGCACCCCCATTCCATCGATATCATGCGTTACTTCTGCGGCGACGTGAAGCGGGTACACGCCTTTCTCAACCGCTCACCGGGGCGCATTTGCTGGTCCAACGCCCAAATCAACATGGAGTTCGACAACGGTGTGGTGGGGCATTTGACCGGAAGCTACGACGCCGCGCCGCGCCACAACCTCGAGCGCTGCGAGGTTATGGGCAGCGCCGGCCGCTTCGTGCTGGACAATTGCTTCGAGGAGCTGACCTTCTATCCCCGCCAGGGCGAAGAGTTGACCGTCGTGCGCAACAGCATCATGGGGGGTATCAGCGGTTTCGGCGCCACTTTCCACAGCCGCATCAACCGCTGGATCGAGCAGTTGAGCGCCGGTGCCGCACCTCACGAAATCGAAGCGTCGGGAGCCGACGGACTGGCGGTCCAGGAGGTCATCGAGGCGGCCATTCGATCCTGGCGCGAAGGGATAATCGCCGAGGTCGCCAAGCCTGAATCCCGGGCCCCAAAGCAGAAGTAAGGCCGCAGCTTCTCAGCTGGTCCGGCGCCGCAGGCGGGCAAAGCGCTTGCAGCTCAGTCCGTGCCGACTTTGTCCAGCAACTGCTGCCGCACATCTTTTCCGTCGACCATTTTCTCCGCCACCATGAACAGGCCTTTGCCCGCACTTTTGTGCTCCCAAAGGGCGCCAATAGTGCGCTTCTCGTTGGTGTCTGACCCTTCGGCGATATGGGCGCCTTTGTATTCGACGACGAGGAGGCGGCCGTCGCCGAGCAGGGCGACAAAGTCGGGGTAGAATTTGTCCGTCGCCGTGGGCAGCCAGAACGAGTTGGGATGGCGTGCAAGATTGCGGATCCAGTACACTACCTCCGTCAGACTGTCGATGGCCTGAGCGCACTGGACTTCCTCGCCCTCTTCGGTGCCGTCGAAGGCGGGAACGTTGTCCGCGCCAAGGAAGTGCTTGCCCGGTTTCCAGCGCCCGCGGTAGCGACGTTGATCCTGGTAGATGCCGCCTTTGAAGGTGAAGGCGTTGTCGAACGAGACCGCGACCCTGGCCTCGGGCGCGAAGAGGGACTGCTGGTAGACGAGGCTCCGTTCTTTCTGGCGAATGGCCGCGATCTTGTTCTCGATTTTTCTGGCGAGGAGGAACTTGCAGCGCATCAGGGCGGAGATGGACATGCCGCGGGTGATGACCAGGTGGTCCACCAGTTGGCGCAGCCATCTGAGCAGTTCGCTCTGGTTAAGGTCGATCTGGCGCACCTGGCCGTCGAGCCAGATGACCAGGTTCTCCCGGGTCCAGCCTTCAACGGCAATGTCCAGAGCCAACTGCTCCGCTTCACTGGTGAACTGGTAGGTGACGCTCCTGCCCTCCACGTCTATGGTAAAGCTGCGCGCCGTCTCACGGATGGTGAACTCCGTTTCATTCAGCTTCGGGGAATGATCGAGAAGGGACCAGTGGTGGTTTTCCATGAACAGGTCCGTATCGGCGAATTCCAGCGTCCCCTGAATTTCCGCCACAAGGCTGGGTACCTTGAAGTTCTGCCCGCGTGCGGCGGGTGACGTGTGCTCCTCGACGGCGGCGCGGTGTGCGGCGACGGCAGCGGCAAAGGCGTTGCGCTCGCGCTCGGGCAACACTGCGGCGATCGCCTGCTCACAGTTCTGGTCGACCCAGTCGGTAATCACGACCTCAACCATCCCATCGGCAGCACTGTCCCTCCATTCCACTCCTCGCAGGGTCTCCTTCTTGAATCCGTACAAAAGTTCCGCAGTCGCCGTCACCGTGTGGGTGAATGTGGGCTCCGGCTTTTCCTGGGGGTCGAACAAGCCGCCCTCAGGGTCGAGCCTTTCCTGCACGGGTTCGATGTGGTCGCGGGCCTCGTCTTCCTCGAAGCCCATGCCCACCAGCTTGTCGGTCAATGCCTGGGCAGCCGCGCCAAAGGAAGGCTCCGACAGGAAGGCGTAGGCCCGGTTGAGGTCCACCGCCCGGCGCCGCTTGGCGTAGGGCATGCGCAGCACCCGGCCGAGCAGTTGCTCCACGTCCTTGGCGCTCTGTATCCGCGCTACGGAGCAGAAGACGTAGGCGAAGGAGCAGTCCCATCCTTCTTTGAGCGCCTCGACCGTAATGACGAATTCGATGGGACAGGTGTGGTCGAACAGGTCGATGCCGTCGAGCTCGCGCTGGTCGCCGGTAGCAACGGCGATCTTGCTCTCGGGGATACGCTCGGCTTCCATCAGGTACTGTTTCAGCGCCGCGACCGTCACTTCCTGGTTTCTCGGCTGCGCCTGGAACAGGACGATGGGACGGATGTAGTCGGCATCTTCTTCAGCCGTCTTTGCAAGTGACGCACGGGCGGCGATGGCCCCGCTCACCGCGTTCTGCCAGGTATCGTGCTCGGAGAGCATGATGGGCAGCTTGATCATCTCCTCGTTTTTGAGTTCCTGAGCGCTGACGCTGGACAGGATGTTCGACTTGAGTTTCGGGGTCGCGGTGAACTCGACGATGGCGCAGGGGTTGACCCGCGCCTGCATTTCCCTCGTCAGGCCAGTGACGGCGTTGTGGGCCTCGTCGACGATCATCAGGGGCCGGTGCAGATGCAGCAGGTTGGCGAAGGAGAACTTTACGGCGCCGTCGTCCAGCTTTTCCAGCCCCGTCGTTGTCTCCAGCCCCGCGGCGAAGTGCGCTTCCATCTCCTCGTTGTGGGCGTAGACCTTGCGTCCTTCAGTGCTCTTAACTCGCAGGGTTTGAATGGTGCCGACCACAATGCAGCAGTGGTCGCGCAGGTCGTGGGGGCGGATATGGCTGAAGTCGGCGATGTCGAATACGCGCACCCGGCCGGCAAAAGCGTCGTCCAGCACCTGCCGGTAAGCGTGGCGACTGTCCTTCAGGGCCTCGACCGTCTGCCGGCGGATGGTGTTGGTGGGCACCAGCCACAACACCAGGGGATAGTCCTTTTCAATCCAGGCATTGCGGGCGATGGAGACGGCGTGTGCGGCGAGGATGGTTTTGCCGCCGCCGGTGGGCAGGCGCAGGCAGACGTAGGGTACCTCCGGCAATTCTTTCAACGATGCATAAGATCCGGCATAGCCCCCAAGCCGCCCGGCCTGCTCTGGCTCCTGGGTCATGGCCTCGTAGGCGTTCTTGGGTCCGGCGATACGCGCCTCCTCAAAGAAGCGGCGCAGGATGGAGAGGGTGTCGGCTTGATATTGTTTTAGCTGCATGGCTCAGGTTCGCGCTTTGATGTCGTAGGGCGTCTGCTTGAAGACGATGCCCTCCCGGCCGAGGGTTGCCGGGGTCAAGCGCGACTGCTCGCCATAGATCGTCAGCGGCCCGGCGAAATTGGCGTCCTCGCGCGCAATCTCATCCCGAATCACAGCCAGAGTGGCACGGGTCAGGACATTGCCGCCGCGCGCGTGCCGGTCGCCTAGAATGCCGTTGTAGAGTAGAGCATAAGCGCGGCCCTCGTGGAGGCCGAGGAAGGGCGAAGCACCGTTGCCGTGCCAGGGGCGCCCGGTCTCGCTGAAATAGACGTGGGCGGCGAGCACGGAAAAGCGAATGTCCGAGCGAATATGCCCTTCCTCGTCGAAAACAGGAGGGCCAAGGCGGTAGAAGCGAAACCCGCCGCCGCCCTGCCAGCCGACGCTTTTGGAGATGCCCCCTTGTTCGCCGTCAATCACTTTGTTCAAACGCGGGACGCAATGGCTGACGGCGTGCTCGCCCATTTCAATGCCGATGTAGCGGCGGCCCATCTTGTGCGCGACGGCGGCGGTGGTGCCGGAGCCGAGGAAGGAGTCGAGGACAAGATCGCCGGATTGTGTTACCGTTTCAAATATATAGTGGATCAATCCTTCTGGCTTTGGAAAAGAGAATTTGTTTTGAAGCCCGAACAGGTCCATGCTCTCGTATGTGCCATGTTGAGTATAGTGATCCTCTATTATCGAAGTTGGCTTTCTCTTTCTCTCATTTCCTTGTTCATCACGAAGGTACTGCTTATAGGAAATGATGGTTTTCCCCTTCCTTTCCGATACGATTAATTCTCCGGAATCCAGAGCTTTGTACGCTCGTTCTTTTGACCATTGCCACTGTTTTTCCGGCCAAACTTCCCGTCCATCAGAAAGGATAATGGGATATCGCAGATTTGGTCTGTCATCCATACTGGTTGTCGCAAGAGGTTGCAGACGATACGGACCTCTCTGATCGAATTTATCATCCTTATATTTGTAGTATTTCTTGACAACGTCCGGATCAGGAGGAAGAAACAGTTCTGGTAAAAGAGAAATGTTTTTGGCATAACATAGAATATGCTCATGCAGACCGACAAACCATTTTGATTTTGCTCCTCCACCGTAGCTTTTCTTCCAAATGAATGATGTTAAGAAATTCGACCTCCCGAATACTTCATCCATTATGACCTTGAGGTAGTGCGCCTCGTTATCGTCAATGGACACCCAGATAGAGCCATCCTCCGAGAGCAGTTCGCGCAAGAGTTCGAGACGCGGCCACATCATCGCCAGCCACTTACTATGTTCGAGATTGTCGTCGTATTGCTCGAAAGCTGAACGCGTGTTATACGGCGGGTCAATGTAGATGCATTTCACTTGGCCGGCGTAGAACGGCAGCAGTGCCTTGAGTGCTTCCAGATTGTCGCCTTGGATGAGCATGTTGGCGGCGTCTGGGTCGCCGGTGGAAAGGTCGGGAGCTTCTTCAAGGAGGCGATAGGGGACGCGAGCGGCGGCGTGGATGTCGGCGTCTCGCGTTAGCCAGTGCAGAGTCGGCATTAGCTATCGTCCTCCGGGACTTCTGACATGGCTTGCTCGTATTCGGCAATCCATTGTTCGGCTTCTTCTTTGGTGTAGGAGCCGGTAATAGCACCGCTGTCTTGTGGCAGTTGATTGCTTTCCGGTTGACCAATATGGGATGTCAGTTTTTCTCGCAACTCATTAGCTTTTTCATCGTTTAAATCTTTTACAATGGAGTCCACCTCCTCCCTGCTCAATCTACCCGAGAAAATGATACCAGACAGATCACTCTCTTGGTCTATCGATCTTCTTACGCGTTGTTTGAATGAAAAAATATCGGATAGATTTTCCTCGTACCCACATCCGGCTCCCTGGAATTGTACGTTCCCAAGATAAGCTCCCTGCAACTGCACCTCTCTAAAATAAGCTCCCTGCAACTGTGCCTTAGCAAGGTTCGCCCCTTGCAGTTGTGTACCTCCAAGATCTGCTCCTTGCAGGTTCACTTCAAAAAGATTCGCTCCTTGCAGGTTCGCTTCGATAAGATAAGGCCCTGCCTCACTAAGCTCAGCCCCTTGTAGGTTCGCTCCCCAAAGATCTGCTCCTTGCAGGTTTACTCCAAAAAGCTCAGCCCCTTGCAGGTAGGCTTCGGTAAGCTCAGCCTCTTGCAGGTTCGCTCCCCAAAGATTTGCTCCTTGTAGGTTTATCTCGGGAAGCCATCCTCCTTCCAGATTGACCTCTTCGAGATCCGCTCTTCGCAGATGTGCCTTGGAAAGTCTGGCCTTTGCGAAACGCGCTTTCTTGAGATCAGCTCCGTTTAGCCAGCTTTCCTGCAAGTTGATATGGCAACCTTTGAAAGTCTCGTGCTTCTGTACGAAAAGCAACGTCAGCAGGCTTTGGATTTCTTCCGAGGGTTTCGACTTGTGCTTTTCCCGATACTTATCTTCACTCGTCGTCTGGCGGATGTGGGCACAGAGAATATCGAGCACTGTCTGGCGCAACTCTGCAGTGTCTTGCGCCAGATGGAAGAGTTCGTAGGCGCCGCCCAGACGCACAGAATCCGCTTCGTTCCCCAGGTGTTCAATGGCGTTTTTCAGGCGCTCCTGTCGCTGTCCTTGCTCGGTTTTAAGCACGGCATCGGCCTGGGCCTTTGCGGTATCCTCCATCGCCTTGGCGCGCTTGTAGGACATCTGGGCTTGTATGGCCAACAATACGCCGCCCATGCCGATTCCTAAGAATTTCAGCGCCTCGAATTTTGGTTCGGTTTTTCCAGCTAATCCTAAAAGGCTGAAAATCCGCTTGGGATTTTCGGAGAGCATGACGACTACAAAAACTACCGCCAAAACGACGATCAGGACGATGAGAACGGTCTGAGAGATCGAAAAAAGATTGGCCGTGACAGTTCGGATTAAGCGATGCAATTTAGAAATGAGGTCTATCTCACCAGTTATAGTCTTATTACAATGTTCCGATTTGGAGGACGTGCCCGCGTTTCAAGTTCTGCAAGGCTTGTAGCACGCGGGGAATTAGAGGCTCCAAGTGATCGATACCACTTCTTCTCGCGATGAGCACGATGATGGGAATATCCCTTCCGGTTATGTCCTGTTGATATTCAAGATTCTGGTCAAGAGTGATGAAGGCGTCGAATTCTTCTCGGGCTAACGCTAGAAGTTCGCCATTGCTCCTGCCGTTCCATCCCATGTTCCTTACGGTCCAAACGTCGTGCTCACCCAACAGACTTCTTAGCTGCATTGGCACTGACTCATCGAGCAGCAGTCTCATAAGCAATTTTCTCCAGGACTTCCCTGGCCGTATCAATCGTTCTTATTGCCTGCTCGCGGCTTACAGTCGGGAAGTCGTCCAGAAACTCTTCAAGACTGTGCCCCCCCGCCAGATAATCAAAAAGGTTTTTTATTGGCACGCGGGTACCCACGAAAATAGGCGTGCCGCTAACAAAGCCCTCTTTGCTGTGGAAAACATCATTCTTGATTGTGAGTATTACGTTTTCGGTTGTTCGTGACATAGCGTTCCTCCAGGAGAGGTTTCAAATCTATGGTTGGCCATAATCAATTCAGGTGCCGCGTCCAGAAGAGGGGCGGCGGTGTAGAGGTGGATGTCGCGTGTCAGCCAGTGCATGGTTGGCATTAGCTATCGTCCTCTGGAACTTCTGACATGGCCTCTTCGTATTCGGCGATCCATTTCTCTGCCCCTTCTACAGTGTAGGAGCCAGTAATGGCACCGATGTCTCGTGGCAGTTGATTGCTTTCTGGTTGGCCGATGTGAGGATTTAGTCTTTTGCGCAACTCGTTTGCTTTCTCGTTAGACAAGCCTTCGACGAGGGAGTCCACGTCTCCTGGGGTCAACCCGCCCGTGAAAATTACTTCCGACAGATCCGTTTCTTGCCCAATGGACTCTATGATGCGCTCTTCAAAGGTCGTGGGAAGCAAAGTCACACATCTGATTCCTTGCAGTTGTGCACTACTAAGATTGGCTCCTTGCAATTTAGCATTTTGAAGATTGGCTCCTTGCAGACATGCGTCCCAGAGATTGGCTCCTTGTAGTCGTACACCACCGAGATTGGACCCTTGCAGGTATGAGTTGCCAAGGCTGGCCCCTTGAAGGTATGTACTGCCAAGATCGGTCCCTTGTAAGTGTGCCAGTAAAAGAATTGCTCCTTCCAGACGTACGCAATCAAAAGTAGCCCCATGTAGATAAGCCCTGTGAAGCTTGGCTTCTTGTAGGTGGGTATTTACAAGAGTGGCATTTTGAAGGTTTGCTCTGGACAATATGGCCCCTTGTAGACGTGTATTGAGAAAATCAGCCTTTTGCAAGTACACACCGCTCAGGATGGCCTTTGCTAAACGCGCTCCGCGTAAATCAGCTCCGTTCAGCCAACTTCCCTGCTAGTTGATGTGGCAACCTTTGAAAACCTTGTGCTCCTGTACGAACAGCAATGTCAACAGGCTTTGGATTTCCTCCGAGGGTTTCCACTTGTGCGTTTCTTGATATTTTCTTTCGCCCGTCATCTGGCGGATGTGAGCGCAGAGAATGTCGAGCACTGTCTGGCTCAAGTTTTCGGTGTCTTTCAGAGTGTCTTTCGCCAAATGGAAGAGCTCGTAGGCCCCTCCCATGCGCACTGAATCCTTTTCGTGACCCAAATGCTCGATAGCGTTTTTCAGGCGCTCCTGCCGTTGTCCCACTTCGGTGAGCCGGTTGGCCTTTGCCTGCTGCTCCGTGGCCTTGACTTGTGCGTTCGCCGCATCGGCCTGGGCTTTCGCCGTATCTTCAAGAGCCTTGGCGCGCTTGTAGGACATCAGGGCCTGTAGGGCCAATAATATTCCACCCATGCCAATTCCCAGAAATTTCAAAGCATCGTTTTTGTTGGATAAGCCAATAAGTTTGGAAATATACTTTTCGACACATTCAACGAACAGGATGCCTACGAAAGCTCCGAACGCTAGGACGAGCAGGAAGATAAGAAAGCTCAAGAGAGGATTCTCTTTGATTTTAGATAGGGTATTCGTCGGGGATTTCCAAGATTGGAAAGTTGGCCGCCATCTCCACATCTTGATTATGGCACTCTACTCAGATGGCTTCTTGGAGATACGTTTGGGAGGAAGAGACACGAGGGGATGACCACAGGTCTTCTCGTTCTTGCGCAGGTCTTCGCAGATCGCGGGTAAGTCAAACTGAAACTTGGCCCTGTGGGCATTCTCTTATCTTGCGATTCGCACATCGCGCAAGGCATAGATGGCTCAAGTAACGGACCGATCATAGATTCCAATAAGTAAGTTGGGAACGCTGATGTCTTCATCTATTTCATCCCAATGAAGGCCCGTACCACCTCCACTAAGCTCATAATTTTCCCTTTGTTGTTCTGTAGCTTTATGCAGCCGAGGGAAATAGGCAAGGGGAACCGATAATTGCCGACCATCGGAAAGATTCAGCCACATTTTATCTTTATCAAACCAAATTTTAGAAGCCCTCGCTTCAAAGGTTAAAGTACTCATTCCAGCGCTCCTCAATTAAGGATTTGATTTCATGAATTTTCGCTTCCAAGTGATTCAACTCCTTGGCGGTCATGCCCCAAGAAGAAGCCAAGGCTACATCAGGTACAATCCAGAATTTGGCGACATTACTACCTTTCGCGCCTCAACTAACTTAAAGGGCGGCATGCTCTTAGGCAAGGCGGTGGCATGGTGCTGTCTCCGCACCGTGCCATGCCCGACAGGCGGCTCAGTTCGAGTCGCGGTCCTATAAAATTTCCCGCGCTGCCTTGGTTCCGGTGCCTGGGAAGGATTCTGGCAGTCGGACTCGTGGGCCGGGCGGGCCTCGGCGGCCCAAGAAAGGACAGCCGCCGGGGCCTTGTTTACAGGCGTTGGGTAGTTTGCTATTTTCCGGTGAAGAGGATTACAGGAAGGATTTTATGCCCGCCAAGAAAAGAGAAAAAGGATCGGGAGGAGTCAGAGACTATATTTCCTCCATTCTGGTCGCCTTGTGCCTGGCGCTGTTGATCCGCACCGCCGTTGTCCAGGCCTTTTACATTCCCTCCGGTTCCATGGAGGATACCCTGCACGTGGGCGACTATCTCCTCGCCAACAAATTCATTTACGGCGCTCCCATCGATATCATCGGCACCAACATTACCCTGCTGCGCCTGCCGCCCCTGCGCGATCCCCAACCCGGGGACATCGTCATCTTCCGCTCGCCCGCCGACCCGGACCGGGACTTGATCAAGCGCTGTGTAGCGGTTGGAGGGCAGGAGGTAGAGATTGTCGACAAGGTGCTCCACGTGGACGGCGAGGCTTTTCCGGACCCCCCCAGAGCCAAGTACGCCGATCCCAGAACCTATCCGGCCGCTCTCCATCGACGCGACAATTTCGGACCCTACACCGTTCCCGCCGACCACTTCTTCATGATGGGAGACAATCGCGACAACAGCCAGGACAGCCGCTACTGGGGCCCAGTATCTAGGGAATTGATTAAAGGTAAAGCCATGATCATCTACTGGTCCTGGCGCGCCGACGAAGGCGGTCCATACTACACCGGTCCGGCTTCCATCCCCAAGGTTATAGGCTCCTATTTGTGGCGGCTGCCCGGCCGCATACGCTATGGCCATCTCGGCGATGTCATCTACTGATCCTTCCCCCGACCAGGATATGGCGCCATGAAAAGAGAAGATTACCCCCCGGAACGCAGCAGGGAATTCGAGGAGTACGAGCAGGATTCCGGCTGGGAGGAGAGCTCCGAAGGCGAGGTTCTGGGGATGGTGGATCAGCTCCTTTCTCTGGCCCCGGAGCGGGATCCCATGCGCCCGCTGCTCTACCGCTTGCGGCGCCAGCTCATGGAGCGGGAAATCACTTTCCAGGAGGCACGGAGGGCCATGGTCGAGCTCGAGGCGGCTCTGGAGAAGGTGACCGCGCCGGCCAATAGGGTCGGCATCTATCTGGGCTCTCCCAAAGCGGGGATTGCTACCGTCTTCGTCGGCGGTTCGGAATACTACGCCAACGTGGACCCGCGCCTCGACGCTGCCCGCCTCCGGGTGGGTTCCCGGGTGCTCATCAACGAAGCCTATGCCGTGGTGGGGGATCTGGGCTACAGTCCCTCCGGGCCGGTAGCCAAAATCGTCAATCTCCTCGATGGGGATCGGCTGCGTGTTTCCCAGGAGCACAGTACTCAGGAAATCGTCCTCGAACGCTCGGCGCGGCTCCGGGACGTGGACCTCAAGGTGGGAGACGAGGTGCGCTTGGATCCCGCCTTCAAGGTGGCTTTGGAGCGGCTGCAGGCCAGCACCGCCAAAGAGTATTTCCTGGAAGACGTACCCAGCATGGACTGGTCCGAGATCGGCGGCCAGGAAGAGGCGATTCAGGCGATTCGCGATACCATCGAGCTGCCGGCGCTGCACCCCCAGCTCTTCGATAAATTTCAGTATTCCACCCCCAAGGGCTTTCTGCTCTACGGACCCCCCGGCTGCGGCAAGACCCTCATCGGCAAGGCCACCGCCTACAGTCTGGTCCAGCATCTGCGCCGCCAGGAGGGCATCGAGGTCGAAGAGTATTTCATGCACATCAAGGGGCCGGAGATCCTCAATATGTGGCTGGGCGAAACCGAGCGCATGGTGCGCGAGGTCTTCGCTCAGGCGCGCCAGAAGCGCAAAGAGGGCTACCTGCCCTTCATCTTCATCGACGAAGCCGAATCCATCCTGGGGACGCGCCGCTCCATGCGCTCGCATCACATCGCCAACACCGTGGTGCCCATGTTCTGTACCGAGATGGACGGGATCGAGTCCCTCCACGACGCGGTAGTCATTCTGGCTTCCAATCGCCACGACCTCATCGATCCGGCCATTCTGCGGCCGGGGCGGGTCGATCGCAAGATCAAGGTCAAGCGCCCGGATCTCAAAGCTTCGCGCGATATCCTGGGGATCTACCTCAAGCCCGACTTGCCCCTTGACCCGCAGGAGGTCTCCAGGTACGGCGGTTCAGGGGCGGCGCGAGAGGAGCTGATCGCGGCGACGATCGAGGCCTTCTTCGCCAGGACCGAGGAGACCAAATTCCTCGAAGTGGCCTTGCGCAGCGGCCGCCACGAAACTCTCTACTACGGCGACCTCTCCAGCGGTGCGCTCATCGCTTCCATCGTTCAGCGGGCCAAGGAAGCGGCCATCAAGAACGCCATCGCCGCCGCCGACGGCACCGCCGGGCTACGGCAGCAGGACCTGCTGGATGCGATGCGGGCGGAGTTCCGCGAAAACGAATTTTTCCCTCCTTCCGACAGCGTCGAAGACTGGCTCAAGCTCCTCGATTTCGAGCCCGAGAACGTGGTGCGGGTGATCCCCGTCCGCGCCCGCGAAAATGCGCCGGAGGCGCAGGCGCAACAGGTTATCTGAGCGGGTATATGAAGCGGCTTCTGGGCTTGGAAACTGAGTACGGCATTCAGGTGGACGGGGTCGAGCGCATGGATGTGGTGGTCGAGTCCATGCAGCTCATCCGCTGCTACCAGGAGCGGGACTTCGTGGCGCGCTGGGACTACGAGCGCGAGAATCCGCGCCAGGACATGCGCGGCTTCGAGGTGGACGAGTTGCTCAACGACAAGGACGAAACCGTTCACCTTCAGCAGGATCGCCGCCGTAAAATTCCCCTCAGAGAACTCAAGAGTGATCTCATCATCAGCAACGGAGCGCGGCTCTACAACGACCATACCCATCCGGAATATTCCACCCCGGAGTGCTATGACCTCGCAGATCTGGTGGCATCGGACCGGGCCGGCGAGCGCATCCTGCTCCACTGCGCCCGGCGCCGGACCGCCAGCCGCGGTTCCGGGGTGGTGCGACTCTACAAAAACAACACCGACTTCGAAGGGCACAGCTACGGCTGTCACGAGAACTACCTGATCAGCCGCCGGTTGCCTTTTCAGCTAGTTGTCGATGGTCTGCTGCCCTTCTTGGTGACGCGGCAGATTTTTGCCGGCGCCGGCAAGGTGGGAGTGGAGACGGGGAGCAAGGGCAGTGGGGCCACCTACCAACTTTCCCAGCGGGCAGACTTCTTCGAGACCATCGCCAGCGTCGACACCATGCACCGGCGTCCCCTGGTCAATACCCGCGACGAGCCTCATGCCGACGCCCGGCGCTACCGTCGCCTGCATCTGATCATCGGCGATGCCAACATGTCCGAGTATGCCACGGCGCTCAAGGTCGGCAGCACCAACCTGGTGCTGGAGTTGCTGGAAGCAGGTCTGCTGCCTCAATTCGACTTGGCCGATCCGGTGGGCGCGCTCAAGGAGATCTCGCGGGATATGTCGCGCCAATGGGCGATAGAACTGCACGACGGCAGCATGAGTTCCGCCCTGGAGATCCAGCGGGCCTATTTGGAGCGCGCCCGCAGGGTAGCGGCCGGCCGCGACCAGGAGACGGATTGGGTCCTGGTCGAGTGGAACCAGGTCCTGGAATCCCTGGGACGGGATCCGCTGGAACTGGTCGGGCTCTGTGACTGGGTCACCAAGAAGTGGCTGCTGGACGCCTTCGCCGGTTCCGAGGAGCTGGATTGGGAGAATCCCGACCATCGCTCCTGGCTCCAGAGCCAGGATCTGGAGTATCACAACATCGACCCCGGAGAAGGACTGTTCCTGCTGCTGCAAAGCCAGGATCAGGTAGTGCGGCTGGTTGACGAGAAAAGGGTTCTCCGCGCCATGGTGGAGCCGCCTCAGGGCACGCGGGCGTACTTTCGCGGCAAGTGCCTGGAAAAATTCGGCGACGCCATAGTCGCGCTGAACTGGGACAGCATCGAGTTCCGGCTCAACGGCCGTGTGGAGGTCCTCGAGCTGAAGGATCTCGTAGACACTGAGAGTATTAGTTGTTATAATCAGATACTGGACACCAGCCACAGTGTGGAGGACCTGATGAACAGGATCCTGCCTGCTGTTTAGCCGGAATCCCGGGGGGAAATCGCGCCTGCGGTTCCGGCGCATTCCTTTTCCCCGCCAGCCGGGAAGGGCGGCCAGCATGCGCCAGCGCGCCGAGGCGCCTGGAGTCCTGGCCTGAATTTTCGGTAGGAGGCAGTCATGAACGAGGATCAGTTGCTGCAGTTTCGCGAGCGAGCGCCGCGGCCGGTCAGGCCCCTGGATGGCGACCAGGGCCCGGAGGGCGACGAGGGCCCAAGGCGCCCCAAGGTAGACCGTCCCGGATCAGACGATCTCCTGCACCGCATGCGCAAGGTCGATCCCAACCAGGCGCGGCGTTACCGCCAGCGCACGGGCCAGTAGAGAATGGAGAGTTGCGATTTCCTCTCCTTGCTCAAAGAGCATGGTCAGGTGCCGGCCGCGCCTGCAGCGGTCGCCGTGCCTCTGGAGGGGGTGCAAAGCGCAGAAGGTACCACCATATTGGCATTGCGCTACGGAGCCGGGGTGCTGGTCGCGGGGGACCGCCGCGCTACTATGGGCAACGTGGTCGTCTACGATCGCGCCGACAAGGTCCTCTGCATCGACGACGATTCGGTGATGGCGCTCTCGGGCTCCCCCGCCATTGCCGGCGAGATCGCCCGCATGCTGGAGGTTTCGTTCCAGCACTATCGCCGCAGCCAGTTGCAGGAGTTGAGCCTGGACGGTAAATTGCGCATCCTGTCGCGCTTGTTGCGCGAGAATCTGCCCATGGCGGTTCAGGGCATCGGTGCGGTGGTTCCCATCTTTGCCGCCTTTGATGCAGAGGCGGGAAGCGGCAAGATCTTTTTCTACGATATCCTGGGGGCCCAGTTTGAATCCGTCGATTTCTGCACGACGGGCTCGGGCTCCCCGATCATCCGCGGCGCTCTCTATCACCTGAACCGCTGGGGCGAGCAGCCTCTCGCCTCCATGGACGAGCGCACCTCTCTGACCCTCATTCTCAAGATGCTGGAAACGGCCGCCGAGTACGATACTGCCACCGGGGGCTACAAACCCAGCGCCCGGATTTATCCACAGATCATGCGCATCACAGCGGACGGGATAGCCACAGTTGCCGAATCCGAGCTGGAAGTTCTCTACCAGACCGCACTGAGTGCGGCATCCAATTAACGCTCCCGGTGGGACAGGTCCATCATGCTCGAAGAACCTTATCGCTGGGTAGAGGCCATTCAAAATCGGCGCGACTACCTCGACCACCAGCTCCAGGGCGCCAGCCCGGTGGTGGGTCTGAGCTACGAACGCGGAATTGTACTGCTGACCACCACGCCGGGACCCAGGAAACTCTTCGAGGTCTATGACCAACTGGCATTCGCCGCCATCGGGCACCCCGCCGATATCGAGAAACTGCGCAAGGCCGCCATCGACATAGCCCATCTCGAAGGGTTCAACTTTTCGGCCAGGGACGTCTCCTTGCAGCGCCTGGTGAGTTTCGGACTTGCCCCGATCATCAAGGCGGCCTTTGACGAGATCTTCCGCTCGCCCTATACTGCCCGCGTTCTCATGGCCGAACTCGACCCTCCCGGCGGGCAGGATGCATTTTCCACCGTCGACCCCGATGGGTCGTTCATCAATACCCGCGGCAGCGCCGTAGTGGCGGGTACGCAGGAGAGTTCCGCGGTCATGCGCCGGCACCTGATGCAATACGATGGCGCCGAGCCAGCCCTGGAGGAGGCCCTCAAGCGAGGGCTCGAAGCGTGGGGGGCCGGCCGCCGGCCTGCGGCGGATGAAGAAGACCGCCAGCCTGATGGTAATGAGATAAAGAGCTTTTTGGGGGAAGCCCTGCGCGGCCAGCAGGTCGAGGCGGCCGTGCTCGACCGCACTCTGACCACCCGGACCAAGTTCCGCCGCCTCAAGGCGTCCGAGTGCGAAGAAATATTGGCTGCCTGCAGCGACTCCTGAAGGCGGCCCCGAAATCCGGGGTGCGCTCCTGGCATAGACGGCTCGGACCGACCCCCAACCCAGGCGCGAAGTATGGAAGATCGCATCTTTGGAATCGAAGTCGAATACGGTTGCTTGCCGCCTGAATCGGATCCGTTTCTGAGTCCTGACTTCATATCGGTCAAGGCCAAGGACTTTCTGTTTTACCGTGAACGTCTGGGCATCGTCGACATGCATTACCGGGGCCGGGACGAACCTCCGGGCAACGGGGGATTCCTGTTCAACGGCGGGCGGATCTACATCGATATGGGTCACGTGGAATACGCCACCCCCGAATGCAAGGGAATCTTCGACCTGGTGGCAGCGGACCGGGCCGGCGAAGTGGTGGTGCAGCGCGCCCTTGAACAATTAGGTCTGGCAGAAGGAGCGGCCTTTTTCAAGAATAACATCGACCACTATACCGGGGCGACATTCGGCTGTCACGAGAACTATCTGGTGCGGCGGGAGGTTTCATTTTCGCAGGTGTTGCTGCCGGCCATGCTGCCCTTCTTCGTGACTCGCCAGATCTTCGCCGGAGCCGGCCGAGTGGGCTGCCATACGGATATTTTCGAATACGGCCGGGGAGAAGAGGGAGAGATCAACTATCAGATCTCGCAGCGGGCAGATCACATAGTCACCGAGATCTACCAGTGGATTCAGTTCAGCCGGGCAATAATCAACACCCGCGACGAACCCCTGGCCGACTGGGAGTTCTACCGCCGGCTCCACCTTCTGGTCGGCGACTCGAATATGTCCGAGTACGTTACCGCCCTGAAGGTGGGAACCACCGCCCTGCTGCTGGATTTGCTCGAGGAGAACATCATTCCCAATGTGAAGCTCCTCGACCCGGTGGCAGCCATCCGCGTCATCTCCCGCGATCTGAGCTTCAAGTGGGAGGTGCAACTCGAAGATGGCCGCTATACCAACGCCATTGAAATCCAGCGCCAATATCTCGAGTTGGCTGAGCGCTACTTGCGCGGCAAAGACGAAGAGGTGGACTGGGTCCTCCACGAGTGGCGATTTGTCATCGACGGTCTCGACTACGACCCCATGAGCCTTATCGACCGCATCGATTGGATTGCCAAGAAGTGGTTGCTGGAGAGCTTTATGGAGGCGGAAGGGTTGGATTGGAGCGACCCCCTGATCCAGAGTCTCGATCTGGAATACCACAACCTCAATCCGCGCAAAGGTCTCTATTTCGATTTACGCGACCGTGGTTTGACCAAGCGGGTCGTGAAGGAAGCGCAGGTGAACGAAGCAATCGTAACTCCGCCGCAGAATACCCGTGCCAGGGCGCGATCGGCGGTCATGCGCGCTCTGACCCAGCAGAAGACGCGCTATGTCATCGATTGGGATTCCATTTACGTGGAGGACGAGAAATACCTCAACCTGGACGATCCCTTCCTCACCTACGCCAACGAGACCGCAGAATTCATCGAAGAGTGCCGCCAACCGCCCCCCAGCCTTCTTTGATCCCAGAAGTTTTTTCCAGGTCGGAAGCTGAGTCGGCACGGTTGCTCCTGCCTTCGGGCCCAATTCCTGCTTTCCTGCGCCCGTCTGTCGCCTCCATTCTCATTTTTACCGCCTCCCTTTTGTGGCCCCGGGGACCCGCCGCCGCCGACTTCCTCTGTGCCGGCAAGGATGCCTCCGGCCCCGGTCGTGGCAAAATAGGAGTGCGCACCACCGGCACGCTTAACGCTCTGGTCATCTTCGCCAAATTCCAGGGAGAGGCACCCGGATCCGAGCGGGCGCCTTCCTGGGCGGAGGACCTTTTCAATCGCCAGTTGCCGGGCAGTTTTGCCCACTTCTACGACGAGATGTCCCGGGGACAGTTACGGGTGGACGGTCAGGTTCTGCCGCGGCGCTACAGTTCGCTGCAGCCGGCTGCCGCCTACATTGCGCCCGAGGCCGGCCTCCGGGGTGGGTTCGGGCAGTTCAATCTGGAGGTCCTGGAGCAGGCGGATCTGGAAGTGGACATGGGGCGCTTCGACAACGACGGCGCCGACGGCATCCCCAATTCGGGAGACGACGATGGCTACGTGGACGTCGTCTTCATCAATCTGCTCACCGTCCCCGAGAACTTTTTCGTCTCCAAGGCCACCGGGTTCGCCTCTCTGGGCCTGGACACCGATTTCATCAGCGATGACCCTGCGGCCGGCGGGGGATGGATTCGCATCCCAAGCCGATTCACCGGGTTTGGCGGCACGACCCAGCGCGGCCATGTGTTCAGCATTACCGCTGGGACTATGTGCCACGAATTCGGCCACATCCTGGGATTGCCCGATCTCTTCGATCAGACCTCCATATTCCGTGGCAATGAGTTGGACCCCGCCGAGGACAGCGCCGGCATCGGCAAGTGGGGATTGATGGGCTTGGGAACTCTGGGTTGGGGGGAGGTGGACGGCCCCAACGCCTTTTGCGCCTGGTCGCTGGGGCAACTGGGATGGATTGGCCTCGGCAACGAGAATCTGATCGAGGTCGAGCAGAGCCGCATGGGAGCCGTCCTCGAAGACATTGACAGCGGCGGCAAGGTCTACAAGATCCCGGTGGGTGCGGAAGAGTACTTCCTGCTGGAGAACCGCCAGAATTCATCTTCCTTTTACAACCGCAACATTCCGGCCGGCGGTCTGCTGGCCTGGCACGTGGACGAAGGGGCCGACAACGACGAGGAGCGCCACAAGCAGGTGGACCTGGTCTGTGCCGATGGATTGTTTGCTGACCGCGGATATCCTGCCGCCCAACCCGACCCGGTTCAGGGGGGAGACAACCTGGACTTCTGGGCCCGGGACGAAGCCTATGCGGCAGCTCACAACGGCAATCAGGGCGACGCCGGAGATCCCTTCGACGGGGTCACCCGGACCCGCTTCGGCCCCGACACCAACCCGGGTTTCAGGGCCCACACAGGCTTGAGTCGCAATGTTTCCTTGGGCATTGCCGTTGAGAATATACGTGCCGAGGGTACCCGGATGATCGCCGACATTCTGGTGCGCCAGCCTCTGGACGGGCACATCAATTCGGACACCACCTGGTTCGGCGAGGTGATGGTCGACGGCGATGTTGTGGTGCAGCCGGGTGCGACCCTTACGGTGGCATCCGGCACCACCGTCCGCTTCTCCGTCAGCGACGCGCGCCGCACCGGGTTTTCCCCGAACCGCTCGGAACTTCTGGTTTTCGGAGGCCTGGTGCTGCAGGGCAGCGAGGAAAACTCTTTGAGTTTTGTCTCCTCCTCCGCTTCACCGCGGGCTGGTGATTGGTCCGGGATCTCTTTGCTGAACGCCCAGAATCCAGATTTGCATGGGGTCCTGGTCGAGCATTCCGCCTATGGGGTGGTGCGATCCCATCTGCCGCCTGGCAGCACGCGCTGGTCCGGGACCCGGCGGCTGCCGCGGGACCTCGTCGTGGCGGCCGGGTCGGAGCTGGTAATTGAGCCGGGCACACAGGTGGTATTCGCCAGCACCGATATGGGGGCCGGAGGTCAGAGTGCGCAATTGACCGAGTTGATCGTCGAGGGCAGGCTCAGGGTGGAAGGGAGTGAAGCCCAGCCAGTGCGCTTCGACCTTGCTTCCAGCCACCCTGATTCGGTCTGGTACGGGGTGCGCCTGCGGCCGGGCGCCCAGGTGGAGGTCCGCCATCTGGAGGAGGAGCAGTGCGTCCTCGGTTTCAGCGGCGAGGTTACGGCAGCGAGCGCTCTTAACATCGCCGACAGCCGCATAACCAACACGGGAGGCAACGGTCTGCGCCTGTTAATCAACGGCAAGGTGGAAATCGACCGCTCCCTCTTCAGTCGTCATCCGCTCCAGGGCATCTTCGCCGAGGGCAGCGGCCGCCTTCTGCTGCGCAATTCCACCGTGAAGGAAAACGGCCAGGAGGGGATCTTCCTGGGCAATTGTGCGCTGGAGGCGATCCGCACCACCATTGAGCAGAACGGGCTGTTGCAGGCTGAAGATCCGCGCGCCGGCTTGCGGGCGGTGGGTGGGCGAGGTCAGAAGATCGAGCTGTGGAATTCGGCGGTGAAACGAAATACCTTGCACGGCCTCGACCTCGGGGATTGGGAAGGAGTCCTGGAATTGCACCGCACCGAGGTCAGCGCAAATCGGGGAAATGGCCTGGAGATGGCCGCTTTGGAGCGGGTGATCTTCGAGGACGTGAAGGTGATGCGCAACCTGGGAGCCGGGGCTACGAGCAAAGCCGCCCCAGTGGAGATCTGGACCACCGAATTCGCCGACAATATCGGACCGGGTCTGATCCTCGGCGAGGGGACCTCGGGAGCTATCGAAATGTGCCATTTCCGCAACAACACCGGCCTACGGCTTGACCGTGTCGCAGAGCTGATAATCCGAACCAGCACCTTCGAGAACACCGCCCTGGGCCTGGCTTCGCTGAACTCGGCCCCGACCCTCTTCGGCAATCGTTTCACCAATAACCTGAAGGCGATCGAAACAAGCGGTACGGTAGTGCCGGCAGTGATTGCCCGCAATGTCTTTGTCGACAACCGCACCGCTATCGACAACCGCACCAATTTGACCCTGGTGGCACGGGACAATTATTGGGGAACGGTGGACAGCACGGCCATAGCGGCGCTGTTCAGAGGGGCGGTGGAGTGGGCGCCTTTTCTGGAGGAAGAGCCGGGACAAACCGTGGTTGCGGACGAAGTTGGCGCCAAGCCGGTGCAGTTTGCGCTATATCCGGGTTTTCCGAATCCATTCAACGGGCGCACGACCATACGATTCGACATTGCCGCGCCGGTGCCCGTCGACCTGGTGGTCTACAACCTGCGCGGACAGCCAGTGCGCCGGTTGCTGGACCGGAATTTGCAGCCTGGATCCTATGCCATGATCTGGGATGGCCGCAGCGACGGGGGGGAAAAGGTGGCATCGGGAGTGTATTTCTACCGCCTGCTCGCCGGTGAATTTGCGGCGACGGGGCGAGTTCTGGTATTGCGCTGATATCCGGCCCCGGGACCTTTGCCGGCACCGGATATTCCGCTCCGGCTCAAATGTCCAGTTGCTGCCGCAACAAACCTTCTACTATCTGGGGATTGGCCTTGCCGCGGGTCACCCGCATGACCTGGCCCATCAGGAATTTGAGAGGCTTCTCGTTGCCGTCCTTGATCTTTGCGACAGCGTCGGGATTTTCGCCGATGATCGTGGCCAGGACGGCGTCGAGCTCGGAAGCGTCGGAAATTTGCCGCAGGCCCCGAGCTGCCACGATCTCGGCCACATCGCCCCCCTCATCCCACAGCACGGCAAAGACCTCTTTGGCACCGGTCTGGTTGATGGCGCCCTTGTCCACCATGGAAATTAGTTCTACCAATGCTTCTGGGTCGACCTGAATGTGCGCGGAGTTCGCGTCGCTTTCCTTAAGTCGGCGAAAGACCTCGCCGGTGACCCAATTGCTCACTTGCTTGGGATCAACTCCGCCCCGCCCGGCGCTCTGCTCAAAGTAGTCGGCGATTCTGCGGTCCTCGACCAGAACGCCGATGTCCTGGGCTTTGAGACCGTAGTCGGCGGCGAAGCGGGAGGCCCTGGCTGCGGGTAATTCAGGAAGTTGTTGCCGCAGCCAGGTGATGCGCTCCTCTCCTAGATTCAGTTTAAGGAGGTCGGGCTCGGGGAAATAGCGGTAGTCCTCGGAAGTCTCCTTGCTGCGCTGTTCGCGGGTGATAGCGGCATTTTCGTCCCAACCCATGGTGACCTGAACCACCCTGCCATCCTCCTCAAGAATGCGGGTCTGGCGCTGGACTTCATAGGCAATGGCATTGCGCACGGCGTGGAAGGAGTTGAGGTTCTTGACCTCGACCTTGGTGCCGTATTCTCTGGAGCCTGCCGGCCGCACCGAGATATTGGCCTCACAGCGCATGGCCCCCTTTTCCATGTCGCCACTCGAGGCACCCAGATAGCGCACCACCTGGCGAATTTTCTGCAGGTAGTCGCATGCCTCCGCGGCCGAGCGTATGGAGGAGTCCGATACGATCTCCATGAGTGGAACGCCGGCGCGGTTGTAGTCCACCAGACTGGTGTTGCCCTCGTGCACCAGCTTTCCGGTATCTTCCTCGAGATGGACGCGGACAATGCCGATTTTCTTCTCTCCCTCCGCGGCCTCTAAGGCGACCCAACCTTCGACGCAGAGGGGTTCTTCATACTGGGAGATCTGGTATCCCTTGGGCAAGTCGGGGTAAACGTAGTTTTTGCGCGCGAAGACACTGTGAGGCCGGATTCTGCAGTTGAGGGCCATGCCGGTAATCAAGGTCAACTCGACGGCGCGCTCGTTGATTACCGGCAGGGAGCCGGGCTGGGCGGTACACACCGGGCAAATATGGCGGTTGGGAGGTACCAGGAAATGAGCGGCCGAGCAGGGACAGAACATCTTCGAAGCCGTCTCCAATTCCAGGTGGACTTCCATGCCGATGACAGTTTCGTAGGCCACGACAAATTCCTTGAGATGGTGTTTCAAGCAAGGATTACGTATCGATGCAGAAATTCCTCCACCGCCTCGTAAAAGGCGGTGATGGTTTCTGGCTGACTCCATCCGTGTCCCTCCCCTTGGTAAACGTGGTAGGCGTGCGGGACGTTGCGGCGGCGCAGGACTTCGACGATTTGTTCGGCTTGCTCCAGGGGGACTACCCGGTCTTCGCTGCCGTGAAAGATGGCGATGGGATCGCGCAGTTTCTCGGAAGAGAACAAGGGCGATCGTTCGCGGTATACCGGGCCGGACTCGGGCAGCGGTCCGAGGAGGGAATCCAGGTAGTGAGCTTCGAATTTGTGGGTATCGGCGGCCAGAGCGAGGAGATTGGAGATTCCGTAGGAACAGATTGCGGCGCGGAAAAAGCCAGGCCTGGTAGTAAGGGTGCGCAATGCGGTGAAGCCTCCAGCACTGCCGCCCATGATGACCAGCCTGTCCCCGGCGGCCAGGCCGGAGTCCACCAGATGGCGGGCGCCGCCAATGGCGTCCTCGACGTCGTGCATTCCCCAGTTGCGGCGCAAGGCCTCGACGTATTTGCGTCCATAGCCGGTGCTGCCTCGGTAGTTGACGTCGAGGACGGCGTAGCCCCGGGTAGCAAAGAACTGGTTGCAAGGGTTGAACCCTGCATCCGCCTGGGAGGTCGGTCCGCCGTGAACCATCACGATCGCCGGCGGTTGTCCCTGGCTTCTGCACTTGGTGCTCGTCGGCGGGTAGTAGATGCCGTGCACCTCCGAGCCCTCGGCCCCGGGCCATGAAATTGCCCGGGGCTCGGCCAGTTGGACGGCGGCGACGGTCTCCCCGCTGGAGCGGGCGTGAATGCGCGCCCGACCCTTGTGGCAACTCACGACCCTCGCTGATACCCGGCTCGACGAAGCGATGCAGGCCAGGGTTCCCAAATTGGTGTCTGCGGAAATTTGTTCGATCTTGGTGTAGGTGGAAAGTTCATCTACCGGACCCATGTGGCGGCTCGCCAGGTCGCAGCAGAAGGCGCGGCGAGAACCTTGCTCGGTGCGGATGAAGTATATGCGGCGGCCATCGGCGCTGAAGCAGAAGACCCGCATGCCCTGTTGCCAGGCCGGAAGGGCGATGTCAAACTCGTCGGGGGTCAGGCAGGAGTGGGTGCTGGTTTCGAGATCAAAGAGCCACAGATTACTCCAGCCGCGCTTGTCCGAGACATAGGCCAGAGTGCGCCTGTCCGGTGAGAATTGGGGTTGGAAGAGGGCCGTTTCCGCATCTCCGGCGAGGACCGTTGACGCGGTCAATTGGGGAAGTCGGTGCCGGCTCGTGCGCACCTTGGCCAGAACCAGACGGGTGCCGTCCCAGGGCATTTGTGGGTGGTCCCACTCGATCCATGCCAGGAGGCGGCCCTGGGGATGCCAAGTGGGCTGCATGTAGAAGTCGGCCCCCTCGGTCAGGCGCTGAGGCCAGTGGGACCCGGCGCTGTCGACCAGGGCAAGGCAGTCCGCCCCGTTGTCGGAGTGGACGTAGACCAGCCAGCGGCCGTCGCGGGAAACAGCAGGTGCGGCCGCGTTGCCGAAGGCAGGGGTCAGAGGTTCGGCAGGACCGCAATCCAGGCTCTGGCGGTAAAGGCGACCGCTGCGTTCGGCAAAGTAGACTTGGCCATGGGCAACGGTGAAGTCGCCGCCGCCGTATCCCACTTGGCCGCGAACCGCGAGAGTATTGTCGAGCTCGCGCGGAGCCTGGTCGCCGTGTTGACAGACCAGCACCCCGTCGCTGCCTTGTCTCTCGAGCCAGACCAGGGTCCCGCCGTCCCCATCCCAGGCAACCTCTTTGAGGCTCCTGATCCGGGCGAGATCGCAGCCCTGGAGAGGACTGTCCCAGAGTCCGAAGGGGCGGGTCTGCAGGGTCAAGGAGAAATCCCCCCGCGATCAACCACTGCCCAGGCCTGCTCCAGATAGCGAATGGAATCTTCTATGATTTCCAGGGAGGTTTCTCCGCTGCAAGGTTTGACTTCGAAGGACAGGGGCTTCTTGCCGCCGTCAAAGTATCCAATCCGCGCCAGGACCTGCAGAAACTCCACCAGTTCGTCCAGTCCATTCTCTCCCTGTGGGATGCCGAAGCGCGGATGGTTGTCCCCGTAGGCTTCGTGCAGGGGATCTCGCACGACGCAGTTGCCGATATGGGCATGTGTCAGGAATTCCTTGAGGACGCCCAGGCAATGGTCCGGAGTTTCCTCGAGGATGGTCATGTGAGCCTGGTCTACGAGAATGCCGAAGGAGGGATGCTCGGCTCTGACTTTGCGCGCCAGTTCGGCTACCTCCTCACTGGGTCCAACCAGACAGTTTTTGGCAAAATCGGAGCGGTCGAAAGGCTCCAGGAGGATGGGCATTTCCCCTTTGGAAGCGGAGTAGGCGCACAGCTGCAGCAGCGACTCTGCAAACCGTTCTCTGGCCGCCCGGCGATCTGCCTTCCCCGGGTCAGGCCCCGAGAGCAGAGCCAGCCCGGCGGCGTTCCACTGGTAGGCCTCGTCGATGTTCTCCTTGAGGGCGTCCACCGCTTTTTGCCTCGTGGCCGCCTCTGGATGATGGAGGTCGAGCTTGTTGTTCAGGATGTTGGGATGGGCGCCGAAAGCCACGGATTTATTGTTTTGCGCGATCACCTCCTGGCACTGGATGCGCACATGAGGGTCTTCTATGTGGGTGATTTCCAGTAGCTGGAAGAAGTCGTGTGACGCCACCGCCGCCAGGCTTTCGGCGACCGGTCCGCTCCCTGCTCCAATGGCGGGAAAGGCCATGAATGTCACAATGCCGATGTCCGCCCTATCCTGTATCGCGCCTCTCATCTCTCACCTCGCGTTTATGGCTCTGGACCCAAATATGGGCAAATGGCCGCTGAATTTCAAGATGGGGGACGGAGGCCGGCGACCTGCCGCTGAATTTGCCCGAATCCGCAGTTGTTTGTACACTTTGCCCGGAGGCCGGCTATGAGCCCAAGGAAGCCACAAGCAAGCGTCGATCCCGAATGGGGGAACCTGTTCCGCCGCGAAATCACCCGCGAGGAATCCCTGCAGGAGAGTCTGAGACACATACCCAGCTTCAGCCTGCTCGACGAAGACGAGTTGGGCATGCTGGCGCGGATCGTTTATATCCGCCGCTTCGAATCTGGTGAGACCATCGTGCGCCGCGGAGTCGAGCAATCGGGGTGCTACCTGATCCGCTCGGGGTCCGTAGACAAGGTACGCTATGGGGCCGTGGAGAAGCGGGAAGTGGTGGGTACCCTGGGGGTGAACGAGATTCTGGGAGAGTTCGCACTTCTGGACAGCACTCCTCTCGACCTGTCCCTGGTGGCGGCTGAACCCAGCGAGTTGATCGGTTTCTTCAGGTTGGACCTGATGAAAATCCTCAAAACCCATCCCTCCATTGGCTGCAAAATTCTCCTGCGTCTGACCGAAGACATGACGAGAAGGCTGCAGTCGGACTATGCCGAGTTGCGCGCTCTGGGCTGCCGATTTCTGGAAGAGCCGCCCGCATCCTCTTCTCCAGCGGACTCGTCCCCGCCGGCCTGGACGAAGGAAAAATTTCCCTTCCTCGCCCGACTCTTCAGAAGGAATATCTGAAGTTCCCGCCAGAGTGCCCGAGGGTACCGGCGCGAGGGACCCGGGGGCGTGACCGAGTCATCGACCGGAGGCAGAATTTCCAGGTTGTCCGCGCAGGGACAGGGAGGCGGCGATGGGCGTGGATGGTCCAGATTGCGGAAATTCTGCCGGGACCTCTCAATCCCTTGCAGCAAGCGTGGTTTCCACCCCTTTCAGGTAGGCCAGACTCCCGGCGGCAATGGTGCGGGGGTCCGGTTTGAAGTCGAAGACTTCTACTGAGATGTAGCGTTCGTAGTGCAACTCTTTCAAGGCGCGGAGGATGTCGACGAAATCGGTTTGGCCGAAACCGGGGCCGCGTTTGTTGGCGTCGTTGACGTGGACGTGATATAGATGAGGGGCGGTGTCGTGGAGCAAGCGTGAAACCGGGAATTCCTCGGTAGATCCGCTGCACACATCCACCATGGTCTGGAAGTGAGAGTGGTCGATGTCGGCCACCATCTTGCAGGCTTCCGCAGCGGTAGTGATGAAGTTTGTCTGGTCTTTGCTCAAAGGCTCGATGCAAAGGTAGACGTCGCACTCCTCGGCCAGGGGAAGGCAGTCTTCGTAGACTCCGCGCGTTCTGTCCCAGGTTTCGCGATAGTCCCAGCCTTCTTGTACGGTGCGCTGCTTGGGAGAACCGATTATCATCACCTTGCCCCCCAGATCGCCGCAGCACCGGATCAGGGCCTTGAAATAGTCGCGGGTCCTGTGGCGCAGGTCGTCGTCTGGATGGTTGGTGTAGAGGCCTGTCGGGCTTATGAGCAGCCAATGCAGGCCGATTATCTCCACTCCGGCGCTTTCGGCGGCCTGGCGGATCTGGCGGCGGCGACCGGCCCCGATGTCCTCCACCGAGTAGGCCAGGGTATAGGGAGCAATCTCGACCCCGTCGTAGCCGATGGCGCCGGCATAGTCGAAAACCTCTTCGATGGACCATCCCTCAAAGTATTCGTTACAGGTTCCGAACTTCATTATCTCCCTCCTCAGTTGACAGTTTCAAAGTTTAATAAAATAGCTGGCGGCAACCGGAGTTCAAGTCTGTCAGGGCATGTTGTCTGTGGAGAAATGTGTGTGAGAATTGAAACATTACTCCTTACTCCAGCGGCCTTTTTGAGGGGAATCCCCCTGGAATGCAAGTTGCACCTGTTCCAGCGGGAGATAGAACAGATGCGAGCATTGTGCGGAACTCTGGTATGGGCCCTTCTGTCCGCAACATCAGGATCCGAGGAACCGGGGTGTTTTCTCGAGGAGGAGGAAATCGAGGAACTGGAAAGCAGTCTGGCCGACCGTTCCAGCTCGCAGCGGCTGGCGCTGCGCTGGCGCCTGCAGGGAGCCTCCCCGAAGCTTCGACGAACGCGGATCTATCAGCGCCTGGAGTGGCGCTGGGGTCTGGGGCGCGAGGTCTACCTGATCACCGAGCGCGATCCAGGCGAACCAGGGTGGGCCGATTTTGCCGCATTCTACCTGCAGTGGAAGAGCGTCCTGCGGCCGCTGGAATTGGTGGCCGGAAATCTGCGTCCGGGGTTTGGCCAGGGGATAGTCTTCAGCCGCGCCCAGGACCGGGGTGGGATTCCCTCTCTCAGCATGGGCGGCGACAGCGAGCGGCTCGGCCATCGCTCCAGCGCCGAGAACCCGGTGTTGCGCGGGGTGGCCGTGCGCTACCGCCGCATGGGCTTTGCCGGTGTGGTCCTGGGGGGACAAATGCTGCTCGACGCTCGGGTAGGCGAGGACGGAAGGGTAACCTCCTTGCCGGTGAGTGGATTGCACGTCACCGAGCGGGAGCGCGAGGGACGGGCTTTGCTGCGGGGCCGTCTCCTCGGCGTGCGCCTGCGCTATTTGGCAGAGTGGCTCCAGGCTGGCTTGGTGATGCAGAACATGAGCTTCGGGCGGGCCCTGGATCTGCGTCGTCCGGAGAGAACGCCGTGGGCGTTCCGTGGTAAGGTTCAGCGGTTGTGGGCTCTGGACGCGCAGATAGCGGCCGGCCCCGGGCGCGGCTTTGTTGAAGTCGCCCTCGACCGACGCGGAAATTGGGGCTTGCTCGGCGGAGTGCGGCTTGGTTTGAACCAGGTGCGGTTAAGTGCTCTGTTGCGTCACTACGCCCCGGGTTTCCATAGCTTCTACGGAGGAGCCGCGAGTTCGGTTGGTATGCGCAACGAACAAGGATTTCAGCTGACCTTGGTGGGCAGACGAAGTATCTGGCAGTGGCGTCTCTACCTGGACCAGTACAGGCGGCCGCAGCCGGTATATTTCAGTCCCTTGCCCCAGGTGAGCGAAGTGTGGGGACTGGAGCTGGGGCGCCGGTTGCGCCTCGACTGGCGGTTGCGCGCGGTCTACCAGCAGCGCCTGCGGCCGTCCTCGCAAGAGCGTGGCCGCCGCGCCCGGATTGAACTGGAGCAGGGAACCCGACTGCGCCTGCGACTGGAGGGCCGCTGGTGGAAAGACCGCGAGGAGGAGTGGGGGAGTATGGCTTCGCTACGCTGGAAGGATAAGTGGGAAAGTTGGAGCTGCGTCTTTCATTTCAGCCGTTTCCGCACCCCTTCCTATGGAACAAGGATATATGAATTCGAGTACGATCTTCCCGGAGCGGTGAGCATCAGGCCGCTATACGGTTCGGGCTGGCGGTTCTATTCCTTGGTGGGCGTGAAGTGGGGTGGATTTCAGTTCAGCGGGCGCTACCGCCTGCAGCGCGACCCCGAGGTGCGCCACTACGCTGGTTTGCAATTTGATGTGAAGCTGTGATGTAATGCGCCAGGTCTGGCGCTACCCGGGGAGGGGTGGAAATCATGGCGTGGGGGCGTCTTGGCGCAACAGGCCTTCGGCTTTCAGTTCGGACCAGAGATCAGCCGGGATGGGACGTTGAAACCGCTCTCTGTTTTCGCGGACCTGCTCCGGCGCGAAAGCACCGGGGATCACCGTAGCTACGCTGGGATGCGCAAGGGGGAACTGCATGGCCGCAGAGGCCAGAGGGGTGTTGTGGCGCCGGCACACCGCTTCGATGCCGCGGGTTTTTTTCAAAATATCATCCGGTGCCGGGGCGTACGAGTAGTAGGCTCCTTTGACCGGACCGGTGGCCAGGATTCCCGAGGCGAATACGGCACCGATGACTACGCCGACGCCGCGCTCAGAGCAGCGTGGAAATTCTTCGTCCAGAACGTCCTGGTCGAGCAGGGTGTAGGGCAGAGCGACGAGGAAGAAGTCCAGGTCCACCACGTCGAGGAACCGCGGCATCATACCAAGTTCGTTTATGCCGGCTCCAACACCCTTGATATCTCCGCTGGATCGCAACTGCTCGATGGCTCGCCAGCCGCTGGTGGAAAGCTGTCCCAGGTAGGCGTTGACCAAGGCCTCGGTTTTGTGGAACCAGAAGTCGAGGTCGTGGATGACCAGCAAATCGACGGAGGGCAAGCCAAGCCGCTGCAGGCTGTCTTCATAGGAGCGCATGATGCCGTCGTAGCTGTAGTCGAATTCGAGGTCGAAGGGCAGACCTCCCACCCAGAATCCAGGATCGAAGGTGTCCGGATTGGTCGTTGGTTTTAGGACTCGGCCGACCTTGGTGGAGATAGTGAATTCGCGACGCGGCTGCTGGCGCAGGAAGTGCCCGACGCGGTGTTCGCTCTTGCCGTAGCCATAGAACGGGGCTGTGTCGAAATAGCGGATGCCAGCGTCCCATGCGGCCTGCAGAACATTTTGCGCCTGTTCCTCGCTTATTATCTCGAAGTGATCGCCCAGAGGGGCGCCGCCGAGCCCCATGCGGGTCACGACAGCATCGGATTTTCCAATTTTTTGGGTTGCAATGTCCTGCATCAGTGCGCTCTCCTTTCCGGGCAACTTCGCTGAATTCAGCTCAGTGTGACCGCCTCTTTCTCCACGATTGCTTTTACGTGGTTGTGGGGGGCAGGTTCGACTAATTCGCGCGTCTCCCGCGCCAGACGATCCTTGATCTGGGAAGGGATCTGCAGGGAAGAAAAGGTGGAACTATAGTGAGGCCGGTAGCGCAGGATCAGGACGCGACGGTCGCGACCCACAGGCTTCCAGGGTAGGGTTCCATGGGTGAGAAGTTCGGAGATAATGACCATATCACCCGCGCGGGGGGTGATATTGACGAGTCCTGGTGGAATTTCGTCGCTGATTCCGTTGTCTTTGTAGAACAGGTCGGGGGGTCTATTAAATTCGGCTTTGTGTGAGCCGGGTAAGACGATCAGCCCCCCGTCGCCAGGATAGACGTCAGTCAAGTAGGGGAAGACCACAAAGTCATTGCAGAAGATGCGGCCTTGGCGGCATTCGTAGCGCGTTTTTTGCCACCATCCTTCGCGGGCGCAGTGCAGGCGGGTGCCCGGGCGGTCGTGGGTGTTGACCTGCAGAGTGCCGCTGGTGAGTTGCGGTCGGTCCCCCGTCAGTTCTTTGATGAGAGGCCAAGTCTTGGGGTGAACGGTCAGTGCCTCCAGGGCGCGGTCGAAGGCGAAGCCGTGCACGTAGCGCCGGGAGGAAGTGTTGATTTTTCCCGAGTCGTCGATTTCGAAACCGAGGGGCAGTTCCCCGGGGGGAGTATGAATGTAGCGGTCGGCGGCTTCCTGGGCTTTCTTCAATTCTTCGTCGCTGAGGGCTTTTTCCAGGTAGATATAGCCACAGACATCGAAGAAATATCGCTGTTCGGGTGTCATCGGAGGTTACGGCAGTGGTTGAGGTGCGGCGTGCGGAGGAGGTTGGTTTCTCACTCGCCGGCGGTGTGGTTGGTTTGCAAGTTCGGGTAATGTACTGCTTTTCCCTGTTTGCTACAATGAATTGGGTCCAGATTCCGAAATGGCAATTCCCTGCGTTTTGCAGAGTATACTATTCTGCGATGGTCGAGGGTTTGTCGTCTATTGGCAGGTGTAAAAGGGCGGCTACCACACCCAGGGCGATGGCGGCAATCCAAATGTAGTAGTACGAACCAGTCGAGTCGTAAATGAACCCTCCCAACCATATTCCCGTGAAGCTTCCGAGCTGGTGGCTGAAAAAGACAATACCGTAAAGGGTGGAAAGGTAGCGGGAACCGAATATCTGCGCTACGGTGCCGCTGGTCAGAGGAACGGTGGCGAGCCACAGGAGTCCGATGGCGCTGCTGAACAGAAGGGCTGAAGCATCGGAGAGAGGGAAAAGAATGAAAAAACCGATGACCAAGGCGCGGCTGAAGTAGAGTATGCTGAGAAGGTATTTTTTGCGATATCGATCTCCCAGGAATCCAAAAAAATATGACCCCCCGATGTTGAACAGGCCAATCAATGATAAAGCTGCAGCACTGGTGGCCGCGGAGAGCCCGCTGTCGGTGAGGAAGGCGGGTAGGTGGGTGGCAATGAAAGAAACGTGGAACCCGCATACGAAGAAGCCCGCTGTGAGCAGCCAGTAGCCCGAATGGCGTCGAGCCTTGGTGATTGTCTGGGAGAATGAAATTTCGGTTTTACCGGAATGAGAGACCGGGTCTGGAAGTCGACGCGGGAAGCCGAAAGCGGCAACGACGATAATGCAGGCGAGAACGGACAGGGCCGTAAGGGAGGCCTGCCAACCGAGGGTGGCAATCAGCCAATGTATTCCAGGTACGAGAGAAAAGGTGCCGCAGGAACCTGCTGCCGTGACTAGGCCGAAGGCAGCACCACGCCGCTCCGGTGGCACGACCTGGGCGACCGCTCCCAGCACTACAACATAGCTTATGCTGCTCAGCGCCAGTCCCTTTAAGAGGCCGAGGATGAGGTAAAGGTTGGCCGGGCTCTCGGCGGAAGGTAGGAGTAAAAACCCGATTCCGTATAGGAATCCTCCTCCCAGAACAACCCAGCGCGCACCGTAGCGGTCGGCGACCACGGCCAGCAGCGGCAAGCCGAAAATCAGGTTTTGCAGCGCCATGGCAAGACTGAATACCTTGCGCCCTATGTCGAGATCCTGGCATATGGGCTGTAGAAAGAGTCCGAAGGACTGGCGGACTCCCATGCTGATTACGACCGTGAGGGCGCCGCAGAGTATGGCGATTTTTGCTTGGCGAGTCATAGCAGGGCGAAATCAGAGCAAGGGCCGGTACCCGGCAGTTGAATAGCCGTCTCTGCCCCGACAGATCAGGTCGTCCCAAGGCCGAAAGCGAACCGGTCGGGTGCACAGATGCACGAAGAAGAGGTCAGTTGTCTTCTCCGTTTTTCCATTGGATGAAGACGATTTCTCAGGCCGCCGCGAGAACCTCTCTGGCTGCGGTGGTCGTTTCTCTGACCTGGTCGAGGGTTCCCATCCCGAACATGCAAGTCGCCACCCCGATCTCGTCGAATGCGAACTCGAATGCCTTGTTGCCCAGGTAGCGGCCACCGGCCAGGGCTTTGATGGCGATGATGGGTTTTTTGACATTGCGAATCGCGTCCAGGGCGATTTCGGGGGTTGGGAACATTGAAATTCCCGGACGATTGACGATGGTGAGATAGCCATCTACGGGAATGTTCTCGGCTTCCAGCAGCGGCAGCGTGGTCCCTGCATGGTGGACACTGGTGATGACCGTGTCGAAACGGGCGCGCAGGAATTCCAGATACTGGCGGATCAGATCGAAGCGGCCGGTCATGGCCAAAAGATCGATCTCGGCGCCCGGGTCGGCCACCATGATGTCGCAGCCGGCGAAGAAGCCCAGGTAGCTCTCCAGCGTTCCGTAATTGATTTCGAGGCGGTCGATTTCGGCGGCAGTGAAGGGAGGGACTTTTTCGGGAGTGACCAGATTTTCGAGGGAACCGCCGATATTGTAGCGCGTGATCTCGTCTTGTCGGATGTGGTCGCGGAAGGCCTGGCCGCCAAGGCGCTCGTCGTGGGCGTAGAAAGTGGAATGGGCGCGGGGGGAAGAGGATACAATTTTGCCGTCCAGGGTCACCGGGATCAGAATATAGGCCACCATGCCGATGTGGGTGTCGGTTTCCTGTTCGGCTTCCCAGACTGCCTGAAGATGGAGACGATCCAGGGCCGGCAGCATGTGATCCACCTGGACCGCCGTCACCCCTGCATCTTCCACTGCATAGCGAATGACCTGCGCTACTTTGCCGACGCGGTCAAAGCTGCGGAAATTGTCGGCATCGCGCTCCCGGTTCTGGTAGGAGCAGCCGTCATAGGGGTGAATGCCCATGATCAGACGCGGGATCTCGGTAGCGCCGACGACAGTGGTAGGAACGCCACAGCCTTCCAGGTAGCTCTTCATGGATCATATCTCCTTGTTTTGAGAAGAGACGAAAATGCAGAATCAAGTCTCTTCTACTCAATGATAAAAAGTCGAGAATTCACAATCAAGACAAGGTGCGAGGCTCAACCAGCCCTGTGGTTGCTCCATCCTGGGAGTCTATTTAGAATATGCCCGTGAGTAAGATCGATTTACACCTTTGTGGGCGTTTTTATCCGAAGGGATTCTGAAGATGATTCATTCGGTTCAGAATTGTATGACTGAGTGGTCCTATTCATCAGCGAAGGCCTATGATGATCCATTTAACCAGGTCGAGGTGGACCTGATCTGCACCGACCCGGACGGCGAGGAGAAAAGGGTCCCGGCCTTCTGGGTGGGGGAACAGACTTGGCGCGTTCGCTATGCATCACCCAAGGTGGGCAGGCACTCCTTCCGCACTTCATGCTCGGATGCGCGGAACCCGGATCTTCACGGCCGCGAAGGTCAGCTCGAGGTGGTCCCGTACGAAGGCGAGAACCCGCTCCTGCGCCATGGACCGCTGAAGGTCAGCCACAGCCGGCGCCACCTGGAACATTTGGACGGGACGCCCTTCTTCTGGCTCGGCGACACCTGGTGGATGGGGCTGTGCAAACGCTGGACCTGGCCCCAGGATTTGCGCACCATGGTGGCCGACCGGCTGGCCAAGGGCTTCAGTGTGATCCAGATCGTGGCGGGGCTGTATCCGGATATGCCGCCTTTTGACGAGCGCGGAGCGAACGAAGCAGGCTATCCCTGGGAGGCGGGCTATGCACGCATCAACCCGGCCTATTTCGACATGGCCGATCTGCGCATGGCGTATCTGGTGCAGTCAGGCTTGCTGCCCTGCATCGTTGGCTTCTGGGGCTACTTCATCAAATTCGCCGGTTCCGAGGTGCTCAAGAAGCACTGGCGCAACCTGGTGGCGCGCTGGGGCGCCTATCCCGTTGTCTGGTGTACGGCAGGGGAGGGACTCATGCCCTATTACCTCGATCGCAACGAGGTGACCATGGGGGACGAGTATCAAAACATGCTGCGCTCCACCTGGTCGGACATGGTGCGTTACATCCGCTCGATCGACGGCTATGGCCATCCCGTCACCATTCATCCGACCCGCCTGGGGCACGACCAGGTGGACGACCCGAAGGTCCTGGACATCGACATGCTGCAGACCGGGCACATGGACGGACGGGCGAATACGGTGGATTCGCTCGCCGCTTCACTGGCTCTTGAACCGAAGCTGCCGGTACTCATTGCGGAAGTAGGCTACGAGGGCATCCTTGAATCGAACCGGGAGGAGTTCCAGCGTTTCTTCTTCTGGTCATCGATGCTGTCGGGCGCCATGGGTTTCACTTATGGCGCCAACGGCATCTGGCAGATCAACCGGCGCGGCAAGCCCTTCGGTCCGTCGCCACACGGCAATGAATGGGGCGATCTCTCCTGGGAGGACGCCTATCTGCTTCCCGGTTCGGAACAGGTGGGTCTGGGAAAGCGTCTGCTGCAGCGCTATCGCTGGTGGGAGTTCGAAGCCCATCCAGAATGGGTGGAGCCGCACCACAGTGGGGAAGATCGGCTGCAACCCTACGCCGCCGGAATTCCGGGACAGGTGCGATTGATTTACATCCCCTTTCCACGCAGTGGAGATCTGAAGGTGAAGGGGCTCGATCCGGGGACCAAGTACCGTTGTTTTTTCTACGACCCCAAAAGTGGCGGCGAAGTCGACCGCGGGGAGGTAGAGGCAGACGCGCAGAGGAACTTCGTCGTCGACCGCCCGTCCCTGTGGCGCGACTGGATTCTCGTACTGGAAAGCCGGGATTCTGGCCCAACAGGGCGATAAATCCAGCCCCTACCGGGACCAGGTGTTGCATTGGCATCGGTAGTCTGGATCGACGCTCTCCCCGATTGATTGGAAGCGAAAGAGGAAATATTCATGGCCACACGGAAAGTTGCGCTACAGCGTCAGGCCTGCGAGTGGGGTTATATTTCCCAGAAGCAGTACGGCGATCCATTCAACGAGGTGGAACTGGATGTAGTCTTCACTCACGAGGACGGCGAGAGCCTGCGGCTGCCCTGCTACTGGGCAGGAGAGCAAGAGTGGCGCGTGCGTTTCGCCTCCCCGAAAGCGGGAACCTACGAATATCGCACCCTCTGTACGGACGTTTCCAACTCGAGCCTGCACGAACAGAAGGGGACCCTGGAGGTAGCTCCGTACGCAGGCCAGAATGCGCTTCTGCAACATGGACCGCTGCGGCTCAGCAGCGACCGGCGCAACTTTGAGCACGAGGACGGGACTCCGTTTTTCTGGCTGGGAGACACCTGGTGGATGGGGTTGAGCAGGCGCTGGTCCTGGCCTCAGGATTTTCAGTTGCTGGCAGCAGACCGCAAGCAAAAGGGATTCACCTTGGTCCAGATCGTGGCCGGCCTCTATCCGGACATGTTGGCCTTCGACCGGCGCGGGGTCAACGAAGCCGGGTTCCCGTGGGAGGATGACTTCAGCCGTATAAACCCGGCCTATTTCGATCAGGCCGACCTGCGTGTCCAGTGGCTGGTCAAGTGTGGCCTGGTACCCTGTATCTTCGCCTGCTGGGGTTGGTTCGTGGTTTTGATGGGGGTCGAAAAGATGAAGCAGCACTGGCGCTACCTGATCGCCCGCTGGGGGGCATATCCGGTGGTGTGGTGTTTGGCCGGTGAGGCCCTGGCGGTCTATTACAAATCCGAGAACCGCGACGCTGACAGAGAAGAGCAACGCCGGGGCTGGACTGCGGTAGGGCAGTACGTGCGTTCCATCGATCCCTACCGTCGCTTGATCACCATTCACCCTTCGTCCCTGCGCGACTCCCGCGACCAGATTGAGGATTCATCTTGTCTCGACTTCGGCATGCTGCAGCTCAGTCACAGGGGCTATGGTCATCTGCCCTCTCAGGTCCGGATTCTCACCGACGCCGTACAGTTGAGGCCGCAGATTCCCGTGGTGAACGCCGAATCCAATTACGAGGGAATTAAAGGGGCGCACCACGCCGATGTGCAGCGATTTGGTTTTTGGAGCTCAATGCTGTCGGGGGCGGCAGGTTTTACTTATGGGGCCAATGGCATTTGGCAGATAAACCGCAGGGGAGAGCCCTTCGGTCCCTCTCCCCATGGCGCCGCCTGGGGCAATACGCCTTGGGAGGAGGCATACCAGTTTCCCGGGGGAAGGCACGTGGCTCTGGGCCGGCGCATTCTCGAAGGGCTGCCCTGGCGTCAGTTCGAGCCCCATCCGGAGTGGATTGAGACTGAGGCTGAGAGCGGGGAGTTCCTGCCACCCTTGGCGGCGGGGATTCCCGCCAGTTGTCGCGTATTCTACTTTCCGACTCCGATCACTCCCTTTGGCAGAAGGCCCGTAGTCAAAGGGATCGAGGCGGGAAAGAATTACCGCGCCCGCTACGTCAATACCGCGGACGGGGAGGAGTATCCTCTCGGAGCAGTCAAGGCGAACGGTCGTGGTGAGTGGGAAACCGGGGCGCCGCCGGTCATGCACGATCTGGTCTTGATCCTGGATTGAAGGAGGGGGTTTTGCTGCCCCCGCCAGGATCAGGAGTCCTTCTTATCCTTGCCGGAACCGTAAGTCTGGGTGGCGAAGACGGATCTGACCTCCGCCGCCGTTTTTGCACCTCTTAGGGCGCTCAGGCGGACTTCCTCTTCCTTGAGCAGTTCCTTTACATTGGCGTGGACTGCGGGGAGTTTGTCGGCGGGGAATTTACAGGCGCCGTTTTCATCCATGTGGACGATCTCTCCAGGGGAAACGTCCATCCCCGCCACGCTGACAGGTACATTTACCGCGTGGACGGCCATCTCTCCGTGTCCGGGAGTGACCCCGCTGAGCATGAGTTGGAATTTCATCGGGCGGATTTCGTCTATGTCGCGGGAAGGGCCGTTGGACAGGACCCCTATGCACCCCACAGCCTTCATGGCGGTGGTCATGTTGCCGCCGACCAAGCCCACCTTGCCTGCCTGTTCCGGTGGGTACTTCTGCTGCAGGACCAGAATTGTTGGCTTGGGCGAGGAATCCAGGGCGTCCATTACGTCCATGAAGCTCAGGCGGGAGAAGTTCGGATCGGGAAGGCCAAAGACGCAGGTAACGGCATAGCCGGCGATTTTGCCCAGTTCAGGATAGATGCAGCGAACCGAGTGGTCCGTGTACCAATTCTCCGTCCAAGGGTTATAGAGCCCGAGACAAAGAGGATGGTTGGGGTAGGTAGCAACCACATTGGTTATGGAGGGTGTGTCGTAGTTGCTCAACTCCTTCAAAATTTTCTTTGCGGTCGACTTTGCCATTCATGCTCTCCTTGTTTTGGGCGCCGGTTTCAGAGATGTTTTCCCCACCCGTTTCCAGTTTGCTACAAGACTTCCCGGACCGAGTTATATTACATATTACTGTGCCGGGACATTTCCATCAAGCTGTCGGGGGAATGCCGGCAGCTTCCATGATCGCATTCGACGCGGCGAACGGATTATCCTGTCGATGAGGCGGGAAATCGCTTCACAGTCAGAAGGGAGTGAAATGGAAATCCTACCAAGCGAGCGAGAATACCTTGAGAAAACGACCAAGTCGAGCGCTCTCTACCAGCGCGCCCTCAAGGTATTTCCGGGCGGGATCACCCACGATTCCAGGCATATGCGTCCCTATCCCATTTCCATCGCCCGGGCTAGTGGAGCGCGCAAGTGGGACGTGGATGGCAACGAGTACATCGATTACTTCGGAGGGCACGGAGCCCTGATTCTGGGACACGCCCATCCTGCGGTGGTCGAAGCAGTGCGGGAACAAAGCGCCAAAGGGACGCAGTATGGGGCCTCGCACGAATTGGAGTTGGAATGGGCGGAACTGATCGTAAAAATGGTGCCCTGCGCCGAAAAGGTGCGCTTCACCAGTTCCGGCACCGAGGCCAGTATGCTTGGCATCCGGCTCGCCAGGGCTTTCAGCGGGAAGAACAAGATCGTGCGCTTCGTGACCAACTTCCACGGCTGGCACGACCAGGTTGCTTTCGCCTCGGTTTCGCATTTCGACGGGTCGATTCCGGCGGGCATCCCGGCGGGAATCGTGGAAAATATCCTCCTCTGCGCGCCCAACGATCTCGAGCAGTTGACCCGCATATGCAATGAGCGCGACGATATCGCCGCTGTCATGCTCGAGCCCACGGGCTCGGGATTTGGCCACGTGCCCACCGGCGGTGAGTTCCTCGCCCGATTGAGGCAACTCACTCGGGAACGGGACATTTTACTGATATTCGACGAGGTGATCACGGGTTTCCGGGTCGCTCCGGGCGGGGCCCAGGAATACTACGGAGTAACCCCCGATCTGACCCTCCTCGCCAAGATTGTAGCTGGGGGATATCCGGGTGGAGCCCTGGTGGGACGGGCGGATGTCCTCGATGTTCTCGAGGTGAAAGGCGATCCTGGGTGGAACCAAGAGCACCGGGTTTCCCATCACGGGACCTTCAATGCCAACCCGCTTGCAGCCAGCGCGGGTTTGACCGCGCTCAAACTCGTCGCTGGGACGGACATTGTCCATAGGGCGAACCGCAGTGGTCGGATGCTCAGGGATGCCTTGAACGGGGTTGTGAGGGACCAGGGGCTGAACTGGACCGTATATGGCGAATTTTCCGATTTCCACATCTTTACCAATCAGGAGAACGAGGATATCGGCCTGGAAGATATCTACGAGGGGAAGGTGCATTACACCAAGTTGAAAGAAGGAACTCCTTCGCGCCTGGCTTTTGCCATTCGCGCCGGCTTTATTGTCGGAGGTGTGGACATAGCAGGTTGGCCTGGAGGAATGGTATCTGCCGTTCATTGCGAGGCGGATATCGAGCATACGGCAATGGCCTTCAAAGAAATGCTCTCTCAATTCAAAAAGGAGGGACAGGTGGCCTGAGGAGCGCTCCACGTCGGCTTGAAAACGACGCGCGGCCTTTGACCCACTTATGCCTGGTAAGAGTAAAAACCATGCCCGGATCCACTTGAGGTGGTGCTGCCTGCTTCACCTCATCACCGACGGCCACAGCGCCAGCTTATCCCTACTGCTGCCATTCATCACCACCGACCTGGGCCTGAGCTATTCCCAGTCCGGTCTGCTCAGGAGTGCAAGTCACGGGGCAATCAGCGCTGCCCAGATTCCCGCAGGCCTGCTGGCGGAGCGCTTTGGCTCGGTATGGATGCTGGGCCTGGGGACGGCGCTGCAGAGCTCCAGCTACATTGCACTGTTATTGGCCTTCGGCTATCCGCTGACACTACTGCTGATTCTTGCCGCCGGAGTAGGCGGTGGAGTCTACCATCCGGTGGGTACGGGCTTGATTTCCAAAGTCTACTCGCTGGAGAAATCCGGCCCGGCCATCGGCACGTTGAACTTTTTTGGCGATGTCGGCAAGGTGATTTTCCCCGCTTTGGCGGGAATCCTGGTGGTCCGTGTCGGCTGGCAGGGAAGTTTCGCCTCTCTTGGCAGTATAGGACTGGCGGTGGCTCTATTATACCTCTTCTTCTTTCGCAAGAAGATCTTCCCCCCGCAAGAGAAGAGGCCTCAAAGGAAAAGAAGTGAAAAAGGGTTGTGGAAAAAGGGGATCAAACAACCGGGGCAATTTTCGGTTTTTGCCACCCTCGGATTTTTGGATGAAACCGTCCGCAGTGGTTCATTCACCTTCCTGGGATTCCTGCTCATCGCAAACGGCATCGAGCAGGAGGCGATCGGATGGTACATATCTTTGACATTTTTCGGGGGTGCCTGCGGCAAACTATTGTGCGGCATGCCGATCGCGAAAATAGGAGCGCGGCGGATCGTCGTACTTACCGAACTGCTCGTGGTGCTCGGCTGTCTGGCGCTGCCGTCGATTTCTTCCGGCTGGATGCTGGTGGTTCTCCTGCCGCTGTTCGGCTTTGTGCTCAACGGGACTTCCTCGGTGATTTATATCGGGCTGGTGCCAACCATCGAGGCGGAGTACAGAAGCCGGGGGTACGCACTGTACTATACCATTAGTTTCATCGCGGCCGCCGTCGCGCCCTACATTTTGGGGTTAATTGGAGATATTTTCGGCCTTTATGCGGTCTACTATGCCGCTGCGCTTGTCCTGCTGCTGGGACTGCCTTTGGCGCTTTTCCTAAACGATGGACGTCAGGGATGATCTCCTCCGCCGGCTGAGTGCTCCGGCAACAACAGGAAGAGTATAGCATGGGTGTGACCCGGTTCATGGCGATGGCCCCTTGCTGGCCAACACCGGGGCCGTCGCCGCTTCCTGGTCTATCCTGGATCCGGAAGTATGGAATGTTCTGCGCTCTGCACATTGTAGTGGCTGCAGGGCTTACCGGCTGTGGCGCGGACCATGCAGTAACCCCCTCGGAGCCGGTCCTCCTCGAAGGTGACTATGCCATCAGGACCCGGGAGGATATTGCCAGGCTGCGCAAGCTCGGAGGGGGTTCTTTCAGCATTACCGGCGGCCTCCTCATCATGCGCTCGAACCTGACCTCTCTGGAGGGGCTTGGAAACCTCGCCAGTATAGGCAGGTCATTGGAAATCCGTTTCAACGAGTCGCTGACCTCCCTTAAAGGTCTGGACAATCTCACCAGTGTGGGTGATAGTCTCATGGATACCGGCGCTCCCCTGGGGCAATCCGGGACTCCTGAATTCCAGCAGGGGGGATCGAATAGCAAACCCGCTCACGTCGTGGAAGGATTCATCGTTACCGACAATCCACTGTTGACCAGTTTGGAGGGGGTCGACAGCCTCGCATTTGTCGGCGGAGGATTGTCCATCATATACAATAGCTCCCTGCAGTCTCTGCAGGCCTTGAACAACCTCGCCCACATAAGGGGAAGCGTAGATATCCTGGCCAACGATGCCCTTTTAAGTCTGGATGGATTGACCAACCTCACCGGGGTAGAGGGCTATCTGGAGGTTGGCGTAAATCAGGTGCTGCGCAATCTGGACGGATTGAGCAATCTTTCCGAAGTGGGTACGGACCTGGTAGTCTGGTTCAACAACTCCCTGCAAAATCTCGATGGATTGAACAATCTGACCCGCATCGGAGGGCAGATAATTCTGGACCACAACCCGGTTTTGCCGGACGATCTGGTGCAGGAGTTCGTTCGCAAGATAAAAGCCAACGGCTTCGCCGGCGAGATCATTATTCCCCAGAGGGGTTCGGCTGAATGAGCAAGGCCGTTTCAGGGATCGGTGCAGGTGAAGTCGCGACCTTCGGTGCAGCCGGTGTGGCAGCTGATGCAGGAGGGTAGTCTGCCAGACTCCAGGACCTTCCTGTTGGCGTTCAGTTTCTGCCATTCCCAGTCGGCGCCAGCGGTGCCGGCTTCGCCTTTGCGCATGGCGGCGAATCCAACCTGAGTCCTGCACCCGGGATCGCTGTGCAGGACTTTTACCAGCACGGTTCCCCGGTTCAGAGGATAAATTCCCTCAACATAGGCAGCGGTCTGCTCGGGGCTGGCGTAGACCAGGATATTGTGGCCGTCATGGGCACTACTGAACCGGCAATCGCGCACCTGGATGTATAAATCAGCATACCGGGGAGGAAAAAACGGTTCCTCGCCGCCGGCGTCGGTAGCTCTATCACTGCAAGCCATCCCGGAGGCAACAGGGAGAAGCAGCAAGGAAAGCCACCGCAGGTGAGCACGTCGGGTGATCACTTGTAGACTATGCGAATGCGGTTGTTGTGGGTGTCGGCGATGTAGAGGTTCCCCTCGCGGTCCAGCTCCACTCCGTAGGGACGATTTAGCTTCGCCTTGCGAGGATGGCCGCCATCACCGCCGTAGCCGATCTCACCACACTGGCCGGCGACCGTGGTGATGAGGTTCCTGGTATCGACCATGCGGACGCAGTGGTTGAAGGTGTCGGCGATGAAGACGTTGCCCTCGAGGTCGACGGCGACGTCGCAGGGCCAGCCGAGGCTGGCTTCGGTGGCAAGGGTGCCCTCCCCGGAGTATTCGACCTGCTCGGACATACTGCTCAACTGGTGGCTCTCGATTTCGATATCGCCCAACTGCAGATCTTCGTCGAAGAGCTTGAAGCCTGCTAGAGTGGAGATCATGCCGGTCTCCGCGTCTATCTTGCGGATGCGGTTGTTCAGGGTATCTGCAACATAGATGTTGCCGGATCTGTCGGTGGCGATGCGGCTGGTGGGTTGCGCCGACTGACCGGTGGGGGCGTATAGCTGGGCTTTGTGGGCTGGTCCACCGTCTCCTCCGAACCCCGGATCTCCATTGCCTGCGATGGTGGTGATGATGCCGTTGAGATCGACCATGCGGATGCGCTGGCTCGCTTGGTCGGAGATGTACATGCGGCCTGCCGGATCGAAGGCCGTGGAACTGGGAAGATTGACCCGAGCGGCCACGGCCTGACCTCCATCGCCGCCGAATTCGCGGGCACCGGTGCCACATATGGGCTGGATATAGCCGGTCGTGGGGTCATAGCGCATGACCTTGGAATTGTGCCAGGCCGACATGATCAGACGCCCCTGAGGATCGAAGGAAATATGGGTAGGATGGTTAAGGCCGATCTGAAGGGCAGGACCGGGGGGTGCCGATCCGAGCTCGCCGGTGCCGATCAAGGTCCAGAGGAGACCATGGTCGAGGACGCGGACGCGATGGTTGTTCCAGTCCAGAAGGTAAAGACGGTCGTCCGGACCGACGGTCATATCCATGGGCAGATAAAGTTCAGACTCCAGCGGCGGGTCCCCTTCCCCGCCAAGACCTGCTTGCCCGGTTCCCACTATAGTGGTAATTAAGGAATAGGTTTCCCCGGAGTCGCTGGAAGAGGACGGGGAACGGTCGCAGGACGTCGCACTAAGCGCCACCAGGAAGGCGAGTGTGAACCATGTGGGGGAATGTAGAGAGTTCCTCATCTGTGCGGTTCCGGCATGGTAACCCGGCGGATGCGGTGGTTGTAGGTGTCGGCGATGAAGAGACGGCCTCGGGCGTCGAACTCTATGCCGGCGGGTCGATTCAAAGAGGCCTGCACGGCAAGACCGCGGTCACCTGCGAATCCTGCTTCGCCGTTACCGGCCACTGTGGAGATGACTCCGGTGGACAGGTCAAGTACGCGGACGCGATGGTTGAGCTCGTCGGCGATGTAGAGACGGCCGTCGGGACCGAACTGAATATCGCGGGGGTTGTGGAACGAGGCGGCGAGTGCGTCGCCGCCGTCACCTGCGAATCCGGCTAAACCGTTGCCGGCGACGGTTTCGATTAAATTGGCGGCGAAGTCCACCCTGCGGATGCGATTGTTGAGACTGTCGGAAATGTATAGGCGCCCCTGCGGACCGAAGAAGAGGGCCCCCGCAGGAGGAGGATTGCTGCCGGCTGGCATGTGGATTTGCGCTTCCAGGGGAGGACCCCCGTCACCTCCAAACCCCGCCTCCCCGGTGCCCACTACGGTGCTGATGGTGCCATCGTCGGGATCGATGCGGCGGACCCGCTGGTTGCGCTGATCGAGTATGTATAGCCCGGCGTCCGGACCCAGTACCGTCTGGCTTGGCTGGCTCAGAAGGGCGGAGCGGGCAGGACCGCCGTCGCCATCGAAGCCTGCGTCGGCGCCGCACATCACCTGCACCAGTCCGGTGGCGGGATCGTAGGTACGTAGCTTGTGGTTGTGCCACGCCGTCAGCAGCAGAATGCCCTCCGGCAAGGCCTGGAGGTGAGTCGGGTGATTCAGCAGTACGGTGGGTCCGGGAGCCCCGGGCGATTTCTGGTCCGACTCGTCGTAGGGACCGTCTCCAACGAAGTCTGCACCGATTACCGTTTCAAGGGTACCGTCCTCGGTGGCGCGGCGCACGCGGTGATTGTTCCAGTCGAGGAGGTAGATTTCTCCCGCTTGGGTGATGGTGAGGTCTACAGGCCAGTAAAATCTGGAGATAAGCAAAGGTTGGCCATCGCCATCCCATCCCTGCTTGCCAGTACCTGCCCAGGTGCAGATGGTGCCCTCCAGGTCCGAGCAAAGAGATTGCGGAACTTCCTTGACGATCTCCACATCGGGTCCGGCACTGCTAGAGCATCCGCTTGAAAATGCAATGGCCAGACCCAGGACGAGGAAGGAGGCAACGCGGACTGAGCAGATGCGGCAGCGCTGAATGGCGATTGCAGCAAAGGATGTCATAATTCTCGCCACTGGGTTCATCTCATTCCATCGGAAAACTAAATAATATCCTTTTTTCTTGTCAAAATCATCGCCCGCAATCCCCGATGTTAACTAGAACTTGTTTTGGCTGATTGTGATCATGCCGCTGAAGCCAGCGGCGACGAGGCGGTCGGCAAAAGAACGGGCAGCATCGGTGGGCAGTTGCGGGTTGGCGGTAATTTTCAGAATTCTGCCGAGGTTGGCAAGATTGTTCAGGCCTTCCAGACTGTTCAATTCCGCATTGTCTCTGATCAGTAGATCCCTGCCAATGAGTTTGAGGCTCTGCAATCCGTCGAGGGTTGTGAGGGCATCGTTGTTGGTGACGCTCAAATTTTCGCCGATGTGGTTGAGATTCTGCAATCCGTTGAGGGAGGTAAGTGCGCCGTTGTTCAGGATAAACAGGCTTTCTTCGATGTGGTTGAGATTCTGCAATCCGTTGAGGGAGGTAAGTGCGTCGTTGCTGGTGATGAAAAGGTCCTCGCCAACCAGGTTGAGTTTGTGGAGTCGATCAAGGGAGGTGAGAACCCCGTTGTCCGCAATGACCGCGTCGTGGGCTATACTAGTGAGATTGTGTATGCCTTCCAAGGTGACCAAAGAAGGATTGTCGCGGATCCACAGCTCGGCATCGATGCTTTCGAGTTTGTGCAGGCCCTGGAGGGAAGTTAGGGCATGGTTGCCGACAATGCTCAGGCCCTCCTTCAAAGTATTGAGGTTTTGCAAGTCGGTCATGGAAGTGAGAACAAGGTTGTTGCTTATCCACAGGTCCTCTCCAATGCTTTCGAGTTTGTGCAGGCCCCGGAGGGAAGTGAGAGCGTTGTTGTTGTCGATGAAGAGGTCTCTGCCGATACTGTTGAGGTTGTCCAGGCCCAGGAGGGAGACGAGAGAACCATTGCCGCTGATGCGCAGGCTTTCCTCGATGCGCGTGAGTTTGTGCATGCCCTGGAGAGAAGCGAGGGCGTTGTTGTTGTCGATGAGAAAGTTGGCGCCGACGCTTGTTAGGTTGCCCAGTCCCTGCAGGGAGGTGAGGGCGTTGTTACCATCGATAAATGGGGAACCGCCGATGCTGTGGAGGTTTCGCAGGCTCTCCAGCGAAGCCAGCCCATCGTTGTCATAGATGATGAGATCTCCGCCGATGCTGTGGAGGTTTTCCAGGCCTTCGAGGCTGGCCAGCCCGTTGTTGTTGGAGATAGTCAGATTCTCTACGCGCTGGAGACCCTGGAGCCCCTTGAGCGATACAAGGGCTGCGTTAGAGCTGACTCGCACATCTCCTCCCCCATGGCTGTCGGCAAGATTGGTTCCGATACTGGTGAGGTTGGCCAGGCTCTCCAACGATGCCAGCGCCGGGTTGTCGTAGACGCGGAGGTCCGCGCCGATGGCGGTAAGGTTGCTCAGACCTTCGAGACTGGTCAGGGCGGCATTGCCTCTGATAATCAGCCCGCCTCCGATGACCGTGAGGTCGCGCAGGTCTTCGAGGTCGGAAAGATCGGTGGATTCGATGAGAAGATTGCCGCTGATCCGGTGACGCGATTGCATTGACGCCAGATCCTCGGCGGACCTGACCACATAGTCTCCTCTTGGGCCGGTAGGGTGATTTTCCTTGTCCGAGCAGTTCGCGAGTAGGGAGACGCCAACGATACCCAAGAAGGTGGGAAATTTTCTCATGGATATTAGGGCTCGATGGACTGGAGGAATCCGGGATCGGATAGGGTTTTCAAAAATGCCACCAGGGCTTCTTGCTGCTCGCGGGTCAGGGTATGTCTCCTGGCGCGCAGCAGCGGATCGGTGAGGGCGGATTTCCGAATGCCGGAACTGTAGAATTCGATCACCTCCTCAAGGGTGGTGAAGCGGCCGTCGTGCATGTAGGGAGCGGTGTATTCGATATTGCGCAAGGTAGGGGATTTGAACTTGCCCAGATCGAAGATCCGGCCGGTGACCGCGGCCAGTCCGGAATCGGAGGGCGCGATGTCGATGCCGTTGTTGTGGAACTGGTTGTCGGTGAAGAGAATGGTGCCGTGGCAGTGGAAGCAGTCGCCGGTTTCATTGTTGAAAACCTCGAATCCCAGTTGTTCCTTGGGGGAAAGCTCGGCTCGTCCCCCAAGGAAGCGGTCGTATTTGGAATGGCTCGAAATTAGAGTGCGCTCGAACTGGGCGATCGCCTTGACCACGAGGTCGCGAGTGATGGTGCGATTGCCGAATGCCATTTCAAAGAGTTGGAGATACTCTGGATTGCGCTCCAGTTTTTCCACGACATGGTCCCAGTTCTCACCCATCTCAACAGCTCGCTGCACCGGCTGCACCGCCTGTTCTTCCAGACTTGCAGCGCGTCCATCCCAGAACAAGGTAGGTGACCAGCCAACATTCACCAGAGGCATGGAATGGCGCCGGGTTTGTCCGCCCACCCCTTGGCTGAACCGCCTGGGATCGGCGAAGGAAAATTTGGGCAAGTGGCAACTGGCGCAGGCGGTGGTGCTGTCTACTGAGAGAATGGGGTCGAAGAACAGCTTCTTGCCCAGATCCACTCCTTCGATGGTCATTGGGTTGTCCGCAGGGATGGCCATAGGCGGGAATCCCTCGGGGATCTCGAATTGAAGCGGAGTAGGGGCATGGGGATCGATCGCTCCCATGCCCTTGTCGGCGCTTTCGCAGCTACAAAGCAGGACCAGACTCAGCGCCGCGATTAGTCCCAGTGCGCTCATGAGCGGACCTTAATTTCGGCGCGCGTAGCCCAGGGAGAAAACCAAATGCCCGTTTTCCTGCAGGGTGGTTTGAGCATCCACGTTGCCCATGATCATGCCACGGCCGACGAAATCGTAGACGTTGGGGGTTTTGAACCACTCATCGATGTTCATGACTATCTGAATCTCCCACTTGTCTCCGTCTATTTCAAGCTCAAGCGGCAGTACTGCGTCAACCGAGTAGTCGCCCCCTGCCGCCGGACCGGTGTGGACCAGGAAACTGCCCTCTTCGTCCCCTGCACTATAAGAACCTTCCATCTTCATATAGTGGTAGCCCCCACCCATGGGTTGAGGCCAGGCCATGTTGTTGTATTCCATTTCATTCGGCAGAGAATTGGTGAGATTGTCTCTTCCTTTTATGCCGAAGGTGAAAGAGAGGGTCGTATAGCTTCCGGCGGCGATTCGGGTGACCGTGAACCCCTGGGGGAAGCTATCCTCCGGGTTGACGTAGTCGTGATCTTTCAACCCAACGCTTGCGCCATTTGCCTTTTCCAACCTGAAGTCGGTGACGATATATTCCAGGCGTGAGATCGAATAGTTGTTTTCAGCTGCGTTGGTGTACTGTGCCTCATTGAAGGTGAGAGGCTGGCCATTAATTTTATGATCCAGAAGGACAGTAATTGTGCCGGCGTCTCCAACGTCTCCGTTATCCCCACAGCCCACAAAAATAAAAAGCGCGACTGCGGTCATCAACCCGAGAGTGGGGATGGAGGTGCTATTGAGCATGAGTTTATTCATCCTTCATTCTCCTTGATTCGTCAAACCATTCCGGATGCTAAGAATGTCGAAGTGGCGGCCTTTTTCTACGAGCAGATTGCGGTCCACCGTGATCGGGACGGCGTTTACATCCTTAGAGGGTGGAACTTGATAGTTGCCGTGGAGGAACAGGCCGTGAGGCAATTCGGTTTCCCGTTCCTGACCTCGATATATCCTGGTATCGCCGTTCGCATCGGTGAATTCGTCCGTTCTACCCGAATCGTCTATTGCCGCGCTGATGAACCGTGAACTAGCCCATGGAATTGAAGCGTCGCAGGAGCGGGTAATTGACTCCAGAGTGGAAAAGCCATACAGTGCACAACCAGTTGTCTATTTTGCCTCTCGCATTCCAGTGCATAGAATTTCTTGTTAAGAAGCCGTTGTACTCTTCCGGGCATAGCTCGGCACTTTGGCGAAGTGCTGGAAAGATAGTTCGAGGAGGAGACCGGTTGCACAGTCGGCTCTGGGAGCACCTTCTCCGCGTTGCGCACCCCGGTGGGTCCGGTGGGCAGACTTATTCCGGCGCCGACGTAAATGCCCGGCATGCCCTTGGGGTGTTCCAGCAACCGATTCTTGCTCCAAGGAACCAGGCCGCCCAGATTGGTGAAGTTCCAGCTTTCCAGGGTAGACGGCGCTTGTACTTCGTGGCTTTCCTGGTCGCGACCGCGATCCTCCAATTGTATGCTGTAAGCGTTCCTGGCGCCAACTCTTCTTCCCGACTGCCGGGTGCCGTCCTGGTGCTTACGCGGGTGAGTTACCTTCGACAATCGGGAAGGGGACCGCTTAAGCAGAGGAAGGACCGTTTTGAAGGACCGGGGCGAGGCGAGATGGTTGTCCAGGTTGAGATAGGTGTCCTGGTTGGAGGTTCGTCTCTTGTCGTGATCGGGTCGCGGGACTGCGCTAAAGCGGACATTTTTGGTGCCGGAACGGGATTGGTCCTGATTTGTATCTTCGTCGATTATCTGCAGCTTCAAGCCAGGTGTCTTGGCAAGCGGAGGCTGGGTACCTGATCCATTTCCGCAATGATCCAGAAAACAATTGGGGGTCCCGCCACCGGCCAGGACCCTGTTTATCTTGCAGGTGAAAACGACCTCGATAGAAATTGCCAGGCCTCCCTACCTTGGAGTTGCGAATCGATGTATTTGTCAGTTTTCCCTGCGCTATCGAGTGGCCTATAACTATGGATAGCACTGCCCCATCGCGCCGACAACTGTGCGGTAGCAGAGGACACACTTCCGCATGGCAGCCCAGTGGAGGCTACGGTGCAAGGGCAGTCTGGTGGAGGAACAGCCGACTAGTGTCATGTCGTATAAATAATTTTACAAGATGGTGTTCATGTCGTAGGTTTCTCCTACCCCCCTTTCTGAAAGGAGAGACCTATGGCGATGGGACGTCCGTCAACCCCGTTAGAGCTGAGTGCGTCGGACCGCGAACAATTGGAATCAATGGCCAAATCACGGAGTCTTCCCCACGGGTTGGTGCGGCGGGCCGAGATCGTCCTTTTGGCGGCCGAAGGCTGGCCCCATGAAGCGGTCGCCGGGGCGGTGGGTGTGTCCCGGGTTACGGTCGGCAAGTGGCGCCGGCGCTTCCTTGATCGTGGGCTCAACGGCTTGCACGATGAGCTGCGGCCTGGGGCGCCGCGATCGATCACCGACGAGCAGGTAGCCGAGGTGATATACAGGACGCTGAAGACCAAGCCCAAAGACCAGACCCAGTGGTCGGTGCGCTCCATGGGCACCGAAACCGGCCTCACCAAGGACGCGGTGCATCGCATCTGGCGCACCTATGGTTTGCAGCCCCACCGACACAAGCACTTCAAGCTGTCCACCGATCCTTTCTTTGTCGATAAAGTACGGGATATCGTAGGCTTATACATGCATCCGCCCGAGCACGCCCTGGTGCTGTGCGTCGACGAGAAGAGCCAGATCCAGGCGTTGGAACGAAGTCAGCCCCTGCTGCCCCTGGGCCTGGGCTACGTGGAAGGGGTTACCCACGACTACAAACGGCACGGCACCACCACCCTGTTTGCCGCTCTGGACATCGCCACCGGCGAAGTGATGACCCAGTGCAAATCCCGTCATCGGCACCAGGAGTTTCTCCAGTTCCTACGCCACATCGAGGACCATGTGCCCCGCGATCTCGACGTGCATCTCGTCGTCGACAACTACGGCACGCATAAGCATGCCAAGGTCAAGCGATGGCTGGCTCGTCGTCCCCGATTTCACCTTCACTACACCCCCACCTATGCTTCGTGGCTCAACCAGGTGGAGATTTGGTTCAACATCATCACGCGCCAGGCGGTCCGGCGGGACTCGTTCCGCAAGGTAAGAGAGCTCATCGAGCGCATCGAACGCTACACCGCCCAATGGAACGCCAACGCACACCCTTTCGTGTGGACGGCTACGGCCGATTCCATCCTCGCGAAAATCAAAAGACTTTGTGAACGAATCTCTACGACATGACACTAGATGGGGATTTTCTCCGGAGCATCCTGATAGATGGAATGGGGGGAAGGTACTGGGGAGGGGAGTGCCATTTGCAGGGCAAATAGAGCCTGAAGGAGATCCTCGGCGCTGCCTGTAAAAAGGGTAATGTGAGCTGTGGTGCGCGAAGGCGCCCGAAAAGGGGTTGGTACAGAAGGTTGGGGAGAGTTGTGGCATGGAGCCGGGGGATGATGTGATCAATTTGTCGACAGACTGCCGATTGGATGTCTCATAGGGGGACGGAAACACTGCGTTGCAGAAATGTCCTTCGGAGCAGAGGGGTGCGCTTGTGCACAGGCAGTTATGCAGGCTGCACGAAGAGGCGCCAAGGGCAGGCGCGATTTCCTCCAGGGCCACAATGGTGAGGTGGGTGGAGAATAGACATGTACCAAACTAATTGAACCAAGGTGCGGAGGCATTGAAGGGTTTTGCCGGACCATATTCCTAAGTGGATGCGGTTCATGTAGTACAATTCCAGGACAATTTTTCCGAGTTTTTGTAGAGATGAATTTTTCGGACCCAGTGAAAAATTTGCTGCGATGCCATAAGGGCTGTCCCAACGAACCTGTCCCGGCGGGTGCCAAGATTCAGGATGCGGATGGTACCGTCAAATTTGGAATTCAGCTCGTTCCCTGATTTTGTTCGACGGCACTAGTCTTGCCGATCCTTCAGAGAATTGTAAAGGTCGAAGGCCTTCTCCGGGGTTTCGTCATCGTGAACGACGCCTCGAACAGCTTGAATCATGGCAATCGGCGATTCCGATTGAAAGATGTTGCGTCCCATATCCACTCCATTTGCGCCCTGCTGAATGGCGTTGTAGGCCATCTTCAGGGCGTCCAGCTCGGGGCGTTTTTTGCCGCCGGCAATCACAATCGGCACCGGACAACAGGAGACAACGGTGTCGAAGTCTTCTTCTACGAAATAGGTCTTGATGTAGTGAGCCCCGAGCTCGGCGCAAATGCGGGTGGCAAGGCGAAAATATTTGGCATCGCGGGTCATTTCCTTGCCCACGGCGGTTACAGCCAGGGTGGGAATCCCATAGCGGGTCCCCAGGTCGACCAGCCGGGTCATGTTGATAACTGACTCTTTTTCAAACTCGCCCCCGATAAAGACCTGAACCGCCACTCCGCAGGCGTTCAGGCGCACGGCGTCCTCCATATCCATGGCGATTTCTTCATTGGAAAGTTCCTTCAGAATGCTGGGTCCCCCGGAAGCCCGCAGGACCAGGGATTTTTCCGTCGAAGGGGGGATTGTACTGCGCAAAATACCCCTCGTCAACATCAAGGTATCAGCGTGCGGGATCAGGGGATTGATGTTGATATCAATTCGTTCCAACCCGGTCGTCGGACCTTGGAAGTAGCCATGGTCAAAAGCAAGCATGACCGTATTGCCGGACCGGCTACTGAAAATTCTGGCCAGCCTGTTTTTCATCCCCCAATCGTAGGAGTTGGAGCCTTTGAGAGAAAAATTTTCCGTGATATGGCTTACATCCGTATGAAAATTCTTGCTTCCTCCTCTTTCATCAGCTTCCGGCATCGCCAAATTCCTTTCTACTCGCCTTTGCTCACCCAAGCCTAAACGACCCGTTCGTTTCCCCCGTCGACGGGGATCTGCGCCCCCGTCGTTTTAGCAAAGATCGGTCCTGCCATAGCGCAGGCCAAGGCCGCCACATCTTTTGCAGTAATCTCCACCTTCAGGAGATTGTTGGTCTTGTACTCTTTTACGCTCATGCCATAGTGTTCTGCCCGACTTTGCAGCACATCCGGCGTCCACAACCCCGTGTCAAAGACAGCGTTGGGATGGAGAATATTTACTCGGATGCCTGCAGAAGCCAATTCCAGAGCCGCCACTCGCGCCAGTTGGGTCAGCCCTGCCTTTGCCACCGAGTAGGCCCCGGCGCCCGGACCAGGAGCAGGTACATTCTTGGAGGCGATGACCACAACGGCAGGATCAATCCCAGCTTCGAGGAAGGGAATGCAAGTTCTCAAGAGGAACTGGTGGCTCGTTAAATTGAGCGCGATACTGCGGTTCCAATTGTCCGAATCCATCTGCGCGAGGAGTTCGCTGGCGGGGAATACCCCGGCATTGCTAATCAACAAATCCAAACCGCCAAAGGCGAGAATGGTGTTCTCGACCGCCTGCTGGACATCCTCCTCGCTTGTAAGGTCGCAAACCTTGCCCAGAATTTCATCTTGGGGATAAAGTTCCACCGTGTCAGTGCGAATATCGAGGGCAGCTACTGCCGCTCCCTGAGCACAAAGGGATTCCACGCAGGCGCGTCCAATCCCACTTGCGGCGCCGGTCACCAGAGCAACTTTGCCCTTGAGCGGAAGAGGGTTCCCCTCCGGCTCCAACTTGGCCTGCTGCAACTCCCAATATTCGACGTGGAAGATATCCCGTTCGGGCAGAGCCTTCCAGCCTCCCAGGACTTCCGCCATCTGAATTGCCCGGATGGTGTGGTCCTTGATATCGGAAACAATTCGGAGGTCTTTAATGGTCCGGCCAAAGGAAACCATCCCCCTTCCGGGCCAAACCGCCCACCGAGGAGCAGGATCTAAACAAACCATGTCCCCGGTTGCATTGCGCTCAAAGTACTGTCGATAGGCCTCCACGTAACGGCGAATACTTATTTCAACGTCAGAGCCAAGAATGGCGGGAATGGATTTTGCCCGGGTCACGTGATCAGCGGTCAGAGGGCCACGGGTAGCAAGGCATGCCACATCGGCGCGATTGGCGAAACCTAGAGCTGCGCAGCTGCTGTCCAATCTGGCGAACATGGCTGCCTTTCTCCTGTTTGACACCGTTTGGCGCAATCTCGCCAGTGCCCTCAAATCGGTTTCTACAGGCTTTTGGATCGGAAGGAGAACAGTTTCCCGCGGTTTATCGTGGTATTTTTCTGCCCTGGTGACGATCCGAATCATTTTTTCGTAGGCTTCCCGAGCGGTGTCTCCAAATGTAAGGACCCCGTGGTGCAGCAAAATCATCCCATCGAGCCGCCGCCAGTCCACCGCTCTGGTCATGCTGTAGATCTTTCTGGCCAGGGCGAACCCCGGCATCACATAGGGCACGATGAACAAGTCCGGTCCGTAAATCTGGCGAATACGGTTTTCACCATCCGGCGTATTGGTGATGGCGAGGACTGCGTCGGCGTGGGTGTGATCGACGAATTTGAAGGGAATGACCGCGTGCAGGATGGATTCGACCGAAGGATTGGGAGCATGAGGGTCCACCATCGCCGCACGCTGAGTCTTGACCATTTCCGCATCCCTCAAATGGTCCAACTGGGCAATTTTCACCAGCATGTCCAATTTTACCGGGGCGAATCCAGATGCTTCGATGGTGGCCATATCCCGGCCACTTCCTTTGACGTAGAGCAGAATCTCCTCTTCGCCAAAGAGATTTGTTTCCTCGATTTTTACCGAAGTGTTGCCTCCGCCGTGAAGCACCAAGTCCGGCTCTCGTCCCAGAAGCCGGGTGGTGTAGACGCGCAACTGCAGGGGATCGTCACCCAGCTTGTGGGCGTCGTCGTCGTCCCACCGGTTCTCCACGGTCTATTCTCTGCCCAGGTATGCTTGGGTGGTTGGCAGAACGATAGCTTCCAAGAAATTGACATGGGGCGGCAGGACCGCCATGTGCACGGCCACGCCAGCCAATTCTTCTACGGTCATCATTGGCTCGTCGTCGGCCGGCTTGTCGCTGTCTCGGCGCCGCTCAACCAGGGTATTGCCTGGATGCAGGCAGCTTACCACTATGCCATGCTCGCGCCCTTCAATGGCGGTAGCTTGGGTCAATCCCCAGATTCCGTGCTTGGCCGCGGTGTAGGGTGCCATGTTGTTCCGCGAGCGCTGGGCAGAGATGCTGCCGATATTGATGATGCGGCCGCCCCCTTGTGGTTTCATGATCGAAAACGCTTCGCGAGTGCACAAAAAGGCGCCTGTCAGACATACACCGATGACCCTGTTCCAGGCATCGAGACTGATCTTTTCAACCGCTCCGCCGTCAAATGCGCCAGCATTGTTGACCAGGATGTCAAGGCGGCCGAAGCGATCCATCACCTTGGCGAAGAGGGCCATGACCTGCTGCTCATCGGTCACGTCCGTGGGCACAGCCAGAACCTGGGTGCCTTCATCCACCAATTCACTTGCGGCGCGCCGCAGTGCTTCAGCATTCCGAGCCGCGAGGGCGATTTGCGCTCCCTCCTTCCCCAGGCCGCGGGCGATGCCTTTGCCGATGCCGCGATTGCCCCCGGTCACCAGCGCTATTTTCCCATTCAGTTGTCCCATTCTCTCTCCTTTATTTCGAGAATCAACCAAAGTTTCGGACTCCGGGAGATTTCAAGGAAATTTCAAGCCACCAGGGCCGATTTGGATGCCTTTGGATTTTATTTGAGCTTGGGATTGTTGGCATGTCGCTGGCGATCCCGTCTTGTCTTTTTGTCCACAGCCCGGGAAAATGCTTCCTCCAGATCAATACCTGTCTGGTTGGCCAGACAGATCAGGACGAAGAGCACGTCAGCCATCTCCATGCCAATATCGGTGCCTTCTTCACCTGCCTTAAAACTCTGATCACCGAATTGCCGTGCCATCAAGCGTGCCAACTCCCCTACTTCCTCCATCAGCACGACGGTATTGGTCAATTCAGAAAAATAACGCACCCCTATGGTGCTGACCCAGTTGTCGACTTCTTTCTGGTATGTGCGCAGACTTTTCCCTTCCACGAGTGGAGAAAATGCCCTCAAAACAAGGAGCAGTCAAGAATGTTCCCTCGACCGCTCCTAAGGCCCTGAGTGATATTATTATTGCCGCGTTCTAGAAATTTTTTCGATTCGAAGGTTCTTCGGCGCCTGAATTTTATCTCCCTTCTTCAGGAATTTGAATCGAAATTACAGGAGGAAAATGCTCCCGAAGGCAGATGGTGGAGACCCAAGCAGGGTCTATAGTCTCTCCAATTTTGCTCCAAGTCCGCGGAAACGCTCTTCCAAATGCGCGTGACCCCGGTCCAACTGGTAGAGATTGTGCACACTGGTGCGACCCTTGGCAGCAAGCCCCGCCAACACACATGCCACGCCGGCGCGAATATCGAGCGCCTTGACCTTGGCTGCCTTGAGATGGGCAGGCCCTTGGACGATGATCAGCCGATCCTTCTCAGGAGACAAACTGGCGCCGAATGAACGCAGATTTTTTACGTGTCCGAAGCGATCCTCGAAAACAGTCTCCCGAATAAAGCTGTCCCCTCTGGCGACACAGGCCAGAGCCATAATGCTGGGCTGTAGATCGGTGGGGAAGCCTGGATAGAAGGTAGTCACCACGTTGATTGGGGAAAGCCACTCTGGACCTCGTACCCGTACCCAATCACCGTCTTCAATGGTACCAACTCCCATCTGGTGCAGCTTGGCCTCGAAAACCCTCAGGTGGTTTAGATTGACGCCTTTCAGCGCCACATCTCCACCCACGATAGCGCTGGCCATCATCAGCATGGCGGCATCCAGCCGGTCGTGCATCACCGTGTGCTCAGCGCCGTGCAAATTGTCGACTCCGGTAATTTTTACCGTGCGCGTACCAGCTCCCTCTACCTTGGCTCCCATCTTGCTTAGCAGCCCGACAAAATCCACAATTTCAGGATCAGAGGCGGCGTTTTCGATTACCGACTCACCTCGGGCAAGGCTGGCGGCCATGATCAGGTTCTCTACGCCTGTATGGCTGGGGACGTCACAATATGTAAAACCGCCCTGCAGCCGCTGCTCGGCACTGATTTCCAGGCCTCCCCCGGCAACCCCCTGGACTCGGGCTTTGAGGCGGGCAAAGCCGCGCTCGTGATAGTCCCACGGACGTTGTCCAATGCTGCAACCGCCCACTCCTCTGATTCGAGCGTGGTGGAATCGCCCAAGGAGCGGACCCACAAACAGGATGGAGGCGCGGAATCGTTCGGTCAACTCGTCGGGGAGATTGGTGCCGATATCCCCGCTGGCGTCTATGACCGCGACTTCCTCAGCAGGATCATAGTTGACGACAGCGCCCAGACGGCGCAAGACTTCCAGGCCCACCAGCACATCTTTGACCGGAGGTACCCTTCGCAGCACGGTCTGTCCCCGCTCCGCCAGCAGGGAGGTAGCAAGCATTGGCAAGGCAGCGTTTTTTGAACCCTGTACAACAGCATCTCCACTCAGGCGGTGACCGCCTTCAATATATAGAATTTCCTCTGAAGCCATTGTGAATTCCTGCAGGAGGTGAAACTGGGTAGGGGAGAGCTTGTGGACTTGTCAAATGTACTAGACCCAACCAATTTCGTCAAATAAAAATTGCTCTAAGAGCTTGTTGGCTTGACAGATAGACGACTATTCCTATATTCTCCTATTGATTTAGGTTCAACTCAATCCATTCAACCCTGAGAAAGGATCGGACAAAATGGCCGAATCACCCCAAATCGTCGCCTATTTGAAACCAGTTTGCGGCTGGAGCAACAGTGTCCGGGAGGTATTTCACAAATACAACCTGCCCTATGAAGACAAGGATATCATCAACAATCCCGAAATCTATGCAGAAATGGTGCAGAGAAGTGGCCAACCGCTCTCCCCTTGCGTGGAGATCAACGGTCAGATGTTGGCGGATGTGGACGGTAGTGAGGTTGAAGCCTGGATGATCGGAAACAACGTCGTCGAGCCGGTCTGATCCTTAGCTTTTTCAGCCTTCCAGAATCAGGCTCAGTTCCACTCGGACCCGTTCGGTGATATTGGGTTGCTCGTGGTTGAGCGGCCCGGCCGCAAGAGGCCGCATCAGAGTCAGGGCCCCGAGCGGCTGGCCATTCCGACTGCTGAAAGTCAAGACATAGATAAATCCGACATTGCCCGTGCCGTTTCCCGGCAATAGAAACTTGCTTACTGCCTTCGGCAATGGGTTTTCCCCCCCTGCTTCCGTTGATCCCATGACCAGCAGCGATGACTGGGCGGCGAAGGCTTTGCCCGCCAGCGAATTGCCATCGCCGCAGAGTGGCATACCGTAAAATTCTTCCTGTTGCAAAAGTGTCATTAATTCTTGGGCACGGGCACCCCTCCTGGAGACCACTTGGCCCAATTGCAGTTCTCCACCGGTCGTAACTCTTTCGTACAACATTGTTTCCGCTACGTCAATTTCCATCAGTAGGTTCATGGCCTTGACCACCGCCTTGTCGCCGGGTAATTGGCGCAGGGCAGCCACGATGTGCTCGGGGATATCCATTGGTTCGGGCATCTTGAACGGTATTATCGAGACAGACATTTCTCCTCCTTGACATCTCGTCCAATGAATCTATTTTGTTAGGCCGTTGGATGGTGGCTCTTTAGCTCAGTAGGTAGAGCAGGGGACTGAAAATCCCTGTGTCCGCGGTTCGATTCCGCGAGGAGCCACCATTTTCTATTTTAATTCCCAATCCTAAGATAAACAAGCGCAAACGCTTACAGAAATCAAGTGGCGGTGCTTATTTTTTCTTCGACCTTTTTCCTACAGTTCCCAGGCATCTGGTCGAGGTTGGAAGCAGAGGAGGCCATAACCCGTCGTCCGATCCGCTTTGCCATGGGGTTGCCAGGAGAATGGATTAAAAAACGACCTTACCAAGGGCTGGCAAGATCCACCCACTCCATTTGCCCGCCGGGTATTGTCTTGACGGGACGGGACCCTTCGTTGGTGCCTCGAACAGTGGGTGCGGCCAGTAGATGGGCTCCGGAAAAGGTGCGCATACCTTCTCCTCTGCGACGTAGGTGCGTACCTTAAATCCTCATCCATCGGTTGAGGTGTCGTTGAATATCCAACTGCAGCGCAATTAGTTGGGCCTAGAAGCTTGGCCAGCTCCTGGAAGAGGGCCACATCTGTCAAATATTTCATTGACTTATCTCTATTTTCCGTTATATTTAGAAAGGGCATTTTTCAACCCCGAGGGACCCTTTATAGGAACCCGGAGTTGATTTCCCCTGGGGTCTCCTCCTTTGAAATTGATGGCGAAGGATAAGTTGAGGCCCAAGGTTGCCGGCTCCCCGGCGCCCATTGGTTTTGGCCATTTCTCATCTTAAGCTGTTGAAGCAGATTGTTCAATCCCCTGATCAGTCTGTATCAGTTCCCAAAATCAGCTAAACCAATTTCTTTCCCAGCCAAGTCCCCCACTTCAGAAGCTGTAGGTATAGGAGGCAATTGAGCTCATGTCAATCAGTTACCGGCATGATTTAAATAATTTCTACAAGGTTATTGACGCGTTCCGCCCACAGGAGGTCTCGCGCATTCCCTGCAGAAAATGGCGGTTTATGCACTCAAATCTCTTTTTAATTTCAATCCTCGGTCTGCTTGCAGCCAATCTGGCAATGGCCCCGGCAGCCACTGCCCAATTCGGCTTGGCCAAGCGGGCTGGCCTCACCGTCGGAGGCAGTGTGGGGGGACTATTGCCCATCACCGAGTTGGAGGATGAGGCCAATGGTCGTGCGCTGGTCTTTGTGAGGCACGGCATTATTCCCAGATGGCAATTGGAGCTGAACGGTGGATACGGTAGGTATAATTCCTCCGATTCGGGGACGGACTTGGGGATGGTGAGTGGTAGCCTGCTGTTCAGCCCTATTGTCAGAGAGCATTGGAATCTCTTCTTAGGTGTAGGTGCCGGCATTCTGCGCTATGATTGGGAGCATCCCGAGATTTCACCATTGCGAAAGTTCGAAGTGGACCCCATTGGTTCCCTTCCCATGGTTCCATTGAGTTCTGGAATCCAGCTTCGACTTTCCGACAATCTGGCTTTGGAAGCTTCTTTTGGGTATACAATGGCCCTCAGCGACGATGTTAATGGTGTTAAAGACGGCGGCGATGACGCCTTCTGGCAAGGAATGGTCGGCCTGACTCTGGGCAGCTTCGGCGTTGCGCCAACTCCCAAGCCAGCCCGAGTTCCTTTTGAGCCAGCGGTAGAAGTGGATGCCAAGGTCCTCGAAGAAGAAGCCGATACAGAAGATACCGAAATAGAAGAAGAGCCTCCTAGCCCCGTAGAGGCTTCGGAGCCGCCTGTAGAGTTGGCCGTCGAAGAGCAGCCAGAAGCAATCCCCGAGCTTATGGAGCAGAGGGATGTTCACTTTGGGTTTAATTCGGCCGGACTTTCGAATGAAGCCAAGCAGGCGCTGGACAGCATAGTCCAGTACATGACGGACAATCCGGAAGTGAAAGTGGTGGTCCGAGGCCACACCGACAGTACGGGCCCTGTCGCTTACAACCTCAAACTGGGCATGAAGCGGGCCCAGTCAGTCAAGGATTTCCTGGTTGCTAAAGGGATTGATGGAGGCCGCCTCAGCCTCGAATCCAAGGGCGAGAGCGAACCTATCAGCACAAATTTCACCGCTGAAGGGCGAAAGCTGAACCGTCGGGTGGAGATTGCCCAAGCCCCATAAAATTAGTTAACTATTTGTTGCACAGTTCATTACGTGTATCAACCTAAATTTCTGGTTGGTCCGGCCAAAATATGTTGTCCGGGGGACTGCTGCCGGCCTCGAGGTCAGTTACGGAAAATTAGATAGAGCCCCGCCCTTTTGGCGCTGCCGCGGCCAGGCTCAACCGCAGCATGAACGGACACCCTCTCCTGAACCATTCTAACTCGTTGTTAGACAGCGTATTCCGTCCCATAATTCATTTATCTTCACGCTTTAGCCTTAGCATCGGCCAGGGACCTGATAGGTAAAAGGTCGCAGAACTGTAAAGGAAGAAGACCAGATCTTGCCGACCGCTAGACCAGGAGTTGCTCAGGCCGCAGATAGACGGACGGTTATTCCGGGCCTTGTTCTTCGCCCTGGTCCGAGCGCAGGTACCTCCTCCTGCTCGGATCCAAGCCCATTTCACCAAATCTGAGGGCCTTTACAATGAGTCGAATCAAGGTGGCGGTCATTCAAATGGGCGCAGATGGGGACAAGTCCGAGAACCTGCATAAAGCCCTCAGCCTGATCGACCAAGCCATAGAGCGCCACCCTGGACTAGATCTGGTTGTGTTGCCGGAGTACTGCAACGGCGAGCCTACCCCCTCCAACGTGAAGAAAATCGCTGAACCCATTCCCGGGCAATTTTCACAAGCGATGTCCGCCAAGGCAAGGTCGAAGGAGGTCAATTTGGTGAGCGGGAGTTTTGCCGAGGCTTCCGCGGACGGCCGGGCTTACAACACAACTCTCGTTTTCGACAGGAGAGGAATGGAAATCGGCCGCTACCGCAAGACTCATTTGATGGATGCCCTTGCCTTTAGGGAAACGGCCTTCATGGCGCCTGGCGACGAACTATGCCTTTGTGAGACAGACTTCGGGCGCTTGGGCGTGATGGTCTGCTACGACATGCGTTTTCCTGAAATGGCCAGATCCCTCGCCCTCGGCGGGGCCGGGGTGATCGCTATACCCGCCGCCTTTCCATCGGGAGACCTGCTTCCTCCGCGGACGGACCACTGGGAGATCCTGACCACGAGCACGGCGCTCTACAACCTTTGCTACGTGGTCGCCGCAAATCAGTTCGGTCGGCTGGGCAAAGACCGCCCGTTCGGACGTAGCGCCATCGTCGACCCCTGGGGGATCGCTGTGGCCAAAGCACAAGGACGTGAAGACATCGTCTGCGGCGAGATCGACCTGGAATATGTCAGCGCCTTGCGGCGGCGATTGCCTACCCTGGAGATGCGTCGGCCCGAACTCTACAAATTGGGAAAATAAAAGGATTCTAACGCGGTTGATTCAGCAAGTCTGCTGGGGCAATCCTGGTTGAATCGTCCGGGATGGGGAAAGACCGACGCCGCTTCCATGCTGGAGAGGTGGGAAGAGACGGGCTGTTTCAGGATTTGATGCTCACTTGGCCCAGGCCCAATTCCTCCGCGCGTTGGAGCAAGCGTTTTGTTTGCTCGCCTGTCAGCGGGGAGCCCGGGGGCCGTGGACTGCCGCAGTCTATGCCCAGGCGGTGGCTCAGCAGCGCTTTGATGCAAGTAAGATAGCTGAACTCGGAAAATAGGTCGAACATCTTGTCAGCGCGGACCTGAGCTGCCTCAGCCCGTTTCAAATCGCCTTCCTCATAGGCCTCCCAGATTTCCACCCACCGTTCGGGGGCGACGTTGGGAGGACCGTCCACGCAGCCCGCTGCTCCAATGGTCAGAGCTGGTAAAAAAAGTGCCCCGCTTCCGCTGAAACATGCCAGCCCCATCCGGTCGAAGAGGCGAATATTGTAAAAGTTTGCAGCCGAGTGTTTCAATCCGGCCAGTTGGGGGACGCGGTCCTGGATCTTCCGGGCCAACTGAGGGGTTATCTCGACGCCTGTGGCACTGGGCAGATTGTAGATGAACAGGGGAAGGTTCGCGGCGGCGGCCACCACTCGGTAGTGCTCGACGACTTCCTCGTCGCTGCGTGCGTAGAAGAAGGGAGGGACACAGCAGATGGATTCGATACCAACCTTGGCGGCGTGTTCAGCCAAACGCGCCGCACGCTCGGTGGTGGCAGCCCCCACGTGCATAATATTGGCCACACGTCCCCTGTTCTGTTCTGCGGCGATGGAAGCGATGCGTTTGTTTTCCTCGTCCGCCAAGAGCACGCTCTCTCCCGTACCTCCGGCGACCCAGAAGCCCTGCACACCAGCCTGAATATTGAATTCCAATATTTGCCGGAATGCTTCTTCCTCCAGGTCCCCAGCCGCGGTCATGGGCGTAATAGTGGCGGGAAAGACCCCGCGAAATCGATTCATTTTCCTTCTCCTGATAGTTTCTTGAATGGAAAGTTTTCAATAGTCCGGCAAAGATAGAATCGTGCCGGATTTTCCGCTACTGTTCCCCTGAGCAGGCTTGCAAGGCGGGATTTCCCTGGTCAATAGGTCCGAAGATCTAGGGTCGTCGGAGATAGGAAGGATTCGGCGGACTTCGCTGCTACCGAACAGGGACCGTTCCCCTGAAGGAAATTTCGTTGCGGCAGAGGTGGCAAGACAAGTGCCCGAATGTGCGATAATGGACAGCCGCGTTCAAAATCGAACGAAAACAATCTTCGCCGAAAACAATAAGTCAATAGAAGACAATTAGTTATAACATGGCACGGAATTTGTAAGGGGAGCGGGGAGGAGGTTATGTTCCCTATGGACCGTCCCCTGGATCCTGCATTCCTGCGGCGCCGGCGCGGCAAACGCATCGCCTGGTCGGCGGCTGGGGGGGTCGTGCTTGCCGGGCTCTTTGTCTGGTTGCCCGCCTGGATCAGGCCCGCAGTGGATCTCGACCGCATCCGCACGGCTCCGGTGCAGCAGGGTGCGCTGGAAGAGACGATTACTGCTTCAGGTACCGTGGTGCCCCAATTCGAGCAAGTTGTCTTCAGCCCCATCAATACCCGGCTGGTGCGCATCCTGCGGCAACCGGGCGCCGTGTTGCAGCAGGGAGAGGCCATAGTCGAACTAGATTTGAACGTAGCGCGGCTCGAGGTGGAGAAACGGGAAGAAGAGGTGGCCCTCAAGCAGAACCGGGGGACCCAACTGGAATTGGACAAACGCAAGAAGCTGAACGATCTGGAGACCCGATGGCGTTTGAAAAAACTGGAATTGCAGCGTCTGCAGACCCGAACTGCGCAGTACTTTGAGTTGCAAACCATTGGTGCGGTTTCCCAGGATCAGTTGCGCCAAGCGCAGTTGGAGGAGCAACGGGCCGAGATTGAATTGCAGCAACTGGAAGAAAACCGCAGCAATCTCATCGAATCGACCCAGGCCCAGTTAGAGGCTCTGCGCCTGGAAATGAAGACTCTGAAACGCGAGGGCGACGAAGCACGCCGCCGCCTCGAGAGGGCCCATATCCGGGCGGATAGAGACGGTGTACTCACGGCGATAGCACCCATCGTTGGGGCTTCCATCAGCCAGGGCCAGGAGATCACCCGCGTTGCCGATCTTAGTTCCTTCCGCGTCGACGTCACCGTTTCCGATATCCACGCCCGCCGGCTCCAGCAGGGACTTCTGGTTCGTCTGCGCCTTGACGAGGAAGCCTACGTAAAGGGTCGCATCGCCCGCATTCTGCCCACGGTTGACAACAACGTCCTCCATCTCGAGGTCGAGTTGGAGGATGCGGCACACCCGCTGTTGCGGCCCAATCAGCGGGTGGACGCCTATATCGTCACCGCGCGCAAGGGCCGAACCCTGCGCCTCAAGCGGGGGCCCTTCATCAACGGGGGGCCGGGCCTCCATGAGGTCTTTGTAGTCCATGGCCAAAAGGCGGTGAAGACCGAAGTGCGCATCGGCCTTGCCAATTTCGAGTACTACGAGGTGGTAGAGGGGTTGCTCGAGGGCGACGAGGTAATCATTTCGAGTATGAAGAACTACCTGCACTTGAACGAGGTACAGATCAAATAAAGGAGACCGTCGTGATCGAACTCGCAGGCATAGAAAAGATATACCGCACCGACAAAATCGAGACCCTGGCCTTGAGCAATATCAATCTCGCCGTCGACCAGGGGGAGTTCATCTCGGTGATGGGACCCTCCGGTTCGGGCAAGAGCACTCTGCTCAACGTTATCGGCTTGCTCGACGAGCCCAGCACCGGCGACATCAGCCTGAACGGGCGCCCCATCCACTCCTACGCCGACCGCTACCTGGCGCGCATCCGCAACGAGGAGATCGGTTTCATTTTTCAGACGTTCCACCTGATCGCCGATTTGAACGTGGTGGACAATGTGGAGATTCCCCTGCTCTATCGCCGTGGGTTGTCGGGCAAGGAGCGGCGCCGGATGGCGCTGGCGGCCCTGGACCTGGTCGGGCTCAGTTCGCGGGTGCGGCACTTTCCCTCGCAATTGTCGGGGGGCCAGCAGCAGCGCGTTGCCGTGGCCCGGGCTATTGTCGGCCGGCCGCAGATCCTGCTGGCCGACGAGCCTACCGGCAATCTGGACAGCCGCATGGGCACCCAAATCATGGACATTCTGCACGATCTCAACAAAGAAGCCACCACCATCGTCATGGTGACCCACGACCAGGGTCTGGCCGCGCGCACCAAGCGCACGGTACGGCTCTTCGACGGGCGCCAAGTAAACTGAGGGAGACGAGATGCTGAAGAACTATACGAAAATCGCCCTCAAGGTCTTTTGGCGACACAAGTTCTTCACCGGCGTCAACCTGTTCGGGATATGCTTCACCCTCGTGGTCCTGATGGTGGCGGTGGCCATTTTCGACCAGGAAGTAGGGCCCATACCACCCGAGGTCCACTCCGACCGTACGCTGCATCTGAGCTCGCTGTTCGTGCAGCATACTTCAACTGATCCGTCCGGCATCTACTCACTGAGCTTTTTCAGCCCCAGTTACGCGTTTCTGGATCGCTATGTGCGTCGGTTGGAAAGTTCGGAAAAAGTGACGGTATTCTCTGAAGTAGATCACAGGGAATTGCACGGGGGCGTGGAGGGGGGCTTTGTGGCCCTGAGAAAAACAGATGGGGCCTATTGGGATGTCTTTCGCTTCGACTTCCGCCAGGGGCGACCCTATACAGCCGCGGAAGTGAAATCCGGCGATAGGGTCGCCGTGATCAGCGCCGGCTTGGGCAAACGCTTCTTCGGCTCGGAGGCCGTCGTGGGCAAGAGCGTGCCAATCGGCGGGCAGAACTACCGAGTGGTGGGCGTGGCAGCCGACATCCAGGTTATCCGCCAGAGAACGAATGCCGATGTCTGGGTGCCGGTGACCACCGATCCCCCGGAGCTCTGGCGTACCTACAAGCTCCAGGGAAGGTACAAGGCGGCGGTGCTGGCGCGGCGCCCGGCGGATATGGAGCGCATACGGGCGGAATGGGCTACCGTGGTGGCTCAGGTGGAACCTCCTTCGCCCGATGGGCGCTTTCCTCTTCGTGGAAGGCTATATGCGCCGCTGCTCACGACGTTGGAGGAATGGGCACGCGAGAGTAAGGCAGACTGGGGAGAAGACTACAGAGAAGCTGGGGATCCGCAGCAGGTTGCCGCGACTCGGCTCCGGTTGCGGCTACTCACCTTGGGAGGCTACATGCTGCTCTTCATGCTGCTGCCGGCGCTCCACCTTGTCAATCTCAACATCGGCCGCATTGAGGAGCGCACCTCCGAGATCGGGGTGCGCAAGTCTTTTGGCGCCTCGACCCGCACCCTGGTGGGGCAGTTCGTAACCGAAAACGTGCTGCTCACCCTTATCGGCGGAGGGCTCAGCCTGCCGCTCAGTTGGGGCATTCTAGCACTGGTGCCGCTGCGTGGCCTGGACATCTACATGGATGTCGGGGTCTGGCTCCGCACGTTCTTATACGGAGTATTGATCACTCTGTTCTTCGGGGTGGTCTCCGGAGCCTATCCCGCCTGGATGATGGCGCGCCTGCATCCTGTCCAGGCGTTGACCGGGAGGGAAAAATGATCGCTCATCTATGCCGCCTGGAGTGGAACAGGCGGCGGACCAATCTGTTGCTCGTCGGCGAACTCTTGCTGGCTTTCCTGGTTTTGACTCCCTTGATCACCGGCTGGATGCTGTTCGCCGCGGAGGAGTTGAAGCCCCTGGGATTCGAGTACGAAAACGTGTGGTCTGCCATGTTGATGGATATAGGCCTTTTCGGCGAAAGGCGCGATATGAGCAGAGAACAGGCTGGAAAAGAGTACCGGAGCAATATCGAGCGGGTGTGGCAAGAGCTGCAGGCGCTCGACGAGGTTGAGGCGATGGCCCTGGCCAGCCAGCCTCCGTTCATGTTCTCGGAAACGTGGAGTGGGATTGCTTCCGTCGAGATCGGGGACGATGGTTTGGAGGTGCTGGGACTGCAAATGCTCAGCGGGCGCTGGTTCCGGCCCGAGGACGAGGCCCTTGACTGGACCCCGGCCGTCATCGACCAGGAGTTGGGCCAAGCGTTGTTCGGCGACGAGGATCCCCTGGGCAAAGTAGTCGGGGCCTCATCCATAGTCAGGAAGCGAGATGGTAACATTCCTCCTGACAGGGTCCGCGTGGTAGGGGTCGTGGAGCATTGTTTCTATTACAAAACCTATGGGGAGAAAGAAGGACCTTGGCCTGCGGAGATACCTGGGTTCATATTTCTGCGCTTTTCCAATGAGCGGCTCGCCAATCCGACCAGTAATACCAGCTACTTTCTGGTAAAGCCCTATCCTTGCGTGGGACGGGCCTTCGGCGAAGTACTCAGATCAAGATTCCAGGCGGCCCTCCCCAGGGGATGGTTCGTTCGATTCGAAGCGGAGTCCTTGGAGGACCTCTTGGACCAGGGTCATCTGAGGCGGTTCTATAAGCTGGGAATATTTGCCGTAATCAGCGGCCTTATGACGCTCATGGTGGCCCTGGGTCTGATCGGCATAATGTGGCAGAACGTGCGCCGGCGCACGCGGGAGATCGGCATACGGCGGGCGGTGGGGGCTCCCGCGGGCCGCATCTACGTCCAGTTCTTGGGTGAATTGGCGGTGCTGCTGACGGTGGCCATTGTGCTGGGCTGTGTGCCGATTGTCCAGTTCAGGCTCCTGGATCTGGTGTTGTGGAGCCGGGTGCCGGCCTATGTAGTCGCCTGCGGCCTGGGAGCGACGGCCCTCGTGCTTTACCTGCTGGTGCTGCTGTGCGGCCTCTACCCCAGTTGGCTGGCCAGCCGGGTGCGACCGGCCGCAGCTCTGCACTACGAGTAGTACTGCACTTCATCCTAGTTAGGGAGCAACCATGCTGAAGAACTACGTCAAAATTGCTCTCAAGGTGCTGTTGCGACGCAAGGTCTTTACCTGCATCAGTCTTTTCACCATAAGCTTCACTCTCATGGTGCTGATGGTAGCGACGGCCTTGTTCGACCACCTTTTTGGCTCCTTCCCGCCGGAGACCCGGGCGGACCGCACCTTCATCCTGAATTTGCTCACTGGAGAACGTAGGGGAGAAAAATTCAGGCGGATTCAATCACCCAGCTACGCCTTTTTGAAACGTTATGTGTCTTCCCTGGCCCAGGCGGAAAAGGTGTCCATTGTTAGCGATTGGCCTTCGGAGGTAACGTATCACAAGGGAGTGAAGATCGAATTAGCCCTCAAGTACACGGACGGGGTTTTCTGGGAAATCCTCGAATTCGACTTCCTTGAAGGCCATCTCTATGCCACAAAGGAGGTAGAGAAGGCACAACGGGTGGCGGTGATCAACGAGGCGACGCGCCGGGTGTTTTTCGGGGAAGAGCAGGCCGTGGGGAAGTTCATCGAGGTCAAGGGACGCCCTTTCCGTGTGACAGGGGTCGTGCCCAATGTGCCGGCATTCCGCAAAGTGTCCTTTGCGGATATCTGGGTACCCGTCAGCGCCCGCGAAACGGACGAGTACCTGCGTTACAATTCGCTGTTTGGCCCATATCAGGCGCTGATACTGGCGCACAGTGGGGCTGAAATACCGCTTGTCAAAGAGGAATTCGCCGATGTGCTCACCCGGATCGAATACCCTAATCCCGACCAGATCAACCGCATTATAGGCGGCCCTGCCACGTTGTTAGAAGAGACTGCGCGTCTCATGTTTATGCTCTATGATTTCAGAGACGCCGATACCACCGATGCGATGGTCCTGCTGCTCAGCGGCCTGGGGTTACTCTTCTTGCTCCTTCCGGTAATCAGCCTTGTCAACATCAATGTCACCCGCATCTTGGAGCGTGCTTCCGAGATCGGAGTGCGCAAGGCATTCGGCGGGTCTTCGCTCACCCTGGTGGGGCAATTCGTGGCGGAGAACCTGATCCTCACCCTCCTGGGCGGTGCCCTGGGGCTCGTCCTTACTTTTCTCGTTCTGCAAATCCTCGGTGCCAGTGATGTTTTTCAGTACGCCGAATTTCATCTGAACCAACGCATTTTTCTCTATGGCTTGGTCATAACCTTGGTCTTCGGTCTGCTCTCCGGCGTCTACCCGGCTTGGAAAATGTCGCGCCTGCATATCGTAGAGGCACTCAGAAGGAGGAAGCAATGATACGCCACCTTTGCAAGCTGGTCTGGAACCGCAAAAAGGCGAACGCGTTAACCGTCTTGCAGATCTTCATTTCCTTCCTGATCGTTTTTATCACTGCCTCCCTTGCCGTGTACAAAGCGGACAATTATCGCCGGCCCCTCGGATTTTCCTACGAAAATAGATGGATCGTGAAATTCTGGCGGGACCATGAGCTACCGTCGGACAGCGAGGCGCAAGCGCCCACCCGCAGGCAAGTCTATCAGGCCCTGGAGGGATTCGACTGGATTGAGTCGGTCGCCGCCGCAAACGGCGCAGCTATTCCCTACGCTACCGTTCGGTACTACAGTTCCACCAAAGGCGGGCAAACGATTGACCATGGTGCTGTTTCGGATAAGTTCCACGAGGTGTTCGATCTCGACTTGATCAGCGGGCGGTGGTTCAGTGAGGAAGATGCGGCTCTGGACTGGGAGCCGCTGGTGATAACCCAGCGGCTCAGCGAGGTGTTCTTTGGCGGTGAGGATCCCATCGGCCAGCAGGTCGATCAGTGGAGGGGGCGTAGAGATGACCATAGGGTCGTCGGGGTGGTCTCGGACTACCGCCGGAGAGGGGAATTTTCCGATCCCGGTTTCTTCATATTAACTCGCCTGGAAGACGATGCATATGTCAATTTTGTAGTCCGAGTGCGTCCCGGCACCCCGTTGGCCGACCAGGAGAAAATCCACAGGCGGCTCAAGGCCATGGCACCGGGCTACGGAGTCAGAATCAGGGCCTTGGAGGAAGGTCGCGCTACAGCGTTCAAGTTGGCCTTGATGCCTCTGTTCGCCGCCGGGGTGATCTCGGTGCTGGTGCTGAGCATGGTGGCCCTTTCGTTGAGCGGTGTGCTGTGGCAGCGGACCATGCTGAGAGTTGAGGAAATCGGCCTGCGCAGGGCCTTGGGGGGGTCGGCGGCCAGGATCTACTGGCTGTTGACGGGCGAGATGCTGGTGGTCGCCAGCATCGGCGTAGTCGCGGGGCTGCTGCTCGCCGTGCAGTTCCCACTGTTGGAGTTGCTCGACTACAGCCCCAGGATCTACGCTCTAAGTTCGGCTCTTGCGGCACTGGTGATTTACGGTCTGGTAATAGTGTGCAGCCTGTACCCGGGGCAGCTAGCCTGCCGCATACGTCCGACCGAAGCCCTGTACTACGAATGATGACCAAGCGATGATTCTGGTAGTGGACGACGATATTTCGGTGACCGCGTCGCTGTCTCTGCTGCTCAAGCAGGCCGGCTACCAGACCTCCACGGCCGCGTCTCCGGCCGAAGCCCTCGACTGGCTGGAGCGTAACGAGTGCGATCTGGTCCTGCAGGACATGAACTTCTCGCGCCGGACCAGTGGTGAGGAGGGCATGGAATTGTTGCAGCAGATCAAGCAGCGACGGGCCAGTTTGCCGGTTGTTCTGATGACCGCCTGGGGGTCTATCGAACTAGCGGTGCAGGGCATCAAGGCAGGCGCCGCCGATTTCGTCACCAAACCCTGGACCAACAGCCAGATTCTGCAGGCAGTGAAAACGGCACTGGGTCTGGCTGCGGCAAGGTCGGCCACCGAGCGCACAATCACGCGCGAGGAACTGGACTGCCGGGGCGATTTCACCAATGTCATTGGCGCCGACCCTCAACTGCTCAAGGTGCTCGAGGTGGTCAGCCGCGTCGCACCCACCGATGCTTCGGTGCTGATCACCGGCGAGAGCGGCACCGGCAAGGACGAAATCGCCCAAGCCATCTTCCGCAACAGCAACCGGCAGCAGCAACCCTTTGTAAAAGTGAACCTCGGTGGCATTTCCTCGACCCTGTTCGAGAGCGAGATGTTCGGGCACGTGAAGGGGGCCTTCACCGACGCGCGCCAGGACCGCACCGGTCGCTTTGAGAAGGCGGATGGCGGCACCATCTTCCTCGACGAGATCGGCGACTTGGTCCCGAGTCGCCAAGTCAAGCTGCTGCGCGTGCTGCAGGACCGGACCTATGAAGTACTGGGATCGAGCAAGACCCGTGCGGTAGACGTGAGAGTGATTTCGGCGACCAACCAGAACCTGCTGGAGTTGGTGGAGTCGGGTGCCTTCCGCGAGGATTTGCTCTACCGCCTCAACCTCATCGTCCTGCACCTTCCGCCCCTGTGCCAACGAGCGGGGGACATAGCGCTGCTGGCGCGCCACTTTGCGCTGGGCGCGGCCCAGACTTACCGCCGCGGGCTGGAAATCGACGATGCGGCCCTGGACTGGCTACAAACCCTGCCGTGGCCGGGCAATATCCGCCAGTTGAAGCAACTGGTGGAACGCACCGCCTTGATGGGTTCCGGCCACGTCCTGGGCATCGATGACTTCACTTCCGCCCTGGATATGCAGCCCGAGGGAGGCCGGGGTGGCCAAGTTGGCCTGCCGGCGCCGGGCACCATGACTCTCGACGAGCTGGAGCGGTCGATGATCGCCCGGTGCATGGAGCACTACAAGGGCAACATCAGCCGCGTAGCCCAGGCCCTGGGCTTGAGCCGGGCGGCGCTCTATCGCCGTCTGGAGAAACACGGGATCGACTTTTGAGCCTGCGCTTCAAACTCACCCTCTACTTGATCTGCATCCACCTGGTATTCGCTGCAGTGGCCGGGTACTTGTTGCTCGAAGAGCCGCTCTATCTCCTGGGGCTCGAACTATTCTTTGTCCTGTCGCTTTTGGTCGGGGTGCGCCTGATCCGCCATTTCTGGGTTCCCCTCAATCTGATTCGTACCGGCGCCGAGCTCATCCACGAGCGCGATTTCACCTGCAAGTTCAGCCCCGTGGGCCAGCCGGAGATGGACCGGCTGGTGCGCGTGTACAATCGCATGATCGACCAGTTGCGCGAAGAGCGCACCCGGGTCGAGGAACAGCACCACTTCACGGAGAAAATCCTGAGGGTTTCGCCGTCGGGCATTATTACCCTCGACTTCGACGGCAAAATCGCTCTTGCCAATCCCAGCGCCGAACGGCTCCTGGGGCTGGCCGCAGGCGCGGCGCACGGCCAGGGACTGAAGGAGTTGGGAACCACTTTCGCCCGGTCTCTGCACAAGCTGCCCATGGGTGAGTCGCAGGTGCTGGGGCTTCAGGGACGGAGGGTGCGCTGCCGCAAAGCGCAGTTTTTAGACCAGGGGTTCGAGCTCAGCTATATCCTGGTGGAGGAACTGACCGAAGAATTGCGCCTTTCGGAGAAGGCGGCCTACGAGAAAGTCATTCGCTTGCTCTCCCACGAGGTGAACAATTCGACGGGAGCGGTGAATTCCCTACTGCACTCCTGCCTCAACTACAAGGATCAATTGCGGGAGGCCGACCGCGTCGATTTCGACAACGCCCTGCAGGTGGTCATTGAGCGCATCGACCATCTCAGTGATTTCATGGCCAGCTTCGCCGAGGTAGTCCAACTGCCGCCGCCCAATCGGCAGCCGGTGGACCTAGAGGCACTCTTGCACGACATCGCCCTGCTGCTGGGCGTCGACTGCGAGCGCCGCAGAATCGAGTGGAAATGGGAGGTTGGGGAGGACCTGGAACCTATCGCCATGGACGCAAATCAGATGGAACAGGTTTTTGTCAATATCCTGAAGAATGCGGTGGAGGCAATCGGAGAGGGCGGTCGGATAACCATTCGCCTGGGGCAGACGGATGGTCGCTCGATTGTCGTGGTCGAGGATACAGGCACGGGGATCGAGCCGGAAGTAGCGGAGAGTCTGTTCACACCATTTTTCAGCACAAGGGAAAACCGGCGGGGCCTCGGCCTGACCCTGGTACAGGAGGTTTTGAGCCGCCACGGCTTTGCTTTTTCCCTCGAAAGTTCTCCAGCCGAGCCGACCCGTTTTACCATCCGTTTTTGAAAGAGAGAATCCTAAGCACTCCGAACCATCGGGCGGGTAATTTGTATCTCCAAAGCCCGCACCCTCCGCTCAAGGGATGACCGAGGCGACTGCTTGCGAAACGTGGTAACAGCGCCTGCGGGTCCATTCATTATCTCACAAAAGCCCGGTAAATGGCGACCAGGGCCTTCTTGAGGTCGGCTTCTTCGACCCCCACGATGACGTTGATCTCCGAAGCCCCCTGATCGACCACCCTCACGTTGACGCCGGCATCGGCCAGGGCGGAAAAGAGACGAGCGGCAATGCCCACCCGCTGCGACATCCCTTCGCCAACCGTGGCGATCAAGGCGAGACCTGAAATCAGTTCGACCCTGTCGGGTTGGAGGATGCGCTGAATTTCTTCGACAACCAGATCTCCCTTTTTGTCCAGCTCCTCGTCCCTTATGATCACCGACATGGCATCGATTGCGGAAGGAGTGTGATCATAACTGATGCCGTGCCGGGCGATTACCTCCAGGACCTGCTGGCCGAACCCCCTGGCCTGATTCATCAGTGCTTTTTCAATGGTCAGCATGGTGAAGTTCGGCCGCCCCGCCACCCCGGCGATCATGCGCTCGGTCAGCCGCCGGCGCGGCAGAATCCGCGTGCCCGCGTCATCCGGCCGGTTGGTGTTGCGTATGTGGACGGGGATTTCAGCCGTGCGTACGGGGAACATGGCCTCGTCGTGAAAAACGGCAGCCCCCATATAGGCCAATTCGCGCATCTCGCGATAGGTAATCTCCTCCACTGGCAGAGCATCCGGAACCATGCGGGGATCGGCCAAGAGCAACCCGGATACGTCGGTCCAGTTTTCGTAGACCTCCGCTCCCACCGCGCGGGCGACGATCGCCCCGGTTATATCGGATCCGCCGCGGGAAAAGGTCACGATCTCGCCCTCGGGGTCGGCACCGTAGAATCCTGGAATGACATACAACACTTCGTCGGCCAAGCGCGCCCGCAGGCGCTGGTAGGAGTCGTCGTCGAGGCGTCGGCTGGAGCGAAAGAGAATGGTCTCCGCAGGGTCCACGAAAGTGGCGTCAAGGACATCCGCGAGAATTCGGCCGCTCAGGTACTCCCCGCGGGAGGCGACGTAATCCCGTCCCGCGCCCTCCCTGATCGCGTCCTCGACTTCAGCGAGCAAGGCATCCATATCAAGGGCAGAGTGCAGAGCCGCCGAGAGGCCGGAAAAGCGCTGGCGAATTTTGTCGAAGGGATCCGCGAAGTTGATATTCTGGCGCGCAAGTTCGTGGCACAAATAGAGCAGATCGGTGATCTTGGTGTCGTCGTCGGAACGTTTGCCGGGGGCCGACGGCACCACGAAACGGCGCCCTGGGTCGCTGCGGACTATGGACGCCACGCGCTCGATCTGAGCAGCGTCGGCAACGGACGAGCCGCCGAACTTGCAGACGATTTTTCCCATAATATCACACCAACCTCTTTTTGCGAAACATCGTGGGGCTGAGGCGCATGTCCCCGAATATATGCAATCAATTTAGAAAATATGAGGGCAATTGTCCCTAAAGGGCCAGACCGAAGGTCGCGGTCATCCAGGCAGCCAGTCCCAGAAAACTGAGAAAACCCAGAACGTCGGTCACCGTGGTCAGAACTATGGAAGCCGATTGGGCCGGATCCTTTCCCAGGGCAGTGAGGACGACGGGGATCAAGGTCCCCGTAAGTCCGGCCATGGCCATGGAAAAGACCATGGCAATACTCAGCACCAGAGGCATGCCCACCGAACCGGACCACAGGTAAACAACCAGAGCGGTGGTCAGGGCCACCACCAGGCCGTTGACCAGCCCTGCCAGCAGTTCCTTGCGGGCGACGCGGAACCAGTTGCGCGGCCTGAACTCGCGCAGGGCCAGCCCGCGCATGGCAACCGCCAGAGCCTGGGCCCCTGTGTTGCCCGACTGTCCGGCCACCACCGGCAGAAAGACGGCGAGGGCGGTGAACCTGGCTATGGTGTCCTCGAAGAGGGCCACCACGGCAGCGGCCAGAAAGGCGGTGGCCAGGTTGACCTGAAGCCATGGCAGGCGCTTGCGCACCGCCAGGGAAGGCCCCGACAGGGCCTGTTCTTCGCGGCCCGCCCCGACCATGGTTTGCAGGTTTTCACTGGCATCGTGCTGGGCGGCCTCCACCAGGCCGTCGTGGCGGATAACCCCCCGAAGGCGGCCCTCGAAGCTGATTACGGGCAGGGAGGAGAGCTTGTGAACCTCCAGCAGTTCCACCACTTCCTCGCGCGAAGACATGGCCTGGACGCAGACCGGCGAATCTCGGGTCAGCCTCTCCAGGGGCTCTCCGGGTTGGGCAACGGCCACCTCCTGGAGCGGCAGCACCGCAGTTAGGCGCCCGTCGGAGTCCACCACGCAGAGGTCGTGGATGCGGCGCTCGGGAAAGGAACGGATGCGGGCAAGGGCCTCCTCTGCGGTCTCGGTGGCGCTGAAGACGGTCACCGAGGTGTCCATGAGATGGCCGGCCGATTCGGCCGGATAGCTCATCAACTCCTCCAGTTCGGCGCTCACTTCCGGGGGCAGGGCGGCCAGGCATGCTGCCCGGCGATCCGCATTCAGCCGCGCCAGGAGAGCGGCGCCGACACCGTAGTCCATCGCGGTCCACAGGCGGCGCACCATCCCCTGGTCCATGGCCTCGACGAGCGCGACCGCCTTGTCCGGGTCCAGCCGCTTGAAGACCTGAGCGGCAATGGCGTCGGGTCCCGCCTCCAGCAGGTCGAGGGCCTCCGGAACGGGAGCGCTACCCAGGGCGCGGGCGGCCTCTCCGGGATGGAGGCTGAAATATGCCTGGATGAGGGCCTGCGAGGCCCCGGCCTTCTCGTTCATCCCTCACTGGTCTCCTTTTGATAAATAGGTAGTCTGGGGAATGGTCCTTCAATTTGCGCCTCTCCCGCGGGCCTGTACATGGCACCGATGCCGGAGATCAACCAGGCGGGTCCGGACTCTATCCGTCGCCGTCGCCGCGCAGCAGGAAAATCCCCATCGCCCCTGACAGCAGCGGCAGGGTGGCGTCGATGATTATCCATACCAGGGATACTGTCTCACTTCCTATTGCGGCGAATGCCGGGTTGAGCAGGTTGAACCAGTTCCACAGAAAGAGGATGCCCACGAAGATGAAACCGAAGAACAAGGTGTTGGCGGCCAAAAACTCGCGAGTGACCGGAGCGCCGCCGCCTTCGCCGTCGACGGCTCTCTTGCGGATACAGGCGAAAATCAGGCCCAGCGCGAGGGTCAGCACCATCAACGGATTCAAGGTGTCCCAGACCGGGCTGTAAGGCTGCGCGGTGGTGGAGCCATGATAGAGCGGTTCCACCACCGTGTGGACTGCGACTACAAAGGCCATCACAATGAGAATTACCCCGCTGATTCGTTTGAGCATATCCATAAGGCTCCGCTCCTTCTGTTATGTGTTATGGGTGCCTTCATTATAGTTCTCTGTAAGCATTGCCACCACAAAAGATTGACCAATACTATCTCTCCTGGCAGGAGCTAGGGCAAGATCCGGGTATTATGACGCTCAAATAAAAGCCTCTGCCAAATGCCGCTTGAGGAGGATGTAGGCGGCTTGTGCATTGGTATACATGCGCTTTACACCAGGGCTTATTCTGTCGGGTAGATGTCGGGCAGGATGCACCAAGTTTCGAAGGTTCCGTGCCATGTCCAATAGCAAGCGAGTGCTCAGAGTTCCGTCTTCTACTTCAAAGTTCGGTAGCCATCCTGCCTCGTCTGCTACTCGTACGAGATCCTCGAGGTGCCATCGTATCGGGTTTTTTGGTTTCGGCCGCTCGCAGTTCGGTAAACGCTTCCGTGCGTCCAATGCGTCCTCTCGGTGCTCCAAGCAGACAAACAAGAGAGCAGCCTCAATGGCGGAACCGATCATGACGGCTGCCGCATGATACGCCCTGCCTTCGGCGCAGATTTTGGCCTCAGCTTCGAATTGTTGCTGGACAGCCTCCACTTGTTCCAACTCGGAGAAATCCTTAGAGAGGAGGCGACGGCCCTTCTCTCTAAGTGCGTCATACGCTTCGCGGTCTTGGCGGTAGAGTTCAGCCATGTCAACGAGCTCGTATTCACGTAGTGTCTCTTCAAATTTTGCGTCCAGAATTTGCGAGTATTGTTCCTCTAAATCCTCCCAATCCTCAGGTCCTTGGCCAATGGGCCGGGGCTCGTCGTCATCGAGTCCTTCTCGTTCGCGTATGGTGTTAATTCGTGCGCTAATGTCATCGAGATCAGGGTTGTACAATCCGTCTAGCAAGCGTCGCCGATGAACACTTTCCACGGCACATGCCCGCAGCAGGAAACAATATGGCGGTTTGAAAACACCGGCGGTTTCCGCGGAATCAGCGGCCTTGAGCCAGACTTGGGCTTCGGTCTCAATCTCAGACAAGTCGCCCTCTGAGGGGTTCGACATTTGAACCTTCGTGATCCGGTGAAGCTCGCGCCCATGTCTCTGAAACTGATCCGAAGCCCTGACAGTCTTCAGAATGGTCTCCAAGGCTTGTTTGGTCGAATTATTCATTTTTCTCTTAACCGTCGTTTCCTACGTCAAACAGATCTCCCTTACTTGCCTGTTCCTTTGGTGGCTTCCGCATTTCCTCTGGGACCGTGGGCAGCTCCTCGGCCAGGAAGCAGTCACTCGCGATCACGGCATCGAGCAGCTTCTCCTGTTCGGGATAGCACTTCACCGTTTCCTCCAGAACCCAAAGCAAATTGAGTAGTTCCGTGGTGAATTGGCTGGTCCAGCGTGCGGGGCGGATGTCGTCGAGGGGCGAGGATTTCTTGCCGGCCCCTTTCTTCATGCGGTACTTGAGCCAGGACTGAACGACTTTGAGGCCGGAGACCTCGAATTTGTAAACCTCGGGTGCGACGGGTGCGAACTCGCCTTCACCGACGCGAAGCGTCCGGGTCGCGTCGGTGAAGGCGAATGCCTCTGGATAGTCGTCGGCGTCCCCGGGAACGGCCTTGTCGCACCTAGCCGCACCGGGCGGAACACGACCGCGCGTCTGTCCGGTGGGGATGAAACGCTCCCCGTAGGTGTGGAGCCACAGCAATTGCGCGCCCGCCTTGCGGATTTTCTCGAACAGTGCCGCCTCCTTCGTGATGGGCAGGCGCAGTTGGCGTGTTTCCAACTCCGTCTCGAACCGCGCGGTGAAGGCTGGTTGCGCTAGCGTGCCGTAGAGGTAGGCGACGAAATCTTCGGGTGTGACGTCGCGCTGGTATGCCGCACCGAGGATTTCGAGAAGGTCGGGGGTAATGTTCGCCTGAGAGGCATCGGCAGTATGGTAAAGGGGAATCGTATCCTTTGCACCCCGGCCCGAAAAATGATCTAAGTCGGGGATGGTTGCACAGGCGGTAAGTGCTGGTCCTGCTCCAAGGACTTTGGTCAGTATGCTCGTTAAATACACCTGCCGTTCGCCGTAGATGCGCCACAGGTCGGGCCTCAGATAGTCGCCCAACCGGGTATCGGCGATGATATACTGGTGGTCGAATGAGCGATAGGCGTAACGCATAACGTGTGGGATTGGAGTATCGTGAGGTAGTTCGGTAATGGGCGCTCCCACTTCATCGTCCTCAAATAAAGGAGAGCAATGGGAATTGATTTTTCGATCGCGTGTTTCCTTAAATAACTCCGCCAAGTCTCTCGGGCCTGGAGATGCGAGTAATGCCTGCCAGCGCCGTTCAAGGGTTTCCTTGTCCGGGGCGATGGGCCATTTTCGCTTGATCTGCGCCCCCGAGTGGTGCCACGGCATTAGGTCCGTCAGAAGCGGCCAATCGAAGTAAACCCCTTTACCCGCAGGGCGAAACGGGGCCTGCCAGTGGTCTGGACAATCATGCCATTCAAATTTGGCATTCGCAAAGCCATAAGTAGCGTCTAGCGTGGCGAGTTTCTCCGTGCCCATCCCCTCGATCCGGGCATAGCGAACTACCGCAGGTTTATCCCTATCCGCCACCCCCGCACAGAAAGCCACGGCAATGGCGACAGGTGTCTGAATTGCAAAGACGTTGTCATCTTGGTGCGTGCCGCGTCCTTCTCCGCCGAGGTCCAGAATCCAGATTTCGTCGCAGACACGGCGCATGTGCTCGCGCATCCCGGAGAAAGCGTCGCCGTCGAGATAGCTCGAGGCGCTGATGAAGCTTACTATGCCGGGACCTTTGGCGGTGTCGTGCTCGAAGACCTTCCACAACGCCCAGCGCCAGAAATAGACGTAGAGGTTGTAGAGGTTTTTGACGTGCACGCCGTGCCCTGCGGCGGTGGCGGGTCCGAGGAAGTCCTTCATTTTTGAGAGTTGCTGTCTTCTTTCGAGGCGGGCTTCGGCAGTCTTGAGTTCCCTGTAATTTCCTCTTCTATCCTTGACAATGTCGTCAGGCAATGGGTCCCCGAATCGGACCCATCCACCATACTGGGATAGATTTGCTTCGTTTTTTGTATCTACTGCACTATGCCGGTCGTAGGGCGGGTTGCCCAGGCAGACGATAACCGGAACCTTGCATTTGACGTCGAGCGCCTTGGCGTGCTGCTCGGCGATGGGACGAAGGAAAAAAGGTATGCGTGGAGGCTCGGCGTGGGGGCTTTCGAGGGTGTCGGTCAGGTAGATATGTGTACCGTCGGCGGGCAGTGCCGCGCCGTCATCGCGCAGAGCGCGGCTGACACGCAGCTCGCTCACCGCGTAAGGGCCGACCAGTAGCTCGAAGCCGTAGAGATTTTGAGCCAACGCGGTGGCTTGCCCGGCGACCGCTCCGGCGCCTTGTTCTTCTTTGACGCGACCGAGGGCGTGTTCGATGACGCCGAGCAGATAGGTTCCGGTTCCCACGGCGGGATCGAGCGTGACGACACCGGGATCGGCGAAACCGAGCGGTTTGCTGAGCCGGCGGACAAGCAGGTCGTCGATCAGGCGCACCTGGGCGCGGACCACCTCGACCGGGGTGTAGTAGGCCCCGGCGTCCTTGCGCAGCCTGGGATCGTAGACTGCGAGGAAGTCTTCGTAGAAATAGAGCCAGGGATCCTCGGGACCGGTGAGCGTGGCCGGCGTTACGACATCGATCACGCGCAGCAGCAGGTCGAGGGAAGCGGCGATATCGGCTCGCGCGCCGGGGTCCGTCAGAACTTGCAGCGCCCGCGACAGCAGGTTGTGCTGTGCGGCGAGGGCATCTCTCGCGCTTTCAAGGGTGAGCGAATCGGCCCCCTCGCTGCAGCCCAGCAGCAGGGCGAAGGTGACGGTCTGGGCGTAGGCGTCGGCGAACTGCTCGTCCGAAGCATCCGGGAAGAGCAGTTGCCGCCAGTCTCCCGCAAGCTGCACGAGAGGAGACGCCGGGTCTTTGAGCGCGTCAGTCACGTCGTCGCGCAACATGCGGCACAGCGGCGCCAGCAGCGCGGCGAATCCCCTGAGGTCGATCTTGCCGTTGCGGTCCCTGGGAATGATCGGTTCCCAAGAGAGGAAATCGCGCAAGAGACGCTCGACGGCGTGAGCGTCCTGGATCGCCGCGGCCTTCCTGCCGTCGGCGGCGACATCGCCTGCCAGACGAACGACCTTGTCGACCAGTCCGCCGTTGCGGTAGAGCGCCCACTCGTTGCCGTCGGTGTAGAGGATGTTGGGCGTAGCAGAGAAGCGCTTGAACTGATCGCGGTTGCGGCCTCTGAAACGGGTGGCGGTCGCGCCGGTGCCAGGGGCCTTGAGCTCGACATATCCGGCGAGCAACTGGTTGCGATGAACGGCGTAATCCGGGCGGCCGAGACGGTCGGGAAGGGGAGTTTCGCCGGTGCAGACCACGTTCTCGCCGAGAGCGCGGGCGGTAGCGGCCATGAAGATTTCGAACGGACCGCGCACTTGGTCCTCGGGCTCGCCAGGAGTGACTTGCGTCATTTTGGCTGTCACTGCTGCCGCGAAGTCCTGCAGGGCCGCGTGGACTGGGGTTACCTGATTCATTTCATATGCCCTTGGACAGGTCCTAGCCTTGTGTTGCGGACCTGGTACTGGGCGGCCTCAAACTCATCGGGAGCGAGATATTGAGAGGCGGAGCCGAGATTCCTGTAGGTTATCCCTCGGGCTGACCTTGATCAGCGATAGTGTCCCATTCAGGTGGTATCAGTTTCCTTCCCTCTCGCCAGCGCTCAATCACACAGTCCTGAAACCACGATTCGTTGATGTTCGCGTGGTCCGTGACGATCACCTGGAATTCCCCGTTGAGGTCCTGCACAAAATCGTGGACCAATTGGTCCATGCGTCTCACTTTCTCCCTGTCTTCGCCTATGCCCTCCGTCCCATTCTCCTGCTGCTGCCAGTCTTCGTCTTCCGGGAAGTAGACCTGGGATGGCTGGTCAATGAATAGGAAACGTGGGACGGGACGATGTCGTTGAACAAACCAGAGATGCAGCGCGAGGTGTGTGATGAGATGATAGCCAACCCAGTTCTCGCCGCTTCCCATGCGCTCCATCGGGATCGGGCCGTCCGTGCCGTCGGCAACCACGGTTAGCCGCCGGAGATCGAGGCGTAGCGGGAATTCCGCGTGTTCCAAATCGAGGTCCGAAGCCCAAGTGCTCATATTACGGGAGATGATCGACAGTATTGATTGAACGCGCTCCTGAACCAAATTGTCGCTCAATTCCTCTTCCAATCTGTCTGCCCGTGCTTGCAGATCGGCAATCTGTCGCTGCAGGTCACTCCCATCTTCAAGCTGAGGGACACTCTCGAGGTACAGACTGATTCTGCCCAGGATATGGGCTCTTCTGGCGTTGCGGTCTCTGTAATCTTGCAGCCTTTCGTTTTCTCGTTGGATCGCTTCGAGTTTCTCACGATTGTCCCGCAGACGAGATTTGGCATCGGCCTGTTTTTCTTCGAGCGAAGCCAATAAGGCCTCCATTTGCGGAGTCCGATCCTCGACCTGACGAATCTGGTCGTCGAGCCTTTCCAGCGAGTCTTGGATTTCCTGGACAGAGGGAGTTACTTCACTGCTTGGAAGCGAGGACTGACACAACGGGCAACTGGTCCTACTGTGTTCATGGTCGTCATGGGAGGTAAACAGCGCAATGCTTTTCAGACGGAGGCTCTGGGCCTGTGCTTCCTGTGAGAATCCGTGGCGGTCGGCAGTCAGTGCTTTTGAAGCGTCAAGCTGATCTCGGACGATGCGAAGCTCGTGTGTGATCTCGTCTCGTTCCTCCTGTAGCCGACGGAACTCATCCCCTTCGGCCGCAACCTCTTCTTCCTCCAGGATAGACCTCGCACCGTAATTTGCAAGCCTCCGGAGTGCTTCGAGACAGGCCTCCCACGTTTCAGGGGAGGACAGGCCGGTGACCAAACCGAGGTCAGTTGCCTCCGCAAGAAGCCCCTGTGCCACGGTGACGCCCTGCCCTCTTACCGCCTCATATTCTTCCAGTTTGCGCCGGCTTCTTTGAAGTTCGCGGCGGAGACGGCGCAGCTCGTCCATGCGCGCCACATACTCGTCAGTTACGGCCCCGAGGAAATAGGGCATCGTGTCCTTAATAGCCTGCGGCAGCCACTGGTCGCTCTGCCTGTGAAAGAGGTGTCGATTGCTGTCAATCTCCGTCTGATGCTGGAAGCAGTAGATCAGCGCATGGGCAATTCCGGCCTGCAAGGGAGGGCGTGTCTGTCCATGAGGCGGGTCATGGCGGTTCTGTCTAATTCCCGCGTGGGCTGCAAGCAATCCTTGGAGATTTTCCGGGTTGGTCGTCTGCATGAGCTGATCCGTGCCCGGCAAAGCGATTTGGCTTCCCACGGTGTAGTGAACCTCGAACGACGAATTACGCCCTGGAGCGGGAAGGCGTCTAGCGATAAAGACATCTCCCTCCGGAACCGCCAGCCTCACACCTGCCCAGGCGACAGCGCGACGCATGATGCCATCTGGGATTTGGCACTCGGTGGAACCGAAGCAGTATTCGATAATCGCAATTAGCGCCGTCTTGCCCGTCTTGGACGCCCCGGTGATGATGTTGAGCCTGCCGGGAGCAAACTCCAGTCGTCGCATCTCACCGTTGTGTCCATAGAGGACTATGTCTCTGATCTGAAAGCTCAAGGGCGAATCCCCCAAAGTGCCATAGTTGTTTCTGTAGAATCCGTGTTGCCGCGAGCCATTTGTCCAGGAATCGAGCGCGGGACACACAGTCTCGGGCATCTCCGTCCAGCGACTGGATCGTCCGGTTAATTAACGCGTTCGTAGCAACGCATCGGATGCCCCCTGAGTTTACCCATGGCAATCCAGTCGAAGGCCAGTCCATAGCGTATAGACTCTCGGGTGTGGGGTTGTAGTGCCATAAGTCGTTCATGGAATCCAAGCCTGGCTTCGGGATGCTCCTGCAACCAGGCGGGTATTGAGGTGCGTATAGTGCGGGGTAGAGACCCCCTCGTGTATTTGTGCAAAGTGATTGGAAGGACCATGAAAGCCAAAGCGAACGGCAACGATTGATCACTTGATTCACCGTAGCCAGCACACGCCGAGGTGATGGTCGCGCAGCAGAGGGCGGGGTTCAGCAGGTACGCTTCTTCACGAGTTCGTTCTGCCCACGGTTTCATCGGCTGGCCTCCGTTCCTGCCAGAAGAGCCAGGAGACGTTTGCAGAATTCCAGATGCCATCCGACGCGGAGATCGTCCGCCAGCATCTGGTACGTTCCGCGGGCAATGGCAGGCTCCGTGACAGCGGGCTTGATCACACGGTGTGTACCCGTCTCCACCCACTTATAGAGATCCTGTGCAGCACGGATTTTTGCCTCTTCGGCAGCGTCCTCGCCAAGCGCGTCGCGCATCTGCTGGAATATGAGGTCCCACTCCTCGATTAGCTGCTCCTCGTAGCGTTCAAGGTCCCCCACATATAAGAGATCCTCGCGCACCCAGCGGGAACGCTGCTCAAAGGCCCGGTAGTAGTTCCTGATAGCGTGGACCACTCTGTCTTGATTTACGTCAATCAGATTGAGCTGCTCCACAAAGGTCCTTCCCATATACCCGCTCGCGTCAACGGTCGCCCACATGATGTCGTCGTCAATGGGAAGATTGTCTTCTTTGAACTGCTCCCGAATGCGGCTTGCTTCCGCCTCAAGTTCCTCACCGATTATCGGGAGTGCGTTGTCGTCTAGGAGATGCTTCACGACTCGTCCGAACCACCAACCTTCGAGACGCTGAAGGTAAGATTTCAGAAACTTCCGCTGGACAGCGTAGAACACGGCCTGTTGTAGTTGGTCGTCCAACTGGCCGATTGATGGCGAACCGTCGAGGACCGTTATGGACTTCACAAGGAGCGCACGACTCTCTGCCTTCAGTGAACTGAAGGCCTGATAAGCCGGAAAATTGGTTTCGCTGGTGGACGTAGAAGCCGTGGCGGCCAGACGTTCCAACGCTTTCTTCTCGTCCCGGACCCCCGGGCGGAGATAGGCAGCCGCAGTGCCGTCGTTGCACACCGCTGTAGTGATGAGGAAGAACTGGGCGTCCGGCGGAATGTTCCCGTCAGATTGTCCCTCTATCCAGATCCGTAGTGTTTTCCACAAGTCAGGCGATGCGTCGGTAAGATTGGCATGAGCATAAATGTGATGCTTGGTCTGGAGAACCTCGACGGCAGAATCGTCCGTCTCGAACACGACATCATCGAGCGTCTCGATGCCGATGCTGATGCGGTCGCCCTCGGACAAACGACGCAACGCCACAAGCAGCGCGTACCGGCACTGGTAGAAGTAGCCCAGCGAAGACGAGGCCGCCGAGTATTGTCCCCGTTTTCCCGTACTCACGATTCAGTCTTTTTTACCCTCTATCCGTTGAGCTTGTAAGGGCGCGGAATTCCTTCCGCATCCGGGCGTCCGAGACGGTTGGGAAGGGGAGTTTCGCCCGTACAGACGACGTTCCAACCGAGCGCGTGGGCCGCCGCATACATGAAGGTCTCGAACGGACCACGCACCTGATCTTCTGGCGCGCCAACGGTTATCTGCGTCATCTTCTCGGTCACCGAGGCCGCGAAGTCCTGTAGGGCCACGTGGATCGATAGGCTCTGACTCATTTCAAAAGTTCCATCGTTCCTTTCTACAATTCCCTAACTTTAACCCCCCCATTCACATGCTGTCAAGTAAACCTGCCTGTTTCGAAGCGGGAAGGTGAAATGATATCGGAGGGCTCCTCCGCCTGGTAAGTTGACACCGATTACTCGGGTGTGTACATCACACTCGATGAAGGGGCGGTCAAGGTTCGGAATCGGTAGCCCGATGGTCAAAACCAGTTAGGAATGCCTTAACCATGAAGAGATCTGAAGACCCTATTCGAGGAGTGAATTTATGTTCGACCTAGCCTCTCCTCTGGAGATGTCCATTGCATGGTTGGCCTCAATGGGACTTGCGGCCGATGTGGCCGTCTGGTCGGCGCGCGTCCTGTGGGCTCTGTTGGTGGTCCTTTTGAGCCTGCTCGCCAACTTTGTGGTGAAGTACCAGTTCTTGAGAGTGCTGCGCTTTCTTATCGCGCGCACTCGGACCAGGTGGGACGATGCGGTCCTGGAGCGCAGGGTACCGCAACGGCTGGCTCACCTGGCGCCGGCGCTGGTAATCTACCTTCTGGCACCCCTGCCTCTGGGGGGCGTGGAAGGAGGGGTTGCGGTGCTCCGGGAGGCCATGTTGATCTATATGATCCTGGTGGCGGTGCTTGCCCTAGATGCCTTGCTCAACGCGGCGCAGGACATTTACCAGACCCTCGAAGTCCTCCCCAAAATGCCGGTTCGCGGGTTTGTCCAGGTTTTCAAGTTGGTGATTTTTTCCACCGGGATAATTTTTTCCTTCTCCATTCTCCTGGGCAAGAGCCCGGTGTATTTTTTGAGCGGTCTTGGCGCGCTTACCGCAGTCCTGCTGCTGGTTTTCAAGGACTCGATTCTGGGATTCGTGGCCGGCATTCAACTGAATGCCAACCGCATGGTGGCCGTGGGGGACTGGATCGAGATGCCCAAATACGGCGCCGACGGGGACGTGCTGGAGGTGTCTCTGAATACAGTGAAGGTGCAGAATTGGGACAAGACGATCACCACCATCCCCACCTACGCGCTGGTCAGCGATTCGTTCAAGAACTGGCAGGGGATGCAGGCGTCTGGGGGGCGGCGGATCAAGCGGGCGGTGCACATCGACGTGAATACGGTCAAATTCTGCACCGAGGAGATGCTGCTGCGATTCGCCAGGATTCAGTACATCGCGGAATATATCGAGCGTAAAAAAGAGGAGATCGGGCGCTTCAATACCGAGAAGGAAGTGGATCTGTCCAGCTTGGTCAATGGGCGGCGAATGACCAACCTGGGCTCCTTCCGCGCCTATGTGACCGCCTATTTGCGCAACCACCCCATGGTGAACCAGGAAATGACTTTCCTGGTGCGCCAGCTATCACCCCAGGGACAGGGTCTGCCCATCGAGATTTATGTGTTCTGCAAGGACAAGGTGTGGGCCAACTACGAGGCGATTCAGGCGGATATCTTCGACCATATTCTGGCGGTGGTGCCAGAGTTCGACCTGAAGGTTTTTCAGCATCCCAGCGGAGCCGACTTTCAGGCCTTGAGGAATTGAAGAAGGCACGTGCCACAAGGTCGGCGTCAAGGCGGTTTGTCGCGGACAACGACAAAATGACGTGGCAGGAGAGGAGCCCTCAGGTGGTCGGATTTAGTGGCTCATGTCTTCTGCGGGGTGGCGCCGTACTGTATGAGTTTCCGCTGCAGCGTGCGCAAACTGATGCCCAGAATTTCGGCAGCCTTGGTGCGGTTGCCGCCGGTATGCGCCAGTGAAGCCAAAATCGTCTCCCTTTCAACTTCGTCCAGCGTCCGCGGCGCGAAGCGCGGCCCCTGAGATTCCGAGTAGCCTGGAGGAGTGCTTCTAGCACCACTTAGCAAAATGGACTCGATGTCTTTCTCGCCGATCTCCGCGTTGCTGTCTGCGGCATAGATCGCCAGACGCTCGGCCGTGTTCTTCAGCTCTCTGACATTCCCCGGCCAGCCGTATTCGGCCATACGGTCAAGACACCGATCCGCTATTTCGACGGGAGCGATCCCGTTCGCCTCCGCGAAACGTTCGGCGAAAACCCGCACAAGTAGAGGGATATCGGACTTCCGATCTCTGAGGGGTGGGACGGGAATGCGGATGACGTTGAGGCGGTAGTACAGGTCTTCACGGAATCGTCCCATCTTGACCGCTGTCGTCAGATTCGCATTCGAGGCGACGACGATGCGCACGTTGATGTCAATTAATTGGGTCGCACCCAGGCGTCGGACTTTCTGTTCCTCCAGCACGCGCAAAAGTTTTGTTTGCACCTGCATCTCCAGATCCCCGATTTCGTCGAGGAAGAGGGTTCCGCCATGGGCTGCTTCGAAAAGCCCCTGCTGGGCCTGCGTGGCCCCGGTAAAGGCTCCTTTCTCATGTCCGAACAACTCACTCTCGGCCAGTTCCACCGGCAGGGCCGAGCAGTTGATGGCAACGAACGGCCCATTGCTCACGGCGCTGAGCGAGTGAACAGCACCCGCCACCAACTCTTTCCCGGTGCCGCTTTCGCCGGTGATCAGGACCGTCGACTTGAATGGTGCCGCACGGCGGATCTGGTCAAACATCGTCTGCATCGTACTGGACGTCCCCAGCAATTCGCCGAATCCCGTCCTCTCCTCCACATATTTGGCTACGACAGGGTCAAACACCCGCTTGCGCTCAAGCGCGCGGTGTACGGCCGTCAGCAGGTCACTGGCATCAACCGGTTTGACCACGTAATCGACGGCACCTAGGCGCATGGCCCGAACCGCTTGCTTTACGGTCGTATAGGAGGTAAAGATGACTACCGGCAGCGGCGGAGTCCGTCCGATGGCTGTGCGCAGGAACTGCATACCACCCGGCATCCTGATATCTAGGACGGCCACATCCGGAGACTGCGTTTTGAGCAGCCGCTCGGCGACGGTGCCATCAGTCGCTTCGACAACCTCATCACAGCCACTATCCCGCAGGATTTTGGCCACGATTGCCAAGTGTTTCGGGTTGTTATCGGCAACGCACACTCTGCTTGGCAAAGGTGGGTAAGAGAAGAGGCTGGAAGATGCATCCATCGGTTGTCGATTGCCTACTGAGAGCATCGGCAAAGTGAGTTGAGAAGAACCACAAAATGGCTGAAAGGGGCGACAAAATGGCTAAAGGGGCGACAAAATGTCGTAATCCCTGTTCCGGTTGTCAAGGTTCAGCCTCGGGTCCAATCGCCTATGCAATGCCAACCCATTCTCTGCCAGAGAGTTGTAATAAATCAACACCCAAACTCGAGGTGGCCTTAAAAGCGGTACGGAATTTGCTTTAATTTTGACTGGCGGCGTGAAGAAGGTGCCGCTTCTTTTTTGCGCCATTCCTCAAATAAAGGAGCTTGACGAAAATGGCCAGTATAGAAAACGCGTTTCAATGGTGGGAGCAACATCTTTCACCCTTAGCCGGATTCATTTTGCCTTTCGCCACACTCGTGCTCGGATGGCTAGTGGCCCATCTGGTGTCTTTGGTCGTCCGTCGAGTCCTGCTCAAGACGCGACTGGACGACAAGCTATTCGGGCTGATCATGGGCCGCGCCGCCGCCGCGGAAGTCCACCCCGAACGCTGGATCAGCAGGGCAGTGTTCTATCTATTGATGCTCTTCGTGTTGGTCGGCTTCTTTCAGATGCTCGGCATGACGGCACTGACCGAACCGCTCAACGAGATGCTGAACCAGATCTTCGCATATGCGCCCAGGTTGCTGAGCGCCGCCGTTTTGCTCTTGGCTGCCTGGATCGCCGGCAGCCTGCTGCGGCGGGTCGTAACGGGAGTGCTTTCACGAGCCAATATCGAAAGACGCTTGGCTGAACCGGCCGGACTCGAGACCACGACAGAGAGCGTGCTGCCGCAGACCGTCGGCAACGTCGTGTACTGGCTGACTTTTCTCGTGCTGCTCCCGGCGGTCCTCGATGCTTTGGGATTGCAGGGATTGCTGCAGCCGGTACAGGAGATGCTGGCCAAAATCATCGGTTTTCTGCCCAATCTGTTCGCTGCCGGCCTCATCATGCTGGTCGGCTGGCTTGGAGCACGGATCGTACAACAAGTGGTTGCCAACTTGCTTGAGGCAACAGGGGTGAACAATTTCAGCCTTCGCGTGGGCCTGGGTATCGAAAGTCTTTCGGGGCTTGCCGGCACCTTGTCTTATGCAGTCATCCTGATCCTCGCCGTGATCGCCGCCCTCGAGTCCCTTAACTTCACCGCCATTTCCACCCCTGCCAGTTCCATGCTGGCGGGATCTTTGGCTGCAATCCCTTCTATTCTGGTCGCCGCCGCCATCCTCCTTATAGGCTATTTGGTGGCTCAATTCGTATCCCGTGTGGTGGACGATCTGCTGCGGCAATTAGGCTTTAACTCTTTGCTTCAGCGTCTTGGAGTAGCGGAAACAACTCTCGCTGAGGACCGCTCGCCTTCCATAGCCGAGGGCACTGCTTCAGCGCAACGCCCCCCTGCTACGGTGAAGACGGTCTTCACGCTAGGACGTCCGCCATCGCAACTGGCTGGATATTTAGCAATGGTGGCTATAATTCTCTTCTCGGCCATCGAGGCAACCGCGCAACTCGGATTTCCAGATCTGGCCGGAATGCTCGTGAAGCTGACTCTACTGTTTGGCAAGGTCATCCTGGGCGCGGTGATCTTCGGTTTCGGGCTTTATCTCGCTTCTGTGTGCGGACGCATCGCAGCGAAAAAAGGGGGGCACTACGGGAACATACTGGGCAATATCGTCAAAATTTCGGTCGTGACCTTGTCCCTCTTCATGGCACTTGGAGAGATGGGCATTGCAAACGAAATCATTACCCTGGCCTTCGGTCTCACATTCGGCTCAGCAGCCGTAGCTGCCGCGATTGCCTTCGGAATTGGGGGTCGCGATCTGGCCAGAAAAAATCTGGAGCTATGGACGCAGAGTCTGGAGGGTAAGAAGAGGAATAGCTCCTCGGAACCAAATGCCGAATGATTTCTGTTTGATAGGAAGGCAGTAAATAATTCCTATACCATCCACAATTCTATTAACCTTATCTCGAGGAGTATTAAGGAGTAAAATGATTAATCGCACAGTTCTACTCTTGATTGTAGTTGGCTTTCTGGCCCCGCCTGCACTACGGGCCGTCTCGCCAGGTGATTACGACGTTCCGGTGAGCACTGCCCAACAGCTACGCCTCGGAGGCAACTATACCTACGCCGGCACCGGAAGCAACGCCGAAACCAACGATGGTTCAGCTTCCCTGGTATACGGCCGATACTTTAACTCTCTGCCTTACGCCTGGGACCTTAATTTCAATGGAGTCGGTACCACGCGTCGGACGGCCGACGACGAGCAGGAAGGCTCCTACAATTTCGTGGCCAATCCAGGAATCAGGAAGTACTTCAAGCCACAAGGCGATCTTTTTTATTCCGGCGACCTCCGGGTTACGGGCAACAGTGATTCCGATCGTCCAACCATCGACTTTACCCCGGGGATCGGGTATGGGCGTTTCATTCGAATCACGCCTCTTGCCCAGGCCGTGCGTATCGAGGAATTTCTGCTGAGCGAAGGGGTGATCGATGGGCCACTGCCGGATACAACCTTGATCGCGCTTGCGCAGGTGATCGAGCGTCGGGGCGAGTTCGAAACCGAATTTGGTGACCGTTACAAGGTCAAGTGGTTCGGAGCGATGGAGGAAGTTATTGCGGCGTCGGGGCAGTTTGCCGATAAAGGATTGGGAGCAGTCGGCTCGTTGCGCGTCGATGAAGTACTTTTCCAGGAGCATGTCAACGAACGCTTCATCGGCTGGGATATGCGTGGAGGCATCCGCTTTGAAGCTTTAACAAAGTCTTCAGATACCCCTCGGCAGGATCCTGGACTTTCCCTGCGCATCCGTTACTCGCGACCTGTGGGCTGGAAATCCCAGTTCGACCTCAGTGCCCAGTACACATCGCCATTCACCGGTGATTTTGGATCCAACATCTTCACGCTGTCGAGTTCGCTTAACTACCTTTATGAGGTGACAAACCGCATCGACTTCACCCTCAGCAACATCATCACCGCTTCGCGCAGCGACCCGAATATCAAGGCGACGATGGTTGAGCAGGTGCGGTCTGGATTCATTTTCTTTATTGAGAATCAGATCAACATCAATGTCACCGGTACCCTCGCCAAAGAACGCGGTCAGGAGGTCGCTCAGGGCCTGAACGTGGCTGTCGAGTACCGTCTGCGCTAAGAAAATGGCCGTCCGAAAATGTGGTTAAGCTCCTTAGTCTGGAGTGGGGCCGCCGAGCCGCTTGCTGCTCGGCGGCCCGTTTTGCACCAGGTATTTGATTGGTTCGAGAACTTGAAAAAGATTTGCCTTTTCCTGTGAATTACCTCGCTTGAAGAGCAGCGAAGTGCCCGGTTTAATTCCATAATGACTCCATTCTGGATTGTAGTTTCCGTAGGGCAGGATCAGCAACATAAATCGATGGAGGTCAGGGATAATGACCAGCGAATGGCTTGAAGTCGCAGAGGGGCAGGAGCCGATAGTGGCAACTGCTATCCACGATGGGCATGAGTTACGACCTGATGTTGCCAACTTGGTCGCACTGTCCGATTCTGACCGGCTGCGCGAGGAAGATCCATTCACAGGGATCTGGACCACCATAGTCGGTTCACGGATGGTTTGCTCCCGATCTCGGTTCGAGGTGGACCTGAACCGGCCCCGGGCAACCGCTGTCTACAAGAAGCCGGAGGATGCCTGGGGCCTTCTCGGGTTTGGAGGAGCGAGCCTTCGGAGGAGGTAGTTGCGGCCTCCCTGGTACAGTACGATAATTTCTATTGCGAGATGCGAAGGGTACTGACCAACATAAAAGAGCGCTACGGCCGCTTCGTAGTGCTCGACCTGCATACCTACCAACCATCGCCGGGGAGGCCCTGATTCGCCTCCGGCAGATCCGTCCCGAAACCCGGAGGTCAATGTCGGCACGGGCACCATGGACCGTGCGCGCTGGGGTCTTCTGGTCGATCGGTTCATGGCCGATCTTGCAGAATTCAATTTTTTGGGCAGGCGGCTCGAGGTGCGCGAGAACGTCAGATTCAAAGGGGGCCACCTGTCGAAGTGGATCCACGAAAACTTTCCTGCCTCGGGCTGCTGCCTGGCCCTCGAGTTCAAGAAATTCTTCATGGACGAATGGACAGGAGAACCGGTCGCGGAGGAGTTGGAGGCGATTCCTCAGGCTCTGGAGGCAACGCTGCCCGGTTTGATCAAATCTTTGACCGAGGTGGGACGATCTTGAACAGCACCTATGATCTCCAGCCCAAGGTGGCCGATGGGAGTTCAGGGCGACCTACCCCATCGGACTCGCGCCGGCGACAGGCCATCTCAGATCGGTTTGTAGCCAGCGCTCTTCGCCGGCTGGAGCAGGGCAAGTCGCTGCGTAGACAGGTACATCCCTGGGGGAGGGTTCACATAGAGCGACAACTACCTTTTCTCATCGTGTATAGACAGCCCCCCAGACGGGATGACCCGAATACATACAGACTCGTGCTGGGTGAGGCTTCCTACTTGCTGGCACCGGGAGACCGCAGAAACCACCGGGCGGTGGCGGAGTTGGTGCGCGGCGCAGCAGCCATCTTCGGCGGGGAATTCGGGGCTTTTTTGTTGGTTGAATTATGGGCAGGAGAAGAAGATTCAAGTCAGAAGACCGCCACTCCGGTAAAGGCAGGGTTCCGAGTCCTCAGACCGAAAGGCTGCAGGCTTCAGTCCACGGTCGATTTTCTGGACTGGGGGCTGCGCCAAATACGAGTTAAAGGCAGTCAGGCAGAGGTCGAGATCGATGGGAGCGCCAAGGTTTCTCCCACTTCGCTGCTACCACTGCTCACCCCTTCACAGATCAGGGATCACCCCTGGTACGTTCTCGGCCTGGAAGTGCGTCCGGTGTATCGGGATCTTGGCTCCGGTCAGGACTTTCCCTTGGTCTGCAGGGTTCTGCACAAAGGTATGGCGCGGGCTCTAAAGAGGGCTATCTATCAATTCGCTAGGCGGCGGACATCGAAGCCCCCGGCCCATTACCACGCCCTCGGACGCCGTCGAGTGGTCAATGCCGTGTGGTCGGTCGATCGGCAGTTGGCTGAAGTGAGCAATACTTTTGACTTCCTGATTCAGGTGACCCCGGTAAACGTGGACGAGGCGTGGAACCGCTTCAGAGCGATTGGCCATTCCCACGTTTGATGGGCAAATCGCTTTTGAGAAGGTCAAATCCGATCTGCGTCAGAATCTCGCGGATCTCCTGGCCTTTTTGCAGGAAAGCTATAATCTCGTGACGCTGAGCATTGAGTCCAACTGCCGCAGTATCTTTGAGGCGTCCGCCAAGCGAATGGAGTACGTCAACTTCTTGGAAAAAGAGTACGTAGGCTATTTTTCTAAAGCCGTTGCGTCCGTCTCGGATGAACAAGAATCCAGAGAATTACTGAGATTGCATATCCAGTTTGATTATCTCTTTCAGATATACGATTCAATAGATGACATTTTCAACACCAAGAAAGCCATGAGCAAGCACTACGTTGAACTGAAGAGCGACATCTTGCTTATGGTCAGGAAGCTTTCCAGTCACACGCTGGAGTTGATCGAAGATATTCACAAGTCGCTGGTGGAGGGGGATCAGGTGAACGTCACGGCAAGAACCAGAGAACTCCAAGAGCTGCTGGACGAGATCAACCGGGACTTGCTGCCGTTATTGGCTCGCCCGGATCGGTCCGACGCCGGCACACTCTCCAACTTCGTCACCTATTCCAGGCGCCTCAAGGACAAGTTGGTCAATTTTGCGGCCCTGCAGGAAAGCTAGCCGACGGCCTCGGACGAAGGTGGAGCGAAAATTGGTGAGGAACGCTGAGTTTTGTATTTCCTTGTCGAATCGGATATTTGACCTCTCACTGGAAGAACCATCGACGAAGGACACCTGATCGACATAAAAAACATATTTTGCTCAGGTGCCTGGCGGGCGTTCAGCGGTCAGGTCGGCCTTTCGAACGATCGTCGGAGGCCGTCGCCTTCCCCGCCTGTTGCTCCGAAACGCCGAGATCGGCGGCCGCTTCGCGCGCTGCCTTCACCGCGTGCCTGACGGCATTGCCCACGTGCAGCCCGGCCTCGTTCGCGCCTTGGATGACGCCGTGTGTTGCGCCGCGCAGCGCCTCGAGCGGATCGGTCGCGGTTTTGGCGAGCGCTTGCATCGTGCCGTGCATCGCCTCCTCTGCGACGCGTCCGACTTCCATCGTGACGTCCGTTGCCGCCCACATGGCCCCTTCGGTCGCACCCGTCGCCACCTCGGCACCTGTCTGCCAATCTGCTCTACCGTGTCAGCGGCTCTTTCGACCGTCTGTCTGACGTGCGCAGTCAATTGGCCGGCCCGCAACTGCCCGTAGTTGAGTCCTTCGACGGCGGCCTCGATGGTGGAGGATAGCTGGTGGGCGGTGACTCCGACGGCCACATCGAGTCCGGGTATGGGGGGCAGCCTGCGCAGCGACTCCACCGGAAAGTTGGCTACAAAGCTCAAGCCCGGAACGGAGGTCAGCACCCGTAGATTCTCGCGCGTCTGCGACACGAGTCCGTCCATCACGACGTCACTCTCCGCTTCCCCCTTCTCCCGGATGCCCGACAGAACGCCGAGGGTGAAGAGACCGAGGACGAAGGCGATGGCGAACAGGAAATCGAAGCCAGTCAGGAAGACCGCGGGAAAACCGATGGTGCGCACCGGATCGACCCACTGCACCGCTATTTCGAGGTGACGCACGCTGAAAAAGTCGGCGAAAGCACCGCCGAGCAGCGGGCTGAGGCCCACGTCCACGCCGAGGCTGGCCGCCAGGGATGCGGCCGTCAGGTAGGTCATGGCCTGGGCCTGTGGCGCCATCTTCATGCGGATTGTCGTCGTCGCGATGTTGATGCCGGCGCTCGCGATCCCTATCAGCACGCCCAGCCCCACGACCCATGTCAGGGTCATGCCGAGCTTGGTCAGCATGTAAACGGTGAAGAAGGATACCGCCAGCTGGGCGACGAAGTTCCGCAGGAACAGGAAATTGATCAACTGCCGGAAGTTCCGGTCGCGGAACGGTGCCCCCAGGCTGCTGAACACCGAGGGGCGTTCGCCTGCGGGGACGACCATCCGTGGCTCCGGCATGCGCGCCATGAACCCGACGGCACCGAATCCCAGAACGACGCTGCCGAACAGCATCGCGTACGAATAGGCGAAGATCTCATCGCTCGGGCCGGACGTCTTCCACCAGTCGATGTAGAGGGCCGCAATGAGCCCTGACACTGCCGATGCAATCGTCGCCCCCCGGAGACGCGCTGGGCGAAGAACTTGCCCATCAGATCCTGCGGCACGAGGTCGAGCAGCCAGCCGTTCCAGCTCGTGTTCACGAAGGTGTTGCCTACGCCTCGAAGTGCGATGAACACGAGCATGAGGGTCACGGCGGTCGGGTTGGGCACGTCGACCAGAAAGGGGAGCAGTGCGATCGGGATCCAGGTAGTGTAGGCGAAGAAATAGGCGGTGACGGCAACGGCCTTCCGCAGACGCAGTCGCTCGACGGCGAGTACGTCGACCAGCTGCAGGGGCTGCATGATAAAGGGGATGGCCGTCATGATACCGATGTGGAAATTGGACGCTCCGAGAATCAGGGCGAACGAGGCAAGAAACCCGCCGGATGCCAGTCCGTCGGCACCCGCCGCCGCCATTGCCTGCCGGGTCATGTTACCCAACCCGCGCCGGCGCTCTTCGTTGTCGAGTTCGGGAACGGGCTGGAAGAACCTGGGAATAGCCATGTGCGTTTTTTAGCGAAGCGAAACTGGGTTCAGTGGGCGCTCGAATCGGTGCCGAGTAGAAAGAGTGGAAAGCCCGCGTCAGGCGGGCAAACTGTGCTTGTTTTATGCCGAAGATCCCGGCGATGAATGTTAGTGGAATGATGGTTGCGATGATGGCAAGCACCTTCATCACCTGGTTCAAACTGTTCTGACCAGCGACAGGTAGCAGTCCCGCAGTTTGGCCGTCATGTCCCTCAGAGAAAAGACCGGACCGTTCACAAGGTGCGGGCGATCTCTGAGGTCCTGGTGGTGCGGTGCCGAGCCTTCAGGACTTGGCATAAAATTCTTTCTAAATTACTATGTAGTCGCAATGTAGTCGCAACGAATCCGGCCATCATCGAAGAGTAGGCGATGGAGAGCATGCACAAAAAGGGGGTGCTATGGGGTCCGGTTTGATAGAGCGGAGGAAGTCGTTCAAGGGCAGCGTCGACCGGATGTTCGAGGCGGCCGCCGCCACGATGGAGCTCGAGCCAGGCATCGCCGACCAGATCAGGACGTGCAACTCCGTGTTCCAAGTCAGCTTCCCCGTTCACATACGGGGCGAGTTTCGGGTCTTCACCGGCTGGCGCGCCGTCCACAGCGAGCACTGTCTGCCGGTGAAAGGCGGCATCCGCTATGCGCCGATTGCCGACCAGGACGAGGTGGAGGCCCTGGCCGCCCTGATGACCTACAAGTGCGCCATCGTCGACGTCCCATACGGGGGCTCTAAGGGTGCCTTGCAGATCGATCCGCGGGACTATGACGACGCTGAGCTCGAGCTAATCACTCGTAAGTTTACGATGGAGTTGGCGAAGAAAGGCTACATCAGCCCCAGCCTCAACGTGCCGGCTCCCGACATGGGCACGGGCGCCCGCGAGATGGGGTGGATCGCGGATGCCTACCGCGCCCTGTATCCCAACGACATCAACGCCGTCGCCTGTGTCACCGGCAAACCCGTGCACATGAGCGGAATCCGCGGCCGCGACGAGGCGACGGGGCGCGGGGTGCAGTACGCCCTCAGGGAATTCTTCCGCCATCCCGAAGATGTGCAGAAGGTCGGGATGGATGGAGACCTGGAGGGCAAGCGCGTAATCATCCAGGGCCTGGGCAACGTCGGGTACCACGCCGCGAAGTTCCTGTCCGAAGAGGATGGCGTCAGGGTGGTCGCCCTCATCGAGCGCGAGGGGGCCGTGGTGTGCGAGGACGGGCTAGACATCGAGGAACTCGCCATCTATCGCCGCGAAAAGGGCGGCAGCCAGGGCTTTCGGGACTCCGATTTCGTGGAGAACGGCAGCTTTTTGCTGGAAGCAGACTGCGACATCCTGATCCCCGCGGCCATCGAATCGGTGGTCACCCCCGAAAACGCCGAGCGCATCCAGGCACCGCTGATCGCCGAGGCCGCCAACGGTCCGGTCACTTTCGAGGCGGACGAAATCCTGCGCGATCGCGGCAAGGTGGTGATTCCGGACGCTTACCTGAACGCAGGGGGCGTGACAGTCTCCTACTTTGAATGGATCAAGAACCTGTCCCACATCCGCTTCGGCCGCATGGACCGGCGTATCGACGAGCTCCGCGGACAGCGCATCGTCGAGGCCATCGAGACGGCGGTCGGCAAACCCCTTCCTGAAACCCAGCGGCACGACCTGGTGCGCGGAGCCGACGAGCTCGACCTGGTGCGATCTGGCCTGGACGACACCATGCGGCAGGCGTACAACGAGCTCCGCGAGGTGTTTTTGAGCAATGATAAGGTGCATGACCTGCGCACCGCGGCGTACGTCGTGGCGATCGAGAAGATCGCGCAGAGCTACCGGGAGATGGTGTACTGATTGTGCCTCCTCGGAATATACATTCCCCGGATATGAAGATCACGATGGAGGATGTCATCGAAGAAATCATCGGCAAGGAGATCGTCGACGAGTTCGACGAAACTGCCGATCTGCGTCAGCTAGCACGGCCGAGGCGCCAGACGACGGTGGACGAATGGATCGCGGCCGGACGAATAAAACCGTCGGGCACCGCTCCACCACCCCTCCGACGACTCGACCTTGACCCTCGTATTGATCGACGAACGGGCTTTTCAAGCGAGAGCGAGTTGCGAGAGAAAGTAGCGCGGCAGCGATCACGCAAGCAGAGATAACAGCCGTGGACCGGATCTCCTTCTCCCAAGGTCACCTGACTACTTTCACTGGTCGGGGTACTGTACTTGTTCTTCCTCCGTGCTCAACCAAAAAGTGGTTCTCTGTTGCATTAGTTTCCCCCAGGGATTCGGAAATTGAGACATCCATTTTAGGTTAGCCGACCGGGAGCCCAAGGCATGGATGGCTCTCGGGAAAACTCTTTGAATCACAGAACGAACATTAGGTGACTAGGCCTTCTTTCGACAATGGAAAATTTTTCACTTGAGTTGGGAGAAGCGTTCCGGTTGCCGCCATGTGTCACCAACAAGAATGCTGAGGGCTTGCCGCCTACTCGACCCTAGGGGTCGGCATCGTCCTCAAAGGACGGATTGGAGCCGTCCCTGCCAATGGCGCTTTTGACCAGGGCCGCAAGGCCGATGCGATAAAGTTCACCCAGGGCGGATCCTACCTGGTCCACCCGGCCCCGGCTATCCAACCGATGGGCGAGACGGCGCAGGGTTTTGTGGCGCAGGGTCCCGGCAAACAGAGCCTGTTGATCGAGCACGGGCAGGGTGTGGAAGTCGAGCCAGGCGGGATGGACCATGACGGAGGCCAGGGAATCGTCCATCCGCAGGCACACTACGTCGCGGTGCATGAGAGCGGTAACGGGGTCTTCTGCCTGCCCGGCCAACAACTCCCGCAAATTGAGGACGCCCAACAGGGTCTGGTCGCGCTCCACCACGTAGAGGTAGTAGGAAGCGTGGTGCGGATTGGCCTGCACCCGGGCCAGCGCCTCGGCCGCAGATATCTCGGGCGGCAGGGTGAGGCCGCGGGGCTCCATCAGCGCTCCGGCGCTATCCTCGCGGGAGTGCAGCAGAAGTTCGAGGTGTCTGCCGGGTTCCGCCGCCAGCAGTGGAAGGACCGCTTCCCGTGTCTCCGGCTTCACCCGCCGCATGAGCAGAGCAGCGCGCTCCAACGGCAGCGCGGCCAGGGCGGCGGCTGCCTGGGCCGCTTGGATGCGCTCCAGGCAGCCGGCAGCGCTGCCGGCCTCCATGGCGTCGAAGAGCAGGGCAGTGATTTCGCTCGGGGTGGCGGCGAAGAACGAAGCCTGTTCGTCGAGGGAGCGCTTTTCAAGGACCTGCGCCGCTTCGGCGGGGTGGTTGAGGATGAAGCAGTGGATCAGCCCCGCGCCATTGTCCACGATCATTTCCTCTCTAACAGCAGAATGGAGGCTTGCTCGCCGAAGCGCGACGCCGGCACCGATATCTGTCCTTCCGCCGCCTGCAGCACCACCGCGGTGGCGGTTATGCGCACGATCTCGCCCTCGAAATCGCCGATGCGCACCCGGTGGCCCACTCTGTAGGTTTTCTGCACGTAGTAGGAGGCAAGGATATTGGCCACGGTGGCGCGCGCTCCCAGGGCGAAGACCAGGGCTCCCCCGAGCAGGCCGCTGCCCAGGACCAGGAGGAGAACGCTGGTCAGAAAGCCGACGTTCAATCCCGCCTGGTCCACGGCGATGAGCGCACTCACGGTCAGCACCGCCATCTGCGCCAAACGCCCCAGGGCGGCTCCGTGCTTGATCCCCGCCGAGGCTGCCGCCGAGGGGATGAGGTCTCTGAGAACCCGGCCGCCCACGAAGCCGGCGAACAGGATCAGCAGGGCCGCCAGGAATTGGGGCAGGTAGAGGAGAATTTTACTGAGCCAGACCGAGACCACAGGCAGCCCCAAGGTCTCGGTGGCTGCGGTGAAAAAGAAGATCAGGATGGCCCAGAAGAAAACCTGTCCGACTGCTTTTCCGGCGGAGCGCTGCAAGTCCGCCTGGCGCACTATGCGGCGCAGGGGCTGGCCCGGGACGAGACGCACCAGGCCAGCGATCAGGCGGCGGCTCAGGGAGCGGACGATATAAGCCAGCACGATGCCCAGCACCAGCAAGGCCAGGGCGGCGGCTAGCCGAGGTGCAATCTCCACCAAGCGCTGGGCAAGGTTGTTGCCTAGCCCGCCTAGTTCAGCGATCAGTTGTTGGTAGAACATGGATTCAAAGGAGTCAGTGTCTGCGCTCCGGGCACCAGGGATGAACGAGGCCAGGAACAGAATCAAACTCAGCCATTGCTTGGCAGAGGTCAAGCCCCGCGGGCGGATAGGATTACCGTCCCCTTTTTGTCCAACTTCATGGGCATGAGGGAGCCCATCGATCGACTTGACGGACCTGGTGGGTGCTCTGAAATTCTTGCCGACAAATACCCTTCGGCGCCGTTGGAAAGGAGCCCGGTGGCCTATTTTCTGGAGAGGGTGAAGCAAATGATTGCCTAAAACTTTGCAGCGGAGAAGGAAGATCTCGAGGAGAGGGGAAAACGCTGGTGGAGAAATGTCTGTCGATGAGGTAACCGATCTAAGGGGGAGGCGGGGGAGGCATGGGCCATTTCGGTCCAGCACTACGCATGCCTGCGGCGACCTCATGCTCATATTTCAGGACGGTATGATTATTTTCCGCCCGAACCATGGCCGCTGATACAAAAGTCATCGCCATCGCGGGGACCTCCTGTGTCGGGAAAACCACCCTTGCCCGTCACCTGGCACGGATCCTCCCCGACGCGGCGGTGCTGCCACTGGACGCCTATTACCGCGATCTGTCCCACCTTCCTCAGCCGGACCGTGCCGCGCTCAATTTCGACGCGCCGGATGCCCTCGACTATCCCCTCCTGCTCGAGCACCTCGAATGCCTCTCCCGAGGGGTCAGGGTGGACCGGCCGGTTTACTCCTTCGCCACCCATACCCGCAAAGCAACTCCCCAGCGCCTGGAGCCGGTCTCCCACCTCGTGGTAGAGGGCCTGTTCGCCCTCTACTGGCCGGCGCTGCGGACCCTCTACCAATTGTCCGTCTATGTGGAAGCACCTCACGTCCTGTGCCTGGAGCGACGCCTGCGGCGCGACGCTGCCGAGCGGGGCCGAACTCCGGGGTCTGTCCGGCTCCAATACGAGCGCCACGTCCAGCCAATGGGCGAGCGCTACGTGGTTCCCACTCGAGCTCATGCAGATGTGGTGGTCAGCGGCGCAGCGCCGCTAGAGGAATCGATCCGCCGCCTGGGGATGGATCGGATTTAACCCATCAAGCACGGCCTTCACCCATCCCATCCATTTTCCAACGCTCCCATCCAATATGCTCATGCCTGGGGTCGCAGTTGGAGGGATGGAAAATCTCGGCGAGAATCTCGGCCGACTCCACCAGGCGCGGGCCTGGACGGTTGAAGAACTGGTTGCCGTCGGTGAGGAATACCCGCCCTTGCTGCACCACATGCAGCCGGGACCAGGACGGCTGTCTGGTCAGTGCCGGCAGCTCGCGCCGGCAACTGGGCAGGTCAAAGCCGCAGGGCATCAACACGATAAAGTCCGGCTGAGCCTCCTCCAGGGCTTCCCACGACAACCAGGAAGAATGCTCTCCCGGCGCGGCAAAGAGGTTCCTGCCGCCGGCGACCTCCACCAATTCGGGGATCCAGTTGGCCGCGGCCATCAGTGGATCGAACCACTCGATGCAGGCGATGTTCGGCCGAGGGCCGCAATTTCGAGTCCGGGCGCCGGTTTTGTCCAGCCGATCCTGTAACTGGGTGACCAGAGCGCGACCCCTATCCTCCACTTCTAGAGCCGCGGCCACCCGTTCGATATCTCCCCAGACATCGGCCAGGGAGTTGGGTTCCAGGGCCAGAATGGACGGCCGCGAGCGCAGCAATTGGCAAGCAGCTTCTTCCACCTCCTTGAGACTGACGGCGCAGACTTCGCACTGCGATTGGGTTACCAGCCAATCCGGTGCCAGTTCCTCGAGAAGGTCGGCGTCCACCCGGTATACCGAGGCAGCCTCCTGCAGGATGGCTTTGACCCGCTGGTCGATCTGGTACGAGGTCCCGTCCGGGTCGAATTTCGGGGCCGTGCACACGGGCAGGTGGGCGACGCCGGGAGGATAGTCGCACTCGTGGGAGCGGCCCACCAAGCGATCGCCGCAGCCAAGGGCGCAGACGATTTCGGTGCTGCTGGGCAACAGGGAAACGATTCGGTTCATGAATAGAGCCTCCAGAGGGCCAGCGCCGTTGCGCCGGCGAAGAGTAAGCAAGTTGTGGCGACAAAGGTGCAGGCGCGGGGCAGGCCGCCGCCATAGGCCGAAGTGCACAGTACCCGGTGCGGCTCCAATAACTCCACCACCAGGAAACGGCCACCCCGCGGACGGTGTAGGGTTTTTCCGCTGCGAGGATCTCGTCCAATCTCAAGGCGATGCTCCTCGATTGGAACCGGCGGGAACAGCCTGCCTTGGTTTCAAGTGTCCGACCATCTCGTACAGTGTGTCGCAGAGGCGCCGTTCTGTCCCGGTGTGGAGCCGCCAGGTCGTGCCGCCATCCCGGCGGATGATCTCGACCCGCGGGGGTTTCTCCCTCCGGCGGACGACGCGAAAGCCCACCCGTTCCAACGCACGCGCCGTCCATTGGGCCTCTAGCCCATCTCCCGCCAGGCCGACTTCGCCTTCTGGGTCCCGCGCCAGTTGGAAAGATCCTTTTGCAGGATCGAATTCCATGTCCGCAAAGGTCTGTTGGAAAGCACCGCTCAACACCAGATCTTCCGGCGCCCCCACTTGCAGGGGACCTCCTGGGGACAAAAGCCAGAGGCGATCGGCGCAGCGCAGGGCAAGGTCGAGATCATGGGTTGAAAGCAGGACGGCGCGGTCGCTGCCACTGGCCAGACACCGCAACAGTCGGGCGATTTCCACCCGCCGCGGCAAATCCAGAAATGCCGTTGGCTCGTCGAGGAGGAGAAGCGCCGGTTCCTGGGCCAAAGCGCGGGCAACCATCACCTTCTGCCGTTCGCCGTCGCTCAACTCGCCGACGCTGCGAGCGGCCAAATCCCTGGCTCCCACCGCGGCAATGGCCCAGCGCACCACCTCCTCGTCTGTGGGGGTAAGGCGGCCATACCAGCCGGTGTAGGGGTAGCGACCCAGTGCCACCAGAGCATAGACGGACAGGTTCCCTGCGTCTATCCGCTCGGTCAGAACCAGGCCCAGCAGCCGGGCCCGTTTATCCTCGGTCAGACCCTGCAGGTTGCGTCCCTGGAGGAGCACCTCGCCGGCCAGCGGCTTTTGCAAGCCCGACAGCGTCCGCAAGAGGGTGGACTTGCCGGCACCGTTGGGGCCCAACAAGCAGACCAGTTCGCCCTTGAGCAATTCTACCTCCAGATCTGCTGCCAGGAGGTTGCCCTCATGTCGCCTGTGAGCGTAGCCGATACACAAGCCACGAGTTTGCAGAATGGCCCCGTCCATTGCCTTCAAGCGGCAAAGGCCTGCCGCAAGCTGCGGCGGCGCAAAATGATCCAGGTAACCACCGGGGCGCCGATGAGGGCGGTTACGGCGTTGATCGGCAGGGTGGCTTCGCTGCCGGGCAGACGGGCAACCAGGTCTGCGGTGAGGGCCAACATGCCGCCCAAAATGATGCTGGCCGGCAGCAGCACCCGGTGGTCCGAGGTGTTGAAGAGGGCGCGGCACAAATGGGGCACGGCCACTCCCAGAAAGCCAATGGGGCCGCAGTAGGCGGTGACCGCACCGGCCAGCAGCGCGGAGCTGGCAATGATCCACAACCGCGCCCGACGTGCCCCCAGCCCCATGCTGCGGGCATAGGTTTCTCCGAGGAGGAGGGCGTTGAGCGGTTTGACCAGCAGTCCGGCAATCCCCAGACCGGCCAATACGACTGGTGCAAAAAAAGTGAGCTGGCCCCAGGGAACGGCTCCAAAGCTGCCGAAGGTCCACAGGACATAGGTCTGCACCTGTTCCGGAATGCTGAAATAGAGCAACACGCTGACCACGGCACTTGTCAAATAGCCGAACATGAGCCCGAGGATGAGCAGGGTCATGGTGTGCTGCACCCGCCGACCCACGAGAAGCACCAGGCCCAGCACCAGGGCCGCCCCGGCCACCGCCGCTGCGACCACACCGACCTGGCCCAGAAGCCCCAGCCCAGCCAGGAGTCCGGCCCCTGGGGTGCCTGTCCCCAGGACGACCAACGCCACCCCCAGACTGGCTCCGGCGCTGATGCCGAGAATGAAGGGGTCGGCGAGGGGATTGCGAAACAGAGTCTGCATCTGCAGGCCGCTGGCGCTCAGCGCCGCGCCGGCCAATAGGGCAGTGAGGGCGCGGGGCAGGCGGATTGCGTAGATAATATGGCTCCAACTGGGTTTATGGTCGGCTTCACTCCACAAAATGGCGATTACCGCATCGAGGGGAATGGGAACCGATCCCACGCCCAGACTGAGAGCAAAAAAGCCCAACAAGGCCGCGGCCATGCCCAGAAAGAGTCCCCAACGCGGACCCAGCCGGGGCCAGGGGGTGCGCTGTCCAGTTGAAGTTGAAGCGGTTTCCACCATGTCTCAGTTCAGTTTCCGATAGAATTTGAGCGCGTGCCGGGGCAGCCGGGTGGGATGCAGGATTTTAATGAAATCGGCCAGCACGATGTGGGGTTCGACCAGGCCGCGCTCCCAGTAGTCGTTGCCGCCGTGGAGGTTGAGCCGGGCGTTGGCATTATATACTCTACCATTGTTGAAGGCGGCGAACGCAGTGTAGCGCTCGTCGGCGGCTTGCACCTCGGCCAGCGAATGCCAATCGTTGCGCATGGTCAACCACACCTCGGCGGTGTGGGCTTTTTCGTACACCGCCTCGAAGTCTAGAGGCAAACTCCCCCCGGATTTGTCGTCCGCCCACAGGTAGGCGCCGCCCGCTGCGGCTACCAATTGGGCCGCGTAACTCTTGCCGCCGGCGACGTGCCATGTGTCGCGCCAGAGGGAGCCGCCGAATACGGTGGGACGTTGGTCTGCTGGCACATCCCGCACCAGGGCGGCGTATTGATGGTATTGGGCAACGATGTCAGCAAAGAGTTTTTCCGCCGAGGACTCCTCGTTTAGAAACGCCGCGGTGAATTTGAGCCATTCGGTGCGGCCCAGCAGGGACGGCTCGGTGTACTCGGCATTAATGGCGACGGCCACCCCCGCCCGCTGCAAGACCGGGTGGGCATTGTACTGGGATTGAGCCATGGCCACGGTGGTTACGACGTCGGTCTCCAATTCCAATACCAATTCTAGATTGACACCGGCACCGTGGCCGATTTCGGCGATTTTGCCGGCAGCGTAGCGCTGGTTGACGCCGGCAGAATTAACTATCTCAATATCGCTAACAGCGACTAGGTTATCGAGGGCGTCCAGCATTTCGAGGTGCGGCAATTGGGTGGTGGACAGCACCGCGAGGCGGCGGATGGGCACCGTGATACGCTGGATGCCCTCGTACCCGTCCGGCGCAGGGGTGCCGCACTGAACGAAAACGTACTTGACGGCTTTTTTCGCGCCCGGCCAGGGGGTATGGACGGAGACTACTTTGTAGTTGTTGAAGTACTCTACAGAAAAGTTCCTGGCGTACTTCAGCTCGGTCTTGTGGGGGAAATAGTCCTTCCCCGGATCATAGGTATCGACGCAGTCGGCCAGAGTCAGCGCCGGCGCGCCCATGGCCAGCCACGTCCAAATACACACACTGCGCATCATAGGACTCCACAAAACATTGGCCCCACCAGGAAGCAGTAGAATACCCACTTACTCATCGGTGGCGCCCTCTCCCGGCTTCCACAACACATCCGCCTCCCCACCGTGGTTGACCGACCGAGCCATGGCGAAGAGCAAGTCCGAGAGCCGGTTGAGATAGAGCAGGACCGGCTGTTCGACCGGCTCTTGCTCAGCCAGCTCCCAGGCTGCCCGCTCGGCGCGCCGACACACCGTGCGGGCGAGGTGGAGCCATGCGGCGGGGAGCCGTCCCCCCGGCAAGACAAAGCTCCGCAAGGGGGCCAGGTCCCGCGTGAGCAGGTCGATCTGCTGCTCCAGAAAGAGAACCTGCTGCGGCTGCACGCGCAGGCGTTCTTCTTCGCCATCGGCCTTCGGAACGCACAAATCAGCTCCCAAATCGAAGAGGTCGTTCTGCACCCTGGCGAGGACGGCGTCGTGATCGTCACCGCTGGCCCTGGCCAGCCCGATCACCGAGTTCAGTTCGTCCACGCACCCATACGCGGCGATTCGGGGGCTGGTCTTGGGCACTTGCGACATATCGCCCAGCCGCGTCATACCGCCGTCGCCGGTTCTGGTGTAGAGCTTGGATAGCGTAACCATATCTGTTGCCTTCCCCTTGTTTATCTGACCTTGCCCTTGTGGAGCGGGGCTTAGGTAGAATTGGACACTACCGTCGTCTTTGTAGGGTCCATCCTTTTCCTATGTAATTAACATCTATTTAATTAACATCACCTTGCCTACTGCGCGTTGATCGCCGGCGCGCAACTGGACGAAATAAGCCCCGCTGCCCATTGGCTCACCGTAGGCATTGCGGCCGTCCCAGTGGAGAACGTGTCGGCCTGCCGGCACTCGGCCGGATGTCAAGGTGCGGATGGTGCGGCCCAAATGGTCGTGGACGGTCAATGCGACCTGGGTGCTGGCCTCCAGGACGGCAAAGGGAATCTGCACCGAAGCGTTGAAGGGATTGGGATAGGCTTCCCCGAGAGCGAATTCTTGCGGCAAGCCGGTGTCGGTGGTCTCCTGAACGGCCGTGGGCACGGTGGCATCACTCAGAACCACGATACTCTGCGGCGGCAGTCCGGTATCGACGGGGCCGCGCAGGAAAGCTCCGGTGCTCGCGTCGTAGAATTTGAGCCCAGCGGCGTCGGGGTTGCCGAAACTGCCGCGGTCGGCGACGATCAGGCGGTTGCCATCCACTGCGAGGCTAGGGATGAATCCCCCGCTGACGTTGTCCAGGGGCGCGCCCACGGCGCCGTTGGACAAATCGAATGGCCGGACGCTGTTGGTCCAATTCTCGTCCGCAACTACGGCATAGCCCCGGTTCTGATCGACCAGTACCATCGAGGTGATATCACCGCCCAAATTCCCCTCGCCGACCGCCAATCCCAGGCTGCGGTTGGTGGAGGTATCGACGATTTCCACTCCGCCGAACCGGTCGCCAAAATTCACCACTACCCCCACGGCGATCCGCTCGCCGACCACGGCAACGCTGTTGGGATTGGCGGCGCTAAGGGCGATGCCTTGTACGCCCTCGGCGTCCGGGTCTACGTCAACAAGGGTGTCGGTGTTGAGATCGACGACGATCAGGTAGCTGACGTCGGCCGGTCCCCACCCGCTGTTGCGATCGAGGCGCTGGCAGGTCAAGTAGAGCCGGTCTTCGACGCGAACGATTTGCGATACTTCGGGCAGGCCGTCAGCGTCGGCGAAAGCACTAAGATCGATCTGGCCTAATTCGGTGCCGTCCTGGGGATTGACGATAAGCAGGGACGAGGCGTCGTAGCGCGAAATGTATGCTTTGTCCGGGGCGATTATTTCGATATCGTGAGGGTTGGAGCCGTTGCCTACCGAAAACTGATTCAGAGGAGTGCGCAGATCCTTCGCCTCCAGCACCAGGATATTGTCCTGCCCCAGGCGGTTGACGATATAGACCCGGCCGTCGTTGTAGTGTCCTACTGCGTCCGAGTGGATGCCCAACAGATTCACCTCGGCTGCGGTCGCATTGGCGGCCAGAAATGCCGTGCTGCCGGTGGAAAGGTCCGTGGTGATGACGAAGAGGTTGCTCTGGGCCGACGACGAACTCGCCATCAGGGCGAGAGAGGCGACAAAGATGGAAATGCGATACACGTAGATCCTCCTTGGTTAGTGGCTGGTAGAGTTGCCCCCTATGGGTCTCTCAATTGGTGGCTAGTATAGTGCATGGACAGCCCGTACGAGCGGCCCGGCAGCGGGTAGCCCCACAAATCGGCCACTTGATTGTCGGTCAGGTTACGGAGCTCCAAGGACAAGGATATGCCATTGGTCAGCGACACATTGCCGCCGAGGTTGTACAGAGCGCGGACCGAGACGGAGCGCAGATTTGCACGGTCGAGAAAGTGCCGGCTTTCGCGGCTGATTTCGCCGTATAGCTCAGCCCGGCCTTGATGATGGGAGAGGCGCGCATTGAGCCGATGGCGCGGGGCATTGGGAAGGTCGTTACCCCTTTCAAAAGAGAACGGTGTGTGGTTTTCGGCGCGCTGGTAGGCGTAATTGCCGCGGAGGGCAAGGGTTGGCAACAATCGCACCGCCATCCGCGTTTCCACGCCGTGCAGCAAGGCCCGGCCCAAATTGTGGGGTCTCGACACCCGCTGTGAATTATGTATAAATCGAATGAGGTCTTTTACCCGATTGCGATAGTAAACCGCCTCGGCTGAGACCAGACCGGCTCCATCGGCGGAATGGCGAAAAACCAACCCCAGGTCGCGGTTGTGCCCCTGTTCACTTACGAGGTCGGTATTGCCAATTACCGCGCCCCGGTCGCCGAAGAGCTCGAAGAAATTGGGTGCACGCTGATAGCGGCCGGTGTGGGCTTTAAGGGCAAAGCCCATACCTAAGTCCAGGGTCGCACCCAGGCGATAGCCCCACAGGATTTCGCCGTTGTTCCGGCTCGGCAGCACTGCACTGGGAGCGAAGTCCTTGCGGTTGAAAAAGCGGTCGTCAAGACCTTCTGCCTGGATCCCCGCATTGAAGGTAATTTGTTGCCCCAACGGCACCTCCGCTTCGGTACCGGCGGCCAAAGCAAGGCGGCGACTGCGCAAGAGTCGGCTGGAGGGCCGGAGCAGGTCGTCGGGTGCAAAGGATTCGCGCCGGGCGGTGACGAAAGCGCTGAAAAGGGACTGTCCGGACAGGAGGGCATTGACTTCCCCTCTCAGGCCCGAGCCTTGGGTAATGTTGCGATCGTGTTGGCGGCCAAGGCCAACCTCGCCGCTACGATCCCGGTACTCGTCTTTCACACGGGAGAGATGAGCCTTAATTCTGTAGCCGGCGCGACCCCTGCCCAAGGGGCCAAAAAGCGCAGCTTCGGCGCTATGCCGCCAGGTGCCATAGCGGGTGTGCAGGGATTGATTGCTGCTAATTCCGGGGATGCCTTTGGAGCTCAGGTCAAAGGTGCTGTGAATTTGCAAGCGGCTGGCACCCAAGCTACGCCCGATTTTAACCAGGCCGCGCCAGCCGCGAAAATCGCTGTTGAGCCTTCGCTCCCAGCCGTCGTCCTGGGGGTTGTACTCGGTTCCGTTGTCATCCCAAAAGCGGAAGTCGTTGCGGCTGGCTCTGTAGTTGACCAGGCCCAGGTATTCCCAGTTTTTATAGGGAGCACCGATAGAACCGCCCAATTGGAGGGTGCCGTACGAACCGGTTGTCGTGTTCAAGCGGGTGCGGGCCTTGCCACCCAGTGCCTGGGTGCGGATATGGACGACACCCCCGATGCTGTTGCCACCGAAGCGCGCTGGCACCGCGCCGCGGTAGATTTCCACGCTCTCCACGCCGTCCACGGGCAAGCTGCCCAGATCAACTCCGCCGCCTGCGGCCGAGTTAAGCGGCACCCCATCGAGGAATACCGAGACCTGTTCGGCTGTCGATCCGCGAATGGAGAGCGTGCTGAAGGCGCCCAACCCTCCGTAACGACGCGTGTTGACACCTACGGCGCGGTCCAGGATTTCGGCCAAGTCCGCCGCCGGGGACCGTTTTTCACCCAGGGCAATGATTTCCACAAAAGCACCGGTATGCCCGAGGTGCGGGTCGCGGCGGGCGCGCACCACCAATTCATCCATGACCAATGGGAGGGATTCCAGGAGCAGTTCCAGCGAGGCCGGTCCAGCCCCAAGATCGACGCGGCGTTGCAGGGGCCGGTATCCCAGCCTTTCCACGCGCAGGTCCCAGGGTTTCGAGGCGAGGTTTTCCAAGTGGAAGACGCCGGCCCTGTTGCTGCGGGCGGAGCGGATTGACCCGGATGGATCGCGCAGGGTCAGAACGGCACCGGACACGGGACGACCCGTGTCCCGGTCGAGCAGCCTTCCGCGCAAGTTGCCGGCCAGCAGAGGATCGGGTTGCAGGAATAGCAGCAGGAATAAAACGAAAATACCCGCCCTCGAGCGAGAGCGGGTCTGGGTGCTTTTTCTGGGCACCGGTGGACCAACCTTTCTGCCGAAGGGTGTCGTTCACCTTGGTTGCAGGCAGGTCTCCTGGCTTCCGGTTGTGCGCCCGCCGACTCCTTCCCAATCCACTCGGGGATCAGTGGGTTTGTCGGCGACGCGACGGTAGTTCGTCGGTCAACCGGTCACAGTGGCGGGACCGCGGCAGTTTTGCACTGCCTTCCCTATTCTCCCACTGCCCAGTGGCAGCGGACACCTGCAACCTTATCGCATTCTACCAGGAAGTCTGCGCGGACAAACACGGAGGGTCGAGGTGTCTGTACCTGAGTCGACCAATCTGTCCACCATCCTGGCGCCCAATAAATGGGCTTGTTGGAGCGCCCCGGAATGAGGCTATGACACAGATTATTCCAGTGTCAACAAGTGGTAGCCCGTACGGGATTCGAACCCGTGTTACCGGCGTGAGAGGCCGGCGTCCTGGGCCTCTAGACGAACGGGCCACTTAGGGGAAAAATATGATTTCGGCATTTCATTGTCAAATTCCCGCATTACGACTACAGGACAGAAGCGGGATTGACGCTAGAGCTCGATATGGGGATATTGCCTTCCCCTGTATCATTCCAGAGGAGGTTACCATGCAAGGGTACGACCCGCAAAGGCCATCCTTTGCCACTGGATTCGAGGCCGGCGGCCTCAGAGAGCGGCTTATCGCCCTGTTTCACGCACCCGGCGCCAGTTTTGCGGCCGTGGTTCAGCGGGAAAGCTGGCTGGACTGGCTGGTGCCCATGATCCTGGTCAGTGTGGTGGGGTTGCTGTCTCACTTCATTACCCTGCCGGTTATCGCGGACCTTGAAGCCCCGGCGGTGCAGGAACAATTGCAACGCATGGATGTGGAGGAGAGGCAGCGCTATGTGGAAAGTATGGAGTTAATGCGGGCACAAGGTTGGATAATGGTACCCATAGGGGCATTTACCTCACTTGTCATAGTAGCTGGGGTATTGCTGGCGCTTGCCCGGGGTGTTTTCCGCAGCGAGGTGACCTTTCAGCAGATGCTTGTTGTCAAGGGATACGCCTCCGTGGTGGTTGGGGTAGAATGGATCGTTCGTACTCTGCTGATTCTGGTCGAGAGGACTTCCCTGGGGCACACGGGATTGGGAGTATTCGTCCCTGAGGAAATGGCTCGCAGCTTTGCCGGAAGGGTGTTCATCGGCGTCAATTTTTTCGACCTCTGGCAGGTCTACATTCTGGGTGTCGGAATCGCGGTGATGGGTGCTATTCCCATCCGCAAGGCGGTTTTTTCCGTGCTCGCTTTGTGGGGAATCTGGGTTGTGGGCGGTGCCGCTGTCGAAGCTCTAGCTATAGCCTCAACTGCGGCGCCGGCGCCTGTACCTTGAAGATTCTTTGAGCAGCCGCAGTGGGCGCAGGGAAGACCTGGCCGGCGGCCGAGTTCACGTGGGTCTGGGCTTGAAGGGCATCGCCGCCAGGTTCTCCCTATTTGCGGTTCCTTCCATCTTCTCCACCCTGGGCATTCGGCTGTTTTTCAGGAGACAGCAGTGCCATCCAGCTGCGAGGAGACCATGTCCAGTTCCTGGCGCAGCGAGTCTTCCAGCTTCCAACCCAGAGCTCCGATGTTCTCGTCGAGTTGCTCGCATGTGTCGCTGCCGGAGATTGCCACCGTCACTTGCGGATGGGACAGAACCCAGGCCAGCGCCAGTTGTGCCGGAGTTTTGTCCGCTTCGGCCGCGAGTCGGTGAAGAGCCTCGACGACCTTGCACACCGGACCTTGCATGGTCGCGGCAAAGAGCTCTTTTCTCGAAGCCCAGAAAGATCCAGGGGGTGGCGGTCTGTCAGCTGCATAGGCGCCGCTCAACAGGCCTACTGCAAGGGGGCTGTAGATCATCACTCCCAGGCCCTGGTCGGAGGCAAGACCGAACATCTCGTCCTCGAGGCGTCGGTCCAGCAGGCTGTACGGATTCTGCACGCACATGTACGGCGCGGCGTTGATGTCGTCGGCGATCCAGAGAGCGCGGCAGACCTGCCAGGCCTTGTAGTTGCAGCAGCCGATATAGTGCACTTTGCCGCTGCGAACCAGGTCGTCCAGAGCGCGGATGGTCTCCTCGAGGGGGGTAGATTCGTCGAAGCTGTGGAGGAGGTAGATGTCGATGCGGTCGGTGTCGAGGCGGGCAAGGGATTTTTCGACCTCGCGCAGGATGTGATACCTGGACAGGCCGCGGTCGTTGGGTCCCGGGCCGGTGGGGCTGAACACCTTAGTGGTGATGACCACGTCGTCGCGCCGGCCTTTGAGCGCCCGGCCCAGAATTTTTTCCGACTGGCCTTTGTTGTCGCGGTTGTCCATGGTGCCGTAGAGGTTGGCGCAGTCGATGAAATTGATGCCCAGATCCAGGCCGTGTTCGATCGTTTTTTGAGCCTCGGTTTCGTCGGCCTGTCCTCTGAATCCCAAGCCGAGGGCGAGGCGGCTGACCTTGACCCCGGCGGCACCGAAGTTGGCGTATTCCATGTCTCAAGCGTCCTTCTGGTTCAAGTGGCAAACGTGCTCATCCTTAGTCTCGCCCAGGGCGAGCTTGACTGTAAGTGCGAAGCTCCTTCAAGGAGAATATGTTGAAACGGCAAGGATCTCCCCAGGGAGGTGTTCTGAGTCAGGGCCTCAGAAACGAAGATTAATAAGTAGCTCTTCCGCCCGACATGTCGAATACGAAGGCGGTATTGAAACTGGCCTCATCGGAAACAATCCAGCATGCTATGGAAGCGACCTCGTCCAAAGTGCCAAAGCGTTTCATGGGAATCCTCTCGATCATGTATTTGACCTGAGCCGGGCTGGTTTTTTCGATCATGGGGGTGCGTATTACCGCCGGAGCCAGCCCGTTGATGGTGATTCCTGTTTCAGCATATTCTTTGCCGACCGTCTTGACCAAGCCGATGACCCCCGCCTTGGAGGTGGAATAGGCACACATGCCCGTATTGCCTTCCTTTCCTGCCATGGAGGCCAGCAGAAGAATACGTCCGTAGTTGCGTTTTTCCATTTCTCGGAGGGCGTACTTTGCCATCAAAAACGATCCGCGCAGATTCACCGCAAGGGTGTTATCGAATTCCGCCGTTTCAGTGTCGGCTAGGCTCTTTCCGTGCGGTCCAATTATGCCGGCGCAGTTCACCATGATGTCCAGTCTCCCGTATTTTCGGGTGCTGGCTGCGACCCCGTCTCTAACCGAATCTTCCTCAGACACGTCCACTTGCATGCAATAGACTTCGGTTCCATTGCTTTCCATTTCTGTGGCTGTTTTCTCCAGTGCCGCAGGATCGCGGTCGAAGATTATGACCTTGGCTCCTTCCAAGGACAGGCGCTGGGATATGCTCTTCCCAAGTCCGCTGGCCCCTCCCGTAACAATGGCCACACGTCCATCGAAGCGCATTCCAATTCCTCCTTTATCTGTTAGAGTGGACGGGCCTCAAGATGCATGCGGTTGCAAACGTATTTCATGATACGCTCCTCTCCATGCCATTTCAAGAGGATGGCTGCGACAGCTGCATCTCGCCAATTGGCCTCGGCCGGCTGCAGGACAGAATTTCGGCGCTTGACTTCCTCAGAGCCCCACTCTATTCTACCTGCCGGTTTGCGGAAGTAGAAGCATGCCCTGAAGTTCCGCATCACTCGAGACCTCCGGCGGCCAGAAGTTGAGCAGGTGCTGTGAACGGAGACGGAGGTTGTAAAGGCCAGACATGGAAACAGTGGAAAGAAACGGAGTTCGGAAAGCGCCGCAAGGATGGGGAGGGACGTTGCGCAATATCGGTCCGGGAGTGGTGCTGTCGGGATCAGTGGTGGGCTCCGGCGAATTGCTGGTGACTACCCGCATGGGAGCTGAGGTGGGCTTCGTGTTTCTCTGGGGTGTCATTGTCGCCTGTTTGGTAAAGTTTTTCATCCAGATAGAGTTGGGACGGCAGTGCATTTTGCACAACAGCACCACCATACAGGTGCTGGACCGGGTGTTCGGGCTCAGGCTGCGCAATACTTCCTGGATGGTGTGGCTATGCGTGGTCGGATATTTCTCGGTCATGATTGCCGTAATCGGTATTCTGGGCTCGGTGGCCGGCCTCATGGTCACTGTTTTTCCAGGTTTGTCCTACCAGGTTTGGGCAGTTCTCATTTTTCTCCTGATGTCGCTGCTGCTCTACCGCGGCCTGTACCAGGATCTGGAGAAGATAGTCGTGGCCCTGGTCGCCACCTTCAGTCTCACCGTGGTCGGAGCGGTGCTGGTCATGCAGGGAACGCCCTACGCGATCAGCGGCGCGGATTTGCTCTCCGGATTGCGTCTCGAATTGCCCCCCGAGGGGGCCTTTGTTGCCCTGGCGGTCATGGGTTCAGTGGGGGCCACGGCAGTGGAGTTGTTCATGTACCCCTACTGGATTCGGGAGAAGGGCTATCCGGATTTTGTCGGACCGCGCGAGGACACCTCCCAGTGGCGGGAGCGCTACCGTGGCTGGATGCGGGTGCTGTTTACGGATGTTCTGGTATGCACCTCGATAGCTCTGGTCATTACCTGTGCCTACTATCTGCTGGGCGCGTCCATACTGAAGGATCTCAGTGTGCTTCCCAAAGGTATGAAGGTAATGGAGCAGGTCTCCCTGATATGCACCGAGAGCGTGGGAGGATGGGCATATTATCTATTCATGTTCGGAGGATTTTGCACCCTGTTCTCCACTCTGTTGGTTTTCACCGCCAGTTCCGGACGCATCGGCGTCGATTTTCTGCGCCAGGTGGGCGTCTCCGCCCTGGAGGGGGAAGAAGCGCGCCGCCGCCTCTTGCGCGTGTTGCAGATAGCCTTTCCATTCACCTGGCTCTGCTTCATTTTGGTGAAATCCGACGCCCCTCTCGCCCTGGTGCTGCTCGGGGCCAATGCCAACAATCTGCTCCTCATACCGTTGGCTTACGGAGTCCTCCACCTGGCCATGCGCACGGTTACCAAGGAGCGTATGCAGCCCTTGATCGAGTTGGCACTGCTCTTCACCATATGGGTGATCATCAGTTTTACCTTCAGCAATCTCTTCCTGGCGTGGTCCGACGGGACGCACTGAGCCGGGGCGAAGTCGGAGCAATTTGGTCTTATTTCCCGGCTTGCCCGCGGTTGAAGGCCACCAGATCGGTGTAGTGCAGAGTCTTCCCACCAAAAATGTCCAGTGCGCTGCCCACGGTGAAGTCCAGGCGCCCCTGGCCCAATCTCTCTATCTGCTCGATGTCCTCAAAGCTGCGCACCCCGCCGGCGTAGGTGGTGGGCAGAGGGGCAATGTCCCCGAGGAGCTCTACCAGGTCGGTGGCGATGCCCTGCTGCCTGCCTTCCGAATCGGTGGCGTGGATGAGGAACTCGCTGCAGCAGGCCGCTAACAATTCCAGGTTGGTGCGATTGATCTCGAAATGGGTGAAGTTCTGCCAGCGCCGCGTCATGGCAAAATAGCGACCCTCGCGCTTGGCGCAGCTCAGATCGATGACGAGCTGATCGCGCCCGGTGGCCTCGAGAAGGCGCTCCAGGCGATGGTGGTGAAGGCGACCGATTTTGAACAGGTAGGAAGTGACGATTATGGCGGCTGCGCCCCGGCGCAGCCATTCTCCGGCGTTGTCGGGCCGCATGCCGCCGCCGACCTGCAAGCCCTGCGGATAGGCGTCCAGGGCGCTGGCGGCTGCTGCATCGCTGCCTGGACCCAGCATGATCAGATGGCCGCCGTCGAGGCCGTCATTGCGGTAGAGCTCGGCAAAGTAGGCCGGCGATCGGTTGGATTCAAAGTGGGTGACCGGGTCGCTGCCGTCGCCGAGAGTGGTGCCCACGATTTGTTTGACCACTCCCCTGTGCAGGTCGATGCAGGGGCGAAATCTCATGTTTAAGGCCCAATAGTACTCCGTACTTACTTGCACCTCAGGAAGTATAGAAGGGCCCAGGAGGAGCGTCAAGCTGATGGGGGCAGATGGTAAATGCTGAGGGCGGTGTCGCCGCAACGACGCTGGCGCAGCAACCCAAGCCGCCCGGACGATTTGGGAAAATCCAGATCCTTCTGATGCTGGACCGCGATCAGGCCTGCAGAGGCCAGCAGGGCTCCGTCGGCCAGTTGGTGGAGAAGGGCGAGGGAGAGAGGTTGGGTTCGGAAAGTGGCGCCGTAAGGGGGGTCGACAAAGATAGTGTGGAATTGACGCTGTTGTTGGCGAAAGTGAGTCAGAAGGCTCTGGGCTTTGGAGTTGTGCAGTTCCGCATCTTCGAGACGCCATGCTTGCACCAGCATGTGGATGTGGTGAAGGCGTCTGGCGTCCGCCTCGTTTACGGTGAGCCGCGCCCCGCGACTGTAGGCCTCGAACCCGATCTGGCCGCAGCCTCCGCACAGGTCGAGGAAGTTCTGGCCTCTGAGGTCGGTGCCGAGCATGGCGAAGAATGCTTCTTTGAGCCTGGACGATGTGAGATGGATAGCGCCTTGGCGGCGGGGATTAAAGGGAATTGTTCGCCCTTTGAGGGTGCCTGTAATGATGCGCAACGTTGTCTTCCTTTCCGCCTGATGATTATGGAGCTTGCTCTAATGGCGGTCAAGGACCGGCTCCGGGAGGAAGGTTGGCGCCCGACCGGCGCTTAACCATTCGAGTAATTGCAGGAAAAAGGGCACTTTCATAACTTGCATTCCGAAAGGTTCAGCAATGTCGAAAAAAGTCTACCAAATTGCCGTCCTCAAGGGGGATGGGGTGGGTATTGAGGTGGTCGAGGAAACCCTAATGGTTTTGCGCGCCCTCGAAGCGCGGAACGGTCCCTCGCTGACTTTTGCCGATTATCCCTGCGGGGCAAATTGCTACCTCGAAAAAGGTGATCCTCTTCCCGAAGCAACCCTGCAGGGGTGCAGGGTTGCCGACGCAGTACTGGTTGGTGCCATGGGCTTGCCACAGGTGCGCTGGCCAGACGGTACCGAGATGCGCCCCCAGGTGGACCTGCGCATCAAGCTGGATCTCTACGCTGGCGTACGACCCATCTATCTCTATTCGGCCGAGCACACCCCGTTGAAGGGGTTGCAGGCCGGCGATATCGACTTTGTGGTCCTCCGCGAAAATGTGGAAGGGCTGTTCGCGGCGATGAACGCCGGGATCGAGTTGCGCGGCGAGGTCGCCGTGGACTCCATGGTGATCACCCGCTCCGGTACGGAGCGGGTAGTGCGCTATGCTTTTGAGTTGGCCCGGGAGCGCGGTAAAGAGCCAATGCGGGTGACTTGTGTAGACAAGGCCAATATTTTCCGTTCCATGGCTTTTTTCAGGAGCATCTATGACCAAGTGGCGGGAGACTTCCCCGAGGTCAGGCGGGATTATGCCTATGTCGACGCATTGGTTTTGTACTTGGTTCAGCGTCCCCAATCCTTCGACGTGATGGTGATGGAAAATATGTACGGAGATATTGTCTCCGATCTGGCCGCCGGTCTGGTGGGCGGAATGGGCATGGCCCCATCCGGCGATATAGGCGATGACGCCGCGGTATTTCAGCCTTCGCACGGCACCGCCCCCGATATCGCCGGCACCGGGATCGCCAACCCTGTGGCCGCCATTCTCTCGGCCGCCATGATGCTGCGCTGGCTGGGAATGCGACATGAGGACCGGAGGGCGGTGGAAGGGAGCGAGAGGATCGAAGCAGCGGTGCGCCGAGTGGTGAATGTGCCGGGCAAGGGCACACCGGACCTGGGCGGGCGCATGAGTACGCAGGAACTGAGCAAGGAAATTGCCGAGACGCTGGAATGACGCCGGCTTCAACTGCCGGGAGAGTCGTGCTTACCGTTTCCAGGGTCCGGGGGAATGATCCACCCCGTCCTCCGCCCCTTCAGTAGCCCCGGAGGACCTGCTCCAAACAGGGCCGGGCAGGTTGATGTGGGGGTGCAGAGGGATCTTCTTCAATGAGAATGTCCGAATACCTCGATCGACGCAGGTTTCTGGGTATAGGCCTCGGAATGGCCGCCTGGCCCTTGGTAGATTGCGGTTTCCTGCTAGCGCGTCCCAACCAGGTCCAAAAGCGGGTCCGACTGCGCCAGTTGGGGATTGTTACGGGGGTGCTGAAGCCCGGACGGTTCAACGCCATCACCGACGTCGAAGGGGTCGCCGTGGGGCACACCACTATTATGGCCGGTGAGGGCGTCCTGGTGCCGGGACAGGGTCCGGTGCGTACCGGGGTGACGGCCATTCTGCCCCATTGTGGTAATATGGTGCGCGAGCACGTATTTGCAGCGGACTTTGTCCTCAACGGAAACGGCGAGATGACGGGCGTCGGTTTCGTGCGCCGGACGGGGAGGCTCGGGGCACCCATCCTGCTGACCAATACCTCCAGCGTGGGGGCCGTATACGATGCTGCAATGGGCTATATGCTAACGTTGGACCCCGACCTCTTCACTGGTTCTTCCCATCCTGAGCCCGTTGTAGGTGAGACCTGGGCCGACTTTCTCAACGATACCGCCGGCCGTCACCTGCGACGGGAACATGTGCTCGACGCTTTGCAGGGTGCAGCCGGGGAGAAAGTGGCTGAAGGCTGTGTGGGAGGAGGGACTGGAATGCGGGCTTTTGGTTTCAAAGCGGGCATCGGGACTGCATCCCGTCTGGCTCCTTGCGAGGGGGAGACCTTTACCGTGGGCGTCCTGGTACAGGCAAATTTCGGCCGCCGCCCCCAATTGCGTGTGGACGGGGTGCCGGTGGGTAGGGAGATTCCCGATTTGCTGCCCGAACGCGGGGAAGCCGGCAAAAACAAATCGCTCCTGGTTGTTATTGCTACGGATGCGCCTTTGATTCCGCGGCAGTTACAGCGTCTGTGCAAACGCTCGGCCTTGGGGATGGCCCGCACCGGAGGGATTTCCACCCACGGCAGCGGGGATCTGGCCTTGGCATTTTCCACGGCACAACGGATTGCCAGGGCTAAGGCGTGGAGACTCTCCATGCTGCAAGAGTCCACTCTCAGCCGGATCTTTCAAGGGGTGGTCGAGGCTACCGAAGAGGCCATTCTCAACGCTCTTACTATGGCTGACACAATGGTTGGGCGCGACGGCAATACCATCCATGCCTTGCCTCTTGAACGGCTGGTGGAGGTCATGCGCCACTACGGGCGGTTGAAGTGAAGCGCTTGCGCGACCTGGGGTTGGTCGTCGGTCCAGGTGATCCGGGGGTACACAATTCCATTGTAGACGTGGCCGGCGTCGGGGTGGGTCAGGTCCGAATCAGCGAAAACGATCTGTTCACGGGAATCACGGTGGTAGCGCCCTACCCTGCCCAAATAGAGAAGCGCCGGCTCTTCGTGGGGTGCCACTCTCTGGATGCGGGTAATGCAATGACCGGGGTGAGTGTGGGAGAGGAATTCGGCACCTTTTCCTCGCCCATAGTCCTGGCGCCGTCGCCGGCCCTGGGTCGCCTCTACGACGCGGTGATACAGTATGGCTTGGGGCGAGATTCGGGACTCTCCACCAACGCCGGTTGGCCCCCTGTTGTCATAGGAGTTAACGATACCTGGTGGAACGCGGCGGCGATCACCCATCGCACCGTTGGGAAAGAGCATCTGTTGCGCGCCTTCCAGGCCATCGGCGAGCTTCCGGTGGCGGAAGGAAACTCCGGCATCGGTTGCGGCCTCTGTGCCTTTGGTTTCAAGGGAGGGACCGGCACCGCGTCGCGGTTGGTGAAGGCTGGCGAGGGGACCTACACGGTGGGAGCGCTGGTGGCGGCGAACGGTGGTTCGGCGGAAGGGCTCTGCGTGGACCGCTTTCCGATTGCCTCGCATTTGCAAGTTGATGAGTTCTGTCCCGCCTTCCCCCAATCCTTCGCCGCTGTATTGGCCACGGATGCACCGCTGATACCCGGTCAACTGGACCGCCTCGCCGGGCGTGCCACCTGGGGCTTGGTGCGCGTCGGGTTGGCCGACTCCTTCACCCGAGAAGGAGTTGCTCTGGCTTTTTCCACCACGGGGATTGTCCAGGAAGCGGAGAGGATCGGTTCAGTGGAAGCAGCCCAGATGGTGGGTGAGGAGGCGATGCCCGGACTTTTTGCCGCAGCTGGGGAGGTCTGTGAGGAGGCGGTGGTCAACGCGTTGCTTGCAGCCGAGCCGGTCGAGAGCGGAGGGCGCTTGATGGCAACCCTGCCCCTTAGTGGTTGGACCGAGCTAGTGCGCCAGCATCAGGAGGAGAGGAAGCGCGGCGGTAAATCCCCGGGAGAAGATCCCAATGATCGAGGTGTGCGTTGAGGGCCGATTCAGCCCATTTGGCGAGGTCCATGGCAAAGGGGGCGATCTGCCAGTAAAGTTTACATTGCGGTGCACGAGGGGGCGATTGCTGCGAGGGCAGGATGCGGACGCTCGGGAAAAGACCGATCAAGCCGGCCATGGAACGATACCTGCCGAGGTTGAGGCCATAGCTTCCCGCGGGTGGACGCCAAGGCATGGGCCCCTGGGTGACCGGGGGCCGGATTTTGTTAGGGGAGAACACCGAGGTTCTATCTGAGTGCGCTTATGCCTTGGTTTTCTCAGGGTCCGCCTGCAGTTTGTCAGCTGTTCTCACCGAACCGATGTGCAGGGTGTCGTAGGCTTGCCTGGAGCTTTTGAAAGGTCCCTGATGTGCGGTGCCGTGCCATTGCAGATTGGTGTAAATGGGATTGGTCCGCCCGCATTCTTTTTCCCGTTTGGAGATCCATTTTTCCATCCGCTGCTTCATGGAAGCGACCACGTGGGGTTCCTTTGGGGCCAGGTTGTTCAATTCGAACGGATCCTTAATCAGATTGTAGAGTTCGACTTCGGGCTTGAAATGGAAGTCCGGTTCCAGGGCCACCATGAGTTTCCACTCAGGGGTGCGCCAGCCATGCTTGCGCATCCAGGTGCACTCGGTGATGTAGAAATCGGAGTAACTGGAAGATCGATCTGGACCGATAAGGGGCAGCAGGGAGGTACCGTCGAACCGGGCTTCGGAGGGGATGCCGAGCAATTCGAGCAAGGTGGGGACCAGATCTTGGTGCAAAATTATGCCTTCCACCCGGCGGCCCGCCGGCAGAATGCCGGGGAGGCGCAAAATCAGGGGCACGTGCAAGGTGTTTTCGTACATGCCGTGATGGTCGAACCAGCACTCGTGCTCATAGAGGGTCTCGCCGTGGTCGCCGTTGAGCACGATCAGGGTATTGTCGGCAAGACCCAATTCCCCCACGCGAGTGAGGATGCGTTGGATACAAGTATCCATGTATGCAATTGCACCGTCGTACTGGGCCTCTATGTAGGCGGCGTCGCGAATGCCCGGAGGCATCCAGTCGGCGAAGAAATCGCGGAAAGGCTTGAAGGACATCACCGGTTCCATGGAGCCGTTCTCCGTATTGAATTCGTTGCCACTGTAAAACAGGCGATCGAAGGGCTCCGGTGGCAGATAGGGAGCGTGCGGGTCCATGTGGCGCAGAAAGAGAAAGAAGGGTTTGTCCTCTTGGGCGAGGCGCTCCAGCTCGGGGATGGCCACCGCGTTGAGATTCCCCGCCTTGGGGCTGCGGCCCTCGGACCAGCGGCCCCAGCAGGCATATTCGAGATAACGGTCGAAACCGCGGGAACTGACCTGGGTCAGGCCTATGCAGGTGGAGTTGTAGTCAGCGTTGCGGAGGATCTCGGGCAGGGTTACCACCTCGGACGCCAGGCCGCCCTGGTGGCGCAATGCCACCACGTCGGTAGAGAAGCAATCCAGCCCGCTAAGCATGGAGCTGTAGGCCGAGGTGGTGGGAATGTGGGGGCAGAAATTCTGCTCGAATAGCAGGCCCTGATGCGCCAGGCGGTCAATATGGGGCGTAGTCAGGCGTTGGTAGCCGTAGCAGCCCATGTGATCGGCGCGCAAGCTGTCAATGCCGAAGATAATGAGGTTGAGTTTCTTTTTGGACATGGCGGATCCCTATGGGAATAGCGTTTCACAATTGCGGAGGACAAGAGATGTTCTGCTTGCCGTCAGAGTATGTCAAGAGAAGAATGGGTGGTTGTGGGGGCACCTAGTCCAGGGGGAAGTCAGATTGGTTTGAAGTATTTCGCTGGGGAGGGGTGGGGACAACAGGAAGCAAGCTATTTGCTGGTTCGGTCCTTGTTCCTGCGCCTTCTCGGCCTGATCTATGCCATGGCGTTCATCTCGTTGTGGACTCAGATCGAGGGCCTGGCAGGCAGCAACGGCATTTTGCCGGTAGCCGATTTTCTGGGGGCGGTTCACCAGCGCCTCGGAGGCACTGCCTGGCTGCGGCTGCCGACCCTGTTTTGGCTCGGCTGGGGCGATGCAATGCTACACCTCCTTTGTGGCGGGGGCACAGCATTGGCATTGCTTCTGGTAGTGGGGTTAGCGCCGGCTTTGGTCCTGGCGGTTCTGTGGACCTTCTACCTGTCGCTGGTGGTGGCATGCCGGGATTTTCTCTCGTTTCAATGGGATATTCTACTGCTGGAGACAGGATTCCTGGCCATCTTCCTGGGGCCTTTGCACCTCGGGGCCCGGAGGATTTGGCCAGAGAAACCGTCGCGCCTGGTCCTGTGGCTGTTGCGCTGGCTTCTCTTCCGTCTGATGTTTTCCTCAGGTCTCGTCAAGCTCCTCAGTGGGGATTCCGCTTGGCTCAGGTTGCGCGCCCTCGAATTCCACTTCGAGACCCAGCCCTTGCCTGCCTGGACGAGTTGGTATGCCCACCAACTGCCCGGGTGGGCACTGGCGGCCGCAGCGGTATCTGTGTTCGCCTTCGAACTGGTTGTGCCTTTTTCCGTTTTTGGGCCGCGCCGGATTCGCCTGTGGGGTTGTGCTCTGCTGGTGCTGTTGCAGATCCTGATAGGGGCGACCGGCAACTATGGATTTTTCAACCTGCTCACCATTGCCCTGTGCGTCTTGCTCCTCGACGACAAGGCGCTGGAGAAATTGCGAATCTCCAGCGGTCTCAATAGCGTCCTCGGGATCGCGGGTCCCCGGCCCCTTCTGGCTGGAGGTGGGAGATCACTTGGTTTTTTTAGGAAGTTCCTCAGTCTCCTGGCGCCGCCAGGCGCCTGGCCTCTGTGGCTCCTGGCGCCCCTGGCTGCGATCATTTTTATGCTGAGCATCATCCAAATGAGCCATACAGCTCGTCTCTCCATAGGGTGGCCGGGGCCGATGACACAACTCCATGCCTGGTCCCGGCCCTTTTATCTGGTCAATGGCTACGGCCTTTTCGCCGTGATGACCACATCGCGCCCCGAAATCGTGGTGGAGGGCAGCGCCGATGGCCGGGTGTGGGAGGCCTACGAGTTCAAGTGGAAGGCCGGGGATCCGCGCCGCGCCCCGGCTTTTGTTCAACCCCATATGCCGCGCCTGGACTGGCAGATGTGGTTCGCCGCTCTGGGAACCTTCAAGGACTATCCCTGGTTTATGAGTTTCATGGTCCGATTGCTCCAGGGCTCGCCCCCCGTCCTGGACTTGCTCGCGGTGAATCCCTTCCCGCAGCAGCCTCCCAATTTCGTGCGCGCACGACTCTACAATTATGGCTTCATCGGCTGGGCTGGGAAGCGGGAGGGAGTCTGGTGGCAGCGGCGCTTGGAGGGGATCTACTGTCCTTCCATTTCGTTGCGCTGACCGCTGGAGTCTTGGACTTTATTCCCAACTGGCGCGGGAGGCTGCTCGGACATTCCCCAACCTGGTCATCCGAGGCGGGATGGCTTTTGGTCGCCTGGTTCCTTCGGGGTTAGATTTGATGGTGCATCCATGGTAACCCAGCCCAAAGAGTCAGGGGCGATCCGATGAATGAAACAAGAGAGGCTATGCGGACGGAGGCGATGATCAGCCGAAACGGCATTCCCGCGACCGTGCGAAGGGCATTGAGCCTGCGAATTGGCAACCGGGTCATAGCCTGGATTGAGGAGCGCGGGGTTGAAACAGTTATGCTGTACCTCAACATGCGGAGCGAGGTTGAAACGGATGGTTTGCTGGACTATCTGATCACTCAGGGAAAAACCGCCATCGTCCCCTTGATGGACGCAGGGAGAAAAACGCTGATTCCGTATTGCCTCATGGATCCGGCCAGGGAACTTGTGCACCATTCATTCGGAATGCAGGAGCCCGATCCTCGCATGTGCCACTCCTTTCCCTTGGAAGCGATTCAACTGATTTGTGTGCCCGGACTGGCCTTCGACCGAAAGGGTTATCGCCTCGGCTATGGCGGGGGATATTTCGATCGCTTCCTACCCACATGTCCACAGGCCACCTGGATGGGACTGGCTTATAAGGTACAGATTATCGACGATACACTGCCACAGGCGGGGGATGTGCCGGTGCATCGGATTGTGACGGAGGGTGAGGTACTGTAGCCAGGGCGCATTTCGTCCACACCAGCTAGAGGGTGGTGCAACTGCCCTACTGCATCGACAGAAGTTCCACCAGATTTCCTGCGCCCTACTTGTTGGGCTGGGGAGTTACCCGCAAGTATGGTTTGAGGGCTTCGAAACCTTTGGGGAACTTATCCTTGGCCTCCTCGTCGGTCACCGCCGGAACAATAATGCAGTCTTCGCCGTCCTGCCAGTTGGCCGGAGTGGCCACGCTGTAGTTGGCGGTCAATTGCAGCGAGTCCACTACTCGAAGAATCTCGTCGAAGTTACGGCCAGTGGAGGCCGGATAGGTCAGGGTGAGCTTGACTTTCTTGTCGGGGCCGATGACGAAGACCGAACGCACGGTCATGTTGTCCAAAGCGTTGGGGTGAATCATGTCGTAGAGGTTGGCAACCTTGCGCTCCGGATCGGCGATGAGCGGAAAGTTGACCGTGGTGTTCTGAGTTTCGTTGATGTCCGCGGTCCAGTTCCTGTGGGAGTCTACCGAGTCGACGCTCAGACCGATAACTTTCACATTGCGTTTCGAAAATTCGTCCTTGATCTTGGATACCGCCCCCAGTTCGGTGGTGCATACCGGAGTGAAGTCGGCAGGGTGAGAAAACAGTATGGCCCAGTCGTCGCCGATCCACTCGTGGAAATTGATCGGTCCCTCGGTGGTTTCCGCGCTGAAATCGGGAGCTACATCTCCCAGTTGGATAGCCATTGGAGGTCTCCTTGATTGGGTGTTGAAGTGTTGATAAATAGTATACTTTAATTAACAGCTTCGACAACCGCTGTCAACCAAAGGAGGGAAAAGGGAAATGAAGTCCGTTGTCGCGGCTATCGCCGCCGTAATATTGCTCTGGACCCCAGCCTGCGGTTGGTGGGGAGACGGCCACGGCATTCTCACTCGCGCTGCTTTCAAGGCGCTGCCCGTGGATGTTCCGGCCTTCTTCCGCCAAGGGGGAGAGGTGGCTGCCAATGTCGTCTTCGACGCCGACCTGTTCAAGAACAAAGGGATACCACGGGCAAACGACGCCGAGCGTCCCGAACACTATTTCGACGTGGAGTTGTTGCAGGGTCGTCAGCCCCCGTCGACGCGTTATGCTTTCCTCGAAATGTGTGCAGAGGCAGGTCTCGATCCCTCCGCGGTCGGGGTCGCTCCTTATGCTGCGGCTGAGTGGACCGAACGCCTGATGGTCGCCTTTGCCGAGCATCGCCGCTGGCCACAAAATGCGGCGATTAAGAGTAAGTGCTTGGTGTACGCCGGCTTCCTAGCCCACTATGCCGAGGATTTGTGCCAACCTTTGCACGTGACCGTGCACTATGACGGCCGGGCGCGGGCAGATGGAGGTTCGCCTCATTCAGGTATTCACAAAAAAGTGGATGCACTGGTCGAAAAGCTGGAGTTGGACCCGGAGGACCTGGCCAGGGGGTTGGAGATCGGGGCGGCGGATTCTCTCATTCCGGCGATCCTGGCGACAATCGATCAAAGTCGCGCTTTAGTTGATGTGGTATACGAACTAGAAGGGGACCTGGGGACTGCACAGACCCCTCAAGTGAGGGACTTTGCGTGGGAAAGGGCGAGCGCTGCTGCCCAATTTACGGCTGTGCTTTACTTGACGGCATGGGAAAAGTCGGAGAAGATCAAATTGCCCGGCTGGCTTCAGCGTGATTAGCACCGGCCAGGGCGTCTGGACTGCCACATCAGAGATGCCTTGTAATTCATGGGCATCGTTATCCAAGCCTACGGCGTTGCGCTCCACCGCCATATTGCACCAATATTGCCCGGACCCCCGGCTTGCGGGTCGGGTGCACCGGCGGCTTGAATTCGGCCGGTAATTCTTGGGACGGTACACTATAGCGAGATAGCGAGATGCTGAAACCTTCGCGATCCTGCACCCCCGGGGCAAAGATCTCCGGCTCCAGGTCAATGCCTGTGCCCGGAGTTTCAGGGACAACGAGGTTGCCATCGCACAACTCCCAACCTTCCTCTACGAGTCCGGGAAATTGGGCGGGGGCCGCTTCGAGCAGGACATAGTTGGGAATGGAGGCGGCGAAATGGGCGTGGGCATAGCGCTCGATGTAACTGCCCCAGGTATGGGGGGGCGCAGAGGGCCCCCCACTGTTCAAGGCGGGCGGAGGTGGCCCGCCACCAGGTCAGGCCGAAGTCTCTGAAGTCGTGTTGAACCACGTCGATGAACCCTCTTTCCACAAGATCAAAGAAGTAAGGCGGCGGGTGAAATTCGCCGTCCGCAACCAGGGTGTCCCAGTTGTGTTCGACAACGTATTCCGTGAGGGCTTGGTTGAGGGCAGGGTCCTCGGCAAAGGGCTCTTCGAACCAGTAGATCTTTACCTCCTGGCAGGCGCTGAGGAGATCAATGGCCGCGTTGAGAGTGGAACCCATATTGGCGTCGATGAGGATTTTGGCCTGGTGGCCGGCGGCCTCGCGCCCGGTATGGACCACAAGCGTGTCCCGATCGAGTCCCTGGGCCGAATGCATCCAGCGCGCCCCGCGTCCGACCTTGATCTTGAAATTACGGTAGCCGTGCTTCTGGCCGCACCGAACCTCCTCCTGAAAAATTTCTTCTGCCTCCTCGCCGCTGGCCTCGAGGTCGTCGATGTAAATCGAGCCGTCGTAGAGTTCGACTTGGCGTGAACCTCTGGCTCCCAGGAGACGGTAAAGAGGAAGATCCAAAAGGCGGGAGACCAGGTCCCAGAGGGGGAGGTCCACGGGGAGACCTCGCGGCAAAGATCCGTCTGGCAGTTGGAAGAGCTCGCCGATTTCTCGGCCCAGAAGCGGCCGGGCCTGCTCGACATTAATGCGGGACCACTCCATTCCCATACCCCCGCCTGCGGTGAGGATGCGGACGACCGGGTCGATGACGCCTGAGCCGGGGGTCGGAATGCGCGCATTGTAGCCGATAGGGCGGGGACGCCTGCCGCGCAGAACGGACTTTTCTATGCGGACAATGCGCTCGGAGAGGGGGGCTGTATTCAGAGTAAAGTCCTTTGTCTGACCTCTAATCTTCAATGGGTGCTGGAAGGAAAAGTTAATATGGCTGATATCCGGCGACAGATCAAAATGGCTGCTGCGGTGGGCTTAGGTGCTTCCAGGTCATGGTCGTAACAGCCTCATAGTTATGCTGAGACGGCCGATACTCCATTTGGCGGGAAGATTGCCCATATAATTCTGGCACAGCGATGTTAAGCGATGTTTTGAGAATGAATAATCCCGCCCGGCGCCTATGCGGAGGCCATTTTGACCAGGGCGCCGTTGAGAAATAAAACCCGGCCTGGGAGATCATCGCGCTTGTGCGGATGAAAGGCAGAGATATCTTAAGCCTGATCCTGTTCAAAGCATGGAGGGATTTATGACCTGTGTGGAAAAGGGACGTCCAGACCGGAACGAGTACTATATGCGTATTGCCATGGCGGTGCGAGCGCGGGCAAACTGTCTGGGCAACCGGGTGGGAGCTATCCTGGTGCTTGACGATCGCATAATTTCGACCGGCTACAACGGCACTCCCGCCGAAATGGTCAATTGCACGGACGGGGGCTGCGAGCGCTGCCTGAACCGCGGTCAGTACGAGTCCGGCAAGGACTACGATCTTTGCATCTGTGTCCACGCCGAGCAGAATGTTCTGCTGTCGGCGGCTCGCTTCGGCATTGCCACCGAAGGAGCGGTGCTTTATTCCACCATGAGGCCCTGCTTTGGGTGCACCAAGGAGTTGTTGCAGGCCAAGGTTAGAGCGGTGTACTACCTGCACGAGTGGGTTTATCCCGAATTGGAAAGGCAGAAAAACTACGCCCATTTACAGGCCCAATTCGCCGCAGGCGTCTTTTCTGTTGATATCGAGGACGACGAGGCCCGATGGGCGGTGTCTGCCCTCAGATCGGGTACAGGTTAGGAGATAGTTTGAATGTGTGGAATCATCGGTTATGTCGGCAGGAAACCGGTTGTGGAGGTTCTCCTCAACGGCTTGCAACGGCTCGAATACCGCGGTTATGACTCGGCTGGAATGGCCTCCATCGACGAAGGGCAACTGCGCATCGAGCGCGCCGTGGGCAAGGTGAGCGAGTTGGTGCGCTGTGTCGATGGCAAGCCGATCGGGGGAACCATTGGCATTGCCCATACGCGCTGGGCAACCCACGGCCGGCCGAGCGTGCTGAATGCCCACCCCCACACCTCTGCCGACGGGCGCATCGCTCTGGTGCACAACGGAATAATAGAAAACCACAGTGCCATTCGCGCCTATCTGGAGAATCAGGGCATACCTTTCAAAACCGATACGGATACCGAAGCTCTGGTGCAACTCATCGGGTTCTTCTACGCCCAGAGCGACGATTTGCTCGGCAGCGTCCGCCGCGCCCTTCAGGATGTAACCGGAACCTATGGTGTTGCCATAGTGTGCTCCGATGAACCCCAGACCCTAATGGCGGCGCGCAAGGGCAGTCCCTTGATTGTCGGCGTCGGGGATCGTGAATTCCTGGTGGCGTCGGACGGCAGCGCCATCGTGGAGCACACCAGCCAAGTGGTTTATTTGCATGACAACGAGATAGTCAGCCTGGGAGCGGAGGGGATGCACGCCAGCACAATCGACGCCGAACCCGTTCACAAGGAGGTCGACGTTCTGGAGCTGACTCTGGAGGAGATCCAGTTGGGAGGCTACGAGCACTACATGCTCAAGGAGATTTACGAGCAACCCGAAGGGCTGCGCGACGTCATGCGGGGGCGGCTCGACCAGAGGGCGGAATGCGTGCGCCTGGGTGGCTTGGACAATTGTGCGGCAGAGTTGTCGCGCTGCCGGCGTTTGTTGCTGGCTGCCAATGGCACGGCCTGGCATGCCGCATTGATCGGAGAATACCTTTTTGAGGAGCTTGCCCGCGTGCCTACCGAGGTGGAATACGCCAGCGAGTTGTGCTACCGCAACCCCATCGTCGAGGGGGGAACTCTGGCCATTGTGATTAGTCAGTCCGGAGAGACTTTCGATACCCTGGCCGCTCTGCGGGAGTTACGGACCAAGGGAGCGACGGTGTTGGGCATTGTCAACGTGGTGGGCTCGACAATAGCCCGCGAAACCGATGCCGGCGTCTACCTGCACGTGGGGCCGGAGATCGGCGTGGCCAGCACCAAGGCCTTCACCGCGCAAATCGCCGTCCTCGCCATGATGGCCACCGACCTGGGAAGACAGCGCCATCTTTCGTCCGAGCGCACCGCCGAAATTCTGGAGGAACTGGCCAGGATCCCGGAAAGGATCGAGGCCGTCCTCACCCTCGACCGGGAGATCCAGGCCCTGAGCGCCCGCTTTGTCGAGCGCGACAACTGGCTTTATATGGGCCGCGGAGTGAATTATCCGGTCGCTCTGGAAGGAGCCCTCAAAATCAAGGAGATCAGCTATATCCACGCCGAAGGTCTGCCCGCAGCAGAGATGAAGCACGGGCCTCTCGCACTCATCGATGAGGATATGCCCGTGGTCGTGGTCGCGCCGCGGGATCATACTTACCACAAGATCCTGGCAAATATCGAACAGGTCCGGGGCCGCGGCGGCCGCATTATCGCCATTGCCACCGAGGGCGACACCCAACTCGAGAGAGCGGCCGAAGAGGTGCTCTACGTGCCCCCTACTCTGCCCATGCTCTCACCCCTTTTGACCACAATACCTTTACAATTGTTGGCCTACCATACTGCCGTGATCCGCGGCCACGACGTGGACAAACCGCGCAATCTGGCCAAAAGCGTCACAGTGGAATAGCCGGCCCGACAAGATACATGCGCATCCTGGTCTACGAAGATTCCGGCTGGCAGCAGTTTTTGCCTCTCGTCTACGCGCGGGCCGTTTTCCAGCTGGTCTGCGGCATGGGAGGCCTTCTGGCCAGGATCCTCGCCCGCTGCGCCGGCCCTGAGGTCGCTGCTGCCCTCTGGTGTCGCCGCGGACTGGCTGAGGTCGTCGCTGCGCAGACCGGATTGGAAGACCAACCAGCCCCTTACGGGAGAAGCCTTGCTGCTCAACGGTAGCGGTCTTTGGAGCCGCCTGCCCGCTGTCAGTCCCGGCGATTCGGCGTGGATAGGCACGGTTGGTTCGCGGGAACGGGTGGCGTGCATCTTCGCCGATGCCTTGCTGGCTGCCCAGCTATCTCCTGAGCTTCTCCTGGACCGGGAGCGGAGCGCCGCTCTGCTGCACGGTCTGCCGCGGCGGGATGTGAGCCCGGAGGTGATCCTGCTGGAGTGGCCGTGGGAAATCGTCCGCGATCAGTCAGGGGCGCTGGCAGAGGACTGGAATCACACCGTCGGCAGCGGAGCCATTCTGGGGGATGGACGGCGCCAGCCACATTCTGGGAGCTGAGGCGGTCCATATCGGTCCGGGGACGCAGGTAAAGCCATGCGTGGTGATTGACGCGGGCAAGGGGTCGGTGTGGATCGGCCGCCAGGTCGAGATCCTGCCCCACGCCTATGTGGAGGGACCTGCCTTTATAGGGGATGGCAGCCGCTTGCAGCCCGGTGCAGTGGTGCGTGAAAGCTTTATCGGCCCGGGTTGCAGGATCGGGGGCGAGGTCGATGCCAGTATCGTGCAGAGCTACTCCAACAAACAGCACGGCGGTTTTCTTGGCCACAGCTATGTTGGATCCTGGGTGAACGTCGCGGCGGATTGCGTCAGCAGCGATTTGAAGAATACCTATGGCAGCGTGCGCGTGCCGGTCAACGGGTGTGAGGTGGACAGCGGCGAGCAGTTTGTCGGGATATTCGTCGGCGACCATAGCAAGATCGGCACCAACGTCGGATTTCCCCCCCGGGGCGGTGGTCGGATTTTGCAGCAGCGTCGCGACCCCACACAGTCCGAGATTCGTCCCCAGTTTTGCCTGGATCGACGGCTGTAAGACGGAGCGTTACGCGGTGGACCGCGGGCTTGAGGTGGCGCGCAAGGTGATGGCGCGGCGCGGCAAGGTGATGAGCCCGGCGGCGGAGCGGATTTTTTTCGAGGTCAGCCGGCAGGCTCGGGACCTTGAGTACGGGGATGAATCATGAGCAGCACCGGGAAAGGAGATGGCGGAAGAGTGGCGTTTTGGAATCGGTCCTTGTCCTACCGCAAAGCCCCAAATTTGCTGAAGCCTGATGTGGAGTCGGCAGCCGTCCCGGGTATTGACTTGGAAATACCCCGACCCGCTGGTCAAAAACTCAGCGAGGCCACGGCGGACAAGCTGCCCCGGCGGTCCGGCATCAGACTGAATGAGAAAGGGCGAGGTTCAGGGGGCTTTCGGAACAATTCGGATACAATGGTCGCCCCAACCAAAGGCCCCAAATAGAATTCCCATTCCCCCCATGGGCTTTCGGACCAATCATTGAAGAGCATGGAGCTTCCCAACCATAATCCCACCAAGCTGCCGGCTAGTGCGCTGTTAAAGAGTCGGCATTGAGTTTTGGACCTTGACCAGCTTCGCATCGTCCTGGTTTCGATTTCTCCATACGAGGTACTCCTGCATGCGCTGGCCGACTTCTCGATGGTCCCCTGGGTCGCTGTTTTTGATGACGAAGTAGTGGGCGGCCGTAAGATGGCATTCGAGACGGTTCATCCAGGAGGCGTTGGTAGCGGTGAAGACGAGGGAGACTCGATTTTGCCGACACCAGCGGCTGATCTGTTCGGTCGTGTGGGTCGACAAATTGTCCAAAACGAGGTAGATGCGTTGGGCCTTCCGATACCGGCGCCGGATGGCCTTGAGGAAGGTGAGCACCACCGAGGCGTGCTTCTTTCGCTTGGGATGCATCCACAGGACGTCCTCGTGGACGTTGTAGGCGCCGAAGAAATAGCTGACGCCAGCGTGCCGAGTGTAGGTGGCCCGGGGTCGCACCGGGTGCTTCTGCGGCGCCCGTGAGGAGCCGGCATGGGGCTTGATCTGCACCGGCCCCATTTCGTCGAAGCAGACTACGACCGAGTCCTTCGGCGCGCGCTGGTAGCGTCGGTCGATGCGTTTTTTTCGAGGAGAAATCCGGATCCTTCGACTCCTTCCAGGTGCGGGTACGTTGGCAGGTGACCTTATGCCGGTCCAAGACCTTGCCGATGGTCACCTGCGAGACCTTGGGGATCATCTGCCGCCCGACCAGACCGTCCGTCAGCTTGCGCAGCGACCCTTGATTGAAGGGTTGGCCGAAGGCCCGAGGAGGCATCTTGGCGATCTCCACCACCACCGACTCATCTTCCGGCGTCAGGGTAGGTGTGCGCCCCGGATGGGCTCGAGTGCGAAGCGAGGCCAGCCCTTCCTCGTTGTATCGTCGGACCAGGGTGCGGATGTATTCCTCGTGCAGATGCAGCGTCGCAGACAACTCCTGGACCCGCATACCCTGTGCACTGAGGGAGATCAACTGCCCTCGCCGCATCTGCGGCCTGGCGCGGCCGCTTCAGCCATCGGCTCAGTTCCTTCGATTCGGCGGCATCCGGTGTTCGAGCATGGAGACACATGGCAGGACCCTCCCACGAAAAATCGTCCTATGTCCCCAAGATACCACGACGTACGAAAAAGTACAAGCCTGAAACCTTAACAGAGCACTAGGGGACTGATGAATCGATCCTTTGGATCAACCGAACTCACGCCTATTGCGGTTCCGATCGAATAGCCGCTCACCCATCCGGGTATAGCTCCATATGCGGCGGCCAATCCACATGATTGGTCGCCGGAGCAGTTGTTCCCGCCTAAAAGATAGTGGCCCGAAATTCCTCCCAAGATTCCACCCAATAAGGCGCTGGTGAAACCGTATGTAATTCCGGCGCTCAACTTGAGGGTTATCCGTTTGCCGGTCCCCCCGACATCCGGCCTAGCTGAAAACCCATCAACGGCCCCCAACCTTGAGGAGGGTGTCTCTATGAAACCGCGAAGAGCGCGACCGGAATCTACCAGGGCCAGCGTTTTAATGTCCCCCAAGGCGATCTGCTTCGGTCCGAAATCTCCTCCCAGGGTCCAGGTCTCCGCATCGACAGCTTGTATGTAGCCGCGTGCCGTAGCCAGTTGTTCCCAATAATCCCCCGATAGGGGATGCCGTCCCCCCCGCCTATTGGTGACTACGGCAAAGGCACCCACTTCCACTGTGCTGCTGTCGATCTCGCCAGGTTCCAGAGCTACCTCTGACTGCAGAGTCTCGGCCTCGGTCTCGGCCGATGCCGCCTGCCATGGTGGGACCATTGCGAGAAGCGCAATAGCGGGGAGAAGAAAGCGGAACAATGTATTCATACCTTCATCTTCTGTTTCTCGGATGTGGCGCGAGGATTTTTTTGAACTCCAGACGGGGTCGTGATTTTCCACTGTGGAGGTTCTCGTCAGATCCTCACTCCCTCTTACCGTGTCCTGGAAGAAGGTTGGCAGAAGGCGCCGCCGTGGCACCTGGTTCGCAAGGCACCGCGGCGCATCATATCGGCGGGATATGGCCAGGACGGACGATAACGCCGGGCCAGGATGGATCGGCGCCCGCATGGACGGAGTCTTTCGAGTTACCTCCCTAGATGTCGAAGTAGAGGGCAAATTCGTGAGGATGGGGCCGCAAGCGCACCGCCTCGGCCTCCTCTTTGCGCTTGTAGTCGATCCAGGCCTGGATCACCTCTTCGGTGAACACGTCGCCCTTGAGCAGGTAGTCGTGGTCGGCCGCCAGCGCCTCCAGCGCTTCCTCCAGGGTTCCCGGCGTCAACGGCACCGAGGCGCGCTCCTCCGGGGCCAGGTCGTAGATGTCCTTGTCCATCGGGGCTCCCGGATCGATGCGCTGGTCGATCCCGTCCAGACCCGCCATCAGCATCGCCGTCATCCCCAAATACAAATTGCAACTCGGATCCGGGCAGCGGAACTCCACCCGCTTGGCCGCCGGCGAGGCCGAATACATGGGAATGCGCACCGCCGCACTGCGGTTGCGCTGCGAATAGGCCAGATTCACCGGCGCCTCGTAGCCGGGCACCAGGCGCCGATACGAGTTGGTCGTCGGATTGGTGAAGGCCAGAATGGAGGGCGCGTGCTGCAGCAGGCCCCCGATGTAGTGCAGCGCGGTCTCGCTCAGCCCCGCGTAGCCCGACCCGGAAAACAGCGGCCGGCCCCGCTTCCACAGACTCTGGTGGGCGTGCATCCCCGTGCCGTTGTCCTCGAAAAGGGGTTTGGGCATGAACGTCGCCGTCTTGTTGTGCCGCCGCGCCACGTTCTTGACAATATACTTGTAGAGCATCATGCGGTCGCCGCAGGACACCAGCGGACAATACTTGATGTCGATCTCGCCCTGACCCGCCGTGCCCACCTCGTGGTGGTGCACCTCCACCTCGACCCCGCAGGCGATCATGGTCAGAATCATCTCCGAGCGCAGATCCTGCAAGGTGTCGTGGGGCGGCACCGGGAAGTAGCCGCCCTTGTAGTCCGGCTTGTAGCCCAGGTTGGGGTTTTCCGCCGCCCCCGAGTTCCAGCGCCCTTCCTTCGAGTCGATGAAGTAGTAGCCCTCGTGGCTGTTCTGGTCGAAGCGGATGTCGTCGAAGATGTAAAACTCGGCTTCGGGGCCGAAATAGGCGGTGTCGGCCAGACCGCTGGCCTGCAGATAGGCCTGGGCCCGGCGCGCCACCCCGCGCGGGTCGCGGCCGTAGTCCTGCTGGGTGATGGGATCGACGATGTTGCAGATGAGGGAAAGGGTGGCCACCTCGGTGAAGGGGTCCATGAAGGCGGTGGCCGGATCGGGCATGACGAGCATGTCGGATTCGTGGATGGACTGCCAGCCGCGGATGGAGGAGCCGTCGAAGCCCAATCCCTCGTGGAACATGTCGGCGCTGAGGGCGGTGGCGGGGATGGAGAAGTGCTGCCAGGTGCCGGGGAAGTCGACGAATTTGAAGTCGACGATCTGGGCCTGATGCTGTCGAACCATGGCGAGAACGGACTGGGGCGTGGGGCCGGAAGCGCGTCGGCTCGTCCGCGCCCGGGGTTTGGCTTTGACTTTGGCTTTGGCCATGAAAAGGCTCCTTGTTTGAGGTATGGAGGGGGTGAAACGCACCACAGGCGGCGCCGTGAAATCCCTGGTCCGGGTGCTCGCGCAAGGGCTCACGTCGTCCATCTTGTCAGCGGTTACATGGTGGTTACATTTTTGTTCCGAAACAGCAGGGGGCGTCTCCGAAAGGGATTTACCGCTGTATCGGCGAAAAATTTATATTACCCCCAGGCCGGTAGGCTGTCAAGAAGGCCGGGCGGACAATTGACCATGCACGCAATAGGTGTTGACGCAGGAGGTACGCGCACGCGAGCGGTAATGGTAGACGCCGCCGGAACCATAAGTGCCGTGTCCACCGGGGGCTGTGGAAATATTCAGGTGGTTGGACTCGGAGGTCTGGAAACACTCTTGAACAAGCTGTTGGTGAACCTGGGACCGGCGTCCCCGAACCGCTCTCTTTGTCTGGCGCTGGCAGGCGCGGGACGCCGGATGGAACAGGAAGCCATTGCCGCGATGGCGTGCTCGAGGGGCTGGGCGCAAAAGGTCGAGGTAGTAAGCGATGCACAGGGGGCGCTCACAGGGGCGCACGGAGGGGGACCCGGCCTCATCGCGATATCAGGCACTGGCTCCATTGTGCTGGGCAGGGACGAGAGGGGACGGGAGGCCCGCGCCGGAGGTTGGGGGTCCTTGTTGGGAGACGAGGGCAGTGGTTACGCCATTGGCCTGGAAGCTCTGCGCGCCATTTTGAGAGCAGAAGACGGTTGGGGAGATAAAACGCTGCTGAGTGGCGAGTTTCAAGAGGCCATGGGATTGGGAGATTGGGATCAACTGGTGCAGAAAGTATACAACCGCGAGATAGACCGGAAGCACATCGCGGCCCTGTGTCCACTCGTATTTTCCACAGCGCGCCGCGGTGATAGGGTCGCACGAAACATCATTTCGGCCGCAGGAAGCGCCCTAGGCCGTCAAGTCGGAGCGGTAGTACAACGGTTGCGCCTGCGAGGAGCGGTAGCCTTGTCCTGTACAGGCGGAGTATTCAAAGAATGGGAGATACTATGGCCCTTAATGCAGAGGGCTGCGGGGCGAGAGGCGGACAATTTACAGTTGAGGAAGCCTTTGCTGCCGCCCGTTCTCGGAGCCGTTCTGATCGCCAGGGGACAGGCTGGCCTCGACTGTGGCCCTGAATTTATCGCGGTCCTCGCCCGCTCCGGTCTCTGATTCTCCGCCAGTCCAGGTTTTCACCTTGGGAAACGGGCAAGAACTGCGCCGTTCCTTTGTCCATTTCAGGCCGCTCCTCCCCCTTGACAAGAAGCCCACTACTCTTATCGTTTTTCAATGTTGTCAGGTTCAGGAGATTTCTCCTGGTCAGGGTTCGGCTCCACAGCAATCCTGTAGCGACAGAGAAAATTGAAAGGCAAAAATGGCAAACGCCCCCCTGTCAAAGCGAGAAAGATTGATCCTGCAGGCAATGGTCAAGGCCTACATTGCCATTGGAAATCCGATAGGTTCGCGAACTCTTTTCAGGCGCGAGGATTTCGGCATCGCCTCGGCAACCATTCGCAATATTCTGGCGAGACTCGAAGAAAAGGGCTACGTCCAGCAACCTCATACCTCTGCCGGTCGCGTTCCGACGGACAGAGGTTATCGGTTCTATGTCGAGGAGTCCGTGGTAGGCGGAGGTGATTGGCAGGAGGATGAGGTTGCCGAATTGCGGGAGCAACTGGAGGCTAAATTCCAACAGGAAAACATCGATCAAATCCTCGGGCAGTTGGCCAAGATTCTCGGGGATATATCTCAGCAATTAGGGCTCGCAATGGCCCCCCGATTTGAACAGGGGGTATTTCAAAAGTTGGAACTGACCCAGTTGGCGGAAAAGCGCCTTCTGCTGGTTGTGACCATCCGCCAGGGTGTGGTGAAGAGCCTGGTTATTGAAGTGGACTCCAACTTGTCGCAGCGCAATCTAGAGGCCATGAGCCGCCTGCTCAACGAACGCCTGAACGGTCTGAGCATGGCAGAGATTCGCCGTTCCGTGCGCCACCGCTTGCAGTCTCTGGCTGTGGGGAACCCTCAACTGCTGCGTGTCGTGGCCGAAGAAATAAAGGAAATGGCCCATTCAAGCGGCAGTGGTCTCTATGTAGCTGGTACCGGCAATATATGCCTGCAGCCCGAATTCCGCGACCCGCTCAAGGTGGCAGGTCTGATGGATCTGGTGGAGGAGAAAGACAGACTGGCTCATCTTCTGAAGGACCGCGAAGGGATGGTCATAACTATCGGAAGAGAAAACACCCCCCGGGCCATGCGGTTGTGCAGCATGGTGACCGCCAGCTACGAAGTGAACGGCGCCCGGGGGATCATCGGCGTAATCGGACCTACGCGCATGCCCTATGGCCGGGTTGTCTCTCTGGTGAGGCATACTGCCGCGCGTGCTGCCGGTTTGGTTAGTTGAACCCTTGACGACAGGAGGTCTAAGCTGGATTTGCCATGAGCGAGATTAATGCGGAAGAAAAGCCTTCTTTGGAAGGCGAAGAATGTCGGGTGGAAGAAGAACCGCTTCTGGAAAAGGAGAGTAAGGAAGAGCAACCCGAAGATGCTCCAGAGAGTGTCGAGCAAGAGATGGAGGTGGAGAGTCTGGAGGAAGCATGCGAAGCTGCCCGGCTGGAGGCCGCCGAGAATTTCGACCGCTTCTTGCGCGCCCGGGCTGAGTTGGACAACTATCGCAAGCGCACGGCGAAAATCAGGCAAGAGACACGCGAGGACACCCTGCGCGAATTGTTGATGAAGGTTGCTCCCATACTCGATAACATGAGGCGCGCCCTGGGACAAGAGAGCGAGAATGTCCAGAGCCTCAAGCAAGGGGTCGAATTGATCTACAGCCAACTGGGAGACGCCCTGAAAGGATATGGTCTGGAGCCTATTGAAGCGGTTGGCCAGCCATTCGATCCCCATCTGCACGAAGCCCTGATGGAAGTTGTGCACGATGAATATTCACCTGGCACTGTGATTGAGGAACTCGACAAGGGCTATAAACTGAATGACAAGGTGGTACGGCCTGCCCGCGTGGTTGTCTGCAAGGCGGCGGGAGAAAATGGCTGAAGAATCAGGAATTGGTGGGGGCATGGCTGATTCTCGGGTTGCTGGCATTGTAGCCGTGAATTCCAGGGTGAGTCCCCGAGGGGCGGTTCCTCCTCCCTCGCCATGTGGTCCGGGTTGCGGGAGTAGTGCCGCCTTTTCATCCGACCAGAGGGAAGAAGGCGCGGTCAATTCCGCCAAGAAAGGCGGGAAATAGGGATAGATGGCCAAAAGAGATTACTACGAGGTTCTCGGTGTCGGTCGCGACGCCAGTGAAACCCAAATCAAAAGCGCCTACCGCAAGTTGGCGCTGAAATACCATCCGGACCGCAACCCCGACGATGCTCAGGCGGAGGAGAAATTCAAGGAGGCCTCAGAAGCCTATGAGGTGCTCAGCGATGCGCAGAAAAAAGCCAACTACGACCGCTTCGGTCACGCCGGCCTCGAAGGTAGTTTCGGTAGCGGGGGGTTTCAGTGGTCCGATTTTACCCACGCCTCTGATTTTGAAGACGTATTCGGCGATATTTTCGGCAGCTTCTTTGGGGGTGCGGGGTCGCGGACCCGGGGGCGGTCCTCCGGGCCCCCCAGGGGTCGCGACCTGAAGGTGGGCATCGAGCTTACCCTGGAAGAAATCGCCTCGGGAGTAGAAAAGAAGATCAACCTGAATCGCCTGCAGAAATGTGAGGTCTGTGGCGGATCGGGAGCAGCGGTGGGAGGTGGAAAGAAGACCTGCACGACCTGTGGCGGAATTGGCCAGGTGCAGCAGATATCCCGCTCTTTATTCGGGCAATCGATGAGGGTAACGGTTTGTCCTACTTGTAGCGGAGAGGGTAGTATCGTCAGCTCACCTTGCGACGAGTGTAGCGGCGAGGGAGTTCGACGCCGTAAGGCTACCCTGACTGTTCGAATTCCTGCCGGGGTGAGTTCCGGTAATTATATCCCCTTGCGAGGGCAGGGTGACACGGGCTTGAGGGGCGGACCTCCCGGCGATTGTCTGGTGTATATAGACGAGAAGGAACACAAGTTTTTTGACAGAGACGGCAACGACGTAATTTATCGCTGCCCGATTAGCTTCAGCCAGGCCGCATTGGGAGACGAGGTAGAGGTTCCTACCCTGGGAGGTAAGGCTAAAATGGAGGTCCCGGCGGGAACCCAATCGGGCAAGGTTTTTCGGATGCGCGGCAAGGGGATTCCGGATGTCAACGGACGTGGAGTAGGCGACCAGTTGGTTCAAGTTATTCTATGGACGCCGGACAGCCTGGGTCCACGGGAGCGCGAACTCTTCGAGGAACTGGGAGATCTCGAGAGAAAGCGCGCTGCCTCGGAAGGCAAGAGTTTCTTTACAAAAATGTTCGAGGCTTTTGGTGGATAATTGTTGTTCCGCCCCCCCTTCATGGACCTTCCCACATAATTCCTTCAGTGCAGAGAGATAGAGCATGCAGGTACCTAGGACCGTTCCCGAAGGACGCGGCGTGCTCTCAGGGGTGCGCAATGCTGTCGCAGTGGCCAGTGCCAAGGGGGGAGTGGGCAAGTCCACGGTGAGCACCAATCTCGCCCTGAGTCTGGCGCAAACAGGAGTGCGGGTGGGATTGCTCGATGCCGATATATATGGGCCTAGTCTGCCGTTGCTCATGGGGGTGCAGAAACAGCCCGAGCTGACTCCAGAGGGCAAGATGTTGCCCATTGAGAAGCACGGGGTGGCGCTTATGTCGATCGGGTTCATTGCCGGCGAGGATGCTCCGGTGGTCTGGCGAGGCCCCCTGCTGGCCCAGGCCTTGCAGCACTTTATCGGCAAGGTCGAATGGGGAGACCTCGACTATCTCCTGATCGACCTGCCTCCGGGTACGGGAGATATTCCTCTCACCTTGAGCCAGGTTCTACCCTTGTCGGGGGCGGTGATCGTTACAACCCCTCAGGCCGTCGCCCTGGAAGACGTAGAGCGCGGAATCGCCATGTTTGAAAGGGTGGAGATCGATGTGCTCGGACTGGTGGAAAACATGAGCTATTTCATCTGTCCGCACTGCAGCGAGCGCCACCCCATCTTCGCTGATGGGGGAGGTAGGGCGATGGCGGTCAAACTGGGACTGAATTTCCTCGGAGCCATTCCTCTCAATGGAGCTATTGGAGGGGGAGGGGATCGGGGGGAGCCCATCGTGCTGGCCGCCGACCATGTTGATGAAAGCAGGATTTTCGCAGAAATTGCTGCCGAGATGGAGGCACAAATCCATCGTATTGCCGCCCGGGAATACTTAGAAGATCAACCGGATTCCGGGGGATAGAATCGGAGTATGCGCCAATTTACTTCAGGCAGGTAGTTCCCCTGGGCGCTGAGCACAAGGCCTAAATGCCTTGTGTCCTCTCATGGAGGCCCATGTTATCTGTGACAAGGTCTGTTCCAGGAAACAAAATTGGCATTGTCTGCGCCTTGCTGTGCCACAGTCTCGGGCAGAGGATATCTGCTGCCGTTGCTTCGAACTGGGCAGTTGTGGCCTGCAGGTCGAAGATAAAGGCGAAACCACATATTTAATCGCCTATTTCGAGGCCGTCTTTGACGTTCGGCAGATTTGCCGGGACCTCGAAATTCACCTTGCCGCACTCGGACTAAGGGGGCTCCCGATTGGGCGTGGTCATCTCCGGGAACGAGATTGGGAGGTAGAATGGCGCCGTTTCTTCCAGCCGGTGTGGGTTACGCCTCGCATTGTCGTCCACCCTTCCTGGATAGCGGTGGAGACGCGAGGGGATCAGATCGCCGTAGTCATAGATCCACAGATGGCGTTTGGGACCGGGGGCCACGAGTCAACCCGGCTTTGTCTAAGCAGCTTGGAGGAACATCTGCGGCCGGGAGACCGCTGTCTGGACGTGGGAACGGGCAGCGGCGTTCTGGCCATTGCAGCAGTCCGCCTCGGCGCCGCTCGGGTTCAGGCCATCGACATTGACCCGAAAGCAGTGCAGAATGCTCGCCAGAACCTTGTCCGCAACGGGATCGGGCCCGAACAGGCGGCGGTGCAGTTGGCAACAATTGGCGAACTTGCCCTGCCCGGATTTGAACTGATCCTTGCAAACATTCAGAGCCATGTGTTGCATCCCATGTTGGTCCCCTTGCGCGAAATGATGGTTGTGGGCGGTCGCGGTCTTTTCTCCGGCCTGCTGATGCGGGAAGAAGAGGTGTTCTGCCGCAGGCTGGAAGAGGCCGGCCTGTTTGTTGATGCCGTACAGGCAGAGAACAATTGGATATGTGTCACCGCCCGGAAAGGGGCTTAGATGACCGGATTTTTGGTTTTGCCCGAAGATGTGCGAGGGGATCGGTTGGTTCTGCGCGACCAGGAGGCCCATCATCTAGTTCATGTTCGGCGCCTGGGTCCGGACGACGAGATCGAGGTGATCGATGGGCAGGGGCATTGCTACGGGGTTCGGGTTGCCGCGATAGACCGCGGCGAAGTCCATTGCGAAATCCTCAGCCGCGGGGATGACTGCGGGGAGAGTCGGGTGCAACTCTGCTTGGCGCCGGCCCTCATAAAAGGTGCTCGCTTCGATTACATTATTGAAAAGGCAACCGAGATCGGTGTAGCCTGTATTGCGCCCGTGATCGCAGAGCGGGGGGTGGTACTTCCCAGGACGGGAACCAAAATCGAGCGTTGGCGCCGATTGATCCGCGCCGCCGCCAAGCAGTGCGGACGTTCCCGGCTGCCGGTCCTCTACCCGCCGGCGCCGCTGGGTGATGTTCTGAATTGCCTGCGCCAGCGCAGCGACCTGTTGCTGATGGCTGCTCCCCAAGAGGCGCAAGCGCACTTGAGCGCTTGCGTGGCAGCTGCCAAGCCCATGCGGCCAGGCCTGCTGATCGGCCCCGAAGGCGGCTTTACCGGCCCTGAGCGGGAGAGGGCCCGACAGGTCGGCGCCTCGTTATTTTCTTGGGGCGAACGCACCCTTAGGACGGATACGGCGAGCAGCGTCTTTGCGGCGATTGTGCTCTACGAAGCCGAGCAGGCGCAGGGCATCTACAGAGGGGAGTGACAAATTGGCATACAAAATTCTGGTTCTGCACGGACCCAATCTCAACCTTTTGGGGACACGCGAGCCCGGGATTTACGGGCGCGAAACCCTGGACGACGTAAACCGGCAGATCGAAGCAGAAGCCAGCGCATCGGGGGTTGAAGTGCGGATTGTGCAATCGAACTGCGAAGGTGAACTCATCGGCGCCATTCACGAGGCTCTGGATTGGGCCGACGCCCTGATTGTGAATCCAGGGGCGCTGACCCACTACAGCCTTGCCCTCTACGATGCGGTCAAAGCCACAGGCCTGTCCGCAGTTGAAGTGCACTTGTCAAATATCCATGGCCGCGAAGAATTTCGCCAGCGCTCGGTCATTGCGCCTGCCTGCCTGGGACAGCTGGCCGGTTTCGGCGCCTTCAGCTATATCCTGGGATTGCGTGCTGCGCTTCACCACCTGGAGAATGCGAATTGCCGATAGGCACCTATTTTTTATTCGCCGCCAGTGCGATTTCCTTGACCCGTGCAGCTTTTACAGGACCTGCGTTGACGATCGATCGCTTTTAGGTCAATGTCCGTGCCGACGCCACGACCCAATCCAGGCGCGTCGCGGTGCTGCGCCAGGGTGATGAGGTTGAGCAGATCGGTTCCCAGGGCGAGTGGATGTGGATTCGCATGGCCGATGGCCGAGAGGGATGGGTGCATTCAGGATTGTTGCAGGAGCGCATCATTGTCCAAGGGCGAGGCGTGCGGATCCGCGAGTCCGCATCCACTGCTGCGCCGATTCTGACAATTGTGTCCAGGGGAGTGGAGCTGGGTAAGCTTGGTCAGGAGGGAGATTGGTTCGAGGTCGTTCTCGGCGATGGCAGAAGGGGATGGATATGGAGTAGGTTGGTGCTGCCCAAGGAGGTGACGATGTCTCCAGCGTCGCACTTGTCCACCTCCATTCCAGGGTCAGAAAAACAATATGCAGCTGTAGTGGGCAACCTATATGTCGAAGGGTTGCAGTTTGAAAAGGAAGGGGACTATAGTGCCGCTTTGGATCGCTTCGAGGAAATCCTGCGAGGAGATCCGGACCACCTGGGAGCCCTCACCCACGGAGCTCATGCCCACAAACGACTGCGAAATTATGATGCAGCATTGAAAAACCTCTACGCAGCCGAAGAGCAAAGCCCTGGACGGCGTGACATCATGCTCGAATTGGGTGAAATCTACCGCCTCAAGGGACTCCCGGATAGTTCCCACAAGTACCATGCGCTTTTCCGAGGGAAGGCCGCGGTTCTCGCACTCGGAAAGGAGTTCGTAAATGAAGGGCTGGAGGTCGAAGATGAAGGCTCCTTCAAGGACATGGTGTGGATCTACATAGCCGTTGTGGTGAGCGTCGTTGTGGTCGCTCTATTCACCTGGGGGTGCGCCGTCAGGGGTCCAAATCGGATAAAGACAAAGAAACGAAGCTCGCTGATGGTCCGGAGGAAAAAAACACCCAGGCGGGAAAAGTGGGGCGCAGGTTGGCCCACAAGGATGGTGCAGGTCCAGCCGGAGGGGTCGGGCTGGATCGACAAATCGAAGAAAGGTGGGAGGCACTGCGTCGCAGTTCGGACCTGAGTGCGCGTGCCTTTGCATCCTTAGAAAAGGGGGCGAAATACGACCACCTGGAACGCATGAGGGTCCATCTCGAAGCACTGCGAAGGGCGCTGCGCGCTGAGCAGGAGCGCTCCGGTATTTACGCCGACATCGCGCGCTTGCTGGAAAAGAAAATTGAGGCGATGAAAGACGAGGTTCGCCTGGGCAACCGCAAGGAGTGAAGTCCGCGGGCAATGGAAGAAGGAGGGTGGACCGCCGAGCGCCTGCAACGAATGACCCTGGGTCAAATCGGGGCCATAGCGGAGAACCTGTCTCCGGAGAACAGGAAGTTGTTGGCCTTGCTGGAAAAGGACCGCCGGGTCGGGGCGCGCCGCTTGGCCCTGAAATGCAGCCGTCGCTTCGACCTTCTGGAGGCAGAAAAGGATCGCATTAAACGGCTGACCAAGTTGGAGCGCAGCTTCTGGGATCGGAATTTCCAGTGGGTAGCCGGAGTGGACGAAGTGGGGCGTGGCTGTTTGGCGGGGCCAGTAGTTGCCGCCGCCGTAATTCTGCCTCCAAGGATCGGGATTCCCGCTTTGGACGATTCAAAAAAGCTCAACCCCGAAAAACGCGAAGAGTTGTTGCGGGAGATCCTAGAGAAGGCTGTTGCCGTGGGCATTGGTCAGGTTGAAGCAGAGGAGATCGATCGGGCCAATATACTCCAGGCTTCCCTTAAAGCCATGCGTCTGGCCCTTGCGGATCTGCGCCTCAAGCCCCAGCAGGTGCTGGTCGACGGCCACCAAACCCCCCAAAGTCCATTTCCCGAGATGGCCGTCGTCGATGGAGATGGGCGCTCGCAGTCCATAGCGGCGGCTTCGGTTGTGGCAAAGGTTTATCGCGATCGGTTGATGCTGGAGCGCGAGCGCCAATATCCGCAGTACGGCTTTGCCCGCCACAAAGGCTACGGAACCCATCAGCACCTCGATGCGTTGCAGCAACATGGCCCCTGTGCGCTGCACCGGCGCTCCTTCCGACCGGTGGCAAGGCTTGTGGACCAGCGGCACTCAGTCCGGTTCCTGAATTTCAAGAAAAAGCTCGAAAGCAGTTGCAGCCAGGGCGAATTGGAGCGTTCGGGGCGCCGTATAAGGATGGTACGCAACCAGTTGAGTATGCAAGAGTTGCAGGATTTGCGCCGCATCTACAGAGTTCGGCTGCGCGATCTGAATGATGTCGGCAGGCGTGGAGAGAGCGCAGCTGCCGATTTTTTGACCGCGCGGGGGTACGCCGTGTTGGAGCGGGGTTACCGGGGCAGCGGCGGCGAGATCGACCTGATCGCGAAGGGAGGAGACTGCCTGGTTTTCGTGGAAGTTAAGAGCAGCCGGGAAGGTGGTTGGGGCCACCCGGAAGAGCGAGTGACAAGATCCAAACGCAAACATCTGATTCGTGCCGCCAAGCACTATCTGCTGGAAAATTCCTCCAAGGCACATGATTGCCGCTTCGACATCATTGCCGTGGTGTTGAGACCCGGCGAGCCCGAAATAACTCACCTGGAAAACGCCTTTCAGGCGGAATAGACCATTTCGCCGCCGATAATTGTCGCTGCGGCTCTTCCCTTCAGCACATAACCGTCGAAAGGTGTGTTCCTCGATTTGGAATGGAAGCGGCTGGCGTCTACCCGCCAGTAGGTTGTAAGGTCAATGAGGGTGAGGTCGCCGGGATCGCCCGGGCTCAAGCGTCCGCCCCCGAGGCGGAGGATGCGGGCAGGTGCCCAAGTCCATTTGGCGATGGCGGTTGGCAAATCGAGAATTCCGGGCTCGACCAGATAGTTGAGGGTGAGACCAAGGGCGGTTTCCAGGCCTACAACGCCGAATGGCGCTTCCTCGAGCGGGAGTTGCTTTTCTTCTTGGGTGTGGGGGGCGTGATCCGTGGCAATGAGATCGATGCTCCCATCCTGGAGACCGAGGAGCATGGCCTCCACATCGGTTGCGGTCCGCAGTGGGGGGCTCATCTTGGCCATGGCGCCCTGGGCCGCTACCTCGGCATCGGTGAGGATGAAGTGGTGAGGGAGGACCTCGCAGGTGACCGGGAGGCCTTCGACCTTTGCCCGGCGCACCAGTTCCACCGAGCCGGCGGTGCTCACGTGGGCGATGTGGAGGGGGCCGCCTGTCTGACGCACGAGATCGATGTCGCGCGCGATCATTTCTTCTTCGCCGGCAGCCGGCATTCCCTTGACTCCAAGTCGGGCGGAGACTTCCCCTTTGTGCATACAGCCTCCCGCGGTGAGGCGCTTCACCTCTTCGTGGGGGAAGACGGGGCGATTGACCCGGCGCGCCAAAAGCAGGGCTTGGCGCATGAGCTCGCCATCTTCCAGAGGATCGCCGTCGTCCGAAAAGGCCACAGCTCCTTTTTTCGCCAGATCCTCCAGGGGGGCCAATTCTCCTCCGGCTCGCTCCACGCTGATACAGGCGATTGGATAGAACCGCACGGCGGAGGATTTTGCCCTTTGGATCACTTCTTCGAGATGTTGGACACTGTCGGGGGGAGGAAGAGTATTGGGCATGGCGGTCACCGCGCAAAAGCCGCCCGCAGCGGCCGCGAGTGTAGCGCTGGCGATGGTTTCCTTGTACTCGAATCCCGGTTCCCTGAGATGCGCGTGAGCATCGATAAAACCCGGCGCTACGACCAGACCTTTGGCATTCAGGACAGGGGTTTTTTTCGTAGCTGACAAATTTTTCCCCACTGCCGTCACTATCCCGGCCTCGATGAGGACATCGGCAATGTCGTCAAGATGGTTCGCTGGGTCGATCAAGCGTCCCTTGCGGACGAGCAAGTCGCTTTGGAAAGAGGACATGTTCGCCTTCCGTCGGGTCATGGTGGTGGGGATAAATGGGTGGAGATGAATTCCGCGATTTCTCCATGGGTTATCAAGTTGGAGGGAACAAAGCAATTTCTAGCGGCGAGGGCCTGGGTCAATTGGATCGGCGCGGGTGCCTCCAGGCCGCTCCAAGAGGGAAAATCAGGATCCGAAAGGAGGTCGCGGGTCGTCCCCTCGTGTCGGATTTTGCCCTCCTCTAGGACGATGATGTGGGTGGATAATTCGGCAACAAGATCAATATTGTGGGTAATCAGAACCAAGGTTTTCCCCTGCTGCCTGAGTCGCAGGAAGACCTCGGACATTTTTCTTGCAGTGCGTCCATCGAGGCCGGCTGTCGGCTCATCCAGAACCAGGATCTCTGGTGCCATGGCCAGGATGCCTGCCAGGGCGACCCGGCGTTTCTCTCCACCGCTCAGAGTTATGGGGGAGCGCTGGCCGAAGTGCTCCCTTGGAAGGTCGACCTCTTGCAATGAGCGGTTGACGGAGGCTTCGATTTGTGCCGCGGAAAACCCCAAATTTCGGGGACCGAAAGCCACGTCCAGAGCCACAGTTTCCTCAAAAAGTTGGAGTTCGGGGAACTGGAAGACCAAGCCTACCCGCTGGCGTATCCCCGTGGAATCGCAGTCCTTGTGCCAGATATCCCGACCATCGAGGAGCACTCGCCCCCCATGTGGCTTGAGCAATGCGTTGAAGTGCTGGGCCAAGGTTGTTTTGCCCGCGCCGCTACGGCCGACCAGGGCGACAATGCTCCCGCTTGAAATTTCGGCGTAGATAGCGCTGATGGCAGTACGTTCAGTTGGGAGACCCAAATCGTAGATGTGGGTGAGAGCTTCGGTGGCGAGTTTAATTGAGCCTTTTTGAAGGGCGGCCGGTTTCTTCCAGGTGGTGGGCGCAGCCGCGAGTCCTGGAACCAGGGCTGAGGCGAGGCTGTCAATTGTGAGATGCATTCCCAATGGGTACTTGGTTCGGGTACTGAAGCGGGAAGCGAGATCACAGGCAAAGGGAAGATCAAGTCCCAATTCCTGCAGGGCTCCTGCGTGGCGGTATACCTTTTCAGGTTGGGCGTCGTAGAGCAAGCGTCCCTGGTGGAGAACGATGATGCGCTCGGCGGCGGCGGCTTCTGATGGAGTTTGGGTGATGTGAATGGTGGTGATCCCAAACTGATCGCGCAGCCGTCGCAAAAGTGCGCCAATCTCAATTCGAGCCTGCGGATCGAGCAGGGCGGTAGGCTCGTCGAGGACCAGGTAGCGTGGTTGCAGAGCGACGGCAGCCGCAATGGCGACGCGCTGCTTCTCTCCTCCTGATAGACGATGGGGAGGATGGCGGCGATAGGCTTCAAGGTGGAATACTTTCAGTATCTCATCAATGCGCCGCTGCATTCGGGAGGTAGGGACCGAAAGGTTTTCAAGCCCGAATGCGATTTCCGCTTCGACCGTGGTCGATACCAATTGGTCGTCGGGATTCTGAAAGACCATGCCGATGCGCTTGCGGATCTCAAAGAGGGCGGAAGGATCCCGAGTGCAAAGATCGTCCACCAGGACTCGCCCATCCCTGGGCAGGTGCAGGCCGTTGAAACAGCGCGCCAACGTGGTTTTCCCGGAACCATTGGCGCCGATAACTGCCACGCACGTCCCGGTTGGTATATCAAGGTTGATATCCTGCAGAACCGAGATATTTCCAGGGTAGGCAAAGCTAAGGTTTTGAACCTGGATCATGGTGAAAAAACCCGGGGCTTAGGATAGGGCAAAGGGGTCCGGTCGTCAAGGAATGTATGCCATTTGACAGCATGTTGGTTGGGATGTTTATTTGAGCTTCGACCCGGGGGAAATGCTTAAAATAGCGAGGCATCGCATGTTGAAATGGTGCAGCTACTCACTAATTCTTCTGCTGACAGTGGCGCTTTGGAGCTGCGGCGACGAGGACAACAATGGACCAATAATTCTGGGGCCCGATGTTCCCAAGGCCGGGCCCGGAGAGGCGGAGGTCTTCACTGTCAGGCAGGTGTCGTTTCCCACTGTAGACAGCGTGGAAGTCAGTGCGCTGTTCGGCCTGATGGACAGCGATGAAGCGCGTCCCGTGGTAATCCTGGTGCACGACGTGGTGGATGAGAGCAAAGAGGAATGGTTGCGCAGTACTTCCCTATTTTCGGATCTCCTGAGGCGGGGCTATCATGTCCTGGCCATCGACTTGCGCGGACACGGCGCCACTTTGCTTCCCGAAGATCGCCAACCCCTTTCCTGGGAAGATGTGGAAGAGAGTTTTCTCGATGTGGGGGCCGCTCTCACCTGGCTCCGGAGCCAAAGAAAAACGGTGGACGCCGCCAGGGTAGCGGTAGTGGGCACCGGCGTGGGCGGCAATGTGGCCTACGTGAGCATGGGGGTCTTCCCCCGGCAGATTAAAACTGCAGTCTGCCTGTCTCCAGGGGCGTGGGAATTTTCGGATCAAATTGTTCCAATCGTGATCGGGGAGGGGCTGACCAACTTCAATCCCCATTCCATTCTTTTCATGGTAGGTGACCAGGATGTGCTCACCCTCACCGACGGGACCCAGTTGAGTTATCTCGATTTTGCCGCATTCCTGTTTGATCAGACCGCCGACCCGAGCAACGTGCTCGTCCTTCGTGATTCGGCGGACCACGGCTTGGCTATACTCGACGATAACCCGCAAGCCCGTGAATTTTTCTTCTCCTGGTTGGAAGACCGATTGTAAAGTGAGCTCGGCGGAAAAAGGCCTCACCTGAGTCATCGAGATGGCTCCACTTCCCTCCATTGCCGTAATCATCCCTGCATGCAACGAAGAAGCCGCCATTGAAAAGGTTTTAGCTGATATCCCCACAGGTCTGGTACATCAGGTCATCGTAGTAGACAACGGTTCTGCTGACGCCACTGCTGCTCGCGCTCGCAGCATGGGGGTAACCGTGGTCAGTGAAGAGCGCCGCGGATATGGCAGGGCTTGCCTGGCGGGCGTGGCCGCCCTCGGAGAACAAGACATTGTGGTTTTTCTCGACGGCGACTACAGCGATCATCCCGAGGAAATGTCCGCCCTGGTCGCACCCTTGTTGGAAGGCAAAGCAGACTTGGTAATAGGTTCGCGGACACTCGGCAAACGGCAAAGAGGCGCCCTGCTGCCGCAGGCTCGGCTGGGCAATGCTCTGGCCACCCGGCTGATTCGCTGGTTCTTTGGAGTGATCTATACGGACCTTGGACCCTTTCGCGCTATTCGCTTTGACGCCCTTCAGCGCCTGAACATGGAGGATTGCGGTTTCGGCTGGACCGTTGAGATGCAGGTGAAGGCAGCCCGTCTAGGAATGCGCGTTGCCGAGATTCCGGTGCGCTACCGACGTCGCATCGGCACTTCAAAAATTAGCGGCACGATTAGGGGTAGCGTGGGGGCTGGCTGCAAAATCCTCTTTACTATTTTTCGCCATGTTCGCGGCAGAGAGGCTTTACCTGAAAAATGGCAGTGCCACAGCAGATAGAAAATGGAAATTGTTGCCATTATTGGCTTCTTTCCGAGAAGAAATACGATAGGATCTGACCAATGATTTGAGGGGTGCGGCTGCCTTATTTTAGCAACCTGCGGCCTCGAGTCCAAGGACGGGGATGCCTCTACTGGCAGGGCCAATTCCAGAGTATCACCTCCTTCCTCCATTCTTCTCTAGCAGCGGTGGCAAAACTTGAGTGGACCAAGTCCATATCTACAGCAGTGATGGGACCGAAAGGGCCCCTAAAGTGCGTCATTCCAATGGAGCTTGACGGAGGCGTTGACAACGGATATGTTTCCCGAACCTCATGCAACTCGCAGATTTCGATTTTGAGCTCCCACCTGAGTTGATTGCCCAGTACCCCCTGCGCCAACGCGATCAATCCCGCCTTCTCGTCTTGAATAGAGCTAAGGCTTCGATTCAACACCACAGTTTTAAGGATATCCACCAATTCGTGAAGCCGGCGGATGCCTTGGTGGTGAACAGGACCCGCGTGGTTTCTGCACGACTCAGAGGCCGGAAGGCAAAGACTGGCGGAGAGGTAGAGTTGCTGCTGATCCGCCAGCAGGAGGGAGGATACTGGTTGGCCAGGGGACGTCCAGGTCGGCGCCTGTCACCAAACATGGTGGTTGAATTTGCAGGGGGGAGGTTCCGTGGCACCATCGTCGACAAGCTCGAAGGAGGCCGGTTGCTGGTCTCCTTTATGGCCGAAGAAATAAGTCAGTTGATCGAAGAGGCGGGAGAGGTCCCCCTTCCTCCCTATATTCGCCGCAGGCCTAATGCCGAGGACAAGGTAAGATATCAGACCGTATTCGCTCGCGACCGCGGGGCCATCGCCGCTCCTACCGCGGGTTTGCATTTTACCACCTCTCTTCTCGAGTCCATTGAGGCCAGTGGAACCGCGGTGGTTTCAATTCTTCTACATGTAGGCCCTGGGACCTTCCAGCCTATGCGTAGCGAGAATCTGGAACAGAACAGTCTCGAGCCTGAGTACTACGAGGTGGACGAGGCAAGTGCTGCAGAGCTTTGCAGACGTCGCCGCCGTGGAGGGCGCCTTATTGCCGTTGGTACTACAGTAGTGCGTACTCTGGAAACCGTGGTTTGCCCAGATGGGGAGATCCGGTCTGGGCGTGGGTGGTCTGGAAAGTTCATTTACCCGTCTTACGAGTTCAAAGCTGTAGATGCTCTGCTGACCAATTTTCATCTGCCGCGATCTAGCCTGCTCCTGTTGGTCGGAGCCTTTGCCGGTCGGCGGCTTGTTATCGAAGCCTACCGCGCTGCCGTGGCTGCAAAGTATCGCTTTTACAGTTACGGCGATGCCATGCTCATAATCTGAAGGTTCCATGGAAAACCCGCAGGTTACAGCCTTGATCCTCGCCGCTGGGATGGGACGTCGCATGGGAACGGAGATACCAAAGCAGTTTCTCTTTCTCGGGGGCCGTCCTCTGCTGCTGCATACCCTGGAGCGTTTTGTGCGCAGCCCTCTGGTTTCGGAAATCCTCCTAATTCTACGTTCAGAAGACATCGAGTATTGCCGTCGCGAAATACTGGGTCCCCTTTTCCTGCGAAAGATCCGCGCTCTGGTGCCTGGAGGGGTAGAGCGCTACCAGTCCGTGCTCGCCGGATTGCAAGCCACGGACCCCGGGGACCAGATCATCCTGGTGCACGATGCGGTGAGGCCTTTTGTCTCTGAGGATTTGCTTGCCCGTGTGGTGGGCGCAGCCATCGAGCACCGGTCCGCCGTGCCGGCCATGCCCGTACAGGAGACGACCAAGGTGGTCGAATCTGGATGCATCCTGAAGACCCTAGATAGGGCGATTTTGCGGAGCGCTCAGACCCCTCAGGCCTTCCAGCGAGACCTGTTGTTGGCAGCCTATGACTCGGTGGATCCGGGGATGGTGGCGACCGACGATGCCATGCTGGTGGAGCGCCTGGGACATCAGGTAAGGGTTGTCGAGGGGGAGTCTCACAATGTGAAGATTACTACACCTTCAGACCTAGTCTGGGCAGAGTGGTTTTTGTCGCGCAAGGAAGGGCAGAGATCGGTTGGCAGGCGCCTGCGCGTAGGGCAGGGATTCGATGTCCATCGACTGGAAAAGGGGCAGAAGTTGGTCCTCGGAGGAATCCACCTCCCCTTTGAGTCCGGACTGTGCGGGCATTCGGATGCAGATGTGTTGACACATGCCATAATTGATGCCTTGCTTGGGGCCTCTGCTTGTGGAGATATTGGCCGTCTTTTCCCGGATACAGAAGCCCAGTACAAGGATATCTCCAGCTTGGTGTTGTTGGAAATGGTGCGCAAGCTATTGGACGAAAAGGGAGCGGAGATCGTCAACGTGGATGCAGTGGTCATGGCGCAGTGGCCGAAATTGGCACCTTATATTGATGAAATGGTGAAGCGACTGGCCTCCATCTTGCGCCTGAATCCTGGGGAGATCTCCCTCAAGGCCACAACCACCGAGCGCCTAGGATTCGTAGGACGCCAGGAGGGGATAGCGGCTCAGGTTGTCGCCCTTATAGAAATGTGAGTCCGTGGAAGAGTACCTGAACCGCTGGATCGAGGCCTTGAGTCATTGGAATCCCTTATGGACATATGGAGCGTTGTTGATCAGTGCTTTCCTGGAAAATGTGATTCCCCCCGTTCCGGGAGATGCTGTAGTCGTATTCAGCGCATACCTCGTGGGGCGAGGTGCGTTGAATCTGTGGCTGGTTTACCTGGCTACATGCCTCGGGGGGACGGCCGGATTTGCAGTCATGTACTTCTTGGGCTACAGTCAGGGACAAGCCCTCCTATCTGGCAGCAGGGGTCGTTTCTTTTCTTCCGCTAGCATAGCCAAAGCTGGGAAATGGCTGGCCAGGTACGGCACTGCCCTGATTTTGGTCAATCGCTTCCTGACCGGTATTCGCTCGGTGATTGCCATAACCGCGGGTATCGGAGGAATGGGCTGGAAAAAGGTTGTGCTTTGCGGTTTGGTAAGTATGGGGATCTGGAACGGGATGCTACTCTACGCCGGTCTATTGGTCGGGCGCAACTGGGGGCAGATTCTCGAGTACATAGATTATTATAACCGGGTTTTCGCTGTCCTAGCCGCGGGAATTTTGGTGATTTTGCTCTGGCGTATGTGGCGCAAGCGAAGGAAAGACAAAGACTTGACAATGTGTTAAATTGGAATTAACTTTATCCTTTTACGTAATTATTGAGTTCACTGAAAAAAATATCATCCACCTACCCCGGCAGTTGGAAAGCTCTGCATGAGTGATAAAACGTATATGCCCAAGGCAAAAGAGATTGAGCGGCAGTGGTTTGTGGTGGATGCCACAAACGAGGTACTGGGCCGGTTGGCCACGGAGGTAGCGCGAATTTTGCGCGGCAAACACAAGCCTAGGTATACTCCCCACGCCGATTTGGGCGATCATGTGGTCGTTATCAACGCTGAAAAAATCAAAGTCACCGGCCGCAAAGCCGAACAGAAAATTTACTATCGGCACACCGGATATGCGGGCGGCATTCGCTCGTCATCCTATAAAGAGGTCATGGATAAGCATCCCGAGCGAATTTTGCGAAAGGCTATTTGGGGCATGTTGCCGCACAATCCCCTGGGTCGCCAGATGTTCAAAAAGCTCCGGGTTTATGCCGGCGAAAACCATCCGCACCATGCCCAAAAGCCCGAAGCGTTGAAATTCTGAAAATAAACCGAGAGGTTTCGATACCTATGGAAGAAACATACGAGGCAACCGGCCGAAGGAAGACTTCGGTGGCTCGCGTGCGCCTGCGTTTGGGGTCCGGAAGCATATATATTAACGGACGCAGCGTGAACGATTACCTCCGGCGTGCAGCATTGGAGATGATTCTGGTGCAGCCGCTCCAATTGACCGAGACTCGAGATCGATTTGATATTCACATTTCCAGCAAAGGGGGCGGCCTGAGAGGTCAGGCTGGGGCTGCCTGCTTGGGGATTGCTCGCGCCCTCATCCAATATGATCCCAATGTGCGTATGACTCTGAAGAATGCCGGATTTCTGACCCGCGATCCGCGCGAAAAGGAACGCAAAAAGTATGGTCTGGCCGGTGCGCGCAAGCGCTTTCAGTTTTCCAAGCGTTGAGTTTCTGAACAGGGTTTTTCTTCATTATCCCACACATCTTTCTATATACCCAAGAAGTGTTCCCTGAGGCCATTTTTTAGGGGATCCTCCTGCGTGTAGATTTGAAAGGTGGAGGCTAAACTATCTGACAGGGGATTGGCAATGGTTGATTGTTCCATCCGCGATCTGCTTGAGGCAGGGACCCATTTCGGGCACCAGACCCGCAGATGGAATCCCAAAATGAAGCAGTACATCTTTACTGAGCGCAACCGCATCCACATAATTGATTTGCAAAAGACCCTCTACAAGCTGGAAGAAGCCTATCAAGCCGTGCTTGAGACGGCCCGGTCAGGGGGAACCGTTCTCTTTGTGGGTACAAAGAAACAGGCCGTTGACATCGTCCGCCAAGAAGCGGAGCGCTGCGGAATGTTCCATGTCACCGAGCGCTGGCTGGGAGGGATGTTGACCAACTGGCAGACCATTCGCCAGAGCATTCGCCATCTCGACCACCTCGACCAAATTTCGACTGATGGGACCTATGAAAAACTAAAAAAGAAAGAGGTCCTGCTGCTTGAAAAGGAACGTGACCGTCTTGGCAAGACCATTGCCGGTATCCGCAAGATGGGGGGTCTTCCCGGCTTGGTCTTCATCGTCGATATCAAAAAGGAACATATTGCCGTACTCGAAGCACAAAAGCTAAGGATTCCCTCAGTTGCCCTCATCGATACAAATTGCAATCCAGAGGCGGTCACCCACCCAATTCCCGGCAATGATGATGCTCTGCGCTCTATCAGCTTGATCGCGCATCTGATGGCCGAAGCCGTTCTGGAAGGAAAAGCCAAGGCCGGCGAAAACGAGGATGCCGAAGCAGGGGATGGAGAAGAGGAAAGGCAGGGCGATGAAGTTAGCCATGGTTGAGGTTGGTGAATTTCACCCGTAACCCCTATGAATTTTTAGAGGACCTACATGGGCTCGATTTCCGCAAAGTTGGTGAAGGAACTCCGGGACAAAACCGGGCTGGGAATGATGGATTGCAAAAAGGCCCTTGAGGAAACCGCCGGAGATCTCGAAAAGGCTGTAGACTACCTGCGCAAACAGGGCATGGCTGCTGTTGAGAAACGAGCTGGACGGGTCGCCCGCGAGGGGTTTATCACCTCCTACATTCATCCCGGTAGTCGTCTGGGGGTCCTTGTCGAAATCAACTGTGAGACAGATTTTGTCGCCCGCACCGGCGATTTCCAACAGTTCGCCAAGGATGTAGCCATGCACATTGCAGCCTCTCGTCCTCTGGCAATAAGCAGGGATGGTTTAGATCCTAAACTATTGGAGAGGGAACGCAAAATCTATGAGGAACGGGCAAAAAACGAAGGGAAGCCTGACCACATCGCTGCAAGGATTGTCAAAGGGAGACTGGAAAAGTATTTTCAGGATGTTTGCCTCCTCGAACAGGCCTTTGTAAAGAACCCGGATCAAACTGTTCAGGACCTGCTGGTTGAACTGACCGCAAAGATTGGCGAGAAAATCATCGTCCGCCGTTTCTCCTGTTTCCGCCTTGGAGAGGATGAGTAGAACTGGGACGAGATTTGGCCAAGATGGTCGAGCCACCATGATCGACGAAATTTTTGATGATGTCATTCAGCATATGGAAAAGGCCTTAGAAGCCCTGCGCCGGGATTTGGCCTCTATTCGGACCGGGAGGGCTTCGACCGTCATGTTATCGGGGCTTCGCGTCGATTACTACGGGAATTCTACTCCTCTCAATCAAGTGGCCAACCTCAACGTTCCCGAACCCCGGATGATTACCATCAAGCCTTGGGAGCAGAATTTGATTCCAGTGATTGAGAAGGCCATCCGAGCAGACAGCAGGCTTGGACTCAACCCATCCAACGATGGAAATCTGATCAGAGTTCCCATTCCAGAATTGACGGAAGAACGACGTCGGGAGATCTGCAAGGCCGCGCGCCAGCGCGCGGAGGAGGGTCGGGTAGCGGTTCGCCATGCTCGCCGAGATGGCATTAACCTTATAGATATGGCGAAGAAGGAAGGCGAGATTTCAGAAGATGAGGCACGCCATGCCCATGCCCGGATTCAGAAAATTACGGACGGGTACGTTGGACAGGTCGATATGATCGTGGAAAGTAAAGAAAAGGAAATCATGGAAGTCTGAGCCAGCGTTTGAAAGGATCCAATGGCGGTTTGTCTCGTTGAAGATAAACCGTTTTTAGTTGTTGGACCCTTGTTTCAACAACCACAACCAGGGTTTGCCGGTTTCCTTGGTAAGCGGCTCTGGTGGCGGGCCCCTCTTCATTTGTTCCAGGAAGCCAAGTTCGAACCTGCTGGGCCGGTCTGCGCTGAAGTTTGCTCTATAAATTAAATTTTCTCAAGTCAGCCCCTTCCCTTCATGTCGGTTCAAATTCTAAAATAAATTCCTCCCCCCGAGCTAATCCACATCCGGGCTTCAAGAGACAGATATGCTGTCCTACATCTGGCGATCCATGCGTCCCAGGCAGTGGATAAAAAATGCCTTTGTCCTTCCCGCCCTCGTATTTTCCGGATATCTCTTCGAGTGGAATTATGCATTTCTTGGTCTGAGCGCTGCCGGGTGCTTTTGCCTGTTGAGCAGTGCAATCTACTTGGTCAATGACATCTTCGACGCTGAACAGGATCGCCTGCATCCCCAAAAGTCAGAACGACCAATCGCCTCAGGCCGACTGTCCGTCCCCATGGCCGCGGTTGCCGCTGCCTTGCTTCTTGCTATGGGTTTGTTCGGGGCCTTTTTGGCTCATCCTCACTTCGGCTTCATGGTACTCGTATACGCGGGGTTTAACCTGGCATATTCCTATAAGTTGAAGCATGTGGTGATCGTTGACGTGCTTGTCGTGGCTTTGGGCTACCTGCTGAGGGCATTGGGAGGAGCTGTTGTCCTGGAGGTAACCATATCGACTTGGTTTATTCTTTGTTCTTTCATGCTTGCTTTGTTTTTTGCGGTGATAAAACGGAGACAGGAACTAATTTGGTTGGAAAAAGGGGCTACCGCCCATCGGGCCATCCTCAAAGAATACAGCGTTCCTTTACTGGACCAAGTCGTATCAGTGATCACCTCGGCCGCCCTTGTATGCTATGTTCTCTATGCCATGGGTGTGGGGGAAAGTGGCGCGACCTCTTCTCATCAGATGCAATGGTCCATTCCCTTTGTTCTTTATGGAATTTTGCGATATCTATACTTGGTTTATCAAAGGGGAAGCGGAGACAACCCAACCGCTGTTGTATTGAAGGACCGTCCATTACAGATCAATATGGTTTTGTGGATTGCCGTTAGTACTCTGGGGATTTACGTGCTGCCTTAGAAGGTAGAGAAAGGGCAGGCCCTGGGGTCAATGTGCGCCAATCAAGGGGATGCCGGTTGCTTGGGATGTTTCCAGTGTAATGGATCGTAAATCTTCGGGTTCGAGGCTGTGAATATTGGTCTTGCCAACACCTCGTGCCATCATTGATGCTTCTCCGGAACTTGCAATGAGGAAATTCAGTGCAGATTCCCGGTATTCTTCTAAGGTGTAATCCGCCGAAAATTGCATTTTGTTTTCGTCATCTATCCTGCCGCCCAAAGCCAGCGCGATAGATACACTCATGACCACTAACTGGCAGCCTAGTGCGATGGCCTTGGCGGCATCTGTGCCAGACCTTATCCCGCCAAAGTAAACGACCTCGATCTGTTCTTCTTTTTTCATGTTCCGCAACGACTCAATTGCATCGCGCAGGACGGTTAAATCAAACTCGGACCCCAGTTCCGGCCAGGATTCTCCGAGCCCTTTGCTGCCGTCCAATAGAAGGATTTCACAGCCTTGATCGATTGCCCAGGGAAGAGCGTCCATTAATGTTGCTGAGCTTACCGAAACGCCGAGCAGTTGGTCCTCTCTCGCTCGATCTAAGTCGACCTCGGAAAAAGTTTTTCCCAGGTCATATACGAGACCGGCAGCATTGGCGCTGGGCTCTCCTCCGGTAGCGGGAATCACCTGTATCCAGACCGTCTCGGGGACCAGTTCCCTGGCACCGAGAAAGGCACAGCGGCTTTCTCTTAGGGCACTGGCAAGGCCTAATTTGATTTCTTCGGGTGCGCAATCAAAGCCAGTTATGAGAAAAGGAGATTCGAGCGAAATAGAAGATCCAATTCTCGTCTGCATCTTGCAATCTTCGCGATACGGGTCGATGACTAGGCGCGACAAATTGGCCGGTAGGAGATGAATGTCGTCCAGCTTGGCCCCCCTATTACCAGGAAAAGGGTTTTCTCGATTGGCAAGACGCTTGTTCAGCATGGAGACGTGTTTGTGCAACTGCTCTGGACGGGTGCGAGCCATGACGAATATGTCTTCTCGGGTGTTGACTGAGTATTCGTGGGTTCCGTTTTCGGCGTCGCAACGGAGACAACGCGCTGCCTCCTCTTTGGCTTGATCGAGAGTGTAGGTCGACTCGATTTCGGGAAACGCCAGGGGAATTTTGCCTGCCCCGTGAAAAGGTTGTTCTACGCGATTGAATATTTCCCATTGGGGGTCTTGGGCAACCGGAACGCGCCGGGTGCGATATGGGGTGCTGTAAGGTATGGGATCGATTCTACTCTGGAGAAAAGCCTTGACGTAATAGGCAGCGCGGTGACCAAGGTACATGGCATTCACGATGGTCGAGGGGCCGAAGGCGCCGTCTCCTGTTGCAAAAACCTTTTCGTCATTTGTGATCATAGTCTCAGGGTCGGCGCAGATACGCTCCTTGGCCATGAAGCCCAATTTTTCGAGTTCCTCGTTTTCGGTCTTCTGGCCTACCGAAGCAATTACGAGGCCGCATTCGATGTCGTGGTCGGATCCTTCCACCCTCACGGGTTTTCTTCTACCATCTAAGTCGCATTCTCCCAGGACTGTATTCACGCAGCGTATTGCGAAGGATGTATCGCACTCTACTATCCCTATGGGTTGAGTATTGTAAATGAATTCGACATTTTCTTTTTTGGCCCCTTCGATTTCGTCCCGTCGGGCGGGAATTTCCCTTGGGCTTCGACGATAGAGGACCTTGACGTGGCGACAGCCTGGAAGCCGCAGGGCAGCACGGCAGGCGTCCATCGCCACATCCCCCCCTCCTACCACGACTACGGTGTCCGGCAAATTGGGGCGTTTACCGCTATTTATGCGGCGCAGAAATGATACTCCGTCCACAACGCGCGGGTCGGATTCTCCCGATATGCCCATTTTTTTCCCCCACCACGCTCCGATTGAAAGAAGGACCGCGTCGTGTTCCGCTTTTAACTGTTCAAGCGAGATGTTTTTTCCGAGAGCATGGTTCAAATGAATAATTATGCCGGGGCAGTGGTTTAGAATTCGGTTGATGTCCTCATCAATAATTCGCGGCGGCAGGCGAAATGCGGGTATCCCCCAAACCATCATCCCGCCTAGTCTGTCGGACATTTCATAAATATGGACTTCGTAACCGGCTTCGGCGATATCTTGCGCAGCCGTCAGTCCGGCGGGACCGCCTCCGACAATGGCGACTGTCTTTTCCCGCGTGACTTTCACTGGGGATAAATGGAAGTCGGGGCCCAATTTGTCCATGACGAAGCGTTTTAGGTTACGAATGGCAATGGGTCCGTCGCTATCGGCTCGGCGGCAGGCTGGTTCACAGGGGGCGTCGCAAACGCGTCCGCATATTGAACTGAAGGGGTTGGTGGCTGAAATTGCTTCTAGGGCTCCGACAAAGTTTTCTTCCCAGATGTAACCTATATAGGAAGGAGCATCGGTCCCTATGGGGCATGCTACCTGGCAGGGTGCAGGTACAAAGTGCAAATCGGACGTATCGTCCAGTAATTCGAGAGGTACGAAAGAGCCTGGGGTGCCCATCTAATCTCTAATCAAATCTTTCTGCCAGGAGCGGCTTAAACTCTGCGAATGGCTTTGGCTTCCTGCGATACTCAGGCGCATAGGGCAATCGGGTAATTTGTGCTGCCTCAGGAGTCAGGGCAACCAAATCCCTGCGGGATAGCTGGCGAAAATCGGCATAACCCATGCCTTTGACGACAGCGGCCAACTGCCAGCGAATATTTTCCAGAAAGTGGTGAATATTCGTGGCTTCAATCGGAATATTGTATCGCTTCTCGTGTTCCGGATCCTGAGTGGCAATGCCGACCACGCAGGTTCCCACATGGCACTGCATGCAGGATATGCATCCCCCGGCAATTATTGCCGCTGTGCCCACGGCCGCCGCATCTGCGCCCAAGGCGAGTGCTTTGGCCACATCAACGCCGTCCTTGACGCCGCCCATGAGGACGATAGGCAGTTCCCCAGGGCGTCCGATTTCGGCGAGAGCGTCAACTGCTTCCTGAATTGCGGCCAGCGTTGGAATGCCAACATATTCCAGTACTTCCGAGCTGGAGGCGCCAGTAGATCCCTGCGAGCCATCGAGTTCTACGAAATCAGCGCCGGATTTGAGCGCTATCTTGATGTCGTCGCGAACCCGGCCAGCTCCCATTTTGAGACTTACGGGCAATTTATAGTTGGTTGCTTCCCTGAACTCTTCGATTTTGATGACAAGGTCGTCCGCACCGAGGATATCCGGGTGCCGCGACGGAGATCTCAGGTCGATCCCCTGGGGAATGCCTCGAATGGCCGCTAATTCTCGGGTGACCTTTTTGGCCATTAGCTGGCCGCCAAAACCTGGTTTGGCTCCCTGAGAAATGTAGATTTCCAAGGCATTGGCGCGCAGCATGTCGTGGATATTCCAGCCCAACCTGCCGCCCAAGCATTGCATGATGATCTGGTCGGCTTCCCGTCTTTGCTCGTCCGTCAATCCGCCTTCACCGGTATTTTCTGAAGTGCCGGAAAGGCGCGAGGCTATGGCAAGCGCCACCTTCGTGGACTTGCTCAAGGCGCCGTAGCTCATCGGGGCTAGCATCACCGGCATACTCAGAAGAAGGGGAATTGTGCCGCTTTTGTCTCCTATTTTGGTCCTGAGGTTCACATTTTCAAGAAGGTCGGAACCGGATCCGGCTTGTGATAGATCCTGCTTGAAAGCGAGGTCCGAAAAGTGCGGGAGGGGCCGCGAGGCGCCGTAGCCGCGAATACGGTAGCGGCCGATCTGAGACTTGATGAAGATGTCCTCTTGAACTTTTCTGTTCCAGTATTCGGCTTTTCCCGAGAAGGTGAAAAATGGAATGGGCCTAGTGCGAGCTTCTTCTCCTTTATACCGTAGTTTTTTGCCCGCGTTTACTACCCTTTTAAAAACGCCAGAAAAAGGGATTTCATGATCTTCGAGGAATTTGAACACTGCCCTCGACTCGTCCTGGGATATATCCGTCTGCATTGCATCAGTGCCCAGCGACTGTATCTTGCCACCAATGTAAATTTCTCCGCCGTGCATGTCCTCGCCAATCTTCTCGCCCGAGTCTCCAAGGATGATCACTCGTCCTCCATACATCATGTATCCGGCCATAAAACTGGCGTTGCCGGCGCAGCAGAGAGTTCCCGCCTTCATGACCTGTCCGGCGCGAGATCCGAGATTTCCCTTGACAATTACTTCAGCACCGCGAATCGCAACGGCGGCAATTGTGCTGGCATTTCCATTGACCACCACCGTGCCTTCATATACGTTGTCGGCGAGACCCCAACCCGCATTGCCGTCTACTTCAAATCGAGCGCTGTCGGATAACCCGGCGCAGAAATAACCGGCAGAGCCGCGAATGCGCACGGTAATTGGGGAAAGGAGACCTACGCCTATGTGGTGGCGTGCATCGGGATTGACCACTTCGACGTCGCGCCCCTGCGATCCGTGTTCTTTGATTTGTTTGTTAGCTTCTCTGACGCTCAGATCGGCTAAATCTACTTGGACCATGTGAAGTAGGTTCCGGGCAGAGGCTCCGTGGTGGGGATCATCTCGCCGGGGAACAATCTGTTCAGTGAGACCTCTTCTGAGGCAATAGCGACCAAATCAGTTGTCTCATACATCACCATGGGTTTTGCGGCCAAGTTGTCCTTTGCAAAGCCCAATTCGTTTCCGGTCGAAACAAGAAAAGAAAAGGTACCATCGAGTTCCTCGATGCTGGCGGCCAGTACTTTCTCCAGAGGTATCCCACGAGACAGTTGCTCGGCTAGAAATACTGCAATGAGTTCGCTGTCATTGTCGGTTCTGAATTCAAACCCCTTGCTTTCGAGAGCTCGACGCATCTTCCAATAGTTGGTAATTTGCCCGTTGTGGACAATGGCGATATCGGCAAACCCAGTTGCCCAGAAAGGATGAGCTGCCTCAGGTTCGACATTGGATTCAGTGGCGAACCGCACATGTCCAATGCCGTGGGTCCCAAATGATTTCTGCACGTGATAGCGTCTGTCCACCGCGTGGGCGTCGCCGACATCCTTTATAATTTCCAAACTCGAACCAATAGAAATGACTTTTGCGGCACTTTCCAAGGCGTAGGAAAACCTTTGAATGTTGCCCGTGAAAATCACGGTCACACGGTAGTTACTCTCAATGACCTCCCCCTGGACGATGGTAGCATTGAATTCCTTGAGCACCTTCTTAATGCTGTCGATGGCATCCCGAGCCTCATTGTTTCCTCCAATAAGAAATCGAAGTATGAATTGATCGGTTGCAGGCTCGCCATAGAGAGCGAAACCGGTGGAATCCCTTCCCCGATGCTGACATCCATGGAGCATCTGAACCAAGGCTTTACCCACGTCGTGTTTTTCTCTTTCTCCTTTGTAGAAAATCCCGGCAATACCGCACATGAAGTTTTTCTTCTGGTTAATAAAATGAATAATGACAATAGGTTAAGGAGAAGGTTACTGAGGTTGACCGCTAAAATCGCTAGTAAACACTGAATCAGTAGGCTCTGGAAATTAATGTAATAAGTACTTCCCCGAGGGCAAGTCAATTCCGGCCGAAGTAACCAGTTGCCCTACTTGGAAGGAGGGTTGTGCAACAGGGTGGCTCCAGTCATATTGGTGGAACTGGAAGGCCAGTGATTCTAGCTAAAGGGGAGGAACCGAAGATGGGAACCCAATTGTGGAACGGCATCTACGAAGTGCCGGGTAAATATTCGTTGAAGAAGACGTTCAAGGAGAATTTAATTGCTCCTGCTGCGGTGCCAATAGTAGAGCTACTGGATAGTAACTCCAATAGTCAAGTGCCGGCCCAAGGACCACTACTATTCCAAGGGGAAAGCTGTCCCCAAATAGGCGCTTGTTGTCCTTTGGTCTGAAGGAATTGGAAGATCCACAGGGAGGTTTCGCATCCCACGCGGTTGGAGGCTTGGAATTTCTTGGCTGATGGTTTGTTCGGAACGGACTAGAAAAAGCTCGCCTGTGTCCCTCGGAGTGGGAATTGGGGTACTCGCCCCTGTAACCATGAGCCGACGAGTGGTTGTGTTTGGCGACCAGGGACGCCAGGAGATGTTACAATTCAACCTGCCATTGGGGGGTTCTTATTCCATTAATCGGTGGGTTTGCCAGAAGAATGGAGCCAGATGTATCGGTAGAGGGGGAATTTTAGTTGCCACCGATTTGTCCAGCAAAAAGGGATTAAAATTAAAGGTTGGTGGAGCAGAGCGGGATCGAACCGCCGACCTCAGGCTTGCAAAGCCCGCGCTCTCCCATCTGAGCTACTGCCCCACCTAAATTTCGCGGAGGCTTTCCGAGGGATCAACTTCTTCTGGAGGCAAAGGGTAGAGGCGTTCAGCTGGCCCCTGGATTGCACACTTGGGCGAAGGCCTTCACTCTCTATGAGGTTCTTCCAATAATTAAAAAAAATAGTTATTATTCTGATCCGAGTCAATTTTCTGTGGGGTATGCGCAGTGATTAAGGTGTGTGGAGATTGTAGTGGTATTGACCCGGGTTTTTCCGCAGGAGGCCCTCAGAGGGAGCATTACCAATACTTTGCTTAGCGACATTTGGTGCAGCCGGACTGCTCTTGGGAATTGTCCCCGACTCGGCGCCGAAAGCCAAAATTCGGTCATTCATGCCTTCAATTGCGGAAGACAACGTCTTGTTTGAACGGGAGTGGGGTTGATCTGACGCTAGGTGACTTTCCGCTCCAGACCTTTGCCCAGATAGTGCCCTTCAGGCGATTTCCAACTCCTCTTCAATGGCGTCTTCCACATCTGTTGCCGCCGAACTCTTCTCCAGAAGCTGGAGGCTGCGGACCTGTATTTCGACAAGAGAATGTGGACGGTCCTCCTCGTCTCTCCAGTTGTGGCTGCGAAGACGGCCGGCTATGAAAACAGCAGTTCCTTTGTGGATCCGTTCGGCGAAGTACTCGGCTATTTTTTGCCAGAGGACTATATTGAAAAACGAACTTTCCTCCTGCCATTCACCGTTGCGGTGGCGGTAGGAGCGGTTGACGGCGAGTCGGGCGCTGAGCCGGGCAACCCCATTTTCGGTCAGCCGAAATTCCGGGTCTTGAGCCAGACGACCGCTGAGAGCGACTTGGTTAATAGCGGGCATGCGCAGTTTGGACATATTGGTCCTCCAAAGTTAAAGATGTAAAACAAAATTCTAATTCCTCCGGTTTTTTCCCGCGAAGATATCGTGCTGGTAGAAGGGTAGCAGGATATGTGCCACTATTCCTTTAGAGCCGTAAAAGCTTGGAGATAAACGAGTTGAAATGGCCTTCTAAAAGTATGGGACTGGTTAAATGTGAAGGAGGAGAGGCCTAGTTGAGTAGGAGACGAAACGCACTCGTAAACCACAAAGGCAATGGATCCCTGGCACAATTCTTCACGCCCTACAAAACTGCAAGGTTCATCTGTCGAGCCGCGTGGATCTTCGCCGCCGGGCTTGGAAAACAAGCCAAATTCATCGACCCTGCTGCGGGGAAAGGTGTCTTCCTGGAAGCAGTTCTAGCACTGGGAAAGGTGCCGGTAGGCAACGTCTATGGCATCGAAATCGATTCAGGGTTGGAATTACAGCGCTCGGAAAAAGCCCGTCGCACCAGGTTTTATACGGGTGATGGATTGCTCCAGCAGTTCCCCAGTGTAAATTCCTCCGGTTTTGACTTGGTACTGGGCAATCCTCCATTCGGGCGTATGGATGAAATTCTACCCAAGGAATACCTCGATCAGGTCTGCCGGGACATTGAAGAATGGAAGGGCTTCTCAATTTGGCGGCTTGGACACACAGGCAAATCCCCTGAGTCTGCTCGACGGACTTTGCAAAAAACAGCCATCGACCTGCTTTTCGTAGAGCGCTCCATGCACCTTGCCAAGCCTGGAGGATTGATTGCGTTCATCATGCCCGAAGGTTTTTTTGCGAATACTCGCCTGCAAAGGGTGCGCGATTGGGTGTTGGAAAGATCTGCTGTGCTGGGAGTGGTGGGCTTGCCCGATACAGTATTTCGCCGGTGCTACGTAAAGGCAAAGACGGAAATTGTGTTTTTGCGCAAGCGGGGGAAAGATCGGGGGAGGAACGATGAAGTCATGTTTGTTTCATGCTCCCGACAGAATCGAGATCTTGGAGGTTCTCTGGCACGGAAGTTTGAAAAGGTGCTCTCGATCATGAGCAGCCAGGTGCGCAATCCGGAGGCGGGAGTCTTCTTTTTGCCCGAAGCTCGACTGCGAGGAGCGCGCTGGGATGTGGATTTCTGGGAAAGAAAGAGAAAGTCGTTGAGGTTGCACCATCGCTTCGCCTTATGCCCTCTGGGTGATTTTATCGAACACCTCACCTATGGGCCAATTGTCACTGGACGGAGGCCTAAGCCTGTTGAGGGAGGGATCCAGGTTATTCGTCAGGGAGACATTGCAGAAACAGGACTGCATTGTGAGTCTAGGCTATACGTCCCCGAGGACAGTGAATTCGATCCAATGCGCAGCCGGGTGCGGTCTGGAGATCTTTTGTTGCCGCGCTCGGGCGCTGGAACTCTGGGGAAGAATCGCATGGCGGTCTACCTGGAAGAGAAACCTGCGAATATCGGATGTTTCGTTGACCTTATCCGCCTGGCCGGGATCAATCCCTTTTTTGTATGGCTCTATTTCAAAACCCAGCCGGGTTGGGCGCAGATCTGGGCAACCATCAATGGCGTGGGAACGCCCAATATCAACTTTTCGGAGATTCGCGCTCTGGGCATTCCAGCTCTACCGTTCCAGGAGCAAGAGAATCTGGAAAGACGGTATCTAGCGGAGGTCTGGCCGCTGCACTGCCGCCGCGCTGAAAGCACCGCCGTGTGCGCTGCAAGTGAATCCCGATTCAGAAGAATAACCGCAGATTTGGAAAAATTTCTGGCAGGAAAATGACAAGGAACAGGTCAATTGTTGTTTGTTGAAACGTCGGTTGGTCGGAAACTCCGCTTACAGGAAAGATAATTAATGGTTACTGAAAAATTCACAAATCGCCTCATTGAAGAGACAAGTCCTTATTTGCGCCAGCACGCGCACAATCCGGTAGACTGGTATCCCTGGGGAACGGAAGCAATCGAACGGGCCCAGCGGGAGGATCTTCCAATTTTGCTGTCGATTGGATATTCAGCCTGCCATTGGTGTCATGTTATGGAGCACGAGTCTTTTGAAAATGAAGAAATCGCCCAGATCATGAACGAGCACTTCATCAATATCAAGGTAGACCGAGAAGAGAGACCTGATCTGGACGAGATCTACATGATGGCGGTTCAGACTTTGACTGGCGGGGGGGGTTGGCCCATGACGGTTTTCCTGGCGCCGGATCTGCGGCCTTTCTATGGTGGAACTTACTTTCCGCCGGTCGACCGCCATGGACAGCCCGGATTCCCCAGGGTATTGCTGACCTTGGCAGAGCACTACAACAGTCGCCGCCACAGCGTCGAAGAGCATGCTGCCAACCTTACAGGGGCGTTGCGGCAGCAGGCCGATATTCTTGCTCCTGGAACACAGATCGGCGGAAATATTCTGGAAAATGCATTTGATCATTTCCACAGAAGCTTTGACGTGACCCACGGTGGAATGGGGACGGCGCCAAAGTTTCCCAACGGCATGGCTTTGTCTGTGCTGTTGCGCTATCATCGCAACAGCGGAAATAAAAACGCATTGAAATTGGTCGAATTGAGCTTGAAGAAAATGGCCAATGGGGGAATTTACGATCAGTTGGGCGGGGGTTTTCATCGCTACTCCGTAGACCAGAGATGGTTGGTGCCACACTTTGAAAAGATGCTTTACGATAACGCCCTGCTGGTCTGGGTTTACCTAGAAGCATACCAGGCAACGGGCGACGGATTTTATCGACGAGTGGTCGAGGAGGTACTGAGCTATGTCCTGCGTGAAATGTCCCCGCCCGGAGGCGGTTTTTTCTCTACCCAAGATGCTGACAGCGAAGGAGAAGAAGGAAAGTATTTCGTCTGGGAGCCCGAAGAGGTAGAGGCGATTCTGGGAGAGGAAAATGCCCGGCTCTTTATGCGCTATTTCGATGTGACGCCGCAGGGAAATTTTGAACTTGGAAAAAGTATTTTGCACGTGGACAACGAGGTCGAAGGACTGGCTCGATTTCTCGATGTGGAAGAAGTGGAACTCAGAAAGGCCGTCGAGACGGGAAAAAAGCAACTTCTTGCGGCGCGCCAGCAGCGCGTTCCTCCGGCGCGTGACGACAAAATCTTGCTTGCCTGGAATGGCATGATGATCAGCGCCTTTGCCCGGGCGCATCAGGTTCTGGGCGCGGAATCTTACCTGGAGGCCGGAAAGTTGACGGCAACGTTCATTCTTGAAAATATGGTTGAAAATAACGTCCTACTACATGTCTACAAAGATGGCAAGGCGCGTTTGCCGGCCTATCAGGACGACTACGCATGTTTTATCAATGGACTCATCGATCTCTACGAAGCCAGTTTCGAGTTGCGATGGCTGCGAGCGGCAAGAGAGTGGAACCAAGTTATGGTTGAGAGGTTCTGGGACGAGGCAAAGGGAGGATTCTTCTACACGGAAGAAGGGTCGGCCAATTTGATCGTTCGTACCAAAAACCCCTTGGACAATGCGACCCCTTCGGGTAATTCTATGGGGGTGCTGGCATTGCTGCGCCTCTCATCTTTAGGCGGCGATCCGGGGCTGAGGGAAATGGCGGAAAGGACCTTGTTCTTGTTTGGCAACCTGATGCGGCGGTCGCCTTCTGCTTGCGCCCAGATGCTCTGTGCTCTCGACTTCTTTCAGGAGCCAGTGTACGAGATCGCGCTGGTTGGCCGGAGGGGAGACTGGTTCCAATTTCTGCAAGCATTGCACTCTCGCTTCCTTCCCAACAAGGCTTTGGCAGGAGGCGATCCGACCGCCTATCCGGTGGATTTGATTGACCACATCCCCCTTTTTCAGGGCAAGCTGGAAGCCAAAACCGGAGGGACACAGGCGTATGTGTGTCGCAACTTCGTATGTTCCCAGCCTGTGGGCTCGGTTGAGGGCCTGCTCGGCCTGCTCATGGAGAGGTGAATATGAAAAACGAGGTTCACTATTAGGCATGGCCGCCTTGAAGACAGTCGATACGATCTTGGACGCAGTAGGGGATACCCCACTGGTCCGTCTCCAGCACCTAGTGCCAGCAAACGGTAGTGAAATTTATGGCAAACTCGAATCGAGCAATCCCGCGGGCAGCGTCAAAGATCGCATTGGGGCCAGCATGATCGCCGCCGCCGAGCTTGACGGCACCCTGCGCAAGGGCATGACCATTGTCGAGCCAACAAGCGGCAATACCGGAATTGCTTTGAGTATGGCCGCCGCGGCACGGGGATATAGACTGAAATTGACCATGCCCGACAGCATGAGCGTGGAGCGCCGGGCAGTAATGGCCAGCTATGGAGCAGAAATAGTGCTGACCCCAGGGGCGGAAGATATGCCAGGCGCCATACGCAAAGCGGAAGAATTGAAGAATCGGGATCCTACAGGTGTGTTCATCCCCCAGCAATTTTGCAATCCAGCCAATCCACAGATTCACCGTGAGACTACAGCCAGGGAAATTTTCTTCGAGATGGATGGAGAAATAGATGCATTTGTGGCTGGCGTGGGGACCGGAGGGACCATCAGCGGTGTGGGCAGTGTACTCAAAGCGGAATTGCCCTCCGTTCACATCGCAGCCGTTGAGCCAGCCCGTTCGGCCGTGCTTTCGGGGGGCGTGCCCGGTCTACACGGAATCCAGGGAATTGGTGCCGGATTTATTCCGGAGGTGCTGCGGCTCGACCTCATCGATACGGTGATTGCCGTGGAGGACGAGGAAGCATTCCGTTATACTAGACGCCTTGCCAAGGAGGAGGGGATTCTTGTGGGTCCTTCTTCGGGAGCAAATGTGGCCGTTGCATTGCAGTTGGCGGAGAAACTGGGTCCGGGGAAACGCATCGTCACCATATTCTGCGATACGGGTTTCAGGTATTTCAGTGTCGATGGGTTTACAGGGGATATCAATCAGGGCTGCATTGACACCTAGGATGGCGTTAAGTATATTCACCGAAACGTCTTAAACATGACTTTCTTCCCGCAGAATAACCCGGTTGATTTTCCATGATGCAGATTGGGGATCTGGCTGCAAAAGCCGGTATCACTACCCGAACCATCCGATATTACGAGGAACTGGGAATAATTGAACCGGAGAAACGTTCCAATGGCGGATTCCGGCTCTATTCGGAAAACCAACTGAGGCGGCTCAATATTGTTCAGAGCCTGAAGGAACTAGGCTTTGAGTTGGAGCGTGCGCGCGAGTTTTTCAACCTGAAGCACTCGTGTGGGACGGGCCGAGAAATAGCTCACGCCATGATCGGACTGCTCAGTGAGCAGCAGGAGGAGATTGACAAGAAGATAAGCTCTTACTTGGAAATGAAAGAGCGCAATGCCCAAGCAATTGACATTCTCAAAGGCTGTTTGTGCTGTTCCATAAAGGTTTTTGAAAGAGATTGCCGCAATTGTGGGATATATAGGCGGCATGAGGCAGTGCCGGATATCGTTGAATGTTCAATTTATGAGGCTTGAGGACCCCGGGAAAAGTCCCGGTCGGGCATAGAGGGCAAAAAATGGGTGCGAGGTGACTTAGGGTTTTGGTGGATAAATTGCAGCGAATAGTGTTCCTACCTCAGCCGATTTGACTCGGTCGATCCTCTCATATTCAGCGGCAGAGCGCATTCCTGGATGGACAAATAGATAGTGCTTAACTGGTTTTCGCAGGAGGTCTCATGATTACCGTTTCCGACGTAGCCGCCGAAAAGATCAAGATATTGCTGGGGGAACAGGGAAACCCCGAGTACGGATTGAGGGTTGCCGTAATGGGAGGGGGCTGCTCGGGGTTCCAGTATAATCTGGATTTTGAAGAATCTGCAAATGAGATGGATCAGACCATCGAGTCCAACGGTGTAAAGGTATTTATTGATAGGAAGAGTTGTCTCTTCCTCAACGGTGTCACTCTGGACTATCACGATGGCCTGATGGGTTCCGGCTTCAAGGTCGAAAATCCCAACGCGCGCACGACTTGTGGTTGCGGAGAGTCCTTCGGCGTCTAATCTCCGAAAAATGGTGCATATACCCGTATACCTCGATAATTTGGCAACCACACGAGTCGATCCTCGGGTTTTAAACGCCATGCTGCCCTTTTTTGCTGAACACTTCGGCAATGCGGCAAGCAAGACTCACGCCTTCGGCTGGACAGCCGCCAAGGCTGTGGAGCAAGGTAGGTCCGAAGTTGCCTCTCTAATCGGCGCGGCCAGCGCCAAAGAGGTCGTCTTTACCAGCGGTGCAACCGAAGCCAACAATTTGGCCCTCAAGGGCGCCGCTGCTTCCTACCGGGCCCGAGGCAACCACATTATCACCAGCGCGATAGAACACAAGACTGTTTTGGATTGCTGCCGCGGTCTGCAGAGGTGCGGCTACGAAATCACCTGTTTGCCGGTGGATCACTACGGCATTGTAGATTTAAACAGGTTGTGGGAGGCAATTTCTCCAAGAACCATCCTGATTTCAATTATGGCGGCCAACAATGAGATCGGCACCGTTCAGCCGCTGGCGGAGATCGGCGCCCTGGCTAAGGAGAAGGGAATCCTTTTGCATTGTGATGCCGCTCAGGCGGTCGGCAAGATAAAGCTAGATGTTGGGGAATTAGGCGTGGACTTGTTATCCATCTCAGGTCACAAGGTTTACGGTCCCAAGGGGGTAGGGGCGCTTTACCTGCGCGGTCGCCGTCCACGGGTGCGTCTCCAGCCGCAGCTTGAGGGAGGAGGGCAGGAGCGCGGACTGCGCTCAGGGACACAGAATGTGCCAGGCATCGTCGGCTTGGGGAAGGCATGCCAGTTGTGCCGGGAGCATCTGGATGGCGAGGCCAATCGACTCGGATCGTTGCGCAAGCGTCTCCACCATGGCCTCGTTTCCCGTCTCGATGGAGTTCAACTCAATGGGCATCCTCATCAGCGGCTTCCTGGAAACTTAAATCTGAGTTTCGCCCGAATCGACGGTGCCGCGCTAGTGGTGGTCTTGCGCGATATCGCCCTATCTTCCGGGGCTGCCTGTACGTCGGGATCTGACAAGCCTTCCCATGTGCTCCAAGCCATCGGGCTGGAAGACGATGTAGCTTATTCTTCGCTGCGGTTAGGTATAGGGCGCTTCAATACTGAAGATGAAATCGATTATGTGGTCGAGCGCGTCGCCACCGAAGTAAACCGTTTGCGTGAACTGGGGTCATTTAGGGAGGGGCATGAAATGAGGACAGGATCGTTCATCTCTGAGGGGGCGCCCCTCCAATAGCTTGGTAAATTCGGGAGGATCTTATGAGTTTAACTTCGAGCCAATTGCTCAAAAAAGTAAAAGAGGGGATTTCCGAAGTCACCGCCGAAAAGGTCTACCAGGAGCTGCAGTCGGGTGAGAATATCCATTTGGTAGATGTGCGGGAGCGCGAGGAGGTGATGGACGGGTACATTCCTGGAGCCAAGCTCATTCCCCGCGGATTTTTGGAGTTGAGCGTTGAAGAGGACGTCAGTACAGATCGGGTGAGGCCGATTGTGCTTTACTGTGCTGGGGGCAGCCGCTCCGCTTTTGCGGCCAGGGACCTGGAAATGATGGGATACGCGAATGTCTCCTCAATGATCGGGGGATTTAAGGGTTGGAAGGATGCAGGCTACCCCATCGAGTTGGGTGGTTTACTCTCGGATGAAGACATGAGGCGATATGCCCGCCATCTCACTCTTCCAGAAGTAGGGGAGACAGGGCAGCAGAAATTGCTCAAAGGGAAGGTATTATTGGTTGGCGCAGGGGGTCTGGGGTGTCCAAGTGCGCTCTATCTTGCCGGCGCCGGAGTGGGCACCCTGGGTCTGGTAGATGCGGACCTGGTCGACAAAAGCAACCTGCAGCGCCAGGTACTCTTTGGAGAGGCGGATCTGGGACGGCCCAAAGTAGAAGCCGCCAAGGAACGTCTGGAGGATCTGAATCCGGGCATAACCGTCCAGCCTCACTACGAATTGCTCACTTCTCACAATGCCATGGAGATTGTCGCAGGATACGATGTGATTTTAAATGGTTGCGACAATTTCCCTACCCGTTACCTGATCAATGACGCTGCTGTACTGACGGGCAAGCCTGTAGTGGACGGTAGCATCTTTCGCTTTGAGGGTCAGGCAACGGTCTACATGCCGGGCGAGGGGCCCTGTTACCGCTGTCTCTATCCCGAGCCTCCTCCTCCGGGAGAGGTCCCCAGTTGCGCTGAAGGAGGAGTGCTCGGAGTTTTGCCCGGAATTATAGGGTTGATCCAGGCCACGGAGGTTATCAAGCTGATCTTAGAGGAAGGCGATCCCTTGGTAGGGCGTCTACTGCTTTACGATGCCCTGGAAATGAGGTTCCGGACGCTCAAACAGCGCCGCAATGTTGAATGTCCGGTTTGCGGCGAAAATCCAACCGTAACCGAGTTGATCGATTACGAGCAGTTCTGCGGCTTGCCTCCAACCCCTCACAGCGAAGCAGCGGGTTGATTCCCTGCCACTATATTTACAAAGTTTCGACGGGGGTCGGTTCAGCGCCCTTTTGTTGTTTGAAGACAAGAGAGGGAGGCCGAGATCCTGAACGAGCTTATCCTCAACTTAGACAAGTTCGATGAAAATGATCCCATTCTGGACTGGGAAAGAGTGTTCGGTAATGTCCACCCCGTGGAAATCGAGATAGGTTCCGGTAAAGGACGCTTTTTGATCGACTCCGCTCAACGGCATCCGATGGTAAATTTTGTCGGAGTCGAATGGGCATCCAAGTATCTCCGCATCGCCCATGATAGAATTCTCAAACGCCAATTGAAAAACATCCGCCTGGTTCGAGCGGAGGCACGGGAGTTCGTCGAGTTTTTTGTGCCAACTAAATCCACTCAAGCCTTTCATATCTACTTTCCAGATCCTTGGCCCAAAAAGAGACATCACAAGCGCAGGCTTTTCACTTCCGGGTTTCTCAAGGAACTAGAGCGCACCTTAATGCCCGGGGGGTGGCTGTGGTTGGCAACCGACTACGAATCATATTTTGAGGCAATATTGGAGTTGCTAAGAAGAAGAAACTGTCTCCACGAGACCGGTAGGGAGTGGACCGGGACGAAAACCAATTACGAGGAAAAATACTTGGCTCAGGGCAGGACGATATATCGCAGGACCTTAAAAAAAGGGAGTTATATACTTGACTAAGCAAGCCCTTTTTCGTATCTTTAAGGTAGGAGGTATTGAGATATGGCAAAAGGACCTGGCAAGTATTACCGCACCGGAATTTCCCTATTAGATCTGTTTGATCTATTCCCCGATAACGAGTCCGCCGAGGACTGGTTCGAGAAGGATCGGTGGGAAAAGACCGGACTATTCTGTCCTCGTTGCGGCGGGTGTGATCGGTGCAAGCCTGTAGCCAATCGCCGCCCAATGCCCTATTGGTGCGGGGATTGCCGACGCCATTTCAGCGTCCGCATAGGCACCGTCCTGGAGCGCAGTAAGATTCCCCTGCAAAAATGGGCTATCGCCATCTACCTGCACCTATCCAGTCTCAAAGGCGTTTCCTCCATGAAGCTACACCGGGATCTCGGCATCACCCAGAAGTCCGCATGGTTCATGCTGCACCGCATCCGCTTGGCCTACGAGGCTGCCGATACCCCCGAGGTCATGGCCGGACCCGTAGAAATCGACGAGACCTATATCGGCGGCCTGGAGGGCAACAAACACGAGCACAAAAAGCTCCATGCAGGCCGGGGTACGGTAGGGAAAACGGCCGTGGCCGGAATGAAGGACCGGAAAACGAAGGAAGTGCGCGCGGGTGGTCGAGGATACTACCGCGGCCACGTTGCAGGGGTTCGCACGGGCCAATGCCGACGCCAAAGCGGAGAAGTTTACGGACGAAACCAGCGCCTATGCAGGGATGCCGAACCACCGCACCTGCAATCATTCAACCAAAGAATGGGTCGACGGCATGGCGCACACGAACGGGATCGAGTCCTTCTGGGCCATGCTCAAGCGGGGATACCACGGCACTTTTCACCGAATGAGCGTCAAGCACCTGCACCGCTACGTAGCTGAGTTTGCCGGGCGGCATAATATGCGGGACAAGGACACTATAGATCAGATGCGGGATTTGTTCGCGGGGATGATCGGGAAACGGTTGATGTATGCGGATTTAGTGAAGTAGAAGTTGCATAAATCGTTCTAAATCATTAGGTTACAAAAAGGGCAACCCGGTTTGCGGCCGGATTGCCCAAAAAACTTATAACCCTTTAGCGGAGGGATTGTTGTGCCTAAATATAGCACTGCGATATTCTGTGCGCAAGTACGAAAAGCCCTTAATGGATTGAAAGCTACGCCGATTCCGATAGATCAACTTCCGCCGGAGAAAAAAAGAAACGCCATCATTGCCGAAGAGATGAGGGAATTCGCCAAGAAGCGCCTACGGGCTCACCTTCGCTGAATCTTTGGGCCCCTGCGGCTCAAGAATATTTTATTGCGCCCCTAGTCTTGGGCCATTTTCTCCAATGTGCCGGAGGACAATGTTTCCAGAGATCTATAAAATGACCTCAAGGAGTGTTTGAATCCATCGTCCAAGCCTTGGATTTCCATTAGGGATTTAATCGCGTCAAGGATAGATTTAATCACCTCAGGATGATGGATATGTTGGTTAAATACAGACTGGGCTAAAATTACCGCTAGGCCACTAATAGAGTTGTCAATATATTTTTTTGTTTGCAGATCCATTCCCTCAACCATCAGTATTATCCTTGGGCGGCGGGGGGATTGTTTGCCATGGCGGCGGCTTTAAAACACCCTCCAAATGAGCCATCTTTTCGGATAATTCAGATACCTTTTCCTTGATTTTGGACAGGTCGGTTTTCAGGCCCTTGAAATAGTTCCAAAGTAGGGAGAAGCCTGCAATAAAGGCCAATAAAAGGGTGCCGCCAACTCCTAAAATTGCCCAAACTTCTGCGGTCAATTATTTTCTCCTCACCTCAACTTTTATTGCCCTCGGCGGCACGTTGGTCTCCCGGCGATTCTTGGTTGTTGCTCTCCCGTCCATCCGGCTGCCGCATAAGTTGCCGCGACAGCGCCGAAGCTCGTCGGTGGAGTGCCTCCGGTATGTTCCTCTTGTCGCCCTTGGCCTGGGTCTCGGTGGTCTCGGTCATTGCGTCCTCCTATGGATTACAGTCCTCGCTTTGTAGGCGTCAATCAATTGCAAGAGTTCCTCGCCGGTAGGCATGGTGAATAAGCAACTTCCGCCCCCTAGGCGCTTAATCTTGAAACGTCCCCTTTGGGCTCCATTCCTCCACACTTTGGGGTGGTTGGCTTGGGGGTCGTGCAGATGGGCGTACACCTGCAAGGACACCTGTTGTAGGGCGTAGACCGTTTCTTGCAATTGGGTTTTAGGGTCCACCAGCGCCCTCCTTGTGCTTTTCAAATTCCAGGTAGAGGTTTGGGTCGTTCCGGTCAAGTATCAAGGCCTTGCTCACTGGTGGCCATGATGCGTCCTGGTTTCAGCGTCCCGGATCGAATGAGGTTTGATGTCAGCGCGGCAAACTTGCCGTTCATATCATCGCGTAGGCCGTCGACCTTGCAGTCGATTTTCTGATCAATGGCATCAAGCTTGGATAAAACTTGCTCTTGGAACTCATTGGTTTCCATTGCGCGCGTCCTTTCTGTTATGCGTGTCCCTCCAGGTGGCGGTCCAGGCGCTCATTAATATGGCGGATATCATCGCTTAGTTGATTAATGCGCCCGCCAAGATCACGCCAAATAAACAGCATCAGTGCCACCAGGATAGCTGGGGTGATGTAGGTCTCAATCATGGTTGCCCTTCTTTTGGCGTTCGTTTATATCGTGAAGCAAATCCCTGATTTCAAACATGAGTTCGTTGTTCTCTCTCTGCCTGGTAATCAAGAAATAATAGGCGTATATCCCGCAGGTGATAAATGTCAGTCCTACGAATTTCCAGAAGAACGGGGTTGCGCCATCCTGTGGTCGATCTAGGCTTCTTATGATCCCTGTCAATTTGATTCTCCTCTGTTGAATTTGGACGATTGAACCCGAAATAAGGAGCCGGGTCTGTCCACGTCCAACAGAGGTAGACGTCTGCTTATTCACCAAGGCTCCGGGAGCTACCCATCGCCGGGTCAATCAGGCTGTTGTATTCAGCAGAAGACCCGACAAGTCGGGGTCCTCCGTTGAACGTGGACTCATATGTTATAATACGCAGTTATATCGTCCGGGCAATGGGAATCTCTAAAATGCCCTGCTTAGCTACCTATATAACTCCCTAAAAAAAAGTAGCGAAGTGCCACAAAAAATTTAGCCAATATATATGCCTCCTGATTCCTATTTGCACAATATATGGATTAAGGAAGATCTTTCCCTCACAGCAAGTACACCAGCCCCCAGTATCCGGTATTAATTTCTACTAAAATTGTGCTTGACAGGCTCAGTAGGCCAGACTATACTATGCACTGGTGGTGGAAAATGGTGTAAAATGGTGGGATTGAGAGGCTGAGGGGAGTTTGGCCATGGCTCACTTTTTGGGTGAGTACGCTGTCCCGGTTGACGACAAAGGACGCATTTTTGTACCGGCCGAGTTTCGCAAGAAGCTGCCGCCCGAGGCCACGGAAACCTTCGTGGTCGTGCGTGGCTTCGATCACTGCCTGACTGCCTATCCTCAGCACGTATGGGAAGAGACCGCCCGCAAGATGTTGGAATTGCCGCAGACCGAGCGTAGAGTGCGGGTATTGATCCGCGGCATGCTCTCCCAGGCAGCGGAGGTCAGATTGGATCGGCAGGGACGGGCGAGCATACCACACAAGTTGCTGGAAAGAGCTGGCATTGGGGCACAGATGATCGTCATTGGCGCTCTGAACAAGCTGGAATTCTGGAATCCGGATGATTGGGCCCAGTTTATGCAGGAAGCGGATCCGGCTTTGGAAGAAGTCGCCGAGAGCCTGAATCTCTAGCCCGATCATATCTGGGCTGATAATATGCTTTTCCACATGCCGGTCTTGGTCGACGAGGTGGTGCAGGGATTAGTCGTAAATCCGTGCGGAACCTATCTCGACGCAACGGCGGGTGGGGGGGGTCACAGCAAAGCCATTTTACATGTATTGAATGCCAAGGGGTACCTGGCAGCGGTCGACCGCGATGCAGAGGCTGTTCAAACGGCGCTGCAGGGCCTGGAAAAATTTGCCGACCGCGCCCTGATTCTGCGTGGAAGTTTCGCCGAGTTGAAATGCTTGCTGGAAGAGCAAAAGATAAGGGAGTTACACGGAGTTTTGTTTGATCTGGGGGTGTCATCACATCAAATTGACGCGCCGGAGCGTGGATTCAGTTACCGGCTAAACGGTCCTCTGGATATGCGCATGGATACTCGGCAGGAGGTATCTGCTTCTGAATTAATCGCGCGTTCTTCTGAGGCGGAATTAGGCCGGATAATAAAGCAGTTTGGGGAAGAGCGAAAAGCGAGGCATATCGCTCGTGCGATATGCCGTGGTCGTGCCTGCAAACGGATCGAAACTACGGCGGAGTTGAGGGCGGCTGTTGAAGCCGCCAGACCTCAAAACCCGACAAAGACTCTCGCCCGTGTCTTTCAGGCATTTCGTATAGCCGTCAACGATGAATTGGGACAGCTAGAAAAAGGTGTGGAGACTGCGATTAGCCTATTGGCTTCTGGAGGGCGATTGGCCGTTATCGCCTATCATTCCCTTGAGGACCGACTGGTCAAGACTAAATTCACGGAGCTCGTGCGTGGCTGTACATGTCCGCGTGAATTTCCACTCTGCATCTGTGGTAAGAAGCCGACGTTCAAGAAGATCGGCAGCAAGGTGCGGAGACCGGGCGCGAAAGAGGTTGAAGTGAATCCGCGGGCGCGCAGTGCGCGGCTGCGAATATTTGAAAAACTCTGAGGTTGCAATTGAGAATGGACGGTGTGACCAAATGAAAGGCGAATTTTCGCATCGGGTAGGTGTCCCTATGCGAGCTTGGGTCTCCATGTTAGTTGTGCTTGTTGTGCTCACTACCCTATATGTATGGAAAAAGGTTGAGCTAATGAGGGTATCCGGACAGATTAATTCATTGAAGGTCCAGGTCGAGGAGTTGCGGGAAGAGCAATCCAAACTGATGGCCACCGTTGATCTAAAGAAAAGGCCAGGTGCCATTGTCAATACAGCCAAGGACAGGCTGGGTATGGTATCTCTTTCTGGTCGTGCCCCTGAGTTGATTATTGAAACAGCAATGGTGGAGATCGCCAAGTGACCTCAGGCAAGCAGCAAAATAGGGGGCGTTTGGAGTACAGGCGCCTCAGTTGGATTATGATCGCTGGGGCGGTGATGTGGTTGGTGCTGATAGTGCGCTTGGTGCATGTTCAGGGATTGCAACACGCCGAATATGCCGTTCGGGCAAAAGAGCAGCACGTGCGCAGGGTAGAGCTGAAGGCGACCCGGGGAGGGGTTTTCGACCGCAATGGCCGTGAGTTGGCCATGGATATTCAAGCGGCAACCTTCTATGCCAATCCTGAAATGGTTGAGCGGCCGGACCAGGTCGCCAAATATTTCGCCTCCATCGGCAGTCAGCGCGTCGAGACCATAGCGCGTAAACTCAACAGTAGCCGCCGCTTCGTATACCTTGCGCGCCAGGTAGTGGACGAGACCGTCCTGGAGCAGGTTCGCCGCAAAAATTTTGGCGGAGTGTTCGAATATCCCGAAACCAAGCGTTATTATCCCTATGGCAGCCTGGCAGGGCAATTGTTGGGCCATACCGATATTGACAACAGAGGCAGCGAAGGAATTGAAGGTGCCTTTGACAAAGTACTCGGAGGCAAAAATGGAATGGCCCTCACCTATGTTGACTCCTGGGGCCGGCAGGTGCCGGGCATGCAACAGGAGCGCAAGCCGCCGCAAAATGGCCATAATCTATTTTTGACTTTAGATGCCATGTACCAGACCATCCTCGAAGAGGAATTGGAACTGGCGATACAAAAGTCCGATGCCGAGAGTGGTATGGGCATAATTAGTGATCCCAGGACCGGGGAGATACTGGCCCTGGCGAATGTGCCCCAGTACAATCCCAACATGCCCGGAAGAACGCCGGCAAAACTACGTCGGAATCGAGCCTTAACCGACCCCTTTGAGCCTGGCTCTACTTTCAAGGTGGTTGCCGCCTCATCCGTTCTGGAAGATGGATTGGCCGATACCGCCGATTCCATTTTCTGTGGACTGGGAAAATTGGTGTTGGAAAACGGCGACATCATACGGGATGTCCACCCCTATGGCACATTGAGTTTTGCGGAGGTTCTGACAAAATCGAGCAATATCGGCACTATCAAGTTAGGCCGCCGCCTCTCGAGTAAGCGCTTTTACGAGTATATTCGCTGTTTTGGTTTTGGCACCCGCAGCGGAATCGATTTACCCGCAGAGAGCCCCGGGCTGTTCAAGCCACTGGGCAAATGGTCCAGCCGCTCGCACGAAACCATCACCATAGGCCAGGAAATCAGCGTCACTGCATTGCAGTTGGTGCATGCTTTTGGGGCCATCGCCAATGGGGGAACGCTCATGGCTCCCCGCATAGTCAAAGCCATCGTTGGACCCGATGGTCGGATGAAGGAAAAGAAACCGCCCTTGCCTATTCGTCGGGTGGTATCTCCTTCTACGGCCTCCACTATACGCAGCCTCCTGACCGGTGTCGTCGAGAGCGGCACGGGACGGCGGGCTCACATAGAAGGGCTTGCGGTAGCGGGCAAGACAGGCACGGCGCAGCAAGTCGCCGAAAATGGCAAGGGCTACGATCCAAACAGAAACCTGGTTTCCTTCATTGGATTTTTACCGGCTGACGACCCGGAACTACTTTGTTTGATTGCGGTTGCCAATCCCCGCAAGGGCAGGTGGGGGGGATATATTGCTGCACCGGCCTTCAAGCGAGTTGTGGAGCGCATCTTCAATTTTTCCGACGAAGTTGAGCCTCAACATTCTGTGGCCGGCAAAGAACTTTTGGCCATATCTACCCCAGATTTGCGCGGGATGAGGCCTAGTGCCGCCCAGTTCCAGGCCGAACTGCGGGGGGCATCAATAACATTTACGGGGCAAGGAGAGATTGTAGTGCGGCAGGAGCCGCCTCCGGGGTCGACCGACAAGGAAGGCGGCAACATTTACTGTGTACTGGGACCGGCTGCGGATATTCCTTCCGAGGTTACGGAAATTGCACCTCTGCGCCAAGCATTGTTGCTGCAGAATATGCGTGGACTCTGAACGGGAGAGTTGAAAATGCATCTCCGACAATTGTTGGGAGTCCTTCCGGGTGGCCGAATAATGGGATCTGTAGATGTCGAGATAGATAAAATTGAGTGTGACTCCCGCCAAATCTTGCCCAGAGATTTATTTGTGGCTATTTGCGGCGGAGAAGAACAAGATCGGCATCAATTCATTTCTCATGCCCTGGAGCGAGGAGCCCGGGCGATCGTTGCCGAAAGAGAGGTCGACTCAGGGAGTGCGACCCGAATAGTCGTCGAGAACTGCAGGCAGGGCTTGGCTCGGCTAGCAGCCTGCTTTTACAACTATCCAGACCGGGAATTGCTGATGGTGGGAATAACCGGAACCAATGGCAAAACGACGACAGCTTTGCTGGCACGGCAAATTCTGGAAGCGGCCGAAGTTAGGTGTGGTTATGTGGGGACTCTGGGTAGTCTAGTCGATGTGGATTGGGAGGAAACGGACAATACTACTCCCGAAGCAAAAGATCTGCACCAAATGCTTCGAAAAATGGTAGAATCTGGTAAGTCAGCGGCGGTCCTCGAGGTGTCATCTCATGGATTGGCTCTGGACCGGGTTGCAGGTCTCCGATTCAAGGCAGGGGTGTTCACAAATTTAACCAGGGATCATCTCGACTTTCATCAGTCCGAAGAGAATTACTTCAATGCCAAGGCCCGACTCTTTGAAGGACTGGACGATGAGGGAGGAAGTAAGGCAATCGTCAATGTCGACGACGCCTCCGCTCCCAAACTACTGGAACGGGTGACGGTTCCAACCCTTACTTATGGTCGCCAGAAGGATGCCCATGTCCGCCTTGGAGCGGTAGAGCAAACAGAGAAGGGCACGCGACTCCATCTCCGAACCCCTCTAGGAGCTGTAGAGGTTGAATCGCACTTAAAAGGAGGGTTCAATTGTTACAATATATTGGCTGCTTTTTCAGTGGGGTTGGCCCTTGAGATGGAGCCAGAAGCGATCTGCCAGGGGATTGCCGCAGTACGGAGGGTTCCCGGACGCTGCGAGCGCATATTGGCGGGTCAGGGTTTCGAAGTTATTGTTGACTATGCGCACACTCCGGATGCGCTGGATAGGCTGCTGCGCATGGCGCGGGAGTCGGGCCCCCGGCGCCTGGCCTGCGTCTTTGGCTGTGGTGGAGATCGAGATCCCGGCAAGCGTTCGCTGATGGGCAGCATTGCTTCCGCCTGGGCGGATCAAGTTTATCTCACCTCCGACAACCCGCGTTCGGAATCTCCCGAGAAGATCATATCGGAGATCGTCAAAGGAGTAAGCAAGGAGTGTGAAACGCAGATTTTTACCGATCGCCGCGAGGCCATCCAGGTGGCCCTCAGCGCAGCCGCCCCGGGCGATTATGTTGTAATTGCGGGAAAGGGGCACGAATCGGTTCAAAAAGTGGGTGATGCGGTGATCGAGTTTGACGATCGAAGAGTCGCGCACTCGGTGCTGCGTTCATTGGGCCACCATGGAAGAGTTGGAAAGCATGGCGCTCAGAGAAAGACTTGATCTAGGTGAAATTCTTCAATGGACGGAAGGCAGGCTTGTTGGTATCTTTGGCCCTCGAAGGCGACCTGCCGGGATTTCTTCCGATACAAGAACCATCCGGAAAGGGGATCTCTTCCTGGCCCTCAAAGGGCCTAACTACGATGGCCACGAGTTTGTTGAGCAGGCGTTTCAGCGCGGCGCCTGCGGCGCTATCGTCGACCGTTTCTGGGGAGAGGGGCAAGGGGAATGTGCTGCAGGCCCTCTGGTTCTGGTCGACTCGCCCATAAAGGCTTTAGGCGCCATAGCCGGGCAGTATCGGCGGCGTTTCCCCGTTCCGGTTGTAGCGGTGGTGGGAAGCTCGGGAAAGACGACCACAAAGGAGATGATCGCCGCAGTCCTTGGGCAGCGCTATCTGGTCCTAAAATCAGCAGGGACGAAAAACAATGAAATTGGAATTCCCCAGACACTTTTGCAGCTCACCGAAAGACATGGGGCAGTTGTACTGGAACTTGCGGCGCGAAAAACTGGAGACATTGGTTATCTGTGTTCAATAGCCAATCCCAACATTGGAGTGCTGCTCAATATTGGAACCGCACATTTGGAATTCTTTGGATCTGTAGAGGGAGTGGCCAAGGCTAAAGGGGAGCTCCTGGATTATCTAGATGAGTCTTCAATGACTCTAGTAAACGTCGATGACTGTGTCGTGGTCAAGGAGGCAAAAAGAACAAAGGGGAGACTCCTTGGCTTCAGTCTTGAACGGAAGAGTCAGTTTCGTGGGGAGGGACTCGTTCTAGATCGGGAGGGCCGCGGCCATTTCTCTCTACAAAATACTTCATTTGACTTGGAGGTCCCGGGTCGCCACAATGTTTACAACGCCCTGGCGGCTGTGGCTGTTGGCCGCACTTTGAAAGTGCCCTGGGAGGACATCAGTCGAGCGCTTAATGGGTTCCGGCCCGTTTCCATGCGCTCGGAGACATTGCGAAAAAATGGAATTCGTATAATTAATGACAGTTACAATGCCAATCCGGGTTCTGTGAGAGCTGCCCTAAATCTCCTTACAGATACTGGTATTGCCTCCGACCGGAAAATCGCGGTCCTGGGAGACATGCTGGAACTGGGAGAGCATAGTGCAAGGCTGCACACCGAAATTGGGTGCTACCTTGCCGGTCTGAAAATTGACATCCTGCTTGCCGTAGGCCCCCTGAGTACCCATGTGGTCGAAGGGGCCAGACGGGGGGGGATGAAGGCAGAAGCTGCGTTGCACTTTTCCTCAAAGGAAAGTCTGGGAAATCATCTCAATACCATTTTAAAAAAAGGGGACCTGGTACTCGTAAAAGCGTCCCGCGGCATTGCCCTGGAAGAGATAGCCAGCACCCTCTCCTGCTGAGCAAATCTCAAGGTGCCAAACAAATAACCACTAGATTGCCTCCTGGCATTACTTTTTCTTCTCCTTCTCCTTTACTCGTTGTCTTCCCCTGCCATTTGAAGTCGTGACCTGATTCTTGATCTGCATCTGGTCATGCTCTTCCCGATGTGATTAGAGAATAGATCGGACAATCGATGCAGGCTGCCCATAGAGCTAGCATGCAAATGCTGATGATCTCCCTGGTATTGGTGGGATTCGGCATCGTCATGGTCTACAGTTCCAGTTCGGTGTTGGCCAGTGCTCGTTTTGACGACAGCAGCTTCTTCCTGGAACGACAAATTATTCGTGCCGGCGTCGGCCTGGCTATTATGTTGGTCCTGTCACGGGTGCCGCTGACGCTGTGGTCGCGTTTGGCCGTTCCCATGTTCCTTCTGGGGTTGGTCACCCTGATACTGGTGCTCATTTTTGGGCGCGGCCCGGCGCAACGCTGGCTGCCGCTGCCGGGGATGTTATCGTCCTTTTCCTTTCAGCCTTCTGAATTCGTCAAGTTGGCTCTCGTTCTCTATTTGGCGGACGTCTTGGTGCGCAAGGAGGATTTGATAAAGGACTTCAAAAGGGGATTTATGCCCAGGTTGCTGGTTATTGGTATAGTACTGGGCTTGATTGCCATACAACCCGATCTGGGAACGGCCATTGCAGTTGGACTCATTGCCGCGGTAATGCTGTGGGTGGGAGGTGCCCGTCTTCTTCACCTTATTTGTACGGGAGTGCTGGCCTTGCCGATCATTGCCTTGTCACTTTATACCTCTCCCTACCAATGGCAGCGGGTTGTGAATTTTTTTAACGACGCGGATATCCTGAGGGGTAATTATCAGATCGACCAATCGCTGCTGGCTCTGGGGAGCGGCGGCATACTAGGGGTAGGTCTGGGAGACAGTATGCAGAAACAGCACTTCCTCCCAGAGCCTCACACAGACTTTGTCTTTGCCCTGGTAGGAGAGGAGTTGGGATTGGTCGGGACTTTAAGCCTCACTGGGCTCTTTGTCGCCTTCGCCATTCACGGTTTTCGCATTGCCAGGGAGGCATCGACATACTACGGATTCTTGGTGGCTACGGGCGTCACCGTGATGATTTCGGTGTATGCTTTGCTGAACATTGGTGTCGTGACCGGCCTGTTGCCGACTACCGGACTACCTTTGCCATTCATCAGCTATGGTGGTTCGTCGCTGCTGTGGAACCTGGCTGGTGTGGGGATCTTGGTCGGTGTCGGACGGTCAAGCGCCCAGGGGCAGCCGCCCTGGGGGGATCACCAACATGACAAGACCTTCGTGCGCAGGCTGCGGTGAAGCCTCTATTCGGCAAATTTGAGCGGGTCCACATGGTGGGTATCGGGGGAGTGGGGATGGAAGGCTTGGCGCGGGTTCTGGGCGCCCTCGGGTGCCGCATCAGTGGATCTGACTGCCAGATGTCGCGGGTTGTGGAGCAATTGCGCCAGGATGGAGTTATCGTTTACGTGGGGCATCGAGCATCACAGGTGAATGGTGCGGACCTTGTGGTCCATTCTGCGGCGGTGAGGGCGGACAACGAAGAGTTGGAAGCGGCCCGGCTGCAGGGCATATCCGTGGTTAGTCGCGCCGAACTTCTCGCGGAGGTTACCCGGCCCCATTATGTAGTCGGGATAGCCGGCAGCCACGGTAAAACGACCACGGCATCCATGATTGCCAGTATCTTGGAGAAGGGGAAGCTTGATGCATCGATGTTGATCGGTGGGTGGATCAATGGCCAGGTCCAGGCGCGCCTAGGGGCGGGAGAGCTATTCGTGGTAGAAGCCGATGAGTACGACCGCAGTTTCCTGTATCTCTACCCGCGTGCTGCAGTCGTAACCAACATTGATGCTGAACACCTAGATTGCTACCCGTCCTTGGCGGACGTACAGGAGGCTTTTTGCCAGTACATCCGCCGCCTGCCTTTTTACGGGACCTGTATCTTGGGATACGACGACCCTGGGGTGCAGGGGATCCTGCCGAATCTTGAAAGAGGATTCTACACCTATGGCTTGGATGGCGAATGTGATTTCAGAGCGGAGAAGATAGAGCTCTGCACTTGGGGAAGTAGCTTCGTGCTAATTTTTGATCAGGAGGAACTTGGCCCAATAAAGCTGCGGACTCCAGGCCAGCACAATGTGCGCAATGCACTGGGAGCGGCCGCACTGGCCCACAGTTTGGGAGTGGGTTTCCCAACCATCGCGGGTGGTTTGCAGGAATTTGAGGGAATAGAACGACGCTTTGAGAAGAAGGGCGAAATAGGGGAAATAGTTGTAGTCGACGACTATGCCCACCACCCTTCCGAGTTGGAAGCCACCTTGAACACGGCGCGTGAGAGCGGTCGTCGCATATTGGCGGTTTTCCAACCACATCTCTACTCACGAACACACTACTTCGTCGAGGAATATGCCAAAGTACTCATGGGAGCGGACCAGGTGTTCCTGGCACCGATATACAGCGCTCGAGAACAGCCCATGCCAGGAGTAGACTCGGGCATGATTTCCCGGTCCATGCAGGAGGCAGGGTATCCTGCTGTGGAATACGTCCCCGACCTGAACAAGATACCTGGACGTCTGGCCCAGGCATGCCAGCCGGGAGACCTGGTTCTTACCATGGGTGCCGGCAATATTGATTGGGCCGCCGAGGAATTGGTCCGGGTATTGTCCTCGAAGGCCATTTTCGGGGAGCAACATGACTCGTAAATTTTCCTTAAAATCCAAGCATCGACCCATGGCCGTTCCCACTGGGGCGAAAAGTGCTCCCTCGTCCGGCCATTTCCGACTGTTCTGTCTTGTCTGCCTTTTTATCCTTCTCTCCGTGACGGGATCGGTGTTGGCGGGTGGGGGGATCTCTTTACTCTTTGCCCAATCTCCCAGTTTCGCCTTGACTGCTCTGGAAGTAAAGGGATTGCACCGCCTGAGCGGTCGCGATATCAAGGAGGCAAGTGGGCTCAAAGTTGGCGACAGAATTTTCGACGTCGACCTGGGCAAGGTCGAGGACAACATAAAAAGCCTCCCATGGGTGAGAGAAGCGTTTATCGTGCGCAAACCTCCAGACCGCCTGGTGGTCTCAATCGTCGAACGGAGGCGATTGGCGTGGATCGAGCTGGGGGAAATCTACGGCATTGACGCAGATGGGGTTCTGCTGCCCGCGCCGGGAAGTTCGGAAGAGTCTTTCAAGGATCTGGATCTGCCGGTCATCAGTGGTCTGAGCGTGTCCCCTGATTCCTTCCGGATAGGATCGGTGGTCGCTGACTCTGCATTGGTGCAGATTTTGAGTTGGTGGAGGGAGGCCAGTTCCCATGACCCTGAAATATGTATGAACATATCCGAGATTCAGCCGTTCACAATATCGCACAACAGCAACAACATTCGCCTGTTCTTAGTAGGAGATGGATTGGAGGTGCGCTTGCCGACAGATCGGGTCCAAGAGCGCCTTGCGGTACTCAAAGTTCTCATGAAGCGCGTCTACCTGGAATGCCCGGAGCCTGCCTATATCGATCTGAGGTTTGCCGGGCAGGTGGTAGTTGGCAGTAGGCAGCGGAGATCCTGAATGAGGAGGAGGGCGCTGAACATGACACAGGAGGGAATTGCTGTCGGTTTGGATCTTGGCACAACAAAAATCTGTGCAATAATTGCCGAACTGACCGAACAGGCTCGCTTGAATATTCTTGGGGTCGGCAACTGCTCCTCCGATGGACTGCGCCGCGGCGTGGTGATCGACGTGGAGAAATCGGTAAACTCGATAAAAAAAGCCGTGTATCAGGCCGAACTCATGGCTGGGGTCCAAGTCGCAGCAGTCTATGCCGGAATTGCCGGCGAACACATAAGTAGCTTTGACAGCCGAGGGGTCATTGCGATTGGAGGAGACAACGGGGCCGTAAGCGTCGCCGACAGAGAGCGTGTAATCGCCGCCGCCCGGGCTGTTTCCATCCCGGTTGAGCGGGAGGTCATTCACCTTCTTCCCCAGGAATTCATTGTTGACGGGCAGGCGGGCATTCGCGAACCGGTAGGCATGGTTGGAGTTCGACTGGAAGCCAATGTTCACATCATAACAGGAGCAATTACCTCCGCGCAGAACATCTGCAAGAGCATTCTGCGTGCGGGCATTGAGGTAAGAGATATTGTTCTCGAACCCTTGGCTTCGAGTTGTGCCGTGCTGGATAGCGCCGAAAAAGATATGGGCGTATGCCTTGTGGATATAGGTGGGGGAACCACCGACGTGGCGCTCTTTTTTCAGGGTGGAGTGCGCCATACCTCCGTCATTGGCCTGGGTGGCCAAAATGTCACCAATGATGTGGCCATTGGCCTGCGCACCTCCTGGCCCCAGGCAGAAAATATCAAATGCATATACGGTGCATCTCTGGTGGAGTCGGTGGGAGAGGACGAGATGGTGACCTTACCGGCCATTGCCTCTAGTGGACCAAGGTCGGTATCGCGTCGGGAGCTGGCAGCTATCATCCAGCCGCGAATGGAAGAAATTTTCACCCTGGTGCGCGGTGAACTCGAAGGCACCAACTGCAATACCTTTCCGAACATCAGCATTGTTCTGACAGGTGGCGGGGCTTTGCTCGACGGTGTGGTAGGGTTGGCTGAAAGGGTGTTTGAAATGCCCGCGCGGCTGGGAGTTCCCGATGGGCACGCCGGAATGAGTGATAAGGTGATGAGCCCGATCTATGCCACCGCCCTGGGGCTGGTAGCCTTTGGCCTGGAGTATCAAAAGTCGACCAATTCCTCTGTTCACCATCCCAACAAGGGCCTCAGTGAAGGCCGCTTCGAAACTGTTTTGAATCGCATGAAGGAATGGTTCCAATTGTCAGTCTAAAGAGAAAAAATTAACCTCAACCTCCGTTTCTCTCAAAGGGGACTAATTATGACTTTCAGGATAATCAATAGTGAACAAAAAGCGCGAATCAAGGTCGTCGGCGTGGGCGGTGCCGGCGGCAATGCTATCAACCGAATGGTTGCTTCCGGAATGCATGGAGTTGAATTCATCTCGATCAATACCGATGCGCAGGTCCTGGAAGCCTCTTCTGCGGACATATGTATCTGCATCGGAGACAGCATCACGCGCGGGCTGGGGGCGGGAGCCAACCCGGAGTTGGGCCGCCATGCCATAGAGGCCGATCGCGAGAGCGTTGCTGAAAGACTGAAGGATTCTGACCTTGTCTTTATCACCGCCGGGATGGGTGGAGGTACCGGGACCGGTGCCGCGCCGGTGGTTGCGGAAATCGCCAGGGATCAAGGTGCTCTGGCCATGGGCATCATCACCGAGCCTTTCCAATTCGAGGGCTTGCCGCGGATGCGCAATGCCATGGTGGGAACTGCCGAATTGCAAGAAAAGGTCGATACCTTGATCGCGATCAAGAACCAGCGACTTCTATCTGTTTGTGGGCGGGATACAACCCTCGAGGAAGCCTTTTTCAAGGCCGACGAAGTCCTGATGCAGGCGGTGCGGGGCATCGCCGATTTGATCACCATTCCCGGAATGATCAACCTGGACTTCAACGATGTAAAGACCATCATTTCCGAAGGGGGGGATGCCTTGATGGGCGTTGGAACTCACCGGGGGGAGAATCGTTCCCTAGAGGCGGCAAAGAAGGCAATAATGAGCCCGCTCCTGGAGGATATCTCCATCGCCGGAGCCAAGGGTTTGTTGATAAATATTGCAGCCGATGTAAATCTCACCCTTTTCGAGGTCAATGAGGCGATTTCGGTCATTCAGGAGGCTGCGGGGCAGGAGGCCAATATCATTTTTGGCACGGTGGTCGACGAAAGTCTGGTAGATGAGATGCGGGTGACTGTAGTTGCCACCGGTTTCAGCATCCACAAGGAAGGAAAGATCGAGACTCAAAAGCCAGAAGTAACCCCTATTCCCGAGCAGGAAGAAAGGCAAATACCGGCCTTCATTCGGCGCGGCGGGCAGGGAATGGAGTCGGGTGGTCCTGCTTCACAGGAGCAGGTTCCGGTGTCCGAGAGTTTGGACTATCCGACCTTTTTGCGCCGGAAGACAAGTTGATCCAGGCGAGGAATTCAGCTTGTAGTTTGAGGAATTTGGCCGTCCATCGCCGAATTTTCTGAAGGTGTTACCTCGTCAATTGAGGTATTGATAGAAAGGAAATGGCTAGTGGCTGCGATTCGCGTGGGTGTCGTTATGGGCAGCAAGTCTGACCAAGAGATTATGCGCAAGGGGACGGAGGTTCTGGATGAGTTGGGCATTGGGTATGAGTTTGTGGTTTGTTCGGCGCATCGCAACCCCGAGCGCACCGCCGCCTACGCCCGAGAGGCCTCCGACCGCGGCCTCAAGGTGATCATCGCCGGGGCTGGACTCGCCGCAGCCCTGCCGGGGGTACTGGCAGCGCATACTGTCTTGCCAATCATTGGAGTCCCGGTGGCCTCCGGGGCACTGAACGGTCTTGATTCCCTGTATGCTATAGTGCAAATGCCACCGGGAATTCCAGTGGCTACCGTGGGAATCGACAATGCGAGGAATGCCGCCATGCTGGCCGCCCAAATTCTTGCCCTAACCGACACAGAGGTAGAGAGGGCGATTCGCAGCTATCGCGAGCAATGGAACTGATGCGGCCTCTCGAAAACGGGTCGATCTTGGCTGATATCAGGCCATTTCCCCTTTGCTTTTTCATGTTGTGCGAGGTAGGTGGGAAATAGACTGGACTGGCGACCGACAGTGGTTTTGCTTACCCATCCATCTTCACCTGAATCGGATGCCGCTGGCGCAGTGCTTGGCGCATGGCGCGGAGTATGCGGTTGTGCAAGTTGAGAGTTGACCAGTCTGGAAGGGATGGAACCGGACCGTCGAGTTGGCCGAGAAAGTTCACAAGCCAGGCCGGTTCGGGATACTGGTCGGTGTGAGGATGGAGTTGAATTCTGTCCTGAAGTATAAGTGGGGAGGCATTGGATACCCCGTCGCTGAAGAGAAGGCCGCCGGTTCCCAGCAGTGTGATATCGTGGTGGAAAGGAAGATGGACAGGAGCGATTACCAATTGGGCGTTGGATTGATTCTCAGCGCCCACAGTAAGGACGACATGGTGTTGGCTCCCCTGTCGAAAGGCGGCGACAAGAAGATTTCTCAGGGGGGCGCCCAAAATTGCCAGAGCTTGATCTAGGGATTCACAGGCAGCCCACCATGCCGAAAGGAGCCCTTGGCCTCCGCCCCGCACTTGCCGCAGGTAGACAGGATTTCCGAATTCAGGCTTACGGCTCTGGGCGTGGAGCGCCTGAAATAGGCCCGAGAACGGATATTGATTTCCCCAAGACAACCGCACCTTACTTTCCACGGCGCTCTGGCAGAGGTAGTCGAATTTGCTGCGCGAAAGGGAAATAGGGCCGGCACTGAGGACGTTGACCCGATGTTCCACACAGGCGAGCAGTCCTCGTTTCAGAGATGGTCCAGGGGAGAGGTAGCAACACGTGCCGGCAACAATACAATCCAAGAACTCCTCCATTTCCCTAAGGACTGGAACAGGGTCCAGGGAAAGACGGGCGCGGCCAAGGTTGAGTACGGCGGCAATCTCGGTGTGGTCACAAATTGCGCGCACCAACTCCTCTTGCCCCGCGGAGGCTATGAGACCGACAGGTCTCTGACCCATCAGGTTGCCATCCTTTCTAGAGGAAGGGGCACGGTCTCGCCGCGCACAACCGACAGGTAGCCGGCAATCAGTATTTCCATGTGGTCGCGGGCTTCCCTGACGGTGTAGGCGGGCATTCCGTCCCCATCGAGAGCTGCGACCAGATCTTCCAACCCCATCCATAAGCCGGTGACATCTGGAGCCAGTGAGGCTGCCTGGGCAGGAGCAGTGTGGTGCCACTGCATGGGATCTTTCCTAGGCAGGCTATAGTCCGCCCCGGCGATGTCCTCGCGCAGGTAGGTATTCAGCACAGGACCTTTGCCGTCGATTGCGGCGCTGGCTTCCGTACCGATCAAGTAAGCCCTGGCAGGGCCACCGTGAGGGTGGGCAGCCATCCCGATGCGCCCTCCGCACACTGTAGCAATTCGCCCGCAGTCGTCGGTGATGTTCAGGGTGCCGAAGTCATCGGCGCCATGGGCGGCGTGTTCGATGAAAAAGTATGCGTCGGCCCTACCATTAACTTGGGTTATCCTACTCAGGCAGGTCTGGACCAGGCCTACGCCATAGGCCCCTACGCAAAGCAATTCGCGCTTTATATCGGCGAACTTCCAGCGGCCCGGGGGCAAGAAGTGGCTTGCTCTGTCCTCTATGGGTTGCGGCCATCCTTTGCCAAACATCACGTCGGCGTGCACCCCGAGCAAGACACCGAGACGACCGCTGGCAATCAAGGTGCGGACCTGGGAGGCGAGTTCGCCATAGACATAGCTGGGTACAATCGACCGAACTCCAACCTTCTCCACGGCTGCGACCACTTCGTCGCACTCGTCCATGTTGGCGCCGATGAATTTGTCTATCCAGAGATGTTTGCCGGCGGCGGCGGCGCGCACTGCCAAATGGGCTCGGCGTTCGATTTCGTGGCCGATACTGACGATATGGACATCGTCCAACTCGAGGGCGCGGTCGACTCCCTCGATGTAAGGGATTTCCAACTCCTCAGCCCAACTCTGGTTGAGGGCTTTCAATTCAGGTTCGATATCGGGTTCGTCGGCAACGGCGACCAGGCGAATCCGGGGATGGCTCTGGTACAGAGGCAGGAAGCTCGTCTGGTGGCTGTACCTGCTGAAACTCAACAGAAGGACACCATAAATTTCGTCGGCCATAGTCGAATTAGGAGCGAGGACAAAATGCGTGCATTACGGTCATCGAGATCGACTTGGACAGGCGGCAAAGGCAGTATGCCCAACCACGTCGTATTAATCCCCAAGCATTCTACTAAAGGAGGTGAGGAAATTAATGTCAAGTATAAATTTTGTTCCTTCTGAGATGCGAAACAGATTGGTTATGGCCTTTCCTCGGCAAGGCGCCATTCCCTTTGGAGCATGTTGCGAAGGGCAGGTGAGAATCTTGCACGTATATGGAGAGTTTTCTAGAATTGAAAAGCTATGGGACATTTGTTGCTCAGTTTGTTGATCGGATGGCTTTCGGCCTTGGGCGCGGCAGCAAGCGAGTCTTGTAGATTGGCCCCGGCGGAGGTTCTTATCCGATTGAGTCCAACAGCAGCCAAGCCTTCCGGTGCCCACCTCCGGGAAATTGCCGAGCTCAACAACCGCTATGGCCTCATGGCGGAGGCAGATCTCTTCCCTCCGCATCCTTCCGGGCCCCGCTACAAGCCCGTGGGCATGCCGCACCTTGGTCGGTGGCGGCAACTGCGCCTGAATAGCGAGAAAGATCCCCGCCTTATTGCTGCTGCCTATGCCCGCTTGGAGGCGGTAGAATTAGCCCAACCAAACTATTTGCGCCGACTCGCTTTTTCCCCCAGCGATTCGCTTTACCACCAGCAGTGGAACCTGGTAGTCATAGGCTGGGACAAAGAGGAAATGGAGGCCGCGGAGGAGATTGTCGTCGGGGTTATCGACTCCGGCCTGGATTACGACCATCCCGATATTGCAGCCCAGGTATGGTCCAACAAAATCGAACGGACGGGGTTGCCGGGAGTGGATGACGACGGCAACGGTTATGTGGATGATCTCCATGGTTGGGACTTCAGTGATGCTCCTGGATTTGCAGGTGAAGGAGATTATCTGGAACGCGACAACGACCCGCGCGACGAGTCTGGTCACGGCACCCACGTGGCAGGGATTATCGCCGCCACGGTAAACAATGGTCTGGGTATCGCCGGGGTGGCCCCTGGGGTGCGTCTTATGCCTTTGCGAGCAGGGTTCAACTTGCCTGAAGGGGGATATCTGGAGGACGACGACCTCGCAGGGGCCATCGTATACGCGGTGGACAATGGGGCACGGGTCCTAAACATGAGTTGGGGTGATCCTCATTTTTCTCCGTTGCTGCGGGACGTGATCCGGTATGCCGATCAGGCTGGTTGCGTCCTAATTGCTGCAGCCGGCAACCAAAGCGAGGAGGAGGTGTTCTTTCCCGCCCGTTTCGACAAAACCATCGCGGTGGGGGCGGTTGGTAAGCAGCAGCAAATCCTATCTTTTTCCAACTGGGGTTACAGCATCGACTTCGCTGCTCCCGGTCTCGAGATTTTGAGCTTGGCTCCGGGGGGAAAGTATGTCGCTCGCTCGGGCACCTCCATGGCTGCAGCCCATGTTTCCGGACTGGCGGCTCTGGTGCTGGCCGGCAATCCGCACTTCACCACTGTGGAAGTGCGGGGCGCACTTGCCCTTTCCGCACGGGATGTTGGACCCCAAGGGTGGGATCCCTGGTCGGGAGCCGGAGTGCCCCAGGCTGGTGCCCGGAGTATTCCCAGAGTAGCAGGGGTGGAAATTACCCAGCCCATTTCCGGAGTCGTGCTGGAAAATAGTTCGGTGGTGGAACTATTCCTGGCGGGCTCACATTGCAATGGCTACGAGTTGAGTTGGGGGGCTGGGAGTCAGCCGGGCTCGTGGCGAATTCTGGCGCAAGCAGAAGGAAACCCTGAACCGGTGGTCTGGGATGTGGCCAATTTGCCTCAAGGTGTCTACCAGGTCCGGGGACGAAGTCTGTGCCAGGGCCAAATTCTGGAGGATCGGATAGAGGTGAGAGTCCAGCGGCGAGGCCCTGTTTTGGAGGCCCTGCGCCTGTTCAGAGCCTTGGACGGACCTGAGTGGAAGTATTTGGTCGAATGGCGCACGGATGTACCGGCAGACGGGGAAGTACGCTTGTCGCAATCGGGAATGGACACGATTGTTCAGTGGGTGAGTTCGCAACGCACCATTCACAGTACCGTCCTGTCCGCGGACCTGACCCCGGGAACCTATCAGGTGCAGGTGAGGTCCAGCGCCGGAGGGCGGCGGAGGGTACTGCAGGATTTGGGTGACCTCGAAGTGGAGCCGCAGTGGATAGAGCAGTGGAATTTTGCAAGGTTGGGAGTCTTTCCCCCTGGCTACCTGATGCCCCAGTTAAGTGACTTCAACCAGAATGGCAAGGCTGAACTTGTGCAGATGGCGCGCGAGAGCCGCCAATACAGCCCTGGTGAATTTTACGAGTTAAGCCATGAGGGCGTTGACTTGGTCCATTCTTCTTCCCGTCTTTTCATTCCCTGGAACGTGCACGATCTGGACGCCGACGGGTATTGGGAGATCATGGCCGTGGACGCGCAGCGTGTGCGTCTAATGGAGGCAGTGGATAGGGAGCGCTTCCCGGAGAGGGTAATCTGGGAACAGCGCGATGTCTGGGGAGGGGAAGTAGGGGATTTGGACGGCGATGGACGCTCCGAAATGTACTTGCGTTCGAGTCAGGCGAACCTCTTCAAGGTCTTTGAAAACATTGGGGATGACCAGTTCGCGGAGATTGCCGTCCTAGCCAATCCAACGGCAGGTACCAACGAGTTGAGTGAGCGTCCGATTGTCGGGGATCTGGACGGGGACGGCCGCGGCGATTTGCTCAGCGGCGATGGAGACGGAGATCTTTTCGTTTACGAAGGCATAGGAAATAATGCGTTTCACCAAGTGTGGCGAACTGAGACTAGCCCCGAGGGGGATGGCCGCGTAGTAGGCGGAGGTGCGGATCTGGACGGAGACGGGCGGGCGGAATTCGTCGTTGCCCGGCTCTTGCGGGATCCCTTTGAACTGGAACGGACGCGCTGGGAGATGACTTCATACGAAGCAGCAGGCGACAACGACTATCGACCCGAGTGGAAGGTAGAGGTACTGGGGGGTCGGTCGCGTGGCAACGGAATTTCCATGGGAGATTTGGACGGGGACGGGCAGGTGGAGTTGGTCGCAGTTCTTGTTCCCGACCTCTATGTATTCGGCACAGTGGGGGTGGACGCCTACGAGCCGGTGTGGCAGATGGCCATCGAGGAAACTCAGAGGCCGGTGTTGGGTGATGTGGACGGAGATGGGCGGATGGATCTCGCCTTCAATTCGGATGGACATGTCGAAGTCCATACCCTCCAACTCCCGCTGGTGGGACCGGTGCCACCTGATTTCAGGGGATATGCGCTGGACGAGGCCCGGATTGTTTTGGAATGGCAAGCCCTAGGTGGTGCTGCGGCTTACCGGATATTCCGGAACGAAAAGATTTTGGTGGGGCGCCTGGAAAGAACTTACTACGAGGACACAGGATTGGTGGCGGGGAAGACCTACCGTTACGCCGTAGCGGCCCTCGACTCGAGTGTCCCGGCGGTTGAAGGCCGGCCTACCAGGACAATCGAGCTGAAGCCTCATGCTCCGCCTCGGATGACACGGGTGGACCGTTTGTCGCGCCACCAGCTTGCACTCGATTTCAGCGAGGCCATGGCCGATGTAGACCGGGATTTGCAGCGCTACCGCGTCGAACCTGGAGTCGGGGTGCCTTCATCGGTGATGGCGGACCGCCAGGGTCGGCGTGTCATCCTCAGCTTTGCCGAGGCCCTGCCGGATTCGGGCAGTTTCACCCTCGAGCTGGGAGAGTTGCGCAGTCTGCAGGGAACTCCTCTGTCGGCGGCGGACCGGAGGACAAGCTTTGACCTGGAGGCATATGATGGCGCGGGCCGCCTGCTGGGTGCGGAGGTTTTATCACCTACCAGAGTCGTGCTCAGCTTCAACAGACCTGTGGCACTCTCACCCGATTCGACCGCGGGATTTGCCTTCAGGGATCGGAGAATTCAGATTCGCCGCGCTATGGTGTTGGATGGAAACAAAGTTCTTCTGGAGCTTAGCGAAACAACTCCTCTGCAGGCATTGGGGAAGTCCTACGAGATTCTGATCCGGGGCCTGGAGGATTTGGCGGGGGGCCGAATTGAGGGGCAGATCTTCGTCCGCTATGCCGCCTCAGATTTGAGTGCCGTGAAGGTCTTTCCAAATCCCTTTCACCCGGATCGAGGAATGCTCACCTTCGGGGCTCTAACCCCTGATGCCCGGGTTTACATCTATGACCTCAGCGGCCAGTTGGTTCAGGTGCTCGAGGAAGAGGATGGGGACGGTGGAGTGCATTGGGACGGATTGAATGCGGCAGGGCGTAGCCTTGACTCCGGTGTATATCTTTTCAAGGTGACCAACGCAGACCAAGCGCGGACGGGCAAATTCGCTCTGCTCAGGGAGTAGGGTCTCCTGGTTCACTGCCCTTCAAGTCGGCCGTTTCCGGATACCCGGTGCAGACCATTGCATTGGCTATCAGCATTCCCCCCTTGGCGCAGTCAGTACCCTTGCTGGCCGGGTATTATGTTGATTTTTGCCAGGACCGGGACCAGCCTGCGATGCGCTCTGGCTGCGCTTCAAAAATCCACCTAGATCCTTTATTCGAGGAGGCATTAACATGGTAAATATTGGTATCGTTGGAATCGGCTTCATGGGAGTCACTCACTTCCAGGCGATTGAGAAAATCAAGGGTGGGAGGGTGACCGCTATATGTACCCGAGACAGAAAGAAATTGAAAGGGGATTGGCGCCAAGTACAGGGCAATTTTGGCGGCAGTGGCGGCGTACAAGATTTATCAAAGGTCACATGTTACGATCATATGGACGACTTGCTGGCCGATCCTGGCATTGATCTGGTTGATATATGTCTGCCAACCCCAATGCATGCAGAGTGGAGTCTGAGAGCCCTGAGTGCAGGTAAGCATCTATTGCTGGAAAAGCCGATTGCTCTGAATTTGAAAGACGCGGATCGGATCGTTGCCACAGCAAAAAGACGCAAGCGCTATTTCATGGTAGCTCACGTGTTGCGTTTTTTTCCCGAATTCAGACTGATAAAGGATATGGCCGCTGGCGGGGAGTTCGGCCCAATCATGGCGGCGCATTTCAAGCGCAACACGGTAAGGCCTATTTGGCGCGATTCAGGGGATATAGAGGGCAGCGGAGGTCCGGTCATCGATTTGCACATCCACGACGCCGATTTCGTCCAGTACTTGTTCGGTATGCCAGAGGCAGTGGCGTCGACAGGTTGTGTGAGTAGGGAGGGCATCGTTGAATACTTGAGCACCCATTACCACTTCGAGGGTCGCTCCATGGGGATAATTGCCGAAGGCGGCTGGCTGTCCCAGCAAGGTTGTCCCTTTGAGCAGAGCTACGAGGTCTACTTTGAAGAGGCCACCCTCAAATTCCATTCCTACTGGGGAAAGTCTCCGGTTCTGCTCACCAGGGACGGCAAGACGCGCAAGCCAAAATTGGCGCGCAAGGACGCCTTTGTCGCAGAACTGCAGGAGGCTGTTGATACTCTCGCAAAGGGCAGAGATTCCGCAATTCTGGGCGGCAATAGCGCGCGCAATTCCCTTCTGCTCTGTTTGAAGGAAATCCGGTCTGTGCGCAACGGCGGCAGGGTCCGAATCAACCAGACCAGGAGTTAAGGGCGCGGGCGAACTGGATGTCCGCCCTAGTGACCGCCTTTTCGCTGTGGGTGGTGACCGAGACCGAAATTGTCCGGGAGCCTGTATTCAAACTGAAATCGGGGTGGTGGTTCATGGTGGTGATGGTTGCGACGAGGTGGTTGAGAAAAGAGGTGATGTCCTTGAAAGTAGCAAATGTGAAATCGCGCGAGATTATTACGTCGTCTCGGGTCCAGCCTTTGAGGGTCTTCAACTCCTCGTCAACTTCTGCGGCGTTCAGGACGGTTTTGTCTTCGACGGTCATGGCGGGGATATCTCCTAGGTTTTTCAGGGGCAATCCTGGGGTGAGTATAATTCAAGAGCGGCTATGAGAAAGGAAATCCAGATCCTCATAGCCGCTCGCAACAGTGATGGGTGTGGGGACTTAGGTGGTCAATGAGGATGGGGATGTCCGTGGCCACCGGGAGCGGGGGATCCCTTTTCTTCCGGTTCCTCGGTCACCATGGCATCGGTGGTCAACAGCAAGGCGGAAATACTTGCCGCATTGCTGAGGGCGGTGTGAACCACTTTGGTGGGATCGATAACACCCATTTCCACCAAGTCGCCATATTCCTCCGTGGCTGCGTTGAAGCCGTAATTGCCTTCGCCAGCGAGGATGTTCTCAGCCACCACGGGGCCTTCCTGTCCTGCGTTGTCGACGATCTGGCGCAGGGGCTCCTCCAGTGCGCGGCGCACAATCTTGATTCCCGTAGTCTCCCCGTCGTTTTTGCCTTCAACACCTTGCAGTGAGCTAATGGAGCGCACCAGTGCTACCCCGCCCCCAGGAACGATGCCTTCTTCGACGGCAGCTCGGGTTGAGTGCAGGGCGTCCTCGACTCGGGCTTTTTTCTCTTTCATCTCGGTCTCGGTCGCTGCGCCAACGCGAATTACGGCAACACCCCCGGCCAATTTGGCCAATCGCTCCTGTAGTTTCTCCCGGTCGTAGTCCGAAGTAGTCTCGTCTATCTGGTGCCGAATCTGCTCAACCCGGCCCTTGATGTCGGCGGGCTGGCCTGAGCCTTCGACCACGGTGGTGTTTTCTTTCTCGATGACAATCCGTTTGGTGCGTCCCAGGTCCGAAAGTTGCACACTGTCGAGGGTTATGCCCAGATCCTCGGAAATTACCGTCCCATTGGTGAGAACAGCGATGTCCTCAAGCATGGCTTTGCGGCGGTCGCCGTAGCCGGGAGCTTTGACCGCTGCGATCTGCAGGGTGCCGCGGATCTTGTTGACCACCAAGGTAGCCAGGGCCTCTCCCTCTATGTCTTCGGCTATGACCAGAAGGGGCTTTCCGGCTTTGGAAACCTTCTCCAGCAGGGGAAGAAAATCGTTGAGATTGGAGATCTTCTTCTCGTGGATGAGCAGGTAGGCGTCTTCCAAAATGGCTTCCATGTTCTCCTGGTCAGTCACGAAATAAGGCGAAAGATAGCCCCGGTCGAACTGCATTCCCTCGACCACATCGAGACTGGTCTCCGTGCCCTTGGCCTCCTCCACGGTGATGGTGCCATCCTTGCCGACCTTGTCCATCGCGTCAGCGATGATCGCACCGATAGAGGTGTCGCCGTTGGCAGAGATGGTGCCGATCTGGGAAATTTCTTCGTGGTCCTTGACGGCCTTGCTCTGCTCCTGCAGACTAGCGACGACCAGGCTCACGGCTTGCTCAATGCCGCGCTTGATCTCCATGGGGCTGTACCCGGAGGCGACCGTTTTTAGACCCTGGGAGTAGATGGCTTCAGCCAGCACTGTAGCCGTAGTTGTGCCGTCGCCAGCCACGTCGCTGGTCTTGGATGCTACTTCCTTGACCATCTGGGCGCCCATATTTTCGTACTTGTCGGGGAGCTCGATTTCTTTGGCGACGGTGACCCCGTCCTTGGTGACGGTGGGAGAGCCCCAACTCTTGGCGAGAACCACATTGCGACCACGCGGGCCCAGGGTGGTTTTTACCGCTTTGCTGAGCTGCACAACCCCCGCCAGGATCTTGTTGCGTGATTCTTCTCTGAGGGCAATTTGTTTTGCTGCCATTTATTTTTCCTCCCTAGGTTACTCTACGACGGCCAGGACGTCTTCTTCGCGCATAATCAGATACTCTTCGCCTTCGAGCTTGACTTCCGTTCCGGAATACTTGCCGATCAGCACCTTGTCCCCTTTTTTCAACTCGAGGGCAACCCGGTCGCCGTTCTCCAGTCGTCCTGGACCTACAGCCACAACTTCGGCTTCCTGCGGTTTTTCCTTTGCGGTGTCGGGAATGATAATGCCACCGACTTTTTGCTCGTCGTCCTCTTCGAGGCGCTTGACCAGAATGCGATCCGCCAGAGGCCTGATGTTAGGTATGGACATGAGATGTAACTCCTTGTTTAAGGTAAAAAAAGAATTTGACGCGATGCGCGATGGATATCAATATAGCAATCCTTGTGCCAAACGCGCTGGCCATATGCAAAATGATAAAATACAAGCAGTTGTATTTTACAAAATTGTATTCTACTTCTATTTCGCAGGAAAAATTTTTCATCTTGAGAAAAACACCTAAAAATTATCTTTGAGATTCATTGTAACAAGTTGTTAATTTGTTATTTAGAAATTTAATTAAAATGAGAATTATGAACCTGCATATTCTCAGAATGAGAATTCAGGGCAATGGAGCCAGGCTGTTCCCCTGCCCTACCACCTCCATTGCGTTATGTAAAACCTAAACCATGGCTATTCCTTTTGGCCGGACCTTGCAGTGAGCTTTCCGGCCCGGCAACGACCGGGAGCCCCGCGACCAGGCCATTGGATGAGGAACAATGGGTTAGTCAATGCCGGCCTAATCCTCTCAGCAATTTGAAAAGCCGATGCTCGATTTGCGCGACAAGGTAGTGCTGGTTACAGGTGCAAGCAGTGGGATCGGCTGGCACCTGAGTATACTTCTGGCCGCAAGAGGAGCGCGCGTTGTCGCCACCGCCCGCCGCCGTCAGCGCCTGCTGGAATTGCAGCGCCAAATTGAAGCCCGGGGCTGGGCAGCCCCCCTGGTCGTTCCCTGCGATGTTGGCGACCCCGACCAAGTCCGCTACCTTAGGGATGAAGTGCAGGCGCACCATAGTGCCGTGGACGTCCTGGTCAATAACGCCGGCAGGGGGGCCTATGGACAAATAGAGAGGATTAATCCAGAGAAAGCCCGGTCCATAGTAGACACCAATTTGCTGGGAGTTATCTATTGCACCCAGGCTTTCCTGCCGGCGATGCTGGCGAGAAACCGGGGGCATTTGGTTTATATTTCCAGTGTTCTGGGAGAGTTGCCGGCCTGGCGGCATGCGATCTATGGTGCCACCAAATTCGCGGTAAACGGGCTGGCGGAAAACCTGGAGTACGAACTGGCACCAAGGGGGATCAAGGTGCTTTTGGTCGAACCTGGGCTGGTGCGGTCCGAATTTTCCGCTGTGAGTTCTACCCCCCCGGAGCGCTTTAAACAAATTCCCAGCAAGACAGCTGCAGAAGTGGCCCGCTTGACCCTGCGTGCGCTGGAGAGCGAGAAGCGGCGCTATGTGGCCGATGGCCTTTCGAGCTTGGGAATATGGCTCAGGCGCCACTTTCCCCGAACGACCCATCTGTTTTTCAAGTGCATATTCCGCTACATGATGAGAGATTGAGTAAGTTCCGAACCAGGGTGGACCAGCAATGGTCGCTGGACATGAAGAGGATGGAGAACCGGCGGCAATTCATGGTTCCTGCAGCATTGCCGTGGTATGGCCTCAAGGGCCATACCAGGCCCGAGTCCTCATTGCCACCGCCGCGGGGCCCATGGCATTCCAAATGGTCGGCAGGAGGTGGAGAAAATAGTATAATCCCCATTACCACTGCTCTGCCTCGACTATTTCCCGAGCCAACCGGCCCAGTTCCTCTACCAAGTCAGCTTGATTCTTCGACCGGGCTTTGTTGGTAATTTGCATCGTGAGAGCAATCAAGCCCAGACCAAAGATGCGCTGCCAGCTTTGTGGTGAATCCGGTTTGAGGTCTGGAATCAACTCACTCAATCTGTTCAGGAGCCGCTTGTGCTCGTCCGAGATTTCGACGACTTCAAGGGGCATTTGATCTCCAAATCTGAAGTGGGATTGAAAGTATTGAATCTAGGGCGAAGTGCTGTACTGGATAGCAAACGGCTTTGGACCGGCCCGCGCCGGACCGATGCCCGGGTCGTCACTTGCTCCAATTAATCAGCTTTGGTGAATCACCTGAAAAAGAAAGTAATTACCGGCGGAGTCGTTGTCCATCGATGGCATTGGGGTGCCGGGTCGGCGGGAGAAATGGCCACAGGCCCTTCGCCCATCAGCGGGTGAATGGGCAGATGAAACCTATAGATGAGCAGTGAGTAGGGTCCATGCCGATAAGATAGGAAAATGGCTCGCAGGGCGGTGGTCGGGCCTATTTTCCCTCTTGGCCGCGGAAGTTCGGGGCTGGATATGGTGTTTCCTTGGGAGCGCGGTCATTCGTGATTGCCTTGACTCGGCGCGACGGTTTCTTAGCTTTGCGACCCTCAAAGGAGTCAATCCATGGAAAAGTGGGACCGCATACTGAGCTCAAGCCATATCCTGGTTGACTTGCAGTCCAAGCGCAACTTCGACGCCATTCGGGAATTGGCCGGCGTCTTGCGGGAAGACCAGGCCATTGAGGATCCCAAACGTTTCCTCGCCAATTTGATTCGGCGTGAGAAACAGGGATCGACAGGGATCGGTAAGGGGGTAGCAGTGCCACACGTGCACGAGGATTCCATCAGCCGTCAAGTCCTCGCGGTCGGCATTTCCCGTGAAGGCATCGAATTTAGTGCCATCGACGGCGAACCTGTGCACATAATTGCGTTGCTGGCCACCCCCAAAAGACATCACAAGCAGCACATGGAACTTCTGGCTGCACTTTCGCGGCTGCTACAGCACCAAGAGGTGCGCGCCAGCTTGTTAAACGCGCCCGATGCCGCGAAAGTTATGGAGATATTTAAAGAAAATTGATTCCGCGTCCATGTGTTCGTCACCCTGAGCCTTTCCTCCCGGACAACGGCTGTAGGGCTACGAAGCGGCTGCTGGCAGGGTTTGCAGGAGGGCGCCAAAAAGGGTGTGTGATGTAGCTCTTTCCACGCGGACTCCGACCAGGGTATTGGCCACGGCTTCCTGCGGAAAGACCACGGTTTTGCCCTGTTGCGAGCGCCCGTAGTTGCTGCGCCCCTGAGAGGTCTGGCGCTTGGAGGGTCCTTCTACCAGCACTTCCACTTTTTTGCCCACCATTTGCTGATTGACTTCCCATGAGATTTTCTCCTGCAATTTGATGATGCGCTGGAGACGCTCGCTCTTGACCTCCTCGGGCACATCGTCGGCCATCTTTTTGTGAGCGTACGTATTCTCACGCTCGGAATACTTGAACATGAAGGCCGAATCGTAGCGTATCTCTTCCATTAATTCGCAGGTTTGCCGAAAGTCGGCGTCGGTCTCACGGCAGAAGCCCACGATAATATCGGTGGTCAGGGCAAGGTCGGGGATGGCTGCACGCAGGCGCCGCACCAGGTCTCGGTATGCTTCGACGGTGTAATTGCGGCGCATGGCTTCTAGCTGGGAATTGGCGCCGCTCTGCACGGGGAGGTGGAGGCTTGGACAGACTTCCGGTAGTTCGGCCACGGCTGCTATGGTGCGCTCGTCGAAGTCTTTGGGGTAAGGAGAGGTAAAGCGCACCCGCTCGATTCCCTCCACCGCGCTGACCGCACGGAGCAAGGCGGAGAAGTCTTTGTGGCCATCGAAGTAGGAATTGACCGTCTGGCCGAGCAGGGTGACTTCCCTGAATCCGGCCACGGCGATCTTTTCCACATGGCGCACGATTTCGGACGAATCCACGCTGCGCTCACGGCCGCGCACAAAAGGGACGATACAGAAGCTGCAGAACTTGTCGCATCCCCGGATTATGGTGACCCAGGCGTTGGCCCCGCTCGCGCGGACCGGGTCGATGCCAGAGTAGTTCTCGGTTCGGCTCAGGCGTACGTCCAGAAGAGTATCGTCAGCGGTCTCGGCGAGGATTTGAGGGAGGCGACGGTAGGAATCGGGTCCCATTACCAGGTCCACGAAAGGTGCCCGCTGCGGAAGCGTCCTTGCCAGGTGCTGAGCCATGCAGCCGAGAATGCCGATGGTCAGATTGGGATTGCGGTGACGCAGTCCGTGCAGTTGGCTGGCACGCCCGATGACGCGTTCCTCCGCGTGTTCGCGCACGGCGCAGGTGTTGATCAAGATGATGTCGGCGCGGTCGGCACGGCCGGTGATGCGGAAACCCGCGTCGCCGAGGATGCGGGCAACCAGTTCGGAGTCGGCAAGGTTCATCTGGCAGCCGTAGGTCTCGATGTAGACGCTGCGGTGGTGCGAGGGACCGGTCGTTGGGGGTGCAGCCTCAGGGAGTACGGGTGGATCCACTCTCATCTGTGTTCACTCGCTCCGAATACAAGGTCTTCGCGAGCTCGCCTGACCCGCACTTTAAGGAACCGGTTGGCTGCATCCGAGGGGGCCGCAAAGAGTACCTTGATATAGTTATCGCTCAGACCTGTGGCCAGGCCGGTGGCCTTGTCCCTGCGGTTCTCGACCAGAACATCGAGCTCTCTACCGAGAAAGCGACGGTGGAAGGCCAGGCGTTTTTTCTCCCCAAGCTGGATCAGGCGCCGGCTGCGCCGGTTTTTGACTTGGCTGGTCGGGTGGTCCGGGAGACGCTCGGCGGGGGTGCCCGTTCGCAGGGAATAGGGGAAGACGTGGAGATAGGTCATGGGCAAGGAGGCGATAAAGGCGCAGGTATTGTCAAAGTGCGCCTCCTGCTCGCCGGGAAATCCAACCATAACGTCGGCGCCCATGGCGCAGTCCGGTATCAGGGCCGCGATTTTCTCCACCCGTGAGGCGTATTCGGTAACTCTGTAGCGGCGGCCCATGCGCCTGAGGACCCGGTCGTCGCCGCTTTGCAGAGGGATATGAAAGTGCCTGCAGAACTTCCCGGAAGATGCGGCGTGCTCGATCAGGGTTTCTGTGACGCAGCCGGGTTCGACGGAGTTGAGTCGGATACGCTCCAGGCCGTCTATTTTTTCCAGTTCCCTTAAAAGAAGGACCAGGGCATTGTTCTCCCCTCGGTCGTGTCCGTAGCTACCCGAGTGTACGCCTGTGAGAGCCAATTCCCGGTAGCCCGCCTGAACCATGCGGCGGGCCTGTTGCAGAATCTCGACGGCCGGTCGACTGACGCCATCGCCGCGCACGCTGGGGATGATGCAGTAGGTGCAGTGCTCCTCGCAGCCATCCTGAATTTGCAGGGTACCCCGCGTCCTCCCCTGTGGTACTGCTCCCTCTATTTGCAAAAATTCGGTGGTCCGGGGTCGCTTTCCCGAGTTCGCCGGCACCTCGGTACCGGTCTCGAGATGAGCCTCCAGGTGCTCGAGCAAGTGGGCCTTGTGCCCGTTGCCCACGACGAGATTGGCGCCGGCAGCGCTCAGTTCGTCAGGCCTGCGCTGGGCGTAGCAGCCGGTGGCCACCACGGTGGCAGAAGGATTTGCGCGTCGGGCCCGGCGCACGACCTTGCGCGAGTCCGAATCCCCGGAACTGGTGATAGTACAGGTATTAACGACGTAGACGTCGGCTGCGGCATTGAAGGGGACGATCTCGTAGCCGCGGCGGTCGAAGCCCTCCTTGAGCGCTTCAAGTTCGTAGAAATTGAGCTTGCAGCCAACGTTTTCCAGGGCGACCCGCGGTCGCACTTTAAGAGTCTGAACAGTCACAAAGGATCTTTCCCAAGGCGATGGTCTAGAAATCTCAGAATGAAGATCAATTCACAAGGGAAACTTAATGCCTTGATGATAGTTGCGCAAATTCAGCCACTAGGCCGGTTCGAGTTGAGCGTAGGCCACGGCGACACGTTTGAGCCTATTTCCGGTGAACCGGATGGACAGTTTCAGGTCCTCCCCGGTGCCCTCGCGGGAAATGATCTTACCCCGTCCCCAACTGGGGTGCAGGACCCACTTGCCCACGGCCAGGAAGTCGTCCACATAGTCGTCCAGCCCCGGGTCCAGGTGGGTTGTGGAGGCTGACTCGTCAAACTCGTAGTACACTCCATCGACAAATGGTACGGGTTTCGAATTAGAAGAACTGCGGTTTCCTATTGACCTGCTCCCGTACCCTTCAAGCCGCAGGACAGACTTTCTGGTCAAGTCTTCGGGCACCTCGGCGAGGAAGCGGGAGGGGTCGGTCTCGATCAGGTTGCCATAGGCATAACGCCGGTATGCCCGGAGCAGAAAGAGGCGCTCCTGAGCGCGGGTGATGCCAACGTAGAAGAGGCGACGCTCCTCCTCTATGGCCTGGGGATTCTCGTGGCCCCCTTCCACCGCACGAGAAGTAGGAAAGAGGCCCTCCTCCATGCCGGAGACGAAGACAAGGGGAAATTCCAGACCCTTGGCGCTGTGCAGGGTCATCAGGGTGAGAGCATCCCTGGCATCGGTTATTTCGTCGACGGGGGACATCAGGGATTTTTCCTCGAGAAAGGCGGCTAGACTGGGAATTTCAGCGCTTTGACCGAACTCGGTCATATCAGCGAGGAGTTGGACGACGTTCTGTTCCCGCGCCTCGGCTTCAGGTGTGCCCTTGTCCATCAGCATCCTGCGATATAGAGTGCGTTCAAATACCTCTTCCCCCAAGGTCGAGAGATCCACCTCGTCTTTGCGCTTTGCAAGTGCGGAGAGCAGAGCACCGAATGACTCTAAGTGTTTGCGAGCCCTGGCATTGATCCCTGGAACCTGATCGAGTTGAGCAAGAACGGCGACGAGGCTCATGCTTCGTCGCCGGGCAAAGGTTTGCAGGCGTTCGACCGAGATGGATCCGATTCCGCGCCTGGGGGTGTTGACGATGCGCAGCAGGCTGATGTCGTCGGCGGGATTGACCAGGAGGCGGAGATAGGCGAGGATATCCTTGATCTCTTTGCGCTCGTAGAAGCGCACCCCGCCGATGATGATGTATGCCATTCGGGCCTTTTGCAGTTCTTCTTCAAGAGCGCGGGATTGGGCGTTGGTGCGGTAGAGGACGGCGGCGTCCGCCGGTGAATAGCCCCCCGCCAAGGTCAGGTCGCGCAAAGTGTCCACCACAAATCGCGCCTCGCACCGGTCGGTTGAGCATTCTACCACCTCGATGGGTTCGCCTTCCTGACCATGGGTCCACAAGGTCTTTCCCTTGCGGTCGCGGTTGTTGCGAATGACTGCGTTGGCTGCTGCGAGAATGTTGCCCGTGGAGCGGTAGTTTTGCTCCAGACGCACTGTTCGGGTTTCGGGATAGTCGCGTTCGAAGTCGAGGATGTTGCGGATATCGGCTCCCCTGAACTGGTAGATTGACTGGTCCTCGTCCCCGACGCAGCAGATGTTGTGGTGGGCGGCGGCGAGTTGGCGGGAGAGCAAGTACTGGGGGCGGTTGGTGTCCTGATATTCGTCTATCAAGATGTATTTGAAGCGTTCCTGGTACTTTGCCAGAATGTGCGCATGACGCTCCAGTAAGCGCACCACTACCACGAGCAAATCGTCGAAGTCAAAAGCATTGTTGCGGCGCAACTCGGCTTCGTACTCCGAGTATATTTCGGCAATCCGCTTTTTTTGGGGCGAACTCTCCTCCCGGGCAAAGAGCAGCGGGTCGATCATGCCGTTTTTGGCCCGGCTGATTTGGGCGATCACCGCCCGCGGTGCCAATTCTTCTTCGGCGATGTCCAACGCTTTCAACAAGCGGCGCATCAAAACCTGTCTGTCGTCCTCGTCGTAAATGGTGAAGTTGGCATCGATTCCGAATCCTTCGGCTTCAAAGCGCAACAGCCGGGCACAAACCGAGTGAAAGGTGCCCATCCAGAAATCCGTCGCCGCACCGCCCACGAGTTCCTCGACGCGCGAGCGCATCTCTTCCGCTGCCTTGTTGGTGAAGGTGACGGCCAGAATGTTCCAGGGAGGAATACCGATTTCTTCGACCAGGTAGGCTATGCGGTGGGTCAGGACCCTGGTTTTTCCTGCCCCGGCGCCGGCCAGGACCAGCAGAGGGCCATCGACGACCTCCGCCGCCTGGCGTTGGGCGGTATTGAGCCTATCGAGGATGGCCATAGGGTGCGCTTTCTGTTGGAAGTGGATTCAGGGAGTCTGTCGCAAAGAGGCGCGCCGCCTTGCGAGGCTCAGGCTGCGTTTGGCCTGCTCGTGTTCTTCGTTGGTGCGACTGAAGATGTGTCCCCCGTCGCCGCGGGCTACAAAGTAAAGGTAGTCGGTCTCTTCGGGATAGAGGATCGCCAGAATCGAGGCCAGCCCGGGGTTGCCAATGGGGCCGGGAGGAAGGCCGTGGTGGCGATATGTATTGAAGGGAGAGTCCACCTGCAGATCCGCGTTGGTAAGGCGTTTCTTGTGGACGCCGAGAGCATATTCTACCGTGGCGCACGATTCTAGGCGGCGGTTATAGGCTAGGCGGCGCTGGAAGACGGCGGAAATTAGGGATCTTTCTTTCCCTATTCTGGCCTCGCGCTCGACGATGGAAGCCAGGATGACGACCTGGTGCAGGGTGAGATCTAGGAGGCCCAGGCGCAACTGGAGAGAATCGGCGAAAACGTTGTGGAACTCCTCGACCATGAGTCGGATTACATCCTTTTCCGTTGTTTCGAGGTCGAAAAAATAGGTTTCGGGAAAGAGATAACCTTCCAGAGTGGGGGCGTCTAGCTCCAGCTGCCGTATGAGACTCGGATCCTCGCTAAGGGCGACAAAGCGGGCGGAATCGATCTCGGCGTGGCGCTGGAGCAGGCCTGCCACTTCGTGGCGGGTCAAGCCCTCGGGAATGGTGATGCGCCGGAACCGCACAGGGGCCTCGAGCAAGTCCTGAATGATCCCGAAGATGTTGCTTGTCCCGCTGAGGTGATAGGTCCCTGCTTCTAGTTGGTGGGCACGGCCCTGCAAACGGGTCGTCCACTGGAAGACGCGGGCGCTACGGATGAGGCCGCGCTCTTCCAGCACGGCTCCGATGCGCCTGGCACTCATTCCGGGCTGAATGTTTATCTCCTGGACTGCGGGCAGGTGAGTGGGTCTGGTCAAAGCCCACAAGGCCGCGGCTGGAGCGAGCAATAAAAGAAGTAGCGGGAGGCCAAAGCACAACAGGCGGCGGGGAAGGCGGGTAAAGAAGCGGATGGTGGCCATGAATATTCTTGAAATAACGGGGCCGCGGGAATGATGTCAACCCTTCCTTTCAGGGGGTTGAGTCGGCCATTCAGATGTTCTTGACGCTATTGGTGAATCCTGCTATTTTGGCTCCGAAACCCCGCCAATCATCCACTTCCACAAATGCGTACAGCCTGGTCGGGTTGTTCCCAAGCCAGCCGAGGCGACATTGTCGGATCCCCAAGTTCTCATACACATCTCGCGAATCTCCCACACCTATCCCGGCACTCGAAATGTCCCCCCGCGCGAAGCAGTGAAGGATATCAGTCTGGATATCCGCGCGGGTGAAACGGTGACCTTTCTCGGGCCTAATGGTAGTGGTAAATCGACCTTGCTGCGGATCCTCATGACGGCTCTCACACCTTCCTCGGGCTCGGTTCGGATCGGTCGCCTTGATTTGCTCGAGGACAGGAGGGAATGGCGCCGTCTCCTCGGAGTGGTCTTCCAGAAGCCTGCTCTGGACATCAGAATGACAGTGGCCGAGAACTTGAGGGCCGCCGGGCTACTCTACGGCATGTCCCCGGCCAAGGTGAGGGAAGGCCTGGAATGGATTCTGAAGGAGGTGGGCCTTTTCGAGCGGCGCGACGAACGCGTGGGGAAACTTTCGGGAGGATTGGCACGGCGAGTGGAGTTGGCCAAGGCTCTGTTGCCGCAGCCAAGTATTCTGGTGCTGGACGAACCCACCGCTGGCTTGGACCCGGTTGCCCGGCAGGAGTTCTGGAACCGCCTGGAACAGTTGCGGAGGCTCCGGGAACTTACGGTGGTGGCGTCCACCCATCTCATGGACGAGGCCGAACGTTGCGACCGGGTAGCGGTCCTTCACCGGGGAATCCTACTTGCCTATGACCGCCCCGAAAGGCTGCAGAGCGCTTTGGGAAGGCAGGTGCTGGTCATTCGCGCCGATGACCTGGAGTTATTTCAGCGGGACCTCTGCGCCTTCTCGGGGATCGAAGGCAGGATCGCAGGAAATGCCCTGAGACTGACTCTGTCCGACACCATCAGTCTGGACGCCCTGTTGGACCGGTTTGGCGACCGTATCACGGCACTCACAATAGCCCATCCTTCCCTGGACGACGTATTTGTCCACTATACCGGAGAACATCTCAATTCGCGGCAAGGGAAGGTCTCGTGATAGGAGTGGTCGTACTGGCATGGCGCGAATTGTTGCATTTCTTCCGCCAACCTCTCCGCCTTCTGGGAAGTCTTGCCCAACCCTTGATGCTTTGGTTGCTGATGGGGTCTGGATTCGCGAATAGTTTCAGACCCGGGAGCGATGCTCTGGATTACAGTGAATTTTTCTATCCTGGCATCGTGGTGATGCTTCTCCTCTTTGCTGCAATATTTTCCACCATCACCCTGATAGAAGATCGCAGCGCAGGTTTCCTCCAGGCGGTTCTAGTTGCACCGGTATCGCGCCTAAGCCTGGTCCTGGGAAAGCTGGTTGGAGGAACTGCGATCGCCTTGATACAGGCCTTCATCTTCCTGCTGTTGGCGCCGCTTGCCGGGTTTGACCTGTGCGTCGACATGGTCATTCACCTGGTCCTGCTTTTTGCTCTGGTGGGACTGGGCTTTGCCGGGTTCGGATTTATAGTGGCCTGGACCATGGATACGGTGGCAGGTTACCACGCAGTCATGAGTGTTGTGATGATACCGATGTGGCTGCTGTCCGGGGCGTTGTTTCCCGTCGAAAGCTCGGCGGCTTGGCTGCAGTTGGTAATGCTCTTCAACCCGATTACCTATACGATGCAGACGATCAGGAGTGCCTTTTACGAACCTCTTTCGGCTTTGTACACCAATCCGGATTATCTATTTGCCCTGGCGGTGACCGCATTATGGACCTCGCTGAGTATCGCCGGTGCTGTGCAGATGGCGGCAAGACAAGTGCACGACTAATCCTGATTATGATAAAGCATGAAATAAATTATTACTCCGCTGATGGAGACAAACATCCACACCGGCCAGATCCATCGGGTCAGGCGCTTGTGTTTATCGAATTCTTGCCGCCAAGCGTGCCAGACGGCCGCGAGAATAAAGGGCGCCATTACCGCGGCCAGGACGATGTGAGGAATTAGAATGGCGAAGTAAAGTGGGCGAGTCCAGTCATGACGGGAGTAGGGCACCGATCCCACCGAGTAGTGGTAGGTCAGATAGGAGGTCAGAAAAAGTGCCGAAGAAACCAGAGCTGACAGCATGAAGCGCTTGTGACCGATGAAGTCCTCCTGCCTGATGCGCAAGTAGCCCTGGAGAAGAAAATAAGCTGAGATGAGATTCAAGCAGGCGTTCAGAGTAGGTAGATTGGAAAGAAATGGATTTTGCAAAATATTCAACTGGAAGTCTCGCAAATAAGGCGGTGCGGGAGTCAAGGTCTCCCACAAGGTAGTCAACCTGGAGCGAGGGGCAAAGTGAAAGCTAAGGGCGCAAATAGATCCGCCCCTAGTCGGAGGAGCCCATAATCCGGAGCTCTGACCGGATTGGCCAACATTCTTGGCGGGGGCGTTGGTGGAATAAACCCAAAGGGGATTTTGAAAAACCCAATTTCTGAATGGAATCGCGATTTTCGCCTGCTGGCGCTTGCAGTTGCCTCGCAGGGGATCTTTTTCGGAGTGCAGTTGACCTTGTTTAACAATTTTGTCGTCGATCGCCTCGACATAGAAGTACACGAGCTCGGATATGTAGAGGGCCTCCGCGAAGTCCCCGGTTTCATGAATGCATTTTTCGTCGCTCTCATGGTGCGGTTCGCTCCACCCATCGTCGCCGCTGTCTCATTAATGGTAATGGGCGTGGGAATTATGGCATATGCGGACGTCGATTCAGTATTCGTGTTGGCCATTTATTCTCTCGTGTGGAGCGTGGGATTCCACTGCTGGATCCCGATGGAGCAGTCGATGGCCTTGCTTTTCTCCCCCCAGGGAAAGAAGGGCAAATGGTTGGGTCAGTTGCGCAGTGTGAACAGCGTGGCATGCCTGGTGGCAATCGTGATTTGCAAGCTGGTCTACGATTTTATCGGTTACAATGGTCTATTTATCCTCGCCGGCGCCGCTACTGTCGGGGGTGGTTTTGCAATTTTGCTCGCCTCAAGCGAGCGGACCTCCAGAGAGCGGGGATTTGTGTTCAAGCGGCGCTATGGTCTCTATTACCTGCTCAATTTTCTCCAGGGGTTGCGCAAGCAGATGTTTATTACTTTCGCAATTTTTGCCCTGGTGAAAGTCCACGGAATGACCGTACACACAACCATGGTTCTCGTGCTCATCAACCAGACGCTGATTACCCTGACTGCTCCGATTATGGGCAGGCTGGTCGATCAGTACGGCGAACGTAGGACTCTGTCGTGCAGCTATATTGGCTTGGCTTGTGTATTTTTCGGTTACGCGGTTGTGACCCATCGGCCCACACTCTACGTGCTCTACTGCATAGACAATTTGATCTTTTTTGGCGGCATTGCCTTGACCACCTATCTGCATAAAATCGCTCCTGATGAGGACCTTAAACCGTCCCTTGCCATGGGCGTAACCATGAACCATGTCGCTTCTGTGGCCGCTCCCCTGCTGGGTGGATTCGCCTGGCACATGTTCGGTTATCGAATAATTTTCTTCAGCGGCGCCGGGCTGGCTCTGATCTCCCTGATCGTGAGTCAATGGGTCAATCCCGAAGGACAGCGCCAGGGCGATTGAGGAGAGACTTCCGGTCCGGTGCTGGGGCGGACCATATCATGAAAAGGCAACCTCGAGTACTCCATCTATCCATCCTGCCGTCAAGGGGGTTTTCACCAATCCTGCACGGAACCGTCTTCTCGGCGCCAGTGCGTGTTCTCCGCGGGGGCGTACGGATGGGCGGCTGCAGCTTCTTCGTTCAGGTCGAGCCCCAGGCCAGGTGACTCCGAAGGAAGCAGATAACCGTCCTCTACCTTGTAGTCGTATGGAGTTACTTCCTCCATCCAGGGCGGCGGAGGTCCGTACTCCTGCACGGCGCAGTTGGGAATCGACATGTTCAAATGCAGCATGGCGGCCGTGCTCACCGGGCTTCCCGTATAGTGGGTGGCGAGATCCTGGTAATGTACCTCGCCCATGGCCGCTATCTTTTTCCCTTCCGTAATCCCACCACTGTGGCAGATGTCGACTCGGATGTAATCGATGAGTTCAGATTCGATTAGTTCGCGGAACAACCACTTGGTGGGCAACTGTTCGCCGGTGCCTAGGGGGACGCTGGTGCGCTGCCGCAGGGTTGCGAAGGAAGCCGGGTTTTCGGAGCGGATGGGGTCTTCGACAAAAAACGGGTGATACTCTTCTATTGCCTTGCACAACTCGACCGCCCTGGCTGGTGAGAGGCGGGTGTGCACTTCGAGGATAATTTCAACATCGTCTCCGATGGCCTGGCGCAGGGCGCCAAAGTGCTCGATCCCGCGGCGGACGGCCCGATGGGGATTGAACCTGCCCGCGCAGCGGATTGGCGAGATTCGCAGGACGCGCCAGCCATGGTCCATAAGACGGTGGGCATCGTCGATCAACTGCTCAGGTGGGCCTCCTCCAGTATGCCGGTAGCCCAGGACCTTGTCTCGCGCAGCCCCTCCAAGCAAGCGGTAGGTGGGAACCCCCAGCACCTTCCCGGCAAGGTCCCAAAGCGCGATATCGATCCCGGCAAGGGCGGACTGTAACACCGGACCGCCGCGCCAGAAGGTGCCGCGGAAGATATCCTGCCAGATGTACTCGATGCGCGTGGCGTCCTGGCCGACCAAAAGGGGCTCAATGTGTCCTAGTGCTTCGACGACGGCCAGGGATCTGCCACTCAAGGAAGCCTCCCCAATTCCGTACACACCTGAATCCGTGAGAATCTTTACAAGGACGAACTGGCCGACTGGAAAAATTTTGAGGCCTGAGATTTTCATGGTTCCTCCTGTAATCCTCCGCCCTCGGACGCCACCGGCCTGCCGTATCCCAAGTGGAAGGTCTTCCCCGCTTGAACGCCGAAGCGGACGGACCTGGCTACCGTAGTTGAGTACGCCAGAGTTCCAGGGCGCGGTCAAAGGTACCGGGTGGCAGGGGAGGGCCATCCACCGCCGTTAGAATTTCATCCACTTGCTCCACCGTACTCATCCCGGTAATTAGGCAGGCTATTGTGGGGGTGGAGAGGAGGGTGCGCAGCGAGAAACTGGTCAACGATGATCCTATCTCCTTGCCGAAAAACGCCTCGATCTTGCGGCGTTTTTCGTACTCCGTGCGGTAGGATTCGTTGTTGCGCCGGTCGCCCTTTCCAAGAGCGGCAAAATCCCTGTATTTGTCCGTCAAAATTCCGGAGTGTAGGGGACTGAACCCCAGAAAGGCCATATTGCGCTTTTTCAGCTCGGGGCAGTGAGAGGCGTAGTCCAGGCGCGCGAGGCTGCAAGGGCCAATCAATCCGGAGAAATGTCCCGTTGCGATGGCTGCGAATTTGCACGAGACGGGAGGAAAGGTCATCAGGTAACCTACCTTCCCCGCTGAGCGAAGCTGCTCGTATGCGGCTACCACATCGTCGATGATTCGCCGCATCATGGACAGCGGCTCTTCGTCGCTCCCCGGGGCTATGCGCCACATGTACTGCAGAATGTGGATGCGCTCGGTCCGCAATGCCATCAGATGGTCTTCGACGCGGCGGCGGAATTTCGTCGGAGAAAAGATATTGTTGTCGTCGTGGTTGGGCACATCCATTTTGATGATGTGCACCAACTCCCTGCGATTGGGCCATCCGTCCAACACGCTGGCAAGCACCGGCCAGGTTCCATATTCCACGCAGGAGTGAATACAATTCACCCCGCTCTCCAGAGCGCGCCTCAGGGCCCGTGCTTTCAGATCCGGATCTCTGCGAGCATCGCTGCCATACATCATGCCGAAGCAGATTGCCGAAACCTCGAGGTCAGTGCCCAATATGCGCCGGTATTCCACTGGTCGTTCCACCGATCTAGGCGGGAAAGAAAGGTTGGCTCCAACCCCGCTTGACGCCGCAGCCGGCCTCAACGCGGAAGTAGGTCAGCTCGGGCTGCGTCCGCCACTCCATGACATTGTCTTCAACTTGGTGCAGTACGCCCCCGTGGGGACCAATGACGCGGAGAATATCGACTCGGGTCTGGGCGCGAACGCGGAGTGTGTTTTCTTCCAGCCCGATCTCCTCGAAACCGGGAGAGGTGGTAGCAAAGAAAGCGCCCGCCTTGAGCTGTTGGACGATTATTTGCCAGGATACGTCTTTTTCCTCTCCCGGCACCTGTACGCAGACCCAGCCGTGGCCGGGGGTGATGAACGCGAAGTGAAAATCATCGGTGGCGATTCCCCAGATGCGGGCGCCTGCGGTCAGGAGCTCGTCCCAAAGTGCGATATTGGCCGCCTCGTCGCATCCCCGCATCTCGCGCAAGCCGTTGAAGATCTCAAGAGCATGCAGCTCGCCCGCAGCGGTGCGTACATTTGCGGGTCCGTTTTCGTACTGCTGCGGATGGCATGCGGCGACGAATCCGCCGTTTTCCCGCAGTGCCAGGGCGCGGTCTGCGAATGATTCGTGGGGAGTCGGAGCTACCTCGTGAACGCCGATCTCGAGGATGTGGTCGGTTTCCCCGTTCTCCTCGCCCGGCACGAGAATCAACTGGGCTTGTTCCTGCCAGATCCGCCACTGTCTCTCATCGGGTGCCTTGTTGTGGTCGGTAACCGCCAGAAAGTCGTATCCGAAGCGCGCGAACAGGGGACCACTCTCCGAAATGTCCATGAATCCACTGCAACAGGTATGGGCATGGAGGTTGCCGCGCATCCAGCGCCGGGAGGAAGAGTAGGGGCTGATGTACTCGGTCATTTAGAAGTGAATTTTCTGTCGTGAAGACGGTCTATATGGCTTGGGAAAACCATCTCAGGTGGAGGCCGGTCCGGAGTGGGAAGGGCGCGCCTGCTGCCAAAGTCGGCGTGTGTGGAGAAGGACAGATTCAGTACCCGGCCAGCAGTTCGCGAAGATACCGGGCGGCCTTGCGCACCTGTTCGACCCGGTCTTCCGCTTCGCCTTCGTAGACGATGGAAATGCACCCATTGTAGTTGACTTTTTTCAGGATAGGCACGATGCGATCGTAGTCCAGCCACTCCTCCTTGCCACTCTCGATTCTGTAGAACTTCGCCCGGACGTACATGGAGTAAGGAGCGACTTGCTCCATGAAATGGTAGAAATCGACATCCGGCCGCCCTTCCTCCACACGGTACGAACCGGGCGACCCGATCCATTGGCCGGTGTCCATGATAAAGTTGAAATTTCCCCTATTCGTCTCACGCCGGATGTGCAGCATTTCGTCGCCCGTGGATGGATGGTTCTGCAGTCCCACGGCGATTCCATTGGCCGCGGCGCAATCGGCAACCTCCTGATAACATGCTATCATCGGCTCCCACGGATCGTCACCATCGCCGTTTTTTGCCGGGATGGTCGAACAGAACACGCGAATTATTGGTGATCCGATGAAGGCGGCGATTTCGACTGCGTCTCTGCACAGGTCGACGCATTCACGCCGTTGCTCTTGCGTTCCCGTAAATCCGACGCTGCAGCCAATGTAGCCCACCGGCAGTCCGTGGGCAAGGCACAGGTACTTGATATTACTGAGGTAGTCAGGGTCCCTGGAGGTGAAGCCCCGGTAGTGGAAGTCAACGCAATCCAACCTCAATTCTGCCGCTGTGAGAATGAATTGCTCGATACTTGAATTCTTGAGGCTGAGGAGATTGGAGCCAATCTTGATCATTGCTTTCACGTCCTTTTTGAAGATTTCTGCACAATAAACCGACCGTCCACCTCTCCAGGCCGGTACTGGACCTCCGGCGAGGGCGCTGGGAGGGCCAAGTGGTTTTCCATATCTAGGCGGCATATCGATAAAAATGCCCCTTGCCCATCAGTCGATCTCCCAGTCCGCCAGGCCTGGGGCAAGGGTGTCGGTTGGTCGCAGGTGGACTCCAGCACCACATGGCGTTCCTGCTCGGATGCCTCGTGCAGTGCGTGGACGATATCAATGACATGGTATCCCATCTCTCCGTTTGCGCGGTGAGGCCTCCCGCTGCGCAGTGCGGACGCGAGGTCGGCAACGCCCACCCCTCGGCTGTTCTCGTTGTAGCCGAAGGCGCATTCCACCGGCACCATTTCCTCCTCCTCGGGTTTGCGCAGGAACAGGCTGCCGCCAAAGTTGTTCGGGTCCGTACAACGCAGCGATCCCTCGGTGCCGTAGATCTCGATGTGAGGCAGGTGGGTGGGGTGCACTTCCGAGGTGAGAAACAAGGTCGCCACAACTCCGTTGGTGAAGTCCAGCACAGCGGCGAAATGGGTCGGCGTCCGGACTTTCTCTTTAGCCTGGGGGTGCTCCTTCCAGGGATTCTGGGCTGAGCCGGTCACCCGCTGCACCGGTCCCAAGAGATGGATCAGGGCATGCAAGTAATAAGGTCCCCTATCAAAACTCCACGTCATCCCGAATTCAAAGAAGTCCGTTCCGTAAAGGTTGATATAGCCGTCCTCATCAGGCCGCGGCGGTGCTGCCAGGGGGCTCTTGTAGGCCATCAGGCACGCCAAGGCACCAATCGGTCGTCCCATTCCTCCGGCATCCACAACTGCCGCGCCGTCTGCCATGCACCGCCAAAAAAGGTGTCCGGCGCAGCTCCTATGCGGAGCCCTCTAGCGGCCGCCACTTCCAGCATCTGCAGGCCTTCTCCGCGATCCACGGCCAGAGGCTTCTCGTTGTATGGACACTTCCCGGCATCAAGCACGGAGAGGCCCACCTGGCCATGGATCCGATGCGGGGTCAAGTTGAGGACGATTTCTATTTCGGGGTCAGCGAGTAGGTCTTCGATACTGCAGGCGCGGGGAATTTGGTACTCCCGGGCTCTGCTTTGTGCTGCCCCGAGGCGGAGGTCTGCTACGGCCACCACATCGAAATTCTCGAACCGTTTAGCGTTGTGCAGATAAATGGCGCTGATCTTTCCACAGCCGATAACGCCTGCCTTGACGAGTCTATCGGTCATTTTGTCTGCCCTACTCCGCTCTAATCCGGTCCTGCTGGTTCTGACCGCCGTAGCTGAATCCCCGCACGTTGTTGCTGCAATGAACGCCGCGAAAGAGAGTCTGCCGCTTGGGCGCCATTTTTTCTACCAGTTCCGGCGGTGGATGCCAATTGCCCCAGCGCGAACCAACGCTGTTGTAGAGGTTGAAAATGGCTGCCCTGCCGTTTTCTTTGTTGGTCCACGGCGCCGTGCTGTGTGCCAGTGCTTCGGTGAAAAACAAAACCGAGCCGGGGGGGCATTCATAGGTGTCCCACACTTCAGATTGTGGATCCCGGATCGACTCGGGTGCGGCATAGGCGGCTTTGTGGCTTCCGGAAGCCAGAAGGGTGCCCCCCTGACCTTTTTTGACAGGTTCCAGTTCCCACACCACGCGGGTCAGTCCGCTGAAGGCCTTGCCAGGTATGCACTGGTAGTGGTGGGAATCCACAGCAAAGCGGAAAAACCCGCTGCCGTTGTGCGGATTGAAGCTGCCCTCCCTGCCGGGTTTGGCTTCGGGATCGCGGAGACCGCTGCCCTCCATGCGGAACCCGTAGCAAGCGGGGCTGGAGAGGTGGGGATGGGCCAAAAATTCGTTGAGGAAGCCGACGACTACCGGGTGGTCGATCAGCTTTTCCAGGGGCCCGGCCACGTAGCAGCGCTCGGACTCGGGAAGGGACTCGGGATGGCGGCGCACCCGCAGGGCGAAATCGCGCATGGCCGCAACTTCGATGGCGTCCAGGAGCCCGGGCACCAGGAGCCAACCCCTGGTATCGAAGAGGTACTTCTGCTCCTGGGTCGGCTCCACTACCTGGTCCCCGTCGGCATTGGTCTCGGGCAAATCACCGGGCACCAGGACCAGCTTCTTGCCCAGATTCTTGTCGACCACAAAGGTTTCGTTATTCGAATTTACAATTGATGAAGGGGAATCCATCTTTACTCCTTTTAAACGGCGCGGATCTAAATCGGAAAAAGACTGTTTTTGAGCGGGGGAATTTATACTGCCATTCTATGAAAATTCTGCAAGGGGATCAAGGAAGGGCCCAGAGCATGGTTCTGGCCCGCTTAATTTTTTTGTGGTCACCTTTTTGAACCGCGCCGCGGAAGTTCGATCCCAAGTGCCATTAGTTGTTCTTCCACCTGTTGGGCCCAGCCTCGATTGGCGGCGGGGTTGGCGGGGCTGGGGTGCAGGATGCCACCTACTTTAACGCGGTCTTCAAGGATGGCTCCAGCGCGCTCTGTGGCAAATTTTCCGATCCCCAGAACGTGTTGCGGAGCGACGAAGTTCACCAGTCGCCTCAGAGCGTGGTCGCAGACTGCGAAAAGGGAGCGGCGCTCCTGGGGCGGCAGTTTATCCGGAGTTCGGTTGCGGCCTGATTTCTCCAAGAAGGTGAGGGGGCAGTAGTTCCACACGAAGAACCGCTCGAAAAAGACCTCCGGCGATCGGAAGCGGGCCTGCGCCCAGCCCCAAAAACGCCTGCCGCTGACCTCGCTGCGGTTGCAGTCGAAGCCCTCGATTGGACGTTTTGGATGCTCGATTTCAGGCCTTTGCACGGTAACGGTTATTCCTAGCCAGTCTCGTACCATGGACACCTCCCCGAAGGGGACCCCCGTCTGCGCCATACCCCAGGGCCCCGGATTCATTCCCACCAGGAGTACCTGCGCCTCGGGACGGCAATAGCGCTCCAGGTATTGGCGGTGTGCGTCAGCGGCATAAATGAGGGGGTTGTAGACGCAGGCGACTGGTGGCCCGAAGGAGAGGTCGTTGGCAGACCTGGCGAGAGAACGGGCGATGGTCAGGGGAAGGGCGGCCATGTCGCGGATACTTAGTTGTAAATAAAACCTGGTTCACTAAATTAATCCAATTCAAAGAAAATCCGATTTCGCGATCAAGGGAGGTTGCCATGGCAGTCAGCTACTGGCTCGTGAAGTGCGAACCGCAAGAGTGCTCCTTCGCCGACCTCAAGAAGCGCCCGAGGAGGAGGGGAAACTGGCGCGGTGTCCGCAATTACCAGGCCCGCAATTTCATTCGCGACCACATGGCCAAGGGTGATCTCGCTTTTTTCTATCACTCCAACTGCGGGGAGCCTGGAATCGCCGGCATCGTCGAAATTGTCCGGACGGGCTATCCCGACCCTAGCCAATTCGACGCTAAGGACCGCTACTACGATGAGAAGTCCCCCAAGGACGAGCCCCGCTGGTTCTCCTTTGACGTAAAGTGGAAGCGCGAGCTGAAGAACTTTGTCCACCTCAAGGACCTCAAGGCCAACGGGAAATTGGCCGCCATGAAGGTTGTGCAGCGTGGGCAGAGACTGTCGATACAGCCGGTAGATGAAGAGGAATGGAGAGAGGTGTGCAAGATGGGTGGAGTGTCGCCCTAATTTTTTATTCGGCCTTGGGGGAGGATGTGAACTCCACCAAAAAGCTGCTGTACACTGGTTGGCGCCCAGGGAAATTTGCGGGGAATACCCTGCCTCTCGGAGACCCAGGCTGAAGGACAGGGAAAGGACCAAGCCCCGTTGGCCCTGGCCGCGCACCAGGAAGCCCACAAGAGCCTATGCAACCATTTGACGCCCACAACGCCTACGGCGGTGGCCGCGATCCCCAAGTAGTCGGGATTTTCTACTCCGGCGAGAGGTGTTAATTTGCTATGCGAAGTCCGATTTCTACCCCTCTTCGATGCCTTCTATCGGATACCGGACAGAGCTGTTCGGCGTGTCCTTGGAGTTGAGTTTTGCCTGGGTGCTGGTGCAAAAAGGTTCCCAAGTCATGGTCTATCACCGACAAGGATGATCGCCTCTGGAGGGGGGAGAGATTTTGCGCGAAGAAAGACCGGTGACGGAAAGACTGGGAAGGCTGGTTGACTCGGACAAGTTCCAACACGGGATCCTTGCAGTAATCGTGTTGGCGGCGGTCCTTGTGGGGCTGGAAACTTCACGCGGTCTGGCGGAGCGTCACGGGGAATGGCTGCACCGGCTCGACTTAATGGTTCTGGGGATTTTCGCCATCGAGGCAGCGCTCAAAATAGGGCGCCACGGCCGGCGATGGTATCGCTACTTCGGGGATCCCTGGGATGTTTTTGACTTCCTCATTGTGGTCGCTTGCGTTCTCCCCATGGGGGGTCAGTATGCGGCCGTGCTGCGACTGGCGCGGGTCCTTCGAGCCCCAACGGCTGGTGACGGCAGTACCGAAGCTGCAGTTGCTGGTAGGCTCTCTGCTCAAGTCGATCCCTTCCTTGGGATATGTAGGGCTATTGCTGGGAGGACTGTTTTACGTCTACGCTGTCTTGGGCGTTTTCATGTTTCGTGGCAACGATCCGGTTCACTTCCAGGATCTCTCCACGGCTTTGTTGACCCTTTTCCGAGTAGTCACCCTGGAGGCCTGGACCGACGTTATGTACCTCCAGATGTACGGCAGCGACGCCTATCCGGACTACGCCGAATTCGCGCAGGCCCATTTGCGCGATGCTTCTCGGAGCATGCCGCTACTGGGGGCAAGCCTTCTTCGTCTCTTTCGTGATGCTGGGCACGATGATCATGCTGAATCTGTTCATCGGAGTGATAATCAACTCCATGGCCGAGGCCGAGGCAGAAAAGGAGGCCGAGGAGCGTCGCCGGCACATTGAGCGCGACGGCGAGATCAGTGTGGGAGACGAAATCCGCCTGATCGAGGCGGAAATGGAGAAGCTTTCGCGGCGTTTGGGGGAGTTGCGACGGCGGACAAGCTGAGATGGCCGCCCCGGGTTTGTGAGGTGGGAATGCCGGCTGCGGCCTTTAATGTCCTGCAGACTTTTTTGAGATATCGGCTATTTCCTTTTTTGCCCGGATGGATTAAATAGCCGATGGTACACCCAGACCTGGGGAGGATAATTTTGAGTAGTGCTCTATTTGATTTGAGTGGACAAGGCGCTCTGGTATCAGGCGCGGCCAGCGGCTTGGGGCGAGCCATGTCCCTGGGTTTGGCCGGAGCGGGAGCGGACCTGGTACTGGCCGACCTGGATGGCGAAGGAATAGCGGACACAGCCAGCCGCATTGAAGCGGTGCCAAGCCGCGTTCTCCCCGTGGTCTGTGATGTGGGCGATGTTGAACAGATCCGAGCTCTGTTCAATCGTGCCGACGCAGAGTTCGGCCGCCTAGACGTTGTTGGCAACGTAGGGGGCGAAGGCATCCGGAAAGATCCATTGGCACTGACGGAAGAGGAAATCCAGCAGTCCTTGCAGAATTTGCTGGTTGGCCGGTTATTCTGCTGTCAGGAGGCGGGCCGGCGCATGTTGGCGGCGGCCCTCGGTAGTATTATCAACTTTGTTTCTATTGCCGGAATCAGCGCCTTGGGCTGCAACCACATGGCTTATAGTATGGCGATGGGGGGAGTGGCCCAGATGACGCGCGAACTGAGGACCGAGTGGAGTTCCGCTGGGGTAAGGGTCAACGCCATAGTCTGCGCCCGGTAACCAACAGAGGGCTGGAGGAACGCGTGGCGGCAGATCCCAACCTGGGCGCCTCTTACTTGCGGGGATTACCCATAGGCAGAATGGGAGCCCCGGAGGATATCAATGGACTGGCGGTTTTTCTGGCCTCGGGAGCTTCGTCTTGGATCACCGGGGCGTTGATACCCCAGGATTGGCGGCAACCTGACCAAGAACGCCGGAGGATCGAATCCGGGCTTGCCGGATGCTACCGAGGAGGGATGGAGCCACCCGTCGGATTTGAACCGACGACCTGCTCATTACGAGTGAGCTGCTCTACCAACTGAGCTAGGGTGGCTTAACGTGTTATACAACAGCTAGTTAACTTATAAAACTATCTGAGAATATAGGCTCTGGAGTGGAGGATGTCAAGTTTGCTAGAGCCCTGGAGGAGGAGATTATAAAAAGCTGAAGAGTTTGGAAATTTTGTCGACGAGACTTTCATTGGCTGGAACGAGGGATTGAATATGTCCCTCCTGTGCTTGTTCATCCAGGGCAAAGCGCAACAGCCCGATGGCAGTTGTAAAGCGTGGATTGTGGGCGGAATCCGAGGCAATAATGTTCTGCGGAGCGCCAATGCGCACTGGCATTTCCAAGATTTCCTCGCCGAGCTTGGCTATGTTGCCCAACAGAGCGCCGCCTCCAGTAAAAATTATCCCCGCCGCCAGCATTTGGCCATAGCGGTTCTGCTCCAGTTCTTTGCGGACGAATTCCAGGGTCTCCTGTTGCCGAGCCTCGATAATTTCGCTTAACTGATGCCGGGTGAGGGTGTAGATGCGTCCTGCAGTAGTGCGAAACGATACTGCCTCTTCGCCGCGCTCGGGCTCACAGCTGACGCAGCCATAGTCCCGTTTGAGTTGTTCGGCCTCTCGAGGGGATATATTGAGGACTACCGACAGATCTTTGGTGATGTCGTCGCCGCCGAAGGGAATTTCCGCAACATGGCGGAGTGGGCCGCAGAAAAGGGCCAGATCCGAGGTGCCGGCTCCAATGTCGAGTATGCCAACCCCCATGTCGCGTTCATCGAGAGTGGCAATGGTGGAAGCCGAGGCCACGGTTTCCAGGATAAATCCGGCTATTTCAATTCCTGCTTCTTCGGCTGCTCGCAGCAGGGTCGTGCGGACCTGACTCGACGCGGTAATGCTCAGAGTTTCAATTTCCAGTTTGTTGCCGTGCAGCCAGAGGGGGTTCTGAACTAATTCGCCGTCAATTGCATAGCTTTGCACGAAGCGGTGGAGCACTGTTTGGGCACCCGAAGGGGCGGTTTGTTCGGCTGCGGTCAATGCGCGCTGCACATCCCCATCGTCGATCGGGTTGGTAGTGCCCGAAATGGCCACGGCGCTACGGCTGGTGTGGGTGGAGACATCTTCTCCGGCTATGCCGACGTAGGCTCCGGTTATTTTTAGGCCGGCGGAGCGTTCGGCCTTCCCCACGGCGCTACGTATGGATTCTACCACCTTGGGCATGTCGATCACCGCGCTGCGGCGAAGCCCTGCACATGGACTGTTGCCAATGCCCAGGACTTTGAGCTTCCCTTCTGCTTGCATTTCACCTACCAAGCATAGAACCTTTGAAGCACCTATATCGAGAACTACGATGGGAGAGCCTGCCATATTCGATTCTCCAGAAACGATGCATGCGGCGAAGGGAAATATTCCTGGCGCCGCTATGGCGTAAGTAAATTGCCTTGATTGCTAATTGTTGGATGGATCAGGGAGGATTAAAGAACTGGCTCGGAACGACGAGAGGTTGAAGGCAACCGGACGAGAAGAGCCAGAGTGCCTTAATAAATGGCTGATTTTTTTCGACTAATTTTTCAGAACGGAGGAGACCACCCCGAAAACTTTTTATAGAATAAGGACCGTGCCCCAGAAAGTCAAGCGGGTTTCCCTTGTGGGAGGTCGATTTCACCAAAATCAAGAAAAATCGAAACCAGGCAGTTCTGCAACTTGCCCCTGGCGCGATAATCGACTGCAGCGAAGCGAGGTTTCACTTCCTTTCGGGGGACCCTGTTGCCAGCGAGGAGAAGAGCAGCGGTTTGCTGAATTTTGCCTCGCTTCTAGTGACCTCGGCCTGTTTTTTTTGCAAGTAGAATCAGCACCCGGAATCTGACAGCCTTGCGGAAGAGGATGAAAGATCGGACAGGCTGCCACATCAACGGGTCTGGTGCTGGGACGCTTGGGCTTTCGTCAAATTAACTTATGGAGACTTGCCCTTGAATAGTGCAAAATTTGTCGAGGACCTTACCGGTTTTCGCGAGTTTCGAAGATCCACCAGGATAGAAGATTTTTCCTCTCCCAGCCTGGAACTCCGGGTGTTCATCAACGAATTCTGGACCTCAAGGCAAAGGGCTGCAAGCTCTCTGCACGAAATCTCCTACCGCGCTTGTTTCAAGCCCCAATTGCCACGCTTCTTCATCCGCCGCCTGACCCAGGAGAGGGGCCTCGTTTACGACCCCTTCATGGGACGGGGAACTACCTTGCTCGAGGCTGCCCTATTGGGGCGATATGCGGCGGGCTGCGATATAAATCCTCTAAGTAAAATCCTCCTTGCTCCGAGACTATCGCCACCCGACCCGGCCGCGGTGGAGCGCCGTATCCACCACCTCGACCTTTCCCGCCAAATCGAAATCCCGGAGGATTTGTTCGTTTTTTACCACCCGGAAACATTGAGGGAGCTTTGTTCACTGCGGGCATATTTCCTTGACCGTGAAGCCTCAGGCAATCTGGACGAAGTGGACTCCTGGATTCGCATGGTGGCGACCAATCGCCTGACGGGACATTCGGCAGGATTCTTTTCAGTTTATACCCTTCCACCCAATCAGGCGGTTTCAGTGTCTGCTCAGCGGAGGATAAACGAGAAGCGCGGCCAGGTTCCTCCCCGCCGCGAAATAATAGGGATTATTCTCAAGAAAAGTCGCTCGCTGCTGCGCAAGGTATCAAAGGCTGAGATTCGAATCCTGCGCGGGATAACGTCTGGGACGAAACTCTTTACCGGAAGTTGTGACCACACCCCTGGTATTGCCAATTCCTCCGTGAGTTTGGTGGTTACTTCGCCTCCCTTTTTCGATGTGGTGAATTATCAGAAAGACAACTGGCTGCGGTGTTGGTTCAACGGAATTGACTCCTCGCGGATTCCCATTTGGCAGATCAAACGAGAACAGGATTGGACCTCGGCGATGGCGGGAGTATTTGCTGAAATCCGTCGAGTGCTCAAGCCCGATGGACTGGTCGCTTTTGAGGTCGGGGAGATCCGCGGAGGCCGCCTCCTGATGGAGACCCTGGTGGTTCCGGCGGCAGTTGAGACCGGACTTTTTCCTGAGTTGGTTCTGGTCAATGATCAGGCCTTCACCAAGACAGCCAATTGCTGGGGTGTTTGGAATTCAAGAAAGGGGACCAACACCAACAGGATAGTTCTCCTCAAAAAGGGTTGATGACAAGCGCATGCGGCATCCCCCACAAGGGAAGACTTGAAGCGCGATGGAGGCCTCTTTTACAACTGCACCGGGAAGGTTCTGGCACTGGGTGTCGATAGGGTCCGAAGCCTTGACCGAGCCAGGGAATAAATTTAAGATAATACCACCGTAATTTAGGACACCGTCTTGCCACGAACCTACTAAATCTGGGTTTTTCCCGGAAAGGAGTGCCCATATGTCGCGTGGGGGAGTCAACAAGGTAATCCTGATCGGCAATTTGGGATCGGACCCCGAGGTGAAGTACACACCTAGCGGGGTTCCGGTAGTCAACTTCAGCATGGCGACTTCGGAGACTTGGACCGACAAGAATGGAGAGCGTCAGGAGCGCACCGAATGGCACCGTCTGGTGCTGTGGCGCAAGCTGGCCGAAATCGCTGGCCAGTATCTAAAAAAGGGCAGTAAGCTCTACGTCGAGGGCAAGTTGCAGACGCGGTCCTGGGACGACCAGAGCGGGCAGAAACGATATACCACGGAGGTCGTGGTTAACGAAATGCAAATGCTCGATTCGCGGGGAGAGTCTCCCGAAGCAGGAGGTAGGGTGGGTGGCGATCCCGGTCCTGCCGCTGCGCAGGGGGCGATGCCTCCAGGCGCGGATGAAGACGACGACCTCCCTTTCTAACTGGAGCAATAGAGCAGGTGGGACTTGGCGGGTAGTTTCTTCCATTTATGGTTGGCGCGGCAGGCCTTTTCCAGAATTTTTCCCCAATGGCAGCAAGGATCAGCCGAAAGACTCACCTGGAAGGCCTTTCAGGCAGGATCGCTGGCTCCGGATCTGGGATTTTTCCCCGGCGGACCGCGCCGCCTCTCCGAGCGTATCCACCACGAGTTCAGTGGTGATTTTTTACGGGCCCTCAGGGATGAGGCAGAGGACGAAATCGATGGCGCCTTTGCAGCAGGGTGGGCCCTGCACCTGTACACCGATTGCGCCATCCATCCATGGGTGAATGCCCGGATCGAAGCTCTCCTGAAGGACAACGAGAGACATCTTGTCCCCAACCCGGATCTTTGGCACATGCGGTCGGAGTGGGGGATCGACTGCCACCTGCTGGAACAGGATCAAAACCGTTTTCTTTGGGAGGCAGTCCTGCATTTCCCTGGTAATAGCTCTGCTCCCGGTCCCCTGATGCGGACGGCGGCGAAGTTTTTTCGCCAAGATGGGGGCGAAGAGGGGATCGCTCGTGGAGAAGATGCCCTGAAGAAGTGGACCAGGTTGCTGCCCCGGATCTTTCTTTGGTGCGGACACACAAATCCCAATTTCAAACTGTCCTTTCCGGTTTTGGCCCCGCTGGTGAAATTGACCACGGGATCGTTCTTTGGAGATTGGCTGGCCACTGTGGAAGGTTGGAAGAATGTTGCTGCTGTCGCCCGGCCCTGGCGCCAGAAGGAGGCCGATTTGCACCGGGCGATCGAGTTGGGAGAACAAGCGCTCGAAGCCTTTGAGGCCGGGTGGAGCGAGGGCTTTGACTCCTTGCCCAACCTGGATCTGGACAGCGGTGAAAAGATCGGATGATGAACGCCAATTTTATCGACTTGGGGCGCTTTGTTGCAGGGTTGGTGTCAGTCGTCGGGCTTTGTCTTCTGATCCGGTTTCTGCGCCGTCGGTCCCCAATGGAGGAACTCATCCAAGGAACCCTGGAATCCGGTGTGCACTATGGAGCGGCGGGGGTTCTGATTGGATACAGCTTTCTGCCGTCCATGAGGCTCCAATTTGCCGAAAGCTTGATTCTGGCCACCGCATTTTTCGGGGGCTGGTTCGGTTTCATGGCTGGATCCAGTCTCGACTTGCGCATCCTGCGCCGTCGGTGGCCGGCCCTGGGGTTGCTGGAACCGGTTCAGGCCGCGCTGCTAGGCGTGTCCATCTTTCTGGCAGCGCATGCATTCAGCAGGATATTCGGAGCAGGAAGTCTCGACCTCCAAGGATCTGTAATATTGACCCTGTGTGGCATCTGTGTGGCAGGTAAGCTGCACATAGGGGGAGGCGGAGGGAGGCGGCAAGCCCACCTCGAGCATGGAATTTGGCCACCCGCCCTGGCCACCTTCCTGGGGATCGTACTGGTTGGCCTGGGAACCAGCCAATTGCGCGACGTCCCGTTTCAGATTCGTCAGCCCTTTGCCGCGGCGACCCGAACCATAGCGGTGGATGGCCTTGCGGGGGAGATATTCTGGAGTCTCGTGTTGGGAGCCGTGATAGGCCTGGTCGCCGATCTCCTGATCCGAGGAGTCGATGCAGGTTTTCTCTGCTACTTGCTAATGGGTGCGTTGATGCTGGGCAGCGGGATTGCCGGAGCGCTCGGGCTCGAACCCCTGTGGATTGGGCTCGTTGCCGGTATTTGGCTGATCAACACCACATTGCGGCGATTGGATATCCTTGTGGTGGTGGAACGCAACCATGGCTTGGTGCAGGCAGGTGTGTACCTGGTTGCCGGTTGGATGTTGGGTAGCGGGTTGGCCCGGCACCAGGTGGATACGGGAGTATTGGCTTGGGTGCTGGTCCTGGTGGGACTGTTGCGTCCTCTGGTCAGGTTGGGATTCTTGCAGGCGGCTGAGCGCATCAGGGGGAAGAGAAGCCTGAAAAACCTCGACACAGGGGGCTTGCTCGATCTGGACGATCTTGCTCTTGTCGTTGCTATGGGTCTTATGAGTATCCTGCCGGCGGAGATGGGGCTGGCGTTGCTGGGGGCGGTGATGGCAGGACGGTTCTGCTTGCGTCCGGCTGGATTGTTGCTGCAACAATTTACCCAGTTTGGAGGCAGAAGGGTGCACTCTTCTCCTGAGTAAAGAAGCAGACGCTCAAAGACCGAGGTTGTAAAATGCCGCTTTTTGTGGGTATACAGCTCGGACGCCCAGGGCTTCCTCAATGCGGAGAAGCTGGTTGTACTTGGCAATTCGGTCAGTCCGCGACACCGATCCCGTTTTAATCTGACCGGCGTTGGTCGCAACGGCTATATCGGCGATGGTGGTGTCCTCGGTCTCGCCTGAGCGGTGGGAAATAACCGCGGTGTAACCCGCTCTTTTGGCCATCTCGATGGCGGCCATGGTCTCGGTCAGGGTTCCGATTTGGTTCACCTTGATTAGAATGGAATTGGCCACCCCGGCTTCGATGCCTCGTCGCAGGCGCTCGGTGTTGGTCACGAAAAGGTCGTCTCCAACCAGTTGGACCTGACCAAGCAATTCAGCACTGAGCAGGGACCAGCCCTCCCAGTCATTTTCGCCGAGTCCGTCCTCGATCGATATAATTGGGTAACGCTGAACCAATTCGGCGTAGAACCGGACCATTTCAGACGCGTTGCGGCGCATGCCATCCGACCAGCGAAAGGTGTAGAAGCCATCTTCCCAGAGTTCGCTCGAAGCCGCGTCCAGAGCGAATAATATGTCCTCACCGGCCAGATACCCTGCCTCTCTTATGGCCTCGGCGATAACATCCAGGGCTTCGTAATTGGACCCCAGATCGGGTGCAAACCCCCCTTCATCTCCAACGGCGGTGTTGAGTCCTTTGGCCTTGAGCACGGATTTGAGTTGATGAAACACTTCGGCACCCATGCGCAGGGCTTCGCCGAAGGAGGCGGCCCCAACCGGCATGATCATGAATTCCTGCAGGTCGACATTGTTGTCGGAGTGAGCGCCGCCGTTGAGGATATTCATCATGGGCACCGGGAGGCAGTGGGCCGAAGTACCACCCAGATAGCGATAGAGGGGCAGGCCCGCCGCCGCCGCTGCCGCTTTGGCAGAGGCCAGGGAGACTCCAAGTATCGCATTTGCACCGAGGCGGCTCTTGTTTGCGCTGCCATCCAACGCGATCATTTTCTGGTCGATGAGAATCTGGTCGGCGGCATCCATGCCAATGAGTTCCGGGGCGATTTCCGCGTGGATGTTGGCCACTGCTTTGCGGGTTCCCTTGCCGAGGTAGCGCCCCGCCTCCCCGTCGCGCAACTCTATGGCTTCGTGGGCACCGGTCGAGGCTCCGGAAGGCACGGAGGCGCGGCCCTGATGACCGCTGCTGAGCAGGATGTCCACCTCGATGGTTGGGTTGCCGCGCGAGTCGAGGATTTCACGAGCGCAAATGCGTTCAATTTTTCTCATAGGGGCATCTAGTAGTTTGTCTCTCTCCTCCCCTTTTCTGGTAGAGTTGAATGAGTTATAACCTTTTAAAATACATATTGTTGGGAAGGATGTCAAGGAGTGTGCCGGCGCTTTTGGCCACCATGGTTCTAGGCATGGGAGCCCGGGCGGCCACGGCGGTGAACGTGCCCCTTGAACACTGGAGTTACCGCCTGGTCGAGCGCTTTGAGGCCAGGGGGATTCTGCATGGACTGGGCGATGGAATCAAGCCATTCAGCCGCGTCGAAATGGCGCGGGCCCTGGTTGCGGTGGCGGCGGCGGAGCGCGCGGGCGCCGCCTTGACTCGAGTGGAAAGGCAGGAACTTCTCCTCCTTTGGCAGGAGTTCAGCAAGGAGCTGGCGGACCTGGGGGCCAAGGTCGGACCTGCGGGATCATCGTGGCGTGACCGCATGCGCAGGGGGCAATTCCCGTTTCACTACCGCACTGAGCAAGGCGAACTCTTTGGCGATCTTATTTTGCGCCAGCAGACGGATCTGTTAAGCGGCCGAGGCCGTTCTGATCGGGAACGGGTTTTCCGAAACCGGGTGGGAGGAGTGGTGCACGGCCATTTCATCCACAAGGTGGGCTACCAGGTCCGTTTCGAGCAGACCCGGGAGCAGGGCAGCCGCACCTACCATTTGCGCGACGATGTGTTCGAGCGCCGCATCGAGGTACCGCAGTTGAAGGGGGACGTGGTGGATTTTCACGAAGGCATGGCCTCTCTGGACTTTGCTCTGCCCTTTTTGGCGGTGGAGTTCGGCAAGGGAGAGGTGGCCTGGGGGCCTGCACCGGAGGACAATCTGGGTCTCAGCGACAACGCTCCCGCCTTCGATATGCTGCGCCTGCAGGCGCGCTACGGAGCCTTCAAACTGGTCAGTATCGCCGGATTTCTGCGCCCCTGTCCCGGACGAGGGGATTCTCCTCTGTGTTCGGGGTCGGTGGATTCCCTGGCTTCCTACACGGTCAATGGTCTTCAGCGTCCGCTCGAGCGCCGGAAATATCTGGCTGCTCACCGCCTCGAAGCAGAGCTGGCGCGCTGGATCGATCTTGGATTTCAGGAGGTAGTGGTCTACGGCGACCGCGGTCCCGAGATTGCCTATCTCAACCCCATCATGTTCTACTGGGCGGCGCAGAGCTACCTGGGAGACAAGGACAACGTAATGATGGGGATCGACGTGGACATCCATCCGGGCAATGGTCTGCGCCTCTACTTCGCATATGTGGTCGACGACCTCAAAAAGCTGCGCATCTTCAGCGACGACTTCGCCAACAAGTTCTCGCTCCAGACCGGGATGCTGTGGGTGGATCCCTTCGGTCTCCGAGATGCCGAAATGCGAGCTGAGTACGTGCGTATCGAGCCGTGGATCTACACCCACAAATTCCCCATCAATACTTTCCGCCACTTCGACTCTCCCCTGGGCCACGCCCTTGGACCCAACAGTGACCGCTGGAAATTGAGCGCAACCCGGCGCTTTACCCGCGACCTGGCACTGGCTCTGGAGGTGAGTCGCACCCGACACGGGGGCAACGAGTTATTGGCCGACGGCAGGGTGATCAATTGGGGCGGAGATCTGCATATGGGTCGGCGTTCGGGAGACGAAGTGAAAAGCAAGCGTTTCCTGACCGGAAATCTGGGAAAGTGGACCGCAGTGGGGACAACACTTTCCATGCGCATTTTTCCCTTCCTTTTCATCGATGCCGGCTATGAGAGCGAATGGGGGGCCAATGTTCCGCTGCCGCCGCGCTGGGGCAGCAACGTGGTCCTGAACAAGCGCACGGGTTATGGAGACGGGCGCCAACAGCACTTCAGCTTCGAACTGCGCTACCAGTATTTCTGAGTTCTCGGCCTATGTCCTTGTTTCAATTGTTGCTGGTTGGCTCCGCTGCAGTGTATACGGCAGCGTTGCTATGGTTGCTAGCCGGGCTCCGCCGCGGCAAAGCCCGAACCTCGTCGCGGAGTTTCAGCACCAGCATTATCGTCGCCGCCCGCAATGAGGCCGATTCCATAAGAACCTGCCTGCAGGCCCTTAGAAGGCAGGACTACGCCGGAGGGATGGAAGTTGTAGTGATCGACGATCGCTCGCGGGACGATACCGCTGCGAGGGTGCTGAAACAGGCGCGGGAGTGGCCACAGTTGAAACTGGTGCAAGCGCCGCGGCAGCGGCCTTTCAAGTGCCCCAAGAAAAGTGCACTCGCCAAGGGCATCGCAGCCAGTAGCGGGGAATTACTGCTTTTCACCGACGCCGACTGTCGGCCTCCGTCCGGCTGGGTGCGCTCCACCGTAGAGCTCTTCGCCGAAGGCGTCGGTGTGGTCGCCGGCCACGCTTTTTTCCACCCTGGCAATTCCTTGAAGCTCAAACTGTTGGCACTGGACAATCTGGCCGTTGCGGCCCTGAGCGCGGGCAGTGTGGGGATGGGGCACCTACTCGCCTGCACCGGTCGCAACCTGGCCTATAGGCGCCAGGTTTACGAGGAGGTGGGGGGGTTCGGGCACATAGGCCATTTGATCGGCGGGGACGATGTTTATTTCGCGCGCCTGGTTGCGGAGCGCAGCTCCTGGCGTCTGGTCTACAACCGTCAGGCCGAGGGGGCCGTCCCCTGCCATTCGGGGAGCGACCGCTGGATCGACATGGTGCAGCAGAAGCTGCGCCATGCGTCCAAGGCGGGTCACTACCGGGGATACGCTTTGGCTCTGGCAGCAGCGGTGTACCTGTTCCATCTGCTGTTGCTGGTCGGCGCCGCCAACATGGTCTTCCAGGCGTCCTGGGATGTCGTGCTCCTGAGTGTATGGGGGGTTCGTTGTCTGCTGGATTTGACCCTGCTGTGGAGCTTTGCTCCCCGCCGCGAGCGCAAGTTGATCGTTTTTTTGCCCTTGCTGGAACTCCTTTACATTCCCTATGTTCTGGTGTTCACGGTGATGGGCAGACTGGGTTGGTTCCGCTGGAAACCATGAGGTGGAAAAATCGGATGGCGTTTCTTTTCTCTCCCAAATCGATTCCTCGCTACATTGAGCAGTACGGGTATGCTTTCTCCTGGCAGCGTCTCTGGAACTTCGCCAAGGTGATGGGTTCCATGGGTCTCTCGTGGGCAATACGCCGCCCGGTGGTCTGGGGCGAACCCTTCATGCTCATGGTGGAGCCTACCAATTTCTGTAATCTCAAGTGTCCACTCTGTCCCTCCGGAAACGGGGAGATGAGGCGCGCCCGCGGCAAAATGGATCTCGATCAGTTCAAGACCCTGATCGACAAGGTGGGTGGCAACCTGATCCTGCTGATGCTGTGGAATCAGGGCGAGCCCTTCATCAATCCGTGCTTCACCAAGATGGTCCGCTATGCCCGCGACAAGTGCATTCCCACCCTGACCAGCACCAACGGCCACTTCATCCGCAACGACGCCCAGGCCCGGGCCATCGTCGAGTCGGGGTTGGACGAGATCATCGTGTCCCTGGACGGAGTGGACCAGGAGACCTACGCGCGCTACCGGGTTGGAGGAAAGATAGAGCGGGTTTTCGACGCGGTGCGGCTGCTGGTGCGGGCAAAGAAGGACGTTGGCGTCAGCAAGCCGCTCATCAACCTGCAGTTCATTGTCTTCAAACACAACGAAAAGGATTTGGCCACCGCCGCCCGCCTCGCCGCCGAGCTCGAGGTGGACAAATTCCTGGTCAAAACCGCTCAGGTCTACACTTCGGAAGAGGCCGACACCTTCCTGCCCGGGCGCGAAGAATTGAGACGTTACTCCAACACCGCTGATGGAGAGCTGGAAGTCAAAGGACAGCCGGTGCGGGGCTGCAAGGTCCTCTGGTACAGTTCAATGGTAAACTGGAACGGTGCGGTGGCCCCATGCTGTTTCGACAAAGACGTGGATTTCGAGATGGGTCAGGCCTTCACCGGGCAGTCCTTCGGGCAGATCTGGCGCGGGCGCGCCTACATGGATTTCCGCCGCCGGATTCTGGCCGACCGCAGGGGCGTGGATATGTGCCGCAACTGCTCGGAAGGCTACAAGGGGATGTTCTCACTGATCGAGGAGATCCGCGGTTAGTTTCTGTTCCTCCCTGATTTAATTCCCATGGATCAGCTTCTGCAGGACCTACAGCCTTTTCTCTTCGCTGTACTGGGGGCAAGTACGGGAATTTATGTCCTCGGCGTCCTGTGGTTTGCCACCGGTATGAGACCGAACTCGAGGTCGAACAGTGGGGAGCCTCTGGTGTCCGTCGTCCTCTCCGCCCGCGAGGAGGAAGCCTGCATCGGCCTCTGTCTCGACGATTTGCTTGCCCAGACCTACCCGCTGGAGGACTATGAAGTTATCGTGGTGGACGACGGTTCCACCGATGGGACGGCGGAGGTTGTGGGCAAGGCGATGGAATCCGGCGCTGCCGTGCGCCTCCTGCACCGCAGGGGACGGGGCGATCGGGCTGGATCCAAGAAGGCTGCCCTGAGCCTGGGGATCGAGGCGGCGCGCGGAGAAATCATCCTGACAACGGACGCCGACTGCCGTCTGCCTCCCACCTGGGTGCGGTGCATGGTGGACTGCTTTGCGGCCGATGTGGGCATGGTTGTCGGATTTTCTCAAAGTGGACATCCAGGCGCGGTGGGTGGTGTGCGGCAGGGTTGGGAGGCGGTGGATTTTCTCTGCTTGATGGCCAGTGCCGCGGGCAGTGCCGGGCACGGGCATCCCATGGGAGCCTCCGGTCAGAATCTGGCCTACCGCAAGCTTGCTTACGACCAGGTCGAAGGATTTCGACGGGTGCAGCATCGCGCCTCGGGGGACGACGTTCTGCTGCTGCACTTGATCCGCCGCCTCACCAACTGGCGGGTGATATTTGCGGCCGATCCCGGTGCTTTTGCGCTGCATCCGCCCTCCTCGTCCTGGCAGGAACTCCTCAGCCGGCGCAGCCGCTGGGCTTCCAACGCGCCCTACCAGTTGTACATGGATCCCCTTTTCTTCGTCTATTTGCTGAGCGCATTCGGATCCAGCCTTCTGCTGGTTGCTCTGTGTTTGCTGGTGCCGTTCAAGGCAGTGAGTCCTGCCGCACTGGGAATCGCCTGGGGAGCCAGAGTAACGGCCGAAGGAATTCTCTACAGCCGCGCCGCGCGCTTTTTCGGCCGACCCGATCTCCTTCCTTACTTCCCGATCTGGGTCCTGGCACAGCCGCTCTATACGGTTTTGATCGGCGTCTTGGGAATTCTGGGTCGGTTCGACTGGAAGGGCAAGCGCCACCGCTGGGGCCGGAGTACCTGAGCGGGCGGAGGGGATCCCCTGGACCGGAAGGCAGCCAGTCAAGTCAGGGTTCTCCGCTACCGGCAGGAAACGTGGTTGCCGGTTCGCTAGGGCTCGGAGAAGGCGCGCTCCAGCAGCCCGTAGCGCATACCCCGAGTCGAGACCACAAGGCCGGGACACCCTAACATCTGCAGGGCATGGACCAAGATCAGCGCGCCGGCGGCGATGATATCGGCGCGTGCTTCGTCGACCTGAGGAATGCTTCTGGCCTGCGCGAGGGACAGGGAGAGCAGGTGGTCAGCCAGCTCTTCGACTCGCGCCCGCGGCAGAAAATGACCATTGAGGTCCTCGGCGTCAAAGCGCTCCACCTCCCGGTCAATGGCCCCCAGGGTGGTCACAGTGCCGGCCACACCCACAAGAGATACTCCAGCGGGATAGGGGAACAGGGCGCCCAGTTCCTCCCGGATCATGGCCACGGCCTGCCGCTGCATGGCGGGAGAGGGAGGCAGCACGGAAAAATAGCGCTCTGTAATTCGAACGGCCCCCACGTCCAATGAGCGGAATTCCTCCACCAGGTTTTTGCGGCCGAGGGCCAACTCGGTGGACCCGCCGCCGATGTCGAGGACACCATAGCGGTCCGGCAAGTCGAGCCCGAAGCCGGCGCCGGCGAAGGTGAGGCGGGCTTCCTGGGGCCCCGAAAGTTCAATCAGATCGATTCCGGTTTCCGCTTTCACGTGCTCGACGAATGCCGCCTTGTTGGTCGCGTCGCGCAGAGCCGAAGTTCCGTATGCGGTGATCTGCAGGGCGCCGAAGGATCGTGCCCGTCGGCGATAGGTGTGGAGAAAGGCGCACACCCGGGCCATGGTTGCAGGTCCGATCCGGCGCCGGGCATCCACGTCCTTGCCGAGGCGGGCAATGGCGTGGGTGTCGTCTAGAACCTCTATGGCGCCGTCCGCTCCCCGGCGGCCGGTAACCATGAGGATGGTATTGGTGCCCAGGTCGATTACCGCCCTGGCATCATCAGCGTTGCAGAGCATTGCTGCGGGATTGCTCCTGACCTCTGATCAGGGCGGTCACTTCCGACGGGGTCTGGCAGCGGAGAAAAGCCTGGCGGGTCCGGTCGGAGCGCATGATGGTGGCGATCTGCGCCAGTACCGGGATGTAGCTGCGGTAGTTCTGCCGCGGGGTCAGGATAAGGAAAATAAAGCGCACCGGGCCATGGTGGCCCTCTCCGAAATCCAGGCCTTGGGGACAAATTCCAAGACAGCCGATGAGGCCGGGGAGGCCGGGGATGGGAGCATGGGGAATGGCGATTTCGTGGCCCATGGCAGTCGATGTCTTGCGCTCACGTCCCATGGCAGCGTCGAGCACCACCTGGCGCTGCGAAGCGGGCACTTGCCTTTCCTCGACCAGAGCATTGACAAGTTGAGTGATGGCGTCCCACTTGTCGGCGGCGCGGAGGTCGAGGCGAATGGTGTTGGCCCAGAAGATCTGGCTGAGCAGGGCCTTGTTGGGTATGGAGGAACGCACCATGAGCACCGAACCGGATACCCGGTTGGCGATCTCGTCCGGAATGGAGCCGGCCAGATGTTCCTCCTGGCGCCAGTCGTTCGAAGCGCCGAGGACGACCAGATCATCGGTGCGGACCAATTCGACAATTGGCGAGAGGACATCCTCGGCCGGCAGGACGGTGATGGGCACCTCGATGCCCAGGAGGTTGAGCTGGAGCTCGGTGTCTTCGCGAAGTTGGTGGCAGTAGCGCTGCAGGATTGGATCGTCGGCGCGGTAGCCGGGGGCGCGGGCGATGCGAACGACTTCGATGTCGGCATTCCAGGCCCGGGCCAGCTCGTAGCCGATTTGCAGACCCGTGAGGGCGTGACTGCCTCCTCCGGTGGGGACGAGGACGCGCCGGGCAGGGCGGAAATTGCGGTCCTTGAAGATCAGGGTATCGAGGCGGATTTCCTTGGCCAAGGCGCGATTCCGAGCGGCCAGAATTGCGACTTTTTCCACTTCGTGGTACCACCCCATCACCATCATGTTGCATTTCCAACTGTCCACCGCGGCCTTGATCCCCTCGGTCACGGTCGGAGCCTCGACCACGTGGGGGATGGCGCGTACCTCCTGCTCGGCGGCCACCTCGGTCATTTGCTGAAGCAGTTTCTCGGCCCGGTCGCCGGAGGCCGACCGGGCGAGAATGTGGGTGAGGTGCAACTCACCTTTGCGGGTCAGCGCCAGAGTGGATGCGAAGCGCACCAGACCGTGTTCAGATCCAGGTTTTTCCAGCGGCACCAGGATGCGAAGGTCGGTGAATGGCATAAGGTTCGAACAAAAGTTTGCGAGGAGAGGAAAAGGTTTACCAAGGGAGATTTTACGCCAATAGTTACAACAGTTAAAATAATACGAGGGGAATAAATTTACCAGCATTGGAATGGAGGTAAAGGATCACGGCGCTTTTCCGAGGGGGCGAGAATTTCCCCCGGACTGAGTTCAACTGGACTGGCGCAGGGCCCCGCTTTGCCAGCGCGCAGTCAAGGAGATTCCAAGATGAGCCCGGCTGGCAGTTTCGGGGAAATCCGGGCCAGGTTTCAAAAAGGAGTATGGAATGGGTCTTTCGCTCATAGATCCCAAAAAGAACAGGCAGCTTTTTCTCGACGACTACGCGGTAGAGCGCAAGATAGGCGTGAAGCAGACCCTGCATCCGCTGCAGAATTGCGGACCCGTTATCACCCCTGACCGCTCCCGTGGAGAAACGGCAATCCAGACCAGCAGCTCTCCACAATGGAACCCGGAGAAAGGAATCTGGGAATGGTGGTACCACGGCGAGCACGTCTACTACGCCACCTCCACCGATGGGGAAAACTGGGAAACGCCTTCCCTGGGGCTTTACGAATGGAACGGCAGCAGAGATAACAACATCGCGTGTGATCCGGCGGGAGGCGAGCACCAGAGCCTTGCCCACATTATCCGCGATGAAGGTGACCCGGACCCGCAGCGCCGCTACAAGGGGCTGTTCAGCAGGGCCGACAGGTATCCCGGCGTCTCCCCCGATGGCTTCAACTGGACCATGCTCGACGTTCCTCCCATCCCCAGTTCGGACACCTCGAATTTTACCTTCGACGAAATCAGCGGGCAGTACATCGCCACCGTGAAGCACGGCACCCAGTGGGGACGCTCCGTTTTCCTCTCCACCAGCAAAAATTTCGGCCACTTTTCCGAGCCCGAGCTCATCTTTCACGCCGACGAGATCGATTGGGAGAACAGCCGGGAAAGGGTGAGGGAGGTAGTCGAAAACCCGGCTTACATAACCCCTGCGGTGGTCGACGACCTGGACTACCTCCACACCAGAGAAGTGGACGGAGTCAGTCCCGCCGAGGCCTACTACATGGCGGTGATGCCCTACCAGGGATTCTACATTGGCTTCGTCCTCATCTTCAATGTTTTCGGAGCCAACCCTCCTCCCCACATGAATCACAGCCGCATCAACCAGATAGAGCTCGCCGTCTCCCGCGACCTCTACCACTGGGAGCGAGTGGCGGACCGCGCCGTCTTCCTCGGAATAGAGCCATGGGACGGGGTGAGATACAACACCAGCCAGGTGGGTATGGCACGGCCCGTGGTGCGCGAAAACGGCGAGCTGTGGATTTACTACAACGGCCACCGCATGCCCAGCCGCAAGGAACTCTACAGGACACACGACAGAAACAAGGAGCTTTTCAGGCTGAGGGTCGATCCGGAGATGTTCAACGACCAGAGCGCATTGTGCCTGGCCAAACTTCCCGGGGACCGGTTCGCGTCCCTGGATGCGGAGGAGGCGGGAACCATTACCACGAAACCCTTCTGGATGAGAGGAGAGGACCTCTACGTCAACGCAGAGGCAAACTGGGGAGAAATTTACGCCGAGATTCTCGATGGTGAAACAATGAAACCGTTCCCGGGTTTCTGGGTGCCCGCCGAGTTGCCCGACCCGCTCACGGGAGACCACCTGAGAGCAAAGATAACCTGGAAATCCGACCACGATTCAGTATTCGAAAAGCCGGTGAGGATCAGGTTTTACCTGCATCAGGCCCGGCTCTACTCTTTCTGGCTCGAATAGAGGATAGCGGGGACAGGAGGCATGGAGGATGCTGCGCGGGAATTGGGGGAATGGGCTACCCCCTCAGGACTGCCAGGGAAGCCCGAACTGGTCGTTGACGCAATGGCCGGACTGGGGGGAGTTGTGGCCGGGAACGGGGGTGACCGGTGAATCCTGTCCTGTCCAACGAGCGCATCAGGGTGGAATTCGACCCGGTCCACGGCACCGTGGTCTCCTGCACCCACGCTGGCCACGCCAGGGATCTGGTCCGGGAGCGACGACTGGCGCAGAACTGGCGTTTGATGGTCAAGATGCCCGCCGGCACGACCTACCTGCAGGCCAGCGGGCAGGCGCTCTCCAGGTTGGAAGTGCACCCTGGTGCCGCGGTGCTGGAATGGCGGCAGCTCACCGCCCCTGAGGAAACCCTCGACATCGCCCTGCGCCAGGAAATCGAGCTGGACGGCGACACCCTCACCGCAAAGCTCCGGGTCAACAACGGTACCCCCTACGCCATCGAGGAGGTCTACCCCTTCTGTATCGGCGGCATGGCCAACTGGGAGGAGCAGGACGACTGGTACCTGTGCTGGCCGGGACTGGTCTGGGGCGGCGAGGAGTTCGCGTTCTACCGCGAGTTCCCGGGCAGCTATATCGGTCCCGCCAAACCCACCTTCGCCTACACCTATCCGGGCACATCCGTCGATTACTGGCAACAGAACCTGTCCATGTCCTGGGCAACCCTCTACCACAAACGCACCGGTCAGGCGGTATACTTCGGCAACCACAACCCGGAGATCGCCTTTTGCGCCTTTTGGGGCGAGTTGAGTCCGTCCGCCAGCTACGCCAACCCGCGCGGGCGCTGGGGTCCACAGGTGTGGCCCCACCCCAGCCAGGGCGACGGCGACGTGGCGATCGGGGCGTCCCTGGGCTGGGTGTTCTTCCCTTTCATGGGCGGGTCCGACACCTACACGAGCCCTCCGGTGGTCCTCGACTTTCACAATGGCGGTTGGTGGGAGTCGGCGCGGCGCTACCGTCGCTGGTTCAATGACCACGTCGCCCGCATGGAATTCGACCCGGACGGCATGGCGCAATGGGACGCCTGGCAGGCCACCTTCATGGACACGCCGGAGGGTCGGGTGCGCTACCGCTTCGCCGATCTGCCGCGCTTCGCCGCCGACGCCAGGGAGGCCGGAATCAACGTTATTCAGGTCAGTGGCTGGCACGCCGGTGGCGTCGACTGCAACTATCCCATGTTCTCGGAGCCGGAACCGAGGCTGGGCACGCGCGAGGAATTCGCCAGGGCAATCGAGGAATGCCAGAAGATGGGGGTTGCGGTGCTTATTTGGTCAAACGCCAATCAGATGAATCTGGAAACGGATTGGTACGAAGAAGAATTGCACCGCTATGCCATCCGCAATCCCCACGGCGACCCGCAGATGCCTCTGGGATACGGCTTCGACAGCTTGCTCCACCTCATCGGCTACGCGGTGCCCCGCATGGTGGCAGGCAATCTTGCCCATGCCAGGTTGCGGCGCATTATCCGGTCGGAGTGGGAGAAGGTGCACGCCCTCGGCGCGGCGGCCTTCCTGATCGACAAGGTTCTGTGCGGCGAGCCCTTCCACCTGGATTTCAATCCGGAGGCCCCCGGACGTATCGAGTCCAGCGCGCACCAGAGTTTGTTGGACGCCGTCGCCGATTTCTCGAAACGGCTCAAAGCCGACGCCGTCCCGGTCGCCCTGGAGACCGGCTGGGACCGCATGATGCCGCATTGCACCGCACTCTATACGCGTTATTTCGGCCAGGATCACATTCCGGTGCAAGAGGTGGTCTTTCCGGAAGTCAAACCAAGCTGCTGCATCGGCGGGGATTTCGATTTCGGCCTGGTCAACAAATGCTTGCGCTTCGGCCACATCATGGTCATAGAAGGGATAAACAAGGGGGGCAGTATCGCCGACTTTGAGCATCTGCAGCCTTACCTGAAGGAGGCGCTCCGCCTGCGCCGGGAGCTGGCGGACAACATCTGGTGGTCGGAGGTAGTCGAGCAGAACATCGCCGAGGTGCAACACGACGGCACGGTGTACGTGGGGGCACACCGGACGTGGCGGGAAAGACCTGCCTCGGGATCGGCGCACGCTCTGGTGATGCAGCATTTTCAGCTTGGAGCGAAGAGGGTGGAGATTTCCTTCAATGACCCGCAGTGGAAAGGGGCGCTGCTCTACCGGCCGTTCGCCGCGCCGGAGAAGATGTCGCTGCCCATTGCAACCGAGATTGCACAGGATCAGGTTCTCATCGTGATTCCGCAGCGGGATTGAGGCCGATCGGCCACCTGGGTGGGCCGCGCTTGCGTGCTCCCTCGGTACACATGGTGGCTATCAATCAACCCAATGGAGGATTCCATTCCATGAGCGCGAAATTTGTCTGGGCGCCCGCCGGCATCGCAGTCTTCCTGGGCCTGGCCGTGTCCTCTATCGCCCAGGAGTCCGGGGGTTTCACGGTGCCTGCGGGGGAACGGCAACTGTTCCTCGACGATGGCGGCATAGAGGCAATGGAGCGCCTCAGCCGTGTCATGCACCAGCCGGTCAAAAAAGGGGCGGTGATCCGACCCGACTACCTGGAGCGCGGAGAGCACCATTTTCAGATCCGCAACGTGCCGAGCTGGGACCGCGAGCTCGAGCTGTTCAGATTCCTCCTGACCGAGACCTCGGGGCCGCGGAGTATCTCGACCGTCTGGGAGAGTGAGGACGGCCTGCACTGGTGGCGGGCGGGCAGGTCGGACATGGCGATCTACACCGTGGTCTATGATCCCACTGATCCCGATCCCGCGCGCCGCTACAAGTCGGTCTCGCCGCGCCGCGTCGCCGTATCCCCCGACATGCTCACCTGGACCATGCTGGGCAATCCCAGGATTCCGGCAAGTGACGAACACAACCTGTCTTTCGACGAGAAGGACGGGCTCTTCATCCTGACCGTGAAGAGAGGCGGCCCCTACGGTCGTTCCCACGCCCTCCTCACTAACGAGAACCTGGAGAACTTCAAGGATTGGAAGGACCACGGGCTGCTCTTTCACGCCGACGCCCGGGACCAGGAGGAAAGACGCGATGCGATCAAGGCGCTGATGGTGGAACTGGTGGCCGACCCGAGACTGGAACAGACCGATTTCTACGCCAATGACAACTACATAGTCGACATCTACAACACCCCCGTCTTTCGCTACGAGAGCCACTACCTGGCGCTGCCCGCCATACATCCCTCCGTCGCCATGGATCTGAATGATCCCAGCGACAACATCGCCTTCAAGATTCCTCAACTAATGTGCAGCCGCGACCTGCGCCAATGGCGGAGATTGGGCGACCGCCAGGATTTCATCGGCCTGTCCCGCACCGAGAGCGGCGCCTATGACCTGACCGTGGTTTTCCCCCCTTCCAGTCCGGTTGTCCGCGGCGAGGAGCTCTGGTTCTACTACGACGGGGTGACGGATATCGGCTGGCCTCCCAAGACCGGGTTCGACCTCGACCGCCAGGACTGGAAGCACTACCGGCCGGACTGGGGCGCGATCTGCCTGGCCGTGCTGCGCCGGGACGGATTCATGTCACTCGACACCGGGGAAAGGGCAGGTTGGATCCTGACCCGGCCCTTCACCGTGCCCGGCTCCACCCTCTTCGTCAACGCCGATGCCCTGGAAGGAGAGCTCAGCATCCAGGTGATCGATGAGGACGGCAGGGAGATGGCGCGCTCGGCCCCGCTAACGGGGGACCAGCCCGCCGCCGAGGTGGCGTGGCAGGAGGGGGACATCGCCGCCCACGAGTCGAAAACGGTGCAACTGCGATTCGAGCTGCGTCAAGCCCGCCTTTTCTCTTTCTGGATACAGTGATCGAACAGGCGGAGGACTGCTGCCCTGTTGGTTAGAAACCCGCTTTTTTGTCGCAGACGTAGAGGAAGGGCTCACCGGCGAGGTATCTCCGCAGGTTCTCTTTGAAGACCTCGCGGCGGCCGATGTAGAGGTTGGGGGTGAAGGCCGAGGCGTGCGGCGTGAGAATGATATTGGGCGTGTCCCACAGGGGGCTGTCGGGGGCCGGAGGCTCCTGCTCGGTGGCGTCGATGCCCGCCCCCGCCAGGGCACCGGAGCGCACCGCCTTACTCAGCGCCTCCTCGTCGACGATGCCGCCGCGGGAGATGACTATGAGGTGCGCGGAGCGCTTCATCAGACTGATGCGGCGTCCGTCGATCAAGCCCCGGGTCTCGGCGGTGAGGGGCGCCGTCACCACGAACCAGTCCGACATCGCCAACAACCCGTCCAACCGGTCCAGGCTCCAGACCTCTCTGGCATGGGGGGAAGGCCTGGGGAATTTGTCGACGGCATAAACTTCCATATCGAAGCCGCTCGCCCGCCTCGCCACCCGCTGGCCGATGTTCCCGAAGCCCAGAATACCGAGCACTTGCCCCTCCAGGTCGATCTGCCTCCAGGCGTAATCGAAGGTGCGCCACTGCCTCGCTCTCTGCTGCTCCAGCATCTGGTGCAGCTTCTGGGCAAGGGCGGTTATGAAGGCGAAGACGTGGGTCGCCATCGGGCTCACGTGGGGCTCGCGGGCGTTGGTGACGGGGATGTCGCCGGCGGCGATCTCCGGGATCCGGAGAATGCCGTCGATTCCGGTACCCGGACAGTGGATCCACTTGAGGTTGGCGGCGGCCAGGTAGAACTCGCGCGTCGGCCATCCGCAGTAGACCTCGGCCTCGGGCGCGGCGGCCAACTCCTCTTCCTCGGTCTCGCAACAGACGAAATCGACCTCGGGAAAGGTGGCCTCCAGGTCTTTGATCACCACATCGTCGGCCTCTCCCGGGCCGACACCGCCTCCGAGCGGAGTAACGACGACTTTCATCCAGAAGTCCCTTCTTCTCGAGCCATGGCCGCAGCTAGGGGCGGGCCCTGCCTCTGTGTGATTGGTGGTATGTTGGGTTCAAGCGGCCGCAATGACCAGCCCCCGGAGAAGATGGGGAATTCTGCAGGAATCCGCTGCTACCGCGGCGGAGACCCTTGCGGTAAGGATAATATGGCCACGGCACGTCCGCATGAACAGGCCAGGGGGCAGTGCAAGGTTGCCGAACGGCTGCTTGGGGGACAGGCCCGGGCCAATCGGCCTTAGCCCAGACGGCCAATTCCTGGTGGTTGACCGCGGATAAAATGCCTGCTTATACTTCCTCCCCTTGCGCCGGTGAGACGTGCCGTGGCCTTCTTGCCGGCTCCGAAACCTCTGGCTGCATACCGAAGCGGACGCGGCGCGACCGCGGGGAGAAAGAAGAAAATGGACGAGAAACTGGATCAATTGCTGGCCGGACTGATTTTCACCTCCCGCGAGGTGCGCTCCAATCTGGAGACCCTCTGCGACGATCTGGGCAGCCGCTTCGCCGGCACCGAAGAGGAAGAGCAAGCGGCTCGATTCCTGCTCGAAAAGCTGCGGCACTACGGGTTGACCGGGGTGCACGCCGAGGAGTTCGAGTACCATGGATGGACCCGCGGGCGGGCGCGGCTGCAGGTGCTCGAGCCGTGGAAGCGGAAATTGGCCTGCCTCTCGTTGCCCATGTCCCCTCCCGGATCGGTGCGCGGCAGACTGGTGGATCTGGACCGCGGCGCACCGGAGGACTTCGACGCCGCGGCTGCGCGGCTGCGCGGCAACATCGCCCTGGTGAATATCGCCAATCCGGTCTCCGCCGGGCGCTGGATTCAACGCATCGAGAAGTACAATCGCGCCGTTCTCGCCGGAGCCGGGGCCTTTATCTTCATGGCTAACGAGGAGGGCTACGGTCCGGTTACCGGCGCCCTGGGATTCAATCGCTGGGGGCTCGTCCCGGGTATCGCCATTGGCCGGGAGACCGGATTGCTGCTGCGCCGCTTGTTGCGCCGCGGCGAGGTGGAGTTGGAGATTGAAACCACGGACCAGCTCGCCATCAAAACCTCGTGGAACGTAGTCGGGGATATCGCCGCCGCCGGGGAGGAGGAGTCATCCAGGGTGATTTTCGGATGCCATTACGACGGCCACGATCTCGCCCAGGGAGCCCATGATCCCACCTCGGGACTGGTGGCGACCCTGGAGGCGGCGCGGGTCCTCGCCGCCCACCGGGAACGACTGAAAGGGCCTCTGCGGGCGATCCTGTTCGGGGTCGAGGAGCTGGGATTGATCGGGGCGCAGGCCTACGTCGACAGTCATGATGAGCAACTGAATCACACCCGCTTCATGCTCAATCTGGACGCCGCCGGAGGACCGCAGCCCCGGGCCTTGTTCCTTTACGGCCAGGATACCCGGCCCTACTTCCGCGCCCTGGCCTCGGAGTTCGACGAGGACCTCATCGTCGACATGGACCTTTCGCCCCTGCGCGAGCCCGAGCACATCTCCGCCGACCACTACCCGTTCATGGCGGCCGGCATTCCCAGCGCCTTTGTGCGGGACCCGGGGTTCAGCATCTCCACCGGGTTCTACCACACCGCCCACGACACGGTGGACAAGATCCGCCTGATGGATATCAGGGAGGCCGCCTTTCTCGCGGCAAGGGTGCTGTGGAGGGTGGCCGACGAGGACCACTGGCCCTTCTCCAGGACTCCTGCGCAGGAGCGCCTGAAGTGGCAGCGCGAGTACGACCGCTCGGAGGTGCGCAGAGTCGAAGCCGCAGTGGAGGAACTGCGCGCCGGAAAGATGGAGAAAATAGCCTAGGGAATTCTCGCCGCCGGCGGGGGCCTACTAAGGGCCGCCGAAGACCAGGTGGGAGCGGAGATATTCCAGGTCGATTTCGGCGCCGAGACCGGGGCTGTCGGGAACGATCAGGTGGCCGTTGCGGATGTCCAAAGCGGGCTCGATGAAAGCGCTGTAGGCTCCGAGCTCGTAGCGCGAGGTCTCCAGCTTGTAGAAGTTGGGCGTCGTCATCATCACGTGAGCCCCGGCCAGAATGTTTATGGGGCCGCCGGCGTCGTGAGGTGAAACCGGGAGGTAATATGCCTCGGCCATGGTGGCGATCTTCTTGAGCTCGGTGATGCCTCCGGTCCAGGTCACGTCCGGCATCAGGAAGTCGGCGAGGCCCTTTTCCAGGATGGGCACGAACTCCCAGCGGGTGTGGAGCCGCTCGCCCACCGAGATCTTCACCCCGACCTCGCGCCGCACCTGCTCCAGGGCGCGGTAGCTTTCCACCGGCACCGGCTCCTCGAACCAGTGGATGTCGTGCTTGGCGAGCCTGTTGGCCAGTTCTATGGCGGTGGGGACGTTGTACATGCCGTGGGCATCGATGAGGATCTCGATGTCGGGTCCGACTGCGGCGCGCACCGCTCCGACGATCTCGTCGGCTGTCGCCATGCCCTCCCGGCTCAATTGCCCGTCGAGATAGCCCCCGTGATCACCGGGAATAAAGCGCATCATGGGATCGAACTTGAAGGCTTCGTACCCTGCGTCGATGATCTGCCGGGCGTCGGCAATGGCGTCGGGGACGGTGCGGGGTTCGGGGGGATGGGTGTAGAGGGCGATCCGGTCCCTGACCCGGCCCCCGAGAAGCGCGTAAACGGGTAGACCCAGCTCCTTGCCGCGGATGTCCCAGAGGGCGATGTCGATGGCGCTGATGAGGGCGGAGGTCGCTCCCCTGGTTCCCATGTAGGTGAAGGAACGGAACGTCTTCTGCCACAGGTGTTCGATCTGGTTGGCGTCCTCCCCGGAGAGAAAGTCGCCGACCTGGGCGATCATCGACGCGATGGCGCGGTTGGCCACCGGTCCGGGATAGGTTGTGACCTCCCCCCAGCCGGTGATCCCGGCGTCGGTGTCGACCTGAACCAGCACCAACTGGCGGTCCTGGGTCACCGGCTCCTGCGCTGCTCCGATGCGCATCTCCCATGGAAAGCTGATGACCCAGGGGGTTACTTTGCTGATCTTGATGGCGTTGCCGCCCATTTTCTATTTCCCTTTCTCGCTGTCGAGCCCCCGATCGAGACTGACCGAGGCGACCTGGCGGTCTTCCAAAGTGAACACCGTACCTGCTTCGATGGGACAAAATCCCAGGGCCTCGAAGCGCGAGCGCTTGTCCTCGTCCTCGACCGACACGGTTGCCCACAAGGTCCGGGCTTGATGTTCTCGTCCCCAACCTGCGGCAGCCTCGATCATGTCGGCCCATGCGGCCTCGAAGTTCCGGTGGATAAAGCCGTCTACCCGGCATGACCCGGATTCATCGAGACGGGCGCTGGAGAGTCCCACCAGGCGTCCCGAGCGGGTGCGTGCGGCAAACCAGGCGCCGCGCCCGTCGCGGGCCAATGCCTGGTAGCGGGGATACAGTCCCATACATGAAGATTGGGTCGCGTAGCGGGTAGAATAGATCTTGACGTTGGCGTCGAGCACCTGCCAATCGTGGGGACAGAGAATCAGAGGAATCATGTGGATGCGGTCCGCGGGGCTTCCGGGGACGATGGTGGCGGCCGCTTCTTCGCTGAAATGGTCCACCAGGAAAGCCTGCGGAGAGCCGCCCCCGGCTATCAGCGCCATGACGTTGGCACCCGCCAACTTGCGCCAGCCCAGTCGATGATAGACCCGGGCGGCCTCCGGGTTGACGGTGCCGAGGAAGAGGGCCTGGCCGAGCTGCCGGAGGAAATCATTGCGCGCCTGTTCGCAGAGTAATGCCGCGATGCCGCGGCGGCGATATTGCGGGCGCGTCGCCACCTCTCCCAGTCCGCCTAGTTGCGGCAGGGTCCTTGAAATGGTCAGGCAGCAGGTGCCCAGCAAGCGCTCCCCCTCCCGCACCAGGTAGACGCAGTCGCGGTTGTGGTCGCTTTCGGCGCCGCTGAGCTGGTCGATGAAACCTTCGAAGGAGGATGCGAAGATCTCTTCCCAGAATTGCGTCACCTCTCCGATCAACGTCCCGGGAAGAGGTGGATTGAACTTCAGGTAATTCACGTGAGTCTCCTGGCAACTGCCGGAAGTCCTTGTTCTCCAACCTGGGACAAAATAATCAACCTTCTAGAGGGTCCTGTCCAGGATCGAAGAGTTCAATGAGCATCGGTTCTTTTACCGGTCAACTGCTCCCCGCTCTGTAAAGGCCGGGGGACGCCGGCTTGGCCCCGGCGCCGGAAGGACAGAGAAAAGATTGTCCTCCTGAAAGTGGAAGAAAAATGGTGGAAAGGCGAATTTGCCGGGCGAGCGGCCTGGTTTATTATTGAGAAGTGGTCAATCGGGATGCGACCTTTGCCGCTTGGTTAGAGGGAAGGGGGCGGCCTACCAGAACAAGGAGGAACAAATGGAATACCGCAGTCTGGGAAGGACAGGTACGAAAGTGAGTTCGCTCTGCCTGGGATGCCTGATGTTCGGCGGTCGAACCGGCGAGTCCGATTCCATGGACATCATCGACCGGGCAATCGACGGGGGTATCAATTTTCTCGACACCGCCAACATGTACGTTCGCGGAAGGAGTGAGGATATGGTGGGCAAAGCATTGCAGCGCAATGGGAAACGGCCCCGAATCGTGCTGGCGACCAAGGTCCACTTCCGCATGGACGACGACGACCCCAATGCCCAGGGCAACAGCCGCCGCCATATCGTGGAGCAGTGCGAGGCGTCCCTGCGGCGCCTGCAAACGGACTACATCGACCTCTACCAGATCCATCGCCCCTGCTCCGACGTACCCATCGACGAGACCCTCCGGGCCCTGGACGATTTGATTCGCGCCGGCAAGGTGCGCTACATCGGCAGCAGCACCTTCGCTGCCTGGCAGGTGGTGGAATCCCTGTGGGCCGCGAAGGAGCTGGGGCTCAACCGCTTCGTCTGCGAGCAGCCGCCCTACCACCTGCTGGACCGGAGCATCGAGCGCGAGCTGGTCCCCATGGCGATGACTTATGGAACGGCGCTCATTCCGTGGTCGCCCATGGCGGGCGGATTTCTCACCGGCAAGTACCGCCGCGGCAGGGAGCGTCCGGCGGACGCGCGCTACCAGGACAATAGTCAGCACGAGGATCTGTTCTCCGATGCGGCCTACGACGTCCTGGACGTCGTTTCGGATATCGCCGCAAAGAGGGGATGTACTCTGGGTCAGTTCGCCCTCGCATGGTGCGCCCAGCAGCCTGGTATCACCAGTCCCATCGTCGGCGTTCGCACCATGGAGCAACTGGAGGAAAATCTGGGAGCGGCCGAGGTGAAGGTGAGCGACGAGGAGCGCGCCCGCATCGACCAGGTCGCCCCTCCGGGTCAGGCCATCTCCCTCTACTACAAGGCCGACTTCGGCCCCCATTCCTTCCGCTGGTAGTGTTCATTCAAGAAGTGCCGGATGCGGAGGGTGGGGCCCCCGCCGGATCTGATGGAGCCGACGGGGGCTTCACTTTGTGCGCCACTGATTCGCCAGCCGGTCCTGGCCGCGGCTCTCAGTCGAGGGCGATCCGATAGGAGTTGCGCTCGATGATCTCGTGGTCCGAGGCGCGGGCGCTTTTGAGGGCATGGTCGGTCAGGGGCAGATAGTGGTGGGTCTCGGCGTTCAACGAGATGAATCCTTCGGCGTAGGCGCAGCCTCCGGCGCTGCCGAAGGCCCCGTCGCTGGTTTCGATGCGCTTGCGGGCATAAGCGCCGCCGTATCCCTGGCTTACCAGGCAATCCAGCGCCGCCAGCTTCTTGTCCGCCACGTCGGTGATGTCGATGAACACATCGTTGTAGTAGCCCCCCTCGGATTGCCATACGTTGCGCGGCACCGCCGCCGCACCCGTCCCGAAGAAGAAAACCTGCGCCGTCTTGTGGGGGGGATTGCGGTCCCCGGGGTCGACGCTGCCCGCCGAAGACAGGGCGTGGAGCACGATCTGCCCGGCGACGGCATGGGGGCTGGTGAGCCCGTCGCCTTCCTTGGGGAAGTGAGTCAGGACGATGTCGGGGCGCAACTGGCGCAACATGCGCGCCAGACGCCGCACCGTTTCCACCGTCACCAGGAGGACGGCGTCGTCGGCTCCGAAAAAGTAGATGTCGCGGACACCCAGGATTGCGCACCCGGCGCGGACCTCGTCGGCCTTGACGTCCGAGCGTTCCTCCATCATCGCCAGCAGTTCGGATTCTTCCGGAACCTGTTGGCGATGGAACATGGAGTCGCTGATCACCGCGTCGTGCACCCGGGCGCCGTGGGTCAGCACCACGCAGCCGACGTAGTCTCCGCGACTGGCGTGGTGCGCCATGGTGCCGCCGGATTGGTCGAAAATATCCGCCGGATGGGCTCCGATCGAGAGCAAGCGCAAGGATTTTCCCATGGTTTTATTCTCCTTCACCGGTCACTGCGAGCGCGGACCGAAGAACTGTCTGTCCGCAGAGAATCGTCCCGGCCCAGCCGCCAGCAGCAGGACGGAGATGCTGAGGTATATCGCCGCGAGCTCGTAGGATGATCCTCCCGCCGAGACGAAGGGGTCGCCTTGCATGAAGGCGTGCATGCAGACGGCGACGATCATGGTGCAGCCGATGCCCAGGGCGGCCAGGGGGGTCAGCAGCCCCACGATCCAGGCGATGCCGCCGCCGAATTCGGAAAGGGCGGCCAGCGCCTGAAAGATGCCGGGGGCGAAGCCCTCGGGGCCCATCCAGCCGAAGGGATTCTGAATCTTGGGCCAGCCGTGAATGGCAAAGGCGAGGCCGGCGACCAGGCGCAGGAGGAGGAGGGCGCCATTGGCGCCGCAGGAGTGCTCGGGGACCGAGAACATTCTTCTGAGATTCATGGAAGGTTCCTTTCAAGGAGGTGTTCTGAGAAAGTGATAACCTTCATAGATAAAGCGCCGCGCCCTGGCTCCGCCGGGCATGGTCCCGTGGACCTGATCCGGCGCAAAACGCGCCGCCATTCAGCCGGGTCCGCGCGGTAGAGTATAGGGGGAGGAGGGACGGATGTCCATTGGGAAGCAGGACTCCAAGCGCGTCTGTGTAATTTTCAGGCTGGCCTCGGTGGCAATGAGTTCTCATGGATGGCGTCCTTGCCGCCTAACTTCGGTTTGGGTTTGAACTTTTCTATTCCATCTTCGAGGAAAGAGAAAATGGACTGGAAATTGCGCCACTCGCTGTTGTTGAGTATACGATACAGCATTATTATCTTGATTGAATTTTTGGAGTAAATTGCTCAAGTAGATCAAGGGCAACCGTCCGCTGGATTCCCAGGGTAGATGATACCCGGAATGAGATTGAGCAACAACAATGAACATCCCAACGATTTTCGAAACATGCCGGCCCCGCGCGGATGTTTTTGAGGGAGCGATTACCGAGGCCGACTTCGCTGCGGACTTGGCCCAGGTCATCACTGGCTCGGGTAATGCCGCATATCTCGACCCGGCACTTTTCTTCGCCACCACCTATCCCACAAGGGGTCTCAAGAACCTGCTTGCCAACGTGTGCCGGCGGCTGACCGGCGCCGGCGGTGAAGTTGCATCCATCTTTCGGCTGGACACTTCGTACGGTGGTGGCAAAACCCACGGACTTATAGCATTGTGCCATGCCGCCCGGGGTATGCAGGGTGTGTCGAATGTTTCTGAGTTCGTCGACCCTTCCCTGCTCCAGGGGGGGCAGGTTCGTATCGCCGCCTTCGACGGGGAAAATGCGGACCCCGCCAACGGCAGGTCCATGAGCGACGGCGTCTTGGCCCACACTCCTTGGGGTGAGATCGCGTACGCGTTGGCCGGCAAGGATGGGTATGAGAGGGTGCGCAATAGCGATGAAAGCCGCATGGCCCCGGGAGCCGAGACCTTGCGCGAACTGTTCGGCGGCGAGCCGGCCCTGATTTTGCTTGATGAGCTTTCGGTTTACTTGCGTAAGGTGAAAAACTTAGCAGATGCTCGTGGCCAGTTGACTGCCTTCCTGACCTCGTTGTTCAAAGCTGTGGAAAGCGCGCCCAAGGCCGCCCTCGTCTATACGCTTGCCATCGGCAAGGACGGGCGGGCTACTGACGCTTACAGCGAAGAAAACCAGTACATTGCCGATTTCATGGCGGAAGCGGAAAGCGTCTCCGCGCGCAAGGCGACGCTATTGAATCCTACCGAGGAAGACGAGACGGTTCAGGTGCTGCGCCGCCGCCTGTTCGAATCAATTGATGACACCAGGATTTCGGCGGTCACGAATGCCTACAGGGATCTCTGGACGGCTAGCAGGGAATCTTTGGCCGATGATGCTGCTCGGCCCGGGACCAGCGAAAACTTTTTTTCGAGTTACCCGCTGCATCCCGAAGTTCTGGAGACACTAAGGGGCAAGACCGCGACGCTCGGCAATTTTCAGCGGGTACGCGGCATGTTGCGGCTGCTGGCGCGCACGATCTCGCGCCTTTGGGAGGAAAACCCCAGGGACGCAACCGCGATTCATCTTCACCATATCGATCCGTGTTATGAGCCGATCCGCCAGGAGATCGTGACCCGCCTCGGACAGTCCGCCTACGTGCCTGCCATTAGCAACGACATCGCCGCCGGTTCGGCAGAGAAAAAGGCATTGGCGCAGGAGATCGATAGCGCGTATCACAGCGGCCTCCCGCCCTATGCGGTCTACGTCGCACGCACCATTTTCATACACACGCTCGCCTTCAATGATCCGCTGAAGGGGATTTCGCCGGAGCAGTTGCGCTATTCTGTCTTGTGTCCCACGATGGACATCAGCTTTATCGAGGAGGCACGCAGTAAATTCATAGCGCAGTCCGCATATCTCGACGACCGTCCCGGCGCTCCGATGCGTTTTCTCGCCGAGGCCAATCTGGTCCAGATCATCCGCCGGGAGGAGCGCCATATCGACGCTGCTGAAGCCCGCGCCCATCTCAACGACCGCATCCGCGAGATATTCGGCGGCAGAACGTTCGAGACGGTGTCCTTCCCAGGGGGACCATTCGACGTTCCGGACGAGGTCGGCGACGGCCGACCGAAGCTCGTTGTTCTGGCCTACGAGGCGGTGGCTATCGGCAGTTCGGTCGAAAGCGTACCTGATTTGATCGAGCGGATCTACACGCGCAAGGGCGCTGAAGGTTCGGCCTTGAGAGCACTTAGAAACAGCTTGGTGTTCGTGGTCGCCGACGATGCCCGCAAGGAGGAGATGCGCCGCAAGACCCATCATCGTCTGGCGCTGCGGGAACTTAAAAGGCCTGACCGCCTCATCGACCTAGCCGAGCACCAGCAGGACCGGGTTCGGGAGATGGAGGCCCGTTCCGAGCAGGAACTTGCGATCGCAATTCAGCAGTGCTACCGCCACGTTTTCTACCCCTCCCGCAACAGGATAGGCATGAGTGACGTGGATCTGGCCCACTCGGCTATCGACGTCCATTCTGCCTCCGATCAGCCCGGCGCCGGCCAGCAACAGATTGTTCGGGCATTGCGCGACTTGGGTAAGCTGCGTCTCTCGGAGGACGAGCCGGACTCGCCTGCCTATGTGCGGGACCGAACGCCGCTGAAGAAAGGCCAAATCACCATCCTGTCGCTACGGGATGAATTCCGGCGCGACCCGGCGCTGCCCATCCTGATCAGTGATGATGTCTTCATCCGCGGTCTCCGCCTAGGAATCGACCAGGGGGAATACGTCTATCAACGGGGAGATCTGCTGTTCGGTCCGGGGGACCCGCCAGCCGGAATCATGATCGATGAGCAGTCCGTAATTCTTACCATGGCCTACTCGAAAAATGCCGGCATTTGGCCGCGGAAACCAGAGCCGCCGACGGAGCCACCCGAGCCACCCGAGCCACCCGAGCCACCCGAGCCACCCGAGCCACCCGAGCCGCCGACCGCCGAGACCGGATCCTTTACGGCAGAAGGTATTCTCAAAGAAGCATTGATTCGGCTGTGGGAGCAGGCCAGGGCACAGGATGTTGACATAATTGGGGTATTGACCATCCGCATGTTCGAGGCTGGCGACGCTTTCCGGCTTCTCGGCGCAGTGGGTGCTGTTTCCGGTGCGGACAAGATGGTCACCATTACAGGTGGCTATGAAACACGAGAGGGGGGATCGTTCGAATTGGAGTTCCGAGGCCCCGTCCTGGACGCTCAGCCGGTGAAGGAATTCCTCGAGCCGCAGTTGCGCGACGCCAGTTCCAAGACTCTGGAAACGGAGTTCAGGCTGACCTTCACCAATGGCCTTTCCATGCAAGGAGAAGCGGCGGAGAAGCTCACCGAGCGACTTTCCCGGTTCGCGAGCGGAGCGGCCTACGTGTCGGCAACGGCGGAGGCAAAAGCCTGAAATGGGGCGTTTGGAAAGAATTACCCAGATTGAAATTCCGGCTTCTGCGCCTCGGTACGAGCTGCGTGTGCGGGAATATGGCCGGGTCGGTGCCGTGTATGAAATCTGGCAGATGCCCGCGCCAGCAACGCCGCAAGTGACCTCGGCGCTGCGCGTCGCAGGGCTACGGGGCCGCAACCTTGAACTGGTCGAGCATCGGGTGCTGAAGCGGCTTTCGCAGTCCGGGATCAAGTTGGGCGGCAATGGCGATGCCAGGAAGCGAGGCTACGCTCTCAGCGAGGACTTGGCCCTGACACTGGGTCTGCTGTTCCGCACGCTTGCCCCGATGCGCAGCCGTGATAACATGCGGGCGGTGGCCGAAGGGATCGAGTCCATGGAACGCGAGGAGGCCGCCTATTGGCTCGGCATGGCAATGCATCGCAAGTATCCGCGGCGCGTGCTGATGGCGCTTCGTATCCTCTTGACGGAGGCTCGAACAGGACAGATTATCTCCTGAAGCGGGATTCGCAAGATGACCGTGCACGGGACCAACTTTGTCGTAGAGGATGGATAATATGAGGATCGAGCCTGAGATCAGCGGCGTGAACGTTGTCTTGCTCGGGGATTTCAACCCGGCCATCTTCACCCCGGCTTGGTTTGCGCTACACGGCCTACTCCCCCAGAGTGTTGCAGACAGTGCGGTTTTACAGGTCGCTCACGAGCAGGTCACTGCATTCGATACGAACTGGTTGCACTTGCGGGTCACGATTGACCAATTTTCCGTCAATACCGTGCAGGCACCTCACGTCCGTTTGCATGATCTCGTCCTCCGGATCTTCCAGGATCACTTGTTCCATACGCCCCTTAGGGCCTTCGGGATCAACCGAAACGTCCATTTTTGCGTCCAGAGTATTGCTGAACGGGATCGAATCGGCAGAACGCTTGCCCCGGTGGAACCATGGGGGCAATGGGGTCGGTGTCTTGGACTTTCAGGCAAGCATGGGGGGATGACTTCCCTGACGATGTCACAAGTCGCACCCCAAGGAAGGCCAGCGGGAGGTCAGATCAACGTCACGGTGGAACCGTCCACCCTAGTTGGCAAGGGTCGAACGGGAGTGTACGTCAGGGTCAACGATCACTATGCAATCGATAATGCGGGATTGGGAACCGCAGAGCGCCTGATGAAGCTTTTCAAAAGCAACTTCGGTACGTCAATCGACCGTAGCAACGAACTTATTGATCACATCATGTCTTTAGCAAAGACCACGGAGAGATAATTATGCCCCATGCAGTTCAAACCACTGCGGCGCAGCACGCCGATGCGTATGAATGGGTTAGCGAATTTGACGAGGGTGTCGCTGAAGACCTTCTAAAAAATGTGAACCATGGAGTCGGTCGTGCGTTGGAACGGAAATTGGACCCTCCCTCAACAACTGCACACAACCGAGACATGAAAAAGGGGACCCTGCCGTTTTTTGCCGGTCGTGAACAAGACGGAAAGGTTCTTACCCCGGTTTTCGATTTTCCTCAGCTGCGAGGAACTCAGTCGCAGCCTGTGACTCTGCACGCCCTGCAAGAGTGGGAAGGCTATGTAACTGAGATAAAAGATACGGGGTTCACAGCACTCCTGACCGATCTGACGGCCGGGGAAACCAATCCAGGAGAAGAAGCAGATATCCCCAAAGACGAAATATTAGAAGAGGATGCCGCCAAAATCCAAGTCGGCAGCATTTTCCGTTGGGTAATCGGCTACGAGCGTACCGCAGGAGCAAAAAAGCGTGTGTCCTATATCGTATTCCGCGACCTTCCCGTCATTACCAAGAGCGACCTGCAGGATGGTGAAGCCTGGGCGCGTGAAGTAATCCGGTCATTTGATCGGTGATGAAGACCGGAACCCCGCCGGGAAAAGACGAGTTCGAGCTCACGCTTTTCGGTTCCGGATACGGCGAGTGTATTGCCCTGCACGTTGGCGACGGTGCTTGGATCCTCGTCGATTCCTGCGTCTCTACGGACGGAACACCGATAGCCCTGCAGTATCTCCAGAGCATTGGCCTCGATCCTGCCCAAGCCGTTCGATTTATCGTGGCTACCCATTGGCATGACGATCACATTCGCGGGATGTCGAAATTAGTCGAGCGCTGTTGCCAAGCCACTTTTTGCTGTGCCAGCGTGCTTACCGAAAAGGAGCTTCTCGCCGCCATTCACGCGCTAGATGATCGCCATATGACCATTGCCGGCTCTGGCGTTCAAGAGATTCATCGCGTGATCTCACGGCTTATACAGACTGATTCGCGCCCCACATTTGCTCTGGGCAACCGCCGTGTTTTCTCTCATCCAGCAGGTTGTGAGGTCTGGTCGCTCTCGCCCGACGACGGGGCCGTGGCAGGCTTCTTGAAGACTATCGGTAGTCTGCTCCCTGGCGAAGGGGAGGGTAAGACGCGTGTTCCTGACCAGTCTCCCAACGAGGTCGCTATCGTGCTTTGGGTAAGGGTGGCGGATGTAGTGGTGCTACTTGGTTCGGATCTGGAGAAACGGGGTTGGATAGAAATTCTACGGAGTGGTGCGCGGCCAACCAGCAAGGCGTCGGCTTTCAAGGTTCCGCACCATGGATCGGCCAATGCCCATGAACCCGGTGTGTGGAATCGGATGCTGGACCGCGACCCCTTCGCGGTTCTGGCGCCTTGGCAAAGGGGAAATCGTGTCCTTCCAACCCAAAACGATGTGGACCGGATCCTCTCTTACACGACGAACGCCTACTCCACCACGGGCGGAGGTTTGACCGCCCCAGCCCGTAAGCGCGGAACCAGGACGGTTGAAAGGACTATCCGGGAGTCCGGAGTCTGGCTTAGACGATTGGAGTTGTCTTTCAACGCAATCCGACTGAGGCGCCCGATTAGCTCTCTAGGGCAGTGGGAAACCGATATCCTCGGAACCGCATGCCATCTCAAGGCCTTTTCAGGAAATTGAGCTGTCACGAGAGGATGTTAGTTCCGGCCATGCCCGACACCCGCCTTATAGAACGCTGGCTGCCGATTGCCGAGCTTGGCGAGGAGAGTATACGCGAGCGGACGCCCATGACACCGTTCCCAGCTCCGAATCGTCTTCACGTCTGGTGGGCGCGGCGGTCGTTAGTCGCAGCGCGAGCGGCGATCCTTGCGTCGCTGCTGCCGGCGGATGCCGACCGCGAGAAGTTTCTGCATGTGCTGGGGATTCATGGGGATCCGGTGGCGGCACGGCGTAGGATTGATACTGCTCGCCGTCGAGGTGAACGATTTGAGGGAAAGGCTTATAGCTATCCTCGGGCGTTCAGCTACGTTCCCGGTCCGGCTGACAAGAATTGGTTGAAGACTACTCTGAACGATTCTTTAGATAACTTCACGGTTCTCGACCCCACCGCTGGGGGAGGAAGCATTCCACTCGAGGTGGCGAGACTTGGTGCTGAAGCTACCGCGAATGATCTCAATCCGGTATCGACGTTGATAATGCGCGCTACGGTGAAATGGCCTTCCGAATACGGTGACGAACTCAAATCCGAATTTGAACATCTGTCAGAACGCTTTATTCGTAAGAGAGAGGAGTGCCTCAAGCAATATTTTTCGCCAGAACCCAAATCAAACGCCATATCCACCAATTTCCTCTGGGCGCGCACCATCACCTGCCCCTATTGCGACGGTCTCGTGCCGCTGTCGCCGAACTGGCGGCTCGCGCCCGGGGGCATGGGGGTCCGGCTAAAGCCCCACCTCGGCGCCGGCCCTGGGAAGCAGGACCGCGTCTGCTCCTTCGATATTGTCGAGTCCGCTGCAGAACAATCGGACGGCACGGTGTCGCGCGGCGACGGCACATGCCCCTATTCCGATTGCGGCCGCGTCATCGACGGCGACGACATCAAGCGCCAAGCCCAGACTGGCCAGATGGGCGAGCAACTTTTCGCCGTCGTCTACAAGAAACGCGTCGCCAGGAAATTGAAATCCGGGAAGCGCGGAAAGGACAAATGGATTCGCGGGTACTGGGCGCCTCGGCCCGAGGACGACAACAGCGTCGAAATTCAGACGAGGCTCGACGAGAAGTTACCGGAGTGGGAAGCGCTAGACATCGTTCCGACCGAGAGAATCCCCGATGGCAATAAGACGACCGAACCACATCGCTATGGGATGACGTTATGGCGTGACCTGTTCTCACCGCGTCAACTCCTTTGCCACGGCATCAGCGTTGAGATCTTTCGCGAAATGCTCGACGCTGACCGTGAGGCAGGCAAGTTGAGCGAGGTCCGGCAAGCGGCGTATGGGTACTTGGCCCTGACGCTCGATACCTTACTGAACTATAACAATCGGGCCGGACGTTGGGACAATACGACTGGTCGAGTCCGGTCCATCTTCGACCGACACGACTTTGCATTTGTATGGTCCTACGCGGAGATGGCACCTCTTGTGTCAGGTGTAGGCTATGACTGGGCCATCGACAAGACGGCCAAGTGCATTGACGAACTCGTCACCTTGGTTCGCCCGGAGCCGAGGAGTGATTGCTTGAGCTTGTTCGAACGTGCGGACACGGCAGAGTTTATCCCACCGCCTGTAACCATCACCTGCAAGTCCGCTGACAGCCTCGACCACATCGAGGACAGCAGCCTCGACGCGGTGATCATGGACCCACCCTACTACGACAATGTTATGTACGCCGAGCTGTCGGACTTCTTCTATGTCTGGCTCAAGCGTACCGCCGGCTATGTTTTCCCCGAGCTGTTCCGCCGCCACCTGACGGACAAGGACAACGAGGCGGTCGCCAATCCCGCCAAATTTCAAGGCCAGAAAGGTGCCAGAAAGCTGGCCGGGCGCGAGTACCAAGAGCGCATGGCCGCCATTTTTGCCGAGTGCCGGCGGGTGCTCAAGGCTGATGGGGTGATGACTCTAATGTTTACCCACAAGGCGACCGGAGCGTGGGACGCGCTCACCAAGGGGCTGATGGAAGCGGGCTTTGTCATCAGCGCGTCTTGGCCGATCAACACCGAAGCCAGCGGTAGCCTGCACATTAAGGACAAGGCCGCGGCCAACAGCACCATCTTCCTAGTTTGCCGCCCGCGCTCTTCCCGCGAGGAAGAGGATACGCCGATGGTACGCGAAGCAGCGGCGGTTTACGGCGAAGCCACAACCTCGGTCTATTGGGAAGATGTGGAGCCGCAGGTCACACGAGCGGTGCGGACGCGAGTGGAGGAGTTTCAGCGAGCGGGCATTACCGGGGTTGATCTGTATCTCGCTTCCTTCGGTCCGGCGCTGGAGGAGTTCTCGCGCCACTGGCCATTGAAGCGAGGCTCGCCGCGTGAGGTTCCCGAGGAGCGTCGGCGACGGGTCCAGCAGGAGCTGTTTGAAGAGGAATGGGATCCCTACGCCGCAACCCCGGAAGACGCCCTCGACGTAGCTCGCCGCGAGGTCAAACGCTGGCGCTTGGAGCAACTGACTCATCTCAAGGCCAATGCCGATCTCGATCCTGCCACCGCCTTCTTCGTGCTTGCTTGGGACGCCTTCAAGGCACCGGTATTTTCCTACGACGAAGCACTGAGGCTCGCCCGCGCCGTCGGTATCGATCTCGACAACGTCGTCGTCGGGCGGCTTGCGCAGAAGAAAGGCAGCGATATCCTGCTGTGGGACAGCGCCCACCGGGCGGCCAAGGGTACACTCGGTCCGCCCGATGGTTCACGGGGCATGATCGACGCCATCCACCATGCCGCCAACATGGCCCGTTCTCGAACCCTCGACGCGGCCAGGGAAATGCTCGCCGAAACGCTGGTGGACCAGGATCCGCGCTTCTTCGCGGCCCTCGAGGCGGTCCTCGAGGTGCTACCGGTATCCAGAGCTTTTTCCGGCATCGAGCTCGAAGGGGAGGTTGCGGGTTCGGGGAGCGACTTTGAAGCCCTCTACAACCTGACCCGTCTTGCCTTCAACGACGAGATCGATGAGCCCGAGCAGTTGAAGCTGTGGCAGGACGAAGTCTGATAATGTTGGCCGATCGCGAATGGAAGCTCAAGTACACTCCAGACGACGGCGATCTTGTCAGCCTGTTTTACATCCCCGCGCTTGAGGACGCCGAGCGCTATGATCGGCTGACCGGATACTTCAATGCCCGCGCTCTGTCGCTGGCGGTGCGTGGTATCGAAGGGCTGGTCCGAAACGGGGGCCAAATGCGGCTCGTCGCTGGCTGCACCCTGGACCCGCTCGAAATTGAGGCGATCGAAAAAGGGGAGCAGTTGCGAGACCTTGTTCAACGGCATTTGACGAGTTTTCCCCTGACCCCACCGGACATGGCCTCTACAGAGGCCCTGGAACTGTTAGCCTGGATGGTCGCTCGTGGCTTTCTCGATGTGAAGGTCGCTGTTCCCTGCGACACCGATTCCAGGCCGATCCCTGCGGACGGCATCTTTCACGAGAAGGCCGGCATCATCGAAGACAGGGGCGGTGACAAGATCGCCTGGAACGGCAGCGTCAACGAGACTGCCGCTGGCTGGCGCTACAACTGGGAAAGCATCAGTGTCTATACTAGTTGGGGTCCGGAACCCCGAAGAGTTGCCGATGAGGAGACCAACTTCGCCCGCATCTGGGCCAACAAAGCTCACCGCGTAATCGTACTCGACGTTCCCGATGCCGCACGTCGGGACCTGATGCGATTCATGCCGGCGAACGACAGGCCCGCCCGCCTCGAGAAGCTTGAGAACAAGCTGGTTAAGCCTTTGGCGGAAAAGCCGAATCTGCAGACCTGGGAACCAGAAGAACCGGACCAAGACGGGCAGGTCGATATGAGAAGCCGCGTCTGGTCCTTCATTGAGCACGCACCCTCATTGCCACAAGGGGGCGAGCGAGTAGGTGAAACGACCTCGGCGGTCACTCCCTGGCCGCACCAGGTGAGAGCCTTTCAGCGCCTTTACCACAATTGGCCTCCCAGACTGCTGATCGCCGATGAGGTCGGACTCGGAAAGACCATTCAGGCAGGCATGCTCCTGCGCCAGGCCTGGCTGGCCGGGCGCGTCAAGCGGATCCTGATTCTGGCGCCCAAGGCCGTCCTCGGACAATGGCAGATCGAATTGCGCGAGAAGTTCAATCTCAACTGGCCGATTTACGACGGTTCCAAGCTAGTATGGTATCCCTCCCCGGCTTGGCGCGAACGGAACGAGTGCAATGTCGACCGCAATTACTGGCACCGTGAACCGGTAGTGATCGCCTCGAGCCAAATGATGCGCCGGCGCGATCGTGCTAGAGACCTTTTGGAACAAGCCGAATCCTGGGATCTCGTAATTCTTGACGAAGCCCACCATGCCCGGCGGCGTGCTCCAGGGAGCCCGCAGGAGGGTGGCCCCAACGAGCTTCTCCGGCTGATGCGGGGACTGAAAGATCGCACCGAGGGACTGGTCCTGCTGACGGCCACCCCTATGCAAGTTCATCCCATCGAGGTCTGGGACCTGTTGGACCTCCTCGGCCTACCGCCGGAATGGAGCGCAGATGCATTTCTTGGTTTTTTCCGAGACATTGAGCAGGGGAATCCATCAGCGGAGGCTTTGGATCACATGGCGCGACTGTTTCAGTCGGCCGAACGTGTTTACGGCAAGGTCGAGACGGAAGACGCGCAACGCCTTGCCGACCTGTCGCGCCTGAAAGTCAACAAGGTCCTCCGCGCCCTGCGCGACAGGGCCACCATTCCACGGCGCCAGTTGGAAACGCCGGAGCGCCAGGCGGCAGTCAGGATCATGCGGTCGGGCACACCGTTGCGCAAGCTGGTTTCGCGACATACACGCGAACTACTGCGGCGGTATTTCAGGGCTGGCATGTTGGACACGCCGATCGCCGAGCGCAGGGTCGAGGACCGCTTTGTCGAGATGACCTCAGAAGAGCGGGAACTCTACGACGCCGTCGAAGAATACATCGCCGGTACCTACAACCAAGCCAGCGCCAGGGAGCGTACGGCGGTGGGATTCGTCATGACCATCTACCGCCGCCGCCTCGCCAGTAGTTTCTGGGCTTTGCGTAGGACGCTTCAGAACCATCTCGACGCCATTGCCAATTATTCTCAATTGCCGGAGCTGGACGAAGACGTACCGGACGATGAAGCAGTTGACGAAATCCGCGATGCTGGTGAGTGGGCAATGCTTGTGGAAAGTGAGGCCCTTGAGGCCGAGGAGGAATCCGACATCCGCAGTCTCCTTGACCGTATCGGCCGCCTTCCGCCCGACAGCAAGGTCGAAAGCTTGAAGAGCACCCTTGGCAAGTTCGGCCAGGACGGCTATGGCCAGGTGATGGTCTTTACTCAGTACACCGACACCATGGATTTCCTGCGCCAGGAGCTCCGAAAGGATCGAGGTTCGAGGCTGATGTGCTTCTCTGGACGCGGCGGAGAGGTACCGTCCGTTGACGGCGCCTGGAGATTGATCAGCCGCGACGACGCCAAACGGCGATTCCTTGAAGGTGAGGCCGATATCCTTCTGTGCACGGACGCCGCAGCCGAGGGTTTGAACTTTCAATTCTGCGGCGCGGTGATCAACTACGACATGCCGTGGAACCCGATGAGGGTTGAACAGCGCATCGGCCGCATCGACCGACTCGGGCAAGAACATGGGGTTATTCGAATCGTCAACTTGCATTACGAGGGCACGGTCGAAACCGACGTTTACCGGGCACTCAGAAAACGTATCGGCCTGTTCGAGACCGTGGTCGGGCGCTTGCAGCCGATTCTCGCCAGGCTTCCTGGCCTCATATCCGATACGGTGTTGTCGGGCGGTGGACGCGAAGAAGCGGAGCGCGCCCGGGTCGTGAGTGCGATCGAAAAGCAGGCGAGTGAATCCGAGAGAGGTGGTTTCGATATCGATGCGGTGACGGAGGAAGAACTCGCCGCGCCGGAGCAACCTCTCTCGCCGGTTACCATGGAGGATCTCGACCGAGTGATCGGATCGCCAGATCTGATGCCGCCCGGCTTCGATGTCCAGTCTATGAGAAATCGTGAGTACGGCTTGCTGGCCCCTGAAATGACCGAGCGCCTGCGCGTGACCACTGATCCCAGGTATTTTGAGGAACATGCTGAAAGCATGGAACTCTGGTCGCCGGGAAATGCGCTGTTTATCCCACCCGAGTTCACGATGCCCCCAAACGAATTGCCAACTGACAAGACGTTGAGGGAAATCTTGGACGGCTGAGACTATCCTCAACCACCAGCTGCCACCGCCTGTTGCGCCATCGCCAGGGCCTTCCCGTAGTTGATCCGCACTCCGTCTGCAGGGGTGCCTCCCGGCGGCGCGTAGTGGGAAGCGGCGGCGATGACCACGTCCGGCCGGTCGCGGGCAAAAGAGCGGAAGAGGGCGGGGTAGTCGGGATCGCCGGTGCCGAGCTCGCACCACTCGAACTTGCACGAGGGTCCGTCTATGGTGCGCGTGTCCTTCAGGTGCAGGCTCTTCAGGTAGGGCTTCAGGTTCTCGAAGCCGGTCGTCACCGTGTCCAGTTCGCCAGCCAGCATCGCGTCTCCGGGACACCATTTGGCCTTGAAGCGGGGCGAGTCTATGGGCTCCACGATTTCCAGAAAGTGGCGGCTGGTGTTCACGTACTCCCAGGGGTGGACGCTGAGCATGACGTCGATGTCGTGCTCGTCGGCGAGATCGGCTACGATGCGGAGAGCCGCGACAATCTTTTCCAGCTCTGGCGGCGGAATGATGCCGCCCCTGGTGTCGTAGCGCCATGACCAGGTGGGGCTTGGCCGCTTCCCGGTGTGGAACTCCCCCGGCCAGGCGAACCCCGAGCACTGCGCCTGGGGCGCTCCGACGATCCTGGCGAAGGCCATGGCACGGCGCAGGTTGTCCAGGTCGCGCACGAATTCCGGGTAGGTTCGCAGATCGGCTAGCTTGACCTCGTCTATGTGCAGAGTTTTGAAGGGATTGGGCGGCGAGCACCCGACCGCGTGAGTCCGCAGTCCGGCGTCGTCCAGGATGCGCCGGCGGTAGTTGGCGTGCTCGTCGGTGAGCTTGTCCGGTTCGACGAAATATTCCACGTAGCGCGCACCCAATTCCCGCGCCATCCCCACGGCCTCCTCGAAGGGCAGGGCTGTCTCGGCCAGCAGAATCCCCATCTTGAATTGGTAGTCGTTCATTGCATTTTCCTTTCGTGCCAGCGGTCCCGCGCGCCGCAATTTACTTGAGAAAGAGAAGCGGCCGCGTCCGCACCCCGCCGGGGTAGCGCAATCGGCTGAAATAGACCCCCGCCGCGACCATGGCGCCCCGTTGGTCGCGGGCATCCCAGTGGACCTGATAGGAGCCGGCGTCCTGGACCTGGTCCACCAGGGTGCGCACCGGCTGGCCCAGTGTATTGAAGATCTCCAGCAGCACCGGTCCGGTTGCGCCCAGCATGTAGGCGATGTGGGTGCTGGAGTTGAAGGGGTTGGGGAAGTTGAGGACCATTCCTGCGGTGGATGGCGATTGGTCTTGCGCCACTGCCTTGGCCGCGGTGGCAAAAACCGGACCACGGCGGTCCATGAGCGCCTGAACTTCATCAGCCGACAAGGTCCGGTTGAAAAATCCGAGGCCGTCCAGGGCGCCGGCGAGAACCTGGGTGGGGTCGAACTTCCCACCCAACCTGTCCTGTTCCTGCCCGAGAATAAGACCTCCAGGATCGATGGACAGGGCGATGTAATTCAGGTGACCACAGCGATCGGCATAGCTGATCCCATCGACGAAGAAGTCGGCATTGCCCTGTGAGGCATTGCGAACAACGGCGAAATGATGCCAGGCGCCGTCGGCGATGGGCGGGATACCGACGTCGCACCATACCTGGCCGCTTCCCACTCCCACTCTGCCGTGCGAGTAGAACCGGAACTGGCTCTGGTTCAGCAAGTAGACGATGTGCTCGTTATCGTTGGTCCGGTTGGCGCCGCTGACAATGGCTTGCCCCTCAGCCTTGGAGGTTTTCAACCAGAAGGCGATGGTGACGTCCAGGCGGCCGTCGAGCACTTGGTGCGGCAGATCGATGCGGTGGTGGGTTCCGTTGAAGAGCACGGCCCCACCCTGGTTGCCGAAGCGGTCCCGCGTGGGAACGGGGCCCAGCATAGTGCCATGGTATCCGTTCCCGCTGGCGTCGCGGGCATCACCATCGAAGGGGTAGTAGGCGACCACTCCGGCCGGCAACCCCTGCGGCCGTTCCTCTCTGACCGCGTCGAGCCGCTCCACTGCCAACACCCGCATGCCGCCGCCCAGGGTCAGCTCCAGAATCTGGCGGCGGTTGGCGTTGAGGGGAATGCTGTTCCAGCGACCCACCAACTCGCCCGCCTTGTTGCGGGCATGGGCCTGGTAGTAGCCGCTTACCCTGCCTCTTGCGGAGATAACCAGTTCCAGCCTGCCCGCCGCGTCAGTGGTGGCACTCCAGGTGAAAGGCGGCTGGATGCCCGAGACGGCGCGGGCAAACTCGACGGTCACCCCCCCGACCTCGGTGCCCAGGACGGTTGCCCTCACTTCCGTCAGGCTCTCTGTGCCGCTACCCGGGGTAGGGGCTTCCACCACAGCGTCCTGGTCGATTTCCAGTGCCAGGCCCAGCGGATCGCCCAATCCGGCAAGGAGGACTTCGACATTGGACCCGTCGAGGTTAGCGCGCTGGATATTGTCCGTACCCTGGTCGGTCCAGTAGACCTTGCCTCCAGCCAGGGCCAGCCCCTTTGGAATGCTCAATCCCTCCGTGACGAGGTCTTGGACATTGGATCCGTCGAGATCTGCGCGTTGGATTTTGTCGGTGCCGAAGTCGGTCCAGTAGATTTTGCCCCCGGCCGCATCCAGGGCCAGCCCCTGGGGGCTGATCAACCCCGTTATGAGATCTTGGACGTTGGATCCGTCGAGGTTGGCCCGTTGGATTTTGTCGGTGCCGAAGTCGGTCCAGTAGATTTTGCCCCCGGCTGGATTCAGGGCCAGCCCTTCGGGACTGTGCAAGCCGATGGTGACCAGGTTTTCTATCCTGGACCCGTCGAGGTCAGCGCGCTGGATTCTATTGCTGCCCGAGTCGGTCCAGTAGATTTTTCCCCCGGCTGCATCCAGGGCCAGCCCCTGGGGACTGATCAATCCGGTGGTGACCAGATTTTCTACCCTGGACCCGTCGAGGTTAGCGCGCTGGATCTTCTTGGTTTCGGCGTCCGCCCAATACATCTTGTTACCGGCTTCGTCCAGGATCAAGCCGCTCGGATATTCCAGTCCCCTGGTGACGAGGTCTTCTACCCGGGACCCGTCGAGATTGGCACGCCGGATCTTCTTGGCTCCCGGGTCCGTCCAATATATTTTCCCGGTGATCTCGGGTGGGGGTGGGGTCACTTCCACTGTAAAGGTCTGGGAAGCCGTGGCGCCGTACGAATCAGTCGCCGTTACCGTCGCCGTGGTTGTGCCCAGGGTTACCGCCCTTATGTTTACCCGTCCGGCGAACAGGCTCACCGTGGCCACCCCGGGATTGCTGGTCTGCGCCTCATAGGTGATCCTGTCTCCATCCGGGTCGCGGACGACAAAAGCAATGCGAAGAAGATCTCCCTGGGCTACGAGCTGACTCTCGATGCCGTCCAAAACGGGGGGCCGGTTGAGCTCGGCCGCTGTGGGCACGCCGGCCAGGGCCAGGCCCTTTGGAACCTGCAACCCGATGGTGACGAGCTCTTCGACCTCGGACCCGTCGAGGTTGGCGCGAAGGATTTTTCCCATGCTTACTGGCGACCAGGCGCCTTCCGTCCAGTACATCCTACCCACGGAAGGAACCAGGACGACGGCTGCTGTATTGTCCGGCCTGGTGAGAAGGTCCTCTACTTTAGACCCGTCGAGGTTTGCGCGCTGGATCTTGTTGGTGATCCAATCCGCCCAGTACATCTTGCCCCCGGCCAAATCCAGCGCCAGCCCCCATGGACCATCCAATCCCCTGGTGACCAAATCTTCTACCCTGGACCCGTCGAGGTTTGCGCGCTGGATCTTCTTCGTATTTTCGTCGGTCCAATACATCTTGCCCCCAGCGACATCCAGGGCCAGACCCTTTGGAGTGCGAAAACCCGTAGTGACAAGCTCTTCGACCTGGGAGCCGTCCAGGTTCGCCCGGAGAATTCCGGGCCTGCGCCAACTCGAGCTGGCCCAATAGATCTTGCCTGCGGAGACGTCCAGGGCCAGGCTCCATATGCCGGTTTTTCCGGTGACCAGGTCTTCTACCCGGGATCCGTCGAGGTTAGCGCGCTGGATCTTACCGGTGAGCCGGTCGCTCCAGTAGATTTTGGCAGCGGTCAGGTCCAGGGCAAGGTCGGTGGGCTCCCTCAATCCGGTGGTGACCAGGTCCTCGACCTGGGATCCGTCGAGGTTAGCGCGCTGGATCTTGTCCTTGCCCTGGTCCACCCAGTACATTTTCCGCAATAAGTCTCCATCCTGAGATGCGGAGGACGCCACCGCGGAGTTATTGCCCAACAGGACCAGTCCGAGTAAACCCAGAGTAGCCCGCTGCACTATCCGGCTGAACCATTTGCTGGTGCACATGCTCACGCCCTCAAGAATTCGGGATATTGCTCATCGGAAAGGAAATTGAGTCTCAATCCATCCATATCCATTTGAATCATGATATCCGGGGGATTTTCGTCCTTAGCTTCATATCCTCTCAGTTTCGCTGTTCTCCCCAGAGCTCGGGCCAGAACTCCACCGCGTTGACGGCCTTGGCCCTGCCGTCCTCTTCGCTCAGTTCGAACTCGATGATGGTGCCCCGGGTCCTGAACTGGGCGAAGCCGGCGTTGGTCACCGTTCCGCCCTTCGCGGTGCGCAGGTCGGAGATGTGCAGGAAGACGTCCTCGCGCACGCTGTCCAGCTTCAGGCCGGTGCGCACGGTCAGGAAGCCGTAGCCTTTCTCCTCGTTGACCGCGTGCAGGATTCCTCTCATGCGCTGCGGCAGGCTGCGCTCTTCGGGCAGGATGCCGGGCACCAGGTAGCCCGAGAAGTGGTTGTCTACTTCCTGGCGCAGGGCCTTGCTGGTGTTCATGAAGGACAGTAGATCGACCCGTTTGCCCCTGTTTTGCAAGGCCCGCACCAGGCGGACGAAGTCGCCGTCGCCGCTGCCCAGCAGGACATAGTCCAGGTTGGCCGATTGGAGCAGGGCGTCTATGGCCAGCTCCAGATCGGCGTTGGCCTTGATGATTACCTCGCCTTCCGCGTCGCGGTACTGCCTCACCTCCTTGAGCACCAGGTGATACCCTTCGCGCCGCAGCCAGTTGCGGTAGTCCTCCTTTTTCTGGCGGTACTCCGGGTCCTCGTTTTCGCGCTCGCGGTGGATGGCCATGTAGGCGTTGGCGCGCAGGACCAGGGCCCCCTGGCCCTCCACCAGGGCTTTGACCTGGCGGAACTGGAGGGCGTAGCCGCCGCAACGGCTCAGGTTGTCCATATCGAGGAATATTCCGGCTTTTAACACGTCTTTCCTTTCGAAGGGCTCGAGCCAACGAGAGGGTAATCACTGCCCAGTGGAAGGGTCGGGACTTGGCGGGGGAGAGCCACGGGCGGCGGCTCAGCCCTCGTCTTGACGGTCCTGAGCCGGGGACCCCATTGCGCGGTTGCTGCCCATGGAGGTCTCGCCACCGTCGGCGAAGAGGCAGGTGCCGGTGACGAAGGAGGCGTCGTCGGAAGCCAGGAACAGGACACAGGCGGCAATCTCCTCGGGCATGGCCGCCCGCCTGAGCATGGTGGAGCGTCCGAATTCTTCCTTGAACACCCTGGGGGTTTTTCCGGCCGCGGCGGCGCGCTGCTGGTGAAAGGGAGTGAAGGTCGGTCCCGGACAAAGGGCGTTGACCCGGATGCCTTCTTCGGCGTGGTCCCGCGCCATGGCCCGGGTCAAGCCGGTGACCGCTGCTTTGGTGGTGTCGTACTGGACCGCGTTGCGGCTAGCAATCACTGCACTGTTGGAAGCTATGTTGACAATGCTGCCCTTGGCGCTTTGGCGCAGGAAGGGGATGGCGGCTTTGGCGCAGAAGGCGTAGCCCTTGACGTTCACCGCCCAGATGGTGTCCCAGCTCTCCTCGCTGGCTTCGGTCACCCTGTGATAGAGACGGATGGCGGCGTTGTTCACCAGGATATCGAGCTGACCGAAGTGCTCCGCCGCCCGGCGGATGAAGTCGGCGGCCTCGGCTTCGCGGTCCATGCGGGCCTCCACGAACAGCGCATGCCCCCCGGCGGCCTCGATCTGTTCGACGATGCATGCGCCGCGGGGGCCGTCGCGGTCGGCAAAGGCTACCCGTGCGCCCTCTTCCACGAACCGACGCACCGTGGCTTCGCCGATGCCCGACGCACCACCGGTGACCGCCGCGACCTTGCCGTCCAGCCTTCCCATCTGTCACGTCCTCGAGAGCATCGACTTCCGCAGGAGCCCTGGAACCCGCCCCTGGATCAGCGTTGCTCGTCCATGGTGGGGAATTCCGCCGGCATACAGATCTCGATTACCTCGAAGTCGTCGGAGAATTCCAGCACCTCGTGCTTGACCTTGGGATCCTGCTGCCAACTGTCGCCGGCCTCGAAGCGCACCTCACCGACATCCTCGAATTCGACCCGGGTCCAGCCCCGCAGCACGTAGTTCATCTGGAACTCTAGATCGTGGGAATGATAGCCGCCCGGACCGCTGCAAGGTTCGGTGGCGCGGATGACGTGGGCCAGGACTTTGCCCTTGGTGGCCTCGACGATGCCGAGATCGCGATACTCGAAATATGTGCGCAGACCGGTCTTCCATTCCGTCGACTTTTGAAAGGACATGGTGGTCATGATGATCGATCCTCTTGGGTTGGGATGGGTAGGAGCATTTCAGTCTGAGAGAGGGTTTGAGTCGGTCCTTCAAAGCCTCTTCATGAAATGCGTGCAATGAATTCGTCTTCTATGGAGGTAGGAGAAATAAGCACCTCGACGGCACCAGGGTCAAGGCTGCCTTTACTGCTTGGCGACCGCATCTCCGAGGCGGATGACGCCGGCCCGGACTACCCGCGTGTTGATGCCGCGCAGGCACAGTGCCCGGCCCTCGGGACCGTTGACCAGGAGCATGGCGTCGAGGCCGAAGTGCTCGACGAATTTTTTGCAGCCGGTGTGGGGTTCGGTGGTGATTTCAACGACGGCGGAGCCAATGGTTAGATGGGTCCCTGGCGGCAGGTTGGCCAGGCCCAGGTCCAAATCGATGTAGAGCTGGTCGCCGGCCAGGGGCCAGCGCTCCCGGCTGCCGGCGACCAGTTCGGCGGCGCGCGCGTTCATGATGGTCAGTTGGGTCAGCGGGTTGGGTTCGTGCGGTGGGTTGTAGGCGGCCCCGCGGGTCTTCCAGTTGTCGCCCACCAGACCCTCGATAGGGTCCAGGCGGCCTTCACGCAGCAGTTCCCGCTCGCCGATCGAGGGGCGGCGGGCGATGAGCTGCAGCACGCCCTCGTCGGCGGGGGAGCGCCGGATGTGGTCCAGGCCAGCCTGCAGTTGGTCCATGCTCAGGTGCTTGGCTTGCATCGATCAACTCCTGAAAAAGCTCGTCGTCATTGCTCGGCCCCTAGGCCGAGGAGCGGGTTGAGGGAGCTAGGCTAGAATGTGTAGGTGTCTTGCTTTCAGGCGAAGAAGTGGCCGCGAGCGGGGCTGTGAGACCTTGCGAAAGACCGTCCCAGCTCTAGTCCTCTTCCACACCATCCACCAGAAGTTCACGCCTGTCCAGAGGTTGTATCGGCCGGTTGTTGCCGTGGAAAATGGCTCTGAACGCGGCGATTTGAGCTGCGGACAGTTCGACGGGGGTCGTTAGCACGAACCACTTGACTCCCTCCGAACAGGGCGGTGTTGTCAGAGAGCCATCGTAGCGGTAGGCGTGCCTCGCGCCAGGCAACAAATCTTCGGCGTTGATGGTGACGGCCTCGCTGCTGTGTGCGGCGCCCGGAACGGCGGGCAGATGGTACCATAGAGGAGCAAACGCGGCGTTTTCGGCACCTTGCTCAATCAGCACCCCGATTACCGAAAGGGTGCCGTTCTCGTCCTGGTGAACGAGGTGCATCTCCATGTCGAAGGATTTGCCGGCCACCGTATGCTCGCCGGGCGCGTGAAAATGGAATTGCAGCAGTTCATACCTGGTGTCGTCAACCTCAATCCAGTTCTCCGCCGAGAACCCTGCTTCAATGGTGTGGCCATTGTTGCGGATGTTCAGGGCCGTGGGCCGGTAGTTGAAGATGACAGCCGGAAGCTTCGCCGCCTTGGGGTTTGCCAAGTCGATGGGGGATTGATGGGTGCCCTCGGCGCAAAGGACGAATTCCGGGCTCAGCCGGCCCCAGACCTCGGGTTCGTTCTCAGCTTCGTAGCCCCACTCTACGTTCTCGGTCCTGGGCGCCACATTTTCCGAATTCGCCCGGCTATTCATTATTATCCCAGGGTGATGAGAAAAAATTACTATTACTACAAAATAAAGGTAACGGCCTGTGCGACAACTAACGACCTTGCGCATGACGAGCCCCATGCAGTTGTGATTCACGAGACTAAGAAGCCGGTTTTCCACCACGTCCACCTTCACACAGGTTTGGCCGTTCGCTTATTCCACCTCCGGGGGGCCGAGCAATTGGTCCAGCTTGGCCTTGAGCTTTTCCTCGTATCCGGGCAGATACCCCTGGTGCTTGTACCACACGGTCCCGTCTGGAGCAATAATCAGGGTCGCCGGCATGCCCACCAGTTGGAACTGCTTGAGAACCTCGTTGGTCTTGTCGAGCAAAACCGGCAGTTTGAGCTTGTGGCGCTGCATGAAGGGCCGCACCTTGGGCAGATTTCTGGGGCCATCCACATTGATCGTCAGCACCTGCACCCCGCGCTCGGCGTATTCCTCGGACACGGATTGGAGCTTGGGCAGGGCCTTGATGCAGGGCTTGCACCAGGTCGCCCAGAAGTCGAAGACCACCGGCCCTTTTTTCAGCGTTTCCTCCAGAGAAAAGGTCGATCCGTCGAGATTTTCCAGCACCAGCTGCGGTGCCTTTTCGGCCCCTGCGGGCGAGCCCAGCAGCAGGCAGGTTGCCGCTGCGAGGACGAGTTTCGTCATTTTATCTATCATGGAAGGCCTTTCGGGATCGATGGGGCAGACGCGTCCGGCCGGAGGCGACTCTCGGAGGCACCCCTGCGCTGGGAGACCCTGTTTGCCGGAGCCGATTAAACCACGGGAACCCATATAATGGCGATTATCCATAGGACTCGAGCCATGCGTTTAGTATCCGCGTTTACGTTCCTGCTGGCCGTTCCCCTTCATGCCCAACTGAGTCTTTCCACTCTGACAGAAGCCCAGGCCGGCAATCTTCCCGGGGCTCGGCCCAAGAATCTGCGCACCATTTACCACCAGCTCAGCTTAGACTATGCACTGGCCGATTTTCAACTCGGCATCCGCGGCGAGACCTTCGGTGCCAGCGCCGCCAAGCGCAACTATGGCCAGCTCCTGCAGCGCTTCGCCTCCTACCGCCGGGGACCTTTTCAGGCCACGGTTGGACATTTCTATACGATTGTCGGCAGCGGCCTCCTCGCCCACGCCTTCGAGCTGCCCGGGGTAGTCACCGAAGAGCGGGGCACCAGGCGCCGCTACCAGATTGTGCGCGATCTCGACGGGGTTCAGTTGCGCTACCGCTCCCGCCGCGCAGAGGTGCGGCTCTTGCGCGGCGCTCCGGTGAACAGCAACGTGGCGCCCGGAATCGAGGGGGTCGACCGCCGCCCGGACGCGCTCCAGGGGGGCTCGCTCCAGTTCAAGCCGCATACCCACTTCGACACCGGGGTCAGTGCCATCCGCTATGAAATCGGGGCACACGAGGAAACGGGCGCGGCCTTCAACGCCCGCTGGAGGCTGGAGCCCGTGCTCACCCGCCTTGGCCTTGGTGGAGTTTATGCCGATGTCCAAGGGGAGTACGCCCAGCGCGATGTGGAGCTCGATCGTTTCTTCTCCCTCGACCGGGGTTTCGGTCGGGCCCTGTACCTGGCCGTCATCCTGACGTCGGGTCCCTGGGGCCTGAGCCTGGAATACAAAGACTACCAAGACTTTGCTCTGGAGCACATCAACAATCCCCCGCCCCTGATCCGCGAACATTCGGCCTATCTCCTTAATCGTATTACCCACGATGTGCTCGCCGACGATGAGCAGGGCTACCAGGCCGAGTGGAGCTATGGCCTTCCCTCGGGCCAGACCCTCACCCTCAACGCTACCCGCGCCACCCGGCGCCGGGGTCCGGGAGCGGACGACGACAAAGCTCTGCGCGAGTTATTCCTGCAACTGGATTCACCTCTGGGCCAACGAGTGGATGTGCAGATTTTTGCCGACTTCAGCCACAATCAGATTCTCCTCGACGACAAAAGCCGCCTCTTGGGCACCTACTGGTCGTGGTCGCCGGACGGGTTCTACACCTTCGAGCTGGATGCCCAGGTCCAGGATGTGGACCGGCGCTTCGGAGCCCTGGCGCTCCCCTATACCAACCACTACTATGCCGTTGCGGTCCACAGAGCCCCCGGTATCTCCGCCGCGGTGCAGGTTCAGCGCACCTCCGACGAGTTGCAAACCGGGGCCGATCCTTCCGGCGTCACCTGGTGGCGCGGCCTCAACCTGGGTGCGGAAATCCGCGAGGGCCACAGCCTCAACCTTTTCGCCGGACAGCGGCGCTCGGGCCTGGCCTGCACCGCCGGAATCTGCTATGAGGTTCTGGGATTTGAAGGTGTGGAGATCAGGCTGCTCAACCGCTTCTTCTGATCTCACCTGAGCAGCAGCAGCTTGCGCACCTCCGTGCCTTCGTCCACCCGCAGCCGGTAAAGGTAGACCCCGCTGGTGCTCGGTCGTCCCTCCTGGTCGCGACCGTCCCAGCGCACTGCGAACCTCCCGGCTTGGCTGGGTCCCTGTACCAGCAGCGCAACCGGCTGGCCGAGGAGATTGTAGATACCCAGCTCGACCTGGCTCGGCTGCGGCAGCTCGAAGCGGATCAGGGTCTCGCTGTTGAACGGGTTTGGCGCGTTCTGGGAGAGGGAAAAGGACTGGGGGATGGACGTCTCGACCTCTTCCACCGCCGTATCATCTACTTCCTCCAGGGCCTGGGTTATCTCGCTGCGAAGAAAGTCCCAACTCACCAGGGAATTTACCTTGTAGCGGAATATGCCCTCGTGGTCGATGATAGCGAAGCTCTGGTTCCCCAAACCATAATTGGCGCCCATCCCGCTGGCGTTTAGCAGGAAAGGCATGGTCACCCCCTTGCCGGCGCGCCAGAGCGACCGCACCTGCTTTTCGGTGCCGTCCCACACGTCGGCCCCCATGGCGACAAAGGGTTGGTCGGAGTAGTCCTGCCAGATTTGCTCGAAGCCCTCGGCACGCGAGAGACACGTACCTCAGCTGTAGCCCAGGAAGAAAATGAGCACGATCTTGCCGCGGTAATCGCTGAGGGCCGCCTGCCCGCCGTCGAGCCGGTTCAGTAGAAATTCCGGGGCCGCCTCTCCCACCTGCGGTACCTGTGCGTTCAGGTTCGAAGTCCCCAACAGCGCCAGGCTCGCCAAAAGCGCTAAAGACTTTTTCATTGTGCACCTCCTTGATTTTGCCGCACGAACTTCTGAATGCGGTGGTCGGTTTGCACTTCCCCCACGTAAAGGTCCCCTCGAGAGTTCATCCAGATGCCGTGGGGACAGCCCATGAATTCACCGGGAGCGTCGATGCGCTCCCCCGCGCCCCATTGGCTCAGCCGCTCCCCTTCGAGATTGAGAACGCTTACCCGTTGGTCGAGTTCCGCAACGTAGACCGTATCCCCGTCGAGAAAGATAGTATCGGGATGGTGAGAGCAGGCCCACTCCTCGAGATAGTTCCCCTCGGTGTCGAACAACTGGATGCGGTTGTTGGCGCGGTCGGCCACCAGCAGGCGACCGCGGCGGTCGAAGCGCACGCAGTGGGGAAGGTCGAACTCACCCGCACCAACGCCCGGACGGCCCCAGGTTCTGATCAAGACGCCCTCGGGTGAATACTTGTGGATGCAGGCATTGTCGTAACCGTCGGAGACGTATATGAAGCCTTCGGAGTCGAGGGTCAGGTCGGTGGGCAGGCGGAAGGGCTCTCCCTCCGCGCCCGCTTGGCCGGGGGTCCCCAGGGTCATGAGCAACTCGCCGTGGCGGGTGAACTTGCGCACGCAGTGGGTCTCGCGCTCGACGCACCAGACCTGGTCCTGATGGTCGATGAAGATCCCGTGGGCATCTTCGAGCACCTCTTCGCCCCACGAGGCCAAAAAGCGGCCCTCGCGGTCGAAGACCACCAGGGGATGCTCGCTGCGGCTGTAGACATAGACCCGGTCCTCGGAGTCGCAGGCGACCGCCGGGATCCAGCCGAAGCGCCAGCCGGAGGGGAGTTGAAACCAATCCTGCTGCACCTCGTAGGTGAACTCTCCGCTGCCAACCAGGGCCATGAACCGAACCTCCATTTCATTATTGTGGTTTTAGAGTAAAATACCAGAAAAGGGTGGACCGTGCCAATCGTTACCGTCAGCATCGGTGGTTGGCCAAGTCCCGCCCACCTTCCGGTGTGCATTCCCTCGCAGCAAGGGAATAGCCGGGACCTAGGGGCGACTCAATCGGGCCATGAGAAGAAGAAACCTGTCCAGGAACGGGAAGGAATGGTCAAGTTGCGCCTCGCCCCTGGGAATCCTATTTTGGAGACGCCGGAAGTTGAGTAATTCCAAGGGAAAGGTAGCTGAAAATGACAGACAAGAATCAGACCGTGGCGCAACAGCGACTCCAGGGGCGCGGACCGGCCATTTGGTTGGCCGGCGACCCCGATGACCTGCAAGAATTGATGCCCCTGGGCCCGGCCGGCATTGTCACCAATACCGTCGTGCTCAACCAGTTGATGCCCAAGTACGGCCAGGTCGTAACCCTCATCGAGCGCTATCTGGCCATCACCGACAAGCCGGTGGTAGTGGAGATCGACGGCCACACCACCGAGGAACTGCTCGAGGTCGGGCATATTTTCACGGCGATGTCCGACCAGGTCATCCTCAAGATCCCCTGCACCCTCGACGGCCTGGCCGCATTCCGGGCCCTCTCCGACGAGGGCGTCGAGACCTTCTGTACCACGGTCTTCTCCCTTTCCCAAGCCGCCGTCGTCGCCCAGGCCGGCGTCGACCACATTCTGCCCTTTTGCGAGCCGGTCAAGGAGATGGGAGGCGATCCCACAAAACTGGTGCGCGAATGCGCCGCCATGTTCCGCGGCTGGGAGCGGCGCCCCTTCATCATGGCCGCCCTGGTGCGCTCGGTAGAAACGGCCTACGCGGCCCTGCGCGACGGCGCCGACGAGATCGTCATCTTCTGGCAGGTCTACAAAGACATGATGCAGCAGCCCTTGACCGATACCTGGAACAAGATTTTCATGGACGAATGGGTTGCCATGCACGAGGCGGGCCAGTTGCAAGGGCTGCCGGTAAAACTGGATTGATGGGTATTGCCTGCCAGGGCTTCGCGTCCGAAGAACACTATTCCAGGGCGATGGAAGTGGGACCCACCAATCCGGTTACGAGGGTCTGGATGTTGGATCCGTCGAGGTCGGCACTCTGAATGCTGTCCGTGCCATTGTCGGTCCAGTAGATTTTGCCTGCGTCCAGATCCAGGGCAATTCCCCTGGGCTCCCCCAGTCCGGCGACGAGGTCTTCGACTTGGGACCCGTCGAGGTTTGCGCGTTGAATTTTACGAGTGATTGAGTCCGTCCAATACATCTTTCCCCCAGGCGAATCCAATGCCAGCCTATCGGGGACATCTAACCCGGTAGTGACGAGGTCTTCGACTTGGGATCCGTCGAGGTTAGCGCGCTGGATCTTATCCGTACCCTGATCAATCCAGTAGATCTTGCCTGCGTCTAGGTCCAGGGCTATCCCCCTGGTCCTGCTCAATCCGGTGGCGACGAGGTCTTCGACGTTTGATCCGTCGAGGTTAGCGCGCTGAATTTTGTCCGTGTTCATGTCCGTCCAGTAAATCTTTCCCCCGGTCAAATCCAGAGCCATACCCACAGGATAGCTCAATCCGGTGGCGACGAGGTCTTCGACGTTTGATCCGTCGAGGTTAGCGCGCTGAATTTTGTCCGTGCCATGATCTGTCCAGTACATCTTGCCCTCCGCCAAATCCAGGGCCACATCCACCGGATCGACCAATCCGGTGGCGACGAGGTCTTCGACGTTTGATCCGTCGAGGTTAGCGCGCTGGATCCTGTCCCAACTTCCCGCGTTCGTCCAGTACATTCTCAGCTTCGCTCCAATTCTGAAGGTATAGGTGCGGAGGACGGCCTGGTCCGCGGCCCGGCGCAGTTCCACCGTGGCCTCGCCCGTCGCGCACGCGGCCAGGTAGACGTCCTGGCCGTGGTAGCGGGTGATGCTTTCTTCCCCCTGCGCAGGGCACTCTCTGAAGCTCCCACTGGATTCGGTGGCCAGCATCCGCGCCGGGATGCCCGACGGATTGGCCACCACGATGATCGGCTCGCTGGCCTGGACCGTGAAGGAGCGCCAGCTTCCGTCCCTGCTGAAGGTCACTGCAGAGGAGTTGGGTGATAGAGAGGCTACCGGAGAAATCACCGCCAGCCCCAGGGGCGTGCCCGCTTCGCCGCTGAGGAGGTCTTCTACGTTGGATCCGTCGAGGTTGGCCCGTTGGATCTTGTTGGTACCCGAATCCGTCCAGTAGATTTTCCCCCCGGCAGAATCCAGTGCCAGCCCCTTCGGAATCCTTAATCCGGTGGCGACGATGTCTTCGATGTTGGATCCGTCTAGGTTAGCGCGCTGGATCTTGTCGGTTCCAAAGTCGCTCCAGTAGAGTTTACCTTCGGCCGCGTCCAGGGCCAGTCCTCCGGGACTGCTCAATCCTGTGGAGACCAGGTCCTCGACCTGGGACCCGTCGAGGTTGGCGCGCTGGATCTTGTCGATGCCGAAGTCGCTCCAATAGATTTTGCCTGCGGCCGCGTCCAGGGCCAGTCCCTCGGGACTGTGCAAGCCGATGGAGACCAGGTTTTCGATCTGGGACCCGTCGAGGTTGGCCCGTTGGATTTTGTTGGAGCCCGTGTCGGTCCAGTAGATCTTGCCCCCGCCCGGATCGAGGGCGATGCCCACGGGACTGATCAGTCCTGTGGAGACAATGTCTTCCGCATTGGATCCGTCTAGATCGGCGCGCCGGATTTTTCGCGTGTCCTGGTCGGTCCAGTAGACCTTGCCCGCCAGCACATCCACGGCCAACTCTCTGGGAGAACCGGAGGAGACCACGTCTTCGACGTTGGATCCGTCGCGGTCCGCCCGTTGGATTTTCTCACCGTTGGTCCAGTAGATCTTCGCGCTGCCCGGGCTTGTCGTCCCCAGCGGCGCTTCTTCAATGGTGAAGGTGTAGGTGCGGAGGAGGGTCTGGTCCGCAGCCCGGCGCAGCTCCACCGTGGCCTGGCCCGCTGCGCACCCGGCCAGATAGATGGTTTCACCGTCCTGTCGCGTCAGGCTGTCACCTGATCGGGCCGGGCAGTGGTTGGAGGCCCCGCTGATATGGGTGCTCTCCACCCTGGGGATGGACCCGCCGGGGTTGGCCACCACGACCACGGGCTCGCCGGACCGGACCGTGAAGGAATGCCATATCCCGTCGTCGGAAATCGCCAAGGAGGACGGGTCGGGTGAGAGGGTGGCGGAGCCTGGGGCCGGGCCGCTACTTGATAGATCCAGGGCCAGTCCATAGAGGGTACTCGTCCCGAAGGTGATGAGGTCTTCAACATTTGAGCCGTCGAGATCAGCCCTTTGGATCTTACCCGTGCTCCCATCGGTCCAGTACATTTTCCCGGCGGCCAGGTCCAGGGCCAACTCCTCCGGCCCCACCAGTCCGGTGGTGACGAGGTCTTCGACGTTGGACCCGTCGAGGTTTGCCCGTTGAATCTTGTCCGTGCCCGAATCGGTCCAGTACATTTTCCCGGCGGCCAGGTCCAGGGTCAATCCGGATGGGCCATCCAGTCCGGTGGTGACGAGGTCTTCGATGTTGGACCCGTCGAGGTTTGCCCGTTGAATCTTGTCCGTGCCGAGAGTCATCCAGTACATCTTGCCGGCCGCTTCATCAAGGGCCAGCCCCTCGGGCTGACGTTCGGTGGCGACGAGGTCTTCGATGTTTGACCCGTCGAGGTTAGCTCGTTGAATCTTGTTCAAACTGAAGTCCATCCAGTAGACTTTTTCTGCCGATACGTCCAAGGCCAGGCTCAAGGGATGGCTCAGTCCGGTGGTGACGATGTCTTGGACGTTGGATCCGTCGAGGTTGGACCGTTGGAGCTTGTCCGTGCCGCGGTCCAGCCAGTAGATCTTGCCTGCAGCCTCATCCAGTGCCAATCCCCTGGGATGGATCAATCCGGTGGTGACAAGGTCTTCTATACTGGATCCGTCCAGGTTGGCCCGCTGAATCCGGGGAGGCCGCTCTGCCGTCCAGTACATCTTTGGAGTCTCTTCCGTTGGTGCTATTGGCTCGCCGATCCCCGCCGGCAGGGACGGGTCCGAGGGATCGGTGAGGTAGGTCAGTATCAGCAAGGCGTCGAAAAGATCGACCCGCATGTCCCGGTTCACGTCGCCCAGAGCAATATCGCCCTGGTTCGGAACGGTGATTCCCCGCTCGTGGTCGAGGCTGTATATCACCACGATGAGCGCATCGGAGATATCGACTCGACCGTCGTTGTTGACGTCTCCCAACAATCGGCTCGCCTCCGCTTTAGACCGGTGGGTACTATCCAGCCCTTCGACCACAAGCTCCACCGGGCCCCCGTCGCCGGAAACGCGGAAGCCCGGGTCAATGTAGGTGGCTACTCCGGGACCTGATACGGTCAACCCATAAACCGGCGCGCGCGTCTCCATGGGTCTCTGGTCATCGGTCGCCAATGCCCCCGGGCCAACTGGCGCTTTGACCGAAGTTGGCGCTGCAATCCCCGCCTGCCCGTCGACCAGCACCATGCGCTGGGTCAGACTGGTCCCACCGCTTTGCAGCCGGTAGAGATATACTCCCGCCGCCACTGCCCGCCCCGCTACGTCGGTGCCGTCCCAGCGCGCCGTGTGGAATCCCGGCGGCCGTTCCCGGTCCACCAGCGTCGCGATGCGCTGACCGAGCATATTGAAGACCTCCAGGCGCACGTGGGTCGAGGCCGGCAATTGATAGGGGATATTGGTAGAAGGATTGAAGGGGTTGGGATAATTCTGCCCCAGGAAAAATCCCTCGGGCAATTCCGACACTTCCTCCAACGCCTCAAGAGGCAGGGCAAAATAGCCGGTCTCGTCCGTCGTCGTCCCGGCTAATTGGCGCAGATCGGTCAAGCCGAAGAGCCGCACCTGTGCTGCGGACACGGGCTCCCCGGAGGCGAGCCGCACGTGGCCTTCGACCAGGGACTCGGCCCCGGCAGGCAGCCCTGCTGCCAACCCCATGAGGGTCAGACAGGCGATGGCAATCAGACCGTCCAGTAAAAGCTTCCTGACCTCAGTTCTCATGGCATCAAATCCTTCGGCGGATGGGCTCGGCTCAGACCGCAGCCCTTTTGGAGGCAGTGGGTGATCTCAGGCATTACCCCGTCATATTTCCACAACTTGCGCACCGCCTTCTCCAAACATGTCCACGATGGTACGGTGGCAGGTGAAGACCAGAACCTGGTTGGTCTGGGAAAGCTCGGAAAAAGCCTGGGCGCCCAGATGCGCTCGCTCGGAGTCGAAGTTTACCAGCGCCTCGTCCACAACCACGGGAAGTCGCTCAGCGTGTTCGCCGAACTCCCGAATCAGGCCGAGACGCAGCGCCAGGTAGAGCTGTTCGCGGGTTCCTCGGCTGAGCTCGGCGGGCTGCTTGTCACCTCCGCCGGCAGCGGTTGCGGTTATGGTCTGCTCGCCGATGGGGACGTACAGGCGCACGTAGCGCTGGCCTGTGATTCGGGAGAAAAAAGCCTGGGCATGCCGGATGACGCTGGGCTGGCGTTCCTCCTCGAACCTTCTCTGCGTCTTTGCCAGCAGGACCTCGGCGATGGTGAGCCGCGACCACTCGCGGGAATGTTCCCGCAGTTGCTCTAGCAAGGTACTGCGGCGGATGCGCAGGGCCGAAGATTCTTCTTCGCCGGACAGACTCGCCAGCTCGGTGTCAATGCCGCCGCGTTCTTCCCGCAGCGCGTTGCGATGGGCTTCAACCTCCCCTTGACGCTCCGACAGCCGAGCGGATTCCTCGTCCAGCCGATTGGGATCCGAGTTTGCCAGCGACTCGCAAAAGGCCCCGAACCTGTCGCCTGGTCCGCTGATGCGCTCCAGGCTGCGGCGGTGTACAGTCCGCTGCCGCTCCAGTTCCAGCCGTTCCCCGTGCTGGCGCGCCCGCCGGCGAAACTCCTCGGGGTCGTCGCTGCCGCCCGCCGCCAGCAGTGCTGCAAGCTCCTTCTCCTCCGACTGCGAACGCCGCTCCCGGTTTTCCAGTAGCTGCCGGTGTTCCTTCTCTTGTTTCCGGGCTTGCTCCCGGTGGGTGAAAGCCGATTCCGTTTCTTCAAGCTGCCCGATGAGTTCGTCGGCCACGGAGGCCAGTTGACCCCAGTCGTCCGGGTTAAGCAGCAGGCCGTGGCGCCGGGCAAGGGGTTCCACCTGCTCGCGAAACTCCCGGATGTCGTACTCGATGGCAGCCACCCGGTCGCGCATCCGGCGGGCCTCCGACAAAGAGCTGCGGGTGGTTTCGACACGGGCGAGAAAGGTGGTCACAGCCTCCGGGGTCAATGTCTGGTCCAGCTTTCGCTCCCCGAGCCACTGCCGCCACTTCTGTAGCGCATCTTTTGCGCTCGTTTCGGCTGCTTCGTGATCCTTGTCAGCCGATTCCACCCGCTTTTCCTGCAACCCCGCGCGCCGGGTCGCTTCCTCAACCCGCGCTCTGGCTGCGTTCCAGGAATCCAGCGCCCCTCGGGCAGCTACCAGGTGCGCTTCCACCGAATCCAGGGCGGCGGCATCCGGCTGTCCTTCAAGGTGCAGGGCGGCCGCCGATTCAAGCAGCGCTTGACGCGCGGTTTCCGCCGCCGCTTCCTCGTCCGCAATCCGCTTGCGGATGACTGTGGTCATTGGAGAGGGCGCGGGAACTGGCACTGGCTTTTCCGCGTACCAAAGCACCGCGGCTGCCGCCAGCAGGACCAACCCGGAGACCATGCCGAAAAGCAAGGAATCTCCGCCAAGCAGTACTCCGGCTGCGAACAGCAGACCCCCTGCCAGAGCCAGGGCGATGAGGAGGGGAAGATTGCGTCGCCCCGTAGCTCCTTCCGGCGTTTCTCTGCTGGCTTCCAGGGCATCTTCCTGCCCCTGCAGGTTTTCGAGGTTCTGGCGATGGTTCTCATATTTGGTCAACCGCCCTCTTGTGGCCTGCAGTTTGACTCTACCTTCCATCAGCGCGTCCTCGTCCAGCGGCGGCGGATCGGGCGGCAGGTTTTCCCGGGCTTCCCGGGTTTCCGCCTGACGGTCCTGCAACGCTCGCCGCTCCTGGGTCAGTTGAATCTGCGCTTGCCGGGCGCATTCGTAGCTGTCGGTTGTCCGCTGCATCCAGCGGTCCACCTGGTTGCGGACCACCAGGGAGGTGTCGAAGGCTTGCAGTTCCGCTTCGCCCCAGCTGTGTCCCAGGTCGGCCAGGTTTCTGGCGAAGTCGGCTTCCATTCCCCGCAGCTCTGCCTGGCGTTCCGGCAGGTCGCGGACGGAGTTGTCGAAGCTGCTGCGGGCGCGACGGATGATTTCAATGCGCTCGCGGTCATACAGCAAATCTTCGCCGGGTATGTCGGTGGATGCCTCTTTCCGGGCCAGGCGGAGTTGTCCGGCGGCTTCGTCCCGGTCTTCACGGGCCTGCCGCACCCGTTCCTCCAGGCTGTCCACCCGGGGGATGGGGTTGTCCGGGAAGTCCTCGTGCCGGGGAAAATTCCGCAACTGCCTTTCGCAGTCGGACAGGGCTACCCAGTCGTCCCAGCCATTGAGCCGTCTGCCGGCTTCAGCAAGGCGGGTGTTGAGCAGGGCAAGCTCGGCGTCGGCGTCGCGCAGCTCCATGTCAATCTCGGACCTGCGGCCGGTCAGTTCTCCGTATCGTTCGGCGCTTACCTCGATCACCTTCAGGTGCGCTTCAATATCCCTCAGGGCGCTGACCAGTCTGGGAACTTCGCGATCGGTGGCCCGGCCCCGGCTCAGGTAGATCTGGTCCTTGCGGTCGCTTAACGACTTCCTGAGCGCGGGCAGTCCGGGCGCGCCCTGTCCGGCGCTGTAAATGGTTCCGCTGGAATCGTTGAGCGAAGCGGCCGCCTGCAGTTCGTCGAGGCTGAAGGCAAACACGTTGCGGAACAGGTCGGGGGAGGCGTTGCCGGTAAGCCGCTGCAGAATGGCTTCGGGGTTGGCTCCGGGTCCGTGCGGAGTAGCGACGTTCAGTCCGCCCCGTGCGCCGGCGTAGCGCTCCACGACATATTTCATTCCGGCGCTGGCGGACAGGGTGATCCGACCGCCGTGCCGCCCCCCGGCCAGCGGAGGATAATGACTATTGTATCGAGGCGGAAATCCGAAGAGTATTGCCCGGATGAAGGCCAGCAGGGTGCTTTTCCCAGCTTCGTTGGGTCCGTAGAAAACCGTCATCGGTCCGGCAAGCGGGCCTATGCGCCGCTGGTGGAAGTGGCCGAAGCCGTCCAGGTATAGCTCTTCTATCCTCACGCCGCATCCCCTTCGTTCACCAGCGCGGCCAGGCACTCGTCCTCGGCGGCGGCCAGGAGCTCCCGGTGTTCGTCGTCCGAAGGCAGGAAGTTTCGCAGGTAGGGGGCGGCGTTGGAGTTGACGTACAGCGGTCGCAGGGCACCCCGCAGTTCGTCAAGGGCACCGGGATCTTTCCGCAGCTCCTCTGCGATGCGTACCAGGTAGCCGGGGAAGTCCTCGCGCTGAGCCACCTGCTCGCGGTCCACCGGCGACGTGGTATCGAGCTGAATTCGCTCGCACCACAGCCAGGGTGTGTTACCTTCGTACGTTTCGTTTAGCCTCTCCCGCATCTGGTCTACCACATCGGGGCGACACAACTCCTGGTGCAGGGTCCCGCGTCCGCTCAGCGTCAGCCGGAGAGCCACGGCACGGCCCCCGGCGGGGTCGGTACAGGCCCTGATGGCAGAGTCCATGGCGTCAAGCAGTTCCTGCTCCGATTCCAGCTCGGCGATGGCGACTTGTAGGCTTTCCCACCGCACCAGGTCCATCGGGCGGAACTCGAGGTGCGGCGTGCCGTAGTCGTCCACTTCCACCATATAGACGCCGCGAGCTCCTGTTTCGTCGGGACTGCGTCCCTGGGGATTGCCGGGATAGATCACCGCGGGGTGTTCCTGACGCAGCACCTGCCGGGTGTGGACGTGGCCCAGAGCCCAGTAGTCCATGGGGGAGTTGGCCAGGTCGGCGAGGGAGCAGGGGGCGTAGGCGTTGTGGTCTGTGTTGGCGCCGACGTTGGCGTGCAGCAGCCCGATGTTGAAATGGCTCCGGGGCAGCTCCCGAAATCTCAGCGCCAGGTTCTCGTGCACCTCGCGGTGCGGGTAGCTCATACCATACACAACCGCTCGATCCGGATCGTTCGGGAAAATGGGCTCCCCTTTGACCTCGGGGCCGAAGCGAATGCAGCCGGCGGGCAGGTCGAGCCGCGCTTCCCAGCCGTCCAGCGGGTCGTGGTTGCCGTGGCAGACGAAAGAGCGGATGCCGGCCCTATCCAGGCGTCTCAGTCCGTCGACGAACCGCAACTGCGCCCGCAGGCTGCGGTCGGCGCCGTCGTACACGTCCCCTGCTATCAGTAGGGCGTCGACCTGTTCCTCGATGCACAGCTTGATGATGTTCTCGTAAGCGACGAAGGTGGCGCGGCACAGGGCTTCGGCGACGTAATCCGGCGCTGCACTGCGAATGCCGGAAAAGGGGCTGTCCAGGTGGAGGTCGGCGGCGTGGACGAATTTCAGCGATGGCATGGTTGGTGTGAACTCCCTGGGACAGAATTGTATCTTGTGGCCGTCCGTACGGAGGCCACAAGTGCCGACCAGTTTCCAGATTCGCTTTGGATGGGCTACCGCAGCCAGCGGTTTTCGGGTCGCACCCGGAAACTAGCCGGCGTCCATCACCTCGCCCTGGGAAGAATCAGCTAGTGAGGACAGCAAGCATAAAGCACCTTGGCGGGAGTTGTGTCAAGCTTCCCTCACGGCCCTTTCGGGGGCCTCAGGATGCTCGGAGGAAGGTGGGCGGGGGGCCCCTCGATGGCTTCCAGGATCGGCCCCTAACCTGCCAGAACCCGTGCCGGTTGGGCTACAAAACAACCTTCTTTGGTGAAGAAGCAAATCTGTTGCCGGTCCGGAATTTTTGCTTAGTTCTTGTCCTGGCTGCGGGTCGTTCTAAATTGCGCCGAGGTTTGTTCTTTTACTTCGGGGAACCCGCGGCGCCGGAGTTTCGGCAGGGCGAAGTCATCTCGAGGATAGCATTCTTCGCCCCGGACAGTGTCAATCCACACCAGTTGAACGAGGTACGAACTCATGGAAACAGGCCCGGAATACATCGACGTGGTGCCCGGTGACGAGACCAACATGCGCACCGGAGAAGCGGATATCGTCCGCAACCAGGATAGCAGTCTGTTCATGGCTTACACCCACTTCCGCTCCTGGGAAGACGATGCGGCGGCACGCATTCTCAGCCGCCGTTCCGGCGACGGCGGGCGTTCGTGGAGTGAACCCCGGCTGGTGGTGGAGAACGAGGGCCGCAGGAACGTGGCCTCGGTGAGCATGCTGCAACTGGCGCCGGACCGGCTCTTGCTGTTCTACCAGCGCCAGGATTCGCCCCAGTCGTGCACCATCTGCCTCCGCGTGTCGACGGACGAGGGAAAGACTTTTGGACCGGCGGACTTTCTGACTTCCTCCGAGCGCTACCACTGTCTCTGCAACGACAGCGCTCTGCGCCTTTCCAGCGGCCGCCTGTTGCTGCCCTACGACATCAAGGTGGAAAAGCCCGGGAAAGCCAGGATGCTGGAGGCGGGGTGCCTGTTATCCGACGACGAGGGCGTCTCATGGAGATCGAGCAACACCGTTTTCGCGCCCCGGTCGGGTGCCATGGAGCCCAAAGTGGTGGAACTCAGTGACGGCAGGCTGTGGATGCTGTTGCGCACGGACCAGGGCATCCTCTATCAGTCCTACTCGGAGAACGGGGGCGAGCGCTGGAGCGAGACCGAATCGTCGGGCATCGCGGCGCCCCAGGCGCCATTCGTGTTGCAGCGCATTCCGGCGACCGGCGACCTCATCCTAGTTCGCAATCCTACCGTCGACCTGGAGCACCACCACCAGGGAATGCGCAACCCCCTGACCTCCACCATTTCTTCCGACGAAGGCATTAGCTGGGGGCACCCGAGGGAGCTGGAGTCGGACCGTTCGCTGGCCTACAGCTACGCCAGTCTGAGTTTCTTCGGTGACACCGCCGTCCTGAGCTACTACGTCGAGCTCCTGGACCGGCCGATTCACACTCTGCGGGTAACCCGGGTGCCGGTGGATTGGTTTTACCGCTAATGGACCGTCTCGGGGATTTGAAAACAGGCAGGGACAGAATATGATTGAACACTTCGATTACTTTTTCGGGGGCCACGTCGAGATGACGGATATGGGGTTCAAGGGCATGCGTGTCGACGACCGCATCGAAACGGACGGGCACCTGGCCTCCGTATTCGACGAGGCCCTGTCTCTGGCCAAACTCATGGAGCCGCTGAACTACGACACCCTGTGGCTGGCGGAGCACCACTTTCAGCGCGAGGGCTACGGCGGCATCGCCAACATACCCCTGCTCAGCGTATGGCTCGCCGGCAAGACCGAGCGCCTCAAGTTCGGCGCCATGTTCAACACGGTGCCGGCATGGCATCCCCTGAGACTGGCCGAAGACTTCGCCACCGCCGACGTCCTGACCGGAGGCCGGGTGCGCTTCGGCATCGGGCGCGGCTACATAAACCGCGAAGTGGAGACCCTGGGATCGCCCCTCGACGACGACGAGGCCAACCGCGAAATGTTCGAAGAGCAGGTGGAGATCATCTTCAAAGCCTGGAACCAGCCCAGGTTCTCCCACCACGGCAAATATTACAACCTGCCGCCGGATCTCGTTTATCGCGAGCGCAAGCTGAAGAACCTGACCCTGGTGCCGCGTCCGCGCAGCCTTCCGGTGGAGTGCTGGCAGCCCATCTTCAGCGTCAGCCCGCGCGGCATCGACTTCATGATGAAGCACGGCATCAAGGGAGTCGTTCCGGGAGGGGGGCGGGTCGAGGAGATCGCCCGCAAGTGGCGGGAGGGGCAGGCGGCCCGGGGGCGCCGCACCGAAATGGGGGAAGACCTGGAGCTGGTGCTGCAGGTGATCATGGCCGACAGCGAGGAGCAGGCCATTGAGGAGAGCACGCCGTGGTTCGAGGAGCAGCTCAAGGTGCTGTCGCCCCTGGGCCGGATGCCGTTCCTCAGGCGCGAGCAGATTCTCGCCACCTACGATCCGCAGGCGGCGCCCGCGGCCGGCCTGCCCACGGTGCGCGACCTGTGCCGCGAAGGGGCCTGGATCTGCGGGCCGCCGGACCACGTCTACGAGCGCATCCGCGCCTACCAGGAGATGCTGCCGGGGCTGAAGCGGGTTGCGGTGGGAGCCGGCGCGCTGGCGATTCCGCCCAGCGTGCTCAGGAAGAACATCGAGTGGTTCGGCAGGGAAGTGCTGCCCCGGTTCGGCGCGGCCGGGGCCCGCGGTTGAAAATCAGCATGGATTTGCGCTGATGGACGAGGTCCGCCAACCGCATCGTCTCTGATTCAGTCGGGAATGCCGCGCTCGGCGCTCAGCGCGGCCACCAGCCTTTCCACCTCGAGATAGCCGGGATACATCGCGTCAACCGCCGCCAGGTGGGCCAATCCCTCTTCCTCCAGACCCTTTAGGATCAGCGCCTGAGCCAGGTCGATGCGGGGGTCGCTCCTCGAGTCGTCCAATTAATCTCGAGTATGGCACGGTTCCGTAGTGGTCGACTTCATATCCCCACTTCTCGAGATAGTACTCCTTTGCCCGGAAAGAATCGCCGATTTTCTCCAATTGCCGCGCCAACTCCTGCTCCAGCTCCTGCTGCAGATTCGCCGCCTCAGCCTTGTCTGCAAGATTTTCGAGCTGGTAGGGATCTTTCGCGTCGTCAAAAAGGTAGTAGCGATCGTCACTGGTCCACACCAGGGTATGGCGGTTTGTGCGCACGGCGCGATAGGCAGGGTCGAGATAATTCTCTTGGCTGAAAGGCGCTACGCTCATATAGAGCGCGGTATGACCTTCGCGTTCGACCTGATCGAGAACACAGGCCGACAGATCTTCCCCTTCCACCGGAGCGGGGATTTCCAGCCCGCATAGACTCAGCAGGGTCGGCATGATATCCACCGTGCCCAGGGGCGTCATCACCTTGCGCTGCCGGCAACCGGAAGTAAATGGGGGGTAGCGCAGCAGGAAGGGCACCCGGCAGGATTCATCCCAGAAGGTTTGTTTTTTACATGGCCTCATGTGGTGAGACCCCAGCATATCCCCGTGGTCGGAGGTGAAAATGAGGATGGTATTTTCTTCCAACCCGTTCGTCCTCAGGGTTTCGACCACATCTCCGACGCATCGGTCCAGGGCGGCGATATGGGCGTAGTGCCCGGCCGTTTCCTGGCGGGTATATGCTTCGGACTCCGCATCCTCGAATTCGACGTTGGGTGAAAACGCGATGCTCCCGGGCGCAAACATCGCCTGAAATTCGGGCGGGGCGTTGTCGTGGGGAAAATGGGGCGGCCCCAGGGACAGAACCAGGAAGAAAGGTTTGTCTGCGTGGCGATCAATGTAGGCACAGGCATCGCCGGTTTGGGCAAAAGCGTCATAACCGGGCCAGGTCCTGATCTGCGGGTCGTCTCCGTCGTAGTATTCGGAGTTCTGATAATCGTGGGTGCACTCCAGCACTTTCCAGTAATCGAAACCTTGCCGCCGCTCGGAGGGGATGTAACTGGCGCGACCGTGCCCGTCCACGTGCCATTTGCCGATATAGGCCGTTTCATAGCCGGCCTCTTTGAAGGACTTGCCCATGCTTTCCTCGCCGGGCGACAACGACACGTCGTTCATGAACATGCCCGTGGTCGTAGGGTAACGTCCGGTCAACAGCGCCGCCCGCGCCGGTGTACAGACGGGGGAGGTGGCAATGGCAGTGGCGAAATTTACCGACTCGGCGGCAAGGCGATCAATATTCGGGGTGACGGCATTCGGGTCTCCATTGTACCCGGTGGCTTTGGCACGCCATTGATCTGTCAGTATGTAGACTACATTGGGTCGGTCACGATTGTTCATTATTTGCTTCCCATTGGTCAAATGCCCAGTTCCTGACGGGCCACTCCGGAGATGGCGAGGCAGGGGCGGACCGGCTGGGCGTGGGCGTGCAGAATCATCGCATGTTCGGCTCCGGTGCGGGAAAAACATACCCACTCCGGAACCGATTCGCCAGCGTCAGTCCAATGCGTCCCTTCCTGCGACGCACATACGCGGGGACAGGTTGGGTTTTCACCTTGCAGACCCATTTCCATCGTAGTAAGTTGCTGTGAATCACCCGAAACGAGAAAGCGGGTAGTGAAGCTGCTGGAGGAGCACGCTTTTGTGATCGCCGACCCAATGGTCATTTCCGCTCGGTGCTCCAGCCCGCGCTACAACCCTCACCGATGGAGATGCAGCCATGGAGTCTCTCGAACAGAAACTGAAATCCTGGAAGAACCCGGTGGAGATGCTGCGCGACGCACGGACCGGGCCCTACGTCTTCCCCATTGCTCCCGAGTTCAGCAACTGGGCCGAGGAGCAGGAGGCCTGGTTCAAGACCGCCGTCCTCTTCGATCTTTCGCGGCACATGACCGACGTCTACTTCGAAGGACCGGATCTGGGGCGTTTGCTGCAGCGGGTCGCGGTCAACAGCTTCAGAACCTTCGGACCCAACAAGGCCAAGCAGATCGTCTGTTGCAACCCGGAAGGCTACGTGATCGGTGACGCCATTCTCTTCGGCCTGGCGGAGAACAGGGCCAACATCAGCGGACGTCCTTCCGTGCCCAACTGGGTCGCCTACAACGCCGAGACCGGCGGCTACGATGTCACCGTTACCCGAGACGACCGGTCGGTGCAGAACGAGGGCCGGCGCAGGACCTACCGCTACCAGATTCAGGGACCCAATGCGCAAGCGATTCTGCAAGCGGCCACCGATGTAGCGCTTCCAAAAATCAAGTTCTTCAACATCGGCGAGCTTACCATCGCGGGGAGGACGGTGAATGTCCTGGGCCACGGGATGGCCCGGACGGCGGGGCTGGAGCTGTGGGGGCCGGCGGAGGATGGCGAGATCGTCCGCTCGACATTGAAGGAGGCCGGAGCGGAACATGGGTTGAGAGAGGCAGGGGCGCGGGCCTATTCCACCGTTTCCCCCGAGTCGGGCTGGATCCCGTCCCCGATGCCGGCTATCTACACCGATTCCATGAAGGCCTATCGGGAGTGGCTGCCGGCGGACGGTTTCGAAGCGAACGCCTCGCTGGGAGGAAGCTTCTACTCGGACCGCATCGAAGACTACTACCAAACCCCGTGGGACCTGGGCTACGGCAGGCACGTGAAGTTCGATCACGACTTCATCGGCCGGGATGCTCTTGAGGAGAGAGCGAGAGGACCGCAGCGCAGGAAGGTCTGGCTGGTGTGGAACGATGAGGACGTGGTCCGCATATTCGCCAGCATGTTGGGCCCGGGGGAGCGCTGCAAGTACCTGGAGGCCCCCGGATCGCAGTACTCCACCCTTCCCTTCGACAAGGTGATGTCGGACGGCGAACTGGTGGGGCTTTCCACCTACAACTGCTATACCGCAAACGTGCGCGCCTGGTTCTCCCTCGCCATGATCGACGCGGGCCACGCGGTGGACGGCACAGAGGTCGCGGTGGTGTGGGGTGAAGAAGGGGGAGGTTCGGCGAAACCGGGGGTGGAACGGCACGTGCAGACGGAGGTCCGCGCCGTCGTTCATACCTCCCGCCCGGTGGTTCGGTAACAGAGCCGCGGAACCGCTACTCCGGACCCGCTCGGTCCTCGGGCGGCCACACCCGGGGGAAATAAGGCCCGGCGAAAAGATCGCCTTCCGCCTTCGCTGTCCGAGGGCAACGACGACCCGGAAGGTGACCTGATTCACGCCGTGCGCCGCATCGTCGGAGCGGACATCCCCATCGTCACCTGTCTCGATCTGCACGCCAACGTCACCGCGGAGATGGTGCGCCACGCCGACGCCATGCCGGGCTGGGAAACCTATCCCCACCGCGACCAGTACGACACCGGCCAGCGCACCGCGCGCCTGATTCTGCGCATGCTTCGGGGAGAATGCCGTCCCGCCATGGCCATGGCCCAGGTCCCGGTCATCACCAGCGCCATCAACGGCTCTACCGACGGAGACGATCCCTGCCGACCTGATGCGCTACACCAAGAGCCTGGAGCGGCGCGAGAGGGTGCTGTCCGCAAGTCTTTTCCTGATCCACCCCTACATGGACGTAGCCGGTATGGGCAGCGGCGGCCTCGAGCCCCTGGTTCTCACCTGAGGGGCCTATTCGCCGGGTGGTTGGAGAGAACCCCTTCCCATGTTCACCCGGCCAGCGGCTTGACCAGGTAGGTGGCGCCGGCTTCGGTGGCGAACTCTATAATCCCGGACCCGGGGTAGGCCGTCTCCACGCCGCCCTCCTCCGACTCGACGGCAAGCTCAGCGCTGCAGTACAGGCGGCAGGGTTTTCCCGCTTCAGACCGGATCCGGGCGGAGTTGAGTTCACCGTTTTCCCACTCCATATCGACGATGAACCCGCCGCGGGCCTTCAACCCTTTGGCGCGCCCCGCCGGCCATGCGGGGGGCAGGGCGGGTAACAGCCGAATCTTTCCCTCGTGGCTTTGCAGCAGCATCTCTGCGATCCCGGCAGCCCCGCCGAAGTTGCCGTCGATCTGAAAGGGAGGATGCTCGTCGAAAAGGTTGGGGTAGGTGCTCTGGCGCAGCAGCAGCTGCAGATGCTCGTGTGCCGCGGCTCCGTCCAGGAGCCGGGCATACTGATTCACGATCCAGGCCCGGCTCCAACCGGTGTGGCCTCCACCGTGGCGGAGCCGTCGCTCAATGGTCCCGCGGGCGGCGGCGAAGAGACCGCCTTTCCCGGCGGTGATCTGGGAGAACGGGTGCAGGGCAAGCAGGTGGGAAATGTGCCGGTGCCCTGGTTCGACCTCCTCGTAGTCCTGGATCCATTCGCGCAGGGTGCCCGCCGCTCCGATCTTCAATGGCGGAACGCGTTTCAATGATTCCGCGAGGGTGCGGCGGAAATCCTCGTCCACGGCCAGGATTTCCGCCGCCCGCGTGGTCACCTGAAACACTTCGCGTACTATGGTGCTGTGGTAGGTGGATCCCTCGGTGATGCGCACCGGATCACCCGACAGGGGATCGACATAGGAATTCTCCGGAGAGGTGGAGGGCACGACCACCAGGGTGCCGTCCTCCTTCTCCACCAGGTAGTCGAGCAGGAACTCGCAAGCGCCGCGCAGGATCGGATAGGCGCGGCGGCGCAGGAAATCCTCGTCCTGGGTGAACTCGTAGTGACGCCAGAGGGCGATCATCATCCAGATACCCGCCAGCGGATCCAGAGTTCCGTTGGCGAATTGCGATTCACGGTTGGAGGCTGCCGGGGTGGTGCGGCCGAAAAGGTTTACTGCGGTGAAGACTACCCAGCCCCGGGCCTCGTAGAGCCGCCGGGCCGAGAGTCGTCCTTTCTCCACCACCCGATGGAGAAAGTCGGCCAGGGGATCGATGGTCTCTGAAAGGTTGCACAGATCCGCGGGCCAGTAGTTCATCTGCAAGTTGATGTTGAGGTGATAGTCCGACTCCCACGGGGCCCACATCTCCTGGTTCCATATGCCCTGGAGGTTGGCCGGCAGCCTAGCCGGGGCGCGGGAGCTGCCCATCAGCAGGTAGCGGCCGAACTGGAAATAGAGAGCGCAAAGACCCGGGTCGTCCTTGCCATCCTGCACCGCCTGCAGGCGCTCGTCGGTGGGCAGCCGGTCCTGCTCCGAGGCGCCGAGGAAAATGGATACGCGGTCGAAGCAGGATCGATGTTCGGCGACGTGGTCGCCAAGAAGCTCGTCCCACGACTTTTGCGCCGCCTTGTGGAGGATTTGGTCGGCCATCGTACCCGGGTCCAGGGAGCGGTCGAAGTCCATCTTTTCCAGGCTGAAGTCGGTGGCGGCGGTGAACAGCAGCACCAACTCGCCGGCGTTGCGCACAAGCAGACCGCCATCTTCGGCCGCAACCGTTCCCCCGGTGCTGCAAGCCCACAGCCTGCCGGCGAACCTCATGTGCTCGCCGCCCGGGCCCGAGTCACCGGGATTGTCGTCGTATCCGCCTGCGGACGCGTGGATGTCGACGATCTGTCCGTTCAGGTTGAGGCGGTCCTCACCCTCTGCTTCCACCACCATGTCCTTCTCGCGTTCCAGGTAGATTCCAGCGCTCACGCTGCCGGAAGCATCCGCCGCGAGCCTGATCGCGATTACGTCGTCCACCGCGGAGATGAACGCCTCGCGGACCATGAGGCCCCCGGGCGTCCGGTAGCGGACCCTGGCGATCCCCTGCTGCAGGTCCAGTTCGCGGCGGTACTCGCCTACCTCGGATGAGTGGTTCAACTCGATCCGCAGATCGGCCAGCGGCTGGTAAGAGCGGAAGGCGGTGGGCTCCGCCGTCAGGTGATTTTCACCGTAGTTGTGGGCTTGGGCAATCTTCCCCTCCATTACCAGCCGTTGCACCGTTTTCAGGTGCGCGGCGAAGTCCTCCGGGTACACATCCAGCGGTTCGCCCGCCCACAGACTCTCTTCGTTAAGTTGCATGCGCTCGCGGGAGATGCCCCCGAATACCATTGCTCCCAGGCGGCCGTTGCCCAGGGGCAGCGCTTCCTCCCATGGCCCCGCCGGTTGTCCGTACCAAAGTGTGTTCATAAAATCCCTCCCAGGTTGAAATGTCTGGCCGGGCGCCGGCTCTCAAGGGCACCCTGCCCGGTCACTACGAGCCAGATTTCAGGTTTGTCGTCCAATTAACCATCTTTCTGCCCAACTCGGGTCCCATGAATCCCGTTGTCCCCGTTCGAGAGGATGGCGGAGGACGAAGGGATTAGAACTTCGGCTGCACATAAAATTATTCCGGCATGCCCTTCAACTCCAACTCCGCAGCCAGGTGGCAGCGCACGAACTGTCCGGGAGCGACCTGGTCCAGGGGGGGCGTCTCGGTGCGGCAGCGGTCTTCGGCATATCTGCAGCGCGGGTGGAAAGGGCATCCGGGCGGAACTCGACTGGGGTCGGCCATTTCGCCTGCGAGGGGGACCTGGGTCCTGCGCTTGCGCGGATCGGGCATCGGCACGGCGTCGAGCAGGGCTTCACTGTAGGGATGACGAGGACGATGGAAGAGGCGCTCTACCGGCGCCAGCTCCACCAGGCGTCCTACGTACATCACCGCCACCCGGTCGGCGATATGGCGTACTACGCTGAGGTCGTGGGCGATGAAAAGATAGGTCAACTCCAACTCCTGCTGCAGGTCCTGCAACAGGTTGATGATCTGAGCCTGGACCGAGACGTCGAGGGCGGAAACCGGCTCGTCGGCGACGATCAGGCGGGGGTGCAGAGCCAGGGCCCGGGCGATGCCCAGGCGCTGCCGCTGACCGCCGCTGAAGGCGTGGGGATAGCGCCGCAACTGCTGAGGATTTAGTCCGACTTGGTGCAGCAACTGGCGCACCCGTTCCTCGCGCCGGCGGCGATTGCGCATCCCGTGTACCAAGAGCGGCTCGCCGATGATATCGAAAGCGGTCATGCGCGGATTCAACGAGGCGTAAGGGTCCTGAAAGATCATCTGCATGTGGCGGCGCAGCTCCACCAGTTCGTCCTCGGGGGCGCTCGCCACGTCCACTACCCGGCCGTCGAGGTGAAAGAGCACTTTTCCGGCGCTCGGCCGTACGGCGCGCAGGATGGCGCGGCCAAGGGTGGTTTTTCCCGAACCGCTCTCGCCCACCAGGGCCAGGCATTCCCCGGGGTAGAGGGCAAAACTGACGCCGTCGACGGCGCGCACCTGTCCCACCACCTTGTTGAAGAACCCTCTGGTGATGGGGAAGTGCTTCTTGAGGTCTCGTACTTCCAGCAGGATGGTATTGTCTGCACTCATTCTAATGCTTCCCAGCTAGGACGGCGCGGCCCCGTGGCGCACCAGGCAGGCGTTGCGCTGACCCGGCCCGGATTGGACCAGCGCCGGACGCTCGCCCCGGTCGCAACGACCGGGCACGACTTCGCCACAGCGCGGATGGAAAGGACAGCCAGCGAGGCGCTCGAACGGATCGGGCACCGAACCTGCGATGACCTGGAGCCGCCGCTTGCGTCCCTGCCCCAGTCCCGGCAGCGATTGCAGGAGGGCGATGGTGTATGGGTGTTGGGGGGCGGCGAAAATTCTCTCGACGCTGCCGTATTCCACCACCCTCCCCATGTACATCACCGCAACTTCGTCGGCCATTTGCGCCACTACCCCGAGGTCGTGGGTGATGACCAGGATGGCCATGTCGAGCTCGGCCTGCAGCGAGCGCATCAAGGTCAGTATCTGCGCCTGTATGGTCACGTCCAGAGCGGTGGTCGGTTCGTCGGCGATGAGCAGGGAGGGGCGGCAGGAAAGGGCCATGGCGATCATGGCGCGCTGGCGCAGACCTCCGCTCATCTGGTGCGGATAGTGGTCGAAACGGCGCGCCGCATCGGGGATTCCCACGTGCTCCATCATGCGCACGGCGTGCTTGCGGGCGGCGGCTCTGCGCATGTCGGTGTGCAGTTCCACCGCCTCCTTTATCTGGCCGCCCACCGAATGGACCGGGCTGAGGCTGGTCATGGGCTCCTGAAAGATCATGGCGATGTCGCGGCCGCGGATGGCGCGGATCTCCCCGCCGTCTTCGTCGAGGTCGGTGAGCACCACGTCGCCGTCGTCTCGGTGCAGGGTGACGCGGCCGGCGACGATACTCCCCGGAGCGCTGATCATTCCCAGCACCGACAACGCCGTGATGCTCTTGCCGCAGCCGCTCTCTCCCACCAGGCAGAGGGTCTTGCCGCGGCGGATCTCGAGGTCGACGCCGTCCACCGCCCGCACCGTGCCCTCGTCCAGAAGGAAATGGGTCTCGAGACCCTGGATGGTGACTATGGACTCCATAAACTACCTCGAATAGGGATCGGCGGCATCGCGCATGCCGTCGCCGACGAAGTTGAACGCCAGCACCGCGACGATGACGAAGAAAGCAGGGGTCAGCAGCCAGGGCTGCAGCGCCACCGCCTGCACGTTCTGGGCTTCCTTGAGCAGGACGCCCCAACTGGTGATGGGGGGGCGCAGACCCAGGCCGAGAAAGCTCAGTGAGGTTTCGCCCAGGATCATGTTGGGCAAGGTCAGGGTGAGACTGACGATGATGTGACTGGTGAAGCCGGGAAGCAGGTGGCGCGCCATTACCCTGCCCTTGCTGGCCCCGGACAGGATGGCGGCGGTGGCGTAGTCTTCTTCGCGCAGGGAAAGGATCTTGCCGCGTACCACCCGCGCCAGCCCGGTCCAGCCGAGGAACGAGAGTACTATGGTGATGCCGAAGTAGACCTGCAGCGGGGACCAATTGGCGGGCAGCGCCGCCGACAGCGCCATCCACAGCGGGATGGAGGGGAAGGAGCGCAGAATCTCGATGAAGCGCTGAATAAGGTTGTCGATCCAGCCGCCATAGTAGCCCGAAATGGTTCCGATCAGGAGGCCGAAGAACAAACTCATGGCGACGCCCACCAGGCCCACGGTCAGGGAGATCCGCGCTCCGTAGACGATGCGGCTGAGCAGGTCCCTTCCCATGGAGTCGGTGCCCAGCAAAAACAAGGTGGCGCTCCGGTCCACCCCGAAGAGGTGCAGATCGGTCTCGAAAAGACCCCAGAAGCGATAGGTCTCCCCGCGGGCGAAGAGCCTGATGGGGCAGGGTTGGCTGCGGTCTTCCACGTAGACGCGGCGCAGGGTTTCCGGATGCCGGGTGCCCTTGAGGGGGTAGACGAAGGGCCACAGGCGGAGGCCGCCGTCGTGGACCAGGTGGAGGCGCTGCGGCGGGGCGTAGGTGTAGTCGATGTTCTGCGACTCGAGGGTGTAGGGGGCGATGAATTCGCACAGGAGAGCCGCCGCGTACAAGGCCAGAATCACCTTGGCGGACCATACCGCCAGGCGATGCTTGCGGAATTTCAACCCCATCAGCTGCCACTGGGAAGCGGTGTGGAGATCATCCGCAGCGGCCTTCTCCGCTGTTGTCGGCACCGGTGGCATCAGCGGTTCTCCCTGCCTTCGTAGCGGATGCGCGGGTCCAGCCAGAGGAGCAAGAGGTCGGAGACGAGGGTGCCGATCACCGTCAGGAAGCTGAGGATCATGACCATGGACCCGGCCAGATACATGTCCTGGTTCTGCAGGGAGCGCAGGAGCAGGGGCCCGGTGGTGGGCAAACCGAGGACCACGGAGGTAATCACCTCGCCGGACACGATGGTGGGCAGAACCCAGCCCACGGTGCTGACCAGGGGGTTGAGGGCGACCCGCACCGGGTATTTGACCAGCAGCTTCCAGGGCCCCACACCCTTGGCGCGGGCGGTCATGACGTATTGCTTGGGCAGTTCGTCCAGCAGGTTGCCGCGCATCACCCGAATGAGCCCGGCGGTGCCCGCGGTTCCGATGACCAGCACCGGAATCCACAGGTGGGCGAGCAGGTCGGCGAATTTGGCCAGCGACCATTCCGCATTCTGGTACTGGGGCGAGAACAGACCTCCGGCACTGACGTCGAAGAGCGAGTAGCCGATGTACATCAGGACCAGCGCGAGCAGGAAGTTGGGCGTGGCCAGACCAATGAATCCCAAAATAGAGAAGGTATAGTCCCCCCAGGAGTATTGGCGCACCGCCGAATAAATGCCGATTGGAATCGCCACCGCCCAGGTGAAGATCAAAGTCGCGAAAGAAATCACCATGGTAAGCAGCAGGCGCTCGCCGACCAGTCCGGTGACGTCGCGGTTCCACTCGAACGACATGCCCAGATCGGGCACCTTGAAGCCGGGCCAGTTGAAATGGCGCTCGCCTTTGCCGCTGTCAATCCCCAGATACGAACTGTCGTTCTGGCGCGCAAAGCCGAAGGGCAGCAGGTTATTGAGCCATTTCAGATATTGCAGCATGAAAGGCTCGTCGAGATTGTAGCGCTTTCGCAGGGCGGCGACTTGCTCGGTGTTCACCTCGTCGCCCTGTTCCTCCAAGGCCGCGACGTAGGAGGTCAGGTAATCCCCCGGAGGCAACTGGATAATGGCAAAGGAGATGAAGGAAATGGCAAGCAGGGTCGGCGCCAGCCACAAAATGCGCTTGAGGATCAGGTCGAACATCGATCAGTTCTCCTCGATGGCGTAAGCCTCGGGGGCGGTGGCGCCAGGGGTGCGCAGGGTCCAGGTGGCCACGGCTACTTCGGGCACGTTCCGAAAGCAGTCCGTGACGATGAAGATCCGGGGAATATCGCCGACGATGCCGGTGAACCAGAGATCCTGCCGGGCGAGTTCGAGAATCTCCCTGAATATGCGGATCTGCTCGGTCTGATCGGCGGTCTGCTGGATCTGCTCGAACAACTCCAGACTGCGCATCATCACCGGCAGGGGTTTTTCGCCCCGCTCACCGTGGGTGCGCACCCATTTAGCATACTCGGGGAAAAACGATCCGTTGCGGGCAGGCACGTACCAGCCGTTTTCGACCAGGGGGAGCATGGCGCCCCCCACCACCCAGTTCACCACATCGCTGAGCAGGGCTTCGCGGCGTCGCACATAGAGCTGGCGGGCAAGCGGTTTGACTTTGGTTTTCACGCCCACTGCGGTCCAGTTGGCGGCCACCATGTGGAGCACATTGGTATTGCCCGCCATGGCAGAGGAGGTCTCCAGCTGCAAGACCAGGGGCTTTCCATCGGGCCGCAGGCGAATGCCCTCCTCATTGCGTGCCTGCAGGCCCATCTCGTCCAGCAGGCGATTGGCTTTCTGCGGATCGAATTCGAGGTGGGCGCGGATGTTTTCCGGTTCGTAGAAGGGCGACAGCGGTGAGGGGGCTATCTGCCGCGGTTGCCCCACGCCCAGGTAGACGATCTCGTTGATGGCATCGCGGTCGATGGCCTGCGACATGGCAAAACGAAAGCGGCGATCGAGGAAGATTTTTTTGATTACCGGGTCCTTGTGGTGCAGATTGAAGGCGAACCCCACCATGTCGTCTCCATCATCGATCCAGTGGAGGACGCGGTAGCCCCCCTTTTTGGCGTTGGACATGAAGAGCGGGTAGTTCTGGAAGCTGATGTGGCGGCCCTGCATGCCCACCTCGCCGTTGATCGCCTTGAGGTTGATGGTCTCTACGTCGTAGATCTCAAAGCTGACGTGGTCAATGTAGGGCAACTGCCGGCCTTCGGGGTCGACCTTCCAGTAATAGGGATTGCGGCTGAAGACCGCCGGTCGCGCCGGCGGCGGCTGGTCTATGACCCATGCCCAAAGCCGTGGAGTGTCGATATTGCGGTAATCGAACTTGTCCTCAAAGACTTGATACCAGAAGTCCTTGTTTTCTTGCCTGGCGATCTCCTGCAGGCGATCCGGCGGCACGTAGCGGGGGTGGAACTGCTTGAGATAATGGGCAGGATACAACACGGAAACACGCCCTTGCCCGTGGTCGGAAGCCACCATCTTGAGAAAGAGGTTGTGCGGCTCCTTGAAGCGGACGCGGACGGTGTAGTCGTCCAGCTTTTCAAGCTGCATCAGTTCGCCGCCCCGTTTGAGTTCCTGGTCGATAACAGGGGTCAGATCGGGGTTCTGCAGCACGTCCTCGTACCAGAAGACGATGTCGTCGGCAGTAAAGGGGTGGCCGTCGGACCAGCGCACGCCGCGGCGCAAGTGGAAGGTGAAGGTGCTCCCATTGTCGCTTGTCTCCCAACTTGTGGCCAGGTTGGGGCGGATGCCCCGGGCCATGGGATCCCAACGCACCAGCGCTTCGTAGCACAGGCGGGCGCCAAAAATTCCGACATCTCCCGGACCGGTGCCGAAGCGGGTCCAGGTGCCGCCGTAGGGGCCGAGCTGCTCGGTGGGTAGGATGACGAGGGGATCCAGTGGTAGGCGCTCTTCCACGGAAGGCAGGGTAGCCGCCGCTACCATCGGATCCCAGTAGGGCGCCTGAGTGAAATCGCGGCCCTTGTCCGTCGGCCATTCGGCGACCTCGTTGAGTGCCTTGGGCTCGGAGGGACGGCGCTGGGGCGCCTGGATGGCATCGAGATCGGACAGGTCGAGGTCGCCGGCGCCGGACAGGGCGAAGGTCGAATAGCTGAGCAGCTCCACCACCAGGGCCAGGGCCAGCAAGACGACTGCAAGGCGGAGGGCGAATTGTACTGCGGAACCTGGCATCAGGCGGGTAATTCCACGTTATTCCTTGATTGCTTGAATGGGAGCAGAATCAGGTGGGATTCTGATAAGAATCCACCCGCGCTCCACCGTGGCGGTTGCGGGCGGGCCGAACCCAACCCCGGCTGGAATGGTGCCTCGCGGCCATACCGCGGTCAATCTGCAAATAATCACACCCCTGTCAAGCACCAATAGGTGGACAAGGATCACCGGTTTGCCAGCATTGGGTTGTCTTGCCAGTACTAAGGAGGTGGGCAGATGAACGGACTGTGGTCCTATGGATCCGGCAACCCGGGAAGCGGGGATGGCCGGTTGTTCGGGCCCCACATGGCGGAGGAGAATCCCTTCGACCCGGATGAAATCGTCGTCGCCGAACAGTGGGGTTCGGACGTGGTGCTGATCAACCGCGAGACGGGGAAGTTGCGGGTGCTTTTCGGGGAGCGCGGCGTTCCCGGAGGCGGAAAACGCCTGAACCTGGCGCACTCGGCCCACTTCATGCCTTCCGGGCCCTACACCGGGCACGTTCTCATTACCGAATTCGTCGGTGAACACCGGGTGATGATTGTCGACCGCAACACGAGTGCCGTTCTCTGGTGCTACACCGGGTGTCGGCGTCCCCTCGAGGCGATCCACTGGGACGACGATCACATCATGGTCGCCGACGGGGATGAAATCGTGAAGATCCGCCTCCGGGACCAGCAGGTGGTCTGGAATTTCCCCGCCTGGCGCGCCTTCTACCTGCAGAAACTCCTGCCGCAGCAGTACGGGGTATCCTATGGCGGCGATCTTCTGGTCCCCTTTTTCTCGTCTGATCCCTGCGGTGTTTGGGAGATCGACACCAGCACGGGAGAAAAGGTGTGGTCGTACGGGGAAAGGAAGGGACCGGGACACGGAGACCTCTACGACATGGTTTCCCGGGCAGCCTGTGCCCTGCGCTTCGGTATCCACGAGAAGTTCGGCGGCTATACCATCATCTGCAGCGAACGCTCGCGCATCCTCTGTGTGAATCGGGACAAGGAGCTGGTCTGGGAGCTGGGGGGAGGCAGTGGCGACCATCTCGCCCCGGCGACGCCGTATGCGCTCCTTCCAACCTACATTGCGCCGACCACCAGAGGCACCCTCCTGGTCACCGACTGGGGTTTGAACATGATCTACGAGCTCGATCCGTTCCACATTCCACCGCGCTCGGAGAAGGACGCCTTTCTCTGCAGGGAGGAGGAAATCGGGGATGAGTTTGCCGACAGCGGTATCATTGAGTCGCGGGGTTACCGCCATGTGAACGTCCAGGTCTTCAACCGACACCGAACCACCGGGCTGACCTGGCAGGTATTGGGTTCCCACAATGCAAGAGACTGGCAAGTCGTCCAATCTCCTCCAGGGGGGCTGGGCGGCGGCGAGTCGACCTGGACCACCATCTCCGAGCCATGGAACTTCATCAAGACCCGGGCCAGGTCCGCAATTCGGGGTAAGTCTTCGGTGGTCGAGGTTTACGCCACCTTGCGCCGCTAGCCGTGGCTCAGCCCGAACCGGAAGGGGCAATGCCGAAACAATCCGGAAGAAATTCCAACCGTACCCGGACAGGAGGCCGAAGTAATGACCTTTCAAGTTCCTGCTGGCGAGCGCCAGCTTTTTCTCGACGATGTGGACATTGCGAAGATCGAGAATCTGCAACGCACCATGCATCGGCCGGCGAAGAAGGGCGCCGTCATCCGTCCCCACCCGGGTAAAGGCGGGAGCATCCAGATCCGCCACGCCCCCTTCTGGTGTCCCGAAGAGAACGCATTCAAGCTTCTCATAATGGATACCTCCGGAGAGTCCACTACCTGTCTTTGGTACACCAGCAGCGACGGTCTCCACTGGATACCGGGGCAGCAGCCGGACCGGACGTTCCCGTTGGGTGGTCATGTGGTTTACGACCGGCGGGATTCCGATCCTCGGCGGCGTTACAAGGCGGTGCTGCTGAACCGCGGGTTCGCCGTTTCGTCCGACGGCATCCACTGGGAGCAACTGGACCTTCCCCGCATACCGAGCTTCGACGAAGGGAATTTCTCCTACGGCGACGCAGGCCCTTACATCCACACGATGAAGATCCATTACGATGCGGGAGATCCCCATCAACAACCCTCTTACGTGCCCCCCTGCGAGCCGCCGGGTCAGTTCAGGTGTTTCGGTTTGGCCACCAGCGAGGACTTCGAGCAGTGGACCTACCACGGGTTGACCTTCCACGCCGATGAGCAGGACCAGATCCTGGGACGCGAAAGGATAAGGTCGTATCTGCAGGATCCAATCCTCCTTGTGCCTGTGACCTACCTTACCGACAACTACACCGTCGACGTCTACAATTTCGCCATCTTCCGTTACGAGGGTGTTTACATTGGGATCGGGGCCATGCACCATCGCAGCACCAACCGGCCTCCCCCTGGAGTGGATGACAGCTTCTTCAGCGTGTTGCAGCTTGCTTGCAGCCGCGATCTGGGGGAGTGGACGCGGTTGGGGGCGCGGGAACCGTGGATCGACCTGTCGCCCGTAGGTTGCGGTGCCTTCGACACCAAGGGGATGCTGCCACCGTCGGCCCCGTTGCCACGAGATTCGGGTTGTCCCGGCGCTACCGACCGTGTCGAGCCGGATCAGTTGTGGTTCTATTATACAGGCGGCAAGGCGGAGCCGGACCGCGACAGTTATGGTGTCTGTCTGGCGACCTTGCGCCGGGATGGATTTGTCTCGCTGGATGCGGACGACTCTGGGGGCATGGTCGAGACGCGAAGTTTTCCGCTTCGAGGTTCCAGACTGTTCGTTAACCTCGACGCGCCGCAGGGTGAGTTCGTGGTGGAGCTCTTGAACGGTTCCGGGCAAGTATCAGCCCGGTCCGAGCCGCTGACCTGCAACTCGACCAAAAACGAGGTTTCGTGGGTTGTGGGCGACGTCGCGAGGTTAACGGACCAGGAGGTGAATCTACGTTTCACGCTGCGCAACGCGCGGCTCTTTTCATACTGGCTGCAATGAACTCAGCCTCCGGGAGGTTCAGGATGTGGTGACGACCGTGAATCGAATCTGTCACCCTCTGACAGGGAGGCTTCTCGCGTAAGAAGAACAAGGTTACTATACGTCAGCTAATCCGATTTCCCGTATTCCCACTTCAACCGCAAGGAGCATTAGCGAATGGACGCAGAGCGAGAGCAAGCGCGCTGGCGGCGACGGCGGATCATCTACAACAACGACGGTGACGACGCCCTGGAATCCCGCCCCGGTGTGGAGCATGAGCACGATGGTGCGGAGGCCTTGATGGTGCGCTCCAGCGGAGATCTGGTTCAGGACTTTCTCGACGCCCGCAGCACACCTTTGATCGGGTCCCAGGTGGACAGCAACTGGTTCGCCAGTTGCATGGCGGGTCTCACCTTTTCCCACCACACCAGGCTGGGGGGCTTCTACGGCAAAGAGGTTCCTCTGGAGTTGGTGGAGGAGTACGGGCGCGACACCCTTCAGATTCAGCTCGACTTCAGTCGCGAGCACGGCATGGAAGCGGCCTGGTGCCTGCGCATGAACGATGTTCACGACTCCCATCCACCGGGGTCCCGTCGCTGGAACTACGGTCTAGCCCAGTTCAAGCAAGAAAATCCAGGATACATGATGGGCAAAGATGGTGACTGGGAGAAATACGAAGACGACCTGGTCAAACGGGCATGGACGCGATTGGATTTCGCTATTCCGGAGGTCCGGGAGCACGTCTTCGCTGTCATCGAGGAGGTGGCGGAGAACTACGACGTGGATCTCATCGGCATGGAGTTCTTCAAGTACTGGCCGTTCTTCCGCGAGTCGCGGCACGGAACTCCGGTCGCACCGGACCATATGGAGATCATGAACGATCTCCTGCGCCGCATCCGGCGCATGGCCGACGACGTGGCCAGCCGCCGCGGCCGCCCGTTGCTGTTGTCCGCCCACACCCCATTCAGCGTGGAGGATTGCGTCCACGTCGGAGTGGACCTGGAAACCTGGTTGAAGGAAGACCTGATCGACCAGTTCTGCCCCGGAGGAAATTACGAGTCGGTCCTGCGCGATTCCTACCGCAGCATCATCGACCTGGGACACAAATACGAAATTCCGGTCTACCCGTGCATGAGCTGGGCGTTCTGGGACCGCTGGGCTTTTCTCGGACTGAGCGACGGCGAGCACAGGCAGTTCGATTCTTGGCTGCAAACCCTCTACGGCGGCCAGCCCGAGCGCGCCGGCAAACCATCCTACATTCTGGCGTTCAACGGCTGGGAGGGCACCTTGCCCGCCTGGCGCGGGGCCGCCATGAACCTGCTCGACGCCGGCGCCGATGGCCTCTACATATTCAATCCCGCCCTCGGCGATCCCCTCTGGTGGCGAGAGATCGGCGAGGTGGCCACCATGGCGGGGAAGGACCGCCTCTATGGCATCGATCGTTTCGCCGCCGCGGACAGCTTCGACGCTATTGCGGAAGTGGATCTGGGTCCGGACCTCTCTGTCGCCACCAGCTTTCAGGTCGGCGAGGAGGTGGGGAAAACCGGTGCCCACAGCATCGATTTCAGCCTCCACCTGTGGAACCACGTGGCGGGCGACCGGGTTGTGGTGAAACTGAACGGAGGCTCAATCTCCGGGTTGAAGCCCGCCGACGCCGGGAGAAAGCCGGAGCAAGGCCAGTGGCTCGAGGGCAAGGTCGACGCGGGGCAGGTGAAAAGGGGTGAGAACCTGCTGGAGGTCGCCGTCGAGAAACGGGGCGAATCCGCTCCCGGCGTACTGGTCATGGACGCGGCCCAGCTCAGGGTCCGCTGCGAGTGATGAGCCCGGTTGCAGGACCGAAAATGGAGGTGGAGATGGCTGGCGAATGGCAGGAGATTCTCGCGCGGGGCAGTTACTATCCCGGCGACTGGGTGCGCCCGCGCTACAATCCGGGAACCTGGATGGCGATGGTGGATCTGGCGGAAATTTTCCCCGGGCACCGCAGCATCACCCGCGACGGCGACTTCGTGCTCTTCGACGGTGCGGTGGGTGTCGATCTGCGGGTGGAGAGGTCGGAGCAGTCGGAACCCTTCCTGTCCCCGGAAAAGGAATGGGAAGCGGAGCGCCCGTTGAGCCCCTCCTATATCTGGAAAGAAGACGGGAAGCTTCACATGCTCTACGAGGTCGGGTACGAAATTTCCTGCTACGCCGTCAGCGAGGACGGCTACCATTGGGAGCGGCCCGTACTGGGCCTGACCGAGTTCAATGGGTCGAGGGAGAACAACATCCTGCAAATCCTGGTGCCGGCCAGCATCTTCAAAGATCCCACCGCGCCTCCCGGCGAGCGCTACAAGGCTATGGGGGGCAGGGGAATCTGGCTCGACCGCGAAACCGGTGAGGAAGTGGACCCCGCCGAGGCGGATCCGTGCTGGCGCGCCGAGCAGTACGAGGGACGGGCCTACAGTGGGCGCAAGGTGGTGTTGAAAGGTGCCCTGGAGGGCTACACCTCGCCCGACCGCCTCAACTGGACCAAAAACCCCGAGCCTCTCGCTGACTACTCGGTGAACGGCGGTCTTTCCCCAGGCTATGACCCGCACAACGAGACCTACTACGCTTTCATGCAGCCCCAGGGAGTCGCCCCCCTGGATCCGAGCCTGGGAACGGGAGTCCCCGAGACCGAGGTGGTGCGTCGCTCCATTGGTCTGGCGCGGACCAGGGACTTCCGCCATTGGCCGGCGCCCAAACTCCTTATTCACCCGGATGCACAGGACCCCCTGGACATATCATTCTACGGGCCGTGCTACTGCGTCTATCCTGGCCGCCGGGATCTGCACGTCATGATTCTCTCGGTTTTCCATCAGGTCACTGGCCACGTGGACTTGCAGATCGCCTTCAGCCGCGATGGTCTGCTGTGGACGCGGCCCGAGCGCCGCCCCGTTGCCACCGTCGGCCCAGCGGGAAGCGGCGAGGATTGCCAACTCCACGCCTGGCGCCACGGCCTGGTGGAGCTTCCCGACGGCTCCTGGGCGGTGCATTACCAGGGTCATTCGCTTCTGCACAATTCCCGGCCTGCCCTTTTCCCGCAGGCCAGGACGGTGCAGAACCACTGGGCTTGCTGGCGTCCCCACCGGCTCTGCGGGGTGGAGGCCGAGAGCGAGGGAAGATTCACCATTCCCACCGTGTTCCGCCGCGGCAAGGAACTGCGCCTGAACTACCGCTGTGCACCCGGTGGATGGATCAGGGTCGAGCTGCTGCAGATGGTGCCGGCGAAGAATTGTCCCGACGTGGACCCCCTCGAGGGATTCACCTTCACCGCCTGCGACCCCCTCGGGGGAGACGAGGAAGACCAGGTGGTGACCTGGAGGGGAAACAGCGATATTTCCAGTGTAGGCGAGATGGTGGGCATACGTGTCGAGATGTTTCAGGCCAAGCTCTTCGCCTACAAGATTTAGGAGCCCTGGGGCAGGGCAGCATGGGGAAGTTGCCCAAAACCCCGCCCTCAGCCCAGAAAGGGGGTAGAATGGCACAGCCGAACCTGCTGTTCATTTACACCGACCAACAGCGGCCAGACAGCTTGGCAGCATACGGCAACGATCTGATTCAGATGCCGAACCTCAACAAGCTGGCCGAGGAGAGCGTCGTGTTCGAGAGAACCTACGTCACGCAGCCGGTGTGCCAGCCCTCGCGCTCGACCCTCCATACCGGCCTGTATCCTCACACTGCCGGTGTCGACACCGGCCACATCTTTTCTCCCCTCAAGAGGGAGACTCCGTGCCTGCCGGAGCTTATCGCGGGAGACGACTACCTCTGCGCCCACTATGGAAAATGGCACCTGGGGGACGACGTCTTCCCCCAGCATGGGTTCGACGAGTGGGTCAGCATCGAGGACGCCCAACATCGCCCGGTCTACAGCGAGGGCAGGGATTCGTTCCGCCACTGTACCTACCACGAGTATCTGGTGGACCAGGGTTTCGCGCCGGACCAGGTGGAAGCGGATGGGTTCGAGGCGTTCAGCCTGGGGTATTGCGCCCGTCTGCCCGAGGAGTACGGCAAGCCGGCCTTCCTCGCCCGCCAGGCTTCCCGCTTCATCCGCGAAAACAGGGAGCGGCCCTTCATTCTCTACGTCAGTATCTTCGAGCCCCACCAGCCCTACTTCGGCCCCCGCGACGGCCAGTACGATCCGGCTCAGGTCACCTTGCCCGCCAACTTCGCCAACGTGCCCACCGCGGAGCAGGCCCTCAAGACCCGCGTCCTCTACCACATATACGAGGAGAGCGGATTCCGCGTCCCACTCAAGACGGAGGGGGACTGGCGGCAGCTTATTGCCAAATACTGGGGGTTGTGCAGCCTGGTGGACACCCATGTAGGGACCATTCTGGACACCCTGGAGGAGTGCGGCCTGGGAGACGAAACCATCGTCGTCTTCACTTCGGACCACGGCGACATGATGGGAAGCCACCGTCTGCGCGGCAAAGGCCTCATGTTCGAGGAATCCGTACGCGTGCCGCTTCTGATCCGCCGGCCGGGCAAGCGGACCTGCCAGCGGGTCAGGGGGCCGGTGGGTCACGTGGATCTGATGCCGACTCTACTGGACTTGATGGATCAGCACATCCCCGACCACCTGCAGGGAAAGAGCCTGGTGCCTCTGCTCCGGCCGGGTGGCACACCTGACCACGTCCGGGATGTGATCGTCGAGTGGCAAGGGCCGGTGCCGATGGACCATATGCCCGAGGCGATGAAGGGGGTGGTTTCGGAGGAGGAGGCCGCGGCGAGCTTCGCCGATCCGGTGCGCTGCATCATCAGCCCCGAAGGGTGGAAGTTCACCTGCAGTCCTCTGGGTGAGCACGAACTCTACAATCTCAACCAGGACCCCATCGAAACAAGAAACCTTGCCCGGGATCCCCGATACCGGTCTATAATGCGAGACCTCGGCGCGAGAATTCGTCGCTGGCAGGAGGAAACCGGCGACACCGTGGACCTGGGGCCGGCAATCGAGTCGCTCCCCTGAAGCGCTAGACGGTCGCCTGGCAGCAAACCGACGATTCCCGGCCTCATTCCAGTTTTCCCCTGCTCCCAGTTGCCTTGCGGGGGAGATGACCTGGGGTCCGGTGGATGCTCTTCCGAAGGTGACCTGTCTCAGGCTCTCAGGGGCCGGCCGCGGAAGCGCTCCTGCAGATGCCCGCGCCGAATGGACCAGGCGCCGTTGATCAGCACGTGCTCGATACCCTGGGGACCGTGCTCGGGCTCCACGTAATTGCTCCGGGTGCCGATCCCTTCGGCCGAGAAAATCACCAGGTCGGCCCAGTATCCCGATCGCACCAGGCCCCGGTTCTCCAGCCTGAAACGCGCCGCCGGCAATGCACTGACCCTGCGGACCGCTTCCTCCAGAGACATCCACCCCTTTTCGCGCACGTACTCGCCCAGGAAAGTCGGATAGGTCCCAAAGGTCCGCGGATGGGGTTTGCCCTCGGTCAGGAGACCGTCGGTTATTATGGATGTGAGCGGATGGTTCAGGACCTTGCGCAGGTTCTCCTCCGATTGATTGAACGATATGATCATGACATTGCCTTGGTTCTCGATCAGCAGATCCAGGGCCGCCTCCACCCCCGTGCATCCGCGTTCGTCCGCGACTTGCTGGACGGTCCTGCCCACAAGCTCCTGCTGGCCGGGATTGGCCAGGGTGGACAGCATGATGTCCTCCCAGGCGTTCGACATGCCACCTTCCGTTTCCGCGGCAATAAGCTGACGGCTGTCCTCCTCGGTCAACCGTTTCAGGAGCTGCCCGGTGCCCCCTTCCAGACACCAGACGGGCAGGGCCTGGGTGAGGTTGCAGGAGCCCGCCACATAGGGGTAGGCATCGATGCCAACGTCGATCCCCTCGTCGTGAGCCTGGTCGATCATCTCCAGCACAGGATCCATCTTGTCCCAGTTTTTGCGTCCCACCGCCTGCAGGTGCGATAGCTGCACCGGGACTCCGGTTTCACGGCCCAGATCAAGGGCCTCTTTCACCGCCTCGACGAGGTGGAACTTGTAATCCCTCAGGTGGCTGGTGTAGAGGCGGTCGTATTGTCTCACGATGCGGCACAGACCGACCAGTTCGGGGAAATCACCGTAGCTGCTGGGGGCCTCGTTCAACCCGGTGGACAGGCCGATGGAGCCCTGCTCGAGGCAGGCGGCCAGGCGTTTCCCGAGCTCGTCCCGATTGGCGCGGTCTAGCCCCGCTTTCATGCCCGCGACCCCAGCTCTGAGACTGGAGTGCCCCGTGAGGGCGGCCACGTTGGTGTGGCTTCGCGAATTTTCGAGGTCGGCGAAATAGGCGCCGGCGTCCGTCCATTGGCGCGATCCGCGCCCGGGGAAAATGGCCTTGAAGGTGGGCGCCAGCCCCGATTCCGGTAATTCTGGAAATACCGAGAATCCGCAGTTGCCGACGACTTCGGTGGTCACACCTTGCATCACCTTTTGAGGCCGGTGGTCGAGCACTTCTAGTGTCATGTCGTATAAATAATTTTACAAGATGGTGTTCATGTCGTAGGTTTCTCCTACCCCCCTTTCTGAAAGGAGAGACCTATGGCGATGGGACGTCCGTCAACCCCGTTAGAGCTGAGTGCGTCGGACCGCGAACAATTGGAATCAATGGCCCAATCACGGAGTCTTCCCCACGGGTTGGTGCGGCGGGCCGAGATCGTCCTTTTGGCGGCCGAAGGCTGGCCCCATGAAGCGGTCGCCGGGGCGGTGGGTGTGTCCCGGGTTACGGTCGGCAAGTGGCGCCGGCGCTTCCTTGATCGTGGGCTCAACGGCTTGCACGATGAGCTGCGGCCTGGGGCGCCGCGATCGATCACCGACGAGCAGGTAGCCGAGGTGATATACAGGACGCTGAAGACCAAGCCCAAAGACCAGACCCAGTGGTCGGTGCGCTCCATGGGCACCGAAACCGGCCTCACCAAGGACGCGGTGCATCGCATCTGGCGCACCTATGGTTTGCAGCCCCACCGACACAAGCACTTCAAGCTGTCCACCGATCCTTTCTTTGTCGATAAAGTACGGGATATCGTAGGCTTATACATGCATCCGCCCGAGCACGCCCTGGTGCTGTGCGTCGACGAGAAGAGCCAGATCCAGGCGTTGGAACGAAGTCAGCCCCTGCTGCCCCTGGGCCTGGGCTACGTGGAAGGGGTTACCCACGACTACAAACGGCACGGCACCACCACCCTGTTTGCCGCTCTGGACATCGCCACCGGCGAAGTGATGACCCAGTGCAAATCCCGTCATCGGCACCAGGAGTTTCTCCAGTTCCTACGCCACATCGAGGACCATGTGCCCCGCGATCTCGACGTGCATCTCGTCGTCGACAACTACGGCACGCATAAGCATGCCAAGGTCAAGCGATGGCTGGCTCGTCGTCCCCGATTTCACCTTCACTACACCCCCACCTATGCTTCGTGGCTCAACCAGGTGGAGATTTGGTTCAACATCATTACCCGCCAGGCGGTTCGGCGGGATTCGTTCCGTAAGGTATCAGAGCTCATCGAGCGCATCGAACGCTACACCGCCCAATGGAACGCCAACGCACACCCTTTCGTGTGGACGGCTACGGCCGATTCCATCCTCGCGAAAATCAAAAGACTTTGTGAACGAATCTCTACGACATGACACTAGGTCGGCGTGGCTGTGCACGTCGATGAATCCCGGGGCGATCGCCAGGCCGCTACAATCGACGACTTCCATGTCGGGGCCGGCTGCGATGGCGCCTACCGCTTCAATGTGGGTATCGCCGACCAGAACTTCCACCTGTTTTGCCGGCTGTCCGGAGCCGTCGATGACGACACCGTTCTGCAAAAGGATCATGACTCTCCTTTCGAATTCGGGGTTCCACAATTTACTTCCCCCCGGCCGCACGGGCAGGTGCTTGCGCGGGGGTGTCCGGGTGGGAGATGGACCCTGGCGGTCAGGCGCAGTCCGGATCTCCCTGCGGCCAGCGCTGAAACGGGGGAGGAGGTGAGGCCGCGAGCCGCTCCCGTGCCCGATGCCAGAGCGCCGCCCAGGCCTCGGCGTCGGACAGGACACTTTCAGGTGCGGCGCGGCTGCGAGCGACGAAGCCCGGAAACCAGGCCCTGCCGGTGGGCTCCCCCACCGGCTGGAAGCGCAAATCTACGCTCCAGCGAATGTCCCGGCTCAGATTGGGCAGCGAGGCGTGCATGGTCAGCTTGGTCAGGAACAGCACGTCTCCAGGTTCCATCTCCAGTGCCACCTGTCGGTCGCCCACCAGGTCCTCGGGGATGGCCTGGCGGCTGTAGTTCGCCCTGGGGTCGTGGCAGTGGGTGGCGAGACCTTTTTTGTGGCTGCCCGGAGCGACCAGGAGACAGCCGTTTTCTCTGGTTGCCCTGGTTATCGGTATCCACACCGTCAGTATCCGGCTGTGGTCCGCTTCGGGCATCACGGTGGCGAGGTCCTGGTGCCAGACGGCGCGCGCGATCTCTCCGACGATGGTGGTGTCACCGGAGAGGCATTCCTCCGGCGGTTTGATGCGCACATGCTGGGTCGGGTTGGCGTAGATTTCAGGGCCGACGATCTGCTCCACCGCATCCAGCAGGCGCGGGTTGGTGAGCAGTCCGAAGGCGGCGGGACCGCAGTGGACCTGGGAATCGGCTGCGATTCCCTTCTGGGGCAGGCAGATGTCCAGATGGTTCATCAGACTTCCCCCCATCTCCCTGACCAGGGCGCAGAAGCGCGCTCCGAAGGGCAGGTCGGCGTGGGTGGAGGAGACCATCCCCTCCTTCTGCAGCCGCAGCGCAACTGCGTCAAGGAGGGTATGATACTCGGCGCGCAGCGGTGCGAGGTCCCGTTCCGCATCGAGGAGGCCGCGCAAGACCAGGTAGCCGTCCTCGGCGAAGCGGGCGCGAGCCTTCGCGTCAAAATGCTCGGCAACCGGCGGTGCTGTTCGTTGGCGCCGGCTCCACTGGGTTGTTCGACTATTCATCATAAGGATCGAAGAAGGTAAGATCGGCACCGAAATGGTCCGTCGCAAAGACCTCGTCACCGCGCAGCCGGGCTCGGATTTCCCGTGTGCGGTGCTCGAGGGCGATATTGCGCAGCGGCAGCGGAGAGGCAATGGAGATGGGGATGCCGAGGGGAGGATCGGCGATGACCACATTGCCGATGGTGTGGCAGCCCAGCCGGATGGCGTAGAGGATGCTCGTTGTATTGACGTTGCCTACCTTGGCCATAGGAAGCTTCCCCCGAATCCACAGCATTATAGGGAGATCGGCCCCGGTCGACAAGGTGGTGGGGCTGCGGCGGGGAACCACTGATGCTGTCAAGCAGCGCCGGCATGGAACGGGCGGTCTGCGGCGGCCAATGCCCGCTTGCCGGGGCCGCTGTTCGCCCCCCTTGTTCGCACCCCGGAAGATGGGTCGCAAGCAAGCCGAGCCCGAAGGTCGTCAGCACAGGTTTGATAAATGTTGGCAGCATTGAGATCGGGGTCGGCGTCGGCCCGGGTTAACAGTGGCTGTCTCTGCCAGGGGCAATTATAGAGAAGGTGGATTCGCCGGCGGCTAGCGGCCAGGGGAAGTTCCAGCCCCAGGCAAGCGCCAGGAAGTTGGTGCAACCCGGTTAGGGACATGGGGCGAATGGCCTGCTTGCAAAGGCGCATGAGTTTCTTTAGTTTGTCCGGCCAATCGGATCCGCAGCCCGGAAAATATCTTGAAATTTCCGCCTGTTGCGGGTTGTCCGGCTGCCGGGATTTTGGGTCTGGAGGCGCAAAGGAAGGCGAGTAAATGTTGGAAAAAAAAGAAGAGTTGAAGGAGGAAATTTGCAGGATTGTGGACCGCCATAAGGATCGCATAATTGGTCTGGGCGAGGCCATAATGGATGATCCCGAACTGGGTTTCAAGGAGGTGCACACTGCGGGCCGGGTGAAGGAGACACTGGGGGAAATCGGGCTGCCCTTCAGCGAGGGCCTGGCCCTGACCGGAGTGAAGGCGGTTCTGGAAGGGAAAAAATCCGGGCCCACCGTTGCTCTGATGGGGGAACTGGATGCCCTGGTGGTGCCCGACCATCCGCGCGCCAATCCGCAGACCGGGGCCGCCCATGCCTGTGGGCACAACGCCCAGATCGCCGGGCTCATGGGGGCCGCTCTCGCCCTGTCCGAGGCCGGGGCGGCCGAGCATCTGGCCGGCAGGGTGGCCTTCTTTGCGGTGCCGGCGGAAGAATACGTGGAAATCAAGTACCGCCTGGGCCTGGTGCGGGAAGGGAAGACCGGATTCATTGCGGGCAAGCCGGAACTGGTGCGTCTGGGACACTTTGACGACGTGGACATGGCGGTAATGATTCACAGCAACAGTATGGATCTGACCGAGGGCTGCATGGGGGTAGGGGATTCGAATAATGGGTTTTTGGCCAAGAGCATCCGCTTTGTGGGCAAGGCATCTCACGCCGGCACCTTTCCGGAAAAGGGGGTAAACGCCCTCAATGCCGCCACCCTGGCCCTGAACGCCATTCACGCTCAGCGCGAAACCTTCCGCGACCGGGATTGCGTGCGGGTGCATCCGATCATTACCAAGGGAGGTGACCTGGTGAACATCGTGCCTTCCCAGGTTTCCCTGGAGACCTATGTCCGGGCAAAAACTCAGGAGGCCATGATGGATGCTTCCCGCAAGGTGGACCGGGCATTGCGCGGCGCGGCCCTGGCTATGGGCTGCAAGGTTGAGATCGAGACCGCTCCCGGGGCTATGCCGTTGCACAACGACAATGGTCTGGCAGCCGTCTTCCGCGACAACGCCGCCCGCATCTTCGGCGCGGAGGAATACAGGGATTATCCCCACAGCGGCGGTTCGACCGACGCTGGGGACTTGAGTCAGATCATGCCGGTGCTGCATCCCTTCATGACCGGGGCCCGGGGTACGAACCACGCTCCCGACTGGCACATCGGCGACCCCGAGGCTGGCTACCTGGCTCCCGCCAAAACTCTGGCCATGATGGCCGTGGACCTGTTGAGCGGCGACGCCGCCCTTGCCCGCAAGATCAAGGATGAGAACGAACCGGCCATGAGCCGGCAGGAATTCCTGCGGCAACAAGAGGAAACCTTTAGCATGGAAGTCTTCGACGGAACAGAAGATTAGGAGGGAACTGAATTGAAATTAGGCCTGGTGACATATAGCCTCGCCAAAGATTGGGATGTGGAGACCATCATCAAAAACTGCGAGGAAACGGGATTTGCCGGAGTGGAGCTACGCACTACCCACGCCCACGGGGTGGAGGTGAATCAGAGCGGGGACCAGCGCGCCGAGATCCGCCGCCGTTTCGAGGATTCGGCCATCGAACTGGCCGGTCTGGGCAGCGCCTTCGAGTACCACTCTCTGGATCCCGACGAAGTGCGGCGCCACATCGACGGGACCAAGGAATACGTCGAGCTGGCCCGGGAGGTTGGGGCGCCCGGGGTCAAGGTGCGCCCCAACGGGGTCCACGACGACGCCGGCGTTCCTCGCGAGCAAACCTTCGAGCAGATAGGCCTTGCCCTGCGCGAGTGCGGGGAATTCGCCGCTGATTGCGGCGTGAAGATCCGCCTGGAGGTGCACGGCCGGGTCACGTGCCATCCTCCCTACATCCGCCGGATTCTGGACTATGCCGACCACGACAACGTCCTGGCCTGCTGGAATTCCAATATGGATGACCTCGTCGACGGCAGCATCGACGCCAATTTTGCCTTGCTGCAGGAGCGCATGGGTCTGGTGCACATCAACGAGTTGTGGAGCGAGTATCCCTGGAAGCGGCTCTTCGAACTGCTGAAGGCGTGCGCCTATGGGGGCTATTGCCTGGCGGAGATTCCTTCAAGTGCGGACCCCGTTTGTCTGATGCGCTACTACCGGGCCCTGTGGAGAGAACTGGTAGAATAGCAGGGGGGCGAGCCCGGGCGGGGAAGTAGCCTCCCCACCAGGGCCAGCCCGGCTGCTCCGAAGGGGAGCCGGGCGCGATTTTTCAGATCATCTCGCCCGGCCCGGCAGCCTCAGTGCATGACCACCATTTTCAACTCTGTCATTTCCTCGACCGCGTATTTAGGCCCCTCCTTGCCCATGCCGCTCTCTTTCAGTCCGCCATAGGGCATGAAGTCAGCCCGCCACATGGTTCCCCAATTGATGTGAATATTCCCCGCGTGGACCTTCTGGGCGAATTGCAGAGCCCAGTCGATGTTCTCGGTGAAGACGGCGGCGCTGAGGCCGTAGTTGGTGTTGTTGGCCTCCACTATGGCCTCCTCAATGGAGTCGAAGCGGGTAATTCCCACCGCGGGCCCGAAGACCTCGTTGCAGGAGATGCGCATCTGCGGATCCACGTCGGCGACGATAGTGGGAGCGTGCATGGTCCCATTGCGGTCGCCGCCTGTCACCAGGGAGGCACCGCTGGCCACCGCTTCGTGGACCCACTGGTTAACCCGCACGGCGTCCGCTTCGCGGATCATGGGGCCCATCTTGACCCTGTCTTCGAGTGGGTCGCCAGTGGTCAGGGCTTCCACCTTGGGTTTGAGAACGTCGATGAAATCGCCGTAGACTTGCTGATTGACCATGACTCGCTGGGCTGAAATGCAAACCTGACCGGCGTTGGCGAAACCGGTGGCGGCGGTGGCCTCGGCCACTTTTTCGAGGTCGGCGTCGGGCATGACTATGAGGGGAGCGTTGGACCCCAGCTCCATGGTCACTTTCTTGAGGCCGGCGGTTTTGCAGATGTGCTCCCCCACGTCGCGACTGCCGGTAAAGCTGATTTTGCGCACCCGGGGGTCGCTGGAGATGGCATCGCCAATGACCCCGCCGGATCCGGTGACGCACTGAATGGCTTCGGGTGGCACGCCGGCTTCGAGCATGATTTCGGTTACCTTCAAAGCTGAGAGAGGGGTGTCGGTCGCGGGCTTGACGATCACCGCGTTGCCGGCCGCCAGAGCCGGGCCGACCTTGTGGCAGACCAGGTTGAGGGGAAAGTTGAAAGGAGTGATGGCTGCCACCACCCCGCAGGGGACGCGCAGAGTGAAGCCGAACTTCCCGGCTCCGTTGGAGGAGGCGTCGAGGGGAAGGGTTTCGCCGCTGAGGCGTTTGGCTTCTTCGGCGGATAAGGTAATGGTCTCTACGGCGCGGCTCGCCTCACCCAGGCCCTCGGTAAGGACTTTACCCTCTTCCAGGGTGACGGTCCGGCCCAGGTCGTCCAGCCGCTGCTCCATGATCTCGGCGGCCTTGTGCAGCATCTGATAGCGCTCGTAAGCTGGAACGGAAGCCATGATCTCGGCGCCGCGAACGGCGGTGTCGATTGCCTCTTTTACGTCCTCTGCATCGCCTTTTGGAACCGTGTCGACCACCGATCCGTCAAAGGGGTTGCGCACCTCGATTTTATCGTCCTTGTCGACCCACTGGCCGCCGATGTGCATTCTCATGATACTTTTCCTTTGCTGAAGATTGTTGGTAGTTTGGGGTCCATTCTCTGCTACATTAAGGCAAAGCCCATGGGGGATGTCAAGTGGAGACCCTAGAGGTCTCTGGCACAGCGGAATCCCTGTTTTTCGGTCTTGACGTGAGGGGCGCCGTAGAGCCGGGTGGCGATGCGGATGTGATATTTGTCGGAACTGAAGGAACCCCCTTTGATAACCTTGTTGTTGTTGCGACCCGAAGCCGGCCCCTGGGGGTCCTGGGCTCCGTCGCTGAGGCGGTAGTAATTTACCCCCCACCAGTCGTGGACCCACTCCTCGGCGTTGCCGGCCATGTTCATGATGCCAAATGGGCTGATTCCGTCGGGAAAGGAGCCCACCGGGGCGGTGTAGCGGTAGGAGTCGGCGGCCGGACCGGCTTCGGAGCGGTAGTTGGCCCACCAAATGCCGTCTGCGTTGGGGTCTTCATTGCCCCACGGGTACTTACGGTAGATTCCATCGCCACCACGAGCGCCATATTCCCACTCTGCCTCGGTGGGCAGGCGCCTGCCCGCCCAGCGGCAATAGGCATAGGCGTCAAACCAGTTGAGTCCCACCGCCGGCTGGTCGTCGGCGTCGAGGTTTTCGTCGAGATACTTCTGCCTGTGGTCGAAGTTTGGCGGCTGGTCAGGGTGATTGAAGCTGGTGTCCTTGTTGCGTTCGATGTCCTCCAGGAAGCGTCGGTAGAGGGCGTTGGTGACTTCGTACTTGTCCAAGTAGAAGGGGCTGAGTTTGACCCGGTGCAGAGGGTACTCAGCTTCGTAATTGAGATAGCCGCTTCTGGGGCGGTCTTGGAGGTCCTCCCTCTTTCCTCCCATGTCGAATTCTCCGGCGGGGATGAAAATCATGGTGGCGCCGTCTTTGCCTTTGATGACGGGGTCGGGCTCCATGCTGCACCGGACCAGTGCAAGACAAGAGAGCAGCAGGGCGAAGCCGATTCTTGGTGCTTGCCTGCGGTCCATATTGAAATTTACTCCTTTCGTAAAATTGAGGCATTGCAAGTGAGTTCGGGATTGGGTCGGTCAGGCGAAGCCCGTGACCGGGACCACTGCAATGGAGGAAACTCGGTCCCTTATAAATGTAACTGTCCGGACCGCAAAAAGTTCTGTGAAGTATCAATCTTTGTCAAAGAAGGTCAGTCCAAGCCGCTTGCTGTAGGTGAGTTCTTTGCCATCGGTGTCGGTCAGGGGAGTGGGTGGGGCTTTGCATCGGGTGGTCAGGCTGACCAGGATCAGGGCCAGGGTGGCAAAGGGGACGGCCATCAGGTCGGCGGGAAGACCCGGGGTCAGGACCAGGAAAAATTGCCAGGCGACGAAGCCTGCAATGATTGCGGCCAGGGCGCCGGGGCCGTTGCTGCGCGGCCACCATATGCCCGCGGTGAGGGGAACGAAAAGGGTGGCGAGGAGAACGGACCAGGAGTCGACCATCAGTTCGTAGACCGTGGTCTTGTGCAAGGCCAGGACAAAGGCGGCCAGGCCAAGGACGAGGACGGCCAGACGCGCCAGGCGCAGCGAGCTTTTTTCACTGGCGCGTGGATTGAAGAACCGCAGCAGATCCCATCCGATGACGCTGGCCGGCGCCAGCAGGGCGCTGTCGGCGCTGCTGAGCAGGGCTGAAACCAGGGCGCCCAGGAAGAGGACCAGGGCGACTTCGGGCAGATATTTCAGGGCGAGTTCCATCATGACCAGATCTGGGTTGGCCAGGTTGGGAATAAGGACGGCTCCGGCCATGCCCAGAAATACGGGAAGAAGGCCGATGGTGACGTAGAGCAGGCCGGCGAGGTATGCGCTTCTGTAGGCAATCCGTTCGTTCTTGCTCGACAGGCTGCGCTGGATCAGGTCCTGACCGGCCAGGTTTCCCAGGCCGATGACCAGCCAGTCGCGGGCATAGGCGAACCAATCCGCGGCGGCGGCGGAACGTGGATAGAGATGGAAGCGCTCGGCCGGGATTTGTGGCGCCAGGGCGCTCCAGCCCCCCATGTCGGCCAGAAGGAGAGGGGTTATGAAGACGAGGCCGGCGATGAGAATGATTACCTGAAAGAAGTCGGTGAGGGTAACCGCCCACATGCCGCCGGCAAAAGTGTAGAGAAGAACGACCACGGCGGCGATACCGATGCCGGCAACCGGATCCAGTCCGGTCACCGACTGCAGGATGCGCCCGAAAGCCACCATCAGCGAGGCCACCCAGCCCACGTAGGCGGGGATTGTACAGAGACTGGCGAGGAGACCGGCGTGGCGGTTGAAGCGCGTGGTAAAGAAAGAAGCTATCGTCATCAGACCCATCCGGCGCATGATGCGGACGTAGAACAGCCCGGCCAGGAAAAGGCAAAGGGCGGCTCCGAAGGGGTCGGCGATTACGGCCATGAAGCCGCCCTCGTAGGCGGCGCTGGCCGCTCCAATGCAGATGCCCCCTCCGAACCAGGTTGCCGCCAGGGTGGCGGTGCAGAACAACAGAGAGAGGCGCTTGCCGGCCACGATGAAGTCCGCCGAGCCGGTGATGCGGCGGCTGGCGTAGAGACCCACTCCCAGGATGAACAGGCAGTAGAGAGCCAGCCCTGCAACTACGGCCGGATGGGTCATTGGGAGGATTTTTCGCGGAAATGGGCTGCCATGATAGGGCAAAATATAGGTTCGCCGCCGGGCGCGGACAAGTTGAGGGGGCTTGCGGGCAAGGTGGCGGAATCCGCCAATTGAAGTGGCGCCTGAAGCCAGATGAATCTTAGGTCGATATTTTAAATTTTTCTCTTAACCAGTTTGTAGACAATGAATTAAAGGAAAATTTTTGTATCGGTTGGAGTCTGGCACCTATCTTGCATGATCCAGGGAGGAATATTGTCAACTCTCAAGAAAACAGATATCATCCACAGGGAAGACAGGAGGACTGCAGATGGCTAAAGGAACCTTTGCCCGGATGGCGGACATCCTCAGGGCAAACATCAACGAATTGCTGGACCGCGCCGAAGACCCGCAAAAGATGATCCACCAGATGGTCCGGGAGATGGAGGATGCGGTGAACAAGGCCACGGCCTCGGTGGGCACGGCGGTGGCCAACCAGAAGCGCCTGGAGCGGCAGCACAACGAAAAGATGAACCTGGTGCGGGATTGGCAGGCCAGGGCCGAGCGCGCGGTGGAGGCGGCGGACGACAGTCTTGCCCGCCGCGCCCTGGAGCGCAAGACCGCATGCGCCAGAGCGGCAGCGGAGCTGGAGCCAATTCTGGAGGAGAGCCGGCAATCCGCCGCCCAGCTCCGCGACCAGTTGCGCGAGCTCAAGACCAAGCTTGAAGAGGCGCGCGCGCGCCAGGGCACTTTGGTGGCCAGGCACCGGGCGGCCGAGGCCAAGAAAAAGCTTGCCCAGAGCATCTCCGGGCTCGGTGCCGATGCTTTTTCAAGCTTTGAACGTTTCGAGCAGAAGATCGAGGCGGCCGAAGCCGAATCCGAGGCCCACGGGGAGATAGCCGGCGAAATGGCCTCGATTGAAAAGGAGATAGGCAGGTTGGACCGCGACAAGAAATTGGAGGAGGAGTTGTCAGCTCTGAAGTCCAGGGTGAAGACAGGCGGGCAGAGCGCGGGGCAGCAGGACGGATAGAAGGTCTGTCGGCGGCTATCGAGGTGAACTCGGAAATGAAGTTGGGTGACCTATGGAAGGTGGTCTGAAGCGTCTTGGGGCCCTGATCTTGAAGGCCTGGGCGGTGGTTTTGATACCCTTGGGGGTGGGGGTGATGCTTTACGGATTGTTCCGGAAATTGGCGCACAATCAGTGGGAAGATCCCCTGTCCATGGGCGTGGCCACGGTGATTCTGGGAGCATTGCTGTGGATTCTGGCCAAAAAGCTGGACGCCGCCGCCCGACTGGTGCGCTATCGACGGCGGCAAAATCGCGTCATACGCCTGGCCCGCAAGTGCGGCGGTCGCCTGACCGCCACCGAGACGGCGGCGGAAGCGGGGTTGACCGTGGAGGAAGCCGAGGAGATTCTCAAGAGCTTGAGCGAAGGCGGCTACGTGGAGCTCGAGGTGGCGGAGGCGGGAATGGTGGTCTACCGTTTCCCTGAGGTCATTTTTGCCCATGAGAAGCACAACAGCCGCAGCCTTGACGGCGGTTGAGCAGCCGAGGAAAGGAGAAGAATGGTGGAAGATGTGGTAGTACCACTGGCGTTTTTGGCCACGGTGGCGATTGTCGTGCTGGGACTCAGGGCGTTGAGGCTCAAGGCAACTCTGCGTGGAGAGGGTGCCAAGCTCGATACAAAGGCGCTGACAGAAGTCGAGACTCGGCTGAATGAAATAGAGCGCCGTCTTACCGATGTTCAGGACGTGATGATAGCTTTGAGCGAGAAGTTTGATCGCTGGGAGGAAGGAAAGAGCACAGCCTGATGCAGCATCAGGCAGAGCCCAACTTCGTCAGGTAGCAGGAGGAGAATTGGTAATGCTGGTCAAGATTTTTGGTGCGTTGCTCCTGGTCGCCGGTCTCGTACTGGCGTTGAAGTATGTGTTTTCCATGCTGGTAACGGTGATCTCGGTGGTCTTCATAGGGGCGTTGATCTACGGCGGGTGGCGTCTTCTCAACCGCGGTAGTCACTGAGGGAAACACCTGCTCCACCTGGACCCCTGAGAGCGTCGAATTGGTCGAGAAAACGATTGCAGCACTCGAGGAAGCTGCCGCCGCCGGCGGGCTCGATGCCCATTTTCAGCTCGGATTGATCTACGCCCGCGAGGCCGGGCAGGAGCCCCGGTCGCGAAGATGCGCTGTCCGCCATTTCGAAGCCATCCTGAAGGCCGCCGAGGCCGGACAGCCCTGGGTAGAGCTCGACCGGGTATGTTTCGCCCTCGGAGGTCTCTACGCCCAGGACCCCGAAACCCGCCCCCAGGCGGTCGCCGCCTACCGTCGCGGCCTCGCCTGCAATCCTCTGTCGGCAACCGGACACAATAGTCTCGGCCTTCTGCTCATGCACGGCGGTCAGACTCTGGCCGCCCTGGGTGAATTCAAGCTCGCCATCCAGTTGGACCCGGCTCTCCCCGGTCCTTACACCAATTTAGCCCTGCTCTTCTCGCACCATTTTGAGCCGGTGGATCTGGCTCAGGAATACGAACACATCATCGCCGAGTTCGGAGACGGGGCCCATGAGGTTCTGGCGCGGCTTTCCCTCGAATTGGTCCGGGTTGGCAGAGAGCAGGTGGGTGAAGGGTTCTACACCAGGGGGCACCGGCTCAAAAATTCCCTGGGGATGGCCGGCAGCAGGCTGCGCACTCTGGCGCGCCGCGCCGGGGGCCGGGTTGTCGCAGAAAAAGATCTGCTCGAACTGGCCGCTGACCAGGAGCGCCTCTACGAGGAATGGGTTGGCTATCTGAACGCAATGAAACCGGAACAGGCGCGTCCCGGAATCGTCGATCCGGTGTTGCTGGTGCGGAAGGTGGCCAATGTCCTCAAGAGCGGCTCAGGGAATCCCCGGCTGCAGCTCCGGGTCCAGCGAGGAGTGCCGCAGATCGAGGCGGACGAGCGCATGCTGCGGGAGGCCATCATCAACCTCTGCCTCAACGCCCTCGAAGCAGTGGGACAGGCAAGAGGCGAGATCGTTTTAGCCGTGGGCTTCGACGAGGAGCGCAGAGTGCTCTTCATCGAGGTCGAGGACAACGGTCCCGGCATTGACCAGGCTCACCTGGACCTCCTCTTCGAGCCTGGCTTCACTACCAAGGAGCGCGGCAATGGCTACGGCCTGAGTATAGCCCGGCGCATCGCCCAGGCTCACCACGGTGAGTTGCGGGTAAAAAGCCGCCTGGGCCACGGTACCGTATTTCGCTTGGACTTGCCCCTGAATCTCGAAAGTGGGACCGCGGCGAAGCTCGGCGGCTTTATTCACAGGGGGCTGGAGACATCGCCTGAATGAAGCAGAACCGCAAAAAATTTGTCCTGATCGCCGACGATCAGCAGGAAGTACGGGAGCTCCTTTCCCGGAAACTGAGCGCGCGCGGCAAGGACGTGCTGGCCTTTTCCGGGGGTTGCGCTCTCCTGGAGCACCTGCGGCAGGGGGCGGACCAGGTGGAACTGGTGGTCCTCGACCTGGATTTCGGCACTGGGGAGCCGGACGGGATCGAGATCCTGGGGCAAATCAAGAAGACCGTGCCCGCAATGCCGGTCATCATTCTCACCGGAAAAGGCAGCGTCGAAACGGCAGTGGATGCGGTGCGGCAAGGCGCAGCCGACTTCATAGAAAAGGATTTCTACGTCGAGGATCAGCTGGAGTTGAGCATGGAAAAGGTGGAGCGCATGCTCCAGGTACTGCGCGAAAACGCCCTTCTGAAGGCGGAAAACGAGACCCTGGGACGGGACAATGCGTTCTATCGCAGCGAGCTTGGGCAGCGCTACCGCATCGTCAGCGCCAGCACCAGGATCGAAGTTCTGCTCGAGCAGATCGAGAAAATCGCATCCATTCCGCGGCCGGTGCTGATTCGGGGGGAGCGCGGCACCGGCAAGGAATTGATTGCGGCGGCGCTGCACTACGGCGGCGATCGCCGCGGTCGTCCTTTCGTCAAGCTGAATTGCGCCGCCCTCTCCGATAACTTGTTGGAGTCGGAGCTCTTCGGCCACGAAAAGGGGGCCTTCACCGGGGCTGCGGAGATGCGCCGCGGACGTTTCGAGACGGCGGACGGAGGCACCTTGTTCCTCGACGAGATCGGCAATACCTCGGTTGAATTCCAGAAGAACGTTCTCCGGGTGATCGAGTACCAGGAATTCGAGCGCATCGGCGGCAATCGCAATATCAAGGTGGATGTCCGGGTGGTGGCCGCTACCAACGCCGAGCTGGAGCAGGAGATGGAAGCGGGACGCTTTCGCGCCGATCTCTACGACCGCTTGCGCTTTTCCGACATCCACCTGCCTCCTCTGCGGGAGCGCCAGGAAGACCTGCTGCCCCTGATCGAGTATTTCACCTCTGAACTGTGCCGCGAAGTGGCCTCCATCCGCCCGCGGTCCTTCAGTCCAGCCGCCCTCAACTGCGCTCAGGCCTATTGCTGGCCGGGCAACGTGCGCGAACTAAAGTTTGCAGTGGAGCGCGCCCTTTGCGTGGCGCAGGGAGAGCGGATCGAGGTGGAGGACCTGCCGCCGGAGGTGCGGGGAAGAGGAGGGCCGGGGGTTGCGGCTGGAGGATTCGACGAGCAGGTCAGGGAGAAGGAGTGCGGTTTGCTGAAATGGGCCCTGGAGGCCGCCGGAGGTAGCCAGAGGGCGGCCGCCGAGAGCTTGGGGCTCACCTACCATCGCTACCGTCACCTGCTGCGCAAGCACGGCTTGGTCGGGAGCCAGGATGGGTTCTGAAAATTGTCCCCTGTCCATCCGGATTAGACCCCCTGCCCGAGGCCCCTGGGGGACGGTAAAGCATTGTATAAAATGTAGTTCAGGATGCTGCGGCGGGTTGACAAGGCCTTGGGACCCGCGTATATTTTTGAAAATTACAGTTGATCCCAGGGGTAATTCCTACCCCTTTGCAGAGGTCGCTTGACCCTTTGGCTCTCTACAACGACATCGTTTTGGACCACTATCAGAACCCACGCAATGTGGGAATCCTCGAAAATGCGGATGCTGTGGGCAGGGTGGAGAATTCTGCCTGCGGCGACGTGCTCCAGCTCTACCTCCAGATTGACGCCGGCCGCGTAGTGCGGGCTTCCTTCAAAACCTTCGGTTGTGCGGCGGCCATCGCGGCCGGTTCCATGCTGACCGAAATGATCCGTGGCGCCACCCTGAAAGAGATCGAGGCTCTGCGCAAAGAGGACGTGGCCGCGGCCCTGGGAGGCTTGCCCCCAATGAAGCTGCATTGTTCGGTGCTGGCCGAAGACGCCATTCAGGTAGCGCTGGAGAATTTTCGATCCAAAGCGGGGGATTGATCCCCGGACCACTCCCCTGGCCTTCATCACTTCACTCTGAAAGGATCACGAGATGGCCTACACTCTTCCTGACCTGCCCTATGGCTACGACGCGCTCGAACCCCACATCGACGCACGCACCATGGAGATTCATCACGGCAAGCACCACAATACCTATATCACCAACTTGAACGCAGCCCTCGAGGGGCACTCCGAGCTGGCGGCCAAGGCAATCGATGACCTTATCGCCGATTTGGATTCCGTCCCGGAGAGTATCCGCACTGCGGTGCGCAACAATGGCGGCGGTCACGCCAATCACAGCTTGTTCTGGACCGTTATGAGCGGCGGCGGCGGATCTCCAGCCGGAGACCTGGGAGCCGCCATCGGCAGTGATCTGGGGGGCGTCGATGCCCTCAAAGAAAAATTCACTGCGGCGGGGACGACGCGCTTCGGCAGTGGCTGGGCTTGGCTGGTGGTCAAGGACGGCAGGCTCGACGTGCTCAGCACACCCAACCAGGACAATCCGGTCATGAGCGGAGACGGCACCCCGATTCTCGGCCTGGACGTGTGGGAGCACGCTTACTATCTGAATTATCAGAACCGCCGGCCCGACTATATCGCGGCTTGGTGGAATGTGGTCAATTGGGACGAAGTTTCGGCACGCTTTGCCGCCGCGAGGTAGAAGAGGAGGCTATAAATGACTCTGCAAGTTGGAGATAAGGCCCCTGATTTTACCCTGAAGAACACCGATTTGGAGGATGTCAGCCTGGATTCGTACCGCGGCAAGAATGTCGTTCTTCTCTTTGTGCCCCTGGCCTTTACCGGCGTGTGCACCGAGGAACTTTGTGAGGTTTCAAGCGGTCTCAACGCCTACGGCGAACTGGGCGCCGAAGTTCTGGGGATCAGCGTCGACAGTCCCTTCAGTCTCCAGGCCTGGGCCGCGAAGGAGGGAATCTCCTTGACTCTTTTAAGCGATTTCAACAAGGAGGTTTCCGCCGCCTACGGGGCTCAGTACGAAGACTTGTTGGGTTTCAAGGGAGTGGCCAAGCGTTCGGCCTTTGTGGTCGACGCCGCCGGCGTCGTCCGCTACGCCTCCATATCGGATGATCCCAAGGTTCTTCCTGACTTCCAGGCAGTCAAAGCCTGCCTGCAGTCGTTGAACTGAAAGCAGGCCAGGGGTCAGATTGCCTGGGAAGGGGCTTCCGCCTCAGCGCCTTCGCTCACCCGCAGTAAATCAGTGTCCACCCGGGAACGACGAACACCTATGTCCGAGCAGCACGATTCGGTTTCTACCTTGCCCCCTGCGGATCACAAACCGGCGGTGGATCCGGCCATGTTGCAGCACAGGGACCTGCGCGACGACGAATTCTGGAGACGTATCCCGACCTACGCCGATCTCAGTGCGGATGAGTTTAACGACCACCGCTTCCAGGCCCGCAACAGCATCACCAGCCTGGCCAAACTGCGCAGGGTAATCGGCAATCTGGTCCCCTCTTTTTTTTACGAAGATGTGGCTCGCGGAGTGCAGCACTCGACCATGAGTCTGCGCCTTTCTCCCTATGTCGTCAGTCTCATCGACTGGGAGGAACCCTACGGCGACCCTCTGCGGACCCAGTTTCTCCCCGTGGCCTCCAGGTTCTTGCCCGATCATCCCGAGTTGGTTTTCGACGCTCTCCACGAACAACTCGATTCGCCGGTGCCCGGGCTGACTCACCGCTATTTCGACCGGGCCCTTTTCCTGGCCCTGGACACATGTCCCGTCTACTGTCGGTTCTGCACCCGGTCCTACGCCGTGGGGCTGGATACTGAAGATGTGGAAAAGGTCCACTTCGGAGCGAACAGAGAGCGCTGGGAGCAGGTCTTCGCATATGTAGCCCGTCGTCCGGAGTTGGAAGATCTTGTCGTCAGCGGGGGAGATGTCGCCAATTTGAAGGCCGAGCACATCGAATACATCGGCATGACCTTGCTGGAAATGGACCAGATCCGGCGGCTGCGTTTCGCCACCAAGGGTCCGGCTATCATGCCCCAGAAGTTGGTGACGGACGATGACTGGGTGGACGCCCTGTCCCGGGTGGTCGAAGCGGGACGGAAGCGCTGCAAGGAGGTCGTCCTGCATACCCATTTCAACCATCCCAACGAAATAACCAGTATCACCGGCGTCGGGTTGAACCGGTTGATGCAGCGCGGAATCACCATGCGCAACCAGACGGTGTTGCAGCGCGGAGTGAACGACTGTTCCGAGACCATGCAACTGCTGGTGCGGCGTCTGAGCCACGTCAACGTACAGCCCTATTATGTTTTCGTACACGATATGGTAAAAGGCGTAGAAGATCTGCGCACTCCCCTGGCTACCGCCCTGGCCCTCGAAAAGGAAGTGCGCGGCATCACAGCCGGATTCAATACTCCGACCTTCGTACTTGACACCATGGGCGGCGGTGGCAAGCGCGACGTGCACTCCTACGAACACTACGACCGCGAAAATGGTATTTCGGTGTTCACCAGTCCCGCAGTTCGTCCGGACGAGTTGTTCTTCTACTTCGACCCCATCAATTCTCTGGCCCCCGAAGCGCAGGAGCGCTGGCAGGATGCAAACCTGCGGGCTGGCATGCTCGAAGCAGCTCGTGCGGAGGCGCGCACAGAGAGTCGTTAGGCGTTGGAGAACGGGAACTGGGCGGCTCTGATCCGGCCCAATTCCCGCTTTTCTCTGCAGATAAGTGGACATTGGCAGAATAGATTCACCGTCAGGCGGCCGAGGTTCCGTTGAAGTATTCGGTCCCCCGCCTTCCGTGACGGCAATTTGAGGTCAGAAGACATGGCTTATAGTGAAATAACCCTGTTGGTCAGCGGCCTCGGCGTTTTGGTTCTGGGCCTCGGACTTGGGTTTTTCAGCAGCTACCGATTGCGCATGAACAGCTTGGAGCAGCAGAAAAAGGACGCCGAACAAGCAATTTTGCGGCGCCTGAGCGAAGAGGACCGGTCCAAGCGCCTGGGCTTCCTTGAGGAGAAGGACAACTGGTACAAGCTCAAATCGCAACAGGAGAAGAAGCTGGAAAACCAGGAACTGGAGTTGAGTCTGGGCGAAAAGTCCCTTAACAGCAAAGGCCGCGAAGTACGCGACGAGCAAGAGGATTTGCGCAAGCAGTGGACTCGCCTCAAAGGACAGGAAAAGCGGGTCGAAGCGCGCGAAAAGACGGTTCAAAAGGCTGACGATGAGCTCAAATTCACTCTGGGTAATTATCGTCAACGCTTGGAGATGGTGGCCAATATGACGGCCGAGGAGGCAAAAGGCCAGTTGCTGGAATACTTGTCGGACGAAGTTCGGGCGCGCTCGGCGGCGATGATTCGCGCCGAGCGCGCCCGGGCCAAAGAAGAGTCCGAGCAAGAGGCCAAGAAGATTATTTCGCAAGCTATCCAAAGGTGCGCTGTCGACGAAGCGGTTCAGGTGTCAACTTCTTCCGTTTCTCTGCCCAACGAGGGGATCAAAAGCCGGATCATCGGCAAAGAGGGCCGCAATGTGCGCGCTTTTGAATTGGCGACGGGAGTCAAGGTGGTAGTAGACGATTCTCCCGAAACGGTTTTGCTCTCCTCTTTCGATTCGGCCAAGCGCGAGGTTGCGGCCATGGCCATGAAGCGCTTGATCGCCGCCGGCGGGTTTGCTCCCGGTCGCATCGAGGAAGTTGTGGCCGAGTGCAAGAATGCCCTTGAGGAGGACATAGTCAAGGCGGGCAAGAAGGCGCTGGCCGATGTCGGAGCTGGAGAAGTACATCCCGAACTGCCCCGCTATGTGGGAATGTTGAAGTACAGGGCCAGCCTGGGTCAGAATCTGCTGCAGCACTGCCTCGAGGTGGCCAAGCTTGCGGGAATCATGGCCGCAGAGATAGGTCTCGACGTTCCTCTGACCAAGCGGGCGGGATTGCTGCACGATATCGGCAAGACATTGAGCCGCGAGATGGAGGGTTCCCACGTGGAACTGGGGATAGAGTTGTCCGAGCGCTTCAACGAGCATCCGGTCGTAAAGGAGGTTATCGCCGAGCACCACGAGGATCGCGATAACCAATCTTCCATCTGCTTCGTGGTCAAGGCAGCCGATACGATTTCATCCATCCGTCCTGGTGGCAGGCGCGAGGATCTGGAAGGATACGCCCGCCGAATCATGCGTTTGGAGGAGATCGCCCACTCCTTCGAGGGGGTGCTCGATGTCTACGCCATCAACGCCGGTCGCGAGATCCGCGTCATGGTCAAGGGCGACCGCATAAGCGACGACGATTCAGAGATGCTGGCCTTCGATATAGCCGAGCGGGTCAAGAACGAACTGACCTTCCCCGGCCAGGTGAAGGTCATGGTGGTGCGGGAGACTCGCGCCGTGCGCTATAGCGGCCGCGGTAACCACCGGAGGGGACGCGGTTCGGGGGGAAGGCGCTCGCGTTCCTCGCGGCGCAACCGGAGCCCAGTCCCCCAGGATTGACGGGGCGAGGCAAAACCGCCAGGCGCGACACCAATCGGGCGACCGCTTCCCCCTTTCGTTTGTTTTCGGGCGTTTCAGGCTGGGGCTACTGTGGTCAAAAAGGTTGTCATTCTGGGCTCCACGGGCTCTATTGGAGATACTACCTTCAAGGTACTGCGCAGGCTGGGCAATGGGTATCGGGTTGTGGGCTTGGGAGCGGGTGGCCAGGTAGGCAAGTTATTTAAGCAGGTGCGGGCATGGTCTCCCCTGTGCGTCGGGGTCGCCGCGGCTGATCAGGCAGACTTGTTAAGGCGGCAACTGCCGGGGGTTGAGGTCGTATCCGGTTCGAAGGGCCTGTTGGAACTGGCTACCATGGACGGCGCGGATATAGTCCTCAATGCCTTGGTCGGCGCCGTGGGACTTGAGCCCACGGTGGCGGCCCTCGAAGCGGGCAAGGTGGTGGCCATGGCCAACAAGGAGCCTCTGGTCATGGCCGGCGGGCTGATCCTGGAGAAGGCACGGGAATGCGGCGGGACCTTACTGCCTCTCGACAGCGAACCGAATGCCCTGTGGCAGTGCCTCAAGGGAGAGCGCAACCGAGATGTGCGGCGCCTTATCCTGACGGCTTCGGGTGGACCCTTCTTCGGGTGCACCCGCGCACAGATGGAGGCCGTTACCCCGGAGCAGGCCCTCGACCACCCCACCTGGAAAATGGGGCCGAAAATTACCGTGGACTCGGCTACCCTGATGAATAAGGGGTTTGAGGTCATCGAAGCCACATGGCTATTCGGGGTGGGAACTGATCAGGTCGAGGTGGTAATTCACCGGGAGTCGACGATACACTCCATGGTCGAGTTCATCGATGGCGCCATGCTGGCTCACCTGGGCAAGACGGATATGCACCTGCCCATCCAGTACGCTTTGACCCATCCCGAGCGCCGGACCACACCCCTGGAAACACTTGATCTTGTAGAGCTGGGTAATTTGAGTTTTGCCTCTCCTGACCGAGAGAATTTCCCCTGTCTGGATTTGTGTTACCAGGCTGGCCAAGCTGGTGGTGTGGTTCCGGCCGCCCTCAACGCGGCCAATGAAGTCGCCGTCGCCGCATTTCTGTCAGGCAAAATTGGATTTTTGGATATTGCCTGCATCAACCGGCGCATGGTCGAGGCTTGCGATCCCCTTCCGGCCGATTCCCTCGGGACGGTGTTCGAGGTCGACCGTTGGGCGCGGACCATGGCCAACGAGTGGACAAGTCGGGCTCCGGTGAGTTGTTGAAGGCAGAAAGGATAGATCTCATGACCATGGATAATCCGCAGAACAGCGATAAATATTTTGAAAAAATCGTTGCAATTTGCCAAAGGGTATTGCGTCTGACTACGGGGGTGTTTCTGGCCGCTTTTATTCTCATCATTGCGATGACGACCCTGTCCACGGGGCCCTATGTGAGAATGGCCGCCAAGGGCCTCTATTTCCTGATTCTGGTTTCGGCCCTGGTTTCCCTTGGCGTCTGGCTCTATCGCAACAAGACGGAGAAGCGCTGGCGCATTTCCTCCCGCATTGGCTAGTCAATGGAAACCATCCAGGCCCATGGCAAATTCCACGCCGCCCATCGCCAATTGGGATATGAGGGAAAGTGTGCCTTTGTCCATGGACATACATGGCGCGGCACTTTCACGGTCCGGGCAGAGTCCTTTCCCCGCGACGAAGAGTTGGATATGTCGGTGGATTTCGGTGCTTTGAAGGATATCTTCAAGAGCCTCGACCACAAGATGCTGGTTTCGGAAAACGACGGGACTTTTCTGGATCCGGAACTTTTTGAGCCCGATGGGGTGGTCCTCTTGCCGGGGGGAAACCCCAGTGTCGAAAATGTGGCGCACTATTGTTTCACCAAGGCGACCGAGGTTCTCAAGGCATTGTTTCCCGAGCAACGCATCGAGTATCATTTGGAGGTGACCATTCAGGAGACTGACAGCAACTATTTTACCCTGCAAGGGTCCCTGGTTGTTTGATTTCGGCGGGGAGTTCCATCCGCTCTTCGCGGCACCGTCTGGGCTCGTGGACCGGTCTGGATTCTGACTGGAAAATCGCGGCTCCATGGAGCTCCCTCAAATGCCGCCCTCTTTTCTCCAACGCCGCCGGGTCGCCGGAGGCTTCTTGCACCGGGACTGCTTGGAGAAAATGGAGAGAAGGTACCTTCCATGGCAAAAGAACGTTTGATTACTGCCCGCGAAGTCGCCTCCTACTTGCGCTGCTCTATTTCCACCGTGCGCAGGATGGTGCTGCGCGGCCAGGTGCCCCACTATCGGCTTGGAAGAATGATCCGTTTCCGGCGCAGCGAAATCGACGCCTGGCTCGCCGTGCACCAAGGCGGTGAACCGGTGCCGGAAGCGCGGTCTTCCTCATCAAACCCCGCCCAGCTTTCCCTTTTCGAATCTGATGGGGATCCATCCCCCGCTCCCCTGACGCAAGCGCAGTAGCCGGGAGACCCACCTTTGTCCGAACAGTTGAATATCCAGAGGGCGGCGGTCCTGGGAGCAGGTGTGATGGGCAGCCGGATCGCCGCCTTGTTGGCCAATGCGGGTCTTGAGGTCGAGTTGTTGGATGTGCCGGGAAAAGGCGATCCGGCCGGACTGGCGCGGTCCGGCATCGAGCGCGCTCTGGAGGCACGACCACCTGCTTTTTTCATCCCGTCATTGGCGGACCGAATCGTTCCCGGAAGCCTGGAAGATCTGGGGTGCCTTGCCACGGTGGATTGGGTAATCGAGGCCATTGTGGAGGATCTCCGTTCCAAGAAAGCCCTGCTTGCCCGGGTGGACAAGGCAGCCGGCCCCAACCTCGTCGTCAGCAGCAATACGTCCGGTTTGTCCGTCAACGCCCTCGTCGCTGACTGCTCCGCGCCTTTTCGGAAGCGATTTCTGGGTACCCACTTCTTCAACCCGCCGCGCTACATGAAATTGGTCGAAGTCATCCCCGGAGGGAATACCGACCCCGCTCTGTTGGAAGGAATGAAGCGCTTCCTGCGGGAGGATTTGGGCAAGGAGGTGGTGGAAGCGCGGGACACACCCAACTTCGTCGCCAATCGCCTGGGGATATTCGCGCTTATGGAAGCCCTGCAGCGGATGGAGCGCGAGGGACTCGGGGTCGAGGAGGTGGATGCGGTTACGGGACCCCTCTTGGGACGTCCTGCCAGCGCGACCTTGCGTCTGTGCGATATCATCGGCTTGGACACCCTGCTCCAGGTAGCCCGCACGGGCTATGAAAACCTGCCTCAGGATAGTCGAAGAGAAGCCTTGAAGGCCCCCGATTTCGTGCACCGCATGGTGGGAAAGGGATTGCTGGGGGCGAAAAGCGGGGCCGGGTTTTATCGCAAGACGGAATCCGGGATTGAAGCGCTGGACCTGGAGACTTTCTCCTACCGGGCGTTGAAACCGGTGGACCTGGGAGAGTTGCAGCAGGTGGGGAAAAGTGCGGACCTGAGCTATCGCCTGCAGGCGGTGTGGGACGACTCTCGGAAGCTGGGGGCCTACGGGCGCGCAACTCTCGCTCAAGTGCTGGCCTACGCCGCTGACCATGCGGTTGGCATGGCTTCCGACATCACTCAGGTGGACCGTGCCATGAGGTGGGGGTTCAACTGGGAGGCCGGACCCTTCGAGCTGTGGGATCTGCTGGGATTCGAACAGGTTGCCGCTTACCTCGACTCGGATGGCCGGGAAATCCCTCGGTTGGTGCAACAGGTCCAGGCTGGCGGCACAAAGCGATTTTACCGAGAGAGAGGCGGGAAACGCTGGTTCTTCTCCCCGACAGGGAGAGAATACACCAGGCTGGAAGAGGATGCCGACTTGCTTGAACAGGGTCGAATTTCCCTGGAAAACGAAGGCGCCCGCATGGTGGAATTGGAGGAAGGGATCGGCATCCTGGTCTTCCAGGGCAAAATGAACGCTTTGGGACCGGCCAGCCTGGAGTTGGTGCAGCGCGTCGTAGTGGAGAAGCCACGTGCCGGACTGATCCTGAGCGGCGCCGGCGGAATGTTCTCGGTTGGAGCGGATCTCCAGTACCTTTTGGGTCTGATCGACGACCTCGACTGGGACGGGATAGAGGCTTTTCTGCGCGTTTTTCAGGATGCGATCATGGGCCTGCGCTACGCCCCTTTCCCGGTAGTGGCGGCGCCGAGGGGCTTGGCCCTGGGTGCGGGATGCGAGTTTTGCCTGGGCGCCGATGCGCGGGTTGCCGCGGCGGAGTTGCGCATGGGGTTGGTGGAGACGCGGGTGGGGTTGATCCCCGGGGCCGGCGGTTGTAAGGAGATGGTCAGGCGCTGGTCCGGTGACATCGGGTCAGGGTTCGACATCATTTTCTCCGGCCAGTTCTCCGACAACGCTCACCAGGCCAGGAGCCGGCGGTTTCTGCAGCGCCAAGATCACGTCCTGATGAGCTCAGCCAGGCTCCTGCCCAGGGCACTGGAGGAAGTCAAGCAGCTGGCCAATGGTTATGCCCCTCCTGATCGTGCCCTCCTGCCCGTGGCCGGCGATGCCGGCCGCCTGGTTCTTGAGGCCCGGATGGAGGAGCAGACCGGGATGCTATCCGCCTACGATAGGGTTGTGGGACAAGCTCTCGCCCGCGTTCTGTGCGGTGGAGGGGGGCCGCCGCGGCAGGTGGAGGAGGGGCAGTTGCTGGATCTGGAGCGCGAGGCCTTTCTGCACCTATGCGGCCAGGGACCGACCCGGGCGCGGATCGCGCATATGTTGAAAACGGGAAAACCGCTGAGGAATTAGGGAGCAATCCATGGGCCTGAGAAGCGCCGAGGAGTACAAGGCCGGCCTCCGCGACGGACGCGTGGTCTACTCCAGGGGAGAGTTGGTGGAGGACGTGACCGCCCACCCCGATCTGGGCCTGGCCGTCGAACACGCCGCCCTCGATTTCAAGCTTGCTGAGGATGCCGAGCACCGCTCCCTGATGACCTGGAAGGAAACCGGAAGCGGCGAGTTGTGCAGCCGCTACTTCAAGACACCGAGAAATTCCGCGGACCTGCTCGACCGCCGAGAAATGATTGAGCGCTCCACCCGCGAGGGCGGCGGCGTGGTGCTGCTGATCAAGGAAATCGGCAGCGACGCCCTGTTTGCCCTGGACCTGGTCAGTCACGGGATGGACCGGCACCTCGGCAGCGACTACAACGCCAAGATAAAAGCCTATGGCAGGCTGTGCCGGGAGCGGGACCTGAGCATGGCGGTGGCTCAGACCGACGCCAAGGGCGATCGCGGCTTGCCGCCGTCGCAACAGGAACATCCCGACTACTACGTCCACATCGCCGAAGAGCGCGAGGATGGCATCGTGGTGCGGGGTGCCAAGGCGCATACAACCTGCGCCCCCTACGTTGACGAATTGATCGTGCTCCCCACCCGGGCGGTCAAGGAGGACGACGCCCCCTGCGCGGTGGCTTTTGCCGTGCCGGTGAACAGCCCCGGAGTCAAGCTGATCGCCAGCCCCTTCGGGTCGCCGCCCGCCAGCGCCTTCCACCACCCGGTGAGCTCGAAGCACCGCATGATCGATACGCTGACCGTCTTCGACAATGTATTCGTGCCCCGGGAGCGCGTCTTCTTGCAGGGTGAGTGGCCCTATGCGGGGACCCTGGCCAATACTTTCGTGGAGTTTCATCGATTTACCGCGGTATCCTACAAGCCGCCGCTCTGCGATTTGTTCATTGGCGCCGCTTCCCTCCTGGCCGAGTACAATGGCACCGACGGGGCCAGTCACGTACGCGAAAAAATCATGCACCTGATTGCCTACGCCGAGACTGTGCGGGGTTTGAGCCTGGCTGCTGCGCACCAGTGCCGAATCGCGGAGCCAGGGGTAGCCGTGCCCGATACCATTCTCACCAATCTGGCCAAGTACCACTTCGCCAGCAATTATCACCAGGCCGTGTGCTGGGTCCAGGATATCGCCGGCGGCCTGGTGGTGACCGGGCCCGGCGAGGAGGATCTGCTCAACCCGCAGACGCGTCCCTATATCGAGCGCTTTTTAGGTGGGAGGAAAGGAGTCAAAGCAACAGACCGGCTCAGGGCCTTCAATCTGGTCAGGGACTTGACTGCTTCCACCTTCGGGGGTTACAACGAGCTGTTGGCCATCCACGCCGAAGGGTCTTTGGAGACCCAGAAAATCACCATTTTCAGGGATTACGACCTCGAGCGCTGCAAGCAACTGGCCAGGGAGGCCATCGGTATCTAGAGACTGGTCCAGCCGCCGTCGACGAAGAGGGTGGTTCCCGTGATATAGCTGGCGCCTTCCGAAGCCAGAAAAACCACAGCCCAGGCCACTTCGGACGGCTGCCCGAAGCGGCCCAAGGGGGTACGGTCGATTACTTGCTGATGCAAATGCTGGTTGCCGTGAACTCCAGCGGTCATGGAGGTTTCTATGTATGCCGGTGCTACCGCATTGACCCGCACCCCGAAGGGAGCCCACTCCACCGCCAGGACGCGGGTCAGTTGGCCTAGGGCGGCCTTGCTGACGGCATAGGGGGCCAGTCTGGGCAGGGCGCGCACGGCCCCGACCGAAGTGATATTTACGATGGAACCTCTGCCTCTTTCTGCCATTCCGGCGCCGATCTTGTGTAGGATCCGCATGGTAGCGCGGAGGTTGACGGAAAGAATCCGCTCCCATTCCTCGGTCTCGACTGCTGCGACGTTTTTGACGATGGGGCTTATCGCCGCGTTGTTCACCAAGATGTCCAAGGGGCCGTCCAACCTGGAGATGGCCTCGATGAGGCGGACCCTGCCGGCGGGATCATCGATATCGCAGCGTACGGCTTGGGCATTGCCTCCTCGCGCGCTTATGGCCGCCGCGACCTCGTCAAGTTCCTTCTTGGTGCGGCTGGCCACAACCACTTCGGCTCCGGCCTGCGCCAGGGCAAGGGCGCAGGCCCGGCCGATGCCGCGGCCTCCCCCGGTTACAAGGGCGCGCTTGCCGCCCAGATCAAACGGGGTGGAATCCATGATGGGCTCTCCTTGCTTTTCTGATTGCAACCAAAAAATAAGATGTGCTTTGCGGCTTTAGCGCCGGCCCTGTATGCGCGGCAGGGTTAAGTGCCGGAGCACCAATGAATTCTGGTGCAAAAACAAAAAAATTTGAAAAAAGTGCTAAAATAGTTGAATTATGAAGTTACATCATTTATTTTAAATCCCCTTCCCAATCCCCCAACCTCCCGTTCATCAACTCCCTTAAGCTATACCGATTTCATTGCTGTGCCCACTGCGTCGTGAATTGATTAACGCGGACCGCCTTCTCCCTGGCGGAACGGCGCGGTCAAATGTGCTTCAAAGAGCAATGAAGAATGGTTTTTTCGCCGAGACTGAGGGTTTCCCCGATCTGCTCAGTCGGGTGAGAATTTAGAGGAGGGCAGCAATTTATGACCGCGTTGCAAACCGATACCTTGGTCGATCAGTACTTTCACGAAATCGAAGGTTCTGTGGGCCTCTCGTCCGAAGACGAGGTTCAGATTGCCAAGGAGATTCAGAAGGGGAATCATCACGCTCTGTCGGACCTGGTCCGCGCCAATCTCCGCTTTGTCGTCAGCGTCGCCAAACAGTATCAGAATCTGGGTTTGCCTCTTTCCGATCTAATAAATGAGGGCAATCTGGGCTTGATCGTTGCGGCCAAACGCTTCGACGGCACCAAGGGGTTCAAGTTCATCTCCTATGCAGTGTGGTGGATTCGCCAGTCCATCCTCCAGGCTCTGGCCGAACAATCCCGCATTGTTCGCCTCCCGCTCAATCGCATTGGCGAGCTGACCCGGGTAAACAAGGTTCTCAACAAGTTGGAGCAGAGGCTCGGACGGCCGCCGGAGGTGGAAGAAATTGCCGCCGAACTCGATCTGCAGGCGGGCGATATGGACCTGCTTCTGCGCCTCGCGCAGCGCCCGGTGTCGCTGGAGACGCCCTGCGACGACAGTGAGCCGGACCGCTGCCTGGGGGATCTCATCCCCGACGAGAGCAGGCCGTCCTGCGACGACGTCCTTTCCGAGGACGAGTTGAAAGCCGAAATCAAGCGCGCCATGCACGCCCTGACCGAGGGCGAGGCGTGGATTCTGCGCATGTACTACGGGCTGGACGGGCACCAGTCCATGACCCTTGAGGAAATCGGGGTATATGTGGGGCGGACGCGCGAGCGGGTGCGGCAGATCAAGGAGAAGGCTCTGCAGAAACTGAGACATCCTGCCCGCAGTGAATCCCTCAAGGAACACTACGCGGATTGAGCCGGAGGTGACGGGTCCTCCGTCTTGACATCTGCTGCTGGGGGCCTATTTTCCTAGGCTTGCAAATGATCCGCTGAGTTTGTTCCGGCGTAGCTCAGTTGGCAGAGCGGGTGGCTGTTAACCACCATGTCGTAGGTTCGAGCCCTACCGCCGGAGCCAAATTACAAACCGCTGACCAGGGCGGTTTCTACATCTAAACCAAGACCCCGCGGGGGAAACCCCGGCGGGGTCTTGTCGTATGGGGTGTTGTTCGACCTGGCGGCGGAAAGGAGGGTGAGGTGAGTCGGAGGCGAATACCGGAGTGAAGGCCGATGTTTCCCAGGCTAAATTTGTCGCTATCGTCGAGAAGAATGTTGGTGGAATAACATATGATATATTCATTTTGACAATCACGGAGGTATGAAGTAACTTTGCGTGCCTATCATTATAAAATGTAAAGAAGAATATGCCATCTGTTATTTCAGTCGATCTTCCAGCCGATTATTCCCAAAGAATCAGGAATGCGCGGGAAACCCGAGGGCTGACCCAGGCGCAGTTCGCCGAACTTATCGGGGTTTCCTTTGCCACGGTCAATCGCTGGGAAAACAAAAAGTCTTGTCCCAATAACCTGGCTTGGCGCCGCATCGTCGAAATCGAGGAGTCCTTGGTCGATCATGTGCCCGAAACCGCGCCGGCCATGATTGAAGATGGACCCCTGGAGCCGCCGAGCCTGGATTTCTCCGGGGACGCCGATGCTGTATCTGCCGTGGCCGAGGCGCATCGCCTGGCCTACGGTCATCTATTCAATCCGGCCTTCGCCGTGGAAACCTCCCTGATCGACCCGCTCCCGCATCAGCGAATTGCCGTCTACGAGAAGATGCTGCAACAGGCTCCCTTGCGATTTCTGCTGGCCGACGACGCGGGGGCCGGCAAAACGATCATGACCGGCCTGTACGTGCGCGAGATGCTGTCCCGCCGCCTTATCCGCCGGGTGCTCATCGTGCCCCCGGCCGGCCTGGTGGGCAACTGGGAGCGGGAACTGCGTACCCTGTTTCGTTTGCCGTTCCGCATCGTCGTCGGCGCCGACGCCCGCGCCGGCAATCCCTTCCTTGGACCGGAGGGCGACCGGGTAATCGTCAGCATCGACACCTTGGCCGGGGAACGGATGTTCAACCACCTCAGAGATCCCCGAACCGGCGCTTATGACCTGGTCGTCTTCGACGAGGCGCACAAGTTGTCTGCTAATCGCCAGCCGGATTTCCGGGTGCGCAAGACCGATCGCTACAAGCTGGCGGAAGCCCTTGCCGGGGCCGAGGTGGAAGGCGAGCGCTGGGAACTCACTTGGTCGGCCCAACATCTGCTGTTGCTGACGGCTACCCCGCACATGGGCAAGGACCATCCTTTCTACTTCCTGTGGCGGTTGCTGCTCCCGGACTCCCTCTCGACCTACGATGCGTTCGAAACTTTTCCACGCGAATTTCGGGAGAGCCATTTTATCCGCCGCACCAAGGAAGAGATGGTCCGCTTCGATGGTTCTCCACTGTACCCCCAGCGCAACTGTGCCACCTTGAGCTACGAGCTCTCGCAGGGACCGCAGGGCGAGCAGGAGCTCTACGACGAAACGACGGAATACATCCGGTATTACTACAACCGCGCCGGAGTGTTGAACCGCTCCGCAGCCCGCCTGGCGATGAGCGTTTTCCAGCGCCGCCTCGCCAGCTCCACCTATGCCCTCTTGCGCTCCTTCGAGCGTCGCCAGGAGAGGCTCACCGATCTGATCGACGACATTCGGAACGGGCGGCTCACTGAAGAACGGCTCGCGCGCCAGCAACGCAGCCTCGACAAGCTCGACGACCTCTTTGAAACCCGGACTGCTGATGAGGACGCCGCGAGTGAGGGGGAGGGCGAGCAACACGAGGAGTTCGAGGGTAGGGCCCTCAGCGGCACCGTCGCGGTGAACCTCAGCGAACTGGTGGCGGAACGGCTCAAGGTGGAAGCCTTGCTCGACAAGGCCCGGAACCTGTTCAACGGCGGCGAGGAATCCAAGTTCGAGAAGCTGCGCGAGGTGCTCCGCGACCCGCAATACCGCGACGAGAAGATTATCGTCTTCACCGAGCACCGCGACACTGGGGAGTTTCTGGTGCGCCGGCTCGAGGGGCTCGGCTTCACCGGTCAGGTCGCTTTGATTCACGGCGGCCTGCCCTATCAGGAGCGCGAGCGCCAGGTCGAGTTCTTCCGCCGGCCGGCGACGGAAGGCGGGGCCACATACCTGGTGGCCACCGACGCCGCGGGTGAGGGAATCAACCTGCAGTTCTGCTGGCTGATGGTAAACTACGACATCCCCTGGAACCCGGCGCGGCTGGAGCAGCGCATGGGGCGCATTCATCGCTACGGCCAAAAGCGCGACCCGGTGGTTATCGTCAATTTGGTGGCCGGGGCTACGCGCGAGGGCCGGGTGTTGAAGACCCTGCTTGACAAGCTCGAGGCGATCCGCCGCCAACTTCAATCCGACAAGGTGTTCGATGTGGTGGGCCGTTTGTTCGAGGGGCTGTCCATGAAGGACTACCTGGAGCAGGCGGTTACCGAAGATGCGGACAGGATCGCCGAGCGCCTGGAGGGCGACCTCACCGAGGAACAGGTCCGGGCTCTTGCGGAGAGAGAGCGCGTGCTCTTTGGGGAAGGGGGAGACGTGCGCCGCCGCCTTACCTATCTCAACGAGGAAGCAGAGCAAGAGAACTTTCGCCGCTTGCTGCCCGGATACGTGCGTCGTTTGGTGGAGAGAGCCGCGCCGCTGCTGGACTTGCGCATCGAGGGCGATCTGGAAGCCGACTTTGCGTTGGTGGCCGACCGCCCCCGCGCGGCCGATCCCTTGTTTCCCGCGCTCGAGGTCTATCCCGAGAAAGCGCGAGAACGGCTGACGGTGTCCAAACCCGCGGATCGGGAAAATGCTGTCTGGATGCACCCCGGCGAGCCGGTGTTTGACGGCCTCTCGGCCGCGATTCTGGATCGCTTCGGGCGCGACGGTCTGCGGGGAGCGGTATTCGTCGACCCTTATGCCACCGAGCCCTATTTATTCCACCTCGCCCTGATTTGCGTAGAGCAGCACGGCCAGGGCAATGCCGAGCCCACCGCTCTGCACCAAGGCCAGTCCGCCCTGCAACTCCTCGAGTCACGCCTGGTCGGGCTGCGTCAATCGAGCGGCGGCTCCTTGGAGGAGTGTCCGGTGGAACATCTGCTTCTGCTCAGAGGCGCCCGCGGCTTTGCGCCCAGTCGGGTGCCTCTCGCTGCCCTGGCTCGCGACATGATGGTCGATGCCGCCCGGTTCATACGCGAGGACGTGAGCGAGCGCGCCGTGCAAGCCCATCGCCAGCGCCGCCTCGACGATCTACCCGCACGCCTGGAGTTCGTCAATCGCGGCTTCGACTTCCAGGCCGCCGAGCTCGCTGCCGCCCGATCCCTCCTCAACCCAAAGGCTCGAGCCGGTGATCGCTACGCCGTCAGGGAACTGGCCAAGGTCAAGGAACAACAGCGGAGCCTGACTGCTTGCCGCAATCGCCGCCTGGCCGAGTTGCAGGCCGAATCCGACCTCATCGAGGCTGGTGAGGTCCAGTTCCTCGTTCATGCCCTCGTAGTGCCGGTCGAGGATCCCGCGGAGGCCGAGCGCTACGATGCCGATGTCGAAGCCGTTGCCGTAGACGTGGCTGTCGCTTATGAGAAAGACTGCGGTGCCGAGGTGCAGGACGTTTCGCGGCCCGAGCTGGCGCGGCGCGCCGGGCTGACCGACTGGCCGGGCTTCGATCTACGCTCCAGCCGACCTGGGGAAGAGCGAGCTATCGAGGTCAAGGGCCGCGCCGGTTCCGGCAATGTGGAGATGAGTGAAAACGAGTGGGCAAGGGCTTGTAATCTCCGCGAAGAATACTGGCTCTACGTCGTCTTCGACTGCGCCACGCCGCACCCGCGCCTGGTGCGGGTGCGCGATCCATTCGCCAAGCTGCTGGTCCATAGCCGCGAGTCCATTGCCTGTACCATCACCCCAGGGGCTGTCATGGAGGCAGCCGAGTGACGCAAAGGCGATTGCATCAACCGGGCTCATGGAGGAAATTGTAGAGTGGAGGTCTTGGAGGAACAGGTTGCGCGACAGGCGTAAGATCCTTCCAGCAAGGAGTGGTAACAAATGACGACAACAGCTATGCGTTTCTTCAACACCGCGGGTCCCATTGATGCGGAGATGCACTACCACATCCCGCCCTTGGCGCGGCTCGCTGTCGAAGACCTCCTGTTACTCATCCGGCAGCGGAAGTACTTCGTCCTGCACGCGCCGCGCCAGACCGGCAAGACCTCCGCACTGCTGGCGCTGAGAGACGAGCTCAACGCCAGCCGCAAGTTCCGCTGCGCCTACGTCAATGTCGAGGTCGGCCAGCCGGCGCGGGAAGACGTGGCCGCGGCCATGCGGGCGATTCTCAGCGCACTGGCTCGTGCGGCGCGCCACGCGCTCGACGACCTGTTCGTCACTGACGTCTGGCGCGGAATTCTCGACGACGCTGGCCCCAACGACGCGCTGGGGGAGACCCTTGCCCGCTGGGCCGAGTCGGACCCCAGGCCGCTGGTGCTCATGATCGACGAGATCGACGTCCTGATCGGCGACACCCTGCTGGCGGTGCTGCGGCAATTGCGCGCCGGCTACCCGGAGCGCCCGCGCCGCTTTCCGCAGAGCGTAATTCTGTGCGGCGTGCGCGACGTGCGCGACTACCGCATCCGGTCTTCCGCCGAAAACGCCATCGTCGCCGGGGGCAGCGCGTTCAACATCCGCGCCGAGTCCCTGCGCCTCGGGGACTTCTCGCACGACGAGGTTGAGTCCCTGCTGGGGCAGCACACCGAGGAGACCGGCCAGGCGTTCGCCGAGGAGGCACGACGCGACATCTGGGAGCTAACCCAAGGCCAACCGGGGCTCGTGAACGCCCTTGCCTACGAAGCCTGCTTCAAGAACAAGGCCGGGCGCGACCGCAGCAAAGCCATCACCGCCGACGCCATCCAAGACGCCCGCGAGCAGTTGATCCTCCGCCGCGAGACGCATCTGGATCAGCTCACCGACAAGCTCCAGGAAGAGCGCGTACGGCGCGTCATTGAACCGCTCCTGCGGGGCAGCGACGCCGTGGGCTCATTCGCCGACGATGATCTGCAATACGTGCGCGACCTCGGCCTCGTACGCGCTAACGATCCCGTCGCCATCGCCAATTCGATCTACCGCGAGGTGATCCCCCGTGCCCTCACTTGGACGACCCAAGCAGGTTTGCTCCACGACCCTTCCTGGTACGTCGATGCCGGCGGCGTCCTGCAGATGGGCAAGCTGCTGGCCGCGTTTCAGGAGTTCTTCCGCGAGCACTCCGAGCACTGGGTGGAGCGCTTCCAGTACAAGGAGGCCGGTCCGCAGTTGCTGCTGCAGGCGTTCTTGCAGCGCATCGTCAACAGCGGCGGGCGGATCGAGCGCGAGTACGGTCTGGGGCGAAGGCGCACCGATTTGCTCCTGGTGTGGCCGGTGGCCGGGGCTGCCGGCCGGACGCAGAAGGTCGTCATCGAGTGCAAGGTGCTGCATCGGGGCCTCGAGCCGACGCTGCGCGAAGGTCTGGAGCAGACGCGCGCCTACATGGACCGCTGCGCTACGGCGGAAGGGCATCTCGTGCTCTTCGACCGCACCGAGGGCAAGTCGTGGGACGACAAGGTGTATCGCCGCGACGAAACCGAAGGCGGCGCGCCGGTCACGGTGTGGGGAATGTGAGGGGATGACGGCTTCTAAAAGGATGGCTATCGCCCGCGTCAGGCAGAGGGTAGTGGAGGGTGGGCACGACGTGCCGGAGTCTGTGATTCGTCGTCGATTTCTGGCGGGGTGGCTCAATTTTTAGTCGACCTATCGAGAGCTTGTAGATGAGTGGGCTGTTTACGATAATGCGGGTAGTATCCCCGTATTATTGGCTGAAAGGTAAATCGAGATGTGTTCGCAGAATCAAAAATCGACTGAGAAACCACGTGACCCAGACCTTGTCGGTGCTGAAATTGCACTGCGTCGGGCTGCTGAACGCGTACGCCGACGAGCCGCAGAAACCGGCAGCGCGGTGGTTGTGGTCAGGGATGGTAAAGTTGTCTGGGAAAAGGTTGATGGAACATTCGATGAGCTTGAAGATGGCCGCAGGTAGCTGAACTGCTGATCGACGGTGGTGGCACCAATTCTCTCGCAGGCGCAGACTCCGCCGATTCGCTGATTGAGACAGTGGAATGAACTGAAAGGAGAACGAAAATGGGAGCAACGCACGTCACGGTCACCATTCGCAATCCCGCCGAACCGGACAGAACCTGGGAAGGGCTGTTTCTGGTCGATACAGGAGCGACCGATTGCTTGGTACCGAGACCCTGCCTAGAGGCGATAGGTCTCACCCGCAAGGGGCAACGGGTGTACGAACTAGCAGACGGTAGCGAGATCAAGATGGACATCACGACCGCCGATATCGAGTTCATGGGGGAGATCGTCGGCGGAACGATTGTATTCGGCGAGGCGAATGCCGAACCGCTACTCGGGGTGACGGCCCTGGAATCGGTGGGAATTGAAGTCGATCCGAGCAGCCAGACCCTGAAAAGGCTTCCCGCAGTGCGGCTCAAGAGCCTGCGGACAAGAAGGTAAATGAGAATTGCGAGGTGACCATCATATTGATCTTACATAGCAAAAGGCGACCCAATGCACTACCTCACTAATTTCAAAGGATTCGAACATGTCAGCATTAACCTGCTGCGACCGTTCACCCTCCTGATCGGACCAAACGGATCGGGGAAGACGAATGCCATCGAAGCGGTTGAACTACTTTCATTTGTTGCCCGGGGCCAACCCCTCTATGAGGTTATCGACGTTGGTCGTGCTACTACAGGCATCCAAATACGAGGAGGACTTCAGGCTTGCAGTCGGGACGGCCGGGACAGCTTCGAGCTAGGTTTCTTAGCTCGCACAAAGATTGACGGTGCAACGACGCGGATCAACTACCGACTGCACATTGGCACCAAACAACATCCACAGATACTGGGTGAGATGTTGAAGTCCGGTGAGCGCGTGATCTTCGAAACGCTGCAAAGGGACCCTGGGTCCACATCGCGCGACTTGGTTGTCCGATATGACAACTTCGCGCGCGGCGGCAAGAAGCCTCAGACAGCGACTTCATCAGATCGCTCGGTTCTATCACAGTATCGAGAAATCGCACTGAAGAATCGCAACCTCAGTATGTGCGTCGAGCTGGTGCATCTGATCATGCACCACTTACAGGCCTCGTTTGTCTTTGATCCAAATCCAAAATTAATGCACGGCTACGAGCGAATTGGTAACAATGTGCTCTCCAAAGATGGCGCGAACCTGTCGGCGGTGCTTTACTCGCTTTCAGTGGGGGACGAAACCCAGAAGGAATCGTTAGCTCGGCTGCTATCTCAGATATGTCAACTTCCCGACGAGCCGTACGAAGAATTCAGCTTCACGACAACCGATCTCGGCGACGTGATTTTCGGACTCCGCGAAAAGACGGATTACATTGCGGATGCCCGATCATTGTCAGACGGCACATTGCGAACCCTGGCCATCCTGACGGCCATGGAGACCGTACCAAAGGGTTCTCGTGTTGTCGTGGAGGAGTTCGATAATGGACTTCATCCAAGTCGGGTAGGAGTTCTGACCGCCGCAATAGGGGATGCAATTGAACGTCGTGACCTGAACGTATTTGTCACCACGCATAATCCTGCTACAATGAACAATTTGACAGACGAGCAGTTGAAGGGGGTCGTTTTATGTACCTGGAGCCGTACCAAGGAGGCGGCCGATCTCGTCGAATTGTCCAGCTTGCCAAGAGCTGATGAGCTTCTTGAGCGAGGACAGTTGGGGGATCTTGTATCGCGCCGTGTTCTCGAGCAGCATCTCGCGCCAAAATTCGAAGAAGATAGACGCCGCAAGGTGCTGGAGTGGGTCGAGGAGCTGTCGTGAACTCGTTGCCGGTTTACGTGATCGATACAAGCTATCTGCTGGAGCTATTTAAGATCCCAGGCTACTCAACTGAAGAAGCGATTGCGGAGATAATGAGGCGTATCGCCGATGCTGCCAGGAACGGAGCCAGGCTGTACGTTACCGTTCCGTCTGGATACGAGTTGGCTAAGCACATCTCTGGTGTCCGTGATGGCGACCTTCGGTCATCACTGGCCTCGCAGGTGCGAGATGCCGTGCTATCCGGCATCGACGAAGGAACGCCGTGGACTATCGTCCCTTCGAAACAGCTCGATGTCTTCAAAGAACTGGTCGTGAGCTTTGCCGGAAATCACGTACGCGAAGGGATCGATTTGAGCGACAGCACCTTGATTGACGAGGCCCGCAGACTCAAGCAGACCCCGTACCGGGGGCCGGCGTGGCGGGTGCACATCTGGACCAAAGACAGGAATCTGAAAGCCAGGGAACCTGATAACGAACCCGATGCTTATCTAGGATGATTTCTTGCAGCTACCGGAATATCGTGAATGTTGCCTCGCTTCAACTGCACACCAGAAGAATTGTTGGAGATTGACGATGATTAATATTCCAAGTGTGAATGAAATACGTCAGATTCGCTGCGCTTACGCGGAACGATTTAAGAATGACCTTTACGCGATATTTGAAGACCTCAAACGACAGGAACAGGAATCAGACCGAGAATTCCGAACCCATGTGCACGCCAACGTCGACCGGACCGCGACTCAAACCTACCATTTTCTTTTGACCGGAAATTTTAGATATGAAAATTGCTCCTAATCTGGAATCGTGGACACTGTTTCTCGTCCTGGTAGTGCCCGGGCTTATCTCTATGCATGTATACCGACTTCTTTTCGCTGCAAGAGAGATTGATTGGAAGGGTGGACTTGTGCAGGCCCTCTTTTACAGCAGCCTCAACCTTGCTGTCTGTTTGCCGCTTCTCGTCCCGATTCACCAAGAGGATTTTCTAGAGGAGCATCCGTACTGGTACGTGGCAGGCTTGATGACGGTTTTGCTTGTGTTGCCAGTGGTCTGGCCTTTTTTGTACGGGAGGCTTTTAAGGTGGCAGTGGTTAGCTTCAAAGATCCAGTTGCCGTACCCTACTGCTTGGGATTTCTTCTTCGACCGCCGGGTACCCGTTTTCGTTTTAGTGCAGCTCAGAAATGGCTCTATGCTTGGTGGGTACTACGGTTCCCAATCCTATGCGACATCTTTTCCAACGGAGGGTGATATCTATCTTGAAACAGTGTACCATGTGGATAAAGCCGGAAAATTCAAGGAACCTATTGATGGCTCAGGGGGAGCAATAGTACGAAAAGATCAGTACGAACTAATTGAATTTTTCAAACCCCAGGAGGAATAGTACGATGGCAAAGAATGATAAAAATACAACAGAACCGACAAAGCGAGGCTATCGTCCACTCGAGGAAGGGTACCAACCAGAAATCAGTGCCCAAACTTCCCAGAGCGGGCAATCGGCTCAACAACAGCCTAAGCCACCCGCAGGAGGTACCGGCCAGTCGGCCTCCCAGAAGGAATCCGGCGATAACGCCTGAAGGGGTCATGGCGAATAGCACAATTGCGGCGTGGTACTCAGGCTCTAACAGATGGTCTGCTCAAAGAAGGGGTCAGATGCCTCCTTTGGCAATTGGGGCGAGGGTGCCTGTGCTGATCTTAGCGTGGGACGGAATAGAGAAGACTTGAGCATGACCCCCAACGACAAACGCCTAATCGAAGTCGCCTTCCCCCTGAAGCAGGTCTCCCTCGACTCCGTCCACGAAAAGAACGTGCGCCACGGTCATATCTCCACGCTGCATATCTGGCCGGCGCGGCGGCCCCTAGCCGCGTCGCGGGCCGCGCTGATTGCGACCTTGCTCGCCGACCCCGGCAATCCCGGGCAGCGGAAGGAGATTCTGGAGCGCATGGCCGGTCGCGTCGTGGAGACCATTGAGCGCAAGCGGGTGAACGGGCGCGTGAAGGAGAGGGTGAAGGAGGAGACGGTAGGCGGCATCCTCCATTGGGGGCGTGAGAATGGCTCTGATCTTGCCTGGTTCCGCGAAGAGATTCGCAAGGCCTACGGCGGGCGCGCGCCCAGGGTGCTGGATCCGTTCGCCGGCGGCGGCGCCATTCCCCTCGAAGCCATGCGCCTGGGCTGCGAGGTGACCGCCATGGACATCAATCCGGTGGCCTGGTTCATCCTCAAGTGTACCCTCGAATACCCGCAGAAGCTCGCCGGTGATACCCGCCCGCTGCCCGAGTTCGCCCTGGAGAACGGCGAGTTCATGGCGGCCTTCCTGAAGGCGAAGGGGCTTAAAGGTGCCGGCTTGCGAACGTTTCTGGAGCGGCTTGGTCACGGCGATGGCGGTGCGATCCAGCTCAACGCCCTCGCCCGCGACGATTCTATCCTCGACGCGGACCTCGCCTGGCACGTGCGCGCCTGGGGCCGCTGGGTGCTGGCAAGGGCGCGCACGGAGTTGGCTGCGTACTATCCGACTTATGCCGAGTTCGAGACGCTGAAGCCGGGCTGGGCTTTTGAGCCACGCCCCATGCAGCTCTTGGAGGTTGATGATGGGGGAGTGCCCCAGGTCGATCCGCTCAACGCCGGGTTCGACGCCGCCTACCTCAATGACCCGCGCAACCCGCGCTGGATCGCCAAGCCGACGGTGGCCTATCTCTGGGCCCGGACGGTGACCTGCAAACAGTGCCGCGCCACCCTGCCGCTGCTCAAGACGCGCTGGCTGTGCAAGAAGGACCGCAAGCGCGTGCTGCTGACGATGGAGCCGAAGGCCGATCAGACCGGCGTTGTCTTCGGCGTGCAGAGCGACGTGCCGCACAACGGCGGCAACGCGGCGCAGCGGCGGGAGCATGACAAGCGCATCGGAGCGGGCACCATGTCGCGCACCGGCGCAACCTGCCCGTGCTGCGGCGCGATCACGACCATGGAGGATATCCGTTTTGAAGGCCGCGCCGGACGGTTGGGTGCAGTGATGACGGCGGTGGTGGTGGATGGGCCGAAGGGCAAGGGTAAGGAATACCGCTTGCCGACGGATCATGAGCGGGAGGTGGCGGAAGTGACCGAGGAACAGCTTCAGGCGCTGTATGCGGACATCCCGTTTGGGTTGCCGGAGGAACCCTTGGCGAGCGAAGATGCTCTCGGCTTCCGCGTACCACTATACGGCTTCGACAATTGGCGCAAGCTGTTTACGAATCGGCAGCTTGCGACACAATGCGCCCTTATCAAAACCATCACTGGAGCAAAGTCAGAGGTCGACGCGATACATGACCCTGGCGTTGCTGATGCCATTGTCGGCTTCCTATCGTGTATCATGGACCGGCAAGCGGATTACGGTAGTATGGGCTGCATCTGGGTTAATACCAACGAACATATGGGACATCAGTTCAGCCGTTTCGCCTTACCAATCGTGTGGGACATCGCTGAGGTCTGCCCCTTTACGACAGCATCCGGCGGACTAGAGAGCGCCTATGAATGGGTGCCTAGGGTTGTGGATCATCTTCAAGCCGCTACGCAGGACGTACCGACCGCATGTGTCGAATTGCGGTCCGCAATCGGCAAGCAGAATGGCTCGTACGATCTCGTTATCACGGATCCTCCCTACTACGATGCAATACCGTATTCTGACCTGATGGACTTTTTCTATGTCTGGCTTCGCCGGGTCGCGCACAGTGTCTCGAATGAGCTAGAAGGAGCGTTTGAAGCTCAACTAGGGCCGAAATGGGATGCCGAAGCTGGCAACGGAGAGTTGATCGATGATGCAAGTCGTTTTGATGGAGACAAGACTCTTTCCAAGCAGAATTACGAAGACGGCATGGCCCAAGCCTTCAGGACGTGTTGGGAAGCGCTCCAGCCTCAAGGGCGGCTTGTTGTTGTCTTCGCGAGCAAGAGTCCGGAGGCTTGGGAGACCCTTGTCGCAGCCCTTATCCGGGCTGGCTTCGTCGTTGATGGCTCTTGGCCTATCCAGACAGAACGACAGGTGCGTTTGCGATCCGTGAGCTCCGCCGCTCTTGCTTCATCGATTTGGATCGTCTGCAAGAAACGCCCCGCCGCCCGCCCCGGCTGGGACAACACCGTCCTCAACGAAATGCGCCACAACATCACCCAGCAGCTCCGTGACTTCTGGGACGCCGGCATCCGCGGGCCGGACTTCGTGTGGGCCGCCACCGGCCCGGCCCTCGAAGCCTTCAGCAAGCACCCTGTAATCAAGAAGGCCAACGACTCGAACCAACTGATGCCCGTCTCGGAGTTCCTGCGCGAGGTCCGGCGCATGGTCGTCGATTTCGTCGTCGGCCGCGTGCTGACCCAGGACGGCGATCAGGAAACCGCCACCGGCCTTGACGACGTGACCACCTACTACCTGCTCCATCGCCACGACTTCGGCATGAAGGATGCACCGGTCGGCGGCTGCATCCTCTATGCCCTGTCGTGCAACCTCTCCGACACAGCCCTGGTCAACCAGTACGACCTCCTCGCCCAGTCGGGCAAGGGAGGAGCCAGCGACGAACCCGAAGAGGACGACCCCTCCGAGGACGCGGAAGAAACAGGCGGCGGCGCCAAGGTCAAGCTCAAACCCTATAACCGCCGCAAGGGCCGCAACCTCGGCCTTGAAGCCCCGGGAGGACGCCCCGTACCCCTCATAGATCAGGTCCACAAGCTCATGCACCTCTGGCGCGCCGGCGATCAGGTCAAGGTGGACGACTACCTTGACACCCGCGGCCTCCAGCGCAATGTCCTGTTCAACCAGATCCTCCAGGCCCTAATCGAACTAGCCGACGCCGGTTCCGACGAGCGCTCCATTCTCGAAGCCCTAAGCAACCACGTAGCCGCTCGCGGCGGTGTTCAGGCGTCGAGTCAGAGGCAGCTTCGGTTCGGAACGAAAACGGATGGCAATGGATAAGAAAACGGTATACATCGAAACCTCGATCACGTCATTTTTTACGGCTCGACCTACGAGTGAGCTGCTGGCGTCTGCTTGGCAAATGATCACGGTTGAGTGGTGGAAAACACAGAGGAACCGCTTCGACCTTTATACCTCCGATGTCGCGCTTGAAGAGGCTGGAAAAGGGAACCTCGAAGCGGCGGCACGACGTTTTGAAGCGTTGTCTGGTATTCCCATATTGCCCATTACGGGCAGCGTTGTCGCGCTGTCCGAAGTGCTTCTCCAAGGAAAAGCCCTGCCGGCAAGGGCCCTTGACGATGCACTGCATATCGCCGTATCCGCGGTGCACGGCGTCGATTATCTTTTGACTTGGAACTGTCGGCATCTTGATAATGCCGAAACCAAACCCATCGTGCGCAGCATTTGTAGCATACACGGGCATACTAGTCCCGAAATATGCACCCCTCAAGAATTTATGGGAGTAGTTGAAGATGTCTGACGAAATCATCGAGGAGCTCTGGCAGATCAAAGACAGCATCGCTCGGGAACATGACTATGATATCGAGTCCCTTGTTGCCTATCTCCAATCCAAACAGCGGCCGGCGGATCAGCAAGTAGTGGATCTGTGCGCCCTGAAGCGGGCCGCCGACCAAGGTACTCCGGAGCCTCAAGATAAGCACAACCAGTGAGTATAGTGCCTTGCAAGAGTCGGACACGGTTCACGGAATCGAGGACCTGCTTCGAGATAAGCACCAACCAGCGAGTACAGTGCCAAGGAAGTCGGCACGGCCTCGCGATAGGCAACAGTGCCTCAACGGAATGCTGACATGACTGTTCAAGGTCGCGACTTCAAATCACTGCGCCAGTGGGACGGCTCGCAGCATCGAGCGTTCGAGGAGCTGTGCTACCAGCTTCGCGACTCGACCCCCGAAGACGCGGAACTGGTAAAGACCGGAAGTCCGGACGGCGGCCTGGAATGGCATTTGACCCTGCGCAACGGCGTACAATGGGGTTGGCAGGCCAAGTTCACCTTTGAAATCGACAAGCTCCTGAAGCTCATGGAAAAGTCGCTCGAGACGGTGGTCGAGAAGCGACCCAAGTGCCGAAGGTTGACCTTCTGTATTCCCTTCGACCTTCCTGACGCTTCGGAGCCCGGTAAGCGGAAGTCCGCCCGGCAGAAGTTCGAGGACCGGAAGAAGAGTTGGCGTGTTCGCATTCCCGGTGCCAAGCGAGTCCGTATCGAACTCTGGTCGGAGGGAGAACTCCTACAGCGTCTCGTCGGTCATCTGAATCAGCGCGGCATGGAAAAGTTCTTCTGGGACACAGAGATTTTCTCGACCGACTGGTGTAAACAGCGTGTGGAAGTTTCGGTCGATGCTTCCGGCGGACGATACAGCCCTGAACTGCACATCGATCTGCCGGTCGCCTTCGCGCTGGAGGGACTGGCGCAGTCCGAAGCCTACTGGCAGAGGTTTCGTGCCCAACGGAGCGCTGTGCTTAAAGCTGCAGGTCATATCACGGTATCGCATTTCACCGGGCTTGGTGTCACACGGAAGTTGCATCTCCTCGTCAAGTCTCTGGCAGAGTGGAGGCGCGATATGCCGAGCTACGTGAAGCCGCCGGACCGGCTTGACCCGACGCCTTTGCTCGACGCAACGCACGCGGTCCGAGAGGCCGCCCATAGTGCATACCCACACGACGACTCGCCCCGTCCAAAACAAGAAAAGACCACGAAGCACCGAGCGGCAACCAGTGAACGTCACCGATCACTTCAGCATTACCTCCGTAGATTGCTGGCTGCGCTCCGGGATTTCGAGGACCTATTGGAGGGCACCGCGACGAAGGCCACAGGTCACGGAGCGCTGCTCCTCACCGGCGAGGCAGGGCAGGGCAAGACGCATCTCTTCTGCGATGCGGGCCAGCGCGCCGTCAATGCCGGTCGACCGGCCATTGTTCTATTGGGCGGACAGTTTTCCGGGCGCCGAGTATGGTCCGAGATCGCGGACCGTCTGGGCCTCGGCCAAGTTGGCTCAGAAGTCCTGATCGGGGCGATGCAGGCCGCGGCGGAGGCATCGAACGCACCGTTCATGCTGCTGATCGATGCGCTGAACGAGGCTGAGAACCCCTCGGCTTGGCAGAACGAACTGCCTGGGCTTCTCGCCGAGGTTGCTCGGAACCCGTGGATTTCAATCGGCGTCTCGGTGAGGTCGACTTACCGGAAAATAGTGCTTCCTTCCGATGGGCTGTCTAATTTCGCTGAAGTCGAGCATCGGGGATTTACAGGGCGCGAGTTGGAGGCGACCGAGCGGTTCTTCAACGCATTCGGCCTTGAGCAACCTGGGATTCCGCTGCTCGTACCAGAGTTCACGAACCCGTTGTTCCTGAAGCTCTACTGCGAAGGTTTGAAGGGGTTGGGCCTGAGTGCTCCATCCACAGGTGAGACTCACGTCAGTGAAGTTTTCGAGCACTACCTGAAGTCTAAGGCAGACCGCATTTCAAATCGGCTGAAACTCGACCCCGTGGCTCGACCCGTCCAGGGCGCGATTGAAGGCTTTTGCAAAGCGCTCGCCGATGCCAATCGAGACCGTCTCGCACGCGACCACGCGACAGAAAACATCAATGAGTTTGCACCTGGCCGAAATCAATGGCCTGATACAATGTTGGGCGCATTGCTCAGTGAAAGTGTACTGACCGCGGATGTCGCATGGGATTCCGATTCTGCCGGACGGGTGGAAGTCATCCGCTTCACCTATCAACGATTTGCGGACTACAGAATAGGCTCTGCGTTGCTTGATCCCCTGGATGGAGACCCCGAGCGCCTCACCGAGGGGCTGGCGGATGGCGAGCCGCTTCGTAATCGATTGCTGGAGGCCCCGGCCGGCTGGATCGAAGCCCTGGCCGTTCAAATGCCGGAGCAGTTCGGCATTGAGTTGCTGGATGCTACTGAGTGGCGGCTCGGCTCGTTCAAACGCCGCCAGTGGGATGAAGCGTTCGTACGGAGCATCTCAGCGCGGCGGCCCTCTGCCGTAACGCAACGATCGGGTGAGCTTTTAAGGGAAGTCCAGCAGCGATCACCGGGATTGTCCAAGCTTCTGCTTGAGACGATTCTGTCGGTTGCTCCTTCACCAGAACACCCACTGAACGCAGACTTCCTGCATAAATGGATCAAGAGGATGTCGATGCCCGAGCGCGACGTGGCCTGGAGTATTCCGACTTACTTCGCATTTGACTACGGTGGAACACTCGATCGGCTCATCCGTTGGGCGGCTCAAGGTCCGTATCCCGATTGCAGCAACGAGGTTGTCGAACTCGCGACGGTTCCCATTGTCTGGACCTTTACGTCTCCGAACAGACGCATGCGAGACTACGCAACCAAGGCTCTCTCCAAGCTTCTTTCCGGACATCTGTCGGTGCTCCCGTCCCTCATCAGTCGATTCGACGGCATCGACGACCCCTACGTCATCGAACGCCTTGCCGTCGTTTCGCACGGTGCGGTGCTTTGCGGTGGTAGCGAGGCGAAGAGCCAAGCAGTCGCCGTGGCCAAAGAGTTGAAACGGGTCGCCCTGGCTGAAATCCAGGTGCCCAACATCATCACCAGGGATGCGGTTCGCGGAACCTACGAGTGGTGCGCCAGACACGGCCTGATCGATCGAAACATGTACCAAGAGGTGCGGCCTCCCTATGGCTCTGCTTCGCCAGAGGAACCTCGTACGAAAAAAGAGTCGGAGGAAAAGTACGAGGGCGAGGAGGTCGATGGTCACGCTACCAAATTTCCCTATAGCGATTTGTTTTCGAGCATCTTCGGCATAGGCGACTTCGGGAAGTACGTGATCCAACCCAAACTCGAGTCCTTCAGCCGGTGTCCGCTCTCCTCCCCTCAGCCACAGATCGGTAAGCCTACGCGTCACGCATGGACGGAATGGCCAGATGAACTTGCGCAACGCTGGGTGTTCGAGCGCGTGCTCTCACTCGGTTGGACCCCCGAGAAATTTGCCGAATTCGATCAGCGCCAAGTGAGGTATCGGACTGGTCGCAGCGAACACAAGCCAGAACGTTTCGGGAAAAAGTACCAATGGATTGCCCTCCGCGAACTGATAGCAAGGGTCGCGGACAACTTCCACATGACAGCCCGCTTCGGTTCCCATCCAGTCACATATGCTGGCCCTTGGCAGTTCTACGGTCGGGACATTGATCCGACCCTGCCGCCTCCGCGCCGTATCCGAAACGGTGAAGATGAATTCGAGTTGAGTACAACTTTTCCCTCGGATCACGTAAAATGGTGGAGACCACAGGGGCCGTGTTATCGTCGCAACGATCCACCAGCCAGAGAAGGCTGGGCTACCGAGATAGAGGACATTCCACAGTTCGACTCGTTGGTAAGGGCGAGGGATGGCAGTGGAAAACGCTGGGTCGTATTGTATGCACATTTCTATTGGGAAGACGAGGTTTCCGAAGATGAGGAGAGTCGTTCCCGGCCTAGTCGTCAACTTTGGTGTCGGATGGATAGTTGGCTCAGTAGACCCGCCGACCAAGATGCCCTCGTCGTATATCTGGAAGAGCATTCGCTTGTTGGGAGCTTGGACCACGGCGGCTGTGAGCACACCGACGCTGCCTATCTCGGCGAATTGCCGTGGGGCCCCTCAGTCGACGAGTGTCCCGACTTTTGGTGCCCGATAGAAGCACCCGACGATTCGCCCCTGATGAATACCAAGGTCTACCCAGCATGGGCTGAATATCTCTGGGAGGGGAATGTGCTTGATTGTTCAATCAACGATGCGGTCCATGCTTATGTCCCTGCGCCCATCCTATACGAGAAAGGGAAACTCGCATGGGTTCCAGGTACTCGGGAATGGAAGACGTCGGCTGGCGTATCAGTGGCTCGCCATTTTGAAGAAGGTGATAGTTCGGCCTTACTCGTCCGTGAGGATTGGTTGAAGCGGACTCTGCGGGAAACCGGTTACTGGATGGTCTTTGGGTTGGTTGGCGAAAAGAAGCTTATCGGTGGTCCTGACTATGTGGTGGGGGACTGGACAGAGATCGATGGGGTTGCGTCGCTCGCTGGCAATCGATGGACATTGGGTAGGCGCAAGCTGAAGCGATGCTCCCGAGGCATGTGAACCCTACGACCTGTAAGTGCCTTGCCGAAGTGGATGTCCACATCACCGATTCGGAGAATGAGCGCCGGAACGCTCCCCGTTCCAACCTCACAAGGACAAGGCGACAATTGGCACGATCCCAGAACTTATGAGTACTTGAAAACGGGATGTTGTCTGTGGAATTCGAGTGGGATAAAAACAAAGATGAAGCTAATCTGTCGAAGCACGAGGTTCCACTTGACGAAGCGAAAACTGTTTTCGCTGATCCACTCTATATTGACTTCTACGATCCTGACCATTCTGACGAGGAGGAGCGATATATCGTCATTGGCAAGTCACGACAACATCGTATATTGATCGTGTCATATACGGAACGCGATAATAAGGTTCGTTTAATTAGTGCAAGAAAAGCAACCCGAAAGGAAAGAGAAGATTATGAAGAAGGTTGAGACAACGACGGACGACGATCTTCGTCCGGAGTACGATTTGAGTAGCTTGCGGGTGAGGAAGGTTGGCCCCAAGCGAAAGAACTTCAGGGGACAAATGGAAACCGTACCTGCAATTCATCCGGGGGAACACCTCGCCGAGGAGTTGAGGGAACTCGACATGAGCGCAGCATTACTCGCACGACAGATTGAGGTGCCCGCCAGTCGAATCACCGAAATCCTCAACGGGCGACGTGCAATCACCGGCGATACGGCCCTGAGGTTGGCTCATTTTTTCGACACCAGTGCAGAGTTCTGGCTGAATTTACAGAATCTCTATGAGCTGCGGATCGCTGAGGAGAAAATAGGCGAGGGTATTAGAGCGCTGCCAACACTCAAGGACCGCGAGGCTGTGCAGACCTGACCCACGGCAAGTAAGCGTGAACTGGTGCCTGATAGTCGGAATGCTGGAACAGGCGCTCATGGGAGCGGGCCGCGGCTCGATATGCAATTGTGGTTTATGAACATAAAGTGGCCAAAAGGAGACAATCGCCATGAAATGCAGCATTGGAGGCACGAGAAGGAAAATCGGTGAAAGAACCAGTGCTTGATCAGAAGACCCTGGATGACATCATCCGGCGCATCGTGGAGGTCGCGCAGCCGGAGCGCATTGTCCTCTTCGGGTCCGCCGCCAGAGGCGACATGACGCGCAACAGCGACGTAGATCTCCTCATCATCAAGGAGGGCGGCGATGCGAATCTCAGGGCCCGGATTTACGAGAGGATGTACGGTGTATGCGTTGCGGTCGATGCGATTCTGGTCTCGCCAGCGGATGTGGAACAATACAAGGATAGCCATGCGCTGGTCATCAAGCCTGCACTGAAAGAGGGACGAGTGGTGTATGAATCTGCTTGAAGGTTATCCTCCGAATGATCCACGCGAAAGGCTGAACCGCGCCAGAAGCAGTTTCGCGACGGCGGGGGATCGCGTTTCCGATGCCTACTTGAAAGGCGACTGGCTGTTCCCAGGGCTTGGGAATAGTCCACCGGAGGAAAGCTGATGATTACGTCGATCCGCCTTGTAAATTTCAAGAACTTCGCCGACGAGACCCTGCGCGTCGGCCCGTTCACCGTAATCGTGGGCGCCAACGCCAGCGGCAAGAGCAACATCCGCGACGCCTTTCGCTTCCTGCACGGTATCGGCCGCGGCTATACCCTGGCGGAGATCATCGGCGGCAAATACGGGGCGGACTGGAAGCCGATTCGTGGTGCAGCGAATGAGATTGTCCGGTTCGGGCAGGCTGCGTTTTCTATTGAGGTCCGCATGGAACTAGAAGATGCAGACGCACGTTATCTGATCGAGGTCAGCAGCGACAAAGAAAGACCTGATGAATTCCGGTTTACCAAGGAAAAACTTACGGGCGTACTCAAACCTGGGCACAATAGAGACTTCGGCTCCTTCAGCGTTACGAGCGATCCCCACCGAGGCGTCTCTGTCCGAACACAATCCGACGCCTTCCCCCTGCTTCTCAACATGTTTTTGTCCATTAAAGAGGGAGATCCCAAAGTCCGGATCGAGTTTGAATCGGTGCTGGAGAAGATGGGAGAGCCCATAGACATAGCTTCCCCCTCTAAAAAATACCTTGAACCGTACGTCCAACAGATCATCGACATCTTCGCCAACATGCGCTTTTTGGAACTGTTGCCGGACCAGATGCGGGAACCGGCATTCCCCGGCGCGACCATCTTGGGCGACTCCGGCGAGAATTTGCCGACTGTGCTGGAGGAAATCTCCACTGATCCCAAGCGAAAGGAGATTCTGGCAAGTTGGGTGCGCGAACTCACACCCATGGACATAAAGGATTTCGAATTCCTGCGTGATCCCAGCGGTCGGGTCCATCTTATGCTTTGCGAGGCAAACGGCCGCAAAGTGTCATCCTATAGCGCGTCGGACGGCACGCTCCGCTTTCTCGCCATGCTGGCTATGCTGCTCGGCGAAAACTCCGAGGGCCTGTATTTCTTTGAGGAGATCGACACCGGTATCCACCCGGCGCGGCAATGGCTCTTGCTCGAACTGATCGAAAAGCAGACGGTCAAGAACAACATTCAGATAATGACCACCACCCATGCGCCGGGCCTATTAACCTTTGTCAACGACAGCACCTTTGAGAATATGTCCGTCGTCTGCCGCCTGGAAGACACTTCCGACGCCAAAATCCGCCCGGTTGCCGAACTGCCCAACGCCAAGAAATTGCGCAAGTCCGGGAGAGGCTTGGGAGGCCTGCTTACCGAAGGCTGGATGGAAACCGCACTCGCCTTCACCGAAAACCGGGACGAAGCGGAGGGAGACGGAGAATGAATGTGCTCATCATTCCCGAAGACTTCCGCAACGATCAGTACATTCTAAAACCCCTTTTCTCGCGTCTCTTTCAATTGATTGTTAAGCGGCGTGTACATGTTGACGTTTGCCGTGATCCGCTGCTTGGCGGCGTCGGGGAAGCGCTGAAATCAGAGCGCATTACAGAGGTCGTCAGAAAACACGGGGGAATGACGGATATTTTCATCCTGTGCGTAGATCGGGACGGCGAGCAAGGGCGACGTCAGAGACTCGACCAGATCGAAGCGGAGTTTGGGGGTGTTCGAGTATTCTTAGCCGAAAACGCTTGGGAAGAGATCGAGACCTGGGTCCTTGCGGGCCTGGATTTGCCCGCAGGTTGGAATTGGAAGTCCGTTCGAGCCGAAGTACAAGTCAAGGAAATTTACTTTGAGCCGCTTGTGGCCGAGCGCAACCTATCAGACGCCCTTGGCGGTGGTCGAGAGCCTTTGGCAGAAGAGGCGTCCCGCCGGATTGACGCGATTCGGCAAAAATGTCCCGAGGACTTTGACGCCCCCGCCCAGCGTCTCGAAACCGCTGCCCGTACCACATGACGAGAATATCACCAATCTGAAATAAGGAGAATCGGCGATGGCAAATGCAGGGCAGAACGATATTGTATTGGCGAAGGTCGTCCAACGCGATCCTGAAATCCACAGCGGCGATCTGGTGTTCACCGGTACGCGAGTCCCAGTGGACAGCCTAGTGGATTATCTCAAAGGGGGGCACTCTATTGAGGAATTTCTCCAAGATTATCCCACGGTCGAGCGGTGGCAGCTAGAGTCATATCTCGAGCTTTCGCCTCAAGGACTGGATCACTTGAGAGCGCAGGATGCGAGTGCTTCTTGATGAAGATATTCCAATCCGACTCAGGCTGTACTTCCAAATGGAAGTGGAGGTCGAAACGGTAGAGTACCGCGGCTGGAAAGGTCTTAAAAACGGCGCATTGCTGCGCGCCGCTCAAGAGCATTTCGATGTTCTTGTAACGATCGACAATAATCTTCCTGACCAGCAACCACTCCAACAATTCGATATAGGCGTGGCGATCTTACGCGCTCCCAGCAAGACGCTTGAGGGTTTGGCGGCGCTGGTGCCCGAACCCGAGCGATTGATCGCTGAAATCCGGCCTGGAGATGCAGTGCGGATCTATCTTTCTATCTAAGCAACTTATGGAATCAATGAGGACAACATGACAACGAAGCCATCCTGGAAACCCTGGCACGAGGTCGTGCAACTGCGCGACGACCTGAAGACCGGCGAACTGTCGCTGGCCGTGTTCGCCGCCGACCTCTACGACGTGGTCATGCAGAAGGGCCAGCGCCCGGTTTACGAGGATCCCGCCGAATTCTTCGCGCTCACCTATCCCACCTACAATCTGCGCGAGGTGGTCAAGGAGGTGGCCCTGCGCCTGGCCGGCAAAAGCGATAAGGCGTACCGCAAGCTGGCGGTCAACTACGGCGGCGGCAAGACCCATACGCTCATCGCCCTCAGGCACCTGGTGCACGATCCGGCGGCGCTGCCCGAGCTGGCGGCGGTGCGGGAGTTCGAAGCCCACATCGGTTTCAGGGCACCAAGGGCCAGGGTCGCGGCCCTGTGCTTCGACAAGATCGATCTGGAGAAGGGGGTGGATACCCTGGCTCCCGACGGGAATGTGAGGATGCTCAAGCATCCGTGGAGCATCCTCGCCTTCCAACTGGCGGGGGAGGAAGGACTCAGGCTCATCCACGCCGAGGGAAAGGACGCCGAGCGCGACACTCCCCCGGCGGAACCGTTGGTAGTAGAGCTTCTGTCGAAACCGCAACAAGACGATCTTTCGACCCTGGTGCTGCTCGACGAGGTGCTGATGTATATCCGCGCTCAGGCCGAGAACACACCGGAGTCGCGCGGACGCCTGATCAGCTTTTTCCAGTACCTCACCCAGGCGGTGGTAAAGGTGGACCGCTGCGCCATGGTGGCCTCGCTGCTCGCCTCCGATCCGAGGAGGCACGACGCCTTCGGCAACGAGTTGCTGCGAGAGGTGTCCGAGGTCTTCGGCCGCCAGATGGAAGAAGACGCCAGTCCGGTGAGCAAGGAGGACGTGGCGGAGGTGCTGCGGCGGCGCTTTTTCAAGCCCGAGTCGATTCGCGATCCGGGTGTTTTCCGCCCGCACGTCACCGCGGTTGTGGGCAGCATCGCCGGCCTCGACGAGCAGACCCGGAAAGAGCGCGGGAGCGCCGAGGAGCGCTATCTGAGCAGCTATCCCTTTCACCCGGACCTCACCGAGATCTTCTATACCCGCTGGACCCAGCTCGACGGCTTTCAGCGCACCCGCGGCATTCTGCGCACGTTCGCCATTGCCCTGCGCGATGCGGAGAAGTGGGACACCAGCCCGCTGGTGGGGACGAACGTGTTTCTGAACCAGCCGGAGAAGAACGACCTGGCCGAGGCCGCCGCCGAGTTGGCTGCCTTTGCCAGCGTCGACCCGGAGGACGGCAAGCACCAGCAGTGGCGCCCGATTCTCGAAGGCGAGCTGGCCAAGGTGCGCACCATCCAGTCCGAGACCACCGGCCTCAGCCACCGGGAAATGGAGCAGGCCGTGGTCGCGGTATTTCTGAGCTCTCAGCCCATCGGCCACAAGGCTCTTACCCAGGAGCTGATGGTGCTGTTGGGAGCGGCCAGGCCGGACAAGATAGAATTGGAGAAGGCCCTGCGCCGCTGGACGGAACTGTCCTGGTTTCTCGACGAGGTGGAGGTCTCCACCGGATCGGGAGATGCGGGAGGGCTATTACCGAAGGCGTGGCGGCTGGGCAATCGCCCCAACCTGCGCCAGATGCACCACGATGCCTGCACTACCCGCGTACCTCCCCCCCTCGTGGAATCGCAGATCATCAATGCCATCGAGAAACTGAAGGTGCTCACGTCAGGGGCGTCCGCAGCCGGCGCCAAGGTCCACAACCTGCCGGAAAGACCGCGTGACATCGCTGACGACGGCGAGTTCCACTACGCCATACTCGGTCCGCAAGCAGCCTCTGAGTCCGGCAAACCAAGCGCCGAAGCCAAGCGGTTCATTGACGAGACGACCGCGCCGGACCGTCCCCGGGTCTACCGCAACGCCATCGTCCTCGCCGTTTTGTCCCGGGACGGTCTCGAGGCGGCGAGCAGGAGGGCGCGAGAGTATCTAGGTTGGGAGGAGGTCCGCGGCCAACTCCAGGACCAGCCGATTGACCCCATCCGCGAGCAAATGCTCATCAACGAAATAGAGGCGGCGAGAAAGCACATCCCCGGGGCTATCAGGCAAGCGTACTCCGTGGTTGTCACCGTCAACGAGAGCAACAAAATACACGCCTTCAAAGTTGTAGTGACCGACGCACCTTTGTTCGCCACCATCAAGGCCGATCCGCGAGCGCGCATCCAGGAAACCGCCATCAGTTCGGAGGCGATGATGCCGGGGGAGCCCTACGATTTGTGGCGCGAAGGAGAGCATGCCCGCCGGGTCAAGGATCTGGTCGGTGCCTTCGCGCAGTTCCCCAAGCTGCCCAAGATGCTGCGCCGCAAGGAAATTCTGGATACCGTGGTGCAGGGAGTTGGGCAGGGGACCTGGGTGGCGCAGGTCTTGCGTCCGGACCGGACGGCCAGGACCTTCTGGCGCACCGCGGTGGACGAGCCGGCCCTCGATGATCCAGGCCTGGAGGTGCTGCTGCCCGCGGGGACCGCCCTCAGCGAGTTGGCCCCCGATCTGCTCGGATATCAGAAGCTTCCGGGGCTTTGGCCGGCCACGGAGATCAAGGTCCAGGATGTCTATGACTATTTCGCCGGCGGCCACAGCGTGAGCCTTCCCCGGGAGGGCTACGAAGAGACCCTCGTCATCCCCGAATGCGAACCAGTGAGGGTCGAGGAAGCGGTTGCGCAGGCCGTCGAGCAGGGGCTGGTGTGGTTGACCAGCGGACCGGCCTCCATCCTCGGCGAGCCGCTGCCGGCCGGTGTATTCAGCGCCGCAGCGCTCTTGCGGCCGCCACCCGAGCGCATCGAGGTTGCCGAGCTGATGGAGGCTTCGATCCCCGGCGCCTGGAAAGAGGGCAGGAGCAACGCCCTCGCCATTGCCACTGCGCTCTCGACCAAGCGAGGCGTCAATTTGCCCTGGTCCACGGTGAGGTCGGCCATTGAAGATGGTATCCGCGCGCGCTGGGTCGAGCTGAGCAAGGACAGTGCTGCGTGGCCCTGCGAAATCACCGGCGCCCAACAGGTGATCATCCAGGTTCCCACCGCAGTACGCGAGGCACCCCCCGTTCCCAGGCCGCGGGGACTGCTCAGCGCCGAAGCGGTCCTGGAGGCCAACGCCATCCAGGATCTCGCCGACCAGATTCCGGAGATCGCCAGGGCCGCCGTCGGCAACGCCCTCAAGTTCAACCTTCGCGTCGAGTTCGGTGGCAAAACCCCACCCGACCCGGCGGCGGTGGAAAAAATCAACCAGTTGCTCTCCGAAGTTTCCGACGAACTCAGACTCGACTGAGACGGAGGTTCCACCCCACCCGCACTTTCCCGCCTGCTATTCTTCTTTTACCCATGCGTTGCCCCCTCCTGTCGGCCCTCTGCCGCAAGCCGCAAAGGGGGTGTGACTGTTGAGAAAATTCAGCTGATTCTGTAGTTTATTTCGGCAAAGGAGGCCTTACATGCGCATGAGTCAGTTGTTCAGCCACACCCTGCGCGAAAGCTCGGCGGACGCCGAAGTGGCGAGTCACCAGTTGCTGTTGCGCGCCGGTTTCATTCGCCAGTTGGCCAGCGGCATCTTCAGCTATCTGCCTCTGGCGCGGCGCTCGCTGAACAAGGTGGAGAACATCGTCCGCGCCGAAATAAACGCCATCGGCGGCCAGGAGCTCACCATGCCGGTGGTGCATCCTGCTGATATCTGGAAGGAGACCGGGCGCTGGTACCAGGTGGGCGCGGAAATGGGACGCTTCAAGGACAGAGGCGACCGCGAAATGGTCCTGGCCCTGACCCACGAGGAGGTGGTGGGCGATCTGGTGCGCCGCGAGATCAGGTCCTACCGCCAGTTGCCGCAGTTGATCTACCACATTCAGACCAAGTGGCGCGACGACCCGCGCCCGCGCGCCGGGCTCATTCGGGTGCGCGAATTCACCATGAAGGACAGCTACAGTCTGGACGCGGATTGGGATGGCCTCGAGGCTCAGTACCGGGCCCACTACCAGGCCTATTTCAACATATTTAACCGCTGCGGCCTGCCGACCATAGCGGTCAATTCCGATGTCGGCATGATGGGCGGCAGCGCGGCGCACGAGTTCATCTACCTCACCCCGGTGGGGGAGGACAGTCTGACGTTGTGTTCCGCCTGCCGCTACTCGGCGAACCGTCAGATCGCCCACTTCAGGAAGCCCGAGGTCGCCGAGGAGGAAATGGGCCCTGTGGAGAAGATCGCCACACCCGGTGTTTCCACAATTGATAACCTGGCCGAGTTCCTCGGCGTGCCCAGGAGCAGGACCGCCAAGGCGGTCTTCGCGGTCGCCACTGTTCTGGACGGTCAGGAGGAGGACGAAAAATTTGTCCTCGCAATTGTCAGGGGGGATATGGAGGTCAATGAAACAAAGTTGTCCAATGCCCTGCAGGCCAAAGGAATACGGCCGGCTCTTGAGGACGAGATTAAAGGCGCCGGGGCAGTGCCGGGGTACGGGTCCGCAGTGGGAGTGAAGGATGCTCTGGTGGTGGTGGACGATGCCATTCCCGTCTCCCCCAACCTGGTGGCCGGCGCCAACGAAGAGGGCTACCACCTCAGAAACGTCAACTACGGGCGCGACTACAAGGCGGATCTGGTTTGCGACATCGCCGCCGCCCGGGAGGGCGACGCCTGTCCCGAGTGCGGCCAGGGGATGGCCCTGTCGCGCGGAGTCGAGGTGGGCAATATCTTTCAGTTGGGCACGCGCTACAGCGATGCCTTCGGCTGCGTCTATCTCAATGCCGAGGGCATCGCCAAACCTGTGGTCATGGGTTCCTACGGGATCGGAATGGGCCGGCTTCTGGCCTGCATCGCCGAGGAGCACCACGACGAGCACGGTTTGATCTGGCCTCTGTCGGTGGCCCCTTTCCAGGTCCACATCGTGTCTCTGGCCAAAAACGGGGGGACGGTGGCCGCGGCCAGCGCCGAACTCTACGAGCAGTGCAGCAAGGCCGGCATCGAGGCGATTCTCGACGACCGCGCCGAGACCCCAGGAGTCAAATTCAACGACGCCGATCTGATCGGCGTCCCCCTGCGCCTGACCGTGGGCCAGCGCTCGCTCAAACAGGGCCGGGTGGAGATGAAGCTGCGGCACGACGATGCCCGGGTGGAGGTGGCGCTCGAGGAGGTCGTTTCCAGGGTCAGGTCCGAATTGAAGGCCATGCAAGGGGAGCTGGATGCAAGGGTGGTGGAGGTCGAGTACGAAAACAGCTAGGATCTCTTACCAGGTTTGGTGCACAGACAGCCAGCAGGCCGAGCCTGTCTAAATTTCGTAGAAAGGAGCCCGACGGTGAAATTAGGTACATTCATGATGCCCCTGCATCCGCCGGAGAAATCGCGCACCGAGTGCTTCGAGGAGGACATAGAGTTCGTGGTCCGCGCCGACGAGCTCGGATTCAGCGAAGCCTGGATCGGCCAGCATCACACCGTGGCCTGGGAACCCATACCGGCCAACGACGTGTTCATCTCCAACGTGCTGCCGCGCACCAGCAATATCCGCCTGGGCCCGGGGGTGGCGATCGTGCCCCAGCACCATCCGGCCAACATCGCGGTGCGCATGGCCTATCTGGACCACCTCTCCCGCGGGCGCCTGAACTGCGGTTTCGGACAGGGAGGGGTGACCACCGACTGGGGTCTCTTCGAACTGCCGGATCCACGCACCCAGGGGTTGATGACCCTGGAGGGGATCGACATGATCCTCAAGCTGTGGCAAACCGATCCCCCTTTTGAGTTCAAGGGCGACTTCTGGAACATCAAGCTCGAGACCCCCGACCCCGAGCGCGGCATCGGCACTCTGCTCAAGCCCTACCAGCAGCCCCACCCGCCGATTGCCATGAGCATGGTAAAGGAGTATTCCATGGCGGCGCGCACCGCCGGGCAGCGCGGCTTCATCCCCATAAGCACCAATTTGCTGCGCAGCAGCAAACTCGCGCCCCAATGGCAAACCTATTGCCAGGGAGCGGAGGAGGCGGGACGGCCTCCCCCCGAGCGCTCGACCTGGCGCGTCGCGCGCACCATCTTCATCGGCGAGACCAATGCAGAGGCGCGCAAATATGCGCTCGACAGCGCCTTTTCGCGCGCCTACGACTACATGATCCAGATGCTCAAGGCGGGGCAGGTGCTGGACATAGCCAAGAACGATCCGGAAATGCCCGACGCCGCGGTGACCCCCGAGTTCATCGTCGATTCCAGCTTGTGCATCGTCGGCGACGCGGACGAGTGCAGCCGCCAGCTCCAGGAGTTGTGGGAAGAGAGCGGCGGTTTCGGCACTCTGCTGCTGATCTCCCACGACTGGGACGACAAAGAGCAATGGCTCCGCACAATGGAGCTTCTGGCCAAAGAGATCGTACCGCGCTTGCCGACGATCTGAGGGTGCAGGGAGAGGGCTGATGGCATTCGACCCCGAAATGCAGCGGCGCATCATGGGTCTCTTCGCCACCGGTGTCACCGTGGTCACCACCCGCCTCGGCGAGGAGATCAACGGCATGACCGCCAATGCGGTCGTGTCCCTTTCCCTGGATCCGCCCCTGCTCCTGGTGGCGGTTGACCGCCAGGGCTCCATGTACCAGTCCTTGAAGCAGAGTGATTGTTTTGCGGTGAGTATTTTGACCAGGAACCAGGAACATCTTTCGCGCCGTTTCGCCGAGGTGGGTCCCAAGGATTTTTCCGGCCTGGAGCTGGAAGAGGCGGCCACCGGGGCGCCCATTCTCGCCGGCGCCCTCGCCTTTGCCGACTGCCGCCTGGTGGAGGTCCTCGTCGGCGGCGACCACGACATTTTCATCGGCGAGCTAGTCGCCGGGGAGTTGGGATCGGGTGAACCGCTCATCTTCTACGGTGGGGAGTACGTCCGGCTGGCGACGCCGCAAGGAAAGAAATCGTGATCGTCCCCGCCCATTTTCGCACATCAGTAGACACGGAGGTTCTTCCATGACCAGCGCTCCCGCGGCCGCCGCGGCCATGCCGGTGGACGTGGCCGCCGAGGCCACTCTGATCGACTGCGACGTTCACAACTACCCCAATTCCATCGACGATCTTCTGCCCTACCTGACGCAGTACTGGCGCGCCTATATCGAGCAATCGGGCTTCAAAGGTCCGCCCGGTCCGCGCTATCCGAAGGGTTTCGAGTTCGCAGCGCGCCGCGACGCCTGGCCTCCGGGCGGCAAAAAACCGGGGAGCGACCCGGAATTCAGCCGCCGCCAGTTGCTCGATACCTGGGGAATGAACTACGCCGTACTCAACCCCCTCTACCTCCTGTCGGCGGTGCCCAACATCGACTTCGCCAATGCCCTGGCCGCGGCGGTCAACGACTGGACCGCCGATTCCTGGTTGGACGCCGACCCGCGCTGGCGCGGGTCGATCGTCGTCAACGTCCACGATGCGCCTGCCGCCGCCGCGGAGATCCGCCGCAAGGCCGAAGATCCGCGCTTCGTTCAGGTATTGCTGCTGGTGCGTTCCCACGCCCCCTACGGGCGCCGCGAATTCCGCCCCATCTTCGCCGCGGCCTGCGAGGTGGACCTGCCCGTCGGCATCCATTTCGGCGGCAGCGGTCCCCCCATCACCCCCTGCGGCTGGCCTTCATACTACATCGAGGACCATACCGCCATGTCCCAGGCTTTCCAGGCCCAGGTTGCCAGCATGGTGTGCGAAGGAGTGTTCGAGGAATTTCCCCGGTCCCGGATGGCCATCATCGAAGGGGGATTCGCCTGGCTGCCTCCCCTGATGTGGCGCCTGGACAAGAACTACAAAGGCCTGCGGCGCGAAGTACCGTGGCTCACCCGGCTCCCCAGCGAGTACATCGTGGAACATTTTCGCGCCACCACCCAACCCATGGAGGAGCCGGCCAACCCCAGGCACTTGCTGCAGATCGTGGAGATGATCGGCTGCGACGCCTTTCTCATGTTCGCCACCGATTATCCCCACTGGGATTTCGATGCCCCCGACCGCGCTCTGCCTCCTGCAGTTCCCCAGGACCTTCGGCGCCGCATCCTGGCCGCCAATGCGGCGGAGTTCTATGCCTTCGAGCGTGCGTGACATCGGCGCCGTGGCCGCATTCGCGGAGGGCAGGCCCAACCGCGTCGAGCTCGACCGCAGGGCCCTGGTGGTGGTGCGCCGAGGGGACAGATTCTTCGCTTTGCGCGACACCTGCCCGCACCAGGGAGCGCAGTTGTCCGGCGGGCGCGTGGGAGGGACCGCTCTCAAGTGCATGCCTGGCGAGTCCATACCCCACGGCCGGGCCGGGGAGATCCTGACCTGTCCGTGGCACGGGTGGGAATTCGACCTTCGCAGCGGCAAGTCCCTGACCAATCCGCAGGGGGTGCGGGTGCGGGCATATCCGGCGTGGGTCGAGGCCGGCAGGGTGCTGGTCGATCTGGGCTAGGGCTCGAATCCCCGCGCAAATCCTCCACCAGGCACTAGGCTGGACCTGGCGCCAGCCGGCGCGCCTGCCACCACAGTCCCCCGATAACCAGAACGCTTGCCAAGAGCACGATGAAGCCGTGAATCTGGTAGGCTGCTGCGGGCTGATCCAGCAGCGCCCCGGCGTGGTCCAAACTGGAGGACAGGAAGCCGGTGAGGATGTAGGCCGGAATATTGTTGCGCAACAGGCAAGCCACCACCACAAAGAGGAATGCGGCTTTCAACAGAAACAGCCCCAGGCCCAGGTAGAACTCGCCGGGATTGAGGGCGTTGGCGCCGGAAAATACGGAACCCAACGCCACCACCGCGAGGACGATGTGGAGCGGCTTGCGCAAGACCCGGCGCACGTAGTAGAGCCCGACACCGAGGACAATGGGCAGCGCCAGGGCCTGCCCGAGGGAAACGCCGAGGCCGTTCCAGAACGGCAGCCAACCGTCCAGGCCGGTGACCGGTGCGAGAACGGGAGCGGTGACAAAAGGAGCGAAGTGCTCCTGCAGCAGGAGGGTGAGGCGCTCCAGGGCGCGTTGGCCCACGAAGATCAGGACGGCAACCAGCACCGCGTCCCGCAGGCAGACCGTTTCCCCCTGCCACCTCAGTTTTTCCCTCCAGTCGGGATAGAGGGTGGTGGTCATGGCCAGGGCGGCGACCACCAGCAGGCCGATGGCGATGATTTGCACCGCCGCCAATGCGAGCTGTTCGATCATGAAGACGGTGGTGGAGTACTCGGTCGGGTAGCCCTGGTAAAAGGTGGGCAGGCGGTTCAGCCACCCGAGCAGGGCGACGGCGCAGCCGAGGGCGCCGATTTTGAGCAGCGGAGGCCAGGCCAGGCCGGCACCGCGCACCCGGCGGACCAGGAGCCACAGCAGGTGCAGGATGAGGCCGGTGACCACCGCGATCCCGAGTCCCCCGACGACAGCGCGCAGGGTGGTGCTTTCCTGCCTGGCGCGGATCCAGCTCTCGGGAAGCTTCACGTAGCGCCGCAACTTCGCCGGCTGGTCCCCGGCGACGGTGACTTCGCAGCGGTACTTGAGCTCCCCGACGTTGCGCGGATCTCCCTCTCGCGCTTCCCAGATGAAGCGATGGTCCCGGCGTGCTTCGAGCTTCTCAGAAGAGGCCTCTTTGAGCTCGAAGTCTTCCACCTCAAGACCGTGGGCATCCAGATGAGCCGCGGCAATGGCGCGCGCCTCATCCTCCCCCAGGTCGGCTCCGGGAGCCCCCTCCTCCAGATGATGGCGCACCGAGTATACCGAGCCGTTCCCCGGATCCACTTCCACCAGATATTCCTCTTTGTGCAGCGGCTGGAAGAAGCGCACCCGCCAGACACTGGGCAGCAGGTATTCGCGGTAGAGCCGGTTGACCCCGGAAACCCCCTGGCGCTCCATGGTGTACTTGATCGCCCGGGAGTCGAGCTGACGGGCATGGAAGGTGACCACCTGGTATGCCTCGGTGTCGACACCCTGAGCGGCGAGATGGCCGGCGGCGATCTCCTGGGCGCGATGGCGGCCGATAGCGACTTCGGCGGAGTCCAGCGGCCGTTCCACCTGAACCAGATAGACGGACAGGGAGGCGAGGACGAGGACCGCGGCGATGAGCAGGTGGCGGCGCGACAAGGGTACGTAGGTCCCGGGGCCACCATCCGCCGTCTCGCTCCGGGTCCCGGGATCTAGATGGGCCTGATGCGGTGCTGACTCTGGGGACGGCGCCGCGCCGTGCTCGCGGTTGAGCAGAGGGCTGGGATCCGCGAAAGAGCGGTGGCGCAGGTAGAAAAGCAGAGCGAGGAGGAGGGGCAGCAGCATGATGCCGACGGAAATGGCGGCGGAAACCACGAAGTAGGGGTTGCTGGAGCGCAACAGGATGAGGGCGGTGTAGAGCGCGTCCACCGTATAGTGCCAGACCAGGGCGGGAAGGATGCCCCAGCGAATCATCACCAGGCCGATGACGACCCCGGCGATTCCCACTTCGAGGCCGCGGATGAAGAAGGGCTGCTGCGGATAGCCGGCGTGGGCGAATCCCCAGATCGCGGCGGCAAGGACAATGGCCGCCCAGCGCGACTTGAGATACTTCTGCAGAAAGGGAATGGAAAAGGCCCTGGATATGAACTCTTCGGAAACCGCGGGCATGAAGCCGATGAGCAGGACCACGGTCCAGGGAAAGTAGGTGTTGACCATTTCGCTGTAGGGGATGTCGGCCGGACTCCAGGCGCCGAATTTTTCTGCGACGAGGTAAAAGACGGTCTGGTAGGCGACGAAGAAGGCGGTCATGGTGAGGCCGATGACAGTCCCCAGGAGGAAGCGCTTGGTGCGCAGGCCGCGCAGCACAAACTGCTGGCCGATGCCGATCTGGTGGCCGTAGGCGCGGCGGTAGACCGGTTCGGCCGCCGCGGTCAGAAAGCAGATGAAAAGCCCCGCAGAAAGGGCGCTGGCCAGGCTGCCCACCAATTGTCCGGTCAGAAAGCTGCCGAAGGTCTCGGTAGTATCGTAGCCGTAGGCGGTCAGCGGCAGATTGTTGAGGTTGGCCAGGAGGGTGAGGACGGCGGCGACGGCGCCGAATATGGCGGCTGTTCTCCAGCGCACGTCGCGCTGGCGGATGGCGGCGAAAAAGACCGCCAGCATGGCGATCATGGTGAGCGCCAGGAGGATCTGGGCGACGATGCCGGTGGCTTCGTTGTGCGAGCGCAGCTGGCGGTACTCCCGTTCCCAGGCCTCGGGCACCTTGAGGAATTCCCTGAAGCTGCTCACCTGATCGCCCTGAATCCCCAGGCGCAGCCGGTAGGTAGCCCCCTTCACTTCGAAATCCGCGAGCTTGTAGGTGAAAGAGTGGTCGGTGCGGTTCTTGCGCTCGATGCTCTCGGCTTCGACGAATATCAGCTCGTCGAGTCGGCGCCGGAGAGTGCGGTCGAGGTAGTCTTGCGCCAGGCGGCGGGCTTCGCTCTGGCTCAGCCGCGCTCCTTCTCCGTCCTCCTCGACGAGATGATCGAAGCCGACGAGTTCGCCGGCGGTGGTGATGCGGACGCGAAATTCCTCTTTCTGCAGTTCTCGGACCCAGCGGTTGCTCCAGGTCCACAGGCGGACGGGATCGCCGATCAGGGCGCTGGCTCCTTCGAGGCCCAGCTCGCGCTCGAGAAAGGTCTTGGCCACCGCGTCGTAGCTGAATATGGCGCTGTGGCGATAGCCTTCCAGGTCCAGGCCGCGTTCCTGAAGGAAGCTGCGGGCCTGGTCGCGGGCCTGGTCACGGGTGATCTTGAAGTCTATGGATGCTTCGGGGAAGGCGCGGTAGAAATAGTGACCTCCGACCGCAAGGGACAGGGCGGCAATGAGGCCGCAGGCAAAAATGAGGAGGACGTCCCTTTTTACGAAATTCCTTTCCATTTCTTTCTCCGCGGCAGAGTTTGGCAACAGGAGAGAGGGGGACCCGGTTGCGCCGGACGGGACCGCCGCCGGGGTCCTCTATGCAGTGCAGGTCGAAAACAGCATACTCAGGTCCAGCGCCGGCGCCGAGTGGGTGAGGGCGCCGATGGAGATCAGGTCCACCCCGGTCACGGCGACCTGGGGCGCATTGTCCAGAGTGATATTACCGGTGGCTTCGATCTCCATGCCTGAGTGGGACTGGCGGATGAGCGGCACTGCCTGGCGCATCAACTCGACCGACATATTGTCGAGAAGTATGCGGTCCGGACGCAGGGGCAACAGGCGGCGGACCTCGTCGAGGTTGCGGGCTTCGACGAAGATCGCGACCCCTTCTTTTTGGTTTTCGCGCGCCGCTTGGCGCGCCAGCCGCAAGGCCGCATCCACCCCGCCGGCGGCAACAGCATGGTTTTCCTTGATCAATACCGCGTCGTAGAGCCCCATTCGGTGGTTGACGCCGCCGCCCAGGCGCACGGCGTGCTTCTCCAGCAGGCGCAGACCCGGCAAGGTCTTGCGGGTATCGGTTATTTGCGCCCCAGTGCCGGCGACGGCCTCTACGAAGGCCCTGGTCAGGGTAGCCACCCCGCTGAGGTGCTGCAGGAGGTTGAGGGCGCTGCGCTCGCCGGCCAGGAGAGGCCGGGCGGGTCCCTCGAGTCGGGCAATCTCCGTCTGGGCGCCGACCTGGTTGCCCTCCTCTGCCCCGGGTTCAAAGGCGATGTCCGGATCCAGTCGGTGGAATACGGCGGCGGCGGCGGCGAGGCCGGCGACCACTCCGGAGGACTTGGACAGGATGGTGGCGCGGGCGCGGCGATGGGTCGGGACCGTCCATGCCGTGGTGAGGTCGGCAGCGGGCCCCCGGGCGCCAGGGCCAAGGTCTTCGCCCAGGGCCATCTCGGCGACGGCGGCAAGGTGGGAAGATGGGGGAGAAATTGGAGGCATGGCTGGCGCTGGTTCCCGGTTGTCAGGAGAGGGAGAAAGTGATGGCTGCAGGCCCAATTTTACGCGTCCCGCCGCTGTCTGTCAATCGAATGCCGGCCTGTGGAGCCGGGATGACAAATGCCATAGTGCGGATTATATTCAAAAACAATGTGGACGAGCGCATGGACGGAGAGAGCAAATGGCTGTGCTGCGGCGGGGCTTCTGCAGACCCGGGCCCGGGTTCACCGCCCGGTCAGGATCCGGGCGCGGAGATAAATCCGTCTCCGGGAGCGGAAGGCCGGAGCGGGGACCCGGGCCGGTGTTGATCCCGGGCTGGGCGCGCCTGACCATCGTCCTGTGCAGTTGCTGGTTGCAGGCTTGCCTTCCCTGGCGCCAGCCCGTTCCGGCGGAGTTGGAGCTGGACCAGGTAGCGGCGGAGTTGGCCCTGGTGGTCGCTCCGGCCCCGGGGAGAGGCGAGATCGCCCTTTTGGGGTTGCGCGACGGGAAGGGGAGGCGGACGGAGGTTACCAGGTTCGTGGACGAGTATCTGAGGGCGGCCCTGGAGCAGTCCGGCGCCGCCGTGGTCCTGGCCGGTGAAGAGCATCCGGCACCTTGGGGGGAGGGGGAGACCGTTCCCGCCAGTCAGTGGGAAGGCCAGACCGCTCCCCGGGTGGTAGCCGGTCGCTTGCAGGCCGGCCATTTCTGGACCTATTTGCGCCTCTTCGCCATCGACCGGGAAAGCGGCAAGGTCGTGGCCTCCGGGACCAGGCGCCTGCAGCAGCGCCTCCTGCAGGCCCAGGTGGGGCGGCGCGGCCGGGATCAGGATGAGGTCCCGGACGAAGGGGACCTTCAGGTGGATCTCCATCTGTTGGGCTTGCGCAGCGATAGCGGCTGGGCCCAGACCGTGGCCCTCGAGGAAGGCGGTATGCTGCAGCCGGGAGACCGCCTGCAAATCCGCTTCAAAACTGCAACCGACTGCGAGGTCTACGCCTTTCTCTTCAGTTCGCAAGCAGAAGTGGAGGATGTCTTCCCGCCGCGATTCGTCTACGGCGGCAGGATGCACTATGGTCCGGGGGTCGAGAACTGGATCACCCTGCACCATGCCGACCGAGCCTACACCCTCTACTTCATCGCCGCCGAGCGCCTCAACGAGGACCGCGAGGAATTGTTCGAAGCCATGGCCGTGCTGGTGGAGCAGGGACAGGTTGGAGGCAGGACGGGAATGCAAAGGCTTGACCGGGTTCTGGCTGAATTTTTGCGGCGCGAGGTGGAGAAAGAGGCTGAAATCGTGGTCGTGCGCGGACAGGATGGGATCGAGAGGGGAGAGAAGGTGGATTTCATTCTCGCCGACGGAATTCCTCTCGAGAGCCGCCCTGAGAAGCTCAAGGCGGCTGCGGTGCTGGTCCGCGCTTTCACCTTCCTGGTGCCTTGACGGAGGAACGATTCCTTGACCCGCATCTACTTCGACCACAATGCAACCACCCCTCTGCGGCCCCAGGTTCTGGAGGCCATGATGCCCTTCCTCACCAGTTCCGTGGGCAATGCTTCCAGTATTCACGGCTACGGGCGCGAGGCGCGGATCGCGGTGGAAGCGGCGCGGGATATCCTTGCCAGGGCCCTGGGATGCCGCCCGCCCGAGGTCTACTTCACCAGCGGCGGCACCGAGGCGGACAACTGGGCCATCGAGGGCATTGCCCGTTCGCGCCGCGGCCGCGGCCGCAGGATCGTCACCTCCTCGGTCGAACATCACGCCGTTCTGCATACCTGCCGGCATCTGGAGCAGCGGGGCTACGAGGTAATCTATGCTCCGGTGGACGCATACGGGGTGGTTGATCTGGACGCGGTGGAGGCTGCCATCGACGAGGACACGGTTCTGGTCTCCGTCATGCATGCCAACAACGAGACCGGCACTGTCCAGCCGCTAGCCGAGATCGGGCGCCTGGCCCGCCAAAAAGGCGTTCCCCTGCACCTGGATGCGGTGCAGAGCTTCGGCAAGCTGGACCTCCGGGTGGACGAGTTGAACGCGGACCTGGTTTCTGTTTCCGCCCACAAGATCAATGGCCCCAAGGGCACCGGGGCGCTCTACGTCCGCAGCGGGATGGAGATCGAGCCCTGGAGCCGCGGCGGGGGCCAGGAAGGAGGGCTGCGCACCGGAACCGAGAATGTGGCCGGTATCGTCGGATTGGGACGCGCGGTGCAGTTGAGGCTGGAAGAAGGGAAGGCCCTGGAGGAGGAGGCCGGAGTGCTGCGGGACCGGCTGCAGCAGGGATTGCTGCAGCGGGTGGAGGATGTCCGGGTTAACGGACATCCGCGGCGGCGGCTGGCGAATACCCTGAACCTGGCTTTCCAGGGGGTGGAGGCCGAGGCGATTCTGCTCGACCTGGATCTCAAAGGGGTGGCTGCGTCCAGTGGCTCGGCCTGCGCCGAGGGCGCCCCCGAACCTTCCCACGTGCTCCTGGCCATGGGATTGGCGCCGCGCCAGGCCTCCGGGTCGGTGCGCTTCAGTTTGGGATGGGGGAATACGGCCGCAGAGGTGGATTACGTCGTCGAAATCGCGCCGGGGATCGTTCGGCGCCTGCGCGATTTGTCGGTTTTTTCTTGAGGGATTGATCGATGCTCATCGAGCCTCCGTACCTCCTGTTTCTCGGCGACGCCGCCGACCGCCTGGCGGTCAAGACCGCCGACGGCCTGGCCCAATGGCGGCCCCGGTGGTGTCTCGGCCAACTCCGTTTGGAGGGGTGCAACGTGGACCTGGGTTTGCCGGACATGACCCTGGAGCAGGGCAGAGAAGCCGGGGCGAAGACCCTGATCGTCGGGGCGGCGAATCGCGGCGGAGTCATCTCCGCTCCGTGGATCCGGACCTTGCTCAGGGCGCTGGATCTGGGCTACGCTATCGCCAGTGGTTTGCACCAAAGGTTGAGTGGAATCGCCGCACTCAGGGCCAAGGCGGAGGCCAAAGGGTCGAATCTCTTCGACGTGCGCCATCCGCAGGGGGAACTGCCAATCGCCAACGGCGGCAAAAGGTCGGGTAAACGGCTTTTGACGGTTGGCACGGACTGTTCCATCGGCAAGATGTTCACCGCCCTCGCCATGGAGGAGGAGATGAAAGCCCGAGGGATGCAGGCAGATTTCAGGGCGACGGGACAGACGGGAATATTTGTTGCAGGTGAAGGAATCTCGGTGGACGCCGTCGTCGCCGATTTCGTCGCCGGAGCGGTGGAGTATCTCACTCCCGCCGCCGACCCCGAGCACTGGGACCTGATCGAGGGACAGGGGTCCTTGTTCCATCCATCCTACGCGGGGGTTTCTCTGGGGTTGTTGCACGGGGCCCAGGCCGATTGCCTGGTCATGTGTCACGATCCTCAGCGCCGCCACATGCGCGGTTTGCCCGGCTATGGGCTGCCTCCCCTGCAGGAGTGCATCCAGCGCAACGAGGAGGCGGGCAGGCTGACCAACGAGCGTTGCCGCGTGGTTGGAATATCCCTGATCACCGCCCACCTCGATCAGGTGGAGGCCTCCGAGCTGCTCCAATCCATCGAAGCGGAAACGGCGCTTCCCTGCGTGGACCCTCGCCGCGATGGTGCGGGGAGGCTGGTCGATGCCCTCTGAAACCACCCGTCTCAAGGTGGTCCGGGAAAGCTGGCCCCTGGCGCGGACCTTTTCCATTTCCCGTGGAAGCAGGACCCGGGCCGAGGTGGTGGTGGTCGAACTGGACCGCGGCGGGGTTCGCGGGCACGGCGAATGCGTCCCCTACCCCCGCTACGGAGAGACGGTGGAGACCACCGTGACGGCATTGCAGGCCCTTGAGCCGGAAGTCGCAACCGGACTCGAGCGCCGGGCTCTGCAGGAAATCCTTCCTCCCGGGGCTGGACGCAATGGGCTCGACTGCGCCCTCTGGGACCTGGAAGCCAAGACGGGCGCGGGAGGGTTGCGCCAAGGCGCCGACCTCGGTGCCATGAAACCGGTGATTACGGCCTACACCCTCGGCCTCGACACCCCGGAGAAGATGGCTCTGGCCGCCCGCGACAATATGAACCGCCCCCTCCTGAAGGTGAAGCTGGGCGCCGAGGGGGATCTGGAACGGGTGGCCGCGGTGCGCGAGAACGCCCCCGGCGCCCGTCTGATCGTGGACCCCAACGAGGGGTGGACTGAGGACATGGTCGAGCCCTTCTGCGCCGAGTTGGCCGGTCTCGGGGTCGCCTTGGTCGAGCAACCGCTGCCGGCGGGCGAAGACGGGATGCTGTCCCAAATCGACCATCCCGTTCCTTTGTGCGCCGACGAATCCTGCCATAGCGCGGACGATGTGGAAATGCTTGCTCCCGCTTATGATTTCGTCAACATCAAACTGGACAAGGCAGGGGGACTAACGGCGGCCTTGACCCTGGCCAAAAAAGCCCGTGCCTGCGGCCTCGGGATAATGGTAGGCTGCATGGTCGGAACCTCGCTGGCCATGGCGCCGGCGGTCCTGCTGGCCCAGGACGCCGAGTTCGTCGATCTTGACGGACCACTTCTGCTGGCTGCAGACCGCCCCTGCGGACTTGTCTTCGAGGGCAGTTTGCTGCATCCGCCTGGACCTGAATTGTGGGGCTAGTGGGTCAGGAGATGTCGGAAACCATGTTGGGGGACTCGTGATGAATTTATTGGAGAGGTTATTAAGCGGCTGTCTTGTCGCTCTGCTTGCGGCCGCCAGCGCCTGCCAGGCGCGACCCTCGGCACCCGATGAGGCAGGGGACCCGAGTGAAGTGGCGCCGCCACCGCCGCCACCGCCGCCACTCCGCGATCCGCGGCTGGCTCGGATTGAGCTGCCCGCCGGCTTCCACATCCGCGTCTACGCCCAGGGAGTGACCGGAGCTCGCTCGCTGTCCCTCGGAGCGGATGGCACCCTCTTTGTCGGCACCCGCTCCGGCGACAGGGTTTACGCGTTGCGCGACGAGGACGGAGATTATAGGGCTGAGCGGGTCATCACCCTGGCCAGCGGCCTGAACTCACCCAACGGCGTCGCCTTCATGGACGGCGACCTCTACGTAGCCGAAATCAGCCGCATCCTGCGCTATCCCGACATCGAAGCAAACCTCGACAACCCGCCGCAGCCGGAGATCGTCAACGACGATTTCCCCACAGATCCTCATCACGGCTGGAAGTTCATTCGCTTCGGCCCCGACAATTTGCTCTACGTTCCGGTCGGGGCGCCCTGCAACATCTGCGATGCCGGCGATCCCTACGCCTCCATCGGCAGGTTGGACGCCAAGGGTGCCTTCAGTATCGTGGCGCGGGGGGTGCGCAATACGGTGGGCTTCGACTGGCACCCGGAAACGGGTGAAATGTGGTTCACCGACAATGGCAGGGACTGGCTCGGCGACGATTCCCCACCGGACGAACTGAACAGACTGAGCGCCGACGGTCGGCACTTCGGCTATCCCTACTGCCACGGCAGCGGCATCGCCGATCCCGAGTTCGGCGACCAGCGCCGCTGCGACGAGTTCGTCGCCCCGGCACAGGACCTCGGCCCCCACGTAGCGGCTCTGGGAATGCGCTTTTACACCGGCACCATGTTCCCGGAGGAGTACCGCGGTCAGATCTTCATCGCCGAGCACGGGTCCTGGAATCGCAGCAGCAAGATCGGCTACCGTCTCGCTCTGGTACGCCTGGAGGGCAACGAGGCGGTCAGCTACGAGCCCTTCGCCGAGGGCTGGCTCCAGGGGGAATCGAGCTGGGGCAGGCCGGTGGACGTCCTCGTCATGCCCGACGGTTCACTGCTGCTGTCGGACGACCAGGCCGGTCTCATCTACCGCATCAGCTATTCACCCTGATTGCCCATTTTGAATCCCGACACACGCTAGACCATGGCCCTTCTGCACGGATGCCAAATCTACCGGCGGTCCCGGTCGCGGGTGGCACAACCAGGCAGCAGCAGGATCAAGGGCTCGATCCTCATAGGTCTTGGGGTTCTTTTTCTGCATCCCATTATAACTTCCGAACTGCCCTCGGAGACCGGAGCCGCGGTGGATCCGGAGGAAGGGGAGCTGCTGCTCTACTGGACGGACAGCGGCACGGACAAGATCCAGCGTTCGAATCCGGACGGCAGCGGGGTGGAGGATGTAGTTACCGGTCTGCGCAATCCCCTGGGCCTGGCCCTGGACGTGGCCGCGGGTAAGGTCTACTGGACGGACAGCGGCACCGACAAGATCCAGCGTTCGAATCTAAACGGCACGGAGGTGGAGGACGTGGTCAGCAGCGGCCTGCGCAGTCCTTCGGGCCTGGTTCTGGACCTGAGCGCCGGCAAGCTCTACTGGACTGATTACGGCACCGACAAGATTCAACGTTCGAATCTGGACGGCAGCGGGGTGGAGGACGTGGTCACCGGCCTGCGCAGTCCCCTGGGCTTGGCTCTGGACGTGGCCGCTGGCAAGCTCTACTGGAGCGATTACGGCACGGACAAGATTCAGCGTTCGAATCTGGACGGCAGCGGGGTGGAGGACGTGGTCAGCAGCGGTCTCCGCGTTCCCCGGGGTCTGGCTCTGGATGCGGCCGCTGGCAAGCTTTATTGGACGGACAGCGGCACGGACAAGATTCAGCGTTCGAACCTGGACGGCAGCGAGGTGGAGGACGTGGTCACCGGCCTGGGCGTTCCCAGGGGCCTGGCTGTGGATACGTCGGCGGGCAAGCTCTACTGGAGCGACAGCGGCACGGACAAGATTCAGCGTTCGAATCTGGACGGCAGCGGGGTGGAGGATGTGGTCACTGGCCTGCACACCCCGGCGCGCCTGGCCCTGGGTCCCATCGCCGCGCCCAACCGCGCCCCGACCCTGGCCCCATTGGATGCCCGCAGCGCCACCGCCGGTGACACCCTTCTTGTAGAGGCGGTGGGGGAGGACCCGGACGGCGACCCACTGAGCCTCGCGGCCGCCACCTCCGACAGCTCAATCGCCACCGCCCGTGCGGCGGACTCGATGCTGACCCTTTTCCCTCTTGCGCCGGGACAGGCGACCATCACGGTGAGGGTACGCGACCCGGGCGGTCTGGAAGCGGCGCAGACCTTTGTGCTGGCGGTGCAAGCACCCAACCGGACGCCGGTGGCGCTGGCGTTCCTCTACTGGATAGATCGTGGCGCGGGCAGGATCCAACGCTCGAATCCGGACGGCAGCGGGGTGGAGGAGGTGGTCACCGGTGTGGCCGCGCCCGTGGCCCTGGCTCTGGATGGATCCGGGGGCCGGATCTACTGGGCCGATGGTGGAACGGGCAGGATTCAGCGCGTCAGCCTCGACGGCTTCTTTGTGGAGGAGGTGGTCACCGGTTTGGAAGAACCCGGCGGCCTGGCTCTGGATACATCCTCGGGCAAGCTTTATTGGACGGACAGCGGGGCCGGCAAGATCCAGCGCACCGCCCTCGATAGCACCGGGGTGGAGGAGGTGGCCACCGGTCTGCAGGACCCCGGCGCTCTGGCTCTGGCTCCCGGCAAACTCTACTGGGCGGACGGCGGCGCGGGCAGGATTCAGCGTTCGAATCTGGACGGCACCGGGGTGGAGGAGGTGGCCACCGATCTGCAGGACCCCGGCGCTCTAACCTTGGATACCACCTCAGGCAAACTCTACTGGGCGGACGGCGCGGGCAGGATTCAGCGTTCGAATCTGGACGGCACCGAGGTGGAGGAGGTGGCCACCGGTCTGCAGGACCCCTGCGGCCTCGTTCTGGATGTGTTCACCGGGAATGTCTACTGGGCGGACGGCGGCACGGGCAAGATCCAGCGTTCGAACCTAAACGGGACCGAAGTGGAAGAAGTGATCACCGGCCTGGAGGAGCCCTGCGGCCTCGCCTTGGGCCCGGGCCTGCCGGCGCAAATCCTGCGCCTGGGACAGGCGGCGGTGCGGGTGAATGTGGCCGGTCACTTCCGTGACCCGGAGGGCGGCGAGCTCACCTACACGGCGGCCGCCGCCGACAGCTCCATCGCCCGGGTGAGGGTGGCGGATTCCCTGGTGACAGTCGCTCCCAGGTCCCTGGGGCGGACGGCAATCGCGGTGACCGCGGCCGATCCGCAAGGGCTGAGTACCACCCGGACCCTCGCGGTGACGGTGCAGCCGCGCAATCGCGGCCCGAAGGCGCGGACCCTGGGGTCGCAGCGGGTTCGGCTGGGGGGCACCGCCCTGGTGGATCTGTCCCCGGTGTTCTCCGACCCCAACGGCGACCGCCTGAGCTACAGCGCGTCGTCGAGTAATGAGGCGGTGGCTACGGTCGCGGTGGAGGGAACCGGGGTGCGCATTACGACGCAGACGGAAGGACAGGCGACGATCATGGTGGCGGCGCGGGATCCGTGGGGGTTAAAAGCGACCCAGGCCTTCGGACTGACGGTCGAACCCAAGACGCCCTCGCCGCCCCCTCCGAAGACACCTCCGACACCACCGCAACCTGAGACGTCTTCGCCGCCGCCGCCTCCTCCGCGACCACCGCCACCACCGCCTTCTCCTCCGCCCCCGCCCCCGGGTCAAAACAAGGCGCCCACCTTTGACGATGGTCCGAGCACGGCCCGCACCGTGGCCGAGAACACAGGGGCAAACCGGAACATCCAGCACCCGGTTCGCGCCAGCGACGAAGACGGACACCGCCTGACCTACCGCCTATCCGGCACCGACGCGGCCCACTTTGCCGTCGTCTCCAGCAGCGGCCAGATTCGCACCCGGTCCGGGGTCACCTACGACTTCGAGACGATAGTCAGGTATTCGGTGACGCTGGAAGCCGACGACCCCTACGGCGGCACCGACGCCATCGCCGTGACCGTGCACGTGGCCGATGTCGACGAAGCCCCGCAGGCGCCGGCGAGGCCCCTGGTGGAGCCGGCCTCCTTTACCAGCCTTACCGTGACCTGGACGGAGCCACTCAACACAGGTCCCGGCATCCACGACTATGACGTGCGGTACCGCAAGAGCGGAAGCTTCCTCCCCTGGCCGCACAGCGGTCCCGGCACCGCAACCACGATCCCGGACCTGGACCCCAACACCCGCTACGAGGTGCAGGTGCGGGCGCACAACGATGAAGGCGAGAGCATCTGGTCCGCCTCGGGCTTCGGGAACACCAGCGCCAATCAGCGGCCGGTGTTCGACGAGTCCGCTCCGAGGCGCAGTTTCGGCGAGAACACACCGCCCGATCGCAACATCGGCGGCCCGGTGAGGGCGACCGATCCCGAATTCGGCCCCCTGACCTACCGCCTCTCCGGACGGGACGCCAGCTCGTTAACCCTCGACGAGGACAACGGCCAGCTGCGCACCCGCCCCGGCGTCACCTACGACTTTGAGACCCGGAATCGCTACTCGGTCACGGTGGAAGCCACCGACGAGCAGGGCGGCCGCACGACCGTCACCGTGACCATCGAGCTGATCGACGACGACAACGAAAGGCCGGACCGGCCCGACAAACCGACGGTCACGGCCTCGACATTGAGCAGTCTATCCATTCGCTGGACCGCCCCGACCAACACGGGACCCGGCATCAACGACTACGACGTGCAGTACAGCGAAGACGGCGGCGCCTTCGACGGCTGGCCCCACACCGGCCCCGGCACTACCGCGACCCTCACCGGGCTGGAGGCGGACACGCCCTACGAGGTGCAGGTGCTGGCGCGCAGCGACGAAGGGGAGAGCCTGTGGTCCGAGTCGGCAGAGGCGAGGACCGTCGCCAACCAGGCGCCGAGGTTCAACGAAGGGACGCGCACCACGCGCACCTTGACCGAGAACACCACCGGGACGAACGACCTAGGAAACCCGGTGACCGCCACCGACCGCGACGGAGGGACGCTGGTCTACCGCCTCGCCGGCACAGGTGCGGCCCACTTCGCCATCGACGCGACCGACGGACAGCTTCAGACCCGGGCCGGCGAGACCTACGACTACGAGGAGCAGGCGCGCTACGAGGTGACGGTGCGCGTCGAGGACGGTCAGGGCGGCAGCAACTCCATCGAGGTGACGATCAATCTAACGGACGAACTGGAAGCGCCCGAGGACCCGGCGCAGCCCAGGGTCGTGCCGGTCTCCTCGACGAGCCTGGCCGTGACCTGGACCGAGCCTGCAACTACAGGCCCCGACATCAGCGACTACGACCTGCAGTACCGGGAAGGGGACAGCGGCAGCTTCACCTCCTGGTCTCACACCAGCGCCGAGCGCACCGCCACCATCACCAAACTGACCCCGGGAACGTCCTACCAGGTGCAGGTGCTGGCGCGCAACGCCGAAGGAGCGAGCGATTGGTCGTCCTCCGGCACGGGAAGCACCCTCCCCAATCAGTTGCCGGTGTTCACCGACGGGTCGAGCGCCACCCGCCGCCTCGACGAGAACACCACCGGGGTGCAGGACATCGGCGATCCGGTCGGGGCCACCGACCCGGAGAACACCACCCTGACCTACAGCCTCCAGGGCACTGATGCCGATGACTTCACGATCAACTCTCGCACCGGCCAGCTTCGCACCCGTTCGGGCAAGACCTACGACTACGAGACCAAGTCCAGCTATTCGGTGTCGGTGAAGGCCGAGGACGGGCATGGCGGCGACCACACCATCCCGGTGTTCATCGAGCTGAACGACCTCAACGAGCCCCCTTCGTTCACCGGCGACGCCGCCTTCGAGGCCGCGGAGAATCAGACCTTTGCCGGCCGGGTGGATGCCGAGGACGTCGACGGCGGGGACAACATTGCCAACTATACCATCACCGGCGGCGCCGACCAGGACCTGTTCGAGGTCAACAGTGGTGGAGTGCTGACCTTCAAGGACGCCCCCGACTTCGAGAAACCCTTGGATGCGGGAAGGAACAACCAGTACAACGTGGCAGTCACCGCGACCGGCGGCACCGGGGGGCGCGCACTGACCGCGGAACAAGCGATCACGGTCACCGTCACCGACGAGAACGAGCCCCCTTCGTTCACCAGCGACGATGCCTTCAAGGTCGATGAAAACGAGGGCTCCGTCGGCAGGGTGACCGCCCAGGATGTCGACAGGGCCGATGCCATCACCGGCTACGAGGTAACCGGTGGGGCCGACGAGAACCGGTTCGAGATCGCCAGCACCAACGAGCTGCGCTTCAAGGACGACCCGGACTTCGAGCGGCCGGTGGATGCGGGGGGCAACAACGAATACGTCGTGGAGGTCACGGCCACCGGCGGCACGGACCCCCGGGATCTGACGGAAACGCAGACGGTCACCGTAACCGTGGAGGACGTGGACGAGCCACCGGGCAAGCCCGACCCGCCCGCGGCGAGCGACGAGACCGAGAGCAGCCTGACCTTGACCTGGACCGAGCCGGCCAACACCGGTCCCGTCATCAGCAACTACCACGTGCAGTACCGCCACACCGGCGCCTACATCGCCTGGTCCGACAGCGGCCTGGTCGTGCCCCGCACCATCACCGGCCTGCGCTCGGGACGGACCTACCAGGTCCAGGTGCAGGCCAAAAACGACGAGGGGGAAGGACCGTGGTCCAAGCCGGGCAGCGGCACCACCCTCACCGCGCCGACGGTCTCCAGCGTCGCCTTCACCTCGACGCCTGCCTCGGGGCAGAACAACACCTACAAGAAGGACGACGTGATCGGCGTGACCGCGACCTTCAGCGAGGCGGTGACGGTCACCGGCACGCCGCAGATCGACCTGACCATCGGCTCCACCGTGCGCCAGGCCGACTACCAGAGCGGCTCGACCACGACCCAGCTCCTGTTCCAGTACACGGTGCAGGCCGCGGACGAGGACAGCGACGGCGCCAGCATCGACGCCGACGGTCTCAAGCTCAACAACGGGCGCATCTTCCTTCTCAAGAACAACACCACCGTCAACGCCGACCTGGCGCACTCGGCGCGCCCCAATCAGTCCGGTCACAAAGTCGACGGTGTCGCGCCGACCCTCACCGAAGCCGAGGTCAAGAGCGAGGAGCTGACCCTGGCGTACGTCGAGAGGCTCGACCGTGATCCGAAGCCGGCAACCGGGGACTTTGCGGTTACCGTCGGCGGCGAGGCGCGCAGCGTCACCGCGGTTGCGATGCACACCAGCGAGGCGGCGCTCACCCTGGCCTCGGCGGTGACGCCGGGCCAGACGGTGACGGCCACCTACACCCCGGGGACCAACCCGATCCGCGACCTGGCGCAAAATCCCGCCGTCGCCCTGAGCAACCTGACGGCGGCGAACCGGACTCCTGTCGCGAATGTCTGCAGCCGCACCGCGCAGGTGCGCAACGAGATCGTCAGGCAGGCTCCGGTGAGCGCTTGCGGCGAGGTGACAGCGGAACACCTAACGGAAATCGAGTATCTCTTCCTGAACGACGAGAACATCTCGGCGCTGAAAGCCGGTGACTTCGCCGGGCTGACCGCCCTGCAACTCCTCGACCTGGGGAGCAACAGCATCAGCTCCCTGCCGGCCACCCTGTTCTCAGGGCTGGAGAACCTGAAAGCCCTCGACCTGTCCGACAACTCCTTCACGACACTGCAGGCCAACCTCTTTTCCTCGTTGTCGGCCCTGGAAGATCTCTACCTGGACGGCAACGACGACCTCGGGAGCCTCGACGCCAACGCCTTCTCCGGGTTGTCGGCGCTTGTTGTCCTCGACTTGTCAGGGAACTCCCTCACCACCCTGCAGGCCAACCTCTTTTCCTCGTTGTCGGCGCTGGAGGACCTCTACCTGTACGACAACGACCTCGCCAGCCTGGGAGCGAACGCGTTCTCCGGACTGACGGCCCTGGCGGATCTCCAGCTCTCCGGCAACGACCTCGGGAGCCTCGACGCCAGCCTGTTCTCGGAGTTGACCGCGCTCGCCAGCCTCGACCTCTCCGATTCCGGTATCACCGGGCTGCCGGCGAACGGCTTCTCCGGTCTGTCGGCCCTGGAAACACTCAACCTGGATTACAACGACCTCGGCAGCCTCGACGCCAACGCCTTCTCCGGGTTGTCGGCGCTCGAATTCCTCGACCTGACCGATGCCGGAATCACCGGGCTGCCGGCGACCGTCTTCTCCGGGTTATCGGCGCTGGAAGTACTCCATCTGGACAGCAACGAACCCGGCAGCCTCGACGCCGGCCTGTTCTCCGGGCTGACCGCATTGGAAGGACTCGACCTGTCCCACGCCGAGATCACCTCGGTGCCCGACAACCTCTTTTCCGGGCTGACCGTGCTCGAGATCCTCGACCTGGGCTACAACGAGCTCGGCAGCGTGGACGCGAACCTCTCCGTTCCGGCGACGCTGTTGGTGTTCTCCCTGAGCGGCAACGACCTCACCACGCTGCCGGCGACGCTCTTTTCCGGACTGACGGAACTGAGGTGGCTGTATCTGAGGGAAAACCAATTCTCCACCCTGCCGGACGGCCTGTTCTCCGGGCTGACCGCGCTCACCAGACTCCGGCTCGAGGGCAACACGGTCGACCCCCTGCCTATCAACGTTTCACTGGAATCCCCCGCGACGAAATTCATCCGGGCCGAGGCGCATACCGCCGCCCCCTTCGAGCTGGTCCTGCCGCTGCGGCTGGCCAACGGCGAGATCGACAGCGGCGAAGAGACGATCACCGTTCCCCAGGGCAGCATCGCAAGCGATTTTCTCTCGGTATCCCGCACCGCCGGGACCAGCGCCGCGGTCACCGTCGATCTCGGCGCCCTGCCCCTTCTGCCCGCCAGCGACAGCGGCTACGTCTTCGTCAGATCCGGCGACCTGCCGCTGGAAGTGATCGCCGCCGAGGAAGGCGTGGAGATCTATCCGACGGAACTGACCATGCCGGAGGACGACAGTGATACCTACACGGTGGTGCTCACCTCGCGGCCGGCCGCCGACGTGACGGTGACGGTGACCGTGCCCGCAGACGCGGATGTCACAGTGGACCCCTCCCCGCTTACCTTTACCGCCGACAACTGGGATATGCCGCAAACCGTGACCGTAAGCTCCAGCGCCGACACCGACAGCGATGACGACGAGGTCGCGCTGAGCCACACGGTGAGCGGCGGCTATCAGGGGGTGACCGCGGAGGACGTGGAAGTGAAGATCAGGGAGACGGACGTGACCGCCAACAGCTCGCCGGTCTTCGCCGCCACCTCCTTCGACGTGGAGGAGAACGAAACCGAGGTCGCCACTTTGGTCGCCACTGATACCGACGCCAGGGACTACATCACCGGGTACGAGATCACCGGGGGCCGCGACGAGGACCGGTTCGAGCTCACCAGCCGGGGCGAGCTGAGCTTCGTTGAAATACCGGACTACGAGCGTCCCGCCGCAAGCAGCAACCTGTACATAGTGAATGTCACCGCGACCAGCGGCATGGGCACCCGGGAACGGACCCGGGAGCAGCAGATCCTCGTTTCGGTGACCGACGTCGACGAACCTCCAGGTCCTCCGGGGGCGCCCATACTAGCTCTCCCCTTCACCTATTCCCGCATCATCGCGGTCACCCCGGGCCGGAGACCGCCGGCCAATACCGGACCGGACATCACCGCCTGGGAGATACAGTACCGCGTCAAGGACAGCGGCGACTTCATCGGCTACGATCCCGATCCGGAACCGGACTGGACGGAACCGGACTGGGTGGTGCTGCTCAGAAACCTGAATCGAGCCACGACCTACGAGGTGCAGGTGCGGCCGAAGAACGACGAAGGGGAGGGGGAGTGGTCCCCCTCGGCCGAGGAGACGCTCCCCAACCAGTCCCCGGTGGTCGACGGCTCCATCGACGACGTGACGCTTCCCGTGGGTGGCGCGGTGGAGGTCGTGTCCGTGGATGACGCCTTCGACGATCCCGACGACCTCGTCCTGAACTTCACCGCATCGACGAGCAACACTGGGGCCGCGCCGGTGCAGGTGAGCGGTGGCGAGGTTCTGGTCGATCCGAAGGCCGCCGGCAGCGCGACGATCACGGTAACGGCGAGCGATCCCTGGGGAGAGACCGCCTCGACCACCTTCAGCGCCGATATCCGCACCCCGGCCCTGTCGGCCCCCACCCTGAGCATCGCCGGCGACCTCTTCAGCCTCGAGTTCAGCGATGACTTCGCCGCCGACGAGACCCGGGCCTACGAGATCCGAATCCGGCAGAAGGAGCCCATCGGGACCTGGGCCAGGGGGTGCTTTAGCGCGACCAACGACGAGAGTTCCACCAGGATGGTAACGGTTACGGTGCAGGACCTGGTCTCCGATTTCTTCGAGCCCGGCAGCACCTACGAGGCGGACTACGGGTACCTCGGGGCGGATTGCAGCGGCAGCCTGTCGGGCGTGCGTTCCGCGGTCGCCGAGGCGACCGTGCCGGGGACCCCTGTCTTCAACATCGACCTCGTCTACGCCGGGTCCACCCCTGCCCGCAGGGTTCAGTCGGCATTTCAGACCGCGGCGGCGCGCTGGGAGCGGATCATCGCCCAGGACATCCCCAACCATCGTTTGTCGGATCGCGGCCGCAGTCTGTTGGAAAGGCTCTATCCCGGGACCACCGCCCCCGAGGTCGTCGACGACCTGGTGGTCTACGTTGAAGTCCTCGAGATCGACGGACCCAGCGGCACCCTCGGGCAGGCAAGCCGGCTCGTCTGGCGTATCCCGTCCTCGTTGCCGATCGCGGCCGGCATCGAGCTCGACCAGGACGACCTGCGGACCCTGACAAACCAGGAGCTGGAATCTTTGGTTCTTCACGAGCTCGGTCATACCCTGGGCTTCGGTATCGGGCCCTGGGACGATCACAACCTGCTGCATGATCCGTCCCTCGATCTGAACGACGATCCCATCGTTCCTGCCCCCGACACCTATTTTTCGGGCGCGAATGCGATTGCCGCCTTCAATGCCGCCGGCGGGTCGAGCTACACCGTGGCCAAGGTGCCGGTGGAGAACACCTACGGGGGTTCGGGCAGCCAGGACAGTCACTGGCGGGAGTCGGTGCTCCAACACGAGCTCATGACGCCAAGGATAGGCGAGGCTGCTTCCCACCCGCTGAGCGCGATCACCATCCAGTCCCTGGCCGACATAGGCTACGTCGTCGACGCCACCCAGGCCGACGCCTACACCCTGCCTTCCACCACCACCTCCTCCACTCGTCTGGCCAGGGCCTCCGGGGATGATCTGGAGGAGCTGGTCCTGCTCAACTGCGTCGTAGAGCACCCCGAAGCCGGGCCCGACGAGCCCGAGCCGATCACCCTGAATCTGCGCCGGGCCGGCGACAGGGAATGAGCTGATTGGAGCCGGCGCCGAGCCACTGGTTCGGGAGCAGGCGGATTCGGGTGAGAGAGGACGCTGCTTTACCCGGCCGACAGCGGCACGGGCAGATCCGGCGCGCCAACTTGAAGGGCTCTGAAGCGGAAGACCTGGTCGCCGGTCTGCAGGAGCTGTTTGCGCCGGGTTATTGGGAGTTCGACAAGCTAGCGATTCCCGCAAGCGGAGGACTCCCACAAAACGGCCTTCCGGGCAAGCGGCCATACCCCTTTTCATGTTGCAAAATGCGACTTTTGCCGAAAACCGCGACATCCCCCTCCAACCCCGCTTTAAAATTTCTGTAAGACCTTTATAAACATCCGGTTGTAGATTCTCCACAAGAGCAGGGAAGTGGTTTTCGAGGCGTATTCTGCAACACTTCCATGCCGTTCTCCGCTTTTTCCGAACAGGACCTAAGTCCTTACCAGGACATAAATTACCCCTATCTCACGAGTTTGGCACGGAATTTGCCTAAAGAATGGGTATAATTCCTGCTGCGGGCTGAAGATTTCTGCCGCGGACCGGTCCTCGACAGCACCCGGCTGCAGCCGCTGCACGCCGAGCCGTGGAGTTGTGCCTGAGCGCGCACCACAGTCGAAGGAGCGGGCAAATCTCTAAGTAGGGGGTCTGGTGATGAAATTCTCGATCGTCTTTGCAATCGGCTGTCTTATGGGTCTGATGTCCGCCGCCGGCGTCCGTGCCGAGCCTCTGGTCCGGATTCAGGCGGGTCTGGATGGGGGACCGCCGCTGCTCTATTGGACGGACAGCGGTACCGACAGGATTCAGCGGACCAATCCGGACAGTAGCGGGGTGGAGGACCTCGTCACCGGCCTGCGCAATCCCTCGGGTCTGGCCCTGGACGCGAGTGCGGGCAAGCTCTACTGGAGCGACAGCGGCACCGACAAGATCCAGCGCTCGAACCTCGACGGCAGCGAGGTGGAGGACCTCGTCACCAGCGGCCTGCGCCATCCCTCGGGCCTGGCCCTGGATGCGGTCGCCGGCAAGCTCTACTGGACGGATTACGGCACCGACAGGATCCAGCGCGCCAACCTCGACGGCACCGAGGTGGAGGACGTGGTCACTGACCTGCGCAGTCCCCTGGGCCTGGCCCTGGATGGGGTCGCCGGCAAGCTTTACTGGGCCGATTACGGCACCGACAAGATTCAGCGTTCGAACCTGGACGGCAGCGAGGTGGAGGACCTCGTCACTACCGGCCTGCGCGTCCCCAGGGGTCTGGCTCTGGACGCGAGTGCCGGCAAGCTTTACTGGAGCGACAGCGGCACCGACAAGATTCAGCGCGCCAACCTCGACGGCACCGAGGTGGAGGACCTCGTCACTACCGGCCTGCGCGTCCCCAGGGGTCTGGCTCTGGACGCGAGTGCCGGCAAGCTCTACTGGAGCGACAGCGGCACCGACAAGATTCAGCGCTCGAATCTAAACGGCAGCGAGGTGGAAGACGTGGTCACCGGTCTGCACACTCCGGCGCGCCTGGCCCTGGGCCCTATCGCCATCGCCGCGCCTAACCGCGCCCCGACCCTGGCGGGGCTGGCGGACCTCGGCGCCACCGCCGGGGACACCCTGATCATAGCGGCAGGGGGGCGCGACCCGGACGGGGACACGCTGAGCTTTGCGGCCGTCTCCTCGGACAGCGCCATCGCCACGGTGGGGGTGGCCGATTCCCTGGTGACCCTCATTGCGCTGGCGGCGGGCCGGGCGACGATCACGGTAACGGCGCAGGATTCCGGGGGCCTGGAGGCGGCGCAGAGCTTTGTGCTTACGGTACAGGCGCCCAACCGGGCTCCGTTGGCGCTGGCCTTCCTCTACTGGATAGATCGTGGCGCGGGCAGGATCCAACGCTCGAGTGCGGACGGCAGCGGGGTGGAAGATCTGGTCGCCGGTCTGGACGAACCCGTGGCCCTCGCTCTGGATGGGCCCGGAGGCCGGATCTACTGGGCGGACAGGGGCGGGGGAAGGATTCGACGCACCGCCCTTGACGGCTTCTTTGAAGAAGAGGTGGTCAGCGGCCTGGAAGCACCCGGCGGCCTGGTCCTGGATCCATCCGCCGGCAAGATTTATTGGACGGACAGCGGGGCCGGCAAGATTCAGCGCACCGCCCTCGATAGCACCGAGGTGGAGGAAGTGGTCACCGGCCTGCAGGCGCCGGTGGCCCTGGCCCTGGACGTGGCCGCGGGCAAGCTCTACTGGGCGGACGGTGGCGCGGGCAGAATTCAGCGCTCGAATCTAAACGGCAGCGAGGTGGAGGACGTGATCGCCAGCGGCTTGGAGGCGCCCGACGCTCTGGCCCTGCATCTGTCCGCCGCCAAGGTCTACTGGACGGACGGCGGCGGGGGCAGGATTCAGCGTTCGAATGTGGACGGTACCGAAGTGGAGGAGGTGATCACCGGCCTGCGGGAACCTTGCGGCCTGGCTCTGGATGTGTTCACCGGCAAACTCTTCTGGGCGGACGGCGGCGCGGGCAAGATCCAGCGTTCGAACCTGGACGGGACCGAAGTGGAAGAAGTGATCACCGGCCTGGAGGAGCCTTGCGGTCTCGCCCTGGGTCCGGGCCTGCCGGCGCAGACCCTGCGCCTGGGCCAGGCCGCGGTGCGGGTGGAGTTGGCCGGCCACTTCCGCGACCCGGAAGGCGGCGAGCTCACCTACGCGGCGGCCGCCGACAGCGCCATCGTCCGGGTGAGCGTGGCCGATTCCCTGGTGACCATCGCTCCCCGGGCCCTGGGGCGGACGACGGTTGCGGTCACCGCGGCCGATGCGCAAGGACTGACCACCACCCAGCCCATCGCGGTGACGGTGCAGCCGCGCAATAGCGGCCCGAAGGCGGGGAGCCTGGGGTCGCAGCGGGTGCGGTTGGGGAGCTCGGCCCTGGTGGATCTGTCCCCCGTGTTCTCCGACCCCAACGGCGACCCGTTGCGCTACAGCGCGTCCTCGAGCAACGAGGCGGTGGCCACGGTCGCGGTGGAGGGGACCGGGGTGCGCATCGCGGCGTTGAAGGAAGGGCAGGCGACGATCATGGTGACGGCGCGGGACCCGTGGGGCCTGGAAGCGACCCAGGCCTTCGGGCTGACGGTGGAACCCAAGAACCCGCCGCCCCCGCCGAAGACACCTCCGACGCCACCGAAACCTGAGACGTCTTCGCCGCCACCACCACCTCCACCACCTCCTCCGCCTCCTCCGCCTCCTCCACCGAAGACGCCCCCACCGTCCCCTCCACGTCCGCCTTCAACCCCACAGGTGACCATCTCGGCAGGTACTACAACTGTCACCGAAGGGACGGCTGCGACCTTCACGATTTCAGCGTCCCCTGCACCGACGACCGCACTGACTGTGACCGTGAAGGTGACCGAGACCGAAGATGTCCTAAGCGGCACACCGGCCGCGTCAGTCACCATCAACCCCAACGCGGCCACCGCCACGCTGACGGTAGCAACAGACGACGATGATGCAGATGAGTCCAATAGCGTGGTGACAGCGGAGTTGGAGACCGGAACAGGCTATACAGTAGAGGCCATATCCTCAGCGAGTGTGACTGTTGAGGACAACGACAATCCACCTCCGCTACCGGCGCGCGTGGAGGTTACCCCGCGCGAGGTGACGTTGGCGGCCCTGGGCAATACCGCCGCGTTGACGGCGCGCGTCCTGGACGCGCAGGGCAATGTAATTTCCGGGGAGGCGGTGTCGTGGTCCTCCGTCTCCCCCGAAGTGGCGACCGTGGATGCGGCGGGCGTGGTGACGGCCGTCGTGAATGGCAGGGCGACGGTGACGGCGTCCGCGTCCGGCGTCTCCGGTGAGGCAACCGTAACCGTGTGGCAGCGGGCGGTTTCCGTGGCTATCGATCCCGGCGAGGTGGAGTTGACTTCGGTGGACGAGACTGCCCCGCTGACGTTGCGCGCCTTTGACGCCAACGGCCACGAAGCCCCCGGCGGAGGGGACCTCACCTCCTGGCGTTGGCGATCGGCCGACCCGAATGTGGCAACAGTAAGTCCTGTTCCGGTCATCACTCTGGAGGCGGAGGTGCGGGCAGTCGCGGCCGGGACGACCACGGTGACCGTGACTGCAGTGACGGAAGACGACGGGAGATTGAGCGCGACGGCCACGGTGACGGTCGTGCTGCCGAAGGTGCTCCAAGGGGAGGGCAACCCGGAAGACGAAACCCCACAGGTGACCCCACAAGTGACAATCGCGGCAGGTACTACACCTGTGACTGAAGGGACGGCTGCGACATTCACGATTTCGGCGTCCCCTGCCCCGACCTCCGCGCTGACTGTGAATGTGGATGTGGACGTCACCTATGCCGACCATCTGACCAGTGGGACACCGCCCTCGACAGTGACCATCAACGCGAACGCGACCACTGCTACGCTGACGGTCGCAACGGAGGATGATGATGTAATTGAGATCAACGGCCAGGTAATCGCGGAAGTGCAGACCGGGACAGGCTACACGGTGGGTAGTTCCTCCTCTGCGCGCGTGGTCGTTGAGAACAATGACCATTGGACGCCGGTGGCTTCCGTGGAGATCGATCCCAGTTCAGTGGAGTTCACGGAGGTGGGCGCCACTGAAACCTTGACGGCACGGATCCTTGACGAGAACGGCAACGAGACTCGGCCCACTTCCTGGGGGTGGTCGTCAGCCGACGAGGAAGTGGCGACGGTGAGCTCGCAGGTTATTTCATCTTCGGGTTCGACAAAAAAAGCAACGGTGCGGGCCATTGGAGCCGGGACCACCACGATAACACTGGGCGCAAGCGGAGGAGGAGGGGAGGCGACCGGGACAGCCACGGTGACGGTGACGATATCCGGGCCCCGAGTGGAGATCTCACCGGGCTCGCTGACCTTCGAAGCACTGGGCGGAACGAAGTCGGTGACAGTCAAGGTCCTGGATGAGAACGGCGATGAGGATACTGACGCGTTGTTTGGTTTGATTTCCACTTTCTCTCTGTGTTGCGGCTTCAGCCCTGAAAACCCCCCCGGAAGCAACCGCATCACGAAGGTGGATGGCGGCCTGGAGATCACGGCGGGCGTAACTGGAAGCGGAAGTGTTACGATAAGTTCGGGAGACGCGTCACCAGCGATTCTGCTCGTAACTGTGTATCAAAAACCGGCGTCCTTGACGCTTTCGCCGAATTCGGTTGACCTGACAGTAGGCGGGACGACGACGCTGAGTGCGGCAATCGCGGACGCGAACGGCTATGACATGGGGACGGTGGACGTGGGCGACGGTGGTAAAGTCGTGTATTGGGAAACGAGCGACTCGGCGGTGGCGACGGTTGATGGTGTTACCAAAAGCGAGGATGGGAATACGGGCGGCACTGCCACGGTTACCGCGGTGGCCGCCGGTACCGCCACGATCACAGGGCGGCACTCAGGAGATATTATAGGTACGGCCACGGTGACGGTGACGAGCAACTGATGTGACCAGCCGTCTCACGTCTCATGTAGCTGATGGTGGGCGTGGGCGCCAACGTCGAGCCGCTGGTCGAGGGCAGGTGCGGCTGGCCTCGGGCCCCGGCTGCCGGGGCACAGGTGATGCTCTTCGATGGGACCGACCTGGGCCGCTCAGTCCGCGCCACCACCGATGAGACCGCTGTCGGTTGATACCTGTTGTTCACAACCTCCACGACTGGCCTCTTCTTACCACGTTTCTCAGTGCGCCTGACGACATCCCACTTCTCCGTATCATTACGTCAGCAACTTTAACAAATCGTTCAGTATTTCGAATATCCCCTTCAGCCAGTCTGGGATTGTCCTCCTTTATCTCTTCCGGGGTATGGGAAGCTCCTTTTTCAGGTTTGGTGTTGTGTGTGAGAAGGCAGGCCTGCGTTTCTGCGTCGGCGCATCCGTCCGGAGACAGGACCAGGGAGACCCTTTTCCGCGAAACGGGTGGCCAGGGCGGGCGGGGACAAGGAGGAGCTGGTCCTGCTCAACTGCGTCCTGGAGCACCCCGAGGCCGGGGCCGGCGCCGTGCCACTGGTCCGGGAACAGGCGGATTCGGATGAGAGAGGACGCTGCTGTACTGGACCGATAGCGGCACGGGCAGGTCCGGCGCGCCAACTTGAACGGCTCTGAAGCGGAAGACCTGGTCACCGGTCTGCAGGAGCCTGTTTGCGCCGGGTTATTCTGAGTTCGACAAGCTATCGATTCCCGCAAGCGGAGGACTGCCACAAAGCGGCCCTCCCCCTTTTCATGTTGCAAAATGCGACTTTCGCCGCAAACAGCGACATCCCTCTCCAACCCCGCTTTAAAATTTCTGTAAGCCATTTATAAACATCCGGTTGTAGATCCTCCTCAGGAGCAAGAAAGTGGTTTTCGAGGTGCATTATGCAACACTTCCATGCCGTTCTCTGCTTTTTCCGAACAGGACCTAAGTCCTTACCAGGAAATAAATTACCCCCTATATCACGAGTTGGGCACGGAATTTGCATAGAGAATGGGCAAAATTCCTGCTGCGGGCTGAAGATTTCTGCTCTGGACCGGTCCTCGATAGCACCCGGCTGCAGCGGCCGCAAGCCGAGCCCTGGCGCCGTTCCTGAGCGCGCATCGTGGTCGAAGGAGCGGGCAAATCTCTGTTGGGGGTCTGGTGGTGAAATTCTCGATCATCTTGGCAATCGGCTGTATTACGGGTCTGATGGCCGTCGCCGGCGCCGGTGCCGAGCCACTGGTCCGGATTCAGGTGGACCCGGGCGGGGGACCGCCACTGCTCTATTGGACGGACAGCGGCACCGACAAGATTCAGCGGACCAATCCGGACAGCAGCGGGGTGGAGGACCTCGTCACCGGCCTGCGCAATCCCCTGGGCCTGGCCCTGGACGCGAGTGCCGGCAAGCTCTACTGGAGCGACGGCGGCACCGACAAGATTCAGCGCGCCAATCTAAACGGCACCGAGGTGGGGGACCTGGTCACCAGCGGCCTGCGCCATCCCTCGGGCCTGGCCCTGGATGCGGCCGCCGGCAAGCTCTACTGGAGCGATTACGGCACCGACAGGATCCAGCGCTCGAACCTAAACGGCAGCGAGGTGGAGGACGTGGTCACCGGCCTGCGCAGTCCCCTGGGCCTGGCCCTGGATGGGGTCGCTGGCAAGCTCTACTGGGCCGATTACGGCACCGACAAGATTCAGCGTTCCAACCTCGACGGCAGCGAGGTGGAGGACGTGATCGCCACCGGCCTGCGCGTTCCCAGGGGGCTGGCTCTGGATGCGAGTGCGGGCAAGCTCTACTGGACGGACAGTGGCACCGACAAGATTCAACGGGCCAATCTAAACGGCACTGAGGTGGAGGACGTGATCACCGGCCTGCGCGTTCCCAGGGGTCTGGCCCTGGACGCGAGTGCGGGCAAGCTCTACTGGAGCGACAGCGGCACCGACAAGATCCAGCGTTCCAACCTCGACGGCAGCGGGGTGGAGGACGTGGTCACCGGCCTGCACACCCCGGCGCGCCTGGCCCTGGGCCCTATCGCCATCGCCGCGCCTAACCGCGCCCCGATCCTGGCGGGGCTGGCGGACCTCGGCGCCACCGCCGGGGACACCCTGGTTGTAGCGCCGATAGGCCGCGACCCGGATGGCGATGCGCTGAGCTTTGCGGCCGTCTCTTCGGACAGCGCCATCGCCACGGTGGGGGCGGCCGATTCCCTGGTGACTGTTTTCGCGCTGGCGGCGGGCCGGGCGACGATCACGGTGACGGCGAGGGATTCCGGGGGCCTGGAAGCGATGCAGACCTTTGTGCTGACGGTGCAAGCGCCCAACCGCGCCCCGACCCTGGCGGGGCTGGCGGACCTCGGCGCCACCGCCGGGGACACCCTGATCATAGCGGCAGTGGGGCGCGACCCGGACGGCGACGCGCTTACCTACTCGGCGGCCACCTCCGACAGCTCAATCGCCACGGTTGGGGCGGCGGATTCCCTGCTGACCATCTTTCCGCTGGCGGCAGGGCGGGCGACGATCACAGTGACGGCGCGGGATTCCGGGGGTCTGGAAGCGGGGCAGAGCTTTGTGCTGACGGTGCAAGCACCCAACCAGGCGCCGATGGCGGTGGCGTTCCTCTACTGGATAGATCGTGGCACGGGCAGAATCCAGCGCTCGGATCCGGACGGCAGCGGGGTGGAGGAGGTAGTCACCGGTGTGGGCGCACCGGTGGCCTTGGCTCTGGATGGATCCGGGGGCCGGATCTACTGGGCCGATGGTGGAACGGGCAGGATTCAGCGCGTCAGCCTCGACGGCTTCTTTGTGGAAGAGGTGGTCACCGGTCTGGAAGCACCCGGCGGCCTGGTCCTGGATACATCCTCGGGCAAGCTTTATTGGACGGACAGCGGGGCCGGCAAGATTCAGCGTGCCACCCTCGACAGCACGGAGGTGGAAGATCTGGTCACCGATCTGCAGGACCCCGGCGCTTTGGCTCTGGATGGGTCCGCCGGGAAGCTCTACTGGAGCGACCGTGCCGCGGGCATGATTCAGCGTTCGAACCTGGACGGCAGCGAGGTGGAGGAGGTGGTCGCCGGCCTGCAGGAACCCGGCGGCCTGGCTCTGGATGCGACCGCCGGGAAGGTCTACTGGACCGACGGCGCGGGCATGATTCAGCGTTCGAACCTGGACGGCAGCGAAGTGGAGGAGGTGGTCGCCGGCCTGGAGGAGCCCTGCGGCCTCGCTCTGGATCCATCCGCCGGCAAGGTCTACTGGGCGGACGGCGGGGCGGGCAAGATCCAGCGTTCGAACCTTGACGGCACGGAAGTGGAAGAGGTGATCACCGGCCTGGAGGAGCCCTGCGGCCTCGCCTTGGGCCCGGGCCTGCCGGCGCAGACCCTGCGCCTGGGACAGGCCGCGGTGCAGGTGGAGGTGGCCCGCCACTTCCGCGACCCGGAGGGCGGCGAGCTCACCTACACGGCGGCCGCCGACAGCTCCATCGTCCGGGTGAGCGTGGCCGATTCCCTGGTGACCATTGCCCCCAGGGCCCTGGGACGGACGACCGTGGCGGTCACCGCGGCCGATGCGCAAGGCCTGACGACCACCCAGCCCATCGCGGTGACGGTGCAGCCGCGCAATCGCGGCCCGAAGGCGCGGACCCTGAGGTCGCAGCGGGTGCGGCTGGGGGGCTCGGTCTTGGTGGATCTGTCCCCGGTCTTCTCCGACCCCAACGGCGACCGCCTGAGCTACAGCGCCTCGTCGAGCAACGAGGCGGTGGCCACGGTCTCGGTGGAGGGGACCGGGGTGCGCATCGCGGCGCAGACGGAGGGGCAGGCGACGATCATGGTGAAGGCGCGGGACCCGTGGGGCCTGGAAGCGACCCAGGCCTTCGGGCTGACGGTGGAACCCAAGAACCCGCCGCCCCCGCCGAAGACACCGCCGAAGCCGCCGCCTGCGGACACCTCTCCGCCGCCGCCCCCACGACCGCCCCCGCCGCCACGACCGCCGCCGGGTCCCAATCAGGTGCCGGTCTTCAACGAAGGACCGAGCACCACCCGCAGCGTCGCCGAGAACACCCGGGCGAACCAGAACATCCAGCACCCGGTCAGCGCCACCGATGCCGACCGTAACCGCCTGACCTACCGGCTCAGCGGGAACGATGCCGGTTCCTTGGCCATCAACGCAAGCAACGGTCAGCTTCGGACCAAGGCGGGGGAGACCTACGATTACGAGACGAAGGTCAGCTATTCGGTGACGCTGGAAGCCGACGACCGCAACGGCGGCATTGCCGCCATCGCCGTCACCGTCCACGTGGCCGACGTCGACGAGCCCCCCGAGGCGCCGGCCCGGCCCGGTGTACAGCCAGCCTCCTCCACCAGCCTGACGGTGACCTGGACCGAGCCCGTCAACACCGGGCCCGGCATCGACGGCTACGACATCCAATATCGGACGGGCAGCGGCACCTTCCTCCCCTGGCCGCACGACGGCGACGGCACCACCACGACGATCACGGGCCTGGAGGTCAACACCCGCTACGAGGTGCAGGTGCGGGCCTCCAACGACGAAGGCACGGGCGGTTGGTCCGCTTCGGGTTTCGGGACGACCAGTGCCAACCAGCGGCCGGTCTTCGACGAGACCTCACCCACGCGCATCTTGGCCGAGAACACTCCCGGTGGGCAGGACGTCGGCATCCCGATAAGCGCGACCGATCCCGAGGGCCGCGCGGTGAGCTACCGTCTTACAGGCGGGGATACGGATCAATTCACCATCGACACCAACAACGGCCAGCTGCGCACGCAAACCGGCGTGGATTACAACTATGAAGTGAAAAATCGCTATTCGGTAACAGTGGAAGCAGCGGATGATCAGGGGGGCCGCGCCACCGTCGCGGTGACGATCGACGTAACTGATGACGACAACGAACGGCCGCAAAGACCCGACCGGCCCTCGGTGACAGCCTCGACGTTGACGAGTCTGACCCTGCGGTGGACAGAGCCAGCCAACCCTGGGCCGCCCATCACCGATTACAATGTGCAATACCGCGAAGGCAGCAGCGGCGCCTTCACTGCGGCGGCACATGATGGCATACGCACGACGACGACAATTGCGAACCTGGAGTCGGACACCTCTTATGAGATTCAGGTGCAGGCGACCAGTGACGAAGGCACGAGCCCGTGGTCGCCATCGGGGAATGGACGGACCATTGCCAACCAGGCGCCCACGTTCAACGAAGGTCCGAGCGCCACGCGCAGGTTGGCGGAGAACACGACGGGCACGCAGGACATCGGCAACCCGGTAACCGCCACCGACCGCGACGGAGGGACGCTGACGTATAGCCTGGAAGGCGCGGACCGCGGTTCCTCCACAATCGACAGGAACAGCGGCCAGCTTCAGACCAGATCCGGCGAGACCTACGACTACGAAGAGAAGCCCAGCTACGTCGTGATCGTGCGCGTAGAAGACGGTCAGGGCGGCAGCAATACCATTGTGGTCACGATCAACCTGACAGACGAACTGGAACCGCCCGGGGACCCGGCAGCACCCAGCGTCATACCGGCCTCATCCACCAGCCTGACCGTGACCTGGGACGAGCCGACAAACACCGGCCCCGACATCAATGACTACGACGTGCAATACCGCGAAGGGGACAGCGGCGGCTTCACCTCCTGGTCTCACAACAGCGCGGACCTGACCGCAACCATCACCGGTCGTAGCCCGGACACGGACTACCAGGCGCAAGTGCGAGCGCGCAACGTCGAAGGCACCAGCGACTGGTCCCCGTCGGGCACGGGAAGCACCCACCCCAACCAGCCCCCGGTCTTCACCGACGGGTCGAGCGCCACCCGCGCCCTCGACGAGAACACCACCGGCGTGCAGAACATCGATGATCCGGTCGGCGCAACCGACCCGGAGAACACCCCCCTGACCTACAGCCTCGAAGGGCAGGACGCGGATGCCTTCACCCTCGACACAGGCAGCGGTCAGCTCCGCACCGACCGCGACGAGACCTACGATTACGAGACGAAGCCCCGCTATGTTCTGAGGGTCAAAGCGACCGACGGGCACGGCGGCAGCAGCACCATCCTCGTGTTGATAAACCTGAACGACGTCAACGAGCCGCCGGCGTTCACCAGCGACGCAACCTTCGAGACGGTAGAAAATGGCACGAGGGTCGGCGCAGTGGTCGCCCGTGATGAGGATAGTGCCGACGATATCACGAATTACACCATCACCGGAGGCGCCGACCGCGACCTGTTCGAGATCGACAGCGCAGGCGCGTTGACCTTCAAAGATGCTCCCAACTTCGAGGATCCCGAGGACTCCGGAAGGAACAACCAGTACAGCGTCGTGGTCACGGCCACCGGCGGCGCGGGAGGCCGCGCCCTGACCGCACAGCAGACAATCACCGTCTCCGTCACCGACGAGAACGAGCCGCCGGGCAAGCCCGACCCGCCCACGGTGAGCGACGAAACCGAGAGCAGCCTCACCGTGACATGGACCGAGCCGGCCAACACCGGGCCCGACATCACCAATTACCATGTGCAATACCGCATCAGCGGCGCGTTTACCGATTGGCCGGACACCGGCCCGTCCCTGACCCGCACGCTCACCGGCCTGCGCTCGGGCAGCACCTATCAGATCCGGGTACAGGCGGACAACGACGAAGGGGAGGGCGCGTGGTCCAATTCGGTCAACGGGACGACGCTCACCAGGCCGTTGCCTACTATAACTATACTTCGAGGTCCCTATCTGCAGAGCGGGACGTCGTCGAGCGTCATCATCAAGTGGCGAACGGACGAAGCGACCGATAGCCTCGTGCGGTACGGCCTCGACCACGACCCGGACGGCTTGCAGCTGTCGGCAACGAACTCCACCTCCACAACCGAGCACGCAGTGCAGCTCACGGGCTTGTCCGCCGACGTCAAGTACTTCTATTCCGTGGGCAGCTCATCGGCCCTGCAGCTGGCCGGGGGGGACAGCGATCATTTCGTCGTCACCGCTCCCGTCCCCGGCACGGCCAAGCCGACGCGAATCTGGGTCATCGGAGATTCCGGCACCGCCGACAGGGGTGCCAGAGCCGTCCGGGATGCCTTTCTCGATTTCACCGGGTCGCGCGACCCGGACCTCTGGATCATGCTGGGCGACAACGCCTATAACGCCGGAACCGATAATGAGTACCAGAGGGCGGTTTTCAATACCTACCGGCAGGTGCTGCCCAGGACCGTGCTCTGGCCGACCCTCGGAAACCATGGCGCCGGCGCATCCGACTCCACCACCGAAAGTGGTCCCTATTACGACATCTTTTCCCTTCCTCGCAACGGCGAAGCCGGCGGAGTCCGCTCCGGGACAGAAGCCTATTACTCCTTCGACTACGGGAATATGCACTTCGTTTGCCTGAACTCCGAAACCGATCTCTCGGCGGACGGGGCGATGATGACCTGGCTGGAAGCGGATCTGGCGGCGAACGACAGGGAATGGATCATCGCGTTCTGGCACCGCCCCCCCTATTCCAGGGGATCGGCCAACTCCGACATGGATAGTCAACAGATTGCCCTGCGGCAGAACGCCGTGCCCCTTCTCGAGCGGTACGGCGTCGATCTGGTGCTCACCGGGCATACTCACGCCTACGAGCGTTCCTATCTTATCGATGGCCATTACGGACTTTCGGACACCTTCACCGACGCCCTGAAGAAAAACTCCGGCGACGGCAGCGCAACAGGCGACGGGGCCTATCAGAAGCCCGCAACGGTTGGCGCGCCGCACGCCGGCGCCGTGTACGTCGTAGCCGGGAACGCGGGCGTCATCAAAACAGGAGGGTCGCTGGACCACCCGGCCATGGCCGTTTCGTTCTGGATTCTGGGGTCAATGGTGCTCGACGTGAACGGGAACCGTCTTGACGCCATATTCCTGGGTAGTACCGGGGACATCTGGGACGCCTTCACGATCCTGAAGCTCCCTGATACGACCTCGCCGCAGATTTCGTCGGTGCAAGCGCAAGGCACGCCCACCCGGGCGGTCGTCACTTTTTCCGAGTACGTTGAACAAGCCAGCGCCGAGACAGCCTCGAACTACGCCGTCGACAACGGCGTGACCGTCAGTGCGGCCGGCCTGGGAGACGACGGCAGAACGGTGACTCTGACCACGGCGCCCCTTACCCAGGGGATTACCTACACCCTTACGGTCAATAACGTTGTTGACCTGACCGGCAATCCTATCGCTACCGATTCGCAGGAGCAGTTTCAGCACAACATCATCACGGATTCTTTTCAAGACGGAGTTGCGCCCACAGCGGGCTACGGGGAGCCTTAGCTGATTGGTTGCGATTACGGTGGTCGTTCGAGGGTATCGCCGCGCTGCTGAAAGACCCGATCAAGGGTTCCACACCACCGCAGCCGTCACCGTCGATATCGGATTCTTGCCGCCACTGCCCTCAGACCATTGTGGCTACGCATTCGTCAAATCCGCCGACCTGCCGCTGTAGGATCACGCCGGTGGCCGCCGGGAATGCGACGATTACGGTAACCGCGCGCGATCCCCATGGCGGGACCGCCGCCACCACCTACGAAGCTGATTATGGGTACATCGGGGCGGATTGCAACGGCAGTGTGACCAGCCGCTCCGAGATCGTCGAGGCGACGACCACCGGAACCCCTTCTACCGGAACCCCTTCTTTTGACATCGACCTCATTTTCGTCGGCGCGATTTCCCCAAAATACCGGTTGGCGGCAGAAGCGGCGGCGACCCGTTGGGAGAGCATCATCACGCACAGCATTCCCTACCATCCCGTTACGGAAGAAGAGCGCGATGCGGTGGAGGAACTTTATCCAACGACCACCATCCCCGACAAAGTCGATGATCTGCTGATTCTGGTGGAAATCGATGACAACTCGGGATTGGGTGGCGGTACTCTGGCCAGCGCCGGACACGCACTTCTCTGGTCCGTTGGCGATTGCGGCCTTCAATGCCGCCAGCGGGGCGGGCTACACCGGCGCGAGAACGTGCTCGACGACGAACTCATGTCAACCCGTTTCCACCCCAGGTATTTGATACACAACCCGCTTAGCGCGATCACGATTCAGGCGATGGCCGATATAGGCTATCGCGTCGACGTCATCCAGGCCGAGTCGTACAAAGGGCCCTTTGTCACACCCTTTGCGGCGTCTGCGCCAGTCGTCCGGGCGGCCGAGGAGGACTCGGTTCCGCTCACCTGCATTGTAGAAGGCCCCACGGCCATGCCCGACAAGCCTGCGGCCATCATCCTTGAAGTGAAGCGCACCGTCGAGAGCGAATGAGCTGGCGAAACTCGGCGGGATAGGGGATACGCGATTCAGGCATGGTGGGCTCATTTTCATCAAGGGATGAGGTGCCCACCAAACCGGGCCAACTCCAAGGCTGGTGGAGGAGCTTGACCGTGCGCTCCGGGTGGAGACAGCAAGTGCCAGTATCGGCGGCAAGCGTGTGGACGAAAGAACATGGTCGGCCCTACCAGGCGAGGTGACTTACTCCTTCCCAGGTAGGAATTGACTTGAAAAAGAAACCGGACCTTTTTGTAATTTAAGTGGGAAATTTTGTATTGTATGGAGGTATTTTGAGCTTATAGCAGGTAGGAGAGTTTGGAGGGATTTGTTATGGCCGAGTACGTCGCACCAGGATTAATCACTCTTGTGGGAGTATTCCTGGCGTTGTATTTGAAGTCTGTAGGCAAGCGGGTCGATGATGTCAAAAAGGAGTCTGAGAAGGCTCATACTGCCATAGGCGAAAATATAAATCGCCTTCGTACAGAAGTCAGGGAAGATATAAAGGAATTGCGGCAGGATGTTGGGGAATTGCGGGAAGAAATGACCGGATTGACTGGACGGGTAGGACGGATAGAAGGAATATTGGAGGGACAGGATAAAACTTGATGTGATGGAGAGGAAGATTGTGAAAAAGGCCCGAGATTATAAAATCTCGGGCCTTTTTCTTCGCCGATTTTTCGTATATAAAAGCTGCTCTTGTCGTCCGGGCGGCCGAGGAGGACTCGGTTCCGCCCACCTGCATTGTAGAAGGTCCCACCGCCATGCCCGACAAGCCTGCGACCATCATCCTTGAAGTGAAGCGCACCGTCGAGAGCGAATAAGCCGCCTGATCCTCACCCCGACGCGGCTCTGGCGGTCATGGCTGCCCCCTACCGCCAAGCTCTACTGGACCGACAGCGGCGCGACCCAGCGACAATCAGCCGCCGGAGGAACTACCACCGGATCGGCGGCGAGACCCCCGGTACTCATTTCCCCGGTCCGTTTTCGAACGATTCGATAACGCCGGCACCAACGCTGTCACCCCAGACATTGACCGTCGTGCGGAATCGGTCGAGCAACCAATCGATGGTCAGAATAAGCCCGATGCCTTCGATTGGCAGGTCAACGGCTCTGAGGACAATAACCATGGTGACGAGCCCGGATTCCGGAATCCCGGCCGCGCCAATCGCTGCGAGGGTCGCGGTAAGAAAGATTACCGTCTGCTCGGCGGGGCTCAGGGAGATTCCGTAGACCTGCGCGATGAACATCGCCGCAACGGCTTCGTAGAGCGCGGTGCCGTCCATGTTGATTGTAGCGCCGAGCGGCAGGACGAAACTCGCGGTGCGGTTGGAAACCTTGTTTTCGTGCTCGACCGCCCTCATGGTCAGTGGCAGGGTCGCGGAGGAGGAAGCGGTCGAAAAAGCGTTCAATAGCGCGGTGCTCATTCCTTTTGCGTAGCTCAGCGGGTTCCTGCGCGCAATCAGCAGGAGGATGAGCGGCAATACGATGATGCCGTGCACCCCGAGTCCGAACACCACGGTGAAACTGTACTTGCCCACCGCCATCAGCTCGGGCAGGAAGTCCTCGAATCCTCCGGCGTGGCCGATGCGTCCGGCGACGAGCCCGAAGATGCCGGCCGGCGCCAGGACCATAATCCAGTGCACCAGTCGCATCACCGCGTCATTCAGGCCGGAAATAACTTTAATAGCGGGTTGACCCTTTTGGCCAAGGACTGAAAGTGTGGCGCCAATCAACAGCGAGAAGAATATCAGGGGCAGGATATCCATCCGCACCATGGCATTGAAGACGTTGCGCGGAATCATGCCCTCCTTTCCCGTTGATGGGTCTCCGAGCAGCACCTCCTTCAGCGTCCCGCCCATATCCCGTTCCTCTTTACCTCGCACTTTCTGGGCGACGGGCAACTTGATCTCAAGCCCTGTCCCGTTCTGTGAAAGTTCAGGCTCGGCGGATACCACCTCTCCATTCACCCGGCGGAACGGCAGATGCTCGCCCGTGTCGGTTGCGATGTGGAATACCCCTTCCGCCCGATTTTTCCAGAATTTCACCGTCGCCGACTTCTCGGAGGCCGATTCGATTTCGCCCTCCACCTCCTGATCCGACAATCTGAGGACGTATTTTTCGCTGTATCGCGTCCTTTTCCACGTGCCGTTGGTTAAATTGACGGTGCGGTTGCCAGCGCCGCTGAGGGTATAAGCCAACTGCGGATTTTCCTCGCCGTGCGAGATGTCTTTGCCGGGTTGAATGATATTGACCAGGATGATGCCGATCAGCACCGAGATTCCGGTCGTCGCCATATAGTAGAGAACGGTGCGCCTGCCGATGGGGCCGAGGTTGCGTATATCGCCCAAGCCGGTGATTCCGACAACCATTGACAGCATGACGAGCGGGACGACAATCATCTTCAGCAGATTGAGGAAAATTTCGCCGAGAATGGAGGTCTTTACGGCGACGCCGGGAAGCCATCCGCCGACGATTATTCCAACGATAATGGAGATTACGATGCCGATGAGGATCTTGTGCCCTCCACTATTTTCGGCAGATGGGTCGTGATTCGTTCGATTCACTCGCTGGCCTCCTTTGTTGAATGCCGAGGGTTAGATGAAACAGATCCTTCGCAGTTGAATGCTCAACGCCTTGATGTTCGGCGAGTGGACCGCGGTGCACCCAAGTCCGGACGCTCGAGGAACCGGCATTGATGCGACGGGACACCAGATTATAACGTTAACGTTTCCATCTTTTTTTGGTAAGCGGAGCCGATTCCAAGGAATTTGAGGACCTCCTAGTGACCGTAAGCAACCGCAAGGGACATCGATCAATGGGGCTGGCCTTCGCCGCTGTCACCCTGCTTTTGTGGGGCGGCCTGCCCGTGGTGCTCAAGCTTCTGCTGCAATGGCTGGATCCCTTTACAGTCACTTGGTACCGCTTCCTGGTCGGAGGGGCAATGCTGGTCCCCCTGGTCCACTTTCGCCATGGCCTTGCTTCACCCTTTCGGATACGCGGCGCAGCTCTGGTTCTGGCGCTGGTTTGCGTCCTCGTCCTCGGCGGTAACTACCTGGCTTATCTGATGGGATTGTCTCGCATTTCGCCTGGATCGGCTCAGATCGTGATGCAGTTAACGCCAATAATCGTGCTCCTGGGCGGGTTGATCCTCTTCAAAGAATCCTTCAGCCGTCTGCAGTGGGTCGGCTTTGGAGTGTTGATCTTGGGGATAGGGCTGTTTTTCAACCAGCGCTACGCCGAGTTGCTGTTCGTGGTAGAGGACTATGGCGGCGGCGTTTGGCTCGTCATTGCTGCCGCCGTTCTCTGGGGTATTTTCATGCTGGTGCAAAAACGCCTGCTGCGGCATCTTCCCTCGACCTCGATCATGGCCTTGGTCAATTGGTTCGGCATACTGCTCTTTCTGCCCCTCGCCCGGCCGAGCCGCATTCTCGACCTGGCGCCACTCCCCATTTTGCTCCTGGCCTGCGCGGCTGTCTTCGCCCTGGTCTCCTATCTCAGCTTCGGCGAAGCGCTCAAGCGGCTGGAGGCCTCGCGCATGGGCGCGCTGGTCTCCCTGACGCCCCTGATCACCATAGCCTCGACGGGCCTGCTCGCCCTCTTCGACCCCAACCTGGTCCCCATGGAACCCCTCAACAAACCCGCCTTCGCCGGCGCCCTATTGGTGGTCGTCGGATCGATGTGCAGCAACCTGGGCAAGAGTGCCGCCAAACCGGCCTGAGCGCGGCAGGAAAAGCGAACTGGGACGAAGGCCATCTCCCAAGGAACGCCGATGAACGCTTCAGACTACGAATTCTTTCGCCTCCACGGCTACCTCCACTTGGGCCGGCTCTTCTCCGACCGGGAAACCGCCCGCCTGCGCCGGGGCTTTGACCAGGACCGCGCAACCTGGGGCCGCGCCATCTGGCGCCCCTTGGAGAGCGCCTACCAGAGCGTCAACTGCGATCCTCTGATCACCTGTCCCGCAGTCGAGGAAATCATCCGCCACCCGCAAATCCTGGACCCCGTGGAAGCCCTTCTCGGTGCCCCCATCTGCCTCTCCGAAGCCTGCCTGCGCCACATGGCGCCCTTCGAGGGCGAAGGCTGGCAAAACTGGCACCGCGACAGTCCGCACTGGCAGCAGCACTCCCTGCGCACCCAGTATATCCACGCCCTCGTCTATCTGGCCGATGTCGACGCGACCACCCACTGCTTCTCCCTCTCGCCCGAAGCCGCCGACGCTCCCATTCTGGACCAGGAAGAGCAGCTCGCCCGCGGCGGCATCGTCGACCTTCACGGACGGGCCGGCACCGTCGTGCTCTTCAATCTCTCGGTGCTGCACACGGCGACCATCCGCCCGACGCAGAAGGAGCGCAAAACCGTACAGATCTATTACGGCCGCCGCGACCAGCCCCATTTGAGCAACTACACCACGATGCCCGCCAGGCTCTGGCGCGACCACCCCGACCCCGAGGTCCGTGCGTTCTACTCGGTGCTCAATCCCAGGTCGCGGGCCTTTGCCGCGGCCTTCGGAGCATGCGTGCCGGAGTAAGAGGTGAATATCTCTTGTTTTCGATCAGGAATCGTAGATTCCCGGCAAGTCCGGGAGTCGTCCAATGGGTGGGATGCGCAGCGAGGGGGAGAGTGAATGAGCCACCATCGTCGGATGCCGCGGCTCCGATTTCATGAAAAAGAAAGCGACTGGGCTTTTGGGGCCATCGCCCCAAAACGAGACGCTTGGCGACTCATCCCAGGCGCTAGGAAAATAAGATATCGGTAATTTTTGCAGGATGCAAACCCATGTGGTAAAGTAGGGGGCAGAATCCCGGGGGCGACCGCAATGGTCCTCCATGGGCAATGCCGGTGAACAAGCTGGGGAAATCGGGCAGCCTGGAAAATTTCACCTGATGGGGTTCATGCTGGACCAAGAGTTTATGACGATCACCCTGTATTTTCGCAGAAGGAAAGAAAGCCAATGAGCCGTCTTGACCTCGGCACCGTTGTGGCAATGGTCGCCCTGATGGCGCTGGCCGCATGCCGGGCGGGCGATCTGCCGGAGGCGTGGCCGAAGCCGCGGGAGCAAGGGGCGGCCTGCGAACCGACCTCCGGGCGCCTGCCCGCCGGGGTCACCCTGGCGGACAGGGCCGGCACCTACCGGGTGAAGATGGTTGAAGTGGTGGACGGCAGCGACGCCCGCTCCGTGGAGGGGACGCTCACCCTGCGCCTGCAGCCGCCGGGACTGGACTCCCTGGGCACCGCCTCGACCCCGCTCTACGGATTCACCGACCTCGACCTCGGCGCGGTGGGCGCTCACCGGGTGGGCGACCCGGTCGGCACGGACCCGCGGGCCCCCGGGGTCCTCGTGCTCGAAAGCGACCGCGGCGGCGAGCGCCGCATCCTGCTGCGCCTCGGCGCCGACGCCAACCGCCGCGATGCCGCCCTTTTCGACGGGGCCTGGACCGTGTTGGAGGTGGGCGAGATTACAAGCGGAGGATTCGCCGGCGGCTGGCGCAGCGGGGTGCGACTATCGCGCGCCCAGGGATATTTCTGCGCCAAAAGGGTGTTCTGATCAACGTCTCCTGAAGGCCGGTCCTGAACACCTCTATCCTTACATTCCATGAGGTCCTGGTAGATTCCCCCCATTGGCAGCATATTATCAAAGGCAGCCTGTTAATTTGCTCACCAAAAGGAGGTTTGTTCCATGTCCGGGGTGCTCTTTTCCTCCCGCGATGGTGTCGGCCTGCTGGAGCTCGATCGCCCGGCGGTGCTCAACGCCCTCGATCGGCGGATGTACGAGGCGCTGCAGGCGCGGTTGGCCACGGTGGTCGAGGATGGGGAAGTGCGCGTCCTGATCGTCGCCGGCAGGGGACGCGCCTTCTGCTCCGGCACCGACCTCAGCGAGCTGGCGGGAGCCAGCCGCGAGAGCGCCCGAGCCCTGGGCCTGCTCGAAAACCGGGTGTGCAGCCAGTTGGAGGACTTTCCCCGGCCCACCATCGCCGCCATCCACGGCTACGCCCTCGGCGGCGGCTGCGAGTTGGCCCTGGCCTGCGACCTGCGCCTGGCCGCGGACGATGCCATTCTGGGCCAGCCCGAGATCGACATGGGATGGCTGCCGGCCGCCGGGGCCACCTTCCGCCTGCCCGCGCTGGTGGGCCCGGCGCGGGCGCGGGAGCTGATCTTCACGGGACGCCGGGTCGGCGCCGGCGAGGCCCTGCGTATGGGGCTGGTCAACCAGGTGGTCCCCGCCGCCGAGCTGGTCTCGGAGGCCATGCGGCTGGCCCGGGACTTGAGCGCCAAGGACCCGGAGGTGCTGCGCCGCGCCAGGGAAGTGCTGCGGTCGTCGTCCCGCGACGAGGCCATGCGGCGCGAGGCGGAGGACTTGGCCACCTTGGCCACCCGTCCCGCGGCGCAACGACGCATCGCCGCCTTTCTCGCGCGCAAGGACGATTCCGCGCCCAACCCCTGAGCCCCCGCTGCAGCCTCAGTCGAGCACATCCACCACCAGCACTTCATGCACCTCCACCCTGGGCACCACAACCGCGGCCGGCTCGCCCTCTACTTCCAATTCGAGATCCTGCAGCGGCAGGTATGCCGATTGGACTTTGAGGTCGTTGAAGCGCACCCGCACGTCGCGCACCGGATCCAGTTCCTGCAGGTAGAAGAAGGTGGTGACGTCCTTTTCCGCGCCCGGCTGCGGCGGCAGCATGGGGGTGGGATTGTTGAGGAGATGGATCAGCAGCCGGTTGGCACCGCGGCGCAAGGCCGCCACTTCGATGGCCTGGGGCGCCTCGATCTCAAGGGGCGGCCGGGTCCGGCGCACCAGGTGGTCGACGAAGCGCCGCAGCGGCGGATAGGGATTTTCCAGGTAGCCGCGGCCCACGTCGCTGCTCAGGTAGATGGCCCGGCCCCTGCCGTAGTGGTTGAGGGTTGCCGCGGGATCCCCCGAGTCGTAGTTCAGGCGCGGGTCGAAATCGTCCAGGGGCGTCCGGCCTCCGAGGCTGCTGCGGGTGCACAGGACCTGGGCATGGTTGCCGGGCCTGAGGGCGACCTCCGCCTGGCAGCCGGGAAAGCAGATGACGCGGCCGAAGCGGCGCGCCAGGTCCTGGTCCTGCACAACGTAGACCACACCCTCCAGGTCGCCGCTGCCGCCGGGGCCGCGGTAATCCACACCGAGCACGTCGGCCAGGGCGAAGTTGTCGCGCCGGCGCCCGAAATCGTCCAAGAGCGAGGTCTCGTGGGTGGCGAGGAGGGTGCCGCCGGCTTCGACGAATTGGCGCACGGCGTCGCACTGGGCCGCGGAAAGGCAACTGTCGGCCAGGAAGAGGACGCGGTAGGCGGACAGATGCTCCGGGGTGAGCTGGTCGTCCAGCACCACGTCCACCAGCAGGTGCGAGCGGTTGAGGATCTCGTAGGTTCCGTTGACGTTGCCCTGGGAGATGGCGGCGTAGTCCTCTTGCCCCGTGTTCTTGGCCATTTCCGAGGGCCGGAAGTCGCGGCTCTGTTGCGAGTAGTGCAGGGCGGCGTACTTGAGAGTCTCCCCCTCCATGTAGGGAACGCGCTTCTTGAGCTCGGCAAAAACCGTCTTCATGGTGTCCCGGTGCAGCTCCGCCGGGCCGCCGAAGGAACCGTAGATGGAGCTGCCGCCGTTGATGAGGGCTTCGAGGCCGTGGAGCAGGGGCGAGTAGGGCTCCTGGAAGGGAGCGTAGCTCGAGGTGCATTGGGGCAGTTCCTGGATCTGGTTGCGCCAGACGCAGAACGGGGGCCCCAGGGCGCGGGCGACCCTGGCGATGAAGCCGGTCTCGCGCACCGAGCGGTGGGCCTCGATGAAGAAGTGGTCGCCGCTGGCCCCGAAGGGCAGGGGATTGAGCTGGTGGCCGTCGACCCAGTCGGTGGTGGGCCGGGCGTAGTAGTGATGGTCGAGGATGACGTGGGGATATTTCTCCCGCATCCGGCCCCCGAGGTGGAGGACGAAGTCGAGGAATTTGCGGTAGCGCCAGTTGACGAACAGGCGAAAGTCGGGGTCGTCGAAATCCACCTTGCGCGGAATGGGCCGGCCGCAGTCCCGGCGGAAGAGTTCCTCGCAGTAGCTGCAGATGCAGGAAGGGTAGAAGGGACGGCCGGCGTGGGAGCCCCAGTTGGTGTCGTCGAAGTAGAACCCGTCCAGGTCCAGATTGTCCATCCACTCGATGAGGTAGTCGGGGAGCCAGTCCCGGTGCGGCGAGTTGAAGCAGAACCAGCCCTGGTTCTCGGGCGGAGGACGGCCGCAGTCGATGAACTCCATGAGCCACTCCGGATGGACGGCTTTGAGCGGCTTGTTGAAGATCATGGCGTAGTAGCAGAGGACGATGATGTCCTTCTCGTGGGCCAGCTCGAGGAAGCGCGGCAGGCGCTCCTGGTCGACGTGGGGATGGGCGGGGAGCATCCTGGAGGGAAAGCGGGCGTAACCCCTTTCCACTTCGGTGACGATCTGGACCTCTACCCCCACATCGTGGATGAAATCTGCGTACTCCTCCACCGAAAGCCCGGTGTAGGTGGGGTCCGGCGACAGGCAGGATGGGTACTGCTCGACCCGGCACACCCGTTTCTCGTAGGGCAGCTTCTGCAGCCTCCGCGAAATGGAGCCGGCGCGCTTCAACGTGCTCGATTCATTGCTCATTGCCTTCTCCTTTGAAGTGCCGCTTTTCTCCCCGGTTGCCGGCGCGGCGGCGGCGCAGCACGCGCTTGAGCACCTTGCCGGAGGGATTGCGCGGGATTTCTTCGACGAAGCCGATGGAGCGCGGCCGTTTGAAGCTCGAGAGGCGGTGGCGGCAGAACGCCAGCAGCTCCTCGGCGCTGGGGCTCATGCCCTCCTTGAGGGCGACAAGCGCCTCCACTGCCTCGCCCCATTCCGGGTGGGGGACGCCGATGACGGCGCATTCCAACACCGCCGGGTGGGAGTAGAGCACTTCTTCCACTTCCCGGGGAAAGACGTTGAAACCGCCGCTGATGATCATGTCCTTCTTGCGGTCGCAAAGAAAGACGAACCCCGCCTGGTCCCGGTAGCCCAGGTCGCCGCTGTGGAACCAGCCGCCGCGCATGGCCTCGGCCGTCTGCCCGGGCATCTGCCAATAGCCGCGCATGACGGTGGGGCCGCGGATCACCACCTCGCCGATCTCTCCCTCCTTCACCTCCTCGCCGGCGTCGTTGACGATCCGCACCTCGACCCCTTCCACGGCGCGCCCGCAGGAGCGCAGGCGCTTGGCTCCGGGGCCCTTGAGGACGTGCTCCCCGGGGTGCAGGCAGGTGGCCATGGCACAGGTCTCGGTGAGTCCGTACATCTGCGCCAGGACCGGTCCCAAGGCCTCGAGGGCGCGGCGCAGGCAGGCCAGGGGCATGGGCGCCGAGCCGTATCCCAGGACCTCCAGGCTGCCGCTGTCGTATTGTCCTAGGGCGTCCGACTCCAGCAAGCGCACCAGCAGGGTGGGCACCACCTGCACGTGGGTAATGCGCTCGTCCTCGACGGTCTGCAGGAAGGCGCGCGGGCTGAAGCGCCGCAGGACCACCACCTTGCCCCCCCGGGACAGGCAGGGAAAGGCGATGCCGTTGAGAGCGGCGCCGACGAAGTAGGGCAGCACGACGAATCCCCGGCTGCAGGGCCCGATGCGGTAGTCGCGCACCATGTGGGCGGCGTGCGTGGTGATGTTGGCGTGGGTCAGCATCACCCCTTTGGGCAGGCCGGTGGTGCCGCTGGTGTACATGATCCCGAAGAGATCTTCCGGGTCCACGCCGTAGTCGGGTGGATCCGCCGGAGGCGCCTGCTGCAGCAAGCCGGCGTAGGAGGCGCCGGCGCCAGCCACTTCTCCCACCCCGATGAGGTGCTCGACGCATTCCAGTCGCTCCAGGACCGGGGCCAGGTTGGGGAGGAGTTCGGGTTCGGTGATCACCGCCCGCACTCCGGCGTGGGCGATAATGGCAGCCAGTTCCCGGGAGTTGAGCATGTAGTTGAGGGGCACGAAGACGAGACCGCCGCGTCCCAGGGCGAGCACGAGCTCGAAGGCCTGGTGGGAGTTGTAAAGCAGCAGACCGACGCGGTCGCCGCGCTCCAGCCCCAGGCGGCGGAGGCCGGCTGCCAGGCGCTCCACCTGGTCCTGGAGACCGGCGTAGGTCAGGCGCGTATGGCCATAGACCAGCGCTTCCGCGGCCGGAGAGCGCCGCGCGCTCTGTTCCAGCAGGTCGCCGACGGTCATCAACGGAGTACTAGCCTGCCAACTCGCGGCGCACGATTCGCACTCCCTTGACCATGTTCTCGATCTTGCGCCAGGAGAGCCAGCGCGGCAGTTGAAAGAAGCCGCAATCGGGCGTGATCCAGAGTTTCTCGGCAGGAACGTATTCCAGGGTCCGGCGCACGCGCTCGGCGATGTCCTCCGCAGTCTCCAGGTAGAACGACTTCACGTCCACCAGTCCGGCGGCCACCTCGAACTTTTCGGCGAGCCGGGCGCACAAATCCAGCTCCGCCAGCTCGCGGTTGGCGAATTCCAGAGCGATCTGCTGGGCGTTGGCGTTCATGATGGAGTCCGCCAAAGCGGCGTAGCTGCGCTTGCCGCGGGGGCGGCTGCCCAGATTGCCGAAGCAGATGTGGAGTCCGATTTTGGCGTCGACTCCTTCCACGGTATGATTGAAGAGGTCGATCCACTCGTGGCCGCCTCCGGGAATGACCGAGTAGGAAGGCTCGTCGAGAAAGATGAAGTCGGCCCCGGCCGCCACCAGCGCCTTGAGCTCCTTGTTGATCACTCCGGCGAACTCGTAGGCCAGTTCGAGGCGGTCCTTGTAGACCTTGTCGTCGCGCAACTGGATGTGAATGGTCAGGGTCAGGGGGCCCGGGCAGGTGGCTTTGAGCGGGCGGTCGGAGTGCTTGCGGGCATACTCGAATTCCTCCACGATGCCCAGCCCTTGGGGAACCTGGATGCGTTCGGTGGGCCGCCAGCGCGGCACCGAGTCGTAGCCGTAGAGCCCGGTTTTGCGGAGGACGGGACGCTCCTGCAGCCCGGAGAAGCGGCGGTAGAAACTCTGCACGAAGTACCAGCGCCGCATCTCGCCGTCGCTGATCACGTCGACCCCGGCGCGCTGCTGGTCGAGCATGGCCAGGCTCACCGCGTCGTCGAAAACCTCCTGGATGTCGGTGGGTCCGTAGCGGTCGTTGTCCATCTCCTCGGTGGCGCTCCAGAACCAGCCCGGCATGGCGTAGCTGCCGATGACGCTGGTGGGCAATAAAGGCAGGTTTTCGCTCATTCTCATCTCCTCTCGCGCTCGGCCGGGGTCCGGCCAAGAGGATGATAGTACTGTATTTCGGAGAATGGATCAACTTTCTCCACGGACTCGCCGCAATGGCTCCATCCAGTACCCGGACTGATTGTGGCGCAGAGGAGTTCTCGCTTAATTTAATCCTGCAAAATCCCTCCAAGTCGAAGGTGGCACATTCCTTCCGGGACCAGGCTACGATGAAGACGATCGCTCTGCAGGCCGGCCGCGTGGAGTCCATCCCCGAGTGGGCTCTGCGCCAGCGCCATCTCGTCGCGGCGATGAACGAGGCCGCCCCGCTGTTCCAGCAGCGCTACACTCGCGGCGATGGAACCTTCGTCTGGAGGGATGAGTTTCCCGGCATGGACGGCTCCGACGACGGCTACGAAAGCTACCACAACTGGCCCCTGTTCTACGCCCTCGGCGGTGCCGCCGACCTGCACGAGCGCAGCCGTTTCCTCTGGGAGGCGGTCACCCGCCAGTTCACCGCCTATGGCCAGGTGCACCGCGAGTTCGACGCCGGCTACGACTGGATGCACCACGGCGAGTCCTCCATCTACTTCTACTACTTCGGCCTCGCCGACCCGCGGCGGTCGCGGGACCGGGAGAGGGCTCTGCGCTTTGCCGCGCTCTACATGGGCGACGATCCGGAGGCCCCCAACTGGGACCGGGAGAAGCGCATGATGCGCTCGCCGATTACGGGCAGCAAGGGACCCAAACAGGCGTACTCCTGGGAGGACTGGTCCACCATTCGCGAGGTGTTGTCCCGGTATCCCGTTCCATTCGAGGATCTCGACGTTCCCACTCACCCCATCGATTGGGAAGGGGAGTCGGTGCGCGGCGCCGACTGGTGCGACGACGCGGTCTACGCCGGCATCCTCGAAGCCCTCAACAGCCGCCAGATGAGCGCCGACGTCCCTCTCAATCTGACCGCCACCAGCCTGGCGGCCAACGCCTTTCTCTACACCGGAGAAGAGCGCTACCGGAGCTGGGTGCTGGACTACCTGCAGGCCTGGGCCGAGCGCATCGAAGCCAACGGCGGCATCTGCCCCGACAACGTCGGACCCGGCGGACGTATCGGCGAGACCATGGGAGGCAAGTGGTGGGGCGGCTACTACGGCTGGAGCTGGCCCCACGGATTGAGGACGGTCATCGAGCCTCTGTCCATCGCCGCCATGAACGCGGTGCTGCTGAGCGGCGACCTGAGCTACCTGGAAATCGTCCGCGGCCAGTTGCGCCGCCTGCTGGAGCTGGGACGGATCGAGAACGGCCACTACTTGGTTCCCTGCCGCCACACCGATGCTGGCTGGACCTCCTTCCGTCCTTTGGAGCCCCATTTCCTCGGCCAACTCTGGTACATGTCGCAGGCCGAGGAAGACCTCCGCCTGATCGAGCAACTGCCCCAGAGCCGCACCTCCTGGCGCCATATCGCCGCCGGGCGCGGCAAAGGCGACGATATTCACTTCGCCCCCTGGTTCTGCTACCTGGACGGCGGCCTCGACGCCTATCCCGAGCGCATCCTCGAGGCCCAGTACGCCGAAGTCGGGCGGCGCATGGATCTGATGCGCTGCGATGGGGGCGATCCCGCCGGTTGGGACGTGCACCACTGGCAGGATATAAACCCGGTGCACACCGAGGCACTGGTGCAATTGACTTGCGGGGGGCCGCAGATTATCTACCATGGTGGATTGTTGCACGTGCGCCTGCGCTTCTACGACGCCTCGGAGCGGCGTCCGGGGCTGCCGCCGCACACCGCCGCCCTGGTTTCGGCGCTCGATGCGGACAGCACCACCCTGCACTTGGTCAACCTCAGCCCCCTGCACGAGCAGCGCCTCGTGCTTCAGGCCGGGGCTTTCGGAGAGCACAGTTTCACCGAGGTGGTCGAGGCCGGGGTGCGGGGAGCGCAGCCCCAGGCGGTGGACGGCAAGTGGTTTGCGCTGACCCTCGCCCCTGGTTGTGCGGCCACCCTGCGCCTGGAGATGCGGCGCTATTGCCGTTCACCCAGCTACGACCAGCCCTGGTGAGGAGGGACGGACGGCACCGGATCCATGCGTCACGAAAGGCAGGCAATGCCCCAGGCCAGAGCTTTTGCGCCCGGTAGTATTTCATGTGTCTTCAAGATTATCCCGCACGACGACCCGGCCAGGATGCATTCCCTCGGCATGTCGTTTACGGTAAGCGACGGGGTGGAAGTGTGCGCCCGCAGGCACAGCCGCACCGCGGTGCGGTTCAACGGGCGCGAGATTCCCTTTCCCACCGTGCACTCGGTGGTGCAGAAGCTGACCGCCGCGCAGGTGCACATTGACATCGAATCCCCGCTGGCCTTGAGCGGTGGATTCGGCCTGAGCGGGGCGGCGGCGCTGGCTGCGGCCTACGCCCTCGACGCCCTGCTGGAGCTGGGCAAGCCGGCGCAGGAGCTGGCCATGGCCGCCCACGTGGCCGAGGTCGAGAACCTCACTGGCCTGGGGGACGTGTGCGCCCAGTACCGCGGCGGCTGCCTGGTCAAGTTGCAGCCTGGATTCCCCCTCCACGCGCAACCCCTGCCGGTGCCGGAGCAACCCGTTTACTACCGCTACTTCAGCCCCATACGCACCCCGGAGGTCATCGGCGACCCCAAAAAGCGGGCCCGCATCAACCAGGCTGCGGCAGTGGCGCTGGGGCTGCTTGAGTCCATGGTGAAAGCAGCCGAGGTCGACTTCGACTCCTGCATCGGCCTGGCCAGGCAGTTCGCCCAGAGCAGCGGGCTGCTGCTGGACAGGGAAGTGCAGGAAACCATCGCCCGAATCGAGGCGGCCGGAGGAGCGGCTTCGATGATCATGCTGGGCAACGCGGTGTTCAGCACCAGCCCTTTCGCCGGGGCCAGAAAGACCATGCTCACCATGGAGAAAGCCAGGGTCCTGAATGAATGACCTGCTTCCGGGCCATCCCCGCTATGTTTCGCTGAAGCTGCGCGACGCCGTCGTCACCGGGGTGGAGCAGGGCATCACCTCGGTTCACGGCCTCGTTGCCCACGGCCGCGGCGAGGCTTTCGACTACCTCATCGGAGAGAGGACGCGCATCTTCGCGCGCCGCGCCGCGCGCGCCGCAGCCGCCCTGCTGCACCTGGCCGAACATCCGGTGATCTCGGTGAACGGCAATGCGGCCGCCCTGGTGCCGGGGGAGTTGGCGGAGCTGGGCAAGCTGCTGGGCGCTCCCCTGGAGGTCAACATCTTTCACGCCTCCAAGGGACGGGAGCGGGCGATCCGCGGGCACCTGCAAGAGCGCGGCGCCGCCCGCGTCCTCCTGCCCACCAGGAAAGCCGAGCTCGATTTCATCGAGTCCAACCGCCGCTTCGTCCATCCCCAGGGCATCTTCACCGCGGACGTGATTTTCGTGGCCATGGAGGACGGCGACCGCTGTGAGGCTCTGCGCAAAATGGGCAAGAAAGTAATCGCGGTGGACTTGAATCCGCTCTCGCGCAGCGCCAGAAAGGCGAGCGTGACAGTGGTGGACAACGTGGTGCGGGCACTGCCGCTGGTGCTCGAGGAGGTGCACAGGCTGGAGAGAAAACCCCGGTCGGCGCTGCTGCGCGTGGTCGACCGCTACAGCAACAGAGCTCAGCTCCAGGCCGCCCTCCGGTGCATGCGGGGGGGCCGCAAAAGCTGATCTCCGGAGGGCGGGAGCGGAGGATATGGAGATAACATATCTCGAGGTCGCCGACGCCGGATCACTGGCGTCTTTCTACAATGCCGAGTTTGCCGGAAGGCCCTATTGCTATCCTGTTTCCCCCCAGGAGTTCCACGCCGGAGTGCGCTTCCGCCCGGATGAGGACGAGCCCTACCGCAACCTGACCCAGGAGAGGTTCATCGTGGCCAGGCAGGACGGCCAGGTGCTTGGTTTCGCTCACCTGGCCCTGTGGAGCAAGGTATCCGACGACCTCATCTGGATCGGCCTTCATCTGGTCGAAGACATTCTCGACGATCGCGTCGGTTTGATCCGCTTCTTTCACTACCGGCGCGGGCAGCGCCGCGCCGGGCAGGCCATTCTAAACGAGGCGGAAAGATACTTTCGCCAATGGGGGCTGAAACAAATCCGCGTCTTCAGCTACTACGGGTATCGCTTCTGTCTTTTCGACCGCACCTTTCTCTTCGACTCCATGGCTCAGGTGCACGCCCTGTTGCGCGCTAACCGCTACCGGATCACCCGCGGCAACTCCATTCTCGACCTGCGCGCCTACCGCGGCGAGGAGCCGCCCAGTCCCCAAGGGGAGCTGGAGGTGCGCACCGAAGTGGTGCAAGGACGCGGCGATCTGCCCAACGCCACCGTCGGCTTGTGGCGCGGAGACGAGGAGATCGGCTCCAGCTCCGCCGTTTCCCACGGACACTACTGCAGCGCCGGGGAAGCCCAGACCTCCTATTACGTAGGGTGGTTCGGCACCGCCGCCCAGGAGCAGGGCAAGGGCATGGGGAAATACCTGTTGCAGGCGCTCCTGTGGGAAATGCACCAGTTAGGTTATGAGAACGCCACCCTCTACGTCGCCCTGGACAACCCGGTGGCACAATTGCTCTACAGCAACGGGGGATTCCGCCTGGTCGACAATATGTACGTGTTTTTCAAGGATCTGGAGAGGGAACTGCCCATCGCCCTGTTCGAAGGCGTCGGTTTCTGAACCGAGCCCTCCAACTAAGCGTCTTGAACCCGGTATTCCGGGGCAGTATATTGTCGCCGGCCATCACGAAGATTTGGAGACAGCAACGCCTGAGCCTGGAAAAACGAAAGGATAGACCATGTCCAAACCCTTTCTGCCCGTGGATCTGAGTAGATTCTGGAATGCCGGCAGCGAAAACCTGAAAACCGCGGAGGGCTGGCTGTGGCCGGCCCTGGAGGAAGACGGGGAATCTTCCGCGCTGCCTGGAATGCCGGCGGGGGAATGCCGGTTCTGGGGGCTGCCCTTTTCGCTGGCCCCCGCGGAAGCGGCCAAACGCTTCGTCGTCGTCGCCCGCAACGCGGGAGACGCGGTCCCGGCGTCGGCAACAATTGCCTTGGGGCAGGAGGCGCGCCGGGTGCTCTTCGCCCATGTCTGCGCCCCGGTCCGGGGCGAGAGCAGCACCCTCGAAGGCACGGGGGAGGACATCGGCGCCTACCGCATGGTGTTCGCCGACGGCACTGCGGTGGAGCAGGGGCTGCGGCGGCGCTTCGAGATTCACGACCTCGCCATTCCCTGGGGGCATCATCCCTTCCTGTGCCGCAACTGCCGCGAATACCATCCCTACGCCATCGATTCCCGTAGCGGCCCCTATGGCCGGGTGCAGACCGGTGTGCGCACCGATTACGGCGACGATCTCCAGGGATGGTGGCTCTTCGACTGGGAGAATCCGCAGCCGCACCAGACCATCGAGGCCATAGAGGTGACGGCTGCGGGCAGCACGGCCCTGGCCCTGGGGGCGATTACCCTGTGCAGCGAGGAAGACGATCCGCTGGCCTGGTTGCCGCGCCGCGAAGTAGCCGTGAACCTGGAGAGTGGTGGAGCGGAAGGCCCGGGGGTCGAGGTGGAGATGGAGCGCGGGGTGGTGGCCAGGCAGGACTCCCTCTTTGTTCCCGGAGCGGATTTTCTGACCACCGACGAAAGCGGTTGGGGCCGCGGCGGGCAGACGGTCAAGGAAGGGGGTTACGTGGAGATCCACGGCTCGCCCCGGGGCCGATTGCAGGTGCGGGGAGGGAAGGAGGTAGCCGCAACAATGAGCTGGGGAGAGGTGGTGGAAAAGGGCGTGGAGCGGCGCGGAAATGTGCGGGTGGAGGTCATCGCCCCCAGGGGCAAGCAGTGGGTGCACGTGCGGGTGGAGGATGGCGACACGGGGCGGCCGGTGGGCGCCCGGGTCCACTTTCGCACCCCCCATGGGGCCTACCTGGCGCCGCACGGACACCAGGCCGACGTCAACGAGGCCTGGTTCGAGGATCTGGGCGGCGACTGCAAGGTGCGCGGCACCCCCTACGCCTACATTGACGGAACCTGTCAGATCGACTTGCCCGTAGGCCCGGTGCTGGTGGAGGTGGCGCGCGGTTTCGAGTACGTCCCGCTGCGGCGCCGGGTGGAGATCAAGCCCGGGCAGCGCCATCTGACCCTGCAAATCCGCCGCGCCTTCGACATGAAGGAGCGCGGGTTCTATTCGGGGGACACCCACGTCCACTTCCTCACCTCGCAGTCCAGCCATCTGGAGGCGGCGGCGGAGGACCTCAACGTGGTCCACCTCCTGGCCAGTCAATGGGGCCGGCTTTTCACCTCCTGGGAAGAATTCAGCGGTGGGCTGGCCCCCACCAGCAGCGCCGAGCACTTGATCTGGGTGAGCCAGGAGAACCGCCAGCACGTATTGGGCCACATCAGCCTTCTGGGACTGAAGGAAATGGTGGCGCCCATGTGCACCGGCGGGGCCAACGAGGACTGGATCGGGGGCGAGGTGGAGGCGCTGATGGCGGACTGGGCCGAGGCCTGCCGCAATCAGGGGGGGCTGGTGATAATGCCCCACATGCCGGTGCCCGACTTCGAGAACGCCGCCAACATCGTCCTGGGACACGCGGACGCGGCGGAGATGTGCTGGGTCTGGCTGGGGGAGAAGATCGGCCAGGGCGAACGCGGCTACTACCGCTGGCTCAACGTGGGGCAGAAGCTGCCCATAGTAGGGGGCACCGACAAGATGTCCAACGGCCGCGTCCTGGGAGGGTCGAGGACCTACGCCAGGTTGGGACCGGACGAGGCCTTCACCTTCGAGAACTGGTGCCGGGCGGTGCGCCGCGGCACCACCTTCGCCAGCACCGGAGCCATGATCGACCTGAGGGTGGAAGGCCGCCTCATGGGCGAGGAGATCGCCCTGCCTGGCAACGGCGGCCGGGTAGAGGTGGAGGCGGTGGCCGAGAGCGTTTGGCCCCTGAGCGCGGTGGAGCTCATCGTGGGAGGCCGCCCGGTGGCGCGCCAGGATGCAGGCGGCGCCAGGCGGGTGGTCCTGCGCCATAAGTTGAAGGTGGCGAAGTCCTGCTGGGTGGCGGCGCGCTGCTGGGGTCCGTACCTGACCGACGCCGGACCGGTCATGGCCCACTCCTCGCCGATCTACATCGACGTGGGCGGGCGCTGCGCCTTCGAGCCGGGGGCGGGCAATTACCTGCTCACCCAGATGGAGGGGGGGATTGCCTGGGCCGAGCGCATCGGGGTGTTCCGCGACGAAAAAGTGCGCGCTCGCCTGATCGCGCTTTTCCGCGAAGCCCGGCAAGAGGTGAAGCGACGCCGGCCAGGCGGAGGATGAAGGACAGGGATGCAAATCCTGCGCCAGCTCGAGGTAGTCGACGAGCCTGACGTCCTGGTAGTGGGCGCGGGATGCGCCGGCACCACCGCTGCCATTGCCGCGGCGCGGCACGGGGCGCGCACCATGGTGGTGGAGCGCTGCGGCTTCGCGGGAGGCTACATCACCGCCGTGGTGGGTCCTGCGCTGGACGGATTCGTCGATCTGCGCTCCGGTCTGCCTGTGGTTGGGGGACTCGTCCTGGAACTGGCGCGGAGGGCGGCGCGCACCAGCGCCAGGGGCGATCTCGCCCGCACCCGCTTCCGCTTCAATGTCGAAATCGGCCAGATGCGCGAGGTCGCGCAGCGGGCTGCCATTCGCTTCGACGTCGAGCGCTTCAAGCTGGAGGCGGACCGCCTGATGCGCGCCGCCGGAGTCCGGGTGCTTTACCACACCGTGGTCGCGGACGTGGTGCGTAGCGGAGACCGGGTCACCGCGGTGGTGCTCGCCAACAAGAAGGGGCTCACCGCGGTGAAACCCCGCACCGTGGTGGACGCCAGCGGCGACGCCGACGTGGCGGCCTTTGCCGGGGCGCCTTTCGATCTCGGGCCGGGCCCGCTGCAGCCCATGAGCCTGCATTTTCGCGCCGGTCCCCTGAACCCCACCGCGGATTTGCGCCAGCGCTGCGGGGAAGTGCTGGAAGAAGCCCACCGGGAAGGACGGCTGGGGCTCTACGCCGGCCCCTGGATGTCCGAAGTGGAGGCCGGCGATCTCTACTTCAACGCCACCCGCGTCGGCGGCGATCCCCTCGACCCCGACGATCTCAGCAAAGCCGAAATGCAGGGTCGCGAAGACGCCCGCCTGATGTTCGAGCTTTTCAAGGAGAAGATCCCGGAGTTCAAGGATGCCTGCTTCATCACCAGCGGGCCCATGGTGGGGGTGCGCGAGTCGCGCCGCATCCACGCCGCCAGGACCCTGAGGCTGGCGGACATCGAGCGTCAGCGCGGCTGCGACGACGTGGTATGTCTGGGCGCCTGGTGGCTGGACCGCCATCCCCGGGACCGCTCAGGCTACCATCCCCACACCATGGTGCGTCCCTACGACATTTCCTATGGAACTCTGGTGCCGCGGGAGCTGGCCAATGTCTGGGTGGCGGGGCGCTGTCATGGAGCCGAAGCGGCGGCGCTGGCTTCGAGCCGGGTCACGGTGACCTGCATGGGCATGGGGCAGGCCGCGGGAACGGCAGCCGCCCTGGCCGCCGCCGCCGAATGCGCCGCCGCAGAGGTGGAAACAGGACGTCTGCAAGCGGTCCTGATCGCCGATGGTGCAATCATTCTGGAGCGCGCCGACGCGGTGCGCAGGGTGGGGGATGAGCTCGGCACTGAGGAGATGGGCTCCGCCTCTCGTTGAAGCGGCCCGCGGCGGCATTGCCGATGGCGCCGCGATTGTTACTTTTCGGGCCCCTGCCCGATGGCGGCCATGGCCCCGGTTTCCTCCGGCAGAACCAATTCATGAGGAGGTCCCAATGTTGACCGCGCAACAAGCCGCAGAGTTTCACCGCCATGGCTTCCTCAACGGCGGCCGCGTCCTCGGAGACGAAGAGGTGGAGGAGTTGGCGGCGGAGCTGGATCGCGTTCTGGAGCGCGGCGCGGATGGTTTTTCCGCCGCCGAGCCCCGGCCCGTACTGCTGCGTGACCTGAACGCGGCGCGGCCGCAATCGGGGCCCCAGCCGGTCTGGCAGGTGGTCAACATCTGGGAGGCATCGCCGGCCTTCGAGCGCCTCCTCTACCATCCCGCCATCGTCAAGGCGGTCAGCCAGTTGACCGCAGAGCCGGATTTGCTCATCTGGCACGACCAGATCCAGTACAAGCCCGCCGCCTGCGGCGGGGCGACCCGCTGGCACCAGGACGCTCCCCTGTGGCCCAGCATCCGGCCCATGACCCCGGTGTCGGCGTGGATTCCCTTCGACGACGCCGACGCCGGGAACGGCTGCATGTGGATGGTGCCCGGCAGTCACAAATGGGGCAACCAGATCGAGTTTCTCCGCACTCAGGAGCATCTTCGGGAGCTCGAAGAGATGGGTGATATCAGCGGCTTCACGCCCCCGCCCGGTGCCGAAATCGGCGCCGTGCGGCCGCAGCCCCGGCCGGTGGCTCGAGGCGAGGTTTCGTTCCACCACTCGCTCACTTGGCACAGCTCTCCCACCAATGCCTCGCAGCGCCCGCGGCGGGCGATCGCCATCCACTACATGACCGGCAAAGCCCGCTTCGTTGCCGCCGGCGGCCATCTCATGGGCGAGTTCGTGGACCTGGAGGACGGGGAGCTCATGTCCGCCGCCGGCGAGCATTTCCCCCTGGTCTGCAAAAACGGCGAGCCCACCGGACCGCCGCGGCGGCTCAAAAGTGCCGCGGGGCACTGAATTTCAAGAGGAAAGGAACATGGAAAAAGTAAAAATCGGGGTCATCGGCATAGGCGGAATGGGAGCCAACCACGTGGAGTACCTGTCCGCGGGGGAGATCGCCGGAGCCGAGCTCGCGGCGGTATGCGACGTCAAGGAAGCGCGGCTGCAGTGGGCGCGGCAAGACCTGGACCCGAAGGTCCAGGTCTTCGACAGCGCCGACGCCCTCTTTGCCGCCAAGGCCGTCGACGCCGTCCTCATCGCGACGCCCCACTATTTCCACCCCCCGCTGGCCATCCAGGCCCTCGAGTTTGGCCTCCACGTGATGTCCGAAAAACCGGCGGGAGTCTACACCCGCCAGGTGCGCGCCATGAACGAGGCCGCCGCCAGGAGCGACAAGGTCTTCGGAGTGATGTTCAACCAGCGCGCCCGCGCGGAGCATCAGAAGCTGAAAGAGTTGGTGGATTCGGGCGAACTCGGCGAGATCGTGCGCACCAACTATATCATCACCGACTGGTTCCGGGCCCAGAGCTACTACGACGGCGGCGGCTGGCGCGCCACCTGGGCCGGCGAAGGCGGCGGGGTTCTGGTCAACCAGTGCCCGCACAATCTGGATCTGTGGCAGTGGACCTGCGGCATGCCCCTACGGGTGCGCGCCTTTGTGGGGATGGGCAAGTACCACGACATCGAGGTGGACGACGACGTGACTGCCTACGTGGAATACGGGAACGGCGCCACCGGGGTCTTCATCACCACCACGGGAGAGGCCCCGGGAACCAATCGCCTGGAGATTTCCGGCGACCGCGGCAAGCTCCTGCTGGAGGAAGGCAACATCACCTTCTGGCGCACGGTGGTTCCGGTGAGCCGCTTCCGCCGGGAGTGGAAGGGGGGATTCGGCGCTCCCGAGGTGTGGAAGTGCGCGGTCCCGGCGCCCGGCGGCGGCCAGGAGCACCGGGGAATCACCAGGAACTGGGTGGAGGCGATTCTCCACGGCGCCCCCCTGCTGGCGCGGGGGGATGAAGGCATCAACGGGGTGGAACTTGCCAATGCCATGCTGCTGTCGAGCTGGACCGACGACTGGGTCAATATCCCGGTGGACGAGGATCTGTTCTACGACAAGCTGCAGGAGAAGATCGAGTCCTCGACCGTGTCCAAGGAGGACGGCGATACCCTCCTGGAGGTCAAGGGGACCTTTTGAGCGGTTCCGTGCCCGGGAGCGCAGGCTCCGGAGCGGAGTTGCCGATTATCTCAGTGCGGGGGCGGTTCGGGATTCTCTTCGAACCAGTAGGAGTAGAAAGAACCCTGCTTCAAGGTGAAGCGAAGCTGAACGAAATGGTAGTGGAGGGATTCGAGTGAGCCTTCCTCCCACTGCAGCGGGAAGCGTGAGTGGTCGCCGCTCAAGGTATGCGAGCGGGCGACGGATTTGCCGCTTGCATCCAGGACCTCCGCCTGGAACGAGGCGGCGTCGACGTTGGCGAAGAGCCAGGGGCTCTTGAGGAGGAAGGGCTCCGTGAGCAAGGTGCCGGCATGGTCGCCGGCGTCGAGGGAGACGAAGCCGTCACGGCGCAGAGTGGCCAGGCAGATGGCGCTGGTGATGGGGTCCGGATCCGGCGGCGCGGTCCGGTACTTGGCACCCATGTAGTAAAGCCGCAGTTCGTCGCCGGCCAGAACAGGTCTCGTCGGCGGCATGATCTGGGACAGGTCGTATGCGCCAGAACCAACCCGCGACGGACCGATGAAGGGGCGGCGCTGGCCCAGCCGCTCCCAGTGGTGCAGGTCGCGGCTGCAGGTCAGCTGGACGTGGTGGAAGCCATCGGAGTTTTCATCGACGTCGCCGCTGTGGTGGAAGAATGCGGGCATGCCGAGGTAGAGCCCCTCGTAGCGGAAAACGCTCATGTTGTAGACGTCCACGAAGTACTCTTCCGGCACATTGTGCTGGGGCTGGATCAGGCCCGGATCGGCCAGGCGCGCGGCAATGGCCTGGCGCGCCAGTTCCTGATCTTCCTCGTCGGCGTGAAAGACGAGCTCGGGACTGGTCCAGTGCTCGAAGTCCTTGCTGGTGGCCAGAGTAATGGAGCGTCCCCGCGGGCTCATCTCGCCTTCCTTGAGGGTGGCGATGTAGGTCCCGGTCACTTCGTCGTAGCTGAGGTTGCCCTCGTCGCCCGTGGGCAGACCGGGCCGGTCCAATTTGCGCCAGTGGATGCCGTCGGCGCTGACCACTATGTCGCGGGTCTGGAAGCAACCGCGGCCCTCGAAGCGCTCGCCCGGGTCGGCGCCGGGGCGCTCGGTGACGTGAATCACCCAGCTGAGCTGGTAGACGGAGGAGTCGTTGAGGACGTGGCCTCCGGGGTAGGCCAGGCGCCAGGGGTTGTGGACCAGTTTCCAGTTGGCGCGGCTGGGACTGACCGCGCGCTCGCCGGAACCTCGCAGCCGCAGGCCCTTGTAGCGCCGCGACGGGTCCGGGTCGGCGGGATCGTAGATCACGTGCTCGCCGCAGGGCCCGGAGACCAGGCTGTTCTCGAGGGAGCCTTTGTGCTCGCGGCAGCGCAGAATCGGCCTGGTCCAGGTCAGTCCGTCGCCGCTCTCGGCATAGGATATTCCACCCTCGCCCATTATCCAGAGTTTGTAGCAGCGGTCCTCCGGGACCCACGCCGGCATGGAGCGGCTCTGTATGGAAGTTTCGCGGGGATAGTCCGGCTCAATGACGGCTCCCTGCTTCTGGGGCTGGTGCATGGTGCGGACCAGGTGCTCGACCGCGGCCACGCCGTGGTCGTCGACGAAGAGCTGGCGTTGACCAAAGGGGATATGGAAGGGCGTTGAGGTGGTCAATTGGGGTCTCCTTTTCCATTCATGAGGTGGCGCGCCCGGGCGCGTCGGTTGAGAGATAAGCAAAGGGATATGGAATGTCAAGACATCTTCGCGGCCGGACAGGGAAGGGGATCATGCGCCTTTGATGAAGACTACAGGCCGCCTTTCCCGCTGTTCAACGGCCACCTGCAGACCATCGTCCCCAATACCTTGCGGCGGGTCGGCGGGGTGGTGTACCGGCGCGAGAGAATTTTCACCGCGGACGACGACTTCCTCGACCTGGACTGGTCCCTGATAGGGGCCGGGAAACTGGCCATTGTCTCCCATGGTTTGGAGGGTAATAGCCGCAGGCCCCACGTGCTGGGGATGGTCAAGGCTCTCAACGCAGCAGGCTGGGACGCTCTGGCCTGGAATTTCCGCGGCTGCAGCGGCCAACTCAATAGAAAGCTGCGATTCTACCACGCCGGGGCCACCGACGATCTCGGAGCGGTGGTCAGTCACGCCCTGTCTCGCCAAGCCTATGAGGCCATCGTCCTGGTGGGATTCAGCCTGGGAGGGAACCTGGTTTTGAAGTACCTGGGCGAGGGCAGGAAAGGGTTGTCGCCGCGGATCAGGAAAGCCGCGGTCTTCTCCGTGCCCTGCGATTTGCGCGCTGGCGCGGTGGAACTGGACAAGTGGCGCAACGGCATTTACCGGAGGCGCTTTTTCCGCACCCTCAAGGGCAAGGTTCGGGAAAAGGCGGCGCTGATGCCGGGCCTGCTCAGCGCTGCGGGACTGGACGAGATCCGCACCCTGCGCGACTTCGACGAGCGCTATACCGCGCCGCTTCACGGCTTCGGCAACGCGGAGGACTACTGGCGGCGCAACAGTTCTCTGCGTTTCCTCGCGGGGATCCGGGTGCCGACCCTGATCGTCAACGCGCGCAACGACCCTTTGCTCGGAGAGGGGTGCTACCCGGTCAAAGCAGTGGAGGGCAATCCCTGCCTGTTGCTGAAGGTGCCCCGCCAGGGCGGGCACGTGGGATTCCCCGGCGCCGGCGGTCCGTTGTGGTCGGAGAGGCAGGCGGTATCGTTCTTCGCCCGCAGCGGGTAGAGCGGGCTGCAGTCAGGCGCCGGGTGGCGCAAGTTCTTCGCCGGGCGGCTCAGGGCAGCCACTTCTGGTAGAATCTCTGCCAGTTGCGATACATGACGTTGGCGGCGTCTTCTTCGCTGTAGCCGCGGTCCAGCAGAATGGGGATCACCTTCTGGTAATTCGCCACCGTGTCCACTTCCCAGGGCGCCCCCTCGACCCCGCCCTGCCCGTCGGTATCGCCGCCGATGGCGGCGTGGTGCGAGTTTCCGGCCAGTTGGCAGACGTGGTCGATGTGGTCGGCGAGGTCGCCCAGGGTTACGTCCTCGCGCTGGAAGTGATCGCGCCGCGAAAAACTGCCGGAGTTGCCCCAGTCGAGGACGCCCCCGGGATGGAGCATCCAGGTATCCATCGAGGCGCCGATCACGCCGCCGCGCTCGATCACGGCGCGGAGCTGCTCGTCGCTGAACTGGCGCATCCCCGGCGCCAGCGCACGACAGTTCTGATGGCTAGCCAGCACCGGTCCGGAGTAGACCTCCAGGGCCTCCCAGAAGCTCTCGTCGGCGGCGTGGGTCAGATCGAGCAACATGCCGCAGCTTTCCATTTCTTTCAGCAGGTCGGCCGCCTGCTCCTTCAGTCCGCCTTGGGTGCCGGTGCCCCAAGCGTAGGTGCTGGGCCCGTAGTGGGTCAGGCTGACTACGCGCACCCCGTCATTCCACCACTCGTGCACCTGCTCGGGCCACAGAATCGGGTCCGCCCCCTCCATGCCAAGGACAAAGCCCACCGGAAGGGCCTCCCGGTTGTCCTGCTCTTCCCACAGGGCCATGTGCCGGGTCAGGGCTTGCCCCGTCCGCAGGATGGCGGCCTCCCCGCGCTGCGCCAGGACGTGGTAGTAGGCGACCTGCCCCTTGGCTGCCCCGTAAGCCGCCTCGCCGCCGCGGTATCCCGGGGCGACGCTGTCCCGGCGCAGTCTGCGCACGGTGAATTTCACCAGTGCGGCGGCGATCCGGGCGCGGCGCAGCTCGGGCAGGGAGGCCATGGCTACCACCTCCGAATCCTTCTCTGCGGCGCGCACTTCCTCGAGGGGCAGGGTGAGATCCCGGTTGATCTCAATGGCGCCGAAGGCCATGGGATAGTCACCGTCGAAAATTAGCATGGAATATCCTTTCTCTCGCCCTTGAACCTACCAGTACTGCTGGGCCCAGTGGGTCATGCGCTGGTCTTCGTGGCGCATGCGCCAGCGCAGCAATTCCTGGCAGTAGCGCGCCACGGTAGTGGCACATTCAGGTTTGCCGGCCAGGTCCTCGAACTCCCCCGGGTCGGCGCGGAGGTCGAAGAGCATGGGCGCCAGGTCCGGATCGGCGAACTGCACGTACTTGTAGCGCCGGTCCCGCACCACCCAGAGCAGGTGCTCGTCCGGATCGGCATCCCCGGTCCGGCGCAGGGCGCTCTGGCGATAGTCGAGCTCGTAAAAAATTTCCGATTTGGGCACATAACCGGGATCGTCCCGCAGCAATCCGAGCAGGCTGCGCCCCTGAAAGCGGTCGGGAATGTCCTCGCCGAGCCAATCCAGGATCGTCGGGGCCGAATCGATGGACTCGACAAAGTGGTCCAATCTCCGCCCGCGGGTGCGGTCAGCCTCACGGCGAGGATCGCGAATGATGTAGGGAATGCGCATGGCCCCGTCGTAGAAATGGCCTTTCCCCAGGAGGTAGTGGTCGCCCAGGTATTCGCCGTGGTCGGAGGAGAAAATGATCAGGGTGTTATCCCACTCGCCCGTATCCCGCAGCGCCTGAAAAATGAGCCCCAGGTTGTCGTCCACCTCGCTGATCATGCCGTAGTATATGGCCGCCAGCTCGCGCCGCTGCTTCTCGTCGCGCAACTGCGGTTGGTCGTTATGCTCCCAGTGGCGCTGCCAGTAGGGATGGGATGGATCGAGCTCCTGCGGCCTGCGGGTGGCGGCGGGCAGGGTGGCCGGGTCATAGAGCCGGTGGTAGGGGGCGCAGCAGATGTGCGGCGAATGGGGCTTGATGTAGTTGAGACTCAGGACCCAGCCTCTGTTCTCCGGGCTCGCCTTTTCCGCTTCGATGTGGTCGATGGCCCTTTGGGTCAAAAAACGGCATTCGCTGTCTTCTTTGGGGTATTTGGCCGGATAGTATATCTCCAGGTGGTCCCCCGGTCCGGCGGCGGGCACGTCCGGGGCGTGAATGGCATCGAAGTTGAGGAGTTCCTCGTCATAGCCCTTCCGCCGCAGCGACTCGAAGTACTCCTCGCTGTCGTACTCGTGGTAGAGGACGCGCTCGAACCCCGGAAGCACGTTGGCGTAGTCGAGGGAGGTTTTGCGCGGATCTCCGGGGGCGAGAAGGGCGGGGTCCACGGCGTAGTCGTTGTAGCCGATCAGGCCCGGCCGGTAGCCCGCCCGGCTCAGGGCGAAGCCGAAGTTGTCCTCGGCGTCGAGCAGGGGAGTGCAGTTTTGCGGCGAGCGGGTGGAACACATGTAGCGCCCGGTGTAGATGCACATGCGGCTCGGGCCGCAGGGAGCGGTCTGGTTGAAGCAGGAAGTGAAGGTGGTGCCGGCGGCCGCCAGCCGGTCCAGGTTGGGCGTCTTGATTACCTCGTTGCCGTTGCAGCCGAGGCAGTCGGCGCGGAACTGGTCGGCGATGATGAACAGCACGTTCAGCGGTTTTTCCATGGGCACCTCTCGACCGGAACCTTAGTTATTCGCCTTGCGCCAGAAGCTCTCCAGCCGGTGCCGGGGTTCCCAGCCCAGCAGGCGCTTGGTCTTTTCGTTGGAGAACTTGCGGTGGGGAATATCGGTGAAGACGTTGAATGCTTCGCACCGGGATGGCAGGGTTTCGAGATCGACCTCCAGAGCGCAGCGGATCGCCTCCGCCGCGTCCGACCAGGTGACGATGAACGGGGCATAGTCCTCCGGTTGGTCCTCGGGATCGAAAAAGTTGTAGAACAGGAACCAGATGAGATAGACGTCGTGATTTTCGCTGAAAACGCGGCTCAGCTCCAGCCCCAGGGCCTTGGTGAAGGGATACATCTCGATGCCCGGATGGGGAGGCACGTCGGGATGAATGTCGTAGTCGAAGCGCTCGTAATCATGGCCCTGAACCGTGAAGTGGGCGCCGCTGCTGATGACTCTGCGAATGCCGTGCTCCACCGCCGCCGCCATGATATTGTAGGAGCCCAGGACGTTGACCTCGAAAGACCTTATGCGGTGGTTGCGCAGCACCGAAAGATTGACGATGGCATCCATCCCCTCGGCGGCGGCCACGACCTGCGCGGGGTTGCTCACGTCCACCTTGTGGTACTGGTGGCGGCCCTGGGTTTCATCCGGCCGGAACCCGGTCCGGTGCCCGAAAATCCCCTTGGGCCCGGCGATGTCGGCGAGCCTGAGCTCGAAATGGCCCTCAAGGGCTCTCAGCGCGTGGGGCCCCAACATGCCGTTGGCGCCCAGGAGCAGGACCTTCATGGCATTCGTCAGCCTTTGCCAGCAGGGTTGAATTGCAGCAGTTCCCGCGCCGCGCGGATGGAATAGCGGGCATTGGGCAACGGCGACTGGATGTGGAACAATCCCCAGCTCGTTGCGGCCGGCGGCAGGGGAGGTTCGCCGTTCCGTGGATGGCGCCCGGTGTCCCAAGAGATAGCTGCTTCCACCGCCTCCAGGGCGTCGTCCAGGTACAGGGCGGAGGAGCTGGCCGGGGCCTGGCCGCGGCGGACCACCTCACCCAGCCGCAGGCATGCCACCGCAATGCGTCCTTCCCTGACGAACTCCCGGCAGACCAGTTCCCCCAGGTGGCAGCAGAGCACCTCGGGCTCGGTGGTGGGCAGAGGTCTCCAGTGCTCGGTGACCTTCAGGTCTTCGTCGTACTTGTGCATGATGGCCAGAGAACTCAGGTAGACCAGGAGAGGCACCTTTTCTGCGCTGGCGGCGTAGAGCAGGTTGTAGGTGCAGCGGGTGTGGTAGTCGAGTTGGGCCGCGGTGGTGGCGCTGCGGGAGTCCACCTGGCCCCAGTGAATTATCGCATCCATGCCGCGGACCAGATCGTTGGTGCCGCGGCCATGGCCCAGATCGCAGCGGACGAACTCCAGCCCGGAAGAGACCGCGGAACGATCGGTGAGACGGACCTGGTGCCTGTCCTTGAGGAAATTGGCCAACCCCGCGGGGAGGTCGAGGCCGGCGGAGGTTATCAGTATTTTCAATTATCGGGCCTCCCGCGGTTTCCTTCCTAAGGGCAGCTTGAAGCCTGGTGGCCACAATATAGATTGAGGCCGGAGGCCCTGCAAGGCGGCCAGCGCCGCGGGGGCAGGATCCCCGGAGCGAACCTCACTTCTTTGCCGAGGCCCGATGAGGCCCTATATTGTCACCTGTTCAAAATTTAAAAATCAGCCTTCGGGGGAAATGCCAGATGACCGCTCGAGTTGTTTATTTCAACGGCGAATTTGTAGCCGAGCGCGACGCGCGCATATCGATTTTCGACTGCGCTCTCCTTTTCGGCGACATGGTTTTCGAGATGACGCGCTCGTTCCGCCAGAAGCCATTTCGCCTGCGCCAGCATCTGGACCGGCTCTACGGGTCGCTGCGCTACGCGCGCATCGATTGCGGCCTCGATATGGATGCAATGGAAGCGGCGACCTTCGAGACGGTGGAGCGCAATCTGCCCGTGCTCGGCGATCTCGACTTTCTGATCATGCACAATGTCACCCGCGGAGCCCTGCCCTACTATGACGGCCTGGTGCGCGAGGGCGTTGCGCCGATTGTCACCATCAACATATTTCCCCTGGTGCGTCATCTCGGAGTGGTGGCCGACAAGTACGCGAAGGGGGCCCATTGCGTCGTCACCCAGCAGCAGTCGGTGCCGTCCCGCTACATCGACCCCAAGGCCAAGAACCGCAGCCGCATCTTCTACAAGCTCGCGGACCTGCAGGCGGAACAAATGGAGCCGGGGGCCATGCCCCTTTTGACCGACGAACACGGCTTCGTCACCGAGGGCTCGGGCAACAACTTTTTCATGGTCCAGGACGGAGAGATAATCACTCCCAAGGGGCACAATATCCTGCGGGGGGTCTCGCGGTCGGCCTGCATGGACCTGGCGAAAAAGCTCCGCATTCCACTGCGCGAGGCCGATATCGATCCCTACGACGTGCGCGCCGCCGCCGAAGCCTGGTGTACCAGCACCATAGTCTCCATGATTCCCATAAGCCGTTTCAATTTTCAGGTGGTGGGAGACGGCAGGCCGGGTCCCATCTACCGCCGTCTGTTGGACGCCTGGTGCGAGGAGGTTGGAGTCGATATCGCCGCTCAGGCGCGCCACTACGCCGCGAGCATGGAGACCTGGACTCCCTAGGGAAAAAGACGCCGGGGAGCGGCCTCATCGCCGCGCAGCATTGCCTCCAGAAGCCAGGGTGGCGTCCCTAAACCAGGTTGCAGGTGGGGACGCCATTGCGATTCAATCCCAAGTAATCTAGTGCCTGCGCGCAGAGGCTCAGTGTTCGTAGTGGTTCTTGGGGTCTATCTCGCCGCAGCGTTCCTGGACGATATTCTTGATGTGGTTGTAGGGCGCCAGCTCGATCATTTCCAGGGTTTCGGGAGAGAGCCGGTCGCGGAGCTCCCCGGAGAAGGGGGTGAGGGACCCGGTCACCGAGTGCTGCACGGTGTAGCGCATGATGAGGAAGCGGCGGTCCCGGTCCCGCGGTATCCAGTTGAGCACGCCGTGGATGAGGCGCTCGGAGATAATGATCACGTCGCCGGCGCGGGCGGGGAAGTTCTTCACCCCCAGAGGTGCGAAGTCGGCCATGTAGCCCTCGTTGTCATAGGTGCTCTGGTAGTACATGTCCTTGGGCAGCAAAAAGTTGCTCTTGTGCGATCCCGGCAACACGATCAGGCCCCCGTCCCCGGGGAGAACGTCGGTGAGGTAGAAGAAGAAGATGAAGTCGGTGCAGCGGATCTTGCCGTCCTCGGTGTAGTAGCGCCGCGTGTCCGGCTGCTTGACTGGATTCCAGCCGGCGTGCAGAGGATGGAACCAGTGGCCGTGGCGGTTGTGGCCCAGGGTGCCGCTGGTGAAGCGCGGGCGATAGTTGGTTAACTCCATCAAGATAGGCCACGTAACGGAATGGACGACAAAGAGTTCCATTGCCTTGTCGAAGGCGAATCCGTTCCTGTAGCCGGTGAGGTCGGGGCGCTCCAGATCGGCGCCGAAGCCGGGGGGCCAATCCTCGGGGGCCATGCGGATGTAGCGGTCGGCGGCTTCCTGGGCGGGTTTGAGCTCCTCCTCGCTGAGCACATTCTTGAGTTGGAGGTAGCCGGCCACGTCGAAAAAGTAGCGCTGTTCGGGGGTCATTGCTGCATCTTTCCTTTGCGTATGGTGATGTATTGGCTTGGCCTTCCGGGTCGGCTCCCGGTTGGCAGGAAAAGGTAAAGGATCGCGTCCTCGGCTTCAAGGCTCCCGGCTCAAGAAGCAGGCGTGATCCGCAACTGATTCGTCCTCCCGGCTCGGTGGCTTCCTTGGCGGTGGCCCCCGAGCTTGCCCCCTTCCTGGACCCGCCTTATCTTGGATGCTCTTATTTCTTCTCTCCCCATGGATACCTGAGCGGAAGCTGAAAATTCTATGAATCTCGACGTCGTGGAACTCACCAAAGAGCTCGTCTCTTATCCATCCGTCAGCCTCTCCAGCAACGTCGCCGTCACCCGGCACGCGGTAAAGATTCTCAAGGCATGCAGATTTCAGGTGGAAGAGGTGCCTCATGCCGACGAGAACGGGGTGGAGAAACTCTCCATCGTCGCCAAGTTGGGCAAGGGGAAGGGCGGACTGTCACTGATGAGTCACAGTGACGTGGTTCCTGCCGCCATCGAGGACGGCTGGAGCGGGAATCCCTATGAGGGCCGGTTGCACGATGGCAAACTCTACGGCCGCGGCGCTTGCGACATGAAGGGTCCCCTGGCCGCCACCCTGTGCGCCGCTTCCCGCTTCCGGGCCGCAGATCTCAAGGCCCCGCTCTACCTGATGATTACCGCGGACGAGGAGCGCCACGCCCTGGGAGCCCGCCTTCTGGTGAGCAAATCCAGATTGTTCAAAGAGGCCAGCAGAGGCTACGGTGTCATTTGCGAGCCCACCCGGCTGCGCGTAGTCTACGCTCACAAAGGCGCCCTGTCCATGCGCGTAACCTCGAAAGGACGGCCGGCGCACACCAGCACCACCAAGGGCGTCAACGCCAATATCAAGATGATCCCCTTCCTCCACGACATGCTCAAGGTTCGCGATCAGGTTCTGACCTACAAACGATTCCGCAACAACGACTTCAGGCCGCCGCACTCCGATTTGAACATCACCGTAAACGACCACAATATCGCCATCAACATCTACCCCGCGCAGAGCACCTGCTATCTTCTCTATCGCCCCATGCCGGGAGTGGACACCGAGGGCCTGATCAGAAAGGTGAGGGAGTGCGCCAGCAAGCGCGGGGTCAAGTGCGAGGTGCGCCCGGGCGGCCTGCCTCTCTACACTGCTCCCGATTCACCCCTGGTGCGGACCGCTCTGAAGCTGAGCGCGACCCGCACCCCCACCACCGTATCCTACGGTACCGACGGCATGGCCTACACCAAAGGGATGAAGCAACTCGTCGTCCTCGGTCCCGGAGATATCGCCCAGGCCCATACCGCGGACGAGTGGATCGCCGTCGAGCAACTCCACAAGGCGGTGGACCTTTACACACGCTTCATCGACCACGTGTGCGTCCGGAGCCTCGCCTGAAATTCCGTTCAATTTCTTTTGACAGGGGATAAGCCCTGGAACCGGCAGGGAGGAGCATGGACGGGGGATTTCTGCCGCCCGCAGGGTCAGAAGTCCCTGGTCCCGAGCAGGTGGGCCATCAGCTCGTGGCCGTGCTCCAGGTGCAGGGATCCTTGCGCAGCGCAGCGCTCGTTGTAAGCGCTCAGGCCGTCCGCGGCCAGCCCGCTGCCCCAGAGAACGAAAGGCACGGGCTCGCGACTGTGGGTGCGCAGAGCGATGGGGGTGCGGTGGTCGGGGGCCAGGAGGATGCGGCAGGGGCCCAGTTGGGGGCAGGCGCGGAGGAGCGATCCCACCACCAGGCGGTCGAAATCTTCGAGCGCCCGCATCTTGGCGCCCGCATCGCCGTTGTGTCCGGCCTCGTCCGGAGCTTCCACGTGCAGGTAAACCAGGTCGCGGCGCTCCAGCGCGGCCAGGGCGTATTGGGCTTTGCCGGCGTAGTTGGTATCCAGGTACCCGGTGATTCCCGGCACCTCGATGACCTCCATGCCGGCGGCGCGGCCGATGCCGCGCACCAGGTCTACCGCCGAAATCACCCCGGCCCCGAGTCCGAATTTCTCCTTGAAAGATTGAATCTGCAGCGCCCGCCCCGAACCCCAGAGCCAGATGGAATTGGCGGTGGGCAGACCGGCGGCGGTGCGGCGGTGGTTGACTTCGGATCGGGCCAGGACGGGTGCAGCCGCCTGCATCAGGGAGCGGATGGCCTGCTGCCCTTCTCCCCGGGGCAGGTGCGCCGCTATGGACCGGCCCATGATATCGTGGGGCGGATAAGAAATTAGATCGCCGGGTCCCTTCTCGTAGACCAGCAGATGGCGGTAGCCCACCCCGGGGTAGAAGCGGATGTCCTTGCGGCCCAGTGCTCCTTCGAGGGCCTCGACCAGGGCTTGGCCTTCGCCACTGGATATGTGGCCGGCGCTGTAGTCCACCAGGGTATCGCCTTTGCGGTGGATCAGGTTGCAGCGAAAAGCGACGGCATCCCGCCCCAGTTCAATCCCCATGCTCGCAGCTTCTAGAGGCGCCCGCCCGGTGTAGTGCTCCCGGGTGTCGTAGCCGAATATCTCCAGATTGCCGATATCGCTCCCCGCCGGCCGCGAAGGCGGAATGACCTGGACCAAACCACCAAGTCCTTCCCGGGCCAGGTGGTCCATGTTGGGGGTGGCCGCAGCCTCCAGGGGGGTCCTCCCTCCAAGTTCATCGAGGGCATAATCAGCCGCTCCGTCCGGAACCAGTACCAGATATTTCACCGCCTAGACGTCCTCCATGGGGACCACTTGCACTGCATTCTCGACCGCTGCCGCCCAGCCGGCCGCTTCTCCCGAGGTGAACCTGGGCGCGGCCGGCATCACCAGGCCGGAGACCCCTGTCCATGCTGTCGGGAGGTCCCGCGATGACTGGACCCACTGCGATCAGGGCGCCGGAATTTCTAAATTATGATTATCTCGGCGAGTCTACAACAATCCCGCGGCAACAACCTGCTCAGGTTGCTCCCGGACTCCTCCGGCCCTACCTTTTGGCGCCTTGACCCGCTTTCAAAAACTTGTGGTTGCCACCACCCTGGCCACCTTTCTGCTTATCGCCCTGGGGGGATTCGTGCGCGCCGCCGGCGCCGGGCTGGGCTGCCCCGAATGGCCGCGGTGCTTCGACCGCTGGATTCCTCCCACCGACGTTGAACAGTTGCCGCCCCACTTCGATCCGTCTCTCTTCAACTTCAAACTGGCCTGGATCGAGTACGTCAATCGTCTCGTGGGGGTGGTTGTGGGCATGCTCATCCTGGCCACGGCGCTCATCGCCTGGCGCGATCACCGCCGTGAAAGAGGTATCTTCGCCCCGGTTCAGGGAGCCCTTGTCGCGGTGGCTTTCCAGGGTTGGTTCGGCGGCCAGGTGGTCGCCCATGAGCTCGACCCCCGCCTGGTCACTGTCCACCTCTTGGTCGCCCTGCTCATCGTCGCGCTCTTGCTCTACGCCGCCTTCGTCAGTTTCTTCCCCGCCCCTCTGCCTTCCTCGGTGCCGGAGCTGCATCGGCGCTTCGCCCGCAAGGCTTTCCTGGTCATCGCCCTCGTTCTGGTCCAGGTCATCCTCGGCGCCATGGTGCGCGGCAGTATCGATCTCACCGCCGCAGAGAAGCCCGATACAGCGCGCGGTCTCCTCCTCGGCGAGGTGGGTTTCCTCGACCCCCTGCACCGGACCACCGGCCTCCTCACCCTTCTCAGTTGCTGGGGACTGTTCCGGAGCGCTCACCGATCCTTTCCTGGCGCCCCGGACCTGCGCCGCCTGGCCTTGATGCCGGCCCTCATCGCCTCGGGTCAATTCGCTGCAGGCATGGGACTGGCCTACCTCGCCCTGCCCCCGATCCTCCAGGTGTCCCACGTGTCTTTTGCCAGTCTTCTGCTGGGAGGCCTATTGCTCACCGCCCTGCGCGCCCGACGCCTGGCCGCCGGCTGATCTCCATTGCCGCGACAGTTGGGCCAAGATGTCTTGAACTCGGAGAATGTGTATATTCTGGGTCTTGGGCCTGAAAATCATCAATGAAATTCCATCCACCGCAGCATTTATGACCACCCCTGCAAACAAGGAAATCGTCGAGCGCTGGCGCCGCGAGCCGGCCCCGCTGCTGCCCCTGCTGCACGCCTTTCACGACCGCGACGGCTTCCTTTCCGAGGAGGCTATGAGAGAAATTTCCGGGGGTCTGCACATGCCCCTGGCCGAGGTCTTCGGAACCTCCACCTTCTACCATCACCTGGCCCGCACCCCTCCAGGGCAGAACGCGCCGCGAGTGTGCACCGGTCCCAGTTGCTGCCTGCGCGGCGGCAGGGAACTCCTCCACTCTCTGCGGGAAGCCACCCCGATGCCCTGCGCCGGCCGCTGCGATGACCCCATTCCGGTGCTCCGGGGCCACGAGGTGCTGGTGGGCACCAGCCCGAACCAGCTCGAAGCCCGCCCTTCCCCTCAGCCTCCACCCAACCCTGGAGGGGAGGAAGAGTGCGTCTTCGCCTGCATTCGGGCCGCGGACCGCGCAACCATCGCGGGCTATCGCCGCACCGGGGGCTACGAGGGATTGATCCGGGCAGTGGAGGCGACGAGCCCGGCGGCGGTGGTCGATCTGATCACTGCCAGCAAACTGGCCGGCCGCGGCGGCGCCGGGTTCCCCACCGGACTCAAGTGGAAAGCGGTGGCCGAAACGGCGAGAACGCCCAAGACCATCGTCTGCAACGCCGACGAAGGAGAACCGGGATGCTTCAAGGACCGGGCGCTCATGGACCTGGATCCCCACGCCGTCATCGAGGGCATGACCGTGGCCGCCTACGCCACCGGCGCCACCCGCGGCTTCATCTACCTGCGCTACGAGTATCCTCATACCCTGGACGTCCTCCAAGGTGCCATGGCGGAAGCTCGGGAGGCGGGTTTCATCGGCTCCGGGATCTTGGCTACGGACTTCAGCTTCGAGCTCCATTTGCGCCGCGGCGCCGGGGCCTATATCTGCGGCGAAGAAGGCGCTCTCCTGAACAGCCTGGAAGGCAAGCGTCCGCTGCCGCGCAATCGCCCGCCCTTTCCGGTGACCCACGGCTACGAGGATTTGCCTACTGTGGTCAACAACGTGGAAACCCTGGCCTCCGTTCCCCCCATTCTGCGCCGCGGCGCCGCGTGGTACCGGAATCTGGGGCGCAACGGGGAGGCCGGCACCAAGGTGGTCAGTCTCTCGGGTGACGTCCGCCGTCCCGGCAACTACGAGGTGCCTTTGGGGCTCCCTCTCGAGACCCTGCTCTACGATTGGGCCGGCGGTCCGGGTGCGGGCGGCGCCATTCAGGCGGTCACCATGGCCGGTCTCTCAGGAGGATTTCTGGCCGGGGAAGACCTGAACGTGACCCTCGACGAAGCGAGCATCAGGAGCAAGGGCTCCATGCTGGGGGCGGCTGGAATCATCGTCTTCGACGACAGCCGCGACATGGTTGAGATCGCCCATCAGGCCATGGCCTTTTTCGCCGAGGAGTCGTGCGGCAAGTGCTTTCCCTGCCGCATCGGAACCCACCGTCTCAGCGAGCGTCTCTCCGGCGCCGCCGGACCGCGGGAGAGCTCTGCCTGGATCGAAGAGGTCACCGACATGGGCAGGACAATGGAGGCGACCAGCGCCTGCGGCCTGGGAATGGCGGCCCCCTTTGTCACCCGGAGTCTGATCAAGTATTTTCCGGACCAGATCGCCCGCCACCTGCGGGCTTGAACAACGGAGTCCGAGAAAGGAATGACGCGATGACTGTTGTCGCAGAACCCCAAGTCCCCGCTCCGGTGGAAATGGCTTCCATGACCCTGGACGGCCAAGAAGTGACCTTCGCCGCCGGGGAGACCATTTACGAGGTGGCCGCCCGTTGCGGCAAGGACGTCCCCACTTTGTGTTACGATTCCCGCCTCGAGCCCTTGGGCAGTTGCAGGCTCTGCGTCGTCGAGGTCGAAGGCTCCCGCAACCCGGTGGCCTCGTGCACCACCCAGGCCACTGCGGGAATGGTGGTGCGCACCAGCACCGGGACCCTGGAGAATTACCGCAAGACCCTGCTCGAGATGGTAGTCTCGGAAAACCGCGAAGTGGACGTTGATCCGTTGCGCGGCTATGCCTCCCAGGAGCTCAAGTCCCTGGTTGACCGCTACGGGGCGCGCAGCGGCCGCTTCCGCGGCGCTCGTTCGGGCGCCACCAACGAGACCGATGACAATCCCTTCATCCTGCGCGACTACGATCTCTGCATCTCCTGCAATCGCTGCGTCCGCGTCTGTGCCGAGCAGGAGGGAGATCACGCCATCAACATCATGAACCGCGGTTTCCACACCCGGATCACCACCGAGTTCGACGGTCTCCTGAAGGACTCCGCGTGCACCTTTTGCGGCCAGTGCGTGCAGACCTGCCCCACCGGCGCCCTGGCCGACAGGAAGGCCATGCGCGCGGCCGTGGTTCCGGGACCCATCGAGAAGACCCGCACCATCTGTCCCTATTGCGGTGTCGGCTGCACCGTGGACCTCCTCACCAAGGAAGAGCGCCTCGTCGGGGTCCACCCGGCCATGGACGGTCCGGCCAATCAGGGCGCCCTTTGCATCAAGGGTCAGTTCGCCTTCGACTTCGTGCAGCATGACGACCGCCTCAAAACCCCCCTGGTGCGCGCCGCGGACGGAGAACTGCATGAGGCCGGCTGGGACGAGGCCCTGGACCGGGCCGCGGCAGGGTTTCGCGAGGCCTTCGAAACACACGGCCGCCACAGCATCTATGGCGTGGCCTCGGGCCGCGCCCCCAACGAGGCGGCCTATGTCATGCAGAAGTTCATCAGGGCGGGGTTCGGCACCCACCAGATAGACAATTGCAGCCGTGCCTGACACGCTCCCACGGTTGCCGGTCTGGCAGCCACCATCGGGCGCGGTGCCATGTCGAACCCTCTGGCCGACATGGAAAAAGCGGAGATGATCTTCTGCATCGGGACCAACATGACCGAGTGCCACCCGGTGGCGGCCACCCGGATCAAGAAGGCCCTCAAAGGCGGCGCCACCATGGTGGTGGCCGACCCCCGGCGCATCCCCCTGGCCGAACTCGCCGATCTCTACCTTCCCATCAAGGTGGGCTCGGACGTGGCCCTGCTGCTGGGGATGGCCCACGTGATCGAGCGCGAGGGCCTGGTCGACGACGCCTTCATGGCGGCGCGCACCACCGGGGTCGAAGCCTATCTCGAGCACGTCAGAAAATTTCCTCCCGAATGGGCCGAGAAAATCACCGGGGTGGCGGCCGCGGACATCGAGAGAACCGCGATCTTGTACGGCCGGGCGGAAAAGAGCGCCATTTACTACACCCTGGGCATCACCCAGCACATCTGCGGTGTCGACAACGTCCAGAGCCTGTGCAACCTGGCCCTGATGACCGGCCACGTCGGGCGCGAAGGCACCGGGATCAACCCCCTGCGCGGCCAGAACAACATCCAGGGCGCCGGCGACAGCGGCGCCGTCCCCTCCAACTACCCCGGCTTCCAGCCGGCCAGCGATCCTGAGGCCCAGGCCAAATTCACCCGGCTTTACGGCAAGAAGATCGAGTGCGAGAACGGGATCACCAAGGTCCAGGCCCTGGAGCGCTGCGGAGAGCAGATCCGCGCCATGATCATCGACGGCGAAAACACCCTGATGTCGGACCCCAACCGCAAGCACTGCGAGCACGCCCTGCGCAGCCTCGACCACCTGGTGGTCATCGACAACTTTCTGACCGAAACCGGGCGCCTGGCCGACGTGGTTTTGCCGGCTACGGCCTGGGGCGAGACCGACGGGGTTTGCACCAACACCGAGCGCCGGGTGCAGCGTCTGCGCGCCGCGGTGAAGCCGCAGGGACAGGCGCGGCCCGACTGGTGGATCGTCGCCCAGATCGCCCGCCGCCTGGGCTTCGAAGGCTTCGAGTTCAAGGAGGCCAAGGAGGTCTTCAACGAGCTGTGCAGCCTGTCTCCCATCTACGCCGGCCTCGACTGGGAGCGCATCGACAAAGGCGCCTACCACTGGCCCGTGCCCCATGCCGACCACCCCGGAACTCCCATTCTGCACGAGGGCGAGTTCAGAAACGGGCGCGGCATCTTCAAGGTCATCAACTACCGCGATCCGGCCGAGACCATCAGCCCCGACTTTCCGGTCTGGCTCACCACGGGCCGCCGCCTGCAATCCTACCACACCCGGACCCAGACCGGCCGGGCCCAGGGCATCGACTACCTGCTGGCGGAGGAATCCCTCGAGGTCCATCCGGAGGACGTGGAGGCCTGGGGACTGGTCGACCGGGGCTGGTGCCGCTTGTCCAGCCGGCGCGGCTCGGTGCAGGTCAAGGTCAGGGCCACCCGGCGCTCGCCGCGGGGAACGGTATTCACCAGTTTCAGCTTCAGCGACGTCCCCATCAATATCCTGACCGGCTCGGGGTATGACCCCATTACCTTCACCGCCGAATTCAAGGTCTGCCCGGTACGCATCGAAGTTCTCGAGGCAGTGGGGGAGAAGGTGCTTGCTGACCCGGAGCGGGTATTGGGAGGGTAGGGCTTGGAGGAATGGAGCGAGCAAAAGCCATGGGAGATTGCAGCGAAACGCGAGGGAGCAGACCAGTGACCGCAACGGGCATTTTCATGCTGCTTTGCCTGGCCGCAGCGGCACCAGCTCTGGCCGACCTGCGCGGCGAAGAGGTGGAGTACAAGGCGGGGGACACGGTTCTCAAGGGCTATCTGGTCTACGACGGCCGGAGCGGGGACCAACGCCCCGGCGTCCTCGTCGTCCACGAGTGGTGGGGGCTGAACGACCACGCCCGCAAAAAGGCCGAAGATCTGGCCCGGGAAGGCTACATCGCTTTGGCAGTCGACATGTACGGCGAGGGCAGAAATACCGACCATTCGGGGCAAGCGGGAGAATGGGCGTCGTTTGTCCGCCAGAATGAAGAAATCGGCGCCGCCCGCTTCATGGCCGCCCACGAGCTGCTTCGAAACCACCCGTTGAGCGCCGGCGACAGAGTTGCCGCCATCGGGTTCTGCTTCGGCGGCCATCTGGTTCTCACCATGGCACAGAACGGCGCCGATTTGCGCGCCGTGGTCAGCTTCCACGGCTCCTTGCCAACGGCCCCGGCCAGGGCCGATACCGTAAAAGCCAGGATCCTGGTCTGCCATGGGGCCGAGGATCCCCTGATCAGCCGGGAACAGATCGACCGCTTCCAGGACAACATGCGGGAGGCGGGGGCCGACTGGCAGTTCATCGCCTACGGCGGCGCCAGGCACAGCTTCACCAACCCCGCCGCCGACGGCCGCGGGGCGGCGGCCCTGGGCTACAACCCGGCCGCCGACCGGCGTTCATGGAGGGCAATGCTCGCCCTCTTCGAGGAGGTTTTCGCCCATTGACGGAGCCGCGGCAGCGCCGCCTTCATGCCCTTGCGCCGGAGTTGGCCGCAACGCCGGAGTTGGCCGCAACGCCGAAGCGGCAAAGGTAGAGGCGGGCAAAAAGAGTAAAGATTCACCTCTCCCACCAGTCTTCAACCCATTTCAAAAGGATTTCCACGGTGCAATCAGTCTCCATTGCAATGACCATAGAGAGCATGGCCGGGACACAGGAGCTCTCCCTGGCCGTGGCCGCGGTGGCCGGGGCGCGGTTCTGCGGCCGCGACGTCGAGGGCACCCGCCAGGATCTGGATGAGATGCTACGGCGCGACGGACGCTTTACCATGGCCACGCGCACCAATCCCTCCATGTTCCGCCTCGGCCGCTACCTCCTGACCCAGAGTGCCGAATTCGAGGTCCAGGGGCCCATGACCGGCGGCGAGACTGAAGTGGTCGCCATTCGCACCCAAGAAGGTATTTTTATCTCCGTGGGCAGCGACCAGTGCGACCGCGAGCTGGACCCGCTCTTTCCCGACAAACCCAAGCAGATGTGCCCCCACCCGCTGGCGCGCCGGGCCTGGCCCTACGAGGATGTCCGCACCCACTGGGACGAGCTCCGGGTCTACAGTCACGTAGTCGCGGGAGCCCACACCGTGCCTCTGCAGGACAGTGCGATCTCGGAGCTGGTAGAACTGGAATACCTGCTGGCCCTGGACGCGGTCAAGGAAATGCCCGACCCCATGGTGCTCTACTGCGGCTGCGGCTCCTTTCTCGACTCGGTGGACGAGGAAGTCAGGCGCCATGGCCTTCCCCCCGAGACCGCCATGGGGGTGGGAGAAAAATTTCTGGTTCGTCTCCACGATCCCGTCCTCGATCGCACCATCGAGCATGAGTTCCGTCCCGTTCCCCTGGGCGACGATCTGTCCCAGAGGAAAGCCTTCGACCCCCGAACCTGAAAGGAGATTCCGCATGCGGCTCGAAAACAAAGTGGCCATTGTAACCGGTGCGAGCGTGGGAATCGGGCGCCACACCGCGCTGCTTTTCGCCCGTGAGGGCGCCAAAGTGGCGGTCAACTCGCAAAGTTCCCGGGGCGCGGCGGTGGTGGAGGAGATCGCCGCGGCCGGCGGCGAGTCCATTTTCGTTCAGGGCAAGGTGGAGGATGCGGCGGACGCCCGCGGGATGGTCGAAAAAACCGTCGAAGAGTTCGGCGGCCTGGACATCCTGGTGAACAATGCCGGCATCGTGGTCCCGGACAACGTAGACAACGCCAAGGTCGAAGATTGGGAGAACACTTTCGCGGTCAATGTTCGCGGAGTGTTCCTGATGTCCAAGTTCGCGGCGCAGCAGATGCTGCGCCAGGACGGTGGGGCCATCGTCCACAACGCTTCCGTCGCCGCGGTCAAGGGCCTGAAGGACCGCGCTTCGTACTCCGCCTCCAAGGGGGCGGTGGCGGCGTTGACCCGGGCAATGGCCGTCGACTACGTCGGGCGCAACATCAGGGTAAACTGCGTCAATCCGGGCACCACCCTGACGCCCTCGCTGCAGGACAGGATCAACGCCTTCGACGATCCTGTGGAGGCGAAAAAAATGTTCATCTCGCGCCAGCCCATGGGGCGGCTGGGCAAGCCGGAGGAGATCGCCGCCGGGATCCTCTTCCTGGCCAGCGACGAGGCTTCCTTCATCACCGGCCAGGTCCTCAACATCGACGGCGGCCTGACGGTCTAGACCTCGCGGCTCCAATTGAAGCCGCTATATGAGCGGTCCGAACTCGGTGAACCCGGTCAAGACCCGCACAAAGAACGACCAGGTGTCGTACTCCTCCGCCCGCCGCAACCGATCGTCGTAGCCCAGGCTGTCCCCTTTGATACCGATGATGGTGTGAAGATCGTATCCGCGGTAGGCGGAGCGGTTGGCGAGGGTGGCAAAGGCGGTGCGGCGTTCAAGATTGTTGCGCTCCCGTACCGTGTCATGCCTTTTGTAGGGCAGCGGGCCCCAGCCTTGCACCCCGAGCCGCAAGGTGGTGTGTCTGAAAATGGGATACTCGATGCGCAGGATGGGGATGAGGCTGAGTTCCGAGCGCAGAGTGCGGCGGGTATAGGCGCCGGCAATCAGGCGGTCCGCATCCTGGTCCAGGTGACGCAGCAGCAAGACCTTGCACTGCGGCCGCACCTTGAGCTTTCGCCAGGAGGCGGTGTACTCGGCGCTTTGGACCAGGGTCCAGTAGTCCAGCCTTCTGGCGTGCTGACGGTCTCCGCCCAGTTGCCAGTTGAGCCGCAGCCGCCACTTGTTCACCCATCGCAGAGTGGACCACGGCTTCAGCTCCCCTTCGAGATAGGTCTCGCTGACGTAGCTGTCGCGATATGACAGGGGATCCGGCCGGATCTGACTGACGAAGACGAGCGGAACGTCGTCGCGGCCGGCCTGGGGTTGCTCCACCTGAACGGCAAACTCATCGGCAATATCGTCCTCAACCCGCCGCAAGTGGTTTTCAAAGAAGAGGCGCCAGCGCTCCCTGGTGTCCCTGCCGCGGAAGCTCAGCAGGGCATAGGTGGAGCGATTGCGTCCGTCACCGGCAATTCCCTCCACCGAATATCGGCCGGCACTCGCCGACCACCCGGACCTCGGTCCGAGTTGCAGGAAGAGATGATACCCTTGCTGATCGGGAAAGTAGGGATAGTCGGGACGGAGATCGTCTTCGCGCACGTCCGGCTCGTCGTTGTGGTTGCGGTCCAATCCGTAGACATACTCGTTCGGTTCCACGTCGAACATGAGAAAGGGTTCTTCGTAGTCGGGGATGCCGTTGAAGTTGCGATTGGTATCGGGAATACCGTCGCGATCCTCGTCGCGGCCGGGGAAAACCCCGTCGGGATCGATGGTCGAGCCATCGGAGATATCCAATGGCTCACCTACGCGCGTATCGGTGAAGCGGTCGCCGTCGTCGTTGTCCTGGACCAGTTGCCAGTACATGGTGTGATTCCTCACACCTTGGACGTGGCGCTGGAAAACCTGCCCCTCCAAGGGAAGATGGTAGCGGATTTCGGTGAAAAAATCCGGTTGCATCGAGAAATACTCCAGCCCCACGCGGCCGTGGCCCAAATTGCGAGTAGCATTTACGAAGTAGGCCATTCCCTCCTCGCTGGAGCGAGCGCCCTTTTCAAAAAATGGTTTCTCTGCAGCTTCGGCCGGATAGCGGGAGTAGCGCCGCGAGCGGGCCACCTCTCCATGTACTTCCATGCCCACAAGACTCAGGTGGGCATCGGCGCTGTAGGTGAACAGGGCGGTATTTTCGCCGACCTCCAGTCGCACCCGTTGCAGATTGGAGCGGTCCTGCACGTTGCCCTTCGCCCGCAGCGCCGTGTGGTAATAGGTCGTTTTGAACTGGGTGTGGCGTTTGGGGGCATGGATGTCCTCGTCGATCAAGGTGGCCACGTCCACCTTGTAGTCGTTGGCCAGCACGGCCTCCAGCGCCACTGATTCGACGTAGGGCTCCCGGGAAATGTCGAACAGGTAGACGAGTTGGTCGTCACCATCGGCCTGTAGGATCTCGTTGGATGGTTCTACCTGAAACAGACGGAGCAACCCCTCCAGATTGGTGTCCGCGCTCACGTCCTTCCCGCGGGCGTGGTCGATGCGGTAGAGATAGTCGGCGTACAAGGGAACTTCCCGGTTTCGGTAAAAACGGGCGTACTCAAAGACACCGACCCTGCTGCGAAAAACGTAGTAAGGAGTGGCGCGGAATTCTCCGGTACCTTGAGAGACGGTTCCTACCTGGGAGGGGGCACTGGCCCGATGGCGAATCACCTGCGCCTGGATGTCGGACCGGGGCAGCCCATTGACAATGAGCACGGGGTCCTGGACTACGGCTCCGCCGCGACCGTCTGCCGGAGAGTCGTCGGTGAATCGAAAGAGAACCCAACTTATGAGGGGTTGGCTGGGGCGCAGCACGCCCTTCAGGGTGTTGCCGCTCTCGGTGCTGCGGAACATGTGCAGATTGACGCCGGTCAATCCGAGTTGCAATCTGCCGAGGTTTCCCTGTAGGCGGCCGCCCAAGAGAAGCGGGGAATCATCCGCAAACTCGGTGTCGTCCACGAGCCACTTGGCCAGTCCCAAGGTAAACCCCGGACGCTCCAGGCGGGAACCCAGCAAGGTGGCCTGCAACGAGGGGGAGGCCAGATCCAACCGTGCCCCATCGAAATCGACTTTGGACAAGGTCAGTGGCGTAAACCGCGCGATCAGTGCATCTCCCACAATCGCACTATATCCCCATGAACCCTGGCTGTCCCGAGCTACAACCAGGTTGTCGAAGGCCCATTCGAAGACCCTGCGGGTCCTGAGGATAGAGCTGCCGTAGAGCCGGCCTTTTGCCGCCACGGCTTGGGGCTCGCGTCGTTCAGACCAGGCGTAGAGATCGTAGCCGGTGGAAAGATAGTCTCCCGTGGAGCTATAAAAAACGTGAGGCGAGTCGGAGTACGGTAAGCCGCGGGAGCGGGACGCAGTGTGGCCTGGGTAGTTGGTGTAGGGCTGAAATGCGAAGTTTCGGTAGGCCGGCCGCGGCGCCCGCAGGTAGAATTGCCCAGGAATAACCTCGGGTAATTTGACGCGCTGTGGCGGAGTTGCCTGGATCAGTATGGGATAGCAAACGAGGGTGAGTAGAAAAAACCGCCAGCAGGTTGTGGATTGCATGCCTGGACTGATTCTTGTCTGTTCGTAAAAGGGCGACTGTAACTCGTTCAACCGTAATTAGATAACGAAATTAGAGCGTCGACAGCAAGCATGCCGGCGCTCAAGAGTGCGTTCGCGCACGGTCAAGGTTATCAATAGGAGCGGTAAATCGCTGACATTTTCCCCTGACCCGGTGACGGATGGCGCCACCTAAAGGTGCTCCCCCATAAGACCTACAATGAAAGATTATCCAGATTCTCTGACAGTAGCGCCGCTCAACTACTTTAGGCCGATCTTGACACCGGCTAGGCAGGCAGTTATTATTATACAATAATTGCGTTCCTACAAAATTTTTAAGTAGAAAGCCTACCCAAACGCTTGACAGTGTGATGAAGTACTTGCTCAAAGAAATTGCCCGCGTCCAGATGGGGCTCTCTTTCCGCTCCCGCATTGAGCCGGAAGCGGATGGAAATATTGCAGTTATTCAAATGCGCGACCTGACGGTCAGGGGTAAATTGGGTCGTCACAATTTGGTTAAGGTCAAAATGAACGGGATTAATGACCGCCATTTGGTGAGACGGAAAGACTTAATTTTTCGGTCTAGAGGAAAGACCACCAACGCAACAATCATTGATAAGGAAATAGAGTTTGCGGTTGTGGCGGCTCCGTTGTTAAGGATTCGGGTCACTAGCAAAAATATTTTGCCGGAATACCTGTGCTGGTTCGTCAACCAGAAGGCAGCCCAGGGCTTTTTACACAGCAGGGCTACCGGGACGGCCATGGTTATGATTGGCAAGTCCGCCCTTGATGGCCTGCAAGTGCCCCTGCCCACGCTTGAAAACCAGGAGCATATCGTCGCCCTTGCCGATTGGTCGGAAAAAGAACAGTGGTTGATGAGAGATGTGGCGGAAAGAAAAGCAAAACTGGTCAATGGGGTCCAGATGCTTTTGGCCACTGAACCAGAGCATTTTGAAACTAGGAGGAGGTGCTAAAATGAGCATCAAAATTGGAGATTATAACTTTGATGGCCCTTTTGATTCTACATCCGATCTTAGACACAAATCTGGAGTGTATGCAATTTTGGGAAGGGACTCTGAAGATAAGAAATGGCAGGTTGTTGATATTGGAGAATCGAAGGATGTGAAGGACCGCGTAGAAAACCATGACCGAGAAGATTGTTGGGAAGCCCAAGATTACGAAATTCTGGGTTACGCTGCCTACTTCTGCACCAAAAGCCGCCGTGAAATTATCGAGACAATACTGCGGCGGAAATACAATCCGCCCTGTGGCGATCGTTAATATGGAGTCGCCAAACATGAACGATCAAATTCAGCAGAAAGACATCAACACCGCCGCCTGGTCGGCCTGCGACACCTTTCGAGGGGTGATGGATGCGGCGGGCTATAAAGACTATATCCTCGTGATGCTGTTCCTCAAATACATCTCCGATGTCTGGAGAGACCACTACGAGGAGTACCGGAAAAGATACGGCGGCAACGACGAGCGCATCCGCCGCAGATTGAAAAATGAGCGTTTTGTCCTGCCGGAGGGCAGCAGCTTTTATGACCTCTATGAACAGCGCTCGGAAGCCAATGTAGGCGAGCTCATAAATATCGCCCTGGAGGCAATTGAAACGGAAAACAAGGAGAAGCTGGAAGGGGTTTTCCGCAACATAGATTTCAACAGCGAAGCCAATCTCGGCAAAACCAGAGACCGCAATCGCCGCCTGAAAATGCTGCTGCAAGATTTCAACAAACCCGAAATGAGCATGAGCCCCAGCCGCGTTTCGGAGGATGTCATCGGCAATACCTACATCTACATGATCGAACGATTCGCCTCCGACGCAGGGAAGAAAGCCGGTGAGTTTTACACCCCGCACAAGGTGTCCGAGCTGGTAGCGAGACTGTCCGCTCCAAAGCCCGGTGCACGCATCTGCGATCCGGCTTGCGGTTCCGCCGGGCTGCTGATCGAGGCGGCCCGGCTGGTGGGCGGACGTGACTACGCCCTCTACGGCATGGAGGTGAACGGCAGCACCTGGGCCCTGGCGCGGATGAACATGTTTCTGCACGGTGCCGACGCCGCCCGCATCGAATGGTGCAACACCCTTACGGCCCCGGCGCTGGTGGAGACCGACCGCCTGATGAAATTCGACAACGTGGTGGCCAATCCGCCGTTTTCGCTGGACAAGTGGGGAGCCGAAGACGCCGACGCGGATCCTTACAACCGCTTTTGGCGCGGGGTACCACCCAAATCCAAAGGCGATTACGCATTTATCAGCCACATGGTGGAAGCCGCTTTGGAAAAAGCAGGACGGGTCGCGGTTGTGGCTCCACACGGCGTTCTGTTCCGGGGCGGCGCTGAAGGGCGCATTCGCCGTCGGTTCATCGAAGAGAACTTACTCGATGCCGTCGTCGGCCTGCCCGGCAACCTGTTCCCGACGACCTCCATACCGGTGGCCATATTGGTATTCGACCGCTCGCGCGAGCAGGGAGGCGCGAACGAGAAGCGCAAAGACGTTCTGTTCATTGACGCCAGCCGCGAATATCAGGCGGGCAAGAATCAGAATACCTTGCTGGACGAGCACATCGAAAAGATCACCGCTGTCTACGAAGCGCGCGAATATGCGGACAAATATGCCCACCTTGCCACCTTCGAGGAAATAGAGGAAAACGACTTCAATCTGAACATCCCCCGCTATGTAGATACTTTCGAGGAAGAAGCAGAGATTGATATCGACGCGGTGGGAAGAGAAATCGACCAGTTGGAAAAGGAATTGAGCGTGGTGCGTGAAGAGATGGGAAAGTTGTTGAAGGGAATCGATCGCGATGGCGGACTCGGCCGCTTGCTCCAATCGTGGACGGACGAGGGCGATGCGGACGAGCAGCGGGAAACGCTCGATCATCTCACTCGCGCTCTGGATGAAAACCGGCCTTCCGACCGCAAGCTCTTTCCGAAGGAGCAGAAGGGGAAGAGTTGGTGAGTCAGATCGTAGTGCTCGACAGTGGGCCTCTCGGTTTGGCAACCAATCCAGCGGGATCGAATCAGGCCAGGGAATGTTGGAGCTGGCTCCAGGAGATAGAAGCCGGAGGTTCGACGGTAATGGTGCCGGAGATCGCCGACTACGAGGTTCGGCGCGAGCTGCTTCGGGCGCGCAAAACTCAGGGAATTGACCGGCTCGACACACTCATCGCCCAGGTTGGCTACTTGCCAATAACGACCAAGGCCATGCGCCAAGCCGCAGCCTTTTGGGCCAGTGCCCGTCAGCGAGGTCACCCAACGGCACCCGATCCGGCGCTTGACGGCGATGTGATCCTAGCGGCGCAAGCGGCAACCCTGAACCAGACGGATGTGGTCGTGGCGACGACGAACGTAAGGCATCTGTCTCGTTTCGTTCAAGCGAAGCTTTGGACCGACATTGCCGTATGACGCTTGTAAAATGGCTATGAGTTGGAAGACTATGAAAAAAAGTGCATTGCCGAAGGGATGGCGGAGGGTAAAGGTTATAGATTTCTCTCCTTTACAAAGAGGTTTCGACTTGCCGACTGATCAGATTAAAGAGGGAGCATATCCTGTTGTTTACTCCAATGGTATTAAAAACTACCATTCAGAATACAGATCTAAAGCCCCAGGTGTAGTGACAGGAAGGTCCGGCACAATCGGGGAGGTTACTTTTGTAGCCCAGGACTACTGGCCGCACAATACATCGCTATGGGTTACTGATTTCAAAGAAAATCATCCCAAGTTCGTATTCTATTCCTTACAAAATCTGAGACTAGATAGATTTCATGCGGGAAGTGGTGTGCCGACGCTTAATCGCAACGATGTTCACAAGCAATTTATTCTCGTTCCACCACCATCCGAACAAAAAGCTATTGCCCAATTACTGGAAACATGGGACAGGGCGATTGAGATAACCGAAGCACTGATCGCCGCGAAGGAGAAGAGGTTTAGGTGGTTGCAGAGAACCCTCATCATCGACCGGCAGGATAATCCTAAATGGCGAAAGGTAAAGTTGGGGGAGTTTGGAAACTTCTACAGAGGCAAAGGAATCACAAAGGCCGACCTGGTTGAGTACGGCATCCCTTGCCTACGTTACGCCGAAATCTACACGAAATATGATGGCTTAGTTAATGAATTGTCCTCCTCCGTCAATCCAGATGCAGCGGCCAAGGCTACTACGATTCAGTCTGGCGATATCATCTTCGCTGCTTCTGGGGAAACAGCTGCCGAAATCGGGAAGGCAATCGCTTTTGTTGGTCGCTACTCGGCTGTTGCCGGTGGTGACACTATAATCTTTCGTAATCACGGGCAGGAACCAGCCTTTTTGGCACACATGCTCAATTCAGCAAATGTAGCGAGGCAAAAGGCTCGTCTCGGGAAAGGTCAATCTGTCGTCCATATCCATATCCCGGAGCTTTTTCAGGTTGAGGTGCCTCTTCCTCCTCTGCATGAACAACGCAAAATCGCCCAAATTTTGGCCAGTTGGGATACGGCGGTTGAGAAGACAAAGGCACTAGCCGATCAATACCGCACTCAAAATCGAGGACTGATGCAGAAGTTGCTGACTGGAAAGTGGCGGATTAAAGGGAAAAGATTGTAGGGCGACGAACATGACTAATCGGCGGCGAAAATATTTGCAGAAGACATTGAAAGTTCTGTTCGGTCTGAGCGGAAACCGATGTGCCCATCCAAGGTGTAAGCAAAATGTTATTGAGCCAGCTACGCAGAATTCTAACGCCGCTGTCGTTGCTCGAATATGTCACATTTATGCCTTTAGTGAGAATGGTCCAAGAGGAAAAGCCAATCTTACTCATGAAGAATTGAATTCTCCAGAGAATCTGATTCTTCTTTGTCCGAATCACCATACGGTGGTGGATAATCAGTATGAAACTTATCCGGCTGACATGCTCAAGCAGTGGAAGCAGGATCATGAAGACAGGGTGTTGGCGAATCAGTTATCCGAAAACATAGAGAATGCATCGTCGAATTTGTTTTCTCGTTCTGACTTTCCATCGGAACTGGTCAATCAGAAAATCAAAGATGAGACAAATAAACTCCGAAAATCTCGATATTTTGCAGATTTCGACAGAGTCGGCTTTTCAATGGCACTCGCGAGAAAGATGGTAGAAGGAGAACTTTCGGGTGGAACGGATTCGGTTAGAAGTCAAGCACTAGCTTGGTGTGCGCGAATTCTGTCAAGCTTCGAAGAATTAGCCAAAGCAGGGGAGTATCTCCATTACGCAAAGAGTTTAGGGTCTTGCCAGGAAACAGATATAGCAGATGCCCTTATATCCTCTAAAAAAGGTGATAAAAACGCTGCCTTAAGTGCTCTGGCTAAAATTGATTCGCCGATGTCTCGGTCTGCGGCCCTTATGGTCGTTGCAAATCACGATGGTCCCCAGATAGCTATTGACTGGCTAAATACAGTCGGTTTCGGCGCTACGGACCTGGATCCCGATGGCAAACGCCTTCTATTGGAGTATCAGCTTGAACTTGGCGATTGGGAGGCAACTCAGAAAAGTCTCCATTCGTTGACTGATAGCGATCTGAGAGAGGCGCCTGTTCTCCATCACATAATGGCATTGACACACCTTATGAAGGCAGTGCCTGCTGAATTTCGATCCAGTGTGCTTGATCAACCACCGTTTGAGGCGGCGGCGTTCCCTCTTGACTCGGGTCCTAATGGGATTGAAGCCCGCCAGTTAGCGCACCGTATCTTTATCGACGCTGCGGAGGTTGCACGTCAACTAGGCTGTCCCCTTGCAGAAAACATTGACGATGAGTATGCACTTTGGCTTGAACTTAAAGATCCCGATCTCGATAAATGCGCTGAAGGAAGAAGACGACTGGAGTCCAAACTTCGTGCTCCCAAGATCACTCTACGTCTTGTTCATCTTGGTCTTCAATTCGGAATAAAATTAGATAATAAGGTAGTCGAACAAGAGATAGAAAGACAAATTGCCTTTAACGGAAAAATTACCTATGACACCGCAATTGCTCGCTTTGCTCTAGTTCGTACACAACAGACACCAGAGGATGCCGCAAACTATATAACCCAGTACCACGACGAATTTGCCGACTACATAGATAAGAAAATTATATTGTCTTTCCAAATCGAACTTTTTTTAAAGACAGGGCAGCTTGGTAAGGCAAATAAGTGCTTGGATACTCTTACAGGAGAGGGCCTTTCTGAGGCCGAGAAAAACAGACTCCAGATAATAATTTCTCAAGCAGAAGGAGCTTCTCCGGTTGAGGCTCTCAAGGGACAGTTCAAGAAAACGGGCTCTCTAAGGGATTTGGGAATCCTCGTTGATGAACTCGAAACTAGAAACGACTGGAACGAAATTTGCGAGTATGGCAAAATTTTGTTTGAGAGAACCCACGACTTACGCGACGCGGAGCGGTTGGCAATCGCTTTACACAATACACAGAAGCAGGAACGACTTGTAGAGTTTATAGAATCGAATAAGACACTTTTGCCAGAGTCCAAGCGACTCCAACTGATCAATTGCTGGTCTTTATACAATGAGGGTGAACTACTAGAGGCTAGCTCCGAATTGGCGAAACTGGCCGATGATTGGGATAATGAGAACTACCGTACATTACAGGTTAATCTTGCAGTCTCTCTGGGAGACTGGAATTCTCTTTCTGAATTTATCGCTAAAGAATGCAATGAGAAAGGCAAGAGGAACGCTAAGGAATTAATAACCACTGCTCGACTGGCCCTTCATTTGGGCTCTATCCTCCATGCAAAAGAGTTGATATTTGCAGCGGCAGAGAGGGGGAAAGATGATGCTAATGTATTAGGATCGGCTTACTTTCTTGCAGCAAGTGCCGGTCTAGAAGATGACCTGGAGGTTGCTCAGTGGATTCAGAAAGCCACCGTACTTTCTGGCGAGGATGGCCCACTCCAGATGATGACACTGAGTGACTTACTGGACAAAAAACCCGAGTGGGATCGCCAAGCATCTGAGATATGGGAGATGTTGATTCGTAATGAGCTTCCGATGTTTCTTGCAGCTCAATCCCTCAATAAGTCCCTTAGCGATTTGATGCTTTTTCCCGCTTTGGCGAACCCGTCGGAGAGCGATCCACGGCGCAGGAGTATTATTCCCGCATATAGTGGCCAGCGACAACCGCTTCCCCTCGATACAAATTGCCAGATTGGAATGGATGCAACCGTCTTGGTCACTTTGAGCTTTTTGGGTCTCCTTGACCAAGCATTGGATGCTTTTGATATGGTTCACATACCACATTCAACTCTTGGCTGGCTTTTTGACGAAAAACAGAAGGTTGCATTTCATCAGCCAAGTCGAATCGGGGACGCACGTCAAATACGTGATTTGCTGGCCACAGATGCGCTAGAAAAGTTTTCGCCAAGCACTGGACTTGACAGCGAACTATCCGAGCAGGTTGGTGAAGAGCTGGCAATGTTTATAGCAGAAGCGGAGAAGGGAAAACGAGAAGATGATTCACAGCACATCGTTGTTCAGACCTCTCCCGTCTATCGGGTTGGCTCTCTGATGGAGGAGGAAGCTGATTTAACAGCGCATAAAAATGTGCTGAGTAGTTGCCAATCTATCGTGGAAAAGTTGCGGCAAAAGGGCCAGATTACAGCCAATGAAACAAAGAAGGCGAGGACATATTTTCAACTTCACGAGAAGCCATGGATAAATCAGCCAGAGATTGCTGATGGTGCAATACTCTATCTCGACGATTTAGCTGTACATTATTTTCTTCATCTTGGGGTGCTGGAAAAACTACAGCCTGCGGGTTTTAGACCGATTATCTCCCCAACAAAGGAATCTGAAACAAATCAACTAATTTCTTATGAAAGTATTTCTGGCAAGGCCAAAAAGGTCATAGAAAGCATACGGTCGGCTATCAATTTTCGCATAGAGTCAGGCAAAATAAAAGTAGGCAGACTAACGAATGCTGATCCATCAGCAGATCGGGCTATATATGAACATCCAACTGCTGCACTTTTCCATGTGGCAACGTATTGCGACGCAATCATTACTGACGACAGATATCTCAATCAACATGCTAAATTTGGTGATGGCGACTCACCTAAACCCATATTCTCAACCTTGGATATTATAGATATGCTGGTATCCATGAATTCTTTGACAAGTGAAGAACGGCTTGATTGCAGAACTCGACTTCGCCGGGCAGGATTTATCTTTGTTCCCATAGACGAAAATGAACTGGCGCATCATCTCAAAGCCTCTCAGGTCAAGGATGGCAAGGTTGTTGAGACGGCCGAGTTGAAGGCAATCCGGGAAAACATCCTTTGTGTTCGCATGCGTACTTGGCTTCAGCTTCCGAAAGAAGATCCTTGGCTATTTGGACTGTTTAGAAATTTCGTCCAAGTTTTAAGAAACCTGTGGAAATCCGGCACGAATATTTCCGATATTCGTGCACGTTCTAACTGGATAATAGATCAGGTTGATATTCGCGGATGGGCTCATCGCTTTGACCCTGACAGTTTAGAACACATAGTCGAGGTAGGACGGGGCGCACATATCCAATTGATGCTGATACCTCCGGGTGGCGTGCCACGGAAGGTTAGGGACGAGTACTGGAAGTGGCTTGAAGAGAAAGTGTTAGCTCCAATTAAGGAACAATATCCTAATCTGTATTTTTGGATTGTCGAAGAGCAAAAAAAGCTAATTTCGAAAACAGCTAACATGGATGTACCCGAAAGGATACGCCCTGATGAATAGGCCTTATGTTAAGTCTGCATTGGCACGGGCCACATTAGATCTTTCTCCTCCGTTAATTCGCGATACTTTGCTTGAGGACTCAGATTTTCGTGTGGAGTACGGTCTTACATCGGAGTCCATTCTTACCTTTCCTGACTATAGCATTTCATTTCACCGTTCCAGTTTATACAATGGGGCTCGGAAAGTTTTTTCGGGAGCACAAGAAAAAAAAGTGGTGAATACGGAAGGCAAAAAGTGGAGGTTAAGGAGAATCAACCCCAAGGGAGAGATGCCGTATCTTGAACTTCTACGTGGCAAAAAACGTATCCCTCTCCCAGCCCTTGTAGCACTATCCCAAGATAGAAACACACGCCTGCGTTTCCTCGATAAAACCTCTTCAGAATTCAATCTTCCTCAAAGAACATCACATTATTGGGGTAAAATTTTTTCTGATCGGGCTCTCAACAACGAAGAGGTCGATGCTTTTTACGATGAATTCCGCCATGCGCCAATCGAGAATATTCAAGTAATTCGTAGCGGGTTTAGGTCAGGACAAATTAGCATTTCCTCTCTAGTCCCCTCTTCCCAAAAATATTTTGAAAGGCTTGTTGGCGAATACGATGGAAGTGTATCCATTAGGAAATATGCAACCAGTGGCGGGAGAAAGCTTTTTGATCAACTATCTAAATGGCGACCTAATGATGGCTTTTTGTTCAGTCTTTTTCTGTCATCACATTCCTCAATGACAGCGGAAATTAATGTTGATCAGTTAAACAGTGAAGATCTTGTACGGGCCTTTGATTTCTTGGATAAATTTGGAGACAGAATTTCGCAAGTAGGCGCCATTGAGGTCGGTTTGCGCGTTCTTTCGTCAAGACCTGAGATAGAACAGAATCTAATTCGTCTCATCGAACAAATTAGGGACGATGATGTTGGTGAACAAGGGAGTGGATTCAAGACTCTTACAGCCTTATTTCTCCTTGTAGACGGAGAGTTATCGAGGAGCCGGCTATTGTCAGAAAAGCGGCCTTTTTACAGGAGATTGGCTGCCTTATCGCAGGCTGCTTTAATTCAGCGCCAGCTCGTGAATGTTGGTGTTGATACTGGGAGATTCAGTGAGTGGGCTTTTAAAGACCATGGAGGGAACCAATATCTTCAATCCCTCTCGGATATGCGTTTGGAGCCGCGCTGGGACCCTGAATTTTCAACGGCACCGCAGATAAAAGCTGATGCTTTTGGCCGGATTATGATCTCAGCAAAAATCTATGAACAGAATATTAAGGATAGTCGAATATATGATTTGATTTTCGGGGAAGAGGCAAAGAGTCTCATTTCTCTTAGTGACTCCTTGCGGCCATGGTTACATGGACCATTAGAGGGAACCGAGGACGAGCAGCGCATTTTACCTCCCGAGGTTGAAGAAGCGATTAAAACACAGCTTAATAGAGATGAAGTTGGACCGTCATCCTTCATTGCTTTGGTAAATTATTCCCTGATTTGCCGAATAGGCGGGGACAAGGCTGAATTAGCTGCATCGACCTTGAAACGGGCGAACTATCACCTCCAGAGCATAGAGAACCAATCCCAGTTTTTTGCTATCCTAAAAGGGTTGGCTAATGTCGCCGCTGTTTCAAGAAGTGCCGTCCTTGCGAATGAATTGCGAATCCTCGCACGTACATACAGGCGAGATGCTGAGTATAGGCTGTCAATAGAAGAGGCAGTAAAAATTTGCCTAGTAGCCGCTGCAACTCATTCAGAATTAAACAAATGGACAGAATTTGTCGGTGATTGGCTAACAGAACTCGCATTCGGCGATTTGAATGAGGAAGAAGCACAAGTGTTCCATTCTTTATTGAATGGACTCTGCCATGTTGTTCCCGAACTTTGGGCTACATGCGGTAGAGCCGACGCCGCCCTATCTGCTTTTTTAGATAAATAACCGATTATCGTCCGGGGCTCTCAAGACCGCAATACCGCGATGTTGTAGAGCGCAATAGGCCGGCGACAGATAACAAAGATAGTTGAAGAAGCAATCGGCATCCGTAATCCATTGCGGACATGGAGGTAATTTCAGATGAACAGCGATGAACGAGTTGTAAAGCACTTGGAGTTTATTCAAGGAGTCGTGAACCGTCTGGGTAGCAACTCCTTCCTGCTCAAGGGTTGGAGCATGACCGTCCTTGTTGCGGGTTCCTTGTTGATGGTGAGGCTCAGGCCGGATCAGCCTCTTTTGGCCTTGACGCTTCTTGTTCCCGTTTTCGGATTTTGGCTGCTGGACGCGTATTTCCTGTGGCAAGAGCGGTTGTTTCGGGCCGAGTACGGCCGTGTTCGCAAGCAGGATGAGACTGACTTTGCTATGAATCCGATGCAGCATAAGGGCAAACCCAAGCATAGCTGGTCCTCGACATTTTTCTCCGTGACGCTGGTCATTTTTTACGTTATAGAAATTGTGTTTGTCTCTGTACTCGTTGGTTCCATTTGTTGGCTGTCAGACACCTCGATTACGCAGAATTGCTGTCTGTGATTTTCAATCCTCTTGTCGCACCTGTCAGCAATTTTCTGGGTCCGCTTGGGTAGGGAACTTATCCATCGGCGAATGCATCAGAAACCAAATAATGCCCACCTTCCCATTCAATGAGAAATACCTCTCCCAGCTCCCTGCTCTGCAGCAGTTGATAAATCTGGGCTATGCGTATCTCTCTCCCGAACAGGCCATGAGGGAGCGCGGTGGTCGAGTCTCCAATGTTCTGTTGGAAAACGTCCTGCGCGACCAGTTGAAGAAAATAAACCGCATTCGCTACAAGGGCGGCGAATATCTGTTCAGCGAAGAGAATATCCAGTCGGCTGTTCAAAATATCAAAAACGTTCAATACGATGGCCTGCAAAAAACCAACGAGGTTATCTACGATTTGATGACCCTTGGCACGGCGCTGGAACAGACGATCGAGGGCGATTCCAAAAGTTTTACCCTGAACTACATCGACTGGAAAAATCCCGCCAACAACGTTTTTCACGTAACAGCGGAGTTCTCCGTCGAACGCGCCCGCAGCGGGGAGGCCGCAAGACCCGACATTGTCCTGTTTGTCAACGGCTTTCCCCTGGCGGTGATCGAGTGCAAAGGGCCCGACGTGGACCTGGAGCAGGGCGTGTCCCAGATGATCCGCAACCAGGGGGAGGATTTCATCCCGCGGCTTTTCACCTGCGCGCAGGTTCTATTGGTGGTGAATAAAAATGAGGCAAAGTACGCGACGGTGGGCACTTCATTGGAGTTCTGGAGCGTTTGGGACGAGTTGGAGGATTCTGAAAGTAAAGTGGATGCCTGGGTCAATAAGACCCTTTCCGGTGGAGATAAAGAAGCTCTGTTCTCTGGCGAATTCGCCTCGGCGCGGTCGCACTTCGACGCCATCGAAAGCAGCGGACGCCGGCTGGTTACGGAGCAGGATCGCTGTCTCTACAGCTTGTGCCGCCTCGAACGCCTGTTGGAGATGGTCTACGGCTTCATAGTATTTGACCTCGGCGTCAAGAAAATTGCCCGCTACCAGCAATTCTTTCTGGTTCGTTCGGCCATGAAGCGCATCAAGCAGACCGACTGGGAGGGTCGCCGCAAGGGCGGTATCGTCTGGCACACCCAGGGGTCCGGGAAGTCCATCACCATGTTCATGCTGACCCGTGCCCTGGCTTTGGATCCGGAGCTGGCCAGTCCGAGAATGATTCTGGTTACGGACCGCAAGGACCTGGACAGACATCTGGGCAATACCTTCGCCGCCTGTGGCCTGGACAGGGAGCAGGCGACCAGCGGGCGCAACCTGGTCCGACACATCAGGAACGGAGTGGGCATCATCACCACCCTGATCAACAAGTTCGACAAGGCCCTTTCCGCCGAGAAGTACGTGGATGACTCAGCCGATATTGTCGTCCTCGTAGACGAAAGTCACCGCACCAACTTCGGCTCTCTGGCGGCGCGCATGAGACAAATGTTGCCCAGTGCCTGTTATATTGGTTTCACCGGTACGCCGTTGCTCAAGGAAGAGAAGAACAGTTTCGCCAGGTTCGGAGGCTTGATCGAGCCACACTATTCCGTGCGGCGGGCGATCGAGGACAAGGCGGTGGTGCCTCTGCTTTACGAAGGGCGGCACGTGGAGATGGAGCAGAACCAGGACGCCATCGACCTCTGGTTCGCGCGCCATACCGAGGACTTGCAGGACGAGCAGAAGGCGGACTTGAAGAGGAAATACGCCCGCGCCCGGGAATTGAGCAGGACCGATCAGGTAATCTACATGTGCGCCTTCGATATCAGCAGGCACTTCCAGGCCAGTTGGCAGAACACGGGATTCAAGGGGCAGCTCGTGGCCGACAGCAAGGCCACCGCGTTGAAGTATCACGAGTCCCTCAACGAGATAGGAGCGGTCTCGTCGGAGGTGGTCATTTCCCCGCCGGACACCCGCGAGGGGCATGAGAAAGTAGGGGAGGAGACCACCAGTGAGGTGAGCAAGTTCTGGGACAGGATGATGGCTCGCCATGGCTCCGAGGATCAATACAACAAGCAGATCATCGGCCAGTTCAGCAAGGCAGACCATCCGGAAATTTTGATTGTGGTGGACAAGCTCATCACCGGATTCGACGCGCCCCGCAATACCGTGCTCTATCTGTGTCGCAAGTTGCGCGAACACACCTTGCTCCAGGCCATTGCCCGCGTCAATCGCCTGCATGAGAACAAGGAATTCGGTTACATCGTCGATTATGCCAATGTGCTGGGTGAACTGGACAAGGCGCTGAGTACGTACGACGCCCTGGCGGGATTTGACGGAGACGACCTCGCGGATTTCCTGGTCTCGATCCACGAAGAAGTGTCAAAGCTGCCGCAGTGCTACTCGGATCTTTGGGACCTGTTCAAGGAAATCAAAAACAGCCGCGATGAAGAACGTTACGAAGTGATGTTGGCCGACGGCTCCTTGCGGGAAGAGTTCTATGAGCGTCTCTCGCAGTACGGCAAGATTCTCGCCATTGCGCTTTCCGCCGAACAGTTCATCATGCAGACCGACGAGGAGCAACTGAAACGCTACAAAAACGATCTCAAACGATTTCAAAAACTGAAGGCCGCGGTCCGACTGCGCTATGGAGAAGCCGTTGATTATGGCGTTTACGAACCCAGGATCAAGAAATTACTGAACACCCATATTCAGGCCAACGAGGTCACCCGCTTGAACGCCCCGGTGAATATTTTCGATGACGGCACTTTCGCTATGGTCAAAGAGGAGCGGGGGATTTATCGAGCCAAAACCACGGCGGCAAGGGCAGATATTATCGCCCATGCCACCAAGCGCATGATTTCTGAAAGTATGGACAAGGATCCGGCTTTTTATGAGAAATTCTCAAAGCTCATCCAGGACGCCATTGACGGATTCAGGAATCAGCGCATATCAGACCTGGAGTACTTGGAGAAGGTGAGTGCTATCCGCGACAAAGTTGCAAACCGGCAACGCGACGACGTGCCCGACTTCATCAGAGATAACGATGAGGCAGGCGCTTATTTCGGGGCAGTCAGGCCCTGCTTGATCGAGGTCGACACCGATGAAAGACGGGTTGACGAGGTTGCCGCGCGGACCGCCCTTGCCATCAAAAAGGCCGTGGAAACCAATTGGAAGGTGGACTTCTGGAACGACAGCAATGCACAAAATGCAGTAAAGAACGAGATGGATGATTTCTTCTATGACGTGGTAAATGATGAACATGGTATCGAGTTATCACCGCAGCAGATGGACGAAATGATCAGCCGGACTCTGAAGATAGCCAGATTCTGGAGACCCTCTTAATGGCGGCGACAAAATCCGCCATCACCTACGCCGGCGAGTCCATTCCCTTCCAACTCAGCTATTCCGCAAGAAAGTCCCTCGAAATTGCCGTTCACCCCGGCGGGTCGGTGGTCGTTAAGGCACCGCAGGGGACGGATGAAGCCGTTGTAGAGCAGCGGGTCTGCCAGCGTGCGCGTTGGATAAAACGCCAGATTCGCTATTTCGCCCAATTCGATCCGCGCACGCCCAGGCGCAGGTTTGTCGGCGGTGAAAGCCATCTTTACCTCGGCAGAAAGTGCCGGCTGAAGATAAGACGATCTGAAAGGGACGTTGTCGCCTTGAAGGGCGGCTTTTTCCACATACAGGCGGTTGACGAGAAACCGGATCACATAGCCATGTTGCTTGAGAAGTGGTACCGGGGCAGAGCGAATGTTTATTTCTCCCAGGTCTTTGAAAAATGCTGGGGTTTCTTTCAAAAGAGGGGGGCGAACAAGCCTTTGCTGAATATCCGCAAAATGAAAACGCGCTGGGGCAGCTTTAGCAGCAAGGGAAGAATAACCTTGAATCTGGAACTAATTAAGGCGCCCAGAGAATGCATTGAATACGTAGTCACTCACGAGCTATGCCACCTGCTCCATCCCCATCACGGGACGGAGTTCTATGGCCTGCTCGAGAGCGCTCTGCCCGATTGGATAAAGCGGAAGCATAAATTGGAAGAGACGCTGTCTTAGTCCCGGGCTAGTAAGGCAGGTCCAGGAGGAGGTTGCCTCCATCCCCGTCCGGCGGGAAAGGGGATGACTCTACCAGAGCGGGGTAATCGTTGGTGGCGCGGTTGACCTCCCGGGAAACGGGATGCCACGCCATGTCGGGCCACTCCACGGGCTGCAGCAGAGACAGCAGGGTATCGGTGCCCGCATCCGGGATGAGCCAGCTCGAGTAGCTGCCGGGCGCAAGGATAACGGGCATTCGGTGGTGAACGGGGGAAGCCAGTGAATTCGGGGCGCAGGTGATGATTGCGCAAGTCTCGACCCGACCTTCCCGGTTTTCTTCCCACGACCAGATGGCTGCGAAGGCGATAGGGGCATGGTCCTCCCGATGGAACCACACCGGCGTTCTGCTTCCGGACCCCGCCTCCTTCCACTCGAAGAAGCCGCTGGCGGGTATGAGACAGCGCCGAGTCCTGAACGCCTCCCTGAAGGACCATAGCTCGTGCACCGTCTCCGCCCGGGCGTTGAACAGAGGCCGGTTGGCTCCCCTGGTTTGCCGGCTGCGCGCCCCGCTCATTCCCCAGCGCATGAGCCTGGCGGTGTTCCTGACGGGTCCTTCTTCGTTGGAACCATGCTCTACGCTCAGCACCTGCATTGTGGGAGAAATGTTCCAATGGCGCTGGTAGACCTCCTGCAATATCCTGGGGTCCAGGTTGAACTGCAGGGCGAGGAGCTCAGGTTCCGCAAAGAGTCCGAATCTTCCGCACATACCTTCTCTCCTTACAATTGCGTATCAGTGCCCGCGCGCGCGGGAAAGCGGACCGATGAGTTGGATTGCCAACCTGTGAAGTGGGCGCCCTAGGCCGCCATCCTGTCGAGATGGGGCGTTGAGGTCCGTAGCACCCATGCAGGACAAGTCGCCCTGGCCCTGGTGGTCCTCAGGAAGATAATAAATTAGGTTGCATTTTCCCCATCCTCGGCGTTAGGTGTATAGATGGAATTAGCTCTCTTTGCCAAAATAATGGAAAAGCCCATGGCAAGCCCCGAATTCCTCTTCACCCGCAACCCGAACCTGGAAGATTCCTGGCCCTTCGTGCACCAGCGGATGGTCCGCCGGCTGGGGGAGCTGGGCCCGACACAGGTCCTCGACACCGATGCCCAGGCCCCAGTCCACCAGAGGGTAGATTTGAGCGCTACCATCGGAATTTCCCACCTCGGCCGCAATCTGACCGATGCATGCATAGACCATGCGCCCAAACTCAGAATGGTCGGGGCGTTGACCGACAATTCCGGGCACGGAATCCCCTATTCGGCCCTGCAGGACCGCGGGATTCCGGTCATCGATTCGACCAGGGCATGGTCCCAATCGGTGGCGGAGTGCGCCTTCGGTCTCGCCCTGTCGGCGCTGCGCCGCACCGCCCAGTGGCACATGAAGATGGCCAGCGGTGAAGTGCTGTGGGATTGGAGGAACCCGATATGGGGAAGGGACAAGCTCCCGGTTGCGGGCCAGTTCTGCGACGATCCGGGCTTGGTCAACGGCGACCTGGGGACCAAGCGCACAGGTGTGGTCGGCCTGGGCCAGATCGGCGGGACGAGCTGGCGGGAGCGTTCGACGTTTACGACGTGGAACCGGTCCCCGTGGACGACGAACTGCGCAACCGGGACAACGTGGTCCACACCCCCCACATCGCCGGCAGGACCAAAGACGCCAACATCCGGGTGGCGGACGTGATCGCCGATGATTTTGCCCGGATGCTCGAGGGCGAAGCACCGGTCGCCGCCCTGACACCCAAGGCGGTTGAGGTGAGAACCTCGCCCGATCCGGATCGGAACCAGTAAGGGGCCCTGGGGACCGCGGTGGGGAAGAGGCCGAAGAGCAGGGGATTCGCAGCGAGGTCGGGCTCAGGCCCGGTGGAGAGATGGACATAACGGGCTCGAGCAGTCGAGCCGGGCCCAACCGCAGGAGGCAGGAGGTAATGCGATGAAGATACGAGACAGGGGCGTCATCAACCGCGGCAAGCCGGGCACGCCGCGGGCCTTTTCCACCTTTCCCGCGCTCATTCCCCTTGCCGACGGCTCGCTGTTGGCCAGCTGCCGGGTCGGCAGCAGCAAGGACTCGGCCGACGGCACCGTCGAGCTCAGGCGCTCGGAGGATGGGGGGCGATCGTGGAGCCCGCCCGAATCCCCTTTCGCCACCACCGTGAACGGGATGAAGGGCTCGCTCAGGGTGGGATACATCACCGACCTGGGCAACGGCCATTTGTTGCTGGCCGCCCTGTGGATCGACCGCCAGACCTACCCGGGCCGGTCCCTGTTCAACGACCAAACCGAGGGCTGTCTGCCCATGGAGGTGGTCCTGGCCGATTCCCGCGACCTGGGGCGCACCTGGTCCGACTGGCGCCTGGTGCCCGTCCCCGCCGGCGTGGGCCCGCCCAGCCTCACCAACCCCGTCCTTGTCCTGCCCAGCGGCCGCCTGGCCCTGAGCCTCGAGAGCAACAAGACCTACTGGGACCGGGGTCCGTGGCTGCAGCGGGTGGTCTACCTGTATTCGGAGGACAAGGGCTTGACCTGGGGCCCACCGGTCACCACCTGCCAGGACCCCGGCGGCCGCATCTTCAACTGGGACCAGCGCGCCGGCGTCTGCCCCGACGGCCGCGTGGTCACCTTCACCTGGACCTACGACCGCCAGGCCGCCCGCTACCTCAATATCCAGCGCCGCATCAGCGCTGACGAAGGGGCCACCTGGTCCGGCCCCGAGGATCTGGGATTTACCGACCAGGCCGCGCATCCGGCCATTTTCCCCGACGGCCGCGTGGTTCTGGCCTGGGTCGATCGCTATCAATCGCGCTCCATACGCGCCCGCCTTGCCGCGGCGCCGGACGCCTCCTTTGACGCTTCCTCCGAGGTGGAACTCTATCGCCACGGCGCGGCCGGCCCCGGAAGCGCTGCGGGCCTGGGGGACACCGGAGAGGTGCTTGCCGAAATGGGCCTGTGGAGCTTCGGTCTGCCCTTCGCCGCGGCCCTGCCCGACGGCGACGCCATGGCTGTTTACTATGCCGGGGACGACACCTGCATGGAGGTGCGCTGGGCCCGTTTGTCTTTTTAAGGAGGACGCTTTCCGATGCCGCCATCGCCGCAGCGCCCCAACCTGCTTTACATCCACTCCGACCAGCACAACCCCTACGTCATGGGCTGCGCCGGGGATCGGGTGGTGGAGACCCCGAATCTGGACCGCCTGGCTGCCGAGGGGGTGCGCTGCACTCAGGTTTACTGCCCTTTGGGGGTGCGAAAGCGCGCCGCTGAGGTTGTGGACCCTTTCAGCCTCAGCGTCGGCTTCATGCTGCCCCATTCTCCCTACCTGGCGCGGCGCCACCTGTACGATTTTTACCGGGAGAGAATCGGACCGCCGGCGGTGCGCCAGCCTTTCGCGAGCACCTCCATCCGGCCATGCGCTGGTGGCGGTCCCACGTCGACCTGCACGACGTCCCCGAGGAATGGGTGCTCAACGGCCGCGCCGCCTACTGGGCCCTGGTGGCGGCCATGGACGCCATGATCGGGCGCATTCTGAATGCCCTGAGAGAAAACGGCCTGGCCGACAACACCCTGGTGGTCTACAGCTCGGACCACGGCGATCTGGTCGGAGAGCACGACTTGTGGATGAAGCGGACTTTTTACGAGGAGTCGGTCAAAGTGCCGGCCATCCTCTCCTGGCCCGGGGTCTTGCCCTGCGGCAGCGAATGCCACCGGGTGATGAGCGCCCTGGACCTCAACGCCGCCATGCTCCAGGCCCTGGGGGCACCGGCCCTGCCCAACTCACCGGGGCGGCCGGCCCTGGAGCTGCTGCGCACCGGCGCGGGAGCTTGGGAGGACTTGGCCTTTTCGGAGTACGCCCTGCGCGAAAAGGGCAGGTACATCGCATGGTGCGCCGCGGGCGGTGGAAGCTCATCTACCACTGGAAGGAACGCCCCCAGCTTTTCAACCTGGACGAGGACCCGCGCGAGCGAGAGGACCGGGCCGCGGACCCGGAGTGCCGGGAAATGGTGGACGAGTTGACCGCTTTGGTCCTGGAGGGGTGGGATCCGGCCCGGGTAGCGGCGCGGCTGCAGGCGCGCCAGGCGGACGTGGACTTGATCCGCCGCTGGGCAGAAAAGACCGGCGCCCCGGACAAGTTCCGCTGGGAGCAACGGCCCGGGATGACCTTCCGGGAACCTCGGTCCGGTTGATGCCCTCCTGCGGAATCCGGTGCAACCGCCCCGATTTCCCCAATGAAAAGGTGATCGCCCCATGACCCGACAAAATTTGCGCCGCCTCACGCCCGCCCAGGTGGAGCGTTTCCGCCTGGACGGCTGTCTCAGCGTCGAGGACGTGCTGACCCCGAACGAGGTCGCCGCTCTGGGGCACCACACCGACCGCATCGCCGCCGGGGAGCTGGACCACGTCCCCGACACCAGCATCCAGCTCGAAGCGGTCTTCAGCCGCGGCGAGAAAGCCATCACGGACCAGGTGCTGGCGGTGCGCAAATTGTTCAATCTGGCGGTTTACGACGAGGTGATGTGGGCCCACGTCACCCATCCCGCAATCGCCGACATGGCCGCCGATCTGCTCGGCACCGACGACATCAAGCTCTACGGCGACCAGCTCTTCATGAAAGGGCCGCGCACCGGGACGGCGCAGAGGTGGCACCAGGATTCGGCTTCCTGGCGCGATATTTTCCCCATGGATCTGGTCACCGCCTGGACCGCCATCGACGCGGCGACCCTCGACAACGGCTGCCTCAACTTCGCCCTCGGCACCCACCGCTGGGGTATGCTGGGGGCCGAGCACCTGCCCCCTTTCATCGCCGATCTGGACAGCGGCCGGTGGCCGGTGCGCTGCGCCCCTCTGCGCCCCGGCAGCGTCAGCTTCCACCACAGTCTCACCCTGCACCAGAGCAATTCCAACCGTAGCGGGACGCGACGCAGGGGGTACGCGGTGCACTACATGCGCGCCACCTCCTGGCGCGACCAGAGCGTCACCGGCGCGCCCGAAATGCCTTCCTTCAAGCAGGTGAGGGGGCGGTCTTTTCCCGGAAGAGTATAGCCGTTCGGAGATGGGGCTCAGCCGCTTTCACCCGACCAGTAGTCCACCGCGTCGGCGCGGCGGAAAATGCCCCGGCGGCCCAGGGCGCGAACGTTGACCTTGGCGGAATCGGGGTATTGGACCACCTCGTGGGGCAGGACGTTGCTCAAGGCCAGGAGCACGCACGGATTGCGGCCTTGGTTGGTGAATTTGTGGGTGCTGCGGGGACCGGGGGGAAGGGCGATGAAATCCCCTGGCTCCAGAACCACCGGACCCCGCGCTCCGACCAGGGTGCAGGTCCCTTCGAGGAGGTGGAACATTTCCTCTTCAAAGTGGTGGAAGTGCTGCGGAAAGGTGGACTGGCCCGGGGGCAGGCGGATGAGGCGGTAGCCCAGGTGGCGGCCGCCGATGAGGGGGTCGATGTCCTTGGTCTCCCAGCGATAGCCTGGGGGCCCATCCCAGGGAGTCCAGGGAATATCCTCCACGTTGATCCGGTTGATGTAAATATCGCTCCGTTCCTCCAGGCATTCGAGCAACAGCCGGCGGGCGTCGTAGAGGACGGAGTGCCCGTCTCCCACCAGCAGGGCGTCGAAGTCGAGCTGCAGCAGTTTGCGCAGGCCCAGGGCGGCCCCGGGCGGATCGGCGAGCTTGGCGTCGGGCAGCAGAGTGAGGCGCCCCAGGGGCGCACCGACCACCAGGTCGCCGGAGAGGACCAGCTCGAGGGCCGGCCAGTAGAGAGCGATTTCCCCCGGACTCTTGCCGTGCGCCAGGTGCACTACCTGGAGCCCGGAAACGATCTCCTCGCCGTCGTCCAGGAGGCGGTCGTGGGGATGGACCAGGAGGTCGGCGTCGGCGCGGTGAACCGCGATGCGGGCGCCGCTGCGGTTCTGGAAAAAGACGGCTTCGCGCTCGTGGTCGCGGTTGGTGAGAACGATCCAGGCGGCCCCGCCCAGTTGGTCGAACTGCTCCAGATCCGCTCCTTCCATGGGCACCGGGTCGATCAGGACATTGCCCTCGTCCCGGACCCAGAGATGGCCGTTGAAGTCGATCTGGCGTTCCTGGCTGAAGATGGACCAGGAGTAGAAGTTTTCAAAGGCGATTTCCTTCACGTAATTTCCTTCGATTTAAGCGGGTCAATAGCAATGTCTCCTGAACGATTGTGGGTTGCTCGAAGGGCAACCCACGAATGCGGTAAAGCATTCACCCTGTGTTAGGGCTGCGGCACTTTCAAGACCGAGTTGCAAGAGACCAACGTTTGGCCATGCGCTTGAATTCAGGGAGGTTCTCAGGCCAATCATGTAAGGTGGCTGGATCAAAATCAGCGCCATTCGGCCATACCAGTGTATGCACCTCAGGATCGATCTGAACTTGATTGAACAAGGATGCATCACGTAGCGGACCGTATAATTCACCCTCCAATATGGCTTGGAAATCAACAATTTGCTCCGTATCATCGTCAAAACATGCTCGAATCGTATAGGGTACCAGAATTTCAAAAGACGTCACGCGATATACTGGATGTAGCATGTCGATCTCCATTTTGAAGAGGATCAACGAAGAGGAGAAATTTTGAATGGCGCTTGACCCGATTGTAATCGATTCCAATCCACCCGCAATTCTTCCTGGTGCAGCTCTGCCCAAGCCTCGACCAGCCGGTGCTGCCTCCGGGGCAGTTGACCAGCGATAAGTTCGATGGTATCAATGGTATATACACCAACATACTCCTGGAAATAGGCATGAAGGTGAGGTCGGTTATGAGGTGCGTGAGGCTCCACATACATGCGTATTATGATGCCGAAAAATCGGGAAATTTCAGGCATTACAACCCTTGCTCCGAAAAATTTTTCGGCCGCTTTTTGGATAGAAATCATCCAATGGAAACGCACCGTTCACAAGCAGGCCCGCACCAGGTCCCGCGCCCGCAGCAAGTCCGCGCGGGTGCGGAGTTGGCCGCGTCCATGCAGACCTTCTCGATTCCCGCCTTAACATAGCAAAGGACATTTTATCTGTTGTCCCAGCACTGCTTGCTCGGAAAGCTACATGGTAGACGGCCTATAAAGTAGGAGAGACGTTCGCGTTCTTCTTTCTTCATCTCAAGTGCAGAGAGAAGCTCAACACGCTTCGGGTGGCGCTCATCGTTCGCCGGAAGGTCCTCAGCCAGGAAGTACAAATACTGCAAGAACCATATGGCGACATCGCGAGCAAGGTATCTGGCAACGGCAAGATGTCCCACATGGGCATTTTTTACATTCGTGTTTCCGTGCACAAGGTCCGACCGGAGCGCGTATAGCTTCTTGAACGATTTATGTATTTCCTTTCGGTCTTCCTTGGAGGAGCCCAGGACCAACCCGCATCTTCGAGCTAGCGTCTCGGTCAGTGAGTCTGTGGTGCGCTCTCCCAATAGGGCCTCTATTGCCGTAATGTGCCAAAGAAGCTGATCCAGTTCGTCGGAAAAAAACGCCTTGACCAGGTACCCGACTGCTACGTCAATGAACTGCCACCGGTCAGTCTGATCGCGGACCGTTTTGAACTGGGCCTCTAACTTGGTTACCATGCGGTAGAAGCATCGCGTTTCTGTAGCGTCAAGATACATGTGAGGCATCGCAGGACCTTCGCCAATCTCAACACCATTGCCGTCGAAGATAGGCTCAAGTGCAAGGCCGGAGATGTCCGGCGGCCGAGTGGGAGGCCGGAATAGACTCCCGCCGGACCGCAGGACAAAGGGTAGGTTGAACCCAAGCCAACGGTCCTGGTTTTCATCCAGAAGGTAACGGGCCACATCCCTCCGGTCCACGCATGAGTTTCCGTCCCAATCATACAGGACAAGCGTCCTCAGGGCACGTTCAACCTCTGGTAGGAAATATCCATAGCGGCGCACAACAGGCTCCTCTTGAAACCCAATCGTTAGGTTAAGATGTTGCCCTGCGTAGCCAGGTTCGCTTTCCTCACTGACGACAAGCCACCAGTATTGGCTGAGCAGGCGAATATCCAGGGTCGAATCTGGGTAGAAGATCTCGCGAGTATCATTCTCTATGATTATGCCCAGTTCCTGCTCGGAGAACTTCGTTACACGAAAGGAGCCGAAGTCAAAGGGAGGATCAGCCGAGAACTCAACACCCTCAAGCGGAACCAGGACATCAGAAATGATCTTGCTCGGAGTAAAGGCAGCAACATAGTTCTGAAAAAGCCTTTCAGGAGAACGTCCGGCGTCATATACGTCAGCATAGATCCTCGTCCGTCGCAAGACATGCTGAACGCTGGATCGCCAGCTATCATCTCCTTCGCGGTCGGGGTTCTTAGCATATTGTGCTTTCGTCTCCTTCACCAAGCCTGTAAACTGTGACGTGCATTCGCTTCTCTCTACCATTGTCCGTATCTGATGTACCCTACCTTGGACGAGATGAAGTGTTTGGTTCTCTCCAATTCTGTTAACTGCGCTGCTAGGAAGTGACCTCAGGTAGTAGTCGAAGGCGGTTTGTAGTGCCATTGTCAATGCAGTGTGCTGGCCAATTGGTTTGTTTTAGTGCCGCTAAACCGCAATGGAACTAAAGAAATAAAGCCCACTTCGTCCCAAGGCGTTTTTAAGGTTTACCCGTTTACGTGTTCGGCTGAAGCATGGGGTCGTCCGATAGGCAATGAGACGTATGTCAAGCAGTGCAAAACCATTTAGACGGAGTGATATGCCATCTCCAACCAAGCCGATAATCGATCCAAAATCTCCACCGCCATGAAGGTCAATGGTCAAAATGAGGGGCGCCGTGATAAAGCTACAGATCCATGCCACCGCATTGTTCGACCAAACTCCCGAAGCTTGAGGAGAACCTGCGCAAGTTCAACTCAGAGACTTCGTTTCCTTGTCCGCTGGCAATGGCTTGAGCGATGTCTTTCTCTCGGGCATTTAGGTTCGCCCAAATGCATTCGCAAAGACGCTGTACCTGTGCTTCGCTGGGGTTCGAAAAAGGACCAAGCGTAAATTCTGGAATGGGCTGATCGCACACAACTACATAAGGTTCTGCCGTGTCTGACGGTTCAGAAAACAGCCAAAGATAAAATGCTCGCGTCAGGAAGATTGTAAGCAAAATATTGACAAGTGATATCAGTCCTACAAGTCGAGGAGCCTTTATCAAGAACAAATAGAGCGGCAAGGATACAACGAGCGTCATAGCTAACCACCCAAAAAAGAAGTAGCCAACTCCGCCGATCTTACCTGAGATCGATGGTCCTGGCTTGGTACCTGAGAAGAGGACTAAATAGAGAGAAGTGGCGATGAAAACAATGATTGTTAGAAAAATCGTGTTTTTTGATAGTGCGTGTTGCCGCTGATAGGTGGCGCTGGGTTGCTTGTCGTCCAAGTCCGCCATGTGGATGCCTCCTCTACTAAACTGCGGATAATGGAAATTATTCCCTCTTCCTCTCATTCCATGTAGCTACTTATATCCTAATAATTTCCGAACAAAAAGTTCTCAAAACAGGAGAATCCTCCGTTTTCACAAACAGGACCGCACCACGTCCCGGGCCCGCATCAAGGCCTCGCGGCTGCGGTAATATTCGAGAACAAAATATGGCGCCGAGGCGTATTCCTGCAGCGCCCCGATATAGGACGGGTAGTCCAGGCATCCCGACCCCGCAGGACCGTATTCGGTCACCTCGCCGTTCTCGCCGAAGCGCGCGTCCTTGCCGTGGGCGACGGCAATGTGGGGGCCGAGGCTCCGCACCGCGCGCAGCAACGGGGTGCGGTCGGGGACGAAGTTGGCCGCGTCCATGCAGACCTTGAGGGCAGCCGAGCCCACCCGGTCCTGCACCCTGAGAAAGCGCTCCGCTCCGTCCACACTTCCTACCCGGGTTATTTCCACCGCAATGACGACGCCGGCTTTCTCCGCCGCCGCACAAGCCCTGGCCAACCCCTGGCACAGCCCCTCGAATATGGCCCGGTCGTCGACTTCCTCTTCCGGATACCTGGAGGGATGCCAGACCAGCACCGGCTGCGGGTTGTCGCCGAAGCGCCCGGCGAGGGCGGCGGTCTTCCCGGTGCAGCGCTCCAGCCTGGCGGCGTCGTCCCCGACCGCGCCCCCGGGACCCACAAGGTCCAGGTGCAAGGTCATGGCCGCCAGGTTGATATCGGCGGCCTGCAGCACCTTATCCACCTCCGCTGGGGAAGGATCGTCGGGGTCGCCTTCCGTTCCACCGCCGAAGAACATCTGCACCGCCTCGAACCCCTCGGACCGCAGTTCCTCCGGCGGCAGCAGGTCTCCAGCCATCAAGCCAAGCTTCACCTCTCACTCCTTGTCGTTGGCCGCCAACCTCAATTGGATCGCGCGGCAGGTAGAACTCCCTCGCCGAAATGGATACGCACCCTTTCCTGCTTTGTCAATGAAAGAGAGATGCGGTCGCAGCCGTTTTTTCTGCCCTGGCCTCCGGGACCACCGCCGCAGGTGCCGGGCCCGGGGAGTACCCCATACCCACCTCGAGTCCCGACCCTCGGCACCCTGGCTCCGCGTTGAGCCGCAAGGAGTTGACAGTTCCCATCTATAGTTGAACATTACCACCTTGCGGTCGCGGGCGGATCAGGGTGTCTGGGCCCCGTTGGTCTCGACGTAAAGGGAGAACAGGGAGTGGGAGCAGGTCATGAACAGCCTGTTCTTTTTGATGCCGCCGAAGCAGAGGTTGGCGCAGGGAGCGGGCAGGTGGATCCTGCCGAGCAAGGTGCCGTCGGGGGCGAAGCAGTGGACACCGTCGTAGCCCTCCCCGGCCCAGCCGGCCCCGGCCCAGAGGTTGCCGTCCGCGTCGGTGCGGATGCCGTCCGCCATTCCGGGATCCATGCCGGCGAAGAGGCGCCCGTTGGCGAGGAGGCCGCCGCCGACCTCGAAAACGCGGATGAGTGCCGGGTGCTCGGGGCCGTCGGAGCGCCCGGTGTCGACGATGTAGAGCAGCGACTCGTCCGGGCTGAAGCAGAGCCCGTTGGGGCGGCGGAAGTCACCCGCCACCACCGCAGCCTGGCCGCTGTCGGGATCGAGGCGGTAGACGTTGGCGGCATTCTCGAACTCGGCGCGGTGCCCCTCGTATTCCATCAGAATGCCGTAACCGGGGTCGGTGAACCAGACGGATCCATCCGACTTCACCACGATATCGTTGGGGGCATTCAGCCGCTTGCCCTCGAACCGGTCCATCAGCACGGTGATGGAACCGTCGTATTCCGTCCGGGTGACGCGGCGGGTGTGGTGTTCGCAGGAAACGAGGCGGCCCTGGCGGTCGCGGGTGTTGCCGTTGGTGTTGTTGGACGGCTTGCGGAAGACCGACACCTCAGCGGTTTCTTCCTCCCATTTGAGGATGCGGTTGTTGGGCAAATCGCTGAACAGCAGGTAGCGGCCGTCGCCGAACCATACGGGGCCTTCGAGCCAGCGCCCACCGGTCCAGAGCATCTCGATGGCGGCGTTCCCCAGCTTGTACTTGGCGAAGCGCTCGTCGAGCACCTCGATGCGGTTGTCCGGATATCTCACAAGTTCCATATCTTCCTTTCTGGCCGAGTGCCGTCTGCGGCGGATTAGCGGGTGAAAGTTCTGTCTTTGTGCGCACCTGAGCAAGGTTCTGACCGATTGCTTCCCCTGGGCTGCAGGTCCACAATCTCGGCCCATGCACCTGCTCGGGGCAACGGAGCTTGCGGGTTCCAGGACCGCTATCGAACTTCGACTGCTCTACCCGGCGCGCATGGTGTTACTGTGAACAGGAAAGACAAAATTGAAGAAGTCGGTCGCGGTGTGAACGCGGCGCCGTGGCCTGGAGAAAGGAGGGGTGGTTGAGCTCGGAGGTTTGGTCTCTGGTGCTGATTTCGGCGGTGTGCCACGCCGGGTGGAATCTCTATGCCCGGCGAGTGGCGGGGCACCTGGGGGTTTTGTGGCTTGCCAAGGTCACCGCGATCCTGTTTCTGCTGCCCCTGGCCCTCTGGACCCTGCGCTGGGACGGGGGTATGGCTTTTTCCTGGCGCGGGATGGGATTTGTGGCGCTCACGGGAACTCTGCATTCCCTCTACTTTTACCTCCTGGGCCGCACCTACGCCCGCGGGGAGATTTCGGTAGTCTACCCGGTGGCGCGGGGGACCGGGGTGGGGTTGACGGGATTGGGTGCCTGGCTGGTACTGGGCGAAGCTGTTTCCTGGCTGGGCGGCATGGGAATAGCCTCGGTGTTCGCGGGGATCCTTCTGATGGGGATTCCCTCTTGGCGCAACAGACGCCAGGTGGAGGGGCTGGGCACGGCCCTCGGGGTGGGGGTGACCATCCTGTGCTATTCGCTGATTGACAAAAAGGGGGTGCAGGTGGTGCATCCTGTGGTATATATCACCGGGACCTATTTGCTGTCCGCAGCTATACTGGCACTGGTCGTGTTTCCGCGATACTGGGGACAGTTGCCGGCTTTGGCCCGAAAGCATCCGGACGCCTTGCTGATCATCGGCCTGGGATCCTCGGTCACCTACTTGCTGGTCCTGTTCGCCTACCAGATGGGGCCGGTGGGGTATATCGTCGCCGCCAGGGAATCTGCGGTGGTGATCGGGGTCTTGCTGGGCGTGCTGGTCCTCAAGGAGCCTTTTTCATGGGCCAAGGGGGCGGCGGTTGCAGCGATCGTGTTGGGTCTGCTTTGCCTCAGATTGGGATGAGCGATGAGCACCTACTATCTCCACATGACCGAACCGGCGCAACTGCGGCCGGCGCGGAAGCGGGTGGCAGGCTTCGAGGTGGTGCGGTGCCAGGTGCCGTGCGTGGCGGGGAACCCCGGCGGGCTACTTCGAGCTGGCGCGGCAGGAGGGGGACCAGGTGGAGGTGGCGTCGTTCGGTGTGCTGCCGCAATTCATCGGCCGCGGCCTGGGCGGCCTGTTGCTGACCGCCGCCCTGGAGCGGGCATGGGAAGAGGGGACCCGCAGGGTGTGGCTGCACACCTGTTCGTGGGACCATCCCCACGCCCTGGCCAACTACCAGGCGCGGGGCCTGGAGGTGTACAAGACCAAGGAGTGGTGAGGTTTGGGAAGAAACAAAAGGCGGTATTGGACTCGCTACGCTAGTAGGGCAATTCCTCGGCGGTTGTGGATTCAACCGGGAATAGCAGCCCTGAATTCCCTCTCAAATCGCGCAGCCTCCTTCAGTCGTGCCGCCACGTTTGGCCACGCCTCCCCCATCTTATCCTGCTTGCGGTAGTAGTCGTTCTGGCGTTTTCTGATTCGCTCTCCAATTGGCACAGTCGAGAGTTGACCTTCTGGATCCGGGCGACATTCCCAGTCCTTGCGCTGGACCAAGGGGTTGTTTGGCCAGAGGGCAGCAACCACCCATGCCTCCATATTCTTGGAAGGAGTGCATAAAACTACCCGGGACGGACACCTGCGCTCTCCGAGCCAGTTGAGAACAACCGTTCGCAAGGCGTTGGTCGTACTACTTGGTGGCGGACAGGGTTTTGTACAAGGCAAATCATTGCAGGGCGCGTCTTGAATGTTCCCACTGGAGTATGTTTTGTCCGCAATGTCCGCGTCTACATGGACGATCAAGACGTCATGGAAAGAAAGTACTGAAGAACCGGATACGGAACCTCCTCCCTCCGAGGCGGATTGACGACTCCAGCGATAGACTCCTACCCACCCAACACCTGTTCCTCCTGATGTCGCCGTATCAAAGGCCATGGATCCTTCCGGCTGCAATGTCTGGAATTCGAAGTCGATGTCAGGCAACAACCCGTTCAAAATCGCTTTTAGCACGATTGCGTCGGTAGGTCCTTCGACGGCAACGGCAATACGCAGCGGTTCAGACATCCGGGACACCCCCCAGGTGACCCATCACCCACAGTCGAGACAAGGTCCAGCCCTGGTCGGCTTTTTTCAGCATGCTGTCATCGACGACCACGCGCCTGACGGAAGTGCGGCCCGAGTTGGTTCGGGACACGGCGAACAAACGCACGCGGTCATCCTGCAATGGAAGCCCATCCAGAACCAGCGGATTGTGCGTCGTCAGCAGGATCTGTCGTGGCTCTTCTGCTTCCAGGTACCACCGGCACAGGTGCTCCATCAAGGACCGGGCCAACCTTGGATTCAATCCGTGATCGGCATTGTCTACCGCACATAGTCGGGGACTTTGTTTATGTCCTGAAATCACTGCGAGAAACAGAACGTACAAGGCGCCTTCAGAAGCATCGTACCCCGATATAACGTTTCGCCCCTTTCGCATGAATCTGTCCCGAAAGCGGATCACGGAATCCGATGCTGCAGCAGCTGGAGAGAGAGCCAATTTGGCTGAAGATGTAAACCCATAGCTCTCCGCCCAATCGACAAGCCTCAGGGCATCCCTGCAAATCTGTTTACTGCTAGGATCCTCACCACGTTGCTTAAGTAGTTCCAATATCGCTTGTGGCGTATTTCCACCAGACAGGCCTAAGGGCTGTCTTGGTTGCGTTTCCGGTGCAACACCGCGCAATACAGGTGTTGTCGGGGAAAAAATGACATAGTCCTGCAACAACCTTAAGAGATCCAGAGCGGCACCGCTGTCGACTTCCACGGCCTTCAGTGCAGCCAGTCCCCGTTCGGGATTGGTTTTTTGGGCTTGTGCGGGAGAACGACCAACACTCTCCATGTCGTCGTCGTCACCTTCCCACCGCTCTGTCTTGAATTTCCAGGCGGGCGCCGGGTCCTTGAGCGGATTGTGCAGGGAAACTTCGTATTTCGCTTCTGAACTATGGGCTCGGAAATACAGATGTGGAGGGATTTTCTTTCCCTTTCTTCCGGGGAAGGCGGACTTGTAAAGCGCAGGAAGGCCAGGACGAACACCTCTGGCCAACAAGCTTTGATCATCGACCTTGCCATCCGAGGCCGCAGAGAGAACTCCCAGGGCCTCGAGCAAGTTGCTTTTCCCGCTGCCGTTGGCGCCAATGAAAACATTGACCAATCCCAAGTCGACCGTCACGTCCTCCAGGGACTTGAATGTCCTGACGGAAAATTTCTCGAGTATTTGGCTCATTCCCAATTCTGTCGCTACTGGGTACGCTACCACGAGGCCAAGCCGTGTGTCAAGCGGCCGTCTTGTCCGGTGCTGTGTGAGCGTTTCGGCTTCATCCCGCTTCCGCAGCGATCGGCAGTGGCCTCCGCCTTGCCTCCGAACATGGTGCCAATGGGAAATTTTAATTAAGCCTCTTATCCATAGTTAGGTCAAGCTTTGATCCTTTACTAAAACCCCTGCTTCACAGCACCAATTTTAGCCTGGTTCCAACACCTGTCGATCTGCAAGGGGTCTTCGGTCGACGCTACACTGGTTGAAAACGTCCCAGGTCGGACATTGACAAGCCAGAATCTAGAATTTGTGCAGGCCGATGCAGTTGCCGGACGGATCGAGGAACACACCGATATGCCCCATGCCCCCGGGAACAGGCATCGGGGGTACAATGGTTTTACCGCCGAGGCTCTCGGCTTGGCCCAGACACCCCTGAATATCGTCCACCTGGACATAGAAGGTGACGTAGTTCGGCGGCATGTCCTCGGTGGTTTGCATAATCCCTCCGGGGATACCACCCTCTTCACCCTCCACGTACCAGTAGCTGCCCGCAGGAGCATGATGGGAGATATTCCAGTCGAAAAGATTGGCGTAGAACTCCTTCAAGGCCTCCCCGTCCCGTCCTGCGATTTCAAAATAAACCACCGGTTTTCCCATTATTCCTCTCCTTCGAGTAAATTAATTTTGGTCCTCACAATGAGCATTAAGGCTCAATTTTAACGTCGAACGGCGTACCAGGCCAGCAGGGGTGGCGCCAGCATAAATCGGGGAAGCGGCTGAAGTGGCAACCGGATTATCAACCACCTGTATCGCTGGTCTAATACAGTAAACCGTACGAACTGCGCACAGATATGCCAGAGTGTATCATCCTTATGTACCCCGCCCACATCGAAAACCGTGATCCGCCACGGGTCAGACTTGGCGCTCGGAAAAAGAGGTCCAGCCGCGGCCGGGTCCCATGATCGCCTGGATCACGCGCTCGCCCACTGCCACGTCTGCTTTGAACAGGGAACCGAGGGGGTGGAATTTCCGGAGTTCGGCGGCGCTCAGGCCCATTATATGCTCCGGGTGAGAGGATGTCGAAAATTAATCATGCCGGACGAGGTCTTTGTGCCTCGGTCCGGAAACATTATGAGGCAGCGTGCGAGCGCAGGGTGTTCCATGGTGCCTGGTCACAAACATCGACGAGCTGGTAACCCTCCGCGCCTTTGCTGGGACTCAGGGTGACTAGTAATTTCGCCGGCCGGGAGGAGACGTTGAAGGAGGCGTGGACCAGGCCGGCGGGAATGAACACCGAGTCGCCCGGGTTCAGCGTCTGTTTCCCATCTTCGAGCCACTGCTCCACACTGCCCTCCAGGACGTAGATGACCTCCTCCTGGCCGGGATGCTGGTGGAAGTCATGGCCGTACCCGGGGGAGAGACCGACCTCCATGGCGACGATGTCCTTGGCGCCTGTGCTCTGCGGGCGGCTGATCCAAACGATGGTGCCCCAGTCCAGTTCTTCGCGCTCCGCTTCGGTGGCTGCGATGAATTTTCCGTTCATTGCGCTGTGTATACTCCTTTTCGCTAGACAGGAAGAGAGGTGCATCAGATAAGGCACCTTTTTCTGATTATCTGTCAAGGGTTGAGCCCATGCACGGGGAAGGGGAGGTCACGGTGATCGTTTGCAGGTCCCTCGCCTTCGCTCCAGGTCCAAATTCAACGAAAGAAGCTCCAAAACAAACGGCCGTTGCGTCCAACCGCACCACGCCGCCCACAAAGTTCAGACCCTTTGAAAGGAGTGCTCAAACCGGTCTTGACAATGGGGGCCACTTTAACAGATTGCTTGGCCACAACCACAATGAGAGAAGAAAAATGTCCAGCCTCTGGAGATCCGTAAGGCAAGTCCTGGAGTACTATCCAAGGTGTATAAAGCTGACTTGGCAGGCGAGCCGTCGCTATGCACTCTTGGCATTTGTCTTCAGCATCTTCACTTCCGTCGTACCAGCCGCTCAAGTGTGGATCTCCAAGATTGTCATCGATAGCGTTGTTGAATTCCTTGGCGACACCTCGGCGGATATCACGGTAGACTGGCTCAAGCTTCTGTCGCCGATCGCAGGCGTTTTAGCAGTCTGGATGGTTGGTGGTATATGCCAATCAGTGTCGAACACTTTAAACGAACAAATCGGCTTCTACACCCGGAATTATTCTCAATTCCTGATTTTAAACAAAGCTTCTCGATTGGACCTGGCCTTCTTCGAAACACCCAGGTTCTTCGATGAAATGGAAAAGGCCAGAGGTGAGGGATATCGGGCCAACAATCTGGCTGTTCTTTCCTTGACAATCATTTCGTCAGCCATTTCAGTGATATTGATGATGGTTCTTCTTCTCGAAGTGCATTGGGCGGCTGCCGTAATTCTTCTTCTCTCTACTATGCCTCAGGTGATTGTCGGCGCTTATTACGCGGGAGAGCGCTTCGGTCTCGTAGGTGCCGTGACCAGAGAGCGACGAGTGGCGGATTATCTGTCGAGGCTGCTGGGATCTCGAGATGCAGTAAAGGAAATCCGTCTTTTCGGCCTTCACGGTGAGTTCCTGAGGCGGTTCAACGACTATTGGGGAAGGTTCTCAAAAAAGACGATCCGTCTGCGCTACTCCCAGGAAAGATCGGCTTTCCTTTTCGGGCTTCTTTCAATGGCAGGCACGGCCTCGATCTGGGCGTATGCAGTTATCCGGGCTGCAAGTGGCCATATAACGGTTGGCGACGTCGCCCTCGCCTTTCAGGCGGCGGAGCGGGGCAGGTCAGGACTCGAGGCCCTCTTCCAGAATCTTGGTCTATTCTACGAACATACCATCTTTGCCGGGAATCTCTTTCGGTTTCTCGACCTTGATCCTGGTGCCATTCAAGGATCTCTCGCACCGCCGTCCGGGTCTCCTGTTCCCGTGCCCAGGAAGCTGGTAGAAGGTATAGAGTTTCGCAATGTGTCCTTCCGCTATCCGCAATCCGAGCGCCTGGTGCTGGAGAACCTGTCTTTTTCCATCAGAGCTGGCGAGTCCGTAGCAATTGTAGGGGAGAACGGTGCAGGAAAGACAACCCTCGTAAAGCTCCTTGCCCCTTTCTACGATCCTACGGAAGGAACCATCCACCTGGATGGCCGTGATCTACGCGAGTACGACCCGGAAGAACTGCGCCGTCATATCGGCATCATCTTCCAGGATTTCGTTCACTACGACTTTTCCGTCCGTGAAAACATCGGCTTCGGCCAAGTCGATTTCCTCGAGGACCAGGAGCGGATCGGTCGGGCAGCCGACAAGGGAGGTGCAGCCGAACTCGTGCATTCTCTTCCCGGCGGGTATGGTACCATACTTGGCCGGACATTCGACGAAGGAGTGGATCTTTCGGGCGGAGAGTGGCAAAAGATAGCGCTTAGCAGGGCCTTCATGCGAGAAGCACAGATATTGATTCTGGATGAACCAACCGCTGCTTTAGATGCGTTGGCCGAATATGAGATTTACGAGCGTTTTGCCGATCTGACCTCTGGCAAGACGACGATATTTATCGCCCACAGATTCTCAACCGTCAAAGTAGCCCATCATATTCTGGTTTTTCAGGGGGGGCGGTTAATTGAGGAAGGTACTCATGATGAGTTAATGCTTTTCGACGGGCAGTATAGAAAGATGTTCAGCGCTCAAGCGCAAAGATACAGGTGAGGATGGACCGCCCAGACCAAAGGCCCTTGCCATCCTCCAACGCAAGGGTCCTTTCTCTTGCCTTTGGTCCCCTCGACGCTTGAAGAGGGGGGATCCCCGCCGTCGTCCCCGGCCTTGCGTCCGCTGTTTCGTCCCTCCATATTTCACCGAGGAAAAGGAGGAATCATGCTTTATCAGATGTCCAACCAAAATACCGGGTTTGAAAAGGTGGATGAAACCTCACTCGGCAATGAAGGGATTTTAGAGCGGCAGGATCTCCAGCGCATCATCCGCGACCAGCCTGAGGTCATCGAGCCGGGCCTCTTCATCGTTGCCGAGGAGTACAGCAACTGGGCGGAAAGCGGGAAAAGCATTGATCTGCTCGGAATCGGGAAAGATCGCAACCTGGTCGTTGTCGAGCTGAAGCGCGGGGACAGCGGCGAGCACATGGAGCTCCAGGCGATTCGCTACGCAGCCATGGCGGCCAACATGACGCTCGGACAGATTGTCGATGCCCACCGCCAGTACCTCGAGATACGCGGCTTGGGAGAAGACGCCCAGGATCGCATCCATGGTCTCCTGGAGGCGGAAGATGGAGTGGGTGAACCGCAGGTGGCAACGGAGCGCCCGCGCATCCTGCTCGTGTCCGAGGGCTTTTCCAAGGAACTGACTACCTCGGTGCTCTGGCTCAACGATGCCGGTCTGGATATCCGTTGTGTTCGACTGCGAGGTTATCGCTACGGCGACGGGCTGCTCATCGACGTCGACCAGGTTATTCCTCTTCCCGAGGCCCAGGGCTATCTTGTGCAGGTTCGCGACCGGGCGACGGAGTCTCAAAAACAGCGCGCCCTGGCAGGGCGTATCGTTCCCGGTGCCGACGACTTTGAAGCCGCAATCGCAGATGCGGCGGAGAAACATCAGCCAACGTTGCAAAAGTTGTTGCGCTGGGCACGGTCCCTTGAAAAGGCTGGCTACGCTCAACTGTTCAGCAGCATCGGAAGTAGTGGAGATTGGTTTGGCCTCTCACTCCGGCTCCCGACAGACCGGGCAGGGCTCGTATGGATTTGGAGCAACGGTGGAGTCCCTTCACTGGGCTTCTATCGCAATGTATTCGAGCGCAGGGCACCAAAATCCATTGCACCACTTGAAGAGATGCTCGGCTTCAAACTGAAAAAGGGGAACGAGACCAGGACCCCTGGCGATCGCATCCTCGAGCTTGTGACCCGGGCCTACAAAGAGGCCAATACCCCCGAAGTGACGGAACGACGGGCGGCGAGCTCGACCTCCAACTAACCGACTGCCCCTGTTGGAAGTTCCCTTTTTCCTGTGCTCGGCTTCCAAAAGGAATGGCTTCATCTTCTCTGCGCAGAATGGGAGGGATCGTGGCCGGCGTGGATTTTTCCGACGCAGCAATCGAGAAAGCACGCGAACTGGCCGAAGAGACGGAACTGAGGGCCGAGTTTCACTGTGCTGACGTGTACTCTGAATGCGATCTTTTTGAGCGCCAATCATTCGACTTGGTTTTTGCTTCCCACGGCGTGTTCTGCTGGATACCGGATCTCCCTCGATGGTTTTCGGTTGCGAGCGCAATGTTGAAGCCTGGTGGCCGGGTTTTCGTCGTCGATGGGCATCCAATGCTCGACATGCTTGCCTACGACGCCCGGAGCAACTCATTTTCACACAACGGCAGCTATTTCCACGATGAGACACCCGAACTATGCACTGTCGAGCGGCTCGAGAGATCTTACACAGGTGAAGGCGGTCGTCTGGTGAACACGACTACATACCAGTGGTCTCACCACATGGGTGAGTTTGTCACCGCGGCTGCATCCGCTGGTCTCGCTATCCACCGCTTGGATGAATTCCCCTACGGCTCTTTTCGCAAATTCGCGTGTATGGTTCAACGCGCTGATGGTTACTGGGAAATCCCGGGTTGCAGCCTGCCTTGCATGTTCTCGCTGGATTGCGCCAAGGTGGCCAGGGGGTAAAACCGGCGCGCTCCCGTTTGCTGAACGGGTCCACAAACTCATGTTTTACCTGTAGTCCAACGGCCGGGAATTTGGCCATCCCAATAGGAAGGCAACTGCCAGTAGTGAGCCGCTTCCCGATTACAAATTAATACAGGCCGAAAACGCCTTTTTCCTAGAACGCATTCCCTCGCCGCACTAGCTACTACTGGATCGTCAAACTCATATGGAGTTTCGCAAACACCACTCTCATCATCTGGTCTGTAGCGAAGTGGTGCATGTCCGGTTACAAGAATTGGTTCCATTCCTCGCCTCGGCCTCAACACTTCATTGAGTCCTTCGAGTTCCAACCCAATCCATCCTGCCAGCGGCGTTGGTAGATCAGTTGCCACGGTTATTTGCAGACTCAACAGGTAACGAGAGTCACCGCTATGCGACAGCAAGCATGAATAAGCAGACAAATCGGTCCAAAGGCGTTTGCATGCCAGCGCATCAACACCTGCATCTTGTAGGGGAACAATTTGCTCTATTCCCAATTCACCTAGGTTCTTGCGGACGATCACCTGACCGCGCAGAAGAATCTCTGGATGACTTTTGTTAGGAACAGATGTCCAGTATTGACGCGCGCGCTGCATCAGTGTCCCGACTGTTTCGCCATCGTGGATATAACTGATCAAATTCATATCAGCAGCCCAGATTTGACAAATGCGCTCCACCTCAACTTGGTACAGTCCGCGCTGTGAGCTTGTTTCGGAGTCGAAAAAGCCTTGGCGGTAATGCCATCCTCGTGCTGAAGCCTCATCTCGCCAAAGAAAGATCGCATCGAATCGGCATGGTCTCGACGGGAATTCGCGCATGCGAACCAATTCCCATGCGATTTCCAGAATAGAACTGTGATCGGTCACAACACCTTGCTCGACAGTATCTCTGAAGTGGCCGCCATTTAGGCGAGTTCCAATCTCGATACCGGGTGCCGCTGTAAGATATAGATGAGAACCAACCTCGATTGATTCGAGGGAGAAACTGGGCATTGAATCACCTTTCTACGGCAGCGAAAACCGCTGTGTATACGGCGGACTATTTCACGTCCGTTTTTACGGTACCACAAAAGAACTTGTAGTATCTGTGCTGCCGCAATCCAAGCTCCTCGTAAAACGCGGCTGCCGGCGTTGCCTCATTGGCAATTAGGGACATAGATACATCCAATTCCCCGATTTTGTCGAGTAGATGACACACCAGTCTTCGTCCGTGGCCTGACCGCCTTCGATCAGACTCGATAAAAGTTCCTGCATGTAATAGTTGATTCGGACTTGCCAAGGATGGCAGTATCCAAACATCGCTCCAATCACGTCATCTTCTTCGAGAACGAGGAGGCAATGAGCGGGATCGAACTTCCAGAATCGACTGAGATAGTGGTGCGCTTGGGTGACACTCCACGATTCCTCGTACGGCCATTCGGAGAAAACCCTTACGAATAGACGTGCGCAATCTCTCAAGTCCTCTGATGTGATGGTCCGAATCATTCTACCTACTCCTCTTCCCATGGATTGACGATTTCCCGTCCGATCAATGAGATGTCGCTGAAGCGGACAACCTCGGCGACCTTGAGTCCGGTCCTGGACACTGCGCTTGCGGGCGAGCCTTCGCCGCGATACACCACCTCCACACACCAGTCGTGCGTGCCTTCTGCCACGGTGTTTTCGGTGTCTCCGGCGTAAGCGACGATACTGACCTGCAGGTTTCCGGAATGGAAGCGCTGCGACAGATACTGGCGGGAGGAGAGTTCATACTTCTTGTTCACCGCAATGGACACTGTCGCGGATGAATCCGGGATCCGCCCTTCGCGATTCAGCAGACAAAGCGCAGGCCGATAGAACTGGGCATTCGAATCGAACCAATCGTAGGTATTGAGGACCCCAAGGGGAGAGTCTGCGGCGCCCAGGATGTACTCGTCGAAGAGATCGTCTCCGGTGAGGCCATAGGCGGCTTCTCCGCGCAGGAGGCAATCGTCGACCCTCTGGGGCACATCCTCGCCCCGCGCCGAGATTAACTCCAGGGTTCCCGCGCTCCCGTCGGTCCGGGTGAATTCGCCCCCGTTTCCAACGCCGATTTCGCTCAGGAGATTGTTAACGTACTCGTGCAGACCGCTGTTCTTGGGGACGTAGAGTTTGGCCTCAGGTTCAGGGATGAATATAGCGATCGATTCTCGAAACATTTCTTACTCCCTTCTTACCCAAGGCGATGGATCCAATCTGGCTCAATGGCTGCTGGATGGCCTCCTCTCGCCCACGGGCATGATTTGCCGGCGAATCAATATCCGGCCAACCGGGCCGCGGTGCAATGGCCATTCCCGCTGAGGCCAGGCTGGCGCATCGGGATGGCTCAAGGACCCGGAACCCTCCGGATCCACAGGCGGATTTGCGCCGGGGTGGGCCGCCGCCCAATCCCGGGGATGGTGCTGAGGCGGCTATCTACTTCGGCGGCGGACAAGGAAGCCAGGTCCTCCAGCGAACGGACCCCGGCTTTGGCCAGCAGATTGCCGTATTCCACCCCGATGCCCTGGTGCAGGTAGAGCTCGATGCGGTTGCGGGTGGATCGAGTGCGTTCGAGGCCCAGTTCCCCTTCCATGCGTCCCCAGATTGCCACCGGTTTTGCCTTCTCCAGATCGGTCAGGTGGACGATGCCCGCCTCCTGCAAAAAGGTGCGGGCGGCCGGGTCCAGACCATGCACTGCCTCCAGGCGCGGCTGCACCGAGCCCACGGTCAACTGTTGCACGTAGTGGTTGATGGTCAGGGCGCAAGCCGAGGCCAGCAGGATCGCGGCGAGGACATGCCGGACCTTGATCTGCCCGGGCTTCTGGTCCCGGTGCGCTCCCAGTGGCGGTGCCAGACGGTACCAGACCAGGAGGCGGTAGAGCAGGACGCATTCCACCGCGAAGGGGGGAAAGCCCAGAAAGCCGGCCACCGGCATTTCAAAGATTTTGAGCTCTTCGAAAAATGGCACGGTGTAGATCCACTTGATCCGGGCCCAGTAGTTGAAGGATTCCCACAGGACTCCGGCGCTCAATCCGGCCAGCAACTGGCGGCACAGCGGGGTGTAGTCGCCGCGTGCCAGTTGCCGCAGCAGGCCGTCGGGCAGGCGGCGGTACTCTACCGGGGCCAGGAGCAGGATGAAGGCGAGCCAGGTGAGGGGGAAGAAGAAGCGGGGCCACAGAAGCGCCAGCGCCAGGCCGACGAGGCCGGCTGTCTGCAGCAGCGAAAGGGTACGAGGGGTCAGGGGCCAGCGAGGGCCTCGCCAGCCGCAGGCTACCCGGCGCAGACCCAGGTAGTGTTCCAGCCACAGCAGCCCGGGCAGGACGGTGGCGAAGGAGAAGAAGGCGTTCAGAGTTTGAAGGACAGGGTGGCCGGGGACGAAGATGTAATACCAGTTCTGCAGGCGGAAATTGATCAGCTCGAAGCCGTACCACAGCACCGCGGACCAGAAGGGGATCAGCAGAAAAGCCGGACCGCAGCGGGCGATGAGGGAGCGCCCTTCCCGCTCCCGGATGAGCCGGTCGAGGGTCCAGATGGTTCCGTACCAGGCGCACAGGTAAAACACCGTGGTCACCGGCTCCACCCGGCGCAGCATGAGGGCGATGGATACGGCGATGAACAGGGGACCCGAAATCAGCAGCAGCGCCGCCTGCAGGCGGCCCGGGTTCAGGGGCCCGGAAACGGTGGTCATGGGGAAGGGTCCAGCTCCAGAACCGCGGCCAGGCTGTCGCCTTGGTGGACCCGGTTGAAGACGCGCAGGCAGAGGATCAGGCCGGCCTGGGTCGAAACCACTTCCTCGCGGCGGCGCCCCAGATGATCGACCACCGCGCCGATCACATCCCCCGGTTGCACCGCTTCCTTCAACCGCACCCGGGGCTCGAAGAAGCCGGCGCAGGGGGCCGGATAGTTGAGCTGGATGTGGCCGGAGTTGTCGCGCTCGTCCTCCACGGCGTACTCGATGCGAGAAGGCGGCAGGGGGCGGTCGATCATGTCCAGCGCGCTCAGGACGTTCAGGCAGCCCTCGAAATAGGCCTCCACGCCCCGGGGGTCGCAGGCGCCGCCCCCCATCCACTCGGCGTAGATGGCCGGCACCATGGCGTCGCGGGCCACCGAGAGGGTGCGTCCGTCGAGGCCGGCGGAGGTGCCCCAGACGATGGGCAGGTTCAGCGCCCGGGCCATGCGCCGCTGCACCTCGAGCACGGCTTCGTCGGGGTGCAGCATGTAGCCCGCGGTGGGGTAGAATTCCATGGCGATCCCGCCGCTGTGCAGGTCGATGAGGTAGTCGGCACTGCGGATTTCCCGGCTGACGGCGCGGGCGCTGCGCTCGGTGATGGAGCCATCGGCTCGGCCCGGGCAGGTGCGGGCCAGGTCGAGGCCGTCCCCGGCGCTGCGCCGGCCGCGCCAGTAGGCCGCCTCGTTGACCACGGGAATGGCGGTGAGGCGGCCGCGCAAGGCCGCCGGATCGAGGTGGTCCAGCAGGCGGCGGATGGCCGCCATGGACTCGAACTCGTCGCCGTGGACTCCGCCCAGGACCAGCAGGCTGGGTCCCTCGCGGTCACCTTCAATCACTTTTTGTCGCAGGGTGACGGTCGCAGTCACAGGTCGCGCTCCTGGGGTTGTGGCCAATTGCTCGGGTTCGATTGGATGGAACATGGCTCCGGGCAGGCACTAGGCGGCCAGCGGGACCACCTTCGAACCACGGATGACGCGGTCCCGCGTGAGCAGGGGCAGGTTGTGCACGACGCTGGTAGCAGCAATGATCTCGTCCGCCGGATCGCTCTCAAAGTCGAGGCGGGTCGAGGCCCGTGCAACGGAGAGGTCGATCGGCCACAGGTGCAGACGGTTCAGGGTACGGATCACTTCGCGGTCGTCGAGGTCAATGTCTATCCTGCCGAGTTGAGCGAGCTTGGACAATTCCCACAGGACAATGGCGGAGACGGACCATCTGTTCCGCGCCAACAGGGTCCGCTCGGATGGCCGCAGCTCACCAACGACCGCTAGAACAAAAATGTGGGTATCAAGATTGAGCATCTGCATCCCAGCGGAGGCCGGTGGACAAAATATCACCCCGAACCTCAATCTTGCTGCGCAGACTGCCGATCAGGTCGGCGCAATTCTGGTCATAGGGAACCACCCGCGCCACGGGCTTGCCGTGCTTGGTAACGATCAGACCTTCGGCGTCGAGCTGGTCCAACAAAGCCAGGCACTGCTCCTTGAACTTTGCGGCTCCAATCGATTTCATATCCTTCCTCCATCCAATAGCCATATTATAGGACTGGTCATTAAATTTGTCCATATTTCAGGCCCGCCCAATTCAACGATGCACCCCCTTACCCTGGCCAGCCAACCCGGCGTAAACCTTGCGTCCTTCGTTGAACAGTTCCAGGACTTCAGCCCGTTGTGAATCCCCGGTGAAGCGCCAGTTGCGGCGCACCGTATCCATGGCGGCGTCGATGGAGCGCACGAAGAAGTCCGCCGATTCCGGGGCCATGCGGTGGGGAAGGCCGCTGCCGATATAGACCGGGCTGGTGTGGGCGTAGACCGGCTGGGCGAAGCTGTCCCGGGCTTCCCCGAAGGCGCGCGCCGCGACCCAGCCGTCGGATTCGATGCGCAGGTCAAAGGTCCATTTCCCCTCCCGTTTCGCGTCGTCCAGGGGAAGGGTCTGCACCACCGTCCCGTCGTGAACCAGCTCGACCTTGTTGAGGGGATAGTGGGAGCGCCAGGCGATCTGCCCCGGGATGGTGCGCGGCCCATTTGGCGAGGGCAGGGAGCCGCCGGGTGTTTCCCCCTCGACCTCGAGAAACAGCGCCGGGCCGTTGGTGATGAAGGTTCGTCCCTGCTGCAGGCCGCGCAGCCAGTTCTCGTAGGTGAATTCCCCATCCGTTTGCACGTAGACCCGGTTGTTGGCGCAGACGAACCAGTCCGTCCCGGTGGAGGCGGGCAGCCGGATTCCGCAGTTGAGCAGGTGATACCAAATTTCGTATTCAAGGTCTTTCCAGCAGGGATCGAAGAGGTTGAAGGCATCCAGCTTGCCCAAGGCGGCGGCCACGGGCGCTTCCATGCCCCAGCCGTTGTGGCACCACAGCACCAGGCCTCCCTGGCGTCTGGCATCGTCGCAGGCGTAGCAGATGGGCGGGTAGTCGGGGTCGAAGTCGCTGACCAACTCGCCGCGGCTGACCGGCTCCACCAGGTTTTTGATGCGCAGGAACATGACGTGCCCCGACCCGCCGCCGTGGCGGGAGTTGTGGCGATTCTCCTCGCCGCAGTCGACCTGGTGGTGAGCGGTGGAGTAGTCGGTCATGAACCCGGGGGGATACTTGTTGCTGGCATAGGGCAGTTGGCGCCGCTGCAGGATGCTGATGACGGTTACGCTGAGGTCGTGGACTTGGGGGTCAAGGCGGAGGCGGTCGTCGGGCCGGGCCTCCTGCTCGTTGTAGTGCAGATGGGTATTGCCCGGATACCAACCCTCGGAGGGCAGGTCGGCCCACCGTTTGAGATGCAACTCGACCTCGACCGTCCCTTTCGCGGGCATGGAGACGACCTTTCTCAGAGGTTCGTACTCGGTGCCGCGCTCCACCACGATGTCGGTCGAACCGCGGGGCACGTCCACGCTGAACTCCCCCGGACAATAGAAAAACGGGTCGCCCGGCCCGATCTTCAGGATGCTAGCGGCCGGGTGGACGAAGCGGCCGCCGCTGGTCAGGATGTGGACTTTGGCCTCGACCGGAGCGCCTGAGACTCCGTCTCGAAGTATACCTTTGAGGATTCCCATTAATTCGTTCCTTTTTCAGGCAAAGAGACGCCGTGAGCGAATCTCTGTCAAGGCAGCGAGGGCAAAAGCGTTGACCCCCCTTTCGCTGGAACGCCGGCGATCCTGGAGAGTCCTGACAGTAAGTCCATTGTGGACGGGTACCCGGAAATTTTCCTACCTTCAGGCCACAGGAGGACCAACCATGCTCACCCAGGATTCCACTCCCACCGGGAAGCGGTCCTTGTTGCCGCTGCTGATTGTCCTCGTTGCCGCGAGCATGGGTGGTCAGGCCGTGGCAGCCAGCGGCCACCTGCACCCGCCTGTCTACGCCCCCGCTGAAAACCCCGACAGCCTCAACGTGGAGCGCGTCGGCGAAGTCGTCTTCGTCAGCCCTCCCCAGGGCGACGACCCGCCCTACGGCACCGACCTTTACGTTGCCGGCGAGCACGCCCTGATGGGCGACTATCGCGGCATCGTCCACATCGTCGACATCTCCGACCCGGCCGACATGCGCAAGGTAGCCGAGGTGCGCACCCCCGGATCCGCAGTGGACATCAAGGTCGCGGGCGATTTGGCCGCCATCGGGGTGCAGCGGTTCGACCGCGACTTCGGGCTGCTGCTTCTCGACATCTCCGATCCGGCGAATCCGGTCGAGCTCTCCCGGGTCGAGGAGAAAGACTGGAGAGGCGTCCACAACCTCTTCATCCAGGGCGACCGCATCTACCTCGCTCACTCGTATACTCCGGGCATGACCATCGTCGACATCTCCGATCCGGCGGCCCCCGCGGTCTCGGGCTTCTGGCGCCAGGAGGGCAGTTTCAGCAATATTGTTCACGACGTCTTCGTGCGCGACCGCCTCGCCGTCATCAGCGATATCGAATCCGGCCTGGTCCTTCTCGACCTCGCCGACCCCGACGCACCCGCCCTGCTCGCCGCGCTGCCCTTTGCCGAGGGCATCCACAGCGCTTGGGCCGAAGGCGACTACGTCTACTGCAACCAGGAATTCGGCGGCTGGGACCAGCGCCTGCACGTGGTCAATATCTCCGACCCCCGGCAGCCGCGGCTCGTCCATTCCTTCGGCATCGGTCCTCCGCCGCAGGGGGACATTCTCGGGCCCCACAATCCCTGGATCCGCGACGGGCTGCTCTACTGGGCCTACTACGACGCCGGCTTGCGCGTCTTCGACCTGCAGGACCCGGCGAAGCCGGTGGAGGTGGCCTACCACACCTATCCGGGGTCGGCCTGGAGCGCCCAGCCCCATGACGACGGGCTGGTCTACGTCGCCGACGGCACCGTGGGCATCCAGGCCTACAGGCTGGACCGTGAGGCCATCGCCAACCGCGCCGCGCAGCCGACCGATACTTCCGTGGACGAGGCACGGTCGGAGGGCCGGCCTGCGGCTTTCAGGCTCGGGCAGAATTTCCCCAATCCCTTCAACCAATCCACCCTTATCCGGGTCGACCTGGAAGCCGGGGCCCATATGGAACTTGCGGTTTACAGCCTGACCGGCGGAAAGGTGGCGAACCTGGCCCGGGGCCCCTACCCGCCTGGCACCCACACCTTCACCTGGGACGGGCGCGGCACCGACGGGGCCGATCTGGCCTCGGGGGTCTATTTCTACCGGCTCAGGGCCGACGGGCGGGAGGCGACGCGCAAACTCGTCCTCCTGCGCTGAATCCCCATCCATTCGGGCTGATGATCCGCCGCCGTGCCGGGAATCGAGCCTTCTGTCAATGGTCCGGTGAGAGTCTTCCGGGGTCCCGGCCGCAACTATCGGGACTCGCGGCTGCGGATCTCCCGCGGGCAACGGGTTTGCCTAAACCATGTCGTCGAGCAGGACCAGCTTCCCGCCGCTTTCGGCGGAGGCGTTGGCCCCCAGAACGGCTGCCAGGCTGTTCAAGGAGGGGGCATAGGGGCTGCGCGGCAGGGAGGGGTCGCCGGCGCCTACCGCGTCGATGAAGGCCCGGGCCTGGGCCTGGAAGGCATCCTCCGACCGGGGCTCTTCGGGGGCCTCCCACACCACCTCGCCGTTTTCCCTGATCTGCCGCGGACTCCAATCGATGACGGAGTCGTCGCAGACCACGAGGGTCCGGCGGCGGGAGTAGGAGACGTTGTTCATCACCCGGGCGACGCTGGCGTTGGCGGTCAGGCGCCTCTTGAAGCGGTAGTTGACGTTGTAGACCAGGGGCAGGTTCATGGGCTCGATGCGCTCGGCGGGAAGGGATTGGAGGTAGAAGGCCGAGACCGCCTCGATGTCCCCGAGGAAGTAGCGCAGCAGATCGACGCTGTGGATGGTGTTTTCCACGAACGAGCCGCCGCAGAGCTCGTAGCGGCTGGTCCAGTAGCGCTGCGGCTTGCCGCTGTAGAAGCTCTGGATCTGGGCGTGGCGCGGGGTGCGTTGGCGCAGCAGGTCGCGGGCCGGGGCCGGGGCGGGCTCGTAGCGATGGACGAAGCCCACCTGGGACACGATGCCGGCTTTTTCCACCGCGGCGCTGAAGCGGGCGGCCTGGGCCAGGTCGAGGCTCTGGGGCTTCTCGACGAAGAGGGCGATTCCTTTGCCGGCGGTGATGAGGACCTCGTCGCTGTGTTCGGTGGGCGGGATGGACAAATATACCGCGTCCAGCTCCTGCTCCTCGAACATCCGGTGGTGGTCGGTGTAGGTAGACCGGGGTTTGTAGGCGGCGGCCTGCTGCCGCAGGGTTTCCTCGCTGCGGTCGCAGAAGGCCTGGAAGACCACCCGGCCTTCCGCGGCGAGGGCGGCCAAGGCCGGCAGGTGAGCCAATTGGGTGATCCTGCCGAGGCCGATGCAGCCGACGCGGACGGGCTTCATCTGCAAATCCTTTTGAGGAAAAATCAGGGGAATAAATTCACCCGTTGAAAATGCGGTGGTTCATCGAACGGGTCCATGCCATACCGGTTTCCGAGATTCCGAGGTGGTCGGGCGGTGTCGCCAGCCATATGGTGGATATGAACTTACAGTGTAAGGACCCGTAATTCCAGAACCTCCGGACCTCACCGCAGCAGGGTCAGCTTGCGCGTCTTCACGCCGTCGTCCGTCACCAGCCGGTACACGTAGACACCGCTGGCCAGGGGGCGGCCCTGGTCGTCCCGGCCGTCCCAGTGGAGGCGGTGAAGGCCGGCCTTCTGCGGGCCCCGGTTCAGCACCGCCACCCGCTGCCCGGTCAATGCGTACACCTCCAGGCGAGCTGGACCCGGTTGCAGCAGGAAGTAGGAGATGACGGTCTCGCTGTTGAAGGGATTTGGGGTGTTCTGCTGCAAATGCGCGCCGTCGGGCAACCCAATCATCTCTTGGGCCAGCGCCACCAGCTTGGCCCGCGCCGGCTCCCCGAAGTGCTCGGCGAAGAGAAAGAAGTCGCCGAAGTCGACAGCGCCGCTGGCGTCCAGGTCGAAGCGGGGATCGCTGCCGCCGAAGGCGTCGGCAAACAGGAAGAAATCTGCGAAGCCGGTCACTCCGTCGCCGTCGAAGTCGGGCGAAGCCTTGGCCACCGCGGTGAATACCACCGGCTCCAGGTCGGCCACCGTTACCTCGACGGTATTGGTCCCCGGTCCGCGCCCCAGGGTCAGGGTAGTGGCAGCATGTCCGTGGGCATCGGTGGTGGCGGTCTCTACCGACAGCGTCCCATCTCCGGCGGTGACCGCGAATGTGACCGCCGCACCGGCAAGCGGCTCCCCGTTTTGATCCAGCACTGAAACCACAAATGGATCTCCCACTGGCCGTCCGACCGATCCCTGCTGATCGTTGCCGGAAACTAGGGTCAGGGTCCGGGGCACAGCAACGCCGACGGCGGTGAAAGTCACCGGATCGAGATCACCTACCGTTACAGTAACCGTGTTTGTCCCAGGGTTATGGCCAAGGGTCAAGGCGGCGTTAGCCCGGCCGCTGGAATCGGTCGTGGCAGTCTCTGTGGAAAGAGTTCCGCCGCCGGAGGTGATTGCGAAGGTAACCCGGGCACCTTCGAGGGGATGGCCGTTCTGATCCCTGACCTCGACCACGAACGGCTTGGCCAGTTGGGCACCGGCCGCTGCCTGCTGCTCAAGGCCGCTGACCTTGGTCAGCTTCCGGGGAATCGCCTTCGCGGTTGCGGTGAAGATCACCGGCTCGAGCCCGGCGACCATTACTTCAACAGTGTTGGGTCCCGGCAGGCGGCCCAGGGTCAGGGTGGTGGCGGCGCGGCCGCGTGCATCGGTGGTGTCGATGGCGGCCGAGAGGGTCCCGCCGCCGGAGGTGACAGCGAACGTGACCTGAGCACCTCCAAACACATTGCCGTGCTGGTCCCGTACTTCCACGATGAATGGATTGTCCAACGGCAAGTTGAGCAGCCCTTGCTGCCCAACCCCGGTGAGCTTCGCCAGAGTCTGAGGATGGGGATGCAAAAGCTGCATATCCCACAACAAAATCGTGCCATCTCGCGACGAACCTGAGGCGAGCATCATCCCGTCGGGTGAAAACGACAAGGATCCGACCTCGTCCGTATGACCCTCGAGGGTGGCGATAGCCTCTCGTGTCGCCAGGTTCAGCAGCTTGACCGTGCCATCGGATCTGCCGATGGCGAGGGTGGGCCCGTGCGGCGCAAACGACACCGAAGTGACACCTGACGGATCAATCCCATCGCGGCTCGGTTCCGGGGAGGTGGCATGCGTTTGGGTTCGGGTGCCGACGTCCCACAAACGCACCGACCCATCCCGCGACCCGGAGGCCAAGGTAGATCCATCCGGTGAAAACGACACCGAAGTGACTCTCCGCGTATGTCCTTCCAGGGTGGCGGTATGGGTCAACGTCGAAGCGTCCCACAGTCTGACCTCACCATCGTCCGATCCGGAGGCGAGGATCGTCCCGTCGGGTGAAAAGGCCACCGATCGGATCCAGGAGGTATACTCCAAAGGGGTGCGAATGAAATAGGGGTCAGCCATCTCCCGGGGAACCACCCCGCCGGAAGGATCGCCCGCCTCGCGAAGTGCGGTGCTTGCAGCCGAGACTCTTGCCACGTCCCACAGGGTGATCCTGTTATAATACCCCGCGGCAAGGGTTGTCCCATCCGGTGAAAAGGCCATGGAAAGGTTCCAGAGCTTGTTGGTTTCGAAGGAAGCCATCCTGGCGTCCGTCGCCACATTCCACAGGTCGATCCTGTCCTCAAAAGATCCGGCGGCGAGGGTGGTGCTATCCGGTGAGAACGCCACCGACTGGATTCCCGGGAGACGAAGCCCGAAACTACGGATATACCTTCCTGTCCCGGCCGTCCACAGCCTGGGAGTGCCATCCTCCGCACTGGTGGCGAGCACCGTCTCGTCCGCTGAAAACGACACCGATTTGCCCACATCTACGTGCCCTGGGCCGGGGAGGCCGGCGGCGTTTCCCGTCGCCTCCTCCCACAGCAAGATCGTGCCATCGGCCGATCCCGCAGCGATCGTACCATCCGGCGAGAAGGCCACGGAAGTGATCCCGGACGCAGGTCTTCCTACGAAGGTGGTGATCGATGTGCCCGACGCCACGTTCCACAGCTTGACGTCGCCAGCGGCCGAGGCCAGCACCGTTCCGTCTTGCGAGAACGCCACCGAGGTGGCCTCCTCGCCATGCCCCGCAAGGGTGGCGACATTTTCCCAGGTTGCCGCGTCCCACAGCCTGACGTCGCCATCGGCCGACGCCGCAGCCAGCACCCTCCCATCGGGTGAAAAGGCCACGGATCGGACCCCGAGTCCATGCCCGGAGAGGACCACTATACTTTCCTTGGTCGCTACGTTCCAGAGCCTGACGCTGGAGTCCATGAATCCCGCGGCCAGGGTAGGTCCAGTGGGTGAGAAGGCCACGGAAACAGGTCCTGAAGAATTCACTGCCCTTTCCACCTCCCAGGTAGCGACGTTGCGTCCGCTCTCCACCTCCCACAGGCGGACGGTTTGCCCATGGTCTCCCGAGGCGAGCAGGGTTCCATCCGGCGAGAAGGAAACGCAAGAGGCCGGAGACCTGTGCCCCTCGAGGAGGGCGGTCCGCGTGCCGGTCGCCACCTCCCACAGGGCGACGGTGCCGTCCTTCGACCCGGAAGCCAGCAGCGTCCCGCCCGGAGAGAACGCAACGGTAAGAACAGGACTCCCATGCTCGAACAGGGCCAGTGCATCCAGCGTCGTCATATCGTAGAGCCAGACGCCGATGCCGCTGGCCACGGCCAGGCGTTGACCATCGGGCGAAAACGACAGCGCCCGGTCACCTTCGCCCAGGCGTCCTTTACCCAGGCGAGCGATGACCCCATCAGGTAGATGCCACGTCTGCGCATTTCCGTGCATGGTGGGCACGGCAGGTGCACCGGCTCCCGTCACCGTAAAGAACACCGGCCGACTCCCCGAGACTTCGGGCGCCGATACGCGGACGATTGTGGTTTCCGCATGGGGGCCGAGGGTGAGGGTCAGCGCGGCCCGCCCCTTGGCATCGGTCGTCGCCTTCTCGACCAGGTAGCGCCCGCTGAGCCTGGCCTCCCCCTCGGTGACTCTGAACTGAACGGTCCTGCCCGGTAACGGTTGCCCGTCCTGATCTCTCAGCTCGACAACCAGCGGGTTCGACAGCGCGCTACCGGGTGTTCCTTCCTGGTGGTTCCCGGTTATCATCGCAATCGTCGACGCACGTGGAGGCGGTGGAGGCGGCGGTGGATCCGTCGGTGGAGGTGGTGGTGGATCCGTCGGTGGAGGCGTCGGTGGATCCGTCGGTGGAGGCGTCGGTGGATCCGTCGGTGGAGGCGGCGGAGGAGGAGGTGGAGGAGGTGGCGGTGGAGGCGGCGACTCCGAGGCGGCGCCGAAGACCCAGGGACGGGCCTGCTTGATCGCCAGGATGTTGTCGCTGGTGATCTTGAACTCGATCTCCATGGCGAACGGTTCATCCGTTGCGGGGTCGTACAGCTCCGCGAACTCTTCGTGGATCACCTCAAGATGTTCTCTCAACTGGCGCAGTTGGTCATCGCTCATCAGGAGCTCCCCCGGCGGCACCTGGTTGGAGGTCGCAAGGAGGTTGTAACTACCGTGCGGACGCAAAAGGATTTCCTCCGGCACAGAGTGCGCCTCGGGATTGGTGACCAGGTCCTCGCCGACCTGCGTGTTGGCGTAGTAGCTGTCGTCTCGGCCGTAGATGGGATCGAAGCTGACGGCGACGCCGTTGGCCAACTCGTCGGAGTAGTTGGGATGTACCAGCACCCCCATCGCCGCCGCCAGGTGATCGATGCGATGGAACTCGCGTTCGACGAAGGCGCGGAAGTTCCACAGGCTCGCATACACCTGCTTGAGCGATTTGGCGATCCCGTCCTCCACGGTCTCGTCCGGCTTCTGGGTCTTGGAGTCGTACAACCCCGCCCCGTTGAAGCCGGGCAGATCCTCGTTGTTGGTACTCGACCGGTAGCGCAGCGACTGCCCCTCCGGGTACGTGGCGTGCATCGCGGTCAGCGCGTCGGTGATCCACTGCGGCGTCTCCGCGTCCTTGATGGCATCCCGCAGATCATCCAGCATCTCGTCTTGGATCTCGAAGTCCGTCTGGAATTTCGGGTGGGCCAGCATCGCCTTGACGGCCTCGACCAGCTTCGTCTCGGCCGCCAGCGTGATCTTTTCCTCTTCGGGGGCGCTCCCTTTCCCGAGGACGGTCTCTTGCCCCAGGGCGGTCTCTGTCATGAACGTGTCGTAGAAATAGAACGGGATGGCGAACCCGTCGGGCACGGTCCCCAGCGGAAAACCCAGCTTCCCCAGCACGGCCACATTGGCCGCCTTGACGCCGAACGCATTCCAGCCATCGAAGCCGATCTCACTGAGCGGCGTGATTTCCGTGACCTCGAGGTCGCGTTGCGGGATCTGTTCATGGGCGGGCCGGGAAGACTCGTAGTGCGCCTCGACTTCGGCGGGCGTGGCCGCCTCAAGCTCCCAGCCGCTATCCGTCACCTCGTAGCGGACGAAGCCGCCGATGAGAGTGTTGATTGAGCTGTTGTCGAGCGCGTCGGCGATGAAGGCATTGGGGATGCCGTCCTGCACGGCGCGCAGGTTGACATGCGACAGCGGCGTCTGGGGCACGGTGGAGACGATGCCGGCGACACGGGGCAGCTCGTTGGGCAGCGCCTCGTAGATCACTACCTCGCGCGGGTGGGGCCGCTCGTCCGGGTCCATGACCCGCAGCAGGCCGTACCCTTCCCCCGGGTTCAATGCCAGGAAGCCGGATTCGGGAGAGATGTCTTCGTCGAACAAGAGGTTGATTCGGGATTCCCTGTAGAGCGGCAAGTCGGACTGGAAAGACAGAAGCTGATCGTTTCTTATGTGAAAGGCCAGGTTGTTCTCGAGCAGCGGCATGGTGGCGGCGAGCATCGTGTAGGAGCGCGCCACAAGGTTGAAGGAGAAGGGGAAAACAGATCTTACCGTAAACGATAAACGGTAGACTCCCGGACTGCCATCGGGGGCAACGAGGTCCGGGTAATAGGTGATCTCACCGGTGATCATCCCGTCCTGCCCCGGCTCGAGACCTACGGCATCCAAGAAGTATTGATGGTGCTGGTAGGTCTCGGTGTTCATGAAGTAGACACGCGGGCGGTCGGTGTCCATGCCGAGGAGAAAGAACTTCAGGAACAAACTGATGAAGGAGAGCGTCTCGAATGTTTCCCGATCGGGAACGGTCACGGCACCATCCCTGAATTCGATGGCGGGGGCGGGGTTCAGCGGGTTCATACTGCCCAGGTTCGCGAGTTCGGTGAGGTCGTCAATACAATCGCCATCGACGTCGGCCGGGTCGGCCACAAGGTACTTCTCCACCCGGTAGCGCTCCCTGGGCAGCGCCGCCAGGTTCTCGGCAAGGGTGGTCGTGCCCGCTTCGCCCCGCTTGACCAGGACCGGCTGCTCCACCTCCGTGCCCTCGAGATCGTGCCGCACGTAGAGCACGAAGTACTCCTCGGTCGTGGACGCGACCACGATGGGAACCGCCGTCACTTCTACTTCTACCGGCGTCGGGTTGTAGCCGCCGCCTTCACACGGATCCGGATCGCCCTGGGCAAAAGCGGGGGGGGGGGCCAGGGCTACCGCGGCGGCCAGCACCGTCAGCACGCCACGTGCCCGGCGGCTGACGGCACGGGAGCAATATCCTGAATGAGAAGGCACGAGAGGCCTTGAATTCTGCCGGTCTTTGTTCATGTTTTTTGGCATGGGAGCTATATACCTTCCTTCCAGATACGATTCTCCAGGTATAAATGCGCAAGGTTATGTCCCCGTAGCCGTGTGCCTGCATCTGCTCGGCAAAAAAGGTCTGAGCCTGCCGAATCGACCTTTCATTTTCTCATTCACTTCTTGACGAAACCGCCGGTCGTTGAATGAGAAGTTGGCGAGTCCGAGCGTCTCACGGGGCGTTGGTAATTCCCCAAGTAATGCAAAATCTGTGCCAATTTTCCAATAAACGGACAAATGACTGAAAATAAAGGGGTTAAGCTATATGAGAGGGTGAGTGGAAATTGGCCGTGTGTGTTGCAGAATGCTACACTTAAACCACCGGGGCGACCGCTTTTGCGCTGTGACAGGGGATGTAACTTGTTGATAACAAAGGAAGTTATGGGAAAATACCGAAGGCGGGCCAGAGGCTGTGTTGCAGTTTGAAGCGAAAGGCGCATTTTGCAACGCAGCGCGGCCCCGGTTTCGGGAGCCCCTTGCGAGGCGTATGAAACCTGCATCGGGCGGACGCCACCGCCACCGCCGGCCGCGCGCCCGATTCCACAATAACAGGCGGTGGAGTTTTTCGGGCGCCGGCGGTCGATTCAGTTCCTGTCAACCATATCAGGCCAACAGGATCTCGGCAAACAGGCTGTCCTTCAGGTCAACAGCATTCCAGGTCCAGGACCACTTCGCGTCCTTTGCGCGCCGATTCTTCGGTCGCTTCCAGCACCTTGAGCACCTTCAAACCGTGGGCCTGGGGTACGGGGGTATCGTCGTCGCCGCGCTCGATGGACTGGATGAAGGCGGTGAACTGGTCCAGCAGGCTGTTGCGCGCCGGCACCTCCTGGCGGCGCCAGGTGCCCTCCTCGGTGCCGGCGATGAACAGGGCAGGAGGGTCGCCGCCGCCGAAGGGCAGGCGGAAGCGCGCCATCCCCTTGCTGAAGAACCAGTCGCCGCCGTACTCGGTGGCGCCGCGCTCCCAGGCGATGCGGCTCACCGCAGCCACCACGCCGCTCTTCCAGCGGATGAAGTACATACCGGTGTCGTCGCAGTTTATCCCGGGATGCTCCGGCCTGGGGTAGGTGAACTGCCCCTGCTGCGCCGACACCGTGGCCACGTCGTAGCCGATGATCCACAGCAGGCGGTCGATCTGGTGAGTGCCGTCCATCTGGCCCATGCCGCCGCCTCTTTCGCGGTCCAGCATCCACGGCGGGCGGTTGTAGGGTCCGTAGGACTTGTGCCACACGTCGTAGGCCATGATCACCGGCCCCAGCTCGCCGCGGTCGACGACATCCTTCATCGCCTTGACCGCCGGGTAGTAGCGCTGGGTGTGGGCGGTCATGAGCTTCACCCCGTTGCGGCGCGCCGCCGCCAGCATCTCCTCGGCCTGCCAGGCCCAGACCGCGGTGGGTTTCTCCATGTAGATGTGCTTGCCGGCCGCCGCGGCGTCCAGGGCGGCCTGGTAGTGGAGCCAGTGGGGCAGGGTCCCGATCACCACGTGGACGTCGCCGCGCTCCAGGGTGCGGCGATAGTCGGCGACGAAGTCCGCCTCTGGATGGCGCTCTTGCCAGGAAGCGGCGGCATCCTCGTTGGGCTCGGCGACCACCTTGATTTCGGCGCCGGGGGTTTGCTTGACGACGTCGATGTAGCTGCCGCCGATGCGGCCGGTGCCGAGCACCGCGACTCCGTATGACATAGGGAAAACCTGCTTTCCAGCCAGTATGCGAGTTGATACCCGCCATGGCGAGCGTAGGATAGGTTGCCATGCGGGCTGTTGTCAAGGAATGGGCGCCGCCCGCGCAATGTCCTCTGCCGCAGCGAGGTCCGGCTGCAATTGACCGGCCATGTAGGGGAGCATATCCTTGAAAGGTAATGTCCAGAGGGGAAACGAGGGAGCGAATCTCGATGGCGAAAGCACGACGGAAACGGAAAAACTCCGAAGCAAAGACCGAATCGAAGGGCGACGGCGGGGCCGCGGACTACCGCTCCGAGCTGTGGCGCATGGCCGACGCCCTGCGCGGCAGCATGGACGCCGCCGAATACAAGCACGTGGTCCTCGGCCTGATCTTCCTCAAGTACATCTCCGACGCCTTCGAGGAAGCCCACGCCCACCTGGAGGCCGAGCTCGACCAGGGTGCCGACCCCGAAGATCCGGACGAGTACCGCGCCCAGAGCATCTTCTGGGTGCCTCCCGAAGCGCGCTGGACCAGGCTGCAGGCGCAGGCGCGCCAGCCCACCATAGGGCGGGCGGTGGACGACGCCATGTCCGCCATCGAGCGCGACAATCCGGCGCTAAAGGACGTGCTGCCCAAGGACTACGCCCGTCCCGCCCTGGACAAGACCCGCCTGGGACAGGTGGTGGACTTGGTAAGCAACATCAAGGTGGGCGGAGCCGCGGCCCGCGCCACCGACGTGCTGGGGAGCGTCTACGAGTACTTCCTGGAGCAGTTCGCCCTGGCCGAAGGTCGCAAGGGCGGCGAGTTCTACACCCCGCGCTCCGTGGTCCGCCTCCTCGTGGAGATGCTGGAGCCGTACCAGGGCCGGGTCTACGATCCCTGCTGCGGCTCCTCCGGCATGTTCGTGCAGTCGGTGGAGTTCATCCGCGCCCACGCCAGCGGCAACGGCAACGGCGGCAAGGCCGGGGCGGACATCTCCATCTACGGTCAGGAGTCCAACTACACCACCTGGCGCATGGCCCGAATGAACCTGGCGATCCGGGGCATCGAGGGCCGGATCGAGCACGGCGACAGCTTCCACAACGACCGCCATCCCGACCTGCGGGCCGACTACATCCTCGCCAATCCGCCCTTCAACGTCTCCGACTGGGGCGGCCAGCGGCTGCGCGACGACAGGCGCTGGGAGTACGGCGTGCCGCCGGTGGGCAACGCCAACTTCGCCTGGGTGCAGCACTTCCTCTACCACCTGGCGCCCCGGGGCACGGCCGGTTTCGTGCTGGCCAACGGCTCCATGTCGTCGAGCCAGTCGGGGGAAGGGGAGATCCGCAAGAACCTGATCGAGGCCGACCTGGCGGACTGCATCGTGGCGCTGCCGGGCCAGCTTTTCCGCTCCACCCAGATACCCGCCTGCCTCTGGTTCCTGTCCCGGGGCCGGCGCAACGGGGAACACCGGGACCGGCGCGGCGAGACCCTGTTCGTCGACGCCCGCAAGCTGGGCCACATGGTGGACCGCACCCACCGCGACCTGTCCCCGGAGGACATCGCCCGCGTCGCCGGCACCTACCACGCCTGGCGCGGCGGAGAAGGCTCCGGCGAGTACGCCGACGTTCCCGGCTTCTGCAAAAGCGCAACCCTGGAAGAAATCCGCAAGCACGGCCACGTTCTCACCCCCGGCCGCTACGTCGGAGCGGAGCCGCAAGAGGACGACGGGGAACCTTTCGAGGAGAAGATGGCCCGCCTCACCAGGCAATGGCGTGAGCAGCAGGCCGAGGCGAAAAGGCTGGACGCGGCGATCGAGGCGAATCTGGAGAAGTTGGGATTTGGAGACGGCCTGTGAACGTGATTGATTTCCTATTCACTAGCCAGCTTCGAGAGGATGGCAGCCATGGCCCAATAACGCTTCCAATATATGCCAGTTGGTTCTTGGCCGAGATTGAGCACTTGTTTGGACCGAGAGACCGGTCGTTTACGCTGCTGGGGATTGATATCGACCAAACACCAGGGGAGGCACCACACATCTGGTTTCCCGATAGCGGCATTCCGTCCGGTGATTCCCGTCGAAGGTCAAGACACATTGTGATCAGGCTTGGGCAAAATGCGCTTACCGACGCAACCCGGGCTAGGTGGCAGCTTGCCCATGAGTGCTTGCATCTACTCGATCCTTGGAATGAGAGTATAGAGGGATGCCCGGCCAACTGGCTCGAAGAGGGGCTTGCTGCCTGGTATCAAAACAGTCGAGTACCGGAAGCGGAGTCACACGAAGGCTATTATGCGCTGGCCGAAGACCTTGTGAAACCTCTGATGGACGAGCTGCCGAACGCTATCAAACGCATTCGACTTGAGGGACGGTTCCGCATCAGCGAAATCACCCCCGGCGTCCTACGGTTCTACTGCCCTGGACTCAATGAGGAAACGCTGAGGATGCTCTGCCAACCATTCCAGCAAACTGCCGGAGAAGTTCACTGATGACGTACACTGACCACGAGATCGCGCACCAACTTCGCTTGGGCGAGGATAGCCAGTGGGAATTCAAGCAGATCGAGTTTTCCGAGAGCCGTCCAAAAAGTCCGAGCCGCGATGATTGGGCTGACGAGATTGCCGCTTTTGCCAACACAGACGGCGGGGTACTTCTCTGCGGGGTTACCGACGCGGGGGAAATCCAGGGCATGACGCGTGAACAGATCGTCGAGCTGGATTCTGTCCTGGTAGAGGTTAGCTCTGATGCTATCAGACCATCCGTTCGCATCAGCACCTATCACAGAGAATTGGATGGCAAGCGCTTGCTCCTAATCGAAGTACCCCAGAGCGAATCGCAGCATGACAGTCCGGGTGGCAGCTATGTTCGGGTAGGCGGGTCAAAGCGCCGAATGACAAGCGACGAGCGGTTGCGCTTGGCACAGCGGCGTAGCCAGGCCCGGTTCCTGTGGTTCGACAAGCAGCCCGTGCCCAACACCGGATTGGGAACGCTGGACGAAGCCCTATGGAAACCATTGTTGAGTGCGGAAGGCAGGGCCGATCCGGAAACGGCCTTGGAGAAAATGGGCCTTCTCGGACGGGACGAACACGATACGGTGCGAGCGACCGTCGCCGGCCTCCTCTTTTGCAGCCACACACCGGAAGAATGGCTGCCCAATGCCTGCATTACGGCCACCCATTACCGCGGTACGGATCGGGCCTCCGGCCAACTCGACACCCAGACGATCACCGGCCCCCTCAACCGACAAATTGCCGAAGCGGTCGCCTTTGCCGTGCGCAATATGCGCGTTGGGGCCTACAAAGACCCGGCCCGCATGGATTTGCCACAGTACAGCGCAGAGGCCCTGTTCGAGGCTATCGCCAATGGCGTGGCCCACCGCGATTATTCGATGCGCGGCAGCCGGATTCGCTTGTCCATGTTCGCCGACCGGGTGGAAATTCAGTCGCCCGGTGCCTTGGCCAATAGTCTGACGGTGGATGAGTTGGAATATCGGCAGGCGACGCGCAACGAGGTGCTTGCCTCGGTCTTTGGTCGGATGCCGACCAGTGGTATCCAAGGGGCTGGCGGTCGACTTTTCATCATGGAGCGGCGCGGCGATGGCGTTCCCCTCATCCGACGAGAAACCCGCGAACTCGCCGGGCGGCTGCCGCGGTTTGATCTGGTTGGGGGTGCGGACCTTCGCGTCACCCTACCGGCGGCCTCCACCGAGCCGAGCCCGGCCCGCGTGCTCATTACCGTGTGCGCTGGCGATCAGCCGCTTGCCAATGCGGATGTACTGGTGCTGTTCCCGAACAAGACTTGGAAGCAGGCCACGACGGATGCGCTTGGCCAGGCCGTTATCGGCCTGCATACGGTTGATCTACCGATGACCGTGTTCACCGCTGCTCACGGGTTTGCTGCGCACTGCGAACGCGAGTGGCTGCCCAAAGAAGATGGGCTCACCATTGAGTTCAGGCCGCTTCCCGACGGTGGTGCCGTCATTTTTACCGAAGACGGCGGCCAGATTACGGGGCTGAAAGGGTGGCTGAATCCTAAAAGAGACACCCTCGACCGGACCTATCTCTACGCCTCCAACATCGCTATCAATCAGGGCCAGCAGCAGCCGGTGCATTTTGCACTTGGGGAAGACCTGCGGCTCACCGATGTCAATGGCGTCGAGATGACCGCGCGCATCGTGGAGATTGTGGGCCGGTCAGCCCTGGTGGAGTATCGTGCAATAGAGCCGTGATTTTGTGGCTACCTCGCTAGAGCCGATTGGCGGGCTGGCGCTGCCGTGCGAGAGCTTCCCACAGCCGCCGCGGGCGGGTAGCGCGTCGGGGAGAGGAGGTTTAGAAATGGCAGCCATCCGCCCGATCCGCACCGAGGAAGACTACGAAGCGGCATTGGGCCGCATATCGGAGCTCATGGATGCTCTGGCACCGCCGGAGGGGCAGATCGAGGACGAAGACGATCTTCGAAGGCTTGAGCTCGACGTCCTCTCCGACTTGGTTGAGCAATACGAAGACAAGCACTACCCCACCGGGTTCCCAGCGTAACAGCCGCCATCGAATTTCAGATGGACTAGATGAGCATGACCCAGAGGGACCTCATACCGTTTCTCGGGATCATCACCAGGGTGTCCGAAGTCCTGTCGGGCAAGCGTCCCATCACCATGGCCATTGGGTGGAGCACATCGGCTGGCAGGCTTGACACCACGCAACAAGTAATTACTATAATTACAATTATTCTTTTCAGGGAAGCTCCCAAGTAATGGCAACCAGAGACGTCAAATTGATCTCCATCGGCAACTCGAAGGGCATCCGCATTCCCAAGGTCCTGCTGCAAAAATACGGCTGGGGAGACTCCCTCGTCCTCGAAGAAACCGAGGAGGGAATCTTTCTCTACAGCAACGAAAAGAACAAGCTCTCCTGGCAAGAAACCTACCGCGCCATGGCAGCCGATCGCGAAGACTGGAGCGATCTCGGCACCACGGTCGCTGATGGTCTCGATTGATGGCGGCTTTTCCGCAGCGCTACGCCATCTACTTTGCTGATCTCAATCCCACCGTGGGAGGGGAAATCCGCAAGGTGCGTTCGGTGGTCGTGGTCAGTCAGAATGAGATGAATCAGTTTCTCGATACGGTGGTCGTCTGTCCTCTCACCTCCGCGTTGCATCCTCAGTGGCGGAGCCGGCTGCAAATCCAATGCGGGGGAAAAAAAGCTGAAATTGCCGTGGACCAGATCCGCACCATCAGCAAGCAGCGACTGCGGGACCAGATCGACAGGTTGTCCGCCGAAGCAGCGGCCCAGTTCCGACGTCTTATCACGGAGATGTACGGAGAATAGCGATCTGACCAAGTATGGAGGAGGCGGCACAATGATTCAACCGACCGAAGTACAGCCGCGACCCAGCTACCGCATTTGGCTCCGATATTCCGACGGCGTCACCGGTGAGATAGATCTGTCGCACCTTGCCGGGAAGGGCGGGTTCAAGATTTGGGACGAGCCGGGATATTTCGAGAAGGTGCATATAACCTCCCACCGAGCCATAGCTTGGGACGATGACATCGACCTTTGCGCTGATGCTCTGTACATGGAACTCACAGGCAAATCTGTTGAGGAAGTGATGCCCGGCGTGAAACAGATTATGATGTTTAAATGGTGAAAGTTGGTGGTAACCAGCGTGTCAAGGGTATAAAAGCATATCGCGTGAGTGTCGATAAACGCCGCAGGAAGAAGCGGCACTAGTCAACCCGGCAACGCAAAAGGAGATCAATATGTCCATTGAGAACTATCGGCCCGGGGAAATTTCCAGTCTGGGCAAGGCCATCTATCGGAAAAAGATAAAGCATCTGGTGGAACCGCAGGAAAATGGGAAATTCATCGTCATTGACGTGGAAAGCGGCGATTACGAGATAAACGAAGAAGACGTTGTTGCCTCAAGCCGGCTGCGGGAGCGCCGGCCCAACGCCGTTACCTATGGGGTAATCATCGGCTATCGCGCCGCTTACAGCCTCGGCGGCAAAATTGAGACTACGAATGATTAAGGGAAGAGTAAGCCGCCGCCTGCGCGTCCGACTGCCGATTGAGTTACTTCTCAACGACACCTCTTTCCGCTCAGTGGAAGTGGACCTAGATACCGGGTTTACCGGGGATTTGACCTTGCCGGCCGAGGTGATTCGGCAGTGTGGATTGGCTCCGGAAGGTGAACGCCCGGTGGTATTGGCCAACGGCGACGAGGTGTATTTGAGAGTTTGGCAAGGCACGACTCTCTGGCATGGGAGTCCGCGCCGAGTTAGGATCTTGCAAGCAGAGGCTGAACCTTTGTTGGGCATGAACCTGCTCCGGGGCAGCCGGGTTACTTTGGACTTTTTGGTCGAGTTTCAGCCTGAGGTTTTCGAAGCCTATGCCGACTCTTACTTCGGATTGCTGAAGTCACTGGAGCGGCTTTTCGGAGAGCCTGTGGACCTGGTGGTCGGCTTGGCTATCAGGAACCCCTACTTCCTGCAATCAGTAGAGAAGACAAGGACTCCCGTCTATGAGGCTTGAAGCTCGGAAATATCTGTACGACATCCAGCGCGCCACCAGGCTAAAGGAGTAAGCCAGCCCATGAAATACACCGTCGTAATCGAAAAGACCCCCAACAACTACGCCGCTTATGTGCCCGACTTGCCCGGTTGCGTGGCTACGGCGAGCACCCGGGAAGAGTTGCTGGAAGAAGTCCGCGAAGCCATCGAGTTCCATATCGAAGGTATGCGTAAAGACGGCGAACCCGTCCCGGAGCCCCAAGCTACTTCCACCGTGGTGGAGGTGGCAGAGATAATGTAGGCAGGGCGGATGACTGAGCGACTGGTGTTGAGATGTGGGCTTACGGCAGCCGCGTCAATGGCCATAGCCTGAACGAAAACGGAAAGGTTCACGTCAGTACTTTTGCAGAACTCTCAGGACTTGACCTACCATGCCAATAAGCAACCCCATCAAACTCTTCAGCGCCGTGACAGGAAAGCCTTGGGAATGACCGGCTCGGTCGACCTCAACCCAAACCACTTGGCCATCGTCGAGCGCATCCTCGCCGAGCAGCAGGCCGGTAGCGCGGCGCTATAGAGGCTAGCCCCAACAGCCTGGGGGTTTGGGACGGAAGAATTGAAATGCCCATCAACACGGATTTCCTCACACGCTGCATCAATACCCTGGAGTCGGCCTTCGAGCAACTGCAACAGTACGAACCGTCCGACGTTTTCTACGACATCTTCAGGGCGGCTTCCGTCAAAGAGTTCGAGATGGTGCTGGAGCAGTCCGGCAGCCTGCTGAAGAAGCGTCTGAGGCCCTATTTCGCCACCAATAGACAGGCGGACAAGCTGATCTTCAAGAACGCATTCCGGCGCGCCACCAAGCATGGCCTCATATCGGTGGAGGCCAGCGAGCGCTGGTTTGCCTACCGGAACAACAGGAACGACACGGCCCACGACTACGGAGAGAAGTTCGCCGAGACGACGCTCAAATTGTTGCCGGACTTCATCACCGACGCCAGGGAGTTGGCAAGAATCATAGCGGAGGGTGCCGATGACTGACAGATTGGATCTGCCGCTGCGATACCGACGCATCGTTGAGGCGCTGCTGCGCGAACATGTGCCCGACGCGGAGGTCTGGGCCTACGGCAGCCGCGTCAACGGCGAGGGCCACGAGGGCAGCGATCTGGACCTGGTGGTGAGAGGCCCCGGACTGGAGCCTTTGAGTGAGGGATTCCTCAACCTGCTGGAGGCCATTGAGGAATCAGACATCCCTATCCTGGTTCAGGCGCACGATTGGGCGAGGCTTCCTGAGAGCTTTCATCAAGAGATAGAGCGGAATCACATGGTGGTGCAGGGGGGGACGAAGCAAATCACAGACAGAGCAGCACAGGGGAGTTGGCTCTATCATCCACGTTTCCCGAATCATTGGGATAGACGGTCGCTGTATTCCCTGGCGCAATGGGTGAACGGGCTTGCTTATCGGAGTATCCAGTTCAGTCCCACCGGCAAGCCGATAATTAAAATTTCCGAAATCAAAGGGGGCATCTCCGGTCAAACCAAGTTCACGCAACAGGACTTTGATGAGTCGGTGCATGTCCGTCCTGGCGACCTGCTGTTTTCATGGTCCGGGCAACCGGAAACATCGATAGACGCCTTCTGGTGGAATGGTCCAGAGGGCTGGTTGAATCAACATGTCTTTCGTGTCACGACAGACGCAGATGTCGATACGAAGTTCTTCTACTATCTCCTGCGGTACTTGAGGCCTAACTTCGTCGGAATAGCGCGCAATAAGCAGACCACCGGCTTAGGCCATGTCACGAGACGCGACCTTAAGAATATAGAGGCAGCGATTCCTCCTCTCCCCGAACAGCGTGCAATTGCCCACGTACTGGGGCCGCTGGACGACAAGATCGAGCTGAACCGGCGGATGAACGAGACGCTGGAAGAGATGGCGCAGGCGCTGTTTAAGTCGTGGTTCGTCGACTTCGATCCGGTCCGCGCAAAGATGGACGGCCGCTGGCGGCAGGGAGAGTCGCTGCCTGGCTTGCCTGTCGAGTACTACAACCTCTTTCCCGGCAGCATGGTGCGCTCAGAGCCTGGGGAGATCCCGGAGGGATGGGAGGTTGGGACTGTGGGCGATATCGCAACTCGCCTTCGGGACAACGAAAATCCGGGCACTTCACCAGATACCGTTTTCAGTCATTTCAGCATTCCAGCTTATGACGAGGGGCAAACATCGAAGCGGGAGTTGGGCGGAAGTATCAAGAGTTTCAAGACCCGTGTTCCACAAGGCACTTTTCTGCTTTCTAAGCTCAACCCAGAGATCGAGCGAGTCTGGTTGGTGGATGTGGCATCCGACGAAAGGGCGATATGCTCGACAGAGTTCCTGGTACTGGAAGCTCGTCCGCCGTTTTCACGCAGTTACGCTTACTGTCTTGTACGATCCCCATTATTCCGTCGGCAGATCGAGTCTCTCGTTACGGGTACGTCGAAGAGTCACCAGAGAGCGCCAGCAAATGCTATACTTTCGTTGGAAGCAGTAATGCCGCCGCACGGGGTCCTTGAGGCATTCGAGACATCCTCGTCCGAATTGCTCACCCGCAGTACGGCCCTTCGCAGAGAATCTCGCACTCTCGCTGCGCAACGGGAGGCGTTGTTGCCGAAGCTGATGTCGGGGGAATTACGGTTGAAAGAGGGCAAAAGAGGCTCTTTACGGGAGACAATTTAAGGACATTATCAAATGTCATTCGAGAGTTGGGACCTGTTTGCAAACTATGAATCCTATGAGCTCATTAAGCGGGCATACGAGAAACGGCATGAACACAATCTAGAAACCGCTGATGCACAGGAGATAGCGGCTTATTTCATTCACGCCCATTCATACTTTGATGCCGGCAAGTCTGGAGCGCAGACAGTAAGACCGCTTTTGCTCTATTACGGTGTACTCAGCTTGGCGCGCGGTCTTGTCCGATTCCTGACCAAGAACCGGCAGGGAACGGACTTCTCGCCAAGCCATGGCTTGAGGATAGTACCACAGGATGAAGCTTTGCGTGGGGACACTCCTGATTTCAGCGCACTAAGAGCCAAGGTCATCAAGAAGGGCACCTTCTTGGAATTGGGAGAGGCAACTGGCTTCAGATCCTTACTGAGAAAAAAGAGCGCCGGAGTGGACTTCAAAATATGTAATAGTCCGGTTCCTCAAGACATAGAATTCAACCTTGGAGATATCTTGTCCAGAACGCCGGCGCTTTGCGATAGCTTTGAAAACTGGAAAGGTGATCATCTTTGTGTTATCTGCGGCGACATCGAATCAGACGATGACCGTATTTCTATTCATGTGGCGAAATCCAGCAATCCAAATATAGCGAGAGACCGAGCTGAAAGGATCTTTCGTGACACCAAATTCTTGTTGGAAAAGGAGACAGAAAAGCACTTGATATTCGGAGGACCCAACAAAGTAGATGAGGCTCCCGGCTTCGCGGATAAAATTATAAAATCCTTTCTGAGCATAGGACAACTTTGGATAACCTCCCCATATTCTCACGGCATAAGGCTTTCGAAAATCTCCACCTTGTTTGCTCTTTCCTACCTCATGGGGATGCTCGTTCGCTACTACCCGGTCCAATGGACAGCTTTGATCAGAGGTCTTATTCCCGATGCCGCACTACCGGCACTTTCCAAAGCGGTGGACTTGATCGAGGAGGAATTCCCCCAAGCTATCGCCGACTTTCTACGGGAACCGGTAACGTCTGCTTGATGCTTGTAGCCTACCACTGGTTCATCTGTCTCTTCACCAATCTTTCGTCAAGCAAGCCCCTTGCCTTGGTACAACGGTCAACTTGGTCCCTCATTCGACTATATGACGTTCTGAAGGAACCCCCGACTGTGAAACATACCAACCCATCGAGTCTGGCACATGATGATTCTTGCCATTGATGGCGGCTTTTCCACGACGATACCCTGGCGGTCTCAGGCCACGGTGGGAGGGAAATTGATGCATAAGTACGAGATTATCATCTACTGGAGCAATGAAGACAGCGCCTTTGTAGCCGAAGCCCCGGAACTCCCCGGATGCGCGGCCCACGGCAGCACGCAGGAGACGGCACTGGAGCACATCAACCAGGCCGTGGAGCTGTGGCTTGAAACGGCTCGGGAGTTCGGAGATCCCATTCCGGAACCCAAAGGCGAACGCCTGATGCTGGCATAGGACCCCCCAATGACCACCCTCACCGAATCCGATGTTGAGCAGGCCACCCTGGCCTGGCTCTACGGCGTCGGTTGGCAGGTCCTCCACGGCCCTGACATCGCCCCGGACACGCCCAATGCCGAGCGCGCCGACTATGGTCAGGTAATTTTGGAGTAGCGGCTGCGGGACGCCCTGGCTGAGCTCAACCCCACCCTTCTCGCCGACGCCCTTGACGAGGCCATCCGCAAGCTGATCCGCACCGACTTGCGATCTGGTCGTCCTGGAGCAGCGGTTGCGGGACGCCCTGGCCTGGCTCTCCCAACGTTGATTGGCAAATTATCCCCGGACCGGACATCGCCCCTGATTTCTCTTGCCGGCTTGCCTGACGGACAGTCATAGTCTATTATAGACTACATCAATCTTTCTCAAGGGAGACCAACCATGCTTGCCTCCGAACCCCGCCGCGTCTGGACGGTTGCCGAGGCCAAGGCTCGCCTGTCCGAGATACTCCGCCTGTCCGAGTCTGAGGGACCTCAGCGCATAGGCACGCGGCGACAGTTCATCGTCGTGCCTGCGGACCTATGGGACGCGCAGACACATCCTCGCAAACCATTGGGCCAGTGGCTGGTCGAGAACGTGCCGCGCGGAACGAACCTCGAGGTGCCGGATCGTAGTTCGAACCGGAAGATTCCGTTTATCGATGACTAGGACGAATGACCGGTTATCTTCTGGATACTAACGTGGTTTCAGAGCTGACCAGGGACGCTCCCGCCCCGCAGGTCGTCAGCTTTCTGGCGGAACAGGAAGACGTATGGCTGTCGTCTATCCTCGTACACGAGGTGGAGTACGGCCTGCGGCTGCTCCCGCAGGGAAACCGCCGCAGGCGCCTGTCAGAGATGCAATCGGCCGTTTTGGAGGCGTACGAGGACCGCATACTGTCAATGGACAGAGCGGCAGCTGAGTGGTCCGCTGAGTTCAGGGCGCAGGTACGCCGCGCCGGACGCACTATCGACATGGGCGATGTCCTGATCGCCGGCATAGCCAGGACCCACGGCTTGGTCATAGCCACCCGTAACATCGCCGATTTCGAGCGCCTCGACGTCGAGCTCGTCAACCCTTGGGATTCCCCATGACCACCCTCACCGAAACCGACGTTGAAGAGGCCGCCCTGTATTGGCTCGCCGGCCTCGGCTGGCAGGGGATTCACGGCCGGGTCATCGCACCCGAAGCGCCCAACTCCCTGCGTACCGACTACGGTCAGGTCGTCTTGGAGCCGCGCCTGCGGAACGCCTTGGCCCGGCTGAATCCGGACTTGCCTTCCGATGCGCTGGATGAGGTCCTTCGAAAGTTGATTCGTACCGAGGGTTCAACTCTCGAGGCTCGTAACCGGGGGTTTCATCGGATGCTGGTGGATGGGGTGACGGTGGAATACCGGGGAGAGGGCGGGGCCGTTCGGTGGGAACAGGCGAAGGTCATCGACTACGACAATCCCGGCAACAACGACTATCTGGCGGTCAACCAGTTCACCGTCACCGAGAACAGGAACATCCGCAGACCGGATGTGGTGCTCTTCGTCAACGGGCTGCCGCTGGGCTTGATCGAGCTGAAGAATCTTGCCGACGAGGAGGCCACCGTCTGGACCGCGTGGCAGCAGCTTCAGACCTACAAGGCCGAGCTGCCCACTTTGTTTTCCATGAACGAGGCGCTCATGGTCTCGGACGGAAACGAAGCCCGCGTTGGCACTCTGACCTCCGGCAGGGAATGGTTCAAGCCCTGGCGCACCGTCACCGGGGAGGCGCCGGCCGATTCTCGCATGACCGAGCTTCAGGTGATGCTGGAAGGGGTTTTCGAGCCGGAGCGCTTCCTGGCGCTGGTCCGCGACTTCATCGTGTTCGAGGACGACGGCAGCGGCGACCTTCTCAAGAAGATGGCGGGTTATCACCAGTTCCACGCCGTCAGGTTTGCCGTTGACCAGACCCTGCGCGCGGCGGAGTTGCGCACAGCAGCGGTGAAAACAGGCGAGGAGGGCGGCCGCTACGAGACCGGACAAAGGCAGGGCGGGGAGCCCGGCGACCGCCGCATCGGGGTGGTCTGGCACACCCAGGGGTCGGGCAAGAGCCTGACCATGGCCTTCTACACCGGGGCCATCATCCGCGAGCCGGCCATGGAGAACCCCACCGTCGTGGTGCTCACCGACCGCAACGACCTGGACGACCAGCTCTTCGGCACCTTCTCCCGCTGCCAGGACCTGCTGCGCCAGCCCCCGGTACAGGCGGAGAGCCGCGCCGACCTGCGCAACAAGCTCTCGGTGAAGGCGGGCGGCGTGGTCTTCACCACCATCCAGAAGTTCTTTCCAGAGGAGAGGGGCGACACCCACCCCACTCTTTCGGATAGGCGCAACATCGTGGTCATTGCCGACGAGGCCCACCGCAGCCAGTACGACTTTATCGACGGCTTCGCCCGCCACATGCGCGACGCCCTGCCCAACGCCTCTTTCGTCGGCTTCACCGGAACGCCCATAGAGCTGCAGGACGCCAACACCCGCGCCGTGTTCGGGGACTACATCAGCATCTACGATATCCAGCGCGCGGTGGAGGACGGGGCCACCGTGCCCATCTACTACGAGAGCCGCCTGGCCAGGCTCTCGCTGAACGAGCGCGAAAGGCCGAGCATCGACCCCGAGTTCGAGGAGGCCACCGAGGGCGAGGAGGTGGAGCGCCGGGAGAAGCTCAAGACCAGGTGGGCCCAGCTCGAGGCGGTGGTGGGCGCGGAGAACCGATTGCAGCAGATCGCCGGGGACATCGTGGCACACTTCGAGCAGCGCCTGGAAGCCCTGAAGGGCAAGGCCATGGTGGTGTGCATGAGCCGTCGCATCTGCATCGACCTCTTCCGGGAGCTGGTGCGCCTGCGCCCCGAATGGCACCACGACGAGGACGCCAGGGGAGCTATCAAGGTGGTGATGACCGGCTCCGCCTCCGACCCTCTGGAGTGGCAGCCCCACATCCGCAACAAGGCTCGGCGTGAGGACCTGGCCAAACGCTTCCGCGACCCCGCCGACCCGTTGCGCGTCGTGCTGGTGCGCGACATGTGGCTGACCGGGTTCGACGCACCCAGCCTGCACACCATGTACGTGGACAAGCCCATGCGCGGCCACGGCCTGATGCAGGCCATCGCCCGGGTGAACCGGGTGTTCAGGGACAAGCCCGGCGGCCTGGTGGTGGACTACCTGGGGCTGGCCCACGAGCTCAAGCGCTCCCTGGCCACCTACACCGAGAGCGGAGGGACCGGGCAGACCGCCCTGGACCAGGAGGAAGCGGTGGCGGTGATGCAGGAGAAGTACGAGGTCTGCTGCGGGTTGTTGCACGGCTTCGACCGGACCCGGTGGACGACGGGCACGCCTCAGGAGCGGCTGAACCTGCTGCCGGCCGCCCAGGAGCACGTCCTGGCCCAGGAGGACGGCAAGGAGCGCTGCCTCAACGCCGTGCTGGAGCTGTCCCGGGCCTTCGCATTGGCGGTTCCGCACGAGGAGGGGCTGCGCATCCGGGACGAGGTGGGATTCTTCCAGGCCCTGCGGGCGGCCCTGGCCAAGCGCGCGGCGGGGGAGTCGCGCACCGAGGAAGAGCTGGACCTTGCGGTGCGCCAGATCATCTCGAAGGCGGTGGCCTCCGACGGGGTGCTGGACATCTTCGCCGCCGCCGGCCTGGACAAGCCCGACATCTCGGTGCTTTCGGACGAGTTCCTCGCCGAGGTGCGCGGCATGCCGCACCGCAACCTGGCGGTGGAGCTGCTGCAGAAGCTGCTACGAGGCGAGGTCTCCAGCCGGCGGCGCAAGAACGTGGTGCAGGCGCGGTCGTTCTCGGAGATGTTGGAGCGCACCCTGCGGCGCTACCAGAATCGCGCCATAGAAGCGGCGCAGGTCATCGAGGAGTTGATCGAGCTTGCCAAAGACATTCGGGAGGCCGACGCCCGCGGCGAGCGCCTGGGTCTGTCGGAGGACGAGCTGGCTTTCTACGACGCCCTGGAGACCAACGACAGTGCGGTGCAGGTGCTGGGGGACGAGATCCTGCGCGCCATCGCCCGCCAGCTCGTGGAGACGGTGCGCAACAACGTGACCATCGACTGGACCCTGCGCGAGAACGTGCGCGCCCACCTCCGCGTCCTGGTGCGCCGCATCCTGCGCAAGCACGGCTACCCGCCGGACAAGCAGGAGAAGGCCACCCGGACCGTGCTGGAGCAGGCGGAAGTCCTGTCCGAGGGGTGGGCCGCCGCCTGAAACGCGGGGAGCAGTCCTTTTTCTTTATCCATATCATTGACTGCGCAGATACTCCTCCTCCCAGTACGGCATTTCAGATTTTTATCAGTGCGTCTGGAGCTGGGACCGATGCTGGAATCAGTCCGGTCAGGTCGTCTGAGAGGACACCACGGACGTGTTCTCGTTGCACAGTTGCTCCAGCTTGTCTACCTTGCCTGATCGTACGTACCCCAGCCTCCCAGATGCGTTGATCCAACATTACCCAGGAGAATGTTCCATGTCCCAGTCTTTGTTCAGCGACGCCAGCCAAAGGCTCGACGAAGCGCTGGCGTATACGTCCATTTCAGAGGACGCCATCGAGCGGCTCAAATTGCCCAAGTCGAGTTTGAAAGTCTCCATTCCGGTGCGTATGGACAACGGCGAGTTGCGCATTTTTCCGGGCTACCGGGTGCGCTACGACGACACCCGAGGCCCCACCAAAGGCGGTATTCGCTACCACCAAGACGTTTCCATCGACGAGGTCCAGTCCCTGGCTTTCTGGATGACCTTCAAATGCGCGGTGGCCAATTTGCCCTTCGGTGGCGGCAAAGGCGGCATCACGGTCAATCCCAAGGAACTGTCCCCTTTTGAACTGGAACGACTCAGCCGGGGCTACATCGACTCCGTCGCCGACTTCATCGGTCCGGACGTCGACATTCCGGCGCCGGACGTCTACACCAATCAGATGATCATGGGCTGGATGGTGGATCAGTACAGCATAATCAAGCGGCAGATCACCCCAGCGGTCATCACCGGCAAGCCCTTGTCCATGGGGGGCAGTCTGGGGCGCGATACGGCCACCGCTATGGGAGCCTTTTTCACCATAGAGGCGACCTGGCCCAAGCTCGGCCTGAGTGGTTCGCCAGCGACCACGACCGTCGCCGTGCAAGGTTTCGGCAATGCCGGGGCCATCATCGCCGAATTGCTATTCAAGGCCGGATACAAGGTCGTGGCGGTGAGCGACTCCAAGGGCGGCATCTACCGGCGTGAAGGTCTCGACATCCCCAGCGTGCGCCAGTTCAAGGATTCGACTCGCACTCTAAAGGCGGTGTACTGCGAAGACACTGTATGCAGCATCGTCGAGCACGAGACCATCACCAACGAGGAATTGCTCGCCCTCGACGTCGATCTCCTGGCCCCGGCGGCCTTGGAGAACCAGATCACCGAGGCCAACGCCCGCGACATTAAGGCCAAGGCGGTGTACGAACTTGCCAACGGCCCCACCACGCCGGGGGCAGACGAGATCCTGCGCCAGAGGGATGTGGTAGTATTCCCCGACATCCTGGTCAACGCCGGCGGCGTGACGGTGAGCTATTTCGAGTGGGTGCAGAATCGTCAGGGGCTGTACTGGACATTGGAAGAGGTCAATCAGCGGCTCGAGCAGAAGATGGTCGAGGAGACCAACCGCATTTGGGCAATTGCCGAGGAGCGGAGTATTGCGCCGCGCACCGCGGCGTACGTCCACGCTTTGAACCGGATCGGCGACGCAGTCCAAGCCAAAGGCACCAAAGATTACTTCACAGATGGGCAGTGACGAAACTCGGCGGGTCGAGTGGACTCTCAATTCGTACGACCTCGCCCACTCGCATTATGTCCAACTTCTGCGTCTTTCTCGCGTGTCTTCTCCCCATCCTCAACCCCGATTCAACCCTGTTTAGGGTGATAAACTCTTCGCGGTCAGACCCGGGTGTCTCAGATATCTACGCACTGTGCCTTCCACCCTGGCGAACAGATGGACCCTTCCAGAGAAATGCATGCCAAACTCGTCGGACCTTGTAAGATTCGTTCTATGTCAAGTACCGCAACGAGTTACGCCAACTCCCATGCATCTCGGTATTTTTTTCGTCTGTTTACCCCAACCAGTACTTTCGTGTCGGATAATTAACATCTAGGGGCATATATGCGAACCAATCGTTCGGGTAAATGCAGATATATGAAATGCTAGGCAGCGTCTTCGACAATCGAATTCAATGTTGGCGGTCAATTAGATGAGGGGACAGATAAACAATCTTGAGCACTTTCGAGATGGCTTCTTCCGTGAGGCGATTCGGAGACATATCATCGAGTACCAGAGGTATTATCAACAACGTCTTCTGGCGATCTACATTCGAGGAAGTGTTCACCGTAACGAGGGCATTCAAGGAGTATCTGACCTCGACTTTGTCACCTTTCTCCGTGATGAATGTGCAGTTGCCGACCGTAGTCATTGGAGTCAGCATGTAGATTTGCTGCACTCCGAGTTTCCAAATACCAACGGATTCGGGCCTGCGTATTCACTTGAGAGATTCAAACGAGACGCTGGTGGTAGACAGATTCTCCGGCATGATGCAACTCTGGTCTGGGGTGATGACCTTCTTACGGACGAGGAGCTCCCACCACCTGACCATTTTGATGATGTAAGAAACCTGACACGCTATGAGGCGGGCTTAGAGAAAGAGAACCTCACAGACCACAGATTGCCAGACGACCTCTCGCTGAAGCTTAGAAAGTATGCTCGAATGGCGGTTTTAGCGGGCGCGTCCCTATTGGTTTTGCGGGGGCGGTTTCATTCTTTTTGTGGCGCTGACGTCATCCCCGCAATCACTCAAATGTGGCCTGAATGGTGTGAATTCATGGATGAGACGAATCGCCTGTTCATGCATGTACCAAGAGCCACGAAGACGGATGTAGACAAATATTTCTCAAAGCTGATGACTTGGGTGGAATGGATTTCTGATCTCCGGCAAGTGGGCGGATTCCGGCGGTGAAATCGGCTGACGAACATCACATCAACTTACAGCGAGGTTATCCTTCTGTTTTTGCCGGGAGCTAGAAATCGCACATCATATATCACAGCAATTCCCGCTAAGCGCCATTCGGCGCTTGGCCTTCGGCACAGCCCTAAGGGCTGTCGGGAATTGTGGGACGTTAAGCCACATGGGATAGAACCAGTTGAGATTGTTCGGTGCATCGCCACAATAGATTGAGATTTGCCGCATTTCTTTCTGTTCAATCGCTAGCCATGCAAAGCGAACGGAGCATGATTTGAGCGAACCAGAGCGAACCCAAGAGTTTTTCGCCAAGCGCGCAACCAGATGGGAGCATTTCGTAAAAAAAGAGTGGCTACCCGATGATTACGAGCACTATTACACGCTTCTCGCTTCAGGGATTTTATCCACTCAAGACGCAATAAGAATTCTGGACCTTGGGTGCGGTGGTGGTATCGAGTTTGAGTGGATTTTCCGGCAAGCCCCGAATGCCCACATAACCGCCGTCGATCGATCCAAACCAATGCTCGATTGTTTGCGCGAGAAATACGGTGAGCGTCTCGACCAGTTCCAAATCATTCAGGACAACTACCTCGCCTGTCCTCTGTCGGAGGTAGCATACGACTACGTCGTGACGAGTATGTCGGTGCACTACTTCCCTCCTTCCAAACGTCGTGAGATCTATGAACGCATCGAACGGGTGCTGAAACCTGGCGGCGCTTACGTAGAAGGGACCTATTGTAGCGACTCTGAAGAGGAAGAGCGCCAAGTGCTCAACGCGTTCGAACGACGAACTGCAGGACTGGATGGCGCAGATTCTGGGGAATGGAAGGTCAACATCCCCCTGCAACCTACAACGATTAGCCGTCGCTTGAAACAAGCCGGTTTTGCCAGCAGCGAATGGTTGGCTGGCGAGCGTTGGGTTGTTTTGGCACGAAAGACAGCCTCTTAGGGCTCAGGATGCGACTACGACCAGCGGGAGTTAATCTGAGTGGATAAGCGATCCCTGCAGGCTCTATCAAAAGACGAAAGAACAGCAGCATTGCAGGCGCTGGCCGAAGCCAGTCTTGCCGACTTCGATTTGACGGGAGGCTCGCTCATGTTGCTGCAGGATCTAGTGAATAGCTCATTCCGGGTTCAACATGACAGCCGACAGTGGTATCTTCGTATTTACAATCCTGACAGGCATGATACATCAGTTATCGAGTCTGAACTCTTGTTCTTGGAAGCTCTCGCCAAAGGTGGCTTTCCGGCGCCTCGCCCGTTGCGTAAGCACAGTGATGGGATGCTTTGGGTGGCGTCGCAGAGCCCCGTTGTGGACGCAATTCGAATATCAATATGCGCTTGGCTCCCGGGAGAGATATTGCAGCATGACAAGACACCATAGCACTATGCCAACGTAGGAACCATGTTAGCAGAACTCCACGAGTTCTCCGCCAAATGGAATCCACCCGAGGGGTTTGTACGTCCCCGTTGCGATAGTGAAGGTGTATACGGCAATCACGGTGTTTCAGGAGAGCAAGTCATGCGAGGCTGGGACAACATTGACGGCCCGCTTCGCTCGGACCTTGAAGATGCGAAGAGAGCACTTGAACAGGCCGAGAACGCTATTGGGACGGATGGCGGTCGCTACGGTTTGATCCACGCTGATCCAAGTTTCGGCAACGTCCTGTTTGATGGCGAAATATCATACCTGATCGATTTCGATGATTTCGGATACGGCCACTATGTCTTCGATCTCGCAGTTGTCTTGGCTGGCGCATGGGGCAAGCCAGGTTTCGAAGAGAATCGCGCCGCTTTGTTCGAAAGATACGGGCAAATACGAGAACTGTCGCAGGCAGAAATGGGGGCATTGCCCGCAGCCATGGCGGCACGAGCAGCCTCGCTCGTTTTCTGGGCTGCGGCTCAGTCATCGCAGCATCCATGGATTGAAGGGCAGTGGCAACGCCTCAAGGAATACATGGAATCGTGATCGAAGGAAGGCATCAAAAAGCGAGACGCACTCGACGGGCTTACGGCCGCGCGCCACCTGCAGCCTTAGGAGCCAGTAGAGAGGCACATCTAGCCCGAAGCAGAGGTAGAAACCCACATCGCTTAACACCGTGTTTTCGCTGCGCCGCTTCGCGGTTCGGGCACGGCGAAAACGTTATGTGTAACTGGAGTCATGTTTCGTATACTCGTAAGAGCATGGAGGTCATAGGATGAATGAACGAATCCTAATCGATCCCTCGATCCGTCATGGCAAGCCGGTGGTGCGCGGGACCCGAGTGCCAGTGCACCGAATTATTGGGAGCCTTGCAGGTGGGGCAACCCCAGAAGAAGTCTGTGAAGAATATGGCATTGTCGACGCGGATGTACGGGCCGCTCTTGAGTACGCGGAGGAGCTCGTAGAAGCAGAAGAAGCTCATCCTCTACCTGCTTCTTAAGTCGGTTTGCGATTCATCATCGACGCTGATCTTCCTCTCGCTGTAGCCGATGTGATCGCCGATTTCGGTCACGAGTCGGTTGACGTTCGTGACATAGGCATGACGGCCTCCGGTGACGAGCAGATCGCGGAAGTGGTGGAAGCAGGCCGCGTTCGGCTTCGAACAGGGTGAGATCTGTCTTGCCCGTCTCCACATAACACACCGGTTCGCGCTTCGTCCCTCTTCGGGCGTCTCGGCCTGCGGCAACCCGATGCGGGGGTTAGCAAACCGGCAGACGTTATGGGAATTCCCCCATGGCCCTTCTATATGGAGAAGCTGACTGAACGTCTGCTCCTGAGGGAGTTCACCAAACAAGACGTGGACACCATCTTTGAGTTCAGGCTGTACCTCCGGGTCAATCCTCGGTCGGATAACCATCCCGCTTCCACCAGTCCAGACCCCCGATTAGTTCTTTAACCCGGAACCCCAACCGGGCCATCTTCAACGCGCCCTTGGTCGACGCATTGCAGCCGATGCCGTCGCAGTAGGTAACGTAAAGCACGTCTCGATCCAAATGAGCCGTTGCTTCCTCGCTCATGTTGCGGTGGGGGAGATTGACTGCACCTGCAATATGCTCCTGGGCAAAAGCTTCGGGAGACCGCGTATCGATTACGACCACGTCCTCTCCGTTCTGAATGGCTGCGTTGAGATCCCATGAGTCCGTTTCGTAGCTCAATTTATCCTGGTAGTGCTTGATCTGTTCGGTCACTTCTTTTCCTCTGCTTTCAAATAAATGTCATTGGCAATGATTCTGACCTGATGGGTGACATGGAAAAATTTTTGTTCCTTGGTATCCTGTCGACTCTCCGCCCCAGCCGATGGCCAACCGCTGTCCTCAGCCCTCTGGATGCGCCCAGTCGGGAAGCACCCCCGGTTCGATCCCGAATAGCAGCGGCCCCATGGCGCGGAAGACCAGGGTGATCACTACCGCGCCGACAATGTTGAGGACGATGCCGACCCGCGCCATCTCGGAGATCTTGACGCGGTCGCTGCCGAAGATCACGGCGTTGGGAGGGGTGGCCACCGGCATCATGAAGGCGCACGAGGCGGACAGGGTGGCGGGAATCATCAGCAGCAGGGGATGAACTCCGGTGGACACCGCGACGGCGGCGAAGATGGGGAGCACCATCTCGGTGGTGGCCGTGTTCGAGGTGAGCTCGGTGAGGAAGGTGATCGCCAGGCAGATGAGGAGGACGAGGACCACAGGCGGCACCGCGCCCAGCCCGTCGAATCCTTCGCCGATGAAGCGGGCCAGTCCCGTGGTCCGGAAGCCGTGGGCCAGGGCGAAGCCTCCCCCGAAGAGCAGTACGATGTTCCACGGCAGCCGCCCCACCACGTCGGGCCCCATCACCGTGCGGGACCTGGCACCGGGGGATCGGGCCGGGACCAGGAAGAGGATGGCGGCCATGGCGATGGCCACGGTGCCGTCGTCGACCAGGTGACCGAAGGGCAGGAGGGTGGACCAGCCGGGGATGGTGAGTCCGCCGATGGCGATGGGCGAACGGAAGACCCAGAGCACTGCGGTCAGGGCGAAAACGGCGAGGACCGCTTTTTCCTCGAAGCCGATTTCGCCGAGCTTGCGCATTTCCGACTCCACCACATCCCGGTCGACGGCGACCTCCCTGGGTATGCGGAAGAAGACCTGGGTGATCAGGGCCCAGGCGCAGGCGAGCAGGAGAGCGGAGATTGGCGCCGCCATGACGAACCAAACCCCGAAGGCTAGGGGCGGCGCCTCGGGGAAGGTGATCTGGAAGATGCGCTCCAACGAGAGGTTGGGGGGCGTGCCCACCAGGGTGGAGATGCCCCCGGCCGAGCAGGCGTAGGCGATCCCCAGCATGACGGCCACCGAGAACGGGCGGGTGCGCTCTCTGCCGAACTGCTCCTCCATCCTCAGGATCACCGCCAGACCAACCGGAATCATCATGATCGCGGTGGCGGTGTTGGAGATCCACATGGAGAGCAGGGCCGCGGCGAGCATGAACCCCAGCACGATGCGCGCCGGTCCTCCTCCCACCGCGCGGATGACCCAGAGGGGAATGGCGTCGGTGATCCACCAGGCGGCCATGAGCAAAGCCAGGGCGGCCATGCGGGAGACCTCCGGCTTGCCCGGCTCCAGGTCGAGCCCCAGGGTGAGCGCGAACAGAAGGGGCCGATCCACAAGCCGATGCGCTGGCACCGCGACCGGGCCTCCGCGGATGGCGGGAGCGAAGAATGGTGAGGGCTGGTCAAGGGGTTCCCTGGATTTTCGACGCTATCACCATTTCGTTCCAGTCCGCAGGCGGTCTGTCGAGCAGCAGCTTGAAAAGTGACCGGCGTGCTACCTCGAATCCCTTGTCGAACGCCTCGGTATTTTTCTTGACCGGTGCTTCTCCCTGCCGGTTGTGAACGGTATCCGACCGTGCGTCGTAGAAATCCTTAATGTCCCTGAAAATCCGCATCCGGCCTGGGGTATCGTTTTCCAGAAAACAGGATGCCCTCGCTTTCAATTTGAAAATTATTTCTCCTCTGTCCAGTTCGTACATCCGCTCCAAAGCAATGGCGACATCGAGTATTCGGTCTTCCAACCTGAACTGACCCCTTCGCACAAGAGATTCGGCAAGCCGCGAGATGACGGATGCGTATTTCCGATACAGGCTGCTGTTTCGTTTCTGGAAGGACTGTTTGCCTTCCTCGAACGCCTCCACGCGCAAGTCCAGAGTTTTGACAAACCTGTCGAATGAGTTTGATGAACGGCCCCAGCTTATGCTAGCATGGAAGTACGGTTGGCTCAGCAGATAGGACCTCGATCAGTCGGTGCAAAATGGGATCTCCACCAGGGTAGCGACCGGCGTCCCGTGGAATAGGGCGAGCAATTCAACTCGTACGGGCAGGCATCGGGTTCACGCACAGACCGCGCCCCAAGATTGGGCGATTACGACCTTTTCGAGCCTCGGCCTTTTGTCAGGTCATTTAGTTCATCTTCCTCGAAGGTGGCTGGAACCCATCCTCGCGGATGCGGAGGGTATAGTTCATCCAGTCCGAACGCGTCTCGATACCACTTGGGCAAACCGGCCGTTGGTAATTTGTCCTCCTCGTAGATGGGTTGGTTCCATTGGGGCATCCCCACGGTCGGCCAATGGTCGCCGTCGCGCTTTATGAGGTATACCCACCAAGGGTTCGTGTGCGTTTCCACCAGGTAAATCTCGTCTGGAGCATCCGTGCACTCAGCCAACAACTTGGGAAGAAGATTGCCAATGAGGTCAAAACTTGTGAGAGCGATGTCGCCGCTCTCCAGCACCAGGACGGTTCGCGCCCCCTCTTTCTTGCACTCCTGAAGCTTAGGAGACTTTTCGGTAAATGTCCGCCTCAGCCTGACAAAGCGACGATCTTCCAAATCGCCGAAATCGTTGGGACAATAAAGCCTCATTCCAAGAGAACCCGGTTTTCGCCTTATGAGAGCCGCATCCGGCCAGCGCAGTAATTCGATTGCGCAATTGAAACCCGCTGGTTTGCCTCGGATGCGATCATCAGCCCAGTGAGGGCTATGCGTCAGTCGGGAACGGCCTGAGTTCCTCTCATGCAGGCATCGCGCATTAGTTCGAATCCAATCGACAAGATCCTTCAAAGCCCGTTCGCGCTTTTTCTTTTTCTCAGGAAGGCGAACATTAATTGGTAGATGCAGCTCGTAATACGCTGATCCCGGCAGTGGATCCGAAAGTCTTTCTCTGACGTAGTCATTGATCTGTTTGAATGCGACACCGGTCCTAATTTGGTTCTTGAACGGCTCGATTCGCGTGTGCTCGATCGCATACTTTTGGCCACCTAGCTTCAGGCGCAAATCCACAGGAGGACCAACGCCTTTTTTTTGGGATGACGAATGCCCAAGCGTGTCTCGCCTGTCCATTTCTCAAGGAGCCTAACAACGGCATCGCAGGCCTTGCCCTCATTGTCTGGGATGTGCATAGGCGATGCTCCCCTCAGCCCTTTCTCTTGCTCACGTCGACTCGATCTATGAGTTCCCAAAGGTCCTCAACTCGGACCAAGAACGATCGGCGGTGCCCATATTGAAAAGCGTGGGTCTCTGGAATCAGGGGGAAACGGTATCAGTGAGCTCTCGTTGTAGTAGTACCTTCGTCGGGTTGTATACTCTCGTGCACGACGTACGCCAATAGCTGCGCCATCAGGATCATCTTCGCGGGAGGGCCATGAAACACGATGCCCGCTCTCTCGAGTTTCATCTCGTCTAACCTGAATTATTCACAAAATCGCTAAGTTGAGCAGGATGGACGCGATGTTTAAGTGTCATGTTCCTTTTTGTGCTTGTGTGCCTGTCGAGTCCAGGTTTCGCATCGGCACCTGACCGCAGAGGTCGCGGTTTCAGGCGGTTTGGTGTCGGGTTTGACCACAGTACTCCCTTGGTTTTCCGGATGATCGATGTTGTCCCTTCTCCGCGTGGGCTCAGCTGGAGTCAAAGTTAAACAGGATCGTCCTCCACACGTCCTGGAGGGGATACGAGGTCGCAAAGTGAAAACGAATGCTCCTCGCCCGCTCGCGCACCCGCGCCCCGACGTGGAGCACACGAAGCCGGATCGTGTCGAAGGTGGCCGTCGCCCAGGGCGTGCCTTGCAGGCCGATCTGCTGGGGGGGGTGCATGAGCACGTAGGCGGCGCTGTGCAGAAAAAGACGGAATTGGTTGGCCGCGAATCGATGGCAGGAGGTGCGGTCCGAATGCAGGAAGGTCTTGTGATTCTTGATGAATCCTTCCGCCCGTCCGCGTGCACAATAGACCTTCTCATACAAAAACTTGGGGGTTCGATCCGGGATGGTGGTGGTCACAAAGCGAGGATTGGCTTTGCCCTGGGTAACCTCGGCCTTGTAGAGGATGCGCTGCGGGTGCTTCCAGCTCTTGGCTTGGTAGTCGAAACTGGTAAAGAGCCGCACCGGCTCCTCTTTGGCGCGTTCCTCCGCTTGAGCCAGCGCCTGCTCCATCAGCGGCGCCCGCTCGCACGCGGCTTTCAGCCCCGGATCACAGCGCAGAGCGTCGCTGTCATTGGCGTCCTCGTAGCCGCAGGCGATCTGAAAGACGCGCTGCCGCAGGAGGTCCTCGCAGGTATGGTCGATGTAACTGGGATGGCGCCGATCCGGCAACGCCGCCACCATACGCTTAAGGACGCCGGTCCGGGCTTCGGCCTTTCTCAGCAGCAGCAGGCCTCCATCCTGAGTGGTGCAGCCCCCATCGAAATCGGCTTCGACTTTCTTGCCCGAGACCCTTGCAAACGACAGGGTGTGTTGCGAAGTCTCCATCGCGGTGTCCTCTCCAAATGGTTTGTGGTTTTGTCTGCGCCTAACTTAGGGATAAACAACCAGTTATACAGGGGACATCGCAGTTTTTTTAAATAATTCAGGCTAGCAACCTACCTATTCACCCGGAACACCTTCATCACCTCGTCCCCGAGGTGATTGATCACCTTCACCGCAATCCGGCCGGATGAGGGCTTGGGTGGTGAGGATAACTACCTAGTCTGGGTGGGTGGCTCGTCGCCAGCACTCTCCCTTTCCGTACTCGGACGAGCGAAATCGGAACTTTTCGCATGCCGTACCTCGGGGAGCGGGTCTTCCTTAGTACTCTCCAACCAGCGAGTGACAGCCGGATTGTCGCCGAAGCCGCATTCCGCCATTGCCAAGGCAAGATGAGCGCAGGCCCATCGTAGGAAGGGGACGTCGGCATCCCGATCGTGTTCTTTGTCGTACCGTAATTCCTCGACCAGATAACCGAGACCTTGTAACGCCGAATGGCGTATGGCCTCCTTCTGTGCGTCGTTTCCTTCGTCAAACACCCACTTGGCGATCTCCAGAGCCTGTCCGAGAGCCCTTTTCCTGCGGGTAGCGATCATGATACCGATTTCACTAACCAAATCGTTTGGTGGAGGTTGAATCTGTGAAGCAACTTCGGCCGATGTAGTCAACCAATGATATAATCCCACCGCTGCGCCTTCAGCCAGATCGACATTATCAGATACCAATCCCATCCTCATCGTCGAAGCAAGCTCATCAAAACGGTTCGGCAAGGCTTTGACGAGACCGGCAATGAGTCCGAATCCAGGACTTCCGGATTCGTTCAAGACTTGAACCTTTTCATAGAGCTTTTCCCCGATAAGTACAGGAATTTTGATTTCAGAAATGACCGTGCGCAGACCGATGATTGCCTGAAGAGTAGGCTCGCGGAGTTCGCTCTCAACAAATGGGAAGAAATGACTTGGCACCGGGGTACCTGACCACCGCTCGACAACTTCAATCAGATAGGACCGTTCGTCTTCCGATAGCTCCAGCGAACGCTGGTGATCTTTCAGATAGGATATGGTTTTCCCGATCTGCCAGAGAATATCGTCGAGACTGGGTTCATCTTCTTGTGGCGCACTACTGGCAGTGAGCCATTTGCACCGGAAGCGATGTTCTGCTAAACCAAGCTCCGGTTCGGGAAACAGGAGAAATGCCCAGTCAAAGAGTAAGGTCTCGCCGGGCAGATCGTTGGAACTGGTATGCTTTTCGCTCCAAAGAGCTTGGGCGACTTGCGACGATTCAGCTTCTGCCAGTCGGTGCCAGAACACCACAGGCTCGATTCTAAGGGACGCTCGCTTGCGTGCTTCACCTCCAGCACGTAGGCCACGCACCAACAAGCTGACTATTCCTTGCCAGCGGCTTTCATTGTCTCCTGTACGAGTGGGTGGAGGGAGATCATTTTGTAGGAGATTTCCAGGGTCTGGGTAGTTGCTGGAGTCTGTCTTGAAGTTGTCCAGTCCGACAATCGGCGCACTCAACAAATCGAGAGCGCGAGCGGTCCGGCGATCTTCCGGCAGGGTTTCCCACGAGCGATTCAACAGGTTTCGGACAGGATCTACCAAACAAAAATCTCGGGCAACGTGATCATCGCGATAGTACACAAGTGCTTTATTGAATATGGTTTCTACCTTCTCCGGCTCTAGCCGAAGGACCAGCCGCGACAGCGCCTCCATTGCGACACACATTCGCTCAATCCAGAATACGGGGCGGTGCCCACGTGAATCCGTGCCAACCATCCGGGGTAGCGCATACTCGATCACGCTATTACAGATCTCCGCCAGTGTCCTCGCGGAATCCGCTGACAAGGCGGCCACACGAGCACGCGAAAGAACTCGCATGAGCGTTTCGTCTCGATCGTATGTCAGTACTCTGAGCACTAGACGGACAGCCATTTCTGGGTTTGACGCGACCAGTTTTTCCGTAGCTAATTTTAAGAAATTCGCAGCTACATCCATGCGGTCGGTAGACGGAGGCAAGCCGGCTACTTCAGAGAGGCGAATTGCCCGGTAAGCGGCACCCCGGGGATCAGCATTAGAGAAGCTCAGACCTTGTGCCCGTCGCGTTCCAAAATCAAAGGACGGTGCCTCTTGAGTTTCGCCGTTACCTTTGATGGCATCCGCGATAAGTTGCCTTTCCATAAGGGCATTGCATTTCAACGGAGCTAGTTCATTCCACCTCTTGAAAATTATTTGGTAATCTTTGGGTTGCACCACCAACCATAACGCCCAACCCTCTCTCGATGGACCAGCTAAGCTGAGGTCGCCGGTAGGCATTGCCCGGATTGTTGTGAGGGCGTGTTTGGCCAACGCTGTTGCCTCGTCTTGCCGACCCGTTTCAACCATCAAGGCGGCTTTTCGCATCGTCCAGACTGGATCGCAATTTTCGGTCCGCCAGTCTTTGAGTAAATCGTCCAATGCCTCAAAGTTCATCGAGTACATCGCCCACAGACAGCGTTCGTGACGAATCCGATGGTCAACATCGATATCGTCTTGGAGAAAGGGCGACAATGCCTCAATTCGCTGCTCAAATACGTCCTGAGCAAGACTATGGCGTGCCGCCGTCACAAGCGCGAGCTCGATGGTACGCCAAGCCTCTCGGATGGGGGACCATTCAATCGTCAGATCGACGACACCGTCTATAGTACGGCTTTGGCAATCTATCGACTTCAGTACCTCTCCCGCCGCAGATTCAAGCTCAAATGAGATCGGCTCCAGCAGAATTTCCTTGCGCCACACTAATTCGCGGATGGCATTCAGCCGTTCTACCGGCGCAAACTCAGGGAGTACCCGTAGGATTAGCGATTCCCATTCATTTGTACATAGACTCAGTAACTGTCGTGCGCTGCTTGGAACGGCCAGCCAGCCGGGATAGATTTTCCGGTTGTGTGCCCAAATTCCAAGTAGTTGCCGGACTGAATCCGCGGCGTTCCCAGATTCACTCGATGAGGGAGGCGAGTGTGGCTCCTCTTGGGGCGTATCAGATTTGACTACTTCAATTGGCTCAAGGCACGTTGGTAACGCCGCATGTTTTTGGGCACTTGGCAAAGAAGGCCAGTCCATCACATCATAGGGCTCTCCACGTTTCAGCGTGTGCAAGAGCCACTCGGTTGCATATTGATGCCGAAGGTGCTCCGGCCACTCGCCAGCTTGCGGATGAAGTGCAAGATCGATAGGGACCACATTGCGGTCTTCAAGCATCCGGCGTCTGTGGGGTGATAACTTCAGCCATCCGGCTAGATATATCTTTGGTGCCGCATCCCCCAGATTGTCGCGCACCCATCCCGACCACTGCAGGAAGTTCGGATCGTCACCTGAGAAACCAATCAGACAGAACACGGTTTCCATCATTGCTTGCTGCACCGTATTGACGAACGGAGCAAATTTTGTCGGATACGTCCGGTAATCTTCTTCTGTGAAGATAAGCCGGAAAGGCGAGGGAAAGGATCCGTGCAGTTTGACGATCCGCGGCCGGTTCGCCAGCGGAATTTCGTCCATATTTCGGACGACGCTGTATGCACGACCAGCCACGGAAGTACGCGCCCGTTCCAAAAGAGTGTCCCAATTCGTGGTGAAGACATCGCGCCAAGGAAGGCTTAATAGCCGAATATGGAAGTCTCCGGGCAAGAAGTCGTCATCCCGGATTAACTCTCTGAGGAAACGGTGGAGGTCACCCGGTCCGAATGCGGCCTCATATTCTTGGGCCAGCCGCAAAAAATCGATCGTTGCGGTTCCCAGATCGCTGTCTCCGCCTTGTGGGTATAGCTTGTCGTATACCGCTCTTGCGACTTCACGCCATGTGGGAGGGTCGTTTGCGTCGGGTCGAGATTTGAGAGCATTTCTACTGAATCCGCTCCCAATCATGACGGATGCACCACCTCCCGAACGTTGCCAGAGGGCGTCGCGGACTCGGTTGATATGGCTTTGGTCAGGAAAAGACATGGATCACTAATTGCGTTAAACCCCGAATACCTTCACCGCGATCCGGTCTGATGTCGGCTTGGCGAAAGACCGGGCGGTGCCGCTGCGGCGGACACTCACGGGCTTACCCTTTCAGCTTCCTCGATAACGGACTCAATGTCTGGTTTGTTTGAGGGGATCACGGCGTCGGGTAGGTGCTTGTGATGATAAATATTGCGGCACTGAAGAATGGCCTGCTCCACCTTCTCCAAGTAGGCGGCTAGAACCTCATGCAACATCGGGCAGGCTCTCCGCTAGTTTCTGACGGAGTTGCAAGTAGTGGCGGTAGTCATTGGCCCAATCGACGAATACTGCGTCGTCGGATAGTTGGCCCCGGCTGTACTGGTCAAAGAACTCTTCCGAATCCATCTGTTGCTGATTTTCGTAGGTACTCAACCGATTGGTCACTGCAATGAGCGCGTCAATGGGCGAAGTGTATTGGATGATCTTTTTTTTCATGGGAACCTCTTCGATACGGAATTCTATCTCAGGTCTCGACTTGAATTGCTGACGCGATCAGATTCGCAACTTCAGTGTAGAGGTCCACGTCGATCTCTGGCGCTTTTATGCTGACGACAAGGGCATACCGCGCCGTTTGATCGTACCTTTCGAGTGCGGGACGAGTCTTCCACCAACCCGCCGTGGGATAGACTGCGATAGCGCCTCGGCTGGCGAGATCCGCTGCGGTTCCTCGCCAGATGTCGCTGTGCAACGAACCTCTGTGGCGACCTTGCGTTCCGATCAGCCACTGCGGATCGCTGCCGCTACGGCGAGACCCTTCCTCCTCGTCTCTTGCCGCCAAGTTGATCCGCTTCCGAAAATCGTCTGTCGATTCGAGCGCCCGCTTTACGTCGAAACGGAGCCCGTGCGATTCGTACCGGTAACGCGAAAAGGTGCCCCGTCGTGATGGATTCGGCTCGATGAAGTAGGACAGCGTGACCCGCATCTCGACAGGCGTTTCTCCCAAGCTTTCCAGCACATCGCTCGGCCAAGGCAATTTGTGGAGGTGCATATCGCGAAGGGTTGGCTGCCTGCGTGTTTCTCGCTTGAATGGCTGCAGGCTTTCTTCAACCACCATCGTCAAGGAATTGTTTAGGCTCCATAAAGCGCGGTCAATGTCCGGGACCCCAAAGCCGCACCGCCGCAGTAGATTCAGATAGTCCCTCTTTTGTGGAGTACCGGTCGCAGGCAGAAACTGTTGTTTCATCGTGTTCGTCCACTCCGCCGAATGCACGATCAAGGCGCGGATGGTCTCGGGCCACAATCGGGGATAGGACGCCATTACCCGAGCAGCGAAGCGCGAGGCGAGCGCGGTTGCGGCGCTGGTAGCATTGGTCGTCGTGAATAGCCGGTCTGCTGGGAGGTGATGAGTAGTCAGAAGACTTAGACTGGCCATCGATACCGTGCCCAATGAGTCTTTTGCAGCGTAGCCCCCCTCCAGGACGACATCCGGCTTTAATGGCCAATGTGGTTCCCAAGTGAGTGAAGTCGTACTGAACGGGCTCAGGCATCCCTCTGGAGCGACTGGCGAGTAACCGCCGGCATCCGACTCGGTAATTCGGACGAGGTCGGTACAGGCTCCAACCGTAAGTGCATTCCATGCCTGAGCCGGATCGTGTACCCCGTCGCTGTCATTGGAATCAGGGTACTGAGACCAAGCACTTGGATCGTTGATGTTTCCCCCGGACACGACCAGCAGGCGCGGCTTGGCCCCGTATCCGTCGACATCCGCGGTTAGGGCATCGATCGCCGCCGACCATGCCGACGGGCGCCCCCGATCGCGATTGTCCCGAGCCGTGACCGCCATTCCGAAGACCCGAAGCCGCGACGGTGAGGTAATTTCGGGCCGCGCTACCGCCTCCACCGTCAGATATCCATGGTGCTGGGGATCTGTTCCGGTCGCACCACCCGAAGGCAGCAGCTTCACCGACTCGAGCCGGTGAATGATTTCTACAGGGACGTTGGCGGCGAGGAGTTCGGTCAAGTTTCCGGCAAGAGCCACCCCTGCCATCTCGGTACCATGACCATCCGTATCGCCGGTACCCCAACCGGGTTCGACGGTGTGGAGATCGTTGGGATCAAAGGCGGGAGCAAGCAGGGGGTGGCCGCGATTTACACCCGTATCGAGCAGACAGACATAAGGCCTCTGTCCGGTTCCGGTTGCAAATCGGGTCTGACTCAGCAGATCGTCGAGCCACTCGACCTGTTCGTCGGGCGGTAAGGAATCGAAGAATTCCGCCGTCTCCTTTGGGCGTCGCAGTTCCGCAATGCTATTGAGCGTGACCATGGAGTGCCGCATCTGTTCGACCGATGCGCGGGCAAGCAGAACAGTGCGTTCCGGGAAGATCAGCTCCCCTTGGGCAACTATCATACCCTGAGCTTCGGCTCGCTCCCGAAACGATTCCATTATTGCACGCCTGTCGCGACGGACGGGCAGCCAAACCTCCCACCAAACTGGACCTTCGTCAGTGGTCGGAAATACCTCGGGAGCGTCGGTCCAGAGCGCTCGCAGACTTGCAGCTCGGATTTGCTGGATCGCATTAATCAAACGCCGATTGTCGCGGAGACGACCGGCCTTATCTCGCTTTTCCGCCAAATAATCACGGATCAGACCTTCAAAATGGTCGAGCTTTCCGTCAGGTACGAAGACGGTTGCCAGAGTCCGATTTTCTTCATGACGGACGTTCAACAGTTCGATCCCTGAACGCTCTCTCGCCAAGCTTTCAAATGCCATTTCGACATCGGGGAAGCTCTCGAATTCCACCTGCAGCCCCGGATCATCTTCCATCCCGGCGTCCTGCTGGGCTTCCCGGGCGGATTCTGCTTCACCCCGAAGCCCCTCAATCTGACCTCGCAACGCTCCACCGTGGCGAACGCGGTCTCGTTCGGGAATCGCGGAACCCCTATCGCCCCCTCCTGGATACCGATACGCCTCCGTCTCCGTGACCCCTTCGAGGAGAAAGTGGCGATGCTGCCCTTCGGTTGCTTCCGTCATTCGAATGAGTGCCCGTTACGTTACTCGGTTTTCTGGCCAAGCCTCTCAGCGACGTGTTTTCGCTCGGCGAGCATTGTTTGGATGTCCTTGGCCTGAACCTGTGCACGATGATGAATCAGCGCATCTTTCAGGGCCTCGTTGGCAGCGCGGGTGATCTCGGCGTAGCTCAAACCCGCCGCGAAATCGGCCAAGCTCTGCCACCGAATACCCTTCACAGCGGATCCAGTCAGGCGTGTCTTCAGGAGTTTGGCAATCTGCGCCTTGCCAGGCAGATCGTAGTGAAGGATGTCGTCGAAACGCCGGAAGAGTGCAGGATCGAGTATTCCGGGGTGATTCGTTGCGGCGACCACGAGACTGTGAGAGCGGTCTTGTTCGAGCATCTGAAGAAAGCTGTTCAATATTCGCCGGATTTCGCCCACATCGTTTGTCAATCCGCGTTGCGAACCAATGGCGTCAAACTCGTCAAAGAAGTAGATACCCCGAGTTTTGCTGGTGGCGTCGAATATCTGCCGCAGCTGGGCTGCGGTCTCGCCCATGAACTTGGTGATAAGGCCATCGAGTCGGACCTGCAGGAGAGGAAGACCGAGCTCCCCGGCCAGAACGAACCCAGTCATCGTCTTGCCGGTACCAGGAGGACCCGTCAGAAGCAGTTTGCGCCTGGGCGCCAGGCCATGCTCAACGATCCGTCCGGCATGGCGTTGCTCACGAAGGACCCGCTGAATCTGATCCGCGAGAGCATCACTCAGAACCATCTCTCCCAGCCGAGTCTTCGGGTAGGACGCTTCCAGAAGGTTTGCCAACTCGCCGCGCGGGCGGGCAATCGGCACCACCGAATCCACGCCGCGCCGTCCCTTGGCTTCGTCGATCAGGGTCCGCAGTTCTTCGGCGAGCTTGCCGTGACCCAGTTTCGCTTCGTGAGCCGCGACCTGCATGGCGACGGAGAAAAAGCGGTCGTCGTCGCCTTCCAAGTGCGACTTCAGCAATGCCTTGAGCTGGTCAGCGCTGGCCATGAGGCGTCTTCCGACTTGGTATGGGATGGGAGTCAGCAGTTGTAAATTGCATTCTGGAATGGAAGATGTTGAGACTGAGGAAGGCTGTTCGGACCATAGGAGGTATGTATACCCAACACGTTGAGTACCGAGCGCGTAAGGTGTCCGCACAGCTGCGCGAAAAACACATATAAAGTGTTTAGTGGATCCTGATCGGAAAATCCCAAATTAAGGGGTATATGCCGGTCCCACATGAATGTGGCTTCACCGGCGCTATTATCGCCTGGGGAATACCATGCAAGGCCATGTTCAAGCAGGTAAAGATTCTTTACCATCTCATCACGCTTAAGGCCGGCGTTTATCTGGCCAAATCGGAGAACAACGTCCCGAAATGCAACGCCTTCCTTGAGTTTCGTCGCGAGCACAGTAGTCCACAGTGGATTCAATATCTGACTTTCCTTATCCAACCACTGCAGATGTTGATTCTCGGTGATGTGCCCGTAACTCTGTTTGGGACGGTTCAGACGCGACACTTTGACGAGCTTTTCCATGGCGTCGTCAAGCTCTTCAAAACCGAGTGTTCGCTTGATTTCAATTACCGAATAAATGCCTTCTATTGGAAAATGTACGCGACGGGATTCGGGGGTTGCACCAAGTTTGACTACGGGCGCCCACGCCCGGTTCGAGATCAAAACGTCGCAGTCGCCGGCTGTTCTCCCGTCACGGTCGTTTACCACCCCGGCATCCACAGAATACCGGTCCGGAAGCAGTTTTGATAGCTCCTGACGTACTATGTCCTCGAGGCCTGGGCCGGCGTCAAAATTGTTGATGCTGAATCCCTCTTCGATTGAAGCCTCATTTACGATGCGCCTTTGAACTGCTTGGCACGTCATCTCTAGTCCTGCGCTGAGGGTTTTGCTTTTCTCGGATTGTGGCTGCCAATTCCTGACATCCGGTAGCTTATCTCTCCAATTCATACGATCCCCCTCGGAGCAGCCAATGATGGGAGGTGATTATCGCAGACCCGAAGCGGCGAATGTGCCTTCCTTGGTTTCATCAGAATATCGCCTCACACCCGGAACACCTTCATCACCTCGTCCCCAAGGTGGTTGATAACCTTCACGGCGATGCGGCCGGACGTCGGCTTGGCGAAAGGCCGGGAGGTGTCGCTGTGCAGGGTTTCCCAGGCTTCCTGGTTTACCTCTGCCTTCAGCGTTGTCCGCAGCGCCTTGTAGGGATCGTTGGCGCCGAGGAAGTAGGCGTGGCGGACGAAGAAGCTCTCCTCGTTGTAGTCGCTGTCGACGAACCAGCAGGCGATGCCGTCGGCGCTGTCGCTGCGGATCTCGCCGGTGTTGGGGTGGAACACGTCGACGCCGTTGACCTTGATCTGGATCTGTCCGTCCTCGGCGTCGAGGAGGTCGATGTCCGGCTCGCCGAAGATGACGAAGAGGTTGCCTTTGCCGGTGTTCTTGAGGTCGTCGGCCATGTGGAGGTCGGCGTTCATGCGCGCCTTGAGGACCGGCACGCGGCCGAGTTTGCTGAACTCCGAGGCGTGGGCGTCGTAGTTGAAGGCGCAGGCGACCAGGACGTCGAAGTCGGCGTCGGCCGCTTCGCGAACCGCCGAAACGAGATCGGGGCGGGAGACGGTGCCGAACTCCGGGCCGATGAAGATGCCCGCCCGTCTCTGGAGGCCGGAGTCGCCGTTGCCTTCGACGTAGGTTCCCTCGGCGCAGACGAGGTCGCCGGGCCAGGGTCTGATGCCCGAGAAGGAGATACGGTCCTCCTTGTGCGCCTGCTGCACGCCGGAGGTTTTGAGGTTGTCGAGGATCATCCCGGCGAAGTCCTGCTTTTGCCCGTACCCGAGATTGGCTTCGGCGATGTTGTCGATAAGCTCGTCGTTCTCGTCGACGCCGAGCAGGCGGTGCGGCGAAAGGCTTTCCACGGTGAAGGGGCCGGCGACGCGGACCTTCTTGTTGTCCTCACAGGGCTTGTCGTAGAGGTATTCGTAGTCGGCCTTGGCGGCGGTGGAGGCGTCGATCTCCTTCTGCCGGGCGATGCGCTGCTCCCACCAGCGGCGGTGCAGATCAGTGGCGCCGGGTTCCCACGGATCGCGGGGCCTGCCGGGCACGTCCTCCAGCGCGTACTTCCGGCCCAGCTCCTTGTTCAACACGCGCAGCGCTGCGGATTTCTCGGTGTCCGTGCGAGCGGCCTGGAGCTTGTCCCACGCCTCGGTGGCCTTGGCGGACCAGGGGTCGCCCGGCTCGCGGGGAATCTCCCATTCTTCATAGGAGCGGTTGAGCGCGGCGTTCAGCTCCGCCCGCAGCGGCTCCAGGGTTTCCTGGAACTTCTCCCAGATCACGTCGATCTCGGCGTTGTTGGCGATGGACTTCAGGGTGATGTGGGGGACGCGCTCGTACACGAAGCCTTGGCGGATGTCGTTGTACGTGGACGCTTCCGAGGGGGCCTTGCGGGAAATCCCGGCTTCCTTGACTTGGCCGTCGCGGCTGTCGGCGAGCAGGTAGTAGGGGTAGCGGGCCCCCATGATGCGGGCGCGGGCCAGCGCGAGGGCGACGCGGGAGGTGTCGATGGTGATCCAGCGGCGGCCCCACTGCTCGGCGACGTACGCGGTGGTGCCGGAGCCGCAGGTAGGGTCGAGAACGAGGTCGCCGGGGTCGGTGGTCATTAGGATGCAGCGTTCGATGACCTTTGGAACAGTCTCGACTACAAAATTTTTAGATATTAGCGAAACCGTATCATTCCAAAAGTTGTGAATTGTTGCTACAGGGTAATCCTCATGAAACCTGACAAACTTTATAGAGTTTTCTGCATAGTGAATGCGATCGGCCTTTTGCAGTCTTTGCATCCCCTCGAAAGAGGTTTTCCAGTGTCTGTTTCTACCGGAAGTATATTCGGTGCCTGCGAACTCAAATGTGTAACTGAGATTGGCTGATTCGCCTGATGATATTAGTGGTTGCTTAAAGTAGTATTTAGCTCCATTCGGCAAATTTTTATTTTCTTCAACTTTAACGCTTTCTCCATTGGGCAGACGTGCTGAATCGAAATACGTGTCAGAACCTATCTCTTTGTTTTTGAAAATTTGACGATATTTTGCGGTCGATTTCTCTTTTGCATACCAAAGAGCTCGGTCATACACATTTGCAATGAAGTTGGTCTCGAAACCACTTGATGTTTGAAATCTGATGTCACTTATAAAATTCTCCTCCCCAAACACCTCGTCCATCAACGCCCGCACCCGGTGAACATTCTCGTCCCCAATCTGCACAAAGACCGACCCGCTCTCCGTCAACAAGTCCCGCGCCACCGTCAGCCGATCCCGCAGATACGTCAGATACGAGTGAATCCCATCGCGCCACGTATCCCGAAACGCCTTCACCTGCTCCGGCTCGCGCGTGATGTGCCCTGCATTGCCGTCCTTGACGTCGCGGCTGGTCGTTGACCACTGGAAGTTGGAGTTGAACTTGATGCCGTAGGGCGGGTCGATGTAGATGCACTGCACCTTGCCGCGCAGCCCCTCCCGCTCCGCCAGCGACGCCATCACCTGCAGGCTGTCCCCGAGAATCATCCGGTTCGACCAGTTGGCGTCGTGCTGGTAGAACTCCGTCTGGGCGTCCGCGCTCGGCAGCCCGTTGAAATCCGCGAACAGGTCGGCCTGGGTGCCGTCGCCGTTTCCTTTTTCCGCCTCCGTCTCCTTGCTCCGCTGCCGCAGATCGTCGATCAGCACCTTCGGTTGGACCTTCTCCTGGATGAACAGCGGCGGCGCCTGCACCACCAGGTCCGACCAGTTCTGCTCGTCCTTCCCGCGCCAGACAAGCTGCGGGTCGAGGTCCGGGTTGCGCCGCTCGTACGCGACCTCGATCGGATTGCGGTCGTCCTCCGCCATCACCGCCTGGTACTCGGCCGTGGGGATGTTCTTCCGCGATGCGTCCTGGTGCCGCAGGGTTTCGACCTGCTTGCTCAGTTTTCGTTTCGCCATTTACCTATCTGATTCTTGCCGGGTGAGTGTCGTTTATACATTCAGCGATCATATCGCCAATTAACGCGGCCTGATCGGAATTTCCTGGAGGCAGCCCTACCATTTCGCTGTGAGATGGGTCGGCTTCGTATTCGCCCTCCGCATCCAAGGGCATATTGATGAAGCCAAGACTCTCGAGTTCCCTGCGGATGTACTGCTTTGTTGCGCCGAAATTCAGTTCGGCCAGACAACCTCGTTCGCTCACCTTCAATCGCGACAGTCTTCTTACTTCAGCAAGTTGACCGTCTTTTGCAAGGTCACGAAAGAATTCTAGCCAATTAACGGACAAACCGGTATCATCAGGCCGATGTGCGCGCAAGCAGAACTCCGACCCATCCACTTTTTCGTCGCTGCGGACGCTTGTAGGTTTTACATATCGGACGATATGATCTTCATCCGGTAGGTCATCGCCCTTCATGTGCTAAGGAGTACTTCGAGGTCGAAGATCCGCACCTGCTTTCTAACGCCTTCAAAAGTCTCGCGTCCAGCAACACGCGAGATATGGGCGCTTCCCTTCCGCCGTCGGAAAATGACAAATTGAAGCATGCGTCCACCGAGAAATTGAAGCCCCAAATGGCTGCCGTCTTCCCCGTCCCAGACGGCGCGCAGATTGCCATTGTCCAAAAGCACCAACTCTCCCTTGCTTGCGAATGGGACTGACTTGACAAAGGACCAGAAGTCCCACTCGGATTCCCTGTTAACGGTGAAACTCTCGAGGATCGCATCACTAATCAGCGATTCAATGCGGATCCAATATGCATGGTACACTCCCCGGGCAATTTTCATCCTGTCATCAATTTCAGCGTTCAATCGGCTCCGCAGGTCAATCGGTTTAGCCAAATAATCCGTACGTGTACTTGATGATTCGTCAAGGATGCTGGCCGTATAGTCTCCGAAGGCGATGTCGTCGTTTCCTGAAGGACTAGGGTAATGGCTCGAAAAGAGAAGCCTTTGGTGTCTCCAATCCTGATCCAGATCAACAGCCGAAGTGGAGCCATGTTCTGGCGACAGTAAGGGGGGCACGTAGTCCATAGTGAATGGACTGGGTGGTTCCAGAGTCATTGTGTTTTCTCCACCGGCTTCCAATAACGATTTTGAATGTCCCGGCTCGTAATTTCCAAAAAGCACTTGGTAATGGCCGAATGGGAACGCTCGAACCATTCGTCTGCCCTTGACTTTTCTACTTGGCCAAGGCGACCACTTGCTCTGATTTCAAATATCAGAACCGGCGCACTTTGTTGCTGAGCCTTAACCCCGCTGCGTATGCCGACTTTGAGGTGCATATCCGCTGAGAGCTCGTACGCGTAATTGCAGTTGAACTCCCCAGATTCCGAAGCGTTGACACCTGACTCTACAATCGAAAATGAAGGGATGACTTTCCTCGTGTCGTGGTGTCCTGCCCAGTAATCACATGCCTCCAAGGTATTTATGTAGGCCAGTTCACAAAGATCGATTTTAAGGTTATTGTCATCGACTTCCCTTCGGACAAATTCACTGAAAATGCCATGGTATTTATCGAAGGCAGGTTTGATATCGTTGTAAAAAAGAGGGTAGTCTTCCTTTTTACGACGCCAATTGAACATAAAGGCATTTCTTTGTATCTGGATAAGATTTATGTCGTCCTCTGCAATAAACCAGTACCTGGGCATAGGGAATGCCTCGTCAGGAATGACATCCGGTCCGATTCCCACTGGGAGTTGCTGGCGCACGACAGGAAATTCCTCTTTTATCTTCGCCCAGAACAAGCCAATATGCTCGCTTCGCAAAGCGGATAGGGGTGGGTTGAAGTAGGTTGACAAAACAACCTCGGTGACCGGCGGATTTTCGAAGGGTCTTGACGGAGATTTCACGGGAGCTGTACTCCTTGTTCTTGTCCAAGATGGAAAATTGAGAATGCCTTGTAAAGCTGAATCTAACTTTGCCGGGATAGACGTGAGTCATTGAAATTACTTTCAAGTCCCTTGAGACGCCGGGGGGTATTTCCAGTTCCAGGAGTTGTCTTCGTTCAGCCAGCCTCGGAATTGAACTCTGACTTGTTGCGGAGCTGTTTCACCAAACGATCGAACCCCGCTTCCACCTCGAAAACATCGGTGAACTCGGCAAAAGCCCAGCGCCCGTAGTCTCCGTGGTTGTTCACCCCGGGGACCCAGTAGGTGTCCATGGTGGTCTTTTTCTCCTTGGCATCCTCTCTGCGATAGCCCTTGATCTCGATGACCAGGTGAAGGGGATCGCCGTCGCCGCGGCCATCGTCGATCAGCACGATAAAGTCGGGGATGTAAGTCCGCGTTTCGGAGCCGGAACGGTAGGGCACCTCCAGGCCGAGATTGTGGTTCTTGACGTATGCCTTGACCTGCGGATGGGACTCGGCGACGCGGCAGAACTCCGCTTCCCAGTCGCTGTCGAGGACGACCCAGTTGACGTGGCAGCGGCGGGAATCAGTTTCGTAGCGGCTGGTCTTGGTGGTGTTGAAATTTACCTGGGCGGTCGAACCGACGGGATTGTACGGATCGAGCACCGCTTTGACCGGACGACTGTCGACCCCCTCCCGGGTGATGGCCGCGGCAATGCGCTCGCAGGCGGTGTCGGCCAGTTCCTGGTACATGAGCTGGGCGGGATAGGTGCTCCCCTTGCAGACGAGAAAGCCGTCGAGCCACTGCCGGGTGATGCGCTTGAGCTGCCCGAAGAGATGGAGCTTGGGCTCTTCGCCCGGGTCGCGGTACCTGGTGTAGAGCAGCCGCTGGGTCAGGTTAAACAGAAGGGTCGAGGTCCGCAGGCCGTTGGTGTGAACCAGGTTGAGGTCTACGCCTTCGCCGATGATCCCCTGGTTCCTGGTAATTGAAGGGCCGACTAGGTCTGGCGTCAGCTCCAGCACCGAGTCCTCGTTGAAGACGGCCTTGAGCCGCTCTTCCGGCAGTTCCACCCGGTACCCGGCCACCCGCGGGAAACGGATCTCCAGCGCATCGCGTTCGGGTCGCATCGCCCGCACCTGGACCGTCGGCCGGGGCGGCTTGGGCGCCACCACCACGGGCTTGGCGGTGAAGTCGAACGGTATGCCAAGGACGTCGGCGTACTCCACGTCAAACAGACCTTCATCGTTGAGGTCGTAGGATTGCCGGCGCAGGGCGCGGCCGACGACTTGCTCGCAGAGCAGTTGCGTCCCGAAGGCGCGGACGCCGAGCACGTGGCTGACGGTGTTGGCGTCCCACCCTTCGGTGAGCATGGACACCGACACCACGCAGCGGATCGAATCGCCTAGCCGATCCTCCTTGCCCACGGTGTTCATGACCTCGCGCAGGAGTTCCTGGTCGCTGAAGTTCTCGGCCTGGAGGCGGTCGCCGGTGCGCGCGGTGATTTCCCGCCGGAAGCGCTCGATCTCGTCGGCGGCCATATTGCGGAAGTTCCTGTCCAGGGCGTCGCCGGACTCCAGTTGTTCGCTGTCGATCAGCAGGGTGCGGGGCCGGGGCAGGCGGCTGCCGTCATCGTCGAAGTTGCGAAACAGCGCCAGGCGCCCCTGGTGGAACCTGGTCGAGCCGTCGTCGCTTTCGCGGTGGAAGCCGGAGATATAGTCGTAGACGAGCTTGGAGGTCGAGGTATTGTTGCAGACCACGATGAAGCAGGGGGGCACCGCGATGCCGGCCTCCCGCATGAGCTCGAAGGTCTTGCGGTAGTGCCCGTAGAGGGCGTCCAGGGCGGTCTGCAGCTCGACCGGCAGACTCAGGGGATCGAGGGTGTGGCTGGCCTTGCCCCGCCCCTTCTTCGGCATCCTGCTGCGGATGTGCTCCCAGAGGTTGCGAAACCTGGGCATTTCCCCACCGGGGATGTTGTCGGCCACCGGCACCCGCGGCAGTTTGACGATGCCGCACTCGATGGCGTCCATGAGCGAGAAGTCGCACATCGTCCAGGGGAACAGGGTCCCTTCGGCGTAGCCCGACCCGCGCAGAAAGAAGGGGGTCGCCGAAAGGTCGATCACCCGGCTGATGCCGAGCTTGGTGTTCACTATTTCCAATCCCGAAATCCACAGCCGGGCGGCTTCCCTGTTCTTTTCGGCTTCCTTCCTGTCGTCGCCCTTGAGCGCGTCCTCCTCTTCCTCGCCCGGCTTCTCCCGATAGCAGTGGTGCGCTTCGTCGTTGAGGACCAGGACGTTCTTCAAGCCCATGAGCTCGGGCATGACCCGCTGCAGCATCTGCCCCTCGGTCTCCTCTGTCGCCATCGTCTCACCCCGCCCCTGGAGCAGGGAACGCCCGCCCTTGGAAAGCTCCAAGCGCTCGCGCAGCTTGAAGGCGTGGTAGTTGGTGATGACGATCTTGGCCTTTTCCAGCTCCGGCAGCATGTCGCCGGGGACCAGCTCGCGGCTCTGGTAGTAGCTGTCCGGGTCGTTGGGCTGCAGCACCCGCAGGCGGTCCTTGATGGTGATGCCGGGGGTGACCACCAGGAAGCCGCGGGTGAAGCGGCGGCTCTGGGGCCGGCGCACCGCGTTGATGGTCTGCCAGGCGATCAACATCGCCATGACCGTGGTCTTGCCGGCGCCGGTGGCCAACTTGAGGGCCAACCGCGGCGGGGGCAGTTCCGGATTGGCGTTGTGGTTGGCGTTCGCCAAATGGTCGAGAAAGTTCCTTCCGGCTCGCCTGCCGGGCGCCACCTCGGTGAGCCAGATGGCGGTCTCCACCGCTTCCAACTGGCAGAAGAAGGGTCGGATGGCGCTGAAGCGGTGGTGGCGCCAGTGGCGGAGCAAACGGGCGGTCTCCGGAGTCACCTGCCATTGGCCCGGGTCCGGCAGCTCGCGCCAGCGGTCGACCTGCTGGCGCACCCCGTTGATGATTTCGGTCAGGTCGTATTGCTGGCCTGCGGTTTCGAGCTTCTGCGCCTCCTCGTCGAAGACCAGCGCGGCTTGTTGCACGGACTCCCTGCGCTTTTTCGGCATCGGGATCGGGGTGACGAACTCGGCCGACCTGCGGCTTTCGACGATCTTCTGGGTCGGCTGCCCGCTCTCGTCCAACTCCCAATGCCGGCTGGGGCGCAGGTAGGGAGAGTTGAGGATGGGGTGTTCGAAGAAAGGTTCAGTCAAAACCTTGCGCCCTGGGACCAGTTCTCAGGTGGTGGCTTATCGGAGGGGACTATTCTTACCGGGGCCGGGGTGGCGGAAAATAGCGGCGCACTGGAGAGGAATGCAGCGGAACATTCGATCCATCATCGGGCGTCTGCATCGCCCTTGAGATCCACCTCTTCGGGCATGGGCCTTTGCCCCAGTTCCTGGTCCATGAGGAAGAGGGCCGCGTTGCTGTCGCCGACCAGGCGCAGCTTGGCCACCATGTCGTTGACGATGGCCTCCTCCTCCACCTGCTCGCTGATGAACCACTGCATGAAGGTATGGGTGGCGTAGTCGTGCTTTGCCATGGCCAGCTCCGCCAGTTTGTAGATCGCCTCGCTGTTGCTCACTTCAGTCTCCAGGGCCCACTTGAAGGCCTCCAGCGGAGAGTTCCACTCCTTGCGCGGCTTGGCGAGGGCCAGGAGATCGATCCGTCCGTCCCGGTCGATGATGAAGTCGAAAATCTTGTTGGCGTGCATGCGCTCTTCGAGGTAGTGAATCCGCATCCAGTGAGCGAACCCCTTCAGGTGGATAGCCTCGAAGTAGGCGGCCAGGGAGAGGTAGGAATAGGCCGAGTTGAACTCTATGTTGATCTGCTGGTTGAGGGCGTTCTGCATTTCGTCGTTGAGCATGAGACCGTCTCCTTTTCGTAGAAACAACCGGATTGAAAGCATCCAAATGAGATGAGAATCGAGCGCCCTGTCAAGCTAAGGTCGCCGCCGGGCGCACACCGGTTCCGGAGAGATTGAGCAAGACGGGGCCACGAGCAGCGTGGGCGGCGAGAATCTTTGGGAATGCACCGCAAAGGCCGTCAGCTCTCCTCTTACGACTACAAAGCGCGAATCGCTTTGGAAGTTCCCCCGCGCTCCTCTGGACCAGTGATCCGGGTGAACAGAGCTCTCAAATCAGCCGCCGTAGTTTCCTGCTCTCAGCGCACCGGCTCCACCGCGATCCTCCCCAAGGGCACCTCGAGCAGGTCCTCGCCTAAGATCACCTGCCCCTCGAACACTTCCCCCACCTCGTGCAGCACGCGCTCGCGCACCCCGGGGGTCTCAAGTTGTTCGGTGAGGTGAACCAGCACCAGGGTCTGCACTCCGGCGTCCCGCGCCGTCGCCGCCGCGTCGAGGTGCCCCGAGCACGAGCTGGTCAGGCGCTCGTCGGTGGCCTCGCCGTTGATGAAGTGGCACATGTGCAGCAGCACCCGGGCATTGTGGGACAACCTGGTGAGGGTCTCCACCGGGGCGGTGTCGCCACTGAAGACGATGGCACCGTCCGCGGTGTTGAGGCGGTAGGCGAGACAGGTGAGCTGGGGCTGCACGTGGACCACCTCGGCCACCTCCACGCTCCAGGAGCCGGTCTCGACCCGGTCGCCGCCGCCGACCTGGCGCACCTGGGGATCCGGCCACTGGCGCGGCAGCACCCCGCCGCGGGCCTCGTAGACGAAATGGCTTCCCGGGTGCCGGGTGCGGGCCTCCAGGTCGGGACCGAAGACCCCGTCGGGCGAAAACAGTTGATCGGTCATGCGCGCCAGAGGAGGCGGACCGCATACCCGAAGCTCGGGAATCGTGCCCCGTCCCTGGTCCCAGCGGGTCAGGACCAGGTAGGCATAGTCGACGCAGTGGTCATAGTGCAGGTGGGTCAGGAAGAGGTGATCGATGGAGGTCAGGGAAAGGCCCGCCTCCAGCATGCGCCGTACCGAGCCGGGACCACAGTCGAAGATCAGGGTCTCCTCTCCGGTTTGGACAAGGTAGCTGGAGCCGCCGCGGTGGGGGAGGGGAGCAGGTGTGCCGGTGCAGAGGAGCTGAAGTCGGGTCATGGCCGTTGTCCCTTGAAAGGATTTACAGGTTATCTCATTGAAACTCGAGAGAATGGAGACCGGCACCACTTCGGCTTCCCCGGTTGCGAAGATGAACCAAAGGCGCGGCGGCCGCCGGTGCTGCAGGTTCGGGGTGGCATCGGGCGGAAATGGGAATTAAGCGGTTTGTTAAATGCTATTCAAGCCCGGTCGAGGGTGGGACACAGCCAGGAGCGCTGCAGCGGTCACGGTCCGCCGGGCAAGGTTCGTTGCCTTTTAGCGCCAAGGCGACGATATTTTCTGCCCACCATGGAAAATGCTCCTTCTCTCTCGCGCGGCCAGGTGCATCGCGCCCTGCGCTCCTTCGTCGTCTCCGGCGGCTTGTGGGGCGCCTGGGGGCAGGCCATCGGCCTGGGCACCGCGGCCTTTACCGGCTTCGCACTCTACCTTGGCGCCGACGGCGCCTTTATCGCCCTCTTCACCTCCGCCGCCTACTTTATCGCTCTGACCCAGTTGCTCGCCCCTTTGCTGAGCGCCAGCCTGGGGGACAAAAAGCGCTTCGTGGTCGCCGGGGGCTTCGTGCAGGTCGGCTTGCGGGGCCTTCCCCTGCTCATCCCCTTCCTGGTCCCGGAACAATACCGGCTCGCGGCCCTGGTGGCCATGGTCGGCCTCAGCTTGTTCAGCGGCTACGTGGTTTCGCCTTTTTTCAACACCTGGATCGCCAACGTGGTGCCGGAGAATATCCGCGCCCGCTTCGCCAGCCGACAGACCATCGTCAGCACCCTCGTGGCCATGGCCGCAGGTTTTGCCATCGGCCAATTCCTCGACCTGTTCCCCGGGGAAGGAGGCTTCGCCTGGGTCTTTGCCGCCGGGACCCTTTTCGGCCTTCTGGGCTACCTCAACCTGCTCCGCGCCCCCTTCCCCCGGCAGACGGCCGCCGGCGACGATCAAGGTACGCGCCTGGGCGACCTGCTGCATCCCTTCCGCGACCCCAACTTCCGCCGCGTCGCCCTGTTTTACGGCCTGTGGACCTTCGCCCTCGGCCTTGCCGGTCCGCTCTACAGCGTCTTCATGCTCGACAGCCTGCGCATATCCTACACCGAGATCTCAATCTTCAATGCTCTGTTCATGGTGGCCAGCATTGCCAGCTACCGGTTCTGGGCCGGGCTCATCGACCGCTTCGGGGCCCGGCCGGTACTGCAGATCCTGATGACCCCGGCCGCGTTCCTGCCCCTCGTCTGGGCATTCAATCAGCCGGGGTCTTACCACCTGGTGCCTGTGGCCCTGATCCTCAGCGGTATTCTGTTCTCGGGAATCGCGGTCGGCGTCAATCCACTGCTCTACCGCTTGTTGCCCCAGGGGGAGAAGCGCACCGTGTACCTCGCCGCCTGGTCGGTGACGGTCAACCTTATGGGTGCTCTCGGCCCCTTGTTGAGCGGCCTGCTCGTCGCCCAACTGGAGGGCTTGCGCTTTTCCTTTTTGGGGGTGTCCATGGGCAAGCTGCAGGTGGTGTTCGTCCTCAGCACTCTTGCCCGGCTGGCGCCCCTGCTCATCCTGCGCACCGTCCAGGACGACCGCAGGGCCACTTCGCGCGGCCTGCTCTCGAGGATGCTGCGCGGCAACGTCCTCGGCTACGCCTACAACGCCACCATCTTCAGCCTGGCCAGCGGCGAGGGAACCAGGGCGCGCGCCGCCGAGGCCCTGGGCCGCTCGGGCAACCCCCTTGCAATTGAGCAACTGGTCCAGGCCCTGGCGGACGCCAGCCCCCGGGTCCGCCGCAGCGCCGCCCGCGCCCTGGGCGAGAGCCGCTCTGAAAGCGCCGCCGGACCTCTGGTGCGCGAGCTTCTCGACGGGGCCTCGGACATCCGCAGCGAAGCAGCCGAGGCCCTGGGACGGCTGGGGTTTTCCGCCGGCATCGACCCGCTGGTGGAGGCGCTGAGCGACGCCGACCCCCGGGTCCGCATCAGCGCCATCCGCGGCCTCGCGAGCATCCGCGGGGACGAAGTCCACGAGCTTCTTTTCTGGCACTTCGAAAGCGATTTCGATCCCCTGACCTTTCCGACCCTGGTGGACGTTCTCGGGGAGCGCCAGGACCGCCGCATCGTCAAACCCACCCTGGTCCGCCTGGCCGGCTTCTCCTCCCCTGCGGTGCGCTTGCAACTGCTCAACGGAGTCTGCCGCGCCCTGGGCTCCGGCGATCAGTTCTACCGCCTCCTCTCGCGCGAGGATACGGACCGGGTCGCCGCCATTACCCGCCTCCTGAGGCGGTCGGCAAACTCCCTGGGCTCGGCGCGATGCATCGACGCCGCACACCGCACCAAGCTGAAGAACCTGTGCGCGGAGGTGGTGGTGGCTTACGAGGAGGAGAAGGAGGAGGCCATGGTCGAGACCGTGCGCCAGATCGTGCGCACCGTGCGCGACGGACTCTCCGCCACCGGCGACCAGGCCTATGGCGTGCTTTCGGTATACGTGGTTCTCATTGCCCTGGGTAATTTCATCAACAGCCCCGCCAGGGAAGCGTCCCCCGCTGCCCGCGAGATTTTTCTCGCCGTCAGCCTCAACCGCCTCTCCACCCTGGTCCGCGATATCGACCGTAGCTAGCCGCCTGACTGCGGACTGCGCCGGGCACCTGCGGTCCGGACTTTCGATCTGCTGATGAACCAAGTTCGTCCGGGGATAGAGGAGCGCTGCCAGCTACTCCGGGTAGTCCTTGGCCAGAGCTTCCTGCAGGAGATGGGGACAACCGGCCTTCATTTAGGATGGGGCATTATTGTGGCTGGATGGAGGCAGGGCAGGAAATTTGCGGCGGGATGAGGAATTGGCGGAGAATGGTGGGTACGGCAAGGGACGTGGGCGGAGGCACGGCAATTTTCGCTGGTGTCGCGGTGCGGTCGGGATGCCGTCGTAGGGGGTAGTCGAAAAGGTCCGGGGTGAGATGCTCAGTAGGGGACGACAGCCCGGTCTAGCGCCGCCCTAGATGCAGGGCCGCGCTGCACCTGCTCAGGCAGGTGCAGCGCGGCCCGTTCATGGCTTAGAGAGTTTTCAGGCCGACTCGCCCTTGCTGGTGCTCCCTCAACCCTTGAGCCGGTTGATCGCCCTCTTGACCAGGATGGTTACGGCCCCGGCGAACAAAGCGATGACTGTCTGGTCGAGAATGGCGTCCAAGCGATCGCCAACCTGCTGAATAAGTTCCTGATCCAGTACGTTCATGCTTGCGGCGCCCCCGGCGGCAAGGGTGACGACAAGGTAGGCCGTAGCGTCCTCGGCATCGACCCCCATTGCCCCGTACACCAAGCCCAGAACCACCAGGGCGAGGGTGAGGATGCCCCCTGCGATCGGGTCACCTGCCAGGCCCTGAATGATGGCTAGAATAACGATCAAGCCAATGATAATTCTGAGTGCCATTTCTTCCTCCTAGAGTAAGTTGGTCACGTCCTGCGCCCCCAACCTGCGGTGACGATCATCGAAGGTAATAAGCGGCCGCGGGAAGCGCGCCACCAATGGAAAGAACTGTCTCGGGGAAAATCAATTTCATCTGCCGCTCCACGGTGAACCCTAGTCTGCCGAATTCTGAGGAAAAAGAGGAACAATATGAAGAGATACGGTATTATGGGGCGGGTGTCAAGAAAATGATGCGCCCTGAATCCACCGGCACCGGAGTAGCGCTCATGGCCCCCTGACCTCGCTCCCACCTGGCTGGATCCGGCAGCTCCGGAATTACCGCGACGGCGGCATGCAAAAGGGGAAACATGCCGGGGATCGAATCGTCATGGCCATGTGATCCGGGCCGTCCCCTGGCTTCACTCGAGCGCGAGCTCGAAGGTCCGCGAGCTGTAGCCGGCGAAGATGCCGTAGCCGTTGTCGACGTTGCTGTAGACGTTCAAAGGCTCGGCAAAGGGATTGTCCCGGGTGTAGTCGTGGAGCCGGGCGGTCTTGAGAAACTCGTAGTAGGCCGCGCTGATGTAGAGAACCTGGAGGTTGATCTTTCGATTGGAAGACCCCTGGCCGTCTGCGCCACCCTCCGACCCCCGGCTGCCGTCATCACGGAGCACCGCTACGCCGCTGTCGGTCAGCTCGATCTCGTGGGTGCGGCCGTCGAAGAGGCTGTCCTTGAAGAAGGGGGCTTCACCTGAGAACGACTCCTCTTCCAGGGGAGACTCGTCGACCCTGTTGTCCGCCATGATCGAGGGGTCCTTTGTCGATAGAATTCCTTCGTACCTCCTCGCCCCCCTCCCGGTGAAAACCTGGTACAGGCTGATCTGGTAGTAGTTGGCCTCCCCGGGCGGGTCCTCAATTTCCACCTCGATGGAGAATTCGCCCCTGTTGGTGCGGTACGACCGAAGGGAGGTGGGCACGGGTCTGGGTATAGTGTCCGTTGCCCGCACCGTTGCGAACTCGGGGGCCGACACCTGTAGGGAGTAGGTTGCGCCCGCTTTCAAGGTGCTTTCTTCCGCCACGTACACCTGTGCCGTCTGGTCGAACCTCAGTTCCTCGATGACCCGGTCTCCCGCCAGCAGCTCCACCGCGGCATCCGCCACCGACGGCCTGTCATGGGCGGGCAGGGACTCGAGAATCCCCGAAGAGCGGTCCACGTGGGCGGTCCAGGTGCCGCCGGCGGTGAAGAAAGCGTGCAGCACCAGCCGCGGGGTGTGCTCGGGCAGGTCGGGCGCGATGACCTGCTCGCAGGCGGACAGGGCGACGAGGAGCGCAAGGCAGCAAAGGAGGGGTTTCATCTCGAGGGCCATGAGTTTCAGAACTTGAAGCGGTAGTTGATCCAGGGAAGAAAGGGAAAAAGGCTCACCTGCTTGGCGCGGAACTCCCTGGCGCCGGTATTGCGGCCGTAGTGGTCCTCGAAGTAGATGAAAAAGGGGTTCTTGCGGTTGTAGGCGTTGTAGATCCCGAAGCTGAATCCGTGCCCTGCGCTTTCGGCCCGGCCGAAGTTGAAGCTGAAGTCGAGGTGGTGGAAGGCGGACATGCGGTAGCCGTTGCGCTCTCCGTAGACTGCGGTTTCGTAGGGCAGGTAGGAGGGCCGGGGTATCCGGAGGGTGCGGCCCCCGGCGGAGCCGTCGTCGTAGTAGCGGGCGACGGGAAGGGTAACGGCGGTGCCGGTGCCGTAGACCCAGGTCAGGGAGAAGCTGGCCGAGGGCATCAGTTGGCGGGTCAGCACCAGGGCGGCGTCGTGGCGGCGGTCGTAGCGGTAGGGGAAGGCACGCCCCTGGTTCAGGCCCGCGAAACGCCGCCGGGTCCAGGAAAGGGTGTAACCGATCCAGCCGCTGGTGCGGCCGCGCTTCTTCTGCACGAAGAGCTCGGCCCCGTAGGACCGGCCGCGCCCGGTCTCCACCTTGTCCTGCCAGTCCTCGCTGCCGCCGAGGCCCACCAGAAAGCTGGCCCCTTCGCTGTACTCGATGAGGCCGGTCATGGTCTTGTAGTAGCCCTCGAGGCTGAATTCGTAGTGCTCCTTGAGCTCCCGCGCCAGGCCCACCCCGAGCTGCCGCGATCTCTGGGGGCGCACCCGCTCGGTGGCCGGCAGCCACAGGTCGGTGGGCAAGCCCACGGTGCTGTTGGAGAGCAGGTGGATGTACTGGCGCATCAGGGCGTAGGACGCTTTCAGGGCCCAGCCCGACCGCAGCAGGTAGCGCAGCGAAATCCTGGGCTGCAGAGAGGTATAGAGCTCCTCTTCGACGAAGAAGCCGGAGGTATGCATGCCCAGGTTTGCCTTCAGGCGAGAGGTGAGGCGGACGTCGTCCTCGGCGTAGAGGGCGTACTCCAGGGCATCGGTGCTCCGGGCGGCCAGGGTGGTGTCCTCGGGGGCGCCGTCGGCCGGGTTGAACCTGATCTGCGCCGCTCCGGGGCGGTAGGTGTGCAGGGTGGCGCTGCCCCCCAGGCGGACGTAGTGGGAGGGGTTGGGAAGGTAGTCGAGATCGGCCTTCAGGCCCCAGTCGCGGATGCCGGACAGGTAGCGCAGTCTCAGGACCTCGGTTTCCCGTTCCCCATTGCTGCTGATGGTGCTGCGGTCGTCCACGTGGGTGGAAAGCTGGTAGCGGCTGAAGATGGCGGTGAAGTTGCCGAAGAGGCGGTTGCCGAAGAGGTAGTTCCAGCGCAGGGTGGAAGTGAGGTTGCCCCAGCCGAAGTCGGCGGCGACGCTGTCCTCCTCGCGGTAGCTGCCGTCGCCGTATTCGTTTTTCAGGTGACTCCAGAAGCGGTCGTCGCCGCCGTAGAGGCTGAGGAAGAGGCGGCTGCGGGAGGAGAAGATGTGGTTGAGCTTGGCGTTGAGATCGTAGAAGTGGTAGCCGCCCTTTTCGTCGCCGGGGAGAAAGGGGCGTAGCAGCAGGTCGATGTAGGTGCGCCTGGCGGAGACGATGAACGAGGTGCGGTCCTTGCTCAGCGGTCCCTGTACCGTTACCTGAGAAGCTATCAGCCCCACCGAGCCCTCGGCCTCGAAGGTTTTCATGTTGCCGTCCTTCATGTCGATCTCCAGCACCGAGGAAAGGCGGCCGCCGTAGCGCGCCGGAAACCCGGCCTTGGTAAGCTGCACGTTCTTGATGGCACTGGCGTTGAAAACCGAGAAAAAGCCGAAAAGATGGGAGGCATTGTAGACCGGGGCGCCGTCGAGGAGGAGCAGGTTTTGGTCCGGGCTGCCGCCGCGCACGTAGAGGCCGCTCATGCCCTCGGCCCCGGACTGGACCCCGGGCAGCAACTGCAGGGTCTTGAGCACGTCCACCTCCCCCATGAGGACGGGTGCGCTCTTGATTTGGCGCACCGGCACCTGCACCACGCTCATCTGACTCTGCTCCTGGATGGGGTCGTGGCGTTCGGCCTCTACCTTCACCATCCCCATTTCCACCGGAGCCGGCTGGAGGGCGACGGTCAGTTGCAGGTCGCGGTGGAGCCGGGTTGCCAGGGTGTCGCTGCGATAGCCGATGTGGGATACCACCACCCTGAGCTTGCCCGCAGGCAGGGTCAGGCTGAAAAAGCCGTAGCGGTTGGTGGTGGTGCCCTGGCGCAGAGATGGTTCGTAGAGGACGGCCCCGATCAGTTTCTCGCCGCTGGCCGCGTCTTCGACGTAGCCGCTGAGGGTGTGCCGGGGATCGCCCTGGGCCGCTGCGCCGCAGGTGAGGCCGAGGCAGAATATGAGGGCGAGGCCGGCCGGCCGGAAGGCTTTACCTGCTGCCGAGCCTGCAGGTGGAAGGCCGCGAAAACGCCTCCGGTCTGCGGATATTTCCGTATTCGGAGCAGGTCCGCCCCAGGTTGTGCGGTGGGCCGCCATGGTGGTCAACTCGAGAATATCAAACCGCAAGGGAGAGCCGACCATAAGATATGGACGAGAGCGAATAGGGGACAGCGAGGATCCCTCAGGGGTCCCTGCCCCGGTTCCCTTGAAATGGCCTTGAATGGAGAGGCGATCCCTCCCGCCGTTGACATATTTGAGCCGGTTGGTTTCGATAAGGAGGCCGCTACCACCGCTGCCGGAGAGATTGCCCCGGGGGGCCAGGGGACCTGACCCGGTTACACCCACATCCGAAAAGAGTCCGACCATGCCATCGCGAGAGGTATCTGAAGAGACCCTGCGGGCCCAGGCCCGGATCATCGGCCTGGACCTAGGCGGGTCTGAACTGGACGACCTGGCCGAACGCGCCCGGGCCTATTTCGACGACCTGGACGCCCTAGCCGAGCTGGATCTGCAATCTCACGGGCCGGCCCTCCGGTTCGGCCCTTCCACCGCTGCAGGTGAGAGCCGATGAACGCCCAGGAACTGTGCTTCCTGTCCATCCCGGAGGCCGCCGCCCTGATCCAGTCGGGGCAGATCTCGCCGGTGGAACTGGTCCGTGCGCACCTGCAACGCATCGAGACCACCGATCCCGTTCTCAACTCATTCATCACTCTTCTGGCCGACGAGTCCCTCGAGCGCGCCGCCATTGTCGAGGGCGAGATAGCCAGGGGCGACTACAGAGGTCCATTACACGGAATTCCGGTAGGCCTCAAGGACCTCTACTACACCAAGGGTATCCGCACCACCATGGGGACCAGGATATTGCGCCACTTCGTTCCTGAGTACGACGCCGCGGTGACCGAGGGATTCTCCAAGGCCGGGGCGATACTGCTGGGCAAGCTGCAGATGCACGAGTTCGCCCTCGGCGCCACCAGCGTCAATCCCCACGACGGCCCCGCGCGCAATCCCTGGAACCCCGACAAAATCACCGGCGGCTCCAGCGGCGGCTCGGCCGCCGCGGTGGCCGCGGGCCAGTGCATGGCGGCTCTGGGCAGCGATACGGGGGGATCCATCAGACTGCCGGGCGCCCTCTGCGGCATCGTCGGCCTCAAACCCACCTTCGGGAGAATATCCAGGCACGGCGTATACCCCCTCGCCTGGAGTCTGGACACCGTGGGCCCCATGACCCGATGCGTCCGCGACGCCGCCCTGGTGCTAAACGCCCTGGCCGGTTACGACCCGCGGGACCCGTCATCGGCCAAGGTCCCTGTCCCGGACTTCACCGAGGGCCTGGAGGACGGGCTCAAAGGGCTTAAAATCGGTGTTCCCCAGGATTTCTTCTACGACGTCATCTCTGCGGAAGTAAGCCGGGCGGTAGCCGCGGCCTCGGAGGTACTCGCCGAACTGGGCGCCGAGGTCGAACCCTGCTCCATACCGGCACTGAAGCACGCCCTGGGCATATCCAGCACCATCCTCTTCGCCGAAGCGGCGGAGACCTTGTTCGACCACCTGCGGCAACGACCTGGAGACCTGGGAGCGGACGTGCGCGGGCGCCTTCGCCTCGGCGCTCTGACTCCCGCCGTCGATTACATCAAGGCGCAAAGGGCCAGGAGTGCCTACAACGCCCAATTCGACGCGGCGATGGGGCGCTACGACCTTCTTCTCGCTCCCACGGTGGCGGTCGGCGCCCCGGCCATTGACCAGGAAGTGGTGAGGTTAGGGGACAGAAGGGAAAACGTGCTGACTCTATTGTCGCGCCTCACCCGGCCGTTCAATTTGAGCGGACAGCCCACCATTTCGATTCCCTGCGGCTTCACCGCGGACGCCATGCCCATAGGGATGCAGCTTGCGGGTAGATCCTGGCAGGAAGCGACGGTGATGCGCGCCGCCCACGCCTACGAGGAGGCCACCGAATGGCACCGGCGCAGGCCTATGGTCGAAGCTGAAGGTTGAGCTCGAATGGGTCAGGCGGACCGGGACCTGCTTCCCTGCCAGCTTTCCGCGGCCACCCCACTACCGCGCGCAGGGCTTCCCGCTCCGAATCTCCTTCGAGCCGGCGCAGGCGGAAATGATCGATCTGGCGGTCAGCCCCGGCGCCGTTGCGGATGACTTCCAGAGCGTGCCCCAGTTCGGCCTCGCAACCCAGGGCCGCGCATCTTCCTCCAGGTCTTCCACCAGGGAGCTGGTGAGGCCCGCGGTTTTTCTCGCAATACTCGAAGATGCTGCGGTCGGGATCAGCCAGGAGATCGCGGGTATCGGGGTCGATCAGAAAGAACTCCTCCTCTACCCCAAGGGTTATGGCGAGGGCGTCTGCGCTGCTGCCTTCTGTCATATTACCTCCTCGTGTCAGGGAAAGGGGAAAGAGCGCTGCGGTCCCCGGGGGCGCTGCGGTTCAACCAGCTCCGCAGGTCATCCGGGTCCGGGGCCAAATTAGGTTCGTGCAGCGAAAATCTGTCACGCCGCCGGGAGTTCCTCCAGCCCGCCGCGCCAGGTGCAGGATTCCCATTCCTGCCGCCATCTGGAACCTTCCGCTGCCCGGTTTTCAGGGGTCGGGCGGGTAGGCCCGGAATAAGTTCCGCTGGGCCTCGGTGAGGCGGCCGAAGGTCTCGGGGGTGAGGTGCTGCTTTTCGTCCATGGTGGCGATATTCTGCGACATTATCCAGTACGGACCGTAACCCACGTGCAGAGTTTTGCGCGTCTGCGAGGAGCGGTTGGTGAAGCCGCCGTGGCGCAGGTTCTCGGTGAAGAGGACGGCGTCTCCCGCCGTTACCTGGAGGCCCACCATGTCCGGGTCTTCGTCCGGGTTGGTGCCGTAGGGCGAGGGCATATTGCTCTTGTGGGTCCCCGGCGCCACGCAGAACGCCCCCTGGTCGTTGGAGCAATCGTGGATGAAGTAGACCATGCGCACCATCATGCAGTCGATGCCGTGCTCGGTGAAGCTGTAGCGGTACTTCTGGCTCGCCGAGACCGTGCCGCCGTGGCAGCCGCTGGAGTTGCCCAGGTAGCGGATGCGGATCTCGGAGTTGTTGATGGTGGGCCGCTGTTTGACGACGCCGTGGATATAGCTCATGGTCCGCTGGTGGTCGAGCAACAGGTCGAAAGCCGGGTCGGCGTTCCAGAAGTCTTCGATCATCAGGGTCTTGCCCTCGGCGCGCTCGCCCCGGGCGTGATAGCCGCGCTCGGGGTTGGCATGATAGACGTGTCCCCAGCCGCTCTTTTTCCAGGGCGGCAGGGCCACATGGCGCAGAGCGTGCTCTTCCAGCTCGTCGACGGCCGCGGCAAGGGCGGCGACCTCTGCAGGTCTCAGCAGTTCCTTGATGACGATGTAGCCCTGGCGGTCGAACTCGAAGGTTTCGATCGGTGTCACTTTATCTTCCTCACTGGTTTAACCTCTGGGATCGATCGCCCGTCCTCCATTGCCGCCGCGCCCGGGCCCTGGCGAGCGGCGCTGATTCCCTCCTCCGCCTGCTCCCACTCCTGCAGGAGAGCCGCCAAGGTGCGCTCGATGCAGGCGCGCTCGGATTCGAGCGCTTTTAGCTGGTCGGGCGTGGTTTTGGCGTAGTGGTCCGGCTCGTAGCGCAGGGCGTCGATTGCGGCCAGACGGGCTTCTGCTTCCTCGATTTGCACCATGCGTTCTTCCTGCCGGACCGCGGCGCGGCGCATCACGTTCTTGGACATGCCGCTGGACCGCGGTACCTGGGCCGGCCGTGGTTCGATTTCCTTTCTTTTCCTTTTGGCGCCTTTGACCTTGAGGACGACCTGGTCGGCGTCGAGGTGGTCGTCGCCACAGAAATGGACGTATTCCCCGTAGGTGCCGTGGTAGTCGAGGACTTCGCCGGGTTTGATCTCGACAATGCGAGTGGCAAGCTGGCTGATGAACCAGCGGTCGTGAGAGACGATGATCAGGGTGCCCGGATAGTCCTTGAGTCCGGCGACCAAGGCCTCGATAGATTCGAGATCGAGGTGGTTGGTGGGCTCGTCGAGAACCAGCGCGTTGGGTCGGGCTATGGCCAGCCTGCAGAAGACGAGCCGCGCCGCTTCGCCGCCGGATAGGGCACTCAGGCGCTTCTTGCCATCATCGCCGGAAAAAAGCATGCGCCCCATTTCTCCGCGCACGAAGCCGAGGCCCTGGTCCGGACAGCATTCCCAGACCCACGCCTCGGCGGTTTGGCCGGAGGGGCTGAGCTGGGTCCGGTGGTCCTGGGCGAAGTAGCCGGGATGGGTCTCGTAGCCCCACTCGACCTTGCCGGCATCAGGGGCGAGCTCGCCCATGGCGATCTTGAGCAGCGTCGACTTGCCGATGCCGTTCGGCCCCATGATCGCCAGCTGCTCCCCCCTCTGCACCAGGAGATCGACCCCATGCAGCACTTCGTTGTCGCCGAAGGTTTTTTGGACCCCGGTCAGGGCCAGCACATCGCGCCCGCTTTTGCGCCGTTGCTCGAAACGGAAGACCGGGTAGCGCCGCGAGCTCTTCGGCAGTTCGACCATCTCTTCTTCCATCTTCTCGATCAGCCGCAGCTTGTTTTGCGCCTGGCGGGCTTTGCCGGCCTTGGCGCGGAAGCGGTCGACGAATTGCTGGTGGTGGGCCATTTCGCGCTCGCGCTGGACGATCTCCTTTTCGCGCCGGGAGCGCTCCACCCGCTTGGCCTTGACGAAGGCGGTGTAATCGCCGCGGTAGAGCTGCACCGTCTCGTAGTCGATGTCGAGGATGCAGGTGCTGATATTGTCGAGGAAGCGGTGGTCGTGGGAGATCACAACCGCCGCCCCGGCGAAGTCGCGCAGGAAGGTCTCGAGCCAGCGGATCGAGAGTATGTCGAGATGGTTGGTGGGCTCGTCCAGGAGCAGGGCATCGGGGGTGCTGGCCAGTACCTGGGCGAGCAGGACCCGCAGTTTGAAGCCCCCCGAAAGGGTCCGGAGCGGGTCATGGTGAAGGTGCGCGGGCAATCCAAGGCCCTCGAGAATGGTCCCCGCCCTGGCTTCGGCGGTGTAGCCGTCGAAGAGGAGGAAGCTTTCTTCCAGTTGCGCGAATCGGTCGGCGTCGAAGTGCGCCTCCGCCCTGGCGAGGAGGCGCTCCTTTTCAGCTTTTACGGCCCAGAACGCGACATTGCCCATCAGCGCCACGTTCAGTATTTTTTCCTCCTCGTAGAGGAACTGGTCCTGGTTGAGGACGCCAATGCGGAGGCGCTGGGGGATGGTGATGGCGCCGGTCCCGGGTTCGAGTACGCCGGCGAGGATGTTGAGGAGTGTGGTTTTGCCCGCGCCGTTGGCGCCCACCAGACCATAGCGCTCCCCGGCGTTGAGCTGGAGCGAGACATCGGCGAAGAGGGTCCGGTCGCCGTAGAATTTGCCTAAATTGGACAGAGTGATCATGGCAGCAAATGTACGCGAAAGCGGAAAAATCCGGTAGCCGAACGACAACCAGCGGCCAATATTGTCGGCCGCTAGAAACCTGAGGGTAAATTCCAATGCTCATAATCGACACCCACTGCCACGCCGGCAGGAGCTGGTTCGAGCCCATCGAAATCCTCGAGCTCGAGATGGACCGCAACGGGGTCCACAAGGCGGTGCTTATCCAGCACGGCGGCACCTACGACAACACCTACCTGTTTCAGGAAGCGGCCTGGCGACCGGGCCGGTTCAAGGTCGCGGTCCTGGTCGATCCCGAGGCTCCGGATCCCCTCGGCGATCTCACCCGCCTGGCCGAGCAGGGGGCGGCCGGGGTTCGCATTGCCCCTGACGGCCGCTTTGCCAACGCCGGTCCTTACGACATGTGGCGCCGAGCCGGCGAGCTCGGCCTCGTGGTCACCAGCCTCGGCAATGTATCCCAGTTCGCCGCCGCCGACTTCGCCAGGGTCCTCGACGCCTGCCCCGACACCCACGTCATCCTCGAGCACCTGGCAGGGGCAGGCATCGACGAGCCCCCCTACGCCGATTTTGCCGGGGCTCTGCGCCACGGCGAGCGCGACAACACCAGCATCAAGGTCCCGGGCCTGGGCGAAATCTGCGCCCGCCCGCCGCGCCTTCTTCCCGAGCTCGAGTTCGACACCGTGCCGCCGCTCTTCGAGATGGCCAGGGACGCCTTCGGAGTGCAGCGCATGATGTGGGGCAGCGACTTTCCTCCCAGCGCCGCCAGAGAGGGCTACGCCAACGCCCTGCGCGGGGTCTTCGACCATCCCGCCTTTGCCGGCGGCGACGATATCGAGTGGGTCATGGGCAAGACCGCGGCGCGGGTGTGGGGTTTCTGAGGATTTCCAGTCTGTCGTCGGACCGTGTAGAGGTTATTAGGTCGAGGCCCCACAATGCCCGGGGTTGACTTCCCGAGGCATCGAAGTTCCCCTTGTCAGCCAATTTGTCTCCCTCCGGAAAACAGCATAACGAAATGGCCAAAAAGAAGGACAAGAAAACCACCCGCCAGGCCTATGGCATCACTGTGCTCAAAGCAGCCGATCCCAGGGTGCGCGAGCGCAAAAGAAAGCATGCCCCCGGCATCCACGGCAACAAATTCTGGAACTCGAGTTGGTGCGTGATGGACTTTCTCGCGCACCAGGGCCTGCCCCCGGAGAGCCGGGTCCTGGACATAGGCTGCGGCTGGGGCCTGGCCGGGATATACTGCGCCAAAATCCACGGGGCCAGGGTCAGGGCGATGGACGCGGACGCGGCGGTCTTTCCCTACCTGGAGTTGCACGCCGAGATCAACGAAGTGGAGATAGAGACCTGGTGCTGCAAGTTCGAGAAGGTGAAAAAGAGAGACCTGGTCCAGACCGACCTGATCATCGGCGCCGATATCTGCTTCTGGGACCGGATGGTCAAGCCACTCTACAAGATGATCGACAAAGCGGTCGGGGCCGGTGTGGGGCAGATCGTCATCGCCGATCCGGGCCGTCCACCCTTCCACCAACTGAGCAACAAGGTCGTCGACAAGCTCGGCGGCGAGGTCAAGGAGTGGGAAGTCAACGGTGAGGTCAAGGCCGAGGCCTACCTGCTCATTGCCGGTTCCCTGCCCTAGTACCTGCTGGCGCAATTCCGGGTGAATTCGGCCGCCGCTGCATCCCGTCTCGCGGCGTTGCCCGCGCTCGCCGTACACCCCCGCTACGAATCGCTCAGGCGCCTTGCGAGCCGGGCGATTCGGCGCCCTCGTTCGTACGCTTACTTACGCGCGCAGGCACTAGAAGCTCAGAACCAGTTCCCTTTATCCACCACATTCACCAGGGCGTCGCCGCGGGCGAAGCGCCGGCAGTTTTCCACCAGCAGGTCGCGGCGGCGCTCCTCCAGGTAGGGGCCGGCCGCGGCCACGTGCGGGGTCATCAGAAAATTCGGTGCGGTCCACAGCGGGTGCTGCGGCGGCAAGGGCTCCTCCTCGAACACGTCCAGGCCGGCGCCGGCGATGCGCCCCTGGCGCAGGGTCTGGTCGAGGTCGGCCAAACTGACGTTGCCGCCGCGGCCGATGTTGATGAAGTAGGCGCTTGGCTTCATCCGCGCGAACCGGGTGCTGGTGAAAAGGTCCTCGGTGTGCGGCGTTTGCGGCACGGTGACCAGGACGAAGTCCGCCCTAGGCAATAATTGGTCGAGGGCGTCGGGGCGGTAGAGCTCGTCGATCCCCGGCGGCGGTGACTCGACCCTGGGATCGACGCCGATGGTGGCCATGCCCCAGTTCTTGCACTGGCGCGCGGTCTCGGCGCCGATCCCGCCGACGCCGACGATCAGGGCGGTGGCCTCGGGCAGGTGGGTCGAGGGGCTCGACTCGCCTCCTTGGTGCCAGTGGCCGGCGAACTGGTCGCGGAAGTAGCAGTGCATGCCGCGCGAGAAGGCGAGCACGAAGGCCATGATGTGGGCAGAGATGTGGTCATTGAAGATGCCGCGGAAATTGGTCACTACCACCTCGCTGGCGATGAGTTCGGGGAAGTAGTAGCCCTTGGGCGGGCCGGCGGCCGGGGCTGCCAGCCACTGGAGCTTGGCGGCCGCGGCCAGAAGCTCCGAGTCCAGGGTGCCGTAACAGGCCTGTGCGCCGGGCAGAGCGGAGAGATCTTGGCCGCGGTCTTCGCAGTGGACGATCTCCATCGCCGGGACCGCCGCGGCCATGGCAGGGGCCAGGGAGCGGGTGCGCTCGTTGCCGGGGGAAAGAAAGACGAACTTTAAGGACATGATGCTCCTTTCGCTGGCGGGTTGGGTGAAGCTATGTGGATTTCGAATTGGTTCCTTGAGGTCCAAAGCCGCCACCCTTCGACCCGGAATCTTACCCCTCAATGATCCGCGCATTGCCCGGGGAGACCCATCTCGCGCAGCACTTGGCTTGCCCTCTCGGACTGGGCGGAGTCGACCAGGAGAACGGCGTCCCCGCCGCCGAGGTGCCGGTATATTGTCAGGCTCGGCCAGCGCGGACGGCTCACCTCCCAGAAGGCGAGGGTGCCGGTGGCGCTGATGACCCGGTTGTCGCGGGGCTGGCTGGCGATGCCCGCCTGGCGCAGGACGTCGGCTGCGAGGTCGAGCTCGAACCGGGTTTCGGCCGCCATCACCGCCACTTGGTCTCCGCCGGCGAGATTCCGGCTTCTCCTGGTCTGCGCCACGAGGTGCAGACCCACCGCGGCAAGCACTAGCAGTTCTATGCCAAACCGGCTGCCCAGTTGCAGATGAAGGCCCAGCCCGCTCACTGCGATCCAGGGCGTGAATCCAAGGGCGCAGAGCCCGAGGATACCCGGGACCATGACGCGGTGCAGGGTGGCGCGCAGATGGCGGGCGGCCTCCTCAGGGGTGGTGGCTTCCCTGAGCCGGAAGCCATAGCACCGCAGGCGCTCGACCGCCTCGCCCGGATGGAAAGTGATGGCGGCGGTGAGGTAGGCGTGCAGAGCGACGAGCAAGCAGAAAGCGATGCCGGAAACGGGGGACAGGTCGTGCATGTAGTTGGCGCTGAAGGCCAGGGTACCGAAGCTGAGCAAGCTCTGTGCCCCCAGGACGGGCATAGTACCGACCGGGTTGATCCTCAGGGGCAGGGCCGGAGCCGGTCCACTATCGGCGCCGGTTCCCGGGATCCGTTCAAGTTCCACCTTGCGGCGCGCCGTCACCAGGATTACCGCCAGGATGAGCACGGCCAAGAGGAAGAGGGGAGCGCGGAGTCCCTGGTTCAGGGGATCGGGGACAGTCCTCAAGGCATCCCACTGGGCCTGCAGCGCGGCAGGCCACTGTACCAGGATGTCGGCGGCCAGCAGCAGGACGACGCCGTTGCCCAGACCCCGTGCAGTGATCAGGTGGGCAAGCCACAGGACCAGCAGGGCGGCGGCGGCCAGGGTCAGCATCACCCCGGTGCGAAACGCCCACCCCGGATCGGGGACAGCCGGGAGAGAGGACACAGGTCCGTGGATGCCCTCGAGGAAGAAGGCGGTTTGCAGGGCCTGCGCCGCGGCGAGGAACAGGGTGACGGCCACAATGATGCCTTGCAGGCGGGTCTGTGTCGCAGCCCCTCCCTCGCGCAGGCGCTTAAGGAAGGGGACGAAGCCGCTGAAGAAAAGGACGATGGCCGAGGCACCGATGTAGGTCCCGATGGTCATGGTCCCCGATGCCACGGTGGGCAGCGAGACGAAGCGCGCCCCCCCGCCTTCCGGCAGGCCCGGTGGAACCTGCGAGCCAGAGAAGAACTCGGCCACTACCGACTGGTCGAAGCCGGGGACGGTGACGATCTGCTGGACCAGGCGGTAGGCTCCCACCGCGGCCAGGGTCACCACGGCGCGCTGGACCAACTTGGCGTCGATGCGGAAATCAGTCAAAGCTCCATCCTTGTTTGATGACCACGGCAAGGGTGTCCGCCACTCCGACGATGCGGTGGTGCCCCCTTGCCCTTGCCGCTCCGGTTCCGAAATTTTGTCAGAGACAGACTGCACGTCCTTCCTTGATCAAACCGTTTCCCCGCCTACTCCAGCGCCAACGCCAGCAACTCCCGGTTGTAGCCCACGATCAGGCGGGTGCCGTAGCGTAGCGCCGGTGCCCGCAGCTTGCCGGAGCGCCCCAACAGCAGCGCAAGCAATTCCTCGTCGTGAGGCCGTTGTGTCCCCAGATCGAAGCGCAGGACTCGCTTGCCCCTGGCGACGAAGAGCTCGGCGGCGTCCTCCAGCAGGGCGAGGGCTGCCTTGCCCGCCACTGGTTCTTTCGTCGAATTCTGCACGATTCCATCGGCAATTTGGTTCTGCACAAGGAACTCTTGTGCGTGCTTGCAACTGGTTCAGCCGGGGCGGTGGTAGCGCCATTCCAGGGTGGGGGCCATCGATCGGATCCTTTCAGGTATGGCAATCACGCCGCTACTCCAGCAACGAAGCCGCAGCGGATTCCTGCATCTGCCGGAGCTCTTCGTCGTTCAAGCAATTGAACACTCTAAGGCGGTCCTCGGCAACCTCGATGAACTCGCTGTGATCCAGCGAGTCCGGATCGAAGGGGCCGGTGCTGACCAGTTGGACAAATTTCAGGTGCTGCCTGGCGAAATTCGCCAGGCAACCGAGCGACTCGTCGTTCAGGCCGCCCAGGCGCGATCCTACGATGGGTGGGAAGGTGGCGAACATAGGTTTCGAGGGTGAAGCAGCCGGACTGCACTCCAAGGCTCTGGCCGCCTCCGCGCCCGTTTCCAGTAAATTTAAGCCGAGGAAGGTCTCGTACTCGGAATCGCCGATGGCTTGGCGCACGCAGGAAGCCTCGGCTTCGGAGACCCGGTTCTTCAGGTCCTTGCCGGTGGTCGCCGGGGTAATGGCGAAGCCTTCAAGGGTACCCCCGCCCTGGTTAGCGGTGGGATCGGAGTCGGAGCCGCAGCCGGCGCCGAGGGCGAGGATCGCAAGGGTTAAGGGCCATGGCGCCGATCCGGCGCAGCCTGGTGACAGGCTGGGACACTATTGCGGCTCTCCACCAGCGGGAATTCCATTAAAATGAGTCCATGATCTACTCCTTATCCTGGGTGTATTTTACCTGCCTACTCCATTGGTATGAAGTGAAAATTATTGACAAAATATTGGCGGTTGCAACCCGTTTCAAAAGCATCGCAAAATTGCGGAGGAGGAGTAGGGTAGGCCTCCTCGAATCGGCAGCTCTCACGGCGTCGGAGCGCCCTCCGGCAGCAGCCCTTCTGCCTTGAGCTCCGCCCACAGGGCGGGCGGGATCTCCGCCTGTATCATTCTGGCGTTGTCCTCCAGCTCAGCCACCGAGGCCGCCCCGGGCACGGTGCATATCACCGCCTCGTGCCCGAAGGGGAATTGCAACGCCGCCGCCCGCAGCTCGACCCTGTGGCGGACGCAGACCGTCTTGAGGGCCTTGGCCTTGCGCACCAGATGGTCCGGGGCGGGCTGGTAGTCGAAGGAGACCGGCCCGTCCAGGTTGCGGGCGAGGATGCCGCTGTTGTAGGGTCCACCGATGGTCAGCTTGACCCCGCGCTCCATGCACAGAGGCAGAAATTCGGGAAGGGCGGACTGGTCCAGCAGGGTATAGCGCCCGGCCAGCAGGATGAAGTCCAGGTCAAAGCGCTCCACCATGCGGCCAGTGAGCTCCCACTCGTTCATACCCATGCCGATGGCCTTGACCGTTCCCCTTGCCCGCAATTCCGCCGCGGCCTCCAGCCCTTCTATGAAGTCCTCCTCGGTGTGCTGCCCCTTGAAGTCGCTGTCGTGGACGAAGAAAATGTCCACCGCGGCCAGTCCCAGCCTTTTCAGGCTGGAGTTCAGCGAGGCCCGCAGGCTCTCGGCGCTGAAGTCGAAATCGTAGGTGTAGCGCGGTATCCCGTCGCCGCCGCAGGGCGCCAGGTCGTCCGGGTTCTCCGGTCGCAGCACCCGCGAGCCCTTGGTGGAGATGGCGAAGGACTGGCGCGGAAACTCACCCAGTACCCGGCCATAGCGCACCTCGCTGCGCCCGTTGCCGTAGAGGGGCGCGGTATCGAAGTAGCGCACCCCCATCTCATAGGCCCGGCGGATGACGGTTAGGGCCTCGTCGTAGTCGCTGCCCTGGAAGATTCCCTCGGCCAGGACCATGCCGCCGAGGGGGGCGCCGCCCAGACCCAGCCGCGTCACCTTCACTCCCGTAGTGCCGATGGCTACTTTCTCAAAAGGGTCCATGATCACACCAGTCCATAGAGCCGTTCGGCGTTGGCGGCGAAGAAGTTGGCCTGCTCTTCCTGCGGCCTGGCGGAGACGATAGCGCGCGGCGCCGCCACCCATGCGCCCAGACTCGGCCCCAGATTGCACCCCGGCCAGTCGCCGCCGCACACCACCCGGTCCGGCCCGAAGCTGTCGAGGCAGTGGTTGACCGACTCGGCAATGCGCTGGTTCGGGGTGACGTCCACTTCCATGTAGATGGTGCGGGCAATACCGGTGCCCGCGCTCGCTTCCCGGTATTCGCTCTGGGAGTGATTTTTGCGTAGCGGCTCGGCTCCCGGGCCCTCCAGCCACGGCAGGGAGAACCGGGTCAGATCCCACATGTGTTGATGGGTGTCGATGATGGGCAGCATAATCCTCTCTCAGGTTGGAAGGTTGACCTACCTTCACTTTCGTTCGCGGGGGCGCGGGTAACCAAGTTGCGGTCAGGCTGCCCTGGGGCTCAATCTGCTCGCAGCACTACGTTGTGCGCGGCCAGATCCCAGGTCTCGTTGTAGACCAGGGGCCGGTGCCGCGGCGGCGGATAGCCAGGAGGCGGGTTGCCGGGATCGCGCAGCTCCAGCCGGTCGAGGCCGCAGGGGACGTCGAGCCAGGCGCGCTCCTCGGGGGCCGCCCGCACCGGGCGCCGCAGAATGAACTCCACCCGGTCGCTGCGCGAGAAGGCGGCGTGGGCGACGAAGACCCGGTGCAGGTCCCGTCCGTCCCAGGTCGCAAGGTCGGGAAGGATCAGCGGCCCGGTACAGACCTGGAACTGGCCATCCGCAGGATTGAGGTTCATGACCTTGATCGGGTATTCCAGTTCCACCTCGATTCCGGTCGCCTCGTCCAGGTACACGGTGCGGGCGTTCTGGGCGTTGCCGGCAAAGGTCGAGGCGGCGATAGCCGCGGCTTCCTCCATGGCCTCGGATGCGGGATAAGAGCGGATGTCGATGGTGTGATTCTGGAAAGCCTCTGCCAGCGGCCGGGCTCGCGCCGCCTCGGTTTCCGTGCTTGGGCGCTCGGCGATGGCCGGGCTCGAGGAGCGGCTGAAGGCCATGCGCCACTCGCCGCTGGGGATCTGGAATAGATTCTCGCTGGCAATGGTGTATTCGCTGCGGCAGGCCGCGCCCAGAAAAAGCTCGGCCAGCTCGGCCCCGCCCGAGTCGCGCAAGGCGCAGCGGGCCTCCAGGGTGAAGCGCACGTGGTAGACTTGGCCGTGCTCGCCGACGAAACCTCCGGGCCACCTGTAATGAGGATCCGGCTCAAAGGGGTGGGCCTCCCAGGTAAAGGAGGAACGGGGAAAATTGATCATCGCCATCTCCCGCCGGGACACTTGCCCCGGACGCTGTTGGTCCGCATCTTATCGCGCCAGAATGGTAGTATAGCAAAAGCAGGACCGGGCACAAAATAACCCTGCCCGGTTGGCCGCGGTCTTCGGGCCGCCCGGGTGTTGAAAGGTCTTCCATGAAAATCACCAGAGTCGAAGTGCGGGCGGTGGCCCCGCCGGTGGACCGCTTCAACTGGTCGGAGGATCTGCCGGACCAGTACTCCACCAACACAGTGGTCAGGATCTGCACCGACGCGGGAATCGAGGGGGTGGCCGGGGTGTGGAACGCCACTTCCTTCGACTTCGAGCGCTACACCACCGAAGCGATCCGCCACCTGGCGCCAATCCTCCTGGGTAAAGATCCGCTCCTGCGGGAGTCGATCTGGCACCGGATCAGACCGCGGGTCTTTCCCCTCCCGCCCCAGTCCCTGGCCGCCGTCGACATCGCCCTGTGGGACTTGGCCGCCAAAGTGGCGGGACTGCCCCTCTACATGATGCTGGGTGGCGCGCGGCAAAGAATGCCGGCCTACGCCAGTTCTCCGCTCTTCGAGGACGTGGACTCCTATCTGAAGAATGCCGAGGAGTTCATCGCAAGGGGTTTCCGGGCTATCAAGTTCCACACCTGGTGCATTCCCGAGCTGGACCTTGAGCTCGCCCGCGCGGTCAGAAAGCAGTATCCCGGCGACGAGGTGGCCTTCATGCTCGACGCCGAGAACAACTACGACCGCGACGGCGCTCTTCGGGTCGCCCTGGAGCTCGAGGCGATGGGGTTCACCTGGTTCGAGGCCCCCTTGCACGATTCCGATCTGGAGGGCTACCGCGAGCTGACCCGCCGGGTGCAAATCCCCATCCTGCCATCAGGAAACTGGTTCCAGGACCTGCACTCCTTTGCCGCCGCCCTGGGCTCGAAGGCGTGGGGAAGGTCCCGGACCGACGCCGCCATGATGGGAGGGATCACCCAGGCCAACAAAGCCGTCGCCCTCAGCGCGGCGGCCGGGATGAAGTGCGAGATCATGTCGTGGGGTTACAGTCTGGTGTCGGCAGCCAATCTTCACCTCATGCTGGCCCACCACAATTGTTCCTATTTCGAGCAGCCGGTGCCCTTCGAGCCCTACGAGTACGGGATGAAGGAGGTCATTCGCCCCCAACCTGACGGATACGTCTACGCTCCCCCAGGCCCGGGACTTGGCCTCGAGGTGGACTGGGAGGCCATGGAGGCTGCGACCATTCATTCCTTCGTCGCCGACTAGGGGCCGTCCCTATTTCATTTTACTTGCCAGATCGGGAAAACATAATGAATTTAGAAAGGCTGCATGATTGCCAGATGGTAGCGACAATGCCTCCCTTTTCCCCTGACCATCTTTTGCCTCCCCAGACCACCACCCACTGATCCCTGATTTCAGGAGAAAGCCATGCCCGCGCTCAGCCCCCGCCAACTCGACCACTTCGACAGGGAAGGCTACGTTGTCGTCGAAAATGTCCTCGACCCCGTGGCCGCCCTCGATCCGGTCATTGCCGAATATTCCACCGTCCTCGACCAGCTTGCCGAGGAGCTCCATTCCCGGGGGGAGATCCCCTCGCGCTACGAGGAGCTCGAATTCGGCGACCGCTATACCCGCATTTGCATCGACACCGGCCGCGTCCACAGCCAGTACTTCGACTTCTCCCTGCCCTTTCAGGACGTCAAGGCGGATACCCCCTTCTGGGCAGGACCGGCCGTCTTCAACGCTCTCACCGACCCCGGTCTGCTCGACGCCGTGGAGTCGCTGATCGGCCCCGAAATCTACTCCAATCCGGTCCAGCACGTGCGCATCAAGCCTCCAGAGCGCATGCTGCCCAGGAACCAGTACGGCAACCCCATTCTCGGCGCCTCCCACTGGCACCAGGACCACGGCGTGGTGACCGAGGAGGCCGACGCCACCCGGATGCTTACGGTGTGGTTCTCACTCCAGGACACCCCCATCGACAAGGGACCCCTGATGGTCGTGCCGGGCTCGCACAAAAGCGGTCTCCTGCCCCATTGCCCCAACTACATGGGCAATTCGCCCCTTTTCGCCGGGGGAACTCAGGTCCCCGAAGACCTCTTTGCCGCCGAGGACGCCATCCCCCTGCCGGTAAAGCGCGGCGACGCCATCTTCATGCACAAGCAGACCGTCCACGGCTCCTATCCCAACGTCAGCGACGATGTGCGCTGGAGCTTCGACCTGCGCTACAACCCCACCGACCAGCCCACCGGGCGCCACGGCTTCCCCGGGTTTGTCGCCCGCAGCCGGCGCGACCCTGCCAGCGAGCTGCGCGACCCGGCCGAGTGGCAGCGGTGCTGGCTCCATGCTCGGGCGCACATGGCGACGGTCAACCAGGGCGGCCAGAGGGAAGTCCTGTTCCGCCGCCCGGAGATGGCCCATCCCCTGTGCGCCTAGGGGCGGGAACGGCCCCGTGACTGCCTCCCTGCGGGCACGTCGGGCACCGGTAAACGGGGATGAAATCCTTTCAATTCAAAACGCAACAGGTCTTCGATAAGCAGACCTTGGAAGGAGTCTTCGCATTCTTTTCCGGTGCCCGGAACCTCGCCGTGATCACACCCCCGTGTCTCTGCTTCGAAGTGCTGACTCCAGCTACCATCGAGATGAAGGTAGGCACCCGCATCGACTATCGCCTGAAACTCCGCGGCATCCCGATCCGCTGGCAGAGCGAGATAACCCTGTGGAACCCACCCCATTCCTTTGTCGATGAACAACGCCGGGGACCCTATCGCCGCTGGCATCACACCCACACTTTTGCCGATACCAGGAATGGGGTAGTGGTGGGGGACGTGGTGGAATATTCCGTATGGGGAGGATCGCTGGTCAATAAACTTTTCGTGGGACCGGGTATAGAGAAAATCTTCGCATACCGGGCGCAAAAGCTGGAAGGGGTTTTTGGTCTGATTCGAGAGAGGGCTGCAGTAGGCCCCTCGCCGCCGGCTAGGTCGGCAACTCTACCCCGTCCAGATAGAGTCAGATCGAGGGAGGATCGGTCCGGGTAGCGATGATGCCTAGTCGACCGCCACGGACCGAGCATTTGCTGATGTCGACGGAAACACCGGGCAAGCAGGGTTGCCTTCCCCAGACAATGATCGCAGGAGGGACCGCTCGAATTTCCGTCCACACTTGGCGTCTCTGTACACAAGTCATGTTGATGCCCCCATTGGGTCTATCCCCGCGCCTGCGGGGGAACCGCGGGCTCTTGACTTGATGGCCGACGCCTACGGGGTCTATCCCCGCGCCTGCGGGGGAACCTATTCCATGGGAGCACAGATGGAATACCCCTTGGGTCTATCCCCGCGCCTGCGGGGGAACCAGGACACAATGTCCTATATTAGTAGTAGGTTAAGGTCTATCCCCGCGCCTGCGGGGGAACCGGATCAACCTTCGGGCACCACCGGCCACCCTGGGGTCTATCCCCGCGCCTGCGGGGGAACCCTGTGGCGGTCTGTCGATGCGGAGTCCTGCAAAGGTCTATCCCCGCGCCTGCGGGGGAACCAGGGCCACCCATACCTGAGAGACCGCCACCACGGGTCTATCCCCGCGCCTGCGGGGGAACCGCCCCGAGTGGGAGTGATGAAATACTCCATAGGGGTCTATCCCCGCGCCTGCGGGGGAACCCTGCGGCGGTGGAGCGCCTCTACGCCGGCAAGGGGTCTATCCCCGCGCCTGCGGGGGAACCACTTCGCCGTCGGAGCCGGTGGACCAGTAGCCGGGTCTATCCCCGCGCCTGCGGGGGAACCAGTATTTCCCATAGCGCCAAACCCAACCTCGAGGGTCTATCCCCGCGCCTGCGGGGGAACCTGCAAGGAAAATCGACAAGGAATTGAAAGAAAGGGTCTATCCCCGCGCCTGCGGGGGAACCGGCGACACCCTTATTTGCACCTTGAGCATCTGGGGTCTATCCCCGCGCCTGCGGGGGAACCATAGGCCAGCTGAGACAATTAGGTAAGGTCTTGGGTCTATCCCCGCGCCTGCGGGGGAACCCCTATTTCCTTTGTGCAAGGCGTACCGTCCAGGGGTCTATCCCCGCGCCTGCGGGGGAACCAATTGCTGGGAAGCGCCTTGCTTTGCGGTATCGGGTCTATCCCCGCGCCTGCGGGGGAACCGCTTCCTTTTGGGGCAAAGAGAGACCATTCGCGGGTCTATCCCCGCGCCTGCGGGGGAACCAACAGATCAGCCTTCAACTGAGCATGGAATCGGGGTCTATCCCCGCGCCTGCGGGGGAACCCAATTGCTATATATATTGTAATGAAACCTACCGGGTCTATCCCCGCGCCTGCGGGGGAACCCAGCTTGACCAACTGGCGGCCTCTATGGATGAGGGTCTATCCCCGCGCCTGCGGGGGAACCCTTATCCCAGTCAGCCCTATGTCCCTATACCAGGGTCTATCCCCGCGCCTGCGGGGGAACCAGCTGCAAACAAGTTGCTATGATAAGACATTTGGGTCTATCCCCGCGCCTGCGGGGGAACCTCGTTGATATATAGGAATATGCTTGACTATTGGGGTCTATCCCCGCGCCTGCGGGGGAACCCAGGTGGAAAACCGCATGAACTTGATTAGCATGGGTCTATCCCCGCGCCTGCGGGGGAACCGTCGGATTCGGCTTCCTTGAACTCCTCCAGCCGGGTCTATCCCCGCGCCTGCGGGGGAACCTCCCAGTACGTGGTGGCCGTCTACGCAACCGCGGGTCTATCCCCGCGCCTGCGGGGGAACCCGGATCACGATGATCTCCTCGTCGCCGTCGGCGGGTCTATCCCCGCGCCTGCGGGGGAACCTTGACCAGGTAGGCGTCGGCGCCTTCTGGAATGGGTCTATCCCCGCGCCTGCGGGGGAACCGACATTGATCCAGCCGAGCGGGTCGGAAGCAAGGGTCTATCCCCGCGCCTGCGGGGGAACCGACATTGATCCAGCCGAGCGGGTCGGAAGCAAGGGTCTATCCCCGCGCCTGCGGGGGAACCCCTCGGACGAAGGCGGCCATGCGGCCGAACAGGGGTCTATCCCCGCGCCTGCGGGGGAACCATCATGAACAACGCCATGACGCGCCTCGTGACGGGTCTATCCCCGCGCCTGCGGGGGAACCAGATTACCGTTACATAGCCTCGAGGCGGTTTAGGGTCTATCCCCGCGCCTGCGGGGGAACCCCGCGCAGACTGCCGGGATCTGGAACGAATCCGGGTCTATCCCCGCGCCTGCGGGGGAACCTGCTCCCGAGAGCACTTGAGCTTATTAGCCATGGGTCTATCCCCGCGCCTGCGGGGGAACCCTGGTGCAGTTGCAATAGTGCGACTGAGTGCAGGGTCTATCCCCGCGCCTGCGGGGGAACCGCACTGTCCAGAGGGACCGTGGCGATCCGAAGGGGTCTATCCCCGCGCCTGCGGGGGAACCCAAACCGCCTAACTCAAAACCGGCCCTCATAAGGGTCTATCCCCGCGCCTGCGGGGGAACCCGCAATTCTTCCACCAGATTGACCACACCTCCGGGTCTATCCCCGCGCCTGCGGGGGAACCAATCGACAAGCTGCCGACCAACGGCGTAGGCAGGGTCTATCCCCGCGCCTGCGGGGGAACCAAAAACCCTCGACCAAAGGCTGCATTTAGATTGGGTCTATCCCCGCGCCTGCGGGGGAACCATCCCCGCTGGACGGCCCTTTCCAGAAGATAGGGGTCTATCCCCGCGCCTGCGGGGGAACCCCATTGGCGTCAATAAGAACTGCAAAATCGTCGGGTCTATCCCCGCGCCTGCGGGGGAACCTAACCCTAGCAAATGCACCCCTGAGATTATCAGGGTCTATCCCCGCGCCTGCGGGGGAACCGGCATGTTTATCGGTGTGAGACAGGTGATCGAGGGTCTATCCCCGCGCCTGCGGGGGAACCCTGCCCATAATTACTTTTAGCAGATCGACTATGGGTCTATCCCCGCGCCTGCGGGGGAACCTGTTCAAGTGTTCACTGAAGCCAATAGTGGCGGGTTGCAGAGTTGAGAGGCGACTATCTGCGTTTTACGAGTAGGATGCCGTCGGCGTCCACTATCTCTTTTGGGGGTTCTCCGAGATTCTCGAAACACAGGTTTCCGACGGCTTGCGTATCGCGCCACACCATGGTGATCGACCCCGTGCCGAACGTATCCCACCAGGATGAGAGCACATACCACAATCGTGTTCGGACAGCCGCCGACAGATCGGGTGCCACATAAACACCGGGTGCGATTTCCAGCATGATCGAGGTAAGGAAGCCGCGGTAACGGTCCTCGACGTTTCGAGTGACCACCATGGTAGTCGGCATAGCCCATCACTCCCCTTCCGCAGGTTCGTCGAAAAGGGACTTGATCCGGTCGATCATCGCTGGAATCACCTGCTCGCTAACCAGTGTCTGTCCCGTTAGACGGCGGGTGACTCGCTCGATGTTCTCTCCCGGTCGTTGGGCGACACGCTTTGCGGCGCGAAATGCGCAGGGAATCGTTACTGTGTCTCGGTAGAGGTCGGAAATGTCCAGTACGAATGATTGCCCCGGATCCTCGTGGATGAAGCCTAATTGTGGTATGGTCGCGGTTGCAGCGACGGCGATGGCGGCGGCAGCCTCCACGGCGCTGGATGCATGGTTTAGCGCCTGATTGGGGAGATCCGCGGCGTTTGGCTGGGCGCGGTCATATCGCCGGCCGTTCCACTCCACCCCGATCTGCCGGGCAAGCAGGCGGTAGCTCTGCCTCATCCGCGCACCCTCGATCCCCCGCAGCACATTGAGAGAACTGTGCGGCAGAACTTCACCCAATCGCCAGGCAAACATGCGCCGGGCGACGGTCAAACGCTCGTCCTCATCCGCCCAAATCCGCGCCTGGGTTCGCGCCAAACCGGAATGATCTGGAATCAGGGGTGGTGCGGTGTAGAGTCGAACGCCGTCTACGCCGATGGCTGCAAGGGCCGTCCGCGCATGGGCGAGCAGCCGCAGGGCATCATGACTGACGGTGGAACCGGGGCCGATCAGAATCATCGATACCCCCTGAAGCGGGATTGCGTGATCTCCGGGCGTGAGTGCGTCGGCCTCCGTCGCCTCCCCTTGCATGAAGGCGAGCGTGCCGTCACGAGCGGTCAGAGCCCCGCGCGCGAGGTAGAGCAGCCCGGCCCTGTCCTTGTATGGGACTTTGGCGCTGTCGATGCCGAGCCGGCCCTTGAGCATTCAGCGCTCCGGGATCGGGCGGTTGGGCGGACGCAGCAGCAGCATACCGAACCCATAGGCCCGATGGCGGCCGATTCCGCGCACCAGTAACGTGGCAAAGGCGTCTGGATTGGCCACGGTCATTGTCCCGTGGATCGTAGCATCAGGGCCTTCGGGACCGCTGTTTCCACGCGATACGCGGACCCGGCGGAACCGGGCAAGGCGGCTTGCTGAGCGCTCAAGCTCTGCGGCGGGAGCGAGTTGCTCGGTCAGCCAGTCGAGATAGACAGTCTCGCGGGTCCGGTTCTGCTGGGCCATCCCACCAGATTCTGCAGGGTGTCGCCTAAGGGCTTCCACCAAGAAGGCATCGAGTTCCGAGCCTTTGCCGATCATCCCGTCTGGGCTCTCCAGATCGCTACCCAATCGCCTGACGGGCCGCACCCGAGCGTCAAAGCCCAACTGTTGCCCGGCTCGCCAGTCTTGAGGCATGGACTTGGTCTCTAGCCGGTCGGGCGAAAGAACGCCAAGATGGTCCGGCAGGGCATGAACGCGAGCGGCTGCGCACAGGGAATCCGCGTCCATGGAGGAGTACGCATACAGGTTGCCCGATGTGCACCGGGGCGGCACAAGTAGACGAAAGGGCCGAAGCGAGCCCGGCCCGAATACTTCATCCAAGAGGTGATGAAGGGCGCGGCCTTCGTCGAAGTCCGTAAAGTTGCCTCGCCGCCGGACCCAGCCGCGCTCACCCGCCCAGCGAGCGAGCGAAGGCGTAGTGATCGGTACACGAACCAGATTGAGTTCCATCACTCGTTCCTCTCCGGCGAAACCCGTCCTTCTACCACTTGGCGCGATCCGCCATGCAGACCAGTGCGCCAGTTCCTCAGGTCAGCCAGATCTACGATACGGTCCACAGTTTCGCCTGCTTCCGGGCCCTGACCCATCGGCCACTGTGCGCGGAGCGCTTCGCCTTCACCTGGCACCCTGCGAAGCGCATCATATGCGGTATCGCCCATCACCCAGCGGTCCGACCCATTCGCTAGCAACAACGCCGAGGGTAGGCAGGGCTTGCGACCGAGAAACAGGGGCCGTGCGGGCCTGTCGAAGGCTTCGGCCAAGGCGTCGAGGGTTGGCGTCTCCTCCTCCGGGTCGAGACGTAGCACGACCCGCACGGACAAATCGGCGTGGTAGTCGCGGGTCTTTCGGTGGGGAGCATCGTAAGTGGCTCCTGCCCTTCCCTCCGGCTCCCCGCCTGTCGTCCAGCCCTTGTCGGTCTTGGCAAGCTGTGCGTTCTGCGTGTCGGTTAGCACTTCCCCTTCCCGTTCGCGCCGGGCCGCGAAGATCAGACGGTCCTGGATCTCCTGATTCTCAGCGCGGTCCGACCAGTGCAAGCCCAAGGCGTTGGCAATCAGCCCGGCCAGCATGGAGGCCGCTGGGAAATCCCGCACCGGGCCGAACTGGTCGATTGCCACGCCTCCGAAGGCCATCAGCGGCGCTTCAAGCCGCAGGACCAGCCAGCGAAAGTTCATGACGCCGCCGCTTCCGGCAGAGTCTTCGCCCATTCGGCGAGACTGGCCAGGGAACCGCGTTCGGCCCCCGGTACCTCGCCACTCACCAGGGACATCACCCGCCGCTCCTCCCCGGTGGCGTAGGCCTCGTCCAGGGCCGCGAGATGCGCACACAGGGCCTCGACAGCCGGGTCGATGTGCGGGGGATCGCAGGGGCGCCGGTAGGCTTCGGCCAGACTCCGGGGCTGCCTGTCCCCGGCTTCCAGCAGCATGAAGGATGCCCGGCCGTAAGGGGCCGTGGAGCCGAGTTTGGCACCGGGGGAGACCTCGGCGATCAGGTAGACCATGTTGTGCAGTACCTGCCCCGCCAGATCCACGTCCCCGCCGAGGTTTGACAAGAGGGTCGGCAGATCGACCACGACGTAGCCGTAGAACAGGCCGGAGGTCAGCTCGGTCTCTTGAATGGTGTCCGCCCCCGGCTCGTCCCCAGAGAGGTCGTCGACGGCAGTGAAGTAGTCGCTTTCCGGTTCTTCTTCGTGGACTGTGAAAGCATGGGCGACATGCACCGGTGCCGTGATGTTGGCGTCGGTGTCCGATGTGACCATCCGCCCGAACAGCGCCGACGTGAGGCCGGCTGGCAGCGTGGCACCGTCGCGCATTGCCTTGATGTTCAAGCGGAACTCCTTTCTCCATTCCTGTGCTGCCGCAGCTGCAACTTCAGCCTCTCCATTGGCCAGCTCAGCCAGGCCCTCTGCCTCGCGACACAGCCACGTGATTTCCGGCGCACCGAACAGCAAGGTCTGACGGCCTTGCTTTGTGGTGCCTTTGTCGCCGTAAACCGCCATCTGGATCTCCGGTTCGAGCGCGGCGACGACCTCCTCCGGGAATTGCCCGCGCAGTGGTCCGATGACCTTTTGCGTCACCAATTCACGAGACCGGTAGGCCGCTGGCGCACCGTCGATGGCATGCAGGGAGTGCGGATCGTTGTCGGTGATCCGCCAATGCCGCTTGAGACACTGGGAGGAGACCCGGGTGCGCAAGCCGCCGCCGTACGGAAGGCGCTTCGCCAGCCCGCTGTCATCGCGGTTGAGAAGCACGCCGGTATACGGGCTGAGCGTGTGTATCTGCAGGAAACGCGGTTGTGTCATTGGATGGCTCCTTTCTCGGATTCCTTCGTCGCCAGCTCTGCACGGTCGAGACGGCGAAAATACGGTTCGGCCAACCGCCGCCCATCGGCAGGCTGGAGTAATACCAGTGCGATATCGGCGACGTTGACTCCAATATCTTGGCGACTGCGCAAGATCATCTGTGCCGCATGTTTGAGGAGGATCGCACGTTGCTTTCCGCGTGCGGCAATGAGCTTGGCCAGCCGGGATTCGCTCAGCATCGGCCTCGGCTTACCCCCTTCCTTTGGAGGCCAGAACGGGTCGCCGCCGTCGCAGAGCACTTCGCCAAGACGCCGGCGGGGATTGTGCAAGTGCTCACGAAGGTCCGGGTCTTCGCCAGAAGCGACGACGGATTGTGGGCGCCTGCCCTTTGGTGTCAGGATGGCGAGGATGCGGATGATTCCCATCCACTGTTCCTGTTTGTCCTGTCGACCTATGGTGGCCGGATGTTTGGCTACGAGTCGCCAAAATGCCGGTGCACCCGTCCCGTGGTCCATTCGGCGCAACTCCGCGAGCGGGCCGGGGTCGAGGTGCTGGAGCGTCGCGGCGGCATCGATTGCAGCCGCTGTGGGAGTTTCATGCAGCGCCATGGGTCTCCTTCTTCTCAAAAAGCACAGGATACTCTTTTCCTACCCTGGACCCGAAGGCCCGCCAAGCCCGTGCCTCCGCTCTCGGACGCTGGATCGTCGGGCAAGGGATGGCGGGCAGGGCGGATTCAAGCTCGGCGGTTGCTGCTTCAAACAGATCTTTCAGGAACTGGATCTTTGCTGTCTCCTCCGCATCCGGGTCGGTCAAAGCCCTCGCCTCAACTCGTCTCCAAAGGCTCGGAAAAAACAGGCGGTCAGCTGTACGATCGAATCGTTTGCTGGCTGGGGCCGCCCGTTTGAAATGGTCCCTCTTTACGCCGTCCCGATCTCCCCCTGCTGCCGCGAGCGCGATCGCGTACCGCAATGCTGCGTCGAATCCGGTGATCTCGACCAGTTGCGCCTTCGAGAGACTTGCGGCGGTCTCCGTCGAAAAAAATCGCACGACTTTTCCCGGTACTTGTACGACGCGGGATTTGAAACCCTCGGTCTTGCTGTTCCCGCGTGAAAGAGCCTCTGCCACAAGGAGCATGTCTCCGGTCTCATCGCCTCCGTGCTGGGCGAGAAGGGGTATTGCCCATTCGCCGGAGAACATCAGCTCGCAGAGCCGTTTGTAATCGAAATCACCGCCGCCGAGCGTAAGGCTCTTGCCTTCCGTTTTATGGACCGGAGCCCACGGGTCACCGACCATGCCCTTGAGTGCCTTGGCGTCGATTCGAGCGGATCTTGAAGTACTGCGCTGAGAAGCAACTGCGCCGTTGGTTCTTGCCAGCCGCACCCTGCGGCAGACCTCGAGGAACCACGGATCGAGATTACGCAAATCCAGCTGGTTGCCTTCCGGCCAGTCGAGACACCACAGAAGGGCTGGCCCGCCCGCGGTACCGACTCCACTTCGTTTCCCCGCATTACGAGCAGAAACCAAGTTCAGCACGTCGCGCGCCCACCATGCAGAAGGGTCGATCGTTAGATCCCCGTCCCGCCCGGGAGTCAGGCCCAGCATAGACCGGCTTGATGATCCCCCGTTCATACGCGCGATGCCACAGTTTCCCCGCCCGTCGTAGCCGGCCGATGTTTGCAGGGACACCAGGGCGAACACCCAGTCCTCCGTCGTCGCCTGCTTGGCGACTGTCTGCTTCAGGTCGTGGTTGCGAGCGGTTATGAGCAGATCCAGGGCGTCCGGTGTCTCAACCGTGGACCACTTGAGACCACCCGGATCCGGGGGCTGAAGGAAGGCAGGTTTGCCCCTTTCTTCTACGAATAGGCTCCACGGCGCATCGTCGGGGTGGTCTGGCGTCAGCTTCCGCAAATCCCCCGTCCAGTCCGCGGCATCATCTGGCAGGCCGTCTCGACCCGCAGTCCACAGCGACAGTGCCCCAAGCTGCACGAGAAACATGTGCCACGCGGGGCGCTGGTGCGGACGCAATGCCGGAAACCCGCGCACCTCACCCCTCGTCATTGCTGCGAACAGGGCCGGGAGGGTGACCTTTTGGCCGCCGGCCAGGGTCAGAACTGAATCGGTGATGAGGTTCACTTTTTCCTATTCCCTATAATCGGCTGAGTGCTTCACAAGTCCTACGCGCGAGTAAAGAAAACATTTTTCTGCAACCGACAGGATCAAACCGGCCTCATCCCGCGTAATCTCTACCCGGTCATCTTTTTTTATTCCTTGCGACCATCGTGCGGGCACAGCGATCCGCGTCACCGGGCGGCCGAAGGGGCCATCTGGCGGCGGATCGAGTTCCAGGATCGCACCCTCCTCCCCCAGCCGGGTCATGATCTTCTCGTCGGAATCGGGAAAGCGTAGTTCCTCATCGAACGGCTCCTCGCGGTCCAGAACGACAAGCTTGGCCACCATTCCTTCCGCTGCCTTCGCGCCGCCGTGGAGCCTTTCGAACAGCTCCCAGGTTTCACCCTTCTCAGCGATCAGGGCGGCCGTGCAGTCGGGGTGGGTTGCGCTCTCCACGAGCCGGCGGTTCATCTCCGGTATGCGCCAGACAGGATTCTCGACGACCATGCGTCGAGTCAGCTCCAACCCCGCGAGATCGCAATAGATCCCGTTGAACCCTCCATCCTTGGCTATCCACCCGCCAAGGCCGTTTTCAAAATCTGGTTTCGTGAGGGGGTCAAGTCCGTCTTCCGGAAGTAGCACTTGGGCGCGGGCAGTCTCGAAACCACCGGGCCGGCGTAGATCGTGTCGGTGAAGCCGTCCGATCCGTTGCAGCAGCACGTCCATCGGGCAAAGGTCTGAGATCAACAGATCCGCGTCAAGATCGAGCGATTGTTCCAATGTTTGCGTTCCGATCACGATGCAGCCTTGCCGTGCCCGTACTGGATCGGGGGCAAGCACCGTTTCAACCGTCTTGTCCAGCAGTGCTCGATCCTCTACGGCGAACCGGCCGTGATGCAGCGCTGGACCTCCTGCCGCCTGCATCAGCAGCGGTCCAGCCCCGGCCTCCCGCACCGCATGCCATGTCGCCACTGCCATGTTCACCGTGTTACGGATCACCAGAACCCGCGCTCCCCGCTGTCCTGCTGCAACTGCTCGTTTCGTCGTCTCCGCCGGGTCCATCGTCGGCACGGTTTCGAGATGCACCCTCTTGGGGCTCCCCCCATCCGGTGCCGGACGCGGGCTGTTTTCTCCTTTTACCCAGACCGCCGGATAGGGCGTCTCCATCGCGGTTCCGAACTCCGGCAACGATTCTCCGGTCCAGCGCACCCGTGCCCGGGAGCCCAGGGTCGCGGACATCAGCATCGCGTATCCGCCGGTGGCTAGGTGTCCTTCCAGAAGCTGCGCCAGAACCTCCGTCATGTAAGCGTCGGAAGCGTGAACCTCGTCGATGACCAGAAGGCTGCGGTTGAGAGAGCTGCCGCGCAGGTGCGCGTGCTTAACCTGAAGACCGGCGAGCATCGCTTGGTCCACAGTGCCGACAGCGACCGGTGCCGCCAGGAACCGTGTCGCGTGCTCGGCAGCCCATCGCTGCGGGGCCGATCCTGCGTCGTCGTCCCATCTTACGTCCCAATTGGGCAAACGTTGGCCTTTGAACTCCCCCGCCTTCAACATGCCTGGGATAGCCAATACGGCCTCCGGTGTCGCCTCACAAAACACCCGGAGTAGCGCGTTATTGACGCGGCCATGAAGCTGCCTGGCTGCAGCGCGGGTCGGCACAGCGAAGTAAAGGCCCGAAACCGCCCCTGCCGCGAAAAGTTGAGTGAAACGCCACAGCGCAGCTTCCGTCTTTCCCGACCCGGTTTCGGCTTCCAGAATCACAAGCCGAGGCTCTGGCCCCAAATTCCCCACCACGATCTGTGCCGGGTTGGGCTTGGAGAAGCCGGTCAGCTTCAGGAAATCCGGTGAGGGGACATGAGCCAGCGCACCGGGATCAAAGCCGATCTCCGTCAGTGCCCGTGCCGCGGCATCGTGCGCCGTGGAATTGTAGTCAAGAGTGAAGGGTGCTTTGAAATGGAAGAATCGCCGATCCGACCCGATCCAGTCGGCTAGCGCGACCAGCCCGGCGATCGCATGGTGGAATTGCGGCCTGCCAGATAGAGGCGCACCCCCGGATTCAAAAGCTCCGGCGAACCAGCGATGCAATGCTTCGTCTATTACGTGCGCTTCCGCCTGCCAGTCATAATGTTGGCAAGACGGCCAATCCTTAAATGTCGGAGCTGACGGTTGCTCTACGGGCCGTCCGTGATGCGCGATAATTGCCGCAACGAGCGGTCCGACCGCCTCGCCCCATTCCATAATTTGCTGCATCGCTTCGTAGAACGGGTGATGCTGCCATTTCGCCGCCAGCATCAGGAATGCCCAGCCTTCCTTCAGATGTCTATGCGTCGGTCCTTGCCACAGGCCGGACGGCCAGCCCTTCGCCTGAAATCCTGGATGCAGCTTTCCGATGTCATGCAGGAACACGAGGGCAGACAGCCGCTGGCAGTCCGCATCGGTCAGCCGCGCATCCGCAGCCGTCTCCAGCCGGTCGCGGATGATCGGCAACTTCAGCAACCGCGCGAACACCGCCGCCACATCCATGCAGTGATGCGCCAGCGGGTGAACGCTTGCTGCCTCCTTGTCGGTCTTTCCCCAAGCTTCGCGTATCATTCCCATTGTCCACCGGACGGAAATACCGGGCTGGCCGCACGGCACGAACACCCGAAGTCCTTGACAAGTATGCAAGTTAGGAGGACTCGTAGGCATCAGTTTGCCGGCGTTCCGGCACTCAGATATATAATTTCCAAAGAAAACCAGTACTCCCGGCGGCGCGCCCGAGCCCCGAACACGGCGTATTTTTTTTGCCTCGAGATACCCGTACACGGCGATCTCAGTGCTGATCGGTCGCTGCTTTCAGGCTGTCGTCAGGGCCAGGCACGAGAGGGGTGAAGTCCTGCCCGCACTGGAACCACGCACGCTTGGTCTTGCCGCAGGCGTTGGAGACTGCGTTGTAAATCAGGTAAGTGATTGCCCGCCGCCAGGGAGAGACGTTGCTGGCAGACCCGTGCAACACGTTGACGTGAACGAATGCCACCGAACCGGCGGGACCGGTGAGGGCCTCGATCCCCAATTCAGCGGCCATCTGCTCCAGCAGCTTCTCTTCAACGGTGTGCAGGGCGTAGCCCCGGCCCCTGGCGTCCTCGTGGAGCTCCGCGTCGAGAAGACCGTGATGCTGGGATCCGGGGATCACCAACAACGGCGAGGTGACCGGGGTGCAGTCGTCGATGAACACCGACGTCATGATCATTCGTGGTTCGGGGATGCCGTCGATGGTGTGCCACGGCGGATAGTCCTGATGCCAGTCCCAGCTTCCGCCACCACCGAAACCGGGCTTGGGATTCAGGCGGCTCTGATGCAGGTATACCTCTTCCCCCAACAACTGGCGCACCGGATTCAGAATCCGGGGCAGGTGCACAAGCCGGCGAAACGGCCCCGAGAACCGGTGCACGCCGAAGACGAGCCTGGCGCTTGAGGCGTCTTCCTTTTCCCGCACCGCTTCCGGACCGGGGCGCTGCAACAACTCCGGAACCGCCCGTTGAAGCAGACCTACCTCTGCGTCATCCAGCAGGCTGGGAAAAAGCAGGACGCCGCGTTCTTCGAATTCGGCAATCTGGGTCGGATTGAGTTCCATGGGTTCAGAATTCCACCCCGCCTCGGTCATGCGGCCCGGCACGCCATGCGGATTTAGAGCTGCGCCTCCTGCAATGGCGGGCGACTATCACGGATTTTCCTACGAGGTCACCCCGGTTCGGGCTGAACTGCCCTCCAGCCGGTGCTCCTGTTCGATCAGCTCCGCGGCCTGCAACTCCGAGGGCATGCCCTCGGTAATATGGTTGCCGGATCCGTTGGTGATGGGCCAGGACTGGCCGCCGCGGAAGGCGAACTCATCCTGGCCACAGAGCCAGAGGAAGAGCCGCGCGACGCGGACCGAGTCGTGCCATTTCTCGGGCATGTTGCGGCCGGTGCCGAACTGCATCTCTGTCAAGTCGCAGCGGGGATCGGCGGCCCAGTCGCGCCGGGGTGGGGCGGTGCGGCGGTAGTTGTACTTGAGCATGTTGCGGATGCCGCTGGCGGTGGAGGTGGTGGCGCGGTGCCAGATGGAGTAGTGGGTGATGAAGATGGAGCCCGCGGGGGCCACCGTGCGCAACGCCTGGCGAATGCTGCCGTACTGGGTCATGTAACGGCGTTTGACCCGCAGCAGGTGGGAGCTGGGCAGAACCTCGGTGGGGCCCAGCTCCGGCGGGGTATCCTGCGGATAGTAGAACACCTGCAGGCTGTCGAGCCGGTTGGAGTCGACCGCGCCGCCGTCGCGGTGCCAGTCTCCCGTCAAGGTGCGAGGGCACTGGACCCGGTGGTTGCTCATCATCATGGGCAGCTTGAAGTCTTTGCCCAGAAGCGAGCGCACCGCTCCCGCCGCCTGCGGGTGCTTGATGACGGCGTCGACAAACCACTCTTCGTCGAGGATTTCGGAGGGCTCCATCCGGGGATGTTGGTCGAGGAATTCCGTGGTGCGGCGGTTCACCTCGCCGGGGACCACGGCTTCGAGCATCATGAAGCCATTCCTGCAGAATTCAACCACCTTCTCGTCGGTCAGGGTCGCTTCGCAATCGTATTTTTTTCCCAACATGATCAAGTCCTTTCCGTGGGTTCATTTCTCAAGGATGAATTCGCAGCCGAGCCCGTAGGCCTCTTCCTCTCCGGCCATCATAAGGGTCAGCTCCGGAAACTTGACGATGCGCCAGCCGTCCCGCATGGCGTCGTATACGGTCTCGTAGACCCACTTCCCCGTGTCGTCGACGCTGTCGTGCTGTCCGTCGGCGTCAAACCGCGACATGCCCAGGACCGGGGAGGTGACCGCGGTGGTGGAGGCCTGAAGATAGAGTAGCTGGGGCGCGGCGGCCGCGGTCCGGTCCTCCGCGCTTTGCAGTGCTTGGTGCAGGTCCTCCTCGGCGAGTTCGCCGCTGCGGAACTTTTCGATACACTTCTGCAGTTCCTGCTTTATCTGCTCCATGGTCGGATCTCCTCTGGGTTCGGGAAGAACATGGCGCCTTTTTTGATAACCTGTCAAGAGCTGGGCGCGTCCAGGGGAGAAGCAGGGTACGAGCGAGGGAAGGGGATTCAGTATGCGCCGGGTGCCGGAAGTCCCTCGCGGGCGGCGTAGGCGAGGACGATGTCGTAGATCACCCGGGTGGCGAAGAGCAGGTTCTCCACCGAGGTGCGCTCGTCGTGGCCATGGATCAGCTTCATTTCCTCCAGGCCCGGCAGTTGGCGGTAGGGCATGAACCCGTAGACCTGGGTCCCGGGGCGCCGGGGGCCGATATGCTTGGCGTCGGTCCCCCCGGTCATCAGCGACGGCACCACCGGCACGCCGGGATCGTGACGCTCCATCACCTCCTTGATGACCCCGTAGAACTCACCCTCGGGGTCCGCCTCCAGGGGCGGGCTGTACTGGTCCACCTCGATCTCCAGCTCGCCGCCGATCTGCCGGCGCAGCTCGGCGATGAAGGAGTCCCTGGTCTGCCCTGGAGCCAGGCGCCCGTCGATCGCCGCGCTCGCCTCCGACGGAATCACGTTGATCTTGGTGCCGGCCCTCAGCATGGTCGCCGAGGCGGTGTTGCGCAGCAGGGCTCGCAGCTCGGCCTTGAAGTCTTCGGCGAGGGGCAGGGCGGCCAGGGCGCCGTCGGACGTGGCCGGGTCGAGGACGGCGCGGAGGTTGGCGGCCAGTTCCGGGGGCTGTCCCGCGGCGACGCCGTCGAGGTAGACCCTCAGGGTCCTGGATGGATGCAGGGGCAGGGCGCCGCCGTCGAGCTTGCCCAGGGCGGCGCACAGCTTGACCACGGCGTTGTCCTGGTGAGGCCGCGAGCCGTGACCGGGTCGCCCCCGGGCGGTGGCGCGCAGGCGACAGATTCCCTTCTGGCCGACGCAGCAGGTGTAGTAGCGCCGAGCCCCGATTCTCAGATCGTGGCCTCCGCCCTCGGTCAGCACCACCGGGGCCTCGAGCTGTTCGGGGTGATGGTCCAGAAGCCATCCGGGGCCGTGGTTCCCCTTGCCTCCCTCCTCGTCGGCGGTGGCGGCAAACAACAGGGGGCGCCTCAGGGCCACGGCCTGCCGTTTCAGCAGCAGCATCACCATCAGCTCGACCGCCACCATGTTTTCATGTCGAGGGCGCCGCGCCCCCAGACACAGCCGTCGTGAAGCTCGCCGCCGAAGGGATCGCGGCTCCACTTGTCGGGCTCGGCGGCGACCACGTCGGTGTGGCCGAGCAGGAGCAGGGGTGGTTCGGTGCCGCCGGTGTCCAGACGGGCGCTGACGTTGCCCCTGCCCGGCGCCGATTCGGTGATCAGCGGCCGGAATCCCTCGCGCACCAGGACCCCGTCGATGTACTCGGCGGCGGCGGTTTCGTTGCCGGGTGGATTGGTGGTGTCGATGCGCACCAGGTCCTGCAGGTAGCCGGTTACTTCCTCTTTTACTGAATCCCAGTCGATCATTCCACTGCCTTTCTCCGGTGTCGGTCAGGAGTTGCCCGGTGCGCCCTACTTCGTCTCCAGGAATGCCAGGATATGGCCGTCAGGATCGGCAATGTAGAACTCGTGGCCATAGGGCATCTCGCGCAGGGAGCGAGCACGTCCCTGCACCACGGTCCGGTCGCGGCCCTTGCCGGCGAATCCCGGTGTTGTTCCGAGCCCATTGAGCTCAATTGCGCCACGACTTGTGGTTAGGTAGAATCTAATCATCTTCCTGCATGCCCGGATTTGTCCGGAATTTTTGAAAAGGTAAGCCTGCGCATAGCCTGCAAAGCAGGGTCCGACCCCTGCGGCGGCTGCCGCGGCGATTGACTCATACGAGCTTTGGCCTGATGACCAGGGGACGAATCTACCTGTGGATTGCCGTGCTGATCTTCGCCGCCGCCGCTTCGGTGGTGGCCCGCCTGGTCGAAATCGGCGAGGCCAACCTGATAGAGGGCCGTAATCCCATCTCCTTCTGCAACCTGCTTTTCGCCGGCAATTTGGTGGCCGCCCTGATTCTGCTTGCTCTCAATCACCGGGAATGGCGCCCTGGCAGGCTGCGCACCCTGTCGCGCCGCCAGTGGACGGTACAGACAGTCCTTGCCCTCACCTCCGGCGCCCTGGCCCCGGCCATGATGTTTACCGCAATCTCCCGTACCTCGGTCACCAACATCGTCCTCATCGAAACCATAGAAATTCCTCTCGGTTTGTTCCTGGCCTGGATCCTCTATCGTGAAAGGTCGAGTTTGAGCGCGGTATTGGGTGCCTTGTGCGCCCTCGGTGGGGTAGCCGCGACCCTCGTCCTGCAGATGGGGGCGGCGGCGGAGAGCATGGCCGCGGCGCGGATGCCCAACGGGGTGGGCAGCGGTGAATTCTATGCCGCTGCCGCCACCGTGCTCCTCGTATGCGGCGCCGAGATCGGCCGCAAGCAACTGCAGACCATTCCCCTCGGCGTCTTCAGTGTCTTCCGCAACCTGGTGGGGGCGCTCTTCTTCCTCGGACTTGGTCTCCACCTTTTCGGACTCGAGCACTTCGCCGACGTTTTTTCCCCCTTGCTCTGGGGCTGGATGATCCTCTATGGCGGGATCGTGGTGGCCTGCGGCCAGTGGTCCTGGTTCGCGGGCATCAAGCGGGTGCGCCCCGCCGACATCGCCTCGGCATCGTCCTTTTCCCCGGTGGCCGGCGTGCTCTTCGCCGCTCTGATCCTGGGGGAGGTGCCCATGTCCGCCCAGCTCATCGGCGGCGGCGTCATCCTCGCTGGAATAGCCATCGCCCTGTGGGGAGAGCTGCGCTCCACCCGCCCGACCCGGCCTCCGAAAACGGAGGACAAAATCAAAGCCTTCACCGGGGTGTGATCAGCTGTCCGGGGGGCGTGTCCTTGCGCCCGGTCCAGCCCAGGTAGTCTACCCTTTCAACGCTGCCAGTAGTAGGACAACTTGAGTTGCAGCGAGCGGCTGGCCTGTTGCAGAGTTCCCTCCGAATCCCAGATCTGGTTGTAGACCAGGAACAGGTCGCTCCCGGGGCGGTAGCGGTAGTTGAAGAGGAAGTTGCCTCCCACCAGCTCCTGGGCGCTGTTCCACTGCAGGAACCCGCGCACGAACATGTCGGGAGAGAAGGAATAGAGGAAGCGGTAGCCGAACAGGTGGGTGTTGAAGGCGCCGTCGGGGAGGCTGATGCGGTTGAATTCGTACTTGCCCTCCAGCTCCAGGCGGACGAGGTGGCGCCAGACCGCCTGGACGGAAACGCGGCCCCGGGTGCCGTTGAAGAAATCACCGTATGAACAGATAGCCCGGCCCGAGATGTGGCGGCTCGGATCGGCGAGGAGGTTGATCCGGTAGGTGTCGAACTCGTAGGTCCCTGGGGGGATTTCCTGGTCCTCGCGGATGGCGAAGGCCTCGTCCAAAAGCTCGTAGCGCCGTTGCACGCGCCCCCCGAACCAGTCACCTGCTTCCAGGTTGACGAAAGCGGAGAATTCCACGTCGCGGCTCTGCAAGGTGTTGTCCTGGTCGGTCAGATAGGCGATACGGGGGCCTATGGAGATCAGGCGGATCCATTCGCTGGCCGGGCGCGGCCGGTAGCGGGCGATGCCTTTGAAGCGGCGGATGCCGCTGCGCGGCACGAAGCCCACCTCGGGAGCGAATTCCTCTTCCACGTCCAGATAGCTCAGGCGGGTCTGGAAGCGGCTGCGGCGGTAGTCCAGCTCCAAGAGGCCGGCCTGGTCTTCGCCTTCAATCCGGGGGTCCCAGGTTCTGGCGGCAAAGCCGCGCAGGTTGAAGGCGGCCTGCAACAGCGACAGGGTGAAGTCCACCCCGGCGGCGCGGTTGTAGCCGGCGGCGGAGCCGGGTCGTTTGTCGATGGCGATGATGCCCAGGTTGGAGCGGCCCAGCAGGTCGCGCCTGAGACGAAGGACGGTGAAGTGGGTGCGGGGAACGTGCAACGTGTCGGGGAAGGTTACTTGCAGGGGATCGACGATGGCGTCCTCACTCGCGTCCGCCTGGTCCTCGTCGAGGAGGTCCCCGCTAGCGGTGACGAAGTGGTCCTCCTCCTTTTCGTCCACGAACGTCATGGTCTCGGTGGTCATGCGCAGGGCGCCGATCTGGTAGGCGCCGGCGCGACCGGTGAGCTTGCCCCCGGCTACCACCGGTAAATTGTGGCCCTCTTCGATGCCGATGCGGCGGCTGTAGAACAGCAGGGTCGGGGGCCGGCCTCTCTGGCCTCGCTCGCCGAATTCAAAAATGCCCGCCCCCTCGAGGAAGAAGTCGCGTTTTTCGGGGAAGAACAAGCTGAAGCGAGTGAGGTTGATCTGCTCTTGATCGACTTCCACCTGGGCGAAATCGGTTTTGTAGGACAGGTCCAGAGTGAGCGAGGGGGTGAGGCCGTGTTTGAGGTCCAGTCCAGGGTCGAGGCCGTATTCGTTGGGGTCGCCGGAGCTGAAATCCCGCCTGGCGGTGCTCAGCAGGAAGGGAGCCAGGGCCAGGGGAGGCCGGCTCCGGAGCCGGCCCAAACCCTTCAGGAGGGCCAGGCGCGAGGTGCGGTAGCGTCCTCTGTATCCATAGGACTGGGGCGGCGGCACGAGGAAGACTTCCTCGTTTTTGCGGCGGATGGCGCGGCCGATGTTGATGCCCCACACCGCGTCGTCGCTGTCGGGGTAGCGCACCTGATCGAAAGGAATGGCCACCTCGGCGCTCCAGCCCAGGCTGTCTACACTGGTGCGGCTCTGCCAGACGCTGTCCCAGGCCTGGTTGCGGGTGCGCCCTTCGTCGATGAGCAGCAGATCCTGGCGCGCCCCCAGGGGATTGGTGCTGAAGAAAAAGCCGCCGCGATGGTCGTTGTAGGGGTCGAGAATAATCTGGATATTGTCGTTCTCCTCCAGGTCGGCATCGCGCCGCATGTGGTTGGCCACCAGGCGGTCGGCCTGGCTGTCGAAACAGCGCAGAGCGAAGTAGATATTTTCGTCGTCAAAGAGAATGCGCACCTCGGTCCGCTCGGTGGGCGGGGCCCCTTCCAGCGGCTCGCGCTGAAAGAAATCGGCCCGGGACGGGGCCTGGAGCCAGACCTCGTCGTCGAGGCGGCCGTCGATGTTGGGGGGCACGGAGGTGCGCCTGGCCTCGACCACCGGAAGTTCCCGGGCCTGGACCGCGGCGGCGAGCAGCGCGAGGAAAATGGCGGGTTTACCAGGGACGATAGAGGGTTCAAGGTGATTGCTAAAGGCTTTCTATTGCGCCGGGCACTTGAGCGAGTGAAGCTCTTTTTCGACCATTCGCTGTCAAGGAGCGGACAGGACGTGGCCGCGGACCACAGGGGCGAAATTCCACAACCCATGAAGCCCATCGTGTGAACAAGAAGTGCCTGTGGCAGGAGGCGCGGCAGCTTCAGCGGGGACTCTGCCGCCGCACCAGGGCGCGCATGGCCCGGTACATACAGAAAAGAGAGATCACCACCCAGGCTACGGCGATCAGGTAGGGGCCCAGAGGCCAGCCCCAGTACCAACCCCAGTAGCGCGCCAGAATGCCAGCGTCGGCCATCTCGGGTTGCAGCCAGAGATCGGTGCTGAAGTCGTGCAGGCTGTAAAGACAAAGCATGATCCCCATCCACACCGCGCCGGCCCGCGCGGCTCTCCGCGACTTCAGGGCCAGGACCACCAGGAACAGGCCTCCGAATATCCCCAGATAAAAATCCACTCCTCCCAGCGCCGTGTATTCCAGGGTCATGGCGGCGCAGGCGCCGCCCACCAGGACCAGCGCCAGGCGCTGCAGTGCCGGCCTGATCCCGGTGTAGATCAGCAGCGCCCCCACCAGCGCCGAGCCCACGTAGCCGGCGCTGCTGATCAGGGGAAAGAAACCGCCCTCGGTAAGGGTGTGGCCGCTTTCGTCCCAATTGGTGCGTATTTCGATAACCTCTCCGCCGGTGGCCAGGGCCGCCCCGGCGTGACAGACCTCGTGCACCAGGACCACGAAGAGGCGGAAGGGTTTGATCAGCAATGTGTCCCAGAAGGCCAGTGCCAGGAACGCGGCCGCGAAGTAGTAGCGGAAGTGCCAGCAGAGGCCGAAAGTGAAGCGGATTCGCCGCAGCGGTGCCATCATTGCACCCACTCAATGAGCTGTTGGCGGGCTACGGTACCCTGATGGTCGCGGATTTGCAGGCGAACCGCCGCCGAGTCCGGCAGCCAGTCGATTTCGGCGAAGCCGAAGTTGAGCTGGTTGAAGAAGGTCCCCAGGCGATGGCGGTTGGGCTCGTTCTGGAGGCGGGTGTAGCTGTGGGTCATGCCGCTCGATGTGAGGTCGTGGAGGGAGTAGTCCAGTGCCGGGTGGTCCATCCTGGAGATCTCGGCGATGTGGCGGTCGCCGCTGAGGAATACCACCCCCCTTGCCCGGGTGCGGCCGATCAACTGCAACAGTCGCTCTCTCGACCGGGGAAAATCGGCCCACTTTTCGAAACGGTGATCCTCGGCCAGCACCTGGATGCTGGAGCCGATGAGATGCACTTGGGCATCGCTGTTGCGCAGTTCCTCTTCCAGCCAGATCCACTGCTCCGGACCCAGGACATCTCCTTTTTCTCCTGGAGGGTCGCGGTGGTAGCGGGTGTCGAGGAGGATCACTTTGACCTGCTTGCCCACCGGTCCAAAGGTATAGGCCGCGTAAACTCCTTTCCGACCGCGCCGCGGGCTGGCCTCCGGCTCGTCCAGAAAATCGAGCAGGATCTGCTGGCTTTCTCTCTTCCTGGGGTAGTGCTTGCCGCCGTCGCCCTTTCCGTAGTCGTGATCGTCCCAGACCCCGATTACCGGACAGGAGCGCAGCAGCAGTTGGTACTCGGGCCGCTGCTTCTGCTTCTCGTACTTCCGGCGCATTACCTCCATGTCCTCGGTGTCGGCGTAGACAATGTCCCCCAGCCAGATCCACAGCTCAGGTTGGCTGCGGACGATGGCCTCCCACAGGGGCTGGTCGCGGTCTTCCTTGTTGCACGAACCAAAGGCGATCCGGCTGACGACTTCCGCTCCGGGTGGTGCTGGGAGAACCGGAGCTGTGAATCCGGCGGCCAGTACCAAGGCGAAAGCGGACGCGGACCTGACGAAGCGGCCAACTCTGAGGACGGGGTTCACCAAATGCGACGCCAACCGCGCCGGCAGCGCCGAAAATAGAATTTTTCTCATGGCTTGGGCGCAACGGGGGTTCACTTCAATAGCGCAGATACTCCCGGTACTCCTCCGCTACCGGGGCCAGATTCTCCTCGGTGCGCTCCTCCATTTCTCTGGCGATGATGCTTTGCATCTGGGGGTCCACCGGCGCCCTGGTGACGTAGGTCGCGGCGATGTAGCGCCGCAGCCGGTGAATGGGATTGACCCCGTGCCACACTTCGGGCACCCGGAACACCACACTGCCGGCCCTCACCTCCAGGGGAATGTAGTCGCCAGCGTCGATCTCTTCCCGGGTGGGGACCCTATTCCCGGTAGGGGCACGGTCGGAAAAAGACAGCCGGTGGGTGCCGGGCACGTAGGTCAGGGCACCTGTCTCGGGGGATATATCGTCCAGGAAAACCGCCGCCGCCTGGCGCGAGAACGGAGGCGACGGGTTGCCGTCGTTGTTGTCGGAATGATTGGGCACGCCGGGATACCCCGCCGTATAGCGGTTGGTCACCAGTTGCCAGATCCACGGCCGCGATTCCTTGGTGAGCGCGGAGACGATGGCAAGAATGCGCGGATGGGTGAAGCAGCGGGCCATGGCCGGATAGGTAAGCAGGACCGGTCCGCGCAACTTCAGCCGTTGATTCGGTGCTGCCGGTCCCAGACCGGCGTCCAGATATGCCTGCTCGAATTGGCCGCGCAACTGCTCCAGCTCGGTCCCGTCGAGAAAATCGGGGAGGATGGCGATGCCTCTCTCCATTGCCGTTTCCACGATCGCTCGGTCTACTCTGCGCATGTTTCACCTTTCGAAGTTTCGGGGTTCCTGGGCGGGCTTGCCCTTACTCCGCTCGTTCTATGCGAATCTCGGTGGTGGCGGCTCCCAATCGGACCGCCCAATTCAACGAACCGTCGGCGGTCTCCGCCCTTTGCTCAGGCTCTCCTTCTACCCGGCAGCGGTAGGAACCGGCTGACACTCCCCGGATGCGCACCCGGGCGCTGTGCGCCCCGGGAGAAGTGGGCCGGCATTGCAGCAGCATCCGGGCCCCGTCCTTGGCGATCCGGGCGGCCTCGATCCCCATGTGCACCGTTTCCAGGTCTATTCCCAGGGGGGCGAGATAAGCGCGCACCCCCAGACCGTCCCACGGCCTCAGCTCGTATTCAACTTCTGTCTCGGCCGCCTCGCAGCCATAGCCGATGAGGCCGAAATCAGGGTCGTGCACCAGGTAGGACTTGAGCGCGTTCAGATCGCCGTAGAGTCCTACCCCCAATTCGCCGGAGAAATGGCCATTGAAGTAGGTGGAATAGCCGGGCTCTCCTTCCTGGGGAGGCATGAAGCGCCGGTCCCGGGTGTGGTAGGCCTTGCCCTCGGGGGACACGCAGCTCCAGGGGGCCAGCAAGCCGGCATAGCCCATCTGCAGCAGGAAGTGGTTCCCCCCGGTTTCGTAGGCATCGAGAAGGCAGATGGCTCCCAGGGGAGTATCGTAGTTGCCTATGGTGCGCAGCGCCGTGCCGTGCAGGAACCACAGGGGCTGGATGTGGCGGCTGGCGAGCAGCACCTCCACCGTCTTTTGTTGCAGGGCCCGGCTTCCGGCTTCCTTGCCGATGTGGTAGACGCCCTCGTAACCGGCCTGGTCGAAGCAGTATTCGGTGGCGTAGGGATAGCTTTCCTCGAGAAAGTAGGGATAGGTGCGTTGCAGCCGCTGCCGCAAGGTGGCGTATTCATCGTCCATGCCCTCTGCCTGCATGGCAGCCATCATGCGGGCCCGGCTCCAGTTGTTGAGCACGGCGTGGGTGTAAGACATGTTGCCCACGTGGTAGTCCATGTAGTTCTTGCCCTCGTATATCGACTCGTAGGTCGAGTCGAGCAGGGAGGCCAGGCAGGTCTCGTAGGCCAGATGGAGATATTCCAGCGGCCCGCGGCTCAGGTCCCCGCCGGGCAGGGAAGCGATGCGGTAGAGGTTGTAGTAGATGTTGTAAACGTGGGCATAGGTGTAGATGCGCCACACGTGGTCCCAGCGCCGCCACGACCCCTGCCCCGTCCCGATCATCGAATTCTTCACTTCCAGGGTTTCCCTGTTCTGCAGGCCGCCGTAGAGAAAGCCCTCCACAAAGTCGTCCAAGGCCTTTATCTCTTCTTGCACCGGGTAGTAGACATTCTTGCCGGACAGGAACAGGGGCTCGCCGAAGTTGCGGTCGTCGCCGCCGCCCATCTCGATGTTTCCCCCCTCCAGGGGGCCGCCCGTATCCTCCATGACCAGGAGGCGGTCCTTTTTGTTGTTCCAGACGCGAAAACTGAAATGGCACAAGTCCTCCGGATCTTTCACCTGCTGCTTTGCGGCGATGAACGCCGCCCGCGCCTTGATCAGTTTTTCCAGGGGCTCGGTGCCGTAGAACAGCAGGTTGGCCCATTTACCCTCGCCATAGCGCACCGTCACCTTCTGCTGACCCGCGGCCAGCAGGCGCACGGTGTAGGCGTAGCGGTGGCCCAGCCGCCCGCTCGGGGTGATCGCAATACCGGGACCGCCTTCCACCGCTTCAATTTCCTGTGGGCAGCGCAACAGCAGATGAGCGGTGGATTGCAAGGGCAGCACCATCCCGGGTACGATTCGGGTGGTGACCTTGCCGTGCCGGTAGAGGTTTTCCTCCAGCTCCTTGTAGTCCCGCGCGCGGCTGATCTTGAAGCTGAAACGGCGCTTCTGCCCGGGGGCCAGCAACAAGGTACTGCGGGGATTGTAGGAGCTTCCCTCGATGGCCGTGCCGGCATGGAGATAGTAAATGGGGCCCGTAGCGATCATCATGTCCGTTTGCACGCAATCGCCGAAGTAAGTATCTCCGATCACGGCCTCCAGGGCCGTGTCCCCTTGGGGCGTTATCAGCAGGATATCGCCTTTGCCGGCTGGCCGGGTGGCGTAGATGTAGCTTGAATGTCCCGAGATGCAGTAGTGGGCGATGATCCTCTGTTCGAATACGTAGCGGGTGGAATCCACCGAGCGGTGGTTGAAGCCTTGCTCCAGATCGCCGGTGGTGTAGTTCGAGTTGAGCACGATGGGCAGCCCCAGTTCGCCGATCACCACCGACTCCGCTGCGGCGTTGCGGAGAGCCACGGACCAGACGATGCCGTCGCCGGACAACTCGTAGATCTGTTCCAGGTCAAGACCCTGGAGTCCACCGGATGCAGCCGAAGATCCTGTGTATCTCGTGGTTATTGAGTGGTCGTCGTAGCACACGGTGCGGACGTCGTCTGAGAGAAAAGTGTGCATTGCCCGCCATGAATCCCCATCCTCGAGACGCGCCTTGAGAACCACGTCGCCGGTCCAGCAGTACATGGGTACCCGCTGGCTTTTCTCGGGCACGTGACGCCGCTTCCACCAAGTGTTGAGCCGCATGTTCTGCTCGTTGCCGGCGAAGTTGGTGCCGAACGGGTCGTCCTTCAGGTAGAGGCCCTTGACCACGCCGCTGCGATCGTCCACGTCGAGGTTATAGCGCTCGTCGCTGAGGCGCAAAAAGGCTCCCTGAGGTTTGTAGCGGGTATACTTCACCTGGATCATGATCGCATCGATCCGCCTTTCAGGGCACCGGATGATTGCGGCTCCCCTATGGGGTAAGAAAACCTCTGCCAAGTGCAAAAGCGTCCGGACTTGGCCGATAGTTTCGGGCGCCCCGACCTGAAAATTTACTGCTTATGGCTCCGGTGAACATGGCAGCCGATTCCGTGGCGGCAAGTTCCGCCTATGGGGCTCTTTCGGCGGAATTTCCCGGGCGGCGCCCGAGGCTCACAATCTGCTCCCGCGCGGCGACCTTGTCCGCGATAGTGGCGACTGTCTCGGCGCTGGACCGAGCCCCCAGGTCGCGGCCCGAGCGCAGGCGGATGGCCACCTGTCCGTTCTCCATCTCGCGGTCCCCGACCACCAGCATGTATGGAATCTTTTGCACCTGGGCGCGGCGAATGCGGTAGTTGAGGGTATTGTCCGCCTCGAGCTCGGCGCGCACGTTGGCGTCCAGCAATTGCTGGAGCACCTGCGCGGCGTAACCCTGATGGCGCTCGGCGATGGGCAGCACCACCGCCTGCACCGGCGCCAGCCACACCGGGAAGGCGCCGCCGTAGTGCTCGATCAAGAAGCCGACAGTGCGCTCGTGGGTGCCCAGAAGGGCGCGGTGAATGCACAGCGGCGTTTCCTCCTCGCCCCTGGCATTGGTGTAGACCAGGTCCATCCGCCGCGGCACGGCGAAGTCAACCTGGTTGGTGGACAGGGAAAACTCGCGGCCTATTGCACTCCACACCTCGACGTCGATTTTGGGACCGTAGAAGGCGGCTTCGCCGGCGACCTCCACGTGGTTGATACCGCCCTTGTCCAAAGTGTGGCGCACCATGTCCTCGGTGCGCTGCCACAACTCCGGCTCGTCCACGTATTTCTTGCCCAGACCCGCCGCGTCGTGAGTACTGAAGCGCATCAGGTATTTGTCGATCCCCAGGAGCTCGAAATATCCCAGGTACATGCGGCAGACGGCGAGGAACTCCTCCTCGAACTGGTCCAGGGTACAGTAGATGTGGGCGTCGTTCATCTGCATGGAGCGCACCCGCATCAATCCGAAGAGTTCCCCGGACTTCTCGTAGCGGTAACAGGTGCCGTACTCGGAGAGCCGCAGGGGCAGGTCGCGATAGGAGCGCGGTGTGGCCCCATAAATCTTGTGGTGATGGGGGCAGTTCATCGGTTTCAAATAGTACTTCACCCCCTCCATTTCCATCGGGGGGTACATGGATTCGGCGTAGTAAGGCAGGTGGCCGGTGCGCTCGTAGACCACCTCCTTGCAGATGTGCGGGGTGCGCACCTGCTTGTAGCCCGCTTTGAGCTCGGTCTCCTTGGCCAGGCGCTCCAGCTCCTCGATCAGAACCGCGCCCTTCGGTTGCCACAGAGGCAGGCCCGGTCCTATCTCGTCGTCGAAGATGAACAGCTCCAGTTCCTGCCCCAGCCGCCGGTGGTCGCGCTTTTTGGCCTCCTCCAGCAGATGCAGATGGCGGTCCAGCGCTTCGCGGGTGACAAAGGCCGTGCCGTATATGCGCTGCAGCATCTTTCTGTTTTCATCTCCGCGCCAGTAGGCGCCGGCGACGCTGAGGAGCTTGAAGTGTCTGACCTGGCCGGTGCCCAGCATGTGCGGTCCCCGGCACAGGTCGGTGAAGTCTCCGTCGCGGTAAAATGACAGGGGCTGGCCGTCTTCGATGTCGGCGAGGAGCTCGACCTTGTAGGGATCGTCTCCAACCATGGCGCCGGCCTCTTCTCTGGTGACCTCGAGGCGCTCGAATCGGTGGTTCTGCTTTACGATCCGCTTCATCTCTTTTTCGATCCTCTGCAGATCCTCGGGAGAAAAAGGGGTCTCCACGTCGAAATCGTAGTAGAAGCCTTCGGCGATGGCCGGGCCTATGGCCAGCCTGGTGCCGGGAAAGAGCCGCAGCACGGCCTGGGCCAGCACGTGGGCCATACTGTGGCGGAATATCCAGGGCGCCTCTTCGTCATCCCAGGAGATCAACTCCACTTCTGCCGGGGCCGGCAACTGGGCATGGAAATCGATGCGCTCGCCGTCGCGCCGGGCGCCGATGCAGGACTTGAGCAATTTTCTGTCCCGGGCCAGCAGGATTTCCTTCAGCGTCCCTTCGCCCTCGTGCTCCAGCCTCTCTCCATCAGGTATTTTGATGATCATTTCGTTCTCCCGTGCAGTTCAACACTAAAAAGAGCCCACTGCCTGAAGACAGCGGGCTCGAAACGACAATAATAATTTGGGCTCGGTCCAGCTCAGCTATCCCCCCTGGCGGCGGTCGCAGATGTGACCCCGGTGGTGGATAGGGCAGACAGCGCCTCTACCGGAACGACGAGAGATCGCTGCCATGACAGGGGCTGCGCGGCCGGAAAGAGAGCGGACATCTGAATGGAACCTCCAAGTTGAATGCAATTTGGGCAAAAATAAGCGGCAACTCCCGGGGCTGTCAAGTCCCGTCCTACCAGCCCAGGGCGTAACCGATGTTGCCCTTGGGCGCCGCCCCTCCCACGATTACCCCGCCCTCGCCGTCGTAGCGGATCCCCATGACCTTGCCCTGGGACCAGTCTCCGCCAACTTCGACCTCGTGGCCCCGGCGTTCTAGCTCGGCGACCACCTCGGGCGCAATCCTGCCTTCGACCACGACCTTTCTGGGATAGGCCCTGCGCGGATAGAAGGAGGAGGGGAAGTGTGCCGAGTAGACCGTCGGAGCATCCAGGGCCTCCTGTATGTTCATGCCGAACTCGACGTAATTCAGGAAGAACTGGAGGGTCACCTGATCCTGGATGTCGCCGCCCGGGGTGCCGAAAACCATGAACGGGCGGCCTTCCTGCAAAACCAGTGAAGGGGTCAAGGTTGCCCGGGGCCGCTTGCGCGGCTCCAGCGCGTTGGGGCGCCGGGGGTTGAGATAGAACATCTGGCCCCGCGTGCCCAGGGGAAAACCCAGGCCTTTGATTATGGGCGAGCTCCCCAGCCAGCCGCCGCTGGGAGTTGCCGCCACCATATTGCCCTGCCGGTCTACCGCGTCCAGGTGGGTGGTATCCCCCATGTGGGCGTGGCCTATGCCCAGATCGCGCACTTGCCGCGCCCCCAGCTGCAAGGCGCGGCGATTGTCCCCTGCCACGTCCACCAGCGCATGGGCGGGGACTCCACCTCCTGCGTCCCCCGGCCGCATATTCCCGGAGGCCTGGGCGCTGACCAGCTGGCGCCTCTCCGCGCCGTATTCCGGCGCCAGGAGAACATCAAGGGGAACAGCATCGAAGAGCGGGTCCCCGTAGTAGGCCTCGCGGTCGGCATAGGCGAGCTTGGCGCATTCGATGCAGGTGTGCAGGTAGTCCGCCGAATTGTGCCCCATGGATTGCAGATCGAAACCCTGCAGCAGGGCCAACTGCTGCAGGAAGACCGGTCCCTGGGTCCACGAGGAGCACTTGCAGACGTCCAGGCCGCGATAGTTGTAGACCAGCGGCTCCTCCACCTGGGCCTCCCATGCCGCCAGGTCCTCGTAAGAGAGCAGCCCGGCGTGCGCCGCGCCGCTGGCGTCCTCCACCGGATGGGCTTGGATGAAGTCGACGATGGTGGCGGCGATCTCGCCGCGGTAGAAAATATCGCACGCCGCCTCTATTCCGGCGGCGCGGCCCTTGTGTCCGGCCTCTTGTTCCGCTCGGCACATCCTCTGCAGCACCCCGGCCCAATCCGGGTTGCGCAGGATCTCGCCCACCTGGGGCACCTGTCCCCCCGGGCAATAAATTTCTGCCGTGGTGGGATAGTGCTCAATGAACTTGGCCTGCTGACCAGCCAGCGCCCGATGCAGCCCGGGGTATACCGGAAAGCCGTTTTTCGCCAGTTCCATGGCCGGCTGCAGGACCTGGGCGAATCTCATGGTGCCGAAGCGCGCCACCGCCGCCGCCCAGGTCCCCACCACCGCCGGCACGCACGCCGGCAGGTAGCCGTCCCCGGGAATGAGGTCGATGCCGTGCTCGCGGCACCAATCGGTGGTGAAGGCCTGCGGCGACCAGCCCATGCCGCTGATGGCAAAGGCCTTTTGCTCTGCGGCGGAATACACCAGGGTGGGCACCTCTCCGCCGATACCGTTGCTTTGCGGTTCCAGCAGGTTGAGGCAGAAGCACATGGCCGCCGCCGCGTCGATGGCGTTGCCGCCCTGCTCCATGATCCGGAAGCCGGCGGCGGTGGCCAGATAGTGGCCCGAGGCAACCAGGCCGCGGGTGGCCATGATGACCGGACGGGTGGTGAAATCCGACATTTGCTCTGTCCTCCTTGAGTGTTCCGGGAAGCGGTAAAAATACCCTGGCCCCGGTCCTGCGGCAAGAGCAGCGGCCACCCGGAAGCTGCCTCGCGGCGAGCGGTGGGACGGCTGCATCTCCTTGACCATGGGGGAATGGCCCTGTATTATTCCCCTGCTTTCTGCTTTCCGGCCTTCCGGGCTGGCCCGGTGCAGGATTCAAGAAACCGCTTCTCCCGGCTGCGGCGCTGCAGTTCGCCGCCACCTGTCAATCGTCCCCCATGCCCTCGGAGCCGAGCCCATGCCCTCGACCATAGACCTGGTTTCGCACATCGTGCTTTCGACAAGAGGATCCACCCGGGCGACGCTCTACAACTGGACCAACAAGATCCTCACCCACGAGGGCAGGACCTTCGTCACCTGGCAGGACTATCTCGCCGCCAACCAGATCAAAACCCTGGACCGCGCCACAGGGGACTGGAGCGACACCGACACGGTGGGCTGCGGGGTGGACAACCACTGCGGCCCGGCCCTCGCCATGGACAGCTCCGGGTACCTCCACGTAATCACCGGCTCCCATGGCTACAGTCCCTTTCAGCACCGCAAGAGCCGCGACCCGATGGATCAGTCGGAATGGCTGCATTACCGGCCGGTTGGCGCTGGTCCCACCTATCCCAGTCTCGTCTGTGACCGCGACGACCAGTTGCACCTGGCTTACCGCGGCTGCGCCTCCAAGGTCGACTGGATGGAGCACGCACCCGCTTCCCATCTGATGTACCAGCGCGCCCGCGCCGAGGGGGGCGACTGGCTCTCCGCCGCCGAGCTCGTGCGCACCGAGGAGCCCTACGGCTACACCCAGTACGGCAACTCGTTGTGCATCGACCGCCGCAACCGGATTCACCTGGTATTCCACATGGTCGAAGGGCACCCCGTCGAGCGCGGTCTCCGCATCGGCTACCTGCGCTCCGAAAGCGCCGGATCGACCTGGACCGGAAGCGACGGCGGGGAGGTTCTGATCCCCTCGGGAAAGCATACTTTCGAGGTTCTCGAGGAGGTTGAGCAGGGCTACATTCGCGTTGGCAACGTGGCTTGTGACAACCACGACCGCCCTTACACCCTGGTGGTGGACCGGGACGACGGGGACGCCCTGCTCATGTGGCACGACGGCGGCGCCTGGAACCGGCGTCTATTGCTGGAGGAGGTCCGCAAGGTTCGACCGGACGGATTCATCGCCGCCGATGGCACCCTCACTTTCGATCGCAGCGGCGGGCTTTACATCGCCTTGCAGACCGGGGCGAAGGTGGGCGATTGGGGCTCGGAAGGAGCCGAGGTGGTGCTGCTGTTTTCGGAGGATGGGGGCCGCAACTTCAGCGCCCGCCACGTCTCCGCCCCGGGAGACCGACTGCCCTGCTGGCAGCCCTCCTTGGAGATGGTTTCGAGCTTCCACCAGGAGACCCCTGAAATGCCGGCGCTGACCTGGACCCGCGGGGTCAAGGGCACCGGCTGCTTCTCGCGGGATTACACCGAGGTTCACTTCGCCGTTCTCCAGCGCCGGGACTGAGGCCGGCGCATTGGCGCCAAGGAGGGATCGTGACTGAAGATGTTAAGTTGCCGGGGGCGCCGTTCGGGCGCGAGGCCAGGGAGAACTCGGGGGAATGGCATCCCCTGATCGACTGGTTCGATGTCTATCCCGGGAATCGCTGGAAAGACCGCCACGGCCAATTCGGTCTCTTTGATTCTCCCTCAGGGATCGAGTTGCAGGTGGAGGAGGCGGCAATCTCCAGGGTTCTCTTTGCCGAGGACGGCGTCCGGCAGGGGGGACTGCTGCCTTTGTACGCTTGGAAGGAGGACGGCCTCTACCGTATGCTCTACCGCGACACCGGGGGCACCGCCTACGCCGAAAGCGAGGATGGCTACGATTGGACCCTTCCCGAGATCGGCAGAATAGATTTCGAGGGGTCTACGAGGAACAACCTGGTCAGCGACCAGTGTGTGGGTCACGTGGTGCGGGATCCCCATGCCTCGTCCAGGGAGCGCTACAAGGCCATGGTGGAAGTCGGCGGCATGTTCGACCCGGATACAGGGGAAGAGCTCGATGGGGAAGAGGGCTTGAAGCGCATGGGAGAGATGCAGGACGGAGGGGGGGACTACAACGGGCCACGAATGGTCATGCGCGCTTTCGTCCGCGGATTTACCTCTCCCGACGCCATGCACTGGACCCGGATCGAGCGCCCCGTCGCCAACATGCCCTCCGACGGCACCGGAAGCAATCCGACCTTCGAGCCGGAGACGGAGACCTACTTCTCCTACGTCCGGGTGCACGGATTGGCACAGAGCGAATTTCAGGCCCTGGCCCACAGTACGCCGGAACGGGACTCCACCCGGCGCAGTATAGGTTTCACCCGCACCCGGGATTTTCGCCACTGGCCGCCGCCCAAGCTGGTTCTATATCCCGACGCTCACGATGGACCGCACATCTCATTTTACGGTGGATTCTACTTTTCCTTCCCGGGCCGCAAGGGGATTCATTGTATGCTGGTGCACGTCTTCGATCAGATCAGCGGCCACGTCGACAACCAGATCGCTTTCAGCCGCGACGGCCTCCTCTGGAGCCGCCCCGAGCGCCGTGCCGCCGTTCCCGTTGGTGCCGCGGGAAGTGGGTTCGAAGGCACCGTATACGCCCAGGGAGGGCTGGTGCAGCTTGCGGATGGTTATTGGGCGGTTCCGTTCACCGGCGGCACCGGCCTGCACAATGGCTTCCACCCGGGCATGCCCGTACCCCAGGAACCGCGGCAAATGCGCTGGGCGCGCTGGGAGCCGCTGCGTTTCTGCGGCATCGCTGCCCGCGCCGAAGGGCGATTCACCGTACCTACCATCAAGCGCAGCCGGAGCGAGTTGCGCTTGAACTATCGCTGCGAGAATGGAGGCTGGATCAAAGTGGAGGTGCGGGATTCAGTGCCGTCGCGAAAACATCCCGACGCGGCGGGCGCGGCGGGTATGACTTTTGCGGACTGTGACTGGGTTCTTGGAGACGAGAGCGAAAAGGTCGTGACCTGGAAAGGGCGCAGCGACATTTCCAGCGTGGGGGATACCATCTGCCTGCGCATCAGGATGTTCCGCGCCAAGGTGTTTGCCTACCAGGTGTAGGGCCTGCCGTGAGCGCCGCGTTCGGCGCCCGCGTGGCCGCGGCACAACGACGAGAAGGATCGATGGGGCGGGGAGCGCGCGCGCTCAGGCCCTGCCGTGCGCTCCAGAAGCTCTCGTGGGTCCCCGCCGGGATTTGGCCTGGAAGCGTTCCTTGGTTCATAGTTCGACCTTGAATTTTCCCCCCAATTCCAGTAAATCCTGCTCGACCTTTCGATTCAAAGGAATCCCCGATTTTGATCGTTCCTTCTCGCACTCCCTTTCCGGGTCTCCCGGAATCAGCACCCGGTCGCAGCCTGGTACGGTAGCGGAACTTCTGAATCTTCTTATCCATCTGTCCATATGGGATTTGAAATCGTCGGCAGGCCTGAAAGCGTCGATGCGCAAAGCTCCCAGGAAATGCCCGAGGCCGGCTCCCACCTCGAAGTCGGCCGGGGGGAGAAAGCCTCCGAAGGCCGGTGCCCACGGGCCATAGTTTGCGCCCGAGAGCAGGGCGGAAAAAATATCCACAATGGATCCTAGGCAATATCCCTTGTGGCTGCCGTGCCGGCGGTCTCCGCCCAGAGGGAGCAGAGCGCCACCGTTCCGCAAGGTATGAGGATCGGTGGTGGGGCGGCCTTCGCTGTCCTGGACCCAGCCCAAAGGGGCGGCCTCTTCCTTGCGCTGCAAGATTTCCAGCTTGCCATGGGCGACGGTGGTGGTGGCGAAGTCGGCGACAAAGGGTGGTTCCTCCCCGGCGGGAATCGCCACCGCAATCGGATTGGTCCCCAGCAGTCTCTCGGTTGAAAAGGTGGGGGCGGTCGTCGGGGTGGCATTGGTCATGGCCAGACCCACCATATCGTTTTTCAGGGCAATCATGGCATGGTAACCGGCAATGCCGAAATGGGTGCCGTTTCTCACTGCGACCCAGCCGGTGCCGCAGGCGGCGGCTTTTTTAATGGCGATTTCCATAGCCTGGGGCGCCACGACCAGACCCAGGCCCCTGTCTCCCTCCAGCACTGCAGTGCCGGGTGTCTGGTGAACTATTTTTGTCTCCGGCCGGGGGTTTATCCGCCCGATTTCCCAAAGTCGCACGTAGCCAGAGAGCCGGGCTACTCCATGAGAGTCGACCCCGCGCAGATCTGCCGCCAGCAGGGAGTCCGCCGCCTGTTCCGCGTCCTGCGTGGGGCAGCCTATTTTGCGAAATATGGTGTGGGCGAAGGACTTGAGTCGCTTATATGAATACATTGTGGTGCTGTGGAGAAGGTTGGACTGCTGCCCGGCCTGTGTTAAGCTTGATGAGGCCCGGCTGCCGTTGCGGGTATGATCTTCGATTTCTGGGCCAGCCGGCAGTGGAAATTCAGGAGGGAGCCGCCGGCAGCAATTGGAGAATATAGGAGGTTGCTGCTGCTTTCGGCAAATTGCGTCTGGCCCTGCGCAGCTCGGTTGGACTCCACCGTGAGCGCAATTTTGTTTAGATTCAGAGCCGGTAGCCGGCTGCCAAACGGACTTCGACTCCAGCCGGTCATGAGCCTGCGCAGCCGGACGCGCCAGGGATTTTATATCGCATATGAGGAGCTGCGGAGGGCAATGTACAAGCCGGTAGCCCGGGAAAGATCCGACCGCTACAAAGTGGCGGTGCGGGAGTACAAGGAATACCAGAGGCACGGCTTCATCGTGGTGCCCTCTCTGGTGGCGCCGGAGGAGGTGGAGGAATTGAAGGGACACGCCATGGATATTCTGGAAGGGCGGGTGCCCTTGGAAGGGGTGGAGCCAGCGGACCCAGGCGCCAGCCAGGAGGAGCTGCGCCGGAGGGTGACCCGGGTCCACATGCTGCACCGGCTGGACCCGGTGAGCGAGCGTTTTCTGCTGCATCCACGGGTTCTGGACGTGGTGGAGGCGCTTGTGGGTCCCGACGTGTTGGCTCTGCAGACCATGCTGTTCTTCAACGGACCGGGCATGGGGGGACAGGGATGGCACCAGGATTCCTACTACATAACCACCTATCCGGACACCCTTATCGGCACCTGGCTGGCCCTCGACCGGGCCGACGAAGAGACGGGGTGCCTGTGGGTGGTGCCGGGCTCCAATCACGAGCCCATCTATCCGGACGACGAGCGCGGCAGTCTGGTCCATGCTGAAGGGGTTTTTGCGGATCTGGGCCCGGTAGAGAACGCCAGTGACCTGGACGACGAGGTTAACACTCTGGCGCGGGTGGCGGCGCAGTACGATCCTCCGCTGCCGGTGGTGGTGCAGCCGGGGGACGTGGTGTTTTTCCATCCGCACCTCTTGCACCGCTCGCATCCGAACCGCAGCAGGGAACGCTGGCGCCGGGCTTTCGTGAGCCACTACTGCAACGCGCGCTCCTGGGTGCCGTGGGGCCACGGGGCGCTTTACGAGGGAGAGGCCGCCAACTATCAGCACATTCTGGCGCGCGGTCACACCCATCTGCCTTTCGCTTGTCCGAAATACAACCAGGTCCCCTGAAGGGCGGGCCCGCGCGCACTGTGACTTCCACCTGAGGACCCGGGCCAAACTGGAAAAGAGGCACCATTCATGAAGGGGATTATCCTCGCCGGAGGTCTCGGCACCCGTCTCTATCCGCAGACCATCTCTCTTTCCAAACAGATTATTCCCGTTTTCGACAAGCCCATGATCTACTATCCCTTGTCCGTCCTCATGCTGGCGGGGATCAGAGAGTACCTGATCATCTCGACCCCCGAGCACATCCGGTTGTACGAGCAGCTTTTCGGTGATGGCAGCCGCCTGGGACTGGACTGCAGCTATGCGGTCCAGGAAAAGGCGGACGGCGGCGTGGCTCAGGCCCTTCTCATCGGCGCCGACTTCGTCAAGGAAGGGCCCTGCGCGTTGATTTTTGGCGACAACCTGTTCTACGGACCCGGGCTTACGGAGATTCTAAGGGAGGCGGGAAAACTGAGACAGGGGGCCCTGGTATTTGCCTACAAGGTCCGCGATCCCGAACGCTATGGGGTAGTGGAGTTCGATGGGGACTTGAATGTCCTGAGCATTGAGGAGAAGCCGGAGAAACCCAGGTCCAGCTACGCCCAGACGGGGCTCTATTTCTACGACGAGCAGGTGGTGGAAATCGCCAGGTCGCTGAGGCCGTCGGCCCGGGGTCAGCTGGAAATCACCGATCTCAACAATGTCTATCTCGAGCGCCGGCAGTTGCGGGTGCAGGTGCTGGGTCGAGGATTTGACTGGTTCGATACAGGTACCCACGAAAGCCTGTTGGAGGCCAGCAATTTTGTCGAGACCATCGAGCACCGCCAGGGCCTCAAGATCGCCTGTCTGGAAGAGATCGCCTTCGGGAAAGGCTATATCACCCGGGAGCAAGTTCTCAAAGTGGCAGCCTTTTCCGATGAAAATCCGTACTGTAGGTATTTAAAACGGCTCGTGGACGAATCTCCATGAGCCGCGGCCATGGCGCCTCCCGGTTGTGCCAACCGCACCAGGATGTTCAACCTCGGGCGAGACTCCGGAGAACAGAAATGGCCGCCGCCGCCGGATCGTTGTTGGCCTCGAGGGATTGGATGCATATTTTGTAGCGCCGCGGAGCGCCCCTCTTGGCGATGTGGAAGAACGGAAGGGGTTTGGCGCCGCGGCCCCCAGCGGAGTCTGCGCTTGCGGCCCGAGGATTGACGATGAACGACAGAATTCTGGTTCTGGCGCCCCATACGGACGACGGTGAATTCGGTTGTGGGGGAACCATACGGCGTTTCACCGAAGAGGGCAGGGAAGTATTCTACGTGGCTTTTTCCACGGCCGAGGAGTCCGTGCCAGAGCAATTCCCCCCGGACATCCTGGAGCGGGAAGTGAAGGCCGGTACCCGCATCCTCGGAATCCCTCCCGAGAATCTTCTGGTTTACAAATATGCCGTGCGCCATCTGCCTCACGTGCGCCAGGAGATTCTCGAGGAACTGGTGCGGCTCAAAAAAGAGATTGACCCCGGGGTGGTATTTCTCCCCAGCAGCAAGGATCTGCACCAGGACCACCAGACCGTCTACATGGAAGGATTGAGAGCCTTCAAAATGGTCACGGTCCTGGGCTATGAACTCCCCTGGAACAATCTGAGCTTCGACTACCGCCACTTCGTCGTGCTCCGCAACGATCACGTGCGCACCAAGATCGAGGCTCTCAAGTGCTACCGGTCCCAGCGCGGTCGGCCCTACAGCAAGGAGGATTTCATCTGGAGCTGGGCGCGGAGCCGCGGAGGCCAGATCTCGGTCGACTACGCCGAGGCCTTCGACGTTCTGCGCTGGGTGCTGCCATGAGCCGGGTGCTTGCTGCGCACCAGCCCAACTACCTGCCCTGGCTGGGTCTGTTTCACAAGCTGGGCCAGGCCAACGTATGGGTCATTGCCGACGATGTGCAATACTCGCGTCACGGGCTGACCAATCGCAATCGCATTCGCACCGCCGAGGGCTGGCAGTGGTTGACCGTCCCCGTCCTCACCCGCGGACGGGGTTTGCAGCGCATCCGCGAGGTGGATGTTGACTCTGCCAGCACCTGGACTCGCAAACACTGGGAGGCATTGCGCTGGAATTATCGCAAGGCCTCTTTTTTCGACGATCATGCCGAATTCCTCGAAACTTTCTACCGCCGCTCCTGGTGCCGTCTGGTGGATGTCAACGTGGAGATGGTCCGCTACATTCTGCGCCGGTTGGGGATCGAGGTCGAGATTTGCATGAGTTCGAAACTGGGGCTCCGGCCCGAGCGCCATCTGCGCCTGGTTGACATGACCCTCGTTTGCGGTTGCGATGTCTACCTGGCAGGAAGCGGCGGCTCCAAGGATTACCTGGACCCAGAATATTTCCTCGAGGCCGGAATCGAATGCCGTTTCAGCGCCTTCCGCCATCCTACCTATGCCCAGTGCTTTCCCGGATTCGAGGCAAATATGAGTGCGCTGGATCTGTTGCTCAATTGTGGAGACGGAAGCAGGGAGGTGCTTTTTGGGGAGTAGAGTTTGCAAGTTGACCAATGTCCACAGCCCTCTTGATCCGCGCATTTTCTACAAAGAGGCTTTGAGCCTGGCGGCCGCCGGCTACGAGGTCACTATCGTCGGACCCGGGCCGCCGGAGCTGGCGGGCGAGAGAGGGGGGGTGCGCATCGAGACCATTCCTCGAGCCCGGTCTCTGGGCCAGCGGTCGCTGAATATTTTCCGGCTGCTGCAGGCGGGGTGGAAAGTCAAGGCGGACGTCTACCACTTCCACGACGCCGAGTTGTTGCTCCTGGGAGTGGTTCTTTGGCTCTTGGGCAAGAAGGTGATCTACGACGTCCACGAGCATTTTCCCCAGGTTGCCCAGGTGCGCCCCTGGGTGCCCGCCAGACTGCGAAGGCCTCTCTCCTTGGTGGTTGACGCCGGAGAGCAGATTCTCGCCCGCTGTCTCAGTGCGGTGGTAGGGGTAGTGGAGGAGCAGGGGTCCAGGTTCGAGCGCCGGCCCTTCGCCGCGGTGAAAAATTATCCGCGCACGGAGTTATTTGCCGGCAATGGAAGGACGGACCACAGGGTGGGCTGCGAACTCGTTCACGTGGGATCGCTCTCCTCCGATCGCGGAGGAACATTCCTGCTCGAAATAATGCGGGCCCTGAGGGAAACCCATCCCAGGGTGCGGCTCCTGTGCCTGGGCAAGTTCCACTCCGCCGGCATCGAGGAAATTTTCTTTAGCAAGCTCGCGGAATACAAGCTTGAGGAACTGGTGGAGTGCCGCACCGAGTCGGTGCCTTACGAGCAACTGGGGGAACTAATCGGCGAGAGCAGGGTGGGTTTGATCCCGGGCCAGGTATCCATCAAGAATCTCCTGCCGTTTGTCCCCACCAAACTTTTTGAATACCTTGCCTGTGGTATTCCGGTGGTGGCCAGTGCGCTGCCCTCCATCAGGGCCTTCCACGCCGAGGCGGATTGGGGAATTCTGGTCGAACCGGCGGATCCCCGCGCCCACGCCGGCGCCATCGGATTCCTGCTCGAGCATCCCACCGAGGCTCGGGCAAAGGGAGCCCGAGGGCGGACAATGGTCGCAAACAGGTTCAACTGGGATGGCGAAGCGCAAAAACTCCTGGCCCTCTACGATCGGGTGCTCACACCGGAAAGGAGGCAGGCATGAGTGATCGTTGGCTCCTCTCCCTTGCCATATTCTTGGGACTCGCTGTCGGAGATCAAAGCGCGGTCCGGGCAGGTGCCTGGAGTCAGGCCAAAGGCCACTACTACGCCAAGTTCTCAGGGATCTTTTATTCCTCCGGCGAGGTCTACAATGATATGGGCAGCCGGGATCCTCTGGGGACCGACCAGGACAGGTTCGATTCGAGACAGGGATTTCTCTATCTGGAATACGGCCTGCTGGACAGGCTCACCCTGGTTGCCCAGATGAACGCCGGCGAATTGGTTTTTCAGGACACCCTGGTGGTAAAGTGGCGGAGGACGAGGGGAACGGGGGATGCAGATCTGGGCGCCAAGTATCAACTGGTGGACGATCCGCTGGTGCTGGCCCCCATGGTGAGTTTCAAGGTGCCCACCGGATACGACCAGAAGAACGATCCTGCCCTGGGTACCGGGGAAATTGACCTGGAGTTCAGGATGCTGGCGGCGCGCTCGCTCTATCCCTGGCCTCTATATATTGGGGCCGAAAGCGGCTACCGCGTGCGCGGCGGTCCCTACTCCAACCAGGTGCCCTACTTTATCGAGGTAGGGGCCTCCCCGCACCCCAAGGTGTTTGCCAAGGTTTATCTCGCGGGCAAGAACACCTTGACTGCTGACGACGAAGAAAGCGCCGGAGTGGTGGGCGCTTCGGTGCAGGTTTCGGAAGGAGATTTTACCAAGGCCGGGTTCAATGCCGCATTCAATGCAGGCGGTCCCCTGTGGCTGGACCTTTTGTGGGAAGACATTATTGCCGGCGAGAACATCGGAGCAGGAATGTCCTGGGGCATCGGGCTCTCCTACAGCTACTGATGAGAAAGGGAAGGGGTCTCAATCATGAAAAGGCAGGATAGGCGCAACTTTTTGAAAGCCGGCGGCCTGGTTACCATAGCGGCCATAGTTCCGGGCCTGGGCTGCGAGAGCCACGAAGTAAAGTTCCGCCGCATACCCATGGGACCGGATCCGGAGGTGGCGCCGGGGACCCCGGTTGAGGAATTGCCTCTACCCCCGATAACGACCAACGAACGGTTCTACCTGCAGTCGATAAATGGCAAGAACTACGATCCCAAGGTGAATACCGAGCGCTGGCGTTTGAATATCGACGGGCTGGTGGAGAATCCTGTCAGCGCCATGTCCTACGAGGAAATTGTCGCAATGCCGCTGCAGCGCCAGGTGTTGACCATGCAGTGCATCGGCAACTGGATCGGTGGGCCTTTGGTTGGCAATGCCGAATGGGGAGGTACGCCGTTCAACAATCTTCTGGACATGGTCGGGGTGCGCAGCGAGGCAATCCGGGTAAGGTTCGCCAGCGTCGACGGCTATCATACTTCGATCCCCCTGGAACGCGCCCGGCGCGACGAGGTTTTACTGGTGTGGGAGATGAACGGTGAGGTACTGCCTTCCAAGCACGGGTTCCCGGTGCGCTTGATCAACCCCGGGCACTACGGGCAGAAGATGCCCAAGTGGATCACTCACATCGAGTTGATCGACTTCGTCCATCTGGGCCACTGGGAGAGCCTGCCAAAAAACAAGCCTTTCAAGTGGTCCGACGACGCAGTCGCAACGGTGAATTCGCGGGTTGACTCGCCCACATCGCTGTGGGATGACGTCAAGGATCCAGCCAATGGCGGGATAACGGTGGAGTTGCAGACCATCCGCGGCGCGGTGGGAGAGGATTTCTTGATCCACGGAATTGCCATGGCCGGCGAGCGCAAGGTGGAGCGGGTTGAGGTGAGCACCGACGGTGGGGGCTTCTGGGAAGAGGCGCAAATCCTGACCCAATTGCTGCCCAATCAATGGGTAACCTGGGGTTACCATTGGCAGTTGCCGGCAAGCGGGCGCTACGAGGTTTTGGCGAGGGCAACGGACGACCAGGGCAGCACTCAGTCCATGGAAGACAGGGGGGTGGACCTTTACGACGGGCGCACGGGCTGGCATCGGGTACCGGTGAACGTGGAGAGCGGCGCTTCCTCTTAGCCTTTCTTTGCCGCAGGGAAACCCGGCAAGCTCCCGGCAGCGAAAATTGCCCTCCTCCAGCCCGGGTCTTGACCTTATAGAGGGGAAGGAGAGGGGTACCAGCGGATGCTCACTCCTGGACCGGGAACCAATCCGCGATCTTGGCGCCGATTGCCCGGGCTTGGTTGGCGCTGGAGATCTCGAATTTGCTGCGCGGCAGATAGGTCCCTTCGCGCTTCTGATAGCGGCGGATGGAGATTTTCTGCGGGCCGTATTCCCCACTTTTGCGATCGAGATCCTGATAAAGGAACATGATGGTGGTCCAGGAGCCCTTGCTCAGAATTTCTTTGGCCAGTTCCTGGCGCAGGACCTTGCCTTCTTCCTCGTAGTGGATGCTCAGTTCTTCGATGTTCGATGCCATTATTTCTCCCCAGAAGCCTTGTTTCTCCCAATAGTTATGAGAGGTTTTTGACGATTCGCGAAATTAATTTAAGGGTTCGCATTTGAGTGGGTAAGGGTGTAATAAAGCGCAATGCAGGCTCGATGGCAAAAAAATCCGCGCCGATTTCATGCTGCATTCTCCCCAGGTCTGGCGAGTCCTTACAGCGGATGAGCGCGGGCGAGGAGATTTTCGCGAGGCTCATATGAAGAGAATAGATGCTTTCATCAAACCATTCAAACTCGACGAAGTGAAAAGCGCACTGGCCGAGGTGGGGATCCTGGGCATGTCGGTGAGCGAGGTGCGCGGTTTCGGCCGCCAGCGAGGTCACAGCGAGATTTATCGCGGTGCCGAGTACAAAGTCGAGTTCATGCCCAAGATCAAGATCGAGTTGGTCGTCGGCGACGACGATATGGAACGGGCAGTGGACGCCATCCTCGAAGGGGCCAAAAGCGGCCAGACCGGGGATGGCAAGATCTTCATCTCCGAAGTCGCAGAGGCCATTCGCATCCGCACCGGCGAGACCGGCGACAACGCCCTCTGAAGGGCTTTCCCCGACAATATAAACCCGCACGGGTCCGGGATGGCAATGCTGCCGGGTAGTGACGGCAAACTGAAGAAACTGGCGCGCGAGGCTCTGACCTGCAGCCGGGCGAAAGCACTGCAACGGCTGAGCCGGTTGGGTTTCGAGGCGCCGGAAAGGGCGTTGCAGACCCTGGATCGTCTGGCTGGTCCTGACGGGGGGACCCTTCCCCTGCCATCCGAGGTGCTGCTGGAGGCGGTGAACACTGGCCGGCCCGACCGCGGCCTGCATCACCTGGAGCGACTGGTCGAGGCCATGGGCGCCGGCGCATCCTTCTACTCCCGTCTCAAAGATGTTCCGCCACTACGGCTCCACTTGATGCAGGTGCTGTCCCACAGTCATTTTCTCACCGATATCCTGGTCCGCCATCCGCAATATCTCAGTCAGGTTCTCGAAGAATCGGAGGTGCTGAACCAGCCCATGGACCAGAACGCCCTGCGCCGGACCCTGCGCCAGGAAGTGGAGTCGGCCGGCCCGGGGGAGGAGCGCCTCAATGTCCTGCGCCGCGCCCAGGGGCGCGAACTTCTGCGTCTCGGCGCCGCTGAAATCCTGGGGGCGATGGCGGTCGAAGAGATCGGCCGGGAACTGGCCAATCTGGCCGACGTAGTCTTGAAAATGGTCCTGGAACAGGCCATGGCCGAAATGGTGGGGCACTATGGCCGGCCGCGGGACGAGCGCGGGCGGGGTGCAAAAATCTGCATTGTCTGCCTGGGCAAGCAAGGTGGCAGGGAGCTGAACTTCCGTTCGGATATCGATTTGATGTTCGTCTACGACGGAGAGGGACGAACCCGGTCCGGACGGGGACGTGCGGCCATCGACAACCAGGAGTTCTTTCAGCGCCTGGGCGAACGAATCATTCAGATTCTGAGCGCAACCACCCGGGAAGGCTCCCTCTACCGGGTGGATATGCGGCTGCGGCCCGAGGGCAAGACCGGTCCTCTGGTCCGCTCGCTGCGGAGCTATTGGATTTACTACGAGACCCGTGGAGAAACCTGGGAGCGGCAGATGCTGATCAAGGCGCGCTGCGCCGCCGGGTCGCGAGCCTTGTGGATGCGCTTCAGGGAAATGCTGGTCAGGTTCATTTATCCGGCCCACTTCGGCGTCAGCCCGCGCCAGGAGATCCGCCAGGTCAAGGAACGCATCGAAGCCCGCATCCTGGAGCGCCCGGCGCGGGAGAACAACATCAAGCTGCGCGCCGGCGGCATTCGCGACATCGAGTTCATCCTCCAGTGCCTGCAATTGCTCAACGGTCGTGTAAATCCACAGGTGCGCACTCACAACACCCTGGAAGCAATTGCGCGTTTGCGCCAGGCCGGAGGGCTGGCCCGAAGCGAGGCGGTAAGTCTGAGCTCGGCCTATAAATTCTACCGGCGTCTGGAGAACCTCCTGCAGATCGACGCAGGTCGCTCGGTCTACGCCCTGCCCCCGGGAAGGGAAGATCAAGCGGCTCTGGCCCGACTTCTGGGTCTGCCGGATGGTGATGATTTGTCGGCTGCGGTGGAAGGACACCTCAAGCGGGTGCGCGCTATCTTCGACGATTTCTTCTACGGGGAAGAGGTGCCGGCCCAGGGGTTGAATTGGCTCCTCGAAGCCGAGGCGGGCAGCCGGCGGGCGCGGCAAGTCCTCCAGGCGCGGGGTTTTGCCGACGGCGCGGCGGCGCACCGCAATTTACTGCAGTTGAGCACCGCCGGAATGCTGACCAGCTCCGCCCGGCATCACCTCGAGGAGTTGCTGACCGAACTGGTGGTGTCGCTGGCCGCCGAACCTGACCCCGACCAGAGCTTGGTCCGCTTTGCCCAGATGGTCGCATCCTATGGCGCTCCCGGACCCTTCTACGAACTGCTGCACACCCATCCCGGATTCCGCCGGCTGTTGCTGGCGATTTGCGGCACCAGTCGCTTTCTGGCCGAATTGATTCAGCGCGACCCCGGCCTCCTGGACGGGCTGCTGACCCCGGACGTCGATGGTAGCGGCCGGGAAAGGCCTGACTGGGGCAGGGATCCGGGGGCTATCCAGCGCCACCGCAACCAGGAACTGGTGCGCATCGGGACCGATGACCTGTTGGGGCTGACCTCCCAGGCAGAGACCTTTCTGCGGCTTTCGGATCTGGCCGGAGAGGTTCTGCGGGCAGCCTACAAGCTGTGCTGGCGCCGCCTCGTGCAGCGCCACGGCAAGCCGCGCAACAGGCGCGGGGAAGACGTTCGCTGCGTTTGTGTTGCCGGCGGTAAATTCGGTGGCCGCGAAATGGATTTCGGAGCGGATCTCGACGTATTTTTTGTCTATGCCGGGGAGGGAGAGAGCGGCCGCACGGGGACCGCGAACAGTACCTTTTTCAGTGAGTTGGTCCAAAGGATAATCCAGCTATTGCAGGATGGAGGTCTTTACAAAGTTGACTCCCGTCTGCGTCCCGAAGGCCGCAACGCCCCTGCGGCGCTGTCCCTGCCGGCCTATCGGCGCTACTTGAAGGAGCGGGCGGCGACCTGGGAGCGCCTGGCCCTCACCCGCGCCCGCACCGTGGCCGGCGACCCGGAGCTGGGGGCGCAGGTGCAGCGGGCGATTCAGCGCTTTGTTTTCCGAGCCCCGGTGGACCCGGCGCTGACCGAGGAGATGGTGGGCTTGCGGCGGCGGATGGAGCCACGAATGGAGCGCGGCCGGCCGTTGCAGGTGGACATCAAGCGCGGACCCGGAGGGATCGTCGACATCGAGTTCATTGCCCAGCTCAAGGTGCTGCAATGGGGCCGCAGGAACAAGGAGTTGCGGCAAACCAGTACCAGGCGGATACTGGCTCAATTGGTGGATATGCAGTACCTTGATGAGCGCGAAGGACGTTCTCTTTTGGATGCCTACGAACGGCTCAGGGGAATCGAGAAGAGCATGCGCATAGCCAGCGAGCAAGCCCCGAATGTGCTGCCCAGCGGCCGCGAATTGGAGCTTCTTGCCCGCGCCGCGGGACGGCGGGAGCCCGAGGATCTGAGCGCGGAGATCAGGTCGGTGATGCAGGAGACACGGCGCATCTTCACCAGGACAATAACGGATTTTGCGAAGTGAGAGGGGAGACCATGCAGGGAACAGTCAAAGCAGCGCGGATCGGCCAAATGGTGATGGGTCTCATTTTTTTGGTCTCCGGCCTGATCAAGGTGTGGGAACCGGTGTTGTTCTACTGGGAGGCCATGCCCTTTTCCAAGCTGCTGCTGGGGAAGGACATCGAAGTGCTGAGCACCGCTACCCGCCTGGCCCTGTTGCTGGGTCCGCTGGAGTGCGGGCTGGGATTGGGATTGGTGCTCAACTGGCGCCCGCGGCTGGTGTTCCCGGCCGCCACCGTGTTGATGGCTTTTTTCCTGGGGCTCATGACCTATGCCTGGCGCCTGGGAGCCACCGAAGACTGCGGCTGCTTCGGCACTTTGGTCAACCGCAGTCCGGGAGAAGCAGCTGTCGAAGACCTGATCATGCTGGCGCTGCTCGTCTTCGCATGGTGGGGGACACGCTCCCTGCCGGCGCCGGCCTGGCCGGCTGGACCGCGCCTGGTGGCGGGAGGTACGGTGCTGGCCCTCGTGGTAGCCGGCTTCAGATTCATTCCCGACGTGAAGCGCCTCGAAGAATCCGATCTGCAACCCGGGATCAAGCTGGTCGGCCTGCCTTTGAAGGGACAGGATCTCGATCTGATGGAGGGGGACTACCTGATCGCACTCTTCAGCCCCAAGTGCGGTCGCTGCCAGGCCGAAGTGCCGCTGCTCAACAAGCTGGAGGCGGTCCCGGACTTGCCGCCCATAGTCGCCCTCAGCAGCTTTCCGCACACCTCCAGGGCGATGGCGGATTTCAAGGACCAGTTGCAGCCGCATTACGCTATCGCCAGCATATCCATGACGGACTTCAGGCGCCTCACTTACAAACATGGGTATCCGCGTCTGGCCTTGGTGCGCGATGGGGTAGTGCGGAGGGTGTGGGAGTACTTTGAAATGCCGACGGCGGAACAGTTGAGAGAGGCCGTCGGTGCTTTTGAAGGCGCAGCCGAAGGATCCTGACCGGAGTGCTGGGAACCATGGAAGTGATCCACAAAGCCAAGTTGGCAGTCAACGGCGGACCTCAGGCTCTGCGCACCGATCCCGGGAACATTTTTGAATGGCCCATCATCACCGCCGAGGACGAGGGCGCGGTGCTGGAGGTTCTGCGCCGGGGAGCCATGTCGCAGATGGACGTGACCCGCCAGTTCGAGGGCGAACTGGCGGCGTGGTTCGGGGGTGGATACGCTCTGTGTCACAACACCGGAACGGCAGCCATCCAGGCTGCCATGTGGGCCTCTGGAGTGCGCCGGGGAGACGAGGTCATCTGCCAGAGCATGACCTATTGGGGCTCGGTACTGCAGGTGTTTTCCCTCGGGGGAACGGTAGTCTTTGCCGAGATGGATCCCACCACCTTGACTCTGGACCCCGGCGATATCGAGCAGCGCATCAGCGGACGCACCAGGGCCATCGTCGCAGTCCACTACTGCGGCTACCCGACGGACATGGATCCCATCATGGAAATCGCGGCAAAATACGGCCTCAAGGTCATCGAGGACGTGTCGCATGCCCACGGGGGGCACTACAAAGGACGCCTTCTGGGCACCATCGGCGACGTGGCCGCCATGTCCATGATGACCGGCAAGTCCCTGGCCTGCGGCGAAGGCGGATTGCTGCTCACCAGCGACGCCGCCATCTATCAGCGCGCCCTGGCCTTCGGGCACTACGAGCGCGGCAGCGAGCTGGAGCCCGCCGAGCTGAAGGGCCTGGCAGGGATGCCCCTGGGAGGCTGTAAATTCCGCATGCACCAGCTCTCGTCGGCCCTCGGCCGGGTGCAACTCAGGCACTACGACAAGCGCATGGCGCGGATCCAGCGGGCGATGCACTACTTCTGGGATTTGCTGGAGGGGGTTCCCGGTCTGCGCCCCCACCGTCCGCCGCGGGATTCGGGCAGCACCATGGGAGGCTGGTACGCCGCCCACGGACTCTATGCCCCGGAAGAATTGGGAGGATTGCCTTTGGAGCGCTTCTGCGCCGCCGTCAATGCGGAGTGTGCTGCCGGGCCGTGGGCGGTGAAGCCCGGTGCCAATCCTCTCATGCACCTGCACCCGGTGCTCAACGAGGCGGACGTGTACGGCCACGGCAGGCCGACCCGCATCGCCCGATCCCAGCGGGAGTTGCGGCAGCCCAGGGGAAGCTTGCCGGTGACTGAGAGTCTGCCCGGGCGTTGCTTCTCGATTCCGTGGTTCAAGCACTACCGGCCTCAGGTCATCCGGGAATACGCCGAGGCTTTTCGCAAGGTGGCCGCCGGCGCCGACGAGTTGGTGTAGAGCTGTCGGGTCCATGCAGGGGCGGTATCCCCGACCCGCTCTTCTCAGCAGAGGTCCCCATTCATTGAACTCCGAACCGCTGGTCCTGCTGGAGTCCTATTCCTCCGAGAGGGACCCGGCTTCCTATGCCTTCACCGGACTGTACGGCGAAATTGCAGCCCGCAGGCCCGATGAAGTTCAGGCTGCCCTGACTGCGGTGGAGAAGGCGGTGGAGGAGGGGCTGCATGCCGCCGGGTTTGTGGCCTACGAGGCGGCTTCGGGCCTTGCCTCCGTCCTTCAGACCCGCGAACCCGGCGATCTTCCCCTGGTGTGGTTCGGGCTCTTCGCCGCCCGGGAGAAAGTTGCCTGTGGCGGGCTGCAAGGTCGCGGAACCTATTCCCTTTCCGCCTGGGAGCCGTCTATTTCCCGGCGCGCCTACGTCGACGCCCTCGCTGCGATAAGGGAATACATCGAGGCCGGGGACACCTACCAGGTCAACTTCACCTTCCGACTGCGCGCCGGTTTCAGCGGCGACGAGCGCACTTTCTACCATGATCTATGCCGCTCCCAGCGGGCTCCATTTTGCGCCTATCTGGATTTGGGCAGGCATCAGATTCTCTCCGCTTCCCCCGAACTGTTTTTCTCCCTCAGGGATGGGGTGCTGACGGCGCGGCCCATGAAGGGAACGCGACCGCGCGGGCGCTGGTCGGGCGAGGACGAGCGCCATGCCCGCTCCCTGCGCACGGGGCCCAAGGAACGCGCCGAGAACGTGATGATCGTGGACTTGCTGCGCAACGATCTAGGGAGGATTTCGGAGGCAGGCAGTGTCGAGGTGCTCCGCCTGTGGGAGGTGGAGCGCTACGAGACCGTGCTGCAGTTGACCTCGACCCTGAGGTCGCGACCGCGCCCCGGGGTGGGACTGGTGCAGCTTATGGCCGCCCTTTTCCCTTGCGGCTCGGTGACCGGCGCTCCCAAGGTGCGAACCGCACAGATCATAGCCGAGCTGGAGGATTCTCCGCGCGGCGTCTACACCGGCTGTATCGGCTTTGTCTCTCCGGGCCCGGAGGCGTGTTTCAACGTGGCCATTCGCACCGTGTGGATCGACCGCCGCAGCGCCAGGGCCGAGTTCGGGGTGGGAGGCGGAATCACCCACGATTCCTCGCCCCGGGGGGAGTATGGGGAATGCCTGGTCAAGGCCAGGGTGTTGCAGGCGCCCAGGCCGCAATTCGAGCTGCTGGAAACTTTGCTGTTCGAAGCGGGCAGGGGCTACTATCTCCTCGACCGGCACCTGCAGCGCCTGCGCTCTTCGGCGCGCTATTTCGACTTCAGATGCGAAATCGAGGCCGTTGTCCGGGCCCTGGAGCGCGAGAGCGCCGGCTTTGGTCCGCGGGACTACCGGGTGCGCCTCACCCTGGGGCGCAGTGGCGGGATCGAGGTACGCAGTTTTCCGTTGACACCGCCTCCGAGCTGCGCCAGGGTTGCCATTTCCGGCGCCGCGGTGGACCGCCGCGATCCAATGCTCTTTCACAAGACCACCCACCGCCGCCTCTACGAGCGCCAGCTCCGGCGCCATCCCGGCTGCGACGACGTCATCATGCAGAACGAGCGCGGCGAAGCCACCGAATGCTGCATCGGCAACCTGGTCGCCGTCATCGCGGGTGAGAAGCGCACCCCGCCGCTCTGCAGCGGGCTTCTGGCCGGTACCTTCCGGGCTGAACTGCTGGCCTGCGGCAAGCTGCGCGAGTGCGTGGTGACGGTTGACGAGGTGCGCCGCGCCGAGGCTTTGTACCTGATCAACTCCCTGAGGCGCTGGGTCAGGCTGGAACTGGTGCAGTGAGAAGGGGAATTCGGACCAGCGGGAAAGAACTGAGCCAGCGACCGGCCTGGTCTCTGCTACGGATAAAACTCTTTCAAAGTGCCCATCACAAAGCCACCCCCTTTGGGGATGGTGGTATACTGAATCCATTTCTGAAAATCAGTGTCTCTTTATATAACTGGCTGACTCGTTGCCTGGGTAAATAGCCAAAGGAGTCGGGGGCATGAGCTGACCGGAACCCGGTCCCCTTGCGGCCAATCGCCCTGGCCCTCGCGTCCAGCTGCCGGGCAGAAGAACGGCGGCCCGAAAGGGTCCCTCCCCCAACCCCGGTGCGCATCCTCGGATTTTTGATTTTTTTTCAACGGACAATCCCTGTCCGCCAGGAGACTATATTTTAACGGGAAGAAGAACTCCATCTTTTTGTTGCGGTTTATTTGACCGGGATTGACCTGACAAAATCCAACCTTCCTTACGGGAGGTGACTTCATGCAAGCGGCAATCATCTGCATTATCGCATTGGTAGGGTCATGGGGTCATGCAAAAGCCGAGCCCCCGGTCGAGGGCCGGGTGCGGCTGGACTCGGGCGCACCGGTGCCCAGAGCGCAAGTGCTGCTCTTCGATCTGGTTGATCTGCGCGCCCCTCCGCTGGCGGCGACCACCGATGGATCAGGGCATTTCACCCTGCCCTTGGCCACCCTGGCGGGAGCCCTGCCGGTGCCTTGTCACACTCCTGCAGTCCCGCCTCCAGCAGTAGCGCAGATACCCCCAGCAACTCGAGGCCGGTGATCAGGCAGGGCAGCTAAATGGAGGAAACTGTTGCTGCGGCAACCTGAAGTCAGGAGGACCCGGGAAATGACGAGACGGAATCTGTCCTTACTCACAGTGGCTGCATTGTTCTCACTCATCCAGACAGGCTGCGACCGGGAGAATCCAGCCGCCGTGCCGCGCAACAGCCAGCCGGTCGTCGCGGATATATCCGCGACGACCTTGGAGGATGGCGATTCGACGACCGTCAACGTCCGAATAGAGGACGAGGACCAGGGCGACCTGCATACGATCAACGCGACTTGCGAGGATCAAGGGGTTGCCCAGTCCTCCATAGAGGACCAAACCATTACCATTGGGGCCAGAGGCGTGGGAGAAACTACCTGCACAGTCTACGCCACAGATTCAAGTGGACTGGGCGACGCGCAATCGGCGCCTGTCACCTTCCAGGTAACGGTCACCGAGCCCCCTGTTGATCTAGGAGCATGTCAAGTCGGAATGAGGGTGCGACCGGGAGAAAGCTGCAACTATCCTGCCGGGCAATATCAGGTGCGGTTCTCGGTCAAGCCCGATGGAAGCTCGTGCAGAAAGAGCGATAAGCCCATTACGAAAGAAGTCTTCGGCGGCGAGGTCACAATACGAGGACTTGGAGACTTTTGCGTATACTATGACATAAGGGGAGATGATGTCTTTGACACCACCTTTTCTGCCGAGAAGAACTCGGATGACAGTTGGACAGTTGATGATGTTCCATGCCAGATTCCGCCCTTGGACAAGGACTACAATGGCGTGCCCGCCACATTCGTATTCCAAGGAGATTACATAAACGCTGTCTTGCTGTCCGATGGCGATTTTGTAGCCTTCGCTTCCAGGAGTCGAGAGTCTCCCGTTTCCTGGGTGATGGGGGGGCCGGTTCAGACATCCACAAGAGCGACGGTCGAATTTGTTGGAGGAGATTTTCTCAACAGGGACGGAGCGGGGATTCCTGACGGTGAGCTGACGGAGTTTGAAGTGAGCGATACCTTTAAGGGTGAGTTAGAACTGAGAGGGGACTTGATGGCTATGAGACTTAATGTTCCGGTCCAAGACGGAACTACAATCCGGGGGTCTAACAGGTTGGAAGACGTTTATGTAGAATCCGCCGGACCCGCCACCTGCATACCAGTTTCGGAGGATCCCGTGGCTGAGGTACTCACTCAGCTTGCAGAGGATTTGCTCGATATAATGCGGGATCTTCGGTGAGGGTTCCAGGTCTCCATCGCGGACAGTCCGATCAACATGGAGGATGTGTTCCTCCGGCGCCCGCTAAGAGAACGGTTCCTGCGGCGCCCGAGCGGGTTCTCTTCCGTGAAGGCAGCATGTCAGCCATCGTCAGGAGAGATGGCCGCACTCCGCCGGGGTCGAGGACTGCATCACGTATGAAAGGCGATCGTCGGAACCCTGGAGGCCCGGTTGGGGCCATCGTCCGGTCAACGATGGGGGTGTCGTGCGAGGGACGACCGGAGCACGGCATCGAGCCGAAACCGGGAGTCGGACGGGCTCATAGTAGCGGCGAAGTTCCCGAAGGAAACGAGGGAGCGGAGGGAAGGGGCCTGCTCGAAGCTGAAGTTGCTGAGGGCGCAGGTACGGACTCGAATGCATCAGCGAGTCGCGCTACAGCATCAGTGGCTTTGTGCGGTTCTTCGTGGACATTACGGATACTACGGGGTGACCAGTAACTTCCGCTGTCTGAACTCGTTCTACTAGGAGGTCAAGCGGCTGTGGTTTCGCTGTCTTGGCAAGCGAAGTCAGCGGGGCCTGACGTGGAACCGTTTTCAGGAGCTGCTACAGGTCTTCCCTCTGCCCCCCCCGGATCACTCACCGCTGCTCGTCGTGACTTTGTTGCCACGTGATACCTTCGAGAGGAGCCGTATGCGGAAAAGCCGCACGTACGGATCTGTGAGGGCGAACCCGAATGGCTGAGCTACTCGACCTTGCTCCATCAGGAAGGAGGCTGCAATGAAATACTACTCTGTGATTTCATCTCTGTTAGCGTTCAGCCTGTTGATAATAGCCTGTGGGAAAAGCGCTCAGGATCCTGTGGCATCGGACCCTGATGAAGTGGGTGGGCAGGACTCCAAGGATGGCGGGACCGAAGTTGTCTTAGAGGATGACTCCGAGACCGAAGCTGTCAATGGCATTGACCCACAGGAAATCATCAATTCCTGTGATGGCTCCGTATTCGGCTTCAGCTCCGGTCCCACCTTCTCTTTGGGGAAGGTGGATGTCGATGTATTCCAGTGTATCATCGATGGGCTCAAGGGCCATGAACAGGCACCGGAAATTTACGCGAAATTACTGGTTAATGCGATTGGCTCAACAAATCTCCGGGCAGTTCAGCTTCTGATAGATACGGGAATAGATGTAACTGGGGAGGGGCCATTTGGCTTTTCGTTTCTGTCTATTGCGATTCAAATGGCCGTTCCTGCTCGGGTGTCCAATGTAGGTCGAGGAGAGGACGCCGTGGCCATCGCCCGATTGCTGGTCGCCAAGGGAGCTCGGATTACCGACGACTATGACTATACGAACCTTTGGTTTATTGCGGTTGGGGACGGCGATGTGAGTACAGTTCGTTTAATGATCGAGGCCGGGATGGACGTGAACACCCGTAGCTCCCTGGACGAGAGTTGGAATCCCGTTACCGCATTGGTTGGAGCGGTCAGAGGGGCTTGCTGGTCTAATGATGAAGAAGCTAGAGTATCCAACACTGAAATGGTTCGAGTCTTGGTTGAGGCAGGAGCCGATGTCAACACGATGACCTACGGACGGATACTGGAAGAAGGCGATGGAGGCGGCTATGTGGTTGTGGGGATTTACGAAAGCAGTTCGGTGCTGTCTTTGGCGTGGGACAGCAACTGTCCCGAGGTTGTCCACATTCTCAAGGAAGCTGGAGCCTGCGAGGATCTGGAAGGCAGAGAGTTCAAGTGGGGTCGTGGTGTGGGATGGGAGGGTGTGCTCAAGTTTCTCCTTGAGGTGGCTAAACTGCAGGAGAAGCGGGAGGTTGATTGTGAAAACCCTCGCCTGAATCCGCCGGAGCCACCGAGGTTTCTAACGGCAGAGGCGAACGGGGAGACGGAGATTAATCTGTCATGGAGATCCAACACCGGGGAAGCGGTCACAGGCTACCGGATCGAGGTGTCGGAGGACGGCTCTACATGGACGGACCTGGTCTCGGACACTCAGTCCGTGTCGACCAACCACACACATAGGGGGCTGAGCAGTGGGAGTAAGCGTTATTACCGAGTGTCGGCCATCAACTCGGCCGGTGTCGGACCGCCGTCGGTCGTCGCCAACGCCACCACGAAGTCGGTGAGCCTGCTCGAAGCCATCCGTCGCGGGGATGTAGAGCGCGTGAAACATCTGGTTCAAACCGGGGAGAACGTGAATGAAATGGACTTCTATGGCTCGGCAGCTCTTCATGAGGCTATCGACCAAGGCAACGCGGAGATCCTCCGGATTCTGGTGGATGCTGGGGCCGATGCAAATGGAAGGGACGGAGCTGGTAATTCGGCTATTCACATGGCTGTCCGCCAAGATAATCCGGAGATCCTCCGGATTCTGGCTGACGCTGGGGCTGATGTGAACGAAAGGGACTTTGCTGGCAACCCGGCTATCCAAGTGGTAATTGTCAGGAACAAGCCGGAGATGGTTCAAATCTTGATCGACGCTGGAGTCGATGCGAACGAAACGAGCTTCATCGGCAACCCAATCATCCATGTGGCCCTCAGTTTTGGCAATCCCGAGATCATTCAGATCTTGGTCAACGCTGGGGCTGATGTGAACGCAGTTGAAAAGAGTAGTCGCTTTTCCACAGGCAGCGAAACGGCCCTTGACGTAGCTATCAACAAAGGCAATCCTGAAATTTTGCGAATTTTCCTCCATTGGGCGATTAAGGAAAATAATCCTCAAATCGTGCTGGAGTTGGTGGAAGAAGACGCTGACGTTAATGCAAGGGATCCATCGGGAGATACGGCTCTGCATTTGGCAATCAGAAGTGGCTCTTCGGCGGAGATTGTGCGGATTCTAGTGGAGGCCGGCGCGGATGTTAACGCACCAGACCAATCGGGAGATACGCCCCTTCAAATTGCCAAGGAGGTGGGAGCTTCGGAGGAAATCGTGCAGATTCTAACCGCAGCTGGGGCCGAATGATCGCAGACCGGGCCCAATCTCCACACCCTCGTGCGCTGATCAACCCTGTTATAGAATTGGTTTCCAGAATGCGACGGCTGCGGGCACAGGTTGATCGCGTCCATTGCTTTGGGAACGGCACCATGCAGTCCAGTATCTATCCGCACGTCCGCCTACCGTCGTCGCGAACCGGAAGAGGAGCCGTTCTACCAGAACCTCGCCGAACATCTGGACCTTTCTCCAGCAAGCCCGCAGGTCCGAGCACCGGCAGCCGCTGCTGATCGAGATAGAGATGTCCGCCTACCTCGAAGGTGGGAATTCTGGCATACGCGATATGTACGCCTTGAAATCGAGATTCACTGCGAAGTCTGCTTGGACTGCGGGCAGGAGCGTTTGCCCATCCCTCAGCGTGGTGGGGCGAGCGTTGCCCCAGGGACTGCACGCCTCGGGTATGTCTGCTTGACCGCCTGGTCTATCCCAGGATGTCCGCAGTTCCAGCCAGAATCTCCTTCCCTTTCATCAGTTGGCACCTTGCCTTGCCGATCGTTCCGTCGACGATCTGGCTGCGTATGATTTCACCGCTGATGCGGACGCCAGCGCCTTGACGGGAGTGATTGGGTCGACGAGGACGACGATGAGCTGGTCTTCAATGCAGACGGTAAGTATCGCTGGGGTGATGATTTTGAAGTGGGGACCTGGACCGCCGACGGCCGAAGGTTAACGGTTTTCCTTACCCAGAGCTTCTCCTATGTCGTCCGCGGCAACACCATGACCTGGACCGATCTGCGAGCCGCCCCGCTGTCGGCCACCACCGACCGGTCAGGGCATTTCACCCTGCCCTCGGCCTCCCTGGCGGGAGCCCTACCGGAGCGTTTCGAGCTGGGGCCGAACTATCCAAACCCGTTCAATCCTTGCACCATGATTCCCTACCAACTGCCGGAGGCGATGCAGGTGCGGCTGGAGGTGTTCAACAGCCTGGGGCAGCGCATTGCCACCGTGGTGGACAACGAGCAACCGGCCGGTTTTCACATCGCGAGTAAGGACGCCACCATCGTCATGCCCACCGATGCGCTCGCCGATGAGGAACCCGTGCTCGCCGCCCTGACGGCGGCCTCGGTGCGAGGGACCATCGCCACCGGAACCCGCGCCGGCCAGCGTTCCGTCCTGCGTCCATCGCCTGGGCTGGGCGGCCCTGCTCGCCCAGGTGTTTTCTGCCCGTACGTTCTCAGCGGCTTATCTTGAAGGGGGTCTGTTCTTTGCCGACCGGCGGGGGCTTCTTACGGGCAGTGTCGATGCGGCTTTTGGTATCGGCGTCGAGCATGGGCGATTTTTGTAATTCCCAATTCGTGATTCATGTCTCGAACGGGTTCAGCGTCTCCACACCGAGTTGGGCAAAATCACCGGTGTTGCGGGTCACGACAGTGAGTCTCTGTGAACCAGAGCTGTGGCCGCGATCAAGGCATCTTCCATTAAGGTGTTCGACTGGCGATGCTTGAGCCGGGCCCAAACTCGAAAAACAACCGCATCCGCCGACGATAGGTTGTAAGAAGCGATGATCTTGCCGAGCCAAGCTTCCAGTTCTTCCGCCTTGGCGGAGTCCAGCTCACGGGTGATCTCGATACCTGCCTGGAGTTCCCCAATCGTTACCGCGGAGACGTGCAGTTCTTCGTCGGGCACACCGGTGAGCCAGTTCAGAACACCACGATCGGGACGAGGGCGACGCGTTTCCGAGATAACATTGGTGTCGAGGAGATACATCTGTTCAATCGAAACCCGTCACCGGCCGATGGGGTTGTCTGGTGCGCGGTGGTACCGGGAGGTCGGCTTGCGGTTCAGACGCGAGTAGCAGTTGCTTCAAGGTGGGTTTTGCCCTTTGCTCCAATCGTCGCCATTGGTTGATCGGAACCAATACCGCCGCCTCTACGCCCCGCTTCGTCACGATTTGCGGCCCTTCGGCAAGGCTGGTCTCAAGGAGTTCACTAAATCGCGCCTTCGCTTCTTGTACCTGCCACGTCTTGCTCATACATCCCCCTATATGTACAGGTGAATTCTGACTAGACATATAACCGGTTTGCAACCTATAGTCAATCTTTGTAATGCGGCATGGTCGTTCATCGGTTTTCAGACAACGACCCGTTCATCAATGGAACGGAAGCCGGTCACCATTTTCGACGCACTATCCACAGGCGATCGGCGCGGCGGCGAAATTGCGGTGCGCAGCTCGGCGCTGGCGCCGTTGCCGCGCCGAGGCCCTGTACCTGATCAACTCCCTGAGGCGCTGGGTCAGGCTGGAGCTGGTGCAGTGAGGACAGTTTATTTTGGCCCGGCAGAAAAGGACTGAGCTAACGACCGGCTTGTTCTGTGCTACCGAATCGGGCTGATGGTGTCATGGGGTCATCCCTGTCGTTTGGCTTCAGTGGCCTGAGACACCAGGAAGTCCAGCTTGCCATCGTCCGAGTCCGCTTCGATCTGTCGGTCCCACTCCTCCCAGTCATACTCATTGAGCCAGCGCCTCAGCTGAGCATAGTCGGACTTTGGAAGGCTTATGATCGCCTGGTGAATCTCCGCTATGGTCGACATCGGATATACCCCTTCTCTATTAGGCACCTACCCTCTTGCGATGCTACGTCCCCAGCTTTCCGTTAAGCTCTTCCAGCAGAGCGGATAGTTCATCACACCGAAGAGGTGCGTATAGGTGGGTAAGGCACCTTTTTGGGCCCTCTGTCAAGGCGATGAAGGCAGCTTTCGTCCTCCGGATGACGACCGGCCTGTCCAGCTTACCAGAGATGAAATGCTCGGATCCGTCGAATATGGAATCTTCTGGCACTGTTCTGCGGATGACGCCCTCATGGGATTTGGGATTTTTGAGGAAGAACAGCCGGTGGCTCTGGCCGAGGTCCGGGCTACGCCGCGCCATCCTATCGAGGGGTCCTCCACCGCCTCGTATGCCGAAAACAGAGGGGACGCGGTGGCCTCCATCCAATTTCGCGCCCCCTCCGAGTCGAGTCATACCCGCAAGATGATCCTGTTGAGATGAATTGGATAAACCAGGCGACAATGGCGCGGAAATCGGGGGTCGGCGAAACCCCAAAGCCTAGGAGATTCCTGGATGCCCGCACGGGGATTTAAGGCCGCCCCGATGCCCTCCCCTGGATAGAGGGCACCCCGGCGGACGTGTTGCAAAACGCGCCTTTAGCTTCAAGTCGCAACACAGCCTCTTTTCCGCCCTCGATATTTCTCCATAAGTCCCTTCTAAAACATTTAGTTACAGCCTCTGACACAGCGCAAAATCGGCGGATTTGTGCAGCATTTTGCAACACATTCCGGAAATTTCCACTCGCCTCTCCTATAGCTTAACTCCTTTATTATCAATAAATTGCCCTATTATTGGAAAATTGGCACAGTTTTTGCGTATATATTGGGAAATACCAACGCCCCGTGAGATCCCCGGAATGGACGCCAACGAGTTGACCAAGGCCAGGATACTGATCGACGACGACAAATTCAGCGCCCTGACCAAAGAGTTTTACCGGCGCTATATCGGGGACGTATGGGAGAAGAAAGAAGGGGCGGCAAGTCCTCCGGCAGTGAGCTGGACCCCATTCTTTGGATAGCCGGACAGCAGAGTTCAATACACTTGGTCGCCTGGATTTCCCGCAAGCTCAAAAGCATCGCGGGTCCGACTCGAACTCAGCGGTTCAGACCGGCTCCATAAGGTCTTCTGCTGGCTGAACAACGGACCACATACTCAAGGAGTTAACAACGGACCACATACTCAAAGGAGTTGATGAAATGAAAACATTAATCGGGTGCCTCATCGGGTTGGTTTTCGGCGCTTCCGTGTCGGCCGAGTCCCTGCTCGAGGGCCGGGTGCGGCTGGACTCGGGCGCACCGGTGCCCGGAGCGCAAGTGCTGCTCTTCGATCTGGCCGATCTGCGCGCCGCCCCGCTGGCGGCCACTACGGACCGGTCAGGGCATTTCACCCTACCCTTGGCCACCCTGGGGGGCGCCCTGCCGGAGCGCTTCGAGCTGGGAGCGAACTATCCCAACCCGTTCAATCCTTCGACCATGATTCCCTACCAGCTACCGGCGGCGATGCACGTGCGGCTGGAGGTGTTCAACATCCTGGGGCAGCGGATTGCCACGCTGGTCGACGGGGAACGGTCGGCCGGCTTTCACACCACGAGTTGGGACGCCACCGATGCCGCGGGGCAGGCGGTGGCCGCCGGGGTCTATCTCTACCGGCTGCAAGGCGACGGGGCGCAGATAACCCGGTCCATGCTGCTGATCGACGGGCAGGCCGGGGGGATGCCGGCAGGCCCGGGAGGTCCGGGCGTTGCATCCGAGGAGGCCGGGGACCCGGCTCCGGTCTACGGACTGACCGTCTCGGGCCCGGGGCTGGTCCCCTACGTCAACCCGGCCTTCCGGGTGGAGGCGGGCATGGCCCCGCTCGATCTCGTAGTCGAAGCGCCGGGCAGGGTTCCGCCGGCCAAGGCGGCCTTCTCAAGCGGGATTCTGGGCGACGTGGACAACACCGGCAGGATCGACTTCGTCGACGCGCTGCTGGTGAACGTGTACAGCCTGGATGCCTCCATCGTCATGCCCAACAACGGCGATATCTCCCTGGGGGACGTCAACGCGGACGGTCAGGTAGATTGGACCGACGCTTGGCTCATTGCGGCCTACCAAACCGATCCGTCCGACCCGACTTTACCCCCGGGCATCGGGGAGCCGGTGGTTGCGGCCACCGCTGCGCTGTCCCCGGACCCTTCGACGGTGTCTTTCGCCGATGACGGAGCTTGGCACCGGTTCACGGTCGAGGCCAATGTGCCGGTCTCCGTGGTGGCCAACCCGGAGGCGGCCGCCCCGCGGCTGGCGATCACCACCGGCAGCGGCCGTGGCAACCTTTGTCCGGGAGAATCGAACGACCACCAATCGCGCCAGGACGGTCAGGCGATCTACCTGGCCGGGTGCGCCGCGGGCGCGGCCACGGTGGAGTTGCGGCGAGCATCAGACGGCACGGTCCTTCGCACCTACACCTTCACGGTGACCGGCAGCCCGGTTCTGATCGTGGAATCGGTCTCGGTCAGCGACAGCAACCTGACCCCCGGGCAATCCTTCACGCTGAACGCCACCGTCCGCAACCAGGGCACGGGTCAATCGGCGGCGACCACGCTGCGTTACTACCGATCGTCGAACCGGACGATCTCAACGCGGGATACCCAGGTAGGCACTGACCAAGTGGGCGCCCTTTCCGCGGCCGGCACCAGTGCCGAGTCGGTCGACCTCACCGCCCCGTCGAGTGGAGGCACGTATTACTACGGGGCCTGCGTCGAATCGGTGACCGGAGAAGCCGATACCTGGAACAACTGCTCCGACGCGGTGACGGTAAGGGTTGCCGAGACCTCACCCGTCTCGTCAGATCGGGATGCCTTGGTTGCGCTGTACCAGGCAACGGATGGACCCAACTGGACAGACAACACGAACTGGCTGAGCGATCGGCCATTGAGGGACTGGCACGGTGTCACGGCTGCCAACGGTCGGGTCACAGAATTGGCTCTTGAGTGGAATCGGTTGAGTGGTCCCATTCCCTCCGAATTGGGCAACTTGGCCCACCTCACATTCCTTCATCTTAGTGAGAATCAGTTGACTGGTCCCATCCCCTCCGAATTGGGCAACTTGGCCCACCTCACATTCCTGGGTCTTAGGGAGAACCGGTTGAGTGGTCCCATCCCCTCCGAATTGGGCAACTTGGCCCACCTCGGAGGCCTGATTCTTAGTGAGAATCGGTTGACTGGTCCCATTCCCTCCGAATTGGGCAACTTGGCCCACCTCACATCCCTGATTCTTGGGCAGAATCGGTTGAGTGGGTCCATTCCCTCCGAATTGGGCAACTTGGCCAGCCTCACAGAATTAGCTCTTGGGGGGAATCGGTTGACTGGGTCCATTCCCTCCGAATTGGGCAACTTGGCCAGCCTCACAGAATTAGGTCTTGGGGGGAATCGGTTGACTGGTCCCATCCCCTCCGAATTGGGCAACTTGGCCAGCCTCACATCCCTGATTCTTTCGTGGAATCCGTTGAGTGGATTTATCCCATCCAACCTGACGAATCTGACGAAACTGGAAGAAGTCAGCTTTCGACTTACGAATCTTAGGGTGCCCGATGCGGACTTTCTGAGGTGGCTCAGGGGCATTGCAAATGTGAATAATAAAGCGACCATGGAATTGGGAAATCTGCCGGTCACCTTCATTTACCCGGAATCAGTTTCTTCACCTCCCCCGACTTGGATATTCGCAGGAGATATACCGGAGGAAGACCAGACCGCCTTGCGCGAGGAAATGGAGTACTGCCGCGCCTACTTCTCCGACCGATACGGAGTCGAGGCAACGGGTTTCACGGTGATCGTCGGAGGCCATGAGGCAAACGCTCGGGTATATCCAGGCATAGTCGGAGAAAACTACCCGTACCCGGAGGGTTTGGCAGGTTGGGTTACCGCATCCGCAACAGGTCGCGCCGTTATGGTGCTCCCGTACGGGTTCTCGGAACAGGGGCTTCTCTCAAATGAGCATCCTCAGCATTTGGCGCTTCTTAAAAAGCAAGTAATCGCTCACGAGTACTTCCACGTCTTGCAGGGACAACTCGCTTCAGGATTCGCGCAAACACAGGGCGGCGAGATAGCCTGGTTCGCCGATACAAGCTATAGCCCTACATGGACGCTTGAGGGCTCCGCTGAATATGGCAGTTACGAATACTCCCTGAACCAGGTGAACACAAACTGGGAGCAAATTACAGGGAATTTCCATGCGCTAGAGATAAACCGGAGAAAAGGAGGGCTGAAGAAAGGTGATTTGAAGAGGATTGGGGAAGACCTTCTGGAGTTCCACAAATGCACTCTAAGCCACGAAGCTCCCGACGCCTATGTTCTGTCTTTCGCTGGGACCGCGTTTGCGGTTGAGCAGGCAGAGGAGAGCGCGTACGTGAAGTACTGGAAGCTCCTCGGCGAACGCCCGACTTGGCAGCAGGCATTCGAGGAAGCCTTCGACATCCGCGTCGATGCCTTTTACGAGGCATTCGAAGCCTGGCTGCCTTTACAACTGCCATCCAAACCCAGATTTGAAGTCAGAGTTGACTGGCCGGACGCGAATACGAAACTTTCCGACCGTATGGTCTTGTCCTTCGATTTCGAGCAGTTGCAGATGCCGGAGAGTAGTTACAGTACCTTCCGGTATGGACTATCTTCCCACTTCGGGATGAGCGGTTGGCATACACCCTTGTTCCTCTTTGCTTCATTTCCGGTCCCACCCCACGGCGCCACAGCGGTCCTAGGCCTTTGGTGGTCTGACGACGGATGCACGGAGCATCGCCTGGGTTGGTACATGGATGGCGAACTGACGGATAAGCGTGAAGAAGCCACGAGGCTAGAGCTCACCGATGGCCCCATTGAGTGGAGACTTCCCGCACCGCCGCCCACGCTTCCGCGACTGGAGGAAAGACGCAATTTCTTCTTCTCTGACTGTTCGTAGGGAATCCAAGACTTGGTAGCTTCCTTCAAATAGTGTGGTAAAAGAGAATAGACGACGTTTCGGACACCATCGGAAAGATTATTGTTGAAGTCGAAGAATTGGGGCGATTCACCGGGCATGAGGTGGACCCCATTATTTGGACAGCCGGGCAACGGGATTAAGGTGGATTCATTGGAGGGAGTCCGTGCTCGAAGCCGAACTCATGGGGGGTATGCAGCTATGGCGGCCGTCCGGTGCGGCGCTGAGCGCGATAACGGTGCAGTCCTTCGCGGATCTCGGCTACGGCGTCGATATCTCTCAGGCTGACCCGTATACCCTGCCTGGTGCCGCCGGCAAGGCAAGTGCCAAGATTGCGGCAGCCAAGCCCTCCATTCCTGGCGTGGATGCTACTCCCTCCGGCGCCTGTACGCAGCCCGGTGTCGCGGCGGCTCTGCCCTTGATTCCCAACGACCGCTTGAGAGGTCGTCTGGAAAGCGCCGAGTGGATTGGGGATCGTGTCTATGGTCCGTGGGATGACCGCCTGATGGGACGTCTGGCACCGTCCCCGCGAGCGGTGCCGGAGCTGTCGCGCGGCGCCGGTCTCAGGCGGGAGCCGATTCACGTAATCGATGCGCAAGGGTACATCGTCCGCACCATAAGCAGCGACTGAAATGCGCTGGCAGGGCGCGTTGTCTCAAAGGCTCCGGACCGTTTCTCGGGTTTGAGGCTCCCTGCTTGGGTACATAGGCCAAAGGAGTTGAGGCAATGAAAACAGCCGTCATCTGCATCATCGGGCTGCTGGGGTCATGGGGTCATGCAGCAGCCGAGCCCCTTCTCGAGGGCCGGGTGTGGCTGCCCTCGGGCGCACCGATGCCCGGAGCGCAAGTGCTGCTCTTCGATCTGGCCGATCTGCGCACCGCCCCGCTGGCGGTCACTACGGACCGGTCAGGGCATTTCACCCTGCCCTTGGAGGCCTGGCAGGGAGGGTTAGCGGCTTTGCCGGAGGGGTTCGAGTTGGGGGCCAATTATCCCAATCCCTTCAATCCTTCCACGATGATCCCCTACCAACTGCCGGCCTCCATGCACGTGCGGCTGGAGGTGTTCAACGTCCTGGGGCAGCGGGTGGCGACCCTGGTGGACAGCGAGCGCCCGGCCGGCTTTCACACGGCGAGTTGGGACGCCACCGATGCCGCGGGGCAGGCGGTGGCCGCCGGGGTCTATCTCTACCGGCTGCAAGGCGACGGGGCGCAGATAACCCGGTCCATGCTGCTGATCGACGGGCAGGCCGGGGGGATGCCGGCAGGCCCGGGAGGTCCGGGCGTTGCATCCGAGGAGGCCGGGGACCCGGCTCCGGTCTACGGACTGACCGTCTCGGGCCCGGGGCTGGTCCCCTACGTCAACCCGGCCTTCCGGGTGGAGGCGGGCATGGCCCCGCTCGATCTCGTAGTCGAAGCGCCGGGCAGGGTTCCGCCGGCCAAGGCGGCCTTCTCAAGCGGGATTCTGGGCGACGTGGACAACACCGGCAGGATCGACTTCGTCGACGCGCTGCTGGTGAACGTGTACAGCCTGGATGCCTCCATCGTCATGCCCAACAACGGCGATATCTCCCTGGGGGACGTCAACGCGGACGGTCAGGTAGATTGGACCGACGCCTGGCTCATTGCGGCCTACCAAACCGATCCGTCCGACCCGACTTTACCCCCGGGCATCGGGGAGCCGGTAGTTGCGGCCACCGCTGCGCTGTCCCCGGACCCTTCGACGGTGTCTTTCGCCGATGACGGAGCCTGGCACCGGTTCACGGTCGAGGCCAATGTGCCGGTCTCCGTGGTGGCCAACCCGGGGGCGGCCGCCCCGCGGCTGGCGATCACCACCGGCAGCGGCCGTGGCAACCTTTGTCCGGGAGAATCGAACGACCACCAATTACGCCAGGACGGTCAGGCGATCTACCTGGCCGGGTGCGCCACCGGACCGGCCACGGTGGAGTTGCGGCGGGCGGAGGACGGCACGGTCCTGCGGACCTATACCTTCACGGTGACCGGCAGCCCGGATCTGATCGTGGAATCGGTCTCGGTCAGCGACAGCAACCTGACGACCGGTGAATCCTTCACGCTGAACGCCACCGTCCGCAACCAGGGCACGGGTGCGACGGCGGCGACCACGCTGCGCTGGTACCGCTCGACCGACGCGACGATTTCGACCCGGGATACGGAAGTGGGCACCAGCCAGGTGGCCGGACTGTTCGCGTCGGGCACCAATAATGAGGAGTCGATTGAGGAGTCGATCAGCCTCACCGCTCCGTCCAGCGAAGGCACCTACTATTACGGCGCCTGTATCGAATCCGTGGCCGGAGAAGCCGATGCCCGGAACAACTGCTCCATTGGAGTACGGGTGATCGTCGAGGAGCCCGACACTACACCGGTGAACATACCCGACGTCAACCTGCGGGCAGCGGTCGAGGCGGCGCTTGGCAAAGCCAGCGGCGTGCCGATCACACAGGCTGAAATGGCTACATTGGATAGTCTAGTGTCGACCGTTTTTGGTTTCGGAGGGGGGGAGGGTATACGGTCTCTGTCCGGGATAGAGTCTGCCACCAACGTGTGGAAATTGAACTTAAGATACAACTCCATCACCGACATCTCGCCGCTGGCTGGCTTGAACAACCTGACCTGGCTGGACCTTGAAGGCAACGACCTCACGGACATCTCGCCGCTGGCAGGCCTGACCAACCTGACTTGGCTGGGTCTCGGGAAACACGACATCACGGACGTGGTGCCGCTCTCGGGCTTGACCAACCTTACTCATCTGGATCTTTGGTCCAACCGGATCAGGGACATCTCGCCGCTGGCAGGCCTGACCAACCTGACTGAGCTGGAAGTTGGGGGTAACCACCTCACGGACGTGTCGTCGTTGGCAGGCTTGACCAAGCTGAGAGAGCTGGGGCTTGCCGCAAACAACATTACGGACATCTCGCCGCTTGAAGGCCTAACCAACTTGGGAAGGCTGTGGCTTAGCGAAAACAACATCACGGACATCTCGCCGCTGGCAGGCTTGAACCTGTGGGATTTGAACCTTGGGTTCAACCCCATCGTGGACATTTCGGCGCTATCGGGCTTGAACCGCATGGCCTGGCTAAACCTAAACCTTGAGGCCACCGACATCACGGATATTTCGGCGCTGGCAGGCTTGAACCCGTGGGAGTTAGACCTTGGGTTCAACTTCATCACGGACATTTCGGCGCTATCGGGCTTGACCAACCTGCGGGAATTGGACCTTCGGGGAAACCCCCTAAACGACTCCTCCATCGACGTTCACATTCCCTTTCACGAACGCAACGGGGCTACGGTAACCTTCAACTCGCTGCGCGAGGGCGACTTCGACATCGAACTCGTCTTCCTCGACTCGTTCACTGAGCGCCACAAGAGGGTGTTCCAATTCGCGGCCCGGCGGTGGATGTCGGCAATTACGGAGGACCTGCCGGACTATGAATTTACGCAAGGCTGGTCTGGGCGGTGCGGCGGTCAGTCGTATGAGATCTCTGCTGGCGAGCGCATCGACGACCTCCGGATCTATGTGATCAGCTTCGATCAAGAAACCTATAAGGATGAAGGATATACCTCTGCCGCGTGGGGTGGTCCAAGTGTGCTGCGAGACGAGACCCACCTGCCCGTCGTAGGATGTATGGGGTTTGGTTTTTTTTCCGTTGGGGCGGTGTTAGTGGATGTAGGTCTCCACGAGATAGGGCACGTTCTTGGGTTCGGGACGGTCTGGAACGATCTCGGCCTCTACCAGAACCCGCCGGGTGGCGACGAGCACTTCAACGGTCCGTTGGCGATCGCCGCCTTTGACGACGCGGGCGGAGGGGACTACACCGGTGCGAAGGTACCGGTGGGATTCGGGTTCCACTGGAGGAGTTCCGTGCTCGAAGCCGAACTCATGGGGGGTATGCAGCTATGGCGGCCGTCCGGTGCGGCGCTGAGCGCGATCACGGTGCAGTCCTTCGCGGATCTCGGCTACGGCGTGGATGTCACACAGGCTGATGCCTATACCCTGCCTGGTGCCGCCGGCAAGGCAAGTGCGAAGATCGCCGCGGCCAGGCCCGCCATGCCCGGCGTGGATGGCGCCCCGGGCCGTGGCTATTCCCTGCCAGGTGTCGCGGCGGTTCCGTTTTCGATTCCCAACGACCGCTCGAGAGAGCGGCAGGAAGGCGCCGAGTGGATTGGGCCCCGGGGATTCGATCTCAGAGATGATCGCATGACGAGGCGCTTGGCAGGGTCCCCGCTAGCGGTGCCGGATTTTTCGTACGGCGCCGCTCTCTTGCGGGAGCCGATTCACGTGGTTGATCCGCAGGGGCGCATCGTCCGCACCATAGGCGACTGATAGCGGCCCAGCAAAGCGCCGATGAATTCGTAGAACAGGGCGACCAGCCACCTTATCACTCCTGCCGGAGCCGGTCCAGCAGGCGGCCCAGTTGGCCCACCAAGTAAAGCGGCAGCGAGAGCAAGGTCATTTCCACGCTCTGCCGCGTTCCGCTCACTTGGTGTCGGATGGACTGGACGGTGGGCGGATTGAGGTCGAAGCGCACCGCGAGGCGCGTCCCTTTGGCCAAGGCGAACTGATGCAGCGAGCGCAGGGTGCCGCTGGTGCCGGCTTTGACTTCGACCGGCACGATCCAAGCCCCCCGGGCAATCGCGTAGTCAACTTCGGCGTTGGCACTTTTCCCTTCCCGCAGCCAGTAGTTCAGACGGGGCGTTTCCCGACCCTCGGCCAGGTAGAGCAGGTGTTGCCCGACGAACTGTTCGGCCAAGGCCCCTTCATTGACCAGTCGGCGGTCGTCCAAGTCCTTCAGAGCCAGCCAGTCCAGGCCGCACAGACGGTTCATCAGGCCGATGTCCAAGAAGAGGAGTTTATAGGTCTTCCAATTGACATCGGCGTGGATAGGCACCTCGGAACAGGTACTGTGAAAGACAGGTGCAATGACCCGAGCCTTGGCCAGCAAGTCAATGGCGGCCCGCAGTTCGCGGGCGGTCTCCTCGCGGTGGATCTGGGTGTATTTGACTTTGCGGCCCACGGCGCGGGGAACGTAGTTGAAGACTCGCTGCAAGCGCAGCAGGACTCGGGCGGAGGAGTACTTTGCAAAATCGTCTTGGTAGGTATCGACGATGGACTGATGCACAGGCATCACGTCGGCAAAGCGGCGGGTGGAGCTATACGCGGCTACGGCTTCGGGCATACCACCCACCAGCAAGTATTCCCGCTGACAGGCCGACAAGCGGGTGTGGACGGTATGGGGCAGGGAATGCTCAGGGATGTAGTCTTGCAGATAGGCCAAGAGGGGCGAGTCCAGTTCGGCGAGAAATTCCTCAAAGCTCATCGGGCCCAGGTGGAAGTATTGAATGCGTCCTACCGGCATGGTAAAGGCGTGTTGCGAGAGGACGAATTCGAGCAGGGAACCAGCGGCGATAACCGGCAGCTCGGGGTGGTCTTCGAAGAAATAGCGCAGGGCGGGCAGGGCGTGGAGGGTCGCTTGGATTTCGTCGAGGAAGAGTATGCTGCCCGCTGCCAACAGCGGTTGACCCAACAGCCCTTCGAGTTCCCGGCGGATGCGCGTCAGGTCCAAGGTCTGGAAGACGGACTCCAAGTCCGGGTGGCGCTCGAGGTTGATTTCGTTGAGGTGCAGGCGATGGGACTGGGCGAATTGCCGCACTAGGGTGGATTTGCCCACTTGGCGCGCACCGCGGATGACCAGCGGTTTTCGCTGTGGGGCAGCAAACCATTGGGCCAGAGCGCGTTCAGCCGATCTATACATAATGAATAAAAGTGCCCCCTTTTTCGTACGCACAATGTACAAAAAAGGGGGCACTTTGCAAAATGGGCGTTTCCTCAACCTGGCTCTGTTGCTGGTGCTCGACAGGTGAACCCCTTTCCCAGGTTGCCAAGGCTATGGCGGGAAGGTACTTTAGGGGTTCCATAAAAGGAGTCAAGACAATGAAAAAGCCCAATTTTTTCCTGGCGATCCTGACCCTTGCCCTCCTGGCTAGGACCGGCCACGGCGAGGCCGGATCCATCACCATCTGGTGGGCTCAATGGGATCCGGCGGCCGGGTTGCAGGAGTTGGCCGCAGACTTCGAGAAAGAGACCGGGATTGCGGTCGTGGTGCACCAGATTCCCTGGCCCTCATACCACGATCAGGTCTTTTTGAACTTCGGCAACAAGCAGACCGATTTCGATATCGTGGTGGGGGACAGTCAGTGGATCGGCCGCGGGGCGACCAGGGGGCTCTACCTGGAGCTGACCGACTGGCTGCCCCAGGCGGTGGACATCGAGACCATTCATCCGCGCGCGGCGCGCTACCTGTGCGAATACCCGGCCGGCAGCGGCAAGTTCTACGCCGCCCCCTGCGAGACCGATGCCATTGGCTTTGCCTACCGCAAAGACTGGTTCGAAGATCCGCGTGAGCAGACCGCCTTCAAGGAGAACTACGGCCGCGACCTGCAGGTGCCGGATACCTGGGAGGAGTTCCGCGACATCGCCGAATTCTTCCAGCGCCCCGGGCAAAAGCGCTACGGGTGCTCGATCTTGGCCGGGCGCGGCTACGACGGCATCACCATGGGCTTTCAGCCATTCCTGTGGTCCTGGGGCGGTTCTTGGGGCGATCCCGGGACTTTTGCTGTCAAGGGGCACCTCAACACCCCGGAGGCGATTGCTGCTCTGACCTTCATGAAGGAGTTGCTCCGGTTCACTCCCCCCGGGGGCAACAGCGCCGACTACTTCTACAACAACGACGTGTTCATGAACGGGTCCACGGCCATGGTGCTGGACTACTTTCCCTTTTATCCGGGCATTGTCAGCAGCATGGGCGCCAAGGTCGGGTTCTTCATGGTGCCGGCGCGGGGCAAGCGCCGCGCCATCAGCCTGGGGGGGCAGGGATTCAGCATTTCCACCAAGATCCCGCGGGAGCAGCAGGAGCTGGCCAAGCAGTTCATCGCCTGGTTCCAGCAGACCGAGGTGCAGAAGAAGTGGATCACCTATCCGGGGGCTTTCACGGCGAATACGGCCCTTCTTGCCAGCGAAGAATTCAGAAACGCCTCGCCCTACAACACCACCTTCGCCAACTCCCTCGACTACCTCCAGGACTTCTGGAACGTGCCGGTTTACAACGAGCTCCTGGCGTCTTCCCAGCGCCATCTGGGGGAGGCTTTGGACGGGGTCAAGACACCGCAGGAGGCCCTCGACCAGATGGCCGAGGAACACGAGCTGATCATGATGCAGGCCGGCCTGCGCCAGTAGGAGGCGGGATTGGCGCGCAGGGGAGAGAAGGGACCGGGCCGCGACTGGATGAAGTACGGGTTCGTGGGTCCTGCCCTCCTTGTCCTCATCGCCGTGAACGTCTTTCCGCTGCTCTACAGCATATTCCTCAGTTTCACCAATGCGGATCTGGTCGGCGGTGCCTACGAAGTGATCGGCACCCTCAACTACAAGGTCGTCTTCTCAGCCGCCAAGTTCGCCGCCGCTCTGCGCACCACCGCCCTCTTTGTGGTCCTGGCCGTCGCCATCGAGTTGGTTCTGGGCTTCGGCCTGGCCCTGGCCCTGCGCCGGCGCTTCGGAGGCAGGGCCTTCGTGCTCACCGTGCTGCTGGTGCCCATGATGCTGCCCCAGGCGGTGATGGGGCTCTACTGGAAACTGGTCCTCAACGGCAATTACGGCATCCTGAACCAGATCCTGGGGGCATTGCACCTGGGCCAGCCCCAGTGGATCACCGACCCCGATCTCAAGTTCTTTTCCATTCTCATGATCGACGTGTGGATGTGGACCCCGTTCATGATGCTCATCGCCCTGGCAGGCCTCAACGCCATTCCGCCTTCCATTTACGAGGCGGCAGCCATTGACCGGGCTTCGCCGTGGAGGGTGTTTCGCCGCATTACCTTGCCCATGTGCGCCCCTCTCCTGGGGCTGGCCGTGCTGCTCAGGGCCACCGATGCCCTCAAGCAGTTCGACCTTGTCACCGCGGTTACCGGGCCCAACGATGGCGCTACCCAGACCCTGAGCGCGCTCCTCTACCAGGTCGTATTCCGCGACGGCAGGGTAGGATTGGGGGCCTCCTATTCCTACGTGATTTTGGTGGTGGTGATCGCCCTCGCCAGCCTCTTCATCCGCTACTTGAGCGCCCTGCAAAAGAAACATGGGGAGGCTTTCTGAGGTGAAGCTCCTGCGCTGGCTCTTCATTCTCTCCTACTTTTGTGCCTCTACTCTGCCTCTGGGGTGGCTGGTTCTGACCTCTTTCAAGAACAAGACCGACAGCATCAGCATTCAGCCCAAATGGGTGCCGGCTTTCGGTGGGGAGGTGGCGCCGGGCAGCATCTACTTCGTGCCCAACCTCGAAAGCTACAGGCAGCTCGACCAGGTTTACGCCGGCTCCAACCGGGCGTTCTTCCACTACCTCGGCAACAGCATTGTGGTCGGCGTGTTCAGCACTCTGGCGGCGATCTTGATGGGGACCTGCTGTGCCTACGGCTTCAGCCGCTTTCGCGTCGGCGGAGCCAGGGACTGGCTCTTTTTTATTCTGTCGACCCGCTTTTTGCCGCCATTGGCAGTGGTGGTGCCGGTGCTGGTGATGTATCGCCAATTCGATCTGCAGAACACCCACCTGGGACTCATTCTGCTCTATACCTCGTTCAACCTATCCCTGGCGGTGTGGTTGATGAAGGGGTTCATCGACGAGATTCCCCCTGCTTACGAGGAGGCTGCCATGGTGGATGGCTATTCCCGCCTGCAGACCTTTCTGCACATCATCCTGCCCCGCGCTGCCGGGGGCATGGCAGTCACCGCGGTTTTCTGTCTGATTTCGGCCTGGAACGAGTACGGATTCGCCATGACCCTCAACAACCAGGACGCCATCACCGTGCCGGTCTACTTTGCCGGCCTGCAGGGCAACGTGCGCGGATTGCCCTGGCCCCAGATTAGCGCCGGGGTCCTGATTTTCGTGACCCTAATCATCGTCTTCACCGTCCTGGTGCGGAAACACCTGCTGCGCGGCGTCACTTTCGGGACCATCAAGAGGTGATCCACTGGGCCGACAGGATTGCGCGGCTGGGTATGGCGCTGGGGGTGGGGCTGATGCTACAGCCCTGGTGGAGTGGCGGCTTGCGCTGCGGGTTCTGGGTCACCGCGGTTTTCACCCTGGTCCACATCGTCACCTCCCATACTGCCGCCGAGACTACCCGAAGTGTCAGGTGACCAGCTCGCCGCCGAAAGCGACCCGCCCCTTCCCATCCGGCTCGAAAATAAGGTGGGTGTTTTCTTCGGGGCGCTGCAGGCGTTTGGCCCCTGATTCTTCCTGCCCCGGTGTCGAGCTCGCGCCGGGAAGTTACTTTTTATCCGATTGTCACTCCAACCGGGCCCGCCCCTGGTGGAAAAACAACGGTCAATAAATGAGCTATTTGGAACTGAGCGGCCTGTGCAAGACCTATGCGGACGGCACCGAAGCGGTCAAAGGTCTAGAATGGTGTTGTGAAGAAGGGGAGTTCGTGGTGTTGCTCGGGCCCTCCGGGTGTGGCAAGACCACCACCCTGCGCATGATTGCCGGGCTCGAGACCCCCACCAGGGGGCGGATCAAGGTAGCCGGAGCTGACGTCGGCGGCTTGCCTCCGGCGGCGCGGGATGTGGGTTTCGTCTTCCAGTTTTTCGCCCTCTATCCCCACCTGAGAGTGCGCGATAACATCGCCTTTCCCCTGGAGAGCATGAAGGTTCCTCCCGGAGAGCGCCGCGGTCGCGTCGCCGAAATCCTCGCACGTCTCAAGCTCGAGGCTCTGGCCGATCTCTATCCGCAGCAGTTGAGCGGGGGAGACCAGCAGCGGGTTGCCCTGGCGCGGGCCATGGTGAGGAGACCGCGGCTCTATCTGATGGACGAGCCTCTGGGCACCCTGGATGCGGATCTTCGTCTGGAAATGCGCGAATGGATTCGCGCCAGGCAGTTGGAAATGGGAGTGACCACCATCTACGTGACTCATGACCAGGAGGAGGCCATGACCCTGGCCGACCAGGTGGTGGTGATGGACGCCGGCCGCATCAGACAAAGCGGTGCTCCGGCCGCGGTCTACGATCGTCCGGCCGATCTTTTTGTGGCCCACTTCATCGGCAGCCCGGCGATGAACTTCATCGACGGGGAAGTGGAAGAGGAAGGGCGGCGCTTCATTGCAGTCGGGGGTGGATGGGAGGTGCCCTTGCCGCGGCCCCTTCCCTGCGGCAGGACTATTCTGGGGGTGCGCCCCGAGTTCGTGCGGCCGGCTGCCCCCGGTCTCTTCGAAGCCAGGGTGGTGACCGAGGAGTACATGGGATTCTATCGCAACGTCTACCTGGATGCCGAGTTCGGCCGCTTGACGATGCAGGTTGGAGGTGGTGAGGGCCATCGCCGCGGCGAGCTGGTCACGGTCAGCTTTGATCCCCGCCACATTTGCTACTTCGACCCCGATCGCGGAGAGAGCCTGTGAAGGCCGGCTTCCTCAAAGTGCAGGGGGTCTGCAAGCGCTTCGGCAGCGTCGAGGCCCTGCGCTCGATTCACCTGGAACTGGGCGCTGCCGAGCTCCTGGTGGTACTGGGGACCACAGGAGCCGGAAAAACAACCTTGTTAAGGACCATCGCCGGGCTCGAGATGCCAGAGGCCGGCCGCGTCGAGATGGCCGGGGAGGACATTACTTGGTGGCCGCCGGCTGAGCGCGACGTGGCTTTCGTGTTCCAGAATTTTTCCCTCTACCCGAATTGGACCGCGCGCCGGAACATGGAGTTTCCGCTGCGAGCTCCCGGGCGCGGGCTGACCCCAGCCGGAATCGAGGAACGGATCAATTGGGCCGCATCGCTACTGCGCCTCGGGGATCTCCTGGAGCGCAGGGTGGAGCACCTGTCGGGGGGCGAGATGCAGAGGGTGGCCATTGGCCGCGCCATTGTGCGGCGGCCCCGTCTATTTCTCATGGACGAGCCCCTCACCAATCTGGACGCCAAGCTGCGCGAGGCTCTGAGAGTGGAGTTGGCAGTGCTGCAGCGCGAGTTGGGCATCCCCATGATTTACGTGACCCACGACCAGGCCGAGGCCCTGTCCATGGGCGACCGCATTGCCGTGCTCGATGCGGGGAGAGTGCTCCAAGTCGGTGCGGGAGAAGAGATCTATCACCGCCCCCTTTCGCCCCTGGTGGCCAGGCAGCTGGGCCGGCCGCCCATGAATATCCTCGAAGTCCGCCGAGTCGACGGCTATTGGGTGGCTGCGGAAGGAACGCGGGTCATGGCGGCTTCGGCAGGGGAGGGGGAGATGCTCCTTGGGTTGAGGCCGGAAGACATTGCTCTGTCCGGGGGGACCGACCCTGGTCTGGTGCGGGTGGTCGAGGACACCGGCCCCCATTGGATTCTCCTGGTGGAGTGGGCGGGGTGCGATATCCACGTCATTACCGGCAAAGAGCAAGCGTGGCGGCCGGGAGCCAGGGTCCATCCCCTGGTCGACCCTGGGCGGGCGGTGCTGTGGGAGCGCGAGGGCGGGTAACGTACCCTGGTGCAAAGGGTTAGCCGGCCAATATCACATTGATATCCGCCCTGGCTCTACCTATGTTTGGATTCCGCCGGATTGCAGCCCATAGGTTCCTTTGCGAAAGGAGGATGAGGGTGTTCATTATTCTGCTGCTGGTGACATTTCTGATTGCTCTGGGGGTATCCGCACTGGTTGCCCACCTGTTCAAGGGGCCAATATCAGGAATTGTGCAGCGCATCATCGCCGAGGAAATCAGCTCGGCCTGGGTTAAGTACATGCGCTTCGCCATTTACGTGGTTGGCATTTCCAAAGGAGTGCGGGTGTGGGAGTTGGAGCGCTACATCACGCCGGGGTTCTTGTCCAAGCCCGGGTGGCAGCAGAATGCTCCGGGCTCGGAGGAGGGGATGCCGCTGGCGCTGACCACCGAGCGCTGGATCCTTGAAGTATACCGGACGATAATCGAGACCCTGCAGGGGATCGCCTGGATGTTGCTGGTTTTCTTTGTTTTTACCCTGCTGGCCTATGTGGTGGTGCGTCTGTTGGAGGCGCGCAAAGCAGGGGATTGAGGCTGCCGAGCCGGAGGGAGTGCCGCCCGGGCGGCCTGCCGGGGGAATTTTCTTTCACGCAACAGGGGCCAAAAATCCAGCCCCGGGAAGCCCTTTCCTCAGGCAACTCTCGTGCACCTAGGCGGGAGGTGCAGCCAAATTCAAAACAGCTTGCGCTGAGTCAAGGCGCCGTTCCAGCCAGCTCATTTCAGGAAAAGTTCCACCACTGGGACTGCCACCCCCGGTTTCTCCACCGGAAGTTCCAGGGTCAGAGTCTGGCGCTCGACACGGTCGCCGCTGCGGTAGTTGCCCGGATCTTCACTGGTGAAAATTTCCGATCCATCGTTGAGTAGCTGGGCGTAGTCGACCTTGCCGGCAAAGCCGTCGAGGTGCAGTTCCTTGAAGGGCCAGGCGAAGATGTGGACATAGATGCGGCGGGTGTCGGGATTGTAGGTGAGGCGGCAGTCCTGGGGTGGGGCGAATTCCTCCGGGGCCAGAGTGCAGCCATAGATCGAGCGCCCGTGACGCTTCATCCACGCGCCCATATCGCGCAGGCGCTCCAGGGCGCGGTCGTCGAACTCGCCGCGGGCGGTGGGACCGACGTTCAGGAGCAGGTTGCCGCCTTTGCTCACCACCTCGATCAGCATGCGCAGCAATTGTTCGACGCTCTTCCAGGATGACTCGTCGCGGTGGTAGCCCCAGGAACCGGAGAAGGTTTGGCAGGTTTCCCACAACACCGGGCTGCCGTCGACGGTGACCTGGCGCCGCGGCATGAACTGTTCCGGGGTCATGTAGTCCCAGCCGCCTTCCACCTCGTGCAGGTCTAGGCGGTCGTTGACGAGGATGCGCGGCTGTAACCGGCGGGTCAATGCAAGGAGGTTGTGGCTGTCCCAGTCCTTGCGGCCTTTGCCGATTAAATCCAGCGGGCGACCGCGCTCGCCGGCCCGGTAACTGAAATCGTAGAATAGCAAGTCGACGCGGCCGAACTGGGTCAACAGCTCCCGTGCCTGGCCGTGCAGATAGTCGATGTACTTGCGTTGCTGGCGCCCGGCATTGAGTCGTTGGCGGTCTGGGTGGTTGCGCATGGAGTGAAGGTCGTCGATGACGAAGTCGGGATGGTGCCAGTCGATTAGAGAGTGGTAGAAGCCCACCTTCATGTCGCGCTGGCGAAAGGCCTCGACCATGGGTTTGAGCAGGTCGCGGCCAGCGGGCGTATTGGTTGCTTTGTAGTCGGTCAGTTGCGAGTCCCACAGGCAGAACCCCTCGTGGTGCTTGGAGGTGACCACGAAATACTTCATGCCGGCGTCGGCGGCAGCAGCGGCCCAGGCGACCGGATCGTAGAGGTCGGGATCGAAGCGCGCGAAATACTTGCTGTCGTAAACTTCGTCGGCTATCTCCTCGCGTTGCTTGACCCATTCGTGGCGCGCGGGCAGGGCGTAAAGGCCCCAGTGAATGAAGAGACCGAAGCGGTCGTGGACGAACCAGTCGGTGGCGCTGCTGCGATTTTCCTGCTTCATTGAAAGCCTTTCTCTCTCCTGGCCCGGGTTTAGTGGGGCGGCATGATCAAACAATTAGGTTACTAAACTAATTAGTTTACTAAACCAATGGTGGGCGATCAACTTCGCTCCACCCCGCCTTGGGCGGACTTTCTACCTCCCTTCCACTGGGACCTGGCGGTCAGCGCAGCATGGCTCGATTTCAACTCGGACAATCTTCAGGATCGTGCAGCTTTAGCCGGGGCAATCCCATTCCGAGCTATACCTCCTGGGGCGTGATTATCCTCACCTGGGCGCTGACCGGAGTGCTTCTTGAGGACGCCGGCGCCGAGGCCGGGGAGGACCATCTGCGCAGCCTGATTGAGCGCTTCAGTGCGCCGGGCTCCAGGGTGGTTGGGTATCCGGGCTGCGCGCGGGCGGCGGACTATATCGAGGCCGAGTTGCGCGCCATCGGAGTGGAGGATGTGCGCCGCGAGGAGTTCGGGGTTGTGGTGCCGATGGACCGGGGCGGCCGGCTGCACGTGGAAGACAAGGTTTTTGAGCTATGGGGTCTGTGGCCCAACCTGGTGCGCACCTCCACCTTGCCCCCGGCTGGCCTGCGCGCGCCGATGATCTACGGCGGCCACGGCGACTGGTCCGAGTTCAATGGGCAACAGGTGGAGGGCCGCATTGTGTTGCTGGAATTCAACAGTGAGGATCGCTGGCTGCACGCCGCGGCCCTGGGAGCCAGGGCGGTTATCTTCATAGAGCCCGAGAATTCCACCTGGAGGCAGGCCAACGACAAATACGTTGAAGCTCCATTGGATATTCCGCGGTTCTGGATCGAGCGGAAAGCGGGTCGCAGCCTGCGGCGGCGCCTGCGGCAGGGTGCGGTGGAAGGGTTGCTGCAGGGGAGGATGGACTGGGAGGAGAGGCCGGCGTGGAATTTCGTCGGCAGGATTGCGGGGGCGCACCCGGAGCTGCGCCGCGAAACAGTCGTAGTGGAGGCCTATTACGACGGCACTTCGGTGGTGCCGGCGCTGGCGCCCAGTGCCGAGACCGCCTGCAGTATAACTGCCCTGCTGGAGCTGGCCCGCCACCTGAAGGCGCAGCCGCCGGCCCGCACCGTGGTTCTGGCGGCCACTTCGGCTCACTTTCAGGCCATGCAGGGGGTGGTGGACTTTCTCGAGCGCCATGCGCGCAGCCATGACCACTATGTCGAACGCGTCGAGGACCCCCTCCAGGTGAAGCTCTTCATCAGCCTGGATCTGTCCAGCCAGAGCGATCTTCTGGGCTTGTGGAACAGTACCTACAATGCCGATTTACGGCGCTTCTATGCGCCCTTCGGCCGCAGGTTCACCCAGTACGCCAGGGAACTGGCCCCGCTTTTGGGACGGGTCGGGGAAGAAGCTCTGGTCAACGGCATCAGCCCGATCAAGGGCATAGGCTGGTCCTCCTACGTTCCCCAGAGAGCACCGGTCAACAGCGAGATGGCCCATGCCGCCGGCCTCGTTTCCCTGGCTTTCATGACCGTGCACGACGGACGATTCAAGGTGGATACGCCCCTGGACCGCACCGGGCAGGTGAACTTCCGCAACCTGGAGCGGCAGATTGCCCTGCTCAAGGGGGTTCTGCCCCGCGCCCTCAACGACCCCGCCCTCTTTGCCGCCAATGAGGACTTCGGCCAGGCGCTCAAAGACCGGCTGCGAGACCTGCGCCTGGAGGTGCGCACCTTTCCGCCCAGGAGCCAGTTGCCGGACCGGGCGGTTGCGGGGGCTGTGGTGGCCCTCAGACCGCCGGACCCGAATCAGCGCCCAGGCTCGAGCCTGCCTGGACGGGGGCCGGACACGTCGCGCAAAGGGGTGCGCCGGTTGCGCTATTATATCTGCAACGCCGACGGCAATATGGAAATCAGAGGTTTGCCCCAGGGGGTGGCCCAGGTCAGCGCCTACGGACTCGATGCGGAGACTGGGGCGATTGTCTACGCTCCAGACCTGAGCAAGAGGGCGGAGTACCACCACGGCAAACCAGCCGCCAACGGATCCTTGCAGAGCAGAATTCGCTTCACCACCAACAAGAAAACCACAGTCCTCTTTGCTGCAGTATCCCGGCCGCTCTTCAGTCTCCTCGATCCGCGTTATCTGCTGCCAATGCAGAACCTCAAGATCATCGATGCCGGGGGCCGCGACGCGCGACGCTTCGGCTACGCCTTGAGTCCGGCACCGCGGGATGCGGTGGGGGTGGTATTCGGGCCGGTGGGCAGGGCCTATGGCGACCGTCTCAAAATCATTGTCGACGGGAGCCGCATGCTGTTGATCAACAGCCAGGGAGAAGGGAGCGAGAAAGACGCTCGAGGAATCGGCTACCTTCTCGCCGAGGATGGGTTGACCCGGACCCCTGTGCTGGCTCTGCGCGATATGTGGCAGCTCACCGAGGCGCGCCTGCGGACCATGCGCCGCCACGGTATCGAGAACCAACGTCTGACGCAGCTCCACGAACGGGCGCGCACCTTGATGCAAGGGGCAGATGACGCTCTCGAAGCCAGAAAGTGGGATCGCCATGTGGCCTACCTCCGCGCCGCCCTGGGCACGGAGGCGCGCGCCTACCCGGATGCGCTGGCGACGCTCAACGACGTGATCAAGGGCATGGTGTTTTTTCTTGCCCTGGTGATACCCGCCGCCTTCTTCGCCGAACGCCTGCTCTTTGCCGCCGCCGACATCCGCAGGCAACTAACAGGTTTCGCTCTGCTCCTCCTCTGTATCTGGATGGTGATCTCGCAGGTACACCCGGCCTTCGAGATCGCCCACCCCCTGGTGGTTCTTCTGGCCTTCGCCATCATGGCCATGGCGGTCTTCGTGCTGATGCTCGTAGGCGGCCGCTTCAACCGCCACATGCGCGACTACCAGGCGCGGTCGGCGCAGGTGCACGAGACCGATATCAGCCGGGTCGGTGCCGCCTATACCGCTTTCATGCTGGGCATTTCCAACATGCGCCGCCGCAAGCTGCGCGCGGCGCTGACCCTGATTACCCTGATCCTGCTTACCTTCACGGTGCTCTCCTTCTCTTCGTTCAAGGACCAGATCCGCTTCGTGGGGTTCCCCATGGGGCAGGAAGGGCCTTACCCCGGAGCCCTGATCAAAAACTGGGGATGGGAGCGCCTGGAGCTGGCCGCCCTCGAATACGTGCGCTCCCACTTCGAGTCCCACGGGCTCGTCAGCCCGCGCAGTTGGTATATCCTCGAAGGTGGAGAAGAAAAGAGCTTCATCACAATCGAAAAGGGTGGGCGCATGGTCCGCGCCTATGCTTTGCTGGGACTGGCGCCGCAGGAAGCGCGGATCGGCGCCCTGGACGCGGTACTCGGCACCGGCACCTGGTTTGAAGAGGCGGATGAGGCCACCTGCCTGATGCCCGCCGAGATGGCCGCCCTGCTGGGGATCGGGGAAGAGGAGGTGGGTACGGCGCGGATCAGGATTTTCGGCCGCCAATTGCGCCTGCGCGGCCTGGTGGATTCGGAGCGCCTGGCGCACAGCCGCGACCTCGATGGCGGCATGTTGACGCCGGCCGATTTCCAGGTCTCCCTGGACCAGACCGAGGCGGCCGAGGCCGGGGAAGAGCGGCGCGGCCTGCGGCCCTTCGTGCACCTGCGCCCGGAGAACGTCCTGATCGTGCCCTACGCAACGGCGCGCCAGATGGGCGGGGACCTGCGCTCGGTGGCCGTCCGATTCCACTCCGGAGTAGACGCCAGGGGCCTGGTAGAGGACTTCCTGTTGCGCGTGGCCACCAGTCTCTTTGCCGGGCTGGAGGAGGGCGACGGAATCCGGGTGTATTCCTACACTTCCGTTGGCATGACCGCGGTGGAGGGTCTGGGCCAGTTGATCGTTCCCATTTTCATCGCCGCCCTCATCGTGCTCAATACAATGGTAGGCGCGGTGCACGAGCGTTCCCGCGAGATCGGCATCTACTCCTCGGTGGGCATGGCTCCGGCCCACATCTCCATGCTCTTCGTGGCCGAAGCCTGCGTCTATGCGGTCCTGGGCATCACCGCCGGCTATGTCCTCGGCCAGAGCATGGGCAAGATGCTGATCTGGGCCGACCTCCTGGAGGGGGTCAACCTGAATTATTCTTCTCTTGCGGCGGTGATGGTGGCGCTGCTGGTCATGGCGGTGGTATTGCTCTCGACCCTGTACCCGGCGCGCCTGGCAGCGCAGGCGGCGGTGCCGGAGGTGGTGCGGCGCTGGCAGTTGCCGGCGCCGGACGGCGACCACTGGGAGTTTCCCTTTCCCTTCATGGTGGGCAAGGCCGAAGTGGTGGGATTGTGCGGCTTTCTGGTCAATTACTTCAGGGCCTACAGCGAGGAGTCCCTGGGCACCTTCTTTACCGAGGAGATTCAGCTTGCCCGCGAGAGGGGGACGAGGGGAGAGGAGTACGCGGTGCAGATGCTGATCTGGCTGGCCCCCTTCGACATGGGGGTGAGCCAGTACCTGCAGATCGCCTTCGAGCCCACTGCGGTGGAGAACATCTACACCGTGGAGTTCTTTATCCAGCGCATCAGCGGCCAGGACACCTTCTGGCGCACGACGAACCAGCGCTTCGTGCATGGATTGCGCAAGGAGTTCCTCATCTGGCACACCTTGAAGGAGGAGGAGCGGGCGCAACACCGGGAAAGGGCCGGGCAGATGTTGAGTGAGAGCAAAGCAATGGAAAGCGGATGAATCCGGCGATGCTCAAGCGCAAGGACAGACAGTGGGAGGAGGTCGAAGAGTACAGGGCCCTGTTGGAGGCGCCCGACCGCTTTGAAAGCGGTTTCACTCTGCGCACCATCATCGGGGTGATCTTCATCTCCCTGATCATGACGCCGGGAGAGATGTATCTGGGCCTGGTGACCGGCGGCGGGATCGGCTCGGCGGCGCAGTGGGTGACGGTCATTCTCTTTCTCGAGGTGGCCAAGCGATCCTTCACCTCCTTGAAGCGGCAGGAAATCTTCCTGCTGGTGTACGTGGCCTCCGCCCTTGTTGCGCGGGAAGAGGGCGCCTTTCTCGACTTGCTTTGGCGCCAGTACTTCGTGGGGTCGGCCGAAGCCGAGCAGTTCGGCATTTCACGCCTGCTGCCCTCGTGGTGGGTTCCCGCCCCCGATTCCCAGGCCATTGCCGAGCGCACCTTTTTGCACCGCGACTGGGCCGTGCCCATTCTGCTCCTGGTGCTGGGCACGATCGTGGGGCGGATCGCCTGGTTCACCTCCGGCTACCTGCTCTTCCGGCTGACCTCGGACCGCGAGCAACTGCCCTTTCCCACCGCTCCCATGTCGGCCCTGGCTTCCATGGCTCTGGCCGAGGAGAGCGGTGGCGAGAAAGAAACCTGGAAGTGGCCGGTTCTCAGCATTGGCGCAGCCATCGGCACGGTGTTCGGGGTTATCTACGTGGGACTGCCCACTCTCACCGAGGTCGCCTTCGGGAAGCGCCTGGAATTGATTCCCATTCCCTTTGCCGACTTCACCCCCTACCTGGGCAATCTGTTGCAGGCGGCGCCCCTGGGAATCACCCTTCACCTGGGTCCCATCTTCGCGGGACTGCTCATGCCCTTCTGGGCAGTGATCGGCTCTTTCGCAGGGGTCGTGGTCCACACTGCGGTCAGTCCCATTCTCTACGCCTATGGATGGTTGCCCCGGTGGGAGGTCGGCATGGACACCATCCGCACCCAGATCGCCACCGGGATCGATTTTTGGCGTGCTTTTTCCATCGGCATCACCCTTGCGGTGACCGCCATCAGTTTCTACAACCTCTTCGCCACCGGGCGCCGCAAGCATCTGGAGATCAGCGAGCAGAACCAGGCAATCAGTAGTTCGACGCCCGGCGTCTGCCGCCACAAAAGGTGCAGCCGCCCCGCCGCGGTCAGAGGTTACTGCATTCCCCATCTGGGGCGGGGAGATTTCAATATTTGGGTCTGTGTCGCCCTGTTCTGCGCCGCCGGCCTCTATCCCATCATCCTGGCCAAGACCCTCTTCCCCACTTTGGTGAGCGCCGGTCTGCTGCTGGTTTTCCTCCTCATCGCCTTCGTCTACGCGCCCATCATTTCCTTCGTCAGTGCCCGCCTGGACGGCCTGATCGGGCGCGAGGTCTCCATCCCCTATATCAACGAGGCGGTCATCTTTCTGACCGGATACAGGGGGGTCGACGTCTGGTTCGTGCCCTTTCCGACGCGCAACTACGGGGGACACGCCGAAGGATTCCGGGTTGTGGAGCTCACCGGCATGCGGTTCACCAGCCTGCTCAAGGCCGAGTTGTTCATGATTCCCATTGTCTTTGCCGTGAGCCTGATGTACTGGACCTTTCTGTGGCGCCTGGCGCCCATCCCGTCTCCGTCCTATCCCTATGCCCAGAAGATGTGGCCCCTGCGGGCTTTTGATCAGGCCCTCTTCCTGTCGAGCACCATGTACAACAGGATGTGGCGCGCCGGCGAGAAGGTCGAGGGCGAAGAGGTGAGGCGCGGTCAGGCGGTGTGGAGTCCCAGCAACCTGAAGGATCGCACCTGGTGGTACTGGCGAGCACGGGCTACCCGCGAGATCCACATCCCCGATCCCGAGAAGAGGAGCTATGGCCCGTGGTCGCCGCTGGGATACTTCTTCACCGACTTCGAGGGCAGGGGATCGCCGCCTCCGGGGCCGGGGTCCGAACCCCTCCTGGAAGCGCAGTCCGCAGTTCCTGGAGGTGATCCGAATCTGCCCGCTCCGCGCCTGCTGTGGCCTCCCGACGGCCACCTGGTGGACAGCCCCAACCCGCATTTCAGGACGGATGTGATGACCGCGGAAGAGGACTCCCTGGACTTCTACTTCGAGCTGGACCGGGCACCGGGGTTCGATGGGGATTTTCTCCTGCGCTCTTCCCAGCGGCCTCTGCTCTTCGAGGTATTGTGGGAGGATCTGCGCTTCAGCGGCAATCGCCGCGACGACGACGGCGACGGGGAGGTCGACGAAGAAGTGGTCAACGGCCGCGACGACGACGGCGACGGGGAGGTGGACGAGGACTGGGGCCACCCCGTGGACGGCAAGAAATGGCCCATTATCGCTTTCGGTGCCGGCTTCGGGCTGGTGGCCTACTTTGTCCTTTCCTTCCTGGGGTTGCCCATCTTCCTGATCTGGGGCTACGTGCAGAGCGTCCACGGCATCCCGCACACCCTGCTGCCCCAAATCTTCGGGGCGCTGCTGGCGCGGTTCTACTTCTGGAAGCGCTACGGCAAGCAGGAATGGCGGCGCTATGCCATGGTGCTGGCGGTGGGCTTCGGGGTGGGAATGGCCCTGGTGGGTATGTTGTGCGCGGCCCTGGCGATGGTCAGCAAGGCGGTCTCTCCGCTGACTTACTGAGCCGGTGGTATTCAGGTGGTAATTGGGTTGAAGGAGAGTGCCGTTGAACCGTGAGCTTCCGCCGAGATTGAAGAGATACCTGGAGGACCGCTACGCCGATGAGGACGGCCGGCAGGGGGTGAGGGCGCGGGCCTTTTTTCTGGGCGGAATCCTCAGTTTCTTCCTGGCCATAGGGGCTCCCTACGGCAATATCCTCATCAAGGGGCCCTACATCGCCCAGAACGCCACCACCTCGGGAGCATTTCTGCTTCTGGTCCTGCTGGTTGGGGTGCTGAACCTGCTTTTCAAGCTGGGCGCCCGGCGCCAGGAAAGGGCTATGCTCATAGCTCTCCTGGGTTTAGGGCTCTACCTGGTGGCATGGTGGCCGCCGCGCGCCCTCGATTTACACTCGCCGCCCCTGATTTACTCTTCATTCCTGGTCTTCCTGCTGGTGCTGAACTGGGCGATGGCAGTGCACCGTCGCAGCCTCACCCTGAATCGCTCCGAATTGATCCTGGTCTACGCCATGCTGCTGGTGGTCTCGGCGGTGTGCTCACTGGGATTGAGCGAGATCCTGCTGCCGGGGATCACCGCGCTTTTCTACTACGCCTCGCCCGAGAACCGGTGGGCCGAAAGGCTTTTCCCCCACCTGCCCGAGCGCCGCATCATGGTCGACGACGGCAACTAGAACCAGGCATTTTACGAAAGTCTCGGCGCCGGGCATTCCATTGCCTACGAGGCCTGGGTGGAGCCCCTGTTCTGGTGGGGGATCTTCCTGGGGGCGCTCTATGCCACTCTGATCTCCATGGCGGTGATCCTGCGGCGCCAGTGGGTGGAGCGCGAGCGCCTGCCCTACCCTGTGGCGCAGGTGCCCCTGGCCCTGGTGAGCGGGGAGCGGGAGAACAGCCTGGTGAATCGCTTTTTCAAGAATCCGGCCATGTGGGCGGGTTGTGCCCTTCCCCTTTTAGTGGGCGGTTTCAGGGCCTGGCACATGTACAATCCGGCCGTGGTGCGGCCCCGGGTGTTCTGGAGCTTCCAGGTCCTCGACGTGGAGCTGATTATCGTACAGATCAGCTTTATTTGGGTCGGTTTCTGCTACTTCATCAACACCAAGATCGCCGCCGGAGTGTGCCTGTTCCATCTGCTTTTCAAGCTGGAGGGATGGGCTCTGGTGCTCATGGGCTTGCGCGCGGATCAGACGGTGACCTATGGTTTCAGCACCGTTCCGCTCATGGGTTACCAGGGAGCCGGTGCCTTCATGGCCCTGGTTGCCGCCGGTCTGTGGATGGGACGCGAGCATCTGAAAAACGTGGCGCGCAAGGCTCTGGGGAGGGCTCCCGAAATCGACGATGGCGACGAGATCCTCTCCTATCGCAAGGCCATGGCGGGTGCGGTGGGAGGACCCGTGGTCATGGCGGGTTGGCTGTGGCTGATGGGAGCTCCGCTGTGGGTGGCGGCGCTTTTCGTAGCGGTTGTCCTGTGTGTCTTCATCGGCATCACCCGCTACGTGGCCGAGGCCGGTCTGGTGGGGATGTCGTCCCCCATGGGGGCGCCGGAACTGGTGGCCGGAATTTTGGGATCGCAGTTGATCGGGCCGACCGGGGTATTTTGCCTTTCCATGGGCTATGCCTGGACCCTAAACGGTACCATCAATCTGATGACCGTTCTCGCCACCGGCCTGAAGCTGGTGGGGGAGATGGACCGACGCAGCCGGAGCCGGGTACTGGGGGCGGTGGTCCTGGCCCTGGCCATCGGCGTCGCGGGCGCTTTCTGGATGATCCTGCACATGGCCCACGAATACGGCGGCATCAACCTGCGGGGCTCCTATTTTCAGAATGCGCCGGCGGATATCTACAACGTTGCGCTACGCAACATGGAGCCTCGGGGAGTGTACTGGACCGGCCTGGGATTTTACCTCGGAGGCGCCGCCGCCATGCTGCTGCTGCTGTGGGCGCGACTGCGCTTTTTTTGGTGGCCGCTGCATCCCCTCGGCTTTCCCGTGGGTATGGTCATTTACTACATGTGGTCCAGTGTGCTGGTGGCCTATCTGATCAAAAAGCTGGTGCTGCGCTACGGCGGCGCCGCGGCCTACCGCCGCACCCAGCCTTTCTTCCTGGGGCTGATCGTCGGCCACGTGCTGTGCAACGGCGCCTGGCTCATGGTCGACTCCCTCACCGGAATGATTCGCAACATTCCACTGCAGATGTAGGCGGTGAGACCGAGTGCGAATCGAAATTTCAACCCCTTTATCCCGGGCGGCTCACTAGATGGCACGCCCGTACTCGGTGAAGCCGACCAGGGTGCGGACGAAGAAGGACCACCTGTCGCGGTTGGAGCTTTGCCTGAAGGGGTCGTCGTATTGCAGGGTGTCGCGCTGCATGCCCGCGATGGTGTAGAGGTCGTAGCCGAAGTAGAGGGAGCGGTTGGTCAGGGTGAGAAAGCCGACGCGCTGCCGCAGGCTGTTGCGCCCGCGGACGCGGTCCTCGAGGCGGTAGGGCAGCGGTCCCAGCCCCTGCAGTCCCAACTGCAGGGTGGTACGGCGGAGGAGGGGACAGGAGACCAGGAGGATGGGAATCAGGCGCTGTTCGGCGATCAGTTCGCGCGCGGCGTAGCGCCCGCCGGGCTGGCGGTCGGCGTTCTGGTCGACCAGGCGCAGGAGCATGAACTTGATCCGGGGCTGGACCTGGAGGCGGCCCCACTGCCAGGTGTAGTCGGCGCGGCTGACAAGGGTCCAGTAGTCGAGGCGGCGGGACCGCTGAGAGGTTCCGCCGGGCAGGCCGCCGCCCTGCTGCCAGTTGAGGCGCAGGCGCAGTTTGTGGACCAGGTTGAGGCTGGACCAGGGATTGAGGTGACCCTCCAGGTAGGTCTCGTTGACGTAACTGTCCTGGTAGAGAAGCACATCGGTGTGACGGCGACCTGAGCGATAGAGTAGGGCGGGTTGCAGACCAGGTGGAACGTTCAGGAAGGTTTCACTCAGGTAGCCGCGGAAGGTGAAGTAGAGATCAAGGCGCGGGCGGTCGCCGAAGGAGACGAAATTGTCCCGGATATCATCATTTACGCGGCGCAGATTGTTTTCGAAGAACAGGGAGCGCAACCGGTCCGAGCCCTTGCGGCGGTAGCTCAGGAGGGCGTAGTCGGCGTGGTTGCGGCCGGAACCTTCGATCTGCCTGGTGCGGTAGCTGCCCAGTGCCAGGGCCCAGTGGGGGCTCAGATGCACTTGGGCGAAGAGGTGAAACCCGCGCTGGTCCGCATCGTAAGGATAGTCGGGGGTTCCGTCGTCCTCGCGCCGGTCGGGCTCGTCGTTGTGGTTGCGGTCGAGCCCGTAGACGTATTCGTTGGGGTCAGAATCGTACATCAGGAATGGTTCGTTCCAGTCGGGGATGCGATTGAAGTTGCGGTTGGTGTCGGGGATGCCGTCGTTGTTCTCGTCCTGGTCGAGGAAGACTCCGTCTACATCGCCGCCGTCGCTCGGACTGCCCAGAACCCGTCCTACGTCCTCGGGGAAGCGGTCCCCGTCGTCGTTGTCCTGTACCAGGCCCAGGGACAGCATGCTGCTGTAGCCGATGCCGATGAGCTCGCCCAGGCGGCAGCAGCGGCGGCTGAGCATGCGGGTCTGGAAATCGGGGTTGATGGCAAAGTACTCGGCGCCCAGGCGGCCGCGGGAGTACCAGTGACTGGCGCTGACGAAATAGGCGGAACCGTGTGCGCCGAAGTGCGGCGCGCGCCCGAAGATCGGGGTATCCCCCAAATAGCCCGGATAGCGCGAAAGGAGGGCGGAGCGGGCGTACTCGGCGTCGATTTCGAGGCCCGGCAGGTCGAGTGTCACATCGGCGCTGTAGGTGAAGAGGCCGGTGTTTTCGCCGATCCTGAAGCGGCGGCGTTCCAGGTTGGACAGGTCCTGCACGTTGCCCGCGGCCCGCAGGCGGGTGATGGGCGAACTGGGCCGCCACCGAGTCGCGTGTCCTTTGGCCCTGGGGTTTTCGTCGATCAGGGTGAATACCCGGACGCGATAGTCGTTGGCCAGCAGGGCCTCCACCACTACCGACTCGATGGCCGGTTCCTGCGACAGGTCGAACATGGCGACGACAAAATGGTCGCCGTCGGCGCGCAGAACGGTCCCGGGGGGTTCAATGACGAATGTTCGGAGAAGGGCGGCGAGATTGGTGTTGACGCTCACGTCGACCCCGTCTTCGTGCTCGAAGCGGTAGAGATAGTCGGCAAAGTAGGGATAGCCGCGGCGCTTGTAGCCGGTGCCGCGGAATTCGCCGGTGGCCTGGGAATAGGTTCCCACCGCGGAGCGCACTCCCGCCCTGTGGCTGATGACCTGCGGCTGGATGTCGGGCCGCACCTGGCCGTTGACGACGAGCTGCAGTTCCTGCACCACGGCGCCGCCGCGGCCGTCGGCGGGCGAGTCGTCGGAAATTTCCAAGCCCAGCCAGAAGATGCGCGGGTAGTCCGGCCGGATGACTCCTTTGAGGGAGTTGCCGGGTTGGGTGCTGTCGAAAATGTGAACGTTGGCGCCGTTGAGGCCCAGGCGCAAGGCGCCGATGCTGGTCTGGGCGCGCCCGCCTAAAAGCAGCGAAGTGGCGTCGGCGAAGTGGGTCCCCTCGATCATCCAGGGCGCAGTGTTCATGCCCTCCACCCAGTGTCCGGGCCGCTCGATGCGGGAGCCCGTGAAGGTGAATTGCAGGTGGGGGGTATAAACGTCGAGGCGCGTCCCGTTGAGATCCGTCCTTGACAGGGAGAGAGGAGTGAACCGGGCCATTAAACCGTCGCCGACGATGAGACTGTAGCCCCAGTTGCCGTAGCCGTCGCGGCCGACGATGGCGTGGTCGAAAATGGGTCCGAATACGTCCAGGTGTTTGGTAACTGCACTGCCGTACTCCAGACCGGGCAGGCGGAGCTCGTGCCAGGAGTAGAGTCCGTAGCCGGTGATGAGATAGTCTCCCATGGGGCCATAGAAAGCCTGTGGTCTGTCGTTGTAGGGAACAGTATGGTCCGGGTAGTGGGTATAGGACTGAAGGGCGTAGTTGCGATAGCCCGGCCGCTGCATACGCAGAAAGGGGCGGCCGGCGATAACCTCGGACTCGCTCAGGCCTCCCCCTTCCTGCTCATTGCCCTTAACTACAGCGGGTAGGAAGAGAGCGAGGAGAATTAGGGTCGGGGTCAAAGGCATGGTCTTATATCCTGTCCTCCAAAGATAGGTAAAGATGGCTCTATCCCTCCCGTACTTACCCTAGATGGCGCGCCCGTACTCGGTAAAGCCGACCAGGGTGCGGAGAAAGAAGGACCAACTGTCGCGGTTGGCGCTCTGCCTGAAGAGGTCGTCGTATTCAAGTTTGTCGCGCTGCAGACCGACGATGGTGTAAAGGTCATAGCCGAAGTAGAGGGAGCGGTTGGTCAGGGTGAGAAAGCCGATGCGCTGTCGCAGGCTGTTGCGCTCGCGGACGCGGTCCTCGAGGCGGTAGGGCAGAGGTCCCAGGCCTTGCAGCCCCACCTGCAGGTTGGTGCGGCGGAAAAGAGGCCAGGAGGCCAGGAGGATGGGGATCAGGCGATGTTCGGCGATCAGTTCACGGGATGTGTAGCCGCCCCCGGGCTGGCGGTCGGCGTTCTGGTCGACCAGACGCAGGAGCATGAACTTGAACCGGGGTTGGACCTGGAGGCGGCCCCACTGCCAGGTGTAGTCGGCGCGGCTGACCAGGGTCCAGTAGTCGAGACGGCGGGCGCGCTGCGAGGTGCCGCCGGGCAGGCCGCCGCCCTGCTGCCAGTTGAGGCGCAGGCGCAGTTTGTGGACCAGGTTGAGGCTGGACCAGGGATTGAGGTGCCCCTCCAGGTAGGTCTCGTTGACGTAACTGTCCTGGTAGAGAAGAAAGTCGGGCTGATTGCTCCTGCCCCTGTAGAGCAGGGCTCCCTGTTGGCCGGGACTGACGGCCTGGTAGCCGCGGTAGTCGAAGATGAGGCCTAGGCGAGGATTGTCTTTGGTCGTGCTGAAATTGTCCTGGATGTTGTCTCTGATCCGGCGCAAGTTGTTCTCGAAAAACAGGGAGCGCACCCGCTCCGAACCCTTGCGGCGGAAGCTCAGGAGGGCATAGTCGGCGTGGTTGCGGCCGGCGCCGCCGATCTGGCCGGTGCGGTACCTGCCCAGCCCCAGGGTCCAGTATGTACTCAGGTGTACCTGGGCGAAGGCGTGAAATCCGCGCTGGTCGAAGTCGTAGGGATAGTCGGAGTCGTTGTCGTCTTCGCGCCGGTCGGGCTCGTCGTTGTGGTTGCGGTCGAGCCCGTAGACGTATTCGTTGGGGTCAGAATCGTACATCAGGAATGGTTCGTTCCAGTCGGGAATGGAATTGAAATTGCGGTTGGTGTCGGGGATGCCGTCGTTGTTTTCGTCCTGGTTGCGAAAGATACCATCTTCGTCGCCGCCATAACTCGGAGCTCCTAGGGGTCGATTCCCGCCTTCGGGGAAGCGGTCGCCGTCGTCGTTGTCCTGCACCAGGTCCAGGGTGAACATCTGGCTGAATCCAACCCCTATGTATTCGCTGACGCCGGTGGTTTCCCGGCGGCTGAACATGCGGGTCTTGAATTTGGGGTTGATGGCAAAGTACTCGGCCCCCAGGCGGCCGCGGGAGTACCAGTGACTGGCGGTGACGAAATAGGCCGAGCCGTGTTCGCCGAAGTGCGGCGCTTGGCGGAAAATCGGAGTTTCCCCCATATATGCCGGATAGCGCGAAAAGAGGGCTGAGCGGGCGTACTCGGCGTCGATTTCGAGGCCTGGCAGGTCGAGCTGGGCATCGGCGCTGTAGGTGAAGATGCCGGTGTTTTCGCCGATCACGAAGCGACGGCGTCCCAGGTTGGACAGGTCTTGCACGTTGCCCGGGGCGCGGAGGCGGGTGATGAAAGAGCTGGTCCTCCACTGCGAGGCGAGATTGCGGGCTCTGGGGTTGCCTTCGGTGAGGATGAAGACCTCGGCGCGATAGTCGTTGGCCAGCAGGGCCTCTATTTCCACCGATTCGATGAAAGGTTCCTCGGAGAGGTCGAACAAGGAGACGACGCGCTGGTCGCCGTCGGCGCGCAGCACCGTCCCCGGGGGATGCATGGCGAAGGTCGCCAGGAGTGCATCGACCAGGGTGTTGGCACTTACATCGGCACCGTCCTCGTGCAAAATGCGGTATAGATAGTCCACGTAGTAGGAGTATCCGCGGCGCTTGTAGCCGGTGCCGCGGAATTCGCCGGTAGCCTGGGAGTAAGTTCCCACCGCAGAACGGACACCGGCCCGGTGGGTTATGAGGCGGGCTTTGATGTCGGGCCGCACCTGGCCGTTGACGATTAAATCCAACTCCTGCACCACTGCGCCGCCGCGGTCGTCGGTGGGGGAATCGTCGGTGAAGCGTACTCCCAGCCAGTCGATGCGCACGTGGTCGGGACGTATGACGCCTTTGAGAGTGTTGCCTGGCTTCGTGCTCTGGAAGATATGGGCGTTGGCGCCGTTGAGGCCCAGCCTCAGGGCCCCGATCCGGGTCTGGACGCGGCCGCCGAGGAGCATGGTGCTGGTTTCGGCGTAGTGAATTCCTTCGATCATCCAGGGACCGATATTGCTGCCTTCGACCCAGTGCCAGGGCCGCTCGATGCGCGAAGCCATGAGAGTGAACTGCAACTTGGGTACCTGGGCGTCTAGACGGACTCCGTGGAAAGTGACGTGGGACATGGTCAGGGGCGTCAGGTGGGCGATGAGGTCGTCGCCCACGATAAAGCTGTAGCCCCAATCTCTGTAGCCGTCGCTGGCCACGATGACGTGATCGAAAATTGGACGGAATACCTTTATGTCCTTGAAAATCGCGCTGCCATACTGAAGGCCGGGCATACGGCGCTCGCTCCAGGAGAAAAGGGGGTAGCCGGTGGCGAGATAATCACCGAGGGGGCCATAGAAGCTTTGCGCCCTGTCGGCGTAGGGAAAGGAATGGTTCGGGTAGTGAGTGTAGGATTTGTGGGCGTAGTTGCGGTAGGGGGGGCGCTGGTGGCGCAAAAAAGGCCGGGAGGCTATCAGTTCGGATTCTCCGCCTCCAAGGCGGGCGGCCTCATCCGGGATGTTCTGAGCCTGGGCATTGACTAGCAGGAGTGCAAGGCCGAGCAGGCTGAGAACAGGCACCATCCTGTATCCTTGGTACGATCCTTGGCACAATGACCGAAAAAGAAATTGGGTCATATGGCCAAACTAAATAATAATCCTCGCTCCCACACCTTTTTAATTCTGCTGCCTTCCCCCCGGAGTCAAGGCATGATTGACTGCTGACCGGGGTCCAGGGGCTCGAGAACCGGTTTGACATAACCATCAGGCAGCCGTATTTTTAGGCCCTACCTCAATGATAACAACGCGTTCGGCATAGCTCTCCTGCCAGAGTCCAAATGGACGTCGCCCATATCCGAAATTTCTGCATTATCGCCCACATCGATCACGGCAAGTCGACCTTGGCCGACCGCCTGCTAGAGATAACCAGCACCCTGAGCAGCAAGCAGATGCAGGAGCAGGTCCTCGACAACATGGACCTGGAGCGCGAGCGCGGGATCACCATTAAAGCCCACGCCGTGCGCATGAGCTACGCGGCGCCCAACGGCGAGGTTTACGAGCTCAATCTGATCGACACCCCGGGACACGTGGATTTCAGCTACGAAGTATCGCGCAGTCTTGCCGCTTGTGAAGGTGCGCTGCTGGTGGTCGATGCCACCCAGGGGGTCGAGGCCCAGACAGTTAGCAACGTGCTCCTGGCTATGAGCAACGATCTGGCCATTATCCCGGTGCTCAACAAGATTGATATGCCCAGCGCCCAAGTGGAGGCTTCTCAGCGCCAGGTCCTCGATCTCCTCGGCGGCGACGAGGGGGACATTCTCCACATCAGCGCCAAGGTCGGGGTGGGAATCGAGGCTTTGCTGGAGTCCATCGTCGACCGCATCGACCCTCCCATGGGGCAGGAGAAAGAACCACTCAGGGCACTGGTTTTCGACTCCCTCTACGACCAATACCGGGGAGTTATTTGTTTCATACGGGTAGTGGACGGTACCATCGCCAAGGGACAGAAGATCCGTTTCCATTCCACCCGCCGGGAATACGAGGTGGAGGAGGTCGGCATTCTGCGTTTGGAACGGATCGCAACTCCCGAATTGAAAACCGGCGAGGTAGGGTATCTGATCGCCGGTGTCCGGGTGCTGGCCGAAGCCCAGGTCGGCGACACCGTAGTTGCGTCCAGAGGCGCCGAGGTGGATCCCTTGCCCGGCTACCAGGCCCTCAAAGCCATGGTTTTCAGCGGCATCTACCCCGTCAATCCGCTGGAGTACGAAGAATTGCGCGATGCCCTGGAGCGGCTCAAATTGAACGATGCGGCCTTTTCCTATGAGCCGGAAACCTCCCCTGCATTGGGGTTCGGTTTCCGCTGCGGTTTTTTGGGGCTGCTCCACATGGAAATCGTCCAGGAGCGCTTGGACCGTGAATACCAGGTGCAAATTATCACTACCTTGCCCAATGTGCGCTACGAGGTGCTCCTGAAGAACGGCGAGTTAGCGAACGTCGAGAACCCATCGCTGCTGCCCCCCGCAGGCCAGATCGCCGAGGTTCGCGAACCCATTCTGGGGGTCCAGATGCTTGCCCCCAGCGAATACATTGGGGCGATCATGAAGATCGCCAGGGATCGGCGCGGGGTCTATCTCAACACCGAGTATCTCGATTCCGATCGGGCGATTTTACATTACGAGATGCCCCTGTCCGAAGTCGTCGTCGATTTCTACGACCGGCTCAAGTCCGCGACTCGCGGCTACGCCTCTTTCGATTACGAACACAAGGAAATGCGTGCCGGCCCCTTGGCCAGGCTGGACATTCTACTCAACGGCGAGCCCCTCGACGCCCTTTCCGCGATCATTCATCGCGACAAAGCCCAGGTTTGGGGGCGGCGATTGTGCGCCAAGCTGAAGAGTCTCATTCCGCGCCAGATGTTCGAGGTGGTCATTCAGGGAGCGGTGGGCAGCAAAGTGATCGCACGCGAGGTAGTGCGACCATTCCGCAAAAACGTAACAGCCAAGTGCTACGGCGGCGACGTGACGCGCAAGCGCAAGTTGCTGGAGCGCCAGAAGGAGGGCAAGAAGCGCATGAAGCAGTTCGGCAAAGTGGAAATTCCGCAGGAAGCATTCCTGGCCGCCTTGCAGATGGACGACTAGGGGCATGGGCAAGCGGGTTCCTGCCTCGCGCAGAAGGAAAGGCGGAATAACCGGGAGGCGCTCATCCAGAGGGCGCCGCGTGGTCGTTCTTCTGGCGATCGCGGGTCTTGCCATGCTGCTGCACAATTTTTTCCTGCAGACCTTTCGCATGCCCTCGAGGTCGATGGAGAACACCCTGCTGGCGGGGGACTATCTTCTGGTCGACAAGTTCAGCTTCGGCTCTCGCAGTCCCTTCTCGCGGATCCATTTCCCCGGTCTGAAAACGCCCGCTCCCGGGGATATCCTCGTCTTCAATTATCCCCTGGACCCCCGGCGGACCTACGCAAAACGCTGCATTGCCACTGCCGGACAGACAGTGGAGATTCGCAACAAGGTGGTTTATGTGGATGGCGAGAGGTCGAGAGATCCTTCCTACTCCAAGTACTTGGACCCACGCGTCCTTCTGGCCTCGGCAGATCCCCGCGACAATTTCGGACCCAAGCAGGTACCGGAGAAATTTGTTTTCGTTCTGGGGGACAACCGCGACAACAGCCGCGACAGCCGCCACTGGGGTATGCTGCCCGTGGACCTTATCGTGGGCAGGCCGCTGTGTATCTTCTGGTCCTGCGAGCCGGACTATGGAAGCGGGCGCAGCGCCTTCGCCGCCTTTCTCCAGGGGATTCGCTGGAAGCGCCTGGGAAGATTCGTCCAATGAGGGCCTGGGGTCTTTACGTCCACGTTCCGTTCTGCCTCAGGCGCTGTCCCTACTGCGCTTTCGCCGTACTGACAGGCAAGGAGGAATTTTACCAGCGCTACGTGGATACGGTGTGCAAAGAGATAGAAAACAATGGGCACCTGGCCGGCCGCGGTCCCCTGAATACGGTGTTTTTCGGGGGTGGTACCCCCAGCCTCCTGGAGCCGGGACAGTTGGAGAGGATACTCGACACCGCGGCGCGGGTCCTTGATCTGGCATCCACGGCGGAGATAACCATCGAGGCCAACCCAGGCGCCGTCGATCGCGCCAGGTTCAGGGGGTTCAGGCGGATCGGGTTCAACCGTCTGAGCCTGGGGACGCAGTCCTTCGTGGACGAGAGCCTCAAGCGGCTGGGACGCGACCACAGTGCTGCCGAGGCGGAGCGGGCTTATCGGGTTGCGCGCCAGGCGGGCTTCGACAATGTCAGCCTGGACCTAATTTTCAGTATTCCCGGAGCTTCATTGCGCCAATGGCGCCACAGCCTCGACAAGGCCATAGACCTGAGCCCCGAGCACATTTCCACCTACGCCCTCGCAATCGAACCCGACACCCCGTTCGCCGAGCACCGACGCCGGGGACGCCTCCAGGTCGTGGATGAAGAGGAGGATGCTCAAGCCTACGAGTGGACTATTGAAAGGCTCACCGCAAGCGGTTACGAACACTACGAAGTATCGAACTTTGCCCGTCCCGGTTGGCGCTCCCGGCACAATTGGGGCTACTGGACCGGAGCCGAGTACCTTGGGGTGGGGATGTCAGCTCACAGCTTCGTGGGCAGTTGGAGAAGCTGGAACAAACGCGACCTGGCAGGGTATCTCGAAGCCGTGGAGGCCGGGGGGTCGGCGCGCCAGGGACAGGAGGAGATCGACGCGGCGACCGCCACCCGCGAGCGCATCTGGATGGGATTGCGCACCGATGGCGGCATTCCCATCCATGCCGAGGAAAAATCGGCCCTACAGGGCGAGAGCAGGTTTCGCGACTTGCTGGAAGCCGGCTACCTGGAGATGGGCGGAGAAGGCTTGCGCCTGACCCGGAGAGGTTTCCCGCTGGCGGATGCGCTGGGCATGGAGTTGGTAGAGCTTGTGGAAATGAGCACGACTCATGGTGAAACAATTCAGCATTAGAGCACCTGCTTCTGCAGCCAATTTGGGACCGGGTTTCGATTGCCTGGGGATGGGTCTGGCCCTCTACCAGCGACTGATTGTACGGGAACGTGCGGAGAAGGGGTTGGAGATCCGGGTTACCGGAGAGGGTGCAGACCAGGTCCCTCTGGACAAAAGCAATAGAATTTACCAGGCGATGGAGCGAATTTTCCAGGCTTCAGGAGATCGCCCCCCAGGGTTGTTGCTGGAATCCCACAACGAAATTCCCCTGGCCTGCGGGCTGGGAAGCAGCGCGGCCGCAAGGCTGAGCGGATTGGTGGCTGGAATGCTGCTTTGCGACTGGGAACTGGAAGAGGGCCGGCTGGTTCGTATGGGGAGCGCCGAGGAAGGGCATGCCGACAACGTCGCCCCCTGTCTGCTGGGGGGGTTCACGGTTACTGCAGGAGCCGGTGGTCAGGTCGAATATTTGCGCCTGGATCCTCCCGAAAAGCTAGTGGCCGTTGTCGCCGTCCCCGGCTTCTCGCTGCCAACCCCCAAAGCCCGGGCGGTCTTGCCCCGGAAAGTTCCTTTCGAGGACGCGGCCGCCAATCAAGGGCGGGTCGCCTTGCTGACTGCGGCCATGGCTCGCAACCGGCTCGAGGTGCTGGGGACAGCCATGCACGACTGCCTGCACCAACCTTATCGGGCTGAGCTGGTGCCCGGACTGGAGGAGGTGTGCCGTGCCGCTCTGGCGGCCGGTGCCTTGGGAGCGGCCCTTAGCGGCGCCGGGCCAGCCGTACTGGCATTTGTAGACGGGAAGGACGGCGGCGTCGGAAGCGCCATGGTGGAGGCCTGGAGCAGAAGGGGCATCGAATCCCGCAGCATGGTGCTGCCGCTGGACCGGTCCGGACTTCAGGTCGAAAGCACGGTTGAGAAAGATGGGCGATGAAACTTATTAAGTGGTCTGCCGTTTTGCTGATGATTCCCTGGCAGTTGGGAGCCCAGGAAAGCCCCTCCACTGACCTCGGACCGGTCGAGCAGAAGAAAATTCCCGAAATTCCCTCCGGCATGATCGGCATGGAAGCGTTCAGAGATGTGTTGGCCAGCGGTCGCTACCTGGTGGGACCGGGAGACGAGTTTCTGGTCTACGTAACCGGCATGGACAAGCCTTTCTTCGGAGAAGTCCTGGCCGAGGGGGGGCTTTTCATCCCCCAGGTAGGAACAGTCAAGGTGGGCGGCCTGCGCCTGGGAGCCGCACACCGGGCCATTGAATCGGCCTTTCGCCGCACAGTAAGAGTTGGCGAGATAGCCGTCGAGCTGAACAAGCCCCGAGAGTTCCCGGTGCCTGTGGTTGGTCTGGTCGAGGAGCCGGGCATTGCAGTGGCCACCGGAGTGGAGCGCATCAGCACCGTGGTGCAGAAGCGAGGGGGGCTGGACGAAGAGGGATTCAGCCGGGGATCCAGTCGCAACATACGTCTGTTCAGGACCTGGACGTTGGAACCCCAGGTCCGGGCCCGGGTAAAGATGCTGGCCGAGGGCGGCAATTTTCTGGAACTGGAAGGTTTGGAAGCGATACGGGTGGATCTGGACCTGTATCGGACCACAGGAGATTCTAGCTACAATCCCTTTGTCGAGGATGGAGATATCATCTTCGTTCCGGCGCGGCAGGGCAGGATCCGGGCGGAAGGTGCGGTGCAGCGCTCGGGCTTCTATGAATTTGTCGAGGGTGATCACCTCAGCGATCTCCTCATTCTGGCTCTAGGCCCGGCGCCCAATTACAATGAGGAAAAGGTGCTGTTGTTTCGCTATGCCCTGGATGGAATCGAGAGATATGCCCTTCAGGTGGACGTGGAGGGGCTGCTTAACGGCGATCCGCAAGCTGACCTCCCGCTCCAATCAGGCGATTGGCTGGTTTTTCGCGAGGTTTCCGGCTTTCATCTTCCGAGCACGGTCACGATCGAAGGGGAGGTGACCCACCCAGGGGTTTACGTGATTCAAAAGGGCCGCACGACCTTGCGCAATATCATTGCCCAAGCGGGCGGTTTCACCGGCGAAGCATCACTGTCAGAGGCCGTTGTGGTGCGCTACCCGCAGGTTGGCGAGAAGGCCACGGACCCCGAGGCCGAGCGCATCAGTGCCATTCCGGTGCCTGACCGCACCGACCTGGAGAATCAGTATTTCATCATGAAGAGCCGCGAACGCGTCGGGCAAATAGTGGTGGATTTTGTGGGCCTGTTTGAGCGCGGAGACGGGTTGCAGGATATTCTGCTGATGCCGGGTGATTTCATTGTAGTACCCACCCTGCAACAGACGATCATGGTCAGCGGCCAGGCCGCTTCACCCGGGGCGGTCCTCTACAACCCAGAGTATACCGTGTGGGACTACCTCGAACGGGCCGGCGGCTTCGGCTGGAGGGCATCCAAAGATGTGCTGGTCATCAAGGGCCTCAGCGGCGAGATAAAGCGCTCCAAGGATGTCGAGCGAATCGAGCCAGGGGATCGCATCTGGATCAAGGAAGAACCCGTGCGCAATTACTGGGCTCTTTTTACTCAAACTATGGAAGTGATTGGCCAGGTTACCACCGTCGTCCTGCTCGGCGTGACCCTTGCCCGCTGAACTGAGTGATATGGAAGAGGAAGGCAATCTGCTCGACTACCTCTACGTGCTGGTGAAATGGCGGCGCATGATCGTCCTTTCCGTGCTGACCGTTTCTTTGGCCACAGCCGGCATCAGTCTTATCCTGCCCAAGGCCTGGACCGCAACCACCACTCTGTTGCCGCCGGAAAAAGGATTCAGTCCCTTCGGTGCCTCAACGTTGCTTGCAGTGGCCGCGCCGGGCAACCTGGGCGGGCTGATCGGGGAGGTGCCATCCGAGCAACTCGTTACCATTCTCAGAAGCAAGCGGGTTCTGGGAGCCATAGTGGATCGCTTCGATCTGGCCCGGGAATACGGAGCCGCAACCCGGGACATGGCCATAGAGCTGCTGGGCCAGCAAATCGAAGAAGATCTCGGATCCGACGGAACCCTGGTCATAGCGGTCACCGCCTCCAGCCCCTCCTTGGCGGCCGAGTTGGCCAACGGTCTGGCTGGCGAACTCGATTTGGTCAACCGTGAGCGCAAAAGCCAGCAGGCCCGGGATCTGCGGCAGTTTTTGCAAGAGCGCTTGCAGACCCTGGAGCAGGAGTTTCAGGAGAGCGGCCGGGCGTTGCAGCGCTTCCAGGAGACCTATGGGCTGATAGACCTGGAAGAACAGACTGCGGCTGCGGTGGACATTACCCGGAATATCGTGCTGGAACTGGCTCTGTTGGAGGTAAAGTTGGGGGTGGCGAGCCAGCAGCTCAGCCCGCAACACGAAAACCGCCAACTGCTTCGCCTTGAGGTCGAGGAATTGCGCCGCCAGCTTCAGAACATGCAAGGCGATTTTCAGCTTCGGACCGGAAAGGCCGCCGAGACTGCACTACGGTCCTTTGGTCCTCCACTTAACGCCTTGCCCGAGTTGGGGTTTGAGTATGCACGGCTGAGTCTGGAAATAAAGATTAAGGAACAAATTATCAGTTTTCTGGGCACCAGGTTCGAAGAGGCCAAGTACAGGGAAGCGCTCGACACTCCCACCATTCAGGTTCTGGATGCAGCCACTCCTCCCGAAATGCGCAGTGCACCCAGGCGGACGCTGCTTGCCCTCGTTGCTTTGGCTGTCGCTTCGGTGGTGAGTGTGGTCCTGGCTTTTGTCTTCGAGTCTCTGGGCAGGTTGGGAAACCAGAACCGGGAAAAAATCGATGCTATCAGGCAGGTGTGGAACGCCAGCCGCCCGGAGAAGAGCGACTGATGGTGGGGGGAGCAGGATTCGAACCTGCGAAGGCATGAGCCAGTAGATTTACAGTCTACCCCGGTTGACCACTTTGGTATCCCCCCTCCGCAGATCGGCATATAAAATAGGATGTGATTCCATACTGTCAACAGCAGGCCAGCAGGTGTTCGCAGGTGGGGCGCCGAAGGGCCGGTCGATATGGTTGCCCCCGCTCCGTGCTCTGCACACATTGTTCATTCTTGCAGGACAACCTTAGAGGAGGGGAATATCGTTACCATGGCGCGAAAAGTGAGAGTTGCAGTAACCGGAGCGGCAGGTCAGATAGGATATGCCATCCTGCCCCGGCTCGCTTCGGGAGAAGTCTTCGGCGAGGATACGCGGGTTTCACTTCACCTGCTGGAAATTGCGCCGGCGTTAAAAACCCTCGAGGGGGTGGTGATGGAGTTGGATGACTGTGCCTTCCCGCTCTTGGACGAAGTAGTGTGCACCGATGACGCTGGGACTGCATTTGATGGGATCAACTGGGCTTTGCTGATCGGTTCAAAACCACGAGGCAAGGGCATGGAACGGGGCGACTTGATTCGGGAGAATGGCCCCATCTTCGTCGGCCAGGGAGAGGCATTGCAACGCGCCGCCGACGATGTCCGGGTTTTGGTGGTAGGTAATCCGGCAAACACCAATTGCCTTATCGCCATGAGCCAGGGCAGCATACCCCAGGAGCGCTTCACCGCAATGACTAGGCTGGACCATAACCGGGCCGCCGCCCAGTTGGCCCGCAAGGCCGGTTTCCAGGTAGCCGATGTCACCAACGTGACCATCTGGGGCAACCACAGCGCTACCCAGTATCCCGACGCCGAGAACGCCCGCATCAAGGGCAGGTCGGTGCCCGAGGTTATCGGCCACGTTTCCTGGCTGCAAAAGGATTTCATAGAGATGGTGCAACAGCGGGGAGCTGCGGTCATATCAGCCCGCGGCCTCTCCTCGGCGGCCTCTGCCGCCAACGCAGCAGTTGACCATATCCGGAGTTTCGAGAATGCGACCCCGGAAGGGGACTGGGTGTCCGCGGCGGTGCTCTCGGACGGCAGTTACGGGATTGATCCGGGGCTGGTTTTTTCCTTCCCAGTCCGCAGTGACGGCCTGGGCGGCTACTCCATCGTGCAGGGGGTGGAATTGAGCCCCTTCGCGCAGGAAAAAATCGCGGTCACTGCCCAGGAACTCCGGGACGAAAAAGCGGTCATAGAGGACCTGCTGCACTAGGCGGAAGGATGGAAGCGTATCACGCCAGGTTCTACGATCACTATTTTACCGGAGTGGAGGGGGACGTAGAGTTCTATGTGTCCACGGCCCTTGAAGCTGGGTCCCCGGTGCTGGAATTGGGATGTGGTACCGGCCGGGTTCTCCTTCCCACGGCTGCCGCCGGGGTCGAGGTCGCCGGTCTGGAGGTGGACGAAGCCATGCTCGCCATGGCCCGGCGCAAACTCGCCGTTACGGATGCCCAAGTCCGTGAAAAAGTCGAATTGGTCCGGGCCGACATGGAAGAATTTGACCTGGGCAGGCGCTTCAGGCTCGTCACCGTTCCATACCGCACCTTTCAGCACCTTCTGACCCCGGTAGACCAGCAACAGACTCTGCAGTGTGTCCACAGACATCTCGAGGACGGGGGCGTTCTTGCCCTCAACATATACGATCCGCTCAGGGATATCGCCGGGAACAATTTTACCGCACCACTGCAAAAGGACACGGACTTCGTTGACTCGGAAACCGGCAACGAGGTCGTGGTCTGCTACAGCCGCAGCTATGACCCGGAGGTTCAGTTGCTCGAGCAGGAGATGGTATTTGAGGAAACCGACCGTACCGGCCGGGTGGTCTGCCGGACCTATTCTAGATTACAGTTGCGCTATGCTTTCCGATATGAGATGCAGTACCTGCTCGAACGTTGCGGCTTTGCCGTGGAAGAGCTCTATGGAGATTTTCAGGGAAGACCCTTTCCGGGTTACGGAGAGCAAATATGGATTGCTCGCAAAATATAGAAACAGAATAAATAAGGTGGATGAGTTAAGGACTTCATATAAGCACGTGGTGTGGGATTGGAACGGCACTTTGATGGACGATGGCTGGCTGAGTTTGGAAATCACCAACGAAATGATGGCACGTCGGGGCTTGGCCACCATATCTGCTGAGCACTACCAGGGAGCATTCGGCTTTCCCTTGCGCGATTATGTCCGCAAGTTGGGATTTGACCTGGAAAAGGAGACTTTCGAGGAAATTAGCGACGAATTTACCAGTGTATACGAGCATCGTCGCCGCGAGTGCCGTCTGCAGCCCGGTGCCATGGAAGTGCTTGAGGCCATTGGTGCTGCCGGCCTGCAGCAATCGCTGCTCTCGGCCTATGAGCAGCAGAGCCTGGAGGAGATGGTTGCACATTTCCAGCTCAACGGAGTCTTCGCCCAGGTAGTGGGGCTGGACGATCACTACGCTGAAGGCAAGATCCGCAGGGGACAGTACTGGATGGAGAACAATGTTTGCGCCGCAAGCAAGGTCGTTTTGGTGGGAGATACAGTGCACGACTGGGAGGCGGCCAGGGCAATGGGGGTGGATTGCGTTCTTGTTCCTGGAGGGCATCAGAGTCGGCAACGTCTGGCGGGCACCGGATGCAGGGTGGTACGGTATTTGGCCGATCTTCCGCGCGCCCTGGGACTAAGGACCTGAAAAAGCAACCATTGCGGACCTAACCTGTTGAAGCAGAGAGAATTGGGAAATTTATTTGAATACAATTGAAGCGGAGGAATAAATGAGCCAGGCATGGAGGGGTATTTTCCCCATTATCCTCACTCCTTTCACCAAAGACGGCGAGCTGGACGAGGGCAGTCTGGGAAGAGTAGTGCGGTTTAATATCGAGGCTGGTGCTCGCGGCTTGGTTGGACCTGCCATGGCGAGCGAGTTTGCCACCCTCTCCGATGACGAGCGCAAAAGGTGGATGGAAATCGTGGTTGCCGAGGCCGGGGGACAGGTGCCTGTCGTCGCCTCCGTTACTTCGGGGCATACGCTGCCGGCCGTGGCGCTGAGTCGGTATGCCCAGGAGATCGGTGCCGATGGACTGATGGCCATGCCGCCCCACATTGTGCATCCCGACGCGGAGGGCTGTTACAGCTACTACCATGCCCTTTCGGAGGCGGTGGAAATCCCCATTTGCATCCAGAACCACGATGCTCCCATGGGAACGCCGATGAGCGCTGAGTTACTGGCCCGCATGTGCGCCGAAATTTCGCAGGTGGAATACATCAAGGAGGAAGCGCTTCCCGAGCCCAGGCGCATCAGCGCCACCAAGGCTGCTGCCGGGTCGGCTTGCAAAGGGATTTTTGGCGGCCAGGGAGCCATCTATGTGCTTGATGAGTACCGGCGCGGAGCGGCAGGCAATATGCCCTGTTGCCACACCACTGATGTCCTGGTGCGGATTTGGGACAAACTCGAAGCTGGAGACGAAACAGAGGCGCGTGACCTGTTCAACCAGATTCTGCCTCTGATAAATTTCGAGCGCCTGCTGTCAATGGCCGTTTACAAAGAAGTAATGTATCGGCGCGGCGTCATTACCACACCTGTGATTCGGATGCCGGGCGGGGTTTTGGACCGGCAGGACCTTGTCGAATTGAATGCCATCCTGGCTGGGGTCGAACCCCTTTTCTCTATTTGAAGGTTGCAGCCAGAGGACGAGTCTGTCCCGCCCTGTTGAGAGCGCAGGCACTGATTCCCAGAACCTTGAGAAAACCTTCGGAGTCCCGATGGTCAAAGTCTCCCACGTCTTCCATGGAGGCTGTGTCTTGGCTGTAGAGAGAGTGGGGCACGTTTTCGGCCGAAAAAAAAGAAACATTGCCCTTGTAGAGGGAAACAGTAATACTGCCGCTGGCCAACTGGTTGAAATGCTCGACGAATTGCCGGCAGGCCTGGGTTGCAGGGTCGAACCAGTAGCCCTGGTAGATCTGCTCAGCGATGTAGGCGGCAATATGGGCATACAGCCGGCGCGCCCTGCGGTCGAGAATTAGTTGCAACAGGTACTCGTAACACTGGCCGAGCAGTTCGAGGCCAGGAGCTTCGTAGACTCCGCGGGACTTGATCCCTACAAAACGGTTTTCTACGGTGTGCAGACCGATTCCGATGCCGTGGCGACCGGCGATTAGATTGCTGCGCTGCAGGGCCTCCACGGCGCTCACGGATTGTCCGTCGATGCACACGGGATTTCCTTTTTCGAAGCGGATTTCACAGCGCTCGGCTTCGTCCCGGGCATCTTCCGGGAACCTGCCCATTCCTGCCTCGATGCGCTGGGCCGGGACGGTAAGGGCCTCGAGCTCTCCCGCTTCGTGGGTGAGGCCCAAGATGTTGGCATCGGTGGAATAGGGCTTTTCGTGACTGGCGGTGATGGGGAGGCCGTGGAGTTGGCAGTAGTCGATCATTTCTTTGCGACCGCCGAAAGTGCTCAGGAAGGCCGGGTCGCGCCAGGGGGCGTAGACCTGGATCTGGGGATCCAGCATCTGGGCGGCGAGTTGAAACCGGACTTGGTCATTGCCTCTACCCGTGGCCCCGTGGCCCATAACCCGGATTTGGCGACAATGCAGTTGCGGAAGCATGCCCGCTACCACCAAGTGCCGGGCGATGCCCGTAGTGTTCCAGTAACCCCCTTCATAGCGCGCCTGTGCCTGGACCAACTGGATGCCGGCACGGCAGATTTCGTCCTTGAGGTCGTCCAGAATCATCCCCTGGGCGCCGCAAGCCAGCATTCGGTCACCAATATCTTCGATCCGCTCTTCGTCCGGCTGGCCCAGGTCGGCGGTATAGGCGATGACCTCAACGCCATTTGCAGTGAGCCAGTGGGTCAGGGTGCAACTGTCCAGGCCACCTGAAACCGCCATCATCACGGTTTGGCCCTTGAGTTCCATTACATTCATCTTGGCCTCATTGGATAAGTGGTGTCAGAAAAATATAAATAATAATTATTCAAAATCAAGAATATTTATTGAATTTATCGCAGCCGGCAGGTGGAATTATGAAAAAAAGGGTGATGGTGGGATAGTCAAGAAGGACCTGGGGATACAGAAATTGGACGAAAAATGATGCATCTGTCAGCCCGGCCTTCCTTTCTTGACAGTTGCAGCAAGGTACGATATCATTGGGCACCCGTTACGGAAATTCCCTGTCTGGCTCAGTCAGCATTTTACCACCTAACCGGTTTCTAGCTAGGAGACACCGCTATCGGAGGCGAAGCTGCAACACTTGGCTTATGGTCGGCTTTCGGCCTGATGGTGGTTTCATTTGCCATCCTGGCAAAATGCGCCGATTGGTTTGTGGAGGGAGCGCTTGAAATTGCCCGGCACTTGCATGCTCCCCCCATTTTGATCGGAATCGTTATCGTGAGTATCGGGACGACCGCTCCGGAACTGGCTGTCTCGGTTCAGGCAGCTTTGGCCGGTCGTGCCGAATACGCCCTGGGCAATGCGGTGGGGTCGGTTATCTACGACGATGGGATTGCTCTTCCCCTGGCCGCCATGCTGGCGCCTGCGGCGATTGTCATCGACAGGCGGGTGTTACGCTCTTCGGCCATCTTTCTCATTGCAATTGATTTCCTGGCCTATGCTCTTTGCTTCGACGGCACCTTGAGCCGAGGTGAGGGGCTTGTCCTGGTTTTCGGCTTCGTTGGCTATCTCTACTATTTGTACCGGGACCAGAAGAGGAGGAGGGGCGAAGTAGAAACTCCCGCTTCTCCTGGTGGCCGGGGCAGCGTCCGCATCCTGCTGTTCTTCCTGGGACTGGCGGGGGTTTTGGTCAGCAGTGAATGGATCGTCGACTCGGCTCCGGTGGTCGCCAAGCATTTTGGGGTCCCCGATGTGGTTATTGCCCTTACAGTTATCGCATTGGGGACGTCGGTGCCGGAGATCGCCACCTGCATAGTTTCCGCCCGCAAGGGCCACGGGGGATTGGCTGCGGGGAATATCCTCGGCGCCGATATCCTCAACATTTGTTGGATCGCCGGGGCATCTGCGGTTGTCAACCCATTGACGGTGGGTGCCCCTGTGATTCATTTCATGTTTCCTTCCATGCTCGTAATGGTCCTTACTATGCTCGGATTGATGCGCCTGGGATGGAATCTAAAAAAGTGGAAGGGCCTGGTTTTGCTGGGATTGTGCGCTGTGTACCTGGTTCTGCTTTTCGTCTACAATCCTGGGGCCCCGTCATCCGGGTAGCCCCGCAAACCCGATTCTCGCCCGAAAAGAAAAGGATGGAACATGGATCTCGGATTGACAGGTAAGGTGGCCCTGGTAACCGGGGCCAGTCGCGGCATCGGCAATCGCATTGCGTTGGGATTGGCTGAAGAAGGTGCCAAGCTGTGCATTAACGCCCGCAATGAAGAGGGTCTCCATTTGGCCCTTGAGGAAGTCGCGGCCAAGGGAGGTGAAGTAGAGGCGGTTGCGGCGGATGTGACCCAGCCGGAAGGTGCCGAAAAAGTGGTGAGAGCTACGGCCCGACGGCTGGGGGGAATCGACATCCTGGTCAACAATGTTGGTGGTTCGGTCTGGACTCCCTTCGCCGAGATCAGCGATGATGAATGGCAGCATGTCTTCGACCTCAGCTTCTTCTCGGCCGTGCGTGTCACCCGTGCCGCATTGCCGCTAATGGAGGAAAGAGGGAGGGGCACCGTCATTAATATTTCATCCATCTACGGGCGCGAAACGGGAGGTCCCCTCTCATACAATGCAGCCAAAGCGGCAATGATCAGCATGACTTCCAACCTGGCCCAGGAGGCTGCAGCCAGAAATGTCAGGGTCAATACCGTAGCTCCTGGATCAATCCTCTTTCCCGGAGGTAGTTGGGAGCGCCGCCAGCAGGCTGATCCGGAAGGCATCAAAGCCTTCGTGGAGACCAATATCCCCTCAGGTCGCTTCGGTACCCCTGAAGAGGTAGCCGCTGTTGTGGTCTTTCTGGCATCGGAGCGGGCAAGTTGGGTTACCGGAGCCTGCATCAACGTAGATGGCGGTCAGTCCAAATCGCAGATATAAAGCACCCAATGGCAGATTCAGGAGCTGACTGGGGGAAGGCAAGTAACGACCAGAAGCGCTCAGCTTTGGCGACAGTTTTTTCGGTCCGGGCGCCGAAAGGGAAGGGCAAAATGCTGGCCTTTGGCCGCCATACATGCATTGGTTCCGGCACCGGGCTGATGATGGGCGCCATCCTTGACCCCTACCTATCCCCGCAGGAGGAGACGAATCCCCTTAAGTGTTTTGCACTCTTCTCCTTGGTTTTCGTTGTCGAGGTTTATGGAATCCTCCTTGTTGTCCTGGTTATCGGCTGGTGCTTGCGTTTTAGGTTTAGAGGACCTGAGACTTTTGCAACCCATATACAAATGGGATCCAGGTTCAGCCTCTGCGGCGAGGGTCTGGATGGCTACTTCTATTTGAAAGGTTCAGGATGAAAATCGGAACGCGGTTGCCGGGTTTTGCCCGGGACATCGGCTTTGATGCATATGCCGTCTGGCTGGCCGAGAACGAATTCGAGGCAGTGGACACACCTGTTCTCACCCGTAAGATTGCCAAAACCTGTACAGATCTGGGCCTGGCGCTTGGATCCTGCGATTGCCGCGATAGGGGTTTGTTCAGCATGGATCCCAGCATCCGCAGAAAATCTCTCAGCACTGTAAAGAAAGATATTTCGGCCCTGGCCCACTACGGCGGTCATACCTACTTTGCTCTTTTGCGGCCCGACGACCCCAGTCAGCCCCGATTCAAGACCTTTGAGATTTTCAAGACGATCTACCCCAAGGTCGTCGCACACGCGGAGAAGGAGGGAGTGCAGATCGCAGTCGAGCCCTGGCCAGGGCCGGCGCCATACTATCCCAATCTGGGGTGCACACCGGAAAGTCTGCGTCTTTTGTTCACCGAGATCCCCTCGCCCAACTTCGGAATTTGTTATGACCCATCGCACTTTGTGCGCATTCATGTGGATTATCTGCGCCTGCTGCATGAGTTTGGTGACCGCATTCGCCATGTGCATCTAAAAGACACCGAGATCCACGAGGAGAAGCTTTACGAATCGGGCATCCTGGGTGAGAGTTACGGAAACAGCTATGGTTTTGGGGAGGGCTGGTGGCGCTATACAATTCCCGGTGAGGGGGATATAGACTGGAACCTGGTTATTCGCCGTCTGGAGGAGATGGGATACCAGGGAGCCTTGAGCATAGAATTGGAGGATCACCATTTCTGGGCTACGGCGGATTTGCAGCAGGAAGGTCTCTTGCGCAGCAAGGAGTATATCGAACAGTTTATCAAAGGCCAATAAAGTCGGGAGAAAGAGCATGGTTGGTTTTGCGGTAGTGGGGTTGGGCATGGGCAGAAATCGCGCTCGCCAAGTCGTGGATACCCCAGGGGCAGAATTGAAGTTGGTGGTAGACATCAACGAGGATTTGGCCAGGAAGGTGGGAGAAGAGATGGGTTGCCGGTGGACGGCTCATTTGGGCGAGGCCCTGGGACGTGACGACACAGATGTAGTTATGGTGATGACACCCAGTGGTTTGCACGCCGAGGTCGGAGTAAGGGCAGCTAAGGCAGGCAAGCATGTGATCACAACAAAACCCATGGACGTAACCACTGCGGCCTGCGACCGCCTAATCGCCGCTGCCGACGAAGCTGGGATTTTGCTAGGTGTAGACTATCAGAGTCGCTACGTGGACAACAATTTTCGCATCGCCGAGGCCTTGCGCCGGGGCTGGTTGGGAAGACCTGTATTGGGGGAAATTCGTTTCAAGTGGTTCCGCTCCCAGGAGTACTTCGAGCACGGCAATGGCTGGCGCGGCACCTGGGCCATGGATGGAGGTGGATCCCTGGCCAACCAGGGCTCCCACTTGATCGATTTGTTGCTCTGGTTTATGGGAGAGCCGGTGCGGGTTTATGCCGAAACCGCAATCGTCAACCACGATATCGAGACAGAGGATGTAGGTCTGGCCATTCTCAACTTCGCGAGCGGGGCCAAAGGCACTATAGTGGGAACTACCAGTTTCCCTGCAAGTGCTTACTTCAGCGCCGAGGTTCATGGCACCGAGGCAGGGGTAATTGTCGACGATGCACTCACAGGTAAAATCCGTGTATACGGCGCAGAATTGGAGGAACGGCTCAACCAAATTGAGAATCCCATACACAATGTAGTGGAAGATTTGGTTTCAGCGGTGGAACACGGATCGCCGTTGAGGGTAGGCGGTAGGGAGGGACGGCGGACGGTGGAGTTACTGGAGGCCGTTTACTCCTCTGCCCGCGAGGGCAAGGTGCTGGAAATGAGGAGGTGAGCGGGTGTCGTGGGATTTTCTAAGGTACACAGAGGCCAATCGGTTGGTGCGGGCGCCGCCTCTACGATGCTGTGCCAAATTGACGGTAGGGAGGGGGAAGGCTATCTTTCCATTGGAAAAATCGAGAGTAAGGAGGGGGCCCGTAGCTCAGCTGGTAGAGCAGCGGACTTTTAATCCGTTGGTCGTGGGTTCGATTCCCACCGGGCTCACCAGGAATTCAAGGCAGTTCTTTATATAGGATTTCCGTATCCGGCAAAACCCACCAGGGCACGCACGAAAAACGACCAGTAGTCGTCGTTTTGGGGTTTCCTGAAGGGGGCGTCGAAGTTCAAAGCATCCTTTTGAAATCCAATTATTGTATAGAGCTTGTACCCTCGATAGGGGGAGTGCGTGGTTGCGGAGATTAGCGTTGTGCGCCGTTCATAGCTTGCGAGCTCCCGCGTCCTGTCCTCGAATCGGTAGGGTAAGGGTCCCCACCCCTGAATTCCCATCCGCAAAGTTGTGCGGCTAAGCAACTCATAGTTTACCTGGAGGATTGGAATGGCGTCGAGTTCATGGCGCGTGGTCCGGTTGCGTTCGCGGTCGGCCAAGCGCAGGAGCATGAACTTGAACTTGGGCTGTAACTCCAGCTTGCCCCAGCTCCAAGTGAAGTCCACGCGGCTAACGGAAGTTCGATAGTCCAGTAATCCCTTGCGGCCCCGGCGATCCCTCGGAAGGGATTTGCCTTGTTGCCAGTTCAGGCGCAGTCTCAATTTTTGCACGACATTTAATGTGGACCAAGGGCGCAACCAGAATTCCAGGTTGGCCTCGTTGACATAGCTATCCAGGTAGTCAAGCGGGTCTTCGCGCAACGTACTCAAGAATGTATAAACCGTGTGGCGCGCCCGCAGACCTTTGAAAAGCCGGTCTTCTGCGAAGATCATGTAGTCATCCCTGATGTCATCCCGCACGCGGCGCAGGTTATTCTCGAAAAATAGCCGCCGTAATCGCCTGGTTCCTTCCTGCCTGTAGGTCAGCAAGGTGTAGCTCGTTTCGTTGCGGCCTTCCCCGGCGATCTGCTCGCCGGCGTAGTGGCCGGCTGCCAGCGACAAGTGGCGACGCAGATCCAGTTGGCCGAAAAAGTGGTAGCCGCGCTGGTCGGGGTCATAAGGGTAATCTCTCTCCAGGTCGTCCTCGCGATAGTCGGGCTCATCGTTGTTGTTGCGGTCCATGCCGTATACGAATTCGTTAGGTTCCACGTCGTACATCAGGAAGGGCTCCACATAGTCGGGCAGAGCGTCGCCGTCGCGGTTGATGTCCGGCATGCCGTCTTTGTCCTCGTCCTGACGGACATAAACCCCGTTCCAGGGCCGTTCGAAACTGTCCGGCAGGATGTCCCCGTCGTCGTTGTCGTCAATTGTGTCGTTGACGAAATCCGGATTGGTGGCGAAATATTCCGCCCCCATGCGGCCCCTTTCAAACCAGCGCGTAGCGTTGATGAAGTAGGCGGCGTCTCCTCCCCTGAACCGCGGCCCTCGGTTGAAGAAGGGTTGTCCATCGATCACGGCGGGATAGCGCCGGTAGATGCTCGTCCTGGCGTACTCTGCGTTTATCTCGACCCCCTTCAAGGCCAAATTGAAGTCGGCGCCGTAGACGAACTGGCCAGTCCACATACCACCTACCTGGAAGCGGATTATTTTTAGATTGGAACCGTCCCGGATGTTTCCCCGGGCGCGCACAAGGGTTTCGTACGAGTCGGCGCTGTATCGTCCTACGTGATCCCGTGCCCGGGGATTCAATTCGTAAACGACGGACTCTTCGATGCGGTAGTCGTTGGCGACCAGGGTTTCCACTTGCACCGAGAGGACATCGGGGACTTTGGATAGATCGAAAAGATATACCAGTCCCTCGTCACGGCCGGCGCGCAACACTTGATCTGGAGATTCCAGGACGAATCTCCGCACCAACCTGTCAATGTTCACGTTTGCGCTTACGTCAACTCCGCGCGCGTGATCGAGCCGGTAGAAATAATCCGCATAAGGGGAGCCATTCCTACCCCTGGCATAGGATACTGGCCGGAAGGATCCGTCTGCTTGGGACACCCGACCCACCGATGTAGTCTCGCCGATTCGGTGCCGTATCACGACCGGCTGCAAATCTGGTCGGTTTTGGCCGTTGATTATGATTTTGGCGTCATGGACAATGGGTCCGCCGACCCCGTCGTCGGGCGAATCATCGGAAAATCTGAGAAATATCCAACTGATCGGGCGCAGCTCTGTATAATTCCAGCGGTGTTGGTAGAACCCGTGGTCGTCGGTGACGAGACGACCTTTCATGCTGTTTCCCAGCTCAACCGAGTCGTAGTGGTGCCAGTTGATCCAATTCAGCCCCAGGGTCAGGGCGCCCATTTCAATTTGGGCCCGGTTGAGCCACATGAACTGCCCTTTGCCCCGGTGTTGCCACTGCCTGGAGAAAAGGGTGGAGGTCTTCAGGTGGGGGATGGAGATATCCAGCCGGGTACCGTCAGGACCGGAGCGCGAAACGGTAAGGGGGGTAAATCGATTGCTTCCGGTGGTCCCTACCACGAAGGTGTAGCCCCAGCCGCCGTAGCCGTCGCGGCCGACGACCATGGCGCCGCTACCGCCACCGGCAATCTCAAGGAAACTGCCGCATTGCTCTCCCTGCCGTCCCTCGCAACTGAGGCCGGGCAAGCGGCGTTCAATCCAGGTGTAAAAATCGTACCCAGTGATGAGTTTGTTCCCCAGCGGCCCAAAAAATGTACGGGGGGCATCTTCGTAGGGGAAAGTGTGATTTGGATAGTTGGTAAATGGTTCATGAGCATAATTGCTGTATCGTTGCCCGTCCCGTTTGAGCGCTAGTTTCTGGGGAATTGTCTGGGTCAAGCTCAAGAAACCGTCCGACCCGGAATAAGATTGGCCAAGGGCCGGCCAACCGGCCACCGCAACCGCAACCGCCAGCATTTTGCACAAACTTTTTCGAGAACGATTTTTCACATCTTGGTTTAGTTCTCCGGGGGTGATTGTAGGCATCATCTCGGTCCTCCGACGGGAGATCAGGAGCCCAAGATATTACCTTGGCCCAGGTTTTTCCAGGTTTTTTTTGGGTTGCCTTCCCATCCAGGAGGGCTAACTCCCAAGGCTGTGCCCCTCTTCCATATCTGATTCCTGGATCCCATTCCCTCATCTTGCCATAGAGGATACCAAGGATAGAAATTCCTTGTTTTTGAAAAATGGAACATCTATCTTGGTCTGAATATATCTGTCAAAGAGAACGGAAGACCATAGAGCCAGGGTCCTTCAGAACTTTCGGTGAATTATATGTCAGACCTAGAAGAAAGGAGACCATATCTGTGCGAGTTCAAAATTCGAGTCCGGTAGACTCAATTGAGGAAGCAGTGTTGTTTCCATTTGACCACTGCACAATGCCATTTCTGCGCGATTTGAATCTAAGCCTCCAATCTGGCCGCACAAACAAGGCGGAGATGGACTACGGGAACAACATAGATATGGACGACCGTCATCCTGAAGGTCCTGTGGTTACCCATGGCCCTCCCGGCTCCCCGGATTCAACCGAGGTTCTCAGCCCGAACGTATTCTACGTGGATGGTGAATACCGCATGTGGTACCTCGGCGCTGACGACCGGCGCCAACGGCGCACTGGGCTCTACGCTGTGTCCAAAGATGGCTTTCAGTGGGAGAAGCCAAATTTAGGGCTTGTGGAAGTTGCCGGGAGCAAGGACAATAACCTTGTGCAAGGCCCCTGCGGTGAATGGATGCTCTATGATCCGGAAGATACGCAAAGGCCATTCAAATCCATCTCCTCCAATGGCGAAAATACCTCATTCAGTGTTGACGGCCTGCACTGGAGCAATTTTGGGGAAGATCGCAAGTTGTTTGGCGACATCAATATGGAGATTGCCTCTGTCTTCAAGTGGGACGGCTGCTACTACGTAAATGGCCAGAATGGGCCTTCGGCTTGGACACGGTCGGTCCCTCATCCCATCGCCAACGCGGCCAAGCGCACGGTAATCACCTACGCCTCGTACGACATGGCCAACTGGACCCACGCAGCAGCCATGAGTTTTCGGCGAGATCCCATTCCGCCGCGCCCGCCAGAATCATTTGAGTGCCACTCGGGTGAACAAATCCATGAAGGCATGGTGCCGTGGAACCGCGGGAATGTCCTGCTCAGCCTCTATGGTCAGTGGCACGGGCCCAACAATGATCGGCGCGACGTAGTCGTAGACCTTGGATTTGCCATAAGCCACAACGGTCTGCACTTTGTGGAACCTATTCCCGATTTCAAGATGGTCCACTCCTACGAGATCAGGACATCGGAAGGGTGGTTTGCATCTCCCCGGCTGATGCACAATTCCTGGGCCAACATCGGCGACCGCACGGTAATCTGGTTCAGTATTTGGCGCCAGGAGGCCTCCGACTGGACTCTGGACAATCCCATGGCCCAGACCGGGGTGTGGGTGGCCACCTGGGAGCGCGATCGGCTCGGCTGGTTTTCTCCCTGCCCGCGCAACTATGGCTCACAGGCCGGCGCCTACGAGCCCCACTGTATCTCGTGCCCCATCGAGTTGGAGCGGGAGGGATGCGAGGTCTTCGTCAATGCAGACCGCTTAGGGGAATATAGCCAATTGCGCGTCGAGATGCTCGACTTGCAATTCCGTCCTCTTCCAGGTTATTCCGGCAATGATTGCGAGGTTGTTGCAGACCCGGGTCTGAGGCAACTAGTACGGTGGCGCGAACGGAGTTCCCTGGAAAAATTCGAACACCCGGTCCGATTACGGGTGACCTGGGAGGGAATCCGTACTGAGGATGGGCGTCTATTTGCCCTGTATCTCAAGTAGGGCATGAATAGGTTGAAGCCGCTGTTGTTTTTGCATCAAGCCAACAGAAAGTGATCAATGGAAATTCTTGGGATTGACATCGGGGGCACAGGGATGAAAGGAGCCCTGGTAGACACCAAGAAAGGGGAGTTGAAGACGAAGCGTTTCCGCTTGCTTACCCCAAACCCGGCTACTCCCGAAGCAATGTGCAAGACCTTAGCCCAAATTGTATCTCATTTTGGTTGGAAAGGGAGGGTTGGCTGCGGCCTTCCAGCTGTAATTAAAAACGGCAAAGTACGTTTTGCCGCCAATCTCTCGGATAAATGGATCGGAATCCAGGCTCAGGAAGTATTTTCAGCAACTACCGGGTACTCAATCCTGATGGCCAACGATGCTGATTTGGCCGGGTTGGCAGAGATGCGGTTTGGTGCAGGCCGGGACCGTAATGGAGTAGTCCTGATTGTCACTTTGGGTACCGGCATCGGTACTGCTCTCTTCATGGATGGACGACTCGTTCCAAATACGGAATTCGGACATATCGAGATCCGCGGCAAGGACGCGGAGAATCGTGCAGCAGCCAATGTCCGCGGAAGAAAGAAGATGAGTTGGAAGAAATGGGCTCGCTATGTGAATGAGTATCTTGAGCACATTGAGCTCTACCTGTGTCCCGAGCTCGTAATTGTCGGAGGGGGAGTAAGCAAGAAATACAATAAATTTCTTCCCTTGCTTACCGTAAATTTGGAAGTTGTGGCGGCGCACCTGCGCAATGATGCAGGCATCATCGGCGCTGCACTTGCCGCTGCAGAGAGGCTTGGAGAATGATCAGAGGTGATAGAGAATTGATCGTGGTAGGAGATCGGGTGCTCATCAAGTTGGACGACTTGGAAAATCGAACTGAAGTGGGGCTCTACCTCCCGCCTACGGCTCTGGAAAAAGAGAATGTCCAAAGCGGTAAAGTTGAAGAGGTTGGACCGGGAATTCCATTGCCGCCCAGAGGGGCGGAGGATGAAGGCTCATGGAGTGGGGAAGAGAGGGAACAGAGGCGCTATATTCCCCTTCAAGCCCAGAAAGGAGATCATGCGATCTTTATGCGCAAGGACGCGATTGAGATAAAATTCGATAATGATAAATACATGGTCGTACCCCACAACGCCATTCTTGCAATAGTACGGTCGATTTAGAATTTTAAAGCTCAAATCCAACAGCCGGGTCACAAGGTTAAATAGTAGCTTCCAAATAACAACCCGCAGCGGCAGGAGATCCGTTGCGGGTTGTTATTTGGAAGTTGATTCGGGTGACTTGAAAAGGATGGCTTTATTTTTCGAGGAACTCAATGGGAGGGGGAGCTTCCCAGCCTCTGGAATAATAGTCCTGCATGGTAAGGGCAAGCAAGATTATCAGAAAGAAGAATCCGCCGGCGGCAAAGACCCACATGAGGGGAGTATTGTAGCGTACATGCATGAAGAAGAGAACCACCAATGAGGCCTTGGCGACAGCGATGAGCAGCGCTATCGGGGTGTTCAACCAGCCCAGTTCGATATGGGCTGCAGCTACGGTCAGTGCCGTACCGACCATTAAACAGAAGAAAATGAACAAGTATAATTTTACGGGAAGTACGTGATGGTCTGAATCGTGTTCTGCCATCGTTAGCGTCCCCCGACGAGGTAGAGTAACGGAAAGAGAAAGATCCAGACAATGTCTACGAAGTGCCAGTAGAGTCCGAAGTTTTCAATTGGATTGAAGTACTCTGCCGTGTAGGTTCCGCGCCGGATTTTGGGCAGCAGAAAGATCATGATCACAATGCCGATTATCATGTGGAGGGCGTGCATACCGGTCATGACAAAGTAGAAGGAGAAGAAAATCTTTATCGGGCCGGCGAGGGCGCCTTCGTAGAAGAAGTTTTGCCCTGGAACCAGGTGGTGGTGCCATTTATCGGAGTACTCAATATACTTGACGCCCAGAAACACGCAGCCCAGGAACATGGTGCCGAGAATCCAGCCCAAAATGGCGTTTTTCTTGCCCTGCTGAGCGGCGCGGACGGCCAGGGCAACGGTCAAGCTGCTGCCAATGAGGACGGCAGTGTTAATGGCACCCCAGCCTATGGGCAAGTGGTGGCTTCCCTCAATAAAAGCCGCCGTATGCATATTGCGGTAGACGGTATAACCGCCAAAAAGCCCTCCAAAAAACATGATTTCCTGAGCAATGAAAGCCCACATCCCCATATTTGAGGCGCTGTACTGCTGCTCCAGATCGTCGAAGTGGTGATGGAGAGCAGTGGAATGTGTATCAGACAACTTCTTCCTCCTGCTTAACGCGCTCGATTTCTTCGTCTGGTCCAGTCTTTTCTTCAGACTCGTCGTAGGCGTAGGCCTCTTTCGTCACTATTGGCATTACTTCAAAATTGTGGAGCGGAGGAGGTGTAGGGATGTCCCACTCGAGACCCTTGGCTTGCCAGGGATTGGCTGGGGCCTTGGGGCCCTTGAAAAGGGACCACAGGAGCGAAAGAAAGAGGATTAGGTAGCCTGCCCCAAGGACGGAAGCTCCCGCCGTGGACATGACATTTAGCACCTGAAATTCATCAGGGTAGACATGGTAGCGTCGCGGCATTCCAAGATATCCTAGAACGAATTGAGGGAAGAAGGTCAAATTAAAGCCAGCGAAGATGAGTATGGCTCCCGTTTTTGCCCAGCCTTCGGGAAAGAGGCGTCCCATGAATTTAGGCCACCAGAAGTGGAGGCCGCTCAAAAAGGCCATGACCATACCTCCCACCATAACGTAGTGGAAATGGGCGACGACAAAGTAGGTGTCGTGGAGATGGACATCCACCCCCAGGGTCGAGAGAACCAGCCCTGTCAAGCCGCCAATGGTGAATAGCCCGATAAACCCAAGAGCGTAAAGCATGGGTGACGCGAGTGAGACAGAACCTTTGTAAAGAGTCGCCGTCCAGTTGAAAATCTTGATAGCGGTAGGAACAGCTATGAAAAAGGTAATAAATGAGAACACCATTCCGGCATAAACCGACTGGCCGGTGGTAAACATGTGATGACCCCATACAAGAAATCCTAGAACTGCGATCGCCAGACTGGAGAATGCCACAAAGGAGTAGCCGAATATACGCTTGCGAGAGAAGCAAGCGATAACTTCGCTGATCACTCCGAAGCCGGGAACGATCATGATGTAGACGGCGGGGTGGGAGTAGAACCAGAATAGGTGCTGGAAAAGGATCGGGTCTCCCCCAAGAGCCGGGTCGAAGATGCCGATCCGAAGAACTCGCTCTAGAGCAACCAAAAGCAGAGTTATGGCGATTACGGGAGTTCCCAAAATCATAATGACGCTGGTAGCGTATTGGGCCCAGATAAAGAGAGGAAGGCGAAACCAGGTCATGCCCGGCGCCCGCATTTTGTGGACGGTGGTGACAAAATTGACCCCGGTCAGGATAGAGGAAAAGCCGTTGATAAAGACACCGGTAAGAGCGAGGGCTACATAGGAATTGGAGTAGGTGCTGCTGTAGGGGGTATAAAAGGTCCATCCCGTATCTATTCCGCCCATTATAATGGCGAGGGATGCAAGTGAGCCACCGGCGACCAGGCAGTACCAGCTGAGAAGATTTAGCCTGGGAAATGCGACATCCCGGGCACCGATCATGATCGGTAAAACCAAATTTCCCAGCACGGCAGGCACCGAAGGGATCAAAAAGAAGAAGATCATGACAACGCCGTGCATCGTAAAAAGCTTGTTGTAGGTTTCAGATTCTACAAGGTCCCCCTGTGGCGTTAGCAATTCTAGGCGGATCAGCGAAGCAAATATCCCCCCTAAGCAGAAGAAAAGGGTAATTGTTACCAGGTATAGAATGCCAATGCGCTTATGGTCCAGGGTCAGGAGCCAGGAGCTTATGCCATAATTGGCATTTAGGTAGTTCTCCGGATTCCCCCCTGTGTGTTCAACAACTATAGCGCTGCTCATTTCACACTTTCCTTCCCCCTATTATTCGTCCTCGCCCAAGGTCTTAATGTAGGCAATGATCTGCATAAGAGTTTCTTCGCTGACCTGCCCCTGAAATGTAGGCATGATCGGGGTGTAACTGTGTACGATTTTGGCATTTGGATTCAGGATGGACTCCCGAACATAGGCCTCGTCGGCCACGATAGTTTCTCCGGAGGCCAGCTGCACCGGCTGGCCGAAAACGCCTGTCAGAGTTGGGCCACGTCCAATGTTTTGTGCTTTGTGGCAGGTCTCGCAGCCAAGTTGCTGGAACTGGCGTTCGCCAGTTTGTGCCATCGTCTCGCCGCTGGCGCCGCCACTGAGCCAGTTCTGATAATCTTCAGCCTCCATAACAACCACTCGGCCGATCATGGTGGAGTGCTCGGTGCCGCAATACTCGGCGCAGAAGAGATGATATTCACCCACCTTGGTAGCTTCGAACCAGAGCTGAGTATAGCGTCCTGGGACCGCGTCTTTCTTTACTCTGAAGGCGGGTACAAAGAAGCTGTGAATCACATCTTCCGAAGCCAAGGTCACGCGCACTCGCTGGTTGACAGGGACATGGAGTTCATTGATCTCGCGCTTTCCTTCCGGGTGCTGGATTTTCCACATCCACTGCTTGCCTACTACGTAAATATCCATGGCATCCGCAGGTATGCGATAGAGGCGGAAATATACGTCTGCTCCCCAGATATATACGAAAATGGCCATGAAGAAAGGAATTATGCTCCATGCTAGTTCCAGTGGTATTGATCCGTGGATTGCCTTGGGGCGATCTTTCTCGGAACGTCGGCGGTATTTTACGGCCAAATAGACCACCGCCACAAAAATTCCCACTGTGAAAATGATGGAAAGCACGACAAGGAAAAGATAGAGGGCATCCACCTGCCAGGCGATGGTGGATGCCAGTTCGGGAAACAGACGCAAATCAGTCGACATCGATTGCTATCCTTATACCGATAAATAGCGAGGGTTATCTATAAACGACCAATTTCGGTTTCATTCACTTTTTGCTGCGCTCGCGCCGGATCATCGTCGCGATAAACCCTCCCAAAATCGCCACGGTGGCAAGACCCGCAATGCGGAGAGAGTTTACGATGACAAATCCGTACTTGCCGCTTTCCGGGTCATATCTGTAACAAAGCAAAAGCACCTGGTCGATGGCGGAGCCGATTTTGTTGGCGGCGGCTTCGATCAGTCCAAGCCGCAAATCTTTGGGAGCGTACTCAATTCCGTAGAAGTAGCGGGCAATTTTGCCCTGAGGCGTCAGCACCATGATGCCGCTGGAGTGTATGTACTCGTCGGTCTCCGCATCGTACTGATAGCGGAAACCAACGGCTCTGGTCAGGTGGTCAATTTGGTCCTGGGAACCAGTTAGAAAGTGCCAGCCCGTATTGGCGCCCACGCGGTCGTAACTGCTCAAATATTCCTTCTTCTTGGCGGCGGCCAAATCAGGTGTTTCACCTGGGTCAAAACTAACGGTGACCACTTCGAATTCCCGGCCGATATCGAAGGAAAGAACTCGCAAACTGCGCAGGAGGCCGTTGAGGACCTGGGTACAAAGCATGGGGCATTCGTAGTAAACCAGCGAGAGGATGACAGGTTTTTCTTCGAAATACTGCCCCAGGGGAACCGCATCGCCATCTTCGTTCGTGAAGACCAAATCGAGCGGAAGCTCCTCGCCGAGCCTCTGGTCGATGCCGATCTCCTCGAATTTGCCTGAGCTGAGGGTTTGGGCATCGATCCGAACTGGGAAAAGAAGAAAAATTGCACTAATCAGGGCCGCTGCAAGTCCCAGGGCACGATTCACGGCACCACTGCAGGAAGGATATTGGCTCTGGAAGAAAGGACTAAGCATATCACCATTTACCGGGAATCAGAAGCATCTGCCTCTAATTGGGAATTTCTCTCTGCGAGTATTTCCATGGCTCGTGCTATGGGAATTCTCGCCACGCCCACATCTTTGTTGACCCAGCCATAGGTTGATAGAATCTGCTCTTCGGTTTCAAGTAGATCGAATTTTTGTCTGGGAGGATCGATTTGAATTTTTGGTCCAGCGGTAACTTGGCGTACAGTGGCAAGAGGGTGCGGGGGGTCGTCAAACAAGGGCTGGTAGTAATTGAAAATGCGGAAAAGTATGAACATGGCAAAAAAAGAGCCCAGTAAAAGAACCGCGATTGCTATGGCCACCTGGGCAAGTGGACGAGCCTGGACGTCCGTAACTTCGTGCCCCGAGCTGGGCGTGTGATCAGCAGGATTATCCATGGCCATGGCTATCTTCTCGGTTTAGAAGGTAATTGAAGCGAGGGTCGTTGAGGGCTATGAGGGAGCGCCCCTTTAATTGCCAAAAGAAAACGCTGAGCCAGATACCGCCAATGCCTATGGGAGCAGCAAAATCTAACCAGTGGACCTTCAGGTTTGCCTGATGAAATGCCGGCGCAGTGACCCAGAAAAGAGCTACTAGGCGCATGATTGCCAGGCCCAATGCTATGCCGACCAGGACCGGAATGCGCGCCTTGATCCGAGCAGAAATCAGTAGGAGAAAGGGGACGACAAAATGCAATCCAATTAACGTATAACCCAGGTCCAGCCAGCCACCTTTGAGCCGGGTCATATACCAACTTATTTCTTCGGGCAAATTCCCAGCCCAAATAATTAGAAGCTGTGAAAAGGAGGTGTAGGTCCAAAGCATGACAAAGCCCAGCATCAGGGTTCCCAAATCCCGCAACCGCTCGTTGGAGAGGAGGAAGTCCAAAGGTTTGCAGCGAGAGAGGGGGACGGCAACCAGGATCATGAAAGCCCAGGTCAACAAAATTTGGCCGATGATGTGCACGGCACTGAAAATCGTTGAGAACCAATGAGGCTCCAAGGACATTATCCAGTCTACCGCTGCTAGAGTCATGCTCAGAGCATAGATTACAATGCCGGGAGCACTGAGTCGCTGCATTCTGCGGGTAAAATGTGTTTCTGTCGTGTTGTCCTGGAGAGAGGACCAGCGGTTGAGAAAAAAGGCCATGAGGCCCCAAATTGCAAAGTAGGCCAATGTCCTGGCTATGAAGAAGGACTCATTCAAGTATGCCTTTTTCTTCTGCAGGATTTCATCGGTGGCGACGACCTCCGCGTGGGTCCATTCGTAAAGGTGGTGCAATCCCCAGAAGAGAATGGGTAACAGCAAGATAAACATGAGTGGTAGGGTGCGAGTGCCGGCTTCAAGCGGGCGGCGGATGGAAAACCCCCAGCGTCCCCCTGCGACATGATGTAGCATCAGGATCGCGAGGCTACCGAGGGAAAGCCCGACCCAGTAAATAAAGCCCAACAGATAAGAACGGAAAAATTGATCCGGATTTGTGGCGTATCCGGCCACGGCAGCAATTGTTCCGACCAAGCCGATGATAAGAGCAATTCGCTGGAATTTGTCCAGTTGCGGCCTTAGGGCTTCAGATTGTTGAATGATCTCCTGATTCATTGAAGTTGCCTTTGGTCTGCCGCGGGCAATTGGTCGAACTCTGCGTTCTGACTTAATTGCAGGGCCCTTACATAGGCGGCAATAGCCCATCTGTCCTTCGCGGGGATGCGGGACGCATAGCTGTACATTGCGCCGAAACCGTTGGTCATTACGTCAAAATAGTGTCCGATGGGAGCCTCGCGCAGACGGTCTTCGTGCAGGGAGGGGGGCTGCTTGAGTCCTCGCTGGACAATCATGCCATTGCCACGGCCGGTGCGGTCATGACAGGGTGCGCAGAAGATATCATAGCGCTCTTGGCCTCTTTTCAACAACCGGTGGTTGAGTTCAATTGAGGCGGGAAGAGTGGTGGCGAGTTGTCCTCCAACTGTACCAAGATGAAAATGTGTATCGATGCGTAATTGACCGCGTGCTACGGTGCCAGGAACGGGTTGACGGGCCGAGAGGCCATCAGCGAAGAAAGTCGACCTTTCCAGCGATTCGTACTTGGGTTGGTCGAACATCCTTTGGCGCAATTCACATCCTGTGGCAAGGAGCAACAGGAAGGACATACTTCCGCAAAGCCACTTTGTCTTTCTAGGAAAATTTGCGATGGCGTCAGTGCTCAACTTGTGATACCTCTTGCGGATTTAGACTTTCGAGAAAGCTTCGAGTGCTTTCCAGATCAAATTGGTCATCTTCGGCCTCTATACATAGGAAGAATCCGTCCTGACTCGCCCGGGCAAAGCTGGAGACATTGAAGGTTGGGTGATAGGGCATGGGGAGCCCGTTGGCAATCAACATACCCAAGAAAGCGCTTATACCAGCAAAAAGTATGGTTAGCTCGAAGGTTACCGGGATGAAGCTCGGACCGCTGTGCAGTGGTCGACCACCAATGTTGATGGGGAAGTCGATGACGTGTATCCAGTATTGCAAGGTGTATCCCGATATTGCTCCAATCAACCCACAGATGAATACTACATAGGGCAGATTGGTTCGAGGAAAGCCAATAGCCGCGGAGAGGCCGTGTATGGGCATGGGAGAATAGGCGTCCAGCTTTCGATATCCTGCCTGGTAGGCACGTCTGGCTGCAGCCAGCAGGTTTTCAGGGTTATCAAATTCAGCAAGAAGGCCATAGAAAGGAGAAGAAGCCTCTTTGTTCATAGTGACGATTTACTCTCAGGTTTTTTCTTTCCAATGGGCACGAGGGTTCGAATTTCGTGAATGGCAATTAAAGGCAGTCCGCGAATGAAAAGGGTAAAGCAAAACAGGAAAAATCCGAGAGTGCCAATGTAAGTAGCCCAATCCCAAATGGTGGGGTGGTACATGTCCCAAGAGGAGGGCATGAAATCCCTGTGCAGGCTAGTTACTACAATAATGAAGCGTTCAAGCCACATGCCAACGTTAATGAACATAGATATAATGAAGAGCCACATAGTGCTCAGGCGAATTTTCTTGATCCAGAGAAGCTGCGGAACGAGGATATTGCACAGAATGAGAGACCAGTAGTAGATGCCGTAGGGGCCAAACATGCGGTTTTGCATCATGAAACCCTCATAGGTCGAGGCGCTGTACCAAGTCATGTACTGTTCCATGAAATAGCCATAACCAACAATGAGACCGGAAACCAGCATAACCTTGGCCATGTTTTCCAGGTGGCGAGCGGTGATGAAGTCCTGCAATTTGTAAATCCGCCGCACCGGGATTAGGAGAGTCAAAACCATGGCGAATCCGGCGTAAATGGCACCGGCCACGAAGTAGGGCGGAAAGATGGTTGTGTGCCACCCGGGAATAACCGCTATGGCAAAGTCCAAGCTGACGATGCTGTGGACAGAGATGACAAGGGGAGTGGCAAGGCCGGCCATAAGCAACGTTGCCATCTCATAGCGTTCCCAGTGTATGGCTGAGCCCCGCCATCCCATGGACAGGACACCAAAGATGGTCTGAGTGATGCGGTGTTTTGCCCGGTCTCGAAAGCTGGCAAAGTCGGGAATCATCCCCATGGTCCAGAATAGCAGAGAGATGGTAAAATAGGTGGATACGGCAAATACATCCCAAATCAAGGGACTGCGAAACTGTGGCCAGATGTCCATTGAATTGGGATAGGGGAAAAGCCAATAGACTGCCAGCCAAGGGCGTCCGGTATGGAGGAGGGGAAACATTCCTGCACACATCACTGCAAAGATGGTCATGGCCTCGGCCGAGCGATTGATGGAAGTGCGCCATTTCTGCCGGAATAGCAAGAGAATGGCCGAGATCAAGGTGCCCGCGTGCCCAATACCGATCCACCAGACAAAGTTGATTATGGCGAACCCCCAGCCTATGGGAATATTGATCCCCCAGATCCCGACACCTTCGTAAAGGAGATAAGCAACGGCTACTTGGAGCAATAATACAAGCAGAAAACCCACTAGCAAGGCGGCAAACCAAGCCAGCGGCGAGGAGGGAGTGAGAACGATCGTGCTAATCTTGTCGGTAATGGTGGTATAAGAAGTCTGGCCAGGACCAAGTTCGGAAACAGGTGGAGTATAGGGCTTGGGGGACGATGGAGCGACAGAGGACATTTTAGCTTTCGACAATTTCCGGGTTGGTATTTCTTACACTCGCCAGATATGAGGTGCGAGGACGGGTATTCAATTCTGTCAGAATCCCATAGTTGAGTGGACTGGCCTTGATCCGGGCAACTTTACTTTCGGGGTTGTTGATGTCGCCAAAGGCGATGGCCTCAGTTGGACAGGCCTGCTGACAGGCGGTTAGAATTTGGTCGTCGAGGATTGGCGCCCCCGACTTCTTGGATTCGATGCGTGCGGCGTTGATGCGCTGGACACAGTAGGTGCACTTCTCCATGATGCCCCGAGACCTAATGGTTACGTCCGGGTTCCGCTGCAGTTTCAAGCTTTCGGTGTCACGGTCGGCGTACTGCAAAAAGTTGAAACGCCGGACCTTGTAGGGACAGTTGTTGGCGCAGTAACGGGTGCCCACACACCGGTTATAGACCATGTCATTGAGGCCTTCTTCACTATGGGAGGTAGCGGTGACAGGGCAAACCAGTTCACATGGCGCGTTTTCGCACTGCTGGCAGGGAACGGGCTGATGTAGAATTTCAGGATCGTCAAGATCGCCGGCATAGTAGCGGTCGATTCGGATCCAGCTCATTTCCCTGGCATTGCGAACTTCGTCCTTGCCTACGACCGGGATATTGTTCTCGGATTGACAGGCCAAGGAGCACGCGTTGCAACCTATACATGCATTCAGGTCGATAGCCATGCCCCAGGCATTTCCGTTGGATTCGAAGCCGGAGTAGAGAGTGATTTCCTCGGGGAATTCGTGGACTTCCCTGTGGGCGAAGTCAGGATGTTTTTTAAATTCGACCAGGTCCGCGTGGCGCACAAGGTGACGGCCTTCCATACTGTGGTGGTCCTGGGTACAGGCAAGGGGATAGGTGGCGAAGGTCTTGATAAGCTTCAATCCGGTAGTGCTCCAAGGGGTGGAGGATGAGCGCAGGACATTAGCATCGAAGCCAGCGTCGTTACCTACCCGACCGCTGTGACTGCGGCCGTATCCCAGGTGTACCGTTACTACATTTTGAGCTTGGCCTGGCACAATCCATACAGGTGCTCTAACCGATCTGTTTTCGAGGTTGAGTTCAACTACCTGCTCGTTTTTCAACCCCAGGCGCTCGGCCGTGGACGGGCTCACCAGAGCGGCATTGTCCCAGGTCAACTTGGTTATGGGCTTGGGGGTTTCCTGGAGCCAGCCATTGTTGGCAAAGCGTCCGTCCCAGATAGTGGGGTCCGGACGGAAAATTAGCTCTAGATCTTCCTCGTCCATGAGTTTCCCGGTTGCCATAGGAAGAGATAATGGATTATTTATTTCGACGGTTCTAAAGGGCAACTCTGTGTTGGCCAAATAGCCGTCGTGCAGGGACTGCTGCCAGAATCCCTCGAAGTCAGTTGTCAGATTCTGGTCAAGCCAATATTTCTGCAGGATGTTGTCGACCGGACGCCCGGAATTGCCAACCAATGCCCCAATCAGTTCGTGGGAGGATTTGGTGTTGTAGAGTGGTAAGATCAGCGGTTGGACGATCGAAACAGTTCCGTCGTAGGCTCGGGCGTCGCTCCATGCTTCAAGAAAGTGGGACTCGGGAATGTGCCAGTGGCACAAAGTCGCAGTCTCGTCTTCGTAAAGACCTAAATGGGCCCGAAACTGAACGTTTTTCAGTGCCCCTGAAAAATCGATGTCGGCTGGTGCTGAGAAGGCCGGGTTGGCTCCGACGATCAGGAGCAAATCTACCTGGTTGGCCTCCATTGCATCGGCCAATTCCCGCAACGACTCGGTCTGGTCTACCGGTTCCACTTCAAGGGGGTCGGTGTAGTGGACGGTTTTGCCTACATTGTCCAGGACTGCGTTCATGGCATGAGCTAAAGCATGAACCGCTGGTGTTTGCTGATCACCAGCAATGACGAGGCTGGAGCCCCGGTGGTCCTGCAAGTCGCGTACTAGTGGTCCAACCCAGCCCTGTTTATCAGGGAAGGCTTCGGTGGCTTCCGCCGAACCCCACACCACACCAAGCTCTCGGGCTACGGACAGAGCAAAAGACTCTATTTCCCCGGACCCCAGGGCCATGCGGTGATCCGCCCTGCTTCCCGTACAAGTGGGGGTGCTCTCGACCATATACAGGCGGTTCATATTATCATTGCCGGAGGAGAGTCGGCGACCTCTGGCAAAATCGCGGGCATAACGCACATTGCCCGGACCGCTGTAAGTAAAATCTGCGTCGAGAGAGAGAATAACATCTGCTCTTGAAAGGTCGAAATGGGTACTGACCGGTTCGCCAAAGGCGAGTATGGCACCGGCGCGAACGTGGTCGCGGTTGGCCGCTTCATATTGATGCCACCGGGCTTGGGGCAAATCATTGAGTAAGGTTTTGAGTTGGTGTCCCAAGGAGGGAGACGTAACCGTCTCAGTGAGAATGCGCAGGCCAGCGCCTTTTTTGAGTCGTTGCCTTTCCAGTGCCTGATCGAGAGCCAGCAAGAAGTTTCCCCACGTGCTTATCCGACCTGCGTTTTTTACCACTTTCGAACGATCAGGATCGTAAAGGTTTAAGATGGAGGCTTGAGTGAGGGCGTCTGTGGCTCCATGGCTGGCTGGGTGTTCTGGATTGCCCTCGATCTTGGTGGGACGTCCCATGTGGCTTTCTGCTAAGATCCCGGTGGCAATTCCTCCCACGGAAATGGCGGTGGCATAAAACAGTGGTCTGCCCGGAACAATGTATTCGGGAGCACGCACGTAGGGGACAATTTTTTCCGTTGGCTGGATCGTGCAACTGGTTAGGCCTCCAAAGGCCAGAGAAGCACCCATCAACTTTAGAAAGTTGCGGCGGCTGACCGTGTTGGTCATCTCGGAGGCCTGTTGGGGGAACTCGCGCTGAAGTAACTTCTGGAACTCCTCTGTTTCGGCCAGTTCGTCGAGGCTGCGCCAATAGTCCCTTCCGCTCCCCGCCAAATTGGCGCGAACTCCCTTCAGGTTGCCTAGGCTCTTTCGAGTGATTTTTTCTTTTCTCATCTGTGGCAGATTGAGCAATCGGTTAACTGGGTTGTCTGGATTTGGTATTCCTCTACTAAATACTTTCCTTGGGTTTCCTGGTCAACGGGAGGCTCCCATGCCATATTGAAGACTTCCGCACGTGGCCTGATAAACTTTTCGGGCTGCCGATGGCACTCAAGGCACCATTCCATATTTAGAGTATTTTCTTTCCACATGAGCGGCATCTGATCGACTTGGCCATGGCATGTTTGGCAGCCTATACCTTGCTTAACATGGATACTGTGGTTGAAATAGGCAAAATCCGGCAAGTCGTGGACTCGGGTCCACTCTAAAGGCTCGTTATCGCGAAAACTGAGGCGTACGGGCTCGAGGATTGGCGCTTCGGTCCAAACCTGGGAATGGCAAGTCATGCAGGTTTCGGTGGGGGGAATGCCAGCAAAAGCACTCTCTTCAACGGTGGTATGACAGTAGCGACAGTCGATACCCATACCTTTTACGTGGTGCTTATGGCTGAAGGGGACGGGCTGATCCACCGGAATACTTACTTTGCTCACATAATCCAGGCGATTGATATTGAGGAGGATCCCAAGGAAGGTGCCGGCGATAACGAGCGTTACAAGGATGCTTGCTTTTGAAGCCCAATTGGCACTGCGAGGAAAGATTTGCGGCATTAAACCCTTAGTCTAAGTTCTTTATGCGGTATTATTTTTTTGCGAGAGGCTAGCACGGGGTGCAAAGCCTCGCTCTGTTGAAGGTAAAAAACAGGGACAAAATTATAGGGAGTTTCACGTAAAGTCAACAGGGGACCGCGTTAAAACTTCAATTTTATATTTAAGTTCCCCGGATGTTCTATCGATTTTATGCCTGGGACTTCTCCTGCTGAATGGCAACCCACTTTTGAGTATGGTCGATTCCTTACAGAGGTTGAAAACCAAGGTCCTTCCGTTGACGCAAGGATGGAAAAATGCTATAATTTTGAAAATTTCATTTTCTTTATGAATTGATCGATTTATAACCTGGTCTTGTAGTTGTGTTATGCTTTAAAGAAGCACCCTGGCTATCGGTGTTCGACAAATTTTACTTAATGTAGTTGAGACACGACATGCCCTCGTAGCTCAGTTGGATAGAGCAACAGATTCCTAATCTGTGGGTCCCGTGTTCGAGTCGCGGCGGGGGCACATAATCGGGACTAACTTCAACGACCACCGACTATTAGTCGGTGGTCGTTGAATGTGGCGCGCCCCTCCATAACAGAGCCTTGGAGGAAGTCAGCAATTACTTCTGGTTTTGGCTTGAACCAAAAATTCAGCACCATCTTTCGCGCAATAATTAACCTTTTTCCTGGTGTATACAGGCTTGAAGCTACGACTGCTGCCATATGATTTTATAGCAGACCAAAAGGGAACAGGGCAATGCCATACCTACTGGACTTCCAGGGTTATGTAAAATTCATAACTCCTTTTAGGACAATAAAATACAATAACCATGATAAAAATTTTTAATACTTTGACACGGAAAAATGAAGAATTTAAACCTAACTCCCCGGGCAAGGTCAATCTCTACAGTTGCGGCCCAACAGTGTATGATCATGCCCACATAGGCAATTTCCGTGCCTTCCTCCTAGCTGATTTGCTCAAGCGCTATCTTCGCTACAGGGGATTCCAAGTATTTCATGTGATGAATATTACCGACATAGAAGACAAAATTCTGCACCGGATCCGTGAAGAAGGTGTAGACCTGCGTGAACTTACGGAGAAATTTACCCAGGCTTTTTTCGAGGATCTCCACGCCTTGAATGTGGAGCAAGCCGATATCTATCCTCGGGCAACCGATCACGTGGAGGAGATGATCCAACTTATCTCCATTCTACTAGACAATGGTCTGGCCTACGAGCGCAATGGTTCAGTCTATTTCTCAATTGCCAAATTTGCCGACTACGGCAAGTTGGCTCGTCTCGATGTCTCGGGTATGCAGGATGGAGTACGAGTGGATTCTGACGAGTACGGCAAAGACAACGTCCGCGACTTTGTGCTCTGGAAAACAAGGGTCGATACCGATGGAGAAGTCTACTGGAACTCCCCATTTGGCCGCGGGCGTCCAGGTTGGCATATAGAGTGCTCGTGCATGTCTATGAAGTACTTAGGAGAGAGTATTGACATTCACACCGGAGGAGTGGACCTCATTTTTCCTCACCACCAAAATGAGATCGCCCAGAGTGAAGGTATCACGGGCAGGCCATTTGTGAATATGTGGATACACAATGAAATGTTAATGGTTAATGGGGAGAAAATGTCAAAAAGCTTGGGCAATTTCTACCGACTTGATGACATCGCCAGAACCCCCAACGATTTCAGGGCCTTTCGCTACATGTTGGTGACAAGCCACTACCGGAACACCCTGAACTTCACCTTTGAATCCCTGACGTCAGCCAAAAGTTCTTTACGCCGACTCCTTCGTGTGCGTCAGGAGTTGGAGGGTATTGGTGCTGAAATGCCCGGTAGGGACCGGGGCGAGGCTGTTGCACAGGCGAGCCGTGAGTTCAAGGAACACCTGGACAACGATTTGAATACTCCTCGGGCCATGGCTACAGTTTTCGAATTGGTGGGTAAGGTCGAAAAATCTTTGAACCAGGGGTCGATTAGCGGCAAGAGTGCCGGAGAGGTCTTGAAATTTTTTAATGAAATAGACCAAGTATTGGGAATATTCTACCAGCAAAAAAATGAGGACCGGCAGCAGACCGAATTGACCGTGGAATTGTCACAACTACTACGAGATAGAGAAGAGGCCCGGCAACGGCAGAATTGGGAGCAGGCCGACTTACTGCGAGATAAATTGGTTGGGTCTGGCTTGGTCGTGAAGGACACCCCGGAAGGGACGAAGTGGTCGTGGGCGGAGTGATTGAGCATGGTTCTTAAATAGCAGTTGGCTCGGCAATATAAAAATATAGGAAATAGATGGGGGTCGATAAGGAATACGCCCTGATGGTTTGCCGGGAGATCCAGGAATTAGAAATCTCTCTGGAGGAGTTGTCGCGATTGTGTCATATTTTCTCTGGAGAATGTTTGGCACTTTTGAAAGGCTTGTTGGGGTATCTAGGGGACATATCCCGGAGCGTTGCAACTGGGGAGACCAATCCTGTTCAGACCAGGAGCGCCAAGCTTACCTACCGAAATTTGCGCGATTTATTGCTGGGACAGGCCTTAAAGTCAGGGAAGAACCCTGGTAGTGGCCTGCAGGAAGTTCTCCTGGATCTCATGCTGGAAGATGGTCACCTTTTTTTGCGCCAAGCCGAGATCCATCCTTGGGCCGAATTACACCCACGCTTGGTGGAGGCGATGCGAGGTGATTTGCGCATTCTGCAAAAGCTGGCTCAGGCCGATTGGTCGATCTGGATGGAGCGCCTTTGTAATTTGGAGTGTGAAGAGGAACCAGGTGAGAATTGGGTGAATAACGGGCAAAACGGCCATAGACCTGCCTGGGAAGTATCTGCCGAACGAGAGGACTTGAAACGGAGTTTTATTCGGTCTGCTGACTGGGGTGACTGTGTTGGAGACCTAGCAGGCTTCGTTTATGCACATGGACATGGCATCTTCAGGGGATGCCCTGTCTTTCGTCTGAGGCCACCTGGCCAACAGGCGGTTTTGGAGCCTATTTGTGGATTCGTCCAATTTCCCTTGGATTGGATTGAAGGTAATCGCGATAGGATTAAACTAGTCGAGCGCAACACCTTGAAATTGCTCCAAGGGTCCAAGGCTAACAATGTCCTGATTTGGGGAGCTCGTGGGTGTGGCAAAACCACCCTAATCAGGGGGTTGATCGCCAAATATTACAGACAAGGCTTGCGGGGCATCGAGATATCGCCTCCCACCTATGTGCGCTTGCCAGATTTGTGCAAACTGGTGCGGGGAAGGCGCGAGTATTTCGTGGGGGTGCTGGACAATATTTCCCTTGCTGGCCGAGATGAGTCACTGCATTTGTTGTCCAGTGTACTGGATGGCGGCCTTGAGCAGGTGCCACAGAATCTGGTATTCTACGCCACATCCAATTTTAAGGATCTAGTGGACCGCGGTGGGGCAACAAACCAAGGATGGGCTCGCATGCAGATGGATGAGGGGGCGGATGATGAACCAAATTTGGTGAATCAAGGCCGGCAACCGGCGATTTATGACCCTCAGCAGGCGGAGCGGCAGGATGAGCAACGTGCTTTGGACGATCGTTTTGCCCTCAAAGTGTTTATTGAAATGCCCCGAAAGACGGAGTACGAGCACATGGTACTTTCCTATGCGCGAAGAGCCGGCATCGACATGGATCAAGAAGAATTGATGGCATCCTTTAAAGTCTGGTGTATGCGGCATAACCACGACTTGGTGGGAGGACGTACTGCCCGGGACTTTATCGTGGACTACCTGCCCCCGTTTGTCCAGAGTGTTCAATCTGAACAAATCGAGGGATAACTGCGAATGAAATAGAAAAAATAGCTCGAACTTCAGGCCACCACTTTAGCTTACGCGAAATCGCTTTTCAGCGTTCGAGTAGTTCGATCTCATAACCATCGGGGTCGTCAATAAAAGCCATCTTGCGGCCCTCGATGAATTGTTCCCTCCAGCCTTGGGGCCAGATCTCAATACCCTCTCTTTCCAGCCTGTCACAGTATGCAATGAGGTCCGGAACGCCAATCGCCAGATGCATGAGATCTTCCGGAACCTGGAGATGGTAATCTGCAGACCAAGTCAACTCTAGGGTATGTAGATTGCCTGGTAGCTCAAGGTGGACAATCCGATTCCCGGAAGGGGAATTGTCCGATCTACTTTTGAAGGAGAATCCGAGATGTTTCTCATACCAATCGATGGAGCGATCCAGATCGCTGACACGGATGCGAGTGTGAAGAAAAACCGCCATTATTCTATCCCTCAGTTTTGAACTCTTGCTGGAATTAAATGAGTCGAGCACATAAAATCTAGGCCGACTCTCCCGGCTATTCCCAAGCTTATTTAGCTAACAAATAATGATGTAGTGTATGATCATGGTGCCGAAGAGAGGACTCGAACCTCCACGGGGATAAACCCCACTGCGCCCTGAACGCAACGCGTCTACCAATTTCGCCACTTCGGCGGTAGCAATAATTTAAGGAGAAATTAGTTTTTTAAAATATTAACCAATAATAATATATAGATAACGTAGGAGAGAGGATTTCTCGGGTCAAGGGGGTTACCAAAACATTTGGGATTATGGTCAAATCTGCCAGTCCGAATCGAAGTCGCATCAAGATAATCGCCCAAAACCGCAAGGCGCGCCACAACTACGAGGTACTGGATATCATCGAAGCCGGTTTAGTGTTGGAGGGGACTGAGGTGAAATCCTTGCGATCCGGTAAAGCTAATCTCAAGGATGGTTATGCAGTCGTGGAGAAAGGCGAGGTATTCCTGCACAATGTCTATATCAGCCCCTATGAGGCGGCCAGTCGCTTCAATCACGATCCCGAACGACCGCGGAAATTGCTCTTGCACCGTGCTGAAATTCGACGGTTGGTGGGCCGTACCGAACAAAAGGGATTGACTCTGATTCCGATGAAGCTGTATTTCAGGGAGGGGAAAGCAAAGGTCGAACTAGCCCTGGCGCGCGGCAAAAAGCAATACGATAAACGCCAGGAAATTGCCGCCCGGGAAATGCGGCGGGACCTTGAGCGGGAGTTAAAGAATAGATCGTGAATCGAACCAAGCCTCCTTCCATCAAACAGAAAAGGCCAATCATTCAATGTGGGCGATGTGGTGGGAAGGGAATCTGCTTCGAGCCCCATGTCGAGGTTGGTCGCTATGGCGACTTGGAGCTGTGTTCTTGTGTAACCCACCGATGTCGGTGTGACGGCTACCCGCCCTACCGTTATTGGGACGAGGAGTCGCAAAATTGCGAATGCTCGTGCCGTCCGGCCCGGAAGAGGCTGGACAGAACTAAGCGCCTATTTAAAGATGCCCATATCCCCGAGCGTTTCCGCTGGAAATTTCAAGATGACTTTCTCGATTCCGCCCCAGATGGTACAGCCGTACCATTGGCGGGCATGGTGTTGCCCCTTGTTTCCAGCCTCGTTGATAGGGGTTCGGAGCCACAGTCTGGATTCTTTCTATTCGGCAAGCCCGGCACGGGGAAGACCCTTCTTGGGTGCATCATGCTGAACGAGTTGATCCTTCATTGGTGCAAGGCCGGTCGTTTTCTCAATCTTTCGCGCATGTATTTCCAGAAATTACGTGCAACCTTTTCCGAGGAAAGCGAACACTACGGTCAAACCTGGCAAATTGTCGAGGAGCTGTGTAATTTGCCCTATCTGGTGCTGGACGATTTTGGAATTCAGCGCAACACAGAATGGGAGATGGAGATGCTCTATGACCTGATAGATTCCCGCTACGCCGAGGGACGCTTTACCATCATTACCACCAACCAATCCAAAGAAGAAGTCCAGGAACTATCAAGAGGACGCATCTACTCCCGAATATCGGAGATGTGCCACCAAGTGGAAACGATAGGGATAGATTACCGACAACATCTTCAATCTAGACGATATGGCATTTGAGCGCATCGACGGGCGTGGTCCTTATGAATTGCGGCCTGTGACCATAACCAAGGGTTATATTAATACGGCTCCGGGGTCTGCTCTTATCGAGCTGGGAAATACCAAGGTGATTTGCACGGTCTCGCTGGAGGACCGTGTTCCAGCATTTTTGGTTGGTTCTGGCAAAGGGTGGTTGACTGCTGAGTACGGCATGTTGCCAGGGTCTTCTAGCAAGCGCATAAAACGCGAAACCGCCACTGGACGGGTGAATGGTCGGAACAAGGAGATCCAGCGGATGATAGGTCGAACACTTCGCACTATCCTTGATTTCAGGGACATTGGCGAGCGGACCATATATATCGATTGCGATGTAATCCAGGCCGACGGTGGCACTAGAACTGCATCTATTACTGGATCATATGTCGCTCTGGTAGAGGCAATTAATAGATTTATTAAAGATGGAACATTAAACAACAACCCCCTCTTGGACGCCGTGGCGGCCATAAGTGTGGGGGTTGTTGAAGGGAAGGTTCTTCTAGATCTTTGCTATGCAGAAGATGTGCGGGCGGAGACGGATATGAATGTGGCGATGACAGGAAATGGTGGCATAGTCGAGGTCCAAGGATCCGCCGAAGGACGTCCCTTCAGCCGCTGCGCAGCCGAGCAGATGCTGGACGTATCAGACCGAGGGATCAAAACCTTACTGACCCTTCAAAAGGAAGTCTTGGAGAGCGGGAAGTTTCTCCCAGAGAAATAGCTTGACAGCCTCTCTTGTGCCTTCTTATGTTCTAGTTTACTCCATATTACTCCATGAATTTTAACAAATTTCCTCCACGACCTCCCAAACTCCATCCGAAGGATTGGCCTATGGCAGAATTGACAAAAGCTTCATTTTGGGATATGGATGACTCTCTGGGAAGCTACTTGGCCGAAATCGCGCATTCCAGGCCCCTTTCTGCTGGTGAGGAAGTAAAATTGGCTCAACAGATCAAGAAGGGCAATGGCGTCGCTCGAAATCGGCTTGTAGAGGCAAACCTTAGATTTGTGGTGAGCGTTGCAAAGGAATACCAGAACCGAGGCGTTCCCCTTTTAGATTTAGTCAGCGCAGGAAACATGGGTCTAATTACCGCGGCCGAGCGCTTCGACGAGAACAAAGGATTTAAATTTATTTCCTATGCCGTTTGGTGGATTCGCCAAGCTATCCTCCAAACGCTTGCCGAACAGTCCCGCACCGTCCGGCTTCCCCTCAACAAAATTGGTTTGCTCTACAAAATTTCCAAGACATCCCGCATGTTGCAGCAGGAGCGCGCTGACGATCCCAACCCGGAGGAGATTGCAAGTCAGCTTGATGTCCCTGTTCAGGAGGTCAAAGAAACCTTGATGTGCGGTCGTTCTGTCCGCTCTTTAGATGCGACATTTAAAGAAGAAGAAAATCATAGTTTGCTGGACGTTCTCCCCGACGAACGACAGGAATCCCCGGAAAGCCAAGCAATGCAGGGTTGTTTGCGCGGGCAAATTGACACGGCCCTGGGTAGTTTGATGGGTCGTGAGGCCGAAATTTTGAGGCTCTATTTCGGCCTTGGTGGCGAAGACCCCATGACCCTGGATCAGATTGGCGTTCGTTTCGGCCTCACCCGTGAACGCGTCCGCCAGATCAAGGAGAAGGCTCTGCATCGCCTTCGTCATCCCAGCAGATGTGATCAGTTGAGATCATATAATACCGCTTGAATAACATTCCATGAATATTACATCGCTCCCTTCAATGAATTGGAATTCGGACCAAAGTAGACCCCCTTTCCCCTATTCACAACCTATGGACTTGTCATGGCTGACAAAGGAAAAGAGGAGGATCTGCTGCGTTCCATTGATGAAGTTGAGGCTCGGATCTTGATATTTCGGCAAAAGCTCCATGCCGTACTGGCAAATATTCAACCTGAAGATCGGCCAGTATCCTCAGCAAAAAATCCCGGAGAGTAACAAGGTCGTTCGGCCAATATACATCGTAGAAAAGGGGGGGATTGGATATTCTAACCCCCCCTTTTCTTTTTGAGAGGATTTAGAATGGAAAGATGGGCAACTGGTATTTTTACTTCCACGCATGGAGGGCTCGGTGCCAACCTGGATGCGGTGAGAAAGATGGGGGTGCGGACTGTTCACCTTCATGCTCCGACCGCTAAATATCGTACCCCTGACCAGACCGCGGAAATAAAGAATCGATTCGTCTCAGCCCAAGTTGCCATTTCCGTAGTCTTCGTGGGCTTTTCAAATGATGACTATTCAACCACCCATTCAGTGGTAAAAACTGTGGGCTTGGTTCCACCTGGAAGTCGTCGAGAGCGCCTGCGAGAAACGATGGAGATTGCCGATTTTGCCCACGATCTAGGTGTAGATGCCCTTGGTATGCACCTGGGATTTGTCCCTTCTGACCCAACGCATCCCGAATTTGATGCCGTTGTCAGGGTGACTCGTCAGATATGTGACCACTGCCGCGAATTGGGACAGCGGTTTCACCTGGAGACGGGACAAGAGGCAGCTGATGAGTTGTTGCGGTTCATACTGGCGGTTGAAAGAGACAACCTGGCAGTGAACTTCGACCCCGCAAATATGATCCTCTATGGTTCGGGCGAGCCGCTGGAGGCACTGGACAAGGTTGGAACATACGTAAAGAGTGTCCACTGCAAGGACGCCTGCAAGGAGCGCAAGCCTGGACAACCTTGGTACGAAGATGAGGCTCTTGGTTCTGGGGACGTAAATATAGAGGCCTTCCTCCGAACTTTGAAAGACGTGGGTTACGAGGGGCCACTAACCATCGAGCGCGAATACTCACCAGATCAGGCAGCGGACATAAAAACCGCATTGGGCCTTCTCGAAGAATTGCGCCAGAAGATCCTGGGATAGGAAGAGGTTCAGATGAGTGATTTACTGGGAAGTCGGATGGAGTTTGCAGCAGAGGCAGCTTGGCAGGTTGGAAAACGCACATTGACATATTTCCAGACAGGTGTAGAACCAGAGTGGAAAGTCGATGGAACCCCAGTGACGGTTGCCGACAAGGAGGCCGAGGCTGCTATTCGAGGCCTACTTCAAAAGGCTTTTCCCGAAGATGGAATAGTGGGGGAGGAATTTAATGAAAAGGTGGGTACCTCGGGAAACCGCTGGTTTATCGATCCCTTGGATGGAACCCAATCATTTTTGAGGGGGGTTCCATTCTACGGAGTTCTCATCGCCATGGAAAATCCAGACGGGGTTGTCTTGGGCGCTGTCTACCTTCCGGCTTTGGATGAATTGGTATGTGCCGCAAAAGGGGAAGGCTGCTGGTGGAACGGCCGCAGGGCGTCCGTATCGGATGTGGGTGAATTGGAAGAAGCCTGCATCTGTTATACCAGTGCCTCCAGTTTCGCCGCAGAAGGCCGGGCAAGAAATTGGGAGGCACTTACTCGTGCAACCCGATTGCAGCGTGGGTGGGGAGATTGCTATGGACATGTTCTGGTGGCTACAGGTCGTGCGGAGGGAAGTTTCGACCCGATCATGAACGCCTGGGATTGCGGACCTCTTTTACCGATCCTGGAAGAAGCCGGAGGGACTTTCACGGATTGGCAGGGAAATTCAACAATTTACGGGGAAAACGCTTTTTCCACGAATGGGCATATATATAAGGCGGTGTTGTCATATTTAAATGGCTGAGCACTCTGCCATGGCACCTCAGTTTACCCTAACGTTGCAAAAAATCAGTTTGCAATAGTTGTTTGGCTCTCCCATACGAGGCTTCAGTTGGTCAGTTTCTCAACATCACTTATGGGGATTTCCAAGATCGGTAGCTTTTGTCCTTGATTCAGCATACCTGGTATCCAATTTACAGAGGGACGACAATGGAATTACTGAGGCTGCAGCACTCCTTTTGCTCCAATTTTATGCAACTATAGGGTTTAGTTGGAGTAAGAAATCGTGCTTAAGACGCTATTACTACTAGTCTTGGCTATTTTGATAGTCTACCTTTTGCGAGGAATCGGGCTTGCCAGGGCATCAAAAAAAAGATCCCGGGGCATTGATAGGACCCAGATCGTTGACGCAGAGTTTCGAGAAGTGGAACACAATGAAAGGATTGAGGAATAAAGGTGAAAAGAGGTTCTGGGGTCTCTGCCTCGGAGTTGTGCAAGGAGGTAGAAAAAGGAAGGCGTCATCCTTTTTACTTTCTGCACGGCGAGGAGGACTATCTTAGGGATGTCACTGCGGCTTGGCTCGGTGAGATTCTTGCCCCGGATCAGGCCCCGGATTTCAATGTAGATATTTTCTACGGGGATACCCTCGGACTCGAAGATTTCCTCAAGATTTACAATTCATACCCAATGATGGCGGCCCATCGCCTGGTTTTTCTTAAGCGTTGCGAAAAGCTCAGCATCGAAATCTGCAATGGATTGGAAAGCATATTGGATTCTCCATCTGCCACGACCCTGCTAATTTTCATTGGAGGGAAAGTTGATCTGCGGCGCAAGTTTTTCCGGGAATTGGCCAAGCTTGGTCGAGCGGTGGAGTTTCGAGTTCCATATGCGAATCAATTGCCCCAGTGGATCCAGACTGAGGCCAAAAAGAGGGGACTGCAAATTGATCCAGAGGCTGCTGATTTTTTAAGGTTGTACATTGGACCTAGTCTCCGGGAGTTGGCCGGTGAAATCGAAAAGCTCAGCATTTTTGTCGGTTCCAGTGGGGAAATTACCCGTAGCGCGGTCGAGCAGGTGGTTGGATCATCGAACAAGGTTAGCATTTTTGAACTTACAGACGCCATCGGTAGCGGAAATAGCCGCAAGGCTTTTGAACTTCTCCGCAGCCTGATGGAACAAGGGGAGGAGCCCTCCCGCTCCTTTGCTTGGATCTGTCGTCACATTCAGTTGCTTTTGAAAACCCAAGAATTAATGAAAAGGGCTATCCCCAAGAAGAAAATGGCAGTTAATTTGGGTATTTCGCCATACTTTTTGGATTCCTACATGAATCAGGCCCGGCGCCATTCTGCAAATAGTTTGTGGGTGGGACTTGGGTCCTTGCTCGAAGCTGACTCGCAGCTCAAGTCCCGAAATCGGCGCCACGGTCCTCTCATTGCAGACCTGTTGGTGCGGAAATTGTGTTCCGTGCGCCGGTAAGCCAGGGTTGACAGAAGATTATGTACTCGTTATATTTATAAAATGGGACAGCATATAACATCTTGAAATTTTTTTAGTTATGTAGCAGAAGAGGATTTTGGATGAGTCGACCTATCGCCCTGTCCGACGAAAATTTCGCAGTTGAAGTACTTGAATCCAATATCCCTGTGCTCGTCGATTTTTGGGCGGCATGGTGCGGTCCATGCCGCATGGTTGCCCCAATTGTCGAGGAGTTGGCCGGAGAATATGCGGGTCGGGCAAAAATCGCTAAGTTGGACGTGGATTTAGCGCAGAAAACGGCGGTTGAATTTGGCATTCGGAGTATCCCTACCATGCTCATTTTCAAGGGGGGAAAGGTCGCCGACCAATTGATAGGGGCTCTTCCCAAGCAGCAAATCACTGAAAAATTAGATGCAGCTTTGGATCACTAATTTTCAACTGGTGTTCGCACTTCTAGAACTGTCACATATACCTCCGGCAGAGCCGGAGGCTTGAATTGTGAACCGCTCCAAGCGGTTTCTTGGAACAAATCCATGGCCCCCTAAAAGGGGGCGACTATCCGTCCAGCTTCAGCTGGTCCAACGGGCGGTCCGTGACTTCCTGCTCTTTAATGTACTGCCGTACCGCCTGCTCATCTTTGCCCACGGTGGACACGTAGTAGCCCCGTGCCCAAAAATGCTGCCCCACAAAGTTTCTCCTCCGACCACTGAATACCCGCGCAATGTGGATCGCGCTCTTGCCCTTCAGAAAACCAACTACCTGCGCCACGGCATACTTCGGAGGAATCGATATCAGCACGTGCACGTGGTCCGTCAGCAGATGCCCTTCCTCGATGAAACATTCCTTCTGCCGAGCCAATTCGTGGAACACCGCCCCCAACTCGCGGCGCAGTTGCCCATACAGAACCTTCCGCCGACACTTGGGAATCCACACCAGATGATACTTGCACTCCCACACGGAATGCCGTACCCTTGAAACGTCGTTCATCGGAGCCTTCCTTCTCGTTGAACTTTGAGCGGTTCACAGGAGGAAGGCTCTTTGCTATTCCCGCAACTGTCAAACTCTGGGAGTCCCCCGGCAGAGCCGGGGGACTCCCAGGATGGTTATTGGCAAAACGACTCTTTCGGAATCCAGAAGGGGTCGTTTTGTCTTTCAGGTCTGGGCAAAGGGAAGGAAATGGGAGTCGATCTTTTCTCGAACATATTACCGCGCCGTGATAGGGGACAGGGTCCTCCGGTCAAGGTCCTGAAGAAAGTGCCAATTTTTCAGGATTTGAGTCGGCGCGAGTTCCAGAAAATTGAAAGTATATTGCAGCAGCGCCGATTTGCCTCCAAAGAGGAAATTGTAAGGGAAGGAGAATTGAGCGTCGGGATGCACGTTATTGTGTCAGGAGAGGTTGAAATCTTTCAGGTCAGCGATGGTGAGTGCACTCGGCGACTGGCAGTCTTGGGACCCGGAGACTTCTTTGGGGAACAAGCCCTGCTTGATGAAAAGGTGCCGAGAACTGCTTCGGCAATTGCTTCAAAATCCTGTTGGACTATTGGTCTTTTCAAGGCGGATTTGTTTATACTCCTCGAACACAATCCTCGACTAGGTTTGAAGATTGTCAGACGTCTGTCGGAAATGATTTTAACGCGATGGCGCCTTTCAAACCGTCTGCTCATAGAAGCTAGGGCAATGCATGACGAATTAGAGGGGGTGCCGAGAAAAACGAAATTGAAGGAAAAGGGCGAAGGAGATTTGCCCGACTCTCCCCATTCCAGACAAGCCCCATGAATCCAGAACAGCCATCGAGTTCCGGCAGACAGATAAGAATAATTCTGGCGCTAGGAACCTTGCTGGCCGTGGTTGTCCTGATTTTTTTTCTAAGAGGGATTCTGGCGCCCTTTGTCCTCGCCTTCGTGCTGGCTTATGTTTTGGCTCCTGTAGTAGACCGAATGGAGGGAAGGGGCATGAATAGAACCCTGAGCATTTTGGTGGTATTTCTATTCGTGGCGGGTGGGTTGTTATTCGGGACTGTTAAGGCGGGGGGCAAACTGACCGCCGAAATGGTCGATCTTGGTGAGGAGTTTATCAGGAAGGAAACGGCAGACAGAGATTTTGTCATATCCAATGTAGGACCAGAAGCCATTGTCATCAATCTGGACCATGATGGCTTGAATCGAGCAGAACCCTTCTCCCTCATTAATCCACCAGCGTTTCCTTTGACACTCGGACAAGGGAGCAGCCAAGTATTGAAGCTTCATTTTGCTCCTGCACATACAAGACCGGTCCAAAAACTTCTGATTCTGTCCAGTCCGTCTTTAACCGCTCCATTTGAATTGCGGCTGATAGGAAATTCATCACGGAGCCCAGATGCTTCCATGGGAGGTTTTTGGGAAAAAAATTATCAGAGTGAAGTAGTAGTCGAATCCGTTGTTTTTGGTGCGAGGGGAATCGACTTTGGCCGAGTTGGCCCCAACATAGTCACTAGAATAAGCGAAATAGCCAAAGAGACTCAACCAAAGATACAGCCCATTCTAGGTGAAAATGTAGTGCTACCCGATGTCATTCGAGAATATGGAGGGAATTTAGCGGAAACCCTTTTTGGAGGAACGACCGGATTCGTCGAGGATCTTGTTTCGGGGATTACTTCGGGTATCGCCCTTCTGGTAATAGTTCCCTTTGTTGCGTTTTTCTTTTTGAAGGAAGGTCGGCATATAACTCATGGAGTAATCGAATTGGTCCCAAATGCCTACTTCGAACTCTGTCTCAACCTGCTTCATCAAATAAACGGGCAGATTGGTGGCTACATTCGCGGCCAACTTTTAGCGGTGAGCGTAGTGGCCACGCTGGCTATTGTGGGGCTCATGCTAGTTGGTATGCCTTATTCTCTTCCGGTTGGACTCCTTGCGGGTCTGGCAAATATGATTCCCTATCTCGGGCCTCTGATTGGGATTTTGATTGGGTCCATAGTCGCCTTGGCTACCGGGGGAGGATTTGGATTGGTAGGGAATGTGATCCTAGTCTTCTTGGTTGTTCAGGCTATTGACAATGTTCTGGTTCAACCTGCCATAGTCGCAAAAAATGTTGATCTACACCCTCTTGTGGTCCTCTTTGTCGTAATGGTAGGTAGTCAGTTGATGGGGATTGTTGGAATGTTGGTTGCCGTTCCGCTGACTGGCATTATTAAGGTGAGTGGGCAGACTATTTACCGGGGAATAAAAGGACGTGGAAAGTCGTTGGTTGACCAAGCCGGGGATTTGTTCTACTTACATGGATAGAATTGTTGGCATACACAGGAGGTTTTTCTTTTGGATAAATCACAAATATTGAACAGCGATCGGGTCTCCCTGCTGGCCGATAAAATGGTCCACGCCAGGAAGCTGTACGGAACGGACAGTTCTTTTGTTATTGGCTTGATTTCGAGTTTTGAATGGTTGCTGGAAGGGGTTGAAGGAGGAGAGTCAACAAAAAGATTGCTGCGTGACCGCATACTCCAATGCGAAAGCGGCAAGTCCTCAATTGCTGCCGAAGAAGGAGGGGAGATTTCGGCAAAAAATAAAGACGACCTTCCTGAGAGTACTTGGATCAAAGGTGCCGTGAAATGGTTTAACGACGACAAAGGCTATGGATTTATCTCTACCGAGAGTGATTCGGATGTCTTTGTGCATTGGCGAGACATCTCTTCCTGGGATAGGAGTCTAAGCCAGGGGGATGAGGTCGAATTTATGGTAACCAAGACCGCCAAAGGATTCCAGGCCGTAAATGTGATGAAAGCAGGACAGGACCAGCAGGAGACCACGGAAGACAGAGAGGAGAATCAAATCGTTCCAGAGGTTTCAGAAGATGGAATCGAAACTACCCAGGGCTCTGATTCGGAGATGGTGGAAAAAATTGAAAGTGAGATACGACCTGATGAAGGAAACGGGCCTGAATCGGCGGGTGGTCAGGGAAATTCGAGTTAGTTCATGTAGGGTTCCAAAGGATCATTCATAAGGATGCTCAAGAAATCGCGCAGTGCCGTAAGTTGCTCGTTTTGTGGAAAGGGTGTCGACAAAGTAGACAAAATCATCCAGGGTCCCTCTGTGCATATCTGTAACCTGTGCGTGGGCCTTTGTAACGAGGTATTGGAAGAAGAAAAAAAACAAGACCCCAGTCTCCACGGCCAAACCCTTCCCAAGCCAGCTGCAATAAAAGCCCATTTAGATGAGCACATTGTCGGACAAGACCGCGCAAAAAAGGCCCTTTCAGTTGCCGTGTACAATCATTACAAAAGAGTCTATTCAGGAGCATCCGATGTCGAATTGAGCAAGAGTAATATCCTGCTTATTGGCCCCACCGGTACGGGCAAAACTTTGCTGGCCGAAACGTTGGCGCGGATACTTCAGGTTCCCTTTGCCATAGTCGATGCTACTGTACTGACCGAGGCGGGTTATGTTGGTGAGGATGTAGAGAACATTTTGGTGCGAATTTTACAAGCTGCGAACTACGATGTCAGCCAAGCTGAACAAGGCATCCTTTTTATCGACGAAATCGATAAGATTGCTCGTAAGTCTGGAAATCCCTCAATAACCAGGGATGTATCGGGAGAAGGCGTGCAGCAGGAATTGCTTAAAATTCTGGAGGGAACGATATCTGGAGTCCCTCCCAAGGGGGGTCGCAAGCACCCTGAGCAGCCTCTGGTCCAAATAAATACCCGGAATATCCTGTTTATTTGCGGTGGAGCTTTTGATGGCTTGGACCGAATTATCAATCAGCGTACTGGGCGACGTGCAATAGGGTTCGACAACCGGGAGGGATTAGAGGACTTTGATTTGAACCGGACATTTGCACGGGTTGAGCCAGAAGACTTAATTCAATACGGTTTGATTCCAGAATTCATAGGTCGGTTGCCGGTGATTGGCACCTTCCATCCACTCAACAATACTGTTTTGATGGAAATCTTGATCGAGCCGAAGAACGCCTTGATAAAACAGTACAAAAAGCTATTTGAAATGGATGGCATGGCTTTGCGGTTTGAACAAGATGCCCTTGAAAAGATTGTAGAGTATGCGCAAGAGAAAGCAATGGGGGCTCGCGGATTACGAGCGGTTTTGGAGACGGTCATGCTTGAAATAATGTACGAATTGCCGGCGCGAAAGGATGTAAAAGGATGTGTAATCACCAAGGATTGTATTGAATCGAAGGAGCCCCCCTTATTTTCTAAAAGGAAGAAGCGAGCCTGATGTCTGTTTGATATATGCCACTAAAATGCCGACTTTAGAGAATCTGTGTCGGCATTTCTTTTATATTTTTTCAAATTAAGTGGATATTTTGTCCAGAGATAAAGAACATAGAATTCGGTTTCCCTCGCGATGCCAGCCAGCTTCCCATTCTACAAATTCCCTTCCCGAAAATTCAGAAGCTGTCTACCTGCACGGTCGAATTGTAGATATCGACAAGGAAAAGGGACGTTTAATTGATGATAAGGGAGCGATCTCCTTCAGACTATTTCAAGGGGAGCAGATTGCGCGATCTGGCGATATTGTAGGGATAGCAGGTCGAATGGTTGATGGAGAGTTGTTGGCAGAGAGGATTCATCATTTGGCACCTGTAGAAAAAAAATTCTGGGAAAAGTATGGTGATTGGCACTCTTTTAATTCCACGCGAGGAGCGAAAAGGGAAATCCTGGGCATTCGAGCGGCTGCCTATAAGGCAATCCGAGATTTCTGGGAAGGCAAAGATTTCCTCGAGGTAGAAACCCCTTACTTGGTTGAAGCGCCCGGACAGGATGTCGAATTACAATCCTTTCAGACGGAATTTCATGGCTTGAGAAATGTTCCTTATTTTCTCATCACTTCGCCAGAACACCACATGAAGCGCCTGGTCGGTAGTGGATTTGAAAAAATCTTTCAAATGGGGCGCTGTTTCCGGGATAGAGAACGCTCCGAAACCCACAATCCCGAATTTACCATGATTGAGTGGTACAGAGCTTTTGCAAGTTATGAGGAAATCATGGAAGATACGGAAGAACTAGTCGCTTATGTCTCCTCAACTATCCTGGGGACCACTAGGATCGGATATAAAGGTAAGCTTCTGGAATTAGCACCACCTTGGAGACGATTGGACGTGTCCGAGGCATTTTGGACCTATTCAGGCATAGATCTTGAGGGTTGTCAAGACATGGACGAACTTCGTTGTCGGGCACGTTCCCTTGGATTTAATAGCGTCAGTACAGATGATTCTTGGGAGGATGTTTTCTATAAAATTTATTTGGAAAAAATTGAGCCTGCCTTGCGGGCCATGGGACCTGTCTTTCTTAAGGACTTTCCTGCAAGTATGGCTTCTATGGCAAAGATAAAGGGATCCGAGCCAAGTGTTGCCGAACGGGTCGAAGCCTATATTGCCGGTCTGGAGCTTGCCAACGGATTTACCGAGTTGAATGATCCCTACGAACAGAGGCTAAGGCTTGAATCAGGACAGACGAATCGCCGGCAAAAGGGGTATTCTGTTTACCCTTTGGATGAAGCTTTTCTCGCAATGATGGAACAAGGTATGCCTCCTGCTGGAGGAATGGCTCTGGGCGTGGATCGTCTGATCATGCTTTTTGCCAACGCTTCTTCCATTGATGAAGTCATAGCCTTTCCCTTCCGTACATAATCATTCCCTGGCAGGAGATGAGGTTATTCCCGTAGGCTGGGAGACTCGAGGTCCAGATCCGAGGAAAGAATCCCGTCAATTAAACCGAATTCTAAAGCTTCGTCCGGGGAGAGAAAATAGTCGCGTTCCGTGACAGCTTCAATGCGGTCCAGGGGTTGACCTGTGTCGTTCATTAAAATTTGATTGAGCCGTTGGCGCCACTTTACTATCTCTCGGGCGTGGATTTCTATGTCAGCCGCTTGGCCCCCGATACCTCCCCAAGGCTGATGTAGCATGAGACGCGAATGTGGAAGAGCATGGCGTTTTTTCTTGGTCCCGCCGGCGAGGAGAATGGCGCTCATACTATATGCCTGGCCTATGCACAAGGTGGCGACATTGCATGGGACGTGTTGGATTGTATCGTAGATGGCGAGGCCGGCGGTGAGGCTGCCTCCGGGACTGTTAATGTAAATGGAGATATCCTTTTGGGGATCTTCCGAGGCTAAAAATAGCAACTGGGCAATAATCAGATTGGCTTCGTTGTCGTCAATTGGGTAGCCGATAAAAATGATCCGTTCCTTGAGCAGCATGGAGAAGATATCATAAGCGCGCACTCCCCGTCCGGTCTCTTCGATTACAACGGGTACGATCGCCATGAAAAAATTTCCCTTCGGGGTTATGGGCAGGAGATCTTACAATTTTGAAAATTCGTATAACGATAAAGCCGGGAGCTATAGCTGTCAAGAAAGGTGAGAAAAGATTTGGTCGGAGAAGGCTGCATTGACAAAATTAGGGGTTGAATATACATTTCCACCTTGCAATTCCAGATCATAGACCCTTATCGAGAGGCATAGAGGTCATGCCACAGCAATTCGAATTTCCCAGCCAAAGGTCCCTACCTCAGTTCAAATTCAATCCCAAAATGCTCTATTCCATTATAGGGATCTTGCTGGGACTTTGGATACTTAGTGGTATTTATACAGTGGAACCGGACGAGCAGGCAGTCGTACTACGCTTTGGCAAGTTCAAGGATGTGGTTGAACCGGGTTTGCACTACCATCTGCCCTTTCCAATCGAAGACAGAATTGTCCGTTCGGTTACAAAGGTTTACCGAGAGGAAATCGGATTCCGAACGGTTGACCCCGGTCCTCCCGCCCGCTACAGAGATGTCCCAAAAGAGTCCTTGATGCTTACTGGAGATGAAAATATCATCGACGTGAAAATGGTGGTGCAATTTCGCATAACTAGTGTGGTAGATGCGCTGTTCAGTGTAGCCGGACTAGGGGCATTTGAAGAAAGAAATGAGGGATTGGTGCATGGTGCTTGCGAGGCGGCCTTGCGCCAGGTAGTTGGCCGCCACAAGATCGAAGAAGCATTGACCGAGGGCAAACTGCTGATTCAAACGGAGATTAAGGAACAGCTACAGAGGCTGTTTAACCAGTATAAATGCGGCCTTAATGTGGAAAGCGTGCAGTTGCAGACAGTTAGTGCTCCGGCCCAAGTTGACGCAGCCTTCAAAGATGTGGCAAGCGCCAAGGAGGACAGGGAACGCTTGATTAATGAGGCTCTTGGCTACCAGAATGATATAATCCCCAAGGCCAGAGGTGAAGCTGAAAAGATGATCAAGGGGGCGGAAGCCTACTCGGTTGAGCGCATACGGCGGTCCCAGGGTGACGCAGATCGCTTCGGTGCCGTTTACGCCGAATATAAAAAGGCTCCGAAAGTCACCGAGGTCCGCCTCTATTTGGAAACTATGGAGCGCATTTTGCCACAGTTGCAGAAATACATTATTGGAAACGACGCTAATGGCGGATTGTTAAATATCCTCAATCTAACTAAGAAGGATGGTGCCCAATGAGGGGTCCAGTGGGCGTTATAGCCGTTGTCGTGGCATTGCTCTTTGTTGGCAATTTGGTGCTGTTTACAGTTAACGAAGTGCAGCAAGTAGTTGTCACTCAGTTCGGCGAGCCCATCCGGGTCATCAAAGACCCCGGCCTCTACTTCAAGATGCCCGATCCCATCCAGAGAATTACGGTGTTTGACGATCGCCTTCTGGATTACGACGCCAACCCGGAGGACATCTACACCAAGGACAAGAAAATCTTGGTGCTTGACAACTATGCGCGTTGGCGTATTGTCGACCCTCTTTTGTTTCTACAGACTTTGCGTACAACGGCAGAAGGTCTCGCCCGGCTGGACGATATCATCTACTCTGAAATGCGCAAGGAACTGGGTCAGCACGAACTGACCGAGGTTATCGCGACCAACCGAGAGGAGTTGATGCAGTTGGTGACCCAGCGTTCGGACGAGGCTGCCCAGGTTTATGGAATTAAAGTGCTCGATGTGCGTATCAAGCGGGCGGATCTTCCTCCCGAAAACGAGGCGGCTGTGTTCAATCGGATGCGAGCCGAACGCGACAGGGAAGCCAAGGGCTATCGTGCCGAAGGACAAGAAGAAGCATTAAAGATCCGCGCGGAGACGGATTTGGTGGCAACCCGCATCAACGCCGAAGCGTATGAAAAGTCCCAGGGCATTCGCGGGCAAGGAGATGCAGAAGCGTTACGAATTTACGCTGCGGCCTATAAAGATGCCGCGCGCTTTTTCAAGCTTGTCCGCACCCTGGAAGCTTACGAGAAATCTCTGGACGACAAGACCGTCCTTGTACTCCCGGCAGATAGTGAATTCCTCAAATATCTTCAAGGAGCGAGATAAGGATCGCAATCATTTCAAAGCTGGTTGTTTTTTCTTTTTCGTGTGGCTAACTCTTTGTAGCCGAAGTGTCCTCGGAGACATTTCGGACCTATCTTGTTCGTCCCCCTAGAATTTTTTCCAATGATCGTCGGCATAACCGGAGGCATGGGTTCGGGAAAGTCGTCTCTTGCTCGTGCCCTTGAAGAGCGTGGCGCAACTCGCATTGACGCGGACCGGATTGGTCACGAGGTAATTACAAGGCCCGCAATCTGCAGAGCGATTCTGGCAGCCTTCGGTGGAGACTTGATGAACGCTGCTGGCAACCTTGACAGGCGAGAATTGGGACGTCGGGCCTTTGCCAATAAAGCCAACTACACCCGCTTGAATCAAATTGTTCATCCTGCCCTAGTGAAAGAGCTTCGGAAACAGATTGACCGAGCCAAGGAACCGAGGGGGAGGAATGTAGTCGTAGTCGATGCAGCTCTCATCTTCGAATGGGGTGATTTGGAGACCTTCGATGCAATCGTCGTAGTGGACGCGAAGGTGGAGGTGAGAATCGAACGCCTGATCCGGGGTCGCGGGTTCAGGGAGTCTGAGGTTCGCCGGCGTATGGCTTGCCAATTGCCAAATAAAAAAAAGACAGTAAAGGCGGATTGGGTAGTGAAAAACAACGGTAATTTAAAGGATCTGCAAAAGGAAGCCGAAAAACTTTGGCACAGGCTGAAAGATCCAGGACTGGGTCAACAAATCCAAGGGTGTAAGTACCTCAAAGAATAGTTGAAATGCCTAGAAACGAAGAAAAATTACAACGCACACCTTTGTATCCGCTCCATGTGAAGAGCGGCGCGCGCATGACCCCTTTTGCAGGGTGGGAGATGCCTCTACAGTACTGCGGCATACACGATGAGTGCATGATCGTTCGTTCCAGGGTGGGCGTCTTTGACGTATCTCATATGGGGCAAATTCTCGTCAGGGGCAGGAGAAGTACGGCGTTTCTCGAATATTTGCTGCCGGCAAATATAGCGAATCTGAAAAATGGAAGGATGATGTACGCGGTTCTCTGTAATGGACAGGGTGGAACCGTGGATGATATAGTTGTTTATTGTCTCGCAAATAAGGAGTACTTGCTGGTTGTTAACGCCGGCCGCATTCAGGTGGACGTAACATGGATCCGTAACTCGGCAAAAAGATTTGAAGGAGTTGATGTCTGCAATCTCAGCGACAACAAGGGTATGTTGGCCATTCAAGGTCCCCAGGCGGAAGAATTCATGAGATGTATTGTGAGTGACAGGCTGCGCGAATTGCAATACCATAGTTTTTGCAGCGTGATCATTGGGGGTCAACAAGCATTGGTGAGCCGGAGCGGCTATACCGGTGAAGATGGATTTGAGCTCATCTGTGAAGCTGGTAACGTGGGAAAGATTTGGTCTGCTCTGCGACGGGGAGGCATTCATCCATGCGGGTTGGGCGCGCGAGATGTGCTGCGCACGGAAATGGGATATTGCCTATATGGTCATGAACTGGATCAGAATATAACACCTCTCGAAGCCAGGTTATCTTGGACCTTGGAACTCGGAAAGGGGCATGATTTCATCGGTAAGAAAGCCCTGTTACTTAAAAGACAGGTGGGAACTTACCGCGGTCTGGCAGGCTTCCGTCTGTTGGAAAAGGGTATCCCGAGGCCAGGCTATGCCGTATGCAACGGCCAAGGTGAGAGGATAGGGAGAGTCAGCAGCGGGACTTACTCTCCAAGCTTGGAGCAAGGAATTGGGCTGGCCTTCGTGGAGCCCCGGTTCAGAAAGATAGGATCCTCACTTCAAGTTAATATGCGCGGCAAACTGAGGCGGGCGGAGGTGGTCCGTCTTCCTTTTTTGCCTTCAAAGTTGAAAAAATAAAGGAGGCTCTGGGTTCCTTATATGGAAAAGGAGTTTGCCCATTTTGATTGCTTCGCTCGGCGCCATATTGGACCAAGTGGAGGAGAGGTTGACCAAATGCTTGCCCAGCTCGGATCTGACTCACTAGATGCCTTAGTCAATCGTGCCCTGCCTGCGCAGATCCGCATGAAACATCAATTCAGCATAGGGGAAGGGAAAACCGAGTACGAAGTGCTGCAAGAAATGAAAGAAATTGCAGCAAAGAACCAGACATTCCGCTCCTATATCGGCATGGGGTTCGCCGATTGTATAACCCCTGGGGTCATCCAACGCAATGTTTTGGAAAATCCAGGCTGGTATACCCACTACACCCCATACCAGCCTGAAATAGCCCAGGGGCGCCTCGAAGCTCTGCTGAATTTTCAGACCATGATAATCGATCTGACCGGTATGGAAATTGCCAATGCTTCGCTCCTCGACGAGAGTACTGCTGCCGCTGAGGCCATGGCAATGATGCACCACATCCAGAAGAAGTCTGACTGCTACACCTTCTTTGTCGCCACCGATTGCCACCCGCAGACCATTGCTGTCGTGCGGACTCGGGCCAGAGCACGCGGTTGGAGGGTGATTCCAGGGGACCCCGCCTCGTTTGATTTTAGCGAGCCTGTCTTTGGCGCACTCCTGCAATATCCGACCACCAAAGGGGCAATTTGCGACTACAGGAAGTTCTGTGATCAGATTCACGCCAACAACGCTCTGGTCGCAGTTGCTACCGATATACTTAGCCTTACCTTGCTCAGTCCTCCCGGGGAATTCGGTGCCGATGTTGTTGTGGGAAGCACCCAGCGTTTGGGCATGCCTGTGGGATATGGCGGTCCTCACGCTGCTTTCCTGGCCACTAGGGAGGCATATAAGCGCTTTGTGCCTGGAAGAATTATCGGCGTCTCCCAGGACCGCCAGGGGAAAAGGGCTTTGCGTATGGCTCTTCAGACTCGAGAGCAGCATATCAAAAGGGAGCGAGCTACAAGCAATATATGCACAGCCGAGGTATTGCCAGCCGTAGTTGCCAGCATGTACGCAGTCTACCATGGCCCTGATGGACTCAAAAGGATAGCACAACGTATCCATGCAATTGCTCGGGCCTTGGCACAGGGAGCGATGGAATTGGGATACCAGGTAATACATAAACAATTCTTTGATACTTTGTGTCTGAGGATGAAAGAGAATGATCTCAGGAGGGTGGTGAAAAGAGCTCGTGCTCGCAAGGTCAATTTCCTCCGAATAGATTCCTGTACCCTGGGCATCACTTTGGACGAGACTACGTCCGAGGATGATGCCCACACTATTTTCGAGATCCTGGCCGGTGAAAATGGATGTCATTTCTCCTTGAGGGACATGGATTCAACTGAGGAAATGAACTGGAATCGAATCCACAGGAGACGATCCCTCTATCTGACCCATCCTCTTTTTAATTCTTACCATTCGGAAACTGAAATGCTGCGCTATATGAGGCGGCTGGAAGCGCGGGATCTGTCTCTGACTACTTCGATGATCCCTTTGGGATCCTGTACAATGAAGCTTAATGCGACAATAGAAATGATGCCGACCACATGGCCCCAGTTCGCCGGTTTGCATCCTTTTGTTCCGATAGATCAAGCTCAGGGCTATCGGGTGGTCTTTGCCGAACTGATGAATATGTTGAAAGAGATTACTGGCTTAAAAGGGATTTCACTACAGCCTAACGCCGGCTCTCAAGGTGAATTTGCCGGTCTCCTATTGATCCGAAGGTACCACGAAAGCAAAAAACAGGTACATCGGGACATATGTTTGATCCCGGCTTCAGCCCATGGTACCAACCCGGCCAGCGCGGTTATGGCGGGTTGTCAGGTTGTGGTGGTTGCGTGCGATAAAGAGGGAAATATCGAATTGGAAGATTTACGTTTGAAGGCTGCTAAATACGGCGAACGGTTGGCTGCCCTAATGGTTACCTATCCCTCGACCCATGGAGTATTTGAGACCCAGATCGAAGAAATCTGCGCGGTCGTCCATGAGCGAGGAGGTCAGGTGTATATGGACGGTGCAAATATGAACGCCCTCGTGGGACTTTGCCGGCCGGCGGATATCGGTATTGACGTATGCCACTTGAATCTCCACAAAACCTTCTGCATTCCACACGGAGGAGGGGGACCTGGTATGGGACCAATAGCCGTGGGAGAACATTTGGTAGACTTCCTTCCGGCTCACCCGGTCGTTCAAACCGGAGGAAAACAGGGGATTGGAGCCATTTCCGCTGCCCCCTGGGGCAGTGCCGTTATATTGTTGATTTCATGGGCATATCTGAAGTTGATGGGTACAGAAGGCCTGAGGCGGGCGACCAAGGTGGCCATTCTGAGTGCAAACTATATGGCTGCTCAACTAAATCCATATTTCCCGGTTCTTTACAAAGGAAAAAATGGCTTGGTTGCTCATGAATGCATCCTCGATCTGCGCCCATTCAAGGCCTTGGCGGATATCACTGTGGAGGATGTGGCCAAACGTCTTATGGACTATGGTTTTCATGCACCAACTGTAAGCTTTCCGGTGGTTGGGACCCTAATGGTCGAACCTACAGAAAGTGAATCAAAGATTGAGCTGGATCGATTCTGCCAAGCAATGAAATGGATTCATGGAGAGATTGAAGAAATAATAAGGAGGAAGGTGGACCGGGAGAATAACCTTCTCAAGAATGCACCCCATTCCTTGGACATTGCCGTTTCCGATGAATGGAGTTATCCCTATTCCCGCAAGAAGGCCTTCATGCCAGCTCCATGGCAAGGAGAGCACAAGTTCTGGCCTGCTGTTGGTCGGGTGGACAATGCGCTGGGAGACCGCCAATTCATCTGTTCCTGCCTGCCCCCCGAGGGCTTCGATTAAAATGCTAATAAAGATTGCCATTCCCGAGGAAGAAGAGATTGCTGGATCCCCTTGCAATGTGGATTGATGGTCGAGCCTACACTCAGCCAGGACCCACGAGGGAGGGTATAGTGTGGTAGGAATTTTGGCTGTCGGGTTCTTTTTTCACCCGGATTGGTTGCTGGGTAGAGTCCTTTACCTGCACCGGAGAACTGAGTGATGCGGAGCAAATTTCTTGTATTCGTCAGGTACTCCAATCCCTTGGTCTGGAGTCTTGGAAGCGAAGAGATAATGATTTGAATAGATCCCATCTTAAGGACCGCAAGACCAGTGGATTCCCCGCCCTTATTTGTTTTTCGAACTGGTCTTTGCTCGTCTTTTGCCTGCTGTCGTCTGCATGATCTGTAGTCCCTACCGCCAAGAAGGTCCGTTCCAACCATTGAAGTCCTGGTACCCCGGTGGGTGGGCAGGGGGCTTTCTTTTTTAGTATAGACCCACCTTACCTTGGAGACCCCCCTAAACGGCAGTCTAAGAAAAGGGCCTGCGGAGGGTCTGGGGGAGAGTATATTCTCGATCTGTGGCTAGCCATAGCCCCTTTTGAGGTTAGGGAAGAGGTCGGTCAAAATCGGGTTGTATAGAGGTCACATATACCTCCGGCAGAGCCGGAGGCTTGAATTGTGAACCGCTCCAAGCGGTTTCTTGGAACAAATCCATGGCCCCCTAAAAGGGGGCGACTATCCGTCCAGCTTCAGCTGGTCCAACGGGCGGTCCGTGACTTCCTGCTCTTTAATGTACTGCCGTACCGCCTGCTCATCTTTGCCCACGGTGGACACGTAGTAGCCCCGTGCCCAAAAATGCTGCCCCACAAAGTTTCTCCTCCGACCACTGAATACCCGCGCAATGTGGATCGCGCTCTTGCCCTTCAGAAAACCAACTACCTGCGCCACGGCATACTTCGGAGGAATCGATATCAGCACGTGCACGTGGTCCGTCAGCAGATGCCCTTCCTCGATGAAACATTCCTTCTGCCGAGCCAATTCGTGGAACACCGCCCCCAACTCGCGGCGCAGTTGCCCATACAGAACCTTCCGCCGACACTTGGGAATCCACACCAGATGATACTTGCACTCCCACACGGAATGCCGTACCCTTGAAACGTCGTTCATCGGAGCCTTCCTTCTCGTTGAACTTTGAGCGGTTCACAGGAGGAAGGCTCTTTGCTATTCCCGCAACTGTCAAACTCTGGGAGTCCCCCGGCAGAGCCGGGGGCTTACCCAGGATGGTTATGTCCATGGGAGAGATAAATGCTTCCGGCCGTTTTTTCGCGCGCACAAAACATGAGGCATTCCCCCCTACGGACAGAGTCTATTGCCAGGAAGGTCCTCCGGGATGTAGGGGTTACCCCTTGGAAGGGACACAGCTTCCCCTTCAGATGCAGGAATGAAAGGTAGACTGGTCGAGAATTTGAGGTAATTTAGGGGGGATTCCTGGTATGGGAAGATCTCAGTGCCTTGCCGCAAACTTCTGGATTTGTCCACAGATTTTGTGGATCAGCATAACGTCTCGCTTTTCCAAATCGATGCGGTTGAATAGACACCGGAGAATGCGGGCGAAATGATGAGGATTGTCGTTGTAGTGATTAAACTCGATGGCGTCCATTGCATCGCCGAGATGTTGATTTAGGTGTTCGCGTTCGGCTGCCGTGGCAAGATTTTTTATCGGTGGGACCTCGGCCCCCCGAAGGGCATGAAACAACTCATAGGTGAATAGAAGGACGGCGTGGGAGAGATTGAAAGAAGGGTAAGAGGCAGCAGACGGAAAGCGGATCAGTTGGTGGCAGCGTTCAATCTCACTGCGCCACAACCCGTCCTTTTCCCGACCAAATACAATCGCAATTTCGTGGTGGTGGGCAATTGAAGCAATTCGGGTAATGGCCTCTCGAGGAGTTGAGCAGACTTCTCTGAAACGCCCAAGGCGGTGGGTAGTACCAACGACGAAGTGGACATCCGCCACGGCTGTTGGCAAGTCCGGGTAAGTAATGCAGGTGTCTAGGATTTCTTCGGAGCCATGTGCCATCCAGCGCGCTTCGGGGGTATCCCAGCTACAAGGGTTTACCAGGGCAAGCTGCGAGATGCCCGTGTTTTTTAGGACTCGAGCGGTTGCACCGATATTCCCGGGAGTTGACGGTTCCACCAGGATTACGGTGATATGGTCTAATAGGTTCATAGCTGAAGAAAAAGCTACAGTGAATGATTATGGGGAGCAAGTAAGCCGGTTTGAGAATGTTGAAACGTCAAGAATGAAATTGGTCCTGAAACGGGGTGGATCGCACTGGCAGAGGGCGGATTTGGAAAAGGTGTAAGAGATTGATTCTTAAATGGTTTTGTGCTATTTTCACTGTCCTGACAGGAGGGAGGAGGCATTGGATCCCGCTCTTTGGAAATGTCGGAAAGGCACCGTAGAACAAAATGGAGAATGAGCAATCGGCACGGGCTTTTGTCGAGGCCCAGCGCTTAATCCCCGGGGGAGTCAATAGCCCCGCACGAGCTTTTGGTGCAGTTGGAGGTATCCCGCCCTTTATCCATCGTGGCTCCGGGTCTAACCTATTCGATATCGACGGCAACGAATACATAGACTACGTATGCTCATGGGGCCCCCTGATATTCGGCCACGCCCATCCCCGCGTCCTCGCCGCCGTGACAGAAGCCATCCAGCGCGGAACCAGCTTTGGGGCCCCTACTCTAGTCGAGACAACCTTAGCCCGCCAGGTCGTTGATATGGTCCCTGGCATTGAAATGGTAAGGATGGTCAATTCAGGGACGGAGGCCACCATGTCGGCCGTACGGGTGGCCAGAGGTCATAGTGGAAAAGCCAAGGTAATCAAATTTGAAGGATGTTGGCATGGCCATGGGGATGGTTTCCTTATTAAGGCCGGCTCTTCGGCCCTGACCTTGGGAGTACCAGACAGCCCTGGAGTTCCCGACGGAGTCGCCACCGATACCCTTGCCCTTCCGTACAACGATATCGCCGCCATCGAGTGGGCGATTAAGGAAAACCGTGGCCAGATCGCTGCAATTATCGTCGAGCCCGTAGCGGGAAACATGGGAACCATCCCTCCTCGCGAAGGATTTCTGGAAAGGTTGCGCAGCATTGCAACACAGGAAAACATCGTCCTCATTTTCGACGAGGTAATCACCGGATTTCGATTGGCTGCAGGTGGCGCTCAGGAGTACTTTGGCGTTGTTCCGGACATGACCTGTCTGGGAAAAATTGTAGGAGGCGGCCTGCCCGTAGGTGCTTATGGCGGCAAAAAAGAGATCATGCAGGACGTGGCTCCTCTGGGCAGGAGAATTTCCCAGGCTGGCACGCTCTCGGGAAATCCGCTAGCCATGGCGGCTGGTCTTGAGCAACTGAGAATGTTGTCCGAGCCTGGCGTTTACAAACATCTTGAGGATATTTCCCTCAAATTTGCCCAGGGCATGGAGGCAAATCTGGAACGCCTTGGCCTCAACTATGCCGTGAATCGCGTCGGAGCTATGTTGTGTATGTTCTTCTCCGAAGAAAAGGTTGTGGATTTTCGTACAGCCAGCGCTGCAGACACCGCTCGCTTTAGACGGTACTTCTGGGAATGTCTGCAGCGTGGTATCTACTTCGCCCCGTCTCAATTCGAGTGCATATTTCCCTCAGCCGTACACTCGGAGAACGACATCGAGCAGACTTTGCGGGTTCACTACGAAGCCTTGCAAGCTATACGTTGAACACCAATGGAAATCACCAACTGTACTGCACAAGTGAAAGATTGGCGGTGGTTTTTTATCACTATCCTGTGTTGTAGTTGGTTGGGATGTGACGGTGGCGAGATTGACCGCAGGGATGAATTGGGCCTTGAAGATGATGGAAAGTACGAGTTGGTCCTGCTGGAAAAGGAAGACGATGAGGGCGAAATAGGGATGGAAAAAGTGGAAAAGGGCCAGATTCAGCCCGGAGAACCCGACAGTTCGGCTCCCATTGTCTACGATCCACAAGGGGAGTTTACCGTCCAAATCGGTGTCTATAAAAATTCTCAAACGGCGAGTCAGATTGTGAGCGAACTTCGTGCCGAAGGCTACCCGGCCTATACCGCTGCCCTGCCCGAAAAAAAGGCGGTGAGAGTACGCATCGGTTATTTCAGAACCAAGCTAGACGCTCGGCGCTTTGGGGCCATTTTAAAACAGGACAGGGCGCTGAATTTTTGGGTTGATCACAAATCGAACGAGAAGTTTTAGATAGGAGGGCAAGGATCGGCCAATGGGTAAGCGCGTGTTGTGTTGTGGAACTTTCGACTATCTTCACCCTGGCCACATTTCCTTCCTTGAGCAGGCTGGAGCCCTGGGCACTGAACTGTATGTGGTTGTTGCGCGCGGCGAGAATGTTAAACGGATCAAAGGTGCATATCCCGATCATTCGGAGGGGCAGCGCAAGGCACGCATCGCCGAGCTGGATTTGGCGAAAGAAGTGCAACTGGGTTATCCCGGGAATGATTTCTTAAAAATCGTGCAGGAAATCAATCCCGATATTATCGCCCTGGGATACGACCAGAAAGTTCCACCCGGGTTGCGAGAAACTTTTCCGAATTGCGAAATTGTCGTTCTCCGCTCGCACTATCCGCAAAAGTATAAATCATCTATCTATCGGCACGTCGGCTCGAAAAATTGAAGTGAAACACGCAAGAACTTTTCTCCGATTCCTTGCTGGCGGGCTGTCCCATCCAAAAAAAGTCGTTTCGCCACAACTGCTGATGTGGTATCCTCACCACCAGCCTCCTACCCTCGACGAATTGGAAGCGGGGTATCTCCTTCGATCCTACCGCAAAGGCGATGAGACGGACTGGGTGGAACTGCTAAACGCCATTGGTGAATTGGGGAGGTGGTCCAGAAAAAGGATTGCGGCAGAAATTCGTGGCAACTTGGTACCAGGAGCTCAATTTTTTGTTGTTTCAGGTCGGCGTATCGTTGCTGCAGCTGGTGTCTACGACAGTCAATGGGATGGTGACCAATGCTGGGAGATAGGTTGGGTTGCAAGCCACCCGAAGCATCGGGGAAAAGGTCTGGGCCGCCAGGCAACCGCTGCCGCCTTGGGGGCGGCGAGATCACTTCAAGAGCGGCCCATCTTTTTGAAGACGGATGATTTCAGGGTTGCCGCAATCAAAATCTATCTCCAACTTGGCTTCGTGCCAGATTTTGGAGATCCATCCTACGAGCACCGCTGGCAGGCGATTTTTTCCAGGCTGGAAGATGAGTCCAGGGCATATCGAGGCCGCTGCCTTGCCGCTAAAAAGGGAGGGGCAGCCACATAAAAAATTGCCATTTGCTCTGATATCCATGACAATGTATGGGCTCTGGAGGGTGCCCTCGCCCATGTGCAGGAAGCGGATCTGCTTCTTTTCTGTGGCGATTTTTGCGCCCCCTTTACCCTGGCCCAACTGGCACAAGGCTTCTCGCGTCCCATTTACGTGGTCTGGGGAAACAACGATGGGGACAAGTGGCGGCTTGACGCAGCAGGCCTCTCGTTTTGATCATATGACCCTATATGGGGAGCTGGCAGATTTTGAGGTTGGAGGCGCGCACGTTGCTATGACGCACTATCCAGAAATCGCCAATGGTCTGGCACACGCGGGCACTTACGATCTAGTCTGTTATGGCCACGACCACATCGCTTGCGACGAGCAGGTGGGGATCAGCCGCTTGGTCAATCCGGGAGAAGTAATGGGGCGACTGGGGAAGAGCACTCTTGCCATCCTGGACTTGGAAACCGGCACCTTGGAACAAATCGAAGTCGAATGTTCACGCTGATCGATCAAAGATAGCCTAGGTCCCGCAGACGTTTCTGCAGCAGATCTTTTTCTTCTTCTGGAGAGGACTCGGAGGGCAAATTCCCGTATGCTGAATGAGTCTGCATATTCTCAAAGGCGGCTCTATAGCGTGACATCTCGCCGTTGGCAATCGGTTCCTCTGTAAGGGGATGTTCCAATCGGCTCCTCTTCTTGTCCTCATTGTAGGTGAATTTTCCACTGACGTCGAAAATTGCCCACTGTCGGTCTCCTCCGCGGCGCGACTGTTCAGGATATGGTGACCAGGTGTCCCCTCCGGAAATGGGATGAATCTGGGCAAGATAGTAATCCGGTTGCTTTTCCTGGCGTATGTCCAATCCGTAGCCCCGATAGCTCACCGGCAGTTGGAACAGTTGGACCAAAGTGGGAAATAGGTCGATGATGGACAGCAGGGGACGTGGAGGAGGAGGATTGCCGCTTCCAGGAAAATGAAAAAAGAGGGGAATGCGCAGAACAGAATTCTTCAGGGTCTGCCCGTGATATGGCTCTTCCCGCGTCCAGCTTTCGCCGTGGTCGCTAAGTATTATCACACACCATTCCTGTGGGTCCAGGTGGCTGAGGAGAGGAGCTAATTTTTTTTCGAAAAGACTCTGGACCGAGCGTGTGTACCTTCTGACAATGGTTGGAAGTTGCCCAGTGGCCAGCAATTTGGCCGTTTCTCCTTGAGCTCTACCATCTGCGGCACCGTATGGGGTATGAGCGCCCCAGTAGTGCAAGAAAAGACATTTGGCATCGGAGAGGTTATGGCTGAGAAACCTGGATGCCCAGCGCATGGATTGGATCCCGAAGCCCAGATTGGAGAAGATCTGGGGTACTTCAGAGAATGCGCCCACCGCATACCCTTTCTTGCGAAATAACCCGAAGAGATGGGAGATCTTTCTGCGCGTGCGTGAATAGTGTTGGCCCAGAATGCCGTGTTCAAACGGGTAGAGACCGGTGAACAGAGTAGTATGAACTGGACGCGTCGCCGAAGACACTGAAAAAAACCGTTCGTAGAAGCAATAATGGCGGGTCAGGTGGTCAAAGCGGGGGGTGTGGATTATTGGGTTGGTCCTGCCAACGAAGTCCAGTCGTAAGCTATCTATCGAGATCAGCAGCAGGTTCAAGTCTTTTCCCTGGGATCAATGATGGATCGGTTTCACCTTTTACCCGCAGCCCAGGACGGCAAAATTGGATTTCCTTCATACATCCCAATTCCCCGGATTTAAGAGGAAGTCATCATTTATTTCGAGTGGATTCAGGTCTGCCCGGACCTCTGGTGGTAGTGGGCCAGCCTCAAAAGCCGCAATATTGGCTTTTATTTCCTCTATACTGGTGGTGCCGCACAAGGAAATGCAAGGATTGTGGCTAAAGGCGGCGTAGCGCAGTGCAAGGGCAGGCAAAGTGATTTCCAGAGCCGCTGCGATAGCTCCGGCTTTGAGCGCCGGAGTGCGCACCCCGGAGAGGCTATCGGGCATTTGGTGGGCTCGGTCAGAAAGTGCTCCCTGGAGAAAGACCGAGCGCAAAACCAGGCCGATTCCCTGCTCTTTGCAGCGGGGAATAACATGAGCTTCCTGACGCCTGTCCAGTATGCTATAAGCGACCTGAAGGGTGTAGAAGCGTTCTGGATCGGCCAGGACCTCCATCGGCGCCATGAAGCCATAAGTTGATGCTCCCCAATATTTTACAAGGCCTCGGGAGCTGAGATCGTCTATGCTTTCCAATAGTTCGGGAACAATAAAGCTGTCGCTGGCGATGTGAAGTTGTAAAAGATCCAGGGTTTCGCTACCGAGTCTCTTCAGACTAAGCAACACCGACTCTTCAATATGCTGTCGAAGGCAGGCTCCCTGCAAATTTTCCGGATCCAGTTGATTCTTTCTCAGGGCGACCTTGGTTGCAGTTATAGGTCTGGGATTAAACTCGGCAAAGGCTTTGCCGACTAGTTCTTCACTACGGCCATATCCTGCAGCCGTGTCGATATAATTTATCCCGGCCTCCCATGCCCGGTGAAGGAGTTTAATGCACTGATCGTCCTCGGGAGGTGTAGGTTTGCCTATACCATAAGGCATGCCCAACTGCACGGTTCCAAGGCCGATAGGAGATACTTGCAAATTGGTTTTTCCCAGTCTCCGATACTCCAATGCTGATCAACCTTCCTTTCAATTCGATTTCTGCTGTGGCTGTCCGCAGCCTACATAGCCAAAAATGGTCAGTCACCCAAACCGAATGGGGGTTACTTCGAGGACTCATTGTCCGTCCTGTTGCGCACCGCCTCCCTGACGACACCGTTGCAGGATGCCAACAACTCGTGCGCGGCGCCTGGTCCGACGCCACACATTTCCATGACCAGAGCAACCTTCAAGTTGCCTTGTGCTTCTTGAAGTCGTCGCCGCGCCAAATCTTCGGGCAGCTGAGTCAAATTGGAAAGAATTCGGACCGCCCGGTCTCTGAGTTTGGCGCTTTTCGGCTGCAAGTCCACCATGAAGTTACCATAGGTCTTGCCCAGCCTTACCATCGCTCCTGTGGAAAGCATGTTTAGAAACAATTTGGTGGCAGTACCGGCCTTCATGCGCGTGGACCCGGTTATGACTTCTGGCCCTACCGCCGGAGCGATTGCCACGTCTGCTTCGACCAGGCGGACAGTGCTGGGACTACAGGTAAAGAAGATCGTCGGACAAAACAGTCTTCGGGCGTATTCAAGGCCGCCGCGAACATAAGGGGTAACACCGCTGGCAGCAATACCTACCACTGCGTCGGCAGTTGAAAGATCGCGGTTCTGGAGGTCATTAATGGCGACCTCGGCATCGTCTTCCACACCCTCCACCGCCTTCCAGACGGCACCTGCGCCCCCGGCGATAATCGCTTGTACCATATTTGGATCCGTGTTATAGGTAGGAGGACATTCGGCAGCGTCCAGGACGCCAAGACGACCGCTGGTTCCGGCTCCAAGGTAGAAAAGACGGCCGCCGTTGCGGAGGGTGGCGACGGCCAGGTCAACTGCACGGGCTATAGCTGGTAATTCGCGTTCCACCGCGAGAGCTACTTTGGCGTCCTCTCGGTTAATTATGGCCAGCAACTCCAGAGTTGACACGGCGTCTATGTGAACGCTGGAAGGATTTCTTTTTTCGGTGAGGAGGTGGGTCCACTTGGTCATCATGAAAGGGTATCAGCGTTACCCGAAAAGGATGCTGCAGGGAGCCAATGGAACAAATTGAGAATTTCCATAGATGTGTAGAAGAATCAAAATTCAGACTCATTTGTAAAGGAGAATCTATGTTGATAACGGGGCGAAAAGCCGCGGTGGAATTGTCAGAAATCCACTGGAATTGTATATTTAACCAATTCAATTTCATTTAGTTAGGATGGATGGAAATTTGTGAGAATAAATTGATATGACGGCAGATTTATCCAAAATCTACGATCCCCAGGTCACCGAGGAAAAGTGGTATAGCTTTTGGGAAAAAGAGAATTATTTTCAGGCAAATATCCGCAAAGAAAAAACCCCCTACTGCATTACCATTCCACCACCTAATGTTACCGGGTCCCTGCACATGGGGCATGCGATTCAGCACGCCATCCACGATATGGTGATCCGCTGGAAGCGCATGCAGGGGTGCGAGACACTCTGTTTGCCCGGGACCGACCACGCCGGCATCGCCACCCAAATGGTGGTCGAAAACGAACTGAGCCGCATCGAAGGCAAGACTCGCCACGATCTGGACAGGAAGGCCTTTTTACATCGCATCTGGGCATGGAAAGAAAAGTACGGAGAGGCTATCTACAACCAGTTGCGCAAGCTGGGCACCAGTTACGACTGGGAGCGCGCCCGTTTTACCCTGGACGATGCCTATGTCGAGGGTGTGCTCCTCGCCTTCGAGCATTTCCACTCTAAAGGCTGGATCTATCGGGGTACCCGCATGATAAATTGGTGTCCTTCTTGCCGCACGGTGATCTCCGACTTGGAAACGGAGGAGCGCTCGGTCCAGGGTCATCTTTGGCACATCCGCTATCCAAATGTGAATGGTGGTCCCGATGTTGTCGTAGTCACGACTCGACCGGAGACCTTGCTCGGCGACACCGCGGTGGCGGTGCATCCCGAAGACGAGCGCTGGCGGGAAAGTGTGGGCAAGAATGTATGCCTGCCTTTGGTCGGCCGCAAAATTCCCATAATTGCCGATGAATACGCCGACCCGGAGGTGGGAACCGGTGCTGTCAAGGTCACGCCGGCTCACGACCCCAACGACTACGAGATCGGACTCCGGCATTGCCTGGAGCAGATTCAAGTTATCGGATTTGATGGTAATTCCACCGAAGAAGCCGGGGAATTTTGCGGCCAGGAGCGCTACGCCTGTCGCAAAGCCGTGGTTGCAGCTTTGCGACAAGGCGGTTTTCTCGAAAAAGTCGAAGACCACCTCCATTCCGTGCCCCACCACGATAAATGTGGCACGGTTATCGAACCGCTTCCAATGGAGCAGTGGTTCATGGACATGAAGCCGCTGGCGCGGCAGGCCCTGCCCTATCTCGAGGGTGGGGCAATAACCTTCATCCCTGGACGCTTTTCCGCCTATGCAGTTGAATGGCTACGGAACATTCGAGACTGGGCTTTGTCGCGCCAGATCTGGTGGGGACACAGAATTCCTGCCTGGTACTGCCGATCCTGCAGTGCGCCCGGACTCATCCCTCTTGAGGGTCTGGATTGGGAGGATGCCCTGGACCAAGGCAACTTTCGCGTGGACTTGGAAAAAGGAGCTCAGCCAATGGTCAGTGCAACGCGACCTTTTGTTTGCTCCCGGTGCGGCAGTGCGGAACTGGTCCAGGACCCCGACGTCCTGGACACCTGGTTTTCCTCCGCCTTATGGCCCTTTGCAACCTTGGGATGGCCGAAAAAAACGGCGGAATTGAAATATTTTCACCCCACCGACTTGATGATCACCGGTCGCGATATTCTCTATCTTTGGGTTTTGCGTATGGTGATGACTGCCGTTGAATTCGCCGGCGAGGTCCCATTTAAGGCTGTTTTTCTCCATCCAACCGTACTGACCAGGGATGGTCGCCGCATGAGCAAAAGCCTGGGGACCGGGCTCGATCCCCTGGACCTGATCCGCCTATACGGTGCCGACGCAACTCGATATAGCCTTCTCCACCAAGTCGGTTCTGTTCAGGACGTGCGCTTTGATGCTGAAATGGAAAACAATCTTGTCCGATCTTCCGTTAGCGCTGAGAACGGTCGAAATTTCTGCAACAAATTGTGGAACGCAGCCAGGTTTGTGCAGATGAACCTGGAGGGATTTGACAATACCCCGACACAAGGAAGGAGCGAGGAACTGGCTGATCGCTGGATAGAGAGTCGGCTGGCGCATACTATCGCCGCTGTGGACCGTTACCTCGAGGCTTACCGCATCAGCGACGTGACCCGGGTTGTTTATGATTTTCTCTGGCGTGATTACTGCGACTGGTTTGTCGAGATGGCCAAGGCCCGCTTGCAAGGCGGGACTCAGGAGGCCCGCTTGCAGGTCCAACACACCCTGGTCCGCGTCCTCGAACAGGCCCTCCGGCTGATGCACCCAATCATGCCCTTTATTACCGAAGCTCTGTGGCAGGTTCTGCCGAGGGCCCCAGAACGAGGGCCCAGCATCATGGTTGCCCCCTGGCCAGTGCTCGATCCGTCTAGATTTGATGTGGACGCAGAAGATGAAGTAAGGAGGCTGCAGAATTTGGTGACTGCAGTGCGGACCATGCGCGCCGATATGAATATTCCTCCCGGGAAACGGGTAAACCTGATGCTGTCGACGCCCTCTCCGGAATTGGCGAACCTGCTCGCCAAAGAGCGCGATTATATCCAGTTTTTGTCCAGAGCTGGGTCAGTGGAAATTTGTCAGGGTTTGGGGCAGCCGCATGCTTCTGTCAGCGCAATTGTGGGAGAAGTCGAGGTCTACATCCCGCTCGCAGGATTGATCGATATGGATGTGGAGCGTCAGCGCCTTCAACGAGAAATAGCCAAATACCGTGACTTGATAAATGGATTGGAGAAAAAGCTTGGCAATACGGCATTTCTTAAGAAAGCACCCAGGGGAATAGTGGAGAAAGAGCGCAAACGCCGAGCAGAATACAGGGATAGTTTGGCAAAAATGAAAGACCGTTTGGAAATACTGCGCACTTGAGGAAGTCGTTTCCCAACTTTGGAGGCAGTAACTGGAGCGATCCTGAAGGCGAGAAGGAATTTGCCTGCTCGCCATTTTTTTCAATATCTCAATTGCAATGACATTTGATTTTTTTACAACTAGCGCATTGGCCCACGAAATCCGCAAATTTTTACGCGGAAAAAAGATTATCGCGGCCGGCTCTGATGCCCAAGGCATCGGGTTTGCCTGTGAGAGGTCGAGTTATTTCTATGCGCGGGTCGGTACGGGTGGATATCTTTGCCACATGCAGGGACGATTTCCTCCCGAATTGGGTGAAAGAAGCGGCCCTGAGCGCTATTTGTTCAACGCCCTCGTGGATGATATTTGGGCGGAAAAACGGGATCGCATCATCAAGGTCAGATTGGTCAGAGAGCATCGATCCAAATTCGCTACCTATGGCCAACTGGTCTGCGAATTGTTTCCATCTTGGGTTCAAATCGTGTTGATTGGTGAGCACTCAAATGCAGTGTTGGGAAAATGGGTCGGAAAAAAGGGAATGAGGGGAAGAAAAGGGCGGGTCGTCGAGGATCAGCCCTATGTCCCCCTTTCCCCGCAGGACCGCCTATTGCCAGGCGAAGACACCTTTTCGTGCTTCCTTTCGAGATTGCAGCCGAAAGACAAAGTGGGTAGTGCCCTCGGCCGCAATCTCGTGGGCATAAACAAGGACATATTGCCAGAGATTTTGTATCGCGTGGGCCTGAACGCTGATGTTGCTGTAGCAGAAATAAGCGATCTCCAATGGACAAGGATCTGGAGCGAGTTCACCGAGCTTTACAGTTTCGTTCCACAGTTCCGGGGATATGTATGGCAGGAAGGATGTCGGCATTTCTTTTCTGCACTCGAACCTACCCACAAAGGTACTGCACGTACAGAATTTTCCTCTATCAGCGATGCTCTGATGCTGGTCGCTAGGAAAGATCGCAAGCACGATGAAGAAGAGTCGAAAAAGCAAAAGCTCGCAAAAGGTCTGTCGGTAACTCTACGCCGGATGAAGAAAAAGATCGGTGCTCTGCGCCGGGACTTGGACGAAGCCAATCGTGCCGAGGAACTGGAAAAGAAGGGAAGCAATTTGTTGGCGCAACTACCTACCCTCAAACCGGGATTGGCAAAGGTGGAGGTCCCCGACATCTACGACCACTCAGGCCGCTCAAGGGTAGTGATCGAACTTGATCAACGCCGTACACCAGCCGAAAACGCCAAATGGTATATGAAGACCTCGAGAAAGTTCAAGCGCCGGCGCCAGGTTCTTCCCTGCTACCTGCAGAAAATGGAATCAGAAGCAAAGACCACGGCGAGGTTTCTGCTGGGACTCAAGGGAGGTGAAGAGGTTGACAGTGGCGAGATTGAAAAATGGCTGCGCAAGCGCGGAGTGATGATTCAGAGCGGAACGAAGCAGTCTCGCAGAGGACCCCATGCGCATCCGCGGCGTTATTCCACCGCGAGCGGCTGGAGCGTATGGGCAGGTCGCAACAATAAGGAAAACGACGCCTTAACTCACCGAATGGCCGCGCAGAACGACATTTGGTTTCACGCCCACGGCTATCCCGGATCCCACGTGATTTTGCGAAGGCAAGGCTACCGGGATGAACCCAGTTATCAAACCATAAAAGAAGCTGCCGCCGTAGCCGCTTATTGGAGCAAGGGCCGGACCGCACGTAGGGTTCCTGTGGTCTACACTCTGGTTAAATATGTTCGGAGGCCCAAGGGAAGTGGTCCCGGTACGGCTGCCTTTAGCAGGGGGAAAACCCTTTTGGTCGAACCAGCCCTGCTGCCAGAAGAAGATGGCAAAATGAGTATCACGTGAGTATTGTCCGTAGGTATAGTTATATGAACAAAACGAGTTGCCATGGCTCTATGTCTCGGCATTATCGGCTTGCCCAATGCCGGAAAATCGACCCTGTTTAACGCGTTGACTGAGGGGTCGGCGGAGGGATCAAACTACCCTTTTTGCACCATCGAGCCAAACATAGGGGTAGTTGATGTTCCGGACACACGTTTGCAGCGACTAGCCAAAATCCTGCAACCTGCCAGTTCTACGCCTACTGCCATTCGATTTGTGGACGTCGCCGGCCTGGTCCGTGGCGCCAGCAAAGGTGAGGGGCTGGGGAACAAGTTCCTGGGACATTTGCGGGAAGCCGATGCTTTGGTCCACGTTGTCCGATATTTTTCCGCTCAGCAGGTTGCTCACATGGATGGAGGAGTAAATCCTCTTAGGGATGTAGAGACGATCGAGACCGAACTGATGTTGGCGGATCTAGAAAGTGTCGAAAGGGGAATTTCGAGACTGGAAAAGATCGTCCGCACGGACCCGAGGTCAGCGCAACGCCCAATATGGGAGGCCTTGAAAAACGTGCTGGTGGGCCTGCAGGAAGGAGTGCCTGTTTGCTCGCAGGGACTTTCGGCAGAAGATAGAGAGGCATTAATTGGCTATAACTTTCTCACTGCCAAACCTGTTCTTTACGTAGCCAACGGTGCTGGGGAAGGTGCTGAGGTTGCCAGTAGGGAAATCGGGCCACTGAAAGAGCGCGTTGGCAAAGGAAGGGTGCTTCCCATATCCGCCCAACTCGAAGCTGAGATTGCACAACTTCCCGCTGTGGAAAGGGGTGAGTTTGTGGCCGAGTTGGGAATTGAGGTGGCCGGGATCGAGCAACTGATTCTTGCCTGCTACCGGCTGCTCGACTTGATTTCCTTTTACACTGTATCCCACGATAAGCTCCAGGCTTGGCAATTGCCTAGAGGAATGCGGGCCCCTCAAGCGGCTGGCAGAATACACAGCGATATGGAGAGGGGCTTCATTCGTGCTGAAATTGCTTCTTTCGACGATTTGGTGACTATGGGCAGTTTAGCAGGGCTGAAGGAGGCAGGAAAACTGCGCACGGAAGGCAAAGACTATATTATCCAGGACGGCGATGTTGTCACCTTTCTCTTTCGCGCCTAAAAATTGTTCCCGGAGCCCTACCGCTACTGCCGGTTTCCCGAAACTTGCATGAACAGCCCGAGCAAAGGATACAAGGCCTATGAAGGCCTTTGTCAAGGTTCCCCGACCAGAAACAAGGCTCCTGAAAAGAAGGATAAGTGCTTGACTTCACCAAGGCTCCCGCCTATTTTTCCACGATGCCAATAGTGCTTTTGATTCCTCGGACCTTAGGCATGAGACAAAACCTGGGTTCTGCCACAGGTCGGTTTGGCGGTGTGGCATCGGCTCCCTCAGGAGTTGATTTGAGAGCTCTTTCGCTCGTTCACCACCGAGCGAATTTTCGATAAACCTGATGACCTTTGCCTGACGGGAGAACTCCCTCGTTCTACCCTGGCGATTGGAGACATTCTCACTCACTTGATTCCCTCATATGCTGCCAACCTGTGAAACGCCTGCAAATCGGTCCTTGGTTTTCCATTCTTAAAATAGGCCTTGCAGCCATCCTGATCGGAAGCTTGGGGGTCTACCTGAAGCCAGGTCGTCTGTGGGAGGTCGGGAAGCAGATGGACTCTGGCTGGATGGCGACCGCGGGGCTCCTGGCCATTGTAGGCCTTGCAGTACAGTGGGTAAAATGGCAGCAACTTCTCCGGTTTTTTCGTCCGCAGACTACCTGGAGCGAGGGATTGCAATCTTTGCTTGTTGGTTTTGCCTTCGGTCTTGTATCCCCGGGCCGTCTGGGAGAACTGGGCAGAGGAGTTTTTCTTGATGGTGACCGCGCGACTTGGGTGGGGGTGGCGGGGGTGGATCGTCTCTGTTCGCTGGGGGTAACTCTTGCCGCAACCTGTATCGGACTATGGGTCATTTTCCCTGAGGCAGCACTTGGTCTGATCCTCTTGGCGGTAGTCCTGGTGCTCTTGGTTTTGGTAGGAGGTCAGGCCGTAACAGTGCCTGGGGAGCGGTGGATATGGCGGGTCTGGGAATTGGTCAAGCAAACCCCTGGAATCCTTTGGGCCAGGGGAACAGCTTGGTCGATTCTTTTCAACTTGGTTTTTTTTACTCAATTCTACATCCTCGTCCGAAGCTGGGGTCCCATGCCTGGCATGGTGCTCTGGGGCATTCCGGTAATTTTTGGCTTGAAGTCCATTCTTCCCCTCAGCTTTATGGACCTGGGAGTCCGAGAAGGGTCTGCAGTGCTGGTTTTTGGCCTCCTCGGGGTTGATCCGGCGCCGGCCTTTAACGCAGCCCTCCTCATCTTTGTCCTCAACGTCCTGTTGCCTGGAGCCTGCGGTGTGATTTTTGTTTTTAGACATCTTGGCCGTGTGAAAGACTGCCAAAATCCCCGCCTTCACTCCGGAGTTTTATCTTTAACTCCCTGGATGAAAAAAGGTTAGATCGTATGATTTCACTTTGGAATCCGGCCTTTCCCGCTTCCTTTTGAGCTCGTGAGACAGTTCGTTTCCCATCTAGTCGGGTTCGCGCGAAATCCCACCAACCGCCAGAAACTCAAGGTACTACTTTGGTTGCTGATGGCTCTGGTCCTCTTGGTCGGCATTTTCAGTGTGCTTTTCCACGTTTTAATGGCGCATGAAGGGCGCGACTTCAGTTGGTTTACCGGAGTCTATTGGACCCTGACTCTAATGACGACCCTAGGGTTTGGCGATATTGTCTTCACCGGGGATTGGGGGCGAGTGTTTTCCATGGTTGTCCTCCTGTCCGGAGGGGCGTTCATTCTGATCATTTTACCCTTTACTTTCATTCAGTTTTTCTACATGCCGTGGATGGAAGCTCAGTCCGCTTCTCGAACTCCAAGGAAGCTGCCTGGTGAAATCCATGGCCATGTTGTGCTTACCTACTATGATCCGGTCACCAGCGCATTGATTCACAAGTTGACGCAGTACCGGTACCCCTACGTGCTGGTGGTTGCGGATCCGTTGGAGGCGTCGCGATTATTCGATCTGGGATTGAGGGTAGTGATTGGAGACTTGGACAATCCGGAAACCTACCCCAAGGTTCGAATTGACAAGGCCGCTCTAGTGGCCATGACTGCCAGAGACGCAACCAACACCAGCCTGGCCTTTACTGTGCGAGAAGCCTCGGAAGCTGTGCCAATTATCGCCACAGCGCGGGATCCGGCTTCCGTGGACATTTTGGAACTGGCAGGTTGTTCTCGAGTGCTGCAACTGGGCGAGATGATGGGCCAATCCTTGGCGCGACATGCTAGAGGAGGCCGCGCTCCGGCGCGTCCAATCGGCCAGTTCAGTCATCTAAAGATAGCCAAAGCCACCGCCGCTGGAACCTCCCTGGTTGGCAAAACTCTTGAAGAAATCGGATTGCCCAGCCGAGTAGGGGTGACGGTAGTTGGCATCTGGGAACGGGGGGAGTTTAAAACCGCTCGACCCGAAACACGCGTTGGGTCGGGTGCCATGTTAGTGCTGGCCGGTTCCCAGAGCCAGTTGGAAAAATACAACCAACAATTTCGCGCCCACAATGCCTCTGATGTACCTGTAATCATCATCGGCGGCGGCCGCGTTGGCAGGGCTGCAGGCCGCATCCTAGAAGGACAAGGCATCGACTACCTCATTGTAGAGCAATTACCTGACCGCGTTCACAATACTGGAAAGTACATCCTGGGGAATGCGGCGGATTTGGAGGTCTTGAAAGAGGCAGGAATCGAAAATGCCCCAACAGTGCTCATTACAACTCGCGAAGATGAGACCAACATCTACCTCACCATTTACTGCCGCTACCTTCGGCCTGACATCCAAATCATCGGCCGGGCTACTCTCGAAAGAAATGTTTCGACTCTCCATCGGGCAGGCGCTGACTTCGTTATGTCCTATGCCTCAATGGGGGCCAACGCCATATTTAATCTGCTGGAGCGGAGCGATATTTTGATGGTAGACGAGGGGCTGGATGTGTTCAAGGTAAAAATCCCTCCCTCCCTCGTCGGTAAGAGTTTGGCAAATTCTTCAATTCGCAGAGAAACCAGATGTACCGTGATTGCTATCGTTGATGGCGATAAAATGGAAATCAATCCTGCTCCCACCCTGCCGCTGCCCGCTGGCAAAGAGATGATTCTTATTGGCAGTGTTGAAGCCGAGAATCGTTACCTTGAGAAATACGGAAGCAGTTGAGTTAGAAATGGTTAAAGAATCATGAGAAGCATCCTGTTACTGTGTTGGGCAGGCTTGAGTTGCTCCCTGGCAACTGCTGAAACATCAATTTTAAAGCACGTTCAGCAGGGAGATCAGCTAGCCACGCAAGGACAATTGGATAGGGCAATCGAAGAGTACGAAAAGGCACTGGCTGCCGGCGCTGGAAGCTCCCAATTTCTGAATCGCCTAGGAGAAGCGTATTTGAGAGTCGAAAATTTCGACATGGCCGTGTCGACCTTTCGGAATTCCCTCAAGGAAAAACCTGGGCAGCTATCCGTATATTCACGCCTAGGAGAGATTTACTTGGCCAGTGGCAAGCTAGATTCAGCCATTCACTACGTCAAAGAGGCGCTGGAACTTGCCCCTGATGCGGGAGCAGTTCACAGTTCACTTGGAGGATTATATCTGCAAGCTGGAGAAAACATCAAGGCCAAAGCCCATCTTGATTCCGCTCTAAAACTCGATTCACGCAACCCCGAAGCCCACCGCTTTCTCGGCTTTTACTATACTCAGGCCGATTCAGAGGATGTGGCCAAAAGGCATTTTGAAAAAATTTTGGGAATTCTTCCTAACGACTTTGAAGCACATAACAATATTGCCTTTTTATATGCTAGGCAAAGGCAGTACAGGCAGGCTCTCGATTACTACAAACGCGCCAAAGAACGCGCCAGAGACGCATTCGAGGCTCATACTACCAATCTCCAAATTGAGGCCGTGCGGGCAATTATGGATGGGAAAGTGCGGGCACGCTACATCCTAGTCCAGAGCCAGGCCGCTGCCAGAGACCTGCTACAGCGTATTGAGGACGGAGAAGATTTTGGGGAATTGGCTCAAAAGTTCTCCTTGGCCCCAAATGCCCAGTTTGGAGGGGATACCAACTTTTTTGGAGCAGGGGAATTAATGGCAGAATTTGAAGAAGCAGTCATGCAGTTGCAGGTAGGCGAGATCAGCGATATTGTGCGCGTATTAATGGGGTTCATGATCATCCAGCGGATAAATTGACGGAGACCGAATTCCCCGGGATCGATGAACCCCAAGTGGCAGTGTGAGATGACAGTATGGCACTTCAGGGGTCCCCTTTTCCAGTTTGAAATATCGAGAAATCTCGCCGCGGTTTTCGACCGAAAGATGATTCCCTCCAGCCAAAAGAAAATTGACAGAAAAATGATAATTGAAAAAAATTATCGGGCGATCCATAAGTTTTTTGAATGAAAATCCATCTTCTCGCAGAGTTGGCAATGGCTGTAGCACTTGCCATCGTCCTGGATTTGGTATCCCAGATGCTACCGGTCCCACGATTGCCTTACGGAGGTTCAGTCAGCTTACGAATGCTGCCGATTTTCCTGGTAGCCTTCAGGCATGGGTGGAAAGCCGGCATTGTCGCCGGGGGAATCTATGGAGTGGCAGATATGTTGATCAGCCCATTCTATTTTCATCCCATTCAGGTTTTTATGGATTACCCCATTGCTTTTGGAGCGGCCGGACTGGCGGGGTTGAAAGCTGTTAAGCTGGGACCGGAAAACCCTTTCAACTATCGCACCCGGATTGGTATTCTAACCGGCGTGGTTTTGGGGAATGGTGCGAGGTACTTTGCCCATTTTGTTTCTGGTGTCATCTTCTTCGGCTATCTCGCACCGGCGGGACAGCCAGTATGGCTTTATTCATTGGTTTATAACGGAAGCTATATCGTTCCTGAAACCATTTTGAATATCTTTTTGTTGCAATTAGTGTTGCGCCGCTTGTCCCGGATCAGTCTCCCAGGGAGCGGATAGATTGGTTGCTGGAAGAGGCCGCGTTGGTCCGTCGCTCTAGGTTCATCGGAATCCCAAATATACCCAAATTTTATCTGCTTGACATCGTTCCACATTGCGGCTACAATGTCCCTGAAAAGACCACACAGGACCCTTATCCTACCTCAGAATACAGTCACATATACCTCCGGCAGAGCCGGAGGCTTGAATTGTGAACCGCTCAAAGCGGTTTCCTGGAACAAATCCATGGCCCCCTAAAAGGGGGCGACCTCTTTAATGTACTGCCGTACCGCCTGCTCATCTTTGCCCACGGTGGACACGTAGTAGCCCCGTGCCCAAAAATGCTGCCCCACAAAGTTTCTCCTCCGACCACTGAATACCCGCGCAATGTGGATCGCGCTCTTGCCCTTCAGAAAACCAACTACCTGCGCCACGGCATACTTCGGAGGAATCGATATCAGCACGTGCACGTGGTCCGTCAGCAGATGCCCTTCCTCGATGAAACATTCCTTCTGCCGAGCCAATTCGTGGAACACCGCCCCCAACTCGCGGCGCAGTTGCCCATACAGAACCTTCCGCCGACACTTGGGAATCCACACCAGATGATACTTGCACTCCCACACGGAATGCCGTACCCTTGAAACGTCGTTCATCGGAGCCTTCCTTCTCGTTGAACTTTGAGCGGTTCACAGGAGGAAGGCTCTTTGCTATTACCGCAACTGTCAAACTCTGGGAGTCCCCCGGCAGAGCCGGGGGCTTACCCAGGATGGTCAGCTTGTACGCCTACTAGGGGGTGGGTCACTGTGTTGCCTTGATTAATCAGTCCATCCTCGCGATTCGGGAAAGCGTGGTTTGCTCTGATCGATCAGAACCTGCGAAATAGTAGGTTTTGATCGATGTCAAAGCAAAATCCTGCGATTCTCAATCGGGGCAAGACTTGGTTGCAATTGCATATTTTCCCCATGGTTGACGATGCTCTATAAGGCTTGGTTTCAATGTCTGCGTTGTGAAGACGAGCGCTACCCTCTAGATGATATTGTCTACGAGTGCAAGCATTGTAAGGGGCTTCTTGAGGTACGCCACGATATGAATGCATTGTGCCGGCGGTCGCCCATGGCATGGAAAAAGCTCTTTGACCAGCGTTTTATGCGCACGGAATACCCATATGGAAGTTCCGTTTGGGGCAAAAAGGAAATAGTCTGTCCGCAAATAGAAGACGAAAATATAGTTTCCATGTTCGAGGGAGGAAGCAATCTTTTCTGGGCGGAGCGGCTTGGGAAGCAGATCGGAATGGAGGATCTGTGGATCAAGCAGTGTGGCAACAGCCATACAGGGTCCTTCAAGGATTTGGGAATGACTGTACTGGTCTCAATGGTAAAGCAAATGATCGCCAACGGTAAAAACATCCCGGCCGTTGCCTGTGCCTCTACCGGGGATACTTCTGCTGCCCTGGCAGCATATTGTGCTGCAGCAGGGATTCCCTCCGTCGTGTTTCTTCCAAGAGAGAAGGTCACGGAGCACCAACTAGTGCAACCAATTGCCAATGGAGCCTTGACCTTGTCGTTGAATACTGACTTCGATGGTTGCATGCGATTGGCGACAGAGATAAGCCATAGGGAAAATATTTATCTAGCCAATTCGATGAACTCTTTGAGGATTGAAGGACAAAAGACCGTTGCCATTGAATTGGTCCAACAACAGGACAACTGGGAAGTTCCGGATTGGGTCGTCATCCCAGGGGGCAATTTAGGGAATGTGAGCGCTCTTGGGAAAGGCTTCCTGGAGATGGAGCAAATTGGCATTATTGACCGGTTGCCTCGCATCGCAGTGGCTCAGGCCGCCCATGCCAATCCATTGTACTTGAGCTACCTAAATGGGTTTGAAAGATTCGAGACTCAGAGAGCCCGGACTACCTTAGCCAGTGCCATTCAGATTGGGGCTCCGGTAAGTAGGGAACGGGCGATCAGGACACTCAAGCGATTCGATGGGGTCGTCGAGCAAGCAACTGAGGACGAACTTGCGAATGCCTCTGCCCGCGCCGACCGTACCGGGTTATTTACTTGTCCCCACACCGGTGTAGCCCTGGCCACCCTTATAAAGTTAGTTGAACGAAAAACAATCGCGCCGGACAGCAAAGTGGTCGTCATCTCGACTGCACACGGATTGAAATTTACCGACTTCAAGATCAGGTACCACCAGGAAGACCTAAGGGAGCATGAGGTAGAGTCTCGCTATCCCAATCGACCAATTGAAGTCGATGCCCGGTACGAGAAAGTACGAAGCATCGTATTGAAATGTGTCGATGAGTTTACTGTCTAGATTTATTACCTTCAATTTCGATTATTAGAAAGATACTTTCATGTGCTCTGAAAAAGCCAAATTTACCAGCGAATCCACCAAGTCGGTGCACGGAGGGGAGGAGAGAATAAAATTTGCCAAATCCCTGACCAATCCAATTGCCCAAACGGCTACTTATATTTTCGAAGACCTCGACGAAGTTGACGCGTATGTAGCCTCGGGGAAGAAGGGGCATTTCGAGTACGGTAGATATGGCAATCCCACCCAAAGGGCTGCGGAACTGAAAATCGCCTCATTGGAAGGCGCCCAGAATGCCCTTTTGTTTCCCTCGGGAATGAGTGCTATAACAACTGTGTTGCTAGCTATGCTCAGAAACGGCCAACACCTTATAATCATGGAGGACTGCTACCGAAAGACCACCCAATTTTGTAAAATATTCAGCAAGTTTGGTGTTGAGAGCACTTTTGTAAAACCATGTGATTTTGAAGAAGTACAGGCTGCCGTCCGCCCCGAAACTCGGATCCTTCTGACCGAATCTCCTACCAATCCTCATCTTCGGGTTGTCGATCTTAAGCAATTAGTTCCTTGGGCAAGGAAGCATCGACTTAAACTTATAATTGACAGCACGTTCGCCACTCCCATTAACCAAAAGCCATTGGAATTTGGTGCCGATTTGGTCGTTCACAGCGCTACAAAGTACTTGGGAGGACACAATGATTTGATGGCCGGTGTGGTCTGCGGAGCGATGCCAATTATTGAGGCTCTAAAAGAGTTTCAAGGCGTTTTGGGGTCTGTGGTTGATCCTCATGCGGCTTATCTTTTGATTAGGGGACTGAAAACTTTGGCTCTTCGCGTTTCGCAGCAAAACAGGACTGCACAGAAAGTCGCTCGCTATTTGGAGAATCACATGAAAGTTAAAAAGGTTTACTATCCCGGCCTTGAAAGTCATCCTGATCACAATGTAGCCAAAGAGCAGATGCGCGGTTACGGGGGAGTAGTCAGTTTTGACATTGACGGCGACTTAGCCCGCACCCGAGACTTTATCCATGCTTTGAAGATTCCCTATCTGGCTCCCAGCCTTGGAGGGGTGGAAACTTTAGTTTCTCACCCGGCTTCAGTCTCTTATTATGATTTGAGTAGGGAAGAGCGGTTGGCAATTGGGGTGAAAGACGAACTGGTGCGCTATGCGGTAGGCATTGAGGATACGGAGGAACTTCTCGGTGATATCGACCAGGCTCTGAAAAAAATATAGCTTGGGTCATTTTAATTTGCCTGCCCGGGTCCGTCTGGCCAAACTTGCCTGAAGTTAGTACTTTCCATTTCTCCAGCAATATTGAAAAAGATTAATTTGTTGGCAACCAAGGGAGGGTGGACCCTGGTCCAGTGTCTTGGCACAGATTCCCTTCCATGTCAAGGGCCACGAAACTGTTTATTTCCAAAGCTGGAATAATTTTCTCTGCTCTGCCATAACCAAGCAGGCACCGTTGGCCGATCCTTCATCTTACCTAAAAAATCTAATTCGAGAAGTCTCGGACTTTCCAAAACCTGGAATTGCGTTTAAAGACATTACGACCCTGCTCAAGGATGGGATAGGCCTGAGGACAGCTGTGGACGCTATGCTAAACCCTTTTTCAAATGTGCCTGTTGATATAGTTGCAGGCATAGAAGCCCGCGGATTTATTCTTGCCGCCCCCCTGGCAGTCGAACTCGGATGTGGTTTCGTTCCAATCCGCAAGGCTGGAAAATTGCCAGCTCCTACCATTGATGAAGAGTACGAACTTGAGTATGGCAAGAACACGGTGGAGATCCACCGGGATGCCATCAAAGAGGGACAAACAGTACTGGTGGTCGACGACGTGCTGGCTACGGGAGGTACTGCCATGGCTACCTGTCAGCTCCTAAACCGAATGGGAGCTGAGGTTGTAGGTCTGAATTTTCTGTTGGAATTGATGTTTTTGAATGGCAGGCAGAATTTAAATGGTTACCGCATTGAGGCTATCATTCAGTATTAGGTCCGTCTCCTTGTTGGGCGGAGGTGGGAATCTGGATGGAGCGAAATGTGATTGGAAATACCCCTACGCCGATCCTTCGGGTAGAGAAGGTCTCAGACGAGGAAAACAATACCAGACCATAATAATCGATCCCCGAATACTAGTAATATATGAGACACCTCACTAGGGAGAAATCGGATCTATGTCAAGACCAAATAAAAAGCTTTCCAAGGAAGAACTAAAAGAAGATCGTGTCGTAGAGTGGATCATGGCGGCAGCAGAATTTGTACGAGAAAAGAGGCAAGTAGTTGTTGGTGCCGGAATCGCCGCAATCATTGTCATTCTTTTGATAAATTTCATTATATCGTCCCAGAAAGAGGCTAGGGTCGAGGCCAGCGCGCTTTTGGGTGATGTAATTGTCGCAGAAGGTAATGGGCAGGATGACGAAGTTATACGCTTGTGTGAACAGCTCATCGGAAAGTACTCCGGTACCCCGGCAGCCGCCCAAGGCCTGTTGTTACTCGCCAATCGTTTCTTTGCTCTGGGACGATATGAAGATGCACAGAAACTCTACCAGTCTTACCTTGATGAGTATGAGCCGTTGGATGTCTTGGTATTCGCTGCGTGGAGCGGAGTAGCTGCTTCTTTGGAAGCAGAGGGACAGTTTCAAAATGCTGGTAAAAAGTACCAGGAATATGCCGATGCCTATTCCACCACCATGCAAGCTTCCCTAGCTCTTTTTGAAGCTGCACGTTGCTATGGATCGATTGGAGATTTGGCCACTCAGAAAGACATATTGACCCGCATAACCAAAGAATTTTCCGATTCTCCAGTGGCGGCTAGGGCGAGGGATCTTGCAGGTATGCTGTAAAAAACTTCCCCAGCTCCTTCCACCAGTTGAATTAAGCCTCAGCTGGTGCGGGGGTTTGCACAGTCTTTAGGATATATTCATAAATTGTCAGGGGATTGAAGGCTAATAATCCTCCATTAAAAATGGTGCGCCCTAATGAAGTTGGCGATACTTGCAGATATTCACGCCAATTTAGAGGCCTTGGAAGCCGTTCTTCTCTGGTCGGAAAGGGAGAGAGTAGAGCGATATTTTTGTCTAGGAGACGTTGTTGGCTATGGGGTCGATCCGGTGGCATGTATATACCGTCTCAGGGAAGTTGGGGCTGTCTGCGTCTTGGGCAATCACGACCAAGCCATGGTAGACCCCCGACATCTGAAAACTCTAAATCCTCTGGCTAGAGATTCAATTCTGCGCTCGCGGGATTGTCTATCTAAAGATGAGTTAAAGTTTCTGTGCTCCTTCCCATTTCGCAGGATTGAATTTGGTGCGGTATTTTCTCACGCCAATCCCGTCAAGCCAGAGGAATGGGATCATCTTTTCCTCCTCGATCAAATTGTCTGGTGTCTGGATCGTCTCGATTGGAGGGTAGGTTTCGTTGGTCATACTCACCATCCAGGAATTTATTGTAGGACAGATCTCCACACTTTCACCTTGACCTCTCATAAGGTAGCCATTGGCTCCCATAAGTACTTGATCAATCCTGGCAGCGTCGGTCAGCCAAGAAATGGTGACAAGCGTGCCTCTTTCGCTATATGGGATACCGACCTCGAATGCGTATATCTACACGCGGTAGAATACCCTGTAATGGTGACCCAGAAAAAACTTTACGGTGCTGGGTGGGCACACTATCTGGCCGAGCGGTTGGGAAAAGGCGAGTGAGCCTGCGGATCCAATGAGGGGACGTGTTATTCGAGTGTCGGGAATGCAGCACTTAGTAGAGATCGACGACGACCTTTGGCAGTGCGAACTGCGCGGTCGGCTCAAGAAGGGGATGCGAACCGCTACTTCTCCAGTGGTAGTGGGAGATTTGGTCGAAGTAGATCCAATAAGTCACCGAATCGGGATTGTAGAGCTGGTACACCCTCGCTATTCCAAGTTTTCACGGCACGCTAGCGGATTAAGGTCGTACGAGCAAATTCTGGCGGCAAATTTGGACCAGCTAATCGTAGTGGGATCCCTCCAGAATCCGGCTCTACGGCCTGGGTTTATCGACCGCTCCATGGTTATGGCGCTCAAGGGAGGGATGGAGCCAATCATTTGTTTTAACAAAGTCGATTTGGATCGCAGAGAGGAGAGTAGTGGCATTGCCGGGGTCTATCAGCGGCTGGGCTACAAAGTCTGCTGCGCAAGTGCAAAAACTGGTGAGGGAGTGGAGGATTTAAAAGGGGTGCTAAAGGGCGCCAGTTCGGCCATTGTGGGTCAGTCCGGAGTGGGGAAATCCTCTTTGTTGAACCGGATAGAATCAGGCCTTTCCCTAAAAACTCAAAAACTGATGAAAAAACATAGGCGGGGTCGCCATACGACCACGACGGTGCAGTTGCATCGATTACAGATTGGAGGGTATGTGGCCGATACGCCGGGCATTAAAGAGGTCGGACTTTGGGGGATCGATGGTTCTTCCTTGGTAGACTATTTTGTCGAGATGATGCCCTTGGCAACGGAGTGCCAGTTCAGGAATTGCAGGCATATAAGTGAGCCTGGATGTGCCATACGGTCGGCGGTTAAGGAGGGGGAGATTGCTCCCATTCGCTACGATGGGTACAGGCGCATAATGGAAAGCCTGGTGCAACGACCATGAGCGAGATATCAATTCGCAATCTGTTAAAATTCTACCAACGGCTATTGGGGTTGCGTTTCATTGCCGGCGAGGGCGGGCTAGATCGCACAATAAACAGTGCAGATACTAACCGCCCAGCACTAGCTCTGGCAGGATTTGTCGATTTGTTCACTATTAATCTGGTTCAACTGCTGGGCAACCACGAAATTGAGTATTTGCGCAGCTTGCCTAGGGAGCGTCGTCGCCAAGCCCTTCAAGCCATTTTCCAATTCGATATACCGTGTGTGGTCATAACCGGAAGGGGGCGGATGCTTCCGGAACTGCGCGAACTGGCCGATACATATAACATCCCCCTATTGAAATGTGAATTTAATACCCCAAAGCTTGTTCGTCTCCTACACTTTTACCTTGATGCAAAATTTGCTCCGCAGGTTACCTTGCACGGAACTTTGGTCGACGTGCATGGCATAGGCTTGCTTTTCACCGGCAGGAGCGCAATTGGAAAAAGTGAAGTCGCACTGGATTTGGTAGAGCGGGGACACAGGCTGGTAGCCGACGATACCGTTATCATTACGCGGATGGCGCAGGGAATCCTAGTAGGCCACAGTACTGAAATTCTTCAAGATCACATTGAAATCAGAGGCGTAGGCATACTGGATCTACAGCGCTTATTCGGTATCAGGGCTACCCGACACCAGAAACGGGTAGAAGTAATCGTTCACTTGGTGGACTGGGATGAGGAGGTGGGGTATGAGCGCATTGGCCTGGACGATAAAATCGTAGTTATTCTCGGCGTTGAAATCCCGGAAATCACGGTGCCCTTATTTCCGGGCAAAAACATTACTGTAATTATCGAGACCATTGCCCAGAACTACTTGTTGCGTATCAATGGATATCACTCAGCGCGTGAATTCGACAATAGACTCATCCGAACCATGCAGCAGAGAGCTTCTGGGAAAAAGTAGGAACTCACCATTGGGAACAGAAGTTGGTCTGGCAGTCTTGGGGCAATGCCGCCTTGGCCAGCACTTGTCTGTGATCGAGAGTCAAGAAGGGGCTAGGCTAGCCGGATGCTCTTTGAAAGGCAGTCCCTCCGAAGGCGAATTGCCCCAGGAATTGCTCTTTGCTGGCCACGAAGAGGCGCTGGATCACTCTGATGTACAGGGAGTGATTATTTGTACGTCATTAGGACAGCGAGATTACTGGATAGCTCAGGCAGCCGCAAGAAGAAAGCCAGTGTTCTGCGAGTCTCCCATTGCTGCCACTTTTTCCCAAGCCTCAAAAGTAGTGCATTCCTGTTCGGTTGTCGGAGTTGAGTTGGCGGTGAGAGCCAAGCACCTGTCGTCTGCCCTCGATGCAGACCTTCGCCGACTGAGGGAGGAGCAGACCATCGGCCCGCTTCTTTTCTTCGATCTAACGGTTTCTGTCCCAAAGCGATACTTATTGGATGATAAAGAGGGGGTTCTACTGCGCCATGGTCTCGACTATTTGACCTTGCTGGGCGAGCACCTCGGTCCTTTGGATTCCATATACGCCCGTACTCGAAGCCTGGGCTTAAACAGACCTGCTGAAGATATTGCAGTGGTTCAGTTGTGGTTTAAAAGCGGGTTAGAAGGAACGGTTCAGTTCAATGGACTGGGGGAGAAGGACGAGGTTTCTTTCCAGCTGTACGGCCGTCAAGGAACCGTGAAATCAGAAAATTGCTGGAGAGAGAATTTAGAGGGACTTCGGCTTCAATATAAGGACTTTGTCGAATGTATCCTGCATGGGCGGAGGTCTGTCTGGAGTGGGGAGAAAGCACTGGGAGGCCATTTTTGTGCCCACTGGATTCACCAAGCCGCACGTCTGGGAAAAGAAATTGCCAAACCGGAGGTTAGCACCAATTAATACATCCCATTTGAAATGGAATTTTGTTGAATGCGCCCCAAAATTCACAAACTATCGGAAAACTTAATTTACAAAATCTCCGCAGGTGAAGTAATTGAGCGGCCCGCTTCCGTGGTCAAGGAACTGGTTGAAAACGCCATCGACGCCGAAGCCAATCACGTTCACGTTGAGGTAGTCGCCGGTGGCAGACAATCCATAACTGTTGTCGACGACGGCGTAGGCATGTCCCGAGAAGATCTCTCCCTATGCATCGAGCGACATACAACCAGCAAGGTGTCTTCGCCTTCGGACCTGTTTGCGATTGCCACTTTAGGATTCAGAGGGGAGGCATTGGCTAGCATTGGCGCCATTTCCCGGATGACTATCGAAACTCAGGTAGCCGAAGTGCTCGAGGGTAGCCGCCTCGTGGTTGAAGGAGGCATGCGGAGAGACTTGGTTTCAATCGGACGAACTCGAGGTACAACAGTATCGGTGCGTAATATCTTTTTTAATACGCCAGCCCGCAGGAAATTCTTGCGCCACATAGACACTGAAACCCGCTATATAACCCAGGCTGTGGTGCGCTTAGCAGCATCATATCCCCAGATTGGATTCAGGCTGGTCCATCAAGGGCGGCAAATCCTCTACCTAGCGGTCTCAAATTGCAAACAAGGGAGAGCCGAGGAAATTTTGGGCCCCATGACAAAATCTTTGCTCGGGGTAAAAGGAAATGAAAGGGGAATTGGTGTTGAGGCTTTTCTTTCTCCTCCGGCGCTCTGCACGGGTTCGAAGGCGAAGCAGTTTGTTGTCGTGCAGGGACGCCCGATAATTTCTCATCCTCTCAGTCAGGCGGTGTATCGGGGATATGGAGGTCTATTGCCTGCCGACCGTCATCCTGCTTTTGTTATTTGGCTAGAATTGGACCCCCGAAAAATCGACGTGAATGTACATCCGACCAAGCGGGAGATTCGATTTGCCGATGAAAAAATGCTGACTAAAGCGATAGAAAGGATGGTGCGGAATTCCCTACACAGGCCGGGGACCCATTCTTATTCTTTTCGCCAAACCGGACCTGATCATCAATCAGTTCGTATTCGGGAGTCCATTGACAAGGGCTTCTCTTCAGATGAGAAAGATTTTTCCTTGGACTCGCAAGCCGCTTATTCGGGGGATAGCCGGCGGTCACTTGACAGGATTAATCTATCTTTAAGGGAAGCTTCGGATCTTCGAGCAGAAGATTTGACCAGGGCGGGTCGAGGTGAAAAAATAGGAATAGCAACTCTTGAGGCACTCGGATCGACTCCAACCAGTTGGCAAGTGGACAAGAAGTATATCTTTTCATCCATCAACGATGGGGTCGTGATTATTGACCAACACGTTGCCCATGAGAGAATCCGTTATGAGGAGGCTCTAAAATGCTTTTCAGAGGAAGGGGTGGCTTCACAACAATTACTATTTCCACTGACAGTCAAGGCCAACCCTATGGAGATTGAGATAATGCGAGAAGCGCGCGGTTTATTTGAAAGATTGGGATTTGGAATCCGGGATTTTGGTCCTGGTACAGTAATTGTTGATGCGATTCCAACAAATTTTAAAAACTGGGGCCAAGGGGAAATTTTTTACAAAATCGTCAATGAACTGATGGAAGAACAAGAAGAGAGAGATACCTTACAAGAAGCCATGGCAGCTTCGTATGCTTGCCATACCTCTATTCGAGCCGGGCAGCAACTTTCGGCTGAGGAGATGCAGGGAATTATCAATCAGCTGTTAGAAGCCAGGGAACCATTTGTGTGTCCGCATGGCCGGCCGATTATTTTAAAGATACCCATTAGGGAACTTGATCGGATGTTCGGTCGGACATGAAGGTATTCGATTGAATTTATCGCAGACCATCAGGCGTATAAAATAAATTATGTAAATTATCCGAATTAGATAACTATTGATAATACCTGTTCTAGATAGTTTCCAATTTGAACCAAGACCTCTTGCACCTGCAATTGTTTTAATGACAATTTTACCTCTCGCCTTTATATTTGGAAATATTTAGCCTGAACCCTCGACCGACCTTAAATCAATGGACGCAAACCTTACCACAGCGCTGCATCTCCATTCAATTTCCCCAATTGATCCTCTTGAGCAATTTATCGCCGGACAACTCTCCGAGCGAACCAAGCGAGCTTATTTTACCGATCTATGCCAGTTTTTCGGTACCGACGCAATCACACTCGAAAGAGTCCGCGCGGTCACCTTTGGCGACGTCATCTCTTTTCGCAACGAACTGGCGGCCAATGGTCTCAAACGCACGACCATCAACCGCAAATTAGCCAGCCTAAAAGGTTTTTTCAAAATGTTGGTTGCTGCCGGCTTCATCGAACACAATCCGGCGGACTCTGCTTTGGTTCGTGGGTATCGGATCGAAGGCACTCTCAGTGGTAAGGCAATCTCCACGGAAGCCTTGCAAAAAATTCTCAAAGGCATTGAGGAAGAAAAAAACGAATTAGCTCGCACCAGGGACGCGGCTATGGTCTTTTTGCTTACCTATGGCGGACTGCGCCGTTCCGAAGCCGCCAACATGTCGTGGGGAGATATTAGTCAGGAAGGAGCTTTTTTCGTTCTCACTCTTCCCACGACCAAAACAGGAGTTTCTCAGGCCATCAAACTCCAACCAGTTGTGCCACACTACTTGAATATTTACAGGGAGACTTTGCAAAAAAACGGCTACGATACTACTGGCAAAGTATTTATCAGTCTGTCACCCAACCGTTCCCATGGCAAGCCATTAACGGACCAATCTATCAATTTGATTGTAAAGAAAAGAGCGAGAAATGTCGGCATCCCCCATCATATCACCGCCCATATGTTCCGTCATACTTGCTGCACGCTGGCCATTGAAGGTGGTGCTAAACCCCAGCAAGTACAGGCCCATCTTCGCCACAAAGATTTAAAGACGACAATGCGTTATTATGAAAATCGAGAAAATTTAGTGAATAACGCTTCGGATTATATACAACTGTCATAGAAGAGGATTCTAGAAGCCTTATTTACATAATAAAATTTATGGGGCTTTGGATTGTTTCTTTAGGACATGGCCGTACTCAAACCACGATGTTTACGATTCGGCCCGGCACAACGATAAAGCGCTTGACCCTATCCTCATCTGCTACAAATCGCTTAATTTTTTCCATCCTCAGAACTTTGTGGCGCAAATCTTCCTCCCCAATATCGACCGCCACTTCCACGCTACCTCGCAACTTGCCGTTGATCTGAATAGGCAAAGTCACCAACTGCTCCGCGATCAGTCCTTCATCTGCCTGTGGCCACCGCACGCTGGAAATGTTTCCTTCGTCCAAACCCCAAATTCCCCAGATTTCTTCGGCAATATGAGGGGCAAAAGGCGCTAGCATCAAAAGAAAATTTCGTGCCAAATCAGCGGGAAGAACTGCCAATGGAACCAGTTGGTTGTTGAGTTCTAAAAGAGCAGATATAGCTGTGTTAAACCTCAGTCCTTCAATATGTTCTGATACTTTCTTAATTGTTTTATGGAGGACCTTCTCTAACTCTGGAGTTAGTTGGCCACCCCTTTTTGCAGTTCTCCCCTGGTCGACGAAGTTGCGCCAGACCCGCTGCAAGAAACGCTGCATCCCCCGGATCCCTTCCATGCTCCAGGGAGCACTGGCCTCCAAGGGTCCCATATACATCTCGTAAAGTCGAAAAGTGTCTACCCCGAACTCATACCCTACCTCTTCGGGGGGCAGCCCGTTTTTGTAACGCTTGCCCATCTTTCCAGCAAACCGCTGCAACTTTTCGCCGGTTCTGGTGTGGAAAGGCTCACCTTCCCGGAATTCCACCTCACGTATATCAATGTAGACCCTTCGTTCATCCGCAAAGGCATCGGCGGTCACCATCCCTTGGTTAAATAGCCTTTTGAAAGGTTCGGGTGTGGATACATGACCTAGATCAAAGAGCACTTTGTGCCAAAACCGGGAGTAGAGGAGGTGCAGTACTGCGTGTTCAGCTCCGCCGATGTAGAGGTCCACCGGCATGAAGTACTTCTCTTTACTTTCATTACAAAACACCCCGGTGTTTGCCGGATCAATAAAGCGCAGGTAATACCAGCACGAACCTGCCCATTGCGGCATGACATTGATCTCACGCTGGCATTCCACCCCGTCGACCACCACCTTCCTCCAGTTACCACCTGCCCGGCTCAGCGGAGGCGTGACTGGATGGTTTGGATCTTTGGATTTCTGTGGTTGAAAATCCTCCATTTCAGGCAGAAGAACAGGCACATCGGTAGCCACAGAATATCCCTCGGGTCGTTCGGCTACAGGAAAAGGCTCTCCCCAGTACCACTGCCGAGAAAAAATCCAATCCCTCAGCTTGTAGTTGACAACTCTTTTCCCCCGTCCAAGGCGTTCGAGATCCGCCGATATTTTTGCTTTTGCTTCAGGAGTTCGAAAACCAGTAATGCCATAGTCTCCCCCACCAGCGGTAGGAGAATTAACGGAAATGCCATCCCCCGTGAAGCACTCTTCTTCAATGCCGTCAGGTCTTTCAACCACCCTGACAATGTCCAATCCGTACTTGTTGGCAAACTCAAAGTCGCGGTCGTCGTGCGCGGGCACAGCCATAATCGCACCCGATCCGTATTCCATGCTCACATAGTCACTTACAAAGACGGGGACCTTTTTCCCGTTCACCGGACTACGCGCCATTATTCCAGTAAACACCCCCGTCTTTTCCTGTATTTCCCTTTGCGAAACTATGTTCTCTTCTGCAATGTACGCGGCAACAGCCTGACGGATTTCGAGGCTCGGATCAGGCCCCTTCCAACGCACTGCGGTGTTTCTCGGCCATTCCCTCGGCACTAGGTATTGGCCGCTGCCTTGGACAACGAGAGGATGCTGTGGGGCAACCACCATAAAGGTAACTCCGAAGAGGGTGTCCGGGCGGGTGGTGAAGACCTTTAACCGATTTACCACTTTCTGGCTGCCTGGCATGAGAATTCCGAAAAATACCTCAGTACCTGTGCTGCGACCTATCCAGTGGCGTTGCATGACCTTTACCGACTCGGGCCACTCAAGCCTGAACGATCCCAAGTTATCGGGAAGATCGGGTGCATCCAGATCCTCTAGCAGGCGATCGGCGTAGTCGGTTATCCGCATCATCCACTGCTTCAAGGGCCGCTTGAAGACCGGATAATCGCCCCGCTCACTCTTGCCCTCGTTGGTTACCTCTTCATTGGCTAGAACTGTGCTCAACGCAGGACACCAGTTTACTATTACCTCCTTTTGATAGGCCAAACGATAATTGTTGAGCACGGCAGCGCGCTGAACTTCCTCCAACTCCACCCATCCTTTCTGAGCAGCCGCACCCAGCACTTTTATATCCTCCTTACTAAATTTGCGATTCCCGGTCGCAAAAGCCGATTCCAACTCGGCAATGTTCCGCGCTTTCCCCTTTATTTTCCTACCGCTACGGTCCTTCCAGGTGAAGTCCCGATCAAACCAACTCGAAAAAATCTGACCAAATATCCACTGCGTCCAGCAATAGTAGTCCTCCCTGGAAGTGGCTATCTCCCTGTCCCAGTCATAAGCCATACCCAAATACTGAAGCTGCCGGCGAATCGTCTCGATATTGCGTTCGGTGGCGACAGATGGATGAATATTATTTTCCCGGGCGTACTGCTCGGCAGGCAAGCCAAAACTGTCAAATCCCATTGGATGCAAGACATTAAACCCACACATACGCTTGTAGCGACAGTATATATCGCTGGCTATATATCCTTTTGGATGCCCCATGTGCAAGCCGGAGCCGCTGGTGTAAGGAAACATATCGAGGATATAATATTTGGGTTGACCTGGATTAAACCCTTCTTCACCCGGACCATAGGTCTTAAATGTCTTGGCCTCCAACCAGTAGGACCGCCAACGTTTCTCAATTTCACGGAAATTGTATGACCCTTTACTCATCAACCCTCGTCCAATTCTCCAGCCAATCCTAGGGATACAAACGTTGCAACGTCCGCGGAAACGGAATGGTCTCACGCACATGGTGCAGCCCGCATATCCAGGCCACCACCCGTTCAATGCCCATGCCAAAACCAGCGTGAGGAACAGTTCCGAAACGTCTGAGGTCTAAATACCATTCAAAAGATTTTTTGGGAAGGCCATGTAGAGCAATTTTACGCTCCAAAACTTCAAGTTCGTCTTCGCGTTGCCCCCCGCCGATTATTTCGCCGTAGCCTTCAGGTGCTAGCATGTCCATGCACAAGGCGAGGCGCCTGTCCCGAGGATCTTCTTTCATGTAGAAGGCCTTGATGTCAAGTGGATACCGATGCACCAGCACAGGTGCTTCAAACTGTTCCGACACCAAGGTTTCATCGTCTCCTCCCAAATCTGTTCCCCATTGAAGATCATTGCCTTTGGCATGTAATATTTCAACCGCCTCCTCGTAGGTAATACGTGGAAATGGTTTCTGGATTTTCTCCAACTTTTTAGCGTCCCTTTCCAACACATCAAGTTCTTTCCTCCTGCGTTCCAACACTCTGGAAAGGACATACATTACCATATCTTCTGCCAGATTCATGCTACCTTGTAAATCACAAAAGGCCATCTCTGGCTCGACCATCCAGAACTCGGTTAGGTGCCTGCGGGTCTTTGATTTCTCTGATCGAAAGGTTGGGCCGAAGCAATAGACCTTGCCAAAAGCCATGGCCGCCGCTTCCATGTAGAGCTGGCCGCTTTGAGTCAGATAGGCTGTCTGGCCAAAGTAATCGGTATTAAAAAGCGTGGTAGTCCCTTCGCAGGCGGCAGGTGTAAGGATGGGGGCATCAATTAAGGTGAAATCGCGATCATCCATGAAGTCACGGCAGGCTTTGATCACTTCGCCGCGCACACGTAAAATGGCTGTGGGGCGGCTCGACCGCAACCACAAGTGGCGGTGGTTCATCAAAAATGCCACACCGTGCGACTTGGGAGTGACCGGATAGGGCTGGGCCTGCTGGAGGCACTCCAGATCAGTCACTCCTATTTCATATCCAATGGGCGCGCGTGGATCCTTTCGCACGGTACCTTTAACTACAATAGAAGATTCGTTGGACAACTCCACGCAGCGCTCAAAGACCTCCGTGGAGACGTCGCCTTTGAGAACCACACACTGAACAATACCACTGCCATCGCGCAGTTGCAAGAAGTGGAGCCTGCCGCTGGACCGCTTGTTGTAGAGCCAACCTCTCAACCGGACTTCCCGGTCTTCAAAGGAAGCTATTTGGGCAATCCTCATCTCTTCCAAATTACCTTTACATACCATCCAAAAAAATTCACGTCGAAAAATCGAAAAGACTATCGGATATCATCCGATAGTCTTCCTAAAAACAGCCGTATAGGTTCTGGCTAATTCATTTATTTTTTAGTAAAGCTTTATGACTAAGGCGAATCTTGCCACCAGTATCGATATCTAGAACCTTGACCTCAATATTCTGGCCCTCCTTGACCACGTCTTCAACGCGCCCGACACGGCGGTGAGCCAGCTCGGAGATATGGAGCAGTCCATCTTTGCCTGGCAAAATCTCAACAAAGGCACCGAAAGGCTTGATGCTACGAACGGTCCCATTGTAAATTTTGCCAATTTCGGCATCAGAGGTAAGGGCTTCAATCATCTGTCGCGCTTCTCGAGCTGGTTCGGCTTCCACCGAAGCGATGGTAATGGTGCCATCATCATCCACATTGACACTGGCCCCAGTCGTTTCGATCTCGCGAATCATTTTGCCTCCCGGTCCAATTACAACGCCAATCTTGGACGGGTCAATTTTCATGAATTCGATGCGGGGAGCGTGCGGAGAAAGCTCTGAGCGAGGGGCAGAAATGCACTGGTTCATGATCTCCAGGATGTGCATACGCCCCTCAAGAGCGCGATCAAGGGCCTGCTCTAGGATGTCAAAGCGGATGCCCTGAATCTTGATGTCCATCTGAATGGCGGTTATTCCGTCCTTGGTCCCGGCTACCTTTAGATCCATGTCCCCCAAAAAATCTTCGGCGCCCTGGATGTCAGTCAGAAGTTCCCACTCGTCCCCTTCCATGACTAATCCTACGCCAGCCCCGCTCACATGTTTCCGCACTGGAATACCAGAATCCATAAGTGCCAGTGAACATCCGCAAACCGTGGCCATAGAGCTAGAACTATTAGATTCGGTTATATCCGAAACGAGACGAATTGTATACGGAAACGATTCAACCGCGGGAATGATAGGTTCAAGAGCACGTTGGGCTAAGTGCCCATGCCCGTAATCACGCCGCCCGGGGCCCCGCTCGAATCTGACTTCGCCAACGCTGTAAGGCGGAAAATTATAGTCCAAAAAGTAGGGTTTGAAGGTTTTGCCCCGCAGATCATCAGCCATGCGCTCATCTGGCTTGGTCCCCAGGGTCGCTACACACAAGGCCTGAGTCTGGCCACGCGTGAAGAGAGCAGAGCCATGGGTCCGCAGCAAGATACCCTTCTCACAAGTGACGGAGCGCACCTCTTTAAGGCTGCGGCCGTCAATTCTTCGCCTCTCGCCCAGGATCATCCGACGCATATCGATCTTGACGAGATTTTCCAAAATTTCATCAATTTCCTTTTCCATCTCAGGGAAACGCTCTCCAAGAGTATCCTGTACCTCGGTTTTTAAAGTATCGATCAATCCGATACGTTCTTCCTTGACTTCGGTGCGATTGGCTTCCACGATTCGGGCAGCAGCCAATTCTTCGACTGCTTTCCACATGCGGGGATCGACTTCATTGGATTCGAGCTTTAGTTTTTCTTTCCCAGCAGCCTCTATGAGTTGGTTTTGAAACGTGACCAATTTCTGGATGTACTGGTGTCCAAACTTGAGCGCTTCCAGCAAATCGGATTCTGGAATCTCGTGGGCACCGCCCTCGACGCTGGCGATCGAATCCATAGTTCCGGACACGATAAGGTCGAGATCGCTTCGGTCGAGTTGCTCATAGGTTGGATTGATAATCATCTCCCCTTCGACCCGCCCCACGCGCACTGCTCCCATGGGACCTGCAAAGAGTATATCGGATATGCACAATGACGCCGAGGCCCCTACCATACCCAGCACGTCGGCATCGTTTGCCCCGTCAACAGAAAGAACCGTTATATAGACCTGCACTTCATAAGGGAAAGCCTTGGGAAACATTGGTCGGATCTGGTGGTCGGTAAGTCGGGCGCTCAGAGTCTCTTTTTCGGTGGGCCGAGCCTCACGTTTAAAGATATTGCCAGGAATTCGTCCTCCAGCATAGGCTTTTTCGCGGTAATCGACGATTAAAGGGAGAAAGCTACGGTCCTCTGGAACATTGGTCCTACAAGCGGTAACCTGTACGACGGTCTCCCCGTACTGAACCCAAACGGCCCCATTGGCCTGTTTTGCAACCTTTCCGGTTTCAATGGATAAGGTCCGTCCTCCTAGTTCAATCTCCAGCTTGTGAATCATTTTACTCTCTCGATTAAAAGGGTGAAAAACCAGTTACCTCGGATATGATTCGCCCTAGCGCCTAAGGCCGAGGTTCTTGATTAGCTCTGCATACTCCTTGGGGTTTGTCCGTCGGAGATAGCTCTGTAGACGTCGGCGCTTTCCGATTTGCCTTAACAGGCCTCGCCGAGATCCAAAATCCTTCGTGTGGATCTGTAAGTGTGCAGTCAAATTTCTTATGGACTCGGTTAGAATGGCAATCTGGGTTGAAGCAGACCCTGTATCTGCCTCACACTTCCCGTACTTGCTGATTAGCTGCTTCTTATTATTGGTTGTGGTAGCCAACACCTTATTACCTCCTTCATCTATTTGAATGTTTCATTGCAATGCATGGTTTGCCAAAAGCATCCGTGCCTGTTCGATGTCCATCTCAATTTGTCTTACGAGTCCCTCAATTTCATCAAATTTTTTTTCGTCACGCAAGCGTTTAACCAACTCCACATCCAAAGTTTTTCCATATAAATTACCCGAAAAGCCCAAAATGTGGAGTTCTATTGAAAGCTCCCGTCCTCCAAAGGTGGGTCGCACACCGATATTTACCAGAGCTCCGCGAGGCATTCCCCCTTCCGACAGCGCCCATCCTACGTACACGCCACGGGTAAGCTGTTTCTTAATTGGGGATCCAACTTCCAAATTTGCCGTAGGATATCCCAGCGCTCTTCCCCGTGCCATTCCTGGGCACACCACCCCTGAAAACTTCCACGGTTCAGACACAGGAATGCTGCTTCTTGGCCAGCGGACGACCACTTTGCGTTTCCCCACTCACTAGACTGCTTGGCAGTCGCGCAATACTTTGACCGGTCTCAATGCTTCTTCTTCTCGCATTCCCAACCCATAGAACCCCAGGTCTAAATCGTAGACAGCACACATCTGTTTCTGAGGGGAATCCTCCCACCTAAGGTGAACGGAATGGCCATGGACAAAAGCCATGAGACGACTCTGCTCAACATACACACATGGTAATCCACTCAGGGCATGGTGTGGAGGAATGAAACACTGCTCCAGTCTTCCTGCCATCTCCGCCTCTCTGATCCCGTCGAGGTTCAACGCTTGACTTTGGTCGAGTTTTCCAACCCGTAGACGGCGCAATTCCTGAACATAAGCTCCGCATCCAAGCCTAGAACCCAGGTCTGCGGCCAAGGAACGTATATACGTACCCTTTGAACAAACAACGCGCAATACGAGGTGGGGAAACGTGTAGTCAATTACCTCGATTTCCGCAATGTGAACCTGTCTGGGCTTTAAAGGAACGGCTTTATTACCTCGGGCAAGCTTATAACTGCGAACGCCATGGACTTTGAGTGCAGAAAAAACAGGTGGGGTTTGTTCAATAGTTCCCTTGAATTCTTGTAATTTTTCCTGTATAGCGTCGGGTGTGGGAACCTCTAAATTTCCCAGGGGGGAAATATTGCCCTGGGCATCGTGAGTATCGCTGATTGCCCCGAGGAATAGAACAGTGAGATATTCCTTATCGCCTACGCTTAACCACTCGTTCAGGCGCGTGAACCTGCCCAGACAAATTACCAAAATACCTGTGGCTAACGGGTCTAAGGTGCCACAATGGCCGATACGGCGCATTTGGGTTATACGTCGAATCCTTTCAACCACATCGTGAGATGTAGGCCCCCGCTCCTTGTCTACAACAAGCAAACCATCGTACTTACAGCCCTTCATCTAGGCTTTTTCATGCCCATCAAGAATGGCTGAAATACGTGACGCCCTTTCTGACGAATCATCGTATATCACTTGAATGTCGGGAGTGTATTTCAACCTTACCCTTCTGGAGAGTTCACCTCGAATAAAGCCTAAGGCCTTGTACATAGCTCTCATGACATCTTCTTGCTCTTCATGACTTCCAACAAGACTGACAAACATTTTGGCGTGCCGAAGATCTTTGGTTATCTCTGCATCTATCACCGTGACCAAGCGAGTACGTGGATCTTTGAGACCTCGAACGATGTCGCTAAGTTCGCGATGTAGCAATTCACGAACGCGGTTTACCCGATACAAGGATTTCATTAGTGCTCAGTGAGGTTCAATTGAATATTCAAGTAACTGGACCCGGCCGTCTCGCTCAACAAAATTTACCGCTTTAGAAAGGACTTCATTTGCGTGTTGGACAGCCGTACTGACAGTGGCTACTCCTAATGTGCTTCGCTGCCACAGTTGGTTGTGATCAACCTCGGCCACTGAAACATTAAACTTGTTGCGGATCCTCTCTTTCAGACTTTTTAATACTTGCCTCTTGTTCTTGAGAGATCCGCTTTCAGGCAGATAGATCTGCATCATGCATGTCAACAATACCAAAATTTACCTTCCCTGCATATCATCTAAACTGCGGACAGTCTCTACGACTTCGAGAACCTCAAGGATATCCTCTTGTTTAATATCGCTGAAGCCTTCAACCCCAATTCCGCATTCATATCCTTCAAGCACCTCGCGTACATCATCTTTAAAGCGACGCAGTGAAGCCATATCGCCCTTAAAGATCACTTCGCCGCCGCGCACTACGCGTACCCGATTGTTGCGGGTAATTTTGCCATTTTGAACAACACAGCCTGCAACTGTGCCAACGCGAGAAGAAGTGAATATCTGTCGCACCTGAGCAGTACCCACCACATGCTCTTCCAACACAGGCGACAGCAGGCCAGACAAGGCTGCCCTGATCTCTTCAACCACTTCGTAAATCACCTTGTAATGTCGGATTTCAACGCTGTTTCGTAGCGCCATTTCACGAGCAGATGCCTCCAGGTTCACTCCAAATCCTAAAATTATGGCATTAGACGCTGAAGCCAACAAGACGTCCGTCTCGGAGATGACCCCTACCCCGCTATGGATCACAGCGACGCGAACCTCCTCGTGGGCGATCCCTCCTAATTCCTGGGTGATGGCCTCTACTGAACCATCAACATCGCCTTTTACAATCACTTTAAGTTCCCTGATTTGTCCTTGCTGGATTTGATAATGGAGATCGCTCAAACTGACATTGTGGATGTTTCGGTAGTCTTGCTCCCGTTTTAATTGCTGACGCTTTTGGCTGACCTCCCTGGCATCGCGCTCTCCCGCAGTTACTTCAAAACGGTCTCCGGCTTGAGGGACTCCCGCCAATCCTAGAACCTGAACAGGAATGGATGGTGTCGCCATTTCTATTTTCTGTCCGTTTTCGTCCAGCAAAGCCCGCACCCGGCCGTGGAATACACCTGTAATGAAAGGGTCTCCCTTCCGCAAAGTTCCCTTTTGCACCAACACCGTAGCCACCGGTCCACGTCCTTTGTCCAACTTTGCTTCAATAATGGTTCCGCTAGCCCGTATATTCGGGTTTGCCTTTAGCTCTAATAACTCGGCTTCGAGCAGGACCAATTCAAGCAATTTGTCGATTCCTGCCCCCGTCACGGCGGAAACCTCTGCGCTTGGGACTTTTCCTCCCCATTCCTCTAGAAGTACATCGCGCTCGGCTAATTGCCGCTTGATTCGGCCGGGATCGGCCGTGGACAGGTCAATTTTGTTGATTGCCACGATCATTGGAACTTGGGCAGCTTTTGAGTGATCGATTGCCTCAATGGTCTGGGGCATTACTTGATCATCGGCAGCAGCTACCAATATTACTAAATCGGTGACCCTTGCTCCTCGGGCCCGCATGGCGGTAAAGGCTGCGTGGCCTGGCGTATCGAGAAAAGTGATACCTCGACCATCGGACAAGCGCACTACATAAGCCCCAATATGTTGGGTAATTCCACCGGATTCTCCAGCGACGACATTGGATTTGCGGAGATAGTCCAAAAAGGAGGTTTTACCATGATCTACGTGGCCCATAACCGTGACGACAGGCGGGCGAGGTTCGGTTTCCTCGCCCTCTTCTTCGTCTTCCACTTCGTCGAACACCATGGCATCTTCGTGTGCGTCGAGAGGTTTGACTTCATACCCAAATTCGTCCGCCACGGTGGCAATCGTGCTCATGTCCAGACGTTGATTAATCGTTGCCATCAACCCCAGTTCCAAACAGGCAGCAACAACTTCGGTAGGCTTTACTCCCATCTGTTCGGCGAGACCGGCTACAGTTATAAATTCACTAACTGTCAGTTGTTTTGGCGCCTCGAGGGCTTCCCCATCATCTTTTCGAGACCGCTCGTAGTGCCGGCGAGTGCGGCTCTCACTAAGTTGGGAAAGGGTTTTTCGGACATTATCCTGAATGGTTCTGGTATCAACCAGACGACGGCGTTTGCCTCGTTTTCCACGCAATTTGCCGCCGACCCCTCCATCCTTCATCGGTTCTTTTTTTTCTGCAGGTCCGCCCTCGCCCGATTCAATCGAAGACTCACTTGTGCGCTTGCTACGACGTCGGTTTCGCTTCCTTTCCTCGTCCTCTTTTACCGGGAGAGGAACGTTAGTAGATAAATTCCAAGGAGCGGAATTGCGCCCTCCACCTTGTGCCCCTACATGTCGAGGGGAGGATTTTCCCTGCTCCTCTCTCCGCCGGCGAGTCGTGGCTTCGGTGGCTTGAGCTTTTTTTCGACTCTCTTCTTTCGCCTTTTGCCTTTTTACTTCTTCTATCGAACTCTTTTTTTCTTTTTCGATTTTCCGGGTTATCGCCTCCAGCATCTCATCAGTCACCACGCTCATGTGGCTTTTGACCTCATAGCCCATCCCTTTGAGAATGGAAATTAGGGCATCGCTGGATAGCTTCTGTTCTCTTGCGACCTGATATACCCTGCGCTTTTCCAAAAACGGTCTCCCCTGCCAAACGGAGGAATTTAGACGCAAACCTGTGTCTAAATTTTAACCAAATATATGACTATTCCTCTATGGATGGCTCGCCTAGCTCCTCGGCCACAGCCTTATCTTGCGGTTTTTGTAGTTCGCTTCCTAGAACTTCACTGGGATACTCCCCCCCGGTGCCATCCTGTACCTTGGCGAAGACTTTCGAATTTCCTCTTTCTTCATTAACCTCCCCAAAAGTACTCGATTTTGGATCACCGCTCACCAGATCGGGTCCGGCTCCTTCGGCTCCTGCTGTCGTGCCGCTCGCTTCGGATCGGTCGGTCCCGTGTTCGGCGACAAAACCCTCGGCCGCTTCCTTTAACCCTTTGGCCGTTGCCTTGCTTTCCAATCCAGGGACGGTTTGCAAAAGCGGTAAATCAGCCTCTGCTATTGATCGGATCGAGGTAAATCCAGAGGTAGCGAGGCTGAGCGCGATCAGCTCGCTGACCCCTGGAAGTGCTCTGAGTTGATGTTGAGATGCTTCAATCTGGGCGCGGCGGTCCTGGTAATCATCTTCGGAAATAATATCAAGGCCCCAACCGGTAAGCTGCACGGCCAGCCTCGAGTTCTGTCCAGACTTACCGATGGCCAGAGAAAGCTGGCTCTCTTCAACAATCACGGTTGCATGGTGACGCCTGTGGTCCGCTATAACCCTCGAAACAATTGCTGGGCTCAGTGCTCTGGAGAGGAAGACTTCAGGTTCCTCACTCCAGGGAACGATATCTATTCGTTCACCGCTCAATTCTCGCACCACAGCTTGTACTCGAGACCCCTTAACGCCCACGCAAGCACCAACTGGGTCTACCCGCTCGTCACTTGAACTCACAGCGATTTTGGCGCGTTCCCCTGGCTCGCGGGAAACGGCGTGGATTTCTACGATACCCTCAGCAATCTCAGGGACTTCTATCGCAAACAGCTTTCGCAAAAATTCTGGATGGGTTCGCGAAAGCAAAACCTGAGGGCCCCGGCTGGATTTGAGAACCTCATAAATATAACCCCGCACCGCATCTCCCTGGCGATAACGCTCACGACGGATCTGTTCTTTGTATGGGATGGCCGCTTCAGCGCGCCCGAGATTCAGTATGATGTCACCCCGACTAATTTGTTGAACAATGCCCGATTCAATTTGACCACAGCGACCGCTGAATTGACTATATATGTATTCCCGTTCGGCCTCGCGCACACGTTGGATAAGGATTTGTTTTGCAGTTTGGATCGCGTTCCGGCCAAAATCTGCAAAATCCAGCCTTTCAATGACCTCAGAGCCAAGCTGGGCTTCAGAGTCGAGGTCAAGGGCCTCAGGAAGAGTAATTTCCAGGCTGGGCTCGTTAACTTCCTGTACTACAATTTTGCGCGCGACTACCTCCATTTGACCAGAAGCAGAATCGATCTTCACGTCGAAATTATCCGTATTTCCATAGCGCCTCTGGGCAGCAGAAATCAGAGCCTCTGCCAAGGTTTGCACTACCAGTTCACGATCGACATTCTTCTCGCGAGCAATTTGGCTCAACGCTTCCAAAACATTAAAGTTATTCATCAGATCCAATAAGGTTATTGTGCAAAAAATTCTGCAACTACAACTCAGCCTGGATAGTTGCATGGGCAATCTCGCAACGCTTAAGCTGCTGCGTCCCTGCTATGCTCTTTAGAGAAATGTAGTCACTCCCATATCCCACCAAACGACCATGCAATGTCTTTCCAGAGGACATAACCACCTTCAGAACCCTTGAGAAAGCACGGTCAAAATCTTGATCCGTACATAAAGCACGGGACAATCCTGGAGATGTAACCTCAAGTCGATAGTGCCCCGGAATTGGATCTTCGTCATCTAAAATTTCTTCTACATCAAGGCTTATATTTTGACATAGGTTTACGGCAGTTGCGGGGTTTTTATTGACGAGCAAACGAAGTATCAAATTCCCTGCCAATCCCATGAGCTCCAAGTCGACCAAAGTGGCACCATGCTTCTCAACTGCGGGCAATAACAACTCGATAAGTCTTTCCTTTTGATCAAGATGGCTGAATCTGGAAATTATCCTTCCCCCATGAGAAAACAATCGTATAACTTTCCTACGGAAAATATACCAATCTCGTGATAAAGGCAAGATCTATTTAGGTTGAATGCTAAGTATTCGACGCAACGTGTCTCGCCTCAAAGAGTTATATTAAGTCCAATATATCATTCAACGCCTCTCGGGCAGTCTTAATCACCTCCCTGAGCGCATTCTGGTCTTGCCCCTTTGTTTGCGCGGAATGGCCACCGGCCTTTTTATCCTTAATTTGAATTTGAGGTCCATCGGCACTGGCTGGCCGAGATGGTGAGCTTGGGGCTTGCCCCCCCCCCTCTGGGTTTTGAATGTACAGGCAATTAGCAAAATTCTCCACGACACGTCGCAATAATTCGGGGTCGCACTTTATCTTTTGCCGCACCCCCTGGATCGTATAGCGCTCCTCGTGAAGCAACTGCCTGATCATCAAAACTATGCAAATGTCGCGTAGGCGGTATGCGCGGTTCTTGCCACGTACGCGGCGGGGCCGGAGGCAAGAAAACTCCTTTTCCCACGCTCTTAAGGTATAAGGCTGCAAATCCGTCAACTCGGCGACTTCGCTGATGCTGTAGTAGAGCTTCTTACTCAGGAAATTTTTCACGAGAAGACTCCAAGATGACTAACTATGAGATCATCCGCCTATCTTTCTGCGCAAATGAATGCGGACAGGGGTGCCCTCAAAATTGAAATTCTCTCGCAAGTTATTTTCAAAAAACCGGATGTATGAACTCGGAACAAGGTCGGGACGATTAGAGAAAATCAAAAAAGTCGGCGGAGCAACCGAATGCTGAATGGCAAACAATAATCTTATTTGGCGCCCTGCAGTGGTCGGGGGGCTATTTCTATTTAGTTTCTGGAGGATTTTGTTCAACCTGGGAGTTGCTATTCTGCTACTGCGGTTTTCATACACACGAGCTGCGCCTTCAAGACATTTGAAGGTACGTTTGCCCATGAGCCCTGAAATGAAGAGGACAGGGTAGTCCGCGAGAAAAGGGAATCTGCGGCATAAATTGCTGCGGTATGCTTGGCTCCCCCTGCCAGAGAAGTTAATCAAATCCCATTTGTTGAAGGCTATGAGCAGCCCACACCCAGCCGCAATCGCCTTTTTCGCGATGCGAACGTCCTGAACGGTTAGATCTTCCACGGCGTCCAACACAACCACTACCACATCCGCCCGCTCTATGCTGGAGGCTGCGCGTAAGGCACTGTAGTACTCTATTTTGCCATCAACTCTAGAGCGCCTTCTCAGACCAGCCGTATCCATAAGAACGAACTCGCGGCCTTCGTAGTTCAGGCGTATGTTAGTAGTATCACGCGTCGTTCCAGGCTGGTCGTGCACGATGGAAACCTGCTGACCTGCAAGACCGTTAACCAGGGTAGACTTGCCAACATTTGGACGTCCTGCAATGGCCACCTTTATAGCCCTGTCTTCTCGTTCTGATGAGACTTCGGTCTGTCCTAAGCTATTGACGATGGCATCCAATAGATCGCCCGAGCGACGACCTGTTGCCGCAGATACCGGTTTAGGATCTCCCAATCCTAAACTGAAGAAATCGCCCAGTGCCCTGTCCTGTTTGACGCCATCAACCTTATTGACCACTAGCAAGCTGGGAACATGATGCGAACGCAAAGTTGCAGCAATGGAGCAATCCAAGTCTGTAACCCCAGTGGAGGCATCGCAGAGAAAAATGACCATATCGGCTTCCTTTATTGCGTTTTCGGTTTGCGCGCGTACGGCCACCTCTATGAGATCCCTAGAATGAGGAACAAACCCCCCAGTATCCACTAGTGTAAACCTTCGCCTAGTCCATTCAATCTCTGAGTAAATGCGATCCCTGGTTACCCCAGGCTGATCGTTGATAATCGCCCATCTCGACCCTAATAGCCGGTTGAATAATGTCGACTTGCCCACGTTCGGACGCCCCACAATAGCGACGATGGGCCTCAATGGAGCCACCTTTTGTATGGCCCTTTTTATCACAATTTGCGCCCCACGTAAAACCCCAATTCCGATAGTTGCCGCCCACTGCCCTTAAAGAGGACCTGGGTTCCATCCAAGAGTTTTTTCAGAAAAGCCGCAAGGTTGTAGCCTCCCACCGTGACCGGTACACCCGCTGCTGCCTCGAGCTCGGGGACAGTTTTATCGTCCAGGGTCAGCCCCTCACCATTTATGCAATTTGGAGGCAACAGGACCAAGTTCCAGGGACCTCCTTCAATGTTACTGAGGAGGTCTTCCCCGCATAGCAAGCCCGACACCGTTATGCCCCTACCAAAAAAATCGTTTGCCACCGGGAGAAGGTCAACTAGCAACCCTTGTATGGAATTCAATTGAGCTACTATTGGCCTCATAAACCCCACAGCCAACTCCCCCGTCACCATAGCCAAGTGAAGTGGATTGGTAAGTTTGTCGGGCAACAGTGCCATGTCCTTGTTCCAACAATCCAAAAAGGACCGCACCATGCCAATTCCATTCTCTATCTGTGGAAAAGCATCGTAATAAGCGGATTGAGGAGGCAATTGGCCCGTTAGAAGGAACAATTCGTCGGCCGCGTATACAAACCTCTCCCCAAGATTTTGCTGAAATAAATCACCCCATGCTGCAACCTGTTCGCAATATTTCCGAGCCCGGTCCCGCGTCACAGGTTCGAGAAGGGGAAGATTCTGGCGAAACCGGGTCAAACCAACAGGCACCAGTGCCACAGAGCGCACAGCTGGGTAAAAACGGGCAAGATCATTTACCGTGCGGTGCAAATGAATACCGTCGTTCAATCCCGGACATATTACTACTTGGGCATGCATTTCGATCTGTTGCGCAGCCAACGTGCCAATTCGTTCGAGTATATCGACCGGCAACTTGCGCCCTAGCAGCCCCTGGCGCAGTTGGGGGTCGGTGGAATGCACGGAGATGTATTGAGGGGAAAGACGGTATTTGATGATGCGTTCAATGTCCTTTTCCTTGACATTTGTCAGGGTGACATAGGAACCGTGGAGAAAGGAAAGCCGGTAATCGTCGTCTTCAAAGTACAGACTGCGGCGCATCCCCTGGGGCATCTGGTGAATAAAACAAAAGACACAATTGTTGTTGCACCGCCGCAGTCGCATTTCTTCAAAGGCAAGTCCAAGGCCTTTTCCCTGGGAGCGCTCCACCTCCACTTCGTAGAGTTTCTCTTCCCGCTCCACTTCGACTAACAAGGTCTGTTCGGAACTGTGGACCTGAAAATCGATCAAATCCTCTATCGCATTTCCATTGATAGAATGGATTCTGTCACCGACGGCAAAGCCTGCCTCTTCTGCCAAGCTGCCGGGATCGATCGTTTTTACAAGGATCATCGCCTTGGTCTAAGACTAGAGAAAATCAGAAATGAAGTGTCAGGAAGCGCAGGTAAGAAATGGAGCGGGAGACGGGAGTCGAACCCGCGACATCAAGCTTGGGAAGCTTGCGTTCTACCCCTGAACTACTCCCGCTCCCAGAATAAGATAAGTTCGAAACCTATGATTTTCACTTAATGCAATGATTAAGATAATCGACCTATCTTTAACTGTCAATAGAAAAACCACCTATGAGTCCTGAAAATTCGTTTTTGCAATGTTGTCTGTATTGGGCCGAGACCCTCGCCAAAATTCCAACCTTCCCCCACTTAGCCAAATCGAGCCAGCGCAACCGGCGGTCCTTGCGAAACCATGTCAGCTGGCGTTTGGCATAGCGCCGGGACCGGCGTTTAATTAGATCAACTGACGATTTCAGAGAGCACTTCCCCTCCAAATAATCCAAAATCTCTATATATCCTACTGTAGCCATCCCAGGACAATCCCTCCCATAACCCATCTCTACTAGTCTTTTCACCTCACCGACAAGGTCATTTCGGACCATCCAGTCCACACGCTGATCGATACGGTTATATAATTCACGGCGCTCCAAGGCCAAACAGAATGCAAGGGGTGTACAGGTAAGGGGCCTAACAGATTCATTCCACCAGTGGGATGACAGGGTAGTTCCCCCTTGTGCTACTTCCAAAGCACGAAGGATTCGCTGGGTGTCGTTGGGGGCAAGCAGAGAATGGGCAATGGGATCCAGTTTGCCCAATTCCACGTACAGCGGCTCCAATCCTCCCCTGGCCAACCGTTGTTTCATTCTTAACCGAATTGAACTGTAATCGGCCTTATCAACAAAGAAACCATCTAAAACGGCTTGCAAATAGAGACCAGAACCCCCTACCAGAATAGGGAGGATTTTTCTGCAGTGTAGTTCGTGAATCAATTTTCGTGCATCCTCTCCAAAGTTGCCAGCGCTGTAGGTTTCATCTGGATTCTTAATATCGATACAATAATGCCGGGCTTTTTCCAGGTCATCCTGGGTTGGTTTGGCAGTACCGATGTCCATATAGCGGTAAATTTGCCTGGAATCGGCCGAAATAATTTCGCCATTCAGAAGTTTAGCTGCCTCTATCGCAACACCAGTCTTCCCAACTGCGGTCGGCCCTGTAATGATCAGGATAATTTTTGATGGTGGTTGTAATTCAGGGCTTTGAATCTCAGGACTTTTGAGCCAAGATTGTATTCCGCGCAGACTGTGCTGCATAAACAGATATATCCTGAAAAAATAAAATGTTATAGGGAGAAATGATGGTCGGGGTGGGCGGATTCGAACCGCCGACCCCCTGCTCCCGAAGCAGGTGCGCTAGCCGGGCTGCGCTACACCCCGAAATTGAAGGAGGGCCAGACAAAGAAAATGGGCTACTGGTCGAGGCCTCATAGCCCATTCATTGAAAAATAATGGTCGGGGTGACAGGATTTGAACCTGCGACCACTTCCACCCCAAGGAAGTGCGCTAGCCGGGCTGCGCCACACCCCGACCACAAACTATCTGCAGAATAGTGGTGAGCTATGCAGGATTCGAACCTGCGACCTCCAGTTCCGGAGACTGGCGCTCTATCCAACTGAGCTAATAGCCCTCGTCATTCTACCTAAATGAGCTTTTTCTTATGGCGGTTTTTTCTCAGTCTTTTTTTGCGTTTATGCGTAGCAATCTTATGCCGCTTTCTCTTCCTTCCACAAGGCATCCTTTTTAGCTCCTATACTTTTGTCATTATCGACACGTGCTCGCAATTCCTTAGATGGTTTAAAAGTGGGCGCGCGGCGGCTGGAAATCTTTACCTCCGAGCCCGTCCGTGGATTGCGTCCTGTCCTAGGAGCCCGGGTAACGGTTCTAAAGGTGCCAAATCCTCGGATCTCGATGTGGTCACCCTGCTCCATAGCAGCAATTACCGACTCGATGAAACCGTCGACAACCACTGCCGTGTCGGTCTTTGTAAGGCCTGTTCCCTGAGCAATCTGCCGCACTATATCAGCCTTGGTCAAGCCGCCCTCCCAAAAAATTAGGTAACTGCTTGCGAGACATCAGAATTTCAATCATTAAGAATATGTTCTTGCTACTGCGTTGTCAAGAGTAACGCCTGTGCAAGTTGACATTGTAACGATTTTCATGCCTCATCCGAATTCCAGACAAAGACCTCTTCAAGCCTCAGGAAATCCACACTCGATTGTAACAAAACCTCCTTAAATAAGGAATCTCTTTGCTCGTCGCCCACTTCGGTGACATAGCCGATGAGGATTCCCTTGGGATATCTACCTCCCAATCCGGACGAAACCACCCGATCCCCTATCCTAATTTGGCTACTTGCCTCGACCATTTCTAATTTGAAGCTCTTCCCATGGACCCAAGACACAATCCCCTGAGCCCGGTCCCGGTTTTGTACCGCGGCACTGACCCGCGACCGCATAATCAACCGTACTACCGAACTAGACTTTCCAACCAGAGCGACATGACCCACCAGTCCTTGCGCCGTCACTACAGGTAAATCCTTCTGAATGCTTTTGTCCCTGCCCACATCAATAATAATGGAGTCGTAGACCTGATCGGGGTCTCGGCCGATTACCTCTGCCAGAATAAGGGGCTGAGAGACCTCTCTTAGTTTAAATTCTAGTGCCTGCCGCAGTCGCTGGTTTTCCAGGGTTGCCTCGCGCGCCTGCATATTGTCCAAAGCCAGTCCGACGTTTTGGGCAAGTAAGAAGCGGCTCTTTTGCTCGTTTATTGCATAGCGGATGACTTTCGAGAACACCCGCTGGCTAGTACTCCATAGCGCCATTCGGCTGTATCCAGAAATACTCTGCTTTTGTTCTTCGGGTAGCCCCATTAGAATTAGGCTGACGACAACTGCAGAAGCAATAACCAAATAATTGCGGTTTATTGTCATGAAATAGCGTCCTATTTGCCCTTAATAAAGGACCTTCCGCAAATTCTCGAATTTCTCCAAAACCTTGGCACTACCGCGGACAACTGAAGTAAAGGGATCATTTTTATCGACATAAGTGGGTAGGCTAGTACCTTCGACAAGCCGTTCCTTCAGTCCCCGCAACTTACTACCACCGCCGCTAAGCACCATCCCTCGGTCCAAGATATCGGCAGCCAACTCCGGGGGCGTACGCTCCAAGGCACGTCGTACCCCTGCAATAATTTGGTCTACTGGTTCGCTAAGTACTGCTCGAACTTCGCGCGAGTCAAGCATTAGGATCCTAGGGATAGCTGCGACAAGGTCAAGACCACGCACCGGTGCCTCCTTTTCTGGATCGATAGGCATGGCGGATCCAATTTGAAATTTGATTTGCTCCGCATTCCGGGGTCCAATGGCAAAATTGTACTTTCTTCGCAGCCAATCGACGAGCGCCTGGTCCATGGCATTTCCTGCCACGCGCAATGACTCGTGGATCACAATGCCCGATAGGGCAATAACCGCAATCTCAGTTGTTCCACCGCCGATATCGATGACCATGGACCCGATTGGCTGCTCTACCGGCAAGCCAATTCCTATTGCCGCCGCCATTGGTTCGCTGATCAGGTGGACTTCTCGGGCTCCCACACGCTCGCAGGAATTGCGTACCGCTCGCTTTTCCACTTCAGTACTACCCGATGGGACAGAGACCACAATGCGGGGCCGGACAAAGAATTTATTCTTTTGCACTTTGCGGATAAAGTGGCGGATCATGCTCTCCGTCACTTCAAAATCCGCAATCACTCCATCCTTAAGGGGACGAATGGTTTCCATCTCGGAGTTGGTTCGTCCCAGCATTTCCTTTGCCTCGGAGCCCACGGCGATGAGCTTCTTGGTCAATATGTGTCGCGCCACAATCGAAGGTTCGTTCAAGACGATACCTTCACCCTTGACGTAGATCAAGGTGTTGGCGGTGCCCAGATCAATACCTATATCATTAGAGAAAAACCACGAAATTACCCTCATGACCACCTCCATCCATGTGATTTCCAACCCTTTTTGATCGAAAAGCCGCGCTTTGATCTATTGGACGACATCCTGATCCTATCCTCAATCCATAGAAGCCAAACTTGGGCCAATGCTTAAGATATTACCTCAATTTCGATTTGCCAAATCCAGTGCCAAGCCTATATTTATTCTACTTCCTATGAAGACTGCAACTATAACGAAATTCCAAGTGGAGACGGTTTAAAGTGAAAAGAGCGGCTCGATCGGTCTTGCGGAAATTGGGTACGGATCACAGCCTGGAATCAGAGCGTCAGCAACGCATAGAACGCGAAATAGAGATAAGTAGGGACCAGAAAGAAGAAGAGAAAAAGAAGGATTCCGGCATCCTCGACGCAGTACCGGAAGAAATGCTTACAGAATCAGAAAAACGGCACGAGAAGTATCGGCGTAAACAGGCCATGGCGGGCCGTTTTACTCCGGCGGCTGAACGGCTGCCCATAATGACGGCCAAAGAGCGCCAGGAGCGCGACAAAGATCGCCCCAAATGGAATCCAACCCGCTTTGAAGGCCCCATTGAGAAGTTAATCGAAAAGTACGATGATCTAGGAGAGGTGCAAAAGCATCTAACCTTGGGACAGGCCATGAAGTATGAATTTACCGGGGACGGCAGGGTACTCGACAAAGAAGGCAATGTTATTTATGACGGAGAGAGAATCGTCAGCCAACCTTCTTGAATAAAGGGTTCCCGGTTTACCCTCCTCATCCTTTCCTAACTACTCCCCGCAAGTCATTCAACAAAACAACCCAATCTATGACAAACAACCCGCGGGTATGGCCTATTTTGGCCATACTTTTCTTTCAGGCATGTACTGAGGCCCCACCCCGCCAACTGGATCACCTCAAAAAGGGGGAAAAGCTACTGGAAGGGGGCAACATCGGCCAGGCAATTGCCTCCATCCGGCTGGCACTCCATCAGGACAGCCTCTACGCCGATGCATGGGCTCAACTCGCGCACGCCCATGCACTCAATGGAAACGGAGCAGCTTTCGACAATTACTTGCGGAGAGCTATGAAAATAACCTATGAACGAGGTCTCAATGCTCTTGAAACCGGCGACGAAGAAGAGGCAATAACTGCCTTTGGGAACACCCTGAAAATATTTCCCTCCCATCCACTTGCCCTGAACCAACTTGGAGATATCTACCTAGGTAGAAAGCAGGAAGAAAAGGCCCTCTACTACTATGAGCACTCTGCCCTTGCCAATCCAAATTTCTCTACCACCTACTTCAAATTGGGAGACCTTTACGCATCCCAGGATTCCACGGAAAAAGCCCTCAAATCCTTTGAACGCGTAATAGAGCTGAATATCAACTCTGTGGAGGCCTATTTGAGGCTTGGTCAATTGCTCCTTAAAGCACAAAAATGGGCTGACGCCGCCGCCCGTTTCAAAACGGCGCTGCTCATCCGGCCGACCTCTGATGAAGCTCGAACAGGCCTGGAAGAGGCCTCGCGCAATCTCTGAAAAATCAGCAAGAGGTTTCTGCTCCGCCCCGAGTGTGCCTCTCAAGGCGGCTAGCCAACGGCAGGGGAGGAAGCTGAGACTTGTGCTGGTAGGATCCGGTCTATTTTTCCTCCTGACCGGTTGTGAAACCCCCTACTACTGGCACATTCTCAATGGGCAGACTCGCATCCTAATAGGGCGCCAACCCATTGAGGAGTTGCTGACTGATCCCAATTTGGAACCAGACACCCGCCACAGTTTCGAATTACTACAAGCCGTTCTTGTCTTTGCCAGGGACGATGTAGGTTTGGCAACATCCTCAAATTACACATATTTTTTCGACACCAAAGGTGAACCTGTAGGTTGGAATACGAGTGCCTCTCCGCCAGATCGGTTTGAACCATTTTTGTGGGAATTCCCCATCGTTGGAAAACTGCCTTACAAAGGGTTTTTTGATATAGAATTTGGGAGGCGTGAACGGGACCGTCTCCAAGCACAGGGTCTTGATGCTATCCTGACTCCCATTTCGGCCTATAGTACCTTGGGTTTTTTCTCCGATCCAGTGTTCAGTCCCATGCTGGACTATCCGGAGGACCGGCTGGCGAACCTGATTTTGCACGAACTCACGCATGCCACCATCTACGCCGAGAGTCACACAGACTATAACGAGAGCTTGGCCACTTTTGTGGGCGAAAGTGGCTCTTTGGATTTCCTGGCAAAATATTTTGGTCCCAACACCAAACTCATTGAGAACGTCCGACTGCGCCGGGATGCCGAGGCACGCTTCAGCAGTTTTTTGAACCGAGTGATTACTTCCCTGGACAGCCTTTACAAATCAGGGCTTCCAAAAGACTCCGTGCTGACCAAAAGAGAAGAAATTTTTGACAACGCCAAGGAGATATACAAATCCATGAATTACGAGGTTATCGATGGCAATTTCGATGGGTTTCTCCAGTGGAAGGTCAATAATGCACGACTATTATCCTACCGCCGTTACCATGGTAAAAGGGAAGCATTTGAAAAGATCCGTTCCATGAAGAACGGAGATCTTAGCGAAGCTTTGCAGGTATTCAAAGCCTGCGCCAAGGAACAAAACCCCTGGAACTGCCTCCAGGATTCCACCATCGTCCACTCCGGGGAACCTACGCGCATGGACTTGACCTCCACTAAATAGGTTAGGATATTTGTCGCCAATATGCAGGGACTTTTTCATTTTTTTTTTATTCATCCCAAGGTAAGTATCTACTTTCCAGGCATCAGGGGAAGTGGTTATGCCTTGCGTTTTTTATTCTGGCATCCACCCTTTTCGGCTGCGCCGGATGCGCCGCAAAAATCAGATCTGCTGCCGCGGGCTCTCTTGTTGAGGATATAGCGGCAGCAACTGCCCGGCACGATGACGTCGATCTGGTTTCCCAGGCCGCCCCGACGTATTTATTGCTCCTCGAAGGCTTGCTACAAAGCGATCCTGAAAATCAGCGCCTCCTCGTCGCAGCGGCGGAAGCGTATGCTTCCTATGGCGCCCTGATTGAACCGGACGATCCAGACCGCGCCCGGAATCTCTACCGCAGGGCAAAGGAATACGGACTGCGGGCTCTCGCCACAAATAAAAAAATTGCTGATTTTCTCAAGGCACCATACGGAGAATTCATCCAGATTCGCTCACATCTCGACTCTGAAGACGTTCCTTTGGTCTTTTGGGCTGCGAGCAGTTGGGGAGCTTGGGTAAGTACCCACACCTCTTCTATGGCGGCACTGGCCGATCTCCCAAAAGTCATCGCTCTAATGGAATGGATTCTAACCACGGACGAGACGTTCTATTATGGCAGCCCACACCTCTTTTTGGGAGTTTATTTCGCTGCCCTTCCCCCGTCCCTTGGCGGCCAACCTGAAAAAGCCCTACATCATTTTGAAAGGGCACTCGAAATTGGCCAGAAGCAAACTTTGATGGCTTACGTACTCATGGCCAAGTACTATGCCCGGCAAATTTTCGACCGCGAACTCTATGAGTCTCTTTTGACCGAGGTGTTGGCCCTACCCGTCGACGAGGTCCCCGAACTCACTCTGCAGAACATGGCCGCGAAGAAACAGGCCGGCAAACTGTTGGAGGAAGCCGATGCCTTCTTCTAAGCTGTGCAGGAGAAATTACTTTGCGGTCCCTCCAAGATGGTTCCCGTTGGAAGGCAAATTCCCTTCCAGTACAGGTAGGGTGGTCGGAGTTTTCGGGCAGCTTCTGATCTTCGTTTGCTTCGCTTGTGCAGTCATTGCTCCTTTTTCTGCCGAAGGGGAGAACCCCAAACACCTTTTGAAGCTGGCCACCCTGGCTCCGGAAGGCAGCAGTTGGGTCAATGCAATGCGAAGCATCGATGCGGAAGTACGACAAAGGACTGAAGGTGCGGTCGGATTCAAGATCTACTCCGGAGGCGTACAAGGAGACGAGAACGTCATCCTGCGCAAAATGCGCATAGGCCAACTGCATGCGGGTAGTTTTGCAGGTCAGGGCGCCAGCCTAGTCTTTCCTGATATTCTGGCCATGGAGATACCTTTCCTCTTCAACGACTACCAAGAAATCGACTACGTCCTGGAGCAAATGGACGCATTTTACCAAAAAGGATATGAAGACCGAGGGTTTATCCTTCTGGGCTGGTCCGACATCGGCTTCGTCCACATCCTGTCACAGAAACCCATTCGGTCCACTGCCGATATAAGGGGGCTGAAGGTCTGGCGCCTCGAAAAGGAACCAATCACCGCCGTAGTTTTTGCCAAGGCAGGAGTCACATCGGTGCCCCTCGCCATTCCTGATGTGTTGCTTGGTCTGCAAACAAATCTGGTTGAGGTGGTTTATGCTCCTCCCGTCGCAGCCATTGTCCTTCAGTGGTTTACGCGCATAAAGTACCTGACCGAACTACCCATTAACTACACCCTCGGCACTCTCCTGATCAGCAAAAAAGCCTTTTTCAGCCTATCTCCACTGCACCAAACCATCTTGCGCTCCGTAGCCGCAAACCACACGCGCAAACAGAGTTTGCAAAACCGCGAAGAAAACCAAGAAGCAATCAAAGTTATGGAGGCCAACGGCGTGGAGCTTGTCGTCCCAATGCAAGAAGAAATCGAATCCTTCAAACAATTGGTCCGCGACTCCATTCCCGAATTGGTGGGAAAAGCATTTTCCGAGCAATCTTTTGAGATGGTCCAAACCCACCTGCAAATCTTCCGCCACCAAAGGGATGCAAGAAGATGAGTTTCATCAGCTTCCCAACCATCATACGTAGCTTCCAGTGCTTGGAGGAATTGGCACTAGTCCTTCTCGTGGGGGCCCTCATTGGAACAGCCTTCGCTCAAATCATTCTCCGCAACCTACTTTCGGTCACTTTTTTGTGGACAGATCCCCTCGTCCGCCATCTGGTTCTGTGGTGCGGTTTTGTTGGCGCCATGATTGCAACGCGCCAAGGCAAACACATCAGAATCGACGCCCTGCTACGTCTCCTGTCCCCGCCTTGGCGCGACCTGATCCAAGCCTCGACCTCCTTTTTCTCCGCCCTCGTATGCTTCTTTTTAACCTGGATTTCGCTGGGCTTCCTGGGTGATGAAATGGCCTTTAATACCCGCACCTTTCTCGAAATTCCTACCTGGAAACTGCAGCTGATCTTTCCTCTGAGTTTTGGAGTCATGGGCCTTCGTTTTTTGTCTCAATGTTGCTGCAAGTTCCGCACCGTCCTAAATAAACAATCCCCATGACCGGCCTATTGACCGCTTTCCTAGCGATGGTAGGCACGCCGCTCTTTATTGTTATTGCGGCCCTTGCCCTGTTGAACTTCTACCTAGTCGATGTAGATCTCACGGTCGTCTTCATAGAAATGTATCGGATCGCAGAGACACCCACCCTGTCGGCGATTCCCCTTTTCGCCTTTGCGGGGTTCATTCTCGCCGAAAGCAAAGCCGCATCGCGGCTGGTGCGGTTTTCCCAGGTGCTGCTGGGATGGCTGCCCGGGGGGCTGGCCATCATGGCCATCCTAATCTGTGCCCTCTTTACCGCCTTTACCGGTGCCTCAGGTATGACAATTATCACACTTGGCGCCCTCTTCTATCCTGCGCTTCTGAAAAACCGATACTCTGACAACTTCTCCCTGGGCCTGCTCACAACATCGGGCAGTCTGGGCTTGCTTTTTCCTCCCAGTCTGCCTCTCATAATTTACGGGATCGTCTCCGAAACTGCGGTGGATCAACTCTTTGTCGCCGGAATCATTCCAGGACTGCTCCTGGTCGCTGCCCTTTCCCTCTACAGCTTTTTTAAAGGCCGCAACCGAAACATTGTTGCCGTGCGCACAACTTCAAGGGAGGTTGTAAGTGTCCTGCGCGAGAGTATGTGGGAGCTACTTCTGCCAGTTGTTGTCATCAGCGGAATTTACAGCGGAATCATTGCCGTGAGCGAAGCCGCAGCTCTGAGTGCCCTCTATGTCCTGGTCGTCGAGATGGCGATACATCGAGAGATCAGCCTGCGGCAACTCCCGGGCATTATCCGCGACTGCATGGTCTTGGTGGGAAGTATCCTAATCATTCTCGCAGCAGCTATGGCATATACCAGCTACCTGATTGATGCAGAGATCCCCAACCGACTTTTGGGCCTCATGGAGCAATACATCAGCAGTCGAGTTGTATTTCTGATTCTGCTCAACATCTTCTTGCTGGCAGTGGGTTGCATGGTAGATATGTTCTCGGCACTCATTGTTGTGGTGCCAATTATACTGCCCCTCGCTCAGTCCTACGACGTCCATCCCATACACCTGGGGATGATCTTTCTGACAAACCTGGAGATTGGTTACTCCACTCCACCAGTGGGACTGAACCTATTCATCGCCAGCATTCGCTTCGACAAGCCTATCCTCAAGCTATATACTGCTTCCCTTCCCTTCCTATTTATCCTCCTTCTAGTCCTCCTGATAATCACTTATGTTCCTGCTCTAAGTCTGTTCCTGATCGAATCATAAATGTCCCTTCACCAGATTTTCCTCATGACCTCAGACTTGCTACAACCGCAAAGCACCCGGAAGCCCTCCCCCGTGGCAGATGGAGGCCAGAATCCCCTCGGTCACCAACCGGCCTAATCCTATCCCACATTACCTAAACTCCATCCCTTCGGCCACTTACCGACAGGTTGTTTCAGGCCATCACTGCGGCAGCCAAAGCGTCTTCTACCTTAGCGGTTGTCCCCCTGTCAAGTATAGCCGTAATTACCTTGGCCTCTTCTCCGAGGCGCAACCCATTACGAATAGAACCCTTGCCTTGGAGTCGTCGCGGTCAAAGGTTTTTCTGAGGATTTTCCACCTAAAGGAGCAGGGATGTCTCTCGGGCAATCGACCACTCCGCTTGTGGCCCCCTGCAGTCGCGTAGACTTAACAGGGAGAAGAGGGGCATCCCAGTCCCAAAATTTCCCCTCGGTTGCTCGTCGTTGCCATTGGCGACAGAGTTCAAACAAAAATGGCGAAAAACTCCATTGACTAATCTGCCAATTTTTCTTTTGCCCCCTCAGTATTCCCACTCAACTATTGACACTTTCTTATTCTGAAACAGTACCGGGTAAAACGTTGAATGGGAATTCCAACTCCTGTCCAATATCTCATATGGAAACACGGTTCGTGGCAATTGATTTCCCCCGTGTGCAAGCCATTACCGTGAAACCGCGCCTTACAGTTTCAGAGTGAAATGATTATTAATTCACCTGCTAGTGTCCCGTCGCAAAGATAGGTTGACAAAATTGGGCCGTCGAGGCCGCCCGGCTCACAAGGCGCCTGAGCGAGTCGTACCAGTGGTGTACGGCGAGTGAAGGCAACGCCGTGAGCTGGGATGGATCGGCGGAAAAATGGCGACATATTTCTGTGACGGGACACTAGGTTCAGGCTGACAAATAGGATTGCATTGACAATTGAAATTTTATACCCTCCCGTTATCGCCCTCGGTCGGATCATTTTCCCTTATATTCCCCTCCCAGAATTTCCTCAGAGCATGGTCCCGCCCTGAAGATAGAAAGCAAACGCAGTTTGGTTGGTAAAAAGGTTACTTGCACTCTCTTAGCTCTATTCTTCCTTGCCTTGGGCTTAACTGCTCCCCTCGATGTCCTGCATCCTCTGGCTCAGCGCGCTCTTGGCCTCGCCCTCCTAGCCATATTCCTTTGGACGACCGAGCCGTTGCCCTTGGAGTACAGCTCATTGATCATCCTCCTTCTCCTGCCCGCCCTCGGCCTGCTTTCATTCCAAGAAAGCTTTGCTCCCTTTGCCGCCACAACTATATGGCTGCTCTTCGCGGGCATGGTCCTCAGCTTGGCCGCAACGGAGACCGGCCTTGACAAGCGCCTGGCCGCCTTTTGCCTGACTAAATTCTGCCACCGACCCCTGCCCTTGGTGTTCAACCTCCATCTGCTTGGCATTCTCACCGCCTTGCTTATTCCATCGGGAATGGTACGGGTCCTCATCCTATTTCCACTCGGCATTGCCCTAGTCGACCGTCTTGGTGGCCGAAACAATCCACGCCTCAATGCGGCGGTGCTCCTCTCCCTGCTATGCAGCACCTACTACGGAGGCTCCGGCATCCTCACCGGATCTGTACCCAATCTCGTGGTCGCCGGCCAACTGGAGAAAGTGAGCGGGCAAGTGGTTTACTGGGCGGAGTGGTTGCAGTGGATGTTTCTCTGCGTTGGTTTGGCACGTACCCTTCTTTCCCTGGCCGTAATCTGGGTTCTCTTCGGCCGCAAACTCCAGATCGACGTCCACTTGAGTTCTGAGCTTACCGACCGCGCCGACCCTCTGGACCCTCCACAACGACGGGTCCTCGTAATTCTCCTTTTTGGGATTCTGATGTGGGCGACGGATGCGGTGCATAAAATCGCCCCAACCAACGTCGCTTTGGGGCTGGCTCTGCTCACCACCCTGCCGGGATGGGGACCTCTGGCCTTCTCCAAGATTCGAAAGGTCAACTTCCCTTTCTTCTTTTATATTGCCGCTTTTTTGTCCCTTGGTGCTGCTCTCGACGGCTCTGGTTTCAGTGAGCACTTCATCGCCTTTGCCACTACCCTAATCGACTTGGACCAATATGGCTGGCTAGGCAAGCACCTGGCCATAACCTGGATGGTTTTACCCCTCGACTTCCTCATGGACACAGCGGCCATCGCAGGGATGGTCACTCCGACCATGCTCGAGTTAGGCCAGACATATAATATGGAGGAGCTTCCCACAGCCATGAGCGTGGCCATGGCCACAACTCTGGTCTTTTTTCCATACCAAGCAGCTCCTTGCATGCTTGCCTACACCTATGGCCGTCTCCATTTAGGCAAGCTCATTCTCACCATGCTCTGTATCTCCCTCCTCTCACTCTTTCTGCTCACACCCCTCAATGTCCTCTATTGGCATTTGTGCGGTCTGATTTAGAGTTGTTCCAATGTGCCCTTGGCTCTCCTCGACACTGACTTTTCCCATCAGGAGGGTTTATTTATATTGCCTCCAAACCAACGGTTCAAATAGGAGCTCCCCATGAAAATCGTAGTGATCGACGGATACACCTTGGACCCTGGTGACAATCCCTGGGATGAATTGGGTAAATTGGGCGACCTGACAGTCTATGACCGTACAAGCAAAGAACAAATCGTAGAAAGGACCGGGAAAGCCGAAATCATCCTGACCAACAAGATTCCCCTCATGGCCGACACTCTGGAGCAACTGCCCAATCTGCGATACATCGGGGTCACGGCAACGGGTTATAATAATGTAGATGTACAAACCGCCCGTCAGCGCAACATCACGGTCTCCAATGTTCCGGTCTACGGCACCGACTCGGTTGCCCAGTTTGTCTTTGCACTATTGCTTGAGTTATGCCACCACGTTGGCCGACATGACCAGGCGGTGAAGAGTGGGAAATGGACCAAGGCGAAAGAATTTTCGTTTTGGGAAACCCCCCTTGTAGAACTGGCCAGGGAAAAAATGGGGATCATCGGGTTTGGCCGGATAGGCCGGCGCGTGGGCGAACTGGCCAATGCCTTCGGCATGGAAGTACTTGCCCAAGATATCATCCATGGAGATCCACCTTCCTACCAACCCTTTGCCTGGATGGAAGTCGAAGAGGTTTTTGCCACAGCGGATGTGGTTTCTTTGCACTGCCCCCAAACTGAGGACAATCTCGGTTTCGTCGATGCTACCCTCTTGGACCTGATGAAACCAAAGGCCATCCTCATTAACGCCGCGCGAGGGGGGCTCGTCAACGAGAAGGACCTTGCCACTGCCCTCGATAAGGGCAAAATCGCTGCCGCTGCCCTCGATGTGGTCTCCGCCGAACCGATTCTCCCAGATAATCCCCTTCTCAGAGCCAAAAATGTTATCACTACTCCTCACATCGCATGGGCAACCCTCGCAGCACGGCAGCGGCTTCTGCAAACGTCCGTAGACAACGTAAGAGCATTCTTGATGGGAAAACCTACTAATTTAGTCAACTGAGCCGCATTTTTGGACATCTCTTCAGTCATCGTCGGAATAAATAACCTTCGGGTCTGGCGATTGGATTGGTCAATGCTTAGAATAACTCCCCCTTCCCCTCATCATCGAGCACTCCCATGTCGGCAGAAATTCCCAACATCCTCGCCAGCCGCTACGCAAGTTCCCCCATGCGGGAACTCTGGTCAGAGCACGGACGTATCCTGCTCGAACGGAAGTTCTGGATCGCCGTAATGAAGGCACAGAAGAATCTGGGGCTGGATATCCCTCTGGAGGCCATCCAAAGCTACGAAGCGGTTGCGGACCAAGTGGACCTCGAATCCATTCTCCGACGAGAGGCCATTCTGCGTCACGACGTCAAGGCACGCATCGAGGAATTTTGTGCCCTCGCAGGTTTTGAGCACATCCACAAGGGACTGACAAGCCGCGACTTAACCGACAACGTCGAGCAGTTCCAGATCCTTCGTTCGCTGCAACATTTGCAACTGAAGTTTGTGGCCTTGCTTGCGGCATTGAGTCGGCGCGCTCTCCAATGGAGGGATCTGGCGATGGTTGGCCGAACTCACTATGCGGCAGCCCAACCCACTACTCTGGGTAAGAGACTAGCCATGTTCGGAGAGGAGATGTTGCAGGCCTTTCGGCGTTTCGAAGACCTGGTGGCTTCCTATCCTCTACGCGGCCTGGTGGGGGCGGTGGGAACCTCCTTGGACCAACTTACCCTGCTGGGTGGGGACCAAGGCAAGTTGCTTCAACTCCAAGAGGAAGTCCGGAAATTTCTGGGCTTTCAAAAACATCTTAACGCAGTAGGGCAGATCTATCCCCGAAGTCTGGACTTTGAGGTAATTGGTTGCCTCTACCAGCTCGGTGCCGGTATTGCGGATCTAGCCCGCACCTTGCGCTTGATGGCGGGCAACGAACTGGTCAGTGAGGGCTTCGCCAAGGACCAAGTGGGATCTTCGTCCATGCCCCACAAGATGAATACCCGCAGCTCCGAACGCGTCAATGGCTTTCAAGTTATTCTGGGCGGCTATGTCCACATGCTTGGAAGTCTCTGCGGTGACCAGTGGTTCGAAGGCGACGTCTCCTGTTCCGTGGTGCGAAGGGTTGCCCTTCCCGATAGTTTTTTTGCCTTTGACGGCATGGCAGAAACCATGCTCCACGTGCTCGACGAAATGGGAACCTACGAGACCCTCATCCAGAGGGACCTGGAGCGCTACATGCCTTTCCTTGCCACCACTACTTTGTTGATGGAGGCAGTGCAACAAGGTGCCGGTCGGGAACAGGCACACGCCGCCATTGAGGAACACAGCGTAGCGGTGGCTCTGGACATGCGTGAAAAGGGACTGTCTTGCAACAACCTTGCCCAACGTTTAGGTGCCGACCAGCGCATCCCACTCTCAAGTGAGCAAGTCAAGGCTATCTTCGAGGAGGGCAAAGGATTTGTCGGCTTGGCCGCACACCAAGTCGATACATTTGTAAGTGCAGTTGACCAATTGGTCCGACGCTACCCTGATGCAGCCAAGATTGAAAAGAGCCCCCTGCTCTAGCGGTAACGGCCGGAACAGATTTTCCCATTATAGATTCTCGGAGTTTGCTGCCAATGCGATACAATCGAGTTTTGCTCAAGTTAAGTGGACAGGCAATCTCGGGCGACAGCGACTTTGGCTTTTCGGCCAGGATCCTAGAACATATCGCCGACGAAGTTCTGGCCCTACATACCGAGGGAGTGGAAGTCTCTATTGTAATTGGAGGGGGGAATGTCTTTCGGGGCAACCTCGCCACCCAATGGGGGATTGAACGCGCAGAGGCCGACAACATCGGCATGATGGGCACTGTTGTCAACAGCCTGATGCTGCGAGGCGTCCTTACCTCCAAATCCCAAGGCCAAGTGGAAGTTCGGGTGATGAGCGCCATTCCCATCAACACCGTAGCCGAGCCCTTCATTCGATTGCGCGCCATTCACCATTTGGAAAAAGGCTACATTGTAATCTTCGGAGGAGGCACGGGAAATCCCTACGTTACTACTGACTACACTGCTGCACAACGTGCAATCGAGACCCGGGCAGATGCCCTGTTTTTTGCCAAAAACCGCGTTTGCGGGATCTTCACTGCCGATCCTCAGACCAACCCCGGTGCCCGACTTTATCGCTGCGTGAATTATGACACTCTCATCCGCCAAAACCTCACCATCGTCGACCAACCCTCCGTCATTCTAGCGCGCGATCACGGCTTGCCCATCCATGTCTTCGACTTCCTGGAAAAAGGCACCATGCAACTTCTCTGTAAAGGAGAGAATCCAGGAACCTTGGTCAAGAATATTCCTGAAGACCATCTACAATAAAAAAGGACCGCTCCCTCAAAGAGCGGTCCTTTTCCAGAGTGTGATCCCGAGTTCAGAAATCGTATGCAAAGGTGAAGAGATGTTTGCCATTGCTGCCATCTAGACCCAGGGGGATATGGTAAGCGTAGTCAATCCCCAACTTGCTTCTCTTCCATCCAATGCCCGCGTTCAGGTTATCTTCATTATCTTCGAGATAGCGATTTCCACCAGCGCGCAGTATAAATCCAGGGGCCAATTGAGTCTCAGCTCCAAGGAGCAGCCTAGTGGAACTGGCCTCCTCCCCAAAGGCACGGGCCACCCACTGCAAGGATATCAGCGAAGTTGTTGCCTGGTGCCAATATGCCACGCCTAAGTGCAAGTCCATGGGTACGGTACCTGCATCTGGCTCCCCGGGGACCTCCCCTCCGGCCACATTCGGCTTGTTCAAATTCTTCACCAATAGACCAAATTGTGCGCCCTTAAACGGACTTTTCCAAAGCGCCCCCACATCGATCCCCACATTGCCTCCGCTGCTGTTCCCCGGATCGCCTTCCTCCAAAGTCGCGCTCCAACTTAGGTACTTGGCATTCACCCCCAGGTTAAAGCTATTTGACAACTTGTAGGCCAGCGACACCGTTCCACCAATCTCATTAAAATTCTCGATGCCGATGTACTCAATACCCAGGCCCAACCCTAATTTGCCACCCAGGGGTTGCACTATACCGAGCACGTGCTGGGCAGGACTGCCCTCACCACTTCCGGTGTAAAAAAGCATGACATTGGTGTAGGATACCTGGCGACCGTCCATCTGGCCCAGTCCGGCCGGATTTTCGAAAATGGCGTCCGTATTGTCAGCCACCGCCACAAAGCTGCCGCCAAGGGCCACCGACCGAGCGCTGGGTCCGACGGCCTGCAGGTTGATTGCCTGAGCAGCGGAATTGAAGCAGAAGATCGCTGCAAGAGCGACCACCGGAAGAGCAAAAGTTCTTTTTGCTAAGATCATTAGATTGCCTCCTCACAGACAGGTTTAAGCGGAAAAGATAAACATCCTAACTCTTTGACAGAATAATATAATAAATCAATTCCTAAAAAAAAAGTTAGAAATTGTTAAATAGTTCCAGGTCGGAGCCCGCAGTCTCAAGAAAAATCCTGAAAAATGAACCTTACCTCATATAAAACAATAAGTTTTTGTGTGAATTTCAACAAAATTCAGTGCATTGCTTGATGTTCCCAATTGGCTCAGGCGCTTTCGATCCATCCGACAGCAAGGAAAATCTGAGCTCAAAGCCCGTGTTGTATCAGACTCAAACCCGAATGGTTCGGAATAGCCGCCGACCGTTAACCGGTTGTAGACCCTAATCCGCTTATGGGTTACTTGGTGGGTTGGGAGACCAACCGTCTCAGGATGGGCCCAAACGCGGGGAATATTTAGGGTCAAATTAATACATTACCCGACCTGGTCCTAGGTCTGGCCTAAAGCGAGTAGGATTAAACTTACCAATCTCCAAAGGGTGTTGACGTATTGTAGTTTAGTCCTTATTAATTCTCTCTGCATTACCTAAAATTTCCCCTACAGGATAAGGAGATATCCTTTGGCCCAAGGCAGCGGCGCCCAAATTGTTTGGCACGAAGGCCACGTCAGCCGCCGGCAACGCGAAGATCTACTGCAGCAGAAAGGGGTTCTGATCTGGTTGACCGGTTTGCCTAGCTCGGGAAAAAGTACAATTGGTTTTACCACAGAACATTATTTGGTCCAACGAGGACACTTGGCCTATGTGCTCGACGGCGACAATATTCGCCACGGCCTCAACAAACACTTGGGCTTCTCTGCTGAAGACCGCGCAGAAAACATCCGCCGCATTGGCGAAGTCGGCAAGCTATTTGTAGATGCCGGATTCATTATTCTCACTAGCTTTGTCAGTCCCTATATAGCCGACCGCGCGGCCGTTCGAGCTCTTTTAGGGGCGGGGGATTTTTTGGAGGTTTTTATCGACACCCCGATCGAATTATGCGAGGAACGCGATCCCAAAGGACTCTACAAAAAAGCCCGAGCCGGTGAAATTTCCAATTTCACCGGCGTTTCCGACCCTTACGAACAGCCGGAAAACCCAGAACTGGTCATTGCCACCGCAGTCTGTACTCCCAAGGAAGCCGCCCGGCAGATCGTCAACTTGATGGAAGAGCGCGGCAAGATTGCAGCGCAGAGCCCTAGTTGATTTTCACTGTTAAAAAAATTTTCAGATTTACCATCAGCCTGGGGCTGATGAGCCTCTTCCTCTACTGGGCATTCAAAGGAATCGAGCCTGCGCCTCTGTGGGAGGCCATTGGCCGTGTCTCCCCACTCTGGGTAGCAATTCTCGTATTCACGACTATCCTATCCTTGGCGTTACGAGCCTGGCGCTGGATTGTGCTCATGCGCTCTTTTGTCAGGATACCTGTGCTTGATGCCTCCCTAGCTCTGGCCATGTGCTACACTGCCAATATCGTCATACCCAGATCAGGTGAAGCAGTGCGCATTCTTAGCCTCAACTGGTCCCGGGGTGCCAGCATTAGCGCGGTGCTCGCCACTGTAATAATTGAACGCATTATCGATCTGGTCTCCATAGTTGCCTTGGTGGGAACCTCGCTACTGTTTCTCCGCGCTGGCATTAACCAAGTCTTTCCCTGGCTTGAGCTGGCCAGCCTCATCGTCTTGGGCGGCTGTATCCTCACCCTCGTACTTCTGGCCCTGGTCTCCTTTTACAGGAACCGAGCTCTTAATGCCGTCGCTTATCTGATGGGAAAGATCTCGTCGAGAATGGCAGTTGGAACAACCCGAGTCCTCGATTCCTTTATGCACGGCCTTACCGCCTTTCGCAGCCCTGCAACCTACCTGGAAATTATCGTCAGCTCCGTTCTTTTGAGCTTCTGCTATATGCTAATTATTTTCGAATCCTTTCTCAGCTTCGGCTTTGTAGACTCTTACGACCTTGGGGCTGGGGCGACTCTTGTCGTCATGGCAATTTCCTCGATAGGCATTCTCGTTCCCACTCCTGCAGGCGTCGGCTCCTACCACCTCTTTTTCGGAGACGCCTTACACCATCTCTACCAAGTTCCCGAAACAGCGGCCTTGGCCTGTGCAACAGTGGTCCACGCCGTTGCCAATCTGACCTACCTGGTACTAGGTGCACCGGCACTCCTGTGGCAATGGTGGATTAGAAAAAAAGGAGAAGCGCAAAATGACTCCGTACATAAAAGTAGGCACGACGGTAGGAAATGAGGATGATGCCCGAAAAATAGCGAAGGAATTGGTGAAAAGGAGACTGGCAGCCTGCGTCCAGATTGAAGGCCCAGTGTCGAGCACCTACTGGTGGGAGGGCAAGGTAGAAGAAACCTGCGAGTGGCAGTGCACGGCCAAGACCCGTAAGGATCTCTTTGGAAACCTGGAAAAAGCCATCCTGGAGATCCATCCTTACCAAGTGCCGGAGATACTTGCCCTTCCACTGGTTGCCGGCTCAAACGCCTATTTCAAGTGGATTGACGAAGAACTCGGTTGGAATCCGGAGATTTAAGCTTATGAATGGTCCTTTGAAGTGATGGCCATTCCATTGGATCGGCAAAGGCCATGGAGATTATAACGCCCAGACTAGCAGCATGGAAGCGCCAATATATCCAAAGGCCTCGAACAAACCGGCGCCCACGCTGGGACGGTCTTCACTCTGTTTATTTCCAAGATTCACCCCAGGGGCCAGCAGGAAATCAGTCAACTTCTTTACAATCAGAAGCATGAGAAGGCCAAACAAGGCATACCCAGCAAACCCCAGCAGACTAGCCTTCCAACCCAAAAAGTCACCAGTAACTGCGAGGCTGATGATATTGCCCATCCCTACCAAGGCCCCACCAAATGCCAATCCCACAGCGGCATTGTCCCGTTCCAATTCGGCGTGGATACTGTGCCGGGTTGAAACTTCGTAGAGCAGGGCGACCAGAATCAGGACAATCTGAGCCAAGCCCCAGAAGGCCAATCCGATCCACCAAGCGCCAGCGCCCTGAACGATGGCCAGGATGATCAGTCCATTGGCAATGTGCATCCCCGCCTCGACAAAGGCCGTGCCCATGTTGCGGTCTTCCACAATCTCACGGGTATTGTCAAAACGAGGGAGCAACACTTTCTCGCACAAGAAGCTAGCTGCCACCATTAATACAATCGCCACGGCTCCGTAGAGCGCGATACCGAGCAGATCTGCTTTCCATCCTGCAGCCGGACCCGCCAGTACTCCGCCGAAGGCGACGATCACCCCGAACAGGTAGCCGGTTGTAGCAGTGGCCAAGGCACAGTTGCCCCTGTCGAATATTTCCCTCTTCAAATTCACCCGGCGGTAGAAACTCACGTAGGCGATCTTGGCTACCCACAAGAGCAGAAATGTTTCCAGGATGTACACTGCGGACCAAGCCATGGGAATCAGGTATTCTTCCATCATAGTGTCTCCCCAATGCGATTAACGATTTACTTCCCTCTAAAACCGTAGCCCCCCCTGCCCCAACTTGAGCCGGTGCGCCCCATGCGGCCTTGGGTTGTGCTAGCGAAACCCTGGCGTCCGGAGCGCAGACGCTGGCGATTGCGCTGGTAGAATCCGGGTTTGGTCTTTTCGGTCACTGTTCCCCTCGCTCCAAAAGTTGGCCGTCCCCTGTGGACAGGTCCGTAGTAGGGTCGTCCTCGTTCAGAGTTGCGGCGGTAGCCCCGATAATCGTCGCGGTTCACACGCCAACCACCCATCAAATCCCGCATAAGCGCATACTGTCCGTAGAACTGCCAGAATCCTCCTCCACCCCAGAATCCGTAGCTGGGATTGCCCACGTATTGATATCCAGGAGGGTGTGCCTGCCGTACGTCGGTGCGGCGCCCATCCTTGCTCTTGGAAGCAACTACCATGCCTACAAAATGCTCGTAGCGCGCAAAGACCTCTTGGCTAACTTCATGCCAATCCGTGGTGCGCTCCTCGTAAATCAGGGTGTCCTTGCCAGCCACCCGCTGCCCCGACCCTGCCAGGGTCTTAAACCTGAGGTAATAATCCGGGAAGAAACCCTCCACTACCCTTACATCTTCTACGATAAGTAAATACTCCGGATAGCGGTTCAAATCGCGACCGAGATCGCGTACGGGATCGCGGCTACCCCCACATCCCATCAACCCCATAGCAGCAACCAGCGCAATTCCCAGCAAGGCTGGATATCTCACGATTCTACCCCCCTCAATCTTTCCCGCCGGGCAGGATATCGGTGAATTGGTACTCCTCGACGCAAATGCCCTCATAGGCGGCGAAATCTCGCTCACCCCATTGACTGATGAAAAGCATTCGCCCCTCCTTGGCTTCGTAGCTCCAGTTGACGAACTCACGGGCTCGCCCTTCGCCGCCTGCGCGCTGGAGCCCGGCGCTACTCTCTACTGCCTCATAGAGCCTGCCTTCATAACGCACCTCCTGGGGTGGGTCGTCAGTCTCAATAATAGTACCGACTACATTCTCCTGGATTTCCTGAATGTCTATGCGCTGGGTCCAGGTCCATTCAACTCTGCCATCATCCTCGACAGCCTCCAAAAAACGAACCTCGTCGGCGCAGCGCAATTCCCATTCCCGGGTCACGAATCCATCGAAATCATAGGTATTATAACCTATGACCTGCCAGGTTTTCAAGTCATAGTCCACCAAATAGCCCTTTTTCATGGTACTCAAAGTATATTCCTGGTAGACCTCATCCTCCTCCTTGCCCCACCACTTTTTTATTCCCACGTTCTATCACCTCCGTCGCCTGGGAAAATCCTACCAGCGCTCCCATCCACTCCGGTAATAGCGCGCCAGCAGAGGCTTATCAAGCCGGTTGGGCTTTGCCTCCACCCGCTTCATATCCGGGTCGAAAAAGAGCATCCCCTCCAGCAATTCCGGGCTCAAAAAGCGCCTCGGCACCTCAAATTCAACCTCTGTCAAATCCACCGAATCCCGACTAGCTAGATGAAACCCCCACTCACCGAAGGAGGGAACCTGAACATGGTAGGAGAAAACCTTGAAGCCAGCTTCTTCAAGGGTGCTCGCAATGCTCCAATAGGCCTGCCGCGCATAATAAGGACTGGTCGCCTGGGTGGCCAGCACACCGCCTGGGGCCAGGTGGCGAAGGCACAGCCGATATCCTTCAACCGAATAAAGCTTGGCCAGAGCCTCTTCGCGCGGGTCCGGCAGATCGATAATAATGGCACCATAGAGCATGTGCGCCCGCTGCAGAAAAATGAAGCCATCTTCATTTAAGATACGTACTTTGTGTTGATTGAGGGCATTTTTGTTCAACTTGGTCATGTACAAGTTGCGTCGGCTTAAGTTGGTCACCGCCGGGTCCAAATCTATCAGATCGACCTCGGAGACATCCGAATATTTGAGAATCTCGCGGGCACTCAGGCCATCGCCTCCCCCGATGATCAGGACCCGCTCCCGATTGGCGGCCAAGGCAAGGGCAGGATGCACCAGAGCCTCGTGGTAGCGGTGCTCGTCTACAGAGGCAAATTGCAAATGGCCGTCTAGAAATAGCCGCAAGTCGTCGCGCCAGAGAGTGAGGACGATTTTCTGGTAAGGCGACTGCTCGCTGAAGATAATGCGGTCGGCGTAGAGACTGCTTTCCCAGCGCTCCAGCAGCGCCCCGGATCCAGCCCAAAGTCCCGCCAGTACCACCCCCACTCCGCCGCTTTGGGCAAGAAGCCAACGATAGGTGCGGATCCCTAGCTGGGCCCTGAAATTGACCAAGACGCTGACTCCAACAGCCAAATTGACCGACCCCGCCAGAACCGAGGTTTGGAGCCCCCCCAGCATTGGCATAAGAAGATATGGAAAGAGCAGAGCAGCGCCCAGAGCCCCAAAATAATCCATAGATAGCACTGTGGACAAGGTTGTGCGCAAAGAGCCGTAGCGGCGCAAAATCCGAGATAGGAGGGGAACCTCGAGGCCGACGAGGACGCCGATAGCCACTATGAGAATCAGCATCCAGTAGCGATAGTAGGCGGTGTGCCCGAAAGCCAGGTAGAGGATTCCCACGGTGCACCCGCCCAAAAAGCCCAGCCAAATCTCCAGGGCTATTAATTTTGCCAGCAGTTTCTCTTTGATCAAGCGCGAGAGCCACGATCCAACTCCCATCGCAAAGAGGAAAAATCCTATTGTTAGTGAGAACTGCTCGACGCTGTCGCCCAGGAAATAGGAAGAGATACTGCCGATGAGCAACTCGTAGACGATGGCACAGGCTGCCGCCGCAAAGACTGCAGCCAACAGCAGGAACAAGCCCAATCCGGAAACGCCTGTCCTCGCTTGCTCAGACATCTGGCAAGCCTTTCAGAGAAGTCTCAAAGGACAGGCCTAGGTGGTTCATGCTCTGTTCCGCAGCGCTAATTCCGGCAAAACAGGCTTCCTCGAACAAGGGCAGCCCGGTCGCGTCGCAGGAGGCAAAAAACACCGAACCGAATGGCTGCCGGCGTAGAAGGCTATCCTTTCCCCAAATGCTTCCCGGGCTCGGTCGCATCATGGCGTGTCCCCACCGGTAGATGTCGATGCGTTCAATCAATTTCTCCAGACCCGGGTGGGCGGCCAGCAAATCCTGCGCAATTCGCCCGCTCCAATAGCGCTGGTCTCTGACCAGCAACTCCCGCCGCGCTTTATCTACATCATTTACGAAAGGCAGATAGTAGACCAATACGGTCGGGCTTTGCTGAAGAGGGTTTTGATGGTGGGCAGCCACGTATCCCACAGATGGACTATCGAACAGAATATTGTCCCAGGCCATCGCCACGGTCGAATCTCGTGGAGGCCGCATCAGGTGAACGGCACCTACTAGCCAAGGACTATAGGTTGTTGCGGACATCGCCCGGCGCGACTCGGGCGGCAGACCAACAATCACAAAGGGTGCAGTATGGAGCTTTCCCGCGTAGATGAGGCACTTGCTGCGGATGGTTCCGAACTCCTCGGCGGCCAGGTCCGCATACCCAAGGCGTACGCCGTCCTCTTCCAACTCTACCCTTAGCACCAAGTGGCGGGTGCGAAATTGGGCAGCCTCCAGTCCGCCGCGCAAAGCACCCACGAGATATGCATTGCCTTGGGGCCAGGTCAAGGTATCAGCGGGGTACTCCTCACGCACTCGATAATCGTAATACCGGCAAGCGAAGTAGTGGATACCCGCCCAGGCCGAAACTTGAGAGCTCAGGCTGCCGTAATCATCGCGGCAGGCATAGTCGACCAACCAGTCCAGGAATCTGGAATTCCAGCCTTTTGAACGCAGGTAATCCGACAGGGTTATGTTGTCCAGTTGTCGTACCGAAGCATCGCTGGAACTGTATAGCAAAGGCATGGCGAAAGCTCTACGACCATCGCGTCCACGATACAGGGTCCAGCGTAGCATGTCGTCTTCAAAACCCTTAAGGACTTCCCTTTCTTCCTCAGGTGCATCCACGAAAGGATCAAAGCCATCCACCCACCGATCATCTATAAACAGACGCTCGTGTGGCCAGCGCAACAAGTTCTGAGCTCCGACAAGGGGCCGACCTTGGGCGTCGTAGCCCTCGATGATTCCCAGGTCTTGCAGGACCTCGTGGACACAGTCGGCCTCTTCCGGTGGGATGTTGATGTAGTGTGCGCCCCAGGGAAACACAGTTCCTCGACTCGAGGTTGCGATGGAAGTCCCTCCAAGTTCTCCTTCCAGTTCCAGCAGGAGAATTCTGTCAACCCCGGATTTGCGCAATTTCCAGGCGGCGCACAGACCCGATACACCTCCACCAACGATAACAACATCGTAAGCCGGAACCTGAGGCGGAGGGAAGTGCTCCCAAGTATGTTCAGTGCGCAACAGGTGAGCAGGAATGGGAGAGGGATTGACTATCCTGCCAGGAATGTCGAAGGCATCAGGTGGTACTGCATTCGACTGGCATGAGGGTAGAAGAGGCACCCCACTGCCGGCCGCAAGAAGACGTAAAAATCGCCTGCGAGTCAACAAAGGCATATGGAACGAAAAAAGCCTACTCCATCCCCATCTTGGCTTTTAGTTGCACCAGAGAATCATCGGCCTTCGTTCGCGAACCGCCGGCCAGGGCCTTGTTGATTTCTTCGTCGATAGAACTGGAAGCATCGCCCATCTCGCCGTAGGCTTGGCCTAGTGCTTCCTGCTCCTCAACCTTCTCTTTCATGCGTTCGAGCAGAGCCACGGTTCCCCTTGAATCGACTTGGGCTAATCGTTGATTGATTTTGCGCGTAGCGTTAGCCGTTTTGGCGCGAGCCTTGAGCATTACCAGATCATTTTCGTAGGAGGAAACTTTGGACTTGAGCTCGTTGGTGTTGTTCTGCAACTTCGACACCATTTCCTGCTGAACCTGAGCTTGTTGTGAAGCCTCAAGGGCCCGCACAGCGGCTTCTTCTTTGCGCGCAAGGGACTCCCTCGCAAGACGCTCGGCCTCGGTAGCCTCCATTTCCCCGTTTTGGGCCTTTTGCAACAGCAACATGGCCTTGCGCTCGTAGTCTGACGCCAGGCGCTTGCTGTCTTCTGCCTCCTTGTTCATACGGATGGCGATGGACTTGACCTCCGCAAGGCTCCTAAGGCTCTCCCCCAGGTCCTTGCGCAGATCGCGAATTGCCTGTTCGCTAATTTTGATGGGATCTTCCAACTTGTCGACAATAGCGTGTGCTTCCGCCTGTCCGGTTTTGAACAAGCGTTGAAATATACCCGACATGATTTCTTTCCTTATGTTTGTGCGAATGCGAGGAGTTCCGCTCCGCTCTCGGCCAAGCCGAGGCTCAGTGCGTTGATCGTGCTGTCGAGTTCGTTCAAATCCAGATTTTCTAGGGCCAAGGCATTGCGATAGATCAGCAAATTCCCTTCCTCGTCGAGGACAAATGCACCGTAAACAAGCTCGCGATTGATCTGCAGGATGCGCCTGTAGACTTGGACATCGGCTCCGCCATCGAGCTTCAGAATAAGCTGCTCGAGTACGAGGACATCCTCCTCGCAGTCGATGACGAGATTCTGGATCCCGCGCTGGTGATCGTTGACGATGAGAATCTCCTCCGAGGGAATCTCTTCATCAATCTGTAGACCCAGTTCCAGAACGAATTCCTTGACTTTTTCAAAATGGTCGGACATGGCTTCAGAGTTTCTCCTTCTTTGAGAGTACTCGTTCGATTTCCCTATAAGCCCTGGTCAGTTCGGCAGTCAACTCATTGGCCATCTGGCGCTTTTCCGGATTTTTGGCGTGCAGATCCGGATGATATTTCTTCAATTGTCGCTTCCAAGCCTGGCGGACATCCTCCAAATCGGAACCAAAGGGGATTTCCAGGTTGGCATAATACCCGGCGAGCCGATGATCAACCTGATGCCTATTCACAAAGGGCGGATCGGTTTCCGCATCCTGATAGGAATTCCCTCTTTGCTCCCAGTCCCTTGCCTTCCCGCAGTTCAGGGTTGCCCTCATGATCAGGAAAATTCGCGCGAAAAAATCCATTGAGCCCTGATTTTATACTACTTTCCAAGTTCTTCATTGGGGGAGGCAAAAGCAGAATTTGCTCTCCAGAATTCAACCGTGAATATAAATTGACTGGCAGTCCTCGTCCAGGGTCGGAAGTGCCATCCGGGGTTCAATCAGACTTCCTCTTGATCCGCTTAATTTATGAGTCGTACGACGAGCTGCCGTCGCTAACTGCTATCAAGGGCCGGCCGACATGGGTGCAACATTGGCATATCCAGGGGTGGCTAAATAGGGAAAGGTGAAAAGTTACGGAGAAATCACGCTCAACTCCCACTACTACATAGAGAGGACAATGTCCACTTGCCAAGCATCCTCTTGAATATAGCCGATCCTCCTCCACTGCGGCCTGGACCCAAAATGTCCAAGTTTTTCCCGGTTCGGGCACTATTCTCCGATTGTCACTCTTATCCACATTTCGGGGCCAGAGCCTAGCTCGCGGTTCCACCAGTCCGACTGACTTAGACGATGGTCCAACCACCGTCCACCACTAGGGTATGGCCAGTGATCATGCTTGCGGCGTCCGAGGCGAGGAATATCACCGGTGCGGAGATTTCCTCGGGTTCGGCCAAATCTCCCCGGAGTAGATTTTTTGTCCTCACGGCATCCGCGAAAGCCTGGCTGTCCTTCATGGCCTGCTCGGCAAGAGGAGACCGAGTCACGGTCGGGGCCACGGCATTGACCCTGATTCCATGGGGGGCCCACTCGGCGGCCAGGGTCCGGGTCAGGTTGTTTACTCCTCCTTTGGCGCCGCTGTACGGTCCCCGCTCCGGGGCGCCGACCACCCCAGCCTGGGAAGATATATTTACTATGCATCCTGCTCCCTTTTGGGTTATCATCTGCCTGGCTGCGATCTGGGAGCAGAAAAATACGTTTTTCAAATTTGCTGAAACGATCTGGTCAAAGAGTTCCTCGTCGTAGTCGAGGGCAGGTGCCAATTTGTTGTATCCGGCGTTGTTCACCATCACGTCGAGACGGCCAAAATGTCCCACCACACAATCGACAAATTTACGAATGGACTTCAAGTTCACTACATCCAGGTAGTGGTGAAGACATTCTCCGCCCATCTTTTGGATGTGCTCAGCCAGGGTCTCCAATTCGGAGACCGTACGGCTGCCCACAGCCACTCTGGCACCAGAGCGTACCGCATCCATGGCAATCGTCCGCCCAATACCGCGACCGGCGCCGGTTACAATCACTACTTTTTCGTTGAGTTCAAAACTTGAAAGGTGGCCCATGAGCAGTTCCTGAAATTTGTGCTTCGCAATGGAATTAAGAGCTTTTTGGAAAAGCTCAGGTCAGAGACGACAGCCCCGAAGGGAGGAAAGATTTCTAGTGGAGGCCCATTCTGTACAAGTTGTGCAGGCTAATCTCCAGGCTCTCGAAAGGGTCGCGCTGGCAAACGTCCTGCTCGACGATATACCACTCAACCTCGGCTTGTTTGCACATTTTCAGAATCTCGGGCCATTCCAGGTTTCCCTCTCCCACCTCGGCGAACAACTGCTCCCGGCCACGCATGGCCATGTCCTTGAGATGAACAACGTGCATCCGGCCCTTGAGCCTGCGCAGCCAGGAGACCGGATTGGCACCCCCGTGCTGAATCCAGTATGTGTCTATCTCGGCCGAAACCACCCGGGGGTCGCTCTCCTCGTAGATGATGTCAAGCCCCGTCCTGGCACCGAATTTCTCAAGCTCAAAGCTATGGTTATGGTAGCTGAAGGTCAGTCCTGCATCGATTAATGGACGCACCGCCTCGGATGCCTCCCGCGCAAAGCGGCCAAATCCCTCCATGCCGTGGAACTCCTGGGGCAGGCTCCCGATGGCCACGTGGCGGCAGTCCCACAACTGGTGTTCCTCTATCACCTTCTGGGGTCGCTGGCAAATTTCATCGTAACCAACATGGGTGGCGGCAATTTCGAGACCTTCACCATCCGCGATTTCCTTCAATTCCACAGGGGAGATTGGTCCCAACGCGGATAGCTGGACCGCCTTGTACCCCATCTGCCCCAACTTTATCAGTGTCCCCCGGATGGCCTCAGGAGTCCTGGTAAATTCACGCAAAGTGTAAAGCTGTGCCGCAATCACAGAACTTGGCATAGTAGCTTCCTTCAGAGAACCGCCAGAATGTGCAGGGCAATATAAATTGAGCGCTGGTCAGGGTCAATCTCGCACTAATCTCGCCCTACCATCTTTACCGCAGGGGGACGGAAACCGGGCAAAAGCAGAGCTACGGCGAGAATGGCCAACCCTCCAAATGAAGCCATGCCACCAATTGCCCTGGGAGCTCCCCAGGCTTCTGCAAGAGCTCCACCCTGGAGAGCTCCCAGGGGTCCTCCGCCAATTGCCAGAACCGCGGCGCCCATTGCCCGACTCCGCATTTCATCGGCAGCCTCAGCCAGGATGATCCCGCTTTGCATGGTGCTGAATCCTATGTGCCCTATTCCCGCCACAATAAGCATACCCAGGGAAAGGTACAAGGACGAAGATAGAGCCAGTCCCACCAATCCCAGACAAGCCAAAACCGATCCCCCTGCAAATATCCATACATTGTACCAAACCTTCCTGGCCTGATTCAAAACCAGGAGACCAAGGAGAGTCCCGACCCCCTGGGCAGTAGCCAGAAACCCAAGCCCCAATGGCCCTTGGTGCAGCACGTCGCGGGCGACAACCGGCAGCAGAACCATATATGGGAAGGCCCAGAGATTCATGCACAGGGTAATCAACAATACGCCCAGAATGCGCGCCTTTCGGCTAATGTAGGCCAATCCTTCCATCAAGCTGCGACAGGAATCCACTATCCCTCTGGGAATCGCCGGAGATCGAGACTCCGTTTTGAGCCCGAGCAGGATGAGTGTAGCGATGCAGCTCGTGGAGGTGAGAATAACGAGGGAACCCTGGGTGCCGATAGCCGCCAGCAAGGAACCCGCCCCCAAAGGCCCTGAAATGCGTGTCAGACTCTGCATAAAATTCTCCAGCATCATCGCCTCCACCACCTTTTCCTTGCCGACCAAATCCGGGATCAGGGCCCTTCGGGTGGGCCAATCTAAGGTCCACCCAGCACCGTTGGCCAGAGCGACTAGAACAATGTGCCAGTATTCCAAGCTTCCGTGATAATACAGCAGTGCCAGCATCCCCATTCCCACTGCATTTAAAAATTGTGATACGGTGATCAGCGAGCGACGTTTACAACGGTCAGAGATAGCAGCGCTGAAAAGCCCGAGCGCAAGCAGTGGGAGGGAGCGGAAAAAGCCCACCAAGGCGACCTTCCATGCAGAATCGGTCATACTGAGAACCAGCCAGCCTACCACCAACGACTCCATCCACATGCCCTGCCACCACAGACCGTTGGCCAGCCACAGACGGACGAAATCCCGATTCCGCAAGGGACCCAGGATGCCTCCGCCATCTGCCTTGGTTGAGCTTGTTTCCCTACTAATTGTCCTATTTCTCCGAGATTGAATAAGGTTGGAGAATTGGACCGACCACTCCCATCATATGCACAATTAAGTGGCCGGAAGGCGATTTCTCCTAGTCCTAGATTTTTCGGCGAGCTGTCCTTGGGGGATGCGCGACAGGGGGAACCCGGCCACGGCAACATCGACATCGAGGGATGAGATATGTAGAGGATGGGAGTTCGGTCGCGGTGGGCCAAACTCCAGGAATATTAGCGGAATCAGGGCACTCCACCTGATGAGTTGGATGGCCGCCATTCAGGATGAGCCGGATACATGCACGAGACCAAGTAATTGTGTTGCCTGGTTACTTGCATTAATTACCTGTAGGAGCCAAAAGATACGCTGTCACCTGTGGAGTTAAGTCCCTGCGGTCAAAGGCGACCCTGGCGATTCAGACCACTATCCCGGCCAAGCTTCTCTGCCTGCACCGTGCTATCCTCTACTCCATTTTCGGCGTTTCGGGACAGATTTTCGGTACAATCTTCCTTTTCCTCATGCTCTGTACTCTCGGTGCCATTCAACAAGGTCCGTAATTCATCGCCATCCATAACCTCCTTTTCAAAGAGAATCTCGACCACTTTCTCCAGGATGGCGCGTCTATCTCTGATCACTCCTTTTGCCCTCTCATAGCTACCGCCGATAAAACGCGCGACCTCTTGGTCGATCTCGCGTGCCGTCTCCTCGCTGTAGGTGCGCTCAGGGGAGGGAACTCCCAAAAACTGCTGGCCCCGGTCCTGCCTGTGGGAAACCAAGCCCAGCTTATCGCTCATTCCGTATTCCTTGACCATGCCTTCGGCCATCTGAGTGGCCTGCTGCAAATCGTTGACCGCGCCGGTTGAAATTTCGTTGAACACGATCTCCTCTGCGGCACGTCCGCCCAAAGTCATGCACAAGGTGTCGAGCAGTTCGTCCTTGGTCATCAGATAACGGTCTTCATCGGGCATGTTGAGGGTATATCCCAGCGCCGAGATCCCGCGGGATACAATTGAAACCTTCTGCACCGGGTTTGCCTTGGGCAACACTTCGCCAACGATGGCGTGTCCGGCCTCGTGGTAGGCGACGATGCGGCGCTCTTTGGCACTCAGAACCCGGCTTTTTCGCTCCAGGCCGGCCACCGAGCGCTCAACGGCTTCCTCCAGCTCTTCCGTTGTGATGGCCTCTTTGTCTCGCCGAGCCGCCAACAATGCGGCCTCGTTGATCACATTGGCCAGATCGGCTCCGGCGAATCCGGGAGTGCGCACGGCCAACTTATGGAGATCTACCTCGGCATCCAGCTTGGCTTCGTGAGCGTGGATCTTGAGGATGGCTTCCCTTCCTCGCACGTCCGGCCGGTCCACCGCCACGGTGCGGTCGAAGCGGCCGGGGCGCAACAGGGCCGGATCGAGGATCTCAGGCCTGTTGGTGGATGCCATCAAAATAACACCCGCATTCGTATCGAATCCATCCAATTCGGTCAGAAGTTGATTCAGGGTCTGCTCGCGTTCGTCGTGCCCTCCGAAGGAACCCGCGCCGCGAGCTTTGCCCAGAGCGTCCAGCTCATCGATGAAGATTATAGCCGGTGCATGTTTTTTGGCCTGTTCAAAAAGGTCCCGCACGCGGGCGGCCCCCACTCCCACGAACATTTCGACAAAATCAGAGCCGCTGATGGAAAAAAAAGGAACCTCTGTCTCGCCGGCCACAGCTTTGGCCAGCAGGGTCTTGCCCGTGCCGGGAGGACCGACCAGCAAAACACCGCGCGGAATCCGGCCTCCGAGTGCCTGGAAGCGGGCCGGTGTCTGAAGAAATTCAACCACTTCCTTGAGTTCTTCCTTCGCTTCGTCGACCCCGGCCACATCCTCAAAAGTAATGCCCGTACCTTTTTCCATATAGACCTTGGCCTTGCTCTTGCCTATGGACATCAGTCCCCCCGAACCCCCGCCTATGCGGCGCGCCATGAACATCCAGATGCCCACGAAGATCAGGGCTGGTAATATCCACGACATCAGGGTTGTAAACCAAGTATTCTCAACCTGACGGGAATACCTGACCTGGTTTTCTTCCAACAACGCGACCAAGCCGGGATCCTCGACCTTTCCGGTCGTGAAACCGCGCTCTTCTCCCCGCTCGACCACCTTTCCTCGGATCCAATCTGTCCCTATGGTACACTCCTGAATCATGCCTTCCTCAACCCAAAATCTGAACTGACTGTAGGGCACACTCTGGATCTGATTTTCAAAGAAATTCTGCAAAGTGAGCAAAAGAAGCAGGGTCAAAATGGCGTACGCTATGGTAAGCTGCGTCTTCTTTTCTATTTTCATGTTTGCCGTCCTTCTGGGGAGACCCATCGGCGCTGCCAATGGTTCCCCACACCAAGCGCGAGCGGAAGCCTTTTAAATGGCTTTTCCAGGGGTTCCGGAGACATCAGCCCAGCAGACCCGGGGTTTCGAGAATCTCCTTCAGGCGAGCCAGAAAGCGGGCGGCGTGAGCTCCGTCGATCACCCTGTGGTCCGCAGCCAGATCCAGTGTGAGTTGAGGCCGCACCACCAAGGCGTCATTTTCCAGAGCAACTACACGCTTTTCGATGGCCCCTACAGCCAAAATGGCTACCTGCGGCGGATTGATGATGGCGGTAAAATGAGATACACCGTACATGCCCAGATTGGAAATAGTAAAGGTGCCTCCGCCCAAATCGTCGGGCTGGAAGGAGCCAGTGCGAGCCGCGTCAATCAATCGAGTTGTTTCGGCCGCTATTTCCTCGATACTTCTTTCCCCGACCCGGCGAATCACTGGCACTAACAAGCCCCGAGGCGCATCCACCGCAACACCTATGTTCACTTCTTCGAGTTGCCGAACATTTTTGCCCTCGAGCACACTGTTCACCCTGGGAAACTCCCCCAGGGCTCTGGCCGTAGCCTTGACGATCAAATCGTTGAAGGAAATCTTCTTACCCTCGATCTTGTAGCCCTGGCGGAATTGCTGCAACCAGACCGCGGATACATGCATGAATATGTGAATGTGCGGAATGTCGCGTGAACTTTCGGTCAGGCGCTCGGCGGCCACCTGTTGTGGGCGGGTGAGTTCGACCAGCGTTCCTGCCCCAGTTGTCACCGCAGTTGGAGGCAAGGCCACCTGAGGAGCAGAGGCTACAGCAGGTCGCTGTGCCAGGTAGGTCTCGAGGTCAGCGCTGACGATGCGTCCACCTGGACCACTGCCGGCGATCTGATTCAGATCGATTCCATGCGCTGCCGCCACCTTGCGCGCCTTTGGTGAAGCCTTGTGCGGTCGCCGTCCCTCCGGAGGAGCTGCGGCACCGGTGGGAGCGGCTGCGAGAGCCGGAGCGCCGACCTCAGAAGGGGCAGCCGGGGGTGTACTGATTGCCGGTGCTGAAGCTGCTTCGTCGGCAGCAGGGGTAGCGGAGGATTCAGCCAACAGCTCGCTGATATCCTCGTCGGCTGCCGCGATAATGCCGATGGGCAGAGAAACCTCTACCTCCACCCCCGCCGGAACCAGAACCTTGCGCAAAACTCCGGTGACCTGAGATTCGACCTCCATGGTGACTTTGTCCGTGACCACTTCCAACAAAGGTTCTCCTTTTTGGACCTCCTGCCCTTCTTCGACAAGCCAGGCGCCAATCGTACCTCTTTCCATAGTGAGCCCAAGTTTGGGCATGACGACTTCTGTTGCCATATTTTCCCTTCTATGTTGAACTACTGACCTAAAAACGCTATTGGGTAAATTAGCAATTCTGTAATAGCGTCGGCAAGTACTATGTACTCTGCTGATTTCTTCGATTACATGCCAAATAGGTTTGGAGGACTCCGTGCCCCCCCTTACGCGTGATTTTACGGCTACGACCTTCGTGATTCAAAAGGACCGAACCCTGCTATTGTGGCACAAAAAAATCGAAGCATGGCTGCCCCCCGGAGGGCATATCGAACCGCACGAATTACCCGAGGAAGCAGCCATGCGCGAAGTTTTTGAAGAAACCGGGCTTGAAGTTGAACTTTTGGGAGAGCACCAGACCTGGGGTCCAGTCAAGGTTTTACGCACGCCTGTATGCATCCTCCTCGAGGACATCGAGGCCGGTCACCAGCACATTGACCTGATATATTTTGGCCGCGTCAAAGGCGGACGGCCGCAGCTCAACCTCAGGGAGGCCATCGACTTCCGCTGGTATACCCACGGGGAACTCGACTCTGCCGAGGTTGCCGCCGACATTCGCATCCTCGGTCAGCGCGCCATTGCCGCCCTCGGGCTTCCAAGCTGAGGTTCGGAAAATGGCTCGCACCGCCCTATTCTATCATCCAGACTGCACCGAACACGATGCCGGGCAGGGGCATCCCGAACGACCCCAGCGCCTCCATTCCATAATGGAGCACCTCGAGGACCGCGACCTTCTGGACCACGTCCCCGTCTCAATCCCGGCAGAAGCCAGTGTTGCCACCATCGAATACATACACTCCAGCACTCACGTCGAGCGGGTTAGCCGGCTTGCAGCCCTGGGTCGTCCCTTGGCCGTCACCGCGGACACGGTGGCCTGTAAGTCGACCTACCGGGCAGCGCGCTTGGCCGCAGGCGCCGTTCAAGAGGCCATCGACGCCGTCGTGGAAAACCGTGCCGACAATTGTTTCTGCGTCGTTCGACCTCCCGGGCATCACGCCGAACGCGATGAGATGATGGGGTTTTGTTTTTTCAACAATATCGCGATTGCAGCGCGCTACCTCCAGGTTCAGCACGCTATCGGCAAAGTCGCCATCATCGACTGGGACGTACATCACGGCAATGGCACCCAGCACAGCTTCGAGGCGGACCCCTCGATTTTCTTCTTCAGCATTCACCAATTCCCCCACTACCCGGGTACTGGTGGGAGGGTGGAGCGCGGCCGTGGTCCTGGAACAGGCTACACCCTCAACGCACCCATGCCACCAGGAACCGGAGATGCCGAATACATCCGGGTTTTCCGGGAAGAATTGCGCCCGGCAATCGCAGCCTTTGACCCTGATTTCATCCTGATTTCCGCCGGTTTCGACGCCCATCGGGCAGATCCCCTGGGCGCAGTTCAACTCACCGAACGCGGATTCGAACACCTGACCCGGGAGGTCCTGTCAATGGCTGCAGATCACTGTGAGGGAAGAGTGGTTTCAACCTTGGAAGGAGGATATGACCTGGCTGCAACGGCAGCCTCGGCGGCGGCCCATCTAGGTGCACTCATGGATGCTTAAAATCCATTTATCAGGGATGAATCCAGAGTCCCAGGAAAAACGGAGTAACCCCAAGGCTGCGTCAGGGGGTTTAAAATGGCCCCAAAGGCCAGTCATCCCAAAGCCCCGCAATGTGTGGTGGGACTCCTGACTATTGGATTTCCCTGAGATTGGGACAACCTCCCAACCTGGCCGGCAAGCGCTGGTCTGTCGGCATTGACCCAACCGTGGGATTCACAACGGCTTGTTGAGGATATGGATATCAACTTTACATTTATGCGATTTCCAGGCCACTGTCATAGACTCTTCCCGGTGTCCATATCCCTGTCTGCTCAGCCTGTCCATAAAGGACTTGGCCAGGGGGCGTTGTGGATCGCTCAAGTAGAATACACCCCCTGGCAGGAGCAAAGTGCGCAATACCTGCGCCAGGTACGGATGGTTTTTCTTTTCATAGACCACGTCGGAAGCCACCATGCAATCACAGGATCTTCCGACAGGGTTGCTCCAGTCCAGGTAGGAGACGGCAAGCCTGTTTGAAACCCGGTTTTCCCGGGCATTGTAGGTGGTGAATACCAGTGCATCCTCGACAAAATCCGTAGCCTCTACGTGCCATCCCAGGTGCGCCAGAGTGATTCCCACCAGCCCGATGCCGCATCCCAATTCCTTGATCCGGCGAGACTGCAGCCCCGCGTTGCAGAACCACCGGGAAAGGGCAACTGCAGCCGGCCACGATTCCGCCCAGTAGGGATAGCGCTCCATCCGGTGCAGCCTGCCCTCTTGCTCAATCATGCGGTCCAGCAAGCCATAGGCGTTCTCCACTTCTGATAATTTAATGTTAACATTCTCCGCTACAGTCAGTTCAGTGGTTTTTATAGTGTATTTCCTTAAGGTATTTTCAATCTGTTTGGAAGAGTAACGTTTCATGGATCAGCCGAGAAGCCGGCCTTGTGACAGGCCGGTGTTTCTACGTCACCAGCTCCGGTTGACCGGACCGCGCAGAAGCGTAAACCGCCTCGCTCAGCTGCGCCACCCGGAGCCCACATACAGGAGGCGCCTGCACCACGGCTTTGCCATCAATTGCGTCTATGAAGTTGGGCAAGGGAGGCTGCCCACCTGGTGGCGCCATAGGCAAGATGATGTCCTCCCCGTGGCGCTGGACCCGCAATGGCTCTGCCGCCCCGAAACGCATCACCCCAACGGTGCCGTAGAAGGTGAATTCTTCACGCCATTCCGGCGACAACGAGGTATAAGCCAGGCTGCCCACCGCTCCGTTGGTAAACTCGACGGCCACCGCGGTCAGCACGTCCACCAATGTCCCCTCTTGCTGAATGAATGCCTGCACTCGACGAGGCTCCAGCCCCGTGGTCCACAAAAGAATATCATTAACATGGCTGCCAGTATCCATGAAGTGACCGCCTCCCGAAAGCTCCGGGTCCGCCCGCCACGACGCCCCAGGCTGGAAATTCCTGAAGCAGTCCTGGGCGATAATGAGGTGGACCAGTCTTACTTCGCCAATGGCGCCCTCCTGCAACAACTGGCGAGCCTTGATGAATTTTCCTTCCCCATGCCGCTGGTAAGCGATAGCCAGTACCCTGTTTACCTTCTGGGCCAAGCTGAGAAAATCGCGCGCATCGGCGCTGGTGGTGGCCATGGGCTTTTCGACGAGGACGTGCAGACCCGCCCGCAGGCAGGCGCGCACGTGGTCGCCGTGCAGAGTGTGGGGCGTGGTTATGACCGCAGCATCGAGCACTTCCTGCGCCAGCATCGAATCCAGATTGGAGTAACGGCCCGCCTTCTGTCCGGCCGTACCAAGAGTAGCGGCAAGCCGGTCTAGGGCCTCTGTGCTGGGATCGCACATCGCCGCCACCCTTACTCTATCAATTTGCACAATTTCCCTGGCGTGATTATTCCCCATACCTCCCCCGCCAACAATGCCAATTCTGATTTCAGTCATATTTCTGGTCCTGAGTTATTTTGCGCTGAAATGAAGATAGGGGGAGAAACAGGATTCCCCCAGCCCGCTCTGCTAAAAGTCGTTCCGCACTTTGACGGGGATGCCCTGGCAGAGCGATTCCCAGCATGCCAGTCCGGTAGACACAACCCTCGCTCCCTCGCGCGCTCCTACCCACGGCTTGGCGCCCTTGAGGACGCATTCCGCCATATGCTGGAGCATCACTACCATCTCACTGGGATGACCCCGCATACCTGGAAACTCTGCCCTGTAGGTGCGCTCTGGTAGATATTCCGTAGCGTCGAGACGCTTCTCGCCATTGACGATGGTTCCGCGGGTACCGTAAAGGGAAAGACCGTTCATGGGAACGCCCGGAGGATGCACTACCCCGAGAAAGTTGGCTATACGGCCGATTCGGCCACTGGCGAACTGGACGTTGATGACGAAATTGTCCTCCTGGGGATAATCCGCAGCGACTCCACCTCGAAGTCCGTAGCAGTGAACTTCCTCGATGTCCCCCATGAACCAGCGCAACAGGTCAATGGGGTGGCATGCTCCGCCAAGAATCAGATCCTGAGGCATCCGCGTGCGCCATGGGGTCCGCAGGTAAACAGGGCGAAGGTCGTGGACGTAATGCGCTTCGGCCATGAAAAGATCGCCTATCTCCCCGGCGTCGCAGGCCGCCTTGGCGTCCATGAAGTCGAACCTTCCCCGCATGGTCTGAGTAACCAGCAGAACCAGCCCTGTCTTTTCCACCGTTTTCACGACCATCTCCGCCTCTTCCATGGTATAAACCATGGACTTGGTCACCATGACGTGTTTGCCGGCCTCCAGGGCAGTCAGAATCTGGTCGGCGTGCAGGGGCCCTGGGGTATATATGCCCACGATATCCAAATCGTCGCGTCGAATTAGTTCGCCGAAATCCGTGGTGGCGTTTTCGATTCCATACTTTTCAATCACCCTCTGGATCTTACCCTCATTCGTATCGCACACTGCGGTCACACGCATGGGCAGTTGAGCATTGCCCAGGTCGTTGGCTTCAAGCAGAGTTTTACCATGTCCCAGTCCCGCCAGGCCGATTCTTAGCACTTCAATCACTCCTCAGATTCAGTCCCTTATGTTGGTCGGCCGTCCTCTCTGGGAGGAATGTCTTCGCTGTCCATCCTGGGCGCCGAATCCAGGAAGGCGCAGAGACTGGTGCCCAACAGGGAACCACGAAGTAGAGGAATAATAAAAAGCCCTCGGAGGGCTGGTCAAGCAGAGCCGAAGCCCGCTTCGTGCCTCACTGCAGGAAATCCTGGCGGGTTTTGAGAACTACAATGGAGATAAATTGCAACAAAGCCAGGACCATGGTTGCCCTCCCGACCTGACTTCCGCAAAGGCGGTGCAAGTGTCGGCCGGCCGCCAACAGAGCCAGGGGGACCAAAAACAACCAAAGACGGCCACTTTCAGCCGCGGTTTTGCCCACCGTCCCCAAGACCACCAGAATGAGAAGGAGGCCCCGCGACAGCCCGAGGCCCGTGGTCCAGGTAGTCCAGCGGCGCATGCCCCGGAATAAATCCGCAGCGGCCAACAAAGCCAGAGGTATGCCGCACCACAGGGTGAATTCGATCAGGTTCAACAGGGCGAAATAAAGCCGCATCCCGCCGCTCCAGGCATCCACTTTCCATGCCTGATGGGCGGCGAGGGCCTGCTGAAATCTATCCAGGGCACTATAGCCGAATGCCGTGTACATTAGGCCATACACCACCAGGAAACCAATGACCGTACAGGATGCGCTCCATCCCGTGAAACGCCACCGCTCCCGGCCCCCCGGCGCCAAAATGGCTGCCGCTCCCAGAACCGGGATCAGGGGGGCAAGAGCCGCCAGCGCAAAAGAGGCAAAAGTAGCCAGATAGAAGGCGACTCCGGCCAACAGACCCCACCATGCGCTTGCTTTTATCATCGCCCGGGTCACACAGTAAATGAATACCAGCCCAAGCAAAGGGTAGAGGAACTGATCGGCGTGGAGGGAGATCAAAACCGCGGAAGGGACAAAAAGGAAAAGAGACGTCCCCACCCAGGCCTGGGGCAGAGGCATGGCCAGGCGTGCAAGAAAAAAAAGCGGTACCAGCGCGGCACAGGCCCCAAGTGGAAAAAGCCAGGCAGCCCAGGTGGCCAGACGCACCGGGTCCGTCGGTCCCATCAGGGTTTCCACCGCCCAGGCAAAAGCGCAGAAGAACAGCAGCGCCCCGGGCGGCTTGGTAGCATGGGGGAAAAGTGGCAACTCGCCGTGGTCGAGAAAACTGTCATAGCCGCCGACCAGGCGAACCGGATCCTCAATGATCAACGCCTGGTGGACAAAATCGGCGTGGCCGGTTTTGAGCAAGGAATCGCGCATGGTCTCCAGACCACGTCCTTCCGTCAAGGCAAAACCTTGCTGGAGGCAAAAACCCAAGACCGCCAGCAACAGAAGATTAACACCGATCCGCTGCGGAGTCCGCAAAACTGTCCGCAACACCGCCCACGAAAACGCGGCCAACAATGGCATCAACCACCACCAGGGAAGCTGTTTGGGACTCAGTGACCAGAACCAATGGGGCAGCGCCTGAAACACCGGAACTTCAAACCCATAGACCAAGGCCCAAAGCGCGGTCGCGATCAGACCCCCACCAACTAGGGAATTGTTCCAGGCCGACGCGGGCCAACGTCCTGCGGCCGCAAGCCAGCCGCCCATGAGCAGCGGGGCCGCCAGCATTACAAGTATCGCCCCACACACAGCCCGCTCGGCCTTGTTCTGGTAGTATGGGAGAGGGTGAATATCCTGCCTGTTTATAAGTCCGTTGAGCCAGTCAAAGGGAGTTTGGCCCAGATAAATAATCTCAACCAAAGAAGGTCCCCAGAGCTCGTGTGCAACCCACAAACCCACAGCCCCGACAATAACTAGTCCGGCCAGGAAAAATAGCCACCAAGTTCCAATTTTCTGCGCGCTCCAAGTAGAATCGTCTTGGTTGGAAGAAAGCATCACCTAGATCTTATGTATTGACGGGTATATGAAAGACCTCCTCCGATCTCGGTGGTCGGGGTTTATCTTTGGACAAACGCAGTTGACCCAAAGACCTATCCCCAGCGAAAAGGAGGAGGCCGTGCGTAAATCTACGAAATTCGTCGCCTTGGACATACCCGAGGAGTAGATCACCGTCCCCATTGCCGAAGGCCGAAGGGTTCCGCGGCTGTATGGAACGAGGCCGTCTACGGGCGCCGCGGTAGCCCAGCTGGCGGACCGACTGGGCGGTGCGTCTAGGAGCTTGCGGTTTTGCTACGAAGCCGGTCCGTGCGGCTAGGGCGTCTACGGTCAGTGGACCGCCCGGGGCTACGAATGCACGGTGGTGGCGCCGTCCCTGATTCCGCGCCGGCCGGGGGACCGCATCAAAACCGACCGGCGCGATGCGCTGACGCTGGCGCGGTTGCACCCAAAGGGCGAGTTGACCGCAGTGTGGGTGCCGGACCAAGAGCAGGAGGCGATGCGCGATCTGGAACGTGGCCGGGAAGACTTTAAGCACGCCGAGCGCCGCGTGCGCCAGCGGCTCAATAGCTTCTTGCAGCGCCACGGTCGGATCTACGCCGGCCGTAGTCGTGGACGCAAGCGAATTTGCGCTTGTTGGAGACCCAGCGCTTCGATCATCCGGCCCAACAGATCATCTTTCAGGAATACGTCGACGCGGTGCAGCACGCCCAGGCTCGGGTCCAGGCGCTGGACCCGACGATGCGGCAGCGCTGGAGGGGTGGTCGCTGGAAGAGGAGACGCGCGCTATGATGGCGCTGCGTGGGGTAGACACGCTCACCGCCGTCACGACCTTGGCGGAACTGGGGGACCTCACCCGTTTTGATGCGCCGCGGCAGTTGATGGCTTTTGTCGGGCTGGTACCGAGCGAGCACTCCAGCGGCCCCCAGCGGCGGCTTGCGGCGATTACCAAGGCGGGCCATGCCCATGTACGGCGAGTGCTGGTGGAAGCGGCCTGGTGTTATCGCTTTCCCGCCCGCAAGACGGCCGCCTTGCAACGACGCGCCGAACAGACCGCACCCGCCATACAGGCCATCGCCTGGAAAGCACAGAAACGCCTGTGTGGACGCTATCGACGGCTGACTTGGCGCGGGATGCCGAAAAATAAGGTTTGCACCGCGATCGCGCGGGAGCTGTTGGGCTTCATCTGGGCCATCGCCTGGGAGCAGCAACACCCCGGCAGCATCGTCGCAAGGTGGCCTCGGGCCGCCGCCTAATAAGATCATCGTCTCAGGACCAAGGATAGGACCTTGCTCATGTAGATCGAAGCGGGACAGAAGGGACCCGTCAGGAGAATCCTCGAGCGCACTATGAGGCGCCTTTTCAGGCTGACCCTAGACCGAGGCCGCTCCGCGACGCACCCAGGACAGGCGGTAGCCAACCCGCGAATATCAGTCGGATCAACCGTCGCTATAGTGTCCCTTCTGCTCCCGCAAAAAAAGTCATGCCAAGATAACACCCGAAATTACCACCCCGGAGGGGGTTGACCAAGGTCAATACATATCAGTGTGCCGTCCCGAGAAAAACTTGCAGAATCAAAGGCGGTGAAGCACCCGAAATGCAAGGAGCTGAATCGAGCCAATTAGGTGGAGTTTGGCGTGCGATGGCAACCAGGCAAGTTGCGATGCCGAGTCCCATATTTCCCATGCATTCATGGGACCGCAGCCAGAATCACGTATCGGAGGATGTTGGAGGAAGAGAAGGTGCACGCCAGCCTGAGCTGGGGTCCTGTGGGTTGATTCAGGTAGAATTTGAGCTAGGGGTACGGTGGGCAACCACAAGGGATTCCCTATTGGGCGAAAATCACCTCGTGGCTTCACGCCCAACTGGCAGGGCGAACGGAAGTAGCCACCGTTGTTCCACCTGCAGAATAGGGGAAGCCTGAGAAATTGACCGAGAGAGGCTGTAGAAGACCAGAAGTGCTGTCAAAGAAATGAGAGCGCCTAGGCTTCGTTGGACCCGGTGGGAAAAATTCGCCGCAACCCGAAGGCTATTTCAACGAACTACTATGGGGCGTATGGATCTTCCGAGTCAAGAATCTTGCGCAAGGTTTCCTTGTCACCGAAACGCTGTATCTCGTTCTCGTAGCTGCTCGTCTCGGTCCGGATCTGCAGAACGTGCCAGATGATCCAAAGGGCCATGCCGACAATGAACAGCGGGACTTCCGAACCGACGAAGGGGTAGAGGGGGCCGATCTCGGAGATGTTGCCCCCCCAGCTTTCGATATTTCCCGTATTCATGACTTTCTCCTGTATTCCGATTTCCTGCAATACTTCGGTCTCTGTGCCCTGCAGAGGGCGCCCGGCGAATCAGACCTTGCCCAACTCCTCGCGCTCTGCGTCGATGATGCCCTGTTCCTCCTGGGCCCGGTCATAGGAAGTACTGTAGTCGAGTCCGGCCAACTCGATTTCCCGAGGAATGCGAAGCCCACCAAGGGCGTTGATGATCCTGGCGGCGATCCAGCCCGGAATGAATCCCAGAACCAGGAACATGATCAGTGCGCCGGCGATCTGGCCCAACGGATTGATTGCGGCGAAATTCCCGTTGGGGGAAGAAGGATAACCCCAAAGCACGAATCCGCAGATGACGACACCGAAGAAACCGGCGTAACCGTGCACCGCCACCGCACCGACCGCATCGTCGACCTTGAATCGCCTCTCGACCCAGAAGTGCATCTTGTACATAAACAGGACGCCGAGGGCGGCAATGATCATCGCCTGGATTGGGTGGTACAGGTCGTTACCTGCCGACGCCGCGATAATCCCGGCGAGACCGGAAGAGTAGGTCCAGTAGGCGTCACCCCGGGAGATGACGTAACCTGCGAGCAGACCCCCGGACAGGGCCATGAGGAAGTTCACGGTGATGGCGGAAAGGGTCGTGGGAGCGAGGTAGATGTTGGTGGCGGAGAAGAAGGTGCCGTCGCCGCTCTGTACGTCCCACATGGGCACGTTGCAGGCGACGTAGAACCCCCAGAAGCCGGTGTATATCAGAAAAAGTCCAATAGTGACCAGCCAGGGATTGCGGGGATTCAGGCTCCTCGGGGAGCCGTCGGGGGCGAACTTGCCGATGCGCGGACCGAGAACCACCAGGACTCCGAGAGCGAAACCACCGGCAATGGCGTGGATCACCCCGGAGGCGTAGGCGTCGTGATAGCCGAGCACCTGCACCATCCAGCCTTCGGCATGCCAGCCCCAAGCCGCGTCGATTACCCAGAACACCGATCCGATCAGGATCGCAAGGATCCAGAAGGCCGATGAGCGGATCCGTTCGATGACCGAACCGGAGACAATGGAGGCCGCCGTCCAGGAAAACAGAAGGAAAGCTGCCCAGAAAACCCCATTCAGCCGGGCCCAACCGTCCGGGTCGCCGGCGCCCCCCATATGGGGACCCATAAGCTGGCTCCAGGCTACCGCGTGGGGCGCCTCCACCAGGCCTCCAATGAACCCCGGACCGTTGGGAAAGGCAAAATAGATCCACCACCCGAAGAAGAAGAACGTGATGGTTACCAAGGGGATCAACATCGTGTTCTTCATCAGGGTATGGATGTGGTTTTTATGCCGGGAAACCCCTACCTCATACATGCAAAAACCCACATGGATGAAGAACATGAGGACGACCGTCAGCCAATAGTAAAATTCGGTAAAAATTACACTCAAAGAACTGAGCTCGGTGTTCATCTTTATCCTCCCCTGCGCTCGGACGCGGCTTTTTAATCTGCGAGGACGAAATCAATCCTTATGGGATACGAATAAATTTCTCGTTTCACAAGGATTTTTCTCAAGCTTCGCTGGAGAACATGAGAGGTGGGACCGATCTGATTGGAAAGCCTTACTAATCTTACTAAATGGGTGCCCCTTGATCGTTTTTCAAATGGCCCCTTTCACCCTTTCCAAGAGCCTCTACTAGTGCAGGACCTCGGTGAAGGGCATCCATGATTCAGGGAAAATTTTTCTTAAATCGCCAATATTTTTTGCCACTTTGGGGTTACTTTCTTGGAATAGTATGATTTTCAATACATAGGAGGCGCGGCTGATTGGAAGGTCTGCCATCCCATGGTGGTTCGGCTGCCATGCGCCTGCTCGTAGCGGCCACCAATTCGTACAGAACCAGCTCCTCTTGGGCGCCAATCCCATTGAAAATTTCTGAAACAGGTAGCTTGTCTCGGTCGGGAGGTAGGAACAAAAGCCGCCGCCTTGGGTTCCCGACCCCGACAACCGGTGTGCCAACCTCCTTGCTTCTAAACGGATGGTATTTCTGCCCCTCACTGAACAGGATGGTATTTAGACTGCGAAGGGCGTTGAAGCAGGACCTCGGATTGGATAGCCGGTCCAGCAATCCGAAATTTACGTCGCTGGATCGATCCACATCTACCAAGGAATCGAGAAAAAGTCGGCAGCCGGAATGGGTCGCCACTGTCAGCAATGCTTCCCTGTGGCCACGGCGTGGACCTGCTCGTCGAAACCGGAAAGGGAAAGAAGAAGATCTAGATTGCCTATCTGGCTCAGCGGCAAGTGCCCGATAAATTCCAAGACCTCCTCCCAAGCCGATTCATTGGCGTCCAAATGGCACAAAACCCGATCAAGGTACATCCCCGCCTCGGCCAAACGACGGTTCAAGGGGGCCAGGTCCGAACTGTGGTAGCCAACTCTAGTACGAGGGTGGAAATGCCCAGAGGTCCGTTCCTGGGCCTTAAGCGGAGCCAGGGCAATGGGCAAACCCACCTGGCGACTGCAACTTTTTATCGCGCTCACGCAGTTGTCATCGGTCCACAAGCTGCCAGGCACCTGAATTTCAACAGCCTCTAGCCGGTCCCGGTAAGGTCCGACCGCCTCGGTAAGCTGGAGTTCATCATGCCAGAGCCAGACCCCTGTCACTCCCAGTCCCTCTTTTCTGGCCAGATTCAACCGGTTCCACTGGACCAGGTCATCGAGGTCTTCAGCAGGCAGGCGCAGGTGAGGCACGCCCAGCTCCAGACAGGCCAAAAAGGGGTAATCGTCGCGCAGCCCTGGCGAACTGCATCGGGCCAAGCCTGCACCCCAGGAGAGGTAGGTGCCAGTGGCAGACGAAGATTCACCCCGAGAGGGGACCCTGGCAAGTCGGAGGACAACCGTGTGACCAGACGGCGTTCTCCCCCAGTGTGCCGGCTTGCCCTGTGGAAATCCTCAACCATCTGGCGCGGCGTTTCGTCAAGACAGTTGTAAGATCCCAGCCCCGGCTCGTTCTCATTTACGAAAAAAGGGGGCATATGCATGAAAATAAAAACCCGCTTGCCAGCGTTCCTGGCCAGATCGGCTTCGAGCCAATTCTCTTGTCTTTCGGCCTCGGCCAGCGGACCACCCATAATCTGGGAGTTCAATCCAATAAAGTGGATACTTTTCCAATCGAAACTGTACCAGGAGCGACCGAATTGCTCGTTCCACTCCCTCAGATCATGGATCCTAACCCAGGGAGCGGGAACCGTTGGATTTGGCTTGTCTCCGATATCCATATTTCCAGGAAGGTGATACGGGTTCAATCCATAGCGCCGCATTTGCGCTCGCGCCTCTTGCCGCGAGGCGAGGAAATCACCGGTGCCAGGAAACTCCTAGGAAAGATCTCCCAGATGGATGACAAAATCGGGTTGGAGCGCGGCGACCAACTGGTAGGCGCGATCAGCCCGGGCAGACCAATTGCGGGTATAACGCGCATCCTGAGAGTCCGAGCCGGAAGCGTAAATATCGGGATCTCGAATGTAGTGGGTATCCGCGATGACGACGAACTCGAACTGGACGGCCGGTAGAAGGCTGCGGTCAAAAAGGGTGGGAGTGCCGGATTTGTCAGGGCTGCTCACGCGACATTGGTTCCATGAGCCAGACTGATCCTGGCCACCGGCGATTATTTCGGCTTAGGAGGGGTGGTGGTCTGTAAATCGTCAGATACCGAACCCTCTTCGGTTTCTGACAAGGTTAACGCATCACTCGGCCCCCAAACGATATCGAAGGCTGCACCTGTAGCGTAGGTGTTTTCATCGCCACAGAGCCACACCACAATTCGGGCCACCTCGATGGGATCCGCGGTGCGCTGCAAAGGACTCTGCTTGTCGATCTCTTGCAGGCCATCGGGAGGGGTGCCGACTTTGCGCATCCTTGTCCTCATTCCCGCGGGGCAATCCGCGTTGACCAAGACCCCTCTCGAGGCACCGTATTTGGCGAACATCTTGGTGAAAACCGACACCGCTCCCTTGCTTGCCTCGTATGGCGCGGAGGTCATATTGTAGCCACCGGCATAAACCCCGGTGCTGGTCAGGTTGACAATACGCCCCCAATCTCGCTTTTCCATATCCCTGAGGGGGCGCGGATTAGAAAAAAAGGGGCACGCGCGTTAGCGTGAAATATTTCATCGAATAATTTCCCGGTAATGTCCTCCAGCTGTCTCCGCGCAAGGATAGCTGCCGAATTCACCAGAACATCGACCCGTCCCAATTTGCGAACAGTTTCTTCCACGACCCGCTCACATTCCCGAACTAAACCCTTACGTTGCAAAAAATCAGTTTGCAATAGTTGTTCGGCTCTCCCATACGAGGCTTCAGTTGGTCAGTTTCTCAACATCACTTATGGGGATTTCCAGGATCGGTAGATTTTGTCCTTGATTCAGCATACCTGGTACCCAATTTACAGAGGGACGACAATGGAATTACTGAGGCTGCAGCACTCCTTTTGCTCCAATTTTATGCAACTATAGGGTAAACTCAGATCGGCGGTCAATCGCTCGATTCTCGCGCCGGTCTCCCTGAGCTCCGCTACGACGGCGGTAAGAGCTTCGGATCGATTGTCCACAAAGGGCCAGTTCGTGGTTACTGATAGCCAGGAGCTTCGCTACCGCGGAACCGAGGCCTCCCGCTGCACCGGTGACCACAGCTACCCTTTTCTGTTGAGCCATTGCGCCCAGCCGTTGATTCCGTGCCTCTTTGCCGCCATGGGTAGCCACCGGGAGCCATCTGTTTTCATCCAAGGCTCCATCTTCTAGAAGGGGGCCCTCCGAAACCAATAGCTATTTCCTGTCCGGATTGCAATTCCTTGCGCCACATCACCCTTCTTTCTTGGTCTTCCAAATCTTTCTAGCCCCCCGGCGTACCTTGATCAGTTCGGCTACAACGCTGATCCCAATCTCCTCGGGAGTATCGGCACCAATGTTGAATCCTATGGGCGCGTAGACCTGATCCAAGCGGGCGCGTTGCCCTCCCCGCCCTTCGATGCGCTTCCACATAAGCATCTTCTTGCGCTCGCTTCCCAGCATTCCGATATAGCGCGCAGGTGTCTCTATCGCCTGCTCTACCACGATTTCATCGTGCTGATGGCCGCGCGTGGCTGCTACAATGTAGGATTGGCCGTCTATATCCAACATGGGAAAAACCCGATCCATTTCCTCCACCACCCACTCGTCCGCATAGGGGTGCCTTTCGGGACTGGCGAACATGGGACGATCGTCGACTACCACCACCCAGAAGCCGACACATTTGGCTAGCCGACCTACCTGTTCACCCACGTGCCCGCCGCCAAAAACATAGAGGACGGGGGGCGGCAAAAAGGGCTCTACAAATACTTCCGCCGTTTCCTCCGGATCGACTTTCAGCGCGGCGCTCTGGGGGGAGTCGAGCACCAGCCTGAAGACCACGCTTCGTTCACCCTCAAGCACCTCTTCCACCTTTTGCAGTACTTGCCGGTCGGCCTCTGCGGCACCGAGAGTGCCTGTGCATCCAGCGCCCTCGAGTACTAGCATCTTGCCCCCGAGTTCCCGGGTCGATTTTCCGCCCAGCAGTGTGGCCATGATGCACCATTTGCGTTTCTCGCGGGCGCGCAGCACCAGGCCATACGCATCTGCATCAGAGTGAGGATCGATTGGTTCGGTCAGAATGCGGACGGTCCCGCCACAATTCAAACCGCTTTCTCCAGCCTCTTTCTCAGTCATTGTGTAGCGCGTCAGGTGCGGTCTCCCGGTCTCCATGACCTCGCGCCCGACATTGATGATCTCCGCCTCCAGACAACCGCCCCCAATTGTTCCCACCGAACTACGGCGCGCTCGGATGAGCATCTTGGCTCGATCGCTCATTGGAATGGAACCACTGCTCCAGACCAAAGACGCCAGAGCAGCTTGCTCTCGTGATTCTTTCAAATCCGCTATTTCTCTGATAATATCATCCATGGTCCTGACCTCGACCCGCACCCCATCTGGCCTGCTCGCGCCGGTAATCCCCTGGAGTATCCATGTCCTCCAAAATCCCCCTCCCGGAAACCGGCACCTCAAGCGTATCCTCGGGATGTCCGCGGGTTACCGTATTCAACCCCCGGCAAGGGGGTAGAGACAGAATTTCTTCTACATAATGCTGGTATATCAGCATGGGGTGTCCGCGGCGGTTATGGTAAGTAGGTATTACAATCCCCTTCCCCAACTCGGAAGCGGACAGTACTGCATCGATTACCTTGGGATTGAGGCCAGGTTGATCTCCCAGGCAAACCAGATAGGCGGCGGAGGAGGAGGCGCGCAGACCACATTTCACCGAAGAAAGCATGCCGGCGGGATATTCCGAGTTATGCACGCATTCCACCTGATATCGACCCAGGACCGCGGCGATCTCATCCCCTCTGTGACCCAGAATCACAAAGACTCGATCCAGGCGGCTCCGGACCTTTTCCACCACCACTTCGATAACTGTCCTGTCTCCGAGGGGCAGCAATGGCTTGAAGCTGCCCATCCGAGTCGACATGCCCGCTGCCAGAACTATACCTGCGACCGTTTGCCTTACCATACTTGCGGCCAAGATCCCAGTTGTCGGTGGGCACTCAACGGAAGCGAGGAGCGACCGCCGAGAATTATTAGCCATCGTCAAGATGCAAATTGCAGGACTTCAGATTCTAAGGGACGCGCAAAATAGTGTCAACGAGATACGGTCAACCGCCTAACGGGTTTAATGGCAGCACGCCTTCCAGGCAGAAAACCTCTTTGCCGCCCTTCCGGTTCCCTTCCCTGGCTTCCTTATTGGCAATTCCGGGGCAAGGTTGGCATTCCCGCCGGCGCTGCCTTCAATCCTCTCCTTCCATGTCGACGTGAGGGGCCCAAATGGATCTGTATCATCTTGAAAAATAAATATATGCCATCTCTAGGCAATGGCAGGAGGCAACCTGAGTCCGCTTGACAGCCTGATAGCAAATAACTATGATTGGAATTTACTCTCATTTTTATTTTTGCTGTTTCCACCCTGCTGCACCAACCGCCTTTCTATTAATCTGATCTCTTGGAGTATTGCCGTTGACCACCCGCTCAAACCCTGAAACCCAGTATAATTCGCAGTCAGCCCATCCCTCCCAGGTATATGCCACTCCACCTTCCATGCTTCCCACCACCGCGGAAGAAGTTCGGAATTCTGTCGCCAAAGAGGCTATCTCCTACATCTTTGAAGCCTGTTCGCTTTCATCTGTAGTCCGTTTCATCTACACCCCCATCGACGGCACCTTTGCGGATATTGAACTCGAAATCAACAAATCCAACCCTATTCATCCCGCCGAGTCAGGCGGTATTACCATTGAGATGGGAGCACGGGATTGGGCCTCAGACAGCGAGGAAATAGAACGCCACTTCGTATCCTGCGAGCAGGTTGGGGAGTGCGTCGAAGCGCGCTGGCAATGGAAGCACAAGGACGAGTTGGCCGACTTTCTCTATCGCTTCAGGATTGAGGGCAAGTCCCTGATCGTCGAGCTGGAGGGCGGAAATGGCAAGGCCACAGGGGTAGATCTAGGGCGCGTGGTCGGTGCTTTCCATCCGCGCTTGATCCGCGTTCCATATTTCAATTTTGGTGAATGCGATCCCCATATTCTCTATTCTTCCGGGGTTTTTATTTCCAGCCTGCTGGACTGGTACGAATCCAGCGCTTCAAGCCTGTCCGCCCCTACTCCCGAGGATGCGCAGCACCAAAGGAGACTCAATGGTGGCTGCGGCTATCTTCCCATGTCGGACGGCAAACGCAACCCCTTGCACGAGCGCTGGATACTCACGGTTTCCCGGCGCTTTGAAGAGGTTCTGCCCAATGTCCCCATTCCCCTGAGTCAGGGAAATAAGGGGCAATTTGACGACCTGATTTGGTACAATATACCCCACCTGACACCTGCGGAGGAAAGCTATGTCGAGGTCTACGAGCGCCTCCTTACATTTAAACAATGGGGCATGGACCATTTGCTGGTCAATCATCCCGCCGACACATGGCACGACGGTGACGGCAACGCCACCTTGACCCTTGAAGGATCCCCCGCCAAAGGAGGTGACGACGCCCTAAGCGAATACCTCGACGCTCTCTCGGAATTGGGGTACGCCTACAGCCTATACGCTAATTTCAGTGAAATCTCATCTCTCGATGCCAGATGGAATGAAGACATGGGCGCTCGTCTTTCCGATGGTAATCTGGCCACCAGGGCAGGAAATACCCACCTCCTCAAACCTACCGTGGCAGCTTCCATTTCGGCCGCCCACGCTGCCGAAATCGCCAAAAAATTTCACAACCAGGCATCCTATCTCGATGCCCATGCTGCTTCTCCGCCCTGGGACCGCGTCGACTGCGACGGCCGTCTCGATCCAAGTGCCAAGTTTCTACAAACGCTCCAGGCAGAACAGACCATCCTCAGCTCTATTGCCCGACTGGGTCCAACAATCGGGGCCGGAGGGAACCACTGGCTTTACGCCGGCCTTTTGCAAGGCTATCTTGCCAGGCAATCGGGACCGCAACCATGCAAAAAACCCTTGCTGGTCGATTTTGCCTTGCGCCAACTCCACCCTCTGGAGGCGGATGCCGGTCTCGGTAGTTTGGAAGATTTTTTCGGCTCGGAAATTCCCGAGCCGGAACGCCACAGTCGCAGTTCCTACCTCGACCGCTATCTCGCCACCACGATTGCCTTTGGTCACGCAGGTTGTTTGCCGGACAACGAGACATGGGGCATGGCATCCGTCGTCAAAGCTTACTTTCTGCTGCAAAAGCTCCAGACTTACTATGTTGGAACCCAGGTTCAGGATATTTTCTACCACAGCGACGGCAAACTTTTGGAGACCACCGATGCCCTCGTATCAGAAGCCTATGCACATAGTCAGGTACAGGTTATCTATGAAAATGGTCTGACCGTCCACGTAAACGGGTCTTGGGATCAGGGCTGGGCGGTTGAGCATGGTCAAACAACCTATGTGCTCCCTCCGGGTTCTTTCCTCGCCCACGCCTCTGATGGCCTGCTCGCCTACTCAGCCGACACGGGCTCGGGCCGAATCGACTATGTCCACTGTCCCGAATATTTCTACTGCGATACCCGCGGCTCCAGACTCGATGTCGGGCCTATCGTCTTGAATGGTGCAGCCCTGGTCCTCCAAAAAAACTGGAAAATAGACATCTACCCCCTCGACTGCGTTGGCCCCATTGAGGTTCATATTCTCCACTTCTGGCCGGATAGGCGCATTCCACGGTTTCGCCTCTTGGCCTTCGATCACGAAGGCCAAGAGAAGGAGATTCTCAACCCCAAGACGACCAACAAAAAATTAGAATTCGAGCAAGGGGAAGAAATCTACAAATACCGCATTACCTTGCCGGAGTGGATGGTAGAACCAGGAGAATAAGATTTCCCCCCAAATGCCAGCGGAGGCCGCGTGGCTGGAGTGAACAACTTCTTCCCTACTTTGATGCAATCAAGTCAGGAAGTCTGAGAAACTTCGGCATGGTATCCATGTCGTCCCGGGCATCTATTCTGAAAAAAATTCGCCTTTGCAGTTTTCATGTTAGATCCAGTAGAATCCAGTCGTTTTCTCCAAGCCTGTAATCACCGGCCTCCCGCGACCAAACCTATTTGGCTAATGCGTCAAGCCGGACGCATCCTCAAGCCCTACAGAGATCTGAAAGAAAAAACCGGGTCCCTTTCCACCCTTTTCAAAACTCCCGAACTCGCCGCCGAGATCACCCTGATGCCGGTTGAGATGCTGAACGTCGATGCCGCCATCCTGTTCACCGATCTCGTGACTCCCCTAGAACCCATGGGTTGTGATTTCGAGTACAGACCAGGCCCTGTATTCAGGCACCCGGTACATAGCAAAGAGGATGTGGAGGGGCTTAGTTCGGTAGATGTAGAAACCGATCTTCCCTATGTCTTGGAGACTATTCGCTTGGTCAGGCGAGCCCTGCCCCCCACCGTTCCCCTCATTGGTTATGGAGGCGGGCCCTTTACCATGGCCAGTTGGGTGGTAGAGGGAGAAGGATCCAGGGATTTCACCGCCCTGCGGCGCCTCCTTTATTCGGATCCCGGCAGCGCCCATCTCCTGTTCAACAAACTGTCAGGAGTCCTTATCGACTACCTCCGTGCCCAGATCAGAGCTGGAGTTCAGGCCATACAACTATTCGACACATCAATTGGCCTATTGTCTTCTGCCGCTTTTAAGTCCATTGCCCTGCCCTACCTGCAGCGAATTTTCTCCGCGCTGGAAGGCATGAAAATACCACGTATCTACTTTGCTTTTGGAGCAACTCACCTGCTTCCATCATTGGCCCAGGTCGGTGCCGATGTTTTGAGCGTAGATTGGCGCGCAGATCTGGCACAAACTTCCAGTCTGTTCGGAGACCAGATTCCCCTCCAGGGCAATTTGGACCCCTGTGTCCTCCTGAGTCCCCCCCAAACAATTATTGCCGAAACAAAAAAAATTTTGCAGAACACAGAGGGAATACCCCACATCTTCAACCTGGGGCACGGGGTTCTGCCGCAAACCCCCTTTGACCACGTTAGACTACTGATCGATACTGTGCACGAGTATTCAGAGAAAAAAATTGAAAGGGAGATTAGTTGATGGAAATTGTCGAGAAGGGGACGACTCGCCGGCACACCTTTTTCTGTATCAACCGGGAGCGCCATACCCGGTTTTCAAAGGTTGTAGAGGCAGTGCCCAAGGAGATCTTCGTCCTGGGGAAAAAGGTCAAGGGATGGTTGGTCACCACAGAAGAATCGGCCATTGACAAACTCATTCACCTGAACGAATCATTGAACCGGAATGTCTCGTCCCGCGACCCGGAATGATTGCCGTGCGGAATCGTCTTTGGAATATTTTCGGGAAATTGCAGGGACCCGAAGTCTCAACTGAAGGCTGGTGGAATTCGGAGACACTCATTCAGCCATAAGACTGCGGCCATCACAGGGACAGCATAGGATCTCCCGGGGAACCCGGCAGGTTCGCGCTGAGACAGCTCGCCAATCTATCCGGTCCTGTACCCTCGGGCGCTAGGGACTCCAATAAAGTCTATCATTCTTCCAATATGCCAATTGCCGCGGTCCGGTGTCCAGATCCTCTGCCGGCACCAGGAATTCCCCTATAAGATCGTTCTCCTGATTGAAGCCGGTCCACAGGTTGGGGAAGTCATTCTTGACCAACTGTTCCACCTGATGGCGGATTCCTTCGGCATGATACTTGAGCATCTGTTCAGCCTCCACCGGTCCCACCTTAACCAAATGATCGGACAGTCCGCTACTGCTGAGGAAGGTAAATACGATTGTGTTTTTATGGTCCAGTTCCAGATTGATGCGATAGGCCGGATAGCTCAACCGCAATCCCAGGATCCCCAGCTTAAGACTCAACCACTCCCCCTCCAAAACCGGCCGTTGGAGGTCCAAGTCGCCGCTCTCAATCTTGGCTTCGACGGGCTCCACGAGAAAGAAAATCATTATCCCTGCGAAATATCCAAAAATTCTGGACGTTCTAGACAGCATGTTGTGGCCACCTTTCGGGAAAGAAGCCATGCAGAGGACGTGGGCGGACAACCCAGAGTTGGTTCCCTCCCGGGTCACCAGTTCTAGGCAGAATTTGAAGAGAAATTCTTTTCGATGAAATGGACGATATCCCGGAAGGCAATTGAGCTCAAGGGTTTGTCATCCTCATTGACCAAAGGGACGTGGCGAAATCCGTGCAAGCCCATCAAGTGCAATGCATGGGAAATGGGCATCGAGGCTTTGAGGCTGGTCGGCCGCGGCGTCATCAAGCTCTCCACTAATATGTCTTTCAGGTTTTCGATCAGGCCGGCCACACGGTAGAGTACGTCGCGCTCAGTGAAGATTCCTACAAGCTTCCCTTCATCTCCAACAACCAAGACGCATCCGACGTTCTTTCCCTTGAGCAGGGTGATCACCTCGGCGACCGTGGTGTCCCTGGTAACACAAACCGGTTTTCTAGGGTTGAGGACAGAAAGCGGTTTTGCAAAAATGTTGTGCCCCTCCTCCTCTGCCTCCACAAGGTATTCCTGAATGAGACTCTGGCCGCATTCCGCGCAGATATCTACCCCGGAGAAATTGTCGTAACCACATGCCGAACAGATCATGACCGCCTACGTCGTTGAAATTTTTTGTGGCTTACCCCAAGCCCGTTCGGATGCATATCCGCATCAATCCGGGCGCCGCCGCCCGGCAACCCCCTGCTTTGCTCTCCATAGCCAAAATCCTCCAATTTGGCTATGGAGAGCAAAGCAGGGGGGAGGTGTCTGAGCGCCGCCGATTCTTCAAGTTCCCCTGGGACAATTTACTTGCAGGAATCTTCGGGTAGGCACCAACTCACCTGGAGCAACCCTAGCATGGAAGTACCCATGAAAATAGTTCCCCATCTTCCGGCTTGGACCCTCACTACTCGACCTCCCAGGTATCGCCGCTGTGATATAGTGTGTCAAGGTCGCCCTCTCCCAACCGGTCTTTCGCCTGCTTAACCTGATCGTTGAGCATGTCAGTATAAGTAGGCTTCTCGACCACTCGCAAAACCCCGAAAACCAGAGGAAATTGAGGGAATTCCATGCGGCTCAGCATATATCCGTAGCTGTTGTTCTCGAGATCTTCCCGATGAATGATAAGATCATCCTCGCTGATGCCATTTCCCAGTGACACCACTTCCGGCTCCAATCCATTGAAACGAATACCCTTGTCCCTTTCTTTGCCGAAAACCAGAGGTTCGCCGTCCTCGAGGAAAACAATATTATCGTCTCTGACATCCGGGTTGGTGGTGTGATCCCAAGCGGTGGGGTTGTAGACGACGCAATTCTGGTAAATCTCGACAAACGCCGTTCCCTGGTGGGCTGCAGCACGCTTTAGCACGGTGCTCAAATGGCGGGTATTGGTGTCCTGAGTCCGGGCAACGAAGGTGGCCTCTGCCCCCAGGGCGACGGAAACGGGCTTGAGCGGATAATCCAATGATCCCAGGGGAGTGGATTTGGTGCGATGACCCGGCAATGAAGTGGGAGAATATTGCCCTTTGGTGAGCCCGTAGATGCGGTTGTTGAACAAGATGATTTTTACATCGACATTGCGGCGCAGGCAGTGCAAAAGATGGTTGCCGCCAATGGACAGGCCGTCGCCGTCGCCGGTAATGACCCACACGCTAAGTTCAGGATTGATTGTTTTGAGGCCTGTGGCGATGGTGGGCGCCCGGCCGTGAATAGCGTGGATACCGTATGTATCCATGTAGTAGGGAAAGCGGCTCGAGCAGCCGATTCCGGAAACCATTACGATTTTCTCGCGTGGCACTCCGATCTCGGGAAGAACCTTCTGCATTTGAGCCAAGATTGCATAGTCCCCGCAACCCGGACACCAGCGGACTTCCTGGTCCGAGACAAAGTCTTTGCGGGTCAGCTTGTATTCACTAATGACTTCGGACATCACCGACCTCCTCGCTTCGTTATGACAAGATCTCCCGGATCTTGTCCGCCACCTCCCGGATTTGAAAGGGTTGGCCCTGGACCTTGTTGAGCTCGGCCACAGGTACCAGGAAATGACCTTTTAAAAGAAGGGCTAGTTGGCCCAAGTTCAACTCAGCTACCAAAATTTTCTCGTAACGTCCCAGCACCTTGCCCAGGTTTTTGGGAAAGGGATTCAGGTAGCGCAAGTGCGCACTGGCGACGGACTTACCCTCTTGCTGCAACTGCTTTACTGCGGAGTGAATGGCGCCAAACGTACCTCCCCAGCCGACGACCAGCAATTCGCCGTGGTCGGGTCCTGATACCTTCACATCGGGAATAAAATCCGCAATCCCCTCCACCTTCTTCGCCCTGATTCTCACAATTCTTTCATGGTCTTCGGGAGCATAAGAAACATGGCCGGAAATATCCTGCTTTCCCAAGCCGCCGATGCGGTGCTCGAGACCAGGTGTGCCGGGGATGACCCAGGGGCGGGACAAGGTCTCCGGATCCCGCATGTAGGGCTGGAAGCCATCGGGATCGCGCCTGTGCTCGATCTTGATAGGTTCGATTTCATCAGGATCGGGAATCTTCCATGGCTCGGAATGGTTGGCCAAGTAGCCGTCCGCGAGCAGAAATACTGGCGTCATGTAGCGTACGGCAATGCGAAAGGCCTGGATAGCCATGTCAAAGCACTCGCTGGAAGTGGCAGGGGCCAGAACAGGGATGGGGCTTTCGCCATTGCGGCCATAGAGCACCTCCAACAAATCGGTCTGCTCGGTCTTGGTCGGCAGACCGGTACTGGGACCGCCCCGCTGGATGTCGACGACCACTAGAGGAAGTTCCAGAACGACGGCAAGATTAATGCCCTCGCTCTTCAGGACAATTCCCGGGCCGCTGCTGGCGGTCGCCGCCATGGCGCCACCAAAGGAGGCTCCGATGACCGAGCCAATGGCGGCGATCTCGTCTTCGGCCTGAAAGGTGCGCACGTCGTAGCTTTTCAGAGTGGCCAATTCCTCCAGAACCGCAGTGGCCGGCGTTATGGGATAGCTGCCGTAAAAGAGAGGTTTGCCGGCCTTGCGAGCGGCTGTTACCAGACCCAGAGCCAGGGCCTCATTACCGCTGATTCGACGATAGACTCCCGGAGCGACGGCCTCGCGCCGGGCTATCTGGAACTGGCGCTGGAAGATCTCCGCGGTTTCGCCGTAGTAGTACCCGGCCTTGAGAGCTTTGGTGTTGGCCTCCACCACCTTCGGACGCTGGGCGAATTTCTCACTGTAGAACTTCAGCGTAGTCTCGAGCGGGCGATCAAATATCCAGAAGGTCAATCCCAGAGCAAAGGCATTCTTGCATAAATCCTTTTGCTGATTGCTCAGCCCATCTACATCCTTGAGGGCGGCTCGAGTCAGCTTGGTCAGTGCAACTTTGTAAACTTCGTAGCCTTTGAGTGCCTCATTCTCCAGGGGATTTTCCTCGTAGCCCGCCTTGCGGAGATTACTGCGGTTGAAGGCGTCGATATTGGCAATGATAATACCGCCCGGCTCCAGTTCGTCGATATTGGCCTTGATGGCGGCGGGATTCATCGCCACCAAAACCCCCGGCGCATCACCTGCGGTAAACAAGTCTTGGGAGGAAAAATGGACCTGGATCTCACTCAATCCGGGGATGGTGCCGGCGGGAGCGCGAATCTCGGCCGGAAAATCCGGAGAAGTGCTGACATCATTGCCAAAAACGGCAGAGGTATTGGTGAACTGGTCCCCGGTCAACTGCATGCCATCGCCGGAGTCTCCGGAAAACAAGATGACCACTGATTCCCGTTCTTCGACTATGGCTGTTGCAGCCTGGGTCGCTGGATCTCGTTTTTCAGATCTTTTCGCGGTTGGCGATGAGGCCGTGAGGGCGGCCATTAAATCAGATTCTCCAGAGCGCCAGGAGCCATGCGCAAGATCAGGCCCCTTCCTTTGTTTGGGGGATCAGATCGGGATCGGGAGGAAGATTGTAGATTTCCTGGGGGAAGCGATCGGTGAGAAAGTGGATGATCACGTACTGGGAGAGATTGCCGACGATTTTGCCCGCTTCATCCAGGACCGGAAGATTGCGGTAGTGCCCTGCATTCATGAGCCGCAAGGATTCAATAATCGGCGTGTCGGGAGAAACCGTTTGGGGTGATGGGGTCATTACACGGCCGACGGGCAATTTCCACATTGAAGGATCGTCCGCTACTTTGAGGAGGACGTCGCGCTCGGTAAAGATCCCAGCCAACCCCTCATCCCCTTCAACCAGCACGGATCTAATGTGGTCCTCGCGCATCAGACGCAAAACTTCGAAGACAGGCGTCCATATCCGAATGGTGACAAAACCACTCAGGTCGAGCCTGGAAACCTTTTGCCTCCGCAAATCCTTTTCAATGCCCATGCGCTTCTCGGCGGCCTTCCTACGACTGCGCAACTCCGTTCCCTATATGTTCAAAATATACACTTATCCTGAGGTTTTCGTCAACCCTGACCCAGGCAGGATTCAGCCTTCTCGGGGATTGGACCGCCTTGAGTTTTGGGCAAAATCCTCTCTTGAGAGCACATCCTCCGGGGGACCTGTGGCGACAATACTGGCATCGACCCGCGCACCGCTTTCCCTTCCCAGGACGACCAACCAATCGGCTTCTGCCAGCAATTCGGGGCTGTTCTCTTCCATCATTACGGAAGCGCCTTTGGCGACCACTTCATCCAGGGCCTGAACGAGCTGCTCCAGATCCTCGGGGTGAGCCCCTGCGGCCGGGTTGTCAAGGAGGATCAGATCAGCAGGGGAGGCCCGAGCCAGCTCTACAGCCAATTGCAGGCGCAGATACTCTCCTCTCTCCAATAGGGAACTGGACATACCGAGGCGGCAGTTCCCCAATCCGCACGAGAGTGCGGCTTCCAACTTGGTCGCCACCGGCAAATCGCGGTCGAAATGGCGCCGGCCCTGCTCGACGGACAATTCCAAGACATCGGCTACATTCAGTCCCCGCCGGGTAATTTCCAGCATCTCGGAGCGATAGCGGCGTCCCTCGCAGGCCGGACAGGGGAGAGAAAAGTCCTCGAGAAATTGCAGATCGTGGCGCAGGCTGCCCATTCCCTCACAGGTGGTACAGCGGCCGCCGGGGCTGTCGAGCAGAAACCACTCTGGTGGGTAGTTCCGCTGGCGCGCGGCCGGAGTGGCCGCAAAAATTTTTCCGAGGTAGTCGAAGAGTTCCAATCCTGCCAGCAAAGGTTTGCCTTTTCCGGATCTCAGGCCAGAAATTTCCGTTACTCTGCGAACCCTGGACGCCCCCTGGACCAGAACGGATCTCTTCCCCTCCGAGTCGCGGGTCGATCGGCCGCGGAGGGCCGGAGCCACCACCTTGTTGAGCAAGGTGGACTTGCCCGACCCCGAGGGTCCGGTAATCCCTACCAGGCATTGCAGCGGCAGGTGCAGGTCGAAGGAAGCGAGGTTCAAAAAACCGGCGCTATGGATCCAAAGTTCCGGCCCTGGCCGCCTCCGCTTATGCCGGGATGTTGGCCTGGATCCGCCCTTCAATACAGCTTCGTCCGCCCTCCCTATCAGCCCGTCCTCGAAGGCAACAATCTCGTCGGCGGCCTTCAGCAAGGACGGCGTATGGTCCATTGCAACCACCGTATTGCCCTGGTCCACCAGCTGCTTCAGCGCCCTTATTGAGAGGGAAATCCCGACTCCGTGGAGTCCTGCGGTCGGAGCCTCGAAAATGTAGAGAATGCCCGCCAGCCGGCTGCTCAAGCAGTTGGCAAGGAGCAGTTGCTTCCACTCTCCGCTAGATAATTGTTCCGTATTGCGGGATAACCTCAGGTATCCCAGCCCGAGGCAGCACACTTCTTCCAGGCAGATGACCGCGGCGGCGACCATGTGCCCGGGATCCTCGAACCGGCGCAAAAACCGCAACAGGTTTTCAAGGTTCAGGTTCTCCAGCTCCTCGATATTCATACCGGCTACGGAAACCTGCCGCGCCAGGACCTGGCGCCCTTCTCCCGAGCCGCAAAAATCGTCGGGACCTAGGTCTTCGTACACGGCACCGCAGCTGTCGCAGGTCAACTGTTGATTCACCTCCAGCTTCTTGCCCGTCTTCAATGCCACCAGCAGAGTTCGTCCCCTGGCGATCGCACGGGCGTTGTGAATTGCCTCGAGGATCCGGCTTTCCCGGCGGGACCCCGGGGTCAGCCGGTCGACTACCACCTCGATCCTTGCCCCCTCGGGGAGAGATTCGCCGGGATTTTCTCCCCCATCCAGCCTCAGGACCTTTCCGCCCATCCTGACCCGCAGGAATCCGGCCTGAAACAACTCCTGCAGGACGGAGGACAAAGAAGCATCCTCGGCCAGGGACAAAGGTGCCAGCACCAGACCTGGACCTTGCTCCAGAAAGCGCACCACCTCTTCCAATGCCTCCTCCACACCGAAAGACCGGCACCTTCCACCGCATTCGAGGCATGTCACTTCACCCCGTTTATGCAACAGCTGTGCCAATGCTTTGTCCACTTGGAGGAAGGCAGCCAGAGTCTCCCTTGGGCGCGAGTCCATGCCATCGAAGAAAAGGGCCGGTGGAAGGCCACTGACACCTTCCACCGCAATCCTTCCCGGACCTCCCAGACTTTCGCGCTCGAAGGGGGATAGGGTCAGCATGTAGCGCCTGCGGCTCTCGGCGTAGAGGACGTCCGCTGCCATGGTGCGACAGCCTGATCCATGGCGACCCACAAAGCACACCAAGCGACCCAGGGGGATATTCAGATCCACCCCCTTGAGGGGTCCTAGGGAGATCCCTTTCAGGGCAATCGATCGATCCGGGCCTGTTTTCTTGACACTTGAACCGTCGACATCCCTGTATATTTTCCTATCCATAGCAAAGAAGGGCCTTGAGGAGCCGCTGTCTGGAGTGCAATCCGTGAAGGGACAGGGGGAACGAGGGCTTGCGGCGCCTGGCCTGCCTGGAGCCGGCACCGGTTTCACCGCCATACGGACCCAGCCCGGTCAAGCCCATCCTCAGGGGAACCGCCGCCCCTGTAACCCAATCTGCAGGCTTGACAATGAAATCAACAATCGCTCAACCCGCCAAAGGCAAGGTTCGCAAGCCAATCAACCTGAGCCGCCTATTTTGGAGCGGGCTTATCGCCCTATTCCCCGGCGCCGCCCACACAACTGAACCATTCCCCCACGACCTCTTCGACGCAGTCCTGCAAACCTACGTAGATGGCAGCGGTCGGGTGGACTACACCGGCCTAAAATCCGACAGGGGGCCCCTGGACGCCTACATTGACAGCCTCGGCAGGATCAGCCCCCGAAGTAACCCGGATCGCTTTCCGGCGCCACAACACGAGCTGGCCTATTGGATCAATGCCTACAACGCCTTTGTATTGAAGGGAGTGATCGACGCCTATCCGGTGGTCACAGTCATGGACATCGAGGAGGAGAGCGGATTTTTTTCCAAGATATATTTTCTTGCAGGAGGAGAAAAACTGACCCTGGACCAGGTGGAGCACGAAATAATCCGCCCCAACTACAGAGAACCCCGCATCCACTTTGCTGTCAACTGCGCCGCTGCAAGTTGTCCATCCCTGGAAAACCTAGCCTTCCGGGGTGAAGGGCTGGAGGTGCGCCTCGAAGCAGCGCTGCAGCGATTTGCCGGCACTCCCAGCCACGTCCGCCTCGATAAGGAGAACAACCTGCTCCACCTGTCCAAAATTATGCAATGGTTCGGAACCGACTTCGTCGAGTGGTTCCCCCTCAACCGCGACAACCTCCCCGCCGAGCCCACCCTGATCGACTATCTGCTCCCCTACCTGACCGCAGATGATGCAGCCTACCTGCGTCAGAGCTCCGATGTGGACATTTCCTTCAACATCTACGACTGGACCCTCAACGACCAACTTGCGCCCTGATCAGGAGAAAAACGGGTTGTTGGTCTTCTCTTCACCAACCGTAGTCGCCGGACCGTGTCCCGGAAAGAGGATTACCGGATCCTCCAGGCCCAGGACCTCAACCTCAACCGCCCGGCGCTGCAGATCGTAATCGGCGCGGTTGCGGGTGCCTCCCAAGGACCCGGCAAAAAGCGCATCACCGACGAAGGCCACCTGGGCGTTGACCAGGATGATTCCTCCCTTTGTGTGCCCAGGAGTAGCCCGAGGCAGAAAGCATTGATTACCTACGGCAATGACTTCTCCTTCGACAATCTCGCCCTCGATTTTGGTCCTACCGGGGCCTATAAGGGATAAATCGGCAGCATGGATGAATGCCGGCGCCTCCATCGCCTGGCAGATTTCCGACAATGCGCCGACGTGGTCTCCATGCCCGTGGGTGAGCAGCACCTTTTCGATCTCCATGCCTGTGGCTTCCACCGTTTTGAGAATCTTTTCCGCATCGAATCCTGGATCGATGATGGCTCCTTTACCAGTCTTCTCGCAGCCGACCACATAGCCGTTCACCAGGAAATCCTCACCCAGGACCATCATCTCCACCACCATTCCATCGAGAGGATGTCCCGAAGGATACAGAGGGAAAAAGCGCTTGGCTGCACTCACCTGCAGCTTTCCCGGGTGCAGCTCGAGACACTCGGCCAGGCTCTCTATTTCGGGCTCGGAGGGAGTCCACTCGTAATTCTCGATCCGACGCAGAGCCTCGGCGGACAAACCGGCCTGCCGGGCCAGATCCGCCGGCTCGATCTCCCGCCCCCTTCTGGCCTTGCCGACGATATCGCCGAATTCATCTTCAAGTTGCATGTACATGACCTGACCTCCCCGGAGACGATGACAAAGAACCCCCTTCCGGGCAGTCGTTCAACAGACTGCCCGCTCAGCCTACTCCTGCCGGATACTGCCGATGAATTGCTCGAAGCTGGCCTCCCACCTGGCCACGACCTCTTCAGGGCCGGTAAGCTTGAAGAAAAAGGGGCCGACGGCGGACTCGGCAATTGCTCCAAGCATGCGGTGTCCTGGTTTGGCTTCAGTGGACGCCGTTATGGGTCCCATACCCCCGCTGAAGGTCCCGCTGATGTCCACCAGGGTCACCTTCATTTCCCCAACATGGCGTTCCCAACGCCGGGCTCGGTCTGAACTGGCGCTGCCGTCGGTCTGGACGAACTGACCGTACCAGCGCTCGATATTGGCTTCCACCGAACCCCCCTGGTTGGGACCGAAGTAGAACACCGCCACTACCAGGGCGCCATCTCTCCCGCCAGCCCCGAGGTGGTACTCAGCCACGCGCATGCTGCTGGCCGGTGCCCTCCGGCTCCATCCCTCCGGCGCCACCGCGCTGATTCCTCCCAGACTCTGGCGCTCCCCTGACGCGGCCAGGGAGGCGGGAGCCGGAGCCTTTCCATAGGTTCCACCCGCCGCTACGGGCAGGCCTTTTTCCCGCAGCGCTTCCTCCCCCCGCTTTTCGCTGTAGTTCTGGCTGCAGCCAACCAACAAGAGTACGGTCAAGACTAGGCTCAATTCATACTTGGCATGATCCCTCATGATTCTCTCCGTTGCCGGTATAGAGTCTCGTCCACCACGGCGGCCATCTTTGCGGTATCGAGCCCGCCGCGGAGGAACCTATTTACTTTCCGAGCTTGCTCGAGCGGTTGCTCCATGGTCTCGTTGTAGCAGATACGGAGCACCTCGAAATGCCCCTGGCAGTGCAGCCAGCCTTCCACTTCCTCCAGATGCAGGCGGAACAACCGGCCCAGTTTCTCGTCGTCCCCGGCGCCTACCGGCTGTCCCCTTCTGGCCAGCATCCGGCGTTGAGAGGCAAGCACCTCGTCCATGCGGCGTTGCATGAAGATGACTTTGTAGCAGAAATCCGCCGGCAGATTGACGAGCAGCGTCGAGATAATCTTGACCGCACCGCCCCCGGCGCGCTCCAACCATTCGGCATTCGCGGCGATGTTTTTGACCGGCCCGAATTCGTAGTAGCCGCCCGGATTGTCCGCGTCCGGCGGCCTCAGGTTGTCGGTCAGCACTGCGAAACCACCGGCTTCCAGCATCTTCATCATCATGGACGTTCCGGACCGGGGCAGTCCGGAAACCACGATGATCTCTTTCTCGTCCCGGGACACCTTGCTCCCTCCGGGAAGCGGCGGCTGTACTCGCGATTGAATCCCGTCCTCGGCGGGGTTTCCGGCAAGATCCGTCCGCACGTCGCCAGGGTGTTGGAGTTCGAAAGCCATGATTGCAGCCGCTCAAATGCAGTGGAAAAATTTTCAGGTCGGAGGGGGCGCAGCGAAAAACCGGTGGATCTGCTCCAAATGGTCCACGACCACCCGGTACTCCTCCTTCAGGTTAGCCTCCCGGTAGACTGTGGCCGCCTCCTCGAGGCATCGAACAGCATGGGCCACATCGGCGGAGGCGCTGCTGGCTCCAGCATCCAGATAGATGAGAGCGAGTTCCTGCAGAGCCGCGCCGTGCTCGGCGTCGCATCCCAGTTCCTGGTTGATCTTCATGGCCTTCAAATATAGTTCCACTGCTGCGGAAAGATGCATTCCCTCGTCCCTGCTCTTGAGATCCTGATGCAATCGCGCAATTTCCATACAGGTTTGGGCCACGTGCCCTTTATCCTCGCCCTTCTCGTAGAGCTCCAAGGCTCCCTCATATGCGTGCAGGGCGTTGATCAGGTGCCCGCGGTCAATTTCGGAGAAAGCGATATAAGCCTTGGCCAGACGGGTTTGGTAGAAGGCGCAAACTTGGTGTTGCCGCTCTTCGACGTAGAGGCTCAGGGTATCGCGGAAGTACTTTACAGACTGGAGCAGCGCGTCCTCCCCGTAAAAGGCCCCCAGTTCAAGCTGAACTTCCCCCAGACGCCCGCTAACGGCAGCCTGTTCAAGTCTTGCGCCGGAGCCCCCTGACAGATTCCAGACGCGGTCATAGTACTCCAGCGCCAACTCGAAGTGATCAGGTCCAGGCTCCTCCAATCCGGCATAGGCATCTCCCAGAGCCATGTAAATGGAGACCTGACAGTCGGTCTCGTTCTCTTCCTCGTAGAACCGCAGAGCTTCCTCCAGCACGGGAATGGCCTTTTGAAAAAACTGCGGGCTGGCTGTGCCCAATTCATTGTAGCCTATTCCCATGTTGTTGAGGACAATCGCTTCTCCCTGGCGCACTCCCGCCTCCCTGTATCGGCGCAATGCTTCCCTGGACAAGCCGAGGGCACGGTGGAGACAGGCGGATCTATCTCCTTCCTCGAGACGCTGGTACACAGCCGCCAACTGGGCAAGTTGGTGGGGCCCGACCGGCTTCTGCTGGAACTCCTGTTCAACCCAGGCGACGAGCTGGTGCACCTCCTTTTCTTTACCTTGCTGCTGGATTTGTTCCAGGCAACTGTCCAGCACCTCGAGGGTCTCGCCCAGGTCTTTGCTCTCCTCCAGATCGAGCAATACAGTCGCGGCGTCGAAAAGCTCCTCTTCCGACGTCTCTTGGGTAAACTTAAAAGCAGTCTCCTCCGCCTGAAGCTCGGAGCGCCTGGTGCGCCAGCGCAAAAAATTCATGACCCCCACATCAGAAAGTGAAGCCCATCCCCAGGCTGAATTCGCCGTAGCGCACGGTGCTGTCCTGGGTCAGGTCGTCGGGCAAATCCACCCCTGTTCGCGCTTCCGCCTGCCGCTGTAATTCCCGAGCGGCCAGCCCCTTTACCGAGAATACCAGGTACTGACGCAGGTCCGCCCTCAGCTCCAGGTACTCGTTCAGCGCGTATTTAATTCCCCCGCCATAGCTGAAGGCGCTATTGGTCTGCAGGTCGGCTACGGCTCTCAGGGCCTCGACCACTGCCTCCTCTTCACTTTCAGGAACAGTCGTCGAGGTCACCGTCACCGCCCCGAAACCCACCCCGAGGAAGGGAACGATACTCCCGGAGGGAACGTTGACCACGAAGCGGGCATCGTAGAAAATAGCCGTAGCCGTCTCCTTCCTGCCTCCGAGCTGGCGCTCGGGCCGGGCGACCATCAGCGCAGTTTCCCCGCCCCAGAAGCGGCCGGATTTCCCCAGGCGCGCCCCCAGCCCCAAACTGCCCTCCAGTTGGGTTTCGTCGCCGAAGGTCGCCCTGCCCACAAAGACCGACAAGTCGGCCCCGACCGGATGCACCGCGAGGACAAGGATACCGAACAGGGCGAGCCCCAGACCCGATCCAATGGTTTTCCGCATGATCAACTCCTTTAATCAATAGAGTAGAAACCTGTCCCCGGCATTGGTCCAAGTGCCATTTAAGGCCGGAAAGGTCTACCCCTCCCGCCCATGACCGAACCCATCTATCCGGGAAGCCCCAGATGTTGAAAATGCTCGAGGATAACCCCAACCCCCATATCCAGATACTGCTGTCTTCGCGCGGGGCTATAGGTGCGGAAACAGACTGCCACCGGAACCTTCTCCAGGGTTCCGACCACCCGGCGCACGCAATCATCCACGGTCTTCAAAAGCGGATGGGGATGGTACTTCAAATCGAAGCTCAGATCGGTCGGTCCGAAAGATACGCAATCGACGCCTTCTTTGGCCAGACAGAAGACCTTTTCGACCGCTTGGACCGACTCCAATTGCATCCACAGCATGCCATGGTCGTTCCACCAATCAGCGTAGTCGAATGGATCGGCAAAGTCTCCTGCTCTCAGTCGGGCGCCACCGCCGACGCTGCGCTTGCCGGCGGGCGGATAGTAAAAGTTCTCAACCGCCTCCTCGACGGTACCTTCCATCTCGACCTGAGGAACTTCAACACCGGCGGGACCAAGATCGAGATAATTGCCGATCAGGTAGGTATTGCGAGTGTGCTTGATGCGAAACTGGACCGGGAGATCGAATTCGCCGGCCAGGGCGCACAGGTTCACCAGGCCGTTTTCGCTCAATGCCGAGTGCTGGCTGTCGACGGAGACGAATTCGTAGGGGCCCCGGTCCAAAATCATCCGGAAACGCTGGCGGTCGATCGTGGAAGGAATGACGACGCCCACCACCGTCTCGCCGGCACGAATTTTCTGCTTCAGGTGTTCATGTGACATTTTACTTTCCTTTCATTCATTGGAACGGGTCACACTTGGTGCCTGTACCCTCTGCTCAGCAAAACCTGGACCTGACGCTCCAGGAAGGCCGGCGACAAACCCAGTGGCCGCAACCACCCGCAACCTGCGCCGACTCATCCAGCTCGGCGAGTTCCAGATCCACGTGCGGCGGCAAGTTGAGGGAGCAGAGAAATTGAAGGTAGTGGAAACCTCACTCCCGCGCCCTCCCTCCGTTGTGCCGAGGCGAGATCGGCAAACTCAGCTACGGCGTGATCGGCCTGGGAACTCTCCTTCTGCCCTGGTCCGTATTTCTGACCGGGCTCCTGGCACAAAGCGGGGACCCCCTTGTTAGGCGTGCTCAAACCCGCCCGGGGCCGTCTTCAGGCGGCTGCGAACAGGGCCTGGTAGCGGCCGATGTCGGCGGCGTCGGCCGCGCCCTCGTGGACCAGGATGCGGAACCGCTGCACCAAGGTCTCGCCCTTTTTAAGTGAATAGGATCCTTGCAAGGTAAAATTTGCGAGCATGGTGCCATAGTCGCGGGAAAAGAAGGGAGAGGGCGGATTGGACGGATGGGATATCAGGGTCACGCCTACCGGGTGTCCGGCGACCATGCCGCTGTAGTCCAGCCAGTCGGCGTACTCTCCCATGGTCCCGGCCTCGTTTTCCTGCCCGCTGGAATTGAGCAAGCGGCCGCCGTCCTCCACGTCCATACTGTCGGCCACCCGGACCCCGATATAGGAATGACTGTCCTGCTCGAAAAGAACCTCGTCCACTTGAGGTACAAGGGAACTAGAAATATCCAGAACGTGAACCCGGTGCCCGGGAGTCCAGACAGTATCCCTTTTTTCCTGCAGAATATGGGCACCCTGCTTGGCGGCCCACCTGTTCTCCGTGCGCAGTTGGATGCAGGCATTTCCGGTCTCACCCTCGGCCCTGACCAGTTCGATGTCGCCCAGGTCGTCCCGGGTGTGGTTGTTGTCGTGGAAAAAGTTGATGCCGTTTACCTTGGCGTGGCCGATGAAGATCGATTTATGGTGGTTGTAACGGTAGGCGCAGTTCGTGGTGACCGGCAGACCGCTGGGCGAATAGACGGGAAAGAAATTGGGCCGCGAAAGATAGAAGTCGCCTAAATTCAAATGCCCTTTGTTGTAGGCCAGGCAAAATTGTCCTTTGAAGTAAAACTTGAAGCGAAGCTCCTCTTCCACCAACTGTAGATCGCTCATTTTTTTCCTCCTGTCGTTTTTCCAATCAACCCGCCCCCTTCATCTTATTCCTCGTAGGCATGGTGTCCGTCCCGGTAAGTAAGCCGCGCTTCGTTGCGCGGCAATTTGTCGATGCAGCGCATGAGAAAGCAGCGCAGGCAGATGTGCGCTTCCTCCAGGGCCACAAGCCCCTCCTCTCCATATTCCACCTTTTCGAAGCGAACCATGGCTCGATACAAGTCGGCTGGACGGTCTTCGTGTTTTACAGGGTAGAAGGTGAGGCGGACGTCTCCTTCGGCCTTTTCTCCGCAAATGTCGCATTGCGACCCTCGCTCATTGTCGTTCATTGCGATTCTCCTTCTGCTGGGCGCCGCAGTGGGGTTCGGTCCAGGCTCAGTAGAGAGTGTAGTTGACGCGGCTGAATTGGCGAATGGGCTGGAGCGGCGGGCCGCCCTTCTCGTTGCGGTAGACGCAAACCTCGGATCCAGTGGGGTTGCTCAGAACCACATCGGGGACCCCGTTCCCGGTCATGTCCCCGCAGTGACAGATGGACTTGTCCGGGGGCCACGACGCAGGCGTCTCGAAGCGGGCAACTTTGCGGCCGCCGCCGTCAAAGAGAGCGGCAATATGCCCGATCAGCACCGATTCAACTCCTGAGCCGTCCCAGTCGACGAGGAAGTGAAAGCGGCTTCCTCGGGTCATGATCTGCCCCAGCACCTCGCCGTTTTCATGGACCACCCAGAGGGGCTCGTCCTCGCACTCCACGTGGGCCAGGTCCACCACGATCTGCACCCCGGGAACATCCGGGCATACCTTGCCGATGTCGATGGATTCGAAATGAGGGCCGTCCAGATTCCACACCGCCTCGCCTTCCCCGTCCACTGCGGCCATGAAGTTGTGGCCGCAACTGGTGACCGCCAAGTAGGTGTCGGCAGGTGAATCCCCCTTCCGCAATACCCGGGCGCAGTCCAGGTGGCCGCCGTCCTCGGTGAGGTATTCAAGACCCAGGCCGCGCATCTGCCAGCGCACCGTCCCGTCGGGATTCAGCATGGCGTAGCCGGCCACCAGCTCGTCGCGCCCGTCGCCGTCGATATCCACCGGGAAGGGCTGGTGCGCGGTGCGGTGGCGCACCGGATCCTTGATGGTCCACAGTTCCTTCCCCTGCCGGTCGAAGGCCCAGATCTGGCGGTAGCGGGTCTTGACCAGTACCTCGGAGGCGCGCTCGCCGCCGCTGAAGTTGGCGAAGACGACGCAGTCAAATGCCTCGGAGGGAATGGGAAAGCGCCTCCTCTCCTCGCCTGTTGCGCCTTCGAGCTCGACGAGATGATCGGCGGTGGCGAAGATAACCTCCAGGTTGCCGTCTCCGTCCCAGTCGTAGAGTTGACAGGCGACGTCGTAGCCCAGCTCGGGATGGCCGGCTCCCGGCGTTCCCCAGCTCCACAGGCGGGTTCCGTCGAGTTTGTGGGCGCTCACGGCGGTAACGAAGTGACCGTCCGTATCGCGGCGATTGCGGGCCCCAACTATCTCCATCTCCCCATCGCCGTCCACGTCACCCGCCACTATCCAGGCGGCGGCGTGGTCGGGGTCGACGACGAGGTGGCGCCAGGGTTTGACCACCGCAACCTGGTCATCCTCAGGTGCGTGCGCATCCACGTCGAACAACTTGAAATTCATCATCTACTCCGGTGACTGAAATAGCCCTTAAGACCGGGAAGCCGCCTCGAGATCCATGGTGGCCGGGGCCCGGCGGCAAAAAGCGGCAACCAGATTATGGCCGGCAGCCACGGGGCTGCCCGACGGCAATTTACTCGAAAGCAGCAAAAGGGAGCGCACCGGAACGGGGATCGGGGCGCGCGGATCACCCGTCCTTTGCAGCCGCCTGGTGGCGGCGCATGCGCTCGCGGTCGGCGGAGGTGTGAAAGGGCTCGTAGTTGGCAACGAACTCCGCCAGGGTCTCCTCCTCCGTCGCCGCGGTCGTATCCAGCACGAACCGGCGCTGGATCAGGGAGGCCGTGAACTCCTCCTCGAACCGTTCGAGCACGTACTCCACGTCATCCTCCCGCACCAGTTGGTGGCGGTGCGGCGCAGCCGCCATGCGCGCCCTGATCACCTCCGGCGCGGCCTTGAACAGCACCAGCACGCTCCCCGGTCCCCGCTCCACCATGGTTTCCTCGATCATCCGCGCCATTTGGGTGCGCTGGCCCTCCGGACTGCGCTCCGGCGCGGCGCTGTCCTTGCCGCCATAGCCGTAGTACAGCGGCGCGTACACCGCCTCCTCTATCACCAGCCCCATCAAATTGTGGTCCGCGTTGCTGTAGAACCCCTGGGAGACATGGTATTCGATCATGTAGCGCTGGAACATCTCCAGGACCTGAGGATGCACCTTAAGCAGGGATTCCTGCGCCTCCGGCACCAGCTCGCTCGAGGGCAGACTCATATGATCGTGAAAATGGCTCGTTCCCCCTACCGTCTCCTCGGCCCACTCCATGACTTTGGCGGCGATGGTGGACTTGCCGGCGTATTCGCATCCTACGAAAACCAGGTTCATCGGCTGTGTCCTCTCTTCATGGGAATCTGCGGCGGCCCGGACCCGGGAAATCCGCGCCGGGGTAACGCCGATTGCAGTGGTGCCCCGTCAGCCTCGGGCCGAAGATAAAAGATATAATAAGCCATCGACCGGCAACACCCAAAAGGGAGGCCACCGAAAAGCCCCGGTCCGGAGATTCCCGGCTGGCCGAGTCGCCGGGAGTGCGGTAGTTTTGTTCGGCACCGCCTCCCCGGCTCGAGGTACGGCCGGCTGAATCCGCACTGCGAATGGAGGAAAGGGCAATTCCTGATGGGCGAGCTCGAACCACTGCGACTGGGAATTTTCGGCGTCGGCCGCATGGGTCGAGTGCACCTGGAGAACCTGTTGCGCCTGGCCCTGAAGGGCACGGTCGAACTGGTTGCCCTGGGGGACCGCCGCGAGTCCACCCGGGCGGCGGCCACGGCGGCAGTGAGCCACGGGATGGGCGCCGACCGGACTCATCCACCGGCGCAGTTCGACGATCCCCGGAAAATGGCTGCCGCCGTCCCGTTGGACGGCGTGGTGGTCGCCTCCCGCACCGAGGATCACGCCGCCGACAGCCAGGCCTTCACCAGCCGCGGCATTCCCGTTTTGGTGGAAAAACCCCTGGCCAATTCGGTAGCCGAAGCGGTGGAATGCGTCAAGGCCCTGGGCCCAGAAGGCCGCCACCTGGTGCAGGTGGCCCTGCAGCGGTTCTATGACCAACCGGCGCAGGCCGCCATGGAGTGGGTGTCAAAGGGTCTGATCGGGTCCTTGCAACAGACCCATCACGTCCTCCAGGACAAGAATCCCACGCCACCGGACTACCAGAGCAGCGGCATCACCGCGGACATGGCCATCCACCTGGTTTTCGAAGCCATGAGCTTCAGGGCCTTCGAGTTGCCCCGTTACGTGCAGGCGCTGCGGTTCATGGCGCCCCACTACGAAGACCGAGCCCGGGAAGGGGCCAACATCGTCCACGTCTTCTGCACCTGGGCCGACGATTCCGTGGCCCATCTCTGGGGCTCGCGGATCAACAGCACCGGATACGAAAACGGATTCAAATTGATCGGCACCGATGGCCGCATCGACGTGGGCGAATTCAGCGGCGATTTCGGCGAGGTCAGCGCCAGGCTGTGGCGCGGCACCGGCCGCGGTCCCCTGCCCCGAGGCACCCTGGCGGCTCAACGCAAGTTTCCCATGCGGAGGCCGGAGCCGTGGCATCCCGACTTCTACCCGCGCTACGCCAATGCCTACGCGGCTGAACTGGACGCGTTCCTGCAGCACGTCCGCCGGGGCACGCCCTTCGAGCTCGGGCCTGAGGTGGGGTGGAAAACCTTGCTCGTAGCCAATACGGCCGAACAGAGCTCGCGCCTTGGAGGCCAGCGCTTCGAGCTCGCCCTGGAGGGAAGACCACTTGCCAGCGCTGCCGACGCGGCAAAATTCGCCGAGGGCAACGGCGTGTCCTGAGAGCCCCACTGCCAGAGGGGCAAACCTTGCCCACCCTGCTTGCTGCGGAAAAGTACAATCTCAGCCGGTTTTTCACTTGACAATAGAAGTGGATGGCCATAACCTTTAATTATGTTCGGCTTGCAAAACATATGTATTGCAAAACAAATTTATGTTTTGTATACTTATCTATTATTAGCTATGCAATTTTCATGTAAGGTATATAATAACTGCATGATCCGCTGTTCGTTACCTCTTATCACTTTCCTTCTTATATCACATAGTCTCTGTTCCCAAGCTGCGGAAAATTCGCGCCTCCATCTCAAAGGTTACGGCGAGTTACAATTCTCCCACTTCGACTATGGCCCCGACCAGAAAAGTGGTCCCAAAGGTTCCCCGGCGGACAGCCGCGCCACCATCGACATTACTCGCCTCGCCTTGGAGCTGGAGGTCGATTTGCTCGCCGACACCGAATTGGAAGCCGAGGTGGAATTCGAGCACGGCGGCAGCGGCGCCGCCCTGGAGCTGGAATTCGAGGAGTTCGGCGAGTTCGAGCAGGAAATCGAAAAAGGGGGCGAAGTGGTGGTCGAGGAACTGGCCGTCGAACGGACCATCACCGAGGCTTTCCGCCTCCGCCTGGGGCATTTCTACGTCGCCGTCGGCCAATTGAGCCATCACTTCCAGCCCTCTTCATACTTCGCCACCCGCCGCTCTGAAGCCGAAACCTCCATCATTCCGGCCCTGTGGCACGAAACCGGCGCCGAGGTCTCCGGAACCTATGGCGGTTGGCGCTACCAGGTGCAACTGGTCAACGGCCTGGACGCCACCGGTTTCAGCTCCCAGCACTGGATCGTTGGCGGCCACCAGAAGCGCTTCGAGACCGTTAAGGCCACCAATATGGCCTGGGTCGGGCGCCTGGACTACCAGTTCGCCCCCCAAGGCGAGTTGGGAATTTCAGCCTATCGCGGCGACAGCGCCGACAACCGTCCCAAGCCCGACATGAAGGGAGTCGACGCCCACGTCACCATTGTCGACGTGCATGGAACTCTGACCCTGGGAGGGCTGCGGGCGCGGGGGCTCTACCTCTACGGGCACCTGCAGAATGCGGCGGTGGTCAGCGCCCGCAACCGCACCCTGTCGAACAATCTGGACGTCCTGCGCTCGCCGGTGGCCCGGGGCGCTTACGCGGCCTTCATCGAAATAGGCTATGACCTCCTGCCCTGGCTGAGGCCGTCGCCGCAGCGGAGGCTGGATGTTTTTCTGCGCCTGGACGCCTACGACAGCATGGCCTCGGTGCCCGCTCAAACCTTCGACAATCCGCGCTTCCAGCGCCGCGTCTATACTATCGGCGTCAACTACAACCTGGAAAACGCCCTGGTTCTCAAGGCCGATTACGCCATGCGGCGGTTGGGCGCTGCCCGCTTCAACCCGGAAAATACCCTGGCCATGGGGCTGGGGTTTCAATTTTAATGAAAGGAGTCAGCATGAAAGCGATCATCCCTTCGTCACCCCTTTGGCCTGCCCTCATCAGCCTGATCCTGGTTGCCGGCTGCGGCGACGACGACAGCAGCCCCACAACGGTGGATCCCCCATCCTTCGACTTCGGGCCCATCCTCAACGACTTCACCAACAAGGTAGTCATCGCCACCTATGCCGACCTGGACAAGCGGGCCGGCGACCTCCTTGCCGCCGTGGGGGCCCTGCGGCAGGATCCCAGCGCTGAAAATCTCACCACCGCCCGCGCTCGCTGGGTGGCCACCCGGGTCCCATGGGAGGCCAGCGAGGGCTTTCTATTCGGGCCGGTGGACTTCAACGGCTTCGATCCGTCCCTGGACAGTTGGCCGGTAAACCGCACCGACCTGGACGGGGTGCTGGCCAGCGGCAACGACCTGACCTCCGCCTACGTGGGCGGGCTGGACGGAACCCTCAAAGGCTTTCACACCATCGAATACCTGATTTTCGGCGAAGGAGCGGGCAAAACCGCGGGCGACTTCACCGCGCGCGAGTTCGACTACCTGGTGGCCGCCACCGAGGATCTGAAGACCACTACCGAGGCCCTGCACGAAAGCTGGATTCCCTCCGGGGGCAATTTCGGCCAGAAAGTCATGGACGCGGGCAAGGGCAGCCCCGTGTACCCCTCCACCCAGGCTGCGGTGCAGGAGATGGTCAACGGCATGATCGGCATCTGTGACGAAGTGGCCAACGGCAAGATCGCCGATCCGCTGACCCAGCGCGACCCGCGCCTGGTGGAATCCCAGTTCAGCTTCAACTCCATCGTCGATTTCCAGAACAACCTGCGCAGCGTGAGTAACGTCTACGCCGGGAACTACCGCGAAGAAGGCCGGGGCCTGGACGAGTTCATCGGCCAGCGCAACGCTGCCCTGGATCAACGCCTCAAGCAGGAGATTCAGTCGGCCATCGACGAGATCGGCAGCATCGCCCCGCCCTTCCGCGAAGCCATCTTTTCCGACCGCGGCCAGGTGGAAAAGGCGCAGGCGGCCGTGGCCACCGTACAGCAGACCCTGGAGGAGGAAATTCTGCCCCTGGTTCTGAACGACTGAACCTGTTGGCCGCCGGAATATGAGGAAGATGGCCCTTATCCGCAGATGCCTGGTTTATGCGCTCCTTGTCGGGGTCCTCACCCGTTGCGGCGACGGCCGCTCCGGGGTGGAGCCGGAGACGGTAGACGAAGACCGCCTGCTGTCCGGAGGGGCCGCCACCGTCTTCGACGCCAGCAGTCTGGCCTTCGAGAACCCCATTCCTTCCCTGAATGGAGAGGAAATGGACCGCTTTCTGGCCGGTGACGCCGCTTTTGAACAGGTCTTCGTCACCGCGCCCGCCGAAGTGGGGCACGGGCTGGGACCGGTATTCAACCAGACCTCGTGCGTTGGTTGCCACGCCCGCGACGGCCGCGGGCGCGAAGGTTTCGGCGACACCTCCCCTTTCCTCGGCTCCATGCTCATGCGGGTAAGCCTGCCGGGATTCAACCCCGAGGTGCCCGGGGCTCCTCGGCCGGTGCCGGGATTCGGCGAGCAGATCGGGGATCGCGCCGTCTTCGGGGTGAAGCCGGAGGCGCGGGTCGAAGTGGTCTACTTCGAGGAAACCCGTCATTTCGCCGACGGCCAGGCCTACGCCGTGCGTATTCCCCAGTACCACATCTACGATGCCTACCAGCCCCTTCCCGCCGGGGTCCTGACCTCGCCGCGCATGGCCCCGCCGGTTTTCGGCCGCGGCCTGCTCGAAGCCGTCCCCGAAGGGGATATCCTGGCCCTTGCCGACCCGGGCGACGGCGACGGCATCTCCGGCCGCCCCAACATGGCCTACAATTTCCGCACCGGACGCACCGAACTGGGCCGCTTCGGCCTCAAGGCCAACAACCCCGATCTGTTGCAGCAGGTGGCCTCGGCCTACCACCAGGACATGGGGATCACCAGTCCCTACTTTCCCCGGGAGTCCACCGCCGGCCAGGTGCAGATGGACGACCACCGGGACGATCCCGAGATCGGGCCGCAAACCCTGGAGGTTACCACCTTTTACATCCAGACCCTGGCGGTGCCCGCCCGCCGCAACATCGACGACCCCCAGGTTCGGCGCGGTGAAAAGCTCTTCGCCGCAGCAGGATGCTCGGGCTGCCACCTCCCCACCCTGCAAACCGGGAGCCACGAGATTGCCGCCCTGTCCGGGCAGACCATCCACCCCTACACCGACCTGCTGCTCCACGATATGGGCGAAGAACTGGCCGACGGCCGACCGGACTTCGAGGCCGACGGGCGCGAATGGCGCACTCCTCCGCTGTGGGGAATCGGTCTGACCGCGACGGTCAACGGAATTCCGGCCTACTTGCACGACGGCCGCGCCCGGACTCTGATGGAGGCCACCATGCTCCACGGCGGCGAGGCTGAAACGGCGCGGGAATTCGTGCGCCGGCTCGACAGGAGCGGCCGCGACGCCCTCGTCGCCTTTTTGCAGTCCCTGTGATTACCGGCAGCGGCCTGGCACCGGACCTCTAAAAGGACCTTATTTACCCCTTCCTCGGAGTTGGCGCCGGAGGAATTGACATGCTTTCTTTGACAGACGCCGCCGACCGATGAAAACATGAGGGCCTGGAGCGACGATGGGGGAGTAATGATCGATTCGGAAAGAGACGAAGGAGCCGTCTTCCTGCGCCGGGGCATCCTGGTGATCTTCCTTCTGGGCTCGGTGGGTCTGGGAGCCGAACTGCTCTTGCTCGGTCATTTCGAAGAGTGGCGGCAACTGGTGCCCCTGGTGCTGCTGGGTTTCGGACTGGTCCTGTCGGCGGCGCGGTTGATCTTCCGGGGGGCGGTCCTCCTGCGCCTGTTCCGCCTGACCATGCTGGCTTTCGTCGCCGGCGGAATGGTGGGCTACTGGTTTCATCTGAGCGCCAACATGGAATTCGAACTGGAATTGTACCCGACCCTTGCCGGATTGGACCTTCTGTCGGGGGCGTTGGGCGGCGCCCTGCCGGCACTGGCGCCCGGAGCCCTGCTCCAGTTGGGACTGGCCGGGTTGCTTTATACCTACAGGCACCCTGCCCTGAGCCGGAAGCCGGCAAAGGAGAATTAGGCGATGGAGCGAGTCATTCTAGCCGTGGTTGCGGTAGTATGCCTCTATGGCAACAGTGCCAGCGGACAGGTGGGCAAGAACGAAACCGTGCTCAATCCCAACCTGGCCGGGGTCGAGCAACTGCTGGCCCTGGCCCAACTGGATTCGGCGCTGGTGGAGGGGATGGTGGCGCGGCGGCCGTTCATGGGCATGGAAGCTCTCGACGCCTATCTGGATGCGACCCCCGCGGACTCGGTGCGGGCCTTACTCTACGTCCATCTCTTCCTGCCCATCAACCTCAACAACGCCAGCGATCACGAAATGAAACTGGTGCCCGGGGTCGGAGAGCGCATGGCCCACGAGTTCGAGGAATACCGCCCCTATCGCAGCATGAACCAGTGGCGACGGGAAATCGGAAAATACGTCGACGACGACGAACTGGCCCGGCTGGAGCAGTACGTCTTCGTGCCGCTGGAACTCAACAGCGCCAGCGAGACGGATATCCTGACCATCCCCGGGGTGGGCAAGCGCATGGCCCACGAGTTCGAGGAATACCGCCCCTACCGCAGCATGAACCAGTGGCGACGGGAAATCGGAAAATACGTCGACGATAACGAACTGGCCCGGCTGGAACGATACGTGTTTTTGAAGGAATGACTCCTAGCCGGAGTTTTCGAGGGGCCGATGGAAGTAGTAGCAAAGCCGGTCGGGGGCGACGACGAAGAAAACCTGGTATTTCTTGCCGTCGCGCTCGTCCACGCGCCAGTTGTCCGTTTTGACGCCGTTGGCTTCAAGCTCCTGCCGGGCTCTGTGGATGTCGTTCACCAGAATGGCCGCGCCCTCCTGGCCGGCGTCGCCCCCGTTGATCGCAAATCCGATGCACACCCCGTCGCGTTCGAGTACCACCGCCGGCACGGGGTCGTCGCGCCTTTCCACCTCTGCCATTCCGAAGGCCACGCCGTACCACCTCGTGGCCTGGTCCAGGTCCTCCACCGGCAAGGCGAGGATGTCTTCGCCATGGGGGAAGGCGGCTTTGTATAGTTTTTCTGGGCTCATGTCTGGTTCCTCCGATGGCAGGCTAAATTTCTTTCAGAATTTGAGAAAGATCGCCAGCTAGTCGAGTCACCTCCGAAATCGGCACAGCAAGCGATGGTATTCATACGGACGGGGTATGATCCCCCCAACATTACTGCCCTTCTTTCTCGTTTGGGTGTGTTCGCCTTGTATCGAGGTCTTCTCTCAACATGTAGACGTGAGCAGTCGGGGCACACTGCCCAACCACATGAGAGTGGAGAGCGTTCGCGCCGGCGCCCATCCGCGATCGCGAAACGAACTGATGGCGAACTACATGCTTGAAAAAGGATTCATGGAGAAGCGGGGCAGGGGTTGGCCGGTGATGCGCAAAGCAATGCTCGAGTTCAATGAGACCGAGCCCGAAATAGTGCAGGACTCCGGAGGTGCCTTCGTCAGGGTGACGTTCCATCTCGGCTCGGCCTAAGGAGGAACCAATCCCTTGGATAAATCCGGCGCCTGTCCCACGCTAAGACAACCCCACCCTACCCCCTCCCCTTCCGCTACTCCCCCGGCGCATTCTCTTCCTTCAGGCCCACCTCCACCAGACAACGGTCCATCTCCTCGATCAGCTCCCGGTAGCGAGCACTGCTGAAATAGGCGCTTGCCCGGTCCATGCTTCCCAGGGCCGTTTTGTCCACGTAGCGCATCGATCCCATGTAAGCTCCGTCGGCGGAGTCTTTGAGTAATTGGGCGAAACGTTTTGGGCTGCAATAGAGTAGAGGTGAAAGTGAAGCCGTTACTTTAATTCCTGCCGCCCGCAAACGGCGCATGGTCTTGAGACGCGCGTCGATGCGCGGGGCGTGCGGTTCCAGTTTGCGCCGCACGCGGTCGTCGTCGGTGGGCACGGAAAAGCCTACCCCCAGGCGCTCTCCAAAGGCCTGCAGGAGCTCGAGGTCGTCCAGGATCAGGTGGCTGCGAGTGTGCACTACGACGCTCAGAGGGTTGCTCTCCAGCAATACCTTCAGACAGCGCCGGGTCAGGCGGTACTGGCGTTCGACATACTGGTAAGGATCGGTGGCCGAACCCACGAAAATTTTCCGCCCCCAGACTTTGTCGCGCACCTTGCCGAGGAGAAAGGGGGCGTTGGTTTTGGGACGGACCCAGGTTCCCCAGGGCAGGGGATGCTCGCTGGCATAAGGGTACTTCATCACGTAGCAATAGGCGCATCCCATGCCGCAGCCACTGTAGGGATTGAGAGTGAAGTGGGTTACCGGAGGGCCGTCCTGCGCCACCAGGACCGAACGAACCCCGGTTTCTTCTATGCTCATGCGGGAATGCGCCATGCCTTAAGTATACTGAACAATTGTATACCTGTCAAGGTCTGTTTTCCAGTTCTTTCTGTTGCCCGGTCATGCTGAATTTCATATTCTGAATTTGTCCAAGTTTTTTACAATTTTGTGGCGAAATCATCCTTTTCACAGGAGGAACAGACCATGGCCGACATCTTCCGCATTTTCCCCGTTCCCGCCGCATGGTTGCTCACCGCTCTTCTGCTTTTCACCCATTCCCAGGGCTCGGCCCAAATGACGCTGAGCGGCACCGTACTGAACGCCGAAGGGTTCGGACTCGCCGGTGCCAACGTGGCCATCGAGGGCACCATGACCGGCACCATCACCGATGCGGATGGCGCGTTCACCATCGAAGCCGACGGCCTTCCAGCCACTCTGATCGTCAGCTACGTCGGCTACGAGACCAGCCTGGTGGCGGTCAGTGAAAATGTTGCTATCGAGGTCGTGCTCCACCCGGTATCCGTGGAGGTGGAAGCCCTGCTGATCGTCGGATCCCGCTTCGTGCCGCGCACAGCCATCTCCTCCCCGGTTCCGGTGGACAACATCGGGGCGGCGGATCTGTCCTCCACCGGCCAGCCATCGGTCGACAAAGCCCTGACCTATACCGTCCCCGCCTACAACTCCACCCAACAGACCATCTCCGACGCCACCGCCCATTTCGATCCCGCCGACCTGCGCGGCCTGGGGCCCAGCCGCACCCTGGTGCTGATCAACGGCAAGCGCAAGAACCCCAGCTCGCTGGTCTACATCAACGACACCCCGGGCAAGGGCGAGGTGGGCGTGGATATGAAAAGCATCCCGGCTGCGGCGGTGCAGCGGGTGGAAGTGCTGCGCGACGGGGCCGCCGCCCACTACGGGTCCGACGCCATAGCCGGCGTCGTGAACGTGATTCTTGAAGACGACCCGGAAGGGACCGAGGTGCAACTGGTTTCCGGCCTGATGGACGAGGGCGACGGCGGTTTCAGAGGCTACGAGCTCAGCACCGGATTCAAGCTGGGTGGAGATGGATTCCTGCGCCTGAGCCACGGTTTCCGCGACCAGGACGAGACCAACCGCGCCCCCGAGCCCTGCGCCTCCGGGGCGGACCTCGACATCTGCGACGGCCTCTTCGGTGGCTTGCTGGGCCTGGTCGATACTGACGAGGAGCGCGCCTGGGTGCGCGACAACCCCGACCTGGGCATGCGGGTGGGACTGCCCAACACCACAAGCTCCGATCTTTTCTACAACGCCGGCCTGCCCCTGTCGGCCCAATCGGAGATCTACAGCTACGGCGGCCTGCAGTACCGCAACGGCATCAGCTACGCCCTCTACCGCACCCCCTACTGGATTCCCGACCCGCACTTCATCCACCACGATGAGGGTGAGACCTACGCCGGCTTCCATCCCACCTTCGAGTCTGACATCTTCGACCGCACCCTGGCGCTGGGGGCGCGGGGAACCAGGGCGGACTGGGACTTCGATATCAGCAACACCTCCGGCAGCAACAGCGTCGATTACACCGTGCGCCGCTCCCTCAACACCGACATGGGGGCCGAAAGCCCAACCACCTTTCGCCCCGGCGGCTACAGCTTCAGCCACAACGTCGGGGTCTACGCCGACGTCAATTACGATCTCACCGCCCGGTTGCTGCTCGGCGGTGCCGCCCGTCTGGAGAACTACGGCGACTTCGGCGACAACCTTTCGTGGAAATTGAACGGCCGCTACGGTTTCATGGAGAACAGGGGGTCCGTACGGGCTTCGGTCTCCACCGGCTTCCGCGCCCCCTCGCTGCACCAACTCTACCTGAGCAACATCCAGACTCTGATTTCCGGCGGCACCGTCTCCAACCAAGGCACCTTCAACAACGAAAGCCCGGTGCTGCGGGCACTTAAAGTGCCCCGGCTCGAGGACGAAAAGTCATTCAACCTCAGCGCCGGGCTGGCCCTGCGTCCGCTCAACTCGGTGTTTCTCTCCCTTGACCTTTACCAGGTGGACGTGGACGACCGCATCGTCTACTCCAGCAGCATCGCTTCGCAGGATACCACGACCACCGTTGGCGCCATCCTCGGGCAGTACGACATTACCAGTCTCAAGTTCTTCACCAACGCGGTGGATACCCGCACCCGGGGCGTCGACCTGGTCGCCTCCTGGGCAGGGGCAGCGGGTGCAGGTCTGGTGGACGTGGACCTGGCCGCCCATTTCTTCGACACCGAGATCCGCGGCGCAATCACCACCCCGGCACCCATCGCCGGGGCGGGGGTCGACATCTTCGACCGCAAGGAGCAGTCGCGCATCCTCAGCGCCAGGCCGCAGAGCAAGATCCTGCTAAGGACCACCTACACCAGAGGCTCCCTGAGCGCCACCCTCAACAACGCCCGTTTCGGCACCGTCACCTGGCAGCACGCCAGCGACCCGGCCAGGGACCAGACCTTCGCCGCGCGGCTGGTCACCGACCTGAACGTGGAATACCGGCTCAACCAGACGATCCGCTTCGGCGCCGGGGTCAACAACCTGCTCAACGTCTATCCTGAAAAAATCGACAACAAGGGGGACGTGCTCACCGATCTGGGGGGCCGCTTTCAATATCCCTGGGAAGTCAATCAGTTCGGCTTCAACGGCGTGATCGCAGCCGTGCGCCTGGGGCTCAGTTGCTGATGGCGCGAAAATTGCATAGTCACCGGGATGAAGAAAGGTCTCCACGGCTGGGCAACCAAAAGCCCGAACCGGAAGAATGAGATTAGAGGGCTGCGGGGTTCGGGTGGGATCGGGGGGAGGGGGAGGAAGGGTACATCCCGAGTCCTGGCGGGAAGCGGATCATGCGGGCGAGAAACCCTGGTAATTGCCCGGACGGGAGAATTTCCGCCCACGAATTAGGCCGGCGCCAGCCTTGGGAAGGAAGCTGGGCCGGCCTAATTCGCCGAGGTCAAGCCATCCGATCGAGGTTCATTACCCGCCGACGGAGGCTTTCAGGTCGCCCCAGCTCGTGCGGCTGACGCTGGTGGCATCGCCCACGCGCTGAAATTCCGTGGTTTCTTCGACCCCATCTACCGTGGAGGTGATGTACAAGGTGTCACCCTCGATGGCGTAGGTGACTTCCTCCCCGTCCAATCCGGCGAGAAACTCCTCCTCGTTGAACCCGGCGAGAAACTCGTTGACGAAGTTCTCCTCGAAGGCCGGGTAGTCCTCCTCGGAGATGCCGGCGAATCCCGCGGCAAAGGCCGCCAGGGCACGGGCGATTTCGGTGAGAACTTCCACGAAGTCCCGGCCGTCGACCAGCCTTTCAAATTCGGTGATCTCGACCTTGATCTTGTCGCCGTTGACCTGGTAGGTACCGGTGGCCGTGGAGGTGATCTCCTCTACGGTCATCTGGGCGGATTCGAGCTCGGACCGGAATCCTTCTCCCAGGGTGACCACTTGGTCGAGCTGAAATCCGCCGCCGGCCTGGAAGGTCAGGCGGGTGGTCTCCTGGTTGCCTTCCTCGTCGACAAAGGTACCTTCCCAGGTTCCGTGCAGGGCCTCTTCCTGGGCCTGGAGGGGCAGGACGAGGAGGCAGAGAAACGGGATGGAGCAGAGAATTCGGCGCATGATAATTTCCCTTTCTTTTGGGGTAAGGCGGCACCTGAGCTCCGCCACGACACTTGCCGCAAATTGCAACAGTAGTACCATGATATCAATCAATAAATTGTAATTTTGTCAAATCGACTCCGGGGTGCAGTTGGAGGCCTGACCAGGGATTTAATCGGCGCCGCTGCGGCAGGGCCGCGGGCTGTGGCTCCGCGCCTCTGTGGAAATGTGGGAGGAGCATTTTACCCGCCACCGGGAAAAGAGTTGCATTCCTCCAATTCGTCCCCAACCGACTCCATGATACCAGACTGTCAATTTGCGGTCCGGTTCCTCACTCCCACCTTCTTTCCAGATGAATCAGCCTATGCCGACCCCTCGCCTCAGCTCTTTGGCTCTCTTTGCCATTCTCCTCTGTGTCATCCTATTCGACGGGGCCCGGGCCCAATCCCAGGCCACCACCGGGGTCATCCGCGGCCTTGTCCGCGACCAGTTCGGCAATCCCATCGGCGACGCCGCCGTCGAGCTCAGGGAGACCCGGACCAACTACCGGCGCACCCTGAGCTCGTCCTCTTCCGGGGTGTTCACCGCGACCTTGCTGCCCCTCGGTGCCTACGACGTGGCGGTGCAGGCGGAGGGACGGGCGGAGGTGCAGCGCAGGGGCGTCCAAGTACGGGTGGGTGAGACGGTGGAGATGACGGTGGAGATGGTGCCGCAAATGGAGCAGATGGTGGTCGTGGCAACATTGCCTTTGGTGGACATTACCCGGAGCGAGGCGGCCACGCGCCTTCCCGAAGGGGCGGTGGGCAACCTCCCCAACAACGGGCGCAACCTCCTCAATCTGAGCCTGCTGACGCCGGGTGCGGCCATCGTCCAGGGCCCCGACGGCGACGAGCTGAGCTTCGGCGGTCAACGCGGCATTCACAACAACATTTCGGTGGACGGCGCCGATTTCAACAATCCCTTCTTCGGCGAGCAGCGCGGCGGCCAGCGCCCGGCCTTCACCTTCAATCTGGACGCGGTGGAGGAAATGGTGGTAGTAGCCCAGGGGGCCAACGCCGAGTTCGGCCGCTCCAGCGGCGGCTTCGTCAACGTCGTCACCAAGTCGGGCACCAACCAGATTCACGGCACGGCGCATTTCTTCACCAAGAACGACGCCCTGTCGGGCCAAGCCCGGCACAATGGCTTGCAGCGCGACCCCGATTTCACCCAGGGCCAGTTCGGCTTCACCCTGGGCGGACCCCTGGTGAAGGACCGGGTCTTCTTCTTCAGCGCCTATGACCAGCAGGTTCTCAGAGACACCAGACAGAAGGACAGGGAGCGCATCGACGCCCGCCTGCGCACCTTCATGGACAAGCAGTTCAACGGGGCACTGGCCGGCGGCTACGGACCCATCGACCGCACCGACGACGCCCGCGCCTTTCTTGCCAAGGTCGACGCCCGCCTGTCGGCGGAACACTACGCCACCTTCAAATACAACTACACCTGGTCCGAACAGAAAAACGGCACCTTCGACGTGGATTCCTGGGCCCGCAGCGCCAACGCCATGGAAAGGGACCGGTCCCACGCCCTCAACGGCAGTCTGTCGTCCCTGCTCTCCCCCACCGCCGCCAACGAGTTGCGCTTCCAGATTTCCCGCGAGGACCGCCCGCGGCCCTACGCCGGACCGCACAACCCGCGCACAGGGCGGCCCTTCCCCGATACGGCCATGGATTTCGAGCACGGATATCGCTTCGGGATGCCTTACTTCATTCCCATCAAGTATTACGACACCCGCCTCCAGGTGCTCGATAACGTCTCGGTGACCAGGGGGAATCACCTGATCAAGGCTGGCGTCGAGTGGAACCGGGTCGAATCGGTGCAGACCTTCATCGGCTTTGCCAACGGGCGCTACATCTTCAGCTCGGTTGACGGATTCCTCAATTTCGTCGAAAAGGGGCAGAGCTACGTCGAGTGCTCCGACGGCGGCACCGGCACCACGGGTTCCTGCCCCGCCGGAACCGAGATCACCGGACCGGTGCTGATCTATCTGCAGCAGTCAGGCGTCGGCGGCCTGAGCGTGGAAGAGGCGGGGACCCAGAGAATCCCGCAGCACGAACTGGCCCTGTTCGTGCAGGACAGTTGGCAACCCTCCCTCAAGCTGACCTTCAACTACGGCCTGCGCTGGGAGGCCCAGATCCAGCCCGACGTGATCACCCCTCCGGACCAGGTATTCTTCGCCGACTTCCTCGGCAAGAAGGTGACCAACGAGACGGGGACATACCGGTTTCCCTCCGACGGCAGGATACCCTCGGACCGGGACATGCTGCAGCCGCGCCTGGGGGTGGCCTACGACGTGCACGGCGACAACAGGACCCTGGTGCGCGCCAGCGCCGGTGTTTACTACGCCCGCATCCCGGGCTTGAACCTGGCCGGCACGCGCTCAACCAACGGCTCCCGCGGCCAGTCCATTTTCCGCTCCAGCGCCCTGACGCCGGTTCTGGGTCCGCCACCGGCCTACGGCGAACTCTTGCCCACCCCCGCTGGCGACCCCTTCCGGCCCAACATCTTCGTCTACGACCGGAACTTCGAGAACCCGCGCACCATCAGCACTCACGTCGAGGTCGAACGCGAGCTACACCCCTGGGGATTGGTGGGCGCCATGAGCTACACCTATGCCCGCACCGACAATCTCACCCGCTTCGTCAACCGCAACGACGCGGTCTTCAGCTCCCCCTGGGCGACCGGCCAGGGTGCCGACGGCAGCAACGGCATCGGCGACTTGACCGTGGTCGAGAGCACGGCCAGGTCGCGCTACCACGGCCTCGGTCTCGGCCTGCGGCGGATGGTGCATGACGAGGTGCAGTTCCAGGTCAACTATACCTTGTCCTGGGACAAGTCCGACGACGACAACGAGCGCGATCCTTTCACCTTCCGCTACGTCGACGCGACCCGGCTGGAGCGCGAGTGGGGATATTCGGACCGCGACCAGCGCCACCGCCTCAACACCTGGGCCCTGGCTCCCCTGCCCGGCGGGCTTTTCCTCCACCAGCGCCTGAGCTACTATACGGCGCAGCCGGTTTCCGCGTCCTGCGGCGAGGACAACCGGGGCTCGGGGCTGCCGGCGATCAACCCCTGGGGCGCCGCCTCCGACCGCATATGCGGCGACGGCAGCATCATCGCGCGCAACACCATGCGCAAGGACAACGAGTTTTTCTCCTGGGACCTGCGCCTGTCGCGGCCCATTCCCTTGGGCAACGGCCAATTGGAGGCCATCGTCGAGGTATTCAACCTGCTCAACACCGACAACTTCCGCGATCCCTCCAGCGGCGGTCTGCTGTTCAATTTCGACGGTACGGTAGAATCGGGCCTGGGAGACCCGCGCCAGGTTCAGATCGGCCTGCGCTAAGTCTATTGAGGGGGTGCCGGCAAATAGGTGGGAGGCCAGATGGCACGCCAGCAATTGGTTGAGCCAAGCATTGCGGCTTTTGCGTGGGGCGCCCTGCCGTTGGATGTAATAACGCGACGGGATGAACAATAGCAATAATTAACGGAGCTATTCAACAGAGCACAATGACCTCTGATTGTCGTAGCCTAGAATCTTCTGTCCCGGAGCACAAGCCTCGGCGAGAGCCGCGTAGGCGTCAGACGATAGGCGAGGCCACCTAGGCGGCGTATTCCGTGGCAACGCGCTGACTTTTTCCAGCCAATCGGGATCGGCAAATTCCGGTCCGACGAAATCGATGAAACGGTTCATTTCCTCCTTCGGAGAGGCCAGCACCGTCTCGAAACGCATCGAAAGAACCCGTTCTTTCGGCAGCGCATTCAGGTACTCCACGCCGCGTTCTATCATATTGCTCCAGATCCAGCCGAAAACCGGAAGTTCGATTTTGGCATTCAGGATCCTGTCCACCGAAAACAGCCGGAAGTATATCATTGAGACGATGGGAAGCCATCCAAGCCATCTTCTAAAACCGGACCAGTTCACAAGATAAAACGGGTCCATACCGAAATTACGTAGCTTCTGAGCACCCAGTGCAAAGACTCGAAAAGGATGGTGCCGGTACATAGACATTGCCGTGTCGCGACCGTCTCTGTAAATGTGGACAAACCGTGCATCGGGGAAGTGCCGTGCCAGCTCATGGGTCAGCAAGAGAGAGCCGCCGGACCGTTCCAGCCACACACCCTTTCCGAAGCGTTCGGCCAGCCATTCGAAAACAAATCGGTAATGAGAGCAAACGGTACTGTTGCCGCGTGCTCGAACCAAGGGACCCAGTTCATCCCAGAGTTGTTCATGATCGTCCGTCAGATGCGGCAGCGTAGTACACAGTATCGGCGGTATTTCTTCCGGACCGTAGCGCGCCTTCGGACCGTATGAATAAAGTACCTCGCCAGCCTTCATTCCATTCTTCAGCAATGCACGAACAACAGCACCGGGCTTGTTCAGTCGACGGTATGCCACCCTTCCGCTTACCTTTTTATCCCGAAACGCTCCTTTGGCTAGGTAAACAAAAAATTCTGATATACTCAAAATTTTCGGATGCAGCCTTACCATATTCGACAACATGGTTAAACCGCATCGTCCGGTGCTCACTATAAAAACCGGTGCTGCCATTTTATTATTTATCGGTTTCATACAGTCAAGCCCTGTTTTCAGTTGAAATATGCACGGGCTTTTAGGTGTGTCAGTCCGTCATTGCGAGTTGGTTCTCGAAGTCTCCCTGCGACAGTCCATGCAAGTAGAGTTCGGGCAACAGCCGGGCTACCTCATTTTTTGAAGTTAGCCCATCTATTTGGGTTCTTAATAGTAACCAGGTAATCGCCAAGGGAACAGCTTGTCAGGATACTTAATCAGAGATTCCTTTACAACGGACATTCCCTGACCGCTTGGAACTTACATTTATAGGCGGCCCATTGGGCAGCGAGAAACGCTCAGCAAAGCCATTTACCTAGTGGTCGAACAAGCCACAACCGTGCAATGGAATCATTCGCGGATCGTCACCTACCTCAAGTTGGCCTGAATCGTAGATTGCAAAATTCCAGTCCTTACTCCAATTGGCGGAGTCTGGGTCAAAGAAAAGGAGAGCATTCAATGTTTTCTAAAGACGCGGTGGCCATCGTGGGATACAGTTATCGCATGCCGGGCGGAATCCGAACCGACGCCGACCTGTGGCGCCTGCTCAGCGAACGCGAAATTGTCCAAGAACCCGTGATCGACCGCTACGGCAGGGGGTATCGGCCTATTGGTGGATTCTCCGGTCCCGGTCGGTTCGCCAGCCCGTACGAAGGACTGATCCTTGATGGAGAAGAATTGCTGTTCGACTGCAGGTTTTTTGGAATTTCTTTGTACGAAGCGGAGAAAATGGACCCGCAGATCAAACTTTTACTGACCTGTACGTGGGAAACGTTTGAACAGGCAGGTTGGGGCCTGGATGCATTGCAAAATAGTCCCACGGGTGTTTTCATAGGCGCTCAGACGCCGGTGGCGGGTAACTGGCGATCACAACATGGTGCCACCGAGTACTCGATTTCCGGTATTAGCCTGGCCATGCATGCCAACCGTATATCATACGCCTTTGATCTGAAAGGACCGTCGATGAGTTCCTGCACGGCTTGTTCCGCCGGTCTGAGCGCGTTGCATATCGCAATGAATGCCCTCCGGCATGGAGATTGTAAACAGGCCGTCGTCGGATCTTCCAACTACCTGGGGGGATCCGCACCAAGTCTTGGATTCAATGCTTTGGGCGTCATCAGCCCAGATGGCAACTGCTATTCTTTTGATGCAAGAGCCAACGGCTACATGAGATCCGAAGGGGTGTTTGTCTTCGCAATCAAGCCCCTTGCAGCGGCGGAGCGCGACGGGGATCCCATTCATGCAGTAGTAGAGGCCACCTCTCTGAACACCGCGGGTGGCGGCGATGTTTCCGGCAGCATTGGCCCCCGACCCTCCATCTTTGCACCGAATCGGAGCACTCAGGTCGAGTTGATGAACATTGCCTGCAACCGATCAGGTTTCTTACCACAGGAGTTCGACTATGTAGAAGCTCATGCGACGGGGACCCCGGTCGGGGACCCTGTTGAAGCAAACGCCATCGCAGATGTGTTCGGGAATCTCGGGGGGAAGGAGTCTCCGCTCAGGGTTTCCAGCGTGAAAAGTAATGTAGGGCACATGGAGGCTGCGGCGTTTCATTGCGCTCTGGTCAAGGTCGTCCTGATGATGCAGCGGCGCACATTCGCACCCATCTCGAGGAACTTCCTGGAATTGAATCCGGAAATTGACTTTGACGGGCGCAACATCAGAGTGCAGACCGCGTGCGAACCCTTTCCCGAACGGCCTGTCGTAGTTGGAATCAATTCGTTCGGATTCGGAGGTGCAAATGGGCACTGCGTGGTAAGGGAATACCCCGGCTCCCGGAAACGGAACTGGTCAGTGGCGGTGGGTCCGGAGGCTGGCTATATGATTCCCCTGTCCGCTCGCTCGCACGAAGCATTGGTTCTAGGCGCACGCCAGTTGTCCGAATCTCCAGGATTAAAACCCGCGGACCTCTATACCCTGGCCGGCAATCTCAGTCGCCGCCGAACCCATTTCCCGGTGCGCACGGCCTTCGCGGTACGCAGCAGCGATGAACTGATCGAGAAGCTGAATATTTTCGTCCATGAAGGTGGACCGGTTACCTCGGCGTGCGAAGGGGAGCGACGTCTCGCCATGGTGTTCTCCGGACAGGGCACGCAGTGGGCCGGTTGCGGCCGCACACTCTATGACTCCGATCCCGTTTTCCGCCGCGTCGTAGATGGTATTGAGAAACACTGGCGGGAACACTCGCACACCTCGCTGCGCGATTCCTGTTTCTACGCCCCTCAGGCAGCGCTCAACGAATGCGAACTAGCCCAGCCTTCCATCTTCATGATCCAGTGCGCCCTGGTGGAATTATTGAAAACCTGGGGAGTCTATCCCGACTGTGTGGTGGGTCATAGTTCGGGAGAGGTAGCCGCAGCTTACGCCTGTGGCGCACTATCGCTGCCAGATGCGACCCGGCTGGTTTTCCATCGCGCAACATTGCAGCAACGCACCGCCGGTTCGGGTCGCATGCTGGCGATCGGGATGAATCGACAGGGGGCGGAGCAACTGATGGAAACAATGCACATTCCCTTTCGAGCTGAGGAAAACCGGGAAATGCAGGTTGAGATCGCCTGCGAAAACGCACCAGCCAGCACCGTGATTTGCGGCAGGGAAACCACCTTGCGGCGCATAATGAAGGCATTGGACCGCTACGGTCTGCAGAACCGCCTGATTCCGGGGAATATTGCCTTCCATTCAAGTGCCATGGATCCGCTCAAGGACGACGTTCTGTCCGCCCTTTCCTTCCTGAACGACGGCCCTTTCGAGCCTGATGTGCCGTTGATTTCTTCGGTGACCGGCCGGATACCAGAGCGGATGGACAGCGGCTACTGGTGGTCAAATATTCGTCAGCCAGTGAGGTTTGCGGCGGCGATGGACACTGTCAATCGGGAATACGGGGCCGACGTAGTGCTGGAAATCGCGCCGCACGGTGCATTGCAACCCGCAATCGCCCAGTGCCTTACCGACACCATTCCCTCCCCAACTTGTATCCCAACGCTGATGCGGGAAACGGATCCGCGCGTCTGTCTAAACCAGGCACTTGGGAGGCTTTACGAGGTTGGGGTACGACTTGATTTCGCTGCCCAGTATCCCCGCCCCAAGCCCATAACCAATCTGCTGCCCGGTCATCCCAGGGATGAGAAGCCGACCTTGGATCCCAAAGTCGACGACAGGATGTTCGTCAAACAAGGAGAGTACTCTCATGGCCCCCTGGTGGGTCATAGAATTCCCTGTGAACATACCCTCTTCGAAGCACGCCTGTCCAAAAAGGACTTTCCCTGGTTGTCGGACCATCGCGTCTACCATGCGGAGATCATGCCGGCGGCCGGATATATCGAGCTTATTCTCGAAGCTCTCGGGGGGGTGCCGCTCCAATTCGACGAAATCGAATTCCTTCAGCCCTGCCCCATTCCCACGGTACCGGTACGGCTACAGACGGCTTTGTATCCGGTAGCTGATGCACCGGATGAGTTTACTTTTTCGATCTCTTCCCAGCCATTTGATATCGAGGCCGAAGGCCAGTTGCATTGCCGCGGAAAGGTGCGGGGGTTGAACGAGGGGTACGAGTTGGATGTTCCTCGACAATGGGCAGATGTGGACAGGACCCGCATGGAGCCCACGCACATTTCGAAGACCGGTGATTTTTACCTCCATTTGGAGGCTATTCTAGGAGATGACTTCCAATACGGGCCCTATTTTCAGACCGTGCAAAAGGTGGACATGGAGATCGGGACCAAGAGTTTGTTTTCCGAGTTGGTGATGAACGAGGAATTGTGGAGTACTGGTCGAGAGGAAGGATACGTCCTTTCCCCCTCTCTGATGGACGGAGGACTGCAGATGTTTCTGTACCACATGATTCCTGATTTATCGACCATACCGCGCAGAGCCCGGCATTTGTCTTTTTTTCGTCCACCCACCTCGCCTCGGATTACCTGTCACGTAACCTACCCCGAAAATCGTCTGGATTGGGGCGAAAAAACACGCTTTTCGTCTCTTCTGGGTGAACATTCCTCCGGCAGCATAAGCTTGTACGACACCGCACATGGGTTTCTGATTGCCCACATTGAAGACTACGTATGTTTCAATACAAATCCAATGGGGGCGGACTTGAAAAATAGCAAGCATGTGGTATCCTGGCAGCCGAAGTCATTGCCCTCCGCCCGATCGCTTTTGGAAAGATTGCCGGAAGGAGAGATTCAACCTGCATCTTTGATCGCCGCTCTCGGGGACTCCAGCCGCGGGAATCGCTATGCCTGTCACGTGGTCGAATTCGCCGGCAGTCTGGAGCCCGATCAGACTATCCTCAAACAATACCTTGAGTCCCTCGAAGGTGCGGACGGGCAAACCGAGTTCTGGCTCGTCAGCGACGACGAAGGATGTAGCCGGGCGCATTACGAAGCCTTCGGGCATCACGCTGCCGCCCTGCGTTTCGAATGCCTGGATCTGGGCGCGCAACCAATACGGATGCCGGACAAAGGTCTGCTGCGTCCAGGCGCCGCCGAACTACTTTTCATGCATTGCGAAACCAGTTTGCTCGGGCCGGACATATGGAAATTTCTGCATCGACTGGCGGTTCCTCGCGGCTTGGCCCTGATCTACCACAACGAGGACGATGTCCTTGAGCCGGGCACCGGCTGGACCAGAGTGCGTGCCGGCAGACGTACGACGCTGCTGCAGGCGACACGGGCACATCCGGACCTTTTTGATCCGACAGATATTTCCACCCCAAGATGGATCCTCGGCGAACCTGGTAGTTTTGCCGCGCAATGGGCGTCCTTGATCAATGCGCCCGCAGTGTACCCTCTTCCATATGAAAACCTCACCGTTGGTGCAGTCCGCCGGCTCGAAGACTGGCCGCAGGCGCCTGACCTTCGGGCGGTCGACTTCTTCTGTGGAACGGACTCTGAGGATCCCACAGGGGAGCAAGTGGTTTCCCGATTCGTTGCTTTCCTCCAGGCCCTGGTTTCCTTAAGGCTTGAAAACGCAACTGGCCTGTGCAGATTAACCGTGGTCACCCAAAAGGCCGCTTATGATGTTGGAAACCCGCGCGGAGGCGCGCTGTGGGGTGCAGTCCGGAGTTTGTCCTCCGAGGTCGGCGAAGAAGCCAGGATCGATTTTCGCCTTGTGGACCTGGGTTCTCAGGAGGACCTGGAAACGTTGGCGGGGCTTTGGAGCTGCGATTTGCGCGAGCGGGAGGTGGCGGTGAGAAGTGGGCGCTTGTGGGTTCCGAGAGTGATCAGTATTCAGGGGGATCTCCCCCGGGTTCCACCCGGGGGAGATCCCCCGTACCGGCTCTGCCTGGACAATCCGGGACAAATAAGCGGGTTGAAGATGAGGACGTATGAACCCGCCGAACTGGGACCGCAAGACGTCGAGGTCGAAGTGGCCGCGGCGGCGCTGAACTTCCGCGACCTCATGGTGACTCTGGACCTCCTGCCGATGCCTTCTTATGAGCGCTCGATGCTCGGACGTGAAGTCGGCATGGAGGCCAGTGGAGTCGTTCGCCGCATCGGTTCGGACGTTTGTCACTGCGGTGTCGGAGATGAAGTTGTGTTCATGAAGGGAGGATGTATTGCGAATCGCATAGTCATCGACGAGCATGCCGTCTCCGCAAAGCCTGCCCGCCTGAGCATGGTAGAAGCGGCCGCCGTTTCATCGGTCTACCTTACAGCCTACTATGCCCTGGTACACCTGGCTCGTCTCAGGAAGGGCCAGCGCGTGCTCATCCACTCGGCTATGGGTGGAGTCGGACAGGCTGCTATCGCCATTGCCAAATACAAGGGAGCCGAAATCTTCGCTACTGCGGGAAACAAAGGAAAACGCGACCGATTGCTGGCGCTTGGCGTGTGTGAGGCTTTCGATTCGCACAGCTACGATTGGTACGACGAACTCATGGAGGCGACAAGAGGTGAAGGTGTTGATGTCGTGCTGAATTCCCTGACCGGTCGCCACATCGATTTGTGCCTGCAGGCGTTGCGGGCCGGCGGCTGCCACTGTGAGATAGGCAAGGTCGATATATACGCCGACAACACCCTCAGCTTGCGTGCCTTCCAGAAGAATCTGCGCTTTGTCGGAATCGATTTGGACCGCCTGGGAATGGACGATCCCGAGCTTATGATCCTCCTCTTGCGGACCTGCCTGAATTTGCTTGACCAAGGTGCGCTGCCCCCGCTTCCTGTGACCACCTACGAATACCAGGACTACAACGAAGCTCTGCGCTTGATGATGAAAGGCCAGCACGAAGGGAAATTGGTCCTGAAGGCGGCGGCGTCCAGCAAATCCGACTTCCCGATCACCGACTGCCGGCCATTTCTCGATCCTGATGCGACCTATCTGGTGACCGGCGGGCTGGGTGGCCTCGGCCTGAAGCTTTTATTTTATCTGGCCATCTCCGGGGCACGCCACCTCACCTTGATGGATCGGGATCCCCAAAGGAGGCGAAGTGTCGATTGGATCCGCAAAGCGAGCGATTTGGCCACCTTTTTCCCCGACTGCGAGATTCACGTCGTTGGGGGCGACGTGGCGGTCGAGGAGGATGTCAGGCGCTGTATCGCAAAACAACAGAGGCCGCTGAAAGGAGTGTTCCACCTCGCCGGCATTCTGGACGATAGATCGTTGACCGATCTGTCTTCTGAATCACTGTCGAAGGTGTTTGCCCCCAAGGCTCATGGCGCACTGTATCTCCACCGGGCAACGGCAGGATACGATCTCGATCACTTCGTTCTGTTTTCTTCTATTGCCTCGACGTTTGGCAACCCGGGACAAATCAACTATAGCGCAGCCAATGCTTTTCTCGACGGTTTGGCCGCCTACCGGCGACGACAGGGCCTTCCGGGCCTGTCTTATAATATGGCGGCCGTCGCCGAAACCGGAATGGCGTCGCGGAATATCCATGTACTGCGCACCATGAGAGCTGTTGGCATTCCTCCGGTAAGTTCTGCCGTTGCCCAGATCAACCTCGACTACGCCTTGCGTACGATGTCTGATAAGGACCACCTGATCACGGCCTTGTTCAAGCGCCCGATGTGGAATGTCGACTCTCCGGACTACATGCGTATCGGACGCTTTATGAGCAACCAAGATGGCTTCAAGGTTGATTCGAGTGGTCAACTCACCCTCGAGAGCGTTTTGGCATTGATTGCCGGCAAAGTCGCCGAACTCATCGGACACGAGGCGGATGTGGATGAGCCATTGTCCAGCTTGGGATTTAATTCCATCTCTGTCGTCGAGCTGGGGGCTTTCTTCCATGAGCAATTCAATCACCAAGTCACCGTGCTCGATCTTTTGACAACGGCTTCGGTGCGCTCGTTGGCAACTGCCATCGTGCACGGGAAGAAAAGCATTGAGGCGACACAGCCAGAGGCCGAAACGGATACTGGCGGACCCGAGCATACTCGGGTGCTCCAGCAGCGCACCCGGCACGCGCCATCGGTTTTCGCCCATCGGCTCGAAGACCATTTCCCGCCTGGAATCGGTGTTGATACGGAAACTCTCGAGAATCCGGCTGACCGCAGGGAGATCCGGAAACGGTAGCGCAGCCCAACCTCTTTGGATTCCACCGATTATGGAGAACATGACCGGAAAAATCGATGCCGACTAATACGGTAGCAGCCATCGAGCGAGCCGCGATGGTGCTGCGCTCGACCCTTTTCGCGCTCGGGCAGATCCTGCTCACTCTATTCTTCACGCCCCTCGGGTTGGCTGCCCTCACCCTTCCCTACCGAACCCGCTACCGGGTAATCATGCAGTGGGCCTTCCTCAATATCTGGTGGCTCGAAGTGACCTGCGGGTTACGCCACCGGGTGGAGGGGCAGGACAACATCCCCCAGCGTGCGGCCATCGTGCTGTGCAAGCACCAGTCCGCCTGGGAGGCCCTTGTCCTGCCCCGTTACTTCTCGCCTGTGACCTGGGTATTGAAGGCGGAATTGCTGCTCATCCCCTTCTTCGGCTGGGGCCTGGCCACGCTCCGCCCCATCGCGATCAACCGCGCCTCGGGACGAAGCGCCTTGGAGCAAGTCGTGGAGCAAGGCAGGCGTCGCCTGGCCGAAGGCATCTGGGTAGTGGTGTTTCCGGAAGGCACTCGGGTGGCCCCCGGGAAGCAGCGCCGCTATCGCCCCGGCGGCGCGGTGCTGGCGGAGGCGACGGGGCTGGCGGTGGTGCCCGTCGCGCACAACGCCGGGGACTACTGGCCACGCCGCGGTTTCCTCAAGCGCCCCGGCACCATCCGCCTCGTCATCGGGGAGCCGATCGAGAGTAAGGGGCGGAGTGCGGCGGAGATCAACGCCCGAGCGGCGGAGTGGATCGAGTCCACCTCGAACGAGTTGCGCGAGGTCGCCCACTACCCCCAAGATCGGACCAGGGCACAGCATTGATCCCACGCCGCCCTCAGGGCTGAATCGCTTGGACAATGAAACGGGAGGTGATCCCTTGGTACCTGCTTCAGCGATTAGCGGTTCTCGGGGGCTTGGGTTTCCATGGAGGGAGCCTGTACCTCGTTCGAACGACCCTCCCTTTCCAGACAGTTCCTCTGAGGATGCCGGCTCGTGCAAGACCGCTGACCACCATTGCGAAGAAGAGCGTGAACGAGAAAGGGGCGAGGAGACCATTCCTGATCGCTGTCCCCCAGTGGCCATTTACGATCCTCAACATCGTGATCCCAGCCAGGACCTGAAGGCTGCTGACCAGTATCCCAGTGCTCTTGAGCGCGATGAGATTGCTGGCCAGGCAAATCCAGGGATTGATCCAGAACAGGCCCAGTCCAATGGTTGTAAGTAGCAAGGCAACAGTTCCGAGAACCGGTCCCAAGGCCGTCCAGTTGCCGTTGACCAAGCTACGGGACCAGTTCGAGAAGGCCTCGCGAAAACTCCCGTACATGGTGGTCCGCATCCTCTCGCTCCCGTCAATCAGGATGGGAATCCAACCGTCCAATTTGGCCAAGTAGCCGAGCGACACGTCGGTACTTGAGTAGTGACGTACAGCCTCGTGAGTTCCGATCGCCTCATAGGCCTCGCGCGAGAAGAGAAGATATTGGCCGTTCACGAGGCTCCGCCGGGACCTCGGATTTGAAAACCCCCTCGGGTCAATGACCATCGTGAAGATATAGGTGAAGACCGCCAAGTTTGTGAGGTACGATCCAAATGTGGGGTGGAGTTGTTGAGAGATCACTGTTGCAAAGGCTGCACGGCTCTCTAGGACAAGAGACATCACACCGGAGAGAAGACAGGGCGTATGCTCTGTGTCCGCATCGGTGAACAGCAACCATTCCCCTGCCGCCCGCCGGTAGCCCTGATAGGCTGCATGCGCCTTACCCATCCATCCTTCAGGGAGAGGATTTCCCTGGACAAGTCTGAGCTTTTTGTCTCTCTCGGCCAGTCGGGACACTATAGCCGAAGTACCATCATCGGAACAGTCGTCCACCACTATCACTTCAAAGCGCGGATAATCTTGTGCCAAGAGTGACTGGACGCAACGGGCGATGTGGTGGGCCTCGTTTCGGGCGGGGACGATGACGGATACCAGGGGCAATCCATCCGCTTTGCCCCGTTGTACTTGGGTGACTGTCGGGAGGGGTCGGCGAGGTTGCCTCGACCATCGATAACAGACAATTGCCCAAAAGACCCCTACAGCGAGTAGGTCCAGGAAGGTCAAATCAAAGGATTCCATTGAAGGCAGCAGCTTTCTCCGGAGGGACCATCGTGCATCCTCGGTGATCTTCGGGTTATTTGGTGCTGTTGGGGGCTACATGGAAAAGATTGACAGTCAAAAATAAACCAGATAAAAGGTCGGCTTGGGATGAATGCGAAGGGCTGGGGTGGGCAAACGGCGCAGCCGGAAGTAGGGCGTAAACTTGCGAAGCACCTCGAAATTGCCCAGCAAATGTGCGAAGTCGAAATCCAGCGAGAGGTAGATTTCGCGCTGCGCATCCGGCAAATCGGGATACCCGCGATCGGCACCGCGGCTTTTGCGACCATACCCGTGCAGCCCCTGCGCCCCGACTCCCACCGCCACCCCCAACCAACCGGGCCAAATCTCTGCGGCATGCTTCGGCAGCAGAGGCTTGGGGTTCATCACTATCCAGAACGTCATCCCCTCGTAGTCGTCTATGATCGAAGGGACAGACGGGCGCCCACTAGCCCGGCGTACGGTTCGATTGCGATAGAGCGGAGAGGGGAAATAGCCGTACTTGAATCGGACGGTTTGAGTCGCCGGAATATATGCGTGGATCAGGGGAATCAATGCGCCCAGCACATCTGCTGCGGCATCGGGAGCGCTGAAACCCCATTGATCATATCGCCCGTCGCGGTATTCGATATAAAGCATTTCAGCCATGCTGCTAAGAGAACCGAGCAGAACTGCGGTGCGCGGAGAAAAGCCTACCCAGTGGTAAAGATCGCCTGTGATCTGCGCGAAAAAGATCCCCCACATAAAATGGCCACCGTGATCCAAATTGAGATACGTATCACCAGACCAATCGTGAACAAAACGGAAAGGAACTTTTTTCCCTTGCCACCAATTTCTATCGAGATACCGGGAGCCGGCCCAATTCACACTAGCAGCGCCGACACCTACATAGACCAGGCGTTTAATATGGATTTCCCGTTCCCGCGTTTTCGATGAATCGGGTTGACCAGCAGACGTCGAGACAGCCCCAAGTATGAGATAGAAAAGAATCACTTGCGAAAATCGAAGGATATGGCAACCTATTTCTGGTTGCACAGGCAACGCCTCCCCATCGCCCCGTCTAAACTTATTCAAGGAATTTCCGATTAAGTATTCTGACAAGCTTTTCCCTTGGCGGTTATCTGAGTACTATAAAAAAAAGAGGACCCTCTGACCAACTTTGTGTCTCCGGCCAAACAGCGCCACCTGCAGACAAGCCGGGCCAAGACCTATGCCACCCGCGCCTTCGGCAGCACCGATGCGCGTTGCGACCCGGAGGGCAGCGGCGTGGTGGATTTCGGCGACTTTTTCATTTGGCCAGCGGCGGTCTGCTGTTCAATTTCGACGGTACGGTAGAGTCGGGCCTGGGAGACCCGCGCCAGGTTCAGATCGGCCTGCGCTACGTCTATTGAGAAGTTGGAGATACCATGGAACGATTGATCAGCCTCCTCGGACTTGTGGTGATGGTCGCCCTGGCCTTGGCCATGAGCGCCGACCGTCGCAAGGTGAATCTGCGCCTGGTGGGAGCCGGGGTGGGCCTGCAATTTTTCCTGGCCCTGCTCGTCCTCAAGACCGCGCCCGGCCAAACCCTCTTCGGCCATATGGGCGCTTTCTTCACCGCCCTGCTCAACTACGTGGACGCCGGCTCCGGCTTCGTCTTCGGCGAGGCCTTCGGCGAACATTTCTTCGCCTTCAAGGTCCTGCCCACCATTATCTTTTTTTCCGCCCTGACCGCGGTGCTCTACTACCTGGGCCTGCTGCAGCTTGTGGTGGCAGCCTTCGCCTGGATCATGCAGCGCACTTTGCGCACCTCGGGAGCGGAAAGCCTGGCGGCGGCGGCCAATATCTTCCTCGGCCAGACCGAAGCCCCGCTGGTGGTGCGCCCCTATGTGGCCACCATGACCAAGTCGGAGCTGATGGCTCTGATGGTGGGCGGTTTCGCCACCATTGCCGGAGCCGTGCTGGCCGCCTTCGTAGGCATGGGGATCGACGCCGCCCATCTTCTCGCCGCCTCGGTGATATCGGCGCCGGCGGCGCTGATGGTGGCCAAGGTGATGCAGCCGGAGGTGGAGGTGCCCAGGACCCTGGGGATGGTTTCGATCGCGGTGGAGCGCAATGCCACCAACGTGGTGGAAGCAGCGGCCAACGGCACCCTGGACGGCTTGCGCCTGGCCTTGAACGTGGGAGCCATGCTCATCGCCGCCCTGGGATTGATCGCTCTGCTGGACGGGTCCCTGGGCCTCCTGGGCCGGGGCGTGGGCTACCTCCTGGGGGTGGAGGGCTTGGAGTGGTCCTTGTCCGCGGCCCTGGGATACCTCTTCGCGCCCTTTGCCTGGTTGATGGGAATCGAGGCCGGCGATTGCCTTGCGGCCGGCGAACTGCTGGGTAAGAAAATGGTGGCCAACGAGTTCGTCTCCTACCTCCAGTTGAGCCAGTGGATGGAACCCGGCTCGGAGGTGGAGTTGAGCCCGCGCTCGGTGCTCATTCTCACCTATGCCCTGTGCGGTTTCTCCAACTTCAGCAGCATCGGCATTCAGATCGGCGGCATCGGCGGCATGGCCCCTGAGCGCCGCGGCGACCTGGCCCGGCTGGGTTTTCGCGCCATGCTGGGTGGTACCCTGGCCTGCTTCATGACCGCCTGCGTGGCGGGGATTCTGCTCTAAACACCCGAGCATAGAAGAAGGGATAGGGGCAGGGTGGTTCTCGACTAAAAAAGGACGCCCCGATGCCCTCCCCTGGATAGAGGGCACCCCGGCGGACGTGTTGCAAAATGCGCTTTTGGCTCCAAATTGCAACGAAGCCTCTGGCACGCCCTCGAGTTATTTCCATAAGTCCCTTCTAAAACATTTAGTTACAGCCCCTGTCACAGCGCAAAATCGGTCGCCTCGGCGGATTTTGTGTAGCATTTTGCAACATTTCCGGAAATTTTCACTCGCCCTCTCCTATAGCTTAACTCCTTTATTATCAATAAATTGCCCGTTTATTGGAAATTGGCACAGTTTTTGCATATATATTTGGAATTACCAACGCCCCGTGAGAGCCTCGGAAAGGACGCCAACGAGTTGACCAACGCGAAAATACTGATCGAGGGCGACAAATCCGGCGCTCTGACCAAAGAGTTTTACCGGCGCCATACCGGGAGCGAGTGGGCGATGAAAGAAGGGGCGGACATTCTCGAGTTGGAGGTGGCGCTGTCGGGCGAGAATCTGGAGGGAGCCATGTACTGGAAGCTGTTGGACCTCCCGGATTCGGATCCGCCCTCCTATGAGCTGAAGGGAGCCTTCAACTCCCTGAAGGCGGTAGGGGTCGCGAAGGGCGTGTTCCGGAATTATGTGCCGGACTGCGACCGACCCCGGACCGTCACTTACCTTGAACTAGCCTGAAATGAAGTTTGCAAAGGTTCAGTACACCTTTCGAGAAGTCGGCGTCACGCCAAAAAGGCCAACTATTAGGATTTTTCCCGAGCGGACATTCCCTGTCCGCTTGGAGTCTATATTTATTCGGTGGAGGATTGACCCATGCCCATAACCGACGCAATCCACAAGGCGGATCGACTTGAGGAAGTCAAATTACTGTTCCGGCGCCGGCCTCAAGGAGTGGGGAGCGGAGAAATTGCCCGCATATTGGAGGTGAGTCAACGGACTGCCCGGCGCTATGTGCAGGAGTTGTCGGAGAAGGGCCGGCTGCCAGTGTACCGGGAGGGTCGGGTCTGGAAGTTGATGAAGGGCGCGCACATCGACCTGAGTCGTATTCAGTTGAACTTGGACGAGTCCCTCGCGCTCTATCTGGCGGCGCGGATGCTATCGACTAACAGCGACAAGCACAATCCACACTTGGTTTCCTCCCTTTTCAAGCTTGCCGTGAACTTTCCAGATGCCATCAGGACGCACGTTGAGGAGGCGGCCGAGGCGGTTTCCCAAAGGCGGCCGACCCTGAATTATCTGAAAGTCCTGGAAGGTCTGACCAGGGCCTGGGCCGACCGGCGTCAGGTGCAGCTCGTTTATCGGGAGCCCATCTCCAGGGTGCGCTCGGCGCGCCTGTTCGATCTCTATTTCATCGAGCCATCCTATGTGGACTATTCCTACTTATGTGTTGGTTTCGATCACTCTCGCCAGGCAATTCGCTCCTTCAAGGTCGAGCACTTGGAACAAGTCGAGATATTGGATTCCCACTTCGAGCCATTGCCGGATTTCGACCCCTGCGACTATCTCAGGCACGCTTTGGGGATCAGGGGCGGCGTCGGGGTGGTGGAGGTGAACATTGCGGTTTTCCAAGAACGCGGTCTATCGAGTGAAGGAACCTGACTGGTCGGGGGTGGTCGCAGGGGAGGAAGACCGGGAAGGACGCTGTACGCTGACCATTCTGGTCAACAACGTTCCGGAAATCAAGTCCTGGATCAAAACCTGGGGGCCGGAGTGCGAGGTGATCGCCCCGGGAGCTTTGCGGCGAGAGGTTGCAGAGGAAATAAAGGCGGCGAGTGCGATATACGAATAGTGCACCACATGAACATTCACAACAGGATCTGAACATAATGGCTTAATTGGTGTCATTTTTTCCAGGGCAATCCGAGCCGCAGCGGAAATAATCGCCGCAACCAGAATTTTGTCCGTTTTCACCCAACAAGATCGGAGAGGCTTCCGATTCGACTGCGAATCGGCGATTCAAAATGGCTCCATCAGGTGCTTCCATTCGTCCCGCCCTCCGAAGTTGGTCGACAACGAAATGATCAAACTCAATCACCGGGAGGTGACCTTGTGAAGGCGACAATCATATGCATCATCGGGCTGCTGTGGTCATGGGGCCAGGCCGGGTCCGACCCCTTGGTCGAGGGCCGGGTGCGGCTGGATTCTGGGGAGCCTGCGGCCGGGGCTCAGGTTCTGCTTTTCGACCTGACCAATCTGCGCGCCGCGCCGGTCCGCGCGACCACGGATGAAATGGGCTACTTCGCGCTGCCTTTCGGGGCCTTGCCGGGGACGGCCCTTCCGGAGCGCTTCGAGCTGGGGCAGAACCATCCCAATCCATTCAATCCTTCTACCATCATCCCCTACCAGTTGCCGCTCGCGGCCCGAGTGCGGCTGGAGATTTTCAACATCCTGGGGCAGCACGTTGCGACCCTGGTAGACGGGGAGAAGGCGGCCGGCTTTCACACCGCGCGTTGGGACGCAACCGATAGGGCGGGGCGCGCCGTGGCCGCCGGGGTCTACTTATACCGGCTGAAAAACGGCGGAGTGCATCTGACCCGGCGCATGTTGTTGATTGACGGGCAGGCGGGGATTCCTGCGGCAGGGCCGGGCGGTCCGCCGGCCGCAGGCGGGGAGGCAGTGAAGACGGCTCCGGCTTACGGGTTGACCGTTTCGGGCGCGGGACTGGTCCCCTTCGTCGATCCGGCATTCCGGGTGGAAACGGGGATGCCCCCTGTGGACCTCCTTGTCGAAACATTCGACGGAATCCCTCGGGCAAAGGCAGCGACGGCCGGGATCCTGGGGGACGTCGACAACAACGGGCGGGTCGACATTTTCGACGCGCTGCTGGTGGCCGTGTACAGCGCCAATGCCGGCCTCGTCATGCCGAACAACGGCGATATAGCACTCGGTGACGTCAACCGGGACGGGCGGACGGATCTCACCGACGCCTACCACATCGCCACCTACACAGTAAACTCCTCCGATCCGGCGCTTCCCGCCGGGATCGGGTCGGCCTCTACACAACAACCAGGACAAACCCCGGCAGCAGGGTCAGCGGCTTCAAAGCTGTACTGGACCGACTGGGGCACGGACAAGATCCAGCGCGCCAACCTCGACGGCTCCAATGTCGAAGACCTGGTGACAACCGGACTGGCTGGACCCGATGGGCTGGCCGTGGATGCCGGCGGCGGCAAGATGTACTGGACCGACCTGCATTTGTCCAAGATTCAGCGGGCCAACCTCGACGGCTCCAATGTCGAAGACCTGATAACCAGCGGCCTGGGGCTCCCATACGGCCTGGCCCTGGATGTTTCCGGCGGCAAGATGTACTGGACCGACCGGCAGTCGTCCAAGATCCAGCGCGCCAACCTCGACGGCTCCAACCTGCAGGACCTCGTAACCAGCGGCCTGGCTTTTCCGGGGGGGCTGGCCCTCGACGTGAGCGGCGGCAAAATCTACTGGACGAACCCTGGGGTGAACAAGATTCAGCGCGCCAACCTCGACGGCTCCAACCTGCAGGACCTCGTAACCAGCGGCCTGAACAGTCCCAATGGGCTGGCCCTCGACGTGGCCGGCGGCAAAATCTACTGGACCGACCGGGGCACGGACAAGATTCAGCGCGCCAACCTCGACGGCTCCAACCTGCAGGACCTCGTAACCAGCGGCTTGAACAGTCCCAATGGGCTGGCCCTCGACGTGGCCGCCGGAAAGATCTACTGGGCGGATGCGGGCACCAACAAGATTCAGCGCGCCAACCTCGACGGCTCGGGGATCGAGGACCTCCTCACCAGCGCCGACGGGCTGGTCGACCCATCGGGGTTGGCCCTGGGGGTCGGGGCGGACAGCCAGTCCGTTTCCGGCCCGGCCCAGGTGACGGTCGCGCTGTCACCGCTCCCCTCCACCGTGTCGTTCCTGGACGACGGAGCCTGGCACCGCTTTACCGTCCAGGCCAGCGTGCCGATCGTGATGGTGGCCAACCCCACAGGAACTACCCCGCGAGTGGAGATCAACAACCTTAGCAGCTCCAACTATTGTCCAGCGGAAGCGAACGACGACCTGACACGCCGGGACGGCGAGGATGTCGTCCTGGCCGGCTGCTCCTCGGGTACGGGTACGGTTGAGTTGCGGCGGGCGTCCGACCAGACCGTCCTGCAAACCTATACTTTCACCATACAGAGACAGGGAACAGGTGGAGGAGGCACCGCTGCGGCCCCCGACCTGGTGGTTCAGGCTCCTACGGTCAGCAACAGCAGCCCGACCGCCGGCGCCTCCTTCACCCTGAGGGCCACCGTCCGCAACCAGGGTGCCGCTCGGTCGGCCTCCACCACCCTGCGCTACTACCGCTCCAACGACGCCACCATTTCCACCAGCGACACCGAGGTCGGCACCGACGGGGTGTTCGGCCTGTCCGCTGCCCGCACCAGCGCCGAGTGGATCAGCCTCCGCGCCCCCTCCAGCGCCGGCACCTACTACTACGGCGCCTGCGTCGTCAGCGTCAGCGGAGAAAGCAATACCGGTAACAACTGCTCCGCAGCCGTAACCGTAACCGTGGGCACCGCTGCGGCCCCTGATCTCGTCGTCGATGCCCCTACGGTCAGCAACAGCAGCCCGACGGCCGGCGCCTCCTTCACCCTGAGGGCCACCGTCCGCAACCAGGGAACCGGCCGGTCCGCCTCGACCACCCTGCGCTACTACCGCTCCACCGACGCGACCATTTCCACCAGCGATACCGAGGCCGGCACCGACGGGGTGTTCGGCCTGTCCGCCTCCCGCACCAGCGCCGAGTGGATCAGCCTCCGCGCCCCTTCCAGCGCCGGCACCTACTACTACGGCGCCTGCGTCGTCAGCGTCAGCGGGGAAAGTAATACCGGAAACAACTGCTCCGCAGCCGTAACCGTAACCGTGGGCGCCGCTGCGGCCCCCGACCTGGTGGTTCAGGCTCCTACGGTCAGCAACAGCAGCCCGACGGCCGGCGCCTCCTTCACCCTGAGGGCCACCGTCCGCAACCAGGGAACCGGTCGGTCCGCCTCCACCACCCTGCGCTACTACCGCTCGACCGATGCGACGGTTTCCACCAGCGACACCGAGGTCGGCACCGACGGGGTGTTCGGCCTGTCCGCCTCCAGCACCAGTGCCGAATCGATCTTCCTCTCCGCCCCGTCGAGCGCCGGCACCTACTACTACGGGGCCTGTGTCGAGAGCGTCAGCGGAGAAAGCAATACCGGAAACAACTGCTCCGCAGCCGTAACCGTAACCGTGGGCGCCGCTGCGGCCCCCGACCTGGTGGTTCAGGCTCCTACGGTCAGCAACAGCAGCCCGACCGCCGGCGCCTCCTTCACCCTGAGCGCCACCGTCCGCAACCAGGGAACCGGGCGGTCGGCCTCCAGCACTCTGCGCTACTACCGCTCCACCGACGTGACCATTTCCACCAGCGACACCCAGATCGGCACCGACGGGGTGTTCGGCCTGTCCGCCTCCAGCACCAGCGCCGAGTGGATCAGCCTTACCGCTCCCTCCAGCGCCGGCACCTACTACTACGGCGCCTGCGTCGTCAGCGTCAGCGGCGAAAGCGATACCCAAAACAACTGCTCCGCAGCCGTAACCGTAAGCGTGGGCGCCGCACCTGCCCCCGACCTGGTGGTTCAGGCTCCTTCGGTCAACCCCAGCAGCCCGACCGCCGGCGCCTCCTTCACCCTGAGGGCCACCGTCCGCAACCAGGGGACCGGGCAGTCGGCCGCCACCACCCTGCGCTACTACCGCTCCACCAACGTGACCATTTCCACCAGCGACACCGAGGTCGGCACCGACGCGGTGGGGGGCCTGTCCGCTGCCGGCACCAGTGACGAGTCGATCAGCCTTACCGCCCCGTCGAGCGCCGGCACCTACTACTACGGCGCCTGCGTCGTCAGCGTCAGCGGCGAAAGCGATACCCAAAACAACTGCTCCGCAGCCGTAACCGTAAGCGTGGGCGCCGCACCTGCCCCCGACCTGGTCGTCGATGCTCCTACGGTCAGCCCCAGCAGCCCGACAGCCGGCGCCTCCTTCACCCTGAGGGCCACGGTCCGCAACCAGGGGAGCGGGCGATCGGCCTCGACGACGTTGCGCTATTACCGCTCCACCGACGTGAGCATTTCCACCAGCGATACCCAGGTCGGCACCGACGCGGTGGGGGGCCTGTCCGCCTCCCGCACCAGCGCCGAGTGGATCAGCCTTACCGCCCCGTCGAACGCCGGCACCTACTACTACGGCGCCTGCGCCGTCAGCGTCAGCGACGAAACCGATACCGGGAACAACTGCTCTTCGGCCGTAACCGTCACCGTGGGCGCGGCCCCTGCCCCCGACCTGGTGGTTCAGGCTCCTTCGGTCAACCCCAGCAGCCCGACCGCCGGCGCCTCCTTCACCCTGAGCGCCACCGTCCGCAACCAGGGGACCGGGCAGTCGGCCTCCACCACCCTGCGCTACTACCGCTCCAACGACGCCACCATTTCCACCAGCGACACCCAGGTAGGCACCGACGCGGTGGGGGGCCTGTCCGCTGCCGGCACCAGCGCCGAGTCGATCAGCCTTACCGCCCCGTCGAACGCCGGCACCTACTACTACGGCGCCTGCGTCGTCAGCGTCAGCGGCGAAAGCAATACCCAAAACAACTGCTCCGCAGCCGTGATCGTCACCGTGGGCGCCGCACCTGCCCCGGACCTGGTGGTTCAGGCTCCAACGGTCAACCCCAGCAGCCCGACCGCCGGCGCCTCCTTCACCCTGAGCGCCACCGTCCGCAACCAGGGGACCGGGCAGTCGGCCTCCACCACCCTGCGCTACTACCGCTCCAACGACGCCACCATTTCCACCAGCGACACCCAGGTAGGCACCGACGCGGTGGGGGGCCTGTCCGCTGCCGGCACCAGCGCCGAGTCGATCAGCCTTACCGCCCCGTCGAACGCCGGCACCTACTACTACGGCGCCTGCGTCGTCAGCGTCAGCGGCGAAAGCGATACCCAAAACAACTGCTCCGCAGCCGTAACCGTAAGCGTGGGCGCCGCACCTGCCCCCGACCTGGTGGTTCAGGCTCCTTCGGTCAACCCCAGCAGCCCGACGGCCGGCGCCTCCTTCACCCTGAGCGCCACCGTTCGCAACCAGGGGACCGGGCAGTCGGCCGCCACCACCCTGCGCTACTACCGCTCCACCGACGCGACGGTTTCCACCAGCGACACCGAAGTCGGCACCGACGGGGTGAGCGGTCTGGCCTCCGCCGGCACCAGTGACGAGTCGATCAGCCTGACCGCACCGTCCACGCCCGACACCTACTACTACGGCGCCTGCGTCGAGAGCGTCAGCGGCGAAAGCAATACCCAGAACAACTGCTCCTCGGCCGTAACCGTAACCGTCTCGGCGACCGTCACTCAGCCGGAGCCCCAACCCGCCGGGGTGTCGAAGATGTACTGGTCAGACTGGGGCACGGACAAGATTCAGCGCGCCGACCTCGACGGATCCAACATCGAGGACCTGGTGACAAGCGGTCTGGATGGCCCCGATGGGCTGTCGGTGGACGCAGCCGCCGGCAAGCTGTATTGGACCGACGCCGGCACGGCGAAGATTCAGCGCGCCGACCTCGACGGATCCAACGTCGAAGACCTGATCACCAGCGGTCTGAGTATCCCATACGGCCTGGCCCTGGATGTTTCAGGCGGCAAGATCTACTGGACCGACCGGCAGTCGTCCAAGATCCAGCGCGCCGACCTCGACGGATCCAACGTCGAAGACCTCCTGACGCTGGCCGGATTGGCATTTCCGGCAGAAATAGCGGTGGACGCGGCCGGCGGCAAGATCTACTGGGCGAACCCCGGAGCGGACAAGATCCAACGGGCCAGCCTCGACGGCTCCAATCTCGAAGACGTGGTAACCAGCGGCCTGAGCAGCCCCAACGGGCTGGCCCTGGACGTGGCCGGCGGCAAGATCTACTGGACCGACCGGGGCACCGACAAGATTCAACGGGCCGACCTCGACGGCTCCAATGTCCAAGACCTGGTAACCAGCGGTCTGAGCGGTCCCAACGGTCTCGACCTGGACGCGGCCGGCGGCAAGATCTACTGGACCGACGCGGAAACCGACAAGCTGCAGCGCGCCAACCTCGACGGCTCCGGAGTCGAGGACCTGATCACCAGTTCCGACGGGCTGGTGGATCCATCGGGACTGGCCTTGGGCCGCGGGAGCGGCCAATAGCAACGGAACCACCTGTGGGGTGGTCGATGCGCTCCGCAAGGGTGGAATCAGAGCCGTACCTGTATCACCCCGGGGCGCAGCATCGAGAACGGACGGCTCACCAAGGGCTTCTTTGAATAGGAATCGCTGACCTATGAAAGCTCCAGTTGTGCATCGGAAATGCCTCGCGCTGATCTCGGTCCTGCTCGCCTTCGGCACTCCGGGTATCGGATATGGTCAAGCACCGACGCTGGCCGCATCCCCGTCGCCGCTGTGGGAGTCCTGGCTGAACGGCGCCGTGGTGACCTTGACCCTGACGGGCGGCTCCTACGAGCGCGCCGACATCAGGGATTTCGTGACCGTTGCGGGCATCGCCGGCGTCACCGTCGACAGTTTCTACGGCATCAAGCGCGCCAGCAGTACCGAGGTGACGGTCGAGCTGACCTACCTCAGCGGCTTGGTCATGGCCACCGACGGCACCCTGACCTTCACGGTGCAGGCGCAGGCCATCGCCAACTACGACGGTGCCGCGCTCACCGCGGAACTGCCGGTCAGCGCCGGCCTCGGCCCCTTCAGCCGCGACCCCGACAAGGATTTCAACACCCTGAGTGCCGCTGGAAACACCTGGCCCCGGGGCCTCTGGTCGGACGGCATCACCATGTGGGTGGCGGACTACTCGGATGAAAAGCTGTACGCCTACGACATGGCCACCCAGGACCGAGACCCCGCCAGAGATTTCAATACCCTGGATGCCGCTGCCCCCAGGGGCATCTGGTCGGACGGCATCACCATGTGGGTGGCGAACTGGGCGGACTGGAGTTACGACAAGATTTACGCCTACGACATGGCCACCCAGGACCGAGACCCCGCCAGAGATTTCAATACCCTGGATACCGCTGGGAACAACCGCCCCAGCAGCATCTGGTCGGACGGCATCACCATGTGGGTGGCGGACTTCGGGGACGACAAGATTTACGCCTACGACATGGCCACCAAGGCCCGCGAACCCGACAAGGATTTCAACACCCTGCGTGCCGCTGGAAACACCTACCCCAGGGGTCTCTGGTCGGACGGCATCACCATGTGGGTGGCGGACTCCTCGGACGGCAAGATTTACGCCTATAACCTGTCCACCAAGGCCCGAGATCCCGACAAGGACTTCAATACCCTGCGTGCCGCTGGAAACAACAATCCCACGGATATCTGGTCGGAGGGAAGCACCATGTGGGTGGTGGACGCCACCGAGGACGACAACAAGATTTACGCTTACAAGATGCCGTCCGGCAACCTGACCGGCGCAGGCGAACCGGAGGACACGGCAGCCCCCGACCTGGTGGTCCAGTCCCCTGCGGTCAGCAACAGCAGCCCGGATGCGGGGACCGCCTTCACCTTCAGCGCCACGGTTCGTAACCAGGGCAGCGGCCAGTCGCCCGCGACCACCCTGCGCTTCTACCGCTCGCCGGACGCGGTCATCTCCACGTCCGATACGGAAGCGGGATCCCACCCGGTGAGCGGCCTTGCGGCTTCGGGAAGCAGCGACCATTCCATCGACCTGATCGCACCGTCAAGCTTCGGCCTCTACTACTACAGGGCCTGCGTCGAGAGCGTCAGCGAAGAATACATTACCGGCAACAACTGCTCCGCTGCGGTGGCCGTAGTCCTTGGCCGCGACCCCGACAAGGATTTCAACACAGGCCGCGACCCCGACAAGGATTTCAACACCCTGAGTGCCGCAGGAAACAACTCCCCCAGTGGCATCTGGTCGGACGGCATCACCATGTGGGTGGCGGACTCCGGCGACGACAAGATTTACGCCTACGACATGGCCACCCAGGACCGAGACCCCGCCAGAGATTTCAACACCCTGTATGCCGCTGGAAACAACGACCCCGATTTCCTGTGGTCGGACGGCATCACCATGTGGGTGTTGGACTTTGAGGACGGCAAGATTTACGCCTACGACCTGGCCACCAGGGCCCGCGATCCCGGCAGAGATTTCAACACCCTGAGTGCCGCTGGGAACAACTACCCCACGGGCATCTGGTCGGACGGCGTCACCATGTGGGTGGCGGACTTCGCCCGCAAGATTTACGCCTACGACATGGCCACCAGGGCCCGCGATCCCGGCAGAGATTTCAACACCCTGAGAACCGCTGGAAACAACACCCCCTTGGGCCTCTGGTCGGACGGCATCACCATGTGGGTGTTGGACTTTGAGGACGGCAAGATTTACGCCTACGACCTGGCCACCAAGGCCCACGATCCCGACAAGGATTTCAACACCCTGAGTGCCGCTGGAAACAGCTGGCCCTTGGGCATCTGGTCGGACGGCATCACCATGTGGGTGGCGGACTTTGAGGACGGCAAGCTCTACGCTTACAAGATGCCGTCCGGCAGTCTGGCCGGCGCAGGCGAACCGGAGGACACGGCGGCTCCGGACCTCGTGGTCCAGTCCCCTGCGGTCAGCAACAGCAGCCCGGATGCGGGGACCGCCTTCACCTTCAGCGCCACCGTCCGCAACCAGGGCACCACCCAGTCGCCCTCGACCACCCTGCGCTTCTACCGCTCCACCGACGCGACGGTCTCAACCAGCGACACCGAGGTCGGGAGCAATGCGGTGGGCGCCCTTGCCGCGGCCGCCACCGGGGCCGAGTCCATCGACCTCACCGCCCCGTCGAGCGCCGGCACCTACTACTACGGCGCCTGCGTCGAGAGCGTCGGCGGCGAAAGCGATACCCAAAACAACTGCTCCTCGGCCGTGGCCGTGACCGTCGCCGCCGCGCCGGAGACCCCGGCGGCCGCCGGGGCCGACTTCAACGGCGACGGCACGGTGGATTTCGCCGACTTCTTCGAGTTCGTCGACGCCTTCGGCGGCAGCGACCCCCGCTTCGACCTCAACGGCGACGGCAGCGTAGATTTCGCCGACTTCTTCGAGTTCGTCGACGCCTTCGGGCAGCCGGCGCAGGCCAAGCTGGTGGCCATGGCGCAGGACATGATCGGGCTGCCGGCAGGACCTCAGTTGCAGCAGAACGCGCCCAACCCGTTCAACAGCGAGACCGTCATCTCGTGGTTCCTGCCGGAGCCGGGGCCGGCGCGCCTGGAGGTGTTCGCCCTGACCGGGCAGCGGCTGGCGGTCCTGCACCGGGGGCCGCTGCCGGCCGGCCGCCACCGCATTCACTGGAACGGCCGCGACGACGCCGGCCGCCCCCTGGCCAGCGGGGTATACCTCTACCGGCTGGTGAGCGCCGGCGGCGTCCTGACGCGCAAGCTCACCCTGCTTAGATAAGGGAGTTTTCCCGATGAAAAACACGCGCTTCAATCGCAAACTCATCGTGTCGATCCTTGCCGGGATGGTTATGGTGTGCGTCCTGCCGGGCACCAGCCACGGTGGAGGCACCGTTTAGGAATCGCTGACCTATGAAAGCTCCAGTTGTGCATCGGAGATGCCTCGCGCTGATCTCGGTCCTGCTCGTCTTCGGCACTCCGGGTATCGGCTATGGTCAAGTACCGACGCTGGCCGCATCCCCGTCGCCGCTGTGGGAGTCCTGGCTGAACGGCGCCGTGGTGACCTTGACGCTGACGGGGGGCTCCTACGAGCGCGCCGACATCAGGGATTTCGTGACCGTGGCGGGCATCGCCGGCGTCACCGTCGACAGTTTCTTCGGCATCAAGCGCGCCAGCAGTACCGAGGTGACGGTCGAGCTTCAGTTCAGCGGCCATTTGGCTGCCGACGGCACCCTGACCTTCACGGTGCAGGCGCAGGCCATCGCCAACTACGACGGTGCCGCGCTCACCGCGGAACTGCCGGTCAGCGCCGGCCTCGGCCCCTTCGAGCGCGACCCCGACAAGGATTTCAACACCCTGAGTGCCGCTGGAAACGACGCTCCCAAGGGTCTCTGGTCGGACGGCATCACCTTGTGGGTGGCGGACTGGGAAGACGAAAAGATTTACGCCTATACCCTGTCCACCAAGGCCCGCGACCCCGACAAGGATTTCAACACCCTGCATGCCGCTGGAAACAACTCCCCCCAGGGTCTCTGGTCGGACGGCATCACCCTGTGGGTGGCGGACTACGGGGACGACAAGATTTACGCCTATACCCTGTCCACCAAGGCCCGCGACCCCGACAAGGATTTCAACACCCTGAGTGCCGCTGGAAACAACCACTCCAGCGGTCTCTGGTCGGACGGAACCACCTTGTGGGTGGCGGACGACTCGGGCAGCAAGCTCTACGCCTACGACATGGCCTCCAAGGTCCGCGACCCCGACAAGGATTTCAACACCCAGGACGATGCAATCGACGACCCCTGGGGCATCTGGTCGGACGGAACCACCTTGTGGGGGGCGGACGAATTCGACAAGAAGCTGTACGCCTACGACCTGTCCACCAAGGCCCGCGACCCCGACAAGGATTTCAACACCCTGCATGCCGCTGGAAACAACTCCCCCCAGGGCATCTGGTCGGACGGCATCACCATGTGGGTGGCGGAACTATTCGACAAGAAGCTCTACGCTTACAAGATGCCGGCCGGCAACCTGGCCGGCGCAGGCGAACCAGAGGACACGGCGGCTCCGGACCTCGTGGTCCAGTCCCCTGCGGTCAGCACCAGCAGCCCGGATGCGGGGACCGCCTTCACCTTCAGCGCCACCGTCCGCAACCGGGGCAGCGGCCAGTCGGCCTCGACCACCCTGCGCTTCTACCGCTCCACCGACGGCACGGTCTCAACCAGCGACACCGAGGTCGGGAGCAATGCGGTGGGCGCCCTGGCCGCGGCCGCCACCGGGGCCGAGTCCATCAGCCTCACCGCCCCGTCGAGCGCCGGCACCTACTACTACGGCGCCTGCGTCGAGAGCGTCAGCGGCGAAAGCGACACCCAAAACAACTGCTCCTCGGCCGTGGCCGTGACCGTCGCCGCCGCGCCGGAGACCCCGGCGGCCGCCGGGGCCGACTTCAACGGCGACGGCACGGTGGATTTCGCCGACTTCTTCGAGTTCGTCGACGCCTTCGGCGGCAGCGATCCCCGCTTCGACCTCAACGGCGACGGCAGCGTCGATTTCGCCGACTTCTTCGAGTTCGTCGACGCCTTCTCCTCGTCGGGACAGGCCAAGCTGGTGGCCATGGCGCAGGACATGATCGGGCTGCCGGCAGGACCTCAGTTGCAGCAGAACGCGCCCAACCCGTTCAACAGCGAGACCGTCATCTCGTGGTTCCTGCCGGAGCCGGGGCCGGCGCGCCTGGAGGTGTTCGCCCTGACCGGGCAGCGGCAGGCGGTCCTGCACCGGGGGCCGCTGCCGGCCGGCCGCCACCGCATCCACTGGGACGGCCGCGACAGCGAGGGCCGGCCTCTGGCCAGCGGGGTATACCTCTACCGGCTGGTGAGCCCCGGCGGCGTCCTGACGCGCAAGCTCACCCTGCTGAGATAAAGGAGTTTTCCCCGATGAAAAACACGCGCTTCAATCGCAAACTCATCCTGTCGGTCATCGCGGTGATGCTGGTGGTGTGCGCCTTGACAGGCACCAGCCACGGGGCAGGCGTCGGTGATGTTATCGGAGGAATCGTCGAGGTCACCGTCGGCCTCGTGGAAGTTACCGTCGGGATTGTCGAGATCGCCGTCGGGGTAATCGACCTTGCCGTCAGCCTCCTTGCCACCCTCGCCTTGCATACGGCTGCCGTCACCGCCGCAATCATCAGCCCGGACGGCGCGATGCTTATCAGCGCAAGCCTCGACCTCACCATAGCACTGTGGGATCTCACGACCGGGTTGCTCACGGCGACCCTGGAGCATCTGTCTCCGGTCCTGAGCCTCGCCCTCTGCCCATCGATGGCTGCCTTCTCGCGAGCGGGACCGAGGACGGCAAGCTTCACCTGTGGAACCCCGACACCGGGCTGCTCACTTCCACTCTCACCGGGCATACCGCTGCGATCCTGAGCACGGCCTTCAGTCTTCTTGACCACAGCCTGCTTGCCAGCGGTAGCGCGGACGCGACCATCCGTCTCTGGGACGCGGAAACGGGTACACACCAGCGGACCCTCACCGGGCATACCGACAGTGTCCTGAGCGTCGCCTTCAGTTCCACTGGCGACAAGCTGGCCAGCGGCAGCGCGGACGCGACTATCCGTTTCTGGGACGCGGTGACGGGCGCGCATCAGCGCACCCTCACCGGGCATACCGAAGCGGTCAGGAGCCTTGCCCTCGGTTCCAGCGACAGCTTGCTGGCCAGCGGCAGTACGGATGGAACATTGCGGTTGTGGAATGTTCTCACCGGGGAACACCTCGCCACCCTCGATCACAAGTCACCCGTCCTGAGCTTGGCCTTCGGTCTCGGCGACAGCCTGTTGGCCAGCGGCAGCGAGGACGGCAACGCGCGTTTGTGGGACCTCGCCGGAGAACTCCTCGCCACCCTCGGGCACGAGTCCCCCGTCCGCAGCGTGGCCTTCAGTCCCGACGGCGGCCTGCTGGTCAGCGGGGCGGAGGACGGCAAGGTGCGCCAGTGGCAGGTAACGTCCGTCGCCCTGTGTTGCCCCCGGAACCCGGCGAACGATTTCAATACCCTGAGTGCGGCTGGAAACAACTCCCCCTCGGGCCTCTGGTCGGACGGAACCACCTTGTGGGCAGCGGATTTCAGCCGGAAGCTGTACGCCTACGACATGGCCTCCAAGGCCCGCGACCCCGACAAGGATTTCAGTTGGCGGCATTCCAGTGATAACAGCAGGCCCTCGGGCCTCTGGTCGGACGGAACCACCATGTGGGTGGCGGACGACTCGGAAGAAAAGCTGTACGCCTACGACATGGCCTCCAAGGCCCGCGACCCCGACAAGGATTTCAATACCCTGGATGACGCTGGAAACGCCTGGCCCCGGGGCCTCTGGTCGGACGGAACCACCTTGTGGGCAGCGGACTACCAGGACGAAAAGCTGTACGCCTATGACATGGCCTCCAGGGCCCACGACCCCGACAAGGACTTCAATACCCTGAGCGCCGCCGGAAACACCAGCCCCACCGGCCTCTGGTCGGACGGAACCACCCTGTGGGTGGCGGACTACCAGGACGAAAAGCTGTACGCCTATAACCTGTCCACCAGAGCTCACGATCCCGACAAGGACTTCAACACCCTGGATGGCGCTGGAAACGCCTACCCCGAGGGCATCTGGTCTGATGGCTCCACTATGTGGGTGGTGGACGATTTCGACAACAAGCTCTACGCCTACGACATGCCGTCCAATGGTGACACCCCGGACGCCGGCGCGCCCCGGGCCCCAGATACGGCAACACCGGAACCGACAACGCCAGCGCCTGCTCCCACCGATTTCAACGGCGACGGCAGGACCGATTTCGTCGACTTCTTCCAGTTCATCGACGCCTACGGCGGCAGCGACCCCCGCTTCGACCTCGACGGCAGCGGTACCGTCGATTTCGTCGACTTCTTCCAGTTCATCGACGCCTTCGACCCGCCGGAGCGGGCCAAGATGGTGGCCATGGCTCGGGAGTTGATCGGCCTGCCTGCGGAAACCCAGCTGCAGCAGAACGCGCCCAACCCGTTCAACAACGAAACGATCATCTCCTGGTTCCTGCTGAAACCGGGTCCGGTGCAAGTGGAAGTGTTTGCGCTTACCGGGCAGCGGGTGGCGGTCCTGCATCAGGGGCCGCTGCTGGCCGGCCGCCACCGGGTGCACTGGGACGGCCGCGACGAAGAGGGCCGCCCCCTGGCCAGCGGCATGTATCTGTACCGCCTGGTGACGGGAGAGGACGCGTTGACGCGCAAGCTCATGCTGCTGCGCTGATCGGATCGTGGTCCAGGCCTCCGGGCGCTGATGGTTCGCTCCGGACAGCGGCGCGGCAGACGCCTGCGGCTTATAGATCTACTTCAGCCTTCTTCTAAAGGGGAGGGGAGACTCATGAAAACGCCGGTTGTGAATCATAAATGCCTTGTCCTGATTGCAGTCCTGCTTACCCTCTCGCCCGCTTGGGCGCAGACGAATTGGACGGTTTCGAATTTTTCTTGCGCAGTGGTCGGCAGGAGTGGATTTCTGTACGAAATCGAAATGTCCGGTACTATCACGGCCCACCAGACGCTCCAGCATTTGTTGGTGGAAGGTTATGTCAATGATGACTTTGTGGGAGTCGATACTGATTTAGGTGATATGGGACCTGATGATTCACAGACTTTCGAGATTTCAGGCTACTATTCTGGTGAGATTGCAGGCGCTACTTGCGGCTACGAGGTGACGGCGGTGGTCACCACACGCCCCCCTCCCTCCACCACCACCCCCGACCTGGTGGTCGACCCACCCACGGCCAGCGACAGCAGTCCGGCGCCGGGTGCGTCGTTCACCCTGAGTGCCACGGTGCGCAACCAGGGCAATGGTGCCTCGGGGTCTACCACCCTGCGCTACTACCGTTCGACCAACTCGACCATCTCTTCGAGCGACACCGAGGTGGGCACGGACGCGGTGATCGGTCTTGCGGTGTCGGGGACCAGTCTGGAGTCGATCAGTTTGACGGCGCCGTCCAGCGCCGGCACCTACTACTACGGGGCGTGCGTGGAAGCGGTGTCCGGGGAGTCCAGCACGCAAAACAACTGCTCCGCTGCGGTGGCCGTGACCGTCAGCGCCGCCTCTGCGCCCGGGGCGCCCACGGGGCTGACGGCGACGGCGGACGGGCAGACGCGCGTCGATCTGACCTGGAATGCGCCGTCCAGCGACGGCGGGGCGTCAATAACCGGCTATCAAATAGAGGTATCGACAGACGGGTCGAGCTGGAGCGACCTGGAAAGCGACACCGGCTCCACCGCCACCAGCTACACCCACAGCGGTCTGACCGCGGACAGCACGCTGTCCTATAGGGTCTCGGCCAACAACGGTGCCGGGACCGGCCCGGCATCCAACGTCGACAGCGCTACTACCGACTCGCGGGCCAACAGGGCACCCGCCGCGGTCGGCACGATGCCGGAACAGGTCATCACCGCGGGGCAGGAAGTCGAAGTTGACGTCGCTTCCTACTTCAGCGATCCGGACGCGGACCCCCTTTCTTATTCCGTCGACAGCCCACAGCTGTTCAACCGGCTCTCCGTGTCCGGCAGCACGGTAGGGATGCGGTGGGACGGCCTTCTCTGCGAGCCGACGTCCGTTACCGTAACCGCGCGCGACCCGGGGGGACTGGAGGCCACCCAGCAATTCGCAGTCCGGCGGCCCAACAACCCCCCGGTGGCATCGTCCGGCACCTTCCCTCCCCAGACCCTCGACGTGGGAGACTCCAGCCCGTTGTACGTGGGCAACTGGTTCAGCGACCCGGACCCCTGCGACGGCCGGCTGACTTACAGCGCAGAGTCCTCGGACTCGACCAGGGTCGGCGTCTCTGTATCCGGAAACATAGTGAACGTCTTTGGTGTGGCTGCCGGCAACGCAACGGTGACCGTTACCGCCAGTGACCTCGGCAACCTCGAAGCGACGCTGGAAATTCGTGCTACAGTTATTTCTCCATCAAGTGAACCCGGCGCCCCCACGGGACTGACGGCGACGGCGGACGGGCAGACGCGCGTCGATCTGACCTGGAATGCGCCGTCCAACGACGGCGGCTCGGCCATCACCGCCTACGATCTGCGCTACATCCGCAGCGACGCCTCCGACAAGGCCGACGCCAACTGGACCGTGGTGCAGGACGTCTGGACCACCGGCTCCGGGACGCTGGCCTACGAGTTGACCGGCCTGACCGGCGGCACCCAGTACGACCTGCAGGCGCGGGCGGCCAACGACTCCGGCGACGGCCCCTGGTCGGCCACTGCCACCGGAACCACGGAACCGGAAACGCAGGCGGGAGCGGCGACCGATTTCAACGGCGACGGCAAGACCGATTTCGTCGACTTCTTCCAGTTTATCGACGCCTTCGGCGGCAGCGACCCCCGCTTCGACCTCGACGGCAGCGGCACGGTGGATTTCGTCGACTTCTTTCAGTTCGTCGATGCCTTCGACCAGCCGGCGCAGGCCAAGCTGGTGGCATTGGCCCGGGAGATGCTCGGCCTGCCCGCGGGGGCTCAACTGCAGCAGAACGCCCCCAACCCGTTCAACAGCGAGACCGTCATTTCCTGGTTCCTGAGGGAGCACGGGTGGGTGCGAGTGGAGGTCTTCTCCTTGAATGGGCAGCGGGTGGTGGTCCTGCATCAGGGGCCGCTGCCGGCCGGCCGCCACCGGGTGCACTGGGACGGCCGCGACGAAGAGGGCCGCCCCCTGGCCAGCGGCATATATCTGTACCGCCTGCTGACGGGAGAGAACGCGTTGACGCGCAAGCTCATGCTGCTGCGCTGATTGGGAACCGACACGTCGGGATTCGACCACTGGCCGCCCGACATGGACATAAACCGAAAATACAGGAGCACATCCTCATGAAAATTCCCCTTGTTCATGCCGTATTCTTGGCGTTGTTTAGTTCTTTTCTCACACCGCCAGCCGTCGCCTGTACTGAGCCCTCGCCGGTCGACAGCCTGTATTTCTGCCAACCTGTCGATCCCGATCAGAGAGAGCGCGACCGTGCCCGCGGCCCTGCCGCCAAACTTTCCACTGGACCGGAATTCAATTCCGGACGCTTTTCAGTGGGAAGGAGATGGCATTATTTCCCTCGATCCTGGGGGCCGGGATTCATTCTTTAGAAATACAAACAAAATGTCCGGTGTCTACATATGAGTTCATTCTCACTCCCCCGTTTGATCCATAGGAGGAACACGATTATGCAGCCTTTTTTCCTGGTCTTCTGTCTGACGGGGCTTGTAGTGGCCTCGCCGAACTTCGCCCAGAAGATTGAAGATGTCATTTACCTGAAGAATGGAGAAACCGTCCGCGGCACTATCATTGAGCAGATTCCAGGCGAATCGCTGAAGATACAAACCGCGGACGGAAGCGTTTTCGTCTATACCATATACGAAATCGCCGAAATCGGGAGGGAACCGGTGATGAAAATGGAGGAAGGATTCATCAGGGCAAAGGAGAAAAACCCCTGGCTCGCTTCCGGCCTGTCGGTTCTGATTCCCGGTACCGGACAATTCTACAATGACCAATACAAAAAAGGACTGCCCCAACTCGGGGTTGCACTGGCAGGGGCAGGGCTTGTGTGGTGGGGTCTGAGGGATAATTATGAAAGTCATGATAGTTACAGCGAAAAGCCGTCCTGGAACCCGCTTAAATGGGTCGATACTGATGACGATGATAAGCTGGTCTACTTCGGAACTCCCCTTTGGTTAGGTAGCTTGCTGTGGTCGGTGATTGATGCAAACCTTTCTGCCAACCGCATCAACCAGGAAGGTCAGCAACCTGATTACGGCCACCTGCTGGAGTTTGATGGAAACCAAGTCAGACTCGGGATCGATCCCGTGGTGCAACGCAACCGGTCAGGTGCCAGACTGATACTTCATTTTAATCCTTAACCCAGGTGAAAACCCTTTCCATCCGTGCCATGGGAGTTCAAAAAAAGCCCGGACCTTTCTTCAGGGAAACCGAATAGGAAATACAAGGAGGCAACCTAATGAAGTACTTTGCACTTTTTTTGATATTGGCTTTCGGCCTCACCGCATGTAGAGGACCTCAGGGCCCGCCGGGCCGCGATGGCCAAATTGGTCCGTTGGGGCCTTCTGGCGAACAAGGGTCCCAAGGCGATCAAGGAGAAAAAGGCGATCAAGGATCTCAAGGCGATCAAGGATCCCAGGGGGAGCAAGGATCTCAAGGCGATCAAGGATCCCAGGGGGAGCAAGGACCTCAAGGCGATCAAGGATCCGAGGGGGAGCAAGGACCTCAAGGCCAGCAAGGATCCCAGGGAGAGCAAGGACCTCAAGGCCAGCAAGGATCCGAGGGAGAGCAAGGACCTGAAGGCCAGCAAGGATCCCAGGGAGAGCAAGGACCTGAAGGCCAGCAAGGATCCGAGGGAGAGCAAGGACCTGAAGGCCAGCAAGGATCCCAGGGAGAGCAAGGACCTGAAGGCCAGCAAGGATCCCAGGGAGAGCAAGGACCTGAAGGCCAGCAAGGATCCCAGGGAGAGCAAGGACCTCAAGGCGATCAAGGATCCCAGGGCGAGCAGGGATCTCAAGGCGATCAAGGACCCCAGGGCGAGCAGGGATCTCAAGGCGATCAAGGATCCCAGGGCGAGCAGGGATCTCAAGGCGATCAAGGACCCCAGGGCGAACAAGGGCCTCAAGGCGAAGGCGGTGGCCAGGGGCCTCCGGGTCCCCAAGGGCCTACAGGCGATCAAGGGCCTACAGGCGATAAAGGGCCTACAGGCGATAAAGGGCCTACAGGCGATAAAGGGCCTACAGGCGATCAAGGACCTCTGGGCGATCAAGGACCTCTGGGCGATCAAGGACCTCTGGGCGATCAAGGACCTCCGGGCGATCAGGGACCCGAGGGACCCCAGGGACCCCAGGGCCCTCCAGGGCCTGGAGGGGGGACGGGGACAGGGGGCGGGACCCCTGCCACCGGAGACAAGGCCGTGCTGGTGGCGCTCTACAATGCCACGAACGGAGACCACTGGACGAACAATCACAACTGGACTAGGGACGTTGATCTCGACGAGTGGCACGGCGTCACTACCGATCCCAGCGGCCGCATCGTCCTTGAGTTGAGACTGGGAGAAAACGAGCTGTTCGGGACCCTGCCGCCCGAACTGGGTGACTTGTCCAACCTTCGACACTTGCAGCTTAACGACAACCAGCTGCAAGGGGAGATTCCCTCGGAATTGGGCAACCTCGCCGACCTTCAATCCCTGTCCCTCACCGGGAACCTGCTGCGAGGGGAGATTCCATTGGAATTGGGCAACCTCACCTATCTGGAAACTCTGAGTCTCGGTGGAAATCAGCTGGAAGGGGAGATTCCAGCGGAACTGGGCGACCTCGCCAACCTCACAGGACTCCACCTCTCGGAAAACCGGTTGCGAGGGGAAATTCCAGCGGAACTGGGCAACCTCAGCGCGCTGGAAACGCTACACCTCCAGGGCAACTTGCTGGAAGGGCCGATTCCACCGGAACTGGGAAACCTCACGAGCCTGACAGACCTGGACCTCAGTGGAAACGCCGCCCTCAGTGGCTGCATGCCCGAGGGGTCGCCGGTGGGGTTCTGCACACCCCCGACCAACCTCCAGTGGCGCCGGGAGGCGTCTCGTACGGTCGTCCTCAGTTGGGATCCTGTGGAAGGGGCTTCCCACTACAAAGTAGTTTGGGAGAACGCCTCTTTCCAAGATTGCGGTAGTACCTTCACTAGCATCCCTTTCGGGTGTGATCTACTGGACTCGGAGGTCTTCGAGACTACCTACACTCACACCCGCGCGGATGGTGGCTTTAATACCTACGGAGTTGCCGCCTGTTCCCAAAGGGTTTGCTCATCATGGGCAGGGATCCGTGGCACCCCCTGAGGATGAACTGGAGGAGGCGTACTCATTGAACAACCTTCAGGAATCCCTGAACCTGAAATGAGGGGACATACCCCGGCAGGTTGCGGTTGGACCCCGGCCTGTCTGCAGAGCTTTTCGACGACCATCTTGAACCATGGATATTCATGAGCAAACAATTCCTGTCCTTCATCGTTTTTTCGGCAGCGGCCTGGAACTTTTTTCCAAGGTGCGTCGAGGCCCAGATAGACGTCGATGTCGTTTCAGAAAGCATCGTGTGGGTTCGGGCTTACGAGAAAAACCAGGTTGTGGCTGAGGGCGCCGGGTTTGTCGTCAATAAAATGGGAAATGTCCTGACCAACGCCCATCTCGTGGAGAAAGCGGAGAGAGTAACGGTATTGTCCCTGAAAACGGATGCCGAGGTCGTTCCCGAGCAGGTGTTCGCCGATCGCGAAATCAACCTGGCCCTTTTGCACGTACGGAGTTTGAACCTGCCGCCCCTCAGCCTGTCGGCAAAGGGAGCCCATATAGGCCGGGCGGTCCGGACGCTGCGGTTCGGTGTCATGGGGAGTGTCTGGCTTTCTCAGGGGACGATAGGGGCATACCAGACCATTTTTGAAAAAAAGGCAGGCCGTCCCGTGGGGCGCCTGCTGCAACACAATGCCCTGATAACTGCAAAAGACTTCGGGATGCCCCTGTTCAACGAATGCGGAGACGTGGTTGCAATCAACATGCCAAACCCTGCCAGCGCACCGTGGCCGTTTCGAGAAGCGAAACCGGGAGGGGCCATCTATGCCTTGAGCAGCAAAAACATAGTAGCTGCTCTCGCAGACCGGAAAATCGCTCACAAGGTGGTGAATGCAGAATGCCTGAGTGCTCTTGAGCGCGCCGAAGGCGATAAACGAGCGATTGCGGACAGCCTCGAGGCGGCAAGGGCGCAGGCCGACTCGGCGAGAGAGGCCGCAGAAAAGGCAGAGGAGAAAGAAGAGGCGGCTCGGCGCGAGGCGGAAAGGGTGAAAGCGCGGGCCGAGTCCACGAGAAAAGCCGCGGTCGCGAGTATTCAGGCTGCCAAAGCCCAGGCGGAAAGCCTGAAGACAGCAAAGGCGCGGGCGGACTCCATGCGAGAGGCGGCGGCCGACAGCCTTCTGGTTGCCAAATCCCGGGCCGACAGCCTGAAGACAGCGAAAGCGTGGGCGGATTCGGCGACTGCAGCGGCCGCCGGCAGAATGAAAGGAGCTGAACAAAGAACCGGGGATCTCTTGAGCTGGGGAATTCCAGTCGGTGGGGCGCTGGTGTTGCTCACCCTTCTCGGTTGGTTGCTTTCCTCCCAGCGCAGAAAGGAGCAACTACGCAGTGCGGAGTCCCGTTTGCGTGCAGCGGAAAAAACAGCTGAAGAAGCGCACCAGGCTGCGGCGGCTGCACCGAAACCCGCCCCTTTCAGATGCCTGTTGGAAGGCCGGGACAGCTCCGGCCGGCCATTCGCATTGACCGTATCGGCATTGGCATTGGGTGATTCGGCCGGTGTAACCCTGGGGAGAAGCCCGGCAAATGCCGATTTCGTCATCGACCACGAAGAAGTCTCCCGCGAACACGTCCGCCTCAGGTGCACCGACGCCACGCTCTACGCCGAGGACTTGAACACCCTGAACGGGACAAAGGTAAATGGCCGCTTGCTGAATCCGCAGGAAAGGGCAGCCCTGCAAAACGAGGATCGACTTGAGCTAGGCCCGCTTGTTTTTTCCGTGCGTTTGGTTCAGGAGTAAATAATGAAAAAACGCCGACCAGAACTCACCGTTTTCAGCATGTCCGCGCTCGACCTGCTCGCTTCGGCTCTCGGTGCTTTCATCCTGATTACCGTAGTGCTTCTCCCCCTTTTCCCCAATCTTGAAATTCTGGGCCAAGTGAGGAGGGAGCTGGTACAGGCAAAAAGCGATTTGAAGCAGGCGAAAGCTGAGCTGGCCCGGATAATGGCCGAATTGAACCGGAAGGAATCCAAATCAAGGCTGGACAGGAACAAATCAGAGCGGGAAAAATCTGAGTTGGAGCGCAAGAATGTCGAACTGAAACAGGAAACAGCCAGGCTCGAGCGCAATAAGGCCCTGGCCCAACAGTCAAAATCCGAACTGGTAAAACAGGTGGAGGGGTTGCGACAGGAGATTGACGACACCAGCGTTCTGCTGGGCATAAAGACCAAGGCGAAAAAATTCGTATTCGTCATAGATATGTCGGGCAGCATTTACCATCCCGGGGAGCACGATTATCGCCAGTTCATAACCTTGTCCGTACAAGACATGCTCGCTGCTTTCAAGTCCGAAATAGAGGTCTGTCTAATTGGTTTTCAGGCACCGAATCGAAAAACAACCTTGCACTATTGGCCCCAAACCAAAGAATATTTTCAGGTGAGAAAAAATGCACAAAATCAGGTTACAGAGCAGATAAGCAACTGGATGAAATTGGTGGATGGGGTCACACCTACACGCGCCGCTTTGCTGGCGGCAATTGCCCTGCACCCCGAGGAAATCATCCTTCTGAGCGACGGTTCTCCCTCGGAGGATTGGCGCACGGTCGTGCGATCCGTAACTGCTGAAAACAGGCAGAGAATCCCCATCCACGCAGTAGCCGTGGGGAATTTCACCGCCGACCGGAAATTCATTGATTTTCTAGTGAATTTGACAAAACAGAATAATGGCTACGTCGTAGGAGCCAAACCGGGTTGATACGAACCGGCGAAGAGGAGAATTGGCATGGTAATGGCGAAAAGGATCAACAGGGAGCAACGACTGATCGCAAGCATAGTCAGTCTGTCCGGCGGCATTTTATACATAGCGGCTCTGAGCTTTGTTTTTGATCGTCCCGATTCCATTGCAGGCGATTTCCTGTTGGATCGGAACTCCAAAAATTTCCCCTACCCGTTCACCATCCAAAATCTCATGTGGCTATTGTTCTGGTTCGGGTGCGGCGAGCTCTGTGTGCGATTCAACCAGGCCAAACTGGAAATGCAGCAGATTTCCAAAGGTTACCTGCCGGAAGGGGATGAGGTTATGCTTCAGGCCCACGAATTGGGGCCCTTGCACCAGAAATCCATGCCCGTGGCCAGGGAGCGGACCTTTTATCTACCGCGTCTGATCGTGCGTTGCATCCTGCAATTTCAGGGAAGCCGCTCCGTCAACCAGGCCAACTCCCTGCTGAATTCCTCCCTTGAATTGTTCCAGCACGAGCTCGATCTCAAATACTCGATGCTACGCTACCTCGTCTGGCTCATACCGACGCTGGGGTTTGTCGGCACTGTCCTTGGCATCGCCCTGTCGTTGGACTATGCCGCCAAAATTGTAGACCCGCACGACCCGACCTTGCTGCGCCAGATCACGGGTCGGCTTGGAGTCGCCTTCTACACCACCCTGCTCGCCCTGGTCCAGTCCATAATTCTGGTCTTTGCGCTCCATATCGCCCAAAACCGGGAAGAGACGGCCCTGAACCAATCCGGGCAATACTGCCTCGACAACCTGATCAACCGGCTCTACGAGAAGTAAGTCTCCGGCGAGACCTTTACGCCTCCCGAAACCTCAAAGAAGGGAGAGAACCATGCCCGTTTTCCGCCGCCCCGACGGCAATATCACCGAGAAAAAAACCGAGAAATCCGCAAAGGATTCCCCGTCACCCGACCAGGCCGACAGGCCGCTGCCACCGGCATCTCAGGAGGGCAATCAAACTGCCGGACCCGGGCGTTTCGATGCATCCACCAAACGGATGGAGAAAGGCCTCACTCCGCCCAATCCGGGAGAGGAGGAGAAAACGCGTCTGGTGGGTGGTCGGGCGCGGCGAGCAGACAAGGCCGTGCGCCAGGAAAGCGCCGAAGAGGGCGGCGGTATGGATGATCCGGTTGTGGGCTGGTTGGTAATCGTCGAGGGACCGGGAAAGGGCCGGGCGGTGAAATTGGGGTATGGATCCAATTCCCTTGGGCGCGGTGCAAACGACCGCGTCAAACTGGATTTCGGCGATGATCAAATCTCGCGCAACGGCCATGCCGTGGTTACCTACGATCCCCTCGGACGGAAGTTTTACGTTCAGCACGGCGGCGGCACCAATCTGACCTATCTCGGCGATCAGCCCGTTCTCACCCCGGCTGAGTTGCCGGCCCAGGGCCAGATCGGCATCGGAAATACCGTTCTCCGATTCGTTCCCTTCTGCGGTTCTGAGTTTGACTGGCAGGACTCGGAAGGAAGCGAAGACCCATGACCGCAGCAAGTGGCCGCTGTGCCGCGAGGCAAATCCGCGGCAAACGGAGCTATCAAGAGGATGACTACGGGTTTCTGGATGCACGCGACCTTGGATTGGACGATAGCGAACACGCCCTGTTACTGGTGGCCGATGGCATGGGCGGTCACGTCGGCGGCGCGACTGCCAGCGGCCTTCTGAGAACGACCTTTGTCGAGGCCTACCCGCAGACTTCGGGGTCGATCATCGATGGTCTTCATGGTTGTCTCCAATTGGCCAACAAAGCCATCGCCGACGCCATTGCCCGACAACCCGAGCTGGACAGCATGGGTTCCACTTTGGTGGCGGCTGTTGTCTGCAGCCAGGGCCTGAACTGGATCAGCGTGGGGGATTCCCCGTTGTGGTTGTTCCGCCAAGGCGCCATGGAGCGGTTGAACGCAGACCACTCCATGGCACCGGTTCTTGCGGATCTGGTGGCAACCGGGAGGATGACCGAAGGGGAAGCCGCCCGGGATCCACGTCGCCATTCGCTGCGCTCCGCGGTCATGGGCGATGACATCCATCTGATTGACCTATCGTCGCAGCCGGTTGCCGTGGAGAAGGGTGACCGGCTGCTCTTGGCGAGCGACGGTTTGATGACCCTCAGCGATCGGGAGATCGCCGGTATCCTCGAGAAAACGCAGGACGTGTCGTTGGAGGACGGCGCTGCGGCCCTTATTCAGGCCGTGGAAGCCGCCGGAAATCCCCATCAGGACAATACCACCCTCTTGTTGTACGCCCCTGCCGAGGGCATGGAATCGGCTGCGGCTGATGTTGCCGGGGTAGAAGCCGATCAGGGTATACCGCGCTTGAAACGCTGGGCCAGACTGTTGGGTCGAGCCGCAGGCAGGAAACAAAAAGGGTTCCAGCGCGGGGAAGGAGAAAAAGGTGCAGGGGCGTCCCTACCATCCACCCCCGGACCCGGCTGATGGGCGAGGAACAACAGCATCGCCTGGCCTTGCCGCAAGGGACTCGCATACGCGACTTCGAGTTTCACCGGGTTCTCGGCCACGGCGGGTTCGGCATCACCTATCTGGGATGGAATATCACCCTGGATATCCCCGTGGCGATCAAGGAGTATTTCCCCGCAGACCTCGCTACCCGCGAACGGAACCTTTCCGTCGTGCCGCAGACCGCCCAGGCCGCCCCGGATTTCCAATGGGGCCTGGAGCGATTCCTGGACGAAGCCCGTATCCTCGCCCGTTTTCAACATCCCGGCATAGTCCGCATTCACCACTTCTTCGAAGCCCACCGCACGGCCTATATCGCGATGGACTACGTGGAGGGGGAAAGTCTGTCCGCGTATCTGACGCGCAAGGGAACGCTGAGCGAAAACGAGCTCAAAGGCATTTTGAATTCGTTGCTGAGCGCGTTGGAAGTGGTACATCGAGCCGACTTTTTGCATCGAGACATCAAACCCGGCAACATCATCCTCCGAGCAAAGGACGGCTCGCCGGTGTTGCTGGACTTTGGCGCCGCGCGTCAGGCAATGGGTGCGAAAAGCCGTTCGGTCACGTCGATAGTAACCCCGGGGTATGCGCCGATCGAGCAGTATTCAACCCGGGCAGCTCAAGGAGCCTGGACGGACATTTACGCCTTGGGGGGGGTGTGTTACCGGGCCTTGACCGGAGAGAGCCCCTTCGATGCAACGGACCGGATGCGGAATGACCCGTTGATTCCGGTGGCTGAGCGCTGCGCGGGTAAAGCGAATCCAAAGTTTCTTGCAGCGATAGACCAGGCCCTGGCGGTAGATGCCCCGGATCGTCCCCAGAGTATTGCGGCGTGGCGAGAGTTCCTGAGCGCTGCGGGGAAAGCGCGGAAACCGCGGAAGCCGCGGAAGAACTTGCCATACAAGCGTCTTGCAGCCGTCCTGGGTCTGGTTGCTCTCCTGATCGGGGGCAAAATGTACGTTGACCATGCCGAACAGGTGGCATTGGAGGAGAAGCGCCGGGAACAAGCGGCGCTGGAGAAACAGCGACAGGACCAGGCCGCTTTGGAGAAACAACGTCAGGACCAGGCCGCCTTGGAGAAGCAGCAACGGGAACAAGCCTCGTTAAATAAGAAGCGTCGGGAACAAGCAGCGCTGGAGAAACAGCGACAGGACCAGGCCGCCCTGGAGAAACAGCGCAAGGACCAGGCCGCCCTGGAGAAGCAGCAGCGGGAACAAGCGGCGCTGGAGAAACAGCGACAGGACCAGGCCGCCCTGGAGAAACAGCAGCGGGAACAAGCGGCACTGGAGAAACAGCGCCGGAAACAAGCGGCGCTGGAGAGACAGATTCAGGAACAGGCCTTCGTCGCAGAGGTGGGGCGCCCTCCAATTCCGAGCGGAATCTACAATGGTGATACCGACCTGCATGTTGCCGCGAGACTGAACCTGCCCCTGCTGACTGTATCCCTGCTCGAACAGGGAGCCGATGTCAACGCCAAGAACAAGGACGGCTGGACCCCGCTGCACTCGGCCGCCAAGGAGGACGCTTTTACAACGGCCGCAGTCCTGCTCGAGCAGGGAGCCGATGTCAACGCCAGGGACAAATTCGGCTGGACCTCGCTGCACCTGGCCGCGGCCAAGGAAGACGCTTCTGCAACGGCCGCAGTCCTGCTCGAGCAGGGAGCCGATGTCAACGCCAAGGACAAATTCGGCTGGACCCCGCTGCACTCGGCCGCATCCAACAATGCTTATGAGACAGCCGAGGTTTTGTTGAACAAGGGAGCTGATGTCAATGTCAAGGACCATCGAGGCCGGGGACCACTGTTCTGGGCCGCACGAAAAAATGCTCATCTGGCAGCGGCGGTCCTGCGCCGTTACGGTGGTCGAGAGTGAAATCTGCTGAACATGCGATTTGGAACTGGCCTTTTGCAAACTCCGGCTCAGGCCATCTTCTTGCCGTTCTTGCGACCCCACAAAAAGCCAATCTTTTTTTTAGCGGACGTTCCCTGACCGCTTAAAAATTATATTTATCCGACTGCCGAAAGTCGCGCCCAGGGAGGAAGCCGCCTGACCCGCAAGCATGAGGATAGTCTCATGAAAACTTTGGTTATTCTATCCGTATGTATAGTGTTTTTCGCTGTTCTGCTGTTGCCGGCCTCCGGCCATGCCTCGGCTTCCTCAATCGACTGGGCCCACTCCTGCAGGCCGCTCGACGCCGAGCACTGGGAGCGCGATCACACCGGCGGTCCGGCCGCCAAGTTGCTCTCCGCGAACGCCGACCAAACGCGCGACGTGAAGTTGATCTACTTCATTCCCAACGACCGCTCGTTCGACTCCGACGTGGTCGACACCATAAAGGCAAGGATTCCCCGCATTCAGACCCTTTACCGCGACCAGATGCAGGCGCGCGGCCACGGCACCAAAACCTTCCAGTATGAAACCGACGACCAGGGCGACCCGGTAGTGCATCGCGTCGACGGGCCGGACTCCGATGCCAGCTATCTCCGCTCGTACCGCAGGGTCGGCGTCGGCAACGTGCTCAACGACCTGAAACCGACATTTGATTCCGGCAGCAGCATTCTTTTCATCGTCGTCGACCACAGCACTTACGACAATCTCGGTTGGGGAAACGTGGCGGGGTTTGGCGGGCAGTGGGGCAAAGACGGCGGCTATGCGCTTCTTCCCCCCAGCTTCACCGTCGAAACCGCGGCCCATGAATTGGGCCATGCCTTCGGCTTGCAGCACGATTTCAACAACGGCGCCAACATCATGTCGTATGGTCCGGGATGGAACCAGTTATCGGCGTGCAGCGCAGGGTTCCTGGCCGTGCATCCCTACTTCGATCCCGATGTCCCGATTGAAGAACAACAGACCTGGGACATTCTGGCGCCGACCATCGAGCTCGTTTCACCCCTGAGATACCCCGCCGGGTCAACGAGCCTCTCCCTTCAATTCAGGGTCACGGCTTCAGAGGACCGGGGACTGCAGCAGGCCCTTTTCTTCCTCAGATCGAGGGCGCCCCACCCGGCTGCGGGGTCTCACGAGGTGAAGGGGTGCCACGACTTGCGAGGCGCGCAGGATACCGTCGTTGTATTCCAACATGACGGGGTGATCCCGTCCGAGGGCTCGGGTAGTCTTTCCGAGTCCCCTGCGCATTTCGTTTCCGTGCAGGGAGTCGATACCGAGGGGAACGCGAACATCGGCCCTTACAAAGATTCTCATTTCGTCCTGGCGGAAGAATCGCCGCACCACCTCGCCACGCTCTTCAGGTATACGCGGGACACCACGCCGGGGATCTATGGCGCGAAGTTTTCACCGGACGGGACGATCCTCGCCGTCAATTCGTCCGCGGGGATCCAGATCTGGAACACGGCGACGCGAGCCGCTGTCGCTACGCTCAGTCATAGGGGCGTCTCTTCGCTGGCGTTTTCGCGCGATGGAGCCAAACTCGCTTCAGGGTCTTACGGAATTACCGAGGCCAAAATCAAGCTGTGGGATGTGGCGACCTGGGCCCAACTCGCCACCCTTGAAGGGCATACGTCCGGGGTCCGCTCTGTAGCGTTTTCCCCCGATGGAGCGATCCTCGCTTCCGGAGCAGGGGATCTCGGGTCGGGGCTCAGGCTGTGGGACGTGGCTAGCCGAACCCAACTCGCCATCCTCGAAGGGCATACGAGCGATGTCAATTCAGTGGCGTTTTCTCCCGATGGAACCCTCGCTTCCGGGTCGCGGGACGGCACCGTCAAGCTGTGGGACGTGGCATCGCAAACCAATACCGCCACCCTGGAGGGGAATACCGGCCGGGTCCTTGACGTGGCCTTTTCCCCGGATGGGACAATCCTCGCTTCGAGCACGGACGGCCCCATGCTGCTGTGGAACGTGGCGACGAGGGATACCATCGCCACCCTCCAGGGTCGTGGAGATGCGTCCTTTTCCCCGGACGGGGCGACCCTTGTCACGGGGGCAGGACTGGGCCAGATCCTGCTGTGGAACGTGGCGACGGCGAAGAGCATCGCAAAGCTCGGGCATCCCGACCGGCTGGGGGACACCTGGGGTTTCGGGATCAACGGGGTGTTTTCTCCCGATGGCTCCCTGCTCGTTTCGGTAGGCCTGAAGGGGATCGAGCTGTGGGACGCCTCCGAGTGGACGGGAGTCTCTCCAGACACCTCGGTGCCCGCTCATCCGGACAGCGTCGCGCTGGCTGCGCTGTACAACGCCACCAACGGCGCCGGCTGGCAGGATCGGACGAACTGGCTCGGCAGCAGGCCCATCGGCGAATGGAAAGGCGTCAGAACGAACCTCGGTCGGGTATATGATCTGGAGGTCAGTTGGAACCTGTTGAACGGCGAGATTCCTTCCGAACTGGGGAACCTCACCTTCCTGACTCGCCTGTATCTCCATGGCAACCAGTTGAGCGGCTCGATTCCCCCCGAGCTGGGTAATCTCTCCAACCTCATATATGCAAACCTCTACCTCAACCGCTTGAGCGGACAGATTCCCTCCGAGCTTGGCAGCCTGTCGAAACTGGAACAACTGTCCCTCCATAATAACGAGTTGAGCGGACATATCCCGGCAGAGTTGGGTGACCTGACCAACCTGACGAGCCTGCAGCTCTCCGGCAACCAGCTGACCGGAACCATACCGGAGAAATTGGGAAACCTGACCAACCTGACGAGCCTGGGGCTTTCCCGCAACCAGCTGACCGGGTCCATACCGGCGGAGTTGAAGAACCTGACCAACCTCACGCACCTGTACTTCGCCGGCAACCAGTTGACGGGGTCCATACCGGCGGAATTGGGGAACCTGACCAGCCTGACGCGCCTGGGGCTTTCCAACAACCAGTTGACCGGGACGATTCCCTCGGAACTGGGTAGTCTTTCCAACCTGGAACGCTTGTGGCTCTCCAACAATCAGTTGACAGGAAACATCCCGGAAGAGTTGGGCGACCTGACCAACCTGACGCACCTGTACCTCGCCGGCAACCAGTTGAGCGGATGCCTCCCCGCGGGCCTCCGGGACGTGGCCAACAACGACCTGGCCCAGCTCGGTCTGTCCGACTGCACCGGGCAGACCACGCATACCCAGGCCACGACCGATTTCAACGACGACGGCAAGACCGATTTCGCCGACTTCTTCCTCTTTGTCGATGCCTACGGCGGCACCGACGCAAAGTTTGACCTCGACGGCGGCGGCTCCGTCGATTTCGTCGACTTCTTCCTGTTCGTCGATGCCTTCGGTTCTTCGGGGCAGGCCAAGCTGGTGGCCCTGGCCCAGGAGATGCTCGGGCTGCCGGCGGGGACCGAACTTCAGCAGAACGCCCCCAATCCATTCAACAGCGAGACCGTCATTTCCTGGTTCCTGCTGGAGCCGGGTCCCGTGCGCCTGGAGGTGTTTGCCCTGAACGGGCAGCGGGTAGCGGTTCTCCGGCATGGACCTCAGCAGGCCGGGTACCACCGTATCCATTGGGACGGCCGCGACGCCGAGGGCCGCCCCCTGGCCAGCGGCGTCTACCTGTACCGCCTGGTGACGGGGGAAAGTGTGTTGACCCGCAAGCTCACCCTGCTGCGGTAATTGAATCGGTGTGCCAGGACTCGACTACTGGCCGCCGGACACAGCTCAAAACCGAAAGCAACAGGAAGGATAACCCTATGAAAACCTCCGTTCTTCACTCCGTGTTTTTGGCGTTGCCCATTCTCTTGCTGTCGCCGCCCGCAGGAGACGCTTTATCCGGGTCACAATTGTCCCGCACGTCCCAACAGACAGCGACTGAAAACCATAATGTGATGTTAAGGGTTGTACGCGTAACGCCAGAATGGATGCCCTATGCGTCCACTAGTGGCTGGCCCCAGGCCGTTTCTGTGAAAGAAAGTGATGTCCTCAAATTTTACGAAGCCGCTATTTGGGAAGAAACGTCGTCGGTCCACCTTTATGCGTTCCCCAATGATTACGATGCGGGATACGAACACCAGGCAGGCGTCACCGACGAGCAGAAGATCGCCCACCGGGAGCAATTCCTTATTCGCAAGTATACGGATATGCCGGCGGCGTGGACTGAAGAAAGAAGTGTTTTTCTGAAGTCGGCATTTGTGGATATGGCATCATATCTGGTAAATCAACACCCTGATTCCGATCATCATCTGATGTACTCCGGACACGGAGGCCCTGGCGGAAAGCTGTTTGCCGCGCAGTTATATGAGAATCACGCTAACGAGTTCCTGAAGTCGTGGACGCAGACACTGGGGAGACCATTGGGCGTGATTGACATGGGAGGACCATGCACCAAGGGCAGTTTTTCAGACCTCGATAATTTCGCTGAGTATGCGACATATTATGTCGCGTCAGACCTGCCCAACGGCGGATATACGATGGACCATTGGAACTATGAGAAATACCAAGAAACCGATCCCGAGACACAATATCACAATCTGGTTTCAACCAACGAAAGCCTGGAGGATGCATTGAAGGGTCGTATCGACCTGAAGAGAAAGAGGTATGAATACTCACGAAACAACATGATAACGAATGAAGTCGCTCAAGCGAATTATCTCTATTCGTGCGCCGCGTTTCGCACCTTCAGCCCCGACTTCAAGACATTTCTCGGCAGCGCACATACCAGTTATAGTATTCATGATGACCTGTACCAGTATATGATCGATAATGGGGCTCCATCGACTCTGATAGCGCAGTTCACCAGCGTAATCGTGCATAAAGCGGACAACAAGGATTTTTTCGCGTGGAGCGAAGTCAGGAATGGAATTTCAATGCCTCGTCCGGAAGCAGGCGACACACCTTCGGTTCCGGAGGTTACCCCTCCAGTCTCCACGGTGACGCCGCTCAGCGAGCGCACGCCACAGGTGCGGGATGCGATCGGGACCGAAGCAAGGCTCGCACAGATTTACGCCTTCCCTCTGGTTCGCAAGAACATCACCGCGCTGAAAGACGGGGATTTTGACGGACTCACCAACATGGTAGCGCTCCACCTGTGGGAAAACCAATTGAGCACGCTGCCGGCGGGTATTTTTAACGGGCTGACGTCACTGACATCGCTGGACCTGTCCAGCAACCAGTTGAGCGCGCTGCCAGCAGATATATTTGACGGGCTCACCAACCTGACAACGCTCAACCTTGGGAGAAACCGTCTGAACACACTACCGGAGGGTCTATTCGAAGGACTGACGTCACTCACAACGCTCAACCTGGGTAACAACCATTTAAACAACCTGCCGGCGGGAATTTTCGTCGGGCTTACGGAACTGCAATCTCTCCACCTGTACGGAAACGCGACTGACCCGTTGCCGCTTCCCGTTTCAATCGAAAAGATTGCGGACGGTCAGTTCAAGGCAGTAGCGCCCACAGGAGCCCCCTTTAATATTGTGCTCCCGCTCATCGTTACGAATGGATCAATCGGTGGCGGTGCGGCGGGCAGCGTCACAATTTTCACCGGCACCGCGGAAAGCCCGCCCTTCACGGTGGCGCGCACCCCCGGCACGACGGCCGCTGTCACGGTTAATATCGGCACCCTGCCCGGACTGCCCACCGAGGTGAATCGATTTAACATTCCACTGCATCAGGGCTACACGCTCGTCAAATCCGGAGATTTGCCACTGGCAATCATCGCCGCCGCGGCGGCGGCAACGGATTTCAATGGCGACGGCAAGACCGATTTCGTCGACTTCTTCCTCTTTGCCGATGCCTACGGCGGCACCGACGCAAAGTTTGATCTCGACGGCAGCGGCACGGTGGACTTCGTCGATTTCTTCAAATTCGTCGATGCCTTCGACCAGCCGGGGCAGGCCAAGCTGCTGGCGCTGGCCCAAGGGATGTTGGGGCTTCCCACGAGCCCGCAATTGCAGCAGAACGCGCCCAATCCGTTCAACAGCGAGACCGTCATCTCCTACTCCCTGTCCAAACCGGCTTTCTCGCGAATTGAAGTGTTCGCCCTGAACGGGCAGCGGGTATCGGTCCTGGCCCAAGGGCCGCAACAAGCCGGCCGCCACCGCCTTCACTGGGACGGCCGCGACGACGAGGGCCGCCCCTTGGCCAGCGGCGTCTACCTGTACCGCCTGGTGACGGGGGAGGGCGTTCTGACGCGCAAGCTCATGCTGCTGCGTTGATGGACCGATGTGCCAGGATTCGACTACTGGCCGCCAGACGCAGCTCAAAACCGAAAGCACTGGAGGATAACCCTATGAAGACTCCCGTTCTTTACCCCGCCTTTTGGGGGTTGCTGGCTTTCATGCTCTCGCCGGCCGCCGCCAATGCTTTCCCCTCGCCGGCGGATAGCGTGCATTTCTGCCAGGTTATTGATCCCGAGGAGTGGGAGCGCGAGCAGCCCCTCCACGCGGGCAAGCGGACGGCGTTGAACGCCGGCGAATCGCGCATTGTGCGCCTCTTTTACTTCTTGCCCAATGACCGTCCGTATCGCGCCCACGTGGTTGCGGCGATGAAAACGGGGATCCTTGAGGTTCAGTCCTTCTATCGCGAGCAGATGGCGGCGCATGGATACGGGAACAAAACCTTCCAGATTGAGACCGATGCCCAGGGCGTGCCGGTCGTTCATCGCGTGAATGGGGACCACTCCGATAGCCATTACAAAAACAGGGGTCGTCCCGAGAACGAGATCAGCCGAGCGTTCGATACCTCCTCGATCGTTCAACTGATCGTTATGGATATCAGTAGATCATCCGGTGGAATTGGAGTCGGCCTCAAACAGAGAGGAATGGGGATAGTCTATGGAAGATGGAGATGGTCTACTGCAGCTCATGAACTGGGACACGGCTTCGGCTTGCAACACGATTTCCGCGATGATGCGTACATCATGTCGTATGGAAACAATCAGAATTCTTTGTCTGCAGGTGCTGCTCACTTTTTATCAATGAATCCCTATTTCAATAGCAGTGTTCCACTTCAAGCGGGATCACCGCCCTCCGTGCACCTTCTTTCTTCCACGAATTATATGTATGGTGTAGTTGCACATGTAGCCGGCACTCGGATCCCTGCGCTTAATGTGCCAGTCCAAGTCAGAGTCAGTGATACAGATGGGATTCAGCAGGTAATACTATTTGTGAAAACTCCGGAAAGAGGGGATCCTTCTCGTCCCGGTGGATTTCTGGAAGTGATAGAATACCGTAATCTGTCCGGGGAAACAGAGGCAACCGTTACATTCAATTATGAAGGGAACACTCCATCTTTCGGTGATACGAACCTTCTTAATCGGCTTCGGCATACGATCCATGTTTCGACTGTCGACAGGCTGGGAAATAGAATTGATTCCCCCCATTCCTGGACACTTCAGGCAATAAATATACCGGAGCTGAATGTCCCGCTTCGGGAGCGCTCACCACGGGTGCGCGACTCTATTTACAATGTAGTCCGTATATTCCACGATCGGAGCGTCTCCAGTTATGATCACATCACTGAAGCCCACCTTGCCGACATAGGGACGATGTTTGTGAATAATATTGACACCAACAATCGCCTGAGAAGCGACGATTTTGATGGTCTCACCGGTTTGGGATCGCTTGAACTGAGAATTGAGTCCGGATATTCAGAGAGTACTCCTCTGCCGGCAGGGATTTTTAAAGGACTCACTTCTCTAAGTAATCTCAAAGTTAGATGGTATGAAACTTATGGCTCTGATCCATCTCTTTTTCCGAGGATTCCGCTTACCGTAGGTTTGAAGAAGGTTGGCGAAGGTCAGTTCAAAGCGGTTATGCCTACCGGTGCGCCGAAGGACATAAACCGGCCGCTCGTTGTTGTGAATGGAAGTATCAATGGCGGTGCAGAGAGTGTCACCATCCCGGCAGGCAGTGTGGAAAGCGATGTCCTCACCGTGACTCGCACCCCCGGCACAACCGCTGCGGTTATTGTAGACTTTGAGAGGATATTGCCGTATGCCACCGTGTCTGGCTGCGAGTTCTATAGGTCATCCTTCCATTTGGAAATGTTCAGTCCCTTGGCAGGAGCACCCGCGCCTGTTGGTGAACGCACGCCCCAGGTGATAGACGCTATCGTGGGTGCAGCGCCAGAGATAAACCATGTCCACCACGATAGAGACCTACGCTACATGGTGAATGGGAAATTCATGGATGAGAAGTATAACATGGGGCACTATGTGTCTGAGGCACACCTCAAAGCGATTACGAGTCTGGATGTGTCCGGGTCCAGTGGGGGAGACTTAAGCCTGGGCGGCAACTGGTTTGGTCTGCAGGGGAACATTACGGAACTGAAACCCGGCGATTTTGATGGCCTGACCAACCTGACGGAACTCCGCCTGGACGGCAACGAGTTGAGTTCATTGCCGGATGGCATCTTTGACAATCTTGGCGAACTGACAGAGCTCAAGCTGTTTGACAACCAATTGAGTTCATTGCCGTCCGGCGTCTTCGACCAACTCACCAAGCTGACAGAGCTCTCTCTAAGCAACAACCAGTTGAGTGCATTCCCGGACGGCGTCTTTGGCCAGCTCACCAATCTGACGGTGCTCACCCTGAACAACAACCAGTTTAGCGCATTGCCATCCGGCGTCTTTGACCAGCTCACCAATCTGACTAGGCTCTACCTGAACAGCAATCAGGTGAGTGCATTGCCGGAGAACATCTTTGACCAGCTCACCAATCTGACACTGCTGAACCTTTTCGACAACCCGTTGACTTCACTGCAGGAGAGCGATTTTGACCATCTAACCAATCTGGAAGTGCTCATCCTGCCCGGCAGCAGCACCTCGAATCCATTGCCCGAATTCAGCGGGGACACCCCCGTCTGCGACCGCACCCCGCAGGTGCGCGACGCGATTGTGGCCGCGGTGCCGGGCGTAAGCACTTGCGGCGATGTGACCGAGGCACACCTCGCCGCGATTACGGATACGCTGGAGTTGTCTGGTAGTAGCATTACAGAACTGAAACCCGGCGATTTTGACAATCTCACTAACCTGAGAGGGCTCGGCCTAGTCGACAACCAGTTGAGTTCATTGCCGGAGGACATCTTTAAATATCTCATCAACCTAGAACTCCTCGCCATAGGCAACACCCAGTTGAGTTCATTACCAGACGGACTCTTTGAAAATCTCACCAACCTGAAAACGCTCGGCATAGGCAACAACACCCAGTTGAGTTCATTACCAGACGGACTCTTTGAAAATCTCACCAACCTGAGAATGCTCATCCTAAGTGGCAACCAGTTGAGCTCATTGCCGGAGGGGCTTTTTGACCATTTCGCCAACCTGTTATTCCTCGACCTGAGCGGCAATCAGTTGAGCTCATTACCAGAGGGCCTCTTTGACAGAGTCACGCTTTCGCTCCTGCTGAGTAACAATCAGTTAAGTTCATTGCCAGAGGGCTTCTTCAGGGGGATTTTTGACGAAATCCCCGACTTTACCGGGTTCACTGTTTTCGGCAGTCCGCTGGGTCCAATACCACGGGACACCTATAACGAACTCCCCAACCCGACAACTCTCGACCTGACCAACAATCCGGCCGCCCCTTACTCCTTTACAGTCTCACTGAAGAAGGTTGGCGATGGTCAGTTCAAGGCAATTGTACCCACCGGAGCACCGTTTGAAATCGCCCTGCCGCTCACCTTTACCAACGGCAGCATCAGCACCGGCGCAGACACGATCACGATACCCGCCGGCAGGGCCGAAAGTGACACCCTCACCGTGACCCGCGTTCCCGGCACGACTTTTGCGGTTACCGTGAACGTCGGCACCTTGCCGGAGATGCCCGCAAAACATAAAGGCTATGCCCTCGTCAAGTCCGCCAATCTACCGCTGATTTTCACCGAATTCGGGGGCATGATCTCCGTCTGCGACCGCACGCCGCAGGTGCGCAACGCGATTTGGGGGGTGGTGCGCGACGTGATTTGGGGGGGAACGGGTATAAGCGAGTGCAGTGCCGTAACCGAGGCACACCTTGCGGCGATCACGAGGCTGGATCTAGAACGTGGGGGCTTTTATTCTCGGAGCATTTCCATTACAGGACTGCAACGCGGCGATTTTGATGGCCTGACTAATCTGAGAACGCTCTACCTATCCAACAACCAGTTTAGTGCATTGCCAGACGGCCTGTTTGACCACCTAACCAATCTGACAACGCTCCGCTTAAACGACAACCAGTTGAGTTCGTTGCCAGACGGCCTGTTTGACAACCTCACCAAGCTGACAGAAATCTACCTGCACAACAACCAGTTGGGTTTGTTGCCAACGGGCCTGTTTGACAACCTGACCGCTCTGGAACAGCTCGGCCTATTCAACAACCGGTTGAGTGCATTACCCGACGGACTCTTTGACAGTCTTACCAACCTTCCAGTAATCCACCTAAACGACAACCAGTTGAGTTCGTTGCCAGACGGCCTGTTTGACAACCTCACTAAACTGCAAGAAATCTTCCTGCACAACAACCAGTTGAGTTCATTACCGGCGGGACTCTTTGGCAATCTAACCAACCTGGGAGCGGTCTACCTAATCAACAACCGATTGAGTTCATTACCGGCGGGACTCTTTGGCAATCTCACCAATACGATATACTTCGACCTGAGCGGCAACCTTATTAATCCGCTGCCCCTCACCGTCTCACTGGAGAAGGTTGCCGAAAGTCAGTTCAAGGCCGTGGCCCCTGCCGGCGCGCCGTTCGAGCTCGTGCTGCCGGTCAGCGTCTCCGGCCCCGGCGCGATTGCGGGGGGCGCAACGACAATCACCATTCCCATCGGCAGCGTTGAAAGCGCACCGCTTACGATGGCCCGCACAGCCGGCACGGCGGATGCTGTCAACGTGGACATCGGTACGTTGCCGGGGCTGCCCACAGGCCATGACGGCTACGCCCTCGTCAAATCCGGCGACCTTCCGCTGGCGTACTATGTCGGGGCCGAAGGAAGGCAGGGCGGACAAGTTTCCACCGATTTCAACAGCGACGGCAAGACCGATTTCGTCGACTTCTTTCTCTTTGCCGATGCCTACGGCGGCACCGACGCCCGCTTCGACCTGAATTCCGACGGCAAAGTCGATTTCGTCGACTTCTTTCTCTTTGCCGATGCCTTCGATTCGTCAGCTCAGGCCAAGCTGGTGGCATTGGCCCGGGAGATGATCGGATTGCCCGCGGGGCCCCAACTGCAGCAGAACGCGCCCAATCCGTTCAACAGCGAGACCGTCATCTCCTGGTTCCTGCTGGAGCCGGGTCCGGCGCGGCTGGAGGTGTTCTCCCTGACCGGGCAGCGGGTTGCGATCCTGCACCGGGGGCCGCAGCAGGCTGGCTACCACCGCCTGCCCTGGGACGGCCGCGACGACGAGGGCCGCCTCCTGGCCAGCGGGGTCTACCTGTACCGGCTGGCGACGGCCGATGGGGTGAAGACGCGCAAGCTCATGCTGCTGCGGTAGCAAGTAGCAAGCTATTTCAACATGGCGTGAACAGAATGACTGTAATCTGTGTCTTGAATCGTGAAGGAAGAACTCGGCCGCAACCAAACATTTTTTCATCTCTTAAAAAGGAGAAAAGTATGCGAGGCTTTATCTTGATTCCGTGCCTGATAGCTCTGATAACCGCGCCGCTTGTCGCCCAGCAGATGGAAGACGTGGTTTACCTGAAGAACGGAAGCACCGTCCGTGGCTCCATCATCGAGCAGATCCCAGGCCTATCGCTAAAGATACAAATCAAAGGCGGCAGCGTACTCGTCTATGACATGGACGAGATCGCCGAAATCGCCAGGGAATCTGTGATGAGGACGGAAGAGGCGGCGACCGGCGTCGAAATTGGCAGGGAACCTGTGATGGGGACAGTAGAGTCGGCCACCGGTGTCGAAATCGGCACCTTGTTCGGGCTATCGCATCTTTCTGACGAGGACGATGGGCTAACTGCGATTGGAGTGCCAGGTGCGCTGGGCACCAACCTTGGTGGCAACCCAGCGCTTTACGTTTCGTGGTTTCCGAGTGAAACACTGTCCATTGGCCCGGAATTCAGTTTTGGGAGAATTTCAGAAGATGAAACCTCCATTACTTCCCTTTATCTTGGAGGTCGGGGCGCATTCTTTCCACAAAGCAACGCAACATCTGGGGTCTACATACTGGGACAGGGTTCTCTTTTGGTTCTCAGCGTTAAGTTCAGCAGTGAGTACTATTCAGATACTGACACCGAGACTGATTTTTCCGCCGGAGCCGGTCTGGGTTACCAATGGCGTCTGGGACCTGCTTTCGTTCTGCGTGCGGAAGGACGCTACCGGCGCTGGTTTGATGAGGAAATCAATAACTTCTCGCTCCTGATTGGGCTGGGCACCCGGCTTGGAGGCAGATAGACGAGGTTGTCCGCATTTTCGGGCTTGCGGGCGGGTGGCGGCCCATTCCACCGCTTAAATCAAAGGAGGAAAGTGATTATGCAGCGTTTTGTTCTGGTTTTCTGCCTGACGGCTCTTGTAGCGACCACGCCGCTTTTCGCCGAGCAGATGGAAGATGTGGTTTATCTGAAAAACGGGAGCACCATCCGGGGTACCATCATCGAGCAGATTCTGGGTGAATCGCTGAAGATCCAAACCCGGGACGGAAGCGTGGTAACATACGCCATGGACGAGATTGCCAAAATCGCCAAGGAACCTGTGAGGAAGAGGAAAGGCGGTGTGGGTCCTGAAAAGGTTGAGATCAAGCCGGATGCCAAACCTGCCGGCAGCAAGAAGGACACGGACGAAGCTGTCAAAATCCTCAAAGAACCCGTGATGAAGGCGGGAAGGCAAATTGGGTCCAAAAAGAAAGAGCCATGGCTGGCTTGCGGCCTGTCGCTTCTGATTCCTGGAGCCGGACAATTTTACAATAAGCAGGACAGAAAAGGAGTTCCCCAACTCGGTGCCGCAATAGCAGGTTCAGGGCTGGTTTTCATGGCAGTGAGGGATAATTATCAGAGATTCCCCGACCGTAAGTGGGTCGATCCCGATGATGATGATCGGATGGCCCTCTTCGGGGGTCTCCTTTGGTTGGGGGGGCTGCTGTGGTCGGTAATTGACGCACCCATATCCGCCAACAGAATCAACCAGCAAGCTCAGCAATCTGATTACGGGCATCTCCTGGAGTTTAATGTCGACGGGACCACGGTCGGTTTCGACGCAGTTGTCCAGCCCGACGGATCAGGTGCCAGGCTGGCCCTTCACTTCTAATCGTACGGGGAACCAAAAATGACTGACAATCATATCAAAACCCATTGTAATCAGCCACATGGAAGGAGGCAGACAATGAAGTACCTAAGTGTTTTATCCATACTCGTGTTCGCCCTTGCCACATGCACGGGGCCTCAGGGCCCGGCGGGACCCCTGGGACCCCAGGGCGAACAGGGCCAACAAGGGCCCCAGGGCGAACAGGGCCAGGGCCAACAAGGGCCCCAGGGCGAGCAAGGCGAACAGGGACCCCAGGGCGAGCAAGGCGAACAGGGACCCCAGGGCGAACAGGGCCAACAGGGCCAACAAGGCGAACAGAGCCAACAAGGCGAACAGAGCCAACAAGGCGAATCAGCGTCGACGTACACGAAGATGTACTGGGCGGACGAAAACGCGGGGGTGATTGCGCGGGCCAACCTCGACGGGTCCCAAGCCGAAGTCCTCGTCGCCGGATTAGATGGGCCAAAGGGCATTGCCATCGACGTGGATGGGGGCAAGGTATACTGGACGGAATCGGAGAGGGTAGTACGAGCCAACCTCGACGGGTCACAAGTCGAAACCCTCGGCTCCCAAACGGGAAGTGACCTTGCCCTGGACGTGGGCCAGGGAAAGATGTACCTGGCGAACTGGGGTGAAATAATCTACCGCACGGGCCTCGGCGGCTCCCCCGTCGAAATCCTCGTCTCCGACGCGGGGGCATCAGAGGTCATCGCCTTGGATCTGAGCAGAGGCAAGATGTACTGGGCAGGCTGGAGAGGGGATGCGCTTAGGTGGGCCAACCTCGACGGGTCACAAGTCGAAACCCTCGTCGACGGATTGGATCGCATAAACGACCTCGACATTGACGAGGGCGGGGGCAAGATATACTGGGGCGGGTGGGGTGGGGTTTTGCGGGCCAACCTCGACGGGTCACAAGTCGAAACCTTCCTGCCCGGAAGTTCTAGTGGCGTTGCCCTCGACGAGGACGGGGGCAAAATATACTGGACGGACTATATCAAAAAGGCGGTTTTGCGGGCCAACCTCGACGGGTCACAAGTCGAAACCCTCGTATCTGGATTGGATTGGCCAAGTGATATCGCCTTGGGTCCCTAAATAGGGAGATGACCCCCCCCCATGCACGGATGGAGTCGAATTGCCCTGCTTGGGCTCCTGTTGGCCTGGGCTGGCTGTGGGGCCAGAGACAAGGGAACTGGACCGGAGCCTGTGGTTGAGCCGGAGCCTGTGGTTGAGCCGGAGCCTGTGGTTGAGCCGGAGCCAGTAGTGGACTCAGAACCGGAACCACAGTGGCAGTGGGTTTGTAGCGCTACCGCTACTGGCACAGACCGCCTCTTCGGCGCGCAAGTCTCTGGCACCTTCAGTGTTTCTGCTGACACTGAGGCAGAAGCTAGGGAAGATCTGCAGGAGGCGGTCTGCTTGATATACAAGGATTGTGGACAGCTTCAGAACATATCCTGTGATGAACAGGACGAGTAAGTCATCCTTGACCGGCAGCACCCCCTGTCCAGGTTAGTAACGGCTGAGGCTTCTTGACGCACAAAATACTCAGAGTTCAACACGTTTGAAGGAATCGCACCGGACGTCCTGCCTTCGCCTCACGCAAAGAATGGAGGAAGACATGCTACGATTAATCCTTGTCGTATGCCTGATAGCTTTTGTAGCAACTGAGCCACTTTTCGCTCAGCAGATGGAAGATGTCGTTCACTTGAAAAATGGAAACGTCATCCGTGGCACCATCATTGAGCAGATTCCGGGCGAATCGCTGAAGATACAGACCCAAGGTGGCAGCGTGTTCGTCTACACCATGGACGAAATTGCCGAACTCGCCAGGGAACCTGTGATGGAGACGGAAGATCAAGTTGGAGCTGAAAACGACGACCCCACCCCTGAGGCCGGAACCGGAACGGAGTCTTCCCGGCCTGCTGAGCCCATATCTGTCCCTGCTGTCTGCTTGATCGGAGAGCATTCGGGTTTTCCGCAAGCCGACGCGCGGACCGCAGCCCTCCTGGTATGCGGCGAATTGAGCAAGGAGGGCATAGCGGTAGGCGAACCCGTTTTCCGGGGGCCGGACTCGGCGAGTATTTATCGGCTGGGTTTGCACCGCCTGGGTCAAAAGATCCTGGTGCGCCTGAGCCACGAAAACCCCATCGGAACGGTCCTAATCGAGCGCCAGATTCAGTTGGGAAGCATCGAAGAAATGGTCTCGGCCGCGCCGCGATTGGTCGATGCGCTCGTCCATCGGAAATCGCTCGCTTCCACGGTAGACATGGAAAGCGTTGTCGAGCAGGAGGCTCGTATGCACCGGAAGATCCCCGGTGAGTCCTTTTGGGACATAGGGCTCCTCGGGACCTTCGCCCTCATCACGGACGCGGACATGATAGCCAAGCCCGGCTACAGCCTGGGATGGTATCACGAGACACCATCCTATGCCGTGGGGACGGAGCTTTGGGGTGCCGGAGGCGAGGATAACGAGGGCGACAGCTTTCACTTCTTCTCCTGGGGAATCGGCGGTCGTTACTTCTTCAACAAGCAGAACTTTTCGCCCTATGTGGGCGGTGGGTTCTCCCATATCTGGGCCGGTTATGAACAAACAGTATCGAGGTGGAATTCGAGGCGGGACAGGTGGGAGGGGGACTGGGAATCCGAAGAAGGAAATGGTCTTGGAGGCTATGCAGTTGGCGGAATAGAGGCCATGCGTCTAACCAGTGTCCGCCTCAGGCTCGAGTTGCGAGTGGACAGGCCCTTTTTTCAACTGCCAAACCGGGATGTAATGCCTGTGACATTTGGTGTCTCCTTTTCTTTCCGTGGCGGAGGGGTCGGAGGGATGTGGTTTTAAGACTACTTAGGTTTCACCTTAACCGCTGAAACCGGGGATTTTCCTGCTTTTTTGGTGACCAAATTGATTCTACTAACATCGATTACATCGCCCCTGAGACTGACGTTGCTATCGAGATTCTTGGTCTGCTGTGTCCTGGCCTGGTCGGCCGTGGTCGGGGGGCAAATGAGTGGTCCGGCATCCTTGGCCTATGACCTGACGTTGCTGCAGGAAGCGACGCGTTTCGGGGCGCTGGAGTTGGCTTTCCCCAAAGCATGCGCCGCCCACCTGCATGTAGTAGGCGAGGGAGCACAAGGGACGGAGGTGGTGGCCGCACGGCAGTTTTACGTCGTCAGTCTGGCGCCGCTCAACAAGGTGGATACGCGCGCCATGGCCGGCGGTGCCGAGGACTACACCATCAAGACAGCGGCTGGTTTCGTCGACATACTCATCACGGCCGTGACTTCGGGGATCATCACGTCGCGCAAGGTGGTGGTGGTCAAATAGCCGAACGAGTGTGGTGAAGCCTGCCGGGCCTTGGGCGCCCAGGGCCCGGCGGGAACCAAGGCAAGGACCGGCGACAGGATCTTGACACCCCAGATTTCAGTTATTATTGTGGGAGCGATTTGGCAGCTTTGGCCGACCTAAGGAGACCCTCATGTTCCCTTTACCATCCATCCAACGCAACATTCTGCTGGCTCTTGGCATGTGTGCCGCCGCTCTCGAGGCCCAGGATAGTGCGCCGACCCTGGGTCCTCCCCAGGTGGTTTCCTCCCCGCGATTGTTTCTGCGCTCGGAGGGGCGCCCCTACCGCAATTTCTCCTTCCAGAACTTCACCCAGTACCCGAACCACACCCAGCCCTTCGACGATAGTCCGAGGGCATACTACAACTCTATGGGCGACTACCTGATCACCGGCTATCCCCTCTACGAATGGCTGGAAACCCGGGTCCCGGAACAGGAATGGGGCAGCTCCATATTCAAGGACGCAGGCTTTCAGTATAATTCCAGCAGCCCCTGGATAAACGTTTTCGACAGTGTGGTGCTTGCCCGCGACGGCTATGGCGACTGGGGCTACACTGCCATGGTCGGAGACGCGCTGATTGCGCGCTTCACCCCGCTTACCCTGTCCAAGACCAACTTCAACGGCATGCGGGTGGACATATCCACTCCCTACCTCAAATTCACCACCCTGGGATCGCGGATCGAGCGGCCCCACTCCTACCTCCACACGGTCCCTGCCGGCGGCTGGTTCTTCGATGGCAAGATCTATCTCTCTGACAACTCCACCTTGCTGTCGGGCAGCCGGTTGCAGATTGACCTGGGTCTTCTCCACCTGGGTCTGAACTGGGTGAACCATCACCTCTACCAGAGCGCCCACCCCGGCAACAGCCTCAAGGGCCGGCTGCGTCCGGACCAGCCTCTGGTGGACTGGGTCGTGGTTCGCTTTTCCGACGATTCGCCCGAGGATGGCATGGGGGGCGCCGTGGTTCAGGATGTGCGCCTCATCGTCAACGGCGAGGTCAGGGACGACCTGCAGCCGCAGGTGGTGCGGCACCGCCGGGGCCTTACTCCCCAGGTGGGGCGCTTTTCGCAGGCTACCGGACAGTTCCGCGTGGCCAACTACGTCAAGCCCACCAGCGCCGCTGACTTCGAGGGCAATACCTTCTACCGGGAGCGCGAGGTCCCGCTCTTTGCCGATTACCTCTACCGCGTCGACCAGGAGGCCGGGATTGACGTGAGCGGCGATACCAACCTGGACGGGTTACTCTCGTCCTTTGCGGTGGAATCGTCGCTGAATGTCCTGCGTGCCGACGGGGAAGAACAGTTGGCCTTCCTTTTCGATTTGTCCGGGGAGCCCCAGGTGGAATCGGTGAAGATGGAAGCACTGCTGAGCAACGATTACCGGGTGGATGTGGCCTTCCTGAGCGCCTTCGACCCGCGCGCCAAAACCTATCACGCCAAGTACATCAGCACCTACTACTCCACCGTGCTGCAGGCGAGGGGAAACGTTCAGGACCTGTCGAACCAGAGACGGGTGCGGGTGCAATTCGGGGAAAACACGGGGCAGTTCGTCTACAGCGCCGACGTGGAACTGCGCCTGGCCGGCCTCGAAGTCCACGGTGAGTACGCGCGCTCGAGCCTCTACTCGCGCTATCCGGCCCAGGCCGCAGGCGTGCCCCAATTGGATTCGGGCCCGCGCTTCAGCGACCGCGGCGCGGCCTACTTCCTCAATGCGACGCGCTGGTTCGGCAGCGCCCGGGTGGGGGGCGAGTACTTTGCGATCAATCCCGAATTCCGCACCGAGATGCGCAACTATCTGGCCTGGGACGATTACATGTGGCTGACCCACTTCGCTGGGCTGACCAATCGCACCATCTACTGGCAGTTGGTGGAAGACAACGAGGACGGGGACCGCTACCCCGACCGCCGCTTCGGAAACCTGCCGGGCCTTCTCAACGACACCAAGGCCTACGACATAGACGGGGTCTTCCTGGGCCAGGACGAGAACAACGACGGCACCCCCGAGATCAACCGCAACCTCAACTTGCTGCCCGACTACGAGGAGCCCTTCCTGATGTACGACGTCGAGCCCAACGACTACGTCTATGGCCTCGACCGCAACAACAACGAGGAGCCGGACCAGCGCGAGGACGACGGCGACGTCGACTATCCCTACGACTACGACCAGCGCGGCCTTCACCTCTTCGGACAGTGGTCGCTGACAGAGCGCTGGTCTTTGGCCGCGGGCCGTTACGCCGTCGATCAGATCGCCAAGGCCGGGAGCAACAAGTCGACCTACGCTCTTCTGACCTATAATCGCACCGGCGCGGCGCGCCTGCGCCGGCTCTTTTTCGAGAACCACCTGCGCCGGGTGCAGGACGACATCGCCGACGAGTTCGTGACCATCAACGAAAGACCCATTCGCGACGGCGCTTTCGGCCACCGCGGGCTCACCTTTCACTATCTGCGCGCCTGGGAGACCCGGCCGCCGCGTTTCAGCAGCAGATTCCGCCGCGACCCCATCCGCTACCGCGACAGCTACGTCAACGAAACTTACTTTGAAAGCCGGCTGCAGCCCCGGCGCGGCCTCCACCTGGTGCAGAAGGTGCGCCTCAGGCTCAACTGGCAACAGGGCGGCCAACTGCAGCCGGGAATCTTCCAGCGCCAGCGCCGGCTGGACTTCTGGACCGTGGTCAGCCAGGTTGGCTACACCCGGCACTGGGGCAAGCTCAGCGCCACCGCCCAGTACAAGTTCATGGTCCTGCGTTTGCAGGACCATGAGCGGGGACGGGCGCTCCATTTCGAGACCCGCTCGATCCCCATCCTGCGCCTCTCCTATCCTCTGATGAGCCGGACAGCGGTGATGGCGGGGGTCCAGGGCATGGGGCCGCTTTCCTACCGGCTCAAGGACAGGGTTGCCGGGCGCCAAAGCTTCGACCAGCACACCTCGTTCCTCACCCTGACCAACCGCGCCAAATACTTCGGCTACGAGGTTGTGACCATCGCCGGAGTCTACAAGGACCGGAGGATATTCGACAAGGCCTTTCAGGCCTTCCAGAGTTTCGACTCCCTGTCCTTCTTTGTGCGCGGCATCGTCGGCTTTTCCGAGTTCGGACGCATGATCTAGACCTCCACAGAGGATTGAATATGGGCAGCAGATTGCAAGACAGGACCGCCATCGTCACCGGAGCGGGCTCGTGCGGGCCGGGGTGGGGTAACGGGAAAGCCGCCGCGGTCCTCTATGCCCGGGAAGGAGCGCGGGTTTTCGCCGTAGACATCGACATCGAGGCCGCCCGGGAAACCCGGAGCATCATCGCCGCGGAAGGCGGCGAGTGCAGCGTTCATGCTTGCGACGTGTCCAAGGGAGATGCGGTGCGAGCAATGGTTCAAGCCTGCGCCGAGCGTTACGGATCCATCGATGTCCTCCACAACAACGTCGGCATCCTCGACGTCGGTGGGGTGGTCGAAACCAGCGAAAGCAGTTGGGACCGGGTGGTCGAAGTCAACCTGAAGAGCATATTTTTAACCTGCAAGCACACCATTCCCCACATGGAATCACAAGGGAAAGGGTCGATCATCAACATCGCCTCCACCGTAGGGATCCGCTGGCACGGAGTGCCCTATATTTCCTACTCCTCGACCAAAGCCGCCATAATCCAGTTCACCAAGGCCACGGCATTGCAGTACGCCGCCAGGAATATTCGCTGCAACGCCGTGCTGCCCGGATTTATCAACACGCCCTTCGTGCACAAGTCGCTGTCCGAGTTCTATTCCGCCGGCGACATCGAGAAAATGATCGCCCTTAGGGACCGGCAGTGTCCCATGGGAAAAATGGGAGAAGCCTGGGACGTGGCCTACGCCGCGCTGTTCCTGGCTTCGGACGAAGCCAAGTACGTGACCGGGGCGGACCTGGTGGTGGACGGCGGATTGACCTGTTCGACTTCCGAGCCCAAATAGGTCCTGCGGCGCAAGTCTCCCTGGTCGCATGAAGGAGAGCCAAATGGCATTCGACTGTATCATTCGCAACGCCGCCATCGTCGACGGCAGCGGCGAGCGCGCGCCCTATCCCGGTGATGTGGGCATATCCGGGGACAAAATTAGTGCCGTCGGCCCCCTGGACGGGGCCCAGGCCCGGACCACTATCGACGCCGGGGGTCTCGTCCTCAGCCCCGGCTTCATCGACGCCCACATTCACTCGGAGATTCCTCTCCTGGGCGGGCGCGACCGGCTGGCCGCCCTCTACCAGGGGGTCACCACCCATTTCCTGGCCCCGGACGGATTCGGCTGGGCACCCCTCAACCGCACCCTCGCGCAGGAGATGTGGCGCAACACCCAGTTCGCCTATCCAGACGACAAAGCTCTCAGCTTCGACTGGTCCACCCCCGAAGAGTATCTGAGCATCTTTCCCGGCAACACCCCCGCCAATGTCTATCCCCAGGTTCCCCACTGCGCCGTGCGCCTGGGGGCCATGGGCTGGGATCCCCGTCCGGCCACCGACGCGGAGCTGGAAACCATGGCCGCGACCACGAGACAATGGCTGGAGGCCGGCGCCGGGGTCCTCTGTCTCGGTCTCGACTACCAGCCCAGCGCCAACGCCGATCTGCGCGAGCTGGTCGAGCTCTCCAAAATCGCCGCCTCCTACGGCGCCCTCTACGCCGCCCACCTGCGCTACCAGATCCACGGCCGCGCCCGTGCCTGGGAGGAGATCATCGAGATTTCCAGGCAAGCCCGGATTCCGGTTCATGTCTCCCACGAACGAGTGGACGACGAAAGTGCGGAAATCCTCGCCCGCGTCGACCGCGAGGACATCGACCTGAGCTTCGAGTCCTACCTCTACCCGGCCGGGATGACCCACATGCTGATGCAACTGCCCATGGCCTTTCAGGCCGCCAGTCCGGACGAAGTTCTGCGAGGATTGAAGAAGCCGGAGACGCGCCGGGCCTCACTGCCCTATCTGGGTGAGAGGTTAGGCCCCAAGGGCAACCAGATCGTCGGCTACACCCCTTCCGGGCGCTATATCGGCATGACCATCGCCGCCGCCGCGGAAAAGGTGGGCAAATCGTGGGAGGAGTTCGTCTACGACCTCATCGTCGAAGAAGAGGGGGTGGAAACCTTCGTCTGCCGCTGGCAAACACCCGACGACCACAACCAGGCCACCATCGACCGCACTGCGGTCCATCCGCGCATGATGATCGCCAGCGACGGCATTTACGACATTCCCCACCCCCATCCCCGCGGCTATGGCTGTTTTGCCCGGGTTCTGCGGCGCTGCGTGCGCCAGCGCAAGCTCCTGTCGCTGCAGGAAGCGGTCTACAAAATGAGCGGATATCCCGCCCGGCGCTTCGGCCTCGAGGACCGCGGCCGCATCGCACCCGGCATGGCCGCCGACCTGGTCCTCTTCGACCCGGAAACGGTGGCCGACCGCTCCACCTGGGACGAGCCGCTGCGGCGCGCCGTCGGCGTCGACCGGGTGATGGTCAACGGCACCTGGGTGGTCGATCAGGGTGAGTGGACCGGCCAGTTGCCCGGCCGGGTGCTGCGCCGCTCCTGAGCGGGCGGATTGCCTCATGGACAGCACCGTGTTCCCAGCCATAAAGGATTTTCTCGAGCGGAACTCGATCTCCTACCGCCAAGTACGACACGCACCCACCGCGACCTCGGCGGAGTCGGCCGAGGCCAGGGGCGAAGACCTGTCGGTAGGGGGCAAAGCCCTCGTGCTCAAGGTCAATGACTGCTTCAGGCTCTTTGTCCTCAGCGCCGCCCTGAAAGTCGATTCCGCCAAAATCAAGAAGTACTTCGGCGCCCGCAAGCTGCGCTTCGCCAGCCCCGAGGAATTGTTCCGGCTCACCGGCCTCGTCCCCGGCGCCGTGCCCCCGTTCGGCAAGCCCATTACACCCTTCGAACTCTACGTGGATCCTTCCATTGCAGAGAACGAGAGGATCGCCTTCAACGCCGGCTCACTGACCGACTCTCTGATCATGGCGGTGCGGGACTACCTCGACCTCGCCGGAGCCACCATGTTCGACTTTTCCAGGTAGGAGGGATATATGAAAGAAATCATGCCGGGGGTGTTTCAGTGGCGGGTAGTCTGGCCGGGGGTATGGTCGCTGGAGTCGTACTGCCTGCGCACCGAGGCCGGCAGCGTCCTCATCGACCCCCTGGAGGGCGGCGGCGCCGAGGCCGCCGTCAGCGCCGGGGATGTCCGCGCCATCGTGCTCACCGTAGGCTGGCACGAGCGCGCCGCCCACCTTTTCGCCACCCGCACCGGGGCTCCGGTCTTCCTTCCCGCCGCGGACCTCTGCATGATCGAAGATCTGGAGACCTGGGAACCCTACGGCGACGGCGACCAGCTGCCCTGCGGCCTCCGGGCCATTGCCGTTCCCGGCCTGACCCGCGGCGAACAGGCCCTGCTCTCTCCCCTCCACAACGGCACTCTTCTCGTCGGGGACGCCCTGGGCACCACCGCCAAGTGGGCGCCGGGCGGCCTGCCCCTCGGTGCCCATCCCAACGGGCATCCACGGCCCTGGGAAACCCTGTCTCACCTGCTCGACTGCGACTTCGACAACCTTCTGCCCGGACACGGGGACGCGATAGTGGGACAGGCAAAGGAAACGCTCCGGGAGATGTTCGAAGCGCGGCGCAGCACCTCGACCGGTCCGCCCAGAGTCTCCTACTTTCCCATGAATCCCGCCACCTAGTGTTCCGTCGCCGAGATAGGTTGACAAAATTGGGCCGCTCAGGCGCCCGGCTCACAAGGCGCCTGAGCGAGTCGTAGCGGGGGTGTACGGCGAGTGAAGGCAACGCCGCGAGACGGAATGCAGCGGCGGCCGAATTCACGCGGAATTGCGCAATCAGGCACTAGTCTGTTTGCCCGGGCTGGCTCATCAGGCGACAATCCGCTTTTTGCCGGAGTAGACGTTGCAGCCGCGGCCGCGCAGAAAGCCGACCAGAGTCATGCCCGCCTCCCGCGCCATGTCCACCGCCAGACTCGAGGGCGCCGATACCGCCGCCACCATGGGGATGCCTGCCACCAGGGCCTTCTGCACGATCTCGAAACTGGTGCGGCCGCTGACCATGAGGATGGAGCACGGCGGCAGCGCCCGGTTGTCGAGGACGAAGGAACCCACCACCTTGTCCACGGCATTGTGCCGACCCACGTCCTCGCGCAGAACCAGCAACTCGCCGCGGGCGTCGAAGAGAGCGGCCGCGTGCAGAGAACCGGTCTGCTCGAACACCGCCTGAGCGGCGCGCAATTTCTGGTCGAGGCCATAGAGTACCTCGAGCTCCACCTGAAAATCGGCTTCCAGAGGCGGTGCCCGCGTGTGTATAGCCTCGATGCTGGCCTTGCCGCAAACGCCGCAACTGGAGGAAGCGTAGAAGTTGCGCTTGAGTTGGCCGCGATCGAAGTCCACCCCGGCGGCCAGGCGCACCTCCACGATGTTCTCCAGGTTGGGCGGTTGCGCCGCGCTGCAATAGGAAATGGTGCCGATGTCGCCGGGGGCGCCGATCAACCCCTCGGTGTAGAGAAATCCGGCGGCCAGGTCGAAGTCGTCCCGAGGGGTGCGCATGACCACGGCAATGGCCTCCTGGTTCAGGCGGATCTCCAAAGGCTCTTCCACCGTGACCTTGTCTTCGCGCTCCCGCTCCTGATGATCCTGGTAGCGCACGATGGACTGAGGGAGCAGACGCCTCTGGCGCTGAGCTGAAGATTCGGCGCTCATCTAGATGAATCCCAATCGCCGCGGTCCCCGGTCCATGGCCAGCATGGAGGCGTCGAAGCTGCGCTGCATGAGATCGAGCTTCAGGGGTTGGGCCTCCGCTTCGTTCCACATGTTCTCGAACTCCTCCGGGTCCTCTTCCAGATCGTAGAGCTCGCCGAGCCCGTGGCCGTGGTAGAGCACCAACTTGTAGCGCTCGTCCCGGTACATGGTGGCGAAGGTGTGGTCGGGTTCCTCCAGGGCGTCGTAGTACTCGCAGCGGACAAAATCGCGATGGCGCTCCGGATCGGCCTCCCCCCGCAAAATGGGCAACAGGGACTTCCCCTGCATGCGCTCGGGCACCGCCATACCGGCCAGTTCCAGCAGCGTGGGCGCCTTGTCGGTGAGCTCCACCAGGGCGTTGCTGCGCAACCCCTCCTGCACATGGCCGGGCCAGGAAAAAATCAGCGGCACCCGCACAAGTCCCTCGTAAAACCTGCAGCCCTTCTGAATGAGGCCGTGATCCCCCAGCATTTCTCCGTGGTCGCTGGTGAAGATGATCAGGGTATTCTGGCGCTGCCCGGTCTCTTCCAGGGCGTCCAGCATGTGCCCCAACTGGTCGTCGATCTGCTTGATCATGGCATAGTAGGCCGCCTGCAAGGTCCGGGTGTCGCGCCTGCCGGCCACCGATCCCGGCGGCCACTGGCTCATTCCCGGAGGTTTGGGCCCCACCGGGTCGTCGATATCCAGCTCTTCGGGCCGCCGCCCTCTGGACTGGAAGTCAACGGCCCCCAACTCTTTCTGCTGGGAAAGATCGCTGGAACGGAAGAGGGGCCCGGGCATCTGTGCCGGGTCAAAGAGATCCCGGTAGGCCCGCGGCGGATTGAAATAGGGATGGGGGTCGTAGATATTCACGCTGGCCAGCCAGGGTCCGTCGCGCTTCTGGCGCATGAACTCGATGGTCTTTTCGGCGCACCAGGTGGTCTGGTGCAAATCCGGCGGCACCCCTTCCGGGTTTTTTATCAACTCCCCCAGTACCTCCCCCTTGGAGCGCACCCAGTCGGCGTAGCCGTGCCCGAGGGGCCAATCGTCGCGCGGCGCGTGGCTGTACTCCCAGTAGCGATAGCCGTCGTCGGTCCTGACCTCGATGCGGCCATAGGAAGAGGTCAGATGAAGCTTGCCGATCAGCCCGCAGGCGTAGCCTCCGGAGGCCAGAAGCCGGGTGACCAGGGGCGGGTGGTCCGCCGGCAGGGCCGCCGCACCATTGCCGTTGACGTGCACGGCGCTGGCGTACATCCCGGTCATGAAGCTCACCCGGCTGGGGGTGCAGATGGGGCTCTGGCAGTAGGCGCGCTCGAAGGCCGTGCCCTCGCGGACCAGCCGGTCAATATTGGGGGTCGAAACGTGAAGGTTGCCCAGAGCGCCGATGGTGTCGTAGCGTTGCTGGTCGGTGCAAATCCACAGAATATTTGGTTTCAACAGGCTCTCCTTTTCTCAGCTTTACCCTGCTTTCACACCAATTTACAGTTGCACAAATGCAGGGGCAATCCAAATGCGGCCCTGCGGCGCCGGAGCTGCTGCGGCGCAGACCTTCATCCCGGCGGCGGCTTCCCCAGTTGCAATGGCGACCTCTGCACCACATCCCCGCAAGACCAAGGCCCACCCCAAAGGCAGCGCTGGCCCAGGCTCAGGCCGCTCCGAGGCGCGGTGGATTCGTCCCGTTCCACACCTTGATCGCCTTCCATCCAAAGCGGGATCACAGATCCCGGTACCATATCAGTTGGGCTTCCCCGGGAAAGTCGCGATAGGCAAAGCGATTGATCGCCCCCAGGTGGCATCCTTGGCGCTGGTAAAACCGACAGGCCGGCAGATTGATGTTCTGGGTCTCGACCTTCATGGCCGCACATCCTCTTTGCCGGCCCCACTCGAGAGCGTAGTGGAAGAGCTTTGTGCCCACCCCCCTGCCCCGGAGCCGGGGGACCACCCGGATGTCCCACAGTGCCACCAGGTCTTTGCGGCCTTCGAGAAAATCCACTCCCTCCGTATTGAACGCCGCCACCGCTCCCCCGATTCGTTCCTGCCCCGCGAACGCGGAGAAGATTCCCCAATTCGTCAAGTCCCAACCCGCTCTCCAGCGCGCCGGACCGTCCTTGCAGTCGTAATCCTTTACGTACGGCGCGGATACCTGTTCCTCGACCAGGTGGATACCACCCAGGCCCCTTTGGCCGCCCAGATCAATTCTGAGCATCTTCCGCACTGTGAAGGCGATGGGAACCGTGCCATAGGCCTCCAATCTCTCAGGGCCTTCTTCGAGGACTGTCAAGTTCATGATGAAATTTGGTGGGGTGAAGGCGCCTTTGCCGGCGCCGGAAACCCGGTCGAGAATCAGCTTAAAATTCCCGGCAGAAGGCGACCTGCCGAAAAGCTGAACGATCCAATCGTCGTTGCTGTAGCGCACGGCCCGGTGTGCATCCCCGAGTTCTCGAGCAAAAGTGGTTTTACCTGAACCTGGTCGGCCACAGAGTAAGTGAACTCCAGCCATCGCGGAACAAATTTTACCGCTGAAAATGAAAAAACACCGGGGCATTCTGGACATTTCTAATCCTAACCTTTTGATTTTGTGTAGTCCATCACAATGGGGATCCTGCATGGAAACACATGGTTCATTTCGGTCATATCAATTAACGGAACAAGCAACCATTGATGGGTTGCGGGGAATGACTGCCAATGGTGATTTCCCGGATGGCCGAACTCGGGGGAAGGGTCCGGAGGCCACCGCGGGTTTATCCCCTACTTGCAGGTCCACGCGCAGGATAAAGAAGAGCAGGTGCCGCCATTTCCTCTTTTCTGCCCTGCTGTTTTGCATCTCTTCCCTGCCGCTCGCATGCAGCAAGGACAGTCCGCTCGAGCCGCAGGCGCCCAGGGGAAGAACAATTCGGATTCTATCGGGGGAAGGACAACGCGCCCTCCCCGGTTCCGCCCTGAGAGAGCCCGTCGTCGTGCGGGTCCTGAACGCGGACGGGCGGCCCGTGTCCGGCACCAGAGTTTCCTTCCAGCCCGCGGCCGACCACGGAACCGCGGATCCGGCCTCGATGCGCAGCGGTCCTGGCGGCAAGGCCGCCGCCACCTGGACCCTGGGCGCCGATCCCGGACCTCAGATTCTCGTGGTATCCGCCGCCGGGACGGCCAGCGAAGTAGGCGCCCGGTCCGTCGACCTGGAAGCCGAGCTCGACAGCTGGTTCGCACCGCCCATGGACTCCGAATTGGCGGCGATCCGCGCCGACTGGTCCAGGCGCGAGGTAGGGGCCGACCTCCCTGCGGTCGAGCTCGAGGAGGATTTCTCTCTGGCCGGGTCGGCTGCCACCCTGCGGATCGTATCCCACCAGGTGGCGGGACTGCGCCACATCGGAGCGATCATCGAACCCCTGGGCGCGGCCCCGGCGAGCCTGCCCGTACTGGTCTACGCCCACGGCGGCGACGACGGCATTGCGCTGGAGTCCACCATCCCCATCCTGGCCCTTTCACTCGGAGAACTGCGCGACGATTTCCTCTACGTGATCCCTTCCTTTCGGGGCGAACCGCTGGCATACAATGATAGAAGCTGGACCTCCGAAGGCCCGGCCAGTCCATGGGATTACGACGTCGATGACGCCCTGGCCCTGGTCAACGTCGCCTTGGAGACGGCGCCGACGGCAATTCCCGGGCACTACGGCGTGATCGGCGCCAGCCGCGGCGCCGGGGTGGCATTGCTCATGGGGGCGCGGGATCGGCGCATCCAACGGATCGTCGCATTCTTCGGTCCCACGGACCTGCTGAACTCGTGGGCCCGGGACATCATCAGGGATCTGCTCCTGGGCGAGATCGTCCACAAGACGGGCGTCGACTTTCTTCGTACCAGGTTCATCGATCCGTGGTGGGAAGGTGCCCTTTCCCTGGCGCAAATCCGCCTCGAACTCATTCGCCGTTCTCCGGCCTATTTCGCCGCCGACCTGCCCGCAGTGCAGCTCCACCATGGAGATTTGGATGGCGTGGTTTCGGTTACCCAGGCCGAGTCTCTGATACGAGCAATGGAGTCGCTCGGCCGCCGTCCACCGGACTTCGAGGCGTTCATTTACGAAGGCGGCACACATGACATCATCTCCCTTGCCGGAGCCATTCCCCGCGCTCTCAGCTATCTCGGGGTTCTGGTCAGCGAGAAGGGCACCTGAGGATTGAAATGCTTCTTCCGGTGCGTCAATCCGCTGCCGCTTTGCACTTATTCAGGTGATTTCAGGCAAGAGCTTCAGGGCGAACGCTGGAATTGTGGAATCGGCGCCGGCAGCGAGATCTGCAAAGGAAGTGTAAACTTCTGCCCCGAGACCGGCACTCCTCGCGGCTTCGACGTTTTCGGGACGGTCGTCGATGAAGAAGAGCTGGCTCGCCCGGTAACCGGATGCTTCGATCAAGCTGCGGTATATCTCCGTCTCGGGTTTTACGACCCCGGCTTCGCAGGAGAACACTCCGAAGTCGAACTCTCCCCACCAGGAGAACCGCTGCCTGCAACAATCGAGCACATCCCGGGGCAGATTGGACAGGATCCCTACGGGGAATCCCGCCTGGCGCAGCCGTCCAATCCAGGTCAGAATTCGATGATCGCAGACCGACCAACTGAGGCTGTCCTCCTCCACCAGCCTATCGAGCAGGCGGTCGGATGGTTCTGCGCGGCGGCCGCAGAGAGTTCTTCTCCAGTACTCTCTGCCCGAAAGACGGCCGGCGTCGTAGCCTTCTCTGTGGAGGAAGTAGCGCTGCTCGAATTCGACCTGGGAGAGGGTGGTCAAGCTCAGCAGGCGGCTGAGATGCCGGGGATCCTGGGCGCCGGCGATGACACCGCCGAAGTCAAAGACGAAGGCTCGAATATCCATCTGCATACAAAAGTGTGTCCTTTGGAGGCGGGATGGGTCGGGACTGGGTTCGCGGAGAGCCGCAGGCGTTGTCGCCAGAGGAGACGGCGAAGGGCCACAGGCGAACCAGGCAATATAATTTGCAGATCCGGAATCCGCTGACCGAGAGCAGGTCAACCCCAGCCCTTGGCATTCCTCAAACGAATCCCGCTTACGTGCAGGGTACTCTTCCATGCCTCGCGCAGGGGAAGGAGCGATTCGACAATCTGAAGGTCGGTCCCACACTCCCCCAACTTCGCCGGAAGGTCGGAAAGTCGCAAGCGGCCCACAGGGCGGACCGTTCGTTTACTCACCCACATCCCGGCATCGCCGATGTCGGTGAAATCCCCGGGCGCAAACTCGTAGCGGAAGATATGCGCTTCCTGATGGGGTTGCTGCCAGGCCCGCTCGATGTAGGCCACGGTCCTTTCCCTGTTGCCGCCCAACCAGCGCCGGCAAGCAACCTCCGTGGTCCGGGAGGTCGCCCACAGCAGAATCCGCGGACACGGGCGCGGAAAGAGATGCATTTTCTGATTTGTCTCCGCGATTGCCCAGACCAATGGACCATTGAGCCATTCCATACCTGGCGGGCGCACAGACGGCACCCGCACCGGGCGAGGGGCGAACTCGGCAATCTCCGGCTCTTCACTGAAATGAAACAACCTCATCCTGCCTATACGGTCCTCCGGCGTGATCCTTGCTGAATCACAAGTTACCTGCCCCGTGCGGTTTTGGGCAATTGCACAAGGTGTCTAGGGGGACCAAATACAGGCCCAAATCCGCTTTAAAAAACATCCGCACAAGGGCCCCGGGCGCCAGAATGGATCCGCTCCCTCTTCTTGATTAATCCTCTTTCCACTTCTATTTTCCCTCCCATGCGCCTCACCTTCGAAGAAGGCACCCTTCTCCTGCGCGACCACGAGGAAGATGACCCCGTTCCTCCCGCCTTTGTCTGGGACGCCCGCGTCGACCTGTGGCGCGCTCAGGCCTGCTTTTACCGCGACATCCTCGAATATCTGCGCCGCGGCAACATCCAGTTTCGCAACGCCGCCCCGCGCTACAACCGCATCGAGCTCGCTCTCGAATCCCCCGCGCCACCGCACCCCCATCAGCGCGAAAGCCTCGAGGGTTGGCGGCGCAACCAGCAGCGCGGCATCGTAGTTCTGCCCACCGGCAGCGGCAAATCCCGCGTCGGTCTCATGGCCATCGCCGAGGTTCAGCGCAGCAGCCTGGTAATCGCCCCCACCATCGACTTGATGAACCAGTGGTACGACCTCCTTTGCGACGCCTTCGACCTGGAAGTCGGGCTCCTGGGCGGCGGCTACCACGAAGTTCGCGACCTCACCGTCTCCACCTACGACAGCGCCTACATGCACATGGAACGCTACGGCAACCGCTTTGGCCTGATCGTTTTCGACGAGGTCCACCACCTCCCCGGGGAGGTCTTCAGCCACGCCGCCGAAATGGCCATCGCCTCCTGCCGTCTGGGGCTCACCGCCACCCTGGAACGGGCCGACGGGCGTCACGTCCTCCTCGATTCCCTGGTCGGTCCCACTGTGTACGAAAAGGGGATCCGCGACCTCTGCGGCGACTACCTGGCCGAGTACAAAGTCGAATGCCGCCAGGTACAAATGGTGGCCGAGGAACGCAGTGCCTACGAAGCCTCCCGCGCCGAATACCGCAGCTTCCTGGCCAGCAAGAATATCAAGCTGGGATCTCTGCAAGGGTGGCAGCACTTCGTCCGCCTCTCCACCCGCTCCAGCGCCGGCCGCCGGGCCATGCTTGCCTACCGCCGCCACCGCAAGATCGCCCTGGGGACCGTCTCCAAGCTGCGAGTGCTCGAAGACATCCTCAAGGCCCATCCGCGCGACCGCGTCCTCATTTTCACCAACGACAACGAGACCGTCTACGAGATTTCCCGCTCATTTCTGATTCCTGCCATCACTCACCAGACCCGCACCAGGGAACGCCGCGACATCCTCCAGGACTTCAACGCCGGGTCCTGCCTTGCCCTGGTCACCTCCAAGGTGCTCAACGAAGGGGTCAATATCCCCGACGCCAATGTCGCCGTGGTCCTCTCCGGCAGCGCCACCATCCGCGAGCACGTCCAGCGACTGGGCCGCATCCTGCGCCGGGGCCAGGGCAAGGAGGCCGTCCTCTACGAAGTGGTCTCCGCGGACACGGTGGAAGACCGCATCAGCGCCCGGAGGCGGCGCCATCCCGCCTACACTGAGCTTTGATGCTCACCACCGACCTCCTGCTCACCCGCTCCCGCGGCCCCTTCATCCAGCCCCGATACATCGATGCCAAGGACGACAACTACATCGGCCTGGCCCGCGATCTCATCGACATCTTCGCGGACCACCGGGGCAAATCCCGCGGAGAATTGCAGGCAGCCCTCGACCGCTACGAGGGCGACCGCACCGACTACCGCATCCAGCGCGGCCTCGCCAAGATCCTCTGCGACGACCACTGTGAATTCGCCATTTCCTGCCCGCTTCCACCCCAGGAACTGCGCCGGATCACCTTTGCCTTGGGTCGCGAAAACCACCCAGTGGTACGCGAGCCCAACCTCATCTACCCGGTCACCCGCGAGCACGTGCTCGAAGAGGTCGCCCTCAGGTGCCGAATCACCCAGGAGGAAGCAGAGGCCGGGATCTACGCCGACCTGGCCGAGAACCACCGGCTTTCCACTTTCGAGGCTCCCGACCCCGAGGCCCTGCTCAACCGCTACAACCTGGCCCTGGCCCAGGCCCTTCTTTACCGCTGCGAAGAGCTGCGCCTGAGCGTCCATCGCAACCTCCCGGTGCGCTACAAACAGCTCTTCAAATTCATCAAGTTCTACCGTCTCATCCACACCATAAACGGGGACCTTGACGCCGGTTACGAGATTCTCCTGGACGGTCCGGTGAGCATGTTCCGGCACTCGCAGAAGTACGGGTTCCAGATGGCCCTGTTCCTGCCCGCCCTGCTGCTGTGCACGCGCTGGAAGATGCGCGCCGAAATCCTGCGCAAGGACGGCCGCCGCCAGGAGTTCGTCCTCGACGACGGCAGCGGCCTGGTCTCCCACTACCGCGACCAGACCCTCTACGACTCCCTCCTGGAGGAAACCTTCGCCCGGCGCTTCGAGAAAGCCGCCACCGCTTGGCAACTGGAGCGCGAGACCGAGATCGTCAATCTCAAGGAGACGGTCATGATTCCGGACTTCGCTTTCCGCCACCCGGACGGGCGCACCGCCCTGCTCGAAATCGTCGGCTTCTGGCGTCCCGAGTACCTGCGCCGCAAGCTCGAAAAACTGCGCCGCGCCCAGCGCCGCGACCTGGTAGTGGCGGTCTCCAGGGATCTCAATGTGAGCGAGGCAGATTTCTCTGGAGTGCCCGGCGGGGTTTTCTTCTTCAAGAACCGGATTCAGCCCAGAGAAGTGCTCGAACAACTGGAGAAGGTCGAACCCCCGCGCGGATTGTCACCAGGGCGGCGGTCACAACCTGACGCAAGTGGAGGTGGGCCCAAGGCGAATGAATGAGGAGAGGATCCGCTTCCTCCTCTGACCAAGTTCTCCCGAAATTCGGTCCAAGAGGAAAAGAGAAAAAGAAGCCCGACCATTTCGGAGTCCCGGACCAAACCGCGGATTCCCGGAGAGCATCCCCGGGAAGGAACTCATCCGGGCTCGGCGCCGAAACGCTCCTGCACCAGGTCCGCCGCTTCCTCCGGAGTCGAAATCCGGCCCTCCAGTTGCTCGTCCTCCACCGCTTCGAGGATCTTCTTGAACAGAGGCCCCGGCTCAAACCCCATGGCGATGAGGTCGTTCCCACTGAGCAGAGACGGCGGGCGCAGCCCCTGCTGGTCGATTTCGGCCAGTTTGCGGCGGCAGAACTCGTATAGATCCAGTTGGCCGTGGCTGCTCAGGCAATCGATGCGGTGCAACTCCAGCAGCTCGGCGAAGAAAGGCTGGCGCAAAAAGCGCTTCAACCGGCTCTGACGCATCTCCTTGACGTGGCGCAGGCGCATGTGGTTGGCTACCAACTGGCAGACTTGCTCGGTATCCCGGACAGACAGGCGCAGGCGCAGGCAAATCTGCGCCGCCATGCGCGCCCCTACCACATCGTGATCGTTGAAGCGAATGCGGTCGGTCACCGCGTAGGTTGGGGGCTTGCCGATGTCGTGCAGAAGGACCCCCCAGGCCAGGGTCGGACTGGCTCCCTCGAGGCGGGCCAACATGGACTTGACGTGGGTCCACACATCCCCTTCCGGGTGGAACTCTGGGGGTTGCGGCACCCCTTCCATCCGCGCTACCTCGGGCAGGACCTGTTGCAATAGGTCCGCTTCCAGGAGAAGCTGCATGCCGCGGGCGGCGTGGCCTTGGGTGAGAATGCGGGTGAGTTCGTCGCGGCGGCGCTCGGCACTGACACCGCCGATGCGGGCCGCAAACTCCTTAATTGCAGCGAAGGTGAGGCTGTCTATATCGAAGCCCAGGCACGCCGCAAAGCGCACCGCCCGCAACATGCGCAGGTAGTCCTCGGAGAAGCGCGACCGGGGAGCGCCGATGGCTCTCACCACCCGCCTGTCGATGTCACGCCGACCGCCGACGAAGTCGATCCACCTTTCCTCCAGGGGATCGAAAAACACGCCATTGATGGTGAAGTCGCGGCGCAGGGCGTCCTGGCGCGCGTCGGCGAACTCGACTTGAAGCGGACGGCGGCCGTCCAGGTAGGGGCCGTCGCGGCGGAATCGCGCCACCTCGTAGCGCCTGTCCTCGAGAATCACCACCACGATCCCGAACTGCGCTCCCACGGGGATGGTGCGGTCGAAGAGGCCCTTGACCACCTGCGGCCCGGCGTCGGTGGCCACGTCCCAGTCCGCCGGCGCCCTTCCCATGGCCAGGTCGCGCACGCAGCCGCCGGCCAGCAGGGCCTGGTGCCCTTTCTCCCGCAAGGTGCGGACGATATGGAGGGCACCCGGGTCGATCATGCCCCTACTGTATCTTGAAGCTGGCCACGCCGCTGACCGAATTCTCCACACCGCTGTCCTTGGTCCCGGCAATCACTTTCCAGTAGTAGACCTGGCTGGATTCCAGCTGGGCGCGATCGCCGGAGAGCAAGGGCCGTCCAACGAAGACCGCGGTGGTGTCGCCCACCAGGGGCATGTCGGAGACCTCTCCACTGGTGGGAGAACTGGTGACGATCACCCGGTAATTCTTGGCTTCGTTCACCTTTTTCCAGTAGAAGACCGGGGTCGGCGAGGTTTGCTCTCCCTGGACCGGACGCACCAGCTCGGGGAGGACCAGGGCCACGTCCGAAGCCCATTGCGAAACCGCGCTTTCCTTGCCGCCGCGGTCCACCGCCGTAATCCGGTAATAGTAGACCGTGCCCACCTCCACGTCGTTGTCGATGAAGTGCGGTTCGGTGACCTCGGCGACCATGTACTGCTCGCCGGGCTCGAAATCCTCCGAGGTGGAACGGAAGACTTTGTAAACGGACAGGTCCGACTCGGGATTGAGATCCCAGTCAAGGGAGATGGAGACCGCACTCCAGCCGGCGAGTGGCACGCTGACGGCCTGGGGGCTGGCGGGTACGGAGAAGTTGTGGGCTATGGCACGCAGCGCTCGAGGGGCCTGAGGGGACAGGTTGTTGAAGGGCTGGCCGCTGACCACGTTGGAGGGATCGCTCTCCCTGCCGTCACCTCCGACGGAGGTGACATAGTAGGTGTATTCGACCTCGTACTCCAAACCCAGATCGCGGAAACTGGTGCTGAAGAGGGAATCCACCGCCACCTCCGCTCCCTTGTTCTGGGCACGGTAGACGACATAGAGGGGCCCCTCCTCCTGTCCTTCCCAGCGCAGCCAGATCTCGCCGTCGCCGATTTTCTCTACGGTGAGATTCTCCGGCCTGGCCGCTGCGAGGTTGGCCGCCGGGGTAGGCTCCGGTCCGGTTGAATCCCCGCCGCCGCAGGCAACCAGCCACAACGCCGCAGCGGCAAGCAGCGGGATAATTGCATCTTTCATGATAGTTCCTCCCCACTTTGATGGTCTCTACTTATTAAATATATTATGTTTACCTCAAATTCGGCAAGCAGTTCCCCGCGGTGGCCGGCGTCCCCAGTGTCAGGCAATTTCCCGTCCCCTTATCGGATCCAAGGTCCGCCGGGCAATTTTCGATCCTGTCTCTGGGCTGGGAAGTAGATCCAGACCGCCCACGTTGTCTTGAAAAAGGAGCCTCCATGCAGGTCTCGATTCTTCGCTTGGGATTAATCCTGTGGACGGCTGCATCGGGAGTTGCTCCGGCGACGGCGCAGAGAGATTTCTCTTTCGCAGCCGGGACCGACAGCAGCGGCTGGGCCCAGGCCAGGAGCAACTCCGAAGGCCGAGTGATGATCGAGTCGCCGGAGTACCCCCGGGGCCTGTGGCTGCACTTGCGGGATGAAGGGCGGAATGCGCTGGCCGGCATCCAGGTGGAATACCAAGGCCGGCCCAACAGCCTAGTGGCCCTGCGCTGCGTCGACCCGGCCGGCCTGCAACGGGAGGCCCTGCTCTGGACCCGGTCCGCAGGCGAGCCCATCCACCTGACCCTGAAGCCGAGCGAAGCTTCCGATCTGCCGCCGGGGCTCACTCCTATCGACTGGAATGTCGACCCGAGCGCTGAATCTTTCCTGAAGCCGGTGGCGGAGGCCCGGCTGAACGGTTGGGAGGCGTTGGCTGGGTTTCTGCAACAGCAATGGCCAGACAAGACCGGACGAGTCGCAGTGCAGCTCGACACCGGCACCAGCTTGGCAGTTGAGCTGGGCCACCCGGAAGTCATTGAATCACTTGTCGCTCATCTGCAACAGGTGCAGCAGTCCTCTGGTGCCCGGGTTGGTGAAAACACCCCCTTTGTAGCGCAGGTATTTGGAGGAAGTTTTGATCTACGAGCGGGTGTGATCCTCTATACCCCTCTGTTCCAGGACGCGGCACTGGAGGCAGCGGTGTGGTCCGGCAGCCTGCCCCTTGACCGGCAGACAGCTTTGGAGTTAGCCACTTCGTTGACCTATCTCAATGCCATGGAAAAAGAGATTCATAGTTTGGCCGGTCTCGAGCACTTTACGGCTCTGAACCGGCTGTATCTGGGCAACAACCAAATTGCCGATATAACTCCCCTGGCCTCCCTGACCAACCTGAAAGAGCTGAATCTGGGCAACAACCAAATTGCCGATATAACTCCCCTGGCCTCCCTGACCATCCTGAACCGGCTGTATCTGCGCAAAAACCAAATTGCCGATATAACTCCCCTGACCTCCCTGACCAACCTGAACGTCCTGGACCTGGGTGAGAACCCGATTATCGATGCGAGCCCGCTGGCCTCCCTGACCAACCTGAAAGAGCTGAATCTGGGCAAAAACCAAATTGCCGATATAACTCCCCTGGCCTCCCTGACCAACCTGCGAAGGCTGTGGCTGGTCGAAAACCAAATTGCCGATGTGAGCCCGCTGGCCTCCCTGACCAACCTGAAAGTCCTATACTTATGGGAGATCCCGATCGCCGATATAACTCCCCTGGCCTCCCTGACTAACCTGCATACGCTATACCTGAAAAACAACCAGATCGTGGATGTGAATCCGCTGGCCTCCCTGACCAATCTGGAAAGGCTGTCGCTTATCAACAATCCAGTTGCCGATGTGGGACCATTGACCGCCCTGACCAATCTGACAAACCTAAACCTGGCTTACAACCGGATAGTCGATGTAACCCCGCTTGGGTCCCTGACCGATCTGCGGTTGCTGGGGGTGGGTTACAACCTAGTAGCCCATGTGAGCTCATTGGCCAGCCTGACCAACCTGAGGTACCTTTATCTTCACTATAATCAGATTTCCGATGTAACCCCGTTGGCGCACTTGACCAACCTTGAAAGGATAAGACTGGACCACAACCAGATTTCGGATGTGAGTCCGCTGACCTTCCTGACCAACCTGCGATGGCTGGGGCTGGACCACAACCAGATCGAGAATCTGAGCCCGTTGACCTCCCTGACCAACCTGCGATGGCTGAAGCTGGGCCACAACCGGATCGTGGATGTGAGTCCGCTGGCCTTCCTGACCGATCTGTATCAGCTAAAGCTGGAACACAACTGGATTGAAGACTTGAGTCCCCTGATCGCCAATTCCGGGCTGGGTGGAGACGCTGAGATTGACTTGACAAACAACCCCCTCAGCGACCATGCCCGCAACGAACAGATCCGCGCACTGCAAGCAAGGGGCGTAACCGTCCACTACTGAACCAGACACCTGCCCTATTCGTCTTTTCCCAGAAGGAAGCAGGACGCGCCAACTTCGATACCGGTGATCCAGAGGTTGGGTCCATTTTCGATCCTTCCGAAAGGGCTTCGGCAAGGGATCGTTTTTCGATAGTGGATTGTGTTTCGGTAATTGATTGTCTTATAACCATAATTAGGATCCACAGGGACTCTCCATTTCCGCGGCGAATCGTTTGAACCTTGTTATGAGGTACACCCGAAATAACCTGAACTGAGTTTCCAGGCCAATAGACGAGGACCGGGCATGTTAATGGAATACCGCCTTTTCAGCATGCTGCTCACCAGCTTCGGAGTCTTCATGGGGCTGGCGGCATTAGAGGTTGCGGCGGCGACGCAGAGCGAATTCTCTTTCGCAGCCGGGACCGACAGCAGCGGCTGGGCCCAGGCCAGGAGCAACTCCGAAGGCCGGGTGATGATCGAGTCGCCGGAGTACCCCCGCGGCCTGTGGCTGAACCTGGTGGACAAGTCGGGACAAGCCCTCGCCGGCCTTGAGGTGGAATACCAGGGCAGGCCCGACAGCCTGGTGGTTCTGCGCTGCGTTGACCCGGCCGGCCTGCAGCGGGAAGCCCTGCTCTGGACCCGGTCCGCAGGCGAGCCCATTCTCCTCGCCCTGAAGCCGAGCGAGGCTGACGACTTGCCGGCGGGGCTTACTTTTGTCGACTGGCACATTGACCCCAGCGCTGAATCTTTGCTTGAGCCAGTGGCGGAGGCCCGACTGAACGGTTGGGAGGCCGTAACAGACTTCCTTCGGGAACGCTGGCAGGGCCGGACGGGGCGAGTGGCGGTGCACCTCGATACCATCACCAGCTTGGCATTTGAACTGGGCCACCCGGAAATCATAGAATCACTTGTCGCTCATCTACAACAGGCGCAGCAGTCCTCCGGCGCTTGGGCTGGAGAAAATACCACCTTGGTAGCGCAGGTACTTGAAGAGAGTTTTGACCTCCGAGCAGGTGTGGTACTTTTTACTTCTCTGTTCGAGGACTCCAAGTTGGAAGAACAGGTGAAGAAGAGACTGAGCTTGGGAGAGGGACCGATTACCTTGCAGGAAGTCGCTTTCACGACCTCGCTTACATTGGATCGTGAAGGCATTCAAAGTTTGGCGGGACTGGAGCATTTTACTGCACTGCAAGAATTGTCTCTTCTCAGTAACCGGATTGCCGATGTGAAACCACTGGCTCACTTGGCGAACCTTGAACGGCTGATATTGGCCTCCAACCGGATTGCCGATGTGAACCCTCTGGCCAGCCTGAACAATCTGAACGAATTGCATCTGGGTTACAACCAGATTAGAGATGTAAGCCCACTGGCCAACCTGACTAACCTGGAACGGTTGAATCTGGACCAGAACCGGATTGCCGATGTGAACCCTCTGGCCAGCCTGAACAATCTGAACGAATTGCATCTGGGTTACAACCAGATTAGAGATGTAAGCCCACTGGCCAACCTGACTAACCTGGAACGGTTGAATCTGCGCCACAACCAGATTGCCGATGTGAACCCTCTGGCCAACCTGACTAACCTGAAAGAGCTGGGTCTGGACCACAACCAGATTGCCGATGTAAGCCCACTGGCCAATCTGAACAACCTAAAACAGCTTTTTTTGCGCGGCAACCAGTTTGCCGAGGTGAAATCACTGGCCAATCTGAACGACTTGAAGGCGCTGGATCTGCAATCCAATCAGATTGCCGATGTGAACCCTTTGGCCAGCCTGACTTACTTGCATTGGCTGCATCTGAGATACAACCAGATTAGAGATGTAAGCCCACTGGCCAACCTGACTAACCTGAAAGGGCTGGAACTGGACCACAACCAGATTGCCGATGTAAGCCCACTAGCCAACCTGACTAACCTGAAATGGTTGCATCTGGACCACAACCAGATTGCCGATGTAAGCCCACTGGCCAACCTGACTTACTTGCAACGGCTGGATCTGCAATCCAATCAAATTGCCGATGTGAACCCTCTGGCCAACCTGGCTTACTTGCATTGGCTGGATCTGAACCAAAACCTAATTATCGATGTGAACCCATTGGTCGCCAATCCCGGCCTTGGTAAAGGAGACGTGGTGTACTTGGAAGGCAACCCTCTAAGCCACCATGCCCTCAACGAGCAGATCCCCGCCCTGAAAGCAAGAGGCGTCAGGGTTAGACATTAAAAAAAACCGACACTACCAATTCGTCCGTCCGCGAAAGGATTCCGACATGAAAACTCATCTCACCCTTCTCCTGGCTCTGCTGGCCCCCCTTCCCGCCCTCGGCATCGGCTACGTCTACACCGGTGTGGGAGGCGGCGGGCGTGAGCACCTGGAGCTGACCTCGGTCACCGTCGACGTGCAGATCGACGAGCGCGTCGCCCGCACCCGCACCGACCAGATCTTCACCAACCACGCCGACCGGGTGGTGGAGGGGATCTACGAATTCACCCTGCCCGCAGGCGCCATTATCACCGATCTGGTGCTGTGGATCGACGACAAGCGGGTGCCGGGGATCATCATGGAGAAGGAAGAGGCGCGCCGGACCTACGACGCTATCGTGCGCCGCCGCGTCGATCCGGCCTTGATCGAGCAGGTGACCCCGAACCAGTTCCGCCTCAGCATCTTTCCCTTTCCGGCCCAGGGCAGCCGCCGGGTCGAATTCGAGTACATGGAGCTCCTCGAAGCCCGCGACGGCCGCCTCGACTACACCTTCCCGCTGGCGCCCGAGACCGACCAAGCCCTGCAGATGGAGCTCTTCGTACTGCGGGCTCAAGTGCGCAGCCAGCACGCCTTCGAGGTGACCACCTCCGGCCTGCCGCGGCTGACCGAGGTGGACCGGCCCGACGCGAACAGCGCCCACATCTTCTTCGGCGACGAGCAGGTGACCCCGCGGGAGGACTTCACTATGTCCATGCGGCAGACCGGAGAGCAGGCCAGGCCGACGGTGCTCAGCTTCGCGCCGCAAGGAGACGAGGCCATGGGCTACTACGCGCTGTGGTTGCCTCCCCTCCCCGAGTTGACCCGGGGCGATCCTCTGCCGCGCAGCCTGACCTTCGTCATCGATATCTCCTCGAGCATGCAGCGGGGCAAGCTCCAGGCGGTCAAAGGAGCTCTCGCCGCCGCGATCGCAGGGCTGGAAGAAGCGGACCTGTTCAACATCGTCGTCTTCACCCACCGGGCCGATTCGTTCGCCGCCGCCCCGGTGCCCGCCAACTCCTCCAACAAGGAGGCCGCAACCGCCTTCATCAACCGCCAGGACGCTCTCGGAGTGAGTAATTTCGAGGTGGGACTGGGCCGCGCCATGCAGCAGGACTTTCCAGCGGGACGGATCAACCACGTCATCTTCCTCACCGACGGCCTGCCCAACCTGGGCGAGACCGAGCTGGAGCCCCTGAGCGACCTGGTGGAACAGTGGTCCGGCGGCCAGGCCAGGCTCTTCACCATCGGCGTCGGCACTGACGTCGACCAGGGCTTCCTGACCGGGCTGGCAGAGGAACACCAGGGCGAGGCCTATTTCCTCTCGGAAGAAGGGGGGATCGAGACCGCGCTTCTGGACCTTTTTGTGGCCTTCACCTTTCCGGTCCTGCTGCTAGACGAGCTGAGCTTCGACCACGTGGAGATCCACGACGTTCACCCGCGCGGGGTAGAGTCCCTCGCCGCCGGCCGCGAGCTGTACCAGGTGGGCCGTTACCGCGAAGGCGGAAGGTTTACTTTGAGCGTCACCGGCCGCGTGGGGGAAGAGAGGATTTCCCTCGACTTCCCCTTGGAGTTCACCAGGACCGAGATCTCGGCGGACCTGATTCCGCGGCTCTGGGCCTATCAGAAGGTGCAGGCCCTCGAAGAGCAGATCGCCCGCTTCGGTGCCCAGCAGGAGCTGCTCGACGATATCCTCGCCCTGGGCCTGGACTACCGGCTGGTGACCCGGCGCACCTCCCTCTTCGCCCCGGACGAGACCGTGGAAATCAACCCCGAACCGCGCGATGACCGCGGGGACGGAGTAGTGACGGGTGTCGACGAGGCCGAATCCACCGCCAGTTGGTTGGGCCGCGACTTCGTCCTCCAGAACGAGGTGTGGGTCGACCTGGCCTACCGTCCGGGCATGCCCCGGGAGCTCTACGAGGGCTTGCCCGACCAACCTTCCGAGCTGGCCGCCTATGCCGAATTGGGCCAGGACATGCTGGTTGTGATGCAGTCCCGCGCCTACGATATCCGCCCCGGAGAGCAATCCAGCCGGCCCCTGCTGCTGCAGAACGCCCCCAACCCCTTCAATGCCGCCACCACCATCTCCTTCCAGGTGCCGGCCGCTCTGGCCGGCAAGGAAATCCGCCTGGGGATCTACAACCTGGCGGGCCAACTGGTGCGACTGCTGCAGCCCGAAAGCCAGCGGGCCGGCGAGCACAGGCTAACCTGGGACGGACGCGACGGCCAGGGACAAGAGGTAGCCAGCGGAGTTTACATTTACCGGCTGGAGGTGGGATCCCAGGCCGCGCACCGGCGCATGCTGCTGTTGCGCTGAGGCCCTGGAACCGGGGAACGATAACCGAACATTATATTTCAGGTGACGGATACAATGGGCTGGAGGACAATTAGTTAAAGGAGACTCATGGCATCCGTTTCTGACCGTGGCGCGGTTCTCATTCCGCTGCAGGAACGCCAGCTCTTCCTCGACGACCACGTGGTGCGCGAGGTAGTCGATCTCAGCCGCACCATGCACTCTCCGGTGAAGAAGGGGACCGTGATCCGGCCGGACCGCGGCGAACACGCCATCCAGACCCGCAGCGCGCCGTTCTGGGATCCCGGCGACGAGGTGTTCAAGTACTGGGTCCACGGTTACCGCGAAAGCGCGGATGGATTGAACTGGAGGCGGGTGCCGCACCACCAGAATCAGGAGGTGGGTAGATGCGTGTCCTACGATCCGGTGGACCCCGACCCCGCCAGGCGCTACAAGGCCTGGTCTCCCGAGACCTTTCACGTTTCGGCGGACGGCTGCAATTGGCGCCAACTCGATGTCGAGCCCATTCCCGCCGGGGACGACTACAATTTCTCGCTGGACCAGGGTCGCCGGCTCTACATTGCCACGGTCAAGCACCCCTCCGTCTACGGGCGCTCCATTTGGCTGTCAACCAGCAATGACTTCGAGCGCTGGACCGAGCCCGAGCTCATCTTCGAGGCCGACGAATTGGACCAGGAACTTGCCCGCCGGCGCATCGCCGCCTGGTTCGAAAACCCCGCCCGGCACCATCCTTACATCAACATTCCCGCCCACTACGGTGCCGATATCTACAATATGGGAGCATTCAGGTACGAGGGCCTCTACATCGGTCTGCCCTCTTTCTTCCATCACACCGGCACCGTGCGTCCCCATTGGCCAGGCTTCGCAGGGATGGACCTGGTCCCTTCGGCGCGCGACTACATCGCCGAATACGGCGACTATTCGGGATTCCACCACGTGCAGCTTGCTTGCAGCCGAGACTTGCGCAACTGGAAACGTCTCGGGGACCGCAGGCCCTTCATCGACAATTCCCCGGTCGGAGGCGGGGCCCACGATGTTGCTTCGGTGCGGCCCCCCTCCAACGTTCTGATCCGCGGCGACGAACTCTGGTTCTACTATACCGGGGGCAAGTACTACGAAATCATCCGCCTGGGGGAAGCAGACGTCTACGCCATCTGTCTGGCGGTGCTGCGCCGCGATGGTTTCGTCTCCCTCGACGCCGGCGCAAAACCCGGAAGCGTGGCGACCCCGGCGCTGGCCGTGCCAGCGGCAGCCCGGCGCCTTTTCGTCAACGCGGACCTGGCCGGCGGCGAGCTGAGGGCGGTTGTTCTGGACCCCGCAGGTCGCCCCCTGCAGGGTTTTGCCGATCCCCAGGTGGTGCTCGTTCCGGGAAAAACCACCGAGACCTACCCCCTGCCCCGCTACAGCCATACCATCAGCGGAGACCGCAGCAAAGCCGAGCTGACCTGGAATGGCCACGATGATCTGGGAATCCTTGCCGGGCGCGAAATCCGCCTGCGCTTCACTCTGAGCAGAGGAAGCCTCTACTCGTTCTGGTTTGAATAGAGAGCAGCGAGGGAAGGCCGCAAACAAGGTGGCCTTTCCCGGGCAACTCCGTGCCCGCTCGCGGCCATGCAGGGAGCGGGCAGAATTTCTGCTTGGACTCCGCGGGGCCTGGTGGGACTGCCACGCCACCTTAGCTTCCCCCATTTTATTCCTGGGACTGCCAACCTAGCCGAATAGGGCAAAGTCCGCCACCGGAATCCGCTCCATCACGGTGGAGGACGGCCGTATCAAGTAATCGCCCCCAGGGCGGGTCTTCAGCTCCAGGAGAGGAGTGCCCTCAATCGGCCTCTCGCCGCCGCCCTCCAGCTCGACCACAGACACCTTGGCGTCCGGCCATGGATTCTCCAGGCGCAGGGTAGCGCCGGCGAGGGCGCGCACCAGAACGTAGTCCACCGCATCCGTCCTTTTCTCGGCGGAGACCAGGAAAGCCCCCGGCGCCCGCAGCGAATGGAAGCGGGCGGGCACCCCGGCAGGAATCCCCGGGAACAGGTGCAGCACCCCGGCCAGCCCAGTGAGCATCATGTCGGCCAGGACGCGGCAGATGCCCGGACCGTGGTCCATCTGAAAGATGCCAGGAGCCCACAGGCGCACCGCGCCGTTTCTTGCAAATGCGTCCTCGTCCCGGGGAAAGTGGGCCCGTTCGAACGCGGTCTCGATTTCGCCGATGCGCAACAGCTCGCACAGTCCCTGGCCGCCGAATCCCATTTCGCCGCTGAAGCAGTTCTGCCCCGATTCCTCGAGATGCTTCCAGGTGCGGCGCGCCTGCTCGTACCATTCGCGGGGACCGTGCCACTGGCTCACCAGCTCGGCGGGGAAGGCAAGAGGAAAGAGATAATTGTGGTCACTGTAGTAGGGCTCCTGGTCTTCCCACGCCTTCCAGTAGCCCTCGGGCGCGGTCGGCGGCGGCGCCAGTTTCTCCAGGCGCGCGCGCCATTCCTGCACCAGGGCGGCATCCCTGCCGAGAACCCCCGCTGCGGCGATGGCGCGCTGGAAGGCGCCGCGGAACATGGCCTGGGCGTAGAGCGAGTTTTGTCCCCAGGCGCGAAAGCTTTTCCCCCTGGCCTCGAAGTGTACCGAGGGCGCGATGATCCAGCGGCGGCGCTCCTCGTCCCAGACCAGGTAATCGGTGAAGAACAAGGCCACGTTGCGGAGCAGAGGATAGGCCACCTCGCCGAGGAAGGTGCGGTCATGGGAATACTCGTAGAACTGCCAGAACAACTGAGTCACCCAGGCCGAGGCGCTCGGATCGGTGCCCAGGGTCTGATAGTCGGGATGCGTGGTTTCGTTGCCGCCGATGCTGCCGCCGTGGGGAAAGCGCAAACCGCGCATGCGGAAGTAGCGGGCCGCGTCCCGGCGCGCCGCGTCGGCGGTGCGGTGGTAGTGGCGCAGGTAGGGCTCCACCAGGTCGAGGCGGTTGTTGGTGAACATGCCCCAGTAGACGCACTGGATGTTCACGTTGCTGTGAAAATCGGCGTTCCACGGCGGCACGTTCTCGCCGACCCAGACGCCCTGCAACCCGGGCGATTGCCTGCCCGCCTCCAGTGTGGATCCCGCCAGGTAGAGGGATCGATAATACCAGCGCTCCACCGCCTCGGAGCCGACGCTGGCCAGCCCGCGCAGCCAGTATCGGCGCCACCAGCGCAGGTGATCTTCCACGATGGCCGCGGCACCCGCCTGCAGCGCCCGCGCCAGCCGCCGCCGCGCTTCGGCCTCCATATCCGCTGCATCCTCGGAACTGACGATGGTCAGAACCAGCGCCCCGGAACCCCGGGCGCCGGGCTGCCATGTCCCCGCAAACCGGCCTGAATGTGCCGTGGCGGTGCACCTGCCGGCGAGAGCGGCCACCCCCACCGAATAGGCTCCCCCGGCTGCGAAACGCTGAGTCAGCAGACATACCCCGTCTTCCGCGCTGGCCTCCGGGGCGGGATTGCGCGGCAGCAGGGGACGGGCAAGCTCCCAGTGGATCGTCTCGCCCTGCGGGCTCTCCCCTTCCCTGGTGAATTCAATTAGGAGCACCTGAAAGCGCCGCGAAACCAATGCGCGCACCTCCGCCCCGGCACCGGACCCGCCCCAGGTCAAGGCCGCGCGGCCCTTGCGCAGGCTGGCTCGCAGGGTGCAGGCGGCGATGGCCCCGCCTTCGTCCAGGTGCAAGATCAGGCGTCCGCAGGTGGTCAGGTGAGGGAGCTCGGCGCAGTATCCATCCCTCGCTTCCCGGCGCAGGTTTTCGAATCCTTGCTCGTCGTTCTCGAAAAAGGTCCGGCGGTAAGCGTCGAAGGTCTCTCCGATGAACTGACTGCGATCGTCGTTCTGGCGGTTCCAGACGTCCGATTTGCCCAGAACGAAGCCCATGGCATCGGGATAGCCGTAAATCATGGCTCCGAAATCACCATTGCCCACAGGGGCCCCCGCGCGCCAATCCGCCGGAGGTCCATGGGGGGCACCCCAGATCATGTCGTGGCGGTCCAACAGGTGCGCCAGGTCTAGGGCAAACCGCGTCCGCTCGGGGGACAGGAATTGCCGCGGCAGGCGCTCCGCAGCCAAACTGGATGGGACTGTTTCAGGGCTCATCAGGAATGTTCAAACGGGCTGTCCGGCAGCGGTCATGCGCCTGATGCGGCGCTCCAGGCGAAAGGCGAGAAATTCAAAGGGATGCCAGCGGGAATAATGCTCCAGTATGGCCTCTTCGGTGCACTCCAGCCCGATTTCACTGCAGTAACTTCGCACCTCCGAGTCTACCGGAATTTGGCCATATTCCCCCAGAAGAACGGCGATGTGGTTGATGCTGTAGGGGCCCAGACCCTTTACGGTGCTGAGTCTGGCGACGGCTTCCCGCGCCCCGCAGCGTCCTATTTCACCGTCCTCCTCGAAGGCTGCGGCGATGTTGCACAAGTACTGTGCGCGGTAGCCCAACTTACATTTTTTTTGCAGCGCCGGGAGGCCCGCGGCCTTGACCATCTGCCACGAAGGAAAGAACGCCGAACCCTCGTTGGCCCTCATTCCTGCGGTGCATTCTTCCACCAGGCGCTGGCACATCTGGCGCGTGAAGGACCACGAGGCGTTGGTGGTGAACAAGGTTTTCACCACGTCCTCGAAGAGCGTCGAGCCCCTCAACATCCGCGCCCCACCCTTTTGGGCCAAGCGCTGTATGCGCCGGTCGAGCCTCCCGGAGCGGCGCACGAAGGGGCCTAGATCGACATCCAGTCCCAGCATGTATGCGCATCGCTGGCGCAACAGCTTCCTCTCCGGGGCCGTCAAAGCACGTGCGGAGCGGCAGGTAACAGCAGCACCTCCGGGGGATTGCCTAACCGCGAGGTGAACGAGCCTGCCGTTGACGTACTCGTTCCGTCCCAGGATCCCGCCGCGCTCGTCCCAGGTGAACGGCGCAAGTTGCACCCAACCATGGGAGTGGACTAGCATGTCGAGGTTGAAGTAGCTCGCTTGGAAGCGAAATCTGGCCAGGTGTTTCATTGTCCTCGGCATTCCTTCCGTGCCCCGGAATCCGGCGCCCGTCGCTGCTGGTCCCTGGCACCTGACCCCAGGCCCCGGCAATATCCTTGAATGCAGGGTTCTACCAACTCCGGCAGTTGTCCACACCTACCTTGGCCCGGGAAGCGCAAACGAGACTCGGGCGCGCCCTGCCGGGCAGGAATGCCGCGGCCCGAGGATTCAATGGTATTAGCGGGAGAACCCTAGATTACATCTTCGGCATGCCCGGCCAGAGACCGCTCCAGGACCGCCATGCCGGCGCTCAGATCCAACCTGCCCCCGATCTTGGCGAAGGCCACACCCAGCGCGTGCAGCACCCTGAAAAGATTGGGCGCCCGGCACTGCTCGCCCATTTGTCCGATGCGCACGATGTCGAGACCCGGGTCGATGGAGCCAGCGATCTCCACCTTGAACATCTTCGACATGTAGCGCCGCGCCTGCGCGTCGTCCAGGCCTTCAGGGACCTCAATGGAAACCACGGAATTCAGCCTGTACTCCTTGGGCGTGAACAAGTTAAGGCCCATTCCTTCAATTCCTTCTTGAAGTGCCAGGGAACTCCACAGATGGCGCTCGAAGCGGCGTTCCAGGGTCTCTTCGATAATCAGGCGCAGGGCTTCGTGCATGGCGAGCAAGCCCGGCACCGGAGCGGTATAATGGTACTGGTGACCGCTCCAGAACCTTTCGGCCCGCAACGCGTCCAGACACCAGTGGGGCTTGGGCGGGGTACGCATTTCTATCACTTCCCAGGCGCGGCGCGAAAAGGCGATCAGAGATACCCCGGGCAGGGAGGAAAGCCCCTTCTGACTGCCGGTGAGCACCACGTCGATGCCCCATTCGTCCTTTTTCAGGGGCATGGTGCTCAAGGTGCAGACTGCGTCGAGCAAGGTCAGTGCCCCGTGTTCCCGGGCAATTCGGGCGATATCGACAAGCTCCGTGTTCCACACCCCGCAGGCCGTCTCCCCTTGGACCAGGCTCACCGCCTCGAAGCGCTCAGCCGCCAGCAGGCGCTCCACCTGCTCCGCGGCGATAGGCCTTCCCTCCAGCGCCTCGAGAATATGGACCTCGGCGCCGACCCCCGTTGCCATCTCGGCAAAGCGACCGCTGAACCACCCGTTCTTCAGTACCAGCACTTTGCGCCCGGGCCACAACAGATTGCCCACAGCCATTTCCATGGAGGCAGAGGCCGGTCCCGAGACCCCGAAGATATGCTCGTCTTCGGTTTGAAAAACGTAGCGCGCCATCTCCTTGATGTGGCGCACCACCATGGCCATGCTATCGCCAAGGTGGTTGATCACCATGCTGCCCGCCCGCGCCACCTCGGCCGGCACCGGCACCGGCCCTGCCCCCATGAGGAGCAAAGGCTCGGCCGGCAGCACCTCGACGATGGAGGGCAAACAGGGGCGGGGGATACAGTGGTCGACCGGGTTCAACCCTGATCCAGGCGGAAAGGAAAGGTCGTATTCAAGGAGAAGCGGGGCGGCTGCATTTGGTCCTCACAGGTTGAGCGCTTCGCCGAAGGCTTCGCCCGCTGCCTCCATGACCGCCTCCGAAAGGGTGGGATGGGCGTGCACTGTGTGCAGGACTTCCTCGTAGGTTGCCTCCAGACTGCGCGCCAGGCCTATCTCGGCGATGAGCTCGGTGGCCTCGGCGCCGATGATGGAGGCTCCCAGGAGCTCTCCATAGGACGCGCCAAACACCAGTTTTACCAACCCCTCGGTCTCCCCGGTGGCGCGCGCCTTGCCGCTGGCGGAAAATGGGAAACGGCCGACCTTCACCTCGTGTCCGGCTTCTCTGGCCTCGCGCTCGGTGAGGCCGACACTGGCTACCTGCGGCTGGCAGTAGGTGCAACTGGGGATGTTGCTGCGATCGATCTCGGCGCGCTCGCGGCCGGCTATGAACTCAGCCGCCGCCACCCCCTCCGCCGCCGCCATGTGCGCCAACTGGGGAGCCCCGACCACGTCGCCGATAGCGTAGATCCCTTTCACGCTGGTCTGCAGCCGCCCGTCCACTTCGATGGCGCCGGAGCCGGTGCGCACCCCGAGGGCGGCCAGGCCCAGACCCTCCAGATTGCCTTCCACGCCCACTGCCATCAGCACCTTGGCCACCTGCTCGCAGCCCTCACCTTCCTGTCCTTTGTAGCGCACCTCTACCTTGTCCTTGCCAGGCTCGATGGCTTCGACCCGGACACCGGTTTCGATCCCGATACCCTGCTGCTGCAGACTTCGGTTCAGAAGCTCCGCCACCTCCTCGTCCTCCCGCGGCAGGACCTGGGGCAGGGCCTCCAGTACTTTCACCCTGGTGCCGAAGGCATTGTAGAAATAGGCGAACTCGATGCCGATGGCCCCGGCGCCGACGATGACCATGGAATCGGGACGGTCATCGGTGATCATGGCCTCCTGGCTGCTCAAGACCCATTTTCCGTCGATCTCGACCCCGGGAATGCTGCGCGGCCTTCCGCCGGTGGCAATGATAATGTGGCGGGATTCCAAAAGCGCTGCCACCTCATCGTCCCCATCCCTCACTTCTACCTTCTTGGCTGGTGTAATGCGCCCGTTGCCTTTGAACACCTCGACTCCGTTCTTGCGCATCAGATAGGCAACTCCGGAGGAGAGTTGCGCAGCCACCCGGCGGCTGCGCCCGATTATCTTCTTCCAATCGAAGCCGACTTCTCCCACCTCGAAGCCGAATTCACCGGCGCGCTGAAAGAGCCGATAGATTTCTGCCTGCTTGAGCAGGGCTTTGGTGGGGATACAACCCCAATTCAGGCAAACCCCTCCCAGTTCTTTTTCCTTTTCCACCAACGCCGCTTTCAGGCCCAATTGGCCGGCGCGAATCGCTGCCGTGTAGCCTCCAGGTCCTGCTCCGATGACGACGATATCAAACTCTTTGCTCTCTGTAGCCATGAACTCCCCGCCGCATTGAAATTTGACAGAAGATTAATAATAACAGAAAATTAATTAAACAAGAAATTACCGGAGAAGCAATTGACTTCAGGGTCAATAACCATCTACAGCGACGGCGCCTGCTCCGGCAATCCGGGTCCGGGGGGCTGGGCCGCTCGCATCAGATTTTCCCCCGATCGCATCCGCGAGCTGGGTGGTTTCGTCGCCGCCACTACCAATAACCGGATGGAGTTGTTCGCCGCCATTGCAGCCCTCCGCAGCCTCACCGGCACGGCCCCCATTTCCATGGTCACCGACAGCGAGTACCTGCGCAAGGGTATCACCGAGTGGATTCACAACTGGAAGCGCAGGAACTGGAAGACCGCGGCCAGGAGACCTGTGCTCAATCAGGACCTGTGGCAAGAACTGGATCGCCTCACTACTCCCCGGGTGAGCTGGCACTACGTCCGCGGGCACGGAGGCGATCCCGACAACGAGCGCTGTGACGAGATTGCGCGGGCTTTTTCCAGGGGCGACCAGCCCGACCTCGAGGACACTACCTGAGCCATTCCGGCGTCCGGTTCCCTTCTCGCTAGCGCAAAACGAAAGGTCCATCATGCTCCATATCGGCTTCATCGGGTGTGGCGGCATCGCCCGCCACCACGCTACCCGTCTGGCCGGAATGCGCAATGTGCGCATCGTTGCGGCGGCGGATACTATGGCGCCAACAGCCCGGAAATTCGCCTCGGACTTCGGCGCCGGCCACGTCTTTACAGACTATGAAAAGATGATCGAGCTCGACCGCCTCGACGCCGTCTGGGTCTGCACCCCCACTTTCCAGCACGCCGCCCCGGTGGTGGCTGGGGCGCAGGCCGGCAAGCACGTCTTCTGCGAAAAGCCCATGGCCCTCAACCTGCGCGACGCATATCGCATGGCCTCTGCCTGCGAACGCCACGGGGTCCGCCTCGCCATCGGCTTCGTGCGCCGCTTTGACCTCGAGTGGGGCAAGCTCAGACAGGTAATCCACTCCGGTGTTCTGGGCCGGCCGCTCATCTGGCGCTACCTGGCCAACGGCCGACCCCTGAACCCCTGGTTCAGAGACGCCGGCAAAGGCGGCGGTCCGCTCATGGACGGAGCAGTGCACAACTACGACTTCGCCATGCAGATTTTCGGCCCGGTAGAATCGGTCCAGGCCTCGGCGCTGCAATTCGACCCCACCAGCGTGGGCGCCGACACCGCCAGCGTCATCCTCAACTTTGCCTCGGGCGATCAGCACACCCTGGTCTGGACCTGGGGCATGGAACCGGGGTCCGCCTGCACCAGCCTCAACGACACCATCGGCCCGGGAGGATCGCTGCAATTCGGCATGACTGCCTCTACGGCGCCCAGGAACTACGACCCTGACAAGCAAGGGGCGCTCACCCTCAAAAGCGCAAGGGGCAGGGAAAGAGTCTACCCCTACCGCCTTGAGGACATGTTCGTCACCCAGGCGAGGCACGTGGTCAGATGCTTGGAAAAAAACGAACAGCCCCTGGTCGGGGCCGCCGACGGCATTGCAGCCCTGAAGGTGGCCGCCGCCGTGCTCAAATCGGGGAAAACCCGCCGAACCGTCAGGATATAGTTCAAGCTCCCTCCGTGCCGATGCCGCGGAGGACCGAAAAACTCCCTTTTCGTCCACATCCCGGTTCTAACGTGTCCAGGTCTTCCCCCCATCCGTGGAAATGCGCGTATGCGCCTTCCACTCATCCACCGCACCGTCGCCGTAGCGATGGATGTCCCCTACCCTGGTCTCGGCGATCTCGGCGCCCACCTGGCCGCCGCCGTCCGGCCGGTTGGTCTCTATGCGCACGCTGTCGAAGGCGACCTTGCCTTCGAGAATGGCCACCACTTCCCGTTGCGCCGCCATCTGGCGGCGCTCCAGAGCGGCGCGCTCGATCTTGGGGATGCGGAAACGCAGCACCAAGCGCTCCAGGTCCGGGTCCTGGTTGATGCCGTAGTAGACCCCGTACTTCTCGTTGACGCGGCGCTTGACCTGGGGCACGCTGTCCTGCAGCGGCAGGCGCGGAGCCGCCCTTTCTTCCGCGGGTTCTTCCTCGGCCACAAATCCCTTGAGGGAGGGGCCCCAAATCCAGCCTTCGATGCGGAAGCGCACCCACTCGTCCTTCTGGATGATGCGCTCGATTTTCACATCCTTGAGCAAGGTGCCCAATTTCTTGCCGTTGGGAGCATCGCGAAAATTTTCCACGCTGGTCTCAACCGCGAAAATACCTTCCTCCTGAGGTTCAAACCTGGCCGCCAGTGCCGCCAGACCGGTGCCCAGCACCAGGACCGACGCCGGCCCCCAAATGCGGATAGCGGAATTTCTGTAGGATCGAGACATGGTAGTTTGTGTCCTTCTTCGGTTACGGGGACAAAGAGGCGGCGCCAGTCCCTGACGGATTCCGGCTCCCATCCCTAACCTCGGTCCAGCACCGCAGCCGGAGACGGCACTGGCCCGAAGTTCATTCAGGAATCCTCCCTTGCCGCCAAGGGCTCGGCGAGTTCGTAAACCCCCTCACCCACCGTCACGGTTCCTCCATACGTCAGCGGATCGGTCGTCGAGTCAATGGTAATGTCGACTATGATGTCCAGTGGACCCTCCTCGCCTTCCACGCCGCTGGCCACCAATTCGCCCTTCAGGGTCAGTGGATTAGCTTGAATGTCCAGGACCAACTCGCCGTCGAGGAAGAGCACGCCATCGGACGAGAAACCCTCCATGGTCAGAGTGGTGCCCTCCACCGTAATGGTTCCCGCCTCACCCTCGATGGTGCCACCTCCCACGAGAACCTTCCCCAGGGCCTCGATCAATATGGGCTCGAGGGAGGAGAAAAGTCCCTGGGCTCGCACAACGGCGGGGTCTACCTCCGGGGTCCCGTTCTCCGGTTCTGTCGGACCTTCCTCTTTGTCATCGCCGCAGGCCAGGCATAGCAGGGTCAGAACACCAATCAGCATCCAGGTCCGGGGGAAATTATTCAATAGCTGCAGTCTCATGGAATCCCCCTTTCAATTGGAAATGGATATCGCTTTCACCCTTGGAAACTATTCTGAAGTTAGAAATTAAATCATATCGGAAAAGATCTGGCCGACCAAAGTCTGCCTTTGGCTCATCCCGTTTCGCCCACCTTCCAGTGCGAGCGCAGATGACTATTCCTGGGCCGCGGCGCCAATGAGCGCTGCGGTCCGGTTGTAGGTGGCGGCGAAGACCATCTCGGAGAGCCACCGGCGGAACGACTCGTTGTCGCTGAACTGCTTGAACAGCTCGGTGTGGTCTGCGAGAAGCTCGGTCATGGCCCGCTCCAGGGCCTTGTCGTGCTCGATCCGCGCGTTCTGCTCATCGGAGTTGGCCATGGCGTTCTGGTATGCCCTGTCGCCGGCAACCTCCGTAGGCAACTCTTCGGCAATCACCTTCTCGATCTTGTCCTGGTCCTTCCACTGAATGTTGCCGAACCGGTCGTTGAAGTCCTTGATGATGTTGGAGAGCCGGTCCATCTCCGGTTCCGGCTTCTGCCCTCCGCCCTCGGTGGGCACCGGCCCGATCTCCGCATCCTCGTCGGGAAGCTGGATGTCCTGCACCGCCTGCTTCTCCACCCGGTAGCTGTCCATGTCGATGGCTTCGAGAATTCCCTTGGACAGGTCGCCCTCGGTGGGAGCCGGCAGCTTGGGAACTATGAAGGTCAGGAAAATGGAAAGCTTCTCCCACTCGGCGTAGGTGTAGGGCAGGATGGCCGCCAGGAACCCGTAGGTACGCAGGAACGCCTTCGCCTTGCCCTTGAAGTCCACCTGGCCATCCTCGTCCAATTGCTCCCGATAGAGCGAGACGCAGGTGTCCAGGATGGGGTCTAGCTGGTCGCGGTCGGCTCCTGAGAGGTACTGCCCCACGAGTTCGTCCACCTGCGCCGGGCTGTAGACCTGATAGCCGTCGAGCGCCGCCTTGAGGTCGTGCAGCCTGTTGGGGTCGGTCTCCTCTGCCAGGACCGTGGTAATGACGATCCGCTTGCCCTCCTGGAGCAAAGTGCGGAGGTTGCCGGAGTTCTCGGCGTGGCCCACGACGGAGCCGACCTGGGCGAACTGCCTGATGGTGTCCCGGATCTGCTTGTCCAGGACTTTCCGATCCGTGACGACGACCACCGAGTCGAAGAGCGCCTTGCCCTCCCCTTCCAGCCCGATCAACCGGTGGGCAAGCCAGGCGATGGAGTTGGACTTGCCGCTGCCCGCCGAGTGCTGAACCAGATACTTGGGGCCGACCCCTTTACTGGACGCAGCGGCCAAGCTCGAAGAGCTTCTCGCTGGGATGTCGGTGGCGCTTGTACTGCTCGACGGCGTCATCTATCGTCTGCTTGGTCAGGTTGTTCTTCAACTCGAAGGTGGCGACGGGCAGGCCATTGATGAACAGGCACAGGTCCAGGGCAAGCTGGGCCTGATCCCGGCTGTAGCGGAGTTGCCTCGTCACGCTGAAGCGGTTCTGTCCGTACTGGATCTTGGCCTTCTCGTTCCCCGGCGACGGTGTGCCATAAAGGAGGTCGATATGGTGCGGCCCGTGATTTACGCCCTTGCGTATCACGTCGATGGTTCCGCGCTTGCTGACTTCCCCTTGCAGCCTGGCCAGGAACTTGCGCCGGGTCGGGCTGTCCTGGCCCAGATCCAGCGATACGGCAACGTCGGGCTGGGTGGCATGCAGGAATGCGGAAAGCTGGACCAGGTCCATGCAGTACTCCCGGTCGTAGTCCTGGGAGTCTCCGCATATCCAGCCGGCGCTGTAGCTGGACGGCCGCTCGCCCACTGCGCCCCCATGCGCCGGATCGCAGGCGGATCCCGTCAGCACCGTGCAGATGAGGCGCTCGAGCCCCCTCTCGCTGGTGTCGGTGGCCACGCTACCCGTCGCCTCTCATCGGGATGGGGACTTCCCTAAACTCTCCGGGCTGCGCCTCAGCGACGGCTGCTCGAATCTCTTCGATCCTCGACTGGGCGTAAGGCCAAGCAGTGGAGAGCAATACGATGACGGCCAGCCTTCTGCCCGCGAGGTTCTGCTGATGCCTCATGCCCTGGTCCGTGGTGATCAGGACTTCGTAGCCGTCCTGTTCAGCGCTGTCTATCAGGTCTCCGTTGGGCAAGGCCGTCCCACCCTTTCTCTGCCGCCGTATCGACCGAGTGTCCGTGGAGATCCCGCCTGAGAGGCGCGGGCGTTCCATGATCAAAGAGTATCTTCAAGGCTGCTCACCGGCACAGGCGCTCTTAGGGAATCAGCTACATGTTGAAGGACGGCTCGCACCTTCCATTCATCTACGGGCTTGAACCATTCCATGAATTCTTCTACAGTAGCGCCGCTCTCCAGGTTCTCGAACAGGGCATATACGGGTAGCCTGGTGCCGGTGAACACCCAGGCTCCGCTCACCCTGCCGGGCACGCTTTCGACCGCCGGGCACGTACTCCAGTCCGTCATATGGTCACCTCGCTTTCCATAGTTGGTTTCTCTGCTGCCTCTTCCTCAGCATCGTAATTGTCGTCGTCCGTGCCGTCCGTTAGTGGGAAGCCATCGTCTAGCGGATCCGGGTCATCCGCTTCCTCCGCGAGCTGCGCCGCCGCCTCGCGCACGTCCAGCTTGCCGGTCACCACATCGGCGATGAGGCGGGTGCGGTACTCCTGCACCAGCTCAATATGCCGCCGAGCGCGGACGATGGCGGCGTCGAGACTCGCAAGTTCTCGGCTGACCTCTGAGAGTAACCGATCTTGTTCGTCTCTGGGTGGGAGTACAACTCTGAAACGTTTGATGTCCTGGCAGGTCAACGCAGCTTTCGTGCTCCCAGAAGCACCGCTGACCGCACGAAGTTCGCTGTAAGCTGCGGTCAGACACATTTGAAGGTAGTTGGACGATACTCGTGCGGTCGTCGGCGTAATGTAAGCCATGTGCTGATTAATCGTTGCGTCCATTGAGAGTACAGCTGACATGCCCCTGGTCTTGCCTTGACCTGTAATCCCGACCAACACACTGCCTGAACGTACGCGTGGCAAGTGGCACTCATGTAGCGCCAAGTCCGTAACGAACTGGTCAGCCCTCGTGATTGTGGCTTGGTTGACACTAGAACTATTCAGCCAAGGATGTGTCCCATTGGACCAATATGCGGTATTGCCACGTAAAGGCGTAGAGCCGTTGCCCACTTTGGAGAAGTGTCCCACTTGCAGCACCTCCCAATGAGCCGGCACGTCGCCCAGCCACTCCACGCCAGAGGACTTGAGTCGGACATTGAGGTCGAGGCCGCGAGTGACGGCTTGGCTGATGACGGCCTGCCGCTCCTCCTCCAGTAGCGCGATGAGCTTCCGCTTGGCGCGGACGTAGTGGCGAATGCGCCGGTCCATGTAGTCCAAGTAGCGGACGATGGCCTGTTGCTCGGGAAGGGGTGGGAGGGGAATCTGAACGGATTGGATTCCCGTGTGCGTAAGGCCGTACCGCGTCACGCCGTTCGCCCTCACGTGAAACTGATAGTCGACCGCCTTACTTTGCAAAGCGCGGGCCAGATATGACCCGAGTATATCCTCGAAGGGACGCAGCAAGGCTAAATGGTAGCCAGAGAGAAGATCATCGGCTGACTCCACCACCAGCGACGGAACACCAATATCGTCCCAAGCCTCGGAGTCCTTTGTGATGAGCACATCGTCTCGCTGTAGCCTGAACCTCTCGATTTCTTTCCACGAGGCCGTCGCACTTATGAAAGGCATAGCCTGACTGATATGGTCGTTCTTATAGACATCCACGTAGTTGCAGAGCCGAACAGGGAATTCGTCCTCCCTAGTGTACTTATCCACGTTGCTGACACGCATGTCAGCGACGGTCCTCAACCGCCGCACCTCCCAGTGGTCCGGCACGTCTTCGATCCAAGGAATGCCTGACGGCTTGTAGGATTCGTAGGCGTAAATACGTGAAGCGTATGCGTCACGTTCGCCCATCTTCTGCTGCAGAGCATCTGAGCTGTGCTGGTTTCCGCTACCTACTAGCACTTTTAGGCCTTCTATTTGTAACTTGCTCTAAGCGTCGCATCAACTGGTTCTTCAGGTCCGTCAAATTGCTGTATTCTGGACAATTGTAAGCAGCCAAATCAAAATGCAGCTCTGCGCCACTGCTGCGATACATGATCACCTTTCGATTAAGCGCATGAGCGTATCCGATTTCGTAATAGACACTCGGCCGTGCGCCAGTCAAATCCGCGATAAGGAACTCCGATACCCTTATCCGCTCCGTGATCTTTCGGGTTATTACCTCTTCGTGTTCTATATCATCTGCTCTAACAGCCTCTATCCCAAATTGGGAAAAACATTCCTTGATGGCGTTGTAAGTGTCCTCAAGCTCTGGCTTTCGAGGGTCGATCTGCATCATGACAAATGCCGTATCTGGTTCGTATTCAGCCGTGGCTTGAGGATTGGCACGCCACTCATCAGTTGACAAAATCGGCGAGACGTCAAGGAGATCAACTAATCCCATTAGATTGGTAATACCTCGCTCAAAGCTCCGAAAAGCTTGGGCAGGATCAACGGGGGTAGTATCGGATTGACCCGCTGGTTGAACGCCGAGGACTACACCCTCATCATGCAACACTTCCGTATCCCAAGCCTCATACCTTCTCAGTCGAAGAGATGCACGCACAGATTTGGTCCAAGTCCCAAGATCTTTCCTATCAGCCTCAGATAGAAGAGTTGAATGCTTCATGGAATTGGCAATTGTTTTTGTGACCCGTATCAGATTAGATTGTAGCTTTAGGGAAGTTTCTTGAACCGTGTCGTTCAGTTTTGACCAGTAATGATCAGCTTCGTGATTATCGTAAGCGTAACTTTCATCTTCCAAATGCATGGTACTGTCAAAGAATTCATGTCCTGCTGTTCTCAGTTGGTCGAGCAGCATACGCGTATGAGCAAAATCTAGAGTCATCGTGCCTCCACAGTGGTCAGACTGGAAACTCACCAGTCCCAAGCACTCCTACCTCCCCACAATGCCCACCAGCCCCTCCGTCTCCTTCTCCAGCGCCAGGATGTCCGGCCGTATCTCCTCCAGCGAGCGCAGGGGTTGGGGCTTGTAGAAGTGGCGGGTGAAGCTGATCTCGTAGCCCACCTTCACGCTGTCTGGCGCGTACCAGGCGTCGGGGGCATAGGGCATTACCTCGCGGCGCAGGAAGGCTTCAATGCCGCCCTTTTCCAGCAGCGGTATCTGCTCCGTATCTCGCACGTCGGTGTCCGGCTCGTACTCCACAACGGCGGGTTTGCCGTCAATGGTGACCGGGTATAGGCCGCGTAGCGCATCGGGTTCCGCCGCCCCCTTCCGGTGGACCGCCTTTATCACGGGCTCGGCGGTTTCGTCTCGGGAGGCGAGAAATGTCTTGAGCAGCGTCTTCCGCTTGGCCGTCAACTTGATGCCATGCGCAGAGGCGTCCGCCACAACGAGTTCCATGAATCGGTTGAAGTCGGGGTGAGGTCCGGCGCCCAGCAATGTCGCCACCCGATCAATGACGTTGGCGAGCGGCTCTTCCTTTGCGTCACGACAGGCGGCTCGGAAGCGCTGGCGATGGTCCGGCGATAGATTGACGGTGAGCCGCAACGGGCGCTCCACGGTGACCTTCCAGTAGCCGAACGCCTCGTTGGGAAAGGGCTTCGACTGCTCGGTTTCCTCGAAATCCAGGAAGAGGTCACAGATGCGGTGGATGTCCTCGTCCGAAAGTTCGCAGTTCTTGCTGCCCAGGTTCTTGCGCAGCGGCCGGGACCATTGCGCAGCGTCGATGAGTTGCACCTTGCCCCGGCGGTACTCCGGCTTGCGGTTGCTGAGCACCCAGATGTAGGTGGCGATGCCGGTATTGTAGAACATGTTGAGCGGGAGGGCGACGATAGCTTCCAGCCAGTCGTTCTCGATGATCCAGCGGCGGATGTTGCTCTCGCCCTGACCGGCGTCGCCGGTGAAGAGGGAGCTGCCGTTGTGGACCTGGCGATGCGGCTGCCCGCCGGTGTACCGTGCTTCATCTTGCTCAACATGTTGGCCAGGAACATCATCTGACCATCGCTTGAGCGCGTGATGAGGGAATGTTCCGGGTCACCATCGTGTTCCACGATGAAGCGTGGGTCCTTGATGCCGGACTTGCCGCCCATGCGCTCCAGGTCGCTTTTCCAGCTCTTGCCGTAGGGCGGATTGGAGAGCATGAAGTCGAATTCGCGGGCAGGAAAGGCGTCGGTGGAGAGAGTGGAGCCGTACTGCATGTTGTCGGCCTCGACGCCCTCTCCCTTCAGAATGAGGTCGGCCTTGCTGATGGCGTAGGTCTCAGGATTCACCTCCTGGCCGTAGAGGTGGACGGATACCTCCTTGCCACCCTCTCCGGCAAGTTGATCCATCGTCTCTTCCGCCACCGTCAGCATCCCTCCCGTGCCGCAGGCGCCGTCATAGACCAGGTAGGTGCCGGACTTGACCTCATCGGCAACCGGCAAGAAGACGAGGCGAGCCATGAGCTGCACCACGTCGCGCGGGGTGAAGTGCTCCCCGGCCTCCTCGTTGTTCTCCTCGTTGAAGCGGCGGATGAGCTCCTCGAAGACGGTGCCCATACCGTGGTTGTCCAGACCCACCAGTCGCCCCGAGCCGTCCGCGTTCAGGACCGGCCTGGGGCTGAGGTTGATCGCGCTATCCAGGAATTTCTCCAACAAAAAGCCCAGTGCGTCCGCTTCCACCAGGGTTGGGATCTGGTTGCGGAACTTGAACTTGTCCAGAACCTTCTGGACGTTGGGCGAGAACCCATCCAGATAGGCCTCGAAGTCGGACCGCAACTGTTGTTGTCGCCCACGGGATGTGAGGTCGCGGAGCCTGAAGGGAGAGGTGTTGTAGAACGCCTCGGCGGAGGCTTGGCGCAACGCACGGTCCTGATTTGTTTTGCCAGCGTCGTCCAACTGTGCCTTCATGTCGAGCACAGCGTCCTTGGTCGGTTCCAAGACTGCGTCGAGGCGGCGGATGACCGTCATGGGCAGAATGACGTCACGGTACTTGCCGCGCACGTAGATGTCCCGCAGGACATCGTCGGCTATACCCCAAATGAAGCTGCTGATGTTCAAAGCATTCACTTGTGTTTCTCCCGGTTCCTGGCTGATGGTTCTCTCTAGGCGAATCAGGAAGAGAGACTATCCCACCACCTTCGCAGGCCGCCAGAACTCAGTCTCAAATATGACGTTGGCCAGCCGTAAATGCAATCTTTCATGGCTCCGGTCAACGGGATTGACCGGAGGCAGGTCAGGGGATACGTTGAACTCGACTGGTGGCTGCGTCCCCCTTTCTCCTGCGGAGGTGATTAATGAAGCTGATTATTCTGCTTGTTTCCTTCTTCTGCTTTTTCTCCTCTCCAACCCTGTCTGCGGCCGGCTTGAAGGGCACGGTTCGCGATGCCGAGACGGGAGATGCGCTGCCGGGCGCAAACGCATACCTGGAAGGTACGGGGCGCGGAACAACCACGGATTCAGACGGACATTTCGAATTCGCCAATGTCGCCGCAGGCAGCCAAACTCTTATCGTGAGCTTCATAGGATATGAGGAGTATCGCAGCCCGGTTTTCTTGGAAGCGGGTACGGTCAAGCTGATTGTGGAACTCCGGCCCGAGGTGTTTCGCGGCAAGGAGATCATCGTCGTTGCCGCCCGGGCGAAGTTGCGCGAAACCCCCGTCGCTTTCTTCGATGTCCCCCACGCCGATTTACAACGCCAGCTCGGCTCGCGGGATTTACCGCTGATCTTGAATGATTCACCGGGAGTTTACGCCACCGAGCAAGGCGGCGGTTCCGGCGATGCGCGCATCAATGTGAGGGGATTCGACCAGCGCAACGTGGCGGTCATGATCAACGGAGTCCCCGTCAACGACATGGAAAACGGCTGGATCTACTGGTCCAACTTCGACGGGCTGAGCGATGCCACCTCCTCGATTCAGCTGCAGCGCGGACTGGGCGCCTCGAACCTGGCCATCGCCTCGGTGGGCGGCACCATCAACATCATCACCGACGTCGCCGGCCAGGAGCGCGGATTCGAGATCAAACAGGAGGCAGGGAGCAACGCCTTTTTCAAAACCAAGTTTAATTATTCATCCGGTTTGCTGAACGAAAAAGCGGCGTTCAATCTGGGGGTCACCCGAAAAATCGGCGATGGCCAGCCGGTGCAGGCATGGACCTCGGGATGGTCCTATTTTGGCGCCTTCAGCTTTTTGGCTTCCGACGCCCACAAGTTCGATCTCTTTGTCGCCGGCGCACCGCAACGTCACGGGCAACGTCTCTACAAGCAGCCCATCGCCACCTTCGATGGCGGTTACGCCCGCTCCCTGGGGATCGAGGTTGCGGATGCCAAAGACTACGGGGTCGACTACAATCCCAACTGGGGGCGCTCCCCGTTTCCATCCTACCGGGAATATTTCAACGGAAACGTCCACCATGCGCGCGACAACGAGATCATCATGGAGCGCGAAAACTACTTCCACAAACCCCAGGTCAACTTGAACTGGTACTGGACCCCCGCAGCGCGGTTCATCCTGTCCAATGTGTTCTACTTTTCTCGCGGGAAAGGGGGCGGCACCGGACGTTCGGGATCGGACCCTGGAATCCTGGCGGCGGGAAGCATCAACTGGCAGCTCGTCGCCGACGAGTTGAACACCCGGTCAGCATCGGAGGCCAATCCCGATCTCGTGGAAGCCGGCCACGTGGGCGGCAACGAAATTGCAGCGCAGACCATTATCCGGAACTCGGTCAACCAGCATTTCTGGTACGGCTACCTGAGCACCGCCGAGTTTCGTCTGAACACCACCTTCAAGCTGGCCGTGGGAATGGATTTGCGCTATTACAAAGGCCAGCACTGGCGCGAGGTGCGCAACTTGCTCGGTGCCGATTACTTCGTCTTTGACCGGGACGCCAATACCCCCACCTCGGTCAAGCGCCTGGGGGACAGAGTCTCGTACCACAACGATGGTCTCACGCGCTGGGGCGGCGGCTTTGCCCAAATTGAAGGGCGGTTCGACAAATTCACCGCATTTCTGAGCACATCGGGATCCCTGACGGGTTATAAGCGCATCGACTATTTCCGCCCCAGGATCGATGGCGAATGGGATCAGACGGACTGGGAAAATTTCCCCGGCTATACTGTGAAAGCGGGCGGCAACTACAACGCCACACCCGCGGTCAACCTCTATGCCAACGTCGGCTGGCTTTCGACGGCTCCCAAATTCGACTCCGTTTTCCACTATGACAACAGCCTCTACGATCCCACCTTCAACGAGAAGGCGGCCTCGTTCGAACTGGGAGCCGGCCTCATCGAACGCGGCCTGTTCAGCGCCAACGGGAACCTCTATTTCACCAAGTGGATGGACCGCTCGTGGCCAAAGAGCATTTACAGCCCCAAACTCGACCAGCGGCTGCGATTCCTGCTGAATGGAATCGACGCGCGCCATGCAGGGATAGAGTTCGACTTGAAGGCGCGTCCCCATTCCAAGGTGGAGGTGCGCGGCATGGTCTCCCTGGGCAACTGGGAATGGCTCAATGATGTGGATGCAACATTTTCACCCGAAGAGGACCCGGCGACAATCGGCAACTTTCAGGTCTTTGCCCGGGGGCTGAAGGTGGGAGACTCGGCGCAGAAGACCCTTGCCCTGAGCGCGACGGTGTTCCCGGTGCGCGGTTCCTACGCCACCCTGGGTCTGAGGCGATTCATGGACCATTACGCCAAATTCGATCCCGCCAACCGGACAGACCCCGACGACCGGCGGCAGTCCTGGCGCCTCCCCAACTACAATCTGGCGGATCTCCACGCGGGCTATACTCTACCCGGGGCCACGTTCAACAAGGTGAAACTTCGACTCCACGTCTTCAATCTGCTCGACCAGCTCTACGTCTCCGATGCGGACGACGGTGATCTCCACGACGCAGCAAGCGCGGCGGTATTCCCCGGGCTGCCGCGCCGCTGGATGGTTTCACTGGCCTACGAGTATTAGCGGGCGCCAATCGATTTACATCGCTGCAACAACCGGTCGCCACCTCACCGGGCCGACAGACTATTGCAAACGACGAAAGGTCATGGTGTGGGTCATCTTCTCCTCGCCTCCCGCGTACATCGACCAGGTCTGGGACATTTCGTCGCCACCGTCGAAAACAATGGACACGGAGTGCATGTGGGGCTCTTCCGCCGAATCCAGCGAGCCTTCTACCAGCTCCATGGATAGTACGTCGTCCGAGGAGCTGGTCAGACTCATCCGCGGCTGATTGCCCAGGGCGCAATAGTGGGTCATCGACAACTTGCCCCCGCGGTCGTGGTAGACGGAGATCATCTCCTTGGGGGTATCCGGGAAGTTGCGCTCCGCAACGACGCTTCCGTTGGCGGCCACCCTGTACTCCGCCGTCACCTGATCCATCCTTTCCTTTCCCCCTCCCGCTCCCTTCGGCAGGCCGGAGGTCGCAACCCAGCGGCCAGCCAGGGCCTTTAGGCGCTCGAGCTCCGGCGAGCCCACGTACGGCGACGGCGCATGGTCCCCCTCTCCTGGGGAGGCCGTCCCCGCATCTTCCTGGCCGGACACCGCGAACGCGGCGGCGACAGCGGAAATGGCAAGTATAATGGTCTTCATCAGGATACTCCTTTCCTCGGGTGTGTGGGTGGAAGCAGAGACACACGCCGCGCACCCGCCCAGGGCGGGCAGGGCGGCAGGCGGCGTAAGGGTTTCACCCGCCCATTGTGAAATGCAGGCCGGACGAGGTCATTTTCAGCCACCATGAGGGCGGCAGCCGCGCCGGCTTTTCAGACCTCGGAACCGACTATTTCGGGGTGTTGGTAAATGGAGGGTGGAGCCATGATGCTCTTCTGGCGTTCGGTCAGCTCGCCGTACTCTTCGAGGTTGTAAAACTCCTTAGCCCAGGACGAGTAACCGGGGCTGTACTTGTAGAGCAAGGTGCGGCGTTGGTGCCCGGCGCGCCAGGGCATGGTCCCGTGGATGAGGGCTTCGGTGAAGAACAGGGCGTCCCCCGCTTTGGCGGTCGGCTGGACCACATAGTGGGGCCTGCGCTCGAAAACCCTGACGTCCTGGGCTAGATTGTTGGGGTAATTGGTCTTGTGGCTGCCGGGAACGCAGGCAAAGCCGCCGTTCCCGGCATTTGCATCGGCCAGGAAAAAGGTCACCACGCTCAGGCCATTGCGCATACAGCCGTCGCGGTAACTGAACCAGTGGTCGGTATCCTGGCTGGGTCCACCGTGAAGATAGCCTCGGGTTTCGCCCTGGTTCATGATGATGGCGTAGTCGTGGTCAATGCGGACCTTTGGGCCGATGAGCTCGATCAGGTAAGGCAGAATTCTGGGGTGGTCGATCAGGCTTTTGGTGGCCTGGCCCCAACTGCTGACCTTGTTCAGGTCGTTGCGGGGGTCGTTGTCCCAGTCGTCCAGGTGCCGGTCGACCAAGGCGTTGAGATCCTTCAGTTCCCGAGGGCTGAGGACGTTTTTTATGACCAGATAACCCTCCAGGTCAAAGACGAATTTCTCTTCATCTGTCATGGCACACTCCTTGGGGGATTGGCAGTCCATGGAAATACCCCGCCTCCGGAGTTGGCTTAAGAAGCCGCGGGGCAATTGTGCTGCCGCGAGGCACAATTTTGATTTTCACGGGATTCCATGAAACGGACTGCCCCGGGATAATAGCTCCTCATTAGAAAGCGATCAACAAATGGCCTGTGCCGCCCTTTCCGGAGACCCACGCACCTCACTTTTCCGGCCTCCGCAGCGAGCGGATTTGACAACCTGGCCGGCGCCAGACTTATATCTTCATCTATAAACAAGCCGCCTCGCCATGCTTCCGCTCCACCTGGGCCGCGCAACCTTGGGGAGGCCCGCCATCCTTCGGCAACAGGACCTTCGCCGGTTTTGGAATAATATTTCTGGGAGGAGAAAATATGCTGTCTCGAATTCTTCTGTTTTCACTGGGGGCTGTGGTAGCCACCCCGCAAGTTTTTGCCCAGCAAATGGAGGATCCGGTGCACTCCGGCGAGGTGGAAATCGGAACATTGTTCGGGACCAGCCACGGGGACGACGAAATCACTACGATGGAGATGCCAAGTGCGTTTTGGGGAGAGGAGAGCTCCATCGCCCCCCTGACCGCGCTATACCTTTCATGGTTTCCCGGGGATTACATGGCCGTCGGCCCGGAAATCAACTTCGGCAGGACTTCGCTGGACCAAGGCAAAAGTCCGGAGGCCGTCACCAATCTCTCCCTGGGCTGCCGGGCCTCCTTCTTTTCCAGGCCAAGCTCTCTCCGGGGTCTACTTCCTGGGACAGAGCGTCCTTTTCTGGAGGAATGGTGGCGGGCGTGACGAGACCAATGTTGCCGCCGGGCTCGGGTTGGGCTACCAATGGCGCAAAGAGCCTGCTTTTATCCTGCGGGTAGAGGGACAGTTCCGGAGGTGGTTCGATCCGGGAAAAAATGTCTTCGCCCTGGTTATCGGTTTTGGCACCAGACTGGGCGGCAGGCAGGAAGGTCCTACCTCATATTAGCTGCGCGGCCAGATTCACCTTGCACCCCCGCACCGATTTGTCCGGCAGGAGACCGTGCGGTCCCCATCCGCTTCTGGCTTGCGGTGCCGCTAGCTCCGCAAACTGGCGGTGCCGGGGCGGAGGCGCGCCCCCTAAAAAAAGTGATTCAGCCCCAGCGCAATACCCCAGAAATTCAGGTCTGTAGCGGTTATGCCATAGCGCACGGGCAGGTTCCCCCCGGCTCGCGGGCGGCCCCGCGGTCGAGCCGTGGCCCCTCAACGGCTTCCACTCACTGTCCCCGTCCTCGAAATCGCCTAAGACAGCCCCGTAGCGCAACTTCAATCCGGCGCGGAATCGCTCGCTCAATGGGAAATCCAGACCTGCCAGCAACTGATACCCGGACACATGGTCGGACAGCACCTCGCCGGCCAGAGAAACTCCGGTGTCCGTACCGGAATAGAATCCCCTTGGAATTCCACCCCCGGTCCCGGAAGCGGTGGCGCTCGTCGCCAGAAGCATGACCGCTGCTGAAATTGCCCCGATGAGATAAAAACTTGCCCCAATCATCAATAATCTCCTCCTCGTTGTCCTAAGTGCACATCGAAGTGAAGGAAGTATCGGCCTCGCGCTTTGACGGACCGAGCAGGAATTCATATTATGTGACTACCTTTTAGTGAAACTTTCATTCCTTCCCTAATCTGAAAGAGCCGGCATGATCCGTTTCAAGATGGAAGCCATTGAGAAATTGATGGAAGAGCGCAAGCCCGAGATCAACCTCACCACCTACCAGCACATCAAGAAATCGGTCGATAACGGCGCCGAAGGAATGGCTCCCTACACATTGTCCAACATGTGCCGGGATCTGAATTGTTTGCCCACGGATATCATCGAATACGTCTGAGCCTTCATCCTTCCGGCGCCCCAAAGCGCCATCTCCTGCAAATAGCCCATCAGGACGCAAAGTGAAAACCCTGGGGAAACAGCTCCTCGTGGATCTCTACGATTGTGCCCCCGAGCTGCTCGATGACGCCGATTTCATCGAGACCAGCATGAAAAAAGCGGCCGCCGCCGCCGGCGCCGCCATCGTGGGCTCGAGCTTTCACCCCTTCTCTCCCTGCGGCGTCTCCGGGGTAGTGGCCATTCGGGAGAGCCATCTGGCGATTCACACCTGGCCCGAATTCGGCTTCGCCGCCGTAGACCTTTTCACCTGCGGAGACGAGGTCGATCCCTGGCGCGCCTACGAGGTTCTGAAGCAGGCCTTCCGCGCCAGCCGGGGCACCACGGTGGAAATGCATCGCGGCCGACCAGGAATGAGGCCTGAACTCCCGGCCATGTAGAACCGCCGCAAGGAGGGGATACTGAGCCGATCAAGGTGGATGTCCACTGGGCTTCCCGTGCCAGAAAGGCACCCGGCCGCCGGATCCCGCACCAGCGAACCTCACTCCTCCCCCGCCAGCAGTTTGCTCATGTAGCTGCGAAAGGTGCGGGCGCGCTGCCTCACCACCAGTTCCAGTTGGTGCAGTTCCTGCTGCCTGGCCTTCAACTTAAGGATTTCCAACTGGGTCTCGTCGGCCCTAATACTCCCCAACCACAGTCCAAATTCTTCCGACTCCTGTTCCCCCCGGGAGACCGGAACCGGACCGACCACCTCCCCTCCCTCTTCCCGCGGCTGCGAAGCAGTCAGCAGCACCCGGCCCTTGGCCGCCTGTTTGGCATAGAGACGGAACTCACTTCTGAAGGCCTGCACTTGCGCCTGCAAACGGCGCACCTTCTCCAGACGCTGCAGGCGTTTGGCCGTTTTCCTGGCCTCGATACGGAGACGGTCGGCTATGTCGTTCATGAGTTCGATCTTCTGGAGAATATCGTCGACCCCGTCTTCCGGGCTGATGTCCATTTCCTTGCTGTAGTGCAACTGGGATTCGTCCACCTTGTCGCCCAGGTTGGCTCGAGCCTCCTGGAATAAGATCAGCTGCAGAATCAATCCCTTGTCAGGCGTCTGCCCCAGCTTTTGAATGAGGGTTCCGATTTCCCAGTCGTAGGCCAGCCGCAGACGTTCATCCAGATCTTCCCTCCGGGACCGGAGCTCCTCCAATTCCAGCTCCAGAGCGTTGCGGCGCTCTACCATGTCGGTACAATGGCACAACACCTCCCGCAGTTCGGCTTCATCCTCTCCCATTCTTTTGAGGCTGTCGACGCGGGCGGAGAGACTTTCCTCCTCCTGCAGCAGTTGCGGGTGCCGGGTCTCCAGGGAGTCCTGCCTGGCTCTCAAGCGCTCTTTCTCGGCCTCGAGAACGCGGATCTCCCCCGGTCCTGCCCAGGCAATTACGGTGGTGAGAACGAAGGCCCCGGATAAAAAAATTAAATTAGCGGCGAACATATCTACTCCAGTCCGTACTTCCCCAGTTTATAGTAAAGGGCGCTGGTCTTGATGCCCAAAATCTCTGCGGCCCTGGTCTTGACCTGGCCGGCTTGTTCCATGGCGCGCCCGATCAATTTACTCTCCATATCGTCCAGGGCCTTGTTGAGCGGAATCTCCCCTTCGGGCAAGCCCACCAGGGCGCGGTCCTCACCGTCGGCGAATGTCAAGGCGAGGGAATGGAGCCCAACCTCGTCGCCGTCGGCCAGCACAATGGTGCGTTCGATGACGTTTTCGAGCTCGCGCACGTTGCCCGGCCAGGGGTAGTTCTTGAGCCCGTCCATGGCTTCCGAAGTTAGACGCTTGAGAGGCAGATTCATTTCCCTGCATTTTTTCCCGAGGAAATGCTCCACCAGCGCGGGAATGTCCTCCTTGCGCTGGCGCAGCGGCGGCAGACGCAACGGGATGACCTCGAGACGATAGTACAAATCCTCGCGGAATTGTCCATGCTCCACCATTTCCTTCAGGGAGCGATTGGTCGCGGCCACAACACGCACGTCGGCGTGGAGGGTCAACTCCCCGCCGACCCGGTCGAACTCCTTTTCCTGCAGCACCCGGAGCAGCTTGACCTGGGTTTCCAGGGGAATGTCCCCGATTTCGTCTAGAAAAATAGTGCCTCCCTCGGCAAGTTCAAACTTGCCCTTCTTACGCCGCACGGCTCCGGTGAAGGCGCCCCTCTCATGGCCGAACAACTCGCTTTCGATCAACTCCCGCGGCAGCGCTCCGCAATTGACTTTGACGAAGGGGTTCCCTTTTCGCGGACTCTGGTAGTGCAGGGCCCTGGCTACCAATTCCTTGCCCGTGCCGCTCTCACCGTAGATCAATACGGAGGAACCCGCCGCCGCCACCTTGTGCACCGCGGCGAGAACCTGCTGCATGCGCGCAGACCGCCCCACGATCTCTCCAAAGTTGTAGCGCCCACTGATCTCGGCGCGCAGATAGCGGTTCTCCTCGTCCAGACGCTCGCGCTCCCGGCGACCGAAACGGTGCTCCAGCACTTTTTCAATTTTGAGACGCAGGGCTTCAGGTGGAAAGGGTTTGGTGATGAAATCGGCCGCTCCCCTCTGCATGGCTTCGACGGCGATCTCTATGGTGCCATGGGCGGTCATGATCATCACGTCCGTGTCGGCGTACCCGGTCCTCACGGCTTCCAGCACCTGGAGGCCGTCCATTTCGTCCATGCGGTAGTCCGTGATCACCAGGTCGAAAGGCTCCTCCCGCATCAGCGCCAATCCCTCCGGCCCCGCTCTGGCGGCTACTCCCTGGTGCCCCATGCGCTCCAGCATCAGGACCATGCCGCTGGCCATGGTTTCGTTGTCGTCCACAATCAGAATCCGGCTCATCTTCCTAGCTCTGCTGCGCTGCGGCCAAATCCGCGCTCCCCGGCAGGATGATCCTGCAGGTGGTCCCCTGCCCGACCTCGCTCTCCACCTCAATCCTGCCGCGGTTTTCTTCCAGGGCCTGGCGCACGATGGCCATTCCCAGACCCGAGCCTTTCTCCCTCGTAGTGAGAAAGGGCTCGAAAATGCGGTGGCGCACTTCCGGGCTCATTCCCACTCCAGTATCTATCACCTCCACTGCCACTTCGCCCTTGAATTCTGCGGCCGTTACCCGCAATTCACCACCCTGGCGCATGGCTTGCACCGCGTTCTGCATCAGGTTGAACAAGATCCGCCTCATCTGCGATGGATCTACGTAGGCCTGCAGATCCGGGGCCACTTCCTGGCGGTACTCTATCCCCGCCTTCTCCATCTCGGGCTGCAGTAAAAAAGCCGCCTCCTCCACCAGGCGGACAACCGCGGTGTCCTCCCGGCAGGGGGGCGCCGGCCGTGCGAATTCAAGAAATTCCGAGATCACCTTGTCGAGCTTGCGGACCTCGCCGATGACCTTCTGGATGTGCTGTTTGCGGCCGTCCTCAGATGGCAAATCGTCGGCGATGAGGCCGGCGTAGAGTTCGATACAGCCCAGGGGGTTGCGAATCTCGTGGGCGACTCCGCCCAGCATCTGGCGCAACTGTGCGTCGCGGGCGAGGAGTTTGAGCCGCATCTCTTCCATGCTCTCTCCCAGGTAGCCCAATTCGTCCCGCGCCGAAGTGTCTACCGCGCGCTCCAGATTTCCGCGTCCAATGTCGCGCGCCGCCGCCACCAGGCGCTGGATGGGCCGGGTGATGGTGCGCGCCAGTCCCAGCCCCACCACCACGGTGAGCAGGGCGCCCAGGCTGGCGAAGACGTAGACCGAACGCTTGAACACGTGGATGGTATCCACGAAGGCGGCGCCGATATCGACACCCACCGCGGCTACCACCTCGCCACCGGCAAATACCGGAGCGTACCCTGTCATATAGTAGACACCTTCGTCGTCCTGAAACAGCACCGAGTGGGCGGGCGTTCCCTGCCAGACCTGGTCCAACTCGAGACGGTCGCGAATTCTGAGGTGGGGGTACTCGCGCCCTATAGGGGTGTCTCTTGCGGTGTCCAGCAAGCTGCGTCCGCGCCGGTCGAAGGCATAGATGCGGCGCGCGCCCACCATCTCCTGTTTGCGCTGCAATTGGGCGGTGAGCATCTTGTAGACGCGGAAGTTCTCGTAGCCGGGTTGCAGGCGCTCGAGAACATCACTGTGGAGGCCGGCTGAAACCAGCTGGGCTATGGCCACCAGGTGTTCGCTCATCTGCCGTTCCAGGCTGCGCTGGATCAAGGCGAAGAGCACCCATCCCGAACTGCCCATCACCGCCATGACCAGAAGGACGAAACTGAGGACCAGTTTGTTTCCTATTCTGCCCCGGCGTCGCACCTGCCCCACTTTGTCCACTGCCAACGGCCCCCTGCTCAAATGCTGCTTCTCCCGCTCGGGGTGAATTTCCATTGCCGGAGTTAATCTAGGTGCTGCCCCCGGAGAGGACAAGTAACGAGATAACCGACCTTCCTATCGCAATTTCGTTCCTAGCCGAAATAGATGGGGGGGGAATGGATCCTCTTCCTCCCAGGAGCGCCCGTAAGCGCGCATGCGTCTGGCAAAATCCGCCGGGCGTTCGGCGTAGATCCGCTGCCCAAGCATACGCGCCGAGGCCAGCAATTGCTGATTCCGCGCCGCAATGCGTCTTTCCAGGGCAGCCACGGTCGAGGGCGCCCGGGCGCGGGGGAACTCGTCCTTGACACTGCGAAGCAAAACCTCCTGGTCGTGATGGTCGCCCAGAACCTCTCCCAATCTATCCAACTCCCCGACCAGCACCGCCATTACCGGTGGCCAGCTAGGGCGCAACAGTTGGGCATGGTAGCCCAGATATTTTACCCGTTTGCGCCAATTATGGAACTCCTCGGCGACGGGATGGCGGAAGGCGCGGCCGAATTCGCGGCGGCCGCGGGAATAGATCCGTCTCATGCCGGCTGCCACCGCTGCCCAGCCATTCCCTTCCAGGGGCCAGGTCGCCACCCGGCCTCTGGCTTGCAGCAAATCAGCCCTGACCTCCGCCAGCGCATCGCCCTCCCTCGCCGCCGGGCGGTAGGCCGACTCGCGCTGCTCCAGGAGCCATTGGCGTATGGGGCCGAACCTGCTTCTGGGCACCCGTTTTCCGCAGAATTCTATGATTGCGTCGAGGGTCTGGAGGCGCACGGTGGCGTCGCGCATGCCCGATAGCCGTGTGCCGGCGCCCCGAAAACAGTCGTTCTCGCGGCAGTAGACCTGGTCCCCGAGCTCAAAGCGCACCAGGCGCACCAGGCCCCGCAGCCGCTTCATGGACTTGCGGGCTTCGTGTATGTGGGCGTCGCGGCTGCCCTCCTCGCTTTCCAAATGTTCGAGCGCTTTGACGATCTGCTCCAGCGCGATGCGCCGCGCTCCAGCGGCCACACTTTCGCCTTGCTGCCAACGATATGCCATGTCGTTGTTCTTCGAGGTAGATTGGGTTTTCCCCTCCTCCAGGCTCCCTCAGAGGCCGTGACACCGGTCCCAGGTGCCGGCTCAACCGCCGGCCGTCCCGTCAGGGCGCTGGTGGCGGGGGAATGGAATCAACCAGGGGACGGGGATAATTGCTCCAGTGTCCGCTCGAATCGCCGCCCCGGCAGATGACCGAACTCTTGCGGTTCCAGCCCTTGTAGGCACGCACCTCCGGAGGCACGAAACGCATGGTCAGACCGCAGCGCCGGCGCCGCGACCGGTTGGGCTGCGAACCGTGCAGAAGAAGATCGGTGTGCAGCGAGATCTGACCCGCCTCCATCTCGAAAGCGACCGGGGGGTCCCCGTAGCGGGCGATATCCTGCACTGTCTGTCCCAGAACGTTGTTCTCCTCTGCAGCACTGGGCTCGAAGGGTATCTGGCCGTGCAAGTGGGAGCTAGGCACCACCTGCATGGCGCTGTTTTCCTCGTCGGCGGCGTCGATTGCCAGCCACACGGTCACCGTCTTGCTCGGGGTCAAAGGCCAGTAGGAAGCATCCTGGTGCCACGAAACCTGTTTGCCGTCGCCAGCCATCTTGCAGAAGTAGTGAGTTCCCCAGCATACGAGATTTTCGCCCAGCAGGTCCTCCAGGTAATCGAGGATGCGCGCTTCGGTGACCAAGTCGTGGATTCCACTACAGCACCTTTGCCAGCCGTTGATCGAGTAGCTGTTGTGTCCCAATGCCGCGGCCTTTTCCATGAGCCGGTCGAAGTAGGCGCGGTGGACGGCCGCTTCGTCCGCGTTGAAGACATCCAGGGGAAATAGGTAGCCTTTTTCGTTGAAGTGGCGAATCTGGCGGGCGGTGAGTTTGCGGGGCGACGGGTTGTCCACCGGAAAAAACTTAAGCTCGCGCTCAATATGCGGATGGGCGTCCGTAATCGGCATGTTTCCTCCCGAACATCTCTCGCCTCAATGTGGGACCAAAACCTCTCACAACGAGAAAATATAGACCTTACCCTCCTTACCTACCAGTCAGGGAAAAAGGCCCACTTGCTCCTGACACCCTGCACTTGTCGCCGGTGAATTTGTGCCTATTTTTCACTTGGGCCGGGGGGATCGCACCAGGCGCTCCCTCCGCACGCCCCGAAACTTCGACCTAAGGACAGGAATGGCCATGTTCGACGCCCTCGTCAGCTTTCGCCAGCGCCTCGCCGCCGGAGAAATCCTCGTAGGATCCGGGGTTACCCTCGCCGACCCACTGGTCAGCGAAGCCCTGGCCGACTCGGTGGACTACCTCTGGATCGACCTGGAGCATATGGCGTTGAGCCCCGAATCTCTGCGCTCCCACTTGATGGCGGCGCGCAGCAAGAGCACCCCGGCCCTGGTCAGGGTGCCCGGTGGAGGCAGCGCCGCCATCAAGCCGGTTCTCGACGCCGGCGCCCACGGTATCGTGGTGCCCCAGGTGTGCAGTGTCGACGAGGTCCGTCAACTGGTGTCCGATTGCCGCTATCCTCCCATGGGCGCGCGCGGCATGGGTGCTCACATACCCACCAACTATGGCCGCGCCGGCGGTCCGTCCTACGTCGAGCGCGCCAACGCCAATATCCTTGCCTGCATCATGGTCGAAACCGCAGAAGCGCTGGAGGCCATCGACGCCATCGTCGCCGTTCCCGGCCTCGACGCCCTCATCATTGGCCCCTGGGACTTGTCCGGCGCCCTCGGCGTGCTGGGCGAGGTCGAACATCCCAGGGTAGTCGCCGCTATGGAGAAGGTCATTGCCAAAGCGCGGGCCGCCGGTCTCTTTGTGGGCTCCGGCATGCCGGTGGATCCCGAATTCGCCTGTGCCCAGGCCGGGCGCGGAGTCCAGATGCTGCAGATAGGTGGCGATTGCGGTTATCTGGTCAAATGCATCGACCAGATAACCTCCACCGTGCGCGGCCGGCTAAAAACCTGACCAACCGAGGAGTAGCATACCATGACCACAAGGACAGCGGTAATCGGCGCCGGACTGATGGGGCGGTCCCACCTCGAGTCCCTTTCCCAGCTGCCCCAGGTGGAGGTGGTCGCTGCGGTCGACCCCCACGAGCCCGGACTTGAGGCGGCCGTCGCCGACTACAAGGTGCCCGCAGGCTACGCGGACGCCAAGACCATGCTGGAAACGGAGAAGCCCGACTACGTTGTGGTGGCCTCTCCCGCACTCTACCACGCCGAGCACAGCATCGCCGCCTTCGAGGCCGGCGCCCACGTACTCTGTGAAAAACCCCTGTGCATGAGTACGGCCGAAGCCGAGGCCATCATCGCCGCAGCCAAAAGATGCAAGCGTCTCTTCACCATGGGGCTGCAGTTCCGCCAGTTGCGCACCTTCCAGGGGCTCAAGGAATTCATCACCGCCGGCAAGCTCGGCCAGGTGTATCACACCCGCGTCTGGGCCGGCCACATCATGGCCTATCCATGGGGGCGCTTCTTCCACCGCAAGGAGTACTCCCTGGGCGGGGTCATTGCCTCTACCACGGTTCACCTGCTGGACTTGGCCATGTGGATAATCGGCGCTCCGGAACCACTTACCGTGAGCGCTTCCACTTTTCGCCGCATCGACAAAATGCCAAACCCGCCGGTCCACTTCGAGGGCGATGTCGGCGAGGTCACGGTGGAGGATTTCGGCCACGCCCACGTCCGCTTCGTGGACGGCTCCTCCATGTCGGTCGAGGGCAACTGGTTGACCCACCCGCGCTCGCGTCCGGGAGGGTTCGAGATCAACGGCGTCCTGGGCGTGGTCACCAGCGCAGAAAATACCTTCGAAATCGAGCTCGAGGACCACGACAAGATCGTCCCCTTCGACCTGGACGTGGAGCACGATCCCACCACTCACCGAGACCGCACCGTAACCCAGCACGAGGTCTTCGTCGATGCCATCCAGGGCAACGGCGAACCCATAGTCCGCTTCAGGGAAGCGCTGGCGGTCCAGCGGATTGTTTCCGGATTCTACCAGTCGGCGGAAAAGGGAGCCGAGGTAAGGGTCTGAACCCTGTCCCAACCGAGCAGAGGAGGAAGGAACCCCATCATGGCACTTCTTGATACGAAGACCCAGGTCTCGGCCTTCATCGGCACTTTCGGCAGCGGCCTCGACCACCCCGAGTGCATCTGTTGCGGCTGTGACGGCTTCGCCTATGCCGGCGGCGAGGCCGGGCAGATATACCGGATCGACCTGGAGCAGAGGGATTTTGAGGAAATTGCCAATATCGGCGGCGGCTTCGTAGGAGGAATCGCCCAGGACGGCGGGGGCAACCTCTATGCCTGTTGCGGCAACGTCAAGCGCATCGCCGCGGACGGAACGGTGAGCGTCTACTTCGACGGCACCGAGGATGATCCGCTGAGCGTGGCCAACTACCCCGTCTTCGATCGCCACGGCAACCTTTACGTGTCCCATTCGGGGGGTTGGAAAGAGGACAGCGGCTGCATCTTCAAGATCGCCCCCGGGGGGCAGAAGGGCGAGGTCTGGTGCCGCAGCCTGTCCCACTTCCCCAACGGACTGGCCCTGGACGCGGCGGGCGACCACCTCTACGTCGCCATGAGTCTCAATCCCCCCCGCGTCGACCGCGTCGAAATCAGAGCGGACGGCAGCGCCGGCGCGGTGCAAACCCTCGCTCACCTGCCGCGCACGGTGCCGGACGGGCTGGCCTTCGACGCCGGCGGCAACCTCTACATCTCCTGCTACCGGCCCGACATCATCTACCGCCTGACTCCCCGGGGCCGGCTCGACGTCGTCGCCGAGGATTACGAGGGGACCGCCATGGCCGCTCCCACCAACATCGCCTTCTGCGGCCGCGATCGCGATCTCTTCCTCAGCGCCAATCTGGGACGCTGGCACATCAGCCGCTACGATCTGGGCAAGCCCGGAATGCCGTTGAACTTCCCGGTCCTGGGCAGCTCCTGAGAAGCATTGGCCAACGTCCAGGTACAAGTTGTAGCCTTTAGCGGTAGTCTAACGCTTATCGGGCTGCATGCCTTTGGCGTTTATTTCCTGCCGCAAATAGCCTCTAGCGACTGGGCCTTTCTGAAACGGTCATGGGGCTTCCATTTCTGGACATTTTACCCGCCCTCCGTCGCCCTCTCTTGTTATGCCATTGCCGTCGCCATCGCAATACCTCGTGTAAACCGGACGGCGGTAAGATGGATAGAGATAGCGGTTGCAGCCATCTCCAAGTGCATGGGAGATCGGCGCGCGTTTTACCCCGTTCTCTGTATGTTGTCTTGGGCAATTTTCTATCTTGGCCGGCAGAAATATGGATTTCTGGGCGATGGGTACTTACCAGCCTCAAGTGTCACTGAAGGGTATATCCCTTCCCACTGTGCCGGCACCTTTTTTCTACTCATACTGCTGCACGGTTTGCTCGGCAATTGGGATGAGAGTGGCGTTTTAACCTTGCAGCTGTTCAGTATTTTTTTGGGCGGGCTGTATGTCGTCCTCGTTTGTCTGTGGGCGGAGTGCATTTGCAACCGACAGTTTGAGAAGGTCTTATGCGCTACACTGATGGTTTTCATAGGACCAGTCCAGTATTTCTTCGGCTATATTGAGACCTATGCGCCTCTGCCGGTTTTTGTAGTAGGGTTTCTGTTGTCGGGAATCACCGCCTTGAGGAAAGACAAGCCCCCTCTGTGGGCTACCGTCTTTTTTGGGGCCGGTGCATTTATGCACATTCTGCTCATTTTTCTCTTGCCGGCCTTGCTTTGTTTATGGGAGTTTTATCTTTTGCGCCGTTTATCCATATTCCGGGACCGCAGGGTTTTGGCCTTTTTGGCTGTGGTGGGTGCGGTTTTCGCCTATTTCTTTGGCCGCCATTATACCTTCTATCTTTTACCTCTATACCCCTCGTCCGAAAACAGTTATGCCATACTTAGCTGGTGGCATATGTGGGAATGGATCAACGCACAAGTTCTAAGCGCCCCCATGGGTTGGCCCCTGCTGTTTTTGGCGGTTTTTTCGAGAGGTCGCGTCTTCTGCCGGGAGATGATATTTTTGGGGGCCAGCGCGCTGGGTGCGCTGGCCGTTCTCTTTGTGATCGATCCGACCTTCGGCAGTCGCGATTGGGATATTTCGTGTCTTTCTGGCATTCCACTGATGGGCCTGGCAACCTATGCGTTTTACAATAGCGGCCTCAACCGAAATCTCAGGAACTACGTCTCTGTCTTTTCTTGTGTGTGCGCGGCATTGCTGGTTATCCCGTGGGTTCATATCAACCACACGGATCGTTCCATTGGGCGGATCGCGGAAATCCTGGAAGATGATCCCGGATCTTATTATTCGACTCATCCGGTTGAAATGACGCTGGCTATTTATTTCCAGGAGGCCGGATTGGATTCTTTGGCGCAAAGGTATCACGAAAAGGCGTTCCAAAAATATCCCTTAGATCGGAGGATGCCTTTCAATCTAGGCGGCTCTTACTTGTCCGAAGAGGACATGGACAAATCCATTCCATTTTTTTTACAGGCCTTGGCTATCGATCCAGACTATCCGAAAGCTCTGAACAAACTGATGGGCATCCTTTTACATAACCCAACATATATCGCATCGATTGAAGAGTATTTTTATAGTCAGCATTCGACTTCAGAAGTAGCCGAAGAAAAACTCGCAGATTTTTGGAGCAGGCTCGGATCCCATGCTTCCCATACTATAAATAAGTTAGAACCTGATGAAGCAGTCTTTGTTTTAGGTAAACTCGGTGCTGCATTTGTCAAAAAAAGCGACATAAAAAACGCGATCTCATTTTTTGAGAAAGCCTACCTCGTTGCTCCTGAAAATGAGCAAATTGTCACGGTTTTGGCCCTGCTCCACATAAAGCAAACGAATACAGACCGCGCCGTTCAAATTCTCAGGCAAGCTCTCGTCCGTTCACCCGGAAATCGGAAATTTCTGGATCTGCTCGAAAAACTGGAGTAGAAAACTTCAATTTAGTGGCGAGCCCCAGAATCCTTAAATAAAACCTGATTCCCGTGAGCGAGCGACCCAACATCCTCTTCATCCTCACCGACCAGCAACGCTCCGACTGGCTCGCGATGAACCCCGACATGCCGGTGCGGACCCCCCATCTTCAGAAGCTGGCCCAAGGCGGGGTCCACTTCACCAGGGCCATATGTCCTTCTCCCCTCTGCGCTCCCACACGCGCCTGCCTGGCATCGGGCATGGAGTACGAGCGCTGCGGCGTGCTCGACAACGAGGCATTCTTTCCTCCTGGCCAGCAGGTTTACCATCGCCGCCTGCGCGACGAGGCCGGCTACCACGTCATGGGTTGCGGAAAATTTCACGTGGGCAACAACACTCCGGCGCCGGATGTCTTTTCCTGGGGCATGGACGGACGCGCCCTGATCCATGAATGGGGCTATTCCGACGCCCTGTTCAACGCCGGCAAGAACCAGGCCGCGATCATGGCCGCACGCAGCCGCGGACCTTGCGATCCCTACCTGGCCTACCTGCACCAGGAGGATCTGATGCAGGCGCACATCACCGACTATGAGCGGAGAAGCTGGGAATGGGAAGAGAGGGCCGAGATGTGGTCGTCGACCTTCCCCACCCCTCTGCCCGACCAGGCTTATTGCGACAACTGGATCGTGCGCAACGGCGCCATGATTCTCGACCGCGCACCGGCCGGCCAACCCTGGTACCTGGAGGTGAATCTGCAGAACCCCCATCACCCCTGGGACATCACCGAGAGTATGCACCGCCTCTACCGCGACCCTGAAATCCACTTCCCCCAACCTGAGCACTGCGATCTTGACATCCCCGCCGAAATTCACGCCGAGGTGCGGCGCAACTACGCCGCCATGGTCGAACACCTGGACCAGTGCGTGGGCAGCTTGGTGGCCAAATTACGGGAACGCGGGGAACTGGAAAACACCGTGATCGTGTTCGCCGGCGACCACGGCGAAATGCTGGGGGACTATGGCCAGTGGCAGAAGAAAACGCCGCTGCAGGCGGCGCTGGGGGTTCCGCTCATCATCGCCGGACCGGGGGTGGCGCGGCGCGGTCCCTGCCATGCTCCGGCCACCATTGTGGATCTGCACGCCACCTTCCTCGAGTACGCAGGTCTGGACCCGGCGCACGACATCGACAGCCGCTCCATGCTGCCCTTCCTCGCCGGGTCCGCCGCCAGCCACCGGGATGTGGTCTTCTCGGCCCTGGGCCCCTGGCGCCTGGCCTTTGACGGACGCTACAAGCTCATCGAAGGCTATGACCCCCAGAAGCGGCACGGCGGATACAGTTGGGAGCCGCTGGGCATAGGCATAGTGGAAAGAAGAAGGTTGCAGCGCCAGCGCCCGCCGATCCTCTACGATGTGGACGACAACGAACGCGAAAATTTGGCCGCCGACCATCCTGAAATCGTCCGGCGTTTGTCGCGCAGGTTGGAGCGAACAGGCCATTAGGCCCGGCCCAAAGGTTCAGAATCTCCGCAGCAGGCGGGCCTGTCCCTTCCCTATTTTTGCATTCCGGCCATGTAGAGTTCCGCGAAGGCGGAAATAGATGCCTTCAGGTCTTCGACCACAGCGGCATCGGTGGTCTGTTTCGCTTTCATGGAAAAAACGATGATCTTGTGCAGGGCCACCAAATTGCGTTCGTAATTCTCCTGCCCTTCCTTGATCCTCTGGGCCAGAAAGTAGTCCAGCACCACCCCTTTGATGCGGTCCGCGTGGGTCTCCTTGTTGAGCACCCAGCGAACCAACTGATTGTAGTTGGGATGCTCAGCCTGGGTCTCGGCGTCGATCATCGCCACCGACTTTTTCAGGGTCTCGACATCCTCCATCATGGCCGCAAAGCGCGCCTCGTCACCGTAGATCCCGCAGGGAATCTGACAGTGAGCGCGGACATCGTGCGCAAAGGCGAAAATCAACAGAAGACCGATAAGGGTTAGTTTGGTTTTCACTTTGTCATCTCCTTTCTCAGATTGGAATTCGCTCATTCAGCCCCCGTTCTCGCGGGTGCTCATGACCGCCTCAGGACCTGGCCGTTGCGGGCTCCGGTCAGCTCGCCGTCCTCGAGGGCGACGGCGCCGTTGACGACGACGTGACTCATGCCGGCGGCGGTGCGGTTGGGTTCGAAAGTGGTGCCGCGGTCGGCGAATTTCTCAGGGTCGAAGACCGCCAGGTCGGCCCAGGCGCCTTCTTTGACAACTCCGCGATCCCGCAAGCCCAGACGGGCGGCCGGCAGCGCCGTAATGCGGCGCACCGCTTCCTCCGGACTGAAGATGCCGCGGTCGCGCACGAAGTGGCGAAAAAACCACGATGCCCAGGTATAGGCGCCGTGGAACGAGGATTCTCGCAGCGGTCCGTCCCCGGCCAGGGCGGTGGCGTCGGAGCCAACCATGCAGCGGGGGTGCTCGAAGGCCGGGCGGATATCTTCTTCCCGGTAGGTGAAGGCGACCACCATAGTGCTGTGCAGATCGTCTATTCCGGCCAGAAGAACATCGTAGATGGCATCCAGGGGGTCGAGTCCGCGGGCCTGGCTGATGGCGGCGATGCTCTGGCGCGCCAGTTCGGGCTGCGCTTTGCTTTGGAAGACGACGATGCGGCTCCAGTCACCCCGTGCCAATGCGGCGATGATGTTGGGAGAGGCCTTCAATTCCCGCCGCACCGAGGGGGTTCGCAAACGGGCGGCGATGGCGCTCTTGTCCCCGTCCAGGGCCCAGGGCGGCAGCACCGCGCTCAGGTTGGTGGTGCCGAAGAGCCGGGTGTGCATGTCGAAGTCTACCTCCAGTCCGCGCTCCCTCGCCCGGTCCACCTGCGCCAGTGCCTGCTCCACCGCCCAGGCTCCATCTGCCGCCAGGCGCGCGACCACCGAAATATGGGAGATCTGCAGGGGGACCCCGGCCGCGGCGGCGGTGCGAATGGCTTCCGCGATGGTCTCCCGCGCCTGGCCGTCGAGGTTGCGGGTGTGGGTCGCGTAATATCCTCCCGCCGCCCCAACTACCTCGCAGAGCGCGCCAATCTCCTCCTCCGGACAGGCTCTCTCGGGCCCGTACTCCAAACCGGTGGAGAAACCGAATGCCCCTTCCTCAAGGCTCTGCGCCAGCAACCGCCTCATCTGCGCCAGCTCTGCCGCGGTCGAGGGTCGGTCCACCAGCCCGGCTACTGCCAGGCGCAGGTTGCCGTTGGGCACCAGGGAGATCACGTTGAGGGCCGGAGATGCGCTCTCGAGGCGCTCCAGATACTCGGCCATGGTCTTCCAGTCGAGGGCGTGCTCCTGCCGACAGCCGTAAATGTTGGAGCGCGCCAGCTCCACGTCGGCAATGGGGGCGCAGCCGTGCCCGCAATTGCCCACCACCTCCAGGGTCACGCCCTGGGTAATCGAGCTCACGGCTCGGGGGTCGATGACAAGGGTGAGGTCGGAGTGGCTGTGGATATCGATGAAACCAGGCGCTACGAGAAGTCCGCCGGCGTCCAGAACGGGCACGTCTTCCCCGCAATCCAGCGCGCCCACCGCGGCGATGCGCCCCTCTTTAACCGCCACATCGGCTGCAAAGGGCCTGGCGCCGCTGCCGTCGACGACGGTGCCGCCACGGACCAGAAGATCGAATTCCATCTCTAAATCCCCCCTTGCGCCCCGAGGTGTCGACGCAGTTCCGCGGTAGCTTCCTCGTCCACCTCCATGCCCTTCTCGCCCAGCACCACCCCGTACTGCTGGCGCGCCGCCTGCAGCCCGACCTTGTCGTTGCGCACGTCGCGCGCCACCGCCTCTGGGTCGCGCTCCAGCGGATTCCCCCATCCCCCTCCGCCGGCCTGCCGGTGGTAAAGCACCTGCCCCTCCTTCATGGTGGTGGAGATCATGACCGGCAGCACCTCCTCCCCGTCCCCGCCCTGCAGTACGTTTACCGAACCGGCTCCCTCCTTGCCGCCGTAGAGCCCATAGGGCAAGTGCTTTCTGCGGTCCGAGCGAATGGCCAGATGGCTCTCCCCGGACAGCAGGGTCCACTCGCGCTCCAAACCCAAGCCGCCGCGGAACTTGCCGGCGCCACCGCTGTCCTGCACCAGGCCGTAGCGATTGATGCGCACCGGGTACTCGGACTCGGCCTGCTCGATGGGAATGTTGCTCGCCACGTTGGCCGGATTGCACAACCCGTCGTTGCCGTCGCGGTCGGGCCGCGCCCCCCAGGTACCCGAGAGCAATTCATAGTAGACGTAAGGTGATCGATCGTGGCGCTGTCCACCGATAACCACCAGGGTATTGCCTCCTTCCCCGGCGGCCGGGATGCGCTCCGGCAAAAGCCCCGCCATCGCCCCGAACATGGTGTCCACCAGTCTGAAACCGGTGACCCCGCGCATGGAAGAGGCGCCAGGCATGACCACGTTGGCCACCGTCCCGGGGGGTGCGATGATGTTGAGGGGCTTGAACATGCCGGCCGTATTGGGCACCTCCTCGCGCAGAGCGCAGCGCACGCACAGGGCAACCACCGACACGGTGAAGGAGCGAGTGCAGTTGAGGGCGCCGCGAACCTGCGCATCGGAGCCGGTGAAATCAGCGGTCAGGGTGTCCCCTTCCACCGTCACCTTCACCTGCAGACGCACCCGCGTATCGTCCACTCCGTCGCTGTCCATGTAGTCGGTAAAGGTGTGGGAGCTGTCCGGCCACGAAGCGATCTCGGCGCGCATCAAGCGCTCAGTATAGGCGATCAGGTCAGCGGCACAGGCCACGAAGGTCGGCGCTCCGTAGCGCCGGATCAACTGGTGAACCGCGTCCTCCCCCACGTTGCAGGCTGCCACCTGGGCACGCAAATCGCCCAGAGTCATGCGCGGCACCCTCACGTTGGCGCGCAGAAGGGTATGGATGGCTTCGTCCGGCTCTCCACGGCGGTACAGCTTCAACCAGGGTATGCGCAACCCATCCTGGAAGATCTCCGTATTGTCGCAGGCGGAGCTACCGGGCAGGCGCCCGCCCAGGTCCAGGTGGTGGGCGGTGCTTACCGCAAAGGCGATCCGGTCTCCTTCCCAGAACACGGGCTTGACGATGAAAATATCGGGAATGTGCATGCCGCCGTCGAAGGGATCGTTCATGATGAAGACGTCCCCCGGCTCGATGTCGCGGTCATCGAACTTTTGCAGCAGGGTTTCCATGGCGGCGGGCACCGACCCCATGTGAAAGGGAATGGTGACCCCCTGGGCGATCATCTCCCCTTTGCCGTCGCACAGTGAGGTGGAATAATCGAGGCAATCGCGCACGATGGTCGAATAGGCGGTGCGGTAGAGAGCCAGGGACATCTGGTCGGCCGCCGCCGACAGGGCGTTGCGAATGATTTCGCGGCTGATGGGATCGATTTCAGACATCTTTAAGGTCCATTACAATGTTCCCTTGCTCGTCGAGGCTGGCGTGCACCTCCGGAGGCACCACAATGGTCGAGTCGTACTCGTCGATGAGGAGAGGTCCGTCCTGAGCCTGTTCCAGAGCGCTGCGCTCGAAAACGGGGGTATCGATTTGGTCTCCGTCAAAATAGGCCTGCCTGCTGGGCTCCATCCGCCCCGGGCGCAGCGCCGGCCTGAGGGCATTTTCCATACCCCGTGCACCGGCACTGCCCACCAGCCGCACCGCCACCACCTCGATGGGATTGTCCGCATCGGAGCGATGCCCATAGAGCTGTTCGTGCTCCGCTTCGAAGGATTTGCACAGCGCTGCCACGGTGCCGCCATGGATGCGCCCGTCCTGCACAGGGACGCGGATCTCAGAGGTCTGACCCTTGAAGCGCACGTCGAAGCTGCAATTCAGTTGGACTTGTTCCGCCCCATACCCTTCGCTGGAGAATTGCGCCAGCATCCCTTCCTCCATCTCGGCGCGAATACCCTGCAACGCCTCCGCCTGAAGCGCCGCGCCGGAGAGCAGACAGCTGCGGACCTGGTGGTGCTCAATGCCAGAAAACAGGAGGCCCAGGGCGCTGAATAGACCGGGCAAAGGCGGCACTATGACCCGGGCAACCGACAGTTCACGCGCCAGCCCGGCGGCGTGGATGGGACCGGAGCCGCCGAAAGCCATGAGCACGAAATCACGCGGGTCGCGGCCGCGCTCGGTGGACACGGAGCGCAGCGCCCGCATGGTGCGCGCGTTGCCGATCCGGTGAATCCCCGCGGCCGCCTGCAGCAGGTCCAGGTTCAGGGGAGCTGCGATGCTATCGCCGATGGCGCGCTCGGCCGCCTTCCGGTCGATGCTCACCTTGCCGTCGGCCAGGTTTCCCGGACGGATGTACCCCAACACCACGTTGGCGTCGGTGATGGTGGGCTCCCGGCCGCCACGCTGATAGCATACCGGTCCTGGCAGGGCCCCGGCGCTGCGCGGTCCGACGCGCAGGCCTCCGGCCTGATCCAGGTAGGCGATACTGCCGCCGCCGGCGCCGACTTCGGCGATGTCGATGCTCGGAGCGCGAATCAATTCACCGCCACCGCCCACCAGGCGGGTCACCGAGGAAAGCGAGGCGCCTACCTCGTACTCGGGGCTGTAATCGATGGTCCCCGCCTCGATCATCGCGGCCTTGGCGGTGGTGCCTCCCATGTCCAGGGTGATGACGTTGTCGACCCCCATGCGCTGGGCGCTGAAACCTGCCGCCAGCACTCCCGCCGCAGGTCCCGACTCGAGCATGAACACCGGACGCAGGGCGGCGTCTTCGTCCGGTGTCAGGCCGCCGGCCGACTGCATGATCAGCAGGGGGGCCTCGATCCCCATGGCGCCCAGGCCCCGGCGCATGGCGCGCAGATAACCGCGCATGATGGGACGCACGTAAGCATTGACCACTGTTGTTGCGGTGCGCTCGTATTCCCTGCGCTCGGGCAGGATCTCACAGGAAAGTGAGACCGGCAATCGCGGAAAGCGCCGGCGGAGAAATTCACCCACAGCCAACTCGTGCTGGGGAAAGGCGTAGGCGTGGAGAAAGCAGACAGCCAGCGACTCCACTTCCTCCTCTTCGAGTCTTGCCGCCAACTGCTCCAACTGCGCTTCATCCGGAGACACAATGACCTCGCCGGCAGCGCTGATGCGTTCATTCACCTCGAAGCGCAGGCGACGCTCGACGAGGATTTCGGGCTTGTCGAAGAAAAGGTCATAGATCTGAGGGGCGCGGATGCGGCGCAACTCGAGTACGTCGCGGAATCCCCGGGTGGTGAGCAGTGCGGTCCTGGCCCCCTGGTGCTCGAGCACCGCATTGGTCGCCACCGTGGTGCCGTGGGCCACCTCGCCCACCGCGGTTCCGCCCACACCAGCCCGTTGCAGCAGGTGGGCACTGGCCTGAAGCACGGCCTGTTCGAAGTCGGGCGGTGTCGAAGGGACCTTGTAGGTCCAGATATTTCCCTGGTCGTCGAGGAGGATGACATCGGTGAAAGTACCCCCCACGTCCGCGCCGATGCGCAGGTGTTTTCGTCCGGTATTCACCGCGGAACACTTTGCAAGATTGGTTGAACCCTCCCGTCGAAAAATAAAAAGAGCGCACCGGGCAGGCCGTCAAGGGTGGCAAGCGGTGGGCGGCAGCCCAGGGTAGCGCCAGCAACGCACCCCATTCTACGCCTGCCGGTGGGCGCTTATCCGCCGTGACGTTTAAACTATCCCAGGCACTCCCTCAGTCCAGCGGATCGAAGTAGGTCAGATCGGCGCCGAAGTTGTCCATGCCTGCCACCGCGTCGCCGCGCAGCCGCACCCCGATCCGCCGGGTGCGATGCTCAAGGGCAAGTTCCTCCCCGGCAAGGGCAAAGGCGAAGGTCAGGGTCCGGTTGAGCGGCGGCCTGGCGAGGAAGAGATAGCCGCCGGTATGGCGCGGCTTCTCAACCGTTCCCTCTACTGCCACCCGTTCCGGGTCCACCCATGACGGCAGACGCACGAAGAGGGGTCCCGGGCGCTTCACCCGCAGACGCAAGGCTGGATGGGTATAGGGGGATTCGATTTCCAGCTCCGGCGTCTGGTGGTCGAAGAGGAGGTTGACCCAGTGGCCCGCCCCGTCCGAGCGCGCCACTTCTCGGTAGGCTGCGCACAGAGAGCCCACCGCTCCACCGACAATGTCCATATTGAAACTGAGGGACTCAAGCCCCACAGGCTGATGCCCGTGCGGGGCCGGAAAGCCGAAGGCCCCCAGGTGTCGCTGGGCAACGTCGTGCCTGCCGTCCTCGCCATCGGGATTGGGCGGGTCCTCGATGAAGGAGACATCGCGCAACTGGGAGGGCAACAGGTGCCCGCGCAGAATGCGCTCCGCATCCTGGTAATACTCGGGATATCCCCGGCGTCCGAGGATCAGCGCGGTTTCGACGATGTCACCGCTGTTGTTCGCCTCTCCCTTGTCGGGGTGGTCCTCATCGCCGCTGCCTTCCACGACCCAGCCCACTTGGTCGCGGATGTCCCACAGGCCGCAATCGTAAAACGCGCGGACCCGCTCCAGCAGGCGCCCGTCCCCGGTCAGATCGGCCAGTTGCGCCAGCGACGACATGACGCAGGTAGTGGAATGGGTGTGGGTGCCGAAGGACTTTCTGTCGTAGCCGCCGTCCTCCTTGAAAAACTCCAGCGCCTTTTCCTTGAGAACCAGGGCCAGCTCCAGTGCGGACTCGAGCCCTGTTGCCCGGTAGAGTTTGGCCAGCGGTCCGATAGCGCGCCCCAGACCGATGATAAAGCCGGTGCGGCTCACCTCGAGCCCCAGCTTCCCCTGTAGACGAGCGCAATCCCATCCCTTCTCAGCATCCCAGTACTCGAAGATGGTGGCGATGGAGGCGGCGGCCAGGTCGAAGCCCCGCGCCGAGTCGCGCATGGCCGCCAGGGAATAGAGCGCGTGGAATCCCTCGCGCACGTTGTGGGGGGCGAAATTCACCAGGGCACCACCGACGGCGGCGCGGTTGAGGGGCAGGGGCAGCGGGCCGCTGTAAGAAAAGAAGGCGGCGCGGGCGTGTTTGTCGATGCAGTCCTCGTCCAGGTGGAGGCCGGTGGCATCCTCGGCGTTGAGCAGGGCGTTTAGGTGGCGCCCGGGAACATGGGACTCGGAGTGGACCGGACTGAAAGCCAGGCAGGCAGCGGGCCTGACGCGGGAAACGAAAAAGGGAATGTCGCCGTCGTCGGCGTTGAAGACGCTGGCCATGGTGCGGCATCCCAGCCGGATGGCAGCGAGGATGTCGGTGGTGTTGACTTCGCGCAGCTTGCTCATCGGGATCCCAGGAGGATATCCTCAGCTCTGCGGCACACGGTGCGTCCGCTTGGCGGACCAGATGGTATTGTGGAGCAGCATGGCGATGGTCATGGGGCCTATCCCTCCCGGCACCGGGGTGATGGCGCTGGCCTTCTTGCGCACTTCCTCGTAGTCCACGTCTCCGACCATGCGCCAGCCCCGCTCTCGTCCGGCGTCCTCGACGCAGTTGATTCCCACATCTATCACCACCGCCCCTTCCTTGACCATATCCGCCCCGATGGCGCGGGGCTGGCCGGCGGCCACGATGAGGATGTCGGCCTGGCGCGTGATGTGGCCCAGGTCCCGGGTCCCGGTGTGACACACGGTGACGGTGGCATTGGCTTGCTCGCTTTTCTGCAGCAGAAGATTGGCCAGAGGTCGCCCCACCAGGGTGCTGCGCCCGACGACGACCACGTACTTGCCCGCGACCGCGATGCCGCTGCGCATCAACATCTGCTGCACGCCGGAGGGGGTGCAGGGCAGAAACCCCTCTTCCTGGCGCAGCAGGCGACCCAGGTTGACCGGGTGCAGACCGTCCACGTCCTTGTCGGGGTCGAGGGCGTTCATTATCCGGTTTTCCTCCAGACCGGGAAGGGGCAGTTGCACCAGGATGCCGTGGATTGAAGCATCCCCGTTAAGATCATCGACCACGCGGAGCAACTCGGCTTCCGGCATGCCGGCGGCGAATCTGCGTTCCAGCGAGTGGATTCCGATTTCGCGGCAGGCCTTCCGTTTATTGGCCACGTAGGACGCGGAAGCGAGGTCATCTCCAACCAGTATCACGGCCAGGCCCGGCACGAGGCCGTACTCCTTGCCCAAGCGCTCGACCTCGGCCTTCATCTCGCGACGCATTTGCGCCGCCACTTTATTGCCGCTCAGCCTTTCTGCCGCCAAGACCTCTACCGTTCCTTTCCACTCCTCCCGGGCTCGATGCGGTCCTTGCCGACCACCTCCCGCAGAACCCCGGGTACTTTCACCGCGCCGCCTTTCTGCTGATAGTTGTCCATGAGGGCGATCAGCATGCGGCCCATGGCGCAGCCCGTGTCGTTCACGGTATGACAGAACTGCGGCCTTCCTCTCTCGTCCCTGTAGCGCATGTTCAGCCGCCGAGCCTGGTAGTCGGTGGTATTGGTGTCGGTCATGACTTCCATGAACTCGCCCGAGCCCGACAGCCATACCTCCAAGTCGCGCTGGCGGTGGCTGGCCAGGTAGCCGGCGTCTCCGGAGCATTTGTCCACCACCCGATAGGGCAGTTGCAGCGCCTGCAGCAGCCATTCGTTGATCTCGCCGAACTCCTGGTACATGGCCTCGGACTGCTCCGGAGCGCACACCGCGTTCATCTCGATTTTGTCGAACTGGTGCACCCGCTTGATTCCCTTCACGTCCTGGCCCCAGGAGCCGGCCTCGGAGCGAAAACAGACGGTGGCGGCAAACAGCCGCAGCGGCAACTCGTCCCGGGCGAGGGTCCGGTCCATGAAATAGCTGAAGTTGGCCGGCTCCGAAGAGCCCACCAGAAAGAGCTCGGCGCCCTCCTCGACGTTGTCGTTGCGGATGGCGTAGACCTGGTCGCGGCCCTCGGGAAAATGAGAGGTCCCGTAGAGCGAGCGCTCGCGCACCAGAAGCGGAGGAATCATCATTTCGTAGCCGCGACCCAAAAGCTCGTCGGCAAGCAGCCGGGTCAGGGCATATTGCAGCAATGCCACGTCGCCGCGCAGAAAGGCGAACCGCGAGCCTGAAACTTTGGCCGCCTGCAAGGTATCCACTCCCCCCAGCCGGGGCCCCAGTTCGGCGTGGTGCATCGGCGCGAAGTCGGCGTCGGCGTGGCAGGGTGCCTGCGGCATGGCCGCTCGGCTGGCATCCCCTGCACCGAGCTGGTCGCGGTCGAGATTACCTGTCCCCGGAATCCAGGCCTTCTCCTCGACGTTGTCATCCTCGCCCTCGCCCCGCGGCATGTCAGGGTGAGGCCAATTGGGGAACCAGTCGAGAATCTCCTGCCATTCCGCCGTAACCTGCGCCATCTCCCGGGCCATCCGGCGCCCTTCCTCGCGCAGTTCCTGGCCCCGCCGCCGCGCCGCCTCCGGATCGCTCTTCCCCAGACGGGCCAATTGCTTTTTCTCCTGATTGAGGCGGTCTACCGCCACCTGCATCTGGCGCTTCCTCGCGTCCAGTTGCAGCCAGCGATCCAGGTCGGCCTTCGCCGGATCCACCTTGCGCGCGCGGATGGCCTCGCGCAGGGCGTCGGGATTGGCGCGAATCTCCTTGGCATCGATCATGATTTCTCCCGAACGGACCTGGCAGCTCCGTTCACCATCAAAAAACGGGGATTCTCCGGATTATCGCAACAGGGATGGCGGTGGATTCACTGCTGCGTGGGCCCGGACCACAGCCCCTCCAGCAGACCCACGGTGGCCGCAGTGATCTTGCGCCCCGCGGCCTTTTCCAGGCGCGAGGTGTAGACCGTCCGATGGACTTCGTAGCCATCCTGGGCAAACGCCGCCTCGGTGGGCACGTAGCCGCAATATCCGTTGGTCAGCTCCGCCACCAGGGTAACGGCGAAAGGGGAGCGCCGGCGGATCTCCATGCCGAACTCCGCGAACAACTCGGCCGGGTTGGTGCAGATCGCCACCTCACCGAATCCCAGGGCTTGAATTTCCACTGCACAGGAAGTAGGACCGAGAGCCTTGACTGCCTCTTCTTCCGGGTCATAGCGGCAGCGGGCGTAAAGCCGGGCCGCCTCATCGGCACCGCGGCACAAATCCTCACAGAAAGTTGACTCAGCAAAGGGACGGTCCCCGATCTCCATGACCTCGCGGTCTATGGTAACCTGCTCCACCTCCCGGCGCGCAGCAGCCCTGTAGGCCGGAACCAGGCACGCCGCTATATCGGCGCCGATTTTGGCGGCCAGCGCATGCCCTCGCAGAGGCGGGGGATCGCCGCTGCACCACATCACGTCGCCACAGGCCCCCTGCAGGAATGGTGTGGGGATCGGCGCGCTCAGGGCAGCGCGCAAGGCATCGCCGGTGCAGCCGCCGAGGTCGCCGTGATAGACCTCGGCGACGCAGTTGTTGTGGGAGGGGTAGCTCACCACGAAGGCGAGAGGCTCTCCTGAGGGTTCCTCGAAGGCCACGAAGCTCATCTCGGCGTCCACCGGGCCCGCCGCCGGCAGCCCCGGGTGGGCCTTCAGGGGCCAGGTCATCAAAACCGAACCATCGGGGCGCAACAAGCGCCGGTTGAACTCCCAGCCCGGAGTCGGGCAGTTCCCGGCCACCATCACCGCGGGACGCATACGGCGCTGCGCCTGGTCAACCGCCGCGGCGACCTGATCCACGAGGAAATCGAGATAGAGTGGATCGGGACTTGCCCCGCTCAGAAACGAAGGGCAGGTAGCCGGGGCGGCGTGGGTGTGGGTCGCTGCCACGGCGATGCAGTCAGGGGCAAGGCCGGTTCTGCGCGCACAAGAGTCCCGCATCCTCAACAGCAAGGGCCGGTCGATGAAAGTCGCGTCGCAGGAGACCAAAGCTCCCCGGCGCTTTCCGTCACCGAAGACTAGGGCGTGGCAGCGCAGGGGACTGCCCTCGCCGCGGGCCAACCAGACGTAAGTGTAGTTGGGCAGCGACCGCCCGGGGGTTATATCCCGCATTGCCGCACCGACGCGAAATTCACTCGTCGACATTAATTCCTCCGTACTATTCCGAGACACCCCTCTGGGTTGGTCCCCATCCCGACGACCATTGCGTCCATGGTGGAAGGGCGAGGGCAACCCCTCAACGGGGATTCACCGGCAGGCGCTCAATTCAGCCGACAACTGTCCACCCCATGCCAGCAGGCTCTCGTCACAGCCGAACGCCCCAACGCACTGCAATCCCAGGGGCATCCCATCGGGGGCACGTGCCGCCGGCAGGTTCAGCGCCGGCACGCCGGCGTGGGTCCAGGGCAAGTTCATCACCGGATCCCCGGTCGAGTCCAGAGTGGCAGGAGCCGACCCGGTGGCGGCAGGACAGATCCACACATCGATCCCCTCGTCCTTCATCCGCGCTCCCAGGGTGAGGCGCAATTGCAGCCGCCCCGCGCGGCCGCGCTCGTACTCGGCGTCGGTAACCCGCCTGCCCTGAAGCAGGACGTCCGCATTGCCTTCCTTGTAGAGGTGGGCATAGGGCTCGAACCAATCCTGGTGAACCCGGGCGAACTCCCTTTGCACCAGGTGACGGTGGCGCTGGTTGATATCTTCGATATCTTCCAGCAACGGCCGGCGGCGCACCACAAAACCGGCTTTGCACAGGACCTCAACCTGTTCCCAAAAAGCCTCCAGACCAGCCCCCGTGGCCTGCTCCAGGTAAGGACCCTGGGGCACCCCCAGCACTGGTTTTTCCCCTTCGGCACGCAGCCGCCACTCTTCACACATCACCGCGGCGGCGGCGGCCACACCCACAAGGTCCTGACTGAAGATTCCCACGGTGTCAACCGACGGGGAAAAATCAATCAGCCCGGCGGTGCCGATCCGCCCCAGGCTGGGTTTAAACCCGACGACGCCGCAAAAGGCCGCAGGGCGGACCACCGAGCCTATGGTCTGGGTGCCCAACGCCAGGGGGCAATATCCCGCCGCCACCGCGGCCGCCGAACCGCTGCTGGAACCGCCCGGGGTGTGCCCTTGTCCATGAGGATTGACGGTGGGACCGGGTTCGAAGGCGGCAAACTCGGTGGTGATAGTTTTGCCCAGCACCAGGCCTCCGGCGCGGCGCAGAGCGGTTACACAGGCGGCTTCAGGGCCGGCGAACAGGTGCGGCGGCAGGCGCGAACCGGCCCGGGTGAGAAAACCGTCCACCCGGATGATGTCCTTTATGCCTACCAGAACTCCATAAAGGGGCGGCCGCCGGGCAGGATCCGGGTAGCGGTCCCGCAGCGCGGCGGCCGCTTCGAGCAGGCGATTCTGGCGTCCCGGCTCCGGCAGGAGGGCATGAAGTGCGGCCTCGCAACGCTCAATACGGTTGCAGGCGGCGCGGACATGCTGCTCTAGATCGAGGTCGCCGCCGCGCAGTTCCCTCAGGATCGGCGCCAGCGGCGCCGGACAGGTGAACATGGGCGGCGAAGATATGCATCCGCTCGGGGCCCAACAAGGCCGACCTCCATCTTGGCCACCGCTACTTTTTGCCGCACAGGTCCTTCTGCATTATTTTTTTGCTGCCTCCAGATGCCCAGACATCATAGCCCGAGAGAGATATTTTGCGCTACACTATCAGTAGCCCGGTCGTTACCCTGGTCGTAGTCTGGCTCCTGTGGTCCGGCCATTACACCCCTCTGCTCGTCGGCCTCGGCCTGTGCTCCTGCGTGCTTGTCGCGGCCGTCGCCGCGCGCATGGGCATCGCCGACCGCGAAGGTCATCCAGTCCACCTGCTGGGGCGCTCGATTCTCTACTGGCCCTGGCTGCTGTGGTCCATCGCCAAGGCAAATATCGCCGTCGCCCGCGCCATCCTCCACCCCAGGCTGCCCATCAGTCCGACTCTGATCCGGGTCAAGGCGAGCCAGAAAAGCGCCCTGGGGCGGGTAGCCTACGCCAACTCCATCACCCTGACCCCGGGAACCGTCTCGCTCGACGTCAGCGGAGATCTGATCTTGGTGCACGCCCTGACCCGCGCCAGCGCCGAGGAGTTGCTGGGCGGCGCCATGGACCGCCGCGTCGCCGCCATGGAAGGGCAATCCTGATGTACGTGGTAGCGACCGCAGCCATTCTCGCGACCATAGTTCTGGCCCTGACCCGTGCGGTCCTCGGCCCTACTGTCTATGACCGCATCCTGGCGCTGAACATGGCCGGCACCAAGATCGTGCTGCTCATCGCCGCGGTGGGTTTCCTCAGCGGCCGGCCGGACTTTTTGGACCTGGCCCTCATCTACGTCTTTCTCAACTTCATCGGCACCATCGCGGTGCTCAAATACGTCGAGTACGGCAACTTTGCCGGCGCCGGTGACGAAGGAAAGGAAGGACAGGAATAGTGGCTTTGATCGTCGATATAGCCAGTTGGACCTGCCTGGTCATCGGCTCCTTTTTCTGTATCGTCGGCGGGGTCGGCCTGCTGCGCCTGCCGGACTTTTTCAGCCGCATGCACGGAACCGGGGTCAGCGATACCCTGGGCGCCGGCTTCGTCCTCGTCGGTCTGATGTTACAGGGGGGGCTTACCCTGGTTACCGCCAAGCTGGTCATGATCCTGGCCATCCTCCTGCTCACCAGTCCCACCGGATCCCACGCTGTCGCCAAGGGGGCGCGCATGGCCGGCTTGCAACCCCTGCTCAGCCAGGAGGACGAGGAGCCGTGATTGAAATAATCAACGTGCTGCTGCTTGCCTTCATGGCGGTTCTGGCCATCGCCATCGCGCGCTTGCGCAACCTCTTCGCCGCCCTCATGCTGAGCAGTTTCTTCAGCATTCTGTGCGCCGCGGTGTTTCTCGTGCTGGACGCGGTGGACGTCGCTTTCACCGAGGCGGCGGTCGGCGCCGGCATCGCCACCGTGCTTGGACTGGGGACCCTGATCCTTACCTCGGACGAGGAAAAACCACCGCCGTCCCGATCCTGGCTGCCTCTCCTGGTGGTTCTGGCGACCGGAGCAGCGCTGGTTTACGGCACCCTGGACATGCCCCATTACGGCGATCCGAACGCGCCCGTGCACCAGCACGTAGCGCGGCGCTATCTCGAGTACTCCCCCGCCGAAGTGGGCGTTCCCAATGTGGTGACCGCCGTTCTGGCCAGCTACAGGGGCTACGATACTCTGGGCGAAGTCGCGGTTATCTTTACCGCAGGAACGGCATTGGCGCTGCTTATCGGCGGCAATCGGCGCCGGCGCGCCCGCGAGGCGGACGAATGAGACACCACATCATCCTGCGCGTCGTCGCCAAGCTCCTCATCCCCTTCATAATGCTCTTCGCCCTCTACGTCCAGTTTCACGGGGACTACGGACCGGGAGGAGGGTTTCAAGCCGGCGTTATTTTTGCAGCGGCCATCGTCCTCTACACCATGATCTTCGGCTACGACGCGGCGCGCCGCATCGCCAGCCCGGGGTTGGTGCAGGTCCTCGGAGCCCTGGGACTCCTGCTCTTTGCCGGGACCGGACTGGCATCGCTCTTCCTCGGCGGCAACTTCCTCGACTACGACGTTCTGCTCTCAGACCCGGTCCACGGCCAGCACCTGGGCATCTGCCTCATCGAGCTCGGGGTCGGGGTCACCGTCGCTGCGGCAATGGTCTCCGCCTTCTTCTGCTTCGTCGGACGGAGTCGCTCGTGACCCAGTTTCCAGGTCTCTACAATTACTGGATCGTCATCTTCCTGATGATGACCGGGTTCTACATCGTCATGTCCAGCGGCAACCTGATCAAGAAGATCATCGGCCTCAACATCTTCCAGACCTCGGTCTTCCTTCTCTATATCAGCATGGGCAAAATCGCCGGGGGCACAGCGCCCATCTTCGCCGTCGGCGCCACCCGCTACTCCAACCCTCTGCCCCACGTTCTCATCCTCACCGCCATCGTCGTCGGCATCGCCACCACAGCTCTGGCTCTGGGGCTGGTGGTGCGCATCAGGGAATCCTACGGCACCATCGAGGAAGAAGAGATCCACCTGCAGGACGGGGAAACATGATCGAGGCCCACCTCCCCATCCTTCTGGTCGCCGTCCCCCTGACCGCGGCCCCCATCTGCGTTCTTCTGCGCCGTCCGCTTCCTTCCATGGCCTTCGCCCTCGTGGTGGGTTGGGCCGTCCTGGCCATGGCCTTCGCCCTGCTTGTCGGCGTCCTCGAGAGCGGACCCGTCTCCTACGCTCTGGGCGGATGGGAAGCCCCGTGGGGCATCCAGTACCGGGTGGACGAAGCCAATGCCTTCGTCCTCCTCATCGTCGCCCTGGTCGCCGCCGTAACCCTGCTCTACGCCCCGGCCAGCGCCGGCGCCGAGTTGCCCCGGGTCCGCCACCATCTGTTTTACGCCACCTTTCTCCTCTGCCTGACGGGCTTGCTCGGCATGACCATAACGGGGGATGTATTCAACGTCTTCGTTTTTCTGGAGATCTCATCCCTTGCGTCCTATGCCCTGATCGGCCTGGGCGCCGACCGCCGCGCCCTTACGGCTTCCTACCGTTATCTGATCATGGGCACGGTGGGGGCCACCTTCTTCGTCATCGGCATCGGGTTGCTCTACATGACGACGGGCACCCTCGACATGGCCGACATGGCGACTCGCCTGCAAAGGGTCGCGCACAGCCGCACCATTCTGGTCGCCCTCGCCTTTCTGACCGTGGGATTGAGCCTGAAGCTGGCTCTCTTTCCGCTGCACCTGTGGCTGCCCAACGCCTACACCTACGCCCCCTCGGTAGTGACCGCCTTCCTGGCGGGAACAGCTACCAAGGTCGCGGCATATGTCTACATGCGCTTCGTCTTCACCATTTTCGGAGCGGATTTCGTCTTCGCCACCATGAAGCTCGACACCATTCTGATTCCTCTGGCCGCGCTCGGCATCCTGGTGGCCTCGGCGGTGGCAGTTTTCCAGAACAACCTCAAGCGCATGCTGGCCTATTCGAGTATCGCCCAGATCGGCTACGTCATGCTGGGGGTCGGGCTGGTCTCGGTGGCCGGCCTTACCGCCAGTCTCGTCCACATGTTCAACCATGCCCTGATAAAGGCGGCACTTTTTCTTGCCGTGGGATCCATTTTCCGGCGCCTGGGCTCGGTCGAGCTCGAGGATATGCGCGGGTTGGGACGGCGCATGCCCTGGACCATGGCCGCTTTCGTGCTCGCCGCTCTGGGCCTTATCGGAGTACCTCTGACCGCCGGATTCATCAGCAAGTGGTATCTGGTCCTCGCCGCTGTGGAACAGGGTCGCTGGCTGCTGGCGGGCATCGTCCTGCTGGCCTCGTTGATCGCCGTGGTCTATATCTGGCGGGTAGTCGAGGCAGCCTATTTTCAGGATCCCCCGGACCATTCAGCAGGAGTCGAGGAGGCGCCCCTTGCCATGCAGGTACCGGTTTGGATCATGGTGGCAGCCATTCTTTACTTCGGAGTCTCGACTTCACTCAGCGCCGGCGTTGCCCGGCGCGCCGCGGCGATGCTGCTGGAGGGAATACCGTGAATCCTCCCGCCGCCATCCTGGCCGCCATCCTCCTTCCTGTGCTCGCCGCCCCGGCCATCGCCCTGCTGGGGTCGAGGCCCAATCTGCGCGAAACCGCAACTCTGATCAGCGCCGCTCTCACCTTTCTGGCCGTCGCCGCCCTGGCTCGGGGGGTAGTGGCAGGAGCCCGGCCCGCAGTGGATCTGGCCGAGATCCTGCCCGGCCTGGTCCTCGGCTACGAGGTCGAGCCCCTGGGCCTGCTCTTCGCCCTCGTAGCCGCGGGTTTGTGGATCGTCACCTCGCTATATTCCATCGGCTACATGCGCTCCCACCGCGAGGAGAACCAGACCCGCTTTTTCGCCTTTTTCGCCCTCGCCATCGGGGCCGCCCTGAGCGCGGCCTTCGCGGCCAACCTGCTCACCCTGTTCATTTCATACGAGGTCCTGACCCTCTCCACCTATCCCCTGGTCACCCACCACCGCACCCCCGAGGCCAGAAAGAGCGGCAGGATCTACATGGGTATCCTGCTGGGCACCTCCATCGGATTCCTCCTCCCGGCCATAGTGTGGACCTGGCACCTGGCCGGCACCCTGGACTTTGCCCCAGGCGGCATTCTGTCCGCCGAGGCGGGCAACACCGTTCTCTGCGTCCTTCTCGGGCTCTACGCCTTCGGCACCGGCAAGGCCGCCCTCATGCCCTTCCACCGCTGGCTGCCGGCGGCCATGGTGGCACCGACTCCGGTCAGCGCCCTGCTGCACGCCGTGGCCGTGGTCAAGGCAGGTGTCTTCACGGTAATGAAAGTCGTCGTCTACGTCTTCGGGATAGACCTTCTCGCCGGCACCGGGGCCAGCATCTGGCTGCTCTACGCCGCCGCCGCCACGGTCCTGGTCGCTTCTCTGGTAGCCTTGACCAAGAACAACCTCAAGGCGCGCCTCGCCTATTCCACCATCAGCCAGCTGGCATACGTGGTACTGGGGGCGGCTCTGGCCAACGGCTGGGGAGTGATCGGCGGCAGCATGCACATCGCCATGCACGCGGTCGGCAAAATCACCCTGTTTTTCTGCGCCGGCGCCATCAACGTGGCCCTGCACAAAACCGTGGTCAGCGACATGGCCGGGATTGGCCGGGCAATGCCCGTAACCATGACTGCCTTCGCCCTGGGGGCGCTGAGCGTCATCGGCACGCCGCCCTTCGGGGGGTCCTGGAGCAAATGGTACCTGGCCCTGGGAGCCCTGGAAGCGCACCAACCCCTGATTGTCGCCGTGCTGATGATCAGCTCCCTGCTCAACATCGCCTACCTGATGCCGCTGGTGGCGCGGGCTTTCTTCGCGCCCCCTGGGGACGCGGGCGCCTATCGCGGGCTCAGGGAAGCGCCCTTCTTCTGCCTCGCTCCGCTGTGCCTCACCGCTGCGGCCTGCCTGGCGCTTTTCTTCTATGCCGACGTCATTTACCACCTGTTGACCCCAATTGCCCTGCCTTGAGGGACTAGCCAATGGAACAATCCCGGGAAAACCAGAACGACAACCGCCGCGGCCTCGATAATCCCGCCATCGTCACCCGGCTCTTCCACATCCTCGCCGTCATCGGCGCGATTCTTCTGACCCTGGACTTGTTCGAGCTGCGCCACCTGCTCTTCCACAAGCACGTCCAATACGAGGTGGAACACTGGTTCGGCTTCTACCCCTTTTTCGGTTTTCTGGCCTACTCCTTCATCGTCTTTGCCGGCCGGGTCTGGCGCCGGGTGGTGATGCGCAAAGAAGAGTACTACGATGACTGAGCTGCCCCCGGCCACCGTCATGATGTTGGGAGCCCTACTCCTCCCTCTGCTGCGCGGGCGCCTGCAGTCCATTTATATGGTCGCCCTGCCGCTGCTCAGCTTCGTCCACCTGCTGCAGTTTTCCCCCGGCACCTACGGGCGCATCGAGTTCTTCGACTACGCCCTCGCCTGCGTCCGGGTCGACAAACTCAGCCTGGTTTTCGGCTACATCTTCCACATTATGGCCATTCTCGGTTCCGTCTACGCCTTCCATTTGCGCGACAGGATCCAGCACGGTGCCAGCCTGATCTACGCCGGTGGAGCCATCGCCGCCGTCTTTGCCGGCGACCTGATCACACTCTTCGTGTTCTGGGAACTCACCGCGATTTCATCGGTGTTGCTGATCTGGAGCCGGCGCACCGAGCGCGCCTACGCCGCGGGCATGCGCTACCTGATCATCCAGGTAAGCTCCGGCCTCATCCTGCTGGCTGGAATTCTCGTCCATTACCGGGTTAGCGGCTCCCTGGCCTTCGACCACCTGGGTGAACTAGGATTCCGCAATCCGGGAGCCACCTTGATCTTCGTCGCCTTCGCCATCAAGTGCGCCTTTCCCCTGCTCCACAACTGGCTCCAGGACGCCTATCCCGAGGCCACCGTGACCGGCACCGTATTTCTCAGCGCCTTCACCACCAAGATGGCGGTCTACGCTCTGGCGCGGGGCTTTGCGGGCGCCGAAATCCTCATACCCATAGGCGCCGTCATGACCGCCTTCCCGGTCTTTTACGCGGTGATTGAAAACGATCTGAGAAGGGTGCTGGCCTACAGTTTGAACACCCACCTTGGATTCATGGTGGTCGGCATCGGGGTTGGCACCGAAATGGGCCTCAACGGCGCCGTATCTCACGCGTTCGTCCACATCCTCTACAAGGCGCTTCTGTTCATGTCCATGGGCGCTGTTCTCTACCGCGCCGGCACCATCAAGGCCTCCGAGCTCGGAGGCATCTACAAGTCCATGCCCATCACCGCGGCGTTCTGTATCGTCGGGGCCGCCTCCATCTCCGCCTTTCCCCTTTTCAGCGGCTTCGTGACCAAATCGCTGACCCTGGCGGCGACCGCCGACGGAGGCCACACTGCCGCCTTCTTCGTCCTCCTCTTCGCCTCCGCCGGGGTGCTGTACCACTCGGGGATCAAGATTCCCTTCTACGGTTTCTTCGGCCGCGACTCGGGTATCCGCTGCAAGGAGGCCCCCCTCAACATGCTGGTCGCCATGGGGGCCACCGCCTTCCTGTGCATCGCCATCGGCGTCTACCCGCAACCGCTCTATGCCATTCTGCCCTACCCGGTGGACTTCGAGCCCTATACCGCAAGCCACGTGGTGACCCAGCTCCAGCTTCTGGTCTTCGCCATGCTCGCCTTTGCGATCCTGGCGCGTAAGCACCTCGAAACCGAGGAAATCCCCAGCACCAACCTGGACGCCGACTGGATCTATCGCCGCCTCCTGCCGGCCGCGTTCAGAACCGCGGCGCGGGCCGGCGCTGCGCTGTTGCGCCCACCCACGGCAGCCGCCACCTCCCTGGCCGCCACCGCCGGCGCCGGGGTGCGCCATCTCCACGGTCCCCAGGGGATCTTCGGACGAACCTGGCTGACCAGCAGCAGCGTGCTGCTGACGGTGATTTTCCTGATGGTATACCTGATCTTCAACTTCGGCTAGGAGCCCGGCCTCGTGCTGCACCCGGAGCGCCTCGGCCGCCCCGAGCACTCAGCTCGATTCCTGCTTTTGCAGGGTTTCCGGCACCAGAACCGCGAGGATGAAAGCTGCGGTCAATCCCATGCCGGACACGGCAAGAGGCGCCAGTGCGAGGCCGACGAGATCGGCCACGTTGCCGACTATGAGGGGACTGGCGGCCAATCCCCCGTCCCCCACGAACCTCCATAATCCCAGGAACTCGCCCCGGGCATGGGCCGGGGCCAGATCAGCACCCAGCGTCATCATGGTGCCGGAACCGATACCGTTCCCCAGTCCGATCAGGGTCGTCGCTCCGAGGAGGCCGGCAAAGCTGTCGCTCAGGGGAATCAGGGCCATACCCACGGCCTGAATCAGAAAGCAGGGCACGGAGGCGTACTTGCGGCCCAAGCGGTCCATGAGCAGGCCGGCAGGATAGAACATGCACATGTCCAGCGCCGCCGAGATGCTCATGATCAGTCCCACGTCCCGGACCTGCAGTCCGATTGCGTCCACCGCGTATAGAGGAACGACAATGGGAAAGGCGGCGCGGATCATCTGGGCGAAAATCTGGCCCGAGCCTGCCGTTGCCAGCTGCCGGCGGTGGGATTTGAGAATGGCCCTCAAACCACTGCCGCCCTCTTTCGCGCGCGGTTCCTTCCCGGGGCTGCTGCCGCGCACCCAGAATGCCACCGCCGCCAGCATCAATACCGCCAGGACCGCGTAGATCAGAAATGGTGCTCTCAGTCCGTAAGCGGCCGCCACCACCCCACCCAGGACCGGGCCGAAAAACTTCCCGATGCGGGCTATCCCGCCCCAGACCGCAATTGCCCGCCCGCGCAGGCCGCGGTGAACTACCTCGGCAAGGTAGGCGTAGCGCGAGATGTCCCACAGAGCCAGTCCCATACCCGAGACCAGACGGCAGGCGATGAGCTCCACCAGAGTCCGGGACCAGACCAGTCCGAGAACACCCAGAACAGTGCAGACTATTCCCAGAACCATTACCTTCTTCTGTCCCAGTTTTCTGAGCAGCACGCCCGCCGGTACGTCGATCATCAGGGTACCTATTCCCTCGGCGGCCAGCACCAGACCGATGAGGCCATAGGACACCTCGAAGGAACGCGCATAGAGGGGCAGAACGGGCAGCACCAGCCCCTTGCAGAAAGACAGGGTGAGGTTGGGGAGGTAGACCGAGAGGACGAGGTTCTTGGCGGCGGGTGTGAGCAAAGCTGCTTCAGTTTCTATATTTTTTCAATCGTATTCGCTTCAAGGGGTGGCGCCGTGATCGCACCGCGGCCCCGGCATTTTCATGGGGTGGACGCCCCGCCGCTGCCGGCGGCGCGCGGTGCGGCTCCTATTCGAGCCAGGTTCTTGCGATGAAAATCGCCGTACTGCTTTCCGGCGGAGTGGACAGTTCCGTCGCCCTTTCTCTGCTCAAGCGCCAGGGGTACCGCGACCTCACCGCCTTCTATCTGAAGGTATGGCTGGAGGACGAACTGGCCTTTCTGGGAGACTGCCCCTGGGAGGAAGACCTGCGCTACGCCCGCGCCGTCTGCGAGCAGCTCCAAGTCCCCTTGCAAATCGTGTCATTGCAGGCCGCCTATCGCGACCTTGTAGTTGAGCACGCCCTGGGCGATCTGGCCGCCGGCCGCACCCCCAGCCCGGACATCTTCTGCAACCAGCGCATCAAGTTCGGCGAATTTTTCAAGCGTATGGGGGAGCGCTGCGCAAAAGTCGCCTCGGGACACTACGCCCGCATCGAGGAGCGCGCCGGCACCTTCTACCTCGAGCGCGGTGCCGATCAAGTGAAGGATCAGACCTACTTCCTCTCCAACCTCGACCAGGGCCAACTGCGGCGCGTTCTCTTTCCCATCGGCCATTTGACCAAGGAGGAGGTCCGCCGTCAGGCCGCCAAATTCGATCTGCCCACCAGGGACCGCAAAGACAGCCAGGGAATCTGCTTCCTGGGAAAGATCAACTACCGCGACTTCGTCGCCTTTCACCTGGGCAGGCGCCGGGGAGACCTTGTCGCGCTGGAATCGGGGGAAAAACTGGGCGAGCACCAGGGTTTCTGGTTCTACACCACAGGCCAGCGCCACGGCCTGGGCCTGGGTGGGGGTCCCTGGTACGTGGTCGGTAAGGACGTGAAAAAAAATATCGTCTTTGTCTCCCACAAAGACCAGGCTGCCCTGCGCCAGCGCCACCGTTTCACCGTGGTCCGCCTCAACTGGATCCCGGAAAGACCCGCCGCCGGCCCCATGCAGGTGAAGATCCGCCACGGCCCCGAGATAGCCCCTTGCCGGGTCGAGTTCCTCGCCCCGGAGCGCCTGGAGGTGACCCTCGGACAGCCCGACCCGGGAATTGCTCCCGGACAGCACGCCGTCTTCTACCAGGGGAGCCGCTGCCTCGGCGGCGGCACGATCGAATGAAGAGGCCACCTGCCCGGTGATCCTTCCCTGGCCTGGGACACTAGGCCAGGGTCTCCAGCATCTCCAGGGTCACTCTGTAGCGCAGAGGGCGACCGGCCTCCCAGTTCTCAAACTCGTCAATGGCGAAGTCGGCCTGGCGCACGATTTCCTCCCCCTGGGAACCGGCGATGTGGGAGCTGAGCTGCACGTTGGGCAGGGTGTAGAACTCCGAGTCCTCCAGCGGCGGCTCGGGGTCGGTCACATCGAGCAGCGCTGTCAGGTCGGGGCGCTCCTTGAGAACTGCTATGAGATCCTCCTCCACCACCTGAGCGCCGCGGCCGGTGTTGATGAAGGTCGCGTTTTCGCGCATGCTGGCGAACAGCTTGCGGTCCAGCATCTTGCGCGTGGAAGGAAGATCGGGGAGATGGTTGCTGACCACATAGGAGCGGGCGAAGACCGCATCCAGACCAACCTTCTCCACCCCCAGGCGGGCGGCTTCTCCATCCTCCAGGGAGGGATCGTGGGCGACAACCTTCAACTCGAAGGGCGGCAATAGCCGGCATACCTTGCCTCCTACCATGCCCACTCCGATAATTCCCACGGTTTCGCCGAAAGCGCCGGGACCGCTGGGGGCCCCGGGCCTCTGCCGCGGAGAACGGCAGGCCCGGGTATTGCGAAAGTATCCCTTGCACGAAAGCAGGATCTGGGCCAGGGTGAATTCCGCCACGGGGACGGCGTTGGCGGCCCAGGAGCTGACCAGGAGTATTCCTCGGCACAGCAAGGGGCGGGCGAAACTCTGCACCGTGCCGGCGGCGTAGAACACGGCCTGCAAAGCCGGCAACTGCGCCAGTTCTCCGGCGCCCAATGGCACCATGCCCCAGGTGGAAAAGATGACCTCCAGATCCCGCAGGTGCTTTGCATGGTGGGCGAAATTCCCGGCGGACACCACGTGGGGATAGAGTTCCACCATTTGCTCCAGTCGATCCCGGCGCCCTCTTTCGTAGACACGCGCCAATCTCTGTGGATCCTGGTTGAAAAATGCTGCTTTTTTCATTCCCTCGAGAGTCCTTCGGGGTCCGGCCGGCGCCGGCCTCGAATCCAGGAAGCATGGGGGTGGGCTGAACAGGGCAAGATGCGGACGATGGCCTGGTCTGGCGGACCGAGGGATATCCCCGCCTCCTCGGCGCCGGCCTGGGTTCGCAACAGCATTGAAGTTAGGAGGATGGCGGAACCGCGCAATGCACCACGCTCCCCTGTGACGGCAAGCCCGGGCATGGACAGCAACCAGGGATTTACCTTTTTTACCCGCCGGTTGAGGGGGCACAAATTGGCTGATTCGGGCTTTTGGTCCTACGGTCCAGAATATGCCCGGGCCAGAACCGGGCCCTCGACCCGCGCTGATCGACCCCAGTCTAACGGAGATGAGCAGAATGAACCACGGTCTGAATATTCCCCCGGACGGCGCCCTGGATCTGGCTTCCCTCGGCGCCCTTGTGCATCGTCTCGATCCCGGAACCATCCCCTTCCGCAAGGCGAACCAGTGCAATATTCACGTCAGCGGCGGCGAGTTCAACGTTGCCGCCAACCTGGCGGACTGCTTCGCAATGAGGACCGGAATTATTTCCGCCATGGTCGACTACCCTATCGGGGACCTCATCGCCGAGCGCGTCAAGGCCATGGGGGTGAAGCCATTCTACAAGCGCTTCGCCCACGACGGCGTCAGCGGACCCAACATGGCCACCGTCTTCAGCGACCGCGGTTACGGAGTGCGCCCTCCCCTGGTCTTCTACAACCGCTCCAACGAGGCCGCGGCACGGCTCAAGCCCGGCGACTTCGATTGGGACGCCGTCTTTGCCGGCGGGCTGCGCTGGTTTCACAGCGGCGGCATTTTTGCCGCGCTGTCGCAGACCACCGCGGGGGTGATCGTCGAGGGCATTCAGGCGGCAAAGGCCGCAGGGGCTGTGGTCTCCTTCGACCTGAACTTCCGCGCAAAACTGTGGAGCGTCTTCGGCGGCCTGGAAGGGGCTCAGACCACCCTGGGGACCATCGTCGAGAACGTCGACGTCCTCGTCGGCAACGAAGAAGATCTGCAGAACGGGCTGGGGGTCCCCGGACCGGAAATCGGGGCCCGCTCCAAGCTCGATCCCAGCAGTTTCTTCCTCATGATCGACCGGGTCCTGGAGCGCTATCCCCAGGTCAAGATCATCGCCACCACCTTGCGCGAGGTGCACTCGACCAACCGCCACAGTTGGGGCGCGGTGGCCTGGGTCGACGGTGAGACCTACGTGGCCCCCACCTGCGAGCTGGACGTTTTCGACCGCGTCGGCGGCGGCGACGGATTCGCCTCCGGATTCTTCTACGGACTCCTGACCGGCGCCACCCCGGAGGAGGCCACCAGGCTGGGCTGGGCCCACGGCGCCCTGCTGACCACCTTTCCGGGCGACACCACCATGGCGACGGAGGCGCAGGTGCGCGCCCTTGCCGAGGGTGGCTCTGCCCGCATCCAGCGCTAAGAGCCGGCGAAGGAAGCTGCCATGCCTTTGTGGAACGACGACGCCGAACTCTTCGAGCTGATGAAGCGAAAGCTCTTCACCGCCGTAGTCGGCGACGTCCTCGATAACGCCGGCCTGACCATGCAGTTTCTTCCACGCCAGATCCAGCCCTTGCGCGCCGACATGATCGTCGCCGGCCGCGCCATGCCCGTCCTCGGTGCCGACTGCACCGGCTCCACGGTGGTCCATCTGGGCGCCAGGCAACCATTCGGTCTGCTGTTCCGGGCGCTGGACGATCTCAAGTCCAACGAAGTCTACATCTGCACCGGCGGAAGCCCCTCCTTCGCCACCTGGGGCGGTCTGATGAGCACCCGCGCCATCAGGCTCGGAGCGGCGGGCGCGGTGCTCAACGGCTGCTCCCGCGATACCCGCGAGATTCTCGCCCTCGACTTTCCCACCTTCTCGCTGGGAAGATACGCCCAGGACCAGGGGGCTCGGGGCCGGGTCATCGACTTCCGCTGTCCCATCTCCTTTCACAACGGAGTGGCGGTGGAGCCGGGAGACATCGTCTTCGGCGACGTGGACGGGGTGGTCATCGTGCCCCGCAACAGCGCCGGGGAAATCATTGCGGCGGCGCTGGAGAAAGTGAGGGGCGAGGACCGGGTGCGCCGGGCCATCCGCGCCGGCATGGGAGCGCAGGAAGCCTACGACAAGTACGGCATTCTCTAGGCGGTCCACCATGAGATCCGGCCCCATTCCAATTGCCCGCCTGGACGCCGCCCTAGTTGCCCTGGAGCGCTTGCTCGGGACGCGCCTGACCACTGCAGATGAAGTGCTCGCGCGCCACGCCAAAGACGAGTCCCACCACGTTCCCCATCCACCCCACGCGGTTGCCTTTCCCCACTCCGAGGAAGAGGTATCCCGGATTGTCCAGACCTGCGCCCGGCACCGGGTTCCCCTCGTGCCCTACGGCACCGGCACCGCGGTGGAGGGCGGGGTCGTGGCCATCCACGGGGGCGTCTGCGTCGACCTGAGCCGGATGAACCGGATTCTGCGGCTTAGCCCCAGGGACATGGATGCGACGGCGCAGGCCGGCGTCACCCGCAAGCAACTCAACCGGCATCTCGCCGACGCCGGCAGCGGACTGTTCTTCCCCGTCGATCCGGGGGCCGATGCCTCCCTTGGGGGCATGGCGGCGACCCGTGCTTCGGGCCTGTCGGCGGTGTGCTACGGTACCATGCGCGAAAACGTCCTCGGCCTGGGAGCGGTCATGGCCGACGGGCGCGTCGTCCGCACCGGGGGCCGGGCGCGCAAATCGGCGGCGGGCTACGACCTGACCCACCTGCTGGTGGGCTCGGAAGGAACCCTGGGGATCATCACCGAGCTCACCTTGCGCCTGGCGCGGGTGCCCGAGGCCATGGCGGCCGCGGTGTGCGCTTTTGCCGGTGTCGAGGCGGCGGTGGACAGCGTAATCGAGGTCATGAGCTCCGCCATTCCCATGGCCCGGATCGAGCTTCTCGACGCGGTTCAAATGGGTGCCATCAACCGCTATTCGGGACTGGCCTACAAGGTCGCCCCCACCCTCTTCTTCGAGTTCCACGGCTCCTCAGCCGCCGTAGTCGAACAAAGCGAGGCGGTGGGCGCCATTGCCGCCAGACACGGAGGCGAGAACTTCCAGTGGGCTACCGAGGCAAAGGAACGCGAGCGTCTCTGGCAGGCGCGCTACGATTCCTATTACGCCTCCCGCGCCCTGCGCCCCGGCGCCGTGGGCTACGTCACCGACGTCTGCGTGCCCATCTCGCAATTGGCCCCCGCCATCGTCAGGACCAGGGAAGCGCTGCGGGGAACCAGCCTTCCCGCACCTCTCTACGGCCACGTGGGAGATGGTAACTTTCACGTGGTCTTTCTCATCGACCCCGACAGCCCCGACGAGCTGCGGGAGGCGCAAACTCTCGGCCGCCGCATCGTCGATCTGGCCCTGGAACTGGGCGGCACCTGCAGCGGCGAGCACGGAATCGGGTTGGGCAAAATCGATGCGCTTGCCCAGGAACACGGCGAGGGCACGGCGGTGATGAAGGCGATCAAGAACGCCTTGGACCCGCACCATATCATGAACCCGGGGAAAGTACTGGGATCCGCATGACCAAGGCCGAAAAAGTCCGCCTCGTCATGGATACCCTGGAGAGGTTATATCCGGACGTCAGCGTTCCCCTGGACCACCGGGATCCCTACACCCACATGATCGCGGTGCTGCTCTCGGCCCAGTGTACCGACGCCCGGGTCAACGTGGTGGCACCCAGGCTCTTCGCCCGCGCCAGAACCCCCGCCCGGATGGTCGAGCTGGAGGTGGCCGAGATCGAGGCCATCATCCGCCCCTGCGGCCTGGCGCCAAGCAAGTCAAAGGCCATTCGCGGCCTTTCGCAGATCCTCCTCGACGAGCACCAGGGGCAGGTGCCGGCCAGTCTCGAGGAGTTGGAAAAGCTTCCCGGCATCGGCCACAAGAGCGCCCAGGTGGTCATGGCCCAGGACTTCGGCGTGCCCTCCTTTCCGGTGGACACCCACATACACCGGCTGGCCTTCAGGTGGGGGCTGTCCACCGGCAAGAGCGTGGAGCGCACCGAGAAGGATCTCAAGCGCCTCTTCCCCAGGGAGCGCTGGAACAAACTGCACCTGCAGATCATCTACTTCGGGCGCGAGCACTGCCCCGCCCGCAGCCACGACTTTTCCACCTGTCCGCTGTGCAGCAAGGTGGGACGCAAGAGTCTGTTCAAACGATAAACGGTTTGGAAGAGGGATAGTATTGGCTGGGTCTGGTGATGGCATTGCGGAGAGGGGTTCGCGGAAACCATCTCAAATCCATCAATCTGAGCCAAGGCCGGCGAGCAACTCGTCGAGCTTGGTCGTCACCTCGTAGCGGGCCGGTGCCTCCCCTACATTGAGGGCATTGAAATGGGCCTTGCCGCATTTGATCCTGGCACTTTCGGCATAGCGCAGATCATCGGAGAACAGGCTGGCCTTGGTTTCCACCACCAAGTAGAGCCGCTCACCTTCGTCGCGCTCAACCAGCACGGCCCAGTCCGGGTTGTAGGTTCCGAGGGGGGTCGGCACGGTGAACCATCCCGGCAGCTTGGCGTAGACTTTGACCTCAGTGTTTTTCTCCAACTGGTCGGCAAAGGATTTCTCAACTTCGGAGTCGTACACCACCTGATCGTACACCGACTTCGTCGTGTCCGAAAGCATGTTCTTCAGATAGCCGGTTAGTTCCCCGTTACTGAAAAGCTCCTGTGCATTTTAGTACTCGTTTCCGAGACGCTGGTACTTGACCCCTTCCACCAAGGCAAGGCGCTTGCAGCGGTTGATGGTTTGCGCGGCGAGTTCGATGAATTGTTGCGGATTGCGCTTGAAGTCGTCGAGGCGCCCGCTCTCGCGCAAAATCCGCTGGATGCTGCGGCGCGTGAGTTGTGTGCGGTCCTGAAGCTCGGTGAGAATATCGGGGAGCTCCACATCGGCCTCGTCCAGCACCACCGTTGCCGCTCCCGCGCGTTCGGTCGCCTCGACTCCAGCCTGGCCGATGGCGATGCCGGCCTTGCGCCACTGGAGCCGCGGCCGGGGAATCGGCGGCGCGTCGCCGATCGCCCTGATGCACTGTGCCAGCAGGGCCTCGTTGTTGAACTCGACGCGGTAGGTTGTCTTGTGCTTGATGCGGTCCCATAGTGCTTGGAACTCCGGGCTTTGGAGCACGGCTTGGCGCGGGCGGATGGAGCGGCGCTCGTCGGCGTTTTTGATTACTAGACGCCCGGCGAATTTGCCTAGCACCTTGGCGATCTCTTGGTAATTACCGGCAAATTCCTGGGGTAGGCTGAGGGTATCGTCCTTGAGTGCCTCGCGGAGAGTGTCCTGGACTCCTCCTGCCGCGTCGATATATCCTGCCGCTTTCAGGTGTTCCCACAAATTCTTCGATGCTTCGGAACCGAGAGCCGCCGTCTGTCCGTCGGGGCCGACGACCGGAATGGTCGCAAACTGATGCGCCTCCACGACGCCGAAGCGGATACCGGTGTCAGTCTCGATTTCCTGCTGCAGGTTCTCGGCGAATTCTTCGTAGCTCTCCGTAGCAATAACCGTGAGGGTGTTGACCTCGAAGCCGCGGCGGCGCTGCCCCTCCTGGTTGACGCACAGGCGCAGGCCGCGCCCAATGGTCTGCCGTCGCTCGCGTTCGGTGCGGATGTCGCGCAGAGAGCAAATCTGAAAGACATTGGGATTGTCCCAGCCTTCGCGCAAAGCCGAGTGCGAGAAGATGAACTTGAGTGGCGTCTCTAGGCTCAGGAGCCTCTCCTTGTCTCGCATGATCAGGTTGTAGGTGTCATCATCGGCCTTGCTGTTGCCCTGGGTATCCTTGAAAACCTCGATTGTCTCGCCGCCTACCTTTTTCCGGTCAATGGAAAAATAGCCGTTGTGGACATCCTCGGCGGGTGCGTCGAGAGCCACTTCGCCAAAATCCGGATGCCTGACCAGACGCCGATATTCCTCCTCGAAGATCCGGGCGTAGTCGCCCTTGAGGATATTGCCCTTGTCATCGTACTGCCGATAGCGCTCCACCGCATCGACGAAAAACAGGCTGAGCACCTTGATCCCCTGCGGGCAAAGCCGCTTCTCTTTGTCGAGGTGCTCGCGGATCGTGCGGCGAATCATCTCGCGCTGGACAGCGAGACGATCCACATCACCCCAAGCTTCGCCCAACCGGAGAAAGTGCTCACCGCCGGGCACGCGCAACTCGACGAATTCGTTCCCTCTTTCGACGCGGATTTCGCCGATGCGGCAGTCTTGGTAGATCGCGCGTCCAGTAATTTTTTCGAGATCGTCGCCATCTTGGACAAAGACCTGCCGCCGCCGGACCTCAGTTGCTGTTTCGACATCAAGTTCGACCCCGGCGCTGATAGTGCCGCGCTGGTTGCGCGTTGACAGTAGCCGGACATAGGACTTGTTGTAGGCGTCCTCGACCGTCGCTGATGCTACCTCAATTTGCTTGACCAGCTTGCGCTCGTACGCATCTACCGCATCGAGCCGATAAACCATGTGGTGTCTATCCGCGTGCGTCGCGGAGTAACGCAGGGTACAAAGCGGACCCATAAAATCCAATGCTTCCTTGCCGCGCCCCCGTAGACCACCGTCCACGCTCTGGGGTTCGTCGACAATAAGGATGGGTTGCGTAGCCCGGATCAGATCAATCGGCTTTTCGCCGCCCGTCTTCTCGCTGTCCTTGTAGAGATTGTTGACGTCCTTTTTGTTAATTGCTCCGACCGTTACCACCATGATCTGGATCTGCGGACTGGTGGCAAAGTTTCCCACCTGACCGAGCTTGGCCGAGTCGTAGAGGAAGTACTCGAAGGGCGTGCCCGAGTAGAGCGCGCGGAAGTGGTCGTCGGTGATCCGGAGCGACTTGTAGACGCCTTCCTTGATGGCGACCGATGGCACCACAATGACGAACTTGGTGAAGCCGTAGCGCTTGTTCAGTTCGAAGACGGTGCGCAGGTACACATAGGTCTTGCCGGTGCCGGTCTCCATCTCCACGGTGAAATCGCCCGAGTCCAAGGAGGCCGAAGGAGGCAAGCTGTTTCGGAGCTGAACCGCCTTCAGATTTTCGAGCAGTTTCTCATCGCTCAGCGCTAGGCTGTTGCCGATGCCCAGGCCGTTCTCAGAGAAGGCGAGCCCTATCTGCTGTTTAGAATTCTGGGTTACTGTGAACTCGGTGCGGCAGACCTCCTGGCCGCGAAACAGGTCACAGACCGCCTCGATGGCCTCAAGCTGAAAGTCAAGGTCGGGTTCGAAGTGGAGTTTCATTTTCATCCTTGGAGCGATTCTCCTATCTCCGCCCGGATACTCTCTTTGAGGTCAGCAAGTTCGACCCTATTTTGTTCAACCGCCTCTACCAAAATCATTTTGACACGTCCTTTTGGAATTCGACGCCACCGACAATTCTCCAATGCAGTAGCAATTCGGTTCGCGATTTTTCCAAGGCGGACGTAATCGAGCAGGCATACATCAACGTGTAGCCCCTCTAATTCCGAGATTGGTGTTCTTCCTTCTGTCTTTTTCAGGGTTAGAGAATCCTTCCGCAGGTCATTTTCGGTTAACCAAACGATTTCGATCTTCTCAATCCTATCACGTGTAGCGGCTATCGCTAGCACCGCCAAGTCGAGGTCTTCTCTTATTTCCGTTTCGCAGCGCCAGAAAGACAGCGAGTTCTCCTGTGTTTTCAAGTCCACGGTCACCGCATCAGCCGCGATTTCGCCCTTCGCAAACCCTTTCTTGGGTCTCCACTTGGCTTGTGTGATCTTGCGTGCTAGGAACATCGATTATTTTCGCAGGTCGTCTATGATCTCTGGAATACACTCCCGAAGCCACTGCTCCGGCTCATCATGAGAAATCAGAACCTCAACAATTTCTCGACCGCCCCACGATTCTGCCGCTTGCACCGCAGCATCTCTAATCTCGATATCAACCATAGCTAGCGCATTGCGTACGAGTCCGGCCCGCCATGCAGCCGTCCCTATATGCGCTTGACGCCCTAGGCAACGCAGAACCGATGACGCGAAACTCGGATGCGCCGCATCCAAGGAGAAAGCGCTAAGCCAATCAAGGATGCGTTGGTCTTCGGTGGATCGTAGCGCATCCTCAATGATCTGATCGGCTGGATGGTCTCCTGGTTTTGTGCGTCGACGAGAAGAGCCAGATCCATTCCGTCTTCAAAGGGCTCGGTTTCAAAGGCAGATCTCAGCATAGCTGCAAGCCGCTCTTGCTCCCGATCCTCGACAGAGGTTTGTAGCGTCGTTGCTGTTCCAAAGCCGGCTCTATCCACGTGCATCGGAAACAGATCCATAACCATCAGCGCGCCGGTTGGTCCCACAAGCGCTCGATCAATAGCAAGCTCCATCACTCTTTTTTGCAGCGACGCGGCATCCGAAGAGATCGCAAGCGAGTCTTTCCCCACCGCAAGTCGACGCGGAGCGTCATAGGACATATCCAATTGGTTTATCGATGCAAAGATGCTCGGGACGAAGTCCCATGCAGTGGAACGGACCGATGCCTGAGTTTCAATCCGCATTAAAGACCTCCCTTGCTTTATCCGTAATGACGGTTTCAAATGCCTCTCTTTCGCGGGTACGCAAGGCGCCTGCCTTCGTCAACGCTTCGTCCCGCGCAATCGGCTCAGTGCTTTCCCAAATGACGTCGAGGTCGAGCAGAAAACCCACGCGCTCCTTCGGTGCATCAACCGACCCTTGAGACAAGATAAGATGCACCCCGTCTGGATAGGCATATTCAACCCGGCTCACAAAGTTGTTCAGCGAATTAGGCAATTCACTGATTTCCGGCAGGGCGCATCTGAGATAGTTCTCAACCTTCACTGCCTCCTGTGGAATCACAATCTTATTTATGTACCGAATACCGATTCTACACACACCAATCGGCTCTGCCACTTCCCAATATGCATCGAGTGCCGCCGAAATCCGGGGATGGAACTCATCCCAACCACTGTGGCCAGGACAAAGAGGATCGTGATAGGGACGCAGGATGTGAACGCTGAGCACATCCTGACCAATCCCTATCATCCTTTTACCGTTTTCTGTGATAAGCAGGACCTTTGCCAGCCCTTCATCGTACTTCAGCTTGGAAGGCCTTCCGGCCTGAGCCTCCAGCCCAACCTCGACGACAGTTTGCTGTCGCGGCTTACCGGCATATTCATCGCTCAATTTAGCGTGGAGTTTACCCGGGAAGGTGAGATCCCAGTCTTGGTCCGGTCTGAAGCGAAATTCACAAAGCGCCTCTTCTATAGGTGGGTTTTTGTAACGACGACGCTGCTCCATTGGACTCTCTCCTATATTGGTTTTGATTTCGTTCTGTATCCCACTTTTTGACGCCTAACAGTTTCATAAGATCCGCATGTTCCCCAGTCCGTGCTGCTCCAGAATGGCCGCCAAGTTCGTCTTGGCAACGTCATCCTCAAAGGCGCTGTCACGGAAGCCCACGGTGCTGTCGCCGTCGGGTGAAAGCTCAGCATGCCACTCGGCGATACCGAGGCCCAACGAATCGACCTCTGCCCTGGTGATGTGCTCGTCGAGACAGGCGATCAACGTCCCGGAGCCGATGGAGCGCACCGTCTTGTCTGCTATGGTCCGGGTCTCGATGGGCACGCACAAATCGAGGCCGAGCTTTAGCAGCAACTCGTAGAGGATGTCGTCTTGGCTTCGATTTGGCTTGATGTGGTCGATGCTGTCGAGCAACGTCCCTTCCAAGTCGTAGCCGTCCGGCTCCCAAGCGCGGATATTGGAGGTGTCGAGCTTGAAGACGCGGAAGCCGAGGTCACCGGCAAATAGTGGGTTCTCGTTTCGTATTTTTTTTGAGGTACGTCTGAGGCGTTCCTTTCCGATGTCTGCTACGGTTTTACAACCCACCGATAGGGCATTTTTACCATTTTGGCCCTCCGCTGATATCGGCTCCGGGAGCTGAACCAAAATGAATTTTCCCGAATCACCATCCACCGATTCGAGTACAGCTTGGCCCATGGGGCAAGACCCCGCGAAAAAATCAAGCGCGATATCACCACAATCCACTACGATGTCCAAAAGGTGTCTCATCAACCGTACAGGTTTCGGAAAGTCCATGACCTCGACGCGAAAAATTGCCTTCAAATCGGTCTTACCAGTTCTAGTGCGTCCGAAGCGCTCATTTACAAGCAAACTCCTTGGTTTTGCCCCGCCTGTTTTTTCGTAGTTCTTAGTGTAGACGTACGGCCATTTAAATACTAATTCGTCATATCGCTCACTAACCGTTTTCCTGCCCCACCTCCAACGAGCAACCTTGTGGTTAGGGTCTTTGTGAATCACCCTATAGCTCCTACCGTCTGGTCCTTCAATAGGGAAATCAAGCGATTCTTGGTAACCCAGCGACTGTTTATCGAGACGATCTAAGCTATAAAATCGGCCACCCTCATCTACTTTATTGTAGCTCGTAGTAACCTCCGCCTTGGGGTCGTTTTTCAATCCTGGCTCTGTCGTGCGACCATAGCAAAGAATGTACTCGTGGTCGATTACCACAGAGCCAACGTCGCCACCACCTCCTGACTTTTTCTTCCAAAGAAATTCGCATACGAAGGTCTCCTCACCAAAAATCTCGTTGCACAAGGCTCGCAGGTTCGTGTTTTCATTCTCGTCGATGCTAATGAAGATTACCCCATCATCCCTCATAAGATTGCGCGCCAGTTTCAGGCGGGGATACATCATATTCAGCCAGTCGGTGTGGAACCTCCCCGAGGCTTCAGTGTTTGACGAGAGCTTGCGCTTCTCACCGTCGATCTGTCCAGTCAGTTCCAGATAATTCCGGATGTTGTCCCGGTAATCGTCGGGATAGATGAAATCCTTCCCCGTGTTGTACGGCGGGTCAATGTAAATCAGCTTAACCTTGCCCGCGTAGCTTTTCTGCAGGAGCTTGAGCACCTCCAGATTATCGCCCTCAATCATCAGGTTCTGCGTCGTGTCCCAATCGACGCTCTCCTCCGGGCAGGGGCGCAGGGTGCCAGTCGAAGGCGTCAGGGCGAGTTGCCGAGCCCGGCGCTTGCCGTGCCAGTTTAGGCCGTATTTCTCCTCGCGCTCTTCGACCGCGCCACCGAGAAGCTGCTTGAGCACGTCAAAGTCGATCTTGCCTTCGGTGAACGCCTCGGGAAACAGGGCCTTCAGGTGTTCGATGTTTTCGGCCACTGTGTCGGTCGAACGCGTTTCTGGGTCGTTGGCAGTTATCTTTTTCACGCTGTCCTCTCTGCCTTGGCTTGGTCCGTTACCGTTTTCTGCTCAAATAGGTAGAACCCGAACCCGACTCCTGCTCTCGTCCACGACGACCAAAGCCCCGGAAGCCAAATCGCCGGCGTGCTGCTTGAGAGCAGAGATAACCGTGCCTTCCAATGGCGTGGTCGCTGGCCCGAGGATTGCCTACCGTGGACCAATGGACTGCCGACCATCCGTGGGCCTTCAGCACAAGTACCCAATCGGGTGACAGATTCATGTCGATCAGGAGTTTGATACTCATGCGCTGGGCAATGGAACTTCCCGTTCTTCGACTCTCCATGCTGCGTAGGCCAGGGCCTGATCGATGTCTTCCTGTTCAAGATAAGGGTAGGCGCTCAGGATTTCCTCGGAAGACCGACCGGCTGCCAAGAGACCTACGACGGTTCCAACCGTCACGCGTAGCCCCCGGATGCATGCCTTGCCGCCCATGACGGCAGGGTCGAGCGCGATTCTAGAATCCTTTCATGATCCGTTTCTCCTATTCAATTGTGGTCGTCCATAATAGTCACCAAAGCACACTCGGCGAAGCCTGCGATGCTCGCCTTTCAGTGGACTTCCACTGAGCGGGCGCTCACCCAGGCTATCGATGGCATGCACAAGGCGAAACCGATCTTGTTGGGGAATACGAGCGAGTTCCTTGGTCGCGCTCCGCTTAATCCGAATCGATTAGCTCATGTCGGACTTGGTCCCAGTCCAGGACCGGGTCAGCGGGATCGCGAAGCCGTCCCCGAGCTACGGCAAGATCGTCAAAATCCTCCAGGTAGCTCTCCAACGCCTGGCGAACGATCTCGGCGCGGCTTCGTTTCAGTTCCATGGCGGCGGCATCCAGAGCTTCGACCAGTTCAGCGGGTACGCGGGCGGTAATCTGGCTCACATCGGCATTCTTTGTGAAAGTATCCACTGGCCGCCAGGGTCCCTGGCACCCACCATCACCTTCCCTGATAAAGGTCGCGCGGCTGGCGGCTGTCCGCAGCCACCTCTATGTAAAAAGCGCGCTGGCTGGGAGTCATTTTCTCCAGGGCTTCTTTGCTGGGGAAGAACCTGTGGAACTTCATGCCGGCGTGGTGGTATTTGTAGAACAGGGTGACCCGCTCGCCATCGCCGCGCCAAGGGGTGGCGCCGTGACACAGAGCCTCGGTGAAGATGATGGCCGAGCCCGCCTTGCACGGCACGCAGCGCGCCGTGGAGCGGTCGACGCCGTTGCTGGAATGCCTCATGTCCTCGGGGATCGGAAAGTTGGCCTTGTGGCTGCCGGGCACGCAGGCGAATCCGCCTTCCTCCTCGCTGGTGTCGGCCAGATCGAAGGCGACGACGGTGTGGCCGCTGAAGATGCGGCCGTTGAAGTGGCGGTACATCAGGGTGATGTCCTGGCCATTGCTGTCGAAAGAGCCGCCGCCGTGCAGTTTGAGGCCGCCGAAGCCCTTGCTGCGAATGAGACCGTAGGCGATCTCCAGGCGCAACTCGTGGTGAATGATTTCCTTGAGGATGTCAATGATGGGCGGCAGGTCGATCAGTTCGCAGAACGCCGCATCGGCGCTGGTCAGGTCGCCCAGGGACCGCAGGCAGTCCGCCTCCTTGTGCTGCACTCCCTCGGGCAATTCCTCGTTGGGCACCTCCATCAAGCGTTTGGCCGTGTCGATCAGGCGGTTGCAGTGGGCGTGCGTGAGCACGTCTTCGAGGACCAGGTAGCCGTTGACGTCGAAAAGGTATTTCTGGCGGGCGTCCATTGGGATCTCCTGTGGATGGCGGCACCTGGTGCCGCGGGTTCTTGGATGTTTACCGGCGAGGCGGCCGGCTCGATCTATGGTCCCGGATCCACCTCTATCCTTTCGCGGCGCCGCGCCGATTCGAGCAGGGCATCGCACACCCTCACGGTATCCAGCGCTTCCCGGGGCCAGCGCTGCTGCAGCTCTCCGCTGCGTACGATGCGCGAGAATCCTTCGATCATGCGCACCGTCTGGGCCGAGCCCCTTATCTTGCGCTCGATCTGGTCTCCGCCCTTGCCGTGAATCCAGTACCTGGACCTCTCCGGGTCGACCGGAACTACGAAATCGTCGCAGACCAGGGACCTCCGGGTTCCCGCCACCTCGAACCACCTGCGCGAAGCCGTATCAAAACCACAGTCGAATGAGGCCGTGCGCCCGCCCTCGAACCAGAGCATGCCGGACAGGTTGAAGTCCACTCCCCTGTGAAAGCGCGCGGCAGCGTAGACACTGGTTGGAATATCATCGAAAGCCCACAGAATGGCGCGGACGCAGTAATATCCAAGGTCGCCCAGAGCACCGCCGCCCAGCTCTTTCTTGAGGCGAATATTGTCCTCCGGGATCTGGTCCCAGTTGATGGAAAAGGCAGCCGTAACCCGCCGCAACGGGCCCAGGGACCCGGAGTCCAGGTCCTCCTTCATCATCGCGGTGCGCCGGTGGTGGACCCACATGACTCCGTCCATCAACTGCACCTGGTTCGCTTCGCAGGCAGAGATCATGGCGCGCGCTTCGGCGGAATTGGCCGCAAGGGGTTTTTCACACAATACATGCTTGCCTCCTTCGGCGGCCTTGATCGTCCACTCCATGTGCATGGAAGGCGGCAAGGGAATATATACGGCCTCGATGTCATCCTCTTGCAGCAGCGACTCGTAGCTTCCGTAGGTCCGTTGCAGGCCGCGGCCGGCGCCCCAGCGGCGGGCGCGCTCCCCGTCGCGGCTGGCGATGGCTCCCAGTTCAGCGCCTTCCGCCGCCTCGATGGCCTGCCCTACACTGGTGGCGATGTTCGCGGTCCCCAGAATTCCCCACAGAACCTCCTGGCGCGGCATCCTGGAACTCCTTTCAGAGTGATGACTCCGGGCCTGGTGTCCGTTGCTGGCGGCTTGGCCTGCCGCAAACCCGGTTGGCAACGCAGGGGCCGGGAGGTCGAGCCCCTGCCCCTGCTTTCAGCTTATTTGTCCAGATAGGCCTTCACTATATCGATGACCAAGGCGATGTCGTGGCGCGCGTCTTCCACCAGTGTTCGGCAGGAAACGCTCCCGGTGATGCAGGAGTGAAAATGGCGCATCTCGCAGAGAAAGGCGTTATCCCATTCCACCGCCGGCTCCTTGCAGAAAGTCCGGCCTTCCCCGTCCACGCCGTGAACGGCCACCCGGGAAGGGATTCCCCGGGCGAAGCCGCTGGGATAGTTGACCATCACCCTGCGGTCCTCGGCATAGACCTCCAGGGTCTCGGTGAAGTTCCACAGCCCCGGCAGCGAAACCCAGGAGGCGGCGCAGCGCGCTCCGCTCTCGTAGGCCAGCACCGTGTTGATGCCGCGGCCCTGGTTCCAGATCTCGGTGCTGACCACCCGTTGGGGCGGCCCCATCATCAGGCGCAATCCGTAGATATCGTGGATCATGCTGCCGGCGACGGTGCGGAAGGCAGAAGCCGCGGCCGCAGGAACACCGTCCCCCAGGACATCCCGGGCGATATCCCCTACGGTCCCTCCCGGGACCGCAGGCCGGTCGTCGAAGCGCTTGAGCCGCAGGTGGCGCAGATGGAATTCGTTGCCCGTGTGCAGATGATTGATCTGCACGAAGCGTATTGAGCTCATGCGCTCCACTTCGCGCCAGGCGATCTCATAGGCCGGATCGTACACCTTCATGTAGGCGGCCATCCCCACCTTGCCGGATGCCTGCACCGCCGCGGTCACCGCGTCAATATCGGCGAGGGAAAAGCACAGCGGCTTTTCAATGAGCACGTGCTTGCCGGCCTCGAAAGCGGCAAGGGCGGCCTCGGTCTTGGGATCCGAGTGGCACAGCAGTACCGCCTCCAGATCCGCGGCCAGAAGCTCGCGGTAATCGCTGGTGTGGAAAGCCACCCCGTAATCTTCGGCGATGGTGCGCGCCAGGGTCGGAGATATGTCGCAGAGCCCGGCCACCTCGAACTCCTGATCCAGCATCATCAGGTTGGGCAGGTGGTGGACCTGGGCGATGGCGCCGCACCCCACCACGCCGATTCGTATGGGTTTCATGAATCTCCCTTCAGCGCCCGGGGGAACTGGTGTTGTGCCCAGCCCGCGGCGCCACGTTGTTCCATACGTCCCCTAAATCGTAAACCTTGGTGAAGGCCTGGCAGAGATTCTCCCACACCGCAAGGCGCGCCTCCCCCGCATCTTCCCCCGAGCCGTTGGCCTCTTTGAGCGCCGCCGCCTCCTCGGCGCTGGCCCGCAGGGCGTCGGCGGCGGCCTCGGCGGTTTCAATGTAGCTATCCACCAGGGCCGCCATGGGAGTCTTCACGTCCGTCTCCGTATCGAACTGGTTGAGTCCGCCGATGCGAACCGGATGGCGCCCTCCGTCCGCAGTCCTCCCGGTGTGGGTCGGCAGGATGTGCGGAGTTACCGACAGGTACATGATTACCGGTTCGTCCCCGATGACGTGGACCCGGTGGGGCTGGTCGGCCAGGGCGACACACATCTGTCCAGGCCCCAGCTCCGCCTCCTCGCCGCCGATCTCGAAAACGCAACGGCCTTGGAGGATCAGGAAGATTTCGTGACCCAGGTCGTGGCTGTGAAATTCCCCGCCGCCGGGTCCCGGTTCCAGGCGCAGCAGCCGGGAGCGGATCTGTGGAGTGACCAGGACGTAGCGCTGATCCTCTTCTTGGCGAAAATCGTAGACTTCAAGGGCCACAATTCCTCTCCTTTCAAGCCAGTTGCTCTTTGACGATTTCTTTGACCGTATTGAAAGATGCCGGCTGCACCAAATCCCTGGTCTGCGGCGACAGGCGCTCCAGGATCTCGGGGGGGAAGTTCAGGGTGCCGGTGTTTTGGGTTTTGAAGCGCAGGACCAGGGCGCGGCGCACCCTGTCCTCGGGTTGCCAGGGCATGGTGCCGTGAGTAAGCAATTCGGATATGATCACCACGTCCCCGGCGCGCGGGGTGACATTGACTACGCCATCGGGGACCTCGGAGGTTACCAGTCCGCCGTAATACAATTCCTCGGGGCGTTCGAACTCGGCTTTGTGCGATCCCGGCACTACCACCAGGCCCCCGTCCCCCGGATTGACATCCTCCAGGTAGGGAAAGACAACCAGATCGTCGCAGAAAATGCGCCCGTCTCTGACGCCGTAGCGGGTGCTGGGCCAGCCATAGCCCTCGCGGGCGCAGTGCAGCATGCTCTTCGAGTTCCGGCGCTGGTCGACGATCAGGGTTCCGCTGCTGAGCCGCGGCCGGTCATAGGTGAGCTCGCGAATGATGGGCCAGAAAGAGGGATGCATGACCAGGGCCTCCAGGGCCTGATCGAAGGCAAAACCGTGGGTATACCTCCACCCATCGATCTCGAAGCCGGGCGGCAGTTGCTCGGGGGGCGTGTTCATGTAGCGGTCCGCCGCCTCCCGGGCTTTCTGCAGCTCCTCGTCGCCGAGGGCGTTCTCCAGGTGAAGAAAACCGGCAATGTCGAAAAAATAATGCTGTTCGGGGGTCATGCAGATGCTCCTTGGATTGTTGGGTTAATGTTGAGCAATGACCTTGCGCAAGTTCTCACCGTTTTCCCGCATCCAGCGGTGGACAACCATCAGGTCGGTGCCGATGCAGAAATGACGAACCCCCAGATCGAGATAGTACCTGGCCGCGTCAGGGCTCTCGACCTCCGCCCGCGGGGGCACCCCCCGGCGCAGGCAGGTCTCGATGACCCGGCGCTCCACTTCCTTCACCTCTTTGCTCTGTGAAGCGCCGGGCCGGCCGATGCTCATGGAGTAGTCGGAGCCTCCCCACTGGATCATGTCCACCCCTTCCAGTTCGAGGATCTGCTCCAATTGCTCAACCGCCGTTTTCTTCTCGATCATCAGGACAACGACGATATCGTTCAATGCCTGGACGTACTCCGTGCTGCCGCCGCCGTAGGCCATGAAGGCGTTGCGGCGCGAGGCAGCGCCATAGGATCCCCCCACTTCAGGTGTATCCGGGCGCACGGTTTGCACGCAGCGGCGCGCCTCCTCGATATCGTGACTGTCGGCGAAGAGCACGCTCTGGAAGCCGGCGCCCACCGCGCGCTGGGCCAGGAAGCGCTGCGGCTCCTGGTCCACCTTGATCATCGTCGACAGGTCGTGGAGTTCAGCCGCCCGGCAGAAGTTGTCGAGAGAGAACAGGTCGAAGGGGGCGTATTCGGCGACGAATTCCACGTAGTCGAACATGCCTGTATGTCCAACGGCCTCCACCACCGAAGGCCACGAACTGTGGATGTGAGTCCCCACGGTTGGCTTCCCCGCGTCCAGCAGTTGGCGTAATTGATTGGCTCTCATAGCAGATTCCTTCCATGGAAAAGCGGCAACCGAACGCCGCCACCAGTTTCGTCAGCACATCGAGATACCGCCGTCGACGTTGATCGTCTGGCCGCTGATATTGCGCGCCTCATCCGAAGCCAGGAAGGCGACCAGGTCCCCGATGTCCTCGGGGGTCTGCTCCCGTTGCAGGGGGGTGTTCTTCTTCACGTAGGCGTCGAACACGGCGCGCGCCGGCATGCCGGCGTAGTCCGCGTCGCCGGCGGCAATTCGCGGTGCCAGCAGGTGCCAGAAGGAAGTCCATACCAGGCCGGGGCAAACCGAGTTGACGTTGACATTGTAGGGACCCAGATCCTTGGCCACACAGCGGGTAAGGCTCAGGAGTGCATTCTTGGCGGCGGCATAACTGGGCAAAATCTGGGGGTCCCTCTGCGCCGCAATGGAGGAAATATTGACGATTTTGCCGTATTTGCGCTCCATCATGTGCGGCGCCACCGCCCGGCACAGAAAGAAGGGTCCTTTGACGTGGATATGGTAGTTGGCATCCCAGTCCGCCGCGGTCTGGTTGGTGAAGGGGAGGCCCAGGTTTTCTCCGAAGTGCCCGGCATTGTTGACCAGGATGTCCACCCGGCCGAAGGCATGCAAGGCCGCTTCCACCAGCGCCTCGCACTCATCCTCCCTGGTTATGTCCGACTCCAGCGCCAGACCCCTGCGGCCGGCCTTCTCAAGCTCCTCCACCCGCCTCTGAGCGGCCTCCATATTTACGTCGGCGACGACAACGTCAGCCCCTTCCCGCGCCAGACTGGCGCAGATTCCTCCACCCATTCCGCCGCCGCCTCCGGTGACGATGGCTATCATATCCTTCAAGCGCATGGGTGCCTCCTGTTAAAAATCCCGGCGCGAAACCGATCAACCCAAAATACCACCGGCCCTGGCTCCCATCAAGGATCGTCTGAAGATGAACCCCCATCTTGCCGGTGCTCTTTTCCGGCTGGCTCTACCATCGCGGGGCGGCCAATCGCTCCCGGCAGCTGCGCCGCGTCTGCCTCATGTGTTACCAGAACGCCTGGATGAAATCGCGCGAACCCTTCGACGGACCCCGCGTCGCCCGGCTGAAAGAGAACGGCACTCCGCTGCAGAAGCTGCTTCTCGGAGGCGTGCCTAGCTGGTGAGGCGGAGCGCCCACAAGGGGGCCGCGGCCGCGGCCGGGGGACTGCGGAGATTTTCCAGGAGCGGAGGGACTCAAGCAGGGATGGCGCGCTTTTCGTGGCAGATTTGGGCGATTTCGGCGCCGATAATGAATACAATGGCGGCAAAGTAAATCCACAGAGCTATGGCCGCGGACAGGACGTAGGCGCCGTAAAGATACCAGATGGAGGCGAAATGACTCAGGTAATAGCCGAAGATCCAGGCGGCGAGCTTCCACAGCAGAGCTGCCCACAAAGCCCCCAAGGCCAGTATTCTCACCGGGGGCTGGCGGTATGGAACCAGCCAGTAAAGGCTCAGAAACACCCCGAAGATCAAGGCGAAGGAAGCGATGCTGTAGAGGTAGGTGATGTAGGCGTAGGAGCGCAGCGGGGAGAGAACCGCGTCGATGACCGCGGCCAGCACCGGCAGCGCGAAAACCAGCACCAGGAAAGTGGACAGGACCAGGAGTACCGTGACCATATCCCGCAATTTGTCCAGCACTATGGGAAAAGTCCCCACGATTCCCCGCACTACACCCGCCACTTCCCCACCTAGAACTTTCCTGCCTAAACGCCGCAGGGCTGTCCAGGCCTCGGCTCTATGTTCCCTCTCGGCCTGAAAGACCTTGTTGAGCAGGGTTCTCATGCTGCTGAACAGGCTGCTGACGCTGAGCACCAGGATCAGCAGGCCGAAGGGTCCGTAGGTTTCTTTGAACTGAACCACTCCGGGGATGCGCGATGTCAGGGCGCCCTTCAGGTGCTCGGCCTCTCCCTGGTAGGGGATGAACATATCCACCGCCATCCCCACTAGATGAGCCAGGGAGTCCACGTCCAGGATGGCCCCGAGCACGTAGAAAATGAGAAAGACCGAGGGAACCAGGCAGAGAAGGGTGGCAAAGGCCAGGCCGCCGGCAAAGAGGAAGAGGTGGTTGTCACTTGTCCTGTGGTAAAGGCCCGCCAGATAGTAGGTCAAGAAGCGTCGCTTGGACCTCCATTGGTCCGGAAGAAATCTTTTTTCCCTGGTCAATCGTCGCGCTCGATCTCCCTGTGACAGTGGGGGCACTTGAAGGACGCCCTCGACTCGCCCTGCATTATGGTTACGAATCCCGAACCTATGATACCAGCCGGCAAGGCGAAGAACCCGATGCCCAGCATGGCAATGAGGGCGCCGAAAATTTTACCCAGAGTAGTGACGGGTGTAACGTCACCGTATCCCACCGTGGTCAGCGTTGCCACGCCCCACCACATGGCGGCCGGAATGCTCGAAAACTCCTCCGGCTGCGCCTCGTTTTCGAGCTGGTAGACGACGGCCGAGGAGAGAATCAGAAGGAAAATAATGGCCAGAAATACCATTGACAGTTCCTTCCATTTCAAGTGGCAGACGTCGGTGAACGCCCTGATCGATTTGGAATAGCGCACAACCTTGAACAAAAGCGGCAACCTGACCAGCCTGATGATCCTCATGACTCTCAGATCGGCGGTAATTATGAACGGCAGGTAAAAGGGCAGGATGGCCACCAGATCGATCAACGCCATGGGCGTGACCAGATAGCGCAATCTCCCTTTGAGGGGATGCTTGAACCGTTCGTCCGTGGTGCAGACCCACAGGCGCAGCAGGTACTCGAGGGTGAATACGGCAATGGAGAAGATCTCAAAGTAGCGGAATTGTTGCGCGTAGCGAATTTGCAGCCACTGAACCGTCTCTACGACGACGACGCAGACATTCAGCAGAATCAGAGAGACCAGGAATACATCGACGGCCTTGCTGACCGAATCCCCTTCTTCGGCTTTCTCAAGAATCTCGTAGAGCCTGGTTTGAACCTTCATCTCATTTCAATCCCCGGTTCAGGTATATCTCGAAGCTGCGCTAATCCGGTTCTACAGGCCGGTCCTGCGCACCGTGCCGAAAGGCTCAGCGGCAGAATGCCGCGGCTTTCCATGGCTCGGCACACTAGAGCGGCCGCCCGTACAGAGTGAAGCCCACCAGGGCGCGCACGAAGAAGGTGAGCCCGTCGAAATTGCGCGCGTCCAGAAACTTGGTTTCGTAGCCCCTCTGGTTCTTTCTCAACCCCACCATGGTCACCAGCTCGTAGCCGAAATACTTGGATTGGTTGGTCAGGGTTACGAAAGAGGTGCGCTGCTCGAAGCTGAAGCGGCTGGCCACCCGGTCCCGGCGCAGATAGGGAATGGGCCCCCATCCCTGCACCCCCGCCCGCAGCGTCGTTCGCAGCAACAGAGGATACTCCAGGCGCACAATGGGAATCGAGCGAAAATCGTCCCGCATGCGCCGGTTCTGCCCGCGGTCCATCAGGCGCAGGAGCATGAGTTTGTACTGCGGCGTCACCTTCAGCCGGCCCCAGTTCCAGGTGTATTCCAGGCGGCTGACGGAAGTGTGGAAATCCAGGCGGCGCTCCTTCTGGAAGAGACCGTTGTAGAGCCGGCCGCCCTGCTGCCAGTTGAAGCGCAGGCGCAGCTTCTGCACTACGTTCAAGGTCGACCAGGGCCGCAACCTGGCTTCGAAGTAGCTCTCGTTGACATAGCTGTCCTGGTAGAAAACCAGGTCGGGGACGAAACTGTAGCTGAATATGGGAGGATAATCGTGGATGAAGGCGTCGATCACGTTGCCTCTGCTCAGGCCGCGGAAGCTGAAGTTGCGCGTCCTGTCCGCGTTCTCGTCCCAGGAGACGTACTCGTCGGCGATGTCGTCCTGCACCCGGCGCAAGCTGTTTTCGAAGAACACCTGCCGCAACCGCTCGATGCCCTGGCGCTGGTAGGTCAGCAGGGCGTAGGCCGAGCGGTTGCGGCCGCCGCCGGCGATCTGGGCGGTGGCGTAGCGGCCCAGGGCCAGGGACCAGTGGGGGCTCATGTCCAGTTGCCCGAAGAGGTGGTAGCCGCGCTGGTCGTAGTCGTAGGGATAGTCCACCTCGCCGTCGTCCTCGCGCGGGTCCGGCTCGTCGTTGTGATTGCGGTCGAGACCGTAGGCATAGGCGTTGGGCTCCACGTAGTACATGAGGAAGGGCTCTTCGGAATCGGGAATGAGGTCCCCGTCGCGGTTGGTCTCGGGCCAGCCGTCGTTGTCCTCGTCCTGATCCAGGAACACCCCATCCACGTCGTGCGCCTGGCTGTCGTTGGAAAAACCGACCAGATTACCGACGCGCCGGTCGGGAAAGCGGTCGCCGTCGTCGTTGTCCTCCACCAGGTCCCAGTAAACCGTCTGGTTGTACATCCCTATCAGGTTGGTGTTATTGCGCCGGTGAGTCCCCCGGTTCAGAAAGGTGCGCAGGCTGGTGGTGAACCCCGGATTGATGGCGAATATTTCTGCCCCCAGGCGCCCCCTCCCGAACCAGCGGGTGGCGTTGAGGTAGTAGGCCGCACCGCGCTCCACGAAGCGCGGGCTGCGGTCGAAAACAGGTTGCCCCTCCCGCTCTCCCGGATAGCGCAAGTACAGAGCCGAGCGCGCATACTCCCCCTGAACTTCCAGACCCGGCAGGGATAGGTTCAGGTCGGCGCTGTAGGTGAAAACTCCGGTGTCCTCACCGATCCCGAAGCGCCTCCTCTTGAAGTTGGCAAGGTCGCGGACATTGCCGGGGGAGCGCAGCACCGGCCGGTAAAAGGTGCTCAAGTATTCGCCGTAGTAGACCTTGGCGCGCGGGTTCACGTTGCTCAGCAGGGCGACATCCACGCGGTAGTCGTTGCCCAGCAGGGCCTCCACCTGGACCGATTCGACGAGGGGCTCCTGCGACACGTCGAAGAGGAATACCAGTTGCTCTGCGCCATCGGCGCGCAGTGCCTCCTCCGGCGATTCCACCTTGAAGATGGACCCCAGAACCTCGGGGACGGCGTTGGCACTGACGTCCACTCCCTCCTCCAGGTCCAGGCGGTAGAGGTAGTCGGCGTAGAGGGGCATGTCGTCCCTGCCGCGGTAGAAAAGCCGATGCCCGGCGAACTGGGTGTACTCCACCACGGCGACTCTTCCAGTGCGCTGCGACAAGGTCCCCACCTGCGGTCCGATCCCCCCGTGGTGGCGCACCACCCGGGGCACCAGGTCCGGCCTCGCCTGCCCGTTGACCACCAGTTGCACCTCCTGCACGACCGCTCCCCCGGTGCGGTCCAGCGGCGAGTCGTCGGAGAAACGCACGACGATCCAGTCCATCAAGGGCTGGACCGGCTTCAGCCGGCCCTTGAGGCCGTTCCCCGGCTGGGTGCTCTGGTATACGTGTGCATTGGCCCAGTTCAGCCCCATCTTCAACCGGCCCAGGTCCACCTGTGCCCGACTGCCCAGAAGCATGGTCGATTCATCGGCATAGTGAGTTCTCTCGATGGCCCAGAACAAGCCCTCCTCCTGGTAGGTGTGGGGCCGCTCGATGCGGGACCCCATCCCGGTCAGCTGCAGGCGGGGCGTGGATATGTCCAGGCGGAAGCCATTGAAGGATGTCATCGAGAGGGTCAGGGGCGACAGACGTGCAATCATGTTGTCCGCCACCACCAGACTGTAGCCCCAACTGCCGTAGCCGTCGCGGCCCACAACCACCGCGTCGTAAACCTTGTCCCATACCAGTTGGTACATTTCGTTGGGCTTGAAAACGGCGCTACCGTACTCCTGTCCCGGAGCCCGCGTCTCCTCCCACTTGTAGAGATCGTAGCCGTTTATCAGGTGATCCCCCAGGGGACCGTAATAGGCCCGCGGCGCGTCCTCGTAGGGAAAGGAGTGATTGAGATAGTTGGTGTAGTTGCGGAAGGCGAAGTTGCGGTACGAGGGTCGCTCCCAGCGCAGAAAGGGGCGGGCCGATTCGATCTCCGCGGTTGCTTCCACCCGGGTATCCTGCGCTTGGACGAGAGCGCTCCAGGCGAACAGGATCAGCAACCCTGCCCATCCCGAACGGGCGGGCAAGGAGGCCAGGGGTCCAATTGGCTGTGTGTCCATCGCAATTCTCCCACGGTTGAATTGCTCCAAAAATAAGAAATGCCGGATCAATAACCCAGAGCGGAAATTACCCGCTGCAGTACGATCGAAGACGGCCGCTCCGGCCACTTCGACGCTATCCTTCATTTACGGCACGGCACCCTAGTGCCTGCTTGCCCAATTCCGCGTGAATTCGGCCGCTTAATTACGCGCGCAGGCACTAGCTCAAGCACAGGGTCACAATCTGCTTCGGCCCCATGGGGATCGCCACCTTTCCGTCGACCAGGTCCGCTCGCCCACCTGTGGGCTGGCTGTCGAAGTCCACCAACCGGGCCTGGGAGAAAGATAGGAGGTTGCCCAGGCGCAGGCTTGCCTCTATCTCCCTGGCCAGAGGATTGAACAGACGCAGCTCCAGGCCCCCCTCGGCCTGGCGCATGCTGGTGAGCACCGCCGATCCTCCTACCTGGAGGAACTGGGCCTCTGGGGGAAGGTCGGCGGCGCCGAGGCGATAAATGTGCTGGTCGACCGGGTCGAGCTGCACGCTGCGAATCCCGGCGCCCAACTGCTGGCCCAGATTGCACATCCAGGTCCTGTCCGGCTCGCCCCGCAATGGTACGATCCAATAGCGGAAGCGCAGCGGGCCGCGCAATTGGCCCTCGGGCTCTCCATCGGTCCAGACGGTGAGTCGGGTGCCGCGGAACAGGGTCAGCGCCAGGATGCGCTCGTCGAAGTCGCGCACCGCCGTTTCCAGCTGCCCGCTGCTGACCACGGCCAGTCCCCGGGCGCCGGAGAAAACCGCGCTCCAACTCTGCTGCGGCCTGGTTTCAACCTCCAATTCGCGGTATAGATGGTTGTCCGGACGCAGGGCGACGGGACGCTCGACCACGTCGAAAGGGGTGTCGGACAGATAGGTCGGAGCCCGGGTCCCGGTGGGAAACAGGACTCGAAGGCGGTGGTCGTCCGCCGCGTTTTCCACCACCGTCTCCACTTCGACCCAGGAGGCCCCGGGTCTCAAGGTGAGGAAGCTGTCGGTGACCAGCTCGACCAAGCGCTCGGAGCGCCGCATACTGTCGTCGAAATGGAACTCAGCCGGCACCGGCATGGTGGCGCGCACCCGAAAGGTGGTGCGGTAGGGTCCGTCGTGGACCAGGGCCACCGCGGCCGAAGCAGCAGTGGAGAGGAAAACCTGGTCGTTGACGGCTTGGCCGTGGTACCATCCGTCGCCGATATCGGCGCAGTCCTCGAAGGTCAGCAGGCGCTCGTAGGTTTGGCCGGCGCGCCGGTCCGTCAGGGTCAGCGATCCGTTTGCTGCGATAGTCGCTTCCAGGTGCTCGTTGGCCATGGAACGCTCGCTGGTGGCCATTCCCGCTACGTCCGGATGGCGGGTGGCGGTCTGACTGCGGTCCGCCCGTATTTTCAATGTGGCATAACCCAGGGCCGGCAGCGCCAGCGGCAGACTCACGTCCACGTCGTGGGCCTCGTACTTCTGGCGATATTTGGAGGGGAACAGCCGCACCTTCTGGCGCCGCATGCGCTGGGCAAGGCGCTGGTAGGGGATCTCCTTGCCGTCGGGGCCGTAAATGCGGAAGCCGGGTTTGGGCTCGTAGCCGAAAAACTCGTTGAACCGGGGCCACTCCGGAGGAATCTCCAGGGTCAGCTCCACGCTCTGGTCCAGGGGATGAGGCAGGGGATTGAATACGGTGACGCTCAACTCGTCTCCTCCCAACCTGCCGGCCGCCGCCGCGGCCAGCCCCCGGGTGGCCTCCAGGGTCAAACGCTCGCCGATGCGGCGGGTCTGGCTGAAGCGGAACTTCATGTCCTCGTGTACGCTGTCGATACTGCAGCCGCAGACAGAATCGTGGGCGTGATTCTTGAGGAGCCATTTCCACGCCACCTGGAGAAAACCCTCTGGGACTTCGGCGCCCAGGGTGAGATGGGCCAGAGCGCTGGTGGGCTCCGCCCAATGGCACAGCAAGGTCTGACACTCGGCGTTGGCCTGCTTTATCCACACGCGGCTGGACAGAACCCCCGGAATCATCTGCTGGGTATCGTCGAAATAGCGCCCTGGTTCGCGCAACTCTCCTTCGAGCATGGTGCCGATGCGCTGCGCCTGGGGCACCATCTCCTCGAGATAGGCGTCGAGACTGGTGTGGACGAGGTCGAATTTTTCCAGATCCCGGTCCAGGTGCGCGGCCACAACCCCGTAGGCCTCCTGATCCCATTCCTGGTGGTCGCCTCCGTCAAAGAGCAGGATGGGGTCCACCTCGGTGCACCCGGCCTCGCGCTCGATGTAGGCGCGCAGATCCTGCCCCACCTGCCGCGGGTCGAAAGCCCGGTCGTGGTCGCGCACCCGGCGCACGTTGATACTGTAGTCGAAGTAACCGTTTTGGGCGAAGCGGAAGAAGGGCAATTCGGTGCCGTCGGCGCCGCGCCAGCGCAGCAGCCGCGTGCCCACTTCATTGGTCCCTCTCCACAAGAAACCGCCGCGGATGCCGAACCCCGCCAGGATCTGGGGCATCTGGCTGTTGTGCCCGAATGTGTCGTTGATGAACCCGGCGTTCGAGGGCTGTCCGCCCAGACTGCGGACCAGGCCTCGTCCGAGCCGCAGATTGCGGATCAGCGCCTCGCCGCTGACGATGAACTCGTCGGGTATGGTAAACCAGGGACCGACCACCAGCCGGCCCTGGCGCACGAACTCCTGGACCTGAGCGCGGCGCTCGGGACGGACTTCAAGGTAGTCCTCCAGGATGACGCTCTGACCGTCGGTTTGAAAGGGACCGCGCAATGAACCGGAGTCCAGTCCATCCAGCACCTCGTCCAGGAGGCGGACGAGGCGGTAGCGAAAGTCCTGGAACGACTGGTGCCACTCTCGATCCCAGTGGGTGCTGAGCACATAGTGGGCGCGGCGTTTGCTCATGAACAATCCTCCAATTATTGTTCCGCCCTCAACTCAAAGAGGCCACCAAGCGCGCCTCCACCAGGGCGTGGATGGCTTCGCCGAAGGCCTCCAGAATGCGGCTGACATCCGCCTCGGTGTGGGCCGCCGAAGTCATGCCGCCGGTATAGGAGAGCAGTTCCACCCCGCGGATCTGCAGATTCTTCTGAAACCCCCTGACCACGTTGCCGGGAATGCCTTTGAGGGTGGCCGCGTCGCTGCGGTGAAGGGCGCTACGGGAGGCCGCTCCGGAGCCGGGCGCGGCTTCCAGGTAGACGTGGAAAATCGACGCATCACCGTAGACATAGCCACCGGCGCGCTCGCGCTCCAGCAGCTCTTCCATGCCGCTGCGCAGCAGCCCGGCCATGCCATCGGCGCGGGCTTGGGGAACGCCGCTGCGCGTCTGTTTCAGGGTGGCGATCCCGGCGGCGGCGGAGAGCGGACTGGCGTTGAAGGTGCCCAGGTGCTGCACCCGCTGGTGGCGGTCGCGCCGGGGATCTCCGCTGAAGTCCAGAAGCCCCATGATGTCGGCGCGCCCGGCCACCACTCCCCCCGGCATGCCGCCGGCGACGATCTTGCCCATCACCGTGAGGTCGGGAGTGACACCGGCGTATTGCTGGTATCCCCCGGAGCTGTAGCGAAAACCCGTGACCACTTCGTCGTAGATCAGGAGGACATCGCGCGCTTCGGTGATGCGGCGCAGCTCGCGGTTGAACTCCACGCTCAGCGGAACCGTCCCCCACGATCCACCCGAAGGTTCCAGCATGACCGCGGCAATATCCCCGTGGGCGCGCAAGGTCTCTTCCACCACGTTCAGATCGGCCGGGACAATATTGGTGGTCTCGAGCCGGGTGGCCGGAATTCCCAGGGAGACCGGCGCGTCGAAGGGGGGCGTGGCGCCCCGGCCCACGTCGTCGTGCCAGCCGCTGAAGTGCCCTTCGAAACGCAGTATCTTGTCGCACCCTTTGAATGCCCGGGCCAGACGCACCGACAACATGGCTCCTTCGGTGCCCGAGTTGACGAAGCGCACCCGCTCGGCCGAAGGTATGGCCTCCTGGATGAGTTCGGCCCACTCCACCTGCAGCGCGTGGTCCTGCCCGAAGTGAAAGCCATTCTCCAGCGCCGCTCCAATGGCCTCCAGCACCGCCGGAGGCGCGTGCCCCAGGAGAATGGCCCCATTGCCGAGGCCGCAGTCGATAATCTCATTGCCGTCCATGTCCCACATGCGCGCTCCGGATGCCCGCTGAACGTAAGTCGGACAGGGCAGACTATAGCGCATGTCGTGGCCGACACCGCCGGCGATGCAGGCCTTGGCGCGTTCAAATAAAGCTTTGCACTTGGGACGCTGCCGGGCAAATTCCTCAAGCCAGACCGGAACTGCCATATCACTCCTTCCAGCAAATAACCGTCGGGCGGAAATCTCCAGGCCCCCCGCTTTTTCTCCACCCGGTGCCGGCAAGCGATTTAAAGCTCGTGCACCAGGTCGGTCAGACTGCGGACGCCACCAGCTTGACCACGAGCACGCTGACCGCCCCGACGAGGACGGCAGCGGCAAATCCGACACTGATGGGCTTGAATCCCAGACCCCGCAACTTGGCCAGGCTGGTTCCCAACCCCACTCCGGCCATGGCCAGGGCGAGACACCATTTGGCCACTATCTCCGCCTGTCCGAGGACTTCGTTCCAGGCCTGCCGGTCGAATATGCTCAGGGACTGAACCCCAAAGTCCCCGAGCGACCGCAGCAGAACCATGGCCACAAATCCGAGAACGAAGAGGGGCACCATCCGATACCATTTCTGGCGCACCCCGCTTTCCTCTCCCGAGCGCTGGTAGAGCATGGCGATCAGCGGAATCACGGCGACCATGAAGGTATTGCGCACCAGCTTGGTGGCCGTGGCGGTGTCGAGAGCGAGCGGCGCCGCATAGCGCTCGGCGTAGAGCAGACCGGCGCCGGCCACCTGGGCGGTATCGTGGATCGCGGTGCCCAGAAAGAGGCCGGCCAGACGCGGGTCGCCGTCGAAAATCCAGAACGAAAGGAAAGGATAGGCGAAGAGTCCGAGCATTCCGAAAATGGTCACGCAGGCCACGGCGTAGCCCACCTCGTCTTCGTCGGCGTCGATGGCCGCGCTGGTGGCCATCACCGCGCTGACGCCGCAAATGCTGGTACCCACCGCGATCAGGCTGCCCAGACGCCGGGGCAAATCGAGGATCCGGTTGAACCAGCTTACCATGACCAGGGCGGTGGCGATGCAGCAGATCACGATGGGCAGGCTGAGAAGGCCGATATGGCCCAGGGCCCCCAGGCTGAGGCGCAGGCCGAGGAGCACGATGCCGATGCGCAGCAACCCTCGGACGCACAGACCGAGTCCCTTTTCGTAGGAGGCGGGGAGACCGACGATATTGCGGATCAACAGACCGAGGACCACCATGACCACAACAGCACTGAGGGGAACCTGCCCGAAGCCCGCCAGGGAAGTCCCGATCCACGCCGCCAGAGCCTTGCCGAGGAGAGCGACGCCGAAGGCCAGAGCCAGCCCCGGCAGCATCAGCCCGAGGCCGTCAAAAACCCTGTAGAGACCATTCTGCCAACGAGAACGGGCTTCTTTCTCCCCCGGCAACTCGTTGGTCAGGGGCCAGTCGTGCATCCCCTCGAAGCCGGCCATCCAGTTGGCCAACTCGGGATTGGCGTAAGGATTTCCGGATCTGCCGGCTGGTGTCCGGTCGGTCATTGCCCACCTCCCGTCGGGCTCAAAGAACCCATTATATGCAAGAGGTCCCGGTGAGAGAAATCGGAGTCAATTTGCCGCTGGTGTGCTTCCTGACGAAGCCGCTGCTTCTCCAGCGACGGCACTGGCGATGCGCCAGTTGCCGTCCTTGTCGCAGGCGGCGTAGTACATCCGATACCTGCCGGTATCGATCTGCACCAGCGACATGTCTTCCGCGTGGACGGCATCTATCTCACCCTGGCCGTGGCCCCCGCCTTCGATGACGCATCCGCCCCGCTCCCACTCCAGGCCATTGGCGGAGCGGGCCACGAAAATCCGCGATCTGTAGCCCGCCAAATCCGAAGCGATGGAAGCGGCGGCAAAATCCTCCGCTGACAGGCTCTCCCCCGCGCTGGAATCCTGGCTTGGATGCACCGGCACCACGGTGCCCTCCGGCACATCCTGCCACGCCGAAAAGAACATGGTCCAGGAGCCCCCGCCCGACGGTGGGACCACCTCCGCGGCGGTGATTCCTGCGGTGTCGTACTCAGCCTCCCTGTCGCGCAGGCGGAATCCCGGATCGAATTCAAAGTCGAGACCGTCGGAGGTGGCGGCACTGACCACTCTCTGAAAAAGCCGCCGGCCTCTTCCCGGACCCCCCTGGTCGAATTCAGCGCTCCAGCAGTACAGCCGCCCACCGCCACCGGGCAGGGGAAGATAGCGGGGACCGCCCAGATTACCGGGTCCGCGCAGACGGATGCCCTCTTCGAGCTCCCAGTGCAGCATATCCACGGAAAGTGCGCTGCAAATCACCGAGGGCTGATCCGGTGTCCCGCGGGACTCGAAGTACATGCGCCAGTGGCCGTCACCGCACTGGACCAGGGTCGAGGCCAGCACCCGGTGCGACATGTGAGGCAAGGAGGGCCGAGGGCTCAAGCGTATGCCCGGTTCCGGATCGAAGTTAAGGCCGTCTTCGGAGATGGCGCTGAGAATATATCCCTGGCAGGTCTGGAATGGTCTGGCCGGGCCCAAGCCGGTGTAGAACAGGCGGTAGGCGCCCGAGGAAAGGGGCACGGCACAGGGAGCAAGCAACTTGGAACTGTCCAGATCGCGGGATCCCTGCAGTCGCGGTCCGGCTTCCTTTTGCCACTGCCACGTGGTGTCCACCATATCCGTCCTCCTTGGTTCCGAAGACCTAACTGTGCCCACAGAATAGACAGAAATTATAAAAGACCTTATCGTCTGGACAGTCAACCTCAGGGTTGACTGAACGGCAAGCCCATCGAAGAGCCAGGCGGCGGCCTGAACCTGGGAAAAAATCCCCGGATCCCATCCAGAAAGGATCGATCATGCCTTGGGATGCCTTCTACTACAATTACCGGTGGTGGATCACCTGCGGCGGCAGACTGCTCGGCGCCTACTCGGCCAATCGCCTGCGTCCCTACGTTTTTCCATTCTACACCCCGGAAGGTCTGCTGGTGGTTCAAGAGGCACCTCCCGACCACCCCCACCATCAGGGGATCTGCGCCGGCCTGGAAATCGACGGTCACGATATGTGGAACGCCGGCTCCGGAGACAATCCACCGCACCGCCAGAAAATGGAACCCGCAGCCGCAGATTTGCAGCCGGTGATCGATTCCGGCGGGGTCAGGTTCGAGCACCTGGTTCAGTGGACGACGGTCGGCGGGAAGGGGCTGCTGCGGGAAAGGCGCACCGTCACTTTCACCACCCGCCCCGGGCTCAACGTCGTGATCTGGAACTCCACCTTTTCGGCCATGGCCAAAACCGTGACGCTGGGGCAGACGAAGGAGGCCGGGGTCGGGGTCAGGGTGACGCCGCACTGGGAATCCCGGCTGGGGGGCGATATTCGCAATGCCGGCGGCGGACGCGGAGAGGCGGGATGTTTCGACAAGCTGTCGCCCTGGCTGAACGTCGAGGGCCTCGGCGCGGCGGAGAGAAGTGCAGGGGTTGTAATCAGGCCGCTGGAGCTGACCGAAGCCTGTCCCTGGTTCACCCGCGATTACGGCCTCCACCTCTACAACCCTCTGCGCCATCACCCCGTGAATCTCGCCGCCGGCGACTCCCTCACCTGGGGGCTGGAAATCGCCGCCTACGACGGCGCCAGAACCGTGGATCAGTTGAACGAATTTCTCGCTTGAGGCAGGCGGGAGGGGATTCCGTCCCTTCAAGCTTTGAAATACCGGCTCGGAAAGGGCCAGGCCCCGTCCTTGTAGAAGCGATGCCCGCCCTCACCCACGTGCAGGCGGCAGTGGTCCCCCGCTCCAGCGACTGCGTAGATTTCCCGCAACCGCCGGTAGGCGTATCTAACCTCTCGCAACGGAAAAATCCTGTCGTCCCTGCCCGCGATGGCCGCGAAGGGGCGCGGCGCGATCAGCCCTGCGACGTCGTGCATCTCTCCCAGGCGCAGAATCCCGGGAACGTAGTTGCACTCACAGTGACCAATAATGCCGATGCTGCCTTCGAAGGTACAGAAGTAACACCCCGGCATCGCCACGGCAATGCGGGTATCGCAGGCAGCGGCAAATAGGGTAACGGTGCCGCCGCCGGAATTGCCGGTCATGGCGATGCGGTCAGGATCCACCTCGAGATTGGCCACCGCCCAGTCGATGAGGCGGCTCATATCCCACACCCGCTCGCCGATGGGGGTGCGGCCGGCCAGGAGGCCGTGCAGGAGCTGGCTGCGGCAGGAGCTGGTCCGGTCCTCAGCCCGGTCCTTCTCGGTGCGAGTTTCCCCGAACCCCCGCGTCGTCGGCGCAATGGCGATGTAGCCTTCACGCACCGCCTGCACCGCGATGTCCCTCTGGCCGGCGCTCATCTCGGCCGCTTCTTTTTCGTTTTTGCAGATCCCGGCGTAGAGGTGGGGGTGGTTGTGCCCGTGCGGGGTCAGAACCAGGGGCACCGGGCCGGTCAGGGATCGGGGCCGCAGGACGTAAAAAGGCAGGGGCACGGTCGGCTCTACTTGTATGTGCCAGGTCTCGCGGACATGGTCTCCCATATCCTCGGAGGATCTCCTCTCGGCGGCCGGTTGGTGCCCCTCCAGGTCCGCCTCCAGGTGGTCGAGGCCGAGCGCGCGACGCAGCCGTGGACGGAATCCCTGCTGCCAGGCCTCGAACTCGAGGCGCGACCGGGCGCAAAATCCGAATTCCGCCCGGAAGGCGTGGTAGGTGGACCGGAAGTGTCTGACGGATTCGTACATTCTCCTCTTCCTATCCCGTTGGCAACTCAGCCCCTGGCACGACCTGCCGTGGCCGCTGGCAACAACTGGACTGCCGGAGTCCGCCAGGGAACCTCCCGCTGCCGCCGTGGAGCCGCCCCTACCACCCGTGGAGATGGTGGGCGTCGGAGGGAAACCAGATTAAATCCACGACGGCCGAGAGAATGATCCCGCTCGCGTAGCCGATGGCCAACCCGTAAAAGAATGGTTTGCCGGCCAGGTAGGCGCGCACCCCGCCGTAGCGCAGGAGGGTCACCTTGATCGCCAACACCAGGAGCAGGCTGAACCAGTAGAGCCAGGTGCCGAAGGTGTACTGGAATGCCGGACCGATGGGATGGAGAGGGAACCAGTGGAGGCGGGCGCGCAGCATGGCGATTCCGGCGGCCTCCAGGAAACCCCAGAGCCAGACCGCCCACTTGCCCAGGTCCAAGGTGGTTAGACGTTCCAAGTTGGCCAGGCGGTCGAAGAACACCATTCCGTAGCCACCTCCGATCACCGAGAAGCCGCCGCGACCGTAGCACAGATCCAGGTAGGAGCCGACCACCACCAGGAAGCCCACAGGAAAGGCCAGCAGAACGGCCGCGACCACCCAGCCTGGCTGGTCGCGCAACGAGAAGATGCGCAGGTGGTGGGGCAGCGCCGGCCACGCCGGAATGCGGAAGGTGGAGAAGAAGGCGTGGGAGGTGAAGAGCTTGAAGCCCACCAGGTCGCGCGGCGAAATGTTGGCGGTGCCCACCAGGTCGACGACGAAGGACTCGCCCTTGAGGTGGGGCATGTTGGGAAAAAGGTAGGCGAAGCCGGTGGCCGCGATGAGCTTGATGGTGACGAAGTAAACCAGCGCCATGAGTGCGAAGACCCCCATGGCCAGGGGAAGACTCATCCCCAGGGCGACGCCCCAGCCGACTATGTAGGCCCCTGACAGGACCAGGCCGGCAAGCGCCAGGCGGTAGTGCGCCACATCGCGGCGGTCCCCCGCTCCCGTGCTCACCTGGAGCCACACCTGCCTGAGGTGTTTGCGCGCCAGCCAGATCGACCACAGGGCAAGAAAAATCAGCGCCCCGTAACTCTCCATGTAGAGAATATCCCAGTTTTCGAGCTGCTGCCCCTCGGTCCCGATGCTGACTCCCAGGCGCCGTATCATCCACTCCTTGGGAACGCTCAGCCAGTAGAACACCAGCAGGCTGGCCAGGATGTCCAGGGGGCACAAGTAGGCAAGGGCCAGGACCGGGGGCATCACCCTGAACCAGATTCCCCGCGGCAAATGCTGGCTGATCTGAACATTGTAGTGTTCGAAAAAGACATCTATCCTGGGCAGGCCCAGGGCGAAGTAGGTGATGATATTGTAGAAGATGGTCAGAAAGACCACCCCGAAACCCATCCAGAAAAGATAGGAACGGAAAATGTCAGGCATGCGCCGCGGGCCGTCGAATCCCCGGGTCATTTCCAGAGGCATCTGGGCAAGTGGAAAGGTGAGCTTCTCTGCCTCGATCCAATGGCGCTGGAACAAGGTGACCACGCACAGACCGAAAACCACCATGGCCATCGACACCCCCAGCCACTGGCCAATCATGCCGATCCAGCCGGACCAGGGCAGTTCGGCCCCGCCGGGGGATCCCATCCAGAACCCTTCCATCACCCAGCGGGCGGTCGAAGGAAAAATGTGCCAAGGGACGTAGGGAAAGACCGCCTCGGCCCACTGATTTTCGGGGGTGGCGAAATAGCCCGGCGCCGCCACCAGGCTGAGCCAGTAGTTCATCCACCCGCACTGGGGCAAAGTGCCCACCACCCAGACCATGACGAAGATAGTCAGGACCTCTCCCCGGCGCAGCGCCAGACGCGGCCACAAGCGCTTGAGGCCCACGTTGGCAAAGAGCCAGAGCACGAAAGGCAGCCAAACCGTCATGGGAAACTGCGACTTCACGTAGCTCCCGGTGCGCATGCCCTGCCCTACGTAGGCCGAGTAGGAAAACACCGCGGCGATGGTCAAAACCCCCAGGACCAGGGCGCGCAGGGTTATCCGCGGAAGTCCCTCATGGGCTTCGTCTTGTTCTCGTCTCATAATCCCACTGGCGATAAAATGCACCGGCAGCGCCCGAACCTGATCCAACCCGCTGCTCGAGAGTTATCTAACCTTTCAGCGCCCCCTCCGACAAGCCGCCGATAATCCTTTTCTGCAACACCAGGAAAACCGCAATCAACGGCAGCGCCACGATAACAATCGCCGCTGAAAGGACGCCGAATGCCCAGGACTGGGCTTCGTCCTTGAGGTAGGTGATTCCCACCGCCAGGGTTGTGGACTGGGGCAGGGAGTTGAGGGTCACGGCGTAGGTGTATTCCTTCCAGCACGACAAAAAGGTCATCAGGATCACCACCACCAGGGAGGGCTGCGCGATGGGCAGCATCACCCGCCACCAGATGGTGAATTCTCCAGCCCCGTCAATCTGGGCTACCTGGCGCAAGTCGGCCGGGATGGCGAGGAAAGCCGAGCGCATGATCAGAATCCCCACCGGCAGAAACATCGCCGCGTAGGGAAGGATCAATCCCGGCAGAGTATTCAACAGGCCCAGCTTTACCTCCATCTCATAGATCGGCATGAGCATCATCATCCACGGAACCGCCATGATGAACAAGAGAAACCCCAGCATGAGGCGCTTGCCCTCGAACTGCAGGTGGGCGAGGGCATAATCGCACAGGGAACTCACCAGCAGCACCGCGGCCACGGTGGCCATGGTGATCTTCAGGGTATTGAAGCAGTACACCGGAAAATCACCCAGTTGGCTGTAGACGTGGACATAGTGTTCGAATGTGGACGCCCTGGGCAGAAAGTGGAAGTCGTGGCCGGCGTAGATCTCACTTTCGGGCTTGATGCTGGTCACCCCGATCCACAGCATGGGCGCCAGATAGATCAGGGCGAAGATGGCCAGCAGCAAGCCCAGGACCCCCTTTTCCCACCGTGCCGTGATCACGTTCCCTGCTCCTGGCGCGACAGCAGCAGCCGGGGCGCCGCAATGGCCATGATCATTAAGCCCAGAATAAAAGCCATGGCGCAGGCGTAGCCCATGTCGAAATACTCAAAGGCATTCTTGAACACCCAGTGATACATGGTCAGAGTCGCCGTCCCCGGGCCCCCGTCGGTCATCACCTTCGGCAGGGCGAAAACCTTGAGCCCACCGATCAAGGCCAGGATGAGCACCACCGTGGTGGTGTGGCGCAGGGAGGGCAGGGTGACGTGGAGGAAGCGGCGCAGCGGACCGGCGCCGTCAATGGATGCAGCCTCGTAATACTCCCTGGGAATATTCCCCAATCCGGCGCTGAACAGCACTACGCTCACACCGATTCCCCAATAGCTGGTGAGCACAATGGCGGCCATCGACCACCCCACCTCCCCCAGCCAGTTAACCGCGAAGGGAGCGCCGATAGCCGCAGTCACCAGCCTGTTCACCAATCCGAAGCGCTCCGCCAGCATCCAGATGAAGATTACCGCCGCCATGGCCTCGGGGATCAGCACCGGAATGAACAGCAAGGTCTGGCATGTCCGTCCGTAGCGTCCCAAAGCCTGAATCATCGCCGCCAGCAGCAACGCCAAACCGGCCGAAACGGGAACGTGCAAGGCAGTGAACAGCAGAGTGTTCCACATCGCCGTCCGGAAGAGCGGATCGAAGAGTGCACGCAAGTAATTATTCAAGCCCACAAAGGCCGTGGTGTTGGACCAGATCAGGTTGTAGTCGGTCAGGCTCAGCCACAGCGACCAGACCAGGGGATAGGCCACAAATACCGCCAGAAACACCAGGGCGGGGAAGGCGAAGACATAGCCTGAGAAATTTTTGGGAATGGTCCTATTCAAAATGCTTTCTCACATCGCTCAAATTCAGTTGGGACAGATCCTCCTGCAACCGCGCCAACATTGGCTCCAATTCCGCCTGTTCGGTCAAAAACCGCTGCACATGACGCTTGATCGCATCGGTTAGCTGGAGCTCGTCGCGGAACATGGGATCTGCCTTTGAACCATTCGCCCACGCCGCCAGCCAGTGCGCCTCCGGCTCGTCCAGGGTGTCGAAGACCTCGAGCTGACAGGGCAGCTTGCCGTATTTCTCCCAGGCGAACCTGGAAAAATAAGGCGCCATCAGTTCCTCTTCAACAAAGAGCCGGGCAAGGGCAACCGCCCGGCTGTTGGCGGGTATCACCGCGCTTCTCGTTCCCCCGATTACACCCTTGGCGCCGGGCAGGGCCATAATGGTCGTAGTTCCCGGTCCCAGGGTCTCCTGGGCTTCGAGATAGCGCGAATGGGTGGTCAGAATCATCGCCACCAGCCCCGCCTTCAAATCCGAGCGCGGCTGGTTGACGTCGGTCATCGAAGCCAGGGTGGCAATGCCCTCCCTGGCCCCCGCGCGGGTCAGGCTGAGAAACCGGCGCACTTCCGGCCGGTCGACGACCAGGACGCCGGAGGCCGGGTCCACCAGGGCCCCCCGAGCCGCCTTCACGGCCGCAAACAGCATGTTGTTCGGCCAACTCCAGTTGGCCGCCATTCCCACCACCCGGACCTGTCCCTTGGCGTCGCGCTCGGTCATCTTGCGGGCATAGTCGAACACTTCCTCCCAGTCCCGGGCAGGGATCATCTGCCCCCGTTTGTCCAGCAACCGGGCCCGCGCTGCCATCTCCCGATTGACGCAGAAACAGAGGATTTCTGCCGTGACCGGCAAACCGTATTGCCGATCCCCGAACCGGTTCATGTCATAAAACGTCCGGATGAACGCCCCTCGTTTCAACCGGGGCCGGGTCCGGACAAAATCGTCCCAGGGCAACAACAAATTCCGGGCGGACCAGAGGGCAACGGTATTTTCCACCGTCCCGAAGAACAGATCCATATCGCTGCGCCGGCTCATCATCGCCACCAGCAGGCGATTCGGATATCCCTCCGGAGCCTTGAGAATCTCCACGTCCACTTCGGGATGGTTGCTCTCGAATCGCTCCTCGGCGGCACGCAGCGGATACTTCTTGAACATCCACGGCTCGGACATTACCCGCAGCCGCGTCCTACTTTGCTCGGAACCATCGCCGGCGCAGGAAAGGAAACCCGACCCGATGGCCAAGCTCAGAGGGAAAATCCGCCTCAGCAGCCTTTTCGACCCTTCCTGAAGGCGTCGGTCGGTCGGTAAGGAGTGAGGCGGGGCTGATTCCAGCCCCGGGGAAACCACCCATTTTTCGTCGCCGAGGTTGCCGGCCCCGGCTGCGGGCGCCGGGTTTCCGGCGCTACTTGGTACCGACCAGGAATTGCGCCAGGGCTGTTCAAGGACCTCATCTCCAGAGCGTAGTGAGCATGGTGCAAAGCACGGGACAATTCATTCAAATTCCTTCACCCAAAGGCCTGCGGGCAGGACGGCGCTCCCGGTAGCCCTCCAGGTTGGCCCTCAGGTGGGCCGCGTCCAGCCTTTGCCGTTGCGCCGCCGCCAGAATCTTCTCCTGCAACTGCACTGCCTCCTCGAAGCGGCCGACCTCCGCCAGGGCCATGGCCACCACCTCGGCGCTGGAGGCAGAATGGTCCGCCGCCGCCACCTGGCGGGCAATGGCCAATGCGCGGGGGCCGTCGCGCAACTCGTCCAGCGGACAGGCGGCCAGCAGGCGGGCGAAGGCTAGGGCCAGGGCATGGTGGTCGGGGCGGGCGGCGTAGCCTTCCTGGAGCATGTCGGCGGCCGCTTCCCACTCTTCGAGCTGCATCAGCGCCAAGGCCCTGCCCACCATGGCTGCGGCGTTTCCCGGCTCGAGCTCCAGGACGCGGCCGAAGTGCGCCGCGGCGACCTCGGAGCGGCCCAGCCGCAGCAGAGCGTTGGCCAGATTGAAATGAGCGTTCTTGTAATCGGGCCGCAGGGCGATGGCCTTGTCGTAGTGTTCGAGAGCTTCCCGGTCATAGCCCTGCCGCGCCAGCACCGCCGCCAGATTAAAGTGGCCCAGGGCATCCCGGGGGTCGAGTCTCAGGGCTTGGCGCAAGTGCCCGGCGGCCCCATCCAGATCGTCCATCTTGCTAAGGACGGCTGCCAGGTTGACGCGGAATTCGCCGTTGTCGGGTGCGGCCTCCACCGCTTGGCGGTAGGCTTCCAGGGCCTCGTCCAGGCGCCCCTGGCGATAGGCCTCGTTACCACGGGTCTGGAGGCTGCGGGCACCGCCGGCGAGGTCTGCAAGTTCCTCCAGGAGCGGGTCGGCGAGGGAGGCTTTGCGGGCCCCCTGACGCTCCACGAAGTAGCGCGCTTTCTCCAGCTCCCCCAGGGCCCGGTAGGCCAGACCCAGGGGGTAGAATACGGCGCTGGCCCGGGGGTCCAGTTCCAGCGCAGCTTCCAAGTATTGGATGGCCTTGTCATAGTCGTTACGAAGGGAGGCCAGTTGACCCCTGCGGACCAAAACCGCGGCGTGGGAAGCCTCCTTCTCCCGAACTTGGTCGAGAACCTTCCCTGCCTCGTCGAGAAGGTTGGCTTCCATGTAAAGGTCGGCCAGGGCGACGGCTGCAGGCAGGTAATCCGGATTGAGCTGCAGAACGCGCTCGTAGTGGTCCCGGCTCTCTTCCCCCTTTCCGCTGCGGCGCAGGAGATTCCCCAGGTAGTAGCTCCAGCGGAAATCCCCGGGCGCCAGTTGCCCGGCGTTGCGAAAACAGGCCTGGGCCGCCAACTCGAAGGAGTAGGCCAAGTAGAGCTGACCCTGGCGCCCCAGGAGACGGCTCAACTCGCAAGGTTCGGAGCCGGCGCGCGCCAGGGCTTCGTCCAGCCTTTCCTGGGCACTCTCGAGTTGCTCGCGGACTCCGGGTTCCATGGTGGCGAAATTCGGCGCCGGAATGACCGCCAGCCCGGCGGAGGCTGTTGTCTCGTGGTCGGGCGCACAATTAAAACCGGGGGCGAGGACCACCAGGCCCAGAAAAAGACAGAATCCCCCGGGGCGGATCCCGCCTCTTGGCCGCACGAAACCGCCTGGCCTGGTCCGTTTCATTGCCTCAGGGCAGCGGGCGGCCGCTGCCGCGCTCCAGGGTGTAGTAGCCGTTGAGGGCAAAGGAGCCGCCGTCCCAGTGCTCGCGGCTGCCGTCGGGCCAGTGCACTTCGAGGCGGCGGACCGGTGCGGCCTCGCCCAGGCCGAAGAGAACGCGCGGGTCGTTGGACGAACAATAGCTTCCATCGGCGCGGGACCGGCGCCAAAGGGTGCGGCCGTCGGCCAGGGTGCAGCCGATGCGGGCGCCGTACTGGTCGCGTCCGCCTTCCCCTGCGACCAGGCGGAAACCCAGATAGGCATTGCGCTTCCCCACGTTGTTGAGCAACAGGCGGGCGGGGCCGTTGTTGTTGAGGACCAGAACATCGGTATCGCCGTCATTGTCCACGTCGCCGAAGGCGGCGCCGCGGCTGACCTCCGAGAGCGCGAAGACGCCTCCGGCGGCAGCGCTCACCTCCTCGAAGCGGCCGTTGCCGCGGTTGCGCAAAAGCTGGTTGGTTTGATGCAGCGGCAGCGGGTCGCCGGCCTGAACCAGGGCCTCGATGACGCGCACTGCGCCGTTGACCACGATCAGGTCGAGCCAGCTGTCGTTGTCGTAGTCGAGATAGGCTGTACCGAAACCGGTGAAGCTGCGGCTGGGGGCTCCCAGGCCGGTCTCGATTGTATCGTCTTCGAAGAAAGCGCCGCCCTGGTTGCGGTAGAGGGTATTGGTCTCATCGGCCAGGTGGGTCATGAACAAATCGTCGTCGCCGTCGCCGTCGAAATCTCCCGCGTCCAGGCCCATGCTGCCTTCCGGAGTTCCCTGGGCGTTGAAGGCGGTGCCGCTAAGGAGGGCCTGGTCCTCAAAGCGGCCGTCGCCCCGATTGAGCCACAACTGGTTGGCCATCCCATCGTTGGCAACGTAGATATCGGGCCACTCATCGCCGTTGAAATCGGCGGCGATGACCCCGAGGGCACCGCCAAAAGCGGTAGTGATGCGTGAGGCAGCGGAAACGTCTTCGAACGCCCCGTCGCCGCGGTTGCGCAGGAGCCGGTCGGGATAGGGCTGGTAGCTGAGGGGGCCGCAGTAGTCCACGGCGCCCGCGGGAGAGTAACACGGCTTGTGGGCGGCCGGGGAAAAATCGACATAATTGCCCACGTAGAGGTCGAGCCAGCCGTCGCGGTCGTAGTCGACGAAAGTGGCGCTGGTGCTCCAACGCCGGTCGTCCGCGGCGGAAGCCGCGGTGATATCGGTGAAGGTGCCATCGCCATTGTTGCGCAGCATCTGGTTGGCGCCGAAGTTGGTGACGTAGAGGTCGGGAAAGCCGTCGTTGGTGAAGTCGCCCGCGGCAACACCCATGCCATATCCAGCGGCGGCGATGCCGGCGGCCGCAGTGACATCGGCAAAGCGCAGGTCTCCGCCTTCCTCCAGGTGGTTGCGAAAGAGGCGGTCGCGCCGCGGCCCCCGGGAGGGAAAGATGGCCTCCTCTTTGCCCTCCCCCAACAGGTTCCCCTGAACCACATAGACATCGAGGTCCCCGTCGGCGTCGTAGTCCAAGAAGGCCCCGCCGGGGCCGATGATCTCGGCCAGGTAGCGGCGCCCCGACATCCCGTTGAAGTGGGTGAAGTCCAGGCCGATGTCCTGGGCGCGGTCGGTGAAAATCTCGGCCCCCGAAGGAGCCGGCGAGCCGCCGTTGGCCGATGGTCCCGACTCGAGGCCGCAACTCCAGTTCCCGAGCACGAGGGGAAGAACGAGGGAAAAACCGAGGCAGCGCGAATTGGCAACCACTGGGATCATGAAACCGTTTCTGGAATTTTTGACCCCGTTGTCAGGCCAACTGGCATCTGCCTTCCGTCGAGGGCGGAGCGGTCCGATCTGTTTACCCCCTCTTTCCCTTGCGGCTCGATGAGGGGGAATCCATCAGATGGTCGTAAACGCAATTTCAGAATGATACAAGTGACGTTACGCAACCTTTAGCTGCTGCAATTCCTCAGAGACCTGTCGAATGGCCATGAGATAGAGATTCGATCGGAGGGCAAACGGATTCATCCGATTCTCGATGCGCAGCCACTCTGACGAGTAGGAAGAATAAACGGCATTCTCTCGTTCCCAGACAAGGGAATCTGCCTCGGGAAATGACGCAGGTTCGGGCGCCCACCCTCCGCAGCAGCGCTGCTACGGAGGACGGGTGACGGAGGGTCGGGTTCGTTGATTTGCGGCCACGCAGGTCCGACTGCAGGCGCCCGTTGCACTGCGCGCCCAGCGGTAACACACTTCTCCCCGGTCTCACGCAAGGCGGCGAAGGGAGAGGTGGGGTTGGACCGCGTAATCGAACTCGGTCTGCGGGAGGGGACGTGATGGTGCGATGGGTGGTGGTCGCGAGGCCAGACCGACCCTGTCGAGGCAGGTGCGAATGGCAGGGGCCGGGTAAGTGCGGCGACGATCTTCACCTTGCCCCCGCAAACCGGCCATTCGGCCACATCCACGCGAAAGATTTTGGCCAGGAGTCGAGCCCAAGATAGGCGGTAGACCGGACGGGTGGCGGATACGGCTCAGCGTCAGAGCAGCCCTCCGCGGGCGCTTCCTGCGACTCCGGCAGGATGCGGACCTCGATCGGCGGTATTCGAGTCCACCTTCGGTGGGTTCATTCACCAACCGATTGCATACGACGTAGAGCGTGGATCCGCACCGCCGGCGCGTGTGCCCGTCTCAGGATCAACAGTAATCGCACACACGCGGCTGACCCCTGCGCTCCAATCGTCATCATCTTCGACGAGGTGACCGCGATCCCGCAAAGCCTCCCGCACCTGCGGGGCGATGCGAGCTTCAACCGTTACCTCCCCGGGCAATGATGCGTGGGGCCAGAACGAATTCGGAAAACTGTGGCTGATGACACGGGGGGCTTCGATCGCTTCTTGCGGTTCCATTCCGAACTCGATGATATTGAGAAACACCTGCAGCATGCCTTGCACCTGTGCATCGCCGCCGGGACAACCAAAGGGCATAAACGGCTTTCCATCCTTGAGAGTCATTGCTGGATTCGGGGTGAGGCGAGGACGCTTCCACGGCTGCAAACAGGAGGGATGCGCAGGATCCAGCCACATCTGCGTCCCCCGTCCCGAGACCGGAAAACCCAAGCCCGGAACGACCGGAGACCAACCAACTACATCCGAAGGGGTGGCCGAGAAGGCGTTGCCCTGTTCGTCCACCACGCAAAGGTAACTGGTATCGCTCTCCCAATGAGATATCCGCTCCGGTTGCGGGCGATCCGGATCCAAGGTCGGGAAGGGACCGTTTTCCTCACGCGGTTCCGGATGGAATCGCCACGGATCCCCGGGGGGCGGCATGTCACGAGCGGCGCGTTGTGGGTCAATGGCACCCCGTCTTTCAAAGGCATAGCGCTCATCGAGCAAACCCGCCAGCGGCACCTGCACAAAATCGGGGTCGCCGAAGTACGCCTCCCGATCCGCAAACGCCAATTTGAGTCCCTCGATAACTGTGTGGAGATGGTCCGCGGATTCGTGACCCATCCTCTGCAAGTCAACCCCTTCGAGAATCTTCAGCGCCATGTTCAAGGTTGGCCCCTGACACCAAGGTCCGCAGGTATAAACATTATAGCCTTTGTAGGTGATGTGCGCCGGTGGTTCGACCCGGACCGAGAATGCGGCGAGATCTTCGTAGGTAAGCAGCCCCCCTTCTTGCGCGTGGAAATCGGCGATTTCGCGGGCAATTTCACCCTTGTAGATCAGGTCGCGCGCGGCTCTGATTCCCGCTTCCCGATCGCCACCCGCCGCCCGTTCGGCGGCGATCATCCGCCGGATGGTGTTCGCCAGATCCTGCTGGAAAAAAATCTCCCCGATTTGTGGAATATGTCCACCGGGATTGAAGACAGCAGCCGTCGATGGCTCACCTCCCAGATTCCCGCTGACAAAGGCGTGGAACTGATCATCGACCGGGAGACCGTTTTCGACGAGGTCTAGCGCGGGCTGGACGACCTGTTCAAAGGTCATGGTGCCGAATCGCGCCAACGCCGTCAGCCACGCATCGGGCGCTGCCGGTGTGACGGTTCGCAAAATTCCGGAGGGCAGATCGCCGTCGTGGTATTTTCGGAAGTAATCGATGCTTGCCCCTTGGGGCCAGCGTCCGAGTCCGCTGATGGTTTCAACGGATGCGCCGGACGCCGGGCAATAGATAATCGGTGCGACCCCGCCAAAATGGGTGAATCCCGGTTGCAGCACATTGATACAGATACCGACGGCGACACCCGCATCGGCAGCGTTGCCGCCACTTTCGAGGATACGAACCCCGCCCATTGTTGCGAGGTAGTGCAGCGATGAGACAACGTACCGTTTCCCGCGCACTGACGGGCGATGACTCCTTGGCATTGCAATTTCTCCTTCACCTATTCGGGTGGGCTTCGACGCTGCTAGGCCCTATGGGCGGACAGGAAGAATAAACGGCTATCTCTCTTTCCCAGACAAGGGGATCCGGCTCGGGAAATGGCGCAGGTTCGGGCGTCCACCCTCGGCAGCATCGCCGCTACGAAGGACGGGTGGCGGAGATGCGCAACTACGGCCATTTAAAGGATCAACCCCGAATTTACGAGTCCCACCTGAGATTCCGCCTGCGATTATTCTCTTGCGATGGTTCACCCTTTCCCGTACCATCCCGAAGAGCGCACCAGGGCGCTTCCGGTCCGCGGGCAGGGCTGAGCCCACCTGACACACCTTCGTTGATCCACATTCGACGAACTCTTCTGGCCCGTTACGCGGACATCGGGTGTTTCCTGGGAGGAGGTCGTCATGGCTGCTTCTCAATCCCCGCAAGGATCGCGTTCCCTTCCGGAACGACCAGATCTTCAGCAACTCAAGAAACAGGCAAAGGAACTGCTCAAAGGGTATCGCTGCGGCGATTCGTCGGCGGTAACCGAGGTTGAAACCCACGAGCGGGAACCAGATCCTGGAAGATTTTCTCTGAATGATGCACAGAGGGTGTTGGCCCGGGCATTCGGGTTTACCAGCTGGTCCAAGTTGGTAGAGCGCGTAAATGGCTTCAATGCCGAAGGCTTCTGGGTAGCCGCTCAAGAAGGGGATCTGCCAACCTTGAAGTCGATGGTTGCCGACCGGCCCGAGCTGGTCATGATGGCTCGGGCCGGTCGGGGCAACCCGTTGCACTTCGCCGTGCTCAACCGGGACGTTGCCTGCGCACGCTTTCTGCTCGAAAACGGGGCCGACCCCCACAAAGGTGTCTATCCTCACCGCGAGTCCACTTCCCCGCTCGTTCTGGCACAAGAAAGGGGATTCAACGACATCGTAGAGGTCATTGAAGGCGAGATCCAGCAAAGGCGGGCGAGCGTCGGCGCCACGCGATCGGATACAGCCGAGGTTGCCGAAGCTATCCGCAAAGGCGATGAAGACAGCGTCGATCGGCTGCTCTCGGCGGACCCCGGGCGCGTAACGGCTGTGGATGAACGAGGCCGCAAGCCGCTGCATCACACTGCCTCGGCGCGCAATCGAGCGCTGACCTTACGCATCTTGCAATTGGATCGCGATCTCTCCCAACCTGACGTCGATGGATTGGCCCCGATCGACTGCGCCGTGTTGGCGGTGGACTGGACCCAAAGAGAGGAGACCACGAGGGCAGCCAGATCGGTGGCTGAACTTTTGTTGGAGCACGGGGCGGGTCCCACGCCGCGAAGCGCCGTAGCTACCGGAGACCTGGCGTTCCTGCAGTCGCTGAGTCGCGCAAACCTGGTAGCGTGCTCCACGAACGACGGCGGGTTGTTGACCCTGGCGGTTAAATACGGCCAACGGGAAGTCCTGAACCATTTGCTGGAAACAGGACTTGACCTGGATGAGCGCGTGCTTCTCGATGATGCAGAGGAAGAACTCTACACCTGGGGGATGCCGCTCTGGCACGCCGCTTTCTATTCAGAATACGAGATGGCGGAATCGTTTATTGCTGCCGGAGCCGACGTCAACCCCGCAGTCTATGCCAGCGGTTCACCGATGGACCAGGCCTACGGCGCCGACGATGAGAAGATGAAATTATTGTTGCGTCGCCACGGTGCGTTCACCAGCGTCGAAACCATGGGATTGTATCGCGACACCGAGGCGGCACGGGAGGTCCTGGAAGGAAAGACGACCGCGTACTCCCATCCCGACCCAGTCAGAGAGGGTTCGCCCGCAGAGAAAATGCTGTGGGCGGCGGCATGCGGGGGCGATCCCGAGATCGTCGCCATGTGTCTCGCCCTCGTCGACCGTGCACCCGACAATTCGTGGTGGGCGGTAATCCTCCTGCAGCCAATGCGCACCTGGAACCATGGTTACCACCGACGCCACTCGGGGTTCGACCGCTCTACCTATACCCAATGCCTCGACTTGCTGCTGCATCATGGCATCAATCCGGATGTGACCGACCAACGGGGGTTCACGGCCTTGCATCATCTTGCCCACGGTTCCAGCCCGCACGATTGGTACATGACCGAGGACGAAGAGCTGGCGACGTTTCTGCGTGAGCGCGGAGCGAAGGCGTGAAATGAATCAAGACGAGCTTCTCGATCAATTCCAACGGCGAAAAAACCAGATGCGTGGTCCCGTCGGACCACGGCGTCTTGAGTGTGAAACTGAGTGTGCCTTCGACAGTGTCACGATTTAGGCGGCACCGCCTTTTACGGCGATCTTAATCGTGTCTTTGCCGTCTAAGTGGTAGCTGCCATTAAGCGCGTCGAAGCCATTGGATACATCTTCTAATGGAAGGATGTGGCTGACAAACCCGTCAAAGAGTGAGGCGTGTTTTTCAAGCATTGGGATGGCGCGGAGAAAGTGCTTTCTCTCAAATCCCCATCCTGCTTCCAATCGCAGGTTTTTGCGCATTAACATCTGGTTCGGATTGCAGTCAAAGGAACCAACATCCACGAAATGCCCATATACAACATAAGTCCCACCGTACCTGATGTAGTCCAAGCCTTCGGGGATAGCGGCGAGGAAGCCGGTACATTCGTAGACGACATCCGCACCGTTGCCTCGTGTCGTATTTTCTCGGACGATCCTCTTGCGCTCTTCCGGGTCTGGCACTTCAGCGATGTCGATGGTGAGATCTGCCCCCAACCTCTTTGCCATCTCAAGCCTCCCCGGGGGTCCACCGACGACGATAAGCCTCCCTGCACCGGAAACTCTTGCCCAATTGAGTGTAAGCAAACCGATAGGACCCGTTCCTTGAATCACCACTGTATCCCCAAATTCGATCTTTCCACGTGACACACAATGTGCCGCACAAGAAGCCGGTTCTGCGAGAACGGCAATTTCAGGTGGCAGATCGGTTTTAAGGAACATATTTGCTGACGGGTTTGAAAGATAGATGTACTCACTGAACCCACCGCGTAGATACGGCTCTTCTTCCGAGGGTGAAAATCCGAGTCCACCATGGGGAGAGAGTGCGATCCTGTCTCCTTCTTTAACCGGATTTCCGAGGTAGTCTGTATCCACCCCTTCCCCTAAAGTATCAATCACACCGACATTCTCGTGTCCAAGGATAATATCGTGATTGATGCGCTGGAATTCCCAGTTGTGGAGGTCGGTGCCGCAAATGCCACCTAACTCCTGACGTACAAGGACCGTTCCGGGAGCGGGATCAACTATCGGATACTCTCGGGTTTCAAAATTTTTGCCACTCATCACGGTGGCACGTGCGGTTCTGGTTCCCACGATCTTTTCCCGCATCATTCCTTGCGGCTCAATGAGGAGAAATTCATCAGGTAGTCGTAGACTCATTTTCCGGTATGATATAAAATATAGCCTGTATTTTCCGTATCAAACACAACATGACCAATCGGAGAGATGGGCAATGGGGTCCGCACCCGCATACCTGGTAGTTCTCGGTCTGATCGGCCTGACCTGCCCAATAGGGTGTTTTCGCGAATCCGGCAGCGGATCCCAGGGAACCGGATCGGCAACAACCGAATCTCCCGGGAGTGAGTCCTCCATGCTGGAATCCGCAGCCGGCAAGAGCTCGGACCCTGCCGCGGCGGACGAAACCCGTCCCTCCGGAAACAGGGTGAAATTCGTCGACGTAAGCGCCTCCTCCGGCCTCGACTTCACCCTCGTATCGGGATCTCCGCAGCAGGACTACATCGTCGCGGCCATGGCTGGCGGCGTCGCTTTTTTCGACTATGACAACGACGGCTACCAGGACGTCTTCATGGTCAGTAGCACGCGCATGGAAGGGCCCCCCGCCGGCGCCTTCAACCGCCTCTACAAAAACGTCCCGGGAAACGATGGTGGGCGCGTCTTTCGCGACGTGACCGAGGGATCGGGGCTGCAACGCACGGGATGGGGTATGGGCTGCGCCACCGGCGACTACGACAACGACGGCGACGTGGACATCTACGTCACCTACGTGGGTCCCAACGCCCTCTACCGCAACAACGGCGACGGAACCTTCGCCAACGTCGGGCGCAGGGCCGGGGTGGCCGACGAACGCTGGGGGGCGAGCGCCGCCTTTGCCGACGTGGACGGCGACGGTCACCTGGATCTCTACGTGGCCAACTACCTGGTCTTCGATCCCGGGTCTCCCCCGGAACCGCGGCGCGGCTGGAAAGGCCTGGTGGTCTTCTACGGACCGGACGGTATGGACACGGTGCCCGACGCCCTCTACCGCAACAACGGCGACGGAACCTTCGCCGACCTCAGCGCCCGCACCGGAATGAACCGCTACTACTCCCCTGGACTGGGAGTGGTCTTCGGCGACTACGACAATGACGGCGACCAGGACATCTACGTGGCCAACGACGGACTGCCCAACCTGCTCTTCCGCAACGAGGGCGACTGGCGTCTGACCGAGGTGGGCACCCCCGCCGAGGTGGCTTACAGCGACGACGGGCGGGCCCAGGCCGGTATGGGCACGACCTTCGGGGACTACGACAACGACGGCGATGCGGATCTCTTCGTGACCAACTACTCCGACGATGTGAACACCCTCTACCAGAACCAGGGAGGCGGCTTCTTCATGGAGGCCACCTTCTCCCTGGGTCTGGGAGGCGAGGCACAACCCTATCTGAGCTGGAGTACCAACTTTTTCGACTACGACAACGACAGCGACCTGGACCTCTTCGTGGTCAACGGCCATCTCTTCCCCCAGTTGCTGGACCACCCGTCGGGACTGCGCTACCCCCAGCGCAACCTGCTCTATGCCAACGAAGGGGGCCGATTCCAATCCCTCGCCGAGGCGGCCGGTCCTGGCCTGGCCATAGAGAAAGTCAGCCGCGGCGGCGCCTTCGGGGACTACGACAACGACGGCGATGTGGACCTGCTGATCACCAACCTGAACGACACGCCCGACTTGCTGCGCAACGAGGGCGGCAACCACAACAACTGGGTCGGCCTGGAACTGGTAGGGACCACCAGCAACCGCGACGCCATCGGCGCCCGGGTGCAACTCTTTGCCGGCGGCCAGGTGCAGACGCGCGAGGTCAGACGCGCCTACGGCTACCAGTCCCAGCACGACCCGCGGCTGATTTTCGGATTGGCAAGCCTGAAAGAAGTGGACCGAGTGGAAATCCGCTGGCCCAGCGGCCGGACCCAGACCCTGCGCAATCTTCCCCTGCGCCGCTACCTGGTCGTGAGGGAAGGCAGCGCCGGCATCGCCGACAGCTATGTCGCGCCGGCCCCCGCGCCGAGGGCGGCGGCGGCCATCGCCTCGCCTGCCCCCGAAAGACCCGTTGGCGTGGAACCGTCCAGCCACGCCGGAGATCCCTCGTGGACGGCCGAAGAATACTATCTGCAGGGGGCAAAATTCTACGGAGCAGGGCGCTACGGTGAGGCCATGGCCATGTTTGCCGACGCCGTGCGGCTGCAGCCGGATCATTTTCAGGCCTACAGGGTATGGGGCGCCACCCTCATCAAAGGATTGGGCGACTACCAGGGAGCCGTCGAGTTGCTGAGTCCGGTAGTCGGCAGCGACTCTACCCGTGCCAAGCTCTACGATCTGATCGCCATGGCTTACATGGGCCTCGATCAGCCGACGGCGGCCATAGAGGCACTGGAGCGGGCCACGGCTCTGGACACCACGGAGTGGAAGTACTACAACCTCCTGGGCAGGGCCCACATCCGCAACGGCGATTTCGCCGCCGCTACCGCCGCCCTGCAGCGAGCCAGCCGCATCGCCCCCTCCGCCACCGACCCCCATCTCCACCTGAGCCGGGTCTACGGGCGCCAAGGGCGGCGCCAGGACGCGCGCCAGGAGCGCCACCGATTCCAGACCCTCAAACGGGAGCACAAGCAACTCGAACCCTATCTGCGCCGACTCGAAGAAAATCCGGGCGATGCGGAAGCCCTTTATCGTCTCGCAGTGGGATATACCCAGCAGCGGCGCTACGACGCGGCGCTGAAATGCTTTAAGCGGCTGGCCGAACTCACCCCCGGCCGCGGGATGGTCCACTACGGTCTGGGGATAGCCTATCACAACCTAGGGAAGTTGGAAGAAGCCATCGCGGCTTACAACCAGGCCTATCGACTTGACAGCCTCCTGGCCCTGGTCTTCAACGATCTAGGACGCGCCTACCAGCAACTCGGACGCCTGGACGAGGCCCTTGCGGCCTACCGCCGGCTCATCCAACTCAAACCCGGTTTCGCCCTGGTCAGGAGCAATCTTGGCGAGGTCTACGCCCTCCAGGGAAAGCGGCAGCAAGCCATTGAAGCCTACAAAGAAGCCCTGGCACTGGAATCGACCCTGACCGAGAGCCGCTCTGCCCTGGCCCGCCTTTACGCCGAGGCCGGACGCCTGCAGGAGGCCATAAGGGAATGGCAAGTCGTGGTGCAACAGGACCCCGGCCACCCCACCGCAAGAACCCAGCTGCAGCAGGCGCAGCAACGTCTATCCAGCCGCGGAGGAGGTTAACCACACCTCCCTCCAGGGCGAAAACCGATGCATCTCGACGGACCTCATCCCTGCAGCTATATTCTCAGGGGACAACAACCACCGATCTGACCCGGCGTTGATTTCATCCGGGACGAGAACGAGCCATCTTCATCGTGTTGCTTCGACTCCTGCTCCTCTTCACCCTGATCCCAGTTATAGAGCTGGCCCTCCTCATCCAGGTGGGAAACTACATAGGGGTCCTGCCAACGGTGGTCCTGGTCGTCGCCACAGGGGTAGCCGGCGCCGCTCTGGCTCGATGCCAGGGATTGCTGGCCCTCCGCCGCCTGCAACAGGCCATTGCCGAGGGCACTTTTCCGGGAAACGAGATTTTCAGCGGCGCCCTTATCCTGGCCGGCGGCCTGCTCCTGCTGACTCCGGGGTTGATCACCGACCTCGCCGGACTTGCCTTCCTGGCACCGGGAAGCCGCAACCTCATCGAAACATTCCTCAAAAAGGCCGTGCTCCGGCGCCTGCGCTCCCGAGCCGTCCCCGCCCACTTCAAGGTCAACTAGACAACGAAAAATCGCCGGCCAGAAAATGGCCGGCGTTCACGAGGGTCCGTATCCCGCTGATTCGCCGTCAAAGCGTGCGACTCGAGGCGCTGGTTCAGGCCGCCTTTTCGCGCAGCATCTCCACCACCCGTTCCTTGCCGACCAGCTCCACGAAAGACCCGAAGCGCGGCCCGCGCTCCTGCCCCAAAAGGACTTCGTAAATGGTGCGAAAAAGCTCCCTTGGTTCGACCGCGGCGGCGCGGGCCACCTCGAAGGGAATCGCCTGGAGGTCGTCTTCGCCCGCATCCCCGGCAGAGGTCAGCCGGTCCCGGATATGGCCGAGCAACTGGCGCTCATGGGCGGTGGGAGTACGGAAGCTCTTGGACGGCAACACCTGATCTCGATAGTAGTTGAGCCCCTTTTCAACCAGGGCCTGAACCACCTCGCGGTAGTCCCCCGCGCGAGCGTCGTAGCGCTCCAGATAGTCGAGCAGCAAAGCCGCCGAATCCGACCCCAGGGCGGCGATCAAATTGTTCACCATGGAGAAGTTCACCTGGGCGCCATAGGCGGGCACCTCCCTGCCGCCTTTGTAGACGTGCCACAGATCCTGCTCCGGGCGCGCCTCGGCTTCCACCTGGGGGTAGCTGCGCAAGGCTTCCAGGTAGTCGTCCACGGCTTTTGGGACCACATCCCAGTAGAGCCGGCGGGCGCGCCTGGGATTCTGGTAGATGTAGTAAAGCAGGGACTCGATCGGCGCGTACTGGACCCATGCATTCACCGTCAACCCCTTGCCCACACTTTTGGAGATTTTGCGACCCTCCTCGTCCAGAAAAAGCTCGTAGGTCAGTCCCACCGGCGGCTGCTTCCCCATCAACCGCACGATGCCGCCCGAGAGCTTGGCCGAATCGATCAGATCCTTTCCGTACATCTCGTAGTCCACCTCGTAGGTGAACCAGCGCAAAGCCCAGTCCACCTTCCAGTTGACCTTGACGTTTCCGCCCAGCACCGAGATCTCTCCGTTCTCGCCACATCCTGCGATCCCCTCCAGCCTCCGGTCGCAGACGAAATCGACGCTGCCGCGCTGGGGTCGGCAACCTCTCACCCGGGTGGCGTACACCGAACCACATCGGGGACAGATGGGAAAGAAAGGCGACCAATCGCGGCGATTCTCCTCGCGCAGGGTGGGAAGGATGAGCGCCTTCACTTCCTCGACCTTCTCCAGCAGCAGGGCGAGCCCCGCGTCGAAATCGCCACGACTGTAGGCCTCTTGCGAACTCTGGAACTGGTAGTCGAAGCCGTAGGTGTCGAGGAACTCTATCAGCTTGCCGTTCATGCAGGCGCTGAAGCTGGCGCTGCATCCGAAAGGGTCGGGAATGGCGTGCAGCGACCTGCCAAGGTGCCGTCGCAGCATCTCGTTCTGGGGAAGGTTGAGGGGCACCTTGCGCAACCCGTCCATGTCGTCGCTGAAGACCAGCAACCGGGTCTCCATGCCGCTCAAATGGCCGAACGCCCGCCGTACCCAAGTGGTGCGCGCCACTTCGGCGAAGGTGCCGATGTGAGGCAGCCCACTGGGCCCGAATCCCGTCTCAAAGAGAACGGGCCGGTCTCCCTTGCGGGGCCTGCGCTTCAAGATCTGGGCTGCTTCCTCAAACGGCCAGGCCCGATAAGTACGCACGTCGCTCCCCTCGGTTGATGTTAGTTCATTGGAGTGCCAGGTACAGAGGGATCGCCATGCCTGTTTCGCCGCATCCTTCAACATCCGGCAAATCCCGCCGGCGATTCAAATGCATCATGCCGATGCCTGCGCCGGTCCAACGGGACCGGTGGGCTGGAACCCTATTGCAAATGGGCGCATACGAAAAGCTAGCGGTTACGGAAGGTAATGCGACCGCGGGTCAAATCGTAAGGGGAGATGGCCACCGTGACCTGGTCCCCCGGCAGAACGCGGATGTAGTACTTGCGCATTTTGCCGGAAAGATGGGCCAGGATCTGGTGGCCGTTCTCCATCTCCACTTTGAAGAAGGCGTTGGGCAGAGCCTCTTTGACCACGCCCTGTACCTCAATCGCTTCTTCCTTGGCCATCTCTCTCCTTTTGGAAACGGGGGAGCTTCATTACACCGCTGCAAAGCCGCGCACGAAAAAGCGAGCAAATCCTCCGAGAGTTATTCCCAGAATACTTGCTCGCGATGGATGCGCACGAAAAAGGGAAGACCTCAGCGGTTCATACCATTGCCCCCGCAGGGATGTTCTATATTCAAAACTCAACTAGCAAAGCAGTTTAACTAATTGCAGCACAAAAGTCAACGCTTTCAACCGCAGCTCGGACAGGTTCTAGGGTTGAAATTTCTGGATGCGGTTGTTGAATGTATCGGCCACGTAGATGTAACCCCTTGCATCGCGCCCGATACCACCAGCCACTACCTCCGCCTCGGTCGTCCTACTCGTTTTGAGACCTTCGATCACCCCGGTTCTCCCCCCAAAGCGGAACTGCCCTCGGCCTCCTCCTCCTTCCCCCCAGGCGGTCAAGAACTCACCCCCTTGGAAGACTTCGATGCGGTCCGACCCGGCATTGACGACAAAAACCCGGCAACCTGCCGGGTCCGGGGCAAAATCGCTCGGACGGCGCAGCAAGCCTCTACCGCGGTCCTCGGCGGACCGCGGATCCCGCCCCATGGACGCGGATATGACCTTGCGCTCCTCGTCCTCGTAGACAATCAGTTTGGGGGCCCGCCATCCTTCTTTGGTTAGACTCAGGGGCTCGACCAGGGCAGCGAAACGTCCTCTCCAGAAGCGCAGACTGGAGACCAGTTGCGGCGGCCTCATGGCCTGCTGTACGAGCTCGCCTTGGGCATCGAACTGGCGCAACTGGCCGATGCCCTCGATAAATATGCGCTCGCCGTCAAGGGCGATATGGCGCGCGTAAAGGCCGGGAAGAGGTCGACGCCACAGCTCGCTTCCCAGGGGGTCGAACTTGGTCCAGAAAGCCCGGGCCGGCGCGCCGTCGCCTGGCAGCAGATTGTAGACCACGTGGAGGTTTCCGCGCCGGTCCAAAGCCAGATCCGGACCGTCCAGGGTGCTGGTCTGCAGACAGGCCAGGGGCTCGGTGGCAAACTTCCAACTGCCAAGGGGACTGCCGCTAGGGTCGAAGCGCTCCACCCGGCCGGCGCCGACCCCTGCGGCAAAAATCACACCACGTTCGTTGATCGCCAGGCGAGTGGGAAAAAAGTCCTCCCCTTCCCCGCCTGTTTGCCACGACCGCATAAAAAGGTGGATCCCCCCCTCCACCGGAGCGCTGGCGAGAGCCTGCGGCTCGTCCTCCGGACCGAAATAACTCAGGACCCGAAAGCGATGGCGGACACCTGCCCGCAGGACGGGAACGACCAAGGTGGTATCCCCGACCACCGTGGAGGTCTCGATACCGACCCAGTTACCGTCTTTGAAATTCTGTAGTTCGTAGCGAGAAAATTCCTTCTGCCACACCCTTCCCCAGGTCAGGTGCGCCGCGGCGGTGGCACTGTCAAATTTCACCTGCAGCTCGGGAGGCCCCAAGGTCCGCAGCGGTTGTCGGCCGGTGTCGAAGTGACCTGTGCAGGAATATAGAAGGCAGGGAATGAATCCTAGCAAAAAGCTGCGCATATCAGGAGACTAGCCCCAGTCAAGGGTCCTGTCAAGAAGGAGAAAACGGTGGATGAACCGATCCTTTGCTCCTAAATTAAGTGCTACGTACAAGGGGCCCGCCTGAGGTTCCGGTCCAGACCCATCCCAGTTCCTCCTAAGAAAGCATTATGGCAGAAGATCCTTCCCTCATATTCAGCATTTCCGGCATCCGAGGCATCGTCGACCAATCCCTGACCCCTGGAGTAGTGCGGCGCTACGCCGCGGCCTTCGGCACCTGGCTGGGTCCGGGAGCACGGGTAATACTGGCGCGAGATACCCGTCCCTCGGGAGATCGATTCTGCCAGCAGGCCGCCAATGCTCTGGTAGAGGCAGGCTGCGACATATTCGATCTCGGCGTCTGTCCGACCCCCTGCGCCAAGCTCATGGTCACCGAGTTGCAAGCTTCCGGGGCAATCATCGTCACCGCCAGCCACAATCCGGCCCCCTGGAACGGACTCAAGCTCATCCGCTCCGACGGTATATTTCTCAACGCGGAGCAGGGCCGACAGGTGGAAGCGACCTACATCTCCGGCGCCTTTCGCCGCGCAACAACGGGCAGCATCAGCCAGGTGGATCAGTCCGAGGTCAGCCGCAGACACATACAGCACCTTCTCGCCAGAATAGACGTGGAACGCATTCGCCGCGCCGGATTGAGCGCCTGCGTGGATCTGTGCAACGGCGCCGGCGCCATGTCCATTCCTCCTCTTCTCGACCAACTGGGAGTGGAGGCCACCTATATCAACGCCGAACCCAACGGCATCTTCTCCCACGAGCCCGAACCCGTGCCCGCCAACCTGGGGCAACTGCGCCGCGCCCTGCGGGCAGGGGGGAGCACTGCGGGATTCGCCCTCGATCCTGACGCCGACCGCGTCGCCCTGGTGGGCGAAGGAGGCGAATCCATCGGCGAGGACTACACTTTGGCCCTGGCCGTCGACGCCGTGACCGCGCACCGTCCCGGTCCGGTGGTGACTACCCTTTCCACCTCCCAGGCCGTTTCCGACGCGGCACGGGCCCATCAATGTCCGGTGGTCCTGACACCCGTGGGCGAGCTCCACGTGGTCGAGAAAATGCTGGAGGAACGGGCGGTGGTGGGCGGAGAGGGCAACGGCGGCGTGATCCTGACCGAGGTTCACCCCGGGCGCGATGCGGCGGTAGGCGTGGCCATCGTCCTCGAAGCCCTTGCCCGCTCGGAAGCGACCTTGAGCGCGCTGGTGGCTAGCCTGCCGGCATATCATCTCGAGAAGAGAAAGCTTACTTGCAGCCCGGCACAGCTCGAGCGCGCCATCGCCGCACTGCGCCAATCCTACAGCGGTGCCTTCGTCCACCCAGTGATGGATGGGTCCAAGCTTTATTTGAAGGGGGAATTGGCTTGCCCCTGGATTCACTTGCGGGCTTCAAACACCGAACCTGTGGTCCGCATCTGCGCCGAGAGCGAGAAGCAGGAGGAAGCCTCGGGGCTGTGCGACGAGGTAGAAGCCCTGATTGCAGCCGCCGAGTGATGCGGGGGTCTTTTTCAGTCCATTGGAGGTGAAGGGAACACAGTTGCCCGGCAGTTCTTCATGCCCTTCCTGCATTGGAAGAGCTGAGACCGGAGGATGGGAACCCCCAGGGCAATGTGATTCATTTGGAGGAGATTGAACTCTGACTTCTCCTGGATCGTTGCAGCAAGTTGCGCTGCGCGGATTCCTCCCCGGTCCCGGAGAACTCCGCGGACATGCGCGCCCGCTCCTCCACCAACTGGGTCAGGCGATCCAGGTTCTTGTGGGCGTTAGCGCTGAGCATGCTTCTCTCCCGCAGGGCGCCCATCAACTCGGCCGCGATTTCCATTGCAGCCCACACGGCCAGTGTTGTCTGGGGGACGCGGCCCTTGTGTTTGGCGGAAATCTCCCTCATCTTCTGATCCACGTAGGCGGCCACCTGCTGTATCTGGTCAGCGTCGTCGCCTGCGCTGGCGAATTGATATTCACTATCGCAAATCTGGACAATGACGCCCTGTATGTGCTTTCCGCCGTTCATCAAGGTGTAATCTATATACGGGGGGTGTCAAAAGCAAGTTTCCCGTCGGCTTGGCGCGCGCTGGATCCCCGAGGCGGCGGGGACGAAAGATCCCCGGGCTACTGGCTGCAGCAGTTCCACGAGGAAAACCCCATTCAGCGCCGCGAAGCCGTTGAATCTCCCGGTTCAACCCGTTTGCAGCCGGGCAGGGGGATTTCAGGGCGGCTTCCGAGGAGAAAAATATGGCATCCCACTGTCTCGTCGGCATCGTCACCATGGAAGCCCTTCCATGGGAACTGGAGGAGAATTTCCGACGCCTGGAAGAATACGTGCGCGAAGCCGTGCGGCGCCGGGCCCAGGTGGTGATCGCACCGGAGTCGGTTCTCGACGGCTACGTGTGCGGGGCCGACCCGAACGTCACCAGGGAGCGCATGCTGGAGATCGCCCAAACCATACCCGATGGTCCGTACCTGGTGCGCGGCGGCGAACTCAGCAAGGAACTGGGCATCTACCTGATCTTCGGTTTTCTCGAGCGCGACGGCGACGATTTGTTCAACTCCTGCGCCCTCTTCGACCCGCAGGGAAAGATCATCGCCAAGCACAGCAAGGTCCACTCCGGCGGTGAGGCCTTCATCACTCCTGGCCGCGAGCTCAAACCTTTCGACACCCCCATCGGCCGCATCGGCTTTCTGATCTGCAAGGACCGCGAAATTCCGGACAATTTCAACATGCTGGCGGTGCAGAACGTGGACGCCGTCTTCATTCCCATGGACGGATCAGGTGGCCCCCACAACACCCGCAAGCTGGTGCAGCGCGCCCAGGACAATTGCTGCTGGATCATCGTGGCCAACACCTGGAGCGCCGTGGTCATCAGTCCCGGCGGCGAGATTCATCTGGAGAAGTACGAATCCGAATGCGTCAGCGTCCAACGCGCCGACCTCGCCAGCGCTCCCGCGGGCAAAGGGCGCACCCGCTTCATGGAGCGCCGCTACGACCTCTACGCCACCCTCGCCCAATCTTACGAAGCAGAGAAATACTACGACGAAGGCGGACGCACGACCTCCGTTGCCGAAGACTTCGGGGTCGAACTCCGCAAAGACCTTGAAAACCGTTCACGCAGATCCTGACCGGGGCTAATCGCAAGGTGCTTCGAACCTTCACTGCTGCCGACCTGAGCGCACTGTTGACTAGAGGGTGGAGCCTTTTTCTGATTCAGATTTTGGATGGACCTGGGCATGCAGAGCGAGCGCGGACGAAGATACAATGGCTGATATTGGCGTGATTCTCGCCGGCGTAGGCGCGGTCGGCAGAAATCTGACCCGCCTGCTGAGCGCGCGGCCCGGCTTCCGCGTGGTCGCGGCCTACACCCGCAATGCCCGGTTCGCCGGGCGCGATCTGGGGACCCACGCGCAAACCCGGCCCCTCGGGGTGAAGATCACCCTTGATCGCGCCGCCGCCCTGGAGCAGGCCGCCGACCTCCTGGTGGTGGCAACCACCTCTTTCTTGAAGGAGGTAGCCGACGATCTGCGCGCCGCCGTCGAGCTCGGGCTCAACGCCATCACTACCGCAGAAGAGGCCGCCTATCCGTGGCTGGTGGACGAGCACTTGGCCGATCAGCTGAATCGAAGGGCGCGGGAACGCCGGGTTTCCATCCTCGGGGTCGGCCTCAACCCCGGCTTTATTTTCGACGCTCTCCTGCTGACCGCCAGCGCCATCGCCTGGGACGTGGAGCGCATTCGCCTGCGGAGAGTGGTGGATGTCTCGCGCTTCAGCGCCACCATCCAGCGCCGCCTGGGGATAGGCTTCACCAAGGAGGAATTCGAGGCCGGGGTAGAAGCCGAAGCCATCAGCGGGCATATAGGCTTCCCCCAGAGTTTCAGCCTGACCGCCGGGTGCCAGGGGCGCAGCCTGGAGCGCATCGACAAATCCTTCGAACCCCTCATCGCCGCGCACCCCTTTGAAAACCAGCATCTCAAGGTCGAAGCCGGACAGACCGGGGGGTTCGTGCAGCGCGTTTCAGGGATCAGCGGCGGCCAGGCGTGGATCACCGCCGAATTCATCGCTCACGTCGATCCGCCGGCGGAGGGCCTCGCCCCCCAGGACTCGATTTCCCTGGAGGGTTACAATTCCGTAAATCTCACCCTCGACCCAGGCTGCGATCCGCAACTGGGCACGGCGGGGATGCTGGCCAGTTGTATCCCTCGAGTAGTCGAAGCAAAGCCGGGATTCATAACCGTGGCCGACCTGGCCATCCCCTATGCACGCGCCACCCACGGGGAAGGCTTGTTTTAACAGGGAAGGCATATTTCCTGAAGGCCTATTTTTTAGGAAGTGGGTACAATGGTCAAAAGGGTCGATCATTTCGCCTTGACCGTCAGCGACTTGGAGCGCTCTCTCCGGTTTTACCGGGACCTACTGGGCCTGGAGGTGAGGGTGCGGCGCATCTGGAACGAGGACTACGTCCGCAGGATGGTCGGGTTCCCCGACGCATCCATGGACATCGCCCTGCCGGGGGACGATGACCAGCAACTCGAGTTGATCGAGTACCTGCAACCCCGGGCAGGGGCGCCGCACAACCCAATCAACACCCCCGGCAGTGCGCACCTGTGCTTCATAGTGGACGATATTCAGGAGCTCTACGAGCTCCTGCGCCAGGCGGGGACCGAGTTCGTGTCCGAGCCGGTTGCCGTCCCCGTGGGCCCCAACAAAGGAAGGCGGACCGCCTATCTGCTCGACCCCGATGGCATCGTAGTGCAATTGATGCAACCGTCGAAGGAGGAGTAGGCTTATATTCACTGTCGTGGAAAATGAGACCGCATTCATCGTGGCCGCGGCCGGTGATCCCGAGGACTGGGTGGCATCTTTCCGCAAAAGCGCCGATTTTCCCGCCCGCGCATGGGCCCGGCGCATGGCCGCCCTCTACAACCAGCGCCTCCCTGAGGGTGCCTCCCGACCGGGGGAATCAGCTCCACCCTCAGGCACGTATCACCCGGAGTCCACCAGGGACGGCCAATAACCCTCGACCTGCCCGTTCAGGAACCACCGCTTCAGAGGAGAGACCCCATCCATGACGAACCAACCAACCCACGCCGCGGAACTGGCGGAGCGCAAAGAGAGCACCCGGGAGCGCCTCGAGGATATGCTCGTCGTCGACATCGACGTCCACGTCCACGAAATCCCCGCCGAAATGGCCGCCTACTGCGACATGCCGTGGCGCAAATCGCTGCAACAAATCGGCACCATGCGCGATGATCGCTACCTCGACCTGCCGGGCTTTTCCCCGGGCAACAGCGCCTTCTCCGCGCCCTTCCCGGGGGGACACGACGCCGCGCGAGTGGTCACCTCGGCGGCGCAGATGCGGCAGGAGCTCGCCGAATTCTCCATCGACCTGGCCGTTCTCTTCCCCGACCATTTGCTCAAGCTGGCCGTATTCCCCCAGGCCGACTACGCCGCCGCCCTTGCCCGCGCCTACAACGCCTGGCTCATCGACCGCTGGTGCCTGCGCGAAAAAGGCCTGCTGGGCTGCCTCATCGCCGCCCCCCAGGATCCCGGGGACGCGGCCCGGGAAATCGAGCGCTACGCCCGCGAGCCGGGCATCGTCGGGGTCTACCTCCCCACCGCCGGAGTCGATCCGCTCTGGGGCCACCGCCAGTACAATCCCATCTTCCAGGCCGCCCAGGACGCCGACCTGCCCCTCCTCCTGCACAGCGTCACGGTCATTTTGCCGGTCTTCCCGTGCCAGGTTCACAAGTACGAAACGCCGTTCGCCAAGCACGCCGTCGCCCACACCTTCTCCATGATGGCCAACCTGGTGAGCCTGATCGAAACCGGCGTGCCGGAGCGCTTTCCCCACCTGCGCATTGCCTTCACCGAGTCGGGAATTTCCTGGGTTCCCTTCATCATGAATCGCCTCGACAAGGAATACCTCGAGCGCCGGCGCGAGATGCCATTTTTGAAAAACCGTCCCAGCCACCATGTCCGGCGATTCTACTATGCCACCCAGCCCCTGGAAGAGCCGGAAAATCCGGGAGACCTGGTAAAGCTGATTGAAATCTACGGCGGCGAAGATACCACCATGTTCGCCTCGGACTGGCCCCACCACGACTTCGACCACCCGCGCCTGGCCTACCAACTGCCCTTCCCCGCCCCGGTACGGCGCAAGATCATGGGGGAAAACGCGCTGCGCTTCTTCAAGATCGACCCCTCGGGGCAGCGCCTCAAGCTGAAGGCGGGATAGCGCTTGGCGGGGAAACACAGAGAGTACACCATTGCGGCGGCGGCCGAACTTCCCCCCGGCTCGCAGCGGGTAGTGCAGGTCGGCCAGCGCGAGATCGGCCTGTTCAACATCGGCGGGACCTTCCACGCCCTGCCCAACCTCTGCCCCCACCAGATCGGCCCGCTGTGCACCGGCAAGGTATCGGGTACCCTTGAAGCGCGCCGTGAAAACAACTGGAAGATGGAGTGGGTCCACGAGGGCGAGATTCTCACCTGCCCCTGGCACGGCCTCGAATACCACATCCCCAGCGGCCGCTGCCTCGCCTATCCCGAGGTGCGCTTGCGCACCTACGAGGTCTGGGTTGAGAACGGCATGGTCAAGCTCCGCCTCTAGCCATTACCTTGGGACCGTCACCTGAAGGAGACCCGATAATGAAAATCGCAAGTATCCGGGCATTTCCCCTGGCCTATCCGGAGCCGCACTACAAAGGGATTGAACGCTACATCACACTTGCCCGGGTGGAATCCGCCGACGGCCTGGTAGGCTGGGGGGAGTGCATCTCCCAGTTCCGCGAGGCCTCGTTGGCGACCAGGATCGTCATCGAGCAGGGGTACGCTCCCCTGCTCGTCGGCGAGAACCCCCTCGACGTCGAGCATCTGTGGAACAAGATGCTCGACCACATCTGGTGGTACGGCCCCGAGGGCATTGCCGCCTTCGGGGTCAGCGCCGTGGACATGGCGCTGTGGGACCTCAAGGGCAAGGCCCTGGGGCTTCCCGTTGCCACTCTTCTGGGCGGCCGCTTGCACGACAAGGTGGTGGCCATGGGCTCCATCATCTTCGACATGGAGGACTTCGACTGGACCCTGGACGAGTTCCGCTGGATGAAGAATCAAGGCTACCGCGTGGTCAAAGCCGGCTGGGGCATGCGCCCCGAGGTGGTGTTCGGCACGGACCGCAAGCGCGACATCGAGATAGTGAGCGCGGTGCGCCAGGTCATCGGCGACGATCTCGACCTGGTGGTGGACACGCCTGGAGGCTGGAACATCTGGGACGTGCCCACCGCCATCCAGCGCTTCGACGACCTCGAACCCTTCAACCTGCGCTGGATCGAGCAACCGCTCCTCCCCCGCGACCTCGATGCCCACGCCCGCCTGCGCGCCGCGGTGGCCACCCCCATCGGCACCGGCGAGGACGAGTGGAACGTGGAAAGCTATTCCCGCCTGATCCACTCGGGGGGTGTCGACGTCGTGCAGATGGACCCGGGCCGCTGCCACGGCATCAGCGGCTGCCGCCACGTCATCAAGCTCATCGAAGCACAGAACCTGCAGTGGAGCGCCCACACTTGGAGCAGCGCCCTCAACACCGCCGCAAGCGTGCACCTGATGGCCAACTCGACCCACGCCGTGGCCATGGACTTCAAGCCCCACGAATCGCCCATGCAACACGAGCTGGTAAACGATCCCTGGGTCCAGGAAGACGGCTACCTTGGAGTGCGCGACAAGCCCGGACTCGGGGTCGAGGTGCGCGAAGACATGGTGCAGAAGTATCTGTTTGACTGAGGGATGGGATTTCCATACTATTGCCAACCCTGGAGAAGATAGAATTGGCGGACCCCCAACCTCTTCCGCGCCGCGCTCTCATCACCGGCGGCGCCAACGGCTTCGGCCTGGCCACCGCCCGCGCCCTGCTGGACCAGGGAGGCCAGGTTGCCCTAGGCGACATCGACGGCGCCCAACTGGATAACGCCGCCCGGATCCTGGCCAGCGACCAGGTGCTGCCCCTGGAACTGGACGTCACCTCCCGCGCTTCCGCCGAGGAGGCGGTGGAGGCCTGCCGGCGCACCTTCGGCGGCCTCGACACTCTGGTCAATTCGGCCGGGGTCATCCACTTCGGCTTCCTGGAAGATATCAGCGAGGAGGACTGGGACCGGGTCATCGACGTCGACCTCAAAGGTGTCTTTCTGTGCTGCCAGGCGGCCTCCGCGCTGCTGCGCGAGAGCGGCCGCCGCGGCCGCATCGTCAACATCGGCTCGGACGCCAGCAAAATCGGCTGGCCCATAATCTCGGTTTATTGCGCTGCCAAATTCGGCGTCGTCGGCCTGACCAAGTCCCTGGCCGGTGAATTCGCCCCCTCCGGAGTCACGGTCAACTGCGTCTGCCCCGCCGGTGTTTCCACCACGGGGATGGGGCAGGACGTCCTGGCGTGGAAGAAAGAAGCCACCGACAAGAAGCCCGCAGACATCCTGGCTGCCACCGCGGCGGAGATTCCCCTCGGGCGCAACCCCACCGAAGGCGACATCGTCAACGCCATCATGTTTTTCCTGGCCGACGCTTCCGACTTCGTCACCGGAGTTGCCCTCGACGTCGAAGGCGGCCTGGTCAGCACCACAACGGTGATGCCCGGCGGGGCCGGGTCGCAGCCATCATCCTGAGCCCCATTCCCCGAGGAGAACAGCCCCATGCAACGAGTCGCCTTCATCCTGCGCGTCAAGGAGGGCCAAGAGGAGGAGTACATGCGCCGCCACCAGGAGGTTTGGCCCCAGGTTCTGGCCGATCTCGAACGGGCGCGGGTGAACAAGATGAGCATCTTCATGTCCGGCCTCCAACTCTTCCTCTACATGGAGGTGGAGGACTACGCCGAAGCCGCGCGCGTCCTCGGCGACAGCCCCGAGTCCATGCGCTGGGAGGAGTACATGGCGCCGATCATGGAGGACGCCGCAGGGGACGACTACGACCCGCAAAACGCCTATCCCGACGGATTGCCCGAAGTCTTCTACTGGGAGAGGGACGGAGGCGATTCTTCAACGAAAGGAACGAACCGTGAGTGACATCAAGCTGGCCGGAGCGGCCTGGTCCTTCGTCGGCACCAACCTGGCCGAATCGGCCGCTATCTGGCGCGCCCTGGGCATCGAGGCCATGGACCTGATCGCCACGCCCGGAATGGGTATGGACCCGGTCGCCATCGACCGCGACCCCAAAGGACAGGCGGAGCTGGCCGCCGCGCCGGGCCTGGAGCTGAGCAACCTGCTCTACCTCTTCGGCGCCGACTTCGCGGACCGCGCCATCAACTCGGCCGACCCCGCGGTGCGCGCCCGCAACTTGGGAACCTTCAGGAACCTGCTGGACTGCTGCGTCACCGCCCGCATTCCCTCGCTGCTGGTAGTGCCCGGGGTGGACCAGCCCGGCATGAGCCACCAGGATTCCCTGGAGCTCTCGGCCCAGGTCCTAACCGAGATGAGCGCCATTGCCAGCGAGGCCGGGGTTCTGCTGGTCTTCGAGCCCCACGTCGATTCCCACCTCGAAGACCCGGCCGAGACCCTCGAGTTTCTGCAGCAGAATCCCCACCTCAAGATCGCCCTGGATTACGCCCACTTCATCGCCCAGGGCTACAAGGCCGCCGACGTCGATCCCCTGGTGCCCTACGCCGGACACTTCCACCTGCGCCAGGGCGCCGACAAGCAGTTGCAGGCGCGCTGGGACGACGGCGAGATCGATTTCACCGCGGTGGTCGGCAAGCTCAAGGAAGCCGGCTACAAAGGCTACGTGACTCTGGAGTACGAGCACGAACCGGGCTGGATGGACATGGACAAATGCGACGTGATAACCGAGTCCATCAAGATGCGCGACGTGGTCCGGCCGCTTCTGTCCTGAGCCGTTCGAGGCACAATTTTCTCTCACCGCCTGCAACAGGAATCCGCACCATGGCCGCAAAAGCCCAGATCGGAATAATCGGCACCGGATGGTGGGCGACCACGGCCCATTTCCCCGCCATCATCGCACACCCGGACGCCGAGCTCGCAGCCGCCGCCGACATCCGCCCCGAGGTGCTCAGCAAAGCCGCCGCCAAGTACGGGGTCGAGCGCACCTACACCGACTACAGGGAAATGCTCGACCGCGAAAAGCTCGACGGCGTCGTCGTTGCCGTCTACCACGCCGCCCACTACGAGGTAGCCCGCGCCTGCCTCCAGCGCGGTCTCCACGTCATGCTCGAGAAGCCCATGGTGCTCACCGCCGCGCACGCACGCCAACTGGTCGAGCTGGCGCAGCGGCAGGAGCGCGAATTGATCGTTGGCTACCCCTGGCACTACACTCCCCACACCTTGAGAGCGCGTCGGCTCTTGCAGTCGGGCGAGCTGGGCGAGATCCGCTACATCAACTCCATGTTCGCCTCCATGGTCCTCGCCCTCTACCGCGGCGAAGACCGCAGCTACGAGTCCTTCTTCGAGTACCCGGTAGTGGGCCCCGGCGACGTCTACAGCGACCCGGAGCGCTCCGGCGGCGGCCAGGGCCACCTGCAGATGACCCACTCGGGGGCGCTCATATTCTTCATGACCGGGCTCAGGCCCATCACCGTCATGGCCCTGATGGACAATATGGACACCAGGGTGGACGTCACCGATTCCTGTATCGCGCGGATGGACAACGGCGCCTTGGCCACGGTGGGCAGCACCGGGGCCATACCGCCCAACGACGTGGAGCAGCTCGAAACCCGGATCTACTGCGACAAGGGCTGGATCGACATCTCCTCCTTCGCCGGGACCATGCGCATCAGTCACCCGGACCGCACCATCGAAACCCTGCCGCCCCTGGAAGGCGAGGACGAGATCTATCCGATGCAGGCGACGGCCGCCAACCTGGTCGAGGTGATCACCGGCAGCGGCGCTAACGGCTCCCCGCCGGAAACCGGCTGGCGCACCGTGGAGTTCCTCGACGCCGCCTACCGCTCGGCGGCCAAAGGCGGTGAAGCGGTGGAGGTGGACTCGCTGTACTAGTGTCCCGTCGCAGAGATAGGTTGACAAAATTGGGCCGCCGAGGCGCCCGGCAGCCAAGGGCCGCGAGTTCTGAACATTGAAGGAATTCCCTTAGGAAGGGCAACGATTGGAGGCGGAACTACAGCAAGTTCTAGGCGATCTCGGACTGGGCGACCGGGTTCGCATTGAGCGGTCCTGAAACCGGCAACGGGGTCCCCACCCCCAGAGCCTCATAGGAGCAGAAAGGGAATAGAAATTGACCACGGCGACAGAAATCGGGCGCGGCACCAGAATATCATGGTACCGCACCCCCATTTCCAAAGAACTGCTCAACGAGCTCAACCAGCGCAACGACTGGCGCGGACTGGTGCAGACCCTGGGCTTCCTGGGTGTGCTCACCCTGACCGGCGCCGTTGCCTGGTACGCCTCAGTGCGCCTCTCCTTGCCCTGGTTTCTTCTAGCCCTATTAGCCCACGGAACGATTTACGCCTTCGTCATCAACGGCTTTCACGAGCTCTGCCACCGCACCGTCTTCCGCACCCGCTGGCTCAATGCCTTCTTCCTCAACCTTCTCAGCTTCATCGGCTGCTACAATCCGGTCCTTTTCTGGGCCAGCCACGGCGCCCATCACAAGTACACCCTGCATCCTCCGGACGACCTGGAGGTGGTGCTGCCGGCGAACTTGAGGCTTAAGGACTACCTCAAATTCGCCCTGGTGAACCCCTGGAGACTCTGGATAACCTTGAAAAGAGTCATGCGCCACTGCCGCGGACGGATAGAGGGAGAGTGGGACACCTCCCTGTTCCCTCCCGAGGACAGCGCCGGACGACGACGGCTCTTCCGCTTCGACCGCTTTCTGCTGGGAGGACACGCGGCCCTGGCGGCGGTGTCGCTCTACAGCGGCCACTGGCAGCCCATCGTCCTGATCACCCTGGGATCATTTTACGGCGGCTGGCTTTTCCTTCTCTGCAACACTACCCAGCACATCGGCTTGAGCGACAAAGTGGCCGATTTCCGCCTGTGCACCCGCACCATCCTGCTCGGCCCCTTCGTGGGATTCCTCTACTGGCACATGCACTACCACATCGAGCACCACATGTACGCCGCGGTGCCCTGCTACCGGCTCAAGCGCCTGCACCAGGCGGTGGCCCACGACCTGCCGCCATGCAGCCGCGGCCTGCTCGCCACCTGGCGGGAAATCATCGCCATTCTGCGGCGCCAGCGGGTCGATCCCGACTACCAATTCGTTCCGGAGCTTCCTTCCCCCCAGCCAAGCTGAACTAGGACCGGTGGGCGCTCCCGGCCCCGGGAGCGTCGCCAATCACCGCCACCGCTTCGATCTCGATGAGCCAGTCCGGGTCGATGAGCCGGGCTACCTGGACCAGGGTGCTGGCCGGATAGGGTTGGTTGAAGAACTCGCGCCGCACCTGGTGGATGGTCGAAACCTCGCTTACATCGGTCACCAGCACGGTGACCTTCACCACGTCGTCCATGGAGGCCCCGGCGTGAGCCAGCACGGTGCGGATGTTCTCGAGCACCTGCCGGGTCTGGACCTCCATACTGTTCTTGCCGACGGTTTCGCCGGCCTCGTTCTGCGCCACGCACCCCGACACGTGCAGCACCCTGCCCGGCGGCTGCCAGGCGGCGCTGGAGAAGGCCCCGAAGGGTTCGATTACCCCGGGCGCGTTGAATGCGTCTGCCATTTCTCGCTCCTTGTGACAGTTACTGAATCGCGCTCCGGCTGCTGGGTCGGGTGATGCCTGAGCTCAGGAATGCCCTGGGGCCGGCGCGAAGGCTAAATTGAGGGATGCATGCGGTGCCACTCGGTCGCCTGCTCGTAGGCGTGGCCGACCCGGCAAAGAAGGGGTTCGGCCAGGTGCCGGGCGGCGACCTGCAGACTCAGGGGCAGACCTTCGCTGTGCATCCCGCAGGGCAAGGACAAAGTGGGCCCGCCGCTGAAGTTGAAAGGCGCCGTGAAGCGCTGCAGCTTGGGATCGCGTTTGGGGGGCATTGGACCGTAGAGCTCTTCCGGAGTGACCGGATGGGGCGGTGCGGCCATGGTCGGGCAGACGAGGAAATCGACCTGCTCGAAGACCCGGCGCAGGTGGCCGCTGCACTCGGCCCTGAGCTTGTTGGCCTTGGCGTACTGGGCTCCGGTGACGTTAGTGCCCATCTCGAGCCAGTCCCGAAACCAGGGACCATATTCGCCTTTCCTGGAGGGATAGGTCTCCTGGTGGGCGGCCGCAGCCTCGGCAGAACAGAGAACGGGCCAAGCCGCCGAATACTGATCCATGTCGGGCAATTGCACCTCCATCATTTCGGCGCCGAGATCCTCCAGGACCTCGATTGCCTCCAGAACGGCGGCGGCGATTTCAGGGTCGATCTCATAGGTGGCGAAGCGGGCGTCGAATCCCATGCGGATGCCGGCGATGCCCTTGTCCAAATCGGCCAGCATGTCGGGCACGGGAACCGGCAGGGAGGTGGGGTCGTTGGGGGCATAGCCGGCGATCGCCTGCAGCACGAGGCCGGCGTCGGCGCTGCTCCTGGTCATGGGTCCCACGTGGTCCAGGGATTCGGCCAGGGCGAGCACCCCGTGGCGGCTCACCCTTCCCCAGGTGGGTTTGAGCCCCACCAGGCCGCAGGCGGCGGAGGGGTAACGAATCGAGCCCCCCGTATCGCTCCCCAGTGAGCCAAAGCACAGGCCCGCCGCGGTCGCCACCCCAGAGCCGCTGGACGAAGTGCCGGTCCAGCGCCCGGGATTCCAGGGATTGAGGGGAATGTCGAAGGTAGGGTGGTAGCCGCCCATGGCCCCTTCCGAGAGGTTGAGCTTGCCCAGGAGAACGGCCCCGGCGGTTTCGAGCCTGGCCACCACGGTGGCATCGAAGTCGGGCACGTGCTGCGCCAGCACCTGGGTCCCCCCCATTGTGAGCACCCCTTTGCTGAAGCACAGGTCCTTGACCGCCAGAGGAACCCCGTGCAGCGGTCCGCGGCAGGCACCGGAGGCGATCTCGCGCTCGGCCTTGGCGGCGGCGGCCAGGGCATGATCCGCCATGACCGTGGCATAGCTTTTGAAGCGGCCGTCCAGCTCCTCTATACGCTGCAGGGAGATCTCGGTCAGCTTCACCGGCGACAACTGTTCCGCCTGTATCAGCGCGGAGACTTGCTCAATGGTTTTGTAGTGAAGCGGAGTCTCTACCATGCTCTACATCCGGGTCGCAAGGTGGTCCACGGTTCAATCCCCTCCATTCTTCTCCCGCTCCGCCCACTGCGCCTTCATTCGCCGCATTTCGTCGTTCAACGGTGGTTCGGTCCGTGGCGTCCGGGCCCGCGGGTCAAATATCCACTCCCCGTTCCCGTCTTTGAGAACCGGCTGCCGCTGTCGCGCAGGAAGAATGCCGAACGGTTCATGCGGCTCGATCTGGTACCAGTAGGCAACCGAGGCCATCTCATTGCGGAGATGGTTGCCGTGGCCGTGCTCGATGCTCACCCGGATCTCCTTTTCAAAGCGGATCGGATTTTCGAGGTGAAAGACATACGAAGTCTGGTAGCCCTCGCGCTGTGCTTCGCAGATCGACGAACCGTTGTGGTGAAACGCGTTGGGCTGCATGCCCCAGGCCTGGTTCAGATAGTCTTCGGAGCCGGTGCCGTGCAGATCCGGTGGCCATTTGTAGCCGTCCACCCAGATCATGTCGTCTCCTTCGCCCCACCAGGTGCCCTGAAAATTGGTGACCGAAAGGTTGCAGCCGATGTAGTGGCCTCTGCCGCAGGCGTCGAGGATGGCGTAGTTGTGGTCCCAGGCGAGTCGCTCTTTGTTGACGATGTCGGCTTCAGGGGTATTGACGCGGATCTCGTGGCCCCAGCCGTCGCAGGGGTTCTCGCGGCGGAATTGGGCGTGGAAATAGGCGATGTCCTGGTCCAGCTCCCGATGGTAGGTTTCGTAGTCGATGTAGAAGAATTGCCGGTGGGGTTCGTCGCTCTCGTTGACGAGCTCGACTCGGGCCGACTTGTTGAACGGCATCTGCACGTAGCTGTTCAAGGCACAGCCGGCGTTGAATTGGGTGTTGTGGTTGGTCGAGGCAGAGAACAGCAGCGAGTCGTAGGAATTGACGAGCTCGTGTCCCAGACCGAAAAAATCACCGAGGGGACACAGCACGCTCGGATGTTCTTCACCGTCCCAGTAGAAACGCAGCAGAACGTTGCGGTAACCATCTCTTTGGGTCATCCAGATATGGTTGATGCAGCCGCTGCCTTCGATCTCTCCGAGCACCCGGACTTCACCCGGTTCGATCATCCACGAATCTGCATTTCTGCCTGTCCTGTCCCAGGAAGATATGCGCGCCGAACGCGCATTTTTCACCCGAGGCAGGGATGATAGAAGTCCGTCGACGAACATGCTTTTGAATTCAGGGTCAATGGCGGCGCTAGTCTTTAAAGGACGGATCCTCGTCCTCCATCAGCCGCATCAGCGCGTCGAACTCCAGTTTGCCCGTGTCGGAGGCGCAGCGCGCAAACTCCCGCATCTGGCGCGCCGAGCGCTCGATCGCCGCTTGCGGCGGGTAGCGCAGCTGGCCGCAGGCCAGGGCGTCGAGCTGAACCCTGCAGGCGCTTTCCAGGCGGTAGAGGTAGAGGAAGGCCTCGGCGACGGTGCGGCCGACGCTCAGAAGGCCGTGATTGCGCAGGATGAGGACGTCGGCCGCTCCGAGATCGCGGGCAAGCTTCTCCCGTTCCTCCAGCAGCAGGGTCGATCCTTCGTAGTCATGGTAGGCCAGGCACCCGTGGAAGCTCATCCCGTTCATGCTCACCGGCAACAGGCCGCATTCCAGCGCGGCTATGGCCATGCCGGCGCGGGTGTGGGTGTGCATGACGCAATGGGCATCCTCCCGATGCTGGTGGATGGCGCTGTGGATGACGAAGCCGGCCGGGTTGAAGCCGTACTCGCTGGGTTCGACGAGGGCGCCTTCGAGGTCGATCTTGACCAGGTTGGAGGCGGTGACCTCGTCGTAGCGCAGACCGTAGGGGTTGATCAGAAAGTGGTGATCCGGCCCCGGCACCCGCAAAGAAATGTGGCCATAGATCAACTCGCACCAGCCCAGGTGGTGGAAGATCCTGTAGGCGGCGGCGAGCTGGACCCGCATCTCGCGCTCGTCGCTGAGGGTTGAGCTGGATTCAAAGGGTGGTGCCGGCAAGGTCGAGGTCATGATCGTTCCCTCCGGGATATGTGCGGCTCACGGCGCCGGGGAAATCCGCAGGGTCGCCCTGGAGCCGGTTTCGAAGGTTGGCTGGGCACCCCTGCGAACGGTTCTGACGGGGGCTACAGCGGCGCCTGCTGTTTTCCCTGAGTATAGCCCTCCGGCGGCGAGCTCGCAAGATCGCACCACGGCGAAAATGCTCATCTTGCGCCGCACCAGGCAAGACCCCACTGCGCCAATCAGAAATCCAGCAGGGAACGCAGATGGGAAGGAAGTCCGCTGCGCAGAGAATCCGGAAAGTTGTCCCGGTACTTCGTCCGGCGGCAGAATTCGACCAGCCAGGTGGCGGAGGGATCGTAGAACGAAGTGAAGTAAACGTAGCGCGGCCGCCGGGTCCGGTTGCGCGACGAGCCGTGCAGACACATGGCGTTGAACAGGAGAAGGTCCCCGTCGTTGGCGCAGATTTCGATGCCGTCGCGCGGGTCCACCTGCGCTACTTCAAGCGGGTTTGCCGCCAGCGCCCTGCGCTCCGCCTCGCTCCTTGCTCCCCGGTTGGCCTCGTAGGTGAGTTTGTGCGAGCCCGGGATGATCATCACCCCGGCTCCGCCGGGTGACACGGGGCTGCAATACTGCACCATCTGGAAATAGATCTGCCGCGGCGTGGTTTCGTACTCCTCGAGCAGAAAGGGGGCGTCGATGTGGTAGGAGTTGGAGTAGGGCGGCGGGACCGGATCGGTGCGCATGAGGATCTGCTCGCGCAGGCGCAAATCGTCCGATCTCAGCAGAGTCCGCGCCAGTTGCAGGGTCCTCCCATCGCTGGCGAGGCGGGGCATGAGCTCGCCCGGAATTGGATGGCGGATCTCGTTGACCCCCAGGGTCACCTTCAGGGCGCCGGGAAGTTTCAGCGGAATGATAGCGTCGAGATGGTCGCGGATGGCGGCGGTGGTGGCCAGGTCGATGTAGCCGGGGATCACGGTGTAGCCCTTTTCTTCCAGTTCCCGCAGATGCGAGGGCAGTCGCGCCTGGAAGGTCTGATCGTCCATCATGATCCACTGCTCCCAGGCGGTCGTGGTCGAATTGGGTGGAAGTCCCTTTTCCCCGTTCCGGTCATTGTCCTCATCTCCGGATCGCCGCCGAACCCCACGGCCGCTACTCCCGGGGCCTAGTCCTCCAACTCGACCAAAACCACCTCGTGAAGCTCAACTTTGGGCACTACAATCTCCTGGGGGCTGCCCGCAATCTCCAGGCTCAAATCCTGCAGAGGGAGCCGCGCCGTCTTCCCTCTGAAGCCGTTCAGGCGAATGCGGATATCGTGGACCGGGACTACTTCCTGGGTGAAATAGTAGCGGTAGATCTCATCGCCGTCGATCTGCGGCGGGAAGGGAGGCGAAGGATTGTTGAGCAGGTGTATCATCAACTCGCCCGATGGCCGGATGGCGGCGGTAAGTTCGATCGCCCCTGGCGCTTCCACCTGGATGGGGGCGGGAGTCCGCCTAATCAGGCTGGATAGGAAGTTCATCAGGGGAGGATAGGGCACTTCGACGTAGGCGCGGCCTACGTCGCCGCTAAGGTAGTAGGCCGAGCCCTTGCCGAAGCGATTCACGGTCACGGTGGGTTCGCCGCTGTCGTATTCCATTTTGGGGTTGAACTCGGGGAGAATCTCCCCCTGCAGGCTGCTGCGGGTGCACAGGACCTCCAGGTCGGCGTCGGTCCGTACACTTACAGTGGACTCGATTCCGGAAAAGGGCAGAAGGACGTATCCGGTTGATTGGGCGAGCTCGCCGTGGAGGACGTAGACCACCCCGTTCCCCGCCTCGGTCTGGTGCGGCCCGGTATGGTCGAGACCGAAAACGTCGGCCAGGGCGAAGTTTCCCCGGCGCTGCCCCAGCTCGTCCATGGTGGACGTCTGGTGGGTGGCGATCAGGGTGCCGCCGTTCCCCACGAAGGCGCGGATATTGTCCACCTGCCGGTCCGATAGACAGGCGCTGTTGGATAGCAGCAGCACTGCATACGCGCCCAGAGTGTCGTCGGCGACCTGCTTGTCGTGGAGGAAGTCCACCAGAACGTGGGAGCGCCCCAGCATGTCGTACATGCCGTAGATGTCGCGCAGGGTATAGCCGCCATCCTTGCCGATGTTCTTGTAGAACTCCGCCGGGCGGAAGTCGCGGTTCTGGGTGGAATAGTGCAGGGCGACGTATTTCACTGTCTCGCCGGCGATGTAGTCGCGCCGCTTTCTGGCCTCGGCGAAACCGAACCTGATCATGTCGTCCTGAAGTATGGGCGAGGTGTAGTTGGAAAAGGCGCTGCCCCCGTTGGCAATGGCTCCGAGTATGTGCTGGGTGAACATCCAGCGCTCCGGGTAGGACGCCAGGCCCGCAGCCACCCCGGGCATGCTCTGCTGTCCGTGCCGTAACAGTGAGTGGAAGGTCCCCTTGCCGCGGTTGATCTTGGCCACATAGCCGGTGTCGCGGCTCGAGCGGCTCATCTCGGTAAAGGAATAGGCCGGAATGTCCTCGAAGCCGAACATGTCGATGGGATGGCCGCGCACCCACGAAGTGTCGGGCCGGGTGTAGTAGTTGAACTCGAGGATGCAATCGGGATAGGCCTGGCGAATGCGGCCGAGAATGTCCTTCACCGACTCCCTGGTCTTTTCGTAGCGCCAGACGATCCAGCGGCGAAAGTCCATGGAGCCGAAATCGACTTCCCGCGGCATGCTCATCCCGGTCTCGTCCCTGAACAGCCTGGTGCACACCTCACAGCAACATCCTGGATATTCGCGGCCTCCCTGGTGGGTGCCGATGTTGGTGTCGTCGAAATAGAACCCGTCCAGGTCCAGGTTGTCAAGCCATTCGATGAGGTAGTCCGCGATCCACTCGCGGAACGGGGAATTGAGGCAGAACCAACCCTCGTTCTCGATGAAGGGGCGGTCGTCGTAAAGGAAGTGCATCAGCCACTCGGGATGCAGCGGCACCAGCGGTTTGCAGAAGATCAGCGGATAATAGGAGATGGCGATGATTCCCTTTTCATGCAGCGCCTTGATGTAGCTGGGCAGGCGGTCCTGGTCCACGTCGTCGCGGCAGGGAAGCATGCCGGAGCGATAGCGAGGAGTGCCCCGGTCGATTTCCCCGTTTAGGACCGTCGCCTCCAGCCCTACATCGGAGGCCCACTCGGCGAACTCTTCCACCGACAGGCCCTGGAACTCCTTCGTAGGCCGGGAGCAGGCGGGATAGGCCTCGGTTTTGCATACTCGCTTTTCATAGGGCAATTGGCGCAGCCGTGCCGCCGTCGATCCTACTCTTTCCACTTTGGTTGCGAAACTGTTCATCTGGCCGTCTCCTTTCTGCATTGGAAAGGTGCCGCCACGCCGCCAGGGCAATTCAACGGATTTTTTCGCACGATCGGGAAATTCCATCTGAAGCTGAAAAAATACAGCCACTTGCGTTACGTCTGGCGGCTCTTCGGCGAAGCGTTCTCAGCGAAAATAAACCCTCATCTCGGGGACCGCAAGCTTGTCCCTGTGCCCCCACCCCCTGGGCGCCGGGAAGCCGGAGGAGTTGCCAACCCCTTCCACTTCCTTCCTTCCCATCCACCTTGACCTGGATTGCCCGGTAGGCCTACCTTCTGGCAGCCGCAAGGCAGTAAATGGATCGCCAAACCAGGGGGTAGGTATCAGCATGTTTCGAGAAGTCCAGGTCGCCGCGATTTCCTTCGTGCCCGAGAAGTTCGATCTCGAGGGCAACGGGAATCGCCTGGAGGAGATGTTCCGCCGGGCCGCCGCGGGCGGTGCCCAGCTCGCCGTGGGTCCGGAGGGAGCGCTGGAAGGATACGTGGTGAACGAGCTCGTCTCCGGGGAGGAGCCGCCCCAGCGCATGAACGAGGTGGCGGTGTCCATGCGCGGTCCGGTCATCGGGCGCTTCCGCGATTTGGCGCGCGAGCTCAACATGTGCCTGGCCTTCGGCTGCGCCGAGAAGATCGGCAAGGAGGTGTTCAACTGCGCCGTGTTCATCGACCACAGCGGGCGGCTTTGCGGCAGGTATCACAAGATGCAACTGGCTGAGGGGGCCCACCGGTCCTGGTGGTACAACCGGTTGGGAGGCAGGAACCGGGCAATCAACACCCCACTGGGACGCTGCGGCTTTCTAATTTGCAACGATCGCTGGAATCCTGACCTGGCGCGCATCCCGGTCTTGGACGGGGCGCAATTCCTGCTCATTCCCTCCTACGGTGACTGCTCCCGGAACCAGGACCGGGCGGTGCTCGCCCGCGCCAGGGAAAATGGCGTTCCCGTGGTGGAGGCCAACGTTGGCGTGACCCTCGCGGTCAGCAAGGGAGAAATCGTCGCCCTTTCGCGCCGGAAAACGGAAGTCCTTCTGACCGCCATCGAGATACCGGCTGGACCATCGCCGCGCAATCGCGACGCGCAGGAGAAGCGCTTTCTGATTTGGCGCAAAAAGGAGATGCCCATTCGCTATCGCCGCCGTATGGAGGAGAAGGGCGCCCTGCCCACCAAGCGGATCCTCCACGATTCCCGCGGCCGGTTGGTGGCCAAAGAGCAAAAGTGAGAGCCAGGAGGCGCCCGGGTCCCGCTTCCTGTCGCTATCCGTTGCGCCAGCGCTCGATCACCTCCGCACGCAGAGGCAGCCCGAACCCCGGTTTGTCCGGCAGGAGCATGTAGCCGTCGCGGATCTCGGGCTGTTCCTGGGGCAGATCGAACCACATGGGATCGCGGTTGTAGTTGGGAAAAATCTCGACGCAAAGACCGTTGGGAGCAGCGGCCAGCAGGTGCAGGGCGACCTGGGGCTCTTCGTGGTGAGCCATGCCGATGCCGAAGCAGTGGGCCATGGCGGCAATGCGGCGCCACTCCGTCACCCCGGCGGCGATGGTAGCGTCCACATTGAGAATGTCCACGGCCCCGCGCATGATCATGTCGCGGCAGCCGTGCCGCGATATCTCTCCTTGTCCCGCGTTCACCGGAATGCCGGCCGCGCGTATGCGCGCGTTTCCTTCGATCTGCTCCTGCCACTGGGCCGGCTCCTCGAGCCAGGCGATGTTCAGATCGAAAGCCCCGCGGGCGAAGGCCAGGGCCTGATCCACCCTCCATCCCTGGTTGGCGTCGACGCACAGGTGGAATTCTTCCCCGCCGATCGAGCGCGCCCGGCGCGCGCGCTCGATATCCTCCTCCACGCTGAGGCGGCCGACCTTGAGCTTCATGCCGTGGATTCCGAGGTCGAGATAGTGTCCGATCTCAGCTTCGAGATCGGCACTGCTCCCGCCCTCCATCACATAACCCCCGATGGCGATAACCGGCACGCGGTCGCAGTAACCGCCCAGCAATTTGTACACCGGCTGTCGCAGGGATTTTCCCAGGGCGTCCCAAAGAACCAGGTCCACCGCGGCAATGGCCTGGGTTTTGGCGCAGTGCTTGGCCAGATCCAGATTGTGGATTCCGCGGTTTCCCAGGTCTATGTGGGTGAACCACATGCGGGCCCAGTGCTTTTCAACGTCCCTGACGTCCTCGCCTACGACCAAAGGCCGGAAGATCGTGTTCACCACGCGGCAGACATCCATCTGGTAATGGTCCTCGTCTCCACCGAAGACTTCGCCTACAACCCCGTTGTCCAGTTCGGCGCGGGTGACAATGGTATTGCGCGAAGTGATCTTGTAGGTACCGCCCTGAAAGGTCTCCTCCAGCTCTCGCACCAGAGGAATTGCCTCCACGTGCTTGATCTTCATCAGCGGATTCCTCCCCTCATTTTCTCCCTGCGCGGGCGGCTTCGTAGAGATCGCCGCCGCGGCTGTCGTTAAGCACCACCGCCGGGAAACGGTTGAAGCGCATGCGGTGAACGGCCTCGCTCAGGAGCTCTGCAAAGGCAATGACCTCGGTTTCCTCGATGGTGGTGGCGAGCAGGGCACCGGTGCCGCCAATGGCCCCGAGGTAAACGCCGCCGCACTGAACCAGGGCAGCCTTGACTTGCGGCGACACGTAACCTTTGCCGATGAAACCGCGCAGACCGCGGTCCAGAAATGCGGGAATGAAGGGATTCATGCGGCCGCTGGTGGTGGGACCGGCCGAACCGACCACCGCTCCATCCCTGGCGGGAGAAGGCCCGACGAAGTATAGCAACTGTCCCTCCAGGTCCACGGGTGGCTCCCTGCCCTGGCGGAGGAGCTCGTAGATGCGCCCGCAGGCCTGGTCACGGCCGGTGATTACATCGCCCACCAGCTCCACCTCTTCGCCCGCGAGCAGTTCCGCAGCCACGTCTTTTTCCAGGGGCAGGTGAATCTCCCTGGCCATTAGAGAAGCGCCTCCTGGTGGCGATGGGCGTGGCACTCGATATTGACGCTCACCGGCAGGCTGGCGACGTGGCAGGCCGCGGCTTCCGCGTGCACCGCCAGGGCCGTGGTCTCGCCACCGTAGCCCTGGGGGCCGATGCCGCTGGCGTTGATCCGGCGCAGCGCCTCCTGCTCCAGAGCCACCAGGTGAGGTTGGGAACTGGGACCGCCGATCCGCCGCAACAGGGACTTTTTCGCCAGCAGGGCCGAGTACTCGAAGGAGCCGCCTATACCCACTCCCACCACCATAGGAGGACAGGCGTTGGGACCTGCCAGCGCCGCCGTATCGACGACGAATTGCAGCACTCCGTCGCGGCCGTCCGCCGGCGTCAGCATCTTGAAGCGGCTCATGTTCTCGCAGCCGCCGCCCTTGGCCAGAAGCTGCAGGCGCAGGTGCTCCCCGGCGACCAGCTCGACATGGACCACCGCCGGGGTATTGTCTCCGGTGTTTCTGCGCTCCAGGGGATCGGCTGTGATGGATGCCCGCAAGAATCCTTCCTTGTATCCCCGCCTCACTCCGGCGTTGATCGCATCTTCCAGGAGGCCGCCGACAATGCGCACCTCCTGCCCGACCGCAGCGAATACCACCACCAAGCCCGTGTCCTGGCACATTGGCATTGAGCGCGCCGAGGCGATATCGGCGTTCTCCAGGATGCGGTTCAGGGTACTCATTGCCAGGGGATTGGTTTCTCGCCGCTCCGCGTTGTCCAAGGCCGCGCGCATGTCCTCCTTGAGCTCGAAATTGGCCTTCTGGCACATCGCCGCGACGGCCTCTCGAATCTGGGTAAAGGTGATCTTTTTCATCGCCGTATGAAAATGTCCCCGGTGGTTGCGGAGGCCGGAGGGCGGACGGAGTCTCCACGCCCCCCTTATTCCACGTCCCTTCTTTCAGGACCCGAATAGGAAATTGCATCGTACCCGGCAGCCTTGAAGGGGCGCTCCTTCGTCGCCTGCTCGTGGGCGTGGGCAGCATAACCCGGCGCCCGGCTGACGATGAAGAAAGTCTTGCCCAGAGCCGGATCGATCCCCATGTCGCAAAGCAGAGCTGCTATGGCGCCATCCACGTTCAGAGGCAACCGCCGACCCAGGTCCTCTTCCAGGGCATCCTCCAGGCGGCGCGCCAGGTCCACGTGCGCCCCGGCAATCCCCAACTCCTCGGCCAACTCGAAAAGGGTGACTGCGCGCGGGTCCGGATTGTGGGCAGGATGACCGAATCCCGGCAGTCGTCGCCCCGCGGCGCGCTCCCCCGCTACCACCTCGACGGCGGAGCGCTCCGCGGCCACGGCTTCCTGCAGCAGGCGGGCGCAGGGTTCCATGGCGCCACCGTGGACGTCGCCGATGGCGCTGACCCCGGCGGCCACGGCGGTCTGCAAGGGCACGCCGCATGAGGCGACAAAGCGCACCGCGTCGGCGCTGGGCGAAGCCAGGCTGTGCTCGCAGCAGGAAACCAGGATGGCCTCGACCATCCGGCCTTCAGCCCCGGTGGGCAATTCACCCTTGAGCAGGAGATACACCGTGTCCCCAAACGAACAGAGGCGGGTCAACTGCTCGATGGGATAGCCCCTGACCAGGATCTCATTGGGCTTGACCCGGGATATGGAGGTTCTCCAGAAGTCGCTCATGTCGGCAGTCCCTTCAAAAGGTCGTCGAAATTCTCGGCCACGAATACTCCGGCCCGGCGCAACGCCTCCGCCTTGCCGCGCACCGAGCCGCGGCCCTCCTCCACAATGACACCGGCGTGTCCGAACCGCATGCCTTCGAACTTGTCGACGAAGCGGCCGGAGAGGAAAGCGTTTATGCGCAGCCGGGTCTGGTTATGGGCCAGATGCCGGGCAAGTTCCTCCTCGGCCACGCCACCGGGTTCGCCGTAGATCACTACCGCGCTGGTGCCTGGATCGGCCTCGAGCAATTGGATCAACTGCACGAAGCCGGAGCCGACGATCGGGTCTCCGCCCACGCCTACGGCTATACTCTGACCGATCTTGTTGCTGGTCAAAAAACTGGCGATTTCCGTGGTCATCCCGCCGCTCCTCGAAAGCACCGCCACCTCTCCTGCCATAAAGGAGCGGCGGACATTGTCCAGCCGGCCGCCGATGGTGCCCACTTTGGCCAATCCGGGGCGGATCAGCCCCAGTGAGTTGGGGCCGACGACCGTGCACCGGGCATGGGCGGCGGCGGCCACGATCCTGCTGGCATCCAGACGCGGCACCCGTTCGGACATGATGAGACAGAGCTCGATGCCGTGGGCGAAAGCCTCCAGTGCCGCCTCCAGAACCGCAGGGGCCGGCACCGAAATCACCGATATGGCGGGAGAGTGCTTCTCCAACACTTGTCCTACAGTATCGTAGACGGGTACACCCTGCACTTCCTCCCCGCCCTTGCCGGGAGTCACCCCGGCGACGATGCGGCTGCCGTAGGCCAGCATATCCTCCACCATTGCCCGGGCCTCGCGCCCTGTGATTCCCTGCACCACTATTTCTGCCCGGGGATCAAGCAGCATCGCCTCTGACTTTCTCCACCGCAAGGCGCGCCGCCTGATCCAGGGAAATCTCGCGGCCCATGGCTTCGACCCCCGCCGCCGCCATGATCCTGCGCGCCTCGGGCTCCCACGAGCCCGGAACGCGGAAAACGGCGATAGCATCGGCGGGATCTCTGCCAGCCTGCTCGATGCCGCGCACAATGCCTTCGGCGATGATGTCGGCGCGAGTGTTGTTGACTACGTTCATGATGGCGGCCAGCTTCAGGACCCCCGGCTTGGCGAGCAGCAGCCTGGTCAGCGCCGCCACCTTCTCGGCGGTGGGATTCCCTCCCATCTCGCTGTAGTTGGCCGGCCTGCCCCCATGTTTCAGCACCGCGTCGAATACGGTCAGACTGGCCCCCCCACCGCCGATGAGCAGGCCCAGATCGCCGTCGAATTCGACCACCCGTCCGGCCACTCCGCGGTGGTCGGCGGCGTCGATCCGCCGTGCCTCCTCTTCCATGGGAGTGGGGGCTCGCCCGCCGGAGGGCACCGGGACCTTCCCCAGGGCGGCCACTCGGCCTTCTTGCCTCCATCCTGCGTCATCATCGATTTCAACATGCGCGTCCAGTCCCACCAAGGCTCCGTCCGCTGTTTCAACGAGCGGATTGATTTCCACCGTCACTGCATCGAGTTCCAGAAACGCGCGCGCCAGCCCCCTGAGGACGAAGCCGACCTGCACGAGGATCTTTCCGGTGAGGCCAATGGCGGCTGCCATCTCCCTGCCCTCATGGGCCGCCAACCCGTGGAATGGATCGACGTGGCGGCGAGCCCCACGCTGGGCAAACTCCTTCTCCACCTCGATCCCACCCCCAGCACTCAGCAACGCCAGCGGCTGCCTGGCCGCAAGATCCCAGGTCACTCCGGCGTAGAGCTCGAGCCCGAAGTCGATCCAGGGTTCCACCGATACCTCCCCCACCCTGTGCCCGCGCAACTCCATAGCCAACAAAACGCGGGCAGCGCTGCGCGCCTCCAGGGGATTCCGGGCGGTTTTGACAGCCCCGACCTTGCCGCGGCCACCAAAGGGCACCTGGGCTTTGAGCATGACCGGCCTGGCCAGACGATCGGCGGCGGCCGCAGCCGCTTCCGGGGTGCGGGCGACGGTCTGCGTGGTGAATTCAAGCCCAAAATCGGCAAGCACTATCTTGCTCTGGTGCTCGAGCAACCTCAAAAGAATCTCTTTCTCTACCTGGAGGGTGTTGGAGCCGTCCCCCCTAGGCCCAATCCAACCTGGGACTACCCTCTCCCTTCGGGCTGGAAGGGGAAGCCCTTCGCCGGAGTCGGCGTGCTCCCAGGATTCGACCCCACCGGCATGACGCGCTCCGGCAACAATCCAAATCTTAAATACCTCATCTGCGGATGACAAGAGCGGCACTCGGTCGACCATGTACCTTTACTTCGCTCTGAATAAAACTTCATACCCCCCGGATGGACAACCATTTTGGAATGGGACTTCCTCGATGAAGATCTCCTTGCGCCCCTGCCGCCAAAATCAATATCCTATCCCAGGAGACAATTCACTCTGAGAAAGGAGCATGAACATGGGCGGTCCGACTTTGACGGCGGGTGTGGCGCGCCTCGATATCACTCCACCCCTGGGTTTTCGCATGCAGGGAATAATGAACCGCACCGAGGGAGCGGACGGGGTTGAGTCGGCGCTGCTGGCGACGGTGCTGGTCCTGGCCGACGAGCGTACCAAGATCGCCATCTTCGACTGCGATCTCATCGGTTTCGACCTGCCTCTCGCCGCCGAGATCCGCCAGGCTGTCGGCCGGCGCCTGGGCACCCCTGCCACTCACGTAGTCCTGGGTTGCACTCACACTCACAACGGTCCCTGTACGTCGCGCGGCAACCTGGGAGGAGTGCACGATGTCGGCGGCGACGACGCCGAGCGCGCCGCCCTGGACGCATACATAGTCAACCTCAAGGGCCAACTGGTGGGCATCGCGGCCGCAGCGGACAGACGCCGCCGGCCCGCCCGCGCAGCCGCCGGCCGCGGCCGAGCAGCCATGGCAATAAATCGCGAAGAACGCAACGACGACGGCCGCATTTTGGTGGGCCGCAACCCCGAGGGCCGCACCGACCACAGCGTCGAGGTGCTGCGGGTGGACGACCTGGAGGGCAATCCCATCGCCGTGCTCACAGGCTACGCCGCCCATCCGGTTGTGATGGGAATGAACATCTACAAGCTCGGTCAGGATTTCCCCGGAGTCGTGCGCCGCATCGTCGAACAGGTCACCGGAGCTACATGCCTCTACTTGACCGGGGCGGCCGGCAACCAGGCGTGCTACTCCTTCTTGCAGAGCGATTGGGGCGAAAAGGAACGCATGGGAGGTGTTGTCGGCTGTGAAGCCGCCCGCGTCTTCTTTACAATCGAGACCAGGCTCCACCGGGAAGTGCGACAGGTGGGCGCCTCGCTTTCGAATCTGGCCCTCTACCACAAGGAATTCCACCAGGGCCCTACCCATCAGATCTTCAAAGCGGCCAGCCGCGAGGTGATGGTGCCACTGCAACCCCTGCCGACCTTGGCAGAGGCCGAGGCTCAATGGGCAGAGGCCAGGGCCAACTTGAGAAAGCTTGAGATGGGGGGATCTCCTTCCACCCTGACCTACCCGGCCTTATTGGTCGCGGACTGGACCAGGAGCGTAGTGGAAATGGTGAAGGGCGGGGCTAGCCGTGAAGACCTGAAATTCGAAATTGCAGGTTATCGCCTCGACGATTTCGTGCTGGTGGGAATGCCCGGCGAGCCTTTTGTGGAAATCGGCTTGGGGACCAAGGAGCGTTGCAAAGCCAAACACACCTTATTCGCCGGCTACTGCAACGGGGTCCTGGCATATTGGCCCACGGCGGAAACGGTCGCCCAGGGTGGCATGTCCGTTTCCGCTGCGGTCAGGACTTACAAGATCCCGGCGCCGCCCACGGCCGAGACGGTCCCCATCATCGTCGCCGCCTTCGGTGAACTGCTAGAGGACCTGGGCTGTTAGGGGTTTTCCACCGCTACGCTGGAATTCGTTGGTCCCGTCGTCGACTGCGGAGATACCTCAACCACCGGCGCCCATGAATCCTAGACGCAACCGGCGAACTCGCGCCCGCGCAGAAGCGGATAATCGGGCTTCTCGCCAGGCTCTCCGGTCCAGCGCGACCGCGAACTCATGTAGTGGGTGGCCATTCCGCGGCGGCGGTTCGGAGTGCGGTTGGGACCTGAGCGGTGGAGCAGCAAACTGTGGTGAAAGGAACACCCTCCCGCCTTCATGGTAATGGCCGCCTCCTTGCTGCGGTCAAAAGCCGAATCCGGCACGTGCTTGTCCTCGCGGTCGCCCACCATCCAGGCTTCACTGTGATCGACGAGACCATCCCGGTGGCTGCCCGGAACCACCCATAGACAACCATTCTCGAGGGTTACGTCGTCCAGGGCAACCCAGGAACTGACCAGCGCCATTGGAGCGATATTGAAATAGGCCGAGTCCTGGTGGTAGGTCTTCTCCATGCCACCCGGCGGCTTCATGAACAACTGGTCGCTGAAGAACTTGATATCCGGTCCGAGCAAGTCCTCCACCACGTCCAGGATGGCGGGGTTGCGGGCGTGCTGCAGGAAAAAGGGATCGTGCTGGGCGCAACTATTGATCTTGCGCAAATTGTCGATGTGGCGCTGGCGGTCCTTTACCCCGGGCTCGTACTCGAGCCCCTCCTCCGGGAAGGGGACCCTTCCCGCGGCAATATCCTCCACCCGCTGCCCCAGGGCACCCACCTCCGTCTCGCTGAAGAGATCCTCCACGACGAGATAACCATCCCCATGGTACTGCTGTATCTGGTCCTGGCTGAGCCTCATGGTTCGTTCCTCCTCCGTTGCTGATCCACTCCGGCACCAGTGCCGGGGCGCGAGGCCACACTATCCATGCGACAAATAGCGCTCCGCCTCGATCGCCGCCATGCAACCGGTACCTGCCGCGGTTACCGCCTGGCGATACACGTGGTCCTGGGCGTCGCCACAGGCAAAAACCCCATCTATAGCGGTAGCCGCCGCATCCGGCTTGGTAATAATATACCCCTGCTCGTCCATTTCAAGATAGCCCTTGAATATCTGGGTGTTCGGTAGGTGGCCTATGGCCATGAACACTCCCTCGCAGCAATGATCCCAGGTCCTGCCCTTGAGTACGTCCTTCAGCCGCACTCCGCGCACGCTGAGTTCCCCATCCTTCGGCAGAACTTCCTCCACCACCGCATTTGTGACAAAATCTATTTTGGCATTGGTCTCGGCGCGTTTGAGCATGATCCTGGAGGCGCGGAACTCCTCGCGTCGGTGGACGATCGTCACCTTGGTGGCGAACTTGGTCAAAAAGGTGGCCTCCTCCATGGCCGAATCGCCGCCGCCCACCACCACGATCTCCTTGCCCTTGAAGAAGAATCCATCGCAGGTGGCACAGGCGGAAACCCCGTGCCCCATTAGGCGCTCCTCCGATTCCAGGCCCAGCAATCGGGCGGATGCTCCGGTGGCGATGATCAGGGCATCTGCGCTGAATGTCCGGCCCTCGGCGTCGACCTTGAATGGACGCTTCCCAAGATCCACAGCCCCTACCGTCTTGTAGACGCACTCGGCTCCAAAGCGCTGAGCCTGAACCCGCATCTTGTCCATCAGGTCCGGCCCCATTATCCCGTCGGGAAATCCAGGATAATTCTCCACATCGGTGGTGATGGTAAGTTGGCCACCGGGCTGCAGACCTTCCAGGACCAGAGGCCTCAAATCGGCCCTGGCCGCGTACAGAGCCGCGGTGAGCCCGGCGGGGCCCGAGCCGACGATGACCACTTTGTAGTGCTTAGTTTCCTGCATCAGCGACTTCAGGTTGAAGCTATCAACACCATTCACAGGTCTGGGAGGTGAACTTCGGGCATACATCTCCTGCAGGTCCACTGGCCGCCGCCTTCCCACCATTCAGGACAATCGCGGGTGGCGGCAAGAAGAAATATAGACATAATTCGCTGCGCGCCAACCTGCCTGTGAGGGAGCTTGGTCCCGAGAATCAGGGAGGACAATCTTCTGGCCCGAAGATCAGCCCAGCAAGGGGTTGCTCTCCACCTTGCCGCCAATTTCAATTCCATTCCCTCCAAGGACCACACTCCGGCATCTTAGCCGCCAGCCGGCCCCTCCGGCTCCTCGGATTGACAGAAAGAAAACCAATCCTTAGGATTGTCGATGCGTTGAGCCAAATCCCGTACAAGAATGCAAAAGGAACAAGGTTGAAATGGCGACAAGCTTCGCGGATTATCCCGAATATACCGGCAACGGCAAATACAAAGTGATCGGAACCCGTCCTGTGCGCCACGACGGAGTGGACAAAGTCACCGGTCGCGCCATCTACGGCGCCGACGTGCGCCTCCCGGACCTGCTCTACGGCAAGGTCCTGCGCAGCCCCCATGCTCATGCCCGCATCCTCTCCATCGACACCAGCAAGGCTCTCGCCCTGCCTGGCGTGCGCGCCGTGGCCACCGCAGACGATCTGGTGGCGACCGTGGACAAACTTTCCAACATCGGCGAGACCCAGGTCAACATCCGCGAAATCGCCCAGAATTCCCTGGCCTCCGGCAAGGTTCTCTACAAGGGCCACTCGGTAGCCGCCGTGGCCGCTACCAGCCCTCACATCGCCGAGGAGGCCCTGGACCTGATCGAGGTGGAGTACGAACCCCTTGCTCCGGTCACGGATGTGCGCGCCGCCATGGGCGACGACGCTCCCCTCGTCGACGAGCACAGGACGACAAAATCCATGGGTGAGGACACGGGAAAAAAGAGCAACGTCGCCAGCCACATCCAGTTCCAAATGGGCGACATCGACGAAGGATTTGCCGCCTCAGACCTCATCGTCGAGCGGGAGTTCACCACCGCCATGGTGCACCAGGGCTACATCGAACCCCACAACACCACGGTGTTCTGGAAGAATGACGGATCCATTACCGTCTGGGTCAGCACCCAGGGGCCCTTTCAGATCCGCGCTCAGTTGGCCGAGGTACTGCAGGTGCCCATCTCCAAAATCAAGGTGATTCCGTGCGAGATCGGCGGTGGTTTCGGGGGCAAATTCCCCATCTACATGGAGCCGGCCGCCGCGGTCATGTCGCACAAAACCGGCCATCCGGTCAAGATGGTGATGAGCCGTGCCGAGGTTTTCGAGGCCAGCGGACCGGCGCCGGGAACCTACACCCGGGTCAAAATGGGGGCGAGGGGAGACGGCACCATTGTCGCAGCCCAGATATACACCGCCTACGAGGCAGGCGCCTTCCCCGGTTCGTCCGTCGGCGCCGGGGCTCAGTGCATCCTGGCACCATACTTCATCGACCACGTGCTTATCGACGGCTACGATGTTGTGTCCAACAAACCAAAATCCACCGCCTACCGCGCCCCCGGCGCCCCCCAGGCTGCCTTCGCTGCGGAAAGTGTCATCGACGAGATTGCCGTAAAACTGGGTCATGACCCCCTCCAGTTGCGCCTGAAAAACGCGGCGCGCGAGGGCACCCGCCGCGCCGACGGGACCGTATACAGCAGAATCGGCTGCGAGGAGACGGTGCAGGCGGCTCTCGCCAGCGATCATTACCAGTCCCCACCGCCCCAGGGACCCTGGCGTGGCCGGGGAGTGGCCTCCGGCTTCTGGTTCAACGGCGGCGGCCAGTCCGCGGCAACCATTAGCGTCAGCACCGACGGCACAGTCAACCTCATCGAAGGTTCGGTGGACATCGGCGGCTCGCGCGCCGCGATGGCGATGATCGTGGCCGAAACTCTCGGGCTCAAGGCAGAGGAGGTCAACCCCATGGTGGCCGACACCGATTCCATCGGCTACCACGACGGCACCGGCGGCAGCCGCGTAGCCTATGCCACCGGCTACGCCTGCTATCTGGCCGCCGAGGATATCGCCGCAAAAATGTGCGTTCGCGCCGCCCGCCAGCTGGAAGTGGAAGAGGACGAGGTGGTATTCGACCACGGCGACTTCGCGTGCAAATCAGATCCCGGTAAGAAACTGAGCTTCAAAGAGGTGGCTGCCGAGCAGGGCAGCACCGGCGGCCCCATAGAGGGCTGTGGCTCGATAAACAGCAGCGGCTCGGGAAATGCATTTGCCACCCACATTGTCGATGTGGAGGTCGACCCCGAGACCGGCAAGGTAAAGATCCTGCGCTACACCGCAGTACAGGACGTGGGCAAGGCCATCCATCCCAGCTACGTCGAAGGCCAGATGCAGGGGGGCGTGGTTCAGGGAATTGGCTGGGCCCTTACGGAAGGCTACTTCTTCAACCGGGACGGCAGCATGGCAAACCCTACCTTTCTCGACTACCGCATGCCCACCACCCTGGACCTTCCCCTAGTCGAGACGGTGCTGGTGGAAGTCCCAAATCCAGGCAGTCCGCACGGCATTCGTGGAGTTGGCGAGGTCCCCATCGTGCCACCTATGGCTGCCATCGGCAACGCCGTCTACCAGGCCACCGGCTGCCGCCTGCAGGACTTGCCCATGACTCCGGACAACATCGTGGCCGCACTGCTGGCCAAACCGGGAGAATTACAGGAAGCTGCCGGGTAACCTTTCACGGTCCTTTTCGGAAAACTGCCCGAGCCAGCCCTGAGATGGCCGGGCATTTTCCTGTTCCATCCCATGTCCTCCTCGATAGAACCCCAATTCTTCCTCCAAACCATGTTGCCGGTGGTGCGACAGTGCGCCCGCGCCTCGCTCATTTTCTATGGCCAAGCCGCCGACATAGGCAAGGCAGCCGACACCAGCTTAACCGGCTCCGAGGCCCAACGCGCATCCAGCGTCCTGACCGCCATCGACAACGCTGTGCAGGATATCATCCTCAGCGTCGTGCTGCAGCATTTTCCCGGCATCAGGTGCATCGCCGAAGAAAGCACCCCTCTCAAAAGGAGATTCGCAGGCAACAACTCGCCATACGCCCTCCTCCTCGACCCCATCGACGGCACCGTCCACTTCCAGAAAGGCGACGCCCCTTACCACATCTCCCTGGGTCTTGCCTGCAACGGAAGAATGGAGGCCGCCATCGTCGCCCGTCCCAACGAGGACAAGATCTTCACCGCAATGCGCGGCCGGGGCGCCTACCTCCACCACAGCAAAGACCAGCCACGGCGCCTGCGGCTGGGCAAAAAACCGCGCACCAACCAGGTCTTTATCTCTACCAAAGCGCGCGCCTTCCAACAGGCGGTGCGGCCTGCCTTGGAGCCGCGCGAGTATCCCATCGGTGCGGCCCTGGTGCTGACTCAGATGGCCGAGGGCGAGTTGTGCGCCTACCTCACTCGCCAGGTCGAGGTCTACGACGTGGGGCCGCCTTCCCTGATCGCCACCGAAGCCGGGGCGCGCTGCGCGCTCAAGAGTGGCCAGTCGCCGCTCTACCACCACAGGCGAAAATTCCCATTCTACCTGTGCACCGCTTCCAGGGAGCTCGAAGCCACCCTCTCGAGCCTCCTGCACTCCCGGTCCAATCACGATAACATGCTCTAGCCCAATTAAGATAACCTTCTATAAATTAAATTCTTACATTAAATGCATGGGCGTAGATCATTCCTTGACACAGGTATGGCTTTTGTCTATTTTAACCCCTTGAGAGTGACCTGAATTCACGTAAGGAATGCCCCTCCGGAAGTTTTCCACATTAGTGTGGAACTTCGACACCATACTTTCGCGGCATTCTGGTGGGTTGGTCGCTCTTTTTTATTTCCGGTCATGGATTCTCCCATCCACACCCTTCTTATTCTGCTCCTGCTGTGCAGGGTCTTGCCGGTCCCGGAGGCCGGGGCGCAAATTCTGCAAATCCGCCCCCAGAGGCTCGATTTCGGCACGGTGAAAATCGACGCCCTGCAGCAGGGTAGGATTCTGCTGAACAACCCCGGTGAGGACAACCTCGCAATCCTGGTGCGCCTGCGGGGACCCCACTTCGCCGCATCTCCAGACACCTTACACCTGAAAGGCCGGACCGAGGCAACGATCAAGATCGATTTCACTCCACCGGCAGCAGGTTCATACAAGGGTGCGTTGACCCTGCTGGTGAGAAAGGACTTCACCGAAGAAAGCTTCACCATATCCTTGCAAGCCGAGGCGGTTCAAGCGGTCCTGCGCATCAGCCCCGGCCGAGAACTGCGGGTGGATCCCCTGGCCATTGGCGCGACGAGCCGCCACAGTCTCACCTTGGCCAATCCCGCTGCCGTTCCCTTATTCATCGACAGCCTGACTCTGGACCCTGCTTCCGGTGCCTTCCAGCTCGTCGATAGCGGACCTCTGCAACTGAATCCGGGCCAGGAACGGGATGTGGACCTGATCTTCGCCCCCGGACGCGGCGGACTTTACAGAAACCGGCTCGTCGTCCATTCGGCCGATATAGACTCTGCGTCTCTCGCAATCTCTGTGGAAGGGGAGGGCCTGGCACCGCGCGCAACCTTCTCTCCCCTGCCTCAAGTTGGCCTGGACTTTGGCCGGGTGGAGCTAGGCCAGACCCTGGAGCGCCCGCTCACCGTACTCAACCTGGGACGTTCCGACCTCCGCCTCGAAGGCCTGCATATCTCCAGTGGAGCCTTCGTCGCTTCTTGGGAGGGAGCCTCGGACACCTCGGTGGCTGCGGGAGGCCGTGTGCGGATCGGCATAGCCTTCCGCCCGCTCCACGAAGGATCCGCGGGCGCCAAATTGACCCTGCACACCAACGACCCCGACCATCCCCTCGTAGAAATCCCCCTCTCCGGAACGGCTCGGATCAGCCCGGCGCACATCGAAATCCTCAGTGCCTCGCCCATCGACTTTGGCGGCGTAGCTCTGGGCAAATATGCAAGGGACCACTTGCTGCTGTGGAATCGCGGCGGCCACCCCTTCTCGGTGGAGGCGCGCATCGAGGGCAGCCGAGACCAGGAGTTCGTCCTTGAATCGCCGATGCTGCTGCTTCAACCGGGAGAGAGCAAAAGCATTCCCCTCGTATTTTCTCCCCGAGAAGGAGGCGAGCGCAGGGCTGTGATGGTGGTGAACACCGAAGCCGGTCCCCTGCGCATCGAACTGCGTGGCAGCGGCAAGTATCTCAAGCTGAACCCCGCTGCCATCGACTTCGACCGCGTCGCCGTGGGTGAAAGCAACAGCCTGGTGGTCGAGCTCCTCAACGGCGGAAACGTGGATTTTACCGTAGATGGTATCAATTCTTCCAAGGACGACTTTTCGGTCTATACCGAAATAGGCTCTGCCAACAAGGTCATTTTGCCGGCCAACGGCCTGCGCTCTTTGCCCCTCAGCCTGACCTTCTCTCCATCCGTCCGGGGCACTGTATCTTCTGCCTTGCGCATCGAAGGCTATTGGGAAGAAGGCAGGGAAACACTGGAAATTCTGCTTACCGGGACCGGAGTGGCCGGACAGATCGAATTGCATCCCGCAGGTCCGCTGGAGTTCGGTTTCGTGGAGTTGGGAGGGCAAGAGGCAGTCACCTTGGTGGCCACCAACAGTGGGGACAGCGAATCCCGGGTGGAGGCACGCGCGTTGAGCCGCGAAGCCTATTTGGAGCCATCGGTCTTCACCCTGCAGCCGGGGGAATCAACCCGCCTGCAGGTCTACTTCAGTCCGGAGGCGCAGGGCGATCGCCGCGCCCAGATCTTGGTGATCAGCGACGGTATCAAAGAAAAGGCGCGTCCTATTTTGATCAAAGGCATGGGCGCGCTCAAGGATATCGACTTGACCCGGATTGCCACGGTTACGGCGGTGGGCAAGTCCCGGATCGACACCCTGGAGGTGAAATGGAACAAAACTCCCCTAATGGTGGCCGACGGAAGCAAGATCCACCTGGCCTTCACCAACATTGATTCCTTGCGCCATTCCCTCGTGGGACGCAGGATCGCAGTCGAGTGGATCAAGTTGGACGACAACTACGACCCCAAAGGTAGCGCGAAGCGCACCGAACTGCGGCTGTACGAGGCCAGCCAGGGGAAGGTAGAAGTGGAAAATCTCAACTTGCGGCTGCTGGAAACTTCCAACAAGCGCGTTCGGCTCCAGGTAACCAGCCGCAGCCACCCGGAGGCTGCGCCCCAGAGTATCTCTCAAATTATTGAAGTCGGGGGTTGGAAATGGGAATTCGAGGCAAGGCCGCTGGTTTCTTTCCTGACCGTGCGCCCCGGACGCGACCACAAAGACGCGAAGGGCAACAGGGTAAAAGGGAAAACAGAGCGTTTGATCGGTCTTCCCGGCCTTGCCTTCGGGGGCTGGCACAATCCGGAGAATCCATCCATATCCGGAGTTCATTTCACCGCTATCGGCAATGTGCTGGAAGCCCTTTCCACCGACAACTCCATCGCCATCTCGGTGGGCCTTGCCGTCTCCCTTTACAAGGACAAATTTCTCCTCGGCTGTGGATGGGACGTTTACGACAGCCGTACCAAAGCCAAGCGCAAAAGCACCCAGGATTACATCTTGACCTTCAAATACTCAGGGTGGTTTTGAACAAGGCTACTAGGTTTCAGCGGATTTGAGCTTCTCGTAAATCCCAATGGCCGCGCAAAGATCCTGTACGGCAAGTCCGGTAAAGTAGGCCAAGCACGGGGCTCCCGGTTTGGCAACCAGCCGCCCGCAGGCGGCATCGCCCACGTCCAGAATCTCTCCTGCAGCACCCCTTGCAAACGAAATCCTCTCAAAACGCCCCGCCTCCAGCGCATATCTGAATTCCCCCGACTGCCTGGCCTGTTCCAGAGCGTCCACCACAACATCCCTTCGCTCCAATACCTCGGAAGCCAACTGGCGAGTGCGCCCGTCTCCCCCCATAACCACAAGGCACGGGATCCCCTCCAGAATTTTTGCGGACAAAATCGGCCTGTGGGTGGGAACCGCTGCGAGCACGGCATCGGCGCCATGGAGGCAGGTCTCGATACTCCCTGAGAGGTCCAGGGCTGCACGCAGGCGTGGCTTCAGGGCTCGAGCGAAATCCTCCCTGGTCTTGACTCGGCGGCTGGCGACCCTGATCTCCTCGAGGACAAAAAGGCGGTCCAGCGCCAGGGCAAGAGCTCTGCCGACCCGGCCGGTGCCTATGATCCCTACCCGGCGCACCGGCGGCGGCGCCAAATACTTGATGCCGAGGGCGCCGGCTGCTCCCGTCCGCATGTCGGTTATGTAGTTGGCCTCCATGCAGATTTTCCTGTCCAGACGCAAGTCCTCGAGGGAGATGGAGGCGGTGCGTGCTTGCAGTTGCCCCCGGGTAACGTCCGAGCGTTCCTCGATAATCTTGCGGACACGATACCTTCCGGGCCATTTCGCCGCCATCTCCAGGCGAAAGTAGTCCATTCCCCGATTCCTCTCGATCACCTCCAATCGCGGCGAATTGAGCAGCACCCCTTGTCCATAAAGCCGGAAGGCCCGGTCGCCAGCGGCGAGAAAATCCTCGACGCCGAAAATGGATCGAATTTCAGTTTCGCCCATGGTAGATAGCATGGCCACAATTCACCCTCCTTACCGGGCCAGAACGAAATTGGATAGCAGCCCGAAATTATCCGAAAATTGCCCGCTCCCGGAGATCCGGCCAGCACAACCTCGAATTTCAAAAAAGATCTCCGGTAAAGATAGGGAGCCCTGAATCGCTTGACATCTAAAATAATGTTTACTATTATACAAATGTGCAGTTCATCTTGACGGACAAGGAAGAATATATGCTTCCAATACCCAACGACAGCACCGAAAGATTCGCCCAGGTCCTTGCCGTTCTCGGTTTCGTCTACCTGTGCTTGCGCATTGGCCTGGACCTCTTCTGCTCCTGAGGTCCGCTCCACCGAGCCAGCTTCCGGTCTCGTTCGGATCTCGGTGCTTGGACCCATCCCTGCCACAACCCGCGCACAACCCCCATACATGCCTCCCACCTTGTCACTACCCTCAATTTTGATTGACTTAATGGGTCAATTCTCATTCATTTAACCTATTGATGCATATTGGGCAAAACAGTATCCGCCCATTCTTCCGGCTTCTCCTGCTGCTCATTGAAACGAGATAACCTACAGCGAAAATTCCTTTGGCTCCTCGCTTGCGCGGCGGCAGTTCTGCTGCTGAGTCGGGTTATGGCCAAAAGCGCCGAAGAACAAACCGAGGAGGACAGCACTCCGGTCCACCCTCCACGACTATCTCAGCCTGTTCGAGTAGAAGTGCTGAACGGGTGCGGCGTACCACAGGTCGCCGCACGCCTGATGAAAAAAGCTCGCGCACTGGATCTGGGTATCGACGTAATTCACGAAGGCAATGCCGCAAGTTTCAACTTTCTCCACACTGTGGTCCTCGACCGCAGCGGCGATATGAACAAGGCGCTGGAGGTGGCCACGGCGCTCGGAATCCCGAACTACGCCCAACAGATCATCACAGATTCGTTTCGCCTTGCCGATGTCTCGATCATCGTCGGGCGCGACTACAAACGTCTCTGGTTGTTCAATGAGGATCAGTGAAAGGAGCCTCCGACCCCTAAATGACCGCGCACGAAGATGTAAGAGTTGAGAAAATTGTCGAGGTTCTGCAAAGCAAAAAAGCCGTGGACCTCTTGCTCATGGATCTGCGTCCCTTAACCGATGCAGTCGATTACTTTATCCTTTGCAGTGGCACCTCGGATCTGCACGTGAAGACTTTGGCTGCAGAAGTAGAGGAACGACTCAAGCAGGAGAATCTCTTCCCCTGGCACACCGAAGGACGCAAGACCCGGCGATGGGTGCTGATCGATTACGTCGACATTGTAGTTCACATTTTCAGCCGCGAAACCCGGGAGTTTTACGCTCTGGAGCACCTGTGGGGTGATGCGGAATGCACTGCATTTGCAGACACCTGGGAAGGTGCTCTGGAACCCCAATCGGCAGAAAGTGACGATTTTGTTTTCTCGAAATCCTGATGCCCATCCAAACTCTCAAATGGAAGGACGACTCACTCGTCCTTCTCGATCAAACCGTTCTTCCTTCTGAGGTCACCTACCTCACCTGCCGCGAGGTGGAAACCGTGGCGGCTGCAATCGAGGACTTGAAAGTCCGCGGCGCGCCGGCCATCGGCATAGCCGCCGCTTACGGGGTAGTCCTGGGCGCATTGCAGGCAATGAATGACGGTCCCGCTGGTTTTCGGCGCCAGGTGCACAGGGCAATTGCGCGTCTAGAGCGCACCCGTCCCACCGCTGTCAACCTGTTCTGGGCCCTGAAGCAAATGCGGCACATCGTCGATGCTGGGGCTGGACAAAGCAACCAGGAACTGTGCGCCGGGTTGCTGGCGGCAGCCGAGCGCATCTTTGCGGAAGATCGAGCCATCTGCCGCCGGCTCGGCCGCCACGGCGCCGAACTTCTGAAAGATGGCCAGACCGCCCTTACCCATTGCAACGCCGGAAGTCTGGCCACCGCCGACTACGGCACCGCTCTCGGAGTGATCTACGCCGCCCGCGAGCAGAACAAACAGATCAAGGTCTTTGCCGACGAAACCCGGCCTCTACTGCAAGGGGCGCGGCTCACCGCCTGGGAACTGAAAGAAAGTGGCGTGGATGTCACCTTGATCTGCGACAATATGGCTGCGACCGTAATGCGCCAGAAAAAGGTGGACTGCGCCATCGTCGGCGCGGATCGCATCGCCGCCAACGGCGACGTGGCCAACAAAGTCGGAACCTATGGATTGGCCATTCTGGCGCGCCAACATCAAATCCCCTTCTATGTCGCAGCCCCCCTCTCGACCCTGGATATCGCCGTCGAATCGGGAGCCGGGATACCCATCGAAGAGCGCCGTGGCGAAGAGATCAGCATTGGTTTCGGCACGAGAACCGCTCCGCGGGGAGTGCGGATCTACAACCCTGCTTTCGATGTCACCCCCCACGACCTTGTAACGGCAATCATCTCCGAAATGGGTATCGCCTGGCCTCCCTTCGAGCCTGTCCTGCGCAGCTGGGCTGCCTCAGCTTGCAAAAAAGAACATCCCCTTGAAAAGTCACCGGGACCACAACAATGAAACGAAGTAGCGGATTTCTGCTGGCTTTCGCCTTGTGGCCAGGCTGTGCCACTACCCCCCGGGCAGAGACCACAGCGCAGAAGTCAACTCAGATTGAGCGTTTCGATCCCCAGTCTTTGGGTGAGGACCAGTTGCTGATTCAACCTGCGTTCAGTCCTCAGGCAGTGGAAGAAAAATCCGCTGCGTCCCTCTCCTCCAGCACAAACTCCAATTCCGGCTTGATCTACCGCGTTCAAATCATGAGCCTGAGCTACGGAGGGAAGGCGCGACGGATCGCAGAGGAGTTGGAACGGACCCTCGGAGTTCCGGTTTTTGTGGAGTCGGAGCGCGGCCTCTTCAGGGTCCGCGCCGGGGCTTATCGCACCGCCGCTGAAGCCGGAATTCTGCAGCAAAGGCTCAGAAAAATCGGCCCTCAGTACGAGGACTCATTCGTCGTTTCCCGCAAGCAGAGCCGCGGCCCGGATCAGGACAGTTCCAAACCTGGTGGCCCGGTGGCCGGAACTCCGGTGACTGCAGGACCGGTCGATGGATCTGCCCTCACGGACTCCGTTCTGGTTCCCGCTTTTGGTTGGCGCGTTCAGATCGGTCAGTTCAAGACACATGAGGAAGCTGCCCGACTCAAGGAAAAGGCGCGGCGCAACCTGAACCGCAGCGATATCGATGTGATTTTCAAAGCTCCCTGGTACAGGGTCCAGGTGGGCAATTATCGGCATGAAGCGGATGCCCGCGAGTGGGCCGAAAAGCTCAGAAACAGGGGATATCACACCCTCAGAGTCAGGGGCCAGGTGTTTCTGCCACTGGAGCAGAGATGATTGGCAAGTCCGTCCCGGTTCACTTGCTGCTCGCCGCGCTGTTTCAGGCTGCCTGCTCCCCACCGAGGATGGGACCACCCCCGATGCCACCCCCTGTTGCAACCACCGTCGATTCCGCCACCGTCGTTGCCAACAGCAGCTACAGCGACAAAGCGGCGACCCGGGTAGCGCGCTGGCACCTGCTGCGGGCCCAGGAAGCCCAGGCCTGCAGCCTGTTTGAGCAAGCCCAACAGGACCTGGATCGAGCCTTGCGCATCCTGACCGCCAACGAAGCCGGAGAGGGTGTTAACGAGGCGACGCAAGCCGAGCTGGACAACCTCGGCCAAGCCGTCGAAAGGACCTACCTCACCTTGCTGCCCAACCTCAAACGCTTTTCGCCGGACAGTCCCCTTACTCTCCTCCTCGAAGGCGTCTCTAAAGAAGTGATTGAAGACCTGCCTCCAGACGCGGCGCCCTTTGTACGCATCCACAAGTTGAGTGGACACTGCGACATACCGATCGACTCCAACGCCAAGGTGGCGGCCAGCATTCACTTTTTTCAGACTCGAGGCAAGGAGACCTTTGCAGCATGGATGAAGCGTTCCGGACGCTACCGCCATCTAATTCTCGAAGCCCTGCGGGCAGAGGGCTTGCCGGAAGATTTATTTCACCTCGCCATGATCGAAAGTGGTTTCAACCCGCGTGCGCGTTCGCGCGCTCATGCGGTGGGCATCTGGCAGTTCATGGAATCCACGGGTCGCCTCGAAGGCCTGCGCCAGACCCATTGGGTAGACGAACGCCGAGATCCTTTGAAGTCCACCCGGGCAGCTGCCCGGCATCTCAAAGGCCTGCACCGCCATTTTCGAGATTGGCGCTTGGCCATCGCCGCCTATAACGCGGGCGGGGGACGTGTTTCTCGAGCTGTAGTGCGGGCAGGAACGCGCGATTTCTGGAGCTTGAACTTGCCGCGCGAAACCAGAAACTACGTGCCATTGTTCATGGCCGCGACCATAATCTCCAAAGATCCGGAACTCTTCGGTTTCAGTCAGATCGAGGCAGACCCCCCACTGAGTTATGAATGGGTTGAACTTTCCCGACCAATCATGTTGGAAACAGCTGCCAAGTGTATGCGTACCAGTGTCGGCGCCCTTCGTTACCTGAATCCCGAACTGCGCCGGGCAATTACCCCTCCACACTTCACAAAATCTTATCACCTTAAGGTCCCGTCTGGCAAAGGCCAGAGCTTTTTCCAATGTTATGCCCGCCTCCCCGAAAGCGAGAAACAACTCGCCTGGTTCGACTACCGGGTGAAGCCGAGGGACAACATCTCGATCATCGCGCGCAAGTTCGGCATATCTTCGCGGCTCATAGTCGCCGCCAACAACCTTAGGGATCCCAACCGCATCTATCCTGGGCAACTGCTCCATATCCCCGCCCCAGGGAGCAGGGGATCGCGCCGGGTTCCTGGGGCCGATACCAAGACAACCTACACTGTCAAGCCGGGAGATTCTCTGAGCAGCATCGCCCACGAGCACGGTGTCGACGTCGGCAACTTGAAAAGCTGGAACTCCATGGGCAGCGATCTCATTTTCCCGGAGGACAATTTGACCGTCAGGAAACCGGCCGCCGAAACCCTGGGAGAGTCGCCCCCAAGGCTCGGTTTCGGGGGCCGGAAGATCCATATTGTGCAACCCAGCGAAACCCTGTGGAAAATCTCCCGCAAGTTCGGGGTCAGTGTTGAGAATTTGCAGCAGCTCAACAACTTGCGGGGAACCCTCATCCATCCGGGGCAGAAATTGATCGTCCCCCTCAAAAATTTCCTCGGCAGCTTCCTCTACGTGGTGGCCAAGGGCGACACACTCTACAGCATCGCGCACAAATTCGGCCTGCGAGCTCGGGACCTTGCCAGGGAGAACAATATCAGCCTTTCCACCACTCTGTTGCCGGGAATGACCCTTGCGATCAAAAGGCAGAAGGTTTCCCAATAACAATGAAGGGATTTAAATGCATTCTTTTTCTCGCCCTCGCTTTCATTCTCCAAACTACCTGGATTCATTTTTTCGAAGTCTTTGGACTGAAGCCTGACCTGATCATCCTGGCATTAGTCTACATCACTCTCGAGGTCGGGACCAATAAGGCAACCATTCTAGGGTTTTGCATCGGGTTCACTCAGGACATCCACGTTCCGGACGATCTCGGCCTGAATGCTCTGGTCAATTCCATAATTGGTTTTGTCGTGGGCTGGAGTCGCGTCCGCATAATGGTCGACAATATCCATGCCCAGGTCGCTGTTGTCGTAGGAGCGGTGTTGGTGCACGACTTGATTTTCTATATCGGACAAAGCGGTACTGAACTCAGCGAGATGCCCTTTTTCTGGCTGCGCTATAGTCTTGGGAGAGCTCTTTACACAGGGTTGATCGGCCTGTTTCTTTCCCTCCTGCTTATCCTGCGCCGCCGACATTTTTCCGGGGCATGAACAGGCATGCTGAGAACCACCATCCGCAATGAGAAGCACTCAAAGATGGTCGGCCTTTCCGGCCTCGTTGTCGTCACTTTCGTAGTTCTCATTTTCCGCCTGTTCTATTTGCAGGTCACCACTTCGGAGGACTATGCCCAGGAGTCGGATGAAAACCACATTGACCAAAAGCGCATCAAAGCTCCTCGCGGTCTCATCTTCGACCGCGACGGAGAAGTTCTCGCCCGCAATCGACATTCCTACACTATTTTCCTGATTCGCTCGACACGCCAAATCGACGCAAGGGCCGTGGCCGCTCTGCAACGGGCTACCGGTGACCCTGATATCAGGTTGAACCGCAAGCGGCGCTCTATCCCTTTGAAACGGGACGTAGACTTCCGCACCGTATCCATCGTCGAAGAACGCCTCAGAGACGACTGGCCCCTGGGGATCGAGATAGAACTCCAGCGTTTCTACCCCTTCAAATCCATCGCCGCCCATTTGCTTGGATATATGGGGGAGTTCCACGAGGAAGACCAGCGATGGGCTCGCGCCAAGAACTATGTCCCCGGTGACTTTGTCGGCAAGACGGGCATAGAAAAGGTTTACGAAGACTATCTGCGCGGCCAGGATGGAGTCCGCTTCATCGAGGTGGATGCGAAGTACCGCATCAGAAAAGAATTTCCCGAGCGGGAACAACCCGCTCATCCTGGGGGCAATTTGCACCTTACCATCGACCTCGAGGTGCAGAAAGCCGCCGAACGCGCCCTGCCGGACACCCTGGCCGGCAGCGTGGTGGCAATCGATCCGCAAACCGGCGCCATCCTGGCCATGGCCAGCAAACCCTCCTTTGACCCCAACAACTTTGTTTCCTTCCAGGCTCAACAAGAGCGCACCCGGGTTTTGCGAAATATCGCCAAACCTCTCCTCAATCGATCCATCTCAGGCAGCTATCCCCCGGGTTCCACGCTGAAAATGGTGGCTTCCATCGCTGCCCTGGAAACCGGAATCGTTGATGAGCGGAGTACATATAAAATCTGTACCGGCGCGCTGAAGGTGGGCGACGTAATTTTTCGCTGCTTCAATAGAGACGGCCACGGCAAAGTCAACCTTCTGGAGGCTACGGAAACCTCCTGCAATATTTATTTTCAGTACCTTGCCCTGATCTTGAGCATCGAAACCTGGAGAGAGTACGCAGGAAAGTTCGGCTTCGGCCATCCCACCGGCGTAAATCTGGATCCGAAAGAAAACGAGGGTCTATTGCCTTCCCGCCAGTATCACCGTGAAAGGGAAGGATGGAGCCAGGGGCACTTGATGAATTTGGTCATCGGCCAGGGCGCAATGCTGGTCACCCCCATGCAAATGGCACGCTACGTCGCGGCTCTGGGGAACGGTGGATATCTGGTCACACCCTATGTTTCCGGCCCTCCACCCCAACCCCGGCCAATCGAAGGCATCTCGGCAAGTACTTTAAAATCCATCAAAAGATCCATGCGCCGCGTCATTCACGGTGAGCATGGCACCGGCCGCAAGGTGAGGATAGATGGAATTGAGGTCGCCGGCAAAAGCGGTACCGCCCAGGGACCCAGAGCCGAGAGCGATGCCTGGTTTGTTGCATTTGCCCCATTCGACAATCCCTCCATTGCCGTGGCCGTGGTGGTAGAAGGAGGAGGTGGAGGAGGTTCCGTGGCCGGTCCCGTCGCCCGGGAGGTGATGGAAGCTTTTTTTGGTGAACAAATTTCTGTCCAGAGGACGGCTGACCAGCTTCCTCCTGGCGACGGGGGAATAGCCTGGGATATGCACTGGTAGGATGATCGGAAATAGCCAGGGAGATTTCGTGGTCGAGGCCACCTGCGCACACAAGGGGGAATCGCGCCGCCCACGGGCGGAATACAGCAGGCTCGGACCATGTAGAGAACGGGAAGCCGGCGGCAGAATTCATCTGAAATTTTTGGCGCCTGAATTGGTGCACCACTTGACCCGAAGGGCCCCTTGGTGAAATTGATTCGCGACATCGATTACGTGCTTCTTTGCACTACCTTGGTAACCGTAGCGGCGGGGGTTACCATGATCTACAGTGCCACTCTTCACAGCGAATCTTTCAGTACGGCATGGCAGAAGCAATTGAGCTATGCCCTCTTTTCCGCACTGGTCACCATTCTCATTGTATACATACCCCACAAATTTCTCTACGGACTGGCGTATCCTATCTACGCCATCAGTCTGCTGAGCCTGGTGGCGGTCCTGTTGTGGGGAAGTGGAGGAGATGCTGCACGCTGGTTGAGCCTTGGTCCAAGAAACCTAATCAGCCTGCAGCCCTCCGAATTCGCCAAGATCACCACCGTCATCGCCCTGGCGCGTTACCTGAGCGATTCGGCCGAAGCGGACATAAACGGAACGCGCGGTTTCCTCGGGACCTTTTTCATCACCCTGGTTCCCATGGCATTGGTGGTGCGCCAGCCAGACCTGGGGACGGCAGTTTTCTTTGCGGTCATACTATTCCCCATGCTCTACTGGGCTGGAATGCGCCGCCTGTTCCTTTTCCTGATTGTTTCTCCACTGCTCAGCGTGGCCTTTTCATTCGAGCCCCTGTGGCAGAAGGCATCCCCCTACGTCTTTGCCGCATTCATCATTATCAGTTCCATCGCCGTTCATATGATTGCGGTCAACCTCTGGCTTACCGCAACCATGGTCCTGATCAACCTTGCCGCCGGTCTCATCACCGTGTATCTGTGGACCAGCTTTCTTCACGATTACCAGAAAGCACGCATACTCACCTTTCTGGACCCGGAGAACGATCGCCTGGGAGCCGGCTGGAATATCATTCAGTCCAAGATAGCCATCGGCTCAGGAGGAGCTAGCGGAAAAGGATTTCTCCAGGGCACACAAACCAAGTACGAATTCTTGCCGGCGGCACATACGGATTTTATTTTTGCTGCCATCAGCGAGGAATTTGGATTTCTGGGCGCCCTGGCGGTACTGGCGCTCTTTATCATCCTCATCGGCCGTGCCCTCTATATCGGGTTCATTGCCAAGAACCGCTTCTACAGCCAGATCGCCATCGGCCTGGCCTTCATGTTTACCTTTCACGTATTCGTCAACATCGGCATGACCGTCGGGGTAATGCCAGTGACCGGCTTGCCTCTGCCCTTTCTGAGTTACGGCGGTTCTGCGCTGATGGCCAACTTAATCGCCGTCGGCCTGCTTCTCCACATCTACGCCAATCGCCACGAATATTAAATGAGATTCGCTCTTCCCACTTTATCCTGCCTGACCTTGGCGGGGGTCTTTGTCATCGATCATCCCCAGTGCAGCGACAAAGTGGTCGACCATCGCCAGTTGGCGGTCCTCTACCTGGAAAACGGGCAATACAACCGCTCTTTAATGTCAGCTCGGCGCGCTTTGCGCCAGCACAGTGACGACGCTACTCTGCACCTGATAGCAGCTCTCGCACATCGTGGACTGGACAATACGGAGCGGGCTTTCGGATCCTTTGAGAGAGCTATTCTGCTCGATCCCGACGGCGAAAAAATCCACGGGACTCTGCGACAGATCTGTCAGCAAGACCAGGGCTTTGTCAAGGCACGCCAAATTTTGGAACGGTTGCTGCAGAGATATCCCGACAGCGCAAGGATTCAGGCCAGTCTCGGCTGGATCTTCCTCAACCTGCAGGAAGAAAGCAGGGCCATCGAGCAATTGGAGGGGGCCATCTCTGGAGAAGATGCAGAAATCTTCGCTTATATCCATTTGAGCCGCGCGTATCTACTCACGGAGAGCTTCGACAGGGCGGTTCAGGTATTGGAAGAAGCCCTGAGCATTGACCCGGACAATCGGCAGTTGCTCCTGATTCTGGGGGAACACCAGCTTGGGCAAGGCCGCCCCAAGGAAGCGGAGCTCAGCTTCGCCAAGGCCATGCGGAAAGGTGAAACTCCAGCAATAACTGCCATCCAAATTGCCCGGCGCTACTACGACCGGGGCATGCGCCGCAAGGCTATCGAGTACTACGAGCAGGCCATGCAGCACGGAAGCCCCGGACCTCTCCTTCTCAACAATTTAGCCTGGGCCTATGGAGAAGAGGGAATCCGGCTCGACCGCGCCCTGGAACTATCTCTGCAAGCGGTAAAAGTGGAGGAGGAAAACGTGGTGTACCTGGATACCTATGCAGAATTGCTATTTATAACCGGCCAACACCAGCGTGCTATCGCCATAATGCGCAGGGCTCTGGAGCTTGAACCCGAGGACGGCGAGCACTACAAGTACCTGCGCCTGCAAATGCGCAAATTTCTCCAAACGAAGGAGGATGCTGCCGCTGCCACCAAGTTTATGGATGACCCCCGGCTGGCTCCTAGCAAACCCGGAAGTACTTGTAGTCAATTTCCAGATCGTCCAACCTCATATAGAGATTCTTGCGCGACATGCCAATGGCGGTGGCCACCCGGCTGATCACTCCGTTGTGTCGGCGCAAGGCATTGCACAAAAAGCGTCTTTCAAATATTGCCCGGGCTTCCCGGAAGGAAGCGACATCAAGTTCTTCCCATTCTTCCTCTGCGCGCCACTCCACGACTTCCGGGGGAATATCTCCTACCCTCAGTCGGCGGTTGCGCGCAAAAATCACCATCCTCTCAATAATATTCTCCAGTTGTCTGATATTACCCGGCCAGGGATAGGCTTGCAGCCGCTCAACCGCCGCCGCTTCAATTTCCGAAATCGGGAGTTGGTTTTTGCGCGCCGCTACACCGAGGAAGTAGTTGATGAGCAAGGGAATGTCCTCCGGCCTTTCGCGCAGGGGCGGCAGGCTGACCGGGACCACGTTCAGACGATAGAATAAGTCCAGGCGGAAATTTCCCTGCTTTACTTCTTTCCCGAGATCCGCATTGCTCGCGGCCAGCACACGCACGTCCACCTTTAGGGTTTGGGTGCCACCCACGCGCTCGAACTCTCGCTCTTGCAATACCCGCAACAATCGCAACTGCACCTTGGGATCGGCACCGCCAATTTCGTCCAAAAATAGCGTGCCCCCATCGGCAAGTTCAAACCGGCCTGTATGTTGGCGCACGGCCCCGGTAAATGCACCTTTCTCGTGTCCGAATAGCTCGCTCTCGAGCACACCGTCGGGCAAAGCGGCGCAATTCAGACGGACAAATGGTTTGTTGTGCCTGGGACTGCAATAATGAATTTCCTGGGCGATCAACTCTTTCCCCGTTCCGCTTTCACCCTGAATCAAAACCGTAGCCCGGGCTGCCGCTATGGGTTCCAGTTGCTCCAGCAGTTTCAGCATGCGGCGATTGCACGTTATCAATCGAACCGCTCTCTGGGGCAAAGAACCGTTAGGGGGAAATTTCTGGAGATCGCAAGCATAATCCTGCCTGGCATATTGCTGATGCATGACCAATTACCTCCGTGAAAAACGGGTTTTATCCAATCCCTGAGCAAAACCGCTACTTCCGGCTGCGGGACCCGGATGATTTTGACTACCCACGTCCCCCTTTCCTTGCAATAATTATGCCGTTTTCGCCCGGACATCCGAGCCTGGTCGCGCCGAACCGTTGCGCCTCCACGGAGATACCGGAAAACTCGATCCTTTGAATTTTGCTTCAGAAATCCATCCACCAGTGCTCGGGCCCGGCCGTGTCAAACCTGTCGGTTTTTCGGTACCGGAGGCATCCTCCCGGTACCGGTGACCACCGCCTTTCCCGCCCAATTTCTTGCTGTAGGGGGAGCAAAGAAATTGAGTCAGGCTTACGGAAAAATCGCAGGAAACCGGAAACAATTCTTCTTGAATTGTTTTGCCTTTTTGGACATTATAACAATCCCTCGGAAGAAAGGACCGGTATTTTCTCCATGCTCCCCCAGGATAGTAGCAACCATTCCCCTATTTCTTATTCACAGTGCGAACAGCAACTGAAGCAGATCATCGGAAGCGATGGTGGGCTGGCGGAAATTGTCGAGAATATGAAGCGGGTGCTGGGGCTGCCAATCAATATTTTGATTCAGGGCGAAAGCGGAACGGGGAAAGAAGTGATCGCGCGGGCCATCCACGACTGCGACCCCCTCCGCCGCAAACATCCATTTGTGGCGATCAACGCCGCAACCATTCCCGAAAATTTGGTCGAAGCGGAATTGTTCGGCTGTGACAAGGGGGCATTTACCGGCGCTGCACAAACCCGCGACGGCTACTTCCAGAAGGCTCATGCAGGCACCCTCTTTCTGGATGAGATAGGGGAACTTCCGCTGGTATTACAGCCCAAATTCCTGCGTGTCCTGCAGGAAAAAACGGTTTGCCGGTTGGGAGGAATCAGGGAACGTCCAATAGACGTGAGGGTGGTGTCGGCAACCCAAAAAGACCTGAGGCAGGCCATGGGTACAGGTTTTTTTCGCACCGACCTATACTACCGTTTGGCTGAATATATCATCGACCTGCCCCCTCTGCGCCAGCGGAGACAGGACATCGGCCCTCTAGCGCGATACTTTTTGCGCCAGTACTGCAAAGAGTTTCACAAGCCTGATATTCGGCGCCTGTCGGACGAAGCTTTGGCCTGGCTCGAAGCACAGGACTGGGCCGAAAACAACGTGCGAGAACTGAGTTTGACGCTCAGGCGGGCAGTTATTTTCTGCGACAACACCGAGATCACTCCGGATAATTTGGCTCTCCCCGAACCACAGAATCGCATCTCTCACAGGAAGCATTTGCAAGAATTCGAGCGCCAGCACTTGGAACGGACCTTGAACCAGACCCGCGGCAACATAGCCGCTGCCGCCCGGTTGCTGGGCTTGAGCCGCTCCACCCTATACGACCGTCTGAAAAAACTCGACATTCAGCGCGGATCATCCTGGGAAAAGTGATTTAGCCGGCACTTACTCAACCGCCGGGTCTGCTCCATTGGCACTGCTTCGGATCTAGTGTCCCGTCGCAGAGATGGGTTGACAAAATTGGGCCGCCGAGGCGCCCGGCTCACAAGGCGACTGAGCGAGTCGTACCAGTGGTGTACGGCGAGTGAAGGGAACGCCGTGAACTGGGATGGATCGGCGGAAAAATAGCGACATATTTCTGCGACGGGACACTAGTTCGCTGCACCTTCCAGTCCTTGCCCCGATCGCCGCAGGGTTCTCAGTGATGGATGGACCAAGGGAGCTTTCTTGGCCCGTCAATAGGGACTACGATCCGAAGCAAGACCCCATGGCCGTGGTGGCAATGAAGGCCGTCTGGCCAGAGTGGAATATGGACTGTTCTGGGAAATCCCGTGAAAAGTCTGGCCGCCCTCAAAGTTCTTACCGCTCGCCAATGCAAAAAAGGCCGGCAGACCTGGAGGGAGATGAGGATGGAGGATGCAACTCCGCAGGTTGCCGAGGGTTAGAATTGCAGATTTGCGACGGACCTGCGCAGCCTGGAGTCGGGAGAATCTGAAATTTAGGTGGCGGACTGATAGTAGGGATTTTTGCCGTTGGCGTGGTCGGTCACATCGTAGACCTCGGCAATCTCCGGCACAGCTTCTTTGAGGGCCGTCTCGACGCCTTGTTTTAGAGTGACGTCCACCATACCACACCCCTGGCAGCCACCGCCGAACTGAAGAAATACCGTGTCATCCTTGATATCGATTAGGGAAACATACCCTCCGTGGCTCGCCACCGTCGGATTTATTTGCTGGTCGAGGACGGCCTGCACCTTCTCGACCAGAGGTCCGGAGAGGTTGGGAGGCAGCATCCTGCCGCTTTCGATCTTGAAGCCAGACCCCATGAGACCATCGACAAAGTCGATCTTGGCTTCTTCTAGATAGGGTGCGCTCTCGGCATCGATGTATAGGTCGAAGGACTCGAAGTGCACAACCGTATCCTCAGGTGTTTCTTGCTCTGCCGCGATAAAGGCCAGCTTATAATCCACTTTCAGGGGCGACTGCGCTTTGGCACTGACGCGCAATCCCTTCACGAATTTATCGTTCTCCTTCTCGCTTTGTCCGATGAGCTCGCTGATTTTTTTCTGTGCTGCCGCAGCAATTTCGATCATAGGAACCTCCCTGGTCTTAATTAAAACTATGAATCGGTAGGGGCTTGGCAAGAGTACGGAGCCTGGTGAGCTGTCAAACCCAGAACGAGGAAGACCTCGACAACAAAAAAACCGACCCTGTGACGAGTCGGTCTCCTGAACCTGAATCGGTGCCTCAACTAAGACACCTCGGCAAAATCCTGGTAGGCCACCCCGCAGACTTCGTCCGCCAATCTCGTATAGTTGTCGGCTCCGACGGACGAAGGGTCGTAAAGGGCGATGGGCTTGCCGAAACTTGGAGCCTCGGCCAAACTGATATTCCGTTTTATGACCGTGCGGTAGACCTTTTCGCCAAAGTATTCCCTGATCTCCGCAGCTACTCGGCGAGATAGATGCAGCCTGTGGTCGTACATGGTCAAGAGAACGCCTTCGATGCACAGGGAAGGGTTGAGGTAGCGCTGGACTAACCTCACCGAGCCCAACAATTTGCTCAGACCTTCCAGGGCAAAGTACTCGCACTGGACCGGGATGAGAACCGAATCTGCCGCACTCAGCGCGTTGACAGTGAGCAGCCCCAGCGAAGGAGGACAGTCCACAAGAACGAATTCGTAGCCCTCTTCTATCACTCCCAGAGCTTCCGCAAGCTTCTTTTCCCGGCCTACCAGGGAAGTCATTTCGATCTCTGCACCTGCCAGGCGTATGTGGGCAGGAACGATGTCGAGTCGGGGTGGAGCAACGGAGCAAATGACCGAAGTAAGGGTACTCTGTCCCAAAAAAACCTCGTAGATGGATCCATGGAGGCTATCTACTCCCGCGCCGCAGCCACTGGTGCTGTTGGCCTGAGGATCGACATCGACCAGCAGGGTTTTGTGCCCGGCAAGAGCCAAGCAGGCCGCCAGATTGACCGCGGTAGTGGTCTTGCCCACACCACCTTTCTGATTTGCAATGGCGATAACTCTACCCATAACTGGTGCTCACAAAGGCTCCTTGATCCCGGCTCAATGAACCCCCGGAAACCCCTTTTTCTACCTGCAGAAGGGGCAAATAGAACAGACTTACCCTGCCTGAAAGAGGGGAGTCGATCAGTCGAAAAAAGATTTCTATGGAATAGGGAGAATCTCTGTTGCCAGAGATAAAAGCACATTTTTCGGGCCCCAATATAGTCCTTGCAAATGGCCCGGTCAAGCGTTTTGTGTCAAAATTGAAAAAGAAAAGTGTAACCGAACCGTAACAGTATTATGTCAATCAAATCACTGCCTCCGCAGGGCAATTTTCGTGCACCTCCGCCCATCCGTTCCAGGGGATGCCTTCTCTGGTAGTTTCCTGACTTCGAGATGTTTTTATGTTTTTCCCGAAAATTGTTGACAGCGAATGTGGCGGTTCTCACATTGAGCCCGACCTTTTTTTTATGTGTTGTATTGTGGACAGGTACACCCAGGAAATGCGGTATGCAAGGAATAGAGGACCAGACCAGGACCATCGGCGAATTAGTAGCCCAGGTGCGACGCTTTGTCCAGGAGCGGGACTGGGATCAATACCACCTGCCTAAGGACCTTGCCCTGGCACTTTCCATCGAAGCGGCGGAAGTCTTGGAGCACTTCCGCTTCCGCAACGACGAGGAGATCGCCTCCCGCCTCCAGGACAAAACTCTGGTGGTGGAGATTGGTCATGAACTGGCCGACGTTCTCTACTTCGTTCTCCTCATGTGCGACAAGCTCGGTCTCGACGCTGCAAAGATGCTGGAGGAAAAACTTGCCATCTCCGCAAGGCGCTATCCTGTGGAAAAAGCCCGGGGTAGAAATCTGAAGTACACCGAACTGGACCCAACCGAATCGGAGTGAGATGAAGGACAAAACCAATTTCGAAAAGCTTGTGGAGGTCATGGCCCGCCTGCGCGCCGAGAATGGCTGTCCCTGGGACCGGGAGCAGACCCACGCCAGCCTCAAACCATTCCTCCTTGAGGAGACCTACGAAGTCCTTGAGGCCATCGACCTTCAGAATGACGAGGAACTCTGCAACGAGTTGGGAGACCTGCTGTTACAGGTGGTGTTCCACGCCCAGATCGCCTCCGAAGAGAAGCGCTTCAGCGCCGCAGAGGTCTGCCGTTCCATCGTCGACAAGCTCGTCCGCCGCCACCCCCATGTCTTCGGCGATGTCCTGGCAGACAGCCCCGAGCAGGTGCTGGCCAACTGGGAAGAGATTAAAATGGACGAGCGCCAGAGACGGTCTGAGCCCGCCTCGTTTCTGGACGGGGTACCCAGGCATTTGCCAGCCCTGCTCCGGGCTCAGCGCCTGCAGGCCAAAGCCGCTCGTGCTGGCTTCGATTGGCCGCATGTCGATGGCCCTCTGAACAAGGTAGAGGAAGAGTTTGCCGAGTTGCGCCATGCCATTGACCGCGGAGATGTGGACGAAGTGGAGGAAGAGTTCGGTGACCTCCTCTTCGCTCTGGTCAACACCGGTCGATTCCTCAATCTCTCTCCCGAGGATACCCTGCGGCTTGCCGCCGACAAGTTCGAACGACGATTTCGCGCCATGGAAGCCATTCTGCAAAAACAGCAGAAGGATATCAAAGAGGTTGCTCTGGAGGAGATGGACCACATTTGGGACCAAGTCAAAAGCCGCTGACCCGGGCACCCATCCAGGTCGGAAATTTCACTTCCCATTCCTGCCAAAGCCCGGCGTCCGCGATACAATCTACGTTCCCCTCCTTCGTCGCTTTCCCTGCAACCACCCTCACACAACCATTTTACCTCTCCAGGCCTGGTCAGGAGGAAGTACTGGTCTGTAGTCTTTCGGGTGGAAAATCAGATAGTTATCTTTGCAGCCAGAATGATATCCGCCAGATTTCCGCGATGCATAATTCAGTGCCAACCACGGGACTCACCCAAAACCGGGAGTTGCTAAAATGACCTCTGCCGTAAATAGCCGCCACGTCCTTTTCGTCGCCCTGACGGGGGACGAGGAGATCAAACTTTATGACCTGGATTCCGACTCCGGGACACTGCAACTTGTGAATACCAGCAACGCCCACGGGCCCGTTGGTCCCCTCTGTCTGCATCCTTCGCGCGAAGTGATGCTGGCGGCCCACGTCGACTCGACGACTCTGGCCAGCTTTCGACTCGATGCAAGCTCAGGCGAACTTTCCCTCATCAACAAAATCGACACCGGAATTGAGATTCCGGCCCATCTCACCACCGACTGCGCCGGTCGCTTTCTGCTCACGGCCTACTATAGCGGCGGAGGGGTCACGGTGCATCGCCTAGGTGCTGACGGCAGCATCGGGGAATTGGTGCAACGCATCGATACCGGCCCCAAGGCCCACGCCATCCTCACCGCTGCGTCTGACCGGTTTGTATTTGTTCCCCACGTGTGTCCGACGAACAAGACGTGCCAGTTTCTTTTCGACAGCGATTCCGGAAAGCTGACCCCCAATGATCCCACCACCGTGGAACCCCCCGACGATACCACCGGCCCTCGCCACATCTGTTTCCGGCCTGGCGAGGACATCGCCTACATCGTCAACGAGCAGGGCAACACGGTAACCGCCCACCGCTTCGACCTCGACCGCGGCACACTCAATATGGTTCAGCACCTGTCGACCTTGCCACCTGACTATACCGAAGGGGGTCACACCGCCCATATCGAGGTCCATCCGAACGGGAGGTGGGCTTATGCCTCCAATCGCGGCCACGACAGCATCGTCGGATTCAATGTGGATTCGGGAGGATTTCTCCGTCCGTTCGGACACTTCCCTGTCCCCGCTAGTCCGCGCTCCTTCAACATCGATCCCGATGGCAGTTACTTGTACTGCGCCGGTGAAAGCGCCGACAGGATGACTGCCTACCGCGTCGACGCGGAAACGGGATCTCTACATGCGATGCGGGACTATGCGGTTGGACACAAACCGTTCTGGGTAATGGCGGCGACGCTCGATTAAACCCGGGGAGACAACGTGCGCAGGAGAACCGGGAGGTCAGATCAGATCTTGCCGCGGACGATCCTGGCGCCGGCGACGAGAGCCTGGAGCTTTGCGAAGGCCACCTCCCGGGGCAGGTACTTCATGCCGCAGTCGGGGGCGAGAACGAGGCGCTCCGGGGCAACGAATTCAAGGGCGTGCTCGATTCGGCCGGCGACGATCTCGGGTGTCTCCACCTGGATGTCGCCGTTGTCGATTACGCCCAGAATGACCGTCTTTTCCGGAATGGCCCGCAGTATGGCAAGGTCCAGCTTCGGCTGTGCGGCCTCGATGGAAAGTTGATCTACCGAGGCCGTGTTCAACTCCTCGAGAAAGGAGTAGCCGGCGGGCTTGTCCTTGATGAAGTGGCCATAGCCGAAGCACATGTGCAGCGCCGTGGTACCCTCGACCCCCTCCAGAGCCCGGTTGATGACCTCGACTCCGTATTCCCTGGCCCTCTCCGGGCGCGCCTGGAGGTAAGGTTCGTCGAGTTGGACCACGTCGGAGCCAGCGGAGAACAGGGCTTTGACCTCGGCGTTGACTGCCGACGCGAAGTCGAGAGCCATGGCGCGCTCGTCCCGGTAGAAATCGTCCTGGGTTTGCTGGGTCATTGTAAAGGGGCCCGGTATGGTGATCTTGATGGTGCGATCAGTATGGGCGCGTAGAAACTTGACGTTGCCCGCCTCGACCGTTCCCACCCGCCGAATCGGGCCGACGATCCGGGGAGCATAGTTCTCCCGTCCGTTGCGTTCGATGAACTTTCCAGGATTGTCGAGATCGATGCCGGAGAGGGAATTTGCAAAGTGATTCGAGTAGCTCTCGCGGCGCACTTCCCCGTCGGTGATCACTTCGATCCCGGCGCGCTCCATGTCGCGGATCGCCAGCAGCGTTGCATCGTCCTGGGCCTGTGCCAGGTACTCTTCCGCTACGCGCCAGAGGTCGCGGGCAAGCGCCCGGGGCGGCGGCCGTTTCTGCAGCCGCTCTCGATTTATGAGCCAGTCAGGCTGGGGATAGCTGCCAACAACCGTGGTGACAAGTGTGTTCTGCGTCATCGATCATCCTTCTGCCCGTGCCGAGTCTCAATCGCTTTCTCGCCGGGATGCGCGGGCTTGGCCCATGCTGCCTTGGAGGGGCGTCCTCTCACAATATCTCCTTCTATGATAGATTCGGGCACCTTGATTTGCAAGGGGGCGGACTCGGGGCAGGAGACGGACACAAGAAGGGGTCCAATGACGCGAAGTGATCGCGGCGGGGACGAATTCAGGCCCGGTCGCGCCCATCGGCACCGATCTGAAAGAAAGCTTGACAATTGTGACAAGAGGGATTTTTTTACTGAATCGATTAAAGTGGATCGATTATTTTACTTTGCTGCATGGGAAGGGTAAACAGGAAATGATTGCAATCCTGCCCTTCCGTCGTAATCGGCCATCCCACCGCCGGGGCGTTTCCGCCAGGAAGAAAAGATTCGCCATGGCACGACCCAATCCCGCCCTCCGGGCAACCCCCCTATCCAACATTCGAACTGCTGCACCAGTGGAAACCCGCTGGTTCCTTTTTGCTCGGCTATCCTGCGGAAAGAATTTCTTTGCCGGCCCTGAATCGTTTCCTCGCTTTGGGCCTTTAGTCCTTTAAGCTCAAGCCGGGAAGAAAATAATGCCTGTGAATATCAAAGATCCGGTTTCATTTCAACCTGCCACATGGCTGCTCTTCAGGACTGCCGCCTTGGGTCTGGTCCTTTCCGGTGCCCTGGTGTCCGGGATGCCGGCCTGGGCCGAGAAAGCCGAAAAGGCGGAGGAGCCTGCGGCAGAGACCACCTCCGAGGACGAGGCAAGCGGCCAGGGCGGAGCCTACACCGACGACGTCTATACCATGGAGGAAGCCATCGTAGTTGGGTCGCGCCACGCGCCGCGCTCGGAAATGAACTCAGCCGCCCCGGTGGACGTGCTCAATTCGGAAGAATTGCGCACCCAGGCCGCAGTCGACATGGACGATATACTGCGCAACCTGGCCCCGTCGTACAATATCCAGCGCCACGGCATCGACGACGAGGCGACCCTGGTACGCCCCGCCACCCTTCGGGGCCTGCCCCCCGACAACCTGCTGGTGCTGGTCAACGGCAAGCGGCGCCACCGCTCTGGTGTAATCGCCCTGCTCGGCAGCTCGCTCAATACTGGATCCCAGGGCCCCGATTTAAGCGTGATCCCCCCCATCGCCATTGAGCAAATGGAACTGCTGCGCGACGGCGCCGCGGCCCAGTACGGATCAGACGCCATCGCCGGCGTCCTCAACCTGAGATTGCGCCAGGCCTCTGAGGGAATTCTGCTGGAAACGCGGGGAGGGGAGTATCTCGAAGGCGACGGACGTCTGGCCCAGGTCGCCGCCAACGTCGGCCTTCCCCTCACCCGGAACGGTTTCCTCAACTTCAGCGTCGAGTACCGCCAGAGCGATCCTACCATCCGCAGCGGCCAGCGCGCCGATGCCGCGACCCTGAACGGTAGAGGCTACCCGGTCAAGGACCCGGCGCAAATCTGGGGCAGCCCCGACATCGACGGCGCGTGGAACACCTTCTTCAACGCCGGCCTCCACCTGGCCACCGAAGCTGAAGCCTACGGCTTCGGCGGCTGGGCCAAGCGTCGTACCGAAGGTGGCTTTTTCTTTCGCGCCCCGGGCACCTGCTCCGCCCGCGGCAGCGTATTCCGCTTCGGCTCTTGCGGGGACGGAAGCGCGGTTCGGGCGGTGGCCGATCTCAGCCTCGACGACGACATCGATCCCACCAACGTGGACGTCCCCTCCCTGGACTCCGAATTCGACGAAGTACAGTCTTTCGTGGACCAGTACCGTGGCAAACTCTTTCTTTTCAACGAGCGCTTTCCCGGCGGTTTCACCCCCCGCTTCGGCGCCGATATCCGCGACTTCAGCCTGGTGGCCGGGTTGCGCGGCGAGGGTGCAGGCGGTCTCAAATGGGACGCCAGTTTGAGCGCCGCCCGCAGCAACATCGAGTTCTTCATCTTCAACACCATCAACGCCTCCCTGGGACCGGATACGCCAACCTCCTTCCGGCCGCGCGACTACATCCAGACGGAGGTGGCGACCAACCTCGACTTCTCCTATGCCGCCGAGGTGGGTGGCTTGGCGTCGCCGCTCGGCCTCGCCTGGGGCGCCGAATGGCGCCAGGAAGCCTTCGAGTCGGTAGCCGGCGACGAAGCCTCCTACGTGGTTGGACCCTATGCCGCCCAGGGCTTCAGCAGTGGTTCCAACGGCTACCAGGGCCTGGACCCGAGAAACGCCGGCAAGTGGAACCGACCCAACTACGCCTTCTACCTGGACCTCCAGGCGGACGTGGTGCCGCAGCTGCAACTGGGCACGGCGGTGCGCTACGAGGATTACTACTCGGACTTCGGCAATACCCTCAACGGCAAGCTCTCGGCCCTGTGGCGGGCGACCGAGCGGGTCAACTTGCGCACGACCATCAGCACCGGATTCCGCGCCCCCTCCCCCGGCCAGGCCAATCTCCGCGCCGTGACCACCGGTTTCTCCGGTACCGGGGGTCTGACCGAGCAGGGGCAGGTACCGCCCACCCACCCCATCGCCGCGGCTCTCGGCGGGGCGGAGTTGACCGAGGAGAAGTCGGTGGGAATTTCTGTGGGAACCGCCATGGAGCTGGCCGACGATTTCGATCTGACCTTCGACTACTTCGACATCGCCATCGCGGACCGCATTGCCCTTACCGGGAATATCAAGGTCACCGACCAGATCGCCGCGATCATCCGGGAAGATAAATCCCTGCAGGGCGTCAGCGTCCTCCAGGAGGTCAAGTTCTTCTCCAACGACTTCGATACCCGCACCCGGGGCATCGACCTGGTGCTGTCGTGGACGCGAACCTGGGACAGCCAATCCCAGTCCCACGTCGATCTGGCCTACAACTGGACCCGGACCTCTCTGGAGGACTTTTCCCAAGAGCGGATCGTCAACAAGTTCCTGGGCAAGGACTTGGACCAGCAGATCAAATTCAAACTGATGACCCCCCGGCGCGAGGTAGAACTGGAGGGAATGAACCCCGAGCACCGCATGGTACTCACCGGCAGCCACCAAATGGGCCCCTGGAGCGCCCTGCTGCGGCCCAGCTACTTCAGCGCCTGGAAGGCCTGCCGCTTCCAGGCCAATGATTGCGGGGATCTCGATCCCTTCGACGGCGGCGTCATTGTCGACGCCGAAGTCGGCTACACCTTCGGCGAGCGCTACCGGTTGAGCCTGGGAGCGCAGAATATTCTCGGCTCGGTGCCCGAGGTCGTGCCCGGGACCCAGGAGAATCCTTCCGAGACCGAGGGCCAGGGCAACCTGCGACCCGAGAGCACTCCATGGGACTACAACGGCGCTTTCTGGTACACCCGCCTGTTCGTTGAGCTTTAGAATGCCATCTCCTAAAACCAACAAAATCCTCAAAAGGAGGAAACTTACCAATGACGAATCGCGCACTTAGTCTTCGATTGTTCGCTCTTGCGCTGGGCTTCATCGCCCTGCTCGCTCTGAGTACCGCCCCCGCGGTCATGGCCGAGGAGGAAGGCGAAGAGGCGGCGCAAGAAAACGAAGCCAAGATGCAGGAAGAGGCGATAGCGAAGTTCGAAAAAGACATTGTGCTGGAAGAACTGGTGGTGACCGGTTCGCGGGCGCAGTCACGCACGGTAACGGAGTCGGCGGTGCCGATCGACGTGATCAGCAGCGAAGAGTTCGTCAAGCAGGGGGGCACGGACCTGGCCGACCTGCTGAGAAACATCGTGCCCTCTTACAATGTCAACACCCAGCCAATCAGCGATGCGGGAACCGTTGTCCGGCCTCCCAACCTGCGCGGTCTGGCTCCCGACCACGCGCTGGTACTGGTCAACGGCAAGCGCCGCCACCGCGCCGCGGTGATTCACTGGCTGGGCAATGGCGTCGCCGACGGCGCCCAGGGCCCCGACCTGTCTGTCATCCCGGCAATTTCCCTCAAACGAGTGGAAGTCCTGCGCGACGGTGCTTCGGCCCAGTACGGCTCCGACGCCATTGCCGGGGTTATGAACTTTCAGCTCAAAGACGCCTATCAAGGGGTTTCCGTTGAAACCAAAGTCGGCAGTTTCCAAGACGGGGATGGCAAATTCCTCGGCGATGGCGAGCTCTTCACCGCCGCCGCCAATATCGGCCTGGGCAACGAGAACGCCTGGGCCAACCTCAGCCTGGAATACGGCAACGCGGGCGAAACCATCCGCTCAGTGCAGCGCACTGACGCCGCCGCCCTGACCGCCGCGGGCAATCTCGAGGTGGCGAATCCGGCCCAGATCTGGGGCCAGCCCTTCGTCAGGGACGACATCAAATTCTTCGCCAACTACGGCGCCAACCTCGGCGAGCGCCTCGATTTCTATGGCCACGCCAATTATGCCAGCAAGGAAACGGAAGGCGGGTTCTATTTCCGCAATCCCCACACCCGCAGCGGCGTGTTCAAGGGGCCGGTGATAGAAGTAAACGGGGAGCAACGGCCATCGCTGCTGATCGGCGATCTGGACGGCCTGGGTCAGGGCAGCGAATGCGCCCAGGTGCCCATTATCGACGACAAGCCGGATCAGGAGGCCTGGCTGCAGGTGCGTGACGATCCCAATTGCTTCTCGTTCCTGAAATTGTTCCCCGGTGGTTTCACCCCTCGATTCGGCGCATTCACTACGGATGAATCCGTCCTGCTGGGCCTCAATGGTCTCGAGCTGCAAGTCCTGCGCTGGGACCTGAGCGCATCCTACGGACGGCACGAGGCCGACTACTTCATCTTCAATACGGTGAACGCCTCCCTGGGTCCCGACACGCCGACCTATTTCGACCCGGGCACCTATGTCCAGTCGGACGTCAACTTGAACCTCGACATCACCTACCCTGTCAACGAGCAGGTGCTCCTCGCCGCAGGCCTCGAACGTCGAACCGAAACATTCGAGATCGTCGAGGGACAGATCGAGTCCTACATCATCGGCCAGCCTTTGGCCAGCCAGGGATTTCAGCCGGCCACCAATGGGTTCTCCGGTTTCAGCAAGGTGGCCGCCGGGATATGGGATCGGACCAACACTGCCGTCTATGTGGAAGGTGACTTCATGCCCATGGACCGGTGGTTGGTTGGCGTGGCCCTACGCAACGAGAGCTTTGATGATTTCGGCACCACAGCCAACTACAAAGTGGCCACCAACTACGGAGTTACGGACGACCTGAGGGTGCGCGGCAGTTACAGTACCGGGTTCAGGGCGCCGACTCCCGGCCAGCAGAATGCCTTCAACATTACCACCGAGTTCAACTTTGTGAAGAACGACCTGGTCAACAACGGAACCGTCCCTTCCACCAGCCGCGCCGCCGAGTTGCATGGTGGCAAGCCACTTGAGCCAGAAAAGTCCGTCAACCTCTCCGCGGGCCTCGTCGTCGATATGGGCATGGTAAGCGCAACGGTCGACTACTTCGACATCACGGTGAAGGACCGTCTGACGCTCTCACCAGACCTTCCGCTTTCCGACGCAGAGAGACAGGAGCTTATTGACGAGGGTTTGACCAGCGCGGCCGGTCTGCAGGAGTTTCGCTTCTTCACCAATGACTTCGACTCCGCCACCAACGGGATTGACCTCGTGGTCTCGGCACCGGTGGGTTCGGGGATGCTGAGCCTCGCCTATAACTACACAACCACCGATGTAACCGATCGCTTCACGGGTCAACTGCCGGGAGATGAGGAAGCCAGGGAAGCCGCAATTGAAGGCAGAAAGTTGCGGCTCAGAGAATTGGAGGAGAATCTTCCCAAGCAGCGCGGGAATCTGACCCTGACCCAGGCTTTGACCGACCGCTGGAACGGGCTGGGGCGGGCCAGCTACTTCGGCTCCTGGTACGACTCTGAGGACGATGAGACCTATAATGGAAAGGTCCTATTCGACCTCGAGACCAGCGTCTCGTTCAATGACGACGCGTCCGCCATAGCGGTTGGCGCGCAGAACATTCTCAACACCTATCCAGACGAAAATCCAAACGCCGCCGATACCATCGGCAACAGGTACAGCCAGTTCACCCCGTTCGGGTTCGGCGGCGCCTTCTGGTACGTGAAGTACAGCTACAGCCTCTAGGAACTGCGAGCCGCAGTCCGGAGTTTTACAAAGGCCGAGTACCGTTTCTGGTACTCGGCCTTTAGTATCTAATTTCTTCGCCTGAACCGGATACAAGACATGGCCGCATCATACCGCAACGCGCTGGAACGCATCCGCCGCGCCTTTCCCCAGCCGGTATCCGACCCCATTCACGATTCATATTTCGTCCACTCCATCATGCGCGCCCTGGACCAGGTGGACGGCCTCAAAATGAAGTTGCCGACCCTCGGTCCCGTGATTTCCGGCGACTTCGCCGAGGCCGAAAACGCCGCCATCCCCGCTTCCCCCTCTTCGGTGGAGGAAGTCACCTCGGATCTGGTGGGCTACCTCCGTGGCATGACCATCTCCAGTCATCCCCACACCCAGCAGAACGTCATCGCTCCGCCGACCATTCCCAGCCTCATCGCGGTGTTGCTGGCTTCGCTCCACAACCCCAACATCGCCTGGGACGAATACAGCCGCCTGGTCGCCCTGGCCGAGGTTGAAGCGGTGGGAATCACCGCGCGCCTGGTGGGCTATGACCCCGGAAAGGCGGGCGGAGCGTTCACCTTCGGCGGCACCGGCACCTCGCTCTACGGGGCCAAAATTGGCCTGGAAAAGGCCTGTCCCGGGGCCATGCAAACGGGTGTATCCGACGACGTGGCAGTGCTCGTTTCCGACGCCGGGCACTACTGCGCCCACAACATCGTCGGCTGGCTCGGCATGGGCACCGACCAGCGCCAGATGCCATACCTCTATCACTTCGGCGACCACCGCCCGGGTATGTACACCCTGGAAACCTCCAGAGCGGGGACCGGTCCCCTGGCTGCCCTGGCCAACTACCGTCTGTTCGGGGAGCAGGGGATGCGCGTGGTTATCGGGCACATCGTGGAGATGACCCAGCTCCTGCGCGAACATCTCGAAGGACACGAAGCCATAACCGTGCTCAACCGCGACAACTTCGGCACCGTGACCCTCTTCCGGGTATATCCCCCCGAGGTGGATACCTTCTCCATCAAGCGCCAGGAATTCGACGACCCGGCCTTCCGCGACAGCCTGCTGGCTCACAACGAATACAACCGCAAGGTGTTCGACTATGTGCACGCCGAGGCCATGGCCGGCCGAGGCATCGTCATTTCCTCCACCGACAGCTACCGGCACACCCGCTACCAGGAACCCATCGTCGCCCTGAAATCCTTCATCGTATCCCCCTTCGTCGACGAAGGCCACGTCCACACCGTGGTTGCCAAGGTCCTGGAAGCCAGGGAAAAGGTGGCCTGAAACCCCTTATTCCCCCCGGTCCGCCACTGCATCGCGGATCTCGCGGACGCTGCTTTCGAGCCGGTCCAGGCGCTCGTTGGCGTCCTTTATGTCTTCTCGAATTTTGCTCACCATACCGGCTTGCTCCTCGAACTCCTCGGCGTTCAAGGAGTCCTCGTCCTTCACCAAGACGCTGGTCAAAGTGGCCGTGAAAACGCCCACCAGAACCATGCCGGTGATCACCAGAAACACGGTGAGGATTTTTCCGGAAGCCGTCTGGGGATTGTGAATGTCGGCGTAGCCGCCGGTGACCAGGGTGGTGAAGCTCCACCAGAGACTGGGCCAGAATCCCGATCCCGACTCCATGCGCTCCAGCCCCATGAAAATGCAGGCGCCGAACACCAGCGACAGCATGCCGTAGAGCAGCGAGCGTTTGAGGAGTCTCACGTCCAGGGTGGAGCTCAGGTGGTCCATGCCGCGCCAGAAAAACAACCCGATGCGGAACAACCTCAGGGCCCGCAGAATCCGCACCGCCCGGAGCAGCCGCCCCAGGCGCACGACACCTATGTCGCCGGAGGCGGCGATGACCTGAACCGGGGGAAGAGGAATGGAGGTTATGAAGTCGATCCAGTTGTTCTTCCAGTACCACTTCTTGGAATCGGCGAGCCTGTGCTCGAAGAAGAAGTTGGCCATGAACAGGCCGCAGCATATCACGTCGAGGATCCAGAATATCCACAACGTGCTCACGGGGAAGTGGGGAAGTATCTCCAGGACGGGATCGGTATAGTTTTCCCCGCCGTCGATGATCTTCACCTGGGCAAACTTTCCCCCCACAACCTGCCCCGAGGCAAGGGCGTGGGAACCTTGCTCATCGGCTATGTGAACGTTCACCCGCTCATACCCTTCTCCGCCGTTCACAATGACTATCCGGGATATCCTGCCTTCTTCAACTTCGGCAGTTGCAACCGCACCGCCGCCGGCGGCCCCGACGCCGAGCAAGTCGATGACCAGAATCGTGATCAGGAAAAGAATGAGGAAGAAGATAATCAGGTCCTTCGCCCTCACTCTGGCGACGCTGCCCAGCACTCTGGCCTGCTCGTCGAATAGATGTTTCTTCTGGCGCGCCTGCTCCAGTATCCTGACCTTGTCGAGCAATTTCTCCTTTTCGTCGTTCAGCCTGGAGATATGCCCTTCGGCTTTGTCCAGATTCAGTTCGTACTGGCCGTGCCGTTTGATCAGACTGACCGTTTCCACTTTTCCGGTCATTGCGTCGATCTCTTTTTCTTCGGCTGCCAGTTGGAGCTCGATCCTTTCGATCTCCTGCACTACCACGTCCTTCATCCGGGTAATGCGTTCGAGGGAGCACGATTCCAGTCGCTTCGAGAATGACATCTTGGTCTACACTGACTCCGGTTCGGGATGGCTCGAGGACTGCCGTCCTTCGAGCAGGATGGCTGGGTATGATGGCTATGTAAGAATAAAATAACAGGGATGGGAGAATCGGGAAAGAACCGGCCCGTCCGGCCTCCGAATCAATGGGGCTGCACCGGGCCGAACCTGGTGCGGACATACTCTTCGGCATCGGCGGAAGAGAGCTTCACCGTTCCCGGTCCGCTGCGCACGAAGAAGTCGCCCTCCGATTCCTTCTCCACTCCCCTCCAGGAAAGAAACACCGGTTCCGGGCTGCGCTGGCAGCTCACCACGCAGACGCTCTTGGCGCCGACCGCCTGGACCCTGGGGTCGATGCAGGTCCCGGCGCGGTCGCCGAGTCCGTTGCGCACCACCTGGGCGAGATGGAGCAAGAACTTGTCGTCGTTGTCGAGCCGGTCGCGCTCAATACCGACCACGGCACCGTCGTCGGCAACGCCGATCAGCAGGTCTCCGCCCTCCGTGTTCAGAAACGCGGCGATGGTCTTGAGCGCGGCCTGGGTGATCCACTTGTCGTCCCGGCGATCCTCCTCGAGGTTCCAGCGCAGGGTCGACTTGAACTCCAGGGTCTTGGACTCGCCCTGCTTGATGAGCTCGGCGGCGTTGCGGTGGCTGCGCAGATACTGGTCGAAGAGGAGGTTCTTGATCACCTCGCCAAAGGCGCGGTCGTCGGTGATGCGCTTGTAGAGATCGAAGTTGGAATCGACGATCTCCTGGATCACCTGCTCCACCTTGTGGTCGAAGGTCAGGCGCACGTTCTCGCGAGTGTTCACCCGCGCCGCGGCGTCGAGGGCGGGGTCACCGTCCAGCTTGTCCATCATCTGCTCGAGGGTGAGGCGGTGTTCCGGGCCGAGCTGGACCCCGAAGCGCTGGTTCAACTCGTCGATGATCCGCGACAGGTTCTCCATTTCCTCCCCTGCTGGTCCGGCCGCGTCCTTCGTACCCATGGGGTCGAGCACCCCTGCCTTCCGATCAAGACCAATCTTGCCGCTGTCCGCCTCCTGAATCCGATACGATTCCATGTCGATGTTCTGCTGCACTTCGCGCGGCAATTCTGCCCGGTCCGGGGGCAGAAGACGGCGCAGGTAGCGGGCGAAGACGTAGAGCTTTTCCAGATCGGCGTCGGCGAAGGTCAACACCTGCGCCAGGAAAGCGTAGAGCCGCACGTAGTCGGTGAGCTTGCCGCGGAAATCGTGGCGCTCGTCCTCGTGCAATCCCTGAAAACGCTCCACGTCCGGTTCGAGCACAGGATAGAGCCGGTCCTGGGCGACTTCGGGGTCGAAATAAACTTCGGCGAAGGCGTCCACGTCGGCCTGGGCAAAAACGGGGAAGGCGCCGAGGCCGGTCTGGATTTCGTAGAGCAGGTTGGGGTCAGTGGCTTGCGACAACAGGGTGGTCTCGTAGTAAGGCTCGAAGGCCTCCTTGATCTCCTCCGCCTCGTTGGCGAAGTCGAGCACCATCGTCTCTCGTTTCTCGCGATGGGTGCGGTTGAGCCGCGACAGGGTCTGCACCGCGTTCACGCCGCCGAGCTTCTTGTCCACGTACATGGTGTGCAGCAGGGGCTGGTCGAACCCGGTCTGAAACTTGTTGGCGACGATCAGAAAGCGGTAGCCCGGCCTATTGAAGGTCTTGGCTGTCTGCGCCTCAGAGATCCCGTTCATGCCGGGCTCGGTGTAAGAGCGGCCGCCATCCTCGACGGTGCCCGAGAACGCCACCAGGGCCTTGAACCCATGCCCCTGCTCGTCGAGGTACTGGTCCAGCACCAGCTTGTAGCGCACCGCGTGCAGGCGCGAGCGGGTAACGATCATCGCCTTTGCCCGGCCGCCGACCTGGTTCTGCACCTGCCCGGCGAAGTGCGCCACCATGATGCGCACCTTCTCGCCAATGGCGTGGGGATGGAGCTCGACAAAGGATTTGAGCAGGTAAGCAGCCTTGCGCTTGTCATAGCGCGGATCCTCTTCCGCTGTCTTCCACAGGCGCCAGTAGGCTTTGTAGGTAGTATAGTTTTCCAGAACGTCGAGGATGAACCCCTCCTCGATGGCCTGGCGCATGCTGTAGAGGTGGAACGGTGCGAAGCGGCCATCCGGACGGCGGGTGCCGAAAAGCTCCAGGGTCTTGGACTTGGGGGTAGCAGTGAAAGCAAAGGTGGAAAGATTGGGAAGGCGCCCGCGCTTTTCCATGGCCGCCAAAACGGCGTTCTCCAGCGCCTCTTCGGGAGTCTCGGCCTGGGCCTCTTCGCTCTCCGCCTCTTCGAGGGAGGCCGGAGCCAGCACCGCCTTGAGGCTCTTGGTACTCTCCCCCGACTGGGATGAATGCGCTTCATCGACGATCAGGGCGAAGCGCTTACCCGGCAGCGCGCCGATCTCTGCGGCGATCACCGGGAACTTCTGCAGAGTGGTGACGATGATAGTCTTGCCCGCTTCGAGGGCGTCTTTGAGTTGGCGCGAGGTGGTGTCGATGTTTTCCACTACCCCCAGGGTCTGCTCGAACTGGCGCATGGTGCTTTGGAGCTGGCGGTCGAGCACGCGGCGGTCGGTGATGACCACGATGGAGTCGAAGACGCGGCGGTCATCGGCGTCGTGCAGGGTGGAGAGCTGGTGGGCGAGCCAGGCGATGGTAAAGCTCTTGCCGCTCCCGGCCGAGTGCTGAATGAGATAGTGCTGTCCCGCCCTCTTCTCGCGGGCATGGGCAACGAGGCGGCGGACGCAATCGAGCTGCTGGTAGCGCGGGAAGATCAGGTGGCGCTCGCCGGTCTTGCGGCCGCTCTCGTCTTCCTCTTCGACTTCGTGGACGAACTGGCGCACCAGGTCGAGGACGCTGTCCCGCGCCCAGGTCTCCTCCCAGAGATAGGCGGTGGCGTAGCCGCTCTCAGTGGGCGGCACCGGAGGGTTGCCGGCACCGCCGTACTTGCCCCGGTTGAATGGCAGGAAGCGGGTCCCGGCTCCGGCGAGGTGGGTGGTGACGTAGACCAGATCCGGGTCGACGGCGAAATGGGCCAGGCAGCGGCCATAGGCGAACAACGGCTCGCGGGGGTCGCGGTCGGTCTTGTACTGGCGGATGGCGTCTTCCACCGTCTGGCCGCTGAGCCGGTTCTTGAGTTCGGCGGTGAAGATGGGAATGCCGTTGAGAAAAAGCACCAGATCCAGGCTGTTCTCGTTCTTCGTGCTGTAGCGAACCTGGCGGGCAAGGGCAAAGAAGTTGGCCATGTACAAGCGCCGCGTCTCCTCGTTGAGTCCGCTCGCCGGGCGGAAATAGGCGAGGCGGAACCTGCAGCCCATGTCCTTCACCCCGCTCCGCAGGACATCGAGGGAACCGCGGCGCTGGATCTCGGAAGCCAGGCGCCTGAGAAAGCGGTCCTCGACCTGGGTGCCGTAGTGCTGGGACAGCCGCTCCCATTCCCGCGGCTGGGTCGCCAGCAAGAAGTCCAGAACATCACCGGTCAACAGGCACAGGGTCCGGTCGTAGTCCTCCGCCCGGCGCTGGTGGTAGCCGCCGGGCTGCATCCCCTGGTCTCCGTAGGGCAGCACCGGCCCCTCGCGCATGACCGGAAAAACCCCGGAAATCTCATTCGGGCCGTGGCGCAGCAGAGCCGCCTCGATGGCGTCTTCGAAAGCGCGTTCGGATACCTCAGGATTCATCGGGCACCTCGCGCCATCTTTACAAGGCGCAACGACCTCCCCTTGTTTTCGGGGGTGAAAATAAGATTGGCCCTTATTAGCGTTTTTGCCGACATACCCAAATACTAACGGTAATGAAGAAAGGGCCGGCCGCACGCACCCTTCAGGCCGCGCGGGACTCCACGATGAGTTCCCGGCCCAGCGACCGCAGAGCCTTGTGAATGCGGTTGGCGGCGGTGTGATGTCTCGGGTCAAGCATGCGGCGCACCACTTTCTCGTTGACCCCGAGGCGGCGAGCAAAGGCAAGACGCGAAAGACCGCTGTCCCGGAACGCAAGGGCGAACGCGGCCTTCGCCGCCATGTCGGGTGGAACGGCAATGTAGCGCTCGCCGGCGCGCCGGCGGCTGGGCAGCGGGATGGGCTCGCCGTCGTCGATACGGCCGGCGACAGCTTCCTCCAGCGCGTCCCGTGCCTCCACGAGGGCCGCCGACTCGTCGGCACCGGAGGTGAGACATTCCGGGAAGTCCCGGAACGAAACGATGATCTCGCCCGAAGAATCTGCATGAAGCCGGGCCGGATAGCGGAACTGCATGGCGGTTTTCTTACCTTTCTGACCTCACCGAAAGTCACTCCGGTCGAGGCCAAGCTAACGGATCATAGCGGACAGAAGGCCCCGGGGCAAGCTCCTTGCGGCGATCTTTTACGACGGTCTTGCGGGTGCCGTAATACAGGGTGGCGTGACTCCCCTTGCCTCGCTTGGTATCGATGCGGACAGAAACATCGCGCTCGGCGCCGAGCTCAAAAACCCGGTCTACAAATTCTCTGCCCCTCACGTCCTAAACATAGGACATTTATGTCCGAATTTCAAGAGTGCGGAAACGTACTTACTGCCACCTGGTCATAGCTTTGCCAGAAAAGGGGTTTACCTCTGGAGAAAGGAATCTCCGTCACTGTCCCCAGCCCAACCGGACACTCACCCCTTCCCGCGCCCAGCGCAGAAGTCCAGGTTCCACTTTGATCCGAACCCGGCTCACGCGGCAGCCTCCCGCACGTCGATCTTGCCGGTCACCGCGGCCGAGATGAGGGCGGTGCGGAGTTCCTTGAGGTGGTCGATGGCCTCGCGGACCTTGGCCACGAGGGCGTCAATCCTGGCCGTCTCACGGTCGAGAAAGGCGGCGATGGCGCGTTGTTCGGACCTGCTGGGCACGGGTATTGGGCTTCCTATGGAACCGATTCGTTCAATATTTAGATTGCCCTGAGTATTGACGGGCGCCTCGCGAAGCAATTCAGGCTTCATAGCCAAGAATACGTAGAAAAGAAAGTCGCGTTCGATACCACCTCGAGGAACGAACCCCACAACGCTGTCGGGAAAACATGCTGCGAAATCAAGAACTGCAACGTCGCCTATATTCGCTGCGATAGTCATCACGAGCGTCCCAGAAGGAAACATCTTGCTGACGCCTAGTCCGCGTTCATTCAAGGTTTGCCGATAGCCTGTGATCTCTTTCCGCGCACGGGACACGTCACCTGTCTGAACGAAGGGATAAGGTCCATCGTATAGGGCTGGGTCATTTCGTGGCCGATGAGTAAACTTACCTCTGAGAATTTCAGAAATCCGATTTACACGTTTCACCTCCCAATGAGCGGGAATCTCCCCCAGCCACTCGACGCCGGAGTCCTTCAGGGGCACGTCGGGGTCGAGGCCCTTGGTGACGGCGTCGCTGATGAGGGCGGTGCGCTTTTCCTGGAGCAGCTCGATCAGCCGCTCCTTCTTGGCGACGAGGGCGTCGATTTTGGCCGTCTCGCGGTCGAGGAAGGCGGCGATGGCGCGTTGCTCGGAGAGGGGTGGGATAGGTAAGAGTGCCGAGGTGTATTTCTCCACCCTTAGATTTGGATACGTTGACCCCGAAACCATGCGTTTGACACGCTCGCGGGTGAGGTTGCTACTAAGTAGCAGAAAAAGGTAGCGGGGATTCACCACCCGGACGTGTGCCATAACCCGCAATAAGAAATTGCTGAAGACGAACTCTGGCGTATTAGCATTCACTATGCCTGTTTTGCCGGAGATCACATTTGAGATCGAACCACTCGACTTTACAACCAGGATATCGCCCTGACGACATCGAAACCGGTTTGCATCTTTTTGTGAGAAGCCTCGCAGTGGCATTTCATCAACGGCGAAATGTCCCTCAGTATCAATTTGCGCTGTCGTCGCCACCGCTAATACACGATCACTGCTCTCCGGTTCTTCTCCATAGCTACCACTGTTGTCTATCCTTGCAATACGCTTAAGGTGTAACTCGACCCAATGCGCCGGAACCTTTCCTAGCCACTCGACGCCGGAGTCCTTATAGGCCGGGTAGGGCCTGTATTGCTCGCCGCCCAAAATGGATGTGACGCCGCTATTTCCAATATCGATGGATCGGTTCCTCATCTACTTCGTCCCCTTTGAACTTGCGTAGCTCTCATCGTCCGGCCTTCATGCAGCCAAGGCCCACCCTCCATACCCAGTCACGAACACTACCCATGCGGGAGATCGGTTCCGGGATGCCACGCGGCTTGGAGCAACGCAATTGCCTCCAGAAAGTTCGACTTTCCCGATCCATGCGGGCCGGTAAGCACATTCAGCGGTTCCGGGGGAAAGTCGATCCCGTCGGGTCCAAACGACAGGAGACCAGCGGTCTCCAATCTATGAATCAGCATAGCGACTCCTTGTCCGTTCGCACCGATGCGCCTGTGTTTCGGGGTGCCATAGGAGTACGCCTCCAGGCGGGTCCGAGTACGTGCCCCAAAATGTTGGCACTTTCAACTTCTCTGTTACCGCTTCATCTCGATTGTCCGGCTGTGCATCAAGTCAAAGATGCAGGCTTGCTGCACGAACCACCGCCCCGCATCGGCTGGCATTGCGACATCGCCCTCCATAGTGTGCCGGAAAGCCACAACGAGAAAATCTCCTTCAACGCTTCCACTTAGTGTATTACCTCTCAGAAAAGCGACTGCATCGGCCCGTGCTACGGTAGTCTGCCGGACGGAGCGTATTTCGAAATCTGTGAGCTCGACAAACTCGGCATCGCGCCGCAGTTGACCGGCCATATTCGTCATCGAGAGCTGCATGAGGTTCACGGCACGCTCCGCCATTTTTCCGTAATTCCGGTTTCTCCAACTAGTCAAGAAATCAACAATCGCGAACTCGGGTGAGTCTTTGTCAAGACTATCATTGAAGGGGCCGAGGCTTTCCCGAGGCTCAAACGCTTCTATTGCACGTTTGTCCGCTTCGGTCATGCGTATCTTCTCCGCTAAACCCCTGAAACTGAAATTGGCTGCCGATTGACGCTCGAGAATACGTCCTTGCTCGCTTGACTGGTCATACGCCCAGTCAACGAGCGCGATCATCAAAAGCCACGCTTTCATGCACACAATACGATTGGCGTAACCCAGAGACCGGCCATGGAGAATGCCGTGTCGCAATGGCAACGTCAGTCCCTCGTCTGATGAACGCCGTACACCCCTGGTCACCTCCTTGATGAGAAACGGCAAGGAACTCGAATGTCCTGTGATCGAGTCGAATACCGTAAGGTCGGCGTTCTTCTCGAATGGGCTGGTCCCAAGAACATCCGAGGCAAAGCCGTCACATGCAATCAGAATCAAAGGCACCGCCGACCAGTACCTCTCTTCGCGGGTCAATTTCAGCGCTTCTTGGAGTTGATGCCACCTGTTCCTCGCCTTGTTGAAACTCTTGGCACGCACAATCGCGAACAGATTGATCGTGTCTTCCCGAAACCAGGCAATGATTTCGTTTTCCGCCTGTTGATCCTTGCCTGCTTCGTGAAGCTCAAGGGCCTTCCGCATGGTATCGGCAGACATTGATCCGGTAGCGATCCAGCCACTTCGAGCGAAAGCGTCGTTGAAGCGATCAGGGAGCCTGAGAATATCGGATTGCTGCAACACATCGTTGGCAGCCTGATGAATTCTGTCAAGACTTTCATTAGTGATGCCAAATCTCTTCGCGAAACCCGTAAACAATTTTGCCATTTTTACTAGCGGGAGTGTATCCAAGATCATTTTCACGGATGGGTTGTCCGCGATGCACTTACCCATTTTCTTGTCCTTCATATCTTCTTTTTAGAGAATTTCTGATCAATCGGCACGGAACTGGAAGTCCTCTCCGGTTTCGCGGCTCCGGTTCATCAACCTTGCGCGAACCGATGCTCCTACGTTTTGAGGTTTTCCACGTGTCATAACGGGAGTGCCTCCAAGTAGGTCCGCATGACCGTCTGCGCCCGGCAGGCTTCGGCGGCGCGCACGATCTCTGCCACCGTCGCAGCCCGCGACCGCAGGGCGTCGTGCAGAGCCTCAAGCGCGATGTCGAGACCGAGCTTGTTGCGATAGCGAAAACAATCGACGACGGTTCGGGCCGGCGAAGTGATGCGAAACGGCACCCCCTGCGCCGAATGGCAGACCACCCCATAGGTGAGCATCGCGCCTGAGAAACGAACGATGCGCACGCGAGAGGGAGGGTGCGCAGGCTTGCGAGCCTTGCGGTCGAGGGCAATCCAGACCTCGTGCGGCAACTGGGTACCGATGTTATGGAAGAGGAGCGCCGTCAGCAGGCACATGACGGCGTGCGGGATAGCCGCGGCTACCATCGCCATTGTCTCGACCTCCGTGGGTTCGACCTCCGAGAGTCGATAGAGGCCGTTCCCCAGATTCTCGACGAGTCCCGTGGAGACCAGCCCTTGAAGCCTGCGGCGAGAGATCCCGAGCGGTGCGAGGTCCCGGGGCCGGAAAAAGGTACCTAGGCCCGCTTCTTGCAGTTGAGATGCATCCAGTTCGTTCGCCATTAACAAATGATACAGAATGTCGGCACCTAAGCGCAAGTGCCGACATTTGGTGTCCGGCATTATGGCGTGGAGATTGGTCCGCAAAGTAGTCTCCATACCACGTTTGCAAACAATCGAGACTATTGTTAACATATGATGTATGCAATTCTGAACGCCTTAAGGACCTCGAATGATCGTTGCCGATGCTTCCCCGTTGATCGTCCTAGCCAGGCTTCAGCGTCTGCGGCTGTTGAACGACCTCTACGGCGAAGTTCTGATCGGACCTGTCGTTAAGTCAGAAACCATCGATGCCGGCAAAGAAGTCCATGCCCTGGGTGTGGAACAGCTCGAGGCCGCCCTGGAAAGGGGCTGGCTGCAGACAGTCCGCTTGACCGCACAGGAGGGCGATATAATGCAACGTCTGACCCAGCGCTCCCGGCTGGACCAGGGCGAATCCGAGTCCATCGCCCTGGCGAGGGGTCGGGATCTGCCGCTGATCGTTGACGACAAGGAGGCCCGGAGCGTGGCCGCGGCCGCGGGAATTGCGCATTTGGGCACCGCCGGTGTCTTGCTGGAAGGGTTTCTGCAACGTCACCTTGATTTGAGAGAATTGGAAGCCACCCTTCGGGATCTCTGTCAGATCCTGTGGCTCTCTCCAGCCGTCGTAGCGGAAGTGTTGAGACTCGCACGGGAGACGAAGCGATGAAAAAGGAACAGATGGTGGGCACCAGGCTGCCTGTGGATTTGGTCCGCGAACTGGAGCTCATCGAAGGTGTCGAGCAGTCCGATCGCTCAACCACTGTGCGCCGGCTGCTGTCGAAAGCGATCCAGCAATGGAAGCTGGAGCACTACGCCCGGTTGTATGGGGATGGGAAGCTGACCCTTGGGCGAGCGGCTCGCGATGCCGGGGTGTCCTTGTGGGAAATGATGGACTATGCCCGCGCCAGAAAGGTGCCGGCCCAATACGACCTCGAAGATCTCCAGCAAGATCTCGGAACCATCCACGGAAACTCGAGCCAACGGTGATCTTCCCATTCGCTCCAGGCGGGGATGAAAAGGCCATACTCGACGGGAGCATCAACCCTGCTTCAGACCAGTGTCGGTAGCCTCCTGCAGCATCTCTAGAATATCCTTCTCGATTTCCTGAATTTCTGCCTCGATCTCCGCCAGCGGCCGCGGCGGTTTGTACTGGTAGAAGTAGCGGTTGAAGTTGATCTCGTAGCCCACGAGGCCCACCTTCCCGTCCCTGTGGTCGCGCTTCGATGTGTCGATCCAGGCATCGGGAACGTGGGGCTCAACCTCGCGCTCGAAGAAGGTGCGTACGCTGGCCGGCACTCCATCGCCGTCCACGGGATCTTCCCCCTGGGCCAGCGGCACGCGCTCGGTGTCGCGCAGTTCCGGGTCGGGCTCGGGCGCACCGTCATTGCCGCGACAGATGGCGGCGGTTTCGTCGCGCTCGGCCAGGGCCTCGAGAATGGCTTTCTTGACCGGTGCCGGCAGTTTGAGACCGGTCTTCACAGCCGCTCGTGCAAGCTCGGCGAGAAAGGCTTCCCGGTCCCGGTGCAGGGTGTCGGACATCATCTTGAGCATGGTCAGTATGGCTTGCTGCAGGGCGCGGCCTTCGGCCTCTTCCCTGGCGCCGGCCTCTCCCCGCCTCTTGGCTTTGGCCAGGTTCTGAAAGCCCCTCTGCTCGATCAGGCGCGCGATTCGATCCGGGCTCGCCTGGAAATTGAGCCGCAGGGGCCGTTCGACCGTGATCTTGCGGTAGCCGAACTGCGCCGTCGAGAAGACGCGGCTGACGATGCGCTCCTCTTCCTCGTCGCCGTCCGAGACCTTGCGCCTCTCGCCGTCCTGGAAATCGGCGTGCAGTTGCAGGACGGCGGCCGCTTTTTCAGAGGGGATCAGGCGCCGCTTGTCGCCCAAGCTGCGGCGCATGGGGGCCCAGAACGCGGTGGCGTCGATGAGCTGCACCTTGCCCCGGCGCTCCGGCGCCTTGCGGTTGGTCAGCAGCCACACGTAGGTGGCGATGCCGGTGTTGTAGAAAAGCTGCTCGGGCAACGCGATCAGCGCCTCCAAGAGGTCGTTTTCGAGGATATAGCGGCGAATCTCGCTCTCGCCGCTGCCGGCGTCACCGGTGAACAGCGGCGAGCCGTTCATGATGATGGCGATGCGGGCGCCACCTTCTTCAGTCGCCTCGGCGTGGGAGAGCATGTGCAGCAGGAACAGGGTCTGGCCGTCGCTGATGCGCGGCAGCCCGGGGCCGAAGCGGCCGGCCCCACCCCGTTCGTGCTCCGACTCGACTGCGGCCTTGTCGCGCTTCCAGTCCTTGCCGTAGGGCGGATTGGCGATCAGGTAGTCGAAGGGGCGGCCGGCATGGCGGTCATTGGACAGGGTGCTTCCGAATGCGATTTTGTCCGCGTCCCGGCCCGTGGGATCCTTCATGAACATGTCCGACTTGGAGACCGCCCAGGTCTCCGGGTTCACTTCCTGGCCGAAGAGATTGATCTCCGCCTGCGGGTTGATGGCGGGACGCAGAAGCTTGCCGTCGATCCTCATGCCGCTGGTGATGTGCTCCTTGGCGATGGTCAGCATACCGCCCGAGCCGCAGCAGGGGTCGTAAATAGAACGCACCTCTCCGGGGCCGGCAATGCGCTCTTCGTCCCCGGCGAGCATGAGATCCACCATCAAGTGGACAACGTCGCGGGGGGTGAAGTGCTCGCCGGGATTCTCGTCCAGGGCTTCGTTGAAACGCCGGATCAGCTCTTCGAAGATCGTCCCCATGGCGGCGTTGTCGATCCGGTCCGGGTGCAGATCGACGCTCTTGAACCGCTCCAGCACCTGGAACAGCAGACCGGCCTCGTCGAGCTTGCTGATGGTGTTGTCGAAGTCGAACCTCTCCAGCACGTCGCGCATGTTCTCGCTGAAGCCGGCGATGTAGTTTCTGAGGTTGGCGGCGAGTTGCGGCGCATCGGCCACCAGCTTTTTGAAGTCGTAGCGCGAGGTGTTGTAGAACTCGAAGCCTGAGGCGATGCAGAGCTGGTCGTGCAACATCTGGAGGCCGCGTTGCGTAAGCTCCGCTTGGCGCTGGAGCACTTTCTCCTTGGTCGGGGCGAGCACGCAGTCAAGCCGGCGCAGCACGGTAAGGGGCAGAATGACGTCCTGGTACTTGCCGCGCTTGAAGCTGTCGCGGATCAGGTCCGCGACGCTCCACAGGAAGCTGACAATCTCACTATGATTCATCGGATCACCCGGGCGAAGAGGCCATTGCGCTGCGCAATTGATTTTAAATTAGCGAAGTTCGGCGGCAAGTCCTTCTCCGTTGTGCACCTTTTGCTGGAGGGTCGGGCACCCCATCCATCTCACATGGGCGGCCTGCCCAGCGCAGCGCTCCAGGCTGCCGGAGATTGTTCATCCACCGTTTAAAGGCGCGCAGGCCAGGGCGACGATGGCATCTGGTGCCGGCCAGAACCCGGACCAGCTCCGGCCTCCATCCTCACTGCGATAGAGCTGATCCTCGACAGCCGCCCAGGCGATCCCCCCGGCGTCGAAGGCGAGGTGGAAGGTATCGATATTGCCCCTGACCTCGGGGAAACCGTCAAGCGCCCGGGTCCAGGTTCGGCCGGCGTCGCCGGAGAAGTAGAGCTGGCCCTGCACGTCTCCTCCGCCGGGTCCTTTGCTGACGCTGGCCAGGAGGCAATCGGGATCCCTCGGGTGGACGGCCACAGCGCGGCCATAGCGGTTTTCCAGTCCCTCGGCGCGATGTTCCCAGGAAAGGCCGTAGTCGTCGCTGGCGAAGACCGCGTCCGCGGTGTTGGCGTAGAGGCGCCCCTCGGCGCCGGGCGCGGCGGCCACCTGATGCACGTCGGGGTGCAGGTTCGGGGTCACCGGCTCCCAGGAGGCGCCGCGGTCGGGCGAGCGCATGATGCTGCCGACGTGGATATCGGCGAAGACCCAGTCGCCGCTGCGGGCCAGGCTGCGCACCGCCGGCGGGCCGCCCCAGGGAGTATACCATGTCCGGCGGCAGTCCAGGTCGTCGAAGGATTCCAAGCGCCGCGCCGGCCTTCCTTCGCCGTCGAGACGGTAGAGGTGGGGCGGCTCGGTGCCCAGCAGCACCTGCAGCGGCTCCTCGGAAAGCAGGGCGATGCACTCCACCGGGTCGTCGATGCCGGTTGCCCGCAATTGGTCCCGGTCACCGTCCAGAACAATCACTTGACCATCGGCGAGGCCAACCACGGAGCAGCGCGCGCCCTCGTCCAGGCAGCGGATGCCGCCTCGGGCAACGCGCGGGGTGGTGTTTCCCTCCTCCAAGGTGAATACCTGGGTGTCGGTGGCTATAAGCATGGTCGTCCTCCTGATTCTGGTTCTGAAAAGCCAAACCCGCCGGCCCTTGGCACAGTGACCCTAGGCCGGCGGGTTTTGTAGCAGCCTGTTGTTCCCTACGAAACCAAGCTTTCCTGGTTCTGTCAAGCCGCATTGTGTCCGCTGGCTGGGGGTCCTAACTTCAACCATCCGGATTCTCCCGGCTTCTCCGTCTGCTGGCATGGCCGGGCGCCCATAGTTAGATTGCAGACCCCGCCATATCCAAGGAGAACAAGCATGAAACCGCTCACCCTGCTCGCCGTCCTGGCGCTTGTGGGAACGTCTTGTTCCCCTCTGACCACCCAGACGGATATGGTTTTCGATCCCCCTCTCGAAGGACCTGCGACCTTGGGTCTGGTGCAAAAGTCCGTATTCGATAATTCCTGCGCTCTGAGTGGCTGCCACCGCAACAACGTCTCCCCCAATCTGTCGGCGGGCCGGGCCTACGCCAACATCGTCAACGTGGAGAGCAGCAGGGGCATGGCTCTGGTGGAGCCCGGCGATCCGGACAACAGCTACCTCTACCTCAAAATCCTTCCTGACGCCGAGATCGCCGGACGCCGCATGCCAGCGGGCGGACCCTACCTGACTGCAGAGGAGATCGAAGTGGTGCGCTCCTGGATAGAACGGGGTGCGCCCGACGACTGATCCGTTTCCCGACTCTTCACCTCGTCGCCGCACCAATGTGTGATAGAGATTTTATGCGCTGGCTAATCCCATTGCTGATCTGCTCCCCCCTCGCCGTCCACGGGGTTGAATGGCAGGTGGACAAAAAGGCCGAGAACAACCAGGTCAAGTTCACCTCCAAAGCGGCGGGCTTCACCTTTTCGGGCGTCACCGACAAGATCGACGGCTTCATCTACCGTGAAACTGCGCCGATTTTTGCCCCCGAGAACCTGCTCCATTTCGAAGTGGAACTGGCCGGCTTCGCTACCGGCATCGGCATGCGGGACCGCGATATGCGCCAGGTACTGAACACCGAGAAGTGGCCCAAAGCGGTGTACAAAGGGGAAATCGCCGCGCACGCCGCGGTGGATTCGACCGTGGCTACCCATCGCCTCGAAACCAGGGGAATCCTGTCGCTGCACGGGGTGGACCGCGCCGTGGAGGTACCCGGCATCGTAGTGGTGGAGGAAGGGCGCTCCAGGGTCGAGGCCGCCTTCACCCTGAAGCTGGCCGACTACAACATCGAGGCGCCCTCCCTGGCAGCTTTTGTCAAGGTGAACCAGGAGATTGCCGTCGAGGTTTCGTTCCATCTCAAGCAGGTCAAATGAAAAAGGAGGTGACGACCATGAAATTTCGCGCCTTTTGGCTGGTAGCCCTTTGCGGAGGGTTGTCGCCGGCCCTGGCCGGGGCCCAGCCCTCGTGGCAGGCCAGCGCCCCGGCCGCAACCCGGCTGGAGCTCTTCCGCGCCATCAGGACGGCCAATTACCCCACCGCCGAGACCCTTTACCGGGGCGATTTCCACTACGAGATTTCGCACCGATTCCTGCCCCCCATCGAGGAGGGCTACAAGGCCAACTTCGGCTTTGACGGGCCGGCCAACATCCGCACCTCCCTGAGCTATGGCCTCAGCGACCGCCTGATGGCCACCCTGGGACGGAGCAACGTGCTGGACAATCTGGACCTGCAACTGCAGTACCGCTGGCTGCAATTCCCCCATGCACCCGCCCCCCTGGTCCTGGCCCTGAACGCCGGCCTGGCCTGGAACACCGACATGCCGGCCTACGTCGAGCGCGGCGCCGCCTCCCCCGACAATCTGCAGTACTACCTCCAGGTGGTAATCAATACCCTGGTGGACGAGAAGCTGGGGCTGGGCCTGGTCCCTTCCTACCTTCACAACAGCACCATCTTCAGCCTCGACCGCCAATACACCCTTACCCTGGGGACGTACGCCCACTACTACTTCGACCGCATGTGGGGAGTCTGGATCGAGTACAGTCCGACCCTGGCCGGATACCAGGGCATTATCCGGCGCCAGCCGGGCCGCTCCCACAACACCCTGGCCTGGGGTCTGTCCCTGGATACCGGGGGCCATACCTTCTACCTCTTCGCCACCAACAATACCCGCCTGAGCCCGGCCCAGTACCTGGTGGGGGCGCCGGACGACGCAGCCCCGGACAACTGGCGCATGGGCTTCGGGATCACCCGCTTTCTGTAAGCTCCGGCCCCGCGAACCAACGCCCCAGCCCGGTTGACAGTGGAGGCGGCAGCGGTCTTATTTTGTGCTCCAATAACCAGCGAAAGGAGCGATGCAATGCCGGATGTAATCGTGGTAGGAGATGGGCCCGGGGGATTGAGCGCGGCCCTCTTTCTGGCCAAAAACGACATGAGCGTCACCGTCTTCGGCCAGGACGAGACCCTGATGCACAAGGCTCTGCTCTACAACTATCTGGGGATTCCCAGAATAGAGGGGCCGGAGTTCCAGCGCATCGGCCGCGACCAGGTGCGCAGCTTCGGAGGAGAGATCGAGGACGTGGAAGTGAACCGGATCGAAAAGAGGGCAGAGGGATTTGCGCTTGAGAGCGCCGATGGCAAAAGCCACCAGTGCCGCTATCTCATCCTGGCTACCGGGCCGAGCAATCCCCTGGCCGAGAGCCTGGGGGTGGTGAAAGGTCCCGAGGGGTTGGAGGCCGACCGCCACGGCCGCACCGCGGTGGAGGGCCTCTACGTCATCGGCTGGAGCAGCCGCCTCAAGAAAATCCAGGCGATCATCTCCGCCGGCGACGGGGCCTGCGCCGCCCTGGACATCCTCTCGGCCAAAGCCGGAGAGGATATGCACGACTTCGACCTGATCGCCGACGAGGCCTAATCCTGGAGCGCCAGGACTCGACCTCCATAGGCGGAGCGGGTCGCCGCAAGGGTCAGTTCCAGGGTCTTGACCGCCCCGGCGTAATCGCAGCGGATTCCGCCCCCATCCCCGGATTGCACCGCCTCGAGGAAGGCGCAGTCTTCGGCGCGGGTCGGATCGTTGCCGAGTTCGACCACCTCGCGGCCCCCGGGGCGGTCGATGGTGAGGGATCCGTGGTCGAGGCGCAAAACCTGGCTGCGCTGGTAGAGATCCAAGCCGATGTGCCCGCCGGCGGCAAGGATGCAGGCCGAGGTGATGCTGGCCACCGCGCCGCTCTGAAAGCGCAGGTTGGTGATGGAGGCGTCGTGGACGTCGTAGTTTTCCACCTCTTGCATCAGGCCGCTGCGCGCCATGGCGTGGACGTCCGTGACCTCGCCGAGGAGATAGCGGGCAAGGTCGAATATGTGGGTGGTCTGCTCCACTATCTGACCGCCGCTCTCGGCCAGGACCCGCCACCAGGAAACTCCGGGCATGCCTCCCATCCAGGCGCCGACGGCGAAGCCCACCGGCTCGTCGCCGAGGCATTCGACGGCGCGCTCGGTGATATCCATGTAGCGCCAGTGATAGCCCACCGCGCTCACCAGGTTCTTGTCCGCGATGGCCGCAGCGATCCGCCGCGCTGTTTGCAGCGAAGTGGCCACCGGCTTCTCGACGAAGATGGGCAGGCCGCGATCGATGGCGGCCAGTTCCTGCTGCCCGTGAGCGAAGGGAGGCAGGCAGATGAACACGGCGTCCAGGTTCTCGCCATCGTACATGTCCTCGTAGTTTCCATACGCTTTGCCGTTGTATATTTCCGCCGCGGTCCTCGCCTTTTCCTCGACCACGTCGCAGAAGGCCACCATCTCGGCGGCGTCGATTTCGGCCAGGGCGCGCATGTGGTGGTTGGCGATGCCGCCGCCGCCGACAAAGCCTATTTTGACTGTCATGAATAACTCCTGTTGGCGATGGGTGAAAATCAGGGACGACGGTTTCCCCGGCGGTGCCGGTTGGGAGGCATGGTATGGCGGCCCCCCGGCGCTGTCAAGTTCGCCATGGAAATGAAGCCCGCACAGAACCAATCGGGCCCGGGACGCCTTAGCGACTACAAGGCCCACTACCAGGCGGACGCCGAGGCCATCGTCGACCCCGGCGCCCTGGCATCGGGGCGCCGGGCCTCCGAGCAACGGCGCCTGGAGACTCTGGTGCGCTTGCTCGCCCTGCGCCGCGGCGAGCGCGTCCTCGATATCGGCTGCGGCTCGGGCTGGCTGGCGGCGTGCTGCCATCGCCGGGGAGCCCGGGTCTGCGCCCTGGACATCGGCCGAGTGGGCGTGGCCGGCGCCAGGGCGCGCTTCGCGCAGGCGGCCTCCTACCAGGTAGGCGACGTCTACCACCTGCCCTTCGCGGCGGAGAGTTTCGCCGCGGTGGCACTTTCCGAGGTAATCGAACATCTCGAAAACATCGACGCGGCCCTGGAGGAAGCGCGCCGCGTCCTGCGCCCCGGAGGCCGGATGGTGGTAAGCGTTCCCTACCGCGAAACCATCGTCGAGCACCTGTGCATCCACTGCAACAGGCCGACCCCGGCCAATGCCCATCTTCACCGCTTCGACCGGGAAACCCTGGCCGCCTGCCTCAGGCGACAAGGGTTGGAAATTAAAGTGGTGCGCCTGATGACCAACAAGCTCCTGGAGCTGGCCGGATTCCCCCGCCTCAGCGCCGCCTGGCCCTACCCGGCCTGGCGCCTCGCCGACGCCTTTTTCAACAGGGTTGTCCCCCGGCCGGCCTTCCTCTGCATGCTGGGCATCCGCCCCGCCTGATCCGTGACCCGGCCCAGCGGCGATGGACCGCCCGCTGGGGATGCTCGAGATGCGGCGGAAACAGGGAAAGGGGTGGTAGTTCAATTAATAGGTCAAAAAAATAAAGAGAAGTCAGAACGCCCCTTTTGGAAGTACCCCTCAGCCAAGGAGAGAACCATGTCAGCCCTCGCCACCCGATTCCACCTGACCACAGAGGAAAATGGGGCAGTGGATAGCAAGGGGCCTACCAGAAGCGGATATTCCCGCCTGCTGACCTATTCATGGTCGGCGACGATTTTATTCTCCTTCACCCTATTTTTCGCATCCGCGTGCGGCCGGGACGACCCCATGCAACCGACAAGCGCCGAGGAAGAAGAAGGAATCAAGCAGAAGCTCGAGGATCGTTCGTTTCGCCAATTCATCCCTTCGGTGGACGCCAGTCCGAGAAAGGGAGTTGTCCTCGATTTCTTCAGCGGGGTTCACCTGTGGGCCCAGTACTCAAGGGATGGCCATGCGGTGAACGAGTGGGAAATCTCAGCGCAAGATTATCGCATCGAAAAGGGCAGGAATTTTAAATTCGGAAATCCGGAATTCGTAATCCATTTCCTCCAACCGGTCTCGGCACAGGAGTTCCCCGCCAAGTGCGACAACTGCATTCAAACTGAAGACTTCTCCGTTTCAGTCAGAAATCTTTTCGACGGTTCCAAGATCTCCTTCAAGGTGAACGATCCCGGCCAGAGTCTGCCTCCACCTTTCCCAGTATTCGAAACATGGACCCGATTCAAGGAAGATGAGTATTTCGATTGAAAGTGGACAATATGAATGGACTTGCTCTATGGCCACCGACTCCAAGCCCCATCAGCCGGGAAGAAAGCAGGAACTTATCCGTTCCCGAGGAAGGTCCGTCACTCGTTGTTGAAAGTCACAGGCCGCCGCCCGGCATAGCGCCACCGGGCGCGGATGAATATCCTTTCGTGCATGACCAGAATCCTCTTTCTCTGCACCGGCAACTCCTGCCGCAGCCAAATGGCCGAGGGCTTTGCCCGCGCCCTGAAACCGGACCGCTTCGAAGCCTGCTCGGCGGGGGTGGCTCCCCACGGTCTCAACCCCAACGCGGTAGAAGTGATGGCCGAGGTCGGCATCGACATCACCTCCCAGAAATCGACCCACGTGGACCAACTGCGCCATATCCCCTTCGACTGGATGGTCACCGTCTGCGACCATGCTGCCGAGCAGTGTCCCGTTTTCCCGGGTCGGGGCCGGGTGATCCACCGGGCATTCGACGATCCCCCGAAGCTGGCGCGAAATGCGCCCAACCTGGAGGAAGCGCTGGTATGTTATAGGCGGGTGCGCGACGAGATAGGTGCCTATGTCGAGACCTTGCCGGAGGGATTGGGAGGCTGAACCTGGGGGCTTGTGTATATCGGAACCTCATCAGGCCCCCGCCCTATCCCCCACCTTCCAGCAACGCCGCGGCGATTTCATCCCACTCGGCGGCGAGGGACGCCTTGCTGTGGGGCTTGCCGGCACGGCGGTACCAGTAGCCCGCGTTGCTCTCGTCGCCCTCGACCCGGTGCAGGTAGGCGTGGACCCAGGCCCCGTCCGGATCGGGGGCCTGCTGGGCAAGTTCGTGGGCCCGGTCCCACTGGCCCCGGGCATCGTACCAGAGGGCGCCCAGGGCTTTGCCGGCGGCTTCGGGGAACTCGTTTCGGACAATGCTGTCTTTTAAGGTAGCGAGATCCATTTCACTTTCTCCTGTTTTTTAGCCCAAATATAGTTCCTATGCATCTGCTGCCAAGAAAGCCGGCGCGGACCGCGGTTTTCTCCAATGGCCAACTCCCGGCGGCCCTCCCACCTCACCGCGGCAGGAGTCGCAGAGATTGACGAAAAACGGCCGTACAACCAGCTTTAAAAACGGAACCAACGCAGGTTCTACCCTTGCGTCCAGACAGGATACCGCGTAGCGCAAGCACCGCCTGTCCGGTCCATTCCCACACCCATTCCAAGGAGCAACCCCATGGCAATCCGCTGCACTTCCTTCCTTTTCTCCCTCGCCCTTTTGCTCAGCCCCGCCGCCGCCCGCGCCGGTACGGTGGAGGTGGAGGGCCAGGGCGAACCGGACCTCTACGTGGTCAAGGTGCACGCCGACTGGTGCGGCTCCTGCAAGGCCCTGGCTCCTATCCTCGACGAAGTGCGGGGGGCGGTGGGCGAAAAGTCCGTCCTCTTTCTCAAACTGGACGTAACCGACGCCGCACTCACCTCCCAGTCCCGCCTGCTGGCCGCCGCCCTCGAGATGGAGGAAATCTTCAAGGCCAACAACAAGACCGGCCTGGTCCTGCTCGTCGATCCCGCCGGCAACACGCTGCTGGAAGTTCTGACCCGGAATAATCCCGCCGCCGAGATGACCGCCAAGATCCAGGCTCATCTTGCCGCGATGGAGAAAGAGGAAGGGTAACTGGGTAGAATCGGGAGGAAAGGGAACGACGACCCGGCCAGGACGGAACGCCTGCCGCAAGGGAGGATGATGTGACGGGCGACACTAAAGCTGCGACTCTGCAGGCCGCCTGAACCGAAGATGCCGCCTCCCCTTTTTACAGGTCCAGGCGCCTTCCCTCCGCCGCCGCCTTCTCCGCGCCCAGGCCGATGCGGATGGCTTCCAGGGCCGGATCCAGATCGGTGCGCCAGCCATCCCTGGCACCGCGCACTTCCTCCCGGAACAGGCTTTCCAGGGAGGAACCTTCTTGCCCCACCGGAGGCAGGGGAACCACCCCCGACGCGCTGGAGCGCTGCCAGCCTCCCTCCTCGTGCACCAGGGTGCCCCCCTCCAGCACCAGGCGCTGGTACTGCTCGGCCCGGTGGATGGCGATGCCGCCGGACCAGGTCCACTGGGCACTTCCACCGCCGGCAAACCCCACCGCCGCCCGGTTGACGAAGCGCTCGTAGGTACCAGCGCCGTCCATCCCTTCGTAGTGGGTGTAGCCCTCGACCCAGGCCGCCGGTCCGAACAAGTCGACCAGGGGATATATGTGGTAGACGAAGAACAGGGCCGGCGGACCGGAAACGGGAATGTTGAACAGCACCTCCGGGCGCGCCCCTCTTCCAGGGGTCAGGCGCGCGAACAAGGCCACCAGGAGCCCGCCCATCGACCTCACCGTTTCCTTGAGCTGGCGGTGCCCGGGATCCGCCACCTCGGCGTGGGCGACCCGCAGCACCCTGCCGGTCGAACGCGCCGTCTGCACCAGCTCCTCCCCCTCTTCGAGGCGGCGCGCCAGGGGGTATTCGAGAAACACGTGTTTGCCCGCCTCCAATGCGGCGCGGGCGATTGGACCGTGGCTGTCGTTGGGGGTGCAGACCGCCACCGCGTCCACGTCGGGGCGCTGCACCAGCTCCTCCCAGTTCCCCAGCAACTCCAGCCCGTGGCGCCGGGCAAGCTCGGCACCGGTGCCCTGGTTGCGGGCGGCCAGGGCGATCAGGCGGAAGCCCTTCAGAGCGGCAAAAGAGGCCGCCCGCTTGGCGGCCATTCCGCCCGAACCCACCAGACCCAGACGAATAACTTCCATTGGTTGAATCCCTTCTGTGTCAATTTATATATATTTAATTTGGTCTAAATTGGTCGATTTTCCCGTCGAACACAAAACGGAGGAGTCAATGAACGCTTCGGACTTGTTTGTCAAAGCATTGGAAAACGAAGGGGTAGCCTACATTTACGGGGTTCCGGGGGAGGAAAACCTCGTCTTTCTCGAAGCCCTGCGCAAGTCCAGCATCCAGCTTATTCTGACCCGGCACGAGCAAGGTGCCGCCTTCATGGCGGCGACCTACGGGCGGCTTACCGGAAAGGCGGGTGTCTGCCTGTCCACCCTCGGACCCGGGGCGACGAATTTCGTCACCGGGGCGGCCTATGCCCAACTGGGGGGCATGCCCCTGCTCATGATCACGGGCCAGAAGCCGATCAAGAAAAGCAAGCAAGGTCAGTTCCAGATCATCGACGTGGTGAGCATGATGGAACCCCTGACCAAATACACCCGGCAAATCGTCAACGTGGACATGATCCCCTCCCTGGTGCGGGAGGCCTTCCGCCTGGCCGAGGAAGAGCGCCCCGGGGCGGTGCATCTGGAACTGCCCGAGGACGTCGCCGAGGAACCGGTGGACGAACACACGACCCCGGTCTTCAAGATCAGCCGGCGCCGGCGCAGCGACGCCAATGAACAGGCGATCGACGAGGCGGTGAGCATGATCAAGGCGGCGACGCGCCCCTTGCTGCTCCTGGGAGCGGGCACCAATCGCAAGCGCATATGGGAATCGGCGGCCTATTTTCTCGACCAAACCGGAATCCCCTTCTTCAATACCCAACTGGGCAAGGGCGTGGTGGGAGGCTACCATCCATTGTTTCTGGGCACCGCGGCCCTCTCTGACGGCGACTATCTCCACTGTGCCATCGAGCGCGCCGACTTGATCCTCAACGTCGGCCACGACGTGGTCGAGAAACCCCCCTTCTTCATGTCCCCCGACGAAGGATCCACCCGGGTCATCCACATAAACTTCCGCTCGGCGACGGTGGACAATGTCTACTTTCCCCAGTTGGAAGTGGTCGGCGACATCGCCAATACCATCCACCGCCTGGCCGACAAAGCGGGCAAAACGGACTCTCACGATTTTGCCTATTTCATGAGAGTCCGGGACCAGATTCAGGAACACATCCACCTGGGAGAGGACGACGACAGTTTCCCGGTGAAGCCTCAGCGTCTGGTCTGGGACGTGCGCAAGGTTATGCCCCAGGACGGCATCGTCGCCCTGGACAACGGGGTCTACAAAATCTGGTTCGCGCGCAACTACCCCAGCACTCAGCCCAACACGGTGTTGCTCGACAATGCCCTGGCGACCATGGGTGCGGGCCTGCCATCGGCCATGGAGGCGGCCCGGCTTTTTCCCGGGCGGCGGGTGATGGCGATTTGCGGCGACGGTGGCTTCATGATGAACAGCCAGGAGCTTGAGACCGCCAACAGGCTCGGCCTCAACCTGGTGATATTGGTATTGTGCGACAATTCCTACGGCATGATCCGCTGGAAGCAGTACAGCATGGGGCTGGCCGACTTCGGCCTCGAATTCGGCAACCCCGACTTCGCTCTCTATGCCGAGAGCTACGGCGCCCGCGGGCATCGGGTGGAGTCGACCGAAGCCATTTCACCTTTGCTGGAGCAATGTTACGCCGAGGGCGGAGTGCACCTCGTCGACATACCGGTGGATTACTCGGAAAACCAGAAGGTCCTGGTGGACGAGCTCCAGGCCAAGGTATGCTTGCTCTGAGGTGCGGCTGCGGAAAATCGCGCCGCTGAGGCAAATCCTTCCGGCGCTCGAAGCGGAGAAGAACTCCTGCCTTTCTGGCGCCGCTTTGCCGCAAAGACCCTGCTGGATCTGGACCTGTCCCATCCGCTGTTGCCAGGCGTGCGTCTGACGGTGGGAGCCAACAACCTGCGGAACAGCCTCGGAGTCCACGGAGCCCAGGATAACCGGGCTCGCAAGGGAAATCAGTCCTGCGCTCGACCAGTTGAGCAGGCGCGCGCCATCGCACGCTACCATCCTGCCCCCGGCGTCCAGGCAGACGCACTCCAGGATCGACCGATCAGGATCGTCAGCCTGAAAGCGGGCCAAGTGACGCAATCCGGCCAGATCGGCGGCGGTGAGCTCGAAAATCTGGGTGCAACTGGATTCCGACATGGCGATTATCTCCTTTTGCAGACGCGACCGGGCTTTCTGCAGGCGGCTGCGGACAGTATCCGTTTTCAAGTCCAGCAGAGCTGCCGTCTGTCGGTATGAATAGCCCTTCAGGTAGTGGTGCACAATCACCTCCCGCTGCGCCGCGGACAGCCGGCCCAACGCTTCCCGCACCAGGCCGCGGATCTTCCTCTCTTCCGGATCGGGCGCAGGTGCCGTTTCGATCCGCTCGAGCAAATCGAGCTGGGTGAGACGCCGGCGCTGCCACATGCCCACCTAGTTGTCGGCAATCGAACACAGCCAGGCTCCGAAGCTGGCGGGATTACGCAAGGCGGCCAACTGTTGAAAGGCGGCCATGAACACTTCCTGCAGCAGATCCTCCGCGGTCTCCCGCGAACCCAGTTTTGGGGCGATCCGGGCCATCAGCCATCCCGCGTGCTCTTCGACCAGCAGGGCGAAAGCCCGGGCGTCTCCAGCGGCCGCAGCTCGAACCCGATTTTCCTCATCCGGACACATGATCAACCATATAGTTGCACCGGGGCGCCGGAAGTATCCCGGACGGAATATTTTACCTTACCTACGACCTGAAGCTCTTCCGCCCACAGCTTGTGGCCTAGCGATGACGGTTTTCCTTGGGCGGCCGGGCCCCCTGAATTCTATTATGACCACGCACATGGCCGAAGGGATCGGCGGTCTTCCGTATCCAGACCCGGTGCCCGAAGATAGCTTCGTGGCCATGCATAAGGACCCTTTCCTCCACAGTCTCGCAGAGGACAAAATCCCCCCAAGAAATCCAGTAGAGGAAGGAATGGACAGGAGATCTCCCATTCAATAGATTTCCACAACAAATCCAAAATTTAGGGACTTATAACATGAACTGCGCAAAATCTGTTCTTTTTTTGTAGAATTTCCCATCCAAAGCAAAATTCAATTGACTTATTCGTATACAAGAACATCGACGAGGTGATGGCGGCCCAGACCGACCTGGTGGACGTGGTTGCCCGTTTCGACCCCAGGCTTGTCAAAATTGCGCCCCACGGCGAGCGACCGGAGGGTTGAACGCCATGAGGATTACCGACGTCGAGGCCTTCGCGATACGGATACCGAGGAACGGCGGCTCCGATGAACCCGGCAGGTCTCCCGTGTATTCCATTCCCGATGGAAGGCACTCGATCAAGTCCGATATGCTCGAAACCCTGGTGGTGCGCGTAACCACGGACGCAGGTCTGGCGGGTTACGGCGAGGGCCAGAGTCCTGTTTCACCCGATACTCCGAAGACCATCGTGGATAACCTGTGTCGCCCCTTGCTGGTCGGGGCGGATCCCTTCGACGTGGACTACATCTGGCAGCGCCTGTTCGACGCCATGCGAGAGCGGGGACACCTGACCGGGTTCTACGTGGATGCCCTGGCCGCCTGCGACATCGCGTTGTGGGATTTGATGGGAAAGGCGACGGGAAAACCCGTACACAAGCTGCTGGGCGGCAGGTTCAGAGACCGGATCGAGTTGTACTCGGGATGCGCGGGGCGGGAACCGGACACCGCGGCGGACCGGGCGGTAGCCCTCGTTGCCGAGGGCTACAGGGGACTGAAACTGTCACCCGCGAGGGACCGACGAAAAACGCTCGCAATCGTCACCGCGGTGCGCGACCGCGTCGGACCGGATATCGCCGTCATGGTGGACCTGCACACCGAGTTCGACTCGGTTGAAGCGATAAAACTGGGCCGGGAACTGGAGAAGCTGGACGTCTACTGGCTGGAAGCGCCTGCCGTGCCCGATGACATAGCCGGGCACGCGGCCGTGACCCGGGCCCTCAACATGAACGTGGCCAGCGCCGAGTGGTATCGCACGCGGTACGAAATGAAGGAAGCCTTCAAGCGGCGGGCCTTCGACGTGCTCATGCCGGATATCGGCCGGACCGGTTTGACCGAGGGCAAGCGCATCGCCGTGCTCGCGGACACCTATAACATCCCCGTCTCTCCCCACGTGGGCGGTGGAGGCCTGCTGTCCATCGCCGCGACCATCCAGCTTTCCGCGGCTATCCCCAACTTCCTGGTCATGGAACACGGACACGAGTCTTATCCCACCCGATGCCGCATCGCGCTGGATGCTCCGCAACCCGTTGACGGCGCCTTTCCCGTGAACGACGAACCCGGTCTCGGGGTTCGGATCGACGATTCGGCGCTCAAGCGTTTTTCCCGTCCGACATAGCGCACGCTCCGGCCACCGGGGTGCGTACAGCACCCTTGTGCTTTGCCTCGTGCGGCTTTTCGCTGCGTGCGGCGACGCGGGTCGCGGGCCCTGACCGGCGGGGGCTCGAAGGCTTGTGCCGCTACGTGGACCGGCCGGCCCTGGCATCGGGGCGTCTGCGCATCCTCGATTCGCAGCGGCTTTCCTTCGCGCCCAAAAACACCCCGGTCGGAGGGGACCAGCCATCTCCTGCCCTCTCCGATGGAACTACTGGAGAAGCTGGCCGCTCTAGTACCCCCGCCCCGGTTCCATCTCCTGCGCTACCACGGGGTCCTGGCCCCCCGGGCCCGCGACCGCCACCGCATCGTGCTCGCCCAACCGGTTGAGGCGTCGACCGCGGCGAACCGCGATGCGAGCGCTCCGCCCGGCGCCAGTTCGAGTTCGCCGCCTGACCTGCCTTCTCGACCCGGCGCCGGCGCCGGGCGTACGGCGGGGTGCGCGTTGATGTCTAGCCCAGAGGTGTTGCTGGCGATGCTGGCCAGCCCTTGTTCGCGGGCGCAGAGATCTGCGTCGTAGAGCAGGACTTCCCGGCTGGCTTGGGCCAACACTTGGGCAATGCCGCGCCCCATAGTGCCGGCCCCAATGACGGCAATTCGTTTGAGGTTCATATAGCAATCCTACATCATTTACAAGGTGATCCGCCGATGGACGCAGATAGACGCCGAATAGGATTCACGAGACGATCCACCGCTTGAATCGTTTAAATCATTTTGCATTGCTATATCGGCTTTCAGAGGTGGATTTTAACCGAACTTACCACGGTACCTATTAATCGCAAGAGTGCGTAGGGACGGTTCGCGAACCGCCCCTACTAATATATTGCGGGAGCCAAAAGATCGCCTAGATTGATTGCCACGCCACCAAGGCGAAAAGTAAAGCGGAGGAGAATCAATGGCAGCAGATCGAGGGAAACTGAGGAGCGCCGACTGGTTTGGACGTGAGGACAGAGTTGGGTTCATTCACCGTAGCTGGATGAAGCGCGGCCTGCCCGAGCACGAATTCGACGGCCGTCCGGTTATCGGCATCTGCAACACATGGTCCGAGCTGACGCCGTGCAATATCCACTTCCGCGACCTGGCCGAAGCCGTCAAGCGCGGCGTGCATGAAGCCGGGGGGTTGCCGCTGGAATTTCCGGTCACCTCGCTAGGCGAGCCTATCATGCGCCCGACAACCATGCTCTTCCGCAACTTGGCGAGCATGGACGTGGAAGAGTGCATTCGCGCCAATCCGGTTGACGGCGTGGTACTTCTGACCGGGTGCGACAAAACTACGCCAGCGTGCCTGATGGGGGCGGCCAGCGTCGATCTGCCGACAATTGTCGTGCCCGGCGGTCCCATGCTCAACGGCAAGTATCGCGGCCGCGATATTGGTTCGGGCACGGATGTGTGGAAATTCAGCGAGGATTTTCGCGCTGGGAAGATGACGCGCGAAGAGTTCGGGCTGGCCGAAGATGGCATGACGCGATCGGATGGGCACTGCATGACGATGGGCACGGCATCGACGATGGCCTGTATGGTCGAAGTGCTTGGCATGACCCTGCCCGGCGGCGCGGCGATTCCGGCCCCGGACTCGCGGCGCAAGGTACTGGCGCATCTGGCGGGGTCGCGCATCGTCGAGATGGTGCGCGAAGACCTCAAGATGTCCAACATCCTCGGGCGCACGGCCTTTGAAAACGCCATCAAGGTCAACGCGGCTATCGGCGGTTCGACCAACTGCATCGTCCACTTGCTGGCCCTCGCCGGGCGCGTCGGCGTCGAGTTGTCCTTGGACGATTTCGACCGCCTCGGCAGCGAACTGCCGCTATTGGTTAATTTGATGCCCGCGGGCGAGTATCTGATGGAGGATTTTTTTTACGCTGGTGGCTTGCCGGTGGTGATCCAGGAGATGAAGGACGAATTGCATCTGGACGCTTTGACGGCGACGGGCAAGTCGCTCGGCGAGAATGTCGCTGGGGCGGCCTGCTACAATCGCGATGTGATTGTGCCGCTAGACACGCCGCTGATCGAGGCCGCGGGTTTGGCCGTGCTGCGGGGCAATGTTTGCGAGGACGGGGCGATCATCAAGCCGTCGGCCGCTTCGCCCGAGCTGATGCAGCACCGCGGCCGAGCGGTGGTCTTTGAGACGATTGAGGACTATCACCAACGGATCGACAGCCCTGATTTGGACGTGGATGAGTCGAGCGTATTGGTGCTGCAAAACGTCGGTCCGGTCGGCTATCCGGGCATGGCCGAGGTCGGCAATATGGGCTTGCCCAAGAAGCTGCTGGAAAAGGGCGTCCGGGACATGGTGCGTATTTCCGATGGCCGCATGAGCGGCACGGCCTACGGCACTGTGATCCTGCACGTGGCCCCCGAAGCGGCTATTGGCGGCTCGCTGGCGCTGGTGCGCGACGGCGACATGATCGAGCTCGATGTGACGAGCCGGCGGCTGCACCTAAACGTGTCGGACGAGGAACTGGCGCGCCGCCGGGCCGCTTGGCAGCCCCCCGCGCCCCACGATACCCGGGGCTACGTCAGACTCTATATCGACCACGTGATGCAGGCCGACAAAGGAGTTGACTTCGACTTTTTGGTCGGCAAGTCGAGTGCCGTGGTAACGCGCGAGTCGCATTAGGTGAAAATCGTCGGGTACAGCGACCGTTTCAGTGTGCGGCCCGGGCAGACCATACGCTTTATGGTCAGCAGCGAGGCACCCGCGTACCGCGCTCAACTCGTGCGCCTGCGGCATACGGACGCCAATCCCAAGGGTCCCGGCTGCAAAATCGAAGCGCTCGCATCCTCGATTAGCGGCGAGTACCCGGGCCAGTACCAGGCCATCCACAGCGGCTCGTACGCGGCCGTGCCGCACCACCCTTTGTTGAATTGCCCCAATGGGTTTACCCTGCGGGCGTGGATTTACCCCACCACGCCGCAAAAGGGCCTGCAAGGGCTGTTGACCAAGTTATCCGGCCAATCGGGCTATGGCCTCTTTATCGCCGAGGACGGGTCGCTGGCACTGTGGATCGGCGATGGGACGCGGCTGGAAAAAGTGAGCACCGGCGTGGCCCTGCACACAGCGCATTGGCACTGTATCGCCGCCAGCTACGACGCGGCCACGGGCGCAGTCTGCCTCTATCAGGAGCTGCAGTCCAACTGGCCGCTGGACCGCGCCCGAGCAGAGTCCTGCAAAACCATCAGACCTCTATCTGTGGGAGAAAACCAGGCGGATTTGCTGATGGCCGCCGCATCGGGGCCGGTGACCACCCACCACTTCAATGGCAAGATCGACAATCCGCGGCTCTACGGCCGCGCGCTCTCCATGGCGGAGGCCGACGCCCACACCCCGATCGCCAACTGGGACTTTTCCCTCGATATCGGCGCGGAAACAGTGCGCGACATCGGGGCCAGCCAACTCCACGGCCGCACGGTCAACCTGCCGACCCGGGCCGTGACCGGGCACAACTGGACCGGCGACGAGGCGGATTTCAAAGTCGCTCCCAGCCAGTACGGGGCCATTCACTTTCACGACGACGATCTCGAAGACGCCCAATGGGATGTCGCCTTCGAGTGGACCGTGCCCTCAGACTGGCCGAGCGGCGTGTACGCGGCCCACTTGACCAGCGCCGACGCCGAGGATTATCTGCCCTTTATCGTCGTCCCCGAAAAGGCCCGGGCCCGCATCGCCTTCCTGGCGCCCACGCTCACCTACCTGGTCTATGCCAACCAGCGCTTTAACGTTCCGGACCGCGCCATGTTGGACCAGGGCGAAAGCAGCGACGCTGCCCCGCAAGACCAGTACATGCAGGACCAGCGGCTCCTGAGCTGTTACGACCTGCACAGCGACGGCACGGGTGTCTGCTATTCGTCGCGCTGGCGGCCGATCGTCAATTTTCGTCCCCTGTACCGCATGCCCTTCCGCTCCCTGGCCGCGCACTGGCCCCACTTGCTCAACGCCGATCTTCATCTGCTCGACTGGCTGGACACCAGGGGCTTTGCCTACGATGTGATCACAGACGACGAGTTGCACTGCGAAGGCAGCGAGTTGTTGGAGCCGTACCAGGTGATACTCACCGGCACTCACCCAGAGTACTGGACGGCATCCATGCTCAAAGGGCTGGAGGCGTACCAGGCGCAGGGCGGCCGCCTGATGTACCTGGGCGGCAACGGGTTCTACTGGATCGCCTCCTTCGACCCCGGGCGTCCGCACATCGTCGAAGTCAGGCGCTGGCGGGGCTCGCGCGCCTGGGAGGCCGCTCCCGGCGAGTGCTTTCACAGCACCACGGGCGAGATAGGTGGCCTCTGGCGCTATCGCAACCGGGCGCCGCAACAAATGGTCGGCGTTGGTTTTACCTCCCAGGGCGGAGGCCGCAACCGCCCCTACAAACGGCAGCCGGACAGTTTGGACCCGAGGGCGGCTTTTATCTTCGAGGGCCTGGACCCCGAGGAGTTGATCGGCGACTTTCCCGCCCTGGTCCTGGAGCACGGCGCCGGCGGCTTTGAAATCGACCGGCTCGACCGCAGCTTGGGCACGCCCGACCACGCCCTCTTGCTCGCTTCGGCCGGGGGCTTCACCGATCTGTACCAGGTGGCCATCGAGGACCAGTTGGTCTCGGCCCCCAATACCGGCGGCAGCCAGAACCCCATGGTGCGGTCAGACATGGTGTACTTTGAAGGCCCCAAGGGCGGCGCGGTATTTTCGGTGGGCTCTATCAGTTGGTGCAGTTGCCTTTCGTACAACCACGGCGACAACAATGTGTCTCGCATCACCGAGAACGTCTTGCGCCGCTTTGCAGAAATGGATTGATATGCGCAAAACACCGTCGTCGGATGGGACCAGCCATCTCCTGCTCTCCCCCATGGAACTGCTGGAGAAGCTGGCGGCTCTGGTCCCCCCGCCCCGGCTCCATCTCCTACCCTACCACGGGGTCCTGGCCCCCCGGGTCCGCGACCGCGACCGCCACCGCATCGTGCCGGCCAAGCCGGTTGCCGAGCCGCGCGGCGGGGTGTGCCCTCAACGCTCCCTCAGTCCCCGAATTGATCCGGATACGGGCCGACAGGCAACCAAACTGTCTGCAAGCTCGGTCGAAGGATTGGCAAACGATCCTCAGGAAGCTGCCTGATCCTAGCTGTGCGCTCAGCGCCTTGACCGAGAGTCCAAAAAGGTCCTCATTTCTCTTATATTTCGTGGTGCATCTGTCACCGTTACGAGAATCCACGCCTGCTCGAAGCCAGCTTGGGAAGGCGTCGATGCTAGTCAGGCTTTCCGAAACCCTCCTAGTTACGGACTCCGACGAATATGGGTAGCGTAGGCCGTTTCACCTTTCGCTTCGTGTCCCTAGTGTCATGTCGTAGAGATTCGTTCACAAAGTCTTTTGATTTTCGCGAGGATGGAATCGGCCGTAGCCGTCCACACGAAAGGGTGTGCGTTGGCGTTCCATTGGGCGGTGTAGCGTTCGATGCGCTCGATGAGCTCTCTTACCTTGCGGAACGAGTCCCGCCGGACCGCCTGGCGCGTGATGATGTTGAACCAAATCTCCACCTGGTTGAGCCACGAAGCATAGGTGGGGGTGTAGTGAAGGTGAAATCGGGGACGACGAGCCAGCCATCGCTTGACCTTGGCATGCTTATGCGTGCCGTAGTTGTCGACGACGAGATGCACGTCGAGATCGCGGGGCACATGGTCCTCGATGTGGCGTAGGAACTGGAGAAACTCCTGGTGCCGATGACGGGATTTGCACTGGGTCATCACTTCGCCGGTGGCGATGTCCAGAGCGGCAAACAGGGTGGTGGTGCCGTGCCGTTTGTAGTCGTGGGTAACCCCTTCCACGTAGCCCAGGCCCAGGGGCAGCAGGGGCTGACTTCGTTCCAACGCCTGGATCTGGCTCTTCTCGTCGACGCACAGCACCAGGGCGTGCTCGGGCGGATGCATGTATAAGCCTACGATATCCCGTACTTTATCGACAAAGAAAGGATCGGTGGACAGCTTGAAGTGCTTGTGTCGGTGGGGCTGCAAACCATAGGTGCGCCAGATGCGATGCACCGCGTCCTTGGTGAGGCCGGTTTCGGTGCCCATGGAGCGCACCGACCACTGGGTCTGGTCTTTGGGCTTGGTCTTCAGCGTCCTGTATATCACCTCGGCTACCTGCTCGTCGGTGATCGATCGCGGCGCCCCAGGCCGCAGCTCATCGTGCAAGCCGTTGAGCCCACGATCAAGGAAGCGCCGGCGCCACTTGCCGACCGTAACCCGGGACACACCCACCGCCCCGGCGACCGCTTCATGGGGCCAGCCTTCGGCCGCCAAAAGGACGATCTCGGCCCGCCGCACCAACCCGTGGGGAAGACTCCGTGATTGGGCCATTGATTCCAATTGTTCGCGGTCCGACGCACTCAGCTCTAACGGGGTTGACGGACGTCCCATCGCCATAGGTCTCTCCTTTCAGAAAGGGGGGTAGGAGAAACCTACGACATGAACACCATCTTGTAAAATTATTTATACGACATGACACTAGATAGAGATAGGAGGCATCGGTTGCTCGTCGGGAAGACTGTTTGGCGCACGTACTCGGGCTCATGCCCAGGGTGGGCATCGCCGACATAGGCTGCGGCATTGAGCCTTAGTGAGACGAGGAAGGAGAGCTATTCTTGTCCGAAACCAGATTCGTCCAGCAGTTCGACTCGGTGCCGCAGTTCTGGCAGTTTGTCAGAGGTCTGCGCTCCGAGGACTTGCTCGTTGAGCTTATCCAAAATGAGTTGGACGCCAATGCATCATATACGTCCATTTTCTTTCTGCCCGATCGGCTAATCTGCCAGGGAGATGGCGAATCTGTGAGCGAAGACGGTTGGAGACGACTGTCCTTCATTGTCGGCGCAGGCGACCAAGTTGAGGCCAAACGATTCAGGATAGGAGTAAAAAACCACGGCTTAAAGGCATGCTTTAGGCTTGGCGATGAGATCATCCTGCGGTCCGATGATCGAAAGATGATCCAAACCCTGTACAAGGACGGCTACGAGAGTCAACCGTCGCCAGGAGCGCTTCCAGAGCCGGACCCGGACGAGGCGGCCCCGCCTATTGGCTGCTCGGTTGAGGTCCCGTACAGGCGGAAAGATCTGATAGTACCGAAGGGTGAATCCCTGACCCTTGGTGCTCCTGATGAGAAGCTCATAGACGAGCTCTTTCGAGATGCCTGTAAGCTTCTTCCAGGCAGGCTGATGGGCGTGGTCCGTCCTGGGGTTCGCGATCAGTACTCCCTTCGCCTGAGTCACCACTTACACGGATCGGTCGAACTCCACTGGCGAGCCAAGAGGGGACGGAACGTCAGTGGCAGACATGGGAAACGATTCCTGCTATTCGGCAGGGAGTGCAACACCTCCTCGAACGTACCCTGGCTACTGTCGACTACCATTTACGAGCAGGCGTGTACATTCAGGCTCCCGTTCCCTAAGGGAAAGCGGACAGAGATACCCGATTACTTCGTCCGGGACAAGAATTCCTTCCTGGGTGAGATCGGTTGGGCCACCGACAAGAGAGGCAAGCCGAGGTCAACCAAAGGAGTGCGCAGATACCCAATCGCGTACGATGCTACTTCGGAATCAGCGCTTACCGGACTCGGCATTCACTTCTCAGGGCCATACGTCTCTGATGCCGAAAGACATAGCTCAAGTCAGACTGACCAAATAAACGACTACATCGACGATGCTTGCATAGACGCACTTGTGGAAATCATGGCTAGCTATCTGCTCCATCGACACGGTGGGAGGGCGATGGAGCTCTACTTGGATGATCCTAGTAATCCAGAGGAAGAAACGCTGGCTGATCTTGTCGAGCGCACACTTAACAGACGGGCGTTCCCACTTGCAAGCAAGGCACTACGAGCCTCGAAGCGACCAAGACGGCTTCCATTAGGACCTAGGAGGACATCCAGTGGCGACTTGCGCAGGATCGTCTTGCCAATGTTCAGATGGGACCGTCAGCGGATTTCGCCTCTTCTCTCGGAGATATGTCCGAACGAGGAAGATCAAATCGACAGGACGGTTCCCAGCATTATCTTGTCGTATCTCGGCAAAAACTGCTATCTACCAAACGAAGGATTCGATGACCTTTTGACAACCTTCGATGAAAACGATGCAATTGAACGCCTCCAACCCCAACTAGACGTCAACTGCTTCCCTTGGAAGAGCGAGTCCGAATGGCAAGAAACTCTAGGCAACCCATCAGTCGCTAGGATCTACTTGGATGTCGCTTTCGAGACAATTCGAAGGGGCCAGCTGGAATCTGAGTCAGATGTCCCAGAGAACACATACCTGCCTGATAAACGCTCTATCGCGCAGCCGCTAGCAGAGATGTTCAGTGACATCAATCTGCCACCATATCTTGGCGACCAACAGTATGTGCCGATTCTTCATCCAGATTTGCAGGATCATCCGCTGCTGAAGATGCATGCATGGAAACCCAAGCCCTTTAGGATGGACGAATTCCTCGATAATGCCCAACTCGAGGCGGCTTCACTCGCGAAGCGTAAGTCGTTCTGGACTTGGCTGCGTACCAATTGGAAGATTGTTAAGCGACAGACGCTCATTCGGATCTCCGCCTGGCCAGTGTGGCCAAGTTCCAACGGTAACCTGCTGCCGCTGGAAAGCCTATGTGAGCCTCGCGTCGCTCGCGTCGGATCCATCTTGGATGACGCAATAGCACGACCCTCTCGAGAACTCTTGAGAATCGGCCTCGTAAGTCGCACTGTCAGAGGGAAGCTAGCTTTCAGGAATGTGCCCAAAAGTCGAGAATTCAAGAACTTCCTAGAGAAGCGAATGCAGAGTTTCCCCAGGGAAGGGCAGCTGACCCCGGATGAGCAAAGCGAATTGCGCAAGGTCGAAAGAGACCTTGCCACTCTCGTCTCATCTGTCCCACGTCTCAGGGAATACCTAGTGGAGCTATCCGCGGAGTTTGGTGTGGCGCTGGATAAAGATGGGTTTCTGAGAGACCCCTCCGAGTTAGTGAGAGCTGAAGGGGTAATTCGGAATCTCCACTTGCTGAACGAGCACATCATCGATCGACCAAAAGGCATTCTTGATCGAATAGACGGCTGGAGACCGGAATCTAGTCCGTCAACTGACCAAATTGTTGATACTCTACGGGAGGACAGTGCTCGCTTCGATGCACATATACCGAGACTTCAAGAGTACGCGAGACAGGCTAGACGCGAAGGAATCTCACCCGACGGCCTAGTTGACCTCCCCTGCATTCCGATAGACGGCCAACTGTTCCGACCAATCGATATCTCGTTACCTGGTCAACGGGACTTCTGGAATGAATGGAAGACGGTCCTACCCATGACTGGCATCAATGCAGAGGTGCAGAGACTCTACAAGACTGTTGGAGTTGTCGGCGGAGAACCAGATTCTACCAATTCTCGACTCTTCTTCGAGTGGTTGGCATCCGAGAGCGTCGACACGGCAACCAGACACGTCGACCAGATTCTCCGTCATATAGGTCACAAGGCCGGACCACGTACATGGACCGCCGAATTTCCTGGAGTTCCGTTTATCCCAGTCGAGTCCGACGATGGGACGGTCCGATTGGTCACCCGAACCGAGTGCACGAAGAAGAGGAGCAGGATAGTCATTCTCGACTTCGAGGCGCTGGCAGATGCCATAAGGCGGCGCGCAGGAAAGCGCCCTGTGAGTATGGCGATCTTGGAGAGTCAAAGGGTAATGCAGCCGATCACAGCACATCTGCGCGACCTTAAAGTAAGGTCTCTAAGAGAACTTGCGGGAGAACCGGTTCAAGTACTCGGCCAAGGTACACACAAGTCCACTCCTGAGCTTGACTTTAATCGTGTTCTTGTTTCGCTGCTATCGGGGGTAAAGGGAAGACAGCTGAGAAAACGTCTGGCCAGACTTGGCCTCGACGCTCCTCAGAATGGCCTGAGGAGCAATTGGCGTGAACGCCTATCCAGTATCCAGCGGGTTCAAGTCGCGGACTCGGTAAGTGCCAGCTATAAGCTCGGTCGCAATAAGTTCTCGATTGCTGTAGATGCAGAACTCGACAAGACATCCGGGACGCTATGGATTAGATACGAGTCTGACCTGTGGGCGATCTTCTTCGACGTAATAGCTGACCAAATCTTCGCGCATCCCCAAAAGTACTATGGCTCAGTACTTGATCGGGCGTACAGGATGGATATGAAGGAGCGCTATCCTCTCGAATACGCTACTGATATAGAATCCATTGAAGAGGATGAAGAACCCGATGTAGCTGCCGAGTCAGATGAAGAAAGCGACACGTTGGCAGAAACTGCAGGCGTACATCCGGTCCCGCAGCAGGATCCTTCGAGGAATGTGCCCAAGCCTGGTCCAATTCCCACAGGTCCTGGGACGATCACACCCGCCTTGAAAAAGGGGTCGCCGAGCACTGCTAGACCACAGTCAGCGGAGGAAAATGCTCAGATCGAGGACCTCAAGGAGAAGCAGTACGCTTGGCACTGCCAAGCTTGCGTTGCAGGGACGGAGCCGAGAACGCTAGCTCCGTCGGCAAGCTACGCTGCCATTTCCGAGAATAGAAGCCCCATGATGCAAGCACACCATTGCGATCACGTAAACGCCGGCGGTGCTCGTCATGTGGGCAACATCCTCCTGCTTTGCCGCTATCATCACCTAGCACTTGGAAATGCTGTCAGTCGGCTAGAGGTCATCCAAGCCTTTAGCCAAGCGCGAGGACATAGATTGACATTTGAGGCGGCCAATGCTGTCTCGAACACCCTTGAGGGCAAGGCCATCACCATCCATCCCCCACAGCGCGAGCAATCTATCTCCTTGTTCTTTACAGCGGAACACTCAGATTATTGGTTGGCCAAGGCCGACGAAGAAGGATTGGCCTAGCTACTCTCCTGCGAAACTAGTCATGAGCTACATTGATGCCAACACTGCCATCATCATGAATAATACATTGCACTTACAGCGCTCGAAACTCATTTGCGCCGGGAGACGTTTGGCGGAGTGGTTGCGCAACAGCGGACACGACGTTGTTGAAGCGCAGACGCTCGGCCCGGACCCAGACGACAGACTGATTCTTATGCATAGACAACGGCAGCGTAACTTCGTTTGTGAATCAAATCGATGTGGTGATACACAACAAGCGATCTCATGAAACTCTCGATGGCAGCTCGACATATCGCGGCATCCTCTTTTGGTATACTGTGGTTAGCCCTCCTTGGGCAAAGTACGGCTCTGAGTCAGCCCGTTGAGGAGAGCAAGATCTACTGGTCCCAACCCGAGCTGGGTATCCATCGCTCTGATCTTGACGGCTCCAATGTCGAATCCCTCGTCGTTCCGGATTTACGGCCACCGGACAAGATCGCTCTGGATGTAGCCGGTGGGAAGATGTACTGGTCGGAAAAGTATGTGGCTGGCATCCATCGTTCCGACCTTGACGGTTCCAATCTTGAAATCCTCGTGCAAGGAAATGGATATCCGGGAAGGAACGGAATTACAGGAATTGCTCTGGATTTAGCCGGAGGCAAAATGTACTGGGCGGAGAAAGTCTCACATGGAGACTATTATACCGGAATCGTTGCGAGAGCCAACCTCGACGGCTCCGATAGGGAAGTCCTCGCGGAAACGCTAATATGGAATGAACCATCGGACATCGCGTTAGATTCGGTCCAGGACAGAGTGTATTTGCCAAACACCAATGGTATTATTTACCGCGCTGACCTCGACGGCAAAGATCTCATTGGGGGTGTGTTCATTGGGGACGAACATATCATCATGGGTGATTATAAACTCAACCCACCAGGTATTTCTGATAAAACTAGTATTGCACTCGATGTGGATGGTGGAAAAATGTATTGGATCCATCGGGGCACGCAGACGATTCAGCGTGCCGACCTCGACGGAACCAACATCGAAATAGTCCTGACCGTATCCGAGGGCAAATTGGATGAAATTCTCCTCCTTGACCTAGACAGAGGTCAGATATACTGGACCAACGAGGGCACGAAGGCGATCCAGGTCTCCGACCTCGACGGCAACAACGTTGAACACTTCTTCGACTTAGGCCAGCTCTACCTCACGGGATCTTTAGCAGACATCGGCCTCGATTTAGACGGTGGCAAGATCTATTTCACGGACTCGGGCCCGGGGGGTTATCATGACCGGGGGACTGGGACCATTCACCGGATCGACCTCAACGGCCAGAACGGCGAAGTCCTGTTCGATCCAATTGTGAGGCATCCTTACGGCATTGCCCTGGACAGGGACAAGATATATTGGACCGATGTAATGAAGGGGACGATCCATCGGGCCGACCTCAACGGCCGAAATCGCGAAGTTCTGTTTTCCGGATTGAATCGTCCCAGGGATATTTCTCTGCAAGGTGGGAACAAGGTCTATTGGGCAGCCCAGGGAGCCGGAAAAATTCAGGCAGTTGGCTTGGACGGATTACAGGTCGAGGATATCGTCACCGGGTTGGATCGCCCCAAGATCATCGCCTTGGGTCATTCCAAAATTTTCTGGACGGACCGAAATACCGTCTTCCGCTCCAGCCTGGATGGCTCACACAACGAAATAATCACAACCATGGATCGGGATTTCTTGGATATCGCCTTGGATAGGGACCGGTCCAAAATATACTGGACGGACAATGGTTCTTATGAGAATGCTAAAATCATTTTCCGCTCCAACCTGGATGGCTCACACAGGGAAAACCTCGTTACTGTTGAAGATCGGTTCGCTGGTTCGAACCAGGCAATCGCCATAGATCCCGTGAGGCAAAAAATTTATTGGACGGGCTGGATGAGAAGGCATACCCTCGATTGGCATAGTCCTAACCCACTGTTTATGGAAATCTTTCGCTCCAACCTGGATGGATCCAATGTCGAGAAAATCCATGCCGTGGAGGTAAAATATTCCCACCCCTCTGACCCCTACCCATACCCCTCCTTTGACATCATCCTATTCATTCCTCACACCACCTCTGTCTCTACCTCCGGCACCCTGCCGGCGGTACCAATCACCAGCGGCCTGGAACCAAATCACCCCAACCCCTTCAACGAAAGCACTTTGATTCCCTACCGCTTGGCCGCTTCTGGACCAGTGCGGCTGGAGATTTACAATATTCTGGGCCAACCGGTGACCACTCTGGTGAACGAGTTTCGCCCCGCTGGCACGTATCATGCCCCATGGGACGCCCGCGATGGGCAAGGTGCGGAGTTGGCGGCGGGGGTCTATCTTGCTCGTCTTCACCACTCCGAGGGGCTGCAGACGCGACGCATGATCTATCTCAAGTAGGTATTCTTCTTGGATTGTTACTAGGTGTCCAACCCGAAATCACCTCTTCCTCTTTTTTCAACATGGTCACCGAACGGGTCACGGAAAATCGCCGGTCTTCATGCGGTAGAAGTAGACCTCCGACGACACATGCTTTTCGTGCAGGCCAAGCCCAATCCAGGTAGCTTGAGCTTGCTGGCATGCTGGCACTGTCGCCAGCTTCCATCACCGCGGGCATGGCCGGCCAGCCGCTTACCAGGTCGTCGGAAAGGTGGAGCAACATGTGACCTGCCCCAACAAGTGGTGCCAACCTCTTGTATCTAAGTTAGACCTTATGTATTGACTGCTCGACGACACCGCAGCCGATCCGCTCGCCAACAAGGAGCCCGTGCTGGCGGCTCTCACCGCGGCTTCGGTGTGAGGGCTCATCCCCACCGGGGTGCGTGAGGCGCCCTTGTGCTTTGCTTCGCGCTCAAAACGCCGCGGTCGTATGGGACCAGCCATCTCCTGCTCTCCCCGATGGAACTGCAGGAGAAGCTGGCGGCTCTGGTCCCCCCGCCCCGGCTCCATCTCCTACGCTACCACAGTGTCCTGGACCATCGGGCCATCGGTCCCGCCGCTCAAACCGACTGTTCTGATGCGGCCCGGCGACGATGGCGGCGCGGACTAACCCAGTTCAACCAAAACAATCTCATGCAAATCCACCTGGGGCACCGTGATCTCCGCAGGATCTCCGGTGATATCGAGCTTCTGGTTTTGCAGCGGAAGGCGAGCCGACTTGACCCTGTATCCATTCAACGCAATGCGCACATCGTGGATCGGATTGATCTCGTAGAGCGCGTGGTAGGTGGTGTGCAGCTCGTCGTACTGGTTCCGATCTTGGACCTTCCAGGGAAGCAGCGGTGTCGGATTGTTCACCAAGTGGATCATCAGCTCCCCGGAAGGACGCAATGCGGCCGTCATCTCGATCTGTTCGGGCGCCTCTACGGCTAGTGGCGACTGGCTGCGTCCCACGAGCTCGGCGGTCAATCGCCGCAGTGGCGGGTACGGACTGTTCATATAAGCCCCACCCACGTCGCCGGCGACGTAGATGGCTTGTCCCTTGCCGAACGAATTCGAGGTGATCGCCGGTTGACCGGAGTCGTGCTCGACATCTGCGCTGAAGGTATTGAGCGCCTTTGGTTCTTTTATGGTGCTCCTGGTGCAGATGATGTCAGTATGGCTGGCGGCGGTGACTTCCGCATCTTGCCCGTAGAAGCAAACGATCTCGCCCAGCCGCGCGGTCAACCGGTCGTCGTGAGGAATGTAGATGATCGGATGGTCTTCGCCGCCGGCGGTCACTCCCTGATACTCGACCCCCATAACATCGGCGAGAGCGAACTGCCCGCGCTCCTGGCCCCATTCGTCCAGCAGCGAGGTCTGGTGCGTCGCGATCAGCGTGCCGCCCTGGTCTACGAAGTTTCGAATCGCGTCGCAGTGGGCACCCGCCAGGCAGACGCTGTTGGCGAGGAAGAGAACCCGGTACTGTGACAATCGCTCCTTCGTGAGGTGCTCATCGAGCGCGATGTCCAGCACCACGTGGGCTCTGTTGAGCATCTCGTAAACACCGTACATATCCGGCTGGCCCAGTTGATGGAAATGCACCTTGCCGGTGTTCTTGGGTATTTCCGACGGTTTGAAGTCACGGTTCATTTGGGAATAATGCAGTGCCACGTCTTTGACCGTATCGCCCTCGATGTAATCGACCCGCTTCTTGAGCTCGGTGAAGAGGTGCTTGATGGTGTCCTTCCCAAAGTGGGTGGCATCTCCCAGGGGGGCGCCGCATTGCGTGCCGCCATTGGCCACCGAGGCAAAGCAGCAGACCGCCGCCGAGTAGACCTCGGCCTGCGGCGCCGTACCGAACCCCTTGAGGGTTTGAGCAACGTTGCGAAAGATGGAGAATGGGGTCCCGGTGGAGCGCAGCACCTTGGCGACGAAACCAGGTTCCCGCAGGGACCGAAAGGTCTCGACGAAGAAATGACCGCCCACTTCTTCCAATCGATACGAGCTGATCGGGTGCCCATCGGACCAGTCGGTTTGCGGACGTATGTAGGAATTCAGATCCAGGATGGCATCCGGGTGTTTCTCATGGACTGCTGCGAACAGATGATGCATGAAGTCGATCATCTTCTCGTAGCGCCAGTTGACGAAACGCCGGAAAGTCATGGAGTCGAAGTCGACCTTGCGCGGGATCTCCAATCCTGTTTCGGTGCGGAAGAGTTCTTCACAGTAAGAACAGCAGCAGGCGGGTGACCACGGCCGGTCCTCGTGGGTGCCGCAGTTGGTGTCGTCGAAGTAGAAACCGTCCAGGTCCAAGTTGTCCATGAACTCGATCAAATAGGCCGGCAGCCAGTCCCTGTACGGCGAGTTGAAGCAGAACCAGCCCAGGTTCTCCGGTTCCGGCCGGCCATCATCGAAAAACTGCATTTTCCACTCCGGGTGAAGTGGCAGCAACGGTTTCGTGTAGATGATCGGGTAATAGCTTAGCGCAATGATCCCCTTTTCGTGGACGCGCTCGAGAAAAAGCGGCAGGAGATCGTTGTCCACGTTCGGATGGGGAGGCAGCATCTTGGAGCGGAAGCGCGGGGTCCCGCGATTGAATTCACCACCGACGATACAAACCTCGTACCCGGCATCACTTATGTTATCCACGTACTCATCGACCGTGGGGTCAGGAAACAACTGGCCCGGCATCGAGGGTTCCGGATAGTTCATCCACAACCGCTTCCCTCCTTCCACGCGACATACACGTCGCTCGTACGGCAGTTCAGCCAACCTCTGGGCCGTGCTTCCCACCCGTTTCAATCCTGTTCCCTCCTCTTCTGTTCAGTCTTTGCGGACCTCAAGTCCATACCGCAACTCAGACAATATAGCACTGGGTGATACAAAAGCTTTGCGATCGATGGCTGGGTCGGTCATTCCCCTGGTTTCATCTCAGCGCTCGTTCTCGGCAAACGCAAAGGCATACAGCTTGCACGATCGCATCGCCACATGCAGGCGAATGGGACGGCCCTGCAGGTCCGCCATGCTCTTGCCCGAACTCCAGCGCGCCGAGGCGGCCATGTGGTTGAGGTCGATGGGTAGCGATTCGGCCAGCGTAAAGCCGGGAATCGGTCGGTTGCTCTCGTCGCGGATCTCCACCGTCAGGTAACCCAGGGCCGATCCATTGAGGTTGAACTCCAGGCGCGTGCCCGAGAAGGTCAGCGGCGGCGTGGTGAACCATCCTCCCTCGTGGCCGGCGTCTGCCGACATGAACCCGTCCAACCGCTGCACGAGCCGGTAGAGACCGCTCTCGTTGTCGGGAGTGTCGTAGTATGCTCCGTGGGTTCTGGTCTCGGCGCAGTAATACTGGTAGATCTCATCGCCGCGCCGGATCATTCCATGCGCGGGCCAGAACACGCCGCCTTCCGGACCCCCGGCCGGCCCCAGCGCAATATAGGGACCGCGCTGGGGACGCGACCAGTGGATGCCGTCCCGGCTCACGGCAAGCTGCACGTCCTGCACGCCGTCATTGAGCCGGGTCCCGCCGGGATGCTCGAGGTTCTTTGCTTTTGGCGAATAGGCAAAGTGCCGATAATTCGTCCACATCGCCAGGTACACGTCCTGCGCATGAGGATATTTGAGCACGGGAGCCATCTGCATGTCGGTGTGCGGCGGGTCCTTCTCGTCACAGGCCATCACGACGTCGAACGCCTCGTTCTGGCGAAAAATCATATTTTTCCCCGGCTTGGGCTCCAGCCGCCGGTAGGGCCACGGGGTTTGGGTCGGATCAGCCAGCTCCATCCGGCCGACGCCCCTGCCGAGATCGAAATACTTCACACCACCGTCCTCACAGGCCCGGTGTTCTTTGTGGATCGGATCCCAGTACATCACTTCATCGTCGAACCACGCCGGTCCGCCGCGGAAGATCTTTTGGGAAGACACCCGCACGTAAGCCACGTACTTGTCGATGCGGTCGTCGTATATCAGCACGTTCAGAGAGTCGTGGAAGAACGGCGAGGCCACAGGCCTGACCCTCTTCCAGTGGATGCCGTCCGCACTGGTCCATACGTGGATCATGATACCGTCAGGGCTTTCGCTGACCGGCCCTTGGGCCTCCTGCCACTCCCAGAGGTCGCTAGCCGTGAAGTAACCAAGAGCCTTAAAGCGACTCTCGGGCGCCGCCTTGGGATCGAGCATCACCGCGGCCGAGCCGCCGGGCATGACGATGTTGTTCTGGCTATGCCCGTGCCAATCGAACAGGTTTACCATCTCGCGGCGCCAGTGAATGCCATCCTCACTTGTGGCGTAGCAGAGGCTGCGCGGCGTGGAGCTGACTTTCTCTTCCGGGGTCCGCGCAATGGCGTCATACCACATGCGGTATATGCCGTTGTCTTCCAGCACCGTGGTGTAGAGGCCCGTCACCCCATTTTCCCAGGGCATCTCCGGGGCCAGCACCCGCCCCGCTTCCTCCTCCGCCACCTTACACGCAGGAGTTGGGCCTGTTCCTGAACGACGAACGGGTCTAGTCCGGCGTCCTGGAAGCAGGATCCCGACCTGGGTGCCAGCGATATTCCCCCGGCGGCCTCTCGTCGGCACCTCGCCCCGCGCTCAACAAGGGAGACCGGCTTGAGACTCGGCCTGGTAATGGAGCGTGGCTCGGTCACAAGGGTTTGGCCGGTTGGTGGATGGTGAAGACGGCGGCTTCGGGGGGCTCAGGCGGCAGTCCAATCCCGCTCAGGTCGCGGCGGATCGAGTGCAGCTCGGTCAGGGCGGCAACGATTCTCATTTGGCTTCCGCGGACGACTCGTCGCCCAAGGGGCTGCCGGCGTCGTCGCGACGTACCTGGAGAGCGCGAAGGCCAGGTCCGGTAACTCCGCTGAAGCGGCCCGGCGACGCACCCGCTCTTCGTGACTGGCCGCTCAGTCCGCCTGTCCCGGGAACGAGGTCTCCTCACCGACCTGAAAGCCGAACAGGGTAGCCCGGTGGAGGTGGAACCGCACCTTCATCACGTGCCCCACCGTTCCCCCGGCGTCGCTGGTCTGGCCGGGGATTCCGCGCAGCTCCGGTCTCTCCCACCACAGGCGCAGGCGGCCGTCGACTGCCGCGACCGATCCTGAGGCCGCGCGGTCCCAACCGGGCACCACGCTGCCGAACGGGTCCAGTATCTCCGCGCGCACGCTTCCCCCGGGGTCGACGTCGGCGACGGCCTGCACCCCCGTCTGCCCGTAGTTGCAGACCCACCGGGTCTCCACCACGCCGTCGTGATCCGCCCGCAGACCGCACAGGGCCTGCAGCGGCAGTCGCGCCAGGCCGGTGCGGCGGGTGGCGCCGACGGTCTTGGGGTTCACCACCGGCGGCCTGGGCCCGCGCTTCAAGCGGTGGTGGCGGTCCACTCCGTTGTAGTAGACGAAGAGCTCCTCTCCCACGGGCAGCAGCCGCACGGGACAGATCTGCCCGCTGTCGAAGGAGCCTTCGGGACCGCGGGGAATCCACTCCGCCCGCGGCAGGGCGCGGTGAAAACTCCGTCCGTCCCGGGAGTACACCAGCTCGGTAGTCATGGGAGAGTCCTCCGGGTGGTCGTGAAAGACCCAGAGGGCGCCGACGTGGAAGGTGCCGACGACGGCCGTCGACAGGGAGTAGAACTCGGTGAACTCGTCGTCCCCGGAGTCCGGGGTGAGGAGCATCTCCGGGTGGGTCCAGCGCAGAAAGTCGCCGCTTGTGCCGCGGCCGACGAAGCGCCGCTTCGGCTGGGTGCGCGGTCGCAGGAACGCCACCCAGCTCCCGCTGTCCCGGTCCCGGTAGGGCTGCAGGCAGTTGGCGTCCGTGATCTCCTCGAACCCCATCACCAGGATCGGCTCCTCCGGCCATTCCAGGCCGTCACGGGAGAAGCTCACCGTCACCCCGGTGCCACCCCCTTCCGGGAGGCCGGCCGCGGCGCGGGTCGTGTGCTGGTAGCCCAGGGCTTTGTACCGCCGCCGCGGATCCGGGTCGTCCGGATCTTCGACGATGTTATGGAAAACCGTATCCCCGGTGTCGACTTCCCGGATGATGTTGTTCTCCAGGCTCCCGGCAAAGGACAGCCGCCGGAGAGAAGGCCTGCCCCAGGTCAAGCCGTCACCGCTTTCCGCATAGCAGAGAAAGTGGCGCTCCGGCCCGTCGCCCTCGCCGGCGGGGCGGTCCGCGCCGCCGATGGAAGCGCGGTACCAGAGTCTGAAGCGACCGGAGGCCCGGTCGCGGAGCACCGCGTGAAAGGCGGAGCTGCCGGCGGTCTCCCACGGCATCTGCGGTTCCAGAATCGGGTCCGGCTCCTTCTTTGGGGAGCCGAGCACCCTGCGGACGCCGGCGGTCCGGTCGATGTCGTCGTCGTCGAAGAGCAGCTCCATGGCGTATTCCAAACACCGTGTCTCCCACGGTCCCTCGGGCGTGTAGGAAGGATAAAGTGCGTTATCGATAGTCCGGTCAAGGCGGACAAGCGCGTAGCACAGATTCGTTGCTGGTCCGGGCGCGGTCGAGGTGTCGTCGTTGGAGCTTTTGGCGATGGTTTCAGCGTTGGATCGACGGAATACGGCAGCGAAATGACCGCGCTTGCACCGCGACAGGCGTAGTGTATAGGAAATATAAAGGGCCTTTTAGGGGTGGGTCAAGCAGTGTAGGGCCGTTTGGCTGGGCCCGTGGGTGCGTTGGACCCTCCGGGTCCGAGGTGCGTTGGCCTGGGCTTGGGGACTTGGGCCGGCTCCGGCGGCCGACGGGCGGCCGGGGCTTGTTTTCGCGGCGGCGGGCGGGGCGGTAGACCGTCTTGGAGACCTCCGCCTCCGGTCGAGGGCCGACCCGGCCCCGATTAGGGGGTATAGGGGTAACTCGCAAGAATTAATCTACCAGTGATTTAGATTTTTGTTTACCTTATAATAAGATGGAGCGCATGTTCTCTCTTTAAAGGTGGCCTCTGCTTGCATGCTGCCGCTTGGAGATGAGCCCATGTCCTATTAGCTTGTTGGTTATGAAACTTGCATTCACTACACTCTGCCGGCTTGACCGGCGCTTTCAAGGAGATAAGGAGAACCATGAGAAATCTTCGCTTAAGCTTGATCGGATTGGCCCTGGCCGTCCTGGCCACGGGCGCCGTGTGGGCCCAGGAAGAAGAACAGACCTATCCTTCCTCGGTCGAGTGGGATGGCATCTTTGCCCAGCCCGAGGTTTCCGGGGTGTTCAATCCCATGGCAATCACCGTCCAGGACGTGGCCTGGGACGGTAGCGGCTCGGTGGGCATCCCCTTCACCCTCAACCAGCGCGCCACGGCCTGGGTGGCCTTATACGAGAAGGGCAACACCGAGACCGGAGTGACCGGGCCTGCTGGCGCCTGGCTGCGACTGGAACCGCAGGACAAATTCGTGGCCCTCACGCCGGGACGGCCCGTTGAGGCGGGTCGTAACACCATCACCTGGGACGGAAAGGACTGGGAGGGCAATGCCGCAGGCCCCGGTCAGTACGAATTCGACCTGGTCGTGGTCAACAACCTCGACCCATCGGTCCTGGCTGGACCCGGCGCCTACACGGGTTATTCCTACAATCTCATCGACACGCGCTTCGACCCGGCCGACATCTGGATGCAGGAATACGACCGCGACGCCCCCCCGTACACGGCCGGTGATGTTATCCACGGCACCATGGGCACGGACTACATTGCCAACCCGAATGCCTGGGAGCGGTGGTCCTACACCCACGTGTACGGTTCGGCAGGGGGGGGGGTGCGGAGCAGGGGCGGCATGAGCCTTGACGACGAGAGCACCGAGATCTTCTGGACGACCAATCAGTCCGGCGAGTTCGGCGGGATCTACAAGATGATCATCAATCGTCCGGCCAAGTCGTGGGACCGGGACACCTCGTTTGGCGACAACGGTTTTGCCCCCAATAGGGAGGACGCAATAAGGGTGGTCCGACCCTGGGCGCCTCTGGGCATCGTGTACGCGGCGCACGATAGCAAGGGTGAGGTGCCGTCCCCCTCGATCCAGTCGTGGGACAAGAATTCGGGTGAGATCACCCGCGAGTTCGACCTGTCCGACGTCTACATTAGGATCAGCGTCGATGAGGAGGGCAGGGAGGTGGCCAGGAGCACGGGTCCGGGGAATATCGCGGTCAATGCCCACGGGGTCTGGGCCTCTTCCTTTGGCGCTCCCGAAATCGCGGGCCTGAATCACCAGGGCGATATCCTGTGGGTGAATCGCAATGGCGATTACAGGGGGGACCAGATCTCCGACCAAGCAGCGGCCGAGCTCGGTATGCCACACGGCGGGTCCATTTCCACCAACATGCAGACGCAAGCCCACGGGAAAATGCTCTTCATGGGTTCTTACAACAACGAGCGGCGCGCGCGCTTTAGCGGGTATGGGCGCGACGGCGCTGGCCTTATGGACGTCATTATGTCGCCCACCCTCGGTCCCTTCACACCCATTCTCGGCTGGTACCTCACCATCCTCAACGAGGATGGGCCGTACGACGGCGCGTACACCAGCGGGCATTATCGTATGGAAACCAGGGCATTTGATAGCCCCGAAGAAGGGAGATGGGGTCCGGGCGCGTTGATGTACATCCCCTTGGATGTAGAGTCCCGCAGCCTGGGCGTCGACTTGACTGTAGTTGAAGAAGTCGAGAGTGCCGGCACCCCCGACAGCTACTCGCTGGGCGAGGCCTATCCCAACCCGTTCAACCCGGAGACCACCATTGAGTTCTCCCTGCCGGTTGACGAACACGTTAGGATCGGCGTGTACAACACCGCTGGTCAGCTGATCGCCAGCCTGGCGGACGAGTCCCTGAGCGCGGGCGCCTACAAGACCACGTGGGATGCGCGCGATCAGAGCGGCGAGCTGGTCTCGAGCGGGGTGTACTTCTATCGGATGCAGGCCGGCGACTTCATGGCCACGCACTCGATGACCCTGCTCAAATAGGCCCGATAACAGAAAAGGAGCTTCACTTCGGCTCCGCTGCTCTGCTTTTTCGGAATCACCTCCTTTCAGTAGAGCAAGAGTTGAGGGGAGCTCCTCTTCTGTTGTGGCATGGTGCAGGGGAAGAGGCCGTTGAGCGCCACCTTGCGCGCCCACTCCCGCTCGCACCACGCCCCGACAACCGATCAGACCGCACTTTCCCCAAGACACGCGACTCGCCGCAGCCCATCCGCACCGTCCCCACGGCCCTACGGGCTCACCCCGAAGGCTTCAGCCCATAGACCAGACCAACGATAAAACCGTTCATCTTTCCTATACGCAAGCCGTTTATCTTTCCTATACGCCAGGCCTACCTCTTATAGACAACAGTTCTCCCTCGATGCAGATCACAACAGCAGAAGTCCGGGATCCTCCGCCCGGGAGACGCCAGATCCCTCTCCCCGGAGAAGAGGCTGGCGAAGCGCCGCCTTTCATCACGCTGCGGGCGCTGGTCCTGGGGGTCCTGACCATTGTTGCCACGTTCTACTGGATGGATATCAGTGCCAGGGCCAATTTTACCATAACGGGTTTCGCGCCCTTTGTGCTGTGGCTCTTTGTCAATACCGGTCTCAAACGGCTCTTCCCGCAAAGGGCCCTGCGCCGGGGTGAATTGCTGACCATCTTCTCCATGACCTGGATCGTGGGCACCATGCCCGGCAGTGGCTGGATCAACGACTGGGTCACGATTGTGTCGGCGCCGTCCTACTTTGCCACGCCCGAAAACCAGTGGGCCGAGACCTTCTTCGATTTGCTGCCCTGGCATGTGTTCGTTCCGGCCTCGCCCCAGGCGATCGGCAGATTCTGGTTCGGCGCCGAAGAGGGCGCGCCCGTGCCATGGCTGGCCTGGCTGGGAACGATCGGCCAGTGGCTGGGAGTGTCGATGGGCCTGGTGGTCTTTGGCTTCTGTCTGTTCGTATTGTTCCAGCGCCAGTGGGTGGAGGTCGAGAAGCTCACCTTTCCCCTGGCGCAGCTGCCGCTGGACCTGACGCGGGGCTTCGATGGGCCGCGGCGCCTGCCCGAGATCTTCCGCTCGGGTCTGTTCTGGCTTGGCGTGGGGGTGGTTTTGCTGCCTCTAATCTACAGAATAGTCACCTATTTCACCCCGGGCCTGCCGCCGCTGGATCTCTTCTTTCGGCCTCATATGATCCCCATGCGCGGCCTCCTTTCCGACGATATATGGGTGCGGCTGATGCCCATGGTGTTTGCCGTGGCCTACCTGTGCCCGCTGGACATTCTGGGCAGCCTGATCGTCTTTTACTGGCTGGCCGTAGTCAAGGACTGGGCCCTAATTCGGGTGGGGTTTTCGGTGGGAATGGGTGGCCAGCAGATCGTAGGGCGGGAGATCCTCGACATGGAGAGCTACGGGGCCCTGATCTTTCTGGCCCTGTGGTCGATCTGGCTGGCGCGCAGGCATTTGCGGCAGGTGTGGCACCAGGTGCGCAGCGGGGAAGGGGAGCGCCGCCAGGTCGTCCACTATCGCTTTGCCCTGGCCGGTCTGGTGCTGTCGGCGGCCTATGTGATCTACTGGGGCGTGGGCCTGGGGATGAGCCTGCCCCTGGCCACAGGCGCGTTCCTGCTGATGACGCTGGTCTATTTCGTCACGGCCAAGCTCATGGCGGCCACCGGCTTTGCCTATCTCCTCCCCAACTATTCGCACATGAAGGGCGAGACCTTCATCTTTGATCTGGTGGGTTCGATCCACCTGTCACCGCGCAGCCTGATCGCCTTCAAGCTCTTTGCCAGCCGGGCCTTCTTCGGCACGATCCGCATGCCGGCGTGGCCGGCGATGGTCCATCACCTGCGCATCTTTTCGCTGCGGGAGCAGCCCTGGTGGGTGACGGCGGCGGTGGTGGTAGCCTTTCCGGTGGGTTTTTTCGCGATCGCGGTAGTGACCGTTGAACGGGGCTATGAAGGAGGGTTCATGGTCTTCACGGCAGGTGATACGTCCACCTTTGATCAGATGGTCCTGGCTATGTACAATCGCACGGTTGCGGATGGGGGGAAGTGGGGCGTATGGCTCTTCGGGTTTTTCGAGGCGGCCGGGCTCGCGTTTTTGCGCGCGCGCTTTCCCTGGTTTCCGCTGCACCCTATGGGGCTGGCCTTTCAGTTCACGACCGGGGTGTGGGTCTACTGGTTGAGTCTGTTTCTGGTGTGGGCCGTCAAGCTGGTGCTTTTGCGTTACGGGGGAGTGCGGGCCTACCTGGGGGGGAAGCCCTTTTTCTACGGGATGGCCATCGGCTATGTGCTCGCAGTAGTGTTTTCGAGGTGGGTGGATATGATCTGGTTCCCGGTAAAGGGCCACATCGTACACACGTGGTAATTGGCCGTATGAGAATTCCACCGTTCCGCCGCTGAGTACGCCGTCGCCGAAGAATCAAACATCACCCGTTTCATGGAGGATGAGATCGGTGTTATATTTTACCCAATGAATAATGTATTCGGCGAGAAAAGAAGGGCGTTATGGCAGGCAAATAAATTCGAGGTTTGGCAGAGTCTTAGGGAACTCGCAAGAAATATACTACCGGTGATTCGCGATCATGTTAAGGACTCGCTTCCCGGTTTACTTTGTGCGTTTGCAAGGTCTGTATTCAACATCAGGGCCGTTGAGCTGGTATATCATTTTCTGCGAGTTGCCAATAAAGAAAAATCCCTACTTTTGGGCCGAAAATTGGGCCAAAAGATGTCCTCGGGAACGGGTCTTTCGGATTCGACGTAAGGTTGGAACCCCTGTCGATTCAGGATGGGCGCGACTTTGGCCTCGAAGGTGGGCTCGAATGCGGCCACGTCGCCCTCGGCCGGCCAAAAGGAGAGGCGAGCCAACGTTGGCTCGCTAGCGCTCGCTACGCTGGCGAATGCAAAAGGAAGAATGCAAAGTCCAAATTTGAGGGCGTGTCTCAGCATTGGTCCGATTGCTCTGGGTAGTGCCTACACGTGTGATTGCGGTGGGAGCAGTCTACAGACTGCGAACTCCGATGGGTTCCTGGTCTCCCTCGACTCCGCTCGGGACAGGTTCTGACCAGCCCACCGTTAGCTCGTCGTCGCGATGTCGCGCCTTCGCAATCAGCCCAGTCGTTTCTGCTCCTCCACGTGCCAGTCTTTGTCCAAGAGGGGCATGGGTTCGGGCGGCTCCAGGCCTGACTCTCTGCGCCAACGCTGCAGCGGATGCTCGCGATCGGGCTGAGGGAGGGCGACGTGGGTCCGGTAGGCGGCGGACTCGAAGATGCCCATGATGATCTCCACCACGTGACGACCTTCGTAGCCGCTGCACTCGTGCTCCCGTCCTTCATCCAGCGCCCTGACGTACTCGTCGACGAACCAGTAGTCGCCGTCGGTCATGTTCCCGTCGGGGATTTCCTTGGCCGCTTCTTCAAAGGTGTTGGGATGGAGGGGCGTCAACAGCTCCCAGTTATCCTGGTTGTCCTTGGGCACGGGGTGTGGGTTTGGCACGTGCCAGGCGCCACTCGTGTGCCAGAGCAGCCGCCCCTCGCTGCCATAGAGCTCGATCACGTGAGCATCGATTTCGTTCTGACTGAAGTGGTGCTGGAGGAGCGTGCCGGTGACACCGTCGGGAAACTGTAGGGTGGCGGTGACGTGGTCCCCAGCGATGGTGCCGTTCCCACGGGGCGCCGGCAGCACGTCTTCTGGCGTGATCGGACGGCCCCTTCGGGTCGCATAGGCCGAGACACTCTGACAGTGCCCGCCGAACTTGATCACGCTGTTCAGGAGATGTGTGCCGATTTCCATCAGGCCGAAGCCCCCGTAGTAGCCCTTGCCGCTGGCGTAGATGTAGCGCAGGTTGCCGATCTTTCCGGCTTCGTAGGCCTGGCTGACGGCTTGTGCCCAACTGTGCAAGCGCCACTGATGATGGATCGCGACCTGGACGCCCTTCTCTTCGGCCTTCTGCATGACCGCATCGGCTTCGAGCAAGTCCATGCCCATGGGTTTCTCGACTTCGATGTTCACGCCGTGCTCGAGCACCCGAAGGGCCAGCGGCGCGTGCAGGGCGGGGGCCGTCGGAATGGCGACGATGTCTGGCTGTACCTGACGGATCATCTCGTCCAGATCCGTGAAACGGGCCGAGACGCCGAGCTCGTCGCCGAGCGTGTTCAGCCGATCCTCCAGCAGGTCGCAGAGCCCGACGACCTCGGTTCGCGGATGGGCGTGGTAGACTCTGGCGGCTGCCGTGCCACGTGATCGGCAGCCGAGAATGGCAACTCGATACGTCTTCATCCTTCCTCACTTTCTACGATTCGATCCTCAGAACACGTGTGATCGTCATAGCCAGGGATTGTTCGGATCGGCGAGCGGCAGATCGATGCGCCTGCCTTCAAGGTGGGATCGATAGGCGCCCACGAGCATCTCAACGCCGACAACGCCGAGATCGATGGTAGGAGACTCAGGTCGCGGCTCACCGCCGTCGATGAGCCTGACGAGATCTTCACAGATGACGTGATTGCTCCAGTCTGTTGGATGGACGCCCTCAGGAATCCATGGATCCACGCCAAGCGTCGTCCACTCTGCGTCGGGATCTGTCGGAAAAACGTCGCCACGCGGAAAGACGTGAAACTTGCCGAGGGGCTGATTGCGGGCGGTCACGACGGCATCCTGGAAGATGAAGTCGACGCCGAGCCGATCGCTGCCGTAGCTGCCGTCGCCAACGGGCATGGATTCGAACGTTCCTACGACGCCACTTGGGAACTGGAACTGCGCCGAAATCTTGTCGCCCGCCATGGGGCCGGCGCCGAGGTACTCGACGCCGCGTGCGTCGTCACGGGTGGCCGGACGTCCCTCGAGCGTGACGGAGCCCCAGCATGAGGTGGGGGCCTCGTCGACGAGGTAGAGCATGGCGTCGAAGACGTGTGGCGTGTGGATCATCGCTTCGTGAACGCCGACGCGGTGATCGCCCTTGTCCATGGCGCGCACACGCGTCAGGGGACCCCATTCGCCCTCCCGAGCGCGCCGGCGAATCTCTTGCATTGTAGGGTGCTCGCGACTGCGATGGGCGAGCAGGACGGGCACGTCTCGTTCCGCAGCGGCCTGCTGCATGCGTCGGGCCTGATCGGGCCAGGCGGCGACGGACTTCTCGACGAACAAGCCTCTCACCCCGGCGTCAAGGGCGGCAAGAAACTCATCAACGCGGCCGTCATCGAACCAGTGCCGGGCGATTACCGCGATGTCCGGCTTCTCGCGCTCGAGCATTTCACGATAGTCCGAGTAGGTCCCAGTAGCTCCGCACTCGGCGGTGAGCTTGGACCTGCCCTCTTCGTCAGGATCGGAGATGGCGACCATCGTCACGCGTGAGTCTAACTCGAAGGCCCGGTGCATGCGATGGCCGGCGCCGCCGCGATGGGTGTCGGCGATAGTGACCGCTTTCAACTGGTTGGCTGGCACAGTGTCTTTCAGCTTTCTCGGGTAAATCACCTGTTTTGCCCCAAACCGTTCGAGTTTTCTCTCAGCCTTCATACCTAACCTTTCAAGCAGGCGACACGATCGTTCATTCGCGGCCTGTGTTTCGGCAACAACCCGTTCTAGGCCGAGATCCACGAAGGCATACCCAAGAGCTGCTTCGACTGCTTCTGTCGCGTAGCCCTTGCCCCAATACTCGGGCAGCAGTTCGTAAGACACCTCCGTATCTGCTCCATCGTGGTGGGGGCCAAGCGTCAGCAGCCCGATAAAGGCATCGTCCTTCCGCAGTCTAATCGCCCAGCGCGTCGTGTTGGGCGCTTCTTCGAGGAGGACGGGCAGATCGCGATCGAGCTTCTCTTGAATGACCGGTGTATAGGAAATATAAAGGGCCTTTTAGGGGTGGGGCAAGCAGTGTAGGGCCGGTTTGGCTGGGCCCGTGGGTGCGTTGGACCCTCCGGGTCCGAGGTGCGTTGGCCGGGGCTTGGGGACTTGGGCCGGCTCCGGCGGCCGACGGGCGGCCGGGGCTTGTTTTCGCGGCGGCGGGCGGGGCGGTAGACCGTCTTGGAGACCTACGCCTCCGGTCGAGGGGCGACCCGGCCCCGATTAGGCGGTGGACGCGACGGGCGACGGCGGAGTGGGTACGACCTGGGGCCGGTGGCGGGCATGGGGTGCCAGAAACTTCCTGCAGGGCGATGACGTCCGCGCCGCGCACGACATCGGCGATGCGCGGCAGATCGTAGCGACCGTCCATGCCCAGGCCGAAGTGGATGTTATATGAAACCAGCTTCACGAATCGCCCCCAGGAGTGGGTGCCGCAAAAATCGAGATCAGCGCGTTGGTCATGCGGCGGCAACCAGCCTGTCGCAATCGTCTACCATCTGCTTCCACGCATCCAGGTCGTATTCGGGGCTGGCGGCGAACGGCGGCGTCTCGATACACATCTGACCTGAAAAGCCGATATCCGCGGCCTTGCGGAAGACGGTGGACCAATCGACGCGGGCATGGCCGGGAGCAAGATGGGAGTTGCGGTCGCCGGCATTGTACTCCTGACCGGGCTGTCGCGTCTCCGACCAGGAGTAGAGGTCGTACCCCGTCGTCAGGTAGTCGCCCATCGGTCCGTAAACCGCACGAGGGGCATCCTCGTAAGGGATGGAGTGATTCGGATAGTTGGTGTACGGCTGGAGGGCGAAGCTGCGGTATTCAGGACGATCCCAGGCCAGATGGGGTCGTGGCGCCGTCGTTTCCGGAGCACCATCCGTGCGCTGTTTTTGCGCCATGCCGGCGTGGGTAAATAGCAGGGAGACGAACAGGATCGCTCTGAAAAGCTGGGTCATAGCCGCTGACTCTACCGCGATACTGGTTCCGAAACCGGGTCGTAAGCCGTTGTTACGAAAGAATATGCCGGCCAGAAAGGCATATGCTACAAAACCGGTTGGGTCAAGGCAAGCAGTTCCCGATCTCGCTTTGCGCCTCGAGTCCAGGGAGCCGGAAATCAGACCTTCGTGGCCGTTGGCGAGACTAGACTCGTCCAGGAAAGGAGCGGCCGCGCACCTGCTTGAAGGGCGGCACCTTCGGCACATCGGTAACTGTTTCGTCTTTGACAGACGTAGCGCGCATGTAATGGGTGGCGTACCCGCGGCGGCGCTGGGCGGAGCTGTTGGCAGCACTGCGATGAAACGTGAGGCTGTGATGAAAGCTGACGCTGCCGCGCTTGAGGGGGGCCGGTTGTATTGGCCAGCTGCCGTCTTCCAGTTCCTCCATGAGCTGTCCGCGCGTCGTACGGGGGAGCACACCCCAACGATGCGTTCCAACAGCAAACTCCAAACAACCGTTCTCCGGCGTCGCGTCATCGATGGCGGTCCACGCGGAAACCAGGTCCATCGGGAAAATGTCGCGCCAAGATGCTGAATCCTGGTGCCAGGGCTGCGCCGAGCCGGTTTCGGGCGCCTTCATGAACAGCTGATCGCTGTAGAGCTTGATGTCGTCGGTGTCCAGCAGGTCAGCGATGATATCGACGATCTTCGTGTTGGTGGCGTGCTGCCACATCAACTCGTCGTGCGCCGCCAGCATGTGCAGCTTACGCACGGACAGCACCTGGTCGTCAACCTCGCGTTCCCCGCGGCGAAAGACCGCTTCCTGCTGAATGCACCTCTCAGGGATATGCTCCGCCTTCCCTGAGGCGATCAGGTCGGTACGCTTCGCCAGAATCTCGAGCTCGTCGTCAGTGAGCACGTCATCGACGGTGAGAAAACCTTTGAGTCTGAAGGAATCGACCTGTTCAAGGCTCAGTGTATGCACGTGACCTCCTAACGTCTGTTGCGTAGCTACAATTTAGCCGCCATTACCCAGAACGGACTCTTCCCCACCTCGAACTCATCCACCGGCGGGCGGGGCGGTAGACCGTCTTGGAGACCTCCGCCTCCGGTCGAGGGCCGACCCGGCCCCGATTATCTCTTTCCTCATCGTATAGAATTCGGCAGGCTGGGTTTGCCATGAACCGAATGTCTACATTCCATCGGGCCCTCTGGGTACGGTTTTCTCTGGAGGAGTGAAAGGTGAGATTGTGAAACAGGAGTATGTCCCCGGTTTTCATCGGAATCGAGTCTGGCGCCATGTAGTAATCCCCACCGATGATCGCATCGATCTCGGTTCGCCGGCCTGCCTCGATGTGTTGCAACATCGATGGTTTGGTGCGTTTGGAGGCGACGTGCGCGCGTATGTTCGGCAACGGATCTGGGTACTCGAGTGTAACGCCCTTCGCCGCCGCGACCGCCAACGCCTCCTCGACGATTGCCGTGCGCAGATCTTCCAGCTCGGGGACCCCGGCGGTTTCCGCTTGAGTTATCCCGGTGGTAGCCAAGAAGCTGGAAGAGGCCCACTCCAGACCCAGGGAGGAGATAAACCACGCCCTCGGTCTGGACAAGGATGGTCCCCGCCATGCTAACGTAGAGGTCAAGTACGGAGGACCAGATGGAGTCATCATCGATATTTCCGAGTCGGGTTGGGTTGGCACCCGCGGACTGGACTAGACGGGCCCACGTCCGTCGAACCGTGCGCTCTTTCTGTCATGATGTCCTCATTCCTCCGGCACCTCGAACCAGAACGAGTAGAAACTCGCGTCGCGCAATGCAAAACGCAGTTGCACCGCCGTCCCTTCATGGTCGGCTATGTTCCCATCCTGCCACACTACCGTGGCGTTGGGCTGGTCCCCCGAAAGTGGCGCAGATCGTGCCACTACTGCACTCTCGTCTATCACCTCGACGACCAGCTCGCCATCCGTTGCATCGACGTTGACGGACAGCTCGGGGCCGGGCACGGTGAATTCCCTCGTGAGCACCGACCCTCCCATCCCGGCGTCGAGTGACATAAATCCGTCCCGGCGCAGCACGGCCAGGCAGATCGCTGACCTGTCCGGCCGATAATACTTCCAATCCGTCCTCCTGAGGTCGAGACCGGTCTTGGGAGGCCAGCCCAATCCGTCATCCCCAGCGTAGTAGAACCACAGCTCGTCTCCCCGGATGACCGGGCTCGAGGGAGGAAACGCGACGGCCAGGTCATAGGCGCCGCTCTCCGTGCGGGACAGGGTGATGAACGCCTCGCGATCCTTTGGTCTGCTCCAGTTCTCTAGGTCGCGGCTCCACCACAGTTGGGGAATCTTGAAGGCGATATTGTCACTGGGATCGGAGAGGTCCATGGTTATGGAGGGGTGGATGGCTGGCAGCGCCAGGTAATGGCTCTCGTAGCGGAAAACGGGCGTGTTGTAGATGTCGACGTTGTAGTTGCCCTCTGCGTAGAAGTCGGTCTCCGCGAGTCTCGGATCGGCAACCAGCTCTTCCATCAGTGCCGTGATAGCTTCCCGGTTGTGTTCCTGGTCCTCGTCGTCGGCGTGAAAGAGCGAGTCTTCTCCCGCGATCGGCACCTTGGTCCACCGCTCCAGATCCTCGCTGGTGTAGAGGGCGTGAGAGCGGCCAAAGCGGCCATACGGCCCGCCTCTCTTGACCGAAAAAAAGAAGACGCCGGATTTCTCATCGAAGGACAGATTATGCTCGTCGCTGCCGGGGATCTTCGGATTGCCGACCACCTCCCAGCTGAGCATGTCGGGCGAGACGGCGATTCGCGTGCGATTCATCGACTTGTACCGGCGAGACGGATCCGGATCGGTGGGATCGTAGACGACGGTGTACGCCACCATCTCCGACGTGCCCACGCGCTCCCAGTGCAGGCCGTCGTCGCTTTCCCAAACAGTCGAAATATTCGGCCCCGCGGCCTCAGTCACGAGAAATCTGAACACCTCGCGCTCGCGGTCCCAGTTCGGTACGTTGCGAACTGTGAAATGGCGTTCTTGCCCCAAGTAGTCGGGTCGGATCACCGCGCCTTTCTTGACCGCCTGGTGCATCGAGCGCGTGAGACCGTCCATCTCGGCGATGGGGACATCGTCCAGGAACAGTTGCCGTTCCCCGGCCGGCACGGTGAACGACTGCGCCGTCGCCGCCGTGGTCGCGATCAGCAATAGACAGACCTTCATACTGATTACGCGTATCATACAAGTCTTCTCCGGCTTCACTGTGTCGTTGAAAGGTACCTCCCGCATCGATCCGTTCACCTTCAAAGATGAAAGATGCGGCTACTGGGCTACATAACCTCCATCGACAGACAGGGCGTGTCCAGTGACAAAGGACGATGCATCCGAGCACAGCCATATCACCGCCTCGGCAACTTCTTCTGGAGCCCCGAAACGCGCTAGAGGATAGGTGGCAGCAATCCGCGCAGCAGCCTGTTGGTCGCCGCCTAGCAATCGGTCAGCCATTGGTGTATCAGTGAGCCCTGGGCAAACTGCGTTGATGCGAATGCCTTGTTGAGCATACTCCAGCGCTGCGGTCTTGGTGATGCCGACAACACCATGCTTGCAGGCAATGTAGGCGCATATGCCGCTACTGGTGCCAACCAGGCCGGCTATAGACGAGGTGTTGACGACAGCTCCACCGCCACGCCTGAGCATCTGTCGAATCTCATACTTCATACATAACCACACCCCTTTCAAATTGATGGCTATGACGCGATCCCAGACCTCCTCCGGGTATTCGTGGATAGGAACAGTGACACCCTCAATGCCAGCGTTGTTGTGGGCGCAGTCGAGCTTGCCGTAAACCTCGACGGCCTTGTCGACCATCTCCTCGACCGCGGTCGCCTTCGACACGTCGACGTGGATAAAGGTGGCATGTCCACCCGCTTCCTCAATCTTGCCCACCGTCTCCTCGCCGGCATCGGGATTCACATCCGACACGACGACCCTAGTTCCCTCTCTAGCAAAAGCTAGAGCGGCAGCGCGGCCTATTCCAGAGCCTGAGCCTGTTACCAGAGCGACCTTATCTTCCAGGCTTCCTGGCATGGTGACCCTCTTTGACTGCTACGTGCCCTTCGGTGAACGGCGGGCTGACACTCCGCCGTCCATCAGATTCCCATCGCCTGTGCCAGACCACGTGTATGACCAATGGCATACGCCCAGTAGCGATGCCCCCAGTCGCTGTCGCCTTCGATCCTGAGAGTATGGTCGGGCGAAACCGGTCCGTCGAAGCCGACCTCCTTGAAGGCCCTCATGCACTCGGCCATGTCGACATCGCCGTCGTCGGGAAAGGTCTCCGAGAAGCGCTCGGTGACGCCGCGGACATTGCGGAAGTCGACGAAGAAGATGCGCTGCCGACTGCCGAAGTAGCGGATCTCGGCGGGAACGTCCGCCCCCATCTCGCCGAAGCACCCATGACACAGACCGATGCCGTGGCTCGGGCTGGACTCCATGTCGATGATGCGCCGGAACGCCTCGGGGCTGCGCATGATCCGAGCCACGCCGGCGATCGACGCTACCGGAGGGTCATCCGGGTGCAGGGCGAGACGCACCCCCGCTCCCTCGGCCACGGGTACGACCGCCTTGAGCAGGTACGCGAGATTGCCCCACATCTCCTCATCTCCGATCGGCCTGCGGTGGCTCTCGGGAATGAGACCCGCGTCGATTCCAGGTCCACCCGCCATCAGCGGCAGGTCGCGGACGTCGTCGTAGTCGAATGCCGTGGCCGTGGCGCCGCCGCGCCCGGCAGCGTCGCGGCTGGTTCGATAGATCCGCAGGGCGTGCATGTTGTACACCAGCATGTCGATCCCTGCCGCGCCGATGTTGCGCACCGTCGTCGCCATGCGCTCGAGCTGCTCGTCGCGGCCCGGCAGGCCAAGCTGCCATTTGTAGGTCCACGTCCACGGCAGCAGCCGGATGCCATAGAACTCGAGATCGAACGACTCTATGTGCCGCCTCAAATCCTGGAGGAATTCCAGCTCGTGGTAACCGAGGTCGCGTGACCGAGGGCCGGGCGCTGCCATGACCCCGTCGACGCCGATCTGACGCGCGAATCTCAGTCTCTCCTCAGAGGGATCATCGCCGACGTTCAGAAAGAGTTTCACAATGCCATCTCCTATTCAGAATACCAGAAGGAGCGGTTGGCCTTGTTGTTGAGGCCCGTCAGGCCTTTAGTGGTGTCCCGATTGTCCGGTGGGTCGAATCGCTACCCAAGGCGCGGCAACACTTCTTCCTGCAGGAGTTTAATGGAGTGAAGCCAGGGTTCCTTTGGTTCCCACTCGTGCCCCATCGCCAGGAGTACTCCAAAACCACCCACATCGTGATCGAGCTGCTGTAACTTTGCGGTGACGTCTTCCGGGCTGCCAACGATCCACACGTTGTCGATCAGATATTCGATAGTTACGTCGGAATCCGGCATGCCGGGATCCGTTTTCATCATGTCGAGCATCTTCATCTTGGGCAAGAGACGCAGGAAGTAATCTCGATAATCCCTGGCTAGTGTTCCCTCCAGCACGAGCTTCCTCGCCTCTTCGGTCGTGTCGGCGACGAGGACTTCGCGGGCGATGCGCCATTGCGAGCGGTCGGCGACCTTGCCCGCCTGGGCAGCTCCCTCTTCAACAGCCTCCCAGTGGGTTTGGAGAACCCGCGTCGGCACGAGATTGATACTCATCGGAAGCCAACCGCGTTTGCCGGCCGTCACCAGTGTCCCGGACGATGTTTTCGGTTTGGTGAATAGCGCTGGCTATCAATAGGTCAGGGGCGGGGATGTTCTCCCAGACGCTGGTGAAGTGTTCGCCGATCCAGGCCTCTCGAAATCCGAGTCCGTCCAGAGTGACGATCTGCTCCAAGTCGGCGTCCAATCCTTGCGTGTAATCGGTGCCGGGTGGATGCAATGGCATGGTAAAGAATCCAAGTTCCATGAGGTCTCCTTACGTTTTGCAGGCCGCCTGCCAAAGACTATCGAGTCGCTCCTGTGGATAGTGCGAATAGCGACTGTGCCGGACGCGCGTTTTCCCGGACGGGTCGGACACGTCCGACGTGTCTGACGGATTCCGCCGGTCAGGAGACGCGCCCTTCAATTTGTTCATGGCGCCACATCAAATTCCAACGGTAGCTTGGTGCGCCCTCGAAAAAGATTATTGGAGGAAAGTTCTGGGACTTCGTCGGACGCCAGCCTGAGATTGGGAAGACGGTGAATGAGCGTGGGAATCGCGATCTGAGCTTCCAGCCGTGAAAGGGGTGCGCCGACACAGTAGTGCGGACCCGCTCCAAACGAGAGGTGCCTGTTGCTTTGTCGCGTGATGTCGAACCGGTCGGGCTCCGGAAACTGCTCGGGGTCACGGTTAGCGGCCCCCAGGACTGCCTGAATGAATTCACCCTGGCGAATCGTTTTTCCCCGCAGCGGAATATCCGTTGCCGCGATGCGGTGGGCACGTTGGGTTGGTGCGTCGTAGCGCAGCATCTCCTCGACCGTCGATTCGATCAGATTCGAATTCTGCCGTATCAAGGACCATTGATCGGGATTCTGCAGTAAGGCCAGCATTCCGTTGCCGATGAGATTGGTGGTCGTTTCGTGCCCGCCGATCATGAAGGTCACACATGTCGAAAACAATTCGGCCGCGCTCAGACGGTCGCCTTCCTCTTCGGCCTGGACAAAACGTGTTAGCAGGTCGTCACGTGGCTGGCGGCGCCGGTCGTCCGCCAGTTCGCCCAACCATTGTCGGGCTTCCAGCAATGCGCTTTGGCTTTGCGTCGCCACGGCCGCGTCCGCCCTGCCCGTGCCATGAAACGCGGCAATTTCCACCGACCACGCCTTGAACCGGTCACAATCTTCCAACGGGAATCCGATCAAGCCCGCGAACGCTCGCGCCGGCAGTGGATAGGCGAACTCGGAGATCAGATTACACCGCCCGCGTGCCTGAAAGGCATCGATCAATTCGTCGACGATGCGTTGAATCCGCGTCCTGAGCGATCCGACGACGCGGGGCGTAAACGCCTTGTTGGTCAGACTGCGAATCCGCGTGTGCTCAGGCGGGTCGAGGCGCACCATGCCGGAGGTGAAGTGTTTGTATAACGGCTGCAGTTCTGCCAGTGCATCGGCCGGAAGCTGCTGAAGATAACGCTCGGTCGTCCCCACACTGGAAAATTGCTTCGAGTCGCGCAGCGCCGCATTCACGTCGTCGTAACGTGTGAGCAGCCAGCAGTCCCAAGCGTCGCTCCAATGCACCGGATCCACGTCGCGCAGTCGGTGGTATAGAGGGTACGGCTCGTCGAGGAATTCGGGCGTCGATAACTGCTCGTCCAACGTGCCACTTTCGATCGTTGACATCATGCATTCCCACGTAGCGCGCCCGGCATTATGAAATCATTCGGTTGGGCGCTCGCCGGCGGGTTCACAGCTGCACTACCACACCGTCCATCCGCCATCAACAACCAGGTTATGTCCTGTCACATACGCTGAGAGATCACTGGCCAGGTATGCGACAGCTCCTTTGAAATCCTCCTCGGTGGCCATGCGTCGCAGTGGCGTACGTGCCTTGTAGCGTTCGTGGAAGACGTCCACTTGGTTGCGCCGCACGCCACCCGGCGATATGGCATTGACGCGCACGTCTGGTGCCATCTCCGTCGCCAGCCAGCGGGTCAACTGTAGCAAGCCGCCTTTGCCGGCCGCGTAGGCAGCCGGAATGCCAAGAGGGGTGTCTTCATACACGGATACATGCGGTCCCACCATCCCATAGATCGAGCCGATGTTTATCACGGAGCCGCGTCCCGATTCTGCCAAGGCCTCAGCACACGCCTGCACCAGCACAAAAGGCGCTGTCAGGTTTACTTCTAAGGCCAGCCTCCAGGGTTCAGACTGTTGCTCCAGAAACGGGGCGGCCCATCCCTTCAGGCCTGATCCCACCAGCGCAGCGCAGTTGACCAGGATGTTCAACTGTCCGAAACGGTCGAGAACCTTCTCGGGTACCGACCGCACTGCCTGCTCATCCGCCAGATCGATGACCAGTGGCAGGGTCTCGACGCCGGAGTTGTCGTGAATCTTCCTGGCCACGGCGGTACAAGATTCGTGTGCTTTGTCTAGCACGACAATGGCAGCGCCCAACTCGGCCAGCGCCTCGCATATCGCAACCCCGATATGTCCTCCGCCACCGGTAATCAGGGCTACACGCCCTTGCAGATTCATCAGCTCCTGCAGTGATTTCATCCTCCGCCCAACATCTCACATTTGGGGGCCACCCGGCCGAAGATCCAGTTGTCGGTAAGCCGGTACACCATCACTGCGGTGTGTAGCCGAGGCATTTCAGTGTCCCATGCGCTTGAGCCCTGCATCCATGGTGAAGTCCGGGCTCTTCATGAAATCAAACGCCTCACGCTCGAGCTCTCGTATCTTCTCCACCTCGGCCGGTAGCTTGTCGGCGATCTCCAGCGGAACCGTGATCACGCCATTCACGTCGCCATGAATCAGATCGCCGGTCTCAACGTACATGCCGTCGACGACCACCGGCATGCCCCAGGTCACCCGACGTGGGTTGCCGTGCGAGGCAGTGGTGCCCAGTGCGAAACAATGCATGCCCAGCGCTTTGACCTCGTTCACATCGCGGATAGCGCCGTCGGCCACCATTCCCACCGCCCCTAGTTGCTGCATGAGGGTTGCCATATACTCACCAAACGGCGCGGCGTCCCCATGTCGTGGCCCGATATCCTGCTGGACCAGCACGACCGGCTTGGGCGAGGCGTCAACCAGCTCTGCGAATTGCCTGAGGCCGCGGCCGACGCTCGGCGGACCGGGGCTGGTGGGGTCCGTCTGCGAGGTAACGGCGTAGCCCACCATGACGCCCAGCTCAGGAAACATGCAGCGCATACGGTGGCCGGTGAAACCAGTGACAAGCTCTCGTACCTTAAATGCCTCGATGGCATTCGACAGAGTAGGGGTATCGATTCCGCGCAGCGTCGCGATGAGCTCGGGTGAAAGGGTCTTTTTCTCTGTCATGTTAATCACACCTCCTGGTATGTCCTCTTCTGCACCGCGACCACCCGCTCCAGTTGGTTCAGATAGTTCACGGAACTCTCGAGAAGCGTTTCACGCAGCAGCTCCACGTTGAGCCTGGATGGTACAAACCCGATGGACAAGAAGCCCTGGTACCCGATTTCATCGAGCGTCCGGATGACCTCTATGAAATCAATATGCCCGGTGCCAGGCGCCTCGCGATTGCTGTCCGACACGTGTACGTTCATCAGCTTACTTCCCGCCATCCTGAGAGCGCCGCAGATGGAGGTGTCTTCGATGTTTGCATGAAAGAAGTCTACCAAAACGCCCAAGACCTGCCCTGAGCCCTTCGACGTGCTTGCCGAAGGATTGCTGGCATCGATCTCTCCAATGACGCTCATGGTGTCAGCGACGCTGTTCAAGAATCCTGGATGGCCCTCATACCGGTTGATGGGCTCGATGGCAATGGCGACGTTGCGAGCGGCGGCATACTCACACATCTCGCTGGCAGATTTGATGAAGTTCTGTCTGATGATCTCGAGTGGCACACTGGAGCGCGGATAGTCGGGGCGTAAGGGAGCCGCGCAGACCTCGAAGATCGGTGAGCCCAGGTTCGCCGTCAGGTCGATGCACTTTTGGGCGTAATCCAAGGCGTGTCTTCTCACCGCATCGGCGCTCGACGCCAGGTCTCGCTCTTCTCCGGCGTCCCACCCGCCCCAAGACCCACCGAGCGTTGGTAGCTCCAGGCCGAGCGCGGCCGCAATGCTCGCTATTTCCCTGGCCAATGTCGGATCGATCCTGTCCGGCTGGCCCTTGAGTTCGATGCCGTTGTACCCCGCCTGCGCGATCATCTCGAGCACCTCGCGCGGATTTTCCACGGCGTCGAACCCAGCCACTGCTAACGCGCTGGCCTTCACCGAGTATTTCAAGTCCATTGCCGATCCCCCCTTTGCGAAATCCTACCTTCACGTCAAGTGACGTGGCCGTAAAGTATAGGACAAACAAAGGCCGTTATCGATAGTGACACCGAGGGGCCGTGCCGCGCTGGTGCGGCATTTTTCGGAGGCGTTTACAGCGAATGGCTGCCGCTGCCGCCCGAACCGGTGAAGCCGGTCGTGTGCCGCGCGATCTCTAGCCGCCGTTCTATTCCCTTGATCACGGCGACGATGGCCTTGTTGGCCGGTACTGGAACACCTGATATGTATTGACGGTTGTCAACCCCCTCCGGGGTGGTCATTTCGGGTGTTATCTTTACATGAGTTTGTTCGGGGACAGAAGGAACGCTATAGCGACGGTTGATCCGACTGATATTCGCGGGTTGGCTACCGCCTGTCCTGGGTGCGTCGCGGAGCGGCCTCGGTCTAGAGTCGAGGGTCCGCCTGAAAGGCGCCTCATAGTGTCTTCGAGGATTCTCCTGACCGGTCCCTTCTGTCCCGTTTCGATCTACATGAGCAAGGTCCTATGCCGGGTTCTGAGGCGATGAGCGCATCAGGCGGGCGACCCGAGGCCTCCTGGCCACGAGGCTGCCGGGGCGTTTCTGTGCCTTCCAGGCGATGGCCTGTATGGCGGGTGCGGTCTGTTCGGCGCGTCGTTGCAAGGCGGCTGTCTTGCGGGCGGGAAATCGATAGCACCAAGCTGCTTCCACCAGCACGCGCCGCACGTGGGCGTTGCCCGCCTTGGTAATCGCCCCTCGCTTTTGGCGGGACCCGCTGGAATGCTCGCTGGGGACCAGACCGACAAAGGCCATCAGCTGGCGAGGCGAGTCGAAGCGGGTGAGGTCCCCCAACTCGGCCAGGGTCGTAACCGCGGTGAGCGTGTCTACCCCGCGCAACGCTCTCATAGCCAGCGCCTCCCCTTCCAGCGGCCATCCCTCCAGCGCCTGCTGCAGCGCCTAGTCCAACCCCTGGATCCGGCCTTGAGCTTCCTGTACCGCGTCCACGGTTTCCTGAAAGACGATCTGCTGGGCCGGATGATCGAAGCGCTGGGTCTCCAGCCAGCGAAAGTGGGCTTGGGTCCAGCGGCTGCGCCCGGAGTAGATCCGGCCGTGGCGCTGCAAGAAGCTGTTAAGCCGCTGGCGCACGCGGCGCTCGGCGTGCTTGAAGTCTTTCCGGCAGCGCTCCAGGTCGCGCATCGCCTCCTGCGCTTCGTCGGGCACCCACACGGACGTCAACTCGCCGTGTTGGAAAAGCCGCGCCAGAGACACCGCATCGCGCCGGTCGGTCTTGATGCGGTCGCCCGGCCGACGCGGGATCAGCGAGGGGGCCACCACCGTGCAGGCGTGCCCCAGAGCCTGGAGCTGACGGTAGACGCCGTAGCCGCAGGGACCGGCCTCGTAGCAAAACCGCAACGAGGTCCCAGGGCCGGAGAGCTTGGCCGCCAGCTTCGACAACGCGGCGCCCGTAGTCGGAGGAGGTCTTTCATATCTCCGTCAATACATAAGGTCTAGACGATTCAGGTGTCCACCCGGTATAGCGGTTCCAGGCCGTCGGCAATCCGGTCGAGATTATCAGCCACAATAAGGCCCCGTTTGCGGAAAGTGCCGTCCGTGCAACCCGCGATGTGTGGTGTGACCAGCAGATTGGGTAACCGAAAGGCCGGATGGCTCGGATCAGGCGGTTCCTCGGCAAATACGTCCAGGCCGGCTCCCGCAATCTTTCCATCCGCTAGCGCCTCGAACAATGCGCCCTGATCGACCAGCCCGCCGCGGCCCACGTTGATCAAATACGCATCCTGCTTCATCAACCCGATCCGTCTCGCGCTCATGATCTGTCGAGTGTTGTCGTTGAGAGGAAGGTGCAGCGAGACGAAATCACATTCGCTGATGACCTGGTCCAAATCGTCCGGAGTGCCGGAGAAGACCACAGAAATTTCCTCGATCACTTCTCGCTTGATCGGGCTGCGATTGATGGCGTGGATCTCCATATCGAATGAGCGGGCCCGGCGCGCCAATGCCTGTCCGCTGGCCCCGAAGCCGATGATGCCCAGCTTGAGCTCGGTCACTTCCCGGCCCACCGGTTGCCACCATGCTTTCGAATTGAAGAAGTTATCCTGACAGCCGTTGTAGTCTCGCGTCAGCATTAGAATGAACATCATGGCGCATTCTGCCAGCGCCTTGCTGGTGGTATCACCCGGACAATTGCATGTGGGGATACCCTTGGCCTTCAGAGCCGTCAACGGAACCTCATCGAAACCCGTCTTGACAACCTGCCAGAGTTTCAGATCCGTGGCGGCCTCGACCATCTGCTCGGTGTTCTCTATCAACTCGTCATCGATCACCGCGTCCATCCCTTTGAGCTGGTCCGCAGCGGGCTGTGACGGATCGAAGAACCGGAGATCATGACGATGACGTAATGCCTTCTCAATGTACGGGGCCAAAGGGTAGTAGTGATCTTTGTTGTTCCGGTCGGCCAAATAGAGAACGTTCATGCTACCCATCGTTTCATCGTCTTTCTATTGAGATGCCATTCAGTTGGTTACGCGTCGAGAATTGTCACGTTCAACTCGGCCGCGATGGCCACAAGCTCCTGCCAGGTGGGCTCGGGCAGCTCGATGCCCTGCCGCAAGCGCTCCAGCCGGATCTCCTCTTCCTTTTCGCCCGGGGCGTAGATCCGCTGGAATCCCGGAAGTGGCCGCGCCGAATGGACCCACTCGACCAGCGCCTCCACTTCCCGGTAGTGGGTCTCCAGATCGTTGAACTGGGCGATGTAGATGGCCAGTATCATGATGCCGCCGCCACCCGGCCCATCCTGGGTGCAACCGGCGCGTGTGAGCGGGCCGACGATCATCTCGACCATCATGGCCAGACCGTGCCCTTTGTGGCCGAATTGCAGTCCACCCAGCGGCAACACCCCATTCGCTTCCGGATTGCCGTAGAGCGTCGTTTGGTTGACGTAGTTGCCGTCGTGGTCAATAAGCCAGCCGTCCGGCAACGGCTCACCGCGGATGTTCTTCTGTTCGATCTTGCCTCCGGCGACCACGCTCATGCAGACATCCAGCATGAACGGAGGCCCGTCCCGACGCGGCACCGCAAAGACGATCGGCTCCGGCCGCAGGCGCCGGTCGGCGCTGCCGAAGTGACCTGCCCCCACGAATGGTGCCAAACATTAAGTTAGTGCTGGCATCACAAGTGGTCCATCCCACGGAGGTGAATCTCCAGCATGCCTCCTGGGCAGGAAGGCCTCCGGCGCCGGAGGCCGGTAGGCCAAAGCACTGTGAGGCCGTATGGGGCCTCGCGGACTCTGCGCTGCGTGGATCGCGGCTGTCCCAACACTCGGCAGGCCCGACGTTCGGAGAGGCGATCAGGTCCCAGGCGGTCTCTGATCCATGTCACCGCTCGCCTCCTTTTCGCCGGGCTTAGAAGTTTCCCGAAGAAACTTCCTTCAGAATCTGGTTGTCCAAAGACAAATCCGCCACCAGCTTCTTCAACCGCACATTTTCCTTCTCCAGGGCCTTGAGACGCTTGGCCTGATCCATCTTCAGGCCGCCGTATTCCTTCCTCCACCGATAGTAGGTCTGCTCGGTGATCCCCATCTGCTTGCAAGCTTGGACCACCGTCTTCCCTTGGGCCAAGCGCACTTCCGCCTCCTGTAGCTTGGTGATAATTTGCTCGGTGGTAAATCGCCTTCTTGCCATCTTGCCTCCTTCCTTAAATCCAGGTTCCTAACACATTACCTGGACTCGATTAGGGGGCAAGGTCAGGCTTCGGAAAGCAGCAAGCTCTACCGAATCGACAAGGGTGAATTTGTGGACGTCACTGAAAAAGTGGGATTGAGCGACCAGATGTGGTCGGGTGACGCGACCATAATGGACGTCAATCGGGTGTTTTCCTCCGACATCAGCGAATGCACCGCCTGTGGCGGGCGCCTGAGGATCATCGCTGCCCTCACCGATCCCGCCTCGATCTAGACCTATCTGGAGGGGGTAGGGCTGCCGGCGATGCCCCCGCCGAGGGCCCCGCCGCAACCACAGTTCGAGTTCGCCGCCTGACCGGCCTTCTCGACCCGGCGCCGGGCGTACGGCGGGGTGTGCCCTCAACGCTCCCTCAGGCCCCGGATTGATCCGGATACGGGCCGACAGGCAACCACAATGGACTCCGAGCTCGGTCGAAGGACTGGCAAACGATCCTCCGGGAGCTGCCTGACCCTGGCGGTACGGTCAGCGCCTTGACCGAGAGACCAAAAAGGTCCTCATTTTACCTATACTTGCACAGCGTGCTTCTACAAGAAGATAAGCAGTCCGCACGGTATCAAGACGCGCTCTAAATATTTTTTAACCATCATTTTACTGTGGACAGAACACTACACTCTCATTAGAGGAAATACGAATGCGCAAAGAGGTACGCTGGGAACGGATGTTCCCCGATGAATTAGAAGCAGCGTTCGACGAATGTCCCGCCGTCTATTTTACCTACGGACTCTGCGAACCACATGGACCGCAAAATACGGTCGGACTGGATGCGCTGAAGGCACATGCAATTGCTTGCCGTGCAGCCCATACGCACGGCGGCATCGTCGCACCGCCCGATTATTGGCACATCCATGAACACGGCACGTATGCGAATTGGGCATACCGGAATGTCGGCGAAGCACGGAGCTGGCTCACCGCTATGCCAGCATGGCAACATTTCAAAATTGTCTGCTACCACGTCCGCGCCGCCGATGCCCTCGGATTCCACGCAGCCATCTTCCTCACCGGACACTACGGACCGAATTGGCAGGACCTCAAGACCCTCCTTTCTTTAATCCAACCGCACTTCGCTATGCGACTTTACGGACTTCCTGACTTTGAGGCGAATACGCCGGGGTTTGATCGTCAGGGTAACGGTGGCGATCATGCGGGCAGAGTTGAGACCTCACTCCTCTGGGCATTGGAACCGGAATGCGTTGACATGTCGCGAATGCCTGCAGCGGACGCAGAAGGTCCCCACTTTGCGATGGGCGCAAACGCTGTTGACTCAGACCGGCGCATTGGCGAGCGAATGGTGAACGACGAAGTTGCATGGCTCGGAAAAAAGATGCAGGAATTATTAGAGGTTTACGCACAGCAAAACATTACCGAACGCCAACCTGTAACTTTCGAGGAAGTCGAGCAGATATGGACAAAGACAGTATCACCCGCATTGAAAACCTTTGAGACAATGAAAAATCCAGACGAATCGCCACCGGAAGATTCACAATGGTTTCGACAGTGCAAACTTCCGGAACTTCCGTAAGAGCGGACATGGTATTGCCATAGTACCCAAACCTGAAGGATTGGGCTTGTGCTTCATCGCAGGTCTGAAGAGTCGACGGCGGTGAACCCCTCATTGGCCTCCCGGTAAGGCTTCATTTCAAGCTGCGGGCATGCAAGCTGTATGCGTTTCAGTTCATAGACTAGGGCCGTGATCGTGAGAAGGGGGTGAGAATGGAGAGATTGCTGGTGGTGCGGCATGGGGAGAGAGAAGACACAGATCCCGCCTGGCGAACTACGGCGGCAAGACCGTTTGATCCTGGCTTGACCGAGAAAGGCCGATCGCAAGCAATGCGATTGGCGCAACGATTGGCAGCGGACAAGATCACTCGGATCTACTCGTCACCCTACCTCAGAGCGGTGGAAACAGCAGACTGCATTGCCGAAGTGACGAAGTCGCAGATCAGGGCGGAATCCGGCCTCGGCGAGATGCTAAACCCCGACTGGTTTCCGTCGGCTCCGGAGATACTTCCCATGGCCCAGTTGCAGGAACGCTTCCCGCGGATGGATCGAACCTACGATTCGACGGTGGAGCCGGTGTTTCCAGAGAATCGACAGGACGTGAACGCGCGGACAAACAAAGTCGTCGAGCGCCTGGTGGGCGAAGAACGAGGAAATGTTGTGATCATAGGGCATGGCGCCACGGTGCTGGCTTTCGTCACGTGTCTCACCGGAAATGAAAGTAACGCAGTCGTGGAGTTGGCCAGCCTGACCGAACTGGCATGGGATGGAAAAGCGTGGCTGCTGACGCGCGAGGGCGACAGTTCACATTTGGATGAGTGACCGCTTTTGTTGCCTCATGGGGATTGATGAAACCCGGGCTCGACGCGGTCATTCAGCTGAACTGGGCAGGAGGGCTGAGTAACGCGTTGCTGCGCTATCAGATGAAAGGGAGTCCGCTATGTCTGAATCAACTTACCGCAAAGCTCCGCCATGTCGGCTATGCCTACGACATCTACGGAGAATTGCTCAAGCTGCACATCTCTCAGGCCTTTGTTCGCCCACGCTGCCCTTCACCCCACGTATGGCATCCAGATGGGTTACGCGCTTTGCCTTACGGCGTGTATGCAAAACATACAAGCATGCCGGGTGAGAAGATTCTCTGTTGCCCCAAAGGAACGATGACGATCATGCATTGCGGGCTCTGGCACCGCGTTGAACCCAATGAGAGCGATGCGGTGCGAAAGAATATCTTCATCGCTTATTGTCCGTCCTGGCTCTGCGAGGCGGACCGACTTGAGTGCGACCCGGATTGGTTGAAAACATTAAACCGGGAACAGCGCATTATCATGCGCAGCTACACTCACGGCTATGTTCGCTCCAAGCCGCCAAAGGAGGATTTTCCCCTGTTTTTGGATCGAGATACAGGACAGGCTTCGGATCCGGGATATTCCGACGATGTTCCGCCTAATTGGCGGAAGCGAAAAGTCGTGGTTGAAGAGTGGGGGTATTGATGGACGACCGTCTGAACGCGTTCTGCAAGGATACGCAGGCATACCTGACGGGTGCGGAGGCCGGACCGTTGTCCGGTCTCAGTTTCGCCGCGAAAGACATCTTCGACGTGGTCGGGGAGGTCACTGGGGGCGGCAATCCGGACTGGAAGGCGACCCATGGGAAAGCTGATAGCACGTCGTGGGCAGTTCAGGTTTTGGTCGACGCCGGCGCGACCATGGTGGGAAAGACCCACACTGACGAACTCACGAGGGGACTTTTCGGGGAGAATGCCCACTACGGCACACCCGTGAACCCGGCGGCTCCCGGGCGGGTCCCAGGGGGCTCGTCCAGTGGTTCGGCAGCGGCGGTAGCCGGCGAGATGGTAGACTTCGCTCTGGGCTCGGATACCGGCGGCTCGGTGCGCATACCAGCCAGCTTTTGCGGCATATTCGGCATACGACCCACCCATGGGCGCGTGCCGATAGATGGCATGTTGCAGAGCGCCCCCGACTTCGACACGGTGGGCTGGTTCGCACGCGACGCTGCGCTACTCGCGCGCGTCGGCGAGATTCTGCTGCAAAGCCGGGTAACAACGGCCCGTCCCGACCTGGTTTTTATCGCGGAGGATGCGTTCGAGACCGCCGACGCAGAGGTGGTTTCCGCGTTGCGGCCCGTGGCGGAGAAGGTGGCGACCATGGCTGCGGATACGAAGGGGTTGCAACTGTCCGATACGGGTCTCGGTGCGTGGATGCGGCAGCAATCGGTACTTGCCCTACGACAGTCCCTGGCGTCTGCGCAGGAGTGGATCGATCGGGTGGATCCGCGCTTCGGTTTCGAGGTCGCCCGGCGTTTCACCGACGCCCTCGCCATCTCCGACGCCGACGTCGAGCAAGCCCAGACCGAGCGCGAAGCAATCGTACACCGAATGGCAGAGGTGCTCGAAGACGGCGCCGTCGTTTGCTTGCCAACCACTCCGATGCCGGCCCCTCCCGTCGGCCTCCCCGTACCTGAGCGCTACGCCAACAGAGCGCGCATCCTCGCTCTCACCTGCATCGCCGGTACCATCGGAGCGCCGCAGATCAGCCTGCCGCTTACCGCGGTCGAAGGGCTTCCCGTCGGGCTCTCACTGATCGGCGCGCCCGGCACAGACGAGCTGCTCCTCGGCTTCGCCCGCGAAATCGCTTCAGCACTTTAGGAGTTTGGCTCTCGTTCACGTATGGGGAGACGAAGGACGAATGCCACGACTGAGTTTGTTCTCGACCCATCTCGCCGGGGTGATGTTGGCCACTTCAAGCATCGAAACAGAATCGTTGGAGCCGGTGAAGCTCACCGTCAGCGATGAAAGCGGGGTCGCGCGAATACGGGAAGCGGTGTGTTCCGGGGTCCCGTTCGCGCAGGCAGCCGTGCAGACCAATCAGCCGATGCATGTCCGCGGTCCCGCCGGAGCCATCCCGACGCAGACCAGGGTATTGGGCACCTGGCCCGACGGTTCGGTGAAATGGCTGCTGGTTCAGTTTCTCGCCGACTGTCCGGCCAACACGGATTGCGTCTACGACCTCGTTCCCGGTGATGCCCCGCTGTCGAAACCCCAGCTGCGGATGGAAAATCGACGTGACGCGATAGTCGTCGACACCGGTCCACTGCGCGTGGAGATGCCGAAGAATAGCCTGGCCCTGTTTCGATCGGTGCAGCTGCGAGGTGCAACGGAATCAGTCCAGATTCTCGACGATGTCTCGCCCATGCGGTTCGCGCTGTCAGACGGTAGCGTTCACACCTCGTCGGGTGTCGAGCCGGAAATTGTGGAGTTAGAAGAAACGGGGCCGATCAGAGCCACTGTTCGGCAAGTCGGTTGGCTACAGGATGCAGCCGGCAACCGCTCTTACAAGATGGACATGCGGCTGCGCTTCTACGACGGGCAGGCGTACGTCAAAGCGGAACAAACCTTCATCTGTATGGGCCAGCCGGAGCTGCATCAGATCAGCGAGATCGCCGTCGACTTCACCCCCGATCTGGGTGCAGAGCAGCAGTTTATACTTCCGGCAGATGCAGGGACGATCGAGGCGGAGCTCGCCAACGGCCATTCGCCCATACTCGCGGCGGACGCCGACATGGTCTGCAAATCGGGTCCGTTGTCGGCGCCACGAGAAGCCAGAAACAAGCTGGATGGTTGGGCGGTGCTTCGAGGAGACCGCGGCGCCTTCGGGGTGGCGATCCGAGACTTCTGGCACCTGGCACCCAAATCGATCGAGTTGGCCGCCGGGAAACTGAAGCTCGCCCTCTGGAGCGGCCACAATGGTGCCCTGCTCAAGCTCGGCCGCACCCGCGCCAAGACGCACCACATCCTGTACGCCTTTGGTGGTACGGACGACCGAATCGCCGAACGCGTTGCAGCCTTCCAGCAACCCCTGATCGCCACCGTCGAGCCGGAGTACTTCTGTCGCACCGAGGTCTTCGGTCCCCTATCCCCCGCTGGCGCACCAGAAACGGTCGAATACGACCGCAAGATGCGCAGTCAGTTCGAAACCCTCCGCGACCAGCGCGAGACCATGCCGAGAGAAAACGGCATGTTGCACTACGGGGACTATTACCACGGAGGGTACGGAAACGAGCTGACCCGCGGCGACCTGGAATATGACACCGGTCACGGTTGTTTCCTCCTCTATGCGCGCAGCGGCCAGCGCGACTACTACGATTTCGCCGTCGCCTGCAACCAACACTTCATCGACATCGACCTCAACCACGAAACCGGCGAGCAGCGGTACCACGGCTACGGTGCGGGGGCGGAAACCCACGAATTGGTGACCACCGGCCACGAGTGGGGCCACGTCTTTGTTGATTGCGCTGCGGACGCCTACTACCTCACCGGCGACGAACGCAGTCTCGAAGCCGTGCGCATGATCGCGGACCGGGTCGCCATCATCGCCGAGGGGGACAGTCACGAGAGGATTCGGAACATCTTCGCCGGCGCAGAACGGCAGCTGGGTTGGCCACTCATGGTATTGTGCCGCGCCTACAAGGTAACCGGCGAGGCGAAATACCTCGCAGCGGCCAAGGAGATTGTAGACTACATCAAGATCTACGCCCGCGATCCACTGGCCGCGTACCGAGATGGGAAGTGGTGGCGGTCCTGGATGATGGATGGATGCAAACTGTTCATGACCGGTCAACTGCACGATGGCCTGAGTGCCTATTACGCCATCACCCGCGACGAGGAACTGCGCGAGGTGATCACCATCGGTCTGGACTGGCTGATCGACCACATGTGGAATCCGGAGATCGACGGGTTTGTCTACGAGTTCAACGCGTTCAATCGGCGGAACCGTCTTGCCGGCATCACTTCTCTCAACCTTCTCGGAGTCGATGCCTTTCGCTTCGGTTACGACATGACCGGTGACCGTCGTTATCTGTCCGTCGCCACGCGTGCGTTCTGGGCCCAGGTGCAGGAGATGACCGCCGAAACCGACGGCAAGGCGTTTTCGATGAACGCGCGCAGCTCGCCACACACGGCGGCTTACTTCCATCGCGAAGGCATCGCACCGGGCGAGCTGCCCCCGACGCCCGAACCAGTCAGACAGACGGCAGCGGCCCCGCCCTCGGAGCCGCGGGATGAAATCCTGCTGCAGGCTGTCTTCGATGGCGACCTGCGGTGTGTCACGCCCCATGGAACCCTTTTGGGACAGCGCGTGGGTCGTTTGGAGTTCGTTCAGGGACGCAAAGCGGGGCATCGCGCCGTCGCCCTCGGCGACGGTGGGTACGCACGACTACCGGCGCCGCCCGAGATGCTTCGTGGACCTGGCTCGGTCGAGTTGTGGATGCGACCCAACTTCAAGCAGAGCCCCGACCGACCCGGTCAACGATCGGTGTTCCACGTGGAGGGCGCGACGCCGCTGGTGAGTTCACTGTCGCTGTCTACGCTCTTCGGCGAACTTCGCGCGCGTTTGAAGGATGATGTTGGCCACCTCCACGGAACCGCGGAAGGAGACATCGCCGGATGGGACGCCGGGGAATGGCACCACGTCGTCGTCACCTGGGACGCAGACAGAGTGTTGCTTTACCTGGACGCAATCGAGCAGACTCGCGCCGACGAAGGGAGCCGCTTCGGCGACGGGGTGATCGCGTTTCCGACGGGCGAGCAGACCCGGATCAATCTGGGATGGCGATACGGCAACTGGTACTGCAATGCCGCCATCGACGATTTCACCGTCTACGGTCGGACATTGTCTGCGGAAGAGGTCGCCGAGCGCTACGCCGCCGGCTGATTCTCAGCCGCCCCGAGGCCAGGCCGCCCCTGGCCTCGGGGCGCCTGCGCCTCCTCGCCGCCCTCACCGATCCCGCCTCGATCCGGACCTATCTGGAGGAGGTAGGGCTGCCGGCGATGCCCCGCCGAGGGCCCCGAGGCAACCACAGTTCGAGTTCGCCGCCTGACCTGCCTTCTCGACCTGGCGCCGGGCGTACGGCGGGGTGTGCCCTCAACGCTCCATCAGGCCCCGGATTGATCCGGATACGGGCCAACAGGCAACCAAACTGTCTGCAAGCTCGGTCGAAGAACCGACGAACGATCCTCAGGAAGCTGCCTGACCCTGGCGGTACGCTCAGCGCCTTGACCGAGAGTCCAAAAAGGTCCTCATTTTACCTATACTTAGACTGGCAATTCGAGGTGACGCAGAAGGAGTCGCAGCCGATGGCATCCAGTCCGCTGGCCAACGCAGACACGATGAACGCACCCTGGGGACTGGCGTCCAGGTTCAAGTTGGTGGTGCTGGCTTGTGGGTTCTTCGGCGCCACCAAGCTTGCGGAGAGCCACGCTTCCATTGGCAAGCAACTTCCGAAGCAGGGAAACCCCGCGCCACTGACGGTGGAAGACTTCCTCAAGCATCTGGATGTCATCGATGCCTTCCCGAAAACACCCAACGCCTTGCGAGTAGCGCAGATTCTGGAGCGGATGGCGTCGACGGGTGTGCTGGTACTTGCCGGCCACGGGGACCGTTCCTTGGGCGGGCTGCGCAACCACTACCTGCACATGCCATTGGAGTCGGAAGCACCACGGGGTCAATTCCGGCTGGTGCCGGTGCTCGGCCCGGAATTCCTATATCACCTTTGCGCGCCGGGACTGGTGCACATCACCGGCACCAACCGCGATGGCGACGCTGTTGCAGGGACCGGACTCGTCGTCCACCCGTCCCATGTCCTGACCTGCCGGCATGTCGTGTCCGACATGAATGTTGACGGGCGGCAGACGTTTCAGGGCAACCCGTGCGCGGTAAGCGAAGACGCAATCCACGAACACGCCGATGTGGACATCGCAGTGATCCGAGTGGACGGTGCGGTGCTGACTCCGTTGCAGGGAGCGATGTTCCAGGCTCCGGTGGTGGCCCAGACGGTTTACACGCTTGGCTACCCGAAGCTGCCCCGCTTGCGGGACGCCTCCGTGGTGATTCAGCCGGGAGCGGTGACGAACGAGGCGGTTACGTCGCTGGACGGGGAGAGGCTGTTTCTTTATTCGGCGATTGCCAGACCGGGTAACAGCGGCGGTCCGGTCATGTCGGACGAAGGGTATGTGGTGGGTGTGTGTACCGAGGACGTGACCGGAGAATACGATGCGGCGGACGCGTTTTCGCCCCACTACGCGGGAATTCCCGCTCAAGTGGTCGTCGAGGCCGTGGAAAGTCTGGATTTGGGAATTCAGCTTCCGTTCGAGAGCTACGAGTAGAGCCGCCGGACTGGGTCTGAGTCGATGCGAAAGCGGAAGTCGATCCGGCGATTCATGTATAGCCGGGGCCATGCAATCAGAGAGGATCGCCTGAAGTGATGCTGCTTGATGGTGACGGTTACACCGGGATCGTTGCGTGGACCGATGTTAGCCGTGATCGAAGACACGCGACCGGGAGCGCATTCACGAACTCAAGCACGTCGGTGACGAAGTCGGGTGGGATCGGGATGCGCAAGGAACCCGGCAAGGCCGTGTTCATCCGACGTAAGACGACGGGCCGTAACCTGGCAGCGCGGGCTTCGGCGACAGCATGACGGAGGGGGAGTTCTCCGTCGGGGACTGGATCGAGAGCCTCGCCCGGGCGCTTCCCGGACTGGCGAAAGCGCAGAAACGCTACCTCTCGGGGTACCGTGCAATCCGCGTGTTCCTGCCTGCAATACCGGGCGTGGAGGACGGCGGCTCCCCGGCCGTGCGCGTGGAAGAGCTGGGGGAGTTGTACGCCAGGGCGCGGCACAGCCAACTGCGCGGCGAAGAAGCGTGGTACGCGGCGCTCAACGCGGCGCTGGGCCCGGTTCGGCACATTCTGCTTCGGCACCCAAGGATCGCCCAGGTCGTGGGTCCCATCATCGGCAGGGACAATTTCTACATGCAGGTCCTGAACTCCGGAGGGTCGACCTCGCCGGCGGACCTGGCCGCGGGTCTGATGGCGCGGGCCGCCGAGCACTCGGGCGACCGCTTCCGGAAGACGGCGGGCGAGCTGCATGCGTTTCTCGTTTCCGCCGGGGAGGAAGATGCGCCGGCGTTGCCGGACGGGCTGGATCGCGCATGCGACGCGGTGCTGTTCCACGGCCCGGTCGTGAAGGAACGGATCGACGTCGCCGAAGACGTGGCGTTGCTTCCGTTCGAGGAGGTACGGGCGTTCGTGGACGAGGAGCTGGTGTTCGAGCTCGCCCCGCCGGGCGCCGGGTTCCACGGCTTCCAGTCGGTCGGGGCGGCGGCGAGGACCTACCGGTGGCGACCGGCGTTCCACCGCGCGGGCTACGAACGGGGGCTCGATTCGCACGATCCTGGTCCGTTCTTCCACCGCGCGCGGACGTTCCTGCAGCTGCTCGGCGTGGCGCATGCGGCGCCCGTGCTGCCTCTTGCCGAGCTGTCGCACCGCATCGACCGGTCCGCCGGCAGGCTCTTGGGGCTAGGGAAGCAAAGCCCGGGGTTCTACCAGAGTTGGCCGGCGAAGGGCTTCGATGGCTTCGACGAGTGTCCGGTGCTGAGACCGGAGGCGCTCGCCGAGGCGAAAGAAGCGTTCGAGAATCGGGCCAGCGAGCGGTATCGGAGGATGGCGCCGGTGGTCGGGCGGCTGGCCGAGGCACTCGCGCGGAACGGACCGTTCGTCGTGGCCGACAGGGTCCTGGACGTGGGGATCGCGCTGGAGCGGATGTACGTGCTGGACGAGAGGAAAATCTCCCGGAAGCTGCGGAACCGGGCTGCCAGGTATCTCGGAACGGACGGGCCGAGCCAGGAGAGCATCAGGGAGAGCGCACAAGATTTCTACGACGTGCGGTCGGACATCGTTCACAACCGGCTGCACAGGCTGACTCCCGAGACAGTGCACGCGGCGTTCCGCGACGGCTTCGACATCGCGCGGAGGTCCCTGTTCAAGCTGCTGCGCGAAGGGCCGCCGGAGGATTGGAACGCGTCGGGTAACGCGGGAGAAGGCGAGAGTAAGGAGGAGATGGGTTGAAGCTCGACCTCACCCTGACCTTTCTCGAGTTGGGCGACGCGACGTCGCGCAATCTCGAGTTCTCGCATTGCGACGACGTCTGGGTGAGCTACGGGGAAGAGACCATCACCGAGACCAATCTCCTGGAGATCAGGCGGCGGCATCTGGAGCACGTCCGTGTCCGCACCTTCCCGAAGCAGGTCGAGGCGACGAACGGCGCGGACTGGGAATGGCACATTGTCGGCTTGAGGCGGACGCTCAGTATGCGGGTGCAGGCGAAACGGCTTCAGCGCAACGGCGTCCTGAAGGTGAAGCACTCGGTTAAATCGTCCGGCGAGGAGCAGCGGGATCTTCTCATCGCCGAGGCGGGGGCCGAAGGCATGAAGCCGGTCTACTGCATCTACTGCACCGAGCCGAAGCGGACGCTCTGGAATGAAGTCCAGGCAGTGCCCTGGTTCAGGAGTTTCCAGACCGGTTGCCTGCTCGCCGACGCCGAGGACGTGCCTGGCGGGACCACGAGGCTCGATGAGATCGAGGAGATGTGCTGGCCCTGGCACCATCTGTTCGCCCCGGAAGTCCTGATTCAGAAAGACTCGAAGGCCTTCGCCGTGGAGACAGAAGAGTTCGTTCAGCCGATTTGGGTCAGTCAACCGCGCGCGCCCTTGGTCGCTGACGACGAGACGGCGGAGGCAGGGGACGGTTCGGGATGGAACGCACCCAGCATCGACGACCTGAACGAAGATACCGGACGGGAGTTCGATGGGACCGGTGTACGGGAAACCACCGGGGAAGACCTGGCAAGGCTGGAGCCCGGCACAGGCGCCGGATCGGAGGTGGCGGAGTCCGACGGGGAACGGCTGCGGAAACTGGGGATACGCCGGATGATGGTGCTTGACGTGCGAGGCGATCCGGAATCCGTTGAGTGACATGAATGGCACAGGGGTTAAAGGCGTTCAGTGGTGCGGCGCCCGGCCAAATCGATGGAAGGATAGTGGATGGCCGGCTCATCAGTAGACGTTGATGCCAGAATCGGTGGAGGTCCAACTGCTCCCAGAGCGTGAGCGCCAGCCAGCACGCCCCCCACTGTCGCGGGTGATGTAGCCGCAACTCGTTGAGCTTGACTCGGACCACTTCACAATCGAACTCCGGGGCCTGTCTATCAGCGGGAAACAGCGCTATCTGCTCTGCGCTCGAGTCGGCCTCTTGAAAGATGATTGGTGAGTGGTTACACTTAACACATGATACGAAGCTTCCGCCATAAGGGTCTCAACCTTCTGTTCGAGAAGGGAGACCGACGGAAGGTGCAATCGGACCATGGGGACAAGATCGGACGCATACTCGCGCGCCTTGAAGAGGCGTCAGAGGTCGGCAACATGGACCTGCCCGGCTTCCGGTTGCACCCCCTCAAGGGCGGTCTCGCAGGTTTCTGGTCGGTCACGGTGTCCGGCAATTGGCGTGTAATCTTTCGCTTTGAAGGTGGCCACGCCAGCGACGTGGACCTGATCGACTACCATTAGGAGGAATGAGCTATGCCGATGAAGAACCCCCCCCATCCAGGGCTTTCGGTGCGGCACGATTGCCTGGAGCCTTTGGGGCTGAACGTCACGGAAGCAGCCAAGCGCTTGAGCATTAGCCGCAAGCAGCTTTCCGACATCGTGAACTGTAAGGCGGGCATCTCGCCTGAGATGGCAATCCGGCTCGACAAGGCCTTCGGGGGCGGCGCCGAGACGTGGCTGCGGCTCCAGGCTGCCTACGACCTGGCGCAAGCGATGAAGCATGCCGATGAAATCAAGGTCGAACGGCTGTCACCAGCGGCCTGATACGGTGAAACGTGCTTAACGGACGGCAGGGCGCGTCATGACTGTTGACTCCAAGGGCCGCGAGCTCTTCATCGTCGACAACAGTGTCTCCGGCTGGACCGGCCACCGGGGTGCGTACGGCGCCCTTGTGCTTTGCTTCGCGCGGCTTTTCGCTGCATGCGGCGACGCGGATCGCGGGCCCTGACCGGCGAGGACTCGAACGCTTGTGCCGGCTGAGAGAGCAATCGCCATGGCGCCGGTCACCTGGGCGGCAACGAGGAGATGAACTTGACCGCTTTGGCCACCCATCCCTTCAGCTGCGCTGGATCGCCGTGGATGGGTTCGGTCAAGTAGACCATGCTCTTGATCGGTTTGCCGGTGAGGTCCATTTCCTCGACGTGAGGTTCCGCTAACGCCCGGGTTGCACCCTCGTTGCCCAGGCGCAACAGGACCCTGTCATCGCTCACGCCACAGCACATGTGGCCGTTCAACATGAAGGCGATGCCGCCGAACATCTTCTTCTCCCCGGTAATTTTTTTGCCCAGCGCCTTGCGCAGGCGAACGGCAACCTCTTCCTCGAAGGCCATGCGCCCCCTCCACTTTAGCCCTCGTTCCCATTGCTTATATTCTGTCTCGAATCACCTGAAAGAATAAAGAGATCCCACGACCGGTCATCAAACTCCGGAGGTAATAGTCATGTTTGTTTCCGTCGCTCCGAGGTCCCTGCCCCTGGTTCTATACCCACCCAAAAGGATGTCGGTGCTGCAGATATCCGTGGATGAATTTTCGTCGCAGGTCTTTCGTCTCTGGATGTCGGAGGGCACACACGCCAGGGACGTAGAGATCTACAATCAGGCTCACGTCGGACCTCAGGAATGGACCTCCGAGGAGAACGGAACGGTGCTACACTCCCGCCAAGTAGACGGGGAGATTCTCCAGCTGGACGCGGTTGTCGAGGTAAGAGCCGATCATCTCCAATTGCGCTACGATCTGGTCAATACCGGTGCGCAACCCCTGGAGCAGATAAAGGTTGGAACCTGCTACCAGCTGGCAGGAGCGAACAGATTCCGCGATCAGGTAGGCGATCGAACCTACGTATGGGTGGGCGGGAACCTCAAGAATATCGCCGCCGACGGAATTCCGGCGGAGTGCCACGACCATCACGACCCTGACAAGTCCTCGTTCCTGAAGATGCCCGATCAAGACACCGGTGCCGCCGTGATTGCCGTCGAGGCCACCAGCGGCGGCGCCACGGCAATGGCTTGGGAGACCCACGACTTTTACAGCGGGAACACCGACCCCGCTCTGAACTGCCTCCACGGCGGGCCGTTGGCGGAACGTCTCGATCCTGGTGAGAAGCGCTCGCTCAACGGCTGGCTGGGATGGTCGACGGGGCCGGTCGCCGAGCTGTGCGAGCGCGGGCTCGCGGCCGTGAAAGCGGCGAGCGCATGAGCAGCATCCAGATCGGGGTCAACCAGTTCAGCTTTCCCCGCTACTACGGCGAGATCCTCAAGCGCGAAACCGATCCGCAGGAGCGCAGCTGAAATTCCAGTGAAAAAAGCCGAATCTCCTCTGCATTCGCCGGCTGGCGCGAGCAGAGAGGAAGCCGGTGCCACGACGCCTGTCATCACCCTGCGCGCCGTAGTTCTGGGCCTTCTGACCATAACCGCCATGTTCTACTACCTCACCCAGGTAGTGCATAGGATTGGTTCCGGGACCTTCGTCCACTCCCAGTTTCCCATGGCGGTAATCATTCCCTTTGTGTTCTGGCTTTTTCTAAACGTCGTGCTCAAGCGCTTGTGGCCCGGCATGGCGCTGCGCCAGGGCGAGCTGTTGACCATCCTGGCCATGATGTGGGTCGTGGGCACCATACCGCAAAACGGGTGGATCAATTTCTGGGCGCCGATTCTGGCGGCGCCGACCTATTTTGCCTCGGCGGAGAACCAATGGGCCGATACCTTCTTCGATTACCTCCCTTGGAGCGTCTTTCCACCCACCGACACCTTTCTGGTTCATGGATTCTGGTTCGGTCTGCAGCAAGGAGCGGCGGTGCCGTGGGATGGCTGGGTGGGGGTCATCTTCCAGTGGTTGGGTGTATCGATGGCCATGCTGGCTTTCGGATTCTGCACCATGGTCCTCTTTCAGAAGCAATGGGAGGAGAAAGAGAAGCTCACCTTTCCGCTGGCGCAGATGCCCCTCGATCTGATGCGCGGGTTCGATGGCCCCCGGCGCATGCCCGATCTCTTCCGCTCGCGTCTATTCTGGATCGGCGCCCTCGCAGCCTTTGTGCCCATCCTCTACAATATCTTTACCTACTTCGCACCCGGTCTGGTGCCCCTTGAATTTTTGCAGAAGTATCGATACCTCGATCCAAGCATTCCCTTCATCGGCCATTGGAAGATTCGTTTCATGCCTATCGTAATGGCGGTCACCTATCTGTGTCCGCTCGATATCCTGGGCAGCCTGGTGATTTTCAAGCTGATGAATTTGACCATCAAGGGGTCGATCATAAATCGCGTCGGATTTTCGGTTGGGGCCCCGGGACAGCAAATCACTGGATCTGAAATCATCTTTCTGGAAAACTACGGGGCCTTGATGTTCATCGCGGTGTGGGCGATCTGGGTCGCCCGCAGACATCTGCGCGAGCTCTGGCGCAAGGCCAGGACCGGGGAGGGTGATCGCCGCGAGGTGCGGCGCTATCGCCTGGCCTGGACCGGACTGATACTGTCGGCGAGCTACGTGCTCGTCTGGGCGATGAGCCTGGGCATCAACCTGCCTGTCGCCGCCGGCGTGTTTGTGCTGATGGTGTTGACCCTGCTGGCGACGACCAAGCTGATCGCGGCCACGGGTTTTGCCTACCTGCTTCCGTATCGGCCGCATCTGAAGGGCGACAGCTTTATGGAGGAGATTGTCGGAACCGTCAATATTCCGGCGCGCGACCTGACGGCGATGAAGATTTTTACCAGCAAGGCTTTTTTCGGCACCTTTCTCATCCCGGCATGGCCGGCGATCACGCACATGTTGCGCATGTTTTCGCTGAAGCGGCAACCCGGGTGGGTGACGGCGGCGGTCTTCATCGCTTTTCCGGTGGGTTTTGTGGTGGCGGCGGTGACCTTGATCGACCTGGTCTACACGGAGGGCGGGGCTATGCTCTACGTCTCGCACTACAGGATTAACCTGGTATACGAACAGATCTCTCATATCCTGCACAATCCCACCGTGTTTGACTGGGGCAAGCTAGCCGTGTTTCTATTCGGTTGGACCGAGGCGGGCGTTCTGACCTTTTTGCGGGCTCGATTCCACTGGTTTCCGCTCCATCCTGTGGGACTCGCTTTCGAGGGAACCTTTGGTCCCGATCTCTACTGGTTGACCCTGTCGGTCGTGTGGATAGTCAAGCTGGTGATTTTGCGCTTCGGCGGGGTGAAGGCCTATGTGGCGGGCAAACCGTTCTTCTACGGGGTGGGCATCGGCTATGTGGGCGCAGTGATCCTTTCGGCCACGGTGGATCTGATCTGGTTCCCGACAGCAGGTCATCGGGTGCACTGGTGGTAAGAGGTTATGCGGTATGGAATCAGAGAAGGAGCTGGTCCAAGGGGCCGGCCCGGTTCTGCTTATTCGTGCGGCACGATGCGGCGGCGCAACTCTTCAATGGAGAAGCGATCGCTCTGCAGAAAGTCGAAGTATTCGGCCTCTTCCTCGCGCACCCGCCGGGAGCGTGCGGGCAGGTCGGCGGCGATGACGTGGGGGATGGAGACCAGGCCGCTCTCGTCCCCGTGCAGCAAATCGCCCGGAGAGATGGTCAGGCCGCAGATCGACACCGTGGTGTTGAAGTCGATGTAGGCCGGGTACCCGTGCGAGACCACCCAGCCGGTCGAGAATACCTGGAAGTCCGGGGTGCGCTCGCGGATGCCGGAACGGTCGCGGCCATTGGCGTCGGTGACCAGCCCGACGCAGTCCAGTTGCTGCAGGATGGTGCAGAACATATCGCCAAAGAGGCAGCACCTTTTGCGCTCGTGGCCGACGTGCTGGATCGCGATGATGCAGGGTTGGGGCGCGGCGAGGATCAGGTCCACCAGGTCGTCGACCCGCGAGGTCCTCCGGTCGCCGGGCGTGGTGGTGTCGGCCGTGGCGGTGATGGCGTAGCCGACCATGGGGTGGGGAATTTCAGGCATCTGGCAGACCAGCCGGTTGTCGGCGTAGCCCGTGGTCGGATCGCGCACCTCGAAGTGCTCGATGGCGTTGGCGATGGTGGCGCTGTCGTAGTGCCGCAGGTCCTCGATGAGCCTGGGATCGGGTGTTTGTCTCATGAGGTGAAAACCTTTCGCTTAAATGTCTTCGATGCCCACGGCAGCGGCGGCCTGGCGGATGGTCTCCCAGACATCGTCCTCGATGGGGATGCCGTCGCGGCGGCGGGTCCGGCGGGCGTGCTCTTCGAGATCGCCCGGGACCAGGACCTCGTCGAAGCCCGGCGCCGGCGGGGTCGTGCGGGTGCGCCGGCCCATCTCGTCGGCGGCGCGGGCGTAGTCGGCAAAGGGCTGAAAGAGGTCGGCCTTGAAGACCACCATCAAGGTGCCGGCGTAGCGGTCGTAGATGCCGCCGCGGTTCTCGTCGACGAAGTGGTCGGCGCCCGCGAAGATGCGGCCCAGGTAGTCGACCGCCAGCATCAGGGCGTACCCCTTGTGGCCGCCAAAGGCCACGTGGCTGCCGCCGTTGAAAAAATCGGCCGGATCGGTGCTGGGGTTGCCCGCCTCGTCGACGATGCAGCCGGGCGGCAACTCCTCCTGGCGACGGTGGGCGTTGACGATCTTGACCCCGGCCACCGTGGAGGTGGCGTAGTCGAAGAACATGGGCGGGTCCTCGCCCGCGGGGAAGCCCATGGCGAGGGGGTTGGTGTGCATGATCTTGCCGCGCCCCCCAAAGGGCACGGCCGTGGGGTTTTTGTTGCCCTGGCCGCCCAGAAAGACCATGGAGATCATACCCTTCTCGGCGGCCATTTCCACGTAGTGGCCCAGGCGGCCGATGTGGTTGGACTGCACCAGGCCGGCGATGGCGACGTTGTGCTCGGCGGACTTTTCAATGGCCTGTTCCATGGCGCAGCGGGCCGCGATATGGCCGAAGGTCCAGTTGCCGCTCACCTGGACGCTGGTAGGGGTTTCTTTGACGACCTCGGGTCGGGCTGCAGGATCCAGCTGGCCGTCCTGGATGTGCTCGACATAGCCTCTCAAGTGCCACACCCCGTGCGAGTCGACCCCGCTGAGGTTGGCCAGCACCAGGTGCTCGGCCACGCCCCTGGCATTGTAAGGGGTGGCGCCTGCCGCCAGCAGGATTCGGGTCGTCAGTGCAGTGAGTTCAGCGGCTGATTTTACGATCATTGTTTGCTCGAGGGCCATGCAAAAGGGCGCCGGCCGTCGTGCCCGTACGAGAAGAGCGCTGTCCGCCTCGGTGACTCAGCCTCCCAGCGGTACGCCCCGTGACAAACCGTCCCTCCCAAAAAGAAGAGAACAGACCCGCGACCCATTGGAATGTGGCGGATCGGCGCGCGCTCGTTGCAGGTCCGCACCGAATGCGGCAAGGGGTAGCACGATTTGTGACTGCCCGGCACTAGGACGAATCCGCCATCGTCAGGCCCGACGTCAGTGAGCTGCCAGGCGACGTTGATGACCGACCTCGTGTGCACGCGCCCGTTTACCATTTCGTAGTGCCTGCTGATGCTGGTCGGGTTGGCGTTCCCCGCGTGCAGCATCTGCCCACTCGAGCCTTTGACGTGGCACAGGGCGGTGTTCTGAGTTACCCTGTACCCTGGTCCAATCATCCAGTTCAGGCGCTGGATGACGGCCGGATGCGCCAGCATTTTGAGGAATGGCGCATTGTGCGGCGCCGGTAGCTGAAACAAGTCTTTCAGGTCCGGCCGGCCTGTGCCCGAGATCGTCGGCCCACCGGGGATGTCGGCCAGCGTCACGTCCCCGTCAAGCTTGTCGCCTACGCCCCGGTACACCAGGCGGTCGAGGTTGGCGTCGATGCCCGCCACGGCCGCATCGACCCAATCATCGTCCATGACGCCCTCGACCAACAAGAAGCCCTGGGTGTCAAACGCCCAGCGCTCGGCATGATCATCCCGGCGTTCGAACTCGAGGGCAGTGGAGGCCCTCTGCGCCGCGTCGGCATCGTCGGCGGAGGTGAGCCAGGTGGTAGTGCCGTCCGCTAGGAGCAGGTGACGCGAGTCGCCGCCCGCCAGCACGGTTTGCTCGGCCTCGCCCAGCCCTTCCGCCCATGCGGGCAGGGGCTGTTTGTCCTGCTGGTCAGGTGGCCCCTGTGGCCGAGCCGTGCGCGAGATGAAATTTACCACGAGCAGCTCGCCCTCATCACCCTGCGGGCAGACCCCGTGCAGCGTGCTGGCGGCGCACAGCAGCACGCCGCCCGCCGCCAGCGCCGGGCGCTCGGCGAAGCGGCTGGAGGATGGAAGCGGTGGGGCAGGCAGCCCGCTCTTGTGCGAGGAGGGCACGACCACCAGCGGGCACTTGCCTTCTGCGGAATCCGTGAGGGCGATGGCCACCACCAGCCCCTGGCACTGCCGGATGCGGACCTCTTCCCAGGCGCCGCCGGCCCGCTGGAGCATAGTTCCGTCGGCGTTGCGGCCATTCCACCCCGCCAGGTTGATGTACGCCCGGTCCAGCGTGTGCGCCCCGCCTTCCAGTGGCAGCGAGGCTTCGTCGTACCCTCTTGCGGCGGCGGCAGGGACGTGCCTCGCAGGACCGTCCTGGAGAAAGCCATCGCCGCACAGCTCGCGCACGTAGCGTCCGACGGCGCCGGCCTCGCTGCAGAGATCGCCCAGCCCATCGCCGCTGTCGCGGCACGCGGACAGCTCGGCCTGGCTGAGGAGTTGCGGCAGCACGACGAACCCGAGCGCGTCGAAGGTGAAGTCCTGCTCTATGGTAAGGATCGATGGCTCGTGCACGTGCGTCGCCTCGTTCCAGTGGTTCACGGTGTAGGTGTCGATGCCCATAGTTAGACCTCGATGGATTCTGGAGGGTGGACGGTGTTTTCTGGCATCTCTGTCCCACTCAACCCATTCAACATCCGCGGCTATGCTACCTGCCGAAACACCGCAACGGCGGCAAACTAAACAAAGTTCGCGTATCTTACAACTACGGCTCCTGTTGAGCAAACTTCAGGAGAAAAATTGAAAGAGATCCACTCATAAATTGACAAGCTATTGTCCTCCAACAGGGTCCTGGTGATTCGCGAGGGGGGCGGAATCGTCGAGCAGAGCCAGTGACGACACGGGCCTGTAATAGTCACGACTCAACTCATCAGACGGTGTCTGCCCAACTCTTGATTTCAAGGTGGGATTTATTATCTCTCAGGGGGCTTTACTATGCCAGCTTTTCGCGGAAGCTGAGCGGTGGAAAAAGCGGGGCGATTCCATTAGATTTTTTATTCTATTTCTTCCACGCCATTTCAAATCACCCGAACACGAAGGTCCAAAAAACGAACGCCAAGGTTCGTCTTTCCATCCTATTGGTCTCCAGCATATACGGAGATACACCGCATTTTTGCGGTATGCTCACTAATAAGGAGTGCGAGGTATGAAAGAAACAAGGTCGGCAGACGCAAAGGAATCTGTCATTCCCACTTACGCCAACGAACAGGTCCTTGAGGAACCGGCGAGAAGAATAAGGCAGGAGCTCTACCACGATGTAGGCTACGATGCGATCTGGCGGCTCTCCAACTCCGGTTTTGTCCTCCGGCTGAACACTACCTACATCTTCTTCGATCCCATTCTTACTTCTCCTCTTCCCAATTACATTGCCCATCGAAAGCGAGTTGAGGAAGGCGGTGAACATCCTTACCGCCTGGAGTTGAGATACTACGACCGGCCGGAGAATATCTCACGGGAGATTCATTCCCTACCGCTCTACCCGGAAGAGATAGAAAAGGCCGATTATGTGATGCTTAGCCACGAGCACCAGGACCATTTCGACCTCACCGGTTTACAGCGGTTGGCTCACTTGAATCCCACTATCGTGGCTCCCAAGTCCTGTCACTCGGAACTAAAGGAAATCGGCTATCCCGAACGGCGCATCGTGGAAGCCGGCTATGGTGAAACCCAAGAGTGGAATGAATTTTCTGTGCGAATCGTGCCGGCCAGCCACCACGGCTGCACTGATGCCTGTGGCTACCTGCTCAATACTCGACACGGAAAGATCTACTTCCACGGCGATGGAAGTTTTGACCACAAGGATAAAGAGGAAGTCGTCAGTCTGGAAGTCGACTACCTTCTACTCCCCATCAACGACACCAATCTCGGCGTCGGATTCGCTGCCCTTCTCACCCACCTGCTCCAGCCCCGAGTCGTCATTCCCTGCCACTACGGCTACGTCTATCCCGCCGTGCGCCACCAAGGAGGACATCCGGCCGAATTCGTTACTGCCCTGGCTGCGCGCAACTACAAGATACCTAGCACCGACATCATGATTCTCAGTCCTGGAGGAAGGGTGATTTTGGCGTAGCAATCCAGGGACGCTGCGAGCCCAACAGGGGACCAGAACCGTGGGGAAGCTGTCAGCGGTGCCCCTACCCAGTGCCCCGCCTCAGCCGCAGTTCGAGTTCGCCGGAAGTCGGAGACACCTTCCAGGCAGCCGGCGACGACCGCGGGGAATCTAGCTTTAAGCACCTCCTAAAAAGAAGCCGTCCGAAAACCCCGCAAGCCTGGCGCTCAAGGCTTGTCAGGTATCTCCAGACGGCTTCCAAGACTGACGCTTGCTGCTCCGAACCGCGTGGCCCTACTTGAGGTAGAGCAGCCGGCGCGTCTGCACCCCGCCGGGATAGCTCAGGCGGGTGATATAGACCCCCCCGAGGGAAGGGAGACGCCTTGCTGGTCGCGGGCACCCCACTGGACCTCATAGGTGCCGGCAGCCTGGAACTGGTCCACCAACGTGCGCACCGGCTGGCCCAGCAGATTGTAGATCACCAGCCGTACCGGGCCGGGACTGGACAGGTGGCAGGCGATCTGCGTGACGCTGTTGAAGGGGTTGGGCACGTTAGCTGCCAGCCCGCTGGCCGATGGCACTGCCTTGGCCGCGGCCAAGGGTTCGACGCGTACGATGCTCATGCCGCCGCCCAGCGCAACTCCAGGACCTGGCGTCTGTCCTGATTGAGGGGAATGCTGTTCCACTGGCCGACGACCTGGCCGTCGGCATTGCGGGCGCGGTAGTACCCACTCACCCGCCCCGTGCTGGAGATGGTCAGGGACGCCTGGCCGTTGGCATCGGTGACGGCGTTCCAGGCGTAACTGGCGCGGCGGCCGGAGACGGCGCGGGAAAACTCGACCGCCAACCCCTCGACGGCCTCGCCAAGCACGGTGACCGCCACTTCCGTGCGGTTATCCCCCGAGACATCCTCGGGTGCCCTCCCGTAAAAACCCGACCCGACGATGAAGTCGAGGGTTATTACGCGTTGGCCGGTATCGAATTCACCTGTGAACTCGCGGGCGTAGCCCACCTTGGGGATGTCGGCGCTGTCGTTGTCGTCAGTGGGATCGTCGAAGAAATACTCCACGAAGCCGCCTTCCGGGCTGCTTTTCGCTGCTTCGATGACCTGCGGGAGAATGAGCTCTCCGGTAACGGCGTCCCGGACGGTCGCTACCAGCGGCCGCAGCTCGAATCTGTCCGGATTCGCGCCGTGGAAAAGGATTATGTTGCTGGTGAGATCCAGGACGTAGAGGTACACGGACCCTTGTCTCCAGGGCCCGTTCTCATCCCGCAAGGCGATCCTGAGTTTGGAGGAAGCGGCTAAATCGTCGCTCTTCTGGAGGTCGAAAATGAACTCTCCCGGCCAGGGCGAAGTCCATCAGGGTAGCGCTGCCGTCTTCCACTAAATTAGTGTAAATCGGGAACATTTTCGTTGGATTCTCGGGAGGCGACACAGTGCAAAAAATTCCCGCGCAGGCTAAGGATGCAAGTACGGAGCCGCCGCGCCAGGCGCAGGGGACGGTGGCGCGGGATTTGTTCGAGGTGCACGAGATGGTGCGGGAGCGGGATCAAGGCTGAGGGCCACCGGTGTCTCGAAAAGCGGCAGCCAGTCCAAGAAGCTCTGCGCCACCGCATCGGGCGGCAGACACTCATCGAGGCCCCCCTTGAAATTGGCACCAGGCCCATGCCGTGGTCGTAGCCGATGAGCGGACTCCGGCCGGGTCGAACTTCGGGGGGATGATCATCGACCTGGGCCTGTGCGAGTTGAATCAATCCTCCTCGTAGACAGCTTCCCCGCGGTGCAGCCGCTGGGCGATCTGGAGCGTTTGGAGCAGCTCGCGCTGAGTGGGCGCCTTGGCCGCCAGAAAACGGGCTGCAGCCACCATCAGAATCCGTTGCTCGCCGACGTCGGTGCGCTCACCATACTGGCGCATGGCTGCCTCGAGCATCTGAAAGCTGTGGAACTCGGCGTCCTCTCTCACCAGGGATTGCGCCAGCGTGCGGAACAGGGGTCCCGGTTCACCGCCCGCGGTCAGAAAACTATGGACGAGTCGCCCGGCTTCATCGACCTGCTGCTGCTGGTCGAGCAGATGGAGGTATTCCTCCATTGCCTTGCCATGGCCAGCGCCCGCCTCTCCCGCGCCGGGGCCCGGTAAGCGGGCAGCCGGAACATTGAGGAAGCGGTCGAGGTAGACGCGCATCGCCCCATGGTAGACGCCGCGCAGCATCTCGATCGACTCGGCTCTCTTCAGCAGCTGATGCAATGCGTTGGCGTAGGAAAAGGTGTGCAGCACCGAGATCCAGTCGGAGAACTCGTTGCGCACGTGGAACCTGACGATGCGCAGCGCCGCTGCCAGCGCTACCGCCTGCGCAAGCTGCCCTGGGCGCGCGCCCTGCCTCAGCGCTTCGTTCAGCGCCGCTACGATCGCGTGAGGATCGTCCTGTAGAAGCTCCTCCGCGAATCCACTGTCTCGTTTCCACTCCCCTCCCCGGCCTTCTTGCAGCAGTCGATTCAGCGAGTCAAAGGTCTCGCTCAGCAGCGTCACCAGGTCGACGGGAGAGCGCCAGCTGTTCTGCTCTTCGCTGCGCTGCGCCCCGCTCAGTTGGCGAATCAGGGAGGGCAGGACGTCTGCCGCGTGCTCCCAGCCAATGCGGTCGAGCAGCTCGAATGCCTTGTTGATGAAGTCGATGACGTGGCCGCCGTCGAGGTAGAAGTGGTCGGTCGCCGCCGTCACCATCATCTCGGCCAGGTCGGCCTGGCTCGCAGGGCGCTCGATGGCCGCCAGCAAGGTGCGTTCGGCTCCCTCGGCGTTGCGCACTTCGATCAGGTAACGGAACCACCGTCTCAGCGAGGCGTGGGGGATAGCCCTGCTCTCGAGAGGCCGCAACGGGATGCGCGGCGGCTGACCGCTGGTGTTCGACGCCACGTGTAAGACCCCTTGGTACAACGGGGCGATGCGCTCGTCGCCTTCGAGATGGTCGCTGACGTTGGCCATCGCCGAGAGAATCGTCATGCCATCCGCCCAACCCGAACGCCGCCGGCGTACTCCGTACAGGCCGCTCACCCGCACGATGTCGTTCGGATTCGCCCCGGCGCGTATGAGCGCGACGACGGCTTTGGCGACCACCAGCCTGATGTTCTGGTCCATACCCTCCTCGAGTCGGCGCAGTCCGCGCTCGACCGGGTCGCGCGGGGTTGCGGAAACATCGATGTATACGCGACCGTCCTTGACTTCGACCGGGTAGACCGTCGCGTCGTCGGCAAATAGATCGAAGGTGCAACCGCTCTTGAGATCGAATCGGGCGTGATGCCAGTGACAGGTCAGAATGCCGTCCTCGACGGTTCCGCGATGCAAGGGGAACCCCATGTGTGGACAGCGGTTGTCCACGGCGTGCAGGTCGCCCTCCGAGTAGAAGACGACAATCGGCACAGGTCCGCTCGAGACCACAGCCCTCCCCTTGAGCTTGATCTCATCGAGAGATCCCGCCTCCAGCAGTTTTGTCGCTGAGTTTGCCATGACTTCTCCTTTCGCTTGGCATTCGTCTCGCAGGTCATTCCCGGTCGCGAAAGCCGATGAGACAGAGGCTCCCCGATGAGCCCTGGACTGAATTTACAACCTCAAGTATACTTGAAGTCAAGGAGAATCTCATGACGGAACTCTCACACTTTCTGACCATCGGTGAGGTAGCGGCGCGAAGCGGAGTGGCAACCTCTGCGCTGCGCTTCTATGAGGAGCAGGGACTGATCTCATCCGAGCGGACCAGCGGCAACCAGCGACGCTATCGACGGGCGGTATTGCGTCGCGTCGCCGTCATTCGGGCAGCCCAGGCGATCGGCGTATCTCTGCGGGAAATCCGCTCAGCGCTGGATGAGCTTCCCGACGGGCGCACGCCGAACAAAGCGGACTGGGCCAGCCTGTCGCGGAGCTGGAGGGATCAACTCGAAGAGCGGATCGAGGTGCTGGAGAAGTTGAAAGAGGGTCTGACCGGCTGCATAGGCTGTGGCTGCCTGTCCCTGCGGTCGTGCTGGCTGTTCAACCGGGATGACGAGATGGTATCTCGCGTCGACGGCAGCTCTCTGATGGGAGGACCTGAGGCGCGGCGCCCATCCTCCAAGTGAGGTGCCAATACCACAACCGAGAAAGGTGGGAGAACGGAGATGAGTGAGACAATGCCAATGGAAAAGCACGTGCTGGTGTGCGACTGGGTGTCCGAAGACCTCGATCCGGAAAGGGAACGGCTCGGGCGGGCGGGGATTGCGCTGTCCTCCTCGGGAATCGCGGTCACCGATTCAGTGGATGAAAAGCGGTGCAAACTGAAGCAGGCGATCGCATCGACCCCCCGCATCGACGCGCTGATGTTCTGCATCGCCCCGGTAGACGCGGAGATCATCGGCCTGCTCCCCGGCAGTTGTAAGCTGCTGCAGCGGAACGGCACGGGTCTCGACAACGTCGACCTGGAAGCGGCCGCCGAACGCGGCATGAGCGTCCGCAATACGCCGCAGTACTGCGTCGAGGAAGTGGCGGTCCACGCCATGGGCATGTTGCTGGCCCTGCACCGCCAGCTTGGATCGACGCAGGAGCGGCTGCTGCGCGGGGAGTGGTCGCTGAAACCCCCGCACCGAGGCGGCCGTGAGGGCGGCCAGCACGGGCTCCTCATCGACGAGCCGATCGGCTTGAGTGTCGTCGAGCAGGCCGCGTTGGGTGCACAGGCGGATGATGCGGCGCGCACTCGTCTGCACGATCTGCTGCACCTCTGGGTCGGACAACGGCGGGGCTGCTACGAAAACCGAAGCTTCGTCCCCATCGACGTAGACCCCGTCGAGCATGAGCACGTGCACGTGGGGGTTGAGGTTCAGTGAAGAACCGAAGCGCTGCACGAAGGTTATCGAGCCGCAGCGAGCCCGGTCATAGCCCATGACCTACGCTTGGCGTCGATACCAACGGCTGACCACACGAGAAATACTCCTAGTACCTTCGAGACCAGCTCGCCGTCGTAGGCGAGGCGGTAGCGCATCTCGTAAGGAAAGCTGAGGACCCACTGGCGCACGGCCACTCGGGGCAGCACCTCGTCGACCAAGCGCGCCGCCGTATCGGCCATGCGCCGGCCGCTGCACGAGTGGCAGAACCCCCGTTTCTTGCAGGAAAAGGCAACCGCCCGGCTCGCCCCGCAGTCCTGACAACGGGCGCGCACGAACCCGTAGGCCAGAATCCCGCAATCGAGGTAGGCGCGCATCTCCTTCTCGACGTGGAGCGGCAGGCGGTGCTCGGACGTGCGGGCTTGCTGGAGAAAGGTTTCCAGATGGCCGGCGAGGATCTGGTAGAGGGGCTCCTTTTCCGGTTCGCGGCGGCGGTAGGCGGGTGGGCGGACAGGTGTGGCTGGCATGGTGCCGGTCCCGCAGAAATGGGCGGGACCACCCGTGCTCGCGTCCGTCGCATCTCGGGAATCTGCTCTATGACCGGGTTGGTCAGCGCTCGGGAGTGTGAGGATTTGCTCACATTCACCCGTCCTCCGTAGGTGCGCTACCGCGGCGGGTGGACGCCCGAACCTGCACCATTAACCGAGCCAGCTTTTCCTTGCCTGGGAACGAGAGATTGCCATATTGTCCTCGGGACCGGCTCCTTCTTCCTCCACGACGCGGGGGAACACCATCATGATCAATGACGCACTGAAGACCCTGCTTCCTCTCAATCCGACTCCGCCAACTCATCAACATGCCAGATCAACAGCCCGCTCGCCGGGGCGTAGGTGTCGTAAAAGCTTCCAATTGATGGGCTTTCGGAGTGCCTATTCTGCCGATTGGCGACGAGAAAGTATTCCGTTGTTGAACCATGCATCGGAATTTTAAAGACCTTGCCGTTGGCCGAGTTGATGTCGTTGATTTCGACCGTCTCATCGCTGTTTACGACCCCTAAACGCTGGTTTGCTAGCGGAGCAGAAGTATCATCCGTGATCCATCCCACCTGCATCCGCGACCACACTGACAGCGGATTGGGGCCATCTACCACCCGGTCAGGGTTGCCATCGGGACCCGATTGTGCCCCTTCATGATCCCAAGAGGGTGATTTTCCCATGGTCCCCCAAGCTCCGATGCCGGCACTGTGCCCTGCTGTATCCGCCTTTATTGTAGGATTTGAGGATATATGGTCGCGGTCGAACAGTTCGGGCAGCCCCATCGCATGGCCATACTCGTGCGCCAACACGCCGACGATATAAGGGAAACTTCCTCTCCAATCCGTGGTGACGACTCTGTCCACCGTGATCATTTTACCAGGGTTGACCGGGTCGGGGTATTGAAAGTTGGGCAAGACGGTTCCGCTATATGGGCATGCGGTTCGCGGAGTAACCACACCGATGATGTCGATTTTCCCGTCCTTGTCCCCATCGTATGCTGAGAAGCCTGCATGATCACCTGACGTCTCAAGGCGACTGAAATTAAGCTCATCATCGGCATTTTCGAGTATCTCCCTTACAATCTGCTGCATACCCGATGTCCCTGTCGTACCGGTAGACCATTTGGAAACGGTGCAGTCCGCTTCGACTTGGGGTATATGGTAGGAGCTGGTAGTGCTGTTGTTCGACTGATAAAATTTCATTGGAATGCCCGTGGTTCCCGGCGATAGCGTCAGCGCTCCATACGACATCTCCTTGAAGTAGTGCGCTAGACTGCCCGCAAATTCGCTGTTCAGCAAGTCCGCGGCGGACCAGCGTGGACTGGTATCTTCATTCCGATTCCAAAGCCGTGTCAATGACCCTGGATCCGCGTCACCGTTTAACTTCCCAAACAGGATCAGCATTTTGACCGTTCCACTCCGGTAGTGCGCCACATTATGCGAGGACGCACCCGAGGCCCCTTCCGGCGCCAGATTACGCGAGGACGCATCCGAGGCCCCTTCCGGCGCCAGACCGAACGCACAGACGAATTCCTGGCCCCAAGCGCCGGCGGCGTACAGACTCATGAGCAAAGACAGAAAAAATCGCATCTGATTTCTCCTGATGACGTGTGGTTTGAAGATCGGGCTATGGCTCTCTGAGGACCTTACTTTTTAACCGCCCCCACGACGTCGCTTTAATGGCCGTCGGCGATTTAAACGTCCATTCTGGATTATACACCCACTCTATCACGACATCGGCGAGGGCCCCGCCAGCTTTGGGAAAGGAACCTCGCACTAAACCCACCTCAATGACGTACATGAGCGCAAGCCCCTTGTCGATCGGCCAAACTGCATAGGTATGGCCTTCTATTACCCTTGTGAGTCCTATCCCATTCTTCCTCGCCGGTCTAAAAATCACGTTGAAAAGATCAATACCTGTTAAATCAACTATATCTCCGGCGCGTGGCGTGTGGAAATTTGGCAGAGTCGTAGGAGAGCCATCATGGGCAGTGAGTTGATGCATCCCCAAGTCATCGGTCCCCGCTTCTACTGCATCCCCATCGTAATGATCGCTTTCGCTTCCGGCACTTCCGGCACTGAAGTCGAAGCCCTGATAGACCCGTATGGTATCAATTTGCGTCGGCAGTCCCGCAAACAAGCTGAACACGTTGTGCTGCGCGAGATGCCCTAGTGCTGGAGGATCCGGGTCGGGCGGGCGGCCATCTAGGTCCAGCTGGTCATACCATATCTCTTCTCCGTAAATATTCGCCGAGAGACCCTTAAGACCATTCTCAAGGACCAAATCATAAAGACCGTAATATATTGCAGCACAATCCCCGATCCCATATCCTGAGGCAAAGAAACAGGACCGTTCGAAATTATCCAAATAAAACTGAAAACCGACCCCGTAGTGCTGTTTTGAGGTCTTAGGGGCTTCATAGAACAGTACCGTTCGATTGATGCCGACGGGAGGGGCCGATTCCCCCGGAAGTGTAATCGTATATTCACTCTCCTGTGTAGCCATCGTATATCCAGGCCAATCTTGCCCTCGCAAGTTGATGAGTTCGCCGAAGTCAAAGATGGGGACTTCCTCCCGGTTCCATCGGAAAACCAGAAAACCCTCCTCCGACAAGCGCACCTTCTTCCCGACCCAGAAGAAATCGGGCAGGGGAGGCCAATCGTACTCGGCGTCGCTGAAGACAAAATACTCCCGGCCGTCGATCCTTTCCGTATGAGTAATCTCGATGGTCAATGTCCTATTCGCTCGCAGTAGGAAATCGGGTGGCAGGGCATTCCCCTCCCCATGTGGGTACCCAGGTATCTCAAAGAGCTTCCAGTCTTCTATTGGGACGTGCCAAACACCTCCACCGGGCTTGGGATACGACTCGTTCCTGTAAAAATGCTCGTACGTCCAGCGATTGCCCACCGCCAACGGGAGGTAGTCGTGCGGGTCGATTTCTAACCGGAGGGAATCGGCCTCACCGATTTCATGATCAGCCAAAGCGGCTGAGTATGAGTATACAACTTCAAAAACGAGCAAGAGCATCAGCCATCTCATCGTATTCTCTCCTTGATGCTGTCCATATCCATCCACGCCCCCACAACTCCCCCCGCCACACCTGCCGCACCTGATACTGCCTCCCGCGGATGCCGGAATTGTGTGGAAGTATAGGAAAAATGAGGCACCTTTTGGGCCCTCTTGTCAAGGCGCCGAACCCACGCAAGGGGCAGGGTAAGCTCGCTGATGATCGTTTGCAGGTCGTTTGCCAGGGCTCGCAGTAGGGTTTGGTTGCCTGTGGGCCCGTATCGGGTCCAACCCGGTCCTCGCTGAGACCATTGAGGACGCCTTTCTCCGTAGGGCTCCCCGGCGCCCATCGCGGAGGAGGTCAGGCGGCGAACTCGAACTGGGGTTGAGGCGGGGCCCTCGGCGGGGCCCCCGCCGGCCGCCCTACGCCCTGCAGATAGGTCCGGATCGAATCCGGATCGGTCAGAGCGGCGATGATCCTCAGGCGCCCGCCACCGGCCGGGCAGGCGCTGAGGTCGGTGGCCAACCCGCGGGCGAGCAGGGCCGCCCACCCCAGGCGATGGCCGCAGGGCGGAGCGCTCGTATCGCGGTCCGCCGCCGTCGACTCGGCCACCGGTTGGGTGGGCACGATGCGGTCGCGGTCTCGGGCACGAGGGGCCAGGACCCCTGGTAGCGCAGGAGATGGAACCGGGGCGGGGGGACCAGAGCCGCCCGCTTCTCCAGTAGTTCCATCGGAGAGAGGAGGAGATGGCTGGTCCCATCCGACCACGGCGTTTTGAGCGCGAAGGAAAGCTGTGTGTTGGAGGTGCGCGAGATCACAGCGGACGGTTTCGCAGGAGACTGGCGCAGCGGCGTGCGGTCATCCCGGACCAAAGGTTACTTCTGCGCCAAGCGCGCAGGTTCAGCAGTGGATCCAGGGGGTGAGACTGCTGCAGGACTGGGGCTGTACCGCGAAAGGTGATGCAATGCCCGATCTAAGGAGAATGCGGGCGGGGTCGTCTGGTTTTCGGCTACACTCGCATCGTCTACAACCAGCGGAGCGCCGGATATGCGGGGCGCCAGGGGCGCTCCATCGCCCAGCAGGCCGCGCAAGGCCAGCTCGAAGTCTCCCTGAGACAATCCGTGCAGGTAGAGTTCGGGCAACAGCCGGGTCACCTCTTCTTCCATGACCCGCTGCAGCAGATCCCGGATCGACCGATCGGGTCCAGTCCTCCAAGGTCTCCCACGTGGGTATGGACGAAGGGTTGGATTGTTTCGTAGATTCTCCCCTTCCTGAACCGGTGTCGACCAGGTGGTTTGTGGTGAACTGCTAAAGGAAGGATAGGGTCGCCTTTTCTCTTTTCCACGCTTTTGAAGGTAGCTCAAAACATGACTATCGGAAAACCCGCAAGAATGTCCTTCTTCCCCGTTGCCCTGCTGGCAGGCTGGAGTCTGCTGGCGCGACCGGAACCGGCCCGGGCAACAGACTTCAACGACGCCCATTTCCATTTCGCTAACTATGTCCAACAAGGCATCACCTTGCCGGCCATGCTCGATATCATGGGGGACCGGGTCGGCCGCGTCGCCCTCTTCGGCATTCCGCTGCAACAGAAGTGGGACTACTTCGAATCCGGCGACCGAGCGCCCGACTATTACCTGCGCTCCGATGCGGCCCTGTACTACTATTCCTTTGTCGACGCGATGGTTACCGAGGCGTATCGATCTCTCTCGCCCCAAGACCAGGAACGCTTCGACCCGATGATCACCGGTTTCAACCCCACCGACATGTACGCGACGGAGCATATCCGGCGGGTGCTGATGCTGTATCCCGGTGTCTTTTCGGGGATCGGGGAGTTCTCGATCCACAAGGAGTTCGTATCATCCAAGATCCTGGGCCACACCGCGAGTCTGCACAATCCCGCCTTGCATGAGATCCTGGCATTTGCCGGAGAGGTGGGACTGGTGGCGATTCTGCACAACGACATCAACACCGTGCTGCCGAAAGAGGGACGGCCCCCGGTCCATTTCGAGCCCCTGAAGGGGGTTTTCAAAGCGCATCCAGAAACGACCATCATCTGGGCGCACACTGGCCTGGGGCGTTTTGTGCAGCCGACCCCCCAACACCTGGAGCTGCTGGAAGAACTGCTTCAGGAGGATGCCTTTGGCCACGTCCTTCTCGGCATCTCCTGGGACGAGGTCGCCGAATACGTCATCGACACACCGCAGTCCACCAAAGCCTGGGCAGCCTTGATGAACGCTTACCCGGACCGCTTTGTGTTCGGTACCGACTCGGTGGCCCCCCAAGGACCAGGAAGGCTACTTGAAAACGTATCGTGCTTATCATACGAGCGCATATTCGATGCCGCCAATCGCAAGGTCCGCGCCTGGGAACAACGCTAGGCGGGGCCGGCGTGTCGATAGGAATCACTGCCCAAGGCATTCCCTCCCGGACGTGTCCCGGCCACGGTCCCGCCCGTGCGGCTTTCGCCGAGATTTCGCCTCCTGGCCAGCCCTTCGTTGGCGAGCGTAGGGAGGCTCGAGGCTATACTTGCGGCACAGGCGGCCGAAGCTGCCTATCGCAATTCCCAGGGCTTTGCTGGCTTGTGAGTTGCTGTTGTAGACTCAGGCCGCACGCTCAACCCACTCTTTCGGGATCTCATGCATCTGCTCGCTTTCTTCTTGGTGCTTCGGGCTAGAAATAGGTTGCAACACTAAAGAGGAAGGCTGCCCCCTTTACTTCGTTGTTGAAGGGGTCCCGTTCCCAGTCTCGTTGATAGTCGAGTTTGAAGACCGTGTCTTCCTCGGGCCTGAAGTTGAGTCCCAGGGTCAGGCGACGATGGCTGTCGCCCACGGCGTCGGCATCGAAGTCCACGACGCCCGCGCGGACAACCCCAGTGAACACCGACTTCGGCAACGCCGCCACCCAGCCTTGACCATAGTGGGCATTGATCTGGGCGTAGAAACCCTGCTGGCTTGCCTGGAAGATGGCGCTCTCGGCGGGCACCTCAATGGAGGCCCTGGCGTACTCGCCGACCCACTCGAATGACCTCCAGGCCAAGTCCCAGTCCAAGGCCAGGATCGTCAGATGGCGTTTTTCGTCAATGGCCAGGTCCTCGGCCTCCCAGGTATTGTAGGGACCGGTGTGGAACGATCCTCCCAGTTCCCAGGCCGGCTGCGGACTGATGGCCACGCGCCCCACCCAGGAGGGGCGGTTGTTGTTGTCCTCGAAGTTCCCCTTGCCGGCCGCCATCCGGGTGCCGCTGGGGTCGCTCAGGAGTACGCCATCTGAGAACCCGTTGACGCCGTAGATCTCGTAGGTGATGCGCGAGGCGGCGGTGGGGTACAAGGCCCCAAAAAAGCCCATGCCCGCTTCGGACAGTGCAGTGGGTATGAGCTGGGTGCTGACCAGAGGACGGTCGGTCAGATCGTTGGTTGGACTGTCGTGAGAGAGATTGAAACGGCCCAGGGGAGAAAGGATGATGCCGCCCCGAAAGGCAAGGGCGGGATGGATCTCGAAATCGATGACGGCCATCTCGATCTTGATCTCTTCGCCCCCTTCCTCGAACTCCAGTTCGGAGGCCACACGCACGCGGTCCGACACCGCGGTATAGGTGAAGAGGTTGAACCGCTTGGGATCAAAGGTCAGCTCCTCGGTGACTCCCTCCTCCCGCTCCAAGCGGAAGTGCGCTTCGGCATATCCGCCGATTCGGGTTCCACCTGCCCTGGCGATGTAGGGCCTGTCGTAAATGCCTCCTCCGACCAGGGGGCGGGAACCACTCGCCATCGCTTCGTCACCCGCGGCGAGGCCTCCCGCATGACCCAGGACCAGACTCAGTACGACATGCCGTAGCCTACCTACCATCATGTCTCCGTTCACTCAACCACTATTTCCAGGTGGTTCTCCGTCCCTTCCACGGTGTATCTGGCCAGCGGCTTTCTCGCCGGCCCTCGAATCACCGTCCCCGCCAGGTCAAACACCGATCCGTGACAGGGACATCTCAGGACGTGCTTTCCGGGTCGCACCTGGCAGCCCAGATGCGTGCATCGGGCCCCCAGCGCCCGGTAGGCACCTTCCTCCGTGCGGATCAGAAGAATGGCCTCTGGAAGGTCCTCGCCCGTCACCAGGACGACAGGGCCGTCTCGGAGCTGATCTTCCAGTTCGTTGTGCGGCAATACGATACGCCCCTCGATACGCCGCCCCCGAATGGGGGTCGCCACGGCGCAAGCGGACAGCCCGCCGGCCACAAACCCGGTTCTTGCTGCCAGCTGCACCAGAAAACGTCGCCGCGACAGGTCGTTTCGATCCCTCTCCCGCATGGCTATAACGACTTGAGAAACGCCAGCAGGGCGCGCCGATCCTCCGTACTCAGGCTGGCGAACCGGTCGCGGACGGCGGCGCCTTCGCCGCCGTGGAAGAGAATGGCCTCGGCTAGATCCGAGGTGCGGCCATCGTGCAGGTAGAAGGCCTGGCCGTTGAGAAATGCCTCCGCCAGGCGCAAACCCCACAAAGGTGTCGTGCGCCATTCCCTGCCCGTGGCGTCCTCATCTGGACGATTATCCGCCAGTTCGGGTCCCATGTCGTGAAGCAGTAGATCGGAATAGAGGTGGACCTCGACCGCGCTCAACTGCGGAATGGAACTGGGGCCGGTTCTCAGGGTGGGGACATGGCAGGAGGCGCAGCCGATGTCCGCAAACAGGGTCTGGCCGCGCTTGACCTGGGCGGTGATGGGGCCGCGCTTCGGGGGCATGAGCTGACGGACGTACATGACGGTCTGCAACACGGTGGCAGCCGGGATCTCCGGATCGGCCACCTCGTCGCCGATGGCCACCCCTCCGGCCTGGGGATGGGGGTTTTCCACGGGAATGAAATCGCTTGTGATGCCGATATCCTGCTGGTAGGCCTCGGCAACTTGTTGAAGGAGCGAGGAGACCTGGGCTTTGCGGGAAAAGCGACCCAATTGAGGCCCGGGGCCGCCGCCCATGTGGGATTCGGGCACAAAACTCGGGACCCACACCATATTGGGCCGGCCGGATATGCCGTCTCCATCACCATCGTCCGGATCGGCACGGGACAGGATGGCCTCGACCGGGATAGCCTCGATCAGCCCCATCCCGAATACCGGCGGCGGCATCCTGAAGGTCCGATCCACCCCTTCCGGCACCTCTTCGCGGGGAACGCCGGGAATGGCCTTGTCCTGGTGTTGCGGCCCTCCCAGGTCTATTGCCGGATCGTCCTCCCGGCTGAAACGGACAAAACCCAACTCCGGTGTCCCTCGTCCATCAGCGGGGTGACAGCCCTCGCAACCGACGTTGTTGAAGATGGGTCCGAGCCCCTCTCCGACCGTGAACGCGCGCTCGAAATTCTCGTCGCCCTGGGCAAACACGGCGTTCAGGTCGTGCGACATGCCCTCCAGAGGCGACTCGAAGTCATCTCCTGCAGACGGCCTTTCGGTCAGAATCCGGTCGCAGCCCATCGCTCCCAGGAGGGTGATCAGACTCCAGCAAGACAGGATGCGCGGAAGGACCGATTTCCGATGTTTAGTCATAACAAAATAATAAATTAGTCAGAACTAATTTTTTACGCAAGCTCTAACTAGAAATGAACGCCGACCTTGCGAATTAGCCCTTGGAGATGGATGGGTGGTGGGTCTGTTGATGCATGCTCGCTTTCATCCGAAAAATCCTCCGATTCATGTGATGCGCCCCGGGCGCTCGGTCCCTCCGCCGCGCCTTCTCTCAGGCGTTAACGGGTTCATAAATGGAGGTTTCGACCCGAACAATTAGGGCGATTCTCCCCTAACTACCTGAAAATGATGGACTTTCTGGATATTTCTCCAGATTCCGGCACCTGGGCCGGCTGTTCCGATGGCGACGGTAGCCTTGGGCGAGGATCGAGGGGACCTCCGCGATCACCCCATCGAGGGTGTCGGGAATGGGGGTGAGGGTGGGCATCCGGTCCTCCTTGGCGAGCGGCCGCTCGGCCGGCAGGTCTGGACGGAGGGCTGTGGATGCCGCGGGACCGGAGACGGCCGTTGGAGCCGTAGAGCCCGCCCGGCATCTCCACAGAGGCCATGCCGTCGGCACCCACAACCCACAACGGGCTCCGTGTTTCCGGCCGCTGCCGCTGTCTGGTGATCAGCCGGACCCGGGTGGCCCGGCTTCCTTCAATGAATACTTACCGGAGGGAGGTAGGAAACGTCGACTTCGAGATGGGCACCGAGTGCAGAGGGAGACCATGCCCGCGGCATCCGCCAAGACGGGAGGCTTGCACAGGATGGGGAGCGTGGGTCTTTCCGTATTACCTATTCATGATAGTATATAGTACCCATATCGTCATCGCCGTCGATGAGCTTGGCGAGATAGTGCTCGTCGAATTCTCAAGGCCCCCAAGCAAAGGAAGATCCCATGAACGAAGACAAGCTGCGAACCTTAGCCAAAGATCTCACGAAGGAGGCGCCGCGCAGCCCCCGCGCCCTGTTGGGCGGGTTCGTGATCCTGGCCCGCTGCGTGGACAAGTGCCGCTCCGCCCTGGTGGGCTTGAACGGAGAGTACAGCTACTGGCCGTGTTCGCTGTGCAGCCAGTTGGAACCCTTTACCGGGATCGATCATGGGGAGTTGAAGGACTTCGTGGCAACCGGCGCCAGCGACGACGAGATCGCCGAGTGGGTCAAAGGAAAATCGAAAGTCCAGGACCCTTTGAAGATCATCGCCTGGAACAACAAGATGCGCGATACCCGCATCAGCGACCTGCCGGTCGAAGCACAGGAATACATCGAGACCTACGCCCAGGAGTATCTACCCGAAGGGCGGCCGATCTACGTCTGGTTCGATATGTACGATCTGGAAGAAGGACGGATCTGAGACGCAAAGGGGCCGTCGGTTACCGGTCTGCCTCACCCAACATTCCGATCAGGGCGGCGTAGGTACCCAATTCGGCACGCCGGGAGACGTTGAGCTTGGTGAAGATGCGGCTGAGGTGATTCCGCACCGTGTGGGGGCTGACCCCGATCCCCTCGGCAACCTCCTGGTTGGTGTTCCCTCGCACAATCAGGAGGACGATCTGCTTTTCCCGGTCCGTGAGGCAGTTGACGCTCACCGGATCTTGCGGGCTCGTCGATTGGCTCGCCTTGTTGAAGCGCAGGAACTGAAGGATGCGCTCAGCTACCTACGGGATAAGATATAAGCCGCCCTCCGCGTTGCAGCGGACGGTGCGCACTAGGTCCTCGCGGTCCGCGTTCTTCGGCAGGTAGGCGGCGCTGACCGACATCATCGCATCGACGGCTTTTTCGTTCGAAAACGCAGATGTCAGCAAGACCACCCGCGTGCGATGAGCCAGGTCCAATATTCGCCGGCACGCCACAAAACCGCTCATGTCCGGCAGACTCACGCTCAGCAGGACCACCCGGGGGTTGAGTCGCTCCACCGCCGTGACCGCCGCCTCCCCGGTTTCGCACTCTCCGACCACCTCGAAGTCCTCCTCCCTTTCGAGAGAGGATCGGAGCCCCAGCCGGAAAAACTCGCTGTCGTCAGCAAGCAGGATCGTGATGGAATCTGAAGTAGCCATGGAGTTAATCAGGATTCAGGGACGCCACCGGGGGGTCCGGTCTACAGGAGAACGACGAATACGCACACCTCATCCGACTTCAGGTAGTCCAGAAGTCCCATGATGTTCAGGATGATCATCCTAAGTCATCAGGCGGGGAGAGTCAAACCCCTTCTCATGGCCCGCAGTCCCCGCAGGTGGTGAGCGGACCCGACTGGGGCTACAGCGAGTGGAAGGCGCCCTCTCGGGGTCATCGGGCGGAGTGCGGATCGCCGGTTCCGCCACCGGCCAGGAGGAACGGAGGGAGCCGTCTTCGGAGGCCGGTTAGGAAACCTCGATTTCGGGTGAGCGTAGCCAACCAGAGTGTTAAACAGGGCGGCTCGATAAACGGAGAATGGGAGAATCAGTAAAGGAAATTTCGGGGAAGCGCTCGCAACCCCTATGGTTGCGAGCGTACTCCGGAAGTTCGTTCTCGAAACGGAGAATCGGAGGAAATGTGTGTGGGTTCCTAAGTGCTTGAAACGGCACCAGATACGACAAGCCCCAGAGAAGGTGCTCCTCGAGGGCTCGCGTTAAGTAACAGACCGCCGAAGTTGGCGGCTGAAAGTTTGGTGGGCCGAGTGCAAGCCTCTTCATAACCACTCACCGTCAGGCCTCGGAGAATAACACCTTTCAGAGCAAGAACTTATGAGAATCTTCCGACCTGCGAGAGGCGGAAGCGCGGTCCGCCGCCGTCGACTCGGCTACCGGTTGGGTGGGCACGATGCGGTCGCGGTCTCGGGCACGAGGGGCCAGGACCCCGTGGTAGCGCAGGAGATGGAACCGGGCGGGGGGACCAGAGCCGCCCGCTTCTCCAGTAGTTCCATCGGAGAGAGGAGGAGATGGCTGGTCCCATCCGACCACGGCGTTTTGAGCGCGAAGGAAAGCTGTTGCGAATCGAGGAGGCGCAGGCGCCCGGCGGCCAGGGCCGGTCGGGCCACGTAGCGGCATAAGCGTTCGAGCCCACGTCGGTCCGGGTCTGCGATCCGCGTAGCCGCATGCAGGGAAAAGCCCTTCGAAGCGCAGCACAAGGGCGCGGTACGTACCCCGGTGGCCGGATCTTTCAAGGCGCGTCGCAAGCGCTGGCCGGCGCGTTCCCCGGTGGCGATGGTCCCCCGCACCGAGGCGGCCGTGAGGGCGGCCAGCACGGGCTCCTCATCGACGAGCCGATCGGCTTGAGTGTCGTCGATGAGGCCGCGTTGGGTGCACAGGCGGATGATGCGGCGCGCACTCGTCTGCACGATCTGCTGCACCTCTGGGTCGGACAACGGCGGGGCATGCTACGAAAACCGGAGCTTCGTCCCCATCGACGTAGACCGCGGTGCCCTGGTCGACCCGGAGGCATTGGCCGCGGCCCTGAACGAGGGACGGCTCGGCGGTGCCGGCCTGGACGTCTTCGAACCGGAGATCCTTCCCGGCGACTCCCCGCTGCGGACGGCGGCGAATATCCTGCTGACGAGCCATACGGCCTGGTATAGCGAGGATTCGCTTCAGGACGCGCGGGTCGAGGCCGTGGAGAGTGTCATAGAAGTTCTCGGAGAATAGGCTTGACCTACTTGGATAATAAACTAAGTTTAGCTAAGCTAAAAGGAGTTGATCCATGCACATCACCAATATCCACCAAGCTAAAACACAGCTCTCCAGACTGATCGAACGGGTACTCCAGGGAGAGGAGATCGTCATCGGTCGAGCTGGCAAGCCGGTGGCCAAACTCGTTCCGTACGAGCGGTCGGTCCAACCCCGTCAGGGGGGACAGTGGCGTGGCCAAGTCGCGATAGAGGACAACTTCGACGAGTTGCCCGAAGAAATAGCGGCGGCCTTTAGGGGCGAACAACCGTGAATCTCCTCCTGGACACCCACGCGCTATTGTGGTGGCTCGACGACCCCACCCTCCTTGCTCCGGCCGCCCGGGTCGCCATCAGCCAAGGCCAGAACGCGGTTTTCATCAGCGCGGCAGCCGCCTGGGAAATCGCCATCAAAAAGGCGCTGGGCCGACTGAAGGCGCCGGACAACCTGGAAGAGGTCTTGGAGGAAGAGCGCTTTCAACCACTGCCCATCACCCTGGCGCACGCCTTGGCCGTGGTCTCCTTGCCCCCGATCCATCAGGACCCCTTTGATCGCATCCAAGCGGCCCAGGCGAAATTGGAGAATTTAACCCTGGTGACGCGGGACGCACGCCTCAAGCAGTACGGCATCCCCTGTATCGACGCCTGAACCTCCTTGATGGGCACGGCGCGCTCCGCGGCCGGGGCGCTTGACAAAGCGCCTTTTTGGCGGGTATATAGGACGCTGTCAATGACCTATTTGAGGAGGAACCATGGACAATTTGACTAAACGTACACTAGGCCGCACGGGCCTCGAGGTCACCCAACTCGGCTTTGGAGCGGCTGAGCGCGGCTTGCCGGATGAAGCGGAGTACGACGATCAGGCCGGCAGCGTCTTGCATGCGGCCCTCGATGCGGGGATCAACCTTGTTGACACGGCCCCGGATTACGGCGCGAGCGAGGAGCGGGTCGGCAAGTACCTGAGCCCTCGGCGCGACGAGTTTTTCCTTGCTACCAAGTGTGGCTGCAACATCGACGAGGAGGGCAACAGACTGGAGCCGGGCCACCTGTGGACGGCCGAGCGCTTGCGCACCAACATCGACCAGAGTCTGCGCCGCCTGAAGACCGACTGCGTAGATCTGCTACAGATGCACAATCCCACCGTGGAAGACGTCGAACTGGGAGGACTGATCGAAGCACTCGAGGATATTCGCCAGGCGGGAAAGACCCGTTTCATCGGCGTGTCTTCCACGCTGCCGCATCTGGCCGCGTTCGTGGAGTCGGGTGCGTTTGATGTGTTTCAGATTCCCTACTCCGCCCTGGAGCGCCGGCACGAAAGGATGATTCAGCAAGCGGCCGATGCCGGAGCCGGCATTCTCATTCGCGGTGGCATTAGCTTGGGACACCGAGCCAATGAGGAGCGCCAGTCGAAGTGGGAGCAGGCGGGGCTCGACGAACTCACCGGCGGGATGAGTCGCCACGAGTTTATCCTGCGCTTCACCCTCGCGCATCCAGCGTGTCACACGACGATTGTCGGCACCACGAACCTCGAGCACATGAAAGCCAATGTCGTTGCGGCCTTGGCGGGGCCATTGCCCGCGGATCTCTACGCGGAGACAAAGGCTCGGTTGGCGAGTATTGGTGAGGAGCCGGAGTAGCTGTGCACTGGAATCCCCTCGACGAGCTCGTCGAGGAGTGCGCTTTCTCCGGCGTCGTCCGTGTCCGGCGACAGGGCCAGCCGATGTACGAGAGAGCTGCAGGGTTTGCCGATCGCGCCAACTCCATCGCTGCGGTTCTTTCGAACACTTCCGCGGGCGCGTGGCCGATTGCAAGGGCTATCGACGACGTTCTCGGAAAAGAGGATGGGGCCCCTAGCTGAGCATGGCGTGCCGCTACGTGGCCCGGCCGGCCCTGGCGTCGGGACGTCTGCGCGTCCTCGATTCGCAGCGGCTTTCCTTCGCGCTCAAAACACCGTGGTCGGAGGGGACCAGCCATCTCCTGCTCTCTCCGATGCAACTACTGGAGAAGCTGGCCGCTCTGGTCCCCCCACCCCGGTTCCATCTCCTGGGCTACCACGGGGTCCTGGCCCCCCGTGCCCGCGACCGCGGCCGCATCGTGCCCGCCCAACCGGTTGAGAAGTCGACCGCGGCGGACCGCGATTCGAGCGATTCGCTCCCTGTGCCGTGAGCCGTACGGAGGAGTGCGTCCTCAAATACCAGATTGACCCCTGAAACGCGCCGAAATCCTCTACAACGGTGCTCGGAGCATTCCCGAACGATTCGGTGCGACGACAAGCGATTCATCATGGGCTCGCCGGAAGTAGGGGTGACGACGAGAGAGGTGACGATCTCTCAGGGCTTCTACTTAGGCGAGTACGAAATCACCCAGGAGCAGTGGCAGGCGGTCATGGGAACCTCGCCCTGGTCGTCTTGGCGGAGAGGTTTCCAGGGGCCAAAACTCCCTGCCGGCATTTCCTGGCATGATGCCCAGGCTTTTGCCCAAAGGCTAAACGACCACTTTGGCGAGGACGCCTATCGGCTGCCCACTGAAGCTGAGTGGGAGTATGCCTGGCAAGCGGGCACGACGACGCGCTGGTCCTTCGGAGATGACGAGAGCCTGCTGGGGTCCTACGCATGGTACAAAGCCAACGCCAGGGATGCCGGCCGAGATCACTTTCACCCCGTCGGTGCGAAGCAATCCAATTCCTGGGGTCTGTTCGACATGTACGGAAACGCCTGGGAGTGGGTGTACGACTGGTATGACTATAATGCCCAAGATGGCACGCCACAGACGGACCCAACGGGGCCGGTTGCGGGTCATTACCGTCTACAAAAAGGTGGAGCCTACTATGTGGATGCTCGAGCCACGCTCGGGGCCTACCGTAGGAATGCCAGTCCATGGTCCCAGAGTGCTGCTGGAGCGCGTCTGCTAAAGGGGACACCGCTCAAAATAATCATCCCTGAGCGCATTCCCTTTCCCCAAAATAGTTTAGGACTGTTTTTTCCGGTCCATGAGGGCAATACCTGGATATATGCGTCTCACCGCTATGGAAGAGGTCCGCCAAGCGTAGATACCACCGCTTATGTTTTGGAGAAACAGATCATCGAGGGGAAGCAGTACTGGTCCACAAGATTGCTCGGATGGTGGCCATTCCGGGTGGGCGAAAACGGCAATACCTGGATTCGGCCCGGCTCAACGCAATTAGAAAATACGCGTTATTTCTTGCAGGCCATAGAGGATAATCCCGAATTGCGAGAGTCGCTGTACTATCAGCAGTCTTCTGTGTTCAGAGACTTGGACCCCGACCAGATGGACCTGTTGCTCAACGAGTTCGATGGCGGCCTACTTGATCATGATTCGCCGACTTTGGAGATGGATCTGCAGGTCCATGATCTATATTTCCGGGGACTGGACTTGGTTGTATGGAAGACCAGCGAACCTGCCCTGGATCAACGATCATTTCAGATCTCGGACCGGGGCACCGAGTGGAGTAACATTCAGACTTTTCAACGCGGTCTGGGCATCGTTAGAGAACGCTGGCACGATAATTTATACTCCAGCACGACGGACAGGGAACTATTGTGGGCGCGTATTGATGGCAAGGAGTACGGATTGCATCCCGGAGCAGGCTACCCTGGATATCGAGAGGTTCAGACTGCGGTCGCGTCTTTCGAGCTACCGTTCGTCCAGCAAGCCACCAGCGGCTGCTCTTGCTCAAGTAGCCGGAGCGCGGGGCATGGAGATCGGCACCGACCGTTACGTCTACAATGATGTTGCTCAGTATTGAATGACCTTGCCCCCTTAATCGAGTCAAGGTACAGGGTTAGATTCTTATCCCGCAGATATTGTCATGGATACAGTCGAGGGAAAGATGTACTGGGCCGACATGTTGAAGGGCACCCTCCAGCAGTCCGACCTGGACGGCTCAAATATCGAAGACATCGTTGCTGATGCTGATATAGATTATAGCGGCGGGTTGTCAGAGGGCTTTGGGGCCATCGCTTTGGGCTTGGTCGGAGGAAAAGTATATTGGGAAAATTAAAAATATGTACCCACCTCAGATTGGCACCACCCACCCGCTGGGTGGAGATCTACCGCTCCGACCTGGATGGCTCGAACATCGAGCTTGTTGGAGGTGGGGGAAGAAACGGCATCGCCCTCGATATTCCCCGGCCGACCTCGGTCTTGACACCCGACTCCTGGCCGGAGAGACCAGCCGCCAGCGGTCTATTATTCAATTATCCCAATCCCTTCAATGCCAGTACCCAGATCGCCTACTACTTGGCCACCCCCGGCTTGGTGCGGTTGACGATCTACGATGTTTTGGGCCAGCCAGTACGCACACTGGTGAAACGAGGCCAGGCTGCTGGTTTTTACAAAGTTCTGTGGGACACCCGCAACCACCAGGGCGGTTTGGTAGCATCGGGGGTGTATATCACCCGAATGTACTATCCAGGCGGCGTGGAGACCCGACGGTTGCTTTACCTAAAATAGCTTGGCATACGGGGCGGTATGATATCCAAATGGAGAGAAGCTACCGGCAGGTCATAACGATACTATGGTCGAAATCGGAATTCACAAGTGGCTCTTGTGTTATTTTCGACCCCTGGTTACGGGTATTCTCCTCGCAGGCACCGCGCAAGCGGCAGACTTCGTGCCCGGTCTGCCCGTATTTTCTGCGGACGGATCCGTGGATACGAGCCGAACCCTGCCCGGGTTCCAGCCGAAGACCTGGAAGCTCGCTCAACCCGATTCCCTGGCCGTTCGCAATCCCAAGATCCACATCAATGGTCAGGGGAAAGTTTGGGTGGTTTGGTCGTTCGAAACTCCAGCGCGATTCATTCGACACAGTCGCAACGGGCACCTGACGACTTTGATCGGGGTCCACATTGCCGAACTCGATACGAACGGAGCCGCCGGCCCAACCGGTCCCCTCTTCCCGTAGAGCGATTACCTTTCGTGGTCGTACGACCTCACCACAGGGTCCCAGGGTCGTTTCTGGTGCGCAATTGGGATGCTGCCGTACGATGAGTATTATTCTTCCGGCTGGGGTTCTCTAGCCCGCTCCGGCGCGATCACTCTGATGGCTTCCGCCGCAAACGACCAGTCGGCCAGTTCGTCAGCGAACTAGGGGTAACCGTGCAGTTCAAACCCGGAGCGCCCGATCGCGTAAACCTGCGTTGGCTTGTTCTTCCAATTTACTTCCTTTTCGAGCTGCATCCCGTTCCTGAGGGCCACCTTTCGAGAAGCCGTGTTGCCGGGATCGATCAGCGAGATCAGACGGTTGAGACGAAGGGTGTTGAAACCATATTCCTTCACCGCCTGCGCAGCCTCCGTGGCAAATCCCTGTCCCCAGTATGCGCGATCCAGATGGTAGGAGACCTCCACCTCCTCCGTTCCATCCACTTCCTGGTGCATCAACCCACACCAGCCGATAAGCAACTCCTCTGTTCTCGAGATTACTCCCCAGCGTCCGTAGCCGTAGTTTTCGTAAAAGCGAATGGTGCCCTCCACCATCTTCCTGATGGACGCGCGGGTGCGAGGCCCTCCTTTGAACTCCATTCCAGCCGCATCGGTGTAGATCGCCTCGATCCGCGGAAGGTCGTCCAAGGTCACTCTGCGGAGGATCAAACGTGGGGTATGAATCAACTTACTGCCTCCCAATAAAGAACCTTGAAGGCGGATGGATCACCATGGACCAGATTACAGGCCAGGAACAGTTCCACGTTACGGATCATTCTTTTGAACGTCATCTGTGCTTCATCCCGCTCCAAGGCCACCTCCTTTAGCAAGGGAGCTGCACGTTCCTCGTCGCCTATGTAACTCATCCGCATCGCATGCCCTCCGCTGGCCCCTGTGACGGTAGACCTTAGCAGCCAGTAGATCGTATCCGACGACCGGGTTGGCTCGGCAGCAGTATACCTGAAAGTCCATCTGATCTGGATTTCCAAATACCGCAAAGGGGTGCTGACCGGTCAAGTGGCGATCGGAGGATAGCCATTTTATCCACGACAACCGGCACGGAACGCTGACCACGGACAGCCGGAGCGCCCGGGTGGGCCAGCACAGCGCCGGTCTCTTACTGGATACGCCCAGGGGTTCCACCGGGGCCAGTCTGTAGCTTCGCGGCAACGAATGGGAGGGAATCTTCACACTCCCGTGCGCGACCAACCCAGTCATAGAGCAAGTCCCCGGAATACAACCGACGGCGAGCACGGGTGGTCCGCCCATTGCTGTGGAACCGGCACCATGCCGGCCACACCTGTCCGCCCACCCGCGTACCGCCGCCGCATCGTGCTCGCCCAACCGGTTGAGGCGTCGACCGCGGCGAACCGCGATTCGAGCGCTCCGCCCGGCGCCAGTTCAAGTTCACCGCCTGACCTGTCTTCTCGACCCGCCTCCGGAGCCGGCCGTACGGGGGTGTGCCCTCGACGGTCCCTCAGGCCCAGAATTGGTCCTGATATGGGCCGACCGGAAACAAAACCGTACTGCGAGACCGGTCGAAGGATCTGCAAACGACCCTCAGGGACCTGCCTGACCCTGGCGGTGCGCTCAGCGCCTTGACCGAGAGTCCAAAAAGGTGCCTTTTTTTACTTTTCATTCATATGGTACCGGGCGATCATCACAAAGTTGGCGACACATGGTTCTGAAGATTTGTCTGTAGGAGGCCACCTTGCCAGGTCAAATACATATCGGTCCGCAAAATGGCTCACTGGTACTTGCCGGTGGCGGGGAGCTCGGTGAAATCTATCATAAATTCGTTGCCTTGGCCGGAGGGAGCAGCGCACCCATAGTCCTTGTGCCCACCGCAGCCGAAAGAGACTACTCTGGCCTATACGCGCCAGATATGGAGGCGTTCATGCAGGCTGGAGCGCACAATCTCAACTTACTGCATACCAGGGACAGAGAGGTCGCGGACTCTGAGAAATTCTTGTCCAAGCTTCGAGACGCTCAAGGTGTGTGGTTCTCTGGGGGGAGACACTGGCGGGTTACTGATGCGTATCTGAACACGCGGACCCACAATGCACTATTCGCCTTACTTGATCGAGGCGGCGTAATCGGCGGCTCCTCTGCCGGAGCTACTCTGCAGGGCACATTCATGATAAGAGGGGATACCAGTGGCGCTGAGATCATCATTGGCGACCACGTTAAAGGGTTTGGGTTTCTTCGGAATGTATCAATTGACCAACATCACTTGGTCCGCAACCGCCATTATGACATGCTGGAGGTAGTAGAGGCCCATCCTGAGCTACTTGGCATAGGGATAGATGAGGGCACGGCAATTGTGGTTCACGGCGATGAGTTCGAGGTTCTTGGGAGAAGCTATGTTGCTATCTATGACAACCAGCGGACTTTCGGACGAGCGGGGCGGTTTTACTTTCTTCGGCCGGGTGACCGATACAATATGCACACCAGAGAAATACTGGAACCAGAGGTTAATGTCAGAGGGTTTGATCGACTGCAGAGCGAAACCTGGGAGGGCAAATGACCGTGCTTGTGGGCAGGTCCCTGGCTTCGAGACGAGATCCGACGGACATCGGGAGATCGCAGCTCATAATCCGGCCTATCTTGAGATCTTCACGATTGTAAAGTCGTTCATAATCCAAGAATCCCTTGTCTAGCCCTTGTAGTGAACATATAGCTGTACCGCGTCCAGGACGAGGGGTGTCTGCATGGATTCATCCCGTTTCCTCACCACAATCTCAACCCTGTTCTCCCCCCTATGGACCTGAGAGGGTCTTAGCTGGCACTCCAGCCACTGCCCCGCCGAGTGTGTCTGCGGAGGGCCGGCTGGCTTGAGGCCATCGAGAGGTTCATTGTTGAGTTTCACATCTATGTCGTCATTGCTCGTGAACTCCCAGAGGTGGAGACGAAACCGCAACTCGGGGGCATTGCCAGACGCCACATCCTCGCCCACTTGAAAATGGACGCTGACGGGTCCTCCTTGCTTCAGCTCCATTTCGTGCACGTCATTGAAGCTGGAGTCACCCCCGAACCGGTCCACGCCGAATATCTTGTCCTTGCCAGCCATAGTTGCGGGATCTCCGATCTCGCTCCATATGTCTTGCTTGGCGAAAAAGGCGTTGAAGGTGTAGATACCGTCCGCGCCGGCGTTGAACAGGTTCGTCGCTGCAGCCCGCCATGCCGCCATGGTTCCTTCCCACGAATTGAGCGTCACCGCGTAAGATGGCCTGTTCCTGCGCGCAGGCTGTCCGCCGTACAGGGTACCCATCCACGACTCGAATCTTCGGTGTTCTCCCGATCCTAGATCGAGAAAAGCCCAATGGTTCCAGAAACTCCACTCGATACAGGGATACACCGGTACTCCGTATTTGTGCCCCAGGTCCACGATCCCCTTGAAAGACTCCGTCATTTCAGACTCGTAGTAACCGCCTGCAATCAAAATGTCGATAAGGTCTTCCTGCAGCCATTTTTCCAGGTCCAACCCGACGAAACGTGCATCCGGAAGATTGAACGGTGCGCGCGCCGCCAGCAGCACGGGTCGCCCTCTTTGCTGACCTGTTTCGTCTGCCATCCTCCTCAGTCGCCGCACCAGGTCTGTCATCATGTCCAGGTGCTGCTGCTCCACGGAAAGCCAGTCCAGCGTCTCGCGGAAATATGGGAATCTCTTGAAGAAATCCATTTCTATCCCATCCACGTCGTAATTCTGGGCTACCTCCTGGAACAACGAGAATATGTGCTCCCGGACCTGTTCATAACTGAAGTCAAGGTAGGACCAGTATTTATTGTGTGCCTTTCCCTCAATCCAGTCCCCGGGGTCGCCCATCACAAATTCCGGATGTGCCCGCTTGAAGTGATCCAGAGGAAATGTCCATCTACGCGAACCCTCGGGAAAGGAATCGGCTGCGTCGTTCATGCGCAACGACCAGAATACCTCTATGTCATTCTCGTGGCAGAAATCTGTCTGAAGCCGCAGGTTGTCGCTTCCATACGTCTCCACGAGCTCTTGCGGTACTCCTTTTCCGTAGAACCCGCCCAATTTTGTGTGGTGCGAGAACATGACGCCGGCCATGCAACTGCAGTAGCAGATACTGTCCACCTGCGTCCCAACCAGCGGCCTGCTGCGGGCATTGAGAAAGTCATCGATCAGCTCGGCCCCGCTGCGCGCGAACAGCTTTTCTTCGAGATCATGACGACGTTCCACTCCTGTCCACGCCTCTCTCACGTCGTTTCCATCATTGTTAAAAATGATGCGGCGCTTGCGCCAACGCGCGGCTCTCCTGTTCTCGTCCACTGGGCTCCTCCTTTTGTGCAGAATCGCCACACCCGTCCGCCGCCAAAACGCCGGGCAACAGACGCGGCGAGCCTTGCCGTAACCAACGATAAGGTCCCCTATAATGATTAAAGCGCTATCAGCTGGTCAAGGCCCGACGGGATGGCGCGTTTCTGTGTATTCGCGATGGCCATTGCAGGTTCTATTCAGCGATAGTCTGTAATTTCTGCGTCGTATGCGTCGCCGTCGAACGTGTGGCTCACGGTAGATTCTCCTCAGGTGCAGGTAGCTGAACAGGGCAGGTCAACAGAGGGTGAGAATCACATGTTTCAAGCGGGTGATACTGTTGTCAGTGAAGACGACATGGATTTCGCCCCCGGCGGCTTGGGCGGCGGCGGGGAAAGAGAATCGTCCTTCTCCGGCAGCCAGTTCGGGGCCGGGGCGCCAGCCTTCCTCCCCGTAAATCGCGAAATTAAGCGGCGTGCGACCTTCACGACTGTGGTTGTATACGAGGAGCACCCGCCCATCCGCCAGGGTGATGCCCTCTACCTTGCTTCTCGGGTTGGGCAGGGTCGACCTCTGCGGGGTCTTCCACTCGCGCAGACCCGGCTCGCTCCAGACTTCCACTATGCTGCCGGAGCCGCTTCGACAGAGCAAGACGCCTCTGTCACCGCAGCGGCACAGCGACGGTTCAATCGGCCTCAGCGAGTCTTCATCGGCGATGCGGGCGACGATCTCCCATTCCTCATAGGCCGGCCGCGCAGCCTCGATGCGCAGGGTATCGCTTTCCACGCCGAAGAGGACAGTGCCGTCGTCGAGAGTCACGCCCGAGCCAGAGCGGGTCGGGCCGAGGATGCCCTTCGGGAGCTCCCGGGAAGACCTGAAGGATCCGTCCGGCTCTTCCGTGCTCATCATGCCGATCAGGGAGGAGGGGCGTCCTTCCCCGATCGCTCCGACCGTGAAAAACAGGTGAGCAGTGCCTGACCCATCGATGTGCAGGGCAGGATCCCAGCACTGGAGCTCGTCCTCGCTCTCAGAAGGCACGGAGGCGATCTGGCGGGGATCCGACCAGCCGCTCCCGTCGGTATAGGTGCTGAACCAGACCGCTCCTGGCACCCCATAGGCCTTGCCCTGCAGAGCTAGGGCGACTCCCGACCCGTAGGGGGCCATCGATACAGCGCCGACGCCAAAGGGGAGTTCCGCGCTCAGGTAGCCTTCATGGGATATCGTCGCCAGGCTCATACGCTCATCTCTCGAGATTTCAGGTGGGATCAACCGAACCAGCTCTCGACCACGGCTGGGGATGCGGCCGAACGCACTCTCGTCGTCGTTCACGATAGGGCATGGAAGGGCGGTGCGCAAGCCGCGATCAGGGTGCGCGGCGTGCCCGGTGTGGTCGGAGGGGACCAGCCATCTCCTGCTCTCTCCGATGGAACTACTGGAGAAGCTGGCCGCTCTGGTCCCCCCGCCCCTGCTCCCTCTCCTGCGCTACCACGTGGTCCTGGCCCCCCGGGCCCGGGACCGCGGCCGCATCGTGCCCGCCAAACCGGTTGAGGAGTCGACCGCGGCGGACCGCGATTCGAGCGCTCCGCCCTGCGCCCATCGGCTGCGTTGGGCGACCCTGCTGGCGCGAGTGTTTTCCTCCGCGATTCGCTCCCTGCGCCGTGAGCCGTACGCAGGAGTGCGCCCTCAAATACCAGGTTGACCCCTGAAACGCGCCGAAATCCTTTACACGGTGCTCGGAGCATTCCCGAACGATTCGGTGCGACGACCAGCGATTCATCAGGGACCCTACCGGACCCTTGACAACGGTTTCAGCAAATTGCATAGTACCGATATCGGTGCCTTATTTTTCCTATAGTGCGCCACGAAGTGCCGTACGACTGGTGGCTGAGAGTGCCACTGGGAAGGTGCCGACCCGGCACCTTCCATACCGAGTCTTGAGCGCGTGTCGGTAACGGCAGGCGTTAAGCGTAGACAGGGAGATTGTAGGCCGCAAACCTTCGGGTTGAAGCGATTGAGCCCCGTTAACGAATATCGACTGAGAGGAGGCCGAGAGGGTTATAGGCCTCGAAGGCACCATCGCCGGGCCCGCTTATGGGCAGGGTCAGGTGACTCCTCCGGGGTCGGAGAGCGCGGCATGCAATCAAAGCCGTACGGTAAACGTGGGAGATCCTGACCGCTCTTCCATGGATGGAAGTATCGACCGACAAGCCGACACCGCGAGGGCGTCGAAATGGGGGTCAGGAAGTCAGAAGGGGCATAGTAGTCCGAGGCAGGGAAAGCCTGCCACATGGCGAAGGCCCCTGGGTATGATCGTCCTCTGAGGGGAAACGTTGTGAGATCGACAGCATCTCAACCGACAACGGCCACGCAACTGAAGAGGATAGCCTGGCTGCCTCGGCTTGGTCAATGGTCGTATCTTGAGCCTATTGCCCGAATCGGGCACGATGGGTTCTAACTGGGGAGGAGCCCGGGTGACTCGGCTCCTCTACCCACTCATAACAGATACAGGACGTTCTTGATCGGACGGCCCATCTGATTGAGTAGTCATTCTAAAACAACACCCCCATAGCAGCATTGTAACTATTGTATACATCGCCGGGTTTGAAGAAGTCACGGATTGAAACCCCAGCCTGAAACATCAACCGGCTTTCCCCCTCCATAGCCCAACCACGGCCAACTCCTGCTACTATTCCCCAGCCCATGCCTTCCGGGTGCATCTTCCAATCTTTCCTTTCCCTAATTATTGCATGGAATAAACCCAAATCGGATTTAACAAAAAATCCCTTTCCGGGTTGCCCGGAGGCAAAACGCATTACGCCAACCCCGGCGACAAATGGCAATACCCATTCTGGAAAATCTCGACTGCGGTAACGGTCTATAGCCCCGTTCGCTATGACTCCCACCAAATACTTATCCCCATAAGCGCGATACTTGCCCAGGGTGAATAGGGGGGATATGGTGCTCCTCTTATCGAATTTGACCCCCCAACCGACTTCCCCATAGAGGAAGCTTTTTGCATGAATAGACTGCGCGGATAATAGCAGCGTCACCCACGCAACCGCGAGGATCCCAAGCCTTGACATCACTGCCAATCCTCAAGGCCAAAGCCTATCAGTGCATCTTCTCCCCAACCGTTCGTGTAAGAATACTCGTGATCGTCGTTCAAAAGGAAGAATGCTTGATCTTCCGTGGGTATATTCTTCCATTTAGCTAGCTTTTCGTCATTGCTCCATCCCGCGTCATACTCCAGGACGCCGATATGGGCGTAATCTTGGTAATCGCTCCAATCCCAATTGAAGGAACACGTACTAGCTGCATGATGGTATACGCGGCCGGGGAGCCAATTATAATCGTCCGAAGTGTAGGTAAGGTCTATTTCGTTTACATCTATCCAATGCACATCCAGCTTGGTCCAGTCTCCCGGATCGTGGGGATCGTTCGGGTTATATTTATGCTTGAGCTTGGTCTTGGTGTATATTTCCGGGAGGCCACTCAAAGAAGATTCGTGGTCATCGTCAATGCGAATGGCATACAAGGACAGGGCATTGTATTGATAGCAGTTATCGTGTGCATCGTCTGGTTCGCTATGGGCGTACACCTTGGGCGGAGTCACTAAATCGGTTATTATATTCCAGGTTCCATGAAAACCAAAGTGACGGCGAATTGCCTCTATTGGATTCGGTGCCCTATCAGGGAATGAAGAGGTCGATTGATTCTCGGGTCTAAAGAAAAATCGTTCATCAAAGCGCACATAGAGCAGAGGATAAGGAATTTCTTCGACCTTGATATTCAGCAGGGCAGGCGTTCCGTCCGGATTGAAACCCTGGAAGTGCGTAACCAGGGTTTCGTCGACAACAGGATCGTAGAATACGGGCATTTTTCCTTGCCAATCCCATGTTCCTTCTTTGGGCAAGGCCAAGAAGAGTTCCAGACCAAAGAGCGTTTGGCAAATTTCCATAAAGGCATCTTCATCCAGATGGTCCGCGACAATTTCACTGGACAGCCTGCCCGTGATGCCCTTGGCGGACATAGCATCTTTGAAATTATTGGAGAGATTGGCCTTGATAGAGGAATACTCGGTGACTACCGTTGCCAGATCGGCGGCATTGTCCGACGTGGACTGAACCCGACCCAGCAAATGCTTGCGCATGGTTTCGTCGTTCATCAAAGACGCCAATCTCAAAGCGATAATCTGGAGATATTTCTTTGCGTTATCGGGTCCTCCTATAGCTTCCTTAGTATTCTTCTTCGGTGGATCCGCGCAAAGGGGAGATATTGGCAACAGGCTTGGCGCTGGGAACTTGATCCTGGAATGTTCCAGACCCCATCAATTTGAGTGAATTAAAAATATTCCGGGATATTTTAAAGAACTTGGTTCTAACCTACAAATACATTATAACTGGACTTTTGCAAACTCCGGCTCAGGCCAGTTCGAGGTAGGTGACGATTCGTTGCTGATTCCACCCCAGAGTTGTAGCCTGTTCGACGGCCCAATGGATGGTTTTACTGAGCGTTTCCCGCGACACGGCTCGACAGGCTTGGCCGATGGTCGTCAGCACACCATGAGCCCAGCCATGCGCACGGCCCTGCCCCATCCGGGCCATGAGAAGACTGTGCGTCAGCATCACCAGATACAGGTGCCGGGTCTGGCCCTCGGCGGTGCGTAACTGACAATCCCCCATACCCAGATGTTGCTTGCCGTCCCGATGAAAGGTCTCCGTGCCCGTCCAGCGTTTGCGATAGACCTTCAATATGCGACGGATCTCCCAATACACCCGGTTGGTCACCAGGCACTTGACCGGCTTCTTGCCGTTCTTGCGATCCCACAGAATCACCAGGCGAACGGGATGATCGACCTGGGGAAGACGCACGGTCCGGGTGAAATACCCCTGTTTGCGATCGCCGATGTCGACCCGTTGGCGGTCGCCGGGTGCGATCCCGGCGGCCCACTCGGCCGCCTTCATCTCAGCGCCCTTGAACCAGACCTTGCGATGGCTTTTCAGATCCCCCACGTAGCCGCGCGTATGGCCCTGGATAGGGTTGAGACTTTCGGCACTGGTGAAGTAGCCGTCAAAGGCGAAATCACCGGGAATCTCTCGCTCCACGGCCCAGTCCACCAACTCCTCAAACAGGTTCGTGTGATGCTTGAACGGCGGGGCTGGCGCGGCATCGGTCCCCTCTTCCCGCTTGCGAAAGCAGCGAAACTCCAGCGGATAATGTTTCCCCGAGGAACCCACGTAGTTGGCGATCACATAGTCGTGGGCCATCAGATAGCGCCCATCGGCATGGTCCCAAAACCAACCCGCGTCCTCGATCATCTCTGCGCTAGGGTCGACCAGGGTGTTGTCGATGGCGATCACCCGCGCGCTGAATAGCGCGTCGAGGAAGGGCCCTGCAACCAGGCCAGGCGATGTTCGTTGAGTGGTTCCACGTCCCATGGCACCTGGGTGATCCAGCGGTTCAGGCAGGATGGATCCGTGGTTTGGGCAAACTCGGCGTTGATCGCCGAACCATTTTTGCGCTCGGCCGCCATCAGCCCGGTCAGATATTCGGCAAAGTGCCAGCGCTCCGGGGTGTTGGCAAACATCCAGCCAAACTCGTCTACGGCTTCCTCGACTATCGTAGGAAAGGCAATAATACCCGGCATGAACCACCTCTCACATCGTCAGGGGATGCGGAAGGGAATTACATGGGTGAGTGCCGGTAATATGATTTAGTGGATAGCACAAAATGTTGGGGTAGAACAGGTTGCGAGCACTATGGGAAATTATCCCCTAAAATGAGGTGAAAATGGGCTGAAAATGGAATTGTACAAAAATAACTTTGACAAAAGAGGGTGGAAAAGGACATGTTTAATAGGTAAGGAAAAAGGTGGTGAAGGTGATGGCGGGGAGCTAAGACTCCCCTGCCACCTATTTTCGATTTTTCAGTAAACTCTTCCGCAAGGAGATTATAATGGTCTTTCAACCACCACTTTATAACCGAAAATATTTTACCTTTATCAGAGGTTACTACGTTCGCCCTCACTGGCGAAGAAAGCCCAGACCGAAGAGAGATCCGGAGCTCGAGGCAGCACTGCAGTACATCAGAGAATATTTCCTCCGAAAGCACTATCTAAGATAATAAATTATTTAGAATTAGAACAGGGAAATATAGTGGAAGAGACATGGGTGAGTGCCGGTGGGGGGTGCCAACGATGGGGATTCTAGGGATGGGCTAGGATATGGGCTAGGATATACGAAGATGGGGAGGGGTAGGGTTGGGTTGGGTAGCAATAAGCGGGGCAGACACTAGATTGATTCAACAAAATCGTCTCCAAAGAAAAACTTGGCGGCCTCTTTTGAATGGGTTTTAACTTCAGAAGCTACCATGCTTTTTTTAAAAGCTGGCAAAAACATCTTCTCTATGGGATAGTACCCCTTCATGTCGGTAGCAAAATGAAATGCGCTCCATGCTGTAACTACTTTCCCCAAATATATATTATCACAAATTCGCTCCATTTGATGCTGAATAGAAAGAAGATCTTCAGTCAATTCATCCACGGAAATTCCAGGGTTTTCCTTAAATATATTTTCCCAAATCTTGTAGCATTGCCTGTATTTTTCTCCAAAGAAAGATGATTCTTTTTTCAGTTCATCCAATATAGCTTTCATAATATTCTCTCTCCTAAAGGTGGAAAATCGACAAATTTTATTCGTACAACTAATTGATTGGAATTCCTCAAGAAAGAATAATATAGGCAGAGTAATTTTGTGGAGCAAGGCCTAGGAGGGTGCCGGTAGAGGGATGGGACTAGGGAAATTCTTAGAAATTTCCTTGACAGAGGGAATTAAAAAAGATATAATTATTTCGTAAAGCGTTCTAATTAAACAGGTTAGGTTATACGAGAAAAGCCAAGGGCAGAAACCTTGGCTTGATTTTCTCGTTAAGCTTTAACCCTTTACTCAGGAGGGTATTATAATGTCCAAAGATAATCCAAACCTATCATCTTTGCAAGAAGAAATTTCCATGTGGAAGCGAAATATCGCATGGATGGGACGAGAGTTGGAGGAAAGAAATCGCAAAATTGCAAGGCAAAAGTTAGCCATTCACATATTAACAAACGCGCTTAGACTATCAGATAACAAGAATCCAAGGCGAGATCTTTTAGAAAAAATGGAGAAAATCTGGCAAAGGATTCCAAAATCTAGACTCACCAAAGATGAAAGGAAACTACGCTCAGCTCAACTTATATGGCGAAATTGGCGACCATAATCAGACCGTAAATTGCCAGTAATGTGTTAGGGTATCCTGCTAAATACAAGAGAGATGTAATTCCCCTTCTCTTGGAAGAAACATGGGTAGTACCTATGGGGATGGGCTGGGTACTCGCTTAGAGGTACTAGGGATAGCTGACAGGTTGGGTAATTCATTTACCTAGGTACTGGAAACTGGCTCAGAGTGAGCCAGTTTATTCCTCGCGGTACTTATATTAATTGCATATATTAGTACGTACATTGGTTGGTACTGCTTAAAAAGGATTTTCTTGACAGTTTGCGTAGCTATTAAAGTCCACGATTGCATTGTCTTTGCAGCAGACAGTGCTGTTTCTCTTTCTCAAAACAATTTAATCAGCCACATTTGGAATCACGGGTATAAAGTTTTTAATCTCCACAGAGAATTGCCTGTAGCGGCCATGACAGCTGGACTAGGTCAGTTTGGTCCTGCATCGATAAGTAACCTTACAAAGGATTTTCGAATACAGCTACAATCAGGAGAAACCGGATTGCGGTTGAGTACAGTGAAATACTCAATTGAGCATGTGGCCACTCTTGCCCATAATTTTTTCTCCGAAAAATACAGGGCTATAGATCCAAAACCATCACCTTCTCAATCATTCGACTTTTGGATTGGAGGATACGGATCAGATGGTGGTGGTGGTGAAATATGGAAAATTTTGATTCAAGACGGAGAAATCAAAGATCCGCAGATTTTAGCCACGGAAAAAGATGAAAGGAAATTAGTGTGGGGTGGACAAGGAGAAGCGATTAATAGATTGATATTTGGCTTTGGTAAAACATTACTAGATAAATTGATCTATCTTAAAATTCCTGCAGAAACAATAAAAACACTGTTACAACAAACCGTAACTCCATTAGTTCAACCATCCATGCCTGTACAAGACACCATCGATCTGGCGGATTTTCTCGTAGATATGACAAAGAAGTATTCTAGATTTCTTCCGGGAGCAAACACTGTTGGGGGTGATACAGACATCGCCACGGTTACAAAGCATGAAGGATTCAAGTGGATTAAGCGCAAACATTATTACCCAGAAGCCCTGAATAGGAAGGATATTGACCATGCAGGATATTAAAGGATTTGGTGATGGAATGTATAAGGATTTAAACGAAATACTAGACTTAATCAATCAGCCTGAACCTCTTCCGTACTATTTTCAGGTTCAAGACTATTACTCTGAAGTCATTGATGGAATGAGCGATGAAGAACTAAGACAATACAAGCCAGAAGATTCCTCTAATACTTAATATAGAGAAAGACAGGCATAAAAATCTTAGAGTCGGTCACCATCTGCCCCCGTCAATTCCTCATACGTCATCCCCTTCTCCATCATTCCCTTTGCCAGCAATTCCATCTTCTCGAGCGTTCCCAGGTGTCGGTTATTGTACTTGCCTTCGAATTCTCTCAAGTAAAGCGGCAGATGCTTGGAATTCGTATGGTGATAACTGCCGCTTAATCCGCGCTTCAGCATAGACCAAAAAGATTCCAAGCCGTTCGTATGCGCCGGACCGTTTTTATACTGGCCCCAGCTATGGGAACACATTCTGTGATTCGGCAGGCCATTATACACCGGGTTTTCGTCTGTATAGAGCTCGGCATTTTTAGAAATGTGCTTTCGTACAAACCCTTGAACATGTTCCGTATCAGCACGTTCTACTACCCTTATCCTAACCTGTTTGGTCACTCTGTCCTTAAGCCCGACCACGGGTATTTTCCCTGAAGTTCCCCCGCCTGGATACAGTTTCTTATCTTTATGTTTGTTTCCCTCCTTTCCTCCAATGTAGGTTTCATCTGCTTCCACCGGACCTTCTAAAATAGATTCATCCTGATCCCACATAGCCCGTATGCGATGCTCCAGATGCCAAGCTGTTGTTTGAGTAATGCCTAAATCTCGGGACATCTTCAAGCTGGACGTGCCCGACACATCCGTAACCATGATATAAATAGCCGTAATCCAGGTTTGATAGCTAAGCTTGGAATGAGCCATAAGTGTGCCCGTGCGGACACTGAAACGATAAAGGCAGTCTCTGCATCGGTAGGGCATGGATCGGTGGGAGGTAGGATGCTTGAATTCCCTGGATCCGCAGCGAGGACAGGAAACTCCATCAGACCATCGTATGCCAGCAAACCAAGCTTCCGCCGCAGCATCATCAGGGAATAGGCGCACAAAATCAAACAGAGACAGATTTTTAGGAGGGGATTTTTTGGCTTTTTTCTTGGAAAGGATAACAGCGTTTCTTTCTGTTGGTAAATCGAAAATTTTCTCTGACAAAGAAAAGATACTGCCCTTTAAGAGGCCGAGCAGACGCAGAGCTAAAAAATAACAGCGCGAGTGCTGGAGTTTGGATACAAAAACCCCCAGAAAGAAAAAGGTTTTTTATTCCACACTTGTCAGAGAAAGGAATCATCCAACTCCATCACACTCGCGCAAAAAACCAAGAATATATTCTTATATATAGTTATACCATGTTTATGGGAAAAACACAGAGAGAATGTAATATGTAAAGTCCGGCAGCTTCTGCGATTTCTAAAGAAAAAATGGTATAACTATATATAAGAGTTATACATATACCATTCTTTTTTAGAAAGGAGGCTGCCATGCCTCGAAGAAGAAGAGCCAAGAAGAAGGGACCCGGGAAGTTCTTCCGCAAGGGTCTTACCCTCCCCGAAATTATCCGCTTATTCCCTGACCATCCTACTGCAGAAAAATGGTTCGCTCAGGTGCGCTGGCCTTCCGGTCCCTGGTGTCCATTTTGTGGCTCTGTGAACGTCCAGGAAGGCGCGGCCCATCCCAATCAACCCTATCGGTGCAGGGACTGTATAAAGCGCTTCAGCGTCCGTACCAAGACGGTTATGGCGGATTCCAAGATCGGTTTTCAGGGGTGGGCATTGGCTCTCTACCTGATGACTACGGGGATTAAGGGAACATCCAGTATGAAGCTGCACAGAGATTTAGGAATCACGCAGGAATCCGCCTGGTTTCTGGCCCATCGTATCCGGACTACGTGGAGTCCTGGCGATTCTACTTTAGCGGGTCCCATAGAAGCGGATGAAACCTTTATTGGAGGAAAGGAAGGGAACAAACACGAAAGCCAAAAGTTACGCGCTGGACACGGAACGGTGGGAAAAATTGCCGTGGCAGGGATCAAAGATCGAGCGACCAATGAAGTACGAGCAAAAGTAGTGGGAACGGCCAATACAGAAAATGTACAGGAGTTTGTAGGAAAATTCGTAGACGAAGAGGCCAAGCTCTATACCGACGAAAGCGCCATATATAATGGAATGCCGAACCATACCACCCTGAACCACAGCGTTGGGGAGTATGTAGACGGGCAGGCGCATACCAATGGGATCGAATCCTTTTGGTCACTGCTCAAAAGAGGGTATCAAGGTACTTTTCATCATATGAGCGCCAAGCATCTGCACAGATACGTGGACGAATTTGCCGGCAGACACAATGCTCGGAACTCCGATACGCTCATGCAAATGTACTATATGGCGCGAGGCATGCTGGGAAGGAGGTTAACCTACAAGAAACTAACAGAAAGAGAATGATGCCAACAGATCTCCAGAGAGGGAGGACGAAGTCCATGCTAACAGTCGAGGATAGAAAGGAATAAGGCCATGAACGCAGCCATGTGGGTGCTTATTGGGAACATTGTCGTGCTCATAGGCAAATATATAAAAGATAAGTAATCCATTGCATAAAGAGTGCCCAAGTCTGAAATACAGGCTTGGGCGCTCTTTTTATAATTTAGCCTAGAACGGGAGACCCAGACCGTCCTGGGTAAGCCTGGGTCTCCCTGGCCCGGCAGCTAGGTCCAACTCTGCAAGACCTGAAAGCAGGGACTTCCTTCGGTCAGGGTAATGACCCGTATCCGTAAAAATCACCTTTGTGACGTGGAAGTTAGAACCCATCGAAGCATCCAACGAGATGCGCCGAAAATTCAGGCAATCACCCCAATCTCCCCTGTTTCCGGGCAGTTTGACCCCTCTTGGCAGAAAGGAGTCGGGTATTGCCAACAGTCGCGCAAGGATGCGGGAAAGTCCCTGCCTATTCGCCCGGTCTAAGGAGCTACCTTCGACCTTCCAGGTTAGGCTATTGTATTCAGCAGGATACCCGACACTAAAGCGGGGGATCCTCACGCACAACGACTATTGGCAAACTCAGGAAAATAATAGGATAAAGGAAAAATAAATACAAGGTAAATAAAAAGGACAGAGATTTTAGTTTGGCGGGGAATAATCATTCATTATATTATTCCCCGCCGACAGCAAAACACGAAGGATGCGGACCGATGTGTCCCTATATAGCACAAGGGGAGGGACATATTGCGAGTGTGGAAGCAACAACTTCCACGTTTTCCCTCGACCATCTTCACCAGGAGAATTAATATGTACGCCTGGATTTATTTTGCTGTTGCTGTTATATCGGCTGGGGTTACAACCTGGCCCCGAAGATAATAACAGCCTCTGCCGGGTGTCAGTCCTGAGCCCGGTAGAGGGTTTAATTTAAAATTCGCAGGGGTGGGGGATGTCGGGGTGTTTGCCAACAGTAAAATCCCGATGATCCCTCACCCTCCATTCAATAAATATAAGATCCTGGATTTCTCTTACACATAGTTATACCATCTTTTTCTAAAAAACGCACATTGATTTATATAGAAAATCCTTGTAAATCTCCCTTCCCCTCTTTATCTTGTATCCTGCCAATGGTTGCGTAGTACCCTCGCAGAATTCCGGCTGATGTACTAGGTCGGGTATCCTGCTGAATAAAACAACCTTTCCGGAACCCCAGAGTCGCACCCTGAGGGCAGGTAAATAAGCAGGAACTGTTCTCGCATCTCTGCGCGACTGTTGGCAGTACCCGACTTCCTATTGCCAAAGGAAGTCCAACCAACAGGACAGAGGAGAGCGGGATCTGTGTATTAAGGTTCCATCCCCCCGCATTACTTTCATCCACTACGCAAGGGATTACACGGCTGAATAGGTCTCTCAGTTTTGGGAGAACTCTGCTCCTATGGCCTGCTGGATACTTTCGTGCGAGTGAGTAGACAGTAGGCTAGGGCGGCTCAGGATGTCTTCCGGGACTCCTGGGTCGTCCGCTTAACTGCCAACAGGAATTGCCAACAGAAAGCAGGGAATCATGTTCGAAGAAGTAGGGAGAAAAATATCCGATAAGGATTTTTGGGATAAACTAGCCGACCAGGCGGTGAAGGCCGGCAAGGACGTTGTAGAAAAAGCACTTATTCTGTTCTACGCCGCGCAAGATCCCGAGACCCCCCTCTGGGCGAAAACTACCATTATTTCCGCCCTCGCCTATTTCATCTTTCCTCAAGACGCCATTCCGGATTACATCCCCGTATTTGGATATGCGGATGACCTGGCGGTGCTTGCTGGAGCCCTAGCCATAGTCGCCGTACATATCAATAAGGAGCATAAGAAACAAGCCAAGGATAAGATGAAAGACTTATTCGAGAAGGTGGAGGTCTAGGCCATGAAAACTATAAATGGGAATAGAGGACTTTTCATTCTTGTGGCATCGATTGCAGGCATAGCTCTTCTGGCATTATTCACTGGTATATATCTGTATGCTCAGAATTCTCAAAAAAAAAGTGAGGAGAGAACGAGCATAGAAGAAGCTATAGACGATTTGCCAGATTTTGAGACATCAAATCGACCTCCAAGAATACAACTAAGTAAAACAGAATTGGTTATAGTGGAAGCTGCAAGAGGACATTCCAGATGGGAAAAAATAGAACCTATAATAGAAAAATATGGATTCAAGAAAGGACCGAGAAAAGCACAGAACGTAAAAAAATATCCATCTGATGAGGAGGCAGATTTAAGGTGGACAGAAACTCTAAATAATAATATTTCCAAACTATCCAAAACCCGACTGACTGAGAGTGATCCCTATACCTATTTCACCTTTCATGGACCATTTTTTTATTGCATGGATTTTGTTGATAAGTTAGAGGAAGTGGGTACACTTGGAATTCCCGATAGAGACTTAGATGAGGAGGGAGCAGTTAACGCAACGTTTTACTTGCCTAACGAAATGATACATATTTCATGCTATATAGAAAAAGATCTCATGATTTTTCAAAGAGCTCTTATTATAGCAGGAAAAGGGTAATTAGATCTAGAACACGCTCTTATCCTCAAAGGAAGCGCCTAGGACCGTCTACCCTATGCGCGAAGGTTGACATCTCCCGATTCTTCTTCCTATGCTATTGCCACCGCTAGCCGGGAATCCCTGGAAATACAAAAGGTCTTGCACGCCCGAATACCAGGGAGGGTGTCACGAGAGCCCTTCAGCCTTCCCGGCTATTTGCTATCAATCACAATTCCTACCAAGGAGGATGCGAGATGTGCAAAAAACAGAGAAAAATCGAACCCCTTGCTACTACTCTTCTTGCCTTTTGTCTGGCAATGGAAGAAGTCGATCCAGGTTTTCAAAAACGTCTTTTAGGCAAGTTGGAATACCTCATAGTTCAACTGGATCCAGATAATCCCAATCTCCTATTGCTATCCGTCGCGGAAAAAATACAGGAAATGATAGATATTCACCGTTCCCACCATTCTTAACCCATTCCTATCTATTGCCAGGCCCTTCCAAGTTCTCTACCTTCCTCCTGCCAACAGTTGCCACCTATTACAATTCCTGCCAAGGAGAAATCTCATGACCCCTAATAGTACATCGAACCAAATCAAAGAAACTCTTCTCGTAACTCAGGACATCTACCACCTCTTATTGGCTGGCCTGGTTGCCGATAAAGGACGGGAAGAACTGGTTTTGAAAAAATTGACCAAAATGGAAACGTTGGCCATGAAAGAAAAAGACCTTGACTTGGCAAAAAGAATAAAGGAAACAATAAATTACATAAAAAACATATAAATACAACAAGAGATTGATGGATAGCTAAGGACTGCCAACTCCTTAGCTATCCAATTCCATCTTAACCAATTCCTATCCAGGAGGAATGCTATGAGCAACCAAGCAGAAATTCGATTCGAAAAGTCAATGCAAGACCCCGCAAAAAGGCTAAGAATACTAGCTATTATGCAGATCAAAATGGCTCTGTCAGATAAAGACAGGGCCATGGCTGAAAAAGCTAAAGACTCCGATATAACTTATAAGCCTTCTGCTCCAAATCCTCAATCTCCCCAGGACTCAGCAAATCGTAAAGAGTCTGAGTTGATGAGGACAATGAGGACGATTCATAATGCTGTCGGATCGAGTTCCATTCCTTCAGACAAAATGATTCGAACAGATCTACGTAATCTTGGATTTCTGGACTAGCAGCCTCCATCTCACTTCTCCCTTACTAGAAGGGAATCACCTGAGAATAGCTAGACCTTGCAATATTTTTGCAATCGCCTAGCTATGCCTAGTTCATGCTCTAGCTTACCGGCACTCACCCATGTAATTCCCATGCGGAAGGCAGGGGAGGCCTTGCCTCGCCAATATCCTCATGCGGGCAGAATCCGTGCTACCGAAAACCTTGACCCATCAACCGGAAATGCCCTTTTTGCAAAAGTCCAGTTATAATTAGGCAAATACCCCAACATAAATAAGCCCCTCCTGTGTAAGCGAGGGGCTGTCCATCCGTTGCCTAAGCGTGTTAACAGCACGCGAAAGGCGGCGACATCACAAGGAAAGGACTTGAGATGTCACATCACACTGGATCCGACCAGCCGCTCCCGTCGGTATAGGTGCTGAACCAGACCGCTCCTGGCACCCCATAGGCCTTGCCCTGCAGAGCCAGGGCGACTCCCGACCCGTAGGGGGCCATCGATACAGCGCCGACGCCAAAGGGGAGTTCCGCGCTCAGGTAGCCTTCATGGGATATCGTCGCCAGGCCCATACGCTCATCTCTCGAGATTTCAGGTGGGATTAACCGAACCAGCTCTCGACCACGGCTGGGGATGCGGCCGAACGCACTCTCGTCGTCGTTCACGATAGGGCATGGAAGGGCGGTGCGCAAGCCGCGATCAGGGTGCGCGGCGTGCCCGGTGTGGTCGGAGGGGACCAGCCATCTCCTGCTCTCTCCGATGGAACTACTGGAGAAGCTGGCCGCTCGGTGCGACGACCAGCGATTCATCAGGGACCCTGCCGGACCCTTGACAACGGTGTCAGCGAATTGCATAGTACCGATATCGGTGCCTTATTTTTCCTATACATCGCCACCCGAAACGCGTCGCGCCGTCGCTTCGTGGGAAGCGGTGGCAGGACGCTCCTGGAAACCGAATCCGCCGCCGCCGAGTACCCCATCGCGGGAGATGAAGGCTACGTCCGGGTGGAGTGCGAGAACGACGAGCTCCGCTGGCCGGACGAGCAGCCGGAGCTGGGGCAGTGGGCCTTCTGCCAGCCGCTGGATTTCACCCGGGCGAAGATGAAGGTTCCGTCCGATGCGTGCAGGCAGTTTCGTGGGATCTGACAGGCGCAGAGCGCTGCCCATGGTGAGAAAATGAGGGCGGAATCAAAAAACGAATGTGAAACTGTCGAAGATATCCTGCTGCGCCTGCGAATAGACGGATGGTGTGTCGTCGACGGCGTTATTCCTGCAGATCGCGTCGATATTGTGCGCAATGAAGCCGAGCAGGCCACGGCGGCACATGGCGTCAGCCGTACATACGACGGTCTGCGCAGCGCCTGGGGCATTCTCGGGTTGCTGCCTTCGTTCTGGGATTGCCTCGCCGATGACAGGGTATTGGGCATCGCCGAAACCTGGTTTGGACCCCACGTCCGCATCTCCTACACTAATACCCTGATTACAGAGAAGGGAAACGAACGCGGCGGTTGGCACGCCGACTGGCCATACAATCAGGAGAAAGCGGGCCGCATTCCCGCCCCTTATCCCGACTTTCCGGTGCAGCTGTCCAGTCTTTGGATGTTGACCGACTTTACGGTGGAAAATGGCGGCACCTGGATTGTATCGGGAAGCCATCGCATGTCCGATAACCCCACCGGTTCGCTGAAGATAGATCGTTTCGAACCCTACCCGGCCGAGATGCAGGTAACGGGCAAGGCGGGCAGCGTCCTGGTCTTCGACAGCCGCCTGTGGCACGCAACCGGCACCAACAACACTGATCGATTGCGAACCGGAGTGGTGGTGCGGTACGTTCCGTGGTGGCTCAACGTGGAGGTTCTGATGCCGGGCTCGGATCAGCGTAAACAACTCGTGGAGGAAACCGGATCGAAGGAGAACGAAGTACCTCCCGTACCGGCCGAGGTGTACGACAAACTGCCGGCAAAGGTGCAACCGCTATATCGACACTGGGTGAGATAGGCATGTTGAACCCCCGCCAGGAGAGCACGCCCGATATGGACAAGCGCGGCGCCATGGTGTCTATAACCCGGCACATCGAGAAGGTGCTCGGGCAGCGATCGATCGATCCCGATGAGTTCTCCTTCGCGGTCCTGTCTGACGTGCACATCTGGGAGCGCAAGACAAAATGGACCGACCCGGTATTCCGCGATCTTCTCCAGCGCTGCACCGATGCGGGTGCTGCGTTTATATTCCTCGCCGGGGATTTCGGCACTCAGCAGACGGAAGCGCCTCGGGGCGCCGGCGTCACCGGGCTTGCGGATGTGGTTGTGGAGACCATCGGTTTGGTGTCGAACTGTCCGCCGGTCTTCTTTGGCATCGGCAATCATGAACTGGACGGCGCCGGCAAACGTTACTGGCTGGAGGCGATCTATCCGAATGTGGTTACCGACCTCGAGGGTTCTGGAAACGACAGGTTCATCTATTTTTCATTCAACGTTGGCGCCTGTCACTTCGTCAGTCTGGACAGCCACGGCACGGTTCCCGGCATGGCGCCGATGCGCATCAAGACGGGAAATTCGCACTTTGCCCGCATTCCCGACGAGCAGTTCGCCTGGCTCGAGCAGGACCTGGAGGCGCATCGGGGTGAGTTGACCTTCGTGTTCATGCACGAACCTTCCGAGCAGGTCGAGCATCACCGCCCCTGGCACATGCTTCAGACCCGCGGTCGGTTAATCGGAACGTTGCAGCGATTTCCCCATGTGCGGTGGCTCTTTCACGGCCACACCCATCACTATTCGCAGGTAGAGGGCTACGGTCTGAAGATCTGCCACATGGACTTTCAAAGCGGTTATCTGGTGCGCATCCGAGATGGCGCCGCTGCGCTCCACGATTTGAACGACGGGCTAACGCGGCCGACCTTTCTCGACCTGGCAGCTCACCAGCAATCCCGCTGGCTGGAAAGAGCCGGACGTCGCGCCTTCCAGGTGGCACCCAACGGGCCCGAGGTAGAGTTGTCGCTGTTTGCTCAGACAGAAATGATGAAGGAGGACGGTTTGGTGAAGTCGCCGGATGACGATTCTATGCTGCGCGTCGAAACACCAGTTGCGGTTTCTGGGGAAGAAGCGCCGGACCGGGTCGGATTTCTGGCCACGGACTTCATTTTGGATATCAAACCCGGCACCACATTCAGCTACAAAATCTATTTCGACCCGGAGTCGGCGCACGACCATTTTGCCCTGTCGCCGTTGATCAATACCTGCGATGAGAGCCCGTTTCCGCTCCTGAGGGATCAGAACGGCGTGCTCATCGACACGGAACCGGAACGACTCTTGGAAAGGGAGTATCACCTGATGGCCCAGAGCAATGGAAACTTCTGGGCGCCGACCCTGGAAGGGCGGGCCAACGGCCGTTGGTACGAGCGGGTGTGCGATCTATCTTCGCTGGCAGGGGGTTGGGTGGTGGGGGTGGTGGCAAGCGCCACGCCACCACCTGAAAACAGCTTTGCGGAAGGTGTCTTGAGGTTCTACCTGAGCTCAATAGAAATCTCGACGCCGACCGAGGCCTCTACTTCAGGATAAATAAACTGGCGGCCATGTAGCGGGTGCCGCCGAAGTTGTTGCCGTCCTCCTCCATGAAGTAATAGGCGGCGAAGATGCGGCCGTCGTCCAACTCTGTGCCCACCACGTACCCCAGATCCCAATCGCTGGCATCCCCGCGAATTACGGCCTCTGCCGACCAAGTATCTCCCTGATCCTCGCTCACGATCACGCCGATTCCGCCCGGAAGCTGTCGGCGATCGAACAGTACTGCGATGCGCCCGTCCCTTAGCAACAGCGGCCAGCAGGAGCGATAACGCGGACCGGACCGAGCCCCGGACCAGATCGGGTCACGGCTCAACTTCGTCCACGGAGACTGCCCCCACCCTACAATCGATTGCGGCTCGCTCCAGGTGTAACCTCCGTCGTCCGAGTGGTTCAGGTGAAGTGCCGTTCGCATGCCGCCGTTGTTGAGGGCGTAACATTGGAGACGGCCGGAGGGCAAGACCAGCAGGTTGGCGTAGACCGGTCGACCGTGGCCGGTGGTATCGCGCATCACCTCGCTCACATAGTGCCAGGTGAGCCCATTGTCGTCGGAACCGTAAAGAACGGTAACGCTCTGATCGAGTCGTTCGAGTTGCGATCGGGGTACCGAACTTCCGGTGTTGCGGTTGTCCGCAGTCGCCGGTACCAGTACGGTACCGTCTTCGAACCTGGCCACCGGATAGCAGTCGACGTGAACGTAGCTGTAACCCAGCGGTGGGTTTATCCGGGAGGCGGGCGATGTTTCCCATGTGCGGCCTCGGTCACCTGAGCGCCAGGCCAGGCATTCCATGGTAGGCTCTCCGTCCTCATTCTCTCTTCCCGTCATCGGCCGCCCGAAGTAGATCGCCGAGTCCGCGCTGATCAAATCGATTTTCTCGCGCACCTCCCCCGGATCATCGCACTTCCACAGCACCTTTCGATGTGCCTCCAGCGGTCGATCGTAGTCCCACACCACGACCTCGTTTTCCTTCTCCCAGGTCGCGCCATGGTCGAGGGAACGCTGCAGCAAGATCTTGCACCGACTTTTGTATCCACGGGAATCCCAACCGTGCCTGATGTCTTCGCGGTTTTCGTAGCTACAGTCTGCGTGGTGGTGGAGAACCGCAATTTCTCCGTTGCCGAAGTTGTAGATACCACACTGGCGCGGGTGGCCGCAGTAGCGGTCTTTGCTGTAACAGAGCTTGATGTGTTGTACATCGGAGACTTCCAACGGCGCGCGTTTCATTGCTCCTCCACGAGAAAGCCGCCCGGACGAGCTCGGGACTGGGACCTGGTTTTGTTATCCATGGGCTCTCAATCCAGGTCGCTGGTTTTTTTCCGTTATGCGGTGATACTCGGGGATGCTATCGCTTTCGTAAAGTCTTGTCCAATCGCGGTAATGGTCGGTGGCGACGCGTTCGGGATGGTCTTTGCTGCGCACCAGGAAACCAGGATAGTTGCGCCCCGTGGGTGCATTCGCATCGCTGTAACGCAGATCCAGACTCCAGCGCGCTTTGTCGGTTTGGTTGGGCAAGGCGCGGTGAGCAGTCAACTTGTTGAACAGCAGCACGCCTCCCAAGGGGACCGGACAGTCGACGATGTCACCCGACGGCAGATCCTCTTCCATGATCCTGGTCTCTTCCTTGTGTGGAACGATACCCCACCTGTGGCTGCCCGAGATGACCTGCATTCCGCCCATCTTCATGGTCACATCCACGAGCGGAATCCAGCAGTTCACCATCGCGGTGTGCTCCGCGTCGCTGGCGAGTAACGCACCATCTTGGTGAAAGGTCCCTACGGACGATTCCAGAAAGGCCAGCTTCGCCCGCGTATTGAACTGCGGATGGGCCAGGATCTCCGGGCCTATCAGCTGCTCCGCCAGATCGACGAGGGCCGGGAGGGTCCACACCTTGAACAGACCGGCGGTTTTGTGCCGTTTGCCGAAGATCACCCGGTACATGTCATCTGGATCGTCCGCGTCCTCGCACAGGTAGTGTAACCTGGTCTCGAACGGTTTGTCCAGATGCAGATCGCGCAGGCGGCCGGCAGCGTGTACCTCCCTTGCCTTGGCATCGATGACCTGTGCCAGTTCCTGGATGAGCGGTTGGAACTCCCCAGCTGGCAGCACGTCGTGCAGAAGCAGGTACCCTTCGTCGCGGAACTGCTTGGTCTGTACGGTGGATAGTTTCATAGTGTATTCTCCTGCCTGTCGCTTGCGGTGGAGACGCGCCGCCCACATTGGGGCCAGCCAGGTACTAATAAAACAGTAACCTATAAACCCACGGTGTCCATACCCGGTCCGTCTACCTGAATGGAGTGATTCCACGGTAACGATCCGGCCGTCCTGCGCGGGCCCTGCTTGACCAGACAAGCGATAATGCGGTTTATTTCACCTAAACATCCATACTGACCTTAGCGGCCAAGCGGTGATTCGCGCCTATGCCAGCGACTGGAACCCGGCCTATCCCGTGGCTACCCAGCTGGACGCCGGACGGATCTTTACAGCCTACTACTACATACAGAATGACGGCAACAACTACGGTGGCACCCGTTACATCGCGGGCAGCGTCTTTGGAGTGGATTAGTCAGAATCAACTCAAAATGCACACCTATCCACGACGCCTGTCGACGGGTGCTGAAAGATGAGCTCATCGCCCCGTCCCGATTTTGCCTCACTCGGCGATATCGCCGCGCGGCAGGGCGAGCGCTGGCGCGAGCAGCGTCGCTATGTGCTCGCGCACTCGCCGTTCTTCAAATCGCTGTGGTCGACCCAAAGAGTGCCGCTGTGCCTCGAAGACTTGCCGTCGCTGCCGCTTTGCGACAAGGAGATGTTGCGGCGCAGTCAGGCCGAGACGCCTCCCTTTGGCGACTATCTGGCGGCCCCGGACCAAGCGGTGATTCGCGTTCACCGGACCTCGGGAACGACCGGCGTGCCGATGAATCTGGCATTGAGCGCCGCCGATGCCGAGCTAACGGCAGAGGTGGGGGCGCGCGCGCAACGGGCCGCCGGATTGGGGCCGGGGCATCGCGTCATTCACTGCCTCAACTACCAGCTGTGGATCGGCGGCCTCACCGATCACACCACCTTGGAGATGACGGGTGCGACGGTCATACCGTTTGGGGTCGGCAACAGCGAGTTGTTGATACGCTCCATACGGGAGTTGGGCGTCACCGCGATTTCGTGCACCCCGTCATACCCCATGGTGTTGGAGCGGACCATCGAAAAGCACTTCCCCGAGTTGTCCCCATCCGCACTAGGCCTGCAACTGGGGCTTTTCGGCGGCGAAGCGGGGTTGGACAACGATAGTTTCCGCGCCCGCCTGGAGGCGACCTGGGGATTCAAGGCGCGCAACGCCAACTACGGGGTTTCCGACGCGCTCTGTAACTTTGCAGGTCAGTGTGAGCACTCGAACGATCTCCATTTCGTCGCTCCCGACCTGCTCTATCCAGAGATGATCGACCCGGATTCGGCAGAGTCCTTACCCTGGAAGGAGGGAGTCGAGGGGGAGCTGGTGCTCACCCACCTGGCGAGGGAATGCCAACCGCTGGTGCGTTTCCGCACCGCCGACATTATCGCCATCACCAACACCGGGCCGTGTGCTTGCGGCCGCACCGTGCCCCGGTTCAGGGTGACGGGACGCAGCGACGACATGGTGGTAGTGCGGGGAATCAACGTTTTCACGACAGCGGTAGCTGCTGTCGTGAATGAGTTTTCCGAACTTTCGGGCGAATACCGCATCGTGCTGAAGGACGCCGGGCCGTACGAACGGCTGCCCCTGGAAGTGGAGCTGGCTTCCGGACAGGAGGCTACTCCAGTACTGGCAACCGCGCTGGTGGAATCGATTAGAGGCCGGCTTGGGGTCACCCCCCAGATCAGCTTAGTGCCTCCACACAGCTTGCCGCGCACCGCCGGCAAGACCAAACGGGTTATCCGCGAGGGAAATTCATGACCAACACGGTTGCAAGCAGCATCGACGGCGGCGTATGCACCATTACGCTCAACCGTCCCGAGTGTCTGAACGCCATAAGCCGGGACCTGCTGGCGGAGCTCAAAACGATTCTCCGCGATGGAAACGCCGATCCAGCCGTCAAAATCTTTATTTTGCGCGGAGCCGGACGCGCCTTCTGCGCCGGCCAAGATCTGAAAGAGTTCGATCAGTATGCGGGAGACGAGGCCGACAGCCGCGCTTATCTCGAGTCCATCCGGGAAATCGCGCGCGAAATGGTGTTGGGCGAGAAGATGATCGTCGGTGCCATACATGGCTGGGCCGTGGGTGGCGGTCTGGAATGGCTGATCAATTGCGATCTGGCGATTGTAGCCAGCGGCACGCGCTGCTTTTTCCCGGAGACAGCCCTCGGGGTGTTCGTAACCGGCGGGGTAAGCACGTTGTTGCCCAAGCTGGTTGGCTTGCAAAAGGCCCGAGAGCTGATTCTTTTCGGCGAACGGTTCGACGCGCAGCAGGCGTTGGAAATGGGGTTGGCCTGGAAGGTCGTGCCGGAAGCGGAGTTGTTCAGCGAAGCCGACGCGGCGGCCAGGCGGATCGCGGCCTTGCCCGAACCGGCGGTTCGCGATTTCAAGCGGGTGATAAACCGCGCCTGCCACATGAATATCGAAGGTGCCATGGCGTTGGAAACCGAGTCGGCCGTTCGTGGATTTCTCGACCCGACCACGCCCCAACGCACTGCTCACTTTAAAAACGAGGAATAGACTTCACGTCATGGCGACTGAAACAGGTCCGCTCGGCATCGTTTCCGCTGACGACCCAACCGTTGTGGATGACCTCGAGCCGATGGACTGGATAGTATGACTAGAACGTCGCTTCGACGTCGAGGTGGCCTGCGCCGCGAAGGTCGACGGTTTGCCCCATTTCGTGATCGTTGACACGCAGGTCGAGCGCCGGGCCATTCGTGATGAATGTGTTGCCCGGATACCAGTTCGACTCCTGGGGATGGCACCATCGCGTGAGGGGTATCTGGATGTCCACCGAGCCCTTGGCCGGGCATGTCACGCCGAGCCCCCAGTCTCGGCACCCCAGGGGCGGCGCCCCAGCGCCGGGTGGGTGCGGAGATAGGTCAGACTCTCTTCCATCCACGAGGCGTGTTCGGTGGAATTTGGCGGCAGCCGCAGCTTGATACAAGCGGTTGTCTCCTCCGGGTCGGGCAGGAGGTTCTCCATCAGCGGAAGGATGGCATCGAAATCCACCGAGCCTTTTCCCAACGGCGTCCCCCAGATGGTGACCTCGTTGGAGCGGTGGGGAAAGATCCGCACGTCCTTGAGAGCCACCGCCACCGCATGCGGAAGCGCGACCTCGGCCGCCCTCACCGGTTCTTCACAGACCGGAAAGGGATTGGCCGTATCGAACGCCATCTTCAAAGCGGGATGGCGCACCTGCTCCATTACCTGCACCATCTCTCCAGCGCGGTAGTCCAGGTGCGGCAACAGACCCAGTTGCAGGCCTCGCGCGCCAGCAGCCTCCGCCACCGGGCCTAGATGACCGGCTATTCGGCGCAGCTGTTCTTTTAGAGCGAGTTCCCGGGTAAACCGGTTGTGCGTGCCGCCCGCCCCAAAGGCCACCACCGTCTTCACTCCACCGTCAACGGCCACGTCGAACGCCCGTTCTGACTGCTCCGTGAGTCCGCTTTCTCCCCCGTCCGGCGTCACGAAGTCGGCGCTCCAGTAGCCGATCCATTGGATCCCAGCATCCGCGGCCCGGCGGCCCAGTTCTCCGGGGTCCTCCCCTCCTTCTAAAGGAAGCGAGGCTTCCAGAGCGCCGAGTTGGCACTCCACACAGCGATCCAAAAGCCAGTGCACAGGCTTCGCATCCGGCAGAACGCCCGCGTAGGTGGGCGAGGCCAGTCCCAGTATCATGCTCCTTCTCCCAGCATCGCAAATCTACCGCCGCGCTATCGAATTCGGGATTGCGTACTCGAGTGCCAGAGGTCGGCGTTGGCGCCCAGTTTCTCTTTGACCTGCCGGGTGACTTCGTCCAGTGCCCGAACCGTCCGCTGGCGAAGTGCCGGCGGATCGCCCGCAGCGCCGGTACCTGGGCGACGGTGGCGCAGGGACCGGTGAGCCGCCCCTAGGCGAGCGGAGTGTGACAGATTATGCCGATCTCCCGCTCGACGCAATGGGCCTGGACCTCGAATTCTTTGCACGGGTGTTTTCCCCCGACATCAGCGCATGCGCGGCCTGTGGGGGGCGCCTGCGGGTCGTCGCCGCCCTGACCGATCCGGCTTCGATCCGGACATATCTGGAGGGGGTAGGGCTGCCGGCGGTGCCCCCGCCGAGGGCCCCGCCTCAGCCGCATTTCGAGTTCGCCGCCTGACCTCCTCCGCGATTCGCTCCCTGCACCGTGAGCCGTACGCAAGAGGGGCCCTCAAATACCAGGTTGACCCCTGAAACGCGCCGAAATCCTTAAAAATGGTGCTCGGAGCATTCCCGAACGATCCGGTTCGAAGACAAGCGATTCATCAGGGACCCTGCCGGACCCTTGACACCGTTTTCAGCGAATGGCATAGTACCGATATCGGTGCCTTATTGTTCCTATATATCGAAGCGGATATCCTCCCGGGCATCGTGGAACACGGGATGAAGTCCGCCATTCCGATGCAGGTTCCCATCGTGGTGGAGATGGGCACGGGGACGAACGGGCTGGATGCGCACTGAAATTTCGACGAACCTTTGTCGAGTCGCCAAGACTGTATTCAGGGAGTAGTGGCGAGGGGATTTGCGTCTCAGGCGGCACACATATTTAGCCTAGGAATGGCGCGAACCTCCATTTAAGAAAGACGCCGCTAATAACCGTAACTCACTCGGGTCAATAGGGCTCAGCCTTATCGAGAATCCTTCTGTAAGGAAGACACCATGCATAACGAAGAAGTGTCCGATGTCATCGAAACGGCGATCGAGAAAACAGCAGAGATGAATCCACAGGAGACCGACGGCGAATGGCTTGAAGTCGTCACTGTGGAGTCCGGTCCATACATCAAAGAGTGGGACATCTCAGAGTGTTGGCATTGGGACGACTGGCCGGATAGAGAGACACATTTTCCGAACACCACCAAGTTAGATGTGGGGATTGACGCCGTAGCCGTGCGTCGCGGCGACGGGCAGCACGTCGCAATCCAGTGCAAGTCGCGCCGGCTTGATGACAAGGGACGCGGTTACTCAATCAACAACGATGAAATCGCTAAGTTCGCGGCTGCGTCCGCTGCGGATTTCTGGGCTGAACGCTGGGTTGTCACCAACGGAGACAATCCACTTACCAGCGGTGCAGTGCAGTCGGCTTCGATGAACGAGAAGCCGCTCAAACTTGTCAACATCACGAACGACCTGCACCAGCAGTGGCAGTCGAATTCCGCATCCGAGGAGTGCGAGCACTGCACGAATTCCGATAATGAGGATGCGATTCAGACGAAATCCTGCATGCAAAACGAAGCCGTCGCCAACAGCGTCCGCATACTCAAAGAGCAGGAACGCTCTGAGAGCGGAGGACTGCCGCTCGGCGAGGCCCGCGGAAGAATCATTCTGCCCTGCGGAACGGGAAAGACTCGCATATCGCTCCGGGTCATAGAAGAACTGACGCCTCCTGGCGAACTGTCCATCGTGATGTGTCCTTCCATAGCGCTCGTAGCCCAGATAAGGCGCGAGTATCTGCAAAACACCGCGGTTCCGATAGATGTTCTGGCGGTCTGCTCGGACGTTACGGCGGGCTACGACCCCAAGAAAGAGGGCGAGCGCAACGCCACACTCGACCCTACGGTCGATAACAGCAATGTCAGCGCGTCCGAGGTGAAGGGCAGAGTTACCACCGACGCCGGAGAAATAGCCAATTGGATGCACCAGAGCGCCATCGACAACGGAATCAAGGTTCTCATCGGGACATACCAGAGCAGCGGCAGGGTATCGGAAGCCCTGCTGAGCGCCGGTGTAAGAGCGTGCGTGATGATTGCTGACGAAGCGCACAGAACGGCGGGACTGAAGCGCAAGAACTCCAAATCCGCTGCCGCCAATGAAGAAGAAAAGCGTCTTCGTGACTTCACTATCTGCCACGACAGCGACAGGTTTCCCGCAGCCTATCGCGTCTATCAGACAGCTACACCGCGCATCTATGACGGCAAGCGCGCCACCGGCAATCCGAACTGGATAGTCCGCTCGATGGACGACGAGACCACATTCGGCGTCGAACTGTACCGCAAGGGCTACCTGGAAGCCGTCCGCAATCGTTGGCTGTCCGACTACCGTATAATCGCTATGGGCATCAACGACCCGGAGGCGTTCGAGACGGCGAATATTCTGGCTAAGAAGACCAGGAGCAAAGGGCGCGCCAAACTGACGACCACGGACTACCTGCGCGGCCTGGCGTACGCTCTCACCATGGGCGGAGCGACCCAGGGCGACGATGTGGACATCAGGTCGTGCATCGCCTTCATGAATACGGTGGACAAGTCCAGGAACATGGCGGCGGACCTCCAGACCGAAAATGTGAAGAAATGGGTGTCGCAGTGGCTCGACGAGAACGCGGACGGCGGAGTTGCATCCGATTACAGCCTTGAACACCTGGACGCATCGAGCAACGCCGCGGCGCGTGAAACCGCGAAGGGACGGCTTGCCTCCGCCGACGTTGAGAACCCGCACGGCATCATCAATGTGGGCATCTTCGGAGAGGGCACCGACTCGCCGTCTTTGAGCGCGGTGGCGTTTCTGGAAGCCCGAAAAAGTCCCATTGATGTCGTGCAAGCCGTCGGGCGCGCGATGCGAACCGCGCCCGACAAGGATATGGGCTACATCGTCTGCCCCATCCTGATTCCGCCAACCGCCGATCCCGAAAAGTGGCTGAGCAACAGCGACTCCGAGGAAGGCTGGCAGGAGTTAGGACAGATACTGCTCGCTCTGCGCGCCCACGACCAGCGCATTGAGGAGAACCTTGAGGAACTCCTGCACCTGTACATCCCCAAACCGCCGCCGGTGGAGCGCACTTTAGTGGCGGTTGCCACAGGCGAAGGCAAGCACATACAGTACGGCGAAGTCGAGGGACCACCCGGCGCCGCGCAGGAAGCGGTCGAGCAGGCGTTGAAAGGAAAAAGTCGCGCCGAGTCCGGAATACGACGCATAAGCGAAACGCCTGCCGATTTCCAAGCACAAGGCAGCGCCAAATCTGCATCAGGATTACCACGTATAAGCGAAACACCCGTCAATTACTGTGCAGTGGAGATAACGCAGGTCTTGACGGGAAAGAAGAAAGACGACGGAAGCATTGAACTCCGCGCGGATTCCGTTGACCGTGACAAGCCTGACGCAGGCGAGGCGCGCGGCGTTGTGAACATACAGAAAACTAAAGCCAAAGCTCGGAAGATGATAAATACCGGCGAGGGCGGCATTCGCGTTCAGCCGGGCAGTCATCGCAAGCCCCGCAAGACCGCCAAAGAGCGAGCAGAGGAAAAAGGGCAGTTGATGCTCAAGCTGAGCGGGCTGGAAGAGCACGGCAGCGCCATCAAGATGAACCTCCTTGCGAAGTCCGGGTTGAGCGACAATCGCGTGATGCGCGACCTGAACATACTGGAAGGGAGCGTCAGCGAAGCGGCGCACCACATGCGCGCCGACGGACTATTGCCTGCACTGAACCAGCACTTCGGACTGGACAGGCTCAAGAAGACGGACAAAAAGCAGGCGGACGGCTGCACCGTATCTGCTCTTCTGATGATGAACGCCGCCATGTTGCACCAGCGTATCGCCAATGGCGGCTGGCTCTCGGGCACAATCGACCTCTCGTTCGTTAAGAACGAGGTCAACGTCGTTCAGAAGATGAGCCGCGAATGGGAGCGCATCATGCGCCACGATTTCCGTCCGGTACTCGAACCCGCTCTGGAAGCCATCTACGCTGTCGAGACGACGGGTAAGACCGCCGGTCTGGAACGCGCCTTGCATCACCTCGCCGCCGAAGCCGAGCGCATCGCCGAGACTTACGCGGATATGGGCGCAGACCACGCGGGACCGCTGTTCAACCGCGTCATGGGCAACCAGGCGTCGGATGGCGCGTTTTTCACCAGACCCGTCGCCGCGTCGCTCGCTGCGCGTCTGACGCTGGATGTCTGCGGAGACTTGAACTGGTCAGACCCACGCGTATGGCGGGAGCATAAGACTGTCGATTTGGCGTGCGGCAGCGGCACGCTGCTTGCCGCTATGCTCTCCGACATGAAGCGCAGAGCGGCAGAGAGTGGCGCTGACACGGAAACCCTGACCCAGCTTCAGAAGGTGGCAGTCGAGGATGTAATCAAAGGATTGGATATCAACCCCGTTTCTCTCCAGCTCGCTGCGTCCCAACTGACGGCGGGCAACCATAGAGTCAGCTACCGTAGAATGGGACTTCACCAAATGCCCTACGGTCCCGACAGGGAAAATCCCGACCGGGTATCGGTTGGAACGCTCGAACTGCTGGGGCAAAAGTCAATTGTCTCGAGACCGGCGGAACTGGATTTTTCTGATGATGAGATAGGTTCGCAAAGTGTATGGGGGCATGGAGATGATGTCGAATTGGAAGACGCCGTAGAAGCCGCAAAGGATGCCCGCATCGTCATCATGAACCCTCCTTTTACCAATCGCATTAACATGGGAGAGAAGTTTCCAAAAGTCGTCCAACAGTCGCTACGCGCACGAGTCGACGACATGGAACGAATTCTGGTCCGAAACCACAAGTCGCTAGAGGATTTCGTTGATAAGAACTCAATTGCGCCTCTATTTGTTGCCGTAGCGGATCATAGTCTTGAGCAAGAGAATGGCGTTCTGACTATGGTTCATCCGACAATCGCTCTGAGTAATCCGTCAGGGCGTGAAGAACGCCGCATCCTTGCCCAGCGCTTCCACATCCACACCGTGTTAACTTCCCACCAGCCTCAAAATATCAACATGAGCCAGAACACGAACATTAACGAGAGCATCATGTTGATGCGAAGACACACCGGTCCCAAACCGGCGACGCGGTTCATCAATCTCGACATAATGCCGATGGACGACGGCGAGGTCGCAGATTTTCACCGTTGTCTGCTGTACTGTGAAGAAGGGCTGATAGCGAACGGATGGGGTGAGGTGTCGTACTGGCCTGCCGAGCGCATCGAAGCCGGGGACTGGACGCCCGCAATCTGGCGCTCACCTGAATTAGCGAAGGCCGCCATACAATATGCTAGCCATCCAAACCTACTGGCAATAAAAGACTTGCCAGAATACATCGTGCGTCAATCTGGAAGAAGAGTTAGCGAGAACATGGAAAGAGCAAGTCAATTCGATGCAGGTAGCACACCCATTCTATATGGGAAAGGCGCAGACGCTCAAACGACCATTGAGGGTCAACCTGACGAGTATTGGATTGCCCAAAAAGGACGTGAATCCCAAACAGAACATTACCTCGAATGGAAATCTCATCTTCTGATAACGGAAGGTCAACGTAACAACACAGCGCGACTCACGGCTGTCGCCGCAAACGAAAAATACATTGGCGGCGGATGGCATCCCGTTACAGGAATGTCTCCTGAAAAAGCGAAAGCTACTGCTGTATTTATCAACTCCACTCTTGGACGTCTTCAGGTGATGCGAAATGCAGGTCGAACCATAGAGTTCCCAATATATCGTCCTGCGGGCATTGATAACGTCAGAATCCCCGACATCAAGGACGACCGCATACGCGGCATCCTGGCCGACTGCTGGGAGCGCACGAAGGATATGGTCGTCCCCCAGTTCCGCGACGGCGAATGCGAAGTGCGGCGGCTGTGGGACGAAGCGGTCGCCGACGCGATGAGTTGGGACTCTGAGGAACTCACACGGATGCGCCTGGTGCTGCATCAAGAGCCACATGTGCGCGGGCTGGGCTACGGGCAATACGCCGACGAAATTGACATAGAGCCGGCCGACCGCGAGCGCTTTACAGAACTGGCCGACCAGTGGGAGACCGAAACCGTATTCCTGTCGAACTCAGACCGCATAGCGGAACACCCCGCCCACCGGGAAATCGTCAGCATGGGAGAATCGGCAGTGCCTCTGATACTGCAAAGGATGCAGGCGCAGGGGGGGCACTGGGATCACGCGTTGGGGGACATTACAGGCGCAAATCCCGTGAAGCGGTCCGACTGGGGCAATATCGCAGCGATACAGGCATCCTGGCTGGAGTGGGGCGAAGCCAATGGATATATCTAGCTGGGCGCGATTGCTTGCCAAAGCATTCCCAAGGCTGTCCAGCGAGACATTCGATGTCGTATCTCAACCTTCAAACGAGTACAACTGCATCGCATACGCCGCCGGAGACGTCGATAAGTGGTGGGGTTACAGTCGAAGACGCTATTGGCCTGATTACGCTGCGCGATCAGACAGTATAGAAAGTCTGATTGAAGTTTTCGCCGGTTTGAAATTTCTGCAATGCCAAGACAGCAGTCTTGAAAGCGGCTACGAAAAGGTCGCACTATACGAAGAACAGGGTGTGTGGAAACACGCAGCGTTACAGATGCCCAACGGACGCTGGCGCAGCAAGATGGGACAAGGCCCTGTGATAGAACACCTCAGCCCTGAGTCGCTTTCAGGTGGAATGTACGGCAATCCGACAATCTACATGCGAAGGGCTCGCAATGCTACCGTATGAGAAACCCTGGTTCTCATACGCAGACCACAATTTCGTGACGAATCGCCTTACTGACGAGCAATGCGATTTTCGCACAGGGCTTACCAACACGCACCTGTTAGATCGAAGGGTGAGGCTCGTCTTTCTTACCGATATTTATTCCAACAGCTAATCGGGAACTGCACGACACTTAACCCGAGTACCTTGTTATCCGCAATTACGGCACTAGAAGAAGTGAGAATAACCAATAGATTGTGAATCTAGGACGCGGCTGTAGCGGGTTTCCTTGTTGCCGGTTGACAGTCGGGGCACGCGCCGGCCAGCGCTTGCGACGTGCCCTGCAAGATCCGGCCACCGGGGTGCGTACAGCGCCCTTGTGCTTTGGCTCGCGCGGCTTTTCGCTGCATGCGGCGACGCGGGTCGCGGGCCCTGACCGGCAGGGGCTCGAACGCTTGTGCCGCTACGTGGCCCGACCGGCCCTGGCGTCGGAGCGTCTGCGCGTCCTCGATTCGCAGCGGCTTTCCTTCGCGCTCAAAACACCGTGGTCGGAGGGGACCAGCCATCTCCTGCTCTCTCCGATGGAACTACTGGAGAAGCTGGCCGCCTAGTACCCCCGCCCCGGCTCCCTCTCCTGCGCTACCACGGGGTCCTGGCCCCCCGGGCCCGGGACCGCGGCCGCATCGTGCCCGCCAAACCGGTTGAGGAGTCGACCGCGGCGGACCGCGATTCGAGCGATTCGCTCCCTGTGCCGTGAGCCGTACGGAGGAGTGCGCCCTCAAATACCAGGTTGACCCCTGAAAAGCGCCGAAATCCTTTACAACGGTGCTCGGAGCATGCCCGAACGATTCGGTGCGACGACAAGCGATTCATCAGGGACCTTGCCGGACCCTTGACAACGGTTTCAGCGAATTGCATAGTATTGCATAGTACCGTTATGGATGTTTTCCTATACTTAACTTAGGCTACGGAATCGAGAATACGGACCGAGGCACTGCCGTGCATCTTAAGCAAGAGTGGACCGCCTGCCTGGAAGCGCTCAAGCGGGGAGAATTGACCCCCGAACGATTGCAAGCCGTGATCGACTCCGTGCCAGACGACAGTCCGGAGAAACGACAGAGTCTGCTCTACGTTCAGACGTCTCACAACGGAGTCAATTCCAAACTGGTTGGGTACCTCCTGGTGATCAACGGCGAACCCCAACCGGGTCCTCGCGATCCCGAGAAATGGCCCTATCGCACGGTCGCCGACGCGATTAAGGACGGCTGGCGGATCATTTCCTTCCCTAACACGGCTCTGCTGATGGATCCTGACAACACCTATGGAATCGGCCCCGAGTTCATTCTCGAAAAGATGGAGCCCATAAAATGAAGCAGTGGACGCACGATTGCCCGCCAACCCTCACCGACACACAGGTCATCGATTTCTGTCAGAACGGATTTGTGTTGCTCGAGGCGGTCGTCCCGGACGAGATCAATCGCCGCGTGTATGAGTTTCTCGATGAGCATCCGGAAGTCGAGCCCTCCTGCATTTTGCACGAAGAATGGTTTGTGAAGGAGGTGCTCTGCAATCCCGAGGCCGCCGGGGCCGTTCGCTCCCTGCTGGGCCGTGACTTTCACCTTCCCGTGCTGATGAGCAACCACCGCGAGCGAGGACCCTACTGGGAACCGACGGGCTGGCACATCGACGGAAACTATATACACGGATATAAATTGCCGTCCCTGCAGGTGTTCTATTATCCGCAGGACACCACGCCGGAGATGGGGCCCACGGAACTGGTGCCCGGATCTCATCAGCTCCGTATGAAGCGCCGGTACATGTCCAACTTCGAAAACATCGCTACCGCCTTCAGCACGACCGCTCCCGCCGGCTCGATCTTCATCACCATCTACCACATCTGGCATCGTCGCGGCTATGCCACCAGCACCCGACTGCGCAACATGCTGAAGTATGTCTACTGGCGCACGACCGAACCCACGCGGGACTGGATCATCGAGCCGGATTTCGACTTCGCCACCGCCGACTATGGTTCGCAAAAATATGGAGAGAAGATAAAGGTCGCCGTCGACACCGCGGAGATGTTCTACTGGCTATGCGGAATGCATGACCGGTTTCAGGTGGTTGGCGGGCAGAGTTGGCCTAGTTTCAACCCGAGCCGCATCGACGCGCCCCATGGATTTCCCGGTCCGGTCGCCCCGGTCTCCCAAGCGTTGGGCAAACGACGTCCGGTCCAGGGTGTCGCGGCTGAATCCTGACCATTCACTCCGCGCCATCGAACCGGTATATGTGGACGCCATATGGCTCGAAGTCATCCTCGATGGCGCCACCGACGACTGGTAACTCCCGATCTTCTCTTTCCACAACCGCCGTCCCCTGAAGCTCCACTCCCTGGATTCGAAAGGCCGCCCGCGCCGGGTCGAACGCCGTATTGGCGGCAAAGAGATAGAGCTCCTGCCCCAGGCGGCGCGCCGTCGTCCCCACTCCATCCCAGATGGTGAATCCCAGATCGGTGTACGAGACCTCGACCTCCTTCTCATTGGGTGGCGCCGCCAGCGTGTCGTGCAACCTGTTGAGCTCGGTCGCAACGCGCTCTATATCGCGCCACATCTGGCTGTCGACTGGGGTCCCGTGCATCGAGAAGGCCAACCCGGCCGCACCGCAGATGATCTCGTCGAATACCATGAAACGAAGCTCCCGGTAGGTCGGATAGAGAATCTTCGATTCGTCGATCGATTCGCCGGCCCATTCCGGAAGCTCAGTCGGGTTGAACCAACGCTCGTTCGCCACCCCCTGAACAAACATCCAGACCGGCATGCGGCCCCCGCCCACCTCGACCATCTTGCGGGTGTACCTGCCGGCGGCGTGAATCGTCTGATCCGGACAATCCAGCATGCGCCCATCAGTACGGGCGGCCACGTGGTGCGCGCGTATGCCCGGCGGCACTACCGGATAGGGATTGGCACCCAGGATGTCGGTGCAGGAATTGTAGGTGGCGAGGGTCTCCACCATGTGCTGGCAGCTGTGGGCCAGCCAAATCGGCCGCCCCGGATCGAGCTGGCGCAACCGCTCCACCCCCTCGCGCAGCTGCGCCGGTGTTGCCTTCTGGCGGCCGGGTTGGATCGGTTCGTTCAGGTTTTCGTAACAGAGAAGGGCTGGATCGTCTTTTACCCTGCCGATGTATTCGGTGAGTTGCGATTCGAAGTCGGCAGAAAGGGCGAAGGCGGTTCGATTCCAGAGATACGACCAGTAATGAATGCCTTCGTCTTTGGCAGGAGGCGGTTCGGGTTTGCTGGTCTCGGTACCCCACGGCAGGTGGCGGTAGGCGTTGAAACCGGCCGCCGCAAGGAGCGCAGGGGTGCCGCCCACAGGCATGTGACGGGCGCCGATCAGAAAGAATGGTTTGCCGTTTACCAACATGTTTGGAGCTCCACGTTATTGTGGGCTATCTCCTTGTGCCCGAATGCGCGATCCACTTTGGATGATAGTCACCTGCATGCGGCACACGGCCATTGACCTACTCCTCGCCCACCAGCGATCTCAGGACCGGCTCGAGGACTTGGGCCGTTCGCATCATGCCCAGATCGGACGGGTGTCCGCCGTACGAGGTGGCCTCCCCATCCTCGCCCCAGAGGTGACGGCCCTCCACGTAATGCAGATCGTTTACACCCTCGCGTATCAACTCCTCGAATGCGGAGCGCAACGCCGCGTTGTTCGCCGCATGTCGCTCCCGGCAGGTGGCGAAAAACCTGGCATTGTCGTAGTGACGCTCTTCGACCAGAACGATAGGCACCATGGGGCGCGCCAGACGCAACTGGCGCACTAGAGGCACCGCCCGTTCCGCCACCATGTCTCCGGTCATGTTCGGTAGGCAATCGACCACGTAGACCGCCGCATTCAGCTCCACCAGCAGAGCACCGACGGAGAGCTCCATCTGTCCGGTGCCGCAGAACCCCAGATTGATGACCGGCCGCTCCAGGTGACGCCCCAGGATGGCAGGGTAGGCCATGCCGGGGCGGGAAGCTCCGGTGCCCTGGGTAATCGAGGTTCCGTAGAAGACCAGCGGTTTTTCCATTCTTGGGGGCAACGGCGTGACCGGCGTGCCTTGGGGAAAACCAAGCTCCAGCGACTCGACGCCGTTGCGCAGCGGCAGGTACACCATGTAGGCGCGCTTGCCGGGATCGATGCCGTCGATCACCTGTTTCTCGTTGGTCACATCGGTTGGCTCCACGACCTGAAGCCATCGCCAGTGACCCTCATCGTCCTGCGCGTAGAAATCCAGTCCGCTTTTGGCCGTGGCGGCCATACCCGGCTTGGCCAGCGCCTCGGGGGCGGTTGATGGCGGGAAGGTTTTTCGCATCAGGGTGTAGCGAACCCAGATCTCGCTGGCGTCGCTCTCGAAAACGGCGATCAGCCCTGCGGTATGATGACCGAGCATCCAGATCCAGTCGCGAACCGTTGCTTGCGCTCGGGCAGGGATCCTGGCGTAGTGGGCGTCGGTGTCGGTCCACCCTTTGCCCTCCAGCGGCCAGGTGCTCACATCGTACCAGTCCAAAGCAGTTTCAGTCATCTCTCCGGCTCCTTCAGCGCCGCATACCTGGTCACTTGGACAGAAGCGTTTCGAATGTTGTGAATCGAGTTGACCTCCTGTAGCGCGAAAAAGCGTGCCGCTACCTGGCCCGGCCTGCCCTGGCATCGGGGCGTCTGCGCATCCACGATTCGCAGCGGCTTTCCTTCGCGCTCAAAACACCGTGGTCGGAGGGCACTAGTGCCTGCGCGCGTAAGTAAGCGTACGAACGAGGGCGCCGAAGCGCCCGGCTCGCAAGGCGCCTGAGCGAGTCGTACCAGTGGTGTACGGCAAGCGAGGGCATCGCCGTGAGCTGGGATGGATCGGCGGAAAAATGGCGACATTTTTCTGCGACGGGACACTAGCTCCCTGATGGTCGTTTGCAGGTCCTTAGCTAGGTCAGATCCTTATCTCGCGTCTCAGGTACCGCTTCCAGAGCCTCTCGGTGATATCAACGTAGTCGGCATCAACACCAAAGCGCCTGAAATATTGGCACAGCCGCTGGACATCCCGGGCGAAAAAGCCGAATGCGTTCCGATTGCTAACCGTGTCCACCGCTTGTGGGAAGTCGATAATCTTGAAGCTTTCCTTCCAATAAAGAACGTTGAAGGCGGATAGATCACCATGGACCAGATTACAGACCAGGAATAGTTCCACGTTGCGGATCAGCCTTTTGAACATCCCCTGTGCTTCATCCCGCTCCAAGGCCACCTCCTGTAGCAAAGGAGCTGCACGTTCCGCGTCGCCTATGTAACTCATCAGCATCGCATGCCCCCCGCTGGCCACCGGTTCAGGCACATCGGCGCCAATGTCGTGCAGCCGCTGCATAGTTGTGAATTCGTGGCTGATCCAGGCTGCGTCCTCGGTTGCCTTGCCGGTTCGGCTCTTCCTCTCGATCGCCCGCAGCAGCCGCTTGTCGGTGGTGATCGTGCGGCCAGCCTTATAGGCCGAGTAATTCTTCATCGCCCGCTGGCCCCTGTGGCGGTAGACCTTGGCAGCCAGTAGATCGTATCCGACGGCCGGGTTGGCCAGGCAGCAGTATACGTTTGCTTCCTTGCCTCCCTTTGCCTTATAGAGCACGTCGGTGAACCAGCCATCCGCGTGAAATTCCTCCATGGCTTGGCGAACCCATGCGCGCTCGAATTTGGTTCCTTCGAAATGAAAATCCAAAAACTGTCTCCTGTAGTGTAATACATCTATTTTACCCGATGGTGAATGCACTTAAGCGTCACCCCAGGGACTCCGTTCAGGGGGAGTCAGGTGCTCAGATCCTTGACGTAGGCCAGCGAAGTGTCGACCGAGGCATAACCCTCCGATTCGTATAGGGATACAGCAGGAAGATTCTTCACCCGGCAATTCAGAACACTCGTTTTGTAACCTTCACATCGCATTTCGTGAAGCGCGCGGCGCAAAAGGTAGCGGCCGAATCCCCTTCGTCGACAGGCCTCCTTCACCCCGAGCCATCGCGTATAACTACACGACTCCAGCGCCTCGAGGTCCGCGTAGGTGCGTCCGGATTGGGAGCGACAGTTGCCCTTGACCTCGCCGTCGACCATGACCTTGACACAGATGTTCGGACGGACTCCGGCACCCTCGGTCATCTCTATCACGACATCGGCCTCCGGAGGCAAGTCGGCGAGGGGGACAGATTGCAATGATCGTTCCATCGTCAGGTGACCATCGTGGGCCCTGTACCCGCTCTCCCGGAGCAGGGACGAAACGTGGCTCATGCGAGCCGAGAGGATACCGACCTTATGGTTGTGAAAGGGGTATCCATGAAACAAGGGGAAGGCATCTATACGGCTGAAGCCCTCCCTTTGGAAGATTTTCTCCGAATGGCTGAGGAGTACACGGCCGACTTCCCTCCGATCCGGTGAGAATGCAAGGAATCGGATGATTCCGCATTCGATATCCTCACCGTTGATTTCAACATCACTGCTGGCGCAAAGATGGGCGAATCCGACCGGTCTCCCTGCATCCGACGCGGTGATCAGTCTTTGTGACCGGGCGGTGGCACAGGATTCGTCGTCGAATTCCACAGGGATGATTCCGGTCGCGAATTCGTCCGGCCCGACGGCGTAGTAGTACGGTGCGTCGGCCGTCGATTCGACCCATATGACATGAAGCTCGGCTGCCCGGTCCATGTCCCACTGTTCAGGCAATATGGTTGTTTTTCCTTATCCTTAGGCGACAAAAACTACTCCGCCTCATGAGCTGTGCCGCAGGGGCGGGTGGCGGTGGTCATCGGTCGCTCGGACGGACGCGTCTGGGCTTCGGCTCCCGCACAGGCACGGTGTCACCGTCCAGGCGATCCCGGGCGACCATACGCTTCCTCCCGTGGGCCTCGCTTTCGAGGGAACCTTCGGTGCGGATCTCTACTGGTTGACTCTGTCGGTCGTATGGATGGTCAAGCCGGTGCTTTGCCCCGCGGCGGGGCTTAGGTCTGTGTGGGGGGCAAGCAATTCCTTTACGGGCGGGGCATCGGCTATGTGGGCGGGGCGAGCCTTTCGGCCACGGTGGATCTGACCTGGTTTCCGTCAGCGTAACCGTTCAGTCCCCCTTGCAGTAGTTTGAGCATGTAAAGAAATACCTATTGAGTTTTCGGGTTTGTCGGTATCTTCGTAATTGGTTGTGCGTTTGCAGATTTCTCCGGATACGGCGGACTCCATGAAAAGACCTCCTGAGGGTACGATTTCCGAAAGTGACTTGCGCAAGCGCATTGTCCAGCTCGAGCAGATCGTGGAACAACAGATGGCTCGGATGGCCGATCTGGAGCAGGAACTGGCCCGCCGCAAGGGGCGATCCCGCCGCGGTGCCCGGGCCGCTTCGTCGGAATCGGGCGCTTCCTCTTCGCCGCGCCCCGACACCTCCCGGCGCCGATCCTCGGGGCGCTCGCCGGGCGGGCAGCCCGGGCACGAAGGGCACGGGCGCTCGTGGGTATCGGTCGAACAAGTGGATCAACTGATTCCGGTCAAGCCCAGTACCTGCCACCGATGCGGACACCGGCTCAGTGGACACGATCCCCATCCGCAGCGTCACCAGGAAGTCGTCCTCCCTCCGCTACGGGCCCAGGTCATCGAGTATCAGCTGCACACCCTGCGTTGCCGCCACTGCGACCGCCTGAGCGAAGCCGGTTGGCCCGAGGGCGTGTCGCGGCACACCTTCGGGCCCAGCGTGCAGGCCTGGGTCGGCCTGCTGGCCGGGGCCTACCGGCTGAGCAAGCGCAATATCCGGGCGCTGTTGTCCGACGCGTTCGGCCTCGAGGTGTCGCTGGGTACGGTCAGCCGACTGGAACAGGAGGTGGCTGCGGCCCTGGCGCGGCCGGTCGAGGAGGCACGCGCCTTCGTTTGCCGACAGGGCATCGTCAACGTCGACGAGACCGGCTGGCGGCAGCGCCGCGCCAAGGCCTGGTTGTGGACCGCGGTGACCGAGGGCGTCTCGGTGTTCGCCCTTCGAAAAAGCCGGGGACGGGACGGAGTCGACGAGATGCTGGGTGCGGATAACCGGGCGGTGGTCGGCTCCGATCGCTATTCGGCCTACGGGCATCTGCCGCTTCGACGCCGCCAAGTCTGCTGGGCTCATCTGCGGCGCACCTTCGAGGAGTTCGTGGCCCGAGGCGGAGAGGCCGCCTGGGTCGGGCAACGGCTGTTGGACGCCAGCGATCAGGTGTTTACCTGGTGGCACCGGGTCGGCGACGGCACCTTGCAACGGTCCAGCTTCCAAGTCTACGTCAGCGGCTTGCGTGGACGGTTTCATAATTACTTGGGGTAGGGTCAGCAGTTCGCCGACGCCAAGACGGCGGCCACCTGCGCTAACCTCCTCGATCTCGGACCGGCCCTGTGGACCTTCGTACGCCGGCCCGGCGTCGAGCCGACCAACAACGAAGCCGAACGAGCGCTTCGCCATGGCGTGTTGTGGCGTCATACCAGCTTCGGCACCCACAGTGCCGAAGGCAGCCGCTTCGTAGAGCGCCTGCTCACGGTGCGGGATACCCTGCGCCAGCAGCAGCGCAACGTCCTCGACTATCTCATGAGGGCCTGCGAGGCCGCCGTGCGTCAGCAGCCGGCGCCCTCGCTGCTGCCTCCAACCCACCCCGCCATTCGTTAATAGCAACCTGCGACTATTCCTCCCCCGGTCAATCTGCCAGGGAACTGAACGGTTACCCGTCAGCAGGGCATCGGCTGCACCGGTGCTGATGGGGGAAGGAATCAGCGAAAATCATTTTTGATCCGGCCCCAGCTTTTAGGTGGGACCGGGGATTGGACTGGCGGCCCCACCTTCAGCAGGCGCGCGCCAATGGCATAGGTATGGGTAGCGGAAGGCTTCCAAATGCGACTGGCCGATCGCACGTCCCGCGCGTTGGCGCCGAAGCAGCCGCCCCGCAAGACGTAGCCGAAGCCCGCTGCGGGGCCAGGGGGATCGGTGCCGGGTGCACGACCATAATAATTCGCCCCATACCAGTCCTGCACCCACTCGAACACATTCCCGTGCATATCGTACAATCCCCACGGGTTCGGCTGCCTGGTCCCCACCGGCTGCGCATACTCCAATCCTGCATTCCAGGCACTGGCCTCATACCACGCGTAGTCCCCCAATTGTTTCTCGTCGTCCCCGAATGACCACAGCGTCGTCGTGCCCGCCCGGCAGGCATACTCCCACTCGGCCTCCGTAGGCAACCGGTAGAATTCCTCGCCTGCTGCCTCGTTCGAACTGCGAATGAACGCTTGCACATCCTCCCGCGTGACATGCACCGCTGGATGGTTCGGATTGGACTGCACGAGATCCTGCCCGGACCAGGGTTGCGCTCCCAAAACGCGCTCCCATTGTCCCTGGGTGATCTCATATTTTCCCAGGTAAAATCCCTGGCTGATAGCCACTTCGTGCGGCGGATGTTCATCTTTGAACACCTCGTTCCACATTCCCTTGTCGCGCAACAACTCCTCTTGTTCGTCCGTCGTCCCCATTACAAACGTTCCTGCCTCGATCCACACAAATTCTACCATCGCCCCGCCCGGCAGTTCTACGGTGATTTCTCTTTCTTCAGAAGAGACGGGCAGGATCGCAATGGATCCAAGAATCAGGTTGAACCATGCAATTTTCGCCATTGACACATCTCCCCTAAATTCAACATTGATCCGCCCGGACATCAACGATACATTATTGGTTTGCAGCGAGCAACTGGAATATAATCCTCATTCCTAGAATGGGATCGCAGGTCCTTACCGGGGATACACTCGATATGTCGAGAACCAGGCAAACCTTATGAGCGGGCGATCGATCTGCCGATATTGCTGCCTGGCCCTGATTGTGTGGGCAACGGCGCGCGCCGAGGAGTCGACGCGCCCGGCGGTGCTCGAGGTAGTGGGGGACCGGCCTTTTCTGCGTTACGAGCGTCCGCCCTACCGCAACTTCGCCTTTAACCACTTCACCCAGTACCCGGATCACACCTGGGGCGCGCGCACCGTCGGGGGGCAGATTGGCGTCAGCGTGGGCATTGACCGCCAGCAGGCCCTGTACGACCCGCTGGGGAACTACCTGGCGAATGGGTTCGACCTGTACTCCTGGATCGAACGGCGCCAGCCGGAACAGCGCTTTGGCAGCGAACTCTTCAAAGATTGGTCTGCGTGGCAGCATGTGTTCACCAATGTGGTGGTGGGGCGCGATGGATACGGCGACTGGGGCTACAGCGCTTTTGTCGGCGACGGGTTGATGGCGCGCTTCACCCCGCTGACCCTGTCGAAGACGGATTTGAACGGGCTGCGCCTGGACCTGTCCCTGCCCCATGTGAAGTTCACCGCTGTGGGCTCGCGCATTGCGCGCCCGAATAGAGAGTCGTACCTGTTCTCTGAAAATGTCGCGGAGGTCGAAGTCGACAATTCCACCTTCCTTCTGGGCACCCGTGCCCAGGCCCATATAGGCCGGCTGCGCCTGGGTCTTAACGGGGTCAACCTGCATCCCTACGACAGCACCCAACCGGGCAACAGTATGAAAGGCCGCTTGCGCACCCATCGGCGGCCGAACCTTGCGCAGCCCCTTTACCAGTGGCTTCTGGTGCGCTTTGCGGATGACGCGCCGGCGGATGGCAAAGGCGGAGCCGTGGTCCAGGAGGTGCAACTCATCCTCAATGGCCAGGAGCGGCCCGATCTGCGGCCGCACGTGGTTCGGCACCGGGCCGCCACCCCGTCCCAAGTGGGGCGCACGCTCTCCTCGGGTGACTTCCTTCCGGTCTTCTACAACAGTTTATCCGGCCCTCGAAATTATTACCTGGGGCGGGAAATACCGCTCTATGCAGACTATCTCTACCTGCTGGCCCACGCCGAGGGTGCGGACGTGGGCAAGGAAACCCATTTGGAGGGACTGCTGGCGGGCTTTGCCTTGGAAGACCCGGAGAGAATCCTGCGCGCCGATGGGGAAGAGCAACTGATCTACCTCTTCGATCTGGGGCGGGAACCCTATGTCGAGTCACTGCAAGTGGAAGCGGTCTTAGGCAACGACTACCGGGTGGAGTGGGCCGGCGTCTACCTGACCCCGAGCAACGAGACCGCCAGCCAACTCGAGCAGCGCTTCAGCAGCACCTTTTATCGCCCCGCCCGGCGCGCCCGGGGAAGTGTGGAGGACGGATCGAATTTCAGGCGGGTGCGCTTTGAGGTGGGCGAAAACACGGCGATCTTCACCTACAGCGCGGATGCGCACCTGGAACTGCCGGGGCTGGAGGTCAGCGGCGAGTATGCGCGCTCGGCGGTCTACAGGCGCTATCCGGCGCATCTGGAGGGAAGTCCCTTGTTCGCCTCGAGCCCACGCTTTGCGCATCGGGGTTCGGCCTATTTCGTCAATGCGGTCCACTGGTTCGGACGTGGTCGCGCGGGAGCGGAGTACTTCTCCATGAATCCGGATTTCACCACCGAGATGGAAACCTATCTGCCCAAGGATTTCGGCTACAGATCGAGCCGCGGCTACAGCCCCCATGCGGGGTTGTCCAACTCCACCATTATCTGGCGCCTGGTGCAGGACAACGAGGACGGGGATCGCTATCCGGACGTCCTCCTGGGCAACGTCCTCGGCAGTCCGCAAGCGGGAGCCCGAGATCTGGACGGAGTTTTTCTGGGGCAGGACGAGGACAACGACGGAGTTGTGGATACGGACCGCAACTTCAACGGCCTCCCCGACTACGACGAAAATTTCATGATGTACTGGGTGGAGCCCAACGAGTACGTCTACGGGCTAGACCGCAACCACAACGACGAGCCCGACCAGCGCGAGGACGACTGGGTCGCCGACTACCCCCACGATCCGGACCAGCGCGGCTTCCATCTCTTCGGGCAGGTGGATCTGAGCCGCCACTGGTCGCTGGGGGCGGGACGCTACGCGGTCGAGGAACTGGCCGGCGGCGGGCGCAACCACTCCACCTATGCGCTTTTGACCTACCAGAGGGAGGCGGTGGCACGGCGGCAGCGGCTCTTATTCGAGAATTACTTCCGCCGCGTAGAGGACGACATCCCCGATGAGTTCATCCAGTTCAGCAGAACCGTCGAGCTGATCAGGATAAATGAATATTCCAGCGGTTTCTCAGGAGTAGTGCAGGAACTCGCCGGTGGACTCAAGCGCCACGCGGATCAGCTTTTTTACCAGGACAGCTATGTCAACGAGACCTACATGGAGGGGCAGTTCAGACCCTGGTCGACGTTGCGTCTGGTGCAGAAGCTGCGCCTGCGGCTCAACTGGCAGCAACAGGGCCAACTGGCCAACGATCGCTTCCAGCGCGGGCGCCGGCTGGACCTTTGGGCGGTGACCAGCCGGGCGGACTACACCTGGCAGTGGGGCAAACTGCGGGTGGTGCCGCAATTCAAGGTTCTGCTATTGCGCCTGGCCGACCAGGAGGCCGGCGTGGACTTGCGCTCCGAGTACCGGGTGATCCCCATCCTCAAACTGCGGTATGCGCTGATGAGCCGGACAGTGCTGCAAGCCGGAGTACAAGGCTGGGGTCCGCTGCCCTACCGGCTCGAAGACCGCATCCGCAAGCGCGAGAGTCTCGAGCAGCGCACCGCCATTTTCACCCTGACCAACCGCTCGCGCTACTTCGGCTATGACATGCATACCATCATCGGCTTGAGGCAGGAAGAGTTGGACTTCGACAATCGATTTCAGCGCTTCAGGAATTTCGACGGGTGGTCGTTTTTCGTGCGCAACCTGATCGGCTTCACCGAGTTCGGACAGTTGCTCTGACATCCGAAGGCCAGCTTCCTCTATTTCGATGGGATATTTCACTGCAGCGCCAGGCGCACCATGACCCTGTGCTCCGGCGCCACGGTGTCAACCGTGCTCTCGCGCCGGGTCCTCTCCACGCCCCCCGAAGACGACGCACCCCACGCGGGCATCAGCGTCACTGACGGCCCCCTATCGGAAGACGGCCTCGGGTCGAAGCGCAACGACCCCGACACCCCCCAATCCCGGAAGCCCGAAGTCTGGTGCGCCACCATACCCCGCACCATCACCTGCGCCGCAACCTCACCAGCGCCGCGAAGATCATGGCCCGCAAACGTCGCCTGAACCCCCGACTCGCGCGGTGGGTCCAGACGCCCCTGAACGCCGTCGAGCACCCGCTGTGCCACGGTGCGGCCGAAGCGCGCCAGCCAGGCCTGCTGCAACGGAGCTTCGTTCTCGATCGTCCCTGTCGCTGTGTCGTCGTCGATGTGCCCCCCCGAGGCCTTGCTCAGAGTCAGCGTCATGGTCTCCTCGCCTTCGTCGTGGGCAGCGGCCTATCAAAGCCCGAGTGTTCCCCGCCCGCATCGCCGCTTACGCCGTTCGCATCGAAACCGGAATCCTCCTCCTTGCTATGGGTCCTGCCGAATTGGGCCTTGTTGTCATTGGCGCAGCCGGCGACGCACTCAAGGGCGAAACCGTAATCCGTATTCGGCTCCAGGTAGGTGTTGGCGGGGGCCTGCCATTCATTGTGGGCAAAGTCGTTCAAGGAACCTGCCCTGGTGAGGTCGGCAACCTGGTGTATTGGTTGCCGCGGCCGCGCTACAGGCCGGCGTTTATCGTCATGTACCGACGTCCGTGCGTCGCTCGCACATAGAGCAGAATACTCGTCAGCTCGTATCCACCTTGGTTCGGCCCGGTTCTGAACCCCTGAAGCAGTCCGTCCTGACCCTTGGACAGACATACGACCCTGTCCGATCCTGATGGCTGCAGCATGTTCGTCACCAGCGTGGTGACCGGCGGATCATATTCTTGGGCGAATAGGGTCGTGGCGACCACCAGGACGATGGCCACCGCCAGAATGACCGCATCGGACAGGCTCCAGCCCCACTGCGGTTCGGCGGACACATGGTCTTGCCGTCGCCATAGTTGAACCCGTCGCCTGATATTCACTCCGCTGGGGCCGCAACGGCTTGTCCCCCGCCGTGGTGAAGTCCGTCCCTCGCCATCTTCCGGCTTTCGCCCCTGCGGGCCGCCACCTGATCCCTTACTCATGGTCATCCTCCCTCTCTTTCATGTTCAGTCAGGACTAAAAACCGCTCTCGCACCCAATACTTTGGCATAAACTGTGCCAAGTACTGGACGAAACAGCTCAAGTCCTGTATTCAAAGGAAGTTAGGTAATTAATACGGGAAGACGAGAGGATGCGGAATTGATGTAGAATACAACAGCTTGAAAGCCGACGAGGAGCGGAAAGGATGGTATAACCGGCTGAAATCGTAGGACTTATGCCTGATATTGCGGAAAATTCCGATGAGTGTGGTAATTTGCCGCACCGTGGGATTTTGCCACAGTTCGGCTCCTATCAAACCTGGAGGACCTGACCTGAGGGAGGATCTAGTACACCTCGGCGCAATTGATACATTTTATTATTGTCAGGCCATCAAGGCTTTGCCCGTGTATGTCCATTGGAACGGCTTGGCCCTAGTGCGGTTGAAGTATTCGATAAAGGACAAGACGCGTTCTTTGAGCTGTTCCACCGAGGAGAAGCTGGCGCGTTTGAGCAGGCGGCGGACGAGGATACTGAACCACAGTTCAATCTGGTTGAGCCACGAGGCGCGTTTGGGCGTATACACGAAACGAATGCGGTGCCTGGAATCGGCCAGGAAGTCGGCGCGGGTGGCGCACGAGCGCAGGATCCCGCGGCGTCCCTTCTTGCCCAGATCCTGATCGAGATCGCACAGAACCGCCACCAAGTGGACCAGGGATTCGGATGGGTGCGTGTTGAGGTTGTCGACGATGAAGATCCATTCGCCCTCCAGATCGCTGGCCACCGTCTGCAACAGGTGGTGGGCGAACTCCTCCTCGCTGCGCGTGGGGGCCATCGTAGGGGCCAGGATGCGACCGGTGGCGACCTCGAAGTTGGCGATCAGATTGTGCGTGCCGTGGCGGACGTAGTGCGCCTCCTGCCGCTCGACAAATCCGGGGATCGCCGCCTTGGTGGGATGCAGGCGCTCCAGTGCCTGCATGCCGGTCTTCTCGTCGCAACAGATCAGATGCACCCCTTGCTCGTGCAGCGTCAGGGCCTGTTCATACAGGGTACAGACCGTGGACACCTGGTGGCGAAACCGCTCCGGGTCCTCCGGCTCCGGGTTGAGCCAGGAGCGGATCCGATGCGGCTTAAGATCCGCCTGATTTTAAAAAACGCCCCACCGTACGCACCGAAATGCTGGACACGACGTTCCGTTTTACCGCCTCTTCGGCCACCTCTCGGGGGGTCCAGTGGGACACCGGACGTTGCGAGTCCTCGGGGGGCTCACAGGCGATGGCGATGATTTCGACGATTTGCTCGGGGGTGAAGATCCCCTGCCAGCCCGAGCGCGGGGCATCCCCCAGCGTCTCGGTGACGCAACGGCGCAAGTCCGAAGCGCAGGCGCTTTCTTCGGCCGCCTGCAAACGCTCTCGGGCCGCCGCCCAGCGCTGCCGCCAGCGGCCCACCGTGCCGGCGTCCACGCCCAAGTCCTTGGCCAGATCCCGGTTAAGGCCTCCCCGGGCGGCGGCCAGCACGATTCGTGCCCGCTGCACCAAACGCTGTTCCCCCGTGGGGCAACGAACCCAATGCTCCAAGACCTCCTGCTGTCGAGCGCTGAGCTCGATGTCAGGGGCAATTCGCATCTCTTCGACGTGCTCCTTTGTCATCATACGGGGAGCCGTCGTGGGAAGAAAAAGGCAACCAGGAGGGGACCGCCCTGCTCAAAGATAATAAAAGGCTAGAATTGCGCCAAGCAGCACTAGTCCGTCTTCGCCTCCGCCGGCCCGCCTTTTCCCTTATCCGCGATCAGGTTGTATTTCCTCAACTTCCGGTGCAGGGTCGTGCGGTCGATGTCCAGTACCTGGGCAGCCCTCGTGATATTGCTCCGGGAGACTTCGAGGGCGCGGACAATGGCCTGCCGCTCGGCTTCCTGCAGAGAAACGGCGGGTGGGGGAGGGTCTTCGGGGCCGGTTGGAGATGGAACCAGTGGGCGGAGTTGAGGGGGCAGGGAATTTACCTGAAGCCTGTCCGAGGTCTCCAGCAGCACGGCGCGTTCAATGGCATTCCTGAGCTCGCGCACGTTGCCCGGCCAGTCGTAGGCGAGCAATCTCTGCAGCGCCGCAGGAGAAATCCCGCGCATGGAGGCGCTGGCACGTTCGGCACAGTCTTTCAGAAAATGTGCCGCCAACAGGGGGATATCCTCGCGGTGTTCCCGGAGGGATGGGATGGTGAGGGGAAAGGCAGCAAGACGATAGAACAGGTCGGCGCGGAATCCGCCATCCTTTACTGCGAGTTCCAGGTCCCGGTTGGTCGCCGCGATCACGCGGATGTCAATGGGAATCGTCGATGTGCCACCCACCCGCTGGATTTCCCTTTCTTGCAGGACGCGCAGCAGCTTGGCTTGCAGGGCCATGGGCATGTCGCCGATTTCGTCGAGCAGAACGGTACCCCCCTGGGCGCGCTCGAACTGCCCGAGGCGCCGCGTTGACGCCCCCGTGAAGGCTCCGCGCTCATGTCCGAACAGCTCGCTTTCGATCAGGGTCTCGGGAATGGCGGCGCAGTTGACAGCGACAAAGGGCCTTGTTTGCCTCGGGCCGTTATAGTGAATCAGCTTGGCGACCAGCTCTTTGCCAGTTCCGCTTTCCCCGTGAATCAGCACCGTAATGTCGCTTTCGGCCGCCCGCCGCATCAGCCCGTACAATTCCTGCATCCTTTTGCTATTTCCCACCATGCCATCGAAGCCGTAGGTCGTTCCCAACTCGGTTCGCAAGCGCAAGACCTCGGCTTTCATCTGCTCGCTCTCGACCTCCCGGGACACATCGCGGTAAACGACGATATGCCCTATGGGGCATTGTCGGCTGTCGTGCACGGGCGCAGTCGAGCGATAGAACAGCCGGGGTTTCGAGACCCCCGCTTCGCTGATTTCTTCCTCCAGGTCCCCCGCGCTGTCGAGAAAAAGCTGCCGTCCCGGTTCAGGGAGAACCGGCGGCCGCAGTCGCCCCCTTAGGCGCTGCCTGAAATCCCGTGGCGGCATGTGCTTCAGTTCGCTTTCCGTGGCGTCGAGAATCTTCTCATAACCCTGGTTCGCAACCTGCAGGCGCCCGCCGGCATCGAACATGCCGATGGCGTCCCCTGTTGCGTCCAGCACTGCCTGAAGTCTCTGGTTGCTGGCTTCCAATCGCCGATTGCTGGTTTCAAGCTCCTGTCGGTGCTTTGCCAACTCCTGTTCGATGTTCCACTTCCCGACAAGGGAAAGGGTGATCTGCTGAATCTCCTCTCGCGAAAAGGGCTTGCGGATATACAGCAGTTTGTGAAGCAACTCCATGTCGTCGACGATCTCGGGCAGCGTTTTGTCGGAGTATGCGGTCATGATGACGATTTCAATATCCCGCTCGAATTTCCGCATCCGGCGCACGGTTTCGATTCCATCGGTACCCGGGGGCATCCTTACGTCGACGTAGGCCATGGCAAAGGGACGGTTCGATTCCCTGCCCGCCCTGGCCATGTCGCAGGCTTCCTCCCCGCTCGTCGCATGGGAAAGCTCGAACTTCGGCAGAACCAGTTTACCGCTCTCCGCGACAAACGCAGACGCCAGGTCATCCGTCGCCCTCCTGGTGGAGCCCGAAACCAGCATCTCTTCAAAGTCGTTGTGGATTTCCTCCTGGTCGTCAACGACCAGCACGCGGTAGTTCCAGGAATTGTTTGATTCCATGAAGCCGCCTTGATTTTCGCCCGGTCACGATGGACGATTTCGAAATGGTTGGATTCCAGGTTTGCAGAAACAGAACGCGCAAACGACCTCAGGCAGAAGTTTCCGGCATCGTGCCCCGATTCTGACCGGCGGAATCGAGCCGCAGCGTGACCCGCATGGTGGCACCTTTTCCGTAGCCGCCGCTCAGGGGAAGAATTTTACCCCCGATACTGGTGACGAAATTGGCCGCCGAGTGCAGACCCAGCCCGCTCCCTTCTCGCTTGGTCGTATAACCTGCCCTGAAAATCGCCTTGAGGTTCTTGGGGTCGATGCCGATGCCGTTGTCCTCCACCTCGAGGACGAGAAATTCATGGCTGACGCGGGCCCTGATCTCGATGCGGGGCGGACCCTCGAGACCGCCTGACTGCTTCAGCTCATCGATGGCTTCCATCGCATTCTTGAGCAGATTGACCAGCATCTGGTTGAACTGGGTCTCCTGAATCCGGACCTCTTCGGGGGCGTTGGCGCAGTTCACATGCGTCCGGATGCCTCTCCCTGCAAAGGAGTCTTGCAGGACCCTCAGGGCTTCAAAGATGGCCTGTCGCAGGTTGATGTCCTTGCAGGTCATGGCCTTGCTGTCGAAACCCCGTTGGGCGCGGACGATGTCGACGATGTGGTCCGTTTGGCTGCCAACACGTTCTACCGTGCGGATCATTTGCCGGTTCTCCTTGACGAAGTCGTCGGCAAGAGCCAGGAGAAACGGCCGCACCTGCCGGCCTTGCGGGTCGTGCCGGACGTAGTCGACCCAATCCTCCGAATGCGCTCTGACGACCTGTGACAGCCCTGACAATCGTTCGATCAGCAGATTGTCGGTCAACCGTTCTTTAAGTGTTCCAAGGCCGATGGCCACGCTGTTTATGGCATTGCCGATGTTGTGCAGGATAGTATCCATGACCTCCAGGCGGCCTCGAGCGAAGGCCTGGGCCAGCGCTTCTTCGGCCCGTAACCTCTCGGTAACATCGCGGAAGACGATGACTCCGCCGCCAGTGCCTTGGGAGGAGATGGGCCTGCCGCTGGCGCTTATATAGACGCCTTCCGGCTTGGCGGCGGTGCGGATGAACATCTCCATTTCATCGGTTGCCTCCCCGCGCATGGCGCGCACCAGCGGCAGCTCTTCGGATGGAATGGGGGTGACCTTGTCGAGGAAAAAGATGCTGTACTCCTCCGTCCATCGTTCGAGAACGGTGTCCAACCTCCCTCCGATGATGCGTTCCGCACTTTTATTGAAGGTGAGATTGCCATTCTCATCGGCGACTATCACCCCGTCGCTGATGCTGTCGAAAATGGCCTGCATGAGCTGGACCCGGTGCTGCAGTTGGTCAAGGGATTTATTCAATTTGATCTCGACTCCCCATGCACGGAAAATCAGGAAATGGGGACGAAACAATCACCCGCCGCGGAACTCGTCCCGCGCCTGCACCACCGCCTCGAGCTTGGCCTCGGCGACGCGGGCGGATGCCACCGGGTTGTCGGCGAAGGTGGCGAAGCCGCAGTCGGGTGTGAGGAGGACGCGCTCGGCGCCGAAGAGGTCAACGGCGCTGGCGATGCTCCGGCGAATGTCCTCCACCGGCTCCACTGCGTCCAGCTTCTGGTTGACCACGCCGACGCCGACGCGCTTGTCGCCGGGGATGTCCCGCAGAACTTCAGCTTCACCGGCGCGCCCGGTGCAGAGCTCGAGGAAGAGAACGCCTACTTGCGCCCGTTGCAGAGGCTCCAGGAGAGGACGATAATCTCCCGCCAGAGCGGCGGACTCGTCCCTGGTCCAGTTGCCCCTGCAGATGTGCAGTCCCAGGCGCTCCGGCGGCAGCCCCCGGACCACTTCGTCGAGCAGTCCGGAAGCGAAGTCCAGCTCCGGGGCAGGCTCCAGCTTTTCACCCAGGGCGCCGCACATGAAGGTGCGGTTCTGGCTGGAGGAGCCGAAGACCACCTCGCTCAGCACCGGCTCGTCGAACTGCACCAGGGACACCCCGGCGCCCAGGAGGAAATGCAGCTCCTCGCGCAAGACCCGGACCACGTCCCGGGAAAGGTCTTCGCGGGTGTCGTAGGGGCGCTCGGTGAGGCAGTCCATCCACATGGTTCGAGTGAGCAGGTAGGGTCCGGGAAGGGCAACCTTTATGGGACGGTCGGCGCAGATCCGGGCGAATTCATACTCGTGGACGGTGAGGGGCCGGCTGCGTCCCAGGCCGGCGTAAACCACCGGGTGCCGCACCTCCGCCGCCGGAACGTCGAGGGCGCGGAGCTCGCGCTCGAACTCCACCGGGTCGTCCACCATGGCGGTGAGATCGCTGAGAGGGATGAGCTGGCAGTTGTCCAGCAACCCGCCGACGAAGCTGGCGTAGCTGTCCCGGCGCTGCTCGCCGTCGGTGAGCACGTCGGCCCCGGCGCGGAGCTGGGCGTCGAGACATAGCCGCACCGCGTCGTCCGCGGTGGCCTGAAACTCCGCCTCGTCAAGCCTCCCCTCCAGGCGGTCGTGAATCGCCTGCAGCATCCAGCGCGGACGGGGCCAACTGCCGATGCCCATGACCGACAGCGGAGCGATCTCCGGGGCCGGCGCGGGGGTCGGCAGTGTATCGGGGATGGTTACCTCCACTTTGAGCTGCTGCCCGATGGCGGCGGTCGCCGTCTCCGTTTGCGCCGGGGTGCGCTCGACCATCGGCCCCTTGCTGACCAGATAGCTGCGCTGATGGCCTTCCCTGGTCCAGGATACCAGCTCGTTCTTGGTCAACCGGCACCATGCCGGCAGTTCGACCTCGACGGTGGAATCGGTGGACAGGATCTCAAGCAGAGCGCCGAAGTTCAGCGGGTCGATGTGCCTGCGGATGAGGAGCAACAGCCCCCCGCCGCAGTCCAGATCGCCTCCGTCGAAGCTGACGTCCGGCTGGTATGGGTGTCGTTCCATTGGTTCCATCAAGCGCTCCCGCAGGGATTGTGGATCGGCATGCTAGTAAGTGACGCAGGGAGTGCCATCCGAAAGAAACTCCACCAGAACGGCGCCGCCGACGATGCGCGCGCCGTCGACCAGATTGTCCTCGCCCAGGCCGCGCTTTTTGAAGCACGGCGCACAGACCAGGACGGTCCCGCCGCCTTCCGCAAAATTGCCCATCAGGTCCTTGAGGGGCAGAAACCCCTCCTCGTGCACGTCGTCGGCATATCCCCTCTGGGAGAGCCGTACACCTTCGGTGCTCAGGAAGACAACCGTTTCCTGTTCCGAGCCCAGGGCCGCGTTGGCAATCACGAAGGCCACGGTCGCCTTGTCGGTATCGTCTTTGGCGCAGGTGAGGCTGACGCAGAATTTTCCCGCCATTGGTATTTTCCTCCGGAATTTGGGTGATATTGGTGTATCAGCCGCTCTTGGCTTCGATCCAGTAGTGGGGATGCTCGGCGCGGAGCAGGCGGCGGCTGGTCAGCCGGCACCACGCGGGGAGATCCTCGGGCGCGCCCAGGTCCTGGGAGGTCAGCTTGAGCACGTCCCCGGGGTTGAGCTTCTGCATCCTCAGGCGCAGCAGAATAATGACCTCGCCGCAGCCCATGTGGCCGGCGTCCCACTCGTCGGCGGGGACCGGGAGGTCGGCTTCGGGAATGCCGAACTGGTCTGGTGAGGAATTTGTCTCAGGCATCGGCGTTGTTCCTCCGGCTGCGGCGCGCAGCAGGCTCGAGAATGAATGCAACGGTCATGCACATGATCGCGACCTGACTCCTGCTGTCGGCGGCCGCGCCAATCGTCGAGTCGCGGACTGCTCCAGGCCCTCCCGGTGGTCCTGAAGGGGCTGTAAGCAGGACAGCGTCCTCGAACGGGCGATGACCACCTGAGATTTAATAAAAGTCCTTTTGCAGACCCTCTGTCAAGTGACCGAGCCTAATCAAGGGTCGAGCGAGCTCCCTGAAATTGGGCAGGACCTTCCTCCAGCACCTGTAAGGTCAACCCTGGCCCCGAACTGTTGTCGAAAATCCTCGGCACAAGTGGGGGTCAACCCTCTGGACCCGGACTTACCCCGAAGACCCCAGGCACCCGTCGCAGTTTCAGCCTTGATCCTATTTCAACAGAACCATGCGGCGGTTCCGCACAAGTTCTCCGCTTGCCAGCCGGTAGAAGTAGAGGCCATTGGCCACCTTTTGCCCGTACTCGTCGGTTCCATCCCAGGTAACCCGATAGTACCCCGGCTCCTGATACTCCTCCAGCAGCACCCTTACCTGTTGTCCGGTCAAATTGTGGACGGACAGCCGTACCCCGGCCGTCTTGGGCAAGGCGTAACGGATCGCAGTGACCGAATTGAAGGGATTGGGATAGTTCTGCTCCAGGTAAAAGCCCTGGGGGCGGTTAGCCGCCATTCCCTCCGAGACCGCGGTCACCGACCCGGCTTCTTCGAACTGGAACGAATACAGCTTGGCCGCGCGCATCTCGAACTGGAGTCGCACCGTCTCTCCCTTCAGAGGCGATAGGTCGGGGTTGCCGCCCCAGGTTACTACCTTCCTGATGCGATTGCGGCCTATGGGGTCGCTGTCGTCCAGGCCGAATCCCCTGAAGGGATTGCCTTCCTGGTCGAGGACGGCTACCCTGGCGCTGCCCGCCGCCGACGCGTTGATGTTGAGCACCAGCCGGTTGCCGGAGAAAGTTATCGGGGGCGTGGTGAACTCGCCTCCTCCGTAAGGCGCGTCGGCTGACATGAATCCATCCAGGCGCTGAGCCACGCGGTGGATCCCGCCTCGAGGCGGGTCACCGGGCTCGCTTCTGCCGCCGACCGCGTGTGTGTGCTTGAAACCGCCGTAGTACTGGAATATCTCGTTTCCGACCCTCAACATGCCCACGCCCATGTAGATCGAACCGCCGTCGGAAGACCCGTCCAGTCCCAATCCCACATAGGGCCTGCGGTCCGCACGCTGCCAGCGGATGCCGTCGCGGGAGGTCGCCATCTGTATTTCCACCAGGTCGGAATCCACCGTCCGGGGATTGTCCGGCGAAGCGAAACCGGCGGGCGTTTTGATCCAGACCATAATGGTGAAGTCCTGCCCGTTCAGGTTCAGCTCAGGCGCGCGGCCGCAGTCCACGTAGCCGTTGCCCCCCAGCGCCACAGCTCCCCCGATTCCCTGGGTCCAGCGAAAACTTCCCTGCAAGGCAGCGGTGTTGCCGTACCCCGAGAAATCCTCCGCCTCCTCCCCCTCGCCCTCGTCGAACCTCCAGTACGCCGCCAGGGCCTCCTCCCCCACCGGGGCTCCGGCTTCCCCTTCGCCCTCCCCCTGCAGCAGCGCCGCGGTCTGCCGGTAGTAGGTCTCGACCTCCGCAGCCGAAAGGCCCCGGTGGTAGATCCTCACTTCGTCGATAGTACCGCTGAAGCCGTTGCGGAAGGTGCCACCTTTGTTGGCCGCCGCTCCGATGTAGAGGCGATTGCTGCCGGAATAGGGAGTGGCGGAGGAACCAGGATCCTTGCGGACGTGGTACAGGGCTTCGGCGCCGTCGATGTAGAGACGGTAGTACGCCCCGTCATAGGTGGCGGCGAGATGATACCAGCGCGAAGGCTGGAGGGAGACCTCGGACATGAGGCTGGCCTGGTCCTTCGCCTTGTTGGCGCTCCAGAATGCGGTGCTGACGCGCCCGTTCTCGTTGTGCACCATGAAGCGGTATTCGGGGAAGTTCTTGCCGCCCAACTCCTTGGTCAGGATGGCGGCGGTGGGGGTGCCGGAATAATGGCGGAAAAGGCTGGGAAAGGCCAGATAGACGTCTTCGGCCCCGGGGTATTTCACCACGCTGGGGTTGTAAAGGTCCGAGTTGGGCGGGTCGAGATCGTCGGGAGTGAGCACGGTGGGAAGCTCGCCGCCGCGGATATAGCCGTAGGTGCGTCCCTCTGCGGGAGGTCCCGAACTGCCGCGCGGCGGAGTATGGGGCCAGGGCTCGGTAATGTCTTCCATCTCCACCCGGGCGACCGACCGCTTGTTATTGGTCCAGGCGCGCAGATAGGCTACGTAGCGGCCGACCCGCTCGTCCCAGAATCCCTGGTTCTGGGTGTCGGCATTGAACGGCAGCAACATGCCAAGACAATCCCAGTGGATGCCGTCCGGCGAGGTCCCCACCGTCACGCCGCCGCCGCAACCGCGGCCGACGAACTTGAAGCGCTCCTCCGGCTCGCCGTGCTCGTCAAGAAACACCGCACCGACCGCGTTTTTCAAGACGATGTTGTTTTCCCTCGAGCCTTCGAACTCGACCACGTTGCAAACCGGGCGGCGCCAGTGCACCCCGTCGTCGGACTCGGCGTAGCATACGTTGCGGCTCTCGAACGACGAGGCGTCGTACCACATAATGTACTTCCCCTCGTACTCCACCACCGAGCTGTAGGCTCCCACCCGCTTGCTCTCCCAGGGTCTCTCCGGCCGCAATACCACCCCTTCCTTGCGCGCGGGATTCAGCACCAGGGTTATGCCCTCGCTTGCGGCAATGAAACGGTCGTCGATGAACAACTGTTTCCCGGAACCTACGTCGATGGCCTCATCGGCGAAGGCGTCGAGGCCGGCAACGGCGTAGCCGGCGACCAGCGCTGCAAGAATCGCGTTGTTCACAGTCCCAACTCCTTTCGGAGGATGGTTTGGTCATTGCTCAGATCCACCCTGTCGGATGGCAGCTCCTGAAGAACCCACCGGGTCATCGGTCCTCCACCTCCAGCACAAGCACCTCGTGGAGCTCCACCCTGGGAACCAGGACCGCAGCCGCATCGATCTCCAGGTTTCTGCCCTGCAGCGGCAACCGCGCCGACTTCACCTCGAGCCCGGTGAAGCGCACCTCGATGTCGTGCAGCGGCACCAGCTCCCGCGGAGTGTGGAAAGCACCTTCGCCGCGATGGTTGTCGTCGTCCTCTTCGTTGTAGATCCGCCACGGAATCAACGGATTGGGGTTGTTGACCAGGTGCACCATCACTTCCCCCGAAGGCCTCACCGCCGCGGTAATCTCCAGCGCTTCCGGTGCCTCGATCTCGAAGGGCGCGGTGGTGCGGCGAACCAGATGGACGACGAACCTCTTCAGCATTTCATACGGACTTTCCATGAAGGCACTCCCGATGTCGGCGGCTAGGTAATAGGCCCTGCCCTTGCCGCAGCGGTTCATCACCACCGCCGGTTCGCCACTGTCGAAGGACCGCTGCGGGTGAAACCGATCCAGCGGATTCACGTCCTCCAGGTTCGAGCGCGTGCACAATATCTCCACTCCCCCGCGCGTGCGGATCTCCGCTTCTCTCCCGAACATGCAGATGAGGTCGCCCATCGCTCTCCTGAGCCGTTCCTCCTGCGGCACCAGGGCGATCGGTCCTTCCTCCCGCTCTTCCCCGTCCTCACCTGTTCTTCCGCGGGTGCCGGCGTATTCGACCCCCAGCACTTCCTCGAGACCGAGTCTCCCGCGCTCGTAGCCCAGCTCGTCCAGCAGCGAGCTCTGGTAGGTGGCTATCAGGGTGCCGCCGCCGTCGACGTATTCCACAATCGCCTCGCACTGAGCGTCCGACAGGCAGGCGCTGTTGGAGAGAAAGAGGAGATCGTACTGCCCCAGGTGCCCGCTAGTGAGATGCTCGTCGAAGGCCAGGTCGAGGGGAAGGTGGGAGCGGTTGAGCATCTCGTAGGCGCCGTGGACGTAGCGCTGATGGAGCTGGCGCCAACCCGCGCTCGTCGGTGGTCCCCGGTGGATCTCCTCCGGATTGAAGTCCCGGTTCCGGGTCGAGTAGTGCAGGGCAAGGTACTTGAGGCTCTGCCCTTCCAGGTAGTCCACCCGTTTCCTCATCCCGTCGAACACCCTCCTGTGGGCGTCGGCGTTGACGAAGATGTTGCCGCCCTTGATAACGCGGCCGGGAAGGGGCTCTCCGCAGGAGGCGCCGCCGTGGGCCATGGCCACCGCACCGAAGACCGCCGCTTCGTGCCCCCGGGGATAGGGGGCCAGTCCGAACCCCTTCAGCGGTTCCGAGGGAACGCGGAAGAGCCCGAACGTAGTCCCTGAGGCGCGCAGCACTTTGGCCACGAATCCGGGCTCGCGCAGATAGCGGTGTGGGGCGGGAAAGGTTTCCACGAATGAATGGCCGCCCACTTCGTGCAGGCGCAAGGAGGCGATGGGATGGCCCTGGGACCATTCCGCCGTGGGCCAGTAATAGGTGTTCAGATCCAGGATGGCGTCGGGATAGTGGGAACGCACGGAGCGGAAAAGATGATGGAGGAACTCGATGAGCTTGTCGTAGCGCCACCTGACGAAGTGACGGAACGCCCTGGAGTCGAAGTCCACTTTGCGGGGAATCTCGAAGCCTGTGTCCGCCTTGAACTGGCGTGCGCAAAACTCGCAGCAACAGGACGGGACGTAGGGCGACTTGTCGTGGGAGCCCCAGTTGACATCGTCAAAGTAGAACCCGTCGATGTCCATGTTGTCCATGAAATCGCTCAGGCACTCGGGCAGCCAGTCGCGAAACGGTGAGTTGAAGCAGAACCAGCCCTGGTTCTCGGGAAAGGGCCGGCCGTCGTCGACGAATTGCATGAGCCACTCCGGATGCAGATCCCGCAGCGGCTTGGAGAAGTTGATAGGGTAGTAAGACAGCACGATGATGCCGCGCCGGTGACAGAGCTCGATGAAGCGGGGGTTCAGGTCCTGGTCCAGGTGCGGGTGGGGCGCGAAGATGCGCGAGGGGAATCGCGGCGTGCCCCGGTTAAATCCGCCGGAGACGATGGCGACTTCGAAGCCGGCTGCGCTGATGGCCTCCACGTACTCCTCGGGCGAGGGGCAATCCAACGGATCTCCCGCGGGCGGAGGCGGATAGTGGGCTTCTATGCGGCATACCCGTTTTTCATAGGGTTTTTGCGCCAGGCGCTCTGCGGTGCTTCCAACCCTTCTCAGCGGCGGAGGTTCGGAGTTCATCGCTAGTCTCCTGAATGGTGTCCCGCAGGCCGAATTTTTCCACCAGAGACGGTATGGAGAAAATAAAGACCCTGATTTAGATTCTCTATCAAAGAGCTGAGCGCAGGCAAGGATCAGGACGAATCTCAGTCAATCCCAATTTCCACACAAGAGGGGAAATTCGTCATGAAGCATCTGACAGCAGTACTCATTCCGGCGCTGGCCATCCTCTCGCCTGCCGTGCATCCCGCTGCAGCCCAGAACCCGGAGGTGAAGGCCGCCGACAAAGTGAGCTACCCCATGCCCTATTCCGCTCTGGGTCAGGATTTAATCCTGGGCTCCGGCTTCTGTCCGAAATCCGCTGCCACGGCGGTTGAGGGACAGCCCTGGGGGCAGCTCAAAAGCCCCTCCTAGACGGCAGGCCTCTGGGCGACCGATGGACCCCGGCGTAGTTACGAGCCAGGAGATTTACGCGGAAGGACCGGTGCCGAAGGGGACGGACGAGAAAAGTCAAGCGGATGAACCGTGCCCGGACAACCGTTGGCGCTCACTAAAACCGGAGCTTCCTCTCCATCGGCATAGACCCCGCAGACAGAAGGAGCATCTGGTGGTGAAGCGATTGACCGGCGTGCGTTCGTGCGCCTATATTACAACGGGAAGAGGACAAAAATTTAAAGGGCAAAGAGGAGATTCATGGCAGATGAATTGAATTCACAGGAGGCCGGAGAAGATACGTATCAGGAGGAAGTCGAAAGGGCGCTTGATGGGGACAGAACACTACTCGGCGAGGTATGGAGACTCGATCAGAAAGAGCTAGATGCAAACAAGATCGCGAAAGAGCTAGATGCTGAGACAACAGGATTTGTCTACAACTATCGGCGTTACATAAAAGCAATTGTGGATGAGGAGGATATTCCGCCAAATTCTCCATCAATGGCTCGACAGTGCGCATCGGCTCTCCGCGGTTTCGCAAAACGTCACCCTGGCCCTCTCTCCACTGAAACCCGTTTGAAACTTCAGGAGAGGGCAGACAGATGCGACCTTAGTGCGGCTGACCCAGTAAAACGGGAAGCGGAGGAACAAAAACTCGAGCACCAAACGAGTGCTGCCGAGAAAGAAGAGATTTCAGGGATATACGTGTACGCACTGCCGCATTACCTCCGGTATCCGGTCGAGGTTTCCGAGAAAGACGAAACAGACGACCGGACGTACTTGAAAGTGGGTATGTCCAAAAGAAATGCCATCAAGCGCTTCCGGCAGCAGCGAGGAAGCACGGCACTACCCGAACCACCCATCTTAAGTTCCTCGACTCGACCGCCGGACTCCTCGGCCTCAAGACTCACTTTGCATCTGCAACCGACGACTCGGCCGACAATTAGAACGTACTAAATCTAACGGGAGCGTTGCCGTGGTCATCGAAGAAATCCGGATCCAAAACTTTAAGGCTATAAAAGACATTCATCTGAAAAACCTGCCTGCACTGGCGGTGTTTATCGGCAAAAACGGGACCGGAAAAACCACCTTGTTTCGCGTTTTTGCGTTCCTGAAAAACTGTTTGTCCGACAACATCCGCATCGCGTTGCAGAACGAAGGTGGGTTCAGAGGGTTCAGGGAAGTTATCACGCGCGATGTGGACGACACGGAAAGCATCGTCATCGAACTTAAGTTCCGATTGACGATAGCTGAAAAAGAGCGCCTTGTAACCTACTACTTGGAAATAGGATTACAAGACGGAAAACCAATCGTGCGTCGCGAAATACTACGCTATAAACGATCCTCTTATGGCAAGCCTTTTCACTTTCTCGACTTCTCTGCCGGCCGAGGGGAAACCGTCAGCAACGAAGAAGACTTCAGCAAACCCGACGCCGAACTCACGCGGGAAGAACAAGCGGTTGCCCCCGAGGTGTTGGCTATCAGCAGCCTCGGACAGCTAGAGCGTTTCAGGGCGGCGAAAGCATTCCGCGACCTGATAGAAAACTGGCATATTTCGGACTTTCACATTAGCCAAGCTCGCGGGAAGAAAAGCCATCAAGAGGGCCTTCATCTCTCCAGTTCGGGGGATAACCTGCCCTCAGTCGCTTTCCAGTTAAAAGAGGAACATCCGGCTATTTTTGCGACCGTCCTGCAAAAGATGCGCGACAGAGTGCCGGGCGTCTCAAATATTGAAGCCAAGATCGGCGACGACGGGAGCTTGCTAATCCGCTATGCCGATGGCTCGTTCAAAGAACCTTTCTTGGACTTCAATGTCTCCGACGGCACCATCAAAATGTTCGCTTACATGTTGCTGTTGCACGAGCCTAAACCACACAAAATTCTCTGTGTCGAAGAACCTGAAATCCAGCTATATCCACTCCTGATGAATTTGCTTGCAGAAGAATTTACAGAGTACGCCCATAGAGGCGGACAGGTGTTCGTCTCCACGCACTCGCCGCAGTTTCTAAACGCCATACCGCTAGCGAACCTGTATTACATAGAGAAAATAGACGGCACATCGGTCATTGCCCCCTTCGCCGCAGACCCACTAAGCAAAGGCCAAATGGAGGCCGGAGATAAAGCCGGCTATCTGTGGGAACAGGGCCTGCTGACAGGATTCGGCGAAAGGGCTACAACGTGATTGTCTTACTCACCGAAGAACCATCCATGAGGGAGTGCCTAGAAGTTCTCATTCCCCGATTGTGGGCCAACTCCATACCCGGGAAAGATTGGATAGTTTTGTCGTTTCAAGGCAAAAGGGTGCCTTAGGAGATTGTTAAACCCTTGGAAATTCCAGATAAACACTGGATCTAAGCGTTAAATCCTGCGGTTCAAAGGCTCCGTAAACCCAGCCAGGATACCTACCTATATCTATTATTATCATTATGTTACGTAAGTTTCCTGTCGGATTTCTGATCTGGCCGAGCGGAGCTTATCAGCGGGAGACGCAGAATCCGTAACAATCAGCTAAGGCTCCCAGGCAAAAGCGACTTGGAAAAGTCCATCCCCAAGAAAATGAGATCATGGAATTACGGAAATCCGCATTTTATTATTCTCAGGGACAACGACGGCGGCGATTGCTTCGCAGTGAAGCGCAGACTGCGCGCTACAGCCCAACGTTGGAATAGACCATTTCACGTGCGAATTGTGTGTCAAGAGCTGGAGAGTTGGTTGCTCGGTGACTTCAATGCGATAAAACGAGCCTATCCGCGAATAGCAGGCGTTAGTAATCGCCCCAAATTTCGCAATCCCGACGACCTAACCAATCCCTCGCAACAACTAGATTCTCTGGTCAATGAGCGGGCAAAAATTAGGCGAGCGAAAAATATCAGCCAGCATTTTGACTTAACTGCCAATCGCTCCAAAAATCTCAACGTTTTATCGCCACCTTGCAGACAGAAATTCGCAAACGGCGCCCCGCTTCCTCAACACATCGCTAAATCCCCTCGCTCCATTCCGCACTCTGCCGCTTGGCGTCACATGCTGGAATGCAATTCGAATCACTTGCACTCCCTTTGCGCTTCACGAGGTTATGGAAATTCAAGATATCGTTGGCGGCACCGCCCGCGCCCACTACTTCAAACATAATCTCACTTCACCGGAAAATCCGATCTAATTTACCGACCTCTCTGGCTCGGGGAAGTCCTCCCTGGCCTTTGACGCTCTGCAAGCTGAAGGTCAACCCCGCTTCGTCACCTTGCTGTCGGCGTATTCTCGACGGTTTTGTCCATCTAGAAAAGCTTGATGTCAATTGATCATGGGCGCCTGTCCCCTGCCATACCAACCACATAGAAAACTGTCGGCCAAAGCCCCCGCTGCCACGGCGATTGAAGGACAGTCCTGGGGTCAGCTCAAAAGCCGATTTTAGACAGCAGGCCTGCGGACGACCGCTGGACCCTGGCTTGTCATGGCGGCGAATACGAGGTCGGCTAACAGCTGGTTGCCCAGTTCTGCCAGGTGGCAGCCGTCGGCGAAAACCCGAACTGCGTGTTCGGCTCCAGCATTGTATTCGAGGAGTTTTTCGAACGGTGTCTTCACGTCGACGAAGCGGTTGCCGAACTCACGGCAGCGGCGCTCGATAATCCGGTCGTAGGCCGACAATACCTGGTTTTTCTGCGCTTCGCCCGGGTGCGGTGTGGTGGACAGCTGCAAGGTCGAGACCCGGGCATTGCGCAAGACCTCCAATACCTTGATAAGGTAGGACTCGAAGGTCTCCGGTCCGTACTTCTTGGCGTCGTTCTGACCCATGAACAGCACCGCCCACGTCGGTCTGAAGTCATCCAGGTACCCCGGCAGACGTTGCAGGAGGTGGGGAAGCATGATGCCTCCGACGCCGGCGTTGAGGGTCTCCAGCTCCAGGTGGGGGAAGTGAACCAGCAGCCGCTTGAGCAGAATGTCTACGTAGCTGCCCAGATAGGAGTGGCCATAGCGAGCTGCCGGATTGGTACTCGACAGCAGGCCGGTGCGCCGGGTCAAGCTGTCGCCGAGGAAGACGACGCGATCTTTTTTCTGAAGTATCATCCGCAGGTCAGCTCTGGTCTAAATCGCGCCGAACTCGGCCACAAAGGCGTCCCGGGCAGCCTCGGCTCCACCCTCGGCCAAACCCACCCGGCCGCGGCGCAACACTCGTTCTCCCGACCCGATATCGCCGAAGAAGGGATTGGCGTGAATGCAGCCGAAAGCAGAGGCCGCGTTGGCCTGCAGGTACTGCACCTTCTCCCAGCCCATCCACACCGTTCCGGAACCATTCACCGAGGTCACGCAGATAAACCCCATATCCGGGCTCTCTTCGGTAAAACGCCACTTGGCGTCCTCCCGGTACGGGTCCACGTGCCGCAGCGGAGCCGTGTGTCCATCCAGCATGGCGAAGCAATAGTATGGCTTCCCCTTGCCGATATGCTTCATCTGGGCAAAATTCACCAGCCGGCCATCAACCACGCAGTGCGTCCGCTTCCATGTCAGGTCCAAAAAAGAAGCGGCCAACGTCAGTTGCAGGCACACGCACGCGTGCACACGTCCCCAGTCCTCTGCGCTGGGATTGCCGATCTCCATCTCGAGCGCAAAGCCGGACCCCTGGGCCTGGATGCGCACAGACAGGGAGAGGAGTCCGGGTAACTCCAGATCGTAAGTCAAGCATCCGTCCCCCCTCATTTCCCAGACAACGGGATGCTCCGGATTCCTGGCAAAAGGCAGCAGCTTTCCCCTGTCGCCGATCTCCACGATCTCGGGAAGCCACAGGTTCGCCCGATCGATGTTCGCCTGGTCAAGACCTATGACGACCTGTGTGGGCCGTGTATGGATGTGCAGCATGCTTCTCTTTCCTTTCGTCAGGGAGTTTCCAGGAAGTGCCACAGCGCGTCGAAGCGCGCCCCCTCGATCGGCTTCTGCAGCACCGATTTGATGCCTTTCTCCGCCATGTAGTGCGGCACAAAGGCCAGCCCATTTTGCAGTGCCGTGCGCTCCAGCCCCATTTGCCCAGGTCGCCAGCGCACCCGGCAACGGTCCAGGCGCTCGGCAAACCCCGCCGTATCTCCCGCGCAGCACCAGGTGATAATCATCGCTCCCAAGGCCACCAGCTCCCCGTGGATCCAGGTCCGTTGGTTGGCCGTCTCCAGCGCGATCCAGAAGGGATGGTCGCCGCTTCCTGCTCCGACCTTCACCTGCTGGCTATCGCGTTCCTTGATCCGTTGCGCGATGTTGGCCGCGCTCGCCGCCGTCATCCGCCCGTTGGGATCCAGCGTTGTGGCAAAAGATCGGGCGATCCACTCGTGCTGCGCCACCAGCTTGGCAGCCTGCGCCAGGTCGAACGCCGGCCCTTGCCCAAACTCCGCCCACCGCCTCCACTCCTCCAGCCCCGCATATCTGCAGAGGATGTCGCCCAGCCCGGCGGTGTGCAAGTGATCCGCGGCCTTGAGGACCACATCGAGATCCACGAGGACGTATTGACAATCCACCCAGGGCCAGTCGTCCACACCGCCCACGAGTTGATAGCCGTCCCACCGCGCCACGTGCCCGTGGATGATCGCCCCGGAAGAGAGAATCGTCGGTACCAATATCAGCTCGGCGTCCTTGTCCAGCGCCACGAACTTTGACGCGTCCAGGGCCTTGCCGCCACCCAGGCCGATGACCAACTCGACCCCGGCTGGCAGTCGGTCGCTGAGCTCCTGCTGATGCGCTGAGTCCAGCCACTCGGCAAAGACCACTCCCTCCGGATCACGCGCGAGGTGGGCCTGGGCGGCAGCGTAGGCGCTGGGCGTGGTTACAATCGCATATGCCGGCCAGCGGGCGCTTTCCCTTTTCAACAAGCCGTGGTCGACGCGCAGGTCGTATTCAGCAGCCGGTTTGCATTGGCTGCCCAAGGTCCAGCCCCTATTTGTTTTAGGCATTTGCTCTCCGTTCGGTGGCGCCTGGGGTCCTGGCAAAGCGACCTTTTGCTTCTGTGATTGCTATTGCACAACAATATACCAACCTTTTTTTCGCCGCCAACACACCCTCCTGAGTCCAAACTTTTTGTCCGCTGCCCACCTAGCCCATGCCCTCTTGGCAATGGACGAGTCGACATGCGCTGGTGCGCTCGACCTGCTCAAGTCGAAGAAACTCGCCGACGGCACGATTCTGCTAAAGTAGCAGGAAAAGGCGATATCCCCAGTGATTGATCAGTAATCTGGGGCAAACTCGGCATTGATCGCCGATACATTCTTGCGCCCGGCCACCATCAGCCCGGTCAGATACTCGGCCAGGATTTAATTCTGGGATCCGGCTTTACCCGGAATCTGCTTCCTATGCGGTTAGGAAACAATCCTGGGGACAGCTAAAAAGCCGCTTTTCGACGGCAGGACACGGGCGATCCTGGCGTCGTCACGAGCCAGGAGATTGACGCGGAAGGGCCGGAGGCGGAGGGTATGGACGAGGAAGGTCAAGCGGAGATATCGAGCTGGGGGCTATAAACCCGGCGGTTTCTTGAAGTCCCGGATCTCCTCCGCCGTGAACAGGCATTGACTAACAGCGTCGATGTGCTCCCGGATGGGCGGATATGTGGTGCTTTCATACCCGGCTACATCCACCGAGAAGGGAAGGTTGCTTTCGTTGAACAGAGTCCACAATCTGTCGATTGTGGCTTCCCTGACATCTCGGTGAACTACGAGGTCGATATCGGAATTTTCTCTCTGGCTGCCCGTAGCCCTCGATCCGAACAGATCAACCTGGGTTATCTCATCGCCGAAGTTCGCCAAAATAGCGCGGATCGTTTCGAGCGCCGCTTCCGACAGTCCATGGTCAGTCACTGTCCGCCTCCTTCCCCAGAAGAAACAGGTAAAGGTCTTCCACAACGGCAAGATATTGGCTGCGGATATTTTCTATGACCTCTTCAAACTGCTCGAAATTGTAGGTGTGGGACATCTTGTTCCGGGCATCGAGGGCAACCTTCCTGACCCGGCCCTGCGCTGATGATAACAGTGTCATGAACCAGATCACGTCCCAATACTTTCCCCGCACGTAGAGGCAGCTTCGGAAAGTAAGAGCGTCAGTAGCCCAGAATCAGGTAGAAAAGCAAGGGGGATCCAATAAGTCGACAAGATCCGAACATGGGCCGATCAATGGTCGCTGATAGGAATCCTTTAAAGAAAGCAAGTGCCGGTCCTCCGACACGAGATAGTCCGCGGCGCCATCGATTGCGCAAATTAGAAAGACTTCGTCGTCGGGATCCGACGGGGGCACGGGCGCTGCCGAGGAAATAAGACACACGGACTCGAATGATCCCATGAGGTATGTGATCAGATCCCGCACTCGTGCTGGCGGGTTGCCTCGCTCAAGCAGCTTTTCGATGTATTCCCGGATGATCGGCCCGCAGTAGAGGCCGACATGCTGGGAGTCTTAGGTGATTGTTACGTTTCCGGTGGCGGTTTGAGGTTCTCTCGGTGCTTCTGAAAGACGCGATCCAGCGTTCCGTTGTACAGGGCACAGCGCAGGGCCAGGATGGCGTTGCTGTTCTCCTCGTACCACCAGGCGCCGGATCGCTTCAGGCGAACATGGCCGATGAAACGATGCGCCGATTCGATCGCGCCCGAGCCGATCGGGTAGCCCCCCTTGCGAGAGCTCATAAGGGATAGTAAACTCCAGGCTGGCGAAGTCGACTTGGTGCAGCCGCTTCTGCAGGTAGGTCACGGCCGCGCCGATCGCCTCTTCGGCCTCTTCCGAGACCGGCTGCATGCGCTGCAGACCCCAGACCACGCCCGTCGCCTCCCCGCAGAACAGGCGGGCCAGCGTCGCTTCCAGCCAATGGGCGGCGCGCGCCCCATCGGCGCCGTACTGGGCCTCGGCCACCCCGTGCAGGTAGCGGCTGCAATGGTAGTAGTCGAGGATCTGACGGGCCCCCGGGAACAGTTCCTCCACCCACTTCCAGATCCACGGGGCGCCATCGGCGATGGCACACAAGCGCACCTGGTCCTCCGGGATCAGGCCCGCCTCCTTGACTTGGCGCAAGGCCGCGCCGAAAGCCTGTTCGTCGCCCATCTGATGCCAGGAGATCAACTGCTCGATGCGGTCGTCGTCGACCAGGTAGAAGCGGAAGCCCTTGGCCTCGTGGTAGGCCCCCTGCCAGCGCCTTCGTCGAGCCCGGCTCTTCCGGCGCCCCGGACGGGTTCCCTTGGCGGTCTCGGGACGACTGGGCACGTCGGCCGCGTCGATGGCCAACACCACGATGGGCCGCCACTTGCGGCCGGCGGCGGCTTGGGCAATGCGATCCTGGATGTCGGCTGCGTCCGGACACACCTGCAGCACGTCCAAGGCCCCGGTCTGTTGCATCGCTTCGTGAATCCCGCAGTCGCTCATCGACGCGTCGGTGAGCTCGTCCAGCAACTTCGAGGCGCGCTGGTGGGGCATCTCCAGCGCCAGCTGGACCCCGGCCTGCTGCACGTCCCACTGCTTGCGGTGCCCCGACAGGGCCAGGGCCTCGTCGAGCGGATAGAACCCGTGGTGGCAGGCAACGCAGTAGAAATACGGCCGCTCCAAGGTCACCGGCCCGAGCAGCGTCTCCACCGTGCGCGAGCGCGACGGGCGCGCTGGCAGCCGGCGCTCACACTTGGGGCAGGCCGCCTCTTGTTGCCTCAGCAACGGGCCGTGGCGGCGTTCGACGAAAGCCTCCACCAAGGCCGCGGTCAGTCCGGCGCGCTCTTGGGACAGCGCCTCGGTGATCTCCATCAAGGTCGGCGCCCCCGCACCGGGCGCGCTCATACGGGCCTCCCACTGATCCAGGCACCGGTCCAGCGTGTCATGGGCTCGGCTTCGAAAGCGCTGCCATTGCTGCCGCTGCTGAAAGGGCGCCAGAGAGAGAATCGCAGTCATCGCTCCCCTGCTTCCTCATTGGAGGGGAGCTGGCCGCGGGGGAGACGACCACAGGAAGTAACCTACTGGGAAATATACACATACGGCCCGGAATCCCGCCATAACAATCGTCTAAGAGGCCCGCTGAACACGGAAAACATCTGGCTTCCCGGTTGCGTCTTGAGCAGATCGTCCATCGCCGCGTCCGGGTTGATCAAGGCCATGTGGAGGCGGAGCTTCGGGTGTGCGGCGTTCACGATGGAATCCTGTGCCGCGGCGTCGAATCCGAAGCCGGCGAACACGACGTCGTCATACCCTGCCCGGTTGGCGTGACGCACCACCTCCTCCACCTGCATCGAGGTGATGTTGCCGGCCTCCGGCCCGATGCTTACGGCCACCGTCCGGGCTTTGTCCGCCCCATTCAGCCACTCACCCTCAGCGTGTATCAGCGCCGCACCTGTAGTCGGATCAAGGCTCCGGAACTTGAGGTTCTTGTTGCCGGGAAAGTCGACACCGCTCGCCTTGAGCAGGCGGATCACTTTGTCGAGATGCGCCTCAGCATTCGCCACGGCCAAGTTGCCTGGGTCCTCCTCAGCGAAGGTGTCGAGCTCTTCCGGCGCCCCACCGATGGGCGAGTCCGGCCCCTCTTCGACGGCGATCACCCCTTCCATGGTGAACGGTCCGGCGACCCGGACGGTGTCCTTGACAATCTCCGGCTTGTCGACCAACTCCTCCGTCTCGGCGTTGGCGGCGATGCAGTCGTTCACTTCCTCCATCTTCGCCCGCCATGCGGCGCGGTAGGTGGTCAACGCTTCCTTAAGGGCCTGCGGCCAATCGGGATCGGTGTCGAACGGCGCCTCCCACTCCCGCCATTCTCTCTGCGGGATTTTTTCACGGTACTTTTCGACTTGCCTAGCCGTGACACCCTTGAGGGGCTTGCGGGCGGGAATTGCCTTGACTCGTTCAGGAGGCGTGTCTGGCATTAGCCAACGGCGCATGTCAGCGTCGGTGATTGCGGTCGCCCCTTCCACTCGATGCTTTCTGATGAGTTTTTCCACCAGCCTCCTCTTCAGGCCTGAAGAGACCCTGGCGGCCTCGCGGTTCAGCGCAGAAAGCGCGTTATCGAGGAGCGGCTCGTGCTTGGCGAAGATTGGATCGAGCGAGGTGTTGCGGGCGATACTCCTGAGCGTGATGTGCGGCACCGTCTGGCAATCGAAGGTCAGCCGCTGCCCGGTCGGCTTGCAGTCGGCGTCAAGTGCCTCGATCCAAGTGCCATCGGGATTGCGTACCACATCCTCGGCGTTCAGGTCGCGGAGTCGATAGAAATCGAACTTGGCCGTCATCAGCCGGTGCTTGGCCAACGTAAGGGACACGCGGCTCGTATCGATCGTGATCCAGCGGCGCCCCCACTGTTCCGCCACATAAGCGGTGGTGCCGCTGCCGCAGGTCGGGTCAAGCACCAAATCCCCGGGATCGGTAGTCATCAGCAAGCATCGTTGAACAACAAGCGGATGAGTTTGGACAACATAGACCTTTTCGGCACCAAAGCCGCTGATACCGGTATCTGTCCACCCAGATCCCATAGGGAAAAATGGCGCATCCTCGAAGTATCTTACGTATCGCGGTGTATTGCCTATCCGAATGATACGGTTGGCCTTCTTCAATCGCTCGATACCGTCGCGATTGGATTTCCAACCCCCTTCGTCGGTGCTGGAATCAACCGCTCATTGAGTTGGAAGGGAAAAGTTGTCGTTTCGTTTCCGGTCTGTGATGTGAGGTTGTCGTGCGCAAAGGCCCTTCCCTTTGGATCATCACCCGATTCACCAAAACTGCCATCTGATCTCATCGAATAGCTGTACTGAGTTGCACCGGATTCGCCGGCTTTTCGCTCCACAAAAAGCCGGCGAAACTTCGCCCTCTCAATGTCCTTTGCAAACCAGAGCAGATGATCAAATGTTTCGTCGAGGAATTGTCCTCCCAATCCGGAGGTCTTAGAAAACTTGATAGTAACCACAAAATTTCTTGAGCCAAATACCTCATCCATTACACAGCGTACACGGTGCAAATTCTCATCACTGATCTGGACGAAGATACTTCCAGTGTCGGAGAGTAACTCACGTGCCATGGCCAGACGGTCCCGAAGGTAAGCCAGGTAGGAATGGATACCGAGCGTCCAAGTGTCACGGTACGCCTTCACCATTTCGGGCTCGCGGGTGAGGTCCTGCCCGCGATCCTTAACGTCGCGCTGCCCGAGCTGCGGCTGGAAGTTGGAGGCGAACTTGATCCCGTACGGTGGATCCAAATAGATCATCTGAACCTTGCCTGCCAAGTCTTCTCTGCGAGCAAGACTGGCCATAACTTGGAGCGAATCTCCAAGGATCATCCGGTTTGCCCAATCGACGTCGTGCTGGTAAAACTGCACTGCCCTTGCATAGTCCAGCTGGGGATCACCAAACAGACTGCGCTGGACATCCTGCCTAGCAAGCACGCGCAGGATCGCCTGGGTGGAGACCCGCTCGTGCATGTGCAGCGCTACCGGATCGACCTCGAACCATGGCCGCTCCCGCTTACTGCTCCATTCCAACCATGGCTCGTGTCGGCGCAACGCGTTGGCCAACGTCTCAGCTTCCTCAGCAGTTAGCGCCCGCTGCCGGGCCGTTGCCAGCAGTTCGGGTAGCTGGTCCGTCTTCCCCGGCTCAGATGACGACCGCAGGGCTGGGGGCAGGTGGGGATTGAATTCGTATTTGAATCTCGGTTTTTCCCGAACCACCCCTTGGGCTTCAAGACCTGCGGGGGGAATGTTTTTCCGCTTTGCGCCATAAGTGATGGATGTGACGGCGGCCCCGGTATCGCTCTTGCTACCCGCTCTCTTACGCGGCATCTACTCTGATCCTTAGTGTCATTGTTGTACGCTAAAGGTGGACACCATCGGGGGTTCGCATGCGAGCATCCAGAGCATCTTGCCCCTTGTCGGCGGGTACTAGGTAAAACGCCCTATGACAGGTCGGTATTTGGTCAGCAATCCAGTGGACCGAGCGAAATCACCGAGTCTAGGACCACGGAGAATTCACACCTATGGGATGGGCTTGTGGATGGTGTGCGCCGACTCTTGGTTCCCACTTGTCAGCCAAGTACGATTCCACTCCGTCGCGGTACTCTTCGCTTACGGTGGCCCATGTTACATACAAACCCAGAGGTTCATACCGCTGTATTTTCTAATCTTTGCGGTGCTCGATTATGCGGTCCTTAATATTTCCCTGACCAACATACACAACCGCAGGGCTTGAACCTCCGTGCCAAATCATATAGACACCATGCCTGTTGTTGAAATGCTCGTGGCCCAAGTTCACGGAATTGAGCTTGCACCAGACATCGCCCTGACACTTTGTCCAGTTCAGTTGCATTTGAAATCTCCGAAATGCCGTAAAAATTCATGCCTATTGTGAATCTGTTTATTCATCGGCCATCCCCCAGAATTTCTTGTGGTTGATCAGTGCCTTGTAGAACTTGATCCGGTTGCGATTGTTCTGGAACAACGAAGTAACTTGCTGGCAACTGGTTGCAAGTCTCTTTAATGCGCAAGAACAGGGATCGTATGTCCTGATCGGAGTGTTGGTCAACTAATTCACATACTTTTTTTTGATTATCAATCGCTTCTGAAATTCCCTGCCTAGTCCGCTGATTAAGAATTTCAATCTTAGCCTGCGGCGACAAGCTAATGACGAGTTGACCAAGTGGGAAAAAGATACCGTCTATGGCCTTAGCGACTCGCTCTATTGCGCTGGCCGGGGCTACCCCGAAGTAATTCCCTTGTGCCAATTCGCCCGATAAATAGCCATGCAGACGGATACACCCTGATCGGATATCAGAGACGATTTCTCGGAAGCTTGCTATAAACGCGTTAATTTCCTCGGAGGATGAGAGCGCAGACCCGGGGGTACTTTGATAGGCTTCAAGGTTTGGCATGATTTTTGAAAGATTATCTTGAGATTTTTCAAATTCTGCCGCGATCGCTTCAAGCCGTTTTTGCGCATCGGAGCTGAAAAGACGGGAAACATGGTATGACAGGCGGCGCGAACTTACTTTTGCAATCAATATACCTATCAATGCAAGCCCCATGAGGACCTCTATACAGACAAGCACCTTGGAGAATCCCACCGGGTGCATGTCCCCGTAACCTAACGAGGAAATTGTGACGATACTGAAGTAAATCCCTGTCCCAAATGTAATGTCAGTAATCGGCTGGAGACCTCGTCCAATTCCGTGCCCAATGGGGGTAAGTAAAGTATAGAGAATCCCAAAAATTCCGACGACCAAAGCGAAAAAGGCAGTATATCGAGACATGCGAACTTCCTCTACGAGGAAGAATAGTAACCTTTGGCCTTGACTCGAAACGTTACTTTGGATTTTGCGGAAAAGGTCCTTTTTCATGGGCAACGCCACTCAGTGGGAATAGCCCAGTATTTTCAGGAGTTCGGGCAAGGGGTAGGGCCTGAGGCTGGGGCCTCACAGCTCAGGTTAACTTCCCGAGCATCATTAAAGTCCTTAGCCCCCAAGGCAGAAGCGGTTTCTGCCAAGAATCGGACTTCGGTGGCGATTCCTTGGGCGAACTCAGTGCGTTGCGGGGAGCCGGCGGCTTCGCGGCATTTGTCCAAAATCATCTCGGAACCATACTAGGTATAATCCGGCTGGGGTCCTGTGTCAAGGTGCTGAACACACCCCAACGGTCCAGTGGGAGCCCGAAAGATTGATCGAAGTTCCTCCGAGGGAGCTCATTATACGGTTTGCTAGGGGCGTACGCGTTTCCTGCCCATATCCAGATCATCTCGGCATATGAAAAGGACCTTAAGGCCGCACCAAGTCATGCGGTCCTCGCCGGTTGGCAACCGCCAAAGCAGGTCAGGCGGAGTCCTCTGCAGGGCAACCTCGCGAGCCGCCCTATCCCCTCCAGATAGCGCCGGATCAGGGGATGATCGATCTGGACCAACCAATAGTCGAAGGCGGCTGCCACAGGCCATGTGTGGGTTGACCTCGACAACTGAGCGACCACCGGCTTCAAGCCGGTGGGTTCGTTGTTCGGCTGAAGCCGACTAAAGGAATGCGGAATCAGGTTATTTCATATAGCTCATGGCCTGCGGCCATTTCGCCGCTCCTGCTTCGCCTGAAGGCGAGGGGTTTCCACCATCCCCGAAAGAGACACTAATTCAACACCGCGTGTTCGAGATAAGTGCTCGCCTGATCTACGCCCTCCGCGCTCGAGTTCATACCTGCCGCTAGAAGTTCTCCTAGAATGCCAATAGGGACAGCCGGAGAATTGATCCAGGCAAAAAAGCGCGGGTTGTTGTGTCCAAGGGGATAAGGGAAAACGTGGTCAGCGATAAACGCCAACAGGGTCTCGGGCATTTCCCCATGCTGGGGCAAGTCCTGATATTGGAGTAAGTCTCGTATCTCGGCCGGGACCGCAAGACGAGCGGGTTCCTGCCTCTCTTGTCGCCGCGCCAAGGTGTCAGCAATGAGATCGATGGCCTGATAGCCAAGGGTGCGAAAGGTTTCGGGACAAAGCTCAGGTGGCTCATTAATTGTAACCGCTCCCCAAATTGATAAAGCCGGTTTTGCTTGAACCGACTTAGTCCACGTGTTGCCGTCCAGGTCAAGCCGCCTGAATCCCAAACCCTTGCAACTCTTTTACCAGAGCCGCCGCTGTGGTAAAATGAATCGTGTTCAGGCCGACTTGCTGAGCTGCCTCCAGATGCTGCAATGAATCGTCAATAAACAGAATCTTCTCGGCTGGGCAGTTGGCTGCATGTATTGTGTGATGGAAGATCGTTGACGCCGGCTTCATGACCTTGAGTTCACCTGAAAATAGAATGGGATGGAAAATCGTCTCCATATCTGGCTCAATATCGGACAGGACTTCTCGTAAGAGTGGTGGATTGTTTGTCAATAAGCCAATCCGATAGCGCCTCGATAACCTGCGGGCTACCGACATGACCGGACGGCTGGGGACAAAGGCGCTGGCCCAAAGATTTTGAAATTCCCGATAGGACGGCCGCCAGTCTAATCGTTCACAGGCCGCGATATGCATTTCTTTGGCTGAGTACAGACCTGCATCGCAATCGTCAGCAAAACCAGAGTCGAATAGCGTCGTTTGCAACCTTACCTCGGATATCCCCGACTCCATGGACATCTCTTTGATCCGATTATCAGGATGAAATTCGAATACAACACCGCCTAAATCGAAGTAGAGAAAAGAAATCATCATCACCTCAGCCAGGAGGTGTAGGCGCCGGCAGCCTTGCTCCGGTCTCTCAGCACATAACCGCCGATTGTGCTGCTGCCGCCCGTGACAAGGATTTTCATTGTGTTAACCCTGGACCGTCTCGCCGGTCAGGCCGGCAACCGTGAAACGCAAATCATCGAACTGACCTGCGCTCCTGTTTCAACCGCCCCCATGTCTGCACTCGTACCGCGCCGTGAATGCCGGCAGGTCATACCCCGGCGGCGCAAGGACGAGGAGCATCTCGTCGAAACGCAACTCAACTTGCTGAGGTTGCCCCAAGCAGTAACTCAGGACCAGCAACAGGGCGGCGATGGTCGGCATCCCTGTTCCGTTCACGTCCGTCCCCCTCAGTTGTTGGGTTTCTTGCGCTGGGACCTCCACGCGGCCTTTGAGGTATAGGAAAAATAAAGCCCTTTTTTGAATTCTCTGTCAAAGCACTGAGCCCAGGCAAGGGTCAGGCCAGCTCCCTGAAGATCGTTGGCAGATCCTTCGGCAGGCCGCAACGCCTTGAGGAAACAACCGGAAATCAAGCTCTCGACATCACGGATTCAGGCTACTCTTTTGACGGGATAATCTGGAAACCTCTTGTTCCACCTGCGGATGTTGAACACTCCGCAACCGTGAACGATTGGTCGTGTCCACTGGCTTTGAGTTGGCAGACCCTCCGGAAGAGCATATTTCAGGGCTTTTATCCTGCGCACCAAAAGCGCGGATTTCAAACTGTCCAAGGCGACCAGCACATAATAATAACAGTCTTTGTTTCCCCGTCCTGCCGCCCATTCATACAGGAACGAGTCTCTGTACTTGTATTTGAGATCCTGGTCGAGCTGACCGCTTTTGAACCTGGCTTTGTATTTGCCGAGAAAACTCTGAGACTGGAAAGGATCCTTGAACTCGATAAACAAAAACCGGTCCGGAAGCTCGACCAAAAAGTCTACGGCCTTCATGCAGGTCAGCCCGTGGCCGTCAAACTTTTGCGCATTCACCACGTTATTGAAGGTTATTTCCAGATTGCCTTCTTTGAACACCTTCATTTTGCGTGGCCTCCCAGGCTGCGCTCGATCTCCCGGTCGTAAAGATCGTCGAAGGCTTCATCAATCGCGTTGGGGTGGATGTCGAGGTAGTCTCCGGTGGTATGGCAGGCTATCTCACCAGCCTCGTCCTGATACAGGGAATGGAAGGCTACTGCGTCGTCGTCCTTTTTCCGGAGATCGAGCTCCTTGAGGATAACGTAATCGTGGGTAGCAAAAAAAACTTGCACACCTGCGCGTTGCAATTCCATCAGGACTTCCATCACTGTGCCGAACAGGGTCGGGTTCAGATTAGTCTCTGGCTCATCCCAGAAAAGGACGGAGCCTTTCTGCAAGGTGCCGTTCTGTACCAGAATCCATAGCAGCCCCAACTTGCGCATGCCCTCGGCCAGGAGAGTAAATTCGAGATTTCCCTGCTTGTTTCTCAGGAAAAATTCGCCGTCCCTTACGGTTGCCTTGCCTTGAATCGCCTTTTGCAGAATGTTGCCCAACCGCCGGCGCGGCTTATCCACAGGGCCGCGCAGCGGCGGAAGATACGCCCGTTCCAGAACGTCTGCATAGACCTCTTCAAAGTACACTTCGCGCCTCGCGTACAGCGATGGAAATCCGGGCGCATTGGCCAGCATGTCCTTCGCGGGGATATAGACACTTTCCATGGGAGAGCCTCGCCAAAGGTCAGCACCCGCAACTTTGACAGAGGCCGGCTGTCTGGTCAGCGTCGAGAACGATGCCCTTAATTCCAGGCTGCCACGCTGTACCGAGACCTTTCCACCGGACCTCCCCTTTTGCCTTTTGACCAGGCGGCCCGGGGTCCGGCCCGAAGGCAGGAATACTCGCACCAGCTTCTCCGCAAAGGAATCCTGCTTTTTGGGGTTGGTAACGTCGCAGGCGGCGTAACAGACCTTCATCAGGTGGGTTTTCCCAACGCCATTGAGGCCAATGAAGGCATTGATACCGGGCGAGAACTCCACCTCCAAGTCAGCGAACGCGGTGAAACGTTGCAATTTTACCTTGGTCAGGGTCATAACGTCCCTCCAGTAGCGGCAAGGGTATAGGCATCAACCTCTTCGAGTTGACGACCTGAGAGTCTGCATAAATTTCAGGCCCGGCAGACGGTAATTGCGAAGCAGGGTGATGCCGATGCACGTTGAAACCCGGCACGATCAAAGCTCACGCCCCGGGCAGATAGCCTTGGGTCCTTGAGCGGCGTAATTCGCTGCTGAGGGGAGTGAGGCAGATGCGGTCCGTGATCGTGTTGGCAGCGACCGACAGCATCGTGACGCGCCCCTGCCCGGCAGCCTCCTCGATTTCTCCAATAACCTGAGCGTCCCCCACGCTTTCTCATCGGTCCCGTTCACTGTAATGATGATCGTCTCACGGTCGCTGCCGCCCTGCCCGTCATTCACCGTAAACGTCGCCTGGTAGGTGCCGGCCTCAGATATAGAAAAGATAAAGCCCTTTTGGGGATTCTCTGTCAAGGCGGCTGAGCCCAGGGAAGAGTCAAGCCAGCTCCCTGAAGATCGTTGGCAGATCCTTCGGTAAAGGACAACGCCTAACCGCCCAAGCTGCCGCCATACCAACCGGCCGGCCGTTTTCGTAGAGACCCAGGGAGCAATCCGGAATCCCTGGCGGGAAAATGTGCCCCTGCGTTCGCTCAAAGGGCGACGCAGCGCGCGGGTGGTGCGGGCATTCCTGGACTACGGCCCTCCCTTCGGAACCTGGGAACTGGCCAGCCTTACCGAAAACGCTCCCGCCTCGATCTCGCGAGTGGCCGATTTGCTGGAACGGGAAAGCATCATTGAGCGCGAATCCCCCAAGGGCGCAATCGGATCGGTTGACTGGGAGCGGCTGCTGCGCCGGTGGGCCCTTGATTATAATTTTTCCAACGCCAATCGGCTGGTCCCGTGCCTGGAGCCTCGGGGACTGCCCAGGCTGTTTGAGAAGCTTCGCGACACCGGTTTCGCCTACGCGGTCACCGGATCCTTTGCCGCAAACCATTACGCTCCTTTGGTGGAACCGCGGTTGGCCACCATCTACACCGCAGACACCGACGATGCCATGAAACGGCTTGGGCTACGCCCCGCTGACGCCGGAGCCAACGTGCTTATCGGACAGCCCTTTGATCCAGTAGTATTCGACCGGACTGAATGGGACGATGGCATAACCTATAGCCGGGTGACTCAGGTGGCGGCAGACCTGATTACGGGGCCTGGACGCGGACCGGCGGAGGCGGAAAATCTAATCGAGTGGATGGGCTTCAACGAGGACCGATGGCGACTCCTGTCGATGCAAACTACGTAACGGCCCGTGCCGGCCTCCTGGACGCTCTGGCAGCGCTGGACTCCCTTTGGAAGGCAGCCGTTCTGGTGGGCGCCCAGACGGTTTACGAATATTCTCGAGCCAGCAATGCGGATTACGGAGTGTCGCCTTTCACCCTCGATGCCGACGTGGCCCTTGTTCCCGAACTGCTCGCCAGCGACCCGAAGATACCTGAAGCCATGCAGGGCGCCGGCTACAGACTGACCGACCAACCCGGCAGATACCTGAGGGAGGACGGCGTTAGGGTGGATCTGATGGTGCCGCAAGCCGTGGGAGGACGAAGGGGAAGAGGAGCAAAACTAGGTGTTCATGGCAATCGTGCTGCGAGACAGGTACGCGGACTTGAGGGGCGCTGATCAGCCATAGGCCGATGACCGTCAAGGCCCTGGCAATTGGGGATGACCGGTCATTCGAAACCAACATCGCCGGACCGGCCGCGTTGCTGGTAGCCAAAATGCACAAACTGGGAGACCGCATAGAAGCCAACAACGACCGGAGACTCCATAACAAGGACGCCTTCGATATCTTCCGTCTTCTGCGCATTTTTACAACTCCGACATGGACGCAATCGCGGCGAAAGCCGACAAACAGCTCAGCACAAGTGGTTCGCCGCCCTCCTGAGCGGAGCCTCGCCGCATTGGCCTCAGCCCATGCCTCACTGCCTGATAGACGGCGGGCCTCGACCAGCGCTATCATTCCCCACCTCCTAAGGTAATCGTAGGGCGGTGTTAGAGCTGCAGCTCTCGTTGATGCTCGCGAATATGGTTTCGTGGCGCCGGATAGGAACTGGTTGTCCCGTTGGGCTCGAAGCCCTTGCGGGCATAGAGGGCGATGGCCGGCTGGTTATGGTCCCCGACGTCCAGTAACAGACGCCGAGCGCCACCGACCCGAGCCCAACCAAGGACGGCCTCGATAAGCGCTGCAAAAGGCGTCGGGCGCATCGGCCAGGGCCCGCAACCGGATCGTGCGTAGACGCGGCCCCTCATCGGATGCAAGGCGTATTATATTGATTTTGCCCTCGCGAGGTTTCATCCTTGAGCGCCTCTCAACGCGGTTTCCCAAAACACAAGACATAACCGTCGTGATCCTTGAGCTCGAAGGCCCGGAGACCTTCGCTGGTGTCTGCGAGGGTTTCGTGGAATTCCAATCCACGGGCTTGAAACTCGGCGAACAGAGCATCCGGATCGGAAGACAGAACGAAAGCGTCCCATCTTGCCCACTCGTGCCGAGTGTGGTTGGGGACAGGAGGGGTATCTTCAGCAATCTCTTTGAGAAAAATCTGCACATTGTCGCGACCCATTATACCAAAAAAAGGATCTTCTTCCGGGACAAGAAGATCTGTCTCAAATCCAAGTTTTCGATTGTAGAAGTCGATTGCCTCAGCAAGGTTCTTTACAATGAAAAATGGAGAGATGCTCTCAAGCGTTGAATTTGTTGCCATTGTAAGTTCTCCTTATGTACGCAGTATGGCGCGAGGTCACCAATTAGATATAATCAACACCATTTTGGTGATTCTCTGTCAAGGCAGCGATTTTCTTTCTGCCTGTTATGCGGACACCAGGCGATTCTCGGAAAGGAGATCGCTCCCATGTATACACCCCTTCCCTCTCATCCCAATCTGGATCAACTGAAGCGGCGGGCTCGAGAGCTGCGAGATGCCGTTGTCGCCGGCGATGCGGAAGCCCGCCTGCGCGTGCGCCTGCAGCACTGCCCGGCTCCGCGGGATTCCGGGGATTTCTCTATACGCAACGCCCAGGTCGTCATCGCTCGCGAGCACGGCTTCACCACCTGGGCCCGTCTCAAGCAGTACATCGATTCCCCGGCCAGGCCGGCGGTAAGCGACGACGAAAGAGTGCCGGGGCAACCCCACAGCCGCGAACGCCTGCGACGATTGAGCCGCGAGGAATATCCGCTAACCGCACCGCAGGTTCAGGACGTTCTCGACAACTACCGGCTTGGCATTCTATCCACCTTTCGGACTATCAGCGGGACGAACTTCCCGAACACGGTGATCGCCCTTCGCACCACATCCGGCGATGGCTTCATCCTCAAGATTCAGACCCGCTCGCTGCCTGAGTGGTCGCTCCGCCAGGAGCATCTGGTGATCCGTGTTCTGCAGCGCGTCGACGAAGTGCCCGTGTCGGAGAAGGGTGAACTGGACGAGAGCCTCAAAATTCTCCCGTATCCTTACCTGATCTCGAACAGACTGGAGGGACGGCAGGGCGAGCTCTTCTTCCAGCAAGCCAGTCACGAGATGCGCCTGTCCGTGGTAGAGCAGCTAGGAGAAATGATGGGCCGGGTCCACCAGCAGACTCCCCCACCGGGTCTGCCGGTGTTGCCGCACGGCCTCCAGTGCATCGAAGAGGCCCTATTGGGCGATGCCGCCCTCAAGGGGGAACTGCAAGCGCAGGTCCCCGGGTTTGAGCGCCGGCTCAGACGAACTCTAAATGCAATGGATTTCCCCGGAGAACCAATCGATAAGGTGATGCTGATAGTGGAGGCGGGCTTGCACAATCTGCTCGTGAAGGAAAGCGGCAAGGGCGTGCGGATAAGCGGTCTCTTCGACTTCCAGTCGGCTCGAACAGGCCCCCGAATCACCGATCTGACCAAGGTCGAGGGCAGCATTGAGACCCACACGGCGCGAGGCCCGTCATGTTCGCCGCATCACCAGGCGCGCTATGTGGAAGCCATGCGCCAGGCCTACCGAGGCCGGTGTGGGGTCAATCCGGAGTTCAACCACGAAACGCGCCTGATGCTCGATGTGGTTCGGTACGCCCGGCTGGTGCGCTATTGGTGGGATTGCCTCGAATACCTTCATCCCAACAACCCCCTGTGGATAGAGCGGGTGCTGGTCGGATTGATGCGGTTGGAGCGGCGCTAGCCCAGAGCACGACACCTCTACCGGCTGCCTCCAAGAGGTTCAGGCGGCCCGGCTGGATCGGCACCTATGCTAAAAAAGGACGAAAAACCAAGCCTGGAGTTGGGTAGTAATGCTGTTGTGCAACTGCCAACCCGCCTGATTCTCAAGATGGCTTCGACAACGCCTCTGCGCCGAATCGTTCGGTGGCCTCCAGGGTCTCGCGCACGTCGACCCAGGTCGTGGTGTGGTTAAGGATGCACAGCCTGAGACAGAATATCCCCCGGATGCTCGTCGACGAGATGAGGGCACGATCTTCCCAGAAGACTCGGGCGAGCACATTCCGGTTGATCTCTTCCAGGGCTTCCCCGTCGAGGTTGGTGCCGGTTGGGTTGATCCGGAAACACACGATCCCCAGGGACAACGGATTCACTATCTCGAGGACTGAATCCGACCGAATGTACTCCTCGGCCCGGGCGGCCAGTTCCATCCCCTGCAAAATTGCCCGCCGGAACGCGCCCAACCCGAAGGTCTGGATCGACATCCAAACCTTCAAGGCCCGAAACGAGCGGCTCAGTTGCACGCCGCGGTCGGCAAAATTGGGATGATCCACGCCCCAAATGGTATCCTGGAGGACATCGTGATGCACCTCGAAGACGCTTTCAAGGGTACGGCCGTCCTTAACCAGAAGGCAACCCGCCTCGTAGGGCTGAAAGAACCACTTGTGCGCGTCCAGCCCGATCGAATCGGCGCGCTCGATTCCCCGTAAAAGCTCTTTACCCTGCTCAGTCAGGACCGCGAAGCCCCCGTAGGCTGCGTCAACCTGCAGCCAGATACCTTCCGCCTCGCAGAAGTCTGCCACCGCTTCGAGCGGATCGACGGCTCCGGTGCTGGCTGTCCCGGCGTTGGCGCACACCGCGATGGGATTGAACCCCGCAGCACGGTCCGCGCTCACGGCGCGAGCCAGCGCCTCCATGTCCAGACGGGTGCGCCCGTCGCTCGGAACCATGCGAATGCCCTCCGGTCGGACGCCGATGATCATCGCCCCGCGGCTGAGCACGCTATGGCTCTGGTCGCTCATGTACACGGTCGCGCGCTCGGGGTGGCCGGCCGCCTCCCGGGCGGCGACGAGGGCGTTGAGGCTGGCAGCCGCGCCTCCACTGGTGAACAGCCCGCCGGCGCTCTCCGGATAGCTGAGCCAGCGCCGAAACCAGTCGATGACTACCAACTCGAGCTGGCTCGGACCACTCGCCACCAGCCAGGTGACTGTGTTGATGTTATACCCGGCGGCTATGAAGTCGGCCAGCACCCCGGGCCAGGTGGGCGACGACGGGACAAACGCGAAGCAACGGGGATGATCCAGGCGCAGCGCGAACGGAAGGACCATGCGCGCGACCTGTTCAGGGACCTCCCCTGCCGGCCGGCGGTCTTCGGGCGGATCCTTCAGCAGTTGATCCTCCAGCTCCTGGCGAAAATCTCCTTCCCAGGCATCCTCTCCGGGCAAGCGCTCCATCCGCTCTACCAGGATCTCCGCAGCCTTGCGGGCGAGGTCAAGCATCTGCTCGGGTGTCATCTGGAGTTCACCTCCCGTGCCCGGCTTGTTCTCGCTCTCCGTTGAGACAGATTGTGTTTCCCCACTTCTTTCCGGGTTTCCGGTCATCGATATGGCTCTCTTTTTAATCTACCTGTTTTGGCGGAGTCTATATGATTGGAAGGACAGCGGTTTTGGAACCATGAGCGGCTGTTTTCGATGTGCCGTAAACGCTCAAGCACTCAAAAAATTGGAGGCAATCCGCTCAATAGTTCTCTTGGTGCGATGGTCAAGTACGTTGGATGGTCAAAGGGCCTAGAATGCGCTCTATGGCCTTGAGATCGAGGTCCGAGTCCAAAAGGTTGCCCTCAGGCATCCAGTAAAGTTCTCGATCCGTCAGTTCCAGCCGATCATGATCGTTGGATAGCTTGCGGACTGCCTCGCGTGCCGCTTCCCCGACTTTCGCGGCAAACAACCCAACCTGAATCTTGCCACTAAAATCCCCTTTGACATTATCAAACGGGTGGTGAGCGGCGATGGCCTTGACCTCATCCGAGTTTCGCAAGAAGGTGGGCACTTCGTAGCCGAGTGAGGCTTCCAACGCAGGCTCGATTAATTTTGCAATTTGTGAAGTGCCGGTTCCTGAAGCGTCAAAGATGACGTTGCCGCTGGCCAGGAACGCCGAGACATCGACGAATCCCATGCCTTCGAAGGCAACGCACAGTTCATCGTTTTTAATCCTGCGCCGACCGATATTCATTCCGCGCAAGAAAGCTACGTAGCGGCTCATGGATTGGGAGCGCTCCTCGAAAGATAGGGTTCTACCTGTACTCGGAAGCAAAACACATGAGGTGTGTTCAAGGCTGCAATTTTTTCAATTGGTCGACAATTCGATCAGAATCCAGACGGGTATCGAACTTCGCGTCGATGAACTTCCAGGCGATTCTACCATTTTCATCAACAACGAAGGTAGCGGGACGCGCAATGCCCGCATTGCCCGGGTCGACCACGTTGTATGCAGAGATTGCTTGCAAATCCGCGTCCGAAAGCAGAGGATAGGTTATTTGCAGCGCCTGCCGTGTCGAAGCCACCAGAGAAGTTGAATCCGCACTGATTGCAACCAGTTCAGCACCCTCTGCCTGTATATCTTTGTACCCAGCTTGCAACTCACCGAGTTGCGATTGACAGAAGCCTCATGTCCCGGTGCGGTAGAAGACGAGTACCACCTCTTTGCCCTTATGGTCGGCGAGAGCGTGGGAATTCCCCTCGCCGTCCGGGAGCGAAAATGCCGGAGCGTCTACGCCGATGGCCAACCCTTGCCCGGGCGGCAACTGTCCCGATTGGTCCTTTTGTGGATCGGCAGATCCGACCTCAGATACTCCGTTTGCTTTCATACAAGCAAAGCACATGAGCGCCGCAGTGAATAGCACGACGCCTGCCCGTTCGTTGATTCGTTTTGGTTTCATATCTCCTGTCTCCTTTCATCTGCTTTGTGGATGCTTCCATTGGTGAACACAGGTTGTGTCCTTTCTCGGAGGACGGATGACCGTCCTTCCAATGCTCCTGAAGCCTTCCTCAGGATCGAATTCCGCCGCTTCAGCACGTTTGTCGATGATCGGAAGGTTAAACTCCCCCGGCTTCTCGCAGAAGTAATCCTTTCGACTCCTTCCCTTGAACAAAGACATGTCGTAGCGGTTCTTGTAGTCCGGCCCCCAGAGGATTTCCAGCCGGTCGCCCAGATCCTCCCACCCTTCGGAGTTCATCCTCACCTCCACCCAATCACTGAACCTCCCGTGCCATCCGGCCTCATCGCTTCGAAGGCTGTAGATGTACTGGGAAGGTTCGAAATTCCCGTTCGCCCCGTATTCCGAAATCCGCTGAGTGCCGAAGATGGTCTCGTGAATAAACTCTATGCTCACCTTGGGCATGGACTTTGGGTTTTCGATTAGGTAGTAACGCCAATCGAAAGAACCGACGTGTTTCCCCTTGTACTTCACGCCATCGAGATTGGTCAGGAAGTCGTCAAGATATGGAAACGGAAATGTCATGTTTTTCTCGAAGGAAAAAACACCCCTGAAATCGTCGTAGTATTCCCTAAGGAGGACTTTGTCGGCCTCTGGAAGTTGTCGGAATAACTCGTCCAGCCCGTGGGTCCTGCCTGGCTTACCCTCGCGTATGTGGATAAGCAGCTTGAACGACTCTTCCAGGAGGAAATACCCGCAGATGACGTAGCCCCATGCTTGGTATACCTCGTATTCCGCTGACAGATCGGGCTTCACTGGACACTTAGCGTATTTATCCTTCTCCATACGCAGTGCGGTGACCAGACCGTGTACGGTCGCGAAGTTAGCATCCTTGAAGTTGAATTTTTCCTTAGTCATTACGTCGAAGTATAAGAGAAATTAGGCATCCTTGTGAGCCCTCTGTCGAGGCTCTGATTTCATACAAGGAGCAAGGTCAGCTACCAGATGGTCGTGTGATAGTCCTTCGGCGGAACTCCCCGTAATGGGCACTTTTCGTCCAATGGAATTATGCGGCCCGGAGTCCAGCTATTTCTCCAATCTCATGGGACATTGCCGGTTTAGGAGCTACCAAAAAGTAATCTCACTGGTCGCACAGTAGACAGCACCAATTAGAATAGACACTCGGACACCTAATTCCACGGTAGATCGAACTAAAAAAGCTGAGATCCTATTCCGTACGGCTTGTGCTATGATCGCCTCCATCCCCTTCCGCCCTAAGGTGATCACAATTCGAATTCCAGTCTTCCACGGCCCCGGGATTTTTCCCAAAGGGATCCAACTCAAAAATCCTAAAATTTTTTCCATCTGACTAAAATCTCCAAAATCTCCAATTTTTTCAGTTGGTTGATGCGCTTTTGGGTGTCAATAAACCGTCGAACCGTATCAATTGGAATGTAAAAACACAATGAAATCGTGACTAACAAAACATACCAGCTGATATAAGGATGTGTTTGAAAAGCATCCTCGATCCGCAAATCCGTATTAACCTTATTCATAAGGTGAGTAAAATAAAAATATGTAATTACGGAAATTATCCAAAGCATGAACCCTGTGATATTATCAAATAGGTGCTCTTTTCTGCACAAAAGGCGGATCAACCTCCTCAAAACACCTTTAGAGACCGCAAACAAAAAGGTTAGAAAAAAAAAGATAATTTGTATAATGACAAAAAAGCGAAGAATCCAATTTAGAGTGTCTAAGAGAAGTAGGCTTTCTACCGATCCAATCATACTATCCTTCTTTGTTTGTGAGGTACAGTGTTGCTCTTGCTGTGTGGACATCGAAACGCTGACTAACAAAACATACCGAGCGAAGTACATGAAGCGAAGTACGCGGCCTTGGCGCCGGTGTTGAGCGAACGCATGCGACGCCTGTGGGCGGCCGCCGAGGCCGAAGCGATGGGGCATGGCGGCGTGCCCTCCTCGCCCGGGCGACGGGCATGTCGCGGACGCGGGTCGCCCGCGGTATCCAGCAGCTGAGATCGGACGAACCGTTGGATCCGGACCGTACGCGGCGGCCGGGCGGCGGGCGCAAGCGGCGCGTCGACACGGACGTGACGCTGGTGTCGGACCTCAACGCCTTGCTCGAGCCGATCACCGCCGGAGCACCGGACGACAGCCCCCTGCGCTGGACGTCGAAGAGTATCCGCCAATTGACCGCCGAGTTGCAGGCCCTCGGCCATTCGCTGAGTCATCGCATCGTCAACGAGCGGTTGCACGAGCTCGGCTACACCCTGCAGGCGAATCGAAAGACCAAAGAAGGGACGCAACACCCGGATCGGGACGCCCAATTCAGCTACCTCAACGAGCAGGTGCGCAGCGCGCAGAAAAAAGGCCATCCGCTCATTTCGGTAGATACCAAGAAGAAGGAGTTGGTCGGCGGTTTCAAGAAGGGTGGCCGGGCATGGCGTCCAAAGCGAGACCCGGAGCGCGTCAGGGTTCACGACTTCGTCATTCCCACCCAGGGCAAGGCCATTCCCTATGGGGCCTATGACCTGAGTCGCAATGAGGGCTGGGTCCGTGTGGGGATCACGCACGACACCGCCCATTTCGCGGTGAACGCGATCCGAAGCTGGTGGAAACACATGGGACGTTCGGCCTACGGAGGTAGTTCGCACCTTTTGATCACGGCCGATGCCGGGGGCAGCAACGGTCCCAGACTGCGACGGTGGAAATGGGAGTTGCAGCGCGTTGCCGATCGCACCGGACGGACCATTACGGTCTGCCACTATCCTCCCGGCACCAGCACATGGAACCGCATCGAGCATCGTCTGTTCTCGTATATCGCCGAACTGGCGCGGCCAACCCCTGGTCAGTCTGGCGGCGGTGGTCCATCTGATCGGTACGACGACCACAGCCACCGGGCTTCGCGTTCGCTCCGAGATCGACCAACGTTCGTACTCCAAAGGGGTGGTCGTCACGAATGAGCAAATGGAGCACGTCAAGCTCTCCCCGCATACGTTCCACGGCGATTGGAATTACACGATAAAACCGACCAAACCACGGTGAAGTAGATCGTTTATTTCGTGATAAACCTTAACTCTCCTCTTTCCTTCCTATACGAGCTACCTTCAAAAAGTGTGGAAAAAGAGAAAAGGCGACCCTATCCTTCCTTTAGCAGTTCACCACAAATCGCCCGGTGGACACCGGATCTGGAAGGAGAGCATCGCCATGAGAGAATCTACGAAACATTCCAACCCTTCGTCCATACCCAACTGGGAGACCTTGGAGGCCTGGGCCCGATCGTCGATCCGGGATCTGCTGCAGCGGGTCTTGGAAGAAGAGGTGACCGAGGTCCTGGGACGCACGCGCTATGCACCCCGCCCGGCGGTGGATGGTCCCCCGGGCTCGCGCAACGGCTACGGCAAGCCTTGACGGCTGGCGCTGATGTCGGGCACCATCGAGCTGCGACGACCGCGGGTTCGAGGTCTGGAAGCGCGCTTTGAGAGTCGCATCCTGCCCCTGTTCATGCGCCGTACGAAGGAGGTGACCCAGCTGTTGCCCGAACTCTACTTGCACGGACTGTCTCAGGGAGACTTCAAGCTGGCCTTGAGGGGCCTTTTGGGCGACGGAGCGCCCCTGTCCACCGCCTCCTGGCTCAAGGTCCTGCGCGCGTTGCGCGATCGCGGGATTTCGGCGCCGCGGTTGGTGATGGCCGACGGCGCCTTGCCTATCTGGAGCGCCGTCGAGCAGGTCTGGCCCGAAGCGACGCAGCAGCGCTGCTGGAATCACAAGATCCTCAACGTGCTCGACGATCTGCCCCATCGGGTCCAGGGCCCCGCTCGAGCCTTGCTGGTCCAGATGCCTACGTCCAGGACGCGCCGGCAGGCCCAGGCCCGGCGCGACCGCTTCGCTGCCCGCTACCAAAAGCGCTATCCGGCCGCGGTGGCCACCCTCAAGCGCGACGGGGAGCGTTTGGTCACCTTCTACGACTTTCCCCAAGCCCACTGGAGGCATCTGCGCACCACCAACCCGGTGGAGAGTCCCTTTGCGGCGGTGCGCCTGCGGACCGATGCGGGCAAACGCTACAAACGGGTCCAAGGGGCCACCGCCCTCATCTGGCGGGTGCTGATGGTCGCCCAACAACCCTTTCGAAAACTCAACGGGCCCGAACGGCTGCCGGCCGTCCGGGCCGGACAGAAGTACCAGGACGGACAACCGGTCAAACAGGAAGCAATACGCAAGGACAACAAAATGAAGGAGGCCGCCTGAGCTCTTTTACACACCTTTTGACACGACCTCTCCTATACGAAAAAATCAGTGTATCGAGCACTCCTGGCAAAATTCCAATCCACCACAGAAAGGAAAGGTAGACATGTCTAATTCCACATCTACGAAAACAAACCGCACGTTAAAGGCAGGTGACGCTGCAACATACAATTGCCACCCTGTGATCGTCTATGGGGTGAAAGAAGAAATAGCGAGGATATTGTGGGCAACGAAAGATGGGGAATTTAATACCGCAACCTGCGATATTTCACACCTAAAGCCTATCTGATACAAACCTGCAATGGCTGGGAGGTGTCAAACCATTTGCAGCGTAAGGGGTAAAACATGGTGACCTTGCCCCCTTACACGAGGATTAGGAAATTTCATGTTGACCCGAAGGTTAGGACAATTGTACGACAAAATAATTTATGGATATTTTTGAGTAATTCTGAAGAAATGTGTAGGCATAATAAAGTTCCTTTTTCGCCCCGCGATCAAGGCGACTGAGCCAGGAAGGCTACCAGGCAAGTCAGCCGGCGAAATCGAACCGCCTCTCCGTACCACAAGCAAACCCCAACTTGTGGCCCCCAGTTGGATTTCAGTCATTTATTCCCTCCCCTGAATACGGAGTGACAACATGCCGAAAACTTACCGCGCAGCTGTCATCGGGGCGACGGGCAGGGGCGGCTACGGACATCGCCTGGATGCCGCCTTCCACGACGTCGATGGGGTCGAGCTGGTCGCTGTCGCCGACCACGACCCCGAAGGCCTGGCGGCGGCCGGCGAAAGGCTGGGGGTCTCCCGGCTCTACCGCGACTACCGGCAGATGCTCGCGGAGGAAAAGCCGGACTTCGTCAGCATTGCGCCGGGCTGGGTCACCGAGCGTGTCCCGATGGTCCAGGCCGCTGCCGCGGCGGGGTGCCACATCTATTGCGAGAAACCGGTGGCGGGCAGTCTGGCGGATGTTGATAAGATCGAGGCTGCCTGCCGCAGGGCGAAGGTCAAGATGGCGGTGGCCCATCAGTGGCGGGCGATGCCGCCGATTCAAAAGGCGATCGAGTACGTGAAGGCGGGTAAGTTCGGAAAGCTGCTGCGCATCCGCGCCCGCCCCAAGGACGACAGCCGGGGCGGCGGCGAAGAGCTGATCCTGCACGGGACACATATGTTCGATCTGATGATGGCATTTGCCGGAGAACCGCGCTGGGCAAGCGGACATATCACCGTCGGCGCTCGAGACGCCACCAGAGACGATGCCGGGCGGGGCACGACTCCCGTGGGACCCATCATGGGCGATTCCATCTCAGCGGCATTCGGCTTCGACAGGGGTGTCCGGGGGTTCTTCGACTCCACCGCCCATCTGGCTGTTCCGGGTGAATCCAATTTCGACAACCTCTTCGGTCTGTCCCTCGAGTGCGAGCGGACCGCACTGGAACTGCGCCAACCGGGCGATGTCTACATCTACCCGGCACCACGGGTACTGCCCGACCTTGACCGCTTGGCCTGGGAAAAGGTCCGCCTGCCGCACCGGCACGGACTTCCCGATCACGCGTCCAGTCTGACGGCCAAGAACTGGCTGGACATAGGCAACAAAATCCTCGCCCGGGACCTGATCGAGGCGGTCGAATCCGACCGTGAACCGCTCTCCAGTATCCGCGCGGTACGCTTTGTCAACGAGATGGTTCAAGGCGTTTACAGCTCGCACCTGGACGCCGGCCGCCGAATCCCCATTCCTCTGGCTGATCGCGACCATCCCCTGGGAGATTGCTGAAACCATAAAATCCTGCCGGAAATGACCTGGCCTGCGACCGCGGCCGTTGGATCAGTCAGGAGGGGACGAATCGGGGGCCGTCCGGTAGAAGGCCATGCTGGCATAGCTCACCAGCGAGCCGGTGTCCGGCTGCCGGTTCTGCCCGTAGCTCAGCAAAGAGCCGCGGCACTCGGCGCCGGCCAGCAGAGAGTAGAGGGAGTACAGTCCGGAGACGGCATCCACGTTGCGGCTGTTGCCGTCGGCGTGCAGGACTCGGGTGAAGCTGGCCGCATCGAAGCGTCGGGCACATTCCAGCAATTCGCGGTCGGCTTGCTCGCAGGCGGCCGCGGCGGCATCCTCCACCCGGTCCGAATGGCCGAACTTGGGGCCGACGTGCGCCAGGTCCACGCTGAGCAGGTAGAGCGCGCGCTTGCCGCTGGCGGCCACCGCCGCCCGCAGGGCGGCCAGCTCGGTGGCGACCTCCGGGGCCTGCAGAGGATCCATGCCCTCGTGCAGGTAGGAATCGACGCTGCCCAGCAGGACCGGAACCACCTCGAACGGGGGCAGATCCGCCCGCGCCTGGATGTACTGCAGAAACACCAGGGGGAACTCCACCGAGTGCTCGCTGCGGTGCAGCCACTGCTGCTGAGTTATGTCGCGTCCGGAGCGCCGCGACCAATCCTCGATTACGCCGCGGTTGGTGGGCACCTGCCCGAACGGTGTGGCGTAGTTCTTGCCGGTGGCGATGGCGAAACTCTTCCCCGGTTCGGTGCCGCCGTTGTGGGCCACTCCGAGGATGACGCAGAGCTCGAAGGGCGGCGAGCTACCGGCGGCCTCGGCCAGGGCGGTGAACGCGGGCGGGTAGATTTCGCCGCCGGCGCGCAGGTCGATGTGCGGACACATGATGGCCGCGAGCCGGGAATCGGGGTCCTCCCTCCTTCCTCCATCCCCAACCTGCACGGTTGACGCTGCGGCGAAGAAGCGATCGAGCATGGCGGCGAGCTCCCCCGGATCCTCCGGGTAGGCGGTTCCGGCGTGCCACGGCGGGCGAACTTCAGCGCGCTCGAACTCGGCGCACACCTGTTCTATGCGCGCCGAGGCCACATGGTCGTCCAAGAAGCAACCCTCGCTCAACGCCTTCAGCAGGTGACGGATCTCTCCTTCGCCGACCTCACTCTCGGGGAACCGCTGCCGCAGGGCGGCGCGCACCTGATCGATGGAGTGGCAGCCGTCGAGATGGGACAGCACCAGCAGCCCCGCCGCGCCCAGCACCAGCGGCTGCGGGGCGAACTCCAGCGGGTCGCGCAGGCAGAACATCCGCCTGCCTTGCTGCTCAATGGGTATAACCTCCACGTGGCGCATGCGGGGCAGCGGACAACCGGTTGGTTTGGGCATGGCTGGCTGAGGGGGTTTGCTCATGAGGCTGCTCTAATGCGCTATTCCCAATCGATGCATGCGGCGGTGAATGGCCTCGCGGGCTTCGATGAAGGGACGCTCCAGGTAGGCGAGATGGTCGACCTCGCCGTGGTGGTGGGTCGCGGTGCCGGGCGCGTGCCGAGCCGCGGTCTGGCGGATGTAGGCCAGGTTGCCGTCGATGAGGGTGAGCATGTATTGGGCGGCTTCCTGGTCGAACATCCACCACTCTCCCCCGCAGGCGATGTAGATGGGCGAGGTGTGGGCGAATATTCCCCTGCCCCAGCCATCGTGATGAGGAACGCTGGTATAGCCGGGAGCGCCGCAGCGGGCGGCAATCCAGGTGTGCCCTTCCACATTCACCTGGGCCTTCAACTCCAGCCGTCGCGCGCCCTTGCCGTCTTCCGTGGAAGCGACGACGCGACCTCCCTGAACGATCTCCAGGGTGTGAATGGGGAAGATGCTCTGCGCCCACGCTTGCACCTCCACCGTGCCGGCCCCCGACAACTGCATGGTATCGCCGATGTCGTGTCCATCCACGGTGAGGTGAATGATGGGGCCGCCGCTGTGAAACGTCCGTCCCCGGGACACACTTCTGCACCAGTTGTCGTAGGTGAATTCTTCCTCGGGCAGATAGGCGTAGGTGCGGTAAATGCCGACAGGAACATCGCTGCTCATCTTGTCCGTCCCCCCCACCAGGGGCAGGCGATAGCCGCAGTTGAGGTAGCGGTAGTATTCCAGGTGATTGAACGGTGCGTGACGCAGCATCTCCACCCCGTCCACGCGACCGGAGGCGATCAAGGCGGCAGGTTCGCCGTTGGGGTTGGGAAGGTGCGGGATGATGACTGTGCCTCCCTGGGCGTGACACTGATCGGCCCAATCGCTCATGGTGATCTCCAGGGTGCCGCCGAGCTCGGATTCGCTGGGGCCGTCGCTGCACCAGGGCATTACCGGCTCCTTGAGGCCCCAGAGGATGAGATGCCCGAGAAAATGCTGCCGGTTTTCCTGGCCGACGTAAACGATGTTGTCGCCGTCCTGCGAGATACTCGGCCTCCCGGTGAAGTCCTCCGTATTGGTGAAGAGGTTGCCCCACTGGGACGGAAGCAGGTTCACGATGTTGAGGTCTTCACCCTGGGACTCGGTGTGACTCCCCTGGGTGGAGAGGAAGTGAACGTGGGAGTCGCCGCTGTACCAACCTTCCCGGTTCATGTGAATCCAGCGTTTGAGGCGCAAAGTCAGCTCCCGCTGTCCCGGTTCGATGTTGACCCGCGTCCGCAGCGGCTCGTACTCGAAACCCCGCGCCACGTCCACGATGACCTCGCCCCGCGGCAGCCACCCCTGGCAGCGGCCGTCGATGTAGGCGTAGGTGATCTGTCCGAGGCGGAGATCGCCGCCGATGTCGATATGCCAACTGCCGAGGTTGGAATTGACCTGGTTGTGATGTCCGTAGGGCTGGTAGGGAATGCCCTCGGGCGAACGGAAATGGACCCGGCAGGGGACCGGCTTGCCGCTGTCGTCGTCGAGGACGGCGACGTGAACCCAGTTGCGCCCGCGGTCCAGAAGCTCCACCCGCATGCGCGGAGTTTCAACCAGCTTCTTCTCCTCCACGTCGCCCCACTTGACCTCACCCACCGTTTCTTCACCCTGTTTCACCGTCACCGTTGCCGAGGGAATGGCCGCGACCTCGACGTAGGCCGGACTCGACTGCGGATTCTGCGCCTCCCCCCAGCCGGCGAAATCATCGTCGACGAATTCGTCCGCCGATGCTGCGGGCAATGGATGAACGTAAGTCGCTATCCCCCGGTCCACTTCGACGCTGAGATCGGACCCCTTTTCGGCGTCTTCAGGGTGGGTCAGGATCAGGCGCGCCTCGCGCTTCCCGTGTTGCACGAAGGGATGCTCGTCGAGGTGCGAAAGGGTGACGCCGGCAATGATGAAAGGCGGTCCGGCGGGAATAATCTCCAGGGACTCGACCTCGATTTCCGGATGGGGATTCTCCCAGGCCCACAGGTAGTAGCCGCGGGCGTTGCCTCGCCCTACCTCCATCTGACGCCGGCCCATATCCTCCCATCGCCCTTCGTGGCGCGGCAACAACTGGTCGTTCTGGTCCGGCAGTGCGAGGAAGGGCGCGCCGCCCGCGGAAAGATGGGCAATCTCAAAGCGCTCGCGGATGGGGACGCGGACTTCGCCCCCCCCTGCCAGACGGAACACATAGTCCGCCACGGGCTTCCCCAACGGGGCGCCCTCCATCAGGTCGGATTCCAGCAAGCGATGGGCGATGATGACGCTGCGTGCGGATTGGTTGATGGGAACAGTCACGCTTCCCGAAGCGTCGCTGAATGAGATGAAACATTTCGCACCGTCCCCGTTTACCAGAAAGGGAAGGCCACGGAAGGCCTGTTTGCCTGTGGGCGCATCCGCGTCTGCCTCCAATACTTCGAGCCCTGCATTGCATAACCTCGACAAATCGAGGGGTTGATAGTCTGCCATGAGAGTTGCCCCTTTCTGCCGCGACCTTCGGTGATAAAGTTGGAGGAAGTAACCACGTACGGGTATAGTATAGTAGGCTCTTTTTTGAACTCCCTGTCAATACGTTCAACCCAGGCACCGGCCGGGCAGGGTCCCTTGAAAACCCACTAGCAGAGGAACTGAATATGGTAGGCATAGAACCGCTGGATCGCTCTCATCTTCCCCAGGTCCTGGCGCTGGCAAACAGTCATCTCGGCACCGTGATACCCGGGTGGAGCCTGACCCCCGAATACTTCTGGGAGCACCTGAAGCGCAATCCGCAGGAGTATATCGTTGATCCCTGGGTGGTCGAAAGAAAGTCCATGGTCGGCATAGTCAATGATCGTGTTTGCGCCGCGGCCCATCTCCTCCGCTACGACGAAGACACGCCTTACAAGGGAATGGGAGTAGTCGATTGGATCTTGTTCTGGCCCGCCAAGCGCGAAGCCGGCCTGGCCCTCCTGAATGAATGCCGGCTCCAGATGAACGCCTGGCAGGTAGCGGACCATCAGATTTCAGGTCCACTTCCGGTTCCGGTATGCGGTGGAATACCGGATACCTGGCCTCACATTGGTGGCCTGATAAAGGAATTCGGCTATTCAGGGAATGAGGAAGTTGACGAATCCGTCTATGGTGGCACGCTGAATGGAATCTCTGCTCCTGGTGAGCCGCCGGTAAGTGGAGCAACCATCCAGCGCGAGGTAGGTGATTCCACTACTCGATTTGTCGCGCGGCTCGACGGACGCGACATTGCCTGCTGTGAATGTATATCAGATCTCACCGCAGGCGGCCAGTTGCCTGCATTGGCCGGATGGGCTGAGCTCGCCGAAATGGAAACCAGCGAATCGATGCGGAATCAGGGAGTCGGTTCGTGGATGGTCCGTCACGCAGTTGAATGGCTGCGGCTGGCCAAGTGCGACCGGATCGTGATGTCCGTTGCCAGAGAGAACGAAAAAGTGGGCGCTGGAAGGTTCTACAAGCGGTTCGGCTGGGTGCCCTTTGTGCGACAGAGGCACTGGCGAAGACAGGAAGGGAAATAATCGTGAACTCGACGAGTGGGTGTGGCCGCCAGCTCAGGACAGGTCGGACAGGATGATCGAACTGCCGCTGAGGCGGAACTCCCGGCGGGTCAGCGCCGGGGCCTGCAGCTCCGCGGTCACGGGTCCCGGCCTACTCCATTTCTGTTCTCCGAAGCATCGCCTCTCAGCGCAATCAGGTCCCGAGTTGCGCTGAGAGGTCGTGGAAATCTCGAGCGATCAGGTCAAAATCTCCCTCTTCCGCCGTGTCCGCTTCGCCTTGCGGGCCCCATTCAAGCGGACGCGCGATGAAGGCAGTTCTGAATCCAACGGCACTTGCTCCCTCCAGGTCGTGGCGATGCGCCGCCACCATCATGATCGAAGCCGGCTCCAGATCGAGAAGATGAGCCGCAGTCTCGTAGACTTCCCTGTCAGGCTTGTAATGGCGAGCAAATTCTGCCGACAGGATGCAGTCCCACGGAATACCGGCATGTTTCGCCATGTTGGTCAGCAGCGACACGTTGCCATTGGAAAGCGCTGCAACGATGTATCTGGATTTCAACCGCAGGATACCGCCTGCCACGTCGGGCCACGGATCCAGCCTGTGCCAGAGGCGATTGAAATTTCTTTTCTCTTTCTCGGACAACTGGGAAATCGGGAAGTTTAGCAGAATGTCGTCGAGAATTTTTCTGTGGAGCGCGTCTGTCTTGGTCCAGGGCAATTCGCCGCTGCGCACGCGGCCCATAGCGGGTTCATAACCGCTCCGCCAAGCCCTGGCGAAGTGGGTCCAGTCCACCGAAATCCCCTTTTCGCGGCCTAGTTCATTCCCCTCTCGAACAATGGTGGAGTACCAGTCGGTGACCGTTCCGAAGACATCGACGGTCAGCGCCTTAACAGATTTTTCCCAGGATTCCATAATTTTCTATTCCGAGCTTTTCTCACACCCTTACTTTGTCGCTCTTTCTCTTCAAAGAAGCCGTGCTCAGGCAGAGGAATAGGACAGCTCCGACTCGACGACTACCAGTCCTTAAACAAGGCCGATAACCACATCGGCTGTTTCCTCCTCACGGCACCAGTTGCACCTTGATCGAATCGGCGCCATCCCGCACCATCTCGAACCCGTTGAGATAGTCCTCCAACGGCAATTGGTGGGTCACGATTCGGCTCACATCGATCAGACCGCGATGGATATAGTCAATCGCCAGCGGATAGGCATGAGGACCCAGGTGCGATCCGTGGATGTTCAGCTCTTTGGTGTCGCCGATGATGGTCCAATCCGCGGTCACCGGCTCCCGCATGACGCTGAACTCGACGAAGGTGCCGGCCTTGCGGATCATGTGCAGTCCTTGCTCGACCGCCTGCGGATGTCCCGTCGCTTCCAGGTAAACATCACACCCGTAGCCTTCGGTCAGGTCCAGCACTTTCCGCACCGCGTCCTCCTCCGCCGGGTTGATGGCAATATCCGCTCCCAGCTTCGCGGCGACCTCCAGACGTTGGGGCACCAGGTCGACGGCGATAATCAGACCGGGGTTTTTCAGTTTGGCCGCGCCGATCATGCCGAGGCCGAGGGTGCCTGCCCCTGCAACCACGACAACGTCGCCGAACTCGATGTTTCCGCGCTGAACCGCGTGGATAGAGCAGGCGAGGGGCTCGATCATCGCCGCGCTCGCCGTGGGGATCTCGGAAGGAACCTTGTAAACCAGCGAACGGGCAGAGAACTTCATGAAGTCCGCCATGCCGCCGTTGACCAGGGCTTGAAAGCCGTAGATGTTGTGAACCTGACAGAGCCAGTACTTCCCGGTGCGGCAGTAGCGGCACTCCCAGCATGGTACGATCTGCTCGGCTATGGCGGTATCCCCTAGCTGGATGCCGTACTTTTCTCCGGCGCCTTCCCCGAGCTCAACCACTTCACCGATAAATTCATGTCCGGCGATGACCGGAGCCTCCACAAAAGGCCGGCGGTTTTCGTCGCCCCAGAAAAGCGGCGCGCCGGTATAGCACTTGATGTCGCTGGCACAAATGCCGCAGGCACTCACTTTGATAACGACCTCGCCCGGGTCGGCCTCAGGCAGGGGCACATCTTCGAGGCGGTAATCCCATGGTTCGCGACACAAAATTGCGCGCATGGTCTTGGGCATTATGAGTCTCCTGGTGAAATTGGCGGAAGGGCTCGATCTGCGCCCGAAACCTGGGAGCAACCTGGCCCGTCGGTGGAGGTTCCAGAATTTGACGGGCGGAATTCGGTCAACGGAGCAGCACGAGGCGGCGGGTGCGCCAGTCCTGTCCGGCGCTCAGCCGATAGAAGAACACCCCGCTGGCCATCGGCCGTCCCCGGGCGTCGGAGCCGTCCCAAACCGCGGTGTAAGCGCCGGCCTCCTGCCTCTGTCCGACCAACTGCCTTACCGGCCGGCCGAGCGCGTCGTAGATGCGCAGATCGACTTGAGCCGCCGCGGGCAGGCGGTAGCGTATTGTGGTCGAGGGATTGAAGGGATTCGGGTAGCTCTGTCCCAGGTAAAACGCCGCCGGCCGCCGAGTCAGGTTCTCTGCCGCGGTGGCTGGCGAGAGCCCCTCCAGAGACCACATATCACCCAGAGCCGTGCCTTCGGCACCGCCGAAGACGACCATGCGGTCCTCGGATTCGACGTACACTGCCGCCGCCCGGGTGCGCTTGAGCGGGGGGCCACCGTCCGGTTTCAACAGAGCCCATGCCTGGGTCTGCAGGTCGAAGGTCCACACTTCGTCGGTGGTGCCTGCATCTTCGCCCCGGTTGCCGCCGAACATGAGGAAGCGGTGGTTGCGGGGGTCGTACGCCGCGGCGGCAAACCAGCGGCCCGAGGGGCTGTCTGCGGGAGTCAACTCGGTCCAGGAATGCTCTTCGAGGTCGAAGGCCCAGATGTCCCCTTGCGCCCCCACGCTCTGGCCGCCGTACATGATCATGGCGTGGCCGCGGCGGTCGTATACTGCGTGGTGCAGGCAGCGCTTCAAGGGCCGGTCCCCAGGAGGTGAGATATCCGTCCAGCTATTTTCATCCGGGTCGAAAGCCCAGGTGTCGTCAAAGCGCCCCTCGTCGGTAAAGCCGGCAAAGGTCACCAGGGAGCGGGCCCGGGGGTCGAAGATGGCAGCCGTGCCGTAGCGCACATTGGGCCTGGGGTCGGGCGGATCAAAGGGGGTCCAGGTGTGCTCTTCGAGATCAAAAGCCCACACGTCGTTGAGGAATTCCCGGCCCCCTTGCAGCTTTTGACCGGACCAGATGAGCATGCGACGCTCGTCCGCATCGTACACCGCGTTGTGGGTGGAGCGGGGATCCGGGACCGGTCCGCCGCCCGGAGTGATTTCGGTCCAGGTCTCCTCACTTAGATCAAATGCCCACACGTCGTTCAAATCGCCCGACGAGGTGCGGCCCCCAAAGAGGATCATGCGCTGCGCGACCGGGTCGTAGGTGGCCGCGGCGTTGAATCGGGCCTGGGGGGCAGGGCCCTCTGAGGGCGTGATTTCACGCCAGGTCTGGGCCGGGGCAGCCCGGTCGAGGGCGCTGATGCACAGCAGAGCCAGAAGCAGCCTGATCATAGGAGCGCTCCCTTGCGATGGACGATGAGCATGGGCGCAACGGGCCGTGCGCGTTCACGGGCATCCAACAGCCGCGCGGGGAAGGTCACCTGCCGCTTTGAGGTAATCTTGACGCTCATGGGTTTCTCCTTACAGAAAGGTTCAATAGGTAAGGCGACCAAGTCAAGCACGGCACCGTCCGGTCAACGGTTATCACCAGGCTGAAACACCAATGACGATGAAAGAGCAATTGCTTGATGAGGACTGCTCCGTATCCTTAAATTGGACTCGCCATTTCGGCCAGTCCTTGTACCTTGAAGGAACCGAGGATTTTGGCGAAAATAGACGCTGAGCAATCGCACCTGCTGCGATAGTACAACCAGGCCCCGCGGTTCCAAGAAAACTTCCTGACCCGCCGGAGCCGCAACCAACACATTTCGACCGATGCCCATGCCAAACCCGTCCCAGTCGTCCGTGGCCTCCACGAGGCTGAAGATCGAGCCCGTCACCCCCGCCATCGGGGCCGAAATTTCGGGCGTCGATCTGACCCGGCCGCTCGACGACGCGACCCTGGCCGAGCTGAAAGACGCCTGGGCGCGCCACCTGGTCCTCTTTTTCCGCGACCAGGAGCTGACTTTGGAGCAACACAAGGCCCTCGGCCGCCGCTTCGGCGAGCTCCATATTCACCCGGCCGCCCCCAAAGAGGCGGAGCACCCGGAGATCCTCGTCGTCCACGGGGACGACAAGGTGGAGTACGTCGCCGGGAGCTTGTGGCACTCCGACGTCTCCTGCGACACCGAGCCGCCGATGGCGAGCCTGCTGCGCATCGTCCAGGTGCCCTCCAGCGGAGGGGACACACTCTTCGCCAGCATGTACGCCGCCTACGAAGGGCTTTCGGACCGGATGCAGCGCTTCCTCGCCGGACTGACCGCCGTGCACGAGGGCGAGCAGTACTACCGCGGGCGCTACGGCGGCGGCAACCTGCGGGACGGCCATTACCCCTCGGCCGAGCACCCGGTCATCCGCACCCACCCGGTCACCGGCAGACCCGCGCTCTACGTGAACGAAGGGTTCACCACGCGGATAAAGGAACTACCCCTCGCCGAGAGCGACGCGGTGCTCGCCTTCCTGTTCAGGCACTGCGCCCAACCCGAATACCACTGCCGCTTCCAGTGGCGCGAAAACTCCGTCGCCTTCTGGGACAACCGCTGCACCCAGCACCTGGCGATCTGGGACTATTACCCCGAGACCCGCCACGGCTACCGGGTCAGCATCAAGGGCGGCGCGCCGTTCCATGACCCGGACCGATGAAGGTGAGGCCCGAGCCAGCAAGGATTTCCGCCACAACGAGGTGCCGGGCGAGGCCCTCACTCACTGAACGCAGACCTTATCTATGCGCGCCGACCCTATACTATTGAACGACAGCCGCATGCAGTCTTTCATCGCCGACGGCTATACCGTGGTCCAAACGGATTTGGCGGCGGATTTCCACCAGTCCATTTACCGGCAAATTGAGGACCTCCTGGCAACCGATGGCAATCCAGGCAATAACCTGTTGCCCCTCATCCCCGACTTGCAGCAGGTGTTCGACCAACCCGGGGTGGCGGGAGCTCTGACCAGTATTCTGGGGCCGGGATACTATTTGCATCCGCACCGCTACTGCCATTTCAACAAGCCGGGTTCGGAGGGGCAGAAACTGCACAAGGATTCCTGGAGCCGCCGCCATCACCGGCCGCGCTGGGCGATGGCCTTTTACTATCCCCAGGACACTCCGGCCGCGCGCGGCCCATCCGGCGTCGTCCCCGGCAGTCACTACCACAACGTCCTCGAACAGGGGGAGGGTGAGCGGGAAATCGCGCTTACGGGTGAGGCCGGGACGGTCGCCATTGTCCACTACGATCTGTGGCACCGGGCAACCCCCAACAGCACCGGGCAGAACCGCTATATGGTCAAGTTCCTCTTTGTCCGCCTCGAGGAGCCGGACGGGCCGTGTTGGGATGCGGCCGGCGAGCCCTGGGGCGGGAACGGACATGCCGAGGCCCCCATGTGGCACAGCATGTGGGAATGGTACGGCGGACGCTCCGCCGCTCCTGCAGCGGAGGGCGGCGAGCGGGCGGCGCTGCTGCAGGAGCTGAGGGGCAATTGCGAGGCGGCGGGTCAAGCGGCGGCCTATACCCTCGGCCGCGGGGGAGAGCCAGGGGTGGAGCCGCTTATGGACTGCTTGCGCCAGGGACCGGAACAGGTGCGGCGCAACGCCGGCTATGGCCTGGCCGCCGCCGGACCGGCCGCGCTCGAGGCCCTGGCGCAGGCCTGCGCCGACGACGATCCGGCCGTGCGCTTGCCGGCCGTCGATAGTTTAGGCGATATGGGGCGGGCTGGCGCCCCGGCAGTTCCTGCGTTGCAGCAGGCGCTGGGCGATCCATCGGGAAAGGTACGTGGTCACGCCGCCGAAGCCCTGGGTGCCATGGGCCCATTGCCCCCGGAAGTGCTGGAGGAACTCGCCGCTACTTTGGGGGACGGGGACGAATGGGTGCGGCGCAATGCCGCCCTGGGCCTGGCGCGGCAGGGACCGGAGGCCGAGGCGGTGCAATCCTCGTTGGTAGCCGCCCTGAAAGATCCGAACCGCTATGTCGGCGCCAAGGCGGCCAAGACCTTGGAGCGCATAGGGACACCGGAGGCGAGGGAGATATTGTTCGACTATTTGTTCACCGCCCGCTGGTGCCCCATCACCACCAATCAAAAGCCGTTTTAATTGGTCGCCTTCCGGCTCCGGCGGTCCAGGTGCCATGTCCCCGGATGGGGCGGAGCCAGGTGCGCACCAAGATTACAGAGGCAACTGAATTCGCCTATATTCAAAATCACAATGACTGTCAGTGGATGTTTTCGAGTATGTTCGAGGGTCACTTTGCAACCTGCCTAGGGACGCATCGGACACCGTCGTTAATTTTTTCAAGGAGAGGACAATGGCCAGGAAAAAGCAGATAAACAGACCCCAACTCAAACTTTGCGCCGCGGCATGGACGCTGACCAACTACCCGTCGGCAGACCAGCAGTGGTCTATGGACCACAAAGTCAGCGCCGCCAAGGACGCCGGCTTCGTCGGCTTCAGCGCCGGTGCCGATCCCGAGATCGCCGAGGCTTGCGCCAAACACGGACTGCAGCTCGTCGGGGGGATCGATATAGCCACGGTGGAAGAAGCCGGCCCGAAACTGGAGGCGTTCAAAGAAGCCGGTGCCAAACACGTCAACGTCCAGCTCTGCGACCACGACACGGCGATCCCCAAGGCGGTGACCGTGGCGCGGGCGGTGATGAAGGCGGGCAATGAGCTCAAGCTCCGGCCGGCGATCGAATGGCACCGCGACACCTGCACCGAAACTCCGGAGAAAGGGCTGGCGCTGGCGGCGCAGTACGAGAAGCGCTATAAGGAAAAGCTGCGCACCAATTTCGACCACTCGCACCCGGCGATCATCAAGCAGTTGCGGCCCGAGAATTTCTGGGAGCGCATCTCCGAATTCCGCCTGGACCTGCTCAAAATGAGCCAGTTGATTCACTTCCGCACCTTTACCGGAAGCCATTGCCAGACCCCCGTCACCAATGGCCAGGGAGCGCTGGACGTGGATTTTATCACCTGGCGCGACAACTTCCTCAAGCACCTGCTCTTTCATTGGGTCAAAGGGCAGCGCGGGGCCACCCACCTGTGGGCTGTAGTCGAGCTGGGGCCGAAGGGATCGGGCTATGGGTTGGACTGCTTTCCCGATGTGTGGAAGGACGCAGTGGTCGCTCGGGCCGAGATCGAGGAGGCCTTCCAAGGGGCGCTGAGGAAAGCGAAGAGATAGGCTCCTGCCTGGCAACTCAGGCGTCCACGCCCGGACGGAAGTTGGGGTGAGGAACATCATAAACAGGTAGGGACGAGGGACCAGTTGCAGTCTTCACGGCAGGCCAGGTGCGGCGCAATGCCCCCAGGTCTGGCGCGGAAGCCGAGGCCGTGCAGCAAGCGGTGGGGGTGCCGCCCTGAAGGATCCGAACCGCTACGTCAGCGTCTGTGGGGCTGCATGAGAAGCACCGCAGGCTCCATCATCCCGCTCGCCGCCTGAGTATCTCGAGGGTATCCGCCGCGCCGCTATACTCCGCCCAGCTTGCGGGGGTGCCGCCGTGAGCGCCGTCGATGATGGTCGGGTCGGCGCCGCGGTCGAGCAGCAGGTTGACGCATCCCACGCAGTTGTGCTGGGCCGCCAAGTGCATGGCCACCGCATTTACGCCGAGACCTTCCCCGCCCCAGTCGTGTCGCAGGTCGGGATCGGCGCCATGGTCCAGCAGCCATGCGGCCGCTTCCACCTTGTCGCTGTAGCAGGCCCAGAGAAGCGGTGTGCCGCGAAATGGACTTGCGTTGACGTCGGCACCGAGGTCCACCAGGGCCGCCATCGACTCGCATTGATTGTTGCGCGAGGCCCAGGACAAGGCCTCGTCGAGAACTTCCTGGCGGCTGAAGCTGCGATTCCATTCCGGTAAGAACACGGGGGCATAGAAGCCGAGCCCCGCATAGGCGGCGGAGGGATCGGCACCAGCGGCGAGCAACTGATCCACCGCGGCCTGCATCAGTACGCCTTCTGTCATCTCACATTTCCTCCAATCATTCCGTCCAGAATGCGAACAGATCGGCGTTGCGCAACTGGAAACGCAGGCGCACGGTTTGGCCGTGCAGCTCGCGTAGGTCCTCCGTGCCGGACCAGCGCAGCGGAATCCTGACCCCATCTCGAGCAACCGGCGTGGAGTTGTCGAGACTCAGGCCGGCGCGCAGCAGGTTGCCGCCCTCATCCAGAATCTCGGCTTTAAGTTCGCCGTCGCGGGCGTCGGCGTTGACCCACAGTTTCGAACCGCGCCACACCAGAGGTCTGGTCAGCACGGTTCCGGGGCCGGATCCTGCCTGCACCGAGACGAATCCGTCCAGCCGCAGGATCGCCACATGGAGGGCGAAGGAACCGGAGGCGGTTATGCTGCGGAATTTGGCGCCGGTGTAATAGAAGAAAAGCTCGTCGCCGATGCGTACCGGCCGCGACGGGGGTTCGATCTGGGCGTTGTCGAACACGTCCTCGCCTAGGGGCGAGAGCGGCAGAAAATCGGGCCGCTCGTCGTGCAAGGCGTACTTCCAGTCGCGCAGGTTGGGACTCACCGCCAGACCCGGCACCGAATAGCCGTCCCCCCACGGCACCCGCCTGCTGGTGCCCGAGGTGCGAAACATGGTCGGCATGCCCAGATAGATGCCTTCGTAGGGGAATACCGCCATGTTGTAGACCTGGGTGTTGTATTGCTCGGGGTCGTTGACCAGCGGCTGGCGGTAGGCGCGATCGGCGGTGGTGCGGCGCAACCACTCGGCCCCCAGTTCCTGATCGCGGGCGTCGGCGGCGAACATGAGAACCGGATCGGTCCACTCCACGAAGTCCTTGCTGGTGGAGATGTTTACCGCGCGCTGCGGCCCGAATCCGGCGTCGTGCATCGCCCTGAGAGTGAATACGAATCGGCCGCTGAGCTCGTCGTAGATGAGGAATCCTTCCTCGCCCGCGGGAATCCGTTTCCCGGAGAGGAAGGTCCAGTTGATCCCATCCGGCGAAGCGGCAGGCCGCGGATTGGTATCGCCGATCAGCGCCTTCCAGCGCCGCTGCGGATCCGGGTCGCGCTCGTCGTAGAGCACGTGATAGAGGAACAGATCGTACGGCGACATCGGGGTCAGAAGGTTGTTTTCTTTTGAACCGTTGAACTCGAACTCGCCGACAATTGGTTTTTCCCAGTGCAGACCGTCATTGGAGACCGCCAGAAAGGTGCCGATCCCTTCGACCCCGATTCCCCGCCCCCAGTAGCGCATCTCCCAGCGGTTCTCCTCCGGGTTCCACAGCGGCGCGTCGCGGATCTGAATGTAGAGGCTCTCCCAGTCGAATTCGGAGCGGATGATCGGATTGCCTGCGAATTTCACCGGCTGATGCTGAACCCTGCGGGCATCGGTCAACTCAGCGATGACATAGGCATCGACGAAAAGCTGTTTGCGGCCCTGGCGCAGGTAGACCGGACCTTCGCGGCGATCGAGCACCACGGAGAAATATAGATGCGTGCTCTGTTCGATGGACACGCCGCGCTGTTCGAAAGGAACGATGTCGAAGCGATCGATGAATATGGTGTAGGTGCGGGCGGCAGCGTTCTTGCGGGCTCGAGCGGCCGGCACAACTGCCCCTCGAGCTCGTGGACCGGCGCTGACGGCGCCGTCCAGGAGAACCATCTTGCGCACTTGCTGACGGGCGCCGGATGTCAATCGGCAGAAGTAGACCCCCGCAGCGACGGCGCGACCGGCGTCGTCGGCGCCGGTCCAGGCGGCTTGGTACACTCCGGATCGCTGGTGCCGATCCACCAGGGTCCGAAGCCGCTGGCCCAGGCTGTTGTAGATGGTCAGCCTCACGTGGCCGTCCGCTGCCAGTTGGTACGGGATGAGCGTGGATGGGTTGAACGGATTGGGATAGTTCTGGCTCAGATGGAAGAGGGCGGGGGTCCCGCCTCCGTTCTCGCCGACGGTGGTAGGTTGGGAAAGGTCGATGGAGAAATGCCCGTTGTCGTCGGTCAGCGCGCGAAAAATTTGTATCGGCTCTTCTGCGCTGGTGACGGTCACCGCCGCATGCTCGACCGGCCTCGTCTGTGGGAATCTACCCGCAGTGATCGGGGTGACTACAGTGCCGGATAGCACCTGCCCTACCGCCGAAACAGGAAGAAAACATGCAACCAGAACTTGAAGCACCCACGCAACTCGGTTATTGGACGTTTTCATTGCGCCTCCTCCACTTAGGTCCGGTTGCGCCGGGCGCGTAACCGGCATCTGTCAGGCCAAACGCTGGGCTGAACCCGTTCAGTACCAGAGATAGCCAGCGTTGAAGGCGAAGGTCAGGCCCGTTACCTCGGCTTCGACCGCCTGGTCGCCGACGGTGGCCTCGGCGTTCGGCGTGCCCCAGCCCACGGTGCCTTTGACTATCCAGTTCTTGCGCACCTCGTAGCCTATGCTCCCGGCCAGCCCGGGGCCGTCGAAGACATTGTCGCCCCCGTCATCCCAGCGCGCGGTGCCGATGACCGCTTCGACAAAGGGGGAAGGGGCGCGTTGGTTGAAGAAATAGGTCGCGCCGAAGCCGTGGATCTCGAAGCTCCTGCTGCCCTTGGCGACGGAGGTGCCGAGGAGCTTGGTCTCGTCGTCGTCGGTGTCGCTGCCCAGGCCCCAGACCCAGCCCAGGACCAGATGGTCGGTGAGGCCATAGCCGAACTGGAGAGCGGTCCCGAAGGTCGAGTCGCTGTCCTCGCGCCGGGAAGGCTCGCCGCCGATGACCCACTCCTGATCGACGGACTGGTAGCTCGGGCCGAGCCCGAAGCCCAGCAGAAAGCCCGTGCGTCTGCCATCAAAGGCGTGGGCCGCCAGGGGCACCGTCACCAAGATGGCTATAAGGTGCAAGGTGCGTTGCATGATGAAGCTCCATTTGATGTGGTTGGAGACGAGCATGTAGTCGTTGGCGTAATTCTCCTTGCAGATCTAATCATCGTTATCCGTCCCCACCCCGTCGAGGCGCGCCATCTCCTCGTCCCCCAATTGCCAGTCGAACAAGTCCAGATTGTCGCGCAAATGGGCGGTTGAGCTGGCCTTGGGGATGACGATCATATCCTTTTGCAAGAGCCATTTCAAGGCCACCTGTGCCGGACTCTTACCGTGCCCGGCGGCGACCTGCGCGAGGGCCTCGTCCCGCGCCAGGTCGCCCCGAGCCAGGGGGCGGTGCGCCGTCAGCACCACGTCGAGGTCGTGGCAATGGCGCCGCAGCTTCTCGCGGTTGCGGCGCAGGTGGTACTCCACCTGGTTGGTGCATATGGGCAGGCCGGTGGCCGCCCTGGCGCGATCGGTCTGCTCGATGCTGAAATTGCTGATGCCGATGCTCCTGGCCTGGCCGGCCGCGTGGATTTTTTCAAAGGCGGCCAGGGTGCGCTCCACCGGCACGGGCTGACCGGGGCTGTGGATGAGCAGGAGATCGACGTAGTCAGTCTGCAGATCGCTCAGAATCTCCTCCACCTGCTCCTGGGTCGCCTCGTACTCCAGGTGCGAATCATAGATCTTGGAGGTGATGAAGAGACGGTCGCGGTCGGCCCCGACTTCCTTGAGGGCCTGGCCGATGGCATCCTGATTCTGGTACCTCCAGGCCGAATCCAAGTGGGAATAGCCCAGCTCGAGGGCCTCTTTGACCACGGCCTTGCACTGCTCGCCGCGCAACTGCCAGGTGCCCAGCCCCAGTTGCGGAATGGCGTGGCCCGAGGCCAAGGTAATGTTCGGGGTGCTCATGTGGCTTCTCCTTGTCTGGATAGTTCTAACTACCGAATCATGGAAAAAATCAGGGAAGGGATCCAAAAGCCCCTTCCCCTGCTTGGTCTGCTCGCTGGAATTGGGTCCGCCGACAATAGTGCTCAAGGAACCGGAGCCCCGGCATCGATCAGCCCTTCCTGTTTAAGCTCGGACCAAAAGTCGGCCGGGACCGCGCGCTCCAGGCAATCCACGTTGGCGGCCACTTCGGCGACGCTCCGCGCCCCGGGAATGACGGTGGCCACCGCCGGATGTCCGCAGGGAAACTGCAGCGCCGCCGCCGGCAGGGGCACATCGTGCCGGGCGCAAACCGCCTCGATGCGGCGCACCTTGGCCACCACGTCTTCCGGGGCCGGGGCGTAGTTGTAATACGCGCCCTCCACCGCTCCGGCAGCCAGAATTCCCGAGTTGTAGGGCCCGCCGATGATGATCCGCACCCCCTTCTCCAGGCACAGGGGCAACAACACGCGCAGCGACTCCTGCTCCAGCAGGGTATAGCGGCCGGCCAGCAAAAAGGCGTCGAAGTCCCCGGCGCGGGCGAAGTCGGCCAGCATCTGCCACTGGTTCATGCCCAGGCCAACGGCCTTGACCACCTGCTGCCGGCGCAACTCGTCGAGGGCGGGATAGGCTTCGCCCATTACCTGGTCGAAGTAGCCCCGCCCCCCGGGCTTCCAGTCCGGCTCGATGCTCTTCGCTTCGTCCGGGTCGTGAATCAGCACCATGTCGAGGCGATCGGTCTTGAGCCGCTCCAGACTCCCCTCGATGGAGCGCAGCACCGCGTCGCGGGAGAAGTCGAAGTAGCTGGTCAGCTCGGGGGCATCGATGAAGAGATCGACGTAGTCGTCGCCGGGCCGCCGCTCAACCAGGGTATAGCCCACCTTGGAGGAAAGGACGATCTCGTCGGGGTGGTAGCGCGCCAGCCCCGGTCCCAGGCGAGTCTCGCTGAGGCCATAGCCATACAACGGCGCGGTATCGAAGTAACGCACCCCGGCGGCAAAGGCGGCGTCGAGCACGTCCAGCCCCTCCTGCTCGCTCAGCGCCGAGTACATGTTGCCGAAGGTCGTGCCCCCCAGCCCCAGGCGCGTCACCTCCAGGCCGTGCGGCCCGATTTTTTCTCTGTCTCCTGCTCGCATAGGTATAACGAAAAAAGAGCCCTTTGGGGGCTCTCTGTCAAGGTAGAGAATGCCAGCGCGGGAACCGCCAGTTCCTTATTGGTCGTTGGGGATTTGCTCAGACGATCGCCACAAACCGCTCAAGGGAATCAGGAGGCCTCATAGCCTTCCCAGAAAGCCTTGCCCCACTCGCTGCCGGCGTCGTCCCAGTCGTCCCGGCATCGATAAAGGTGGTTCCTGAGCTCCTGAAGCCTGCCCACCTGAGACTCGTCGCCGGCCAGGTTGCGACATTCCTCCGGATCCTCTTCAAGATCGAACAACTGGGTCGTACAGTGACCGTTTACCACGTACTCGATGAGCTTGAAGCGGTGGTCCTTCACCATGCGCTGCCATTGGCGATAAGCGCCGAAAACGGTGTCGCGCGGAGGCTCGCCGGGATCTTCCAGCGCCGGGACCAGGCTCGTCCCTTCCACCGAATCGGGCGTGTCGATCCCGGTCAGTTCGCACAAGGTGGGAAAGATGTCGAGCAGGTAGGCGTATGCGCTGCTGCGGACACCGCGGGGCACTCCCGGACCGGTGAAAACCAGGGGCACGCGGACGCTGTGTTCGTAGAGGTTCTGTTTGCCGAAGAGGCCGTGCTGGCCGATGGCCAGGCCGTTGTCTCCGGCGAAGACCACGATGGTGTCGTCCGCCCTTCCACAGGCTTGGAGCGCATCCATCACCCGGCCCATCTGGGCGTCCAGGTGGGTTATCATGGCGTAGTACTCGGCGATATGCCGCCGCACCTTGCCCGGATCGCGCGGGAAGTCTTCGAGCACCTCGTCGCGCCCCTTCAGATCCCCGTTGTCAAAGGGATGTCCCCCCAGGAAATTCCCCGGCAAGGGGATTTCCTCCGGATCGTAGAGGTCCAGATACTCCTGCGGCATGGTGCGGGGATCGTGCGGCGCCATGAAGGATACGTACATGAAGAAGGGATCCTCGGAGTCGTAGCGTTGCAGCCACTCGACCGCGCCGTCGGCGAAGAGCTCGCTGGAATGCCTGCCCGTCCTCACGTGGTCGCCTTTGCGGATATTCAACTCGTTCGAGCACCGAGCGTCCACACACTGCGGAAAGGTAGCGTCGTATCTGCCTTCCGGGTCGTAGTCGAAGACGGGTACGTTCCAGTGGTCGGCCATCCCTCCGAAGAAGATCTCGTCGCCATCGCAAAAACTGCGCGCGAACGCCGAGACCCCGTTGTGCCATTTGCCCGTGCCCCAGGTGCGATAGCCGTGTGCCCTCAGATACTCTCCCATCAGCACGTGATCCAGGGGGATGTCCTCGCCAGCGCCGCAGAGATGGAACAGCGTGCGTCCGGTGTGCAGCATGGCGCGGCTGGGCATGCACACCGCACCCGACGTGCCTCCCGGAATATGAGCGTGGGTGAAGGCGGTGCCTGCGGCCACCAGCCGGTCCATCGTCGGCGTGAGCACGGACGGATTACCCAGCGCCCGTATGGTGTCGAAGCGCTGGTCGTCGGTGAAGAAAAACAGAATGTTGGGGGATTTGCGGTTCAAATTTACTCCTCCGTTATATAGGCGGGTAAAGGAGGTACCTGCTGCCACTAGCCGGTCCATCGTCCGCGTAAGTACGCACGGGCCGGCGGTCACTGGTTCGCATAAGTCGGCACCGTGTCGTCAAGGGGCGTTGGAAAGCCATTGAACGGCCGGAGTACCAAAAGGGAAATAGGTTTCAATCTTGCTCATCTCCAATGCACCGCGACGGATACCTATCAATGGACCTTAGAAAATTTTCTACATCTGAATGAGCGAAGGCGTACCATTTCTCCATTCCATACACGGGGTCTCGCCCCTCGATAGCGCGCTGTCCAAGTTCGCGCAGAATCAACGCATTTACAGCACAATTAGGTGTTCGTGGATCCATATAGGTAGAATCAGGTAAAATACAGTCTTGGTGGATTTGAGGTCTAATTTCCTCTAAAAAAAGCTGAGACCATTCTTTCTCAGGATGCCGAAACGATTGCAGAAAGGCGCTTGAGGAAACATCGGCAAGTTGAAGGCCGGGATGGTCAAATGAGGAACCAAATTCCACTGGCCGAGCCAAATTGAAAGTTAGTCGACGGTCCTTTTTCCCTATTTTCTCGTGGACCACCTCCGGACGGTTAACCATGACTTCCATTGATGAGGCTAAATCCCGTAGGGGTTTTGAGTCATCACAAAAAACATGGAGAATATCGAAACAATCTCCCCAGTGTGTGAGGTGGCTCCAGAGTGCTGAAATAGACAGATCAAGCACCCAGTCACCCACGTATTTAGATTCATTAAGAATGATCTTTCGATAACCATCAATGAAAAAGATGATGTCTGAGAAAGAATCCTGAATGAGAACATCCCTAGTTCTACCGTCAAAAATTACTGGTGCATCGTTTGGGTCAAGGGATCGCATGAACTGCTCAAACTGGGTGATGATTTCTACAATACCCTCTTCCTTGCTGAGGAAACACACATATACTAGAGTCGCAATGAATTTATGAAAGTCATTTTCATAGAATAGGGCGTTGTTGCGAGCGAGTACAGGCTCGAAAACATATTCAAAGAACTTGCAAGCTAGATTCAGTTTTTTGTCGTATGCCGTTACGAGGTAGCGATCACGCATAGCCCGTAAAGTTTCTAGAATAACCTTCCGTCCGGATGAGGACTTGGCTAACTTGGCGCCCTTTAATTCTATTGCGTTCACGCGATGTTCTCGCCGAATATGCGCTACAAGATCGATCGCCTCGCTTTCGGTCATAGCAACAGAAGCATAGGTGAACATAGGCTGTTCTGAATCCAGCATACGATTACCGGTAAACCCAGCTTCATCACAATAAATATGCTGTGGCAGAATTAGAGTGCTCATCCGTTTTGGCCAACCAGTCAGAGGTAGTGATTGAAAAATAGATTATTTTTCCAATTCGAGCATCTCTCTAATGAAATCCCAACTGTTTTTGTACTCAACAACCTTGGGGATTTCTAGATTATCTCGCCGGAGGCCAACCTTTTTGTACAGCTCTATTGGCGAGGCCCCCGGTTCGGTCTGGTTGACGTGGCCACGCATCCGTCCCGCATCAGAATCGACCCAGAACACGAGGAGACATTCAGGGCGCACCAAGTCTACCGTCCTAGGGCAGGGAGGCAGTAGACAAGGCAGGTCAGGGGGCATACTCGAACTGGGGTGGCGGAACCCCTCGGCAGGGACACAGACGGTTGCCCTACCCCGTCCTGATAGTGTCGAATCGAGGCCGGAACGGCCAGAGCGGCGAGGATCCTCAGACCACCGCCGCAAACCGCTCATTGGCTGAGATGGCTCCAGTACGGATACCTTGACGGCAAAGGTCCTGTACGACAATAAGCAGCCGGCGAGCACACGGTCCTGCCGACCGACGATCGATCCCGAGCAAGCCGGTCACCGAGGTGCCAGGGATCCCTGAACACCCAGGAAATAAGAGGAAACTTCCTTTCCGTGCGTTTGGTTGACTCCGACATTATAATCCTCTATCCTGATTGTTCTGCAATTCAACTCAAACAAGCATCAAGGAGGTAAGGTTGATGGCAAGGAAAGAGCGTGTAACGAGAATCATCGATGGCGACACCTTCGAGACGGGGAGCCGTAAAAATCCAATTCGTCTTGCGAACGTACTTGCTCCTGAAAAGGGCACCAAAGGTGGTACAGAGGCAACAAAGGCCCTACGTGCCTTGATTGGTGCTGAAACGGTTAGCGTAGATACGGTGGCACGGGATAAGTATGGCCGCTCTGTCGCCAATGTGAAGGTTGGCCGGAAGTCAGTCAACAAGGCAATGCGGGACCATATTAGGAAGTAGGAATAAAAAACGACAGCAAAGAGCTATACACTGGATTTTGACGGTTCCTGGGCCGAGTCAATCATCAATAGGCTTGCCACCAATTTCGGACATTACTGCTCGGTTTCATTAACCCTGCCTAACCCTCGATGATCTCCGCCACATAGTCGTATTCCCCGAAACGCTCCGGGAACAGGATATGCTTTTTTGCGAAATCTGACCGAGTCCAGTTGCCAGACCATCGCTTACGCAACTTGTCGTAGGATGTCTCTGAAACGATATAGGAATCCAGCGTCACCTCATCCGGACCGGAGCGACCGCCCATTTTTTTCGACAGCCGGCGCAACTCTTTGTACAACCTTATTTTATGGCTGTGCTCCGGCGCGTCCTCATGCAGCATACCGTGAGGCTCCACGAAGACAATTCGCTGAGCGTCCCCCGTCTTAATCCAGAGAATGAAGTCGGGATAGAAGCCGCTGTCCTCGAAGAACCCTACGCCTGTTCCCCTGCTTTGGTTCCGCAGTAGAAATACCTCCGCGTCGTTGGCATAGTCGTCCCGATTCCCAGTCCAATACTTTCTCAGGTCCCTCAGGAATTTCTGCTCGCTCCCTGTCAGGCCCGGAGGCGACATCCTCAGTTGCTTGCCTTCATTTTCCACCAGCAGCGGTTGATATAAATGGCGGTCGAAGTAGATGCGGGGCAGGCTGCCGCTCTCACTTTCGTACAACCTACTCCAGTCGTCGTAAAGACTTTCGATTTCTTCAATGAGCTCCAAGTCCGTCCTCTGCACACCCACCACGTACCTGCCCTCGGTATCTTCGCCGATCTTGTTGAAACCGAAATTGGCGTCGGTCTCGTCCAACGTTTTGTAGACCATGTGTTTGGACTCCCACTGCTCTCGGCTGTTGCGGTAGAATTTGTCCATGTATTTACGGAGTATGCCAGTCACCGTGTCCTGCAGCAGCCCCCACTCCTCCCCGTCGGTTGGCCTCGTCAGTGACCCTTCAGCTACCAATCGGTAAACCTGCTGCCCGGCTTCCATGATTCTCTTCAGCGCGGTCGGACGCACCACCAGGTTGTCCATACCCTTCTGCTCTTTGTACTCGATCAGGGAAAGGTAGACCTTATCCCAATCCACCAGGGACAGACTATCGGACGGTATGACTGTCTCCTCCCCGGAACTTGCGCTGGTCTCGTTTATCCTCGATTCGCCGCTGTCCAGAGACTTCAATCTCGTCGACACGTCCATGTACACCGGTCGAATCCCTTCGTCGTACTCTAGCTCCACCTCCGTCTCGGCCTGGAAGTCGCGTTTTTCCTCTACCCGGGGAATGACCAAACCTTTGTTCAGGAACTCCCGGTTGGGTCGTATGAACAACGGCAGCTCCACCACTCCCTCAGCCGGGACCCCTTCACGTTCGAGATAGTCCCTGAATTGGGCCATGTAGTTGGCACGGACGGCGAAAATGTTCAGAGTCTCCAGCAGCCCGATCTGCTTGGGATGGTTTCCGTCCAGAGCCGAGCTTCGCTTCAACGTCATGTCTCTCCCGCGCAGACGCACCCCGCGGCCGAACAACTGAATAATCTGCGATCCCTCGTTTCTGCCGATGTTGAGCAGGCCCATGTTGGACACGCGCCAGGAGTTCCAGCCCTCGATGAACTTACGTGAGCCAATCAGCGTCTCTATGGTCGTACCGGGCTTGCCGATCTCAGCAAAGATCGAGCCGGATATGGAGTCTTCCTCCACCGTGATACCTGAGTCGTCGTCCCCCACCAAGTTCTTGAACTTGGCGGAATCCCCGATATAGATCAGCCCGAAGTAGGCCTCCGATCCGCTCGCCTTCAGCCCCAGTTCCCCCTGGCTTCCTCGGATGTCGGATATGTGCAGCCCACCACCAGAAGGAGCGTGCAGCGTCCGTGCGAGAATGTCCTGGTAAACTGACGAGGCGCTTGCGCCGCCGCCATTGCGTAGATACAGGTACTTGTCTTTGAAGACATCGGTCCCGTACTCATCGATAAGCCCCGAATCGCCATTCAGAAGCTGCTCGATCGTTTCGGTCGCCCATACGGCCTCCGACAGGGTCCGATGTAAAAACCGCGCTACCGTAAGCACGTCGCTGCGCAAGGTAGTAACACTGCTGCCGACGAACAGCCACAGCGGCTGCTCCAAGTTGTAGGGACTAAGCTCCGCGGCCTGGTTGGCAAAGACCAATTGCTGCTCGTAGAACGACAGCAGGTTTGCCAGCAGCAGCGTGTCCGTCTGCTCCGAGATCGTCTCCTGTTGAAGGTTGAGAATATGGAAGTCCTTGCCGTAACCGTCGTCGTAGAAGAAGCGATAGGAGTAGTCGAATGCGATGGCCTTGCCGTACTCGGCCGTCAGTGCGTCGTTGCGCGCGGCCGTCAGCGCCTGCCCAAACGTCGCACTGTACTCGAATGTGAAACCCGTTTCGCCCAGCGCGTCTCGCACCTCTCGCCATGCCTCGCCCCCGGAACCCTTGTGCCCTTCGTCGACCAAGATCAGGTTGTTGCCCTCGAATACTTCCACAGGCGTCGTCTCTCCCTCTCCCCGCTTCTCCATTACCAGCTTGGTTATCTCGATAACCCGGACCGTGTTGTCGTCAGCCCCAAACAGAGTACTCTCGTTCGAGTCGAATCGACGTGCCGGGATCCCCGACGCCTCCAACTCATCTATATGCTGCTGGCTCAGCCCCTCGTTTGGCGTGATCAGAAGGATGTTGTCCAAGGGTTCGCGGTTGTAGTGAAGGTACTGCCGGTAGTTCAGGTGCAGCAGCAGGGTCTTGCCGCTGCCCGTCGCCATCCAGAACGCCAGCTTCTTCAGATCTGATTCCTCGTACAATGCTGCGCGCTCCCGGTCCCTGCGATTAGAGTTGATCTTGGTGACGTGCTTATTGAGCGAGTCAAGAAGAACGGCAGGACTTTTGCCGTACCGATCGAGGAAAATCTCCGTGTACAGCGCGGCCAAGTACTGGAAGTAGCGTAGCGTGATAGGCAGGGCCCGCCCCTTGTTCATCGCGGCCAGGTGCTCTCGGATGTTGTCGTCATATCGTTCCAGGTCTTCTGTACGAATCTGCAGACCGTTCCGCGACGCCAACCGTAGATAGACATGGCTGCGCCCGTCCCCGTCGAATCCCTCTTTTGACGGCCTTATATCGTCCAGCAGTTGCTTAGTGTCCGAGTAGCCCAGCAGGTCGTTCAACCACGACAGCAGGGTTAGGCGCTGCTCCAGTCTGGAGTAGGAGTGGGCGGTGTTCGGGTATTGCTTTGCGCGGCTCTGCGGAGACATCAGCCCGTTGCTCCGGCGAACATCCTCGCCTTGAACAGTAGCTCTATTGGCTTGGCGCCCGGAATCACGGAGTTCCCATTGACATAAAGGGTGTCCGCCCCGTCGGCCAGCTTCCTCTCCTTTACGAACTCCCGGTCTCGCGCGAATTCCTCATGCGTCCAGCCCTCGGTCTCCCGCCACACGACCGCCACGCTGCGTTCGGGGGCCTCCCGCGTCTCCCCTCGATATACCAGGTAGCGCCTGCCGTCGTCGTCGTACACCCGCCGCGTTCGGACATTCAGCCCCAGCAGGTAGTTGAACGTCTCGGCCACGTCCGCCGTCCGATCTCGTATCTCCCCGTGGATGTGAACGCGCAACCGGTAATCAAACGGCCGCGACAGGTCGGCCGCGTTGAGTAGCGTCTCACTCTGTTTGGTCTCCCACTTCAGCATGTACTTGAGCAGGTAGCCGTCGATGCTGTCCTCCAGATTCAGACGCCCAGCCTCCTCATCGAACCCGATGCTATCCAGCGCGTCCTCGTAGGACTCCAGCCGCATGTACTTGACGATGCGGGGCGACCGCTCCGCCTCCTCCGGCGTGGCAGTACGCTTCGGCCTGCCGTTCTTCCACTCCGGTGAAAAGGTCACTTTCTTGATGCGAAGTAGCAGCACCGTGTCGAAATGCTCTCCCATCTCAACTAGGATGAATTTACGTCGTCCGCCGTCCTCGCGGTTGAGGCTAATGACCGCATGGCCGTTAGTACCGGATCCGGCGAAGTAGTCGAGAACCAGATCATCTCTTTCGGGAGCAGCCGCCGCCACGAGTTCTTCGTATAGGGAAACCGGATGGCAATATGGAAATTCAAGCCCGAGCCTATCAACGTCAATCTTTCCCCTACTAGAGTCACTGATTACGGAAGACATCTGGCGTTTTGTATCGGAAGTAAGAAAAACTTTCCTTCTTGGCTGAATGCTATCATCTCTTCCAAAATTAATCTCGTTACTTCGCACAAGTTGCTGTAGCGTCTCTGGAGCGCGGGACCAACCGTTGCTTGGAACTGGGCACGGCTTTTTGGTTACTGGATGAATAAGTGGGATGTGGAACTTCGGATCGGTTCGCGGCTCGGGTGCCCCCATTGCCACACTTTGGAAGACCCTCCCGTCGTTATCAATCAGTTGGTACGCACGTTCACCCCCGGTAAAGTCATTACGTCCATTAATCCAGTTGCGAAACTCTTGTCTGGCTTGACGATTAACCTCAGCATGTTTTCGGACAAGAGATGCCGCTTTGTTAAGGATCGAACGAATATTAGCCGGACGCACGAAAACTGAAGACTCGTTCCATGTCCTCCATAAGACATACTCATGCTGAGTCGCTATCCGTCTGCGTCCAAGCATGGGATTTTTCTTGTCCCATATAACCGTCCCGCCATCAGGAATTCCCATATTTGTGAATAGGACATGTAACTTCTCATATTCGTTTTCATCAATGTGGCATAAGATAGACCCATCAGAATTCAACAGGTCATTGCCAGTCATAATGCGATCGCACATCATTGCAAGCCAGCTGGAGTGCTGATAACCGTTCTTGTAAAGAAACCCACTTGTTGATGTGTTGTATGGAGGATCAATGTGAACACTCTTCACCCTTTCCCGGTACTTGTGCTCCATCAGCCGAAGAGCCTGCCAGTTCTCGCTGTACACCAATAGTCCATCGGTCATACCGTCAATGTCGTCGAAGGACGCCAGAAGGCGGTCGGTGAACTCGGCGTTGAAGTGTCGCGTGTCCAGCGGCAGTGTAGGCTGAGTTACTAGGAACGAATCGGAGCGCTTGGTATCGTCGATGCCAAGCAACTCTTTCCACTCCTCCCACTGCCCGTCGTTGGCGACAACCTCCTGGTAGAAGGCGGGATCGACGTTTCCCAGCGTGACGTAATACTGCGTATCGACGACGAACTTGCGCTTCTCCCAGAGCATCTTCTGGAAGCCCTCGATCTGGGCCAGAAAGTCGATGATCTCGCTGCCGACGGACTTGATGAGGCGCATCTGCTGGAACCACCCATCGGCGGCCTGCTCGCCCGCCGCCTTCAGGTTGTCCAGGTTCAGTACCTCGTTCTTCAGGTAGAAGTCCAACTCGCGCGAGAGGAAGCCGTACAGATCCTTGTGAATGAAGAAGTCAGAGTCGTTGCGACGGGCGTACTGGCCCAGGTGGTGTTCCAGGCGGCTGACAGGCTGGCCGTTCCCGCTGCGCCGATGCTCTCCCGCCAGCGCGGCCAGGGCCTCAGGCGCGTCGGCCAGACTCTGGGGGATCTCGTTGACGGCCGCTATAATGATTTTATCCTGCTGGTTCCTTGCGCCGTAGCGGTTGCTTTCAGGCACAGTCAGGGGGCGGTACTCGAACGGGATGGTGACCACCCGTGCGTCGGCGTCCCAGGCCGCCCTCTGGATCAGCGGCAGGAAGAAGCGGTTATCGCCCTTGACGTTGTTCTGCTCGACGTCGGCGGACTTGAGCCGGAACCGCACCAACACGCCAGTGGGCGCCTTCCATTCGTAGTTGTGGAAATGTTCAGCGGTCTTGACGTAGTACTGGTCACTGTTAGCCCAATGGAGATAGACTTCCTCGCCGTTGTAGGGGATGGCGTACCGCTGCTTGCGGGAGTACCGGCGCCTGGAAATGAAGTCACCCTCCTGGAAGTAACGGCTGAAGAAGGTGAAGAGGTGGCTGTAGGTTCCGGCCTCGACGGCCTGTTGGCTGCGCCCGGTCTCAGCGGCGGCTTGGGCTTCCAAATACTTTAGGCCAAGGGGGGTCACGGAATATCTATCGTCCAGCTTGCCGTCGGGGTCGAGCGCCTGTGGGCCGAGGGCGGTCACCAAGTTTCGCCGTGCTTCCTCCAGGTGGGCGGCTGCCTGCGCCTCCCGGTCAAGGGCGCCGCTATCCAGATCGCCGGCTATACGCTTGGGCAGATCCTCACCGATGAATTTCTCGATGGCATCCCGCTTGTGGTTCATTATGCGGTAAATGCCAAAGTCCAAGTCCGCACAGTCGAACTGGAACAATTCGCGCAGCAGTACCTGGAATTTCAGAAGGTGAGCTTGGCCGGTAGCAGACTCGATTGTCACAACGTCATTCCTTCCGCGCGGCGTCGGGTTTCTCTTGTTAGTTGTGGGCGAAACTATACCTTCGTCAAAAGGGCGTTAGAACCGCGGATAACTGACCTGCTTGCCTTACATCCAGCATCCTCGGACATCCTGATAATCTTGGGTCGGACACGGGCAAGCATATAGAACCTATGTACACCCGTCAACAGCCCCGGCCGCAAGCACAGGTCAATCATGGCTTACTCCCTGTTTGCAACCTGACGGGCAAGAATAACTTGACAATAACAAAGGAAATGGTGCGAATTCAAGAGGTCTCGCTTCCGTGGTAAGGTTGTCATTAAACCCATCGGCCACTTCGTGAAACGCACCCGCCCTCCTAATCCAGTCAGGGTGCTCGGCGAAGGCCACCACGCACATCGATCACTCCCCCGATAAGACAAGCCTCGTCCAATCCGGAAACGTTCCTCGTTCCATCAACTTCAGCAGCGCGTCTCGCCCGAGCCGATATCCGCACTCAGCGATTTTCTCGGTTTCCTGGCGCTTTCTTCTCTCCCCTCGCCAATCACCGTGTACGATCCTCGAGCGGGCATCATAAAAGCACTTCACCGCTCTGAATACCTCAACCCGAGCCTCGGGTCCATCTTCCAGCAGATATGCAGCCCTTACAGACAGCTTATGGTTCAACTCGCCGCCTCCCAGCTTGAACATCACTTCCACCGCCATGGCGACATCAAGGATGCGGTCCTCCAACCAGAATCGCCCTCGATTGCGCCGCTCCGACGAAACAAGCCGACCGAGCGCCAGCTCCAGGACATCGCGTTTGCCTTTATCGAACCTCGCCCATTCGCAGAACAGGCGACGGGAATGTGAGACCTCCGCCGATGTTAGCTCCTTCACCTTCCACCAGTCCTTCGACTCGAACCTCACCTTGGTTCCAGGCCCAAAGTTCGGATCCACGACCAGGAAATCCGGCGCACAAGAGAACATCTCCACCACCTCAATCCTCTGCGATGTCGCCAGTGATAGCAGTTCCAGCAGCACATTGAGTGTCGGACCCGTCCTCCAGCCGAACTTGACTCGTGGCGGCGCCTCATTGAGGGTCTTCGACGTTTGTGGCGACACCAGACAAGGACTCCAGGTCATCTTCCGAAACAGCACCAGTGCCTGCATGACTTTGTAGTCCGTTATGTCATTCCAAGGCCCAGGCTCCTCCTTCTCGAGCAGTCCGCGTTCAACAGCGTTTTCGTACGACGCGAGCCCGGCGCCCGGACCAAGCTCTACTACGCCGTTCATCGCCAGTCCGCGAATCACCACGACTTCGAAGCCGGGCAAGCGCCCCCCAGTTCCCAGTGTCAGGAATCTGTCCACTTCCGCCGCCGCTATGTCGCCTCCCCGCCTTGCGCCGATCGTCGCTGCCCGCCGTGCCAACTGCTTCAATTCGACGCGAAAACCCTTGCCCGGCATCGTCACGAACGTCGCCGCATCCTTCCCTCGTCCCTCGATTTCCGCTCCTACCGCCGGGTGTTTCGTCACAAGTTCCATCACCTCACTCGGATCCACGTTGATTTCCGTCAGATATTCATCCAGTACCGCTCGCGCGTCCGCATCCGCCCGCGCGCGCCTAACCAGCTTGCGATACTCCGCGTTATCGAGATCCGGCAGTCCCCGACGATGCGCAGTCACAGTCTCCGACAGCGCGCCCAACGCCTCCGCAAACGCTTTGCGCCAAGCTTCCCGGCTCCGATCACTTACAGCCATCTCGCCTGCCTCGGCCGACTCCTTGAGCTAACACCGTGGGCTTCCTTTTCGAAAACCCGCGGCACACACGTACCACACCTATTTCCGAGATGGTCCCGCAGTTTGACTCTAGCCTTTCCGATTCCATCCGTATTCCTGCAGTTTATCGATGTATGTGCCGGGACAAATCGAACCCGCTCGCGAAAGCTGCCCCGCGAACCACAGGTTCTCAACGTTCCCATCATTGATGTAGAGCGTGTAGGTACCCGTACCCGAAAACGTCGCCCACGCAACCGCCCCCAAAAACGGCGCACGCTCCAAATCGACGACCGCCACGCACTCGCGAATGACGCAAACGCTCTTCACGACCGGACCGAACAGACTCACCAAATCAAGGATGAAGCGAAAGGCATACCACGCCGAGGCTGCCGCTCGATCTTGTTCGACATCTTTCAAGAGATCCACCGCCATTCCCAAGGACCGTCCACATGCCAGCGCCTGACCGATTTCGGACCAATTGCACCGAGCAAGGCCTTCATATGTCATCGGCGGTTTAGGCACGCTTGGATTGAGACACAGATCAAGCACAAGTCTAGGGTCTACCGGGTGCTCTTCCAATGCCTCATAGCGCACCCCAGCAGGCACAGAGAGCGCTTGGGGGCGAACACGTCCTACAGACCCGTCCCTCTCCAGGGCATTTTCCCGAATAGTCTTTATTCGCCAGTTTTCGATTTCCTCCTGCCGATACGCTTCGTGAATCCACTGATACCTCCCGCCCAACTGCTGGATCACAATCACGTCGGGTTGCCTTTCCTCCTGTGCCGGAAACGGCTCGGGAATTTTGTCCGGTGACTTCACCGTTTCTTCGATGACTTCCTCGCCTGACCGGTCCGTCTCCTCTCCGCCTCTTCCCCAATTCGACCATTCACGCTCAGTCCGCCTAATCCGTCGGCGGTAGGTGTATCCACTCTTCGAGACTTTCACCTTGGGATCCGGCGAGTCATCGATTGAGACCACCGCGCTGTCAGGGACCGAGGTGTTCTCAGGGTATGTAACGGGCAAGAGGCAGTCCCTCAGCACACCTGAAACTGGAAGATCGAAAACGTCTCCAACCTCCGGCTTTACCGACAACATGGCAAACCGATATTCCTTTTGGGCAGCGTACTCCCGAGACTTCACTAATATCATCGCGCAGAGACTCTCCCATCCTGCCTCCGCCTCGGAGATGCAACGATGTGGGTCGTCCACATACAGCACTGGACCATGCAGGACCAGCTGAACCTTCCTGTGCATCTCGACGGTTCTGAATCCGAAGAACGCGCCACGCACAGGTTCCGGTTTTCCATTCACGCCGATGTGCTCGCAAACGCCCAGACCCAAGCCCTGTGCGAACTGGGTGGGCCGGTGGATGTGGGCGATGTTCGTATAGCCTTCAGGAAAGGTCCTTCTCCACTCCTTCTCTTCTTCGGCAGGGTTAATCGAAGTACAGTAGATGAGCCAATCCCTTCCGAATGTCACTGCCGAACTGGCAGTGCTCGTCCTCTCCTTCTTCTTCTTTGCGTTCAATGACATCTTTGTCTGACCCAACTGAAGTGCCACATTGATTGCCTTAACCCGTTCGTGCAGTTGATCCGACTCGTCGGTTGTGCCCTCAATGGTTTCGCTCGTCGATGTTTGGGCCTGCCCCTCCTGTTCATCCCGAACCAACACCTCCCCCGTTTTCCGGAACACCCCCGGCCGCGACAGGCGTATTGACGAGGTCGTGGCCAGGTCAAATTGAGGCTCTGAGGCCTTGGCAAGGCATACCGCATTTCCCTGCAATTGGCCCGACAAATCCACAAACACCGTTTGAACATAGTCCCCTTGCGGCGTCCTGAAGAACCCCTCGCTCACTATTCGGGCCTTGGGAAACGTGGTTCGACCCTTCCCTTCTTGCATTTGCGGTTCCATCCTTTTTCAACGGGGAATTTCGGATCTCCGAAATAACATGCACATGTGTTCACTTCTTGTCAAGAGGGAATGGCGAATATTTGCATTTTCTTCTTTAGATACATATATAATAAAAACAAATATTTATGTAATATATTGTCCATTGTTAAATATAACTTCCACAAATTTGGGCCACCGGGGATACATTGCGAGATAAGTATCCCGATGACCCTTGAAGAACCAAGGCCGCCGACGAGTCTTTCGGGGCTGGGGCGAGACGGTAAGCCCGGTTGCTGATCGCCGCGCCAGTGCCTGGTCTCTTCTGGGCCGACGGCCAGGAGCCGGCTTCTTGGCTGAGGTGGATCCGGTCCAATTCGGCCCAGTTCAGCGCGTGTTTCCAGACGCAAACACGGCTGCAGCCTGCAATAGGTTATTTGGGCGGCTGTGGACGCATCGATGCGAATAAATTTTAGGATGACGACCTCGCCATCTACAAGGTTGTGATCGATAGAGGGTCGCAATCGATCCTCCAGGTGCCGAGGCTCCAACCGGTGAATCCGCCCAGGGACTCCTTCACGTAAGATCCCGTGATAAACTCGTCGACAGCCACCTTCTCGAACGCCGGGAAATCCTCATGGGAGATTCCGCCCAGATTTGAGAGGAGACGAGCGATGGCGTGGGTGACTCCGGTCAGGACCTAGATGAAGCCCCGGCCATCCACGTCATGCTCAGCTCCGTCCGGGCGGCGAGGATCCTCGGTTCACCGTATCAGATTGAAATCCAATAAAGCATTTACGTACGTAGCAGCGGATTCATGCATGAGTTCAAACCCCTCTTTGGAGATTGGACCTCGATCTTCTTCGACACACAAATCGGATATAACGCGGACGCCGACATAGTTGATCTCGTTGATCGCACAAACATCCACAATGGCCGCCGATTCCCAGTTCACGGCTATGGCTCCACTCTCTTTGGCGATTCTGTCTCGCTCTGCCCGGTCGTAGATGTCCATATCGCCGCAAATCACGGAAGATTTCCAGAGCCTGGCGCCCGATTTATTTGACAGATAGGTTGCGAACCTGCCGATGGAAGCGGAAGAGGCATGGAAGACGCACGCTCTCCCGGCATCCTGGTCGCTCCGGATCTCCGGCCTGTTTGGTATATCGTGCTCCGCGACGCCGGTAATTACCACCATGTCGCCGAGACGCAGGGAATCTACCAGGCCACCCGCAAATCCAAACTCGAAGAATGTATCGACCCGATACTTGTCTATGATCATCTGGCACATCGAGGCCGCTCGCACTTTGCCCATGCCCGACTGCAATACCGCCCACTTCCTGTCTCCATCGCACCATTCGAACTGCAATCGGCCGTTCCAGTCGACCGCATCGCTCGAATTCCGGCCCAGGACATTGAGAAGCGCCCGCGTCTCATCAGCGTAAGCTGTCATAACACACATTCTCGAGCTCATGGATTCGTCTCCGATTTCACCGCAACGAATATTCCTTGTTTTGCGCGTAGGGCAGTCCCTCGGCCTGCATGCCCGGCGGGTGGATGGGGCCGCCACCGTCAACTTCCCGGTCTTCGCGTTTGACATCGAGCATGATAATAGATATAATTTTGTTCATCACGTATATCACGCCTTTTCCTGAAGGACAGTCACATGCCTGAAACCCTGTCGCTGATCGATCTGACCGCCAACGATATTGCCGAACTGCCCTCCAGGATGCGCAAGAGGATCAGGAGATCTTCCCGCTCAACGGAATCCGCATTCAGGGCCTGGCTCCTGGTAGGCGAAGCGACGGAGGGCCTTGCGCAAGTGATCGAACGCACGGTTGAAACCCTGCCTGCAATCGCCGCGGAACGCAGAGCTCAACTCACCGAAGCCAATATCGAGAAATTGCTGGACGTCATTCTTGCGGACGCGCCACGCCCCCGGATTGAGATCGAACTGGACATCGACAACGCCAAGCTGCGCTCCGAATATCTTCGAGAAACCCCTCTTCTCACCGCCAGGCAGGTTCGCGGCGCCTCGGGTCTCCGTCCACGGAACAAGAGCGAACCTGCCTCCCGCTGGAAACGAGAGGGCAAGCTGTTCGCCGTGCGCCGGTCGGGGATTGATTTCTATCCGGCCTTTCAGTTCGTCGACGGGGTTCCGCGGCCGGTCATCAAGGAGATACTCGCCCACCTTCCGAAAGACTTGACCGGCTGGCAGACCGCCATGTGGTTCGCATCCGGCAACGGCTGGCTCGATGGTGCCGCGCCGCAGGAGTGTCTCTCTGATTCAGATTCGGTTGTCCTTGCGGCCCGGAAGCTCGACGATCCCGCAGTCGGGTGAGAACCGTCGGTCAGATGTCCATTCGAACGCCTTCGGCAACACCCGCCCAGCCTGCCATCGTCACCCTCAGAGCGGGGGCGCTTTTGCACCGGGTGCACGACCGCAATTTCGCTGCCGGCAGCTTTAATCCCTGCAAAGGCGCTCCCACCCGCTTTGCCCCCATCGACGATGTGAACGAAAATTGCATTCCCTCACTTTATGCCGCCGACACCCTCGAAACGGCGATCTTTGAGACCATATTTCACGACCTTCCCGCCGAAGGTGGCAAACGCAGGACCGTCCCCAAAACGCTAGAACAAAGCCGCGCCCATGGTCAGCTCAAAGTCCTGCGCGATCTGGATCTCGCCTCCTTGCGCAGCCCGGACCTTCGGCGCTGGCGCATCAGCCGAAATTCGTTGCTTGCCTCCTCGCCGAAGCTCTATCCGGCGACCGCCTCATGGGCAAGGGCCATCCACCACCAATTTACCAATGTCCAAGGCCTGATCCGGACCTCGAACCAGTGCGACCCGGACACGGCCTACCTGTTCTTCGGCGACCGGGTCGGGTCCAAGGATTTCCAAATCATCTGCGCCCGCGACCGACTGGTGGATCCGGGGTTTCTGGCGGACGTGCGCCGCGCAGGCCGGAGAAGCGGAATCAGCATCACGGCCTGAGCCACAAGCTGGCTATGAGCGCGTACATGTCTGGACGCGTAGCGCCACTACCCCTCCAAACAAGATCGCCCGGAACACGAGGAACCTTCAGGGCGCACCAGGCCCTGCCCGCCCGGTGCGCCCGCGGTCATGCCCATGGCCTGCGTCAGGAGCAATAACAGGCGAAGCGTCAGTTGTGTGACTAGGTTGGATCCTCGGGCGACTTGAAGAGGGAAATCCGGTTGCCGGCGATGTCGTTGAAGATCGCCAGCGAGCCGAAGCCGCCGGGAATTTCATTTGGCTGCATCAGGGCGGTTGCGCCAAGACCCACCGCCTTGTCGAGATAGGCTTGCAGGTCGTCAACCAGGACCGCAACCGAAGGGGCGTTGGGCGGCATACCTTCCATGTGCTGGAATATGCCTCCGCCAATGCCATCCGGCTCCTGCTCTACGAGGCGGTAGGTCATTCCACCTCCCATGGCCACGGCATTTACCTTCCAGCCGAACATCTTGGTGTAGAAGTCTTCGAGAGCCGCGGCGTCGCTGCCGCCAAGCTCGAAATGAACTACGGGCGGAGCGCTGCCCTTCGGCGGCATCTCGCCGTCCCATTCGGTGGGCAGCGAGTACAGTCCGATGGTGTTGTGGGCGGGATCCGTGAACATAGCGATGGAACCCATGCCGGGCGCGATCTCCATCGGCGGCATCGCCGTGGCGCCACCCATACCGGAGAGCTTGTCCAAGGCTGCCCCAAGGTCCTCGACATGGATGTAGAAGGTCACGTAGCTGCGGGCGGGCATGTCTTCGGTGGTTCCAAAGATGCCGCCGCCGATGCCGCCCTCATTGGTCTGCACCAGGCCGTAGTTGCCCATCTCCTCGCCCTGCACCTGCACCTGCCAGCCGAAGAGGTCCTGGTAGAATTTCTGCAAGGCGGGGCCGTCCGGGCCTGCGATATCAAAGTGGACTACTGGGTTTCCCATTACTCCTCCTGAGGTTTATGGAAGTTGTGTGCTTGCATGGCAGTGGATTGACTGCCGTTTCTTTCGTCCAAAAGTTGTATCAGGTCCTGTATCGTATTTTCCTCCCTTTACCTCACCCCGTCCCCCCTTAACACTCCACACCGACCCCGTAGTGTAGGTATTGCGCTCCGAGCACAAAAACTCAATCACCTCGGCCACCTCCGCCGCGTCCGAATAGCGCCCCCTTGGACACCGAGTACGGCAGTGGACCTGCCCCTCGTCGGTCACGTCCGCCTCGACAAAGAGCGCCTGCGGCCCCAAAGCCTCGATCTCCCGCACCCGCTGCCGCGCCGGTTCCGCCAGCACATCGACAATGGCAATGTGCCGCCCGGCCTCGGCCAACCTCAGCGCCGCCGCACCCCCGATGCCGCGCGCCCCCCCGGTAATCAGGGCTGCCCGCTGCTCGACAGGTGCTGCAAAGCGCAAATGTGCCATACTATCCTCCCCTTGCTTGCGCTGTCGTGCGGTTTTAATAAAAATTAGCTACCTGGCCCCACTGATAAACAACCCTGCCTCTTTACGATATAAATGGAGCCCACAACATGAAAATCGAACAGATCGACTCCCTCCTGCTCGGCAACAGCTACGTCGTCCGCATCACCACCGACACCGGCTTGACCGGCATTGGCCAAACCGCCTGCTGAGGCTACCCCACGGCCGTGCGAAGCATCGTCGATGTCTTTAAAGACTACCTCATCGGCCAGAATCCCCTCCGCATCGAACACCACTGGCAGTACCTCTACCGCATGGCCCCCTTCAGGGGCACGGCCATCATGGGGGCCGTATCAGCGGTGGATATCGCCCTGTGGGACATCAAGGGCAAGCACTTCGAGGTTCCGGTGTGGGAGCTGTTGGGCGGCAACGTCCGCGACAAGATCCGCCTGCACCTGCTGTCGGGGGCAGCACCCCGGAGGCCAACTTCAAAGCCGCCCAAGCCGCCGTCGCCGAGGGCTTCACCGCCATAAAATTCGACCCCATCACCACGGACTGCCACGACAAAGGCCAGGCGCGGATGATTCAAACCGCCGTCGAGCTGACCGCCGCGGCGCGCGAAGCGGGCGGCCCGGATCTGGACCTGATTATCGAGCTGCACCGCAAGCTGACGCCCATGGTCTCCCTCGCCCTCGCCGAGGCCCTCAAGCCCTTCCACGTCCTCTTCCTCAAAGACCCGATCCAGATCGACAGCATCTCGGCCCAAGCCCACATCGCGCAGAAGTCCACCGTGCCCTTCGGCAACGGCGAGCGCTTGGTGTCCATATGGGAGTTCCGCGAGTTGTTGGAGCAGGGCGGCCCCCAGTATTTGCGGCCGGATGTGGCCCTGGCGGGCGGCATCTCGCACTGCAAAAAAATCGCCGCCATCGGCGAGGCCTACCACTGCGCGGTGGTGACCCACAACTTCCTGGGGCCCCTGACCACGGCCGCCTCCCTGCACCTCGATGCGTCGATTCCCAACTTTATTACCCAGGAATACAACAAAGCCGACGAAGCCCCGCACCACGCGGTCTACCGGTGCGCCTATAAGCGCGAGGGCGGCTACATCCCGATTCCCCTGGCCCCGGGCCTAGGCGTGGAGCTGGACGAGGACTTGATCGACAAGACGCCCTACAAACCCATCAACAACGCCTCCACTCCGCTGCGCGCCGAGGGCTCGGTGTCCTATGCAGTATGAAAGAAGTGGTTGCCTGTTGGTCCCTTGCACGTACTTTAAGCTGGGACTTCACTATCGTGTCATATACAAAATTCAAGCAAGTGAGATCCTTGTGCAGGTTGTAAATCTGACAGCACACGACTACCGGAGACCATAAAATGAAAAATTACCGTCGCGCCAGGAAGCAGATTGATTTATCTGTAGGTGAGTCCGTCCGAATTATCCGGGAACTTCAGGAGCTTAGCCAGAATGAACTCGCCCTACGCACCGGCATTCCCCAATCTACTATTTCAGCTATCGAAAATAACCGTGTACAGCTAGGGGTCGAGCGCGCCAAGGTGCTGGCGCAAGCCTTGCAGTGCCATCCGGCTGTTCTGGTTTTCCCTGGCTGGGAGATCAAACAGGACACCGCCGCCTGAGCGCAAGTCGGTTTCCACTGATCATCCAAACGGACCAGCCTGCTTCAGGCCAATTGATGCCAGACATCTCCGTGTCAACTCATCTAGGTTGGCGAACGCAGGACATCGAGGGATTTCACCTGCAGCGCGGAAGCCTGTGCAGGCTGCCTTGCCAAGTGCAATTGCCAAAGCCCGCGCCCCGACTCACCTTTCCGACTCACTGATATCCCTTTTTGCAATTCCATATCCTCGAGATCTCAGACTCTCGAACAGAGCGGCGGTCACTATGATCAGGCCGCCGATGACTTCCCTCTTAGATGGTACGGCAGCCAGGAAAACAAGGGCGAGAATCACCCCATAAACTACCTCCAGCACCAGGATTGTCCCTACGACTTTGCCCGAGAGGTATCGCTGGCTATCGACAAAAAGTATCCTTGCGAAACCTGTCAGAACCACTCCAAGCACGACTATGAGCAAGAGATCCCTGGTACTTGGCACGTGGAAGAGACGTGCATCGTCAAGCATGAATGGAAGAAGGATCAGGCCGGCAATGCCCATTTCATAAGCTGAAATGTCCCAGCTATTGTAATTGTCGATAATTCGCTTCTTCCGTATTAGAACGATGAATGGGATCATTGCTCCCGCTGCAACCCCGTAGATAACCCCCTGGAAAGTCGCATCTGACAAATCAAACTCGGGTGCCAGATAATAGATACCCACAAGAACCGCAACGGCACTGGCAAAATCGAGAGCTCGGAGCCTGAGGTTGAAAAACCAGCTCTCGAGAAATACCATGAGTACTGGATAGGTGTAGGTCGTCACCAAGCCGATGGCGACGGTTGAGACCTTTATTGACTTGAAGAAGAGCACCCAATGAACAGCAAGCAATCCAGCGATCGCCGAAAAAGTAGCCAGGTCGGCCCAGTTCTTGACTAGAGTGTGGCTCTTGAGCCGCCTCGCAATGGCCAGCAGGACGACTGCTGCCAGAGACGTCCTCCAAAAGACGATTTCGTGTGGGTTGAGATCGACTGCCTTTCCGAAGGGGCCAATGAATCCATACAGAAGGGCCGCAACATGGACCTCGACAAGCGCGCGCGAGCTACGCGTCATTTAACGGCCCCAGGTGCCGGATAATGACGGTGATGAGTTGCAAGCACTGGTAGCTGCCAAAAAATCGGGCTGACCCTTCCTTTCTGCTTGCAGCCGGACAAAACGTTCTCAATACGTGATTATCCTCGGTGGTTCCGAACCTGTCGTGCCTCGCTCAGACCAGGGCCATGAGAAATCTGCCGGCTGGCACCACCCGGACCCCGGTGGTGCGGTCCAGGTAGTCGTACTGGTCTGAGGCAGTCACGCAATAGCGCTGATCGATCCCCAGCTTGTCGGCAAAATAGCGCAGGGGACCAAAACCCTTGGGTGCCCCGACTTTGCACTCCACCAGGAACCACGGCTCACCTTCCCACAGCACCAGGAAATCCACCTCGCGCTTCTCCAGATCGCGCAGATAGTACAACGCCGCGTCAATTCCGTGGCTATCCTCGTAGTAATGGCAGAATTTCAACAGATGGGCCGCGACCATATTCTCGAAGCGGGGGCCTTCCTCCTCCACCTCGGACCAGTCCCACAGATAGTACTTGGCTTCCTTTTTGAGAGCCCGTTCCAGGCGTCGGTGATACGGAGGCACGCGGAAAAGATAGTAGTTGCGGGCCAGTAGCTCGATCCAGCTCTTGACGGTTTTGGGGCTGGCTTCGACGTCTTCGGCCAGGTTGCTGATCGACTGGGGCGATCCGACCCGCCCGGGAATCAGGCTGCCAAGCAGCTCGACCTGGGCCAGGGCGCGCACCGTCTCGGTCTCGCGGATATCCTCCCGGAATACCCGCTCGAAGCGCTCTTTCTGCCAGCGTTTGAGGGTGCGCTGGCGGGCGGCGATGCAGGGCTCGGGAAAGCCGCCGAAGGTGAGCAAAGTGCCCAGGTGGTCGCCAGCCTGGTCGAAGATCAAGCTGGGTCGCTCGGTGGAAAAAGGAGAAGAGGCCGCGCCGGGGGCGTTCAGCTCGCGCAGGGAGAAGGGATGGAGGCGGTAGTAGCGGTAGCGACCCAGGAGCGAATCGCCGCCACGCCGGAAAATATCGAGCCGCGAGCTGCCCGTCACCATGATGCGCTGGTTGGATGGGCGGGTGTCCCACAGGCCTTTGACCAGCCCTTTCCACCGGGGGTACTTGTGGATTTCGTCGAAGATGAGAAGATCGGTCTCGGGGGGCCAGTGCCCGTCGAGCAGGGCACGGCGGTGGGCGCGGTTGTCCCAGTTCAGATAGGTCGTTGCCCCGAAGTCCTCGCCCACCACCCGCGCCAGAGTGGTTTTGCCCACCTGCCTGGGACCACCGACAAAGACCATGCGCTGGTCCAGATCCTCTGCGATATGGCTTTCGAGATAGCGGCGCTGAAAGGGCATGGGCAACTCCCCAGGGAGTAGAATGAACCACCATGAGAAAATGAACCCAAACTCCAAAATTATCAATACAAAAATGGAGTTGGATCCCAAATTATCAGACAGCGGTCTGGTAGCCGCTGAAACATTTCCGGCCCCTTGCTCGATGCCGCCCAAAGCGCACCAGTCTGCGTGACCAAGAAGGGCCGGGCGGTCGGCGTGGTCATGTCCATGGAGCAGTACCAGCGGCTGCGGGGCGCCGCATGGGCTCGCCTGACGGCCACAATGGACAGCCTGGGTGCCGAGGCGGCCTCAAGGGGTTTGACCGAGGCCAAGCTCGAAGCGCTCCTGGCCGATGAGAGCTGAACCCGTCGTTCTCGATACGAATGTCCTGATCAGCGCTGCGCTTCAACTGAAAAGTCCGCCACGGGCGGTAGTGGATGGGATACGAGCGGCGAACGGAGTCCTGCTGTTCTCCGACGAGACTTTCGATGAGCTGCGGACCCGGCTCCAATATTCCAAATTTGACAAGTATGTCAGCCGCGATGGCCGAGTGTTGTACCTGGCTCAGCTCGAGGCCGTCTCACAATGGGTATCAATAGTGGGTGCCAAGCTCGGGTGTCGCGATCCGGAAGACGACAAGCTGCTCGAGACGGCGCTCATGGGAGAGGCGGACTGCATAGTCACTGGCGACCAGGATCTTCAGTTGATGCTCTCATTTCAGGACATTCCGATACTGAGCCCTAGAGATTTTCTGGCCCAGGAATGAGGTTGGCATTGAAGCCGCGAGCGAGCCGAGGTGAGTGGCGTCCAGTCTGACTTTCTTATCCGTCCATGCATTCTCATACAACCAATCGAGCAACTGCGTAGCGATGCCTTTTCGGCGGTGTGCTCTGCTCACGTACAATTGCCTCGTATAATAATGTTCGCCGTCATCCCTGAATAAGCAATAGGCGATAATGCGTCTGTTCTCCTTCACCAGATAGCAGATGTATCCGGTTGCCAGCCATTCCTTCATCCGTTGGGTGAGTTGGGCCACGTCCATGGGATTGGGGTGCCGTTCGTCCTCAATGAGACACTTGTTCAGCTCGGCGAGTCTTTCCACATCAGCGAGTTCTGCTCGGATGATTTCCATTTGAATTAACCATAAGCGATTCGGCGTTTTCGATTCTGCAAGTTATTCAAGGGACGGCATGTCAGTCAGTTGTCCAATTCATCGCGCGCTGTGCGAGTGAAGTCCGACAAGGCCCGGCGTTGATACCCCTCGGCATCGAAGTTTTCCGGTGCCAGCCATTGCTCCATCACCGCACGCAGGGCCGGCCATTCACCATCGATAATGGCAAACCAGGCGGTGTCGCGGCTGCGCCCGCGCACCACCATGTGCTGGCGGAAGATCCCCTCAAAACGAAACCCAAGTCGCTTGGCCGCTGCCCGCGACGGGGCGTTGCAGGCGTCGCATTTCCACTCATAGCGTCGGTAACCCAGTTCATCGAAGGCCCGGCGCATCATCTGGTACATGGCCTCGGTCGCGGCGATGGTGCGTTGGAGAATCGGGGCATAGGCAATGGAACCGACCTCGATCACCCCATGCGCCGGGTTGATGCGGAGATAGGAAGCCAGGCCGACCGGCCGGCCGGTGGCCCTATCGACAATCGCGTGGACCAGCGGATCATCCGGCGCAGCGATGCTCTCCAGATAGTCTCCTAGCGCTTCGACCGACGCGAAGGGACCCCAACTCATATAGGTCCACATTGAATCGTCCGCTGCCGCAAAGGCGGCGTAGAGGTCCAGCGCATGGGGCCTGGCGTCCACCGGTTCCACCCGGCAAGTGCGACCTTCCATGGCCGCTCGCGGCGGCGGCAATGCCGGGCGCCACTCCTCCAGGGGCGCACCCACCGGTTGACCGAGGTCGTTCAAATGTTCCCTCAAAATCGCGCTCCATGCCCTTCCAATGGCAGCGGCCTGGTACCGCCTCTGCCAAGTTTCCGTCCCTCGCTTTTATACTCGAAATCCAGGATTTCGCCCTAATCGAGCCCCTCGATATATCCGTTTTCCTCCATAGCCTGGCGGAAAAAGTCGAACATATGCGGCTGGCTGTCCGTCTTCCAACGGCCGATGGGATCGGGCCGCACAATAACCCGCCCCAGTCTCATGCCGAGAAAATCCTCCAACCGCTCCAGGGACTCGCTCTGCCTGAGCACGAAGTCCTCGAAGCGCACCGTCAGCCAGTGCTCGGGTTTGGGGGTGGACTGCACCAGGTCGTACTGGTATTTCCAGGATATGGCCCGGCGTTCGCGCTCGCTGTCAGTGTGGGGATAGGCAATGCCGAAATCGCGCAGGTCGTCGGTCTTGTGGGGCCCGATGACGCAGTCGCGCGGGTCGCGGATCCAGTAGATGTACCTGGCCCGGGGGAAAAGACGGACGATCCAGGGAAAAATGAGCGTGGTCTCGGGCAATTTCCAGCCCCGAGGTCCAGCGTATTCCAACACGTCCTCCAGGTAGGACTCGACCAAAGAGGCAAATTCCGCCGCGACGGGAGCCTCGTGCAATGCGCTGAAGTTCCAGTCCAAACCACCCTGCCATTGCACTTGCCGGGCCATGACCCGGCAGGCCTCGTACAAATTCTGCGCCGGAACCTTGTCCCCCGAGCGATTGATGGTAGTGCCCATGAAAACACCGCTGGCGTACAGGGTATGGGCAATGACCCGGGTGCCGGAATGACCGCGGCCGATAACGGCGATCATCCCCCTCCCTTCAAGCATGTTCTTCCCCTTCGCGCTGCACCTGATCGATTACCTCGCGCAACCGCTGCGCCTGGTCCCTGCAGGAAGTAGTCGGGGGCCTACAAAGCATCACATATCTCCTCATGAGGAGGTTGTGGTGGATTTGCCCGCCGTTACACCAGGAACGGAATTTTCCCCGTGGTTGAACGAGGATCGTTTAAAGATAGAAAACGCGGACGTGCTCCGCCTCACCATATACATCGGGGAATTATTTGAAGCAATATGGAAATGCTGCCGGAACTGAACGACCACCGGCTTCAAGCCGGTGGGTTCGTTGTTCGGCTGAAGCCGACTAAAGGAATGCGGAGTCAGGTTATTTCATATAGCTCATGGCCTGCGGCCATTTCGCCGCTCCTGCTTCGCCTGAAGGCGAGGGGTTTCCACCATCCCCGAAAGAGACACGAACTCACCCCAACTGGCCAAATATCTCACTCTGGCTAAATTCCCAAAAATTTGCGGGCGGGGTGGTGCGGCTGCGAAGGCGAGAGGGAATCGGGATCGTTGACCACCGCAGTAGCGGGCGGCACTACGGGACGTCCGTGTGCCAGGGGATCGTCGGTGTCCTGCATCCACTGGTCGAGGCGTCGCCGCAGATCCTTCAGGATTTTCCGGCAATTGGGATCTGCCGCCAGGTTGTGGGTTTCGTGCGGGTCGAAGACCAAGTCGTAGAGCTGCTCTTGCTCCAGGGTGCGTTGCCGCCAGCCCTGGTCGATAAAAAGGTCTTTGGTCAGGCTGTCGTCGCAATTGGGCATGACGGGGTACTGGCGCTGGTCGAAGCGGCGGATGTACTTGAAGCGCGCGGTGCGGATGCAGCGCTGGGGTTCGTAGTATGCGTGGAAATTTACTTCGGCGAAAATTTCACTGCGGATTTCCCGCGTCTGGCCGTTTACCAGCGGCAGAAGCGAGGTGCCCTGCACGTGGTCGGGCAATGCCATCCCGGCCAAGGCGCAGACGGTCGGATAGAGATCGATCTGGCTGACCAAGGAATCGACCATCTGGCCTCCGCTGAAGCCGCCCGGGCCGCGCATAACCAGCATGACGCCGATGCCGTGGTCAGTGAGGTTGCACTTCATGGTGGGGAAGGCAAGGCCATGGTCGGTGGTGCAAATGACGAGGGTATTGTCGGCCAGGCCGTTGTCTTGCAGGGCGGCGAAGACGCTGCCCATTTTGGCGTCGAGGGTGCGGGCCGCGTCGATGTATGCGGCCATGTCGCGGCGCGTCTCGGGGGTATCGGGGAAGGGCGCGGGTGGCCTCACGTAGCGCGGATCGGTGGGATCCTGGTCTTGGGGCTGGGGCGCAAAACCGCGTCCTTGGCGATGGGTTTCGCCAAAGCCCACGTCCAGATAGAAGGGCGCGCGATGATCTTCGGCCAAAAAGGCGGCGGCCCGCTCCTCGGTTCTGGTATCGGGAGCCTCTTGGGTCAACAGGCGGGTGAAGCCGCCGTCGTTGATGTCCGCTACCACGTGCTGGAAGCCGGCCATGGCCGTGATGTAGCCAGCTTTTTGCATGGTATGGGTCAGCAGCCGTTCGGGCTGGGGCAAGGTCCAGCCGCGGTTGACAAGGCCGGTCATGCCGCAGGAATGAGCCCACTGGCCGGTGAGCAGGCTGGCGCGGCTTGGTGAGCATGTGGGGTTGGCGCAAAAGGCCTGGCGAAAGAGGACGCCTTTCTCGGCTAATTCCTGAATATGAGGCGTGGGCATGGCATGGCCATAGGGCTGGACGTAGCGGCCGGTGTCGTGCGAGTGGATATAGAGGATATTGAGAGCTGGCATGGGAACCTGCTATTGGTTGGTGTGCCGGAGAAAAGGAGGGCACGAGGAAAAACCGGGGGAAGGAGTTCATTGAGCTTGCCCGAACGGTTATCTCCGTCAATCCCGTATCCGGATTCTCGACTCCTCCACGACCCAAAGCTGGCCGTCGAGGAGTGCCTCAGACAGCGCCCTGAGAAACCGCGCTCCGATCTCCAGAATGTGGTCGCGTGCCTGGCTCTCAAGCCGAAACACGACAATTCCGGGATGGGCGCCGGGCGGATACTCCCGGATATCCGCAAAGTCCGTATCAAGCGTAACTATGGCGCGCCCTTCGCAAACGCAGGCCGAGGCGAGATCAGGATCCCTTGCTCCGCCAAGGCCCCTGATCGAGTACCGCCACCGCATCGTGGCCGGCCACTCTGAACAGTTTTACCAACTCGAACGGCAGATTCTCGTCCAGTTTGAATCTCATGCGGATACTAATCGGAAAATGATACTATCCGCTCCCTGGCCAACTCCGCGGCGTAGCACACCGCCGCCTGAACAGACTCATGGGTGATCGACGGGTAGCTTGCCGTGATTTCTTCTGAATCCAATCCATTCGCGAGGTTGTCGAGGATTGTGGTTACCAACACTCGGGTGCCCGTGATGCAGGCTCTCCCATGGCAGATTTCCGGATCAACGATAATGTAGTCTCGCCAGTTCACTGGTTTTCCCTCCATCCTGATTTCGATGCGTGAAAGCCTCGGTAGCCACGTGTCGGCTCGTTCGCACTTTTGGTCCTACAGTCGCGTATCCAACCAAAGGACTCGGTTCAGCGCAGTCTGCCAGTGGCATCGAGCGAATAGGATAAATAAAGGGCCATGTCGAGGGTCGATCAAGAAGAGGTGGAGAACTGCGGGGTATGAACGCTCGGCATATACTGTGGGCAGGGGACCATGCTCCCTACGGGGTCTCCACAACTGCCTCACGACCTCGAGCGGCGACGATGCTGGACGGAGCGCAGGGCAGACGCTACTGTTGGACAGATTTCCGGATCTACAGTGATGTAGTCGCGCCAGTTCAAAGGCAGAACCCTCAGAAAAACACCTTGTGCAGCAGGCGCAAATTGCGCCCGGGCTCGGGCAGGATGTCCTTGACCCGGTTGAGGTGGTTGTGGAACACCGCGTCGGCGGCGTTCTCCAGGGTCAGTGCGAAGCTGTGCAGATGTCCGCGCCAGTGCACGTAGTACTGGCCCGCAAAGTCGAGCACGGCGTAGCCATCGGTGGGCTCCTCGAACTCGCCGGGGCGGTTCTGCTCCGCGGCCAGGCGCAGGGCCCCGGTGGCGCTCAGAGCTTCGCTGGGCTCCCAGGCCAGGCTGATGCGGCTCTGCAGCGGCGGCAGGCGCGGCAGGGGCTCGCCGCCGAGGTCGGCGAGGCGGCCCCTCACATAGCTCAGGGTTGAAGCGGTTTTCCAGTGCCGTCCCAGGTGCCAGTCGACCGTGGCTTCGAAGCCGTGCATGAGGACCTGCTCCCCGACCATCCGGTAGAGGAAGAGATCGGCGCGGCGCAGGCTGGGCGCGCCGCTGTTCTTGGGGAAGATGTAGCCATCGATGGCGTTGCGGAAAAGGGCCAGGTGAATATGGCTTTCCTCGCGGTGGTAGTCGGCGAACAGCTCCAGCCCCAGGCCGCGTTCGCTGCCCAGGTCGCCGTTGCCCACCTCGTAGGCGTAGGCCGCCAGATGCGGCCCTTCGGAGAACAGCTCTTCGATGCCGGGAGCGCGAAAGGTGCGCATCAAAGTAGCGCCCAGGGTCAGGCCGTGGCCAGCGCGGTAGTGACCTGAAAGGCCGGTGGAAAGACCGGCGAAATCCCGTGTCCGGATGCGGCCGACGGTGCGCGAGTCTTTCTCCTCGCGCGGCTCGACGCGGCGGACGTCGGCGCGCAGGGCAGCGTTGGCGGACCAGGAGCCGCGCTCCACCTCCTGGTAGGTGAACAGAGCGCCGGCGTATTCCTCTGCTGGTGGGGTGAAGTCGAGCCCGGCGGCGGCGTAGTTGCGGTACTCGTACCACAGTCCCATAGCCCCGTTGCGCAGCGGCCCCAGAGGCAGGAGGTGGGCAAGAACGCTGCTGTGGTGGGACAACACGCCGAACTCCAGACCCAGGACCTGGTTGACCTCGAACTCGCTGTGCTTGTAGCGCGAGAAGGCGTGGCGCAGCTCCAGGCGCTGCAGCCAGTCCGGTCCGCTGAGGAGTTCGCCGCGTCCTTCGAAGTGCTGGCGCTCCAGTTCGATGGACACCCCGTGCGGATGGCCGCCGAGGGGGTCGGGCGGAATGCCGTAGTCGGAATCGTAGAGACTGCCGGACACCCCCGCGTGGCCCCAGGGCTGCACCATGCTGATCCCCACCGAGGCGTTGCCGGTGCGAATGTCCGTGTTGGGAAGTGTCCCGCGCGGGGTGCCGATATCGCCGGCGTTGCGCAGGCTGCCGTCGGCGCGCAGGGCCAGGGAACCCAGTCCCTGTTCGAGGCTGAGACCGGCGGCCAGGGCGCCATTGACGCTCTCCCCCTGCCAGGTGAAGGAGCCCCCCAGGCCTTTGGGGCGCTCCGAGGGCACGTAGCCGCGCACCACGTTGACCACCCCGGCGAGGGCGTTGGCGCCGTAGAGCAGGGTGCGGGGGCCGCGCACCACCTCGATGCGCTCGGTGGTCAAGGGCTCGATGGCCACCGCGTGGTCCGAGGAGGAGGCCGACAAATCCCCGGTGCGCTCGCCGTCTTCGAGCACCAGCAGGCGGTCGCCGCCCAGCCCGCGCAGCACCGGCCGCGCCGGCGCCGGTCCCATGGAGCGCTGGGCGATGCCCGGCTCGTAGTCGATGGTCTCGGCGATGGTACGGCTCAAATTCTGCCGCAGGACGCTGCCGCTGAAGACAACTTCGGGAGTCTCCAGGGGGGAAAGTGGTCGGCCGCTCTCGCCCTCGATGAGAATGGTCTTCAGTTCCAGGGGGTGGTGACCGATGGCCAGATCCACGTGGGTGGTGTCGCCTGCCACCACCTCCACCTCGAAGCGGGCTTCGTGGTAGCCCACATGGAGACTTTGCAGGACGTGGGTACCCGGCGGCAGATTGGGGAAGAAGAAGAATCCCCCGGCATCGCTGACCCGCGCGCGCTGGAGCCCCTCGATGACGACGGTGGTCCAGCCCACCCCTCCTCCGCTTTCGGCGTCGACCACGTGGCCGGCCAGGGCGCCGGTCTCACTGCCCCGGGCCGGGCCTGCAGCCAGGAAGAGAATTAGAAGGAAGAAGATCATCGGCTCGGAATCAGGACCAGGGGTCTTGAGCTGTCAGGGATGAAAGGGGGATACGGTCGCGGATCATAAAGGACTCCAATATATTCACCCTCCATAAGGCGGGCAACGGGTGAGAGGGCGGCGTGGCAGGCACCAGCGGCCGCTTACCAGGTGGGATAAAACGGTCCCGCCTGTCCGTCCTGGAGAATGGATATTGCGTCTTCCCGAACCTCGCAGCAGGGGCACTTTCACCGGCCATACCGCGGCTCCCGCGGAGCACCCGGACAGCGGAAACCTGCCATTGACAATGGCATTCACAATGGCTAAGCTGGAAAAATGCCGCGCGATGTAATCGAATCGCGGCGGCAACCTCGAATCCACTCCAGGGGCCGGCGCCGCCCTTTGTTCCGCTCCTGGACAGGCGCAAGCCGGCGAATCGCCTGCGCCCCCATTCTCTCCCGGAAAGGCACCAGGCTATGGCGACATTGAAAAGGGTCGGCTCCATTGCAGCGCGGCTGCAGGAATTGCCCTACGAAAAACGGGTCTGCCGCGTCGAGCAGTACCCCTCGTTCTGCCGCAATCCGGACGACCGCACCCCGGACCACGTCATTCAGGAGTACGTAAACCTGATTCACGAGGCCGGCGTCGAGGCCCACATCGTTCAGTCCACCCACAATCGCGGCACGCCCCTCTTCCCCTCCAGGATGTTGCCGCCGCACCCGGACCACGAAGAGTTCCCGCTGCCAAAATTCCTCGCCGCCGCCCACGAGAAGGGCATCATCGTCCTGTCCTACTACGCCATCATGTACAACAAGCCCCTCAGGGAGCTGCACCCCGAGTGGATGATGGAGTTCATCGACATCGGCCGGCCGGCGCCGGAAAACGAGGGCTGGCCCTGCTTCAACTCCCCCCACCGGGACTGGCTCGGCGACTACCTCATCGACATCATGGACCATCTGGACCTGGACGGGTTCTACTTCGACGACACCAACTGGGGCTCGCACGAGGGCAGGCCCTTCTACCCCAGTTGCATCTGCAGGTACTGCGAGGAGCTTTTCCGCAAGGACACCGGCCGGCGCATACCGCGCAAGGTGAACTTCGACGACCCCGACTTCCGCCACTTCATCAACTGGCGCTACGACAAGCTGCTGGACTTCAACCGGCACGTTTTCAAGCGCGTCAAGGAGAGGTATCCCGATGTCATCCTCGACTTTCACTACTACGCCAGGCCCACCACCGACTGGGTCGACGGCCACCAGCTGAACCCCCTGACCTTCGGCGACGACGGCGAGCACTACTTCATCGAGACTCACCGGACGGTCCGCGAGACCGGATTCACCGCCAAGGTCGCCCGCTCCATGGGATCCCCGTTCTGCGTCTGGCGCAACCCGGTGCAGATACTGGAGCAGTGCACCTCGGCCTACGCCCCGTACCAGGAACCGCACACCCCGGTGATCCACGGGCTGCAGGGAATCATCAACGGGGGCTGCGCCGTATTCGGCGGCTTCGGAGGCCCCATCCACCTGCACAAGGAATCGATGCGGGAGGTGTTCTCGCAGATGAAGAAGCGGGTCGAGTTCATGGGAGGAGAGACGGTCAAGTACGTGGGACTGCACTATTCCCAGCAGAGCCGAGATTTCCGCCCCACCGAGCTGCCCAAGAACATGGCGCTGACGGAGAGCTCCTGCATCTCGCAGAAGGACGTGAACGGCACCTACGAGATGCTCAACCGGTCCCACCACCTCGTCGACATCGTTCTCGACCGCCAGCTCACCAGGGAGCATCTCGCCGCCTACCCCGTCCTCATGCTGGCCAACAGCTGCCTCTCCGACGCCCAGTGCGACGAGATCCGCCAGTACGTGCACCGGGGCGGCACTCTCATCGTCAACCACGAGACCTCGTTGCGGGACGAGTTCGGCCAGGCGCGCGACAACTTCGCCCTGGCAGACCTCTTCGGGGTGGATTTTGCCGGCCACATCGGCGGCGAGGAACCTTACGGCGTCGTCTACGTTCCCCATGACACCGCGCTGAAGTCCGCCTGCGAGCAGGTTATCTGCTTCGCCTCCACCGAGACCGCGGTCCGGTTGAGGGAGGGCTCCGCCGCCGAGGTACTCTGCACCCGCGCGAACCTTGGCCCCGAGCTTCCCCTGGATGCCTTTCACCCCGGATCCTCCTTCGATTCCGGCGAGCCGGCGGTGGTGGCCAACAGCTTCGGCGCCGGGCAAGTGATCTACATCAACAGCGACGTGGGCGACGGTTTCATGCACAATCCCTACCCCCCGCTGCAGCGCTTCGTATCCCACCTGGTGGGACGCACAAGGGCTCCCGTGGAGGTGGATGCCCCCGAGGCCATCGAGGTGACCGCGGCCAGGCGCGGAGCCGGGGAACTGATGCTACACCTGCTGAACGATCCCACCCCCATCGTTCCCATGGGCATGCTGGAAAAGGAGGAAGGTCTCAGCACCCACCTCTACTTGCGCGAAATAAATCCGATATACGATGTCCGCATCCGCTTCAACGGCTTCGAGGTGAAATCGGCGCGCCTGCCCCTCGCCGGGGTGGAGCTGGAGGTGGAAGGAGATCCGGCCACCGTGGTGGTGCCCAGGGTGGAGCTCCACGAAGTGGTGCTGGCGCAACTGGCCTGAAGCGTCTTCCTCGCCCGGAAGCCCGACCCATGGTGGTGCCGGGAGGGGGAGTGCGGGCACGCGGAGACCGGTTGCCGGCTCCAACCCTGAATCAGCCCCAACCGCCGGGGTCGGCGACGTTGTCGAGGACAAATCGGCAGTCATGTTGAATTCGAACCAAGTCAGTTTCTTCAAAGAGTTCGGCTTCCTGGTTCTGCGCAACCTGCTTTCGGCGCAAGAGGTTGCGAGAATCGGGGAGGAAGCCCAAGCCGCGGCGGACAGGATTTACGGCGACAGCCCGGGTGGACCCCAGGGGAAATGGGTGCCGCTCCTCGGCGACTCCACCCCGTTCAACGCATCCCTGCTGCAGGACCGCCGCTTCCATTCCATCGCAACCTCGGTGTTCAACGACTCCATCTTTGGCCTCAACACCGACGTGCTCTTCTGGCAGGGAGATACCGGTTGGCACCGCGACCTGGACGTTCCCGGAAACACCGGTCTGAAGATCCTCTACTACCTGGATCCCCTGCAGGCGGACAACGGTGCGCTCCGCGTCGTTCCCGCCAGCCACATCGAACCCCACGAGACCGAAATCCCCCAGGTCGATCCACTGGTGCTTGCCCCGGGGGAGACCGACTACATGGACAGGGTCCGCGCCCTCGGGGTCCTGCCCGGCGACAAAATGCTGCCCAGCGTCGTTGTCGAGTCGGAACCAGGAGACGTCATCCCCTTCGCCATGCCCCTGCTGCACGCCAGCTTCGGTGGCTGCCCCGGGCGCAGACTGGGGGCGACGGTTTACTGGTACCCATCGGCGACGCCGGCGCAGTTGGAGGCGCGGCGGCAGGAGGTAAGGGCGATCCGCGGCAACCACGAAAGGATGTTCGAATTCCCCGCGGACGAGCCCTACTGCCACCCGGATTTCATCGCCGGCGCCAGGGGCAACGCGGTCCGCTCCCGCTGGCTGGAGCAGCTCAGGAACCTGGGATGGATCGAGGCGACACCCTGAGGTTCCGGCTCCTTTGCCGACAGGTTCCGGATGACCCGGAATGCGCCCACCACCAGCACGACCGGAGGACGGTCAACCATCAGGATGCCCGCGGGGCAATCCAACCGAACAGGAGACAGAGATGTTGAGCCCAGGCCAGATCGCCGAGTACAACCAGAAGGGATACACCGTCCAACCCGGGTTCCTGAGCCCGGCAGCGGTGGAGGACATATTGGCCGAGGTCGGAAGGATCATCGGCGGCAGCACCCTCGCCGATCACGATGAATCGCGGATGGAAATGGAGCCGGAGCAGCCGCCGGAGGGCAGCAGGGTGCGGCGCCTCTACGAGCCGTGCACCCACTATCCCCTGTTCAGAGAGCTCTCCGAGTCCGAGAAGCTGGGAGACGCGCTAGAGCAGTTGCTGGGGCCCAACCTGATGTTCCACTACAGCAAGATCAACATGAAACCTCCCGAGATCGGCTCCGTGGTGGAGTGGCACCAGGACCTGTCCTACTACCCGCTGACCAACCGCGACTCGCTGGCTGTGCTGTTCTACCTGGACGATGCCGGCCGGGAGAACGGCTGCCTGCAGGTCCTGCCCGGACGCCACCAGGGTCCGCTCCTCGGCCACATGCGCAACGGCTATTTCCAGGGCAAGGTGGTCGATGAGATGGACGCTTCCGAAGCCACCCTGGTGGAGGGAAAGGCCGGCAGCGCGATCTTCATGCACTGCATGACCCCACACGCCTCCATCGCCAACCGCTCTCAACGCGACCGGCGCACCCTCATCCTCAGCTACCGGGCGGCGGACGCCTATCCCCTCTACCACGGGGAGATGACCCTCCGCATCGAGTCCAACGCGCGGCTGGTGCGCGGTGAACGGGCCCAGACGGCGCGCTTCACCATGAAGGAGTTTCCCGTTCCCCACTTGAAGGGAAAAAGCTCCTCGCTCTACAAGTTGCAGGAGCGCTCCAGGGCAGGAGAAATCCGCTAGACAAAACCGCGCCGGAGCGCCGCCTGATCGATCGGGCGGCGTGATTCCCGAATCACCGCAGGTGGCGGGTAGTCTCCTCCGGGGCAGATCCGCCGCGCTGACCCTCTAGGTGGACTCCGAAGCCTGCTTCCCTCCTCTATTCGCGCTCCTCCTCGTCGTGGTCGTGATCCTGGTCGGTATCCCCTCCCGGACCGCCTTCCTCGACGTGGATCTCGATCTCCTTGGAGACGAAATCGGCGTGGCCGGCGTGGTTAAGCTTGAGAACGATGGTGGTCTGCCCCTCCTCCAGGCCGACGATGTGAAAAGACCAGGGTCCATCCAACTCGTGCTGCTCGACCTCGGCGATGCTCTCGTCGGCGATCTCCCAACCCAGGGAATAGTCGTCGTCCGCATCGGGAACGAAAAGGTCGCCGTCCTCGGCAATGAAGCGCACGTTGAGCAGGGCGGTTTCCTTGCCGTGACCCACTTCGATGTCCCCTTCGACCTCGCCGTTCTCGTAGCGCACGATCTCCACGCCGCTTCCGCGGATGATCAGGCCTAAGGCTTCGGCGTGCTCTTCGTCGTGGTCGCCGGTGTCGACGGGATTATCATCGTCGCCGCAGGCGGCGATGGACAAAGCCAGAGCGAATATACCGAGGGTGGAACTGAATGTAGTGATGCTCCTGAGCATGATCTGATTCTCCAATAGATAAATTTATCGGTCCCGGTGGGGACCCGCGGTTGAATTGGGCAAGAACGGCCTGGAGGGATGCCGCAGAGCCGCACGCAAAATGGTACAGTGCTGCCCTGTTTATCCATCCGGACCGACGAAACTATGGCTGGAGAACGCATCCGCTGCGCCGGGAACCTTGGTTCCGGCGGCACGGATGCTCAGGAGTGCGGTGGGGCGCGGTTACTGCAGAAAAAGCCGCAGAAGAACAGCAGAAGAGGAACGGGCAAGGGGACCGGAGTGCGGCCCCGGCTCCCGAGTCGCAGGAATTCAAGGGACAGGACGAGCAAGAAGAGCAGCACCAGACTGCTCTCCAGCATGCGCACCGGGCAGGTCTCGGGTTCGCCGGAGCCCTGGTGGAAAAGCTGATGGCTCAAGGGCAGGGCCAGGAAGAGGCCGAGGAGCAGAGCCGCCAGGGCCAGGCCGACGATCTGCGCCGGACGTTGCGAACCTATGGGGAATCGACATCGCATGAGTGGAGGTAGATATAAGGCATCAAGGCTGGAGAAGCGAGAATCCGCTCGCAACTTCACCCGCCCAAAGGGCGGCCGGCATGCCACCCTGCCCCGGAATCGAGGGGTGCCTCCCACTGGCCGCCAGGAAATGGAGCCAAGGCGACAGGAGCCTGGAGCCGGCGGACTGCAAGGGCGCCGGGACACCCTCGCGGCCCCTTGCATCACGGCACGACCTGAAAGGAATAGAGCCTGGCCCGCTGCATGCTGAAGCGCAGGCGCACCGGTTGAGCAATTTCTCCCAGCTTCCCGCCACCATTCCAGACCACCTGGTGGTTCTGCGAGTCCCCCGATATGATCTGGCATTGGTCGCGGGTGAAGCCGGCCACGGGCTCGCCGTAGATGTTGAGGGCCTCCACCCGCAGGGAGCCGCCGCTGGCATCGGCGTTCAATCTCAGCGCGCTGCCGCCGTCGAAATGCAGCGGCTTGGTGGTGAGCGTCCCCTCCGGGTCTCCGGCGGATATGGAGGCGAATCCGTCCAGGCGCAGGCGCGCCAGGCCCAGTTCGTCGCCCCTCAACTCGCGGCCCTTCCTCCTTGTCCCCATGAGCTCGCCGATGTGGATGTGGGGAATGTTGGAGCCGCGGTAATAGAACCGGATTTCATCGTCCCCCACCATGGCACAATCAAGGTAGACCCGCTTTTCGTCCCAGTCCCCGGGATCGCCGGCGAGAAAGGTCTGGCGCTCGCCGACCCGGCTCCAGGTCTTGCCGTCGCGGCTGCAGGCGAGCTGCACGTTCAAGGTGAAATTGAATCCCTCCAAAGGCCGGTCGTCCCCGGTGAAATGGTAGAAAACAATAACGAATCCAATGTAGAGGCCTTCGTAGCGCAGGACCGGCATATAGTAGAATTCGGTCCCCGGGCCGTCGATCTCGTCCGGCACAACCACCTCCTCGAGGTCGGTCCAGTGCTCGAAATCGACGCTTTCGCTGCGCCCGATGCGGCGCGTCGGAAAGGCGCTTTTATCCGCCGTTCCGGTCCAGCGCTTCACGTGGTGGCCATTGGGGCGCATATATAGAACGTAGCGGCCGCAGCGCTCGTCCCAGAAGGCGGACAGGCCGCCGTCGCCGGTGGGGGCGATAACCGGGTTGCCCTCGTATGCGGTCCAGGCGAGACCGTCAGGGGAAAAGGAAACACCGGCGCCGTGAGTTTTTGCCACGAAGTGTACCATCTTGTAGCGCCGTTGCGGGTCGGGATCGTGCAGGTCCTTGAATACCCCTTTATCGTGGGCGAAGCCTTTCGGAGTCGACGCCAGGTTGTTGTCTTTGCTGCCTCCGAAATCCACCAGGCCGAGGTTGGGGCGCTCGAAGTGGATCCCGTCCCTGGACGTTGCGTAGCACAGGCGGGGGCCGGGAACGCTGTACCAGAGCTTGTAGATATCCTCTTCATGGTCGAAAACCAGGTCGCAGTAGAGAAAGCGCCCTCCTTCCCACGGTTTGTCCATGACCAGGATGGGATTGGCCCTGTCCTTGACGGGCTGCTCCACAAAGCGGGCCACGCCTTCCCTGAACGCAATCAGGTGATCGTCGATGAAGAGCTGCCTTTCGCGGCCGATACGGACCACCGCGGGCAAGCGCTGGACCTCCTCTTCAGTCATTTCTTCCCTCCGGCAATGGGTTGTCGAGCTTCTAACTGCCGGCACCCGAATCCCCGGGGCGGCAGGGATTGGAAAAATAGTGCTGCCGGAACCAGGTGGCAACATCCGCTCCTCCAAGGGGCCCTGGAAGGCCTCGCGCTCCTTGACAAAGGCGCCGGAGAGAAACTTATTCTGGTAACTAATTCAGGGGGGGAAACCACAGATGACAAACCAACTTCCAAGACGGACCTTGGGGCGCACCGGCCTCGAGGTCACCCAGTTGGGATACGGTACCGCCTTGCCGGAGCTGAGCGAGGGAGAGCACGGCGATATGTTCGCCGGGGAGCTGCTCAACGCCGTGCTGGATTCGGGCATCAACTTCATCGACAGCGCACCGGACTACGGGCGCAGCGAGGAGCGCATCGGAAAATTCATCAGCCATCGCCGCGACGAGTATTTCCTGGCCACCAAGTGCGGCTGCAATATCGACGCGGCAGGGGTGCGCGGGGAACCGGGCCACCTCTGGAGCGCCGCGCGGCTGCGCGCCAACATCGACCAAAGCCTGGAGCGCCTGAAAACGGACCGGGTGGATTTGCTGCAGATGCACAACCCGTCCTTCGAGGACGTGGAGAAAGGCGGACTGGTGCAGGTTCTGGAGGAGATAAGGGACGCCGGCAAGACGCGCTACCTGGGCGTCTCCTCGACCGCGCCCGACCTCATGGCCTTCGCCCGGATGGGGGTCTTCGACACATTTCAAATCCCCTACTCGGCCCTGGAACGACGCCACGAGACCATGATTCAGGAAGCCGCCGACCTGGGCGCCGGAATCATCATCCGCGGCGGCATCGCCCACGGGCACAATGCCAGAGAGAGCAGGGACCGGACCTGGAAGGACGCCGGACTGGCGGAGATCACCGCGGAGATGGATCGCCACGCATTCATCCTGCGCTTCACCCTCTCCCACCCCGCCTGTCACACTACCATCGTGGGCACCGGCAAGCTCGACCATCTGGCCGCGAACCTGTGTTCCGCTCAGGAGGGGGCACTGCCAGCCCAAGTGTACGAACGGGCAAGGGAACAACTGTCGCAGAGTGGCGAGGCCGCAGAAAAGCCGTCTTGAAATTTCCACCGGGGAAGCGCCGGCCAGGGACGCCGGCAATGGGCGGCATTCAACCATTTCCAGGATTCATGGCTGCAAGCTTTCCCGGCACTTACAGAACAGCAGACGCCGGACCCGGGCCGCGCCATCGGGATGCCTTCCATGCCGCTCCTGTGCCCTGCCCCCGGCACGGTGCCAATTTGCCCTAGTGGTGAAGTTCCGAACCCCATAAATCTTTTTTGAAAAAGGAGTGCTCCTGATGACCTCAGATTCGCCGGCAAACGAACTCGCCAGTCCCTTTGACCTGCGCGCCGAAGACGGCTACGTATGGCTCAAAGGCAATCTCCATTCGCACACCACCAATTCCGACGGCAAACCCTCGCCGCAGGAGCGCCTGGACGGCTACGTCGACCAGGGCTACGACTACCTGTGCCTGTCGGACCACTACGACATCACCCGGGTAGACAGCGTCCGCTGTCCCGCCGACTTCACCCTGGTTCAGGGAGTGGAACTGCATCCCGACAACCCCTTCGGCGGCCAGCGCCATCACTTCGTCTGCCTCAACGTGGAGGACGATATGGATTCGGCCCGGATGCCTCCCCAGTACGTGATCGACGCGGTCAACGAGCAGGGCGGCGCGGTGTTTCTCGCCCATCCCCACTGGAGCTCGGTCAGCGTCGGGCGCGACGTCCTTCCGCTCCGGGGCTTTGCCGGCATCGAGGTCTTCAACACCACCTGCCGCTGCGCCGGACGCGGGGATTCGTCGGTGCACTGGGACGACTGGATGGAGCAGGAGGACAGACTCTATCCCGCCCTGGCCAACGACGATTCCCACGCGCTGGATTCCGCGGAGCGCGACACCTACCAGGGCTGGACCTGGGCGCGGGTAAAGGAACGCAGCCCCGGCGCCGTCGTCGATGCCCTGGTGCGGGGGGCTTCCTACTGCAGCACTGGACCCGAGATTCGCGACATCCGCCTGCGCAGGGTGGACAAGGAGGGCGACGAGCAACGGGTTGTCGAGGCCACGGTGCATTGCTCGGAAGCCCTGCGCATCCTGGCGGTGGCCGATCGCGTCGGCGTCGAGTACTGGGAGAAGGGGGGAACCTTCGAGGAAGCCACCTTCACCCTGCGCCCGGGCTCGCGCTGGACCCGCTTCGAAATCTTCTCACCGGACGGCAGCAAGGCCTGGTCCAATCCCCTCGATCTTACCCGCCTGGGCAGGAGCGCAGAATGAGATAGCGCACCAGGTCAATTGCATGCTTTCCATCGACGCGGCCACCCGCGACAACGGCTGTACCCGCTTTGTCGAGGGCAGCCACAAAAGGGGTCTGGTCGACCACGACGAGCTCGACTCCACTTCCTTCCGAATAGGTCTGCACGGCGATATGGACGCCTACGCAGCGACCATGGTTGAGACCGGACCGGAAGACGGGGTCTTCTTCGGCCCGCTGGTCATTCACGGCTCCGCCCCCAACAAGTCCGGCCGCCAGCGGCGGGCCAATACCTTCGCTTTCGACTGCGCCGGTAACTGGCGCCAGGAGCGGCCTGAACGGCTGTTGCGCCGCCGTCCAGAGAGGACATGAGAGCGGCCTTCTACCACGGCAACCGCACCCTCGAGATCGAACCTTGCGTGCCGCGCCCGCCGGCAGCGGACGAAGTGCGCATCGAGGTTGCCTACGGCGGGGTTTGCGGCTCGGACCTGTCCATCTTCCAGGGACACCGGGACATGCGCATGCGCCTGCCGGTGATCATCGGCCACGAGATGTCCGGAACTGTCGCCGAGGCCGGAGTCCGGGCGCAGGAATGGCGGGAAGGAGACCGGGTGGTGGTCCGTCCCCTGGATCCCTGCGGGAATTGTCCCTCCTGTGCCTCGGGCCACTCCCACGTATGCTACCAGCTGAACTTCTTCGGGGTAGAATCGGACGGCGCTTTCCAGTCCTCCTGGACCGTTCCGGCTCACACCTTGCACCGGCTGCCGGCCTCCCTGCCCCTGGATCTGGCCGCCCTGGTGGAGCCCACCGCGGTGGCCTACCATGCAGTGCGGGCCAGCTCCCTGGAGGCGGGACAATGGGCGGTGGTCATCGGCGGAGGCCCCATCGGACTGCTCAACGCCCTGGTGGCACAGCGCCATGGCGCGCGGGTCCTGGTCGCCGAGATCAATTCCTTCAGGCTGGAGTTCGCCCGCAGCCTGGGACTGGAAGCGGTGGACCCCCGGCGCGAGGACCTCCCGGCCCGGGTGCTGGAACGCACCGCGGGAGCGGGAGCCGACGTGGTCTTCGAGGTGTCGGGCACCGAGGCCGGAGCGGCGGCGATGACCGGACTGGCGCGGGCACGGGGGATGGTCGTCGTCGTGGCTGTCTTCAACGATCCCCCGAGGATCGATCTCTTCCGCTCCTTCATGCGCGAACTGAGGTTTTGCGCCGTGCGCGCCTACGAGCCCGAGGATTTCGAGCGCTCCATCGAGCTTATCGCCGGCAGAGCGCTTCCCCTGGAGAGAATGATTACGGCACGGCACTCTCTCGAAGAGCTGCCCGAGGTATTTGCGCAGATGGAGTCCAGTCCGCAGATTATCAAGGTTCTGATGGACATCAAAGGAGCTTAGTCGCGGTGAGTACCATGGACCTGTTCCGACTCGACGGCAAGACGGCCCTGGTCACCGGGTGCCGCAGGGGCATAGGCAGGGGTTTCGCCCGGGCTCTGGCCGAGGCCGGAGCCGACATCGTCGGGGTGAGCGTGGCGCAGGAGGCGGAGGGCAGCGCGGTGCAAAAGGACGTGGAAGGGTGCGGCCGCCAGTTCAGGGGCTACTCCTGCGACTTCGGCGAGCGCCGGGCACTCTACGGTTTCATCGAGCAAGTGAAGGACACCGGACCGCGCATCGACATCCTGGTAAACAATGCCGGGATCATCCGCCGCAGCGCGGCCCTCGACCATGCCGACGAGGACTGGGACGCGGTGGTCGAGGTCAATCTCAATGCCCAGTTCATTCTGGCGCGCGAGTTCGGCCGCGGTATGGTGGAACGGGGCGCGGGCAAGATCGTCTTCACCGCCTCGGTATTGAGCTTCCAGGGGGGGATTACGGTTCCGGGGTACGCCGCCGCCAAGGGCGGCATCGCCCAGTTGACCATGGCCCTGGCCAACGAGTGGGCCGCCAGAGGAGTCAACGTCAACGCCATTGCGCCGGGATATATCGCGACCGACAACACCGCACCGCTGCAGCAGGACCGGGACCGCTACGAGCAGATCCTGGCGCGGATTCCGGCGGGGCGCTGGGGTACGCCGGCCGATCTCGGGGGAGCGGTGGTCTTCCTCTGCTCGCAAGCAGCCGACTATGTCCACGGCACCATCCTCGCCGTCGACGGCGGCTGGATGGGACGTTGAATCAGGTTTTCCCGGGGGGAATCACATGGCACGTCTGACAGCAGCACAGATCGACGCATTCTACGAGCAGGGATATCTGGTGGTCAAGAACGTTCTCGACCCGGAGGAAGACATAGCACCGGTCATCGCCGAGTACGGGGAAGTGCTGGATCGTTTGGCGCGGGAACTCTACGAGGGCGGCGAGATCACTTCCACCTATGACCACCTTCCTTTCGGCGAACGCCTGACCCGGATCTACCTGGAGAGCGGCAAGGTCCATGCTCAGTACTTCGATTTCTCTCTTCCCCAGAAGGGCATGAAGGCGGACACTCCCTTCTGGACCGGGGCGGCTGTCTTCAATGCCCTGCGCAACGAGAAGCTGCTCGATCTCGCCGAGTCCCTGGTCGGCCCGGAAATCTACTCGGTGCCGGTGCAGCACGTGCGCATCAAGCCGCCCGAACATCGCCTGGTCTCGCCCGAGAACCTCAATGTCTCACTGGAGGGCGGTAATCTGGTGATCTCGACCCCCTGGCATCAGGACCTGGGGGTGGTGCTGCCCGAGGCCGACGAGACCAAAATGCTGACCGTGTGGTTTCCGCTGCAGGAGGCCACGGTGGAAAACGGCTGTCTCCTGGTGGTGCCGGGCAGCCACCGCAACGGGCTCCTGCACCACTGCCCGCGCACTACGGGTATCCAAATTCCCCAGCAGTTCTTCCGCGAGGAAGATGCGGTTGCGGTGCCCATGGAAGCCGGGGACGTGCTGCTCATGACCCGCTGGACCTGCCACTCCTCCCTGCCCAACCGCAGCGAGGGGATCCGCTGGAGCTTCGATATCCGCTACAGCCCCACCGGCCAGTCCTCCGGGCGTGGTGTTTTTCCCGGCTTCGTTGCCCGCAGCCGCGCCCACCCCGAAACCGAGCTGCACGACCCCGAAGCCTGGGACCGGATGTGGCACGAAGCCCGCGACCTGCTGGCGCGGCAGGAGGATCCCGCTTACAACCGCTGGAGCGCAAGCGACCCCGTCTGCGCCTGAGCGGCCCCACCCGGACCGGCACCCCACGCGTGGACGCCGGATGCGGCCATGGAAGGGGACCTGTAGCGCCCCGCCCGCAAGTCCCCCAGGCGCGCAAGCAGAAACCGCCGATTGCCTTCCACTGAACCTTCAGGGATCCGGCATGGAACCGTAGGCGCCCCCAATCCGCACCGGAGCCCTTTGACTTTTCAGGAGATCAACATGATTCGCATGGCCCAGTACGGGACCAAACACGGGCACGCCGCCGGCAAGCTCGCGGCGATGCAGAAGAATCCGGAGGTGGAGGTTGCGGGCGTCTTCGAACCCGATGCGGAAAGACGCGCCGAGTTGGAAGGAGAGAACGGCCCCTTCCGGGGCGCGCCCTGGTTCGAGGCGGCAGACGATATTCTTCGGGACCCCTCCATCGCCGCCGTTGCCTCCGAAGGCTCCAACGAGGAGAGCCTGGACCAGACCGCAGCAATGGTGCGGGCGGGCAAACACGTCTGGTACGACAAGCCCGCCGGGGAAAACTGGGAGCAGTGGCAGCAGGTGGCGGCCATGGCCCAGGAGCGGAACCTGATCCTGCAGATGGGATATATGCTGCGCTACCACGACGGATTCGAGCGCATCGCCGGCTGGGTGAAGTCAGGAAGGCTGGGCGCCGTGTTCTCCATCCGCGCTCACATGTCCACTCACATTTCCACAGAGGTACGCCGCACCCTCAGCCGCCACCGGGGGGGCATCAGTTACGACCTCTGCGGCCACATGCTCGACCAGATCGTCTGGCTCCTGGGCCGGCCTCAGAAGGTGACCTCGTTCCTGCGCAACGACAGCGCCCTCGAACCAGAAATTGCCGACAATACCCTGATTGTCCTCGAATACGAGAAAGGTCTGGCCTTCGTCGACATCGCCGCCATGGAATCCCGGCCCATGGCGCGGCGCTTCGAAGTCTACGGCAGCGAGGGGAGCGCCATAATCCCGGAGCCGTTCGAGCCCGGCGCCCAGGTGCGGCTCTGCCTGGAGAAGGCCGGTGGAGGCTACGAGAAGGGAGAGCAGTTCATCCCCTTGAGAGGAGAATCGCGGCAGCAACTCTACGAACTGGAGCTGGAGTGCTTCCTGGCCTCCATCCAGGGGCAAAAGGGGGCGCTCAGGCCCATGGAACACGAACTGCTGGTGCAGGAAACACTGCTGCGGTCCACCGGTGTACTGCCCGCTTGATTTGTTCCTGCGAGCCCCCAAGGAGGGTCGGGCGAGGGTCGGGCGGCATCCAGTCATCAAGGAGAAGAAGGAGAAGGGTATGGATCGATTCGAAGACAAGACGGTCATCGTGACCGGGGCCGGAACGGGGATGGGCCGCGCCATTGCCAGGGCATTCGTGGAGAAGGGAGCGTGCGTCGCCTTCATCGGCCGCCGCCTGGAGAAACTTGAGGAGGCGGTAACCGGTCTGCCCGAGGAGCGGTTCCTGCGCGCCGGGTGCGACGTTTCCGACCGCGCCGCGGTGAACGCCCTGGCGGAGCAGGTGGAGAAGCGCTTCGGCAAGGTCCACATCCTGGTGAACAACGCCGGGATCAACACCAATCCGCGCTCCGTTAGCGAGGTGGATCCGGAGGACTGGGACCGCACCGTGGCGATCAATCTGACCGGGGCCTTCAATATGGTGCGCGCCGTCCTGCCCGGCATGCGGGCCCGGAAAGACGGAGTGATCGTCAACGTGTCTTCAACCGCGGGCTTGCGCGCTTCCGAACTGGCCGGCGCCGCCTATTCGGCGGCCAAGCACGGGATGGTGGCGCTGACCCACAGTATCAACGAGGAGGAGAGGGACTACGGCATCCGCTCCTGTGCAATCTGTCCCGGCGAGGTGGCCACCCCCATCCTCGAGCTGCGCCCGGAGCCGGTGGAGCCCGAGCGCCTGGAGCGCATGCTGCAGCCGGAGGACATCGCCGCCACCGTGCTCTTCGTCGCCGGCCTGCCGCCGCGGGCCTGCGTGCCCGAGCTGATCATCAAGCCGGTGTACCAGATTTTTCAGTAGGGGTGGCTCCGGCGCGGGCTGAATTTGTAAACCGGGTGAAGAGCATCGGGCCAGAATGTAAGTGCTCGGCAAAATGCTCGGAGGCTACCCGACAAAAGCCTGGTTCGTCAATCGGGTGTAACGCTTCAATCCAACCAGCCTTTGCCAGCGATTGCCGCCACGGTGGAGGCGGTCGCCGCCGTCCTCGGCGACATCCCCCATGCCCTTCCAAATATCTCAAAGAGCAACACCCCGTATGACGCCCAGACAGGACGCGATGTTGGATTTCAAACCGCCTAAACCGAGTGTGAAAACGATTCAAATTACGCGCGCCCTGATACCGCTTGCGAATCGCGTGTATTTGAAAGGGTTAACGCTGGATGTTGATGCGGAGTCCATTGCCCGGTTGGAGGCGATACACGGGCATTCCACGGTCTTGGCCCCTAACCATCCGGCGCACGAAGATCCTGTGGTAATGTTTCTCCTGTCAAAGCGGTTATCTCAACCGTACTACTATATGGCAGCTCGGGAAACCTTCGACAAAGGTAGATTCGGGGCTATTCGATGCTATCTGATGCAGCGGGTCGGTGTGTACTCGGTTGTGCGCGGCACGGCAGATAGAGATGCCTTCCGGACGACGCGGGAGCTTTTGTTCAAGGGCGAGTGGCCGATTGTCGTCTTTGGCGAAGGGGAGATTTCGCGCCAGAATGACACCGTCATGCGTTTTGAGAGAGGCATTGTCCAGATGTGCTTCTGGGCGTTGGACGATATGGAAAAGGCGAAAGTCGGCAAATCGCTCTATGCTGTGCCCGTCGGCATCAAATATCATTATCCACGAGACATGTGGAATTCCATTGATGCTGCTCTCACGAGGTTGGAACGGTATATCCTCCCGCCTGCCGAACAGACGCCGGCAGAACGCTACGATCGGTTGCGCCGCATCGGTGTCGCGATATTCAGGACACTCGCAGCGGAATATCAGTATAAGATAGACGAAACTGTCTCTCTTGATGTACATATCGAAAGGCTGAAAGATGCGATACTGTCCCATTCCGAAGGGATTATGGGTATCCGCGCTGAAGCCGACCTACTCACAAGGACACGTGCGCTGAAAAACCTAGTCGATGCAGAAATCTATAGGGACATCGAGCAGATGACGGAGTACGAGCAGAAAATACATGGAGAGCAGCTCCAGAAATTTCAACAATTCTATCCCGATCTGGAGCGGTTGACCAATTTTATATCCATTTCTGACGGGTATGTTGCTGAAGAACCGTCGCCAGAGCGGTTTCTCGATGTGATTCTCCGTCTTGAAAGAGAAGTCTTTGGCAGGTCTGAAATGCGAGGACCACGGGTGGCATCAGTCCGCGTCGGTGAACCGAAAGATCTGCGGGAATGTTATGATACCTACAGAACCCGGAAAAGAGAAACGGTAGAACAGATTACCCATGAACTTGAAACATCGGTTCAGAGGTTGGTCGGCGGGTTATCCTGATTCATGCACCAGGTCAGGCGCACGGCAGATTGCAGGAGGGAGTCCCTTATCGATCCAAAGACGCGCCTATAATTTGGAGAAAAACATGGCAAAACCGGGCGCTGTGGATGCAGGTATAATTACCCCGTTGAGGATGTCGTACCGCCGCGTGAAGCCGAAGGAGAAGACGCACCATGAAGATCGAACGACTCGACGTGTACTACGTGGAGATGCCGCTCATCTACCCGTGGAGGACGGCCTACGGGGAGGACTCCGACATCCACAGCGTGCTCGTGCGGGCGACGAGCGGGGGCCATACGGCCTGGTCCGAGGCGACGCCGTTCTTCGCGCCCACCTACCTGCCTGAGAGCGCCGGCACCGTCTTCTACCACGTCACCGAGGTGTTCGGGCCATACGTCGTCGGACGCGAGTACGAGACCGCTCGGGACTTGAACGACCGGCTCGCCGTTTTCAAGGGCAACTCGTTCGCCAAGGCCGCCGTCGAGATACTCTGGTGGACCTTGGAGAGCGCCATCACGGGCACGCCGGTACATCGGCTGTTGGGCGGGGAGACACGGGAGGTGGCGGCAGGAGCGGACTTCGGCATTCAGGACTCGATCGACATGCTCTTGGGCAACATCCAGAATGCGGTCGATACTGGATTCCCGCGCATCAAGCTCAAGGTAGCCCCGGGCTGGGATCTCGACATGCTAAAGGCCGTCAGGTCCACGTTCCCGAAGACGACGTTCCACATCGACTGCAACTCCGGCTACACCCTGGACGATCTGCCGTTCTTCAAGGCCATCGACGCCATGGGCCTGGCGTTCATCGAGCAGCCTCTCCACTATGCGGACGTGCTCGACCATGCCGAGCTTGCCAGGCACATCCAGACGCCGATCTGCCTGGACGAGACTATCGTGAGTGTCAAGGCGGCCGAGCAGGCGGTCCAGGTCGGCGCCGCCCAGTACATCAACATCAAGCCGGGACGGATCGGGGGCCTCGGCAACTCCCTGGCCGTCCATGATCTCTGCCGCGACGCCGGGGTGCCCGTGTGGGTCGGGGGAATGCTCGAAAGCGCGCTCGGAGGCGCTCTCTGCGTCGAGGTCGCGACGCTGCCGAACTTCACCTACCCCGGCGACCTGTTCCCGTCCTCACGCTTCTACACCCAAGATCTCTCAGATCCGCCGATGCAACTCACCGAGCGTTTGACCTTCTCGCCATTCACCGACGGCCTGCCCCGGCCCGACCCCGACAGGCTCGCCGCGCAGACCGTGCGGTCGAAGACGATCTTGCCAAAATAGTCGCAGAGCCGGCCCGACCGCTGCGTTCTACCTGGGGGCGGCCGGACTGGGCTTCCAGGCGGGTGCGCCTCTAGATTCTGCCCTTTTTCCGCCCTAGCCGCCGGATGAACCCGGAGAAACCCAAACACGGAGAGACAGGAGATGAAAAAGCTGCTGATTCGCCGGTCAAACACTCTTGCGCTGACCAGCCTCCTCTTAGCTTCGATACCACCCGCCTATGCTTCCACCCCTCCTTCAGATTCGGAGGATGTGGCCTTTTGCCGGGTGGTCTACGAGGAAGACCACGCTCTTTTCGCAGCCAAGCCGGCGGCCGTGAAGGCCGAGGACCCTCGCACCGTGCGGATGATCTACTTCCGGCCCAATGACCGCCCCTTTCGCGCCGAGGTGGTGGATTCGATGAAGGTCGCTATTCTGCAGATTCAGGCATTCTTCGCGGCAGAGATGCAGCGGCACGGCCACGGGAATCTGACCTTCCGCTTCGAGACCGACGACCAGGGTGAACCGCTGGTTCATCGTGTGGATGGGGAACATGCAGATGCGCACTATCTCGAGCAGGCTGGGGCAAGGCTGGAGATCTGGCGAGCCATCGGAGGAAGTCCGATTGAGGTTGTGGTCCTTGACCTCAGTGCCGATACAGTACCCTACTTTGCTGGCGGAGCGGGAGCCGTGACCTGGAGGGGGCAACAAGGTGTAGTCGACGCCACGGTGCTGGTCCCCAGCGCGTTTTCCTGGAGAACCGTTGCCCATGAGCTCGGCCATGCCTTCTGGCTGGACCACGACTTCAGAGACAGCGAGTACCTCATGTCCTACGGTGCAGGCAACCGCGCCCGGCTGTCTGCCTGCGCCGCCGAGTACCTGACCCTCCATCCCTATTTCAACCCGGGCATTGATGTAGCTCAAGGAGCATCTCCATCGACGATCGAACTCCTCTCCCCTCTTGGCTATCCAGCCGGTTCGGAGAGCATCCCCGTCCGACTGCGAATCAGTGACTCGTCAGGGCTTCACCAGGTCCTCCTGTTCGCAACGACAACACTACCTCACTTCGCCGCAGGCGGCGCTGAAGTAAAGGAGTGCCGCTCCTTCTCGGGCGAACGCACAGCGGTTGTCGAGTTCGACTACGACGGCCTCATTCCGTCCAAGGGCTCTTCTAGTCTGGCCAATCCCATCGTGCATCGGATACGCTTCTGGGCCGTCGACACATTGGGCAGGACAAGCCGTCTGAGATTCACACTGTATCAGTTTTCTGACCGTCATCTCGCCACCCTCGAGGAACCTGGGACCGTCACCTCCCTGGCGTTTTCTCCCGGTGGAATCCTTGCCTCGGCGGCGGGTGGCTCCCTGGTCAAGTTGTGGGACCTGGAGACTCGGGAGACCACTGCCCGCCTCGGGCCTGTACCTCCCGTCAGGGCGGTGGCGATCTCGCCGGACGGGACCACCCTGGCCTCCGAGCACAATGGCACGGTCGAGCTCTGGGAGGTAGCCACGGGAACCAATACTGCCACCCTTGAAGGACGCCCGGGGGACCTCCGCTACAGGGCCGTTGCCTTCTCACCACCTGATGGCGCGACCCTGGCCGTCGTGTCCGGGTACAGCACGGTCAAGCTGTGGGACTGGGCGACAGGGGCCAACTACGCCGACCTGGACCATGATTCCCACGTGACGTCCTTCGCGTTCTCGTCCGATGGGACACGTTTGGCCTCTACCTCAGGGGAGGTGGTCACCCTTTGGGACCCGGCGACGGGGGAACCTACCGGCGTCCTGGAGGGCCATACGCATTGGGTCGGTGCCGTAGCCTTTTCACCCGACGGCGCCACCCTCGCCTCCCAGGCAGGGTGGGACGGCCTCGTCAAGCTTTGGGACGTGGAGACGCAGCGCACTGTCGCTACCATCGAGAATGTGAAAGGCGGCAGTGCCATGGCCTTCTCATCCGATGGGGCTACCCTGGCCTGCGCCTCGGGATACTTGGTCAAGCTTTGGGACGTGGGGACACGGACCCAGATCGACTCCCTCGCGCACGGAAGTAGCGTTGAGGTCGTGGCCTTCTCACCCGATGGCAAGACCCTTGCCTCCGGAACCTGGAAGGCGGTCGAGTTGTGGGACGCCGCCGAATGGCTGAACCCCCGTCCCCACGAGCTGGTGAAGATCTCGGGCGACGGACAGGAAGGCTCACCCGGCGCCACCCTCGAGAACCCCCTGGTAGTTGAAGTGCGGGATCAACATGGGAACCCGATTGCAGGCGCCCCGGTCACCTTTGCCGTCACCGAAGGCGATGGAAGGATTGGGGGCAGGTTTACGATTGAGAATAGGGAGACCGACGACGACGGCCGGGTGATTTCCCTGCTTACCCTTGGAACTGGTCTCGGGACCACTACCGTCGAGGCGAGGCTCCTCAAAGCCGATCCTGTGACTTTCGCCGCTGTCACCGTTGAATTGCCCATCCCCCCCGTCGGGGATAGAGATCCCCGGAAGTGGCATCTGCCGGACCGGGCGACGGTTCGCCTGGGTAAAGGCAGCATAGTAGAAGCACTAGCCACCGGTGGTATTCCCGTTGCCTTCTCGTCCGATGGTCAACGGCTGGCCGTGCCCACCAGCATCGGTATCTGGCTCTATGATGCGGCCACGGTCGGTGAGCTGGACCTGCTCCCCGGGACACGGGTTACTTCTGCGGCCTTCTCCCCCGATGGCACTCTCGCCGCTGGATCCTATGACGGCACCGTTGTGTTGTGGGATGTGGCCAGCGGAGAGAATACCACTCTCTACAGGCATGATGGAGGGGTTCATTCCGTGGCCTTTTCAGCGGATGGCACCGTCCTCGCTTCAAAATCAGAGAGCAGGATCAGGCTGTGGGATGTGGTCGGTGGGGTCGAGCTATGGAATGTGGCCTCTGAAGAATCTGGGTCCGTAGCCTTCTCGGCGGATGGCACCATCCTCGCCGTGACCGGGAGGAAGGCGGTCAGCCTGTGGGAAGTGGCTTCAGCGGCAATTGTCACCACTCTCGATGCCGCCGCCCTCGACAACGGGACGGAGATACGCTCCGTGGCCTTGTCACCCGACGGCGCCACTCTCGCCAGCGGATCCCGGAGGACGCTCAAGCTGTGGGACGTAGCTCAGGGTCGGGACATCGCCACCCTCCCGGGGCATACGGATGGGATTACTTCCGTGGCCTTCTCGTCCGATGGCGCCACCCTCGCCAGCGGCTCCTACGACAAGACCGCCCGGCTGTGGGACATAGCCACGGAAAGGAATATTGCCACTTTCGGTCATTCCACTCCGGTGCAATCCGTGGCGTTCTCCCCCGATGGCGCCACCCTCGCCTCCATGTCGTGGGATGACATCCTGCTATGGGATATTCCGACCGAGAGCGCCGCCCAGATTCAGGGGCACACCTTGAGCATCCACTCCGTGGCCTTCTCGCCCGGTGGCGGCACCCTCGCTATCGGTTCGGGTGGCTCGACCAGACTGTGGGACGTCAGGACAGGCAGAAATACTGCCACTCTCGAGAGTAGAGGCCAGGTCAATTCGGTGACCTTCTCGCCCGATGGCTCCATCCTCGCCATCGGGCATGACAGGCTCAGGCTGTGGGATGTTGACAAACGCCAGGATATCGCCACCCCCGAAGGACCTATCTCGATTTGGTCCTTGGCGTTCTCGCCGGATGGCGCCACCCTCGCCAGCGGGCATATCGACGGTACAGTGCAGCTGTGGGATGTTGACCAACGCCAGGGTATCGCCACCCTCCCGGGGCACACGCGCATAGTCACTTCCCTGGCCTTCTCCGCCGATGGCGCCACCCTCGCCAGCGGCTCCGGGGATGAGACCGCCCGATTGTGGGACGTAGAGACCAGACAGGAAATCGCCACTCTCGGGCATAGCGGAGAAGTATCCGTGGCGTTCTCCGCCGATGGCGCCACCCTCGCCTCCGGATCCCGGATTAGTTTGGGGGTCCGGCTGTGGGAGGAGGATCCATGGAAAGAGATCGCCACTCTCTGGGGACAGGCTGCCGTCTATTCCCTGGCCTTCTCCCCCGTCGGGGCCACCCTCGCCGCAGGAGACCAGGACGGTACCGTCCTGTTGTGGGACGCGAAGACACGAAAAAAGGTCGCTACCCTCGAGGGCCACATCGCAGACATCTCATCCTTGGACTTCTCCCCCGATGGCGCCACCCTCGTCTCCGGATCCCGGGACGGCACCGTTCTGCTGTGGGATCTCACCCCGCGGCCCCATGCATTGCGGATCGTCTCGGGAGCCGGCCAGGAGGGCCAGCCCGGTGCCCTCCTGGCCGGCTCCCTCGTCGTCGAAGTAAGGGACGAGAATGGTGACTTGCTGGAGGGGACCCCGGTCACCTTCACGGTCACCTCGGGCGGTGGGACCCTGACCGCAGCCACTGTGACCACCGATTCAACCGGAAAGGCCGCCGCCACCTTGACCCTGGGGAATCGGCCGGGACCCAACACCGTCGAGGCGACCGTGGCCGGCCTCGAGCCAGTCACCTTCACCGCCACCGGACTGGCGATGCCCCGGACTCTGACCACATTCTCCGGCCAGGAGCTTGAAGGGCCGGCCGGCTCCGCCCTGTCCGAGCCGTTCGTTGTCGAGGTCAGAGACCAGGTCGGGGGCCCCTTGGCCGGGGCCCAGGTCACCTTCACCGTCACCTCGGGCGGGGGAACCTTGACCGCAGCGGCTGTGATGACCGATTCAATGGGAAGGGCGGCCGCCACCCTGACTCTGGGGAGCCAGCCGGGACCCAACATCGTCGAGGTAAGGGTGGCCGAACTGGAGCCGGTGACCTTCACCGCAACCGGCAAGGTCACGCCCGACTTCGACGGTGACGGCGTAACGGGCTTCGCCGACTTCTTCCTCTTCGCCGAGGCCTTCGGCGGCAGCGACCCCCGCTTCGACCTGGACGCCAGCGGCACGGTGGACTTCGCCGACTTCTTCCTCTTCGCCGAGCACTTCGGCCAGCCGGCGAGGGCCAAGCTGATGGCCCTGGCCCAGGAACGGATCGGACTGCCCGATACCCCCCAACTGCATCAGAACTGGCCCAATCCCTTCAACAGCGAGACCGTCATCACCTGGTTCCTGTTGCAACCGGGGCCGGCGCGTCTGGAGGTTTTCGCCCTGACCGGGCAACGGGTGGCGGTCCTGACCTCGGGACACCACGAGGCCGGCCGTCACCGCCTCCACTGGGACGGGCGCGACGACCAGGGACGGCCTCTGGCCAGCGGCACCTACCTGTATCGCCTGGTGACCGCGGAGGAGGAGGTCCTGGCCCGCAAGTTCGCGCTGATCCGTTAGGATCTCATCCCCGAAGGCGTGCCATCCGCTAAGCCTTCGGCAACGGGGTACTCGGAGAACCTGCTCAGACCCTTCTTTGCGAGCTGTCCGGGAGCGTGTCAGGTTTGGCCGCGGACAGCTCGTCCCACCCCATCCCGGATCCCGCCGCCATGCTGGACCCCGCAGCCTCCTTCCAGGAACACGGCCAGCGGATACCGGTCAACAAAAAACGACCCTTAAGGGGCATACGGCTAGGATCGCTTCCCTGTCGTTTTCACCGGATGGGCACACCATCGTGCGTTCAGTATCAGTCAGGAAAAAAGGGAATTAAGAATATAATTCCCCAACTATGGCTGATATTTCGATGGTCTGCCACTCGGACACGATAGGCGGCGAGTTGCAAGGCGTCTGCAGTCCGCAACGGATGCACGGCGAGGAACCGTTCAGCCGTGCTGCGCAATGCGTCGCTCGGTTGGATCTCTGTCCATGTCTGCGTCAGGACTTGCAAGACGTGGCGTGCGGCGCGCTCGTCTGTGGGGGTCAGCTCTCTGTTTCGTACCTGTCGCATCAATGCGGAGATGCACTCGGTGCGTGTGCCCCACCAGACGACCATAGCCGGGTCGTCGTCGAGCAGCTCCCGTACTGTGGCCGAATGAGGCTCCTGCACGCAGAGCGCTACAATGGCCGATGGATCCCAGAATTTCACCGGCTTTCTTCCCGATCGCTTGAGACCGTCGAACGCACGGCACCATGGGGGTCTGCCGGACGCCGCAGCTTACCCCGCCCCAGGGGGTGGGTGTCCCACGACTTGACAAAGAGACCAAAATGGCGCCTCATATTGCCTGTATTTGCAGTTTGCGCTTTCGACGAAGGAGAGCCAGGATTGACGTCCTTTTTCACCTATGAAGGAAGGTGCCGCAATGAATGACGACCTCGACCCGAAACGACGTCTGAGAATTCCGGGGAGCTACAACATCCGGGACCTGGGAGGCTACGAGACACGGGACGGAAGGCGGACCCGCTGGGGCAAACTGCTGCGCGCCGACTCCCTGCACCGGCTCGATGCGGCCTCGCAGCAGGCCCTTCTCGACTACGGCATGCGCACGGTTATCGACCTGCGCAAGAGCGTAGAGCTGCAGACCCTGGGCCATCCATTCCTGAGGTCGGACCAGGTGACTTACTACCATCAGAACATGGTCGGGGACGCGCCCCTGCGGGAATCGGGGAGCATCCCCCGGTCGGGAGGGGTGGCCGAGATCAAGCGCCGGACCTACTCCGTCATCCTCGACAGCCGCCGGGCACAGGTGTGCGAGACCCTGTCGCTTCTCGCCCTCCCCGACTCGTTGCCGGCCCTCTTCCACTGCTCGGCCGGGACCGACCGAACGGGTATGGTGGCGGCGCTGGTTCTGGGGATCGCCGGAGTGCCTCCGGAGGTCATCGCCCGGGACTACTGCTTGAGCGGTCGATTTCTGCTCGCCCGCCACCTGGACGACAATCCCGAAATATCCGCCGGGGAGATCACCTGGGAGGAATACCAGCGCCGCACCTGTCCTCCCGAAATAATGCTGGGTGTGCTGCAGGATCTCGACGAGCGCCACGGCGGCGTCGAAGGCTACGCGCGCGCCATCGGCCTCGGCGATCCCGAGATCGAAGCCCTGCGGGAAGCGATGGTCGAGTAGGATTCCAACCCGGGACGGCGCTTTCGAGCCGGCCTGTAGAGCCGGCCCCTGGTCGGGGACGACGGCGCCACCCTGACCAAGCCGGGGCAGGAGCCGGCACCCCACCGGACGCCCCCAGGGACGGGACGGCGCCACCCGAACGCAACAGGAATAGCGCATAGGCTTGCCATGAAAATCGTCGAAAGAGGATACATCCACGACGGCCGCAAGGCCGTACCCCACCAGCGGTCCTGCGCCCGGACCGCCGTTCTCGCGATGCACGACGACACCCTCATCGCCAGTTGCCGTCTCGGCAGCGGGCGGCAGTCGGTCGACGGCCATGAGGCGGTATTCGCCAGCGCGAATTCCGGCAGGACCTGGGAGCTGCGTCACCACGGGTACGGACAGGGCGCCTGGGAAGACGGGACCCCCGGCGAGGTGTTCTCCTTCACCATCGCCGAGACGTCGCCGGGCATACTGACCGCCACCGGAATCTGGATGGACCGCACCAACCCGGAGCTTCCCATGTCGCATCCGACGACCCAGGGGTTCCTGCCCATGCGCATGTTTCACACCACGTCGACCGACGGGGGGTTCACCTGGGGTCCGCGGCGGCGCATGGAGGCGCCCCCGCACCGGGCGGTTTCGTCCGCGACCCAGGCCATCTGGCCGCTTCCGGGCGGCCTGCTCGCCCAGCCCTACGAGTGGTGGAAGGAGTACGACGACCCCTCACCCGGACGGCCCGGCTGCTGCTTCCGGATATCCCGCGACGGAGGTCTGAGGTGGCCGGAGTTCCTTCCCGTCGCCCAGCATCCGGAGAATCTGCTCTACTACTGGGATATCCGCCTGGGGGTCCATCCCGAAAGCGGACAGTGGGTGGCCATGTTCTGGACCCACGATCCGGCCGCCGGGGTCGACCTCGACGTCCACGTTGCCTGGGGGACGCCCGACGCGCGCTCGTGGACGACCCCTGCCGCCAGCGGCCTGCCCGGCCAGCACTGCCAGCCGGTACCTCTCGGCGGTGATCGTCTGATGGCGGTGTACTCGCACCGCGACGATCCTCCGGGCATCGCCGCTTCAATCAGCGACGACTTCGGACGTACCTGGGACCGCAGCAGGGACCTGATGATCTACGATAGCAGCGCAGGCACCGAGCCGGGCGCCCGGGAGCGGCGCAGTCAAAAAGAGAAGTTCGCCGACATGAGGGCCTGGCGCTTCGGCCATCCGCGCGGGGAGCTACTGAAGGACGGCTCGGTCTTCGTCGTGTTCTACGCCGGCGACGAAGACGTCAAGAGCGCCTGCTGGGCGAAAGTGGAAACGTGAGGGCTGCCCTAGGGACAACCCTGGTGGTTGCCCCGTCCCCTTTCCACCACATGGAGAAGGGGAGTCCGTCGTTAGTCATTTCCGCGAACGCGGGAATCTACGCTCCCTCTCCTCGTGGGAGGGGGCGGAATGAGGGCTGGATGAAAGGAGACGATCATGGCTCTGATCGATATTGGCTCGCAGAAGCAGTTGTTCCTCGATGACTACCTGATCGAGAGCATGACCCAGGCCAGGCAAGGCGTCAATCCCGCCTTCAAGGTCGCCCACAACCCCATCATCAGGTCCGAGCGCCCCTGGGAGGGCAACCACGTCGGGCTGACCTCGGTGGTGTTCGACGACGAGGACGGCATCTTCAAGATGTGGTACTCTGCCCGCAACCTGAAGGTGGACCCCCGACTGCGCCCCGGCGGAGCCTCGGGGATCGTGATCGGCGGCGAGGACGATCCGCCCGTGACCTGCCTGGCCACCTCCGAGGACGGCATTCACTGGGAGCGCCCGGTGCTGGGGCTGGTGGAGCATGCAGGATCGAAGGAAAACAACATCGTCCCACCCGGCGTCGTCGAGGCTCCATCCTTCCTGGACCGGCACGAGCGCGACCCGGCGAAGCGCTACAAGGCGATGAAGTGGACCATGGACACCACCAAGCCGATGCAGTCCAGCCTTTACTACTCGCCCGACGGATTCGCCTGGACCCCCTGCGCGGGCAATCCGGTCATCGACACCACCCCCCTCGCCGGGCGCTGGGGGCCGACCTACTTCATGGGATGGGACCCCATCCGCGAGACCTACGCGGCCTACGTGGAGAGCAGCCACCACATGCGGACCCTGTTCGGCAGGCGGCTCATCGGCCGCGCCGAGAGCCCCGACATGATCCACTGGACCGAGCCGGAGACCGTCATCGTTCCCGACGCGGACGACTATCCCGATACGGAGTTTTATCGCCTGGTCGTCATCCCCTACGCCGGGCTCTACGTCGGCCTGCTCTGGATTTTCCGCACCACCAACCTGACCCACCACCCCGAGGTCATCGTCAGCCGCGACGGATTCCACTGGGAGCGTCCCTACCGGGAGCCGTTCATCGTCCGCGGCGGCCGCCGGGAGGACTTCGATTCCAGCAACGTCTACCTGGGGAACGCCATCGTGCATGACGGCCGCGTCCTCCTCTACTACCACGGCACCAACCACCGCGCCGCGCAGCAGATGCTGGAGCTGGGAGACGCCGCCACCGCGGCCATCGGGCTGGCGATTTGCTCCCTGGACGAATTCGTGTCGGTGGATAGCGGCAAGGGCTGGGTAACCCCCGCCGGGGACAGGGCCGACCTGGACGGGCTGCATCAGGAAGCCCTGATGCGCCTTCTGCACAGCCCCGCGGCGTTCGGCCAACTGGTCACGCGCTCCTTTGGCTTCACCGGGTCGCGGCTGCATCTCAACTGCGCCACCACGCCGGTCGCTGCCGGCCCCGGGCCGGCCGAGGTGCGCGTGGAGGTTCTCACCTCGAACCACCGCAAGATCGAAGGGTTCACATTCGACGACGCCGACCCGATCACGCAGTCGGGGCAGGACCATGTCGTGGCCTGGAATGGCAACCCCGACGTGAGCCGCCTGACGGGGCGGCCGATCAAGCTGCGGTTCTACTTCAAGAATGCGAAGCTCTACTCCTTCCGGTTCAGGACGCCTCACTAACTCCGCACCGGCACCTCCCGCCGGACCGCACGCCGGGAAATGGGACCAGGAAGCGAATTGGCCTGGACTTAAGGCTAAAGCACAGCGCATATCTCGGACTGAAAGTGGCCTATATGGTCATTCCAGGGGAGTTTGAGGAATACGACTTTTACATCTTACTTAGAGGCCACAGCACCAGTGTTTCCCCACCCCGAAGGAAATAAGGGATTGGGATCCCCCGATCAGGTATTACCTTAGGAGAATTTTTTCAGAAATCGCGCGATTTACGGGAAAGACGACGGCAAAAAAAGAGGGGGCGCAAGAGCAAGACAAAGTATTGGCTTCAGTAAACCACTATTCCCCAAGGGGGCTATACTTCTTAACGGCCCATTAGCACGGATCCGATCCTTTCAATTCAAACCATTGACCACATTCATGCCGGCTTACAACTATTACTCGACACCACGGCGGATTGAATGCAATTTTTCGTAGAATTTTGATCGCACTTTCCCTGTAGCGTCTCGGCCCAGAAATAAAATCAATCAGAATCAACCACCACTCACAAAATGAATCTATCTTACAGGCAATTTTATTTTCTTTGTGGCTAATTGCCCATTCAATATTATTGTACATATCTTCTTCATACCAACCGCTGAGCGTGGGACCTCCCCCCAATTCAAACTTGGCAGAAATAATTGCACTATCGCTCTGAATGACTTCGAGATGGATTCCGCACTCGAGCTTAAAGATCTTCCCCTTAATGGCGTCACATTGAAATGGTTCTGTCAATGGAAGCAGGGCCTTCTTTATCTCCTTCTGAATAATTTTTGCCTTGGGTAAGCGCCTTGATGCTATATCGAAATTATATCTGACAAAGCATGTTTTATTGTTGCCGGGGGAACCGATCTTTTCTAGGGCACCCTTCACGTATTCGTCTAACTTGGTTTCTGAATTATACAAGCCTCTCTGCTCTCCTCTGCCTGAGTCTTTATAGTCAGTATGCAATTCCAATCTCGTAACTTCAACGGCATATTGCCCGTCAGCGATAAAGTCTGGAGGATCATTGCGACATTCCTCAACAGATAACCCCTGATTCTCAAGCCATTTTTTGGCCAATTCTTCATCTCTTCTCATGGCAAAACTCTAAGGTAAGAGGCACATGTAGACGCGTCCCGCCCCTTTGAGGGTGGACGGATCACAAGTTCAAGTAGACAGCTAGATTCCTCAAGCATCAATCCGCGTTTTCTTGCCGCCGTGGACGCTTGGCTCGGCGCACCATTGGTCGCGCAAAATCGCGAGCGGTTCGAGGACCGCCTCGGGAAGATTTAGCAGGTCCACCAGAACCGCGCGGTCGAGGGCTTGGCGAGCGTCGTCCCGATACGCCTCGTTGGCCGGGAGGAACTCCTTTTCCTTGAATTGCTCAAAGATGTTCTCGGCTTGGGCTAGCTGCTCTCTGCTTAGGGAGCGCGGGTCCAAGACCGTCAGGCGGGGTAACTGAGTAATCGTTAGACACACCCGACCTTGCTGCTGCCGGGTTCCAATCCACCAGAAGGCGAGGAGTCCCAGCGTCGTGTTGGACCACAAGACGAGAGGTAGTGTCCACTTGTCTTGTTCCGGGATGAAGTTGGGCCAAGCCCGTCCGCCAATCGCTTTGGCTGGCGTGAGGCAGGCGGTAAGACTCTGCGAGTTGATTCGAAAATCGAGATTGAAGTGTAACCGCGATGCCGTACGCTTCCAGACGGATACGGCGCGGTCGTCGCATCCGGGGCGCACCTCTCCTTCGCTATCGGGCGGGACGACGAGGCCCCGTTCCCGCTCGGCGTCGTGACCCCACAATACCGGATACTGCGGTACTCCCTGAATGGGAATAATTTCAAAAGGGCCTCGCGGTGCTCCGTTGCTTGTCTTCCCGGAGATGTCGCGGTGGAGCAGTCCCTTCTCGCCAAGAGCCCCGAGGCCAGCCGTAGCTAGCGGATTGGAATATCCTTGAGGAAGCCTTAGGGTTTTGTCCAACAACCCGAGGGCAGCGTCGGCAAGCGCAGTCTCGCGCAGGGACGCGCAACCGCCTTGGCTCAAAGGGGCGCGAATATAAGTGCCGATAGTTTCGCGGTCGCCTACGCACAACCTTCCTTGTCGAGCTTCTGGAGGAAGACGATGCACCGACCGCGCTATCTCAAAGGCTTCCGCGTGGCTCCTCGGCCGGCGACGAAGATTGACGAATAGCGTTTCCCCGCACCCCTCCAGCCCATCGCGTTTCTTGGAAGCCACCAAGAGAGCCTCGGCCATGCCGGTATCGGCTGAAAAGGCCCGGCCAGTCTGGCCGTGCGCAGCAATGGTCAGCACGGCCAAATCCATGTACTCCCGTTCCAGCAGGCCCCGGGCGTCCTCCCAAGAGCCACCGCTCACACACGAGGCCGGCAGCACCAGCGCAACTGCGCCGCCCGGCTTGGTCTTGACGTGGGCGAGATCAATGAAGTTAGACGCCAGACCAGCGTTCCCATGACCGACTGGATTGGCCAACCGCCGGCGTATATCGGCCAGGCGCTTGGCCATAGCCCGCTGTTCGTCTTCGGTCCTGCTCATTCCAGCAAATGACGGTACTGGCACCTCGGTTTTCTCGTGGTTCGTCGGTCGCGTAAAGGGAGGATTCATTATCACCAGATCGGCCGTTTCGCTGGGAAGGTTCATATCTTGGCTTTCCTCGGTTTCCGCGCCCTCACCCCTGCCGTGCGCCACTGTGGCACCGGTGCCAAACAGCGACGGCGCAGCATCATCCTCAATCAGATCGAGTGCACCAAGGGCCATAGTGTGCCGCTTTTCCTGACTCTGCTGTCCATAGGGCAACGTGTGAACGCGGGTGCGGCCAAAGGTCGTTCCGGGATGAGCGCTGGACAGCATGGAGGCGGAAAGGTGAGTTGCCGCCGGCATGATGTCCGCGGCGATAAGGGAGCTTTCCATCATTTCCTGATGCAGCGCTTTATCGTCTCCGCCTGCCCGACGATGACGGGCCGACATGGATCGGTACGCCGCCGAAAGCAGAGCACCCGTGCCGCAGGCCAAGTCTGCAACTCGGAGATTGATGAGAGCGTCAGGAGCGGACCAATCGGTCTCCGGGTCCAAACGGGCAACCGCCAGCTCCCCGAGCAAGGCCGCCGATGTCGGCAGGGTGTAGAACGTGGCGAGGAACTTCCGGTCTGCAATCAGCCGCTGAAACATGCGCCCGGAGAGGTCGTGCATTGTAGTAGCCCCCAAGCCCGCCAGATCGCTGGCCGCCAGAGCGAGGCGGTTGAGGACCGCATTCGCCGTGCCGTCGGCGATCGGAAAGAGCAAGTCGGAGGCAATGCGAAAGATCGGATAGTAGTTGATGTTAGCGAGGATGTGCTGCCAACACTTGAGCAATCGACTTTTGCTGACGTCGTTGAGCCCCGGAATTCGCAACTCGTCGATTGTTTTGATGCCATGCGCTTCAACAATCGCGGTGTGGAAGACGAGGGCGTTGGCGACGATGGCCATGGCCATGCGCGAGGTTTGCTCCCCGTCCTCTTGATGCAGGGCCTGCGCCATGTTCTCCAGCGCATGGGGGCCAGCCGTCTCGCGCAACTTGCCGGCGGCCTCACCGATACTCTGCTCCAGAATCTGCGTTCCCTCGACGAGCAGCCGCTCGGACAGCGAGACGTTTTCAAGGCAACTGGCGAGATCGTCAACGTTACCGGCGAGCCAGCCCGAGGCCGGCCAACGCACCGCCGTATCCCCTTCTTGCAGCGAATAGGTGCAGTAGCTGAACTCGGCTGCTTCGATCTGCTTCTCCAGGTCCGCCTGCGGCACCCGGCTCAGTTCCCGTGGAATCCGGACAGCGATGGTCTGCTCGATCCTGTCGCCGCTACGCTGCAAGAATTTCCCCAGCCGCACTTGGGCGTCTTTTTCAACGCTTCGCGCAGGCATGAACTCCAATTCGAGGACGACTGGAATGCCTCCCGGTGGACGAATAACCAGATCCGGCCGCCGGGCGGTTTCACGGAGGACTCCCTGTTGCTCCACCGCGCTGTGGTCGCGCCAGCGCGGATGCTTGGTCTCCAGCACGTTTAAAAGCCGGACGTTGAAAACGATTTCGTTGGTCCGAGGCATGGTTCGAGATAGATTAGTCTATTTGAATGGCTTGGGCAGAAAGTTTTTGGGCCAGCTCAGTTGAGGGAATAATTTCGACCACATCCATCATTTCTCTGGTCAATGTACTTTTTAGAAAATTTCTCAAGTTGTCTCTCAGGTGGTCCAATAGAACAAATTCAGGCGAAGCCGTACTGGTCGTTACCAGCCAGAATTGATACTCATCCTCGGGCTGAAATTCTTTCACATCGTTCTGCGAGCTTGACAGGCGACAAAGGACCAACATCGACCCGTAGAGCTTAAGGCGGTGCTCTTTGAGAACTTCGTCGTAAAGCAATTCAATTTGGTCGTCGTCGTTGAGGTAATCGTACTTTTCTTTGAAATCGACTATCGTTTTCTCCAAGTCGGTTTCCTCTATGAGAACGACGCTTTGGTTGTCCTTGCTGCAGCCCTTGGATGTAGAGGTCGGAGAAGGGCTTGGTCAGCGACTTTTTGACTTCTGCCATCACCGCGTCCATGTCGTCGTTCCATTCGGCGTCCGGCGGAAACTTATTCAGCTTGACCAGTTCCCGGTCCTCCGGTTCTTCCTTTACATGCACCTCGAGCCACTTGAGGATCGTCATGCTATGGGTGGAGACCACCACATTGACCCCCTGGCGAGCTAATTCAAAGAGGAACTCCGCCATCTCCACTTGCCATGCCGGATGGAGATTCGATTCGGGTTCATCGATGAACAGAAAAGACCTCTGGTCTAAAGCCCCTCGCTCAATCAGCAGAGCCAGCATTCCCATGTTTGCAACTCCTGCCGACACGAGAGAGAGCGGAACCGACTTGTCTTTTTCATGAAATTCAAGGTCGCCCGTTTCGCTCAATGAAATTCTCCCCCCAATTACATTGTGCAGACTTTTGTGGAGCTTGCCGAAAAAGTGTAAAGGATGTTCCGTGCGCTTTCTTCTGAGGGCAACGGCCACGTCGTAGAAGTAATCAGGGACTCCATTCAACGTATCCCTGAAAGGAGACCGTGGATCGATCTGGATAGACTCCAGGGCATTTTTCAGTTTCCAATATAGTGGGGATTCTATATAGAAGGTCTCAGGGAATGACTGCTTGTTCTGAACAATTTTCGGATCGCGAGTAAACTCGAAAGACTTTTCTGTTTCCCGTAATTCCCCCACTCCTTCAACGCTGAAAGATAAGGGGGCCTCGCCCTCCCCTTCGAATTTTGCAAGAACAGGCTCTTGGAAATTGCCGCTTACGTTTTGATAGCACCTTAGTCTCCATCCGAAGCGAAATGCCGATTCCGCGCTGTTGAAACCCGTTTCCAAAATGTCTATGGTGTTTTTAAGGGAGTCATAAGCTGAAGATAGAATATCAGACTCCCCTTTCTCTTTTGTTTCAATGTTGTTCTTCAAGGCTTGGACATGGGTCTTTATCCCTTTGATTTCAGCCATCAATGCGGGTTGGACCGTCTCGAGCTTTTCAAGTTCATTCTGGGTTTGTTGACTTGGGAACGCTTCCCGTAGGATTGAGTCGATCTTTTGTAGGGCCGTTCTAATCGCAGCCAATGGGCGTTTGCCTATCATTGGACCACTCTCCTCGATACGCTGCAAATCTGTTTCTGCGGGACGGGCCATTGAATCAAAAAACACTCGCGCATGGTTCGAGTTCCTGGCACCAAGAATCGAATACAGCATTTTCGACACGAACGTCTTGCCCGTGTTGTTCGGCCCGGCGAACACCGTGAACCGGCCAACTTGGATGGCCGCCTCGTCGATTGGCCCAAAGTTCTCAATTTTCAATTCAAGGTCCATAAATCCCTTCCTTGTTTAAGGGTGGGCCCTGTTGCGCGGATGCCTGGTCTGCGGCACCTCTAACAGCTGTCAGTTGAAGACGATTTTGTGATCTGAGAAAATTTAAGGAATTTGAATGCCGTTATCCGCTACCAGAATGATATCACCGTCATCCCACTTCCCAGATGACTTCTCTGCAATATTCAAACCCAGCCCGTGGCCTTCCCCACCAGCACCCTGGCGCCGTCCTGGTTTTCGCACCAGACCTCGAAGGTAAACTCCACTGCGCAACCTTCCTCGGTCCGATCGCACACTTTCGCCCTGGTGCGGAGCGTATCGCCTTCGGCCACCGGAGCGATGAACTTCAGGTCGCTGGTGGTGCCGGCGCCCAACCACCCCTCACCGCAAAGGCCGATCATCAGCTCCGCCAAATGCCCCAGGTACTGGGTGGCGGAAACGTAGACGGTCTGCAGGCCGGCGTCCCTGGCGGCCTCGAGATCGGTGTGAATATTTTTCTTCGGCCACCCCGGAGTGTTGAGAGGCCCTCCCGAGAACGCGGCGATCCTCTCCCACGACATCTTCTTCGGCCTGCCGCAGAATTCCCGGCCAACTTCTGTTTCTTTAGGGATCATTTTTCCTTGCTCTCCCCCGATTCTTTGGCGGCCATGTCCGGGGCCGCAAAGGTGTTGGTCATTTTGCGGCGCAGAATCTCCTCGCCGTCCTCGTCGACGATGAGGACGGCGAGCATGTGCCAGGGTCTGCCCCGTTTTTCGTAGGCCTCCACCACTTCCCAGGTCACCCGCAGTTTCCTGCCCAGCCGCGCGGAACGCAGGTAGCGGGTTTCTTCGGCGGCGTGGATCTCGGCCCATCCTTCCGGCAGGAAAAAGGACGGGCTGCGGGTATTGTTGCTCATGTTCAGCAACAGCCCGGGGTGGACCAGGGGCGCAGCGGACCCATCCCCCTCTATGTACCTGGGGTGGAAATCCTCTTCGGCGTAAAGGTATTGCTGATTCAACTCCGCGGTGACCACGAACTCGAAAGGCTCGAAATTTTCACCTGCCTGCAATTGATGCGCGCTTTTCGGTTTAGCCAATCTCTTTCCTCCATTATTTATTCAAAGATCAGAAACAACTCACCATCTGGTCCATGGTTTCCACCACCTCAACCCCCGAGTTGCGCAGTGCGGCCATTTTACCTGTGGCCGTGCCGACACCCTCGCGGATAATCGCTCCCGCGTGACCCATCCGGCAGCCGGCGGGGGCTGTCCTGCCGGCGATAAAGGCGATGACCGGCTTGGGATAGCCCTGCTCGTTGAGGTAGCAGGCGGCCCTCTCTTCGCTGCTGCCGCCGATTTCTCCAACCATGAGTACCACTTCGGTTTCGACGTCGTCGCGGAACAATTTCAGCACCTCGACAAAATCCAGCCCGCCGACAGGGTCGCCGCCGATGCCGACACAGGTCGACTCCCCTAAACCGGCGGCGGCCAGGGTGCTGGCCACCTCGTGCGCCAGGGTGCCGGAACGGGAGATGACACCTACGCTTCCTTCCCGGTAGAGGATTCCCGGCATGATTCCCACCTTGCTCTTTCCGGGACTGATCACCCCGATTGTATTGGGCCCCACCAGGGCCACGCCGCGCCTGCACGCAGCGGCGCGAATGTGGATGGTGTCGAGGACGGGGACGTGCTCGGTGACGATCACTATCAGAGAAATGCCGGCATAGACCGCCTCGAGTCCGGCCTCCAGGGTGCCAGCCGGGGGTACCAACACCAACGAGGCATTGGGCTCCTCGGACTCGCAGGCCCGGGCGACGGTGTCGTACACCGGCACCTGGTGCACCCTGGTTCCCCCTTTTCCGGGAGTGACCCCGGCGACCACATTCGCTCCATACTCGCGCATCAGGCGCGCGTGCAGCGACCCGTGCCGTCCGCTAATTCCCTGCACCAGGATGCGCGTGTCGCGGTCCACGAGAATGGCCATGGGCTTGGGCTCCTACTGGTCCCGGGCGATGAGCCGGAGGAGAAGTTTGACGGCCTCGTCGGTGGTTCCCCGCCGGATGAACGGGACCTTGCGGTCGGCCAACAACGCCCAGCCCTCCTCTTCGAAATGGCCGCGCATCTTGACTACTATGGGTGTTGCAGGCGCTTTCGCCTCGAAAACGCTGCACACCCCCTCGGCCATCATCTCGCAGTTGTTGATGCCGCCGTAGACATTGACGATACTGCCCAGAACAGGCTGCGACATTACCAGGCGGATGGCCTGCGCCATCTTCTGCGCCGATACTCCCCCACCGACGTCCAGGAAGTTTGCGGGGCGCCCGCCGTATTTTTCAATGATGTCCATGGTGGCCAGGCACAGCCCGGCGCCCCCGCCGATGATGCCGATATCGCCGCTCATGGGAACGAAGGCAATTCCGGCGGCGGCGGCCCGGGCTTCAAGGTCGGATCCGGTCTCCTGCTCCAAATCCCGGACAATCCCGGGATGCCGGAAGAGGGCCCCGTCACAGAACTCGACCTTGGCGTCGCCGGCGATGACGCTGGCGTCGGGCAACAGGAACAGGGGATTGATCTCGGCCAGCAACAGGTCGGTTGCCTGCGCTCCACGCACCAGTTTCTCCAGAACATCCGCTACCGCCAGGAGAGAGGCGCCGGCGAGCCCCGCCTGGCTCGTCGTTTGGCGCGCCATGAAGGGGAAAAAGGGATTCAGCGGATCGATCGGAAGGCTGGCCGCAGGGCGCGCAGATTCCTGCACCTTGTGCTCCACATCCACCCCGCCGTGGGATGAAACTATGGCGCGCAACTGTCCCAAAGAGGTGTCCAGGGCGACGCCTATAAACAACTCTTGCCGCGGATTAATCCTCTCTTCGACCAGGACTGCGGCCACCGTTTCCCGGCCCAGGGTCGCGCCGAGAAAGCGCTTGGCGCTGGACTCGGCTTCTGCCGGGGTATCCACCAGGGCGATGCCACCTTCCTGGCCGCGCCCTCCGCTTCGCACCTGGACCTTGACGGCAACGGGACATCCCAGGCTCTCCGCTACTTGCCGCGCTGCCGCAGGAGTGCGGGCGATTTCTCCCCGCGGCACCGGCACGCCGAATCGGCGTAACAGCTTTTTTCCTTCGTATTCGTAGATCCGCATGGCGGGATTGGTGGAATTTCGGTGGGGTTCCCTGCTCAGGGCATGCAAAGATAGCCAAATTGCCGCCGCCGGCAACGAAGGGCAATAGCGCCCGCGGACCTCTCCCGGCCTGTGCCGGCATCAATTTTTCTCAAAGCAGTAGAGATGGTCGAAGGCACGCAAATACATCCGCTTGCCGGCAAATACGGGCGAGGAGCGGAAGCCTTCCACCATGTTGCGGGCAATCTCCTCGTAAGCCTGCCCTGGCTCCAGGACCACTGTCGTACCGCTTTCGGCGCCGATGAACAGCTTGTCGCCGGCCAGGGTCACGGAGGTGTAGGCACTGTTCGATCGGGTGCCGAGATCGAGATCCATGGAAAAAACCAGGGTGCCGGTTGCGGCTTCGAGAATGGAGAACTTCTCTTCGCGCGAAACGGCGTATATCAGGCCGCGGTGAATCAGGGGCGATGCGTAGTGGCGCGACCCATGCACCGGTGCTATCCACGCGGTTTCAAAAGGACCGCCGATCTCTTCGGGCAGTTTCACCGCCACCGCTTTCTTCTCGATGAAATAGACCATGCCCTCCTGAACCACCGGAGTGGCGTATTCGAGGTTCCCGATTTGCCGTGCCAGAGGTTTGCCGTCCCGGGCGCGAAAAACATCACCGGACGGGGTGATCACCACGTCGGCAGCGCCGATCCGGGTCACAACCGGGGAGCCGAACTTCACTTGCGAAGCCTGTCTCCACACCTCCTCTCCTGTTGCCGGGTCCAGGGCAATGAGGTCGGTAATGTGGACGATCAGCCGTCCTCCCCCCAGTACCGGAGAGGCGCTGTGACCCCACTCGTGCGGTGGCCTTTCCACCAACCGTGCCCACAGGCGATTGCCGTCCAGCCCATGGGCAGCTGCAACCCCCGATCCGAACAGAGTGAAAATTACCTGGCCGTCGGTCACGGGGGTCGGGGAGGTATAGCCGTTGGCTGTGTGGGTGGAGACTTCGGGTTCGGGTGCAACATTACCGAGCGCTTGCTCCCAGACAATGGTTCCCTTGCGGCGGTCGACTGCGAGAACCCGGTCGGGCTCGCTGCAAACCACCACCAGGGAGTCGCTCGCCAGCACCGGTGACCCATTCGACCACGACGGCATCTCCGTCTTCCAGGCGACGTTTCGACTCGAGGACCACTCCACAGGGGGGTCGGCGGCGCCATAGTAGCCCTTGCCGTCGCCGCGCCAGCCGCGGTGATTTTCCTGAGCCCAAATTCCGTGGTTGACTGCTGCCAGAAAACAGGCGGCGAAAAAAAAGGAATTCAATATCCACCTCCATGAATAAGGTTTCAAAAACCACCGCTTTTCTGTGCGGTAGAGGATTGGGATTTTTCTACCAGCCATGCACGTAGTGCCCCACCGGAAACCAGATCAGATCCACCGTCAGCGACAGCATGACCCCGGTAACGTAGCCAATCCCGAGCCCGTAGAAGAAGGGTTTGCCCGCCGCATAGGACCGCGCGCCGCCATAGCGCAGCAGGACCACCTTGACCACAAAAACCAGCAGCAGACTGAACCAGTAGAGGCGGCTGCCCAGGCTGTTCTGCACCGCCAGCCCTATGGGATGGAGAGGGAACCAGTGGAAACGGGTGCGCATCAGGGCCAGAGCGCCGGCCTCGCCAAAACCCCAGAGCCAGACCCCCCACTTGCCCACGTCGGCCATTCTGGGATTGTTGAGCAGGAACACTGCCCGGTCGAAGGCGTCGTGGCCGGCACGGCCCAGATAAAGGGCCCCGCCCTCCTCGTAGGCCAGCTCGATGGTCGCTGTCGCCGCCGCCAGAAAAGAGACGGGGAAGGCTGCTATTATCACCAAGATCACCCAGCGCGGCTGCCTCTCCAGGGAGAAAATCCGCAGGTGGTGAGTGATCGCCGTCCACGCTTGGATACGGCCCGAACCGAAGAACCCGGCGCTGCTGAAGACCTTGTAGCCCACCAGGCTGCGCGGCGACAGGTGAGCCGCACCCAGCAGATCTTCGATGAACAGCTCTCCCTTCATGGGCCGCGGAAACAGGGGGGCGAATCCGGTGGCCGCAATGAGCTTGACGGTTACAAAGTATGCCAGCCCGAGGGCCACGAAAGCCCCCAGGGCAACAGGCAGGCTCATTCCCAATCCCATGCCCCAACTGACCACGTAGAAGGCCGACCCCGCCATGCCCGCCAGCGCCAGGCGGTAGCGTCTCACCATGCGCCGCTCCCCGCAACCCTCGCGCACCTGCCGCCACACCTGCCACAGGTGCCGCCGCGCTATCCAGATGGACCACAACGCCACCAGGGTGAGCGCCCCGTTGGCCTCCATGGACACGATCTCCCAGGCCTTCAATTCCTGGCCCGCGCTGCCAATCGCCACCCCCACGCGCCGCATCATCCCGTATTTGAACATGTGAATCAGGTAAAACACGATCAGGCTGCCCAGAATATCCACCGGACACAAATAGGTCACCGCCATCACCAGGGGCATCACCCGAATGGTCACGTTGTGGTACTTGCCCAGGTCCAGGGAATACCGTTCCCAGTAGATCGAGGTGGTGGTCAGGCCGGGCGTGAAGTAGGTGACGACATTGTAGAGGAAAACCAGAAAGACCACCCCGAAGCCGATCCAGAACAGATACGAACGGAATATCCGCGGCATGCGCCCGGGTCCATCGAACCCCTGGGTGAGATCTCGCGGCATCTGGGCCAGAGGGAAGACCAGTTTTTCGCCTTCCACCCACTGGCGCTGGAATACAACGATGAGGCAAAAGCCGAAGACAAGCATGGCCATCGATACCCCCAGCCACTGCCCGATCACCCCGACCCAGCCGTCCCAGGGTATGTCCATGCCCTCGGACAGTCCCAGCCAGAAAAACTCGGTAATCCGCAAAGAAGTGTCGGTGAACACGTGCCATGGGAGGTAGTCGAAGAGATCCTCTGCCCACTGGTTTTCGGGGGTGGCGTGGTAGCTGGGACCAGCGACAATCGCGGCCCAGTAGGTCATCCACCCCAACTGCGGCATGGTGCCCGCCACCCACAACATGGAGAAGAGAACCAGCAACTCTCCCTGGCGCAACGCCACCGACGGCCACACCCGTTTGAGCCCCACGTTCACAAAGATCCACAGCACAAAGGGCATGAACGCCACTATGGGATATTGGGATTTTACAAACCCACCCGCCCTCAATCCCTGGCCCACCTGGATGATGAAGTAAAGCACGGCGACGCAGCTCAGGAGCCCCAGCACGAAAGCGCGCCACGTGATCCTGGGCTGCGCACGCTCCACCCCGTCACCAACCATCGCTTCCTCCTCGCGGCTCACCTAGCCAGGGCCAGGGGCAATTCATCGAGAACATCCACCTGGGGCACCCTCACCCCGGGGAAACGGCCCCTTGGCAAAAGCGCCATGTCCTGCAGGGAGAGCTGACGGACTCGCCATTGAAACCGTAGAGATGGACGTCCTTTGCCATTTCCGGGCCGATCTCCTGCCGAAAGAAAAACGGGTCACTGTCCCTAGTGCCTGCTTGCGCAATTCCGCGTGAATTCGTCCGCTGCTGCATCCCGTCTCGCGGCGTTGCCCGCGCTCACCGCACACCCCCGCAACGACTCGCTCAGGCGCCTTGCGAGCCGGGCGCTTCGTCGCCCTCGTTCGTACGCTTAATTACGCGCGCAGGCACTAGCTTGGCTCCTTGCCGACAACAGCTCGGGAGTGGGATTGATCCGCGAGGGGACCATGAGCCCTCCGTTGAACCGCATAGCAGCCCCGCCATCGAATTTCCGGAGGTCCTCCATTTCCATGCGCACCTGGGCGAGCCGCACCAAGGCGTCCCCCCGTACGACCAGGGGTGGCTCGGAATTGCGGACATAAGCGTTCCCCACGCCCCAACACGGATTGCTGGCCCTTCCCAGGACCATCGGTTGGCAGATCTCCTCGCGGCAGAGGGGTTTTCGTGAGGGACCCCTGAGAGCCGCCGCGCTTCAGGGGATTGGGTCCGCAGGCCGCTGCGCCCTTTCCTCGTTTGTGTTTCCCTGGACCGCCGCCCTGGGCTCCGGCCCTGAACGAGATTTTCCGTTCAATTATCGCTTGATTCAAACAGACCGGCGCACCACCCCGGAATCTAAAGGCATTCCAGGGCATGGACCAGAGGACCTTCGCCATATTCCAGGACAACATAAATCCCATGCGGTGTCTGTTCCCGCAACGCATCCGGCGGAAGAAAACACTGGGGTGAATTTGCCCCAGGGCTTGGGACCGGACCCGGCGGTGAATCAAAGGCGGTATCCGGAAGGTCCTGATTGGTCGACGCCGGTTGCATGGCACCCTGAAAGCGCGGCCATTCCAGTACTTCTTTATGAGCATGGAGGTGGTCCTGCTCAGTCAATCGTACTGAATCGCAGCAGGTGCCGGGCGCGCTCCGGCAGTTGCTCCCAGACCTCCCGGCGAATCCCCATGGAGCGTGCACTGGCGAGGAATCCCCTCCGGTAAATCAGTGTCAGCATGGTGCGCACCTTCCTGGTCCGGTTGGGCATGCCACGGTGCCACATGCGCGGGTCCCGCAACACCACGCCGCCGAGGGGGGAAAGCATGCGCCGCGATGGACGGTCCGATGCCACCGCATCGAAGCTGCGATCCGGGCCGGGATAGGGTCCCGGAAAAAGGTGCGTACCCGGCCAGATCTCGGTGGCCCCGCTCCTCGCGGTAAAGGCAACCAGGGGAATGCTGAGCACCATCGCCGCCGCGGGCAGGGGATGGGGAAGATTGTCGAAGAGGGGATCCAGGTCCCGATGGACGTGCTGGACTCTCGAACCGGGCCAGGAGTTGTTGGTGTTGTAGAAGTCCCAGATGAAATCCGGGCCCAGAACCTGCTCGAGGATCTGGAGGACCACGGGGTTCGCCACGACCTGCGGGTCCATGAAGGGCATCTCCCGCGGCGGCCGCACTCCGAAGATCCCATGCCCCTTGCCAAAGGCATGGGGTCTTTTCAAGGGGTCGGGACGCTTCTTAAAAAATTGCCGGTGCACGGGAACCATGGCCTGGCGGATCTCCTGCAAAAGCGGTTTCGGCAACAACCCATGCAGCACCAGGTAGCCCTCCTCCCCGAGCATTCTCACCGCCAGCTCGAGATTCTTTTTCTTCAGCTCGCCCCGCTTCAGTTCCTCCGGCGTTGGCGTCATGGTTGGTTTAACCTCCTCGCGACGGTTCATGGATTAATGCCGATCCCTCTCCCTTGGTTATCATACATTAACATACTTTGGTACCTGGGGTGCAAGTTCAAGGCCGAACCCGGATGATTCAAGCCGGGGCAAGTGTGCCCCCCAGGAGTAAATTGCGCAATCGAAGTCGCGGCAGCGTCAGATCCTGCACGGGGCGAATCGAGCCTTATTGGTGGGATAAGGCGGGATCTGCCCAACGCCGCAGGCCAAATGTGCCGGCGAAAAGGGATACCGAAGTATCAGTGGGACGGCACCAGCGGCATCCAGCGGCATCCAGAGCTGCGTCAGCTCAACTGCGGCCATGACGGCCTATGGATCTGGTGGAATCTTTTCCTCGGAAGGCGGTTGATCTTCGAGAATTCACCTGACAACCTCTTTACCGGGAACGTATATCGCCCCACCATACCCACTCCATTTACGCTCTTGACAACCTACCTCCGGGTGGTTATGCTTGGTGCCGTATTCATTTGGTCTCCGCGCAAGCCTTTTCATCCTTCCTCCGGAACTGATCGAATTTAATTTTTCGCTAAGGCGGAAAAATCGTCAAAAGCGTTGTGAGCCTTAACATTCAGGAACTATCATGTCCACCCTAGAAAAGAGATTTCGCGAGGGAAATCCACGTTCACTGGCACTCTACGAGCGCCATCGCTCCACTACCCCCGGCGGCGTCGCCAAGGGAGCTTACTTTTACAACCCCTTCCCACTCACCATGGAACGCGGGGAAGGCTGTTATCTCTGGGATGTAGATGGGCACCGCTACGTGGACTTCGTCAACCATCACACCGGACAGGTTCTGGGCAACAACCACCCGGCGGTGGTTGAGGCTGTCAGGGAGCAGATGGAACGGGGAATTGCGGTGGGAGCTCCCATGGGGGTCGAAAAGGAACTGTGCGCGGAAATCTGCAGCCGGGTAAAGACAATAGAACGGGTCCGCTTCTGCAACTCCGGCACCGAGGCTACCCTGCATGCCGTGCGCCTGGCACGGGGCTTCAGCGGACGGCCCAAGATCGCCAAATTCGAGGGTTGCTATCACGGCAGCCACGATGCCGTGGAAATCAGCGTCGCCCCTCCTCTCGACCAGGCCGGCCCCGCAGAGGAACCCGTTGCCGTTGCCCAAACCGGGGGAATTTCTCCTCACGCCACTGAGGAGATCGTCATCCTGCCTCTCAACGACATCGCCAACACCGAAAGGCTCATTGCCCGGCACCGCGACGAACTAGCCTGCGTTATCCTGGAGCCCAAGGCCGGGATCCTGGACCTCCCCAAGGATTTCATTCAGGCGGTGCGCGAGATCACCCGCAACAACGATGTGTTGCTCATCTTCGACGAAATCGTCGCCTTTCGTGTAGGAATGGGTGGAGCACAGGAGTACTACGGCATCGATCCCGACCTGACTGCCTTCGGCAAAATCGTCGGCGGCGGCTTCCCCGTGGGGGCCTTCGGCGGCCGCGCCAACCTCATGGATTTGTTCGACCCCACCGCTGGCAAGGGCATGGGTCAGAGCGGCACTTTCAGCGCCCATCCTCTGACCATGGCTGCGGGCCTGGCCATGCTCAAGGAGCTGACCCCCGAGGCCTTCGAACATTTGAACGGATTGGGCGACCGTCTGAGCGCAGGGCTGAATGAAATGTTCAGGCGCAAGAAGATAGACGCCGTAGCGCACAATACCGGCTCGGTGTTCAGCGTCTATTTCACCAGTGATGGCAAGCCAAGGAGCTATCGCGACCTATCCAGCGTGGACATGTCAATGGTGCACCCGACCTTTCTCGCCCTCCTGGAGCAGGGGTATTATTTGGGCTTCGGCCTTGGGATGTGCGCTGTTTCTTTACCTACCGAGGCCAGCCACATAGATGGGCTCGTAAACGCTTTTGAAAAGGCGATTGAAGTCGCCAAATCAGAGCAATAGCATCGACCGGCGCCATAGAAAAACCCAAGCCCCGTCCTCCTGGGGTTGAGGACCGGGCTTGAGCGCGGAGCTGTACCGGGGGCTGGAACAGCTCCGCGGCGGGGAAGAAACGAACAATACTTTTTTACCTCTCGACCAAACCCGCCCCTTCATCCTTCTTGGCAACGGCCGCGCCATTCCCATTCACCGCTATATTGAACATCTCGCGCAATTCGCCTTCGATCTTGCCCGCTACTGCGGCGTTCGCGCGCAAAAATCTTCTTACGTTTTCACGTCCTTGGCCCAAACGTTCGCCGCCGTAGGAGAACCAGGTGCCGCTCTTCTTGATGATCTGGTGACCGACGCCCAGGTCCAGCAGATCGCCTTCTCTGGAAATGCCCACGTCGTCACCGCAGAACATGATGTCGAACTCCGCCTGCTTGAAAGGCGGCGCGACCTTGTTCTTGACTACCTTGACGCGGGTGCGGCGCCCAATGATCTCGTCGCCGTCCTTGATGGCGCCGATACTGCGGATGTCCAGGCGCACGGAGGAGTAAAAGCATAGGGCCCGCCCCCCCGTGGTGGTCTCGGGATTGCCGAACACCACGCCGATTTTCATGCGCAACTGGTTGATGAAGAGCACCGTGGTTCCGGATTTCTGCGCCGAACCGGTGAGCTTGCGCAGGGCCTGGGACATGAGGCGGGCCTGAAGCCCCATGTGTGAATCGCCCATATCGCCCTCAAGTTCCGCCCTGGGGACGAGAGCGGCCACAGAATCCACCACGATGACGTCGATCGCACCGCTGCGCACCAGAGTGTCGGCGATCTCGAGCGCTTCCTCACCCGAATCGGGCTGAGCTACCAGAAGATTGTCTGCATCCACCCCCAGCTTTCGCGCAAATCCCACATTCAGGGAGTGCTCGGCATCAATGAAGGCGGCAACGCCTCCCCGCTTTTGGGCCTCGGCCACTATGTGCAAGGCGCACATGGTCTTACCGGCTGCCTCGGGACCGAACAGTTCGACGATCCGCCCGCGGGGAATGCCACCGATCCCCAGGGCTGTATCCAGAGAAAGTGAGCCGGTTGGGATGACGTCGATATCGACGACGGGCGATTCGCCCAGGCGCATAATGGCACCTTTGCCGAACTGGCGCTCGATCTGGCTCAAGGCCATCTCCATGGCTTCGTCTCTACTGCCTTTTTTGGCGCTGTCGCGGGTTTCACGAATTCCAATTTTGACCATGATCTCCTCCTGTGGAGTGACTGAACAAATACGACTAAACAAAATAATACTGCCTTTATGTATAGATGTCAAGAGTTTTTTGACCTTGGCGCTCACCTTGCACTGCATCGCCCTGCAAAACCTGATCAAATCCCGTGCCAGGATCGGAAAACTCCCGCGCAGAGATATTCATCTTATTTTCGTTTTTATAATGGGTTAGGAAAATGGTCAGGCAACTGTATCGCAACGAGCTGGAGGCAGCCCCGGAAGCGCAGGTGTGGTGCAGAAGTAACACCTGGAACCAAGGGTCGGGGCCGGGAAAGATTTGAAAAGTCGTGGTGGAGACCTGAGGAAGGAGATCAGGGAGGACTTTGCCGCCAGGGCCCGGGGAAACCAAACAGTCGGACCGGACCGAGGCAAGGAACGCGGGAGGGGTCTGCCAGCTTCCCCGGGTGGAGGGATCAATTCAAACATCGCCCAAGACCAGATCTCGGGCCGCCTCGAGCCCGTCGATGCCGACAACCTCCATACCTTCGGGCCGCCTCCAGCCCTTGAGGTTGCCGTGCGCCACCAAGCAGCGCTCAAACCCCAGGCTGGCGGCTTCGGCGACCCTGCGCTCAATCTGGTTGACCGGCCTGATCTCCCCTCCCAGGCCAACCTCGCCAATGGCCACAGTATTGGAGTCTACGGGGCGATTGAGGAAGCTGGAAATAATGGCCAGAGCCACCCCCAGATCCACCGCCGGTTCCTCCAGGCGAATGCCGCCAACAACATTGACGAAGATATCCTCGGAGGAAAGATCGTATCCTCCCCGTTTTTCCAACACCGCGATGAGGATCGACAGGCGTCTGGCATCCATCCCCGTGGCCACCCGCTGGGGATACCCGAAACTGGAACGACTCACCAGAGCCTGGAGTTCGGCCAGCAGAGGCCGCGTGCCTTCCATGCTGCATACTATAGCCGACCCGGAGACGTTCTCAGCCCGCTCTGAGAGCAGAATCTCGGAGGGATTGCCCACCTCGGTCAGCCCGCGGTCGCACATCTCGAAGATGCCGATCTCGTTGGTAGAGCCAAAGCGGTTCTTGGCTGCCCGTAGAATGCGAAAGTGGTGGTGGCGCTCACCTTCAAGGTAGAGAACGGTGTCCACCAAGTGCTCGAGGACTCGGGGGCCGGCCACCGTCCCTTCCTTGGTTACGTGTCCCACCAGAAATGTGGGCATCCCGCTCGCCTTGGCCAGATGAACCAGGCGGGCGGCGCAGTCGCGAACCTGGGCTACACTGCCGGGTGCGCTCTCCAGTTCGGGGTGGTAGATGGTCTGGACCGAATCCACCACCGCCGCCCTGGGTTCGGCCTGTCGCAATTGTTCGAGAATGATGGGGAGACTGGTTTCGGACAGCACCAACAACTCGTCCGTGAGCCCCCCGATGCGAGCGGCGCGCAGATGGATCTGTGCGCTGGATTCTTCAGCCGAAACGTATGCGACCTTCAAGCTCGCGCTGGCCAATTGACTGGCCATTTGCAACAACAGGGTGGACTTGCCGATACCGGGATCGCCTCCCACCAGTACCACAGATCCAGCCATGATACCTCCTCCCAGAACCCGGTCGAACTCAGCCAACCCGATCCGCACCCGCTCCTGGTCCCGGCCCGAGACCTGGGTGACCGGACGCAGAACCCCCGGAGGGGCAGGCCCCTGTCCTCGGCGCTTGTCCACCAGCTCCAACCGCTCTTCGACGCAGGAATTCCACTCGCCGCAGCCAGGGCAGCGCCCGAACCAGCGCGGCGCCGCATGGCCGCAACCCTGACAGAGGTATCGAGCCCGCGCCTTTCTTCCCATAGTTACCGGCCCCGGAAATTATCCAAGTTGCACCGCCTGAAAGTCAATTGACCTGTGTCCCGATGGAACGCCCGACCATTACGCGGGGAGTATGGTTCAGATCGGCGCGAATTTGAACTATTTCGAACCGTGACGAAGACCCCAGGAGTTCGGCCACCGCCTCGGCCTGGCCGTCCCCAACTTCGAGAACCAGGAACCCACCCGGGTGCAGAAAATCAGGAGCCCCCACCCCGATACGGCGGTAAAATTCCAAGCCATCCTTCCCTCCATCAAGGGCAAGTCGCGGCTCGTGGTCGCATACTTCGGAGACGAGATCGACAATATCATCGCTGCACACGTAGGGAGGATTGCTGACAACCACATCGAAAGGCTGCAATTCCGCCTCTCTCTCCAGTTCCTCGAAAAGATCGCTGCGAAGAATCTCCAGGCGCTCACTCACCCCGTTGCGCTCGGCGTTTTTCCGCGTTATTTCAACCGCCTCTTGCGAGATATCCGCGGCCACGACCTGCGCCTGGACGCATTCGTGCGCCAGAGAAACGGCAATGGCCCCACAACCACAACCCATGTCCAGAATTCGAGGTTCGGAAAAATGGACCAGGTGCTCAAGCACTGCATCAACCAGGATTTCTGTCTCTGGCCTGGGGATGAAAACCGACCTGGAGAGGGCGAAGGTCAGATGACGGAACCCAGTCTCACCTGTAATGTACTGGACCGGCACTCCCCGCAGGCGCTGCTTTACGAAGTCGCGGTAGGCATCCACTTCGGCTTTAATCAACACCCTCTCGAACTGCAAATAGAGGTCGAGCCGGCGCACCCCGAGAACGGCGGCCAAAAGGAGTTCGGCCTGCAAACGCGCATTCTCCATTCCTTTTGACAAAAAAAAGCTGCTCGTCCGGTTGAGGAGGTCGAGCAGCTTCCAGTCGGGACCTTTCATTTTTTGCTCAGTCGGAAAACTTCCTTGAGTGCATCCTCTTGTGCCGCCTGGGCCAGCCGCCGTACAAACTCGTCGATGTCCCCGTCGAGAACCTCCTCGAGACGATAAAGTGTAAAGTTGATACGGTGGTCGGTAACACGCCCCTCAGGAAAATTATATGTGCGGATTTTGGCGCTGCGATCTCCCGAGCCAATCTGCTGGCGGCGATCCTGGGAAATCTTCTCCTGCTGTTCAGCTCGATACAAGTCGAGCAGGCGAGCCCTCAAGACCTTCAGGGCTTTATTTTTGTTTTTCAACTGCGACTTCTCGTCCTGGCAGGAGACCACGAGTCCGGTGGGAAGATGAGTAACGCGCACCGCCGAATCCGTTGTGTTCACGCTCTGGCCACCGGGGCCGCTGGAGCGGTAGACGTCAATCTGGAGATCTGTTGGCTCAATCTCCACTTCGACTTCTTCGGCCTCTGGCAGCACAGCCACCGAAGCCGCAGAGGTATGGATGCGGCCGCTGGACTCGGTTTTTGGCACACGCTGCACTCGATGTACCCCGCTCTCGAACTTGAACTTGGCAAAAACCTCCTTTCCCGCTACCATGAACACTATCTCCTTGAACCCCCCGGAGGGATTCAGGCTGGAGGCCAGGGGTTCTACCTTCCAATTTTTGCGTTCGGCGAAATGGGAATAGAGGCGATACAGATCACTGGCGAAAAGCCCGGCTTCATCACCGCCGGCCCCCGCCCTGATTTCGATAATGGCGTTGCGTCTGTCATTGGGATCCTTGGGGATCAGCTGTAGCTTGATTATATCTTCCAGGCGCCTGACCTCGTCTCCAGCTTCTTCGACCTCGTCCCTGGCCAATTCTACCAGGTCGTCGTCCTTCCCTTCCTGGATGATCTCCTCGGCTTCCTGGAGACGATTTCTCACCAGGCGATATTGCCCGGACAGCTCCACCAGTTCGCGCAGATCTCCAAACTCCCTGGCCAACTGCTGGAATTGCCTAGGATTCTGACTGACCTTCGGATCGGCCAATTGCGCGCTCAGTGCCTCGTAGCGCTTCTCGTATTCCTGCAGTTTGTCGAGCACGGCAAGCTGTCTGCTTACTTGGTCAGTACACGAAAAAGGCGACAAAACCCCCCCTTCAGGAAAGTGGTCCCATCGCCTTGGAAAACGGGAACTCTGCGTCTAAGCCTCAGTGGTCTCCTGGGCAGCGGGCGGAGTGGCAGTGGTCGTCTCACGCTGGTAACGGCGGTTGAACTGCTCGATTCTGCCGCCCCTATCAGCAAGCATCTGCCGTTTACCGGTGAAAAAAGGATGGCATGCAGAGCACACGTCCACATGCATTTTGGCGACCGTAGAACGGATCTTTATCGCATTCCCGCAGACGCAGGAGATAGTGGCTTCGACATATTGGGGATGAATGCTTTCTTGCAAGATCATAACCTCTTTGGTCTTAAGCCCAGTTTAGGAAATAAGATAGTCTGCTCTAGAAGAAAAGGCAAACATGGGACTTATTCGTTCATCGCTTTGAGGAATTCTTCGTTGGTTTTAGTGCCACGCATGCGCTCCAGTAGAAATTCCATACCTTCGATAACGCCCATCTGGTTGAGGATGCGCCGCAGCACATACGACCGGATAAGTTCGAATTCCGAAAGAAGCAATTCCTCTTTACGGGTGCTGGTGCCAGTCACGTCGATCGAGGGAAAGACACGGCGGTTGCTGAGCCTGCGGTCGAGCTTGACCTCCATGTTGCCCGTGCCCTTGAATTCCTCAAAGATGACCTCGTCCATTCGGCTTCCCGTTTCCACCAATGCCGTTGCAATGATGGTCATACTGCCACCGTCCTCCACATTGCGCGCCGCCGCGAAAAACTTGCGAGGCCACTGCAGCGCGGTCGAATCCACTCCGCCAGTAAGGATGCGACCGCTGTGCGGAGTCACGGTGTTATAGGCACGCGCCAGACGGGTAATGCTATCCAGCAGGATAACGACATTGCGCCGGTGTTCTACCAGACGGCGTGCTTTCTCTATGACCATTTCAGCAACCTGAACGTGGCGTGTAGCGGGTTCGTCAAAGGTGGAACTCACCACTTCGCCGTCGACCGACCGCAGCATGTCGGTGACTTCCTCAGGCCGCTCGTCGATGAGCAGAACGATCAGGATGACCTCCGAATGGTTCTTGGTGATACTATTGGCAATCTTCTGGAGGAGCACGGTCTTCCCGGTAAAGGGCGGAGCGACGATGAGACCTCGCTGTCCCTTGCCAATGGGGGAAAGCAAGTCCAGGGTTCGCGTCGTCATGTCGCTGGGATCGAATTCCAGACGAAAGCGTTCCTCCGGATGCAGGGCGGTCAAATTTTCGAAGATTGTCTTGTTCTTGGTTACTTCCGGATCCTCGAAGTTGATGGCTTCGACCCGCAACAGCGCGAAGTACTTCTCGTCGTTCTTCGGTGGTCGAATCTGTCCGGAGATGGTATCGCCAGTCCTCAGACTGAAGCGTTTGATCTGAGAGTGAGACACATAGATGTCGTCGGGACCAGGAAGGTAGTTGTAGCTGGGAGAGCGCAAAAAGCCAAAGCCCTCTTCCAGCACCTCCAGCACGCCTTGGGCAAAAATCAAGCCACTGCGTTCAGTCTGATGCTTCAGGATGGCAAAGATCAACTCCTGTTTGCGCAGGGCAGTGTAATTCAACACTTCCTGTCTGCGCGCCAACTCCTGCAGATCCATGATGTTCATGCGCTGGAGTTCGACAATATTCATCTTCTGATTCTTACTTGCTACTGACATTGCTCTCCTCGCGGCCATTTGTGAGGATTGTTGGACACCTCGGACTCCGCCCCCTCTCATAGAGAGGCAACGGCGAGAAATCCCACGGAATCTCTTGTTTGGTCAAGACAATGTACCCGGGAAACTGACTACTGGGGCCGGCGACATTGCCTGCAACTTTTGTGCTACTCGGTCTAACCGAGCCTCTCGAAATCATCATTGGGATCAACCTCAATCCATCCTGCCTGTTTCGCTCCCCACGCCTGCCTTTTCAAACAGCACCCTGTGCGCGGTGGCGGTTGCCTTTCCAACCGCTCTTTGGACACCCGAATTCCATCGCCATCCCTCAGGTAGGCGACGCTGACAATTTTCGGATATTCAAGGTCCCTAGGCTACGAACTCAAGGCAATCCCAGACACCAACCCGGGGAAAAAGATCGTCAATGGTTTTGAAGCGATATGTTGCAGGAGGCTTTCTATTTTGAGACGCAGGATCTATGGAGACGTGATGATAAACGGGGTATAAACAAAAATTGAAGAGCTTTTTGGCCCTATATTGAATTCAAACCCGGCGGCCTACCCAACACACAGATTAACTTTCGTAAACTTTACTAGTGAAAATTTCCACTTTTTGCAAAATAAAAATTAGAAAAGCAGATGTGCGCCAAAGCGAGGTGGACCGAAAATTATAAAGAAAGTTCCGGTTTGTCAAGCTCTTTTCCTCATATGGCCATATTCCATTTCTCAGACCCCGGCTGAACCAAAAAAGGAAACCCTCGCTGTTTTTACCAGCGAGGGTTTCCTTTTGAAAGATGTTCCGGAGATTACAAGCCTTCGTAGGCCCTAACCTCATCGGCGTTGACTACGGTCTTGTTGAAATCCTCTGCAAAAAGAAAGAAATCTTCAAAGTCAACCTTGCCATTTTGGTCAATGTCGAAAAGGGCGTTAAAATCCGTATCGCCCTCGTCGAGACCGAACCGTTCGGCAAAGAGGAAAAAGTCCTCGAAGGTGACCCGATTGCCTCCGCGGCTGAACCAACCAAATACAGGATCCCCCTCAGAATCGAGCGGCACCACTGAAGAGCCACGGCCCGCCACGATAGTACGCGCTAGATCTTCGGCCGACCCTTCCTCCACTGCGAGATTGGTCTCGTTGTCTTGATCAAAGGGACGGACAGCATAGACATAAACTGTTCCCGCCGTCACACCCACGTCTTCAAAGGTCGAAATCCCGGCCCCCACAGTAGCGATCAACTCATCAGAGCTTTGTCCCGCTTGGCGGTAAATGCGGTACCCCAAAACTCCTCCGCGGGGCACCACGCTTCCTCCAAACGCCGAAAAAGAGCGCGCATCGTCTTCCGAGAGGGACCAGGTAAGGGTGACACTCTCCCCGACCTTACCGGGGGTATCGGCGACCTGGAGGTCGCCGACCGGAGCCGGGGGGATGTTGTCCCGCGCGGCGACCCGCTCCGACCTAGTCAATTGCGCATGAGTTCCTCCGGCCAAGATCAGGGTAGCCAGCACTGCAAAAATCGGGATTCTATTCGGCTTTTTCATTCGCTCTACCTCCTCCTGCACGCAAGGGACGAAATTCAGAAAATTATCTTAGGTAAATAAATTTCTCCGCTCTGGCTAATAATTTACTCCGCCCGTCACCCGAGGTCAAGAATATTTTGGTTAGGACACCACCAGCTCCGGTCCTTGACCATGCCCAGGCAGGAGAATATCTTAGGATTTCTTTTCAACTAGGCCTTTTTCAAGGTTGGCTCGCAGCAAAACTACTCCCCCACAATGGCGCGCATACCCGACGAAATTATCGAGCGCATAAAAGCGGCCACGGATATCGTCGACCTCGTCTCCGAGTACGTTAAACTCAGAAAACGAGGACGCAACTTATTCGGCCCCTGTCCGTTTCACACCGAGAGAACCCCTTCGTTCAGCGTCAATCCTCAGTTGCAAATTTACCGCTGCTTTGGATGCGGGGCCGGTGGCAATATTTTCAAGTTTATTCAGGAGATTGACAAGGTCAGCTTCGTCGAGGCGGTCTCCTATTTGGCCCGGCGTAGCGGCATGGCCTTGCCCAGTGCCGGACACGACCGTGATCAGGGGGATTTCAGCGATCAAGTCTACGAGGCCAACGAATTGGCGCGGAAATACTTCCACCACATGCTTTGTGTTGATCGGAGAGGCCAAAATGCGCTGGAATATCTCCGCGCCCGGGGCCTCAACGACCAAACCATCGGACGCTTTTTCCTGGGCTACGCTCCGCCGCAATGGGATGCTCTGCTCAAGATCCTCAACCGGCGCCACATCCCTCTGGAAATTGCCCAGAAGGCCGGTCTGGCACTGCCGCGCCAGAGCGGCATGGGGCACTATGACCGCTTCCGCGACCGGATCACCTTTCCCATTGCCAACCTCTCGGGACGCACCATCGCCTTCGGGGCCCGCACCCTCAAAACGGACCAGGAGCCCAAATATCTGAACTCCTCGGAAAGTCCGATCTATCATAAAAGCCGGGAACTCTATGGCTTGAGCGAGACGCGAAACGCCATTCGTCAAGAGGGTCTCGTTTTGGTAGTGGAGGGCTACATGGACCTGCTCAGTCTGGTCCAACGGGGCATTCCCTACGTGGTGGCCTCGGCCGGAACCGCCCTGACATCGGAACAGAGTCAGATCCTGGGACGCTATGCCCCCGAGGTGGTTCTTGTCTTCGATGGGGATTCGGCCGGATCTACCGCGGCCCAACGTGCCATCGAGGTGCTGATGGGCACCGGTATGTCCGCGCGAGTAGTCTCTCTTCCCCTTGGGCACGACCCCGACTCCTATGTCCAGGAGAAGGGACCCGAGGCGTTACTGACGGCTGTTGAGAACGCTCAGCCCGTTCTCGACTTCTATCTGGAACAACTCGCTCATCAGTGCGACCTCTCAACCGTACAGGGTAAGGCCCGGGCCATCGAAGCCTTCAAGCCTATGCTCGCCAACAGCCAGGATGCGGTGCTCCGCGACCTGATGATGCGCGATGTTGCACAGCGCCTCGGTGTCGACGAACAGGCGCTGCGCCAGGAAGTTCAACGCCTTGTCGGACGCAGGCGACCCGCCAACAGACTCGAAATTACACCGTCTCCGGAGCTGAATGACCCTCCTCTGTGGGAAAAAGAGTTCTTGGGGCTCCTGCTGAACCATCCTACCTACATTTCCCGCACAGCCCAAAATCTCGGCCCCGAGGCCTTCGTCGACGTGCGCTCCCGGCGCATTGCTCGAGTTCTTTTTGAAAAATATCAGAAGGCCGAAACCCTGGATCTCCCCCTTTTTATGAGCACCTTCACGGACGAAGCCACAATAAAATTACTGTCCGCTTGTGCCATGCAGGATTTAGGGCAAGCGCAGGTTGAAGAATACTGGCAAGACACTATCATGCGCTTGCAGACAGAATCACTGACGCGCCGGATCGATCAACTGAAGCAAACCTTGATCGATGCAGTCAGGGGCAGTGACGAGGCAGCCACGGCGCGGTTGACCTCCAAGTTGCAAGATCTGGTAAATCAGCGTCTGAATCTGGAAGCTGCACAAAGCTCTTGACCCCTCTTGAAAAAGCTTTAGTTTTGTCTTTTTGCAGCAACTCAGAGGGCCCATAGCTCAGTTGGTTAGAGCGACGGACTCATAATCCGTTGGTCGTAGGTTCGAGTCCTACTGGGCCCACCACCAATAACAGCTTATAAAACAACTGGTTGATTATTGGCTTAAACAGTTCGGCAGACCCGTTTTTTACGCACGTGTAGGGTTTGTCCGGCCATGTTTTCGTCACGGCGACATCCTTCCTGTAATCAACTCTGACTCTCGGTGTTACCCAAGAAGAGTCGGCTTTGTACAGCTTGGATCCCAGGGGCGATTAGCTCAGTTGGTTAGAGCGCTGGTTTCACATACCAGAGGTCACTGGTTCAAGTCCAGTATCGCCCACCATGAAACAGCAATGGACAGAGAGTTCGAGAATTGACACCCTCGTGACCTCTGTCCATTTTTTTCGCTTTTGCCCATGCGCGAAGCAGGAAGTCAGATGGATTGACCCCATACCTAGGCCTCCTTGGCCCCTGGGCGCCAGGCAGGCAGCAGGAATAGAGACATGCCCCATTTTACGACCGCCGAACTTGTCAAAACGGCTGCGGACATTTTCACAGCCGCCGGAGCATCCGCCGAGAACGCCCAAAGCGTAGCCGGGCTCCTGGCCGAGGCCAACAGCACCGGTCACGATTCCCACGGGCTCATCCGCATTCCCCAGTACCTCAGCGCGGTCGAAAAAGGAGAAGTGGTCACCGATGCCCAAGTTGAGATCCTCGAGGAGAACAAGCTTACAGTAATTGTAGACGGGCATTGGGGATTCGGGCAGGTGACCATGAGCCGGGCGGTGGAAGTGGGACTCCAAAAAGCCGGCAGGAACGGTCTGGCCGCCATCGCCGTGCGCGGGGCCAACCACATTGGACGCCTGGGAAGCTATGTCGACCGGATAGCGCGGCAGGGCATGATCGGCTTGCTCTTCGTCAATGCCGTGGGCACTCCCGCCTTCAGGATGGCCCCCTGGGGCGGGACCGAACCACGCCTGGTCACCGATCCCCTGGCCATAGGCATCCCCTCCCGTTCGGGCGAGCCCATTGTCATTGACATGACCACCACGGTAGTCGCCGAGGGGAAGGTGCGGGTCAGGCGCAACCGCGGGGAAGAGACCCCCGACGGATGGCTGCTCGATCCCCAGGGGAAACCCACCAACGATCCCAACATGCTCTACGGCAATCCTCCGGGCAGCATTTTGCCCCTGGGAGGAACGGCGGCCGGGCACAAGGGCTATGGGCTCAACGTAGCCATCGAACTTCTGGCCGGGGTGCTGAGCGGCACGGGGTGCATCGGCAAAGATCAACAGCTCAGCAACGGCGTACTGTTGATCCTTCTTGAAATATCCCAGTTTCTTCCCCTGGAAGAATTCTACCGCGAAGCGGACGTTTTCATCAAGCACGTCAAATCCTCCCCACCGGCAGCCGGCTTTGAAGAGATCCTGCTTCCCGGTGAGATAGAGTTGAAAGTAAAACGTCAGCGTGCCGCCGAAGGCATCTTCATAGAGGACGAGACCTGGGTACAGATTGTGGAATGGGGCCGCAAGCTGGGGCTCGACCTCGCGACGGATCCTGGATGAGAACTACTGGCTCCCGGTCTCCCGGCCGGCTTCTTCAATCTTTTGGCGCGGAGGCAATGATCCATGGGTTCACAATTGATGAAAACGATCACTCCATACGCGGAGTGCACCGAGCTTCTGAGGGACCCCAAGGACCTGCGCGCCGCGGCCGAGGAAATGGGCTATCTCTTTTTCCACCGCCTTTTTCCTCAGGAGGACTTACTGAAAGTGCGCCGCGAGGTGCTCCAGGTTGCGGCGGGCAACGGGTTCCTCAAGCCGGGGAGTAATCCCGAGGACGGCATCGCACGAGAGGGCGTATTCGTGACCGAAAACGCGCCCACACCCGAATTCAAAAGGTACTACAACGATGTCCTCCGGCTGCGCAGTTTCCACGCCCTCGCCCACCACCCGGTCCTGCTGCAGGTGCTGAAAAAATTGTTCGGCGAGCAGGTTCTGGTCCATCCCCGCCATATCTTCCACACCGCGTTCCCTGGTGGTAAGAAGTATACTACGGCGCCGCACCAGGACTTCTACCCTGTGCGCGGCACCACCGAGACTTGGACTGTATGGACGCCGCTGGGAGATTGCGGCGCGGAACTGGGGGGTGGTCTGGGCATTGTTCCGGGGTCCCACAAGAGAGGGATGCTCGCCGCCGACGATGCCTCGCTGGAACTCGAAGTCGACCCGGATGCCGAGTGGGTCTGGAGCCCGATGAAATGCGGCGATGTCGTCATGTTTTACAGTCTGTCGATCCACCAAGCTCGGGACAACGTGAGCCGCAACCGAATCCGTCTGTCCACGAGCTTTCGCAATCAGCCGGCCAGTCATCCGGTGGACGAACATTCTCTAATACCACACATGCGCTGGCTCGCTTGGGAAGACGTCTATACGAACTGGCCGGAGGACGATCCGCTCAAGTACTACTGGAGGTCCCTCGACCTCCACGTACGTCCGCATTGGAACTCGGAAAGGTCCGATTCCGCCCCCGTGGTCCAATCGGTCCACAAGGACTAGGTCCCTCACCTTCCACCAAGCGAATGTCCAATACCTATCAAAGGGGATGATCATATGGCGCAGGACTGGGTCAACGCCGACGAGAAGGACGAGTATCTGACAGACTACCTTTTCGATCTCAATGGATACATAATCCTCAAGAACGCCATAGATGAAGAAGACCTGGAAGAAATGAACCAGTGGGTAGATGAGCACTGGAGCTTCGTAGAAGGAAGACGGCGCAACTACGACCACGACTCGGGCGCCTGGATCGGCCATGTCGAGACACACACGTACAGCGACGCCGATGGCTGCAACTTCCAGAACATCATTGAGGGGGGGGCCGTATTTCGCAGATTGATAAACTATCCCGCCTGGACCGGCCACTGCCGCCGTTGGATCAACCCGACGAACGGTATCTCCATTCACGAAAACCTGCTCAACGTCAGAGGGCAGGGCGGCTACATCGGCATCCATTGCGGAGGCGCCTCTCCCATCAGTTATCTGACCTTTCGCCAGGAAAATACCGGAGAATGGATGGTCGGACAGATCAACGTCATTTGCGCCTTAAGGGACATAGGTCCCGGGGATGGGGCTACTACCGTCGTTCCCGGAAGCCATAAATCGGCCATGCCACACCCCATGTTGACCGGCGAAAAAAATGTATACCGCAGCGATGCGGCCGCCGGCGATCAGGTTGGTATGGAGGAACTATATCTCGACGGCGGGGACGTGCTGATGCTGACCGATGCGATTACCCACGGATCGGCTGCCAGAACCAACGAAGGCTTCCGGCGCATTATCCTGTACCGCTATTCACCGAAACTTGTGCGCAGCCGATTCCACTACGTTCCCAGCCCGGAACTGTTGGAAAACCTGGACGACGAGCAGCGCAAGATTGTGCAGCCGATCCCGCCACGCTTGGCACCAGACCGCAGCTATGGTTACGGGGAATTGCATCGGTCCGGCTGAAATTCCGGCACCAAGGGGCCAGGACACGAAAAATCAGGCGGAGTTGCCGAAAATCAGCGGGAGGGCATGGCCGGTATCGGCGCTCGGCGGGGCGACCGCATCCAGGTACGAGAAGGCAAAGGCGCGTCGCGGTTCCGAGGTCGGGTTGACACCCGAGCGATGAGCAAGAAAGCCGTGCAGCAGGATAGCCTCTCCTGCCTCGGCCTCCAGGTCGACGATATCCCCGGGAGGAGGCTCTTTCTGCGGCCAACTTTCCGGGGCCGACCAGTTGCTGCCCGCTACAATCTGCATACAGCCCTTGTCGGCCGTGGCATCGTCCAGGGCAGTCCACACGTTGACCATGTCAAAACCCTGGTGGTGAGTGTCCCTATGCCACGGTAGTTCAGTTCCCTGACGGGCGGGTTTGTTGAACAACATGGATCGGTAGCTGGCAACCTTGCCCCCGATCAAACGGAGGGTGATGGAACGAAACAGCGGATGCCTCATGTAGGCCAGGAACAGCGGATCTTTGTCCAAACGGTCTATTCTTCTGTACTGAAGTGTCGCCTTTTCGTGCTGGGTGGTCTTAGCCACCCTGTCGCCGTATGATCCTGTTTTGCTGTCCAGTTCGTAGCGCATGTTCTCATAGCGCACATCGCCCATCATGATGGCGTCGGCGCGCTCCTGCAAGGCGGCCAGATCCTGCGTGGACAGAAGTTTCCCCAGTCGCAGATGCCCCTGGTTCGAGAAGATCCTGTATTCCTGCTCTCCAAATTTGGCAAGTGACGGCGTCGCCATGAGACTGACCTCCTGGATTCGGCATCGATGGTGAAATGGCTCTTCAGAGCATCCTTTTTCTTCCGGCTCCCCGGGCCTTCGCGCGCAAGTCTGCGGACGAATCCACCGCGGCGCGGGCATCCACTGGCTCCCAGGAATCGCATCAGAGAATACGATAAATCAACCTAACCATCCAGGGGACGAATCCCTAGTGAAGATTGCCGGCATAGTAGTTCAGGAGGAGATGGCCATACTTTGCCATAGACGGAGTCAGGGCGCCTGTCCTTGACGGGCCGTGCGGAAAAATACTCTATCTTTGCGACCGCGAGACGGCACGAGGAAATACTTCAAACAGAGGGTTGGACATGAAAGCGATACAGATCGTGGCACCGGAAAGGGTCGAGCTTGTCAATGTACCGGCACCTGAAGCGCAGGAGGGAGAAGTGCTGGTCAAGGTCGAGACAGTTTCCACCTGCCCCCACTGGGATACCAGCCTTTTTCGCGGTATCGATATTTTTGAGCGGCCGGGACATCCCAAGTATCCCATCCCCGTGGGCTATCCGGGACACGAGATGGCCGGAGTGGCGGCGGCGGTAGGTCCGGGCGCCGGCGCCTTCGAGGTCGGGGACAGGGTGGCGGCCACAGTCTCGGGTGGAGAGACAAACCCGGGGTTCTATTGCGAGTACATAAACCGGCCGGAGGAAACCCTGGCCAAGGTGCCTGACAATCTCTCTTACGAGGGAGCTTCTACACTGGAATTGGCGCGCCACGTGGCCTCCCACGTCAGAGCGGCAGATTTCAAGGGCTTGCGCACGGGGATAGTCGGACTGGGAGGTGGCGGCCTCATCGCGCTACAGATGGTCAAGGCCTTGGGGGCACGGGAGGTAGTGGGTTTGGACGTAGATCCCACCCGGCTGGAGCTGGCTGCCAAGCTGGGTTCCGTGGAGACAATCAACACCAAAAAAGGTGGCGACCTGAGCAGATTGGAAGAGCAACCCCTGGAGGCGAGTGTGGATTGCTCGGGTGCGGCGGCCGGACTGCAGATAGCCCTGGACCACACCCAAGGACCGGTGGTGATCTTCGGGGTTTTGCATGGAGACGCGACCTACAATATCCGCCATTGGAAACAGCGCACCTCCATCGCCCCGAGGAAGACACCTGACGCCAGCGATACGGAATTCGTGCAGCGGCTGTGGCGCCAGGACACCTTGAATACGGAGATATTGATCAGCGCGCGCATGACCTTTGCAGAGTACGTGGCGGGAATCGAGATGCTGATGGAGCGGCGCGCCATCAAGGTGAGTTTCTACCCTGGGTAGAGAGGAAAGGGACTATGCGCAGTGCCGCCCTGATGTTTCCACGGGTCAACGAGATTGCCATCGGAGAGGTGGAACTGCCGGACCTCGGAGAGCTCGATGTGCTGATCCGCACCGAGTACTCCTTTGTCAGCACCGGGACCGAACGCTGGACCCTGCAGGGCAGGATGGGGCGGCGCCAGGGCAGCACCTGCTTTCCCCTGGTCCCCGGCTACCAGAAAGTGGGTCGGGTCGAGGCGGTCGGCCCCCGGGTCAGCAGCTTTGAGCCGGGCCAGCGCGTTTTCATGACCAAGGGACGCATCGAGTCCGGAGGGTCGGCGCAGTGGGGCGGTCACATGCAATACTCCCTTGAATCTGATTCCGAGGTCTACCCGGTGCCCGAGGCCGTATCCTCGGTAGAAGCCGCGGCGCTGGTCGTGGTCCAGGTGGGATGGAACGATGCCCAGCGGCCCATCCTGGCGCAGGGAGATCATGCCCTGGTGATCGGCGACGGCATCATCGGCCAGTTCACCGCCCAGGGGCTGCGCGCCCGGGGCGCAGAGGTCTGGCTCGCCGGGCGACACCGCAGGCGTCTGGACCTGGGGTTGCGGTGGTCGGCGGACCGCGTCCTCAACGTTGGCAACGAGGATCTCCTCGAGGCTGTACGGTCGGCCCGTCCCGGAGGTATCGATATCCTAGTCGAAACGGTTTGCCGTCCCCAGGAAACACCATTTTATGTAGAGATGCTGCGACGGCGGGGTCAACTGGTCTTCGCCGCCTACCACCCGGAAACCAACTGGGTGGATCTGGCGCCGGCGCAGGACAAGGAGATCACCTGCCATACCACCGGGGGATGGAATCGGGAGCGCATGGAGGCGGCGCTCACCGCCCTGGCCGACGGAGCCTTCCACGTGGCTCCCCTGATCACTCACCAGGTGGACTGGGGCGAGGCCCCGGCGGCCTACGAGCGCCTGGTGCGCGACAAGAGCGAGGATTCCCTGGGCATCGCAATTCACTGGAGCTGAAACAACGCCTGGATGATTTTGCACATCACCCGCCATGGACAGATCCTTCCGCCGCACGATAGTGCCGCCGGCGAGGGAGACCCTTCTCCCCTGGATCCCAACCTCAGCGCCCTTGGACGACGCCAGGCTTACCTGCTGGGACGCCGCCTCAAAGAAGTCGGCTTCAGAGGCCTGGTGCATTCTTCCCCGTTCCGGCGCACCGCAGAGACGGCGCAGATCGTCGCAGAAACGGTGGACTCGGAGATCGTTCTGTCCCCTCCCCTGCGCGAATCCAACGGCAGCGCCGAGCACATGGTCCGTTTCCGCGGGGCGACGGGCACAATTCTACAGACTGAATTTCCGTGCATCCAAGGAGGAGAAAACCTGGCCTTCCCCTGGTGGACAACAGCGCCCGAAACGCCGGACGATGTGGAGCACAGGGTCGGACCTCTCCTTGAAGAGCTGGAGGTCCGGGGCCGGGAGGTCCTTCTCGTCGGTCATGCCGTCACGGTGGGCGCAGCGACGCGCTACATGCTGAGAAAGTTTGCCCCCGATTTGCTAGGCAGACCACGGTTCAGCTGGAACTGCATGCTCACCTCTTTCCACCTCCTTCCCGTCTTTGAATGTCTTGAACTCGCATCCACCTCCCACCTTCCTGGCGACTGCATGACGTCCAATTTCAAAACGCACGCCGAGGTAGTGAGAATCCTTGGACAAAAGAGTGGGTAACAAAAATCCATCGACAACTCTACCAGCAGTTGTCTGGGGCAAGGTGCGCAACGGCATCTCGGGAGAGGAGATGGCAGGGGTGCTGGTGTCCAACGGGGAGCAAGTTGTCCCTTCAAGCGCCGACGGCTCCTATGTCCTGGCGGCGGAATCGGGTGGACATTCCTTTGCCTGGGTTGTGGTCCCGGATGGATTTTCCACTTCGGGACCATTCTACCTACCTGCGAGGGCCGCAGGTGAAAAAGCCGATTTCGAGCTGGTCCCGGCACCCCCGCGCAGCGCCGGCGAGTTCAAGGTTGTCCAGGCCAGCGATTTTCATCTGGGAAGAAAAGGTGGGAGTGGAAAGGATCGAGACGATCTGGTTGAGGACTTGCTGCAGATCGCGGCGATCGATGCCCCCGACCTCATCGTGGTCAGTGGCGACCTTACCGATTCAGGCTCGCTTAAGCGGTTGCTCCTCTGCCGCTCTGCATTCACCGCCCTGGACATCCCCGTACTACCGTTCTTCGGCGGACACGACGGCAAGGAAGAACGCCTGGAATCGGAGCCGGGCGCTACCTGTACGCGCCACTACGAAGAGGTCTTCGGGCCGCCTTACTACAGTTTCGATCGAGGCGGCAGACACTGGGTTCTCTATCCCAACGAAGAGGGCTACTTCTCGCCGCAGGACCGAGAGCGCAAGGCAGCATGGTTGCGCCGAGACCTGGAGATGCAGCCGCAGCACAGGGAGATAGTCGTCTTCGTCCACGCAACCCCCTCCCTGAGCTTCATTGAGGAGCTCAGCCGCTTCCGGGTGAGGATGGTGCTCCATGGTCACCGCCACGCCAACAAGGCTTTTCTCCACCGGGGCATGGAGGTGGTCAGTACACCTCCTCTTTGCTTCGGCGGAGCGGACACCTCGGCGCGGGGTTACCGGGTGCTGGATTGCGGCCCCGGCCGAATAAATTCTCGATTCCGGGCACTACATCGCCCGCTTTCAGCGGCAACCGTGGGCGCCGCTCCGGCCCTGGGGCAAAGGGCTTTGCGCAAAGTATGGGAATACCGGCTGCCAGGAGAGCTTCACCGCGCCGCTCCGGCCTGCCGGGGTCGGTTTATCGTGGTCAGCTCGGGAGACGGAAGCCCCGGCCGCGGCAGCGGAATCCACGGCCTCGAAGCGGCGACCGGCCGCATGCGCTGGCGCCAAGGGACCGAATCCGCCATCAAGAACCGTGTGTCCACCGACGAGGCGGGGAACTGCGCCGCGGTTTCCGTGGCCGGAAGGATCTACCTGATGGATGTCCACAGCGGCGCCGGGCAATGGACCGTTGACCTGCCAGGGTATCCGGAACGCTGGGTTTATTCTTCACCGGCAATTTCGGGCGCCGCAGTTTTCGCCGGGTCCAACGCCGGATACGGCGCCTATGACCTGGAGACCGGAGAACCCCTGTGGTATACCTCCTTTGTGGGAGATGCCAGCCGCGTCATCGACAAGCCTTCCTATTCCAGCCCCCTTGTCGCCGGCGAGTTGCTGGTCATTGCGCTACCCAAGCGAGGCATTCTGGGCTTGCACCGCAGCAGCGGCCGAGTCGTTTGGGAGCGCCAGGCAGGCGTGTCTCCATTCTGTTGCTCGCCGGCGCTGGCGGACGATCTGATAATATGCGGCGGAGAAGCCGACAGATTGATCGCCCTGAAAGCGAAATCGGGAGAGCCGGTCTGGAGCGCCGCCATGCCGCGAGGTGATTATCCCACCGGCCTGGCCCTCGCCGGGAACAAAATCTACGTTGCCACATCTGCCGGCGCGGTTCAGTGCCGGGACCGCTGCGGCGGCATGGTGGAATGGAACTACGGCAGCGGCGAGGACCTGGTCGATATGGTCCCCAGGCGCAGAGGCGGACGCTCCGTCCTGGCCTCGCCCCTGGTTTGGGGGCAATGGGTGGTGGCCTGCGGCAACGACGGAGTGGTCTCCTTACTGGACGCCTCCAGCGGGAAATGTCTGAGCCGAACGGCGTTGGGGGCGCCTGTCAGTGCGGCGCCGTGCGCGGTCGGAGACGGCCTGGGCATCGGCACCTGGGATGGCCGCCTCCTTCACCTTGCTCGATAAGATGCGGATACTGGGAAAAGTGCGAGACAGTTCGTCGGCCGCGGGGATGGCCGGGGTCGCCGTTTCAAACGGCGAGCACATGGTGCGCACCGGACCGGACGGTTCCTACCAACTGCCGCTGGAACCCGGAGGACATGCTTTTGTGTGGATGGTGACGCCAGAGGGCTTCCGTCCGGCAAACAGGTTTTTCCGGGCCCTTTCGGCTCGGACCAGAACGGTGGACTTCGAACTCACAGCGGCGCCAGAGCGCCGGCGGCGCTGGTTCAGGCTGGCTCACATCACCGACCTCCACCTGGCTGGAAAAAAGAAGTCCCCCGGGTGGGAGCTGACTTCCGCGGCTCGCCTGGAAAAAGTCCTCGCCGATCTCGACGGGGAAGCCGAACCCGATCTCATCGCCGCCGGAGGGGATCTGACCAACTACGGGAGCCTGGAGGAAATGGAAGCCGTTCACCAGGTGCTCGCCAAGGTAGAGACCCCTTTGTTCCCCCTTTTCGGCAACCACGACGGGAGCCAGGAACGGCGCCTGCAGTTGGCGCGCGAAGGCAGGGCGGACCTCACCTTCACGCGTCATTACGAACGCTTTTTCGGGCCTCCCTACTACAGCTTCGACTGGGGCGGGCGTCACTTCGTGCTGGTGATGGACTTCGACCGCTGTTTCTCGCCCCGGGACCGCCAGCGCAAAGCGGCCTGGCTGCAGGCGGACCTGCGGATGCAGCCGCCGCGAAGGGAAATAATTATCGTTCAGCACGGACCGCCGCCTGCCCATTTCCTCGAGATCCTCGAGGGCTTCAACGTCCGCCTCCTGCTCTACGGTCACCGCCACGCCAGCAAGGTTTTCCATCACGAGGAGATGGCAGTGATGTGCACCCCTCCCCTGTGTTTCGGCGGCGCCGACAATACGCCCTGCGGTTACCGCCTGCTGGACTTCTCCGAGGCCGGCGCAAAGTCCCGGCTCGTAACCGCCCAGGGTGCTGCATTGCGGCAACCTGAGGTCAGTGAGATTGCCCTGCGGAAAGGCCGGCTGCAACTCGTATGGAAACGCCGGATTCCAGGGGGCCTGCACGGAGCCGGGCCGGTCCTCTGGGGCGATGCAGTCCTGGTCAGCCTCAGGGACGAGGACCTCCAGGGCGCCTCAGGGGTCCAATCTCTCGAATTGGCCACGGGTAAGTCGCGGTGGACGTTTCGCTCCGGAGCCTCGATCAAGAACCAGGTGGCGGTAGCGTCCGAGGGCTGGAGTGCAGCGGTTTCCGTGCCGGGACGGGTATTCCTGATCGAAACCTGCAGCGGAAGGCAGGTGTGGTCGGCGGACATGCCGGGATATCCCGAGCTGTTCGTCTATTCGGCCCCGCTGATAGCCAACGGCGCCGTGTACGTGGCGGAGAAAGATGCCTGCGCTGCCTTCAGCCTGGCCAAGGGAGAGAAGTTGTGGAGCCGCACCCTCGACAAGCGCGACCAGGGCACCCCTGTTTTCCAACGCGGGGTCGCGGGCAGAGACGTGCCCTGCTACAGCAGCCCGCTGGTCTACGGCGATTTGCTGATCGTGGCAGTCGCGGGCCGCGGTCTGCTGGGAATGAAGCTGGACAGCGGAGAGATCGCCTGGGAGTACGAGGAAGCGGCGGTTAAGAGCGAATGCGCCACTCCGGTACTGAAAAGGAATTTGCTGGTCAGCGCCGGCGGGGCCAACAGCTTGGCGGTGATCGATGCCGGCTCGGGAGAGCCGATCTGGCACAAAGAGGTGCTGGAAGGCCAGTACCCCACGGGCCTCGCCGTGGCAGGAGAACGGATCTACGCCACCACCCCCACTGGCGGGATCCGATGTTGCGATCTGCCCTCCGGGGAAGTATACTGGAGTTTCGCCACTGGCGCGGATTTGCTCGATATGGTGCCGCGCCGCAGGGGGCTGAACTCCGTCCTTGCCCCCCCGGTGCCCTGGGAGGAGCAGGTTCTCGTAGGCGGCAACGACGGCCACCTCTACATCCTGGACGGGGCCAGTGGTGAGTGCGAGAGCAGGACGGACTTCGGCGCGCCCCTGGTGGCCCCGCCCTGCCTGACCGCGGAGGGATTGTGCATCGGCACCTGGGACGGCCGCCTCTATTTTTTCCGCCGGCTGTGAGAGGCTGTTCAAGAAGAAAAGGGACCAAGATGCGGGGAAACTCATGAACGGCATGAAACTGAACTTCGATCCGTCCAATAGGGAACGCCAGTTGTTTCTGGACGAGGCCGGGGTCGCCCACCGGCACAACCTGACCAGCACCATGCACCGGCCGGTCAAGAAGGGCGCCGTTATCCGCCCAAGGGTCGAGGAAGGCGAAATCTGCCTGCAAATCCGTACGGCGCCACTCTGGGATCCGGAGGCAGGACTCTTCAAGCTCTGGGACGGAGGCGCCCGGCGCGAGAGCAGCGACGGCCTCAACTGGAAGGTGGTGGGCCCCTACGATGGACCCGGCGCGGTGGTCCTCGACCCCGACGATCCGGATCCGGGGCGCCGCTTCAAGGCCTTTTCGCCGGGGACCCGGGCCATATCAGCGGATGGTGTCAAGTGGTCCATTCTAGATCTGCCGCCGGTGCCCAGCGCCGACGAGCACAACTTCTCCTTCGACTCCAAAGGCCGCCTGTTCATCGCAACGGTGAAGCACAAGGGACCCCGCGGGCGATCGGTTTGGCTTTCCACCAGCCGGGACTTCGACTCGTGGACCGAGCCCGAGTTGATGTTTCACGCCGACGATCCGGACCAGCTCCTGGGGCGCGAACACATCGCGCGGCGCTTCGCCGATTCCTCCCTGCATCGGCCCTATTTCAATTTCCCACCCTCCTACCGGGCCGAGATCTACAATATGTCGGCCTTCCGCTACGAAAGCGTCTACGTCGGCATGCCCATGATGTACCACCAGACCGGCAAGGTCACCGCGAAGTGGCCGGAATTCGCCCGCTGGGAAATCCCGGAGGAATTGCGCACCATCTTTCAGCGCGACGGCGATTGGGCCGGCTTTCACCACGTGCAACTTGCCTGCAGCCGCGATCTGCGCCACTGGCAGCGCCTCGGGCAACGCCGGCCGTTCCTGGATCTGTCGCCTCTGGGCGGCGGCGACCTGGACCTGACCTCCGTGGTCGGCCCCTCCTTCCCCCTGGTGCGCGGCAATGAACTGTGGTTTTACTACACCGCGGGGAAGCAATACGGGGGCCCGGAGCCGATACGCGGAGTGGCGCGGGAGGGATGCGGCATCTGTCTGGCGGTGCTGCGGCGCGACGGCTTCGTCTCTCTAGACGCGGGAGAGGAGGAGGGCACGGTAACCACCAGACCCTTCCGACTCCGCGGCGGGAAGCTGTGCGCCAACCTGGACGCCGCGGAAGGCGAATTGAGGGCGGCGGCGGTTACCCCGGAAGGCGAGGTACTTTGCTCCTCACTGCCCATGAGAGGCGATCTCCCGGTCCAGGAGTTCCGCTGGAGCCAGGCTGATCTGAGAAGCTTCCAGGACCGCGAGATCTCCCTGCGCTTCGCACTGCGGCGGGCGCGGTTCTATTCCTACTGGATCGACTGAGTGGAAGGTGAGGGAATGAGCAGCGATACGTCAATCTTCGAGACGGCATGTGAAGCCTATCTTGCCAGGGCCACGATCGACCCGCAATGGCGCGAGCTCTACCGCCGCAGCGTGGAAAAGTTGATGGCTGCCCTGGCCCTGCCCGAACGCAGAAGGCTTTTGAGCTACGTCAACCAGCTCTCGGTGCTGAACGCCAGCTTCGTGGTGCGCCGTCTGGCCTCGGTTTACGTCCTCAGCCTCTACCCCCAGGAGGACGAGGAGTTGAGCCGAGCCCGGCGGCGGGCGGCGGCGGAAAACCTGGCGGCATTCAGGCGCGGTTTCATCAGTCCCCCACCTGGAGAGGAAGAGGGCAAGCGCGGGCAGGATGTGCCGCGGGCGGTTTTCAGAGCCGCCTTGCGGCAGATCCAGGGAAGCACCGCCGAGACCCCGCTCCCTTTCCGGGAGATGACGGAGCAAAGCATCGAGGGGGTGATGGCGGCCTTCTCCAGCGCCGAAAGGGAGAAGGTGCATAGCCAGTTCGAGCAGTTCTCGGTGGAAGGCCTGGCCCAGGTTTTCCGGCTCTGGATGTGGCATCAGGGCGAGGAGTCGCGGCGCTCCGAGCTGGCGCGGCAACAGTACGAACAATGGCGCCTCAGCGCCGACGAGTCATACTGGTGGCGCTATCCCCAGGGCAAAAACTGGATTTACTTTTGAGAGGCTTTCTTTTCGGAGGCGACTAACCGTTGTGAATCTGCAGCCGACTACCGATCCGGTCACGCGCTACGTTCACCTGACATATGGGTTGCCGGCGACCGTTCCCGAGCTCGTAAGCGTTCGCTGCGAGGTGCGCCCCCTGGGTAGCGCAGAGTGGCAGCCAGCCCCGGTCCATCCCTACGTCAGTGCCACGGCGCGGTCGCTGCTGCCGGAGGAAGAATGGCTCAACGGCATCCGGCGCGGCACCCTTGTCGAGCGCCGCGCCGGGGGATTGGCCCGAACCCTGGTGTGGAATCCATTCCACCAGTTCGGCGGCAGAGCGGCGGTGGAAATGCGCATATCCCTGCTGGACGGAGAAGAGGTCCTTGCCAGGGAAGAGACCCTGATCGAGCTGCGCAACGAGGACGTGGTGGTGCTGGAGGATTGGCGCAGGGTGATTCAGGGTCAGCTGGTCTCGGAGAACCCCGGTCCCGGCGAGGCGGTCTGGTGGTATCGCCGCGGCCAGGGAGGGGAAAATGCCCCGAGCGCAGGCACCGCGCTGGAGGCGAAGGAAAAGGGGGTCGAACTGCCGCCCCTGACCTACCCGCTGGATCTGCGCGGCCCCTACGCCATCTTCGTCTCCCTGCCGCCCGGGCTGAGCTGCATCGAGCTGCGCCTTTCGGGAGACGAGCGCATTGAGGATTTCGGCGCCGGTTCGCATCTCCAGCCTGAACCGGTGGATCCCGCCACGCGTCCGGGCGACGAGGATTTCTGGCGCTGGGTGGAAATGGATCGCCAGCACCTGGTCATCGCCCAGCCCTACCGCTCCGTTTTCGAATACGAAGACGAGTTTCGCGCCCGTCTCCACAGGGTGCGGCTGGTCCCCCTGAAAGGGAAACAGGTCGAGCGACTGGAGGCGGAGTGGGGGGCGGACGGCGAGCGGCGTCAGGTTTTCGGCTACCAGGAGCCTTACTCATGGGGGTTCACCCAGAAAATCGAGAGCAACCTGCAACTTCGGGAACCCCTGCTGGCCTTCGCCGAAGCGAGGGTGGACAGTCTCGACATTCAATTCGCCCGGGGCGGCTCGTGCACGGTGAGCGAAACCCGCGTCGGGACCCAACTCCTCGGACCGACCCAGGGCGATCCGGTGCGCGGCGAGGTGCCCCATACCGACAACGTGGGGCGCCTGCAGCAATTCACCAACACCCTCGGCACCCAGCTCGAATACGCGCGCCAGCTCGGGGTGGAGGCCCGCGCCAACCTCGGCGCCACCAACTGTTACGTCGGCACGCCCTTCGAGTCGGAATTCTCCCGTCAGCACCCGGAATGGCGCCAGGACTCCCTGCTGCGCTACGAGGTGCCGGAGGTACGGCAGTACATCCTGGCGCTGTTCGAAGAAGCACTGGAAATCGGCGCCCGCGGCCTCTCCATCGACTGGTGCCGTTATCCCCACTCCGTCAAAAACAAAGAGACGGTCACCGGATTTCTGCGTCAATTGCGCGCTCTGGCCGAGCGCTATTCGGATCCGCAGCGCGGTCGCGTCTCGGTTCTCGTCCGCTTTCCGGTGCGCGGCGCCCCCTGCTGCGAGCACATGGACTATACAACCTGGGCCCAGGAGCGGTTGGTGGACTATCTGTGTCCGAGCAACATCTTCAACCGGCCTCTGGCCTTCGAGATCGACGAATATCTCGAGGCTGTCAGAGGCACTCCGACCATCCTGTTGCCCAACGTGGAGCCCTGCCTTCCATTGCCGGGGATGTGGTTTCAGCGCCTGCTGGACTGCTACGAAAAGGGAGTCGAAGGCGTCTTCATCTACCAGTGCGACGCGCCGGTCAGCAAGTCGCGGACGAGGCGCTACGTCTCCATTGCCGGATCGGTGGACGCCCTGCGGCGCTGGCGCCGGCGCGAAGCCGGCGAGCAACCCCGCTATAGTAAGGGGATCTACCTCTCCCCGCCTCATAAAGAGGGCAAGTACCAGCCTTACGAGCGCCTGCGCGTCTGGGTCGAAGGGGTTGGGGCGGACACGGTGGAGATCTGGGTGGACGGGCGCCGCGTCAACAACTACGAGGCGCCGCCCTATATCCCGTTCTCCGAAGCCCTTGATGACGACCACGCCATCGGCGCCGGCACCCACACCCTCAAGGTGAGGGCCAGGGACGGCGGCGGCTGGCTCGAGCGCGACTTCCAGGTCCAGTACGCCTGAGGCCACACCTTGCGGAGCCTCCTCCCGATAATGCTGGATTTCAATTCACAAGGTGGCACTCTGAGCCGGGAAGGTCTTTTGCAGGTCGATCAATTGCTATCCGAATTCGACCACGAAGAATATCGCAATTGGCGTTATTCATGAGCGATTGATGTGAATTAAAATTTAGAATTTGGGGTTGGGGTTGGGGCTGGGGCTGGGTGGACTGACAACCGACGACTGCCAATCGGAGAACTCGCTATGCGTTGTTATATTCGACACCTTTTGATTTTATCCGGTATTCTGAGCATAACGGGCAATCTCATTTTCGCACAGAATACAGAGGAGGAGGGGAAGGAGGAAGGAGAGCTGCCCGTTTATGTGGGGGAAGAGATTGTGGTGACGGAAAGCAAAGAAAAAGTTCCCACGGTGAGTACTATCGCCACCAAGATTCCCGTTCCAATCCGTTTGACCCCGGCGAGTATCGGGGTTGTAACTGCCGGGTTGTTTCAACATCAGAGTGGCGTAGTATTGGGGGATGCACTGCGAAATGTGAGCGGGGTCAATATTCAGACCGTATTTGGCGTTACGGATTTTTTCATCATTCGTGGGTTTGATTCGCTTTCCAGCGGGCTGGTGCTCACCGATGGCGCGTCGGAGCCAGAAGCCACGTTTTACAATCTTTACAATCTGGACCGCGTGGAGGTGCTCAAGGGACCGGGCGCATTTTTATACGGCGGCAATCCGCTTTCTGGATCCGTGAACCTGAGTCGCAAACAACCGATTTTTTCGAATGCGTTCCAGATAGGGAGTTCGTATGGCCCCTATAAAACGGGTCGCGTAACAGTAGATGCGAACCGGACGGATATCGATCGCGGCATTGCTTTGCGCGTCAATGCCTTACGACAGGTCTCCGACAGCTATCGAGATGATAAAGACAGCGGTTTGTGGGCGGTGAATCCCGCGGCGACATGGCGGCCTAATGACAAGACCACAATGACCGCCAATTTTGAATTTGCCAGCAGCAGGTACAAATCGGATTCGGGGCTGCCCATAATCAATGGGGCGGTCGCAGATGTGCCGCGCACGCAATCATATCAATCGCCCTTTGATGCCTCGGATCAAGATATTTATCGGGCGCGCGTCGATCTTCAGTCTCGCTTATCGCCCCGGGTTACGCTTCGCAACAAGCTCTATTATACCGATTTTTCATGGGTATCTCAGGGCACATTGTTCAGCGGCGTTTTCCCCAATGCTCAGGGGAGTCTGGACATCCTGCGCTCACTTGTTCTTTTGGACGATCGCCAGAAGGTTTTGGGCAATCAGTTTGAGCTTCTTTCTACATTCCGCACAGGCCAGGTAGAACACACTCTGCTTGCCGGACTGGAATTGATGCAGTGGAAAGACAAATTTTCCCTGGATGTGGCTGCCTTGCCCAATATCGATGTATTTAATCCAGTGGAAACGGCGAGCCAGCCTTTTTTTATGATTCCGGGACAATCGCAGGGGGCGGATTCAAAAAGCCTCGTAATGGCGCCCTATATCGTGGATCGCATCGTCTTTTTTCCATGCTGCCAGGCATTTGTAGGTGTGCGATATGACCGCATTGATTACGATGATCGGGCGACTTCTACGTCTCGCAATTACAACAAACTGAGTCCTATGGCAGGCATGGTGTTTTCCCTTACCAAGGATCTCTCGTTTTACGCCAATGTCGGCAAAGCGTTTGCCCCTCCCTCCAGTCAGGTCGCAGGTCCTCGGGAAACCGAAGAGAGTCTCCAGATGGAAGTAGGCGCGAAAAAATACCTGTTGGACAACCGCCTGCACGCGAGCCTCGCAGTTTATCATTTGTCAAAAAACAACATTGGCATTCCCGATGCGACAGGTGTCACCATGCAAGATGGGGATCAACGGTCTCGCGGTGTCGAGCTTGAAGCGATGATACGCCCCGCGAGAAATTGGCACACATTTTTGTCCTATGCATTTTCCAATGCAAAACTCACCCGCTTTGCCGAATTGGTCCCCGTGTTTACGCAAACGGGCGTCACATATCAGCTTGTAGATCGTTCGGGAAATAGGGCAGCTTTTTCGCCGCGCCATATTTTCAATGGGTGGACAGCGAGAGAATTTGATAATGGGTTGGAATTTGGGATTGGCGCGCGCTATGTTGCCAGTCAGTTTATTGCCGAAGGCAATCAATTCCAAATCAGAGACGTATTGACGCTGGATGCCTCGGTGTCTTATGCGTACAGGAAGATGAAATTCCGCATCAATGCCAAAAATTTGACCAATCAGGAATACGAAACGCGCGGTTTTGGATCCACCTCAATTATTCCGGCCAATCCATTTGGTATGTATTGTGCTTTTGAAATCAATTTGTGGTAGGCGGTCAGCGGTCAGCCTCCGACAGCAGCCTATGCGCCGCCTGTGGCGGTCGCCTAAGAACCATCGCCGCCCTGACCGATCCGGCCTCGATCCGACCCTATCTAAACGGCGTCGGGCTACCTGCCCGGCCCCCGGCGTTGGGCCCCTCCGAGGGCACCGCCGCAACTGCATCCGCACCTGAAACTTAGTGACAGCACTGATTCCAGCCTGGCCTCGGTTTGAAACCAAGCATCCGCTGCGCTTTTTCTGTGCTGATGACACTTGCGTTGCCTGCAAGCTCTCCACGAATTTCGACGCGAGTCCCGAAATTTTGCTCGATCAACTCAACTGTCGGTTCACGGAACCGGGTGGTCGGTTGAGCGAGTAAAAATGGTTGGTAGCCCTTCAGGTCTGCCTCAAGCGCCAGCACATGGGCATCCGCTACGTCGCGGGGATCGGCGTACGCCCACATCACCAGCGTGGTCGGGTTGTCGGGCGTAGGTGCGGCCAAGGGAAACCCGGCCTGCCGCTCCGGCGGCACGACATTCGTGAAGCGGAGGCTTGCCACAGATGTCGTGGAACTTCGGGCAACCATCTCGCCGATGCACTCGCCGACTTGCTTCGACAATCCGTAAGGCTCGAATGGCATCATTGGGTGTTCTTCGTTGAGGGGGAGGTACAGGGGCACAAACGCGCGCGGATCATTGGACCAGCCCATGGCGAAGGCACTGGAGGAAAACACCACCCGGCGGAGTTTCTTCTCCGCCGCTGCCCAGAGGACATTGAATGTGCTCTGGACGTTGTTTTCGGAAATCTCATGTGGGGTATCGATCCTGGGACCCGGAATCGCGCCCATGTGAATGACCGCCTCTGCATCCGTCAACAGTTCCGTCGCCTTCTCGGCGTTGCAGAGATCTGCTTGAACAAACGGTGATGGCGACTCGCTATGCGGCACAAGGTCTGTTCCTAATACATCATATCCCCTTCCGATGAGGCGTTGGACGACGCGTCTTCCAAGTCGCCCCGCAGCTCCTGTGACTACAATCATGATGTCTACTCCTCTCGCCTCAGGCCGTGCAATGCCCGCGCTGAAATGTGGTTTCCCTCTCGGAACCGTTCAGGTATAGATTGTATCTAGTGTCATGTCGTATAAATAATTTTACAAGATGGTGTTCATGTCGTAGGTTTCTCCTACCCCCCTTTCTGAAAGGAGAGACCTATGGCGATGGGACGTCCGTTAACCCCGTTAGAGCTGAGTGCGTCGGACCGCGAACAATTGGAATCAATGGCCAAATCACGGAGTCTTCCCCACGGGTTGGTGCGGCGGGCCGAGATCGTCCTTTTGGCGGCCGAAGGCTGGCCCCATGAAGCGGTCGCCGGGGCGGTGGGTGTGTCCCGGGTTACGGTCGGCAAGTGGCGCCGGCGCTTCCTTGATCGTGGGCTCAACGGCTTGCACGATGAGCTGCGGCCTGGGGCGCCGCGATCGATCACCGACGAGCAGGTAGCCGAGGTGATATACAGGACGCTGAAGACCAAGCCCAAAGACCAGACCCAGTGGTCGGTGCGCTCCATGGGCACCGAAACCGGCCTCACCAAGGACGCGGTGCATCGCATCTGGCGCACCTATGGTTTGCAGCCCCACCGACACAAGCACTTCAAGCTGTCCACCGATCCTTTCTTTGTCGATAAAGTACGGGATATCGTAGGCTTATACATGCATCCGCCCGAGCACGCCCTGGTGCTGTGCGTCGACGAGAAGAGCCAGATCCAGGCGTTGGAACGAAGTCAGCCTCTGTTGCCTCTGGGTCTGGGCTACGTGGAAGGGGTTACCCACGACTACAAGCGCCACGGCACCACCACCCTGTTTGCCGCCCTGGACGTGGCCACCGGTGCAGTGATGACCCAGTGCAAGCCCCGTCATCGGCACCAGGAGTTCCTCCAGTTCCTACGCCACATCGAGGACAACGTGCCCCGCGATCTCGACGTGCATCTGGTCGTCGACAATTACGCCACCCACAAGCATGCCAAGGTCAAGCGATGGCTGGCGCGGCGCCCCCGATTTCACCTTCACTACACCCCCACCTATGCTTCGTGGCTCAACCAGGTGGAGATTTGGTTCAACATCATCACGCGCCAGGCGGTCCGGCGGGACTCGTTCCGCAAGGTAAGAGAGCTCATCGAGCGCATCGAACGCTACACCGCCCAATGGAACGCCAACGCACACCCTTTCGTGTGGACGGCTACGGCCGATTCCATCCTCGCGAAAATCAAAAGACTTTGTGAACGAATCTCTACGACATGACACTAGATCTCTCTTTGTTCTGGTCCCGAATGGCTCCTCCACTCTTTTGATGGAATTCGAAAGACCGAACTAAACGAATACACTGTAGCAAACACCAGATGTCTCATGAATCAAAAAAGGTTCGTCCCCACCGCGTGGTGCTTGCCGCTCATGGTCGAAAAAGCCTCCACAGTTCCCAACGATTCCGATAGCTCCCCCTTGTAGCGCCCCCCTTGGGCATGGGCGCAACCCTCGATGACCCGGATGGCGCTGGGGAATTGGCGTCTCGCGGACCTTTGGTCCCCTATCTTTTGCTAACATAGTATTCCCTTCCCTCTCTCGACAGTGTGTCCCTGGCGCTAACGGGAAATACACCGGTAATTAAGTAAGATCACATCTCTCGCCGCCCAATACTAGATTTGCACAAAAGACACGACCCTTACTCCAGCCTGCACGTCGCGCTTTTCCGACGTTATCTCATCGCCTCAGGGCTGGTGAGGATGGGTACGGCCGCCCAGGGTTTGGCCATCGGTTGGGAGATTTACGACCGTACCGGCCAAGCACTCTCCCTCGGTTTGGTCGGCCTCGTCCAAGCCATCCCCATGCTGCTGTTGACCCTGCCCGCCGGGTATCTAGCCGACGTCTTCGACCGCCGCAAGCTGATGATGCTCAGCTTGGCTGGCGCGACACTCTCTTCGCTGGCCTTGGCCGTCTTCAGCTGGTACCAAATGCCGGTCCACTGGATGTACTTGCTGCTCTTTCTGGACTCGTCCTTCCTCCGCTTAGGCTGGCCCGCACAACGGGCCATTGCGCCCTTGTTGGTCCCGGACACCCTCTTTGAAAACGCGGCCAAGTGGTCAACCAGCCTGATGCAGATCACCAGCATCGCCGGGCCGGCCATCGGCGGTTTTGTCATCGCCTTCAATCTCCAAGCCGCCTATGTCCTCTGCGCCGTTTCCTCTGCGGCCTTCATCGTCTTCCTCAGCACCATGGTCTTGCCTCCCGCCCCGCGCATCCAAGGGGGCAACATGTTCGCTCAGATCGCCGCCGGGCTGCGCTTCGTCCGCAATCAACCGCTCCTACTCGGCGCGATCTCGCTCGATCTCTTCGCCGTACTCTTAGGCGGCGCGGTGTACCTCTTGCCCATCTTTGCCCGCGAAATCATCGACCTCGGCCCCCTCGGCCTCGCACCCGAAGCCGCGCTCGGCTGGCTGCGCGCGGCCCCCGCCATCGGCGCCAGCATCACCGCCCTGGCCATAGCCCATTTGCCGCCGTTTCGCCGCGCCGGCAAGACTCTGCTCTGGTGCGTGGCCGGCTATGGCGTGGCGACCATTCTCTTTGGCCTCTCGCAAAACTTCTGGTTCTCGCTGCTGATGCTGGCACTGACCGGTGCCTTCGACAACGTCAGCATGGTCGTCCGCCGCGTCATCTCGCAGATGGGAACTCCCAACGAGATGCGGGGCAGGGTCCAGGCCGTCTCCGCCATCTTCGTCGGTTCTTCCAACGAGATCGGCGGCTTTGAGTCCGGGCTTGTAGCCCAACTCTTCAACCCGGTCTTCTCCGTCATCAGCGGCGGCATCGGCACGTTGCTGGTCGTCGCCGCTTGGACGGGGCTTTTCCCCTCGTTGAGACACTTGGGCAGCCTCTCGTCCCTGACGGTCCAGCGCACGGCACCCAAGTAGCGGGCATGATAGACCAGTGCTTTCCAGCGACCCTGGTTTTAACGGAGGAGTAGTTAGTGGGTAGCCTCTTGGGCAGCGCAAGCCGCGTCGGCGACCCGAGCGCTGGATGGAATCAAGGGGCTCGCCGAGGATCCGGTCACATCATGAGCGATCCCCATGGGCACGCGCTCATGCTCGACGGGGTCCAGGTCGAAGGACCTGCAAACGACCTTCAAGGGAGCTTACCCTGGCCCTGCGTGCGCTCAACGCCTTGACAGAGGGCGAAAAAAGATGCCTTGTTTTACCTGTATGTTGATGAGCTAGCCTCGGCGGAGGACTGATTGACGTGTGTCGAGAGAAAAGACCCGGGCCTTAAAAGCCGTCCGCCTTTCGAGCCTTCATCCCTTGCCTCAGGTTCCGGACGCAAGCCTGCCGTGCATCGACCGGGGCATTACCCAATTCCTTCCAAAGAGGACGCCATGAAAATCCCACTTTCTTTCCTACTCACAGGGCTCCTGGTCCTGGGCGCCTGCTCGGAGCGGGATCCCGTTTCCTCCAAACCCGAGATGCCCGGATTCGAGGCCGGACCCCTCGGCGCGGTCGAGATCGGCGCCGGCGAGGCCATACGGATCCGTTCGCTGTTCTCGCACACCGTCGTTCCCGGGCTTGCCGTGGGGTTGCGGAACAGCCTCGAGCTGGCTGCCGAGGACTACGGCGACATCCACGGCCGCGAGGTCGACCTCGGAGAATCGCTGGACGCCATGTGCTCGGGAGAGGGCGGACGCATGGCCGCCGAGACCGTCATCGCCGAAGGGCAGGTAGTCGGCGTCATCGGCACCTCCTGCTCGGGCGCGGCCGTCGAGGCCTCGCCGCTGTTCAGCGAGGCGGGGCTGGTGATGATCTCGCCGTCCAACACCTCCCCCGCGCTCACCTCCGATCTCGCCGGCAACGCGAGTCCCCATTACCACGCCGGCTATTTCCGCACCGCCAACAACGACCTCTACGAGGCCAACGCCGTAGCGGATTTCGCCTACCATGAGCTCGGCCTGCGGAAAGTGGTGACCATAGACGACGGCGACCCCTACACCATGGGCCTCACCGTCGCCTTCGGCAATGCGTTCCGCGATCTCGGCGGGGAGGTCCCGGTCGCCGCCAGGATCGAGAAGGGGGTCACGGACATGGCCGATATCCTCGAGGAGTTCGCCGCGGCCGAGCCGGACGGGATCTACTTCCCGATCTTCGACGCAGAAGGCGCGCCCTTCGCCGAACAGGCGCAGGAGACCGAGGGGCTGGAGGACGCGACGCTCCTCACCAGCTCGGCCCTGCTCCTGACCGAGTTCCTCGCCATGCCGCAGTCGGTGGGCATCTACTTCGCCGGCCCTGAGCCAGCGGAGGGTTCGAACGTAAACGAGGCCACCGGCAAGAGTGTCGACGACGTGCTCGAGGCGTTTTCGGCTGCGTACGGCGAGTCTCCGAGCACCCCCTACTGGGTGCATTCCTACGACGCCGGGACGCTGTTGTTCAGCGCCATCGAGTCCGTCGGACAGGTCGTTGACGGCAAGCTCTACGTCGACCGCGCCGCCCTGCGTGAGGCGATCGGGGCGACGGAAGGCTTCGAGGGCCTCCTCGGCACCCTCTCCTGCGACGACTTCGGCGACTGCGGCACCGGGGCCGTGAACATCTACCACCACACGGACCCGGAGATCACCGACCCCGCGCAGTTGCCGGTGGTTTTCCAGTTTGCTCCGTGAGGGACAGGGAAGGGGAGGGATCAGCCCTCGGGTGAAACTGCGCCGGCTGCCGCTTCAGCCGGCGCATCAGGAACTTCCCCTTCCCTGACAGGGACCGGTAGAAGGACTCCGTGAGCCTCGGGGCCATCTCGTCGGCCTCGAGCTCGCGGAGGTTCATCGAATCGGTGAAGCGGAGAGGGAGGTATCTGATAAAGTGCCTCATTTCACCTATATGCCGCCATTCACCAACCACATGTCTCGTCAGTTCGTCACAAGCCTGTAATATGCCCCAGGTCGAAATCTACCTGAGCCCGTTCTGCGGCTACTGCTGGAAGGCGCGCCTGATGCTGTGGCGAAAGGGAATTCGATACAGGAAGATTCCCATTCGCTTCTACTTCGGCTTCAAGCTTCCTACGGCGAATTTCAAGGAGATGCTGCGTCGCACAGGCGGCGACCGCACAATCCCGCAGATCTTCGTCGGCGGAGAATACCTGGGTACCGAGGAGGCCCTCGACGAGCTCGAACGCCGCGGTGAGCTGGAGAAACGCCTGGGAGGCTCCTGATCGACCATGGAGATCCTCGACTACAAGGCCGAAATGCTGGGTGACGTCGCCGGCCTCTTCAACCGTGGCGTCGCCAACGTGCCCAATTGCTGGCCGGTGGACGATGCGGATTTCGCCGCGGCCATCGCCGCGGTCTCAGGGGGCGAATGCGACGGTGGACCTCCCGTGGAAGACCAGGCTCTGTCCGTGGCGACGGTCGGGGGTGAAGTCGTCGGATTCTCCCACCTAGGCACCGACCGCGGGGACTCGGACGAGGCTCCCCTCGGAGCGATCTGCTTCCTCTATTACGAGCGCGGCTGCCGCGCCGCCGGTCAAGCTCTGCTCGCCGCGGCCGAGAGAACTTTCGCGGCGCGCTCGCTCTCCGAGGTTTGCTCCTTCAACCAGAGCTACCGCTACCGCTTCTACTGCTTCCCCCACACCTACCTCTCCGACCACCTCGATCACGTCAGCGCCCTGCTTCAGTTCAACGGCTACCGGATCACGGGGGGCGAGGTCTTTCTCAACGGACTCGACTACGAAGCGGCCGAGCTGCCGCAGGTCGACCTCGACTTCGACCTGACGGTAACCTGGCCCCGGAAAAGAGGCCGGCGCCCCGGCTGCCACGTAAAAGCCCACCGGGTCGGCAAGACCATTGGGGAATGCGAGATCACCTGCGGCGGTGACTACTCGCGCCACCCCGATGCCCAGGATTACGGCTTCGTCAACTGGCTGGGAGTGGAGAAGCCGTATCGGCATCTGGGCCTGGGAAAGCTGTTGCTGTTCCGCGGCCGCAACGAGATGCTCACAGCCGGATACCGCCACACCGCCATCAGCACCGCACGCCACAACAACCGCGCCTTTCTTTTCTACAGCAATCACGGCTACCGAGTCGTCGACTGGACCTACCAGTTGAGCAAGACGCTCGACCTGGCATGAGGAGGCGAAAGCGCCGCCAGTTTTGGCCGACAAACTGAGGGTGTGCGGATCTTCAGCCGGGTGGGATGAGCAACTCTGGACATTTCTGGCGGCCTGTGGGTACGCAATTAGGGGAGCCGAGGGCGTGGCAGAATTCACAAAAATCATTGCGGGGTCCGATCTCCCCCAGTCTGACAATCCGCGGATTTTGCTGGAAGCAATGCCAATGTCCCCCAGAAAAAAGGAAGGAAACACTCGCCTTGACCTCGCCATTGGCACCATCCGTCGCAGGGGAGAAACCAAGGGAGGGATAGAGCTCAATAATGGTTCCGATTCCTGGATATGTTTTTGCGAGATGAAGATGTATTCGGATCTTTCCCATGATGTCACTCATGACCCTCACCGGAACCAATTGGCCCGCGTGGCGGAAAATGCCCTGTGTTTCCAGTGCCGAGGCAGGTATGCCGATCGCGTATACGTCGCTCTCGTTACCCCGAAAACTTTCAAGTGTGCACCCGTAAAGTCGCGCCTCTACCAGTACAAATTCAGGGAGTATGAGGCCAATCGCGGCCATCTGCTGAAAGACATCGATTCATGCAGGATTGACACAAGGCATGATCCGCAGGATTGGTTCTATCCCCAGGATATGGCCGATCGGATCAATCGGCTGGAGCTTCGCTGGCTTACCTACGAGGAGTTATTTACCAAAGTTCCCGATAGCGCCATCTCCGAGGGCCTGAAAAAATTTCAGGAGAAGCACTGTGGAATTACCTGAATCTCCAGCGCCTACGATTTCCAGAATTTGTGCTGGTAGATGAAACCTGCGACGGGCTACGCGGCGGATCGTGTGACTCAGTTGTTTATGCACGGTGGCAGCAAGGAATTGGGCCGGGGGCTGGTGGCCAAGATTAAGAACGACTTGGGGTTGAACTGATGCTGACCTATCCTATTGTACTCGAAGACGACGATGGCACTTTGCTAGCTACGTCCCCGGACTTTCCGGAACTGACTACGTTTGGCATGGACAGAGACGAGGCGCTTGCACGGGCGGTTGATGCGCTAGAGGAGGCCATAGCGGCCCGCATCCACAACGGCCGGGATATTCCGTCCCCTTCGCAAGGACGAGAGCTCGCGGTGCTGCCTACCCTCACCGCCTTCAAGGTGATGCTGTACCAGGGGATGCGGGAGCAGAGCATCGGCAAGGCTGAGTTGGCGCGTCGCCTCGGCTGGCACCTCCCCCAGGCAGATCGGGTATTGGACGTTCAGCACAAATCGCGCATGGATCGGCTAGACGCGGCAATGGGTGCCATAGGCCGCCACCTGCACGTCAGGGCTACAGCCCGACAGAGGGCATCTTAAAAAAGGAAAGAAACCCTGTTCCATGTGGGAACTCGTAATTTCTCCTAGTTGAAGCATTTTTCCTTACTTAAAGAGCCAACATGCACATACACAAGGTCACTGTAAGAAACTTCCGGCTTCTAGCCGAGGTGGAGCTGGTACTTGAGAACCAAACGACGCTAATCGTCGGTCGAAATAACAGCGGCAAGACATCGCTATCCGAGGCCATCCGTCGGTTTCTTGTAGACCAGAACCCGAAGTTCCAGATCGAAGACTTCTCGAACGCCTCATATAGCGGCTTTTGCGAAGCGCTCAAGGCCAAAAAGGCGGGCCAGCAAGACGATGAAGTTCGCTCTCTAATTCCGAGCATCGAGCTCCGGCTCCTGTTCCGATACGATCCTGAACGGCCCGAGCTTGGCTCTCTCAGTGACTTCGTTATTGACCTCGACCCCGATTGCAACGAGGCCCTCGTTATAGCGCGCTACGAGTTGCGCGACGGCGCCATCGAGATGCTGTTTGCCGACCAGCCAGCCGACAAACTGACCAATGAAACCCGGCCGGCTTTCTTCCAAGTGCTCCGAGAGCGCATACCTGCTCTCTTCGTTGCCAGTATATGGGCCGAAGACCCCAATGACCCCACCAACCGCAAGCAGATGCCGGTGAGCGCGCTCCGGTCTCTCCTGAAGACGGGTTTCGTGAATGCTCAGCGCGGGCTTGACGACAACACTTCGAGAGGCACTGACGTTCTGGCGAATATCCTGGAAGATCTCTTCACTGCGGCGAAATCGCCAACCGCCGATCAAGGCGACCAACTCATTGCTCAAGCCTTGCAGGATGCTGTCCGCGACATTCAGCAAAAGATCGAAAAGGACTTCCAAGTCAAGCTAAAGAAGCTGATGCCGACCTTGCAAACGTTCGGTTATCCTGGACTCGACGGTTCCGAAATAGAGACCGAGACTACACTCGACGTCGAACGCCTCCTTTCAAGCCACACCAAGGTGAGATACGCGGGCCATCACGGAATCCTGTTGCCGGAGTCCTATAACGGCCTGGGAGTACGCAACCTTATATTCATCTTGCTTCAGATCGTCAGCTTCTATCGTAATTTCCGTGCTGATCCTACCGCCCCCGGCGTCCATCTCGTTTTCATAGAGGAACCCGAAGCTCATCTACATCCCCAGATGCAGGAAGTGTTCATCCGCCAAGTGTCAAAGATCGCTCAAAAGCTCAGCGCCCAAGAGAGCACTCCTTTGCCTTGGCAGGTTCAATTTGTCGTATCGACGCATTCGTCCCACGTCGCCAACGCGGCCGGCTTTGAGGCGATCCGGTATTTCCTCCAGACCTCCTCGGCTGGTGGTATTCGTCAAACCAAGGTAAAGGACCTCCGAGAGGGGCTGTGTGAAACGCCGAAGCAGCACAGAATGTTCCTTCATCAGTACCTGACCTTGACGCGTTGCGACCTGTTCTTTGCCGACAAGGCCGCACTAATCGAAGGGACCAGCGAGCGTCTACTGCTGCCTGTGATCATCAAAAAGCTGGAGGAAGCCGACCCTGACGCGCCAAAGCTGTCCAGCCAGTACATGACCACCATGGAGGTGGGCGGTGCTTACGCACACATCTTTTTCGACCTTCTCGAATTTCTGGAGCTGCGGACCCTCATTATCACCGACCTCGACTCCGTTGTCGCCGCAGGCGGCGCTGCCTGTCCGGTGCATCAGGGAACGGCCACTAGCAACGCTTGTCTCAATACTTGGTTCAAAGACGTCAACTGCTCGCCCGGTGCCCTTCTGGGGAAAGAAGAAGCAGCAAGGGTCAAGGGGCTTCGGCGCATCGCCTTTCAACGGCCCGAGTCCGAAGGCGGTCCCTGCGGCCGCACCTTTGAGGATGCTTTCATGCTGGCAAACCCGGCGATGTTCGGTATCGAGGACACCACGCCTGACGACCAAGCCCTATGTGCATGGTCCAAGCTCCACAAACTCAAGAAGTCCGAGTTCGCCCTCAAGTACGCTATCGACGAAACCGATTGGACCACGCCCGGCTACATCCTCGACGGATTGAGATGGCTAGCGGCCGGCGGTATTCCAAATGTAGACACAGCAATCGGCCAAGTCGCCGCCGATGTCCCCAAAGGTGCGGTTATTCACGATGGCTGAGGTCACGCCCCACTTGACTCCGGCCGAAGAAGCCAGTCATCGGGCCCTCGCCGAAGTGTATGGCTGCCTTGAGCGCAATGAGAGCTTCCTCGTCGAAGCCGGCGCCGGAGCCGGAAAGACCTATACGCTCGTCAAGGCACTCCACTTTATCATGGACCGCTACCAGCACATTCTGCCGAAGCGGCACCAGAAGATCGCGTGCATAACGTTCACCAACGTGGCGAAGGACGAGATCGACGCCCGGACTGACCGAAGCCCTGTCATCTATTGCGATACAATCCATGGATTCTGCTGGTCGCTCATCAGCGGTTTCCAAAGACAGCTACGGGAACGACTGCCAAAGCTCCAGCATTGGCTCGACAGAATCGCTGATGTCGGCGACCTCGGCGATCGCGTGGTCGAATACGATCTTGGCCACCGAAGCATCAACGACCATCGTGTCTCCATCCATCACGACGACGTTCTTATCCTGACCGTCGCTTTCATGGATAACGCCAAATTCAGGCGCATCCTGAAGAACAAATACCCGATCATATTAATCGACGAGTATCAGGATACCAACGCCAACTGGATCAATTCCATCAAGACCCTCTTCCTAGGACAGAAGGGCTCCCCGCAGTTTGGCTTCTTCGGAGACCACTGGCAAAAGATATACGGTGACGGGTGCGGAAAGATCGAACATCCGAGCCTGACGGTTATAGGCAAGCAAGCAAACTTCCGGTCGGTTTCAACAGTCGTCGAATGCCTGAACCGCATGAGGCCGGACTTGCCGCAGTTCGTCGTCGATCCGAACACAGAGGGCAGCGTCCGCATCTTTCACACGAACACCTGGACAGGTCCCCGCCAGACCAGTAGCCACTGGAGTGGCGACCTTCCTCCCGAAGCTGCCGACCGGGCGCTTCGGGCCGTCCTCGATCGCCTTACCGAAAACGGTTGGGATCTCTCTCCTGACACCACCAAAATATTGATGCTCACGCACCGGGTCCTCGCCGGGAAGCAGGGATACCCCAGCATTCCGGAGGTCTTCAGGTTCAATGAGTCCTTCACAAATAAGGAGCATCCACATATCGCCTACTTTGCCGATACGCTGGAGCCAGCCTGTGAGGCGTACCTGTCCCGAAAATACGGTGAGATGTTCCGAGCCCTCGGTACCAACGTGCCGGCGATCCGCGCTCAGGCTGACAAGAAGAAATGGTCCGAGGCCATGGACAAGCTCATCGAGCTGAGAGACAGCGGGACGGTTGGCGATGTGGTAGACCATTTGCTCTCGGCACGCCGGCCGAGGGTCCCTGATGCCGTCGAAAGGCGCGAACACGAATTGCGGCAGTTCGACCCAGACACGGGCGAGGAAATTCCGCGCACGCTGAAGGAACTCAGCGACCTGCGGACAGTTCCGTACCAAGAGATCGTCGCCCTGAGCCGCTATCTGTCGGGCCACTCTCCATTCGAAACGAAGCACGGCGTCAAGGGCGCTGAGTTTGAGAACGTACTCATTGTTGTAGGCAGGGGTTGGAATCAGTATAACTTCAACCAGATGCTCGAATGGGCAACGGACGATAGCCACATTCCTGCCAACAAACAAGCCGCCTTCGAGCGCAACCGGAACCTCTTTTACGTCACCAGTTCGAGGCCGAAGAGGCGTTTGGCCGTTCTCTTCACCCAAGAGCTTTCCGCAGCGGCCATCCAGACGATCATCAATTGGTTCGGCGACGAGGCCATCGAAGCTCTGAACTTCTAATTCAATAGCCGCTTGGGCGTGTCCTCCGCTCTACGGGAGCAGGGACCTATTCCGCTTCGTTCCGCGGAGTGTTATTCGGCGCAGAACTTTGACCACTTGGAATCAAACGACATCAACAGGTTAGCATGTAGATTGTCGTCGAATCCGCAGGCCGACTAACTCCGATACAGCGAAATCCTGTAATGGTGGAACACTTCAGGTGCAAAATTACTCCTACCCTACCTTCCAGGTTGCACTAGTGAGTCCAAGTGAATGGGTCCTCGTTGGCCGTCGACATGGCAATGCGACTCCGGCCCTTGTAATCTATCCTGTCGCGATGTTCCCAAGGCATGCATCGGATCACCTTTTCCATCCCCGCCATTTTTTTATTCGATACTCCCCTGAATTCTTGGGCGCTGCAGCGGGAACCGCTCGTTTGAAATGACGTAAGTCGACACCCGCTTGGAAGGCAAGACCTCCGCCTAGGCGTGAGCGATATTGGTCCGGTCTCCAGCGGTCATCGTCAAATTTCTATCAGCAACTACTCTGGATCAATTTGAGGCTACACTCCTTCCCGTGGCGTAATCCACTGGATCAATCGACAGCCCGCGAGAGCGTTCGCCTATCCGACACTCCCCGACAGGACCCAAGGAAATCGAGCGCTAATGCTTTTGAAGACTGGCTCTATTATCTCCGTATAGCGGGACCGTACAAATGGGCTTAGGCCCCCCTGCCTTGTCTCCTCCTAGGACCCGCGCCAGTCGTTCGAGTGTGGGGTCCATCCTTCCTACCTAGCTGCCTTCTGCACCGGCCATAGGCGGGATGTGCCCTGAATTGCCGCCCCAAGTAGCGGGTTGACCACGGTATGGGCCGACATCCAAGCAGACCGTGCATGTCGAAGGACCTGCAGACAATCCTCAAGGAAGCCTTCCCTGCCCCTTGCGTTCGCTCGGTACCTTGACAGATAACCCAAATAGATGCCTCATTTTACCTATATGTTCTATGAACTGGACCAGGACTGCTGGTTCGGTCCGGGGAAAAGCCTACTCTTAGAGATCGCGCGCCATTGTCGGCAAATCAACGACCCATCGAAGGTGAAGGGACGCTGTGCTAACTGTTACCGGTTTTTTTGACGACCTCGGGCTGGTAGTCCAATTGGTGCAATTCAAATGACCCTCACCGAAGCCGATACCAGGGCCAAGCTGATCGATCCGGCCATTCACAAGTGTGGCTGGACCGAAGACTTCATCCGGCGGGAGGAGACGGCCGGAGCCGTTGAGCCCGTCAGTGGTCGCCGCCAGCGCGGCCAGATCGATTACGTGCTCCGGTTCAAAGTCAACGCACACACCCAGCCTGTCGCCTTGGCTCTGATCGAGGCAAAACGGGAAAGCCTGCCTCCGGGACACGGTCTTGACCAGGGGAAGGGCTATGCCGCTTGCAAGAGGCTCAACGTCCGCTTTGTGTTCTCTTCAAATGGACATCAGTTCGTCGAGTACGATCACTTCACCGGGCAGACTTCTTCGCCCCTCCCAATGAGCCAGTTTCCGACCCCGGAGGAACTGCGCACCCGCTATGAGCACGGCATCGGCTTCGCTCTCGAATCTCCCGCTGCCCGTCCCCTGTTGCAACCCTACTCCGGCGGCGAAGGTACCCGGCGCTACTATCAGGACGCGGCCATCCGCGCCGTCATGGAGCACATCGCCCAGTGCGAGGAAACCAGCAAGCCCAAAAGGGCGCTTCTTTCCATGGCCACCGGCTGCGGCAAGACCTTCATTGCCGTCAACCTCCTCAAGCGCATCGCAGATGCGGGACAACTCACCCGCGCCCTTTTCCTCTGCGACCGGGACGAGTTGCGCTCCAATGCAATCCAAGCCTTCCAGAACGCCTTTGGCGCCGACGCCGCCCCGGTGTATCGCCGGCCAGACGGCACCAATAACGCCCGCAACGCCCGTATCCACGTCGCCACCTACCAGACCCTCGGCGTGGCCGGCGAACGAAGCGATGCCGGCTTCTTGAATTCCTACTATCCTGAAAACCACTTCACTCATGTTGTCATCGACGAATGCCACCGCTCGGCCTGGGGCAAGTGGTCGCAGGTGCTCGTGCGCAACAGTAAGGCTGTGCAAATCGGGCTCACCGCAACGCCGCGGCAATTGAAATGCGGCGAAGATAGCGCCGAAGCCGAGGAAGACGCGGCAATCACAGCCAACAACATCCTCTATTTCGGCGAACCCGTGTACGAATACGGGATGGGCCAGGGCATTGAGGACGGCTATCTGGCCGCCTGCGAAGTCCAAAAGGGGCGCGTCAACCTCGACGACAAAGGCCTTTCAATAGACGACATCATGAAACGCGGTCCCAAAGAGGCCCGCACTGGAATTTCTCTTATCCGGGACCAAATCGAGGAGCACTACGCCAAGACCGCCTACGAAGACCGCATCTTGTTGCCCGACCGGGTAGAGGTCCTATGTCGCGATCTGTTCCAATTCCTCCTCACCACCGGCAACCCCGAACAAAAGACCATCATCTTCTGCGTCCGTGACAGCCACGCCGACGATGTGGCCGCCCGTATGAGCAACCTCTACGCAGACTGGTGCACTGCCAACGGCAAGCAGCGGCGGGAACCGTACGCTTTCAAATGCACTGCAGCCAGCAGTGGCAACGACCAGCTCCCCGATTTTCGCGCCTCGTCAAGCGGCTACTTTATCGCCACTACAGTGGATTTGCTGACCACCGGGGTCGATGTGCCCTGTGTACGCAATATCGTTTTTTTCAAGTATCTCAAAAGCCCGATCAGTTTCTATCAGATGATCGGGCGGGGTACGCGCATCGACGCTCCGACCAATAAACTGACCTTCCGCGTCTACGACTATACCGACGCCACTCGGCTTTTCAGCGAAGACTTCACGACTCGGCCAACGCGCACCGGCGGTGAAGGTAACGGCGGCAATGGGCCCGACGGATCTTCTCCGACCATTCGCGTGGAGGGTTTCGACGTACACATCACTGATGCCGGCCGCTTCATCGTGGTCGAGGAAGATGGCCACCCAGTTCCTGTGCCGCTGGAGGAGTACAAAGCGAAGATGGCCGAACGACTGGTCCAGGAGGTGCGCACACTTGACGACTTCCGCACCTGCTGGATCAATCCGCCTTCGCGGCAAGAATTGATCGACAGCCTAGTCGGGTCCGGCTATCCGCCCACTGTTATCCGCCAAGTAGAGAAGAAGGAAGAATACGACCTGTACGACGTTCTGGCCGAGCTGGGCTGGGGCCTGACTCCCCGCACCTGTCCTGACCGTGTACTGGCCTTCAGGTACAAACACGAAGACTGGCTCGACGCACTGCCGGGCAAGGCCGCCAACACCATCCGCGCCATCGCCGGACAGTTCGAGCGGGGGGGCACCGAAGCCTTGGAGAACACCAGGGTATTCCAAGTCCCAATGGTCCGGGACGCCGGGGGCATATCGGCACTGCAACAGGCGGGTACTCCCCGCGATCTACTCACTGAGACGAAGAGGAGGATGTTCGCCGCGTGAGTAACAGGGCTACAGCGTCAGGACCCCTCCCCGATGGGTGGCGATGGGTCAGGTTGGGGGAAGTGTGCGAGATCATTGCCGGTCAATCGCCACCATCATCTACCTATCGAACCACGCCTGAAGGACTTCCCTTTTTTCAAGGAAAAGCAGATTTCGGCATAGCCTCCCCTGTTGCCCGTGTCTGGTGTGTTGCACCAAAAAAAATTGCCCAGCCCGGTGACATTCTCATTTCTGTCCGCGCACCAGTTGGCCCCACAAACCTTGCAGATGTCGAGTGCTGTATCGGTCGCGGGCTCGCTGCAATACGATGTGGGAAAGATGCAAACCGCGATTTCATCCTTCTGGCGTTAAGGAATTACGAAGAAACACTGGTTGATAAAGGCACTGGAAGTACATTCGAGGCAATCAATCGGGACGACCTAGAATCATTCGTAATTCCTTTCCTGTCGCTTGCGGAGCAGGGGAGGATTACGGCCATTCTCAAAATGCAGTTGGCGGCATTGGAGAAGGCCCGAGCAGCAGCCCAAGATCGTCTTGAGGCCCTCAAAGCTTTGCCTGCCGCTTTTCTCCGAAATTTCTTTTACCAATCCGGTGAACTTCTTCCTGATGGATGGCGATGGGCCAAGTTGGGGGAGGTGTGCGAGATTAACCCACGACGCCCCTCTATCGATCGGTCCGACGAAACGCCAACGACGTTCGTCCCCATGGAGGTCGTTGATGCAAAATCTGGATCCACGGATTCACAGGTGCGCCCGTTTGGTGAAATCAAAAGAGGATATACTTACTTCGCTGAAGGGGATGTTCTCTTCGCAAAAATCACCCCTTGTATGCAGAACGGAAAACACGCAATAGCGCGAAACCTATTAGATGGTATTGGGTTCGGCACGACGGAGTTTCATGTTCTCCGTCCAAGCGAGCACATCATCGCCGAGTGGATACACTTCTTCGTTCGGCAACCTAGCGTTCTTCTCGAAGCGACAGAACATTTCACTGGTTCAGTAGGACAACAAAGATTGCCTCAAGAATACCTCTTCAACCGAAAAATTCCTCTCCCGTCGCTTGAAGAGCAGCGGCGGATTGCAACAACTCTCAAAAATCAGATGGCGGCGGTGGAGAAAGCGCAAGCGACGGCCGAAGAAGAATTGGACGCCATTGACGCCATGCCGTCGGCCCTGCTGCGAAAGGCTTTTGCGGGAAAGGTATGATGGGCTGGCTCAACAGTTCGCCAGTGAGCCTGCATACTCTCGCTGGAACTTTCCAAGCTTTGTAATTTCCTCTTGATTCTCCTCGAACCCCAAAAAAGGAGCGGCGTCGCGCTTCACGCTCAGGAAGTAGCGGATGCTGTCGATCAGCACCAATGGTGCGTACTCCGTACTTGGGCCGACATCACCATGCATGAGTGCTCCACCGTCATCAACCTTCAGGTATTCCCGTACCGATTCCGGGTCCGTGTGCTCAGTTTGGGAGAGCCTCTTATACGTGATGTGGTAGTCACTCAGCAGATCTACATCTTGCGCCATTTCCTGAATCCCGGGATGCCAGTTCGTGTACATCCCGTTTCTGCCCTTATCGATTCCAAGTGACTCGGCAATCCGGCGAATTTTTCGAATCAGGGCACGATGCTGTCGCTTCTGCTTTTCGGTGATGTTCTTGTCCCACTTGATGAGCGTCATGGCATTGTTTGCTTTCGACGTTATCTCATGGTCCGAGAACCTCTCAAGACGTTGAGAAGTCACCCCCGGCTTAGTGAGCCACCGGAGACTGATGAAGAGATTGAACAGACTGCGGGAGCTGACGATCGCTTCTCGGGCGAAGCCATCATGACATAGCCTGCGGGTCGCGTCAAGGAGATTTACGGCTTTTGTGAAATGATATAGTACGACGCCTGTTTCGATCTCCTTGACGCGCCATCGGTCCGCGTGGGCCTGATTCATTTTTACGACATGCAAGGCAAATCTGAAGAGATCCCCGTATCGGTCGTCAAGTTCTGCTCGTACAGCTTCTACAGATCTCATGGTTTCTCTCCGCATCAATCCTTCTTAGGTCAGGCAGGTTCATATCGCTAGACGCTGATCTCACTTGCACGTGCGCGCATCTGTGAGGCGTCATACCAAGCCTGCATCCTCAGCAGCATGTCCATGCCCACGCTGAACGCCTTCTCGATGCGCAGGGCCATCTCCGGCGACAGCGCGGCGTTGCCGTTCACCAAGTCCGAAAGCGTTGCCCGTCGAACCCCCAGAATCTCTGCTGCCTTGTCACGTTCAGACCCAACTCCTCGATGATCTCCGTACGAACTCCCTGTCTCCTGTCTGTTGATCGTCCTCAGACAGTTATGACAACCGCTCAAGTAAATTTAACCTCTTGAGATGGACCCGGAGGAGCCTTCACCAACCGATCAGGGTATTGTTGCTGGACTTCCCGTAGGAACTCGAAGAAAGTGTGCAGATCACCCTCTGCCTGCTCTGCAAGGGACTGCCCAGCTTTTCGGACTTCTGCCACAATCGGATCTTCATACATGGTCAGCTTCCTCTACCCCCATGAGTTCTTCTGGAGTACAGATAATCGGGGTCTGGAGTTCTAAGGCGGTATTGAGGGCCATGAGACGACGGCGCAGTTCCGCGTTGGCAATATGGGTACAGTTCCAGGTGACCAGATACTCAAGCTCATACCCACACGCAAACGCTAGATGGGCAGCGTCACGCAGCGCCTTTTCGGGCAATGTTAATCGGGTCATATACGTTTCTGCAAGCCGTTCAATTGCTGAAGTGGCTTCGAGAACGGAAAACGGGGCGAGAATATCCAGGCGCTTCCGGGCAGCTTCTTGATCGCCTTGGCGGGCTTCTTCAAGCACCACTGGGGAAATGTAGATCTCGAAAGCAGGCAATCGTCGTTCCCACCACATCCGGGTGATTTCCTGGTGCGCCAAGACGATGACATCGCGGCCTGGGCGTGCCGTATAGTAACTGGGAATAGTCGTTTCAAGATACAGCGTTGACTTCATCGCATTGAACCAGGATTTGAAAGCCTAATGACTAAGTTCACCTGGCTAGCGGACCAACGCAAGTGAACTTGGAAAAAACGAAGCCAGTAAGCGAAAAATGACCTCTGCGCTCGCCAACGAAAAACACCAGGTTTGCCTACGCCAGTCAGACTGGTTCATACCGCTGGACGCTGATCTCACTTTCTCGGGCACGCATCTGCGAAGCGTCATACCAAGCCTGCATCCTCAGCAGCATGTCCATGCCCACGCCGAATGCCTTCTCGATGCGCAGTGCCATCTCCGGCGATAGCGCGGCGTTGCCGTTCAGCAAGTCCGAAAGCGTTGCCCGCCGAACCCCCAGAATCTCGGCTGCCCTTGTCACGTTTAGACCCAACTCGTCGATGATCTCCGTGCGAATGAAGTCACCCGGATGCGGAGGTGTCATGTTGACTCGATCAGTAGCCATTAGCGGTAACCCTCCAACTTTACGCTGTCGTTTACGCTTTGCCGGCGCAATCCACGGTGGTGGACAGAGCGAACGACCATGCCTTGAGTGTACGGTAATACCGTTCATTTGACAACCCTTTCCTTGGATTGCTTTGAGGGCAAAATTTGTCACCCTCTCTAGCATTAAGGAAAGTGGGGGGACGACCCCTCCCCAATCCACCTCTGGCGCTCCTGAACGGAAAATACCAGATTTTCTTGTTGGTCAAGCCATTGCCGGCGCGCCGACCAGCACCGCATCACCAAAGAAGATGGACGGCTACCATGGCGGAGAAGAACTCAAACAGCAAGCGACTCATCACCCAGCAATCGGTAGATCAGGCGGTCAAGAACATCTGCGACATCATGCGGCGGGGCAATTGCGCCGGGGCGTTGCAGTACGTACCCGAACTCACTTGGATCCTCTTTTTGCGCATCCTCGACGAGCGCGAGGAGAGCGAGGAGCAGGAGGTCGAGGCATTGGGATTGCCGTTCCGGCCTTCGCTGGAAGCGCCCTACCGCTGGCGCGACTGGGGCGCACCTGAACGCGAAGACAACAAGCGGCAAGAACTCCAGAACGCTCCGCCGAATGCCTTTTTCCACTTCATCAACACCGAACTGCTGCCACATCTGAAGGCACTCAAGGAAGCGCCTGATGCCACCCCGAGGCAAAAGGTCATCAACGAGATTATGACCGGGGTCGAGCGGGTCCGCATCGACACCGAGCGCAACTTCCTCGATGTACTCGATAAAGTGCATCAGCTCTCCGGCGACGCGGTGGATCCAACCCACGTCTTCGCGCTCTCGCAGATCTACGAAGGGCTGCTGCTCAAGATGGGCGAGAAGGGCAATGACGGCGGGCAGTTCTTCACCCCGCGCCAAGTCATCAAGGCGATGGTGCGGGTGATCAACCCATGCATCGGCGAGACCGTGTACGACCCCGGCTGCGGCACCGGCGGCTTTCTGGCCCAGAGCTTTGAGCACATTGCGGAGCGACTAAGAGACGATGCTACCGCCGAGCAATTGACAGTCCTCAAACAGCAGACCTTCTATGGCCGGGAAAAGGAAAACCTCGTCTATCCCATCGCCTTGGCCAATCTGGTGTTGCACGGCATTGACGATCCCAGCCTGTGGCACGGCAATACCTTGACCGGACAGGAAATCTACGGGGGCTTGTTCGCCGGCGCGCCGCCGGCCTTTGACGTGATCCTGACCAATCCCCCGTTCGGCGGCAAGGAAGGCCGGGAGGCGCAGACCGGCTTCGACTATAAGACCGGTTCCACCCAAGTTCTGTTCTTACAGCATGTTATCCGCAGCCTACGAGAAAGTGGACGCTGCGGCATCGTACTGGATGAAGGGCTGCTGTTTCGCACCAACGAGGACGCCTTTGTCAAAACCAAGCGCAAACTACTGGACGACTGCGATCTCTCGTGCGTCGTGAGCCTGCCGGGCGGGGTGTTCAGCGCGGCCGGTGCCGGGGTCAAAACCAACCTGCTCTTTTTCACCAAGGGGCGGCCGACCAGAAAAATCTGGTACTACGACCTGACGGACCTCGAGGTCCGCAAAAGGACGCCGCTGACGCTCCATCACTTCGACGACTTCCTCCTCCTGCTGCCGCGCCGCGCCGATAGTGAGCTTTCGTGGACGGTAGATATGGACGAGCGCAAGCGCATAGCCGCCGAGGAATCCAAGCCCCTCGCAGATCAGGCCACCACCAAGAGGCAACAAGCGGCTCAGCAGAATCCACAGCTCAGGGAGCTCAAAAGGGCCAAACCCCCCAACAAGGAGGCCATTGCGGAGGTGGAAGCGAAGGTAAAGACGTTGAACAATGAGGCAAGGGCACTGGCCAATGATGCCAAGCGTATCGAGGATGCGGTCTATGATCTCAAGGCCGTCAATCCTCACAAGCGGCCGGCCGTGGATACGCGAACCCCTGAAGAGCTGTTGGACCTCATCGAAGCCAAAGGACGGGAGATTGCCGAGGCATTGGCCGTCCTGCGTGGCGGGTAAGTGCAACCAGCGGACCCGGCGAAAGGGAATAAAGCCCGCCTCAGTCTATAGCGATGAATGAGGATTGAGGGTAGCATCATGAAGGTTGATAGTGGCAAGCGAGAAGCTGGCGGTACTGGTACCCCTACCCCGGCTCCATCTCCTGCGCTACCACGGTGACCTGGCGCCCCGGGCTCGGTACCACGACTGCATCGCGAGGGCGAAGCCGGTTGCGTAACCGCAGGCTGCGGTCCGCGTTTAGAGGTCACCGACCTGCGGCCCACCGTCTGGGGTGGACGGCCCCGCTCGCGCGGGTGTTTCCCGCCGAGGTCAGCCAATGCGCGGCCTGTGGCGGTCTCCCTTCGGCAGCGGCTGGGCATGGCGGGCCCGGCGGCAGGCGAATTAGTTGCTTGCGCTGCGGCTGAAATGGACTATTTTCAGTTCATCACTTGTCTCTGCAATAGTTGCAGGGGCGTTTATGGTCCACGTTGGCAGTCGTTCGAATCCGCGTAGATTCCTACTCAAAGTTATTCGCACGTTCTGCTCTAACCGCACATTGCAAAGGATTTTACCCATGGCAGATCGGGAGAAGGGAACCGTAAAGTGGTTCAACGACGCAAAGGGCTTCGGATTTATCGAGCGCGAGAACGGCGATGACGTCTTCGTCCACCACAGCGCGATCCAGGGGGAGGGTTTTCGCACCTTGTCCGACGGGCAGCAGGTGGAATTTGAAGTCGTCCAGGGCCAGAAGGGCCCGGCGGCTGAGAGCGTCGTAGCACTTTAGGCCTTGGCTTCATATAGTGCCAAAGGGGGTGATGTACACTACATCACTCCCTTTTATTATTGGAGTTTGGATGAAAATTCGCGTCGATAATCTATCTGCAGACACCACCGAGGACGACCTCCGCACGCTGTTCGAGCTGTTCGGGTCCGTCGTTGCTGCCACCATTGATCCGCGCCGCCGCTGGGGCCAAATCGACATGCCCAGCAAGGCCGCCGCCCGCGAGGCCATGGACATGCTCAACGGGCAAAATCTCAAGGGGTTTGACATGGTCGTCCAGGAAATGACCGACCGCCCCTCTACGCGCCCGCGCGGCAAGCCACGCAGGGGCCGACGGCGCTAGCCTATATTCGTATCATTGAACTTGAAGGCTGAACAAGCGGCTGTACTCTCCGCCTTTCCGCATCAATGCCTCGTGCGTTCCCTGCTCGATGAGTCGCCCCCCTTGAGCACTAAATTTCGGTCGGCGATCCTCGCTGCACCCAGCCGGTGCGAAATCAATACCGAGACTTTGCCTCTGGCCATCTCCCCAAAGTGTGGATAGACTTCGGCTTCGGCTTGGAGGTCCAGGGCCGCCGTCGGCTCGTCCAGCACCACGAACTCGGCCGCCCGCACCAGCTCTCCGGCAAGCCCGCACGTCCGAGCACCGCCTGCCGCTCCACCTTCTGCTCCCGCCATAAGCCCGGGCGCACCCTGTATTGCCGCCCCAAGTACCGGGTTGCCCCCGATAGGGCCGACAGCCAACCGAAGCGTTCCTGCCGAAGCCCCCGCAGACAATTCCCAAGGAACTTACTCTCCTCCTTTCCTGGACTCAGCACCTTGACAGAGGACCCAAATTCGCGCCTCATTTTACCTATATGTGCCCCTTTACCTATACCTATATGTTAGTGAGGACCCCGAATTGCAGCCTACCCGAGTTCGGAGGAACCGTTGAGTTCAGGAACGCCCCCGACCCACCCCGACCCCCATGCGCCGTTGCGGCATGACGTTCAGGACCTCGGAACCATGCTGGGCATCACCCTGCGTGAGCAGGTTGGCGAGGAGCTGTTTGAAAAGGTCGAGCGAGTGCGGGCCCTGGCGAAGAATGCCCGCGCCGGAAACGACGACGACTTCAGGGAATTGGAGGACCTGCTGAAGCAACTCCCAGTGGAGGAAACCTTCAACATCAGCCGCGCCTTCGCCCATTTCCTGACCCTGGCCAACGTTGCCGAGCAACACCACCGGGTGCGGCGCCGGCGGACGTATCAGCAAAACCCGGACGCCGGTCCACAACCGGGGTCGCTGGACGAAACATTCGACCGTCTGCTGAATAGTAAGGGCGTCACACCTGAAGCCTTGCACGAGACGATCTGTCGCCAACAGATCGAGTGTGTGCTCACGGCTCACCCCACCGAGGTGGTCCGGCGGACCTTGTTGCGCAAGCACAATCGCATAGCCGCCCTGCTGGCGCAGCGCGACAGCCGCGACCTGACGAAATTCGAGCGCGACGAGGCAAAGGAAGCCCTGCACCGTGACATCACCTCCTGCTGGCTCACCGATGAAATCCGCCGCACCAGGCCAACCCCCCTGGACGAGGCCCACGGTGGCCTGGCCTACCTCGAAGAGACGCTGTGGGACGTGGTGCCGCGATTTCTCCGCCTCCTGGATAACGCCCTCCGAAAGTTCACCCGCAAGCCCCTGACTTTAACCGCTGCTCCCGTGCGCTTCGGCTCCTGGATGGGCGGCGACCGCGACGGCAATCCCTACGTCACCGCGGACGTCACCCGGAAAGTCTGCCTGCTGGCCCGCCGCCAGGCTGTCAAGCTGTACGCGCGCGACTTGAAGTCCCTGGCCAGCGAACTGTCCTTAACGGTTTGTAGTGACGCCTTGCGGGCACGGGTAGGGAATGCCCACGAGCCTTATCGCGCTTTCCTCGACGAAGTGCAGGAGCGCCTCCATGCCACCCTGCAGGACCTCAATGCACAATTGGCGGGACAGCCGCCGACACACGCCAACGCCTATGCGAACGCGGAGGAGCTCGCCGACGCCCTGCTGCTCTGCCATCAATCCCTGCACAGCGTCGGCGCGAGGACCATCGCCGACGGTCCGCTGTTGGATACGCTGCGCCGGGTGACCTGTTTCGGGCTGACTCTGGCGCGCCTGGACATCCGCCAGGAAGCCGGCCGCCATACCGACGTCCTCGATGCCTTCACCCGGGCTCAAGGTTGCGGTGCCTACGGCGAGTGGGACGAGAGGCAACGGCAAAGCTTCCTCGGAAGCGCCCTGCAAGCCGACTCGGTCCCCATTCCCCCGGAGTTGTTGGAAGACCCGTCTTGCCGTGAGGTCCTCGAAACCTTCAGGGCGATTGCCGAACTCGGCCCGGATGCCGTCGGCGCCTACGTCATTTCCTTGGCGCAAACGCCCTCCGACATCCTTGCCGTGGAATTCCTGCAACATCAGGCCGGCTGTCGCCCGCGGCTGCCGGTGGTGCCCCTGTTCGAAACCGTAGACGCTTTGCGGCAAGCCGGCACGACCATCCGACAGCTCCTGGCCCTGCCCTGGTACCGCCGACAGATCGGCGGCGCTTTGCAGGTTATGGTGGGGTATTCGGACTCGGCCAAAGACGCCGGCATCCTTACGGCCGGGTGGGAGCTTTACAAAGCGCAGGAAGAGTTGGTGCAGGTATGCCGCGAGTACGGCACCCGCCTCACCCTGTTCCACGGTCGCGGGGGTTCGATCGGCAGGGGTGGAGGCCCAACTTATGCGGCCATCCAATCTCAACCGCCAGGGTCGATTGACGGGCGGCTGCGGGTGACCGAACAGGGCGAGATGATTCAGAGCAAATTCGGCATCCCCGGCATCGCCTTGAGGACGCTGGAGGTGTACACCTCCGCGGTCGCCGAGGCCACCCTGCGCCCGTCGCCCCAGCCCAGGCCCGAGTGGCGCGATTGTATGGAGCAGCTCTCGCAAACCGCCATGGCCGCCTACCGCGAGGTGGTGCGGGACGATGCGCGCTTCGGGCCCTACTTTCAGGCCGCAACCCCTGAAGCGGTCCTGGGCGAGCTGAACATCGGCAGCCGACCGGCGCGCCGTCGCGCCGAGGCCGGGGTGGACAACCTGCGGGCCATTCCGTGGATATTCGCCTGGACCCAGACACGCCTCCTGCTGCCGTCCTGGCTCGGCGTCGGGGCTGCCCTGGCAGAAGCGTTGGGCAGCGATCAGCGCGGCCGCCTGCTCGCCATGTATCGCGACTGGCCTTTCATGCACGCCTCGCTCGACCTCATCGCCATGGTCATGGCCAAAGCCGACATGCGCATTGCCGCCTGCTACGACGAACGGCTTGTTCCCAAGAAGTTGCAGCCCCTAGGCGAGGAACTGCGCCACCAATTTGCGGCCGCCATCCGCGCTGTGCTGGCGGTAACCGGTCACGACGACCTGCTCGGTACCAACTCCGTGCTGCGTCGTTCCATTGACGTGCGCAACCCTTACGTCGACCCCCTCAATATCGTCCAGGTCGATCTGCTGCGGCGCTTCCGCGACGACCCGGGGAACGCTACCTTGCGCGACGCCCTGCTGGTCACGGTCAACGGCATCGCCGCCGGCATGCGGAATACCGGTTAAGGACCTGTCCTCCTACGGAGGGCAATTCTCGGGCGGAGCCGGGCTCGATCAAGCCCGCTTGTGCGGCCAGCCGGTCGTAGTTGGGCGTCGAGATCTTGCCGTCAGGATTGAGACACGAAGCGTCTCCATATCCCATCCGGATCTTCGGCGGTAAGGTTGATCGCGTTCACCGAGACTGCCACGGGGGCCGCCGAACCGATTCCCTCCGCTATCCCTCACCCAGTGGCGGCGTCCCGGGTCATCTTGAGAGCTGCTACCGGACGCCCCTCCGGCAGGGCCCGCAACCAGACGCCATCGAGGAAGAAATCCTCGCCGCGACCGGTAATCTCGAAGCCCAATTCTTTGAACAGCTTTTGCTTCTGTTCATCCTCCCGGGATACGGTGGCGACAAACTCGCGGGCATTGCGCTGGCGCGCCCAATTCATCGCCGCGAGGATTAGGCCGGTCCAGTCCTTCAGATAGTACGGATGCGTAAATCCATCCACGGAACACACCCCCACCACCTCGAACTTCGCACTGGAAAGGCCGACCACCTTCTGCCTCTCGCCTGCCCGCGCCGCAAAGAAAGTGGAGTCGAGCTGCTCCAGCATGTCCACGTAGGCACCGCATTGACCAGCGAAACTGCGGCGCACGAAATAGCGAGTGGTGTAGATCCTGGAATTGCAATCCATCACCTGCCAATCGTGAGGGGTATGCACCAGCGGAACCGACGGAGTCCGGTCGGCCGCCGCGCCGGGATGGATGGTCGCCGGACCCAGACCGCGGAAATAGTCGGTGAAATACGCCTCGGGGGACTCCCCGGACATGGCCTGCACCAGGGCGTTGGAACCGACCAGCTTCGAGTAGCCGACGCGGGCATAGAGGCGGTCCGCCTCCTGGTTGCCGCCCCCCATGACGATGGCTTCGCCGCCCATCTCGCGGAAGTCCAAGACCGGTTGCTCGAAGAGAACACGCCCGATGCCGCGGCCGCGAAACTCGGGGGCGGTGGCCGGCAGGCCGAATTCGGCGAGCTTCGGGTCGCGGCGGGAAATCCACAGCACGGAGGTTCCCACCAACTGCCCTTGGACGCGGGCAACGTAGAGTAGCTTGCGGTCCTCCGGCCGGTCGCGGTCGCTGAGGAACTCAACGTACCAGGAAAGATCCGACCCCTGGCCGATCTGCTCCGGCACCTTGATCCACAACGCGTAGACCTCTTTGGCCAGTGCTTGGTCCTCGATCGGGGATTCAAATCGGGTGATCTCGAACTCGTTCGCCATCAGGGTCTCATTTCAGAAGAAGGTTTCCAGCCGCGCGGACGCCCCGGGGCCAGAGGTCCGTTCAGCCTTCCTCCACCTCTACTGATAGCAGAGGGTGGAATCCGCTCGTGCAGCCAACCAGGCGACCTTTGGGCGGTTAGTCGACCCGCCAGGTCGGCGGTCAGCGAGCCATTCCAGACCGCTCCAACCGATGCCTTACCATTCGACCGCCAACCCCGTCGACAAGCGGAAGTCCGCTTTGGCCACCGCCTCGACCGGATCGCTGTCGTGCCTGAACGCCACCGAGGCGGTTGAGGCGAGCGCGGCCGTAATCGACACCTTCAGGGCAGCGTCCAACAATATCCGGTAGTCGTCAAACTGTTGCAGATCCGGCTGCACATAGGCCGTCCCCGACAACCTCGCCGTCGGGCCGAGGTCGATGGCGGCGGACAGGTAGTTGCTCCACCGACCGACCGAGGTCCGGGCGGCATGCCTGGCCCCCGCTGCGACTTCGTTTTGTTCGTGCTCGAACATGTACGAGGTCCCCAACCAAAAGGAGTCCGGCGCCGGGACCGCCCACCGGACTCCACTGCCGGCGAGGGCGCGGAAATTCAACTGCCTTGATTTGTCGTAGTTGGTCTGGCCGAATACTTCCCAGTGCAAACGCGGTCCGATCCGTCGGACGTAGCGAACATGTCCCAGGGCCTCGTTGGAAAAACGCTCCTTGCCCTCCCACCCGGCATCGCCCGAGCCGATGAAAATGAAGGTGTCCTTATCGCGCCCGTAACTTAGGGAAAACTCCTGGCCGAACTCGAACAACTCCACATTGCCCGCCCGCAGAGTCAAATCCATTTCCGCCGAACCGGAAAATCCGCGTTGTCCATCCAGTCTCAGGCTTTCGATATCGACTTGCGCCCCGGCGATTCCCACCGACCAGGCCAGGAATGCCAGCAAAAAACAACAACACTGCCCCACGCCGGGCCGCTTGCCGACGGCTTCGGATCCATTGAAGGGGCGCCGCTTATTTTTGGGTTCTCTCGCGGCTCCTGCCGTTTGTCTGGTGTCCTGGTCAATCACCTCTGCTTTGGACATCCGCCCCTCTCCTTCCTCGGTTCGCCATCCTCGAACAACGGCGATTTCGCCTCGGTTCGCACGCAACAGGGCTCTTCCTCGAGATCAAAATTGTTACTCGTGGGGCTTTCCGTTTTAGCGGTTTAATACTGCTTAGACCAATTTAGAACGTGTCCCCCCAATTGGCCAAGCTCAGCCGTCGACTACTTCCAGCTTCGGGTCGCAGCCGTCGCTGGCGATCCGCCAGCGGATAGCCGTCAACCGCGCCAAAAAGCGCTCGTCGTGGCTGACGAGCAGCAGCCCACAGGGACACGCGTCCAGCGCCTCCTCCAGGCATTCGATCGAAGGCAGGTCGAGATGGTTGGTCGGCTCGTCCATGACGATCAGGTGCGGCACCCGGGCGATCCCCAGCCCCAGCAGGATCTTGCGGACTTCGCCGGGACTCGGCTCGTCGCTCTCGAGCAATCTGTGCGGTCTGGAGCCCAGCCGGCTCACCGCCGTCATCGTGCGGCCCAACTCCGCCCGGGGCAGCGACCGCGCCTCGGCGAGGATCCGGCGCGCCTGCCCGGCGCTGATTTCCTGGGGCAGATAGACCAGCCGCGCGGCCTCGATGTTGAGCCGCCGCAACAAATGGCGCACCAGGGTGCTCTTGCCGCCGCCATTGGGGCCGCAGAGCGCCACTCGGTCGTGCGGCCGCATCACCAGGTCGGGATGGTTGAGCGTGCGCCCCCCGCCCAGATCAATCACCCCGGCCGCCAGCCGCAGGAGCACGTCGCGCTTTGAACGCTTCTCGCCGAGCCATATCCCCAGGTCATAGGTCTTCTTTTGACGGATCTCCTCGGCCTTCTGCCGCGCCTGCTCGAGGCGGCCGTCCATCTGTCGCAGCAGCCGGCCGCTCTGGCCGTCCCTGCCGCTAACCCGCGCCAGATTGCGCTTGTAGCGCTCGCTGTTGTCCTTGCCCAGGCCTCGTTTGGAGCGCCGCTTGTCCGAGCGCGCCGCCGCCGCCCTCCGTCGCACCACCTCGCGCTCGAGGCGGTCGCGTTGGCGCCGCGCCTGTTCCGCTTCGCGCCGCAGGCTCCCCTCCTCCATGGCCTCCTGTTGAATCCCCTGCGAATAGCCCCCAGGGCGCACGGTGGCTCCGGGCGGGTCGACGAAGACGCACTGGCGGCAGAGCCGGTCGAGGAGCTCCCGGTCGTGGCTGACCAGAAGCCCTACGCCGCCAAAGTCTCGCAACGCGCCCCCCAACAGCCGCCGCGCCGGGGCATCGATGTGGTTGGTCGGCTCATCGACGGCCAGCACCCGGGGCTTGAGCCACAGCGCCACGGCGATCTGTGCCCGCTTGCGCTCTCCGTGGCTCAAGCTCTCCCAGCGTTCGAGCCAGTCCGCCTCCAGCCCCAACCGGCCCTTGACCTTCCAGGCTTCGCCGTCCATCGCCTCCAGCAGTGGGCCCAACAGCGGCGGCGGGCGGTCGGTGCGCTGGGCGCAATAGACGCTCTCCTCCGGCCCCAGCACCGACCCGGCCACGGGGCGATAGGCCCCCACCGCCAGCTTGAGCAAGGTCGTCTTTCCCGAGCCGTTGGCGCCGACGATCCCGGTCCACCCCAGCGGAAAGTGCAGCGTCAGGTCGCGCAACAGTGGGGCGCTCATCGTCTCGTAGGCGAATTCCACCTCGCTGAAGCGTATTTCGTGCAAAATCGTCTCCATTCAACAACAAAAAAACCGCCCGGAATCCGGACGGCTCGTTGGCCTTGTTCGTATAAAATGTCGACCGGTCTCTTACCCTGGAATACTTCACCCTGCAGCCTGCGGCAAAAGACTCGGCTCTACTCCTTGGTCACTGGTTGCGCGGGCTATTTCGCAAAAGACCAGATGCGCATCATCCCTACCTCATGTTCGGTTATGGTCAATTTTCTGCTAAGGTATGCCTCACACCGCCACCCTGTCAAGCGGTCATCGCGAAGCCTTCGCCGCAAACGCTCAAGACTTGACCCGATGCTCAGCCCACACCCTCCGTTGCCCAACAGCCGAACCTGGCCACAACGCACCGGGCAGCCATGGCACCTGGCAGGTACTCCATCAGGTCTTCACAGAAGCCTTGATGCGCACCCACGATCGAAGATACGGATACGGTAGAACTCCGGGTGGACGGGCGCCGCGCCAAGCGCTATGTGGCGCCGCCCTACATCCTGTTCTCCGAGGCACTTGGGGACGACTGCGCGCCCCCTCGGCCCCGGCACCCACACCGTCAAGGTGAGGGCCAGGGACGGCGGAGGATGCCTCAAGCGCGACTTTGAGGTCGAGTACGCCAGAGCCCAACCCTTGCGGCGCCTCCTCCGGATGCGGATGGTCCAGAGTCGCTTTGCCGCGGCACCCTAGTGCCTGCGCGCGTAAATAAACGTACGAACGAGGGGCGACGAAGCGCCCGGCAAACCAGGCGCCTGAGCGAGTCGTACCGGGGGCGTACGGGATCGAGGGCAACGCCGCGAGACGGGATGCAGCGGCGGCCGAATTCACGCGGAATTGCGCAAGCAGGCACTAGATCGGCCTGCCGTACTCGGTGAAACCCACCAGCCCGCGCACGAAGAACGACCACTGGGCTAAATCTCTGAACCGCTGCAACCGGCTTTCATAGTCCTTCAGGTCCCGACTCACGCCAACAATGGTGTGGAGATCATAGCCGAAATAGCGCGAGCGATTGGTCAGGGTTACAAAGGTGGTGCGCTGTTCGAAATTCTCGCGCCGCAAAGCCCGGTTCACAACCCGGTAAGGCAACGATCCCCAGCCCTGTGTCCCCGCTTGCAGCACCGTTCGGCTCATCAGCGGATATTTCAGCTTGAGGATCGGAATGACCTGATCCTCGGATCGCAGAACCCGGTCGGCCTCCCGGTCCTCGTGGCGCAGGAACAAAAGCTTGAATTGCGGTGTCACCGTCAGTCCGCCCCAGCGCCATGTATAGTCCGCGCGGCTGACCAGAGCCCAGAAATCCAGCCGGCGGCGGCGCTGGAAGAGCCCATTGGCCAGCTCGCCGCCCTGCTGCCAGTTGAGCCGCAGGCGCAGCTTGTGGACCACATTCAGCGTCGACCAGAGTCTGAGCTCCGCCTCCAGATAGGTTTCGTTGACATAGCTGTCCTGGTAGAACAGCAGGTCCGGCGGGCGGCCCCATTGCAGCTCGTCCTCGATATTGTCCTGCACCCGGCGGAAGTAGTTTTCGAAAAACAGCCGGCGCAATTTCCCCACCCCTTCCCTGCGGTAGCCCAAAAGCGCCTAGAGCGCGCGGTTGTGCCCGCCGCCTTCGATCCCCTCGATGGCGTAGCGACCCACCTCCACCGATCCGTGCCGGCTCAGGTCTGCCTGTCCGAAGAGGTGGTAGCCGCGCTGGTCCGCATCGTAGGGATAGTCCACGTCCCGGTCGTTCTCGCGGTGGTCCGGCACGTCGTTGTGGTTGCGGTCCAGGCCATAGACGTATTCGTCGGGCTCCACCGAGTACATCAGAAAGGGCTCGTAGAAGTCGGGAATGAAGTTGGAGTTGCGGTTAATGTCCAAGATTCCGTCTCCATCCTCGTCCCGGCTCAGCAAAACCCCATCACTATCGCCCCACCCCCCCGGACTGCCGAGAATATTGCCCAGCGAGAAGTCGGGGTAGCGGTCCCCGTCTTCGTTGTCCTGCACCAGGCGCCAGATTATGGTATCGTTCTCTAAACCGCTGAATGGGCTTTGGCCGCGGCTCGATCTATAGCCGTAATCCTTGCGCAGATAGGTCTCCATCTCGGTGCTGAAGTCCGGTCCCATGGAAAAACCCTCCAGCCCCACCCGGCCGCGACCAAAGCGGTGCAGCGCATTGACGAAGTAGGCCGATCCCCGGCGGGCATAGCGCGGACTCGCCCGTCCCATAAGGTTTCCTGCCACGTGCGCCGGATAGCGCCCATAAACGGCCGAGCGCGCGTACTCCCCATGTACCTCCAGCCACGGAAGCACCAGTTGGGCGTCCGCGCCGTAGGTGAAAATCGCCGTGTTCTCGCCCACCTTGAAGCGCACCCGGTCCAGGTTCGACCCATCCTCCACCCGTCCCCTGGCCCGCAGCGCAGGACGCAAAAGCGTGCTTTCGTAGCGAGTTTCGAATCTGGGGGCGTTGGGGTCTCCGGTGCTGAGGTAGAGGCCCGCCGGCGCGCAGGACCCCCTCCGGGTCTTCCAGGACAAAGTTGGCGAGCAACCCTTCCAGATGGGTATTCCCGCTCACGTCTTCACCGGCGTTGTGCGCCAGCAGATAGAGATAGTCCGCATAGTAGGGAATTGTCCAGCCATGGTAAAACCGGGAGGAATCGATGAACCGGTAGCCAACCGTCAGAAATTCACCCGAGGAAAGGGTGCGGCCCACCTGGGACGGAACCTTGGCCCGGTGGCGCACCACCTGAGGCCGCAGATCGGGTCGCGGCCGGCCATTGACGACGAGCTGCACCGACTGCACCACCGCCCCAGCGCCGCCGTCGGCCGGGGCGTCATCCGCAATGCGGACGACAAGCCACTTGTAGAGTGGCTGATCCAGACGCAGGTCCCCCTTGATGCTGTTGTTCGCCTGGATGCTGTTGTAGGCGTGCAGGTTCACCCAGTTCAGACCCAGGCGCAAAGCGCCCAGACCGGCGTGGACGCGACTGCCCAACAGCAGGGTGGAATGGTCGACTTCGACTTCCGCGACATTTTCGGAACTCAGATAGGACTCGCGATTGGGCCGGGCAATGCGCGAGCCCAGGGCGCTGAACTTGACACCGGGAAGGGACACATCCAGACGCAAACCGTTGAGGTCCGTCATGGAAAGGGTGAGGGGCGAAAAGCGGGCGATCAACCCGTCGCCCACGATGGCACTGTAGCCCCAGGCGCCGTAGCCGTCCCGCGCCACCACCAAGTGGTCGAACTCCTGGGACCAACTGCCCCAGTCCTTGAACAGCTCGCTGCCCCAGCGCTGCTGCGGCTGGCGCCGCTCGACCCAGGTGAAAAGATCGTAGCCGGTGGCGAGGTAATCCCCGGTGGGGCTCCACAGAGCCCGCGGCCGCTCGATCTCCCTCATATCCAGCCGCGTGGCGATCCCGGGCTGGCGCCGGCCCCAGGTGTGTTCCGGGTAATGGGAAAAGGGGTCGAAGACAAAGTTGCGGTAGAGGGGCCGCTCCTGGCGCAGAAAAAGTCGCCCCTCCCGCACCTGGGCAAGTGTCATGTGCAGTGGGGGCGCCGAGAGCGCTTGGGTCCACAGGATCAGCAAAAGGCCGCAGCAGCAGAAGGACAACCGCAGTCCCACGAGTCTGGCCCCAACTTTACTACCATAATGGGAGCTCTTCATGGCCGACACCCTTCCCCTCCGGATCACAGCTAAGCGAATTCCCGCCCCTCCGCCTTGCCCCAGTCCGGCGCATCCTTAATCGCCCCGAGCACATCTTCGGCACAATCTACCACGCTCCACATGGAAACATGGCTCTCCTCCATGAAGTGTTCGCCGATCGCTCTTGCGAGCAGTTCCAACAAGGGATCGAAAAAGCGCCGGACGTTCACCAGCACAATAGGGTGGGCAAGCAGGCCCAGGCGTTTCCAGGAAATGGCCTCAATCAACTCCTCCAGCGTCCCGGTACCGCCGGGAAGGGCCACGAGGGCGTCGGCCTCTTCCACCATGATCCGTTTGCGGGCGTGGAGATCATCGACCAGCCGCAGTTCGGTGAGCCCGCGGTGGGCCCATTCCAGCTCCTCCATGAAACGGGGCAGAACGCCGATGACTCGCCCGCCCGCGGCAAGCGCCCCATCGGCCAGCGACCCCATACAACCTGTCGAGCCACCGCCGCAGACCACGGCAATCCCTCGCCGCGCCAGCAGCCGCCCCAGGCGCTCGGCGGCATCGAGGTATACCCTGCCTGTCTTCCGACTCGAGGCGCAATAGACACAAACCTTGCGAACCTGGCGTGACATAGCCCTTTCCCTTCCTTTTCACCTTTGGTTCGGACCGCCTACATCCCCTAATCGCCCACCTTGCAGTCGGTCTCCATCCCTTCAAATGAATTGCCCTCGATCCGGGGATTCTCAGCTTCGGCGCTGACGCGGATGCCGATGCGCTGGGCTCCGGCGCCCGAATCCACGAAGCGATTGGCGCAGATCCGCACCTCGTGGGTCCCGCCGCGCACCTCGATCCCAACTCCCTCACCCCTGGCTCCATTGTCGCGCAGAAGATTCCCTTCCAGCACCGAGCGATGGGCGCCGCGGAAGGCCTCCAGACGATCGGTGCAGACGATTCCGGCCTTGCCATTGCCGTCAATGGTGCAGCCGACGACCCGATTGTCCGAGTCGCGGTCGCCGATAAAGATGCCCACGTCCCGGTTGTTCGAGCAGTCGCATTTTTCCACCAGCCCGAAGTTGACCCCGCGGCAGAAAAAAATGCCGCGATTGTTGCCCCGGGCGACGCAGTTGCGAAAAACAGGCCGTTGGGCGCCACTGCCCGGATGGTAGCCGAAATTTGCGTTGTCCTCGGACCGGCATCCCTCGAACCGGATATCGTCACAAGCCTGAAAACTGACTCCGTCGCCATTGTAGTGGCGCATAACCACCTCGTCGAACACGAACCCGCGGCAGCGGGCCAAGTATATGCCTGCGGCAAAATTTCCGTCGATGTAGTCGTTCGCCCCTTTGTTACCGTCCACCACGAGACGGGCGACCCGAACCCCGCGCACCGCGCTTGCGGTCAGCAGCGGAAAGACGGATGCCACCAAGGCGTTGTTCTCAGGTCCGATGCCACTGCCCAATAACCGGTCAAGGGTCAGCAGGTCGCCCTGTATCTCCACCACCGTGTGCTGGCGGTGGTCGCGGTTGGGATAGAGCTTGTCGCCATAGCGCAACATTACCCCGTCACCAACCCTGAACCTGCTCCCGTCCTCCACCTGGACCTGGGTTTCGAACCACTCGGAGAGGCGGGCAAAAGGGCTCCTCGTCCCCCGCGCTTTTTTCAGAACGGTGCCTGCTCCGCAACCTTCGAGGGCGACATTTGGACGAAGGACCAGGGAGTTGCGCAAGGTGAACTCCCCCTGCAAGAGCTTCAACACACCACCGCCGAACCGCGCCAGATACTCGATTCCCGCCTGCAGCACCTTATCGTCATCGCCGCGGAGGTCACCGCCCTCCGGACCTACCGAAAGCTGCATTCTGCCACGGCGCGAGCGGGTGCGGTTGTCGCGTACGTCCATCTCCTTGGGCCTCTCGGAAAAAAGGGGTTCAATCAGCCCGGTATGGGCTGGAAATTGGTCAATGCCGATACCCGGAAATTTGGCAAGATCCCACACTCTCTCTATTTTCGGAAAACGGCGAATTGCCTGCAGAAAGGCCAGGCGATGGAAAAGGGAACCACCCTGACCCGTCTCATTATCGAAGAGCAGCGAAAATATCCGCAGGCCACAGGAGACTTCACCGAGCTTCTGACCGAGTTGACGACGGCCAGCAAGCTCGTCGCAAGGGAGGTGAACAAGGCCGGACTGGCTGAGATCCTGGGGCTGTCGGGGCGGACGAACATCCACGGCGAGGCGGTTCAGAAGCTGGATGAGTTCGCCCATTCCACGATCATCAAGATGGTCGACCACAGCGGCCATCTTGCAGGTCTTGCATCAGAAGAAATGGAGGGGATTTATACCATGATGGTCTACACCACCGGCCAGGGAGTACACGGTTTTACCCTGGACCCGACAATCGGCGAATTCCCTCTGTCTCACGAAAATATGACCATCCCCCCCAGAGGCAAGACCTACAGTGTCAACGAGGGCAACTACATGCTGTGGAACCGCAGCATCCAGCGCTACATCGACTTCCTGAAAACCGAAGACAAGGCGAGCGGCCGCCCCTACAAAGGGCGCTACATCGGCTCCCTGGTTTCGGACTTTCACCGCAATCTGTTGAAAGGAGGCATATTCCTTTACCCCGGCGATACGAAATCTCCCCAGGGCAAACTTCGGCTCCTGTACGAAGCTTCGCCCCTGGCCTTCATTGCCGAGCAGGCCGGCGGCAGAGCTTCAACCGGTCAGCGGCGCATTCTCGATATACAGCCGCGCGCACTGCACCAGCGGGTTCCCCTGATCATCGGCAGCGCCGAGGATGTAAAGCAGGCGGAGGAGTTCTGCCAAAGTCAATGACATCGGTGAAACAACCCTTTCTTATCGTGCCCACCCGGAAAAATGAGGCAAGCATGCCGCGGCTCCATTTTCCAGGAGGCAGGCGGGCTGGACGCCGTAGAGCAGGAGTTCCTATTGGCGCCTTCAGTCTACCGGTGGGAGCCACTAGTCCACGCGAACCAGAACCCGGACCAGGCTTTGCCTGAATTAACCATTTATCTTTATATTTCTATTCTTTTGTAGCCTCCAATCAAGAGGGGCCCTACGGCATCAATCAGACTTTGAAGGAGGAAGATAAATGCCATTCATCCTGACCGCCCTGCTTTTCGCTCTGGCGGGAACAGCAGAAAACACCGCAGCCGACAAAGAGGCAGGCGAGCTCAGCATCGAAAACTTCATCGACGCCGCCCACGATGGCCGCCTCGACGGAATTCGGTCCTACCTGAAGGCAGGATTCGACCCCAACACCAAAGACCGGTACGGCATGACCGCCCTGATGTGGGCCGCCCACAACAACCACCCTGAGGTTGCAGCGGAGTTGCTCGAGGCCGGCGCCGACCCCAACGCCGAAAACAACGCCGGCGTTACCAATTTGATCCGGGCCTGCGAGCGCGGCCACGTCGACATGGTCAGACTCCTGCTCAAAGAAGGAGCAGATCCCGACATCAAGACGCACTACTTCAGGACCGCGCTGATGTCGGCGGCGGCGGTGAACAACATCCCCGTAATCAGCGCTTTGATCGAAGCCCGGGTGGACCTCGACAGCAGAAACAGGCAAGGACAAACCGCGCTCATGGGGGCCATCTCCAAAAACAGGCTCGAGGCCGCCAACTTCCTGATCGAATCCGGCGCCGACGTGAACATCAAGTCCAAAAAGGGACTGACCGCCCTTATGTGGGCGGCATTCAACGGCCATACCGAAGTGGTCAAAGCGTTGATGGAAGCCGGGGCCGACCCCAATGCGGAAACCAAGGAGGGCAACAAGGCGCTGAAGTGGGCCCAGCGCAAGAAATACGAGGAGATCGCCGAAATTCTCAATGCTGCCGGAGCAACCGAATAAGCTGAAATCCCCCCTGGTGCAGGCACAGACACCGGACTCTCTGTGCCTCTAAATCAGCTCGTCGTAGATTTCTTCCAGTTTGCCGCTCTGGACAGCCAGATTATAGTTCTTCTCCACGTGGCGGCGGCCGCTCCTCCCCATCGCTTCCCAGTCCTTTGAATTCTCCACCAGAGCCAGAATGCACTCCGCCAACCCCTCCACGTCCCTCTCGGGGGCCAATAGTCCACTTTCCCCGTCGCGCACATACTCCGGGATGTCCGCATGCAGGGTCGCAACTACGGGCATGCCCGAAGCCTGGGCGTCCAGCAGGATTACCGGAGCACCGCCCTCCGTGTCCCCATCAGCCGCCCTGGCGCTGGTCTGCAGCAGAATGTGGCAGTTGGGCAACTCCTTCAGAACCTGCGCATAGGGCTGCATGCCCCTGAGTTCCACCTGATTTTCAAGTCCCGCCCGGCCGATCGCCTGCAATACCCGCCCGCGTTCCGGTCCGTCTCCGATCAGAAGGACCTCGCAGGGGAAAGGCCGTTTTTGCAGCGCCCTGCCCAGTGCCAGAAGGGCACAAGGTATGTCCTTCTTGGCCTTGAACCCGGCGCAGATCATGAACCGCACCTTGTCACCCGGTCGCCGCGGCCGGAAGGGGATGCGCTCCAAATCCACCCCCAGGCGATGGAGGCGTATCTTCTCCGGGGGACAGCCCGCCTCCACCAGGCGCTCCCCGGCGGTGCTCCCCTCGACCAGAAAAAGGCGGCCGGCGGCGAAGAGCCGCTGGTAGCGCCGCAGCCAGCGCCGGTCGCGCGGATACTTTACCACGTCCTCTCCGTAAAACGAGGTCAGCAGGGGGAGAGCGGTGGCCTTTTGGGCCCGCAGGCAGCGGCAGCCCTCGTAGCCGAAGTGGGCGTGAATCAGTTGTACCCCCTCCCGGCGCAGGACCCCAGAGTAAAACGGATATTTCCCGCTCAGCTTGCGAATTATCCGGTTGCACCATCGCCGACCCGGCGAGTAGGTCTGGGCGGAATAAAGGGTTTGAACCGGGAATTCTCCCAGGTTCCGCGTTTCCTGGGTCAACACCACAGGCCGGTAGCGCCGCAGCCGGGCGATCTGGTAATAGAGCCATTGTTCGGTGATGTGCAGATAGGTAGATGCGCAATGGGCCACGGTTTTCATCTTCTCACCACCTCCCTCTTCGACAATTCTCGTTGCGACTCGCTCGCCCCGGCGGCGATGCGGCGATGCGGCGATGCCGAATCAGAAGAATTATCGTCGATGGACTAATTCTGCAAGGTCGGTTAAGTTATGAACGAAATCCGAGGTCGTGCATCAGCAATAACCCGGAAACCCAACCGAAAACAGGGATTTTCGAGCATGCGCGTTTTAGTCACCGGCGGCGCCGGTTTTCTGGGGAGTCACCTTTGCGAACGCCTGATCAAAGAGCGGCACGAGGTGATCTGTCTGGACAACTTCTACACCGGTGCGAAAGACAATATTCGCCACCTCTCGGGGCATCCTTATTTCGAGCTGATTCGCCACGACATTATCGACCCATTCAAGGTCGAGGTCGACCAGATTTACAACCTGGCCTGTCCCGCTTCTCCGGTGCACTACCAGAACAACCCCATTAAAACCATCAAGGTTTCGGTTATGGGGGCGATAAACTGTCTGGGCCTGGCCAAACGGATCAAAGCCCGGGTGCTGCAGGCCTCCACTTCCGAGGTCTACGGCGACCCCGAAGTCCATCCCCAGTCCGAATCCTACCACGGACGCGTCAACCCCATCGGACCGCGCGCCTGTTACGACGAAGGCAAGCGCTGCGCCGAGACCTTGTTCTTCGACTACCACCGCCAGAACAACGTCGATATCAGGGTTGCGCGCATCTTCAATGCCTACGGACCGCGCATGCATCCTGACGATGGCCGCGTCGTTTCCAATTTCATCGTCCAGGCCCTGACCAGCGAGCCCATAACCATTCACGGCGACGGCAGCCAGACCCGCTCCTTCTGCTTTGTCGACGACACCATAGAAGGACTCGTCCGTCTGATGAACAACAACGAAGCCACCGGTCCGGTAAATATAGGCGCTTGCTCCGAGTTCACCATGTTGCAACTGGCGCAGATGGTACTCGAAATGACGGACAGTTCTTCGCCGCTGGTGCACCAGCCCTTCAGAGAGGACGATCCCATGCAGCGCCGGCCCGACATCGGCGAGGCCCGGATCCGTCTGGGGTGGAGTCCGACGGTGGATCTGGAAGCCGGATTGGCAAAGACCATCGCCTACTTCCGCAAGCGCCTGGCCTCTTGAGCGGCGGCCTCCCGCGCTCCCGGATGGGTCGGGCCAGCGAGGCGGCAGAGGCGCCCGCTTCATCTTGACATCCGCCTCGGGCGCTCCTATACTTTCAGCCGATGCGGACCTGCCAAATCTCCACACAGCCTTGAAATACGCTCGGCCCTCTTGCCCTGCTGAGCCGCCAAACCCATGGATCCCAGATTTCTCATAGAAGAAGGCACGGCTATTTTCACCGGAAACGAATTGATCGTGAAAGGAGCCCTGGAGAGTGCCGTGGGCGAAATAACCGGGTACCCAGGCTCTCCTCTGGCCGAACTCTTCGATACCCTCGAGAACATCAAGGACCTGCTCAACGAACACGGAATCGTAGCCCAGATCGCCAACAACGAGGCCATGGCCGCCGCCCGCCTCAACGGCGCCCAGATGGCTCAGGTGCGCGCCCTTGCGGTCATGAAAAGCGTGGGTATGCACGTGGCGGCGGACGGCCTGGCGCTGGGAAACATGGCGGGGGCCACGGCCGCGGCCGGAGCCCTTGTAGCCGTGGGCGACGACACCTGGTCGGAGGGCACCCAGGTGCCGGCAAACTCCCGCTTCCTCTCCCAGCACCTCTACATGCCGGTCCTCGAGCCGGCCACCTTTCAGGAAATCAAGGACTGGATCGGCGTCGGCTTCGAGCTCTCGCAGCAGACCGCTCTCTACATCACCTACCTGGTGACCTCCAACCAGGCCGACGGCGGCGGCAGCGTCGAAGTCTACCCCAACCGCTTCCCCGTGCTCAACGCCAGGAACCAGACCACTCTCGACACCCGCGCCATTGCGGCCGAAGACCGGGTCGTCATTCCACCGGTCACCACCCTCAAGGAGCAGGAGGTGATCGCTCAACGCTATCCCAAACTCCTCGAGCTGGCGCGGCAGCGGGGAATCAACCGCATCCTCTACCCCGGACCTGAAAAAAGCAGCATCGGCTTCATCACTTCCGGGCTGGCCTACACCTACCTCGAACATGCCCTGCACATTCTCGGACTCAGCGGGCGCGTGCCGATCCTCAAGCTCGGCATAACCTACCCCATCGATGACGAGATGGTCGCCGCCTTCGCCGCTCGCGTGAAGCAGATGTGCGTGGTCGAGGAGAAGCGTCCCTTCGTCGAGCCCCAGGTAGCCTCCATTCTCACTCGGATGCGCCAGCATGGGCGGCTGCCCGACGTGCCCCTGTGGGGCAAGCATTTTCCCCACGGCGAGCCCGGCTTTGCGGACATCATGGGACTGCATCCTACCCTAACGGTGGAGTGCCTCGCCCGCCTCTTCGCCCAGCTCGACGCACCCGACCTGGCTCTGGACCGGAGCCGCATAAAAGGCGAGCTCGACCAGCTTCAGAACCTGGACCGGGACACCGATCCGGTCCCGGAGCGAACACCTTCCTTTTGCCCGGGCTGCCCGCACCGCGATTCGGCCAGCGTGCTCAAGAAGACCGCCGCCGACTTTGCCGACCCGGCCTACATGGGCAAGCAGGGGCTGCCGACCACCGATCTGGTCTTCCACGGCGACATCGGTTGCTATTCAATGCTCAAATACGCTCCCTTTTCCCGCCTGATGCACAATCTGTCGGGCATGGGTCTGGGAGGCGCCACCGGCGCCGGCATCGATCCCTTCATTGCCAACAAGCAGGTGGTCTTCATGGGTGATTCCACCTTCTTTCACAGTGGGCTGACGGCGATCTCCGATTCCATCAAGAATGGCCAGGACCTCACCTACATCATCCTGGACAACAAAACCACGGCCATGACCGGACACCAGCCCACCCCCGGGGTGGAGGTGGACATTCTGGGCCGTCCCACCTTCGCTCAGGACATAGAGGCCACCGTCCGCGGCATGGCCGAGGGCAGCGATACCATTATCGCGCGCATGAATCCGGCCCGGCGCCGCGACTACCAGCGCCTGGTGGAGGACACCCTGGTGCGCCCCGGCGTCAAGGTCATCATAGCCGACAAGGAGTGCGGCATCACCTACCGCCGCCGCGAACAGGCAAGGGACTCGGCCGTGATCAAAGAGCGAGGGTTCCTGCCCGTAGAGCGCCACATCAACATCAGCGAGGATGTCTGCGAGTACTGTCTGGAGTGCACCCGGGGAACGGGTTGCAGCGGTCTCATGGTCAAGGAGCGGACCAACTATGGTCCAAAGATCGCCATCGATCTCTCTTCCTGCGTCACCGACGGGGCCTGCACCAGGGTCGAGGTGGACGGCGGCGACAAAACCTGCCCTTCGTTCGAGGAAATTACCATCTGCCGCAACCAATCGCCGCGGCTCGACTTTCCCCCCATCGACGTGGGCGACCTCCCGGAGCCGGCGATAGCCCCCCTGGAAGACATTTGGCACAGCTACATCGCCGGAGTCGGCGGCATGGGTATCAACATGGTTGCCGCCGTCCTGGCCCAGGCGGGCCTGCGCCAGGGCCACGACGTCCACCTGACCAACAAAAAAGGCCTGTCCATCCGCAACGGTTCGGTCTACTCCCACCTCAGTTACGCGACAAAGGGCATGACCATTTCCCCTGTCGTTCCGTGGGGCAAGGCCGATCTCCTGCTCGGACTCGACCTTCTCGAAGCCGCCCGCGGCGCCGATCCGAGGGGCCGCAACCAGATCATCAGCTCCCAGCGTACCGCGGCAGTGATCAACACCGCCAAGACCCCCACCGTCAACACTCTGATCGGGGCCGAGGATTTCTCGACCGATGCCATGGCGGCGCTGATCCACAAGCACACCCTGACATGTTTCAGCGCCGACCTCTTTCACATCTCGGAGACCTACCTGGGCAACAAGCTCTACGCCAACATCATGATGCTGGGGATTGCCTACCAGCGCGGCCTCCTGCCCCTGGAACTGAAAAATTTGAAAGGGGCCATGAAAGTGGCGGTGCGCCGCGACCTCGATACCAATTTGAAGGCCTTCGACATGGGCCGTCGTCTCGCCCTCGACCCCGATTTCTTCCACCTCGATGATCCGCCCCAGAGCTGCGAGGATCTGCTCAAGGAGAAGACGGCGCTGCTCGCCAAGACCCACAATGGCCGGTTGGCCGCGCGCTACCGCCGGGTCACCGAAGAGGCTTTGTCCGCCATGGACCTGGATGCCGAGACCCGCCGTCATCTGGCCTTGAGGGTCTATGATCTTATCCAGTACGAAGACTTTGGCTACGCCGTGGGCTACATCGAAAAGGTTAGGCGGATCTACGCCCGCGACACAGCGCAATTCGGCCGCGCCGCCACCCGCGCCGCGATCTACAACCTGGCCAAGGTGATGATCATCAAGGACGAGATTTACGTTGCCCACCTGCTCACCTGCACCGAGAAGTACGAGCGCGACTTCAAGCGCTATAACGTCGATACGGAGCGCGGCGACCGCATCGTCTACCGCCACCTCACGCGCCCCCACTTCCGTTTCTGCGGCCTCGACTTCCGCCCCGACATCCGCACCCGCGACTGGCAGTTGCGCCTGATGGGCAAAATGAAGTTCCTGCGCCGGCTGTTCTCCTCCTGGTGGCACCGCGATGAGCGCCAATTCGCCCATTGGTACGCCGACCTACTCCTGCGCTTCGACTACGGGGATGCCGACGAATATCATACCTGGGTAAAGGTGCTGGAACTTCCCGAGGAAGTGCGTGGTTACCGCCAAGTGCGGTCCCCCAAAATGGCGGCGGCGAGGCAGCGGGCCGCAGAGTTGCTGCAACGCCGGCCAGCGGCCACCGCTCCCGGGCTGTTGGAGATCGAGCCCGTGGCCGCGGCTTCGCGCTGATTGGCCCCGCCCGCCTGGTCCACTTGATTGTGCTCTCGTGGGAAAGACCATGAACCCGAAAGAAGCGGCCGGAGCCCAGGCCGTAGAATACGTCACCGACGACATGGTGGTGGGCCTGGGCACGGGTTCTACCGCCGAATACGCCATCAGGACCCTGGGGCGGCGCGTAGCCCAGGGCCTTCACGTCCAGGCCGTTCCCACCTCCGAAGCGTCCGCCCGCCTCGCCCGCAAGCTGGGAATCGAGATCCTCGCTCTGGAGGGCGGTCTGGTAGTCGATCTGACCATCGACGGCGCCGACGAGGTCGATCCCGGGCTCAATCTCATCAAGGGTCTGGGCGGTGCTTTGCTGCGCGAGAAAATCGTCGCCCGGTGCAGCACGCGGCTGATCATCATCGTCGATTCTTCCAAAACCGTGCCGCGGCTCGGCACCAGATCCCCCCTGCCGGTGGAAGTGGTTCCCTTCGCCTGGTCCCTGGTCCGGCACCACCTCGGGGAGGAGGGCCTGAGGGCCGAGCTGCGCCAGGACGCGGATACCGGCCGACCCTATGAGACCGACAATGGCAACCTCATTTTAGACTGTCACTTCCCCCGCGGAATCGACGACCCCGTCCGCACCGAGAGCTGGATCAACGCCCTTCCCGGCGTGGTCGAAAACGGCCTCTTCATCGATCGGGCGGACCTGGTGATCGTCGGCCAGGAGAACGGCGCCTGCCGCCAGTTGCAGAGGAGCAACCCATGAGCGAGAAAGACAACAAGCCGGACACCTCGGCGAGGAGAGACTTCATCAAGAAAACAGGGCTGCTCTCCACTGTCGCCCTGCTGGGCGCTTCCTGCGGCACTGCGGAGCAGAAGCCCCAAAGACCGCAAACCCGCAAGGCCTACAAATGGAAGATGGTGACCGCCTGGCCCAAAAACTTCCCCGCCCTCGGCACCGGGGCCAACCATCTTGCGGCGACCATCGAACAGATGTCCGCCGGACAGATCGAGATCAAAGTCTACGGCGCGGGGGAACTGGTTCCTGCCGCCGGCGTATTCGACAGCGTCAGCCGCGGCACCGCCGAGATCGGACACAGCGCCGCCTATTATTGGAAGGGGAAACACGAGGCAGCCCAGTTCTTTTCAGCCGTCCCCTTCGGCCTCAACGCCCTGGAGATCAACGGTTGGCTGCGCTACGGCGGAGGGCAGGAATTGTGGGACGAACTCTACGCCGGGTTCAATTTGAAACCGTTCGCGGTGGGCAACACGGGGGTCCAGATGGGCGGCTGGTTCAACAAGGAAATCAACGACCTCTCCGATTTTGTCGGCTTGCAGATGAGAATGCCGGGCCTCGGAGGTGAGGTCTTGCGCCGTCTCAAGGCAACGGTGGTCAACCTTCCCGGCGGCGAGATCTTCCAGGCCCTGAAGACCGGCGCCATCGACGCCACCGAATGGGTCGGTCCGTACAATGATCTTGCTTTCGGCTTGCACCAGGCAGCGCGCTACTATTACTGGCCGGGCTGGCACGAGCCGGGGACGGCGCTCGAAGGCATAGTCAACAAGGAGGCCTACGACGGATTGCCGCAACACTTGCAGGCGGTGGTCGCCAGGGCCTGTCAGGCCGCCAACGACGATATGCTCTCCGAGTTCGTCGCCAGGAACAACCCGGCCCTGGAGACCATGGTCTCCGAGCACAAGGTGCAGCTCCGCAAATTCCCGGACGAAGTGATGCGGGGATTGGGCAAGGTCTCCGCCGAAGTGGTGGCGGAAATCGCCGGAAAGGATCCATTTTCCAGAAAGGTCTACGCATCATTCGACCGCTTCAGGAAGCAATCCATCTCCTACACCAAGGTTTCCGAAGAGGCCTACACCCTGGCGCGCTCCCTGACATTCGGCTAGAACCCGTGGCGGCGCCGACCGGAAAGCGGCACAGCGGATGGAACGAATCGACAAGCTGGTGAGTAGAACCGTTCCCTGGCTGACCTTGTTCATGGTTCTGGTGACCTTTGTCATCGTCCTTCTGCGCTATGTCTTCGCCAGGGGTTGGGTCTGGATGCAGGAAATCGTGCTCTACATGCACGCTTTCGTCTTCTTGCTGGCCGCCGCCCACACCCTGGCGCGCGACGCCCACGTCCGCGTTGACATCCTGTATCGCCCGCTGCAGCCCGGGAAGAAAGCCTTGGTCAATCTCCTGGGCGCCGTCTTTCTCCTGATCCCCTCCTGCGCCGTCCTGTTCTACCAGTCCCTGCCTTTCGTGCTCGATTCGTGGCAAGTACTCGAGGGCTCGAAAGACGGCGGCGGCCTGGAAGCCGTCTTCGTGCTCAAGACTGCCATCCCCGTCTTCTGCCTTCTGCTCCTTGCTCAGGCTGTGTCGGTCATCGTCCGCAGCCTCGAAGTCCTGAGAAAGCCGCCTCCATGAGCGACTTTCTCCCCCTCCTGATGTTCGGGTTGACCTTCGCCGTCCTGCTTTCGGGCTTTCCCGTTGCCTTCTGCCTGGCCGGCACCGCCCTGCTGTTCTCCGCCATTGGTATGCTCAGCGGAGATTTCGACGCGGCTTTCCTTGCCGCCCTCCCGGAGCGGGTATTCGGGATCATGACCAACGAAACCCTCATCGCCGTGCCCCTCTTCGTCTTTATGGGAGTGGTCCTGGAGCGCTCGAGGATAGCCGAGGACCTGCTGGAGACTATGTCCCAGCTTTTCGGCGGCCTGCGCGGCGGTCTGGGCATCTCGGTCTGCATGGTAGGAGGCCTCCTCGCCGCCTCCACCGGGATCGTCGGCGCGACGGTGGTGACCATGGGCCTCATTTCGCTTCCCGCCATGATGAAGCGCCACTACTCCCCCGCCCTATCGACGGGGATCATTTGCGCTTCCGGTACCCTCGGACAGATCATCCCTCCCAGCATCGTCCTGGTGATCCTAGGGGACGTCATCAGCTCCGCCAACCAGCAGGCGCAACTGCAGATGGGCAACTTCGCGCCCACTTCCGTCTCCGTCGGCGATTTGTTCATGGGCGCCCTGCTGCCGGGAATCGTGCTGATGTGCCTTTACATTCTCTATGTCGTCTTCATCGGTCTGTCCCGCCCCGCACTCGTCCCGGCCACTCCCCCGGCGGAAAGACAGGCCATTGCCAGTCTCGCTTTCCTGCGCCGGCTGGCGGTCGTCCTGGCGCCGCCCCTGATTCTCATTGCCGGGGTGCTGGGCTCCATCCTCTTCGGCGTCGCCACGCCCACCGAAGCCGCCTCCGTCGGTGCGGTCGGTGCCATGATCCTGTCTCTGTTGAAAAAGCAGTTCAGCCTGGCGGCCTTGAAGGAGGTCATGAGGACGACCACCGAGATCAACGCCATGGTCTTCACCATCCTCATCGGCGCCAGCGTCTTTTCCCTGGTGTTCCGGGGCTACGGCGGCGACGAGGTGGTTGAGCACTTCCTGCAGAATATGAAAGGCGGCGTGGTCGCCTCCTTCATGGTGGTGATGGTCCTCATGTTCGTCCTCGGTTTCTTCCTGGATTTCTTCGAGATCATTTTCGTGGTGGTGCCCATCGTGGGCCCCATTCTGCTGAAGATGGGACTGGATCCGGTCTGGTTCGGGGTGATGATCGCGATGAATCTGCAGACCTCTTTCCTCACCCCACCTTTCGGCTTTGCCCTTTTCTATATGCGCGGCGTCGCTCCCAGGGAAATCAGCACCCCGCAGATCTACAAAGGAGCCGTCCCTTTCATCTTCATTCAGGCGGCCATGCTGGTCTTGTTGTGGTTCTTTCCGGAGTTGGCGACCAAGGTTCCGGAAATAGCGCTCGCAAAAGGCTGATCGAAAAGGGAGATGGTATTCACCAACCCTCAATCCTTAACCTTTGCATCGAAGCTCGTCTCTTCGCAAGTCTTACGTGGAACTTCCATCATAGGACAATAGCCGTGTCTTCAGGCATCTTTCCGGTGTACAGGATGGCGAACCGTTCAGGGCGCAACGCGACAGCTTGGCGATAGACCTCTTCCCGATCCTTGCTGTGCCAGCGGACTTTGCCGCTTTGTATTCCCAAGGCATCATTGGTCTTTGGGGCTTCGACGAGAACCCATTCTGAGGGAAACCGCGCTTCGATCTGGGCTAAACCTCCCTCGACCCTCCCCGCTCCACATCACGCTTACGGCCACGCTCCGCTTTCCCCGGCATCGCGGAACTGCTCCCCGCTCTGCACCCCGACCCCGTACTTGTAGACCAGTTCCCCGCCGTAGAGAGCAGCTTGCCACAGCAGTCCGCAGGCCACAGCCGCCGCCACGATCAGGCTTTTGAGCCTCCAGTCCTGCAGGCGCCCGAGCAGGTGCAGCGGCAGCCGCCCCAGGGCGATCCCCAGAAAAACAAAAAGCGCTATAGTGGCCAGATCCTCATGGAGGTCTATCTGCTTCTGCACCGTGCCGTGCGCCCAACGGCCGGCGGCCTCGGTGCCGGTGAGCACGGCGGCCAGGGCGGCAAGGATCCCCAGAACAAGCAAATTGTAGGCGAGCAGGTGCCACTCCGGGCGCTGCCTCCACCAGGCGGCCAGATCAAGGGAAACGCTCAGAGGCAGCAGCACCAGCGGAAAGTGCACTACCACAGGATGCCACTCCATTTAATCTCCCTTCATGGTGAATCCCCCTGAGGATGCAACATACCAGGCATGAGTCAGGTTGACACATGCCTGCCGGGTCAATATCATCACCCCGCTTGTCCCCGGCAAATCCCGCAGCCGCCGAACCACCGCGCGGACGGAGATCCGTTTAGCTTTCACAATCTGATGCCCCCATCGCTGCTGCAACCCAGGCGAGACCACCCTACCCCCCCTGATTCCCCAATCCGGGACCATGGAAGAACTGCCCCGCGCCCGCTAAGGATCAATGCCATGAACGGAACCTTGTACTGCAGCTCCTGCGGCGCCGACTACGGCAACCGGACCAGGCACCACAAATGTCCGGCCTGCGGCGGTGCCCTGCGCTTCTCCCTAAAAGACCTCTGCTTTCCCCGCGACAAAATCCGGGGAAGGGCGGCCGATATGTGGCGCTACGCCGAGGCTCTGCCCGCCTTTGAAAAACCGGTTTCCCTGGGCGAGCCCATGACCCCCCTCCTGCCCCTGCAGATCGGAGGCTTGCGGCCTCTGGCCAAGTGCGAGTTCGGCCTGCCCTCCGGCTCCTACAAGGATCGAGGCGCCGCCATGCTCATGAGCTATCTGCGCGCCATCGGGGTGGAGGAAGCGGTGGAGGACTCTTCGGGCAATGCCGGGGCCGCCGCGGCCGCCTACGCCGCCCGCGCCGGCATCCGCCTCAAGATCTTCTGTCCGGCCACGGCGGCGGCCGGCAAGCTGTTGCAGATCCGCCTCTTCAACGCCGAACTGGTGCGCGTCGAAGGACCGCGTCCGCGCGCCACCGCAGCCCTTCTGGACTACGTCGAAGAGAGCGGCGCGATGTACGCCTCGCACCTGTGGCACCCCCTCTTCGTCGAGGGGGTGAAAACCATGGCCTTCGAGATCGTGGAACAACTGGGATGGTCGGCGCCCCACTCGGTGGTCTTTTCCGTCGGCGCCGGCAGCATCGCACTGGGGCTGTACAGAGGATTCAAAGAATTGCGGAACGCCGCCGTCATTCCCCGCCTGCCTCGCCTCATTGCGGTACAGGCGCGCAACGTCTGTCCCCTCTATACCGCATTCAAGGAAGGTGCGGACCGCGTCGTGCCGCCAATCGATCCACGGCCGACCCTGGCCGAAGGGCTGGCCATGCCGGCGGTGGTCCACGGCGGCGAGATCCTCGAGGGTCTGCGCCAGTCCGGGGGAACGGTCGTCGCCGTCGAGGAGGAAGAAATTGTTGCCGGGGTGAAGAATTTCGGGGCCCGGGGATTCTGCGTGGAGCCCACCACCGCCGTCCTTTGGAAGGGACTGGAGCGCGCCCGCCGGGAGATTGCCATTCCCGACGACCCGCCTACGGTGCTGATCCTCTCCGGCCACGGCCTCAAGGCCTCCCAGTCCATGGCCGCACTGTTGTAGTCCCCACCAGGGCGGTCGCAGGTCGGATTCAGCCCTCGACCAATGGCGGGATGGGGCGCCGGTGGTAAAATTCCTTCATCCGGTGGACTTCCCGGTAGGCCCTTTTGTCGGCGCCGAAACCTCAACTCCTCAGATGCCCGGGAGACCTCCGTTACGAGCACCCGATGAGATTACGCCAGGTCGAAGCGATCGAGATTCATCACCTTGTCCCACGCGTCCACGAAGTCGCGCACGAACACCTCCTGGGCGTCGTCACATCCGTAGACATCGGCGATGGCTCGGAGCTCGGAGTTCGAACCGAAGACGAGGTCCACCCTGGTGCCGGTCCACTTGAGCTCACCAGTCGAGACATCGCGTCCCTCGAACACGTCCTGCGATGTGGAGGACGCGTTCCACTCGGTGTTCGTGTCGAGCAGATTCACGAAGAAGTCATTGGTCAAGGTACCCGGCCGATCGGTGAACACTCCGTGCTCGGACGGCCCGGTGTTCGCATTCAAGACGCGCATGCCGCCAACCAGCGCCGTCATCTCGGGAGCGGTCAGCGTCAGCATGCATGCCCGCTCCACCAGCAGGTCTTCCGCTGGACCTTCCTGCCCTGCCTGGAGGTAGTTGCGGAACCCGTCTGCGGTCGGTTCGAGCACGGCAAACGACTCCACGTCGGTCCATTCCTGCGACGCGTCCGTGCGCCCCGGTGTAAAGGGGACCTGGACGTCATGACCGGCGTTCTTTGCAGCCTGCTCGACGCCTGCGCACCCGGCCAAAACGATCAGGTCAGCCAAGGAGACCCTCGTCCCGCCGGTCTGCGAGCTGTTGAACTCCGTCCGGATCTGCTCCAGCGTCTGCAGCACCTCTTTGAGCCCGGCCGGGTTGTTTACTTCCCAGTCCATTTGCGGTGCTAGGCGGATGCGCGCACCGTTCGCTCCGCCGCGTTTGTCGGTACCGCGGAACGATGCCGCCGACGCCCAGGCGGTCGAGACCAGTTGGGAAAGGGACAATCTCGAGGCGAGAACCTTCGCCTTGAGGTCGGCGATATCCTGCTCCCCGGCCAACTCGTGATCGACGCCGGGGACAGGGTCTTGCCACAACAGCGGCTCTGCAGGAATTAGGGGCCCGATATACCGGCTGCGGGGGCCCATGTCGCGGTGAATCAGTTTGAACCACGCCCTGGCGAAGGAGTCTGCAAGATCCTCCGGGTGTTCGAGGAAGCGCTTCGCAATCGGCGCATACTCCGGGTCCATCCGCAGTGAGAGGTCCGTGGTGAGCATCATGGGGGCGTGCTTCTTGGACCGATCGTGGGCGTCCGGCACGGTGGCCGCTTCAGCGGCATTCTTGGGAGCATATTGACATTTACCAGCTGGACTCTTGGTCAGCTCCCACTCGTGGGCGTGCAGGTTCTCCATGAAGTTGTTGTCCCATTTCACCGGGTCATTAGTCCAGGCGCCTTCCAAGCCACTGGTGACCGTATCGCTGCCTTTGCCGCTGCCGTAGCTGTTCTTCCAGCCGAAGCCTTGCTCCTCTATGCTGGCCCCCTCCGGTTCGGGACCGACATTATCCTCAGCGGCAGCGCCATGGGCTTTGCCGAAGGTGTGTCCGCCGGCAATAAGCGCAACCGTCTCCTCGTCATTCATCGCCATGCGTTTGAACGTATTGCGAATGTATTTTGCTGCAGCAAGCGGGTCCGGGTTGCCGTTCGGCCCCTCCGGGTTCACGTAAATCAGGCCCATGTGGTCGGCGCCAAAGGGTCCCTGGATTTCTCCGTCGTCGCTGTGACGCTCGTCGCCAAGCCAGGTGCCCTCAGACCCCCAGTCAGTCTCGTCAGCCTCCCAGACGTCCGGGCGTCCGAAGGCGAAACCAAAGGTCTTGAACCCCATCGACTCCAGAGCGCAGTTGCCGGCGAAGATGAGCAGGTCGGCCCAGGAAAGCTTGCGGCCGTACTTCTGCTTGATCGGCCAGAGCAAGCGGCGCGCCTTGTCCAGGCTGGCGTTGTCTGGCCAGCTATTGAGGGGCGCAAAGCGTTGGTGGCCGGAGCCTCCACCACCGCGGCCGTCACTGATGCGGTAAGTGCCGGCGGCGTGCCATGTCATGCGGATGAAAAGAGGTCCATAGTGGCCGTAGTCGGCTGGCCACCAGTCTTGCGAGGTCGTCATCACCGCTTCGATGTCCTTCTTCAGCGCATCGACGTCAAGGGTCTTGACCGCCTCAGCGTAGTCGAAATCCTTGCCCATCGGATCGGACAGAGGAGAATCCTGGCGGAGAATCTTCAGGTTCAACTGATCCGGCCACCAGTACTGGTTGGAAGTCATTTCGTCCCTCCCGTGAAATGTTCTGAGTATGGCGCAACCTTCTGGAATCGTTGCAAGCCTGCGGATAGAGCTAATAAAAAACGGCGATCTCTCGTTCCCAAGCAAGGGGAATCTGGCGCGGGAAATGGCGCCGGTTCAGGCGTCCAACCCGCAGTAGCGCTGCTGCGGAGGACGAGTGACAAAAGTACCAGGTTGACCCCTGAAACGCGCCGAATTCCTTTTACAACGGTGCTCGGAGCATTCCCGAACGATTCGGTGCGACGACATGGGTTGGGCTCCCAGTTGGTAGCGCAATTGACTAAACCGTATTGCTTTTAAGACGACGACACAGCAGTCACCTGTAGCGCAGAAGCCGGCTCCTCAAGAACAGGGCGAAGATCCTCCTGAGATAAGAGTTCGGAAAACCGCCCAATCCGACGTTCCAGCAAGTGGTGATAAAATTCAGGCAGTTCATCTGAACGACCTTCGTGGAAGGCCCTGAATCTAGCATCCGAGGCGAGCATCCCATGGATACGGTGGAGTCTCGCATAGTACCCGGTCTTGTGTCCTATATGGCGCAGGACGTGTAGGAGGCGTATAAAGGGACGTATTGGCGTGCAAAGTCGCTGCCACAGCATATTTTTTGCTAAAATCGTCTTATGGATGTCTAAAAGATGGCTGTAATAGCTCAGCGGATCGTAATGCTTGAGCGTGATGGCCAGATATGGAGTGTAGTAGTAGGCGAACGGCAGGGCACGTAGTATGCGACCTTCTTGGTAGAGTTGGTCATAGAGGGGGGTGCCGCCGAACGGACAGGGAATATTGATGGTCGGCCAGGCTTCGGGAACTCGACTGACCAATTCCTTGGTCAGTGCCACTGGGTCGGCACCAGCATCTGAGTCGCTGCCAAACAGCATGTTGACCTGTAACCCGGGGACATAGCGCGTCAGGATTTTTAGATGATCGGAAACCTGATCTAGCTTGTCTTGTCCCTGTTTGCGGCCAACACCCGACTTGTTGGAGTAGTCCACCCAAGACTCAATACCGGGTGCCACATATAGGCAATTGGTTTTCTTCAATCTCCCTAGGCGATCTTCTTTGAGAATCGATAGCGAACTCTCCATAGCGTAGGGGTTTCGACGCCCTTCCGGTAAGGCCTCGATGATGTCCATGGTTTCATCGAATCGCACTGCGAAGTTGGGATCGTGATATCCAATGGTCAATTGGGGATAGTTCTGCGATAAATATTGGAGGTCGCGCCATAAGCTCTCCTTGGACCGCAGGGAATATTTGCTATTCCAATCAACGCAGAAGTTGCAGGTGTACGGACACCCGATGCTAGAGAGCAAGGGAACGACGCTGGTAAGCGATGGCCTGCCATTGTAAAACGATGCAATTTTTATCTCGGGCATCCGTTCCTCGACCAAAGGGAAATCGGTGAGTGGACGACCACTGGTGATTATTGCCGGTGGATCATAGTGTCCACGCAGAATATCGTCTATCAGATCTTTATTGCAGTCGCGCACTACCAGATCGAAAAAACGCAGGCAGTCCGTTGGAAAGGAACGAGCGTGTGCTCCGCCAATTACGGTTAGTGTTCCCCTGGTGCGAAACACCTTAGCAAGTGCGTAGGACATGGCACTTGCTTGTGTGTACGATGAGACAAACAGAACGTCAAGGTGGTCGGGCAGCAGACGGAGTGGGTCTTTTTGTCCATAGAAGGTACAGTAATGTACTTTATGCCCTAGCTGTCGGCACCAGACAGCTATCACTTGAGGCATGACACTCATGTACTGCTTTTGAAAAGAGAAACGATAGAACTTAGTTCCCCAAGAGCTCGAAAGCTCATCGGAAAGAATATCAATGATGCCGATTCTCATAAGTAATATCTCCTTCGTCAATTTGAACGCATATATGTTCAATGAAGCGAGCGTATAGATCGACGCTGGCTCGCAGTTGGAGGTCACATATACCTCCGGCAGAGCCGGAGGCTTGAATTGTGAACCGCTCAAAGCGGTTTCTTGGAACCAATCCATGGCCCCTGAAAGGGGCCGACTACTCGTCCAGCTTCAACTGGTCCAACTGGCGATCCGTGACTTCCTGCTCTCTAATCTACTGCCGTACCGCCTGCTCATCTTTGCCCACGGTGGACACCTAGTAGCCCCGTGGCCAAAACTGTTGCCCCGCGAAGTTTCTTCTCCGACCACTGAATAAACGCGCAATGTGGATCGCGCTCTTGCCCTTCAGAAATCCAACTGCCTGCGCCAGGGCTACTTCGGAGGAATCGATATCAGCACGTGCACGTGGTCCGGCAGCAGATGTCCTTCCTCGATGAAACATTCCTTCTGCCGAGCCAATTCGTGGAACACCGCCCCCAATTCGCGGCGTAATTGCCCTTCTAGAACCTTCCGCCGACACTTGGGAATCGAGCTGCCTTCAAAAAGTGTGGGAAAAGAGAAAAGGCAACCCTATCCTTCCTTTAGCAGTTCATCACAAACCGCCCGGTGGACACCGGGTCTGGAAGGAGAGCATCACCATGAGAGAATCTACGAAACAATCCAACCCTTCGTCCATACCCAACTGGGAGACCTTGGAGGCCTGGGCCCGATCGTCGATTCGGGATCTGCTGCAGCGGGTCCTGGAGGAAGAGGTGACCGAGGTGCTGGGACGCAGGCGCTATGAACGCCGGTCGGGGGTGGATGGGTCCCCCGGGCTCGCGCAACGGCTACGGCAAGTCTCGGCTGCCGTTCGAGGTGACCCGCAACGCTGATCGAATGCCAGCGCCTTCAGGCAGGTAAAGCTCGCGAGGTTCGCGTGCTTTACCTGTTCGCTAGCAATGCCGTTGCCGTCGAGGAGTTCGGCAGGGATCTCTTTGACCTGGTACAGATCGAAAACGATGGACGAATGCGGGATGTTGAGCGCCGAAATAGCCCCGTCAGTGGGTAGGGGCTGCACCCTGCCTCCGGCGATATGAGGCGCGTCGGCCAGCAGTTCGAGCATTACCAGCGCGCCGTGTTCGCAGTCGACCGTATGCTCAGCGTCGTAACCGTCGAGAGTCACAGGCTTCTCCATCAGAAGCCGATTCTCTCCCGACGGAGATGGTCGGCCATTTCTTTGGAGCGACCCTCGCTGTGGACAAGATCGAGATAGACCTGAATCGGACTCGCCAGCCAAATCTCGTTCACCCGCTGGCGAAACAGCAGTTCTCCCGGAGAGGTGGCTTCGATGACCACGAGGTTGGTCCCTTCGGTGACTCTGCGCGCACCCACTTCGTCGATGGCCTCATCGGCGGCCTGGCTGCTCACCAACCTGCAGCGCACGTGAGAGACCCGCGACAGGAAGGGCGCGTAGCACTGCGCCGCCGCCATGTCGGTTACCGCATACTCGACACCGTGGGCCGCGAAGATGCGGTCCATCCTCTGAATCAGCCCATCCGTTTGTGTCGCGGGCACATAATAGCGACGCATCGTCGGGGGCTGCATCACCGCGAGCTGCTTGGCCCACGCATCCAGCAAAGCCGCTGGTTCCCGGAGATGGCGTTCCTTGTTCGGGCCGCGACCACGCGACACCAGCCAGTCGTAACGTTCGAGCTCTGTCAGTACCTGCGATGCGGTTGCCGGCGATACCCCGGACCGCTTGGCGAGCGCGATAACTCCGAACCAATCTTCAGGCCGTGTGAGCAGGGCGTGCAACACTTGGGCGCGACGTCGCGAGAACAAGGAGCGCAGTGCCTTGGAGAGAACCCTGGTCATCGGCTTGTCGACGTAGAGATACAAGCCGTGAGCCGGCAAGAACAGGCTCCCGCCGCTGTCGTAGTAGCCCACCCATTCGTGCCGTAGCAGTTCCTGCGCCCCAGGGGAAATCGACTCTGCAATCAACACGAACACGACCTCGGGCGCCTGAGGTGCCTGGGGAAATCTTCGGCTGAACTCCTTGAACCGCCACAGGATCTGGCGGACGTCGCGAGGATAGAGCGCCTTCTTCACCTCGATCAGCAGTGTCACGGGCTTGCCTGCCACCCTGAGGCCGACCTGGGCGTCAAGCCGCAGATCCGGTCTGAGGCCGTCCCGCCGGCATGGCTCCTGCTCAGCGTCCACTCCGGGCAGAGCCCGTAGAGCTTCCAGGAACTGCTCGACCAACCGGCGTTCGGTGGTCATTGCCTCAAGGCTACCCATCATCCAATCTCCATTCTTTGCTGTACAGTAAATTACTACCGATTACATTCTCCGTCAATAACCTCATTATTTACTGTACAGAGAATTATGGTATATCGGCCACTGTCATCCTTTCGGCCTTCCTTGAGCTAATGCCTTGGCGAGCATGCAGCAGGCGAAGGTCCCACGTAGACGAACTACGGGGCACGACTGGCGAAACCTCGGCGACGACAAGCGATTCATCCGGGACCCTGCCGGACCCTTGCCTACGGTTTCATGGTATAGTATGCTGACCGCGGGGAGCCTTGTTGAGTTGGTGGCTCCGCTGTTGGCAAATCCTGATAAGCCTCTTGGTGGGGCTTGGAGTGGTTTAGTTTGACAAAAAGAAGACTGTTCGCCGACGTTGTGATCACATCCCACTCGATCGGATGGAATCTCGAAGGGGAGCTGGCTGAGTTCGAGCGCATTGCAGCGTCGGGAGGGTACATCATCCACTGCCCTGGGGCGTCAGAGAACCCGTATAACAAGAGTGAAGAGGAGCGCCACGAACGGTTGACATCATCGGAGTGGAGCTACGAATGGGGTAGATACCGAGACGTGGACGGTTGGAAGCGGAAGTACTGGAAGCACCTTCCCTGATCCGCTCAGCGTCCCCACCCGGTGGAAATGTAGATGAGGTCGGAGACTCACAGCTTTTTCGGACTGGAGGCCGAAAACACCCGGTTGACCAGGTCGGAGGCGACCCGGCCCTGCCGGCTACGGGGTGTGGTGGAGATCCGCGCAGAGCGGTTAAAAGCCGTAACTGATTTTCGAGTACCAGAACGCCCCATTGAAACCAAACGGGGTGTATTCGCTGTACTTTTCACCGACCGAACCCTTGTTCTTGTTCTCTTCCGGGAAGGTATTGAGCACGTTGCGGGAGCCAAGGGTGATCCGCATTTCTGCATTCAGTTCGATGCTGGTTTCGATATCGAACAACGGCCACACGGCGGGATATGTCTGGTCGTTATCCCTGTCCCACCAGGAATCGTAATAGCTCATGCGAACCAGGGAATCCCACCTGTCGTTGAAAGACTGCGTCAGAGTCGCGTTGGCGCGGCTTTTGGGAAGTGCCTCCTCCAGTTGGCGCACGCGTGTCTCGCTCAATGTTTCGGTGAGCCTGGTCACTTCGGTGTCCGTGAGGTTGTAAACAAGGCTGACATCGCCATTGCCCGCAGGTGTGACCAAAACGACGTCGACGCCGCGGGTTCTGGTTTCGAAGTCGTTGATGAAGAAACGAAAGGTCTGGATGTTTCTCGCGCTGGTAATTCCCGAAGCGATCAATTGGTCGCGCTGGCCGTCGGTCAGGGAGTAGTCCGTTGAAATACCCAGGCGGTCCTGCAGGTCGATCTGAAAATAATCGACGGTCAAACTGAAGTTGGCCCTGTCGACGATGAAGCCGGCGGAGAAGTTGTTCGACTTTTCAGGGTCGAGAGGCTTGCCGCCCACCAGTTCCGCGGCGGCGTGGGTCGATGGAATGGTGCCTATGTTGACCAGGTCGTTCAACGCCGGATCGAAGCGGGTCGATACGTTGAAAGAATTCTGTTGACCGGGTGTGGGCGCTCTGAAACAGGTGCTGAAACTGCCGCGCAATTTCAGCTCTTCGGTGATGCCGAAGTGGGCAGCCGCCTTGTAGTTGAGGGTCGAACCGAAGTCGCTGAAGTTTTCATAGCGCAGCGCCAGACCGAGTAGCCAATGGTCCGACGGGGTCCATTCGGCATCTCCATAAGCCGCATAGTTGGACCGGCTCCAGTCGCCGCCGGCGATTTCGCTGAAGCCGGAAAACCCATTGGAGGCGGCGCTGAATCCCTGGGGAGCCAGGGGACCTATCTGATAGGACTCGGGTTGTCCCTGCACAACTTCGTAGTTCTCATTTCTGAATTCGAGACCGGCGGCCAGGAAGACCCGGTCGCTTGCCGGAAATGTAAGGTCGAGATTCAAATTGAGGTCTTTCTGGATATAGCCTCCGGGATCGAATTCCGTGGGGGTATTGCGTCCGAGAGAGGCATTCACCGTGTTCTTGATCACGAAGTCGGCTTCGTGGCTTCCGTAATAGGCGCTGAGGTCCCATGTCCAGAGCGGGTCGAAACGGGTGCCTTTGACCCCCACGAGAAGGGCCTGATCGGCGGCGGTGCCGCCGAATCGGGGGGTGAAACCGCCGGGAAAGAGCTCGCGGAAGGTGAAATAGTCGTCTCTATTGCTCAAAACATGTTGCAGCGCGTCCGGGTCGGCCACGTTGTCGGTTATGGCGACTGTGGGAGGATCGGGCGCATCCGGGTCCAGCTTGCCCACGAGCAAGGTCTCGCCGCCATCGGCACTGAAGACGCCCCCGCGCGTATTGGGATTTCTGAAGAAGAATCCGCCTTCCACTTCCTTGCTCGCATGGTTGGCATAGCCGTAGAACCGGGTGTATTCCGACAGGTTTCCGCCGTAGTTGGCAAAGAATTTGAGGTCGTTCCTGATGATGGGCGAACCCCAGACCTGGGCGGGATCGGCCACGTCTTTATTGCCGGCGGCGATGAGCGCCCTGGCGTCGTCGCGTTGCGCCGATCGATCGGTATCGTCGGCGTTGCCGTATTCCAGGCTGAGGTTGGCCCACGCATTTTCTCTGCCCAGGCCGATGTTGCCGGCGAAGCTGTGGGTGAAGCCGTCCCCTGCCTGGTAGATACCGGGCCTGACTTCAATCGAGCCGCCCCGGTGGTGGTCCTTGAGCTGGAAACTCATCACCCCGGCAATGGCGTCGGAACCGTATTGCGCCGAGGCGCCGTCGCGCAGGACTTCCACCTGTTTCAGGGCAATCGCCGGAATGACCGATAGGTCGGCTCCTTGGGCGCCGTCCGCTACGCCGTTGCCGTGCCAGACGACGAGAGATCTGCGATGGCGGCGCTTGCCGTTGACGAGCACCAGCGTGTGGTCCGGGGCGAGGCCGCGCAGATTGGCCGGACGGACGAGAGTGGAGGCATCGCTGATGGGTTGGGTGTTGACATTGAAGGAAGGCACGACCGTTCTCACCAGGTTCTGCAGATCGGCTTCGCCTTGCTTGACGATCTCGGCGCCGCTGACCACGTCGACGGGCACGGCCGAATCGACGACGGAACGCGGTTTTGCCCGGGAACCGATGACCACCAGTTCTTCGAGGACGATCACCTCGTCAAGGATAGATGTCGTATCCGTGCTTTCGGAATGCGGCGTTTCCTGCGACGCGGCCGGTCCATGCGCAACGAGCATGGCGGCGATGCCGAGTACGAGAGAGAAAAAACGATAGTTGTGTTGCACTGTAGCCTCCTTTGGCATGAAGAAACCGCCTCCGGTCGAGGACGGTTTGGGCCCAATCAGGGCAGGTTTCCTTTAGTCGGACACATGGAATGACTGGAGTATGGGCGGGTCTTACAGCTTGATCACGGCGATGAGAATGCCCGCCAGCGCCACCATGGTCGTAATGGACCAGGCGAAACGAGAGTCAATGCGCTGACCCAGCGACTCGTTGATCCCGTCAATGCGGTTATTAGTCTCGTCAATACGCCTGTTGGTCTCGTCAATGCGCCTGTTGGTCTCGGCCATCTGCTGGCGCAGGTCTTTGCTGTCTTCGCGCATCTGCTGGCGCAGGTCCTGCAGGTCCTCGCGCAGATAGGCCACGCCCCAGTGGGTGTTATCGGGAGACGGTGTGGCCTCCTGGGGGTCGGTCGGTTCGGCCATGATCCCTGCCTTCAACGGTGAGTGTCAACGGTGGCTGCAAATGCAGCGGTGAATGCGCCCTACGGAAAATATGCGGACTTGATCCCGGGCGCGCAACCGGCTTCGCCGCAGGGAGACAGCGGGCGCTTCGCCGCGGACCCCGAGCCGGCGCTCACCACTTGCCGGACCGTTCGTCGATGGCGCAAGCCCCTCAGAGTCCTCCGACCTGGGCATCCTGGTCTTCCACGAGGACGCGAAGGTCGATCCAATAGGTGGTGTAATCGTCCCGGTCGTAGTGCCGCACCAATCCCCAGGCGCGAGGTCTTCCGTGGACAATTCGAACGCGGGCGCCCTGTCGGGACGAGAATAGGTTCGAGCGTCGTTGCGGACCGGCTGATCGGAAAAGAACGGAACGGCATTCCCGGCGGCGTCGACGAGGATGCCGCCTCCGTTTTCGGCGAACATGTTGTCGTAGGACACGAGCAATTCCTGGTGGCCGGATACGGCGAAGGACAACTGCAGCCAGAGCTCGGCGGCAAACACCCGCGTCTCACCCATGCTTTGACTCCGTTTTGTATAATATCGTTTCAGTCATCCTTTTGAATTCCATGTAACATTTGGAAACGCTTTGGGCGTGTGAGCCAATGGCACCATCAACTATGCTGCATGACAATATACCCTGCTGGTGTCATTGCGCCGGAGGGAAGTGGAATGTGCAGGTTGTCTGGTTTTTGTCCCAGCCTCTGTTCCCAGCCAGAACGCCACGTTCTCAGGGTAGGACCAAGGTTTTTGAGACCCTGAAGAGAATAGAGGTCGGGAGCCAGAGGGGAGATTACGTAGTCTGCGGCAATCAAGGACGAGCGGTTGATCGCCCCAAGATTTGGTCCTACGTCAATCAGAACAATATTCGCACCAACCTTCTCGGCAGCCGCATAAATAATTCGATAAAACGCAGTGGTAGCACGGTACGCGGCAGGATCATTATCCAGGCAGCGGGGCCAACTGTCCGAGAGCTTATCCTCAAACCGGGACAGCCCAAGATCACCAGGAATCAGGTGCAGGCCGTCCTGAATGCTCTCCGTATGTGCCGGCGCAATGTCGCCAGTTCCTTCTAAAATTGGTGAGATACAAGGCAGAATACTCTGGTGTTCTTGTTCCTCCTCCGGCCAGAGCGTTTCCAGTCGCTCTTCATCCAGAAACATGCTCGAAAGATTAGCCTGGGGGTCCAAGTCGGCTGCCAGTACCTTTTTCCCCAGTTCCTTCATCATCCAGGCAATATGGTAGACCAATGTCGTTTTCCCCACACCGCCCTTATTATTGAAAAAGACGACTGTTTTCATGGGTTGGCCTCCAACACTTTTACAAGGAAAAAGGTTGTCTGGCTAATATCAAACTCGGCAGGCTGGTTGCCGTTTGTGTGCAGATCAGCCTGGACTGTCGCTATCCCACGCCCGAACCGATTGACATACGCAAGATTTTTCATGACTTCAGCTATTTTGGGATTCCGGTAATCATTCTGATGAGGGAAATCAGCGGCAGCACCGTAAAGCCCGCCCGGATTCTGAATTTCGATCCGGTCGGAAAACTGATAAAAACGAATCGGCGCATTCGATTGATAGTCGCGATGCATAACCGCATTCATCAGCAATTCGCGAATGGCCCATTGTGGATAGGGAGTCACCTGTTTTTCCTGTAACGCGGAGAGCGGGACGGGACGGGACGGAAAGAGCGTTTGGACAAACGCATCCAATGTGCGAAGGCTTGTAGGCAGATCTCCTGTGAATCTTCGCTCGTCAAGAATGTCAGATTCCAAGTTGGTTCCATCGTAGCGGACGTATTGAATATACGAACCCACGGTATCGGACCGGTGGCATATCGGACGGCTGCACTTCCACCACAGCAATATCGCCTTCGGGGAAAGAGCGTTTTTGAACGGTAAGAGACGGCAAGGGGACAATCTGGCCGGAGTCCCGATGACTGGCAAGATTCTGAAGAAGTTGATCCGTGATCTCAATACCTGCAATCTTGCCGGTTTCATCCTCTGCACCAATAAGCAGATAGCCTGGTTTCCCGTGATTCGGCAGGTCGTTGGCAAAGGCGCAAATAGCTTCGCAGAATTTAGGCGTATCGTTTGTAGCAACGGTACGCTCCACATTGTCGGCCTCTATATCTGCCAAAAGAGCCTTGATTCCTTCATCGGTCAACACGGGACCTCCCTTTGGCGGAGCAATTCAGCCGCTTGTGGTTGACGCTGGGCGCGCCGAACTCCGGTCTCACCGTCAATGCGACAACGGCGGGGACGTAGTAGGCATAATGGTATAATAAAGGCCCTTCTTTGGATTCTTTGTCAAGGTTCGGCACATGAAAAAGCGCCCGATGCCAAGGAGACACCGGGCGCTTTGCAGAGGTCGAGGACAGAGCCTACTTCAGGTAGAGCAGGCGCCGGGTCTGCACCCCGCCCGGGTAGTGCAGGCGGATGAAATACACCCCCGATGACACGCGCCGCGCCGCCGCGTCGCGGGCGTCCCAATGCACTCGGTAGGCGCCGGCGGCCTGCACCTCGTCCACCAGCGCGCGCACGCGCTGCCCATGGCGTATGGGCGGGTCTTACAGCTTGATCACGGCGATGAGAATTCCCGCCAGCGCCACCATGGTCGTAATGGACCAGGCGAAACGAGAGTCAATGCGCTGACCCAGCGACTCGTTGATCCCGTCAATGCGCTGACCCAGCGACTCGTTGATCCCGTCAATGCGCTGATTGGTCTCCTCAATGCGCTGACCCAGCGACTCGTTGATCCCGTCAATGCGCTGACCCAGCGACTCGTTGATCCCGTCAATGCGCTGACCCAGCGACTCGTTGATCCCGTCAATGCGCTGACCCAGCGACTCGTTGATCCCGTCAATGCGCTGATTGGTCTCCTCAATGCGCTGACCCAGCGACTCGTTGATCCCGTCAATGCGCTGATTGGTCTCGGCCATCTGCTGGCGCAGGTCTTTGTTATCTTCGCGCATCTGCTGGCGCAGGTCCTGCAGGTCCTCGCGCAGATAGGCCACGCCCCAATGGGTGTTATCGGGAGACGGTGTGGCCTCCTGGGGGTCGGTCGGTTCGGCCATGATCCCTGCCTTCAACGGTGAGTGTCAACGGTGGCTGCAAATGCAGCGGTGAATGCGCCCTACGGAAAATATGCGGACTTGATCCCGGGTGCGCAACCGGCTTCGCCGCAGGGAGACAGCGGGCGCTTCGCCGCGGGCCCCGAGCCGGCGCTCACCACTTGCCGGACCGTTCGTCGATGGCGCCAGCCCTCAGAGTCCTCCGACCTGGGCATCCTGGTCTTCCACGAGGACGCGAAGGTCGATCCAATAGGTGGTGTAATCGTCGCGGTCGTAGTGGCTCACTAATCCCCAGGCATCGAGTGAGTCATCATCCTCGTAGGTGGATACCGTCACCGTCCGGGGTGTGTTCCAGTTCTCCGGGGTGAAGGTCAAACTGGATGGCGTTGACTGTACGGTCTGGTATGGAGCCACATTGACGGTAAGGTCCTCCGACGGCTGCGAGACGAGGGTAACGGTGTAGGTTCCGCTTTCGCCTTCCGCTATCCTGATATCTTCCGTGGACAATTCGAACGCGGGCGCCCTGTCGGGACGAGAATAGGTTCGAGCGTCGTTGCGGACCGGCTGATCGGAAAAGAACGGAACGGCATTCCCGGCGGCGTCGACGAGGATGCCGCCTCCGTTTTCGGCGAACATGTTGTCGTAGGACACGAGCAATTCCTGGTGGCCGGATACGGCGAACGACAACTGCAGCCAGAGCTCGTTGCCGGAGATGTAGTCATTGTCCGCCAGAACGTCGTCATGGCCGTCCACGGTCACGTCCATGACCGCCTTGAAGAAGCGGTATACCGGGACGTCATACTGCTGGATGGCGTATGCCACCGCCGGACTGACGGTGATCTCTTCGCTGAAGGTCACGATGACATAGCCCCCGTCGGTCCTGGCGCTCTCGAACACCGGGGCGACGGTGTCGGCTTCCTCGTCAGCGCCCTGCGCCTGCACCGGGGAGAGGAGCATGCCGAGCACGGCCCCTGCCAGGGCCAGGGTTGCGATGCCGCGAGTCATGGCCGCGGCGCCGTTGCGTCCCCGAAAAATTGGGGGGGGGGGGGGTGAACATTTGTGCCGGGAGCGGTTGCCCGTCCGGTCGGTGGTCGGTCGACTTCAAATGCATGGGAACTTCTCCTTTCATGAATGCCGGTTGAGGGCCGCTGACGTTGCAGCTATCGGTGCGAGTCATCATGGGGTACTCCTTGTGCTTGTGCAGGAGTTCGGGACGCCGGGGCTCCCGTCCCTGCGTGATGTTGGACGCGGCCGGTGCCACCCCGGCCAGTTTGGTTGTGTTTCTTCAAGAGACGATCTCCAACGCGTCGTTTCATATCGTCGTGAGCGCCTACTCGAGGTAGAGCATCCGCCGCGTCTGCACCCCGCCCGGATAGTGCAGGCGCAGGAAATACACCCCCGAAGACACGCGCCGCGCCGCCGCGTCACGCGCGTCCCAGCGAACCGTATAGAAGCCAGCGTCCTGGTCTTGATTGACCAGCGTGCGCACGGGCTGCCCGAGGAGATTGTAAATCGCCAGTCGCACCGCGCCGGACGTGGCCAAGCGGTAGGGGATGAGGGTGCGGCGGTTGAAGGGATTGGGGAAATTGGGTGCCAAACCGGACGTCGCGGGGGCCACCACTTTGGCGGCTAACTTTCTCCAGCAGCGCACGACCGCGTCTTCCTTGTGGGTGCAGTTGTGCAGGCCCCAGCCCGCGTAGCCGCAGTGGCTCAGCGGCCACCGCAGGCCCCCCTCCCCCTCCAGAACGGGTTCGCCAGCAACGCACGTCAGGTCGTCGAGCCAGATCGGCATCGGTCCGTCCTCCGGGTAGCTGCTGTCCGGCGCCCAGTAGTGCGCGTCCTGGTGCTCCGGCACGGCCGCGCCCGGGCGGTACTTGCTGTACTTCATGAAGTATTCGCCGGTGTCGTAGCCCCAGCTCTGGCAGATCAGGGCGGCTGCCTCGTTATCAGACTCGATCTCTTTGGGTTTGCCTTTCGAGTCCAGGATCAGCTTCCCGTCCGAGTTGTATTCAAAGATGATGACTTTGCTCCGCTTGATCCCGTCGCTGCACACCGTACCCCAGCGCCCGGCGTGGAACACCTCGACGCGCCCTATCTTCCCGTCGTAGCGATTTTTCACCACGTCCGAGTAGCCCACCTCGGTCTCCGGGTCCAGGCGTAACTCCCCCTCTACGCCTGGGACCTCCACCGCGTCGGCGTCCGTCGCGCCGCTGCCGGCGTCCGACCACGCGCCGGTGCCCTCGTCGTTGGTGGCACGCACCTGTACCTGGTAGGAGGTGTCCTCCGACAGGCCCGTCAGCGTCGCCGTGAGGGCGGTGCCGGTGTAGCCCCCGTCGCTCCAGTTGCCGCTGGTGCCTGCCCGGTACTGCACGTCGTAGTCGGTGATCGCCGGACCCGCGTTGGCCGGCGCGGTCCAGTTCACCATCAGGCTCATCCCCGACGCCGGCGACACCGCCGGCGCGGCCGGCTTGCCCGGCGCCTCCGTGTTCACGTCGGTCACCGTCACCGTGATCGTCTGCGTCACCGTCTTTACCCGCTCCCCCATGCCGCTGGTCGCCTGCACCTCGACCACGTAGTCGTTGTCGGTGTCGGAGTCCTTGGCGTCCTCGAAGTTCGGTGCCGTCTTGAAGGTCAGGGTGCCGTCCGTCCCGATCTCGAACAGCGCCTCATCCGCCCCGCCGGTGATCGCGTAGCCGGTGATGTCGTCGTCCGCATCGGAGTCCGTCGCCACCACCGTGCCCACCGCGGTCTGGTTCTCCGCCGCGTCGAACGTCGCCGGTGAGCTGAACGACGGCGCCGCGTTGGCGTCGGTCGTGCCGCTGCCCGAGGCCGACCACGCGCCGGTGCCCTCGTCGTTGGTCGCCCGCACCTGCACCTGGTAGGACGTGTTCTCCGACAGACCCGTGAGCGTCGCCGTGAGGGCGGCGCCGGCGTGGCTGCCGTCGCTCCAGTCCCCGCTCGTGCCTGCCCGGTATTGCACGTCGTAGTCGGTGATCGCCGGGCCCGCGTTGGCCGGTGCCGACCAGTTCACCGTCAGCCTCGACACCGACGCCGGCACCACCGCCGGCGCGGCCGGCTTGCCCGGCGCCTCCGTGTTCACGTCGGTCACCGTCACCGTGATCGTCTGCGTCACCGTCTTTACCCGCTCCCCCGTGCCGCTGGTCGCCGTCACCTCCACCACGTATTGGTTGTTGCCAGCGGCATTGGCCTGATCGACACTCACAATGTCCTGCGCGTCCTCGAAGTTCGGCGCCGTCTTGAAGGTCAACGCCCCCAACGACGCCCCGATGGAGAAGAACGCCTGGTCCGCACCGCCCGTGATCGCGTAGCCGGTGATGCTGTCCTCCGAATCGCTGTCCGCCGCCACCACCTCGCCCGCCGAGGTCTGGTTCTCGGCCGCGTCGAACACCGCATCCGATGTGAACGCCGGCGCCGCGTTGGCCTCCGTCGTGCCGGTGCCCGAGGCCGACCAAGAGCCGGTGCCCTCGTCGTTGGTCGCCCGCACCTGTACCTGGTAGGAGGTGTTCTCCGACAGGCCCGTCAGCGTCGCCGTGAGGGCGGTGCCAACGTGGCCCCCGTCCGTCCAGCCCCCGCTGTTGCCCGCCCGGTACTGCACGTCGTAGTCGGTGATCGCCGGACCCGCGTTGGCCGGCGCCGACCAGTTCACCGTCAGCCTCGACACCGACGCGGTCGTCACCGTCGGCGCGGCCGGCTTGCCCGGCGCCTCCGTGTTCACGTCGGTCACCGTCACCGTGATCGTCTGCGTCACCGTCTTTACCCGCTCCCCCGTGCCGCTGGTCGCCGTCACCTCGACCACGTAGGTGTTGTTGGTGCCCTGGTCCTTGGCGTCCTCGTAGTTCGGTGCCGCGTCGAACGTCAGCGCCCCGGACGTCGCCCCGATGGAGAAGAACGCCCGGTCCGCCCCGCCCGTGATCGCGTAGCCCGTGATGTCGTCGCCCGCATCGCTGTCCGCCGCCACCACCTCGCCCGCCGCCGTCTGGTTCTCCGCCGCGTCGAACGCCGCATCCGATGTGAACGCCGGCGCCGCGTTGGCCTCCGTCGTGCCGGTGCCCGAGGCCGACCAAGAGCCGGTGCCCTCGTCGTTGGTCGCCCGCACCTGTACCTGGTAGGAGGTGTTCTCCGACAGGCCCGTCAGCGTCGCCGTGATGGCGGTGCCGGCGTGGCCCCCGTCGCTCCAGCCCCCGCTGGTGCCTTCCCGGTATCGCACGTCGTAGTCGGTGATGGCCGGGCCCGCGTTGGCCGGTGCCGACCAGTTCACCGAAAGGCTCGACACCGACGCCGGCGTCACCGTCGGCGCGGCCGGCTTGCCCGGCGCCTCCCCGGCCACGTCGGTGACCGTCACCGTGATCGTCTGCGTCGTCGTCTTCTCCCGCTCCCCCGCGCCGCTGGTCGCCGTCACTACCACCACGTATTGGTTGTTGCCGGCGGCATTGGCCGGATCGACACTCACAATATCCTGGGCGTCCTCGTAGTTCGGCGCCGCGTCGAACGTCAGTGCCCCCGACGTCGTCCCGATCGAGAAGAACGCCCGGTCCGCCCCGCCGGTGATCGCGTAGCCGGTGATGTCGTCGTCCGAATCGGAGTCCGCCGCCACCACCTCGCCCGCCGAAGTCTGGTTCTCTCCGCCGCGTCGAACGTCGCCGAAGAGGTGAACGTCGGCGCCGCGTTGGCGTCCGTCGGCGCCGCGTTGGCGTCCGTCGTGCCGGTTCCCGCGTCCGACCACGCGCCGATGCCCTCGTCGTTGGTCGCCCGCACCTGCACCTGGTAGGACGTGTTCTCCGCAAGGCCCGTGAGCGTCGCCGTGGTGGCGGTGCCGGCGTGGCCCCCGTCGCTCCAGCCCCCGCTGGTGCCTTCCCGGTATTGCACGTCGTAGTCGGTGATGGCCGGGCCCGCGTTGGCCGGTGCCGACCAGTTCACCGAAAGGCTCGACACCGACGCCGGCGCCACCGTCGGCGCGGCCGGCTTGCCCGGCGCCTCCCCGGCCACGTCGGTGACCGTCACCGTGATCGTCTGCGTCGTCGTCTTCTCCCGCTCCCCCGCGCCGCTGGTCGCCGTCACTACCACCACGTATTGGTTGTTGCCGGCGGCATTGGCCGGATCGACACTCACAATGTCCTGGGCGTCCTCGTAGTTCGGCGCCGCGTCGAACGTCAGCGCCCCGGACGTCGCCCCGATCGAGAAGAACGCCCGGTCCGCCCCGCCCGTGATCGCGTAGCCCGTGATGTCGTCGCCCGCATCGCTGTCCGCCGCCACCACCTCGCCCGCCGCCGTCTGGTTCTCCGCCGCGTCGAACGCCGCATCCGATGTGAACGCCGGCGCCGCGTTGGCGTCCGTGGTGCCGGTTCCCGAGTCCGACCAGGCGCCGGTGCCCTCGGCGTTGGTGGCACGCACCTGCACCTGGTACGACGTGTTCTCCGACAGCCCCGTCAGCGTCGCCGTGGTGGCCGTGCCGTTGTGGTTGCCGTCGCTCCAGTCGCCGCTGTTGCCCGCCCGGTACTGCACGTCGTAGTCGGTGATCGCCGGGCCCGCGTTGGCCGGTGCCGACCAGTTCACCGTCAGCCTCGACACCGACGCCGGTGCCACCGTCGGCGCGGCCGGCTTGCCCGGTGCCTCCCCGGCCACGTCCGTCACCGTCACCGTGATCGTCTGCGTCGCCGTCTTCTCCCGCTCGCCCGCGCCGCTGGTCGCCGTCACTACCACCACGTACTGGTTGTTGCTGCCCTGGTCCTGCGCGTCCTCGTAGTTCGGTGCCGCGTCGAACGTCAGCACACCCGACGTCGCCCCGATCGAAAAGAAACTCCGGTCTGCGCCGCCGGTGATCGCGTAGCCCTCGATGCCGTCTTCCGAATCGCTGTCCGTCGCCCGCACCGTGCCCGCCGTCGTCTGGTTCTCCGCCGCGTCAAACGTCGCCGGTGAGCTGAACGCCGGGGCCGCGTTGGCGTCCTCCGTCCTGCCGCTGCCCGAGTCCGACCACGAGCCGGCGCCGTCGGCGTTGGTCGCCCGCACCTGCACCTGATAGGACGTGCTCGCCGACAGGCCCGTGAGCGTCGCCGTGGTGGCCGTGCCGGCGTGGTTCCCGTCCGTCCAGTCGCCGCTGGTGCCTGCCCGGTATTGCACGTCGTAGTCCGTGATGGCCGAGCCCCCGTCGTCCGGCGCCGACCAGATGACCGTCAGGCTGGAGGACGACGCGGCCGACACCGACGGCGCAGTCGGCGCGCCCGGCACGCTCAGCACCGTCAGCGGCAGGTCGCTCGCGGACTTGACGAACTCATAGCCATCGTGTTTGTCGGGCAGGATCGGCTGGGGGGTCAGGTCGATGTCCGCGGTCACCGCCCCGGCCGTGCCGTCCGTGCGGGTCACGCCGACCCACGCGCTCTCCCGCGCACCGGTCGGAACCGTGATCGTGGCCGCCCCGCCCGCGAGGCTGCCGTTCGCCACGCTCACGACCAGCGGAACCGCGAACGGCGCCGCGGTCAGCACCACCGCGCGGATCTCGACGGCATCCGGGTTCCTCTCCAGCGTCACGGTCAGCGGCAGCGGGTCTACGGTGTTTTCGCGCAGATAGAGCGACGTCAGCGCGGTCAGGCCGGAGAACACGCCGGCGGGAAGCGAACTGAGCTTGGCGCCGATCAGAGTGAGATTCGTCAGCGCGGTCAGGTCGGAGAACACGCCGGCGGGAAGCGAGGTGAACTCGTTGGGACCCAGACGGAGATCCGTCAGCGCGGTCAGGCGGGAGAACACACCGGCGGGAAGCGAACTGAGCTTGTTGTAACGCAGATAGAGCGACGTCAGCGCGGTCAGGCGGGAGAACACGCCGGCGGGAAGCGAGGTGAACTCGTTGGATTCCAGATTGAGAAACGTCAGCGCGGTCAGGTCGGAGAACACGCCGGCGGGAAGCGAGGTGAGCTCGTTGCGGAAGAGAGAGAGATCCGTCAGCGCGGTCAGGCCGGAGAACACGCCGGCGGGAAGCGAACGGAGCTCGTTGCTGACCAGACGGAGATCCGTCAGCGCGGTCAGGCCGGAGAACACGCCGGCGGGAAGCGAACTGAGCTCGTTGCGGTCCAGATTGAGCGTTTTCAGCGCGGTCAGGCCGGAGGGGGCGCCGCGGCTACGTCGGCGGACGGCCCGCTGGCGGTGTCCCGGTCTTTATCTCCGCAGGCGGCCAGCAGGACCGGGGCCAGGACGGCCAGCGCCGCGATTGACTGTTTGATCGATTTCCGATGTGCCATGTTATGTTTGCTCCTTTAGGTGCAAGTTGAAGTTCGTGCTTAAAAAGCGAATGCTAGCGGGACGCCTCGCCGGCGCCTTGACGGCTTGCTGCCTTTACAGCCCGCCGACCAGGTTCAGGCTGGCGCCGGCCTGGATCGCAAGGCCCTCGTAGTGGTCCGGGTCCAGGTCGCTTGGGAACGCGGCTGACTCCACCGTGATCGTGGGCCGCGCCGCCCCCCCGCCGCTCAGCGTGACGGCAATCGTCTCGCTGGTCGTGGCGCCGGCCGGGATGGTTGCCGCCGTGCTTGCCAGATTGGCGCCCTCCGCCGACAGGGTCACGTCCATCGCAAAGGGCGCGCCCTCCACGACCCTCACCGCGACGCCCCCGCCCTCCAGCAGCAGCCCGGGGATCAAGGTGAAGCCATCCAGCGACAGCCGGGTCAGCTTCGAGAGGCCCTCGAACACACCGCCGGGCAGGGCGGTCAGCTCGTTGCCTTTCAGGTACAACCTCTTCAGGTCTTCCAGGTCGTCGAAGACGCCGTCCGGCAGGGCGGTCAGCTCGTTGTCGCCCAGGTCCAGGTCTTCCAGATCGTCGAGATGGTCGAAGACGCCGGCGGGCAGCGCGGTCAGCTCGTTGTTGGTGAGGTACAGCTTCAGGAGACCGCCGAGGTCGTCGAAGACGCCGGCGGGCAGCGCGGCGATGTCGTTGCTGCCGAGGAAGAGGTATTCCAGCGCGCCGAGGCCGTCGAAGACGTCGTCGGGCAGCGAGGTCAGGTCGTTGTTCTCCAGGCTGATGGTCCTGAGCTTCGCGTACCCTTCGAAGGCGTCGTCCGGCAATGAGCTGAGGTCGTTGTACCCCAGGTACAGGCCCGTGAGGTTGGGGCCGAGGTCGTCCAGCGCTTCCGCTGGAAACGCGCTGAATTCGTTGTTGTCCAGCTTGATCCACAGCGGCCCGGTGAGGCCCCGGAAGGCGCCGTCGGGCAGCGAGGTCAGGTCGTTGGTCTGCAGGGACAGCTCGCGCACCGCGGAAAGGCCGTCGAAGACGCCGGCCGGCAGGGTGGTCAGATCATTCTTGGACAGCTTCAGGAATTCCAGCCCGTTCATCCCGGAGAAGTCCCCGGACTTGAGGGAGGCGATGCCCCTGTCCTCGAGATTCATCTCGCCGTCGATGCTGCGGAGGTTCGCGGCGGTGACCTCGGCGCAGTCATCGATCCCGGACAGCCTGGCGAGAATCGCGTCGCGCACCTGGGAGGTGCGGCCGCAGACGTTCACGGGGTCGTCTGCGGCCGATTGAGCCAAGGCGACGGCGGCTATCGAGGAGAGGACGAGGGCGGCGCCCGCCAGCGCGGCCCCCCTCGACATCCCGGACCGCGGCGCGGCCGCGGGCAAGTGCAGCTTCTTCCAACAGAGTATTCCGGTTCTCTTCAACATCCTGGCCCTCCTGTTCTTTCCACGGGTGAATTCCTGTCGCGTAACAGATCCGTTCTCATTTCATCTCTCCCTGGTTATGACGATCCTTTTTTCTTTCAGTGCGCGGAGACGATCCGGATAAGAGCCGCCGGCGCCCGCTCAATCCCGGTCGAGGTCGTATTTCTTCAGCTTCCGGTGCAGGGTCGACCGGTTGATGCCCAACGCCAGCGCGGCCTGCTTCACGTTGTTTCCCATGGCTTCGAGGGCGTGCAGCAGGGCCTGGCGCTCGACCTCCTGCAGCGGCAGGACCAACGCCGGACCGTCGCTTGCCGAACCGAGGGCCGGCGAAAGCTGGGGCGGCAGGCTGCCCGCCTGCAGCACCGGTCCCGTCTCCAGCAGCACGGCGCGCTCGATGGCGTTCTCCAACTCGCGCACGTTGCCCGGCCAGTGGTACTGCAGCAGCAGGCGCAGGGCGGCGGCGGAGATGCCGCTCAGGGACTTGCCGGCGCGTTCGGCGTACTTGTCCAGGAAATGCCGGGCGAGCAGGGGCACGTCCTCGCGCCGCTTTCTCAGCGGCGGAATGACGATGGGGAAGGCGGCGACGCGATAGAACAGGTCTTCGCGGAACAGGCCCTTCTTCACGGCGAGCTCGAGGTCCTTGTTGGTCGCCGCTATCACCCGGATGTCCACGGCAACGGGGGTGGTTCCGCCGATGCGCTGGACCTCCCGTTCCTGCAGGACGCGCAGCAGCTTCCCCTGCAGGAAGTAGGGCAGGTCGCCGATCTCGTCGATGAGAATGGTGCCCCCGTCGGCGCGCTCGAAAGCGCCGATTCTCTGCTGCGTCGCCCCCGTGAAGGCGCCCCGTTCGTGCCCGAAGAGCTCGCTTTCGATGAGGCTCCCGGGGATGGCGGCGCAATCGAGGGCCACGAAGGGACCCTTCTCGCGCATGCCGTGGAAGTGGAACGACCTGGCCACCAGCTCCTTGCCGGTGCCGCTCTCGCCGCGAATGAGCACCGTGATATCGCTTTCGGCGGCCTGCTTCGTCAGCGAGTACACGCGCTTCATTGCGGGGCTGGTGCCCACCATGCCGGAAAGAGAGTAGGTCGTCTCCAGCTCGGTGCGCAGACGCAGCACCTCGGCCTTCATCTGCTCGGCCTCGATCTCCTTGGACACGTCGCGGTAGACGACGAGGCCGCCGATGACCTCGCCGCCGTCGCGCACCGGCGCGGTGGAGCGGTAGAACAGCCGCTGCTCCGGCACCTTGCCGGCGCCGGTGGTCTCCACCACGTTGCCGCGGTCGAGGAGAAACCTTCCCTCCAGGTCGCCCAGGTCGGGTTCGCGGAAGCGCTCTTCCAGGCGCGCCTCGAGAGCGCCCGGCGGCGCCTCCTTGAGCTCGCTTTCCTTCAGACCCATCAGCTTCTCGTAGACCTGGTTGGCGAAGACCAGGCGTCCGTCGACGTCCTGCATCGCAATGGCGTCTCCGGTGGCATTGAGCACGGCTTCCAGTCTGCGATGACCGATGGCGAGCTGGCGCCGTTTTTCCACCAGGTCGCGCTCGACGTTCCACTTCCCCACCAGGGAAAGGGTGATCTGCTGTATCTCCTCGTGGACGAATGGTTTCCTGATGTAGAGCAGCTTGTGCAGCATCTCCATGTCGTGGACGATCTCGGGCAGCGAGCGGTGGGTGTACGCGGTCATGATGACGATCTCGATGTCGCGATCGATCTTTCTCACCTGGCGGATCGTCTCGATGCCGTCGATGCCCGGAGGCATTCTGATGTCGATGTAGGCGACCGCGATGGGACGGTTCGATTCCTTTCCCGCGCGCACGATCTCGTATCCTTCCTCCCCGTTGCTGGCGTAGAGCAGCTCGAATTCCGGCAGAAAGCTCTCCTCCTCTTCCTCGCCCAGGAACGCGGCGTCCAGATCATGGGTCGACGGCCGGGGAAGAACGGGCTTCAACATCTCCGCGAAGTCTTCGTGGATCTCGTGCTGGTCGTCGACGATCAGCACCCGGTTGTTCTCATGACTCATTGGATTCATTCCCGAACCACCCTCTCTTTCGGTCATTGCCGCCGTTCTCCCGCCCCTGCGTGGGGGGCGACCGCGGAAAGCGGCAGCGTCACGCGCATGGTCGTTCCTTTTCCAGTGCCCTCGCTCGAAGGCTGAATGCGCCCTCCGAGGCCAATGACGAAGTTGGCCGCCGAATGGAGACCGAGCCCGCTGCCCGACTCTTTCGTGGTGTAGCCGGGGGAAAAGAGCACCCTGGTGTCCTTGTTGCCGATGCCGATGCCGTTGTCGGCCACCGCGAGGTCGAGGAATTCCTCCCCGGCGCTGGCCCTGATGCGGATGCGGGGCGCCTCGTCGAGTCCCTGCGCCGCGGCGAGATCGTCGATTGCTTCGAGGGAATTCTTTACCAGGTTGACCAGCATCTGGTGAAACTGGCTCTCCTCGATGCGGATCTGCTGGGGCGCGCCGTCGCACTCGATGGCGACCCGGATGCCCCTTTTGTGGAGCGAATCCCGCAACACCCTGACGGCGCCCGCGAGCGCATCGTGCAGATCGACGTCCTTGCGATCCATGCCGGAACCGGCGCGGGCCTTCTGGGTGCGGACGATGTCGGCGATGTGGTTGGCGCGGTCGCGGACCCGGTCCACCGTCTTCATCAGGTCTTCGTTGCGCCTCGAAGAGCCTTCGGCGAGCTCGACGATGAAGGGCATCACCTTGCGGCCCTGGGGGTCGTTGGCGATGTAGTCGAGCCAGTCCTCCCGGTGCTCCCGCACCGCCGCGGCCAGGACGAAGAGACGGCGTCCCACCGGGTCGTTCAACAGGTTCCGGCGCACGGTCTCGATGCCCGTGGTGACGCTGTTGATGGCGTTGCCGATGTTGTGGAGAATGGTTTCGACGATCTCCAGCCGCCCCTGGGCGAAGGCCCGCGCCAGGGCCTCCTCGGCCAGCAGGCGCTCGGTGACGTCGCGGAAAATGATCACGCCGCCCCGGATGCCGCCGATCTTGTCGAGCAGCGGCCGCGCGCTCACCCGGATGTATACGCCGTCCGGGCGCTTGGGGTTGCGGATGAACAGGTCCTCCTCGTCCACCGATTCGCCGCGGTGGATGGCGCGGATCAGGGGCAGATCCTCCGTCTTCATCGGTGTTTCCCGGTCGGGATGATAGGTGCCGTAGCGCTCGGCCCACTCCTTCTGGGCCGCATCCGTTGCGCCCATGCCGACGATCTGCTCGGCGGCGGGATTGACGTAGAGGAATTCTCCCTTGGCGTTGGCCACGACGACGCCGTCGCTGATGCTGTCGAATACGGTGTTCATGAGCTGGACGAGATCCTTCAGCTTGTCGACGTTTCTTCTCAACCTTGCCCGCGCCTCTCCTTGTCTGCGTTCCCTCTCGTGCCCGCAGAGGGCGGCCTGGATGTTCAGGTGCAACTGGCCTTCTGCGAACGGCCTCAGCAGGTAGCCGCAGGGGCCGGTCGCCCGCGCCCGCCGCAGCAGCTCTCCACCGGCCTCGTCGGTCAGGTAGACCACGGGGACCCCGAACCTTCTGCCGATCAGCTTCCCCGTTTCCGCGCCCGTGAGCTCCCCTTCGAGCCCGAGATCGACCAGGGCCAGGTCGGGCCGCGCGGCCCCGGCTCTTTCCAGGGCGCGGCGGCCGCTGGAAAGCGCGGCGCACACCGTGTATCCCAGGGACTTCAGGCATTCTTCGAGGTGCGCGGCGGCGCCCTCGTCGTCGACGATCAGTATCCTGGCGTTGGTCAACTCTTTGGCGTCCTTTCCGGGCGTCTCGCGGGGGCCGACGCTGCAGCGGCGGCCGTTGCGCGAGAATCAATGGCCACGGCCACGGCGGGCGCGCCGCGCCGGCGCTGAACTCAGCCCGTTTCCCTTTATATAAGCAAATATCGTGCCAATTTCTCTTAAATGGTTCAATTTATTGTAATTAAATAAGTTAGGGTACTATTCGAGGACGACCGAATTCCATCAAATTGTTGCAAAATGCCCCACTTATTAGCCGCGGGGCGCCCCTTTTGCGCTGCGAAAGGGTCTATAACTGAATGTCTAACAAGGGGTTATGTAAAAAGGGCGGGGGCCGAAAAGAGGCTGTGTGGCAGTTTTAAGCCAAAGTCGCGTTTTGCAACACAGCGAAAGAGGGGTCGGGAGCAGCGGCCGGGGGCGATCACATCCCCGATCGGCGCCGGTTAAAAGGACGCGCTGACGCGGGTTCGCAGCAGCGGCGGAGTTGCCTGAGCGGTGGTGCTGGTGCGGGGGTGGATGGGCCGCAGGGGGGCCGTCGCGAAGGGCCGGCGACGGGCGCAGCGGACCGGATTCCAGCTAATCGGTTGCGGCTGTCGGGTGGGGGGCGACCTTGGAAAGCGGCAGGGTCACGCGCATGGTCGTTCCCTTTCCGCTGCCCGCGCTCAAGGGCTGAATGCGCCCTCCGAGGCCAATGACGAAGTTGGCCGCCGAATGGAGACCGAGCCCGCTCCCCGACTCTTTGGTCGTGTAGCCGGGGGAAAAGAGCACCCCGGTGTCCCTGTTGCCGATGCCGATACCGGTGTCGGCCACCTCGAGGTCGAGGAATTCCTCCCCGGCGCGCGCCCGGATGCGGATGCGCGGCGTTTCCTCGAGTCCCCGGGTGTCGTCGAGTCCCTGCGCCGCGGCGAGTTCGTCGATGGCTTCGAGGGAATTCTTCACCAGGTTGACCAGCATCTGGTGGAACTGGCTCTCCTCGATGCGGATCTGCGGGGGCGCGCCGTCGCACTCGATGGCGACCCGGATGCCCCTCTTGTTGAGCGAATCCCGCAACACCCTGACGGCGCCCGCAAGAGCCTCGTGCAGGTCGACGTCCTTGCGATCCATGCCGTAACGGGCCAGCGTCTTCTGGGTGCGGACGATCTCGGCGATGTGGTTGCCCCGGTCGCGGACCCGGCCCACGGTCTTCATCAGCTCTTCGTTGCGCCTGGAGGAGCTTGCGGCGAGCTCGACGATGAACGGCATCACCTTGCGGCCCTGGGGGTCGGCGGCGATGTAGTCGAGCCAGTCCTCCCGGTGCTCCCGCACCGCCGCGGCCAGGGCCGCGAGACGGCGGCCCACCGGGTCGTTCACCAGGCTTCGGCGCACGGTCTCGATGCCCGTGGTGACGCTGTTGATGGCGTTGCCGATGTTGTGGAGAATGGTTTCGACGATCTCCGACCGCCCCTGGGCGAAGGCCCGCGCCAGGGCCTCCTCGGCGAGTCTGCGCTCGGTGACGTCGCGGAAGATGATCACCCCGCCCCGGATCCCGCCGATATTGTCGAGCAGCGGCCGCGCGCTGCCCCGGATGAAGATGCCCTTCGGCTTCTCCGGATTGCGGATGAACATATCCTCCTCGTCCACCGATTCGCCGCGGCGGATGGCGCGGATCAGGGGCAGATCCTCGGTCTTCATCGGTGTATCCCGGTCGGGATGATAGGTGCCGTAGCGCTCGGCCCACTCCTCCGGCGGCCCGTCCAATATGCCCATGCCGACGATCTGCTCGGCGGCGGGATTGACGTAGAGGAACTTCCCCTCGGCGTCGGCGACGACGATGCCGTCGCTGATGCTCTTGAAGGTGGTCTCCATGAGCTCGATCTGGTAGCGCAGGTCCCCCATGGTCTTTTCCAGCTCGGCCTCGGCCCGCTTGAGCTTGGTGATGTCGCGGCCCACCATCAGGGCCCCCTTCGCAACATCCGTCCCCTCCGGCAGGGGACTGCAGCGGAGGCTGAGATGAAAGCCTTCCGGTGTCTGCCGGTTGCGTATGAACAGCTCGATCTCGTCAGGGGCCTTGCCTTTCAGGGCAGGGATCAGCGGCAGATCCTCCACGCTGAAAAGCGTTTTTCCATCGGGGTTGAAGATGCCGTATTTTGCGGCCCATTTGTGGATGTCCTTTACTCTGGGGTCGCCGCCCATCCGCACCACGCTCGAATTGTAGAAAAAAGGTACCATGTTCTCGTCGAAGGCGATCACGCTCTCGCTCATGCTGTCGAACATGGCTTTCATGAACCGGGTGAGGCCTTTGTACTTCCTGACGATCCGCTTCAGACGGGTCTCCGTCTCCCGCTGCCTCCTTTCCCTCTCATGCAGGGAGAGGGCGGTCAGGAGGGTCAGGCGCAGTTGGCGCTGGTCGAAGGGCCTCGGCACGTAGCCGAAGGGGCCGGTCGCCTGCGCCCGCTGCAGCAACTCTTCCCCGGCTTCGCCGGTCAGGTAGACCACCGGAACGCCGAAGCGCCTGCCGATCCGCTCCCCCGTTTCCGGTCCAGTGAGCTCCCCTTCCAGGCCGAGGTCGACCAGGGCCAGGTCGGGACGCGCCGCCGCCGCTGTTTCCAGGGCCTCATGCCCGCACGAAACCGCGGCGCACACCCTGTATCCGAGGTTCTGCAGGCACTCTTCGAGGTGCGCCGCCGCGGCCCCGTCGTCGTCGACGATCACTATCTTCGCGTCGCTCATTCTCCTGGCTTTCTTTGCGGGCTTTTGGCGCGGCCTTCTACCAACGCACGACACCTCGGTCGGCGTGAATTCATTTCGAAAAGAAAATAATTGCTTTGAAGGATGCCGGAAACCCGCCGGAATCCTTCTACAACGGTACTCGGAGCATTCCCGAACGATTCGGTGCGACGACAGCGATTCATCAGGCATCCTGCCGGACCCTTGCGCAGGTTTTCAGCGAATTGCATAGTACCGGGATCGGTGTCTTATTTTCCTGTAGTATGTGGTGGATCGGTCGGAGGTGCTGGAGGCGATGCGGCAGCATGGTGATTACGACCCGACAGCGACGACCAACGGCGCGCGGTTTCAAGCGGAGGTGTTGTTGTATCTTGCGCGGCAAGCTAGGGATTCGTCGAGAGAGCCGTCAATGTGAGTGAATCGGTCAATCGCTTTTACGGTGATCCCGGTAAACCAGCCCCTATACCCCAGCCAGCGCCTGCGCAAAGTCCGCGCACAAATCCTCGGCGGCCTCGATGCCGCACGCCACTCGCACCAAACCGTCGGCTATGCCCATGGCCGCCCGCTCCTCCCGGCTCAAGCCCCTGTGCGACGTGGTGACTGGCCGCGTAATGAGGGTTTCGACCCCGCCCAAGCTCGGAGCAGAGGCCGGCAGAACCAGCTTGGACAGCAAGCGCTCGGCGGCTTCCACACCCCCGTCAAGTTCAAAGCTCAACACCCCACCCGCCCCGGCAAACAGCCGCTGCGCCCGCTCGTATTGGGGATGGCTTTCCAGCCCCGGATAATTCACCCGCGTCACCTGCGTCTGCTCGGTCAAAAAGCGCGCCAGTTGCATGCCATTCTCGTCGTGCTGACGCATTCTCAGCGCCAAGGTCTTCAAGCCTCGTTGCAGCAAAAAGCAGGCGTGGGTATCCAACGACCCTCCAAGGTGATTGAGCTTGTGCGTAATGGCGCTGATGCGGGCAGCCGAGCCGGCCACCACCCCCGCGACGATGTCCGAATGGCCGTTGAGGTACTTGGTCGCGCTGTGCAGCTCTATGTCAAAACCGATCTCCAGCGGCCGGAAGTTGCACGGCGAGGCAAAGGTATTGTCGATCAGGGATACCAGCCCGTGCGCGCGGGCAAATTCCACTACCGCCTCTAAATCCGCTACCTCCAACAGCGGGTTGGTCATGGTCTCCACGTAGATCGCCCGCGTCTCGGGCCGCAGCTTGGCCGCCCACGTCTCAGGCGCATTGCCGGCGATAAAGTCGTGGCTCAGCCCCAGATCCGGCGCATCCTGCGTCACAAAGCTGTGCGTGCCCCCGTAGAGGCAGTCCTGGATCAGCAGGTGATCGCCGCTGTTGAGCACGGTTATCAATGCGGTGGTGATCGCGGCCATTCCCGAGCCGGCGACCAAGGCGCCCTCGCCGCCGCAGACAGCGGCCAGTTTGGCGTGCAATGCGCGGTGATTGGGCGTGTTGTTGAGGCGGAGATAGCGGATGGCGTCGTAGTCCTGCTCCCCTTGCGAGACAAACGTCGAACTCTGGAAAATCGGCAGCACCACGGCGCCGTCGATGCGCTCCTCGCCGGCGTGGACGAGGCGAGTCTGAATATCCATGCAGGGTTCCTTGGCTGGTTTAGAGGGCATATTGGGTGAGCAGCCGCTCGTATGGCCAGAGGTGCGGGTTGCCCGCAGGGCCAAGCCGCCTGAAGGGCGGCGTAGCGCGAACCGTGTTGTTATGGGCTGCAGGCTGACGCGTCGGAGTGGGGTTACGAAGCTTCGTGCTCTTCACTGACCGCCCGGCTCTCGCGCCTCTTGGAATGGGACCAGTCTACAACTCTGTCGGCATGTGCACGATCTCTTTCGCGGAGCATGGCGCCGAGGCGCCTCACGTCAAAGCGGTGCTCGCGAGCAATATCCTCCTTGATCTTCCACAAGGCGGCTATGACTTCATCCTTCATCAGGGTAAGTCTCCTATCATTTCCTGCGGAGTGCAGATCTCCGGACACAGATGCCCATGCTCAGTACAGAGTGCTCGAACTCGTGGCTTGAGCAGAGCATTGTCGATGTGCTTGAAGTTCCAAGTGAGAAGAAAGTCGACAGCGCGCAGGCACTAGGGCAATGTGGAACGCGTCATCTGCGGCACCAATGGGTAGCGGACCAGGATGCACGAGCCTGCCAGCAACGGGCTGAGCGATTGCCGCGCTGTCAGGTAACTGACCATCGATGTCTCAAGGTAAACCGACGACATGGGAATAAACCTGAATTCAGCCTATTGCAAATAACGTTCCCGGTTTGCGAACCCCGAAGAGGTTGCCCGCAGGGCCAAGGCGCGATTAGCGCCGAAGCCGGGCACGGACGTGTTATATGTCGTGCCTGCCATCGCACAGGATCAACAACTCTCGTTCAGTCGATGCAAATGGTAGGCATTATTGTATTGGACAAGGGTCCAGATTCCGTCAGACAGAGACCATTCAGTAATGCCCGTATTCAAGGGATGCAGCCAGATCTTGGTCTCGGAGCCTGAAAAAAGTCTGATCGTTGAGCCGACGATGAATCCACCATGTGTCACTGCTATTACTGTCTGTCCGTTGAATCGCTGCGAGTAGGACAACAACGTTGAATGTGCTCTGTCAAACAGCTCTGGGAAGGTTTCCGCGCCCGGCGGCGTGGAGTCTCCATACTTTGCCTGGATCTCAGACGTGGTGAGACCCTCGGCCTGTCCCATTCGCAGTTCACATAGATCTGAATCCTCGGTTATGCATTGTGCAGGCAAGACATCCAGCAAGATCTTGGCGGTCTGACGTGCTCGCGCAATAGTGCTGCTGAGTAGCGTTTGACAATCAGAAAATTCACCTGACTCTCGAAGATGTGTCGCAAGAGCATGAACCTGCTCCCTGCCCAAGTCCGTGAGACCTGAGCAAGTGCGCTCACCGGAGTTCGTCTCGGTAAGCTGGTCTTTGCCTTGTCCGTGGCGGACGAGTACTAGTCGCATTAGATGCTAGACTCACTAAGTTTTTGGCATGACATATAACTGCTTGTATGCGAACCAATGGTTCGCATAATGGGCGCCAGGTGCTACTTATCTGAAACGAAGGTACCTATTATTGAGAGCAGTCGCAACTAATATCCTCGAGACCGTATATTCTCGTAACTCCTTGCGTTAGTTTTAGATAGATCGATTCCTCTGAGGTCCAACGCATCTGCCATGCATTTCTCTGGCAAGGGTTTGGAGAATACGCGAAATGCGGGGAGCCGAGGGCTGCCGGCAGTGCCCCCGCCGAGGGCCCCGCCTCAGCCGAAGTTCGAGTTGCCCGCCTGCCCTCCTCGGCGATTCGCTCCCTGCGCCGTAAGCGCTACGGAGGAGTGCACCTTCAAGTACCGGGTTGACCTCTGAAAGGCGCTGGAATCCTTTTACAACGGTGCTCGGAGCATTCCCGAACGATTCGGTGCCACGACAAGCGCTTCGACAGGGACCCTGCTGGACCCTTGCCTAGGTTTTCAGCGAATTGCATAGTACCGGTATCGGTGTCTTTTTTCTCCTATACACATTGCAGACCCTATCGCATGGCCGGCTATATCGGGCGCGGCTCGGTAGTGCAGTATTTCACGGAAAAAGGCATTGAGCAAGGCATTGAGCAAGGCATCCGCGAAAGCATCCAAGAAGTGTTGGAACTGCGCTTTCAGCCAGAGGCCGTGCGCCGCTTGGCCGCCCGCCTTGGGGCCATCGACGATGTGCAGCGCCTCAAGCAGTTGTTTCGGGCGGCCGTACAGGTACCCAGCCTGGAAGCCTTTAGGCACCTGTTAGACGAAGCCCAATAGGGGTTACCGCGTAACATCCGTAACTCATTTTGAGATTTGATGAAGGTCCCGAGAGTACCCCGCTGCCCGGCGCTTGGTTTTCGCCGCGGCCCCGCCGTTGTCTTTCTGCACAGTTGTGGTATTGGCACCTCACTTGGAGGATGGGCGCCGCGCCTCAGGTCCTCCCATCAGAGAGCTGCCGTCGACGCGAGATACCATCTCGTCATCCCGGTTGAACAGCCAGCACGACCGCAGGGACAGGCAGCCACAGCCTATGCAGCCGGTCAGACCCTCTTTCAACTTCTCCAGCACCTCGATCCGCTCTTCGAGTTGATCCCTCCAGCTCCGCGACAGGCTGGCCCAGTCCGCTTTGTTCGGCGTGCGCCCGTCGGGAAGCTCATCCAGCGCTGAGCGGATTTCCCGCAGAGATACGCCGATCGCCTGGGCTGCCCGAATGACGGCGACGCGACGCAATACCGCCCGTCGATAGCGTCGCTGGTTGCCGCTGGTCCGCTCGGATGAGATCAGTCCCTGCTCCTCATAGAAGCGCAGCGCAGAGGTTGCCACTCCGCTTCGCGCCGCTACCTCACCGATGGTCAGAAAGTGTGAGAGTTCCGTCATGAGATTCTCCTTGACTTCAAGTATACTTGAGGTTGTAAATTCAGTCCAGGGCTCATCGGGAGCCTCTGTCTCATCGGCTTTCGCGACCGGGAATGACCTGCGAGACGAATGCCAAGCGCAAGGAGAAGTCATGGCAAACTCAGCGACAAAACTGCTGGACGCGGGATCTCTCGATGAGATCAAGCTCAAGGGGAGGGCTGTGGTCTCGAGCGGACCTGTGCCGATTGTCGTCTTCTACTCGGAGGGCGACCTGCACGCCGTGGACAACCGCTGTCCACACATGGGGTTCCCCTTGCATCGCGGAACCGTCGAGGACGGCATTCTGACCTGTCACTGGCATCACGCCCGATTCGATCTCAAGAGCGGTTGCACCTTCGATCTATTTGCCGACGACGCGACGGTCTACCCGGTCGAAGTCAAGGACGGTCGCGTATACATCGATGTTTCCGCAACCCCGCGCGACCCGGTCGAGCGCGGACTGCGCCGACTCGAAGAGGGTATGGACCAGAACATCAGGCTGGTGGTCGCCAAAGCCGTCGTCGCGCTCATACGCGCCGGGGCGAATCCGAACGACATCGTGCGGGTGAGCGGCCTGTACGGAGTACGCCGGCGGCGTTCGGGTTGGGCGGATGGCATGACGATTCTCTCGGCGATGGCCAACGTCAGCGACCATCTCGAAGGCGACGAGCGCATCGCCCCGTTGTACCAAGGGGTCTTACACGTGGCGTCGAACACCAGCGGTCAGCCGCCGCGCATCCCGTTGCGGCCTCTCGAGAGCAGGGCTATCCCCCACGCCTCGCTGAGACGGTGGTTCCGTTACCTGATCGAAGTGCGCAACGCCGAGGGAGCCGAACGCACCTTGCTGGCGGCCATCGAGCGCCCTGCGAGCCAGGCCGACCTGGCCGAGATGATGGTGACGGCGGCGACCGACCACTTCTACCTCGACGGCGGCCACGTCATCGACTTCATCAACAAGGCATTCGAGCTGCTCGACCGCATTGGCTGGGAGCACGCGGCAGACGTCCTGCCCTCCCTGATTCGCCAACTGAGCGGGGCGCAGCGCAGCGAAGAGCAGAACAGCTGGCGCTCTCCCGTCGACCTGGTGACGCTGCTGAGCGAGACCTTTGACTCGCTGAATCGACTGCTGCAAGAAGGCCGGGGAGGGGAGTGGAAACGAGACAGTGGATTCGCGGAGGAGCTTCTACAGGACGATCCTCACGCGATCGTAGCGGCGCTGAACGAAGCGCTGAGGCAGGGCGCGCGCCCAGGGCAGCTTGCGCAGGCGGTAGCGCTGGCAGCGGCGCTGCGCATCGTCAGGTTCCACGTGCGCAACGAGTTCTCCGACTGGATCTCGGTGCTGCACACCTTTTCCTACGCCAACGCATTGCATCAGCTGCTGAAGAGAGCCGAGTCGATCGAGATGCTGCGCGGCGTCTACCATGGGGCGATGCGCGTCTACCTCGACCGCTTCCTCAATGTTCCGGCTGCCCGCTTACCGGGCCCCGGCGCGGGAGAGGCGGGCGCTGGCCATGGCAAGGCAATGGAGGAATACCTCCATCTGCTCGACCAGCAGCAGCAGGTCGATGAAGCCGGGCGACTCGTCCATAGTTTTCTGACCGCGGGCGGTGAACCGGGACCCCTGTTCCGCACGCTGGCGCAATCCCTGGTGAGAGAGGACGCCGAGTTCCACAGCTTTCAGATGCTCGAGGCAGCCATGCGCCAGTATGGTGAGCGCACCGACGTCGGCGAGCAACGGATTCTGATGGTGGCTGCAGCCCGTTTTCTGGCGGCCAAGGCGCCCACTCAGCGCGAGCTGCTCCAAACGCTCCAGATCGCCCAGCGGCTGCACCGCGGGGAGGCTGTCTACGAGGAGGATTGATTCAACTCGCACAGGCCCAGGTCGATGATCATCCCCCCGAAGTTCGACCCGGCCGGCGCTCGCGCAGCATGTAGCGGGCGACCTCGGCAAACCACATCCCCTGGTACTCGCATTCTTCCAAGGCCGTGTCAAAATCGGCCATCCCCGCGGTATAGGGCAACATGGAGGCGTGTTCCCGATACGGGCCAAAGCGCTCGAAGTGGGGCAAGGCCCCCTCCGCGGCGAATCGCTTCATCATCGGGACGATAAAGCCGTCCATGCCAAAGGCGTAAATCTTGCGCTCCATATCTCCTCCAGCAAGTGAACCGAGAAACGATCTGGGTTGGGATCTACATAATCGGAAATTATCTCAGCGGTTGTTTCCTCTACACTGCTCGCTTTTAGAATGCGGACAAGACCCGGTGCAATCTCCTCGATCGCTTCATAGTAGAGATTCAGTGGTTCTATCATCTTCACGTGCTTTTCGAAGTTTCCTCTGGTCCTGGTTGAATCTCCCTCCTTACGTTCCCGCAACCTATCTTCGTTTGCAGTGAGGACATCCGTGCTGCTGTCTCCCATCTGAATACTTGCCTGTCGAGCAGCCACTGGGTGCGATTCCATCCCCCAAGTTCGGCAGGCGGCGGACCATATAGTTCGGCGATCTCACTTACTACGTAGGTATTCCCCTGCTCGGCGAGTGCAGCCGACGTAGTCGTCTTTCCCACTGCACTCGGTCCTTCAAGACAAATGATCGCCATCCGAGCGGATTCCTCTGGATCTGCCTGTGATTGGGCTTTCCGGACAGTATCGTCTAAGGTTTCACGGTTTGCGAACCCGCGCAGGGGGTGGCCCAAGGCCCGCGCGAATGCGCCGCAGCGCAAACCGCGCTGTTATGTGCCGACCAAAAAGACTATTTCCACTCCATAGGCAAATCAATGTCAGGAAATTGGTCGAGAGCCAAAGCGGTCAAATCTGAGATCTAAATCCAAAGATAGCTGCAGACAGGCTCTTCTCCGGCGTCCTCAAGAACCTGATAGGTGCCATTCTCCACTACCTCGGCCAATGCTTTCATGGGTTGAACGTGAATTGGTAGAGGATTGTGACCGTTAAGAATTACGTCGCACTTTACTTCGAGAAGTCGACGGAAACCCTTGCGTAGATCGTCTTCGGCAATCAAACCGTAGCGGTAAAGTCGGACTCCACCAACTTGGTTCCAAAACCTGACTTCCGCACCTCCAAATCCACCAGTGTCCGACTGACCATAGACGCTGTCTCCAGCAATGAGAACTCTGGTACCTTTCGACGATTGCCATGACAAAGCCATCTCCCCCAGAGTCTTGTCGCCTGCCCAGACAGCCTCAATTGAACCGGGCAAAACCGTTTTGTCTGAATACACGTCATCTGGCTTCGCATCGAAGTAGTCTACTCCGATCTGGGGGCCGTAAATCGGGGCGTCATACCTGGCTTGGAACCATCTGGAATCCCTCTCATGCCAAGGCGTCGTACAGACAACTGCGTTGAATTTCCCTCCTGTGACGTCCTCGAAGTAGGTCAGCGAAACGTCCATCGGGCGAGCTGGGTCGATTAAAACGACCCCCTCCTCAGTGAAAAGCCCGTAGGACTGTACTAGCTGGTCACATACTCGGGTCGCCCCTGGATCTTGACCAGACATCCATGTGCTCCATCTGACGATCTCTGGCTCCGAATCAGTTCCGACCTCAACGCCGAAACGGGTGCCATGGACTATAAAAGTTTTCACGTCGATTTTTCTAAGCTATACCGCTGGTCACAATTTCAATTGACGTTTCGCCGGTTTGCGAACCCGCGCAGCGGGTTGCCGAAGGCCCAAGCGCCGAATGGCGCGCAGCGTGAATTGCTGTGATAGATGTCGTGGGTATGATTGCTCCAAGGCTGATCAACGCAGAGAGGTAGCGACGCGAGAGTGCGTTAGCGTGCATGGCTTTGCAACAGTGTCGCTTCCACGTCACCACGTGGTGGGAATAGGCAGCAACAGATCTCCTTGAATTGGCACAAATCGCGTCGACGATTCGATTAGACGACTAGCAGTTAGTCCTGGGACACCGTACACCTCGACGGATACCTTGGATTCCTTGATTAGCTTGTCAATTGCAGGCGCGAAGTCTCCGTCACCTGAAGCCAGGACAGCGACATCCACGCGATCTCTGTACTCCAACATATCGACCGTAATGCCCACGTCCCAGTCCCCTTTGGCTGAGCCGTCAGCTCTCTGAATATAAGGCGCGAGCTTTACCTCAAAACCGAGCCGTTTCAGAATTTGCTGAAATTGGGCCTGCTTTCTGTCGCCTTTGTCAATAGCATAGGCTACTGCCTTCACCAGTTTCCGGCCGGCTGTCGCCTCCCTGAGGAAAGAACCATAGTCGAAATGGCAATTATGTTGCTGCTTAACTGTGTAGTAAACATTCTGTACATCTGCGAATACGGCTACGCGATCCACGTCAGTTTTTCTCCAGCGTCTGCAGGCTCATGATTTCAACCGTGCCAGCTTTGCCTCTGTCGAATTTCACTGGTACTGTGACAACCCATGTCATATATCGTTCTCGCCGTGCCCGAACCGCGAAGCGGTTGCGCGAAGGCGCTTCAGCGCCGAAGCCGGGCACGGACGTGTTATAGGATGTGCCAGATGGGAGGAAGGGAAACATCCCCGACACATGTCATGCTTTGAGCGATGTCCAATATCTTCGGCAAATGAACGCCAGTTCGTAGAGTGCCGCAAAATCCTGATCGTCAGCGGAAAATTGATCTGCTGCCTCGCTGTACTCGATGGTCTGCACTTCAGTGATCGAACCTCTACCGTAGGAATCCGACGGTGAGCCGACCTCGTCAGCATCTGCGCACGAAACAACCCGTACATGAATGGGGTGGGGAAAATGAGGTAGCCTCGGCTGGGCTTCTTGTGATACGCAATGGTACATCCCGATCGGTTTAATGTTGCTCAAAACTGCACCCGTTTCCTCCATGACTTCTCGATGCGCCGCCTGCAGCCAGCCCTCTCCGGGTTCCAACGTTCCCCCCGGTAACACCCATCTGCCATTCTCGCGCATAGTCACAAGGCACTCGGTTTCCGAGACAAATGGAATTACATAAGACGAGCCGCAGCACGATTCTACGAGTTCGCAATCGAAGTTGACGAAGTCGATTCCCTCGCCCCTTCGACTCTGCAACGCCGGAAAATCTCGGACCAATTTGTCGAACGCTGCGTCAGCCAGAGACCTCACACCATCTCCTCATCTGGCATTTCCTATAACGTTATGCCGGTTTGCGAACCGCGAAGCCGGTTGCCGAAGGCCAAGACGCGAACAGCGCCGCAGTGCAAAACGTGCTGTTATGAGTCGTTGTGACCTAAATTCGCAGGATAGGCGCACAAAATTACGTCTGGATATTCCACTCCACGAAAATACCCGCAAATTGAGACGTTTTTGACAGCACATTTGTGCTGATCAGACCCCTCGTGGGCATTCCAGGGACATCGGTCCTGCTCCCAATCTATTTCAGCATTTGACAGCAAATCGATGTCCATGTTCCCGCCCCGCAGCCTTCCAACATCTTGATTCGATTTCATCGATCGTCTCCCCAGGGATGAAAACAGCTAAACAACAATAGATCTTTCACAATGATCTCATAACTGCTTATATGCGAACCCTTGGTTCGCATAATTGCCGCCAAGTGCTACTTATCTGAAACGAAGTTACCTTTTATTGCGAACAGTCGCAACGAATATCCTCAAGACCGTATATTCTCGTAACTCATTGGTATAGTTTAAGATAGATCGATCCTTCTGAGGTCCAACGCATCTGCCATGCATTTCTCTGGCAAGGGTTTGGAGAATGCGCGCAATGCGAGGAGCCGACGGAGCCGGACCCCGATTCGGTGCGACGACAAGCGATTCATCAGGGACCCTGCTGGACCCTTGCGTACGTTTTCAGCGAATTGCCTAGTACCGATATCGGTGCCTTATTTTTCCTATACATTCGGGGATTTGACGGTTAAATCTTCCCTGCGGCGACAAATTCGCGCAAGAGCGCCAAGAAAGCCTCCGTCGCCTGCGAACGCCGTCGCCCTCGGTGCTCGATCAGGCCTATTTGGCGTTTGGCCAACCCATTGACCTGTATAGCGCGTACTTTCCCCGCGGAGACTTCTGCTTCCACCGCCACCTCCGGCACCAGCGCAATACCCAACCCGATCTCCACGTAGCGCTTGATAATCTCGATCCCGCCGAGACTCATTTCGACCTGCAAGGCCAAACCCTCCCGCTGGAAAACCTCGTCGAGCAACTGCCGGCTGGTGCTCCCGCGTTCCAAGACCAAAAACGGATATTCGGCAAGCTGTTTAAGCCCTATCCTGCGCCTTTTGCCCAGCGCGTGGTCCGGAGGGCAAATAAGCACATCCCGCCGCTCGAAAAGCGACTCGCTGACCAAGTCGCGATGCTTGACCGGCAAGGTCGCCAACCCGAACTCCACTTCGTCGTTGAGCACCAAGTTGCTCACCTCCGGCGACATTCGATTGCAGATGTCCAACTCGACCGCCGGGTAGCGAGCGCGGAACTCGGCGAGCACGTTGGGCAAAATATAGGTACAGTTGGTATCGCTAGTCCCGATGGCCAGCCGCCCACGCAAGACCTGCTTGAGCGCCGCAATATCGTCGCGCGCCTTCTCCAGCTGGGAGAGAACCACCTTCGCATGAGCAAAGAGGATCTCGCCGGCTGGCGTCAGACGGAGCTGCCGCCGACTGCGCTCGAGTAGAATCTCGTCCAGTTCGTTCTCCAATGCCTTGATCTGTAGGCTGATGGCCGGCTGCGTCAGAAAGAGTTTGTCGGCCGCCCGCGTAAAGCTCTGCCCGCGGACGACTTCGTAGAAACTGCGCAATTGGTAGAGGTCCATTCGGACATCCTTTATTTATATCAATTATTGTAAGAATAAGATATATAAATTTATATTATGCTACAATTTCACTTATCGTTAGGGGTGTGAACCAATTCACTCTTGAGAAATCCCTTAAAAAAATGAAGGAGTCTAATCGCCAATGAGAAAGCCATTTTGGGAAGATACGTATTCAGATATGAATGCTTCCACATTCGGTGGGCCGAGCCAAGAGATTCGGGACATCGCATCGCGACTACCGACTGGTTCGAGAGTCCTTGACTTGGGATCAGGCGAAGGCCGAAACGGTCTCTTCTTGGCAGAGTGCGGTTTTGATGTGACTGCCGTGGACATTTCGGAGGCTGGGATTCGCAAGTTGCAGGTTTCTGCACAAGAGAGGAACCTAGATATTCACACTGAAGTTGGCGATATGCGGCACTTCGAATTTCCGAATTCGTTTGACCTCATCATATCGCACGGATGCCTTCACCTAATTGAACGAGAATCATGGAAACGACTGATTCCCCTATTCAAGGAGAACACCAATCCGCGGGGTATCAACGTGGTTGTTGTGTTCACCGATCGGCTTCCGCCTCCAGATGACCTGATGGACCTATGTATAGGCTTGTTCCATGAAGGAGAGATTTTCTCGATTTATGCAGACTGGGAGATCGAGTTGGAGCAGAGTTATGTATTCGATGATGAGCATCCTGGGGGCATTCAGCATACGCATCCAGTCAATAAAGTCGTCGCTAAGAAGCCGTAAATTGATGGCTGAAATGGCGCGAGAAAAATTGCTACAGGGAATTTTAAAACAGTCTCTTAAAATGGAGGTGAGCTATGAGCGCCATCATCGTCGTTGACGCCTTCTGGGGCGATTCGGGTAAAGGCAAGGTCGCCGCCTTCCTGGCGCGAAAACACCAAGCCGCCTACAGTGTCCGCGCCGGGATCGGCACCAACGCCGGGCACAGTATCCTCTTTGCCGACGGCAGAGAAATCCGCACTCGGCAGCTACCCTGCGGCTTTCTCCACCCCGACACGCAACTGCGCATCGGCAGCGGCGTCGCCGTCGATCCCGAGCTGTTCTGCGCCGAACTCGACCAGCTAGACCCGAGCTATGGGCTGCGCGAGCGGACTCGCGTCGATTTCCGCTGCCCCCTGATCCTGCCCGAGTACCGCCAACGCGAAGCGGCCGACATCTTTCTGCAGGAACACGGCACCACCGCCAGCGGCAGCGGCGTCGCCCGCGCCGAATTCGCCCTGCGCAAAGCGCGCCAAGCCCGCGACGAGGATCTCCTCACGGACTACACCGCCGACGTCGCCCGCGAACTCAACGAGAGTTGCCTCTCCGGTGAAACCATCGTCGTCGAGGGCAGCCAAGGCACCCACCTGTCGTTAGCCCTGAGCGAGGACTATCCCGACTGCACTTCGGACAACTGTACCACCGCCGCCTTTGCCGATGACGTCGGGCTCAACTGGCGCCATATCGCAGAAGTCTGCTTGGTGGTCAAAGCCGTGCCTAGCCGCGTCGGCACCGGCCCCCTACCACTGCAATTGACGCCAGCGGAGGAGGAACGCCGGGGCATCGTCGAATACGGCGTGGCGACTGGGCGACGGCGGCGCAAAGCCGCTGGTATCTCCTGGCCACATTTAGAAACAGCCGTCCTCCTCAACGGTCCCACCCAATTGGCCCTGACTTTCTGTGACCACCTCGACCCCGAGGTCGCCGACGCACGCCACCGCAGCGCATTGACCGCGCCCGTCCGACACCTCATTGACGAGTTAGAGGAGCGGTTCAACATTCCTGTATCGCTCTGCGATTGTGGCGTACATTTTGAGAACCTCATCGCTATCAATTGATCTGTCGACCGCGACTAGCCTGCTGCGCGTGGAGAGAAGCAGGAAGCCTCTCTCCACGCATGGGCCTGTTCATCCGGGTGAGATTCTGCGTGAAGATGTATTGCCGTCGCTTGAGTTATCGGTTAGTGAAGCTGCTCGACGGGGTCTAGTCGATGGGAAGAAAGCTCCGGTTTTCGTACCCGCCCCGCCGAGGGTCCCGCCTCAGCCGCCGTTCGAGTTCGCCGCCTGACCTCCTCCGCCATTCCCTCCCTGCGCCGTGAGCTATACGGAAGAGGGCACCCTCAAGTACCAGGTTGACCCCTGAAACGCGCCGAAATCCTTTCACAACGGTGCTCGGAGCATTCCCGCACGATGCTGTGCCACGACAAGCGATTCATCAGGGACCCTGCTGGACCCTTGCCTACGTTTTCAGCGAACTGCATAGTACCGTTAGATGTCTTGCAGTGCTACATCTTATTCGAGGTTCAGCGGGTTATAATGTAGTAGATGACGGAGAGTGGAGGTTTCAATGTTGACTGACGAACAGGTGGGGCAGTTTCGAGAAGATGGCTATCTCGTCTTTGAAGCCCTGATTCAAGGCGAGCGATTGGCCTGTTACAAGCAGGTGTTTGATGAACTGGTCGCAGAGGGGCGCAAATTGACCGAGCAGGTGCCGCACTGGGCCCTCGAGTTGGACGAGCGCGGTGAACCCCGGGCGGGTTTGTTGCACAAAATTCAGGGCGTTTGCGTGGTCGATGCCCGCGTGTTGGAACTGGCGCGTGAACCGGAGATTTTAGATCGTGTGGCAGCATTGATTGGTGAGAATATCGATGTGTTTGGCACCAAGTTTTTTCCGAAGTTGCCCAACGGCGGCACCTCAACGGGCTGGCATCAGGACAATTTTTATTTTGGGACCGATACGGATCGCATTATCAGTTGCGGGATTTATCTGGAAGATTCAGATGTGGAGAATGGGTGTTTGCGGGTGGTGCCCGGCAGCCACCGGATGGGCGAGATGGTCGAGCACCGCAGAAATCCAAGCGGGCATGGCAGTTGGACAAAGGTCGATGAATCGCGGGCTGTGGATCTGGTCATTCCCGCTGGTACGGTTGTTCTGTTTTCCGCCAATCTCCTGCACGGTGCTTATGATAACCACAGCAATCGCACGCGCTATAGTACGGCATGGCATTATTTGCCCGAAGAACTCAATCCAGAAAAGTTTCTAAAGGGAATATACGAAGATCGACATGGGGCCTGTAAGCATTGAGAAGCGGGGGCTGGGGGCTGGGGGCTGGTCGGTGTGTTGATGAAGTTGTTTAATCAAGGCGTGGATTCCTCATTCGTCCTCGACCACATGCTTATTCATCTGTTGGACCAGAGGTGGCATCCGGTCCCGCACGCTACGCTTCATCAAATCCCAATCACCGGCCGCAGGGTCCATCCAGGACGCGTAATATGTAACTCCCACCCCCACGCGTTGCTTGTCCGCGGTAACATTGACCCCGCCGCGATGCCAAATAGAGCCATGAAAAATAACGACGGACCCCGCTGGCCCCTCGGCGGTTACTAGATATTTGTAATCCACCCCAGCTCGAGGCACTCGGCGCGAATGGTGGCTGAAAGGCATCAGCCTCGTCGCGCCGTTCTCGAAGGTAAAATCGGTCATCATCCACATACTGTTGACAATGAAACAAGCGTCCGGTACCGGCAAGCCGGATTGTGGAAACCAGCCTATCGGCACATCTGCATGAAGCTTTGGCTCTTTTGCACCCGGCTTAATCCGGATAGCGCCGACTGCACCGCCCAACTGAAACTGCGGTCCAAGCATATGCTCCGCCAGCTCAAGGTAAACCGGGTTGGTGACGAGCGGAACGAGGGTGTCCTGGTCATCGAGATTTAACAGGCCTTGCTGTCCCTGATTCAGCAGATTCGCACTCGGTTGCTGGTTCAGGATTTCCATCACCCGTTTTGCCATGCGGTCTGCTTCATCGGAGGGAATGAGGTTACGTATGATGACGAAACCATATTCTTCCAGCTCGATCTTCAATTGCTCGATGTCCATACCTTCCTCCTTGGCTTTTATCTAAGGTATTTCCAGGATTTAAAACCGTCCCTGCCTTGTAGACCACGACACCCAGCCTCGCCTCACCGTTGCCGGGCTCCGGTTTGGCTCTCAGCCATTGGCCTGACCGGCCACGAAAGGCGTGCGCGGGAATTCCATGAGCTTTTCGGTCCCTTCTTCGCTGACGTGGCACACATCCCCCAGCGGCACGAACATCTTTCCCGACTCGGGCAGCTGGTAGGCGGCGTGGACCACGAAGGTCATGCCCGGCTCGATCGGGGTTGCGGTGGTCTCGGCCAGAGCCGGCAGCTCGGCGTAGTCCATGCCCATGCCGTGGCCGTAGCGGCCGCCCTGAATCCCCAGACCCCGCGGTTCAGCGTGCGCGCGGATCGCCTGGCCGATCGCGCCGATGGGCGCGCCGGTTTTGATCTGATCCAGCCCCTCGTCCTGGGCTTCCCGGCCCAGGGTGCACAGCCGATCCAGCTCGGGACAGGGCCGAGCCAGCGTGCCGGTGCGGTGGCCGTGGCACCAATAGCCCTTGTAAAGCACATAGGAGCACGAGGCCATCAGATCGCCCTCCTGCAGCACGCGCTCGTGCGGCTTGATGTCCAGCCGGGTGCCGGCCCAGTCGGGCGGCGGGCCCGAGGCCATCCAGTACTTGGCGTGGTCGGCGCCCTGGAGGCGGACGGCGCGTTCCATTTCGGCAACCAGCTCGATGCCCTGCATGCCGGGGCGGGCGACCTCGAGCATGGTCTGGAAGCCCAGATCGCTCAAACGCGCCGCCTGCCGCATCAGCGCGACCTCGGCGGGGCTTTTGAGCGCGCGCAGCAAGGCGACGATATCGGGAATACGCGCCAGATGCGCGCCCAGTTCGCGGGCGAGGGTTTCGTAGAAGGGCGCCGACATATTGTCGATCCCCACTACTCCGACCCGTTTGCCTCCGAGGCCGTTGTCGCCCAAGAGGGCCAGGGCCTGGCCGGCGAAGGTGCGAGAAGCCCCCTCCTCGGCGATGGCGGCCACCGCGTGAGGGTCCACCGCCTCGACCAGGCGCAGATCGCGGATGCAGGAGACCTCGGCGATCTGCTCCAGCATATAGGGCATGCCGGCCAACAACAACGCCGGCTCGCCCCTGGCGGGAACGACTACCGCCGAATCGACGATACGGTCGTGGTTGTCCCAGCCAGAGAGGTAGGAGACGTGCCCGGTCTGGCCCCACTTGTGCTCTTTGGGCGGCGAGTAAGCCAGGAGGCCGCCCAGGTCCTGCTCCAGGAGGAAGTCCTGCACCCGGGTCCAGCGCTGTGCGAATTCCGCGGGACTGCATCTGTCGACGGCCATGGCGTCAGTTCTCCACTCCTTAGTCAATGCACTTCGGCGATCAGCGACTTGAACCTCTCCTCGTCGTATTCCGCGCCCCAGCCCGGCAGGTCGTTGAGGGAAGACAAACAACCATAACCCTTTGAAACAACCACACAGGAGGACACCCAGCGGGTGAAATAAAGTCATACCTCGAGTCCGGGCAAGATGGGCCGATTCAACCGTTTTTCAACCGCTCCATCCACATCGAGGCAAGACCCACGCCGACGACGCCGACGGGCGCGGGAGGATCCCTTCCGGGACAGAGGAGTGGCCGATCGAGCGTCATTTCTTCCTGATCACCGACATGAGCACGAAGACTATGCGCGCACGGGAGATGGTCGCCTCTTACCGCCAGCGCGGCCTCTTTGAGGACATGCTTGGCGAGCTGAGCTCCACCGCTCATGCCGCAACTGTCCTCGACCAACCGGGTCAAGCACCACTACCACGGTCGGATACCGCGTACGCGCACGCCGTCTCGGGATGCTTTCGCGGCCAAGCTCGGCTTGGTTGACGAGCTGGCCCATGCGGAGACAGGCCGCCCGCGTCAGCCGTCGGAAGTCGGGCAGTGCCGCGATGGATGAAAGGTCCTGCAGGTCTCGCTCCAGGTAGGTGCGGACGTAGCCGTCAAACCAGACCGCCCGCTCTTGAGCGGTTGCAAGGTGGAGAACCGGTAATGGGAAACCACCGCGCCGTGCCAACATGCGCCAGGGTGCTCTTTCCGGTCTGGCGGGCACCGGTTACGACCACTGCTGGCATGGCGCGAAGACGGTCGTCAAGGCCCGGTGCTACGAGGCGAGGAAGCGTCAGGTTCGGGCCTCCACCCTCGGCGGTAGCCCTGCTACTCAGGACGGGTGGCGGAGGTGCGGCAAAGAACCCGGGATCGCCGCGGGGGCCATCGACAAAGACACCGACAGAAGGGGAGGAGGCCGACGAAACTAACGCATCACGGTGCCGTCGGCGCGTCTTGCAACGTTGCGGACGACGGGATCTTTGGCTGGAAACCGGGCGGCCAACTGCTCGTCGATGTCCACCCCGAGTCCGGGTCTGCCGTTGGGCCACATGTAGCCGTGCCGCACTTCAGGGGTGCCGGGGAACACTTCCTTCAAGGTCGCATGGGTGTTCAGGTAAACGGAAGCCTCCTGAACGCCGAAATTCCACAGGTTCAAATCCAGCATGAGGTTGGCCGCGTGCCCCACGGGCGAGACGTCGGCCGAGCCGTGCCAGGCGCTGCGGACGTTGAAGGCCTCGCACAGCGCCGCCAGCTTGCGCGCCGGCGTCAGCCCGCCGATGGTCGAAATGTGCAGCCGCAGGAAGTCTATCAGCCGGTCCTTGATAATGGGGACCACCTCCTGTGGATTGCTGTAGAGCTCGCCCATGGCCATGGGCGTGCTCGTCTGCTCGCGCACAAGGCGAAGGTAGTCGTTGTCCTCCGGCGTGAAGAGGTCCTCCATGAAATAGGGCTTGTAGTGCTCCACGTCCTTGGCCAGCGCGAGACCCTGAATAGGAGGCATCGCGGCCTTCACATCGAAGAGTATCTCCGGGTCCGGGCCAAAGGTAGAGCGGAAGCGGTCGAACGCATCAACGATATTGCGGCAGACCGCCGAGGGCTCGCGGATGGTCCCGCCGCTCATGGAGGCCTTGTCGGTGATGACCGTCGGTCCGTAGAATTCCTTGTCCCCTTGCGTCATCGCGCTTCCCCCTCCGAACTTGATGTGGCGGAAGCCTCGTTCCAGGAGCGCGCGGGTGTGCTCCTCGTACTGGGCGCGGTCTCGTCCCTGAGGGATCACGTACACCGCCGCGGCCTCTCGGGATTTGCCGCCGAAGAGCTCGTAGACCGGCATCCCCGCCACCTTGCCCTTGATGTCCCACAGGGCCTGGTCCACGCCGCTGATGGCGCTGTTGAGGACGGGGCCGCTGCGCCAATAGGAGGACGCATAGCACGATTGCCAGATGTCCTCGATCTCGCCTGGGTCCTTGCCCGCCAGAAATGGCTTCAGGTAGTCGTTCACCGCGGCGGCAACAGCCGTTGACCGGGTGCAGAACGAAGCGCATCCCACTCCGTACAGCGCCGGCTCGTCGGTTTCCACTTTGACCACCGTGAGGGTGCGCGCTCCGGGTGGTTGGGTGATGATCGCCCGCACATCGCGAATCGAGAGATTGCTCACCGCTTCCCTTTCGCTACTGGTACGGCACCGGGATAGCGTCCCCGTGCCAGGGGAAGGCATAGGTCGGCCGGTGAGCAAAGCGGCGCATGCCCAGGTCCAGCCGGATGGAGGTGCCGGGTGGGAGTTGCACCGCGAAATACTTCGACTTTACCCGCACGGTCTGCTCTTCATGCGTCAGTTCGACAAATTCGTGCTCGGCGAAAGCCCCGGCCTGGACGATCAGGTTGCGGGTCTCGCCGGGGTTCAGGTTGACGAGCTGCAGGCCTGCCTTGTCGGCTCCCAGTTTGTCGACGAGAGCAGCCACGTCGGGCGGCAGGCCGGGACGGGTGCGGTCGGCGTCGAAGTAGCGGACGGTGGCGCGCAGCAGCCCTCCGGTGTAGATCGATTGCGGCGCCCCCATGGTCACCTGCGTCAACCCTTTGGTGTAGATCGTAGTGGGAGGAGAGGGGTTGTCCTCGATCAGTGTCCGGGCATCGCGAGTTTCGCTCAGTATCGTCCGGAAATCAGTCTGGGTATTCTGGTACTCGGCCTGCAGGATTTTCTCGGGCCAGTCCGGGTTTTTGCCGTCGTAGTACTGGAAGCGCGCCAGCTCGGTGTCGGCGTAGCTCTTCTCGCCGAGGACGGGAACGTGGTTCCAGTCGCGCATTTTGTCCCCCTCCCGAATCCGGACAATGAGGTCGTAGTCCCCGGGGGCCATCGAGGCGTGGTAGAGGTGGACCAGTTCCTGCAGGCGAAACGGCACGAAGCGGCCCTTCTCATAATGGTGATTCTCCCTGACGTACTCCCAGCCATCCGCACCGTAGCGGGAAGGCAAAAGGAGCTGGCCGTCCTCGCGGGTGATGGCGTTGTCCATGAGCAGCCGGATCTGCGAGCGCAGCAGCTCCAGGTAGCCGAAGTCGCCGGTAAGCAGGAGGGCGCATTCGGCGGCGATGGTGAGCCCTGTGAACATGATGTAGTGGCCGACGAAGCTGTTCCATCCATAGAGCCCGCCCCACCACAGGCCCCGGCGGTGTTCGCCGATCTTGCCCGTGGGTCCCACGTTGTCGGGCAGGACGCCGCCGTTGGCCTGGATGCGCTCCATCCACGCCTCGGTGTAGTCGAGCACCCACTGTTTGTACTTGTCGTCGCCGGTGTAGAGGAACGCGTTGGTGATCAGGGCGGTGGAACCGAGGCTGTGGGGGACGTCGCCGTTGAGGACGATGTCGTCGAACAGCTTGAGGATCTCGCTCCGGCGCTCCGGGTCCTCGAACCAGTTTCCCTCGAGGTCCGTTACCACCGGATCGAGAGATGCCCGCACCTTTAAGGGACGGTACCCCTTCTCGTAACCCGTTTCGTCTCCCTGCAGCCACATGATGACGTTTTCAACGGTGGCGTGGCGCATGGGTCCGACGCTGGTCGGTATGGGGCTGCGGAAAACCTTGTGCCGGGAATCGTAGTTGGGGGCCCCGGGATCTTCTCCCATGAACATGGCCGCAAACCGTCTGGCGCGGCGCACGTTTTCCGAAATAGTGGGATCGGCCAGGCCGAAATGGTAGAAGGCCATGTTGCCCTCGCCCTGGTGGTACCACTCGTTCGCCCCGGCGGAGGCCAGGTTGTAGTACTCGTGGTGGATCTGGGGCTGGAAGCGGGGGTGGACCCGGCTGACGATGTCGTCGGAGAAGAAGCGGGTGGTGGCGTGCCATTGCTGCAACCCGAGGTCGAGCACCTTTCGGTCGGCGCCCATGGCGTAGAACAGGCCCCAGTTGTAGGCCCTTTCGTAGAGGTCGTCGACATCGTCGGCGTAGTAGAAGGCCCCGCCCTTCTCCGCGTACTTGTCGACCATCGGCTGGGCCGCGTCCTCCATCAGCCTCATCAGCCGCCGCTGCAGTAGCGCCCACCCGGGAGGAGGAGATACCCGCGTTGCCCTGACCTCGACCATGCCAGGTAGCGCCCCTGGCCTCGGGGATGAGCCCGCCTCGGCGCCGGTTGCGCCCGCTGCACTCTTCTGATTGGATGTCATGGGATCCTGATTGGATTACATGCGATCAAACCTGGTAGGCGAATATCTTCGCCTGGAACATGCGGATCCGGACCGCCAGCATCTCGCCCACCCCGGACAGGTCGCTGTTGCCGTTCCAGGTGACCGTCCGGTCGAGCGCATCTCCGGTCAGCAGGTCGCATTCCTCGAAGGTCAGGCCGGCGACCGGATCGACGTCGGGGTGGATCCGCGAGGGAATGTTGCGCAGAATCTCGGCCTTGATCCAGCCGCCCGGGCGACAGCGGTAGTTGAGCCTGAGCTGACCGGCGGACCTCTCCACGGTGGGCAAGGTAAAGCGTCCCTCCACATCCGCTTCGATGCCGCAGAACCCGTGGGGCCGCCACCGGGCCCATTGCAGCACGGTCCTGTGTTCACCCCTACTGGGTTCGTTGTGCAGCGACGTGTGCCCGCCGTAGAGAGACCCCCAACTGCCGTCAGGCAATTCCGCGAGACCGCTGCCCCAGGAATAGACCATGGCCTCGTCGGGATCACCCGGACCTCCCACGGGAATGATCGCCTTGCGCTCCGGCCGCTGCCAGATCAAACCGTCGCGACTGACGGCGAGCTGGCTGTCCACGTGGTCGGTGGCGTGATGGTAGGCCTGCGCCAGCATGCAGTGCAGGTCGTCCCTGCCCGGATAGGGGAAGTAGTCTGCGCCGTAGAAGGAGAGGTCGGGCTCGTCCTGGCCGTCGGGAAAGATGAGGAGCTTGGGAGCAGGCCAGTGATTGAAGTCCCTGGTCCGGGTCAGCCCGATGGCCCGGTGGAAGATGCCGTCCTCCGGGACGCCGCTGCCGATCAGGTCGAACTGTTCCTGGGGGACCCCCTGGATGCGGCAGTAGGCGTAGTAGTAGCCGGATTTCTCGTCGTACCTGACCGAGAGACCTCCATCCATGGGATAATCGGCGAGAATCCTGTCGGTCTGCTTCCAGTGCACCCGGTCGGGGGAGACCCACCCGATTACCCTGCCCTTGAGAATCAGTTGTGGCCCCTCGAAGGCCGGACCAAGGTATTCCTGGTCAGCCCACCACTTATCGACGTATTCATCGTCCACCTCCTCACCCTCGTTGGCGACCTCGCCGGTCTCCGAATTGATCCTGGCCCCCTCGCAACCCATGCCCTTGAAGCGCTCCTCGGGCGGCGCGGTTGGATCCTCGAACACCGCCTTGAGCATGTCCCCCCCCACGTCGGTAACCAGGTTGTTTTCCTTCGAGCCGTTGCGCTCGATGATGCCCAGGGATGGCCGGGTCCAGCGGTAAGCGTCATCACTTACCGCGTATGCCACGTGCCTCCCCTGGTAGTAGAGCAGGTGATAGCGGCCATCGTCCTGCCACACCCGCACGGAATTACCTACGCCGCCGAGGTCGCCATCCACCTCGCCCTCGAACTCGAGGGGAGCGGATTTGTCCGCCTCCTCGATCGCCAGGCGGACCCCGATGGGGGCATCGTAGAGTTCGAACGCACCGCTGCGGCCGACGCAGCGATGGCCCGGAAATACCTCCGTCAAATCGACCAATGGACGCCAGAGCCCCGCGTTCTTCCTGGGCCTGACCCAATCGCCGGGGAAATAACCGCGCACATCCTTCCATCCGTTACTCATCGCAATCCTCTTTCTTCATCGCAGGGTGGATTCAGCTCTCGACCTTCTCCAGGATGGACCAGTCGAAACCCACCATCTCCAGGTCCAGACCGCGCCAGTAGTACTTGAATTCGTCCGAGTCCCAACCCTCGTAAGCCTCGTCCCAGGTCATCAGGTCCATGTGGGGCTTGAGCGACATCTCCTCCACCGGCAGCGACAGCGGCTGGTAGCGGTAGTCGCACGACAGCCGCACCCGGTCCCGGGTAAGATTGGGCAGCGACCGATGCACCGTATGGCTGTGGAAGAGGATGGTGTCGCCCGCCGCCAGGTCCCCCTCGACCCAGTCGTGGTCCACCTCGTCGAGGACGACGGTGCGGTGGCCGGCTCCGGCAGCGTCCCGCACCGGCAGAATGTCCAGCTTGTGGGTGCCGCGCATCAAGCTCAGACCGCCCAGCTCCCGGGGACAATCCCCCAGGGGGAACCAGCAGGTGTAGGTGGTCCGCGTCCCCTGGATGTAGATGTAGTCCTGGTGGGGGGGCGTGGGTGCGGCCTCGCGGTGCGGCGCCATCAGCCGGGCGATATTGCGCGGATGGACGAACACGGACTCGCCGAAGATTTTCTCGCAGAGGCCGACGATGGCGGGGTGGTGCGCCAGTTGGTGGAATTCCTTCATCCGGTAGACGTCCTGGTAGGCCCTCTTGTCGGCGCCGTTGGAGGCGTAGCTCTCGACCTCGTCGATCGACGGATCGACGATGCCCTCCTCGGGGTCCGTTCCGGGCAAGATCCATCCCCTGGCCTCGAACATGCGCAGGATGAGGCGGCGCAGCTCGAGTACTTCGTCCCTTGGAATGAGACCGCGAAAGAGGCCGAAACCGTCCTCGTCCATTTTCCGCCGGAGGGCTTCCACATCCTCGGCCAGGGCGCTGATATCCTTGAATCGGCCAATTTTTTCCAATGCCACCCTCCTTTCAAAAAATCAGTAGCTCTCTTCCTGCTCTATCATGTACTCAGGCGCCATGTCCTCGAAGGTAGCGCATTCGGCGTTCCAGGTCATTTTGACATTTCCAACCGGGCCGTTGCGCTGCTTGCCGATGATGATTTCGGCAAAGCCTTCCAGGCTGCCGCCATCGGGGCCTTTGAGATCGTAAACCTCGGGCCGGTAGATGAACATCACCAGATCGGCGTCCTGCTCGATGGATCCGGACTCGCGCAGATCCGAAAGCTGGGGCCGGCGGTCGGTGCGGCTCTCCACGGCGCGCGACAACTGGGCCAGGGCCAGCACCGGCAGGTTCAATTCCTTGGCCAGGGCTTTGAGGCCGCGGGAGATGTGCGAGATCTCCTGCTCGCGGCTGTTGAATTGCTGGCCACCGCTCATCAACTGCAGATAGTCGACGACAATCAGGCCGACCCCGTGCTCGCGCTGCAGACGCCTGGCCTTGGCGCGGGCCTCCAGGACCGTGATCCCCGGGGAGTCGTCGATGTAGATGGGCGCCTGCGCCAGCCGGGAAATATTCCGTGTCAGATTCATCCAGTCTTCTTCGCGCAGGCGGCCGGCACGCATTTTGTGCAGATCCAGGCGCGTCTCGATGCTCAGCAGACGCTGAGCCAACTGCATATTGGACATCTCCAGGCTGAATATGCCAACCCCCACCCCCGCCTCCATGGCCGCGTTCCGCGCTATGCACAAGCCCAGGGCGGTCTTGCCCACGCTGGGGCGCGCCGCCAGGATGACCAATTCTCCTTTCTGAAGGCCGGAGGTCAAGTCGTTGAGGTTCTGGTAGCCGGTTTCCACCCCCGACACCGCACTGTCCTGGCGGTGGACGCGCTCCATGTGCTCGACGGTCTCGTCGAGCACACTGTCGAGCTTGGCGAAACCCTGACTCAGTCCCCTTTCCGACAGGGCGAAGATCCTTTGCGCCGCCAAGTCGATCACTTCGTGGATGTCGCGGTGGCCCTCGTAGGCCTGCTCGGCCATCTGCCCTGAGGTTTCGATCAACTTGCGGCTGAGCGCCTTTTCCAGCACGATCCTGGCGTGGTAGTCGATATTGGCTGCGCTCGCCACCTGGGTGGCAAGGGTGGCGAGATAGACCCTTCCACCGACTCCGTCGAGTTGATCCCGCTTTCTCAGCTCCTCGGCCAGGGTGAGCTGATCCACCGCTTCGTTGTTCTCGTAGAGACCGAGGATGGCTTCGTAGATTTGGTTGTGAGCCTGGTGGTAAAAGCAGTCGGGGTCGAGAATCACGATGGCCCGGCCGATGGCGCGCCGGTCGATGAGCATGGCGCCCAGAACCGCCTGCTCCATTTCCTGGGCCTGGGGCGGCAGGCGCTCCACATTGGCTCCTCTATTCAGTTGAGCCTGACTCATCCAATCTTTCCCTTGTAGTATAGGCGGGACGGCACCCTAGAGCTCCAGGCCGTCGTACTGGCGCCGCAACTGCTTCATGTCTTCCCAGGCGCCGCGCTTCCAGCCGGGATTACGCAGCAAGGCGGCGGGATGGTAGGTAACGACGAGGGGAATGCCCTCGTATTCGTGCAGGCGCCCGCGCAACTCCCGCATGGGAGCGCTGGTCTGCAGCAGGGCCTGGGAGGCAATGCGTCCCAGGGCGCAGATGACCCGCGGCTGGAGGATGCTGATCTGGCGCTTCAGGTAGGGGGAGCACGACTCGATCTCGTCAGGCTGGGGGTCGCGGTTGTTGGGCGGATGACACTTGATCATGTTGCAGATGTAAACGTCATCGCGCCCCATCTTGATGGCTTCGATCATTCTGGTGAGCAACTGGCCGGCGGCGCCCACAAAGGGCAGTCCCCGGCGATCCTCTTCGAAGCCGGGAGCCTCGCCGACGAAGACGATGCCGGCGGCGGGATTGCCCGAACCGAAGACGAAGCGGCCCCTGGTTTTTCCCAGGCGGCAGCGGGTGCACTCGCATATCTGGCGGCAAAAGGAATCGAGCTCCCGGGCGGCTGCGTCCACCCCCTCCGGCCTAGGGGTGCTTTCTGCCTCAAACAGGGCAGCCGGGGCTAGGAACCGGTCGCCTTCGAAGGCCGCCAGGTCTTCGAGGTAGCGCCTCGCCTGGGCGATAATTCGAGCAGCTTCTTCCTGGGTTCCCACAGGGTCACCAACCTCTTCCCCAGGGGTGGGTGAAAATGCCGTTTGCGCCCACCCCTGTCAAGTCATCCGGACAGGCCGCGGATCATTTTCCGGCCGCTTTCTCGGCGGCCTCTTTGGCCGCCTGAATGAGATTGAGGGCGGCATCGCTGCGAGTGACCAGAATATCGGCGCTATCCCCGTAGATGTCCTTCACCAGGGGGTCCGCGCCTGCATCCAGCAAGATCTTCACGATCTGCTCGCTGTTGTGGATGGCGGCCTTCATCAACGGCGTCTGCCGGGTAATGTTGGTGGCATTCACATCCGCCCCTGCCTCCAGCAGGATTTCCACGATCCGGGCGTGGTCGCGGACTACGGCGCGCATCAAGGCCGTATCGCCGCGCTCGTCTCCAGTCTCGGTGTCCGCTCCTCCCTCCAGCAGAACCTCCAGGACCTCGTCCTGCTCCCTCTCCGCCGCCTGGATCAGCAGGGAGTCACCCTCCTTATCCTTGGCCTCCACGTCCCCGCCCGCTTCCAGCAAAATTCTTACAACCTCGCCGTAATCACCGACCACGGCCTGCACCATGACAGACTCGCCGTACTGGTTTTCAGCGTGAACATCCGCCCCGGCGTCAATCAAGACTTGCACAAGTTGGTGGTAACCCTTGTCGGCAGCCCGGCTCAAGGCGGTTTCACCGTTGTTGTTCCCGGCCTTGATGTCCGCCCCCGCCTGCAACAAGATCCCCGCCGCGGCGTCGTGGCCGCTGTTGGCAGCCCGCATCAAGGCAGTCCAGCCAAATTTGTCTCTGGCCTCGGTCTCCGCTCCCGCCTGCAACAACACTTCCATTACTGCGCCGTGACCCCCGGCGGCGGCCTCCATCAAGGGGGTCCAGTCATACTCGTTTCTGGCGTTCACGTCCGCGCCCGCCTGCAGCAATCGACCCACCTCGCCGCGGTCGCCGGCCTTGGCCGCGGCCAGCAGTTTAAACCCCGCCTCCTTTCCTCCGCTACAGGCGGTGTGCGCCAGGGCCAACGCCAGCAGCACCGAAAAAATTGTCATTCGAAACATGATCTCCCTCCCTTTGTTCTCATTCGTAAACTTCGGTTAGCATAAGCTTCGGTTCCCATCCCGGCCGTCCTCTCCGCCCAGTCACCAGTATGCGGATCTTCAGAACCGCTTCCCGGAGCGCTCCGCCCACAGACCCGCAAGGCGATCGAGAACGCGGTCCGCAACGGCCAGTTTGCTCATTTTGGGCAACTCCTCCGCCGCCCCCTGAGCGTCGATCAAGGTGACCACGTTGGTGTCCACTCCGAAACCGGCGCCCTCCTGCCCCAGGTCGTTCAGGACGATCAGATCGCAGTTCTTCTTCTCGAGTTTCTCGCGCGCCCGCCGCAGGCCGGGCTCGGTTTCCGCGGCAAAGGCGACTACTACCTTATCCTTCTTGCGCCGGCCCAATCCTGCGACAATGTCCGGATTCTCCACCAGCTCGATGACGCGGGAGCCGTCTCCCCGCTTAATCTTTTCGCCGGATACCCGGCGCACCCGATAGTCCGCCACCGCCGCCGCCATGACCACCCCATCCACCTCGGCGAACAGCTCTTCCACCGCAGCCTGCATCTCCAGGGTGGAGCGCACCGGCAGGTGCCGCACTCCGGCCGGCGGGGGCAGGACGGTGGGTCCAGCCACCAGCCAGACCCGGGCGCCGCGCTCCCGCGCCCGCTGCGCCAGGGCGTAGCCCATCCTGCCGGAGGAGCGGTTGCCGATGAAACGCACCGGGTCTATATCCTCCAGGGTAGGACCGGCGGTCACCAGAACCTTGCGGCCCTGGAGATCGTTGCGCTCGGCGAGGTGGAGTACTATGCTTTCGACGATGGCCTCGGGGGCGGCCATGCGGCCTTGCCCCACGGCTCCGGAAGCCAGTTCCCCCGTCTCCGCCTCCACCCAAAGGCAGCCGCGCTCGCGCAAACGCCGGACATTGCGCTGCACCGCGGCATTGTTGAGCATGCCCTCCTCCATGGCCGGCGCCACCACCACCGGCGAGCTGGCACTCAACAGCAAAGTGGAAAGCAGGTCGTCGCCGAGGCCATTGGCCATCTTGGCGATAATATTGGCCGTGGCCGGAGCGATTACGACCAGATCGGCCCAGGCGGCCAGGCCCACATGCAGCACCGGGAATTCCTCCGAGTGTTCGAAGAGGTCGGTGTGCAACGGATGCCTGGAGAGCACTTCGAGGGTGGCGGGGGCAACGAATTTGTGCGCCGCCGCAGTCATCACCACGCGCACCTCGGCGCCCTCTTTGACCAGCTCGCGCAGGATCCATACCGCTTTGTAGGCGGCGATTCCGCCGCTGATCCCGAGAATGATCTTGCGTCCTGGCAGGGCAGTGCTCATTCTCCCCCTTCCTTTCGCTGCAGGCAGGAGATGATCAACTCGGCCACCCCCCGGGGAGGATGTAATTCCGTATCGACCACCAAATCGTACACAGATAGATCGGCCATGTCGATAGCGTGATGGCGGGCATAGCGCGCCGCCTCGGAACCCTCGCGCTCCTCCATGGCGCGCCAGGCCTGCTCCGGAGTTTGCCCGTCGCGGCGGCCGAGACGGGCGGCACGGGTTGGCGCCGAAGCCCGCAGCCAGACCTTCAACGCCGGCAGGCCGTGGCGAGCGGCCATCCAGCCGGTGACGCGGCCCTCGAGGATCACCCTCCCGCAGAGCCGCGCCTCCTCCACCATGCGGGCGTCGAGCCGGAGATCGATGCGGGAGTCCTCCTCGGCGCGGCGGCCGAACTCAGCCAGTGAAACTCCGGCCTCCGCAGCCATGGTGCGGAAGATGCTCCCGGCGTTAATGTATCCCCATTGCAGCCTCGCCGCCAACCGCCGGCTGGCGCTGGTGGTGCCGCTGCCGGCAAGTCCGCTCACCGCAATGATGTGTAGCTCCACTTCTCACCTCAGGCCAGGTTCTGCACTTGCTCGCGCAAGCGTTCAACTTCTTCCTTGATCCCCACCGCCAGATGGACGATCTCGGATTCATGGGACTTGGAGCTGATGGTATTGACCTCTCTGTTCATTTCCTGGAGGAGAAAATTGAGCCGGCGGCCCACTTCCCCCCCCTGGTCCAGGGTATCCAGAAACTGGGCATTGTGGCTGTGGAAGCGGACAACCTCTTCGGTGATATCGCTGCGTTCTGCCAGCATGACCACCTCCTGGGCAAGGCGGTCCTCGTCCACCTCGCCGGGTCGCAACAGGGTTTCGACCCGTTCCCGCAACCGCCCCTGAATGCGCTGGCGCGCCTCTCCAGCCATGGCCTCGACCCGTTCCAGGGTTTCCTGAATCTTGATCACCCGCGCCCTCAGGTCCCGGGCAAGGGCCTGGCCCTCGCGGGCGCACATGCGGACGAAGTCGTCGAGAGCGACGTCGACGGCCTGGGCCAGCAACTGCTCCACCGCTTCGGGTTCGGGGGTCGTGATCGAGCTCTTGAAGAGACCGGGCAGGCCGGCAACGAGCGCCAGATCGGGGCGACCGTCCAATCCTCCTACTGCGCGCAGGCGCTCGAGCTCGGCCAGATAGTGCCGTGCCAACTCTTCGTCAAGGGTGGGCAACGGGCTGCCGGCCGCCACCTCTTCCCAGTCGACGAATACGGTGATCTTACCGCGACCGATGCGGCGCCGCAACTGCGTCCTGATCCCCGCCTCGAACCTCTGGATGCGCGGCGGACAGCGGATCTGGACATCGCAGAAGCGACTGTTGACCGAGCGCAGTTCAACCTTCACCCTGCCCTCGGCCCCCGCGGCCGCACCGCTGCCGAATCCCGTCATGCTGACGATCATGCAATACCTCCTCTATGGCCCCAGACCCGGATCCACCTCGACCCTGGAGGCGACAAAACCTTCCAGACGGGCCAATCCCTCGCCCGCCATGGTCGACTTCAGCAAGCCTTCTCCGGTGGCGATCCAGGCCTTGCGGTGCAATTCGTCCAGGGCGATGTCCAGCGCCGTGGCGCCTCCGCCGGTGAACAGAACTTGGTGGGACAGCAGGGTGCCCGCGGCGCTGAATATGGCCAGGTCGGATGAGCTCACCACCCAGCAGGCTCCACTTTGCTGGTCGACCGCCAGGGCGCGGGCCTCGGCGCCGGCAAATGGCAAGGGCGCCTCCAGAACGGCGCCACCGGCTGCGTCCAGGCGCACCAGTCCGCCGCCATCCCGCACCAGGACCCAGGCGCGATTCTCCGGCGCCGCGGCAATCGCCAGCGGGCGCGGCACATCGCGCCATTCCATCCGGGTGCGGCCTTCGTGCTCATATAGCAGTACTCGCGCTCCTCCCCGGTCCACGATCCAGCAACGGCCGTCCCGCGCCGCCAGGCTCAAAGGTTCGACAAAATTGGCGTCTACTTCAACCAGGTCCAGAGGATCGCCAGGCTGCTCCGGAGAGAATGAGTAAATAGTCTGGCGCCCGGCGTCGATTATCCAGCCGAGGGCGTAGCCAGAATCGATACTCAAGCCCGCCGGGCGCTCAATATCCGCTCCGTATTCCTGCAATATCTCCTCCACACCCAGGCGAAAAAGTCCCTTGACCGAGGCGGCGCTGACCCAGCAGGAGCCGTCCCGGTGGTAGAGGGCCATACCTGCCAGCTCGGGAAAGTCCACCCACTTGAACTGGGCGCTGCGTCCATCGGGGCTGATCTTCCACACCGAATTGGCGCGGAAATCGGCCACCCAGGCCGTCTCCTCGCCGGGGATGGCACGGCTGAAGGCGGAGCCGAGGTCAACTCTGCCGACTTCACCTCCGACCATTTCCAGGAAAATCTCCCCTTCGCCCTCGACCAGCAAGGACAACTGGTAGTCATGGATGGTGCCGTTCATCAACCCGGTATCGACGAATGCGCGCTCCACCGCCCCCAGAGGGGATACGGGATGGAGGGTGAATTCCCCACTTCCAATGCGGCGATAAAGGCGGAGGGCCAGAATGTCGTCGAAGCGGCTGAAATCCCAGCGCAGGCGCACCTCCCCGTTGCCGGCCAGCCCCACCAGCGGCACGTACGAATCCAGAGGATTCCGGGCGGCGGGATCCAGGGGGTTGCGGCGCTGGCGCTCAGCGCAGCCGCTGGCGAGCCAGAGCAGACAGCATATGGAAATCAACCGGAGTGCCATGAGAAAAAAATATCAAATATGTGGTCAGCACGATTCCCGCTTCCATCCCCACGAAGGCGGCGCCGGCGATACGGTCGTAGCGCTGCGCCCGCTCGAACTGCCTTTCCCGCCGTTTGCTCCCGGCCGAGCGCAGGTAGCGCTCGTAAGCCTCATCCGCCCGGCGCCCGCTCCACAGGGCCAGGACGCCGCCGCCAAGAGCCAGCGCCGCGCTCAAGTAGAGCTTGGTGCGCGGGCGCTCGCCCTCTGCCCCCTCCCTGTTGCGGCGCCAGAGCACACCCTGCCAGGGTGACGGAACAGACGGCGGTTGCCAGTTTCCCTGCTCGCGCCAAGGCGGCAGCGGAGGAAAGGCCTGGGGCAACCTCCCATCTCCGGGTTCCTGCTCGGCGCCGAACGCCAGGCCCTGGACCGCCACCAGAAGCGCCAGGCACCAGGTTGGATGTCGCAACATAGGCTATATCCTAATGCTTGGCGAAGACGTAGATCCTTTTTTCTTCCGAGGCGATGCTTACCATGCCTGGTCCCAGAGCTACCGCCTCCAGGGCCGGGCCGTTAAGGCGATACTTCCACAGCAGACCGCCGGACTCGCTGTCGAGGGCGTAGAGGTGATGGTCGCTGCTGCCGCAGTAGACCGTTTGCGCCGCAATGGCCGGGGTGGAGCGCACCACCCCCTGAGTGCGGTACTTCCAGCGCAGCGCCCCCGATTGCGGATCCAGCCCGTAAATGTGGTGATCCGCTGCCCCCACCACCAGAACCCCGGGTCCGAGGGCCATACCCTGGGCCAGCAGGGCGTCCACTTGGGTACTCCAGATCACCTCTCCCGAATCGGCGTTCAGGGCCTGCACCGTCCCCGCGGCGGTACCGAGGAAGATCCGCCCCGGCGCCGCCACCGGGCGGACGCGCAACGCACTGTCCAGTTGCCGGCTCCAGCGCCGGGCTCCGTCCTCCAGGTCAAATGCGGCCAAAAGGCCCTCCCTGTTGCCCGCGTATACCGCCTCGGGCCCCATTGTCGGGGCCACCCGCAGGCGCCCTCCCAGATGGGTTCGCCACAGCTCCTCGCCGCTGGAACTGCGCAAGGCCCTCAGCATCCCCTCCTCCTCCGCCACCACCAGGGTGTCGTTCCGGCCGACGAGAGGGGCACAGACTTCGGCCGCGGTGGGAAGGGTCCAGCGCAACCCTCGAGTGCGGCGGTCGAAGGCCCGCAGCCGGGGTTCCTTTCCCACTTCGGCGAAGACCAGGATGGAGTCGGCCAGCAAGGGCGCGGCGCAGACCGCCGTGCCCCCGGAGCGGCGGCCCAGAAGCCGGCCGCTGTGGCGCTCGAAAGCATAGAGGGAAGCGGCGGTGGTCAGTTGCAGCACCACGTCCCCGGCGAAGAAAGGACCCCCGAGGGGGGCTGCATCGATCTTCTGGACCCAGAGAAGCCGTAGCGGGGGTTGCAGTTCCCGCGCCGCAAAGGCCCTGGCCGCGGCCGTCCTGCCCGCCTGCAGCCATCCGCTCCCGTCATCCCCCTGCAGGTAAAACACCTTTCCCCTGCATCCGGTGCCCAGCAGCAGCACCGCCAGCAGCCAGTTCCGCCGCCAAGTGCTTCTAAAAATCCCAGCCAAAGAAAAAATCCCAGTGCGTATCGTTCCCCAGTCCTTTGAAGTCGGTGCGCCTGGCCGCGTCCAGACGAAAGACGAATATCCCCCCCAGAGCCAGGCGCACCCCGGCCCCCAGGCTGCCTTTCCACCCGCCGAACTCGTCGGTCCAGGCATTGCCGGCGTCCACAAAGAGGGCGCCGCGGAAGGCGCTCAGATCGATGCTCCCCAGGGGTAGGCCGATCACCAGGCGGTCCAGCAGGGGAAAGCGCAACTCGTTGTTGAACAACAGCGCCTTATTGCCCCAGATCGAGCGCCAGCCATAGCCGCGCAAGGTCCAGCTGCCGCCCAGGGGGAAGAACTCGGGAACCTTCCCGGCGCTGTGCCGCCCCATGAAGCGGAGGGCCAGGGCGCTGCGGCGGGACAGGCGCAAATAATGGCGGTAGTCGACAAACACGGTGATGTTGAAGCGGCGCGAGCGCTTGAAATCCACCGTCTGGGCGATGCCCAGGCTGTAGCGCTTGCCCTCCAGCGGTCCGGTCAGGGTCCACAAGCTGCTGTCGTGGGTGTAACTGAGCGCATTGGTGATCAGCCAGCCTTTGAGCCGCCGGCCAGCGGATTGGCGATCGATACTGGCGTGGCGCAGGGCGAGACTGGTCTCCACCCGGTCGAACTTGGAGAAGGGATAGCTCAGGTCGATATTGGCCCCGACCCGCTTCTCGCGCACCCTGCGCCCGAAACGCCCGCTGAAGCGATCGTTGAGGCGGAAGACGCCCCAGGTGGTATTGAGCTGCCGTTGCAGATGCTGGCGCCCCAGCACCATGTTGAAGCCGTTGAGCACATCCACATTGCCGGAAAGGTGGGAGAGCACGAAATAGTAGTGGTCATTTCCCAGCATATCGCTCATGCCCACCTGGATTCCGCCCGAGGTGCCGAAATCCAGATCCTGAGAAATCTGACTCTGGGCGATATCCAGGGCCATCTTCTTCTTGTACTTCTTCATGGCCAGCGGACCACTCTGCCCCGCCGACGGGGTCCAGCTCCCGGCCTCCGGCGCGGGAAGGGAGTTCCAGGCGACCGCGGCGCTGTCCGGGCGCAGCTCCTGCCGGTAAATCTGGAAACGGCCGTTTTCGTAGCCGGAGAACAACACTCCCCGCTGGCCCGGAGTCCACACCGGATCGAAGATCCCGGTGAGGGTGCGGGTGAGGCGCCGGGTGGCCGCCTGCAATCCCCCTCCTGCTGCCGGCGACAGGCGCATGGTATAGAGATTGAACATGGTGTCGCGATCGGAGCTGAACACGAGTTCCCCGCCGCTGCGAGACCAGGACGGCTGCAGATCGTTGTGGTATCCCCGGGTCAGAGGGAGGATCTCCTTCTTTTCCACCTCGTACAGAAAGAGATTGTAGAAGCCGCGGCGCCCCCCTTCCCAGCGGTCCGAGCTGAAGGCGATGTGCCTGCCGTCGGCGGACCAGTCCGGATCGCGGTCGTGGTAGACGTCGGCGGTCAGAGCCTGCAAAGTGCCGGTCTCGGTATCGACCACGTAAAGGTCGGCAATCCCTCCCCTGTGCGCTCCGGAAAAAACCAGGCGGCGGCCGTCCGGGCTCCACGAGGGGGAGGAGATGGCGACGATGTCCTCGAAAGCGAAGCGGCGCTCCTCCCGCCCCTGGTGCAGATCCCAGAGGTAGAGGTGATCGCGACCGGCGCGCTTGGCGGAGAAAGCCAGGCGGCGGCCGTCCGCGGAGACCGCCGGTTTGGTGTCCAGCGCGTGCAGCGCCTCGAAGGAGGGGGAGCGCTCGCCTTCCACCACGACCACCGCATCACCCCCCTGCAGCGAGGTGCGGACAATCCGGGTGTAGCCCTGGTAGTTCCTGAAAAACAGCACCCCGACGCTGTCGCCGGGGGAGGCAACAATCTGCGGCTTCACATTGAACCCCCTCCTGGTCAGAGGGCTGGCAAAACGGCTGGGGGGGTCTCCGGCGGCAATGTCGGGCAGGTACTCCTTGCCCAACCGGTACTGCCAGTCTTTGTCCAGTTTGCTCTGCGCATCGCCGGTGACCTTCTCGAAAACCTCGGAGAAGTCGTGCCCGCGCCACCAGTTGTCGAGGAGCAGGGCGAAGATGTCCTCGCCGTAGGTAGCGGCCATATGGGCGCAGATCGACTGGCCCTCCTTGTAAAGCAGGAAAGTGCCGTTGATGAAATGTATCCCATCGATGGCCACCAGCCGCCGCGAGAAAAGGGCGTCGCGCATGATCATGTCCGCGTAGCTGTCCCACTTGCCGGACCAGTATTCGGCCAGACCTTCGGAAAACCACAGAGGGGCCGGCCTGAAGTCGGTTATGCCGCGGCGCCCGAGCACCCCCTGAATGCGGTCGGCCATGAAGACGTGCACCAGCTCGTGGCGCAGGACGCGCTCGAACTCGGGCAACGACCCGCTCAGCGGCAACACAACCCGGCCCTTGAGGAACTCGGTGAAACCGGCAACCCCGGCGGGCAGCAGGCCGGGGATGATGTTGGTCTGCTCGAAGTAAACGTGGGAGGAATAGATGATTAGAGGAATGCGGCGCTGCACCGTATGGGCGAACTTGCGCTCCAAATCGGCGTAGCCCTCTTCGGCCATCGCCGCGGCGTAGGCGGCCAGCTCCTCTTCCTCGGGATAGAAGTAGAGATCGAAGTGGGCGGTCTCCGTCTTCTGCCACTGAAAATCGGCGTACTGTACCTTGTTCTTGCCGAAGCGGTGGACCTGGGCGGGGTTCGGCACCGCGCCCGCCAGCAGAGTCGCGAGCACCACCGGCAGGACAAGGTGGAAGTGGCGGCCGAAAGCATGTGAAATGGAAGTATACATGGACCTAGCGGACCAGCGAGTGAATTTCCGGAGGGATCCGGGGCATCCGGCCGGGCTGAAAAATTTCAGCCGCGGCCGGAAAGGTAGCCCCCCGGCTCTTTCCGGGATTGGCGCAGGGGACGGTGAATGACGAGGCGCCGGCCGGCGTCGAGTCCGTCCCTATAGGCGGCGCTTGCGGCCACCCCCCGTCCATAGCTGCTGTAGACCCGGGGATTCAGATAGCGGTAGTACTGCCGCAGTCTGCTGTCGCCCTTCCAGACCAGGGCCTGGGTGCCGCGGATGGCGGCGTCCTGCTCCTCGAGCTTGCGGTAGAACCCTTCGAGGGTGCCGGCAAAATAGCGCTGTCTCTCGCGGTTGTCGCCGACCCCCTCTCTCTTGCGGTAGTTGCGCCACAGGCTCTCCAGCGATCCGGCGAGATAATCGTAGGCGTAGGAGGCCATTTCCAGATTGGCCTCCGTGCCGTAAATCTGCAGAATGGTGCCGCTCTTGTCGGCGCTCGCCTCGTAGGTAGAAGCCCACAGAACCTCGACGAAGAAGAAGTCCTGGAGAATGGCCGCCAGCCACAACTCGAAGGAGGACCGGCGCGCTTTGACGGCGCCGAGGCAGCGGCTTCCGAATTGGCGCTCGCGGTCCAGTTGCACCACATCCAGGTTGTACTGGAGCAGCAGCCGCCTCGCTTTTTTTACCGCGCTCTCGGCTTCGTGCTCGTTGGGGCTGGAGGCCAGCGAAAGTATTTTTTTGAGGAGGCGCAGGATCCGATCCTGCTCGGTCGCCGGCTCTTCTCCAGCTCCGCGCACCCGCGGGCAGCAGCGCAATTTCTCGCAAGCCCTGCGCCAGGCCGGACCGTGGGGCTCTTCCCTTTGCGGCGCCAGGACCTCGTCGGCGTACTGGTGCGCCATCTCGTGGCGCAAGGTCTCCATCACCTCGAGCCAGGGATGGGTTTCGATGTGCCGCGCCGAGATGCCGAGGCGGCGGCGGGTCCGGTCCCAGTAGCCCCATTCCCGCGCGCCGCGGCTCAAGGTGATGAGAGGCACTTTGAGGGCGCAATCGAGATACTCTTCGTTGTAGCGATGCCACCACCAGTAGAGCTTGCGGTTCCAGGCCCGGTGCAATTCCGCTCCGATCACCTGCCCCCCCGGCATCGCTTCAGCGCAGGGTGCGGATGAAAGAGGAGCTGAAGGCTCCCCGGGCGACCTCGGCTACCGGCCCCTTCATGGTCAGGTCGAAGTTCTCGGCCACCCTGATGCGCAGGGCGCCCCCCGGGGCCTTCACCGCCACCGGGCTTTTGACCAGGCCAAGGCGCACCGCCGCACTGGCGGCGGCGCAGGCGGAAGACCCCGATGCCTGGGTTTCGCCGGCGCCGCGTTCCCAAATCAGAATGTATACCGACCGCGGACCCACGGGCACCGCCAACTGAACGTTGGTGCGCCGTGGAAAGAGCGGGTGGTTCTCAAGTCGGGGACCCAGCTCAAGGAGTTCTTCGCGGCTCCACACCTCCCCCTGGCTCTTGAAGACGACGCAGTGGGGATTTCCCACACTCACCCCGGTGAACAGCAGGTCTCTGCCCGCCGCTTCGATCGGCTGGCCGACGAGTTCCTCCACTTTCAGAGCGCAGGGCAGTCTTCCGGGCTTGAAGGTGGCGCGCCCCATCTCCACGGTGGCGGCAGCGGGGTCACCGTGGAGGTCCAGGTGGAGGTCAACCTGCACCAACCCTCCCCTGGTCTCGACACTGAAGCGGCGCTTGCGGGTTTTGCGGGTGGCGTGGAGATAGCGGGCGAAGATCCTCAGGCCATTGCCTGACTTTTCGGCCTCGCTGCCATCCGGGTTGTAGATGCGCACGCCGAAATCCGCCCGAGCCGGAGCATCCAGGGCCAGAATGCCGTCGCTCCCCACCCCCCAGTGGCGGTCGCAGACGGCGCGGATATTGGCCGGAGTCAGGCGAAAGTCGAGTTCAGCGGGATTAAGGGCAATGTAGTCGTTGCCGAGTCCGTGGCCTTTGAAATAGCCGTTTCTCATGGTCTGCTGCGCCCCGAAATCATTCTTTTCCTTACCTAAAACGAAAGGTAGAAACTCCACTTAGCACGGTCAACAGGGTTTCCCTGCCCTGCCCCCACCCTATATTACAGACATGCTCAACCTGGTCATCGCCCTGCCCTCCGAGGCGCGCCCGCTCATAGCCCGCCTGGGTCTGAAATCCCTGGACCGCGGAGCTGCTTTTCCGCTCTACGCCGGGAACCATATCCGCCTCGTGGTTTCCGGCTGCGGCAAGGTAGCCGCGGCGGCGGCCACGGCCTACCTCGGAGCGGCGCTGCCCGAGCCTCGCCCCTGTGCCTGGCTCAACATCGGCGTTGCCGGCCACGGCAGCGCCGCCCTGGACACCGCCCTGCTGGCTCACAAGGTCACCGAGCGCGCCAGCGGCCGCAGCTGGTACCCGGCCATCACCTTCCCCTTCCCCGGCCCCACCACCGCCCTGGTCACGGTGGACGAAGCCGAGACCCAATACCGGGATCCCTGCGCCTACGACATGGAGGCCGGCGGGTTCTGCCCCACCGCATTGCGCTTCGCCAGCGCCGAGCTGGTCCACTGTCTCAAAATCGTCTCGGACTCGCCCAACGCTCCCCCGAGTCAACTCTCCCGGGAAAAGGTCGAAGCGCTGGTGGATTCCCACCTGGACCTCGTCGGGCAAGTTGCATCCAGCCTCATCGATTTGGGCGCTCAGGCCTCCGGCCTGGAGGAGGACCCGCCCTGGTTCGCCGCCCTGCGGCAACGCTGGCACTTCACCGCGTCCGAGCAACGCCAGCTCCGCCACCTGCTCCAATGCCGCCAAGCCCTGGGTGCCCAAGAGCCCCTGCCGGAGGCGGAATGGACCGCCTTGAAAAGGGGCAGGGATATCCTATGCTCTCTGCGGCGCCAGCTCGACGCCATGGCGCCGCCCCGGCCCTGATTTTATGTTCGACTTCGTCTACATCGAAGATGCCGTCCTCGACCACCCCCGCACCCGGGAAATCCGCGCCCGCTTCCCCCACGCCACCGCCGTTCCCTGCAGGCACTACGGCGAGGTCTTCAACCCCAAAGCACAGAACTTCCGCCTGCAAAAGAAACGGCCGGCCCTTATCCTGGCCCGCAAAGAGGGACGTCTGGTGCTGGAGGCCCCGCCCGAATACGGTATCGGCGGCGAGCGCAACTACTACTTCTCGCACATGCTCAACTGCGTTTACGACTGCCGCTACTGCTTTCTCCAGGGCATGTACCGCTCCGCCCACATGGTGGTCTTCGTCAACTACGAGGACTTCCAGGCGGCCATTGCCGAAAAGGTGGAGCAGGAGGCGGGATCCACTCCATATTTCTTCTCCGGCTACGACTGCGACAGCCTTGCCCTCGACGCCATCACTTCCTTCGTCGGCTCGTTCCTGGACTTCTTCGCGGCGCAACCCTGCCTCCGCCTGGAGTTGCGCACCAAGAGCACCCGCATCAAACCCCTGCTGCGAGGGAAGGCCCTGGACAATTGCATCGTGGCTTACAGCTTGACCCCGCCTGCGGTGGCCGCCGCGCTGGAGGCGGGCACGCCCCCCGTTGGCCGCCGCCTCGCCGCCATGCGGCGACTGCAGCAACGCGGCTGGCCCCTGGGCCTGCGCTTCGACCCCATGATCTACCACCAGGGCTGGGAGGAGAACTACCGCAGGCTCTTCGCCGACGCCTTCGCCGCCATCGATCCGGCGCGCCTGCACTCGGTGAGTTTGGGTCCCTTCCGCCTGCCGCGCGCCCACTACAAGAGGATGTTCCAGCTCTATCCGGGCGAGGAGCTCTTTGCCTGGGGCCTGGAGGAAAAAGACGGCATGGTTTCCTACAAGGAGGAGGCAGGGCGGTCCATGGAAGATTTCTGCACCCGGGAATTGCTGCGCTACATCGCCCCGGAGATCCTCTTTCCCTGCCACCCTGTGGACGGCGGTTAGGATGACGGTCCTCGTCACCGGGGCAAGTTCGGGAATCGGCCGGGCCATCTGCGAGCGGCTGCTGGGCGAAGGACGCCGGGTGGTGGGTCTGGCGCGCGATTTCAGCAAATTCCCCCGCGACCATCCGGGGCTCGAAACCCAGCGCGCCGATCTGGCCGACCTGGAATCCCTTCCCGGCCTTCTCAGGACCCTGGAGCGCACCTATCCCGATATCGAGGCGCTGATCTGCAACGCCGGCCGGGGGCGCTTCGGCGACCTGGAGCAATTCTCCCTGCATCAGATCCGGGAGTTGATGGACCTCAACTTCACCAGCCACGCCTACCTGGTGCGAACCTTTCTACCCCATTTGAAAAAAGCGGGGCGCGGCCACCTGGTCTTCATGGGCTCGGAAGCGGCGCTGCACGGCGCCCGCAAGGGCTCCGTTTACTGCGCCAGCAAGTTCGCCCTGCGCGGCTTCGCCCAGTCCCTGCGCCTGGAGTGCGCCAGCGCCGGGGTCTGCGTCACCCTGGTAAATCCGGGCATGGTGGAGACGCCTTTCTACGACGAGCTGGGCTTCGCCCCCGGGGCCGACCCTGGGAGCCACATCCTGCCTGCCGACATCGCCCGGGTAGTTTCCTCCATTCTGCGAACGAGGCCGGGGACGGTCATTGACGAGATCAATCTGTCGCCGCAAAAACGGGTCATCGACTTCGGCGCCGGAAGGAAAGAGCATGGCACCTGATAAGACTCCGGGTGAGGGGCCGCGGGATGGGCGGCAGGGGAGGCAGGGCATGAATCCCATCCGGACGGCGGGGAACCACCTTGTGGTCGCGTTGCTGCTCTGCAGCCTGGCCGCAGGTTGCGCCGGCGTGCGCCAGCGCCTGGGCATGGCCCTGGTACCGGTGGAGACCGAGATCGCCCTCGGCGCCAGAATCGCCGCCCGCATCGAAGGGCAGGAGAGAATCCTCCCCCTGCCCCGGGTGCAGGCCTATGTGCGCCAGATCGGCAGACGACTGGTGCAGCCCAGCCTGAATGATCGGTCCGATATCCGCTATAGATTCACCGTTCTGGACAACGCCGGGGAAGTCAATGCCTTCGCCGTTCCCGGAGGCTACGTCTACGTCTATTCGGGTCTTCTCCTCGCCGCCGGAAACGAGGCCGAGGTGGCCGCCGTCCTCGCCCATGAAATCGGCCACGTGGTCGGTCGTCACGGGGCCAACCAACTGGCGGCGCAACTGGGTATGACCCTTCTCACCCGCCTGGCCCTGGGCGAAAACCCGGCGCAACTGGCGCGCATCGCCCTCAATTGGGGCGGCGCCGGCGCCCTCAGGCGCTTCAGCCGCGAAGACGAGCACCAGGCCGACCGCTTCGGGGTGGGCTACGCCATCGCCGCCGGCTACGATCCGCGGGGGCTGCTGGCCTTCTTCGAGAGGCTGCGGAAATTGGAGCGGGGCAAACGCAGTCCATGGGAGACCCTCCTGGCTACCCACCCGCCCACCGCCGAGCGCATGCGCCGCATCGAACAGATGATCGCCAGGGCGGGAAACCCCCAGGGGCAGACCTACAGGGAGCGATTCGCCCGGGAAACGGCTGTGTTGAGGCGGGATTTCCAGGATTTCTTTCAGCCCTGAGGCGTTCCCTGCCAGCGCTCCAGGTAGGGCTCCATCTCCTCCAGCAAGGCATGGTTGTTTCTTTTCTGTGCCCCCTTGCAGACGATGCGCGCCTTTTCCAGCAGCACCAGCCGCGCCGCTTCGCGCTTCTCCGGGCTCAAATCCACCGCCTGCAGCAGGAGCTTGTCCAGGGCGCGCACTCTGAAGCGGTCCATGGCGAAATAGGCGCGCGAAAGCTGGTCCTCGTGGCCGCCGTACTTGACCAGCAGAGGTTCTTCCAGGAAGGCGACGCGATAGCGCCAGGCAAGGCGCAGAAAGAGATCGTAGTCCTCGCAGACCGGCAGGGTCTCGTCAAAGCAGCCCACATGCTTCAGAACGTCGCGGTGCAGGAGGATGGAAGAAGGGGACATGATGCAGCGCGGCAGGGCCTTGAGAAAGATGTCGCCGCCGAATTTGCGGTGGTGCTTGTGGGGATTGACCCGCACTCCTCGGCGAACCCAGATTTCGTCGGTGTGACAGACCTGAAGGCGCGCCGCCCGCAGCGCCTCCATCTGTTTCTCCAGTTTCGGCGGCAGCCACTCGTCGTCCGAGTCGAGAAAGGCCAGCCACTCCCCACGCGCCGCCTCTATGGCGCGGTTGCGCGCCGCCGACACCCCCCTGTTGCGCGGCTGCACCAGCAAGCGCACGGCGGCGCCGAACTGGGAGCGTATCCAAGCGGGGCCGCCGTCGTCCGAGCAGTCGTCCACCACGACCACCTCGCGCTCGGTCCAGGTCTGGGCAAGAACCGAGCGGATGGCCCGGCCCACCACCTGGCGGCGATTGTACACGGGAATAATCACGGATATCATGGAAAGATGCGAGGTCCACGGGCTGCGCCCAGGTAATTCCGGCGGCTGCCCGAAACGGAGTTCAAATTCCCTTGCGGCGGCTGGCGGCGGCGGTTTCTTCCAGCTTTTCCAGCACCAGCCCGGGGGTAAGAATCTCGGGCAGCACCATGGGCTCGGCGGAGCGCCCTCCCGGAAATATCACGTACAGGGGCACTGCGGAGCGCCCGAAAGCCTGCAGCCAGCGGGTTACCTCGGGGTCGCGACGGGTCCAGTCGGCCTTGACCAGGGCCACGTCGAGCTCGGCGAACCTGGCGCGCACTTCGGCATTCTCCAGGACGGCGCGCTCGTTCACCTTGCAGGTCCAGCACCACTCGGCAGTGAAGTCGACGAAAACGTGACGCTCGGCGGCGATCAGCTCCTCCAGTCCCGCGGAGGAGAAGGGCTGCCAAACAAGCCCGTCCTCGCCGGCTGCGGCATCTGGCGCCGGCTCCAGCGCCGGATGCAGAAATATCCCGTAGGCCGCGGCCACGATGGCGGCGGCGGCGAGCCGGGCGGACCAGCGGCGAGCCGGGCTGCTGCCCAGATCCACCCACTGCCCCAAAATCCAGCAAGCCAGGCCGGCGCAGAGCAGAAATGTACCGGTCCAGATGACCCCTTCCAGGCCCACCTGATGCCCCAGCACCCACAATAGCCACAGCACGGTGGCCATGAGCACGAAGCCCATGAGCTGTTTGAAGCGCTCCATCCACGCTCCCGGGCGCGGCAAAAAGCGCATCCAGGCAGGCTCCAAGGCGAGAACGAGGTAGGGCAGGGCCATGCCGGCGCCGATGGCGGCGAAGACGGCCAACACGAGGGCACCCGGCTGGGAGAAGGCAAAACCCAGAGCTGTGCCCAGAAACGGGGCGCTGCAGGGGGTGGCCAGGATGGTAGCCAGCACCCCGTTGAAAAAACTCCCGGCCAGGCCCTGGCGCCCGGCCATGACCTGCAAGCCGGCCCCGGTGCCGGGCAGACGCAGGCTGAACACCCCGAAGAGGCTGAGGCCCAGGACGAAGACGAGGACCGCCATGGCGGCGACAAATCCGGGGTACTGGAACTGGAAGCCCCAGCCGATCTGCTCGCCGCCGAGCTTGAGCAGGATGACGATGGCGGCCAGAACCAGAAAGGTGGCCATAATCCCCGCGGCGAAGGCAAGACCCAACTGGCGGGTGCGGCGGCGCTCTTCGCCGGCCTGGGCGACCAGGCTCAGGACCTTGAGGGCAATCACCGGGAGCACGCAGGGCATGAGATTGAGGATGAGCCCCCCCAGTGCAGCCAGAAGCAGGTAGAAACCCAGAGAAGCGGGAGGACCGCCGCCGGCTGCGGAGACAAAATCCAGAGGCGGCAACCCGGAGCCCAGGTTCAATTGCACCGCGCCGAAGCGAATCTCCTCTTCCCCCTCGAGGCGGTAGAGAACCACCCCCTGGAGGGCGGCCAACCCCTGGGCTTCAACGGGGACCACTTCGAAATCCAGCCGAATCCCGCCGCCCGCCTCCAGGGGCTGCGCCGCGCCAACCGCGGGAGCCGCGGCGCCGAAGGGAAAGAAGTCCACCACCTGCGGCTCCGGCCCGGTGCCCGGGTAGCGCCGCGCCAGTGACAGTTCCACCCGCATCCCGGCCTCTGTCCGGCTCACCCCGTAGTCGGGGCGCAAATCCGCCGCCAGGGGCCCCGGTACCCGCGCCGCGAAACGCCGGAAAATTTCCTGGTTTGCGGGTCTGGCGCGGCTCGAATCCAGCGGCAGCTCCAGGGCCACGGTGGCCTCTCCAGGAATGCAGATTTCCCTGCACACCAGCCAGGAAACCGCGGCGGCGAAGCTCATGGTGGAGTCCGCCGGGAGGACCGGCGGCGGAGTCACCGGGGCGAGCAGAACCACCTCGCCGGCGTATCCGTACACGGTAAGGTCGCCCTCTTCGCTGTACTTGGCGGGAAGAGGCCATTGCAGGGGTGCGGCGGCGAAACCCGGGGGCAAACGCCAGTCGACCTCGGTGGGCAGCCCGGCATCACCGCTGAACCTCCAGTAGGTGTGCCAACCCTCCTCCATGCGCAGCTCGATCCCCAGGCGCAGGGGACGCCCGGGAACCACGGCCTCAACGTCGGCCAGCAGCCGCGCCTCCACCGGATGGTTAACGGAAACGGAGGCACGGAGATCGGCGCCCGCGCCCAATCCCAGCAAAGCGGCGAGAACCAGGGGGGCAAGGGCGCTCATGCCGAACCCGACTGTGGCGGCGGAGCCGCCGCGGCGGCGCGGCAGACCTGCGCCATGTCGATGAGCTTGCAGTCGAGGCGTGCCGCCGCCTTTCTCAGCTCCTCCCCTCTGGCCGCATCCCCCGCGGAGGTGAGCACCTCCGACATGGCCACCGCCGGGAAGAGCCCCGCCAGCCGCGCCAGCTCCACCGAGCCCTCGGTGTGACCCTGGCGCTCGCGCAGGCCGCCGCGCCGTGCCGCCAGCGGCAGCACGTGGCCGGGTATGACGAAGTCGTCGGGGCCGGACTGCGGGAGAATGGCCTGGCGGATGGTGAGAGCTCGGTCGGCGGCCGAAATCCCGGTTCCGATACCCCGGCGCGCGTCGAAAGGCAGCCCGAAGCGCGGCGTCACCTGGCCCCCGTGGCGCGGGGTGATCAGGGGGATGCCGAGCTGCTCGAGATGGGCTTCGGTGGTGGCGAGGTGGAACATTCCGCGCGCCGCGCTGAGCATGGTGTTCACCTTCTCCCCGGTGACATACTCGGCCGCCAGCAGGAGGTCGCCCTCGTCCTCGCGTTCGCGGGCGTCCACCAGCACCAGGAACTTCCCCTGGCGCAGATCTTCCAGGGCTGTTTCAACACTGCAGAACATGCGCTCCTACTCTTCCAGTTCGATGTGCGCCCCCAGGCCGATCAGATCCTCGAAAAAGGCGGGATAGGACTTGGCGACGTTCTCGGCGTCCAGCACGGTCAGACCGCGGCGGCAGCGCAGCCCGACGATGGCCAGCATCTGGGCCATGCGGTGGTCGTGGTGCGAATCCACTTCCATCCCCCCTTCAAAGCCGGCGGGGCGACCGCGCACCACGATCTCCGCCCGGCGCTCCTCGCAGTCGACCCCGACCCGCCCCAGTTCGCGCACCGGGACGGCGATGCGGTCGCACTCCTTGTAGCGCAGATTGCCAATCCCGTAGAACCGGCTTTCGCCCGCCGCCAGACTCGCAACCCCCACCATGGCCAGGACCATGTCGGTGGCCACATCGCCGTCGAACTCCACACCACGAAGCCCGCGGTGGCCTCCCAGACGCACCTCGCCGCCGCCGTACTCGACCTCGACCCCCATGCGCCGCAGCAGCGGGACAACCGCGCGCTCCCCCTGGGAGTCCTCGAAGAGACGCTCCACCGCGATGGCGCTGTTGGTGAGCGCCGCCGCCGCCAGAATGGCCGCCGCGGAGGGATAGTCGCCGTTGACGGTGTACTCCCGGGTCTGGTATTCCTGGCCGCCGGCGACGGTGAAATGGAGAAGGTCCCCGGCCGCCTCCACCTCGATCCCGGCCTGGCGCAGCACCTCCAGAGTGGTGCGCACCAACGGCCTCGAAACCAGCCCGTCCTTGACCTCGATCTCCACATCGGCGCCCACCAGAGGGGCCAGAAAGAGCAGGGAACTCAGGTATTGGGAACTGGTGGCTCCGCTCACCTCCACCTTGCCGCCGCGCAGCTTGCCGCCGCGCAGCACCAGCGGCAGCCGCCCCCCGTCGGACTCGCTCTCCACCCCCAGTTGTTCCAGGGCGGCGAGCAGGTCTCCCTGGGGCCGCCGCCCCAGGGAATCCCGGTGCCTGGTGGCGAAAGAAACCCGGGGCAGAAGCGCCCCCACCCCAATGAGCAGGCGCAGCACCGCTCCGGCGTTGCCCGGATCCACCACCCCGGGCGAGGCCGGGGCGCGTCCGAACCCGCGCACCCGCAGATGGCGTCCACCGTTCCCGTCGCGGCTCTCCTCGATCGCGGCCCCGAACTGGCGCAGGCAGCGCACCATGGCCTCGGCGTCTTCGCTGCGGGCCGGATGATGCACCACGCTCTCCCCCGGCGCCAGCGCCGCCGCCAGCAGATAGCGGGTGGTGTAGTTCTTCGAAGAGGGGGGATTCAAGCGCCCCGAAAGGCGCTCGGAGTAATGTACTTTCGCCTTCATTATGCCGTTCTTTTTCCATTGAAGATAACCAAAGGGGTTACCCGTCGCTACTTGCCAGGACCACCCCATTTTCCTCTTGACAGGGGTGGAATCCTGCTTTTAAACTATCCCACTGCAAAGCAGTGAATCCCCCCGCAAAAATCCTATGTCCCTGAAGCTGATCCGCCAGGCCCTCACCCCTCGCCGTCCACCGCCGCGCATGTGGCGCCACCGCGATCTGGCGCCGAGCTACGACGTGGTCATCATCGGCGGCGGAGCCCACGGCCTCGCCTGCGCCTACTATCTGGCCGCCGAGCACGGCATCGCCAGTGTCGCCGTCCTCGAGAAAAGCTACATCGGATCCGGCGGCAGCGGACGCAACACCGCCATAATCCGCAGCAACTACCTGACTCCCGAAGGGGTGCTGTTCTACGACCAGAGCGTCCAGCTCTACGCCGAAATGGCGCGCCGGCTCGACTTCAACGTCATGTTCAGCCAGCGCGGCCACCTCACCCTGGCCCACAGCGACGGCGCGGTCAACACCATGCGCCGGCGCGCCGAGGTCAACCGGTTGCAGGGGGTCGAATCGCACCTGATCTGGCCCGAACAGATCGCCCGCCTCTGTCCCAGCCTCGATTTGAGCCAGCGCCCGCGCTACCCCATCCTGGCTGCCCTCTACCATCCACCCGGCGGCATCGTGCGCCACGACGCGGTGGTCTGGGGCTACGCCCGGGGCGCCGACGCCGGCGGCGTCCACATCCACCAGCAGACCGAGGTGACGGGAATCGCAGTGGAGAACAACAGGGTGACCGGAGTGCGCACCAACCGCGGCTTCATCCGCACCGGCACCGTGCTCAACGCCACCGCCGGCTGGGGTTCGACCATCGCCGCCATGGCCGGGGTCGATCTGCCCCTGACCACCTCGCCGCTGCAGGCCTGCGTGAGCGAGCCTCTCAAACCCTTTCTCGACGTGGTCATCGTCTCCGGGAGTCTGCACGTCTACGTCAGCCAGTCCGACCGCGGCGAGCTGGTGATGGGAGCCAGCGTCGATCCCTTCACCTCCTACTCGATGGATTCCTCCCTCGACTTCCTCGAGGGGCTGGCCGCCCACATGCTGGAGCTCTTTCCGTTTCTGAGCCAGGTCCGCGTCTTGCGCCAGTGGGCCGGGCTTTGCGACATGACTCCCGACTTCAGTCCGATCATGGGGCTCACCCCGGTGGAGGGCTTTCTGGTCGACGTGGGCTGGGGCACCTACGGCTTCAAGGCGTCGCCCATCTGCGGCAAAATGTCGGCCCAGCTCATCGCCAGCCGCCGCACCCCGGACCTGATCGCTCCCTTCCGTCTGTCGCGCTTCGTCGAGCACGACCTGGTGGGCGAAAAGGGCGCCGCCGCGGTGGGACACTAGGAGAAGTCCGTGCTGATTCTGACCTGCCCCAACTGCGGCCGCCGCAACGTCAGCGAATTTCACTTCGGCGGCGAGTACCGGCCGCGCCCCCGCGATCCTCTGGCCCCAGGCGAAAAAGAGTGGGCCGAGCACCTCTACATGCGCGCCAACGTCATGGGGGTGCAGAAGGAGTGGTGGTACCACAAGGCCGGCTGCGGCTCGTGGTTCCTGGCCGAGCGCCACACTCGCACCAACGAGGTCCTGAAAACCTACCCAGGCGGGGACCCGGCGGGAGATTCCTGAATGCCACCTCCACCATCCAGCGGCACCGCTTCCGAATCCCGCCGCCTCCCCCCACGGCGGGGCGAGGTCATCGACCGCAGCAACAGCTTCCAGTTCACCTTCGAGGGCAAAAGCTACAGCGCCCATCCGGGGGACACCATCGCCTCGGCCCTGGCCGCCGCCGGCGTCGGCACCTTCAGCCGTTCCTTCAAATACCACCGCCGCCGCGGCCTGCTGTGCTGCGCCGGACACTGCCCCAACTGCCTGGTGCAGGTGGGCGGCGAGCCCAACGTGCGCGCCTGTCAGCGCCCGGTGCAGGCAAACCTGGCGGTGAGCGCACAGAACGCCTGGCCGCACCTGGAGCGCGACCTGATGGCGCTCAATCAGTGGGGATCGCGCCTCATGCCGGTGGGCTTCTACTACAAGACCTTCATCCGCCCCAGGGCCCTGTGGCCCCTCTACGAGAACCTGCTGCGCCGCGCCGCCGGGCTCGGCAAAATCGACCCCCGCGCCGCTCCGGGCAGCTTCGACAAACAGTACCTGCACGCCGACGTCGCCGTCGTCGGCGGCGGTCCGGCAGGAATCAGCGCCGCCCTGGGCGCCGCCCGGCGGGGAGCCCGGGTCCTGCTCTTCGACGACCAGCCGGCTCCGGGAGGCCACCTGCGCTTCAGCTCCGCGGCCTCTGCCGCTCTGTCGGAGTTGCTCGAGGACCTGGCGCAGCAGCCGGGAATAGAGGTCTTCGCCGGCACCTCCGTCTTCGGCTGCTACCAGGACCGCTGGCTGGGGGCGGTCCGTGGACCGCGTCTGTTCAAGCTGCGGGCCCGGTCCCTGGTGGTGGCCGGCGGCGCCGGGGAGATCCCTCTGCTCTTCGACGACAACGATCTGCCGGGGGTCATGCTGGGCACCGCGGTGCAGCGCCTCCTCCACCTCTTCGCCGTCGCCCCCGGCCGCCGCGCCCTGGTGGTGACCGCCAACGACGACGGCTGGGCGGTGGCCGCCGATCTCCACCGCGCCGGGATCGAGATCGCTGCGGTGGTAGACGAACGCAGTCCAGGAGACAATCCTCACGCCCGCCAACTGAAGGCCGCCGGAATTGAACTGTTCTACGAGCACACCATCGCCGCGGCGCGCGGCCGCTCCGCGGTGGAGGGTGCGGCGATCGCCGCCCTCGGCCCCGACGGCGGGCTGCTGCCCGGCACCGAGCGCAGGCTGGAGTGTGACCTGGTTGCCCTGAGCGTGGGCTGGTCTCCCGCCGCCGAGCTGGCCTACATGGCGGGGGCCAGAGCGCTATACGACGATGAGTGCGGCGCCATCCTGCCCACCGATTTGCCCCCCGGGCTCTTCGTGGCGGGCCGCGCCAACGGCACCTGCGACCTCGAGGCTCAGCGCGCCGAAGGCCTCTTCGCCGGGGCCAGCGCCGCGGCCAGCCTCGGTATGGGACCTGCTCCCGACCCGCCCGGCAGCCTTGAAGGAGTTGCCAGACTCCGCACTTCGACCCGGGTGCTGGTGCCAGGCAAGGGCAAGCGCTTCCTGTGCTATTGCGAGGACGTCACCGACGAAGACGTGCACACCGCCATCGCCGAAGGCTACGACAGTATCGAGCTGCTCAAGCGCTACAGCACCATCTCCATGGGACCGTGCCAGGGCAAGATGTGCGCGGTCAACAGCGTCCACCTCTGCGCCCGCGCCAACCGCCGCAGCGTCCAGGCCACCGGCAAGACCACCTCGCGCCCCCCCGCCACCCCGGTGACTCTAGGGGCGCTGGCGGGACAACGCATGGAGCCGGTGCAACTCACCCCTCTGCACCAGTGGCACCTGGAGCGCGGGGCGCACACCCTGAGGGCGGGCCTGTGGCTGCGCCCCGAGCACTACGGCGACCCCGCCGCCGAGGTGGAAGCGGTGCGCCAGCGGGTGGGCATCATCGACGTCAGCACCCTGGGCAAGCTGCAGCTCACCGGGCCCGGCGCAGCGCGGCTGCTGGAGCGCATCTACGCCAACCAGTGGCGCCGCCTGCGGGTGGGCAGAGTGCGCTACGGAGTCATGTGCAACGACGAAGGGGTGGTGCTGGACGACGGGGTCTGCGCCCGCACGGGAGAGCAGGAATGGTACCTGAGCACCACCTCCTCAGGCGCCGGTGCGGTCTTCGAGTGGATGCAGTGGTGGATGCAGTCGGGGTGGGGAGACGGGGTCCATCTTACCGATCTGACCGACAGTTTCGCGGCCTTCAACCTGGCCGGCCCCCGGGCCCGCGCCACCCTGAAGAAGCTCACCGGGCGCAATCTATCCAACGCCGCATTCCCCTACATGCGGGTGCGCCCGGCGCGGGTCGCCGGGGTCCGCTGCCGTCTGCTGCGCATCGGCTTCACCGGCGAGCTCTCCTATGAGATTCACTGTCCCGCGGCCTACGGAGTCCACGTGTGGGAGGCGCTGATGGAGGCCGGCGCCGAGTTCGGCATCCTCCCCTTCGGGGTCGAAGCGCAGCGCATCCTGCGCCTGGAGAAAACCCACATCATCGTGGGGCAGGATACCGACGCCCTCTCCGACCCCTTCGCGGCCAACATGGAATGGGCCGTGAAGCTGGACAAGGAAGACTTCCTGGGAAAGCGCAGTCTGCTGCGCATCTCCAACCGCGGCCCAAGGCAATCGCTGGTGGGCTTCAAAACCGACCGCCCCGACTTCGTTCCCGCAGAGGGCCTGCAAATAGTGGAGGCGCAGGCCAGGGGCAGGCCCGAGATCGTAGGCTGGATCACCTCCAGCCGTTTCAGTCCCACCCTCCAGGAACCCATCGGCCTGTGCTGGCTGCCGCCGGATGTCGCCGCCCGCAACCGAGCTTCCTTCTCCATCTACGCCGACGGCAAGCTGGAGAGCGCCCAGGTCTTCCACGGCCCATTTTACGACCCCGAGGGAGAAAGGCTGCGAATGTGAACACCTTTGCCGCGCCGACCAGGTTGACCCCCCTCTACGCCATCGCCCGGGGCCTCGAGGCGGAATTCGTCGAGGACCGCTACTGGCGCGTTGCCGCGGTCTATACTACGGTGGAGTCCGAAGTGACAAAGGCGCGGGAGGGGGTGGGGCTGGCGGACGAAACCCCGAGGGGCAAGATCCGGATCGAAGGAGCGCAGGCCGAGGAGGTACTGGAAGCCGCATTCGCCACGGGACCACTTGCCCTGGGCTCCGGAACCCAATTGGCCGCCGGGCACCTCTACCGCCTGCGTCCCGACCTTTTTTATCTCGGCACCGAGCCGGGGGCGGAAGAGGAGGCACTCCGGCAGGTGGCGGCCGCCGCCGAAGCGGCCGGGCTCCTGGTCAGCGTCACCGATATCACTCACGGATGCGCCGAGATCCGGGTGGTGGGCGCCGCCAGCCCCGAGTTGATGAGCAAGGTGTGCGGCCTCGATTTCGACCCCTCGGTGTTCCCGTCCGGCAACGCCCGGCAGACCAGCGTGGCCAAGACCGCCCAACTGGTCATCCGCCGCGACCTCGGCCCTCTGCCGGCCTACTCCCTGGTGGGAGCGCGCTCCCTGGGCGCCTACCTGTGGATCACCTTGACAGAAGCCGGAAGCCAGTGGGGGCTGTCGCCTCTGGGTCGCAAGGCCGTGGAGGCGCTGGAAAAGGCCGGCGCCTGAGCCTCCGGGCGAAACCAACTTCCGCAGGAACCGAGGACTGCGTTGACGACAACCCCAACATTTCGAGGAGACCTCTAATGACACTGGACCAGGTCAAGAAAGTGATCAAAAACCGCAAGCTGGAATATTTCCTGTGCTCCTTCGTGGAGATGGGCGGCCTGCCCAAGGCCAAGCTGGTGCCGGCGACCCACGTGGCGGACATGGCCGCCGAGGGGGCCGGCTTTGCCGGTTTTGCCGCCGGCGAAATGAACCAGGGACCTCACGACCCGGAAATGGCCAACATTCCCGACTTCAGCTCCCTCGCCGTCGTGCCGTGGCGGCCCAACATGGCCTGGGTGGCCGGCAATATCCTGGTGGAGAACGAGCCCTACCCCTACTGTCCCCGCACCATTCTGCAGCGCCAGTTGGACCGCGCCGCGGACAAGGGCTACACCCTGAACGTGGGCATCGAGGCCGAGTTCATGCTCCTGCGCCGGGGCGAGGACGGCAGTTGCGCCCCCTATGACCCGCTGGACGTCCTCGACAAGCCGTGCTACGACCTGGTGACCCTGCACCGCAATCTCGACATGATGACCACCCTCATCGGCTACATGCAGGAGCTGGGCTGGGGGCCCTACGCCAACGACCACGAAGACGCCAACTGCCAGTTCGAGATCAACTGGGAGTACTCCAACGCCCTCGCCACCGCCGACCGCCACACCTTCTTCCGCTGGATGGTCAAAACCGTGGCCGAGGACCAGGGTCTGCTGGCCACCTTCATGCCCAAACCGTTCTCTCACCTGACCGGCTGCGGCGCCCACTTCCACATGAGCCTGTGGGACGAGAAGAACGAGCACAACTTCTTCCTCGGCGAGAATGACGAAAACGGCCTGTCGCAGGAGGCCTACTGGTTCATGGGCGGCATCCTCAAGCACGCCCCGGCGCTGGCGGCCATCAACACCCCCATCGTCAACAGCTACAAGCGCCTGACCCGCGGGGCACCGCGCTCTGGGGCCTCGTGGGCGCCGGTGTACATCACCTACGGCGGCTCCAACCGCACCCAGATGGTGCGCATCCCGGCTCCGGGCCGCATCGAGAACCGCGCCGTCGACGGAGCGGTCAACCCCTACCTGGGGTGCGCGGCCATGCTCGGGGCCGGCCTCGACGGCATCGAAAACAAGATCGACCCGGGGACGCGCAACACGGACAATCTCTACGAGGTCGAAGAAGAAGAGCTGCACCGGCGCGGCATCGGCTTTCTGCCCGACACCCTCAAGGAGGCCGCCGACCACCTGGCCGCGGACGAGGTGGTCAAGGAAGCCCTGGGGACCGAGTACGCCGACTACTACGTGGAGGTCAAGCGCGCGGAGTGGCGCGAGTATCACCAGAGCGTGGCCCAGTGGGAGCTGGACCGCTACCTGCCGGTCTACTGATTCGGCGCCGAAGGATCCTAGAACCTCCCCTGGCGCGACTCGTAGCCGGTGGGCTTGCCCAGACTGTGGCCCCCGGACCGCACCCAGTGGGCCATCCAGCGGACGATGCGCTCGGGGGGAACGGACGGAGGACCGAAACGCGACACCAGCATGGAGGGATCCCCGATGAGAGCGCTCTCCTGCTCGACGCCGGTGAAGAGCGGCTCCACCCCCAGCTCCCGGCCCAGGTCCCGGGCGATGCGGCGCACCGGGAGCACCTGGGGACCGGTGATGTTGATGACCGCGGGAGGACTGCTGCACAAGGGGAAGAGGCGGGCAAGGTAGGCGTTGGCGTCCCCCTGCCAGATCTGGTTGACATGTCCCACTCGCAAATCGATGGGTTCGCGGCGCCATACCTTCCAGGCGAGATCGTGGATGATTCCATAGCGTAACTCGGTGGCGTAGAACAGGCGCGCGAGGGCAACCGGCGTGCCCTGCCTTTCGGACCAGAAGGCGGCCACTCGCTCTCCGGCCAGACGCGACCAGGCGTACTCCCCCACGGGACTCACTTCCCCCTCCTCCCCGCAACCCATGCCCGCCGCCGGGGCAAAGGCATAGACGTTCCCCGAGCTCAGGTAGACGATCCTGGACCGGGGGTAACGCTGCATCACCTGACCCGGGAGCCAGGCATTGGTGGCCCAGGTGGCCCCTTCGTTTCCCGTGGCGCCGAACTTGTAACCCACCAGCAGGAAGACACAGGGCGCCTCGGGCAGCGCCGCCAGCGCGTCCTCGTCGAGCATATCGGCACTGATCGTCTCCACCCCGAGTCCCTCCAGGTAGCGGCGCTCCCGGGGCCGGGCAAAGCGGGAAACGGCAACGACCCCGGAGACTCCCCCGCGCACCAGCAACTCGGCAAGAGAAGGCCCCATCTTGCCCCCGGCGCCGAGAATGAGGACAGGGCCGTTTAGTTGCCTCAGCGCCTCCCTGACCGCCGCCGATGGCCTGGTCATGCGCTCCACCAGCGCCTCTTCGGTCTCGATGGGATCTCGGGTGTCCTCATTCATTTGGCTATTTCGGGAGAAGGGCTCCGGCCCCTGAATGGCTTGTTCGGTTGAATCCGACAGGGCTTTAATTTCTATCCGGTTAGTGTTGGAAAGCAAGGGGAGCTACTTCGATGGAAAGGTTTTCAAGGGAGGCCAGCCATAGCCCGGCTTGGGCTATGGTGATCAGGGAGGACGCCCAGGCGACCATGAGGACAGTTTAGGGTATGAAGGTCAGGGGGAGGCTAAGATTTGGCGGACGGATGGGCTGGGGCCAGCTCAGTTCGATTGCCCGGGTTCCTTACAACTTCAGGAGGATAAGCGCAACCAAAGTGATCCAACTGGTCAACTGAATGCCAACCAACCAGCGAAAACCAGCATTCATCTGACTTCCCAGGCTGTCAAGACGGCGATCCAGGCTGTCGAGGCGAAGGTTGATCTGCTCAAGAACCGCCTCCAGCCGGGACAGGCGGCCCTCGTGATCCTGCAGGTTAGGGCTGGCTTCGGTCATTTTCCGGTTCTTCCTTGGAAGAGGGCCACGTGAAGCCGGGAGAATGAACGCGACGAGGATGATCCAACTGGTCGGCTGAATGCATGCCAACCACCAAAACCAGCACCCATACGGCGGGCCATGCAATCGTAAAAGTGACTATTGAGCGTACTGCCCAGAGACGAGGTTGTCAAGCGAAGTAGGAGGTTGAACCGTGGGTTAAAGGCACCAATTGAACGCTTCGATGCAGTTGGTTGATAACCGTGTCGAAGTTTCAATCCGCTCCCCTCACCGAAGCAAGGGGAGACTTGATCGAGGCCGCGCGCAAGAAACCCCGGTCCCAGTTTCAATCCGCTCCCCTCACCGAAGCAAGGGGAGACCTTCGTCCGCGGGCTGATGAGGCCAATCCTTACCCTGTTTCAATCCGCTCCCCTCACCGAAGCAAGGGGAGACTTGCCCGACGTCGGCGTACCCAGGGGTTTGGTCTGGTTTCAATCCGCTCCCCTCACCGAAGCAAGGGGAGACCCGCACGGTGTTCGCTGCCAGCGAGGCTTCCGACGTTTCAATCCGCTCCCCTCACCGAAGCAAGGGGAGACGCACCGATTGCCACTCAGGCCCTGATGGCACAAAACGTTTCAATCCGCTCCCCTCACCGAAGCAAGGGGAGACAGAGCAATGTGGTCGATCTGCTGAAGGTAATTCTCGTTTCAATCCGCTCCCCTCACCGAAGCAAGGGGAGACGTCTCCCCCAGTTCGCCCCAGAGGCCGAGACCACGTTTCAATCCGCTCCCCTCACCGAAGCAAGGGGAGACGCAGGCGCAGCAACCAGGTCGGCGCCAGGTGTCCGTTTCAATCCGCTCCCCTCACCGAAGCAAGGGGAGACTACCCTGAGTGCGCACACGGGCTTCCCGTCGAACGTTTCAATCCGCTCCCCTCACCGAAGCAAGGGGAGACTCCAGAAACCGGGCCAGGGTTTCACCGATAAAAGGTTTCAATCCGCTCCCCTCACCGAAGCAAGGGGAGACAGAGCGCAAAGAGAGGATCGGAGCCAATGTCGTAGTTTCAATCCGCTCCCCTCACCGAAGCAAGGGGAGACGTACAGCGGTGGGCCTCCCGACATAGTGGGAGTGGTTTCAATCCGCTCCCCTCACCGAAGCAAGGGGAGACAAAAACTTCGGGGCATGGAATTTGAACGGCCAGGGTTTCAATCCGCTCCCCTCACCGAAGCAAGGGGAGACTGATGCCAGAAGGAGAGATATTGACAACTGCGTAAAGTTTCAATCCGCTCCCCTCACCGAAGCAAGGGGAGACGCAATCAAAAACGGCTTTGCTACCGAGGTTATTGATGTTTCAATCCGCTCCCCTCACCGAAGCAAGGGGAGACTCAGGGCCGCCATTGAGAGGACCGCCGTATCGGACGTTTCAATCCGCTCCCCTCACCGAAGCAAGGGGAGACTCCATGAAGGTGCCCAGGGCAAGCTCTGGGGGTGCGGTCGGCGGTCCTGTGGTTTCAATCCGCTCCCCTCACCGCGTCACCGGTTTCAATCCGCTCCCCTCACCGAAGCAAGGGGAGACGAGCTCGAAAGCAACTGTACGACCATCCTGAAAAGGTTTCAATCCGCTCCCCTCACCGAAGCAAGGGGAGACAGAGCAACGTGGTCGACCTGCTCAAGGTAATACTCGTTTCAATCCGCTCCCCTCACCGAAGCAAGGGGAGACGGAATCAGGGGTGTTTCATGTGATCGTTGATAATCCGTTTCAATCCGCTCCCCTCACCGAAGCAAGGGGAGACGCTGGTTGCTGTAACCAGCGGAATACCAAAAGGTTATACAAGTAGATGCGCGAACCTCCTTCGATCTGCATCCTACTGCTGAAGGGAGAGCATATTCCTCGCTGTAATTTGTTGTTAGCCATAAAGTTGCCCACTGCGCGAAAGCAAGCGCAAAACGCCGTTACTTTACATTCGCGCACGCTATGCGCACGCTAAAGGACCAGTGGCTCATTCAAATCCACGGGTTCACCGATTCCGTGATGCTCCGTCTTGTCTCGGGCATCTTCCTCCAAAAAATAAAATCTGAGAGAATCCTGCTCGGGATCCATTTCCTTCAGCAGACGATTCCTGAGTGCCGCCCATTGGGTCTTTCCCAGGTGACATTCAAAGAGCGATTTCTGGACCCGGACACCGTAATCCTTACAGGCTCTTGCCACTTTGCGCAGGCGCCGTTGCCCGGCTCGGTCAATCGTGGATACATCGTAAGCAATCAGGATGAACATTATTTCGGAATGAAGGGAATGTAGTCAGGGACATCGCCGCGTAGCTTGCGGGCCAATAACCTGGCCTGGATGCTGAACACTTGCCCCAAGCAAATGTTCTCCTTGAACAGGGCGTGCTTTATTTCCGTTTGCTTGCGCCGTTGCCAAGCCTGGATGACTTCTTTCCTACCCTTTTCGGTAAATTCTACCGCACCGCCCTCTCGTTCGCGAAAGTGCCTGGACTCGACCTGCCGGCGATTGATCAGGGTCAATGCCAGCCGTTCAGCTAAACAGGGCCGGAACTCCTCCATCAGATCCAAGGCGCAAGCCGGCCTGCCTGGGCGCGTTGCATGCAGCCAGCCGACATAAGGGTCCAGTCCGGCGGTGGTCAAAGCGGCCAAACAATCGTGGCGGATCAAGGCATAGATGAAGGAAAGCAGGCAGTTAATCCGGTCCCGGGGCGGACGCCGCGTGCGGGTTATAAATCTGAAATCTTCCCTTTGTTGTTTGAGCATATATTGGAAAACCGAGAAATACACCTTGGCCCCCAGACCTTCCAAGCCTCTGATCGGGTCCAGTGCCTCCTGAAGCCCACGACCTGGAGCAACAGGCGAGTGATCGCCGAGTTGCCGGATCAGGTGAGCCAGTTCATCTGCCGCACCCGCCAATGCGGTGCGGTCCGCATCATTCTCGGCTTCCCGGCCGGCCCGCAAGAGATTGGATCGTGCGTTTTGCAGCTTCCCGGCAACGAATTGCCTGGCAATGCGCGATGCCTCCTGGGGACTGTCCGCCGCCGCGTACTGAGCCCGGCGCAGCAAGTAGCGGGTGTCTCCGCTTCCCAAGACCTGCGCCAGCAAGTAGCCGTTCTCCGTATGGTAATGCACAGCTACTTGATGATCCCAACACAAGGCCATGGCCCGGGGGGTAATCACGACCTGTCCGAACACGCAGACACTTTCCAAATGGTGAATGGGCACGGTCAGGCGAGTTTGCTTCTCGATCTCGACCCGCAGCGTCAGGTGATCCCTGCGTACTACGGTGCCCGGCGTCGTCAAGTAAAGAGTGTTTTGGACAATAGCCATATTTCAATCCGGTCCCCTCAGCGCACAAGGGAAACCTTTCTTGGCTCGGAGAGGCCGAGAGGCTCTAGTGTCCCGTCGCAGAAATATGTCGCCATTTTTCCTCCGATCCATCCCATCTCACGGCGTTGCCTTCACTCGCCGTACACCACTGGTACGACTCGCACAGGCGCCTGGTTTGCCGGGTGCCTCGGCGGCCCAATTTTGTCAACCAATCTCTGCGACGGGACACTAGTCGGTGGTATCGAACACGGCCCGGTAGGCCCGTGCCAGCATGGGCGGAACACTGGTGATTTCGGGAAGGCAATGGTCAAAAAGCGAACACTCCGAACATTGGGACTTGTGGACGGCTTGAGGGACCACTTCCTCTTCGATCAGACGGTGCAAGGCTTCTATGGCATGTTCGGTGAGGTGACGTAAGTCCTCGGTAAATTCCACCTCTCGGCGGCGCTTGCTTCTGGCGTGGAAGATGGCTCCCTTGGGAATGTCCAGCCCGAACATCTCTTCGAGGCACAACGCTTGGGCGCAAAGCTGAGCGTCGTCGTTGTCGAACTTGCGGCGTTTGCCCTTTTTGAACTCGACAGGAACCAACGAGCCGTCAGGATGGCGCTCGACGATGTCGCACTTGCCGTTGAGCCTGAGCCGATCCGACCAGACGGGTAGGGCGCGCAGCAAGGTCACGCCCTTGACGGTTTCGTAGCCGGAAACGTCGGCCTGCTCGTGGACACTATCGCCGACCACGGTGTGCTCGTTGGTTCCGCGCCACCCCTCAATCGCTTTTAGTGCCGCCCGGCGCTGGCAATAGAGGAAGTCGTTGAGGAGCGAGAGAGGAATAGGATCGGGTGGATTCACGATTTGGGCCTTGAAGCTTCGGTTGAGTGTCAAAAAACTATCCCGCCATCATGCTGCGCTTTCAACAAGGGGATTAACCCCTTCATATAGCCAAGGAAGCCATCGTAGCAGTTAGGTTGAATGCCAAGCAATTCTCCGTCAAAGCCCAATTGACTGGTAAGGGGGAGCTCGTTCAGCTTGTTTGGCCACACCTGCACACTGTAACGCATGACTTCTCGGGATGACGGAAATTGTCCGGGATCGTTTGTCCGAACCCGATTAATTAATTCTTGACTGACAAGCACCGTACGTGTGTCTGCTGTGATAATCCGACAGTCTTGGGCAACTTGGGGATAATTTTCATTTTTTTCTGCATCTATGATTTGCCGAGCCGTTCTCTCAGTTTCTCCAAAGCCTGAATTCACTTCTCGACATAGAGCTTCTGTGCAGTGCTGCGGGCCAAGATGCTCGCCGTACTGGGCTAACAAGCCGGCAAGCACCTTCCGCGAACTCTTGAAGCTAGGATGCAGGTTCAATAAGCCAGATTCGTCATGCCGAAAATCCCACACCTCGGCTTCAGCATATTCACCGCCCCGATTAACCCGGCCAGCGATTTGGAGGAGGCTGGTCAAGCCGCAGCGTTCACGAAAGGCGGTGCGAAAGGAGAAGTCCACTCCCGCCTCAACGCAACTGGTGGCCACCAAGGTCCAGTCGTTATCCCACCTGTTACGAAGACGCTGTTTAATTCGGGAAATGATTACTGCCCGATGTGCGGGACAAATTGCCGTGGAAAGGTGTTCTACTCTTGAATCCGTTTCACCTGCCCAGTCACAACCGGGATAGAATTCATCCCATAAGCATTTGGCTAGAATAGCGGCGGATTGCACTGTGTTCAAGATTACCAATCGAGGTCCTGGCTTCTCAACGATAAAATCCGCCAACGTTGTCAGAGATAACAAATCCTCCCGGCTCTTGAGATAGACCCGCCCTGCTTCAAAAGCGTCAGCTTGCTCTTTCAATTTCCCGGTGACGAGTTCAGGTACAGGACGCCGTTGCTCAACTGGAACGAAGTCCTCTAGTTCCCAAAAACTCGCCAGTGAACCGCTGGCGAGAACAAGATGGCAACTCCAGTAATCGCAAAGTTCTTTCAACCAACGCCAGTGCTGGGGCCATAGCGGTGCCGGCATAGCCGCGTGTGCTTCGTCCACAAAGATGGCCGCGCCCGGCACTTGATGAAGTTTGCGGAGTCCGACCGTCTGATTAGAGGCCAGCGTCTCGAAGAATTGCACTGCTGTAGTCACTACAATAGGTGCTTCCCAACGCTGTGCCAGTTGCCGCAAATCTCTCCATTTCTCACCACTGAACTCAACACGGTGATGGTGAGCGGCGACCACCGCTTCAGGGTCTTCTCCAGGCAGCACCAATGCTTTACGATAAGTTTCAACGGACTGGTCAATGATGTTGGTGACCGGCAGAATCACGAACACTCGGCGCAAACCGCGTTCGGAAGCGACGTGCAGCAGATGAGCCATCACGGCAGTAGTCTTACCGGTTCCCACCGGACTATCACAGGCGACAATTCGTTCAGTGGACTCAAATATCCGGTTGCGGCACGCCTGATATATGCCCTGTCGCAATCGAAACCGATCCTTTTCACTTTGCGACTTGTTGGCCTGATCACTCTTGAGATTTTCTAGATAGCGGTCCAAGGCCTGTAAACGTTCAGCGGCCCTAAGTGGAAGGCCATCTAGTTCACGTTCTTCTTGATAATGCTGTGCGGTATCACTATGATCTCCGTCCACTAGACACGATAAAGCCAAGCGGCGGACTAAGCCGGTAAACCTGACAGAAACACCGGCTGACTGCGGATCAAAAAGGGAGTGGTGTTGGACGAGATAGCCATCGAGCAGTTCGTCTGTCCGTTCCCAAGACCGAACACCGATGCCGTTTAACTCTTTTTCACCACGCAAAAACAGCCGTCCGTCCCCCCTCGCTTTCTCTTTCGGCAGCGACGGCAGGCCAATGTGGTGGGCAAAGCAGCACAACGCTGCCTCCCACTGCTTTAGCTTCTTGAGATGAGCGGTGCCCGCTTCGACATGGTTGAAGCCTTCATTATTGGGGCGGTTGAGACGTAGAATGTCTTGAAAAATTTCGTCTAGCTTGCCAAGGTCGTGGTAGACGGCTGCCAGCTCAACCACCGCTTGAAATCGTTCCCGCCAGCATTCCGAATAGGCCGCTGCTTCGCGAGCAAACTTGGCCGCGAAGCGGCACACATTGGCTACATGGTCATGGTAGCTCTGCTCTGGCGCACCTCTTCGGACACTATGGGCCAGAGGCGTCTTGTTGGTGGGGGACGTGTTCACTCGCTATCGAGCGTGTAGTCGAGGTAAGTGCCACAGCCCGCAAATGTTTTATTAACTCCAGCCCGAACAGATTTATCTTTGATCTCATCCCAAGTCGGGACATCGTACTCGTCTAGCGAATCTGACGGCTTGTCTGGAGCCTTTTTCTTACGGGGTGTGAGCGCATCGATCAGGGCGAAGTCAGAAAAGGAACCAAGTGGATTCTTATGCCTCACAACATGGGCATGGATAACCTCGACTTCAGTTCGGATTACCGAGCGTGTATGTGGATAGGCATACTTGAGCAAATGAAGCATGATCTCTACGTCTTGCTTTGTGCATCCGGTCTTGCGAGCCTGCGTAGGATTCACAAAAAACGGAAGAGTATAGAGTCCGTGTTTAACTACGCGGAACGCCATCGGTGCCATTCCGCGCGTCTTTTCTGGCTCCGCTGGTGCCTTCTTCGTCCACGTCGAAAACTCAATCTCAATTGGCGCAATTGAAACACCCACACCAAAATGGGCTACGCCGGAGCGGATCGTGTCCTGAATCCCTTTATCTTGTTTGGCCCCTTCCAAAAATGTATTTCCGAAAAGGCGTGCATCCCAATACTTCTTCTTGAAATTCGGGAAGTCACAGTTGATGAGGTCGCTTGTCTTTTCCCAAGCCTCCTTCGCCCGCTTGGTTTCGTCAGCTTCCTTCAAATCTTTCCAACCCCGCTTCCGGCTTTCCAGTATCTCGTATTCGTAGGCTTCCGGAAGCGCTACTTTTGAACTGAGGTCATGCCAAAGAATTTCATCCCTCTGCTCAATCAGGTCGCGAAGTTTCCTCTTAAAGGACACCGGCGAGATTTCACCTTTGCCATCAGGCCGCTGGCGTGGCGAACTCTCGCGTTCAGGATCGCCGTTGGGATTGGATTTGCGGACTTCGATGACAAGCAGCCCAGTGATTCGGGGGACTTGGATTATGGATTTTTGCTCTGTAGTGCTCATAAGGTTAATCCTCTATTTCAGTTTTTGGAGTGGTCGGCTAGGTAGCCGAGAAGGAGTTGAGCTTTGTGAATGTCTTCCATGCGCACGGGCAATTCGGTAGCATCAAGGTGACGTTCACATTCGCCCATCTGACGAACAAGCCAATGAACTAATTTTGCGTCCTCACCATCATAAGTATCTGCCCAGCCTTTGTAGGGCCGGATGCGCTCGGCGAGACGGGCGAGTGCCACAATCGGATTGTCGAGCGCAAAGTTGAAAAGTGAGTTGCCGATCAATTCGGAAGGCGCATCCACTTTTCCCGTCCTACGTTTGTCGTCCGAAGTGCGGACCCACTTACAGTATTGGAAATGCAGGCTATCGGCCAGAGCCAGCAGCCGCCCGATCTGATAGGTTGAGTCTTCCATAAAATGATCCTTTAGATGTTCGAGTTGATGAAGGAGAATGCCGAGAAGTGAAATCGCCTTCCTGCATTGCCAGCGAACGAGGTCGCTCAAGTCGGTCCATTGGCCGCTAGTCTTGACAGTGCCGAGGCGGGCAAGGACTGGAGACATCCGATGCAAAAGAAGCGAAAAACACAGGCGCGTCTTGCTCGCGGAGATCGGCCCATCAGCAAAGAATACGTCGTAAGCATCCGACGTGGTGACAGCACGCTGAAACGAAGGGCTAAAGCCGGACTTGGAATCTGAACTCCAGACACGATTTATAACTGATGTCAGATCAAGCGGGTAAGGGACAAGATGGGGTTTCCATACGTTCTTCTTTTCTTTTTTGTTGTAGAACCAGATGGAAACGGGTGGCGCGTTGGTGGCTCCAGTCTTCCAGTCCCGAGCCGCCCGAACGATATCCTGTACACGGAACTGGCGATGCAGGCTGATCTGCTTGCGTGCCTTATCGAGTGAACACAGCGCCAGGAGTCGGACTTTCTCATTCGGCTCCGTGTCTAACTTGGCATCTAATGCCTGTAACACGGGCTGCGTATATGCCGCGAAATCGTCATCGCCAAAGGAAGGCGCTTCGCCAGCGAGGAAATCGGCCAACTCTTCCGGAAAATCCGGCGATTTCTCCAGATAGGCAATCAACAGGTCATTTTTGTTTTTCCCCTTATTCACAAGGTTTCCAGGGACTGACTTCCAAGTAATGCCCTCTTCTCTTCCTTCATCACCTAGGTAGAGCAGAACGTTACTCATCTTCTGTATGACTTGGGTAGATGCTGGGAACTGTTGCGACCCTTTCAGTCCATAACGATTCAGTGCTGAAATCTCCTTCGTATTCACTGAAAAAAGTTTCACATCACCGAGTTTTGCGATTTTTGGTGCTGGATACTTGTTCTGCAAAGAACCTCGACTTCCAAAGGCGTCAACTATACTTTGATCGGCCCGAGCTTCCTCTTCGGATTCTCTGTGTTGGACCATCATTCTGTTTATTGCTTCGCTAGTGTCCTGATGGGCGACCGGTTTACTATTATGATCCATGTTTGCTACGTCGAGATAAACAGGCTGATTGGCGTTTTTGTCTTGCTTTGCCTTTTCTCCCCAGTACTCGACTGTGCCCAAATCGACGGTGCGTTTTTTCCAATCAAGCACACCGAACAGGACTTTTTGAGTCAAGGAGAGGGTTTCACGATCTGCTGTTCTTGACATGCAAAGCAAGGTGTCCATTAGGTTCTGGCCGAACCGATCTATACTAAGTTCGGCATCCCCCACCACATCTATAAGCCGCCTGAAATTGATCAGGTCTGGTTCTGCATAGGCAAATTTGCCTCGAAGTTCCTCGACTAAGTCGCCTACTGAACGCCGGAAATCCCTGCGCTGCCTATCCGTGAATTTGCGCGGTCGGGACAGGCCAGCGAGTTCCGTGAAAGTACCGTGAATCTGCGTAGATGAGTCCTTTTTTCCCCGAAGTTCGCAGAGCCGTTGCAAGATAGGTTTCAGGTCAATGGATGCCTGAGTGAGATCAAGAAGTGGCGTCGGGAGGTTGAATCCGGGAAAGCTGGAACCCGCCGAACCATGCTCCACGCGGAAAAGACCGCCTGCCACTTTTCCTGAAACGAACTCCACGTTGGACGGTTCGGCATCATCATCCAACCGCACGATCAACAAGTCCCGGTTCTTCCCCATCGGCTTGATACGCTCATGTCGCTGATGTCGTGATTCAGGGACAATGCCCACGCGCTTAAAGGCTTGCGAAACCTGATACAGTTCGTTAAGCATAGACCAGGAGTCCTTTCTCAACTTTCATTTCTTGGCTGAAGCTTGGCTTGACTCGACCTTGCTGCGGGAAATCAAACACCATGCGCAACATGGAGGACAATTCATGACTTTCGTTCTCGCAGACGTGTGTCTCCGGACGAAATGGTCCCACGTAATCTGGGGCGAACTCCTTCCACCCGAGGCAGGGTGTATAAAACCACTGGCCGTTCACTAACCGGCGGTTGAAGGCATCTTGAAAAGCATGGGGCGAACATTGACCATCGGGTGCCTGCACTCGTTCACCGTTTGGCCCACGATTCCAGCCCACCTCAGCGTAGAGCCGATAGCAAACGTTCACTAGTACCATCGCGAATAACTGGAATGATGCGCCTTCCCTTATTGCGTCAGATGCACGCAATGGTCCCCCATAGTTAGTGACGTAACGATGAAACTGGACTGGTCTGCAAATTTCTGTCCTCACCGGATGCACGTTTACGGATTTCCAACGAAGGACAGCCTCGAAGATGCCTTTCACCGCGCTGAAGGTAGGCGCTACATAAGACACTGGAGATGATCCGGTGTCCGGCCGAGTCCACATTGCTGTCGGACCGGCGATTTCGAGTTGGACTGTATAGGATTTCATGTTTTTCTCCAGACTTATTGGCACGCCTTCAACAGCACGGCCGGCAATCGCTTCAATTCTTCGTTGCGTGGATCGACCTCGAATCCGCCGGACTCCAGGGCGGTAAGGCCGAGTAGCGGTTCCGATCCTTCTTCGCCGTAGACGATGGTCCCGCCGACGATTTCTTCCTCGAACTCGATCTCGGCGATGGTTATGTCCAAGGAGACGGGCTTTCCGTCCGCAAGCACGTACTCGCGGCGTCCCCTCGGTTTGAGGCCGATCGCTTCGAGGTGCGCCCTCGGCACGAGTGAGTCGAACGCGCCGGTATCGACGAGGAATTTGCCGGTCCAGCTACGTTGTGGATCTGCGGGATTGCGGATGGTTACGTCAACATAGGTTGCGCCCATTGTGGTCTCCTTATTGGGCTGGTTCCACCGCTGCCGAGTTTACATAATAGTGAAATTTTGTTCAGCATGCAAGTGGTCCTCTATTTTTTGACCGATCATATGTCCAATTAACAGGTTTTGGCTGATCCGGCCGATCTATTTCCGCTCCCGATAATCGCTTCCCTGGCAGGAGGTTAATTATACGTCCACCAATTTCATTTGCGGCATTGTTTGTTATAACGTACAATAGATGACCAATGGAATTCACTGTTGAAATCTACCTGGCTGAAAACGGCAAGCAGCCTTTCAACGAATGGTTTCGTACTTTGGGAGATATCCGCACACAGGCTCGCATAGAAACCCGTCTCCGCCGTCTGAGCCTGGGGCTTCTGGGGGATCACCGATCGGTCGGTGGCGGAGTCTTCGAGCTACGCCTCGACTTTGGTCCTGGTTTTCGCATCTATTTCGCCCGTTTAGAGCACAGCATGATACTATTGCTCTGCGGAGGGAATAAACGCACGCAGAAAAGAGATATAGAGCGGGCCCTGTCCTATCTCTCTGACTACAAGGAGCGTTCCCGATGAAAGCTTCCGCACCATTTGAAAAACACCATTTCGAATTCCTCAGCGACCCGCAACGCGCCCAGGCGTATCTCGAAGTCGCCCTGGAGGAATACGCCAGAGACCATGATGCATCGGCTTTTCTCCTCGCCCTCAAGGACGTAGCCGCTGCCCAGGGAGGTCTTGGGGAATTGGCTCGGCAAACAAACCTGAACCGAGCCCATATTTACAAGGCGCTGTCGGCAGACGGCAATCCACGTCTGGATACGATGGAGAAAATCCTCAACAGCCTGGGCTTCAGGCTTTCCATCGAGCCCTTGGAGCAAGCAGAACAAAAGGCTTGAATCTCCTATTCCCAAGGTACCGGAAGACGAGCTGCCGGGGACACCGTGGCCCACATGGAGGAGAACGCCGGCGCCGTGGGCTGGTCGATCACGTCCGAGGACCGGGCCCGTCTCGACGAGGCCTCGGCCGGCCAGGATCTCGTCCTGGACTTACCGCCGCCCAGCCGAGCCGGTGGAGGCCGATAGGGTGCTCAACGAAGTGGTGCGCTGAGTCTTGGAAATTGCGGGGTTGCGGCAGCCTGGGGAGGAGAGAAGGCGGGGCGCTCGGGGGTCCCGCTTTTTTTGCCCAAAATGCGAACCTTTTGCCCGCCGGTTTCTTCTTGTAAGGCGAAGGAGGTGCAGTCGTGACGACTCCGCCTGCTAAAGCCGGGGGCTGGCTTCTCAGGATACGCGGGCGGCAATGTCAGGTTCTGACGGCTCCGTCCGAGCCGGAGAAAACGCTCTTCTACGAGGACACCTAACAGAGCCTCGGATTGTATGGACAGCGAAGCCGACCTGGTGCGCCGGTGCCAGATGGGCGATGGCGCGGCCTTTGCCCCGCTCCTGCGCCCGTACGAATTCGCTCTGGCCGCGCTGATCCGCTACCGGATCGGCCACCCGCAGCACGCTGAAGATGTATTGCAGGAGGCGCTGGTGGCTGGTGGTGCCGCGCCTGGACGAGGAAGCCATCCAGGCCACCTACAGAGCGCCCGATTGGCGCTTGGACGGCGTTGCCCGCATGCGGGTGGCGCGCCCGGCCGCGGTGGACGGCTTGGAGGGCGTAAAAGTCGAGGTCGAGGAATGGGACGGGGACGTCGAAGGCTGGCGCGATGCCGGCTGGTCCATGTGCGCCCGGGAGAATGGGGCGGAGATCCAGTATCTGGCGGTCATTGGGCAGCAGGGGAAGGGGATCTCGATCAACACCTATCTGAGCCAGGGCTTCACTGGGGCCTGGGGGTGTATGAAGCGCCGCATCGAGGACACTGGACGATATGTGCGCCAGCCGGACGGCTCGTGGAAACAGGCCCACAGTGCCGACAATTTCGACGCCTGCGGTGCCGGGATGTACGAGGTGCGCATCGGCGAGGCGTATATCACCGCCGAGGGCTGCACTGTGCTGATTCGGGACTACGCCCACGACTGCTTTGACAATATCGACCTGGACCGCTCCCATGCCCTGGTGATCGACGGGCAGACGCTGTACCACTGGACGGACCGGGTGACCGGAGCGGGATTGGGGCTTTGAGGGTTACTTCCAGCACGTCCGCATCCGAACATTCAGCAGGGCATTTGCAGCCGGTGCCTCCGTCCGCTCAACCCAGTTCCCGGGGCACGGGGACGCTCCAGCTCTTGTCGAAGTAGTGGTCCCCGTCGACGGTAACCTCCATCGTAGTCGAGAAATGGTAGGATTCCGCGTCGCTGCGCAGGACCTCTTTGGCCTCGACGACGATCTTCTTGTCCGGATGCGGCGGCTCGTACAGGTAGCCGGCCTTCAGCACGGTTTCTGCCGGGTTCTTCGGCGTCACCGTGTAGGTCGACCAGGCCCGCCCGGGGACCGGGCTCCCGGTCCCGTCCCTCTCCAGGGTGGCGGTCACGGTTCCGGCGACGTGATCGTGGGTGATCTCGTGGCGGCTGGCGGGCAGGTCCTCCATGGTCGCCGGCGGATGCGGCGAAGGATCGAATCGCGGCTCCGGAAGGGATGGACTTGGTTCCGGGGTCAGCGGCAGCACCACGCGGGACGGGCAGTTGCGGCCGCAGTAGAGGCTGTTCATTGCCGGGCACGGTGTGGGCCAGGCGTTCTGGAAATCGGCGCCGGCCACGCTCAGACGAATGCGGTGGCCCTTCTCGAACAGGTAGGAGACGTATTTCATGTCGATGCGCAGCTCGTAGATCTCGTCAGGTTCCATCGGCTCGGGACTTGAGTGGGAGTTGCGGTGGGTGCCCAGCAGGCCGCCGTCGGTCAGCCACTTCGAGGTGCCGTCCGGGGCGACATCGGTCAGCTTCACGTGGAAGTAGGCGGTATGGGCGCTGGAAGAAACGTGCAGCACAGCCACAGGATTTCCGCTGACCTCGAGATCCCGCTGCAGCGGCGGCGTGGTCCAGGTCAGCGACAGGGCCTCGTCCAGCCGCTGGTCCACCGGCATGGCCCAGGGAATGATCCCCCCGCCCCAGTAGATGCCGGCGGTGATGCCGACCGCCGGGTTGTAGACGCACTCGCTTGCGAAACTCTCGCAATCCGGGGCCTCGCGACCGAGCTCTCCACCGGGTTGAAAGTAGAAGGGGGTGTCCCGGTTGCGCGCCGGCGGCCACTCCTCCTCCGCTCTCCAGAACCCGGCGTCCTCCAGGTACATGCGCGCCGCCGGCTCCTTGTAGCGGCGCACGAACAGGGAGACCGCAGGCTCATCCATCACCCCGGTGTCCTCCCCCTTCAGCCAGCGGTCGTACCACCTGAGCATCTCGTGGCGGAAGTCTATCCGGGGCCCGGGAAGGGCGTCTTCCGGCCAGTAGTGGCCCCACGGACCCAACAGGATCTTCTTGGGAACCTCGAGATTGGAGAAGGCCCGCAGGATCGGGGTGGGGTAAGGATCCGCCCAGCCGCACCAGAACAGCACCGGCACCTCGATGCGGCCGTAGTCCGGCTGCAGCGAACGCTCCTCCCAGTAGGGACCATGCAGCGGATGGGTTATGTAGCCGATGCCCCAGGGAACGTTGTTCTCCAGGCGCTCCTGCCACAGCTCCTCCCACAGCGGCCCCGCGATCTCGACGTCAGGAGGAGCGAAGTTGTAGGCCGTCATCAGTGGCGAGTAGCTGTCGAACATGTAGGGGCGGATCGAGCCGCCTGGGTTGGTCCAGTCGAGGTAGACGTCGGTGTTCGACGACCCCATCACCAGGGTCCTGAGATGGGGCGGCCTCTGCGCCGCCACCTGCCACTGCACCACGCCGCCGAAGGACATGCCCCACATGCCCACGGCGCCGCTGCACCAGGGCTGGGCGGCGACCCATTCCACCGCCTCGTAGCCGTCCCGCCGCTCCCGCTCAGAGTAGATGTCGGTGGTCGAGCCACCCGAGTTGCCGGTGCCGCGGACGTCGAAGCAGACCACGGCGTATCCGCGGCGGGCGAACCAGGCGGGACCGTGGCGGCGGTGATTGTAACCGCTCTCGGAAACCCCGGCCTCGATCCTGATGAGGCGGCGATAGGGTAGGTACTCGACGATCGCCGGGAACTCCCCGGGCGCGTCGGGACGCGCGACCACCGCGGCCAACTCGACCCCGTCACTCATGGGCATGCGTACGTGGCGGTCGAGCTTCACCTCGTATTCCCGCCCGGATGCCGGCTTGCTCTGTCCGTTCATGTCTTCCCCCTGAAAGTCGCGGATTCTTCCCTTGACCCAGTATCTTTGCTGCCCTAAAAATTGGCTTCACCGCACCGTTGAGGTCAATAAGGTTGAAATTTCGGGGAGTTGCCAATTAATTCAAGAGTGGCACTGCCCCATTTTTTCCGTTGTCGGGTAGGAGGAGCCAGTCATATGAGAGCACCGCATAAATTCCTCAGTTCGATTTTGGCTTTGGTGCTTCTCCTTGGGCAGGGCCTACCTGCCGCTGGTACTTCTGAAAACAGCGCAACGGTCCAGTTCCTGCTGATCTCCCCATCGGTTCGCGTCAACGGGATGGACAGGCGGGAGAATAATAGGATTGGACAAAGCCTTGGCTGTCGAGGCAATTTTTCCCGAGTTTGTTAGGGGAGTTATTTCTGAAATTGACCAGTTCCATCAATCATAGTTTGCGTCATTCCTCCCATTTTTTATTCCTGATTTTTCTCTCCTCTCGGGCCGCATCGGCTACGAGCGCGGAGGTGGATTCCCTGCCTCTGATTGTCCTTCCTCCCACCATAGTCAGCGCCAAGGCAATCAAGGAAGAGCAAGGAGAAATCCATCTATCCACCGTGGAGGTGAGAAGATATCCCGCTCCGACCAATGACCCGATCCGATTTCTGAAAGTGCTGCCCGGCATTTCCTCAGGCAATGATTTCAGCTCCTCCTACAATGTGAGTGGTGGTAACTACGACCAAAACCTCCTCTATATCAACGGCATCGAAATCGAGTCGCCATTTCATGCAAGTCATGGACTGGCTCAATCCATCTCGATGTTGAACCCGGCCATGATAGACAGTATGACCTTTCGATCCATTTCAATTCCCGTTATGATGGGAGACAAGCTCAGCAGCTTGGTCGAAGCGCATTACAAGGCCAGCGCGGAGAAGATGGAAGGAGAAGTAGATCTTTCGCTTTCAGGTCAAAACATGGTGGTGAGGGGACGGATCGGTGAATCTGCCGGTTTCTCCACTGGTATACGCCATGCCAACCTGAGCCGCTATGCGCGGGGTCTGCAGATTAAAGGCGAGTATATTCCGAGCTTCTGGGACTGGCAGACTCAGATAAAAGCCAAGTCCTCCCTGATGGGCGAGATCTCTCTGTTTGCTGCAACGCTGAATAGCAATTTTGTTATGCGTCCAGAGAAGATGAGGGTGCGCTATAACTGCTCCGCATTGCAGCATCGGAAGTGTGTATGGAAAGTTGGGATTAACGTGAGGGCCTCGCACTTCTTGGGAGGCGCCGGCCTGAAACGGGCAAAGATGGGGGGTTGGATTGATGCGAAAGAGAATATTTCCTATCGCCAAGGCACTTTCTTAAATGATGCACTTCGCCTGAGGGTGCATAGGAAAGACATCGACAAATTCGTTTTTCTGCAAAACAGGTGGGGCGCTGGTCGCCTTGAGGTGGTTGGTGGAATTCGCCTGGTGACCTTCGGGGCCACTTCCGAATTGATTGCAATGCCGCGAACCAGCATCACTTTCACTGCCTCTCCTCGATTGTCTTTGTCCCTTGCAGCCGGACGCCATGCTCAGCCTCCGGTGTATAAGGAATATTTGGGCGGAAGTAAGAGTGGTAAGATAGACTTCAATGCCCAGAGATCCGATCAAATTGGCGCTGGGTTCGTATATGGTATAAGGAATTCCCTGCACTGGAGCACCGATATCTATTACCGGCATCAGTGGAGAATGATATCCTACCAGGTGGATGACCTCAGAATATCCTATGCAACCAGCAATGACGCGAGGGGGTATGTTTGGGGCATCAATTCCAAGATCAGGGGAAAGGCCCGCAGCCTGATCGGAATTGCCAGCTATGGCTTCCTGGTGGCGCGCGAGGACATAAAGGGAGACAGTCGAGGCCATATTCCCATGCCCAGCGATCAGCGCCACACCCTTTCATTATACCTGGAAGACAGGATGTATTTAGGGATAATCGAGACGCGCCTGTTGAAGTATTCCAGGTTCTATCTTCGCATTTTATATGGGACAGGATTCCCCTACACACCCCAGGTTGTTCAAGGAAATGGGCGCTTGGTCAATGGGCCGCGAAACAGCAGGCAAGGTGAGCCCTATTTCAGGTTTGACGTGGGACTGACTCAGGGAATCAGAATAGCTGAAAACGTCTTTCATTTGCGCCAGGAGATAGCTAATTTGTTCGATCAATACAATGTGGTTGGGTATTCCTACTTCCCCACATGGCAGGGAGAGCCGATTGAAGTGAAAAGATCGCTGGGGCGACGGGTGTACAATTTGGGGGTAGTTTGGGAGTTTTGAGTCCTCTTCTACGATCAATGGACCATGACCTGCCTCCATGGCAGGACGGCCACTGGCGCCGGTGGCCGGTAGGCCAAATCGCTATGAGGCCGTACCTGGTTATACTCTCCTCTCCATCTTTCGATCAGCACCTGGGCTTCCCCAGGGTTTCAAACACCTCTCGGTTGAGCAACTCATCCCTGAGCTTTCCGTTAAAACTCTCCACGTAGCCATTCTCCCAAGGACTGCCCGGCTCGATGTAGAGCTTCCGGACTCCTATGGCCTTGAGCCAGTCCCGAATCGCCTGGTCCCGCTTCGATTACGACCCGGAATGGCCTGCCAGCGGTCATTCCTCCGTCAGTCTGTCTCTCTGCCTCAGAGGCTGCAGATAGGGCTTAAAGCTATACACCAGAACTTTCCTGCTATCCGCACTTCTTCAGCAGGACGGCCGGCACCCGCCTCAGCTCGGCGTTCCACGGGTCGAGCTCGAATCCGCCGGACTCCAGGGCGGTGAGGCCGAGCAGCGGCTCCGATCCTTCTTCCCCGTAGACGATGGTCCCGCCGACGACTTCCCCCTCGAACTCGATCTCGCCGATGGTTATGTCCGCGGCTGCGGGCATGCCGTCGGCAAGCAGGTACTCGCGGCGGCCCCGAGGCTCCAGTCCGATGGCCTCGAGATGCCCTCTCGGCACGAGGGCGTCGAAGGCACCGGTTTCGACGAGGAATTTGCTGGTCAAGCTCAACTCCGGGTCGGCGGGATTGCGGATGGTTACGTCAACGTAGGTTGCGCCCATTGCGGTTCTCCTTCTTGGATTGGTTGTTTGCAGCCAAATTTAATATAGTGTAAATTTGTTCAGTATGCAACAGCCGTCAGATCTGCCGCCGATTTTCTGCCCCCAATCCAAATCATTGCGATGCAGTGTGGATCCCTTGACTCAGTACCGGCGTTGCTCTATAGATTAGTACGCTGCATGGCTCCATCAGCTTTTCTATCCAGGCCGAAGGACGGCAAAACGGCATTTCCCGGCATGGAGTCGAGGATTTCCTGGCAACTTCCCCACCTGTGATCGTTCACGAGGAAAAGCCGCATGGACCTTTTCGAGGCCGGCCAGAGGGAACGGGACGAACACGACCAGCCCCTCGCCGCGCGCCTGCGGCCGCGCCATCTGGATGAATTCAGCGGCCAGGAGCACATCGTCGGACCGGGCCGCCTGCTGCGCCGGGCCATCGAGGCGGACCAACTCTCCTCGCTGATCTTCTACGGGCCCCCGGGCACCGGCAAGACCACCCTGGCCTCGGTCATCGCCCATACTTCCCGCTTCCACTTCATCAGCATCAACGCGGTCCTGGCCGGGGTCGCCGACATCCGCAGCGCCATCGAGGCGGCGCGGGAGCGGCGCAAATTCCACGACCAGCGCACCATCCTCTTCGTCGACGAGGTCCACCGCTTCAACAAGGCCCAGCAGGACGCCCTGCTGCCCTGGGTCGAGAACGGCACCGTGGTCCTTATCGGCGCCACCACCGAGAACCCCTACTTTTCGGTCAACCGCCCCCTGCTCTCGCGCAGCCGCGTCTTTCAGCTCGAGGGCCTGGACCAGGAGTGCCTGCGCCGCATCGCCCGGCAGGCCCTCGCCGTCGAGCGCGGCTACGCCCACTTGGAGGTGGATCTCAGGCCCGACGCCCTGGAGCACCTGGTCAACGTCGCCAACGGCGATGCCCGCGCCCTGCTCAACGCCCTCGAACTGGCGGTGGAGACCACTCCTGCGGACGAGGGCGGGAGGATCGTCGTCGACCTCGAGGTCGCCGAAGAATCCATTCAGCGCCGCGCCGTGCTCTACGACAAGGAAGGCGACTACCACTTCGACATCATCAGCGCCTTCATCAAGTCCATGCGCGGGTCGGACCCGGACGCCACCATGTACTGGCTGGCGCGCATGGTCTACGCCGGCGAGGACCCCCACTTCATCCTGCGCCGCATGCTCATATTCGCCAGCGAGGACGTCGGTCTCGCCGCGCCCCAGGCCCTGCAGGTGGTGGTGGCCGCCGCCGAGTCCTTCGAGCGCATCGGACTCCCCGAGGGGCGCTTCGCCCTGGCCCACGCCGCCCTCTACCTGGCCACCGCCCCCAAAAGCAACTCGGTATTCGCCTTCTTCGACGCCCTCGCCGCGGTCGAGCGGGAGAGCGGCGAGGAGGTCCCCGACCCCCTCAAGGACGCCAGCCGCGACGCCGAGGGCTTCGGCCACGGAGCCAACTACCTCTATCCCCACGCCTACCGCGACCACTGGGTGGCCCAGCAATATCTGCCCGACGCCCTCCAGGGCCGCGTCTTCTTCGAGCCTTCGGACCAGGGTTACGAAAGCCGCATCCGCGACCAGGTCCGCAGCCGCCGCGAGCTCCAGCTTGCCGCCATGGTCGAAGGCCAGGCCGACGATCCCGCGGCCCTCTATCTCACCGCCGCAGAGCGCAGCCGGGACCAGTGGCTGCAGCGCATCACCAGCGAGATCAGCGCCCAGTTGGCCCGCACCCGGGAGCGCATCTTCCAGGGCCTGCAACTGCAGCAGCATCACCTGGTCCTCGACCTCAACGCCGGCACCGGACTGCTGACCTGGGAGGCACTGCGCCGGGTACCCGCCGGGGGCGTCTGGAGCCTCAGCGCCGACAAGGCCGCCGCCATCGCCCTGCAGGAGGTGGCCACCCACCTGCCCGAGGTCGAGCGCCCCACCGTGCTCCAGGGACCCCTGCCCCGCCTGGGGGAGATGCTCGCATCCAAAGGCGGTGAGCTGCGCTTCGACGCCATCATCGGCCGCAACGCCCTGGGGCCCGTGGACGCCAAGGAAGACGTCGCCGCCCTTCTGCCTTCCTTGCTGGCCCCCGGGGGCCGCCTCAGCCTGGCGGAGGCGGTGCCGCGCCGGGCCCAGCGCCTGCACCGGCTGATCGGCCTGGACAGCCTCGGCGCCGACCTCGGCCAGCGCGTCGTTTCCGCCGAAGAGGCCATTTACGCCGACCCCGACAACCCTCTGGTCAACTGGGACGCGGACGATGTGCGCAAGCTGCTCGAAGCTGCCGGCTTCAAGGTCGACCTGCACCTCGAAAGCGAGTCCTCCCCCCATCGCGTCACCCCGCCGCAACTGGGCCACTGGTTCAACCCCGGCGGCGAGAAAAACCACACCTACGCCCACCACCTGGGGGATTGCCTCGACGAGAGCGAGGTGCGCCAGGTCAGAAAGATCTTCGAGAAAGAACTCGGCAACCGGATGGTGCAGTGGACCTCCACCCAGATCTTTGTGGTAGCGGAATTGGCCTGAGGACGGTGCTCCGGGTATTGATTTATGCCCGGGCACCTGTTAAATTACGGGCCGTTGCGAGCAAATCACCGTTCATAAACCTCTCCCGGACAGCCATGAAGAAAGCGCTCACCCATCTCATCGCCGGAGCCCTCCTGGGAGCCGGACTTGGCGCCTGCAGCACCACCGAGCAACAAGTGGACGAACTCCTCGACCAACTGGCCTCCAACGAGATAGACTCGGAAGCCTGGTACCAGGGGATCGACGGTCTCGTCGCCATCGGCCGCCCGGCGGCGCGCCAGTTGACCGCCCACCTCGATCCGGCCCACTACACCGGCTCCAACCACCGCGAATTCCGCAGCGAGATCGAAAAGGTGCGCACCGGCTGCGCCCGGGCCCTGGGGCGGATCAAACCCCGCGCCGCCTCGGCCAAGCTCGCCGCCTGCATCGTTCCCGATACCTACACCGACACCGAGCGCCTGGCCTGCCTGTGGGGGGTGGGAGAGATAGGCTTCGACCGCGGCAGCGTCGAGGCCCTGGAGAAAGAACTGGAGAAAGTTCCTCCGGTAGGTGAAGATCCCAACATTCGCCTTCAGCTCGCCATCGCCATGGTGAAAATGGACGAGCATGTAGCCACCGACCTGATCGAGGCGGCCATCGCCGGAGCCGACGACACCCTGGCGGGTGCCGCCCTCGAGGGACTTAAAAACGCCAACTACTTCGGCGTCCCCCTCCTGGTTGGGGCCGCCGCTGAAGGCCGCCCGCGGCGGCCCCAGGTTGAGACAGCGCTGGAGCAGGTCAAGGCCAAACTGGTTTCCCAGTTGGACGCCGAGGAGCCTTCGCTGCGCTACCATTCCGCCCGCGCCCTGGGTACCATCGGCGATTCGGGTGTCAGCCCCGAACTGGTCTCGGCCCTGGACGATCCCAGCAACCTGGTGCGCTTCAACGCCGCCGCCGCACTGACCACCATGAACCAGAAAGCGGGCATTGATTTCCTCTTCGCCGCCCTCGGCGACGACGATCCCACCCTGCGCATCAACGCGGTCAAGTTCCTCACCGAAATCCAGCGCCGCTCCAGCGCGGTCGAGCAAGAGCTCATTGCCGCCCTGGAGCGCGACGACCCCGCCTCGAGCTCGGGGGCCGCCCAGATCCTGGGGCAGGCGCGGGTGGCCGCCGCCCTGCCGGCGTTGTTGGCGGCGACCCGGAACACCGATCCGCAGGTACGTTGGAACGCGGTCATCGCCCTGGGCCGCATCGGCTCCGACGCAACCCGCAACCGGCTCGAGCAGCTCCTCGAGGACGGCGACCCCACCGTGGCCTACTACGCCCGTTGGGCCCTGACCCGACTCGGGCAAGGCTAGGGTGCCGTCCCATGCACACCCTGGTCCGGGGGCCGGCCGGAGACGGCACCGCGGTCCCATTGCATCAGCCTTTCCTGAGGCGTTGGCGCCGCAGCGTTTGGACCGACGGGCCAACCATGGCACCGTAGCGGAGAATTCCCCATGGACAAGCTGAGCTGGCTCCTGATCTTCATTCTGGGCTACTGGGCCTATTGCATATTCTGGGGCTGGAAGGGAGCGCGCCAGGCCCGCACCGCCAGCGACTACTTCATCGCCGGGCGCGGAATCGGGCTGTGGGTCTTCGTCCTCGCCGCCACCGCCACTTCCTTCAGCGGCTGGACCTTCGTGGGCCACCCCGGATTGATCTACAAGACCGGACTGCCTTACGCCTTCGCCTCCTTTTACGCCATCACCATTCCCTTCACCGGGGTGCTCTTTCTCAAGCGCCAATGGCTGCTGGGCAAACGCTTCGGCTATATCACCCCGGGAGAGATGTTCAGCGAATACTACCGCACCGACGCCATGGCTTGCTCACGGTGATCGTGGCCATGGTCTTCAGCGTGCCCTACCTGGGGGTGCAGCTCAAAGCCTCGGGGCTGCTGTTCAACCGCCTGCTGCAGGGCACGGCGCTGGAGCACACCTTCATCGGAACCATCGAAGGCGGCGCCATCATGCTCTCGGTTATCGTCTTCCTCTACGTCGCCTCGGGGGGGCTGCGTTCAGTGGCCTACGTCGACTGCGCCCAGTGCATCCTCCTGACGCTGGGAATCGTCATTCTGGGCTTCGTTGCCCTCGACCTGGTGGGCGGCTGGAGTTCCTTCAGCGGGGGGCTGGCGGCCCTTGCCCGGAGCGCTCCGGACATGGTGGCCATTCCCACCAGGCCCGAATCCTCCTCCTTCCTGGAACGCAGCGGCGCCATGTTTCTGGACTCTAGCGGGGGTTCGTGGACCAGCCTGATGATCCTGACCTACATGTTCGCTCTGATGGGAATCCAGGCGGCGCCGGCCTTTTCCATGTGGGCTTTCTCCAACAAGGATCCGCGTCCATTCCCCATGCAGCAGGTTTTCGCCTCTTCCCTGGCCATTGGCGGTATCCTGTTTTTCCTCACCGCGGTCCAGGGATTGGGCGGGGCCATGCTCGACCGGGAGCTGATCCCGGGGACCTCCGCCCTCGGCGTCCCCGCGGCGGACTCCCTCGTGCCCTACCTCATCGACACTCTCACTCGCAGTGCGCCCTGGCTGGTGGGCCTGCTCGCAGTCTGCGCCCTGGCCGCCATGCAGTCCACCGGAGCGGCCTACATGTCCACCGCCAGCGGAATCATCACCCGCGATCTCTATCGTCACTTCCTAGCCAAGGAGGCCTCCCACCGGACCCAGGTCCTGGTGGGACGGATCTGCGTCGCGGTCATCGTCACCCTGGCCCTCTTCGTCGGCCTCGCCAGCGGCGACGTGCTGGTCCTGCTCGGCGGTCTCGCCGTATCCTACGGCTTTCAGATGTACCCCGCCCTGCTCGGAGTCTGCTACATTCCCTTCTTCACTCCCAAAGGGGTCGTCTGCGGACTCATCGCCGGCCTGGTGGCCGTGACCTTCACCTACATTGCCGAACTGGGCGGCCTGCTGGGCTTCGGGCGCTATCCCCTGACCCTGCACAGCGCCGGCTGGGGAATTCTCTTCAACCTGGGGATCGCTGTCGTGGTCAGCGCCTTCACGCAACCCAAAAAGCCGGGTACCGGCGCCCATCGCAACCGCTTCCACGACTTTCTCAGGGAGCACACCAGGCTCAGCCCCGGCAAGCAGAAGTGGAAGAGACCAGCCTGGATTCTGGTCGCCGTCTGGTTCCTCTTCGCCATCGGTCCCTTCGCGGTCCTCGGCAACGAAACCGACCCATCCGCCTGGTTCCTGGGCATTCCCACACTCTGGGTCTGGCAGGTCGTCTGGTGGCTCGTCGGCTGCGTCATGATGTACCTGCTCGCCTTCAAGCTCGAGATGTCCACGGTTCCTGAAAGAGAAGTGGAAAGTCTGACCCAGAGGGAATGAAGGAACCCATGTCCCGTCTCCTTCTCCGCCTCGCCCTTGCCCTGATCCTGGCGAGCCTGGTCGCCGCTTTGCTGCCGCAGCGGGGAGAAGTCGACGGCTGGAGCCTCTTCCCTCCGCTGGTGGCCATTCTCGCCGCCGTTTTCACCGGACGCTTGATTCTGGGGCTTGCCGTCGCCATCCTCAGCGGCGCCCTGCTATCCCTGCCCGCGTCCACTCCCTTCTACGCCCTTCCCTATGCGGTACTGCGCCACGCTCTCCTGGACTTTCTCTGGATCCCCCTCAAAGACTCCTTTCAGCTCTACATCCTGGGCTTCACCGCGTCTCTCATCGGTATGGCGCGGGTGGTTTCCCTGAGCGGCGGCGCCCAGGGCATCGCCGCCCTGCTGGCCACCCGCGCCGAGAGCGCCCGCTCCACTCGCGCCGCCACTTTTCTCACCGGAATGGCCATCTTCTTCGACGACTACGCCAACACCCTGGTGGTGGGCTCGACCATGCGGCCCATCGCCGACCGCTTCAGAATTTCACGGGAAAAACTCGCCTATCTGGTGGATTCCACCGCGGCGCCGGTGGCCGGGGTGGCGGTGATCAGCACCTGGATCGGCTTCGAGGTGGGGCTCTTCGACGACGCCATGCGCCAGTTGGGCAGCGGAATCTCGGGCTACGAACTCTTTTTCCGCGCTCTACCGACGCGATTCTACTGCCTGCTGACCCTGGCCTTCATCGCCTTGTCCATCCTGTTGCAGCGCGACTTCGGCCCCATGCTCAAGGCCGAGAGGCGCGCCCGCTCCAGCGGCCAGGTGCTGGCACCGGGGGCCCGCCCGCTCACCGGCAGCACGGGCGACGCCCTCCAGGTTGCCCCGGGGGTGCGGGCCCATTGGGCAACCGCGGCCGCACCGGTGGGCTTGGTAATCTGCGGGGTGCTGGTGGGAATGCACCTCGACACCTGGAACGCCGACCAGGTCTCCGCGGTGCGCCAGCAGCACTCCCTCCTGAGCCGCCCCTACTGGACCGCGGTTTTTTCCCACGCCGACAACTCCAAAGTGATGTTCCTGGCGGCGCTTGCCGGCTCCGCCCTGGCCTTCGCCATCGCCCTCAGCCGACGCGACCCCGGCGGGCGGCTGCTGCTCTCCCCCTGGCTGGTGTTCAAGACCTGGATCAAGGGTATCACAGGATTCTACTACGCCCTGGTCATTCTGGTCCTGGCCTGGTCCATCAAGGAAACCTGCAAGGCGGTGGACACGGCCACATACCTCATCGCCTCGCTGTCGGGATTCCTCGAGCCCACCCTGCTCCCCATCCTGGTATTCCTGCTGGCCGCCCTGGTGGCCTTCTCCATCGGCACCTCGTGGACCACGATGGCCATCCTCCTGCCCGCCATGCTGCCCCTTGCCCATGGCATGGGCGGCATGGCCCTGACCGTCCTCGTCGCCTCCGCCGTGCTCGACGGGGCCATATTCGGGGACCATTGTTCCCCGATCAGCGACACCACCGTGCTCTCCAGCATCGCCTCTTCGTGCGACCACGTCGATCACGTCAAAACCCAGATCCCTTACGCCCTGCTCACCATGACCACTGCCGCCGTCTGCGGCTACCTGGGCACCACCCTGCTGTACTCTCCCTATTTCGGACTGCTCCTGGGAGTAGCCGTCTTCCTGCTGATTCTTCTTTTCCTGGGCAGAAATCCGGACGCGGAGGGTTAACCAGGTCAGGGGCCGAGGAGGGCAGCCGGCGCCCTACCAGCCGGCGGTAGTGCGATCGACGATCTCTTCGACCACCATCCCCAGGGCGGCCGCCACCGCCAGATCGCGCCCTTCCTCATCGGGCACGTCGGCGTCGTAGGTACCCCAGCCCTGGAGACCCTCGAGCTCGAGCAGTGCACTTCCGTCCTCCGCCCGCTGCAGCTCCATGTCGATATGGACGCTGAAGCGGTACTGCTCGGTCTCCTCCGCAGCGGTGTAGGTGAAAGGACGGTCCTGCAGCGCCGTCACCCGCAGGTAGAGGACAGCGTCGGCGCTCTCCTCGTCCACCAGCCGCAGGCGGCCGTCGCTCCTGTAGGCGTCGCCGAGGCGCTCGCTCAACTCTTCGCCTATATGGAATTCAGGGGTGTCGTTCTCGGCCACCGGGATCGCGACGCTGCGGATCCCGCCGATGAGGCCGGATGTGGTGGAATAGTGGGCGCAGCCGCCCGCTATGCAGAGAAAGGCGGCATGAAGAAGAAGAGCGCCGGTGACCCGACCATAATGTTTCCATGGACCAGAGGGTCCATGCCTTGACCCGGTGGCCGGCGCTCGAGGTTTGGGGAAGGAATCTGGCGCTGAAGAGCTTTCTCCAGGAGTCACGGCGGCAGCCGCATGATCCTGGAGGACGGGAGCGGAGTCAGCTCTGCGGCGGGGCATCGCCCGCCTCCGGCCCGGAGGCGGGCGCCGGGACGCCCTCTTCCGCCTTTTTGAGCGGCAGCGAACGCGCCCGATCCCCCACCGCGATGGGCTGGCCCTTGGGTTGACCGCTGATTTCCGCACTGCGGACCTGAAAGCGTTCCCACTGCTCGGCGCCGCGGCCATAGCTGCCGAGAGAGTGCTCAACCATCAGGGAGCTGAGAGTGCGGGTGTTGCTCGGGGTCGATTCGGCCGCCACCAGAGGTGCGCGAACCGTGCACATGCGATCTTGCACATGGGTAACCACCACCCGCGCCTTGACCATCTCCCACTGGCCCAGAGGTTCTCCGCTGTCGGGATCTTCGACCGCCTGGTGTTCGGCGAAGATCATAAAGACCATACCCTCCAGAACCCCGTCCCGCGAGCCGGCGTTCAACACCAGGATCGTGTCGTCGATAATAGCGGCCACTTTGGCATTGATGATCTCGTTCATGGCTCATCTACCTGCTGGCAGCAATCCCGGGACTCGCCGGCGAAAATGCGGCCGCCCGCGCCGGCAACCGGTGCAAACCGAAAGGTATCCAGGCTGGTCCCATCATCTCTTCCGCTCCTACCGCTGCCAGCCCAATACAATTTTGTGGCCCGGCATATCCAGGATAAAATCCCTGGGGTCCACGTATCCACCGTAGCCTCCCATTCGAGAATTGGTATAGCGCACCGCGTAGTGCAGGTGTGGGCCGGTGGATCGGCCGGTGTTGCCCAATGTGCCGATCTGCTGGCGCCGGACCACGCGATCACCCTTCTTGACCATGATTCTTTTCAGGTGCCCGTACTCGGTGCGGTACTTTCCCTTCCTGATTTGGCGTTCGCCATTGTCGTCGGTCACTTCGATATTGTGCTCGATGACGATCACGTTGCCAAGACGAATGTCCTTGTAGGCGTAGACTACCAACCCGTCGCCGGTGGCGTAGATGGGCATTCCGGGGCGGCCAGCGAAATCGATGCCGGAATGATGCGCCATGCGCCCGGTAAAGGGATCTCTGCGGACGCCGAAATTCGACGAGACCCAGGTCCCTTCCGCCGGCACCGGCAAAATGGTGGGGAAATGGCTCAAGTCCTCCTCGCTGTCGAGAAACTTGCGCTCGATCTGCTTGAAGCTCTCCTCTTGCAACTTGGCTTCCATTTGCAGTTGGTCGATGGCAAAACTGAGTTTTTCCAGAGTGAGGCGTTTAGAGGGTGGCAAGGCCTGGACGTTGCCCTGCGGCGAATCCGCAACGCCGCCGGATTCATTGCCCTGCCAGTACCTGCCCCCGATACCACCCTGGCGCATCTGCGCGGAAAGGGGTTCCATCTCGTGGTAGTAGCGCAGGCGCTCGTCGTCAGCCGCCAGCGCCCCCATGGATTTTTCCAGCAGGTGGATATCTTTCATCATCAAATTCATTTTGTCCGTCAAGGCCTGGTTTTCAGCGCGCAACTGAGCCAGATTGTGGTCTTGCTTCCCCCCTAAATGATACCCCGCAGCGTAGTATAACACAGCTCCCGCTACGACTGCGAAAATGGCGGCGGTCGTCCCCAGAAGCCAGGGTGGAAAACGGTATTCGCGCACATGTCCGTCGGCGGTCGGAATAACGATGAAAGTTATGCTCTTCCTGGCCATATATCGCAATTGTCTCCTCGTTCAAAGCCGGAACGCTGGTTGCGCCCCCAGGGGTGGAACTTTATCCATCTCAAAACGTCACGAGCACAGTTATGTTCGCGGCAGGGGTCAATTTAGGCAATGAAGTATTGAATGTCAAACCGAGTTTAAACAATATGTTATGTTGTCACACTTTTATGGGCGAGGACGCCGGCGGGGGCCTTCAGATAGCTTGGCGTTTCTTCACCAACCCTGCCGCAGCAGTTGAGGAACCCCCAGCTCCGGCACTGCCCCAGGTGCTCCATCCTATTGACCTGGACCGCGTCGTGGCATATTATGTGTGATCTCGACAGATTTTGAACATCTGAAAATGGCGTTCTCACTCTGACAGTGCAACCCCCGGGCAGCGGCGGTGGTAATTCCGGCGACTCTCCGAGGCGCCCAGGGAGGCTATCTCCGGGAGTTGACGAGCGCGGCGCACCTGCAAAAGGAAACCCCCATGCTCCGCTCCAGCAAGTTAATTTTTTGTACCCTGCTCGTCCTCACGGTTCACTCGCTGGAAGCCGAATCCCCCGGTTCCGAGATGGAGCGGGAATTCGGCAAATTTCTCTGGCCCATCGCCGAGCACATCCACAGGTATTACGTCGAGGAGATTCCCCCCGACAGCCTTATGAGCGCCGGAGTCGAAGGTCTGTTTTATGCCCTCGACCCGGCTTCCGACTACACCCTCAAGAGCCGCGACAGATATCCCTTCCAGACCTTTCTGAAAATCGCCCGGTCCGTCGACCAGAACGCCTTCTACGCGGTGAGTGCCGATACCTTGGTCCGCTTCGGAATCGCCGGTATGATGGGGATCCTCGATCCCTACACCGTCTTCATGGAAAAGCGCAACCTTGACAATTTCAACATCCGCACCAAGGGCCACTATGGCGGCCTCGGCTTCAAAATTCAAGTAGTCTACCCGGACAGCGCCATCGCGGTGTGGTCCCTCCTGCACGACGACACCCCGGCTGCCAGGTCCGGAGTCAAATCGGGCGATCTCATCATCGCCATCGAGGACAGTTCCACCAAGCACATGTCGGCCGGGGACGCGGCCGATCTTATGCGCGGCAAAGCAGGCACCGCCACCACCCTGACTCTCAGCCGCGCCGGCAAACCCGAGCCCTTCGACCTGACGATCATGCGCGAAGAGGTGAGCATGCACAGCGTGCCCTACCACACCCTCTTCCCCGATTCCACCGGCTACGTCAAATTGGAGCGCTTTCAGCAAAGCGCCAGCCGCGAACTTCGGCAGGCTCTCGAGGATCTTCAGTCCCGGGGCATGGAGCGGCTCATTCTCGACCTCCAGTACAACGGCGGCGGCTACCTGCCCCAGGCGGTGGAGGTGGCCGACCTCTTCCTCGACAAGGACAAGCTGGTGGTCTTTCACGCCGGACGCGCCTACCAGGACACCAGCAGGCTCACGACCAGGGAAGACCCCGTTGTCGCCCACGAGGCCTTGATCGTTCTGGTCAACGAGGCTTCTGCCAGTGCCTCGGAGATCGTCGCCGGGGCCATCCAGGACTGGGACCGGGGCCTGGTTCTGGGAATGCCCACAGTGGGCAAAGGCTCGGTGCAGCAAATCGTACGCATCGACGAGAAAGCCGAGCTGAAGCTGACTACCGGGGCCTATTTCACTCCCAGCGGACGCTCCATCGACAAGCGCATGCGCAAAGACTCCACCCTGGTGGGGGCTACGGACCAGAGGTTCAAAACCCTTTTGCGGGGGCGGATCGTGCGCGGCGGCGGCGGTATCACGCCGGACATCGAAACCGAGGATCTGCGCCCGACCCGCCTTTATTCCCAGCTCGCCGGCGGGCGCTCCCTGAACAACCGATACTTCCATTTTTCTCGCCAGTACGTAGCCCAAAATCCCGAACTCTCCCCCGACTTCCGCGCCGACGCGGACCTCCTGCGTCAATTCCGCGATTTCGTCGAGGAGCACGATTTCGACTACGTCAGCGAGGCCGAAGACCGACTGGACGACCTGGAGGAGGCCTCCCAGGGTGAGGAGTACGAGAAACTGGAAAAATCGTTCCAGCGTCTGAAAAAAGAAATCGACAAAATCGAAGAGCGTCACTGGGATGACAGCTCCGAGCTAATCCAGTGGAGACTCACCTTCGATATTCTCGAGAAGGCCTTTGGCCTGAAGGCAGCAACCGCCTACCAGGTCGCTGCCAGTCCACGAGTCCAGCGCGCCCGCGATATTCTGAGCGACCCCCAAGCCTACCAGCAGTGGTTCGAAAAGATAGAGATCGGCGGTGACGCCAAGGAGGCGGTTGCCCAGGACGAGAGCACCGAAGAGTTACAGCCATGAGGCATGCTTGACCCCATTTCCATGGCGCGCTACGAGCACTGATTCGCAACCCGAAGGGCGCTGCGTTCAATCTATGGCGGAAACCCAGGCTCCAAGGAGGCTGCCCCCCTGGCTCAAGGCCAGGGCCCCGGGCAGCCCCAACTACCTCGAACTGAAGCACCTGGTGCGCGGCCTCAAGCTCAACACCGTGTGCGAAAGCGCCCATTGTCCCAATATCGGGGAGTGCTGGAGCCGGCGCACGGCGACCTTCATGATCCTGGGCGATATCTGCACCCGCAGTTGCGGCTTTTGCGCAATCAAGACCGGACGACCCGAAACCCTGGACGAAGAAGAGCCTTACCGCGTCGCCGCCGCCGTGGATTATCTGCAACTGCGCCATGCGGTGATCACCTCGGTCAACCGCGACGAACTGCCCGACGGCGGCGCCCGCATCTTCGCCCACACCCTGGAGGAACTGCACCGCCGCTGCCCGGAAACCACGGTGGAAGTTCTCATCCCCGACTTCAAGGGCAATTGGGATGCGCTGGAAACCGTCCTCGCCGCCCGCCCGGACATCCTCAACCACAACATCGAAACAGTGCCTCGTCTCTACCCACAAATGCGCCCTCAGGCGCGCTACGAGCGCTCCCTCGAATTGCTGGACCGGGCGCGCAGGACAGGGCAGGCTCCCACCAAGTCGGGCATCATGCTGGGGGCCGGGGAAAGGCGGGACGAAATTTCCCGGACCATCGGCGATCTGGCCGTGGTGCACTGCAGTGTCCTCACCATTGGGCAATACCTGAGTCCTTCTCCCAGGCACGTCCCCCTGGACCGTTTCGTCCACCCGGACGAATTCGCCGAGTGGCGCGCATTTGCCCTCGACCTGGGTTTCCGCCATGTGGAGTCAGGCCCTCTGGTGCGCAGTTCCTATCACGCCGAAGAGCAGGTGAGCGACATGCAAGCAAGGGCCCTCGGTACGACCGCGGTGGGCCCGGCCGTCTCGCCTTCCGCTCCCCTGCAGCAAATCGACACCACCTTCTTTCTGGGAACGCAGAAGAATCAATGAACCTGGACAAAGAATCCCTTCCGGCTTATCTGAAGCGCAAGAAGCTGTCACAGAGTGAAGTACTGACCGTTCGCCAAATTGGCGACGGACAGAAGAACCTCATCTACCACGTCTCCGACTCGGAGGACACCTGGCTCATCAAGCAAGCCCTCTCCAGGGTTCAAATAAAGGAGCGCTGGTGGATAGATCGCCGCCGCGTTTTCGCCGAGAGGGCCTGCATCGAGATACTGGGGCAGATTCTGCCTCCGGACGTAATTCCCGATATAATTCTGGAAGACCGGACGGATTTCATTCTGATCACCACACCCCCGCCCAAGGACGCGGTATGGTGGGAGGAAGAGCTGAACCGGGGCCGGATCGACCTGCAGATCGCGGTGCAGTGCGGCGAGCTCCTCGCCACCGTCCATAACGAAACCATCGACAAACCCGACCTTCACGCCCTTTTCAAGGACACCAAGGCCTTTGAGCAACTGCGCCTCGAACCTTTATACGGCAGGGTCGCCCAGGCCTTTCCGGATCTCAAAAAGCTCATCGACGTCCACGCCCGGAACCTGCTGCAAAACCGCCGCGCTCTGATTTTGGGAGACCTGCGGCCGCGCAACGTGTGGATCAACTCGGGCCAGGTCTATCTGGTGGACTTCGCCGCGGTCCACTTCGGCAACCCTTCCTTCGACCTGGCCCTTTACTCCGCCGATTTGTGTCTCAGGGCAATGCGCAACAGCATCCAGAAAGCGGCCTATCTGGAAGCGGTCAACGTCTTCTGGAACGCCTATTTCAGGATGGGGGAATACTGCGGCAAAGAGGAAACGGAGAAAAGTGCGGTGCGCCACCTTGGCTGCCTGCTCCTGAGCGCGACCGACGGGCGCCTGCCCTCCGCCAACTTGCCCGAGAAAATTGAGAATCTGGCGCGCCGCATCGCCCAGAGCCTGCTCTTCACCGAGCTCAACCGCATAGAAGACATCACCGAGTTCGTCAACCGCACCCTGATCGACGGTTAGGGTTTGTTCGCCGGCCACCAGGGTGGTTGCCGCCCGCGGGCGGAGGCATCGCCTGGAGGTCCGAACCCGGTCCCGTTTTGGGTCCGGAGCCGGAACCGGGTTCGGACCTAGGTGGCCGCCGATTTCTCTTTGATGTGGCGCTGCAGGTCGACGCTGCTCGACAGGATATGGGCGCTCATCTCCTCCCGCGCCGCCTCGGCGCGGCCCTCCCGCAGAGCGGCCAGGATCTTGCGGTGCTGGCGCAAGGACAACCGCGCCCGCTCCCCCCTTTCGGGAGTCGATGGCTGCGCCAGACTGCCTTTGATCCATTCCTGCAGATAGGCGCGGGTGGTGCCGAGCAGACTGGCGAGAATGGAGTTCTGGGTGGCCTGGGCGATCAGGAGGTGAAAGTACAAATCGAACTCGAGAAATCGATCGGGCTCACCGACCGATTCTTCCATTCCCCCCAAAGCCTGCTCGATTTCGGCCAGATTGTCCGCGGTTGCCCGCTGCGCCGCCAGGAAAGCGGTCTGGGATTCCAGCATCAGCCGGGTCTCGACCAGATCCTGCACTTTCTTGCGGTCGAGCAAAAAGCCCCACTGCAGGATCTTCTCCAGGTGTTTCTTGTTGTTGTTGCAGACGAAAGTCCCCTCGCCGACGCGCCCGTCCAGAATGCCCATGACCGCCAGCGAACGTAGCGCCTCCCGGAGGGATGTGCGCCCCACCCCGAAGGTCTTGCAGAGTTCCCTTTCCGCCGGCAGGCGTTCGCCGGGCTTGAGCACGTCCCGGGATATGAGGTCGATGATCTGTTCGACAATTTCGTCACTCAGGGAAGTGCGGGTAACGGGCTTGATGCCCTTGAGCGCCAGATTGGATTTGAGCGCGACTTTCAATTCCATCTTCTCCGGTGAACAGGCGCGAGGGCGTACCTGGCGCCGGCGGGGAGAGACCGGGGCAAAATTTCGCTTTACAAATCGAATAAATTTGATATTATATGGTCTGCGTAAAATTGGTCAGACCATCGTCACATCAAAAATAAACGACCACTTTCCCGGCTGTCAAGAAAAATTGGCGCCATCGACAAGGACCTAGCCCATGGCCCGCACCGTCGCCATCGGCCAGCGCATTGAGCTGGTCTCCATGGACCCCCACTTCCACGACATCTCCATAGCGCTTTACCTCCAGGAGCTCGACGAAGGACCTGAATTTCTGGTCCACACCTACAGCGGCATGGAGGGGGCGCGGCAGCGCATCGATTTTGTGCGCAGGGGCATGGAAATCCTCGGCGGCCTCCAATCCACCCCAACGGGACTGCTGCGGTTTCCCTGTGGAGCGCGTCACGTCCAGGGGATCAAGCGCGTTTTCCTCGAGGCCTGCAAGCTCTCCTCCACCACCGCGGTCGAAGCACGCCCATTGTTCATCTTCGACCGCAAATGCAATCGCAACATCGTCGCTACCAGTTGCGGCGGTGGGGTCTACAAACTCGCAGCCGAAGGAAGCGAAGAGGGCGCCGAGCGACGCATCGCCGCCATTGCCGGGGGGTTGATCAAGTTGGGAGAAATGGAGGATCGCCTGACCGACGAGGTAGGATTTGCTTGCGGCCTCGCCCACGACGCCCTGATCGGCCTGCTGCTGGTGCGCGCACCCAACGTGCGCGCCGCCTTGCGCGAGCAGGAGGACGCGGCGACGCGGGGCACCCTGTCGGCTCCCAGCCAACAAGAATAACCCGCCCAGAAGAGGAGATGATCATGGCAACCAATGCTACAGGATCGATGAGCCCGCGCCAGCGCGTCCTGGCCGCCCTGCGCCGCGAGCCGGTGGACCACACCCCGTGCTGCAACCCCACCTCGCTGGCCACGGTGGAACTCATGGACCTGGTGGACGCCCACTTCCCACAGGCCAACCGCGAGCCCGAGCTCATGGCGCGCCTGGCCGCCACCGGCCATACCGAACTGGGATTCGACAGCATCATGCCCGTCTTCACCATCATTCAGGAGTCATCCGCCCTGGGCTGCAAAATCCAGTGGGAGCAGAAGGACAACTGGCCCACGGTCAGGATGCGCGAGCCGATCTGGGAGGAACCCGAAGACATCCAGATTCCGGCCGACTTTCTCACCCACCAGGACACCACGTGCGTCCTCGAAGCCATAAGAATTCTCAGAAAGGAATTCGGCGACGATGTGGCCATCGTCGGCAAGACCATGGGGCCCTGGTCTCTGGGCTACCACTGCTTCGGGGTGGAACCTTTCCTGCTCATGTCCCTGGACGACCCGGGCAAGACCAAGCTCTGCCTCGATAAAATGAAGGAAATCACGGTGGCCTTCGGGGTCGCCCAGATCGAAGCCGGCGCCGATGCCCTGACTCTGCCCGACCACGCTACCGGCGACCTGGTCAGCGGCGAGTACTATGCCCGCTACCTGCGCGATCTGCACATCGAATTCGTCGACCGCATCCCCATTCCGATCATTCTCCACATCTGCGGGCGCACCGTGGACCGCATGGAGTACATCGCCCAAACCGGGATGGCCGCCTTTCACTACGACTCAAAAAATCAGCCCGGCGAATCCATGGATGTAGTGCAGGACCGTATCTCTCTGGTGGGCAACATCAACAATCCCGAGACCCTTTTCTCCAAGGGACCCGAGGACGTGCGCGGGGAGGTCTACAAAAATCTGGACTCCGGAGTACAGCTCGTCGGCCCCGAATGCGCCATTCCCCTGCAGACCTCCATCGAGAACCTCAAGGAAATACCGCTGGCAGTGCGCGACTGGCACAAAGAGCACCCAGCCACCAATTGAGATTGCAAAGAAGGAACCCCATGGCAGAAATCGCTGACATTCAAAACGAATTCATTCGCGAGGAAATTGAAGAATACATCGAGCGCCCAGACGAGATAGAGCGCATGGTCGGACTCTTCGCCGGGGCAAGCTCCTCCATGCAGGATATCGCCGCCGCCCTCATCGACGGGGACAACGGCACCGTAGACCAGCTCACCAAGGAGGCCCTCGACGCCGGGATCGAAGCGCTGGAGATCATGGACGACGGCCTCATCGCCGGCATGGCCATAGTCGGCATCAAATTCCGCGAGAACTTCATATTTGTCCCCGAAGTCCTGGCCTGCGCCCGCGCCATGAAGGCCGGCATGGCCTACATCGAGCCCATCCTCTCGGCCTCGGGCGTCGATCCCGCCGGCATCGTGGTCATGGGTACGGTGAAGGGAGACCTGCACGACATCGGCAAGAATCTGTGCATCATGATGCTGCGCGGCTCCGGATTCGTGGTGCACGATCTTGGTGTGGACACCTCCGAGGACGAATTCATCGACGCCATCGAGGAGCACCAGGCTCCCCTCATGGGGATGTCGGCGCTGCTGACCACCACCATGCCCAATATGGGCAAGACCATCGAGGCTTTTATCGACGCCGACCTGCGCGACGACGTCAAGATCATGGTGGGCGGCGCCCCAGTCACCCAGGAGTTCGCCGACGACATGGGAGCCGACGGCTACGGCAAAGACGCCCTCGCCTGTGTCGCCCTGGCCAAGGATTTGCTCGCCGAGCCCGCAAGCGCCTAGTGCGCTTTTCATTGGAAAACCTCGAGATTTCGGTACCGAGCCGCCCGCTAGTCAAGACATGCGGGCGTGCCATATGGTTGCAATATGACGGCTCCCGAGGACGAGGACGCCAGGATATCTGAAACGGCCCCGGTTCGGCGCCCCGGACGTACCCCTGGACAGAGTAACAAAATGCAGAAAATCGACCCCGCAGCCTATCAGAAGCGCCTCGACAAGCTCAGCGAAATATACGCGGGCATCTCCGCCCACGCCGACGAGCAGGCCACCTACCGCTGCCCCTACAAGAACCGCTTCGACGAATGCACCGCCAAATTCGGCTGCCGCAATCAGCGCAAGCCCCTCTCCAAAGCAGGCCTGCTCAGATGCGGAGGCGACGACAAGCTCGACTACCGCAGCGCCTGGGAGACCGGATCAGACGCCGCCCCGGATGCTGGAAAAGGGGATGTGGGCCCGGGCAGCATGAGGCACGACGGCGCCAGCCGGCCGCTGGCCGTGGGGCAGACCGTCTTCGACTACGCCGACGAATTGGCGGTGCAGGTGCCCACCTCCTGCGGCCGCACCGGCCACTGCCACGAGTGCATCGTCGAGATCAAGGAGGGGATGGACGCTCTGAACAGTCGCACCTCCGCGGAGGCGTTTCTGCAGGAAAACTACCGGCTGGCCTGTCAGGCCAGGGTGGAAAACGCCGCCATCGACGTGGAATTCGCACCTTTGCGGAGGACCCCCAAGATCCTCTCTCTTACCCAGGAAAAACCCCTTTGCATCGATCCCATGGTCACCCACCGGGACGGCACCGTCTACTACGGCGATGAAGCCGTCGATTCCTACCGCGGCCACCTCTACGGACTGGCGGTGGATCTGGGTACCACCACCGTGGTGCTCAATCTGGTGGACCTGGAGAGCGGCCGCACTCTCCACGTCAGCTCCTTTGAAAATCCGCAGCGCTTCGGGGGCAGCGACGTGATGCACCGCATCTCCTATGACGGCCAGTTTCCCGGAGAACTGCGCCAGTCCATAATCAAAGCGCTCAACCACGAAATCCTGGCCATGGTCAAGCGCTTCGACTTTGCGCGCCAGGAGATTTACGAAGTCGTCGTCGCCGGCAACTCCACCATGCGCGACATCTTCTTCGGCCTGGACGTCCAGAGCATCGGCCAGAAACCCTACAAATCCCTCGTCGAGCACGAGTTCCTCGAAGGCAGGCGACCCACCACCGCCCTGGTCGAGAAAACGCGGCGCCTGGGGCTGCGCGCCAATCCCGGGGCGCGGGTCTACGGCATGCCCCTGATCGCCAGCCACGTCGGGGCAGATACCGCGGCCGACCTGGTAGCCATCGACATGGAGTCCGAGGACGAGGTGGTCATGCTGGTGGACGTGGGAACCAACACGGAGGTAGTGGTGGGTCACCGCGGCCGCCTGCTGACCGCTTCCTGTCCCGCCGGACCCGCCTTTGAAGGCGGCCTGATCACCTATGGCATGCCCGGCTACGAGGGAGCCATCGAATCCATCCAACTGCGCGACGGACAATTTGCCTGCCGCACCATCGGCGACCTCGAGCCCCAGGGCATTTGCGGATCCGGCCTCATCGACCTCCTCGCCGAACTGCGCCGCCACGAGCAGATGACTCCCAAGGGCGTTTTCTCCGACAAAAAGTACGAGTTGACCATTGTGCCCGAGCGCAACATCACCTTCTCGCGCGCCGACGCCAGCAACCTTGCCCAGGCCAAGGCGGCCAACTACTGCGGCCAGTTCATTGTTCTGCGCCACTTCGGGATCGACCCCCAGGAGGTGAGCAAGCTCTACCTGGCCGGTGGTTTCGCCTACTACGTCGACGTGCCCAGTGCCGTCGAAATCGGCTTTCTGGCCCCGGTGCCCGAGGAACGCATCGTCAAAATCGGCAACGCCGCGGTCCAGGGCGCGCGGGAAGTGCTCCTGTCGCGCCGGCGCCGCGACGCCATCGAATCTCTGGTCAAAACCGTGGAGCACGTCGAATTGGAGACTACTCCGGACTTTTTCGAAATATTCGTCGAAGGCTGTCAGTTCAAGCCCATGCCGCTCCCCTCCACGGTGTCCAACTGAGCGCCGGTCGGATCTTTATGGCAACCTCTTCCAAACCTGTTTTTGGGGCCTGGCACAAACCCTCCCTGCGCCATTTGCTCGAAGAGACCGCTACCTTCGTCACCTGCGTGGAGCTGGTCACCTCGCGCGGCATCATCACCGAACGCAGCGGCCGCCGCATCCTTGAGCTGGCGCGCCGGCTTGCCGAACATCCCCAGGTGCACGCCCTGAGCATCACCGACAATCCCGGCGGCAACGCCATGATCAGCGCCGATACCATGGGCACCGATCTCATTTCCCGGGGCCAGGAGGTGATCATCCACCTCTCCTGCAAGGACTGGAACCGCAATGCCCTGCAAAGCCGCGGCTGGCAGTTGGCCAGCGAGGGCTTCGACAATGTCCTGGCCCTCTCGGGGGACTATCCCATCGACGGCTACCAGGGCCAGGCGGGAGGAGTCTTCGACACCGACTCGGTGGGTTTGCTGGAGATGTTCTCCTCCATGAACGCCGGCCTCCGGGTGCGGGGAGGGCGGCGCAAGAAGGCGCGCATGAAACGCACCCGCTTCTTCCTCGGCGCCGTGGTCAACAATCACAAGCTCCACGAGCGCGAGGTGATGCCGCAATATTTCAAACTGGCCAAGAAGATCGAAAGCGGAGCGGCCTTCATCATCAACCAGATCGGCTACGACAGCCGCAAGCAGGACGAGTTGCTCAAGTACATGGCGTTGCGCGGTCTGCAGGCGCCGGTGCTGGGCAACGTATACGTGCTCAGCGGGCCGGCGGCGAGGGCCTTCAACGCCGGCCGCATTCCCGGTGTGGTAGTGAGCGACGAACTACTCGCCCTGAGCGAAAAACACGCCGGTGGCTCCGACAAGGGCAAGGCATTCTTCTTTGAACTGGCAGCCAAACAGTGCGCCATCGCCAAAGGCCTGGGCTATCGCGGCGTCTATCTGGGAGGACATCTGAGCTACGAGGACTACGAGCGCATTCTGGAAATGACCGCCGCCTTCGGCACCGGGGACTGGAAGGATTTCGCCCGCGAAATAGGCTTCAACCTGCCCGGTGAGTTCTACTTCTTCGAACCGGAAGCGGGCACCGGCCTGAGCACGACCGAGATAAATCGCGCCTACCGGGAATCGAAGACCCCCCGGTCCCTGGACCAAGCCAGACGCCGCCTTCCCCTGAGCTACAAGATCAACCGGGCGGTGCACGAGAAGGTCTTTGAGAAAGGGAACTCCGGCTTTCGCATCGGCAAAAAAATCTATGGCCAGCTCGAAAAAGTCGGCCCCGGGGTGCAGAAGGCCATGCACGGAATCGAACATGCCTTCAAAATGGCCGCCTTCGACTGCCGCGATTGCGGCGACTGCTCCCTGCCCGACATCGCCTACCTTTGCCCCGAGTCCCAGTGCGTCAAGAACCAGCGCAACGGTCCCTGCGGCGGGACGCGCCAGGGACTCTGCGAGATCGGCGAGAAAGAATGCATCTGGGCCCGCGCCTATGATCGTCTCAAAGCATTCGGGGAAGAGGAAGAGATGCTGAACCGGCCCGTGGTCTTCAAGGACAGCGCTCTCAAGGGGACCAGTGCCTGGGCCAACACCTTCCTGGAACGGGACCACCATAGCAAACCCGAGTCCGACTAGAAAGAAGCTGAGGAACTCTGCGATGAAACCTGAAGGCCTGGACAAAGAATTCAGCATCATCGGCGAGAACGTCCACACCACGCGCATCCTTTTGCGCAAAGGCAAGCTCGTCACCACCAATCCTGACGGCGCCGAATCGGTGCGCTTTTACGACTCCGACAAAAAACGCCGCTACCTCGCCATCCCCCCCGAGGCCCAGCGCACCCAGGACTACGAAGAAGGACGGGTCAAGCACGTCAAGATCGCCATCCAGGCGGCCATGGTGGACGGCCCAGAAGCCGCTACGGGCATGGCCTATCTGAGCCGCCTGGTGCAGCGCCAGGTGGACGCCCGGACCGATTTTCTCGACCTCAACGTCGACGAAATTTCGCTGAAGCTCGAGGATCAGAAAACCGCCATGCAGTGGCTGGTGCGCACCGTGCAGGACATGTGCTCCATTCCCCTGTCGGTGGACTCCTCCAACATCGAGATTATAGCAACAGGCCTCGAAGCCGCCGCCGGCAACGGCCGCCGCAACATGCTCAACTCCGCCTCGCTGGAACGCCTCGAAGCCCTGGACCTGGCCCGGCGCTTCGATTCCCGGGTAATTGTGACGGCGGCGGGAGCTTCGGGCATGCCGCAGAACGACGAGCGCCGCGTTGACCATGCGGGTGGCATGGTCAACGCGGCGCTCGAAAAAGGAATCGCGCTCGCGGACATCTACATCGACCCGCTCATTTTCCCCATCTCGGTGGACGGGGAGAATGGCAACTACTGCTTCGAAGCCATGCGCCGGTTGCGTGCAAATTTCGGCCCCGAGATCCACATCAGCGGCGGATTCAGCAATGTCTCCTTCGGCCTTCCCTGCCGCCGCCTGGTCAACGACGTCTTCATGAACCTGGCGGTGGAAGCCGGGGCCGACAGCGGCATCATCGACCCGGTCAGCAGCAGACTCGACGAGGTATTCCGCCTGGACCGCGGCTCGAGGGCCTACGAGCTGGCGGCGGACTTGCTGCTGGGACGGGATCAGTACTGCAAGAATTTCCTGCGCGCCTACCGCAAAGGCGAATTGCAATAGGACCTCCCCCATGGCCCGCTACCAAATCCTCTACTGGCAGGACATCCCCGCCCAGTTGCGCGCCTTCGAAGGCCGCAAGCCCATCAACCGCCCCCTGCCCACCGCCTTCCAGGAGGAGATCGACCGCCTGGCCATGGAAGAGGGTCTGTTCGGCACCGACGACTATCTGGAACAGTGGCATTGGAGTGAAAAGCAGGATCGCCCCGGCACCGCTGTGGAGGTGCTCGACGCCCTTGAGCGGGAAATCCGCGAGCAGTTCGATTACCTGGGCAAGTAGGAGCGCTGGTCCGGAGGCGGGTCGTTCACTTCGCGCATGGGTCGAAGTCGGAATAGTAGCTGCCGAGAACCACCGGCGGCTGTAATGCGCCTCAGGCCCGCAGGCGCAGCATGGGGCGGCTGAAGGAGACAGGCATGTAATCGCCGCCGATGCGCAGGGAACGGGTGCCCGGCGGCATGAAGTGGATGACGAAGGCGCGGCGCTGGTGCTCCCTCTGGTTGGGTGGAGTATAGTGCAAGGTCTGGCAGTGGTGCAGCAGAGCCCCACCCGGCGGCAGGTCGATAACAGCCGCCTGGCCAACATCCACCTTGTCGCAGGGTTCGAGCAAGGCACCTGTCTGCCGGGTGCGCTCGTACCCGACCGGGGTCAGGTGCGATTCGGGCATCAAGTGCATTGCCCCGTTCGTCGCATCCACATCGTCGAGGGTCATCCAGCAACTGACCAGATTGGCCGGTACGCACCTCCAGTAGGCGTTGTCCTGGTGCCAGAAGACCGGGCCTCCGCAGCGCGGCGGCTTGTAGAGGGCTTGGTCGTGGAAGAGCTGGATATTAGGGCCGATGAGGTCCTGGACCCGGTCGAGGATGGAGGCATGGTAGAGCAGCCGGCGGAAGAGTATGCTGCGCTCGCACATCCCCATGATTTGCAACATCTGCTCTGCCGCCTCGCGCTTGGCGCGCTCGTTCTCCGTATCGCTGATGGACAAGTTGCGGTAGTGGCCTTCGCGGCGGGCATCGGCGAAGAGGCGGTCGTACTCGCGGCGCAGGTCGTCAACCAGGTCAGGTTCGAGGAGCGGTCCGATCTCGACGTAACCGCGTTGGTGAAAGTGGTCGATCTGTTCCGCGGTGAGGGTAGTTCCGGAAGCGTTCTCGGTAGCGGTCATGGGCGGTCCGTGGATGTAATTGGCGGGTGGTGGGAATGAAAATCGACAGCGCAAAAAAATAATGGGAATGCAGCCCAGGCGCTACGGTTCCCTGCCGTCAAGGGGGCCGGCCTCTTGACAGCGGCCAGGGCGGATTCGACCTTTCCACTGGTTCGCCCGCCCTGCCTGCTGGCGCAACCTTCCCTATTCCATCTGAGACAACTGCAATGCCAGATAACGACACCTACGACGTCATCGTGGTGGGCGGCGGCCACGCCGGGGTCGAAGCCGCCCTCGCCGCTGCCCGCATGGGAGCCCGCACCCTGCTGCTGACCATGAATCTCGACACCATCGCCCAGATGTCGTGCAACCCGGCCATCGGCGGTATCGGCAAGGGGCACCTGGTCAAGGAAATCGACGCTCTGGGAGGCCAGATGGCGGTCAACACCGACCGCACCGGGATTCAGTTCCGCCGCCTCAACACCCGTCGCGGACCCGCGGTGCGCGCTTCCCGCGCCCAGGCCGACAAAAAGGCCTACCAGCTCGAGATGAAATACACCTGCGAGCAGCAGCAGAACCTCGACCTGCGCCAGGGCATGATGGAACAACTCCTCATCTCCCGGGGCCAGGTCAGCGGCGTCGGGGTCAAGGGCGGCGTCCTTTACCGTGGCCGCAGCGTCATTCTCACCACCGGAACTTTTCTGAAAGGCAAGATCCACGTCGGCGACTTCTCCTACAGCGCCGGCCGCGCCGGGGAGAGCGCCGCCGAAAAAGCTGCGGAGGGTCTGGCAGCCCTGGGCTTCGAGATCGGACGCCTCAAAACCGGCACTCCGCCGCGGGTCAACGGCCGCACCATCGATTTCGAAGCCATGGAGAAGCAGCCCGGCGACGAACCTCCCCGCCCCTTCTCCTACGCGGTCGAGGCCATTACCCAGCCGCAGTTGCCCTGCTGGATCACCTACACCAACACCGAGACCCACGGCATCATCACCCGCAATCTCCAGCGCTCGGCCATGTACAGCGGCCGCATCGCCGCGGTCGGCCCGCGCTACTGTCCCTCCATCGAGGACAAGGTGGTCAAGTTCGCCGACAAGGAGCGCCACCAGGTCTTCGTCGAGCCCGAGGGCCTGCGCACCCTGGAGTACTACATCAACGGCCTCTCCATGAGCCTGCCGGAAGAACTCCAGACCGACATTCTGCGCACCATCCCCGGGTTGGAGAAGACCGAAATCATGCGCCCTGCCTACGCGGTGGAATATGACTATTCTCCTCCCACCCAGCTCTACTCCAATCTGGAAACCAAAAGGGTGGAAGGCCTCTTCTTCGCCGGTCAGATCAACGGCACCACCGGCTACGAGGAGGCCGCGGCCCAGGGGCTGATGGCAGGTGTGAACGCAGTTCTCAAGGTCCGCGGCGAACCTCCCTTCGTGCTCGACCGCTCAACCGCCTACATCGGCGTTCTCATCGACGATCTGGTCACCAAAGGCACCCAGGAACCCTACCGCATCTTCACCTCGCGCGCCGAGTACCGCCTCCTGCTGCGCGAGGACAACGCCGACTACCGCCTCATGGAGTGGGGTCGTCGATTCGGCCTGGTCTCCGATCCCGTTTACCAGCGCTTCCGGGACAAGCAAAGGCTGGTAGCAGAAGAGCTGGCACGTCTGCGGCAGCAGCGCATCCGCCCGGACGACAGGGTCCAGGAGACGATGCGGCGCCTTGGCGCCCCGCCCCTCAAGGAGCCCGCCCTGCTCACCGACCTTCTGCGCCGTCCCGAGCTGGGTTACGACCAGATCGCCGCCATCGCCCCGGCGGTCACCCCGCTGAGCCGGGACGCTGCCGAGCACGTGGAGGCCGAAATCAAGTATGCCGCCTACATCGAGCGCCAGAACGATCAAGTTGCCAAGCTCAACCGCCTCGAATCCCTTTCCATTCCGCCGGACTTCGACTACCACAACGAGGCCCGGCACCTGTCAAAAGAAGCACGCCAGAAGCTCACCGCCATTTGCCCGCGGACCCTGGGCCAGGCCGGGCGCATCTCCGGGGTCTCCCCCGCCGACGTATCCTCGCTGATGGTGCTGCTGCACGCCCGCCGCAGCAGGCCAAGCGCGGGCAAGGCCGATCCCGCAGGGCCGGGCAGTGCCCAAAAAAGCTGTGATTAGCCCTTGCAAAAAACTCTGGTATTGCTTAATAATTAAAGCTTTACAACTGGAAAGGAAGCCATGCGCTTAATGTTGATAGGGGCCCCGGCCTCGGGCAAAGGCACCCAGGCCAAACGTCTCGCCAGGCACTTCGCTACCGGCCACGTCTCCACTGGCGATATGCTGCGCCACGCCGTGGCCGCGCGCACCGACCTGGGGCTGGTGGTGGAACACTACCTCAAGCATGGCTGGCTGGTTCCCGACCACCACGTCATGACCCTGGTGCGGGAGCGCCTCTCCCACGACGATATCTCCAAAGGCTTCATCCTGGACGGGTTTCCGCGCACTCTGAGCCAGGCCCAGGCCTTTGACCAGTGCCTGGGAGAACTGGGAAATTGCCTCGATGCGGTAATCCTCATGGACGTGCCCGACGCCACCGTGCTCGAGCGCATTACCGGACGCCGCGCCGATCCCCAGACCGGGCGCATTTACCACCTCAAGTTCAATCCACCCCCGCGGGAAATACTCCCCCGTCTGGAACAGCGCGAGGACGACACCGCCGAGGTGATGCAGAAACGTCTGGACACCCATCACCGGGAGGTAAACCCCGTCATCGAGCACTACCAGGGCCGGATTCCCCTCCTGCGCATCGGCGGCACCGCCTCCGAGGAAGAGGTCTTCAGCGCCATTCTGGACCGGCTCGGATCCTTGACCCGGGAGTTCCGGCCATCGCTCAGTTGCCTGCTGTCTTTCCTGGCAATTTCCTATTATTAATCACGATAAGGACTGCAATCCCGGAGGTGGTGAAGCATGTCGGAAACGGACAAGACGGTTCTGTACCGGAGCGGCATAGACAAGTTCGTGCGCCAGGACTTCGAGGGCGCCCTGAGGGATTTTCACCAGGCCCTCGAAATCGACCCCCAATTCGCCGACGTACTCCAATCCGTTGCCCACGTCTACGAAAAAATGGGTGATTTCGACGCCGCTCTCGATTACGCCAAAAAAGCGGTGGAGTGCAATCCCGACGATTTTCTGGCCCACACCACCCTGTCCATGTTCTACCAGCGCAAAGGCATGATCCCCGAAGCCGAGGAGGAGAAAGCCATCGCCGCCCGCCTGCAGCACAACCGCTCCTAGTGTCCCGTCGCAGGGATAGGTAGTCCGCAATCCCCGTTCGGGGCCCAACCATTCGCCAACTTCCATGCAGATCGGCCCTTACAACCTGACCCCGCTGCGACCGGACATGCCCATTCTGACCCTGGCTCCTCTGGCCGGGGTCGGCAACTGGGTCTTTCGTCTCATCTGCGCCCGCCTGGGAGCGCGCCTGGTGGGAGTGGAGTTCATCAACTGCCGCACAATCCCCGAGAAGTCGCGCCGCAGCGTAGGTCTGCTCGACTTCTCCGACGCCGGGATCTACCGCGACAACGGCCTTTCCCTGCTCGCGGCGCAGATCTACGGCAACGATCTCAGCCTCATTGCCGCCGGCGCCCAGGAGTTCGAACGCCGCGGCGCCCAAATCGTCGACATCAACTTCGGCTGCTCCGTTCCCCGCATCCTGCAGAAGGGCTGCGGCGGCGCCTACCTGCGCGACCTGGATCTGCTCTACCGGGCGGTGCGCAAAACGGTGGATTCGGTGCAGGTGCCGGTCATGGTCAAGACCAGGATCGGCTGGGACGGCGAAAACGTCAACATCCTGGAAGTAGTGCGCCGGGCCGAAGACGCCGGCGCCCGGGCCATAGCCATCCACGCCCGCACCGTGGTGCAGAAGTACAAGGGGGGGGCGGACTGGGAATGGATCGCCCGCGCCAAAGAAATAGCCGCCATCCCGGTACTGGGCAACGGCGACGTGTGCTCCTACGAGGACAGTGTGGCCATGCAGCGCCGCACCGGGTGCGACGCGGTGATGATCGGCCGCGCCGCCATGGCCAATCCCTGGATCTTCTCGGCGCGGCGCGGCGCTTCCATGCGCGACCGCCTCGACCTGGCCCTGGAACAGGTGAAGCTCATGGCCACCTACAAGGGCGAGCGCGTCGGGGTTCTGCAAAGCCGCAAACACCTTGCCCTCTATTTCAGGGGCCTGCCCCGGACCGGGGCCATGCGGCGGCTGTTGCTGACCACCGACTCACTGGGCGAGCTCGTCGACCTCATGCAAACCTGGCGCGAGCGCCTCGAGCCCGAAGCAGGTGAGGATGATCTCACCCTTTCCGATAAAGAGGCCGACGCCCTGGCCTGGGGAGGAACAGGCTGATGCCGGAATGCCTGACCCAGCTCAAATCCTGCCTCGGATTCTTCGCTCTGGCGGCGAGCCTCTGCGGCTGCGCCGACGAGCCCGTTTCCATTCAGGTGCATCCGGCCGCCCTGGTGGTGGATCCACAGACCGCCCCCGACCCGGGATGGACCCTGGTGGATTTCGACGGCAGTGTGCGTACCCCGGAGGCTTTCTACCAGGTGCGCGCCGAACCCCTCTTCGGCGAGCGCCATATCGTCGCCCTGAATGCCAAGCCCCAGGCCGACGGACGCTTCGCCATCAACCTCCAATTCGACGACTACGCCCGGCGCCGGATTGAAGAGTTCGGCTCCCGTTTCCCGTACCTGAAAAAGCCCCTGGCCATCAAGGTCAACGGACGCTGGGTCGATTTCATCCCCCAGCCGGGAGAAAGAGGCGACCGCATGACCCTCTACGGCTTCGATGAGGCCGAGGTGCAAGCACTGCAGCACTACCTGGAAAACAGATAGAAAAGGCACGGTGAAAATCAACCGGCCGGCTCGAGCCAACAGCGCCCTGTCGTGGCGCAAGAGCTGGCAGGCCAGGGACGAGGTGGCCAACCCCATGTCCCGCTTCCAGCGCTTCAAACGCCACCGCGATCTCTACAGTCCGCGCCACTGGCCCGAGTTCGGAGTCAAGGTTACCGCCGAGGACGCCACCTGGGGTCTGGGCACGGTGGCGGGACTGCCCGAAGGACAGCACCTGACCTGGGCCATGCCCAACACTCCCTGGGCCGAGTTCTTCGTCGGCACCGACCCGGGAGTTCCCCTGGCCGATTCGACTCCTACGGGAGCCCTGGTGCCCCGCGACGGCTATATCGAGTTTCAGCCCTGCGGTCCGGGATTTGGTCTTGGGATCGAAGCGGAATGGCTGGAGCCCCTGGGGGATTGACTCCTTTCTTTCACCATCCCTTCCAGCTGCCGTCGGCGTGGCGGTACTGGCGGTATTGCATGGTCTCGTGGGGCATGGCGGCGATGTCCGCTTCCTTCACGGCGATCCCCAGGCCCGGCTGGTCGCTGACCTCGATGTAACCATCCTCGACCTCCAGGTCGTGCTCGGCGTAGATGCTGAACCTGTCGAAGTAGGACGCCACCATCTCCTGAATCAAAAAATTGGGAATGGCCGCGTCGGCATGGAGGGTCGCGGCCGTCCCCACGGGGCCGGCCACGTTGTGCGGCGCCATCAGCATCTGCTGGCGGTCGGCGCTGCGGGCGATCTCGCAAAAGGCTCCGATGCCGTAGCAGTGAGTGATGTCGGGCTGCAGAAAGGCACAGGCGCGGCGCCGGATCAGGGAGTCGAACTCGGCCACGGCGAACAGTTTCTCCCCGGTGGCGATGGGGACCGGACTGCGCCGGGAAACCTCCATCAAGGCTTCCACCGAGCCCACTTTGACCGGTTCTTCGAGGAACAGGGGGGAATGGACGGCAACCCTGCGGGCGAACTCGAGGCTGAGCTCGGGGATGGGGCTGCCGTGGGCATCGAGCAGAATCTCCCCTTCCGGACCCATGCCTTCCCTCGCCGCGGCGACGCACTCGAGGCTGCGCTCGATGGCGGCCATGTCCAGGGGCTCGCGGCGCGACTCCAGGGGGTTGCCCTTCACCCCGGCGAATCCCCTGGCGATCCAGCCTTTGGCGGTGGCCGCAGCTTCCTCGGGGGAGCTTTCCACCAGTCCGCCGCTGGCGTAGACGCGCACCCGGTCGCGGCGCTTGCCGCCGAGAATGGTGTAGACGGGCACCCCCCAGGCCTTACCGGCGATATCGTATAGAGCCATGTTGATCGCTGCGATGGCCGTGCCGACGAAGGGACCGCCCTTCCATGGGGAACGCAGGCGCACGTCGTCGGTCAGGGCCTCCACCTGGGTCGGATCCCGTTCCAGCAGCAGGGGAACGAGCTGGCGCAGCAGCGTATCCACCGGGCCTGCGAGCCACTCGCCGCTGCCGTCGCCCCAGCCGCTGATGCCGGCGTCGGTCTCGAGCTTGAGAAGGAGCCAGCTTTTTTGGGTGCTACACAGGAGCTCGCCGGTGCCGGGGTCGCGGATTTCCTGCCCGGTGGGTACGGAGAAGGGATAGGTTTTGACCGCGGTGATCTTCATGGGAGCCACCCGGCAACTCGGGGCGGAGCGCCCAACGCTGTGTCCACTTCCACCCTACTCATCGCCGCTCCTCCCTGCCGTTGCGGCCAGGTGAGCCTGCATGGCGGCGACCACGGCGTCGTCGTCGGCACTCGAGGACACCAGGGCGGCGAATCCTTCTTCATCCATCTTCACTTCCTCCAGGAAGCTCTGGTCCGCCCCTCAGAAGTAGACGTAGTCGCCGAGACGGCCCTCCTGGTAGGCCCGGACCTTGTCCGTTATGCGCGCCAGCCAGTGCATATCGCCCATGATCATGCCGCGGGCGCGGGGCTTGAAATCGAGAATCCGGGAATCACTCATGGTCATGCTCCTCCTGTTCTGGATTCACCAACTGGTTAAAAACAGCTCTGAACTCGGTAGTCAAAGAGACGTCGCTCAATGTAGCGGCCAGGGCAGCGGCGCACTGGTGCAGGCGCCGGCGCGGTCTTTGCCAGGCCTGCAGAAGACGGTCCTGAGATCCAATTTGCGGACTTTCCAAGGCTCCGCAGAGCAGGGCGGCGGCATTCAGGTGGAAAACGATGTGGTGGCCGTCCAGGGCCAGGGTCCGGCCTTCGGGGTCCCGGCCCCAGCTTGATGCATACTGGCGCACCGCTTCCCGGTCCAGCAGGCTCGTGAAGCTCCCGTCGGGACGCCCGGCTCCCATGCTGGCGGTATACTGCACCAGGCGGCGCTCGCTCCAGTTCCAGCCGATCTTGGCGAATTCAATGAAGCTCAGGCGCCTGGTCGGCGGATCGATGACTATATTGCGGGCATTGTAGTCGGTGGTGCCCGGAAATGGGCCGCGGCGAGCGAGCCGGAGCAGGATCTGGTCGAGCAAGGAGCGGCAGCGCGCCGCGGCGGGGGCGCCGGATCGACGGTAGAATCGAAAGATCTGCCCCAGTCCCTCACGCGCCCGCAGTCCGGCCTTGTCCCAGGCGCGCAGCAAATGGGCCACTTGGCCGGCCGGATACACCAGCGGCGCCAGCAGGCGCCGGTTTTCGCTGAGGACCTCCTCGATGCGGCAAAGGCCGGCTATGGCCTTGCGGGTATAGCATCCGGAGTTCGCCGCACCCCCTTCCTGAACAACATCGTCCAAGGTGTGGGTGCCGCAATGCTCAAAGAAGACGAACCGGGTCTCCGCATCCAACCCCAGCAGCCGCGGCACCGGACAACCGCCCTCACCCAGCAGGTCGAGAACGACCTGCTCCACCTTGAGAAGGTCGTGCGCCCTGCCGCGGGTGTGGGCCCCGAAGAGCTGGAATTTGGCCACTAGCTTCTGCCCGCCCTCGAGGGCGACTTCCCAGACGTGGGGAGCCAGAGGCACAATGCCTTCCACCTCGGGATTTCCTGGCAGCAGCGCCGGTGCCCGCGCCCGCAGATAGTCCTCCGGGCTGGACCAGGCAGCGAACCTTTCCACTCCCGGCGGCCGCTCACGAGCCAGCATGATCGAAGATGACGACCTGGGCCGTAATTTTGCCGGCCTGGTTGTTGTAGTCCGGGTTTTCGTTCATGGCAAAGTGGAGAACTCCGTCCTGGTCGGCGATGAAATCATGGCGGCTGCCCACCGCGAACGGCTTCCCCGAGCCGATGCGGGCAATGAGAGCGCCGACATTGGCGCCGGACAGGAGATAGCCTTTTCCTGCGGGGAGATTGTAGACCCCGTCGGCGCCGCACCAGACGATCTGGTTGCGCATGTCCGGGGACCACACGTCCTCGGCGTCGATGACCACCCGCTGTCCTTGGTGCAGGCGGATCAGGGTGTCCTGCCACTCGGAACTGGGACGAACGGTGCGCGAAATGGTTACAGCCAATGACCTTCTTCCCTTCTATGTGGTTGAGTTTCCGCGGGGAAATGCTATACCCCCGGCGAAAGGGTGTCAAGAATCCGGGGGTTATCCTTTCCTGGCGCGCAGAGTGCGGTCCACTTCTTCCCGGTACTCGTCTCCCATTACATTGACCGCATGGTCGATGCCCGAGCCCCGGGAGCGCTCCAGATCCAGCTCGTTGACCGGCAGCAGGGAATTCACCTGGGTGTTGGCGTTGAGGAATTTCTCGGCCAGATTGACCCCGGCGCTCCAGCCGTAGCTGCCGCACTGGCGCACGACTCGCTGGCGCGCATAGGACGGGGTGTGGCCCTGGGAGGCGTAGCTCATTTCCGCCTGAATGCGCTCCTCTTCCCATTCCGAGATGTCCACGAAGAAATCCACCTCATCGCCCGGCAGGCTGGGAGAGGCGTAGAACAGCCGCGCCGGCTTGTGGGGCACGCGGCTGGTCCCCTGGCGCGGATGCTGGGCGATGACCAGGGCCTCGGTGACCACGGCGGAGCAGGTGGTGTGGTCGTCGGGGGCGGCGAAGCGGCGGTCGCGGGTCTGCAGCGCCGGCACCTCGGTTATGAGCACATCCGGCCGCACCTCGCAGATGAGGTCAACGACGCTCTCCACCATCTCGTCGGTGCGGATTACGGGTTTGTCCTGGTAGCCCAGGAAGCGCATGTCGGTGACGCCGAAATAGCCGCAGGCGCGCCGCGCCTCCTCGTACTTCTGCTGGGCGTAGGCCTGCCGTTGCTGCTCCACCACGGCGGAGTCCTGCTCCTCCTCGTCCTTGTGCAGCTCTTCCCAAAGGCGCTCGTTGTGGGTGCCGCCGCCGTCGGTGAGAATGGCCACGGTGGCCGCGTCGCCGTTCTTTACATGATTCCCCATGGTGCCTATGCAGTGGGTGCAATCGTGGGGATGGGCGAAAATGCCCAGAAGCTGAAGCTTCTCCCGGGTCTGGGTCAAGAACATGGGACATACCTCCTTGGAGTTGGGGTTCGCTTTCAAGGGCCGGATGGCCGCGGATTGCAGCCGTCTCGCTGCTGCGCCGCGGCCCTGACTCCGGAAGAGAGGACGACCGCCAGCCGCGCTTGACTGCGCTCTGTGGCCCGGATAGCTTAAAGATAATTCGGAACCCGGACCCTGCCTACCCCGGTTCCAGGAAAGGAAGCCCCATGGCGCAAGCGCAGGACAGAGATCTGTGGGAGGCGGTGGAAAAGCACCTGCTGCGCTACGGCGGTCACTTCGCCCCCTTTCTCGTCTATCGCGCCCGCGGTTCCTACCTTTACGACCGCGACGGGCGCGCCATTCTCGACTTCACCTCCGGCCAGATGTGCGCCATCCTCGGCCACAACCACCCCGACATGCTCGCCGCCATGGGGCGCGCCATGGACGAGGTCCTCCACCTGTTCAGCAGCATGCTCTCGCCGGCGGTGGTGGAACTGGCGCGGGAACTGGCGGGGCTTTTGCCCGAGGGCCTGAGCAAGGTCCTGCTGATCAACACCGGCAGCGAATCCAACGAGGCCGCCCTGCGGCTGGCCAAACTCCACACCGGGGGCTTCGAGGTAGTGGCCTTCGACGCTTCCTGGCACGGCATGACCGCGGGGGCCTCCTCCAGCACCTACTCCGCCGGCCGCAAGGGCTACGGTCCGGGCGTTCCCGGCACCATGGCCCTGCCGGTGCCCAACTGCTATCGCTGCCCCATCCGCCACTGCCGGGACCAGTGCGACCTGGCCTGCCTGGAAGCCGGCTTCGACACCCTCGACCGGCAATCGGTCGGCGCCTACGCCGCGGTCATCGCCGAACCCATCCTCAGCGTCGGCGGCGTCGTCGAATTGTCGCGGAAATATCTGCAACGCCTGGCGCAGAAAGCGCGGGAACGGGACATGCTGCTCATTATCGACGAAGCTCAGACCGCCCTGGGACGCACCGGAGCCAACTTCGCCTTCGAGCACCACCAGGTGGTCCCGGACATCCTGACCCTGTCCAAGACCCTGGGGGCGGGCCTGCCGCTGGCGGCCACCATAACCAGCCCCGAGATCGAAGCGGACTGCCACCGGAAAGGCTTCCTCTACTACACTTCCCACGTCTCCGATCCTTTGCCGGCGCGGGTGGGCCTGGCGGTGCTGGAGGTGCTCCGGCGCGACGCCCTGTCGGCCCGGGCGAGGGAGTTGGGCGGCTACCTGCGCCGGGGCCTGGAGTCCCTGCAGGAAAGCCATGAATGTATCGGCGACATCCGCGGCCGCGGCCTGCTGATCGGGGTGGAAATCGTCGCCGACCGGAAAGCGCGCACTCCTGCCGCCGAACTGGGAATGAAGGTTTCGAAACGCTGCCTCGAGCTCGGACTGAGCATGAACATCGTTCAGCTACCCGGCTTCGGCGGGGTCTTCCGCATAGCGCCGCCGCTCACCGTGACCCGGGCGGAGATCGATTCGGCCCTGGCGATTCTCGACCAGGCTATCGGCGAGTGCGCCGCGCTTTGAAGGATGGCGCAGAAGCACAGTACCATACACGATGGCAAACGGCTGGTGTGGTACACCGGGAAACTCTGGGCTCTGTCCGCCCATCTCGTTCCATTCGAAATCGAGGTAACCGCGCTCTCGGAGCTGGACCAGGACTGCTGGTTCGGTTCGGGGAAGAAGCCTACGCTCAGAGAGATCGCGCGCCATTGCCAGCAAATCAACGACGCTTCCCTGGAAGAGCCCATCATTCTGAACGCCGACGGCTCCCTCATGGACGGCGGTCACCGCCTGTGCAAAGCTTTGCTCGAAGGGAAAAAGACGATAAAGGCGGTGCAGTTCACCACCATGCCCGAACCGGACGAGATCCACCGGCTGGATCCTTGACATTGTTGGACTTAACCGGGACTCGCAGTTCAAGCGACTTGCTGAAACGGATCGATGTGAAAAAGGTGAAGGGATCCGTGCTCCTTGCCAACGGCCGTTTGACAAGCTCGGGCGGATGAGTGCAACCGGGTCGTGGAGAAAATTCAGGCGGCGGGATTGCATTGCGTAGAACGCGATAAAAGAGGACACAGGATGTATTACGCACATTCTCTCGAAGGTCAGTCGAAGAAACACTGGCAGCCGCTACGGGAGCACCTGCTTAAGGTTCAAGCCGAGGCGGAGGCACGAGGAGCCAAGTTTGGGGCCGACAAGGCCGCAGGCTTGGCCGGGCTTTTGCATGATCTTGGCAAGTACACAGAAGCATTCCAGGAGCGCCTGCACGGCGGCCCAGGGGTTGATCACGCGACCACTGGCGCAAAAATTGTCAATACCTTGCCAGAAACGGCTATGGATCGGGCAGTGGCGCAACTCATCGCTTATGCCATCGCTGGACACCACGCTGGCCTACCGGATATGCACAGCAGAACCGGCTCGCTTGATTCGCTTGATGAACGGCTAAAAAAGAAACTATATCCCCTCGCTTCAGGTTGGACGGCAGAAATTGAGCCTAGGGTATCCACACTCTATCCAAAAAACTTTACTATAACTCCTGATCGCAAAGCCTTTTCGCTTTCCTTTCTGACTCGGATGATCTTCTCGTGCCTTGTTGACGCGGACTTCCGAGACACCGAGTGCTTTTACGCTGCTGCAAAAGGCGAGACTATCGACCGTGACTGGCCGACGCTTCCTGAAATAGTTGATCAGCTACGCGATAAACTCAATAATCACTTCGCCGACCTTGCCAGCGAAGGCAAGGTCAATCGCCTGCGCCGCGAAGTCCTTGAGCATGTTCGGACTCAAGCAGATTGCTCCCCGGGCTTGTTTTCCCTCAATGTACCAACCGGCGGCGGCAAGACATTAACTTCCCTCGCCTTTGCTCTCGACCATGCCAAAGCATACGGGCTTGATCGCATCATCTATGCGATTCCCTTCACTTCAGTGATTGATCAGACTGTGGAGGTTTTCCGCGGTGTGCTAGGGGAGGGTGTGGTCCTTGAGCATCATTCGGCGATTGACGAAACCAAGCCCACAAATCGGGAAGGAGCCGATAAACTGCGACTCGTCATGGAGGATTGGGCTGCTCCTATCGTTGCGACTACCAACGTCCAGCTCTTTGAAAGCCTGTTTTCCCATCGCTCATCGCGGTGTCGCAAGCTGCACAATTTGGCTCGTGCGGTCATTGTCCTCGACGAAGCGCAGACCATTCCCCTACACGTGCTACGGCCGGCGGTCGCCGCCCTTGATGAACTGGCTCGTAACTATGGCTCTTCAATAGTACTATGCACCGCGACCCAACCGGCACTCAAGGCACCTGATTTCAAAGGGGGCTTCGTCCAAGTCCACGAACTCGCGCCTAGTCCGCCGCTCTTGCACCAGGAGCTCGCCCGCGTCACCATCGCTCACGAGGGTACACTCAGCGACGACGACCTATGCGACGCCCTCGCGCAGACAGAGCAGAGCATGGTCATCGTCAACAGCCGGAAACACGCTTTGGACCTCTTTCAACAAGCCTGTGAAGCAGGCATGGAAGGCGTTGTGCATCTGACTACACGGCAATACGCAGCGCATCGCCGCCGCATCCTTGCGGATGTGCGCCAGTGGTTAAAAGCAGGTAGGCCATGCCGATTGATTGCAACCTCGCTAGTGTCTCGTCTTAAAAATAACTTTACAAGATTGTGACCATGTCGTAGGTTTCTCTTACCCCCCTTTCTGAAAGGAGAAACCTATGGCGATGGGGCGTCCGTTAACGCCGTTAGAGCTGAGTGCGTCGGACCGAGAGCAATTGCAATCGATGGCCCAATCACGGAGTCTTCCGCACGGGTTGGTACGGCGAGCCGAGATCATCCTTTTGGCGGCCGAAGGCTGGCCCCATGAAGCCATCGGTGGGGCGGTGGGCGTGTCCCGAGTTACGGTCGGCAAGTGGCGCCAGCGCTTCCTTGATCGTGGGCTCAACGGCTTGCATGATGAGCTGCGGCCTGGGGCGCCGCGATCGATCACCGACGAGCAGGTAGCCGAGGTGGTATACAAGACGCTGAAGACCCAGCCCCAAGACCAAACCCAGTGGTCGGTGCGCTCCATGGGCGCCGAAACCGGCCTCACCAAGGACGCGGTCCATCGCATCTGGCGCACGTATGGTTTGCAGCCCCACCGACAAAAGCACTTCAAGCTGTCCACCGATCCTTTCTTTGTCGACAAAGTACGGGATATCATCGGCTTATACATGCATCCCCCCGAGCACGCCCTGGTGCTGTGCGTGGACGAGAAGAGCCAGATCCAGGCGTTGGAACGAAGTCAGCCTCTGCTGCCCCTGGGTCTGGGCTACGTGGAAGGGGTTACCCACGACTACAAGCGCCACGGCACCACCACCCTGTTTGCCGCCCTGGACGTGGCCACCGGTGCAGTGATGACCCAGTGCAAGCCCCGTCATCGGCACCAGGAGTTCCTCCAGTTCCTAGGTCACATCGAGGACAACGTGCCCCGCGATCTCGACGTGCATCTCGTGGTCGACAATTACGCCACCCACAAGCATGCCAAGGTCAAGCGATGGCTGGCGCGGCGCCCCCGATTTCACCTTCACTACACCCCCACCTATGCTTCGTGGCTCAACCAGGTAGAGATTTGGTTCAACATCATCACGCGCCAGGCGGTCCGGCGGCACTCGTTCCGCAAGGTAAGAGAGCTCATCGAGCGCATCGAACGCTACACCGCCCAATGGAACGCCAACGCACACCCTTTCGTGTGGACGGCTACGGCCGATTCCATTCTTGCAAAGATCAAGAGACTTTGTGAACGAATCTCTACGACATGACACTAGTTGAGGCAGGCGTTGATCTGGATTTTCCGAGGGTTTGGCGGGCCGAGGCAGGGCTTGATTCGATTGCTCAAGCTGCTGGGCGGTGCAATAGGGAGGGACGACGAGATGTTGCAGACAGTATCGTTACTGTGTTTCAGCCAGCGGAACATTCCAGTCCGGCTGAGTTGAGCCAACTCGCCGGAGATATGGAGCGCATCATGGGTAGCCACGACGATCTGCTGTCGCTGGAGGCTATGAAAGATTACTTCCAAGAGGTGTACTGGCGCAAAGGACAAAGGCTTGGCGATGACTTCTTGAAAAAATTCAGGATGAATAAGCACGGCACTTCTTTCTCCTTCCGAGAGGTCGGCGAGAGCTTTCGCCTGATCCAGAGCGAGCTTTTGCCAGTGATCATTGCCCAAGAAGAGGAAGCGCATAAGGCTTTGCGCGACGACCTCGCTTATGCCGAACGGCCCGGCGGCGTGGCGCGGCGGCTACAGCCTTACGTTGTGCAAGTTTACCCTCCCTTTCGCAAGCAGCTTGTCAACAATAAGCACGTATATTTTGCGGAGGCGGAACGCTTCGGTGATCAATTCGCCGTTCTCTTCACTAAAAGCCTCTATCGAGAAGATGTCGGCCTTCTTTGGGAGGACGCGGATGCGCTCGACAATGAGGTGATGATAATATAATGTACAATCAAGGCTCGCTCCTTTACGGGGCGTGGATTGAAACAAACCACATGTCTTATGTACAGACACACGCCTGTCGCTCTCCTTTTTCTGTAGGGGCGACAGGTTTTTTCTTTTTCTTGACAAGAAAGGAGTTAGTCCATGTTCGGAGTACGTCTGCGCGTGGGAGGCAGATACGCCTGTTTTACTCGGCCGGAAATGAAGGTCGAGCGCGTGTCCTACGACGTAATGACACCTTCGGCGGCACGCGGCATCTTGGAGGCCATTCACTGGAAACCGGCCATCATCTGGCGCATTGACCGCATTCACGTCCTCAAGCCGATTCAATTCCAGTCAATCCGGCGCAACGAGGTCGGTAAGAAAATCCCCATGGGATCCGTCCGCACGGCAAAAAACAGAGGATCCATTGAGACTCTCTACACCAAAATTGAAGATGATCGCCAGCAACGCGCCGCCACCGTTCTAGCCGATGTCGAGTACGCCATTGAAGCGCACTTTGACCTAACGGACGAAGCGAGCGAAAGCGATAACGTGGGCAAACACCTCGACATCTTCAATCGCCGCGCTAGGAACGGGCAATGCTTTCACCAGCCCTGTCTCGGAACGCGAGAATTTGCCGCAGACTACACACTTATTGAGAATGACGACTTGCCGCCAGCGATTGACGAAAGCCGCGATTTGGGCTGGATGCTCTACGATATTGACCACGAAAACGAGCGACAGCCGCTTTTCTTTCGCGTCGAGATGAAACAGGGCGTTGTCGAAATTCCCTCTCCCAATTCGCCGGAGGTGTTGCGATGAGCATTCTATCTTCTCTTGAGCGGGCCTATCACCGGCTCGAGGAAGAGGACAAAGTGCCGCCGATTGGCTATTCCGATGAGCGGATCAGTTATTGCGTCGTCCTGAACGCCAATGGACAGCCCGTAGGCCCACCTATGGACCTACGCCTGCGAGACCACTCAGGGAAGAATCTTGTAGCACAATGGATTTCTGTCCCGAAGAGACTGGGGAAGAGAACCTCTGGAGTTGCGCCCAATTTCTTATGGGATAAGACGGCTTATTCGCTTGGGGTAAAAGCGAAAGCAAGAGGAGCCGCGAAAGAATTCTCGGCTTTTAAGAAGGATCACCTAGTGTCATGTCGTAGAGATTCGTTCACAAAGTCTTTTGATTTTCGCGAGGATGGAATCGGCCGTAGCCGTCCACACGAAAGGGTGTGCGTTGGCGTTCCATTGGGCGGTGTAGCGTTCGATGCGCTCGATGAGCTCTCTTACCTTGCGGAACGAGTCCCGCCGGACCGCCTGGCGCGTGATGATGTTGAACCAAATCTCCACCTGGTTGAGCCACGAAGCATAGGTGGGGGTGTAGTGAAGGTGAAATCGGGGGCGCCGCGCCAGCCATCGCTTGACCTTGGCATGCTTGTGGGTGGCGTAATTGTCGACGACCAGATGCACGTCGAGATCGCGGGGCACGTTGTCCTCGATGTGGCGTAGGAACTGGAGGAACTCCTGGTGCCGATGACGGGGCTTGCACTGGGTCATCACTGCACCGGTGGCCACGTCCAGGGCGGCAAACAGGGTGGTGGTGCCGTGGCGCTTGTAGTCGTGGGTAACCCCTTCCACGTAGCCCAGACCCAGAGGCAACAGAGGCTGACTTCGTTCCAACGCCTGGATCTGGCTCTTCTCGTCGACGCACAGCACCAGGGCGTGCTCGGGCGGATGCATGTATAAGCCTACGATATCCCGTACTTTATCGACAAAGAAAGGATCGGTGGACAGCTTGAAGTGCTTGTGTCGGTGGGGCTGCAAACCATAGGTGCGCCAGATGCGATGCACCGCGTCCTTGGTGAGGCCGGTTTCGGTGCCCATGGAGCGCACCGACCACTGGGTCTGGTCTTTGGGCTTGGTCTTCAGCGTCCTGTATATCACCTCGGCTACCTGCTCGTCGGTGATCGATCGCGGCGCCCCAGGCCGCAGCTCATCGTGCAAGCCGTTGAGCCCACGATCAAGGAAGCGCCGGCGCCACTTGCCGACCGTAACCCGGGACACACCCACCGCCCCGGCGACCGCTTCATGGGGCCAGCCTTCGGCCGCCAAAAGGACGATCTCGGCCCGCCGCACCAACCCGTGGGGAAGACTCCGTGATTTGGCCATTGATTCCAATTGTTCGCGGTCCGACGCACTCAGCTCTAACGATGTTAACGGACGTCCCATCGCCATAGGTCTCTCCTTTCAGAAAGGGGGGTAGGAGAAACCTACGACATGAACACCATCTTGTAAAATTATTTATACGACATGACACTAGAGGAACTACGAGAAACAGATGATAAAGGACTTATAGCACTTCGGCTTTTCTTGGAGCATTGGAGGCCTGAGTGCTTCGACGAGCTCGGCTGGCCCGAAGAAATGAAAGACGCTTTTGTCGTGTTCCGGCTAGAGGAAGAGCGCAATTTCATACATGACCGTGAGGCCGCACACCAACTCTGGTTGCGGATTCGAGAGGAGGGACGCGGGCTATACGGCAGCAAGGGAAGGGAAAAAACCCAACGAAAGGAAGGGTTGTCGGATGGTGTTTGTCTGGTGACAGGAAATAAAGCACCCATCGCCCGCCTACATACGGATATAAAGGGTATAAGAAAAATATCTTCCGCAGATCCCTCTCCTGATAGCATCGTTTCCTTCAACGAGGAAGCCTTTGAGTCCTATGGACATAAAAAGGGGGGAAACTCGCCGATTAGTGAAAAGGCCGTCTATGCTTACATAGCGGCTCTCAATCACTTTCTCCGTACCAACGAAAACAAAGTACAACTTGGAGACGCCTCGACTGTATTCTGGGCCGATGGCTCGAATGCGGAAGCAGTGGCGCAAAGCGAGGCCATATTTGCTTTCGTCTGCAATGACACCAATGACGCAGACGACGCGATAAGCGAGCAGGCCATCAAGTCCATCCTCGAAAAAATGGCAAGGGGCCGTCCCATGGACATGGACGAAATCCGCCCAGATTTGCAAGATGTGCGTTTCTATGTGCTGGGGTTGGCTCCCAATGCAGCGCGTATTTCAATTCGCTTCTGGCTGGAGGACGACTTTGCAACGCTTGCAGAGCATATACTCTGGCACTATCGGGATATGCGTATTGACCCGCCGCCACGCCAAGAGCAGCCAAGCGTTCGGCACTGCCTGAGTGAAACTGCACCAATTCATAAGGAAGGAAACCGATACAAATACAGATACGAACATATCCCACCCCAACTCGCTGGGGATATGCTACGCGCCATCCTGACAGGTCGCCGTTATCCGCAGACGTTGTTATCCACGATTCTCATGCGACTGCGGTCGGATAAGGCCATAACGGACCTGCGCGTAGCCTTACTCAAAGCCGTGATCTGCCGAAATAGGCGCAAGGACGACCATTTAACAAAGGAGAATTTTATCGTGTCCCTCGATCCCACAAACGCCGACTCCGGCTATTTGCTGGGCCGGCTATTTGCCTGCTTTGAGTACGCGCAAACGCAGGCCCTCGGTGGCAAGGTCAACGCCACGATATGCGATAAGTACTATGGGGCGGCTTCGGCGACGCCGCGGTCTGTATTTCCCATCCTGCAACGCAACGCCATGAACCACCTGTCGCGTCTGCGGAAAGACCGGCCTGCAACGCATCGCTATATCGACAACACAATCGCCCAGATCTATGGGTGCGCCACGCCCGATGAGCTGTTCGTGGCGACGCTGACGATGGAGCGTCAGGCCCTCTTCGCCATCGGCTACTACCACCAGAAAAACGATTTCTACACCAAGTCCGCCCCCCGTGAGGAGGGCAAAGAAGAAAAGGAGAACGAAGAATGACCGCACTCAATCATCGCTACGACTTCGTCTATCTGTTCGACGTCAACAACGGCAACCCCAACGGCGATCCAGATGCAGGCAACCTCCCGCGCCTCGACCCGGAAACGAACCAAGGATTGGTCACGGATGTCTGCCTCAAGCGCAAGGTGCGCAATTTCGTCGAACTGGCTAAGGGCGACGAGTCCGGCTACGCGGTCTACGTCCAGGAAGGTGCTCTACTCAACGAGCAACACCGGAAAGCGTATCGGGTTGTGCGCCCCAACGACAAGAAGGTCGAGAGCAGCAAGAAACTGAGCCCCCAAAGCGACGAGGAGATGGATAAACTACGCGGCTTCATGTGCGACAATTTCTTTGATGTGCGCACCTTCGGTGCGGTAATGAGCACCGGCATCAACTGTGGCCAGGTACGCGGGCCGGTACAGATGACCTTTGCGCGGTCCATCGATCAGATCGTACCGCTCGAAGTGTCCATTACGCGCATGGCAGCGACTAACGAGAAGGAAAAGAAGGAGCGCGAGGATGCCAGCGAAGAAAACAACGGCGACGAGCGGACTGAGCACCGTACCATGGGCCGCAAACACATTGTGCCCTACGGGCTGTATCGGGCGCACGGCTTTGTCTCCGCCAAGCTCGCCGAACGCACCGGCTTTTCGCCGGACGATCTCGACGTCCTCTGGAATGCCTTGACGCAGATGTTTGAACATGACCACTCGGCCGCTCGCGGCGAAATGGTTGCTCGTCGGCTCATTGCCTTTAAGCACGCCAGTGCCCTGGGCAACGCGCCCGCGCATAGGCTCTTCGAGCGGGTGAGTGTGCAGCGTGCAGAAGCGGATGGTAGCGAGGGCACCCTGCCGCCTGCCCGCAGCTTTGCTGACTATCGCGTAGAGATCGACTTGGACGATATGCCGGCAAATGTCAAGGTCGTCGAGCCGATCACGTAGACGCCCCCGTGCGGGGCACGGAATGAAACAAATGGAGCGGAAATGACGATGAGTGAAGCGCAGTTCGGGCGGCCACCCCCTGTGCAGGGGCATGGATCGGACCATGGAATGGAGCCGGTACCCGTGTCGGCACTGCAACATGCGGTGTACTGTATGAGGCAATGCGCTCTGATCCACTTGGAACGGCTTTGGGAGGAAAATCGGTTTACCGCTGAAGGTCGGGTGCTACATCAAGTCATTGACGAAGCAGGGCACCGGCGCAAGGCGGGTGTCCGTCAGGTAATGTCGCTCCCGATCTACAGCATCCGGCTCAATCTTACAGGCGTCGCCGATATGGTCGAGTTCCACGAAAGCCGGACAGGTACGACCCCGTTTCCGGTCGAGTTCAAACGCGGCAAGGCCAAAGTGCATCGCGCCGACGAGGTGCAACTCTGCGCTCAGGCACTGTGCCTTGAGGAAATGACCGGTACAGAAGTGCCGTTGGGGGCCTTTTACTACGGACAAACCAAACGGCGGAAGGAAGTGTCTTTTGACGCCGAACTCCGCACCCTGACCGAGACGACAGTCGTGCAGGTAGCCACACTCTTTGCACAAGGCCACACACCTCCAGCCGAATACGAAGCGGCCAAGTGCCGTGGCTGTTCTCTGCTCGACCAGTGTCGCCCAAAGTCGATGGAGCGTTCGGTTCTCGCTTGGCGAACGCGCACCTTAGCATCGCACCTTGCAGAGCCTGGAGAATACCCATGAGGCGGTTGCTCAATACGCTCTATGTTACTACGCCTGAAACACGTCTGACCAAAGACGGCGAGAATCTGGTCGCGGAAGTAGAGGGCGAGGAACGTGCGAGGGTGCCGTTCCACATGCTGGGGTCCGTGGTGGTGTTCGGCAGTGTCTATATATCTCCACCTCTGATCCAAGCATGTGCTGCTGGTGGCATCGTCTTAGTACTCCTGAGTCGATTCGGCCGATTTCAAGCCCGGGTCGAGGGACCTGTCTCTGGCAACGTGCTGCTGCGTCGAGCACAATACAGAGCCAGCGACGACCCAGAAGAGATCGTCCGCAGCATTCTCGTCGGCAAGATCGCCAATCAGAGAAGCGTCCTGCAAAGAGCGCAGCGAGATTACGGCGACGAGCTTGAGCCTTCTGGCCGCGAAGCCATGTCCGCCGCGACGAATCGCCTTCGGCAGATTGTGCAACGCATCAGCGACGGCCACGACAGTATCGATAGGCTACGCGGTTTTGAAGGCGAGGCCGCACGGCTCTATTTCTCCATCTTTGGCCACCTGATCCGCGTACCCGACCCAGAGATGGCATTCGCCGGCCGCAACCGCCGGCCGCCGCGTGACCCGATGAATGCCCTGCTCTCGTTTCTCTATACCCTTCTCGTCCACGATTGCAGATCGTCCGCCGAAAGCGTGGGCTTGGATCCGGCCGTAGGCTTCTTTCATAGAGATCGGCCCGGCCGTCCGAGTCTCGCGCTAGACCTTATGGAAGAGCTGCGGCCAGTCTTGGCTGACCGGCTCGCGCTATCGCTAGTCAATCGTCGGCAAGTTCGCGCTAAAGACTTCCAAGTCCGAGAAGGCGGCAGTGTCACTATGAGCGACGCCGCTCGCAAGACGGTTCTCAGTGCTTGGCAGGAGCGAAAGCGCGTAGAGCGCCGTCACCCTTTTTTGGGGGAGCAGGCACCGCTCGGCTTGGTTCCATATCTCCAGGCGCAGTTGCTGGCTCGGCATCTTCGAGGCGACTTAGATGCCCACCCGCCGTGGTTATGGAAATAAGGCTATTTAACATGCCCTTCTGAATGATAGTCGCTCTCTCACGGAAACTAAAAAGGAAATAACCGACCATGATGGTTCTCGTTACGTATGATGTCTCGACGACATCCGATGGCGGCGCACGTCGGTTACGACGTGTCGCTAAGCTGTGTCGCGATTTTGGACAAAGGGTACAATTCTCAGTGTTTGAGATCGAGGTGGAGCCGGCGCAATGGGCCGCCCTGAAGGCGCAGCTTGAGACAATCATCAATCCAGAAACCGACAGTCTCAGGTATTATTTTCTCGGTGCTAATTGGAAGCGGCGTGTAGAGCACGTCGGTGCCAAGCCGACCGCCGACTTGAACGGAACATTGATCGTGTGAGAAGGATAGTGCGAACCACAAGCGGTCAGGTAAACATGGGGAGGTCCGCGCACTGTATAACCCATTGAGACTTAAAGAGATTCGAGTCACGATGGTGCCGGTAGCTATTCTTAACTAAGATAGCCAGATACGGTTCGCGCCAGCCAGTCTCTCACGTATTGTTACACAATGTATTAGCTTGTAGCAGTCGCCCCCCGTGCGGGGGCGTGGATTGAAACTTTGTCGGCCACGTCCTCGCAGTCGATATACGGCGTCGCCCCCCGTGCGGGGGCGTGGATTGAAACAATTACCCCTCGAGCTGCTCGAGATGGAAGTCAAGTCGCCCCCCGTGCGGGGGCGTGGATTGAAACTCCTCTATGCAAATGTCGGATGTCAGCCAAAGGTCGCCCCCCGTGCGGGGGCGTGGATTGAAACATATACATGCCCATCAGCCCACCTCCTCTACATGTCGCCCCCCGTGCGGGGGCGTGGATTGAAACTGGAAAGAGCTGTAGAGCGAGGATACTCTGCAGGTCGCCCCCCGTGCGGGGGCGTGGATTGAAACCCAAGTCGCCTAGCTGCTCCCCCGATGAGCCGCGTCGCCCCCCGTGCGGGGGCGTGGATTGAAACAAGTCATGGCACGTCCTGGTGGAAGTGGGACAGGTCGCCCCCCGTGCGGGGGCGTGGATTGAAACAGTCATGGATAATAAGGAAGGAGGTATCATGCCCGTCGCCCCCCGTGCGGGGGCGTGGATTGAAACCTCCAAAGATAGGGTTGAATTGGGAGGAGCTGGGTCGCCCCCCGTGCGGGGGCGTGGATTGAAACAGGCTATAAGCACGGACAATGGGACGCACTTATAGTCGCCCCCCGTGCGGGGGCGTGGATTGAAACAGCACTATGAGTTCGCCCCCAGCTGCAGGTTCTGTCGCCCCCCGTGCGGGGGCGTGGATTGAAACGAGAGTTGTCGGCGTCGGATTGTCGACGATCACATGTCGCCCCCCGTGCGGGGGCGTGGATTGAAACCTGTGTGCGCTGTCGCAGACTCCCGGGATCCGGAGTCGCCCCCCGTGCGGGGGCGTGGATTGAAACATTGGTACGCGCCAGGTCATCGAGTTCTGCCGGGTCGCCCCCCGTGCGGGGGCGTGGATTGAAACATATACATGCCCATTATAATTCCTCCACATTAAGTCGCCCCCCGTGCGGGGGCGTGGATTGAAACAGTTTCTGAGCGCCACCTATGCTGTCATTGCCAGGTCGCCCCCCGTGCGGGGGCGTGGATTGAAACTTATTCCCGGCAACACGGCTGGCCAGGCGGACAAGTCGCCCCCCGTGCGGGGGCGTGGATTGAAACAAGAACGAGCTGGGAATGTTTCCCGGACCTTTGTCGCCCCCCGTGCGGGGGCGTGGATTGAAACTCCGCCGAACTGGTCATTCTCGACCATCAACCAAGTCGCCCCCCGTGCGGGGGCGTGGATTGAAACAAGTAGAGGACAACGTTATATGTCTCCCTTTCCCGTCGCCCCCCGTGCGGGGGCGTGGATTGAAACTGTTCGAGTTTGACATCCAACTCAAAGAGCTCGGGTCGCCCCCCGTGCGGGGGCGTGGATTGAAACCCTATCTTGAAGATGAGATGACCACCTACACCGGGTCGCCCCCCGTGCGGGGGCGTGGATTGAAACTGTTCTCTATACGCCCAAATGCCCACACAAACCAGTCGCCCCCCGTGCGGGGGCGTGGATTGAAACGGGCCATCCTGCTGGATCATACCACTTCTCCCAGGTCGCCCCCCGTGCGGGGGCGTGGATTGAAACTTCAACGATAGAAACGGCGTTTCAAACGTCCTGAGTCGCCCCCCGTGCGGGGGCGTGGATTGAAACTTTTAAATTGGCGGGTAGTACTGATAAAGAATGGGTCGCCCCCCGTGCGGGGGCGTGGATTGAAACAAGTAGAGGACAACGTTATATGTCTCCCTTTCCCGTCGCCCCCCGTGCGGGGGCGTGGATTGAAACTGTTCGAGTTTGACATCCAACTCAAAGAGCTCGGGTCGCCCCCCGTGCGGGGGCGTGGATTGAAACCCTATCTTGAAGATGAGATGACCACCTACACCGGGTCGCCCCCCGTGCGGGGGCGTGGATTGAAACTGTTCTCTATACGCCCAAATGCCCACACAAACCAGTCGCCCCCCGTGCGGGGGCGTGGATTGAAACGGGCCATCCTGCTGGATCATACCACTTCTCCCAGGTCGCCCCCCGTGCGGGGGCGTGGATTGAAACTTCAACGATAGAAACGGCGTTTCAAACGTCCTGAGTCGCCCCCCGTGCGGGGGCGTGGATTGAAACTTTTAAATTGGCGGGTAGTACTGATAAAGAATGGGTCGCCCCCCGTGCGGGGGCGTGGATTGAAACTTTTTATCATGTGGAAGATCATAGCTGGTCTTTGGTCGCCCCCCGTGCGGGGGCGTGGATTGAAACTGAAGGACTGCACGTATCGAGACATAGCCCACCGTCGCCCCCCGTGCGGGGGCGTGGATTGAAACTTCACCTGGTTTCTGGGTCAGAGTCAAGGGGCTGTCGCCCCCCGTGCGGGGGCGTGGATTGAAACAACGTAGACCGTCCCACCCGGAGCGCGGCTGACGTCGCCCCCCGTGCGGGGGCGTGGATTGAAACCAAAAACCACAGTCAGGCCAGTTTTTCCCGGACGGTCGCCCCCCGTGCGGGGGCGTGGATTGAAACGGCTCTATCACCTGACACCGGAGCAAGCGCGGGCGTCGCCCCCCGTGCGGGGGCGTGGATTGAAACCTCATGGTGTTGGGGTGGGAGCTCACGGCGCAATGTCGCCCCCCGTGCGGGGGCGTGGATTGAAACACACCCTGCTGGCCGCTCCTGTCTATGAATCGGCGTCGCCCCCCGTGCGGGGGCGTGGATTGAAACTCTTTCATCATGGTGGCGCGTATGCCGGTCGGTGTCGCCCCCCGTGCGGGGGCGTGGATTGAAACCAGGAAAGCGGCAAGAGCGTTTCATCGAAGGGAAGTCGCCCCCCGTGCGGGGGCGTGGATTGAAACATTGTGGCCGACGCTTGCCGCCCGCCCTGGTGGAGTCGCCCCCCGTGCGGGGGCGTGGATTGAAACACTGCCGGTTGTGTAAGGCCATCAATGAGGATATGTCGCCCCCCGTGCGGGGGCGTGGATTGAAACCCCACCAGCAAACCAGTGGCCCGCTGAATCAGAGGTCGCCCCCCGTGCGGGGGCGTGGATTGAAACCTGCAATATTAGGCGTCAGCGACGCATACCGCTGTCGCCCCCCGTGCGGGGGCGTGGATTGAAACCACGCACATCCTCTCGCTCACCGAGCTGCAGGAAGTCGCCCCCCGTGCGGGGGCGTGGATTGAAACCGGTCATCTCCAAGGATCCCACCAGAACATCCGGTCGCCCCCCGTGCGGGGGCGTGGATTGAAACTCATTGCCACGGCCGCCGAAGACCCAGACCCCAGTCGCCCCCCGTGCGGGGGCGTGGATTGAAACTTGTCGTGGAAGGTAAGCGATGCGAGATAAACCGTCGCCCCCCGTGCGGGGGCGTGGATTGAAACTGCGCTGGTATCATGGATGAACGAAGGCGGTGGGTCGCCCCCCGTGCGGGGGCGTGGATTGAAACAGCTTTAGTGCTATTAGGGATTGCCTTAGTGTGGGTCGCCCCCCGTGCGGGGGCGTGGATTGAAACCACCTGGAGCGGTGGGCCGAGACCCACCTGTACAGTCGCCCCCCGTGCGGGGGCGTGGATTGAAACCAGTAAAACCCGGGGCGCCGAACCAGACCCGGCGTCGCCCCCCGTGCGGGGGCGTGGATTGAAACTGGCTTCCTCTCATACGGACGGCCTCGGGGCGTAGTCGCCCCCCGTGCGGGGGCGTGGATTGAAACCTTATGGGTCTCGTGATGATATCGAGGTCCGGTGTCGCCCCCCGTGCGGGGGCGTGGATTGAAACCGTTATTGAACGCTATTTTCCACAAAAGCGCCAAGTCGCCCCCCGTGCGGGGGCGTGGATTGAAACACATCTGAAGGTCGTCATACCTCTTCTCGACCCAGGTCGCCCCCCGTGCGGGGGCGTGGATTGAAACATAACGGAAAGCCACATGCAGACCGGGGTGGAAGTCGCCCCCCGTGCGGGGGCGTGGATTGAAACACAACGACATGGTGGAATATTCAGGGCTCATGTGTCGCCCCCCGTGCGGGGGCGTGGATTGAAACCGGTGCAGTGGGTTGTACGCAGTATGCCGCGGCTGTCGCCCCCCGTGCGGGGGCGTGGATTGAAACGGAACAGGAGCACGGACGGCGAAGATATCCTTCGGTCGCCCCCCGTGCGGGGGCGTGGATTGAAACGTGAGATTGTTGTTTATTTTGAGCTCGGTCTTTTGTCGCCCCCCGTGCGGGGGCGTGGATTGAAACATCCAGGGGGCCGACAACGAGAGCTATTTCTTCGGTCGCCCCCCGTGCGGGGGCGTGGATTGAAACTTACAGGCCCAGGACTGGACATATATCACCTCGAGTCGCCCCCCGTGCGGGGGCGTGGATTGAAACCTCGTTACCGCCACCGAGCCGTCCACGGCAGAATGTCGCCCCCCGTGCGGGGGCGTGGATTGAAACCTGTGCCGAATCCGTGCCATTTACTCCTCCTTGTCGCCCCCCGTGCGGGGGCGTGGATTGAAACTTCACCTCCGGCCCGGAGCAAACAGACATGTAGGTCGCCCCCCGTGCGGGGGCGTGGATTGAAACAACACGCCCGTCGCCGACACGTCCGGTCCTTCGCGTCGCCCCCCGTGCGGGGGGCGTGGATTGAAACCAGGCGAGCGAGGTCGCATGGGATGCCGAGCTCTGTCGCCCCCCGTGCGGGGGCGTGGATTGAAAGTGAGGGTAGAGCTTGAGGCCATACCCAAGGAGGGGTCGGCCTCCAAATAGTTTCTATCCAGCCATAGCTCCTTGAGTCGCTGATGTGAAATTTGACATCCACATGGTACAACTGACAAGGAGTCTGACTTACCATACCCTCACGCGCAAGGATTCCACCAGACGGGATTCTTCAATGACCCCTCCTGTCCCCGTAGCCTATCGTTGTACTTCTTCGTTGTTTTCGAATCCGCCCGCGATTCCACGTCTCCAGCCTTTGCTACGCGATGCAGGGGAACATGCGTTTTATGAGTCAACAAGCCATAGAGATGTCCTCGCAACCATGCGACATTCCGAGATATGAGAGCATGGCCAAATCGTTGGTTGGCAATTTTCGTAATGCATCCATAGGTGGCCAGGTGGCCTGACGGAATTTCCGTGATAATTCGGGCTACATGCCATCGCCACTCGTCCTTAGAATTTCGCAACTGTTTTTCAAAACGCTGCAATTCTTTTTCCATTTCTAAAAATTTATATTTTAATTTCAAGCTTCTACTGCAATACTGGGAGAGCTTTTTTTCTATTCCATCCCCAAATTCCTCCAAACAGGATTTTAAGTGTTCTCGAATCTTCTGTATCGTCTCTTGCAACGTCTCTATGCGCCGCCGAATATGCGGATGAGGCTCCAGCAAGTACAATCGTTTAGCTACTTCTACATCCAACTCAAGCCGACCTATCGCATTATAAAAATACGGAATCTTCTTCTTATACTTTTCTACATCACCATCCACTAATCCATTAATCTCGTCCCAATCAAAAATAATCTGCTGAGAGTCTTCAAAGGAAACCTCCTTGAACCCTCTTTTCCATTCCCTTGCTTGTTCTCGCAGTACAGGCAACCGTTTCGGCCAATTGTAAAGTGTATCTGACGAAAATTCTGCCCCATTGGGCCATTTCAACAGATCATCCTCTATGCTGACTTGGTTAAATAGGGAAAGGTCTTTCAAAGGACTAAAGATCCGACCCGCCAAGACCGGTCGAAAGTCTATATCTTGGTGCGTATCGTCCTCAAAGAAGACACGCAGCCTGTACGGACCTATAACTTCAAAGTTCATTACACTATGGATAATAGATTCCATGTGTATTACTCCAGTGGCCCAATAGGATCAGGAAGTTCGCCTTTTTGTAACAGATCCCAAGCAACTAGAAGTTCTATCCTATGCTCCCCTGCCCATTCCATTACTTGTCGATGCTTATTCCTAGGAAGTGAGCCCTTTATTAACTCTACCCCACCCTGATCAATCGCATAAACAGCCTTGCGACCTGGATGTATCGCATGAAAATGTGGTCGGTGGTGACGGCTACCCGATACCGGTTCCGAGAACATTTGGATAATAATTCCAAAAAATTTTGCAAGTTTCGCCATACACTCCTGTTAAAGGGAATCGGTTTAAGGACCCACCTTATCACAAGGCAAGTTATAAGGTGTTCCGCAAAAAATACCAACTGAACCTATTCTTTTCTGCGGTGCTGTTTCATCTGTGTAACTCATTGCCGAACATTCAGTTATATAAATTATGAAACGGGAACCCGTTGTTTGCGAGCAATGTACCTTTTCGTCGAAACCAAGTCAAGAAAGCCAATTCCGTAGCCGGAAAGTCCGGAAGCGTTGCCCCCGAACACCCAGAATATCGACCGCTCTTGTCACGTTCAGACCATCTCTTTGATGACCTCCGTGCGACGGCTTCAGCGCAGCATCATGAAGGTCGATAGAGGTAAGCTGACGATACGCGGATCGTCCACCGTCCCGTAATTATCTTGAGTAACAAGAACTCCGAATGGCGCATTATTCACCGATTTTTCCAGGAACGAGCGGATACCCAAAGTATCCCTGAATGGATCGATGCGCCTCTGATACTTGATCTCCACCGGGATGCGTGTACCGCCGACCGTCAGCACAAAGTCCACTTCCTGGTCCGTACCCCTTGGTGGAAAATGAGCAATGTCGAGGCCATGAATGGTCGATGCGACTGACCCGAAGATACTTTCCGCCAAATGATCGGCCAACGCGGTGAGTTCGGGACGTCACGCTAGTTCGTCCGGTATAAGGGGGATGCGTTCCTGAAGCCAACTGGCCCTGAGTCCGTGGTCCATCAGGCAAAGTTTCTGGCTGCCCCGCCTGCGCTTGAGGCGAATTTCCAAAGGTAGAATGAGGCGCAACAGGAGGATATCCCGAGGAACTTCAGATAGTGTGTAACGCGCGATACGGCCATTGCCTCGCGTCCTTCCTGCTCCCGCCCTCGCCCAATCACACCGGAGGATGCGCATGTTCGCATAAGGTCGCCTCGCGCTAGTGGGCACGCAAGAACTCTGAATCAGCAGTTTTCCCCTAGTCCTGGATCAGCAGATTGCCGCAGGGATCCACCTGGGCGCTGTAGCCGGGGTGCACCAGGGTGGTGGAGTCCATCTCCTCGACGATGGCAGGGCCGGCGATGCGGCAGCCGGCGCCCAGCTTGTAGCGGTCGAATATAGGACAGTCCACGTACGATCCTTCCTCGGCAAAATAGACCTGGCGCACCGACTTCCTCGCCGCCAGGTGATCGTCTCCCTCATGCAGCCGGCGCAGGGCCGGTTTGGCGATATCGCCGACGGCGGCCAGGCACAGGTTCACCGCCTCCACCGGCTCCTCGGCGGCGTTGAAGCCGTATGCCCTGGCGTGCTCGGCGTGGAATGCGGCGGCGAGGCGCGCCAGCTCGTCCTGGGGGAATGCGGCGTCGCGCACCGCGATGGGGAGCTCGTAACTTTGGCCGACGTAGCGCAGGTCCAGCATTCGCTCGAAGCGCATGGCCGCGGCGGCCACGCCCTCGCGCTCGAGGGCGCTGCGCCCCCGTTGCTCCAGGCGGCCGAACGCGTTGACCAGATGGTCCGGATCCATGGCGGCGAGGCGCTGAATGGAGGTGGTGTTGTATTCGTGCTTGAGGTCGGTGGCCAGCAGCCCCATGGCGGAGAAGGTGCCGGGGCTGCGGGGGACGATGACCAGCGGAATGTTGAGCTCGGCGGCGAGGCGGTTGGCGTGCAGCGGCCCGGCGCCGCCGAAGGCTACGAGGGCGAAATCTCGGGGGTCGAATCCGCGCTGGATCGAGATCCGCCGCAGCGCCCCGGCCATGGCGGCGTTGGCAATTTCGACGATGCCGTGTGCCGCTTCCACCAGCTCCATGTCCATGGGCCGGGCGCACTTGGCGGCGATGGCCTCCCTCGCGCCATTCACGTCGAGAGCGATCTCTCCGCCGAGGAAGTAGCCCGGGTCTATCCTCCCCAGAACCAGATTGGCGTCGGTGATGGTAGGCTCGGTCCCTCCCGAGGCGTAGCATACCGGACCGGGATCCGCCCCGGCGCTGCGGGGACCGACGCGCAGCAGGTTGGCGCTGTCCACCCATGCCACGGACCCACCGCCGGCGCCGATCTCCACCAGGTCGATGACCGGAGTCCTGAGTGGGTAGCCTCCCCCTTTGCCTCCGTGGTCGCTGGGGCTGGCGGCGCTGCCCACTTCGTACTCCTTGGTGATCTGGGGAACGCCCTCCTGGATCAGTCCCGTCTTCGCCGTGGTACCGCCCATGTCGAAGGACAGGAGGTTCGCTTTGCCGAGCTCGGCGCCCAGGTAGCTGGCGGCGATGACCCCGGCCGCGGGCCCGGACTCCACCATGAATACCGGCTTTTCCGCCCCCGCGGCGAAGGTATAGACGCCGCCGCTGCTCTGCATGAGGAGGAGAGAAGCGGACACCCCCTCCTTCCGCAGGCGCGACTCGATACGCCGCAGGTAGCGACCCACCACGGGCCGGATCCCGGCGTTGATCACCGTGGTGCTGGCGCGGAAGTATTCGCGGAAATCCGGCGCGATCTCGGAGGAAAGGGAAACGGCGTGGGAGGGAAAGACCTCGCGCAGAATTTCCCCCACCCTCTCCTCGTGTGCCGGGTTGAGGTAGGAATGGAGGAGGCAGACGGCTACGGATTGAACCCCCTCCGCCTGCAGCTCCCCGGCGACCCGGCGCACCTCGGCTTCGTCCAGGGGCTCCACCACCTGGCCGCGCCCGTCGAGGCGCTCGGGGACCCCGCGGCACCAGTAGCGCGGAACCAGAGGGATCGGCTTTCTGAAGTGGACGTCGTAGAGGGAGGCGCGGATCTGGCGCTGGATCTCCAGCATGTCGCGAAATCCGGCGGTGGTGACAAAGCCGGTGGGGGCGAGTTTGCCCTCGATGATGGAGTTGGTGGCCACGGTGGTGGCGTGCACCACGTAGCTCAGGTCTGCGGGAGCAACCCCGGCTTCGGCGAGGATGCGGGTGACGGCGCTCATGAAGCCGCGGGAGGGATCGTCGGGGGTGGAAGGTACCTTGGAGATGCGCACCTCGCCGCTGGATTCGTCGATCAGTATGGCGTCGGTGAAGGTCCCGCCGATGTCGACCCCGAGTCGGTGGGTCCTCTTTGTGCTCGCCGCGGTGCTCAGACTGTCAACCCTCCTCCGGCCCCACCGTCCGGGCGGGCTTTTCCTTTTCGGCGGAGATTCCCCGGACGGCGGCCGGCTCTGCCGCGCTCCGCAGCCTGGCGGTCTCCTCGGCGTCAACGCTCCAGGATTCGGGGTCCACTGCGACCCGGTAGACGGAGCGCGCCCGCTCCAGGCTGACCTTGCCGTCGCGCACGTCCTTGAGCACAAGCTGGGGGTCCCGCTCCTCGGGCGCTCCGAAGCCGCCGCCGCCGCAGGTGCGGTAGCTGATGACCTCCCCCGGCTTGAGCTGCACCGTGACCTTGGATCCCAACTCCCGCACGCCGTCGTCGTTCTCCAGCACGTAGGTGGCCTTGCGCCCGTCCCGCCCCTGGAAGAGTCCGCTGGGGCCCCAGCGGTCGCGGTCGGCGAGAATGGTGAAGCTGGTCTCGTCCCCCAGGAACTGGTAGTCCCGCCGCATCCCCAGGCCGCCGCGGTACTTCCCCGCCCCCTCGCTGTCGTCCACCAGCTCGTAGCGCAGGATGCGCACCGGGTAGTTCATCTCCGTCTCCTCGATGGGGGCGTTCTCCGTGTTCTGCCCGTGGGCCTGGACCGCGTCGGGGCCGTCGCTGCTGCAGCGACCGCCGTAACCGCCGCCCAGAGTCTCCAAAAAGCAGTAGTACTCGCCGCTGGCCGGATCGATGCCGCCGAATCCGGAGTGGCAGATCATGCCCTTGGTGCCGGCTGGAACCCGCTGCGGAATGGCCTGGGAGAGGGCCTTGAACATGACCTCCACCAGGCGGGTATGGGTCTCCCAGCCCCCCACCACCGGCGCCGGCGGGGTGCAGTGCACCACGGTCCCCCGGGGCGCGACGAGGCGGACGGAGCGATAGAATCCGGCGTTGATGGGCACGTCGGTGTCGATGGCGCAGCGCAGCACGTAGGCCGCCGCGGCGTAGGTCATGGAGTAGGTGGAGTTCACCGGCGCGGTGCGCTGCACATCGCACCCGGAGAAATCGAAAAGAATACCGTCGTCGTCGATGACGATGCGCACCGCGAGCCTCACCGGCTCGGCGCTGAAGCCGTCGTTGTCGACCCGGCCCTCGGCGGCGAACTCGCCGCGGGGGAGCCTGGCCACCTGGTCGCGGGTGAGGCGGTCCGAGTAGTCGATCAGGCGGGAGACGTAGTCGCTGACGGTGGCGCTGCCGTAGCGTTCGAGCAGGTGGGTGAGGCGGCGCCCCCCGGTGTTGTTGGCGGCGATCTGGGCGCGGAAGTCTCCGGCGGTCTCGCGCTTGGAGCGGATCTGCCCGAGAATGAGGCGGAAGACGTCGTCGTTGATCTCCCCCGCGGCGGCCAGCTTCACTGGCGGGATGATGATGCCCTCCTGATACACCTCGCGGAAGGCGCCCACACTCGCCGGAGCTCCCCCGCCCACGTCCACGTGGTGGGCCAGGTTGGACACGTAGCCGAAAATCTTGCCCTCGAAGTAGACCGGGGAAACGACGAAGATATCGTTGAGATGGACCCCTCCCAGGTAGGGGTCGTTCATGACGATGGTGTCTCCGGGGCCCAGATTCTCGACGCCGTAGTCGCGCAGCGCCAGGGGCACCATGCGCACCATGGAGCCCAGGTGGTTGGCCTGGGCGAAGCACTGGGCGAGGACGCGCATCTCGCGGTCGAAGATGGCGCAGGAGTAGTCGCAGCGGGTCTTGATGTTGGTGGAGTAGGCGCTGCGGCGCAGAGCCGCGGACATCTCCTCGGTGGTCTCCACCAGGGCGTTGCGGATGACCTCGAATTTTATCGGATCGTAGGCGGTGTCTTTCATCTCGCAGGGAAATATATCGTTTTGCCAGCCGGACTCAAGGACGGGCGGGGCAAAATCTGTATGATATCGGGATTGACCGGGCAACGAAGCCAGAATCGTGCCGTGCTTCAAGTTTCAACAAATTCGTTGACAACGGATCTGTTGAACATGGGGATTGGAGCTTTGGTTGGTGACCTTTGAGGTTTGAGGATTCAGCACTCTGGATCACAGCCGTGCCGCGGAGGGCTTTGAGGACCTGGGCAACGGTCGCATGAACAACCCCTGCTTCTCTCTTTTTAAGGGTGCAAGGTCACTTCCTGCCGCACCAGGCGCTCGGGTTGAGGCACTTCCGGCCAGGAATCGTCGCTGTAGCGCAACCAGTTGCGCAGCTGATCTTTCACTATTTGCAGGAAGGCCGCCTCCCTCGCCTCGCAGATCAGATTGCGGGTCTCCAGGGGATCGTCAGATAGATTGTAGAACTCGTCATCGCCGCCAATGGTCTCAATGTACTTGTGATCGCCAGTCCGCCAACTGCGCATAGGAGTTGGCGGTTCGCCCCAGTTGGAGGAGTGGAACTCCATGGCCAGTCCCTGGCGCACCGGCTCGTTTCCGCCCTCCGCCAGCGTACGTATATCCGTGCCGTGCAGGCCAGTAGGCGGGTCCCCTCCGCACCAGCCGACGATGGTGGGCACCAGGTCCACCTGGGAGACCAGCCGGCGTGTGCGATAGCCGGCGGCGAGCCCTCCCGGAGGACGCACGAGAAGTGGAACATTGACCAGCTCCTCGTAGAAGGCCGAGCCCTTGCGAAGGAAGCCGTGGCTGCCCAGCATTTCGCCGTGGTCCGATGTAAAGATGAGCAGGGTGTTCTCCAGTTGATCGGTGTCGACCAGTACTTCCAGCAGGATGCCGAGAAGGTGATCCACGTAACTTACCGCCCCGCAGTAAGTTGCCCACATGCGCTGAAGGTCGGCGTCGCTGAACTCAGCCGCTGGTTTCAGTTGCCGGTCGTTGCGGGCCTGCTGTAGTCGCCATGCTGCCGGATCTCGCCGCGTTTCCGGAAGAGGCATCGTCCCCGGATCGTACATCTCGTCGAACGGTCGGGGACATGCAAATGGCGGATGGGGTTCGTGGCACGAGTAGACCAGAGCAAACGGTCGTTCCTCGCCCCGCATGCGTCGAATGAACCCCGCCGCCTGGGTGGCTTCGCGCATCGAGCGATGAAATGCCAGAGGCAACAGCGACGTCCCCACATCGGTGCGCTGGTCGTAGGTGTCCTTGTCCAGATCGTTGCCAGTGAGTTTACCTCCCAACCGTATCCCGATTTTGCGCGCAAAGGACAACATCTGGTTCTGAACGGGGTGACCGATATCGCAGTCATGTATGCCGGCGCGGGTAACGAAATCGGTGAAGCCGCGGCGGTCGGCGCCAGTACCCAGATGCCATTTCCCGGTGTAAGCACAGACATAATTCAGAGGTTTGAGATAGTCGGCCAAAACCTTCACATCCGGTGCAAGATGGATTTCGTTGGAGATGGGACGCTCCTGGTGATTGGCCACCATGCCTGTGGCGTGGGGAAAGAGTCCGGTGAGGATAGACGACCGGGCGGGCGAACACATGGGGCTCGTGCAAAATGCGCGCTCGAAGTGCGTGGAGCTGCCCATCAGCCAAGCCAAGTGCGGCGTGCGGATCGGGACCCGGCGTACACCCGGCATGGTATCGGCGCGCTGCTGGTCGCTGATCACTAGCACTACATTAGGTCGGCTTCTTGCAGATCCCATTCTGTTTCCTTTCATAACGCCGGGTGTCGGCCGCGCCGGGAGGTCGACGTAGCGAACAGATATGGCAGGAATTCCATCGCAGCCTGCCCGAGGGGATCAATACGCCAGGGGGACGATCGGAGGCGCCGACTCAGCCGATGTCGGACTGCGGTTCAGCTCACCGATCGCTCTGCGCGCTCATGCCTCGCACCAGACTGAAGCCGAGCAGCAGCAGCACGACCGCGAAGGGCAGACCTGTGGTCACCACCGCCGTCTGCAATGCCAGCAGCCCCCCACCCATGAGCAGCACGGCGGCGACGACGCCCTCCATCGAAGCCCAGAACACCCTCTGGACCCGCGGCGGATCCAGATGGCCGCCTGCGGTGATGATGTCTACGACTAGGGAGGCCGAATCCGAGGAGGTGACGAAGAAGGTGATGACGATGCACACCGCGAGCGTCACGGTGAGCGACGTCAGGGGATAGTGTTCGAGCAGATGAAAAAGGGCAACCGCGACGTCTTCTTTCACAGCCGCGGCGATGCCGCCGGCGCCGAAGAGCTCGACGTGCAGTGCGGCGTTCCCGAACACGGTCAGCCACACGCAGGTGGCCAGGGTGGGTACGAGCAGGATGGCACCGACGAATTCGCGCACTGTGCGGCCGCGCGACACACGGGCGACAAAAATCCCGACAAAAGGAGACCAGGCGATCCACCAGGCCCAGTAGAAGAGGGTCCAGCCGTGCTGCCAGCCTGTGTTGCGGTAGGCCTCGGTCCAGAAGCTCAGCCGCGGCAGCTCCTGTATGTAGATGCCGAAGTTCTGCACGAGGGCATCGAGCAGGTAACGGGTGGGGCCGGCCGCCATTACGAACAGCAGCAACAGACAGGCTAGGATGACGTTGAGTTGACTCAGGCGTCGAATTCCCCGGTCGACGCCGAGGACCACGGAGATCGTCGCCATGGCCGTGATTCCGGCGATCAGACCCACCTGCACCGTCACGTTTTGCGGGATGTCGAAGAGGTAGGCGAACCCGGCGTTGACCTGTTGCGCACCCAGTCCCAGGGACGTGGCCAGGCCGAAGATCGTCGCCAGCGTCGCCAGTATGTCGATCACGTCCCCGGCCAAACCGTGGATGCGCTGCCCCAGGAGCGGGTAGAAAGTGGAGCGCACCGTCAGCGGCAGGCCGCGATTGTAGGCGAAGTAGGCCAGGGCCAGCGCCATCAGACCGTAGAGTCCCCAGGCGTGAAATCCCCAGTGGAAGAAGGTGATGCCCATGGCCAGGCGGGCGGCCTCGGCGGTATGCGGCTCCCCCCACGGGGGGCTGCCGAAATGGTAGATAGGCTCGGCCACACTCCAGAACATCAACCCTATGCCCATGCCGGCGCTGAACAGCATCGACAGCCAGCCCCAGTAACTGAAGTCGGGGCGCGCTTCGTCGCCGCCCAGACGAACGCGGCCGTGGCGGCTGAAAAGAAAAAACAGGACGATGGCCAGATAGACGTTCACACAGAGCACGAAGAACCATCCCGCCTTCCCCGTGATGAACTCGAGAACAGCGTCGAAGATCTCGGTCATCCCGCTCAGGTTCAGTAGACTGAACGCGACGAAGAGGACCACCAGGGCCGCCGAGGCCCAGAAGACGGTCTGGTTTATTTCGAGACCGAGCCGGTTCCGCCGCCCGGGCTTCGAGGGGTCTGCCAGCGAACCAGCGCTACCGCTCATGACCGGCTCAACTTGCGAAACGCGAAAATTCCCCAGACGAGGTAGCCCCTTTCTCCGCCCTCGACCCATCGCGCCAGACCGCGCTTCATGTTACTCAGGTAGTCTTCGCTGATCTGATCGCGCAGCTCGGACTCGCGTGTTTCCGTTTCGTCCAACACCTCTCCATAATGGCGTACGAGATGATGCGTGAGGTCGGTGAAACCGGTTTCCTCGAGAGGGTATTCCGTCGCCGTTCCCCGGTAGTAATCGGGAGAGGCTAAGCTGGTCAGGTGAATCCGCGCAAGGATCGGATCGAGGACGCCTGGCGGGCAATCGTCCGCCTGCATGATGTCGGTGAAGGCGAAAACTCCACCCGGCTTGAGCACGCGAACCGCTTCACCGACTACCCGGTCGCGCCGGTCGCTGTGCAACAGAGCGTCCTGTGAGAACACCGCATGGAAGCTGTTGTCGTCCGCCGGCACCGACTCGAAGCTGCCGTCGACGATCTCAACCCGGTCTGACAGCCCCTGCTCGGCGTTGAGTCGCCGCGCCCGGGCGTTCTCCATCTCACTCAGGTTCAGCCCTGTGATCCGGCACCCGTACATCCCGGCTACATACCGGGCCGGGCCGCCATACCCGGAGCCCATGTCCAGCACGCGTGCCCAGTCGCCCAGCGGCTCCAGAGTGCGCGCCAGGCGTGCCGTTGCCCGACGACTCGCCTCGGCGATGCTGTCCCCTTCGCGATGATACATGCCGATGTGGATGTCCTCGCCACCCCAGATCGTCGAGTAGAAAGCTTCGGCATCATCGCTGTTGTAGTAGTCCCGAGCGGTCTGAACGACCTCGGAATATCCTGAACTCCCGGTCGTCATCAGATCAAGCTCTTTTCTGCCACATGGACGAGGGAATCGGGTTCCAGGTCGCCATCGACATGCTCGGGCTCGACCACGATGTCGTCACCGCAGTAGTAGAACGCCTGCGTGCACCTGTACCCGCTGTCGAGGACCGCGTAGTAGTTGCGCTGATCGAGAATGAGGAAGCAGTCGTGATTGAGAACGGCGTAGAACTCGGCAAGGGTCTTGCGGCGGTGCCGCTCCTTGAACAGGTGCGTGAAAGAGTTGCCCAGACAGATGACGGCATCGAAGGTTTCGTGGATATCGCGGTTGAGGAAACGCCAGTCGGCCTGCACGGTGCGCAGGACCAGTCCTCGCCGACGAGCGTTCTCGAATGCCTGGCACAACATCGCCGGACTGCCATCCGCGCTGACAACATCGAAACCGGCCTTCAACAGGCGCACCGAGTGAAACCCGGTGCCGGTGGCGACATCGAGGACGCGGCTGGCGGCGCGCTCCTGCAGCCCCTTGATGAAGAAATCCCCTTCCCCTTCGGCCCGTTGTTCCCAATCGATCAGCTCATCCCACTTCTCGACGAAGCTATGGACGTACTCCGCCTTGTAATGGTCGGTCTCGCGAACCTCGACCGGTTCGGAGCCGTATTCCTGGTGCCGGGGTGTGAGTATCCCTGGACTTGCCGAACCCATTATGTGCATTCCGTTCCGATTTGTAGTAAGAAGATGAGTGTTTAATATATACACCAAACCATTCGGATGCAAGCCCCAGTCTCGGATTGCAATCCCCGGTCATTTTCATGTGTATTTCCGTAAATAATTGATTATTATTTATATACATCAATATACATCTACTAATTCGCAATAAGGTCAGACCGAGATCACTCTCCAATTCCAAAGATAAATGTGTGCAATTTATTTACATATTTATTTGATGAACTGCGCAGAACTGCGCAGAAATTTCACATGCGATATCCCCGAGTTTCTCGCGGACATCCCTATGTGGGGGGATAGCCGGGACTTGCGACAGGAGGAACGAAGGGGATGCCATGCCTGCAAAAAATGCAGGCATGCAGTCACCTTATACCGTAGCGCTCAAGTTTATTGTACAGGGCGCGGCGACTGATACCGAGAATCTGTGCCGTCTGCTGACGGTTATTCCCGGTGGAGCGCAGGGTGCGGACGATTATTTCGCGCTCCACTTCCTGTAGAGTGGCCCCGATGCGGAAACTCACAGTCCCCGAGCCGGGTGCCGTCGCCCCGCCGCGCAGTCGGGCAGGCAGGTGGTCGGGAGAGACGATTTCACCGCCGCACAACAGCACCGCGCGCTGCATCACGTTGCGCAGCTCCCTCACGTTGCCCGGCCACGGGTAGGATTCCAACAGGCCGCTGCATTCGGGCGTCAGGCCGATAACCCGCTTCTGGTAGGCGCGGTTGTATCGCTGGATAAAGTGGCCGGCGAGCAGGGGGATGTCTCCATGTCGATCCCGGAGCGGGGGCATGTTGATCCGGAACACGTCGAGACGATAGAAGAGATCGTCCCGGAAGTCCCCCTCGCGGACCAGGGCGGGAAGGTCGGCATTGCTGGCGGCGAGAAGCCTTACGTCGGCGGAAACAGGACGCGTGCCGCCGAGCCGGCGGAACCGTCGCTCTTCGAGAAAACGCAGGAGGCTGACCTGCTCCCGGTCGGCCACGGCGGCGATCTCGTCGAGGAAGACGGTGCCGCCTCTGGCCTGCTCGAAACGGCCGGCGTGCCTGCTGTCAGCCCCGGGGAAGGCACCCTTCTCATAGCCGAACAGTTCCCTGGCCACATGCTCGGACGGAATGGCGCCGACGCTCACAGTGACAAAGGGGCCTTCGTGCCGGGAGCTCTGCCGGTGAATGGCGCGCCCGACCAGATCCTTCCCCGTTCCGGTTTCACCCTGAATCAGCACGGGGATGTCCGTCGCCGCGGCCTGGCGAATGCCGCGGTAGATCTCCTGCATCGTCGCAGATCCCCCGACGAGGTCGTCTAAGCCTTCGTCATCGCTCTTCAGCAGCTGGTTGGTCCCCACCTGGGGCCGCTGCTCCCAAGCGGTCTCGAGCAACGCCTGAAGCTCCTCGTCTGCTACCGGCGTACGGGCGTACTGATACGTGCCAGCGCCCAACACCGATCGAACCATACCTACATGGGCTTGCTCCACGACGAAGAGCACCTGCGTTACCGGACATTGGGCAGCAAGCACCTCGAGGGTTTCCATGCCGTCCTGGCTTTCCCGGAACACCTGACCCGTCGCCAACAGGATTTCGTACGTGTCGGTCTCGAAGCGGTCGAGAATACGATCGAAGCTGCTTTCCCAGGCAACTTCGATATCCCGGTCGCGAAACAGCTCTCCCACCCGCCGTTTCAGGTCCAAGTCCCTCGAGACAGTGAGGATTCGCATGGTGTGATGGTACCCTTGCAGCGGCGCCAAGCGCAAGGCACCGGCCAGCTTCCGCCATATGGGCCTGGGACAGCTTTGTCGGGCCGGCCGCTGCTCTCGTGCATCCGAGAAATCGACGGGTGGGAATCAACGCGCACCACGGTCCCGGTGGTGCGCGTGGGAAACACTGCGACGCCCTTCGGTATTTCAATCAGTTCAGAGCGCATAGGGAGCGGCTCGTCCAACGCTACCCCGTGTTGCCCGATATCCCGTCCAAAGAAATAACCGATCCTGAGAGTATAGGTAAAATGAGGCACCTTTTCGGCCCTCTTGTCAAGGCGCTGAAACACACGCAAGGGGCAGGATAAGCTCGCTGATGATGGTTTGCAGGTCGTTTGACCGGGCTCGCAGTAGGGTTTGGTTGCCTGTGGACCCTATCGGGTCCTACCCGGTCCTCGCTCAGGCCATGCAGGACGCACTGCTCCGTACGGCTCACCGGCGCCGTAGTCGCGCACCGCCAGGGGCACCATGCGCACCATGGAGCCCAGGTGGTTGGCCTGGGCGAAGCCCTGGGCGAGGACGCGCATCTCGCGGTCGAAGATGGCGCAGGAGTAGTCGCAGCGGGTCTTGATGTTGGTGGAGTAGGCGCTGCGGCGCAGAGCCGCGGACATCTCCTCGGTGGTCTCCACCAGGGCGTTGCGGATAACCTCGAATTTTATCGGATCGTAGGCGGTGTCTTTCATCTCGCAGGGAAATATATCGTTTTGCCAGCCGGACCCAAGGACGGGGGGGGGCAAAATCGGTCTGGCATCCAGAATAACCGAGCAGCGAAACCAGAATCGGGTTGTGCGTCCAGCTTTCAACAAATTAGTTGACAACGGATCTGTTGAATACTATCTTCTCAACAAATTAGTTGACAACGGATCTGTTGAACAAGGGTGAGCCATGAAAACATCGACCGGCCGCTGGGTAAGCGGCGGAGACTTTTTCGATCGCGAGCGCGAGTTGCAGGTCTTGGTGACGCGGGTACGCGACGGCAACCACATATTGCTGACCGGACAGCGGCGCATGGGAAAAACCAGCGTTGCTCGAGAGCTTGGCCGGCGGCTTGAGGTAGAGGGTTGGATCTTTCTTTTCGCCGACGTCGAGGGAGCAACCTGTGCGGAAGACGCAATCGCGGACATCGCACAGGGCGCGCATCCCGTTCGCAAAATCGCATCGCGCTTTGCCACCACGATGCAGCGCTGGATCAGCGCCAAGGTCGAGGAAATCAGCGCCTACGAATTCCGTGTCAAGATCCGCGCAGGTTTGGATGCCGGAAGTTGGCGCCGATACGGAGAGCAACTGCTTCGGGATTGCGCCGAGCAGGACAAGCCGGTGCTCCTCGTCATCGACGAGCTGCCGATTCTTCTCAAGCGAATGCTTAGCGGTGACGACGGTGTCCGACAGGTCGACGAATTTCTGAGTTGGTTGCGCGGCGTGCTTCAGGATCTTGGAGACGGCTCCCTGGCCCTCCTCGTATCCGGCAGCATCGGGCTCGCACCTCTGGTAAAGAAACTCGGCATACCCGACCGCATCAATCATCTCGATCCCTTTCGCCTGGGGCCGTGGGACCGCGACACAAGTGTCGAGTGTTTCCAACGTCTCGCGGAGACTTACGAATTACGGACGGAGGACGGCGTGGCGGACGCGGTTTACGACGCGCTCGGCGTCGGCATCCCCCACCATGTTCAATCCTTCTTTGCACGGTTGCGCGACCATGCCACCATGGAGGGGCGTGACCAAGTAACGGTGGCGGACGTCAGCGAAGTCTATCGCACGGAACTCCTCGGCCCTTCGGGGCAGAACGACCTCGTACACTATGAGACCCGCCTCCAGGAGGCGTTGGAAGATGAGAATTACTCTATCGCCATGGAGATCCTCGCCGAGGCAGCCACCCAGGACGCATTTTCGCCAAGCGCACAGCGTTGCCTCGAGCGGCTGTACGCCAGAGTGGTTGACGATGTGCCGGGGCGCATCGCGGATACACTCGAAATCCTGATACACGACGGTTATCTCGAAGCCGGAGAGAATAGTTATCGATTCCCGTCGCACTTGCTGAAGGACTGGTGGTCGGCGCGCTTCCACAACCACCACAGACCCCTCGAAGACCGTCCTTCCGAAGACGAATCACCGAGAGAGGCGCAATGAACCAGACCAACCGGCCGATCCGCAAGTTCAATCCGGGGATGTTCCAATCCGACGAGGAGGTGATAGAGCAGTTCGTGGTCAGGAAACGCGAACTCGAAATCGTGCTCGAAGTCCTCCGGGGGAACATCAATTCGGCATCGAGCCAGCACGTTCTGGTGGTCTCGCCTCGCGGCCGGGGAAAGACCATGCTGCTGGCTCGGGTCGCGGCGGAGGTGAATACCAATGATGAATTCTCCGATTGTTTTTTGCCGGTCCGGTTCATGGAAGAGAGTCACGAGATATTCAATCTCGCCGATTTCTGGCTCGACACCTTGTTCTACCTTGCACGGGAGAGCGCCAAGCACGATCCCCTCCTCGCTGAGGAGTTGCGGAAAACCCACGCCGACCTGACCGATCACTGGCACGAGAAGGCACTCGCGGGTCGCGCCCATGCCGCTGTCCTGGAAGCGGCGGACCGGCTCGGCAAGAAACTCGTCCTCACGGTCGAGAACCTGCAGGCGCTCTGTACGAACGTGGACAAAGATTTCGGCTGGAAGCTGCGCGGCGCGTTGCAATCGGAGCCTGAGATCATGCTGCTCGCCACAGCCACAAGCCGGTTCGAGGGCCTGGACGACGCGGACCAGCCGTTCTTCGAGTTGTTCCGCATAGTCACCCTGGAACCGCTCTCCACCGAAGAATGCCGGCGCCTGTGGCAGGTCGTCAGCGGCGGAACGGTGAGCCGGCGCGAGATCAGGCCACTGGAAATCCTGACCGGTGGCAGCCCGCGTCTTCTGGTCATAATCGCCGAGTTTGCGGAGCACCGCTCCTTGCGCCAGTTGATGGAAGAACTAGTGACTCTGGTCGACGACCATACCGAGTATTTCCGCGGCCACCTGGAGGTCCTGGCCAAGGGCGAGCGCCGCGTATATCTGGCGGTGATCGACCTTTGGCAACCGTCAAGCACGGGCGAAATCGCGGCAAGGGCACGCATGGACGTTCGGAATGTATCGGCCCTCCTCGGCCGCCTCTCCACCCGAGGTGCGGTCATCGTGGAAAGACGGGGCAAGAAGCGGCTGTACGCCGCGGCGGAACGCCTCTACAGCATCTACTACAAGCTGCGGCGCGAGCGCGACGAGGCGGCCGTCGTTGCAAACCTGATCCATTTCATGATGGCGTTCTACAGGATAGGCGAATTGCACCAGATGTCCGGGCGACTGACTTCGGAGGCGGCGGAATCGAAGGTCATTCGAGAGGGAATCGAGCGTGCGCTTGCCATGAGGCCGCACGTTGAGGATATGCCCTCACGCATGGCGTGGTCTGCTATCGAAAGAATATCGGACAACTCGGCGGCAAACGCCCAAGCCAAGGCCGAACTACATCTTGAAGAGGACATCAATACCCCAATCGAGGAGAAAAATTTCAGAAGGGTCATCGAGATTGTTGACCGTTTTGTCGCCTCTGGTGATTTGGAAAATTTCAACGCGGTGATCGGGGTCTGCAACCAGATGGTCAAGCGCTTCGGTGGTCCCCGCAACCTATCACTCTTGGCGTGGATGGCCCAGGTATTGGTCCTCAGAGCAAGAGCGCAAAATAAACTCTACGACTTCCAAACGGCGACCCCAACCTGCGACGAAGTAGTTGAGCAAGTCGGAACCTTCGATGGAAAGGAGTTCCAGCAGTTGGTCGCTGCGGCGTTGATGGGCAAGGGATCTGCACTGGAGGGGCTTGGGGATTTCAAGGCCGCTATCCTAGCCTACGATGAAGTGATCGAGAGACTTAGGGACAACAATGCACCGGAAATCCAGATGTTGATTGCGATAGCGTCGATCGACAAGATCCAAGCGCAACTGGAACTCGGCGATTGCAAGGCGGCGATCTTAATCTGCGACGAGGTAGTTGGGCGATTTGGCACCAGTGATAATCCTGAAATCCAGAAGCGGGTCGCCACGGCCTGGATCAACAAGGGCATTGCACAAAGCCAGCTTGGCGATCTCGAGGCGGCGACCGCTGCCTTCGACAAAGTGGTTGACCGATTCGACGCTTACGGTGAGCCGGAGTTACGGGAACGGGTCGCTACGGCACTGATCAACAAGGGAATTGCTCGGGGGTTACTCGATGATATCCAAGGGGAGATTTCCGCCTACGACAAAATAATTGATCGATATGGCGGCCAGGTAGAAATCGCCATCGCATTGAGCTTCAAAAGTACGAGACAAGCTGAGACCGGGCGTGCAGAAGAAGCTTTGCAAACCTGCGAAGAACTTGATCGAAGACTCGGGACCCTGCCCGCCGAAGACTGGAAAACTTGGCTTGAATGGCGAACGGTGTGTGCGCGGGCCCTGGCACTGATGGTCCAGCAGAAATGTGGGGCCGCCATGGACGCGTTCCGCTCCGCGTATGCCCTGTTCCCACCTAACATGGAAATGACCATGCACGAAATGCAAAGGATTGTGCCCGAATTAATCGTATCTGGTGCCTCGGAGCGTGATCTTGTCGAGATCCTGTTGGGCGACCGGGACAAATCCGGCACGTTGGTACCCCTCATCGTTGCCCTGCGACAGCGTAGCGGCGAGGAGGTTCGCGCACCTGCGGAAGTCCTTGAGGTGGCCGCGGATATCCGCGAGCGCATCGAGGTTAGGGTTGCGAAAGTTGCTCCCTCGGCTTCCTGACCGCCGCAGCCGGAAGGATCGCTGACAACGCCTCGGATTACATCACGGCCTCTGCCGCTCATCCTTCGTCCATCCTGCCTGCTGCCTCCTCCCTTATCCCCTCATTCTGCTTACTACCCCCACTACTACCCTCTCTCAAGCCTTACTACCCTCATTCTTGAGAAAACGCCAGCGCGCACCCGGACCCCGGCCGCGGCAAGCCACCTCGCCTGATTTCTTCAACTCCGCCAGAAGGGTGCGAATCCATTCGCGTCCGACGCCGGGGCAGTCGCGCTCCAGGTCTCTCAGGCGGAATTCGCCCGCAACCGATCAGGCGTAGTCGAATTGCGGTTGGGGGTCTGGTTGCGCGGATGTGATGGCTGGCGCCCGCGCCAACAAGCCCATGCCGTGCAGACAGCGGCGGATCGAACTTGGGTCGGGGAGAGCGGCGATGATCTTTATACGACCACTACGCGAACGACGAGTTAGAAAAGCGCGGTCAAGAGCGCACGGCCGAGAGGAAGAGGTAGTCCACATTATTTCTGGATGAGCCACAAAAAATAAAAGGCTCAATCCTCAAGCCAGTAAGAATAAAACGCACCGTTGCGCAGCGCAAAGCGCAGACTAACCATCTGCCCTTTCAATTCTCTCGGATTACCCTTTTGCCATCGTACCTCACCATTCAGTAAATCGCCCTGTATCAGCGCCGATGTGGCCAAAACCTTGCCCTCGCCGTCTACCATCTCAACACGCAACTCGCCCTCCCCCAGCTCCGCATTGACCAGCAGCTTATTGCCCTGCAAGGTGAAAGGCTGCGTCTGCACAACACCCTCTTCCTCCCCGGCATCGAGCGAAACAAAGCCATCGCGCCGCAGCACCGCCAGGTGGAGCGCAGAGTGGGAGTCGTCCAACCAGTCGGACCGCTCGGCGTCGGACAGCGTAGAAGGATCGCGTGGACTGCCATCGGTAAAGTGGGCGTGAAAGCTCGCGCGCCGCTTCATGCCGTTGTAGTAGAAGCGCACCTCGTCGCCGTGAACCACACCCTGGTTGAGAACGCCCAGCTGCAGGCGGTCATAATTCCCCACCAGGCCCTCGTCGAGGCGCGAGGTTTCCAAAAAGGACTGCCGATCCCCCAACCGCTCCCAGTGGTCCAGGTCGCGACTGGCGGCCAGTTGAATGGTATTGAACCCGTCCGTATTGACGCGCTCAGGCAAATTCTGGCCTGTTGGATAGAAGACCGTGGCCAGCCCGAGATACACTCCTTCGTAGGGAAATACCCCGAAATTATAGCACTCTGCCTGCCAGGTAGCTATGTGGTTTTTGCCTTCCGGGGGCGTCCAGCCCACCGCCGGATCCGGATCCACGTACATCGGCTTGGCCAGAGCAGGATTGGCCAGACGGCGCCGAATAATATCCAGAGCCATCTCCTGGTCGCGCCCCGTGTCCATGCCAAAGATGAAGCGCGACTCCGACCAGTTCTCAAAATCCTCACTGATAGCCACGTCGTACGCACGTCCCACGGCGGCGGGATCGGCAATCGCACCGGGCCTCTTGAGCAGGGCGAGAAAACGCCTTTGCGGCCGGTCGTAGGTCATGGTGCCGGCGTCGCCCGACCGCAAGTTGAGGGGATCGAATTCCAGCTTGCGCCAGTGGGTGCAGTCGGGACTGACTACCGGGATGCGCCCCTTCGGCACGGTGAGTAAGCCTTTATAGCGCCGCGACTCGTCGGCGTCGTCCGGATCGTAAACAACATGCCAGACCCGCTTCTTGTCGGGAGTTTCAAAGAGGTTGTTCTTCTTCGAACCCTGGAAGTCGACGAGCCCCAACTCGGGCTTTTCCCACTCCAAGCCATCGGCAGAGATTGCCAGAGCATACCTCTTTTCCTCCCCCGAACGAACCTCGTAAACCAGCTTGTAGACCTTCTCGTCCTCGATCCACATAGGCGCCGAGGCTGTATGCACCCCCTTTCCATCGGAGGGCTGATCGACTTTCAATACAACTCCGCGCTTTTCGGGCCTGTGCATGGTGCTGGTCAGGTTCTCCATCCGGGCGATGCCCACATCGTCCAGAAAGAGCTGTCGCTGCCCCGGCCCCACCTTAAACTCGACTGACTTCATCTTTGACGTTTCCTTTGAATGATTGTATGGAGCAGCCTCGATCAATTCCAGCATTTCCAGCGAGAGCCGTGCCTTGATCTCTTCCGAGAACGATGAAGTTACCCCGGTTTGGTGAACAGGTTTGGACTTGAGATTTCCGGACGTTCCTTCCATCGGTCGACGCCGAGCCAGGGCCCTATGGAGGGCATCCAGCACCAACTCGGTACCTGGATGGGCAGTGATGGCCCAGCCGATAACGCGCCGACTGAAGGCATCCAGTACGACGGCCAGGTAGATGAAGCCCCCCCGGGTAGGCACGTGGGTGATGTCGGCCACCCACAAACGATCGGGGCCGTCAGCGCTGAAATCCCGGACCACCAGATCAGGGACTGGACGCCGATCTTTGGCTCTGCGGGTGAGTGAACCAGGCCGCTGCTTTTGCCAGGATGTCGCGCTCGGTGCGCAACTGCTTGATCTGGCGGCGTAAGCGTCGTATTTCGGCGCGTTCGGTGGAGGTCAAGCCATCGTGGCGCCGGCCGCTATCGAGGTCGGCCTGTTTTACCCAGGTTTGGATCGTCTGAGCGGAGGGCTCGAACTCTTTGGCCAAGGAGCCAGGCGAGCGTCCGGAGCGGACCAGCTCGATCATCTGCTGGCGAAATTCGGGGGGATAGGGAATACGGGATTCAGGCATGGGGGGCTCCTTTTCATCAAGTGAAAAGGTACCCACCAAACCGGGTCAACCCCATGGACCATCGAGGACAAATCCTATGACGACAACGGCTACAATTTATTTTACTCGAACAGCGATCGGGGCAATCCCGATTGCCTGATTATCGACATCACCGTTCCCGTCCGGAGTTCCCTGTGGACCGGAACCGGGACGGGAATGGTGCTGCCGGACTCGACCCTTTGCATGATTATATGGCTGCCTCTGCGCCGAACTTCTGTAAACCCATGACTTGCAAGTATTCCGCAAGCATCCCCGCCCGACAACACTCGGAGTCTAGCCAACTGCGACCTCCACTTGGGTCACGTACACCTCCTCGTGCAGCCGCTGCTGAATTTCGGTTGATGAAGCCGTCTCCAAAAACAACTCCAATGCCTCCTTCAAATTTTCTCTAGCCTCGGCCACGGATGCTCCCTGACTTGCAACGTCCAACTCTGGACAAAGAGCACCGTAGCCATCACCTTCGCGTTCGATAATTGCTGTCAATTGTCTGGTCATCACCAACTCCATTTCTTTGGATTTGAGTCATTCACATATGGATGAACTAGATCCCAAATTTTCGACCAAGTGCTGTTTGCCCTGCCCGCCACCGAGTCCCGCCGACAATCCTAATACCGCATGAACCCCTCGTATTTTCCGCTTGTAGCCAAGTCCGACTTCGAAAAACACGAAATTGCCATTACCTAAACCAAGACTTCCTCAAAGAGGCTCCGGCGAGGATTCCACATTATCCTGCTAGATTTTGCCCGGAGCAGAAAGTATGAAAGGTCGTTGTCGGTCTGCTGCTCTCCGAGAAAATCAACTAACCCGCTTAAAACATTCAATGTAGAAGACGGAACATCAATGAGATCGAGCCTACCCGTTGCATAATAAAAAAAGAGATCGGCATACGCATTTACGATGATATTGTTGTGAATTTGAAACCAGCGATTCAGGCCAGCGATCTCACCCGCATCGATACCTGTATTGATATCTTCCAGGGCGTTCTTTAGATAATTACAAATCCGATGTTTCACAGAAAATAGTCCGTGATTCGTGAATACTCTCGCCCGAAGGATATCGGTTAATGCGGACCAGATTTCGAGCATTGCACCGGGATGAGTCATCGGCGGCCATCCATCTCCCTTGCCGCCTTCAAGGAGGAAATAGCGCCAAGTCTCGTAGCCCTTGTCGATTGCTTCTAGGAAAAATTCAGCGGTTTCCGCAGAAATATAATCATGAAGGGAGCGATATATGGCGTAGGAAACACGGATCACATCTTGCTCAGCTGAGGTAAGTTCCTGGAAGAGCAGGCCAATATCATGGTGACGATGACCGCCCTCAGAAGAACGTTTGTCAATGTAGGTACCTTGAATTTGCAACAGGCACTTCATGGCCTGCTCGACGCCTGAGTAACTACAAGTGACGGTGCTCCACGCGGCGACGGCTTCCGCTTCCGCGGAGAAATCTCTTTGAACCGGGTGCTCGTGGTAGTAACGGTATTGCCTTCGCAAAGCGGAGATAAGTCTGTGAGCGGGATGTCTGAAAGCCTTCCTTTTGCAGGAATCAAGGGTGGTGATGTTGTTCATCCAATCATTCATAATCTATCCCCCCAAACCCGGCCAATCGCCGCCCGAATCTTCCCCTCCATCCGCTCGATCAACTCGAGGTTGGCCGCGACGAGGGACTGCTCGGCTTCGATTTCGGCGACAATGACTTGCTGTGTTTCTGCAGGTGGTAAGGGAATTTTGTATTTCAATATCTCACATGGCGCGATATTTCCTTGTGCCCCTCCACCCGCGGTTTGCTGGCAATAATTGTAAAATTCAACAACTGAACTTAAATAAAAAATATAACTTTGTATGGCTGTCGAATTTGCTCTAAGAACTCCAACCCGTTGATTTAATAAAAATCCATTTTCTTCCACAGCAGCAACCTTTCCTACAGTTGCACCTGTCATTGCGACGACCACATCACCTTTGTGCAATTTGAAGCGAGCAAGATGGTCAGAGTATGGATGGAATTGAGCTTTCCCCATTTCGAGACAACCATCTCGTCCGATGTTACCAATCTTTACGACAAGGCGATCCGTTACGTCCAATTGGGTTGTAGTCATGTTGGTACTTTTGAAAGCATACCCTCCGGTCAATTCCGCTGCATCCCCCAACGCCACCATCGGCCAATCAGGATCAACCGCAATCTGCGGCCGGTAGTTGTCAATCACCGCCTGCCCTCCGTCTATCACGCGCTGATACCCCTCTATCTCCGCAACAATCTCCTGCTGCACCTCCAGTGGCGGCAGGGGCAGTTTATATTTCTCGTAAACATCATTCCGGTTAAGTCCTGGAATCCCTGCACCTCCCCGCAAATTAGGCAACTCCAAAGTCTTGACCAGATGATAGAGATAAAGAATATCTGTGCGATTTGTATCGACGATATTCACATAATAAGTGGTATCAATCGGGAAACAATCACTATTGACGTAGGTGACTTCACCCGCCGATCCTTTTCGGCCAACAATAATTGCTGGTCCTTTTATTAGATATTCATTGTGATAGCCACTAATGCCGTTAGATCCCATCACAGGATATGGACCATCTACTCGTTTCTTTTTCGGCAAACTTGCACCGTACTCCAACGAACAAATTTCCTCGAACGGCATAATTTTATAATGTGAAGATTTAGCTCGGTCCTCCCGATACCTTTTCCCGCTCAGGTTATACTCCCCACCCGCCTCAATCTTCTCCTTTTCGGCAATGAGCCCGAGCGCCACTTTGGATTCATCCGTCGCGTACCGCGTCCCGGATTCCGCTACCTGATCGGTCGGCATTGATTCGCCCGCCCGCAGGCGTCCCAGATATTTGCAAAGTTCTTCTCTTACCAGCGGCAGGTCGTTCTCCGCGATTTCCCGCCGTTGCGCTCCGAGGTCGAAGCCGTCGTTCTCTACCTTGAAGAAGGCGATGCGGTCCGTCTTTTTCGCCAGCGCCTTGTCCAGTATCAGAATGGATGTCTTGACTCCCGAGTAGGGCTGGAACACGCCCGAGGGGAGGGAGACGACGGCCACCAGATAATTTTCCACCAGCATCTTGCGCAGTTGCTTGTGGGCGCTCTGGCTCTGGAAGATGATGCCCTCCGGCACGATGATTCCGGCGCGGCCCGTGGGGGTCAGATGCTCGGCCATGTAGTCGACGAAGAGCACTTCGCTGCGTTTGGACTGCACCGAAAAGCGGCGGTGCGGGCGGATGCCGCCCTTCGGCGACATGAAGGGCGGATTGGCCAGGATCACGTCGGCGTACTCGTTCCAGCGCTCCTCGCTGGTCAGGGTGTCGTACTCGGCGATGTGGGGCTCGACGAAGCCGTGCAGATAGAGATTCACCAGCGACAGGCGCACCATGTCGGGAGAGATGTCGTAGCCTTTGAAGTTGGTCGCGAGTCTGCCTTTCTCCTCGGGGGTGAGGGTGCTGGTGCCCTGCTCGTTGGTGTTGGATGCAAGGATGTGCTTGTAGGAGGAAATCAGGAATCCGGCGGTGCCGCAGGCCGGGTCGAGGATGGTCTCGTCCTTTTTCGGATCGATGACGGCGACGATGAAGTCGATGATGTGGCGCGGGGTGCGGAACTGCCCGGCGTCGCCCTGGGAGCCGAGAACCGAGAGCAGGTACTCGAAGGCGTCTCCCAGGCGCTCGCTGTGATCATAGGTGAACTCGTCGATGACCTTGAGAAAGGCGCGCAGGGTCTCCGGGTCACGGTAGGGCAGATAGGCGTTGTTGAAAATGTCGCGGAAAAGGGCCGGGATGCCCGGGTTTTCCGGCATCCGGGCGATGGCCTCGGCGTAGAGGTTGAGGGTCTCGTGGCCGCCGAGGCCGGAGCGCACCAGCCGGGGCCAGCCGTAGCGGGCGAAGTCGCCGGCGAAGAAGGTGCGCTCGCCGCCCAGCTCTTCGCTCCCGGCGTCGATGTCGTCCATGAACTTGTAGATCAGAGCGATGGTGATCTGCTCCACCTGGCTCTTGGGGTCGGGCACCTTGCCCACGAGGATGTCGCGGGCGGTGTCGATGCGGCGTCTGGTTTCGGTGTCGAGCATATATAATCCGTTCACTCACTTCTCGGTGCGTGCGTGACACCTGAGTTTGCCTGTCTCCTGTTGCGTCAAGCCTCCAAGCATGCCGTCCGACCCTGGCTGCTCTACGGCTTTCCGACCAAGTAGTTGAATCGCAGGTTGCCCTTTGCCGGAGCGTTGATTTTAAGCATAGGTTCCGGCGTGTCGTGCCGACCGGATGGTGGCCTATCTCTTGTTGGCCGCTTTTGTATCCCAATATTTTTTATGCTAATTTGAAAACGAAAATGTCATCCGGCACCTTGCGTAGATTCAGGGAATACTCTGGCTGTTGTTGATCACCAGGTTCTTTCAGGACAATTATTTTCTTCCCATACTGATATTCAACGGCAGCCAGCGCGTCATCCCGGATCAAATCTCGTAATATATCAAAGTCGGACATCATTCATCTCCGCCCCAAACAATGGCGTCCTGAATCTCATTCATTTTATTGATGGTCTTGTCGAAGCTATCTGCCTCAATCCCCAGTTTCGGGTCTATCCTGGCCGGCACGAGTGTTTGGTGTCGGCTTCTCCTGCTCTTTTTTTCTCGCTTGATCAACGCTTCCTCAGCGATATAAACCCTGATATTATCAACATGCAGGAGCTCTTCGCGTTGGTAGCCTTCCTTTTCCGCGATCTGCTTCAAATAGGGCTTGTCCTGATTCAGCATGATCAGGGTGTTGAGTTCCTTGACAATATAGTCGCTGTGCGTGGTCACCAAGACCCCGATATCGAGGTTCACTAAGCGAGCAAAGAGCCGAGCAATGCGACCCTGATTTTCCGGGTGCAGGTTCAATTCCGGCTCATCCACCATCAGCAGGTCGCCGGGTTTTGCGACGTGATGCAAGTAAAAGCCAATGTCCAACAGAGATCGCACCGCGCTGGAACTTTCGTCCATTGTGAGCTTCAGTTGTCTGCGTGCAGGCTTGAAGTAAATAGTGTCGTTGCTTCCCGCGATGTATTCGCCGCCAATAATGTCCTTGCGAAAAATTGCCGCGCCGGTGCGCTCTGCGCTGGCGATGAATGGGCGGGGAAGCAATTTGTCGAAGAGTAATCCAACAATCGCGTCTGAGATTTTTCCCTTAATAATTTCAGCGGGGAATGCGTTTTTTCCCTTCTCCATCAGCAGCGAGATCACCAAGTCCATTTCTCCTTTAGCCTTGGACAGGGAAAGAAGATCGTCTTTGGCGGATCGTATTCTGCGCTCGAAATCACGGCTCTTTATCGATGGTGTTTTTTCTGCTTCAAGAGACGCTTGAAACGACGCGTCTTTGAACCGGTTGGGTTGCGACGCAAAAATTCTCCGCAGTTCTCGGGTGTATTCCCGGCAACGCCGTCTAAGGATGTCATCCACTTTCATGGCATAGGGTTCAACATCAACCTGCGTTACGCCGTCCCTCAACAGGGCGTCGATAGTCTGATCGGGGATCTCAACTCCCAGCGAACGTTCCCAGTCCCATAGAAACCCGAACAGAGCATACGTCGCGTAGGTTTTGCCCGTATTATTACCTCCGCAAATAAGGGTCAAGTCGCCCAGTTCAAATTCCGCCTGTTTGAGGACGCCCAGGTTTTTCACGCTTATTTTCATCTCGTCACCTCTATTTTTGTTACTTCTTTCGCCTTCAGGCCGAAGCAGCCTGTGTTGTTTCATCAGCTCCGGTAGCAGAATCCCTCCCCGATCTTCCACACCCCCTTCTCGCGGAAAGCGGGGATGGTCTGCCGGCGGGCGGCGTTGGTGACAGCGGCGGCCGAGAGCCCATGCTGCTTGATATAATCCGACAGCCTGACGATGGCCTCCCCCTGCAAATAGCTCAGCCTCTTGTGCAGAGACTCTGTGAGCGCCAGCGCCAGAATGCCTTCCATCGTCCTCGTGTTTTGGCGGTCTTCATATTCCCTGAACGCCCGGTAATAACGCTCCTTCTCCGAGTTGCGGACGATAAGGCGCGGCAGCCCGAGTTGGAGAAGCTGAAAATTGATGATGACCCGCCCGAGACGACCGTTGCCGTCGCAGAAAGGATGGATGGTCTCGAAATCCAGGTGAAATCGGGCAATCTTGTCGAGGCAATATGACCCGAGGTCGCTGGAATACTCGACGAGAATGTTGTCCATCATGCGCTCCACCTGCTCGGGTGCAGGTGCGATATGAGTACCCACCCGCACATACTCCCCCTGCTGGCGAAAGCGGCCGGCGATGGCATCATCAATTCCGCCCATGAGCATCTGATGCGAGAGGAGTATCAGGTCTTTGTTGAGCTCGCTGTCTTTGGCTCTGGCGCGTTTGTATTCCATGACGCGGGCCAGGTTTTTCGCCTCGAAGACTTCCCGCACAGACACATTTCGGGACAGCGCCTGCTCCAAAAGGATTTTCTCTGTCTCATCAAGGGTGAGGGTTGAATTCTCGATTGCGTTCGAGTTGTAAATACTCTCGGATATCTCCACTTCATCGATCATCGACAGCAGCGCCTCCTTGCCATGGCGCAAGGTATCGTACGCACGTTTAAGCCCCTGGATGCGGGTTTTTATCGGCTGTGTAGTGGCCATGTCATTATTGTAATTTATTCACTCTATATTGTCAAAAATACGTGAATTAATCGCGAAAAATGGGTTCTATTCACTATTTTTCTCGGAAAATAAAGACGAACGGTGGAATCGGTGGCTGAATCTCCACGGCTCGAACGTCGCGTGCCCTCCTAGGCGGCAAACTGGTTCAACGGGACATAGTCCTTGACATACTCGGGAACGAGGACGCGGAATTGCTCCGGCACGGCGCGAAAGTCGCTGGTGGAGAAAACCGGATTGGTGGCCAGCTCGGTGAAGTGGCGGCTGTCGATGATGTGGCGAATCTGGCCGCTGGTGACGTAGGCTTTGAAATAGGTCCTGATCGCCGCGATGGCCCGGGCCTCCCCGGGCTTGTGATCGGCGACGAACTTGGCGAACTCCTCCTCCAGCAGCTCGTCCTTGGACTTGAACCGGGGGATGAGGTCGAAGACCCTCTCCAGGATCTCGCGCAGGGTCAGGCGGCGGTCCACCGCGGCGGCCTGGCGCAGCTTGGCGAGGTTGTAGTAGTCCTCGGGCTTGTCGAAGACCTCCTGGTTCACGTAGTCGATGGCGCGGTCCCACTGCCCCGACTCCACCGCCCGGGCAATGAAGTCGTTCTCGCGCACCTCGTCGGCGAAACGGTCGAACAGCATGCGGTCGATCTTCATGCCCTCGAAGCCAACCTGCTCCTCCTTGATGGTGGAGAGGAGGTCGCTGCCCAGGTGCTCGTAGGCGCCGGTGTATACAACCGGCCCACCGTCGTCCCCGTCGCCGTCCTCGCTCCTTTTGTCAGGCAGCGGGGGGAGCTTGATCACCTCGTCGTAGTTGAACTCGTTCTCGAAGTACTGACAGTTGCCGAAGAAATCGAAGAGCTTGAAGGTGGTCTTCTCCGGCTTGGCGTCGTCGTCCAGGTCCTCCTTCCCGATCATCTGGCCGAGGAAGTTGTGCCTCCTGGTGCCGCGCCCCTTGATCTGGACGAAGTCGGTGGGCGAGAATATGGGCCTGAACAGGCCCAGGTTGAGGATGTCGGTGCAGTCGTAGCCGGTGGTCATCATGCCCACGGTGACGCATACCCGCGCCTTGCTGGTGCGGTAGTCGCGCCTGAAGTTGCCGTAGCCCATGAGATTGTTGTTGGAAAAGTTGACGGTGAATTGCTGGGCATCCGCCACGTGGGAGGTAACCTGGACCGCAAAGTCCGACTGGTAGCGCCGGGGAAACATGCGGTCGGCGATCTGGTTGAATAGCTGGGTCAGCTTGGCGGCGTGGGCCTGGCTCACCGCGAAGGCGATGGACTTGCCGATCTCCCCGCTGAGCGGATCGCGCAGGGCCTTCTCCAGAAAGGTGCGGCAGAACACCGCGTTGGTGGCTTCCGAGAAGAAATCGCGCTCGAAGTCGCGCTTTTTGTACGCCTCCTCCTGCTGCTCTCCCTCGTCGTCGGTGAAGGACACCACGAAGCCCTCGTCGGCGAGAAGCTGGGTGCTCACCTCGGTGCGGGCGTCGACCACCCAGGGGTTGACCAGATGTCCGTCGCGCACCCCGTCGAGCAGGGAGTAGCGGAAGGTGGGATCGCCGCTTTCGCAGCCGAAGGTGCGGTAGGTGTCGAGCAGCAGGCGGCGCTCCACCTCGCGCGGATCGCGCCCACCCGGGCCGTGCGTCTTCGTACCCTTGAGGTAGTCCCGGGGTGTCGCGGTCAGTCCCAGCTTGTTGCCGACGAAATAATCGAACACGGCGCGGGCGTTGCCGCTGATGGAGCGGTGGGCTTCGTCCGAAATCACCAGGTCGAAGTCGGTGGGCGAGAACAGCGACTGGTATTTGTTGTTGAACAAAAGCGACTGCACCGTAGTGACCACGATGTGGGCCCGGCGCCAGTCGTCGCGCTTCTCCTTGTAGATCACCGCGTCGAAGTCGTTGGCCAGGTAGGGGACGAAGGACTTGTTCCCCGCCTGGTCTTCCAGCTCCAGCCGGTCCACCAGGAAGAGGACGCGGCGGGCGTTGCCGGTGCGCAGAAACAGCTTGATGACCGCGGCGGCCACCAGGGTCTTGCCGGTGCCGGTGGCCATCTCGAAGAGGAAGCGGTCGCGGCCGTCCCGAACTGCCCGCTGCAAACGGTGGATCGCCCTGAGCTGATAGTCGCGCAAAAAGCGCAGGCCGTGGGTGCGGACGTAGCCGGGGCGCTCGGCCTCGTTGCTCCACCCTGCCTCCGCGGCATAGTTGGGGCGCTGGGTGAGGACGATGTAGTCCTCGCCGACCCGCTCGCTGACCAGACGTTGCTTGTTGGGCGCCACCTGCCCGTAGCCCTCCACCGAGTCCGGCG